>CAVQCZ010000001.1:0-146389 GCA_963711135.1 uncultured Actinomycetota bacterium
CAGTGACACCCGTCGGTGCCCCCGCCGTTGCTCAGTCGGCTGAATACCGAAGGTGCTGAGCAGTGCGAACGCCGCCACCTTCTGGGGTCCGTTACAGGCTACGAGCGTCGGCGTTACAGCCGGTTCGTCTCGAGCAGCTTCGCCTGGAGCTCCCCATGGCAGCGTGAAGCGCTCATGGACCGAGGGTTGCCAAGGCCGTTGATCGCTCTGCTGGCTGCAGCGCGGTGGGAATGCGGCCGCTGTTACCGGGGGTGCGCGACCCGGCCGAGCGCACGTCCGGTCGGGTCGTCGAAGTCCTCCGCGCTGACTTGCGGCCCGCGCTTGGCGGACTTCCGCTTCGCCGCGAGCGTGGCCGCGGACTCCGCGGTCATGCGACCGGCGTGCACCCTGCTGTGCAGCGGTGCATGCACCGACAGCGCATGCGTGTTCGGCACGAGGTCGGCGACTCGTCGTGCGTCGTAGTCCTCGGACAGCAGGAGCTTGACGGACACGCCGCTACCGGAGCTCCGTCGGGCAAGAGCGATGATCGTCGACTCCGCCCAGTGCTGGTCGTCGTCGGTGAGTGCGCGGCCGTCGGCGACGTCCGCCTGTGCCTGCTGAACTTCCTCCACGGGGACGTGCTGCTCGGTGTCCAAGGTCTTCCAGCCCGGTAGAACATGCGCCTGCGCTGCCTTTGCGAGAGTGGCGGTCGAGGCGACCGAGGCGAGGTGAGCGAGTTCGTCGTGAACGATGTCGATGATCAGCGATGACGTGTCGAGGAACCAGAAGCGTGGCGCAGCTGTGGTCACGTGACGGCAGGAGCAGGCGCGCCGTACATCACTTCGTCGAACAGGCTGTCGTCGTCCGGTCTTGCAAGCACGACCGCTACGGTGTGCATGCCGACCGACCCCTCCCGGGCTGCGTCGACGGCCGCGGTGGCCAGCCGGGCAGGCGGGCGCAGCTCCTGCAGAGTCCGGTCCGGCCCGGGTCGATCGCCGGTCAGGCGCAGCGCCGCCTGGACAGCGGAACCGGCTCGCACGCGCTCGGGGACCTCCTGCTTTGCGCAAGGGTCAGCACCCCGGCTTCGAAGACCTGCTGCAGCGCGCACTGCAGGGAGACTCCGTAGCGGACCATCAGGTACCCCAGGGCGGTCAAGCCTCGCGCGGTCGGTCCCGTCAGATCCTCACTGGTGACGCCGAGCCACGCCAGCGTGGCGTTGACGGCTTTGACCGGCAACAGAAGGTGCCCCGCGAAGCTGTTCACGCGCCGCTCCACGTATCCGCCTGCGCTCATGGCGCCCTGGTCCTCTTCGATGACGTCACGGACATCCTTGAGCACGTGGTGACCGAGCTCGTGGGCGAGGGTGAACCGCGTCCGGCCCAGCGGAAAGTCGGTGTTGACCACCAGCAGGGCGGCATCGCCGGAGTGTGCGCACAGACCGTCGCTTTCCTCACCAAGCGGGCTGAGGGTGACGTCCGCGGCGAAATGCATCTCGATGAGGGCGGGCAAATCGCCGATCTCGGTCGTGCCGAGCTCCAGAACGCGCCTTACTTCCTCGGCAAGCGCTCGGCCCTGACGCTGCGCTTCCGAGGAGGTCCGCGGAAGGCGCGCGTACTCGGTGCTCACCAGTTGCGCGATCGCTGCGCCGGCGGGAGACAACGTCCGAGCGGGAAGATCGACCCGCTCCGCGAGGCGGTCCTCCGCCTCGAGCAGCTCGATCGCTCTGGCCCTGGCTCCCGACGTAGCGTTCGTATCTGCGCCAGCAGCGACTCGGTGCGCGAGCGCGAGCGCGAGCGCCGGCCGAGGAGCCTCAAAGGCCCCCAGCAGACTGGTTATCGACACACCCAGGGCGCGCGCCAGCAGAGGGAGCTCCCGCGGCGACACACGTCGGCGACCATGTTCGATCTTGGAAAGCTTGTCCCTGCTCAGCCCAACAGTGCTGGCCAACTCGTGAGCTTCGAGGCCCGCACGCCTGCGTGCGGCAGTGATGCGCCGACCCACATCCGCGTGCCGGGTGGGTGCGGCCCCGTCCGCATCCGCGGCCGTCTCGGCCGGCACAGGTAAAAGACCCAGCAGGTCAGCCAACTGAACCTCGCCGGGAACCGCTGCCGACTGCGCCACCGGGGCTCCTTCGCTGCGGGGCTGAGGCCGAGCTCCGACCGTCAGCCTTCTACCTGGAAAGCGCCAAAATGATGCAGCCGGAGCTCGGCGCAGCCGAAAGGGGACCTGTGCGTGAGGGACTCAGGCTGGTCGAATGGTGGGGTGCAGCCGGAGCTGGAGCTGTTTCGTCCGAAACCTCGTTGGGCTTCCCTCGGACTGGCGGTGGTGCCGCCCGACCGCGGGCTTGAGGAGCTGCGCGAGCTCGGCGACTCAATTGTGCGCAAGGTCGGCTTTCATCGGCGTCGGGACGAGCTTGCGCCGTTGGTGCAGGGGCTCGACCGGTCCGGCTCTTACGCGGTCTGGGACCAGGACGCCGGCGGGGGGCCGGTCGCGACCTTCACCGGCCGGCCCAATGCCGCATCCGACCCGGCGCAAGCCTTCGCCTACATCTGGGATCGGGTGCACCAACCGGTTTTCGAGGCCACCGGCATCGGTGAAACGGCGGCCGTCGCTCTGGTCCACCACGCCATCGCCGGTGACTATGCGCTGCTGGCATGCGTCGGGGCTGCGGGCGACCGCTCCATCCGGCGCACTTCGCGTTCCCGTGGGGCACCTGGGAGCAGTACCTCGAGCTCGCCGGAACCGAACTCGCGCAGAACCCGAAGTTGGACTGGCAGCCGCTTGAGCTGCCGGCGGGAAGGCGCCTTCCTGACCTGGTGGCCTCCGCCCTCGCCGCGACAGGACTCTGCACCTGACGCACCGGAGGCTGCGCCAGCGCACGACGCGACCGCCGCTGCGTCGGCGGAGCTGCGCTTCACCGACACCTGGACCGCCCACCACAACGCCTGGACCCGCCGCCGCGACAACCCGGCCAGCATCCGACCCACCCGCCGCAGCCGGCGCGCCGACCCGGGCCTGAGCCGTCTCGCCGGCCATCCCGTCCGAACCGGCGGACAGGCCGGACCACCCGACCAGCCGGCCCGCACCTAACCTCGGCCGCCGGCCGAAACCCCCGTAACCGCAGCACTTTCCAGGCTCCCGCCTGCCCGAAACCAGGCCGGGAGCCGGTCGCATGACCCTGACTCGGCGACCTGCGGCCGCCGGCGCCCTCCACCTGCGGCGGGCCGGTCCTCGCGCGCACCGAACACGACCGCATCGGCGCCCCAACACCGGGCGACAGCCTCCGAGACGCTTCAGGCGGCGACTTCGGTATTCACGGCAGGGCACATAGGTATGCACCCGTCAGTGCCCCCGGTGGGGGTCGAACCCACACTGCAGCGGGTTTAAGCCGCTTCCCTCTGCCGATTGGGGTACGGGGGCCAGCGCTACAGCATCACAGATATCGCTTGCGAGGGTGCACCGCCTGCGCTCCGGCCACCCGATCCAGGAACAGCAAGCCGTCCAGATGGTCCAACTCGTGCCCGAACGCGCGTGCCTCGAACGCGTCGGATTCGATGATCCGCTCGCGTGGCTCCGGGCCCGGCACCATCCCGCGCACGACGAGTGAGGTGGGCCGGCCGACGTCGCCGGTGAAGTCCGGCACCGACAGGCAGCCCTCGCGGCCGAGGCGCAGCTCCCCCCGTTCCACGACGACCGGGTTGGCCAGGACCACCAAACCCGCGCAGCTGCGGGCTTTTCGGTGCCCGGTGACGTCGAGGACGAACACCCGCACCGGCTCACCGAGCTGAGGCGCGGCCAGCCCGACACAGCCGGGCGAGGCCCTCATGGTCTCCACCAGATCGACCGCTAGTTCAAGGACCTCCGGATCGTCCGGATCGACTGGGGCGGCCGGGCGTGACAGCACCGGATCGGGGGCGCGCAGGACGGGCCGGATCATCCTGCACACGCGCAGTATCGCAACGGCGGGCTCAGAGCAGGTCGGGGTCGGCCGGGCGCAGCCGCGCGTCGACGCCGAGCGCTTCGCCGATCTCGGTCAGCGCCCGCTCGAGAGCGGCAGCATCACCGGCCAGATCGATCTCGGCGACCAGCACGTACAGCTCCCCCGCGAGACGGGTCGACAGATCGGTGATGTTGCCACCGGCCGCGGCGATGGCCTCGGTGACGCGGTGGACGATGCCCGGCCGATCGGCGCCGTGAACGCTCACCACGTAGGCGTCCGCCTCCGGCTGCGGGATGTGCGCCGCCACCTCCCGCACCGAGATCAGCAGCTCGAGCTCGCGGCCCACCGGCTCCAGTTCGGCGCGCACTGCCTCCGCGTCCTCCGGCACGTCGACCACGAGCGTCATCGCGAACTGTCCGCTCAGCTGATGCATCGAAGCGTCTTCAAGATTGCCGGAGCGGGCGAGCAACACACGGGTGAGGGCCGCAACAACGCCCGGACGGTCAGGGCCCAGCGCAGCGACCGCAAGCAGCGGCACGGTCAGCCGGCCCGATCCACGGGAGCGGCGGCGGCGCGGAAATCGGCCTGCGGATCCTGGAACGCGCCGAGCGAGACGATCTCGCGCCGGAAGAACAGCGCGATGGTCCAGTCGGTCAGCACGCGCACCTTACGGTTCAGGGTCGGCACCCGGGCGACGTGGTACGTGCGGTGGGCGAACCAGGCGGGGAAGCCGCGCAACTTGATGCCGTAGATCTCGGCGACGCCCTTGTACAGCCCGAGCGACGCGACCGATCCGGCGTACGCGTGCTCGTAGGCCACCAGCGGCTGGCCGCGCAGCTCGGCGACGATGTTCTGGGCGAGGCGCCGCGCCTGGCGGACGGCATGCTGCGCCGACGGCCCGGTGGTGGCGTCGCCGCCGACGGACAGGTCGGGCACAGCGGCGCAGTCACCTGCTGCCCACGCCCCGGGCACGCCCTTGACCTGCAGGAACGGCGTGCAGACCACGCGTTTGCGGTCGTCGAGCGGCAGGTCGGTGGCCTCGAGCAGCGGGTTGGCCCGCACGCCCGCCGTCCAGACGAGCGTTTCGCAGTCGAACTCGTCGCCGTCGTCGAGCACGACGTGGCCGCCCACCACCGACGTGAGCCGGGTATTGCGGCGCACCTCGATCCCCCGCTGCGTGAGCTGCATTGCCGTGTACTCGCCCATCGCGGGCGAGACCTCCGGCAGGATGCGATCGGTCGCCTCGACCAGCACCCAGCGCATCTCGTCGTGGCCGAGGTTGGGGTAGAACGTGCAGGCGTCGCGGGCCATGTCCTCGAGCTCGGCCAGCGCCTCGATGCCCGCGTATCCGCCGCCGACGAAGACGAACGTCAGGGCGCGGCGCCGCAGCTGCGGATCGGTGCTGGAGGACGCGGCGTCCATCCGCTCGAGCACGTGGTTACGCAGGTAGATTGCCTCGGCGACGGACTTGAAGCCGATGCCGTGCTCGGCGAGGCCCGGGATGGGGAGAGTTCTGGAGATCGACCCGGGACACAGCACGAGGGTGTCGTAAGCCATCTCCCGGGTCGGTCCCTCGAGCGGCGCGAGGTAGGCGATCCGGGAAGCGTGATCGATCTGCACGATGCGGCCGTTGATGATCTCGCACTTGTTGAGCACCCGGCGAAGCGGCGCGATGACGTGCCGGGGCTCCAGGTTTCCCGAGCCCGCTTCCGGCAGGAACGGCTGATACGTCATGTACGACTTCGGGTCGACGACGGTGATCTTCGCCTCGCCGGGCCGCAGCCGCTTCTGCAGGTTCATGGCCACGTAAAGGCCGACGTATCCCCCGCCGACGACGAGGATGCGCTTGGGGAGGCTCATGGCTGTCCCGCCACCAGATGCGCAGCCCGTCCCACCACATCGTCGATCATGGCAGTGGTGAGCCTCCCGGTGAAAGTGTTTTGCTGGCTCGGGTGGTAGCACCCGAGCACGGTCAGCTGGTCGGCGTGCACCTGCACCCCGTGCCCGAAGACCGGGCGCCGAACCGGCGCCGGGTATCCGGCCGCGGCCAGCGCGGGCCAGAGCGCGTTCCAGGCGAAGGCCCCGAGGACGAGCACGCCGCGCAGTGTCGGCGCGAGCACCTGGAAGTCGCGCACCAGCCAGCCGCGGCAGGCGTCACGCTCAGCGGGAGTGGGCTTGTTGTCCGGCGGCGCGCAATGCACGGCGGCGAGGATCCGGGTGCCGAAAAGGCGCTGGTCGTCGTCGGCGGACACCGACGTGGGGATCGCGGCCAGACCCGCCCGATACAGCGCGGCGAACAGCCAGTCGCCGCTGCGGTCTCCGGTGAAGATCCGGCCCGTGCGGTTGCCGCCGTGGGCCGCCGGTGCGAGCCCCAGGATCGCGAGTGACGCATCCGCCGGGCCCCAGGACGGCACCGGACGCCCCCAGTACAGCTGATCGGCGTAGGCCGCCCGCTTGGTGACGGCGACCTGCTCGCGCCAGGCGACGAGCCGCGGGCAGGCCCGGCAGCCCGCTACCGCCGTGTCGAGTTCGTCAGCGGTCCGGCACGCCGCAGCGGCAGCCGCGACGAGCGCGGCGTCAGGTGCGGACGGTTCAACACTCACGGACTCGAGGATGGCTGACCGAGCGAAAGCGCGATCCCGTCCAGGATGTCGTGCTCGCCGGCGACCATCCCTCCCGTCCCTGCGGCGCGCACCACCTCGCGCAGGATCAGCGCCCCGGCGACGATGACGTCGACCCGGCCGGGATGCATCGCCCCGAGCGCCGCCCGCTCGTCGGAATCCATCCGGGCCAAGTCGGCGTAGACCCGCTCCACCTCATCCAGGCTGATGGCCGACAGGTGGATGCGGTCGGCGTCGTACTCCGGCAGTCCCAGCGAGAGCGCGGTCACGGTGGTCGCGGTGCCGGCGACGGCGACGAGGGTCCGCGTAGCGGAAAGGTCGACGGTGCGGCCGGCAGCCGCGATCGCCGCAGCGATGTCCGCCTCCGCTGCCTTGAGCTCGCCGGGCGCGGGTGGATCGCTGCGGATGTGCCGCTCGGTCATGCGCACGCAGCCGATGTCGACCGAGCAACTCGCGACCGGGCCCAGCAGCCCGCCGAGAATGAACTCGGTCGAGCCGCCGCCGATGTCGACGACGAGGTACGGCTCCGCCAGGTCGGCCCGGCCGCGCAGGTCGCCGGTCGCGCCGGCGAAGCTCAGCGCCGCCTCCTCGTCACCGGTGATCACCTCCGGGTCGACGCCGAGCACGTCGCGCACGCCGCCGGTGAAGTCGGCCCGGTTGCGGGCGTCGCGGGTGGCGCTGGTGGCGACCATCCGGACGCGTTCGGCGCCGAGGTCACGGCACTGACCGGCGTACTCGCGCAGTACAGCGAAGGTGCGCCCGAGCGCTGCGGGCGAGAGCTCGCCGGTGCGGTCGACGCCCTCCCCCAGCCGCACCACGCGCATCTCGCGTACCACGTCTCGCAGCGTCCCGTCGGGCTGCACATCGGCGATGAGCAGGCGCAGCGAGTTGGTGCCGCAGTCCAGCCCGGCGACCCGCATCAGACGTCCACGCAGCGGCCCTGACGTCCCCAGTCCGGCATGAGCGCGAGCGCCTCGTCCCCGAAGGGATTCACGCCCGGGCCGACCGCCAGGCTGTGGGCGACCAGCACGTGCAGGCACTTCACCCGGTTCGGCATGCCGCCCGCGGTGGGAGCGCCGGGAAGCACGCCGAGCGCGTCACGGCGGCGCAGATAGTCCTCGGCGGCGGCCCGATACTTCGCGGCCAGCTCCGGATCGGTACGCAGCCGGTCGCTCATCTCGCGCATGAGCCCGGACGCTTCGAGCCGGCCGATCTCCTTCGATGCTCGCGGGCACGTCAGGTAGTACAGCGTCGGGAACGGGGTCCCGTCGGCCAGCCGCGGCGAGGTTTCGATGACGTCGACCAGGCCGCACGTGCAGGTGTGGGCGACCTGGCGGATCGCCCGGGGCGGGCGCCCCAGCTGCGCCGCGACGATCGCTACCAGATGGGGACCCGGCGCCGGTTGGTCCGGCGCACTCACTTGGCCGACTCGACCGTGCTGCGGTAGAGCTGGGTGTACCAGGGCTGCGCGGTGTGACCCGGCAGCACGGGAGTGGTGACGGCGCCCGCCTGCTGCTTGGTGACCTTTGCCGGAGGTGGGGGCGGCAGCTGGAACACCTGATCGCCGGGGCGCTGCATGTGCAGGCGGGTACGCGCCTGCTGCTCGATGTACGCCGGGTCGGCGTCCTGCCGGCCGGACTTCTTCATGTCGGCGACGCTCGCCCGATCCTTGGCGACCTGGGCGGCCAGCGCATTGACCTGGCGGTGCTGCGACAGGTACTCGCGCAGCGGGTAGACGAGGGTCAGCACCACCGCGCACAGCGCCAGCCCGAGCAGGGCGGCCCGGGTGGTCAGGGTGAGCCCACCGGCGTGGGCCCGGGCGTAGTCGCGGACGCTGCGCGCGACGGGCGCGGCGGTACGCGACGGCGCGCGGCCTTTCGCGGCGATGCTGCGCGCAGCCGAGGTCGGCCGCGGCCGCCCGCGCGTCGGCACGGCCGCCGGAGAGGCGTTCCGGCGAGTGGCTTGCGCGCTCGAACGGCGCGGCGGGGAAGGTGCCGTCACGCGGTTCCCTGCGCGGCACGGGGGAAGGCCCCGTGCCCGGCGTAGCGCGCCCCGTCGTCGAGCAGCTCCTCGATGCGCAGCAGCTGGTTGTACTTGGCGACCCGCTCGCTGCGACTCGGCGCGCCGGTCTTGATCTGACCGCAGTCGAGCGCGACCACGAGATCGGCGATGGTGGTGTCTTCGGTCTCGCCCGAGCGGTGGCTCACCATCGTGCGAAAGCCCGAGCGGTGGGCCAGCGCGACCGCGTCGAGGGTCTCGGTGAGGGTGCCGATCTGGTTGAGCTTGACCAGCAGGGCATTGGCGGACTTCTCGCGGATACCCCGGGCGATCCGCTCCGGGTTGGTGACGAAGAGGTCGTCACCCACGATCTGAACCCGGTCGCCGAGCGCACCGGTCAGCGCTTGCCAGCCCGACCAGTCGTCTTCGGAGAGCGGATCCTCGATCGACACGATCGGATAATTATCGACGAGCTGGGTGTAATAGCTGAGCATCGACTCGCCCGTGCGGCTCTGCCCCTCGAAGTCATAGCTGCCGTTGGGTTCGGAGTAGAACTCGGTGGCGGCAGCGTCGAGTGCCAGGCTGATGTCGCCACCCGGCCGGAAACCTGCCGACTCGATCGCCGCGATGATGAGGTCCAGCGCCTCGCGGTTGTGCGGCAGATCCGGCGCGAATCCGCCCTCGTCGCCGACGGACGTGGCGAGCCCGCGGCCCTTCAGCACGGCCTTGAGGGCGTGATAGACCTCGGCCCCCCACCGCAGCGCCTCACGGAAGGTCGGCGCCCCGACCGGCGCGATCATGAACTCCTGGATGTCGACGCTCGTGTCGGCGTGAGCACCCCCGTTGAGGATGTTCATCATCGGCACCGGCAGCAGGTGCGCGGTGGACCCGCCGATGTACCGGAAGAGCGGCAGCCCGGCGCTTTCCGCGCCGGCCCGCGCAGCCGCCAGCGAGACGCCGAGGATCGCGTTGGCCCCGAGGGCGGACTTGTCGGGGGTGCCGTCGAGCTCGATCAGCTTCTGATCCAGCAGGCGCTGCTCGCTCGCCTCGAAACCGACGATCTCGTCGGCGATCCGGTCTTCGACGCTCGACACCGCTTGCATGACACCTTTGCCGCCGTAGCGGTCGTCGCCGTCGCGCAGCTCCACGGCCTCGAACGCACCGGTGCTCGCGCCGCTCGGCACGGCTGCCCGGCCGACGCTGCCGTCGTCGAGGACGAGCTCGACCTCGACGGTCGGATTCCCCCGTGAATCCAGGATCTCGCGGGCAGTGACGAGTTCGATGAAAGGCACGGGGGCTCCTAGCGACGGTCTGGACTGATCAACGTGGCTGGCCGTCGGCGCGACTGTAACGCGTCAGTTCGTCGCGAAACTGCAGCGCACGCCGTCGCAGAACGGCTTCGGGGTCGATTCCGGCGGCGCGGGCGAGCGCGACCGCGGCAACGAGTAGATCCGCGATGGACTCGGCTGACGCTTCGGCCGCTGCCGCGTCCGCCGCTGACGTCACCGCGGCGCCTGCATCATCGGGCGGGTTCCAGCTGCCTGCCCGGGCGCCCCGCGACTGCAGCTTCGCGACGAGGGCCAGCGCCGGAAGCGTGAGCGGCACCCCGTCCGCGATCGTGCGGCCGGGCTTTTCGGCCTTCTTGATCTCATCCCAGTTGGCCTCGACATCGGCGCTGCCGCTCACCGCGGTGTCGGCGAAGACGTGCGGATGGCGGCGGACCAGCTTGGCCACCAGGCCGGCGGCGACGGCGTCGATGTCCCAGCCATCGGGCGCTTCGGACGCGACGCGGGCGTGGAAGAGCACCTGCAGCAAGACGTCACCGAGCTCGTCCCGGAGCGCGTCGGAGTCGTCGTCCTCGAGCGCCTGGTACGCCTCGTACGCCTCCTCCAGCAGGTAGGGCGCGAGACTGCGGTGGGTCTGCTCGGCGTCCCACGGGCAGCCGCCGGGAGAACGCAGCCGGTCCATGACGGCGACGGCTTCGAGCAGAGCCGACCCGGGCACCGGACGGTCGGCTGCCTCGCTCACTTCTTGGTGACGGTCGAGGACAGGTCGGTTGGGGCGCTGGAGATGCTCAGGTTCTTGGCGTCCCACTGACCGAAGCGGGGGTTGACCCGGACCCTGATCTTCTGCGCAGCGGCGGTCAGCTTGTTGGCGAAGGCCGTGCTGTCGCTCGCGCCGAATGTGCTCTGCAGCTTGGTGATCAGCAACTTCTCCCGGACCACGATGTTGAGATCGGTCGCGGAAACCCCGCCCTGCTCGGACTGGCTGACCAGGGCCTTCTCCCCTCCGGCGTCCCGCGCCTCGGAGGCGCGCTCGGCCGTCAGGTCAGCCGGGGTCAGCACGATGCCCTGCGCCTTGCCGATCTCCTCCAGCAGCGCGTCGCGCACCAGCAGGTTGAGGACCCCGCGCGTCAGCGCCGACTGCTGGTTCGCCGGAACCGCCTGTCCGGTCGCGGCGAGCGCGGCGGACGAGCGCGCGGTGACCGCGGTCAGCTGAGCGGTCTCGATCCGGTGACTGCCCACGGAGGCGGCGAGTCCGATCCGGTTTTCGCAACTGGTGACGGCGGGAATGGCGACGAGCGCGAGACCCGCAACGGCGGCACGGCCGGCGAACCGCCGGCTGGCGATAGAGCGCAGTTTCACGAGCCTGAGCCTACGGGTGAGGCGGGCCGGAGGCGGGTTGGCCCGCTGCCGCCGCGCCCGCCGCGGCCGAAACCGAGTCGCCGGCGACCGCGTCGAGCAGCTCCGTCGCCCAGGCGAGCAGCCCGCGATCGCGCAGCGGCGGCGACCCCATCCGTCCGGTGGCGGTCGGGGTCGGCACCAGTACCTGCTTGAGCGCCGGCTTGGCGATCGAACCCTTGTAGATGCGCTGGAGCCGGAGCGTCTGCGATTCGCGCAGCTCCAGCGGCGCGAAGCGGACGTAGCGGCCCTGCACGGCGATCTCGTGGACGCCGTAGCGGCGCGCATGGAGCCGGAAGGCGGCCACGGCGAGCAGGTTCTCGACCGATTCCGGCGGCGTGCCGTAGCGGTCGGTGAGCTCGGCCCGCACCTCGGCCAGCTGCTCGGCGGTGCCCACCTCGGCGATCCGCCGGTAGGCCTCGAGCCGCAGCCGCTCGCCGGTGATGTAGTCCCGTGGCAGGTTGGCGTTGATCGGAAGCTCGACCTTGACCTCGGGCAGCTCCTCGGGCGTTTCGCCGCGGAAGTCGGCGACGGCCTCGCCGACTAGCCGGATGTAGAGGTCGAAGCCGACGGCCGCGATGTGGCCGCTCTGCTCGCCGCCGAGCAGGTTGCCCGCGCCGCGGATCTCGAGGTCCTTCATCGCGACGGCCATGCCCGCGCCGAGGTCGGTGTTGGCGGCGATCGTCGAGAGCCGGTCGTACGCGGTCTCGGTCAACGGTCGCTGCCCGTCGTACAGGAAGTAGGCGTAGGCCCGCTCCCGGCCCCGCCCGACCCGGCCGCGCAGCTGATGCAGCTGGGACAGCCCGAAGTTGTCGGCGCGCTCGACGATCAGCGTGTTGGCGTTGGCGATGTCGAGGCCGCTTTCGACGATCGTCGTGCAGACCAGCACGTCGTACTCCCGCTCCCAGAACGAGAGCATGTGCCCTTCGAGCGTGTCCTCGTTCATCTGCCCGTGCGCCGTCGCGATGCGCGCTTCCGGCACGAGATCGCGCAGCCGGGCCGCGGCCTTCTCGATGGACTCGACCCGGTTGTGCACGTAGAAGACCTGGCCGTCACGGAGCAGCTCGCGCCGGATCGCAGCCGAGACCTGCTTGTCGTCGTAGGCGCCGACGAAGGTCAGCACCGGATGGCGTTCCTCGGGAGGGGTGTCGATCGTCGAGAGCTCGCGGATCCCGGTGATCGCCATTTCCAGCGTGCGCGGGATCGGGGTCGCGCTCATGGTGAGCACGTCCACCGCAGTACGCATGTGCTTGAGCTGCTCCTTGTGCTCGACGCCGAAGCGCTGCTCCTCGTCGACGATGACCAGGCCCAGATCCTTGAAATGCGTGCCGGCCGATAGCAGCCGGTGGGTGCCGATCACCACATCGACCTCGCCGCCGGCAAGGCCGTCGAGGACCTCCTTCTGCTCCCTGGCGGAGTTGAAGCGACTGACCGCCTTCACCGTCACCGGGAACGCGGCGTAACGCTCGGAGAAGGTCGCAAAGTGCTGCTGCACAAGCAAAGTCGTGGGTACGAGGACAGCCACCTGCTTGCCGTCGGTCACGGCTTTGAACGCGGCGCGGACGGCGATCTCGGTCTTGCCGTAGCCGACGTCGCCGCACACCAGCCGGTCCATCGGAACGCGGGCTTCCATGTCGTTCTTGACCTCGTCGACGGCCCGCAGCTGGTCGGGCGTCTCCCGGTACGGGAAGGCGTCCTCCAGCTCGCGCTGCCAGGGCGAGTCGGGCCCGAACGCGTGTCCCGGGGAGGCCATCCGCGCACTGTAGAGCCGGATCAGCTCGGCCGCGATCTCCTTGACCGCCTTGCGCGCCCGGCCCTTGCGCTTGGCCCAGTCGGCGCCGCCGATCCGGTCAAGGCTCGGGGCCTCACCGCCGACGTATCTGGTGACCTGCTCGAGCTGGTCGGTGGGCACGAAAAGCTTGTCGCCGCGGGCATATTCGAGCACCAGGTAATCGCGGGTGGCGCCGGCGACGGTGCGCGCTACCATCTCCAGGTATCGCCCGACCCCGTGCTGCTCGTGCACGACCAGGTCGCCGGGCATCAGCTGGAGCGGGTCGATCGCGCGGCCACGGCGGCTCGGCATCCGGCCGCGCAGATCCTTGGTGCCGACCCCGCGCGTGCCGGCGAGATCGGTCTCGGTGAGGACGGCCAGCTTCAGCAGCTCGGAGGTCCAGCCGGTGGTCAGGCAGCCGGTGGTCACGGTCGCGACGCCGGCGTCGAGTGTGAATCCGGGCTCGTCAGCATCCAGCCGGACCCCGACGCCCGCGTCCCGCAGCACCTCGGCGATGCGCTTGGCCGGTCCGTGGCCTTCGGTGACCAGCAGCACCCGCCAGCCGGATGACAGCCAGCTGCGGACGTCGTCGATCGCTGCCGACGTGTCCCCCCGGTAGGCGGTGGGAATCTTCGCCGCCGCCAGGAAGCTGTCGTCCTCGAGCTCGGCGTCGGGCTCGGCGGTGGCAAAGGGGGTCACGGTCCACCAGGGCAGCCCGATTCCCTCAGCGTGGATACGCACTTCGCCGAACGGCTGGTAGGCCGCGGCGCCGAGGTCGATGGGCGCCGCACCGCCGACCGACGCCGCCGACCAGGCCGCTTCGAGGAACTCCGCGGAGGTGCGGGTGAGGTCGGCCGCGCGGGTGCGCACCCGCTCCGGATCGGTGACGACCACGTGCGCGCCCGCCGGCAGCTCGTCGACGAGCAGCACCATCCGGTCGGTCAGGACAGGCGCGAACGCCTCCATCCCCTCGACCGGCCGGCCATCGGCCAGCGCGTCCAGGATCTCGCCCAGCTCGGGATGCTCCTGGGCCAGTGCGCCGGCGCGTTTGCGGACCTCGTCGGTGAGCAGCAGCTCGCGGCACGGAGGGGCGAGCACGCCGTGCGGGGCGGCGCCGAGCGATCGCTGGTCGGTGACGGCGAACGCGCGGATGTCCTCCACCTCGTCGCCGAAGAACTCAACCCGAAGCGGGTGCTCCTCGGTGGGCGGGAAGATGTCGAGAATGCCGCCGCGGACAGCGAATTCGCCGCGCCGCTCGACCATTTCGACCCTCGAGTAGGCAAGCTCGACGAGCTGCCGGACGACGTCCTCGAGCTCCACCTCGTCGCCGGTCCGCAGCCGGACCGGCACCAGCTCACCGAGACCGGCGGCCTGCGGCTGAAGGATGCTGCGCACCGGGGCGACGAGGACGCGCAGCGGGCCGTCCGGGAACTCGTCGGGATGGGCGAGGCGGCGCAGCACGGCGAGCCGGCGGCCGACCGTATCCGCGCGCGGGGAGAGCCGCTCGTGCGGAAGGGTCTCCCACGACGGGTAGAACGCGACGGCCCCGCGGCCGAGCAGGCTCCCGAGCGCCTCGGCCAGATCCTCGCCGTCCCGCCCGGTCGCGGTGACGGCGAGCACGAAGCGCTCGCGGGCCAGGGCCGCCAGCGCGGGCGCCCGCAAGCCGGCCGGGGCGGTCAGGTCACGATGAAGGGCGCCCGCGCCGCTGACCCAGCGGCTGATCGCCGGATCAGCCGTGACCGCGTCGAGCAGGGGCGCGAGGTCGGGTGGCGGGGACGAGACGGAAGCAGCGGAAACCGCTGTCATTGAGGTAGCCATGGCGCTGCGCCCAGCTTACGGCGGTGCCCTTGGTTAGCGGCTGCGCTCGAGGAGGCCGGCGAGGTAGGCGCCGTATCCGCTCTTGGCGAGCGGGGCGGCGAGCGCCTCCAGCTGGGCATCGTCGATGTAGCCCTCGCGCCAGGCGATTTCCTCGAGGCAGCCGACCTTCAGCCCCTGCCGGCTCTCGATCACCTGGACGAACTGCGCGGCGTCCATGAACGAATCGAACGTGCCGGTGTCGAGCCAGGCGGTGCCGCGGTCGAGGGTGTGGACGGCGAGCTTCCCCTGCGCCAGGTAGGCCTTGTTGACGTCGGTGATCTCGAGCTCACCGCGGGCCGACGGCCGCAGGCTGCGCGCGATGTCGACCACCTGGTTGTCGTACAGGTAGAGCCCCGTCACCGCGTACGGGCTGGTCGGCTTCTCCGGCTTCTCCTCGATGGCGACGGCCTTGCCCGCGTCGTCGAAGGTCACCACGCCGTACCGCTCCGGATCGGCGACGTGATAGGCGAACACGACCCCGCCATCGGGCTCGACCCAGCCTTTGAGCTGGCCGCCGAGCCCGGCGCCGTAGAACACGTTGTCGCCGAGGATGAGCGCAACAGCGTCCGAACCGATGAAGTCGGCGCCGAGCGTGAACGCCTGGGCCAGGCCGCCCGGCTCGGGCTGCACGGTGTAGCTGAACGCGCAGCCGAACTGGGTGCCATCGCCGAGCAACCGGCGGAAGGCGTCCTGGTCGCCGGGGGTGGTGATGACGAGGATGTCGCGGATGCCGGCCATCAGGAGCGTGGAGACCGGGTAGTAGATCATCGGCTTGTCGTAGAGCGGCAGCAGCTGCTTGCACACCGCCCGGGTCACCGGGAACAGCCGGCTCCCGGTGCCGCCGGCGAGCACGATCCCCTTCACGGGCTCATTCTCACGTGGCCGCCCCGAAATCGGCCGTCAGCGGCGTGAATTCGGCCAGCGGCGGGGCCGCCAGGTCCTTCGCCGACAGGACGGCCTGGTCACCCACGAGCGGCCAGGCGATGGCCAGCTCGGGGTCCAGCGGCGAGACCGCGGGATAGGTGACCGACCCGCTCCACAGCCCGGTCGTCAGGTAGATGTAAGCCGTCGCGGGCTCGAGCACCTGGTAGGAGTTCCCGCACCCGAGCGGGATCAGCAGCGCCTTGTCCGGGGTCAGCTCGCGGCAGACGACCGTGCCGAAGCCGGGCCCCTCGCGCAGCTCGACGATGGCGGCGAACACCCGGCCGCACGCGACCGAGACGTACTTGTTCCACGGCTCGGCATGCACGCCGCGGGTCACCCCGGCGGCGGCGTTGAACGCGACGTTCTGCTGGACGAAATCCTGCGGCGGCACGCCGGCCGCGGCCATCTTCTCGGCCTGCCAGTTCTCCTTGAACCAGCCGCGCTCGTCGCCATGGACCGGGATCGTGATCTCCAGCAGGCCGTCGATCTCGGTCTGCTGCACCTGCACGCCGCTCATCTACCCAATACCGCGTATTTGGCTTCGGCGGCCGCCTTCTGCTTGCGCCACCAGCTCTCGTTCTCGCGGTACCAGTCGACGGTGGCGGCGAGCCCGGCCTGGAAATCGCCGTAGCGCGGCTGCCATCCGAGCTCGGACTGCAGCTTCGAGGAGTCCACCGCGTAGCGCCGGTCGTGGCCCGGCCGATCGGACACGAGGTCGTAGTCATCGGGCGCGCGCCCCATCGCCACCAGCAGCGTCTCGACGACCTGGCGGTTCGACGCCTCCCCGTCGGCTCCGATGAGGTACGTCTGGCCGATCCGGCCACGCTCGAGCACCAGCAGCACGGCCGAGCAGTGGTCTTCGACGTGCAGCCAGTCGCGCACGTTCAGCCCGTCGCCGTAGAGCTTGGGCCGCACCCCGTCGAGCACGTTGGTGATCTGGCGCGGGATGAATTTCTCCACGTGCTGCCAGGGCCCGTAGTTGTTCGAGCAGTTCGAGATCGTCGCGTCGACCTTGAACGAGCGCACCCAGGCCGTCACCAGCAGGTCGGAACCCGCCTTCGTCGCCGAATACGGGCTCGACGGGTGGTAGGCCGTGGACTCGTCGAAGCGCCGCGGGTCGTCCAGCGCGAGATCGCCGAACACCTCGTCGGTGGAGATGTGGTGGTAGCGCTTGCCGCGGCGGCGCACCGCTTCGAGCAGCGTGAACGTGCCCACCACATTCGTGGTGATGAACGGCGACGGGTCGTCGAGCGAGTTGTCGTTGTGCGACTCGGCGGCGAAATGCACGACCGCATCCGCGTCTTTGACCAGGTCATCGACGAGCGCGGCGGCCGTGATGTCGCCGTGGACGAACGTGACCCGGTCACCGAGCGCGGCGAGCGTTTCGCGGTCGCCGGCGTAGGTGAGCGCGTCGAGCACGACGAGGTCCCAGTCCGGCCGCGCAGCCGCCACGTGGTGGACGAAATTCGCCCCGATGAACCCGGCACCGCCGGTCACCAAAAGCCGCATGATCAGCCAGCCTAGCGAGAATCGACCGTCGACAGCCGCGCCAGCGCCAAACGCGCGACGTGACTTCCGATCGGCAGCGACGCCGTCGCCGCAGGTGAGGGAGCGTTCAGCACGTGCACGGCGTGCGGTCCCTCGCTGATGACGAAATCGTCGAGCAGCGTTCCGTCGCGGGCGACGGCCTGGGCACGCACCCCGGGGTCGGCGGGCATCAGGTCGGCCGCGGTCACCGCGGGGACGAGCCGCTGCAGCGCGCGCACGAACGCACCGCGCGAAAGCGAGCGGGCGTACTCCCCCAGCCCGGTGCGCCAATAGCGGCCGGCCAGCGCCCAGGTGCCGCGAAAGCGCGCCAGGTCGCCGAGCTCGGACGGTGTGGTCGACCAGCGGCGATAGCCTTCGCGGCGCAGGGCCAGCACCGCGTTCGGCCCGGCGTGCACACCACCGTCGATCCCCTTCGTGAGGTGCACCCCGAGGAAGGGGAACCTCGGGTCCGGCACCGGATAGATCAGCGTCTGCACCAATCCGCGGCGCTCCGGGACCAGTTCGTAGTACTCGCCGCGGAAGGGCAGGATGTGCGCCGGCGAGCTGTCGCCGGCGAGCGCGGCCACGCGATCGCTGAACAGGCCGGCGCAGTTGACCAGCAGCCGCGCCGCCAGCTCGGCCCCGGCTGCGGTGCTGACGCGCACCTCGTTCGCGGTCGTCCGGATTCCGGTCACCGCGCTGCCCAGCTGCAGCCGGCCTCCGCCGGCCTCGACGTCGGCGCGGTAGGCAGCGGCTACGGCGGGGAAGTCGGTGATTGCGGTCGACGGGACGAACAGCGCGGCGAGGGCCTGGACGTGCGGCTCCCGCTCGGCGAGCTCAGCGGCCGACAGCTGCGCAACCGCGAGCCCATGACCCCGGCCCCGCTCGGCCAGCGCCGCGAGCGCCGGACGCTCGTCCTCGGCAGTGGCGACGATGACCTTCCCGGTGGTCTGGAACGGCAGGTCCCGCTCAGCGCAGTAGGCCGCCAGCTCGCGTCCACCCTGGATCGCGTATTGCGCCTTGAGGCTGCCCGGGCGGTAGTAGATCCCGCTGTGCACGACGTTGCTGTTGCGCCCGGTCTGGTGGGCGGCGATGCGCGCTTCCTTGTCGACGATCGTGACGCGCAGGTCGGGCGACTGCGCCAGCAGCGCGCGCGCCGTCGCCAGGCCGACGATGCCGGCTCCGACGATGACGACGTCTTCCATCCTCAGCCGACCCCCTCAGCCGACTCCGTGGAAGGCGTTCTGGGCGGCCGCGAGCCCGTTGCGCAGCAGCGTCTCGACGGCGTCGGCGCCGCGTTCGATCAGCAGCGGCAGCTCCTTGCGCTCGGCGGGGCTGAAGTCGCGCAGCACGAAATCGGCCGGATCCATCCGCCCCGGGGGGCGTCCGATCCCCACCCGGACGCGGGCGTAGTCCCGGGTGCCGAGCGCTGAGTCGACCGACCGGATCCCGTTGTGGCCACCCGCACCGCCACCGACCTTCAGGCGCACCTGGGCGAACGGGATGTCGAGCTCGTCGTGGACGACGACCAGCTGCTCGGGCGTGACTTTGTAGAAGCCGAGCACCGCCTTCACCCGGCCACCCGACTCGTTCATGTACGAGCGGGGCTTGGCCAGCACCACCCGCTCGTCACCGATGCGGGTCTCGATGACGTCAGCGAAACCGCGCGCGCCCTTCTTGAAGCGATCACCGCGCTGCTCGGCGAGCAGATCGACGACCATGGCGCCGAGGTTGTGCCGGTTCCCGGCGTACGCCGGCCCCGGATTGCCGAGCCCGACGACGATCCGCGGACCTGTCGGGCCCATGGCCTACGCTTCGGCGGGCTGCTCGGCCGACTCGGCGGCAGCGGCCTCGCCTTCGCGGCCCTCCCCAGCCTCGGGCGGCGCTGCGCCGCTGACCTCACCGGCGCCAACCTCGGCCTCGGCCTCGGCGAGCTCCGCGTCGAGCTGCGCGGCCGTCGGGGCCGCGAGGCCACCGACCACCAGCGCGTCGCCGTCGGTGATGACGGTCACGTCGCCCGGAACCTTGATGTCGCGCACGTGGATCGTGGTGCCGACCTCGATGCCTGAGATGTCGACCTCGAAGCCGCGGGGCAGGGCCGTCGCGTCAGCCTCGACCGTGATGCTCGTCAGGTCGTGGTTCAGCAGCACGTCGGAGGAAGCGACCTCGCCGACGAGCTGGATCGGGACGTCGATGCGCACCTTCTCGCCGCGGCGAACGACGATCAGGTCGATGTGGTCGATGGTCTGCTTCAGCGGATCACGCTGGACGTCCTTGGCGAGCGCGAGCTGGGAACCGTCTTCGAGGTCGAGGCGCAGCAGGACGTTGGCATCGCTGCGCAGCGCCAGGCCGATCTCGCGAGCGGGCAGGGCGATGTGGCGCGGCGGCTGGCCATGGCCGTAGATGACGGCAGGCACGAGCCCGGCGCGCCGCGTGCGACGGGCTCCGCCTTTGCCGAATTCGGTGCGCTGCTCGGCGCGTATACGTACTTCGGCCACGGTGGGAGAACTCCTCGAACGCTAGCGATATCAACCAGAAAAGGGCGCCACGACGCAGACGGCGGGCGCGACCGGTGAGTTTACGCGCTCAGGCCACTCCGCCGAACAGATCGGTGACCGAGCCGTCGGAGAACACCGCGCGGATGGCCCGCGCGAACAGCGGAGCGATGGACAGCACGGTGAGCGAATCGAAGTGCGACTCGGCCGGGATCGGCAGCGTGTTCGTGACGACGACCTCGCTGATCTGCGAGTTCTTCAGCCGGTCGACGGCCGGCCCGCTCATGACCGCGTGGGTGGCGGCGGCGATGACCTCGGTCGCGCCGTGCTCCATCAACGCTTCAGCCGCCTTGGTGATCGTGCCGGCGGTATCGATCATGTCGTCGACGATGATGCAGGTGCGGCCGCGCACCTCACCGACGACGTCGAGCATCTTGACCTCGTTGGGCACATCGGGATCGCGGCGCTTGTGGATGATCGCCAGCGGGCAGCCGAGCCGGTCGGTCCAGCGCTCGGCGACGCGCACCCGGCCGGCGTCGGGCGCCACGACGGTCACCTCGCCGGTGATCCGCCCTTCGAGGTACTCGGCGAGCAGCGGCAGCGCGAAGAGGTGGTCGACCGGGCCGTCGAAGAAGCCTTGGATCTGCGCGGTGTGGAGGTCGACGGTCATGAGGCGGTCGGCACCGGCCGTCTTGAACAGGTCGGCGACAAGGCGGGCGCTGATCGGCTCGCGTCCACGGTGCTTTTTGTCCTGGCGGGCGTACGGATAGAACGGTGCGACCACAGTGATCCGCTTGGCCGACGCCCGCTTGAGCGCGTCGACCATCAGCAGCTGCTCCATGAGCCAGGTGTTGATGGGAGCGCAGTGGCTCTGGACGACAAACGCGTCGCACCCGCGTACCGATTCCTCGAACCGGACGAAGATCTCGCCGTTCGCGAAGTCGTAGGCGCTGGTGGGCACGGGCATCACGCCGAGGCCGCTGCCGATCTCTGCGGCGAGCTCGGGATGAGCGCGACCGGAGAAGAGCATCAGGTTGCGCTTGCTCTTCGCCTTGATGACGCTGCTCACCGGGGCTCACCTACTCCTTGGGTTGCCGCGCTGCCGCGGCGGCCTGTGCCGACCGGGTGCCCGGCCGGCGGCGTTCGGTCCAACCTTCTTTGTTGACTTGTCGCGCGCGGCCGATGGCGATCGCACCCGCGGGGACGTCGTCGGTGATGACGCTCCCAGCGGCCGTGTAGGCACCGTCCCCGATGGCCACCGGTGCCACCAGCAACGAGTTGCTCCCCACGAACGCGGCGTCGCCCACGACGGTACGGGACTTGTTCACCCCGTCGTAGTTGACGAAGACGACCCCGCACCCGATGTTGCCGCCCTCACCGACGACGGCGTCCCCGACATACGTGAGGTGGGGAACCTTCGTGCCGGCCCCGATGGTCGCGGCCTTCATCTCGACGTACGCGCCGGCCTTGGCTCCCTCGCCGAGGACGGTGCCGGGGCGCAGGTAGGTGTAGGGGCCCACGTCACACTTCGGGCCGATGACGACCTGGTCGGCGGTGGTGACCCTGACCCGGGCATCCGCTCCGATTTCGGTGTCGCACAACGTGCAGTCGGGGCCGACGACCGCCCCGGTGGCGACGGTCGTGCGGCCTTCGAGGCGGACGCCGGGCAGCAACGTGACGTCCGGCTCCAGCTGCGTCTGGGCGGAAAGCCAGGTGGTGGCCGGGTCGATCACGGTGACGCCGGCGCGCATGGCGGCCTCGAGCAGCCTCTGGTTGAGCACCCGCCCGGCCGCGGCCAGCTGGACGCGATCGTTGACTCCGGCCGTCTCGGCGGCGTCGCTCGCCGAAAGCGCCTGCACCACCTCGCCGGCGCCGACCAGGCCGGCCACCACGTCCGGCAGGTACTGCTCGCCCTGAGCGTTGTCGGTCGACAGATCGAGCAGCGCCCTTCGGAGGTGTCCGGCGGCGAAGGCGTAGACCCCGGTCGCGACCTCGTTGATCTCACGGGTGACGGCGTCGGCGTCGCGCTCCTCGACGACCTGGCGCACCGGGCCACGGGAATGGGGGCCGTCTTCACGGACGACGCGCCCGTAACCGGTGGGATCCTCGACGACCGCGGTCAGCAGCGTGGCCGCCGCGTGACGTTCGGTGTGCAGCTCCAGCAGGGCGGCAAGGGTCTCGGTGCGCAGCAGCGGCGTATCACCGGGCAGCACGAGCACCACGCTCCGCGCCTCGAGCTCGGCGGCCGCGTCGAGCGCCTCCACCGCGACGCGCACGGCATGCCCGGTGCCGAGCTGCTGCTCCTGGACGACCGCCACGACCCCTGGCTCGTCCGGAAGGCTTGCGGCGACCCGCCCGCGGCCGGCGCCGATCACCACGGCGGTGCGCCCGGCGCCGAGCGGCAGGGCGGCGGCCAGCACGTGCCCGAGCATCGTCCGGCCACCGAGCTCATGGAGCACCTTCGGGAGCCGCGACTTCATCCTGGTGCCCTCGCCCGCGGCCAGCACGATCACTGCCGAGGGAGGGTCGTCGGACACGCGCCGACTGTACCGGGACACCCTCCGAGCTCTTCAGCTCCTGCGCCAGGATTCGAACCTGAACTAGGTGAGTCAAAGTCACCGGTGCTGCCGTTACACCACGCAGGATCGCACCCGACCACGATGCCATTGATTGCCGATACCGTGGGTAGCACCTCGGTGGTCGTTTGCCGTCGCCATATGACAGGTGGTTTTCCAGCTATGACGATCTCCGACTTGCCCGTCTCCCCCGCGCCGCCCGTTCACGCGCCGCGACCGCTGGCGTCCGTGCCCGGCAGCCGCCTCAAGGCGCGCGCCGAGCAGGTGACGCTCGGCGCGATCATCCTGGTGCCGCTGGCTGCCCTCGTCGCGGCCGTCCCGCTGCTGTGGGGGCGCTGGATCCACTGGCGCGACGTCGTGCTGATGGTCGTGCTGTATGCGATCACCGGCCACGGGGTCACGGTCGGTTTCCACCGCTACCTGACGCACGGCGCGTTCAAGGCCAAGAGAGCCCTTCGCGTCGCCCTTGCGGTCGCGGGAAGCATGGCCGTCGAGGGCCCCGTGATCCGCTGGGTCGCCGATCACCGGCGCCATCACGCTTTCTCCGATGCCGAGGGTGATCCGCACTCCCCGTGGCTTTACGGAGGGGGATTCTTTCCGCTCCTGAAAGGAATGTTCCACGCCCACATCGGCTGGCTGTTCGACACGGAGCAGACCGATCAGAAGCGCTTCGCGCCCGACCTGCTGCGCGACCGCTCGCTGGTGATCGTCCACAAGCTCTTTGCCGCACTCACCGCCACCAGCTTGATCCTGCCTGCCGTGATCGGCGGCCTGTGGGGCTGGTCCTGGGAGGCTGGGCTGGAGGCCTTCTTCTGGGCGGGCCTGGTGCGCATCGCCGTTCTGCACCACGTCACCTGGTCGGTGAACAGCATCTGCCACACCGTCGGCAAGCGGCCGTTCAAGACCCGTGACCGCTCGTCGAACGTCTGGGCGCTCGCCGTGCTGGGCATGGGCGAGAACTGGCATAACCTGCATCACGCGGAGCCGACGAGCGCGCGCCATGGTGTGCTGCGTGGCCAGGTCGACAGCAGCGCCCGGGTGATCCAGGTCTTCGAGAAGCTCGGCTGGGCGACGGATGTGCGCTGGCCGGATCCGGCGCGGCTGGCCCGGCTGGCGGCTCCGACCGCCAGCCGCTGAGCCGGCTAGGAGACCACCCGCGCTCCCGGCACCGGACCGTGGGCGCAGCGCACCAGCCGGCAGACACCCTGGCCGGAGAGTTCGGACGCGAGCTGCACGGCATCCTCGGCGCCGGGCAGCAGGAAGGCACAGGTCGGGCCCGAACCGCTGACCAGCGCACCCAACGCGCCCAGCTCGACGCCGGCGTCGAGGACCCGCTTCAGCGCGGGGCGCAGCCGGACGGCGGGCGCTTCGAGGTCGTTGGCCAGCGTCTCGGCGAGTGCCTCCGGATCGGCCCGGCGCACGGCAGCCAGGGTGTCCGAGTGCGACCAGAGCGCCGGGCGCGGGAGCTCCTCGCGGTAGCGGTCGAGCTCGGCGTAGACGGCCGGGGTGGGCAGCTCGCCGTCCGCGATCGCGAAGACCCAGTGGTAGGTGCCGCGGGAAAGCACGGGCGTCAGCACATCGCCCCGGCCGGTACCGAGCGCCGTTCCGCCGACGAGGGAGAACGGCACGTCGCTGCCGAGCCGGCCGGCCAGTGACTCCAGGTCGGCGCGGCTGAGGTCGGTCCCCCACAGCGCATCGCACGCCACCAGCGCAGCTGCCCCGTCGGCACTCCCGCCTGCCATTCCAGCTGCCACCGGGATCGACTTGCGCAGCGCCATCTGCACCCCGGTGCTGACCCCGGCACTGGCGGCGAGCAGCCGGGCGGCGCGCACAGCGAGGTTGCCCTCGTCCACCGAGAGGGTCCGGGCGCCTTCGCCTTCGATGGTGAGGGTGACGGTGCCCGGGTCGGCGGGCACCGCGGTCAGCTCGTCGTAGAGCGACACCGCCTGCAAGACGGTGCGCACGTCGTGGAACCCCTCGTCGTCCAGGGCCCCCACGGCAAGGTAGAGGTTGACCTTTCCGGGCGCCCGGACGGTTACCTCCGCCGGTCGCATGGCTGGTCAATCTAGTGCTTGGGCGATGCGGGAGAACGCTTCGACATCAAGCGCCTCCCCGCGCGTGCTCGGGTCGATCCCGGCTTTCCGGAGAGCCGCTTCTGCCGCGGCAGCGCCACCGGCCCAGCGCGTGAGGGCGGCGCGCAGCGTTTTGCGCCGCTGGGCGAAAGCCGCGTCGATGACCTCGAACGTCCGCTGCCGGTCGCCGGCCGGCGGGTCACGGCGGGCGAACGTCAGCAATGCACTGTCGACCCTGGGCTGCGGCCAGAACACGGTGCGGGGAACGGGGGCCGCCACCCGGGCAGCGGCGTACCAGGCGAGCTTGGCGCTGGGTACGCCGTAGACCCGGCTTCCGGGCGGTGCGGCCAGCCGGTGCGCCACTTCGGCCTGCACCATGACGACGCCGTGGTCGATCCCCGGCAGGTCCTGCATCAGCCTCAGCAGGATGGGGACCGCGACGTTGTACGGCAGATTCGCGGCGAGCACGGTCGCATCGTCGGGGATATCGACGCGTAGCGCGTCACCGGCGATGACGGTCAGCTGATCGGCGACATCGGGAAGGCGCGCCGCGACGGTCTCCGGCAGCGCCGCAGCCAGCACCGTATCGAGCTCCACCGCGGTGACCCGCACGCCCGCACCGAGCAGTCCCAGCGTGAGCGAGCCGAGCCCGGGCCCGATCTCCAGCACGTGATAGTGGCGGGTGAGGTCCGCGAGCCGCACGATGCGCCGCACCGTGTTGGGGTCGACGAGGAAGTTCTGTCCTCGCGACTTCACCGGGGCGACGTCGAGCCGAGCGGCGAGGGCCCGCGTGTCGGCCGGCGAGAGCAGCGTCACCAGTCGCCGAAGACCTGGGATGCTGTTGCGCTCACCGCCGCCGCCAGTTCGCCCTCGGGCACTGCTTTCAGTTCGGCGATCGCACGCACCGTGAGCGGGATGAGGTTCGGCGCGTTGTGCTTGCCGCGATGCGGGACGGGCGTGAGGAAGGGCGCGTCGGTCTCGACAAGCAACTGGTTCAGCGGGGTCACCGCGAGCGCGTCGCGCAACGAGCCGGCGCTCTTGAAGGTCACGTTGCCGGCGTACGAGAGTACGAACCCGCGCCCAGCGCATTCACGGGCGAACTCGGGGCCGCCGGAAAAGCAGTGCAGCACGACCTTTTCCGGCGCGCCCTCGTCGTCGAGCACGCGGAGCACATGGGCATGGGCGTCGCGGTCGTGGATCACGAGCGCCTTGCCGGTCCGCTTGGCGAGGGCAATGTGCCGCCGGAAGGACTCTTCCTGCTGCGGGCGTCCGGACTCGCCGGTGCGGTAGTAATCCAGCCCCGTCTCGCCGATCGCCCGCACCTGCGGGAGTTCGGCGAGTTCGGCGATCGCCGCGAAGTCCGCGTCGAGGTCGGCCGACTCGGGCGCTTCGTTGGGATGCAGGGCAACGGTCGCGACGACGCCCGGGTGCGCAGCGGCGGTCTCGGCGGCCCACCGCGAGGACGGCACGTCGATGCCCACCGTCACGACCCGAGTGATCCCCGCGGTCCGGGCAGCAGCCAATGCGTCGTCGACCGGCATGGCGAGCAGATCGAGATGGCAATGGCTGTCGACCGCCGGGACCGCAAGCGGTTCGGGCGGCGTGACGGGTTCGTCGTTCCGTTTCACAGCGTCCCGGCTCACGTCTCGAGCCGCGGGAAGAGGATGGGCCCCTTGCGCACGGTCACTCCTGCCGGCAGGTGGTCGGTCGCTGCGGATGCGATACGGGCGTCGGCGAGCTCGCCGGGCGCGCCGAGGCTTTCCCACAGCAGGTGGCAGGCCTTCGGCAGGAACGCGTTCAGCAGGACGGCGACGGCGCGCAGCGCATCCGCGGTCGTGTAGAGCACGTCGTCGAGCGCCTGCGTCTGCGCCACGTCCTTGGCCAGCTTCCACGGCTCGCGCTCGGTGACGTAGCCGTTGACGGCCCGCACGAAGCCCATGATCGCGGCGAGCGCCTCCTGGAAGTCCAGCCGGTCGACCGCCGTGTCGGCCGTCGTCACTGCCTTGGCAAGACCGTCGGCGAGCCCCGGGTCGAGCTCACCGGCCGGCAGGGAGCCCTGCCGGTAACGCTCGACCATGCTGGTGAGCCGGCTCGCCAGGTTGCCGAGCTGGTCGGCGAGCTCGCTCTGGTAGCGCGCGGCCATCGACTCCCAGCTGAAGCTGCCGTCCTGTCCGTAGGCGATTTCGCGCAGGAAGTAGTAGCGGTACGCATCGCTGCCGAAGTGATCGGTGATCTGCTGCGGCGGGATGCCGTTGACCTTCGTCTTGCTCATCTTCTCGCCGCCGACGAGCAGCCAGCCATTGGCGAACACCTTGCGCGGCAGCGGCAGCCCGGCGGCCATCAGCATCGCCGGCCAGATGACGGCGTGGAATCGCAGGATGTCCTTGCCGACGAGGTGAACGTCGGCCGGCCAGTACTCCTCGCTGCCCTCGACAGCCGTCCAGTAGTTCAGCAGCGCGTCGATCCACACGTAGATCACGTGCGAGGAGTCCCAGGGCACGGTGATGCCCCAGTCGAACGTCGAGCGGCTCATCGAGATGTCCGCCAGGCCGCTCTCGACGAAGCGCAGGACCTCGTTACGCGCGCTCTCCGGCTCGATCGTGAGGGTGCCGTCGTGGTACGCCGCGAGCAGCCGGTCCTGGTAGGCCGACAGCCGGAAGAAGTAGTTGTCCTCCGAGAGCATCTCGACCGGCCGCTGGTGGATGGGGCACAGGTTGCCCGGCTGGATCAGCTCGCCGGGAACCTTGAACTCCTCGCAGTGCACGCAGTACGGGCCGGTGTACGTGCCCTTGTAGATCTGGTCGTTGTCGTACAGCCGCTGGACGAACTCCTGCACCCGCGTGGTGTGGCGGGGCTGCGTGGTGCGGATGAAGTCGTCGTTGGCGGCGTCGATCGCGCCCAGCATCGGCAGCCAGGCCGTCTCGACCATGAAGTCGCACCACTGCTGCGGGGTCATCTCGTGCTCGGCCGCCGCGCGCAGGATCTTCTCGCCGTGCTCGTCGGTGCCGGTCAGAAAGTGCACGCGCTCGCCGCGCTGACGGTGCCACCTGGTCAGAACGTCACCGGCCACCGTCGTGTAAGCGTGCCCGATATGGGGCGCATCGTTCACGTAGTAGATCGGCGTCGACACAAAAAACGCCTTCGTCATACCTGTGAGGGTAGTGAGCCAGGCAAACGGGTTCTGCGGTCCGGCACCCACGCCGCGGCCGCCCTCGCTCTCCCGCGCACACAATGCGGTTCCTCCGGGAGGCTCACCGTTCTTCGTTCGAGCAAACGATCCGGTGCTTTACGCCCCTAAAGCACCGTTCTGTGTGCGCGACCGAAAACAAGCCAAGCTCCCAGGGGCACCACTTTGTTTGCCCAGCGCCGGATCAGCCGCCCGACACCCGCTCCGCGCTGAGCCGAACCGCGCGCTGGACGGCGAGGTGGTCACGGTCGCGGGGGTGCCAGCCCACGCAGCAGTCGTCGGCGTCGGCGATGTTGATCAGCAGCGCCTCCGGGTCGCCGGCGCGCCGGACATCCAACGCCGTCGCGCGGGAGAGGTAGCCGACGAACTGTGGAGCGCGGCGCACAACGACGTCGGTCGCTTCGTCGAAGCCGTGCGCGAACCGCGCACCCTCGCGGAGATCAGCACCCGTGACCGGATAGAGCTCGACCATCCTCGCCGCGGCCAGCCAAGCGCGTACGTCCTCGATCGGCTGCTCCCAGGGGAACCAGAGGTCGAGCTCGAGAACGCGGACGCAGGCACCGCGAAGGCGAGCTGCCGACTTCCCGGTGACGATCACGAGTTGGGGATCGGGCACCGCGGCGGCGATGTCGATGATCGCGTCTTGAAAGCCAAAGTCGACGCGCTCGAGCGGGGGCTGCTGGAGCAGCTGGAGCGTTGGGACATCTTCGAGCCCCGGCTCGGGCACGACCGACAGGCGAAGCCGCAGTCCGCACCCGGCGAGCATCCGCTCGAGCGTGCCGACGCTCGGGCAGCGCAGCCCGCTCTCGTAGCTACTGATCATCTGCCGGGTGAGGCCCGCGCGCTGGGCGACTTCGGCCTGGGTGAGGCCGACCATCCAGCGGGCGTGGCGGATGAGGTCGGCGGCGATGGTGGGCTGTGGCGTCTGGGGCATGGCGGGATCGTGGCGCCGCCCACCGACGAAGCCTCAGGGGTTGTCCACAGCCTCGGAATGGCGGGCGGCGAGGACCGCGTCGTAGACCTCGCGCCGGGGCACCCCCGCCGTCCGGGCGACCTCGCTCATCGCGGCCTTGCGGTCGACACCAGCCGCCTCCCGTGCCCGCACCATCGCCGCAAGATCGGCGGCAGCGGGTGGCGGCGCGTCCGGCGCCCCGCCGACCACGAGCGTGATCTCGCCCCGCACCTCGCGTTCGGCCGCCCAGGCAGCGAGCTCGCCGAGCGGCAAACGCACCACTTCCTCGTAGGTCTTGGTGAGCTCGCGGCACAGCACCGCCGGGCGGTCGATCCCGAAGGCGTCCGCGAGCTCCCCCAGCGTGCGCCCGACCCGCCGCGGCGACTCCAGGAGCACGACCGTCCGCCGCTCGCCCGCCAGCTCGGCGAGCCGACCCCGGCGCTCCCCCGCCCCCCGCGGCAGGAACCCCTCGAAGACCCAGCGGTCCGACGGCAAGCCCGCCACTGCCAGCGCCGTGGTCACCGCCGACGGCCCCGGCACCGCATGGACCGGCACCCCCGCCTCGGCGGCCGCCCGCACCAGCCGGTAGCCCGGATCGCTGATCCCCGGCATCCCCGCATCGGTGATGACCGCGACCGTGCTCCCACCCAGCATCCGCTCGACGAGCTGCGGCACCCGGGCACGCTCGTTGGCCTCGAAGTAGGACACCACGTCCCCACTGATCCGGATTCCGAGATCAGCCGCGAGGCGGCGGAGCCGGCGGGTGTCCTCTGCCGCGACGACGTCAGCGGATTCGAGCGTCTCGCGCAGCCGCTGGGACGCGTCAGCCGCATTGCCGATCGGCGACCCGCACAACACCAAAGCACCGATGGCCGCGGTCATCACACTCGGCAGTCTTACGCTGTCACGCAATGACCGCGACGCTCGCCCCGCCGCCGGCACCACCCAAGTCCCCGCCAGCGAGCGAAGCCCTACGCCCGCCGCCGCTGCAGGACCGGCTTGCCGGCTGGCTGTGGCCGCTGTCCATCACGATCCTGGCCGGCATCCTGCGCTTCTACCGGATCACGCTGCCGCCGGCGATCGTGAAGGGCAAGCCGAGCTACACGTTCGACGAGGTCTACTACACGGTCGACGCCCATTCGCTGCTGAAGTTCGGGGTCGAGCGGGGCGACCACTGCGTCGGCCCGGGGCTGGCCGTCCACCCGCCGCTCGGCAAGTGGCTGATGGCCATCGGCGAGTGGATGTTCGGCTACATCGACTGCAACGGCCACCCGCATGGCGACCCGGCGCTCGGCTGGCGCTTCTCGGCGGCGGTGTTCGGCACGCTCGCGGTCCTGATCCTCGCGCGCACCGCCCGCCGGATGTTCCGCAGCACGCTCATCGGCTGCTTCGCCGGCCTGCTGATGGCGCTCGACGGGCTCGAACTCGTGCAATCGCGCACCGGCCTGCTCGACATCTTCCTGATGTTCTGGATCGTGGCCGGCCTCGGTGCCATCGTCCGCGACCGGGATTGGGGACGCGATCGGCTCGGCGAAGGCCTCGCGGTCGGCTTCTGGCGGCCGTGGAGGCTGCTCGCCGGCATCTGCTTCGGCGCCGCCATCTCGACCAAGTGGACCGGGTTCTACGCGCTGATCCCGCTCAGCGCGGTCGTCCTCGCCTGGGACATCGGCGCGCGCCGCAGCGCGGGTTCTCCCCGCCCGGTGCGCCGCACCCTGCGCCGAGACGGGCTCGGCTGGGCGACGAACTTCATCGTGGTTCCTATCGCCGTCTACACCGCGTCGTTCACGGGATGGTTCGTCACCCACTACGGCTACATGCGGGGCGACTACGGCAAGGGCGTCTACAACACCTGGCGCGCCTGGTGGCACTGGCACGAGTGGGCCTTCGACTTCCACACCACGCTCGACACCCGACACCCGTACCAGTCCGACAGTCCGTTCCAGTGGCTGCTGCAAGGGCGCCCGACGCTTTTCGCCTACACCTCGACCCCCAAGGGGCCGCACTGCTCGGCCCTCAGCGGCTGCTCGCAGACCGTGCTGGACCTCGGGAATGTCGCCATCTGGTGGCCGGCAATCCTCGCCGTGCTGTTCTGCGTCTGGCTCTGGATCGGCCGCCGCGACTGGCGCGCCGCGCTCATCCTCGTCGGCATCGTGGCCGACATCGTGCCGTGGCTGCCGTATCCCAGCCGCACCAAGTTCGACTTCTACGCGCTGCCCATGCTCCCGTTCCTCATCCTGGCGCTCTGTGCGGTCGCCGGACTGGCGCTCGGCCAGCGCACGGATTCCGAAGTGAGACGCCTGGCGGGAGCCGGATCGGTCGGCCTCTACTGCATGCTGGTGATCGCTGCCTTCTGGTACTTCTACCCGATCTGGACGTACGTCAGGATGCCGTACAACTCCTGGTCAGACCGGATCTGGTTCCCCGGCTGGTTCTGATCAGTTGACCTGACGGCCGCTCTGCGCCCAGTACGTCGCGCGCAGCGCCTTCTTGTCGGGCTTGCCCAGGGCGGAGACCGGGATCGAGTCGGCGAAGTCGATGCTCTTCGGGCTGTGGTGAGCGCCCTTGCGCTCCTTCACCAGCGCGGCCAGCTCGGCCTCGGTGACGTCCGAGCCGGGACGCCGCACGATGACGGCCTTCACCGCTTCGCCCCACTTCTCGTCCGGAACCCCGATCACAGCAGCGGCAGCCACCCCGGGGTGCGACGAGAGCACGTCTTCGACCTCACGCGGGAAGATGTTGAAGCCGCCCGAGATGATCATGTCCTTCTTGCGGTCGACGATGTAGAGGAAGCCGTCGTCGTCGCGGCGGGCGATGTCGCCGGTGTGCAGCCAGCCGTGGGCAAACAGTTCTGCCGTCTGCTCCGGCTTCTTCCAGTAGCCGGCTGACGAGAGGGTCCCCCGCACGCAGATCTCGCCCGGCTCGCCGTCCGGCACCTCGTTGCCGTCCTCATCGAGGAGGGCGACGCGCACCCACGGGACCGGACGCCCGCACGACGCGAGCCGCTCCGGGTTCTGCGGGTCGTGGTCCTCCTTGCGCAGCACGGTGATCGTCATCGGGCACTCGGCCTGCCCGTAGAACTGGAAGAAGATCGGCCCGAGCTTCCTGATGCCCTCGGCCAGCCGGGTCGGCGACATCGCCGCCGCACCGTAGAAGATCGTCTGCAGGCTCGACAGATCGGTCTTGTCGAAATCCGGGTGGTCCATCAGGACGTAGAGCATGGTCGGCACGAGCATGATCGACGTGATCTTGTACTGCTCGATCGCCTTCAGCACCTTGCCGGGCTCGAAGCCGGGCAGCACGACCATCGACCCGCCGTGCAGCAGGACCGGCACGAAGAACGCGGCGCCTGCATGCGAGAGCGGCGTGCAGATGAGATGACGCACCTCCGTCGGCCACTGCCACTCGGCCATCTGGATCTGCGTCATCGTGATGCCGGCGCGGTGGGTGCCCATGACGCCCTTGGGCTTGCCGGTGGTCCCGCCGGTGTAGGACAGGCCGGTCACGTCGTCCGGGTCGAGCGTCGGGATCGTGAGCTTGCCGGGGGTGAAGCCGGACGCCAGCGCCGTGACGTCGGTGCCGCCGTCCATCTCCCCGAACGCGAGCACGGTGCGCAACGTCGGCACGCGCTCGCGCAGCGCCGCCGCGCGCTCGGCGAAGCTCGGATCGACCAGCAGGTACTCGACCTCGGCGTCCTCGATCACGTACGCGTGGTCATCGAGCGAGCCCAGCGGATGCAGCGCCGAGGTGCGGCAACCGGTCACCTGGTTGGCGCCCATGGCGAAGAGCACCTCGGGACGGTTCGGCGAGAGCACGGCAATCTTGCTGCCTTGGGTCAGGCCCACCTTGGCGAATGCCTGGGCGTAGCAGCTGATCTGCTCGTACACCTCGCGGCCGGTGAGCACCCGCTCGCCGAGGTAGACGCAGGGCGAGTCCTTGCTGCGCTCGAGACCGGCGAGCAGCAGGTGCGGGACGAAAACCGGCTCGTGGGCCGCGGCGTGCAAACCGTCCATGCTCATGCGATCAGTGACCTCCGGGCCCTCAGCGCTCGTACAGCGCGCGCTTGGGACAGGAGTTGATGGCGCGGCGCACCTTCTCCTCCTCGCCGGCCGGCACCTCAGCTTGCAAGATGTGCAGGTTGTCGTCATCGTCCAGCTCGAATACTTCCGGCGCGATGCCGCAGCAGATGGCGTTGGCCTCGCACTCGTCCGGGTAGACCTCAACGCGCATGTTCGTCTCCTCGTGGTGGCTTGTTCGGTTGCATTGTGACCCGCCCTGCGAGGCAGGTGAGGCAGTGGGTCGGCGGGTCAGTCCGCTTTCAGCAAGCCGGCCATCCGCTCGGTGGTGGCGATCCACTCCTCGACCATGTCGGAGACGACCTCGCGCGCCGGTCGCACCCGGTCGACCCGCCCGATGATCTGGCCGGCGGGCGAGCCGGCGAAGTCGCGGCTGTGGGTCCGCGTCCAGCGCCGCGCGGCCTCGCCGAACAGGATCCCCTGCAGCGGCATGGGTAGCGGATCCGGCGTGTCCGCCCGTTCCCAGGCGTCGACCCACGTCGTGCGGATCTGGCGGGCCGGCTTGCCGGTCATCGAACGGGAGCGGATGGCGTCACGCGAGCCGGCCGCGAGCAGGTTCTCGACCGACTCGGGTGAGGTGTTCGCCTCGGCGACCGTCAGCCAGATCGAACCGGTCCAGGCGCCCTGGGCTCCGAGGGCGAGCGCGGCAGCCATCTGCCGGCCGGTGCCGATGCCTCCCGCGGCCAGCACCGGAACGTCCGGCCCGACGGCATCGACGACGTCCGGCACCAGCACCATGGTCGAGATCTCGCCGGTGTGGCCGCCCGCTTCGGTGCCCTGGGCGACGATCACGTCGACCCCGATGTCGACGTTCTTCTGCGCGTGACGGGGGCTGCCGGACAGCGCGCCGACGAGGATGCCGTGCGCGTGGGCCTGCTCGATGACGTACTCCGGCGGCGGGCCGAGCGCGTTCACGATCATCCGCGCCGGGTGCTTCGAGCGTGGTCTCGACCTGACCCGGACCCTCGGCGTCGACGTTGAGCCCGGCCGCCTTCATCCGCCTGGGCGCGGCCTCGTTCGGACAGCGGCGGGATGCCGTGCTCGTCCAGCAGCTGCTTGACGAACGCGCGGTGCTCGGCCGGGATCATGTCCGAGAGGCTGCCGAGGCTGGCGGCGTCACCGCCGCCCTTGCCGACGTACTTGGCGGGCATCGCGAAGTCCACGCCGTATGGCTTGCCGCCGATGTGCTCGTCGATCCAGTTCAGCTCGACCTCGAGCTGCTCGGCGTCGAACGCCAGCGCACCGAGCACGCCGAAGCCGCCGGCCTTGCTGACCTCCACCACGACGTCGCGGCAGTGCGAGAACGCAAAGAGCGGGAACTCGATGTCCAGCTGGTCGCAGATAGGAGTACGCACGGCGAGCCTCATCTCTTCCGGATACAGACCTTTGTATACGCGGTTTATATCCCCGCTAGATTCGGCGGAATGAGCAGCCTTCCCCCCAGCATCGGGGCCCTGGTTCAGGACAGCGCCGTCCGGTACGCCTCGAGGGAAGCCCTCGCGTTCGGTCCGGAGCGCTTCACATTCGCCGAGCTGGGCGAAAAGGTCAAAGCGGCCACGGCCGCGGTGATCGCATCCGGCATCGAGCCCGGTGATCGCGCCTCGATCTGGGCGCCGAATCGGGTGGAGTGGGTCATCGCCGCGCTCGGCATGGTGTCAGCCGGTGCCGCGCTGGTCCCGCTCAACACGCGGTTCAAGGGTGAGGAGGCGGGTTACGTCCTGGCCCGCAGTTCCGCCAAACTGCTCGTGCTGGCCGATGGATTCCTCGGCGCGGACTACTCCGGGATGCTCGCCGCGGCGACGGCGGAGACGCCTCACCTGAAGACGATCGTCTCGCTGGCCGACGCTCCTGCTCCCGGCACGATCGGCTTCGCAGACTGGCTCGCGACCGGAACGTCGGTGAGCGCCGCAGAGATCGACGAGCGCATCGCCGCCATCGGGCCGGACGACGTGAGCGACGTCTTCTTCACCTCCGGCACGACCGGCAAGCCGAAGGGCGTCGTCGTCACGCACCAGCAGACGATGAAGGTCTTCGAGACCTGGAGCGCGATCGTGGGCGTCGAGGAGGGCGACCGCTACCTGGTGGTCAACCCGTTCTTCCACACGTTCGGCTACAAGGCCGGGATCATCGCCTGCCTGCTGCGCGGAGCGACGATCCTTCCCGAGCCGGTCTTCGACGTGCCCGCCGTGCTCAAGCGCATCGCCGAGGAGAAGGTCACCGTGCTGCCAGGACCGCCGACGCTGTACGCGTCCATCCTCGACGGCCCCGACCGCAGCGGCCTCGACCTCAGTTCGCTCCGGCTGGCCGTGACGGGCGCGGCGAGCGTCCCGGTGCGACTGGTCGAGCGGATGCGTGCAGAACTCACGTTTCGCACCGTGCTCACCGCGTACGGCCTGACCGAGTCGACGGGGACGGTCAGCATGTGCCGGCAGGACGACGACGACATCACCATCGCGACCACGTCCGGACGCGCCATCCCCGACACCGAGGTGATCGTGGTCGACCGTGAGGGGAACGTGCTGCCCAGCGGCGAAGCCGGCGAGATCCTGGTGCGCGGCTACAACGTGATGCGCGAGTACTTCGACGACCCCGTCGCGACCGCGGAGACCATCGACGCGAACGGCTGGCTGCACACCGGTGATATCGGCGTGCTCGACGAGCGCGGCAACGTGCAGATCACCGACCGGCTGAAGGACATGTACGTCGTCGGCGGCTTCAATGCCTATCCCGCCGAGATCGAGCAGACCCTCACCGGTCACGACGCGGTGAGTGAGGTCGCCGTCATCGGCGTTCCGGACGAGCGGATGGGCGAGGTCGGCAAGGCGTTCGTGGTGCTGCGTCCGGGCGCCGGTCTCGAACCGGACGAGCTCATCGGCTGGGCGCGCGAGCAGCTCGCCAACTACAAGGTCCCCCGCTACGTCGAGATCGTGAGCGAGCTGCCGCGCAATGCGTCCGGCAAGGTTCGCAAGGGTGACCTGCGCACGCAGACCTGACACGCCGTCAGCTGCGGACTAGGCTGCCACGATGGACGAGTTCCCGAAGATCATCTCGGTGGACGATCACGTCGTCGAGCCGGCCAATGTCTGGCAGGACCGGCTACCGCAGAAGTTCAGGGACGCCGGCCCCAAGGTCGTCATGGCGCCGCCGGGCGACGTCGAGTACGTCGGCGGGAAGCTCACCGTGGGCATGGGCGAGCCGGGCAGCGGCAAGGACGTCGCCTGGTGGATCTACGAGGATCTGCGGCGGCCGCTGATGCGGCTCGACGCGGCCGTCGGCTATGACCGCGACGAGGTCGACCTGCGGCTCGTGAGCTACGACGAGATGCGGCCCGGCGCCTTCAGCGTCAAGGAACGCCTCGCCGACATGGACGAGAACTGGATCGAGTCCTCGCTCTGCTTCCCGACGTTTCCGCGCTTCTGCGGGCAGACGTTCCTCGAAGCGAACGACAAGGACGTCGCCCTCGCCTGCGTGAAGGCCTACAACGACTGGATGGTCGAGGAGTGGTGTGCCGACGGCAGCGGCCGGCTCATCCCGCTCACCATCATCCCGCTCTGGGACGCCGAGCTGGCCGGTGCAGAGGTACGGCGTAATGCCGCCCGCGGGGTGCGCGCCGTGTGCTTCTCGGAGATCCCGCCGTTCCTCGGCCTGCCGTCCGTGCACGACCCGAACAACTACTGGGACCCGTTCTTCGCCGCGTGCGCCGAGACCGGCACCGTCATCAACATGCACATCGGGTCGTCGTCGAAGATGCCGTCGACCTCGGCAGACGCGCCGGCTGCGGTGGGCTCGACGCTCACGTTCGCCAATTCCGCGTACTCGCTCGTCGACTGGCTGATGAGCGGCACCTTCACCCGCTTCCCGAAGCTGCAGATCGCCTACTCCGAGGGCCAGATCGGCTGGATTCCATACGTGCTCTCGCGGGCCGACACCGTGTGGATGGAAAACCGCGGCTGGGGCGGGGTGGCCGACAAGGTCAAGGAGCCGCCGAGCGAGATCTTCCGCCGCCACGTCTACGGCTGCTTCTTCGACGACCCGCACGGCCTCAAGGCGCTCGACGAGATCGGCGCCGACCGCGTCACGTACGAAAGCGACTACCCGCACTCCGACAGCACGTGGCCGAAGACCCGCCACATCGCCGAGGAGCAGATGAAGGATCTCGACCGCAAGACCGTTGAAATGATCGTGCGCGGTAACGCGATCACCATGCTCGGGCTCACCCCGCAGGGCCGTTGGGCCGGCCCCGGCAGCTGACCAAACAGGAAGGCACGTCTTCTCATGCTCGACTATCTGATCCGTGGTGGCACCCTCGTCGACGGCACCGGCAGCCCGGGGGTGAAGGGCGATCTCGGGGTGCGCGGCGGCCGCATCGTCGCGGTCGGCGGCACCATCGAGGAGGAGGCGGCCGAGACGCTCGACGCCGACGGTCTCGTCGTCTCTCCCGGCTTCGTCGACGTCCACACGCATTACGACGCGCAGCTTTTCTGGGATCCGTACGCGACCCCGTCGAACGTGCACGGCGTGACGACGGTGCTCGGCGGCAACTGCGGCTTCACCCTGGCACCGCTGCACGCGAAGGACGCCGACTACCTGCGCCGGATGATGGCCAAGGTCGAGGGCATGCCGCTGGCGGCGCTGGAGAACGGGCTCGATTGGAAGTGGGAGTCGTTCGGCGATTACCTCGACACGCTCGACGGCAAGATCGGGCTGAATGCCGGATTCCTCGTGGGCCACTGCGCGCTGCGGCGCTACGTGATGGGTGAAGCCGCGATCGGCAACGAGGCGACCCCCGAGCAGGTCGACGAGATGGTGCGCGTGCTCCACGCCTCGATCGAGGCTGGTGCCATTGGGTTTTCGACCACGCTCTCGTCCACGCACTCCGATGCCGACGGCCAGCCGGTCGCCTCGCGCTGGGCGTCGCGGGACGAGCTGATCGCGCTGTGCAAGGCGACAGGTGAGCATGAGGGCACGCTGCTCGAGGGCATCGTGCAGGGCTGCCTGGACACGTTCTCCGATGACGAGATCGAACTGCTGGCCGACATGTCAGCGGCCGCCGGGCGCCCGCTGAACTGGAACGTGCTCACCATTGACGGCCGCACGCCGGAGAAGGTGGAGCACCAGCTGAAGGCCTCCGCGCTCGCACGTGAGAAGGGTGGGCGCGTCGTCGCGTTGACGATGCCGACGCTCGTCCCGATGAACATGAGCCTGCGCACCTTCTGCGCGCTGAACCTGATCCCGGGCTGGGGTGACGTGCTCGGCCTGCCGATCCCCGAGCGGATCGCCGCCCTCAAGGACCAGGCGACCCGCGACGAGATGCTGCGCCGGGCCAACAGCCCCGAGGCGGGCGTCTTCCGCCGGCTCGCCGACTTCGGCCGCTACGTCATCGGCGACACCTTCTCCGCCGAGAACGAGGGCCTCAAGGGAAGCAAGGTCGCCGACATCGCCGAAGAGCGCGGCGACACCGACCCGTTCGAGACACTCGTCAACATCGCTGCGGCAGACGAGCTGAAGACCGTGCTGTGGCCGATGCCGACCGACAACGACCCGAGCTCCTGGGGCCTTCGCGCCGAGACCTGGGAGAACCCCGACGTCGTCCTCGGCGGCTCGGATGCCGGCGCCCACCTCGACCGGATGGCCGGGGCGCCGTATCCCACCCGCTTCCTCGGCGACTGCCTGCGCGGGCGCAAGCTGCTCCCCCTCGAGCGCGCGATCCAGCTGATGACCGACGAGCCCGCCCAGCTCTTCGGGCTTCGCGAGCGCGGACGGCTGGCCGAGGGCTACTGGGCCGACATCACCGTCTTCGACCCCGAGACGGTCACCTCCGATGACGTGACTCTCGTAAGCGACCTTCCCGGCGGCTCCGCCCGCCTCACCGGCGGTTCGCAAGGTGTGGTGCGGGTGCTGGTCAACGGGGTCGAGATCGTGCGTGACGGCACCGCCTCGGGTGCCCTGCCCGGCACCCTGATGCGCGCCGGACGCGACACCGTCTCGGTCAACACGCACTAGACCCCGCGCACGCTCAGCGCGACGGCGATGAACGCGGTCAGCAGCGGCACGACGCCGAGGGCGACCGGGAGCGAGGTTGCCGACGCGAGCTGGCCGATGATCGGCGGCCCGCAGACGAAGCCCGCCCAGCCGCACGCCGAGACGGCGGCGATGCCCGACGACGAAGCGATCCCCGGGAGCGTGCCGGCGGCGCTGAAGACCGTCGGTACCACCGTCGCCACGCCGCCTCCCAGCGTCGCAAGCCCGATGAGCGCGACGACGACGTTTCCGCTCGCGAGCCCGGCAGCGAAGCCGACCGTCGCGACCACGCACAGCACCGCCACGACGCGCCCGGCGCCGCGGCGGGCGATCAGCGCATCGCCGCTCAACCGCGCGAGCACCATCGCGGCAGTGAAGAAGGCGTAGCCGAGGCTCGCGACGACGGCCTCGGCGTGCAGCGAGTTGCGCAGGTAGACCGCCGACCAGTCAGCCGCTGCCCCCTCGCACAGCATCGACGCGAACGCCACGGCGGCCAGCAGCAGAACCGCCTTCGGCCAGTGCCGGATCGACCGCCGCGCGGGCTTGTCGTGCGCGGCGTGCTCGTCGTACGCGTCGTGCCCGGCCGCGTCGTCCGGGAGGCGCAGCGCCCACAGGACAAGTGGCATAGCGGCTGCCCCCAACACGAGCAGCTGCACGGTGAGCGAGACGCCGAGCCCGACCCCGAGGGCACCAGCACCCGCACCCGCCAGCGCACCCAGGCTCCATCGGGCGTGCATCCCGGACATGATCGGCCGGCCGGCGGCGTGCTGGTAGGCGACGGCCTGGGTGTTCATGGAAACGTCGAGCGTTCCCTGAAACGCGCCCCAGCACAGCAGCGCGAGGAACAGACCCGCCGCCGACCCCGCGGAACCAGCCACTCCGACGAACGGCCCGGCGACGCAATAGCCGGCCAGGCACGCTGCCACCATCCGCCGGCTTCCCACCCGCGGCATCAGCCAGGCGCCCACGATCATCGCCGCGATCGAGCCCACCGGCGTCGCCAGCAGCACCAGGCCGAGCTCTCCGTCCGAGAGCCCGACGTGGGCCTTCACGTGCGGGATGTGCGCGGCCCACGACGCGAACAGCAGCCCGTGCACGAAGAAGACCGCGCCGACGGTGCGCCGGGCTGATAGCCGCGCCACCAGCGGCCGCGGGGCCGTCACGGCGCTCGGCATACTCCCGACGCTACGGCCGTTTGCTCCTGGTATGCCAACGACTAAAACGCTCACGCCGGAGCAACGTGACTTCCTGCTCGAAGGCACCCGCACCGCGAAGGTCGGATACACGGCCGCTGACGGGCGTCCGCTGATCGCGCCGGTGTGGTTCACCGTCGAGGATGATGCGATCACGTTCACCACAGGCGAGGGCACAGCCAAGGGGCGCGCGCTGCGACGCGACCCCCGCGTGGTCGTCTGCGTCGACCTTCAGGCGCCGCCGTATGCCTTCGTCCAGGTTCAAGGTGTCGCGGAGCTGATCGACGATGTCGACGAGACGCGCCGGATCTCCACCATCGTCGGAAGCCGGTACATGGGCGCCGACCGGGCCGAGGAGTTCGGCGCCCGCAACGGCGTCCCCGGCGAACTCACCGTCCGGATCCGCCCGACCAAGGTCATCGCGCTCTTCGACGCGACCGAGTAGGTCCCCTGGCGTCAGAACGTGATGACCCCACGGGCGAGCTTGCCCTCGTGCATGTCGTGCACGACGTCGAAGAAGTTCTCCATCGGGTAGACCTTGGAGACCATGCTGTCGAGGTCGAGCAGGCCCTTCTTGTACATCTCGACGATGACCGGGATGTCCTTCTGGGCTCGCACGCCACCGGCGCGGCTGCCGATGATCCCGCGGTCGACCTGGGTCAGGTGGGTGATCGGCACCGCGTAGGTGACGCCCGGCGCGGGCACGCCGACCTGCACGCAGATGCCGCCCCAGTCGAGGCACTGCACGGCCGAATCCGTCACGGCCGGGTGGCCGACACACTCGAACGACCAGTTGACGCCGCCGCCCGCGAACGGACCTTCGTTCATCGTGTCGGACCACGGAAGAAGCTCGCGGATCTGGGCGACCGCGTCACCCTCGCTGGCGTTGATGAAATGCGTCGCGCCGAGCTGCAGGGCGAGATCGCGCTTGGACTCGAGGGTGTCGACGGCGATGATCGTGCCGGCGGCCTTGATACGCAGCGCCTGGATCACCGACAGGCCGACGCCGCCCGCCCCGAAGACGGCGGTGTTGTCACCGGGCATCACGTTGGCCCGGTTGAACACCGACCCGACGCCGGTCACGACGCCGCACGCGATCAGGCACGCGGAGGTGAGCGGGATCTCCTTGTCGATCGGTACCGCCTGCACCTCCTTGATGATCGTCATCTCGGCGAAGGAGGAGGTCGCCGCGAAGTTGCCACCTGGTACGCCGCCGACGGTGAACGGCTCGGTGCGGTTGCCGATCGACTGCTTGCACCAGGTCGGGTGGCCGGCGTTGCAGCGGTCGCAGATCCCGCAGTTGGCGACGGTGCCGATGACGATGTGGTCGCCCGGCTTGGTGCGGGTGACCTGAGAGCCGACGGCCTCGACGATGCCGGCGCCCTCGTGACCCATGACGGACGGCGCGGGCCACGGGATCGTCCCGTTGACCACGCTGACGTCGCTGTGGCAGACACCTGCGGCGACGACCCGCACCAGCACCTCGTTGGGGCCGGGCTGGCGCACCTCGACGTCATTGCGAATCTCGGCGGTCTCGCCGTTGAAAACGATGGCGCGCACGCTGTTGGTCCTTTCTCGCGGGCCTGTGCTGGGAAGTATGTACTGCCGGGCGGTCAGCTCGGCCAGACGATGCTCTGGAGCTCGCTGTAAGCATGCAGTCCGAAGACGCCGCCGTCGCGGCCGACCCCGCTCATCTTGAACCCACCGAACGGGGTCTCGTGATTGCGCTGGGCGGTGTTGACCCCGACCAGGCCGGTCCGCAGCTGGCGGGCGACCCGGTATCCGCGCCCGGTATCGCCGGTGTAGACGTAGTCGTAGAGCCCGTACGGCGTGCCGTTGGCGAGCTCGATGGCCTCGTCCTCGTCGTCGAACGTCAGCACGACCACGACCGGGCCGAAGAACTCCGACTGCGCTGCGGGGCTGTCGGGGGCCACCCCGGTGAGCAGCGTCGGCTTGACGAAGAAACCCTTGTCGAGATCCGGGCGCCCTCCGCCGGCCACGATCTCGGCTCCCGCGCTCGTAGCGTCGGCGATCGCGGCCTCGACCCGACCGCGCTGGGTGCCGGTAATGACCGGCCCCACTACCGTGTCGGCCGCGAGCGGATCACCGACCTTCAACGCGCCGGCGTAAGCGGACAGCTTGTCGAGCAGCTCGTCGCGCTTGCTGCGGTGGACCAGCGCCCGGGTCGGCGCGGTGCAGATCTGCCCTGAGTGGAAGGTCCAGGTACTGGAGATGCCGCCGACAGCAAGGTCGATGTCGCCGTCCTCGAACAGGATCGCCGCGCCCTTGCCCCCGAGCTCCATCAGCTGGCGCTTCATCCCGTCGCCGCAGGCGGTGGCGATGATGCGCCCTACTGCGGTACTGCCGGTGAAGCTGACCATGTCGACGTCGGGCGAGCGGGTCAGCGCCGCACCGGCCGCAGCCCCGGAACCGCCGACGATGTTGACCACGCCGGGTGGGATGCCGGCCTCGAGCAGCAACTCGCCGAATCGCAAGATGTGCAGCGGGTCCTGCGGGGCCGGCTTCGCGACGACGGTGTTGCCCATCGCGAGCGCCGGCGCCATCTTCCCGGCGAGGTTCACCAGCGGGAAGTTGTAGGAGGTGATGCAGGCGACCACCCCGACCGGCTGCCTGACCGCCACTGCCCCGATCAATCCGCCGGGCGCGAGCGGGGTGGCGTTCATCACCGACGGCTCGAGCGGGATGGTGTCCGAGAGCATCGCACCGCGCGCGTAGCGCCGGAACCGGTCGACGGCGACCGGCACCTGCATGGTCGACGCGACGCGCATCGTCGCGCCCGTTTCCGCCTGCAGCAGCGGGACGATCTCCCCCCCGTGCTTGACGAGCAGATCGGCCACCCGGTCGAGGATTTCGGCGCGATGCTCCGGGGTCGTGCGCGACCAGGTCTTGAACGCCTGCCGGGCAGCAGCGGCCGCGTCCAGGGCTTGCTGGACGCTCGCCTCCGGCGCCTGGCCGACGACCTCCTCCGTCGCTGGATTGACCACGTCGTAATGCCCGGCGCCAGGGTCTACCCACTCGCCGTCAACCAGCAACCGGCCTGGCTCAACCGCAAGCGACATGACGCTCCGTCCTGGGGATCCGCAACAACCTGACGCTCCGTCAGATTAGCGCGGCCCGGACGGCTAGGCCGTGGGGGTCTTGCGCAGCAGGAAGCTCATGATCTGGGTGACGACGGGTGCGCCCGCGTCGTCGGTCAGGTCCGTGCGCACCTTGACGACGGTCATGGTCGCGCCCCCCTTGCCCTCCTTGACGGTGACGTCCTCGACGGCGCCGGCCGCGTGCAGCCGCATGCCGACATAGACCGGGGCGTGGTAGCGGAACTCCTGCTCGCCGTGCAGCAGCAGGCTGCCGTCCTTTCGCAACTCGGTCAGCAGGACGCCGAGGTCCGCAGCCTCGGGGTCATGCGGTGGCTGGTCCTCGGCCATCGCGCCCCAGTAGCCGGCTACGAAATTGAACGTCGGCGGCACCGGAATGCCCGCGAAACCAGCCTCTTTCGCCGCGACCGGAGACGAGTAGACCGGGCTCGTCGCGAGGACGGCCTCGGCGAAGCGGGCTACCGGGCCCCGCTCGATCGTGATGACGGACTCGGGAAGCTTGCGCCCGATGAACTCTTCGGCACCCATGTCAGCGCCCCTCCCCCTCAGTTGCCCCTGGAGGGCAGCTGCGCGCTGGCCTCTCCGCTGATGACGGTGACGCCCTTGTCGGTGACGAGGTCGGCGGTGAGGTCGACCGAGTTCCCGTTGACCGCGGTGATGGTGATCTTCGTCTGCAGCACGTCGCCCGGCCAGGCCTGCTTGGTGAAGCGGACCGCGTAACGGGTCAGCGCGCCCTCGCCGACGTAGTCGGTGAGCGCCGAGGCCAGCAAGCCGGCGGAGAACATCCCGTGACCGAAAACGCTCGGCATTCCAGCGGCTTTGGCGATCACCTCGTCGTGGTGCATCGGGTTGAAGTCGCCGGACGCACCCGCGTAGCGCACCAGATCGGTGCGGGTCAGCTCGTGCGAGCGTTCCGGGGCCACGCCGCCGACGGCGGCATCCTCGGCGTACAACACGTCATCCTCCCGGTGATCTGGTCGCAGAGCCGCACCGTACCGGGCCAGCAGCGGCCGCGTGCCCTCGGCTATGGTCATAGAACTTGTTCTAGGGTCGGCGCGCGACTGCTGCCGGCCGCTGCCGAGGGAGTCAGCACGCATGGAGTTCGGCATCTTCAACTCGCTGTACCTGCATCACAGCATGAAGAACGCGGATCCCGTCCGCGCTGAGCACAACCGCCTGATGGATGAGGTCAACTGGACCAAGGCCGCCGACAAGGCCGGCTTCAAGTACACCTGGGCGACCGAGCACCACTTCCTCGAGGAGTACTCCCACCTTTCGGCGAACGAGTCCTTCCTCGGCTTCATCGCCGGGCAGACCGAGCGCATCCACATCGGCACCGGCATCAAGAACATCACGCCGCCGGTGAACCACCCCGCGCGCGTCGCGGAGCAGACGGCGATGCTCGACCACCTTTCCCTCGGTCGCTTCGAGCTCGGCCTCGGCCGCGGCTCCTCCAGCACCGAGCAGAAGGGCTTCCTGATCGACGACCCCGAGCTGACCAAGGGGATGTTCGACGAGGTCGTCAAGGAGCTGCCGAAGATGTGGCGCGACGGCACCTACGCCTACGAAGGCCAGTACTTCCGCATGCCCGAGCGCAACGTGCTGCCCAAGCCGTACACGCTGCCGCACCCGCCGCTGTGGGTCGCGGCCGGCAATCCCTCGACGTTCGAGAAGGCCGCTCGCCTGGGACTCGGCGTGCTGTGCTTCGCGAGCACCAGCCGGGAGGACCTCGCCCGGCTGATCGAGGTCTACAAGAACAACATCGACAAGGCCGAACCGGTCGGGGGCTACGTCAACAACAACGTCATGGTCACCAGCCAGATGCTCTGCCTGGAGGACGGTAACCGGGCCCGCAAGATCGCATCCGACATGACCAGCGGCTACCAGAACAGCCTGGTCTACAAGTACCTCGACACGTTCCCGAAGCCCCCGTACGTGCCCGACTGGCCGGCGACGATCCCCGAGCCCTCCGTCGAGATGCTCGAGATGGCCGTCAAGGAAGGCGCCGTGCTGATCGGCGATCCGGAGGAGTGCGAGAAGGCGTGCCAGAAGTGGGTGGAGACCGGCGCCGACCAGCTGACCTTCGGCATGTTGTCGACCACGATGCCGGTCGAGGTGGCGATCGAGGCCGTCGAGACGTTTGGCCGCACCGTGCTCCCCGTCTATGACAAGGACCCGGTCCACAGCACCACGCGCCAGCGCGAGGCGCAGCTCGGCAAGCAGCCCGCAGGAGTCTGACGCTTCATGGATCTGCGCTACAGCGCCGAGGAGCAGCAGTTTCGCGCCGAACTCCGGAGCTGGCTCGCCGGGGTACTGCCGGGCATCGGTCCCCGGCCGTCGGTCAACGACTGGTCGGGGCGCCGCGAGTACGACACGGCCTGGCAGCGCATGCTTGCAGACGCCGGATACGCCGGCATCAACTGGCCGAAGGAGCACGGCGGACGCGGCGCGACCCCCACGGAACACCTGATTTTCCTGGAGGAATCCGAGCGCGCCGGGGCGCCGTACGTCGGGGTGAACTTCGTCGGCCTGCTGCATGCCGGCCCTACCCTCATCGCGGAGGCGAGCCCCGAGGTGCAGCAGGAGCACCTGCCGGCCATCCTGCGCGGCGACGAGGTCTGGTGCCAGGGCTTCTCCGAGCCGGGCTCCGGGTCGGACCTGGCGTCGCTGCGCTGCCGGGCAGTGCGCGACGGGGACGACTACGTCGTCACCGGGCAGAAGATCTGGACCTCTCACGCCGAGGTCGCGGACTACTGCGAGATGCTGGTGCGTACCGATCCGGATGCCCCCAAACACAAGGGGATCACCTGGCTCGCCATGTCGATGGACTCCCCCGGCATCACGGTGCGCCCGCTGCGCACGATCATCGGCTCGACCGAGTTCGCCGAGATGTTCCTCGACGAGGTGCGCATCCCGGTGAGCAACCGGGTCGGCGCCGAGAACGACGGCTGGAGGGTCACGAACGTCACCCTCTCGTTCGAGCGTGGCACCGCGTTCGTCGGTGACGTCGTCGATGCCATCGAGCTGGTACGCGAGTTGTCGGCGCTCGCGAAGAAGGTCACCCGCCATTCGGCAGCGGCGTGGGACGACCGGGAGCTGCGCCGCGAGCTCGCCCACATCGCGGCCGAGCTCGACGGCCTGTGGGCGCTGACCCAGCGCAACGTCTCCGAAGCGCAACGGGTCGGCCGGGTCGGCTTCGGCGGCTCCATCTTCAAGCTCCGCTACTCGGAGGTGCGCCAGCACCTGGCCGACGTCGCCGCCCGCCTGCTCGGGCGCGCGTCGCTGGCGATGCACGATCTCGACGGCCTTCCCAACGCGCGCTTCGCCGAGGAACGCCTGCAATGGCTGAATCTTTCGATCGCCGCAGGCACGTCCCAGATCCAGCGCAACATCATCGGCGAGCGGGTCCTCGGCCTGCCGCGCGAGCGGTAACGGAAGGACCCGGATGGATTTCCTGCCGACCGAGGATCAGGAGGCGCTGCGCGCCGGGGTTCGCGAGATCTGCACGGATGCGTTCCCGCGGGAGCGGCTCGGCCAGCTGGCCGAAAGCGGCGCCGGCTTCGACCCGGCGTTGTGGAACACCCTCAAGGAGCTCGGTGTCTTCGGGCTGCTGCTTCCCGAAAGCGACGGCGGCCTCGGGCTCGGGCTCGGTGATGCGGTTCTCGTCTTCGAGGAGCTGGGGCGCGCTCTGGTGCCCGGCCCGCTGGTCGGAACGCTGCTCGCCGCCGGCCTGCCAGGCGTCGAAACCGGCGCGCCCGTAGGGGTTTTCGACCTTTCCGCCGAGGAGCCGGGCCGCAGCTTCCTGGTCGAGCACCACGACGTCATCAGCAAGCTGGTCGTGCTCGACGGCGCCGAGGCGCGCATCGTCGACGCTTCCGAATTGCAGGCAACCCCCGTCCCTGATCCGACCGATCCGCTCACCCCGCTCGGTGCCGTGACCCAGCTGCCCGCCGGCACCCCGCTCGAGGGCGGAGCTGCGCCGTGGCGCACGAAGGGCGCCGTCCTCACCGCCGCGCTGGAGACCGGTATCGCGATGGCGACGTGTGAGCTCGCCGTGCAATACGCCAAGGAGCGCGAGCAGTTCGGCCGCACCATCGGCTCGTTCCAGGCGGTCAAGCACATGTGCTCGGACATGCACGTGCGCGCCCAGATCGCTTCGGTCGCCGTCCATTCCGCGGCCGTCACGCTCGACTACCCGGAGGTCGGCGAGCCGCAGCGCGCCGTCTCCTCCGCCAAGCTGCTCGCCGACGAGGCGGCCACGCAGAACGCGAAGACGAGCATCCAGGTGCACGGCGGCATGGGCTTCACGTGGGAGGTCGTCGTGCACTACTACCTCAAGCGCGGCTGGGTTCACAACACGCAGTTCGGCGACGCCGACACCCACGCCGACGCCCTCGCCGCGCTGCTCTGACCGTTGCGGCCAAAGCCGCCTAGTTTCCGAGGGCGCCGGTGTCGCGCAACGCGGCGAGCTTGGCGTCGTCGTAGCCGAGCCGGCTGCGCAGGATCTCGTCGGTGTGCTGGCCGAGCGTCGGGGCCCGCGTCGGCCAGGCGAGCTCCCCGCCGACGATCTTCACCGGGAACGGGAGCATGTCGGCGCCGAGCTGCTCCTTGGGGATCCAGGGCAGCCGGTCCTTGAATTGCGGATCGTTGATGAGCGTCTGCGGAGTGTTGACCGGCGCGATCGGGGTGTTGACCTCACCGCCGAAGTCGAGCCATTCCTGCGTGGTCCTCGACTTGAAGATGGCCTTCAGCTCGTGATGCAGCTCGACGTTGCCCGTGGCGTGGTCGGCGTACTGCTCGCCCGGCCACTTCTCGAACAGGTCGACCCGGCCCACGCCCTCGGCGAAGTTCTTCCAGAAGGCCCGCTCGGAGGCCATGAAAAGCACGTAGCCGTCGGAGGATTCGTAGATGTTGTAGCGGACGCCCTCCTTCATCCCCGCGGTGCCGGGGGCACGACGCCGGCCGCCGTCCGAGGCGTTTCCGGTGACCTCGGATTGCGGACGTTCGTACGCCCGCCAGGTCTCCGAGCGCAGCCAGTCGATGGAAGCCGCGGCGTCGGACTGGGCCACCTCGAGACGGCAGCCGTGCCCGGTCGCCCGGGCCTGGGTGATTCCCGCCAGGATGCCGAAGGCGCCGTAGAGCGGACCCGCGTTGATGCCGATCGACACGTGCTCCGGGATGTAGGTGAAGCCGTCTTCATCGACGGCCGGGTTGATGACCCCGGCCCAGGTGTCGTAGGCGATGCCGTGGCTCGGGTAGTCGCGGTACGGGCCGGTGAGGCCGTAGCCGCTGATGGTCAGGAACACGATCTTGGGGTTGACCTCGAGCAGCTTCTCGAAGCCGAGCCCGCGACGCTCCAGACCACCCGGCCGCATGGCTTCCACCACCGCGTCGGCGCCGCGTACCAGATCGAGGAAAACCTCAACGCCTTCAGGCTTTCTCAGGTCGAGCACGACGCTGCTCTTGCCCCGGTTCGAGTGCAGGAAGAGCAGGGAGGTGCCTTCCACGATCGGCCAGGTCATGTTGCGCGCGTAGTCGCCGTTCGGCGGCTCGATCTTGATGACGTCGGCGCCCATGTCAGCGAACGGACCGGTCACCCCCGCAGGGCCGAGCATCGAGCACTCGATGATGCGGATCCCGGCCAGCGGCCGGGTGGGGTCAAAGTCGGTCATTCCAGCTCCTTCTGACAGGTCGTCAGGTGGCAACTTACAGCCGAGCGTGCACGACCCTTTTCTGTGGGTGGCTAGGATCGCCGGATGGCCATGCCCGACGACGCATCAGTGGCGCCGGCCAGCGACGGTCGAATCCCCGGCCCCCGCGGTCTCGCCACAAGGAACCGGCTGATCGAATGCACGGCGGCGATCGTCGCAACCACCCCGTACTCGGACCTGCGGGTGACCGACATCGCCCGCGCGGCCGGCACCTCGCCCGCCACCTTCTACCAGTACTTCGTCGATCTGGACGCCGCGCTGCTCGTGCTCGCGGCACAGACCACGGAAACCGGGGCGCAGCTCGCCGGCTTCATCCAGGAGCGGCGCTGGCGCGGCAAAGCGGGCTACGCCGCTGCGCGCGAACTCGTCGACAGCTTCCTCGAGTTCTGGCAGGCCCACCTTCCGGTGCTGCGGGTCGTCGACCTGCTCACCGAGGAAGGTGACGTCCGCTTCCGGGCCGCCCGCGTCAAGATGCTCAACGGGATCACGACCGCGCTGGCCGATGCCATCACCTCAGCCAAACCCGACGGGCCGCCGCCGTCGATCGAGCCGATGGCGACGGCAAGCGCACTGGTCTCGATGCTCGCCCACGTCGCGGCGCACCGCGAGGGCATGGAGCACTGGCGTATTGAGGTGCCGCAGCTCCAGGAAGCGATGGCCCGGCTCATCTACTGGGGCGTCAACAACCCGCGGGTGCCCGGCTCCTGACGACGGGCGGGACAGACCCGCGCGGTCAGCCGAGCGCCGCCTCCGCTTGCTCGCGCGCCCACCCGTAGTCCGCCTTCCCGTTCGGATTGCGCGTGATGGCCGGCACAGTCACGAGATCGCGCGGCAGCTTGTAGCCGGCGAGCCGGGCACGGGCGAAGTCCTTGAGCTCGGCGAGGTTCAGCTGCTCGCCCTCGCACACGGAGGCGACGGCGACGACCCGGTGACCCCACCGCTCGTCTGGCACGCCGACCACCAGAACGTCACGCACGGCAGGATGTTCGAGCAGTGCCGACTCCACCTCTTCGGGGAAGACCTTCTCGCCTCCGGTGTTGATACTGGTCGAGCCGCGACCGTGCAGCAGCACCTCGCCGCTTTCCTCGACGCTCGCCAGATCGCCCGGCAGCACCCAGCGCACCCCGTCTTTCTCCACGAACGTTTCTGCCGTCTTCTCCGGATCGTTGTAGTAGCCGAGCGGGATACGTCCGCGGCGGGCCAGCCGGCCGACCGTCCCGGACCCGGGCACCACGGGCTGCAGATCGTCGTCCAGCACGGCCATCCGGTCATCCATCGTGAACGCGGTGCCGGCCCGATCCTTCGGCCCGCCGCCGCTGCTCATCCCGGTCACGCCCGTCTCGGTGGAGCCGAACCCGTCGACCACGGCCACGTTCGGCAGCAGCTCCTTCGCCCGCTCTTTGGTGGCGGCCGAGACGAGCGCGCCTCCCGACGCCATCACCAGCAGGCTCGACGCGTCGATCGGCGTGCCCGCATCGCGTGCCGCGGCGAACGCGTCGAGCATGGGGCGCACCATGGCGTCACCGACCAGCGTCACGACGTTGGCCTTCTCGCTCTCGACCAGCTTCCAGACTGCTTTGGCATCGAAGGAACCGGCGGCCGGGAGCACCACCTTCCCGCCGCCGAGCAGCATCTGGAACGCGCCCCAGTGCGCGCTCACGTGCATCAGCGGCGGGGTGATGAGCCCGCAGATGCCGGGGTCGAGCACCCGGGCGGCGAGCTGCTCGGGTGAGGTGATGGGGCCTTCGACCGTCGTCGGATCGCCGCCGCCCATCGTGGCGAAGAAGATGTCCTCCTGCCGCCAGACGACACCCTTGGGCATACCCGTCGTGCCGCCGGTGCAGGCGATGTACAGATCGTCCGAGGTGCGTCCGGCAAAGTCCGCGGCGGCCGGCGCCTCGGAGAGCGCCTGCTCGTACGCGCGAGCGTCCGATCCGGCCTCGGCGCTGCTCCCGTCCTCCACGACGACGACGTGCCGAAGCGTCTGCACCCGCGGCCGGATCGCGTTCACCAGGGGCGCGTACTGCCGGTGAACGATGACGGCGGCAAGCTCGGTCAGGTTGTAGAGATGCTCGAGTTCGCGTTCGACGTAGCGGTAGTTGATGTTGACGGGGATAGCGCTCAGCTTGAACGCGGCGAGCATGCCTTCGAGGTACTCGGTGCCGTTCTGCAGATGCAGCCCGACCTTGTCCTCGCGGCCGACGCCGCGCGCTCGCAACGCATTCGCCAGACGCGTCGCCCGCTCCTCCAGCTCGGCGTAGGTGAGCCGGCGGGCGCTCGTCACGAGTGCCTGGGAGCCCGGCACCTTGGCCGCGACCTGCTCGAAGAGCTCGGAAAGGTTGTACGACGCCATCGGCCGCCTGCTCCTTCTGCCGGCACCGGTCCGCGGCCGTAGAGCCGCGGAACTCACACAGGGAAGTCGGTTCGGCGCTTCTGCCGGTGCCGGGCTCCCTCTTGGAGCGCGTGCTGGCCCGCCATGGTCACCGCAACCATGTCGGACAACGACGCACGGACCTGATCGATACTCATCCGGTCACACAGCCAGCCGATCAGGTCGGTGAGCAGTACCTTCCCGATGAGCAGCGACACCGCGAAATCGCGTTCGGAGACCTCACCGCCGGGTCCGTGCATGGCCGTCGCGATGATCGCCGAGTTGACGGTGTTGACCTGATCGATCTCGTCCGCGCCGGCGACGATCATGGCTCGTACCAGCGCGTCGCTGACCAGGCGATCACGGGCCAGGGCGTCGATCAGCCGGTAGATGACGCCGAGCACCCGCTCCCCGGGGTCGGCGCCCTTCGGCTGCTCGCGGGTCAGCTGCTCCTGCAGCGACTCGAGCTGCCGCACCATCGCGGCCGACAGCAGGTGGACCTTCGACGGGAAGTAGCGGTAGAGCGTGCCGAGCGCGACGCCCGCGATCTCGGCCACTTCCCGCATCTGGACCGCGTCGTACCCACCCTGGCGGGCCAGCGACACCGCGGCGTTCAGGATGCGGCGGCGGCGGGCGCGCTGGGACGCGGTGGTCGCCCGGGCAGGTACGGCAACGTCGCTCGCTGCGGAGGTCGCCACACCCGCCATGCCACACCCTTTCCCCCGCCCAGACCTGAAACGCGTTCTAGTCTAGGCGCCCGCCCGGCTCAGGGGCGGCCGGCGGGTTAGCGAAGGTAGCGGCTCAGCGACTCGATGACGGCGTTGGGCTTGGTGCCGCCCTCGGACTCGATCGTGAACTTGGTCTTCACCTGGAAGCCGCCGTCGATCGGGGTGACCTCCATGATCTCGGCGCGGGCCCGGATGCGGGAGCCGACCAGCACCGGCGCCGGGAAGCGCACCTTGTCGACCCCGTAGTTGATCCCCATCGACATGCCGGTGACGACGACCAGCTGGTGGGCGAAGTAGCTGACGATGGACAGCGTCAGGTAGCCGTGCGCGATGGTGGCTCCGAACGGACCCTCCTTGGCGCGCACCGGGTCGACGTGGATCCACTGGTGGTCGCCGGTGGCCTCGGCGAACTGATCGATCCGCGACTGCTCGATGGTCAGCCAGTCGGTGGGACCGAACGTGCGCCCGACGGAGTTGGGCAGATCGTCGAAGGAAAGCGCGGAGTCGGCCGAAACAGTCATGTCTGTGACCGTACTGGTCATGGCACCGGTCACACTAAGCACCTGCAAGGACCCATCCCGGAGTACTCGTGACTCCGGGGAGTTAGAGTTGGGCGATTGCGGCGCCTCTCACCGGTGCTCGCGGGTTGAGCACGGATGAGTAGGGGGCTGGCTTGACGGGCGCGTCGTTGCAGGTCGCCCTCTTGACCTACCGCGGCACGCCGACATGCGGTGGCCAGGGTGTCTACATCCGCCACCTGTCGCGTGAGCTCGTCGCACTGGGTCATCGGGTTGAGGTTTTCAGCGGGCAGCCGTATCCGGTGCTCGATCCCGGGGTCGAGCTGACCAAGGTTCCGAGCCTGGACCTTTACCGCGAGCCCGATCCGTTCCGGATCCCGTGGCCGAAAGAGTTCAAGTCCCGGATCGATCTGCTCGAGTTCGCCCTGATGTGCACCGGCGCTTTCCCGGAGCCGTTGACCGGAAGCCTGCGCACGGCGCGCGTGCTGCACCCGTCGACGTGGACCCCCACCCGGCGCTACGACATCGTCCACGACAACCAGGGCCTGGGCCACGGCCTGACGAAGCTGCGGCAGGCCCTGCAGCCGTTGAAAGTTCCGGTCGTCGCGACGATCCATCACCCCATCACGGTCGATCGCCAGCTCGACATCGCCGCGGCCGGTAACCCGTGGAAGCGGTTCACCAAGCGCCGCTGGTACTCGTTCCTGCCGATGCAGAAAGAGGTCGCGCGCCAGCTCGACGGCGTGCTCACCGTCTCCGACCTTTCGCTCACCGATATCCCGCGCGAGCTCGGTGTCCCGGCCGACCGCATCCACATGGTCCCGCTGGGCGTCGACCCCGACGTGTTCAGCCCGGCCGAGGGCAAGAGCGTTCCGGGCCGCATCCTCGTCGTCACCAGCGCTGACGTGCCGTTGAAGGGACTGCTGGTCCTGCTCGACGCGCTCGCGAAGCTGCGCGTCGAACGTCCTGACGCCCATCTGGTGTGCGTCGGACGCGCCAAGCCCAACGGCCCGGCCGACCGGCGGCTGGACGAGCTCGGGCTCCGAGGCGCGGTGACCTTCCGCTCCGGGCTCACCCAGGAAGAGCTCGTCGAGGTGATGCAGTCGGCGGAGGTTGCAGCCGTTCCCTCGTTCTACGAAGGTTTCTGCCTGCCGGCTGTCGAAGAGATGGCGGTGGGCCTGCCGCTGGTCGCCACCCGCGTCGGCGCCCTCCCCGAGATCGTCGGATCGGACAACGAGGCCGGCCTGCTCGTGCCGCCGGGTGACCCGGAGGCGTTGGCCTCCGCTCTCGGCCGGCTACTCGACGACGCTGAGCTGCGCGGCCGCCTCGGTGCCGCGGCGCGCCAGCGGGTCCAGGAACGCTTCACCTGGAGGGCGGCTGCGGCCGGAACGGCCGAGTGGTACCGCGAGCGCATCGCAGCGGTGCGTGGGGGTGGACAAGCGCCGGAGCCCGAGACGCCACGGGTGGCGGCTCCGTGCTGACCGTCGACTTCGAGCGCTTCCCGATCGCCGAGGGTGAGCGGCTGCTCGACCTCGGCTGCGGCGCCGGACGTCATGCCGCGGAGGCCTGCCGCCGCGGCGCCACCGTCGTCGCGCTCGACATGTCGGCCCCCGACCTCAAGGAGGCGCGCGACCGCCTCGGGGAGGTGGACGCCGACCGCCGCCGCAGCCTGGCCGTCCAGGGTGACGCCCTGCGCCTCCCCTTCGCCGACGGCAGCTTCGACCGCATCATCGCGGCCGAGGTCCTCGAGCACATCCCCGACGACGCGGCGGCCATGGCCGAGCTGGCCCGGGTGCTGCGGCCCGGCGGGCTGGTCGCCGTCACCGTCCCGCGCTGGGGGCCGGAGAAGGTGTGCTGGGCCCTGTCCGACGCCTACCACCAGGTCGAGGGCGGCCATGTGCGTATCTACCGCAAGAGCCAGCTGCGCAGCCGGCTCGAGCGGGTGGGCCTCAAGCACCTCGCCCACCACTACGCCCATGCCCTGCACGCCCCGTACTGGTGGCTGCGCTGCATAGTCGGGGTGCACGACGACGGTCACCGCGCGACCAAGCTGTACCACCGGCTGCTGGTCTGGGACATGATGGCCGCCCCCCGCACCACCCGCACCGCCGAACGCGCGCTCAATCCCGTGATCGGCAAGAGCCTGGTCTGCTACCTGCGCAAGCCGCCGTCTGATCAGCGGGATCAGCCCGAGGAGCCCGGGCGGAAGCCACGTGCGGCCGCCTGAGCTGCCCGGCATCCTGACCCGCGCCGACGTTGCTGCGACCGGTGCGTCGATCAAGGCTGCTCAGGAGCGCAGCGGCGCGCTGCCCTGGCCCGACGGGCACACCGACGCCTGGAACCACATCGAATCGGCGATGGGCCTGCTGATCTCCGGGGAGCGGGAGGCCGCCGAGCACGCCTATACGTGGTTACGCGCGCAGCAGCGCCCGGACGGTTCGTGGGCCACGAGCTACATCAACGACAAGGTCATCGACCCGGACGGGGAGAGCAACCAGGCGGCTTACGTCGCGGTAGGCACCTGGCACCACTGGCTGACCGTGGGCGACCGCAGCTTCGTCACGCTGATGTGGCCGACCGTCGTGCGCGCGCTGGATTACGTCGTGGGCATGCAATCGCCGGGCGGTGAAATCCCGTATTCGCGCCGGCCCGACGGCTCGCTCTACGACGACGTCCTGCTCACCGGCTGCAGCAGCACGCTGCAGAGCCTGCGCTGCGGTCTGGCGCTGGCCGATCTGGTGGGCGAGCAGCAGCCCGACTGGGAGCTGGCCGCCGGCGCGCTGCATCACGCGCTCGTCGCCCATCCCGAGGTCTTCACGCCCAAAGAGCGCTGGTCGATGGACTGGTACTACCCGGTGCTGGGCGGAGCGCTGCGGGGCGCGCGCGGCCAGGAAAGGATCCGCGAAAGCTGGGACACCTTCGTCGTGCCGTCGCTCGGCGCCCGTTGCGTGAGCGACCAGCCGTGGGTCACCGGCGCCGAGACGTGCGAGCTGGCCATGGCACTGCACACGCTGGGCGACGACGAGACCGCCCGCCGGCTGGTGCGCGACATCCAGCACACCCGCCACGACGACGGCGGCTACTGGACCGGCTGGCAGTTCACCAATCAGGTGATGTGGCCCACCGAACGCTCGTCCTGGACGTCGGCGGCAGTGATCTTGGCGGTCGACGCTTTGACGGATGGGCCCACCAGCGAGCTCTTCTGTGCTACTGATCTTCCTTGGGGACTGGACGCGGAGTGCGTCTGCGGGGCAGGTTCAGGCGGGTCGCTACAGTCCGTGCGTTGATGTCTGCGCCGGATTCGGCGGCGGTCAACGTATGAAGACGTAAGAAAGTAGCCCTCAGCAACGTTACCTACCGAGGAGTCCGGCGTGAGCAATCCGATGACCGAGTCGCTCAAGCGACTCAAGATATTCGCCGCCTGCTCGAACAAGGATTTGGAAGCCGTCGCCCGGCTGTCGACGACGCTCGACTACCCGTCCGGCAAGGTGCTCGCCGCCGAAGGCGTCCCCGGGCAGGAGTTCGTCGTGATCCGGGCAGGCACCGTGACGGTCTCGCGTGACGGCAGCGACGTCGCCGAGCTCGGTCCCGGCGACTATTTCGGTGAGATCTCGCTGATGGACGGCGGCCCGCGCACCGCCACGGTCACCGCCAAGACCCCGGTGACGATCGAGGTCGTCGAGCGGCGGGACTTCGATTCCCTCCTCGAGACCGTGCCCGGGCTCGCGCAGCGGATCATGGTCGGTCTCGCCCAGCGCCTGCGGGAGAAGACCGACCGCTTCTGACGGCCTCACGCTCAGCCGGGCATGAGGTTGATAGTGCCCGCATCCGGTTACGACGATGTCACCGCGACCGGGCGGCCTCGCCGAACAGGCCGGCTCCGTAGGCTGCGGACGTGCGTTTCCCCGCGGTCCGTCGGCGCGGGCGCGCGTCGGGCCCCGTTCTGGGACGCCGGTGGGCGGCCGCGATCTTCGGCGTCGCCGTGCTGGTCCGGATCGGCTACGTGCTGCTCTTCCTGCGTGACTATCACCCGCAGACCGATGCTCAGCACTACATCGACATCGCGACGCAGGTCGCCCACGGTCACGGCTTCGCCGCGGACTACCCCTACGTTTGGGTGCACGCGACCGCCTTCCGTCCCCCGCTCTACCCGCTGCTGCTCGGCACGGCGTTCGCCGTCTTCGGGGTCCAGCTGGCGGTGGCCCAGGCGCTGAACGTCATCCTGGGCAGCGCCGTCGTCGTCCTGATCGCCGTCGTCACCACCCGGGTCGCGGGGCACCGCGCGGCACTCATCGCGGCAGGGCTGGCCACGATCTACCCGCCGCTGCTCGCCAACGACGGCGTGCCGCTCAGCGAGCCGCTCGGCCTGCTGGTCATGCTCGCCGCGATCTGGGCGCTGCTGGAGGGGCGGCCGGGCTGGGCCGGGATCGCTGCCGGGCTGCTGGTGCTCACCCGGCCCAGCGCGCAGCTGATCGTCCCGCTGCTGGCGCTCGTGCTCTGGCGCCAGGTGGGCTTCAGGCGCGCCCTCGGTTTCGCCGTCGTGGCGGTCGTCGTCGTGACGCCATGGGTGATCCGCAACGAGTCGATCTTCCACCGGCCGGTCATCGTCACGTCCAACGGCTTCAACCTGGCCGCCATCTACTCCCCCGTCGCGCTCAAAGCCGGGCACTTCGTCGATCCCGTCTTCGATCCGCGCTTCGCCTCCGTGCGCAACTTCGGGCCCTCCCTGGTGAACCTCAACGAGGCCAACCTCGACAGCGCGTTCCGGCGGGAAGGCCTCAAGGGCATCCGGGAGCACCCGGGCCGGGTGCCGTCGGTCATCTGGCTGAACGTGCGGCGGCTGGTCGATGAGACCTGGAGCCTCAACGACGGTCCGGAGCGCGAGGACGGACGCCCCATCCGGCTACGCCACCTGTCGCTACCGCTGGTCTGGCTCGTGGAGATCGTCGGCTTCGCGGGCCTCATCCGCATGACGCGGCAGGCGCGCCGGGACTATCGCGAGCGGCCCCGGGCCGACGGGCGGCTGGGCCAGGGCGTCATCCCGCTGACCGCCCTGTACTTCTTCCTGGTGTCGATCGTGACCGTCTCGGTGCCGCGGCTGCGGGCGCCCGTCGACGTCCTGCTGATCATCGCGATCGGTGTGCTCGCCGACCAGCTCTGGCGACGGCGCGACGCGGGCGCGTCACCCGACGCGCAGGGTGCGACCCATGAGGTTGGCGGACGGGGTCTGCAGGAACCCGGTGACGTGCAGTCGCCGGGGGTGGTAGCCGTTACGGTTCTCGCCCAGCCAGTACGACGCGTACGCCAGATACAGCTGATTTCTCGGACTCGGACCAACCACGGGTGAGGCTCCGCCCGGGCCCTGGTTGACCCCGCTGCTCGCCATCAGCGGCGTCTTGCCACCACCCGGTCGCGTGCACGGGCCCAGCGGGCCGGCGCAGATCGCGTAGCCGGTGGCGTAGCTGCTGCGGCCGTCGGCGTCCAGCCAGGCCGAGTCGTTGGCCGAGTAGAAAAGGTAGGTCGTGTTGTTGTAGTAGACCATCGACGGGTTCTCGATGGTGCTGCCTTCCCAGGCGGCGGCGCGGTTCGTCGCGAGGATCTTCTTCGGCGTCGACCCGGGCAGCAGCAGGCCGTTGTTGCCGAGCTGCTGCACCATGATCGACGACTCGGCGCCGCCCAGCTTGCCGGCGGCCTTCCAGAGCAGGTAGTTCCTGCCGCTGACCGGATCGTGGTAGGGGTACGGGTCGATCGAGCCGGACGGGTCGGTGGAAACCGGCTGGCACTGCAGTGGCGTTCCGCCGGTGATGTCCCGGAACGGGCCCAGCGGGCTCGACGCGCTTGCCACCGTCAAGCAGAAGCGCCCGTAGTTGTGCGGGTCCAGCGGGTCGCCGTGGGTGCTGACCTTGACGGCGGCGTAGGCGTACCAGGTGCTCCCAATGTTGAAGACCGAGGCCGCCCAGTAGGTCTTGTTCAGCCACGGATTGCCGGCGATGGGAGTCGGCAAGGCCCAGGACGCCTGCCGGACCAGCGCGTCGTTGTTGTTCACCTTGTTCCCGGCGGTCTCGCCGTCGTTGGCGATCTCGGGGGGCAGCGGGTTCCAGTTGGGGTGGATGGTCCAATGCGTCAGGTCGGTACTGGTCAGCACCGACAGGTAGCGACCGCCGGCGCCCGCGCTGTAGGCGTAGTACAGGTTGCCGATCCGCAGGATGTCCGGGTCACCGAAGTCGCCGACCCACTGGTGACCGGCCTGGAACCAGCCGTGGTCGCCGGGCAGCCCGTTGGCCGGGATGGCGTCCTTCGTGGGCGCCACCGGCGTCCCGGGCGGGACGCAGGCCGCGCCGAACGCGAGCACGCTCACGACAGCGAGCAGGGCAGTGATCAGCCGCCGGACGGGGTGGGCCACGGTTCGCTCATCGGCAGATGGAGCAGCGGCGTTGAGCCTTTGGTCACGCCGTCAACCAATGCGCGGGTCAGCCGTTGGTCGCCGGGACGGGGGCGGCGAGGCGTTCCAGGACCTCGCCGGCCTGCTGCACGATCCGGCTGATCAGCTCCTCGACGGAGGGCAGGTCTTCGATGAGCCCGACCACCTGACCGGACGTCATCAACCCGAGGTCGGTGCGGCCGTCGACCATCGAGGCCTTCAGCAGCATCGGGGTGTTGGCGGCCATGATGACCTGGCTCCAGGCGAGCTCATGGCCCTCTTTCATGGCCTTGCCCTCGCGCAGCATCGCCGTCCACGGCGTGCCGCTCTCCTTCTGGAACGCGATGGCATTGCGGACCGCCCGCGGCAGCCGCCCGACCGGGCCCGCCTTCACCAGCTTGTCGACCAGCTCGGTGCGCAGCACCCGGTGCGGTACCCCGTCGACGGCGGTGGTGACGACAGTGCCGTTGACGTCCATCGACAGGTAGACCTGCTTGACGGCCTCGCTGACGTTGCTGTCGGACGTGAGCAGGAAGCGCGTGCCCATCGCCATCGCGCTCGCGCCGTACGCGAGCGCGGCGACCAGCCCCCGGCCATCGAAGAATCCGCCGGCCGCGACGACCGGGATGTCGACCGCGTCGACCACCTGAGGCAGCAGCAGCGTGGTCGGGACCGAGCCGGTGTGGCCGCCGCCCTCGCCGCCCTGCACGAGCACCGCGTCGGCGCCCCAGCCGGCCACCTTCTCGGCGTGGCGGCGGGCGCCGACGGAAGGCATCGTGACGACGCCGGCGTCCTTCAGCTTCTGCAGCAGCTCCTTCTTGGGCGCCAGCGCGAACGAGGCCACCTTCACGCCGAGCCGGATCATCAGGTCGACCCGCTCACCGACGTCGGAGCCGTCGGAGCGGATATTGACGCCGAACGGCGCGTCGGTGCGCTCCTTGACGGTCCGGATCGCGGCTTCGAGCTCCGGGATGCTCATCGTGCTCGACGCGATGATCCCGAGACCGCCGGCCGCTGCCGTCGCCGCCGTGAGCCGGGCGCCGGAGACCCAGCCCATGCCGGTCTGCACGATCGGGTAGCGGACGCCGGTGAGCTCGGTGAAGCGGGTCGACAGCGCGGGAGGCACCGGCGTGCTCATGCCGGAACCTCCTTGTACCGCAGGCCTTTCGGGTCCAGCTCGGCGATGATGCGCTGCTCCTCGGCCGTCGGCTCGCGGGTGGTGGGTACCTCGCCTCTCGCCCCGTCGAGCGCGAACCCGGTCGCCTCCACCACCTGCTCCACGGTGACGCCGGGGTGCACGGACAGCAGGCGCATCCGGGCATCGGCACCGGGGTTGTCCCCGAAGTCGAGCACGGCGAGGTCGCTGACGACCCGGCCGAGCCGGTGGAAACGGGCGGCTGCGGATCCAGCCGCAGCCGCCCGTGCATAGCCGACGCCCGAGACCATGTCCACGGCGGGGACGAACACGCGCGTCGAGTGTTTGGGGACCCAGTAACTGGTCCGGTTGTTGACGGTGTTGCCGGGCGCGCCGCGCACGCCGAGCAGCTGCGACTTGGGGTGCGCCTGGTCGCCGATGCAGGAGATGTTCTGGTCGCCCGTGGCCGAGAGCTGGCTCGCGCCCATCATCACGTGGCGGCGGCCGGAGGCGACGATGTCGAAGACCTGCCGGTAGGGAATCCAGCCCTCGACGACGCTCTGAGCGAGCGGGGTGCCGAGCGGCGGCACGTCGGCAAGCAGGAACGCTTCACCGTCGGACAGCAGGATGTCGGGCTCGAAGGTCAGGCGCGCCAGCCGGGCCCCGATGCTCGGCAGCGTGCCCATCGGGCTCACCAGGATCTCGCCGTCACCGCGGAACGCCTCGGCGATCGCGATGGCGCAGACGTCAGCCCTGCGGACCCCGGTGATGACTTGCTCCTGAACGGGTTCAGTGCTCATGCCGAAACCTCCTGCGCGAACGCGCTGACCGCCTGCTGGTAAGCCGCCTCGTCACCGGCCAGGAAGCGCTGACGGAACTGCTCCCACGCTTCGGGATCGGCGGCGGCCGCGGCGTACGCCCGCTGGAACTTCTCGTCCCGCTCGTAATCCGGGGTGCAGGTGGTGAAGTGCGCTCCGTTGGGAGTCTCGACGACCCCGTCCACCATGAGCCGGTTGATCTTCAGCGTGTGGAAAGAGCCTTCCTTGGTCAGCTCACCGGTGTCGACGATGCGCTCGCACGACATGAAGCGCTGCTCGGCAGCCAGGCAGAACAGGTCGTCGAAGTACGGGTCGGGCCCGAGGAACTGGCCGTTACCGTTCGCATCTGCCCGGTTCATGTGGATGATCGCCGCGTCCAGCGTGAGGGCCGGCATCGCCACCAGCTCCTCGCCGTCCTCGTACGGCGAAGTGATGGTTTTCAGCTGCGGGTTGACGGTCATGACGTCGGAGCCGAGCCCGGCCCGGATCGGCAGGAACGGCAGCCGCTGCGCCGCCGCGAGCAGCCCCCACTGCAGCATGCCTTCGTCGACCTCGAAGAACTCGACCTCACCGCGCTGGCGGGCAACCCGGAAATGCGGCTCCAACGCAATGGAATCCAGCGAGACGAACCCGCTGACGAGCCGCCGCACCTTGCCGGCCGCGATGAGCAGGCCGACGTCGGGTCCGCCGTAGGACACCAGCGTGAGGTCGGTCAGCGGTGAATTCGCGATCGCCCGGATGATCGCCATCGGCTTGCGCCGCGAGCCCCATCCGCCGATCCCGATGGTCATCCCGCTCTCGAGCCGGCCGACGACGTCGGCGATCGACATCCGCTTGTCGCTCACTGCTTCTCCTCCGGTTTCGCGACGAAGGCGTCGCGGTGCTCGTCGGCGCGGCCGGAAAGGTTGATCTCGAAGGTGAATCCCTGCTCGAAGCGGTAGCTGCGCTTGACGTCGACCGGGTCGATGCCGTTCAGCGATTCCTTGGCCAGCCGGATGATGTAGGGGTCCTTGGCCGCGATGTCGGCGGCGACCTCGTGCGCCGCAGCCCGCAGCTCCTCGCGCGGCACCACCTTGAATACCGAGCCGAACTCGTGCAACTGCTGCGCCGTCGCGGTTTTCGAGGTGTAGACCATGGCACGCATCAGGTGAGCAGGCACCAGACGCGCCAGATGCGTCGCCGCCCCGAGGGCTCCGCGGTCGACCTCGGGAAGGCCGAAGGTCGCATCGTCACTGGCGACGATCACGTCGGCGTTGCCGACGAGCCCGATGCCGCCGCCCAGGCAGAACCCGTTCACGGCGGCGACGACCGGCACCGCGCACTCGTACACCGCCGCGAAGGCCGCGTAGCAGCCGCGGTTGGCCCCGATGAGGGCGTCGAAGCCGGTGGTGCGCTGCATCTCCTTGATGTCCACTCCGGCGTTGAACCCGCGGCCCTCGGCAGCGAGCACGACGACGTGGACACTCTCGTCTCGTCCGGCGCTCAGCAGCGCCTCCGCGAGGTCGAACCAGCCGGCGACCGGCAGCGCGTTCACCGGCGGGTAGTCGACCACGATCTCGGCAATCGGCCCGTGCCGGTTGACCTCGATACCCACAGGCAGGACCGCCCTTCTCGCCCAAGCGCTTGCTTGGTAACGTACCAGCCCGTGGCAGCCCCCGGCAGCGTCGATTACACCGCTCGAGGGGTGCTGGTCACCGGCGGGGTGCGGGGCATCGGGCTCGGCATCACCGAAGCTTTCCTGGCCTCCGGGGCTGACGTCGTGGTGTGTGCGCGCAACGAGCCCGGCCAGCTCCCGTCCGTGGAAACCGCCTCCGGTACGCGCACGGCAAGCTTCGTCGCCGCCGACATCCGCGACCCCGAAGCCGCCGCGATGGTGGTCGATACCGCGGCGGAACGGATGGGACGCCTCGATGTCGTCGTCAACAACGCGGGCGGCAGCCCGTTCCTCGACTCGGCCACCGCATCGCCCCGCATCTCCACGCGCATCGTCGAGCTGAATCTGCTGGCGCCGTTGCACATTTCCCAGCGGGCCAATGCGATCATGCAGGCCCAGCCCGAGGGCGGGTCGATCATCATGATCAGCTCGGTCAGCGGCGCGCGGCCGAGCCCGGGTACCGCGGTCTACGGCGCCGCCAAGGCCGGGCTCAACCACCTCGTCCGGACCATCGCCATGGAATGGGCGCCCAAGGTCCGGGTCAACACCCTCATCGTCGGGCTCGTCGCCACCGAGAACGCCGAGGACCACTATGGCGGCAAGGCCGGGCTCGCGGGCGTCGCTGCCACCGTGCCGATCAAACGTATGGTGACCCCGGCCGACGTTGCGGGCGCCTGCCTTTTCCTCGGCAGCGACCTCGCCGGCGCCGTCACCGGGGCCGACCTTTCGGTGCACGGCGGCGGCGAGCATCCCGAGTTCCTCGCGGTCGTCGACGCGGCGATCGCCGAGCAGCAAAAGCAGACAGGAGCGTCATGACCGGCATCTGCGACGGGCGCGTCGTCATCGTCACCGGCGCGGGCCGCGGGCTCGGCCGGGCACACGCGCTGGAATTCGCCCGCCAGGGTGCGCGCGTGGTGGTCAACGACTTCGGCACCGCGCTCGACGGCGGCGGCCGCTCGACCGAGGTGGCCGATGCCGTGGTCGAGGAGATCAAGGGCCTGGGCGGCGAGGCGGTGGCCAACGCCGACGACGTGGCCGACTGGGCAGGTGCGCAGAACCTGATCCGCACCGCCGTCGACTCCTTCGGCCGGCTCGACACGCTCGTCAACAACGCCGGGTTCGTACGCGACCGGATGCTCGCCAACATGTCCGAGGAGGAGTGGGACGCGGTCGTCCGGGTGCACATGAAGGGCCACTTCGCCCCGCTGCGGCACGCCGCCGGCTACTGGCGTGACCAGTCCAAGGCCGGCACACCCGTCGAGGCGCGCGTCGTCAACACCAGCTCCGGTGCCGGGCTGCTCGGCAGCATCGGTCAAGGCAATTACGGCGCTGCCAAGGCCGGAATCGCCGCGCTCACGATCATGGCCGCGGCCGAGATGGGGCGCTACGGCGTCATCGTCAACGCGATCGCCCCGTCGGCGCGCACCCGCATGACCGAGGGCGTTTTCGAGACCATGAAGCCGGTCGAGTCCGGATTCGACGCGATGGATCCGTCGAACGTTTCACCGCTCGTCGTCTGGCTCGGCAGCGACGAGGCCCGCGCGGTGACCGGCCGGGTCTTCGAGATCGAGGGCGGCATGTTGTCCGTCGCCGACGGCTGGCACCACGGCAAGGTCGTCGACAAGGGCGCGCGGTGGGACGCGGCCGAGCTGACCCCCGTCATCAGCCAGCTCATCGCCGAGGGACCCGCGCCCGACCCGGTCTACGGCGCGTAGCTGACACCCGTCACAATGCTCCTCGCCCACTCGACTGCATCCAACGAAAGGCGCCTGCCGTGGTGATGTCCGTCTGCCGGTTCAATTTCGTCCTTCCCGGCATCGACCCGCAAGCGCTGACCGGCTACTACAAGGCCGGCATCGAGATGATGAAGTACGCCGACGACAACGGCTTCTTCAGCGTCAGCTTCGAAGAGCATCACGGCGCGGACAACGGCTGGAGCCCGACCCCGCTGACCAATGCCGCCTTCGCGGTGGCAGCGACGAAGAACGTCCGGATCATCATCCAGGCGCTGCTCGTCCCGCTGCACGACCCGGTCCGGCTCGCCGAGCAGATCGCGGTGCTGGACCTCGCCTCCGGCGGGCGCGTTTCGACCGTCGCCGGCCTCGGCTACCGCCCCTCCGAGTACGAGGCGGCGGGCAAGTCGTGGAAGGACCGGGGCAAGCTGCTCGACGATGCGATCGCCGCGATGCTCGCCGCCTGGACCGGAGAGCCGTTCGAGTACGACGGCCACCCGAGCCGGGTCACCCCCAAGCCGATTTCCCCGCCGCAGGCGCTGCTTTTCGTCGGCGGCACCGGCAAGCCGGGAGCGCGCCGCGCCGCCCGATTCGACCTGCCGTTCCTGCCGGCCGCCAACCTTCCCGAGCTCGAGGCGTACTACAACGAGCAGTGCGCCGAGCGGGGCGTCAACCCGTTCATCATGATGCCCCCCGAGGACACCGCGATGCTGCACATCGCCGAGGACCCCGACAAGGCCTGGGCCGAGTACGGCAAGTACTTCCTGCACGAGGCGACGACGTACGCCGGCTGGCAGACCCCCGACATCAAGTCAGCGGTGCACTCGCACGCAACCACCGCGGAGGAGCTGCGCAAGGAGGGCATCTACCAGGTGCTCACCCCGGATCAGTGCATCGAGCGCGCGAAGGCGCAAGGCGACTTCGCGACCGTCGTGCTGCACCCGATGGTCGGCGGCATGCCGCCCGAGGTGGGCTGGGAGTCGCTGCGGCTCTACGTCGACAAGGTGCTGCCCTACGCGTAACTCCTCAAGACACCAGGGCTCGGTCGCCTACTCCCCTTCGCCTTCTTCCACGTAGACGCGCGCCGCGTACGCCTCCAGAGCGTGGGCGCAGGCGTCCAGAGCTTCCTTGGCTGCGTTCTGCGTCGGAGCACCGAAGACGTCTCGCGCCTGGACCTTGGTGAACCAGTTGCGCAGTTTGATGAGCTCTACTTCGTTTTCCTCCAGCTCACCGAAAGTGAAGTGGTTAGCGGCGTATTCTTTTTCCAGGCCGGCGTGAAAGTCTTGGCATTTGTCGAGGATCTCCTCGTATTCATTGTCCCGCGCCGCCTGAAATAGCGACGATATGTCATGCGCCCCGACCAGTGCGGTGCACGACAGCAGGACCGCCGTACCTTGCATTTCTAGAATCTCGCGGCGGAGTTTGCGAAGGGCCCGGTCGGCGCCTTTGCTGGCCGGCAATGCCGCAGCCGAGTTCTGCAGGTACACGGCACCGAGCGACTTCAGCCGGCGCCAGACCGTCGCGCGCAGCCGTGTCGGCTCGGACGGAACCCGGTAGATCAGCAAGAGCCACCGGTCGCCCGTCCCCGAGGTCTCGGTGGCGGCGGCTTTCTCGGGGGTGGTCTCCGGCACAGCCTTGGTCCTTCCCCCGGGGCCGGACCCATCCGGCCTTCATCGGATTCGATGAGCTAGCTGCTCTCTATCAGAAACCGATCCATCCGGCAGGTCGCCGGGGGGAAATGGCTCAGCCCCTCACGGAGCGGGCGAGCGACGCGGCCCGACTGGTTGCCTCCCAGGTGAAGTCCGCCTCGGAACGTCCGAAATGGCCATAGGAGGCGGTCTGCTGGTAGATCGGCCTCAGCAGATCCAGGTCGCGCACGATCGCACCGGGGCGCAGGTCAAAGGTCGACAGGATGGCGTCCTGAATCTGCTCGTCCGGGACGACCCCGGTGCCGAACGTCTCGACGAAGAAACCGACGGGATGTGCCTTGCCAATCGCGTAGGCAACCTGCACCTCGCATTTGCTGGCGAGTTCTGCGGCGACGACATTCTTGGCGACCCACCTCATCGCGTAGGCGGCGGAGCGGTCGACCTTGGAGGGGTCCTTTCCGCTGAATGCCCCGCCGCCGTGACGCGCCATGCCGCCATAGGTATCGACGATGATCTTGCGTCCGGTAAGGCCGGCGTCGCCCATCGGGCCGCCGATCTCGAACCGCCCGGTCGGGTTCACGAGCAGGGTGTAGTTCGACACGTCCAGTCCGAGCTCACTGACCTCCGGTTCCACGACGTGCTCGCGGACATCGGGAGTGAGCAACGTTTCCAGATCGATGTCCGCGGCATGCTGCGAGCTGACGACGACGGTGTCGAGGCGTACGGGCTTGCCGTCGACGTAGGCCACCGTGACCTGAGTCTTGCCGTCGGGCCGCAGATAGCCGATGGCTCCGGCTTGCCGCACATGCGTCAGCCGGCGCGCCAGCCGGTGTGCCAGGGCAATCGGCAGCGGCATCAACTCGGGGGTGTCGTTGCAGGCGAAGCCGAACATCAGCCCCTGATCGCCCGCGCCCTGGCGGTCCAGGTCATCGTTGCTCGCACCGGTACGCGACTCGTACGCGTCGTCCACGCCTTGCCGGATGTCGCGCGACTGGGCTCCGATGGACACGCTGACCCCGCACGAGCGGCCGTCGAATCCCTTTCCGGAGGAGTCGTATCCGATACCGAGCACGACATCTCGGACGACGTCGGCGATGTCGACATACGTGGTGGTGTCGACCTCGCCTGCTACGTGGACCTGACCCGTCGTGATCATCGTCTCGACCGCGACCTTGCTGGACGGATCGCCCTTGATCATGCGATCGAGGATCGCGTCGCTGATCTGGTCGGCGATCTTGTCGGGATGCCCTTCAGTGACGGATTCGGACGTGAACAGATGGCTTGTCATGGCGTTCCTTTCGCCTCCGCGCTCGTGGCCGCCCTGGTTAGGAGCGACGCCGGCGGGTGACTCGGTAGATGCTGACGGGAAGAAGCACTACGACGACTGCCGGCACGATCCACCAGAGCGAGGTGTCGGTCGCGTTGCTGAGCCGGTAGGTGAGGGCGAAGGCGAGGATCACGCCGACGGCGACACGCCAATCGTCGCCGACGACGAAGTCGTACCAGAACGCGCCGAAGGCGCGCAGCCGGCGGATCATGCCCGGGTCACCTCCGGCGAACGGACGCTGACAGGTTCGGCTTCGGCGCTGACGGTGCGGCGGCCGAACAGGACCGTGAGCGACAGCGCGTACAGCGCCACGGCCGGAATGAGGACGAGCAACGCGGCATCAGAGCCGGGCCAGTGCGCACCGGCCCCTTCGACGCCCCAGAACATGCCGAAGGCGGTCAACATGACGCCGACGACAAATTTCATGGTGTTCTCCGGGACGCGAGACAGCGGGCGGCGTACCGCGAGGCCGAGAGCGCTGACGACGAGAACCGCAGCGACCGCAGCGAGGGCAGCGAGGGGAATGTCGTGCTGGTTGCTGCCGAAGGTGAGGGCGATGAACGCGACCTCGAGTCCCTCGAGCACGACTCCCTTGAACGAAAGCGTGAAGGCATACCAGTCGCCGACGAGGCCACGCCGTTGCTCCGGCGCCTGTCGTGCGGACGCCAACTCGGTCTGATAGATCAGATCCTCATCGTGCAGGGCCTTGTTTCCGCTCGCCCGCAGGACGGCCTTGCGGAGCCACTGGAGCCCGAAAACCAGTAGCAGGCCGCCCACGAACAATCTCAGCCCGCGAAGTGGAATCGACGAGACTGCAGGGCCAAGAGCGGCAATGACCACTGCCAAGGCGAGCAGGCCGGCGGACAGCCCCATCAGCGCCGACCGCCAGTCCCGGGCGGTCCCGGCGGCCAGCACGATGGTCAACGCCTCGACGGCTTCGACCATGCAGGCCAGAAATACCGCGATGAACAGGGCTGAGCCGCTCAAAGCGCCCTCCAAACCAGGTCTGCCGCCGCGCGCTCGCTGTCGGGGCCGAGTGTAACAGCCGTTAGGTTGCGTTCGTGACGACCATTCTCGGCACCTGCTGGATCGGTGTAGGCGAGGCAATGATCCTGGTCGAGGTCGACGGTGACCCGGGTGCCTCGCGGATGCGCTGCCGGGTCGAAGATCGCGGTGAGGCTCGCATCGCCGACGGCGACGACATGGTCGTAGCCGCGTCCGCGGTAGGCGACGTCCGTGACGGTCCCGGCGAGCGCGTTGGTCGCGGGGTTCGACGATCGCGCGGGTGCCTCCGCGGCAAGGCGGGTGGCTGCGGGACGGATGAGGACACGCACCGTATCGCCCGCGGCGACCGAGCCGATGCACCGGGCGAGCACGACATGGTGATCGTCCAAGCGAACGCGGGCGTACTCGTCAGCCACGTGAACGGCCTGACCGAGCAGCTCGCCGGCGACGCCGGTGAAGCGGGCGACGAAGGGGGTCGCGGGCCGGCGGTAGACGTCTTCCGGACCGGCGAGCTGCAGCAGGTGGCCATGGTCGAGGACGCCGATCTTGTCGGCGAGCGCGAAGGCTTCCGCCTGGTCGTGCGTGATGTAGATCGCGGTCGCGCCGCTCTCCCGGGTGAGCGTGGCGATCTCGACGCGCAGCCGCTCCCGGAGGTCGGCGTCGAGGTTGGACAGCGGCTCATCGAAGAGCAGCAGCTGGGGTTCGGCGACCACGGCGCGGGCCAGCGCTACCCGCTGCTGCTCCCCGCCCGACAGCTCATGGGGATAGCGAGCGAAGTGCCCGGCCAATCCGACGCGTTCCAGCGCGGCGTGGACGCGGCTGCGCGCCGAGGTGCCATCAAGGCGCCGGCGCCGCAACGCGTAGCCGACGTTGCCCAGCACCGTCAGGTGCGGCCACAGCGCGTAGTCCTGAAACACCATGGCGAGGTTGCGCCGTTCGGGCGCCAGGTGGCGGCTACCGTCCGCGGCCAGCTGCCCGCTGAGATGCACTTGCCCGTGGTCGAGTCGCTCGATGCCGGCCAGGCTCCGGATCAGCGTGGACTTGCCGGAGCCCGATGGTCCCAGCAGGACAAGGAATTTCCCCGGCTCGACATCGAAGTCGACGCCTGCCAATGCAGTAGTGGATCCGTACCGCTTGATGGCTCCAGTGACCTGGACGCGGTGGCCGGCGGGCCGCGAATGCTCAATGTTCACGAGGTTTCTCCGATCCGGCGCCAGCCCGGCGGAGTGAGCAGGCGGAACAGTCCCCAGACGACCGCGACCACGATGAGGGCGAAGAGAATGGCGATGACTTCCATGGCGGTGCCGCCCCCGAAGTCGTAATTCGCCAGCGCTTTGGTGATCCCGACGGAGACCGGCGGCTTTCCCGGGGGATACAGCAATTGCGAGACCGGTAGCTCCAGCAAGGTTGCGGTGAAGGTCAGCACCCAGGCCGCGACGATCGGCCGGCCGAGCAGCGGCAGCACCGTCCGCAGCCAGGAGGCGAACATGCCTGAACCGTGGACCCGTCCGGCCTCGCGCAGCGATTCCTGAACCTGGCTCACGCTCCCGAAGAGGACTCGTGAGGTGGCGGGCAGCGCTGTGGCCAGGTAGCCCAGCAGCAGCAATGTCGAGGTGCCGTACAGGTGCAGGCCGAGGCGGTTGGTCAGGGGCAGGTTGTAGGTGAAGATGTAGCCCGCCGCGAAAACGATCCCGGGTAACGCCACCGCCGTCAGCAGCAGGAGATCCAGGACCCTCCCGGTGATACGGGTCCCCCGCGTCGAGAGCAGCCGGGCGGCGACGACCCCGAGAATCGCGGTGAGGGTGGCGGTGATGGCGGCGAACTCGGCCGAGAATTGCAAGGGGTCACGCAAGGCCGGGCTGTGCAGCACCCGGCTGAAGTTCGCAAACGTCAGGTGGTGGGTGCCGACGAGCGACCCGAGGCCGTCGATCAGCGACGCGGACACGGCGCCGAGAGCAGGGACTCCCAAGCCGATCACCACCAAGCCAGCCAGGGCGGTCAGCGTCAGGGCATGTGTGGACGGCGACAGCCGTTGCCGTCGGGCCGGCCTGGTCCGACCGCCGAGCACCCGGTAGCTGCGGCCGCGGAGCGCTCTGGTTTGGGCCAGGAGCGCGAGACCTGCCATCGCCATCAGGATCCAGCCGACAGCGGCTGCGACGGGAAAATTGACCGGGAAGCTGTCGATCGCGTTGTACAGCGTGAACGTGGCTACCGGGAAATGAGCATCGTTCGCAAGCGTTGCTGCCACGCCGAAATCGCTGATGGATTCGGCGAAAACGATGGCAAACGCCGACCAGCACGCCGGGGCCAGGAGCGCCATGACGACGCGCGCCGCATCACCCCGCCCACCGCCGTGCACCCGCGCGGCCGCCTCGAACTCTTCGCCGAGTCCCCGCAGGGCGCCCGAGATGGCGAGGTAGGCGAACGGAACCCCTTTCACGCTCAGCACGACGACGACACCGAACGGCCCGTAGAACAGATGGCGCAACCAGGTGGAGGGAACGCCCAGCAGCTCGAGTACGCCCGACGGTTCCAGGAGCCGCTCCCAGCCCAGCGCGATCAGGTAGGACGGCGCCAGGAGCAAGGCGAACATCGCGCCGGTCCACAGCCGCCGGCCGAGGACATTCGTCCGGAGCACCGCCCACGCGACCCCGGCTCCGACGCCGGTGGCGATGACGCCGGCGCTCAGCCCCACGAGCACGGAATTCAGCGATCCGCGCAGCAGCGTTCCGGTGAGCGCCTGCCGAAACCCGCTCACCGTGAACCAGGCGCTGCCCTGCCCGAGGAGACGGGGGCTGAAGGCCACCAGCAGGAAAAGCACGATGGGCAGGACCAGGATCGCCACGATCAGCAGCCAGAAGACCAGCCACGGACCGCCGCGAAACCGCGAGATCTGTAGTCGCGCCTTATGGACGCCGCTGCGTCCAGGCAGGACGGTCGTCACGGTGGCTACTTGATGTTGGAGTCAAAGAAGGTGTTGACCTCGTTCTCCAACGGACCCCAGAAGTACGGGTCGATCTTCTGGTACTTGGCCGGGAAAGGCGGCAGAGCTGGGAGCGCGCTGACCCCGGGAACGACGGGCCAGTAAAGCGAATCACCCTTCGGGTCACCGGTCTGCATGGCCTGCTGACCGGCTGGCGAGAGCACGAAGTCGATGAACTTCTTGGCCTCATCCTGGACGGCGGGCGAGGCGCCCTTGTCGATGCCGATGACGCCCGGCAGCAGTGTCGATTCCGGCAGGTAGGTCACCTTGGCGTTGAAGCTCGCACTCTTCGGGGCCTTGTCGACTTCACCCGTTGCTGCCGAACTCTGGATCAGCCCATAGTCGATCTGACCGGTTTCGAGCGCGTGCAACGTGTCGCCGTTCGTGGGAAAGACGTGCAAGCCGTTCGCCTTGAGCTTCTTCAGATAGTCCTCGCCGGCCGCGACTCCGCCGCTTTCGCCGCCGAGTTGATTCATCAGACCGGCGATGAAGGGATACGTCGGCCCGGACTGCGAGGGGTCGTTCATGCCGACCTTTCCGGTGAAGGACGGCCCCAGCAGGTCCTGATATGAGGACGGGAGCTTGGTGACGCGGGCGCTGTTGTAGATCAGGGCAGCCATGACGGTCGTACTCACCGGCACGTATGAATGGTCGCTCGGGACGAGCGCCTGGCCGGCCGTGTTCAGCGCAGCCGTCGGCGTGTACGGAAGCAACTGGCCCTGCTTGTCCAGCGCGGCGAATGCCGTGTCGCCATCCACCCACAGCAGGCCCCATTGCGGGTTGTTCTTCTCCGCGGCGACCTTCGTCAGGAGCGGTCCGGTGCTGTCGTCGACGAGCTTGACCGGGATTCCGGTCGCCTTGGTGAACGCTTTGGTCACCGGGTCGTCGTATCCCTGCGCGGAATAGACGATCAGAGTCGTAGCCCCGCTGCTCGGAGCTGTCGACGACCCCGCGGCCGTCGCAGCCGCTACGGGCGACGCGGCCGCCGCGTTCGTCTTGGCGGTCGTACTCGATGAGCACCCCGCGATCACTGCAGCGAGGGTCACAGCTGCGCCGGCACGCAGTGGGAGGCGGGACGGGCCAGACATCGGGTCTCCTAAGAATTGAACATGTGCTACACATGTTGTCTAACAACCGTTAGAGACACTGATTGACGGCCGTTACCAGGACCTGGCCGTCAGATGGCCAGCGAATGAACAACCGCTATCGCTTGCGCGACGCGGGTCGCGCTAGCCGGGAACTCGTCGTCCTACGCGGTGGGAAGGAGACGCTAGGACGGGCGCACCAGCCGCGTCTCGTAGGCGAAGACCACCGCCTGCACCCGGTCGCGCAGGCCGAGCTTGGCCAGCATCCGGCTCACGTGCGTCTTCACCGTGGCCTCCGAAAGGTGAAGCGCCGCAGCGATTTCCAGGTTGGTCTGCCCGAGCGCGAGATTGCCGAGCACTTCACGCTCGCGCTCGGTCAGGGCAGCGAGCCGGTCGTCGGGCTGCTCGTCACCGCGAGGCATCGGCAGCTGTTCGGCGAAGGTTTCCAGCAGCCGGCGGGTGACCCGTGGCGCGACAACGGCGTCGCCACTGGCGACGGTTCGGATCGCCGCCACGAGCTCCTCAGGCGGCACGTTCTTGAGCAGGAAACCACTGGCACCGGCGCGCAGGCCGGCGAACGCGTACTCGTCCAGATCGAAGGTGGTCAGGATGAGCACGCGTACCTCGGGATGCTCGGCGGTGATCCTGGCGGTCGCTTCGACCCCGTCCATCACGGGCATGCGCACGTCCATGACGACGACGTCGGGCTTCAGCTCGGCGACGGCCAATATCGCCTCGCAGCCGTCGGCGGCCTCACCGACGACCTCGATCCCCTCATGGGCGCCGAGAACCATGCGAAACCCCATGCGCAGCAAGGATTGGTCGTCGACCAGCAGGACCCGGGTCACAAGTGGGCGCCGACCGGTTCAGGGGTCAGGGGGAACGCCCCGTCCGGCGTCTCGGGCGGGAACCAGGCCCGCACCATCCAGCCGGTAGCCGTGCGACCCGCCTCGACACGTCCCGCGTGCCCGGCGGCCCGCTCGTGCATGCCGATGATGCCGTGACCGGACCCGGACACCTGTTGACGCACCGGGACAGGGCTCGCGGACGCCCCGTTGTCGAGGACCCAGACCTCCGTTCCGGCGGGCCCGGTGCGAATGGTGACGCTGGCATGGTCGGCGCCGGGCGCGTGCTTGACCGTGTTGGTGAGCGATTCCTGCACCAGCCGGTACACCGTGAGTTGCAGGCCAGGCGACAGGACGACGACCGGACCCTCGATCGTCAGTGAGACTTCGAGACCGGTGCGGCGGACGGGGGTGAGCAGCCGGTCAAGGTCGGCAATCTTCGGTGCCGGAGCGCGTGAGGCGGTGTCGTGCGCAGCCGGGCTGGGCCCTGGATCGCCCGCGCGCAGGACGGCAAGTGCGCGGCGCAGTTCCCCGAGCGCGGTTCGGCCCACGGTTGACGCCTCGCGCACCGCTTCGGCGGCCCGCCCGGGATCGGTGAGCATCGTGAACGACGCGCCGTCGTTCAAGGCAATCATCACCGAGAGGTTGTGCGCCACGATGTCGTGCATCTCCCGGGCGATGCGGTTGCGCTCGGCCGCCACGGCGAGCCGGCCCTGCTGATCACGCTCGTATTCCAGCCGCGCGGCCTTCGCTTCCATCTCCGCCAGATAGGCGCGGCGGACCTGGATGTTGATCCCCAGCATTCCGGCGGCCACGACGAGACCGGTGAGGAACAGCGCCGCTAGCGCGTAGCTGCCTTGGCCGTACTTGAGCACCGCGATGACGACGCCGAACTCCAGGATCGCCGCCGCGATCAGGGTGCGGCGGCGCGAGGAGGTCGCGGCGACGGTGTAGAAGCAGACCAGCAGCGCCAGGTCGACGAAGAGCGGTCCGGTGACGGCCCACTGAACCGCTGCCGCTGCTGCGGATAGCAGGAAGGCCATCATCGGCGCCCGCTTGCGCCAGAGCACCGGAGCGACGACGAGCAGCGAAATCAGCGGAATCACGTCATGGTGCTGCGCCGTACCGTCGTGAACCCGGGAGAGGTTGGTCAGCAACAGACCGACGACGAGACCGAAGGCCGACAGCCACGGGTGCCGGCGGATGAACCCGGGAGCCGACGCTGATGCGGGATGAGCATCGGCTTCTGCGCGTCCGGACCGCCGGCTCCAGTTCAAGGCTCCCCCTGCGGTGTGCGCGTTGCGCCGCTCAGGCATCCCGGCGACGCAACATCACCAATCCGACACCCAAGGCTACGGCGACATAGATGGCGAAAACCCCGAAGCCCGTCCACGGGCTCAGCGAGTCCGACTGCGGGAGGGTATTCATGACCGCCGTTCCGGCCGGCATCGGGAGGTACTTGTCGACGTGCCACGAGCTCGGAAGCGCCTGAGCGAGCAGGGGCAGCACCAGCAGGACACCGAACAGGGTGGCGAGCGCGCCGCCGGTGCTGCGGATAGCGAATCCCAGGCCGACACCGAGCAGCGCGACAAGGGTCAGGTAGAGCCCCCCGCCGATGACCGCACGCAGCGCCCCGGGCGACGACAGCGAGACCCCGAAGTGATGCGAGCTCAGCGTTGCCTGGCCGATGAGGAACGCGATCAGGCTGGCGAGCGTGGCGACGACGAACGTGGCGAGCCCGATCACCCCCGCCTTCGCGGCAAGCACCAGGCCCCGGCCGGGGACCGCTGCGAGCGACGCGCGGATCATCCCCGTGCTGTACTCGCCGGTCACCATCAGCACTCCGAGAACGGCGACCGCGAGCTGGGCCAGGAACAAGCCACGCAGGCTGATCAGGGTCCAGTCCTGGATGGGCGCGCCGCCGCCTTTGACCACGAAGCCGTGGTTGGCGACGTCGTTACCTCTCAGTACCGAGAACAGCACGCCGAGGCCGATGGCGGCGACCATGGCGGCGCCGAGGCTGTACCAGGTGGAGCGCAGCGAACGGAATTTGATCCACTCGGCTTTGGCGACGCGCTGCGGGGTGACGCCCGGGCCGGCGTCCAGCGGCAGCAGCGTGTCGGCGGTCAGGGTGCTCATCGGGCGACCTCCACGGTCGAATCGGTCGAATCGGTCGAGGCATCGAGAGCGGCGTCGAACTCGACGGAGTCTCGGGTGATCTCCATGAATGCCTCCTCCAGGGAGGCGCGTTGCGGGGTGAGCTCGGCCAGCGCGATGCCGGCCTCGGCAGCGATCCGGCCGACCACCGGGCTGGTCAGCCCGGCCACCTGCATCCCGTCGTTGTCGGTGGTCGTCACCGAAGCCCCAGCCGTGGTCAGCAGGTCTCGCAGCCGGGCCGTCTCGTCGGTACGCACCAGCACCGTCTCGCGAGCTGAGGTGCGGGTGAGCTCCTCGACGCTCGAGTCGGCGATGAGGCGACCCTGCCCGACGACGATGAGATGCGAGGCGGTCAGTGCCATCTCGCTCATCAGGTGCGACGAGACGAAGACCGTGCGTCCTTCCGCAGCCAGGCGCTTCATCAGCGTGCGGATCCAGAGGATGCCTTCCGGGTCCAGCCCGTTGACCGGCTCATCGAGGATCAGCGTGTGCGGATCACCAAGGAGCGCGGACGCGATACCGAGGCGCTGCCCCATGCCGAGTGAGAAGCCGCCGGCCCGCTTGGAGGCCACCGATTCCAGGCCGACGAGCCCGATGGCCTCGTCGACGCGCCGCTTCGGGATGCCGTTGGTCGCCGCAAGCGCCAGCAGGTGGTTACGCGCCGAACGGCCGGTGTGAATCGCGCGCGCTTCGAGCAGCGCGCCGACCTCGCACAGCGGCGCTTTCATCTCGGTGTAGCTGCGGCCGTTCACCCGGGCCGAGCCCGCGGTCGGGCGATCGAGCCCGAGCAGCAGCCGCATCGTCGTGGATTTGCCGGAACCGTTGGGCCCGAGAAAGCCCGTCACGGTGCCGGGCCGGACGGTAAAGCTCAGGTCGTCGACGGCCAGCTTCGCGCCGTAGCGCTTGCTCAAACCGAACGCCTCGATCATCGTCGATCCTCCCCTTCGGCCGCACACGGAGCACGGCGTAGGAGAACCGTAGAAATCGCCGCCCGCTACGCGCGTCGGCCGCAGGATTGAACTTGCGCCCAGCCGACGTACATCCCAGGACTGATGCTGTGAACCTCGCCAAACCACGCGCGCCGGTCACTCAGCTGGTGCGGCAACCAAACACGGCGGCTGACTGTCAGACGCACGGCACACACCGCTACGCTGCGCGGCATGGACGAGCCCGACGGCCCGGCGCCGCTGCCGCTGCGCCCGGGGCCGGTGTCCAACGGCGAATTCGTGCCGGCGCCCAGCACCGAGACCGACGCGTGGATCGCCCGCGAGACGCTGGATCAGGCCGAGACGATCGCCGGCCGGCTGGGGGTGGATCGGCGGCGGTTCCTGCAGTCGGCGGGGGGTGTCGCGGCCATGCTGACGGCGTTCAACGTCGCCGCCTGCTCCCGGGCGGCCAAGCGAGCAGCTGCTGGACACCCGACTGCTGCGCCGTCGTCGGCGCCCGGCGGCACGTTCGTCACGCCTTCCCCGAGCGATGTCTTCGCTTGCGAGCACGCGCTCGGCGGCACCGAGTTCATCTTCGACGTCCACACCCACCACGTGATGCCCGACCGGCCGTGGCGGCAGAACGCCCCGGACACCGTTCAGCTGGTCCTCGGCATGCTGCCGGCCGACCATTCCGCAAGCGACCCGCTGGCGTCGGTCAATCGCGCGGCGTACGTCCACGACATGTTCATGGCCAGTGACACGACCGTGGCGCTGCTGACCGACGTGCCGAACTCGGGGGCGTCCAACGCGCCGGTCCCCTTCGCGGACGCGGTCGGGACGCAGGAGATGGTGGCGCAGCTGTCTCATGGCGGAGCTTCGCGCGTCGTGCTGCACGACGTGATCGCGCCGAACTTCGGCCGGTTGCCGGCGCAGCTCGATGACATGAGCGCCAAGGTCGCCACCGGGCACGTCGCGGCGTTCAAGGTCTACACGGCGTGGGGGCCGAACGGTCAGGGCTTCGACATCGACGATCCGCGGATCGGGCTCCCTGTGCTGGAGCGCGCCCGCAAGCTCGGCGTGAAGGTGTTCTGCAGCCACAAAGGCCTGCCGCTCATGCGTTTCGACGCCGCGCACAACGGCCCGCGTGACATGGTCGCGGCCGCGAAGATCTTCCCGGACATGCAGTTCGTGATCTTTCACGCCGCCTGGGATCCGAACTACCGGGAAGGCCCGTACGACCCGGCGAATTCGTCCATCGGGATCAACTCCTTGCTGAAGGCACTCGACGACCACGGGGTGAAGCCGAACAGCAACGTCTGGGTCGACCTCGGCACCACATGGCGCACCGTGCTCACGGATCCGGATCAGGCCGCGCACGTGATGGGCAAGTTGCTCAGCCGGGTCGGTACCGACCGCGTCCTGTGGGGCACCGACGCCATCTGGTACGGCTCACCCCAGCCGCAGATCATGGCCTTCCGCGCGTTCCAGATCAGTGCCGAGTACCAGGAACGCTTCGGCTACCCCGCGCTGACCGACGCGGTCAAGGCGAAGGTGCTCGGCCTGAACGCGGCCGACCTCTTCGGCATCGACGCTCACGCCACCCGCTGCGCGCTGGCCGACGATCCGGTCAGCCTCACGCGAGCAGAGCACACCGCGCTCGTCGCCACGGGCAGACTCCCGTCCCCCTGGCAGCCGCGCGGCCCGCTCTCCCGCCGCCAGACGCTGGGCTGGCTCGCTCGCTCGACGACCCCGTGGACCCCGGCCTGAGCCTGAGCACGTCGGCCCAGGCTCATTGCCCGTGCGCGGCACCCGCCACCAACGGTCCGACCTGCACCAGTGCGCCGTTGTATCCGGGGCAGATCTGGAGGCCGGCCGAGCCGTTGTCCGGCCACGACACGATTACCGGCGGGATATTGCCGCGCAGCGTCACCTGGACGCGGGTGACCGTTTCGGCCGTCGTCCCGCAGGCGGAAGCGGCGAGGACGACATGCACCGACTGCCCGGGCTGCAGCACCGTAACGTCCGGCGCTTCCTGGACATAACCGCCGCCATTTTGGGTGATCGCCGCGATCTGGCCAGCGTCATCGAAGACGTCGACGAACGGATAGCCGAAGACCTGACAGGCGCCGCCGTCGTTACGCAGGTTCACGATTGCCGAGTGTTCCTGCGTCTGGGGGCTGACGCTGCCTCCATAAGAACCGGTCAGCTGGCTGGTGTGGCAGATCGGAACGGTCACGCTCGGATCAGGGGGGAGGTTCAGGTTGGCAGGCACGTAACGGTTGATGTCGGCGATCAACGCGGCCGATGCGGTGACCGCCGCTCCGGTGCCTGCCGTGAGCACGGGACAGCGATCAGGACTGGTCAGGTAGCTGACGTCGGTGCCGTCGTTCGAATGCAGCGTGATCACCGTCGGGGTGACCGCCCAGCCCGAGACGCACGTGGGTTTGGCTGGTGCCTTCGCGGACTGACGCAGATCGGCGACAAACGTGGAGATGACTGCCGGGTCGGCGATGACCACGGGCTGGCTCTGCGGCTGAAAGGCGTTCCGGCGCACGATGCGAATCGAGAAAACGTCCTTGGGAATCGGCAGCGCCGAAACTCGCGCGGTCACCCGGTCAAGCAGCGCCCGCGCCTCTGCGGCATCCGGCGCCACGGCCATCACGCTGGCGTTCAGCAGCGGAAAAGACAGGACCTCAACGACCTCGCCGGGGACCCCGGTGGTCACCGCCGTGTCCAGGTAAGCCGGCTGGCCTTGCCAATCGATTGGCTTTCCGGCCCAACTGCCGCTGCCGCCTTCCGTCCAGATAGGGCCGAGTTGCACGCTCGGCGCGGAGGGTCCACTCGTTCGAGCAAGGCACCGCTCCACCGGCGTGAATGCGCCTGCGACAGTCTTGGTCGGCTGCGGGCCGCAGAAAGCGGTCAGCTGGCGCTTCCACCCAGGCGGAACCGCGTACGTCAGGCCGCCTTGGCGCACCACATCGCCGGACGCAGTGGGAGACGGGGTCGCCGTGGGGGTCGGGCGGGTGGTGAGCTCCTCACGCCCGGCGTCCGAGCCGCCGGCGAGCAAAACGAACCCGAGTCCCACACCCAGCCCGATCAAGGCGAGTGCGCCTGCGGCCAGCACCTGGCGTCTCCGCTTGCGCCGCACCGTCCCGGCCAGCCTCACCACCGGCTCGTACGCGAGTGGCCGCGTCGGCGGCACGCTGCGGTGAAGCAGATCTGACAATCGGTCCTCAAGCTGGTTCACGGGATCACCTTCTCGTCGTTCAGCTCGGCGAGGCCCGATGCGCGCAGCTTGGTGAGCGCCTTCGCGCTCTGGCTCTTCACGGTGCCGATCGAGCAGTTCATGGCCTCGGCGACCTGAGCCTCGGTCAGATCGTCGAAGTAGCGCAGCACGACGACGGCGCGCTGACGCCGGGGCAACGTGTCCAACGCGCGGGCGACGTCGGCGCGCAACTCGGCAGCGGCGTACGCGTCATGGGGCGCGGCACGCTCCGGCAGCTCAGCGGTGGGGTGCTCGCCGGTCCAGCGCCGCCGGTTCCAGGAAATGAAGGTCGACACCATGACTCGCCGGACGTACGCCTCAGCGGCTTCGCGCCGCTCGAGTCGCCTCCACCGGGAGTACGTCCGGGCCAGCGCGGTCTGCAGCAGATCCTGAGCGTCGGCCGGATGGCCGGTGAGCAGCCAGGCGCTCTGCAACATGGCCGCCGACCGCGCGGCGACGAACTCGCGGAAGCCGTCCGCTTCGCTCACGCCTCGCCCCCGCAGCTCACCGGATCCGCTGTCGCGTCTGCAACCCTGTCGGTTCATAGACGCGGTGGAGACGCCAAAAGGTTGTCCGGCCGGATCCAGCAAGCGCAGCAATCAACTGCAGTAAAAGCCGAGCACGGATAAGCCGAGCGCCACGACACCGCAGGATGCGACGGCCCCCGCCAGTGATCAACTATCCATTCATCTGCTTCATGATGGTCTCGAGGTCGAAGTAGTCGCGCCAGAGGGCGATCTTGCCGTCGCGCAGCTCGAAGACGCCGGCGACCGGGAGCTCCATCCACGTGCCGCCGATGAGGAAGCGGTCGGTGCGCTCGTTCATGACGACGTTGCCCGACTCGACCTCGCGGTGCACGACCCACTCCGAGCCCTCGGCGTTCGCCAGCAGCATGTCGAGCGTCGCGCGCACCGCGTCCTTGCCGTTGACCGGGGGCAGCGGCATGTTCTGGTACTCGATGTCGTCGGTGAGATAGCTGGCAGCGGTGTCGTAATCGCGGTCAGCGGCGGCCTTCATGAACGCGTTGACGGTGTCGAGCCCTGACATGCGAACTCCTTACGGATGCTGGCTGCTGACCGAGACGATCTCACCCGTCATGTACGACGAATAGTCGCTCGCCAGGAAGACGATGACGTTGGCAATCTCCCACACCTCGGCCGCGCGCCCGAAAGCCTCCCTCTCGGCCAGCTCGGCGAGGAACTCCTCGCTGCTCACCTTGGCCAGGAACGGGTGCATCGCGAGGCTCGGAGCGACCGCGTTGACGCGCACTCCGGAGGCCGCCGCCTCGATGGCCACGCACCGGGTGAGTGCCATGACGCCGGCCTTCGCTGCGGCATAGTGCGCCTGCCCGGCCTGGGCCCGCCAGCCGACGACCGAGGCGTTGTTGACGATGACCCCGCTACCGGCCGGAATCATCCGGCGCAGCGCAGCTCGGGTGGCCCGCATCGTGCCGTTCAAGGTGATGTCGAGGACGTTCGACCACTGCTCGTCGGTCATGTCGACGAGGTTCACCTCGCCGCCGAGTCCCGCGTTGTTCACCAGCACATCGAGCCTGCCGTGCCGCTCGTGGACCGCGTCGAACAGTGCCTGGATCTGCTCCTCGCTGCGGACGTCACACGGCACCGCCAAGGGCTTCTCGCCCATGACCTCGGTGAGCTGCTCGGCGGCCTCCCCGAGCCGGCGCTCGTGCCAGTCGGAGACGACGACCGTCGCGCCCTCCTCGGCGGCTCGCTTGGCCGTCGCGAAGCCGATGCCGGTGCCGGCAGCGGCCGTCACGAGGACGATCCGGCCCGCGAGCAGGTCGTGCGCCGCCGGGTAAGCGGGAGCGGGGCTAGGCACCGGTGGGCTCCTTGGGCAGGCCGAGCGAGCGCTCGGCGATGATGTTGCGCTGGATCTCGCTGGAGCCGGCGTAGATGGTGTCGGACCGGCTGAACAGGAAGAGCGATTGCTCCGGCCGCAGCTCGTACGGGGGCTCCGCGACGACGGTCGAGCTCGTGCCGAGGACGTCCATCGCGAGCTCGCCGAGCTCCTGATGCCAGGTGGACCAGTAGAGCTTGCCGATGCTGGCCGTTCGTTCGAAGTCGCGACCCGAGGTGGACAGGGTGCGCATCGCGTTCAGGCGCATGATCTCGACGCCGATCCACGCCTGCGAGAGTCGCTGCCGGATGCTGGGGTCAGCAGCGGCACCGGTGCGCTTGGCGAGCTCCATGATGCGCTCGAGCTCGCGGCGGAATCCGATCTGCTGGCCGAGCGTCAGCGAGCCGCGCTCGAAGCCGAGGGTCGCCATGCCGATCTTCCAGCCGTCGCCCTCGGCGCCGACCAGGTTGGTGACCGCCGAGCGGGCACCATCGAAGAAGACCTCGTTGAATTCCGAGGTGCCGGTGGCCTGGATGATCGGGCGCATCTCGATGCCCGGCTGGCGCATCGGCACCAGCAGGTAGGACAGGCCGCGATGGCGTTTCGAGCCTGCTTCGGTTCGCACGATCGCGAAACCCCAGTCGGACCAGTGCGCCAGCGAGGTCCAGACCTTCTGCCCGGTGATGACGTAGTCGTCGCCGTCACGTTCCGCTCGGGTGGCCACATTGGCCAGATCGGACCCGGCGTTCGGCTCGGAATAGAGCTGGCACCACAGCTCCTCGCCGCGCTGGATCGGCGGCAGCAGCCGGGCCTTCTGCTCGTCGGTACCGAAGGCGATCAGGGTCGGGCCGACCATGCCTTCGCCGATGAGCCCGACCCGCACCGGCGCGTCGGAGCGGGCGTACTCCTCATGGAAGATCACCTGACGCCGCAGGTCGAACCCGCGGCCCCCGTACTCCACCGGCCAGCCGAGGCACGTCCAGCCGGCCTTGGCGAGATGACGCTCCCATTCGGCCCGCACCTCGAACGCCTCGTGCTCGCGGCCCGGCCCACCGAGCCCCCGCGCGTCCGCGAACGTGCCGGTCAGGTTCGCTTCGAGCCATTCGCGCACCTCGACGCGGAACGCCTGCTCGTTCGCGCTCTCGCGCAGATCCATGGCAGTGACCGTACCTGGCCGCTGCTTTGACTCGCGCGCTGTCCGCTCCTACCCTGGCAACCAAGCAAGTGCTTGGTTCAGCGGGTTCCCCTTGATTGCTCGAGCGAAGGACAGGTCATGACTGAAGCCGTCATCGTCGCCGCCACGCGTAGCCCGATCGGCCGTGCCTCCAAGGGAACGATGACGGAGTTGCGGCCGGACGATCTGGCCGCCGCGATGGTGAAGGCCGCCTGCGCGCAGGTGCCCGAGCTCGAGCCGACCGCGTTCGACGACCTGATCCTCGGCTGCGCGCAGCCCGCCGGCGAGCAGGGCTACAACCTCGCCCGCGTCGTCGGCCTGCTCGCCGACCTGCCGACGGTGCCGGGGCTGACCATCAACCGCTACTGCTCGTCGTCGCTCGCCGCCATCCGGATCGCGGCGCACGCCGTCAAGGCCAACGAGGGAGATGCGTTCATCGCCGCCGGGGTCGAATGCGTCAGCCGCTTCGGCATCGGTCGCGCCGACGGGGCACCCGGATCGCACAACCCGCGCTTCGGAGCTGCCGAGGCACGCACCGAAAGCCGGCTGCTCGGTGACGGCGGCAGCTGGGGACCGATCTCCGGGCTGCCCGACATCTACATCGCCATGGGCCAGACGGCTGAGAACGTCGCCGAGCTCGAGAACGTCTCCCGTGAAGACATGGATGCCTTCGCGGCCCGCTCGCAGCAGCTGGCCGGAGCGTCGCAGGAGAACGGCTTCTTTGCGCGCGAGATCACCCCGGTAACGCTGCCGAACGGCACCGTCATCGACCGCGACGACTGCCCCCGTCCGGGCACCACGAAAGAGAAGCTCGCCGACCTCAAGCCGGTCTTCCGTCCAGATGGCACGGTGACCGCCGGCAACGCGTGCCCGCTGAACGACGGAGCGGCCGCCGTGATCGTCATGAGCGACACCCGCGCTCGCGAGCTCGGCATCACCCCGCTCGCCCGCATCATCTCGTCGGGCGTCTCGGCCGTCGACCCGGAGATCATGGGCCTCGGGCCGATCGACGCGAGCCGCCAGGCCCTCGACCGCGCCGGCATGACCGTCGATGACATCGACCTGTTCGAGATCAACGAGGCGTTCGCCGCGCAGGTGCTGCCGTCCGCTCGCCGGCTCGGCATCCCCGAGGACAAGCTCAACGTCCACGGCGGCGCCATCGCCGTCGGCCACCCCTTCGGCATGACCGGCGCCCGCATCATGACCACCCTGCTGAACGGCCTCAAGACCCGGGACGCGAGCATCGGCCTCGAGACCATGTGCGTCGGCGGCGGCCAGGGCATGGCGATGATCGTGGAGCGCCTCAGCTAGAACGTCAGGGAGTGCGGGCGATCTGGTCGCGCGCCAGCGGCGGCTGATCGATGACGGCTGCCGCCACGCGGGCGCGGTGGTGGATGGCGTCGCCCCAGTACGGGACGAGCCACCAGACGCGCTTGAGCCAGTACTGCAGGTCGAGCTCGTCGGTGTAGCCGATGGCGCCGTGGATCTGGATCGCGGTACGCGCCGCGTGCTCGCCCGCCTGCGCTGCATTCACCTTGGCGGCCGAGACGTCACGCGAGGCGGTGGACGTGCCCTGGGCGAGCGAATAGGCGGCCCGATAGACGAGCGGCCGGGCGAATTCGACCGACACCATGAGGTCGGCGAGCTGGTGCTTCAACGCCTGGAACGAGCCGATCTCGCGGCCGAACTGCTTGCGGGTCTTGGCGTATTCGACGGCGGCTTCCAGCATGTGCTGCGCCGCCCCGACGAGCTGCGCGGCAGAGGCGAGCACCGCGCGGTCGCGCAGGCCGGCGATGGGCTCGCCCTCGATCAGCTCTCCTGATGCACTGGGCAACGAGAACAGTGGCCGGCTCGGATCGACGGTCGGCTGGCGGGTGAGCTCGCCGGCACCTTCGGCGATCCGGGCCTGGTCACCATCCACGATGACGAGAACGTCGGCGACGTCGGCATCGGGCAGGTACCCGCCCGTCTCGGCAGCGACGGCCGCGACCGCACCATCGGCGACGCCGGGACGATCGAGCAGCGGCCCGCAGACGAAGGCCGTCTCGGCCACCGGCCCGGGCACCGCGGCGCGGCCGAGCTCTTCGAGCACGAGCACCGAATCGAGCTCGGTGAGGCCGAGCCCGCCGCGATCCTCCGGCAGCAGCAGCCCGAAAACCCCAGCTTCGGAAAGGGCTTTCCAGACCTGCCCACGCCGACCCGGACACCTCGGCTCCGCTCGCGCGCACCTCCGGGGTCAGCTCCGCGGCGAGAATGTCGCGTACCGCTCCGGCCAGCTCTCGCTGATCGGAGGTGAATCCGAAGCGCATCACGCCCCCTTGGGAAGCCGCAGCACGCGCTCGGCGACGACGTTGCGCTGGATCTCGTTCGTTCCCGCGTAGATCGGGCCGGCCAGCGCGAAAAGGAAGTCCGCCAGCCACTGCCCTTCGGCGTCGGGGGCGTCGGCGCCGAGCACCCCACGCGGCCCGAGCAGCCGTAGCGCGGTCTGGGTGATGTCGATGTCGAGCTCCGACCAGTAGAGCTTGTTCAGGCTCGACTCCGCACCCACGCTCTCGCCCTCGAGCATGCGGCCGACCGTGCCGAACGTGAAGAGCCGGTAGGCCTCGGCATCGATCCAGGCCTGCGCGACGTCGGCCCGCAGCGTCGGATCGACCGCAGCGCCCTCCCGCCGGCACAAGGCGGCGAGCCGGTCGGCGGCGGCCAGGAAACGGCCCGGGCTGCGCAACGTGAGGCCGCGCTCGGAGCCGGTGGTCGACATCGCGACCTTCCAGCCCGACCCCGGTGTGCTGAGCACGTCCTGATCAGGGACGAAGACGTCGTCGCAGAAGATCTCGGCAAAGCCGGCCTCGCCGTCGAGCTGGCGGATCGGGCGCACCGTGACGCCCTTGGCCGAGAGCGGGAAGAGGTAGTACGTGAGCCCGGAATGACGCGGCGCCTCCGGGTCGGAGCGGAAGAGCCCGAACGCCCAGTCGGCGAACACCGCGCGCGTGCTCCAGGTCTTCTGCCCGTTGAGCACCCAGCCGCCATCGACCTTGGTGGCGGTGCTGCGGATGGCCGCCAGATCGCTCCCTGCGCCCGGCTCCGACCACGCCTGCGACCAGATGTCGTCGCCACAGGCCATCCGCGGCAGGATCCGCTTCTGCTGCTCCTCGGTGCCGAACTCGAAGATGGTCGGCGCCAGCAGGAAGATGCCGTTCTGCCCGACCCGGCGCGGTGCGCCGACCCGGTAGTACTCCTCTTCGAAGATCAGCCACTCGACGAGCGACGCGGACTTGCCGCCGTACTCCTCAGGCCATGAGACGACGGCCCAGCCGCCCTCGTGCAGCTCGTGCTCCCAGACGCGATGCGCCTCGAAGCCCTCCTTGGTGTCCAGCGACGGCAAGGGCTTCGCCGGCGCGTGCGCTTCCAGCCACTCACGCGCCGCGGCTCGGAAGCTCTCCTCCTGCGGGGTAAGCGTCAGGTCCACGGGCTAGGAAAGCCGCTCGATGATCGTCACGTTGGCGACGCCGCCGCCCTCGCACATGGTCTGCAGCCCGTAACGGCCGCCGGTGCGCTCGAGCTCGTGCAGCAGCGTGGTCATCAGCTTGGTGCCGGTAGCGCCGAGCGGGTGACCGAGGGCGATCGCGCCGCCGTTGACGTTGACCTTGGACAGATCGGCGCCGGTCTCCTTCTGCCAGGCCAGCACCACCGAGGCGAAGGCTTCGTTGATCTCCACGAGGTCGATCTCGTCGAGCGTCATTCCGGCCTTCTCGAGGGCGTACGCCGTCGCCGGGATCGGGGCGGTGAGCATGAAGACCGGGCTGTCGCCGCGCACCGACAGGTGGTGGATACGCGCCCGCGGCTTGAGGCCGTGCTGCTTCACCGCGGCTTCGGAGGCGATCAGCATGCCGCTCGCCGCATCGGAGATCTGGCTGCTGACGGCGGCGGTGAGCCGTCCGCCGTCGACGAGGGTCTTCAGCGAGGCCATCTTCTCGAGGGTGGTGCCGCGACGCGGGCCCTCGTCGACCGTGATCTTCTCGCCCGCGACGTTGACGTAAGGGACGATCTCGCGCTCGAACCGGCCCTCGTCGATCGCGGCGAGCGCCCGCTCGTGGCTGGCGAGCGCGAACGCCTCCATGTCCTCGCGGGAGATGTCCCACTTCGCAGCGATCATCTCGGCGCCGTGGAACTGCGAGATCTCCTGATCGCCATACCGCTCGCGCCACCCGACCGATCCGGAGAACGGATCGGTGAAGCCGAACTGCTGCGCGACGACCATCGCGCTCGCGATCGGGATCATGCTCATGTTCTGCACGCCACCGGCGACGATCAGGTCACTGGTGCCCGACATGACGGCCTGGGCCGCGAAATGCACGGCCTGCTGTGAGGAACCGCACTGCCGGTCGATGGTGACGCCGGGGATCGCCTCGGGCAGCCCGGCGGCGAGCCAGCAGCTGCGGGCGACATTGCCGGCCTGCGGACCGATCGCGTCGACGCAGCCGAAGATGACGTCTTCAACGGCCATCGGGTCGAGGTCGGAACGCTCGACCAGGGCGCGCAGCACGTGCGCACCGAGGTCAGCGGGGTGAGCGGTGGACAGTCCCCCGCCGCGCTTGCCGACCGGCGTACGGATCGCATCGACGATGTAGGCCTCACGAGCAGCCATCGGCTGCACCTCCCGGCGTCTCTGCCAGCGGATGTGGCGAAATTCGAGATTACCCGAGCGAGCGCTTGGTTCGGTAAGCGGTAACGGCCGATTCGGTCGCGCGCATTCCGTCCAGCATCAGGGTCAGGTACTGGTCGGCCAGCTGGCTCGAGGACAGCCGCCCGCCCGGCCGGTACCAGCGCACGGCAACCCAGATGGCGTCGCGGATGTAGCGGTGCGCGAGCTTGGGATCGAGGTCACCGCGCAGCTCACCGCTGGAGATCCCTTCGCGGATGACCTTCATCCAGATCCGGCTGACCGCCTGCTCGTTCTTGGCCAGATAGGCGAAGCGCGGGAATTGCAGCAGGTACTGGCGCTCGTTCTGGAAGACGGTGATCGCCGCCCGGTGGCGATCGAATGACCCGAACGCCGCCTGCACGAGGCGGCCGAGCACCTCGATGCTGGTGCCGCCCTCGGAGACGATCGCCCGGTACTGGGCGAGCAACTCCTCGAGATAGCTGGAGAGCAGCTCGTCGATGATCGACTCTTTCGAGTCGAAGTGGTGGTACAGGCTTCCGGACAGCACCCCGGCGGCTTCGGCGATCTCCCGCACGGTGGTCGCGCGGTAGCCGCGTTCGGCGAACAGCTCGGCAGCAAGGCTGACGAGCGCGGCGCGCCGCTCCGACGGTGGTGGAGGTCACCTCGCGAGTATGCCGCCCAAGCGCTTGCTTGGCACGCCGCCGAGGACGCCGGTGCCTTGCCTCAGCGGCTGACAATCACCGACGACGCGTTGCCGAACAGGCCCTGATTGGCGGTGATCCCGAGGGTGGCGCCCTCGACCTGACGGTCTCCCGCCTGCCCTCGCAGCTGCCAGACCAGCTCGCACACCTGCGCGATCGCCTGCGCCGGGATCGCCTCGCCGAAGCAGGACAGGCCGCCGGACGGGTTGACCGGCACCCGGCCGCCGAGTGCCGTCGCCCCGGAGCGCAGCAGGTTCTCGGCCTCGCCTTCGGGGCACAGGCCGATGTTCTCGTACCAGTCCAGCTCCAGCGCCGTCGACAGGTCGTAGACCTCCGCGACGTCGACGTCCTGCGGGCTGACACCGGCCTGCTCGTAGGCCCGCAGCGCGATCGAGTCGCGGAAGCTCGGGCCGTTCGCTTCGCCGGCATCCGTGGCGAAGTTCGGCATCTCGATGACCGGGTTGGGGAAGGTCGGGGTCACCGTGGAGACGGCGTCGATGCCGACGAGCGGGCTGCCGGATTCACCGAGGCCGCGCTTGCGGGCGTACTCCACGCTCGTCAGGACGAGAGCGGCCGCACCGTCGGACGTGGCACAAATGTTCAGCAGCCGCAGCGGATCGCTGACCATGGGCGACGCCAGCACCTCCTCGACGGTGACCTCGGTGCGGTAGCGGGCGTTGGGGTTCTTGACGCCGTGCAGCGCGTTCTTCACCTTGATACGGGCGAAGTCCTCTTCGGTGGCCCCGTAGAGCTCCATGCGGCGGCGCGCGTATAGCGCGAAGTACACGGGGTTGGAGGCGCCGACGAGTCGGAAACGCAGCCAATCCGGATCGTCCTTGCGCTCACCGCCGACGGGAGCGAAGAACCCTTTGGGTGTGGTGTCGGCACCGATGACGAGCGCGACGTCGCACAGTCCCGCCAGGATCTGCGCGCGAGCGCTGGCGATGGCAGCGGCGCCGCTGGCGCAGGCAGCGTACGAGCTGGAGACGCTCGCCCCGGTCCAGCCCAGCGCCTGAGCGAAGGTGGTGCCCGACACGAAGCCGGGGTAGCCGTTGCGAATCGTGTCGGCGCCCGCGACGAACTGCACGTCGCTCCACGAGATTCCGGCGTCGGCGAGCGCCGCCCGGGCCGCCACCACCCCGTACTCGATGAAGTTGCGGCCCCACTTGCCCCACGGGTGCATGCCCGCGCCCAGCACCGCGACCCGACGGTCGTTACTCATGCGGCCACCTCCCCGTCGAGCGTCGCAGAATCCACCGGGCTCCACTTCCACACGACCTGTTCCGTGGCGGTGCCGTCGGCGGCGGTCTCGGTGAAGAGCTTCTCGACGACGAGCTCGACCTCCTGGCCGATCCGCAGGTCGTCGACGCTCACCCCGGGCACGACCTGACCGAGCACCACGATCTTCTCCGCCTCGAGCTCGACCGCGGCGATCGCGAACGGTTCGAACGGATCGCTCGGCGCGACGTACGGCGGCGGCGGCTTGTACCGTGCGTCGGTGTAGCTCCAGATCCGGCCGCGGGTCGAAAGCGGAACCTCCTCGAACTCGCTCCCGCTGCACGCCGGATTCGGGCAGAACATCGTCGCCTTCGGGAACGAGAGCGTGCCGCACGTCGTGCAGCGGCTGCCGAGCAGTGCCGGCACCCCGCCCGGTCCCTGGCTGGTGAACCAGCCCTCCACCGCCGGTAGCTGAGCATTGGCCATGGCGAGAACTGTAACGAGTTGCATCACCGGCGGCTGTGGAACCCTTGATGCGTGGACGACACGCTGCGCAAGGCCGCCGAGAACGCCAAGGGTTTCATGCCGACGGACGAGGGGACAGCGCTCTTCGAGGCGGCCGTAGAGGCGGTGAAGCGCTTTCCGGACGCGATCCTCGGTGAGGTCGGCACGTACTGCGGCAAGTCGACGATCTACCTGGCGGCCGCGGTGCGCGAGGCCGGCCGGGGCACGATCGTCACCGTCGATCACCACATCGGCTCCGAGGAGAACCAGCCGGGTTGGGAGTGGCACGACGCGACGCTGGTCGATCCGCACTCGGGCCGGCTCGACACGTTGCCGACGCTGCGCCGCAACCTGTACGACGCCGGCGTCGAGGACATCGTCGTGCCGATCCTCGGGCGTTCGCAGCTGGTCGGCTCGCTGTGGTCGACCCCGCTGGCGTTCCTCTTCCTCGACGGCGGTCACACCGAGGAGCAGGCGCAGGCCGACTACGACGCGTGGGTGCATCACGTGCGCCCCGGCGGGTTGCTGGTGATCCACGACGTGTTCCCGGATCCCGCCGAAGGTGGGCAGGCGCCGTTCCACGTCTGGGAGCGGGCGGTGGCCGAAGGCTTCGCCCCCTGGGCGCAGACCGGCTCGTTGCGCGTCGTGGAGCGCCCCGCAGCCAGCGCCTGACGCCGGGTCAGCTATCGTCCGGCGCCGTGGTCATCGACGCGAGCGCACTCGATCTGAGCAACCGGATCGGCGTCATCACCGGCGCCGCTCAGGGCATCGGCAAGTCGATCGCGATGGCGTTCGCCGCGTGCGGGGTTGAACTCGCGCTCTGCGACCGCCTCGGGGACGGGCTCGAGCAGACCGCGAAAGAGATCCGCGACGAGTTCGGCATTGACCCGCTGCTGAGCGTGATGGACGTGCGCGATGCCGCGGCCGTAGCGGCGTTTTGCGCTGCAATTGCTGAACGTTTCGGCCGCGTCGACATCCTTGTGAACAACGCGGGTGGCGGGTTCTACGCAGCCGTGCTGGACGTCTCCCCCGGCGGTCAGAATGCGCTGGTCAACGAGAACTTCACGCAGGTGCTGCACTGCATCCGCGGCTGCGTGCCGCTCATGACCGACGGCGGCTCGATCATCAACATCACCAGCGTCGAGGTGACCCGCGCCGCGCCGGGCTTCGGCATCTACGGGGCGATGAAGGCCGCCGTCGAGCATCTGTCGCGCACGCTCGCGCTCGAACTCGTCTTCAAGGGCATCCGCGTCAACACCATCGCGCCCGACGCGATCCCGACGCCCGGCGACGAAGGCCTCGGGGAGTCGGCGATGCAGGGCGGCCGGGAGAAGTACGACCCCAAGGTGCCGATGGGCTGGGGCCGTGAGGACGACTGCGCCGGGCCCGCCCTGTTCCTGGCCAGCGATCTGTCGCGCTACGTCACGGGCACCACGTTGCACGTCGACGGCGGTAGCTCGGCGGCGTCGGGATGGCTGCGGCGCGCCGATCAGACCTACGAAGCCTGAGCTTTTTGTCCTTCACCAAACCCGAGGAGTGCGTTGATGAGTGGTCACGTGAGCCTGGAGATCGACGGCAAGATCGCCACGATCACCAATCACAATCCCGAAAAGCACAACGCGTTCGACGACGACATGGACGCCGAACTCTTCGCGATTCTCGGCGAGCTGAAGCAGCGCTCAGACGTGCGCGTCGTGATCTGGCAGGGCGAGGGCAAGTCGTTCTCCTCCGGCCGCGATGTCGCGTCGATCGGCACCAACGTCAAGCCGGTGCCGCACCACGAGCTGATGCGTAACGGCCACCGCGGCATCCAGCAGCTGTGGGACATGGACCAGCCGGTGATCGTGGCGTGCAAGGGCTGGGTGATGGGCGGCTCGTTCCAGCGCGCGCTGCTGTGCGACATCCGTATCGCCGCCGAGGGCACCCGCTTCCGCCTCCCCGAGCTCACCCACGGCGTCATCCCCGACACCGGCGGATTCGGCGTGCTGTACGAGATGTGCGGACCCGGCTTGGTCAGCGACCTCGTCCTCACCGGCCGCGTCATGCAAGCCGAAGAGGCCTTGGGGCACGGCATCGTCAGCCGCATCGTGGAGCCGGACGCGCTGGCGTCGACCGCCCGCGAGATGGCGGAAGGCATTGCCGCAGCGCCCTTCATCGCCGTCCGGATGGCCCGCGAAATCATCCGCCACCTGTCGCAGCCGCAGCTGCGCACCTCCATGCACGACGAGCTGATCTACCAGACGTTCATCAACAAGAGCGACGACTTCGCCGAGCTCAAGGCCGCCCGCGCCGAGGGCCGGCCGCCGGAGTTCACCGGCAACTGACCGACCCATCCCCGCTCAGCGGGAGTCGCGGGCGATCCGTGAGTCCCCGTCGCGGCGGCGCAACGACCCGCAGGAGGGGTGCCCGCCGTCCTCAGCGCGGATTGCCAGAAACGCTGCAATGCCGAGAGCGACCGCCATTCCGACACCGCTCCACAACCCGCTCGCGGTCCAGCCGCACACAAACGCCACGACCACCACGAGCAGGACTACTGCGATTCGCTTTGCGATATAGGTCACGGGAATCTCCTTTGGTTGCGTCGGTTATGCGAACGGCGAGGGACGCCGGGGTTCACCGCCGGCTTGCTGCGAGGAGCACCAGCAGGGGGATCACCCGGGTCTCTGGCACCTCGTAATGCCCACGAGACGGCGAGCGAAGCCAGCCACCAGACACCAGCGTTCGCAAGTGGTGGTAGAGCTGGCCGGACGTCCCGAAACCCTCCATGGCGCCGAGGTCGGCTGCGGCCGACGTGCCCGACAGGACGGCTCGGACGAGGGCGAGCCGCACCGGATGGGCGAGCGCAGCGATGGATTCGGCGAGCTCAGACCAGTCGCCGTCGATCATCGCGGCCGCGTCAGCGAACTGCTGCCAGTCGTACTCGCGTCCACCGGGGAGCGCCACATGGCCGGCCAAGGCCACGACGCTGCGCTCGACGAATTGCGCCTTGATTCCCTCCAGCACCCAGAACGTCTCGTCGTCGGCGTGCAGCCCAGTGGCGGCTACGGCGGGGCGAGCTGCTTCGAGATCGGCCACCCGCCGCTCGAGTTCGTCGAACCTATCGCCGAACCCGGCACTCGCAGCAGGCACGTTTTTACGTTACTACGTAATAACGGACTATCGAAATCCTGCCGCGGCCACTCGCGTAAGCCTCTCCGCACGTCCGAGCGTGCGCAGGGGATTAATCACGCTGAATTCAGGGGCGGCTGGTGAGGCCGCGGCAGACGAGCGCGAGCGTCTGCTCGATCAGCGGCTCGCGGTGCGCGGGTGGGACAGCGCCGAGCGGGCCGAGCAGCAGCGTCGAGAGCCCGTGCACGGCGGCCCAGGCCATGGTGACGGCGGAATCCCGATCCTCAGGCGCGAGCAGGCCCGCGGTGACGAGGCCATCGAGCGCCTCCTGCAGCAGCCCGCTCGCGGTGGGCTGGCCGTCAGGGCGTCTCATGCTGCGGGGTCGATGGCGTCGTTGGTCCGGCTGAAGGCGGCGGCGAAAAGGCCCGGGCTCGGCCAGCGCGAAGTGCACGTAACCGCGGCCGACGGCGGACTGAGCCTCGATAGCGGATCTCGCGTGTCGGCCAGGGCCGCGAGCTCGCGCTGCATCGAGGCCGCCAGGGCCGCAAGGGCCGCATCGGCGACGGCGTCACTCAGTCTGGTGCAGGTCCGCGAAGTGGCGATAGGCCGCGTTCGGCGAGACCCCGATCCGGCGGGCGACCTCGCGCAGCACGATCGCGCCCGGCCCCCCTCGCGCGCCAGCTGCACGCCGGCGTCGATCAGGGCGGAACGGAGCGAGCCATGGTGGTAGGAGCTGTGACGTCACAAAAACATGTTGACACTGTGAACCGAATGCGCAAGTGTTCACGGTGTACAGTGTCCACATTCGTCCTCGGCGCTCCCGGGAGGCGGCGTGTTCCATCGACTCGGCCTGCGCATGGCGGCCCGTGCTCGCCTCGTCCTGCTGATCACGGCGGTGCTGCTGATCGGCGCAGCGGTGCTCGGCTTCGGCGCGTTCGGGCGCCTGCTGGACGAGGGGTTCGCCGATCCGTCCGCCGGCTCGACAAAGGCCAAGGCGGTGCTGGAGCAGAAGTTCGGTGGCGAGTCCAACATCATCTTCCTCGTCCACGCCCGCCAGGGCAGCGGTCGACGCCGCCGGCGTCACCAGCGACGGGGAGCGCCTCACCACCGCGCTGAAGCAGGACCACCGCTTCACCGCCGTCACGTCGTACTGGCCGGCCAAGGTCGCCGGCGCTGCGCTCCGAAGGACGGCGCCGACGCGCTGATCCTGGCCCACGTGGTCAACGACAACGCCGACGAATCCTGCACGACTACCGCCACGTCGACACGCCCAATGCCACCCTGCGGATCGGCGGCGACAAGGGCACCGACGTCGGCGGACAGGTCGGCAAGGACCTCGCCCTCGCCGAGGGGATCGCCGTCCCGATCACCCTCATCTTGCTGCTGCTCGCGTTCGGCAGCGCGGTCGCTGCGCTGTTGCCCCTCGGCATCTCGCTCATCGCGATCCTGGCCACGTTCGCCGAGCTGGAGCATCCTCACTCACGTCACCGACATCAGCATCTTCGCGATCAACCTCACCACCGCACTCGGGCTCGGTCTCGGCATCGACTACGCCCTGCTGATGGTGAGCCGCTTCCGCGAGGAACTGGCTGCCGGCCACGACGTCGCCGCCGCGGTGGGCCGCACCACCGCGACGGCCGGCCGCACCATCGCCTTCTCCGCGCTCACGGTCGCTGCCGCGCTTTCGGCGATGCTCGTCTTCCCCGTCTACTTCCTGAAGTCCTTCGCCTACGCGGGGGTCGGAGTCACGATCTTCGCCGCCCTCAGCGCGCTCATCGTGCTGCCCGCGCTGCTCACCGTCCTCGGACACCGCGTGAACGCCGGACGCATCCCGGGCGTCAATCCCACCCGCAGCCCGAGCGCACCGTTCTGGGGCCGGCTCGCGACGTGGGTCATGCGCCGGCCGCTGGTCGCCGCCGTGCCCGTGATCGCGGTCCTGCTGGTGATGGCGGTGCCCCTGCTGCACGTCACGTTCGGCACGCCGGACGAGCGCGTGCTGCCCAAGAGCACCGCCACCCACCAGGTCGGCGACATCCTCCGCAACGACTTCGCGACCAAGCCGAACGTCATCGACGTCGCTCCTCAGCCCGACCCCGTCGGCCGCCGCGGACAGTCGCGCATATGTCGGCAAGGCTCAGCGACTTACCGGGCATCGTCAGTGTCACGACGGCCACTGCCGACGGCACCGAGCGCATCAGCCTCAGTACCAGTTATGACAGCACCTCGGGCGCCGCCCAGCACCTGGTGCGCGAGGTGCGCGCGGCCCCGGCCCCTCCTGGCACGACCGTGCTCGTCGGCGGCGATACGGCCATCCTCATCGACGCCAAGCACGCGATCAGCTCGCACCTGTGGCTCGCCGCGCTGATCATCATCGTGACCACGCTCGTGCTGCTGTTCCTGTTCACCGGCAGCGTGGTGCAACCCGTCAGGGCTCTGATCGGCAACGCGCTGACGCTCGGGGCGACCCTCGGCGCGATGGTCTGGATCTTCCAGGAGGGCCACCTGTCCGGCCTGCTGGGCTTCACCCCGCAGCCGATCAACACCTCGATGCCCGTGCTGCTGTTCTGCATCGCTTTCGGGCTCTCGATGGACTACGAGGTCTTCCTCATCAGCCGCATCAAGGAGATGCACGACAGCGGCGCCAGCACGCCGGTGGCCGTCACGAACGGTCTCGCCCGCACCGGACGCATCGTGTCGACCGCGGCGGCACTGCTGGCGGTCAGCTTCTTCGCCTTCGGCACCAGCAAGGTGAGCTTCATCCAGTTCTTCGGCCTCGGCAGCGGGCTCGCGATCCTCATCGACGCCACGCTCATCCGCGGCGTGCTGGTGCCCGCGTCGATGCGCGCCTTCGGCGAGCGCAGCTGGTGGGCGCCCGCCCCGCTGAGGCGGCTGCACGCCCGCATCGGCATCAGCGAGCACGCCATCGACACCGGCCACGGCATCGACGCAGCGGGGCCCTCAGGCCGTGGCGTATCCGGGGATGGTGATGTCATCTCCGGGGGCGTCGAGCGTGACGAGCACGTCGCCGAGCCGAGCCAGCGTGCGTGACGCGCCTCCGACGTAGAGCTCGATCGACTTGCCCCACAGGAAGTAGCGGTGGATCGGGTACGTGACGTCGGCGCCGAGCCCGCCGTGCAAGTGCTGCGTGATGTGCACGCAGTGCTGGCCGGCCTCGGCGGCCCACCAGGCCGCGGTGAGGACGTACGCGCTCGCCTGAGCCGGGGTGGTGCCGAGTTCAGCAGCGGCGTCGAGCCTCCAGGCCGCCTGCAGCGCGGCTGCCCGTATGCCCGTCGCGTCGACGTAGGCGTCGGCCGCCTTGAGCGCGACACCCTGGAACGTCGAGAGCGGCTTGTCGAACTGCAGCCGCTCGGAGGTGTACTTCGCGGTCTGGCGCAGCGCGGCGTCGGTGAGGCCGGCCGCCGTAGCCGCCAGCCCGACGAGCAGCCTCGCCTCCCACCAATCCGCAGCGCCGCTGCCGATCTGCTGCACCGGCGCCTTGTCGAGGGTCAGCTCGCCGTGGATCTCGCGCGTGGTGGCGATCGCCGGAGCCACCGTGACACCGACGCCCGCCGGGTCGAGCAGGTAGAGCTCGCCGCGCACCGGCACCACGATCGCTCCGGCGACATGGGCGTACGGCACGCCGGAGATCGCGCCGCTGATCGTGCCGCTCTCCACGCGCAGCCCGGCGGCAGCGACCGGCGGAACCCCGGTGAGGACGACCTCCCCAGCGGCCGCCTGCTCGGCCCAGCGCTGCTGTGCCGCGTCCCCGTGAGCCGCGATCGCCATGGCCGCGGTCGCCGTCCAGACCAGCGGAACGGGCGCGACGACCCGGCCGTGCTGCTCGCACACCAGCGCCAGTTCGACGAGGCCGAGCCCGGCGCCGCCCGCTGATTCCGGCAGCGCGATGCCGAGCAGGCCGGCTCCGGCGAGCTCGCGCCACAGGTCACGGTCGAAGCGTTCGGCGGAGTTCTCGATCTGCTCCACCCGCTCGGGGGTCGCCTTGTCGCCGAAGATGTCAGCCGCGAGCGTGCGCAGCGACTCCTGGTCGTCGGTCAGCGAAAAGTCCATGATTTGCAGGCCTCTCTAGCCCTAGCGCGCCCGGCGCGCCATCTTGAGGCCGGCCGCAGCGACGATCTCGCGCTGCACCTCGTTGACCCCGCCGCCGAAGGTGTTGATCTGCGCCGCGCGGGCCATCCGCTCGACCTCACCGGAAAGCGCCGCGCCGGGCGAGCCCGGGCGTAGCCAGCCGCCGGCACCGAGCACACCGAGCAGCAGCCGGTACACCTCGACATGGGTCTCGGTGCCGTAGAACTTCACCGCTGACGAGTCGGCCGGGTTCAGGTTGTCCGCCGCGATGTCGGCGGTCATCCGCCAGTTCATCAGCTTCATCACGTCGAGCTTGGCGTAGGCACGGGCGAGATCGGCGCGCACCCACGGCACATCGGCGACGACCGTCCCGGGCTCGTCGGAGCCCGGCAGCGCGGTGGCCAGCGCCCACTCGCGCACCTCGCCCCACAGCTGCCAGCACCGGCCGCCGAGCGCGGAAAGCCCGACGCGCTCGTGGTTCAGCTGGGTCGTGATCATCGACCAGCCGCCGCCCCGCTCGCCGACCAGATTCTCCTTCGGCACCCGCACGTCCTGGTAGTACGTCGCGGTCGTCATCACGTCGCCGACGGTGCGCAGCGGGGTCCAGCGAAATCCCGGCGAGGCGGTCGGCACCAGGATGATCGAAATGCCTTTGTGCTTGGGCAGATCCGGGTCGGTGCGGCAGGCGAGCCAGACGAAGTCGGCCTGATTCGCGCCGGAGGTGAAGACCTTGTTGCCGTTGATGACCCACTCGTCGCCGTCGAGCACCGCCGAGGTGCGCAGCGACGCGAGGTCCGTGCCCGATCCTGGCTCGGTGTAGCCGACCGCGAAGTTCAGCTCGCCGTTCAGCATGCCCGGCAGGTACTTGGCTTTCTGCTCCGGCGTTCCGAAGCGCATGAGCGACGGGCCCATCGTCGTCACCGTGACGAACGGGAACGGTGCTCCGGATCGCTGTACCTCGTCGAACATGATGTATTGGTCCATCGCCGACCGGCCCTGGCCGCCGTACTCCCTGGGCCAGCCGAGGCCGAGCCAGCCATCCTGGCCCATCTTGCGGACCAGCACGCGAAACAGCTCACTGCCTTCGCCCGCGACCCCGAGTTTCTCCTTCACCTCGGGGGTGAGCATCTCGGCGAAGTAGGCGCGCAGCTCGGCCCGCAGGGCGCGCTGCTCGGGCGTGTAGTCCAGGAACACGCTTGCGACGCTAGCGCAGCGCGCTGCTCCGTCGCACGGCAGGCACGGTCAGTCGCGCGGCAGCCCGAGCAGCCGCTCGGCGATGACATTGCGCAGCACCTGGCTGCTGCCGCCGGCGATGGTGAGCGCCCGGGTCGAGAGCGCCGTCCGCGCCGCGGCGTTGGCCGCCTTGTTCGACGCGTCGGCGCCCGTGGAACCCAGCGCTTCGAGCGCCAGCTCGCGGGCGTCCTGCACCTGGTACATGCCGACCAGCTTGCGCACGCTCGACGACGGCCCCGGGTCGAGCCCACCCAGCTGGCGCAGCGTGATCTGCAGCCCGAGCGCCGCCGCCGCCTGCAGCCCGCCGACGAGCGCGCCCATCCGGTAGTCGAGCACCGGCTCGGGCGTCGACGACGCGAGCAGTTCGTCGAGGCCGCCGCCGATGTCGGTGTTCGACGACATCGCCACCCGCTCGTTGGCGAGCGTCGTGCGCGCGAGGCGCCAGCCGCCGTCGACGGGCCCGACCACGCAGTCGTCCGGCACGAAGACGTCGTCGATGAACACCTCGTTGAAGAGCGCATCACCGGTGATCTCACGCAGCGGCCGGACGTCGATGCCCTTCGACTTCATGTCGACGAGGAAGTACGTGATCCCCTTGTGGTGCGGGGCATCCGGGTTGGAACGGGCGAGGCAGATGCCCCAGTCGGCCTGGCGCGCCAGCGAGGTCCAGACCTTCTGCCCGGAAAGGGACCAGCCGCCGTCGACCTTGGTCGCCTTGGTACGCAGCGACGCCAGGTCCGAGCCGGCACCCGGCTCGGAGAAGAGCTGGCACCAGGCGATGTCACCCACCAGGGTAGGGCGCACGAAACGCTCGCGCTGCTCCTCGTTGCCGTGCTCCATGATCGTGGGCACCGCCCAGTTACCGATGACGAGGTCGGGCGGGCGCACACCCGCGGTTGTGAGCTCTTCGGCGATCGCCAGCTGCTCGACCGCAGACGCCGCCAGCCCGTACGGCTTGGGCCAGTGCGGCGCGATGAGCCCGGCATCGGCGAGCGCGACACGCCGCGCCTTGGGCTCGTCCGGCAGCGCCGAGAGCACCTCACGCACCTGGCGGCGTAGCGGCTCGGCCTCCGGGCCGATCTCGACGTGGCGATGACGGCGCAGCCCGGTGCGTCCGATCGCCGTCACCCGCGCGTTCCAGGACGCGGTGCCGCCGCACAGCGCCCGCGTCGCCATCGCCCGGCGCAGTGCCAGATGCGCGTCGTGCTCCCAGGTGAAGCCGATGCCGCCATGAACCTGGATGCAGTCCTTCGCGTTGTCGACGGCACCTTGCAGCGCGACGGCTCCGGCCGTTGCCGCCGCGAGCTCGAGCTGCTTGCGGTCCTGCGCCGAACCCTCACCGGAGACGACATCGCCGGCGGCGACGGCCGCGTCCCAGGCTGCTGCAGCGGCGAGCTCACTGCGGGCCAGCATGTCGGCGCACAGGTGCTTGATGGACTGGAAACTGCCGATGGGACGGCCGAACTGCTCGCGCACCTTCGCGTAGGCGGTGGCCGTCTCCTGCGCCCAGCGGGCGATGCCGGCTGCTTCAGCCGCGGCGATGGTGACGTAGAGGTCGCGCACCAGCTCGGCGTCGAGGCCGGAAAGCACATGCTCCGGCGAGACGATCGCCGCTTCGAGACTCACGCGGCCCAGCCGGCGCGTCACGTCGAGGTTGTCGACGGGATCCTCGTGAACGCCCCTGCCGACGCTGACGATCGCCCAGATCTCGCTGCCCTTGTGGTCGGCCGGCACCAGCAGCCAGTTCGCGCCCGGAACTCCGGAGACCAGCCCGGCGTCGCCGGACAGCTCGAGCCCCTCGGGGCCATCGACGGCGCTCACCTTCGCTTCGAGCGCGACCGCCCCGGCGGCCTCCCCTTCCGCCAGCAGGGTCAGCAGGCCATCGAGCGGCTTCGGGTCAGCGCCAGTGTCGGCCGCCGAGCGGCGGGCGACGGCGAGCGCGAGCCCGGCCACGGCGCTGGAGACGAACGGCCCGTGCGCGATGTGGCACCCGAGCTCCTCGACCGCGACGGCGAGCTCGACGACGGTGGCACCCGAGCCGCCGACCTCCTCAGGCAGCGCAAGCCCCATCAGCCCGAGCTCGACGGCTCCCGGCCACCACGGGGGACGAGCGGCCGTGCGCTGGAGCGCAGGAACGTCGATCTGCTGGCGCGCGAGCTGGCGCACCTGGGACCGTTCGGCCCACTTGGAGATGGATTCTGCGAGCGCAACCTGGTCTTCGGTGACCGCCAATGCCATGGCGGCGACTCTAGCGTCCGGCTACTTGGGGATATCTAGAGCCGCTCGAGGATGGTGCCCGTGGCCATCGCGCCGCCGCAGCACATCGTGACGAGCGCGTTGGTCTTGTCGGTCCGCTCGAGCTCATGCAGCGCGGTCGTCAGCAGCCGGGCGCCCGTCGAGCCCACCGGGTGACCGAGCGCGATCGCGCCGCCATTGACGTTGACCCGATCGAAGTCCGGCTTGATGACGGAATTCCAGCTGAGCACGACCGACGCGAACGCCTCGTTGATCTCGATGACGTCCATGTCGGAGATGGCCATCTTGGACCGCTCCAGCACCCGCTGCGTCGCATCAATCGGGCCGTCGAGGTGGTAGTACGGGTCGGCGCCGACGAGCGCCTGGGTGATGATGCGCGCCCGCGGCCGCAGGCCGAGCGCTGCCGCGCGCTCTTCCGACATGAGCAGCAATGCCGCCGCGCCGTCGGACATCTGCGAGCTGTTACCTGCGGTGTGCCGGCCATCGGGCAGCACGGCCCGCAGCTTGGCGAGGCCTTCGAGGGTGGTCTCGCGCAGGCCCTCGTCACGGGTGACGGTGCGTGTCTCACCCGTGGGGGCGCCGTCCTCACCAAGGACCGGCGCCACGATCGGCAGGATCTCGCGGTCGAAGCGCTTCTCCTCCCAGGCCTGCTTGGCCAGCTGCTGGGAGCGCAACCCGAGCTCGTCCAGCTCCTCGCGGGTGAAGCCGCGCTTGTCGGCGATCCGCTCGGCGCTCGTGAACTGATCGCCGGTGTCGATCGACCAGTCGTCGGGACGGCCGGACTTGCCTCCGGACGCCTCTCCGAAGGAGACCCGGCTCATCGACTCCACGCCGCACGCGACCCCGACATCGATCACGTCGTTCGCGATGAGCCCGGCGATCAGGTGGGTGGCCTGCTGCGAGGAGCCGCACTGGGCGTCGATTGTCGTGCCGCCGGTCTGGTACGGAAGGCCGGCGTACAGCCAGGAGTAGCGCGCCAGGTGGTTGGCCTGCTCGCCGCCCTGGGTGACCACGCCGCCGATGACCTGCTCGACGAGCGCCGGGTCGATGCCTGCCCGCTCGATGACGCCGCGCTGCACCGACGCCAGCAGCGACATGGGCTTCACGCCGGCGAAGGCACCGCGGCGCTTGCCGATCGGAGTGCGGACCGCCTCGACGATGACCGGATTTCCCACGGCTCCTCCTGCTGTTTCCTGCGCGTGCGGATGGTTCGACGGTACGCGGGCCGGTCTAATTCATGGGTCGCAGACCCGCGCTCGCTTCGCTGCGCTCAGCCGAGTCACGATCTGCTCCTCTAGTCCAAGAAGACCGGTGGACGCTTCTCCTTGCGGGCCAGGATGGCCTCGTCGAAGTTCTGCGTCGTCATGCGCACGAACAGCTGCGAGATGCCTTCGTACTCCATGTGCCCGGCCAGGCTGGAGGCGTCGAGGCTGGTCCACAGCGTCCGCTTGGTGAGCTCGATGCCGGGCCGCGAGAAGCTGATGATGCGCTCACCGAAGTCGTAGCAGGCCTCGAGCAGCTCCTCGTCCGGCACCCGGCGCGAGACCAGCCCGATCCGCTCCGCCTCGGCCGCGTCGACATCGCGACCGCTCAGCATGATGTCGAACGCGCGGCTCGAGCCGATGGCCCGCGGCAGCAGGTACGAGAGGCCGAGCTCGCTCGCGGTCAGGCCGTTGTTGATACCGGCCGCGCGGAAGTAGGCCGACTCCCCCGCGATGCGGATGTCGGTGGCGAGCGACAGGCAGAAGCCGCCGCCGATCGCCGCCCCGTTGATGGCGCCGATGACCGGCTGATGCATGGCCCGCAGGGTGAGGATCACGTCGTCGAGCACCTGCAGCGCACGGCGGGCGATGCTCACCGGGGTGAGGTTGTCGACATAGGGGACGCGCCCGGAGCCGACGAGGTCGGCGCCCGAGCAGAAGCCGTGGCCCGCGCCGGTGATCACGACGACGCGGGTGTCGTTGTCGACCGAGATGTCCCGCAGCGCATCACGCAGCGGCACCATCACGTCGAACGCCATGGCGTTCATGCGCTCCGGCCGGTTCAGCGTGACGAGCGTGATTCCCGGCCGCGGCTTGTCGACCAGGACGAAATCCCCACTGCTCATGTGACCAGCGCTCACTTGACCAGGGCTCCGAGGTCGACCGGCAGCGAGATGCCCGTGACGTAGCGCGAGAGATCCGACGCGAGCCAGAGCGCGGCTTCGGTGATGTCGTCCTTCTCAACCCACGGCAGCGGCAGGATGTTCATCGACTGGAAGCCGCCGGCGGCGTCCTCGGCTGTCGGGCTCTCCAGGTCCGGCCGGAAGAGCTTGCGGATCGCCATGTTGTTGGTCATGTCGGTGTTGACGTTGCCGGGATGGATCGCGTTGACCCGCACGCCGGCGTGGGCGAATTCCTGCGCCCCGCAGCGCATCAGGCCGACGACGGCGTGCTTGGACGCGGTGTAGCCCGGAACGCCACCGAAGCTGCGCATCCCCATGATCGAGCTGATCAGGATGATCGAGCCGCCGCGGCCGCGCTTGACCATCGGCTTCGCCGCCGCCTGCATCGTCAGGAAGACGCCGGTGAGGTTGATGTCGATCGTCTCGCGGAAGACCTCGGGTGCGGTGTCGAGCATGCCGCCCTGGCTGCGGCTGATCCCGGCGTTGGCGATGACGATGTCGGGAGCTCCCCCGTCGGCGTCCAGCGCCTTCGCCCCGTCGGCGACCGCGCCGGCAAGCCCGTCGGCGTCGCGCACGTCGACGATCCGGGTGAAGGCCCGCCCGCCCGCTTCTTCGATGAGCCGGGCCGTCTCGTCGAGATCCGCCGGACCCGGAAGCTCGTAGTCGGCTGCCGCGATCGGCGCGCAGAGGTCAACCGCGATGATGTTCGCGCCTTCCTTGGCGAAGCGCACGGCGTGGTTGCGGCCCATTCCCCGCGCCGCACCGGTGATGAACGCGACACGGCCGTCCAGCAGCCCCATGTGATGCCTCCTCGTCTTGCGCCAGCCGGCGGCGGCGGTGGCAACAACCTAGCGAGTCTTGTGCTGCTAGCCTGACGCGCCGTCAGAAAGGTCCCGATCCTGGCATGCAGATCTCCCTTGGCCTGCCCACCAATCGCGTGGGGCAAGGCGCCGAATTCGTCAGCGCAGCCGCCATCACAGAGCTCGCCCGAGCCGCCGAAGCGGGTGGGTTCGACGCGGTCTACGTGACCGAACATCCTTTCCCCGACGCACGCTGGCTCGAGACCGGCGGCCACCACGCGCTCGATCCGTTCGTCGCGCTGTCGTTCGCCGCTGCTGCGACCGAACGGGTCCGGCTGCAGACCAACCTCGTCGTCCTTGCCTATCGCAACCCGTTCCTCGCCGCGAAGGCCATCGCCTCGCTCGACGTCCTGTCCGGCGGCCGCACGATCATCGGGATCGGCGCGGGCTATCTGGAAGGCGAGTTCCGCGCGCTCGGGGTCGACCCGGCACGGCGCAACGAGCTGACCGACGAGGCGATCCGCGCGATGACCGCTGCCTGGAGCGGCGAAGAAATCCGTTACGACGGCGACGGCTTCACCGCAGCGGGCAACGTCATGCTTCCCAGGCCGGTGCAGTCACCCCGACCGCCGCTGTGGATCGGCGGCAACAGCCGCCGGGCCATGCGCCGCGTCGTGGAGCTCGCGGACGGCTGGGCCCCGATGCCCACCGCCGGGGCAGCCGTCGCCACCGGCCGGTTGAAGACCGCCAACATCGAGACCGTTGGCGCACTTGCCGAACGCATCGGCGAACTGCGCCAGCTGTTCGCCGATGCCGGCCGCGACGCTGATCCCACGATCGCCTTCACGCCGCCGAGCCTGCTGATGACGCGCCAGGGCGAGTCCGTCTCGTCCGCCCAACTCGTCGACGAGGCGGGTCAGCTGGCGGCGGCGGGCGTCTCGTGGCTCACCGTCAGCTTTCCCGCTCGCTCACGTCATGACTTTCTGGCCGCCATGGACCGGTTCGCGGCCGAGGTCATCCCCCAGTTGCGCTGAGCTTGCCGAAGCCCGATACCAGAGGGCGCTGGGTGGTTCAGCCGCGGTTCTTGGCCTCGTAGATGAACCGGGCCAGCCAGAAACGCAGGAACTGCGCGAACGAGTAACGCAGGAAGACGGCCGCGCCGGCGACCGTGACGCCAACGCCGATGATCGCTATGGTGACGGCGTCGTTCTGCGTCAGCGAGTTCGTGGTGCCGTGCGAGATCACGTACCCGATGATGCTGACGACGATGCCGACGACCATCAGCGCCAGTCCACCGATCATGAAGGTCTTGTCGAGACCGGCGTTGGGATCCTTGATCTTGAGCTCCGCGACCTCCTGCTTGAAGGACTCGGTACGACTCGCGGCAGCGGCCGGGGTCTCGGTCTGAGTGGTCATTCATTCACCTCTGGCGTTGAGTCGGGATCGGCAAGCTCAGGAATGGAATCGCGATCGGCGAGCGGGTTGTCTTGCGCGGACAGCCGCGTAGCGACCTCACCGCCGAGGTAGACGTTGGACAGATCGGCTTCGACTTCTTTGGGTGTGCCGGTGAGCACGACCCGGCCGTTGACCATGACGGCCGCTGTGTCGGCGACATCGAGCACGGCAGCAGCGAACTGCTCGACGACGAGGATGGTCACGCCTTCCGCCGAGATCTGCCGAACCGCCTCGTACAGCTGGTCGACGATCAGCGGCGCCAGACCCATCGACAGCTCGTCCAGCAGGAGCATGCTCGGGTCACTGGCGATGGCCCGGGCGACGGCCAGCATCTGCTGCTCACCGCCGGACATCGTGCCCGCCATCTGGGTGCGGCGCTCGGAAAGCCGCGGGAAGTACGTGAACGCCCGCTCCTCGACCTCCTTACGGCTCAGACCGCGATAGGTCACCATCGACAGGTTTTCCTTCACCGTCAGGTTCGGGAAGACGCCCCGGCCCTCGGGAATGGTGCACATGCCGGCGCGGGCGAGCTCGACCGGATCGACGCCGTTGACGCGCCGGCCGGCGAGGTAGATGTCACCGCCGGTGGGTTGGTGCAGCCCGCCGACGACCCGCAGCATCGTCGACTTGCCCGCGCCGTTGGGGCCGAGCACGGCCACCACCCCACCAGCAGGGACGGTGAGGTTGACGCCGTGCAGCACCTCGATGGCGCCGTATCCGGCGCGGATGCCGCGCAATTCGAGCAGCGGTTCAGGAGTGATCACGGACAAGCCGCTGTGGCCCTTCTCGAGCGTGGCGCGCTGATTCGGTACGGCAAAGGAATCCCCGGCGGCAGCGCTCACGCTGCCACCTCCTTGGCGGTGCCGAGGTAGGCCGCCTGGACCTTGGGGTCGGCACGAACCGAATCCGGGTCGCCTTCGGCCATCAACTGGCCGAAGTCGAGCACGAAGATGTTCGAGCAGACCTGCATGACCAGCTCCATGTCGTGCTCGACGAGCAGGATCGCCATCCCTTCGCCGGCCAGCTTGTGCAGCAGTGCTGCGAAGGCTTTCGTCTCCTCCTCGTCCTGGCCCGAGGCGGGCTCGTCGAGCAGCAGCAGCCGGGGACGGATCGCGAGCGCCCGCGCCAGCTCGACCAGGCGGCCCTGGCCCGTGGGCAGCGCGTCGGCGCGCACGTCGGCCACGTCGGAAAGGCCTACGCGCGCGAGCAGCTGCTCCACCGTGGGCGGCGGGCCGTCGAGCGTGGCGCCCTTCTTCCCCCACTGCTTGCGCAAGCCGCCGGCCACGTGGATGTTCTCGCGGACGGTGAGCTGACCGAAGAGCTCGAGCCGCTGGAACGTGCGGGCCATCCCGAGCCGAGCCCGCTTGTAGGGCAGCAGCTTGCCGATGTCCTTGCCGTCCAGGCTGACGCTTCCCCGGGTCGGGTCCAGCTGCCCGGTGATGACGTTGAACATCGTCGTCTTGCCGGCACCGTTGGGACCGATCAGGCCGGTGATGCGTCCCGCGTCGGCGGAAAGGGTCACCGACGAGAGTGCGGTGTGGCCACCGAACCGGACCGTGACGTCCTGAACCTCAAGCAGGGACATTGGTGACCTCCGGCAGCTTCAGGTTGCGGTCGAGCACGAGGACATCCTCATCGGTGACCGGCCCGTCGAGGCCGAGCCATTCCAGCGGAACGGTGGTGCCGTCGGCCGACACGGTGCTGGGGCCCGCCTTGGCCGTCTCCTTCTTCTTGTTGAGGGCCTTGGCGATGCCCGGCATGGCGAGCAGTGCAGCCAGTCCCACGAGCACGAGCGTCCAACCGCCGATGATGTTGTTGGCCCGCAGCAGGTAGAGCACGCCCTCCAGGCCCACCACCGATCCGATGACGGCCGGGTATTTCGTCGTCAGCCCGAAGTCGGGACGCAGGCTCGCGGCGATGAAGCCGTTGGGGTTGTCACCGAGACCGATGGCACCGAAGCCGGTGAGGATCGAGCTGGCCTGCGTGAGTTTCGGGCCGTTGAAGATGTTCGTCGTGATCGGCATGCCCAGGAAGATCGCCGCGAAGAAGGCGCTTCCGATGGAGCTCACCCCTCCGATGACGACCACCAGCAGGATGGCGAGGCCGTTGAAGAACTGGAAGATGTCCGGGGTGGCCGTTTGCAGCGCGGCTCCGTAGATGCCGCCGCCGAAGCCGGCCATGGCCGCCGAGAGCGTGAAGACCGCGAGAGTCGTCATGCGCGGGTTCATGCCGAGCGTCTCGCAGGCCGCCGGGCTCTCCTTCAACGCGAGCAGTCGCTGGCCGAACTGGCTCCGCCGGACGGCCACGACGATCAGCGCCATGAGCGCGAACATGATCGCCCCGAAGACGAAGTACGTCTTCGGCGACTTCACGTTCAGGCTGCCGAGGCTGAAGGGCGCGAACGACAGCGAGCCGGACTCGAACAGGTCGAACTTCTTGTGCCCGAACCAGTCGAACGCCGGTAGCTGGAAGATCCAGTTGTCGAGAAGGACCGCGAACGCAGCCGTCAGCAGGGCCAGATAGATCCCCGATAGCCGCAGCGCGGGCAGCGAGATGATCGCCCCGGCGACGGCGGCGACGAGAGCCGCCAGCAACAGGGACGCGGGCGCCCCATTCGCGCCGGCATGCGCAACGACCACCGCCCCGATGCCGGCAAACGACAGCTGACACAGGGATATTCGGCCCGCGTAACCGACGAGGGGTATCAGCGACAGCGCGATGATCCCGATGCCCCACATCTTCAACGAGGCGAACAGGTCACCCGGCGACAGGATCGGGGTGGCGGCAAGGGCCGCCACGACGACGATCCCGACGAAGATCAGGCTGCCGCCCCAGGTCGGGGTCGGGCTGATCTCTCTGGTGCGGTGCTTGGTGCTTCCACGCAGCTTGGTCTGCTTGAGCAACAGGACGGCGAGCAGCAGCACGATGACGGGGGTGACGGCGCCGATACCGCTGATGTACTGCTGGCCGGTCTTGATCTTGGGCAGGTAGCCGACGACGAGGTCGTTGGCGAGGCCGAGGATCAGCGCTCCGACGAAGGTCATGGGCAGGCTGCGCAGCCGGCCGATCATCGCCGCGGCATACGCGTTGACGATCAGCAGGGTCAGCGGAAGAGCTGACAGGTTCAGCTTGGGCGCAACGAGAATGCCCGCGAGGGCCGCCAGCTGCGTGCCGATGATCCACGACGCCTGGGACGCGCGGTTCGGGTTCGCTCCGTTCATCACGGCCAGCGAACGGTCGTCGACAGTGGCGCGCATCGCGACGCCGAGGCGGGTGTTGTAGAGCAGCAGCCGCAGCCCGATGGCGACCAACAGGGCGAGCACCAGCACCGTGACGTCGTTGTAGGGGATGTCGATGTTGGCGATGGTGAACTTGTTGCCGAAGAGCTCGTGCGTCGTGCGGAAGACCGTCGGGTCCCAGATCGTCTGCACGAGGCCGACCGTTGCCACCAGCACGGCCACGGTGACGACGAGCTTCGTCGCGTCGGACGTGCCTTCCAGCCGGCGCATGATGAAGCGCTCGAGGATCAGCCCGAATCCTGGCGCGAGGATTCCCAGCGTGATGATGATGGCGACGGGTGCCGGCCAAGCCCAGTGGAAGCGCATCTGCCAGTAGGCGAAGGCAGCGAACGCGCCGACGGCGCCATGAGCGAAGTTGAAGACGCCGGTCGTGACGTAGGTCAGCGTCAGGCCGCTCGCAGTGATCGCGTAGATGCCTGCAGTGGTGAGTCCACTGATTGCGTAGATGAGAAACTCATGCATCCGCGGGAGGCCTCTTTCGTCGGGCCGGCTGGTGGTGGGATCGCGCGCGAGCTCAGCGTCGGGACCGAGCCGCCGGTCGCTGCCAGGTGGTCCGGGCAGCTGGGGTGGCGCAGGTCACTCCCGCCATTCGCGTATGAAACCTGTTCCGGTCACGCGCTGCAACCGGATCGCTCATTTCACAGCGAGTTGTGAAGCTCGTCGAACAAGGTGGCAGAAGGTGACATCTGGCGGATGCCGCCCACTGGTCTGACGGATTGTCAGAAACTCCTGAGCCGTCGTCAGGTATACAGCGAGGCAGCACTCTATTCACCGCTCGTTCACCCCTGCAGACCGGCCCCCCCAAGGCCCGATTCGCCCCACGAAGGACCCGCTATGACCGCCCAGACAGCCCCGGGAGTTCCGTCGTCCGAAGCGCGCGTGCCCTCCGCGGTGCGCGCCGCCGTCGGCGATCCGGCGGAAGTGGGGCGGCCGAAGACCTCGTCGCGCGACCACGGCGAGCTCCATGCAGCGCTCACGCGTTGGCTGACCGGGGTGCTGCCGAGCGGCGCCGAGCCCGTCCTCGGCCAGCTGAGCGTCCCGAGCGGGAATGGCATGTCCAGCGAGACGTTGCTTTTCGAAGCCAGCTGGAAGGACGGCGGGGTGCGCACGTCCGAGCAACTCGTGGCGCGGGTGGCACCCGATCCGGCGGCGGCTCCCGTCTTCGAGGCCTACCACCTCGACCGCCAGTACCGCGCGATCGAGTTGGTACGCGAGCTGACCGCGGTACCGGTGCCGAACCTGCGCTGGCTCGAGACCGACCGCTCGTTCCTCGGTGAGCAGTTCTTCGTGATGGACCGGGTCGACGGGGTCGTCCCGACCGACCTGCCGCCCTATGCGCTCGCCGGCTGGGTCGCGGAGGGCACGCCGGAGCAGCGCCAGCGGCTGCAGGACACCTCGATCAAGGTGCTGACCGATCTGCATGCGATCCCGGACGCCAAGGACCGCTTCGACTTCCTGCTCCCGCACCGCACCGAAGAGAGCAGCCTGCGCCAGCACGTGCTCGACACCCGCGCGTACTACGAGTGGTCCGCGTCGGACGGCATCCGCTCCCCGCTGATCGAGCGCTGCTTCGCCTGGCTGGAGGAGAACTGGCCGGAGCACGAAGGACCGACCGTGCTCTCCTGGGGCGACTCGCGGATCGGCAACATGATGTACCGCGACTTCGCGCCGGTCGCGGTGCTCGACTGGGAGATGGCGTCCGTCGCTCCGCCCGAGGTCGACCTGGCCTGGATGGCGTTCATGCACTTCTTCTTCGAGAGCATGCTCGGCAAGCACGGCATGTCCGGCCTTCCCGACCTGCTGCGGCCGGCCGACATGGCGCAGACGTATGCCGCGCTGTCGGGCTACGAGCCGCGCGACCTTCCCTGGTATCTGACCTACAACGGGCTGCGCTACGCGATCGTCATGTTCCGGATCACCCGCCGGGGCGTGCTTTTCGGCGAGATGGAGCTGCCGGAGAACCCGGACGACATGACGAGCATCCGGGAAGAGATGGAAGCTCTGATGGCCGGCACGTCGCCGCTGCTCGCCGACCTGTAGACCCCTCCGACGACCAAGCGCTTGCTCACGACTTAGGCTGAGCCGATGATGGCCGCAGCAGATCCGATGCCCGCATGAGCAAGCAGCTGAAGCTCGGCCTGTCGCTGGGCTACTGGGGTGCGGGCAAGCCCGACCACGCCGAAGCCGTCGCCGAAGCCGAGCGGCTCGGGTTCGACTCGGTCTGGACCGCGGAATCGTGGGGCTCCGACGCCCTGACCCCGCTCGCCTGGCTGGGCGCGCGCACCTCGACGATTCGCCTCGGCACCGCGCTGATGCAGCTGTCGGCCCGGACCCCGACCGCGGCCGCCATGGCGGCGCTGACCATGGACCACCTGTCCGACGGGCGCTTCGTGATGGGTCTCGGGGTTTCCGGACCCCAGGTGGTCGAGGGCTGGTACGGCGAGCCGTTCGCCAAGCCGCTGGCCCGCACCCGCGAGTACGTCCACATCGTGCGGGACGTCCTGGCGCGGGAGAAGCCGGTGACCAACGCCGGGCCGCACTACCCGCTCCCCTATCCGGATGGCACCGGGCTCGGCAAGCCGCTGAAGCCGATCACCCATCCGCTGCGCGCCGACCTTCCGATCATTCTCGGCGCCGAGGGTCCGAAGAACATCGCGCTCGCCGCGGAGATCGCCGACGGCTGGCTGCCCATCTTCTACGCGCCCAAGCACGAGGGCATGTACCGCGAGTGGCTGACCGAGGGCTTCGCGCGTCCCGGAGCGCGCTCCACGCCGGACACCTTCGAGGTGCTCGCCGGAGCGCCGGTCATCGTCACCGATGACGTCGAGGGGGCAGCCGACCTCATCCGGCCGGGCATCGCGCTCTACATCGGCGGCATGGGCGCAAAGGAAGTCAACTTCCACGCCCGGGTCTACGAGCGGATGGGCTACGAGGCCGAGGTCGCCAAGATCCAGGACCTCTATCTGTCCGGGCACAAGGCCGAAGCGACCGCCGCGGTGCCGCGCAAGCTCATCGAAGAGACCGCCCTCATCGGGCCGAAGGAGAAGCTGCGCGACGACCTGGCCGCCTGGCAGGAGTCGTTCGTGACGTGCATGCTGCTCCCTCCCGACATCCCGACCATGCGGATCATGGCCGAGCTGCTGAGCTGACTGAAGGAGAAACGATGGCTGCTGGCCCGTTGATCGACTACACCGGCAAGGCGGTGCTCATCACCGGCGGCTCGTCCGGTGTGGGCGCCTCGCTCACCTCGCTGCTCGCCGGCCTCGGCGCCGAGATCACGGTCATGGACCGCAACGATCCGCCGGAGGCCCTGAACTCCTCGATCGCGAAGTTCATCAAGGTCGATCTGTCCGACCCGGCATCGATCGACGCTGCCGTCGAGCAGGCCCCCGCCTCGATCGATGTGCTGTTCAACAACGCGGGGGTGGCCTCCACCGTCCCCAACCGCGTCGTCATCGCCGTCAACTGCCTGGCGGTCCGGCGGCTGTCGGAGAAGCTGCTCGACCGCATCCCGGCCGGCGGCGCCATCGTCAACACCGCGTCGATGGCGGGTCAGGGGTGGCCCAATCACCTCGCCGAGATCAACGAGTTCCTCGACATCACCGACTGGAGCAAGGCCCTCGAGTGGGTCGACGCCCACTCCGAACTCATCACCGACCCGTACCTGTTCTCCAAGGAGATCGCCCAGGTGTGGGTCATCCGCTCCTCGCACGCGACGATGGAGAAGGGCGTGCGCACCTGCAGCGTCTGCCCGGGCATCATCGACACCCCGCTGCTGGTCGACTTCCGGGCCACGATGAGCGACAAGGTCGTCGACTGGACCATCGGGCAGTCGACCGGCAACGTCATCACGCCTCGCCAGGTCGCCGACGTGCTGGCGTTCCTCGGCAGCAGTGCCGCGGCGCTCATCAGCGGCGCCAACGTCTACGCCGACTACGGCTTCACCTCCGACATGGCCACCGGCCAGGTCGACTTCAGCTCACTGGCGTAACCGAAAGGACAACAAGCCCCCGTGGTGCGGCTCGTCGAAACCAAGATCGAATTTCCCTACAAGCGCAGTCTCGGGCCAGTGATCGGCGCCTTCAGCGCGGCGCTTGGCGAACACCGCATCACGGGCGTGCGCACCAGCGCCGGGCGGGTGCTGTGCCCGCCGCTGGAGTACGACCCGGATACGGGCGAGGCCGTCGACCCGACCCCGGTCGAGGTCGGCCCGGGCGGCACGGTCGCATCGTGGACCTGGGTACCCGAGCCGCTGCCGAACCACCCGCTGGACCGGCCGTTCGCGTTCGCCATGATCAAGCTCGACGGCGCTGACACGGAGATGTTCCACGCGGTCGACGCGGGTAGCGAGGACGCGATCACGCGCGGCACCCGGGTGCTGCCGCAGTGGCGTGAGGAGCAGCGCGGGCGGATCGACGACCTCGCGTACTTCGTGCTCGAGTCCTCGGCTCCCGCTGACGCATCCGGGCCGCTGCCCGCCTCTGGCGAAGAGCCGGTACGTGTCATGGAGCATTGGGTTTCGCTGCTCTACAAGGAGGCCGTCGCGCCGGCCGCCGAGCGCTTCGCCAGCGCGCTGCTGGAGGGCCGGATCACCGGCCAGAAGTGCCCGCAGTGCGGACGCACCTACATCCCGCCGCGCGACAGCTGCACGGTCGACGGGATTGCGGTCAGCCCGGATAACGACGTTGTTCTCCCCGACCGCGGCACCATCACGAACTACACCGTCGTCCTGCCGGTGCAGTACCCCGGGCAGCAGGAGACCGAGCCGTTCGCCCGGGTGTCGGTGCTGCTCGACGGCGGCGAGGGGTTGCTGAACCTGCAATCGGTGATCGGTCTGCCCGCCGCCGAGGTGCACCCCGGCATCCGCGTCAAAGCGGTCTGGGTACCGGAAGGCGAACGCACGGTGGAGGAATTGGGCACCCGCAGCTGGGGCTCGGTCGACGGCTGCATCGCCGGGTGGGAGCCGACCGGCGAGCCGGACGATACGACCGTCGACATCGGGCGGGTGAGCTGACATGGCTGCCGGTACCCGCATCGCGATCGTCGGCTACGCGCAGACCCCGATGGTGCGCCTGAGCGAGCAGGCCGAAGTGAAGCTCGTCCAGGACGTCGTCATCGCAGCCCTGAAGAACGCCGGGCTCACGCGCCAGGAGGTCGGCTTCACCTGCTCGGGCAGCTGCGACTACCTGTCCGGAGGAACGTTCACCTTCGTGGCCAACCTCGACGCCGTCGGCGCCTGGCCGCCGATCCACGAGTCGCACGTGGAGATGGACGGGGCCTGGGCGCTGTACGAGGCGTGGGTACGCCTGCACCACGGCGACATCGACACCGCGCTCGTCTTCGGTTCCGGCAAGTCGTCGACCGGCGACCTCAACGCCGTCATGCCGCTGCAGATGGACCCGTACTACCTGGCGACCCTCGGCGCGGATCCGGTGACGCTGGCGGCGATCCAGGCGCGGGCCGTGCTCGATGCGGGCGACGCGACCGAGCGCGACTTCGCCGAGGCTGCCGTGCGCAGCCGCAAGAGCGCCGAGGCGAATCCGTACGCCCAGGTGAAAGGCTCCTCCGACGCCGACGCGCTGCTGTCCGAGGCGTACGTCCGCAATCCGCTGCGGCTTTCGGACCTTCCGCCGATCAGTGACGGCGCCGTCGCGGTGGTGCTCGCGACCGAGGAGAAAGCCAAGCAGCTGGCGGCTGCCGGCGGATTCACCCCGGCCTGGATCACCGGCATCGACCACCGCATCGAGCCGCACTATCCAGGAGTACGCGACCTGACAGCCTCACCGTCCACCCGCAAGGCCGCGGAGGTCGCGGGCCTCGCCGCCGGGCCGATCGAGGTCGCCGAACTGTCGGCGCAGTTCTCCCATCAGGAAGGCATCCTCATCCGCGCGCTCGGGCTGGACTCCGGCACCGAGATCAACCCGTCCGGCGGCGCGCTCGCCGCCAACCCGATCATGGCGACCGGGCTGGTGCGCATCGCCGAGGCCGCCAGGCAGATCCGCGAGAACGGCCGCCGGCGCGTCCTCGCCCACGCTACGAGCGGTCCGCTGCTGCAGCAGAACCTCGTCGCCATCCTGGAAGGAATCCAGCAGTGAGCGCCGAGCCCACGGCCATCGTCGGGATTGGCCAGACCAAGCACAAGACGCGGCGCGAGGATGTCTCGCAGGCCGGTCTGCTGCGCGAGGCCGCGCAGCGGGCGCTCGACGACGCGAACATGACGTGGAAGGACATCGACACCGTCGTCATCGGCAAGGCGCCTGATGCGTTCGAGGGCGTCATGATGCCGGAGCTGTACCTGGCGGATGCGCTGGGCGCTTCGGGCAAGCCGATGATGCGCGTGCACACCGCCGGATCCGTCGGCGGCTCCACCGGAATCGTCGCCTCGCATCTGGTCAGCAATCGCATCCACAAGCGCGTGCTCGCCGTCGCGTACGAGAAGCAGTCCGAGGGCAACGCCCAGTGGGGCCTCGGCGGCGGCAAGAGCGGCAGCATGGGCGCGGGCGGCATCTTCGCGCCGTGGATCCGGGCGTACATCCAGCGCAGCGGCGCCCCCGAGCACATCGGGTGGAAGGTCGCCGTCAAGGACCGGCTCAATGCGCTCAAGAACCCGTACGCCCACCTGCAGCTCGCCGACATCTCGATCGACAAGGTCCGCGAGTCGCCGATGCTCTGGGATCCGCTGCATTTCCTGGAGTCGTGCCCGTCATCGGACGGTGCGATGGCGATCGTCTTCACCGACGAGGCCGGCGGTAAGGCCGCCGCTGCGGCCGGCCGCCCGCCGGCCTGGATCCTGTCGACGGCCATGCGCAGCGAGCCGACGCAGTTCCCGCGCCGTGACCCGGTGCGTCCGGCGGCCGGGGTGCAGTGCGCGGCCGACGTCTATGCGGGCGCCGGGATCACCAACCCGCGCGAGCAGATCGACGTCGCCGAGCTGTACGTCCCGTTCAGCTGGTACGAGCCGATGTGGCTGGAGGGCCACGACATCGCGCCGATCGGCGAGGGCTGGAAGATGACCGACTCCGGCGAGACCGAGATCGGGGGCGCGTTCCCGGTGAACCCGTCGGGTGGCGTCCTGTCGACCAACCCGATCGGTGCGTCCGGTTTGATCCGCTTTGCCGAGGCCGCGCTGCAGGTACGGGGGATGGCGGGTGAACATCAAGTTGACGACGCGCACGTCGCGCTTGCACAGGCTTACGGCGGAGGCGCGCAATACTTCGCGATGTGGGTGGTAGCCGACTCGCTGAGCGCAGTCAACCGGTCCTAGAAGACGAGCCGCTCTTCGACAGCCTCTGTGACCTGAGCGTGAGTTCGCGCCGGCCTGCCCGGACGTGGCTCGCGGTGCGCGCCTTAGGGCTCGCCGCGGTCGTCGGTGTCACGTTCGGCGGCGGGGCAGTGCTCCTCTGGACGCTCACCCGCGGAGGCGTCGCCACCAGCGCGACGCAGAGCGCCCACAACTACCTGCTGGACATCAAGAACAGCCGGTACGCCCAGGCCTACGACCAGCTGTGCACGCCGAACGAATCCCTCGAGGACTACTCGGCGCGGATGGGCCAGGCGAGCAGCCGGGGGCATCGGATCGCATCGTTCCGGCTCGACGCCGCGCTGACGGCAGCATCCGCGGACACGACCGCCAGCGCTGTCACCGGAAAGGTGGTCTTTGCCGACGGCACCAGCACGCGGGTGGCGTTCCAGGTCGAGCCCGCCACGTCGAGCACCCCGCGCTGCCTCGACGCCCCCGACGATCTCGCCGGCTGACGCCTTCGGGTCGCGGCCTCAGGGGGCGAGATCCGGCAGCTTCATGCTGAGGTTCGCGGCCTCGATGCCGCCGTCGACGTCGAGCACCTTGCCGGTCACGTAGGACGCCGCGTCCGAGGCGAGGTAGAGCGCGGCGGCGGCGATGTCGGCAGGGACGCCGATCCGCGCCAGCGGGGTCTTGGACTCCAGCTCCGCCTTGAGCTCGGGACTGCCGCTGACGATCTCGAGCGCCGATGTCGCGATCGAGCCGGGTGAGATCGCATTGACCCGGATCCGCGGGGCGAGGTCGGCTGCCAGTAGATGGGTCATGTGGATCAGCGCCGCCTTGGCGGTGCCGTAGGCGACGTAGCCGCGGTCGCGCACCCGGCCCATGGTCGAGGTGATGTTGATGACGGAGGCGCCCGGCGAGCGCAGCAGCAGCGGCGTGGCCAGCTGCGTCAGGGTGAAGGCGGTGGTCACGTTGAACTGGAACGCCTCGTTGAACATCTTCGGCGTGGTGTCGAGAAACGGCGTCGGCATGGTGCCTCCGACGTTGTTCACGACGATGTCGAGCCGGCCGAACTCCTTCTCCGCCGCGGCCACCAGCTGCTCGGCGGCCCCTTCGGCGGCGAAGTTCAGCGCGAGCGCGACGGCACGGCGGCCGGTCGCCTCCACCGCCTTCGACACCTCGTCGAGCTGCTCTCGGGTACGGGCGCAGATCACCACATCAGCGCCCGCTTCGGCGAAGCCCAGGGCGATGGCTGCCCCGAGCCCGCGGCCCGCTCCGGTGACGATGGCAACACGGTCGGTCAGGGAAAAGGCGTCAAGGATCACCACGTCATCCTGCCGTGCACCCGCGGGGCGCGAGAAGGTGGGGCGCGCTCTCGTGTGAACCGGCGACCTCTAGCTGGCGCCCAGGCCCTCGTTCGCCGGCGGGGCGGAGAAGGCGTCGAGCCCGTCGAGCTGGTGGCCCATGCGCTCGCGCTTGGTCTTCAGGTAGCGCAGGTTTTCGGCGGTGACGGTCGGGGCGAGCGGGACGCGCTCGCTGATCGTCAGACCGAAGCCCTCGAGCCCGGTGTACTTCGCCGGGTTGTTGGTCATCAGCCGCATGGGGCCGACGCCGAGCTCGGCGAGGATCTGCGCGCCGATGCCGTACTCGCGGTCATCGACCGGAAGGCCGAGCGCGAGGTTGGCGTCGACGGTGTCGTGGCCGAGATCCTGCAGGCCGTACGCCCGCAGCTTGTGGGCGATCCCGATGCCCCGCCCTTCCTGCCCGCGCAGGTAGACGCACACACCGCGGCCCTCGCGGGCGATCGCATCCATGGCCTGCGCCAGCTGGGTGCCGCAATCGCAGCGGCGCGAACCGAAGACGTCACCGGTCAGGCACTCGCTGTGGACGCGGACCAGGACCGGCTCGGTGCCGGTCGGGTCGCCGGCGACGAACGCGAGGTGCTGCTCGCCGTCGAGCACCGACTCGAAAGCGACCGCTTCGAACGGTCCCCACTCGGTGGGGATGGTCGCCGAGCTGACCCGCTTGACCAGCCGCTCGGTGCGATGCCGGTAGCGGACGATGTCGTCGATCGAGATCAGCAGCAGGCCGTGCTGGGCGCAGAACTCGACCAGGTCGGGAACGCGGGCCATGGTGCCGTCGGCCTTGACGATCTCGCACAGCACGCCGGCCGGACGCAGGCCCGCCATCCGGGCGAGGTCGACCGCAGCCTCGGTGTGGCCGGCCCGCTTGAGCACGCCGCCGCGACGGGCGCGGAGCGGGAAGATGTGGCCGGGACGGCGCAGGTCGCTCGGCACGGTGGCCGGGTCGATCAGGGTCTTGACGGTCAGCGCCCGGTCAGCGGCTGAGATGCCGGTGGTGGTACCGATCGCGTCGACGGAGACGGTGAAGGACGTCCCCTGGGAGTCGGAGTTCTCATCCGGCGGGACCATCAGCGGAAGAGCGAGGTCGTCGAGCCGCTCGCCCTCGAGCGCGACGCACACCAGGCCGCCGCAGCGGACGATGAACGCCATCTGCTCGGCGGTGACGAGCTCGGCCGCCATGATGACGTCGCCCTCGTTCTCACGGTCGGCGTCGTCCACCACGACCACGGGCTCGCCCCGGGCGATCGCAGCAAGCGCGTCTTCGACAGCCGCGAACGGAGAGGGGTCTACCGCAGCGACCGCGGTGCGGCCACGCTCGATGCTCATTCGGATTCGCCTCGACCCGTAAAAACTAGAACGCGTTTCACACCGAGAGCGTAACTCCACTGGGCCTACGCCGCCACCCCGGGTCCTGCGATGCGCCTGACAATTCGCTGTGTCCCGACGTCAGGTGCAGATTTGGCCCCTTCAGGATACGGCTCGCCGATCACGCCGCTCGCCACCGGGGGTCCTTCCCGCGCGCACCGCAAGCCCCTTGACGTCGCACAACACCGTTCCGCGCGGCCCCTGCTCGACGAGACCCTCGGCTTCCAGGGCTCGGTTCACCCGATTGACGGTCTCGCGGCGCGCTCCGATCAGGTCCCCCAGGTGCGATTGCGAGAGGCCATGCGCCACCAACGGGTGGGGACGCGTCGCAGCGGCATCCGTGCCGAAGCGTTCGTGCAGATCGAGCAGCAGCGCAGCCATCCGAGCGGTCATGTCCAGCCCCAGCCAGCTGATGCGCAGGCGCTCGCGCGCCCGCGCCTGCTCGGTCATCTCGCGCAGGACGCTGATCGCCACCGCGGGCCGCTGGCACCACTCCCAGTACAGGTCGGCGTCGATCACGGCGACGAGCCCGGCGGACAGGCACTGGATCTTGCAGTTCAACGGCGCCCAGCGATCGGCGAGCAGGTGAGCGTCTCCCGCGCGCTGGCCTGCACCGATGACCTCGCGCAGCCGGGGACGGCCGGGTGCGGCGGCCGGGCCGGTCTGGAAGATTCCGAGCCTGCCGGACAAGATCGCGTAGACCGCCTGCACCGGCCGCCCGGGCTCGGCGAGGACGTCGCCGGGCCTGGTCAGCCGGGTACGCACCGGCGCCAGCGCCTCGGCGCCGAGCAGCACCGCGACGAGAGCCAGGAACGGGTCGCGGGCCAGCCCCCGCCGCCTCGGACCCAGCCGATCAGGCGAAGATTCCGCTGTGCCACCCGGCCCCGCTGTTGGACCGTAGGAATGAGGCACCATTCAGTTCCCCCCCAAGTGGTGCTTGCCGACTGCTTACCCGAGCTAGCGATTCGCCGCAAGACCGCTCTTCGACATATTCGAGAGGACCTGGCCGATGCCCTTCACCGAGCACGTCGTGATCGTCGGCGGAGGCCTGGCGGGCTGGCGGGCCGCCGAAGAGTTGCGCGCCGCGGGTTTCGACGGCCGGCTGACGCTGCTGTGCGACGAGCCGCACCCGCCCTACGACCGCCCTCCGCTGTCCAAGCAACTGCTGAAGGCTGACGTCGAGGCCAACCCGGTCCACCTCGCCCGCGAAGGCAGCGACGAATCGTCGCTCGACCTCGACCTGCGGCGCGGCGTGCGGGCGATCGGCCTGCGGCCGGGAGTCGTCCTCACCCAGGACGCGGACGGCGAGCACGGCGAGGTGGGCTACGACGCCCTCGTCGTCGCGACGGGAGTGCGCGCCCGGGAGCTACCGGCGCTGTCCGGACATCCGCGCGTCCACCTGCTCCGCACTTTCGACGACGTTCTCGATCTTCGCCGCGCGCTCGACAGCGCCAAGAGCATGCTCGTCGTCGGCGCCGGATTCATCGGGGCCGAGGTGGCGACCGCCGCGCATGACCGCGGCCTGTCGGTGACAGTCATCGAGGCCCTCGACGTCCCCTACCAGCGCACGCTCGGCGAGCTGCTCGGCGGCATCGTCGGGCGGATGGCCCGGCGCTACGGGGTCGCCCTGCAGACCGGCACCGGTGTCGACGAGCTGATGCACAGCGAGGACAGCGTGCGCGTCCGGCTGTCGGACGGCACCACGATCGAGTCCGACATCGCCGTCGTCGGCGTGGGCACCGAAGTCAACGTCGAGTGGTTGCTGGACCCGGCGACGCCGGGCAGCTTCGGCTGGGAGCGAGGCGTGACGTGCGACGGCGCCGGGCGGGCCATCGGGCTCGACCCGTCGTTCGGCCGGGTCTACGCCCTCGGCGACGTCGCCGCGTGGCACGACGAGTCCCACGATCAGCACCTGCGCTTCGAGCACTGGACCACCGCCGTCGACCAGGCGCCGGTCCTCGCCCGGACGCTCGTGCGTGACCTGGCCGGCGAATCCCCCGAGCCGGTGGCACCGCTGCTGCCCTACTTCTGGTCCGACCAGTTCGGCCGCAAGGTGCAGCTGCTCGGACGCCCCGGCCTCGCCGACGCGGTCGAGGTGCTGCACGGCGAAGAGCCGGACGACCCCGACGCTCCCGCTCCGCGCAAGCTGCTGGCCGCGTACTTCGCGGGCGACCGGTTGGTGGCGATCGCCGGCATCAGCGCGCCGGCTCTCCTGGGCCGTTACCGGCCCCTGCTCAACGCCGGTGCGTCGCGCGAGCAGGTGCTGGCCCAGGCCGCCGAGCTCGGCTGAGCCGCTGCCTCAGGCGTTCAGGACCCCTGCTCGCGGCCGTAGATCACCCCGAGGAATCGGGCGATCGCCTCGGCCGTAGCGGCTGACCGCACCGAGCCGAAGAGGTCGAACGCGTGCTGGGCGAGCGCGAGCTCCGCATACGCCACCGTCTCCTTCGACGTCACCCTGAGCTTGTCGACGAAGAGCCGGGCCTGCTCCACCGGAACGAGCGAATCGTTCGTGCCGTGCAGGACGAACATCGGCGGCGCGTCGGCGCCGACCTGATAGATCGGCGATGCGTCGTGGTAGGCCGCCGGGTTGTCCTCGAGCCTGCCCTTCACCACCATGCGTTCGAGCATCTGCGGCAGCCCGGAGTGCCCGACCCTCGCCTCGTCGACCCAGTCGTACACGCCGTAGAGCGGCACGGCCGCCTTCACCGAGGTGTCGACGTCTTCGAATCCGGGCTGGTAGACGGGATCGTTGGGGGTGAGCGCCGCGAGCGAGGACAGGTGTCCGCCCGCGGAACCCCCTGTGATGGCAAGGAAATCCGGGTCACCGCCGTGGTCGGCGATGTTGGCCCGGATCCAGGCGATCGCCCGCTTGACGTCGATCAGGAAGTCCGGCCAGGTCGCCTTCGGGGCGAGCCGGTAGCTCATCGCGACGCAGACCCAGCCGTTCTCGGCCAGGTGACTCATCAGGGGATACGCCTGCACCTGCTTGTTCCCCGTGACCCACGCACCACCCGGAACCTGAAGCAGCACAGGCGCTTTCGCGTTCTTCGGAAGGTCGGCGCGGCGCCAGACGTCGAGCAGGTTGAAGCGCCCGTGCGGGCCGTACGCGAGGTTCTTGCCCTGGGCGAAGCGCTTGCGGATGAGCATCGTCCGCAGGGCGCCCGGCGGCTGGTACGCCCCGGCGGGGAGGTCGGGCCACCCGGGCCGGCGAATCTCGTCGCGATACTGCGGCCCCAGCGCGTCGACGAGGGCAAGCTCCAGCTCCCCTTCCGCGCGGTCGGCGGCGCGGCGCAGCTTGAGCAGGCCGGTCACGCTGGCGGCGGTCAGCGCCAGCCCCGCGAGCCCGCGCGGGCTGCGCACCTCGCGCGGCCGGGCCAGCGCCGCCGCCGTCGCCACCTGGAAGAACGCCGATTGCAACGGCAGCTCCGACACCGGCCAGGTACTGAAGAAGACCAGCGGCGAGAGCGGGCCGCGCCGCGACACCGGGCGGAAGACGTCGTACGTCGTAAATGCTTCCAACGCACCGGTACGGAGCAACCAGTCGCCGGGCCGGCTCATGATCCGGCCTCACTACGCAGCGAACCGGCCCGCTTGCTGAGCGCGTAGGAGCGCTTGGCCTGCTTGATGGGATTGCGATCCAAGCCGCTGGTGAGGTGGCAGAAACTCAGGCCGGTCTGCGGATCAGCCCACGCGATCTGCCCGCCCACGCCGGAATGACCGAAGGCGCGCGGCGACGTGCTCGGACCGAAGTCGTGCCGCCGTTCCCCACGCCCGTCATCGCCCTTGAGGACGAGCCCGCGGCTGCGATTGGCCGGATCGCCGGTCATCGGATCGGTGAAGTGGTTACGGGCTACCGAGGTGACGTCGGCGAGCATCGCCGGCTCCCACAGCCCCTCGGGGTCGTGCAGCAGGGCCTGGTAGAAGAGCGTCACGTCGGCCGCGGTCGAGATGCCGCCTCCTCCCGGAACGCCCGCGCGGCGGCCGTCGTCGGTGTTGAACTCCAGCAGCGTCACGTCATCGCTCGCCGAGGGGAGCTCGCGGATGCCGAGCGTGCGCTCGAGCTCATCGGGATCGGGTGGCGCGCCCGAGGTGACGATCTGTTGCACGGCGCCGGCGTCCTGCGGCTCGACGCCGAGCGCCAGCGCCTTGAGGCCCAGCGGATCGAGGACGCGGTCGCGTATCACCGCGCGGAAATCGCGACCGACCGCGCGCTGGATGAGCTCGGCGAGCACCCAGTGCCCGGAGGCCGGGTGGTACTCGAAGGCGGTGCCGGGCGGCCAGTTCAGCCGCCAGTCGGCGAATCGCCGCAACCGCCCTTCGCGGTCGTTCCAGAGCTTGGGTGCCATCGGTGCAGAGGGGAAGCCGCCGGTGTGCAGGAGCACCTGCTCGAGCGTCACGACCTCCTTGCCATTGGTCCCGAACTCCGGGATGTCAGCGGCGATGGGCCGGTCGAGCTCGAGCTTGCCTTCGCTGATCAGCATCCAGATGACGGACGAGACCACGGGCTTGGTCGCTGAGAAGATGACGTAGCGGCTGCCCGGCGCCGCCCCAAACGTCTCCTCGAGCACGACCTCCCCCTGGTAGGCCACAGCGATCTGGCAGGAGGGGACATCGCCGGCCTCGACGCTCTGGCGCGCCCGGCTGCGCAGCTCATCGGCAAGGTGCGCGTCGATCGCCAGATCCGTCATGCCGACAAGGCTACGAGGGGATCCGATTCACGACTTCACGACGGGATCAGCCGCCTGCTCCTGGTGCGGACGCTCTTCGCCGGCTCGGCGAGGCGCAGCACCTCGTCGAAGCCGTCGGTCACGCAGCGCTGGAAGAGCGCCGGAGCGGCGATGGCTGCCTCGTCGAGGGTGACGCCGATGCCGCAAGTGTCGCGGTAGGACAGCAGCACGAACATGACCGCCACCCCCGGGGCCGGTCCGAAGGCGAACATGCCGTCGACCCGCGCGCCGGCCAGGAAGACGTCGGCCGGGAAGCCGGAGACGTTGCTCGCCTGCACGTCGAGCTGACCCTGCTGGCGGGCGATCTCGGCGAGCAGCAACGCCGGTGTGCGCGCGAACACCCGGGCCAGCACGTCGGTCGCGCCATGCGCCGGTTCGGCGCGGCCCGCGGCGACCAGGTCGTGCACCGCGCGGATGCGCTCGGCCGGATCCCGCTCTCCTACCGGTGCAGCGAAGCGCACGGCGCTGAAGTGGTTGCCTCCACCCGCCTCCTCCCCCGCTGCGGCCAGGCCGGTCGGCGCGCCCGGCCGTCCGTACACCGGGACGGCCATCGGCAGCAGGTCGATCGGGGTGCCGACGCGCTCGTGGTAGCGCCGCATCGCCCCGAGCACGCCCGCGAGGTACGCGTCGTTCACCGTGCCGCCGGCCTCCCGTCCGGCTCGCTTGAGCGTTTCGAGCGGCACCTCGTGCACGAGCAGCCGCCGTTTGGTGCCGCGTGCCCGCAGCGCCGGTGAGGGGGCGGCGGCCGGCGGGGTCACGAGCCTCCCGAGCGAGCGCGCGAAATCCACGGCCTGGCCGGCGGCCTGAGCCGGGTCGGCAGCCGCCCGCAGCCCGGCGGCCGTCGCCCACTTGCCGGCCCTGAAGGCGTCGCTCGTGAGGTCTGCGGGCAGTTCCACGAGGCGGTCGCGCAGCAGCGCGGCCCGGCTCTTGCGGCAGGCGCGCCGCGACGAGATCTGCTCCATCGCCGGCTCGTCGGCCTGCTGCGGATCGAGGTCGAGCAGCGCCAGCGCGATCTTCAGCAGGCCGACGCCGTCACCGAGCGCGTGCGAGAACTTCCACAGCAGGGCCGCGCGCTCGCCGGGCACGTCAGGCTCGCGCAGCCCTTCGACCAGCGTCAGCTCCCAGAGCGGGCGGGCCGGATCCAGCGGGGTCATCTCCGCGACCTCGGCGAGGGTCATCAGTTCGGCGCGGCCACCGGGCTCGGGAATGCGCACGTGGCGCAGGTGGTAGCTCAGCTCGAAGTCCGGATCGGCGACCCAGTGCGGCCGGCTGATCGGCAGCAGCGGGCTGACCACCCGCTGGCGCAGCCGGGGAACGCGCCGCGCCGCGCGCTCCACCGTGGCCATCAGCGCGGGCCAGTCCGGGGCGCGTTCGAGCAGGCACAGCCCGACGATCGACGACCGGCGCCGCGGATCGGCGTCGCCGTGCAGCAGCAGCGTGTCGACCGGCGCCAGCTCTTCGTCAGGCGCTGGGACGCCGCGGATCGAGACCGGCCGTGACGGATCGGCCACCTCGCACCCCCTCCGGTCGCAGACCCGCGCTCGCGATCTGCTCCGGGCTAGCCTGCCCGATCCGGATGGCGCATGCGTTACAAGCCGGACAACCGTTCGCTACTACCTCTGCGGCTGGTTACTTGTAGCGGGCGCGCAGCTCGTGCTTGAGGATCTTGAGGGTGGCGTTACGCGGCATGGCGTCGATGATCTCGAGCTGCTCCGGGATCTTCTGCGTCATCAGGCCGTGCTCGCGAAGGTAGGCCGACATCTCCTCGAACGTGATCGACGGCCCGTCCGGCACGCTCTCCACCACGGCACAGACCCGCTCGCCGCGTTCGGGGTCCGGCAGGCCGATGACGGCGACGTTGGCGACCAGCGGGTGCTCGTAGAGCAGGTCCTCGATCTCCTTGGCGGAGATGTTCTCGCCCTTGCGGATGATGACGTCCTTGAGCCGTCCGGTGAGGGTCACGTGGCCGTCGGGGCGCTGCACGCCGAGGTCGCCGGTGCGGAAGTAGCCCTGCTCGTCGAAGGCGGCGGCGTTCAGCTCGGGGTCGGTGTAGCCGTGGAAGACGACCGGTCCGGAGATGCGCACCTCACCCTCCGTGCCGGGCTCGGCGTCCTTGCCATCGCCATCGACGATGCGCAGCTTGGTCCCGCGCACGGGCGCGCCTTCGGTGTAGGCGAGCTGATCGTCGGTGTCGTCCGGCGAGTTCTGGGTGATCATCGGGACCTCGGTCATCCCGTAGCCGTGGGCGACGGGGATGCCCATCTCGCGCTTGACCTCGTAGAAGATCTCCGGCGGCTTCGGGGCACCGCCGCCCGACATCATGCGCAGCGTCGGCACCAGCGGGCTGTCGTCGCCGGAGGCCACCTTCGCCCGGTGCAGCGAGAGGAACGTCGAGTAGAACGCGGTGCTCCCACCGGCCATCGTGGCGCCGACCCGGTTCAGGGTGTCGACGACCGTGGTCGGGTCGAACGCCTCGATGAGGATCGCCGGGAAGCCCTGGGTCAGCATGGTGACGAGGTAGTCCGGGCCGCCGATGTGGGCGAACGGAAACGCGATCGAACCCACGTCGGACGGTGACATCTCGAGCGCCACGGCAAGCCCGATGCCTCCGGCCAGCAGCGTGCCGTCACTGTGGCGGACGCCCTTGGGATCGCTCGTTGTGCCGGACGTGTAGTAGATCCAGCGGACGTCATCGGCGGAGGCCGGCGGTTCGGGCAACCCGGCCGGATCAGCCTCCGGGAGCTCGTCGTAGGCGACAAGGATGCGCGGCTTGGACTCCATCGCGGCGGCGATGCGCTCGGCCATCGCGAGGTAGTCGAAGCCGCGCCAGGTGCCGGGCACCACGAAGAGCTCGGCTGCCGTCTGGCGCACCGCGAAGCCGACCTCGCGCTCGCGGTAGATGTGGATGATCGGGTTCTGCACCGCGCCCAGCCGGGCCAGCGCCATCGAGAGGATGACCGTCTCGATCCGGGTCGGCAGCTGCCAGGTCACCGGAGAGCCCGGGCCCACCCCGAGCTCCAGCAGGCCGGCCGCCACCCGTTCGGCCTTGGCGGCGAACTCTCCGAAAGTCAGCGCCCGGCCGGCCTCGTCGTACAGCATCGGAGCGTCCGGCGTCGCCTCGGCACGGCGGCGGACGAGCTCCCAAAGGGTCGAAACGTCATACAGCGGCCCGGTGGCCAAGACAGCTCCCAGCGGTCGGTGATGGAAACGTAAGTGAGGCTACGGGGTACGGCCGGCCCGAGAGCGGCGCTGCCGGGTGCCCCGCGCTCCATTCTCCGATGCCGCCGATTCCTGTTCGGCGGCGGCCTTCAGCCGGGCGATCGCGGCACTGAAACTCTCAGTGATCTGCGGGGCGTCGGGCACCGAATCCCGGCAGCCGATGACCCCGATGTCGACCCGGTCGAGGTAGCTCAACACCGTGATGTTCAGACCGGCGCCTTCGAAGACGGGACCGTGCGGGTAGAACGCGATCAGCTTGGCGCCGCGCAGATAGAGCGGCATCGACGGGCCGGGGACGTTGGAGACGATGACGTTGTAGACCGGCCGGTGCATGTTGGCCAGGTTCCAGCTGGAGTAGAGCCGGGCGGCGAGATTGAGCAGCCGCCGGGGTGCGAACTCGGCGAGCTCCATGATGGTTTCCGCGCCCATGGCCCGGTGCAGATCCTTCGCGCCCTTGGTGTCCTCCTGCACCGAGCGCAGCGCGAGGACGGGATCGGTCTCGGTCGTGGGCAGCCGGACGAACATCGCAGAAACCTTGTTGCCACTGACCTTTTCGGATTCGTGCACCGAGACGGGAAGGGTGGCGATCAGCGGCTTGTCCGGCACGCCGCCGTGGTCGCGCAACCACTCGCGCATGGTCAGGCCGCAGGCCGTCAGCACGACGTCGTTCACCGTGCAGCCGTACGCGTTCTTGATGACCTTGAGATCGGCAAGCGCGGCGGTGCCGTACGCAACGGTCCGCTGCCCGGAGATCGAGCCGTTGAACGACGTGGCCGGGGCGGTGAACGGCATCGTGGGCGCCGGGCCGTCCTGCGGCCGGAAAAGGGTGCCGCGGGCGAATCCCAGCGCACCGCGGGCGGCGCGGATGCTGGTCCGCACGAGCGTGGCCGGCTGCAGCAGCGCCCCGGGAAGCGCCTCGATCAGCAGCCGGGCCGGCGACGGCAGCAGCGGAGGTGCCCAGATCTCGGCGGGTTCGGACGGCCTCGGCTCGGGGCTGAGATCGAAGAGCTTCGAGATGAGGTCGGCACCGGTCACCCCGTCCATCAGGCTGTGATGGGTCTTGGCGACCAGCGCGATGTAGCCGTGCTCGAGCCCTTCGACCACCCACGTCTCCCACAGCGGCCGGTCGCGGTCGAGGGAGCGACCGGCGACATCAGCGACGAACTCCGCGAGCTCGGCCTGCCCGCCGGGTGACGGCAGTCCCGCGCGGTGGATGTGGGAGTCGAGGTCGAAGTCGGGATCATCGACCCACAGCGGCAGCGCGAGATCGAACGGCACGTGCACCAGGCGTCGGCGATAGGCGGGGATCTCGTCGAGCCGCTCAGCGAAGTGCTGGCGGATCGTCTCGTAGGAGTAGCCGCCCGGCATCCCGGACGGGTCCAGCACGAGGACGGCGACCACGCTGTTGTGCATGCGCTTGGTCTCCATCTCGACGAACAGGGCGTCGACCGCGCTCAACCGCTGCATGCGCTCCCCCTTGTTTCAATCCGGCGGCAGCAGGCCCAGCTCTTTCGCTGCGTCCGGCACGTGAACCGTCTTGCCGTTGCGCAGCTTCGCACCCTCGTCCGACAGCATCCAGAGCAGGATCTGGCCGACGAGCTCCGGTGGGTTGCCGCGTTCGGCGATCCAGGAGAGGTGCGGCTGGGACGTGACCCGTTCGGTGGCGATGAAGCCGGGCTGCAGGTTGAACGCGCGGATGCCGGCGTCACCGAGTTCGGCGGCGATGACTCCCGCGGCCCGGTGGAAACCGCCCTTGGAGACGGCATAGCCGAGCGCCCAGCCACCGTCACCGAGCGGCCCCGGAGGCGACACCATGCCGGCCATCGAGGTCACGTTGACGACAGTGCCGCCGCCGCGGGAAACCATCGCACGCAGCGCGCGCTGGGTGATCGCGAGCTGAGCAGTGATGTTGGCGGTGATGCGCTTTTCCAGGTCGTCGATCGACACGTCGAGGAAGCGCTCGTCGTTGCCCTGCCCGACATAGATCGCGTTGTTGACGAGAACGTCGATGTGCCCGAACTCGGTCAGCACCGCCTCCACCGTGGGGACCAGCGAGTTCCGTTCGAGCAGGTCCAGCGGCAGGGCGAACGCGCGCGAGCCGAGCGCCTCGATCTCAGCGGTGGTCGTCGCCAGGCTTCCCGGAAGCCCTTCGTCCGAGGTGCCTTCCACGATCGTGCGCGCGGTGACGGCGACGTCGTAGCCGGCGCCGGCCAGGGCGAGCGCGCACGCTCGCCCGATCCCCCGGCTCGCGCCGGTCACCATCGCCGTCGGCCGCTCCGCGGCGCCGCCGCCTGCCGTGCTCAATCCGGAAGCACCGGAGCCCAGCTCGAGCCGTTGATGTGCGAGCCGCCGTCGACGAAGAGCGTGTTACCGGTGAGGTAGCGGGAGCCCTCGCTGCCGAGGAAGACCGCCACCGGAGCGATGTCGTTCTCCGGATCCCCGAGGCGCCCCATGGGGTTGGCGACATCGCCCGACGCCTCGATCTCCGGATGCTCGGCGATGACGCGCAGGTACGCCGCGCTCTTGGCCGCCGGGCAGATCATGTTGATCGTGACCCCGGTCGGCGCCCACTCGCGCGCCGCTGTGCGGGACAGGGCGCGCAACCCTTCCTTGGCCGAGTTGTACTCGGCGGAGCCCATGTGTGCGTTGACACCGTTCAGCGAGCACAGGTTGACGATCCGGCCGTAGTGGTTGGCCTTCATCGTCGGGAAGGCTTTCTTCATCGCCCACCACGGGCCCCAATAGCCGATCTTGAAGCCGTGCTGCAGGAGCTCGTCGGACTTGTTCTCGACCCGGGTGATCTCCCCGCCGCTCCAGGCGTTGTTGACCAGGATGTCGATGGTTTCGAAGGTGTCGATGGTGAACTGCACCGCGGCCTCGACCTGCTCCTTGACGCCGACGTCGCAGAGCACGAACCGGCAGTCGCCTCCGGTCTCGGCGGAAAGGTCGGCCGCGGTCTTCTTGCCGAGCGCCTCGTTGAACTCGGCGATGACGACCTTGGCACCCGCCTTGAGATAGGCCGCCGTGATGCCCCGGCCGATGCCCTCGCCGCCGCCGGTGACCATGGCCACCCGTCCGTCCAGCTGTCCCATCCTGCTAACCCTCCTGACCGAGAAGGAGCGCACTGGTGGGCACTCCGGTTCCGCCGGTGACAAGCACGTTGCTGGCACCGGCGACCTGGTTCACCGACGTCCCGCGGATCTGCCGCACACCTTCGGCGATCCCGTTCATGCCGTGCAGGTACGCCTCGCCGAGCTGGCCGCCGTGGGTGTTGATCGGCAGCCGGCCGCCGAGCTCGATGGCGCCGTTCGCCATGAAGTCCTTGGCCTCACCGCGCTTGCAGAAGCCGAACTCCTCCAGCTGCGGCAGCACGAACGGGGTGAAGTGGTCATAGATGATCGCGGTCTGGATGTCGTCCGGGCCGAGGCCCGAGCTCTCCCACAGCTGCCGGGCGCAGATGCCCATCTCGGGCAGGCCGGTCAGGCTCTCGCGGCCGTACGAGCGCATCATCTGCTGCTCTCCCGCGATGGCCTGGGCGGCGCCGTTGATGACGGCCATCGTGCCGGGCAGGTCCCGGGCCCGCTCGACCGTCGTGACGAGCAGCGCCTGGCCGCCGTCGGTCTCCTGGCAGCAGTCGAGCAAGTGCAGCGGCTCGACGATCCAGCGGCTGGCCTGGTGATCCTCGAGCGTGATCGGCTGGCCGTAGAAGTGGGCCTTGGGGTTGGTCGCCGCGTGCTTGCGGTCGGCCACCGCGACCAGACCGAAGTCCTCGCTCGTCACCCCGTACTCGTGCATGATCCGCGTCGCAAACATCGCGACCCATGAGGCCGGAGTGAGCAGCCCGTACGGGGAGGTCCAGGCGAACTGGGCCTCTTCGGCGGTGAGACCGGCCGGCCGGTCCTGCACGCCCGAGCCGAAACGGCGGCCGGACCGCTCGTTGAACGCCCGGTAGCAGAGCACGTAATCCGCAACGCCTTCGTTGACCGCCATCGCGGCGAGCTCGACCGTGCCGCAGGGCGCGCCGCCGCCGAAGTGGATACGGCTGAAGTGGCGCAGCTCCTGGATCCCGAGCCCGCGCATGATCTCGTTCTCGGGGTTGGTCTCCATCGTGTACGTGACGAGACCGTCGACCCGGCTGGTCGGCAGGCCGGCGTCCTCGCACGCGGCGGTGCACGCCTCGATGGCGAGCTGCAGCTCGCTGCGGCCGGAGTTCTTGGAGAACTCGGTGGCGCCGATCCCGACGATCGCGGTGTTCCCGGCGTAGCTGTGGCGGGTCACTGGGCTGCCTTCTTTGCGCTGCGGTTGACGAAACTGTCGTACGCCGACTCACCAGTGCCGCCCGGGAGCAGCAGCTCGACCGTCCCGGAGATGTGGTCCCCGAGGCTGTTGCGCGCCCGCACCTTCACGACCGCGCGTCCGGTGGCGGCGTCGGCTTCGATCACCTCGCCGGTGAACGTCAGCGGGTCGTACGGGTAAGCCGGGGCGCCGAGCCGAACCCGGGTCGCCGTGACGATGTGCTCCGGGCCGGCCCAGTCCCCGACGTAGCGGGCCATGAGCCCGACGGAGGTGTTGATGTTCAGGAAGATGTCGGCCGAACCTCGAGCGTGGGCGAGGTCGCGATCGTGGTGGACGTCCTGGAAGTCGCGGGTGGCGAGCGCACCGCTGACGACCTGGGTCGGGGTGATGTCCTTGACCCAGGCCGCGAGCTTGTCGCCGACGCTCACGCTGTCGGCCGGGAGCGTCGTCTCGCGGCGGTTCGGTGCGGCCGGACGGAATTGCGGGATCGTGATCGAGCCGCGCGAATCGGTGGCCCCCTCGACGAGGGCGGGGTGCGAGTCGAGCCACGTCACTTCGAGCGCCATGCCGATCGCGAGCTGATCTCGGTCGACCCCGACGATGTTCGACACCAGCCGCGGGCCCTCTTCGAGCTCGACAAGTCCCACAACGACGGGGTATTTGAAGCCCGGCGCCTGCGGATAGTGCGGTATCGCGTACGAGTAGAGCCGCCCGCGGCCGGAGCAGACCTGGTACTCCAGCTCCCACTTACCGGTCTTCGGATTCCGCTTCGGCGCGGGCGGGTGGAAGAGCGCGCCGGTGGCGGGATCGCGCTGCATGCCGTAGCTCGTGCTGGCGGCAACCTTCCCAGAAGAACTCGTTGTCGCGATTGATGCCCGGCCGCGGGCGAAGGTGCGGCGAGGCGTCGGGCACCGGACGGGCACCGTCGGCGGGTGCTGCGGAGCGGCCGGTGCCGGGCTTGAACTTCAGGATCCGGAAGAGCACGTCGCCGACATGCTCGCCTTCCGCCGTGGTGTACCGCTGGCGGGTGGTGACGAAATGGCCGACGCCGAGCCCGGTCGCCTTCTCCTCCGAGACGTCCTCGAGACTGAGCACCTTCTCCAACACGTCACCGGGACGCAATTGGCGCGTGATCTCGAGCTCGGAGTTGACCGCCACCACCGAGGTGTAGCCGCGCGCCTCGAGTGTCTTGATCGTCTGCGCCTGCGGGTCGTCGGTGGAGCGGGTCTGCTTGAGGCCGCCCCGGTCCCACATGTCGAGCGTCACGGCCGGCGCCACGATGCCGCCGTGGATCGAGGAGGCGGCGAGGACCGGATCGGTGAAGACCGGATTGTCGTCGCCCATCGCGTCGCACCAGTCCGCGATGGCGGCGGTGTTCACCGCGTGCCGGGCGACCTGGGGCTGACCGGCGGTGCCGACACGCGAGCGGGCTTCGGCGAGATAGTCCGCCCCGGCGGCAGCGGGGGGCGGGGCTTCGTAGGTGCGGTGGTCAACGCGTTCCCCTCATCCTTGCGGGTGAATTCGGTACGGAAAGCAGCGTCACGAGCTCGGTGAGCGCGTCGGCGATCTCGTGGCGACGCTCGGAGTTCAGCTCGCGCAGCGCATCGGCGAGCTGGCCGGTCATGAAGGCACGCATCCGCTGGCGGGCCTCGATCCCGCCTTCGGTGACGCTGTAGTACGCCACCCGGCCGTCGGCCGGATCGGTGGTGCGCTCGACATAACCGTCGGACTCGAGCTGCTGCCAGGGCCCGGCTGGCCGTCGGCTGCGAGAGGTCCATGCGCGAGGCGAGCTTGGACACCGACACGGGCCCGAGCTCGAAGGTGGCGTCGAGAAAGCGCATGTTCGTCCGCGAGATGCCGACGCCGCTTCCACGCACCCGGGAATCATGCAACCGGGCCGAGGAGGTCAGGCGCACCAGGTCCGCGAGCGCGTGCTCGATCCGGTCCAGGTCGCCCGTCGCCGGTGGTCGGCGCCGGCCGCGCATGCGGCCGGCCTGGGTCGTCACGGGCCTGACCCTAGGGTTAGTTCCATTCGTCATGCAAGTTTCTCATGGGCCGGGCCTCACGGCTGCGAGGTGGAAGGTGTCGGTTACGTTGTCCCAGCCCGCGCCGCGTGGAGCAAGGAGTGAGTCGATGGGATCTCCCGAGCAAGCCGACCACCAGCCTCGAGGGCGGGGTCGCGATCGTCACCGGAGCGGGCCAGGGGCTCGGCAGGGTGGAAGCGCTGGCGCTCGCTGCCGGAGGGGCAAAGGTCGTCCTCAACGACATGAGCGACAAGGTCGAAGCAGTGGCCGACGAGATCCGCACGGCGGGCGGCGAGGCGACGGTCTCGCGCGGCGACGTCGGCGACTGGAACTACACCGGGTCGCTCATCGACACCGCCGTGCAGACGTACGGCTCGCTGTCGATCCTGGTCAACAACGCCGGTTTCACTCGCGACAAGATGATCTTCTCGATGACCGAGGACGCTTTCGACGACGTGGTCCGGGTGCACCTGAAGGGCCACATGGGCACCTGCCGGGCAGCCACCGCGTACTGGCGCGAGGCGTCGAAGGCCGCCGGCGGTCCGGTCTGGGCGAGCATCATCAACACCGCGTCGGAGTCCTTCCTGTTCGGCGCTCCGGGCCAGCCGAACTACTCGGCGGCCAAGGCCGGCATCGTGGCGATCACCCTGTCCATCGCGCAGAGCTGCGCCAAGTACGGGGTGCGCGCCAACGCGCTCGCACCCCGCGCCCGCACGGCGATGACCGAGCCGATCTTCGGTCCCGCGCCGACAGACCCCGAGGGCGGGATGGACCCGATCAGCGTCGACCACATCGCGCCGGTCGTCGCCTGGCTCGCCTCCCCCGCCGCGAGTCACGTGACCGGCCAGGTGTTGCTGACGTACGGCGGCAAGGTCGCGATCATCGCAGCCCCGTCCGTCGAGGCGACCTTCGCCAGCGCAGGCGTCACCTGGACCCCGGACGAGCTGGCCGTCACGGTCGGCGCCGAGTTCGAGCACGGCGAGCACCCCGGCTTCGGCGTCCCCGTCACCCTCAAGATCTGACTACCGGAGCTGCCCACCATGCGTTACTCGATGACCCTGCCGACCATGCTTCCGCACGGCCGCGCCGAGCTGCTGGCCTGGTGCAAGGCGGTGGACGACGGGCCGTGGGAGAGCCTCGCCGTGCCGGAGCGGGTGACCTACACCAGTCATGCGCTCGTGCCGCAGCTGGCGGCGGCGGCGGCCCTGACCGAGCGCGTGCGGCTCTGGACGACGATCGTCATCCTGCCCGCGCACTCGCCGGTGCAGGTCGCCAAGGACATGGCGAGCGTCGACCAGCTCTGCAGCGGGCGGCTCACGGTCGGCGTCGGGGTCGGCGGACGTGAACACGACTACCAGGCGCTCGGCGCCCCCTTCACCCGGCGCTGGCAGCGGATGGACGACGGGGTCGCGACGATGCGACGGATCTGGGCCGGTGAGCCGCCGTTCGAGGGAGCCGACCCGGTCGGCCCTCCCCCGGTGCAGCCCGGCGGTCCGCCGCTCATCGCCGGCGTGATGGGCCCGAAGGCGACGGCGCGCGCCGCCCACTGGGCAGCCGGGGTCGACGACGGCTCCACGGTCACGAACGTCAACCGGGAGGCGTTCGGGGCCAACGTCGACCGGATCCGCGCGGCGTGGAAGGACGCCGGACGCAACGATCCTCCGCACATCTCAGCGAGCCTTTGGTACGCGCTCGGCGACGGAGCCGCCGAGCGGCTGCACGACTACGCCTACACGTACATGAAGCTCATGGGGCACGAGATCGCCGACTACATGGCCGGCGCCTGCACCGCCTCGACCCCGGAAGCGCTCCGCGAGAACATGGCCGCCGCCGAGGCCGCCGGGTGTGACGAGATGTTCCTCGTCCCGACGACCACCGACGTCACCGAGCTCGACCGCACCCGCGAGGCACTCGGGATATGAGCGACGCTGCCGTCACGATCGAGCGCGACGTACCCGGTGTCGCAAAGGTGGTGCTCGACCGTCCCGACAAGCTGAATGTCTTCTCCGGCGGCATGGGCGCGCAGCTTTCTGCCGCGTACCGGGAGTGCGACGCCGATCCCGAGGTCCGCGTGATCGTGCTCACCGGCCGCGGGCGGGCGTTCTGCGCCGGCGCCGACATGGCTCCGGAAAGCGCCTCATTCGGTACGCCGGGCGCGGGCTTCTCCTCGCAGCCGCTGGACACGCCGGCCTGGTCGCTGAGCACCCCGGTCATCGCGGCGATCCAGGGCCACGCCATCGGCATCGGCTTCACCATCGCCTTGCAGGCCGACATCCGCCTGGTCGCCGAGGACGCGAAGCTGGCGATCCCGCAGGCGCGCCGCGGCATGATCGGCGACGCCGGCTCGCACTGGACCGTGCGCCGCTTCGCCGGCCAAGCCGTCGCGGCCGATGTGCTGCTGACCGGGCGGACGTTCCGCGGAAGCGAGGCGGTGACCCTCGGCCTGGCATCGCGGGCACTGCCGCCGGACGACGTTCTTCCCGCGGCCTTGGAGATGGCGCAGGACATGGCGCGCGCCGCGTCCCCCGCGTCGCTCGCACTTTCCAAGCGCCTGCTCTGGGCCGATCTCGGGCTCGACGAGGTCATCCGCCGCGAGAGCGGCTATCACCTGCTGCTGATGGGCACCCCGGATGCGGCCGAAGGCCCGCGCGCCTGGATGGAGCGGCGCGATCCGCAGTGGAGCCTGCGCGCCGCCGATGTCCTCGAGGGCGCCGACCGCGTCGACACTGCCGATCGCCTCGACGAGGGCTGAGAAGGAAGCAGGAGCAGGAACCGTTGACCGCGCCAGGCAAACAAAACGGTGCGCTGCCGGTGCCGCCCGTTTGAGCGTCAAGCAAACGATCCGGTGCTTTCCCGACGTAATGCACCGCATCGTCTGCTCGGGCGAAACATGGGCTGGTCCCCCAGAGCACCGTTCTGTTTGCCAGGGGTTGGCGTCCGACGACGCGCGCGGGACGCCATGAGCAGCCCCTGACGCACCTCCCCGCCCGGCCGAGCGCCGGCGTACGGCAGACTCGGACGCGTGCTGAAAGCCGTGCTCTTCGACTTCGGAGGGGTTTTCACCCTTTCGCCGTTTCCCGTCATTGCCGATGCGGCTCCGGAGTTCGGCTTGACGCCCGAGGCCGCGCTCGAGATGTGCTTCGGCGTCTACGACCAGGACGGCGACCATCCGTGGCATCGGCTGGAGCGGGGTGAGATCTCGCTCGAGGACGCGCGGGCGCAGCTGGCCGCCATCGCCCGGGAGCAGGAGATCGAGATCGACTTCCTCGCCCTCTTCGGGCGGATGGGCCGGGAGGATCCCGATCGCGCGACGATGGTCGAGGGCGCCCGGCAGCTACGCCAGCGCGGCTTTCGCACCGCGCTCGTCACCAACAACGTCGCCGAGTTCGGTGACGGATGGCGGGCCATGGTGCCCGTCGACGAGCTCTTCGAGATCATCATCGACTCGTCGTCGGTCGGCGTGCGTAAGCCCGACCCGCGGATCTTCCAGCTGGCACTCGATGCGCTCGGCGTCGCGGCGCACGAGGCAGCATTCGTCGACGATCACCCCGGCAACATTCGCGCCGCCGAAGCCCTGGGAATGACCGGGGTCCTGGTCGGGCCCGATCGGCCGCAAGCGCTCGTCGCGCTCAACGCCCTGCTGGAATCCTCGGCCGCCTGACGCTCGAAGAGCTGGATCAGGTGACGTCGAGGCTGAGCATCTTGATGGCGTTGCCGCGCACGATCTTGTAGACCTGCTCGGCCGACAGGCCCTCCATCATTTCCTCGGCGACCTTCTTGGTGTGCGGCCACGTCGAGTCGGTGTGGGGGTAGTCGGTCTCGAAGGTGACGTTGTCGACGCCGATCGCGTCAAGCGAGTCCAGGCCGTGCTTGTCGCGGAAGAAGCAGCCGTAGACCTGACGCTTGAAGTACGTCGACGGCGGCTCGGGCACGATGTCCTGCACGCCGGCCCAGGCGCGGTGCTCGAGCCACACGTCATCGGCGCGTTCGAGGGCGTACGGGAGCCAGCCGATCTGCCCCTCCGAGTAGGCGATCTTCAGCTTGGGGAACTGCACGAGCTTGCCGGAGAAGAGCCAGTCGGCGAGCGAGGCCATCGCGTTGTTGAACGACAGCGTCGCCGCCACCGCGACAGGCGCGTCACCGGAGGTCGCCGGCATCCTTGACGACGACCCGATGTGCATGCAGACGGTGGTCGCCGTCTCCTCGCAGGCCTCGAACAGCGGGTCCCAGTAGCCCGAGTGAATGCTCGGCAGGCCGAGGTGCGGCGGGATCTCGCTGAAGCACACCGCGTGGCAGCCGCGCGCAGCGTTACGCCGCACCTCCGCGGCGGCGAGCTGGACGTCCCAGAGCGGGATGATGATGAGCGGGATCAGCGCGCCGCCGGAATCGCCGCACCATTCCTCGACCATCCAGTCGTTGTAGGCATAGACGCAGGCCTCGGCGAGCTCCTTGTCCTTCGCCTCGGAGAAGGTCTGGCCGCAAAAGCGCGGGAAACTCGGGAACGACAGCGAACCGCTCACATGGTTCATCTCGTTGTCCTCGATGCGGGCCTTCGGGTCGTAGCAGCCCGGTCGCATCTCGTCGTACGTGATCGGCGACATCGTCATGTCTTCACGGGCGAAGCCCACCGCCGCGACGTGACGCTTGTGGATGTAGACCAGATCTTCGTAGATCCAGCAGTCAGCTTTGGGCCCGTTCTCGTCGAACGACTGCCGGTAGGCGCCGCCGCCGATGTGGGCCATCTCGCCGATGCCCCGCCGCTCGATGCGCGGGCCGCGGTCACGGAACTTCGCCGGCAGCCAGGTCTTCCAGACGTGCGGTGGCTCCACCACGTGGTCATCAACACTGATGATTTTCGGTAGCTCGCCGAAAGAGTGGGTGCCCTCCGCCATGGTGAAAGCCCTCCCGTATCCCAGATCCGCTACGCGGGCATTCGCCGTTGGCGAAGGAATCCCGCGAGACGTCAAAAACCTGACGCCCCGTCAGGTCCTGCTGCAAGGTTATCCCGATCGCCTCCAGAAGGCACCCCCGAGCCCTTTTTCGAGTGCGAACCAACGTGAGCGATATAAGGAACCCATGACATCCCAGATGCCGGCCTACCGATTGCTCGAGTGGGAGCACCCGCCGCAGCTGTCGACGGTGGAGGTTCCGAGCCCCGGTCCAGGTCAGGTGCTGGTGCGCGTGGCAGCCAACGGCTTGTGCCACTCCGACATCGGCATGGCCCTCATGCCCGCCTCCGTCGGCGAGCTCGTGGGCTGGTCGATGCCGTTCACCCTGGGCCACGAGATCGGCGGCTACATCGAGGAAGCCGGCGAGGGAGCGGTCGACACGTACGGCCGCCCGGTCGCGGCCGGCGATGCCGTCGCCCTGGTGTCGCCCTCCTCGTGCGGGCAATGCCGCTTCTGCCGGCGGGGGCTCGACAGTGCCTGCCCGAACGGGCTGGCGGGCCGCGGCTACGGCCGTGACGGCGGCCTCGCCCCGTACGTGGTGGCCGACGCGGCCCGTTCCGTCCTGCCGCTGAAATCCCTCGACCCGATCGCGGCAGCACCCCTGACCGACGCCGGCGCGACCTCGTATCACGCCGTCAAACGCGCCCTTCAGCTGCTCGAGCCCGGCTCGACCGCTGTCGTGCTCGGAGCGGGCGGGCTCGGGTCGTTCGCGATCCAGTTCATCCGCGCGCTGTCGCCCGCGAAGGTCGTGGCGGTAGACCAGCGCACGTCCCGGCTGGATTACGCCCGCGAACTCGGCGCCGCAGAGACGTTTTCCGGGGTCGACGGGGAAACGGCCGGCCGCGTGCGCGAACTCACGTCCGGCGAGGGCGCCGAGCTCGTCCTGGATTTCGTCGGGATCGACTCGAGCATTGCCGCCGGACTGGCATCGGTCCGCTCGGGCGGCGCCTTCGGGCTGGTCGGCGCCTCCGGCGGAGCCTTCCACGGCCCCTGGATGGGCGGCCTACCGAAAGACGCCGACATCTTCACGTTCCAGGGTTCGTGCATCTCCGACGCCCAGGCGGTGATGACACTCGCCGAGGAGGGCCTGATCCGCAGCGACGTCGACGTCTTCACCCTCGACCAGGTCGCCGAGGCGTACGAGGCGCTCGACACCGGGCAGCTGCGCGGCCGCGCCGTCGTCACGCCGACCTAGGCGCGGCAGCAGGATGACTTGGTGTGCGTGAATCCGAGATCACGCTCCGGGTTGAAATGCCGGTGAGGACGGGCAGGTGCGCCAACGTGCGCTGGGCTGTCGGCGGCGTTAGCCCAGCGCGTACGCATTGAGTATTTGCCTGCCGAGCAAGGCGGTGCGCTCCACGGTCGTCAGACGGGTCAGGTCGCAGACCTCTGTCCAGTTGTCGTGGATGGCGGTGGCCTGGCGGTCGGCAATGTCGGCGGCGCCCCGCCGTGTCAGGCCGTAGTCGCTGGCTGCGTCCAGGCAGGTTGCGATCCGGCTCGCGCGGGCGCCTTTGCGGCTGATGTCCATGGCCTGGTTGGCCTCGGTACCGGAGCGCAGTTGAGGGCATAGGTCGTAGGCGGGTGTGAGTTCGAGGTGCCGGCCGTCCCAGAATGCCGCGTGGTTGCGGGCGTGGTCGTCGGTGTTTCCGATGAGAATGTTGAACACGATCCGTTCGAAGAGCTTCGCGCCCAGGTCCTGTCCCGATGCGGCGAAGCGGCGCAGCACGTCGAGCAGGTCGGGGTAGGAGGAGTACCTGGCGCCGAGGAAGTCCCCGTAGCCGAGCATGGTCAGCCCGGACACCAGCATCCGCCGCCGGCCGGCTCCGGGACGGTCGAACCGTTCGACGAGCAGAACGTCACGTCCCAGCGAGGTGACGACCTTGGAGTTCGGCACGTCGATGCCGGCGCGGCGGGCCAGTTCCAATCCGACCGCTTCGGCCTTGACGACCGGGTACGGGTCGCTTGAGATGGCCAGCTTGGCGATGTATTCGGTGTCCCCGTCGGCCAGCAGCACTTTCGGGCGGGCACCGCCGACTGCGGTGCCGTCGACGAGAGCGATGGCCAGTTCGCTGCTCAGCGTGCCCGCCTGAAGTGCGTCAGCGGCGGAATGCAACTCTGCGAGCGACGCCGGATGCGTCCGGGGGACGTACTCGGTCGCGCTGGCCTGGAAGTCCAGCCCGCCGATGCGGTTCGACCCGGACTGCAGCAGGAACGTGAGTTTGTCGAAGTCGACCTGTTCTGCCTGGGCGCCGTGCAGCCCGGTCAGGCGGGCAATGATGACGCGCTGGCCCCAGGAGTCGGGGCTGGCGTCCCAGAGGCAGCCGGCCATCTCCAGCCCGTCCGGGTGCTCGATCCAACCCTGTGCGAGCGGCAGTTCGGGGGTGTAGAGGCTGACTGCGTCCGGTCGGGCCAGGTAGCTCGCGCCGTAGGCGAAGCGGTAGCCGTCGCCGTAGGCGGTGACTCGTCCGGCAACAACAGGTTCGCTCTGGCCGGGCAGCCAGGCCCAGACGAACGCGTTGGTGGGAGGCTCAGAAGGCGAAGTCGTCATGGCTGTCCTTGGCGGCGGGCTTGCGGACCCTTGCGGGCAGCAGCGCGAGGGTCTCCTCGCCCTGCCTGCGGGCGCGGGCCAGGTCGGCGCCGCTCAGCCCGAACAGGTCGACGCCGACGAGGAAGGCGACGTTGAACACGGTGCCGATGGCCACTGCTGGCGACCCAGTCTCGATGCTGCTGACAGTGCGTCGGTCCAGGCCGAGGCGCGCCGCGGCGTCCACGATGCTCCAGCCGCGGGCGTGTCGAGCGATCCTGATCTGGTTGCCCAACACGTGTAATGCATCCTCGGCCGCGCGGGACACCGCCACATCACGCCGGGCCATGAAGCCTCCAAGCCTGCAATCCAATGTACATATAAGCGCTCTAAGATACATTGGAACGTACATTGACGGTGACGATATGCCGGCAGGTTCCCGAGGTGCACTCGCGAAGGCGGCACCTGAGGCGCCGGGATGGCGACACCGGTCGGCTGCCGCGGCGCGCTGGTTGGCTGCCGAGAGGTCGTCTTGAGGGGGCCGTGGATAGGGTCGACGGCAGGCCGATCTCCCGGTCCGGGCGATCGGCGACGTCAACCGGCTGGACCACCCGCCGTGGCAGCATTTACGCACACCGGGTCGTCCTGCTGCCGCACCTAACCAGAGCGGATCCTCGGCAGGAAGTGTTGGCCAAGGTGGCTAAACCGAGACAGCGCGCCCCCGCCCGGACCCGACTGATGTTGACGGCATCCGGCACAACCCAGAGCGCGGCTAGCAAGAAGAAACACGAGCCGTGGCGGATACGCCATTTTTCGTTGATACGGGACAACGTTCCTGTCACCCGTGGAGACGCAGGTCGAATGCACGGCCAGCACATCGGGGCCGGATGCGGGTGAGGCAAACGTCGGAATGACCCACGCAAGCCGGCGGAGCCGATCAAGGAGGCAGCACTGATGTTCGCAGAGCCGAACCCGGGTCATGTGAACGGCGGCGCAACCGCTGGGGCGTCGACGCGCCCGCTTGCCCTCGTGACCGGCGCCAGCCGGACTGGGGGGATCGGCGGCGCCATCGCCAGGTCCCTCGCCGAGGACGGCTGGGATGTTGCCCTCACCTACTGGCAGCCTTACGACGCACGAATGTCGTGGGGCGGTGAGGCGGACGGTGTGGAGCGGATGGTCGCCGACATCCGAAACGCTGGTGGCCGGGCCGTGGCCGTCTCGGCGGACCTGAGTCAGGTGGACTCCGCGGTCCGGATCTTCGAGTCCGTAGACACCACGCTCGGACCCGTCACAGCGCTCGTACTGGCCCATTGTGAGTCCGTCGACTCCGACATCCGAACGACTACCGTGGACAGCTTCGACCTGCACATGGCGGTAAACGCCGCGCCTCCTGGCTGCTGATCCGCCAGTTCGCCGAGCGCTACCAGGGACCGTTCGGCCGGGGCCGCATCGTGGCGCTCACCAGCGATCACACCGCGGGCAACCTTCCCTACGGAGCGAGCAAGGGGGCCCTCGACCGCATCGTCATCGCTGCTGCGCGAGAGCTCACCGACCTCGGGGTGACCGCCAACGTCGTGAATCCGGGCGCTACTGACACGGGGTGGATGACGGACGAACTGAAGCAGGAGGTGGTCGGCCGGAGTCCGCTCGCCCGGCTTGGGACGCCAGCTGACGCCGCCGCGCTGGTGACCTTCCTGTGCTCGGAGCGCGGGGGCTGGGTCAACGGACAACTGGTCCACAGCGACGGCGGAGCCAACGTCGAAACAAGCGCCGGTCTCGTAACCCGCCACCTGGACGAGGCATGTCGACGGTTGCCGGGCAGCCGGCTCATCCCGAGTGGCCCAGGTCATCGGAGTTCGGCAGGATCGCGATGTGCCTGATGACTCCGAACGGCGAGCCGTCAACCTTCGACAACGGATCTTGGATGCTCTCGCCCAGGCCCAGGACAACTGGGCCGAGATCCTCAGCTTGATCAGTTCCTCGGATGATCGCGACACAGCCCGAGAGGCGTTGAAAGCGAGCTACGCGTTCGACGACGCCCAGGCCGTGGCGATCTTGGACATGCAGGTCTTCAGACTCACCCGACAGGATCAGCTGCGGGTTCGCCAGGAGCGCGACCACTGGACCAGTCACGTTGCCCGGATGTCGGGCGAGGGTGAGACGGGACCTGACGACGAAAGTGATGCCTGACTATTCAGGCCCCAGGCGCCGCCGCCTGCAACCTGGCTTCGAGCGTCAGCCCCGGCCGAGCGCCACGTGCTGGACGCCGGTGAACTCGGCGATGATGGTCCGCAGCACGGCGCGGGCGATCCCGGGATCTAACCCTTCCGCCTCGGCCAGCTCGGTGATCCGGGCGAGCATGCGCTTCTCGCGGCCGGTGTCGGTGACCGCCAGACCGTGCTGGTCCTTGTATTGCGCCACCGCGGTCACGTATTCGGCCCGGCGGGCGAGCAAGCGGATCAGTTCGGCGTCGATCGAGTCGATCGCCTCACGCGCAGCGTCCAGCTCGCTCGGCTTGTCGTCGTTCATACGCCTCCTCGCATCTGGCTCCAGCATGCCGCATGGCCACGACCGTCCGAGCGCCGCCCACGTCATACCGCATTCTCGGAGGTATCAGCACCCACGTCCCGTATTTGCAAACTAACCACTGTTGTCATTCCTCATCTGCGGATAGAGTCTCCACTCGTGCCTTCCTTCCGTGTCCGCGAGGCCGCCGAACTGCTCGGGGTCAGCGACGACACCGTCCGGCGCTGGGCCGATGCAGGGCGGCTGCCGACCACGGTCAACGGCGGCCGGCGGGCCATCGACGGCGCCGTGCTGGCCCGGTTCTCCGAGGAACTCGCCCGCAGCGACGAGCGCACGGAGCTCGTCACCGGTCGTCGGCGAATCGGCCCGCAACCGCATGCGCGGGCCTGGTCACCCGCGTCGTGCGCGACACGGTGATGGCCCAGGTCGAGATCCAGGCGGGCCCGTTTCGGATCGTCTCGCTGATGAGCCGGGAGGCCGCCGACGAGCTGGGCCTGGAGCCGGGCGTCCTGGCGGTCGCGGCCGTGAAAGCCACGAACGTCGTCGTCGAAGTCCCTGGTCGCGCGGACGCGCCGGGCTGATCTGCCTCGATACGCCATCAGGGAGAACGTGCATGCCCCGCCCGCGCCGCACAGCTGCGGTCCTTGTCGCCATCGCCGCCGCTTCCGTCACGGCAGCGTGCGGTTCGTCGAGTCACGGCGTGTCCTCGCCGGCACCGTCGAGCGGTGCGCGTGTCACCGGCACCGTGACCGTGCTCGCCGCCGCGTCGCTGACCGAAGCGTTCACCACGCTCGCCGCACAGTTCGAGGCCGCGAACCCCGGCACCACCGTGAAGCTGTCGTTCGGCGCGAGTTCGGCGCTGGCGCAGCAGATCACGCCAGGGCGCGCCGGCCGACGTCTTCGCCTCCGCATCGACGAAGAACATGAAGCAGGTGACCGACGCCAAGCTCGCCGGCCCACCGACGAACTTCGTCAAGAACGTCATGGAGATCGCCGTGCCGCCGAGCAACCCCGCGAAAGTCACGGGCCTGGCAGACCTCGCCAAGAGCGGCGTGAAGGTGGCGGTGTGCCAGCCCCAGGTGCCGTGCGGGTCGACCGCCGAGAAGGTCTTCGCCAACGCGAAGATCACGGTCAAGCCGGTGACGCTGGAGGCGGACGTGAAGTCGACGCTCGCCAAGGTGGAGAGCGACGAGGTGGACGCGGGCGTCGTCTACGTCACCGACGTGCGGGCCGCCGGCTCGAAGGTGAAGGGCATCGTGATTCCCGGCCGACGTCAACGCGTCGACCGAGTACCCGATCGCCGCGCTGACCAAGGCGCCGAATTCCGCGGCAGCCAAGGCTTTCGTGGACTACGTCCTGTCGTCCGCGGGCCAGAGCGTGCTCTCGGCGGACGGTTTCGAGCAGCCCTGAGCCTGACCGGACGATCTCCCGCGGCCGGGCGCCACGGACGACGACCGGCGACGCGGGGCGCCCGCGCTGATCGCCGCCCCCGCGCTGGTCGGTTTCGCGTTCCTGCTCGTGCCGCTGATCGCGCTGCTGGTCCGGGCGCCGTGGCGCGGCATGGGCCGGCTGCTGTCCGACAGCCAGGTGCTCACGGCGCTGCGGCTTTCGCTGGAATGCGCGACGTCGCCACCGCGGTCTCGCTGGTGCTGGGGGTGCCGCTGGCCTGGGTGCTGGCACGGTCTCGTTCCCGGGTATCCAGCTGTTACGCGCACTGGTCACATTCCGCTGGTGCTGCCGCCGGTCGTGGGCGGGCTGGCGCTGCTGCTGGCGCTCGGTCGCCACGGCATCGTCGGCCGATACCTCGACACTGGTTCGGCTATCCGCTGCCCTTCACGACAGCGGGCGTGATCGTGGCCGAGACGTTCGTCGCTATGCCGTTCCTCATCGTCACGGTCGAGGGGGCGCTGCGCTCGTCCGACCGCGAGCTGGAGGAGGCGGCGTCGACGCTGCGGGCCTCGCGGCTGACCATCTTCCGGCGCATCACGCTGCCGCTGATCGGTCCGTCGCTGCTGGCCGGTGCGGCTCTCTGCTGGGCCCGCGCGCTCGGTGAGTTCGGAGCCACGATCACCTTCGCCGGCAACTTCCCCGGCACCACGCAGACGATGCCGCTCGCGGTCTACCAACGCGCTGGAGACCGACCCGGAGGCGGCGATCGCGCTCAGCCTGGTGCTGCTCGTCGTAGCTGTCGCCATCCTGGCGGTGCTGCGCGATCGGCTGCGCAGGCGGCGCCCGGCCTGTGGGCGCCGGCGCATGAGGGCTGCGCGTCGCTGGGCGGGGTGGACGCGGGCGACGTTCCGGCTCGACGTCGAGTTGCGGTCGCGCCGGGTGAGGTGCTCGGCGTCCTCGGGCCCAACGGTGCCGGCAAGACCACGCTGCTTACGCGCGCTGGCCGGGCTGATCCCCCTCAGCGACGGCCACATCGTGCTGGACCAGGTGACCCTGGACGACGCCGCCACGCGGTACCTTCCTGCCCGCCGAGCAGCGGCCGATCGGGCTGGTCTTCCAGAACTACCGGCTCTTCCCGCATCTGTCCGTCCGGGAAAACGTCGCCTTCGCCGCCCGTGCGCGGGGCGACCGGACGCACGGTCGCCGCTGCAGCCGCCGACAGCTGGCTGGCGCGGCTCGGGCCTGACGGCGTTCGCCGAGCCGCAAGCCCCGGCAACTGTCCGGTGGTCAGGCGCAGCGGGTGGCGCTCGCCCGAGCCCTCGCGGCCGAACCGGCCTGCTACTGCTCGACGAACCGTTGGCCGCGCTAGACGCCCGCAACCGCCTGGAGGTCCGGGCCGAGCTGCGCCGCCACCTCACCGACTTCGCCGGGCCCGACGCTGCTCGTCACGCACGACCCGCTCGAGGCGATGGTGATGACCGACCGGCTGCTCGTCATCGAGGGCGGGCCGCATCGTGCAGGAAGGGTCAGCCGGCTGCGGTCGCGCGGCGACCCGCGACGCAATACATCGCCCGGCTGGTCGGCCTGAACCTCTACGCCGGACGCCGTCACGGCACGAGGGTCGCCCTCGATTCGGGCGGCACCCTCTTTGCTGCTTTGGCGGAGTCCGGCGGTCCAGCCTGCGGACGGACGCGTCCTGGTCGCCCTGCGGCCGACGGCAATCGCCGTGCACACCGAGAAGCCCTGCACTCCAGCCCGCGCAACGTCTGGCCGGGCACCATCGCCGGGCTCGAGCTGCTGATCGACCGGGTACGCGTGCAGGTCGACGGCACCCCCCCAGCGCTCGTCGACATCACCCCCGCCGCCGTCACGGAGCTCGATCTGACCGCCGGCGCGCCGGTGTGGCTGAGCGCCAAGGCCACCGACCTCGACACCTACCCCGAACCGGGCTGAGGGCTGGAGCTTCGCGGAGGGGTCAGTCCGGCAGCTCGTTCAGCAGCGGCACGACCCGCTCGCAGACGCGTGCCACCCAGTCGGCCGGGTCAGCCACCCGCGGGGTCAGCTCGACCAGCTGGATGCCGACCTTGGAGTACTCCTGCATGCTTGCAATGAACGCGTCGGCGTCGTCGGGCGAGCCGAGCTGACCGATGATGGTCTTCTCGATCTCGGCCGAATCGCGTCCGACATCGTCGCAATGGCGCTGCAAAACCTCGAGTTTGTGGGCGATCTCCGCCGGGCTGGTCGAGAACAGGTTGCACGCGTCGGCGTACTGCGCGACCAGGCGCAGCGTCTTGCGCTCGCCGCAGCCGCCGATCATGATCGGCGGGTGCGGCTGCTGCATCGGCTGCGGCTGGCAGATGCGTCTCGGCCAGCTGGTAGTGCTTGCCGTCGATACGGGCCGTCGTCGTCGCTCCACATCTGCTGGCAGATCTGCAGCGTCTCCTCCAGCCGCTCGAACCGCTCGTGCATCGGCGGGAACGGCACACCGAGGCCGCAGGTGCTCGCGCTCGTACCAGGCGGCGCCGAGGCCGAGCTGCGCCCGGCCGCCCGACAGCACGTCGAGCGTCGTCACGATCTTGGCCAGCAGCCCGGGATGGCGGTAGGTGACGCCGGTGACGAGCAGCCGCAGCTCGAGCCGCTCGGGTGTGCGCCGCCAGGAAGCCGAGCGCGGTGTAGCCCTCGAGCATCGGATCCTGCGACGGTGGCGAAATGCTCCATCTGGAAGTAGTGGTCCATCAGCGTGAGCTTCGCGCAGCCGCCCTCCTCGGCAGCGCGCGCGGTGGCCGCGAGCGTGGGGCCGAGCGCGGCCGGGCCGCCGGGAAGGGTGAAGTTGGCGTAGTGGATCCCGAGCTTCATGGCGCCACCCTAGAGCTCACCCGCGAAGCTGGCACAAACGGCGTTAAAAACCCGCACGGCTGCAACCGCGCG
>CAVQCZ010000002.1:0-1156325 GCA_963711135.1 uncultured Actinomycetota bacterium
GGCAGCACCGCGGACGCTCGGCAGAGGTCGACTTCGTACCGCTGAGCTGAACGTCAGCCCAGCAGCGCGTCGACGAACGCCTCCGGCTCGAAGGGGGCCAGGTCGTCGGGACCCTCGCCGAGCCCGACGAGCTTGACCGGGACGCCCAACTCGCGCTGGACCAAGACGACGATGCCGCCCTTCGCGGTGCCGTCGAGCTTGGTGAGCACGAGGCCGGTGACGTTGACGACCTCGGCGAAGACCTTCGCCTGCACCAGCGCGTTCTGGCCGGTCGTCGCGTCGAGCACCAGCAGCACCTCGTCGACGGGCGACTGCTTTTCGACGACCCGCTTGACCTTGCCGAGCTCGTCCATCAGTCCGGACTTGGTGTGCAGCCGGCCGGCGGTGTCGATGACGACCGTGTCGACCCCGTCCTCGATGCCTTCCTTGACCGCCTCGAAGGCGACACTGGCCGGGTCGGACCCTTCCGGGCCACGGACGGTCTCAGCGCCCACCCGCGAGCCCCAGGTCTCGAGCTGATCGGCAGCGGCGGCACGAAAGGTGTCAGCGGCGCCGAGCAGCACGGTGCGCCCGTCGGCGATCAGCACCCGGGCGAGCTTGCCGCAGGTGGTCGTCTTTCCGGTGCCGTTCACGCCGACGACGAGCACCACCGCCGGGCGCCCGTCGTGACTGGTGGCGACGCTCCGGTCGGTGGTGGTGCCCACCTGAGCGAGGAGCTCGTCACGCAAGAGCGTGCGCGCCTGCTCGGGCGAGCGGGCGCCGAGCACGCGCACGCGCGTCTTCAGCGCCTCGACCAGTTCCATCGTCGGGGTCACGCCCATGTCGGCGGTGAGGAGGGTCTCCTCGATCTCGTCCCAGTCGTCGTCGCTGATCGCGTCGCGTGACAGCACGCTGAGCAGGCCGCGGCCGAGCGTGGACTGGGAGCGGGCGAGCCGCGAGCGCAGCCGTATGAGACGGCCGGCTGACGGCAGCGGGACATCCAGGTCGGGGATCGCCGGCAGCTCCCCCGGGGCTTCGAGGACATCGGTGTCGGCGGGTGCTTCGGGGAGGTCGATGGTCGCCACGCCGCGTACGTGGCCGTCGGCGGATTCGCCTTCCCGGGCGCCGGGCGTGAGCGGCGCCTGCTGCGCACGGTCGATGCGACGTTCGCGGCGGCGCCGCGGGGCGGTGTAGACGAATCCGGCTGTCGCCACGATCAGGACCGCGACGATCGACAGGATGATGATGAGCAGGGTGATGGCGGGCTCCTCGGGCAGCACCGTTGCGCGCGCGGTTGGGCGCTGAGGTCGCTCCCGAGGCTAGTCGAGAGCCAGCAGGTGCCCCACGGCCGTGTGCGGGCCGGGAAGGTCAGGCGGAGAGGCGCTCGCGCAGCCGCTGGCTCACGACCGTGGTGACGCCGTCGCGCTGCATGGTCACGCCGTACAGCGCGTCGGCGATCTCCATCGTGCGCTTCTGATGCGTCACGATCAGCAGCTGCGAACTGGCTCGTAGCTGCTCCAGGGCCTCGAGTAGCCGCCCGAGGTTGCGGTCGTCGAGCGCGGCCTCGACCTCGTCCAGCACGTAGAACGGCGACGGGCGGGCGCGGAAGACCGCCAGCAGGAACGCCAGCGCCGCCAGGGAGCGCTCGCCTCCGGACAGCAGCGACAGCCGGGAGACCCGCTTGCCGGCCGGCCGCACCTCGACCTCGACACCGGTCATCAGCAGGTCGTCGGGGTCGGTGAGGACGAGGCGCCCTTCACCGCCGGGGAAGAGGGTCGGGAAGACCAGGCCGAACTCCCGCGCGGTGTCCTCGAAGGCCGACTCCATGACCTCCATGACCCGGGCGTCGACGTCCTTGACGATGCCGAGCAGCTCGCGCCGGGTCTTCTGCAGGTCCTCGACCTGCTGGTTCAGGAACGTCGCCCGCTCCTGCAGGGCCGCGTACTCCTCGAGCGCGAGTGGGTTGACGGTGCCGAGCCGGGCCAGCACGCGATCGGCGTCGGCGGCCCGCTTCTCCTGGGCGCTGCGGTTGAAGACGGCCAGCTGACCCTCTTCGGTGTCCGGCGGGACCGGCAGATGGGGGCCGTATTCGGTGACGAGGACGTCGGGCTCCATGCCCCACTCCTCGCGGCAGCGCTCCTGGAGCTGCTCGCGCAGTAGCCGCTGCTCGGTGCGAGCCATCTCGTCGCGATGACGCGCGTCGCGCAGCGACTCGACCTCCGTGGACAGCGTGCGGGCCAGCTCCCGAACCTCGCTGAGCCGGCGATCCGCCTCCGTCCGCTGCTCATCGGCAGCAGCGCGCAGGGTGCCGGCCGCTTCGAGTGACTGAGCAAGACGGGCGGCACCCCGCGCCGCGAGCCCGGCGACCGCGGCCGCGCGCTCGGCGGACGCCTTGCGCTCGCGCCGGCGCCGCTCCGCCTCGACCCTGGCCTCGCGCTCCTTCTCGGCCGCGCGCAACAGGGCAGCCGCCCGACCGGCGATCGCCCGGGCCTTCTCCTGCGCGACGCCGGCCGCGAGGCGCAGCTCGGCCTCGACGCCACGTGCCCGCTCGAGCTCGGTCGCCAGGCCTTCGCGCTCCACCGGGTCGGGCTCGGCCGGGGCCTGCTCCCCGTTCATCGAGGCGAGCTGCTGCTCGAGAGCGTCGGCGTCGGCCTGGTGGCGGGTGCGCGAGGCGTGCAGTTCGGTGCGAGCGCGCTCGACCCGCTCGGCTTCCGCCGCGGCGGCGCGGGCCGCCGAGTTGGCCCGGGCGAGCTCATCCTGGAACGCCGCGATGGCCGCGTCGGAGTCGTGCAGCCGGGCGAGCGCGTCGTTGACGACCGCCTCGTGCCCGGCGAGCACGGCTTCGAGTTCGGCGGCGGTCACAGCTTCCCGCTCGAGCGTCGCTTCCACGGTCCGCACGCGCTCCTGGGCCGCGTCGACGGCCGCGCGCACCGCGAGTGACGACGCCGGAGCCCGGGCACCGCCGTCGGCGCTGGCTGCGCTGAGCAGATCTCCGCCTCGTGTGACGGCGCTCAGCTCGTGATGATCGGTCACCAGCCGGACAGCTGCCGCCAGATCATCGACGACGACGACACCCGCGAGCAGGCGTCGAAGGCTCCGCCGCAGCCCCGGAGCGGCCGCTGCCGGCGCGGAGGGCGCGACGTCGACCAGATCACTTGCCCAGGCGCCCACGGGTGCGGCGGGCGGGGCCGGGGCCGGCTCGCCGGCGGCGCCGACCAGCACGGCCACGCGCGCTGACGCTCCGGCCGCGGCCTCCAGCGCCGCGAGCGCGGACCGCGGGTCGTCCGCCACCAGTCCGTCGACGAGGCTGCCGAGCGCGGAGGCGATGGCTGCCTCGGCACCGGGCGCCACCTTGATGAGGTCGGCCGTTGCGCCGAGCACGCCCTCGGGAGGGTCCGCCAGGATGGCTGCCGTGCCGTCGTCGCGCTCGAGCGACTGCAGCCAGGTGTCGCGCGCAGCCACGGCGCTGACCCGCTCCTGCTCGGCGTCCCGGCGCCGCTGCGCGCAGGCATCGAGCGCCGTCCGGGTGCGTTCGAGCTCGGACTCGGCGGCGACATGCACGGCATCGAGCGCGACTTCGGCGGCGTCGAGCCGCTCCAGCTCGGCTGCCGCGACCTTCGCCTGCTCCTCGCACTCCGCGCCGCGCCGGCGTGCCGCGCTCGCCGTCTCCTCGAGCCGGCTGTCTTCTGCTGCCGCCGCCGCCAGCCGTCCGCGTGCCGTCTCCAGCGAGCCGGTCAGTCGCGCCAAACCCTCGCGGCGGTCGGCCGCGGCCCGGACCGCAGCGCGGGCGCGCTCGTCCCACACCGACAGCTCACCCTCAGCCGCGGCGCGCACGGCATGGGCCGCGTCCAGCTGCTCGCGCGCCTCGGCAGCGCGCGCGGCGAGCACCTGCTCCTCGCGGGCCGCCGCGGCGGACTCGGCCTCCAGCTGCTGCGGATCCCGCCCGGCCGGCAGGGGCTCCTCGGCACCGAGATAGCTGGCGCGCTGCTGGGCGAGCGCGCCGACGGCGGCGAGCCGTTCGGACAGCCGGCCGAGCGCATGCCAGGTCTGCGCCGCCGCTTCAGCGCGCGAGGTGCTCTGCTGAACCGAGGCGGTGAGGGTCTCTTCGGCTGCGATCGCCTCGCGAAGCTGCTCCTCGCCTTCGGCGAGCCGCCGGATGAGCGCGCCGTCGGCCTCCCCGCGAGCTTCCAGCGCCTTTCCGGCGTTGACGAGGTCGTCGGCCAGCAGCCGCAGCCGGGCGTCACGAAGGGTGGCTTGGACGGCGCCGGCCCGGCGGGCGGCCTCGGCCTGACGGCCCAGCGGACCGAGCTGGCGGCGCAGCTCAGCCGCGAGGTCGGTGAGACGCTCGATGCTGGTGGCGGTGGCCTCGAGCTTGCGCAGCGCCCGTTCCTTGCGCTTGCGGTGCTTGAGGACGCCCGCCGCCTCTTCGATGAAGCCGCGGCGGTCCTCCGGACGCGCGCCGAGGACGGCGTCGAGCGAGCCCTGGCCGACGATGACGTGCATCTCCCGGCCGATGCCGCTGTCGGAGAGCAGTTCCTGCACGTCGAGCAACCGGCACGAACTGCCGTTGATCGTGTACTCGGACTCCCCCGAGCGGTACATCAACCGGCCGATCGTGACCTCGGCGTACTCGATGGGGAGCGCGCCGTCGGTGTTGTCGATCGTCAGCTGCACCTCGGCGCGACCGAGCGGTGGGCGGCCGGGCGAGCCGGCGAAGATGACGTCTTCCATCTTGCCGCCGCGCAGGGCCTTGGCGCCCTGCTCACCGAGCACCCAGGCGATGGCGTCGACGACGTTGCTCTTACCGGACCCGTTGGGGCCGACCACGCAGGTCAGGCCCGGCTCGAGAGCCAGGGTGGTGGACCCGGCAAAAGACTTGAACCCGCGCAGGGTGAGGCTCTTGAGATACATCCGTGCCGACGCTATCCGCGGAGGGCCACAAAACAGAGGAGGACGCCCCGGACGGGCGTCCTCCATAGAAAAACCGGTCCAGCGGGACCGGTGAGGGATCAGGTGAGAGCGGGCTCCTTGTAGAGACTACGAAGCTCGTCGCTCACATCTACGCGCGAAGACAGCAGCTCGTTCATGGCAAGAGCCCGGTCGAGTTCTGTTTCGAGATCGCGTACTCGGGAACGGAGGCGGTGCACCTCTGCCGCGAGACGTGCGTCGGCAGCGCCGACGTGGCCGTACAGGGCTTTCGCCATCTAAGGTCCTCCACGATGAGTGACCGAACATGCGGCACGAGCGCTCAACAATCCAGCGGCGCCGGGTTCAATTCCGTCGTCAACTGTCGCATGGTTGGGCCTCGCGGTCAACCCCCGCACACCACCCCGCGGTGTGAATCAGTGCACGTCACGGCGGGTTTTCAGGTTGATCGCGCCAGGCCGCTAGATCATTTGGGGTTATCTCTCGACGAATCCCGCAGGCTGGTCGCGAACTTCGGACCAACGCTCCGTAACGCCGGTCACATTTCCGGGGGTGCGGCCGCCGCGAAGAACCGCCAGCAGCGCCTCGCACGCCGCCCGGGGACCCTGGGCAACCACCTCGACGCGGCCGTCATCGAGGTTGCGCGCCCAGCCGGCCAGACCGAGCTCAAGCGCCCGAGCCCGGGTCCACCACCGGAAGCCGACTCCCTGCACCCGGCCACGCACCCAGGCGGTGACCCTCGCCGTCTCACCACCCGGCGCCGAGGCTCCCTCGCCCACCGTTTGCGTTTCAGTCGTGCCATGCTTGACGGGTGCGGGCTCAGGCGGAGGAAAAGGGAGATCGGTCATTGCTCAGCGACGATAAGCCGCAAGTGTCCGTGCAGGGTCGCCGCCGGATCGCGGTGAGCCTCGTCGGCCTGGCGGCGGCACCGGTCGTCCTGCTCGCGGCCTGCGGCAACGCCGAGCACAAGATCAATCAGGACCACGGCCCCGACGCGCGGGCCAGCACGGCGGGCGTGCAGTCGGCGCTGCCGGCGCCGGTGCCCACCGACTCGGCCGTCGACTCGCCGCCCTACAACGCCGTCCCGCCGGAGGATCTGGTGAGCCAGCAGGGCTTCGGCGAGCGGGAGCACTAGCAGCTGCGCCTTCCGGCAGCTGCCCCTCCCCGTGATCGCCTGCCATGCCTGAGCTTCCCGAAGTCGAGACCGTCAGGCGCGGCCTTTCCCGCTGGGTCGTCGGGCGCACGATCGCGAGCGTCGACGTGCAGCATCCGCGGGCGGTTCGCCGTCACCTGGCCGGCGCCGACGACTTCGCGGCATTGCTCGCCGGCCGCAAGCTGGAGGCCGCGCTGCGGCGCGGCAAATACCTGTGGCTGCCGCTGGATTCCGGTGACGCGCTTGTCGCCCATCTCGGGATGAGTGGCCAGCTGCTGGTGGAGAACGCCGACGCGCCGGACGAGCTGCACCTGCGGGTGCGGCTGCTGTTCCTCGACGGGGATCCCGAGCTGCGCTTCGTCGACCAACGCACGTTCGGGGGGCTGTCCGTCGCGGCCGGCGGGGCGGCGCTGCCGAGCTCCCTGGAGCACATCGGGCGCGACCCGCTCGATCCCGAGTTCGACCCCGACCTCTTCGTCAGCAACCTGCGGCGCAAGCGCACCGGGGTGAAACGCGCACTGCTCGACCAGACGCTCGCCAGCGGCATCGGCAACATTTACGCCGATGAGGCCTTGTGGATCGCGAAGGTCCATTGGGCCCGGCCTACCGAGAACATGCCGCGGCCGCTGGTGCGCAGCCTGCTGGAGGCCGTACAGCAGGTGCTGCGCGCGGCGGTCGAAGCCGGCGGCACGTCGTTCGACGCGCTGTACGTCAACGTCAACGGCCAGTCCGGCTACTTCGACCGCTCGCTGCACGTGTACGGGCGCGAAGGTGAGCCGTGCGATCGGTGCGGGACGCCCATCCGGCGTTCGAAGTTCATGGGGCGCTCGTCGTACTGGTGCCCGAAAGAGCAACGGCAGCCGCGGCTCCCGCACTACTGACTGCCGGGATCCTCGCCGTCTCGAGCCTGCAGAGCGGCCAATGCCTTCGCCGCGGCCTGTTGCTCGGCTTCCTTCTTGCTGCTGCCGAAGCCCTCGCCGAGTCGCTCCCCGCCGACCCAGGCGGAAGCGACGAAGTTCTTGGCGTGATCGGGGCCGGACTCCTCCACCGTGTATTCCGGCGGGCCGAAGCCGCGGCTGGCGGAGCTCTCCTGCAGCGAGGTCTTCCAGTCCAGCCCGTTGTGCGGCTCACCGGCTCCGGCGAGCAGCGGCTCGAACAGCCGGTGAACGAGCGCGGCTGCCGGCTCGATGCCCGCGTGCTCATAGGTCGCCCCGATGACGGCTTCGAGGGTGTCGGCCAGGATGCTCGGCTTGTCGCTTCCACCGGTCGACTGCTCGCCGCGGCCCAGGAAGACGTACGACCCCAGACCGCCGCTCGACTCCGCCCCGATCAGCCGCGCAACGCCTGCGAGCGCCCGCATGTTCACGATGGACGCGCGCAGCTTGGCCAGCTGGCCTTCGGCGAGATCGGGGTGGCGCCGGTAGAGCGCGTCGGTGATGACCAGACCGAGTACGGCGTCGCCGAGGAACTCGAGCCGCTCGTTCGTCGGCAGGCCTCCGTGCTCGTAGGCGTACGAGCGGTGGGTCAGCGCGCGGATCATCAGCTCGGTCGGGCATTCGATGTCGAGCGCGGCGATCAGCTCTCCCGCCGGCCGGGGTTCAGACAGAGGCGGACGAGCCATCAGAGCGGAGCGCCCATTCGCGCTGCCGTGCCGAATGCGGACACGACGTCGGCGAGGGTCTGCATCCGGGCCAGCAGTTCGTCTTCGATGCGGACATCACGTCCACTCGCGCGCCACTGCTCTTCGACGATCTCCACGATCTCGATCATCGCCAAAGAATCGACGCCGATGTCGTCAACCAGCCGCGTGTCCGCGTCAAGGCCCTCGACCGGCAGTTCGAGGACGGTGGCAACGGCCGAGCGCACCTGGTCGAGCAAGCCGGCTGCACCGGTGGCTTCGGGGGTGTGGGTCATGCCGGCATCTGCCGGTGCAGGGGCGGCTCTCCGCGGCGATGGGCAATCAGGGCGGCCATGGCTTCGGTCAGCCGGGGCACCAGCCCTTCCTGCACGGCAGTGGCGGCGGCGCCGATGCAGGCGGCGACCGCCGCCGGTGATGACGAGCCGTGGCCGACGATCACCACGCCGTTCACCCCCAGTAGCACCGCGCCTCCCTGACTTTCAGCTCCGAGGCGCGCCACAACTGCGGCCAGCGCGCCCGCGGCCGCCCCGTCGAGTTCGTCGGCAGCGGCGGCGAGCACGGCACCGATCGCGCCTTCCATGCCTTTGAGCAGAACGTTGCCGGTGAAACCGTCGGTCACGACGACATCGACCCGGCCACCGAGCGCGACGGCTTCGCTCTCGACGTTGCCGGCGAAGCGCACCCCGAAGACCGGCAGCATCGCGGCGAGGCGATCGGCCGCCTCCCGGCGCACGGGATCGCCCTTGCCCGGCTCGGATCCGTTGGAGAGCAAGCCGACCACCGGCTCCGCGACGCCCAGCCGGACAGTGGCATAAGCCGCGCCGGCGAGCGCGAACTGCACGAGCACGTCCGGGCCCGCGGACGTGGTGGCTCCGGCGTCGAGCAGTACGACCGGACCGCGCGGAGCGGGCACCGTCACCGCGAGCGGGGGGCGGGTGACTCCGGGCAGGCGGCCGAGCGTGAAGAGCGCCGCGGCGACGGCGGCACCGGTCGACCCGACCGACACGCTGGCGTCGGCCTCGCCGTCGCGGATGAGCCGCGACGCCACGCGCACCGTCGCGTCGCGCCGCGAGCGGACGGCGCGTACCGGGTCCTCGTCCATCGCGATGCCCTGCGAGGCCGGCACGACGCGCAGCCCACCCGAGCCGGCGCTGCACTCCGCGACGCCGCGAGCCGCCAGAGCCGCACGTGCCTCAGCGGGCGGCCCGACGAGCAGCAGCGCCAAATCAGGCCAGCGGTCAGCGGCCTGCACGGCACCGTCGACGACGACGGGCAGGCCGGCGTCACCGCCGAGCAGGTCGACGGCGATACGTGGCGCGGTCAGCAGAACCTCAGACGTCGAGCACCTGACGGCCGCCGTAACGACCGCACGTCGGGCACGCCTGGTGGGCGACGATCACGTGTCCGCGGTCGCACTTCGACAGCTGCGGTGCGCGGGCCTTCCATTGGCTGCGGCGCGAGTGGGTGTTGGACCGTGAGGTGCGGCGCTTGGGGACGGCCACGTCAGGACTCCTGTTCTGGACTGGACGAGGCCGGCTGCGCACTTGCGCGCAGTCCGGCCAGGGCCGCCCACCGTGGGTCGACCGCATCGTGCGAATGATCTTCGGGAAGGTCAGCGAGCCGCTCGCCGCATTCGGGGCAGAGCCCGGGACAGTCTTCGCGGCAGAGCGGGCTCATCGGCAACGCGAGCACCAGGGCGTCGCGCAGTGTCGGCTCGAGGTCGATCAGATCGTCGACGAGCGAGGGCAGCTCGTCGTCATCAGGGCGATCACCGGGCCGCAGCGAGCTGGGACCGTACGGACCCGAGTCGGGATAGCTGAAGAGCTCCTGGATCTCGACCTCGACCGGCGCGCTCACCGGATCCAGACAACGCCCGCACTCACCGCTCATGACGGCGCCCACGGTGCCGGACACCAGCACGCCCTCCATGACCGACTCGAGGCGCAGGTCGAGGACGAGATCGCTGCCCGCCGCAATCACCGCGAGCGGGCGGCCGAGATCCTCCGGCGCCTCCACCGTCGCCTGGACACGCCGCATCGTGCCGGGGCGTCGGCCCAGCTCCCGCGTGTCGAGCACGAGGGGCTGGCGCGGATCGAGCCGCGGCTTCGCGGGGTGGCTCTTCGGCATGTTTTTGAGGACGCAGACTTGTGTTGACCGAGTGGATGGGTTGGGCGCGCACGGATCACCGCTGGCACGACCTAGCCAGTCTACAAGCCGCCCGCCCCGAGCGTTCCCGCCGCGAAACCGCCGGTCAGGCGCTTGCCGCGGTCCGCTCGCCGGACTCCCACTCGGCGCCTGGCACATCCATCGCAGGCGGGTGGCCGTTGCCTTCGGCGCGTGCGTAGGACTCGTCGCCCGTCACGTCATAGACCTCGGCGGCCGCCGCCGCGTCGTAACGGGCTTCCGCCGACGCCTCGGCGCGGGATGCGGCCACGCGCGAACGCCCGCGGCTCACGGTTTCCAGCGACGTGGTCAGCAGCTGCTCGAAACGCTCCAGCGAGGCGTCGACGTAGTCGTCCGTCTGCTCGCGCATGCGGGCCGCCTGAGCCCTGGCGTCGGCGACGATCTCCGCGGCGACACGCTCGGCCTCGATGACGACCGCGCTTTCGGAGACGAGCCGGTTGCGCTCGTCGCGGGCGGCGTCCAGCTCGCGGTCGGCCTCGGCGCGGGCGTCGGCCAGCAGCTCATCGGCCTGCGCCCGGGCGGCATCCTGGACCGCCATGCGCTCGCGCAGCAGCGACCGCGCCTCCGACATCTCCGCGGGCAGCAGGTGGCGCATGTCCTCGAGGGCGGCGAGCAGCGCCGTCCGGTCGATGACGGCCGATGACCCGGAGAGCGCCTTGCCCTTGGCGGTCTCCACCATGGTGATGATCTCGTCGAGCTTGCCCTGCACGTCCGGCATGCGCGTCAGCCTATGGCAGCGGCCGCCCGGTGTATGCCCCGGCTGTGCCCCGAACGTTCAGCCGCTCGAAAGCTTGAGCTTCATTTGTTCCAGGACGAACGGCGGAACCAGGTGGCTCACATCTCCGCCCCAGGTCGCCACCTCTTTGACCAGGCTCGACGACAGGAAGCTCGACGCCGGGTTGGTGCTCATGAAGAGGGTCTCCACTCCTTCGAGCGAGTGGTTCATCTGGGCCATCTGCAGCTCGTAGTCGAAGTCGCTGACCGCCCGCAGGCCCTTGACGATGACCGGGATGTTGCGGTCGCGGCAGAAGTCGACGAGCAGACCGTGGAATGACTCGACGGCGATGTTGCCGTAGCCGCCCGTCGCCTCGCGGAGCATCTCCATCCGCTCCTCGACGGTGAACATGCCGGCCTTGCTCTTGTTGATCAGCACGGCCACGACGACCTCGTCGTAGAGCTTCGAGGCGCGCCCGATGATGTCGAGGTGGCCGTTGGTCACCGGATCGAAGGACCCCGGGCAGACCGCGCTGCGAACCAACCTTTGCGCGGCTGGGTCAGGAGTTTCCGACGTCAACGACGGGCTCCGCACATGATCGAAAACCGTACCAGAGCGTGCTGTCCCCGTAACGACGGTGGTGGAGCTGCTCGAAGCCTTCCGGCCATGAGGGATCCGGGCTTCTGGTGGCCCGCTCCAGCACCAGCAGCAGCCGGGCGTGCGGGGCGGCGGCTTCGAGGAGCGGCTGCACGTCGAGCGCGTACGGGGGATCCAGGAAGACGATGTCCCACGCGCCGTCGGTCGCGGCCAGGAAGGCTTCGGCACGTTGACCGGCGACGGTCGCACCGGCCAGACCGAGCGCCGCAACGTTGGCCTCCAGCACCTTCCGGACGTTCGGCGCCGACTCCACGAGCGTCACGCCTGCTGCTCCCCGCGAAAGCAATTCGAGACCGACCGCACCGGTGCCGGCGAACAGATCGAGCACCGTCCTGGCGTGAAGGCCACCGGGGCCCCCGAGCCGCGATTCGAGCGCCGAGGCCAGCGCCTCCCGGACCCGTTCCGAGGTGGGCCTCACCTCCCGCCCGGAGGGCACCGCCAGCCGACGTCCGCCGGCCACTCCGCCGACGATGCGGGTCATCCCTTTTCCAGGTAGGCGGCCTGCTCCTCGTCGAGCCGGCGGGCCAGGACCGCGGCCAGCTCGCGATGTTGGTCCAGCTCCGGGTCGGCCGCGACGAGTGCGGCGGCTTCCGCCCGGGCCTCGACCAGGAGCGCTTCGTCGCGCAGCAGATCGAGCAGCTTCAGCGACCGCCGGCGCCCGGACTGCGCGGTGCCCAGGACGTCACCCTCGCGACGCTCCCGCAGGTCGAGCTTGGCCAGCTCGGCGCCGTCGAGCGTCCTGGCCACCGCTTCGACGCGCTCCCGGGACGGGCTGCCCTCGGGCGCATCGGTGTGCAGCAGGCACCAGCCGGCAGCGCTGCCTCGTCCGACCCGGCCGCGCAACTGATGCAGCTGGGAGACGCCGAACCGGTCGGCATCGAGGATCACCATGACGGTGGCGTTCGGAACGTCGACGCCGACCTCGACCATGGTCGTCGCCACCAGCACGTCGATCCGGCCCGCGGCGAACCGCGACATGACCCGGTCCTTGTCGTCGGTGGCCATCCGCCCGTGCAGCGCCTCGATCCGCAGCCCGGCGAGCTCGCTTTCGGCCAGCATGGGCAGCACATCGAGGACGGCAAGCGGGGGCCGGCGCGGCGGACCGTCGCCGCCCTCGTCCGGGTCCTCGGCCGGCTCGTCGCTCGTGTCGAGATCGACTTCGGCTCCCTCACCGATCCGCGGGCAGACCACGAAGGCCTGATGGCCCGCTGCGACCTCCTCTCGCACCTTGTCCCAGATGCGGTACTGCCACTGCGGGGGCGCCACGTGACTGCGGATCGGCGTGCGCCCGGCCGGAAGCTCGGTCAGCTCGCTGGTGTCCAGGTCGCCGAAGACGGTCATCGCCACCGTGCGCGGAATCGGGGTGGCCGTCATGACGAGCAGGTGCGGCGGGGTCGCGCCGCCGGCTTCGGCCCGGGCGCGCAGGGCGTCGCGCTGCTCGACCCCGAAGCGGTGCTGCTCGTCGACGACGACGAGACCGAGCTCGGCGAAGGACGTCCCTTCGGAGAGCAGGGCGTGCGTGCCGACGACGATCCCGGTCTCCTTCTCGGCGATGGCGGCAAGGGCTGCCCGGCGCGCGGGGGCCGATTGCGAGCCCGTGAGCAGCACGATGCGGGTGGCCAGGTCGGCGCTCCCCAGCTCGCCGGCGATGCCGAGCGGGCCGAGCAGGGCGCGCAAGCTGCGCTCGTGCTGGATGGCGAGCACCTCGGTGGGAGCGAGCAGAGCCGCCTGGCCGCCCGCGTCGATCACCGTGAGCATCGCCCGCAGCGCCACGACCGTCTTGCCCGAGCCGACCTCTCCCTGCAGCAGCCGGTGCATCGGATACGAGCGCGCCAGGTCGCTCGCGAGGCTCTCCCCCACCGCGCGCTGCCCCTCGGTGAGCACAAACGGAAGTGCCCGGTCAAAAGCCTCGAGCAGGCCGCCTCGCCGCGCGGGACGGGGCGTCGCGGCCTGGCGCTCCACGGCCGCCCGCCGCTGCGCCAGCGCCACCTGGATGACGATCGCCTCGTCCCAGCGCAGCCGCTTGCGAGCTGCTTCGACGTCGGCGTACCCGGACGGACGGTGGATCTTCTGATAGGCCTCGCGAAGCGCCGGTAGGCGGTGGCGCCGGCGCAGCTCGGCCGGCAGCGGGTCCGGCAGTTCGGGAAGGGACGCCAGCAGCCCTTTGATCGCCTTGCGGATGTGCCAGGTACGGATCTTCGCGGTGGCCGGGTAGAGCGGGAGCAGCCCGCCGGCGAAGTCGTCCTCGTCGTCCGGATTGGTCTCGGGGTTCGTCAGCTGCCTGATGCGCTTCTTGCCGAACACCTCGACCTTGCCGGCGAACAGGTGGCGGGTACCGGGCTTGAGCTGCTTGTCACGCCAGTGCTGGTTGAAGAACGTGATGGTGAGCGTGCCACGACCATCGCTGACGATGACATCGAGCTTGTGCAGCTTGTGGCGGATCTGGCGGCCGCTGACCTTGACCACCTCGGCCTGAATGGTGACCAGTTCCCCCGCGACCAGCTCGTCGAGGCTCGTGAGCTCACCGCGGTCGACGTAGCGGCGCGGAAAGTGGTCCAGCAGATCACCAACGGTGTGCAGATCGAGACCCTCGGCCAACGCCTCGGCGGTCTTGCCGCCGACATTCTGGTCGAGCGGTTCGCCGAGCACGTCCGCCAAGTTCGCCGCCTCTCCCGATGGGGCTTCCTGCTCGGCCCGAGCGTACGGGGACGCGCGTCCGGTAGCCTGGACTGCCGGGTTACCCACGTCGGGTCCCGCACCCTCAAGACATGCTGATCACCTGGGAGTAGTTGTGGCCTCTGTTTGCGACGTCTGCGGCAAGGGTCCGGGGTTCGGCATGGCCGTCTCGCACTCCCACCGCCGCACCCCGCGCCGCTGGAACCCCAACATCCAGACGGTTCACGCGCTGGTCGGCAAGACGCCGAAGAAGCTCAACGTCTGCACGTCGTGCCTGAAGGCGGGCAAGGTCGTCCGCGCTTAGGAGCAGATCGCGACTCGGCTGAGCGCAGCGAAGCGAGCGCGGGTCTGCGACCAGTGACCAGAGCAGATCGCGACTCGGCTGAGCGCAGCGAAGCGAGCGCGGGTCTGCGACCAGTGACCAGAGCAGATCGCGACTCGGCTGAGCGCAGCGAAGCGAGCGCGGGTCTGCGACCAGTGACCAGAGCAGATCGCGACTCGGCTGAGCGCAGCGAAGCGAGCGCGGGTCTGCGACCAGTGACCGGAGCAGATCGCGACTCGGCTGAGCGCAGCGAAGCGAGCGCGGGTCTGCGACCAGTGACCAGTAGGTCACGCGTCGCGGTACCTCAGGCGTCGCGCAGCCGCCAGCCGTGATCGACCGGGCCGATGCCCGACCCGAGGGCGAAGCCGTGCTCGATCGCGCCCGTGACGTACTCCTTGGCAGCCCAGGTCGCCTGGGTCAGCTCCATGCCTTTGGCGAGCCCGGCGCAGATCGCTGAGGCCAACGTGCAGCCGGTGCCGTGGGTGTGCCGGTTGTCGAACCGGGGGGCGCGCAATTCGACGAGCGAGTCCCCGTCGGTGAGCAGGTCCACCGCATCGCCGCCGAGGTGCCCCCCTTCACGAGCACCCATCGGGAACCGAACGCGAGCATCGCCTCGGCCGCTTTCGGGAGCTGATTCGGGTCGTCGACGCGCACGCCGGTCAGCAGCGCCACCTCGTCGAGGTTCGGGGTGACGACGGTCGCCAGCGGAAGCAGCACCGAGCGCAGGACGTCGAGGGCCGGCGGCGCCAGCAGCGGATCGCCGTGCTTGCTGACCGCGACGGGATCGACCACCAGCGGCGCGCCATAGCTGCCCACCGCCTCGGCCACCGTGGTGACGAGCTCGGCCGAGCTGAGCATCCCGGTCTTGATGGCGTCGGCGCCGATGTCGTCGAGTACCGCGTGAAGCTGCGCGCGCACGGCGTCGACCGGAAGGTCCCAGATGCCGTGGACGCCCTGCGAGTTCTGCGCCGTCACCGCGGTGATGACGGACATGCCGTGCACCCCGAGCGCCAGCATGGTCTTCAGGTCGGCCTGGATGCCGGCACCTCCGCCGGAGTCCGAGCCGGCGATGGTCAGCGCGAGCCGCGGGGCGACTCGAGCAGGCACGTTCCGAACCTATCCGTCCGGTTCGGCGAAATGTTCGAAGCTGCGCAGGCGCGCCGGGTGTCCGTCGACACGTACCCGCGGCGTTCCCGCGACCACCCTTCCGACGATCACGGCGCCGGGCGGGAGGGCGGCATCGGCCGGGATGGTGAACGCGAGCGCGTGGTCCTCCCCTCCGCGCAGCATTTCCTCGTCCGTCACGTCGGGCGCGCCCAGGGGTCGCAGGGCGGCCGACTCGATGTCGATGCCGACCGCGGACGCTTCGGCCAGGTGGCCGAGATCGCCCACCAGCCCGTCGCTGACGTCACACATGGATGTCGCACCCGCGGAGGCGAGCTGCGGCCCGAGCGCATACGGCGGCTGCGGGCGACGATGCGCGTCGACCAGCGGCCCGGAGCGCTCACCGGCGTGCAGCAGGCGCAGCCCGGCGGCGGCCCATCCCAGCCGCCCGACCACGCCCACGAGATCGCCTGCGCGCGCTCCCGAACGCAACACGGCGGCCCGGCCGTCCAGCACTCCCAATGCCGTGCCGGACACCAGCAGCTGCGGCGCTGCGACGAGATCGCCGCCCACGAGTGCGGCGCCGGCCTCGGCGCACTCGTCGCGAATTCCGGCGGCGAGCGCGTCGAAGTCGGCTACCGGAAAGCCGGCGGGAGCTCCCAGACCGATCAGCAACGCCGTCGGGCGGGCGCCCATCGCCGCCACATCCGCCAGATTCTGTGCGGCACATTTACGCCCGATGTCGTATGCGGTGGACCACTCGCGGCGGAAATGCGTTCCCTCCACCATCACATCTGTCGTCACCACGACCCGGCCATCCGGTGTCTCGACCAGGGCAGCGTCGTCACCAGGACCGTACGGAGCGGCAAGGGTGCCGGGCGCGGCGACCAGCCGCGCGATCAAGCCGAACTCTCCGACATCAGCAATTTCGGTCATACTGCGCTCTCTGGCGTTTCGTCGGCCCGCCGAAACGGGAAGCACCAGCGCGCCAACCAATCCAGTAGGGAGTGCCCGTGGTCCACGCCTACATCTTGATCCAGACCGAGGTCGGAAAGGCAGCCTCTGTCGCCGCCGCCATCGCGGCGCTCGAGGGTGTCACCTCGGCGGAGGGCGTCACCGGGCCCTATGACGTCATCGTCCGCGCCGAAGCGACCAACGTCGACGAGCTGGGCAAGCTGGTGGTCGCCAAGGTGCAGGCCGTTGAAGGCATCACCCGCACGGTGAGCTGCACGGTGGTTCACCTCTGACCAGCCCGAAACGCTGGCTGCTGCTCGCAGTCGTCCTCCTCCTTGTGGCCGGTGTCTCCGGAGTCATCGTCGGACAACTCCGTCGCGACAAGCCGGTCCGCGTCACCAACGTCCCGACACCGGATGCGGCCGATGCCGCCGCGTGCCGAAAACTGGCCGGGCTCTTGCCGAAAACCATCGGCGACGGCTTGAAGGCGCGCACGGTGCATCCGGCGAGCCCGTTCCTGCATGCGTGGGGCACGCCGGCAGCCGTGCTGCGCTGTGGGGTCGGCTACCCCCCGAACTTCCTGTCCGCCGCAGGAGCTGCCCAGATCGACGGCGTGACGTGGCTGCCCACCCCGTCCGAAGGCGCGACGATCTACACCACCATCGATCGCCTGCCGCGGGTGTCGCTGGCCATTCCGGATCACTATCAGGTCGCCGGGGATCTGCTCGTCTCGCTGTCGGCGGCCCTCAGCAAGGCGACGACCGGCAACTAGGGACGGGAGGCGCAGGCGATGCAGGTGCGCGCCTCGGGCCGGGCTTCGAGCCGGCCGGACGCGATGGGTTGCCCGCAGCGTTCGCAGATCCCGTACGTGCCGCACTGCCATTCGCCGAGCGCGCGGTCGAGTTCGCCCAGCCGGGTACGCGCTTGTTCCATCAGCGCCGCGACTTGCGCACGTTCGAACGCGATCGTCGCCCCTTCGGGATCGTGCTCGTCGTCGATGTTGGTACCGGTTCCGGCGTCGACGAGCACCCCGAACTCCGACTCCAACGCCGAGAGCCGCTCCTGGGTCTGTGCCCGCTCGGCGGCCAGCCGGTCGTGAACGTTCCGCCCAGCCCCTGCTTGCGGCCAAAGCCTGGTCATGGTCGCCAGAACTCGCTCATAGCGACCAAAGCCTGGCCTTGGCCGCCCGGGAGAGCGCATCCTGCACGAGCCGGTCAACCAGCTCCGGCAGCGGGAGTCCGCTGGCGGCCCACATCCGCGGGTACATCGACGCGGCCGTGAATCCCGGCATGGTGTTCAGCTCGTTCAGCACGACCGTGCCGTCGGGGCACACGAAGACATCGACGCGAGCCAGGCCGGCGCAGTCGAGCGCCTCGTAGCCGGCGACGGCGAGCTCCTGGATCCGTGCGGTCACTGCTGGCGGCAGTACCGCGGGCACCGTGAACGTGGTCGCATCCGAAAGGTATTTCGCGTCGAAGTCGTAGAACTCGTAGCCGTCGGCGACCGTGACTTCGGCAGGCACCGAGGCTTGCGCGGGTGATCCGTCGGGGCCGGCCAGCACCCCGCATTCCACCTCGCGCCCGATGACGGCCGCCTCGATCAAGACCTTCGAATCGCTCTGGGCCGCAAGGGAAACGGCGTCGGCCAGGGCATCGCGCGAGCTGACCTTGCTGATACCGATGCTGGACCCGCCTCGCGCCGGCTTGACGAAGACCGGGAGTCCCAGCCGGTCGAGCACGCCGTCCGGGATGGTGCGTCCATCCGGCACGACGGCGTAATCCGCGACGGGCAACCCGGCGCCGCGCAATGCGGCCTTCATGTGCGCCTTGTCCATCGCGGCGGCAGATGCGTAGACGCCCGAGCCGACGTACGGCAAGCCGACCATTTCGAAGAGCCCTTGCACTGTGCCGTCCTCCCCGAACGGGCCGTGCAGCACGGGAAAGGCGACATCGATCACCGTCGTCCGCCCGCCCGCGCTGATGAGACCGGGCGCCTTCGGGTCGCACGAGAACGTGACCGGTTCGCCCTCGGTCACCTCCGGGAGCGCGTCGCCGGCGATCGTGTACTGCTGATCCGGCGGCGCCAGCACCCAGGCGCCATCGCACGTCACACCCACGGGGACGACCTCGTATCCCGCCTGCCCCAAAGCCGCGCGCACGTTGCCGGCGGACAGGCATGAGATCGAATGCTCGGTGCTGCGGCCACCGAAGACGACGGCGACGCGGGTACGGGCTCCGCCGTCGGAGCGGGCGTCGGCGAGCATCCGCTGACGGTACCGGTCGGTCTGACGGCCGCGCCTCAAGCGCGAGTCGCGTCGAGCGCCTGGATGAGGTCCGCGCGCAAGGTCGACGGATCCTCCAGACCCACGCTCAGCCGTACCAGCGAGGGCAACAGCCCGGCCGCCTCGAGCGCAGCGTCGTCGAACTGGCGATGCGACGAGCTCGCGGCATGGGACGCACTCGTGTGCGTGCCACCGAGCGACGTGGCTTGCGAGATGCTGCGCAGCCGGTCGCAAAACGCCATACCCGCTGCACGACCTCCCTGCGGCGAGAGCGCGAGCACGGCGCCGTACCGGTCGTTGTCGCACAACCGCAACGCGACCTCGTGCGACGGATGGCTCGGCAAGCTCGGATGGTCGACGCGTGCGAGGGCGGGATGGCCGGCAAGCGCGGAAGCGAGCATGGTCGCGGTGGCGCACTGGCGGGCGACCCGGACGTCGAGCGTGGCCAGTCCGCGGTGCAGCAGGTAAGCCTCGTCCGGAGCGAGCACCGGGCCGAGTTCGACGCGGGCGGCCCGGATTCTCGTGAGCAGTTCGGGCTTTCCGACAACCACACCACCGGTGGCATCCGAATGGCCGCCGAGGTACTTGGTCGCGCTGTGCACGACGAGATCGGCACCCCATTCGAGCGGGCGCAGCATCGCCGGCGACGCGAACGTCGAATCCACCGCGAGCAGCGCGCCGGCGTCATGAGCGAGGCCCGCCAACGCGGGCAGGTCGGCCATCAGCATCGTGGGGTTGGCAAAGGACTCCGCCCAGATCACCCTTGTGCGGTCGGTCATGGCCTTCGCGATGGCGGCCGGGTCGGTCTGGTCGGCGAACGTCGTGACGACACCGAAACGCGCCAGCGTTCCCTTCAAGAGCTGATACGTCCCGCCGTAACAGCTGGCGGCAGCAACGATGTGGTCGCCCGGATTCAGCAGCGCCAGCAGTGTCGTCGATATCGCCGCCATCCCACTGGCGAACGCTTGCGCCGCAACCTCCACATCGGCGGGCTTTTCCGCGGCAGCGACCGCGGCGGCGAAGGCGTCAGCGGTCGGGCTGTCGATGCGGGCATACGAGTAGCCGGCGCGGGTTCCGTCGAGCAGCTCCGCCAGCTCCTGGGCCGAATCGACCAGGTACGTGCTCGCGTGGAGCACCGGCGGGACTGGAGCGTCCTGCCCCGCTCCCGCGCCGTAGCGGCCGGGAACGTTCACCCCCAGATCGTCCGCTCGGACTTGCGCTCCCGAGCCATCAGGCTGCGCAGCACATCGCTCGGTGCCATCTCGCCCGAGACCGCGCGCACCACATGTTCCGCGATCGGCATGTCCACTCCGGCCCGACGGGCCAGTTGCAGCACGGCACGACTGGTCGCCACCCCTTCCACGACCTGATGTCCCGGCTCGGCCAGCACGTCTTCCAGCCGGCGTCCCTGCCCGAGGTGTTCACCGAACGTCCGGTTGCGCGAGAGCGGGGACGCGCACGTCGCCACCAGATCCCCGAGCCCGGCAAGTCCAGCGAACGTAAGGAGATTCGCGCCGAGGGCCACTCCGAGCCGGCCCGTTTCGGCCAGGCCGCGCGTGATGATGCTGGCCCGGGTGTTGTCGCCGAAGCCCATCCCCTCCGCCATGCCGACGAGGATGGCGATGATGTTCTTGACAGCACCGCCGAGCTCGCAGCCGATGACGTCGTCGTTGGTGTAGGGCCGGAAGTAGGGGGTTCCGGCCGCTGTCTGCAGGCGCACGGCGGCGCTCTCGTCGACGCACGCGACGACGGTGGCGGCCGGCTGCTCGTCGGCAATCTCGTGGGCCAGGTTGGGACCGGTGACGACGGCGATGCGCTCCGGTCCGGCCGCCGTCAGCTCGCTGATGACCTCGCTCATCCGCTTCGCCGAACCCGCCTCGATGCCCTTGATCAGGCTGACGAGTAGCGCGCCGGGCGGCACCAGAGGCGCCCAGCCGCAGAGGTTCTCGCGCAGCTTCTGCGAAGGAACGGCGAGCAGGACGAACGCGGCGCCATCCATGGCCTCCGCGGCGTCAGCGGTGGCACGCAGCTCGGAAGGCAGCTTCACCTCGGGCAGATACTCCCCGTTGCGCCCGGTGCGGTTGATCTCACCGGCGAGCTCGGCGCGGCGGGCCCACAGCACCGTAGGGGTGCCGGCGTCGACGAGCACCTTGGCGAACGCCGTGCCCCAGGCGCCGGCGCCCATGACCGCCGCCCCGCCGGCGGACCCGCGCTGCATACCCGTCATGCTGCTCCCTCATCGGGAGGAGCGGAGGGCGGCAGCGTGATCCGTTCCTCACTTTTGGGATCCCAGATGCCTTCGGGCGCTGCCTCGCCGCGGATAGCCGCGAGCTCGTCCCGGATGCGGTGCATGACGTCGTCCGTGAGCGCGCGTAGTGCCTCGCGGCTCGGGTGCTCACACGATTCGGCCGGCGCCGGGTATACGGGCTCGAGAGCGTGCACCGTGAGGGTGCGCCGGGGGAAGAGCTTCAGCCTTTGATGGCGGCCGATGATGTGCTGCGGGCCCCACTGGACGACGGGGATGATGGGCGCGCCCGACATCAGAGCGAGCCGGGCGACGCCCGTTTTCGCCCGCATCGGCCAGTAATCCGGATCGCGCGTGATCGTCCCTTCGGGGTAGATCAGCACGGCCTCCCCCTCGTGGAGCGCTTGCACTGCATGACTCAGCGCCGCCGATGCGTCAGCTGTGCCCCGGTGCACGGGGATCTGATTGGCCCCCCGTACGACCCAGCCGATCACCGGGGCCCGGAACAGGCTTTCCTTCGCCATGAAGCGTGGGATGCGGCCGGCCTTGTAGACGAAATGGCCCAGAGTGAAGGGGTCGACCCAGGACAGGTGGTTGGCCGCGAGGATGACGCCACCGTTGCACGGGATGTGCTGCTGGCCCTCCCAGCGCCGCTTGGTCAGCGAATGTGACAGCGGCCGGGTGATCAGCACGGCCAGGCCCATCCACGGGCCGAGGCGTGGCTCGGCCGGCGGGGCGCCGACATCCGTCATGCCACCACCCCTTCGCCTCACAGCTGCCCAGTCTCCCGCACGTACCCTGAAATCATGATCCGCGAGCCTGCGCGGCGCGCCTCCGGCCGGGCGGCCGGGCGCCGATGACCTCCGTCGGCGCCACCCGGCGCTGGGTGGTGCTGCTCGCGCTCAAGCCGCTGGGGGTCGCGAAGAGCCGGCTGGACCGTCCAGACCGATCGGCCGTCACGCTCGCGATGGCCGCCGACACCGCGGCAGCGGCCGCCAGCGTCGATACGGTTGCCGCCGTCCTCGTTGTCAGTGACGACGAGCAGGCGCAGGAATTCCTCGGTCCCCTTGCTGTCGTCGTTCCTGACACCCCGGGAGCGGGACTGAACCCGGCTCTGCTGCACGCCGAGGAGGAAGCGCGCGCCCGGTGGCCGAGCGCGGATCTCGCCGTACTGGCGGCTGATCTTCCAGCGCTGCAGCCATCAGCTCTGGCGCGTGCCCTGGAGCTGGCCGGCGGCGAACGGCGCGCGATCGTCGCCGACGCCGGCGGGACCGGCACCGTCCTGCTGACGGCGACACAAGGAGCCGCGCTGGATCCGGCGTTCGGTCCGGGCAGCCGTAACCGGCACGTAACGAGCGGCACGGTGGACCTGACCGATGCCCCGGCCCTCGCCGGCCTCAGCGCCGGCATGCGCCGTGACGTGGACACTGCCGCCGATCTCGCAGTCGCCGTGTCCCTCGGCGTCGGGCCCCACACGGCGGAAGTACTGGACAAGGCGGAATCGTTTACCTGGGAATGGCAGACTTCCCGCCGAGGATGACCGCGGGCCCCGGCCCCAGCGGCGCCGGATCGTCGACGCGGCCGTCCCCACCCGGAGGAGGCAGGAAATGACCAGTCTTACGGAGCCGTCGATCCACCGTAAGCCGCCCTCCGGGCTGCTCGAGCCGCTCGAGTCACCGAAGCCGGCGGTGCTCGACCCCGATCTGCCGCGCGAGCGGTTCCTCAACCGTGAGCTCTCGTGGCTGGACTTCAACGCCCGCGTGCTCGAGCTTGCCGAGGACGCCGCGACGATGCCCCTCGAGCGAGCGAAGTTCCTGGCCATCTTCGCCACCAACCTCGACGAGTTCTTCATGGTGCGCGTGGCCGGACTCAAGCGCCGGGCGGCCGCCCGGATGCAATACCAGAGCCCCGACGGGCTGACCACCAGCGAGCAGCTGGAGCGCATCAGCGCGGTGACGGCCGAGCTCGTCGAGCGGCACGCCACCTGCTGGCAGGACGCAGTGGGCCCGCAGCTGTCGAAGGCGGGGATCCGGATCCTGCACTGGAGCGACCTCGGCCACCGCCAGCGCGACCAACTCGGCACCTACTTCCGCGAACAGATCTTCCCGGTCCTGACCCCCCTCGCTGTCGACCCGGCCCATCCGTTCCCGTACATCAGCGGCCTGTCGCTGAACCTCGGCATCATGGTGCGCACCGGCGAGGCCAGCTTCGACCACCCCGACGGCAACGCGCCGATCGAACGCTTCGCCCGGGTCAAGGTGCCCCCGAACGTGCCCCGGCTGGTGCGCGTCGAGGACGACACCAAGCGCGACGCCCCGAGGGACGGTGAGAAGCAGGCGACGATCTCCTTCGTCCCGCTCGAAGAAGTCATCACCGCTCACCTGCCGCAGCTTTTCCCCGGCATGGACGTCGTCGACTCGTGCGCCTTCCGGGTGACGCGAAACCAGGACCTCGAGGTCGAGGAAGACGAGGCCGAAGACCTGCTGCAGGCACTGGAACGCGAGCTGGCCAGGCGGCGTTTCGGCCGTGCCGTGCGCCTGGAGATCCAGGACAGCGTCTCGGAGAAGATGCTCGAGGTGCTCGTCCGCGAGCTCGAAGTCGACGCTCGCGATGTCTACCGGGTGCCCGGAGGACTGCTCGACCTGTCGACGCTGTGGGCACTTCAGGATCTCGACCGCGCCGACCTGAAAGACCCGCCGCGGGTGCCGGTCACGCATCGCCGGCTTGCCAGCGGAGAGGGCCAGCCGGCACCGGACTTCTTCGCGGTGATGCGCGAGGGTGACGTCCTCGTGCACCACCCCTACGACTCGTTCACCACGAGCGTTCAGCGGTTCATCGAGCAGGCAGCGGCCGATCCCAACGTCCTCGCCATCAAGCAGACGCTCTACCGCACATCCGGTGATTCACCGATCGTCGAAGCGCTCATCGACGCGGCCGAGGCCGGCAAGCAGGTGGTCGTCCTGGTGGAGATCAAGGCCCGCTTCGATGAGAGCGCCAACATCAAGTGGGCACGCGCGCTGGAGCGGGCCGGCTGCCATGTCGTCTACGGGCTCATCGGATTGAAGACGCATTGCAAGGCTGCGCTGGTGGTGCGTCAGGAGCGGGGCCGGATGCGTCGCTACTGCCACCTCGGCACCGGCAACTACAACCCGAAAACCGCCCGCCTGTACGAGGATCTGGGCCTGCTGACGGCCGACCCTGACGTCGGCGCCGACCTCACCGACCTTTTCAACGTGCTGACCGGTTACAGCGGCCAGACCGAGTACCGCACGCTGCTGGTGGCTCCCCACCGGATGCGCGACAGCATCGTCGAACGCATCGACGCCGAGGCCGAAGCCGCGCGGGCCGGCCAGCCCTGCGGAATCCGTCTGAAGGCCAATGCTCTCGTCGACGAGGAGGTCATCGACGCGCTCTACCGAGCCTCCCGTGCCGGTGTGCCGATCCAGTGCCTCATCCGCGGGATCTGCGCGCTGCGGCCGGGGGTTCCCGGCCTGTCGGAGACGGTCACCGTCCGGTCGATCCTCGGGCGCTACCTGGAGCACAGCCGCATCTTGCACTTCGAAAGCGCCGGGGAGTGGTGGATCGGCAGCGCCGACATGATGCACCGCAATCTCGACCGGCGCATCGAATCGCTGGTTCGAGTGCGCGAGCCGCAGATGCACGAGCAGTTAGCCTCGATGCTGGATCTTGCTTTCAGCCCGGAGGTGGTCGCGTGGGAGCTGGCGGCGGATGGCCGCTGGACCCGAAAGGCTTACCAGGACGACGAGCGACTACGCGACTACCAGGCGGAACTGGCCCGGGAGGCACTCGCCTCTGGGACGTCTTGACCCCTGAACAACACCGACCTCAACCCCCGGGATATGCGCCATCCAGCGCAACGGAACGGCCCAGCAGCTCCGAGAGCAGCGAGCGGACGATTAAGGACAGCACCAGCCCTATGAGCACTGCTGATAATGCTCCGTCTTCGGCACGCGAGAAGGAGCAGAAATACTCCGTCCACGGGCTTTTCACCCTTCCCGACCTCACCGACCCTCTGGTCGGCCTGGCGAGCGCGCACCCCATGCCGTCACAGACGCTCAGGGCGGTGTACTACGACGCGGCGGATCTGCGCCTCGCCCGCGATGGCATCACACTCCGCCATCGCACCGGCGAAGGCCCGGCGCGGTGGACGCTGAAACTGCCGGCGGGCGAGGCGGAAAGCGGCCTGGTACGCGATGAAATCGAAGTTCTGGGTACCGGGCGGGAGGTGCCCGCCGAGCTGACCAGCCTGCTGACCGGATGGCTGCGCGGCGCGGCGCTCGGGCCCGTTGCCACGCTCCGCACGGCACGGTCCATCGTGATGCTGCGCGGTGAGGTCGGCGACGACCTGCTCGAGGTGGTCGACGACACCGTCTCGGTTCAGGAGGGGCGCCGGGTCGTCTCCCGGTTCCGGGAGATCGAGGTTGAAGTCAAGGGCGAATTGCCGCCGTTGGCGCATTCGACCGTCACCGGCCTGCTGGCGGCAGCCGGTGCGGTTCCGGGTGACCAGCTTCCGAAAGTCGTGCGGGCGCTGGGACCGCGGGCCGTCGCCCCGCCCGAACTCCCGCGGGCAGGCAAGGTCCTGGCGTCCGATCCGGCGAGCGAACTCGTCGCCGCATCGCTGCGGACCGGCACCAGACGGCTGCTGCTGGCGGACATCGGGGTGCGCCGGCGTGAAGAGGATGCCGTGCATCAGATGCGCGTGGCCTGCCGCCGGATGCGCGGCGATCTGAAGACGTTCCGCCCGCTCATCGAGCCGCTCTGGGGTGAGTCGCTACGCGCCGAGCTGAGCTGGCTCGCCGGGTGCCTCGGTGATGCGCGCGACCTCGAGGTGCTTCGGGAACGCCTCCGGGGCATGGTGTCCGATGCCATCCCGCCCTATGACATGGAGGCCTTCGAGCGCATCGATGCGGTCCTCGCCGAGCGCGAAGAAGTGGCGCTCGGGGTGGGCGCCGACGCGCTCGCGAGCGAGCGGTATCTGCGCCTGCTCGATGTCCTCGTCGATGCAGCGCGCGCCCCGGTCGTCTCCCCGGCGGCGGCGGCACCGTGCGCCAAGGCCCTCCCCCCGCTCGTGCGCGCGACGTGGGACGCGCTCGCCAAGCGAGCCCGCAAGCTCGCCCACGACGACCACGACGATCTGTGGCACGAGGCCCGTATCAAAGCGAAGCAGGCGCGCTACGCCGCGGAAGCGGTGACGGGCGTGCTGGGCAAGGGCGCTGCGCGCATGGCGAGTGCCGCCAAGATGGCGCAAGAGGTGCTCGGTGAGCATCAGGACGCCGCGATTGCCGCTGACACGATGAACGACATGGGCCACGCCCATCTCGACGACGGCGAGCTGTGCCTGGTGGCCGGTCGCCTGGTACAAGCCAACCGCTGCGCCGTAGCCGACAGCCGGCGAGCGTTCGGACCCGCCTGGAAGGCCGCGAGAAAGGCGGTGGGTTAGCCCCGTGGCGCGAAGCGTTCTGGCGCCGCCCAGGAGTCGCATCGGTTTGCACGGTGACGCAAAGGTCTTGGCGGCCGGCGGCGTGCTGTGGCGCGGCGATCCCGAGGCACCCGGTTCCGAGCGGGAGATCGCGGTCGTGCATCGCCCGAAATACGACGACTGGTCGCTTCCCAAGGGCAAGGTCGACAACGGCGAGCAGCTGGTGGTCACCGCCCGGCGTGAGGTCTGCGAAGAGACCGGTGCGGTGGCCGAATGCGGCCAGGTCGTCGGGGAGCAGCGCTACCGGGTCGCGGCAGGCCCGAAGTACGTGCGCTACTGGGCGATGGCCAGCCACAACGGCGCGTTCGAGCCCAACGCGGAAGTCGACGAGCTGGAATGGCTACCGGCTCGCCGGGCGGTTCGCAAGCTCTCCTACCCGCATGACAGGCAGCTGGTGCAGCGCTTCGCCGATACGCCGGTGGCGACCTCGACGCTCCTGATCGTGCGTCACGCCAAGGCGGGAAAGAAGCGTCGCTGGAAGGGCGAGGACTCTTTGCGCCCGTTGGAGCCGGAGGGCATTACCCAAGCGGCCCGGCTGGCTGTGGTGGCGCCGTGCTACGGCCCGACCCGCATCGCCAGCGCCGATTTGGTGCGGTGCGCGGACACCGTGCGCCCGCTGAGCCATGGCCTCGGGCTGCCGGTCGACATCGAACCCAGGCTCGGCCGCGAAGCCTATGCCGCTGATCCGCGCGCCACGCTGGCGTGGGTGCGTGAGCAGGTCGCCAGCGGCGGCGCCATCGTGCTGTGCAGCCAAGGCGAGGTCATTCCCGACCTGATGACCCGGCTGTCAGCCGGATCTCCGGTCAAGATGCGCCGCCCGGCTGCCCGGAAGGGAAGCGTCTGGACCCTGTCCTTCGCGGGCGGCAAGCTGGTCGGCGCCGATTACGACGCCGACCTGCTGCCTCCGGTCGCTAGCTAGGAGCAGACCCTAGCGACGCTTCGCGGGTGCCTTCTTCGCCGCAGCCTTCTTGGCGGGTGCAGCCTTCTTGGCGACGGCCTTCTTGGCGGGTGCTGCCTTCTTGGCGGCTACGGCCTTCTTCGCCGGTGCGACCTTCTTGGCGACGGCCTTCTTGGCGGGTGCTGCCTTCTTGGCGGCTACGGCCTTCTTCGCCGGTGCGACCTTCTTGGCGACGGCCTTCTTGGCGGGCGCTGCCTTCTTGGCGGCTACGGCCTTCTTCGCCGGTGCAACCTTCTTGGCAACGGCCTTCTTGGCGGGCGCAGCCTTGGCAGCTGCTTTCTTCGCCGCCTTCTTGGCAGCCTTTGCCGGCGTGACGGCTGCAGCAGCAGCCTTCACAGTCTTACGCGCGGTTCCAGCCACTTCCCTTACCCTTCCGCGGGCACCGGAAACGATGCCTTTGAATTCAGCGCCAGGACGGAACTTCGGAACGGCGGAGGCCTTCACCTGAACGGGCGCACCCGTCGCAGGATTACGGCCGATCCTGGCGGCTCGCTCGACGCGTTCAAAGACGCCGAAGCCTGAGATCGCCACCTTCTCGCCACGGCTCACGGCGTCTTGAATCTCTTTGATGATGACTTCGACAGCTCGGTTAGCCGCCGACCGCCCACCTTCAATCGATTCGCTTACCCGGCCGACTAACTCGGACTTGTTCACAGCACCTCCAGGTCAGTGATCACAGCACCTCCAGGTCAGTGATCACCGCAACGGTAGGGCCGAAGTCCTTTATTCGCAACAGTCTCCACCGGTTTGGGCGTGTCGAAAGTTGCGATCGGCCGCCGAATGTGCCCTTTGGAGGAGCCGGAAACCCCGTCCCCAGTGGGCTTTTCGGCGGCCGATCGAAGCGCCTTGCCGTGCTGCTCTAGAGGCTGCCGACGCTTGCGCTGAAAGTGCGCGTTCGGCCTAACGCTCCCGATTTCCGCAGGCCCTCACGTTTGCCACTCGATAGCGGAAACATCAATGATTGCAATGACTTTTCGCCGTTGCCAGCACGAGGCGGGTGCGCGTGGGCAGCACTGTCAGAGGGTCACCGGAAGCCACGTCGGGCGGCGCGCTTCGAACGCCGAGATGTCGGCTTCGGACTGCAGCGTGAGCGCGATGTCGTCGAGTCCGTTGAGCAACCGGTGGCGCACGCCGCTGTCGATCTGAAATTTTTCCGTGATTTCGGCCCCACGGACCTCGCAACGCTCCAAATCGACGGTGATCGGCGTCGTTGGATCGGCCTCGACGGCGTCCATCAACCGCCCGATGACGGCCTCCGGCAGCTGCACCGGAAGGAAGCCGTTCTTATACGAGTTGCCGCGGAAGATGTCGGCGAAGCGGGATGAGAGAACGGCCGCGAAGCCATAGTCGGTAAGCGCCCACACCGCGTGCTCACGAGAGGAACCGGTGCCGAAGTTTTCACCCGCGAGGAGCACGGTGGCACCGGAGTAGCGCGCATCGTTCAGGACGAAGTCGGGATCCTTGCGCCAGGCGCTGAACAACCCGGCACCAAAGCCGGTGCGCTCAACGCGTTTGAGCCAAACGGCGGGGATGATCTGGTCGGTGTCGACGTCGCTACGGCGAAGCGGCACGGCGGTCCCGGTGTGAACGGTGAACGGCTTCACGTCAGAGCTCCTCGGGGGTCGCGAAGTGGCCGGCAACGGCGGTAGCTGCTGCCACGGCGGGCGAAACGAGATGGGTGCGGCCGCCTGCGCCCTGCCGCCCCTCGAAGTTGCGGTTGGACGTGCTGGCGCAACGCTCCTGCGGCGCAAGGGTGTCGGGGTTCATGCCCAAGCACATGGAGCATCCGGCGCTGCGCCAGTCCGCGCCGGCTGAGCGGAACACCTCGTCCAGACCTTCTTGCTCGGCCTGCGCCTTCACGAGCATCGACCCGGGCACGACGAGAACCCTTACGTCGTCGTGGACCTTGCGGCCACGCAGCACCTCAGCGGCAGCGCGCAGATCCTCGATGCGCCCGTTGGTGCACGAACCGACAAACACCGCGTCCACGGGGATGTCGCGGATCGGTGTGCCCGCAGTCAGGCCCATGTACGCGAGCGCTCGCTCCGCTGCCCCGCGCTGTCCCGCGTCGCTGAAGCTGGCCGGCTCCGGCACGCTGGCGTCGATCGTCACGCCTTGCGCGGGATTCGTGCCCCAGGTGACGAACGGACGCAGCGTCGCGGCATCCATCGTCACCTCCCGGTCGAAGACGGCGTCAGGGTCGCTGTGCAGCTCGCCCCAAGCGGCAAGAGCCTCGTCCCACTGGACGTCCTTTGGAGCGTGCGGCCGGCCTTTCAGGTACGCGTAGGTCGTCTCGTCCGGTGCGATGAGCCCGGCTCGTGCGCCCGCTTCGATGCTCATGTTGCAAACCGTCATGCGGCCTTCCATCGAAAGGCCGCGGATCGCACTGCCGCGGTACTCGATGATGTGGCCCTGCCCGCCGCCGGTACCAATTTCGGCGATGACGGCGAGGACGATGTCCTTCGCCGTCACCCCGGGCGGCAAGTCGCCCTCGACGTTGACGGCCATCATTTTCGGCCGCGATTGCGGCAGCGTCTGCGTCGCGAGCACATGCTCGACCTCACTCGTGCCGATGCCGAAGGCGATCGCGCCGAACGCACCGTGGGTCGAGGTGTGCGAATCCCCGCACACAACGGTCATTCCCGGCTGGGTGAGCCCGAGCTGGGGACCGACGACGTGCACGATGCCCTGCCCGGGATCGTTCATCGGATACAGCCGGACGCCGAACTCCGCGCAGTTCTTGCGGAGCGTCTCGACCTGGGTGCGGCTGACGGGATCGGCGATCGGAAGCAGTGTGTCGCTCGTCGGAACGTTGTGGTCCTCGGTCGCGATGGTCAGATCCGGACGCCGCACCGGGCGGTTCGAAAGCCGTAGCCCGTCGAAGGCCTGTGGTGAAGTGACCTCGTGCACGAGATGAAGGTCGATGTAGAGCAGGTCGGTCTCGCCCGCCTCAGACCCTTCTTTGACGACATGCAAATCCCAGACCTTGTCCGCGAGTGTTCGACCCACTTCTCACTCCCTGAGACGGTAGTTTCACGACGTGGAACACGATAGCGGAGTTGGCGTACTTGATAAAGCGATTCGCGTGCTGGACGCGCTCGAGGAGGGTCCGGCAGCGCTCGCCGAGCTGACTCGTCGCACCGGATTGCCCCGGGCGACGGCCCATCGCCTCGCCGTGGCGCTCGAGGTGCATCGCCTGGTGGCGCGCGACGCCGAGGGGCGATTCCTGCTCGGTCCGCGCATCGCCGTGAGCAACCCGCTGGCGGCCGCCGCCGGCCCGGTGCTGGAGTCACTGCGTGATGAAACCGGCGAAAGCGCAGCGCTGTATGTGCGAACCGGCCCGCTCACGCGCCGGTGCATCGCATCGGCGGATCGTGCGAGCGGCCTTCGTGACACCGTGCCGGTCGGTGCCCTGCTGCCGATGAACGCCGGTTCCGCCGCGCACGTCTTCGTCGCCGAAACCGGCGAGCATCTCCCGGCGGATGCGGCGTTCGGCGCGCGGGAGCTCGCGTCGGTCGCCCGCCACGGCTACGCCTCCAGCGTCGCGGAACGCGAGCCGGGGCTGGCGTCCGTGAGCGCACCGGTGCGCGATCGGCAGGGCGTCGTCATCGCCGCCATCTCGGTTTCGGGTCCGGTCGAGCGGCTCACCCGTAGCCCCGGACGCCGTTTCGGCGCGGCAGTCGTCGCCGCCGCCCACCGCCTCGAAGCCGCGCTCGACGGCTGACCTGCCGCTGTCCCCGCGCGACCCTTCCCCGCGCGATTAATCCCCTCCGCCCGCCGGAACGTGCACTCAGGCTTACGCGAACGGGCGCGCGGTAGGTTCGGCGTCGCTTCCCGCAGCACCCTCCCCAGCGGCTCAGCGCAGCCTTCCGGCGTCCTGCCCCAGAAACGGAGCGAACCATGCATCACCACCCTCTTCTCGATACGTTCCTGACGATCTTTTGGATCTTCATCTGGATCATGTGGATCTTCCTGTTGATCCGGGTCATCAGCGACGTCTTCCGCAGCCACGACCTGTCGGGCGCGGGCAAGGCCGGCTGGACGCTGGTCCTCATCCTCTTTCCGCTCATCGGCGTGCTCGCCTATCTGCTCGTCCGCGGCGATGGCCTGCACCAGCGCGAGATCCGGGCGGCACAAGCAAACCGGGAAGCGGTGCGCGACTACCTGAACCGTGCCTCCGGGACGACCGGCAGCACCGCCGGGGAGTTGCAGCAACTGGCCGACCTTCGCGATCGCGGCGTCCTCACCGAGGAAGAGTTCCTTCGCCTGAAGGGCCGGCTGGTTGGCTGACCGGGTAGGGCTGCAGGCGCGCGCCGTCGTTAGGCCGAAAGAGGGACGCGCAGGCCAAAACGCGGCTGCGAGGCAATCGGGACGCGTACAACGATCAGGCGGGGAACAGCGCGCCACGCCCTGGTGAGCGCGCCTCCCCGTCCAAGCGCTCACCCCCGGATCCGGCGCCGGAATTCGGGCCGGAATTGCCGCTCAAGTATTTCGGGAAACCTGCCGAGATGGGTCGGCATGGAGCGACTTGCAGTCGGCAGCACGGAGGCCCGATGTGATCCGGGCGGCATCATGTCGACCGGCGAAGTCCACGCCGTGACGGCCGACTACTCCACGCTGTGCGGAGCATCCGCCGTGTTCGTCTTCCTGGAGCGAGAGTTTCTCGCCAGCCACACGGAAGCAGCCTGCCCCGACTGCGTCAGCATGGCAGCACTGACCGGGCGGGAGCCTGCCGCAGCCTGCGCGTGAGCCGGCCGGCCAGGTATCGTAGGTCACCCGCGGACTAGGCCACTCGGACGAGCGCTAGAGAGCTGGACGTGCCGATTTAGTCCTTATGCACGGGTTGATCGTCGGGAGCGCCGAGGCGTACGCACGCCCCGGTGGCATCGCCCTGTCGTCGCTGCTGCATGCCGTGCGCACCACCGACTACAAGTCGCTGTGCGGCGCCCCGGTGGTCTTCATGTTCCTGGACTCCCGCTTCGGCGCGGGAGAGCCCGCCCCGGTCTGCAACCACTGCCGCATCCTCGCCCACGGCTACCAGCCACCGAGCGCCGCCTGACCTCTGCGCGCGAAGTTGATCGAAGCACAACGGGGGACCAGCCACCCCGGCGCGGACGCAGTCCGCGCACGCGGGGGGTTCGGGGGTCGCCCCCCCGAGCAGACAACGAAACACCGGGAAGTTGATCGAAGCACAACGGGGAGCAACCAGCCACCCCGGCGCGGACGCAGTCCGCGCACGCGGGGGGTTCGGGGGGTCGCCCCCCCGAGCAGACAACGAAACACCGGGAAGTTGATCGAAGCACAACGGGGGACCAGCCACCCCGGCGCGGACGCAGTCCGCGCACGCGGGGGGTTCGGGGGGTCGCCCCCCCCGAGCAGACAACGAAACACCGGGAAGTTGATCGAAGCACAACGGGGGACCAGCCACCCCGGCGCGGACGCAGTCCGCGCACGCGGGGGGTTCGGGGGGTCGCCCCCCCGAGCAGACAACGAAACACCGGGAAGTTGATCGAAGATCAACAAACATGGATGTGGTAGCCCCGACCGGATTCGAACCGGCGCTACCGCCTTGAGAGGGCGGCGTCCTAGGCCACTAGACGACGGGGCCGAACTGAGCGTCCAGACGTGGCCCTGGATGCCCATCAGTGCTGGTGGTGCACGTGCTGAAAGCTCACCGCTGGGGTACCAGGACTCGAACCTAGACTAGCTGAACCAGAATCAGCCGGGCTGCCAATTACCCCATACCCCACAGGCCCGCTGGGGGCTCGCGCGAGAAAGAATACCGCAGGCGCCGCCTCAGCCGGCGATGCCGGCTGCACTGTCGATGCGGCGCAGCGTGCGCTCGCGGCCGAGGAGTTCCATCGACTCGAACAGCGGCGGCGAGATGGTGCGCCCGGTGACCGCCACGCGCAGCGGGGTGGCGGTACGGCCCTTCTTCAGACCAAGTTCCTCGCCGATCCCCCACACGACGGGCTCGATCAGCTCCGCGCTCCAGCCGTCGAGGGTGTGCAGCCGCTCCGATGCGATGCGCAGGACCGCCCCGGATCCCTCGCCGAGCCCCTTCGTCGCGGCGGCTTCCTCGATCTCGAACTTGTCCTCGTCGACGAACAGGAAGTGCAGCAACCCGGGCGCCTCGGTGATCTGGTCCATGCGGGTCTGGATCAGTGGCACGGCATCCTTCAGCACGTCAGGATCGACGTTGGTCAGACCGGCACCCTCGAGTACGGGGCTGACACGAGAGGCGAGATCGGCCACGGTGAGCGATCGGATCCAATCGCCGTTCAGCGCCTTGAGTTTCTGGAAGTCGAAACGCGCCGGATTGCGCGCGACGCGGCTGACGTCGAACTCCGCGAGGAGCACGTCCTCCCCGAAGAACTCGCGATCTCCACCGGGCGACCATCCCAACTGCGCGAGATAGTTGGCGAGTGCCTCGGGCAGGAAACCCTGGCCGCGATACCAGGCGAGCGACACCTCGCCGTGCCGCTTGGACAGCGGCGCGTTGTCGGCGCCGATGATCAGCGGTAGGTGCGCGAACGCCGGCCATCGCTCCTGCGGGTGCCCGAGCGCGGCGTAGAGCGCCAGCTGGCGCGGCGTGGCCGTCACCAGATCCTCGCCGCGCACGATGTGGGTGAGACCCATGGCGACGTCATCCACCGCGGCAGCGAGCAGGTACAGCGGGTGGCCATCGGAGCGGGTGATCGCAAAATCCCGGACGTTGGCATGGTCGATGGTGATCTCGCCGCGAACGAGGTCGTTCCACGTGGTGGTGCCGTCCGGCATCCAGAAGCGCAGCACGCTGGTGCGGCCCTCGGCCTCGAACGCGGCGCGCTGCTCGGCCGTGAGGTAGCGACACCGGCCGTCGTAGCCCGGCGGTCGCCCAGCGGCGCGATCCTCCTCACGGCGCTGCGCCAGCTCGGCCGGGGTGCAGTAGCAGGGGTAGGCCGCGCCCTCGTCGCGCAGTCGCGCGGCCGCCTGCGCGTAGACGGGCAGCCGCTCGCTTTGGCGGTAAGGAGCGTGCGGGCCTCCGACGTTCGGCCCCTCGTCCCAGTGAATGCCGATCCACTGCAGGATCTCGAGCGCAGCCTCATACGCCTCGTCGGTCACCCGGGACCGGTCGGTGTCCTCCACGCGGAGCAGGAAGGTGCCGCCGTGGCCGGCGGGCCAGCGCCCACGAGAACAGCGCCGTACGCACGTTGCCCACGTGCAGATCTCCCGATGGCGCCGGGGCGAACCGGGTGCGCATCGAGGAGTCCATCGGCGGGATGGCGAGATGGCGGACCGTCACGGGGGCCGGACCAGGATTGCGGAGTGCTCATCGTGGCTCCGCCACGTTCGTCAGCATGCCGATGCCTTCAATCTCGACGGTGACCGACTGGCCGGCCGCCAGGGGTCCGATACCGGCCGGAGTGCCGGTGAGGATGACGTCGCCGGGCAGCAGGGTCATGGCCGTGCTGACGTATTCGATCAGCTTGGGGATGCCGTGAATCAGCTGCGACGTGCGCCCATCCTGGCGCACTTCCCCGTCGACGATGGTGCGGATCGACAGATCGCTCGGGTCGATCTCGGTCTCGATCCACGGGCCCAAGGGGCAGAACGTGTCGCCGCCCTTGGCCCGGGTCCACTGCCCGTCGCCGCGCTGCCAGTCGCGGGCCGTCACGTCGTTGCCGCAGGTGTAGCCGAGGATCACCTCGTGCGCCCGAGCGGCGGGCACCTGGCTGCAGAGCCGGCCGATGACGACGGCGAGCTCGCCCTCGTAGTCAACGCGCGTAGGCGGCATCGAGATTGCCTTGCCTGGCCCGATCACGGCCGTCGAGGGCTTGAGGAAGAGCAACGGCTCCTCCGTCGTCTCACCGCCCATTTCCTTCGCATGCTCGGCGTAATTACGCCCGATGCCGATCACCTTGCTCGGCAGGATCGGCGCCAGGAGCGTCTCCTCCTCGAGCGGCACCCGCTCGCCGGTGGGAACCAGCTCGCCGAAGGGATGGGCTGAAAGCAACACGACTTCGCCGTCGCCGGCCGAACCATTGACGACACCGAAGCGAGGACTGCCACCGACGCTGACCCGAGCAATGCGCACGACCAGCGACGCTACCGACTCTGCGGGCGGTTGAAGTCCCTCAGCACTCGGCATAATCCGGGTCATGAGCGAAGCGAGCTATGACGTCGGCGCCCCGGAGCCGCAGCCGATAGACGAAGAACTGAGCATGAAGCTCGGCCACCTCGCCGAGGACGCCATCTTGCGCGGCAAGCCGAACGGCGACGAGAAGTGCGGCAATTGCCTCTACTACCTCGACACCGACAAGGACATCACCTACTGCTGGCACCCGAAGCTTCGCGTCCTGGTCGGCGCAGAATGGTGGTGTCAGTGGTGGGAGGAGATCCCCGCCGGCTGAGGGTCTGGGGCGCTTTCAGAGCGCCGGTTCGACGCCGGTCAGTTACGTCGGTCGCTTCTGCGAGGGCTTGGATGTGGCGATCGGCATCGGCCTGCTCCACCTTGCCCGCCACGATCAGAGCCGCGCGAACATGCTCGCGACGCTGGCGTCGCCCGTCGCGTAGACCTGCGACGCCCGGCTGGTCATCTCCGCAATGCCTTCCAACGCCTGCTGAAGGCGTGCGGCGCTGGACTGCCACTCGCCGAAGAGCGCCTCGTAGCGTGCATGCGACACGCCGGTCCACACCCCGGACAGCGCCTGCACCTGCGTGGAACAAGCCGACAGCTCGCCGGCGATGCTCCCAGCGGCAGTGCGGAGTCGGCCGCTGGTCGCCAGCAGCTCGGCGGGACTGACGGCGTAAGCGTCGCTTGCCACGATTGACCTCCATTTGCGTTCACTGACCCTCAGTGACGTGAGATGGAGGCTAGCCGCACCACAACGATCGGGCAGCGGTTATCCACAGCGTGAGCGCGAGGAGCTGCGCCACGCCGGGACGGAGCGGACGAAACTGCGAACGACACCGCTGTAAGTTAGGCAACCGTGGCCGATGAGGGGAGCGTGACCCTCACGATCGAGCTCGCCAGCACTGGCTCCCCTGCCCCCGCCGCAGCTGCTGTCGCCGAACCGTCGAGCGCGCCGCTGGAAGCCATCCCGGTTCAGGCCGGGCCGCACGTCACCGTCAGCCTCACGGGCGGCTGCGAGGCACCGCTGGAGGCCCTCAAAACGGCCACCGACGATCGCCTGGTGCACTGCCACCCCTGCGACGAGGCGATCGTGCGCCTGCTGCTGGCTCGGGCCCGCCGGGCTGACGCGGCGCTGCTGGTCACCACGACCATCTGCCCGGGCACGCTCAGCCTCGGCTGAACGAACAGGCTCAGCCCTCGGGCTGCTCCCCCTGCCGGAAGAGCCCATACGTGACGGCATCCTCGAGGGCCTGCCATGACGCGGCGATGATGTTCTCGTCGACACCGATGGTGTCCCAGGTCGAGGTGCCGTCCGACGTCTCGACCAGCACCCGCGTGACAGCCCCGCTGCCGTGGGCACCCTCGATGATCCGCACCTTGAAGTCGACGAGCTCGATGTCGGCGAGGCCCGGATACGTCTTCTCCAGCGCCGTCCGGAGCGCGCGGTCGAGGGCGTTGACCGGGCCGTTGCCCTCACCGGTGGCGACGATGCGCTCGCCGCGCGACCACAGCTTCACCGTGGCCTCGCTGATGACCTCCCCGCCATGGCCGCCGCGCTGCTCGACGATGACCCGCCAGGATTCCAGCGAGAAGTAGCGCGCCTCCCCCGAGACCTCGGCGCGGAGCATGAGCTCGAAGGACGCCTCGGCGGCCTCGAAGACGTAGCCGCGCGACTCCAGGTCCTTGACCCGATCGACGACCCGGCCGAGCGCCTCACGCTCATCGGACAGGTCCAAACCGAGCTCACGGCCCTTCAATTCGACCGTCGCCCGGCCGGCGAGCTCCGACACCAGCATGCGCATGTCGTTGCCGACCTCGGCCGGATCCATGTGCTGGTAGAGGTCGGGGTCGACCTTGATGGCAGACGCGTGCAACCCGGCCTTGTGCGCGAAGGCCGACATGCCCACGTAAGCGCGCTTGGGGTCCGGGGTGGTGTTGGCGACCTCGTTGATCGCGTGTGCGACGCGGACGACCTCGCGCAACCGCCCGGAGGGCAGGACCTGGCGCGCCATCTTGGTCTCGAGTCCCGCGACGACACTGAACAGATCGGCGTTGCCGCACCGCTCGCCGTAGCCGTTGGCCGTGCCCTGCACGTGGGTGACTCCCGCCTCGACGGCAGCAAGGGTGTTGGCGACGGCGCAGGCGGTGTCGTTGTGGCAGTGAATGCCGAGCCGGGCACCGCTTCCGGCGAAGACGCTGCCGACGACGTCGACGAGTGGCGTGGGCAGCATGCCGCCGTTCGTGTCACACAGGACGACCACTTCGGCGCCGGCCGCAGCCGCCACGCGCACCACCTCGAGCGCGTACTCCGGCGCGGCCGCATAGCCGTCGAAGAAGTGCTCGGCGTCGAGGAAGACCCGGCGCCCCTCGCCGACGAGGTGGGAGACGGTGTCGTGGATCATCGCGAGGTTCTCGGCGCCGGTCGTCTTCAGTGCCCGCTCGACGTGGCGCAGGTCGCTCTTGGCGACGAGGCACACCACCGGCGTCTCGGCCTCACGCAGAGCCGCCACCTGGGGGTCGTCGGCCGCGACCGCGTGCGCACGGCGGGTCGAACCGAAGGCGGCGAGAGTGGCAGTGCGTAGCGAGAGCTCGGTCTTGGCCCGGGCGAAGAATTCGGCGTCCTTCGGGTTGGAGCCCGGCCAGCCACCTTCGATGAACCCGACTCCGAGATCGTCGAGGTGACGCGCGACCGTCAGCTTGTCAGCGACGGAAAGCGACAGTCCCTCTTGCTGCGTGCCATCGCGCAGGGTCGTGTCGTAGACGTGGAAGGCCTCCGGGTCGTACGGAAGGCGCAGGGAGTCGGTGACGGACACTCCCCCATGGTTTCACGGCGAGGAGGGTGCGCAGCTCGGCGCCGTCACTCGCCGTCACTCGCCGGCGTAGCGGCGCAGCCGGTCGGCGTCCTGGATCGTGATCGTGGTGCCCTCGCTGAGGATCCAGCCGCGGCGCTCGAACTCGCGCAACGCCTGGTTGACCGACTGCCGCGAGCCGCCCAGCATCGCGGCGATCTCGGTCTGGTTCAAGCCCAGTTCGATGACCTGTTGCCCGGTCTCGCGCATGCGGTAGAGCAGCAGCTTGGCGACGCGACGAGGCAGGTCGAGGAAGACGAGGTCGGCGTTCGCCCCGGTCAGGCGGCGGACGTGGGCGCCGAGCGCACGCAGCAGCTTCTGGGCGACGACCGGGCGTTCCCGGATCACTTCCTCGACCGCCGACCGGTCGACCACCATGACGACCGTCTCGTCGAGCGCCTCGACCGTCGCTGAGCGGGGACCCGCGTCGGCCAGCGCCAGCTCGCCCAGGGTGTCTCCGGCCTCGGCGATGTTGACGACGTGCTCGCGGCCGTCGTCGGCGATGACCAGAACCTTCAGCCTGCCTTCGACGACGATGACGACGGCGTCCGCCGGGTCGCCTTCGGTGAACAGGATCTGGCCGCGGCGATAGCGGCGCAGCCGTGACCGGCGCGCGAGGCGGACGAGGTCTTCCTCATCGAGCGTGCCGAGCAGCGACGAGCGGCGCAGCAGCGCGATCGGATCGGCGGGGGTCCCTTCGGACGAAGGTGGCTGAGCCGACGTCACGCGCCCGCGTGGGCGGGCTGTTGCGCCCAGCAACGCACGACATCGCGCATCGACAGGACTCCGACCACGGCCCCATCCTGGCACACCACCAGATGCCGGAATCCGCCGCGCAGCATGGCCGCCGCGGCGGCGTCCAGGGACCACTCCGGATCGGCGACGACCGCGTTCTGCGTGAGGTGGTCACCGGCGACCTCGGCATCGAGATCATGGCCTTGCGCCACGCTGTCGAGGATGTCGCGCTCAGTGAGGATGGACGGGCCCTGGCCGTCGTCGTCGTGGACGACCGCGGCTCCGACGTGCTGCGCCGACATGCGTTTGGCAGCGTGCCGGAGCGTGTGACTCGGGCCGATCGTCAGGACGACGGACGACATGGCATCGCGAACCCGCATGGAGGACCTCCACATTGGCCACGCACTCGGTGGCCGATCTCAGGCTGGTCACAGTAAATCCGAGCTTGTGCATTTGTGAAGAGCCTGCTGCGAAGGTTCCCGCTATCGGGGCGACTTACTCCCTTACGTACTCATTCCAGGTCTTGTAGCGGTCGAGCTCGCCGCGCACGGCCCCGCGGAACAGCTCGAGCAGCTGGCGCGTGATGGGGCCGGGCTTGCCGGTGCCGATCTTGCGGTCGTCCACCTCCACCAGCGGGACCATCTCGGCGGCCGTACCGGTGAAGAAGGCCTCGTCGGCGAGGTAGAGGTTGGAGCGCACCAGCGGCTGCTCGACGACCTCGTAGCCCTCGTCGCGAGCGATCGTGATGACGGCATCACGGGTGAGCCCGGCGAGCACGCCGTCGACGATCGGCGGGGTGATCAGGCGCTTGCCGTAGACGACGAAGATGTTCTCGCCCGGTGCCCTCGGCGATCTTGCCGTCGGCGGTCAGCATGATGGCCTCGTCGTAGCCCGCCTTGAGCGCGGCGACCTTGGCGAGCGAGGAGTTGATGTACTGCCCGGTGCCCTTGCCCTCCGGCGGGATGACGTTGGGACCGATGCGCTGCCAGGAGCGAGACGGCGGCGCGCACGCCCTGATTGGCCGCGTCGTCACCCAGGTAGGCGCCCCATGGCCAGACGGCGATGGAGGCTTTCGTCTTGCTCGGCAGCGGGTTCAGGCCCATCTCGCCGTAGCCCAGGTAGAAGAGCGGGCGGATGTAGCACGACTCGATCTCGTTGATCCGCACCGTTTCCTTGGTGGCGGCGACGATCTGCGCCACCGTCCACTCCGGCTCCATGAAGTAGATCTTCGCGCTGCGGAAGAGCCGCTCGATGTGCTCGGTCAGCCGGAAGACGGCGGGGCCGCGGTCGGTCGCGTAGGCCCGGATCCCCTCGAAAACGCCCCAGCCGTAGTGCAGCGTGGGGTTGAGGATGTGGATGGTGGCGTCGTCCCAGTCGACGAACTCGCCGTCCATCCAGATCTTTTTCGTCGGCGTGATCGGCACGAGGCCTCCTTGTACCGCGGTGAATATGTAACGGTACCGTCCAGTAGCTAGGTCTCTGAGGGGGCGCTGTCCGCGCTCGATCCCAACTCCTGCACCGCAGCGTCGTACAGCACGCCGTCAGGCGCTAACTGAGTCGCCAGCTCTCGCGCCTCGGCTGGCCGTCCCGACCTGGCGTAGGCCATGACGAGCGTCGCCGCCGCCACCTGCCAGTCGGAACGTGAACTGGCGTCCGGTTGAGCGTCGAGCCATTCGAGCGAGCTCTGGCAGAGGGACACAGCCTGCGCCGCATCTCCTTCCTGAAGCCGCAGGAGGGCGGCGCGATGACGAAAGGCCGACATCACCAGGTCCGACTCCGCGGGAGGCGTCGCGTCCATCCAGGCACGCACCTGCTCGAGCTCCGCCTGCCGACATCGGAGTTTGCGTGCGAGGCGACTCCGATGAGTTTCGCGTCGGCCATGGTTCCGCGCGAAAACGGCTTTCATGTTCTCGTCCCGAGTCATGTCGATTGCCATCTCCAGGTGCCCGACGGCGTCGACGAATCTGCCGAGTTGCGATGGCAAGCGCTCCCGGCGAGCAGGTGCATTGGCCGGTGCGATTGCGGCGTTGTGCGGCTCGGCGAACGCGCTTGCCGTCAATGTGAGGACGCCGTCGAAGTCCCCTTCGCGAGGGCTGCTTGTGCTTGCTTCTTCAGCTCGACCGCGGCCGGGTATGCCTTCATCACCCGCAGCTGGGTCATCGGTCCGTTGGCACGCGTGCTGAGGAGCGAATTCAAACTCTGCACTGCGCAAATCGCTGCCGTTGCGAAGATCCATGCACGCCCGGGCAACGCGAACGCCAGGCCACACAGGATGGCGCTGGCCACAAACCCCGGCCACAACGTCGCTCGCAGCACGCGCCGCTCTTGCTCCAGCGACATCGATGGCGTGCTATCCAGCGCGCGATACGCCGCCCACCACGACCAAAGCCGCCAGTCCAGTTGCCGCTTCCCCACTCGGACATGAGCCAGGCGCGGACCGCGTCCGACGGTGAACAGCGAGGGTGGAGCTGGCCGTGGGTACGCGAGAAGAACAGACCCCGTGAAACTGATCGCCCAGACCAGCCCGCCGAGGTAGACGACGAGCACACCGGCCAGGAACTGAGCGGCGCCGACATGGGCCGCGGCGCTGCCCGAGTGCCCGCTTGCGCGCCGTATGACGTCGGCGATCAGCCAGCCGTAGAAGCCGACAAGGACCGCACCAACCACGAGCTTGGGCGCCACTTGGCGAGAGTTCACCCTGGACAATCGGCAGCAGGCCCGGCCGTATGAGGACTGCGACTACCCCGCGGCAGCTGCAGCCAGCGACTCGCCGATCTCGCGGGTGCTGCGGGGCTGTTGACCCACGGCTCGCGACGTCGGCCGCGACGGCCGCCTCGACCCGCTGGGCCTGCTCGGCGAAGCCGAGATGTTCGAGCAGCATGCCGACGGAAAGCACGGTGGCCGTCGGGTCGGCGATGCCCTGCCCGGCGATGTCCGGAGCCGAGCCGTGCACCGGCTCGAACATGCTCGGGTGCGCGCGCGAGACGTCGAGGTTGCCGCTGGCCGCAAGGCCGATACCGCCGGCGATGGCAGCGCCGAGGTCGGTCAGGATGTCGCCGAAGAGGTTGTCGGTGACGATGACGTCGTAGCGCTCCGGCGAGCTGACGAAGTAGATCGTCGCGGCGTCGACGTGGTTGTAATCCACTGTCACATCAGGGAATTCGGCCGCAACCTCGTTCACGGTCCGCTGCCACAGGCTCCCCGAGTTCACCAGGACGTTGTTCTTGTGCACGAGCGTGAGCTTCTTGCGCCGCCGCTCCGCGCGGGCGAACGCGTCACGCACCACCCGCTCGACCCCGAAGCGCGTATTCACGCTCTCTTCGGTGGCGATCTCGTGAGGCGTGTTCACCCGCAGGGCACCGCCGGCTCCCGCGTACGGGCCCTCGGTGCCTTCACGGACGACGACGAAATCGATGCTGGGCTCGCCCGCCAGCGGGGTGGCCGCACCCGGAAACAGCCGTACCGGCCGCAGGTTCACATGGTGGTCAAGGGAGAACCGCAGCCGCAGCAGCAGCCCGCGCTCGAGCACACCGCTCGGCACGCTCGGATCACCCACGGCGCCGAGCAGGATGGCGTCGACCTCGCCGAGCTCGCCGAGGACGCTGTCGGGCAACGTCTCGCCCGTGCGGTGCCAGCGGGCAGCGCCCAGGTCGTACTCGACCGCGTCGATCTTCTCCCCCGTGCCGGACAGCACGGCGTCGAGGACCCGCAGGCCCTCGGCGACAACCTCCGGGCCGATCCCGTCGCCCCCGATGACAGCCAGCTTCATGGGGGCGACGTTATCGGAGCGACCGCTGGGTCAGGTGCGGTTGACCGCGCTGACGACGGCGTAGAGCGACGACGTGAGGATGTTCGAGTCGACGCCGACGCCCCAGAAGACCCGGCCGTCGCCGGCGGCCTCGACGTAGGCCGCGGCGCGCGCGTCCTCGCCGGCTCCGATGGCGTGCTCGGCGTAATCGAGTACCCGGACGTCAAGGCCGACCGTGCCGAGCGCGTGCACGAAGGTCGCGATCGGCCCGTTCCCCTGGCCCTGGATGACCTGCTCCGTGCCGTCGAGCTCGATCACGAACTCGGACTTGGCCAGGTCGTACGAACGAAGCCGCAGCCGGGCATTTCCCCCGCCGAGGTACTCCTCGGTGAAGATCCGCCAGATCTCGTCCGAGCTGACCTCGCCGCCCTCGGCATCGGTATGGCGCTGGACGACTCCGCTGAACTCGATCTGCAGGCGGCGCGGAAGGTCGAGGCCGTGGTCGGCCTTCAGCAAGTACGCGACCCCACCCTTGCCGGACTGGCTGTTGACCCGGATGACGGCCTCGTACGTGCGGCCGACGTCCTTGGGATCGATCGGCAGGTACGGGACCCCCCACTTGTCACTGCCCGGGACGCCCGCCGCCTGATCGCGCTCGAGCGCCTCGAAGCCCTTCTTGATGGCGTCCTGATGCGAGCCGGAGAACGCGGTGTACACGAGCTCGCCGCCGTAGGGGTGACGCGGGTGGACGGGCAGCTGGTTGCAGTGCTCGACCTCGCGGCGGATGTCGTCGATGTCGGAGAAGTCGATCATCGGATCGATGCCCTGGCTGAACAGGTTCATCCCGAGCGTCACGAGGCAGACGTTTCCGGTGCGCTCCCCGTTGCCGAACAGGCATCCCTCGACCCGATCAGCGCCGGCTTGCACGCCGAGTTCGGCTGCGGCTACGGCGGTTCCGCGGTCGTTGTGCGGATGCAGCGAGAGCACCACTGCGTCGCGACGCGTGAGCGCGCGGTGCATCCACTCGATCTGGTCGGCGTAGACGTTCGGCGTCGCCATCTCGACGGTGGCCGGCAGGTTCAGCACCACCGGCCGCTCGGCATCGGGCTGCCACACGTCCATGACGGCTTCGCAGACCTCGACGGCATAGTCGAGCTCGGTGCCGGTGAACGATTCCGGGCTGTACTGCCAGCGCACGTCGGCCGTACCGAGGTACTGCTCGGCGTACTTCGCGCACCACTCGGCGCCGCGGACGGCAATGTCCTTGATGCCGTCGCGGTCGAGGCCGAAGACGACCCGGCGCTGCAGGGTCGAGGTCGAGTTGTACAGGTGCACGAGCCCGGTGCCGCGAAAGCCGACCAGCGACTCCATGCTGCGCTCGATGAGCTCCTCACGGGCCTGGGTGAGGACCTGGATGGTCACGTCGTCGGGGACGAGGTCTTCCTCGACCAGCGAGCGGATGAAGTCGAAGTCGGTCTGGCTCGCAGCCGGAAAGCCGACCTCGATCTCCTTGTAGCCCAGACGCACGAGCAGCTCGAACATGCGCCGCTTGCGCGCCGGGCTCATCGGGTCGATGAGCGCCTGGTTACCGTCACGCAGATCGACGCTGCACCACTGCGGCGCCTTCGTGATGACGCGATCGGGCCAGGTGCGGTCGGTCAGCTCGACCGGCGGGAACGCCGAATACTTCTGGATCGGCATGCCGGACGGCTGCTGCCCGGCGCCGCGATAAGGATGAACGGACTCGCCTGCGGAAGGGTCCTGAGATGGCATGGGAAGAGGCTCCTCGGGTCGCCATGGATGGCGGCCGGCGCGCAGCAACCCGCGGCGAGGGAGCCGGCCTCTTAGAGGGCCCCGCCGCGGCGACTAAGCAGAAGGCGCGCCATCAGGGAGAAGGCTACCAGCACTGCCTTCTCCCTGGCGAGCAGCTTTCACTTCCGACGCGGCCATGGTGCCCGCAAGACCCGACAAATGGGCCAGGCGCATCAACTCGCTGGGCCGGAACACCGGGCCGCCGGCGCGGGCGACCAGAATCGCTTGGTAAGGACCGTTCACCGGCGCCGCCGCCAGTTCGACCCCGCGGTCGGTCCAGGTCTCAGGAATCCACTCCTCGCCCCAGGTGAAGCGGCGCGCCGCCGCCAGCGGCATCCACGGCGTCTTGAATTCGCGCTCCCGCGGCGCGTTCTCGCTCGCTGCGATGACCCGCGGCAACGCATACGGGGTCGCTTCCAGCGCCATCGCCCACAGCGCCCGAAAAGCTTCGGGAACGAGCCTGGCCAGCTGCCGCAGCGCCTGGTCCGGCTGGCTCGCCAAGGCGTCGACGATGTCGAGATCCCGCACGGTCTCGGCGGCGCGTGGATGCGGCCGCAGCGACTCCACCGTGACGCCCGGCACCGACTGCGCCGCGGAGATCAACTCGTCCGCGAGACCGCTTCCGGGCAGCCCGACGACCAGGTCGTCGACGGCACCGTTGGGGCCGCGCTCGATGACGTCCAGGGACTCGATGTCGACGCCCGCGGCCCCTAACGCCGTCGCGACGGCACCCAGCGATCCTGGCCGGTCGGGAAGGACCAGTCGCAGGAGATAGGTCATGCCGCGCATGTCAACACAATGCTTGGGCGGTGTTGCGAGGACGTTGCGGATGTGGGTCGAGCAGATTCCGGCGCTAGCGGAGCCTTCGCGCGCCGGCGGCCGGGCTCACCCGAAACCCTTGCGGCGACGGCCAATCCAGCCGTGCGTAGGCGCGCTCCACCGACATCCGGACCGCAGGCACGTCGCCCGCTCGCGACAGCGCCAGCGCACAGCCGCCGAAGCCTCCGCCCGTCATTCGGGCGCCGAGGGCTCCGCCCGCCAGAGCCGCGTCGACGGCAACGTCGAGTTCCGGGACCGACACCTCGAAGTCGTCACGCAATGACGCGTGCGAGGCGGTCAGCAGCGGCCCTACCTCGGCGCCGCGACCAGCCCGCAGCAGCGCGGCCGCACGCGTGACCCGGACGTTCTCGGTGAACACATGACGCGCGCGGCGCCCGAGCACCCCTGGATGTCCGGCGGAACCGGCGAGCTCCGCCACGCGCCCCAGATCCGCCTCGCGCAGCGTGGATGCGCCCAGGGCCTCGGCCGCCGCGGCGCACTCCCGGCGCCGCTCTCCGTAGGCGCTCGCAGCGATGTCGTGCCGCACCCCGGTATCGATCACGGTGAGGACGAGATCCGCCAAATCGGCTGGTATCAAAGCGATTTCACGGTCCCGGACGTCGAAGTAGACGAACCGGTCGAGCTCGCCGAACAGCGACGCGACCTGATCCATCAGGCCGGTCTGGGCGCCGACTTCGGTGTTCTCGGCCGACTGGCAGGCGAGTGCCAGTTCCAGCTTCGAGAGCCCGCCTGAGGCAAGTTCGCTGACCCCGAGGGCGATCGCGCATTCGAGCGCAGCACTCGACGACAGCCCGGCACCGACGGGTACGTCCGAATCGACGACGATGTCGGCGCCCACTGTCGACCCGGCCGCCACTCCGGCGTCACGAAGAGCACGCAGCACCCCGCGCGGATACGCCAGCCAGCTGTCCGGCTCGCGCCGGCTCGACCACGCGGAGAGCCGGCCGTCATCGCGCAGCCCGACGGCGGCGACGACCTGGCGGTCGATCGCGAAGGGCAGCACGAGCCCGTCGTTGTAGTCGGTGTGCTCCCCGATGAGGTTCACGCGGCCGGGAGCAGACCAGATCCCATCCGGCTCGCGCCCGGTGCGCTCCCGGAAGGCCAGCGCGACCCGATCGATCCGCTCAGCCGACAGCACGGCGGAGCCTTTCCGCGGCAGCCTCGGGAGCGACGTCCGCCAGGTACGCCCCGCCCATCAGCTCCGAGCCCGCCACGTACTTGATCTTGTCAGCCGAACGGTGCACCGGCGCGAACTCCCAATGCAGGTGGCTGATCGGCGCCCAACTCGAGAGCCGCTCCAAGCCGCCGGTGAGGCGCAGCCGGCCGCCGAGCTCATGCGGCGCGCAGGTGGGCGCCTGATGGATACCCATGACGTACGGGAGCGGGAACCCGAAGAGCGCGTCATAGCCCCTCAGGAGCCGTTCCAGGACCTCGGCGACGTCGTCACGCTCGACGTCCGCGACAGCGGGCAGGTCGGGCCGGTGGTGCAGCGGTGCGATGTGCACCTCGTACGGGAAACGAGCCCAGGCGGGCACGAAGGCCACGATGTCGCCCCGCTGCGCCACGATGCGCCGCCCGTCGGCCACTTCCCCGGCCACGACGTCGCACTGGACGCAGCGCCCTGTCCGCCGCCGATGGTCATCGGCCGCACGCAACTCGCGGAGCGGTACCGGCGGGACGTCGCTGTAGCCGTAGATCTGGCCATGAGGATGGGGCAGGGTCACTCCGATGACGTCACCCTTGTTCTCGAACGCGAGCACGTAACGCACCTCGGTCCCGGTGCCGAGGACCTCATAACGGTCGGCCCAGACATCGACGAGCAGCCGCAGCCGATCCAGCCCGACACCCGCCAGGCTGGTGTCGTGGCGGTCGCTGTAGACGATCACCTCGCAGCGGCCCGCAGCGGGCTCGACCGGGACCAGTTCGGTGGCGGCGATGTCCTGCGCCGCAGGGTCGGGCGTCAGGCTCGGGAACCGGTTGTCGAAAACGGCGATCTCGAATGACGTCCGTGGAATTTCAGTCGGGTTGTTCCAGTCGCGCGTGGGGCACAGCGGGCACTGCTCGGCCGGGGGTTGGTAGGTCCGCTCCTGGCGATGCGTGGCGACGGTGACCCACTCGTCCCTCGTGGGGTCGTAACGACGTTCGCTCACGGACTGGGAAGCGAATTCGCGGCCGGAGCCGGACGCGCGTACAGGGTGACGCGACGCCCATCGGGCAGGCTCGTTTCCCGTCGGACGAACCGCTCGGACACCTGCTCGTCGACTCCTGTTTTCCGGCGGTTGTCTTGGAGAGGAGATAGTTCGGCGGCCATACGAAAAACCTTATGAACAAGGGGGGTAGCGGGATTCAGGATCGTCAATTAGGGCTAAAGTCCCGCCCCAAGGGTCTGGTGTAAGGACCGGCGATGGGGGCACCATATACCGGTGAGCGTGGTCACATGCCGGTGGTGCGGACAGCTGTTCGCTGCGCCCCACGATCTTCGTTGGCATCTGCGCCACGATCACCAGCTCGACGTCCCGCCCATCCGCAGCCAGGCCTCCGACCCGGCCCCCGACCTCGAGCTCGAGCTCGAGCTCGATGGTCTCTCTGTGACGCTGTCAGCTGGAGACGAGGTCCACCCAGCGGGTCACCCGCGCGCCAATCGTGTCACCGATGTGACGGGCGACGTCCGGCGGCACGGGCGAGTCGAGCGCCAGGGACATGAGCGCCTCGCTGCCCGCCGCCTCGCCTCGGCTGACTTGGGCGCTGGCGATGTTGACTCCGGCTTCACCGAGTAGCGCCCCGACGTTTCCCACCACCCCGGGCCGATCCTCGTAGCGCAGGAAAAGCAGGTGCGCTGACGGACGCAGATCCACTTCGTAACCGTCGATGTCCGTGATGCGCTCTACCTGACGCGTGCCCATCAGGGTGCCGCTGACCGAATGGGCGGTGCCCTCGGCCATGACGCCGCGGACGGTCACGAGGTTGCGGTAGTCGGGCGACTGCGGCTCGCGTTCCAGCGCAACCGTGATCCCGCGCTCCGCCGCGAGCAGTGGGGCGTTGACATATGTCACCTGCTCCTCGACGACGGCCCGGAAGACGCCCTTGAGCGCCGCGAGCTGCAGCACGCCGACGTCCTCGCCGGCGATCTCGCCGCGCACCTCGATGGTGAGGCTGGTGGCAACGCCGCCGGCCAGGCCGGTGAAGAGCTGCCCCAGCGTCTCGGCCAGCGGCAGCCCGGGGCGCACGTCCTCGCTCACGGAACCGCCGGCTTGGACGTTCACCGCATCCGGCACGAACTCGCCGGACAGCGCGAGCCGTACCGACCGGGCGACTGCCAGCCCGGCTTTCTCTTGCGCCTCCTCCGTGCTTGCTCCCAGGTGCGGGGTGACGACGGCATGGGGTGCACCGAACAGCGGCGAGGCCGTGGTCGGCTCCTTGACGTACACGTCGATGCCCGCGCCGCCGAGGTGGCCGGAATGCAAAGCGTCGGCGAGCGCCGCCTCGTCCACCAGGCCGCCGCGCGCCGCGTTGATGAGGATGGCGCCCTTCTTGCACGACGCCAGCTCGTCCTTGCCCAGCATCCCCAGAGTCTCCGGGGTTTTCGGCAGGTGGATCGAGAGCACGTCCGACTCCGCGAGCAGCTCCGGAAGCGTGACGAGCGAGACGCCCATCTGCGCCGCGCGAGCCGTCGACACGTAGGGGTCGTACGCGACGATGCGCATCCCGAATGCCGAGAGCCGCTGCGCGACGAGCGCCCCGATGCGGCCGAGACCGAGCAGTCCCGCCGTCTTGCCGGTGAGCTCGACGCCGGTGAACGCCGATCGCTTCCACTCGCCCGACGTGAGCGAGGCGTGCGCTGTGGGAATCCGCCGCGCGACGGCCAGCAGCAGGCCTACTGCATGCTCCGCGGCGCTCACGATGTTGGACTGCGGAGCGTTGACGACCATGACCCCGCGTGCGGTCGCGGCGGGGACGTCGACATTGTCGAGCCCCACGCCGGCCCGGGCCACCACCTTCAGCTGCGGAGCCGCAGCCAGCGCTTCGGCGTCCACCGTCGTCGCGCTGCGCACGATGAGCGCGTCAGCCGCGGCGAGCGCCGGAAGCAGCGCGGAGCGATCGGCGCCGTCGACGTGCCGGACCTCGAAGTCCTGGTCCAGCACGGCGATCCCGGCGGGCGAAAGCTCCTCCGCGATCAGTACTACGGGCTTCAAAGGTGTGCTCACGCCGACGTCATTCGGGACGGATCCAGGACATCATCGGCCGCAGCTCCGCTCCGACCCGCTCGATCGGGTGGTGCTTGCCCTCCTCGACGAGCTTGGTGAAGTTCGGCCGGCCCGCGTCGTCCTCGGCCACCCACTCCTTGGCGAACGACCCGTCGGTGATCTCGCCGAGGATCTTGCGCATCTCCTGCTTCACGGCGTCGGTGATGATGCGCGGGCCGCGGGTGACGTCGCCGTACTCGGCGGTGTCGGAAATCGAGTAGCGCATGTTGGTGATGCCGCCCTCGTACATGAGGTCGACGATCAGCTTGAGCTCGTGGAGGCACTCGAAGTACGCGACCTCGGGCTGGTAGCCCGCCTCGACGAGGGTCTCGAAACCGGCCTGCACCAGGGCGGTGGTGCCGCCGCAGAGGACGGCCTGCTCGCCGAAGAGGTCGGTCTCGGTCTCCTCGGTGAAGGTGGTGCGAAGCGCGCCCGCCCGGGTGCCTCCGATGCCCTTCGCCCATGACAGCGCCAGCTGCAGCGCCTGACCCGTCGCGTCCTGCTCGACGGCGACGAGGCACGGGACGCCCTGGCCCTCGGCGAACGTGCGCCGCACCAGGTGACCCGGGCCCTTGGGGGCGACCATGCAGACGTCGACACCCGCGGGCGGCTTCACCAGGTCGTAGCGAATGTTGAAGCCGTGGCCGAAGAAGAGCGCCTGGCCGTCCTCGAGGTGCGGCGCGACCGACTCGTTGTAGATGCGGCGATGGGCCGTGTCGGGTGCCAGGATCATGATGACGTCAGCCTCGGCGGCAGCCTCCGCCGGTGTGACGACGCGCAACCCCTCGGACTCCGCCTTGGCCCGGCTCTTGGAGGTCTCCGGAAGCCCGACGCGGACGTCGACCCCGCTGTCGCGCAGGTTCAGCGAGTGGGCGTGGCCCTGGCTGCCGTAGCCGATGACGGCCACCTTGCGCTGCTGGATCACCGAAAGGTCGGCGTCCTCGTCGTAGTAGATCTCCGGCACTGGAGCGTCCTTCCGTGATGAGCGTTGACGTGGAGCGGTATCGCGGGACGGGAGAGGTGGTCAGGCTGACCGGTCTATCGCGCGCAGCGAGCGGTCGGTCATGGAACGGGCGCCGCGGGCGACCGCGACCATGCCGGACTGGACAAGCTCGCGGATGCCGTACGGCTCGAGCACCCGCACCAGCGCTTCCAGCTTGTCACGCGTTCCGGTGGCCTCGATCGTGACGGCGTCGATAGCGACGTCCACCACGTTCGCCCGGAAGAGGCCGGCGGTCTCGAGGACCGCTGAACGGGAGGAGGCGTCGGCGTGGACCTTCACCAGCATCAGCTCGCGCAGCACGCTTGCCCGGTCGTCCAGCTCGACGATCTTCAGCACGTTGATCAGCTTGTTGAGCTGCTTGGTGACCTGCTCGAGCACCTCGTCCGGGGCGTCGACCACGATCGTCATGCGGCTGACGTCGTCATGCTCGGTCGGGCCGACGGCGAGTGACTCGATGTTGAACCCGCGCCGGCTGAACAGGCCGGAGATGCGGGCCAGGACACCGGGCTTGTTCTCGACCAGGACCGAGAGGGTGTGGCGGCTCATTTCGACGACCCGCTTTCGAGTTTCTCGATGGTCTCGTCGACTTCGCCGACTTCGTAGTCGAACTTGGGGGCGGTGTCGCGAGCGACCTTGATGTCGTCGTTGCTGGTGCCGGCGGCGACCATCGGCCAGACCATCGCGTCCTGATGGACCACGAAGTCGATGACCACCGGCCGGTCGGTGACGCCCATCGCCTTCTCGATCGTGGCATCCACGTCAGCAGCGGAGTCGCAGCGCAGCCCCACCCCACCGAGCGCCTCGGCGAGCTTGACGAAGTCGGGCACGTACGTCGGCTGGCCCTTGCGCAGGTCGGTGTTGGAGTAGCGCTCGCCGTAGAAGAGCGTCTGCCACTGCCGGACCATGCCGAGGGCGCCGTTGTTGATGACGGCGACCTTGATCGGGATGCCTTCGATGGCACAGGTAGCGAGTTCCTGGTTGGTCATCTGGAAGCAGCCGTCGCCGTCGATCGCCCAGACCAGCGTGTCGGGCTTGCCGACCTTGGCCCCCATGGCCGCCGGCACCGCGTAGCCCATCGTTCCGGCGCCACCGGAGTTCAGCCAGGTGTAGGGCTTCTCGTACTTGACGAACTGGGCCGCCCACATCTGGTGCTGGCCGACCCCGGCCACGTAGATCGCGTCCGGGCCGGCGATCTTGCCGAGCCGCTCGATGACGTACTGCGGCGAGAGGGTTCCGTCCGCCGGAAGGTCGTAGCCCACCGGATAGGTCTCGCGCCAGCCTTCGAGCTTCGCCCACCAGGCCGAAAGGTCGCGCTTGGGTTCATTGCTGAGCACCGCCGTCAGCTCGCGGATCACCGCCTTGGCATCACCCACGATCGGCACGTCGGCCGCACGGTTCTTGCCGATCTCCGCGGGGTCGACGTCGGCGTGGATCACCTTCGCCTCAGGCGCGAACGTCGGCAGGTGACCGGTGACCCGGTCGTCGAACCGGGCCCCGAGCGTGATCAGCAGGTCGGACTTCTGCAGCGCGGTCACGGCCGCAACCGACCCGTGCATTCCGGGCATGCCGAGGTGCTGCGGGTGGCTGTCGGGGAACGCCCCGCGGGCCATCAGCGTCGTCACGACCGGGATTGCGGTGAGCTCGGCGAGCGCGAGCAACTCTTCCGCGGCATGGGCCTTGAGGACGCCACCGCCGACGTAGAGCACCGGCCGCTCGGAGGCCCGGATCAGCTTGGCGGCTTCCCGCACCTGCTTGGCGTGCGGGCGCAGATTGGGCCGGTAGCCGGGCAGGTCGAGCTGCTTGGGCCAGGTGAAAGTGGTCTTCGCCTGAAGGACGTCCTTGGGAAGGTCGACGAGCACCGGGCCCGGACGCCCGGTCGAGGCGATGTGGAACGCGGCCGCGATCGTCTTCGGGATGTCGGCCGGGTCGGTGACGAGGAAGTTGTGCTTGGTGATCGGCAGCGTGATGCCGCAGATGTCGGCTTCCTGGAACGCGTCCGAACCGATCGAAGGGCTGGGCACCTGGCCGGTGATGGCCACCATCGGCACGCTGTCCATGTACGCGTCGGCGATCGGGGTGACGAGGTTCGTGGCACCCGGCCCGGACGTCGCCATGCAGACCCCGACCCGGCCGGTGGCCTGGGCGTAACCCGTCGCGGCATGACCAGCGCCCTGCTCGTGACGCACCAGCACGTGGCGGATCGTGCTGTCGAACAGCGGGTCGTAGGCGGGAAGGATCGCTCCACCCGGAATGCCGAAGATGACCTCTACGCCGGCAGCCTCCAGCGAGCGGACGAGCGACTGTGCGCCGGTGATTTCCGCCGGGTTGGGCTGTGTCATGGCTGCTCCCTCAGCAAGGGTCCGGATCAATCAATTGCGAACAAACAAAAGCCCCCCGTGCCAAGGGCACTGGAGGGCGGCGCACGTAGCGGAGAGGCTACGCGCGCAAGCGAACTACAAGTCGCAGGTTCTGCACAGTCTCACTGTCTCTGACGATCCGCGCTTCGTCAAATGGCAGCGGACCTCGTGTGAGCATCCGCCCCACGGGGCGGATCAAGCCGGGCCGAGGAAGGCCAGGAAGTTGGCGGCGATGGGGGCGGCGACGGAGGCGCCGAAGCCGCCGCCCTCGACGATCACGGCGAACGCAACGGTGCCGCGCCAGCCGATGAACCAGGCGTGGGTCGGCGGGTTCTTGCCGCTTCCGTATTCGGCGGTGCCGGTCTTGCCGTAGACGAGCCCGGGGAAGGTCACGGGCGCACCGGTGCCGGACGTCACGACGGCGCGCATCATGTTCTTCAACTGGGCGTCGACGTTCGCCGGGATCGGATGCGTCTCGCTGGTGTGCCCGGCGACGAAAGGCTTGCGCCACTGGCTGCTCGCCACCGCGGCAGCAACGGACGCCATTTGCAGCGGGCTCGCCTGCACCTGGCCTTGCCCGAAGGCGGCCGCCGCGGCCACGACGTTATTAGTGGGCTGCGGGTAGGAGCCGCCGTAGCTCTCGATCGGCAGCGGCTGCGAGCCGTCGAAGCCGTAGAGCGTTGCGGCGCGCTTCATGTCGGCCTCGGTCAGCGACTCGCGCAGGTTCACGAACGCGGTGTTGCAGCTGACCGCGAACGCCTTCGACAAGTTGATCGGGCCGTAGGACTCGTTCTCCGCGTTCTTGAAGACCCAGCTGTCGACGGTCACCGTCGGCGGGCAGTTGAGCGGGGTGTTCTCGGTGCGACCGGCCAGCAGTGCTGCGGTCGTCGTCACGACCTTGAACGTCGAACCGGGTGGGTACTGGCCACGTATCGCCCGGGCGAAGCCGCCGAGCGGATGGTTCACCGCGGCCAGCACTCCGCCGGTGCGCGTGTCGATCGCCACGATGGCGGCCGGCGGCCCGACGGCGGCCAGGGCGTTCTCACCCGCCCGCTGAACGCGCAGATCGATCGTGGCCTTGACGTCCTGGCCGGGCACCGCGGGATACGTCTTCAATGTTTGCAGCTTGATGGCGCCCTGCATGACGACGATCGATCCGCCCGGCTTGCCGGTGAGTTGCGGGTTGTAGGCGCGCTCGAGGCCGGTCTGCCCGGCGATGTCACCGGCCGCGAAGCCGGCACCGGCCGCCTTGGCTTGCGCCGCCGACAGCGGGCCGACGGTGCCGATCAGGTTTGCGTCAAGGTCACCGTCGGCGCCGGACAGCTCCGCGCCGGAAGCGTCCAGCAGATGCCCGCGCGTAGGAGTCGTGTGGGTGCGCTCGATCACCCGGCCGGCCGCGAGCGCGGGTTCAATGGCCGCCGGGGTGAACTGCACGCGCCAGACGTCCTTCTTTTCGACCCTCGTCTTGACGAGCGTCAGCGACCCGCTGTAGGTGAAAGGCCCGAAACCGGTCAGCGTGAGGTGGGCGGTGTAGGGGGCCGTGCCGCGGTCGCCGGTCTGGTCGCGGGTGACCAACCCGGGCGTATAGCTGGAGGCGGTGACGAGCAGATTGCGGCGCAGCGGGCCGTCGACGGCGGCAATGGAGGCGGCCGGCACGTTGGCGTGCGCTGCCATTCCCGCGTAGTTCGCCTTCGCCCAGGCGGCCAGGTAGGCCGACAGCGCGTCGGTCGCCTCCTGCTGGCGGCGGTCGGGTCCGTGATGACGCGAGAGCAGGTAGCCGCCGGCAGCCCCGAGGATCAGCACCGGGATCAGCGCCAGGATCGTGATGCGGATCCAGTGGCTCTTCTCCCGCGGAACGAGATCCGTGTCGCTTGCCATCAAGCCTCAGCCGGGTAGCACGGGCTGGAGCACATCATCAGTCGCAGACCGCTCCCTGCGCGGCGGATCCGACGAGCTTCGCGTACTTCGCGAGCGCGCCGCTGGTGTAGCGCGGAGCAAGCGGCTTCCAATCGGCGCGGCGGCGCTCCAACTCGGCGGTGTCGACGTGCAGATCGAGCCGGCGGTTGGGGACGTCGAGGGTGATGCGATCGCCGTCGGCGACGAGCGCGATCGGCCCGCAGTCGGCGGATTCCGGCGCGACATGGCCGACGCACAGCCCGAAGGTGGCACCCGAGAAGCGGCCGTCGGTGAGCAGCGCGACGTCATGGCCGAGTCCGGCGCCCTTGATGGCCGCCGTGACCGCGAGCATCTCGCGCATGCCCGGGCCGCCCTTCGGGCCCTCCCAGCGGATGACGACGATGTCCCCGGCGCTGATCCGTCCCTCGGTGACGGCTTCCATGGCAAGGGCCTCGCCGTCGAAGACGCGCGCGGTGCCTTCGAACACCAGCTGGTCCATGCCGGCGCTCTTGACGACGGCACCGTCCGGGGCGAGGGAGCCGCGCAGGATGGCGATACCGCCCGTCGAGTGCAGCGGGCGCGAAAGCGGCGAGAGGACGGTGCCGTCGAGATCGGGCGGCGACAGGGCGGAGAGCTCCTCTCCGATCGTGCGTCCGGTGACGGTGAGCGCGTCGCCGTGCATCAGATCGGCTTCGAGCAGCGCGCGCATCACGACCGGAACGCCGCCGATGCGGTCGAGATCGGTCATGACGTAATTGCCGAATGGGCGCACGTCCGCGATGTGCGGCACCCGGCGGCCGATCCGGTCGAAGTCGTCGAGCGACAGTTCCACGCGCGCCTCATGGGCGATGGCCAGCAGATGCAGCACGGCGTTGGTGGATCCGCCGAGCGCCATGACGACGGCGATCGCGTTCTCGAAGGCGTCGAACGTGAGAATCTGCCTTGCGGTGATGCCCTTCTCGAGCAGGCCGATGACGGCCTGGCCGCTCGCCCGCGCATACCCGTCGCGGCGGCTGTCCACCGCAGGAGCGGCCGCCGACCCGATCAGCGACATGCCGAGCGCCTCGGCCGCCGACGCCATCGTGTTGGCGGTGTACATGCCGCCGCAGGAACCCTGGCTCGGACAGGCCGACATCTCGACGGCCTTGAGCTGCGCGTCGTCGATCTTGCCGCTGGAACGGGCGCCGACCGCCTCGAACACGTCCTGGATCGTGGACAGCCGGCCGTCGGGCAGCCGCCCCGGCAGGATCGAGCCGCCGTAGAGGAAGACCGCAGCGAGGTCGAGCCGCGCCGCCGCCATCAGCATGCCGGGCAGGCTCTTGTCGCAGCCGGCGAGCAGGACGCTCCCGTCGAGCCGCTCCGCGTGGATCATCAGCTCGACGGAGTCGGCGATGACCTCTCGCGAGACCAGCGACGCGCGCATGCCCTCGTGGCCCATCGAGATCCCGTCGGAGACGGCGATCGTGCCGAACTCCAGCGGGTAGCCGCCCGCGGCGAACACGCCCTCCTTCGCCGCGGCAGCGAGTCGCTGCAGCGGCATGTTGCAGGGCGTGACCTCGTTCCAGGAGGACGCGACGCCGATCTGGAACTTGTCCCAGTCGTCGTCGCCCATCCCGACCGCCCGCAGCATGGCACGAGCGGGAGCGCGCTCGACGCCTTCCGTGACCTCGAAGGAACGGGGCTTGCGCGAGGAACGCTGGTCAGCCACGGAAGGCACGATACGTGCGAACTCGCCGGGCTTTGCTGCAGGTTTCCTGGGCGTTTTTCAGGACGCGCCGAGGCGCTCCAGCAAAGCCTCCCGGACCTTGGACGCGTCGGCCTTGCCCTTCATGGCCTTCATGACGGCGCCGACGAGCGGGCCGACCGCAGCCGCCTTGCCGCCGCGCACCTTCTCGGCAATGTCGGGCGCGTCGGCGATCGCCGCGTCACAAGCGGCGGCGAGCGCGTCGTCGTCCTGGACGACGGCCAGCCCCCGAGCGGCCACCACCGCGTCCGGCGCACCCTCGCCGTCCAGCACTCCGGCGAGCACCTGCCGGCCGAGCGCGTTGGTGAGCGTGCCTTCGGCGATGAGCCGGATGACGCGTGCCACGTCGGCGCCCGTCACCGGCAGCTGGGCCGGCTCGACCCCGCGTTCAGCCGCCGTGCGGGCCAGCTCGTTCAGCCACCAGGCGCGAGCCGCATCGGGATCGGCTCCTGCGGCGATGGTCTCCTCGACGAGGTCGAGCACGCCGGCGCCGATCATCTGCTCGAGCTCGAGGGGGCTGAAGCCGAACTGCTGACACAGCCGCGCCCGGCGAGCGGCGGGGAGCTCGGGGAGCGCGTCGCGGATCGCATCGATGAACGCCGCATCCAGCGCGACAGGAAGCAGATCGGGCTCGGGGAAGTAGCGGTAGTCGGTCGCCTCTTCCTTGGTCCGCCCGGCTGAGGTGACGCCGCGCGCTTCGTCGAAGTGCCGCGTCTCCTGGACGATCCGGCCTCCCGCGTCGAGCACCTCGGCTTGGCGGCCGATCTCATGAATGACGGCACGCTCGACGGAGCGGATCGAGTTCAGGTTCTTGGTCTCGGTACGGGTGCCGAACTCTTCGCTGCCCCGCGGCCGGAGCGAGACGTTGGCGTCGCAGCGCAGCTGCCCGTGCTCCATGCGGACCTCGGAAACCCCCAAGGCACGGAGCAATTCGCGCAGTTCCGTGACGTAGGCGGCCGCCACCTCGGCCGAACGGATGTCGGGCTCGGTGACGATCTCGACGAGCGGTACGCCGGCCCGGTTGTAGTCCAGCAGCGAGTGGGTGGCGCCGTGGATACGCCCGTCGCCGCCACCGACGTGAAGCGACTTGCCGGTGTCTTCCTCCATGTGGACGCGGGTGATGCCGATCCGGTGCTTCTCGCCGTGCACCTCGACGTCGAGATAGCCGCCGACGCACAGCGGCTCGTCGTACTGGCTGATCTGGAAGTTCTTCGGCATGTCCGGATAGAAGTAGTTCTTGCGGGCGAAGCGGCACCACGGCGCGATCTCGCAGTTCAGCGCCAGCCCGATCCGAACCGTCAGGGCGACGGCGGACTCGTTGACAACCGGGAGCGCACCCGGAAGGCCCAGGCACACCGGGCAGACCTGGGTGTTCGGCTCGGCGCCGAATGCCGTCGGGCAGCCGCAGAACATCTTCGAGACGGTGCCGAGTTCGACGTGGGTCTCGAGGCCGATCACCGACTCGTAGTCAGTCGCGACCGCGCTCATACGGCGGCCGCCAGGTAGGGGCTCAGCAAGGGTCCTCCTCGACGTGCGTCGAGCTCAGCTTCGAGCGCCCCGGCCACCCGGTAGAGCCGCTCGTCGGCCAGCGCCGGCGCCATGATCTGCAGACCGGCGGGCAGCCCGTCGGCGAGCCCGCAGGGCATCGAAAGGGCAGGAACACCGGCCAGGTTCGCCGGCACAGTGGCGAGGTCGGTGGCGTACATGGCGATCGGATCGTCGACGCGGGCGCCGAGCGGGAACGCGACGGTCGGCGTGGTCGGGGAGACGAGCACGTCGGCGTGGTCGAACGCGGCGGCGAAATCGCGGCTGATGAGCGTGCGCACCTTCTGCGCCTGTCCGTAGTAGGCGTCGTAGTAGCCGCTCGACAGGGCATACGTTCCGATCATGATGCGGCGCTTGACCTCGGCGCCGAACCCGGCGTCGCGGGTGTTGCTCATGACGTCCTCGACCCCGTCGGCGTCCTTGCCGATCCGCAGGCCGTAGCGCATCGCATCGAAGCGGGCCAGGTTCGACGAGCATTCACTCGGCGCGATCAGGTAGTACGCGGGCAGCGCGAAGGCGAAGGCCGGGCAGGACACCTCGGTGACGACCGCGCCGAGTTCTTCGAGCACGGCGACCGCTTCCCGGAAGCGGGCTTCGACCTCGGGCTCGTAGCCGGCACCGCCGAGTTCGCGGACCACGCCGATACGCACCCCGCTGACGTCACGGCGGGAGGCGGCCTCGGCGACCGGGGCGCTGAAGCCGGCGATGCTGGTGGAGTCCATCGGATCGTGACCGGCGATCACCTCGTGCAGCAGCGCCGCGTCGAGCACCGTGCGCGCGAACGGGCCGCCCTGATCCAGGCTCGAGGAGAACGCGACCATCCCGTAGCGGCTCACACCGCCGTACGTGGGCTTCACCCCGACAAGGCCGCAGACCGCCGCGGGCTGGCGGATCGAGCCGCCGGTGTCGGTGCCGATGGCCAAGGGCGCCTGCCCCGCCGCCACAGCAGCGGCGCTCCCGCCCGACGAGCCACCCGGAATCCTGCTGGTGTCCCAGGGATTCCGGGTCGGTCCGTACGCCGAATTCTCCGTCGAGCTGCCCATGGCGAACTCGTCCATGTTGGTCTTGCCGAGCACGACGACGCCGGCTTTCTGCAGCCGCTCGACCACCGTGGCGTCATACGGCGGCACCCAGCCTTCGAGGATCTTCGAGCCGCACGTGGTCGGCACCCCGCGGGTGGTGAAGATGTCCTTCAGGGCCAGCGGCACGCCGGCGAGCGGGCCGAGCGGCTCGCCGCGGCCACGCGCCTCGTCGATGTCGCGAGCGGTGGCCAGCGCGCGGTCCGCCGACACGTGCAGGAACGCGTTCAGCTCACCGTCGGTCTCGGCAATGCGGTCGAGGTGAGCCTGGGCCACCTCGACCGCGCTCAGCTCGCCGGACGCGATGGAGGCCGCGAGCTCCGACGCCGTGCGGCCGACAATTGCGGGCCCGCTCATCCCTCTTCCTCCAGGATCCGCGGCACCCGGAAACGCCCGCCCTCGGCTTCGGGCGCAGCCGCGAGGACCTCATCGCGAGGGAGGCAGGGCTGCAGCGCGTCGGTACGGAAACCGTTCGTCATCGGGACGGCGTGGCTCGTCGGAGGGATCTCGGCCATCTGTTCGGGAGTGCCGGCCTCAGCGACCCGCGCGACGCTGGTCAAGATCACGTCGAGCTGAGGCGCGAGGTGATCGAGCTCCTCGTCGGAAAGCGCGAGCCGGGACAGTCGCGCCAGGTGGGCGACCTCCTGGCGGGTGAGGCTCATGTGCCGATCGTACGAGAGAGCTACCTGGCTCCGATCGCTCCCGAGGAGCCGCCGACACCAGCCGGCGACATCGATGGCTGCCCGGGGAGCGGGTGGTCGGAAAAACCTTCCGGGGCTGACGCGCCGTCGTGTCCGTGTCCCAGGTGAATCACCGGGGACGAGACGTCGACCGTCGCCACCGGGGTGCGGCGATGTGCCTTGACCCGGTACATCGCCACGTCGGCGGCGTGCAGCAGCGCATCGACGTCGCCGCCCGCCGGCGGGGTCACGGCCGTACCGACGCTGGCGCCGACCGTCACCGCGATCCCGGCGATCTGGTACGGCTCGGAAAGCGCCAGCCGGATACGCGCCGCCACCTGCTCGACGACGGCCTCCGGCGGGAGGGTCTCCAGGGGCTCTGGGGACTCCGAAACGTCCGGGGCATCGGGGGCCTCCGGGTCAAGGGCTGCTGACGTGCCGGCCGGCACGTCGGAGGACAGGTCGCACAGCAGCACGGCGAACTCGTCGCCCCCGAAACGCGCCACCACGTCGCCCGGTCGCACCGCGGCGCTGAGCCGGGCGCCGACCAGCCGCAGCAACTCGTCGCCCGCCAGGTGACCGTGGGTGTCGTTGACCGCCTTGAAGTCATCGAGGTCGACCATCAGCAGCGCAACCGGTGGCACCGGGCCGGAGGTCGAGGCGAGCGCGGGCAGCGCGCGCTCCAGCAACTGCGTGCGGTTGGCCAGCCCGGTGAGCGGGTCGTGCAGCGCCTGACGCTCGCGCTCCTGGGCAAGGGCGGCAGCCTGCCCCACCGCGTAGAGCGGCACCAGGAGCAGGGGCAGGAAGCCGCTGCTGCGCTCGGCCACGACCACCAGCAATGGCGAAAGGCACAGCAGCGCGGCGGTACTGACGATCCGGTATCCGGGTCCGTCGAGCAGGACGCTCTTCCGGGTGACCTTCTGGTGCAGCCCGACCGCGATGGCCACCAGCAGATCGTTGACGAGGAAGAACGCCACACCGGCCGCCGCGATGGCCGGCAGGTCGTGCGCACCGATGCTCGCCCCTCCGTGGTCGGCCACGTCGACCGAGGAGACGATCAGCACGAGCGACGCGGCACCGTAGGCCAGCGCGTACTGGGCGATGTTGAACGCGGTGCGCCACGGCCTTCGGCCGCGGACCGCGTCGGCGATGACCATCGCAACGACCATCGCGAGCAGTGCCAGGCTGAGCCCCCAGTGCAGGAGCAGCGCGAAGACGAAGGTCTCGGACGTGGTCAGCCCCGCCGGGTCGCGCTTGTCGGACTTCACCAGCGGTCGCAGTTCGGCCACCAGCAGCAAGATCACGACGGCGAGGTAGGAGCCGTCCCACCGCTGGTGATGACGGATAGCGCTGAACAGTTCCGCCACGAGCACCATCGCACCGGCGCCGCAGACGAGCGCCAGGTAGCGCCAAAACGACCCCGAGTCGTTCACGGGAGCGAGCTCACGCGGGTCGGCCACGGCGGGGCTCTGCCCCCGACGGAGGCCGAGCAGGCGAGCCGGGCTCCACCCAGCGCGCCTCACCGGCCGGGCACGGTGACGACCCGAAGGCACGCCATCGTCCACCGGCTCAGGGGCGACACCTGCCCGCGTCATCTTTTCGACCGCCCTGCCGTCCTTCGTCACTCTCTGTCAGCCGGCTGCAGCGATGATGTCACGGTTCGGTCTCGGCGGAAGGTGAATCCTCACTCCGGACGATTCGTGCCCGCGCACCCTCTGCCCCCTCGTCGAGCAGCGCCTGAAATCCACCCTCGTCGAGCAGCGGAACTCCCAGCGCCAGCGCCTTGTCGTACTTGCTCCGCCCGGGGTCCTCGCCCGCGATGACGAAGTCGGTCTTCTTGCTGACCGAGCCGGTGACCTTCCCGCCGCGCTCCTGCACCGCCTCGGTGGCGCTATCGCGGCTGAACGAGCTCAGCGTGCCGGTGATGACCACGCTGACCCCCTCGAGCGTGCGCTCACCGCTGTCTTGCGAGCCGACGTCGGTCGTGTTGACGCCGGCCGCGCGCAGCTTGCGCACGATCTCCTGGTGACCGGGATCGGCGAACCAGCCGGCGATCACCCCGGCGGTCTTGGGGCCGATTCCCTCGACTTCCTGGATGCGCTCGACGTCGGCGGCCTCGAGAGCATCGAGCGTGCGGAACTCGCGGGCCAGCGTCTGCGCGGTCGGCGCCCCCACGTCACGGATCGACAAGGCGACCAGCAGCCTCCACAGCGGCTGGGTCTTCGCGTGCTCGAGCCCGCGCATGATCTGCTCGATCTTCTTCGGGCCGAAGCCGGGCAGGCCCTCGAACGACTCCGGGGTGAGGGCCATGATGTCGCCGACGTCCTTGACGATCTCGTTCGACGCCAGTAGCCGGGCCGTCTCGAAGCCGAGCCCGTCGATGTCGAGCGCGCTGCGGCCGGCGAAGTGGAAGATCGACCACACCCGCTGCGCCGGGCACCCGACGTGGTTGGGGCAGCGCAGGTCGACCTGATCGCCCTCGCGCACCAGCTCGGTGCCGCACGCGGGACACTCCTTCGGCATGACGAACGCCTTCTCGCTGCCGTCACGCAGGGCGACGACAGGGCCGACCACCTCGGGGATGACATCGCCGGCGCGGCGGACCACCACCGTGTCGCCGATCAGCACGCCGCGGCGGGCGACCTCGTACTCGTTGTGCAGCGTGGCCTGCCCCACCGTCACGCCGCCGACCCGCACCGGCTGCAGCACGGCGAACGGGGTCGCGCGCCCGGTGCGGCCGATGCTGACGATGATGTTGTTGAGCCTGGTGTTGACCTCTTCCGGCGGGTACTTGTAGGCGATCGCCCAGCGCGGCGACTTCGAGGTGGCGCCGAGGCGGCGCTGCAACGCGAAGTCGTCGACCTTGACCACGACCCCGTCGATCTCGTGCGGCGCGTCATGGCGATGCTCGCCCCAGCGGTCGACGAATTCCTGGACCTCCGGCAAGGACGACACCACGGCGGTGTACGCGCTCACCGGCAAGCCGAGCCGCCCCAGCAGCTCGTACGCGTGCGACTGGGTCACCGGCTCGAACCCGCGGGAGGCGCCGACGCCGTGCAAAGTGAGCGCGAGCGGGCGGGACGCCGTGACCCGCGGGTCCTTCTGCCGCAGCGAACCGGCTGCGGCATTGCGGGGGTTGGCGAACGGCGGCTTGCCGGCGTCGATCAAGCCGGCGTTGAGCTGCTCGAACGCCGACGTCGGCAGGTAGACCTCCCCGCGCACCTCGAGCAGCTCGGGCACCGGCACCCCTGCGTCGGCCGCGAGCTGGGTGGGCACCGACTTCAGCGTGCGCAGGTTGTTGGTGATGTCTTCGCCGGTACGCCCGTCTCCGCGGGTCGCGGCCCGCACCAGCCGCCCGGCTTCGTAGACCAGGTCGACCGCAAGCCCGTCGATCTTCAACTCACACAGCCAGCTCGGCACCGGCGCTTCGCGCTGCGCCCGGGCTGCCCACTCGGTGAGCTCCTCGGGTGAGAACACGTTGTCCAAGCTGAGCAGCCGCTCGAGATGCGCGACCGGCTCGAAGAGCGTGCTGAACCCGCCGGCCACCCTTTGAGTAGGCGAATCCGGCGTGACCAGGTCAGGGAAGCGGGATTCGAGCGCCTGCAGCTCCCGCATGAGCACGTCGTACTCGGCGTCGCTCAGGGTCGGCTGGTCGAGCACGTAATAGCGGTAGGACGCGTCGTCCAGCTGGGAGGACAGCTCGGCGTGACGCTGGCGATCCTTCACCTTCGGCTCGGGACCGGCGACTGCTTCTGCCGCGCTACTCACAGGTCGCCCTCGGCGAGCCGGCTCCCCGCCTCACGGCACCGCTTCATCGCAGCCCGCGCCGCTTGCGGGCTCGCGCCAGCCAGGCCGCACGTCGGACTCACCGCCACCTCCCGAAGCTGCTCCGCTGGGAGGCCGAGACGCCTCCACAGCGAAAGGATCGGTTCGACCGTACGACCCGGGTCCGACAAATTTTCCGGGCCCGGGCCGGTGGGTACGAGCCCAGCGATCACACGGAGACCACCCTCGACAGCCTCTCCGAATTCGTCCATCGTGGCGACCGCGAACGGGAGCGTGCAGTCGACGCTGATGAACGTCGCCCCCGCCTTGCGCATGAGGTCGATCGGCGGATTCGCCGCGCAGCAGTGCACCCCGGCGGGGGCCGTGACACCGCTGAGCGCGGTGGCCAGCCGTTGCTCGGCGATCCCCTCCGCGGGGGGGCGCAGGGCGCCGAACCCGCTGGCCGTCGGAACGCGTCCGGCCAGCACCGCGGGCAGCGAGGGCTCGTCGAAGGCCACGATGATGTCGGCGTGCGGCAGCCGGCGCCGCAGCTGCGCGACGTGCCCTGCCGTCCCGTCGGCGAGCGATGCGGCGATGTCCCGCACTGCGCCCGGATCCGCGAGCGCCTTGTCGCCCCGGGTCAGCTCGAGCGTCGCGGCGAGGGTCCAAGGCCCGGCGACCGCAACCTTGATCGGTCCCGCGTAGTCGCGACCGGCGTCCTGGAAGGCGTCGAGGTCACGCTCGAGCAGGTCCCGGCCCCGGCGTTCGTCCTGCCCCGGCCGGCTGACCAGGCGCCATCCCGACGGCTGGAGGTCCACGTGCAGGTCGGTCAGGAACAGCGCACCTCGCCCCACCAGGTCAGCGCCGGGGCCGCGGTGCGGCAGCTCCGGCAGGTGCGGCAGCTCTGCGAACTCGTCGAAGACCAGGCGGCAGACGTCAACGATCTCCTGCGTGCTCCCGCTGGGCGCGGACGAGAGGCCGGCGGGCAGCGAGCCGACACCCGTCGCCGCCCCGGGCGACCAGAGCGGGCCGGGCTCGGGCGAGTCCTGCGAGTGCGTGCTCAGCCGAGATGTCCCTGCTTGGCGTCGAGTTCACGGGCCTGCTCCGGGGTGGGCGCGCTGCCGCCGAGCCGCGCCGGAAGCCACCAGGTGTCGTCGGGGCCGGAAGGCTGATCGACGTAGCTCTCCTGCGCCTTGCGCAACAGCGTCTCCAACGCCTCACCGATGCGCTTGGTGACCTCGACCGGCTTGTCGCCGGGCGCCGCCGGAACGGGCGGGCCGACGGCGATCGTGATGGGTGTGTGGCGTCGCATCAGCCGCCGCTTGTGGCCCTTGGTCCACATCCGCTGGCTCCCCCAGATCGTCACCGGAACGATGGGAACGTTGGTCTCGAGCGCCATCCGGGCCGCTCCGGTCTTGAGTTCCTTGACTTCGAAGGACCGGCTGATCGTCGCTTCCGGGAACACGCCGACGACCTCACCGGCCCGCAGTGCCGCCAGCGCGAGGTCGAACGCACCGGCGCCGGCCTTGCGGTCGACCGGGATGTGGTGCATCCCGCGCATGAGCGGACCGCTGATCTTGTGATCGAAGACGGCCTTCTTCGCCATGAAGCGCACCAGCCGCTTGGACGGGAGCGCGGAAAGCCCCACGAAGATGAAATCGAGGTAGCTGACGTGGGTGCTGACCAGCACGCAGCCACCGGTGCGCGGCACGTGCTCGGTGCCTTCGAGAGTGAACTTCAGGTCGGCCGCGCGAAACCACGTTTTGGCGATCCCGAGAACGGGCGGGTACACGCGTTCGGCCACGGCGACGACGGTACGGGAGCCGGATCCCGAACGCTCAGCCGGTGGCGCTGATCCAGCCCCCACCGAGGACGCGATCGCCTTCGGGGTCGGGCGCGTAGAGCACGACGGCCTGCCCCCGTGCCACCGCGCGCAGCGGCTCCTCGAACTCCACCTGCAGCAGCTCGCCGACCCGTCGGGCCTGCGCCGCCACGGCGGTGCCGTGCGCCCTGACCTGGGCCAGGCAGCGCACCGCAGGCCCGTCGTACGTGCTCGCCGTCGCCTCGAGCCGGCTGACACCAAGGCTGCCGGCGGGCCCGACGCTCACCGTCGAGCTCACCGGGTCGACCCCGAGGACATAGCGCGGGCGCCCGTCACCGGCCGGACGGCTGAGCGCGAGGCCCCGGCGCTGCCCGACCGTGAACGCGTAGGCGCCGTCGTGGCTGCCGACCACCGCACCACTTTCGGCGTCGACGATGGACCCCGGGTGCGAGCCCAGCCGCTCGCGAAGCCAGCCCGCCGTGTCACCCGAGGGCACGAAGCAGATGTCGGTGCTGTCGGGCTTGTCCGCGACAGCAAGACCGCGCTCCGCGGCCTCGGCGCGCACCTCGGCCTTCGTCGAATCGCCCAGCGGGAAGATCGCGAACGCGAGTTGCTCGGGACGCAGGGTGCCGAGCACGTACGACTGGTCCTTGGCGTGGTCGACGCTGCGGCGAAGCACCGGCCCGCCCGGCGTCTGGGTCAGCCGGGCGTGATGTCCGGTGACGACGGCGTCGAAGTCGAGAGCGAGCGCCCGTTGCAGCACCGCGGAGAACTTGATGCGCTCGTTGCAGCGCAGGCACGGATTCGGAGTCTCTCCGCGGGCATAGGAATCGACGAAATCGGCGATGACGTCGTCCTCGAATCGCTCGGCGAGATCCCATACGTAGAAAGGGATTTCGAGCACATCGGCCGCGCGCCGGGCGTCACGGGCGTCGTCGAGGGTGCAGCAGCCGCGAGCACCCTCGCGGGCGTTGCCGGGCCGGCGCGAGAGGGCGAGATGCACGCCGACGACCTCGTGCCCGGCGTCGCACGCCCGGGCGGCAGCCACGGCCGAATCGACCCCGCCGCTCATTGCGGCCAGTACGCGCATGGTCAGGCCCGGCGGCCCTGCGCGCCGGTCAGCGCACCCGAGAGGGCGCCGGCGCGGCGCGAACGCTCGGTGCACGGGCCGATCACGTCGAGCAGGGCGGTGACGTCGGAGCGGGTCGAGCTGTAGCCCAGCGAGAACCGCAGCGAGCTGCGCGCGTGCTCGGCATCCGCCTGCATGGCCAGCAGGACGTGCGAGGGCCGGGCAATACCCGCCGAGCACGCGGAGCCGGTGGAGCACTCGACGCCCTTGGCGTCCAGCAGCATCAGCAGCGAGTCACCTTCGCAGCCGGGGAATGACAGGTGCGCGTTGCCCGGGAGCCGCCGCTCCGCTCCGCCGGCAGCGGGATCCAGCGGCGCTCCGTTGAGCACGACGTCCGGCACTCGCTCGCGCACCCCGGCGACGAGCTCGTCCCGCAGCCCCGCCACCCGGGCTGCACGCACGGGCTGCTCGTCGACCGCGATCCGGCACGCGGCGGCGAAGCCGGCGACCCCGGGCACGTCGAGCGTGCCGGAGCGCACCTCGCGCTCCTGCCCGCCGCCGTGCGTCAGCGGGGTCATCGCGATCCCGCGCGCGAGCAGCAGCGCACCGGTGCCGTACGGGCCGCCGAACTTGTGGCCGGTCACGGTCATCGCGTCGACCCCGCTCGCCGCGAACGACACCGGCAGGGCGCCGACGGCTTGCACCGCATCGCTGTGCATGACCGCGCCGAACTCATGGGCGATCTCGGCCAGCTCGGCGATCGGCTGCACGGTGCCGACCTCGTTGTTCGCCCACATCACGCTGACTACGGCAGCGGCGTCGGGATCGGCGCTGAGCGCCTCGTACAGGCCCGCGGGCTCGACCCGTCCGGTGCGGTCGACCGGAAGCCAGACGATCTCGGCGCCCTGCTCGGCAGCAAGCCACTCGGCGGAGTCGAGCACCGCGTGGTGCTCGATGCCGCTGATCAGCAGGCGGCGCCGGCGCGGGTCGGCCGCGCGCTGGGCCCAGAACAGACCCTTGATCGCGAGGTTGTCGCTCTCGGTGCCGCCGCTGGTGAAGATCACTTCGGACGGGCGGGCGTCGAGCGCGGAGGCGACGCTCTCCCGGGATTCCTCGACCGTCCGCCGGGCGCTGCGGCCGCTCGCGTGCAGCGATGAGGCGTTGCCGACGACGCCGAGGGTCTCTACCACCGCCGCGATCGCGGCAGGATGCACCGGCGTCGTCGCCGCGTGATCGAGGTACGCCATACCTGCAAGCCTAAGTCCTGACCGTTGAAGATCGCTGGGAAGCGCGGGCGCAGCCCGGACTGGACCGGCGGCGGTGATTGGATCGTCAGGTGCCTGTCACCGCTTGTTCGGATGTCCGGGGTCTTCCGTGCCGGTCGCGGTAGTCACCGGAGCGGCGCGCGGGATCGGCGCGGCAGTGGCCGATTGCCTCGCCGCGTTCGGCTGGCAGCTCACGTTGATCGACAGCTGCCGCGACGACCCTGCCCTCGGCTACGCGCTCGCCGGGCCGCAGCAGCTGCGGGAGGTCGCCGACCGGACAGGTGGGGCGGCGGTCATCGCCGACGTCCGTGACAGCCACGCGCTCGAGGCGGCCTGCGCCGAGACGGTCATGCGCTGCGGAGGTCTCGACGCTGCCGTTGCGGTCGCCGGAACGATTGCCGGCGGACCGCCGGTCTGGGAGATGCGCGACGCCCAGTGGGAGGCGATGCTCGACGTCAACCTCACCGGCGTCTTCCACCTCGCCCGGGCGGCGGTTCCGCACTTGCTGAGCAGCCCGGCCGGACGGTTCGTCGCGGTCTCCTCGGCCGCCGGCACCGAGCCGCTGCGCCAGCTCGCCGGCTATGTCGCTGCCAAGCACGGTGTGGTCGGGCTGGTGCGCACGCTCGCCGCTGACCTGGCCGGTACGAGCGTGACCGCGAACGTCGTCGCCCCCGGGTCCACCGACACCGCGATCCTCGAGGCGACGGCCGAGATCTACGGGCTTGCCAACGCCGCGGAGTTCTCCCGCCACGCGCATCTCGGGCGGCTGCTGGAGCCCGCCGAAGTGGCTCGGGTCGTCGGCTTCCTGTGCTCGGAGTCGTCGTCGGCGATGACCGGCGCCGTGATCCCGGTGGACGGTGGCTTCACCGGCTGATGGCCTTTCGTCCTGTGGCACTGGCGCAGCTGCGGGCATACCGTCGACGGATGAAGAACTCGGCAGCAGTGCTGTGGGGCGTGGGCCAGGACTGGTCGGTCGAGGAGGTCGAGCTCGACGGCCCCCGCGAGCACGAGGTGCTCGTACGCCTCGCCGCGAGCGGCCTGTGCCACTCCGACGAGCATCTGGTGACCGGCGACCTGCCGGTGCCCGGATTCCCCTACATCGGCGGCCATGAAGGCGCCGGCGAGGTGGTGGAGGTGGGCCCCGGGGTTTCCGGGCTGGCGCCCGGCGACCACGTCGTGCTCGGGCTTCATCCCGTCGTGCGGTAAGTGCGCGGCATGCGCCAGCGGCCACCAGAACCTGTGCGACTACGGCGCTTTGATCCTGGAAGGCAAGCAGCTCAGCGACGGCACCGCGCGCCATCACGTCCGCGGTGAGGATGCCCGCTTGATGTGCGTCCTCGGGACCTTCGAGCCGCTCACCGTCGTGCACGAGTTCAGCTGCATCAAGATCGACGGTGACATCCCGCTGGACAAGGCGGCGCTCGTCGGATGCGGCGTGACCACTGGCCTCGGTTCCGCCATCCACGCGGCCGAGGTGACGCCCGGCGACACGGTGGTCGTCGTCGGCATCGGCGGCATCGGTATCAACGCGGTGCAGGGCGCGCGGCTCGCCGGCGCCGAGCAGATCGTCGCCATCGACCCGCTGGAGTGGAAGCGCAGCCAGGCCGAGCGCTTCGGGGCGACGCACACGGCCGCGTCGATGGAAGAGGCCGTGCCGCTGCTCGCCGAGATCACCCGGGGCGCGATGGCCCGGTCGGTCATCCTCACCATCGGCGTGGTCAAGGGCGAGCACATCGCGCCGGCGCTCGCCCTCACCGGCAAGACCGGCACCTGCGTCGTGACGGGCCTGGCGTCGGCGATGGATTTCTCGGCCACGATCTCGCTGCTGGACCTGACGCTGTACGAAAAGCGCTTGCGTGGCAGCCTTTTCGGCTCGTCGAACCCGCGGTTCGAGATCCCGCGGGTGCTCTCGCAGTACATGAAGGGCAAGGTCGATCTCGACAGCCTGATCACCCAGGAGTACAAGCTCGAGGAGATCAACCAGGGCTATCAGGACATGCGGGACGGCAAGAACCTTCGGGGCCTCATCCGCTACTGACTCCGCCAAGCGGAAGGGGCGGGATCCGTTGGGATCCCGCCCCTTTCGCTTGCCTTCGCGGCCGATTAATCCGCTCCTCACGCCCGGCTGTTTAGCCCTTGCGCTTGGCGACCTCTTCGGTCAGCTGCGGGGCGACGGCGAACAGGTCGCCGACGACGCCGAAGTCGACCAGCTCGAAAATCGGCGCCTCGGGGTCCTTGTTCACGGCGACGATCGTCTTCGACGTCTGCATGCCGGCGCGATGCTGGATGGCGCCTGAGATGCCGAGCGCGATGTAGAGCTGCGGCGACACGGTCTTGCCGGTCTGGCCCACCTGGTTCTGGTGGGGGTACCAGCCGGCGTCGGTGGCGGCTCGGGAGGCACCGACGGCCGCGCCGAGCGCATCCGCCAGCTTCTCGACGACCTCGAAGCCCTCGGCCGCACCCAGCCCGCGGCCACCGGAGACGACGATGGCCGCCTCGGTGAGCTCCGGCCGCTCGCTCTTGGCCTCGACGACGCGGTCGAGCACCTTCGCACCCTTCGCCGCGTCGCTGACGCTGACGTCGAGACGCTCCTCGGCGGCAGCGCCGGATGCGGCCTCAGGGCTGACCGAGTTCGGCCGTACCGCGATGAACGGGATGCCGGACTTCACGTGGCTGGTCACGATCGTGCCGCCACCGAAGACGACCTGGGTGGCCTTCAGATCGGCAGTGACATCGACGGCGTCCCACAGAAAACCGCCTCCTGCCTTCACCGCAGCACGCGCCGCGACCTCGCGCGACTCGGCGGAGGAAGCCATCAGCACCGCGCCCGGCGACTTCGACGTCGCCAGCTGAGCCAGCGCCTCTGCCTTCGGAGCCACCACGAACCCGTCGAAATCGGCGGACTCGCCGACGTAGACCTTCTCGGCGCCGTACTCGGCGAGCATGCCCTTGGCCTTCTCGTACGTGCCCTCGCCGCCGAGGAAGACCGCACTCGCCTCGCCCAGCTTGCGGGCCAGGGTCAGCAACTCGGCCGTGACCTTCTTGGGAGTCCCATTGTCGTGCTCGACAAGAACCAGAATCTCTGCCATTACCGGAAAGCTCCTCAGATCAACTTCTGTGAGGCCAGGAACTCGGCCACTTTCACGCCGCCGTCGCCCTCGTCCTTGACGATCTGGCCGGCTGCCTTCGGCGGCCGCGGCTCGGCACCGTCGACGGCGGTGGCCGCCGCCTCGATCCCGGCGCTCGTCACGCCCGCCTCACTGGCCGAGAGCACGGTCAGCGGCTTCTTCTTGGCCGCCATGATCCCCTTGAACGACGGGTACCGCGGCTCGTTGATCTTCTCGACGACGCCGACGACCGCGGGCATCGGCGCCTCGGCCGTCATGTAGCCGTCCTCGGTCTGGCGCTCGATGGTGATCTTCTTCTCACCCGGGTCGACCGTGACCTTGCGCGCCATCGTCAGCTGCGGGAGCCCGAGCTGCTCGGCGAGCAGGGCACCCATGACGCCGCCCCGGGCGTCGGAGGCCTCGGTGGAAACGACGACGATGTCGGCGTCGAGGGTCTTGATGACGCCGGCCAGCGCGGCGGAGGTCTGGATCGCGTCGGAACCGTGCAGGGATTCGTCGGAAAGATGAACCGCCTTGTCGGCCCCCATCGAAAGCGCCTTGCGGATCGCTTCGACAGCCTTTTCCGGCCCCATCGTCAGGATGGTGACTTCGCCGCCGTGCGCTTCCTTGATCCGGAGCGCCTCCTCGACGCCGTATTCGTCCATCTCGTTCATGACGTTGTCACCGCTCTTGCGATCGGTGGTCATATCGGACGGATCGAGCTTCTTCTCCGCGTAGGTGTCAGGCACCTGCTTCACGGTGACAACGATGTTCACCAACGGACCTCCGTTAACGCTCGCAGCGCGCAGCTGCGTAGTCGATGGAATCGACGCTGAATCGACACTGCACACATTCTTTGCCGAAGTTACAGGCAAGCAATCTCGCCCGCCGTGTGGAGATCGCGTGAGCAGCCTCTCATGTGGGCGAAAGCACGCGCTAGCTCGCCCGGCGAGCCTGCAACAGCAGCAAGCCGTATCCGGCGACGCTCGCACAGTCGCGGATGCGGCCGTTCTCCATCATGGCTTCCAGCTCGGCCTCCGTGACACGGACCAAAGTCATGCCCTGCTCCTCGACCTCGCGCGCCGGCGGACCCTCCGTGAGCTCGGTCGCGAGCACGACCGACATGCCCTGATCGCTGTAGCCGTACGCGTGGTGCAGCCGCCCGAGCAGGCGCACCCGGCCGGCACGCAGGCCGGTTTCCTCGGCGAGCTCTTTCCTGGCCAGTTCCAGCGGGTCGATTTCCGGCTGCTGCTCATCGGCGCCCTGCGGAAATTCCAGGCAACGCTCCCCGACCGGATAGCGGAACTGCTCGACCAGCGTGAAACTGCCGTCGTCGTGACGCGGAAGAATCAGGGCGAAATCCGCCTTGGAGAGCACGCCGTAGTGGCCCGGGGTGCCGTCGGCGCGCACGATGTCGTCCTCGCGCAGGGTCATCCACCTGCTGCGGTAGACCTCACGCGAGCCGGTGGTGCGGTACTCCGGGGTGGCGGGCGTCATGAGCCGGCTCAGTTGCCGGTGAAGGTGGCATGGCCGGGGCCGTGCTCCAGGAAGCTGCGCATCCCGGCAGCCCGGTCGTCGGTGCCGAACAGGCCGGCGAACAGGGCCGACTCCAGCCGCAGGCCCTCGGTGAGGCCCATCGCGAGGCCCTCGTCGACAGCCGTCTTCGCGGCGGCCAGCGCCGCCGCCGGCCCCTCGGCGTACTCGCGCGCCCAGCTCAGCGCGCTGTCGTAGACATTGTTGGGATCGTCGGTGGGAACGACCCGGTCGGCGATGCCCAGCGCGAGCGCCTCGTCGGCGCGCACATGGCGCCCGGAGAAGATCAGCTCCTTGGCCTTCGCCGGCCCGATCAGCCGCGCGAGCCGCTGCGTGCCGCCGGCTCCGGGGATGACCCCGAGCAGGATCTCGGGCTGCCCGACGCGGGCGGTGTCGCCCAGGACGCGAAAGTCGGCGGTGAGCGCCAGTTCGAGGCCGCCGCCGAGCGCATACCCGGTGACCGCCGCGATCGTCGGCTTGGGGATCCGGGCGAGGGCAATGAACGCGTCCTGCAGGCGCACGGCCTGGGCCGCCATCTGACCGGCCGACATGTCCGCCATTTCCTTGATGTCGGCGCCCGCCGCGAAGATCCTCGGGCCTCCGTAGATGACGACGGCGCGAACGTCGGGCCGGCTCGACACCGCGGCAGCGGCGGCGCCGAGCTCGGCCTGCAGCTGCACGCTGAGGGCGTTCATCTTCGGGCGGTCGAGGCGGATCGTCGCGACGGCCCCATCCAGCTCGATCCTGACGAAGTCGGCCTGCAAATCCACGCTGTCGGTCACGTCGCGAGCCTAACGACCGGGACGGGTGGGCATGATCTCCCGCTATGACGAGGCAGCGCAGGTGGAGCCAGCCACCCGAGCGCGATGAGTCCGGCCGGCTGGCACCCGAGGTGCTGGCGGCGGCCCGCCGAAAGGTGCGACGCGCGTTGCTGGCCGTGATCGTGGTCGCCATTGCCGCCGGCCTGCTGGCTTACGGGTGCGGCCGGTCCGAGCCGCGCACCCATAAAGCCGCCGCTACGCTGCAGGTCGTGTTCCCGACGCCGATGAGAGAAGGGTGAAGCCGCGCATCGCCGATCCCGCCTGGCCGGGCCGTCCGGCCCCGCTCGGAGCGACCTGGGACGGCGCCGGGATCAACGTCGCGGTGTACAGCGAAAGCGCCGAGGCGGTGGAGCTGTGCCTGTTCGACGTCACGGGCGAGGGCAAGTACGACCCTTCGAGCGAGCGCCGGATCGCCCTGGTGGAGCGCACCGGCTCGGTCTGGCACGGCTACGTTCCGGGGTGCGGGCCGGGGCAGCGCTACGGCCTGCGGGTGCACGGCCCCTACGACCCGGCGACCGGGCAGCGGCACAACCCGAACAAGCTGCTCCTGGACCCTTACGCGCGGCAGATCGAGGGTGAGCTCACCCTGCACCCGGCGATCTTCGGCGCCTCGGGTGACCCGCACGCCGATCGCAGGGACCAGCAGGACTCCGGCCCCTTCGTCCCGCACGGCGTGGTCACCGCCGGTGGCTTCCCGTGGGAGAACGACCAGCCGCCGCGGATACCGGCGTCCGAGACCGCGATCTATGAGTTGCACGTCAAAGGTTTCACCAAACTCCATCCCGCCGTTCCGCCATCGCTTCGCGGGACCTACGCAGGGCTTGCGTACCCGGCGGTGGTCGAGCACCTCGTCTCCCTCGGAATCACGGCCGTCGAGCTGCTGCCGATGCAGGCTCACGTCAGCGAGCCGGATGTACTGGCGCGCGGGAAGACGAACTACTGGGGCTACAACACCATCGGCTTCTTCGCGCCCCACCCGGGATATGCGGCGAGTGACGATCCGGTCAGCGAATTCCGGGCCATGGTGCGCACGCTCCATCAGGCCGGCCTCGAAGTCATCCTCGACGTCGTCTACAACCACACCGCCGAAGGCAGCGAACGCGGGCCGACGCTCTCCTTCCGGGGCCTGGACAACGCCACCTACTACCGGCTGGATCCCCATGACCGCCGGCGCTACGCCGACCCCAGTGGCTGCGGCAACACCCTGGCGCTGTCGGCCGCCCCGGTGCTCGCGCTGGTGCTCGATTCGCTGCGGTACTGGGTGCAGGAGATGCACGTCGACGGTTTCCGTTTCGACCTCGCCAGGTCGCTGATGCGTGACAGCGCCTTTGTCGAAGCGGTCGGGCAGGACCCGCTGCTGCGCGAGGTGAAGCTCATCTCCGAGCCGTGGGACATGCAGGGCTACGACCTCGGGCGCTTCCCGTCGCCCTGGGCCGAATGGAACGACCGCTACCGCGATTGCCTGCGCGGCACCTGGCACCGGCTGACCCCGTCACTGGCCGAGCTCGCGACCCGGCTGTCCGGCTCCGCCGACATCTTCCCGCGCCGTTCCCCGACCGCCTCGGTCAATTTCGTCACCGCGCACGACGGCTTCACCCTCGCCGATCTGGTGAGCTACGAGCGCAAGCACAACCTCGACAACGGCGAGCACAACCGGGACGGCGCCGAAGGCAACGCCTCGCACAACGGCGGGGTCGAAGGCCCCACGAACGATCGGCGCATCCAGGCTGCTCGCCACAAGCTGCGGCGGGCGCAGCTGGCGACCCTGCTGCTGTCAGCAGGCATCCCCATGCTGGTCGCCGGTGACGAGATCGGCCGCACCCAGCTCGGCAACAACAACGCCTACTGCCAGGACAACGAGATCTCCTGGCTCGCCTGGCCCTACGACCGGCGCGATCCGGCCGGGCCCGACCCGTTGCTCATCCCGCTCGTCTCCGGACTGCTGAGGCTGCGGCGGCGCTCACCGGTGCTGCGGCGCACCACGTTCTTCCGTGGCGGCCACCTTGCGCCGGGCGACATCGACAAGCCGGTGCCGGACATCAGCTGGTTCCGCCCCGACGGACGGGTCATGGAAGACGAGGACTGGCGCGGCGACACGGTGACGCTGCACCTGTCGGGTCAGGCGCTCCAGGCCCGGCTGCCGCAGGGGCAGCGCATCGTCGACGACAGCTACGTCATCGTCTTGCACACCGGCTCCTCGGACACCACCGTCGTGCTTCCCGGCCCGCCGTGGGGACGGCTCTACGCTCCGCTGCTCGACACCGCCGCCGAAGACCTCGGCGGCTTCCCGCACCTGACCGAATCGCTTCCGCTGCCCATGGTCCGCGGCGGCGAGCGGCTCCCGGTTGCTGGTCAGTCGCTACGCCTGCTACGCGTCATCGGCTGAAACACCAGCGTTTACAGGCTTTTTGGCGATCACCAGCTCGGCGGAGCCTCCGCCTCGGAACGCATTCCCGGCACCGCCATCAGACCCAGCTCCACCGGCGTCGCCAGCAACGGGTGATACGGAAGGACACGCACCGCGTAGCCGAATGCGCCGGTCCTGGCGAGCGGCACGTCACCTTCGAACGCGATCGCGCCGCCGTCCAGCTCGCTGTCCTCACCATCGGCGGGATGCAGCAGAATGCCGGCGGCGCCGGTGATTTCGTCGGAGTCGTCGACCCGGCCGTAGAGCGCCTGCACCTCGACGTCGGACGGGCTGAGGGTGCCGAGCGAGACCACCGCCCGCACGTGCATGCTGCCGCCGAGCGAAGGCGTGTCGCCCACCCCTGACGCCTCGACGTGGGTGACCTCCACAGCCGGCCAAGCCTCGAAGATCCTTTGGCGCCAGACGGCAAGCTCCCTGGCACCCGCGTCGTCGTTGGCGGACACGGCACGTGCAGAACGCCCGGCCGGCACGTAGAGGTCGTTGACGTAGTCCCGCAGCATCCGGCTCGCGAGCACCTTCGGCCCGAGCGTCGCGAGCGTGTGACGGACCATCGAAACCCAGCGGGTGGGCGACGGGCGCTCGTAGAAACGAGGCGCCACGTTGTGCTCGATGAGGTCATAAAGCGCGGCAGCCTCGAGGTTGTCGCGGCGGACGGGATCGGTGACGCCGTCGGCGGTCGGGATCGCCCAGCCGTTCTGGCCGTCGAACATCTCGTCCCACCAGCCGTCGCGGATCGAAAGGTTGAGCCCGCCGTTCAGCGCCGACTTCATGCCACTGGTGCCACATGCCTCCAGCGGGCGCAGCGGGTTGTTCAGCCAGACGTCGCACCCGCCGTACAGAAAGCGCGCCATGCCGATGTCGTAGTCGGGCAGGAAGACCATGCGGTGACGGATGCCCTCGCTGTCGGCGAAGCGCACGATCTGCTGCACGAGCTCCTTGCCGCCGTTATCCGCCGGATGGGCCTTGCCGGCGATGACGAGCTGGATCGGACGCTCGGGATGCAGCAGCAACCGGGTCAGCCGATCAGGGTCGGACAGCATCAGCGTGAGCCGCTTGTAGGACGGCACCCGGCGGGCGAAGCCGATGGTCAGGATCTCCGGATCGAAGACGTCCTCGATCCAGCCGAGCTCGGCCGGCGACGCGCCGCGCTGCTCCCACGAGACGCGCAACCGGCGGCGCACCTCGTCGACCAGCGCCGAGCGCAGCTGCCGGCGAAGGCCGAGCAGCTGCTCGTCGGTGAGCTCACGCTCGGGGGATTCACCGCGCGGCGTGGACCGGCGCTCGGCCAGCCCGCGCATCGGGCGCGCCACCCACGTCGAGGCGTGAACGCCGTTGGTGATCGACCCGATAGGTACCTCGGCGGCGTCGAATCCGGGCCACAGGTCCTTGAACATCTCCCGCGAGACCCTGCCGTGCAGCAGGCTCACGCCGTTCGCGCGCTGGGCGAGCCGCAGCCCCTTGTGCGCCATGTTGAAGATGGTCGGGTCATCCTCGGCACCGAACGCGAGGACCCGGGCGAGGGGGAATTCGGGGAGTGCCGCGTAGTCCGGGTTCGTCGGTCCGAAATGGCGCTCGACGAGCTCGCGCGGGAAGCGGTCGATACCCGCCGGGACCGGTGTGTGGGTAGTGAAGATGGTGCCGGCGCGACACAGCGCCAGGGCCTCATCGAAGCCGCGACCCGCGGCGACACTCTCGCGTATCCGTTCGATGCCCTGGAAGCCCGCGTGGCCCTCGTTCGTGTGGAACACCTCTGGCTGCGGGGAATTGGTGGCGGCACACCACGCGCGCACGGCACGAACGCCGCCGATGCCGAGCAGCATCTCCTGTAGCAATCGGTGGTCGCTGCCGCCGCCGTACAGCCGGTCGGTGACGCCGCGGTCGCGCGGCTCGTTCTCCTCGAGATCGGTGTCGAGCAGCAGCAGCGGCACCCGGCCGACCTGTGCCCGCCAGATGTGAGCCCACATCGTGCGGCCGGGGACACCGACGCCCACCGTGATGATCTGACCGTCCGCGTCGCGGAGCTGGGTGAGCGGGAGGCCGTGCGGATCCAGCCCCGGGTAATGCTCCTGCTGCCACCCGTCCGCCGAGAGCGTCTGGACGAAGTAGCCGGCGCGATAGAGCAAGCCGACGCCGATGATCGGGACCCCGAGGTCGCTCGCGGCCTTCAGGTGATCGCCGGCCAGGATGCCGAGACCGCCGCTGTATTGCGGCAACGTCTCGGTGATGCCGAACTCCGGCGAGAAATAGGCGATGGCTGCCGGGGCATCCTCGAGGCTCTGATACCAGGCCGGCGCGTTCAGGTACGCGTCCAGATCGGCCGAGGCCTCGGAAAGGCGGCGCAGGAAGTCCTCGTCGGAGGCGAGCCGTTCCAGGCGCTCCGGCGGGACCTCTCCCAAAAGCCGCACCGGATCGTGGCGGCACTCGCGCCAGACGTCAGGTTCGACCGACTCGAAAAGGTCGAGCGTTTCCGGATGCCAGGACCAGCGGAGGTTCAGCACCAGTTCGGACAAGGGCGCCAGCGGTTCCGGGAGGCGCGCACGGACGGTGAAGCGGCGGAGGGCTCTCACGAAGCTGAGCCTATGGGCTAAATGTTTCGGGTCAGTCTTCGGTCGCCTGGCGCGCCTTGACCTTCTCCGACAGCGCGGACACCACGTCGGGATCGCGCAGTGTCGTGACGTCACCGAGTTCGCGTCCCTCGGCGATGTCGCGCAGCAGCCGGCGCATGATCTTTCCGGAACGTGTCTTGGGAAGATCATCGGCCCAGATGACCCGCGCCGGCCGGGAGAACTTGCCGATCTTCACTGCGACGTGGTCACGCAAGGCGTTGACGGTTTCGTCGTCGCCTTCGTGCTCGCCGCCCAGGGTCACGAACGCGACGATCGCCTGCCCGGTGTCCTCGTCGGACTGTCCGACGACGGCAGCTTCCGCGACGGCCTCGTGAGACACCAGCGCCGACTCGACCTCCGCGGTCGAGAGGCGATGGCCGGAGACGTTGATGACGTCGTCGATGCGGCCGATAACCCAGAAGTAGCCGTCCTCATCGAGACGGGCGGCATCGCCCACCACATACGTCTCACGGTCGAAGCGGCTGAAGTAGGTCTCGACGAAACGGTCGTCATCGCCGTACAGCGTCCGCAGCATCGACGGCCAGGGCTGGTCGAGCACCAGCAGCCCGGTTCCGGATTCCATCGGCTCGCCGTCCTCGGACACCAGCTTGGCCGAGTATCCGGGCAGCGGCTGCGTGGCCGAGCCCGGCTTGGTCGCGGTCGTGCCGGGAACCGGCGTGATGACGATGCTTCCGGTTTCGGTCTGCCACCAGGTGTCGACGATCGGGCACCGCTCGCCGCCGATCACCTTGTGGTACCAGAGCCAGGCCTTCGGGTTGATGGGCTCGCCGACGGATCCGAGCAGCCGCAACGACGACAGGTCGTGCTTGCCGGGATGGTCGGGCCCCCATTTCATGCACGCCCGGATCGCCGTCGGTGCGGTGTAGAGGATCGACACCTTGTAGCGCTCGATGAGCGACCACCAGATGTCCTTGTCCGGATAGTCCGGGGCGCCTTCCCACATGACGGACGTGGCGCCGTTCGCCAGCGGTCCGTAGACGATGTAGCTGTGGCCGGTAACCCAGCCGACGTCGGCCGCGCACCAGTAGATATCGCTGTCCGGGTCGATGTCGAAGACCAGGCGATGGCTGTAGATGACGCCGGTCAGGTATCCGCCGGTGGTGTGCAGGATGCCTTTGGGCTTTGCGGTCGAGCCTGACGAGTAAAGGATGTAGAGCGGGTGCTCGGCCGACAGCGCCTCGGGCGGGCACACGGGATCGGCCGACGCGCAGAGCTCGTGGTACCAGACGTCACGGCCGTCCTGCATGTCGCAATCGGTGCCGGTGCTTTGCACGACGACGATGTGCTGCAGCGACTTCACCGATCCGATCTCGGCGTCGACGGCAGACTTGATGGGCGCGGTCTTGCCCTTGCGCCGGGCGCCGTCGACGGTGATGAGGACCTTGGCTTCGCTGACCTCCATGCGCTCGGTCACGGCACCTACCGAAAAGCCGCCGAAGACGACGTTGTGCACGGCGCCGATGCGGGCGCACGCCTGCATCGCCACCACGACCTCCGGGATCATCGGGAGGTAGATGCCGACGACGTCGCCGGGTTGCACGCCGAGCGACTTCAGGCCGTTCGCCAGCAGCTGGACCTCGCGCAGCAGATCGGCATACGTGATCGTGCGCTGCTCGCCCTCCTCCCCGTGCCAGTGATAGGCGACGCGGTCGCCCCGGCCGGCCTCCACGTGACGGTCGAGGCAGTTGTACGAGACGTTCAGCTCGCCGTCGGCGAACCACTTGTAGAACGGCGGGTTGGAATCGTCGAGCACCTGGGTGAACGGCTTGGACCAGTCGACGAGCGTGCGCGCCTGGTCGGCCCAGAACTCGGCGATGGCGGCCCGGTCGGCCGCCGGCCGCGACGGCAACCGGCGGTGCGCAGTGAACCCGGCGGGGGGCTCGAAGAGCTCGATATCCAGGAGCTTTTCGAGCTCGTGCTCGAGCGCGGCCGAACCGACGGGGGTGCCCGTCCCTGAGGCCTTCGTTGCGTCCGGCATCCTCTGCCCCTTCCGATCGATCAATCGCATCCCGCTGTATCACTGGCGCCAGTGGCAAGCGTGAACCAGACCCGCTTGCCGGGCGAGCAGGGATCAACGCCCCAACGGCACGCTAGCCGCGCGACGATAGCAAGTCCTCTCCCGCCCTCCGCCCCATCCGCCGGAGGCTGCGGTGACCGGTCGACCTCGTCCGGGGATCGATCGTAGACATCGATGCGCAACTCGCTCGCGTCGTCGTAGGCGGCCTCGAGTTCCACGGACGACCCGGCGTGGACAACCGCATTCGTCACCAGTTCGCTCGACAGCAATTCCGCGACATCGCAGAGCGCGTTGGCTCCCCACTCCTGGCACAGATTGCGCACGAAGAGCCTTGCCACGCTCGGGGCAGCCACCGTCCCCGGAAGCTCGAGCCTGGCCGTCTCCACAGTGTCCTTAATGCCCGTTTCGGGGGCTACTCACCCTGCCCTGACCTGAAAAGAAGTCAGCCCATGACCAGCCACATTCTGCATGACCGGGGGCTCAAGGCCTGGGTACTCGACACCTGACACGACCGCGCAAAGCCGCTCGACGATCTCCTCACCGCCAAGGACGCCCGGCCGGTCGGTGACCCGCATACCGGCAGTGAGCTCTGCCTGCTCGTGCAGTTCACCGTGGCACGGGCGAACGGCGAGATCGGCGCGGGCGAGCATGCCCCGGTCCAGCAGCGAATCCCCGGCGGCAGCCAGCCGCGAAGCACCCGTGCGGGCCTGCACCTCGGCGAGGGCGGCTTCCTTCGTCAGCGCCGCGGGAACCAGGTAGACCTTGCGGCCTTGCACCGACAGCGTCCAGCCGCCGGCGGCAAGCTCTGCCTCGACCTCGGACAGATCGGGGATGACGTCGCGCGCTGTCGCGACGAGGTAGACGAAGAGGCCGTCCGCGTCGCGAATCGTGCGCACCCAGGAGCCGCCCTCGGCAAGCCGCACAGCGATCTCCCGGACCTCTTCCAGCGCGCGTCCGGAGGACTCCAGACGGGCTTTGACGCCGGCCGCCCACGCCACATCCAGCTCGCCGCCGGCGATGAGATGGCCGCCGTTGGCGGCGATCGCGTATGCGGTGGGCACCCCGAGCTGGACCCTGCGGAACTGCTCCAGGGTCCGGGTCGTCACCGGCACGAGCGTCGCCGCGGCCGCCAGGTCGCGAAGACCCGCAGCCGCGCGCTGGGTCAGGTAGCTCAGCGGCTCGCCGTCCAGATACTCGACGGTCAGCAGCTCGGGTGGCGCCGCTTCGGCGGGAAGCCGAAAGGCGCTACGTGAGTAGATCAGCGTCTGGTCCAGATCGCAGGCGACAAGCCAGTCCGACGTCTTCATCCCCCAGGTCATCCGCCGGCCTTGGGCTTGATGACCCCGATGCACGAGAATGTCAGACCTTCACGAGCTACCACCGGCACCCCGCGCTCGCGCGCCAGCACCAGGACATGCTCGAGATCGGCTTCCCGCCCGGGGGCGATGAGGATCCGGTCGGGGACCCGGCGCAGCAGGACACGCGTTGTCTCACCGACCCCGGGTTTGACCAGATTGAGGTCGCTGATGCCGAACTCCGCGGCTACCGCGCAGGCCTCCCGCCAGCCCTCCCAGGTCGGCGCGGAGTCTGCGGACGCGACGAGCCGCCAGGTGGCTGCGACCTCCTCGGCGGCCGAGTCGAAGGCGGCCTGCACCGTCTCGACATAGCGCCGCGAGACGTCCGCTCCGGCCAGCTCGCGGTACATCTTGGCGCCGTGGAAGTCCCCGGGCCCGATGAGCGTGTCGTTGAGGACGGTGCGGCTCACCAGGCCACTGACGGTCGAGTTCAGGCAGGCGCTCGGGATCAGGAAGTCCTCGCGGGTGCCGAAGACGGGCGCGCACCGGCCCGGATCGGCGAGCACCGCAAGGGTGTCGTCGAGACCGAGTGGCCGTACCGCTGCGGTCAGTTCGCGGGCGATCGCACCCTTGCCGGTCCAGCCGTCGACGAACTGCAGGCGCGCCGGGTCGTAGCGCCGCGTCAGCCAGCCCATCGCCACGTGGTCGATGCCGCGGCCGCGCACGATCGACACCGAATAGTGCGGCACGTCCATCCCGTGACGCCAGGACAGCCATCGACGCAGCAGCACGCCGACCGGGGTGCCGGCGCGCGCCAGCGAGACCAGCACCGGCTCCGGCTTGGCGTCACGGATCATCTCGGCCACCACGCCGATCGCGACGGCGAGGCGCCGTGCCGAGCGTTCGAGGGCCGCTTCGAAAAGCGCGACGTACTCCGCCGGCGGCTGGTACTCGACCGGCAGCATTTCCGCGTAGTGCGTGCCGGTCTGGATGAGCTCTTCGCGTTCCTCGGTGCCGCGCTCGAGGGCGACCTCGCCGAGGTCTTTCAGCAGGAACGTCACGTCTTCGGGCGCGTAGGACCCGAGCGGGGTCAGCACCCCCTCGGCATGCGTCGTAGTCATCAGAGCCCCACCTCGTCGCGCAGCAGGACCTCGGTGACGGGTGCGCAGCCGCGAAGCGCGTCGATCATCGGCGCGGTGTCACCACCGTCGGTGACGACGACGATGTGGTCGGCGCACCCGGGACGCACGTTGTAGACGAAGCTCATCCGCGCCGGGTCGTCAGGGGTCGGGTCGCTCGCCGGGAACGCCAGCGCGCACCGCACCGCGTAGCCGACGCGATCGAGCGGAGCCACCGGTGAGCGGGTGGTCGACTGGTAGGTCACCGACACGTCGTCGGCAGCGCCGAGTTCGGCCAGCGCTGTGGCCAACCGCATGGGCACGTACATCAATTCTTCGGTGCCCAGCACCAGCACCCGGCGCGCCGCCGGGCCGGCGACCGCCTCACCTAGCTGTTCGGCCAGCGGCGTCAGCAGCCCGGTGAGCGTCTCCTCGTCCTGCGGGGTCCAGCCGTGGCGGGCGGACAGGCGCACCTGCGGCGACCATTGCGCGTCGACGCGCTCGGCCGGCCAGCACGGGCTCAGCGCGAGAGCCGGATCAGCCGCCGCCACCAGGTGGGCGACGCGGGCGGCCGCGTCCGCAGGCACGTGCAGCGAGCCCGACAGCAGCGAGACGGCGCTGACCGGAACCCCGAGTTCGGCTGCCAGGTCGGCGAAGGCCGCCCGCTGCTGCGGGGGCCGTACGTCGAGCAAGGACGCGACGACGTACCCCGGGTGCGGAGACTGCCGGTGCAGCGCCCGGATGGTGTTCACGGCCGTCCGGCCGCTCGAGAGCTCGTCGTCGACCAGCACGACAGGCCGGGGCTGCATCAGCAGCTGCGCCGAGGCGAGCACGCGATGTCCCACGGCGTGGGAGTGTTCCTCGGCGAACGTGATCGTCTCGGCTCCGGGCCGGCGGGTGGAGAGCGCGCATTGCGCGCCAGGAAGCGCCGCCGCGACCGCCTGTCCGAGCGCGGTCGCCGTCTCGGCGAATCCCAGCACCAGCATCGGGCCGGGCATGGCCTCCTCCACCCGGGCCGCGAGTTCGGCGGCCGCGGAGAGGGCGAGCGCCGGATCGACCGGCAGATGCTTGCCGAGCACGCGGCTGACCAGCAGGTGGGCCCGGCGCGGGTTGCGGCGCAGCGCCAGCCCGGCCAGCGCGTCGAGCGCCGCGAAATCCGCGACCGGCGCCGCCGGTCCGGGATCGTCCGGCTCCCAGGACAGGCCGAGCGCTTCCGCCAGCCAGCGGCCCTCGTCGCCTGCTGCAATCGGATCCGTCGCGTCCACGGACGCCAGCAATGAGGTGTCGGTCATACGAGACGGCTGGCCAGCCCACGGCTCGGAAGGGGAACGCCGACGTCACCCTGGAAACCGCCCTGGTAGCGGGGTGGCTCGGACTCCGCCTGGGCCGCCAGCACGTCGACAAACGTGTGACCAGGGCGCAGGACGCCGAATGCGTGGGCTCGCCGGAGCAGGACCTGAGCCCAGGCGCGGTGCGGGCGCAACTCGTTCATCTTGTTGCCGTAATCGCTGCGGCGCACCCCACCGGCGTCGCCGTCCATGATGATGCAGGCGTCGGTGTACTCCTCATGCGTCACCACCATGAGCGCATGCACAGCCGGCACGTGGCTCGGATGGATGACGGTCTTGCCGAGCAGCCCGTTGGCTTTGTCCAGGACGACCTCGCGGATCAGCCGGTCATGGTCCTTCAAGAGCAGTGACTGCCGTAGCTCGGCCTCGTGCGCCTGCTCGAACGGCGTGACCCGCAGCGGGGATACGAACAGTCGCTCAGCGCTGGAGAAGTACTCCCAGACCGGCCCGGTGACGACGTGGGCGGCGTCCCGGGCACAGACGTTCACGATGTCGGCGAGACAGTTACGCACCACGGCGATGTCGTAGATGGTCAGGTCGCGGTCGCGGCGCAGTCCGTACAGGCCGCACAGGTCGGTGGCGCCGACGCGTAGGGCGAGCACGATGTGCCGGTAGGCGTTCGCCAGATCACGAATCTCCGTGAGGGCTTCGAGCCGTCCCTCGTTGTAGATGATCTCCGGGCTCTCCAGCACCGGCATCGCCCATAGCCGGCGTTGCAGCCGCTCCCCGGCCCGCTCCACCTCGGCGAGCAGTTCAGCACCACCGGAACGCGCGCTGAATTTCGGCAGCACGACACCGGCGAGCGCCGTGGAGCGCCCGGCGGGCCCGGAAAGCAGGCGACGAAGCTGCGCCAGGTCCCGGATGCGCACGAAGATCCACGGCAAGGCCGGCTGACCGTCCATCTCGACCAAAGTCGCGACGACGTTGGCCTCTGCGGCCGCGACCTGGTCATCCGCCACGGCATCTTCGAGACAGAACACCATGCTGGTGACGCCGCGAGCAGCCTGATTACGCGCATCCGTGGCAAGCCGCTCCCGGGTGCCCGGGGCGTAAAGGGTGGCGCCGAGCGCTGTCGCCAGCGTCAGTCGATCAGCCGAAGGTGAGACCTCCTGCGGCTGGCGATGAAATACCGCGGCCTCGCGAGCCGGGGACAGGTGAGCGAAGTGCCGCAAGTTGACCTCCGGGGGACACGCGGATAGGGCTTACGTCTGCTTCGGCGCCCATTGGTCGCCACACGCCCGATTCGTCATTGGCGGGCTCTCTCCGGCGCCGGACACGTCACCGGCAATGGGGAAGCTAACCGATTACGCGGGTCTTCGGACAGGGTTTTGGATGTCGTGAAGATGACGGAACGTCGTCTGGTCGGTGTCAGGCAGGTGTACCGGCCTCGCCGGGCATTCGCTGCCCCTCGAGTCCGCGCTTTCCTATCGGCCGCCCCCCCCAGGGCGGCTGAATCATTCGCCGGCCCCGACGCCTACGGGCTGCTCGACGGCCAGCGCTTCGTCGCGCTTTCGGCGCGCGATGAGGCTGCTGGCGTAAGCAGCGGCGATGAACGCGACCCCGATGAGGCCGGTGACCACCTCGGGGATCTCGGTTTGAATGCTGATCGCGAGCAGCACGGCAAGTGCGCCGATGGCCCAATGCGCTCCGTGCTCGAGATAGATGTACTCCTGCAGCGTGCCCTTGCGGACCAGGAAGACCGTCAGCGACCGGATGTAGCAGGCGCCGATTCCGAGCCCGGCGGCGATCACGAAGATCTGCTGGCTGATGGCGAACGCGCCCACGACGCCGTCGAACGAGAACGAGGCGTCGATCAGTTCGAGGTACAGGAAGAGGAAGAACGCAGCGCGGCCGACTGCCAGCCGCTTGCCGCTGCTGTCGTGGGTTTCCTCGGAAATCTCCTCGTCCTCGTCCTCCTCCCCGACACCCTGTTCCTCGAAGAAGTCGCCGAGACCGCGCACGGCGAGGTAGGTCGCGAGGCCCGCGATGCCGGCGGTGAGGACCTGCTGGGTCGCATCGTTGGGGGTTGCCACCTCGGCCACCACCAGCAGGGCGACCAGCGAGATCACGGTGGACAGCACGTCCAGCCCGCCGATCTTGCTGAGGAACTTCTCGATCGGCGTCAGCCAGTGCACATCCTTGTCGGTGTCGAGCATGTAGTCGAGGAAGATCATCAACAGGAAGATCCCACCGAAAGCGGCGATGGCGGGGTGTGCGGCGGTCAGTTTGTCGGCATAGGCCGAGGGGTGATCGAGCGCAAGGCGGAAGACCTCCACCGGGCCCAGATGAGCCGTCAGCGAGACGACGACGACCGGGAAGATCAGCCGCATTCCGAAGACGGCGATCAGGATGCCCAGGGTCAGGAAGAGCCCCTGCCACCAGCGGTTCATCCGGCGCAGGATGGTCGCGTTGACGACCGCGTTGTCGAACGAGAGCGAGATCTCCAGGACAGCAAGGATTGCCACGATGAGCGCGATCTTCGGCCCGCCGATGATCCCGGCCAGCACCAGCCCGACGACTGTGACGGAGAGCGGGAAACTGAACGTGCGCAGCAGCAAGGCAACTCTCCTGTGGGACCGGTGGAACGCTGTGGAAAACGACGGCTAGCGCACTATCGGGCCGGGACCCAGGCTGAGGTCCCGACCCGATAGCAGTGGCATGCGCCTCCGCGGCAGCGTCTTGGGGTCTCGCTGCCGCTTGATGCAAATGTCAGACGTTGACGCCGAAGTCCTGCGCGATTCCGCGCAGGCCACTCGCGTAGCCCTGCCCGACGGCGCGGAACTTCCACTCCTCACCGCTGCGGTAGAGCTCGCCGAAGACCATGGCCGTTTCCGTCGACGCGTCCTCGGTCAGGTCATATCGCGCGATCTCCGCGTCGCCGGCCTGGTTGATGATGCGGATGAAAGCGTTGCGGACCTGGCCGAAGTTCTGCTGGCGGTTGTCGGCGTCGTAGATCGATACCGGGAAGACGATCTTGTCGATGTCGGCAGGCACGGTGACGAGGCTGACCTTGATCTGCTCGTCGTCACCCTCGCCGGCGCCGGTCAGGTTGTCACCCTGGTGTTCCACCGAGCCATCGGAGCTCTTCAGGTTGTTGAAGAAGACGAACTGGCCGTCTGAGGCGACCTTGCCATCGGACTTGCACATGATCGCGCTGGCATCGAGGTCGAAGTCGGCGCCCGTCGTGCTGCGCACGTCCCAGCCAAGGCCGACGGTGACAGCCGTGAGGCCCGGAGCTTCCTTGCTGAGCGAGACGTTGCCACCCTTGCTGAGGCTGACTCCCACTGCTTCCTCCCGTAGACGCGGAGCCCGGGGTGGGCGCCTGACGTTGCTTTCTCGGACTCCGGGCCCAGCAAACAACAGCGAAGATCGCTGGCCCGGCTTGCTCGCCGAGCGTAGTGAGGATCAGCGACGAAGGGAACCGTTCCCGCCTGTCTGATCGAGGACACTGCAACATCCCGGCAGATCGACACCCGGTGAATTGCACTTCGTCCCCCGGCGAAGGCGATGAATGACCCAAGCTGGGTAGGGTCCCGGAAGTGATCGGGCGCATCGTCATCTGCGACGTCTCCCCCGTCGTCTCCGCCGGGCAATGGCCCGCGAAAGCCGTGACCGGCGAACCCATCCCGGTGTCGGCCACGATCTTTCGCGAGGGTCACGACCTCGTGGGGGCGAACGTGGTTGTCGTCGACCCGGAAGGGCGGGAGGGGCCGTTCGCCCCGATGACCTTCGTCGGCGCGGGCACCGACCGGTACGAGGCGACGATCTCCTGCCCGTCGCAGGGCGTCTGGTCCTTTCGGATCGAGGGCTGGGCCGATCCCATCGCCACCTGGCTGCACGCGGCCCACGTGAAGGCCGAGGCGGGTCAGGACGTCGAGGAGATGGCCGTCGATCTGGAGGACGGCGCACGGCTGCTCGAGCGAGCACTTCCCGGCGTCGACCCGGTGCACCAGCCGGCGGTCACGCACGCCATCCAGACGCTGCGCAACTCGACGCTCACCGACGTCGCCGACCGGCTCGCGCCCGCCCTCGCGACGAGCCTCGTGGCGGCCGTGGAGGCGAGCCCCCTCCGGGAGCTGCTGACCACCAGCCCGGCCTACCAGATCACGGTCGACCGGGAACGGGCGCTGTACTCGGCGTGGTACGAGTTCTTCCCGCGCTCGGAGGGGGCCAGCCTCGACCCGCCGCGCTCAGGCACCCTCAAGGAAGCGGCCAAGCGGCTACCGGCCATCGCCGATGTCGGCTTCGACGTCGTGTACCTGCCGCCGATCTCGCCCATCGGCGAGGTCAACCGCAAGGGGCCGAACAACACGCTGAACCCCGGGCCGAGCGATCCGGGAAGCCCCTGGGCGATCGGCTCGCGCTTCGGCGGGCACGACGCCGTGCATCCCGATCTCGGCACGCTCGACGACTTCGACGATTTCGTCGCCCAGGCGCGCAAGGTCGGGCTGGAGGTCGCCCTGGACCTCGCGCTGCAGTGCGCGCCGGACCATCCGTGGGCGAAGGAGCACCCGGAGTGGTTCACCGTCAAAAGCGATGGCTCGATCGCGTATGCGGAGAACCCGCCGAAGAAATACCAGGACATCTACCCGATCAACTTCGACGGCGACTACAAGGGCCTCTACGCGGAGATCCGACGGGTCGTGCGGCACTGGATGTCGCACGGGGTACGCATCTTCCGGGTCGACAACCCGCACACCAAGCCGGTGCCGTTCTGGGAAGAGCTGATCGCGGACATCAAGCGGACCGATCCCGACGTCCTTTTCCTGGCCGAGGCGTTCACCCGGCCGCCGATGATGCACACGCTGGGCCGCATCGGCTTCACGCAGTCCTACACCTACTTCACCTGGCGCAACGAGAAGGCCGAGCTCGAGGAGTACGGCGCCGAGCTCGTCGAGGCCGCCTGGCACATGCGGCCCAACTTCTTCGTTAACACCCCGGACATCCTCCATGCGTACCTTCAGTACGGCGGTCCTGCGGCGTTCAAGATCCGGGCGGTGCTGGCGTCGATGATGAGCCCGAGCTGGGGCGTCTATTCGGGGTACGAGCTGTTCGAGCATGTCGCGGTGCGGCCCGGCAGCGAGGAGTACCTCGACTCGGAGAAGTACCAGTACCGGCCGCGTGACTACCACAACGCGCCGCTGAACCCGTACCTGAAGATGCTGAACCGGGTGCGCGCCGAGCACCCGGCCCTGCACCAGCTGCGCAACCTGCACTTCCATTTCGTCGACCAGCCGCAGATGCTCGCCTTCTCCAAGCGCGATCCGGCCACCGACGACTGCGTCCTGGTCGTGATCAACCTGGACTCGCACGCCGTCCGCGAGGCGACCGTCTACCTGGACATGCCCTCGCTCGGGCTGGACTGGGGTGAGACGTTCGACGCGTGTGACGAAGTGACGGATACCTCCTACAACTGGGGGCAGGCCAACTATGTGCGACTCGATCCTTTCCACGAGCCGGCCCACGTCTTCTCGGTGAAGTACCGGCGATGACCACGACGAGTAACGGAGCGCCCGGCGCTCACGAGACGGCCAGCGACGGCCCGAACACCAGGCCCGACGCACCGACCCCTATCCCGGACCTGCCGCCCTTGCCGCAGACCGGAAGCGCCGGCGAGGAGAGCCGTGACCCGCTCTGGTATCAGCGGGCCGTCTTCTACGAGGTCCTGATCCGCGGCTTCGCCGATTCCAACGGCGACGGAACGGGCGATCTGCGCGGGCTGGCATCCAAGCTCGACTACCTCCAGTGGCTCGGCATCGATTGCCTGTGGTTGCTGCCGATTTACGAGTCGCCGCTACGGGACGGCGGCTACGACATCAGCGACTTCCTGAAGGTGCTTCCGGAGTTCGGCGATCTCGGGGACTTCGTCGAACTCGTCGACGGAGCGCACCGCCGCGGCATGCGCGTCATCGCGGATCTGGTCATGAACCACACGTCGGATCAGCATCCGTGGTTTCAGGCGTCGCGCTCTGATCCCGATGGGCCGTTCGGCGACTTCTACGTCTGGTCGGACGACGACACCCGCTATCCCGACGCCCGGATCATCTTCGTCGACACCGAGAAGTCGAACTGGACCTGGGATGGCGTGCGCGGCCAGTACTACTGGCACCGCTTCTTCTCACACCAGCCGGACCTGAACTACGACAACCCGGCCGTCCAGGACGCGATGCTGGAGGTGCTGCGCTTCTGGCTCGACATCGGCATCGACGGCTTCCGCCTCGACGCGGTGCCATACCTGTTCGTGCGCGACGGCACCAACGGCGAGAACCTCCCAGAAACCCATGAGTACCTGAAGCGGGTCCGCAAGGAGGTCGACAGCCGCTACGCCGACAAGGTGCTGCTCGCCGAGGCCAACCAGTGGCCGAGCGATGTCGTCGAGTACTTCGGTGACTACGACAGTGGCGGCGACGAGTGCCACATGGCTTTCCACTTCCCGCTGATGCCACGGATTTTCATGGCCGTGCGACGCGAATCGCGCTACCCGATCTCAGAAATCCTGGCGCAGACGCCGAAGATCCCGGCCAACTGCCAGTGGGGCATTTTCTTGCGCAACCACGACGAGTTGACCCTCGAGATGGTCACCGACGAAGAGCGCGACTACATGTACTCCGAGTACGCCAAAGACCCGCGGATGAAGGCGAACATCGGCATCCGGCGCCGGCTCGCGCCGCTGCTCGACAACAGCCGCGACCAGATGGAGCTCTTCACGTCGCTGCTGATGTCGCTGCCCGGCTCTCCCGTTCTGTATTACGGCGACGAGATCGGCATGGGCGACAACATCTATCTCGGTGACCGCGATGGCGTGCGCACCCCGATGCAATGGTCGCCGGACCGCAATGCCGGCTTCTCCACCTGCGATCCCGCCCGGCTCTACCTGCCGGTCCTGATGGACGCCGTATACGGCTATCAGGCGCTGAACGTCGAAGCCGAGATGCGGCAGAACGATTCGCTGCTGTGGTGGACCAAGCGGATGATCGAGATCCGCAAGCGCCACCCCGTCTTCGGCCTTGGCACGCTACGAGGAACTGAGCGCCTCCAACCCCAGCGTGCTTGCCTTCGTGCGCGAATTCGGCGACGACCGCGTGCTGTGCGTGGCCAACCTCTCCCGCTTCCCCCAGCCGGTCGAACTGGACCTGCGCCGCTTCGCGGGTTACCGCCCGGTCGAGATGACCGGTGAAGTGTCCTTCCCCAACATCGGTGACCTGCCTTACCTGCTGACGCTGCCGGGGCACGGGCACTTCTGGTTTGCCCTGACCGCCGGCGATGAAGGTGGTTATGCGCGATGACCGAACACATGGGTTCCGGCAATACCGAGCTGCTGGCCGGCCTTGACGGGTTGCTGTACGAATGGCTCCCGCGCCAGCGCTGGTTCGCGGGCAAGGGGCGGCCGCTGTCCGGCGTACACGTCGCCGAGGTGCACGAGCTGTCGGAGCGCGTCCGTCACACCCTCGTCGACGTGGACTACGTAGACGGCGAAACCGAGCACTACCAGGTGCCGGTGACACAGCTGCCCGAGCTCGATCGTGATCGCAGCTACGCACGCATCGCACCACCGCACGCCGACGACGACATGGGTGGGCCGCCGTTCTACTACGACGCCCTGCACGAACCGGAAGGCACGGCGGCCGTCTTCGATCTGCTGCAGCGCTCGGCCCGGGTCGGCACGCTGTCCGGCACCGCGGCGACGGAGCTGGAAACGCACACCGGACTGCCGGTCGGCGCAGAGCAGTCGAACACCAGCGTGGTCTTCGGAGATGCCTACATTCTCAAGGCTTTTCGCCGGCTGTCCCCCGGCCTGAACCCCGACCTCGAGATCACGCGGGTGCTCGCCGAGGCGGGCAGCGTTCACGTCGCTGAGCCAGTGGGCTGGCTCGAGGGCGAGCTCGACGGCACCCCCACGACGCTGGCGGTGTGCTCTCGGTTCCTGCGCAGCGGCACGGAGGGGTGGAAGCTCGCACTCGCGAGCGTGCGCGACCTGTTCGCCGAAGGCGACCTGCACGCCGACGAGGTCGGCGGTGACTTCGCCGGTGAGTCCGAGCGGCTCGGCACCGCGACGGCCGAAGTGCACGCCACGCTCGCCGAACGGCTTCCGTCGCGGGTCGCGACCGCCGCAGAACTCACCGAGACCTCATCGCAGATGCTCGCCCAGCTCTCCACGGCAGCCGCCGAAGTGCCGGAGCTGTCGAGCTTTTCGGCGTCCCTCGCAGCGACCTTCGCAGCGCTGCCGCACGAGGCCGCCGGTGGCGTGCAGGTTCAACGCATCCACGGCGATTTCCATCTGGGGCAGGTCATGCGGATCGACTCGGGCTGGGTCATCCTCGATTTCGAGGGAGAGCCCGCCAGGCCGCTCGCCGAGCGGGTCAGGCTGGCGTCGCCGCTGCGCGACATCGCCGGCATGCTCCGCAGCTTCGACTACGCTTCGCGTTTCCTGCTTCAGGACCGGGTTGATCCCGGCCATCTCGCGTACCGCGCCGAGGAATGGGCACAGCGAAACAGGGCGGCCTTTTGCGACGGGTACGCGGCCGGTGCCGGCGTCGACCCCCGTGAGGCCAAACAGCTGTTGCGCACGTTCGAGCTGGATAAGGCGGTGTATGAGGTGTTGTACGAGGCACGCCACCGTCCGTCATGGGTGAACATCCCGCTGGCGGCGATCGAGCGCCTGGTCGGCGAGGCCGGCTGATGCCGGCCCGACACCGGCGCGATGCTCCGTCGGCTGCTCCCAAAGCGAGCCCGCCGGCCGGTCCGGTGAACGGCGCCGCCAAGACCTCCGAGGTGGCCGCGCCGGCCGCCGTGACCCCGCCCGCGACGATCTCGTTCACCCCGCAGGCCGAGGATTTCGAACGGCTCATCGGGGGTGCGCATCACGATCCCCACAGCATCCTCGGTGCCCACCCCATCGGCGGCCAGCTGGTCATCCGCACCCTGCGGCCACATGCGCAGTCCGTCACGGTGCTGGCCGGCGAGGAGCGCACCACGGCGCAGATGGTGCACCCGGGCGTGTTCCAGGCCGTCCTGGAAGGCGAGCAGGTACGTGACTACCGGCTCGAGGTTTCCTACGGAGACGTGAGCTTCGTCGTCGACGATCCGTACCGCTTCCTGCCCACGCTCGGCGAGGTCGATCTGCATCTGATCGGCGAGGGGCGGCACGAACAGCTGTGGACCGTGCTCGGCTCGCACGTGCGCCGCTTCGAAGGCGGGATCACCGGAACGAGCTTCGCGGTCTGGGCGCCCAACGCGCGCGGGATGCGCGTCAGCGGTGACTTCAACTACTGGGACGGCAGTGGCCACCCGATGCGCTCCCTCGGTTCGTCCGGGGTGTGGGAGCTGTTCATCCCTGACATCGGAGAGGGTGCGGCGTACAAGTTCCAGGTGCTCGGGGCCGACTCGGTATGGCGCGAGAAGGCCGACCCGATGGCCCGGCGCACCGAGGTCCCGCCCGCCACGGCGAGCGTCGTCACCGAGTCGACGCACGAGTGGAACGACGCCGACTGGGTCGCCGGCGCGCCCAGACGGCGTGGCATCAGGCCCCGGTGTCGATCTACGAAGTGCACCTGGGTTCATGGCGGGCCGGGCTCGGCTACCGGGAGCTCGCGTCGGAGCTGGTGGATTACGTCCGCGAACACGGCTTCACCCACGTCGAACTCCTTCCGGTGGCCGAGCATCCGTTCGGTGGATCGTGGGGCTATCAGGTCACCTCGTACTACGCGCCCACGGCCCGCTTCGGAACCCCGGACGACTTCCGCTATCTCGTCGATGCGCTGCACCAGGCCGGCATCGGTGTGCTGCTGGACTGGGTGCCCGCGCACTTCCCCAAGGACGAGTGGGCACTCGGCCGCTTCGACGGCACCCCGCTGTACGAGCATCCCGATCCGCGGCGCGGCGAGCAACTGGACTGGGGCACGTTCGTCTTCGATTTCGGCCGCCGCGAGGTGCGCAACTTCCTCGTCGCCAATGCGCTGTACTGGTGCGACCAGTTCCACATCGACGGCCTCCGCGTCGACGCCGTCGCCTCGATGCTGTATCTCGACTACTCGCGTCCCGAGGGCGGCTGGGCCCCGAACGAATTCGGCGGCCGCGAAAACCTGCAGGCCGTCGCCTTTCTGCAGGAGGCCAACGCCACCGTCTACCGCGAGTTCCCCGGCGCGATGATGATCGCTGAGGAATCGACCGCCTGGCCAGGAGTCACCCGGCCCACCCATCTCGGCGGGCTGGGATTCGGCTTCAAATGGAACATGGGCTGGATGCACGACACGCTCCAGTACGTCTCCAAGGAGCCCGTCCACCGGCAGTTCCATCACCATCAGATGACGTTTTCGATGGTGTACGCGTACTCGGAGAACTACGTGCTGCCGATCTCGCACGACGAGGTCGTGCACGGCAAGGGCTCGCTGCTGTCCAAGATGCCGGGCGACCGGTGGCAGCAGCTCGCCAACCTGCGCGCCCTGCTGGCGTACATGTGGGCGCACCCGGGCAAGCAACTGCTCTTCATGGGCAGCGAATTCGGCCAGGAATCGGAATGGTCGGAGTCCCGTTCGCTGGACTGGTGGCTGCTCGACAATCCCGACCACAGCGGGCGTCGCGCGGCTGGTGCGCGACCTGAATGCGGTCTACCGGCAGACGCCCGCGCTCTACACCCGTGACACCGATCCGATGGGCTTCGCCTGGATCGATGCGAACGACTCGAGTGGCAACGTCTTCTCCTTCGTGCGCAGCGGCGGTGACCACGGGTCGGGCGATTCGCTGGTGGCTTGCGTCGCCAATTTCTCGGGCGGCCCGCACGACGGCTACCGCATCGGCCTGCCGCGCCCCGGCCGCTGGTCCGAGGTGATCAACACCGACGCCGACCTGTACGCCGGCTCCGGCGTCGGCAACCTCGGCGCCGTCGACACCGAGCCGGTCACGCACCACGGCCTCCCGCAGTCGGCCGTCCTGCGCGTCCCTCCCCTCGGCACCCTCTGGCTGCGCTGGGACGGCTAACGGCGCCACCTTCCCCCGCGTCGCCACCGTCCCCGCGTCCCGCCGTCCCCGGCTACCCCATCCCACGTGCCGGCGCCACCGGCTCCGCGCCATATATGGGCCGGAAACCCTGGCACCCAACCTCCCTTACGCGGGCGCCACCGGCTCCGCGCCATATATGGGCCGGAAACCCTGGCACCCAACCTCCCTTACGCCGGCGCCACCGGCTCCGCGCCATATATGGGCCGGAAACCCTGGCACCCAACCTCCCTTACGCCGGCGCCACCGGCTCCGCGCCACATATGGGCCGGAAACCCTGGCGCCCATACACGGGAGTCGGCGGGTGGGACCGTTTCGGAGCGCCTCGGCCTCTGCCTGTGGATAACCACACGGTCGACGACCGCGAACACGGCACTATCCACCGGGTGAGCGATGACTTTGCAGCACTCGTTGCGCGCCAGGAGGGTGTGGTCGACCGGGATCAGCTGCGCCAGGTAGGAGTCAGCCGAGCCACACTGCGGAAGCATTTCCGCTCCGGACGGTGGGTACCTCTTGGACCCAAGGCCGTCGTCCTGCATAACGGTCCCCTTCTCCGGGCCCAACGTGAGTGGGCTGCGCTTCTCGCCGCGGGGGACCACACCGCTCTCGCCGGCCGTACCGGACTGGCCTTGTCGGGGTTACGCGGGTGGGAAGACGAGGCCGTTCACCTGCTCGTGCCCCGTGGCCGAGACGCACCCAGGGCCAGCGGGCTCAACGTCGTCATCCACGAAACCCGGGTGCCGGCGAACGGCCAATTGGTTTCCGTGGGGAGCCCTCGGCGTACGCCGGTGGATCGCTCGGCGATCGACGCGGCGTCCTGGTCGCGCAACGAACGCACTGCATGCGGCTTGGTCGCCGCCGTCGTTCAGCAGCGGCTGTCAACGGGGCCGCGCCTGCTCGCGGCGCTGGGCGGGGCCGGCCCGATTCGACACCGGCGGATATTGCGATTTGCCCTGAATGACATCTCGGGCGGTGCCCAGGCATTGTCGGAGATCGACTTCGCCGTTTTCTGCCGTAAATACCGTCTCGGCCGGGTCATTCGACAAGCGGTGCGCCTAGACGGTGCAGGTAAACGCCGGTATCTCGATGTATTGATCGAGTCACCCAGGGGTGTTCGTGTCGCATGCGAAATCGATGGCGCCCTTCACCTGGTCCCGTCGACGTATTGGCAGGACATGTTCCGCGCGAACGAGCTCCTCATCGCCGGGCAGCCGTTACTGCGCTTCCCCACCATTGCGTTGCGTCTGGACGAACCCGTCGTCGCCGACCAGATCGAGCGCGCGCTGCGTTCCCTTGAAGCCGCCGCGTAAGCAGGCAAACGCAGGTAACGCCCCTCGGCCCAGGACCGCTAGCCGACCGGCGGCCGGCGCCACCGGCTCCGCGCCACATATGGGCCGGAAACCCTGGCACCCAACCTCTCTTACGACGGCGCCACCGGCTCCGCGCCAGATATGGGCCGGAAACCCTGGCGCCCAACCGAACTCGGCGCGGGGAAACAGGGAGAAAGGGCGAGGTGACGCGCGTAACCACCGAGCGTCGCCGTCGTTAACAGGATCGTGCGCCCCAGACTTGCATTCGCAGCCCTGCTCACGACGAGCCTTGTCGCCGTCGCGGTCCCCGCCGCCGCCGGGTCGTCCGACTCCGCCGCGACCCCGCCCGATCTCGGGACCGTCACCCAGCAACTCACGCCGGATGCGTCGCCGTCACCGAGCACGTCGGCCTCCTCGGATACGGGGACGACGACCGCCGGGACGGCGCAGCCTGCCGCCACGCAGACGACCGCCGCGGCCGCAGCGGCGGCGGGCTCCGATCCCGCGACGTGCATCCAGAGCGCGGGGACCAACCTGCTGGGTGTCCTCAACTGCGTCACGCCGACCGGCGGAACCAACCCGCTCACCGGCTTGATCCAGCAGCTTCAGGGCCTGGCGGCCGCCGGCGGCGGCTCCGGCCTTCCCACCACCGCTTTCCAGGACCTCGCCACCTGCGTCCAGGCTCAACTGACCGCCGGCACCCCGGACGGCTCCAAGATCGAAGGCTGCTTCAGCACCTTCGCGCAGGCGATCACCGGGGCTCCGCAGGCGACCTGCCTCGACCCGATCCTGCAAGGGACGATCACGGCGGTGCAGGACCTGGTCCAAAAGCAGGACCCCGCCCCCTTGCAGGCCGAATTGACCAGCCTGCAGAACCAGGCGACGACGCTCGCGTCGTGCCTGCAGGGCAGCCCCACCGGCACCAGCTCGAGCTCCGGGGCGGCGACGACCGGGACGACCAGCTCGTCCGGTGGCGCGACGACCCCGAGCGACCCGACCGTGGCCGTTCCGGTCGCCGCCACGCCGACCTTCACCGGCTGACACGAACCGCCGCCCCCGTAAGTCCAGCATCCCCCAGCACCGCCGGACCCGAGAGAGCACGACATGGCGATCCAGCAGGCCCCACGTACGGAAGGCGCGAAAACGTCGGAGCGGAAGGTCAAGCAGCGCGGCCCGCTGATCCCGGGCTGGCTGCTGAGCGTCATCGCGCTGCTTGCGGTCGCTGTCGCCATCGCAGGCGTCACGGGAGGCTCGGCGAGTTCGAAGAAGCCGGCGTTCGTTCCGGCGACGGTAGCCGTGGCGCACTATGCGACGCTGCCGGTCTACGCGAGCCCCGGAGGCCGGCTGACGCGTCAGCTGCCCAACCCCGACCCGACGAACTACCACCAGCCGCAGGTGCTGCTGGTGCTACGCAACGCAGGCACGTGGCTGCAGGTCTCCCTGCCGATCTCGCCCAACGGGCAGACGGGCTGGGTCAAGACGGCCGAGGTGAGCCTGCAGCGCAACGACTACCGGGTCGACATCCTGCGCTCCGCTCACCAGCTGCGCGTGTACCGGGCAAACATCCTGCAGAAGGCGTATCCGATCGCGGTCGGGACAGCGGACACGCCGACGCCCGGCGGCACGTACTTCATCAAGGTGCTGCTCAAGCCGCCGAACCCGGCCGGCGCCTATGGCCCGTACGCCTACGGCCTATCCGGCTATTCCGCGGTGCTGACGAACTTCGACGGTGGCAACGGGGTGATCGGGATCCACGGCACCGACCAGCCGCAGGTCATCGGGCATGACGCGAGTCACGGGTGCATCCGGCTCAGCGACGCCGACGTCACCGACCTGCACGACCGGTTCGACCTCAAGCTCGGAACCCCGGTGCGGATCCTCGCCTGACCGCGAGAAAGCAGCTAGAACAGCGCGTTGGCGAGCCCCCGCCGCGCCGGGCCGACGGCCGGGTGCTCACCCAGCATGTCGAACAGCTCGAGCAGCCGCTGCCGCACCTCTTCCCGCTCGTCGCCGCTGCTGATCCTGACCAGGTCGATGAGGCCGGCCAGGCCGTTCTCCACGTCGCCGCTGGCCACGAGCAGGTCAGCGACCTCGTACCGGGTCTCCCGGCTGGTGTCGCCCTCCTGCACCCTGCGCTGCAGGTCGGCCTGGTCGACGGCGGTCAGCCGGCGCGCCAGGCTCACCTGGGCCAGCCCGCTCTTGGCTTCCGCATCGTCGGGCGCCTCGTTGAGCCGGTTCTGGAACTGGGTCGCGGCGCCGTCCAGGTCACCGGCTTCCAGCGCCTGGTAGGCAGCTTCGATGGTCGGGTCGAGCGGAGGGCCGGCCGCGACCCCGTCGGGAGCGTCGGCTTCCGGCGGGGCGTCCGGCACGCCGCCCTTGGCCAGCGCGACGATCTGGCTGATCCAGCCGCGCACCTGACGCTCGGGCAGCGCGCCGGTGAACTCGGCGACCAGCTGCCCGTTGACGACCGCCTTCACGGCGGGGATTCCCTGCACCGCGGCAGCCTGCGCCAGCCGTGGGTTGGCGTCGACGTCGATCTTCGCGAGGACCCAGCTGCCTCCGTCCTCGTCGGCGAGCTTCTCCAGGATCGGCGAGAGCTGGCGGCATGGACCGCACCAGGACGCCCAGAAGTCCAGGACGACCGGCACGGTGCGGCTGCGGTCGACGACCTCGGTCTGAAACGTTGCCTCCGTGACGTCGATGACGTTCACCCCGCCGCCACCGGAACCACCAGAACCACTGGCGGCAGGTGCTGAACGGGCTGACAGGTCGACGGCCCCGGGCAGGTTGATGCTGGCTGGATCAAAGCGGCGCACGTCCTCATCCAACCTCAACCGGGGCGAGCTGTGTTCCCGCTGCCGAACGATCCGCGGCTTCAGAACGTCGGCGGCTCCACGTAGCCACCCCAGAGGTCGCGCAGCACTCCGCAGATTTCACCCAGGGTGGCCTCGGCGCGAGCGGCGTCGAGCATCGGCGGCACCAGGTTGGCGGTGCCTTCCGCGGCTTCACGCAACGCCGCGAGGGACGCCCGGACCGCGGCATCGTCGCGAGCCTGCCGGCGGCCGGCCAGCTCGGCCCGCTGGTCGCGCTCGATCTCGCTGGAGACGCGCAGGATCTCCAGCGGATGGTCGTCGGCGCTGGGAAAGCAGTTGACGCCGACGATCTTCTTCTCGCCCTTTTCGACCGCCGTCTGGTAGCGGAAGGCGGCCTCGGCAATTTCCGAGGTGAACCAGCCGGTTTCGATCCCGCGCAGGATTCCGCTCGTCATTCCGTTCTCGGCCGTCCCGTCGCCGAAGCCGCGAATCTGCTCGAAGATCCGCTCGGCTTCGGCCTCGAGATCGTCGGTCAGCGCCTCGACGTACCACGAGCCGCCGAGCGGATCGGCGACGTTGGCGACGCCGGTCTCCTCCGCGATGACCTGCTGGGTGCGCAGCGCGATCTGGGCCGCTCGCTCGCTGGGCAGCGCGAGTACCTCGTCCAGCGCGTTCGTGTGCAACGAATTGGTGCCGCCGAGCACGGCGGCCAGCGCCTCGATCGAGGTACGGACGATGTTGTTGTCCGGCTGCTGGGCGGTGAGCGAGACCCCCGCGGTCTGGGTGTGGAAACGCATCCACTGCGCCTTGTCGGTCTTGGCCCCGTAGACGTCACGCAGCCAACGGGCCCAGATCCGGCGGGCCGCCCGGAACTTTGCGATCTCTTCGAAGAAGTCGATGTGCGCGTCGAAGAAGAACGACAGGCCCGGCGCGAAGACGTCGATGTCGAGGCCGCGCGAGAGGCCGAGTTCGACGTACCCGAAGCCGTCGGCGAGGGTGAACGCGAGCTCCTGGGCGGCGGTCGAACCGGCCTCGCGGATGTGGTAGCCGGAGACCGAAAGTGGCTTGTACGCCGGAACTTTCTCGGCGCAGTACTCCATCAGGTCGCCGATCAGGCGAAGGTGCGGCTCCGGCGGGAAGAGCCACTCCTTCTGGGCGATGTACTCCTTGAAGATGTCGGTCTGCAGCGTGCCGTTCAGCACGCCGGGATCGACACCTTGGCGCTCTGCGGCCACCAGGTACATGCAGAAGATCGGCACCGCCGGTCCGCTGATCGTCATGGAGGTGGTGACGTCCCCGAGCGGGATCCCGCTGAAAAGGATGTCCATGTCGGCCGCGCTGTCGATGGCGACTCCGCAGTGCCCGACTTCGCCGAGCGCGCGGGCGTCGTCGGAGTCGCGACCCATGAGCGTCGGCATGTCGAACGCGACCGACAGCCCACCGCCGCCCTCGCGCAGGATCATCCGGTAGCGCTCGTTCGTCTGCCGGGCGTTGCCGTAACCGGCGAACTGCCGGATGGTCCACGCCCGGCCGCGGTAGCCGCTCGCGTACAGCCCGCGGGTGAAGGGGAACTCTCCTGGCCAGCCGATGCGCTCGAACCCCGCAGGCAACGGCGCGTCCGCCGGCGGCCCGTAGACCGCCTCCACCTCGTGCCCGGAAAGCGTGGTGAAGTCCGCGTCACGCACCCGGGATGAGTCGTATCGCTGCTGCCAACGGGTCCTGCCGTCCGCCGCATCGCTGGTCGCCATACACCCAGTGTGCACGGGGCACCGGGCGAAGGTTCAGACTCACCGCCAAGCAGTCGGTGACAGAAAGGGATTCCCGCCGTGAGCCAGGACAACAAAACCAGCGGAAAGCCAGAACGAATCCTTTACGCCACCGCCGTCTTCGACCAGGACGAGATCGACTCGGTCATGGGAGTGCTGGCGAAGGGCCCCAACGGGATACGCATCGGCGAAAACGTTGCTGCTGCCGAGAAAGCGGTCGCCGAGCTCACCGGCAAGCGGCACGCGATCATGGTCGATTCCGGCTCGGCGGCGCTGTTCCTGGCGGTGGAATTGCTCGATCTGCCGCGCGGCAGCGAGGTCATCACCTCGCCGCTCACCTTCTCGACCGACATCTCCGCGCTGGTACGCGCGGGGCTGGTGCCGGTGTTCGTCGACGTGGAACCGGACACCTTCAACGTCGACGCCAAGGCCATCGAAGCCGAGGTCGGCCCGCAGACGCGGGCCATCCTGATCCCGAACCTGGCCGGCAACGCCCCCGACTGGGACGTCATCCGCGGGGTCGCCGACCGTCACGGCCTCACCGTGATCGAGGACTCCTGCGACGCGCTCGGCGCCACGCTGCGCGGCACGCCCACCGCGGCCCGCGCCGAGATCACCGTCACCAGCTTCTCGCCCTCGCACATCGTCACCGGCGCAGGCTCGGGCGGCATGGTCTGCCTCGATGACGACGCGCTGTGGGACCGCTGCGTCACCTTGCGCGGCTGGGGACGGCGCTCGGAGGTGCAGCTCTACGGGAGCAAGGGCGACGACCACAATTTCTGGACCGATGTCGACGGCATGCATTACGACAACATGTTCATTTTCGACGAGCTCGGCTGGAATTTCCTCCCGTCCGAGATCTCGGCCGCCTTTCTCCGGGCGCAGCTGCGCAAGCTGCCGGTCAATCACGCCCGACGCCAGCGCAATTTCGCGCTCTACTCGTCGTTCCTCGCGTCTCGCGACCGCTACTTCGTCCCGCCGCGGCAGACCGACGGGCTCGAAACCGCCTGGCTCAGCTACTGCTTCCAGGTGCGTCCGGACGCCGGCTTCTCGCGGGCCGATCTGCAGGCGGGCTTATCCCAACGGGGCATCGACACCCGCACCGTCTGGACCGGCAACGCCGCACGCCAGCCCATGATGAAGGGCGTCCCGTATCGCCAGCCCGACGGCGGCCTTCCGAATGCCGATGCGGTGATGCAATACGGCGTGCTGCTTTCGTGCAGCCACTCGCTCAGTGATGACGACATCGCGTTTGTGTGCTCGCAGATCGATGATTTCCTCGAATCGCTCTCCCGCTAACATTCCTTCCGTGTCGGGGGACCTGTTCGATCTACTCGGCGACATGGCGCTGCGCTTCGACGCGGCGGGGAATCTGACGTACGCCAACATGGCGGCCACCGAATTGCTCGGTGACCGGCTGACGCTCGGGGCGCCGTGGCGCGAATTCATGACCCAGGTGGCGCCGCGTCTCGCCGAGGGTCTCCCCGGATCGGTTCCCACCGCGCTCGCCAAGCAGGGAAATTGGCGCGGCCGGGTGAAGCTCATCGACGCGGGGGGCCACGCTGAGGTCTTCACCGGGACCATCGCCGTCGACAACCGGATGAGCGATCCCCCGAACGGTAGCCCGAGCGGCTATTTCGCGATCTTCCGCTCGCTGGCCGAGACCCGGCGCCGCGAGCAGGCCGAACGCGAGCTGGCCTATCGCGACGAGTTCGTGGCCCGCCTCGGCCATGAGCTACGCACCCCGCTGAACGCCGTGCTCGGCTTCGCGCAACTGCTGGAACTCGAAGAGCTCGAGCAGGATCAACGCGACGGCATCGAACGCATCCTCACGGCCGGCCGTCACATGCAGGCGCTCCTGGATGACGTGCTCGACCTGGCACGCGTGCGCACCGGCGGGGTCGACCTGGACGTCGGACCGGTGCGGGTACTGGAAGTCGTGCGCGGGGTCGTGGATCTGATCCAACCGCTCGCCGACAAGCGGGGAATCCGGCGCTACATCGAGCCCGCGGACGACGTGGTGGCCCTGCTGGATCGGCGCCGGCTCTGGCAGGTCCTGCTCAACCTGATGGGAAACGCGGTCAAGTACGGCCGGGAAGGCGGCACGGTCCGTGTCGGCGTCATCGCCAGGGACGGTGACCGTCTGCACATCGAGGTCGCTGACGACGGCCCGGGGATCGAACCCGAGCAGCTCGACCGGCTCTTTCGTCCCTTCGAGCGGCTCGGCGCCGAACGCACCGGCATCGAGGGCACCGGGCTCGGGCTCGCGCTGTCGCTGGCGCTGACGGCCGCGATGGGCGGCACGCTGTCGGCGCGAAGCCGACTCGGCGCGGGATCGACGTTCACCCTGGACCTCGAGGCCGTGGCCGAAGGTGGTCTTGCCGAACTTGCCACCGATGCTTCGCCGGATTCCCTTGACGCCCCGGTCGTCTTGCACGTGAGCGCTGACCCGGCGGCCCAGGCGCTGGTGGCTCAGGCGCTGCGCAGCAAGCTCTCGGCTGATGTGGTTTCCGTGCCGCGGGCAGCCCAGGCACTGGACGCCGTTCACCGCCGGCAACCCGCCGTCGTCGTGCTGGACGCAGACCTTCCTGACGCCGTCGGCACCGAACTGCTGCACCGCTTGGCCAGCGACCCGCTTTCGGCCCTGCTGCCGAAGATCGTGCTCTCCGAGGACTCGGATCCTCGCGTGCATCTACGGCTGCGGGCCGCCGGTGCCCATCAGGTCGCGGGCCTCCCCTTGGATGTCAAGGCATTCGTCGATGCCGTGGGCGAATTGCTGCGCCGGAGCACGTTGTAACCGGCGCCTGATCCGCGGCCAGCGGCAGCGCCGGGGTCCGCTCGCTGGTGCGTGCCTCGAACCAGGATCGATCGGCGAGCGATGAGTTTCGCGACCACCGCTCGTCATTGAGCGTGACGGCAAGGGAAGGATCGAGATGAGCGGGTTTTCCACGCAGGGATTGGCACGGCTGTCCGAGGTCGTCGCATCGCACGTCGCCCCCGATCAGGTGCCGGGGCTGGTGGCACTGGTGGCATCCGGTGACGACGTCCACGTGGAGGCGCAGGGAGCGTTGACCATCGGCGGCCCAGCGGTGGCACGTGACTCGCTGTTCCGCATTGCCTCCACGTCCAAGCCGATCACCGGCGCGGTGACGATGGCGCTCGTCGACGAGGGCTTGCTCTCGCTCGACGAACCGATGGCGCGCCTGCTACCGGAGCTCGGCTCTGCGCGAGTGCTGCGCAGCATGGATGGACCGCTCGATGACACCGTGGCGGCGGAGCGCGAGATCACCGTCCGCGACCTGCTGTCTTTCACGTACGGCTTCGGCATGAACGTCGAGATGTTCTCCGCGCCGACGCCCTGGCCGATCGTCGCGGCGGCGACCGAAGCGCAACTGGCGACCCTGGGACCGCCGGATCCCGAGGCGGCGCCGAGCGCGGACGAATGGATCAAACGACTCGGCGCCCTGCCGCTGATCGCGCAGCCGGGCGAGCGCTGGTTGTACAACAGCGGAGCGCAGGTGGCGAGCGTGCTGTGCCAGCGCGCAGCCGGCGCCGCGAGGTTCGCTGAGGTGCTGGAATCGCGGCTGCTGCAACCGCTGGGCATGTCGCAGACCGCCTTCTTCGCTCCGGATACGTCCCGGCTGGCGACGGCGTACGTCAACACCCCCGACGGGCTGACGGTTTGGGACGCGCCGGACGGCAAATGGTCGCACCCGCCGGCGTTCGACGACGGTGCCGCGGGATTGGTGTCCACGGTGGACGACCTGCACGCTTTCGCACGCATGCTCCTGCAGGGCGGAGGGCACGTGCTGTCGAGCGGCTCTGTACAAGAGATGACCCGCGACCAGCTCACCCCAGCCCAGCGGGCCGGGAGCGAGGTGTTCCTCAACGGTCGCTCATGGGGGCTGTGCCAGTCGGTGATCGTGTCCGGTGAGCGCGCAGGAGCGTTCGGATGGGACGGCGGGCTCGGCTCGTCCTTCCTCGTCGACCCGGCTCGCGACCTCGTCGTCATCGTTCTCACGCAGCGGGTGTTCGATTCCCCGCAGCCACCGCCGGTGCACACCGATGTGCAGGACGCTGCTTACGCGGCGCTGAGCTGAGCTGCGCTGAGAGACGGGATCTGACCGCGATGAACCTGTGCCCGTTCCTGTTGTTCGAGGGCAATTGCGCCGAGGCGATGGCTTTCTACCAGTCGTGCCTCGGCGGCGAGCTGGAGATAACGTTGTTACGCGATACGCCGATGGCGGAGCGGGCTCCGGCGCACTTGCATGACAAGGTCGCCTACTCCCACCTCGCCAGCGGCGCGATACAAATCTCTGCGACTGATTGGCAGCACCAGACACGGCACCCCAGGCAGGGCAACACGGTCGGGCTGTACCTCACCGGCGGTGGATACGCCGACCTCAAGCCGGCCTTCGACAAGCTGGCCGCCGGCGCCGATCCCGACCTGCTCGACGAGCTACGCGACCTCCCCTTCGGGGTGTACGGCCATCTCGCCGACCGCTACGGCGTGCACTGGTTCTTCCGCGGCGAGCGGCCCGCCCCGACGGCTTAGCCGTCTTAGCGAGTTCAGCCGGCGAGCTTCAGATCCTGCGTTCCGATCACCGAGAGCAGGTCGAGCTTGTCGCGGCAGTCGGTGCCCGGTCGCGGATGCAGCACGACGAGCGCGTAGCCGTTCACATCGCTGATCAGGTGCTCGCACAGCAGGTCGAGCAGCCCCACCTCGGGATGAAGGATGCGCTTGGCGTCCGAGCGGCGCACCGAAACCTCGTGCTCGGCCCACAGCGCGGCGAATTCGGGGCTGGCAGCGATGAGCTCGGCGACGAGCGAGGTGACGTCGGCATCGTCGCCGCGCCGGCCGACGGTCGCCCGCAGATCGGCAGCGTGCGTACGCGAGAGCGTCGGCCAGTCCTCCTCCGGAAACCGTGCCCGGGTGTCCGGGTCGGTGAACCAGCGCCAGGTGTGGTTGCGCTCGCGTCCCGGGCGCGCCGTGGTGTCGCCCGAGACCAGCTTCGACATCCGGTTCTGGACCAGCGCCGTGCCGATGTCGTCGACGACGAAGGCCGGCGTATCGACGAGACGATCGAGCAGGTACAGCAGGCCGGCGCTCACGTGCGCGGACGAGCTGTGCCGAGCCGGCGCTGCGTGACCGGCCAGTTGGAAGAGGTGGTCGCGCTCATCCTCGCTGAGGCGTAACGCGCGTGCCAGCGAGGTCAGTACGGCCTGGGACGGATGCGGGCCCCGCTGCTGCTCGAGGCGGGTGTAGTAGTCGGTGGAGATCGCTGCGAGCGCTGCGACCTCATCACGCCGCAGGCCCGGCGTACGACGCCGCTGTCCCTCGGGCAGGCCGACGTCGGCAGGCCGGAGCCGCTCGCGCCGGGTGCGCAAAAGGCCGGCAAGGGCTGGACGATCCATGTCTCTACGGTGCCCCGCGAAAGCCCGGATATCCAGAGACCGCCGCTCCTACGCAAACGAGCACGCCGGACGCGAGGAGGCGATCAGTAGCGCTGCGACAGGAAGCGATCCCCCGGTCGGCCACGTCGGGCGTCAGCCGGTGACGCCGGCGATCAGCCGGTCGGCCGCGGAGTACGGGTCCAACCGGCCCGCAGCCACGTCGGCGGACAGCTCGCCCAGCGCTGCCTGTCCCCGCAGCTCGTCCATTCTGGTGCGCAGTTCCGTCAGGGCGATCGCCTCGATCTCCCCTCGCGCCCGGTGCTCGCGCCGCCGCTGCCCCTCGCCGCTGGCCTGCAGCCATTGACGATGGCGCTCCAGCGCGTCGACCACGTCGTCGATGCCTTCCGCGCGGCTGGCGACGGTGCGTTCGACCGGGGGCTTCCAGCCGCCGGACGTGACGTCGGTGAAGCCGAGCTGCAGCATGCCCTTGAGCTCGCGCACGGTCTGCTCGGCACCGTCGCGGTCGGCCTTGTTGACCACGAAAACGTCGGCGACTTCAAGGATTCCGGCCTTCGCCGCCTGGATGGCGTCGCCCATTCCGGGAGCGAGCAGGACGACCGTCGAGTCCGCCAGCGAGGCGATCTCCACCTCGGCCTGGCCGACCCCGACCGTTTCGATGAGAACGACGTCACAGCCGGCGGCGTCCAGCACCCGCAATGCCTGCGGGGTCGCCCACGACAGCCCGCCGAGCTGGCCGCGCGACGCCATCGAGCGGATGAAGACCCCGGCATCCGTCGCGTGATCCTGCATGCGGACGCGGTCACCGAGCAATGCCCCGCCGCTGAAGGGCGACGACGGGTCGACCGCCAGCACCCCTACCCGCTGATCGCGTTTGCGGTAGGCCGCGACGAGCGCCGACGTGGTGGTCGACTTGCCCACGCCCGGCGAGCCGGTGAGCCCGATGACTTGCGCGCGCCCGCACAGCGGCGCCAGCAGCGTCATCACCTCCCGCAGCCGCGGCGAGGCGTCCTCCACCAGGGAGATGAGCCGCGCCACGGCGCGCGGGCTACCCTCGCGCGCCGCGGCAACAAGGTCTGCCAGCGGCTCCTCCCGCCGACTCACGCTCGGGGCCCGGCCGCCGGTCAATGCTTCGAGGTCGCCGGCCGGGCTAGGCCGTGGCGCGCAGGATGAGGGCGTCGCCCTGACCGCCGCCGCCGCACAGCCCGGCGGCGCCGATCCCGCCGCCTCGCTGCTGCAGCGCGTAAGCGAGGTGCAGCACGATACGAGCGCCCGACATGCCGACCGGGTGACCAAGGCTGATGGCCCCGCCGTCGACGTTCACCTTGTCGGCGCTGAGGCCGAGATCACGCATCGACTGGATGCCCACCGAGGCGAAAGCCTCATTGATTTCGACGAGATCGAGATCGGCGGGCTTGAGGCCTTCCTTGGCAAGAGCCTGCGCGATGGCGTTCGCCGGCTGCGACTGCAGCGAAGCGTCAGGACCGGCGACGAAGCCGGCGGCGCCGATCTCGGCGAGGATCGGGGCGCCGAGCTCTTCGGCCTTGCTGCGCGACATGATCACCAATGCGCAAGCGCCGTCGGAGATCTGGGACGCCGAGCCTGCGGTGATGGTGCCGTCGGCGGCGAACGCCGGCCGCAACTTGGCGAGGCTCTCGGGCGTGGTGCCGGGGCGCACGCCCTCGTCCTCGCTGACGACCAGCGGGTCGCCCTTGCGCTGCGGGATCTGGACCGACACCAGCTCCGCGTCGAAGCGTCCGTCCTTCATCGCGGCAGCGGCGCGCTCGTGCGAACGCGCGGAGAACTCGTCCTGCTCCTCGCGGCTGATGCCGAGGCGGGCGTTGTACTTCTCGGTCGACTCACCCATCGCCACCTGGTCGAACGCGCAGAACAGCGCATCGTGCGCGGTCGCGTCGAGCAGCTTGGCGTCGCCGTAGCGGAAGCCGGCGCGCGCACCCGGAAGCAGGTGCGGCGCGTTGGTCATCGACTCCATGCCGCCCGCGACGATGACGTCGTACTGGCCACTGGAGATGTACAGGTCAGCCATCGCGATGGCGTTCAGCCCGGACAGGCAGACCTTGTTGACGGTGAGGGCCGGGGTGGTCATCGGGATCCCGCCCTTGAGCGCGGCCTGGCGCGCGGTGATCTGACCGGCGCCGGCCTGGATCACGTGGCCCATGATCACGTACTCGACCGCGTCACCGGTGATTCCCGCCCGCTCGAGCGCGCCCCGGATGGCAACACCGCCGAGGTCCACCGCGGTGAAGTCCTTGAGCGAGCCGGAGAGCTTGCCGATCGGGGTGCGGGCGCCTGCGACGATCACGGATCCGGGCATTTGCGGGTTCTCCTCGAACGATCCACCGGGAAAGGTGCCAGGATACGGGTCCGTGACATATCCGCTACCGCTGTTTACGCGTATCGACCATGTAGGCGTCGCCGTCCGCAACCTCGAAGAGGCCATCGGCTGGTACGAGAGCACCTACGGCCTGACGGTTACGTCCCGGGAGACGAACCAGTCCCAGGGCGTTCACGAGGCAATGCTCGTGGTCAAAGCACCCGAAGCCGACCAACTCGGCGGCTCGTACGTGCAGCTGCTCGAGCCGCTGAGCGACGACACCCCGGTCGGCAAGTTCCTCGCCCGTAACGGACCCGGCGTGCACCACATCGGCTACGGAGTGGTCGATGTCACGTCGGCGCTCGCGCGCATCGCCGATACCGGGGTGCGCCTGGTCGACGAGCGCCCGCGGCACGGCTCGATGGGCGCGAGCATCGCGTTCCTGCATCCCAAGGACACCGGCGGGGTGCTCACCGAGCTCGTCCAGGCCATGCCGGGCTCATGAGGGTTCAGTCGGGCGGCTGATGGACCCCCAGAACGTCGAGGAAGCGGTTCTGGAATGGCTGGAATCGCTGCGGACGCGGGCGACGACGCCCGGATCGCTGTCGGTCTACGGCGAGGAGCTGGCGCTCGCGACCCTGGCGGGTTCCTTGGTCGAGCAAGACCGGGAGCGTGACGGCGCCCGGCTCTCGCCGGGGGAGCTGACCATCGAGCGGCTCGACGTGAGCGACTTCGCGTCCGGCGGGGTGGTCGATCTCGACGCCGAGATCGTCTTTCCGGCCGAGGACGCGGTGGACCCAGGGGCGATCGCGGCCGGACGGCTGCTCGGTGAGACGCGCGTGGGGCTCGGTTCGGTCTATTTCGCTGCCACCGCAGCGGGTTTGGAGCTCGTCGACTACACCCGCGGAGGCGAGCGGATGTCCGCGATGTGGTGCACCCATCCGGAAGGCGAGGACGCTCGCGGTGGCCTTGCGGTGGTGCCTCAGGCGATCACCGTCGAGGCCCATCGCGGCGGGCGGGTCTTCCTCGAGGTGAGCAACGCCCTCGAGCGCGACGTGATCCTGCGCATCGGGCGGCCCGACCGCCCGCGCGGCGTTTTCGCCCGCCAACCCCCCGTCGAACCGCCGGAAGTCGGCATCCCCGTCCCGGCCGGCGGCAGCACGCACCTGGCCGGGCTCACCCGGCGCTCGCGGCTCACCGAGGTGGAGATCTTCGGCTTCGACGCGGTCGACCGCTCCCCCGCCGCCGCTCTGCTGGTCACGGTCGAACTGCGGCGTGGCCATCCGGGTGAGCTCGGCCAGTGGTGCGCCTGAGCTCTCAGAAGCAGCCGGTGGCCTTACCGGCCGGCGTGATGACGCCGCGAAGCTGAGCCGACGCGACGAGCTGCACTCCGTCGACCACGAACGGTGTCGCGTTGCCGGCGAGCACCAGATTCCTTTGGTCGCAGCCATATCCGTGGGTGGGATCGATCGTGAGCAGCACCGGATCGGACCCCTGGCGCAGCACCGTCAAGCGGCCATCGACGACGGCAACGACGGTATCGGTCGCGGATGCGCCGGCGACTGTCAATCGCACGAATACCACCGTGACCGGTTGGCTGCTCGGGTCGGAGAGCGTCGTCACCCCGAGCACCCGCGCGCCGGGGCCGACCGGAGGCGGGAGTGTGACGGTCTGCGCTCCGCCCCGGGAAAGGCCGGCGACGAGCGTCCCCCCTTTGAGGGTGATGCTGTCGAAAGCACCGTCACCGTCGAGATCCGTCGGGCGAAGCGGATCGGGCTCTGCTCCCGACGCCGTCCCACTGGCCTGCTCCTTGTTGCCAAAGGTGCTGGGGGCATTCGCATTGAGATCTGCCGAGGCCGACTTCGCGGGGCCCTTCGACGAGCCCTCCCCGCTGTGGCCGCTGGCCGAGCTTGAAGTGGACGCGGCCGCGGGCGCCGGGGCACTGGCGGCGGCGCTGCCCGCCGCAGTCGACGCCGTCGAGCCGGAGCGATTGGCTCCGTGTACGGCAAAAGCCACCGTCACCACGGCGATGATCACGAGCGCCGCAAACGTCGCCGGCATCGCCCAGCGCAGCGTCACAGGCCCGCGACTTTTCCGGCGGTGCGCTTGCGCGCGTGCCCGGGCCAGCAAACGGGTCTGCGCACCGGGCGCCGGCTCGACCGGCTCGACGGCCTCGGTCAGCAGCCGCCGCAGCTGCTCCTCGCGGTTCGTCTCGGAGGTCATCGCAATTCCTGCTGTGCCGATGGTCGGAGCCTCATCGCAGCTCCTGCTGTGCTGATGGTCGGAGCCTCATCGCAGCTCCTGCTGTGCTGATGGTCGGAGCCTCATCGCAGCTCCTGCTGTGCTGATGGTCGGAGCCTCATCGGAGCTCCTCCAGTGCTTCGGCGAGTGCCGCGAGTCCCCGCGAGGTGTATCCCTTCACCGCGCCCACGCTGACCCCCATCACTGACGCAGCCGCGGCCTCGCTCAGGTCGCCGTAGTAGCGCAGGACAACGGCCTCCCGCTGGCGGCGCGGGAGGTCGCGCAACGCCGTCACCACAGCCGCCCGCTCCACTTGGGCATACGCACCCTCTTCCGCGCTCGGCGCGTCGGGCATCGGCCGCGGGGCGTGCTTGCGGGCAACCAGCCGCCGGCGCAGCGAGGACCGAGCCAGGTTCACCACCGTCTGCCGCAGGTACGCGAGCGCACGGTCCTCGTCGCGCAGCCGCGGCTTCGGGCCGAGCAGCGCGGCGTGCACCTTCAGGTACGCCTCCTGCACGATCTCCTCGCAGCTGCCGAGATCGTCCAGCAGCAGCGCGGCGAGCCGCACCAGGCGCCCGTACTCCGCGACGTAGAGGGCGGTGAGCGTCTCCTCGCTGGTGAGCGCCACGCCCCCCGCAGACACCGTGGAGCCGGCGGACCCCGCTGCCGCCGCTGTGCGATCTGTGCGATCGGTGCGATCCGCCTTCCGGTCGTCAGGAACGTCACTGCGCCCAACGAACCGGCGGGTGGCCACGGGCAGCACCGTAGGCACAAACCCCGGCAAACGTCCGGCAGTCGCGTCCATCACGTTGTGTTGGACGCCCGAGCCCTCGGCGAGGTTGTTCCGTTGGGCCTCTCGGACGGCTGGGGCTTTCGGCCGTCCGCAGTAGTACACCCGCCGGTAACATTTCGGCGATCAATCCGGCCGACCGGGAGGCGCCTTGTCCATCAAAGAGATCACCGAAGCGATCTTGGCTGGTGACACTCCGGCCGAGGAGTTCGGTGCCATGGACGTGCCGGAGACCTATCGCGGCGTTGTGGTCCGCAAGGACGAGGTCGGCATGTTCGACGGCCTCGCCACGCGGGACAAGGATCCCCGCAAGTCGCTGCACATCGACGAGGTCCCGACGCCCGAGCTCGGCCCCGGCGAAGCCATCGTGGCCGTGATGGCCAGCTCGGTGAACTACAACACGGTGTGGACCTCGATCTTCGAGCCCGTCTCGACGTTCGGCTTCCTCGAGCGCTACGGCCGGCTCTCGCCGCTGGCCAAGCGCCACGACCTGCCGTATCACGTCGTCGGATCCGACCTGGCGGGCGTCGTGCTCCGCACCGGGCCGGGCGTGCACGTCTGGAAGCCGGGTGATGAGGTGGTCGCCCACTGCCTGTCGGTGGAGCTCGAACGCCCGGAGGGCCACAACGACACGATGATGGACCCGGAGCAACGCATCTGGGGCTTCGAGACGAACTTCGGCGGGCTCGCCGAGCTGGCCCTGGTCAAGTCCAACCAGCTGATGCCCAAGCCCGCGCACCTGTCCTGGGAAGAGGCGGCCGCGCCCGGCCTGGTCAACTCCACCGCCTACCGGCAGCTGGTCAGCCGCAACGGCGCCGCGATGAAGCAGGGCGACGTGGTGCTGATCTGGGGCGCGTCCGGCGGCCTGGGCTCCTATGCCACCCAGATGGCGATCAACGGCGGCGCGATTCCGGTGTGCGTCGTCTCCTCACCGCAGAAGGCCGAGATCTGCCGCAGCATGGGCGCCGACCTGGTGATCGACCGCAATGCCGAAGACTTCAAGTTCTGGAAGGACGAGCAGACCCAGGACCCGAAGGAGTGGCAGCGGTTCGGCAAGCTGATCCGCTCGCTCACCGGTGGCGACGACGCCGACATCGTCTTCGAGCATCCCGGCCGGGAGACCTTCGGCGCGTCCGTCTACGTCACCCGCCGCGGCGGCACGATCGTCACCTGCGCCTCCACCAGCGGCTTCATGCACGAGTACGACAACCGCTACCTCTGGATGAACCTCAAGCGCATCATCGGCTCGCACTTCGCCAACTACCGCGAGGCGTACGAGGCGAACCGGCTCGTCGACCGCGGCCTGGTCCACCCCACGTTGTCGAAGTGCTATGCGATGGAAGACGTCGGGCAGGCCGCCTTCGACGTGCATCGCAACCTGCACCAGGGCAAGGTCGGCGTGCTGTGCCTGGCACCCGAAGAGGGCCTCGGCGTCCGCAATCCGGAAAAGCGCGCGCGTCATCTCGACGGGATCAACCGGTTTAGAGGCGTTTGACCTTTTGCGGCGCGCGCTGATCAGGCCGGTATTACGCCGCGAATAACCTGCGAAAAACCGCGCGTGCCGAACTCGGCCAACGGCTCGAGGCATGGCACAGTACCGGTATGAGCGAGCACATGGACGGTATGAGCGAGCACAACGACCTGCTGCCTCTTCGCTCACCCGAGGAAGCGCCGCCCGCGTTCGAGCTGGTGCGCCGTGGTTACGACCGTGATCAGGTCGACAACCACCTCGGCTGGCTGGAGGACCAGCTGCGCAACGCCGAGATCGCGCGCGATGCCGCAGAGCATGCCGCCGCAAGCGCCGCCGCGGAGGCGGAGGCCGCGCGCGAGGAGCTCGAGAGCGGGCGCCCGCAGTGGCACGAGTTCGGCGACCGCATCACGGAGATCCTGAACCTCGCTGAGGAGCAGGGCGCGCAGATCCGGGCGCAGCGCTCCCAGGAAGCCGACGAGCTCCTGCAGGAAGCCCGCCAGCTGTCCGCCGACACCGAGCGGTCGTGCGCCACGCAGGTCCGCGAGGCCGAGGCCAGGTCGACGCAGATCATCTCCGACGCCCACACCCAGGCCAACGAGATCGTGACCACCGCGCAGGCCGAGGCTGACCGCCTGATGTTGCGCACCCAGCAGGAGACCGCCGAGCTCGAGCGTCAGTCGTCGCGGCGGCTGGCGGACCTCGAGCGGCAGCGCGACGCCGTCAACGCTCAGCTCACGCGCATTCGCGAGGCCCTCCAGAACGCGCTGCAGCCGGCGATCTCCATCGAGGATCCGGCGACGCCGAAAGTGACGGAGACGACCGACTACGACGATTCGGAGTACGAGGACGAGGGCTACGCGTCGGCTAAGGCCGCGCCCGCGTCGGCCGACGTCCGTCGCCGCTAGTCTGCCGTCTGCCCTCCGTCGACGACGAGGGCCTGACCCGTCAGGTACGAGGCGGCGTCGGACGCGAGGAACACTGCCGGGCCCACCATCTCCTCGGCGTCGGCCCAGCGCCCGAGTGGCACCCGCTCCATCATCGCCGTGCTGATCTGCTCGTCCCCCCAGAGGTCGGCGTTCAACGCCGTCCGCGTCCAGCCGGGACACAGGGCGTTCACCCGGATTCCCGCGCTGCCCCATTCGATCGCGAGCGTCTTGGTCAGCGACAGCACCGCGGCCTTGCTCGCGCCATAGGGGGCGAGTTCGGGGGTGCCCACGAGCGACGCCACGGACGCGACGTTGATGATGCTCCCGCTGCCGCGCTCGAGCATGTGCGGCCCCACCGCCTGGCAGGCGTGGACGATGGAGTCCAGGTTGAGCCTCATCGTCTTCTCCCAGCCGGAGAAGCGCAGCGTCGTGAAAGGCCCCATGTACGAGCTGCCGCCGGCGTTGTTGACCAGGACGTCGATGCTGCCGAGCTGATCGATCGCGCGGTCGACCATGGCCGCGACCGACACCGGGTCCGTCACATCGGTGGTGATCACGAATGCCCGCCTGCCCAGGGCTTCGATCTCCGCGCGCAGCTGCTCGAGCGCCGCCGCATCGCGTGACGCAAGCGCGACGTCGGCTCCTTCCTGGGCGTAGCCGAGTGCGATCGCGCGGCCGATCCCGCGGCTGGCACCGGTCACCAGCGCGTGCTTGCCGGACAGGTCGAAACGCGCACTCATCGGATCTCCTGGTACTCGCGGGGTATCGGGGTGTGGGCCGGGCCGAGCACGGCCGCCACGAGGGCGTCGAGCGCCTCTTCGGTGCGGCCGACGAACAGGTGGTGGGCGCCCGCTATGGCGACGACCTCAGCCTGCGGGATGCGGGCGAACCGCCGACGCGCCTCGGCGGGCTGCAGGTAGTCGTCGAACTCGGGGACGATCGCGGTGACGGGCCGGCCGAACTGTGCCCAGGCGTCGAGATCGGCTTCCGTCGAGAAGCGCAACGGGGGGCTCAGCAGCACGGCGCCGCAGACGGCCGGATCGGCGCCATGGCGAAGGATCACGTCGGTGCCGAAGGACCAGCCCACCAGCCACGGCGAGGGCAGCTCGTGGAATTCCGCGTACTCGACGGCTGCCGCGAGGTCGAACCGCTCGCTCTCGCCGCCGTCGAAGACCCCTGCTGAGCGCCCCGCTTCGCTTGCCGTGCCTCGGGTGTTGAACCGCAGCACGGCCACGCCCGCGAGTGCGGGTAGCCGCCACCCCATCTTGCGCAGCAGGTGGCTGTCCATCGAGCCGCCATGGGTCGGCAGCGGGTGCAGGCAGATGAGCGTGGCGAGCGGGGGCCGGTCCACCGGCACGGCCAGCTCGGCCACCAGCCGCAGCCCGTCCGCCGTCGTCAGCGTGAGCGGGCGCCGATCCGCCGGCAGGACGGTGTTGGCGCGGATCAGCGGCACATGGTGACCCTAGTGGTCAGCGCGGCGGCGTAGCCGGGGCGACCGGTGACGCGCCCGCCAGCACGCGGTGTGCCAGTGCCGACGGTCACTCTCATCTGCGCCGAAGGGCCCTCCGGCGGCAGGCCAGACCACGACGTGCGGCTGCCCGACGCGTACCTCGTGGTCGCAGCCAGGACAGCGGTAGACCTTGCGGGCATCCTGCCCGCGGACCGGGCGCACCTCCCAGTCGGGGTCCGACGGCAAAGGTTCAGCCCGGCGATTCATGACCGGGTCTCCCGCCGGGCCAGCACCTCGCCCGGGCGACGCGGCCCGCGCCCGGGCGACGGCGGCCTGCGCTGCCCACCCCGCCGGCCCGCCCGACCCGATCACGCAGCGCGGATGTCGCCGCTCCCGCCACCGCCAGCCGGCGCAGCCGCCCGCCCGGGGTCGCCAGGGCCGCCGAGAGCGCCAGCAGGTTCGACAGCCCGCGCGAGGTTCCCTTCCAATGGGAGCGCAGCACCGGCTCCCCCGCGGCGGTCAGCAGACGGCGCAGGGCAAAGGCCGCCACGGCAAGGTCATCGATCCGGCCGACCACCGGAAGGAACCGCGGGATGCGCGCTCTGCCCGAAGCGAGGTAGGCGAGCGCGGCGGTCGCTTCCATTTTGGCCGCGTGGGAAACGCGGGGATCAGTGGAGATACCCCGCACCATGGCGATGAGGTCCGCAGCACCCTCGGCGAAGCCGCGAGCAGCGTCCGCCGCCGCCGAGAGGGCAGCCGCCGACGCGCGGGATCCCGAAGCAGGCACGCGCCATTGTGGCATCGCTGCGCCCTCGAGGGGGCGAACCGCCACAGCCGAGGCTATTGTCGGCTGAAAAGATCACATTGACGGTCTGCGTAATAAAATGCCGATTGCCCCGGGGCTGGACATTTGCCGAAGCCCGGAAAGATCCGCCCCGGGCCACGGAATGGTCAATCATCGTGCTTGCCGAGAGCGATCTGAAGTGCGCCGCCAACCGACATTTTGGTTGCAGCAAATCAACCTTTGTGACGCCGCTGGGGCAGCGACTCAGCCCATGGCCGACTTGAACGCCTCCTGCACAGCCCGGCTGATTCGGCCGCGCGGGCTTACCTCGTATCCATTTGACGCGGCCCAGGCGCGAACCGCGGCCGGATCGACTTCGGTGGCGACATGGCGCAATGGCGCCCCGCGCCGGGCGGCCGGGACGTTCAACCGCCCCGCTCTGCGGGCCGCGCCGATATAGGGCGCCAACGCCTCGCGCAAAGCACCCGCGTTAGACTCGGTAAGATCGATCTCATAAGCCTTGCCATCCAAGGCAAAGCTCACCGTCTCATCAGCCTCCTCGCCGGTGAGATCGTCTTCGAGGGTAACTACGGTGCGCTGGGTCATAGCACTAAGAATGCATCAGTTAACCCAATGCGGCAACTACTTTTCGCGCGCATTTTGTCTCTTTCTCAGAACACAACACACGCGGTTCAGTTGATTTTCCTAGCTGACACCCAGCGCCGTGTCAGCGACGCGAGTAGTCGCGGAACCCGCGCTTTGTCTTCCGGCCGAGATACCCGGCCTTGACCAAGTGCTCCAGAAGGGGAGCGGGCGCGTCGCCGGGCTCGCGGAACTCCAGGTAAAGAGTTTGCTGAATGGCCAGGGTCACGTCGAGCCCAACGACGTCCATGAGCTCAAATGGGCCCATCGGATGCCCGCAACCAACCTTCATCGCCGCATCGATGTCGTCGGCCGTGGCGTAGTGCTGTTCGAGCATCCGGGCCGCACCATTGAGATACGGAAACAGCAACGCATTCACAATGAATCCGGCGCGGTCGCCGCAACTGACCGGCGCCTTTCCGGCCTTCAACGCGACCTCACGCACCGTGGCCACCGCGTCGGCCGACGACACGACCGTCGGCACCACTTCCACGAGCTTCATCGCCGGCGCGGGATTGAACCAGTGCATGCCGACGACGTCGGCAGGGCGCGACGTGGCCGTGGCGCACTCGATCACCGGCAGGCTCGACGTCGTGCTGGCGAGAACCGCACCCGGCTTCATGACGTCGTCGAGCGCTCCGAACAACGCCTGCTTCACACCGAGTTCCTCCACGACGGCCTCGATGACGAGATCGCACGGCGCCAGGTCGTCGAGCTCGGTGGTCGTGGCCAGCCGCCCCAGCGCAGCGTCCCGGTCGGCTTCGGAGAGCTTGCCGCGGGCCACGGCTTTGTCCAGCGACGCCGTCACCGCGGACAGGGCGGATGCGGCCTTGTCGGCGCTGCGCGCGCGCAGCACGACGTCATAGCCGGCCTTGGCGAGCACCTCAGCGATGCCGGTGGCCATCGTGCCGGTGCCGACGACGCCGACCTTGCTCACCGGCCGGGGCTCGGCCGAGGGGCCGGAATCCGCCGCCGCGTCTGCCACGATCTGCGACGAATCCGGAGCCGCATAGGTGTAGAAGCCGCGCCCGGTCTTGCGACCGTGCATACCGGCGGTCACCAGCTGCTTGAGCAGCGGCGCCGGAGCGTGCAGGTGATCACGTGACTGGTGGTAGATCGTGTCGAGGATTTCGTACGCGCTGTCCAGCCCGATGAGGTCGAGCACCGCGAGCGGGCCCATCGGGTGACCGCATCCGAAACGCATGGCGGCGTCGATGTCCTCGCGGGTGGCGTAGCGGCTCTCGAGCATGCGCACCGCGGCGTTCAGGTACGGGAAGAGCAGCGCGTTGGCGATGAATCCGGCCCGGTCGCCGACCGTCACGGCGGTCTTGCCGACCGTCTCGATCAGCGCCTGCACGTCGGCGGTGACCTGCGCGTCGGTCATGACGGTGCTGACGATCTCGACCAACCCCATCACGGGCGCGGGGTTGAACCAGTGCATGCCGATCACCGCCGAAGGCCGGCGGGTCGTTGCAGCCAGCTCGGTGACCGACAGCGCGGAGGTATTGGTGGCCAGGATCGTCGTCGGACTGCAGCTGTCGTCGAGCCGGCGGAACAGCTCCTGCTTGGCCTCCAGCTGTTCGGGAATCGCCTCGATGACGATGTCGGCATCAGCCACGGCGGACAGGTCAGTGCCGAGATGGATGCGCCCGAGCAGAGCTTGGCGCTCATCCTCGGTCAGCTTGCCCCCGCGAACCGCGCGCTCGGTCGAATGCTCGATGTGCTCGCGGCCGCGCTTGACGCCGTCGTCATCGACCTCCACGGCGGCGACCTCGACGCCGGCCCGGGCGAGCACCTCGGCGATACCTGCGCCCATCGTCCCTACGCCGACGATTCCAGCCTTCTGAAAACTGCGCGCCATGGCTGCTTCCCGTCCCGCCGGTCGAACCTGCCGGCATTCGTTTGTTACTGGCGAGTCAAGTCTTACAAACAACGGCGTTTCGAGGTGGGCGTAACGGGTGGCTTAGGGCACGTCTGGAACGACAGGTCGTCAGAAAAGGGTCGGAACAGTCGGGGCGAACCCGCGCAAGGCGTCGTAGTCGACGGTCACGCAACCGATCCCCCGGTCGGCGGCCAGCAGCCGCGCCTGGGGTGTGATCGCCTGAGCCACCAGCAATCCGCGCACCGGCTGGCGAAGCTGGGGATCCGCGGACATCCGTCCCAGGTAACGAGTGAGCTGCTCAACCCCGTCGATCTCGCCGCGCCGCTTGATTTCCACCGCCACGCTCAGACCATTGACGTCACGGCACAGCAGGTCGACCGGGCCGATGCCGGTGTCGTGCTCGCGCCGCACGAGCTGAAGGCCCGCTTCGATGGACTCGCAGTGCTCGGCGAGCAACACCTGCAAGTGAGCTTCGACACCATCCTTCACCAGGCCCGGATCGACGCCGAGTTCGTGGCTGGAATCGTGGACGACGTCTTCAATCGAGATGACGAGCTGCTCGCCGGCTTTGTTCTCGACCCGCCAGACGCTGTCGTCCTCGATGAGCGTGCACGGCGGGCTCATCCAGTTCAGCGGCTTGTACGCGCGGTCGTCGGCGTGGATGCTCACCGATCCGTCGGCCTTGACCATGAGCAGGCGCACGGCGCTGGGAAGGTGGGCGGTCAGCCGGCCCGCGTAGTCGACGGTGCACCGGGCAATCACGAGCCGCACGTGCGCAGCCTAGCGTCCCCAGGCCTAGCTCTTGTGGAGCCCCGCGCTCTCCCGGATGACTCCGACGATCTCGCGCATGATCTCGGTGATGCCGTAGTCCTTGGGCGTGAAGACGGCCGCCACGCCGAGCTCTTTGAGGCGCCGCGCGTCCGCATCCGGGACGATGCCGCCGACGACCACCGGCACGTCATCGAGGCCGGCTGCTTTGAGTCCGCGAAGGATGTCGGGGACCAGCTCCAGGTGCGAGCCGGAAAGGATCGACAGCCCGACGACGTGCACGTCCTCCTGCGCGGCGGCGCTGACGATCTGCGCCGGGGTCAGCCGGATCCCCTGATAGATGACCTCGAAGCCGACGTCGCGGGCGCGCACGGCGATCTGCTCGGCGCCGTTGCTGTGCCCGTCGAGCCCCGGCTTGCCGACCAGGATCTTCAGCCGGCGTCCGAGTTCCTCGCCGGTGCGGGTCACGAGCCGGCGGACCTCGGCGATCTCCTCACCGGCGGCTCCGCTCGCCGCGATGCCGGCCGACGACGAGGCGGAGACGCCGGTCGGCGCCCGGTACTCGCCGAACACCTCGCGCAGCGCGCCGGCCCACTCACCGGTCGTCACGCCGGCGCGGGCGCAGGCGAGCGTGGCGACCATGAGGTTCTCGTCGGTCTTGGCCGCGTCGCGTAGAGCGCGCAGTGCCGCCTCGACCGGCTCCGGGTCCCGGGAGGCCCGCCACGCGCGTACGGACGCGATCTGCGCCGCTTCCGTGGCCGGGTCGACGGTCTGGATGCTGGTTTCGAGGTTCTCGGTGAGCGGGCTCGGCTCGGTCGTGGTGAAGCGGTTCACCCCGACCACGACATCCTCACCGGCCTCGATGCGCCGCCGCCGCTGCGAGTGCGCCTCGACGAGCTGACCCTTCATGTAGCCCGACTCGACGGCGGCGACCGCCCCGCCCATGGCCTGGATCCGGTCGATCTCGTCCCGAGCCGCGCTCACCAGCTCGCCGACCCGGCGCTCGACGACGACCGAGCCTTCGAAGATGTCGTCGTACTCCAGCAGGTCCGTCTCGAACGCCAGGATTTGCTGGATGCGCAGCGACCACTGCTGATCCCACGGCCGCGGAAGCCCGAGCGCCTCGTTCCAGGCCGGCAGCTGCAGCGCGCGGGCCCGCGCGTCCTTCGACAGCGTGACGCCGAGCGCCTCCAGCACGATCCGGATGACGTTGTTCTCCGGCTGGGCCTCGGTGAGGCCGAGCGAGTTCACCTGCACGCCGTAGCGGAAGCGCCGATGCCGGGGGTCCTCGACGTGGTAGCGGGTGCGCAGCAGCTCATCCCACAGCCGGCCGAACGCCCGCATCTTGCACATCTCCTCGACGAAACGCACCCCGGCGTTCACGAAGAAGGAGATCCGGGCGCAGACGTCGCCGAACCGCTCCGGCGGGACCTGCCCGCTGTCACGGACGGTGTCGAGCACGGCGATGGCCGTGGACATCGCGAACGCGAGCTCCTGCTCGGGCGTCGCCCCGGCTTCCTGCAGGTGGTAGGAGCAGATGTTGATCGGGTTCCACTTCGGGATCTCGACCACGGAGTACGCGATCATGTCGCTGATCAGGCGCATCGAGGGGCCGGGCGGGAAGACGTACGTTCCGCGCGACAGGTACTCCTTGATGATGTCGTTCTGCGTCGTTCCGGTCAGCCGGTGCACGATCTCCCGCGGATCCTCGCCCGCCGCCTCGGCCTGCTCCTCCGCCACCACCTGGTAGAGCGCGAGCAGCCACATGGCCGTGGCGTTGATCGTCATCGACGTGTTCATCTCGCCCAGCGGGATGCTGTCGAACAGCTGGCGCATATCGGCGAGCGAGGCCACCGGCACACCGACCTTGCCGACCTCGCCGCGCGCGAGCTCGCCGTCCGGGTCGTAGCCGGTCTGCGTCGGAAGGTCGAACGCCACCGACAGCCCGGTCTGACCCTTGGCCAGATTGCGCCGGTACAGCTCGTTCGACGCTTTGGCGGAGGTATGGCCCGCGTAGGTGCGCATCACCCAGGGCTTGTCACGCTGCCCACTCATGCCCGAACTTTACCGGTCAGTAACGAACGGTGATCTCCCCGAACGCTGAGGGGTCCGCGCTCGCTAGTCGCGAGAAGCGAGGAGTGCGGACGCGCCATCGACGCCGGAGCTGCGCGGCAATGGCGCGAAAGCGTGCCGGCCCTCGCGGTGCGCCGGCTCATCCTCGCACTTTTCAATGCTCAGAACGCGATAAAGACGGCTGATGAACAAAAGCCGAGAAAGCCGATCCGGCACGTTGACCAGCGAAAATCCGAGCCCCGCCCGACCGGCGCGGCGGTGCGCGGCGACCAGGGCGCCAAGACCCGCAGCATCAACCAGCTCCAGCTCTCCGACCTCGAAACGCGCGGCGGCGCCCGGCACATCAGCAAGCGCGCTGGCGCAATCAACGGCCGTGTGCAGTTCAGTGCGCAGGTCGGCGACGCTCGTCACGTCGACGCGGCCAGTCAGCTTGAATTCACCTGGTGCCAGCTCGATGCAGCGGATCATCGGGGCCTCTCAGTGTCCTTGGCGATATTCGCTCTCGCGTTTATGCCGTCTGGAGCTGGTGTGATATTACGCTCGATCACCGCCCCATTGCGTTAATGCACTGTCATGTCGGCGACAACGCCGCGCTCGTGACCATCCGCACCAACGCAATTGCCGACTTCGGCAAAACGCCGGTCTCAGCTGTCGGGATCGTCCGGCGCCGGCGCGCGCGTAATGGTGGCCCCGAGCCGGCTCAGCTGCTCGTCGAGGCGCACGTAACCGCGGTCGATATGGCGAATGTCGGTGACCTCCGTGACGCCCTCCGCCACCAGACCGGCCAGCACGAGGGCCGCCCCCGCCCGGATGTCGGGAGCGCGCACCGGGGCACCGGACAGCCGGCTCCGGCCGCGAATCACCGCGTGGTGGCCATCGGTGCGCACATCGGCACCGAGCCGGGTCAGCTCGTCGCAGAAGACGAAGCGGGCCTCGAAAACGTTCTCGGTGACCATGGCAACGCCCTCGCTCACCGAAGCCAGGGCGATCATCGCGGGCTGCAGGTCGGTGGGAAACCCCGGATACGGCAGCGTGACGACATCGACCGCCTTCGGCCGGGTGTCGCAGGTGACGCGAAAACCGCCGCGGCCCGCGTCAACGGTGGCACCGGCGCTGACCAGCTTGTCGAGCAGGATCTCCAGGTGCTCGACGCGCCCGCCCCGCACCAGCACGTCGCCCCGCGTCATGACCGCGCCGACCGCGAAGGTGCCCGCGACGATCCGGTCCGGCACGGTTTCGTGGACGTCCGGGCAAGGGTGCAAGCCCTCGACGCCCTCGATCTCGAGCGTGGAGGAGCCCGACGCCGGAAAGCTGCGCGCCCATCGACGTCAGCATGGCGCACAGGTCGACGATCTCCGGTTCGCGGGCCGCGTTGTCGATCACCGTGATGCCCTTGGCCAGCACCGCGGCCATGAGCAGGTTCTCCGTCGCGCCGACGCTGGGGAAGTCCAGCCAGATCGCTGCTCCGCGCAACCGGTCCGCGCCGCGCGATCAGGAAGCCGTGCTCGCTGATTCGACGGTCGCGCCGAGCTTCTGCAGCCCGCCGATGTGCATGTCGAGCCCGCGGCTGCCGATCGCGTCGCCGCCGGGCAGCGCGACCTTCGCCTCACCGCGGCGGGCGACGAGCGGGCCGAGCACGGCGATGCTGGCGCGCATCCGGCGAACCAGGTCGTAGTCGGCCTCGGTGCCGACCTGAGCGGGCACGTCGACCGTGACGGTGCCGCCTGATCCGGCCGGGCGGCCATCGGCGCGGCTGCTCACGTGCTGCACGCTGCATCCCAGCCGGCGCAGCACCTGCCCCATGATCTCGACGTCGAGGATGTCGGGAACCGACGACAAGGTGGTGCGTGCCCTCGGCCAGCAGCGCGGCGGCCATGAGCTTGAGCGCCGAGTTCTTCGCCCCGTGAACGGCGACCTCGCCGGCCAGGCGAGCGCCGCCGTTCACCAGGAACTGCTCCACGCTGGCCACTCTAGGGTCGGCATGCGCGGTCGTCGCCGCGCCTGCCGACCGCGAGGCCGCAGGCCCGTAAGGTCGGCACGTGAGCGTCCATCTGACCCGCATCTACACGAAGACGGGCGACGACGGGACGACGGCGCTCGGTGACATGAGCCGGGTCGCGCAAGACGTCGCCCGCCTCGGGGCATACGCCGACGTCGACGAGGCCAACAGCGCCATCGGCGTCGCGATCGCCCTCGGCAATCTGCCGGCCGACCTCGTCGACACTGCTCACGCGCATCCAGAACGACCTGTTCGACGTGGGCGCCGACCTGTGCACGCCCGTCGTCCCCGACCCGAAGTACCCGCCGCTGCGGATCACCGACGCCGACGTCGAGCGGCTCGAAGCCGCCTGCGACGAGTACAACGAGCGGCTTTCCAAGCTGTCGTCGTTCATCCTGCCCGGCGGCACCCGCGGGGCCGCGCTGCTGCATCAGGTGCGCACGATCGTGCGCCGGGCCGAGCGCTCGACCTGGGCGCTGCTGAAGGCCGAGCCGGAGAGCACCAACCGCACCCCGGCGCTCTACCTCAATCGGCTGAGCGACCTGCTGTTCATCCTCGCGCGCACCGCCAACCCGGGCGGGGACGTGCTCTGGCGGCCGGGCGGCGAGCGCTAGACGCTCTAGTGCCCAGCTCGGCGCGCTCGGCGAGGACGCTGACGCCCTCGTCGGTCACCGACAGGAAGCCGCCGCTGACCTTGGCCGTCACGTCGTCACCCGTGCCGGTGCGAATGATCACTTCGCCCTCGTCGGCCAACACGCCGAGCAGCGGGATGTGACCCGGCATGACGCCGATGTCACCGTCAAGGGTGCGGGCCAGCACCAGCTCGGCCTCACCCGACCAGATCTCCTTCTCGGGAGAGACAACCGCAACCCTCATTGGCATGCGCCAAGAATACCGACCCGCGGACCCCGTTCGCGGCGGCGGTGCCAGCGCGGGGTGACGACGAGCGTCTGCGCCGGCGGGACGTGCAATTGCGAGACGAGGCCGGCCGATGGAGGGTCGACGGTCCCGGCGGTGGTGACGGCGAGCAGGACCAGCGCCGGCAGAGCAGGTGCCAGGATGGTCGCCGCACCGCGCGGGCGACCCGCCCACCGCTCGCGCAGCCTCTTGCGGGGCAGCATCGAGACAGTCGGGTACATGCACAAGTCATCGGCATCCGCCGAGGCGTGACACAGCCGCCCTAAAGGGTGAAAACGACAGGTCCTAGGTCAGTATCAGGATCTGCGCAGGAGCCGTCAGTCCTCGTCGACGCGCAGGTTCTTGGCGTTCTCGACGGCGTCTTCGATGCCACCGCACATGAAGAACGCCTGCTCCGGCAGATCGTCGTAGTCGCCCTTGGTGAGCTTCTCGAACGACTCGATCGTCTCGTCGAGCGGCGTGAACTTGCCGGGGATGCCGGTGAACTGCTCGGCGACGAAGAACGGCTGTGACAGGAAGCGCTGGATACGCCGCGCCCGGTTGACGGCGATCTTGTCCTCTTCGGACAGCTCGTCGATACCGAGAATGGCGATGATGTCCTGCAGGTCGTTGTAGCGCTGCAGGATCTCCTTGACGCGCTGCGCCACGTTGTAGTGCCGCTCACCGATGTAGCGGGCGTCGAGGATGCGCGAGGTCGAGTCCAGCGGGTCGACCGCCGGGTAGATGCCGAGCTCGGAGATCGCGCGGGAGAGCACCGTGGTGGCGTCGAGGTGGGTGAAGGTCGTTGCCGGTGCCGGGTCGGTCAGGTCGTCGGCGGGGACGTAGATCGCCTGCAGCGAGGTGATCGAGTGACCCCGGGTCGAGGTGATCCGCTCCTGGAGCACGCCCATCTCGTCGGCCAGGGTCGGCTGGTAACCCACGGCGCTCGGCATCCGGCCGAGCAGCGTCGACACCTCCGAACCCGCCTGGGTGAACCGGAAGATGTTGTCGATGAACAGCAGCACGTCCTGCTTCTGGACGTCGCGGAAGTACTCGGCCATTGTCAGAGCAGACAGCGCGACCCGCAGACGCGTGCCCGGCGGCTCGTCCATCTGCCCGAAGACGAGCGCGGTGTCCTTGAGGACGTCGGCCTCCGTCCATTTCGAGGAAGAGGTCGTTGCCCTCACGGGTGCGCTCGCCGACGCCGGCGAACACCGAGACACCACCGAACTCCTTGGCGACCCGTTGGATCATCTCCTGGATGATGACGGTCTTGCCCACACCCGCACCGCCGAACAGGCCGATCTTGCCGCCCTGCACGTAGGGGGCGAGCAGGTCGATGACCTTGATGCCGGTGACGAACATCTCGGTCTTCGACTCGAGCTCGTCGAAGGGCGGCGACGGGCGGTGGATCGGCCAGCGCTCGGTGATTCGAGCGAAGCCGGGTCGACGTCGATCGGAACTGCCGAGGGCATTGAAGACGTGGCCCTTGGTCACGTCGCCCACCGGAACCAAGATCGGGGCGCCGGTGTCCTGCACCGGCGCGCCGCGCACCAGGCCGTCGGTCGGGTGCATCGAGATGGTGCGCACGGTGTTGTCACCGATGTGGTTGGCGACCTCGAGCGTCAGGGTCGCGGTGTCGTCGCCGAGCGTGCGGTCGACGTGCAGCGCGTTGAACAGCTCGGGCATCTCGTCCGGCGCGAACTCGACGTCGACGACCGGGCCGATGACCCGCGCAACGCGGCCGATCCCGCCTTCGGCGTGGCCGGCGGCGGTGCTGGCGCTGTCTTCTGTGATGGTCATGTCTAGGCTCCAACCTCGGCCAGCGCGTTTGCGCCGCCGACGATTTCACTGATCTCTTGGGTGATTTCGGCCTGGCGCGCCGAGTTGGCCGCTCGGGTGAGCGACTTGATGAGTTCTTCCGCGTTGTCGGTGGCGGACTTCATGGCTCGGCGCCGGGCCGCCGACTCCGACGCGGCCGATTCCAGAAGCGCTGCAAATACCCGGCTTTCGACGTAGCGCGGCAGCAGCGCGTCGAGCACGTCTTCAGCCGAGGGCTCGAATTCGTACAAGCGGAAGCGGGCCCTCTGCCGGAGGCGCGTCGGTCTCCTGGATGACCATCGGCAGGATCCGCCGCGCCACCGCCCGCTGGGAGAGCAGGAGCGAAACTCCGTGAAGACGATGTGGATGTCGTCGACCCCGCCTTCCTCGGTCGGCTTCACGAACTGCTCGATGAGAGCGTCGGCCGCCGCCTTCGCCGAGTCGTAGTCGGGCTGCTCGGAGAATCCGGTGAAGTCCCGCTCGACCGTGCGATCGCGGAACCGGTAGTAGGCGGCTGCCTTACGCCCGACCGCGTAGATCGAGGACTCCTTGCCCTCTTCGCGCAGCGTCTGGTAGAGCGCCTCCGCCGTGCGCAGAGCGTTGGCGCTGTAGGCGCCTGCCAGCCCGCGGTCACTGGTGACGACGAGCACCGCGCCCGGAGCGGATTCTGGCCGCTCCGTGGTGAGCGGATGGTCGACATTGGTCGGCTGCCACCGCCGTGATCACGCGGGTGATCTCTTCGGCGTACGGCTTGGACGCGTTGACCCGCTGCTGGGCGCGGGCGATCCGCGACGCGGCGATGAGCTCCATCGCCGGGTGATCTTCTTGGTCGACTGGACCGAACGGATGCGGCGCCGGTAGACCCGAAGCTGGCGGGCATATCGGATCGGCCGCCTTAGGAGCCGGACGAGCCGGCGTCTTGCGCCTCCGGCTGACGGTGGCGGGTGATGGCCTCCTGGCTACGCTGGTCGGCCTCGAGCCCCTCGACGTCCCCGACGTCGTCCGCGGGCGCCTCGATCCCGCCGCCGGCCGCCGTCTCGAAGCCCTTCTCGAACTCCTTGACTGCCGCCTTCAGCGCGTCGACGGTCGTCTCGTCGAGCTTGCCCGTCTGCAGGATCGCGTCGTAGATGCCCTGGTGGCTGCGTCCGACGAACTCCAGCCAGTCGCGCTCGAAGCGGCGCACGTCTTCGACGTCACGTCGTCGACGTAGCCGGTGGTTCCGGGCCAGATCGACACGACCTGACGCTCGACCGGGTACGGGGCAGTACTGCGGCTGCTTGAGCAGCTCGACCAGCCGCTGCCCACGGTCGAGCTGGGCTTTGGACGCCTTGTCGAGGTCGGAGCCGAACGCGGCGAACGCCTCCAGGTCGCGGAACTGCGCCAGGTCGAGCCGGAGCCGACCGGCAACCTGCTTCATGGCCCTGATCTGGGCGTTACCGCCGACCCGGGAGACCGAGATGCCGACGTTGATCGCCGGCCGGACGCCCTGAGTTGAACAGGTCGGTCTCGAGGAAGATCTGGCCGTCGGTGATCGAGATGACGTTCGTCGGGATGTACGCCGAAACGTCGTTGCCCTTGGTCTCGATGATCGGCAGGCCGGTCATCGAGCCGCCGCCGAGCTCCTCGCTCAGCTTCGCGCAGCGCTCCAGCAGCCGCGAGTGCAAGTAGAAGACGTCGCCCGGGTAGGCCTCGCGGCCCGGCGGGCGGCGCAGCAGCAGCGAGATCGAGCGGTAGGCCTCGGCCTGCTTGGACAGGTCGTCGAACACGATGAGCACGTGCTGACCCTGATACATCCAGTGCTGGCCGATGGCCGAGCCGGTGTAGGGCGCCAGGTACTTGAAGCCGGCAGGCTGGCTGGCCGGCGCGGCGACGATCGTCGTGTACTCCATGGCGCCGGCTTCCTCGAGGGCGCCGCGCACGAGGCGATGGTCGAGCCCTTCTGCCCGATCGCCACGTAGATGCACTTGACCTGCTGCTTCGGGTCACCCGTCGCCCAATTCTCCCGCTGGTTGATGATCGCGTCGATGGCCACCGCGCTCTTGCCGGTCTGGCGGTCGCCGATGATCAGCTGTCGCTGGCCCCGACCGATGGCGGTCATGGCGTCGATGGCCTTGATGCCGGTCTGCAGCGGCTCTTTCACGGGCTGGCGCTGCACGACCGTGGGGGCCTGCAGCTCCAGGGCGCGCCGGCCCTCCATCTCGATCTCGCCCTTGCCGTCGAGGGGGCGGCCCAGCGCGTCGACGACACGGCCGAGGTATCCGTCGCCGACCGAGACCGAGAGGATCTCGCCGGTGCGCCGCACCTCGGTGCCCTCTTCGATGCCCTCGAAGTCCCCCAGGATGACGACGCCGATCTCGCCGACGTCGAGGTTCTGCGCCAGGCCCAGCGTGCCGTCGGCGAACTCGAGCAGCTCGTTGGTCATGGTGCGGGCGAGACCCTCGACCGTGGCGATGCCGTCACCGGTCTCGATGACGCGGCCCACTTCTTCCCGCTCACCGGCGGTTGGGTCGTAGGACTCGACGTACTCCCTGAGCGCGTCGCGAATCTCATCGGGGCGAATGGACAACTCGGTCATGACTGGCCTCTATCTGTCGAGGATTGGCCGTTGATTACGGAAGAAATCGGTATTGACGAGGGTGCCTGATGGCCGCGTGAATTGCCGAGCGGCGAGAAGGCGGGAACGCGCCGGGCGCGTTGACGGCGAATTGTCGGCTTAACGCCGGAGCTGCCGCCGGGCCTCCGCGAGCCGACGGACCACGGTGCCGTCGACCAGCTCACCGCCGACACGCACGGAAACGCCGCCCAGCACTGAGGGGTCGATCACCAGCTGCAGGACCACTTCGGTACCGAAAGCCCGGGCGATCGCGGCGCGAAGCCGGTCGGCCTGCTGCTCGTCGATCGGGTGGGCGACGGTCACCACGGCGATGGAACGCTGCCGGCGTGCTGACGCGAGCTCCGCCAGCGCCTCCAGCTCACGGCCGATCCCCCGGCCGCGCGGGTTGTTGACGACGCGGCCGACGAGGCGACGGGTGGCGGGGCGCACCCGGCCGTCCAGCAGCCGATCGAGCAACGCGCTCTTGCGCTCAGCCGGAAGGCCTCGGTCGGAGAGCGCGAGTGACAGGCGCGGGGTGCGGTCAACGATCCGGGAGAAACGAAACAGCTCGTCCTCGACCTCGTCGAGCCCGCCGATGGCCTGCTCGCTGGCGAGCAGCGCCTCGGCGCCGAGCTCCTCCACAGCGGCCAGCAGATCGGCGGGGCGCGACCACCGGGCACCGACCGCGGTGCGCAGCACCTCCAGCGCGAGCTCACCGAGCTGGCTGCCCAGCAAGCGATCGAGCAGCCCACGACGCGCCTCCGGCGGCACGCTCGGATCGGCCAGCCCCCGGCGCAGGCTTACTTCGCGCGTGAGGAGATCAGCGACCGCGTACAGGTCGTCGGAGGCGGAACTGAGCGATGACGGCTCGCCGCGTAGCCGGGCAACAGTGCGGCCGACGACACCTGGCTGCTCCTCCGCAGCGGCACCGGCCCCGGCCAGCTCGTCAAGACGCGCTCGCGCCAGCGCCAGACTCGCCCGGCTGTTGCCCTCCACTGTCAGCTCCCTGCCGCTGCAGTCTCGCGCGGGTCAGCCGCCGGACCTGTCTCGAGGCCGTTGATGAAGTCATCGATCAGCTGACGCTGGCTGGCGTCGTTGGACAGCTCGTGGCCGATGATGCGGCTCGCCAGCTCGACCGCCAGCTCACCCAGCTCTTGCCGCAGCTGGACCACGAGCAGCTGGCGCTCGGTCTCGAGCTTGGCCTCTGCGTTCGCCGTGATGCGCGCGGCCGTCTCCTGGGCCTGCTCGCGCATCTCCACGATGATCTGCTGGCCCTGGACCCGAGCCTCCTCGCGGATGCGCGCAGCATCGGTGCGGGTGTCGGCGAGCGCCTGCTTGTACTCGGCCTCAGCGGCCTCGAGCCGCTCCTTCGCAGCTTTGCTGTCGTCGATCTGCGAGCGGATCAGCTCCTGGCGCCGGGTCATGGAGGCCGAAATGACCGGCACGACCTTCTTGTAGAGGAACCACAAGATCAGGAAGAACCCGACGATCTCGAAGATGAACGTCCCGTTCGGAATGATCGGGTTGTTCGTCTTCTTCTCTGCCGCGAAGACCGCCGCCGACACAAGCTGCTGCACGGTCGACTACTTACCGAGCACGAAGACGAACAGGATCATGAAGACGAGGTTGATGAAGTAGGCCGCCTCCACCAGACCGACCGTCAGGAAGAACAGGGTCTGCAGCCGACCCTGCGCCTCCGGCTGGCGGGCCACACCCGAGATGAAGGCGTTACCGGCGACACCGTCACCGATGGCGGCGCCGATGGCACCGCCCCCGAGGGCAAGTCCACCTGCGATGAGCCCGCCCGCGGTTTTAATCGCGGTGACGAGCTGCGGATCTGCGGCCATCATCTCCCCTTGCTAGTGCTGTTGTGAGAACGAAATCTGTATGGCGGGTTTGCCGTCTTTCGTATCCGAGCGGCAGATACGACGTCCATTACCCCCGAGGTCAGTGCGCTTCTTCCGGACCGATGGCCTGGCTGAAGTACAGGATCGTCAGCAGCGCGAAGATGAAGGCCTGGATCGCGCCGATGAACATATCGAAGAGCTTCCAGATGAAGTCCGGCGCCCAGATGATCGGGTAGGGCAGCTTGGAGATCAGCAGCACGAGCACGCTGCCGGCGAAGATGTTTCCGAAAAGTCGCAGGGCCAGCGTGATCGGCTTGATGAGCTCTTCGAGGATGTTGATGGGAAGCAGCGCGAGATAGGGCTCTTTGAGATGCTTCAGGTAATTGCGCAGCCCGCGCCGCCGGATTCCGGCGGCGGTCGCCCAGATGACGACAATCAGGCCCATCGCCAGCGGCAAGTCGATGCTGGACGTCGGGGGTGGGAGGAACTCGGGCTTATGGCCGCTGGGGATCACGGAGATCCAGTTGGCGGTCAGGATGAAGATGAAGATCGTGACCGCCAGCGGCACAACGTTCGGTGCGCGGCGCCGAAGGTCACCCCCGACCTGCTCCTCGACCTGCAGCACGATGGTCTCGAAGAACAGCTGAAGCTTTCCGGGAACCAGGTGGGTGGCGCTGCGCCGCATCAGCAGCCCCAGCACGACAATCACCAACATCGCGAGCAGCGTGCTGGTGATGATGTCGATGTTGAACTTGATCCCGAACAGCTTGCGCGTGATGTGGTCGCCGACCTCGATCGAGACGGCCATCGTGGTGCCGGCAGTCACGCACGCACCTGCCGGTACATCACGATCGCCGAGGCGCCGAGAAGCAGAACCTGGTAGAGCGCGAGGCCCACGACGGTGCCGATGCCCAAGGGCCGCTCGATCAGGGCGAGGACGACCGCTATGCAGGTGATCGCGCCGAGCCGAACCAGGCCGCTGGCGAGGAAGGCACCGCCCTTCACGGCCTGGCCACTGGCCGACTGGAAGCGGCGCAACACCGAGTGCTGCAGCAAGCGGGCATTGACCATCCCGAGGCCGAGCCCGATGCACACCCCGACACCGGCCCAGGGCTGCTTCAGCAAGGCGAGGGCGACGAGCACGACGCCACCGAGAATGCAGCAGGGCCAGACGATGCGCTTGGCTTGGGCCGCGATTTCCGCGTAGCCGAACGCCGCGGCCGCAGCCACTCCCTCGGGGTTCGGCTGCACATCCGGAGACGTCGGCGGACCGGCAGCAGCCGGCGCCTGCGGCGGATCTTCGACGTTCACGACCTCAGATACCTTCGCACTTCCTTGTACGTGGATAACGCCCCCGTAACACTACCAATGACCAGACCCACCAGGATGAACACGGGCGTCGTCCCGAAGTGCCGATCACACAGCCAGCCAACGAAAATACCGGCTAGCCAACAGGTGGCGTTCACAGTACCGACGGCCACCAGAGCGAGGGCGCCCGGGCCCGGTTTCGGCAGGTGAGATTCCGGTCTCTCCGGCTCCGGACCGTCGTCGGGGCCGGGATCGGTCACGGACGGTCACCGGCCCGCGCGCCCGGGCATGCGGACCAGGACCAGGGACAGCCCGGCCAGCCCGGTCACGATCAGCACGATGGTCAGCGGGGCGCTGGAGAACTGCGCGATGACTCCACCGAATCCGAGCAGCGCCGCCCAGAACCACAGCAGGAGCACGGCGCGCACGTGCGAGTGACCGATCTCCAGCAGCCGGTGATGCAGGTGCATCTTGTCGGGGCTGAACGGCGATCTCCCGGCGCGCGTGCGGCGCACCACGGCCAGCAGCAGATCGACGAACGGCACCGCCAGCACCAGCAACGGGACGAAAAGCGGGATCAGCGACGGCAGCCGAGCCGCGCCGGCGATGCCGCCGTACGAGACCTCTCCCGTGACCGAGGTCACCGTCGCCGCCAGCAGCAGACCGATCAGCATCGAGCCCGAGTCGCCCATGAACTGGCGCGCCGGATTGAAGTTGTGCGGCAGGAAGCCGACGCAGACTCCGGCCGTCGCGATGGCGAGCAGGGTGGCAGGGCTCGCCCGGTAAAGGCCGTTGGTGACCGAGATGTGGTAGCTGTACGCGAACTCTGCCAGCGCAGCGATGGCCGCCACCCCGGCAGCGAGACCGTCGAGCCCGTCGACGAAGTTCATCGCGTTCACCAGCACGACGGTGAGCAGGACCGTCAGCGGCACCGCCGTCTCTGGTCCCAGGCTCGCGGTGTTGCCGTTGGGCAGGATCGCGAACGAGAGCTGGATGCCGAGCAGGACCATCACGCTCGCGGCGGCGACCTGGCCGGCCAGTTTGGTGACGGCGTCGATGGGCCACTTGTCGTCGATCACCCCGATGAAGCAGATGATCGCCCCCGAGATCAGCACCGCGCGGGGCTCGCCGTAGGCACGCGACACCGACGACAGGAACGGCAGCTGACCGGCGACGAGCAGCCCGGCCGCAAGCCCCGCATACATCGCCACGCCCCCGAGGCGCGGGGTCGGAATGACGTGGACGTCGCGGTCGCGGGGGGACGCCATCGCCCCGACGCGGGTGGCGAGCCGGCGCGTCAGTGGGGTGACGAGGAAGGTGACCGTCGCGGAGACCAGGAAGACCAGGATGTACTCGCGCACCCTGCCTCGTTTCCCGCGGTCACTGCACAGCCGCGTAAACCCCGCGCATCCTCCGGCCGCAGCCGGTCGCGCCCGTCTCGTTACGGTCCCGCAGGTACCTGTCTAGCTCAAGGTGACGCGCAGCGGTGCTCAGCGCGGGTAGATCGGGAAGCGCGCCACGAGCGTGCCGACGGCCGCGGCCACCTCGGGCGCCGCCTGTGGTTCGCGGATGGCGCGTCCGATCAGGCTCGCGATCTCCTTCATCTCGCCCTCGCCCATGCCCTGCGTGGTCACCGACGGGGTCCCGACCCGGATGCCGGACGCGACGGCCGGCGGCTGCGGGTCATACGGGATGGCGTTCTTGTTCAGCGTGATCCGCGCGGCGTCCGCTCGTGTCTCGGCCTCGGCGCCGGGGACACCGAGCTCACGCAGGTCGAGCAAGGCGAGGTGGGTGTCGCTCCCTCCCGCCACCGGACGCAGCCCCTCCGCCGCCAGGCCATCGGCGAGAGTCTGCGCGTTCGAGATCACCCTGCGGGCGTAGTCCTGGTAGGCCGGGGTCGCGGCCTCGGCGAGGGCAACGGCCTTGGCCGCGATGGCATGCATGAGCGGGCCGCCCTGGCTGAACGGGAAGACCGCCTTGTCGATCTTCTTGGCCAGCTCTTCGGTGGAAAGAATCATGCCGCCACGGGGGCCGCGGAGCACCTTGTGGGTGGTGAACGTCACCACATCGGCGTACGGAACCGGGCTGGGGATCGCCTTTCCGGCCACCAGCCCGATGAAGTGCGCGGCATCGACCATCAGCCACGCACCCACCTCGTCGGCGATCGACCGAAAGGCGGCGAAGTCGATCAGCCGTGGATACGCGGTGGCACCGCAGATGATCATTTTCGGGCGGTGCTCTTTGGCGAGCTCACGCACCTGGTCATAGTCGATGACCTCGGTGTCCGGGCGCACCCCGTACGCGACGATGTCGAACCAGGCGCCGCTGAAGTTGACCTTGCTGCCGTGCGTGAGGTGGCCGCCGTGAGGCAGCGACATCGCCAGGACGGTGTCACCGGGCATGAGGAGCGCGGCGTAGGCCGCGAGGTTGGCACTCGCGCCGCTGTGCGGCTGCAGGTTCGCATGCTGAGCCCCGAAGAGCGCCTTGGCCCGGGCGATTCCGAGCTCCTCCGCGCGGTCGACGACCGCGCATCCGCCGTAATAGCGCCGCCCGGGGTAGCCCTCGGCGTACTTGTTGGACAGCGTCGAGCCGAGCGCGGCGAGGACGGCGGGCGAGGTGAAGTTCTCGCTCGCGATCAGCTGCAGGCCGCCGCGCGCCCGGTCGACCTCGTCCAGCAGGATCTCGGCGATCAGCGGGTCGGAGTCGGCGAGCGCGCCGAAATCGGGACCCCAGAAGGGCGCCGGACCGCGCGCCGCGATCGCCGCCCGGGCAGCTGCAACAGGATCGGACACGGCGGCCTCCTCGCTGCGCGGGTGACCGCCATCGTAGGGCGACGTCAGCGTCAGGGCTCTCCGGCGGCCCGAGTTCAGGACTGGATGTCGGGAACCTCGGCGCGTAGGTCGGTCAGCGAGACGGCCCCGGCACGCAGCAGGCGGGCCGGTGAGGTCGTGCAGTCGACGATCGTTGACGGCAACGGGTCGGCCGAGACGCCGGCCTCGAGGTAGACGGTCACCTCGTCGCCGAGCTGGGCGAAGGCTTCGTGGGCGTCGGCCGCCGGCGCACGCCCGGAGACGTTTGCGCTGGAAACGGCCATCGGACCGGTGCGCTGAAGCAGCTCGATCGCGACGGGATGCAGCGGCATCCGGACGGCGACCGTGCCATCGGCGTCGCCGAGATCCCAGGCGAGCGCGAGCGCATGCCGGACCACCAGGGTGAGCCCACCGGGCCAGAACGCGGATCGTAGCGCGTCGGCCTCCGGAGAGACGTGATCGACCAGCCCGTCGAGCGTCGCCCATGATCCGATCAGCACCGGCACCGGCATGTCGCGACCGCGGTGCTTGGCGGCGAGCAGCCGAGCCACCGCGTTCGGGGAGAAGGCGTCGGCGCCGATCCCGTACACGGTGTCCGTCGGCAGCACCACCAGGTCACCCGCGGCGACGGCGTGCTCAGCGGCGGTCAGCCCGGCGGCGCGCTGCCCGGGGTCGGAGCAGTCGTAGATCATGTCATTGCCGGGGCCCAGAGATGCCGGCGAACCTGTAACGCTCACGGACGCACCGCCGTCAGATATCGGGGCCTTCCGGCCAGGTCGAGGTGATCGGTCAGGTCATTCCATCCCGCAAAACAGGCCGGGGCGCTCTCGCCCTGGTCGGCCCCGTGCTCGACGACGACGAAACCCTCCGGTCGTAGCAGGCGGCGGGCGGCGGACTCCACCGTGCGGACGGCGGCGAGCGCGTCGGCACCCGCGAAAAGGGCCGGCTGCGGATCGTGGTCGCGCACCTCCGGCTCGAGCTCGGCCAGCAGCTCCAGCGGCAGGTACGGCGGATTCGAGACGACGACGTCAACGGTGCCGTCGAGCTCAGCGAGCGCATCGGCCATGTCTGCGGCGACGAGCTCGACGTCCAGCCCGGTCGCCGAAACGTTACGGGCGGCCCAGGCGAGCGCGACCGGATCGCGCTCCACCGCCCAGATCTTTCCGCCCGCCTCATCGGCGAGGGAAAGCGCCAGCGCCCCGGAGCCCGTGCCGAGATCGACGACGCGGGGCTTGTCCAGGCCGGCGGCGCGCATCCAAGCAAGGGCCGCGTCGGCCAGTAGCTCCGTCTCGGGACGAGGAATGAGCACCCCGGGTCCGACAGCGAGCTCGAGCCGCCGGAACGGCGCACTACCGACCACGTGCTGCAGCGGCTCGCGGGCCTGCCGGCGAGCGACGGCGGCTTCGAATCGCGGCAGTGCCGCCCGCCAGGTCGCGGGATCGACGAGCCCGAGCCGGCCCCGCGGAACGCCGAGCACGTGAGCGGCCAGCGCCTCGGCGTCGTGGCGCGGGCTCACCACGCCGGCTTCAGCGAGCCGGTCCGCGGCCTCGGCGATCAGCGTGCGGCTCACTGCCCGGCCGGCTCCCCGACCTGGGTGAGCATCCGTTCCATGTCGGCGCGATGCAGGACGTCGAGCACCGGCTCCAGCTCCCCGTCGAGCACCCGGTCGAGGTTGTAGGCGGTGTACCCGACGCGATGGTCGGAGATCCGGTTCTCCTTGAAGTTGTACGTGCGGACGCGCTCGCTGCGGTCGACGGTTCGCACCTGCGCCGCCCGGCTGGCTCCGGCCGCGGCCGCGGCGGCCTCGCGCGCCGATGCCAGCAGCCGGGCGCGCAGGATGCGCAGCGCCGACTCCTTGTTCTGCAGCTGGCTCTTCTCGTTCTGGCAGGAGACGACCGTGCCGGTCGGAACGTGGGTGATACGCACCGCCGAGTCGGTGGTGTTGACGCTCTGGCCCCCCGGACCGGACGAGCGGAAGACGTCGATACGCAGGTCGTTCGGGTCGACGTCGACGTCGACGTCCTCGGCTTCGGGCAGCACGAGCACGCCCGCCGCGCTGGTGTGCAGCCTGCCCTGGGACTCGGTGACGGGAACACGTTGCACGCGATGCACGCCGCCCTCGTACTTCAGCCGCCCGAAGACGCCCGGGCTCGATGCCTTGGCTCGCAGCGCAAGGCTGACATCCTTGTAGCCGCCAAGGTCGCTTTCGGTCGCGTCGAGGATCTCCGCCATCCACCCGGAACGCTCCGCGAAGCGCAAGTACATGCGCAGCAGGTCACCCGCGAAGAGCGCCGATTCCTCGCCGCCCTCGCCGGCCTTGATCTCCAGGATCGCATCCTTGGAGTCGTCCGGGTCGCGCGGCAGCAGCAGCTCCTGAAGCCGCTCGGCGAGCTCCTGCTCACGCGCCTCGAGCGTTTCCGCCTCGGCCGCGAAACCGGCGTCGTCGGCCGCGAGCTCCTTGGCCGCGCCCCAGTCGTCGCGGGTGGCGGCGAGATCGCGGGCGACTTCGGCGATCTGGCTCAGCTCGGCGTAGCGCCGACCGAGCACGCGAGCGCGCGCCTGGTCGGCGTGCACCGCGGGATCGGCCAGCTCACGCTCGATCTCGGCATGCTCGGCCAGCATCGCGGCAAGCGCCGGCGAGCCGGAGCTCTGGTCAGCATGCGGTGCCATAAGCCTTCTTTGAAGCCAGCCACGGATAAGGATCTGGACACGGAACTGGCGCCTTCCACAAAACTGTAGAAGGCGCCAGGCTCGAAAACCTACTTGCCGCCGGCGCTCTGTCCGGCCTGGCGCTTGCCGAAGCGGCGCTCGAACTTCTCCACCCGGCCACCGACGTCCAGAATCTTCTGCTTGCCGGTGTAGAAGGGGTGGCACTGCGAGCACACGTCAGCGTGGATGTTTCCGTTGGCCGCGGTGCTGCGGGTGGTGAACGTGCTCCCGCACGAGCAGACCACGGTGGTCTCCACGTAGTTCGGGTGAATGTCGCGCTTCATGAGGTCCTCTCTCGTCGGCCGCCGGGTCCTCACCGAGTGCGAGGTGAACCGGAACCGTCCAGCCAGCCTAACGTCCGCGGTCGGCCAACTATGCCTGCCTATTCGGCCGGCGTCGTCTTGGCGATCTGCATCAGGAATTCGTAGTTCGTCCGCGTCTGCTTGATGCGGTCGAGGAGGAGCTCGATCCCCTGCTGCTGGTCGAGTGCGTGCAGCACCCGGCGCAGCTTGTAGGTGATGGCCAGCTCCTCGGGGCCGAGCAGCAGCTCTTCCTTGCGCGTGCCGGAGGCGTCGACGTCGACAGCCGGGAAGATCCGCTTGTCGGCGATGCGCCGGTCGAGCTTCAGCTCGGCGTTACCGGTGCCCTTGAACTCCTCGAAGATGACGGTGTCCATGGTGCTGCCGGTCTCGACCAGAGCAGTCGCGAGGATCGTCAGCGATCCGCCGTGCTCGATGTTGCGGGCAGCGCCGAGGAAGCGCTTCGGCGGGTAGAGCGCGGTCGAGTCGACACCGCCGGACAGGATGCGTCCCGACGTCGGAGCCGCCAGGTTGTAGGCGCGACCGAGCCGGGTGATCGAGTCCAGCAGCACGACGACGTCATGACCCATCTCGACGAGACGCTTGGCCCGCTCGATCGAGAGTTCGGCGACGCTCGTGTGATCGGACGGTGGCCGGTCGAAGGTGCTCGCGATGACCTCGCCCTTCACCGACCGCTGCATGTCGGTGACCTCCTCGGGCCGCTCGTCGACGAGCACGACCATGAGGTGGCATTCCGGGTTGTTCGTGGTGATCGCGTTGGCGATCTTCTGCAGCACGGTCGTCTTACCGGCCTTGGGCGGGCTGACGATCAGCGCCCGCTGGCCCTTGCCGATCGGCATGACCAGGTCGATGACACGGGTGATGAGCTCGTTGGGCTCGGTCTCCAGGCGCAGCCGCTCGTTGGGGTAGAGCGGGGTCAGCTTGGTGAAGTCGGGACGCTTGCGCGCCTCCTCCGGGTCGAGCCCGTTGATCGCATCAAGGCGCACCAGCGCGTTGTACTTGTCACGCTTCTCGCCCTCCTGCGGCTGGCGGACAGCGCCGGTGATGGCGTCACCGCGCCGCAGACCGTAGCGACGGACCTGGGCGAGACTCACGTACACGTCGTTGGGCCCGGTCAGGTACCCGGAGGTACGCACGAACGCGTAGCTGTCGAGGATGTCGAGGATGCCCGCGATCGGGATGAGGATGTCGTCCTCGCGAATGACAGGCTCGGCGTCGCTGTAACCGCCTTGACCGCTCGGGCGCCCGTTGCGCGGGCGCCGCTCGCGGTAGCGGCCACGCCGGCGGCTGCCGGCGTACTCGTCGCCGTACTCGCCGCCCTGACCTCCCTGGCCTCCTTGGCCCTGGCCCTGGCCATTGCCATTGCTCTGGCCCTGACCATTGCCCTGCTGGCGGTCGCGCTGGCCCTGCTGGCCACGATCCCGCTGATCGCGCTGGCCCTGCTGATCGCGCTGGCGGTCCTGACCGCCCCGGTCGCCGCGATCTTGCCGGTCGTAGCGCTCCTGGCGCTCGGAGCCGGTGTCGGTACGCGACTCGGTGCGCGCGCCGGCGTCCGTTCCGCCGTCCGTGCCGCCGTCGCTGCGGGTGTCTGCGGCGGCGATGGCCCCGTCAACCGGGCCGGTGCCGTTGGTCGTCTCACCGGCAGGCTCATTACCGGCATCGGCAGGGCCGCCGGTCGGGCGGCTGCTGCTGCGCCGCCGGCGGCGCGTGGAATCGGTCGAGCCTGCCTCGCCATCGGAGGGGGCGCTCGCCGGAGCCTCCGCTGCCGCCCGGCCATTGCCCTCGGCGCGCTCAGCGCGCTGTGCTGCGCCGCGACGACCTGCGGCCGCAGTGCCGTTGACCTGCGGCTGCGCCTCGAGGGTCGGCTGCGCCGGCGTACTGCTTGCCGGCGCGGACGCGGGAGCGCTCGACCCGCCGGCCCCTTGGGCCAGCTGGATGGCGGCGATCAATTCGCCCTTGCGCATGCGCGCGGTACCGGGGATGCGCAGTGAGGCGGCCAGCGACTGCAACTCGGGCAGCAGCATCCCGGCAAGTCCGGTGGCGCGGCGGCGACGAGTCGTGCCACCTGCGGCTTCGGGCTCGGGAGCGGCACCGGTGAGCAGTTCGGTGGGTTCGCTCAAGGTGACTACCTTTCTCAGACCGGCCATGCCGGTCACTGTGATGGAGCGGTCCAGCTGTCAGAAAAGATTCGCGTGGTGGTGACCGAGGAGTTCGCGCGCCTGGCGGCAGCTTGTGGTCTCAAAGCTGCGCCGACCGGCGAGCGAGCCTGCCTGGGTGTGCTCCCTGGCGTAAATCGGAAGAATCCCGCTCCGGATGAAGTCAGATGGGAGAAGGAACTCGGCCGGAGCCGGTCGCTGTCGCCCAGCATACCGCGGGCCGAGATGCTTGGAGGACGGTTGGAAGAACAATGTGCGAGCGCGTTGATATTCCGTCCTATTCCTTTCGTCCCGATTTGCTGATCGCCCCTAGCCCTCCGCCGCAGCACACGTGGCGCCTTCGAGGTCCACGCCCAGCTCGCACGGCTCGAACCGCTCCGTACTCAATCCGTGAGCTATGGCGGACTCGGCGCTATCGCGGCACAAAGCCAGAACGGTGGGACCGGAACCAGAGAGCACGGCAGGTACTCCTGCCGCCCGAAGGCGCGCAATCAGCGCCGCTCCCTCGGCAAAAGAGGGCAGCCGGTACGGCTGGTGCAGCCGATCTTCGGTGGCCGCCATCAGTTCCCGCGGAGCAGCGGTCAAAGCGGCGACGAGCAGCGCCGCCCGACCCGCATTGCGGGCGGCATCAGCGTGCGACACGGTCGCGGGAAGCGTGCCGCGCGACGCCGCCGTCGACGTGCGAACGTCCGGGATGAAGGCCACCGGCACCAGCCCGCGAGCAGGCACGAGCCGGACGGCGGCCGCCTGTCCCCCAGCGTCCAGCCAGGCGATGGTGAGCCCGCCGTACAGCGCTGCAGCCACGTTGTCGGGGTGCCCCTCGATGGCGTTGGCGATACGAAGCGCCAGCGCCCGGTCACGGACACCACCAAGTGCGAGGGCGCCGGTCACCCCCGAGCAGATGGCGGCCGCGGACGAGCCCAGGCCGCGCGAATGCGGGATCCGTGCGACATAGGAGAGCTCCAGGCCGGGCGGCTGCTCACCGATGGCTTCGAACGCCGCCCGCGCGCCTTGCACCACGAGGTTGGTCTCGTCGGTCGGCGCGTCGCCGTACGCCGCGATCCGCAGCCCCGGCTCGCGGGTGATGCGCATGACCAGCTCGTCGTACATCCCCAGCGCCAGCCCCAGAGCGTCGAATCCCGGCCCCAGATTCGCGCTGGTTGCCGGCACGTGCACCCGTACCTGCGCCGGTGTGAGGAGAGCCGGCGCCACGGGCTAGGCCAGACCGAGCTTGGCGGCGGCGACCCGGGCGTCCGGCGGCACCTGCGTCGGCTTTGCAGCACCCGTGATCGCCCAGTCGGGATCCTTCAGCCCGTTGCCGGTGACGGTGCACACCACCCGCTCGCCAGGCGCCACCAGGCCGTCGCGGTGGGCGTTCAGGAAACCAGCGACGCTTGCGGCGCTCGACGGTTCGACAAAGACACCTTCCCGCGTCGCCAGCAACTTGTAGGCGGCCAGGATCTCGCGGTCGCTGACCGCCTGGATCGCGCCACCGGACTCGTCCCGGGCGGCGATGGCGTACTCCCACGAGGCCGGATTGCCGATACGGATCGCGGTGGCGATCGTCGACGGAGAATCCACCCGGTGTCCCAGGACGATCGGTGCGGCACCGGCGGCCTGGAATCCGAGCATGCGAGGCCGCGAGCTGCCCGGGCCGGCCTCGGCGGCGAGCTCGCAGTATCCGCGCCAGTAGGCGGTGATGTTGCCGGCGTTGCCGACCGGGAGACAGTGCACATCCGGCGGCGCCCCGAGGGCGTCGCAGACCTCGAACGAAGCCGTCTTCTGGCCTTCGATGCGATCCGGGTTGACGCTGTTCACCAACGTGACGGGGAAGTTCTTCGACAGGTCGAGCGCGAGGCTCAGGCAGTCGTCGAAGTTACCGATGACCTCGAGCAGCTTGGCTCCGTGGACGAGCGCCTGGGCCAGCTTGCCGAGCGCGATCTTTCCGGTCGGGACCAGCACCGCACACGTGAGGCCGGCCCGCGCCGCGTACGCCGCGGCGGAAGCCGAGGTGTTACCGGTGCTCGCGCAAATCACCGCCTGGCTACCGGCCTCGACGGCCTTGCTGATGGCCAGCGTCATCCCGCGGTCCTTGAACGAACCGGTCGGGTTGGCTCCTTCGACCTTCAGGTGCACCTCGCATCCGGTGCGCTCGGACAAGTGCAGCGCCGGCACGAGCGGCGTACCGCCTTCGCGCAATGTGATCACCGGCGTCGTCGCGGACACCGGAAGCCGGTCGCGGTACTCCTCGATCACGCCACGCCAAGCCCGGGAACTCATGTCTCACCCTCCACCCGCATGACACTGGCGACGGCGCGTACGACGTCGAGATCGCGAAGCTGCTCGACCGTCGCGGCCAGCGCGGCATCGGTAGCCGAGTGCGTGACGAGCACCAGCGACGCGTCGTCCCCGCGGCCGTCCTGACGCACGCTGGAAATGCTGACGTCCTGCGACGCGAAAGCCTGTGCGACGGAAGCAAGCACACCTGCCTTGTCGGCCACATCGAGCGAGACGTGATACCTGGTGACGGTACGGCCCATCGGGAGCACGGGCAGGTTGGCGTACGCCGACTCGCGCGGTCCGCGGCCTCCGCCCAGCCGATTGCGCGCAACCGTCACCAGATCCCCGAGGACGGCGGAGGCCGTCGGGGTGCCGCCCGCACCGCGCCCGTAGAACATCAGCGACCCGGCCGCCTCAGCTTCGACGAACACCGCGTTGTACGCCTCGCGCACGGTCGCCAGCGGATGGGCCAGCGGGATCATCGCCGGATGCACCCGGACGCTGATGCCGTTTTCGGTCGGCGCCCGCTCGGCGATGGCGAGCAGCTTGACGGTGGCGCCCATCGCCTTTGCGCTCGCCATGTCCGAACTGGTGACGGCCGCGATTCCCTCGCGGTAGACCTCGGAGGAATTGACCCGGGTGTGGAAGGCGAGCGACGCGATGATCGCGGCCTTGCTCGCGGCGTCGAAACCGTCGACGTCAGCGGTGGGATCGGCCTCCGCGTAGCCGAGCGCGGTCGCCTCCTCGAGCGCCTCGGAGAAGCTCGCCCCGGTCTCGTCCATGCGAGTGAGGATGTAGTTGGTGGTGCCGTTGACGATGCCGAGCACGCGCACGACCGTGTCACCGACGAGGCTCTCGCGCAGTGGCCGCAGCAGCGGGATCGCGCCGGCGACGCTCGCCTCGTAGTAAAGGTCGACGCCGGCCGCGCCGGCCGCTTCGTACAGTGTCGCTCCGTCCGCGGCGAGCAAGGCCTTGTTGGCGGTGACGACGCTCTTGCCCCCACCGATCGCCGACAGGATCCAGCTGCGGGCGGGCTCGATGCCGCCGACCACCTCGATCACGATGTCGATGTCGTCGCGGGTGACGAGTCCCGCCGCGTCTGCGGTGAAGATCTCCGGATCCACAGGGAGTTTCCGGGTGCGCTGCGGCCGCCGGACGGCGATGCCGGCCAGCTCGAGCGGTGCCCCGACCCGGGCGGCGAGCTCGGCCTTGCGCTGATCGAGCTGACGCACGACCTCGCTGCCGACGACCCCGCATCCGAGCAGCGCGACCCGGAGCGGCTTGACCGGCTTGCCGGTCTCCGCGCTCATCCGAGGTCCAGGGCGAGCAGATCGGCTTCGGTTTCGCGGCGGATCAGCACGCGTGATGCGCCATCGCACACCGCCACGACGGGGGGACGCGGGACGTGGTTGTAATTGCTCGCCATCGACCGGTGGTAGGCCCCGCTCGATGCCAGGGCGAGCAGATCTCCGGGCTGCACGTCCGCCGGCAGGGTCACGTTCGGTGCCACCAGATCGCCGCTCTCACAGTGCTTTCCGACCACCGTGACGATGTGGGCGGGGGCCGCGCTGCGCCGCGAGACCAGTGCCACGGTGTAGTGCGCCCCGTACAGCGCGGGCCGGATGTTGTCGCTCATGCCGCCGTCAACGCTGACGTACGTGCGCAGACCAGGCAAGTCCTTGACGGTGCCCACCTGGTAGATGGTCACCGTTCCGGGACCGGCAATGGCCCGTCCGGGCTCGACGGCGAGATGGGGCATGGCCAGACCCACGTCGGCGCAGGCCTTTTCGACGAGCGCCTTCACGCGGTCGGCCATCTCCGTGATGTCGAGCGGCGCGTCCTCACTGGTGTACGCGATGCCGAACCCGCCGCCGAGGTCGAGCTCGGGAAGCTCGATCCGATGCGTGTCACGAATCGTCGCGAGCAACCCGACGAGCCGCTGCGCGGCGAGCCGGAAACCCGCGGTGTCGAAGATCTGCGAGCCGATGTGGGCGTGCAGGCCGACCAGCTCGAGCGTCGGCTGGTCCAAGACTTGCTCGACCGCGGCCTCGGCGGCACCGGACGACAGCGAGAACCCGAATTTCTGGTCTTCCTGCCCGGTGGCGACGTACTCGTGGGTGTGCGCTTCGACCCCCGGGGTCACGCGGATGTAGACGCGCTGACGCCGGCCGGCCTCGAACGCCACGGCAGCGAGGCGTTCGATCTCCTCGCGCGAGTCGACGGCGATCCGCCCGACCCCGTACGCCACCGCGCGGCGCAGCTCTGCCACCGACTTGTTGTTGCCGTGGAAGGTGACGCGCTCGGGAGGGAAGCTCACCGATTCGGCGACGGCCAGCTCGCCTCCGGTACACACGTCGAGCGAGAGACCTTCCTCGTCCACCCAACGGGCAATCGCCTTGGAAAGAAAGGCCTTTCCGGCGTAGTACACAGTGGCGGCAGAACCGAAGGCCGACCGGAAACCGGCGCAGCGGGAACGGAAATCCGCCTCGTCGAGCACGAGCACGGGCGTGCCGTACTCGGCCGCGAGTTCATCGACGCGGATGCCGCCGATGCGCAGGACGCCGTCGGGATCGAGTTCCGCCGACCGAGGCCACACAGCCGGGTCGAGCGGGTGGGTCTGGTTCACCGTTACATCCGCTCGGGTGCGCTGACACCAAGCAGGCCGAGGCCGTTGGCGATGACGATACGGGTGGCCTCGACGAGCACCAGGCGCGCCCCGGCGAGCGGTCCGACGGCCTCGTCGCCCTGCGGCAGGACGCGGCAGGCGTCGTAGAACCGGTGGTAGGTGCCGGCCAGTTCCTCGAGGTAGCGCGCGACGCGGTGCGGAGCCCGGGACGTCGCCGCCCCGGCCACGATGCGGGGGAACTCGCCGAGGGCGCGCAACAGCTCTCCTTCGCGCTCATGGGTGAGCAGGCTCACGTCGGCGTCGGCACCGGGGGTGAGTCCCAGGTCCGCAGCGTTGCGAAGCAGGCTCGCCTGCCGGGCATGCGCGTATTGGACGTAGTAGACCGGGTTGGCGTTGGTGTGGCTGGACAGCAGATCGATGTCGATATCGAGGGCGGAGTCGACCGACGAGCGGGCCAGCGAGTAGCGCGCCGCGTCGACGCCCACCAACTCGACGAGATCGTCCAGCGTGATGAACGTGCCGGCACGCTTGCTCATGCGCACCGGCTCACCGCCGCGCAGCACGTTCACCAGCTGCCCGATCATGATCTCGAGGGTCTGGTTGGGATCGTCACCGAAGCAGCCGACCATGGCCCGCAACCGGCCGATGTACCCGTGATGGTCGGCGCCGAGGATGTAGATGCAGCGGCCGTAGCCGCGCTCGCGCTTGTCGAGGTAGTACGCCGCATCGGAGGTGAAGTACGACGTCGCGCCGTCGGACTTGACCAGCACCCGATCCTTGTCGTCACCGAAATCGGTCGTGCGCAGCCACAGCGCGCCGGCGGCCTCGTACGTGTGACCCTCCGCGCGCAGCCGCTCGAGAGCGTGTTCGATGGCCCCCGAGGTGGCCAGCGACCGCTCGGAGAACCAGACGTCGAAGTGAACCCCGAACGCGTCGAGCGAACGGCCGATGCTCTCGAGCATGTAGTCGACCCCGGCGCGGGCGAACGTCTCCAGCACCGCGGCGGGCTCCTCCGTCGGGAGCCCGGGGTTGCTCCACAGCACGCGGGCGGCGACCTCGGCGACGTACGAGCCCGCGTAGCCGCCCTCCGGGATCGGCTCACCGCGCGCGGCGGCCAGCTGGGAGGCGGCGAAGCGGGCGATCTGCGCGCCGGCGTCGTTCACGTAGTACTCGCGGGTCACCTCGGCGCCGCTCGCGACGAGCAGGCGGGCGATCGCGTCACCGACCGCCGCCCAGCGGGTGCCGCCGACGTGGATCGGCCCGGTCGGGTTGGCACTGACGAACTCGAGGTTGACGCGCTGCTTGGCGGACTCGTCGTTGTTGCCGTAGCGCGAACCGGCCGCGAGGACGGCCGTCACGACGCCGCCGAGACTTTCAAGGGTGACGTTCAGGAAGCCCGGGCCGGCGACGTCGACCTTGGCAATGCCGGCGACGCCACCGAGCCTTGCGGCAATGATCTCGGCGATCTGCCGCGGCGAGCGGCCCGCCTGCTTGGCGAGCACCAGCGCCACGTTGCTCGCGTAATCACCGTGGTCCTTGTTCCGCGGCCGCTCGACGTGCACCGACTCCGGCACCGGCGCGTCGAACTCGCCGGCGGCTACCGCTTCGGCCACGACCGTACGGATCGCGACCGAGAGTTCTGCCGGAGTCATATGTCGAGGGTATCGACGCGCGCGACCAGCACGATCGAATAAACCGTCGGAGCGATCAGGTGAGACGCGCCGGGGCCGGACGCGGTCAGGCGGGGATGCCGGCGAGCCGGCGGACGACCTCGACCAGATCGTCGGGATCGAACGGCTTGGTCAGGTACGCGTCGACACCCAGCCGGGTACCGCGGCGAACGTCGGCTTCCTGCGCCCGCGCGGACAGCAGCACCACCTTGACGTCTGCGGTCTCGGGGTCGCTGCGCAGGCGTGCAGCAGCGTCCCAGCCGTCGAGGTTCGGCATCATCACGTCGAGGGTGACGACGCTCGGGCGCACCTCGGCGACCTTGCGCAGGGCGTCGGCACCGTCGACCGCCTCATACACCTCGAAGCCCTCGAGCTCGAGGTTCAGGGTGATCAGCTGACGGATGACCTCGTCATCGTCGACGACGAGCACGCGCACGGGAGCCTCAGCACCGTCGGCAGTGCCGCCGGTCTGAGCGCGCTCCCCCTGATCATCCATCGGCGTCACCATATGGGAGGACATTCACAAACCGCGAGAAAGCGCCGGTCCCGGGCGGGCGTATCGCTGGGAGCCGTCAGCGTTTCGCTGCGGGAACGTTCGCGCTGATACGGTGACTTCGCAGTTCAGGCCCCCGTAGCTCAGGGGATAGAGCACCGCCCTCCGGAGGCGGTGGCGCAGGTTCGAATCCTGCCGGGGGCACGTGTCGACCGGGCCCGGTTTCCGGGCCTGTTCAGCGGCGGCCGATAGGCACCGCTGCCACGCGGCCCGGCCGGGTTACTTCGGGATGTTGAAGGTCGTCGTGGTGCAGCTCTTCACGAGAGTGTCGGGGCTGGTTGCCCGGCGGTAGTCGACCAGGTTCTTGGAGTAGCCCGGGCCTCCGATGATGAGGCCGTAGCGCTGGCCGCTCTGCAGATTGTTGATCGTGTAGTGACCGCTGGCGTCGACCGATCCGGTCGCAAATCCCTGGTCGGGCAGCGAGTTCGGAGCCAGCGACCAGGCGTTCGCCGAGCCGGTGTGCCCGATCGGCCAGCCCGCGATCTGGCCGGAGATCGATCCAGTCGTCCCACCCGCTGTGCAGACCTTGGGCAGCACGATCCTCACGTTGCTGAGCCCACTGGGACCCATGGCCAGTTGCGCCCGCTCCGAGGTCGCATACGTCGACACGTTGGTGCGCCCGGTGGACGGTCCGGTGTAGCCGTTGTAGCCGGCGATCCACGCCGAGGGGGACGGCTCCTTCGGGTAGACCTCGATCCACACGTGGGCCGCGTTGGACGGCAGCTTCAGCGACCAGTTCTTGGTCGTCACCTGCGAGGGCTTGCCTCCGGCGTAGCACTGCTGCGAGGTCTTCGCACCGGACGTCGGAACGCAGTGGTTCATCCGCTCCAGCACGCTGTAACCGGTGCCCGCACCGCCGAGGTCGATGTGGTGACCGAGGGCGTCCGTCACCTCGAACCCGATGAGGGCGTCGACAATCTTGCCGTCGGCACCCTGAATGGTGCCCGAGATGATCTTGCTCGACGTGTTGGCCGGGGTACAGCCGGCGCTGAGCAGACCGACCGCTGCTACACAGGCAGCCAATGCCGCTGCGGCGGTAGGCCGGCCGCGGCGTAAGGACAGTCTCATCGTCAGCTCCAGGGGGTCGGAAGCAGTCGTGCAACGGAAGAGGTGTCGACCCCCTGGAACCCGGTATTGAGCCGGATGGCGTGATTCGCGGGACTTTTTCCCTGCGCCTTCCTTCCGAGCGGGGCTGCGCGCGTGCCTCATCGCCCTGGTGGGCGCGCTGCTTGAATCAGCGCATACCCGGATCAATCATCCGGAAAGCACCATGGCTGACTTTCAGGACGCCGGTGTGGTGCGGCACCGCCACCGAACCGGCCGCGGTGCGCCAGGCCTGCGCGCTATCGCTGGTGGACCAGTCGCGGGATTCGCGCGACTGCCCGGCCGTGCCACGCACGCCACACGTAGCGCCGGCGCGACAGCCGCCGCCCCCGAGCCGCCAGCACCATTTGCCGCCGGCGCCCGCGGAAGGCGAGTTCGTCGTCGGCCTCGCCGGAGGTTCGGCCGCCGGCCTCGGCGCCGGCGGGCCGCCGCTGGAGGACGTCTGGGGTCTCGTCGCCGTTCAGCCACGCTGCCAGCCAGGCGGGAAGCGCTGCACCCTGCCAACTCGTCACGTCGCTGCGCGCGTGTGCCATGTAGTACTGCTCTTCTTGATCCGGATGCGCGGAGTCGGCATACCAGGGCAGGTGCCGGGCCACGTACGGCCAGCCGGTGCGCAGCGCCGGCCCCATGGTGGCGGGGGTGTGCTCGCGGTACAGCGCGAACGTCGTATCGATGGGAGCCCGATACAGCCCCGGCGCCGCCTTGTCACACCAGAATTGCGACTCCCAGGCCTGCACCTGGCGACGCAACTGATACCGGCGCGGCAGGTCGTCGATGCGCAAGCCGAAACCGACCTTGCTGATGTCCGGAAAGCGGTCGAGGACGCGGCGGAAGTGGTCGACCGCGTCGCGTGGGCAGGCCGAATCAGGGACGACGTCCGGGTCGGTGACGACATAGTTCTCGCCGAGCGCATGAGTGTTGATCGTGTTGCTCAGCCAGGGCGACAGCTGGCCGAGGTTCTCCGGAAGCCGGACGACCACGTGCGGGCAGCGCTCGTAGTACTCGAGCAGCGGCTCGTAGGTGGAGGCGTTGTCGACGAGACAGATCCGCTGCGCACCCGATTTCTCCAGCCACGACACGAGGCGCAGCAACGGAGTCAACCGGTCGCGGCAGGTGATGAAGATCGGGTAGTCCACGGTGCCCGAAGCGTAGCGCCTGAGCGGCGCGTTACCAGGGCGCACGCGCCTTCGCCGGTACGATGACCAGGAGTTCGACAGGGGCTGCGCCAGCACTGCCGCGGCCGTCACCCGATGGATCGCCAGCGAGCCGGGGCCCACGTCACCCGCCCGAGAAAGCCACCCCGAGGAGGCCGGCTTGGCCGTCACCGCCGCGCTGCGAGGTTCAGCACAGCGGCGGCTCCGCTGGGAGCTCATCGCCCAGCTGGTGCGCAAGGACCTCAAGGTCAAATACCAGGGCTCCGCCCTCGGGTTCTTGTGGTCGCTGGCCAATCCGCTGCTGCTGCTCGCCGTCTACTCGTTCGTCTTCCAGGTCGTCTTCAAAAGCGGCGTCCCGAACTTCGGGATCTACCTGATGACCGGCCTGCTGCTGTGGAACGCCTTTCAACTCAGCGTCATGGGTGCGGCCGGAAGCGTCACGGGCAATGCGGGGCTGGTGCGCAAGGTGCCCTTCCCGCTGACCGTCCTCCCGCTCGCCTCAGTCGGTTTCGCCGGGGTCCACTACGTGCTTCAGCTCGGCGTGCTCCTCATCGTGATGATCGCGACCGGGTTCTCGTTCTTCGGCCCGCAGCTGCTCCTGCTCGTGCCCGCCATCCTCGTTGCGGTCATCTTCGCGGTAGCTCTCGGCCTCATCGTGGGCTCGCTCAACGTGCGGTACCGCGATACCGAGCACCTCGTCGAAGTCGCGATGATCGCCTGGTTCTGGGTCAACCCCATCGTCTACGCGGCCGGACTCATTCGCGGCCGGCTGAACGGCTGGTTCTGGGCGTACATGCTCAACCCGATGGCGCCGGTCATCGGGGCGAGCCAGCGAGCGCTGTACCGGAAGTCCTACTACATCGATACGACCGGCAAGCGGCAGCTGCTGCTCGAGGACCCCCGCATCACCTTCTACCTCGAATGGCTGGGCGTCGCCCTCGCGGTCTCGCTGGTCCTGCTCTACCTCGGCCATCGGCTCTTCACCCGGCTCTCCGGCGACTTCGCCGAGGAGCTGTGATGCGACGCAACGGATCTCACCGGTGAGCGGCGAACCGGCGATCGTCGCCCGCAACGTCGACAAGCGGTTCGCCCAGCGGGTACGCGGTGCGACGAGCCTCAAGGAGCGCATCGTCACCCGGCGCCGCCAGGACGTCGAGGAATTCTGGGCGCTCCGCAACGTCTCGGTCGAGGTCGCCCCCGGCGAGACCGTCGGGCTGATCGGCGCCAACGGGGCGGGCAAGTCGACCTTGCTGAAGGTGCTCTCCGGGATCGTTCGCCCCACGAACGGGACCGTGCAGGTGAACGGCCGGGTGGCTTCCCTGCTCGAGCTCGGGGCGGGCTTCACCGGCGAGCTCTCCGGCCGGGACAACGTGTACCTGAATGCCGCGTTACTCGGACTGTCGCGGCGCGAAGTGGACCGGCTGTTCGACGACATCGTGGCCTTCGCCGAGCTCGAGCAGTTCATCGACAACGAGGTCAAGCACTACTCGTCCGGCATGTACGTGCGGCTCGGTTTCGCGGTGGCGGTGCACGTCGATCCCGATGTGCTGCTCATCGACGAGGTCCTCGCCGTGGGCGACGAGGCGTTCGCGCGCAAGTGCCTGGACCGCATCGAGGAGTACCAGCGCGCCGGCAAGACGATCCTGGTCGTCACGCATGCCCTCGATCTCGTTGAGTCCATCTGCACCCGGGGCATCGTGCTCGACCACGGCGAGGTCATCTACGACGGCGATTCCGAGTACGCCGCGGGTGAGCTGCGCGGGCTGCTCGGCACCGACAAACCACGGGCACCGGCCCAAATCGAGGCCCCGGGCCAGTACATCGAGGACGCCGTCATCTCGGCGTATCCCGGCGGCCCGCCGGTCACGACCCTGCAGCCCGGGGAGCCGGCCACCATCACCGTGGACGTCACCGTCCGGCCCGACCCGGCAGGAAGCGTGCGTGGTGGAGATGTCGTGGTCGTCGGCCTGGGCGCCGGCGACATCGCCATCTTCGTGCTGGGCATCGACAAGTACTCCGGCTGTGCGCGCATCCCGGACGAGGCGGGACGCTGGCGGGTGACCTTCGAGCTCCCCGAGGTCCCGTCGGTGCGCTGCGCGATCACCCTGTCGGTCAGCGTGCTGGACTCGACCACCGAGCAGACCCTCGCCTCGGGCCGGTTCTCCCAGACGGCGGCGATCGCGGGCCGGCACAGCACCGGGCTCGTCGCCATGGCTCAGAACATCTCGGTAACCCGTGCGGAGGAAGCCACATGAAGCTGCAGATGGTGAAAGATCGGTTGCGCAGCCGTCTGCTCCGGCCAGCCCCGCAGGGCGACCCCCGGGTCGCCCCGTGGCCGGAAGCGACCAACGCATCCCAGCCCAGCCAGCAGCACACCTGCAACATCTGCGGCTGGCACGGCGAAGCCTTCGCTTCCGGTTTTCACAGCGAGGGCGCCCTGTGCCCGTGCTGCGGCAGCATCGCCCGCGACCGGTTCCTCTACTGGTGCTGGACGCACCGGACCCCCTACCAGCCGCAAGCGCAGGTGCTCGAGACCAGCCCGCGACTCGACAACCGGTACCGCGAGCGGATGGCGAAGATCGTCAAGTACGTGTCCAGCGACTACGACGAGTCCGCCCACAAGGGCGCGATCAAGCTCGACCTCCAGGACGCCGACCTGCCGGAAGCTTCCGTGGACGTGATCCTCACTCCCCACGTCCTCGAGCACGTCCCCGACACCGGCCGCGCCCTCGCGGAGATCTCGCGCATCCTGCGTCCCGGTGGCTGCATGTTCTTGCAGATCCCGATGCCGCAAGGGGTCACGGCGCCGCCCACCCAGCCCGAGTACCACGGCGACAACACCCTCGTCTTCTGGCGGTTCGGCTGGGACATCCGCCAGCTGCTGGAGAAAGCCGGCTTCGAGGTGCAGGCGCTCGTCACCGAAAGCCTGCGCTCGCGTATCGAACGGGGCGATCTCGACTCCGGCTATGGCGGCGACGACTGCAACGAGGTCGACCTGCTCTCGCACGTCTGCGCAGCCGACCTGCTTCCGGTGGCCGATGCGAGCGAGGCGCGGCAGTACGGATTCCTGCCGGACTTCATGTTCATCACGTGGGAGGCGCGCAAGCCCGCCTGACCGCGGCGCCGTCAGTGCAGGTGCTGCCGCCAGTCCGGTGGTACCTGCCCGGCCGGCCCGGGAGCCGGCTGGTCCAGCGGGTGCTGGTGCGGCGGCGCGAGCTCAGGGCCTTCGGCGTACTCGTTGGACCCGTAATCCCAGAACCAGTCCTCGCCCGGCTCGTAGCTCTGCACGTACCGGTGACCGGTCTGCCGGGCATGCCCGCTTGCGTGCTGCATCGGCGAGGAGTCACAGCAGCCGATGTGGCCGCACTGGGCGCAGCGCCGGAGGTGAAACCACCAGCCGGCGGTCTCGAGGCACTCGACGCAGCCGCTGCCCGAGGGGGCGACGCCGCGATCGACTCCGGGGATCTCCGCCATCTGTCCTCCTGCAAAGATCGCGTCAGGCCGACTCACGTTATACGCAGCGACCGGACGTGCCCTGCTAGGTCATCCGTTCCCAGCGGAACCACTCGCGTTCCTCCGGCTCGGATCCCCCGTCCCGCCAGGCGAACATGGTCCCGCCGCGCAACTCCCAGCGGAAGCCGCATACCCGGCACCGCCACGTGCGCCCGACGTCCGCGAGCCCGACCTCCGGGTACTCGCAGTCGTGAACCTCGGCAGCAACCACGCTGCCAACCTAGACCCTTTACAGGCGGCAAGTATTAGGAATGCGTCAGATCGGCAGCCGAGCGCCAGCGCGCTACTCGAGCGGGCGCTGACCCAGGCTCTTGGGGGCGCGGCCGAGGAGCCAGGCGCCGATGACGGCCGCTGTGGGTAACCCGAAGATGAGCACCGCCAGGTTGGCGTACGGCGGCCGGTTCAGGTAGCTGATGTCGTGCCAGTGCCAGGCGATGAGCGCCAGGTAGGCAGTGGCGGTGCCGAGGATCCCGCCGAGCAGGGCCAGCGCGCCGGCTGACGTCGCGTTGAGGGTGCGCCGGGTGGCGCCGCTGGCTCCGGTGGCGACGAGCGTTCGCAGATCTCCCGCCGTCTCGCCGCGAATGAGCCCGACGGTCATCGCCAGCACTCCGAGCGCCACCAGGGCGCCGGCCAACGTCGAGTAATCCCGCAGCTGCTGCAGGGTTTGATCGGGGCCGGTCCGGCTCTCGATCGTGATCCCGGCGGCCGCGGCCCGGTGCCGGGCATCGGCGAGTTGTGCCGGCGTGAGGCGCTGCGTGGTTTGGACGAGCCAGCCGACCGGTTCGGCGGTCAACCCGTTGGCGGCGACGGCCTGAGTGGTGAGCAGCGTGTTCGGAGCGGACGAGTAGTCGGGCAGCTGCCTCGCCGGCTGCACCGTGACGGAGTGGAAGTCGCCCTTGAATCCGGTGCCGAGCTCGATTCCCGAAAGGTCGGTGCGTGAGCTCAGCACCGCCGTACCCGGTTTGATGTCAGCGGCCGTGAGCCCGTAGAGCCTGAGCACATCGGGCGTGACGACGTACGGAACCGTGACCACCCTCCAGCCCTGGCCCCCGTCCGGGCCCCGGAGGGGATGCACCAGGGAGGCTCTCCCGGCGTCGGGCGGGGCGCCGACAGGCAGCTGGGTCATGAGGTCCATGGCGACCTGCAACTCGACGACGGTCTTGCTCCCGAGGCTCTGGGCGATCGCCTCGGCCGTCGCCCGGGCGTTCTTCAGCACCGTCGCATTGGGCGTCGCCGGCGCGGATTTCGGGCTGTCGGCGGGAGCGACGCTGAGCCCCGGGCCGCCGGTGTCGCCGGGATTGGACAGCCAGACGATGAGCTGGTTCGTCGGCAGGTTGCCCCCGGTGAGCGTCTGGTCGTGGGCCTGTTGCGCTGCCGCCGTCACGGTGATGGTGGCCGCGATCCCGACGGCCAGGCTGGCGGCGGCGAGCGCGGCACCGGAGCGCGCTTGATAGCGGGCCAGGTCACGCAACGCCAGCCGGACCGCCACGGGCGCCCGGCCGGCGAACGCCGCGAGGAGCCTGATGCCGAGCGGGGCGAGCAGAAGCATGCCCGCCGTCGTCGCCAGGATGCCGATCACGATCAGCACGGCCTGATGCGCGTGGGCCAGGATCAGGCACACGAAGCCCGCCGCCGCCACGCCGGTGCCGAGCACGGCGAATCGATGCGCGGGCTGCGGTCGCGCCGGGCGACCCGACAGCGCCTCCACGATCGGAAGCCGGGCCACGGTGCGCGCCGGCCACCACGAGGCGGCCAGCGCCGTCAGCACGGCGAGGACCGCGCCGGCGATGACCGCCCACCACGGCAAGGAGAACGGGTTGTAGCGATGCCCGACGACGCTCTCGAAGGCGGGCGTGAGGGCGAACCACGCCACGAGCCCGAAGGCCACGCCGATGGACGAGCCCACCAGGCCGACCGCCGCCCCGTTGGCCAGCATGACTCGCCGGACCTGCCGGTCGGTGGCACCGATCGCGCCGATCATTCCGAGCGCGCGCAGCCGGCGCTGGGCCATGACCGTGAATCCGGCCACCGAGAGCAGGCCGATGAACGTCAGCCCGATCGTCGCCAGCAGCAGGACCGCGAGAGCCTGGTCGCGATGCTCCTGCGCGGCGTTTGCCCCGGACTGCATGATCCCTTGCACCGTGCCGGCCGGGGCCCGGAAATGGATCGGACCCTTGCCGCTGGAGTTGAACAGCAGGGTCACCCCCGAGGGCGCGCGAATCTCGCCGGGAGCCACCAGGCCGAAGACATCCTGCAAATCCTTGGGATTTTCCACAATCCCCACCACCTGCAACGAGCGGCCGTTGACCGCCCACGCCGAGCCGATCTTCAGGCCGAACGTCGTCGCGGCCGCTCTGGTGACGGCGGCCTCGCGGGCTCCAGCAGGCAGCCGCCCGGACACCACTCGCAGCATGGGCTTGCCGAAGATGCCCTGCGGGTCCTGCGCCCGAAGGTCGACGGGCGTGACGGATCCGGGGACCGGCACGACCTCGTGGACGATCGCCTCGGCCTTGCCGAAGCGCTGCCGGGCTTCGGCCAGATCGGCGTTGACGCCCGCGAGCCCGGGATCGGCGATCTCGACCCGGGTGTTGGCGTTGCCCAGCAGCCCCTGATCGGTGTGCTGGACGTTGAAGACGAGCCCGAGCCCGACCGTCGTCGCGGCGACGGCCACGATCAGCAGCGAAAGCACGAGCACCTGCTGGCGCCATTCGCGACGCAGCAGCCGCCACGCCCATCGCCGGATCGCGCGCCGTGCGGGTGCACCGCTGCGCGCCCGCGGCGGCGCGACCGGAGGCGGCGGCGCCAGGGCGGTGCTCACCGCGCAGCGTCCGCGTCGAGCAGCGATTCCGGTCCGGGGGCCTCAGCCGTCTGATCGACGATGCGGCCGTCACGCAAGAAGATGACGCGATCCGCCCACGAGGCGAGTTGCGCGTCGTGCGTGACGACGACCCCGGCGACGCCGGCCTGGCAGGTCTCCCGAACCAGGCGCATCACCGCTTCGCCGTTGACCGAGTCGAGGGCGCCCGACGGCTCGTCGGCGAGCAGCAGATGACGCTCGCCGACGACGGCGCGCGCGATGGCCACCCGCTGCCGCTCCCCTCCGGAGAGCTCGTCCGGAAAATGGTCAGCGCGCTCGGGAAGGCCCAGCCGTTCGAGAGCGGCGAGCGCGGCGCCCCGCGCGGTGCGCGCGCCGACACCGTCCAATTCCAGCGGCAGCGCAACGTTTTCCGCCGCCGTCAGCCCGGCGAGCAGGTTGAAGTCCTGGAAGACGTAGCCGATCGACCGGCGGCGCAGGGCGGCGCGCTCGCTGCGGGACAGCTGCGACAGCGGCACACCGCCGACGATCACCTCCCCGCTCGAGGGTTCCTCGAGGCTGCCGGCAATCGTGAGCAGCGTGCTCTTGCCCGAGCCGCTCGGGCCCATGACCGCCACCAGCTCGCCGGGTTCGACGGACAGCTCGACCGCGCGCAGCGCGTGCACCTCGGCGGCGCCGCTGCCGTACACCTTGCTGACCGCCTTCAGGTGCAGCGCGCTCATCGCGACACCTCCGCCTCTCGCGTCGACGGTTCGGGCAGGGCTGTGGAAGCGGCGGACCGCGGTGTGGTGGAGACGCCGGCACGGCGGAAACGTGCGTCTGCGGCGTCCAGCCACCGCACCACCGAATCCAGCCGGTAGAGCTCGGCATCCACGACGAGCGTCACGTTCACCTCGTCCGCTGCCGCGTCGCGTTTCACCCGGGTCCACTGCTGCATCAGCTCCACGACGTGGCGGCGGTGGTTCTGGATCACGTCATGCACGTTCACCCCCGGGATGCCGCTCGCGACGAGCACCTTGATCACCAGCTCGTCACGGGGCGGGGAGCTGAGATCCGGCGGGGTCCGTAGCCAGGTATCGAGCTCGGTGCCGCCGGCGGTGGTGAGCCGGAACGACTTCTGGGGGCCCGCGTCCGGGTCACCGTCGTTGCCGTCGGATTCGATGAGGCCGTCACGCTCGAGGCGCTGCAGCGTCGTGTAGACCTGGCCGACATTCAGCGGCCAGACCTCGCCGGTGCGCTGCTCGAACTCATGCCGCAGCTGCAGCCCGTACTTGGGTCCCTCGCTGAGCAGCGCCAGAAGTGCGTGCCGCACGCTCATGCCGTCCCACCCTCTTCCGCCTCGGGTATACCGGGTATATATACCAGGTATACCGAGGAGCCGCAATCCGCGCCGAACTGGGCATTCGGGTGATGCGACGGTCGCGCTCGGGGTCGCGTAAGGCTGAGCGCACGCCCTGACGTGCAGCGGGGATTAATCGCGCCGGAAGAGGGGCGGTGGAACAGGGGGGCCGGCCCAGCGCCCGGCCGGTTCAGTACAGGCTGACGCTGACCCGCTCGGTCCGGCCGCCGGCGCCGAGCCGGGTCAAGCCGCAGGTGAGCAGCAGGCGGTGCTGGAAGGGGCTGAGTCCGAGCAGGAAGAGCCGGCCGCCGGTGCGGTCGAGCCGGCGAGCGGTTTCGGCGAACAGATTCAGGGCGGTCACCTCGAAGAAGTCGACCTCGTGCAGGTCGACGACGACATCGCTGGAGGGGCCGGCGAAAGCCTGGGCGAGCGCGTAGCGCAGACGGGGGACGGTGACGAGGTCCAGATCGCCGCTCACGGCGAAGGTCCAGCCGTGAGCGTCGCGGGTTCCGAGCACGGCAAACTCTGGGATGTCGGCCGGGCTGCTGGGGATGCTGTCCACAGCCCTCCAACGCTGCGGAGGCCGGTTGGTTACGCCCGAGTAGCCGGCGGGCCCGAAGCCACGCTCAGCCGATCGCGTGGGCTCCCATCCAGGCGTTCAGCGGCCCGAGTGCTTTCCACCGCGTGACGACCTCGTCCTTGGCCTTGGCGGTGTGCAGCCACGGATCGGGTGGATGGTGCACGTGTGCGGTGAGTGACTTGTGGCGGAGCAGGTCGGCGCGCGCATGCCCCTCGTCCCACGGCTTGGGCACCCGTTTGAGCTGCTCGCCGGCGAGCTCGAAGCCCTGGCCGCGCAGCTTGTCCAGGATCTTGCGGAGCTCGCGCCCGGTCCGGTCCTCGGCGATGGCGGCACGCACGTGTCGCGCCTGCTCGGTGCTCGCCTGATACAGACCGCCGCCCAGGTGCAGCCCGTCGGCGTCGATGCCGACGTACAGGCCCGCGATCCCTCCACCGCCGCGCTCCGGACCCATGTGAGCCAGGTGCACGACCGCGTACTGCCGCGTCTTGTAGGGCGACTTGTCCTTGCTGAAGCGCACGTCGCGATAGGGCCGGAACATCTTGGCGACGCCGAAGGTGGGCTCGAGCTCGTCCACCAGGTCCTGCATGGGCCCGGCGACGCAGCTGTCGAACACCGCCTTGTGCGCGCTCCAGTAGGGCTTGCTGTTGTCCGCCTCCAGGCCCTCGTAAAAGGCGAAAGCCTCGGGAGGGAAGCCGCTGAAGCTCATGGGATGACGCTAGAGCCCGGCCGCGGTACACGGCCAGTGGCGTGTCGACACGCGTTTCGTATCACCGTTACGATTGAGCTCACCGGATCGACACTGAGAGGCGGCTCGCCGTGACATCACTGGTCAGTTACCTGTGCGAGGACTCGATCGCCACGGTCACGATGGACGACGGCAAGGTGAACGTGCTCTCGCCGCAGATGCTCGCGGCGCTCGGCGACGCGCTCGACGTCGCCGAAGGGGAGGCGGGCGCCGTGGTGCTCACCGGACGGGAGGACCGTTTCTCCGCCGGTTTCGACCTGGCGATCTTGCGGGGCGGCGACCAGGCGGCGATCGACATGCTCGACGCGGGCTTTGCCCTCGCCGAGCGACTGCTCCGGTATCCGAAACCGGTCGTGGCGGCCTGCAACGGGCACGCGATCGCGATGGCGGCGTTCCTGCTGAGCTCGGTGGACTACCGCGTGGGTGCGGCAGGCGCGTATCGCATCACGGCCAACGAGGTCGCCCTCGGCCTCACCATGCCGCTCGCCGCGGTGGAGATCTGCCGGCAGCGGCTGACCCCGGCACATTTCCACCGCGCCGTCGCCCTCGCGGAGGTGTACTCGCCCGCCGGTGCTGTCGAGGCCGGTTTCCTGGATGAGGCGGTCGATCCCGCGCGGCTCGCGGACACGGCACGGGCCCGGGCGATTGCCCTGCTCGCGCTCGACCCCGCGGCCCACCTCGCCACCAAGCTGCGTACTCGCGAGCACTCCCTGGCGGCACTCGCGGGAGCCCGCACCGCCGACATCGCTGAACTCCAGCGGCAGCTCGCCGCCGGCGGGTAGCTCGCCGGTGCCCAGGCCCAAGCAGCGCACGCCGCAGTTGCGCGAACGGGTGCTTGCGGCAGCGCTGGAGATGCTGGCCAATGGCGGTCCGGGGGCGCTGACCACCCGCGCCGTCGCGCAGGCGGCGGGCACGTCGGTGCCCGCGGTGTATGAACTCTTCGGCGACAAGGCCGGGCTGGTCCGCGAGCTGGCCTTCACCGGATTCCGCCGCCTGCACGAGCGGCTTCGCGCCCAGCCGGCCGCCGGCGACCCGCTCGCCGACCTGGTGGCGGTCGGGCGCGCCTTCCGGGCGTTCGCGCTCGCCGAGCCGGGCCTGGCCCGGCTGATGTTCTCGCGCCCGGTGGCCGCATTCGATCCGAGCCCCGCCGACGCGCACGCCGGAGCGGCGGTACGTGATGACGTCGTCGCGAGAGTGGCGGCGGCGGTGCGGGCGGGCGTGCTGGAGGGTGATCCCGTCGACATCGCCCACGTGCTGCTCGCGACGGTGCAGGGCCTTGCCGTTCAGGAGTCCGGCGGATGGCTGGGCACCTCCGCCGCCTCGATCGAGCGCCGCTGGAACCTCGCGACCGGCGCAGTGCTGCGCGGCCTGGCTCCGGCGGGACCCGTCAGCTGAGCCAGGCGTGCACCCGCACCGTCATTCCCGCGGGCGACCGGCGGATCTGCACCAGATCGGCGAGCTGGTGAGCGAGCCACAGACCGCGACCGCCCTCCTCGGTGTCGGCGCCGCGGCGCCGCCCGGCGAGCGGATCTTCGAGGGTGCCGGCATCCGACACCTCGACGACGAGGTCGCCGGGCTCCCGCCAGATACGCATCCTCCCGGCGCCTCCGCCGTGGCGGACGCTGTTGGCCGCGAGCTCATGGACGACGAGCGTGAGGTCGTCGCACCGATCCGGCGAGAGGCCGGCCTCTTCCGCCCAGCGGCTGACCGTCGTGCGCAGTCCCCGCAGCTCCCCACGGGCGAACTCGCACGTCTCGCCCTCGCCCGGCGGCGGGAGGGCGCTGTCCATCAGGTCATCGACGTGTGCGCTGCCTCCATAGAGCGTGCTGCCGCGGTAGCGGGCGCCCTCGACCATCATCGGATGGCTGTAGTGGACCTCCGCGAGCACGCTGTCGGCGAGCACCGTCGCGTCGTAGGGGCAGCGCAACCAGAGCGGTGTCGCGGGGCTGATCGCCACGTTCAGCAAGGCTTCGTGCAGCTGACACTCGACGATCTCGGCGGCCCGGCGGCCATCCCAGATCGGCTCCCCCACGCCGCGCAGCGGCGTGCCCGGATGCTCGTCCACGAAGTCCCGCCAGGCGGGGATGATGCGCGCCGGGTTGCTTCCCAGCTGCGTCATGTCGACCAGCGTCACGCGGTCTGCATCGGCGGCTAGGGCGTCGCGCAAGCCGGCCAACCGCTGCGGGGTGACAGCGACCATCACCGGCTGCCCCGCGCGTACGCCCTCCCGAATGAACGGGACGGTCTGGGTCAGGAACTCGTCGAGATCGTGGAAGAGGTAGGCCTCATGACGGAACCAGTCGTGAGCGTGCGGATCAGTGCGCTCGCCGGCCGGGTCAAGGCCTTCCGCAACCAGCTGGGGAAGCCGATGCACCGCCCAACGGTCGCACGACGGCCGTAGATATTCCAGAGTGAATTCCGCTCGGCCCGTCCGGTCTGCGCCATAGGGCCTGCCGCTCGCGTGAGCCGCCGGCGCCTGTGCCGCCGCGCCGGGCCTATAGCCCTACCCGTCCGGTACTCATTCCTCTAGTGTTTCGGATCTGCACATTTTCGCCATTTCCACGACCGCCGGTTGGATTGTCAAAAAATGGAACCGTCGGCCGGAATTCTCGGCGGCCGGAATCGGCTCGCCGTACCGCCCGCACGTCACCCAGAGCTACATCGCACTGCAGGTCGGGTGGGCGCCGGCGGCCTCAGCAGCCGCCTGCCAGAGTCCAAGGACCCGTAAATTTGGTGGGTTATCGCGGCTTATGAGGGCTTAGACGGCATTTATTAGGCGATAACACTGTGAGCGAATGTACACGCAATAGAAATACCTTTTTCGCTGGGATCGGAGCACTATTAAAGGATGGTGCAAAGGCGCATTTTAGAGCTGCTCGATGATCTCGATGGTGGCCGCGCCGACGAGACGGTCCGGTTCTCGCTAGATGGGAGCGAGTACGAAATCGACCTCTCAGCCGACAACGCCCGGAGCCTGCGGGCAGCGCTTCGGCATTACGTGTCGGCAGCACGACGACTCGGCAAAGGACGGCTGACGTCCTCCGCGCGAGCGGACGCCGTGGAAGCCGACGAATCCCATCTCATCCGCGAGTGGGCACGCGGGCGGGGGCTCGAGGTCAGCAGTCGCGGTCGCATTCCCGCTTATCTGAAGGAGGCGTACCGCCGCCGCTGAAGGCGCGGCTAGTGATCCTGTGGCTGGACGAAGACCGGCAGGGGCGCGGTCGCCGGCTGCGGCCGGGCGAAGTGCCAACCTTGCACGAGTAGCCGCGGCGCCTGGGGCAGGGCCACCAGCTGCTCGTGCGTTTCCACGCCCTCAACGACGCAGGTGAGTCGCAGTTCGGCGGCCAGGCCCACCGTTGCCCGCACGATCGTCGCGCTCACCGAGTCGTGCGGAAGTCCGGCAGTGAAGGAGCGGTCGATCTTGATGGACGTCACCGGAAGAGTCGCCAGGTAGCGCAGGCCCGCGTACCCGGTGCCGAAGTCGTCGATGGCGATGCCGATGCCGTCCTCGCGGAGGCGACGCAGGTCGGAGACCGTGGTCGGGCCGGCGTCGAGCAGTACCGACTCGGTGATCTCCAGCGTCAACGCTTTCGGTTCGAGGCCGGTGCTGCGGACGATGGCCGTGACCCGGTCGTACAGGCCGGCGCGGGCGATCTCGGAGGCGCTGAGGTTCACGGCGACCGCGAGGTTCGCGTGCTCGGGCAGGCGGCGCCACCGGGCCGTCTGCTCGCAGGAGCGGCGCAGCACCCGCTCCCCGATGGCACCGATCAGCCCGGTCTGCTCGGCGGCGGCAATGGCGGCGGCCGTGTCGAGCAATCGGCCGTCGGGGCCGGGGATACGCACCAGGGCCTCGACCTCGACCACGCGGCCGGTTCCGGGCTCGACGATCGGCTGGTAGTGCACATCCAGGGTGTTGTCTGCCAGCGACTGGCGAACGTTACGCACCAGCGCGTCGCGGGTGCGGGCGTCCTCGCGCAAGGTCGGCACGAAGACGGCGTAGCCCGCCTTGCCGTTGAGCTTCGCCTGGAACATGGCGGTATCGGCGTCGCGCAGCAGGTCGTGCGGGGTGGTGCCGGGCTGGGCGACGCAGATGCCGATGCTGGCGGTGATCGCGTGCTCCACCGAGCCGAGCACGAGCGGCTCGCCGACGGAACGAATGATCCGCTCGGCAACCTCTCGGCCGACCGCGGCCGGATCCTCGTCGTGTTCCACGGCAAGGATGACGACGAACTCGTCGCCACCCATCCGGCCCACCGTGTCACCGGTGCGGGCGGCGCTGACCAGTCGGCTGGCACTGACCCGCAGCAAAGCATCGCCGATCTGATGGCCGTGGGCGTCGTTGATGCGCTTGAAGCCGTCGAGATCGCAGAACAGCACGACGATCTCACGACGGTCGGCGGCGCCGGCCGCGTTCTGCTCGAGCGCCTCACCCAGCCGGCGGTTGATGAGCCGCCGGTTCGGCAAGCCGGTCAGGTCGTCGTGCAGCGCCGCGTGCTCGAGCCGCTCCTCGAACGCCACGACTTCGGTGACATCACGGGTGACCCCCAACAGATGGGTCACGGTGCCGGACTCGTCGCGTTGGAAGGGCGTCAGCCGGTTGGAGACCCACTGCAGCCGGCCGTCCCGGTGGCGCACCCGATGGCGGACCTCGGTCACCTCGCCGTCAGCGGCACCACAGGCGTCGCTGACGGAAGCGTTGAAGCGCTCGAAGTCCTGGTCCGGGATGATGTGGTGCGACGGCCCGCGCCGGAACGTGTCGATCTCCTCAGCGGTATAGCCGAGCAGGGTCTCCAGCGAGCGGCTGGTCCATTGCATGCGATTGGTGCTGACGTCGAACACGTGGATCGCGTCCGGGGACACGGCGAAGACGGCCTGCTGGAAGTGGTGGGCATCGACGAGCTCGAACTGATGACGCTTGCGCTCGCTGGTGTCCTGCACCTGGGAGATGAAGTAGAGCGCCTCACCGGACGCCGAACGCACCGCCGCGACGGTGAGCAGGGTCCAGACGTACTCCCCCGACGGCTTGCGGTAGCGCTTCTCGATCTCGTAGCTCGCCCGCTCGCCGCGGATCAGCTCGTCGAGCTGCTCGAGATCGGCTCCCAGGTCGTCCGGGTGGGTGATGTCCTGAAACCGCAGCGCCAGCAGGGTGTCCTCGTCGTAGCCGGTGATGCGGCACAGCGCCGGATTGACTTCGCGAAAGGTTCCGTCGAGCGCCACCACGGCGTTGCCGATCGGGGCGTTGTCGAACGCGAGCCGGAAGCGCTCGTTGGATTCCCGCAGGTCCTGCTGATAGGCCCGGGACTCGGTGACGTCCTGGACGAAGCACATCCCACCGAGCACGTGGCCGCCGGCATCGCGCACGGCCGCGAGTTTGTGCTGCAGCGTCCGGCCGAAAAGCGGGACTTCGACGGTGACGCTCTTGCCTGCCACGGCCTGCCGGTAGGGCTGTTCGAGCTGAGCGGCCACCTCCGCCCCGAACGCCGCTGCCAGCGTTTTGCCCTCGATCATCCGGCGCGACAGGCCGACGTCGCGCAGGCCACCGCCCCCAGCCGCCAGGAACCGCAGCTCGTCATCGAAGACGAGGAGGGCACCACCGGGAAAGTTGTGGCCCAGCGGGCTCAGCTCGGCGCGCCTGAGCTCCTCGGCCCACTGGCGCCGGCTTCCCTCACTCGCGCTGCGTGCACGCACGATGTGCACGGCAGCAGCCGACTGAGGCACGGACCCCCCTTTGGCGGATGAAGAGCGGCACGGTGATGCGGTCACAGATCGGTACTCGTATGATCATCGGGACGTTTGACCCCGGGCTGAACCGGCAAATTGTGACCGGATGTGACGGCGGTGGCGGCCGGTGCGCGTTACGCGACGGCGGCGTCCGCGGTCGCGTCATCCAGCGCCATGGTGGAGCAGTCCGGGCAGATCGGCGCTTCGGCGTCCGGACCCGGGAACTCGGTCTCCAGGAAGACAAAGACCACCGGAGCGCCGCACAACGTCGTGCAGTCCGTCGCGCGCACCGCATGCAGCACGTCCGAGGCCGCGATGCCCCGCGGCCGGCAAGAGGCACCAGTGCTTCCGAGTATCAACGCTGCCACGGCGTCGCTATCGGCAGGCCCAAAGTCGGCTTGACCGCGTTGACCTAAGTCCACCCGATCGGGGACACATCGCGGCTTGACCTGGTGTTCGTCAGCTCTGCATCGGCAGCAGCTCTCGGATAAAACCGGACAAAAAGTCCGCTGGGGGGCCGGCGCCGTCGGGACCTGATGCCCGCACGACGAACTTGCTCAGGCCTGCTTCGATGTAGCGGCCGATGAGCCGCTGCGCCGCCTCCCAGCCCTGCGGGATGAGCGAGTCGAGAGGGATGTCCGAACGGCGCATCCTGATGAAGGTCAGCAGCTGCTCGGGCAGCTCGCCGAAGGCGATCGGGAGGCTGATGCCGAAGTGGTCGGGGTCGATCCGGCGCCCGGCTTCCGCGGCCGCCGCCTTGATCGCGTCGACCCCGGCGGCCGCCTCGTCGGGGGTGATGAAGCTCGCCAGCCAGCCGTCGGCGTAGCGGCCGATCCGGCGCAGGCCGGCAGGCGCGCTGCCGCCCAGCCAGATGTCCAGCGGCGGCTGTGGAGGTTCGCCGATGGCCGCGTCCTCGAAGTCGAAGAAGTCGCCGTGAAACGTGACCGAGCGCTCGTGCAGCAGCCGGCGAAGCACCTCGAGCGATTCGTCGAACACCGCGCCGCGCTGCCCTTTCGGCACCGGGAACGCGACGCGCTCGGTCGGGCGCGCCGGCGAAAGTCCGAAGACGGGCAGCACCCGCTTGGGCGCCAGCCGGGCGAGCGACGCCAGCTGCTTGGCGACGAGGATCGGCGAGCGGCCGGGCAACACTGCGACCCCCGTACCGACCTTCAGCGACGTGGTGCGCGAGAGCGCATACGCCATGCCGATGAACGGGTCGACCAGCGGCGAGTAGACGAGCTCCGAGAGCCACAACGAGTCGATGCCCAGCTCTTCGAGCTCGTCGACGTACGCGCCGAATTCCGAACCACCGTTGCCGGCAAGCGAGACCCCGATGCGGACCTTCAGACCGTCAGCCACCTCGCCAACGCTAATCGAGCGACAGCCGACTCAGCCCGTCTGGTCGGCCGGAGGTTCCGTTCCGATGATGCCCGCGGCCTCGAGACGGTCCAGATCATCCTTGGTCAGCCCGAGGATGCCGGTCAGCACTTCCGCATTGTGCTGGCCGACCAGGAACGCCCCCTCGCGAATCCACCGGTCGACCCCGGACATGCGCAACGGCAGCCCGGGAACCGGATGGGTGCCGACCACCTCGTTGGTGACCTCTTCCAGGTAGCCGCGGGCGACCAGGTGCGGGTTGGTCAGCAGCGCCCGCGGGCTGGTGAGGCTCGCGGCCGGAACCCCTGCGGCGATGAGGGTGTCGACGGTCTCGGCGAGGTCCCGGCCGAGCGCCCACGCGCTCAGCCGATCGTCGAGCAGGTCGGCCGCCGCCCGGCGCCCGGGATGCGACCCCAGCTGCGGGTCGAGGGCCCATTCCGGCGAGCCGAGCACCTTCACGAGGGCTTGCCATTGCTCGTCGTTCGCCACCGACAGCGCCAGCCACCGCTCGCCGGGCGTTCCCATCGCGGACGGCTGATGGCAGGCGTACAACCCTTGCGGCGCAGCGGAAGGCGAGCGGTTGCCGTCACGGCTCAGCACGGTCCCCGTCGCGGTGTACTCGATCACCTGCTCGGCCGTCATGGCGAGCGCGCTGTCCAGCAGCGGCGCCTCCACCAGCTGCCCCTCGCCCGTCGCATCCCGCGCGGCCAGGGCGATGAGCAGGGCGGCGGCCGCGTGCATGCCACCGATCGGGTCGCACGGACCGCGTGGCACGAGCGGCTCGCCGTCGGCGAAGCCGGTCAGCCAGGCCATGCCCGACATCTGCTCGACGGTCTGGGCGAAACCCAGCCGCCCGCGCCACGGACCGTCGAGGCCGAACGCGGGCATCCGCATCATCACCGCTTTCGGGTTGATGGCGTGGACGGCTTCCCAGCCCATCCCCCACTTCTCCAGCACCCGCGGCGTGTAGTTCTCGACGACGACGTCGGCCCACTCGACGAGGCGGCGCAGCAGCGCACGGCCTTCGTCGTCGCCGTCGCTGCCGGCGAGGTCGATCGTCACGCCCTTCTTGTTCGTGTTGATCTGCATGTGAAACCCGCTGAATTCCCACCAGCGGTCGCGTCCCATGAACATGACGGCGCTGGCCAGCCGCATCGGATCGAGGTGTGCCAGCGACTCGACGTGGACGGCGTCGGCGCCCATGGCGGCCAGCACCTGAGACACGGCCGGACCGGCCCACCACGCCGTCAGATCAAGCACTTTCAGCCCGTCGAGGGGCAGCTTCCCGGTGGGCTTGTCGGGCGCGGCCGGACGTTCGCGGGTCAGCGTGGCCGGGTCGTCCGCGCCCAGTTCGGGCGCCGGACGTCCCGTCACCGGACGTTTGCCGTTACGCAGGTAATGCGGACGCGGGCTGCGTACGCCCGTCGCCGGATCGGTGGCGTAGAAGTCGCGCGCGATCACCTGCTCCTCGTCGAGGATGCTGCGGCCGTCGTTGACGCGGGCCGCCGGCACGCGCAGTTCCTCGGCCCGCCGCAGCACCTCGGACGTCGGGCGCACTCCCGTGTAGGCGCGCACGATCGCATCCCACTCGGCGCGTGCCGCGATACGCCCGGCGATGTTGCCGAACTGCGGGTGGCCCACCAGATCCGGGCGCTCGACGAGCTCGGCGAAAGCCCGCCAGTGCTGGAAACCGTTGGTGTTGAAGCCGACCCAGCCGTCGGCGGTCTTGTCGATGGACGGCAGCTCGACGCTGCGCGGCGCGACCGGAAGTTCCGGACGGCCCATGAGGCTGAACATCAGGTCGCTGAACAGGTTCGTCGCCAGGATCATGACCTCGAACCACGAGACGTCGAGCAGCGCGCCCTCGCCGGTGCGGGTCGAGCGGCGCAGCACCGCGAGAGCGGCAGCGGCAGCCGTCGCCCCCGCCGACCACTCCGCAATCCTCCCGCCCGCTTGCACCGGCGGGCGGTCGAGCATTCCGCGGCCGGCGATCGAGCCGCATTCGGCCTGCACCGTGAACTCGGTGGCGGGCCGGCCGGCGTACGGGCCCGCCAGCCCGTACGGCGTGATCGAGCAGACCACCAGCCGCGGGTCGGCGGCGAAGAGCCCCCGTGGATCGAGGCCCGCGTCTCCCGAGTCGACCAGCAGGTCGGCAGTAGCGATCAGCCGCTCGACATCCGGGTCACCGGGGCGGCCCACCACCGAGTGCTTGCCTGCAGCGAGGAAGCGGAAGAGCGCCCCCGCCGCGTTCCCGGTTGCACCGGACGCGGACCACGTGCGGAGCGGATCACCGCCGGGCGGTTCGACCTTGACGACGTCCGCTCCCGCGTCGACGAACATCTTGGTGGCGTACGCCCCGCTGATGCCGGTGGACGTGTCGACAACCCGCAAGCCGGCCAGCGGCGCATCGGTCACGAGATCCTCCTGGGCGAGTGGTGACGGCCTCAGGTTGTCAGACGACCACACCGGCCGAGCGAAGTGCCCCGACCTCCGCCGGGTTCAGCCCGAACTCACCGAGCACCACGTCGGTGTCGGCACCGACGTAGGCGTAGGACGGGTTCACCGCATCCCCGTTGTCCGCCATCCCCGAGAGCCGGGGGGACGGTCGCACCTGCCGGCCACCGTCGGGAGTCTTGACGAAGGCGCCGCGGGCCACGTTGTGCGGGTGCTCGTGGGCTTCCGCCAGCCGCATCACCGGGGCGAAGCAGACGTCGGTTCCTTCCAGCCGCTGCTGCCATTCGTCCCGCGTGCGAGTGCGGAAGACCGCGGCCAGCCGCTCGCGAACCTCCGGCCAGCGGCTGCGGTCGTACTGCTCCGGTAGCTCGTCCGGCGGTATCCCGAGCGCGTCCAGCAGTTGCCGGTAGAAGTGCGGCTCGATGGGTGCAGCGGTCACGTAACGGCCGTCGGCGGTTTCGTAGACGTTGTAGAACGGCGCGCCTCCGTCGAACAGGTTCGCGCCGATCTCCTCGGTGTGCATGCCCGAGGCGGACATCCCGTAGAAGACGCTGTAGAGCGACATGACGCCGTCGACCATCGCCGCGTCGACGACCTGACCCTTCCCGGTACGCGACGCCTCGAGCAGCGCGCAGACCACGCCGTACGCGAGATGGAGGCCGCCGCCGGCGAAGTCGCCGAGCACCTGAAGCAACGGGACCGGCGGCCCGCCGACGGGACCGATCGATCCGATGGCCCCCGTCAGCGACTCGTAGTTCAGCGAATGACCCGCCACGTGAGCGAGCGGGCCGTCCTGACCCCAGCCGGTGAGCCGGCCGTAGACCAGCTTGGGATTGCGGGCCATCACGGCTTCCGGCCCGAGCCCGAGCCGCTCGGCGACCCCGGGCCGAAAAGCCTCGAGCAGCACGTCCGACGTTTCTGCCATCCGCAGCACGAGTTCCACACCCTCGGGCGACTTCAGGTCGACAGCGATGGAGCGCCGGCCGCGGTCGAACTCACGCCAGATCTGCGGCGACTGCGGCCCGATCGGCCCGGGCGTCTCGGCAGGGGCTTCGCTCACCCGGTTGATGCGGATGACGTCGGCACCCATGTCGGCGAGCTTCATCGTCCCGTACGGCAACGCGCCCAGACCGGCGAGCTCGAGGATGCGGTAGCCGGAGAGGGGGCCGTGCGGGCGGCTGGTTGTGGGCGCTGCTGCTGGAGTTTCGGTCACCCCAGCATCAGACCAGATAGGTCAGCGGTGGTTGCCGGTCGGATCGTCGCTCGGTATCGGATCGAGCGGGATGAGCTTCGTGCCGTTCCACTGGTACCGGACGGTCTGGGTGCCGCCGGTCGGGCAACACGTAGGGTCCGACGCCCCGTAGATCCGGTACGCGAGAGTGATGACGGTTTTGGTGCGGCTCTGAATCGCGATCTGCATGCTCGGCGTCGGCGCGTCGTGCCCGATGTAGGTGTTGCCGACGAAGAAGAACGCCCAATTGTTGTAACCGTCGGCGGAGCCGGTCAAGGTTCCGAGGATGACGTTGATCGGCGCCTGCGGATCCCAGAACTCGCCATCGTTCTGGTAGGGCGTGTAGCCGGCAGCCGTCACGACCGCCTCGGCGCTGTCCAGCGTCGCGTTGCCGGGAGCCAACGAGGCGGGTGCCGTGGTGGCGGGCGGGCTGCTCGTCGCGCTGCGCGAGGCCACGGGCGTGCCGTTGTTCTTGCCGTTGTTCTTGTTGTCGTTCGAGGTCGCGACGAGAGCGATTGCGACCGCGGCACCAGCGAGGATCACCGCCAGGATGGAGAGGGGTAGCACGAGCCGCCGACCCCGGCGCGTGGGCGGGGGCTCGGAGGGGCGCGCAGGAGCAGGCTCCGGCGGCGCGACGACGGCCGTGGTCCTCGGTCCGGTCCAACCCCCTGCAGGGCTCGGAACCGCGACGGCGGTCGGCGCCTCGCCGCTACGGGCGCCCAGAAACGTGCAGAGTTCCCAGGCCGACGGGCGCGCCTGCGGATCCTTGGAGAGGGTTGCCGCGACGAGTTCGGTCAGGCCGCCGGGAAGTCCGCGTAAATCGGGCTCCTCGTTCATGATGCGATACGCGACGACGTTGGAGTCGCCGGCGCCGAACGGCGGCCGGCCGGTACCGGCGGATGCGATGCAGAGCCCCCAGCCGAAGACGTCGCTCGCGCGCTCGGCATTACCGGCCGCGAGCGTTTCCGGGCTCATCCACAAGACGGACCCGACCGCGACTCCCGTTTGCGTGAGGTCGGTGGCACCTTCCTGCTTGGCGATCCCGAAGTCGATGAGCTTCGGCCCGCTCCACGCGAGCACGACGTTCGCCGGCTTCAGGTCGCGATGGATGAGGCCGACCTCGTGGAGCGCGGCGACTGCCGCGGCCAGGTCGGCCGCGAGCCCGCGCAGCCGGTCTCCCGGTACCGGGCCGTTCGTCTCGACGGCGTGCGCCAGCGTGGCGCCTTCCACGTACTCGGTGGCCATCCACAGCGGCGGCTCCTCGGTCTCCGCCGCCACCAGCTTGACCACATGCGGGCTGTCCACCAGCCGGGCGGTGTTCACCTCGCGCACGAAGCGGGCCCGGTACTCGAGGTCCTCAGCGAGATAGGGCTGCAGCACCTTCAGCGCCACGGGCTTGTTGTCCGGCCCGAACGCGAGGTACACGACGCCCATGCCGCCGGATCCGAGCCTCCCCTGGAGGCGATAGGGGCCGTAGTTCGGCGGGTCCGACGACCGAAGCGGTGCCAGAGCCACGCAGCCTCCCCTTGCAGCCTCCCGGGCCGACCCCGTCCGGGTCTTGAGTATGGCGCCTGCGCCCCCGGGTGGCCGGTTACGACGTGTAGCGGACGGCGAGTGCTCTCGTCCTGGAGATGTAGCTCAGGTAGCCGTGCTGGAAGTAGCTGCGCCAGCCGCCCAGAACCTGGTAGGAGTCGCGGATCGGGTAGCGCAACCCGCCGCGTTCGGCGCCCAGGGCGAGGTACTTGGTTTCGAGGGGGCCGAGAACGTAATGCGCTCCAAGGGTCGGGTACCAGTAGACGGCTCCCTTGGCGAAGCGGCTGTACATGCCCACGCGATCGGTCGACCTGGTGCTGTCGGCGGTCGGATAGCCGAGCTTGCCGAGCTCCCAGCCGGCAGCGGCCCATTTCGTCTCGATGGCGCCGAGGACGTCGTGGGCGCCGTACGTGGGGCTCCAGTAGATCGCGCCCTTGGCGAAAAGGTTGTTCAGGCCCACGTGGTCGGCTGAGGTGACCTGGTCCGTGGTCGGGTAGCCGAGCGGGCTCGACGTCGCGCCGAGCGCTTTGTACTTGGTCAGGATGGCGCCCCGCACGACGTGCGCGCCGGTGTGCGCCGACCAGTAGATGGTGCCGCCGGAGTAGGCCTGAGCGCGGCCATTGCTGAAGAACGTCTCGGCTCCGGACGGAGCGCCGAGGATAGGACACCGAGCCACCGAGCGCGTTGTACTTGTTCGTGAGGGCGTCGAACGGTGTCACGGGCGACGACGCGGGCGAGGCCGCCCCCACGCCCGACGCGTTCACGGCTGAGACGGTGAACGTGTACGTCGTACCGTTGGCCAGCCCGGCGACCGCTTCGGTGAGTGCGGGTGTGTTGAAGATGTGAGCCGGCTGGGCGACGCCGTTGAGGCTGGGCGTGACGACGTAGCCGGTGATCGGACTGCCACCGTTGTCGGCCGGGGCCTGCCAGGTGATCGTGGCCTTGCCGTCACCGGCCTGAGCGGTCGAGACCGTCGGCGTCGCGCGGGGTGGATGGAGGGGTCGCGGCCGGCGGGCTGAAGGCGCCGATCGCGTTGAGCGTCCCGAGCCCGGTCGGACCGTCGTAGCCGGTCCGCGCCGTACACAGGTAGGAGACGCCGCACGTGCCGTTCGAGCCGCTCGTGACGTCGAAGAAGGAGGTCGGGTTCGCATAGAGATTCTGCGTCGGGACGTCCGGTGCGGGCGAGGTGTGGCTCGCCAGCTGGTACGCGCCGGCGACGAACGGAGCGGCCGCGCTCGTGCCGCCGAAGACCAGCCAGCCGCTGAGCCCACCCGATGCCGTGCTGTCGTAAACCGCCACCCCGGTAGCCGGGTCGGCGACGGCCGAGACGTCGACCACCGACCGTTTGGCGCACCCGGCGTCGCTCTGCCACGACGGTTTCGGCTCGTACGCCGAGCATCCACTGCCGGTTCCGGACCATGCCGTCTCGGAGAACCCGCGCGTCCCGCCGAACAGCGTGAGGCTGGTGCCGCCGACGGCGATGACGTTGGGCGAGGCGGCCGGGTACTCCACGCCGTAGCCGGAGTCGCCCGCGCTGGCGGTGATCGCGACGCCAGGGTGGTCGAAGAACGCTGAGTCAGCAGAGGTTTCCGAGGAGAACTCGCCGCCGCCCCAGCTGTTGGACACGGCCGTTGCCCCGAGCGACACCGCGGTGTTCTCCGCGGTGCCGAGGTTTCCCAGGCTCTCGTCGTCCGCCTCGACCAGCAGGATCGAGCAGTTCGGGCAGGCCGCGCTCACCATGTCGAGGTCAAGGGCGATTTCCTGGCCCCACGAAGCGTTCGAGGCGGGCGGAGTGCTGCCGCCGTCCTGATTCACCTTCTGGAAGCAACCGTTGGCGGTCGTGCAGGGGGGAAGGCCGTACTTGCTGCGGTAGGTCGCGAGGTCGGCCTCAGCCGTAGGCAGGTCGTACGCGTCGACCACAGCCACCATCTGCCCGGCCCCGGCCGAGGCGGACGGCAGCTGGTAGGCCGCTTGCAGATCGGCCGGGCCGTAGCCGGCCGGCAGCGCATTCGGGACGACATTGCCGCTGATGTTCTGGTCGACGACCGCGTTGCACGACGCGTGCTCGGCGCTCGGCCGGCTGCACACCCGGGAGTGGCGGTGACGGCTGAACGTGGCCTTCATCTGCTCGAGCGCGGCGATGTGCTGCGCGAAGCGCACCTGCGGGGTGGCCAGTGACGGGGCTGGAGCCACACCGGCGGTCGCGGGAGCAGCCAGGCTCAGACCGGCCATTCCCAGCACCGCCGCCAGCAGCAACGCCGTTCTTGCGCGCACAACAACTCCCCCGATGCAGCCTGAGGCATGGCATCGACCTCGCGTCGGCGTGACTTAATGCCCGCGGGGAAGTGTCTTTCGGCTAGAAAGCCAGTGCTGTGCGCGGGGCTGCGACCCTGACCCGGACCTGGTGACGGCTGTGATCAGGGACGGGAATGGAGCCAAGCGCGCCGAGCAACCGCGTCTTGGTGATGTCGATCTGCTCGCCGGCAGCGACCCGCAACTCGATGTTGGCCGGGTTGGCGAGCCGACGGCGCAGCACCAGCAAAAGCTCCGCAGCACTTCGGCCGTGTGCCCGGGCCACGTACCTCATCGCGAAACGTTCCTCGTACGCGCGCAGGCCTTCGGCGATCTCACGCAACAGCGCGGACACCGAGCCTGCCAACTCCGGCAGCGCCGGTCGCGCGGTCGCATCGATGGCTTCTTGCCAGTCGCCTGGCGAGAGCCCCCACCACACGTCCTCGACCAGGTCGTAGAACTGCGAGTCGTCCCGGCACTCCTCGAGGCGGGCGCCGACGACGGCAGCCCAGCGCGTCGATGCGCAGCAGTCAAAAAGCACACCGACTCGCCGGCGAAGACTCCAGGACCGCAACAGGCTCAAACCAGTAAGACCGCTTGGGTCCACCACTACGAACGCACCCCCGTGTGCCCCGAAACGCCCGGAAACATTGGCGAAAAAAGATGTGGAACGCCCATGGTCCGGACGCGAGAACAAGTCCCGCGGGATGTTCTACCGCAACACGGATCGGTTGTGGAAGGGACTGGGAAAAGTCAGTCGTCAGCTGCTGCTTCGCGCAGCCGGCCGACCGCCTCGCGCAGCACCTCCGGCGGGGAGGTGGCAAAGCACATCCGCGCACCGCAGGCACTCGTGCCACTGCTGCCGCCTGCGCCGGGAACGGAGAAAACGCTGCCGGGGATGAAGGCGACGCCGCGCTCCAGGGCCGCGGCCAGCAGGTCGGTGGGTGAGGTGCCGTCGACAAACGTCGCCCAGCAGAACATGCCGCCTTTGGGGTCGGCGAGCTCGAGACGGTCGCCGAAGCCGCTGCGCAGACCGTGGACGAGGGTCGCGGCACGCTCGGCGTACGACGCTCGGGTGGCCGCAAGATGGTCGGCGAGCAAGGCGGAATCGCTGGCGGCGGAATGCAGGAGCCGCTGGGCGAACGTCGAGGTGTGCAAGTCAGTGGCCTGCTTCGCCCGGATGAGCGCGCTACGCAACTGTTGCGGTGCGACGATCCACCCGACGCGCAGTCCTGGGCCGAGCACCTTGGAGAACGAGCCCAGCCGAACCACGCGGTCGCTGTGCGCGGCGATCGGTCGCGGGGGCGGAGCGCCGAAATAGAGCTGCCGGTACGCGTCGTCCTCGGCGATCAGAAAGCCGTAGCGATCCGCGAGCGCGGCCAGTTCCGCGCGGCGCTCGGCGGGCATCGTGGTGCCGCTCGGATTGGCGAAGGTCGGCGTGAGGTAGACCAGCTTGGGAGCCAGGCCGGCCGCGAGAGCGTCGGCCAGCAGATCGACGCGCATGCCGGCCTCGTCCTCGGCGATGCCGACGAGCCGCGGCTGGAAGAGCTGCATCGCCTGCAGCGCGCCGAGGTACGCCGGGTCGGTCGTCACGAGCACATCGCGGGGCTCGATCAGCACCTTGGCCAGCAGATCCAGCGCCTGCTGCGACCCCGAGGTGACGAGCACGTCGTCCGCCGACACCGCCCTGCCACACCAGTCGGTTTCCCACCGCGCGATCAGCTCGCGCAGCTGCGGATCACCTTCCGTGGTCGAGTACTGCAGCAGACTCGGACCCTCGGCAGCGAGCAAGGCGTCGGCGCACGCGCGCAGCCACTGCGCCGGCAGCGCCGCCGAGTCCGGCAAACCCCCGGCCAGGCTGATGACATCGGGCCGGGACGTCAGCGCCAGCAGGTCGCGGATGACCGACGAGGTCATCCCCCGGGCCCGCGCCGCAAGCAGACCCTCCTGCCACACGGAACCGGCACCCGCCGAGTCGTACATGTTCACATCCTGAGATCAAGCGCCCACATCATGGGCGGCGCTCATTCTCGCATGGCCCCCCTGCCCCGCGCCCGCGATTAACCGGTGACTGGGGCGGTACACGCAAAGCGATGTCCTCAGGAACTCGGTCTCCTCGGGCCGCAGTACAGGCAATGCGGCGTAGAACCGCCGCCGTTACGTCCTTTTGCGTGTACTGCCCACCGAACTATGTCAGTCCAGCGAGCGCCTCGGATTGTTTGTCAGCTCGCGAGCCGAACGGCGCGTTGGAGCGCGAGGTGATCGAGGTCCCGGTGATGCCACCAGCGGGTGCAGTCGTCGGGCGACGCGACCAGGAGGGGGAACTCCCAGCCGGGCACCCTGACCGCGACAGCCCGCTGGACGATGCCGTCGAACTGCTGGGCGCATCGCAGCTTCACGAGAGCCTTATGACTCGCCAGCGGCCACCCGCGACGCAGCCATTCCAGGCTGGCTTCAGCGGGCGAGATCTCACCCAGCCGAGAGACGTACTTGACGCAAGCGCGAGCCAGAAACGCGGTCATGGCGTCGAGATCGACGAGCGGATCCACCCAGAGATCGAGCTCCGATACGTGCACGTCGGCGCCATGCAGGCGGGCGGCGAGCTTGCCGCCGACCACCACCGTGAGGCTGCGCGTCGCCAGCACAATCCGCAATAGCTCTGAACAAAGCGTGGGATCAGCCGCCACGCCAGTTCCAGGCCGCAGCCGGCCACGAGCTTGCTCAGGGTTACCAGGCTCGGCTGCCGCGAGCCGCGTTCGTAGAGCGCGACCGTCTGTTGGGTGATGCCCGCGCGCGCGGCGACCTCCGCTTGTGTCAGGCCAACCAGAACACGAGCATCATGCAAGAGTCGGCCCTCGACGGCGGCCGGGTCAGGCGAATCATCCATCCCCGGATTCTGCTGGCCGATCAAGGCAAATCGGCCTATCCACAGGCTGGACCTCAGTCGAGGGCGCTGCCGAGGATGGAGACGAAGGAGACCATCTCGCCGGGGTAGCCGCCGAGGTTGTGGGTGAGCGCGTAGCCGCGGTCAGCGGTGTGGATGCGCCGCTCCTCGGGGGCTTCGCCGCGCAGCTGCAGCCAGGCCTCGAACATCATCCGCAGACCCGAAGCGCCGACCGGGTGGCCGAAGCTCTTGAGGCCGCCGTCCGGATTGATGGGAAGGTCTCCGGTGAGGTCGTAGGTGCCGGCCAGCACCTCCTTGTAGGCGGTGCCGCGCTCGGCGAAGCCGAGGTCTTCCATCAGCACCATTTCGGTCGGGGTGAAGCAGTCGTGCACCTCGGCCATGGCGATCTGGTCACGCGGTGAGGTGATCCCGGCCTGGGCGTAAGCGTCCTTCGCGGACGCCGCGACCTCGGGGAAGGTGGTGTAGTCGTAGGTCGGGTCGGCGAGGCCGTTGCCGTTGCCCGCTACGAACGACAGCGCCTTGATGTAGAGCGGCTTGTCGGTGTACTTGTGCGCGTCCTCAGCCCGGACGACGATGGCCGCGGCTGAGCCGTCGGCCACTCCCGCGCAATCGAAGATGCCGAGCATTCCGGCCACCGGGGTCGCCGCGCACACCGCCGCCTCGCTGACCTCGCGGCGGAACTGCGCACGCTTGTTGCGGGCGCCGTTGTAGTGGTTCTTCGACGCGATGTGGGCCAGCGCCTCGCGCAGCTCGGCCTCGGTGACGCCGTAGCGCTTGGCGTAGGCAGGCACCACCATGCTGAACATCGCGGCCGCGGTGAGGGTGCGCGCGGTGCCGTCGTTCGGGATCGGCGCTGCGGACATCCCCTGATAACCCGAATCCTTGATCTTCTCGACGCCCACGGCCATGGCCACGTCATAGGCACCGCTGGCGACCGCGTACGCCGCGCCACGCAACGCCTCGGAGCCGGTCGCGCAGTAGTTCTCCACGCGCGTGACCGGCTTGCCGATCAGCTGCAGCGGGCGCGCGAGCGTGATACCGCTCATGCCGCTGCCGGCCGTGCCGAGCCAGTACGCGTCGACGTCGTCCTTCCCGACCCCGGCGCTCGCGTACGCCTCCTCGGACGCCTGGACCATCAGGTCGTCGGCACTCTTGTCGAAGTGCTCGCGGAAGGGGGTGCAAGCCATCCCGACGATGGCCACCCGGTCACGGATGCCGTGCGATCCCATTACGCCCTCGTCTCCCGATAGCTATTTCGAAGATGCAACGCCGCGCAGCGGCCGCGCCTTCCAGAAGTAATTGTGAATCCCGTCTGCGGTCGACAGCCGGCGGAACGTCATTTCCACCCGGGTGCCGACCTTCACGTCCTCCGCGATGTCCTTCTCGGGCACATCGGTGATCTCGACCGGATAGCGGCCGCCGCCGTCGAAGTCCACGATCGCGAAGACGATCGGCGGGCTCGGCGAGTACGCCAGCCGGTCGATGGTGAAGGTCGCGATCGTGCCGGTGACGTCACTCATCGGAACGGCCTCGCCGCCCGACGGGAGCGGCGGCAGCTGCGGGGCTCCGGTGACGGGATCGCGACGGCCGGCGAAGGCGTACTTCCAGTCCTCGTTGCGCAGGGCGGCGCTCGACGACGTGCGGCTCGGCTCGGGACGCCGCGGCGGCTCGATGGCCAGCCCCCCGCGCCAGGAAAGGAACTTGCCGTACGGCACCTTCGTCCCGCCGGCGAGCTGGTCGGCCACCGACCGCACCGGTGCCTGGCCGGCGGCCTCACCCGCGCGGAAGAGCAGCACGTCCGCCCCGTCCGCCAGGACAACGAGCGCGACGACCTCACCCGGCGACGCTGCCTCGAGCGCCGTCGCGAGCAGCAGCCCGGGCTGGGCCGACCCGGCGTTGCCGAGGACCGCGCCGAGGTCGTCAACGAGCTTGTCCTTTGCGCCGAGCTTGGTGCCCAGCACGCGGACCGCACGAGAGTGCAGGCCCGTGATGATCACCCGATCGACGGCGTCGGCCTCGACCCCGGCGTGCTTGAGCGCCTCGAGCCAGGCGCGCTCGCCGAGCGGCACGTAGGCCGTCTCGCCGAAGCGCTCTTCCCAGAGCTTGGATCGGGCGTCTCCCGGGCCACGCCAGCGATCGGTGAACTCCTCCGTGATGGACGCGGAGCCGAGGAACTCGGCGAGCAACGGGCCGCCCGCGTCATCGCCGACGAGCAACGCCGAACCCGCGTCGCCGCCCGCCGCCTCGTCGCCGCTGCCGGCAAGACCGCTGCGGGCGTCAGCAGCCACCGTGAGCACCGTCGACGAGCCCCCGAGCGCGGCCAGGATCGCGCCCACCGCCGAGCGCTGCGCACCGCCGAAGTCCGCTGCCAGCACGTCGCTGTCGAGGCGGAGCGCAGCCGCCACCGCCGTCGCGTTGGTCTTGTCGACGTACGCCGGGCTGATCGTCGAGAAATAGAGCGCCGACGGCGCCGCGTCGGGCCGGGCGCGGCGCACCAGCCGCGCTGCCTCGACTCCGAGCGACGTCGTGTCCTCGTCGTACCAGGCCACGGAACGGGTGCCCTTGCCACCGCCGGAACCAACGAAGGCGGCGATCTCCGCCCTGTCCAATCGGCCGTGCGGCACGTAGCCGGCAGCCGCGAGAATGCCGCGAGTCACGTCTGGCAGCCTAACCTGCGCGATAACACGTTCTAGCCGACGGTGCTCACAGTCACTTAGGGCTGACCGTCACGTCGAAGGAGGCACCATGACCGCCGGGCTCTCGCCGGACCTCGAGTCGACCGACGAGATCACGTTCGAACTGAAGGACGGGATCTTGCGGGCCACGCTGACCCGACCGGATCAGGGCAACGCGATGACGCACGACCAGCGCTCCCGGCTGCTCGCCTGGCTGGACCGGGCCAGCGAGGATCCGGCCGTCCGCTGCGTGGTGCTCGGCGCGACCGGTCGCTTCTTCTGCACCGGCGCCGACCTGCGCAAGAGCGCGCCGCCGCCGCCGCGCAGCGACGAGTTCCCGGAGAAGCTGCTGGGCGACTCCCGCCGGACCATGCTGCGCGGGGCGATCAAGCTGGTCTCGGCGATCATGGACTGCGAGAAGCCCGTGATCGCTTCCGTCCAGGGCACGGCAGCCGGGATCGGCTGCCACATCGCCTTCGCGTGCGACCTCGTCGTCGCCGCCGAGGAAGCCAAGTTCATCGAGATCTTCGCCCGCCGCGGGCTGGTCGCCGATGGGCTCGGCACCTACCTGCTGCCCCGGATGATCGGGCTGCAGCGCGCGAAGGAGCTGATCTTCTTCGCGGACGACGTTCCGGCCCAGCGGGCGTACGAGCTCGGCCTCGTCTCACGCGTCGTCCCCGGCGAGGAGCTGGACGCAGCAGTGACCGAGTGGGCCACGCGGCTCGCGACCGGCCCGACCGCGGCCCACCGCGCCAACAAGTGGCTACTCAACCGCTCGTTCGACGTGGACCGCGCCACGCTCGCCCACGAAGAGGCGTGGATCGTCGACATCATGACCAACACCGAAGACAGCCAGGAGGGTGTTGCGAGCTTCCTGGAGCGCCGGCCGCCGGTCTGGCGCGGCTACTAACTGATAACTATGGCGAGGTGACCCCACCTCCGGAGGAGCCGACGTTCGCCGATCTTCTCGAGCTCGAGGAGATCGACCGCGACATCTTCCGGGGCTGGAGCCACGCGGGCGCACCCATGCGCAGCTTCGGCGGCCAGGTGGCGGCGCAGGCGCTCGTCGCCGCAGGACGCACGGTCGGCGAGCGCACCGTCCATTCGCTGCACAGCTACTTCCTTCGTCCGGGCAACCCGACCGCACCGCTGATCTATCTCGTCGACCGGCTCCGCGACGGTGGCAGCTTCACGACCCGGCGCGTGTCGGTCGTGCAGAAGGGCGAGACGATCTTCAGCCTGTCCGCGTCGTTCAAGGATCCGGAAGAGGGCGGCGGGCACCAGCGGCCGATGCCCGTCGTACGCCCGCCCGAGGAATCGCTCGACCTGTACAAGGCGGCGGAGGAAGCCGGCGAGACCGCAGATCGCGCCCAGTCTGTCGCGCGGCTGGTGCTGGAGCTGCGCGGCCCCGATCCCACCTCTCGTTTCGCCGGGTCCCAGGTGCCGACCGGGCCCGAGGACGAGTTCGGCATCCTCGAGGCCGACATCCCGCGCCGCCGGTTCTGGATGCGCGCCGCCGACCGGCTGCCGGACGATCCGCTGCTGCACGTCTGCGCCCTGGCGTACATGTCAGACCTGACGCTCGCCGGCACGGCCACGCTCAGCCACAACATCCCCTCGGGCGAGTTGCTGGTGGCGTCCCTGGATCACGCCATGTGGTTCCACCGCCCGTTTCGCGCCGACGAGTGGCTGCTGTTCAGCGTCGAAAGCCCGTCGTCGTCGGACGGCCGCGGCCTCGCGTACGCCGAGTACTTCACGGAGGACGGCCGCCTCGTCGCCTCCGTGATGCAGGAAGCCTTGGTACGCCGCCGCTCCCGCTAGAGCCGGCCGAGACAGCTAGAGCTGTCCGAGATAGAAGTGACTGCCCTGGTCGTCGACGCACTCGGATTCGAGCCCGTACGGACGCTGCGCGACCTCGGTCGCCGTTCCACCGGCAGCCCGCACCCGCCCCACGGCCGCCTCGATGTCGTCGACCAACCACATCGGCAGTGTCCGCGGCTCGCTCGCGCCGCCGCCGATGCCGCCCATGGGCGCGACATCCTCGATCTGCCACCCGTCCTCGGCGTGACCCGAGGAGAACTGCCACCCGAGCACGGCGCTGTAGAACTCGCGGGTCTGCCCCGAATCGGCGACGCGGTAGGTCAGGTAGCAGAGATCACCCTCGCGGGCCCCGTTCACCGGCGGCCGCTCGCCCGGGTGGTCGGCCTTCGGGGCGAACACGGCGAAGCCCTTGCCCTGGCTGTCGACGCATTCCGCGCTCCGGCCCCACGGCTCCTCCGTCGGCAGCCCAGCCGTGCCGCCTGCCGCGCGCACGCGTTCGATCGCGGCGTCGACGTCGCCGACCGCGTACGCGCAGAACAGATCCGGCGGCCCCGGGGTGCGGAAGAGCCCGATGTGCATGGACTGTCCGACGACCTGCCGAGACTCGGGGCCGCGCTCGTCACACGTCCAGCCGAGCACGGCGGAGTAGAACGCTGCCGCCTGCGCAACATCCGGAACGTTGAGCGACACGTAGCCGACATCGCCCTGATGCCACGGCGGAGCCGGGGCTTCGCCCGCGGGAACCGTGCTCACCGGCTGCTGCAGCATCCAGCGATGCCCGAACGGGTCGACGATCGTGGCGTTGCGGGAGCCATACGCTTCGCTGACCTCCCTGGTGAGCCGGCCCCCGTGTACGGTGGCCGCCGCGACGCGGGCGTCGACGTCAGCAACGTTCAGGACCAGGCTGACCGAGGCGCCGTTGGCCGCGGGGGCGACGACGCCGATTTCCGGGTACTCGTCGGCCAGGTAGAGCTTGCCGCCGGCAAGCGCGAGCTCGGCATGCCCAATCCGCCCGTCCGGCATCACGATCGGGTCACCCGCGGCGACGGCGCCGAGCACCTCGACGTACCAGGCGATCGCGCGCCGGGCATCGGCCACGGCGAGGTAGGGGATCGCGGCACCGGTCGGGGCGGGCACGTTCGAGGTGACTCTCACATGGTCGACGGACACGGCAACTCCTCGGGGTAGCTCGAGCGCGCGCTCCAGGCGGGCGCGCAATCTGGCAGCGAAAGCCGGATCGGGAGCGACCGGGCCATCGGGCTCACGCAGCGCATCCAGCGGGTCAGTCACGGCCGGCCTCCTCTCCGTCGGCATGTTCGGTATAGGCGGTTCGGAAAGCGCTGCGGGCGCGCACGAGCAGCGCCTCGACGGCGTGAACCGTGCGGTCCATGGCGTGTGCCACCTCGGAGACGGGCAGATCATCCAGGTAGCGCAGGGTCAGCGCAGCGCGGTGCTGCGGGGCGAGGGCCTGCAGCGTTTCGTGGGCGCGGAGCGCGTCGAGCGTCGCGTCCCACGGATCGTCGGCCTCCTGGCCGGCCGCGCCGACCACGGCTGTCAGCGTGCGTTCCTCGCGGGCGAGCCGCCGCCAATGGTCGACCAGCTTGTGCCGGGCGATCCCGATGAGCCAGCCGATCGACGGCGGTGGTGAGCCGCCCGACCGGACGGCGTCGACCGCGGCCAGGAACGTTTCAGCGGTGAGGTCCTCCGCGAGCGCGGTTCGCCCGCAGCGGCGCAGCAGGTAGCCGTACACCTGCGGCAGAGCGACGTCGTACAGCTCGAGCAAGCCGCGCCGCGGATCGCCCGCCTGCATCTGCTCGACGCTCACATCACCTCCGTCGCTCGCCGACCATCATCTCCGACGCCCGGACCCCAATTTTTCGCCGATTAATCCGCTGGGCAGGTCAGAGCGTGCAGCGGGGCTTACGCGAGGCCGAGCGTAGGCCGGTTGCGGGCGCATGGCAGGCTTCCCGGGGCAGGGAATCGGGTCAAGGGAGGCCACGCATGTTCGAACTCACCGGCCACCGTGCGCTCGTTACGGGTGCCGGTGACGGCATGGGTGTCGGCATCGCGCAGGCGCTGGCCCGGCAAGGCGCTGCAGTGGCGGTGAACGACATCGTCAGCGCGAAGGCTGACGCGACGCGTGACGCGATCGTCGCTGGGGGCGGCACGGCGGTCAGCGCCCCGTTCGACATCACCGACGAGTCGGCGGTCAATGCCGGAGTCGCCGCCGCGGCGGATGCGCTCGGCGGCCACATCGACATCCTCGTCAACAACGCCGGCATTCCGGCCGACATGGCGCCGGTCCGCTTCCGCGATTTGCCTCCCAGCCGCTGGCGCTCGTACATCGACATCAACCTGTACGGGTCGCTGCACTGCATCGCCGCCGTGATCGAGCCGATGGTGGAGGCGCACTGGGGGCGAATCATCCAGATCTCCTCCGGCGCCGGGCGTACCGGCCTTAAGATCGGCGTCTCGCTGTACGGGGCGTCCAAGAGCGGTATCGAAGGGTTCATCCGCCATCTGTCGACGGAGGTCGCGTCGACCGGCGTCACCGCCAACGCGCTGGCCCTCGGGCTGATGGCCGCACCGAGCAAGCCGCAGGATTCGAGCGTCACAGCAGGCATCGCCAGGTCCATTCCCGTGGGACGCCTCGGCACGCCCGACGACGTCGGTGCCGCGGTCGTCTACCTCGCCTCCAACGAGGCCGAATGGATGACCGGGCAGACCGTGAACCTCAACGGCGGATCCACCTTCAACTGACACCAGCGAACGGACAAGGGAGAAGACACGTGGACCTCGCAGGAACCGGGCTCTGGAGCGGCGAACTGCGCTATGGCGATCCGGCGGTGGCGGCACAGTCCGCGGCGGAACTCGACGAGCTCGGCTACACCGCGCTGTGGATCCCCGACGTATCGGGTGACGTCTTCACTCCCATCAACACCCTGCTGGCCGCCACGAAACGCACGGCCATCGCGACCGGCATCCTGAACCTCTGGATGACATCGGCCGCCGACACCGCCGCGGGCTACGCGGCGACGGTCGCCGCGCACGGCCGCCGGGTCATGCTCGGCATCGGCGTCAGCCATCAGCTGCTCATCGACGGAGCCAAGGCGCCGGGCACGTACCAGAAGCCCTTGCAGGTGATGACGCAGTACCTCGACGAGCTCGACGCGTTGCCGAACCAGGGCGTGCCCCCCGAGGACCGCATGCTCGCGGCGCTGGGGCCGAAGATGCTCGCCCTCGCCGCCTCCCGCACTCGAGGTACGCACACCTATCTCGTGACGCCCGAGCACACGGCCCAGGTGCGCGCCGAGCTCGGCACCGGCCCGCTGATCGCCGCCGAGCAAGGCGCGGTGCTCGAGACCGACCCGGGCCGGGCGCGCGAAATCGCCCGCCAGAACCTGGCCGGCTACCTGATGCTGCCCAACTACACCAACAACTTCCTGCGGCTCGGCTTCACCGAGGACGACCTCGCCGAAGGTGGCTCGGACCGGCTGGTCGACGCCCTCATCGTGTGGGGCGACGAGGAGGCGATCGCGGCCCGCGTGAAGGCGCATCACGATGCCGGCGCCGAGCACGTGTGCGTTCAGGTGCTCAACCCCGTCGGCGATGCCGGCGGCTGGGGAGGCAGCTCGCTCGAGCAGTGGCGACGGCTCGCCCCCGCATTGGTTTCGGGCGGCGCCTGATGGCGGAAGGGTTCGATCCCCGGACGCCCGTGCTGGTCGGATCCGCCGCACTCACCCAACGCGAAAGCGATCCGACACAAGCGCTGGACGCGGTGGCGCTGATGGCGCGGGCGATCCGGTCCGCGGCCGACGATGCGGGCGGTCCTGACCCGCACCGCCTCGTCAGCCAGGCCGATGTCGTACTCGCGCCACAGGGTTCGTGGAAGTGCCAGGACCCCGCGCGGATGGTCAGCGAGCAGCTCGGCATCAGCCCGCACACCGTCTACGCGGAACTCGGCGTGCTGCAGCAGACTCTCTTCACGCGCGCCTGCACCACCATCGCCCGCGGCGAGGCCTCGGTCGTCCTCATCTGCGGCGGGGAGGCGCGTGCCCGAGCAGCCTCGGCGGCCCGCGCGGGGATCGCGGTGGACGCCGAGCCCGAGGCAAAAGCCCCTGCAGATACGGTGCTTTCCCCAGCACAGCAGGTGATCAGCAGGCTCGAAATCGACCGCCAGCTCTACGTCGCCGCCCGCCAGTACGCGATCATCGAGACCGCGCTGCGAGCTGCCGCGGGCCAGACGATCGACGAGCACGCCCGCGAGGTCGCAACGCTGTGGGACGGCTTTGCCGCGATCGCCGCCGCACGTCCCGAGGCGTGGAAGCGTGACGTCACCCCGCTCGGCGACGGCCTGGCGACTCCGAAAAACCCTTGGTACTCCTGGCCGTACACCAAGCAACACGTCTCGTACTGGACGGTCGACCAGGCAGCCGGGTTCATCCTGTGCAGTGTGGAAGCGGCCCAAGCCGCCTCAATCCCCCGCGAACACTGGATTTTCCCGCATGCCGCGGTCGAGTCCAACGCGATGATCATGCTGAGCGAGCGCGCCGAACCCCATCGCTCGCCGGCCATTACGGCGGCCGGCCGGGCACTCACCGAAGTCGCCGGCGTCGCCCCCGCGGACGTCGCGCATCTCGATCTCTACAGCTGTTTCCCCTCAGCGGTCCGCGTCCAGGCCGCCGAACTGAAACTCTCCGCGGACCGGCCGTGGACGGTCACCGGCGGCATGGCGTTCGGCGGCGGCCCGCTGAACAACTACGTCCTGCAGTCACACGCCCGGATGATGCAGGTGCTGCGCGAGGACCCGGGCTCGACCGGGCTGGTCACCTCGATCAGCGGAATGATCACCAAGCACGGCATGGGCCTGTGGTCGACGACGCCACCGAGCAAGCCCTTCCGGCGGACCGACGTCAGCGATCGCGCGTTGGACGAAACCCCAACGGCTGCAGCCGATCCCGGCTACCAAGGTCCGGCCGATGTCGTCGGCTACACGGTCAGCTACGAAGGCGACGCCCCGGGCACCGGCATCGTCGTCGCCAAGGCCGCGCAGGACGGCGCACCCGTGCACACCGTCGCGACCACCACCGACGCTGATCTGCTGGCCGCCATGGTCAGCGGCGAGTGGGTCGGCCGGCGCATCGACGTCAGCGGCGACAGCTTCACTGGCTAGGGAGGCCATCAGCGTGTCAGCAGAAACGACGCAGGTCATTCACGAGCGCTGGACAAGGCACGTGGACGGCGCCCGCGAGGCGAACATCGCGCTGCGCGAGATGGGCGACTTCACGCCGGACTTCACCTCCGCAGAGATGGTCGCGGCGATCCGGCCCGTCCCCCAGGTGTTCCTCGATCAGGAACTCGCCATCCCCATGGAAGACGGCACGATTCCCGGGCCCGCCGGCGACATGCGCGTGCGGATCGCCAAGGCGCTGAACGCAGGACCGCCCCCAGCGGTGTATCTCGACATCCACGGCGGCGGGTTCGCGATGGGATGGCCCGAGATGCACGACCCGGCGAACGCCCGGCTGGCTCTCGCGACCGGAATCACCGTCGTGAGCCTGGATTATCGCCTTGCTCCGGAGCACCCGTTCCCCGCCGGACCCGACGATTGCCGGGCGGCGGCGGACTGGCTCATCGCGAATGCCGAGCAGGAGTTCGGTTCCTCGACGCTGCTCCTCGGGGGCGATTCCGCCGGGGCCAACCTCACCATGCTCGTCGCGTTGCACTTGCGGGATCGTGGCGAGATCCGGCGCGTCGCCGGGCTGAACCTGACGTACGGCATCTACGACCTGTCCGGCACTCCCAGCGCGCGTAATCGAGGCCACGAACCGCTCGTGCTGAGCCACGAGGCCTCCGAGCGATTCCACGCGGCTTATGCGCCCGGCCGTGACGCTGAGGCCCTGCGCGATCCTGCGATCTCGCCGCTCTACGCCGACCTGTCCGGGCTACCTCCCGCGCTGCTGTGCGCCGGCACGCTCGACCCGCTGCTGGACGATTCGCTGTTCATGACGGCGCGCCTGCGTGCCGCCGGCAACGTCGCGGAGTTGCACGTCGTTCCGGAATCTCCCCACGGCTTCGGCACCTTTCCCGGACCGATGGCCGGAGAGCTCGAACTGCTCACCCAGGAGTGGGTACGCGAGCGCCTCTCAGGCTGAGCACAAAGGCCTGCCTCAGGCGGTGCCGCTGATCGACATGTTGAGGTGCTGCGAGACGTCACCTACGTGCTCGACGATCATCACGCGGTGCTTGTACCGCCAGGCGCCGTCGACCCGCTCGAACGTGTCTCGGTAGCGGCCGTTGACGATCGGCTGAAGCGGCAGCGTGTCCGTCTTCATGAAGACCGTGTAGTACGCGCGGCAGGTGCCGATGTCGCCATCGACCTCGACGATCGGGTTCGTGATGACATGCTTGCTGCGCGGAGTGCCGTCCTCATGCTTGCGCGTGAAGTCGTAGTACATCTTCGTGATCTGCTCGGCGCCGGTCCACTCGCCGCCCTGGTCCGAGGTGACGGTGCAATGCGCGAGCAATTCGCCGATGCCCTCGTAGTCGCCGGCGTCGATCAGCTCCGCGTAGCGGTAGAGCAGATTCGTGATCGCGGTGGGGGCGGGTAGCTCCGAAGACATGCGACGGCTCCTTTGCGCGCGAGTGTTGGGCTGACCGTAGCCGGACGCGAAAACCGATGGTGATCGGGTTGCTCGTCCGGTACACGCGCTGGGCGCCGAGGAAGACCCGCCAGGACCGTCAGGGCCTTGTGATCGGGCGAGAGCCGGATGATGTCGTGGTGCTCGTCGGGCACGCGAGCGTAATAGCGCGGGGACCGCGGCGTCGGATGAACCCATCCCAGCCCATTCACAGCTTGCTCCCAGGCTGTGCGTCGACCATGAAGAGTCATGGGTCGCAGACCCGCGCTCGACTTCGCTGCGCTCAGCCGAGTCGCGATCTGCTCCAGGACTAAGAGGGAAGGGGCGCGCGCGTGAACGATCGGCCCGGCCAGAACGGACGCCCAGTCGAAGCGAAACTGCTGGTGGTGGACGACGAGCCCAACATCGTCGAGCTCCTGTCGGCGAGCCTGCGCTACGCGGGATTCGCCGTGCAGACCGCGACCTCTGGGGTGGATGCGGTCAATGCGGCTCGCCGCGACCGCCCCGACCTGGTGCTGCTGGACGTGATGCTGCCCGACATGGACGGCTTCGACGTGCTGCGCAAGCTGCGCTCGGGAGCCGACCGAGTACCGGTCGTCTTCCTCACCGCCCGCGACGCCACCGAGGACAAGATCGCCGGCCTCACGCTGGGCGGCGACGACTACGTCGTCAAGCCGTTCAGCCTGGAAGAAGTGCTCGCCCGGGTGCGCGCCGTGCTGCGCCGTACCAGCGGCGGCGTGGAGAACGAGCGGACGAGCCTGCTCACCTTCGCCGACATCGAGCTCGACGAGGATTCCCACGAGGTGCGAAAGGCGGGCCAGGAGGTCTCGCTCTCGCCGACCGAGTTCAAGCTGCTGCGCTACTTCATGCTGAACCCTGGACGGGTGCTGTCCAAAGCACAGATCCTTGACCACGTGTGGCAGTACGACTTCGGCGGCGAAGCGGGGATCGTCGAGTCCTACGTCTCCTACCTGCGCAAGAAGGTCGACGCCAACGAGCCCCGTCTTCTGCACACGCTGCGAGGAGTGGGATACGTCCTTCGCATGCCACGCGGATGATCTAAAGGGATGAGCGCGCTGCTGCAACGCTGGCACCGCCGCCGCCGGCTCCCCCTCAGGGTGACCCTGGTGGCGGCCATGCTGGGCCTGGTGACGGTCGCGCTCGTGGTGATCGGTGTCGCCGGCTCCACCCTCTTGCAGCGCTACCTGCTGACGCGCGTCGACAACCAACTGCGGGCCTCCACGACGAGCCTGGCGGGACAGGTTTTGACGCAGCGCCGGATCACCCTTGATGGTCTCGCGCAAGCCAGTCCTGTCGGCTCGTATTACGTCGCGCTCGCAGATTCGTCAGGCGAGATGGCGGAGGGCAGTGGCTCGTACCCGCGACCGGGCGAGGCCGCACCCTCGCCGCCGCGAATCGGTGCAATCACCGACAGCTACGTCGCAGCACACAACCGCGACCCGTTCACGGCGGGATCCCTTCAGGGCGGACGGCAGTGGCGGGTGTACTTGCTCGCGCTGCAGGGCACGCCGGTGCTCCCCGGCGGGGCGACCATCATCGTTGCTTTTCCGCTCGACGACGTGAACAGCACGGTCAACCGGCTGATCGCGATCGACGGGATCGCGAGCGCCATCGTGCTGGCGTCACTCGGGGTTGTGGGGTATTTCATGATCCGTCAGAGCCTCCGGCGGCTCGTCGAGGTCGAGCGCACGGCCGAGGCGATCGCGGCCGGCGACCTGGCCCGTCGCGTCCAGGTCGCCGACGATCACACGGAAGTGGGTCGGCTCGGTACCTCGCTGAACACGATGCTCGGGCAGATCGAGGACGCCTTCCATGCGCGTGAGCGCTCGGAGATGAATGCCCGCGCGTCGGAGGAGCGGATGCGGCGGTTCGTGGCGGACGCGGGGCATGAGCTGCGCACGCCGCTGACGTCCGTGCGCGGTTTCGCCGAGCTGTACCGCATGGGGGCGGTGCCCGACGAGGCCGAGCTCGCCCGCGTCATGAAGCGCATCGAGGACGAGGCCGCGCGGATGGGCCTGCTCGTCGAGGACCTGCTGCTCCTTGCGCGGCTCGATCAGCAGCGGCCGCTGGAACGCCGGCCGGTCGACCTCCTGACCATCGCCACGGATGCCGTCGCCGACCTGCACGCCCTTCACCCCGAACGCGAGCTGCGGCTCATACCCGACCCCAGAGGCGAGCCACCGATCGTCATCGGCGACGAGGGCAGGCTGCGTCAGGTCATCGGCAACCTGCTCGCCAACGCGTACACGCATACCCCGCCGGACACTCAGGTTCGGCTGTCGGTCGCGGTGACCGGACCGTTCGCCGTGCTCAGCGTGGCCGACAACGGGCCCGGCATGCGGCCCGAGGACACCGCCCGCGTCTTCGAGCGCTTCTTTCGAGCCGACCCGTCGCGGGTGCGTAGCTCCGGCGGTTCCGGGCTGGGGTTGTCGATCGTCGCCGCGCTGGTGGCCGCGCACGGCGGCAGCGTGGACGTCAACAGCGAGCTGGGCATCGGCACGACGTTCACGGTCCGGTTGCCCCTCGCCGCGGGGCCTCGACCATTGGAAACACCGTCACCGCAGGTGGGGGGCGCCTCACATCCGAGTCCCTCCCCCGCTGTCACCCGATAGCCTTCCGGGTGGCCGCTAGGCGGACTAGTCGGCCGGTCCAACGGGTGGAAGGAAGCGCATGAGCGGGTTGTGTGACGGTCGGGTTGTCGTGGTCACTGGTGCCGGTGGCGGCATCGGCCGGTCGCACGCGCTGCTCTTCGCCAAGGAGGGCGCCAAGGTCGTCGTCAACGACATCGGCGGCGCCCGTGACGGCAGCGGCTCCGGCGACGCCGGGCCCGCCCAGCAGGTCGTCAACGAGATCACCGCGGCCGGCGGCGAGGCGATCGCGCACACCGAGGACATCTCGACCTGGGACGGCGCGAAGAGCCTGATCCAGCTGGCCATCGACACGTTCGGCACGATCGACGTCGTCGTGAACAACGCGGGCATCCTGCGCGACCGGATGATGGTCAACATGTCCGAGGCTGAGTGGGACGCGGTCATCAAGGTCCACCTGAAGGGCACGTTCGGCCCGGCGCACTTCGCCGCCGAGTACTGGCGTGACAAGTCCAAGGCGGGCGAGCAGGTCGACGCCCGGATCATCAACACGACGTCGCCGTCGGGCATCTTCGGCAACATCGGCCAGTCGAACTACGGCGCTGCCAAGGCCGGCATCGCCGCGTTCACCGTCATCACGTCGCAGGAGCTCAGCCGCTACGGGGTCACGGTCAACGCGATCGCCCCGACCGCTCTCACCCGGATGACCGAGGACCTCGGCATGATGAGCGGCCTCACCGACGAGCAGCGTGAGGCGCTCGGCCCCGACTCGATCAGCCCGATCGTCGTGTGGCTGGGCAGCAAGGAGTCAGCCGGCGTCACCGGGCGCGTCTTCGGCATCTTCGGCCCGAAGATCTCCGTTGCCGAGGGCTGGGCCTACGGCCCGTCGCACGACAGCGGCCAGATCCTCTCGGCGGGCGAGCTCGGCGAGGTCATTCCCGGCCTGGTCGAGCAGGCTGCGGCGAACGCGTCGATGCTCGGTACGCGCGACTAGGGCCGACTAGGGCCGACTAGGGCCGACTAGGGCCGACTAGGGCCGACTAGGGCCAGCGGCTCGGTTCTCGACCGAGGACGTCGCCCCCGGCTCAGTAATGCGTCTCCTGAAGATCGACGTCGGGAACCTGCGGCGCCACGTCACTGAAGAGCTTGAGGTATTGGTCGAACCGGAACATGCGGTTTCGTTTGCCCCCGGTGATCTCCGTGAGCAGGCCCTCTTCGCAGAAGCTCGCCACCAGATTATTCGCTGACGCAAACGAGACACCGAGATCGTCAGCGACCGATTTCACGTTCGTGATGGGTCGCATGAACAAGCCGTCGAGCAAGATCAACCCGTTAGCGTTAGCCGTCTCGCTCTGCAACTGTTTGCGTATCTGCTCGCGAAGCTCCACGATCTTGTTCGCCGTAAGAGCGGCCACAGTGGCAACGTCTCGAACACCGCGTAGGAAAAACTTCAGCCAGCCTTCCCAGTCCCCGTTAAAGCGCACTGCGGTGAGACGGTCGTAGTACTCCGCACGATGCTGTTTCAGAAAGTGGCTGAGGTACAGGAGGGGCCGGTGCAGTTCACCGGCGTGCACGAGCAGGAACGTGATCAGAAGCCTGCCTACCCTGCCGTTGCCGTCAAGGAATGGATGAATCGTCTCGAACTGAGCGTGCGCAAGCCCGGCGACAATGAGCGGCGGGAGCCCGTGGTCAGCGTGCAAGAACCTCTCGAAATCGCTGAGCGCCTCGATCATTGCTGCCGGGGGTGGTGGCACGTAGGCCGCATCTCTCAAACCCCGTGGACCGATGTTTCCGATCCAGTTCTGGGAGGTGCGGAACTCGCCAGGCGACTTCTCTCCTCCACGCACACCCTGCAGCAGATGACCGTGGATCTCTTTGAGCAGGCGCAGCGAGAGAGGGAGTTGTTCAAGTCGCGAAAGACCGTAGGTCATCGCGGCGACGTAGTTGACGACCTCTTCGACATCCTTTGGTATGGCGTCTGCTTTCGGGTTGACTTCAAAGGTGAGGACGTCGTCAAGCGTGCTCTGCGTGCCCTCGATCTGCGATGAGAGGACAGCCTCGCGACGCACATACATGGCGACGAAGAGGCTTGGGTTCGGCAAGGTGGTCGCGATTCCGTCCAGCCGGCCCAAAGCTGTCGCAGCGGTACTGAGGAGCTCAACGAGCTCCGTGTCGAATTGAAGTGGCGGCGACGGGGGCAGCGGCACTGGGACGTAAGCCTGGTAGTCCGCCGGCTGCTCTACGTACCTTCCAGCCCTGCGCGGCTCCGCCACCATGCGATCCAGCCTACTGCCATATTATAAGAAAGGCGCTCTCAGACAAACATGGCGGAGATGGGTAGGCCATGTTGTAGCTAGCTTGCCTATGGACACCTGCGCGGCGCGCATGTTCGCGACACGCCGTCCCTGCCGCACCTGGCAAGCGGGACCAGAAAGGCCGGTTGGAGCCGCGAACCCGGACAGTCAACAAGGGTCGTGCTAGCCGGCGAGCTTGGCCCCAGGAACGCCGACCCAGACCTGGTCGGGGTACCAGACGTTCTCGTAACGGACGACCGCGCCGCTGTGCGGGGCGTCCCACATCATGCCGTTACCGGCGTACATGCCCACGTGGTAGACGTAGCCGGTGGTGTCGTAGAAGAAGATCAGGTCGCCCGGCTGCGCCTGCGAGTACGGCACGTGCAGCGTGGTGAGGAACTGGTCGTTGGCCGAGCGCTGCAGCAGCACGCCGAGCTGCTTGTAGACGTACATGGTGAGCCCGGAGCAGTCGAAGGCGTTCGGCCCGGCGGCGCCCCAGAGGTAGGGCTTGCCGGCGTAGGTCGCCACGAGCGCCAGCGCCTTGGCGCCGAGCCCGGCCTGCCGAACGATCGCCGGGTAGGCGGGCGGCTTCGGCGCGGACTGCGTCGGCGTGGTGGTCGGTGTGGTGGTCGGGGTGGGACTGCCGAAGATGGCCGCCCACGTCTGCGGACCGACCTGGCCGTCGACCGTGAGCTTGTGGGCAGTCTGGAACGCCTGGACTGCTGCCAGTGTCAGCGAGCCGAAGTAGCCGCTCGCCGGCGAGACATTGAGCTTCTGCTGGACCTGCATGACGGCGTTGCTGGTCATCCCGTACTGCAGGATCGTGCCCGGGAACGCCGGCGCCGAACTCGTCGGGGAAGGAATCGGGGTCGGAGACGGAGTCGGAGACGGAGTCGGAGTCGGGGTCGGGGTCGGCTTGGGCGTGGTGGTGCTGGTCGTACCGCCGCCGACCTTCGTGCCGGTGCCCGGCGTGCCCGTCCCGGGAAGCGGGGTGCACGCGGCCGCGCCAATTGCACACAAAACCGCCAAAGCGGCCACTCGCCCCCGAAATGTCATGGATGAGATTTCGGCTCGATCGTGCGGGGCCTTGACTTCGGAGTAAGGAAAACTGGCCCGAATGGCCGGATATTCACCTCCGCCGCGCTTTTGCCACCCCCGAACCGCCGGCTCAGGGGCTGAACCAGCCCTGGAAGTCGGTGTAGAAGTTCGCTGCGCCCGACGACAGGTGCAGGCGCACCTGACCGGCAGCATTCGTCGTCGTGATGAAGGTCCCCGAGCCGGACTGGCCCGCCATGAACTGCTGCACCGGCGCCAGGGACGAGGTCCCGCCCGGACCGGCCGTCAGCGTGGCGGTGGCAGACGGGCGTAGCAGGTGCACGTCCAGCATCACCTGGGCGCTCCCGGGCAGTCCGCCGATGGTGACGTCCTGCCCGCGCGGAGCGGCGGTGAGATGCGCGGGACCGGCCGAATGGAAATTCTGCCCGCCCGCGGCGGAAGGGCCGTACCAGCCGACGACGTTGAGCACGACAGCTGAGACCCCCGCGGTCGTGCGTACCCTCAGCTTCCCCGCGTTGACCGGCACGATGGCGAGGTTGGTGATCAGCTCGCCGCGGTTGTACGCCACGGTCGGGACGACAGACGTGGTGCCGCCGGGCCCGACGACGACCACTCCCGTCGTCGATTCGAAGCCGACACCTGCGGTCACCACCACGGCCGTCACGCCGCCCTTCGGCACCCCGGCGACCCCGAGGATCGGCAGGTCGACCGCGGTGGTGCCGACCATCTTCAGGAAGGCCAGCTTCGGGGAAGGTAGCTGGTGGTAGTAGCCGCCGCCGCTTCCGTACCAGCCGACGAGGTCGACGCTGACGATCGCCGATACCGCAGCATTGCCCGAGGCGCCCACCGCCACGGTGATGGCGCCGGTGTCATCGACCGGTAGCACGGCCAGCGACGTCCGGGTCTGCCTCGCCGCGAAATTCTGCGTGTTCGGCATCCCGGCGCGCCACCCGCAGCCGGGGAGCGTCGCAAAGTAGCCCGCGATGCTCGGGATTTGGACGGCGATGTTGACCGCGACGGACGTGGCCCCTGACGGGACATTGTCGCGACCGATCACCTGAACGCGCGCCGGCGCTCCATTCCGGACGGTGGCGTGGCTGACCAGCCGCATCGGCGCGGCCACGTGGTAGTCACCGGTCGTCGCCGCCGGCGCGCCGCTGGTCGGCCAGCCCATGTCCTGGAACATGCCGAGCACGATCGGATCGACCGTGTGCTCGATCTCGTCCGAGTGCAGCGCCGGCGTCATGAGCGCGTCGCCGCTGCTGGCCGGATACGTGTCTTCATCGAGATGGGAGAAGCTGCTGCCCTCTTCCCACGACTGATCGGGGTAAGGCGACGACGGGCCGGGAGAGAACAGCAACGGCCGGGTGCCACCGTTGTTGGCGACGCCGGTTGGCCCATTCCAGCGCGCGCCGTTGGCGCCTCCGCGCAGTACGTTGCCGAGGGCGAGGGAACCGTTCGCGTACGAGGTCAACGGCGTACCTGAACCATCGCTGGTCAGAGTGTCGAAAACGGTCGGGTTGCTTCCATCGCTGGTGAGCCCGAAATAGCCCTTGCCGGCGTCGTTTCCGGTGCTGGGGTCGAGCCCGTCGAACGTCCCGACGAAGCCGAGGCCGTGGCCGAGTTCGTGCAGGACGACACTTTCGAAGTCGACGGCCCCGGCCGGGAAGGTGCCCGTTCCGAAGTACCAGGGGGCCTCGGGCGCGCTGTTGAACGAGGCTGTGATCTCGGCGCCGCTGGCGTCCTGGAAGCTCGGGTCGGAGTTGCACACGTTCGAGGGCAACTGGTCGGAGTCGGCGATCGCGTTGGCAAGCGCAACCGGATACGCGACGTTCGGCTGCGGCGCGTTCGGGAAGTTCTCCACGAAGCTGGTCGGGCCGGCGGCGCCGAGGATGTACGGATCGCCGTACTGCCTGGTGAGGTTCGACCAGTCGGCCACGACGTCGATGGGGACGCTGCTGTGGATGTGGGTCTGCCAGATGTTGACGGCGGCCTGGAAGGCGGCGCGGGCCGGGGCGCTGAAGCCGATGTACGTGACGTTGATCTTGGCAGTGACGGGAAGCGCCGCGAAGTTCTGCGCGGCGTACGGTCGCAAGCGCGCCTGTGGTGTCACAGGAGTGGGGTCGAGCCGGACGACCTGCTTGCTGCCGGCCTTGAACGTCTCGTGGCCGGCCACGAGGTGCGGGGTCGCTTTGGCGGTGACTGGAGCGCCCGGCGACGTGGCCGCCCAGGCGTTGCCTCCGAGTCCGGCGACTCCTCCCGTCGCGATGAGCAGGGCCGACGCGAACAAGGGCCAGCGGCGCACAAATCCTCCAGGCGCGCCCCCGGGACGCTGTCGATCGGGTCTGTCCGGAACCAAGATCCGTTGGGGACATATCGGCAGTTTCGCTGCGTGACTGACGTCTTCGATCGGGTTCGCCGTGAGCCGATTACGAGCTGTCAAGTGGGCAAGGAACTGGGCGGTAACCTGGAACCAAGTCCGCGAGTATGCAGGGAAGAGGCGAAATCGCCCGTGTCAAGCCCGGCGAGTGATGCCACGACGAGCGCAGTAGCCACCGATTTCGGGCCCAACGAGTGGCTGGTTCACGAGATCTGGCAGCAGTACCAGAACGATCCGTTGAGTGTCTCGCCCGAGTGGCGCGAGTTCCTCTCCGACTACCGGCCCGAGCAGATCGCGACGGCGCCGCCGACCAACGGCAGGTCGGCGACCGCGACGGCGACCGAAGCCGCGGCATTGGCCATCGACCGCGGTGCCAACGGCGACGCCGCCGCGACGGCCGCCCCCCCGGCACCTGCCGCGCCCCCCTCGGCCGTCCCGCCGGGATCGTCGCCCGCCCCCACCAAACCGGCGATGGCGCCCGCCGCCGGAGCCCCGAGCGCGATCGACAAGCGCAGCACCCCGCTGAAGGGCGCAGCCGCCCGCGTCGTCGCCAACATGGAGGCCTCGCTCGAGATCCCGACGGCGACCTCGGTACGCGCCGTGCCGGCCAAGCTGCTCGAGGACAACCGCACGGTCATCAACCGCCACCTGGCCCGCAGCCGCGGCGGCAAGGTCAGCTTCACCCACCTGATCGGCTACGCGCTCGTACGCGCCCTCGTCGACCACCCGGAAATGAACGCCTCCTTCGCCGAGGCGAACGGCAAGCCGGTCGTCGTGGCCCCGGAGTCCATCGGGCTCGGCCTTGCCATCGACCTCGTCAAGGGAGAGCAGCGCCAGCTCGTCGTCGCCAGTATCAAGAACGCCGAACGCCTTGATTTCAGCGGCTTCTGGGTCGCGTACGAGGACATCGTGCGGCGGGCGCGAGCCGGCAAGCTCACGATGGACGACTTCACCGGCACGACGATCAGCCTCACCAACCCGGGTGGGATCGGCACCGTCCATTCGGTTCCGCGGCTGATGTCGGGCCAGGGCTGCATCATCGGCGTCGGCGCCATGGAGTACCCGGCGACGTTCCAGGGCGCTTCGTCAGAGACCCTCGCGCAGCTGGCGGTGAGCAAGACGATCACGCTCACCTCGACCTATGACCACCGGGTGATCCAGGGCGCCCAGTCCGGCGAGTTCCTGCGCCGCATGCACCAGCTGCTGCTCGGCGAGGACCACTTCTTCGACGACATCTTCGCCTCGCTGCGCATTCCGTACGAGCCGGTCCGCTGGGCGCCGGACATCCCCGACAGCCGCGAAGGCGACCCCGAAAAGGGCGCCCTGGTGATGGAGGTCATCCACTCCTACCGGGTGCGCGGTCACCTGATGGCCGACACCGACCCGCTCGAGTTCAAGATCCGGCGCCATCCCGACCTGGACATCACCGAGCACCGCCTCACGCTATGGGATCTCGATCGCGAGTTCGCCGTCGGCGGTTTCGCCGGCCAGCGCACCATGAAGCTGCGCGACGTGCTCGGCGTGCTGCGCGATTCCTACTGCCGGCGCGTGGGCATCGAGTACATGCACATCCAGGATCCCGAGCAGCGGCGCTGGATCCAGCACCATGTCGAACGTCCTGCCGAGCGGCCCGATCCCGCCGACCAGCTGCACGTCCTCGAGCGGCTCAACGCGGCCGAGGCTTTCGAGAACTTCCTGCAGACCAAGTACGTCGGGCAGAAGCGCTTCTCGCTCGAGGGCGGCGAGTCGGCCATCCCGATCCTCGACGAGATCCTGCAGGGCGCGGCGGAGGACGGCCTCGAGGAGGTCGTCATCGGCATGCCCCACCGCGGGCGGCTCAACGTGCTCGCCAACATCGTCGGCAAGTCCTACGGCCAGATCTTCCGCGAGTTCGAGGGCAACGTGGACCCGTCCACAGCGCACGGCTCCGGAGACGTGAAGTACCACCTCGGCGCCGACGGCATCTTCCGCGGCCGCGACGGCGTGACGGTCCCGGTCCACCTGACGTCGAACCCGTCGCACCTCGAGGCCGTCGACCCGGTCGTCGAGGGCATCGTGCGGGCCAAGCAGGACGTCCTCGACAAGGGCGAGGCCGGCTTTACCGTGCTGCCCGTGCTGATGCACGGAGACGCGGCGTTCGCCGGGCAGGGCGTGGTCGCCGAGACGCTGAATCTCTCGCAGCTACGCGGATATCGCACCGGCGGCACCGTGCACCTGGTCGTCAACAACCAGGTCGGCTTCACCACCTCGCCGCTGGCGGGACGCTCGTCGGTGTACGCCACCGACGTGGCCCGCATGGTGCAGGCGCCGATCTTCCACGTGAACGGTGATGACCCCGAGGCCTGCGTGCGGGTGGCACGCCTGGCCTACGACTTCCGGCAGGCGTTCCACAAGGACGTCGTCATCGACATGGTCTGCTACCGCCGCCGCGGCCACAGCGAGGTCGACGAGCCGTCGTTCACCCAGCCGCTGATGTACGACCTCATCGACCGCAAGCGTTCGGTGCGCAAGATCTACACCGAGGCGCTCATCGGACGCGGTGACATCACACTCGCCGAGGCCGAAGAAGCCCTGCGCAGCTACCAGACGCACCTCGAGACGGCGTTCACCGAGACGCATGACGCGTCCAGCCAGCCGGTGCGCAGCCCCGCCATGACGGGGGCGTCCGAGCAGTCCTCCGGTCCGGTGCACACCGCCATCTCCCTGGAGACGGTGAAGACCATCATCGACACGCAGCTGAGCCTGCCCGAAGGATTCACGATCCATCCGAGGCTGCTTCCCCAGCTGCAGCGCCGGGCCAAGATGATCGACGACGGCACGATCGACTGGGCCCTCGGCGAGCTGCTCGCCTTCGGTTCGGTGCTGCTCGAAGGCCACCCGGTGCGCCTGGCCGGCCAGGACAGCCGGCGCGGCACCTTCGGCCAGCGTCATTCGGTGCTCGTCGACCGCACGAACGGCGCTGAGCACACGCCGCTCAAGACGCTCGCCGGCGCAGCCACGTTCTACGTCTACGACTCGCTGCTGTCGGAGTTCGCGGCGATGGGCTTCGAGTACGGCTACTCCATCGCCCGCCCCGAGGCACTGGTGATGTGGGAGGCCCAGTTCGGCGACTTCGCGGACGGCGCCCAGTCGATCATGGACGAGTTCATCTCGGCCGGCGAGGCCAAATGGGGTCAGCAGTCGGGAGTGACGCTGCTGCTGCCGCACGGCTACGAGGGCCAGGGACCCGACCACTCGTCGGCCCGCATCGAGCGCTATCTGACGCTGTGCGCCGAGGACAACATGACCGTTGCGGTGCCGTCGAGCCCGGCGCAGTACTTCCACCTGCTGCGTCGCCAGGCGCTGACCAAGCCGCCGCGCCCGCTGATCGTCTTCACCCCGAAGTCGATGCTGCGCCTGCGCGCCGCGGCGTCGGCTGTGGAGAGCTTCACCAGCGGCAGCTGGCAGCCGGTGATCCGCGACGACAGCGTCGAGCGTCCGAGCCGCGTGATCCTGTGCTCCGGCAAGGTCTACTACGACCTGCTCGCGCAGCGCTCGAAGCGCTCGAGCGGCGTCGACAGCGTGGACGACGTGGCGCTCGTGCGCGTGGAGCAGCTCTACCCGGCGCCCGTGGACGAGGTCTCCGAGGTGCTTGCCTCCTATGGGGTGGGGACCGGGTCGGGCACCACCGACGTCGTGTGGGTGCAGGAGGAGCCGGCGAATCAGGGCGCCTGGCCGCATATGCAACTGCATCTGGCCGAGGGGCTTGCCGAGGGGGTGCGGCTGCGCCGGGTGTCGCGGTCGGCTTCGGCCTCCCCCGCGGCCGGCGTGGCGACCGTGCACGAGGCGGAGCAGGCGGCGCTGATCGAGGCCGCCTTCGCCCGCTGAGCCGCGCATGTACTTCACCGACCGCGGGATCGAGGAGCTTTCCGAGCGCCGCGGCACCGAGACCGTCTCGCTGGAATGGCTGTCGGATCGGCTCCGGGCTTTCGTCGACGAGAACCCGCAATTCGAGACGGCGGTCGATCGGCTGGCCACGTGGCTCGCTCGCGACGATGCTGATGACGATGCTGCCGATGCTGATGACGACGCTGAGATGGACGAGTAGGACGAGCCGTCCTCACATTCAAGGCGCGCCGTGCGCACATTCGACGGGCCGGCTGGTTCACTGACTGCGAAACACACGAGGAGGAACCGTGAGTCAGCAGCCCTACCAGCCGGGTCAGCCCGGTCAGCCCGGTCAGCCCGGCGGTTATCCGCAGGGGCAGCCCGGCTACCCGCAGGGCGGTTACCAGCAGCCAGGTCAGTACGGCGGCTACCCGGGGGGCGTCCCGGCGACCGGGAGCAGTGGCGGCAACCCGCTCAACAGCGCGGCGACGCTTGCCCCGATCCTGCAGATCCTCGGCCTGGTCGTCGCGGTCGTCGGGGTCATCGGGTCGTTCTTCGCCTTCGCGATCGACGCCTACCCGGGGTCGCTGAAGTTCGTGACGTTCGCCGCCGGCATCGTGGCGTCGCTCGGCTTCGCCGGCGTGCTGCTCGCCCTGTCCGTCATGTTGAAACGGGACAAGTAGCCGCTTCGGCTCGTGGTCAGGTCGTGAGCACCAGCTTGCCGAAGACGTCGCCTTCGGCAAGCGCGGCGAACGACGCGCGCGCGTCGGAGAGCGGGCGCACGTCGTCGATGAGCGGGCGCACTCCCGACTCCTCGAGCAGTTTCAGCAAACCCGCCAGTTCGTCGCGCGTCCCCATGGTTGACCCCACGATGGAAAGCTGAAGGAAGAAGACCCGGTTGAGGTCGGCCGGAGGGTTCGGCCCGCTGGTCGCGCCGCAGACCACGAGGGTCCCGCCGGGGCGCATCGACTTCAGCGAATGCGACCAGGTCGCCTCGCCGACCGTCTCCATGACCGCATCGACCCGCACCGGCAGGCGCGCGCCGGGCTCGAAAACCCCGTCGGCACCGAGCTTTTCGGCCTTCGCGCGCTTGCCCTCGTCGCGGCTGGTCACGAAGACGGTGTGGCCGAGGGCCTTGCCCAGGAGCAGCAGCGCCGTCGCCACCCCGCCGCCCGCACCCTGCACCAGCACGGTCCCCGGGCCCTTGAGCCCGGAGCGCGTGACGAGCATCCGGTAGGCGGTGAGGTAGGCGGTCGGCAGGCACGCTGCCTCCTCGAACGACAGCCCCGCCGGCTTCGGAACGAGATTGCGCCGCGGCACCGCTACGAGCTCGGCCAGCGCGCCGGGGTGCTTCTCCGAAAGCAGCGAACGTTTCGGATCGAGCGTCTCATCGCCGCCGCCCGCCGCGGGATCGCCGATCACGGCGTGGACGACGACCTCCGTGCCGTCACTGGTGACGCCGGCCGCGTCGCAGCCGAGCACCATCGGCAGCAGATCGGCGGACAGGCCCACGCCTTTGAGCGACCACAGATCGTGGTGGTTGAGCGCGGCCGCGCGGACGGTGACCAGCTCCCACCCGTCCGGCACGTCCGGGTCGGCCGTCTGCTCGACCTTGAGGCCGGAGAGCGGATCGTCGGGATTGATGGCTGACGCGTAGGCAGCAAGCACGTTGCAGACCCTACGAGACGACCCGGTCACGCCCGGGACCGGCGTGTCTGCCGGCTATGGGATCGGCGCCGTGTTCGTATGGACGGCGTGGTGTTGGTTGATTCCGTTCGCCGGGTGGCCAGGCGCAGATTGGTGCGGCTGAGCCTGCCCGCGCCCGTCGCCCGAGTGGTGAGCCGCCCGAGTCCGGCCCGGCCGTCGCGCGTCTCGCGCCCGCCTTCTCTGCAGCCCGGGCAGCTGCGCCGCACCCGCCCCGACCTGCCGCTCATCGACGCCGTCGACGGTCTCAACGATTTCGTGCAGTGCCCGCACCCCGGCTGCTGCGCGTTGCGCCCGATCGAGGCGCTCGAGATCAAAGGTCGCTGCCCGGTCTGCCACGGGATCTGAGCCCGCACCCTCCGTTATTCGCCGCGGTTTCGGCGATGTGACGCGATCGCCTGCACCTGTGCGGCGGCGAGTGCCCTAGGCCGGCCGATTTGGTGGAAGCATCTGACCTGTCGCCGGGACACCTGCCGGGTGCCTGGACGGTTTGAAAGGGTGCACCACCATGAGCGAATCCGCTTCTTCGCAGCAAGCAGCCGGCCCTCCGCCGGCCGCGTCACCAGATCCCGCTTCGGGGGCTGCCACCACCGTGGAGCCCACCCTCTACGGCGGGGTGCGCTCACGCCGCGTGACAGTTCGTGATCTTCAAGCCGCCAAGGACCGTGGCGAACGCTGGGCAATGCTGACCTCGTACGACATGCTCACGGCCCAGATCTTCGACGAAGCCGGAATTGCCGTGCTGCTGGTAGGCGACTCCGCCGGCAACAACGTGCTCGGCTACGAGACCACGGTGCCGGTGCAGCTGGACGAGCTGCTGCCGCTCACCCGGGCGGTGGTGAGCTCGACCAAGCGGGCCATGGTCGTCGGCGACCTGCCGTTCGGCTCCTATCAGGCCTCGCCGCAGCAGGCACTCAGCTCCGCGCTGCGCCTGGTCAAGGAAGCCGGGGCGCAGGCGGTCAAGCTCGAGGGCGGTCGCCGGGTCGTGCCGCAGGTCGAGCTGCTGGCCAGCTCCGGCATGGCGGTCATGGGGCACATCGGGCTGACCCCGCAGAGCGTGCACGGCATCGGCGGCTTCCGGGTGCAGGGACGCGGTGACGCGGGCGCCGAGCTGCTCGCCGACGCGATGGCCTTGCAGCAGGCCGGCGCGTTCGCCATCGTGCTCGAACTCGTCCCGGCGGCGCTCGCGGAGCGGATCTCGCAAGAGCTCACCATCCCGACGGTCGGGATCGGCGCCGGCGCCGGGTGCGACGCCCAGGTGCTGGTCTGGACCGACATGGCAGGCCTGAACGCCGGTCCCGGACCCCGTTTCGTCAAGCGTTACGCCGACCTGCGCGGCACGCTGTCCGCGGCCGCCACGGCGTACGCGGACGACGTGCGCGAGGGGCGTTACCCGGCGGCCGAGCACTCGTACTCGTAGGCCGGGTAGCGCGGGCTCTGAGCGAAAACCGGCTGCGGGTCACCCCTTAGACGTCGGTGACCCGCAGCCCGGCGTGTGCCTTGTAGCGCCGGTTGACGGAGATCAGGTTGGCGGTGAGCGCCTCGACCTGAGCGGCGTTGCGGAGGCGCCCGGCGTAGATGCCGCGCATGCCGGGCACGATGTCGGCGAGCCGGCCCACCAGGTCGGTGGCCTCCCGGTCCTCGCCCAGCACGAGCACATCCGTATCCACCCGGTCGACCGATTCGTCCTCCAGCACGACGGCGCTGACGTGGTGGAACGCCGCGACGACGCGGCTTTCCGGCAGCACAGCCGCGGCCTGCTGCGCCGCGCTACCCTCCGGAACGTCGAGGTAGAACGCCCCCTGCTGGTCGAAGCCGAGCGGGTTCACGCAGTCGACCACGATCTTGCCCGCCAGCTCACCGGCCAGCGATTTCAGCAGGTCCTCGTGGCCTTCGTACGGCACGGCGACGACGACGATGTCGCCGGCAGCCGCCGCTGCGGCGTTGCCCTCGCCGCTCACCGGCAATCCGACGGAGGCCATCGGCGCAGCGGCCTGACCGGCGCGCCCGGCGTCGCGCGACCCGATCACGACCGGGATTCCGGCTGCGGCGAACCGGCGCGCGAGGCCGCGCCCCTGGGGGCCGGTTCCGCCGAGAACCGCAACCGTTCCGAACTCCTCGGGATTCGGATCGGTCCTGCTCGGGAAAGTCTGATCTGACGTGTCGTTTGTCGAAGGCATTTCCGCATCGTTGCAGGAAGCTCAGCTTCCGTAGCGAACCCCTTAGGCGACGGCTGTTCGACGCGTGTACAGGAGACGGTGTGCGGTGGTCCACAGGCGGGTCCCGCGCGGCCACCGGTAACGGTGATGCCGACGGCGAAACTGCTGGCCACTGCGCGGATGCGGCACAGATCCGAGCGCTGCTCCACGAGCTCTCCCGAGCCCGGCTGGCGGTGTCGGCAGATCTCAGTGCCGCCGCGGGTGCGCTGGACGATGACCGGCCCGACGTCGCCTCCGACATGGTGGCCGGCGCCCGGCGGGAGCTCGTCGACTTGCTCGACCCGCAGCGCCGGGAAGGCCACCCGAAGCCGCTCGGAGGTGTCTCGGAATCCGGGTCCGGCGCGGACTCCGCCGCGCCGGACCCGGATGGTCGCAGGCCCCGCCACCGGCTCGCCCGGTCCCTCGCGGCCGCGGCCGCGCTCGTCGTCGCGATCGCCGTGGTGCCGCAGGTGACCCGCAGCAGCGGCCACCCGGCACCGGGCGCCGCCGCGGCAGCCCCGAGCCCCTCGATCGAGCTTGCCAGCAGCGAATTCGCCACGCTGAGCCAGCGCCTGACCGCGGCCGACGCCAGTCCGGCGGCGATCCTCGCGGCCGGACGCAGCTGGCACAGCGCCATCGCGCGGGACCTGCCGACCGTGGCCGGCCAGCTCTCGACCGCCGGGGCCGCCGTGACGATGCTGCGGCTGGAACGCACGTTGCTGCAGGTGTCACCGACCCTGCGGGCTCCGCAGAACCGTACGGTGGCCACGGCGCTGGCGACGGCGTCGGACAGCCTGCTGGTCCAGCTGCGCCGCCTGGCGAGCCCACGAGTGCTGGCGATCCTGCCGGCGGCGATCCAGGCGCTGCCGCTCAGTAGCCCGAGCAAGCCCACCTCCCCGCTTGCGGGGGCCACCCCGGCGCCGGCCACGAATGCAGCGGGAACGGCGCCGACGCAAGCCCCGGCCGGCCCGGACACCGGCGCTGCGAACCCGACCGTTCCCCTGCCGCCCGGCCAGCCGTCGCCGGCACCCGCGCTGGGCTCGGGACCCCCGCTGCCGGTTCCGCAGCTGCCACTGCCGTCGACGCTCGGCCGGCTGACCGACGGGGGTGCCCAAAGTGGTGGGCTGCGCCAGACCGTGGGCAACGTGCTGAACGGGCTCGGTCTCGGCGGATAGCAGCGGCCCGGCACGGTAAGGCACGGTCACGGCAGTGACCGCCGGCTGACGATTGCCGCCAGGCTGGCCAGCGACTGGCTCCCGGAAGCGAAGTAGCCGCTGTGCCCGTACGCGCCGCCGTCCGGGAAGTGCTTCGCGCCGAACGGCGCCGCCGCAGGATCGGGACCGAAGGCGCTGGGTAGGTCGAGCCCGAACAGGGCGCCCAGCCGTGCTGGCCAGAACACCAGCTGGATCGGGTCGGTCGCATCCCTGGCGGCCCACACATGACCGGGGCGCAGGTGCAGCTGCGAGGCCCGGTTGGCTTCGACGCCAGGGCTCGCCAGAAGCACGAGATCGTCCACGCCGAGACCCCGTTTGGCGGCCAGACCGGCGACCAGGGAGCCGTAGCTGTGCCCGAGGACGGTCACCTGCTGCAGCCGGGTGGCTGTCGCCCGCAATCCGAGGACGAAGCTCTGCAACTGCGGCGCCCCGGCCCGCGCCCGGGCGTCGTTGACGACTTGACGGACGTTGGGCGCGTCGTAGCCGAGCCAGGCGACCACGGCTGTTCCGGAGCCGGCCGCGGTGGCCAGCCGACGGGCCTCAGCAGCCAGTGCCGGCATGTCGCCGAGCTCGTTCGACATGCCCGGGACGAGGACGGCCACCGCCCGGCTCGTCTCCACGTTCGCCGTCGAGATCACCGCCTCGCCGTCGCCCCTCGGGTCGAACAGCAGCAACTGGGTGCCGGCCGGACGCACTGCCGCCGCCAGCGACTGCAGGCGCTGCAGCCGCGCCCGTGCCGTCAAGCGGGCGAACATCGCAGCACCGGGCACCGCGGCGAACGCTGCCTGCGCGGCATCCAGCGCACCGGCCAGGCGCCGGCGGTTGACCACATCCCGGACGGCGGCGGGCACTCCATCGACGTTTGCCGGCCAGCCCGGCCAGGTCGCGGCGGCGCGCGCTCGAACGGCCGGGCTCAAGCCTGACCACCAAACCGCCACCGCCGGCGGGCTGCTGGGCGGCGGAGGTGGGCGGGAGATGTCCTGCTCCAGCAGTTCAGCGGCGCCGGGAACGCTCAAGCGGGCGCCGATCGGGGCCGCGCTGGAGCGCGTCAGATCCAGCAGGAGGGCGTCGGCCAGCACCTGGGCGGCGCGCAGGTCGGCGGCACGGTAGCGCGCCGCGACGGCAGTGAGTTCAGCCGCGACGGCTGGGGCCGGGTCGGTCGGGCCGGCCACGCGCACGATCCGGCTCGCGGCCCGCGCCTCGTCCTGGGCCGCCGCCAACGCCGCTGCGAAGGCGGAAAGCGCCAGCGCGGCGAGCCCCAGCGCATCGCTCAGCGCGCCGAGCCGACGGCTGGCACTCTCCGCTGCTGCGGAAAAGGCGTCGTACCCGGCTCCCGACCAGGTGGAAAGCCGCCCGGGCGCGGCCCTGAGCCAGCCGGCAACGGCCTGCAGCTGCGAACTCGCGGCGCGCAAGTGCGTCAGCAAGGCCGTGACCGCGGTGACATCGATGCGAACCAGCGCGGCGGCCGGAGCGAGCGGATCCACGCCTGCTACGACGCCGGCGGGCTCGCGACCGCGGCAGCCTCGACGCTCGAGTAACTCCCGGCGCTGCGGCGCAAGGCCTGGGCAAGCGACTCGACCGATCCGGCGCACGCTTCGAGCGCCGCCCGGGAGCCCGGCCAGGTGGCGGCCAGGATGACCCCGGTGTGCTGGGCTGCAAGCACTCCGGCAGCTTGCTGCCACGCGGACACCAACGCGGGGGCACCGGACCGAACAACGGAAACGTGCTGCTGGAACTGGGCCGCGAGCTCGGCCAACGCGGCGGGATCCGCCGCAAGCTGAGTTGATGGCCCCGCGTCGGTGACGACAGCGGGCCCCGGGAGAGTATTGAACATGCCGCCTCCTTGGATGGGTTCGTTGCAGCTTGGCGCCGATCGGACGATGAAATGCGGTCCGGATCGCGCCCGGTGGACGAGCCGTCTCCATCCACAGGACGGCAGGCTCACCGGCTCAGGCGGCGGGTCCTTCGTGACTGTGCGGCTGCTGTGACAGACCATTTGGTGGTGGCCCCGCGAAACTTCGCTCCATGAAGTCGCTCCGACCGAACGATCCGTGGTCCATCGCCGCCGTTCTCTGCCTGGGCGGCGGCGGCGTGCTGCTGCTCATCGCCTGGTACGACATCTCCGGTACGGCGGATGTGTACAAGCAGATTCCGTACCTGGTCAGCGCCGGATTCACCGGACTCGCTCTGATCATCGTGGGCAGCGCGCTCGTGGTCGCCGGGCGCGGCGATCGGGTGGAGCGCCGGCTCGCGCAGCTGCTCGACGCGATCACCGAGGCCGTGGAGAACGAGGGCGCAAACCCCGCACCGGATGGCGAGCCGGCCGCGGCGCCGGCCAACGGGCGGCCGGTCGATCCGCTGCTGACCGCCTCCGACTCCTACGTCACGGTGCCCGAAGGCACGACGTATCACCGGCCGGGATGCCTGCTGCTACGCGAAAAGGACGCCAGACCCGCCGACCCCGAGGCGATCGCCGAAGGCGCGCTCGGGCCATGTCCGGTCTGCTTGCCGGAGCAGCCGGGTAACGGCACGTGACCCGCCGATGATCACGATCGACCTGGCGCTGGCCGGGATCGCCGTCGGCGCCGTTGCCGCGCTGGCCGGGCTCGGGGTGCTGATCACGTACCGCACGACCGGCGTGTTCAACATGGCTTCGGGCGGGATGGCGATGCTGGTCGCGTACGTCCTCTGGCAGGCGGTGACGCAGTGGCACTGGCGCATGGGTCTGGCGGCGCCGCTGGCCATCCTCGTCGTCGGGCCCGGGATCGGCCTGGCCGCCGAGTGGGCGGTCTTCCGGCCGCTGCGCAGACGGTCTGCCTCGGTGGCCGAGACGCTCGTGGCCAGCACGGGTCTACTGGTGCTGCTGCTCGGATTGGCCGTGCAGATCTGGGGGCTGCAGGCGCGGGAGAACGCACCGTCGCTGGTGCCGTCCGGGGCGATCGACCTTCCCGGCGGCGCCACCATCGACCGCGGCAGCCTCGCCCAGTTGCTCATCGCCATCGTGGTCGGGCTCCTGCTCACGGTGGTGGCTCGCCGCACCCGAGCCGGCCTGCTCGCCCGAGCCGTTGTGGATCACCGTTCGCTTTCGTTGCTGGCCGGGATCAACGCCGACCGGGTGGCGGCGGTCGGGTGGGCCATCGGAGGCGGCCTGGCAGGAATCACCGGCGTGCTGCTGGCACCGTCCACCCAATTGAGCCCGTACCAGCTGACGCTCGTCGTCTTGGAGACGCTCGCGGTCGTCGTCATCGCGAAGCTGCGGTCGGCCATCGCCGTCGTCGTCTCGGCGCTGGCTCTCGGGGTCGGCCAGGCGGAGCTGCAGCGCTTCCAATTGAACGGTCTGGCGCAGACCATCTTCGGCAGCGTGCAGTCCAACCTCTTCGTCCTTGCCCTGCTCGTCGCCCTGCTGCTGATCCCCCAGCTGGCGGAAACGGGAGCGGGTGCTGTGGCGTCGGTCGCTCGCCGACCGGGCCGCTGGCCACGCTGGACCGTCCCGATCGCCGCGGCTTTCCTCGCGTCGCCGGTGCTCTTCCCGTTGGTGGACGTCAAGACTGCCCAGCAGGTGCCGGCACTGGCGCTGATCTTCCTGTCGCTCATGCTGCTGTCCGGCGTCGCCGGGCAGATCTCGCTCGGCGCCGCCGGATATGCCGGAGTGGGCGCGCTGCTCGCCGCCGGATCCGCCGCCGGAGCCGGTGGATTGCCCAAGCTGCCCGGCATCATCGCGCTGGCCTTCGGGGCCATCGGCGCCGGCGTGCTGGGACTCATCACGGGCTATCCGGCGCTTCGCCGCAGCGGTCTGGCGCTCGCCCTGACGACGCTCGCGGTCGGGACCGTCGCCAGCCGGTTCGTCTTCCAGCAGCCCCGGTTCACGTCAGGGCTGACGATCACTCAAGCGGTCGGCGGAGGCCGGACGTTCTACGCCTTGGAGCTGGTCTGCCTGCTCCTCGGCCTGGGAATGGTCGAGATGCTGACCCACGGTCGCGTCGGCCGGGCGCTGCGCGCCGCTCGCGACAGTCCCGACGGCGCCCGCGCGGCCGGAGTGGACGTCCGCACGATGACGCTTGCCGCCTTCGCCGCGAGCGCGGCACTCGCCGGTCTCGGCGGCGGCCTGATGGTGGAAACCGCAGGAGCCTTCGATCCGAGCACGGTGGACCCGCTGCAGAGCATGCTCTGGTTCACCACAGTGGTCGTCGCCGGCGCCGACAGCGCCGTCGCTGCCGTCCTCGCGGCGGCGCTGTTCGTCCTCGTCAATGCGGTTGCCGTAGAAGGCACCTCGCTGTTCGTGGTGGGCCTGCTGGCGGCATTGCTCGGGAGGCTGCCGCGCGGAGTGGCCGGCGTGATCGCCGCGGTCAGCTCGCTGGCCCGCCAGCGGCTGTCCACCCCCGACGAGCCACGACGACTGAGTCCCGCGGGGCGGCGCCTGCTCGGGCTGACGCGGATGGTGCACCAATGAGCGTGCTGGTCGCCCGCAAGCTCTGCAAGAGCTACGGCGGTCTCCAGGTGCTGAACGGCGTCAGTCTCAGCGTCGACGCTGGCTGCGTCACGGCCCTCGTCGGCTCCAATGGTGCTGGAAAGACGACACTTTTCGGCTGCCTGGCAGGCACCCTCGCACCCGACTCGGGGAGGGTGCTGCTCGCCGGCCACGACGTGACCCGGCTGCCCGCCGACGCGCGCAGCCGCCGCGGTCTGGTGCCGACCTATCAAGTGGGAAGCGTCTTCCAGACGTTGACCGTGCGCGAAAACCTCATGGTGGCAGCGGAAAACCGGCATCGCATCGGAATCCTGCAGGCGTTCAGCACGAAGCACGTCCGGGCCGCCGAACAGCGGGTCGAGCTGGTGTGCGGCCGGCTCGGCCTAGGTGACGTCGCCGACGTGCCGGCGGGAGAGCTGCCGACCGGCACGCTGAGGCTGGTCGAACTCGCCCGGGCATTGGTCGCCGACCCCCTGGTCCTGCTGCTCGACGAGCCGGTCAGCGGGCTCGATCGCCGGCAGGCCGCGGCGGTCGCGACGATGCTGCGCGGACTCGCCGGCGCCGGCAAGGCGGTCCTGCTGATCGAGCACGACCCGGTCTTTGTCGAAGCCGTTGCCGACGAAGTGCATGAGCTGGAAGCCGGATCGCTGCGTCGCGTCGACGCCGCTGACAAGCACGTGGCGAACGGAACCGGCGCATGACTGTCGCCATCTCTGCGCGAGGGATACGGGCCGGCTACGGACACGTCGAAGTGCTGCACGGTATCGACCTCGACATCGCCCCGGGCGTCGTCACGGGCATCGTCGGGCCCAACGGCGCCGGCAAGACAACGCTGCTGTCGGTCATCGCCGGAACGATCCCCCTCCGCAGCGGGACGTTGCAGTGGAACGGCGAGCCGTTCGCGCGGCTTCGCCCCGAGCAGCGGGCACGGATGGGCATGGTGGCGGTGCCCGAATCCCGGGGCGTTTTCACCCACCTCACCGTTCGGGAAAACCTCGATGTCTTCGCCCGCGGCCGCTCGCTTCTCCCGGCGTATCAAGCGTTTCCGGTGCTCGCCGAACGCGGATCGCAGCCGGCCGGCACGCTCTCCGGCGGGGAGCAGAAGATGCTGTCGCTCAGCCGCGCCCTCGTCGCCGACGCCCGATGCGTGGTCATCGACGAGCCATCGCTGGGGCTTGCGCCGGCGCTGACCGACGAGCTGTACGACGTCGTCCGGCGGATCGCCGCGACGGGCGTGACCGTCGTCCTCGCAGATCAGTACGAGGACCGGGTGCTGGCGCTGGCGGCCGTCGTCTACCGGCTCGAGCGAGGCGAGGTGACGTTCGCCGGCGAGCCGGCAGAATGGCACGAAGACGCGGTCGGCTAGGGCGAGTAGGCGATCTGGTAGACGTCGAAGCAGTTCTTGTTCATGTCCGGAACCTGCGAGACCCAGCCGCCCTTGCCGCCGTCCGCGGAATCCTGCCAGCGCGCAACATTGAGGCAGCCGTTCGCGATCGGCTTGGGCCGCGCCACGATGAAGTTACGCGGGGTCAGTAGCCCATGGCCGGTGTACGCCTTCAGGGACTTCATGTAGTTCTCGACACAGACGCGGGTCAGCTTGGCACCACACGAACGGATCGCGTCAGCAAGCCACTGAGCTGACGCCCAGCCTTCAAGCTCCCACTCCGACGTCTTGCTCTGGTGGCTCGGGAAGATGCGGTTGACCGCATCCTGGAAGGCGGCGACACCCGGCTTGCTGCGGTCGTCGTAGTTCTGCGTATTGCCGGTGGCGTAGATGCTGTTGCGACAGGTGGGGCTTTCCCGGTATTCGCTGGCGACCGTCGATGTCCAACCCTGCGTCGTGGTCACCTTTGCCTTGAGCGTCACGTGATGGGCGTCGAGTGCCTGACAGAGCCGCTCGTTCCCGGCATCGTCAAGAGCGTCATAGACGCTGTCGACCTTCGCCCCCGCGATATCGACGGCGATGCTGTCGAAATTGGCGAGTCCGAGGTTGACCTGCTCCTCGCGAACGGTGTAACCCTCCTTGCGCAGCCCGGCCTCGATGCTCTGCGCGTAGCGCTGCGACTGGGCGACGTTGTAGAAGACGACCGCCGCGTTCTTCGTGTGCAGCTTTTCTTTGAAGTACCGGTAGATCTCGGTTCCGCCGATGAGCTTCCCGTCCCAGCCGATGGTTCCGTTGCGAGGCTCGTCGCTGCCGTACAGACCCCATAAATGGGCGTACTGGTCGTACCCGGTGCCGACGGGCTGGCCGGCGATGTCGGGGACGGCCTTCTGGTTGACGTACTTGTCGCCGTCGTAACTGAAAGCCGTGGTGCCCGCCAGCGCGAAGATCCGATCGTGGTCGATCAGCTTGTGAACGCACGTGACATTGCCGCTGCCGCTGCCCGTGTCGTCACAGAAGGCGACCTTGATCTTCCGGCCGTTGATCCCGCCCTGCGCGTTGATGGTGTTCCAGTACGCCATAGCGCCGTAATAGGAGCCGCTGAACACGTCGGGTCCGAGCGGGCTCGTCTTGCTCACCAACAGCCCCACCGTCACGGTGGTCGGCGTCACGCCGACGTCCGACGCCGGATTGCTCGAGGGCGCAGACGGTGTGGCCGTGGAAGCGGCGCCCGTAGGCGGTGGTGGGGCTGAGACGCGGGTGCCACACGCTGCCAGCACGCCGGCAAGCGCCATGGCTACGACGGCGGCCCCGGCGCGTGTTGCCCGTCGAGTACCGCGGCTGTGGAACACCCCGCCATTGTCGCAAAAGTCGACAGCGGCCCAACGGTCGCCGATCCGACACGGCGAGCGAGCGATTTCGCCGCTGCGGATACCCGCGACCTGCCACGCTTCACGACATGCGGTATTCGGGGGGACGGCTGGGGGCGAAAGTCGGGTCCGTGGCCGCCGTCATTGTCTTTGCCGTCAGCGCGTGTGGCGGCTCGACGACCGGCTCGTCGATCTCCGGAACGTTGAGCACTCCGGCACCCGCACCGGCCGGTACTGCCTCGGAAGCGGCGCCGACCGCGGATCCGGCCGGATGTCACAGCGGCGTTGCTCACGACATGGCAAGCACCCTCGCGATCCTCACCGATCCGGCGAGCTGCCCCGGCTCGGTCAACCAGTTCTGGACCGAGCAGCTCGGCTCGCAGTGGACGATGCCGACATTCGTGGCTTATAGCGACGGGCAGGTGCCGCAGGACGCCTGCGGCGCGGCTGACGGCAACGCCGATGACTTCGCCGACAACGCCTTCTACTGCCCGACGGACGACACCGTGGCCTACAGCCGCGAGCTGCTTTCCGGCCTCCTGCGGAAAGGCGGCCCGTTCCTTCCCGTCGTGGTGCTGATGCACGAGCTCGGTCACCGCGCCGACCACATCCTCGGGGTCGTCGGCCCCATCTCGCGATCCGAGGAGAATCAGGCGGACTGCTCCGCGGGCGTCGAGACGGCCTTTGCCCGTACGTCGAACCGGCTGCCGCTCAGCGACGTGCTCGGCGGCGCCAAGCTGCTTTTCGACTTGGGTGATCGCCGGCACTTCGGCTCGGAGCTCGCGTCGTCACCCGACGCGCACGGGTCTCCAACGCAACGGCTGATCGCGTACAGCCGTGGCTACCTGCAGCACGACATCAACGCCTGCCGCAAGATCGGCCAATCGCCGACCGGGAGTGTCGTCTAGCTGCACCATGATCGCCGACCCGCGCTCGACTTCGCTGCGCTCAGCCGAGTCACGATCTGCTCCGCTCGTCTGCAATATTGGAATTGTGCTACGCGTCGCAGTCATCGGAAGCGGTCCCTCCGGCATCTATGCAGCCCAATCGCTGCTCAAAGCAGCGCCGGAGGTGGACGGCGTCGAGGTAGACGTCATCGACCGGCTGCCCTGCCCGTACGGGCTGGTGCGCTACGGGGTCGCGCCCGACCACGAGAAGATCAAGTCGATTACCCTCGCGCTGCGCAAGGTGCTCGAGACCGACGGCATCCGCTTCCTCGGCAACGTCGAGGTCGGCAAGGACGTCTCGATGGACGAGCTGCACGAGCATTACGACGCGATCGTGGTGGCTTACGGCGCCGCCATCGACCGCCGGCTCGGCATCGAAGGTGAGGATCTGCCGGGGAGTTTCTCGGCCACCGACTTCGTCGCCTGGTACAGCGGCCATCCCGACACCCAGATCGACCGCTTCACGCTCGACGCCACCGAGGTGGTCGTGGTCGGCGTCGGCAATGTCGCCGTGGACGTCGCCCGGATCCTCGCCAAGACAGCGGACGACCTGCGGCCCACCGACCTTCCGGACCATGTGCTGGAGGTGCTCGACGCGAGCCACGTCACCGACATCCACGTGCTCGGCAGGCGTGGTCCGGCGCAGGCGAAGTTCACTACGAAAGAGCTGCGCGAGCTCGGCGAGCTGGTCAACGCCGACATCGTCGTGGACCCCGAAGAACTCGTGCTCGACGAGGCCAGCGAGCAGACCATCGAGACCGACGCCAACCAGCGGCGCAACCTGGAGATCCTGCGGCGCTGGGCCGAAGAGCGCCCGACCGGCAAACCGCGGCGCATTCACCTGCGCTTCCTGCTCCGCCCGACGGCGGTGCTCGGCGCCGACCAGGTCGAAGGCGTCGAGGTGGAACGCACGGTGCTGGACGGCACCGGAAACGTGCGCGGCACCGGCGTCCTCGAGACGATCCCGGCGCAGATGGTGCTGCGCAGCGTCGGCTACCGCGGTCAGGGAATGGCCGGGCTGCCGTTCAACGAGCGCAACGGCACCATTCCGCACGAGGCGGGGCGCGTGATGCACGAGGACAAGCCGGTCCCGGGCGAGTACGTCGCGGGCTGGATCAAACGGGGACCCACGGGCGTCATCGGGACCAACAAGTCCGATGCGTCCGAGACCATCAGCTCGCTGATCGCCGATGCGCCGACCCTGCCGCGCGCCACCATCCGCGATCCCGAAGCGTTGCCGAAGCTGCTCCTCGAGCGCGGCGTCGACCTCGTCGACTGGGAAGGCTGGGTCGGGATCGACGAGGCGGAGATCGCCCTCGGCAAGATGCAGGGGCGTGATCGCATCAAGATCGCCGATCGCGAGATGCTGCTCGGTCACGCGTCACGGCGCTGAACTTTGCCGGTCGCGATTCCTGGTGTTCGACGCGGCACGGCTAGCCGGAGGGCCCCGTCGCCCGGCTGACGACGTTCAGAGCGCCGGCGGCGAGATGCGCTGCAGCGGCAGCGCATTCGCCATCTCCCCCTCCGGTGTCAGCGCGAACCGGCCGCCCTTCAGGCCCGCCAAGAGCTCGGCCAATTGGGGCACCGGAAGCGCGGGGCTCCACAGGAAGCCCTGGCCGGCATGGCATCCGAGATCCCGAAGCAGGCGCAGATCGGCGAACGTCTCGATGCCTTCCGCGGTACTGGTGAGTTCGAGGGCGCGTCCGAGATCGATGACCGCCGTCACGATGGCGCGGTGGTCGGGGCGATCAGTGATCTCATGCACGAAGCCACGGTCGATTTTCAGCGTCGCCATCGGGAGCTGGGATAGCCGGCGCAACGACGAGTAGCCGGTGCCGAAGTCGTCGATGGCGACACGTACGCCGAGCCGCTGCAGGCGTTCGAGCAACCGCAGCGACGCGTCGGGATCGCGCATGATGGCGCTCTCGGTGACCTCGAGGACGAGTGCATGAGCCGGCATCCCCGTCTGGGCCAATGCGATGGTCAGATCGGTTTCGAAGCCTGGTCGCTCCAGGTGCCCGGCGAAGATGTTGACGGCGACGTACGCGTGCGGCGGCAGGACCCCGTCGCCGCGCATGGCCGCGGCGTCGCGGCACGCGCGGTGCAGCACCCAGCGGTCCAGCGCATCGATGAGCCCGCTCTCCTCAGCGGCGACGATGAAGTCGCTCGGCGGCACCGCTCCTCGCTCGGGATGCATCCAGCGGCAGAGCGCCTCGACACCGAGGAGCCGGCCGGTCACCAGGTCGACCACCGGCTGGTAGTGGACGTCGAGCTGGTCGGACTCCAACGCGGCGCGAAGGTCATTGATCAGGCGCAACCGGCTGCGCGAGCGGCTGATCAGGATGGGGCTGAAAACGCGGGCTTGCCCGGGGCCGTCGGCCTTGGCGGCGTACATCGCGGTGTCGGCGTAGCCCAGCAAGGTGCCGGCTTCCGGAAGCGGCTCGCCGGGTGGAGACCCGGTAACGCGTCCGCCATCGATGACGGCGATACCGATACTCGCATTGATCGCCACGGTGCGGCCCGCCACCGCAATGGGTCGATGCAGGGCGCGTTGCAGGCGGGCAGCGATGCGGTGAGCCTGCTCCTCACCCGCGCCCGGGCACAGGACGACGAACTCGTCGCCGCCGAAGCGAGCCAGGATGTCGGTCGGCCGCAGCGCCGCCTCCCATCGCCGCGACACCTCGATGAGCATGTCGTCGCCCGCCGCATGGCCCAGCGTGTCGTTGACCAACTTGAACTGGTCGATGTCGGCCACCAGAATCGAGAGCGACCGCCCTCTGATCTCACCTGATCTGTCGAGCGCTTCGGCCAGTTTCTCCAGCAGTGAAGACCGGTTCGCCAAGCCTGTCAGGGAATCATGCGTTGCCCGTCGGCGCAGCTCTCGCTCCGCCTCGCGCGCTTCGGTGACGTCCGCGACCATGGCGAGCGAGCCGAGGTGGCGACCCTCCTCGAACAATGGGCTTGCAGAGATACGGAGCACGACATGGGTGCCGTCCGGCTTCACGTACGGCATCTCGTAGCACTCGGCACCCAACGTGTGCCGCGACCGTGCCCGCCGGGTCAATTCGGCACGCGCTTGCCGGTCAGCCACTTCGAAATTGCGCATCGCATAGATGGCGTCGAGCGGATATCCCAGCAATTCGGCCAGCTTCTGATTCGCGTACAAGGTGCGGCCGGTGGTATCAATAGCGCAGATTCCCTCCTGTGCCGTTTCCGCGATGAGCCGGTAGCGCACCTCGGACGCGCGCAGGGCCTGTTCAGCCGTTCGCCGGTCGTGCACGTCGCGAATATTCGCGACCAGGCCGCCCACCCCGGGCACGTCGATCATGTTGCTGAGCGTCTCCTCGACCCAGCGGTAGGAGTCGTCGGCGCAGAGCAGGCGGAACTCGACCGTGGGATGCGCGCTCGGATCGGCCATCACCAGGGCGAGCGCTTCGGCCACGCGGTCGGCGTCCTCGGGATGGACGAATGCGCGTCCGAACTGTCCAACGATCTCCTCGGGCTGCCAGCCGAACAACCGGGTGACCGCCGGACTCACATAGGTGACCCGCTGCTCCACCGGGTCAGCGATGGAGGCGACGTCAGCTGACCGCGAGACGATTGCCTGCGATCGCGCGTCCCGCAGCTCGAATTCCCGGGCCTCCGTTTCATGCCTCGTCAGGTCCCTGATGAGGCGAATACCCCTTGCTGCAGCACCATTTTCGGCCGGGATGAACGCGTCTACCACCAGCGCCGGAAACGTCGTACCGTCGCAGCGGACTCCCTCGCAGCGTCTCGGCGGAGCGGCAGTCCACGCCTGTCCCTCGTGCACAGGAGCACAGCCCGAGGATCCTGACGAGAGCAGGCCGAGGCCTTCCAGGTACTGCCCGATGACGTCGGAGCGAAAGCGGCCGAACATGGCCTCCGCAATGGCGCCCCAGGTGGCGATCCGGCCGGCGGCCGTGACCTCTATGACGGCCTGATCGAGCGCCTGTACCGGCAGCGACGGCACCGGCCCGAACGTGTCGGACTGCCCGCGCTCACCCATCCCGCGACTCCTATGCTCCACCCGGTGCATCGGGTATCGGCACGAGGACGTCACACAAATAGGCCGGCTGCCCGCAGAATAAAAGGACTTATGGCCCGGAGTAAATCGCCGCACTTGTCCCGATCTCGGGACTCCATCGACAAATGCCGCGGCCGAAGAATCGAGAAACCATTCCGGCGAATTCGGCCGTTTGGACCCGCACGGCAGCATGCCTGTCCCGGATCATCTCTGCAAGGAGGCGGCGTTGCGCACAGCCTGGGACTGCGCATGGTCGCCGAAGGCGGGAGGACGAGCACACCTACACCGAACTCACGCGCTATGGCTGCGACCAGATCCAGGGTTTCTACGTCTCGCGACCCATGCCGGCGGCCGAGCTCGACCAGTGGATGGCCCAGCGCGCATCACGCTTGTCAGGTCGGACGCATGCTGCCGGTGCGCAGGCAACGCTCGTGCCAGGACAACGCCTCGCCTAGGCAATGCGGCGTGTGCTTCCCACGTGAGCTGGCGCTCGCCCGGTCGAAATAGTCCTGCAGCATCGGGCGGTATTCCGGGTGAGCGCACTGGTCGATGATGCGCTGCGCCCGCCGCCGCGGAGGGAGCCCGCGCAGGTCGGCCAGGCCCTGTTCCGTCACCAGTACCTGAACGTCGTGCTCGGTGTGATCGACGTGGCTGACCATCGGCACGAAGCAGGAGATGTCGCCGTTCTTGGCCGTCGACGGGCTGAGAAAGAACGAAATGAACGCGTTGCGCGCGAAGTCTCCTGACCCGCCGATACCGTTTTGAATGCTCGATCCCATGATGTGCGTGGAGTTCACGTTGCCGTAGATGTCGGCCTCGATCATTCCGTTCATCGCCAGCACTCCGAGGCGTCGCACGACTTCGGGATGATTGCTGATCTCCTGCGAGCGCAAGACGATCCGGTCGCGGTATTCGTCGATGTTGGCGCGGAAGTCGGCCTCGCCCTCCTCGCTGAAGGAGAACGCCGTCGCCGAGACGAACGACACCGTGCCCGAGCGGAGCAGTGCCAGCATGCCGTCCTGGATCACCTCGGTATAGGACGTGAGGCCTTGGTACGGTGCCCTGTCCAGCCCGTCGAGCACGGCATTGGCGATGTTGCCGACGCCCGATTGGATCGGCAGCAGGCCGGGGGGCAGGCGGCCCTGCTTCACCTCGTGCCTGAGGAAATCCACCACGTGCTCGGCGATGAGTTCCGACGCCGCATCGATCGGTTTGAAGGGCGTGGCGCGGTCCGGCAGGTGCGTCGGGATGACCGCAACGATCTTCTCCGGCGGGCAGATGAAGTGCGGGACCCCGATGCGATCGGAGGGCCGCAGGATCTGCAGGGGCCGGCGGTTCGGCGGCAACGCCGTGCCGTAGTAGATGTCGTGCATCCCGTCGAGCTCTTCCGGCTGCCAGGAGTTCACCTCGACGATCACCCTGTCGGCAAGGTCGATCCAGGTCTTGTTGTTGCCGACCGACGACGACGGGATGAGCTGACCGTCCGCGGTGATGCCCGACGCCTCGACAAGAGCCACATCGAGCTTGCCGAAGAACCCCTCCCACACCATCTGGGCCACGTGCGACAGGTGGATGTCGAGGTAATCCATGAGCCCGGCGTTGATCTTGCCGCGCGTGGTCGGATCGGACTGGTAGGGCATGCGCAGGTCGATCCCGTCGACCCGGGCCAGCGCGCCGTCGAGCTCCGGCGCCGTGGACGCGCCCGTCCAGACGCCGACCGCGAAGTGATCGCCCTGCTCGGCGGCAGCGGACATGCGGCCGACGAGCGCTCCCGGGACGGCCTTGGGATGGCCGGCTCCGGTGAAGCCGCTCATACCGACCCGGTCACCCGGGGCGATCAGGATGGCGGCTTCTTCCGCAGTCATCACCTTGGAAAGCGCTCCCGGATGACGGATGCGCGATACGTCGGTCATCGCTGGGCAGCACCTCCACCACGAATATCGCCGACGTCACGTTTCACATTAGGGCGCGCTTTGTGCCCGATTCGCGCTGCCTTGGTCCGCTGCCCAGTGACTTTGGTCCCGCCGGAAAAGCTGGCGATTTGCGAATGCGCTCACATTCCGTGCAGCCAGCGCTCCATGACGGCCGTCTGGCGCTTGAGGACGCTGCCCACCATAGCCTTCACCAGTCCGGCGGCGTGATCGCCCAGCAGCGGCACGCCCACGTGGGCGTGCCCGTTGACAACGAATCGTGTGGCGTCGCCTGCTTCCGGGGCGAGCAGGAGCGAGCCCCGCACCCTTGCATGACGCCCTCGCGCCGAGGCATCGACGGCGAGCGATCCGCGGCGTTCACCGGTGTCCGGCAGCTGCCAGACGCGCGCCTCGGTGATGTCGACCGTCGCGGTGACGAGCCGTTTGAGGACGGCAGGCACCCCATGCGTCGGGACCGTCATCCGCACCTGGGTCCGCACGTCGGTGTCCGGCGCACTGCGTTCGATGTCGATGGCGTACGCGAGCGCTCCGACCTCCTTCGCATACGCGGACAGGAAGCTCTCATCCGTCAGCAGGCTCATCACGCGCTCCACCGGTGCCGCGTATGTCGCCTCGTAGTGGATCGCCGCCATAGCAGCAGCCTGCCCGTCGGCGCGGGCGTGATGGCAGCCGGGTTCGGGGCGCCAACGGTGCGGCGGACCAAATGCGCTGCAAATACTGCGGAAACGGCATGCTCGCTCACGGACGGTAGCGCACGTTTCGGCGACGCAAAATCTGGGCCACCCCCCTTTCGGGTGAACCGGCAGCAGTGCTTGGGTGTGGTGAACGTCAGGCATACCCCAGGCAAAGGACGCCCGCCAGAAATGACTCCGCAGAACGACTCATGGGCGAACCCATGGGTCACCGGTATGCCTGACGCCCTGGCCGCCGTCGTCATCCGATATGACCGCGCCACGCGGCGCACGATCATCGAGAACTGGCGCCGCATGGGCGCTCGCGGGCAGCAGCGCTGCCGGCGGGACCTCGAGCGATCGCCCCTGTCCTGGACGCGCTACCGGCGGAGCCGGCGCGTCGTGGTCCGATTGATCACAGGTCACGTGTGAGGGCTGTCCATCACCGGCGCCGCTACGGGCGGCCAACGGTCCGCGGCTCGAACCGCCCAGGAACGGTGAACCGTTTGCTTGACCGCAACCGGTTTCATCCGCGATCTTGGGTGGAACCTTCGTCTCAACGGCGAGATGAGCCTGTGGTCTTCCCCGGCAACAGAAAGCCTCCAACAGCATGAAGGTCGTTCTGGCGCCCCTTGTCGGCGCAAAAGCCGCACTTGTCGAAAGGCAAGGCGAGCTGGTGCTCATTCTCGACAGCGGCACGTCGAAGTCGCTGGCGACGGCGCTGCGCAGAGTGCTTGCTCCCGTTCGTGGCCATGTCGCCGAACCCGCCGGCGTCGCGGCCGATTCGGTTCACGCCGGCTACGCGCCGTAGCTGACGAGCGTGCTTGCTAGCTGAACGCAGGCTGCGGACGGCTGACGTTCAGCAGCTCGTACATGTTCGCCGACATGATCCGCTCGACGTCCGCAGCAGGCAGGTCGCTCGAGCTCGTCGGCGAACGACAACGGCTCGGCCAGCCCCTCCGGGTGGGGATAGTCCGATCCGAAGCAGACCCGGTCGGCCCCCATGAGCTCGATCAGGCCGTGCACGCGAGTCCTCCCAGAACGGGTTGATCCACACGTTGCGCTTGAAGGTCTCCACCGGGTGCTCTTTGAACTCGTTCGGCATCTTGCGGTAGGTGATTTCCAGGTTCTTCAGCAGCAGTCCCACCCAGCTGCCGCCGTTCTCGACGCTGATGAGGCGCACGCCGGGGAAGCGGTCGAGCATGCCGTGGCAGACCGCTGAGGCAAGGGCGTCCTGGATCGTCCGGCCGCCGTCGGCGACGTAGGCGAACGTCTTGGGCTTGAACGCGACGTACTCGCCGCTCACGCCCTCCCAGGTGTTCAGGTAGTCCTGGTATCCGCTGTCCGAGGCGTGCAGCACGACCGGAATCTGGGCCTCCTGGATACGCGCCCAGAACGGGTCGAACTCGGGCAGGAACGGCGAGCGCAGCCCACGCAGGCTGCTGACCGGCGCCGGGCGCATCAGCACAGCTTTGGCTCCCCGTTCGAGGAGCAGGTCCAGTTCGGCGATCCCGGCCTCGAGCACACAAGGGTTGACGATCGGGGTGCTGAAAATGCGGCCTTCGTAGTCGTAGGACCAGTCGTCGTAGAGCCACTCGTTGAAGGCGTGCAGCGCCACCTGGGTCAGCTCGGGGTCGTCCCGCAGCCGCTCCTCGACCAGGCTCGCCAGCGTCGGGATCATCAGCGCCGCGTCGATCCCCTGCTCGTTCAGCAGCTCCAGCCGCGGGCCCGGCGCGCGGAACGCCGGGATCGAGCGCATCGGCTGGCCGGTCAGCTCGCGCAGCGACTTCCCCTCCGGGTTGTCGGCCGCATAGAAGGCCATGTGCGCTCCGGGCCTGGCGACCACCTCGAACGTCGGGTTCGGGATGAACTCGGTCAGCCGATCACGCACCACCAGCTTCTTGCGGCCATTGAGCTCCACGAACCGGAAGAGATTCTTGTGCGCCGCGGGCAGGTGACGCGTGAACGCGTCCTCCGTCTCGTACAGGTGGTTGTCGGCGTCGAACACGGGAAAATCGAGCTTCGCCATCCCTCGGTTGTAGCACCTCCGGGCCCGGTCCGGAAAGTCAGACTTTCCCAATCTGCAAGCGCACTGTTACCGTCGCAACATGCAGTTGGGCTTCGAGGCTGTCGACGCGGACAACCATTACTACGAGGCGATCGACGCCTTCACCCGGCATCTCGATCCGAAGTTTCGCCAGCGCGGCGTGCAGATGGTGCGGTCCGGCAAGCGGGTGCTGATGCTGATGGGCGGGCAGGTCAACCGCTTCATCCCCAACCCGACGTTCGACCCGATCATCGTCCCCGGCTGCCTCGATCCGCTGTTTCGCGGGCAGATTCCGGAAGGCGTCGACCCGCGCTCGCTGATGCAGGTCGAGCCGCTCCAGTCCGAGTACCAGGACCGCGACCGCCGCGTGGAGGTAGCCGAGCAGCAGGGCCTCGGCGCGGTGCTGCTCTTCCCCACGCTGGGATGCGGCGTCGAGCAGGGGCTGCGCGCAGACATCCCGGCCACCATGGCGTCCCTCACCGCCTTCAACCGCTGGCTCGAGGACGACTGGGGCTTCAACTACTCCGGCCGGCTGATCGCCGCCCCCATGCTGTCGCTGGCCGATCCCGACGCTGCGCTCGCCGAAGCGAACAGCTTGATCGAGCGCGGCGCGCGAATCGTGCACGTGCGACCGGCGCCGGTGCCCGCGGGCAACGGCACCTCCCGCTCGCTCGGCGACCCGATGCACGACCCGGTGTGGGCGCGGCTCGCCGAGGCCGGGATCCCGGTGGCGTTCCATCTCGGCGACAGCGGATACGAGGCGACGCTCGCCTCCGCCTGGGGCGGCAACGCCGCCTTCGAAGGCTTCGGCAACATCAGCGTCCTCACCCGGGTGCTCGTGACCGACCGCGCCATTCACGACACCGTCGCGTCGCTGGTCGTCGACGGAGTCTTCACCCGCCATCCCGGCCTGCGCGTGGCGAGCATCGAGAACGGGTCGGACTGGGTCGCGTTGCTGGTGAAGCGCTTGCGCAAGCAGGCCAACCAGACGCCGTGGGGGTTTGCCGAGGACCCGCTCGAAACGGTGCGGCGGCACGTATGGGTCACGCCGTACTACGAAGAGGATCTGCAGAAGCTGGCCGAGCTCATCGGCGTGGAACGCATCCTTTTCGGCTCCGACTGGCCGCACGGCGAAGGGCTCGCCGAGCCGTTGGACTTCGTCAAGGAGCTCGACGGCTTCGACGATGCCGACATCCGCCGGATCATGCGCGACAACTGCCTGGAGCTGCTCGGCGTTTAGGGGTTGGCCGGCACGGTGGCGATGTTCGCCGGGTCGCAGTTGAAGTAGCCGCTGTTCGGGCGCGTCACGTCCCGGTCGTAGACCCAGCCGTTCGTGGTGAGCCGGATGAGCGCGGTGCAGTCCGTGATGCTCGCCGCGGACGGGCTGGTCGAGACCGGCGGGCTGATGCCACCAGCCGTCCAGTTGGTGTGCGACCCCGCCTTCGAAAGGACACAGTCCTGCGTCAGGTTGTCGGCACAGGACTTGGCAGCCGTCGCGAACAGCAGCCAGGAGCTGTAGGACTCCAGCGTGAACTGGGTGTACTTCGGCTGGGAGACAGCAGCGGAGAGCTGGGTCTTGATCTCCTTGATGGCCGGCACCGAATCACCGACCTCGAACGGCAGGTAGTCAAGATTGATGTAGATGTTCGGGAACGTCTTGAGGGTCTTGGCGGCCTGCACGTTAGCCGCTGTGTAGAACTGGTACGAATAGACGATCGCCTGCGGGTTCCAGCCGATGTTCTTGATCGCCTGGATCTCGGGCGTGATGTCCTGGCCTGAAGTCTCGTACATGGCTACCGTGCCCGAGTTCTTCAGGGCCTCCATGTAGGGCCGGAAATTGTCGACGAGCACTGGCTTGTTCTGCAGCGCCGTCACCTTGTAGCCGGCCTTCTCCAGCGCGTACTTCTGCTTCTTGCCGCCTTCGAGCAGCGAGGCCAACGTGGCCGAGCCGATGGCGATGCCCTTGGTCTTGATGTCGGGATAGGTCTCGGTGAGCAGCCGGTAGCCGCCGAACGGGATCTGGGTGGCAACGCCCGGATGGATCTTGACCTGAAGCCCGGCGTTGGCAGCGGCGGTCGAGACCGTGTAGGCGGGAATGGCACCGAGCTTGCAGGCAAGGCGCGGTTTGACGGCGGCGTCGTCGAGTGCCGCCCCGCCACCGACGAGCATGAAGTCCTTCTGGCACGCGCTGACGGTGACGGCCGCCGAGTTGAACAGCTTGGCGTCCCACTTGTCGATGACGATCTTGCGGCCGTCGATGCCGCCGAGGTCGTTGCACCACTTGGTGAAGGCGTCGCTGGCGTCGAAGAACTCTTGCTCGATGCCGGGAGCGGCGGCGGCGCCGGCGTCGGACATCACTCCGATGCGGATGGTGCTGTCGGTGATGCCCCGAGCCGCGGGCGCGGTCTTGGCGGTGCCGGGACCGCAGACGCTCTTGAGCGTGCCGAAATCTCCCGGGCCGGCCGCACTGGACGATGGCGCCGAGGAGCCCGCGGCCGACGACGTGCTGCTGCCGCTCGGCGTGGAAGACGACGAACGCCCGCAGCCGGCGGCAATGAGGCAGACGCCGGCGGCGATGCCAACTGCGGCACGGGGCAACCGGCGACGCGCGTGGGTACTCATGATTTCTCCTCGAGTCCACGCAGTTGTAACAGTCCGGTAGCCACACTTTCAATGGTTTCGGCGATGTTAGATATCTGAATATTTAGATGTAAGGCCGCGCCGCCGCCTAGCCGAGCGACTCCAGTAGCTCAAGGAGTGCGTCGGTGGTGGTGACGGTCGCCAGCAGCCGCAGCGTGTTGTCGATGACACTGTCGGCGTACTCGCGGGGAACGCCGGCCACGGCATCGCGCGGAAGGATGAACCGGTAGGACGCGTTGACGGCGTCCATCACGAAGTTGGTGATGGCGACGTTCACCGAAACGCCGACGCCGATGACGGTCGTGATGCCCATATTGCGCAGGACCGCATCGAGTTCGGTGCCGCTCATGGGACCTGCTCCGTGCCAGCGCGCCAGCACCAGATCACTGTCGGCCGGCCCGAGCTCCGGGAGCAGGCGCGTCCCCGGCGAGCCAGGCAGGATGCCGGACCCCACACCCTGCTTGGTGGCCGCGAAGATGCGCGCATTGTGGTTCGCTCCGAGGCCGTCGGGATGGCGTTGCACGATGCAGTGCACGACCGAAATGCCTGCCGCTCGACAGGCCGGAAGGAGCCGAGCGATATTGGGAATGGCTTCGCGTCTGGCCTCAGCGGCCAGTTCCGGCAGGCCCGCATCCGGCCCCACGACGGCAGCCTGGCACTCCTGGGTGACGATGGCCGTCGTCTGCGGATCGATGAGTTCGGCGAGAGTGGGGGCGGGCATGGTCCTCCATCCGATCGCGGGGCGAGCGGCCTGACGCTATCGGGAACGGCGCGATCGGCGTGCAGCGGCCGGCTCCTGCGCGAGCTTGCGCAAGATGTGCCGGCCCTCCCCCTTTGACAGCTTGAGCGCCCGGTCGATCTGCTCGTGCCACTCGCGGGGCAGCACAGCGCCCAGACCACCGAGACAGAAGGCCGAAACGTCAATGACGTCAGGTAATTGCAGGCCGACGTCGTTACCGAGCGTGGTGGACGTGCTGAACGAGTTGCGCAGCGAGCAGACGAAGTACGTGGCCTTGTCGACGTCGAGATCGACAAGCTGGCCGGCTGCGACCGCATCGGCGATGAGCTCCCGGTACAGCGCGACTACGGGCCGCTGCGCCGACGCGAGCAGCTCCGGCTGCGCCCCGCTGAGCTGCAGTCGCAGCTGCGAGAGGCCGCGATCGCGCCCACCTGAGCCGTGCACTTCCGGCAGCCGCCCGGCGGCAATCATGACCGCCGCGAGCCGCTCGAGCGGATCCTCGAAACCGGCGATCGCCGCCGAAAGCAGCTGCGCGTAGGTGCGCATCGCCTCCTCGAAGACGGCGAGCAGCAGATCGTCCTTGCTGCCGAAGTACTGATACAGCGTGCGGAGCGACTGGCCCGCTTCGTCGGCGACCTCCTGGACCGTGAGCGACTCACCGTTGTTGCGGTCGAGCACCTTCGCGGCGGCGCGGATCAGCCTGGCGCCGCGGTCGATCGAGCGGCGCTTGGCGTCATCGAGCGAGCGGTCGACCACGCGGCGCTGCCAGCCTGCAGCGGCGCCTTCCGGGTCACTGACCGTCGTGCTCACTGCACGGATGCTACCGAAGCGGCACAGTCGGGCTGTCCACTTGGCGAAAGTCGGCGGGCACGCTCAGATCACGGGGGCCCGAGCCGAACCGTCGCGATGGCTCCGATCTTTCCGGTGCCCTCGTCGACGAGCCGCACGATGCTCGCTTGACCGTTGCCGGTCGCTTCCGCACGGCAGGGTCCGATGGAAAACTGCCGCAGGTAGCGCATGTTCAGCGAGTGGACGGTCGCCGGCTCGACAGCGAGCGAGAGCGCCGCCTCCTCGGCCGCCAGTGCCAGGATCCCACCCTGGATGGCCCCGGTGCCGTTCAGACCGTCGAGCCGCCGCGGAACTTCTGCCACGCCGGGCTCGATCACGGTCAGCCCGGCGCGCTCGGCGAAGGGCTGCCGCAGCCGGCCGGGCTCCCCGGTGAATTCGGGGAATCCGCCCTCGAAGACGTGGTCGGGGTTCGGCGAGGCGATGAACGACGCCAAGGCGATGGCGAACGGCTCCTCGGCGGACTCCCGGCGAAAGCTTGCCTCGCAGACGACGACGGTGCGCCCCACCTTGACCGCGACCGACTCCCCCACGATGACATCGCCGGCCGTTGCAGCGCCGAACAACTGGACCTCGAGGTCGAGAGTGAGCGGGATCCTGGGGTTGATGGCGTATCCGGCGATCGCCCCTGCAATGACGTCAGCCCAGGTGGCGATGACGGAGGTGCGCAGCGTCGCCGTGCCCGGCACCGCTGCTTCGGGCACCGCCTCGGCACGGCCGGACACCACGTCACCGGCGCGCGCGTACTGAAGGCCGAGCTCGCCCACGATGCTCATCGAGTGGCGCATCTTGCGCACGGCTTCGCTCACCACTGGAAATTATCCGATATACGGATGCAGGTCGCCGCTGGCTCCGTCAGCCGCCGAGCCGGTCGAAGAAGAAGCGCTGGGCGTTGCCGTAGAGGTAGTTGTCGAGGACCTCGTCCGGCAGGTCGAGCTTGGACGCCTCGGTCACGGTGCGGGTGATGGAAAGCACCGGCGCGTCGGAGGCGAAGATGATCTTCTGCTTGCCGCGGGTTCGCATGTAGTGCAGCAGGCTTTCCGGCAGGTACTTCGGGGCCCAGGCCGACGTCATCAGGTGCAGGTTCGGGTACTTGATCATCAACCGGATCGCGGTGTCCCACCACGGATCGGCGCCGTGAATCATGCACAGCTTCAGTTCAGGGAAGCGCACGCAGACCCGGTCCAGGTAGATGGGGTTCTGCACCTCCCCCGGGATGGGCGGTCCGGGCAGGCCGGTATTCATACACAGCGGCAGTTCGAGTTCGCAGCACTTCATGTACAGCGGGAAGTAGACCGCGTTGTCGGGTGCGTACATGCCGTCGCCCCAGAACGACGGTCCGACCGAAACGTAGGCGACCGGGTAGTCCGCCACGAACGACTGCAGCATTCGCAAGGAAGGCATGGGACGCAGCAGGTCCAAGCCCCCGCAGGTAAGGGCGAACCGCTCGGGGTGAGCTTCGACGAACTTCAGCGGCGACCCCGAGGGGTTCTTCATGTTGGCCGTGATGATGGCACGTTCCACGCCGTTCGCGTCCATCTCATCGAGGACCGCCGACATCTCCCACTTGCCGAAGATGGAGTCGTCCTTCTTGAAGTACTCGTTCTTGACACGGAGCATCCACTCGGGCTGGTCGGTGTCACCGAAATGAACGTTGATCAGGCAGTCGTGCGCCCGCGCGGCGGTGGGCATGGCAAGCGTCTCCCTCGCTGGTTGCTGGCTGGTGCGGAAGCTCAGATGTCAGTCGCTGGCGGAGCAGCCGAGGAAGTCGATGACGTTGTCCCGCATGATCTTGCGGACGTCCTCGGGTGCGAAGCTCGTCAGCTCTTTGGTGAATTGCAGCGGCTCGGCGAGGCCTTCGCCGTGGGGCCAGTCCGAGCCGAAGAGGATGTGCGACGTGCCGATGGTCTCGGCGAGCGCGTCGAGATCCTCCTCGTAATACGGGGTCACCCAGACGTTGCGCCGTAGCACCTCGAGCGGGTCCTCGGGGAAGGCGCTCGGTACCTGATTCGCCTTTTTCCGCAGGCGCTTTGCCAGGATGGCCACCCAGTCCGAGCCGTTCTCGACGCTCGCCACCCGCAGTGTCGGATGCCGGTGGAAGACGCCGTGCGCGATGAGTGAGGCCATGGTGTCGTAGATCGCCCGGTTGTCCACGAGAAGGCTGTCGAGCGGATCGTGCTTCTTGCCAAACGGTTCGAACTCCGACGCGCCGCCCCAAGCCGCCGAGTAGGTCAGGTAGCCGCTGTCGCCGAGGTGGAACGCGACGGGAATCCCCGCTTCCACGAGGCGGGCCCAGAACGGATCGTGTGCGGGATGGCCGAACGACCGCGGGCCCTCCGCCGCCGGCACCGGAGCCGGACGCAGGTGTACCAGGCGCGCTCCCCGCTCCAGCAGCGACTCCAGCTCCACGATCGCCGCGGCGGGATCGGCCAGCGACAGCATGGGCGCGGCGAAGATGCGGTCCTGGTAGGCGAAGCCCCAGTCCTCTTCCAGCCACCGGTTGAACGCCGACAGGCAGTGCGCGGCCGCCTCGGGATCGTGCCGGAGCCCCTGCTCGACGCCGCAGCCCAGGGTCGGGAACAGGAGCGCGGCCGCCAGCCCCTGCTCGTCCATCACCTCGATCCGGCGATCACGATCCCGATACTCGGGGTGGATGGGCTCGACGGCACTCAGCGACTTCGGGTCGACGCCCTCCGGGATCTGGCCGCGGAAGAGCAGTTCGGTACAGCCCGGCACGATCACCGGGTCGAACGTCGGGTTGGGAATGAACCGGTTCACCTTGTCGGCGATGAGCACGTAGGCGCGCTTGCCGTCCCGCAGGATCTGCACGCCGCGGCGTTTCATGGCGGGGTCCTGGTAGCGGGTGAAGCAATCCAGCGCCTCGTAGTAATGGTTGTCGGCGTCGAAGGGGCGGTAGCCGAGCTGCACGGTGCCTCCTTACCTCCGGGCCGCTCAGCCGAGCGCGGCGGGCGGCCGGATCCCAAACTAGGGGGTAATGAGACTTTCGGTCAATTGCAGGGTGGCTACCGCTGGAATCCGTGCTGGGGAGCGCCTCCCTGCCGTGCGCCGACCCTCAACCGAGGTCTGCGTACCGAGCGTCATGGCGCCTCCGCGTACATCTAAATGTTTGGCGCGAGTCTAGCGGCGCCCGCGCTTGCGCCGCAGCACGGCGGCGACCCCCGCCAGCGTCACGAGAGCGATCCCAGCAATGGTGCAGGTGAGCAGGCGGGGATGAGCGACAGCACGGGCCTCGAGGGTGGAAACCGTCTTGCTGTTGGCAACGAACGAGATGACGGCCGCGAGCGCCAGCACGTTGCGGCCGCGCGTGCCCCGTTGATCCTGGCCCGGCTCCGCGGCTTGATCTGCGGGGCGCGCTGCGTCTGCTCGAACGGATCGACCCAGGGGAACTGCGACCGGCGGCCGGCCCAGTGATCGAGCTGAACGGTCGGCAGCGGCGAACGCCACAGGGACGGGTCCGGCAGCGCGTCGGTGTCGCCGCAGGGAACGGCGTCGTGGATCACGCCATACCCCTGGACGGCATGCAGCAACGTGTCGCGCAACTGCTGGGCCGAGGGGCGGAACTCCGGCGACCGGGCCAGGGCCGCAGCGACGGCGTCGCGCAGGCGCGGGTCGATCGCGTCGTAGTCGACGTGCGGGTGGGCCGTTAGCGACGATCATCATCATCTGCAGCGGGGTGGCGTCGTCGTAGAGGGGCCGGCCGCTCGCCGCATACGCCATCAGGGCGCCCCAGGCGTAGACGTCGGCAGCGTTGGTGGTCGTTCCTCGAGAGCGCTCGGGGACATCCACGCGGTGGTGCCGACGAAGGAGCCGGTGCGGTGAGCCCCACGTCATCGACGGCCGCGGCGATCCCGAAGTCGATGACCTTGGGGCCGGTTGCTGAGCACAGGACGTTGGACGGCTTGAGGTCGCGATGAATGATGCCGCAGGAATGCAAGCTGACCATCGCGTCGGCGAGCCCGAGCGCGAGCTCGAACTGTGCGTCACCTGACAGGGGCCCGGCGTGCTTGATCAGCTGTTCGAGATCCGGCGCGTCGACGAATTCGGTGGCGAGCCAGGGCGTCGGAGCCGGTGACATCGAAGTCGACGAGCTCCGCAGTGTGTGGGCCGCGTATCCGGAAACATGCCTGCACCTCGTGCTGGAACCGGGCCTGGAAGGCGGGGCTGTCGGCGAGATGCGGGTGAATGGTCTTCAGTGCGATGGGACCGAGCGGGCCGTCGGCGAGGTAGACGACGCCCATGCCGCCCTTGGCCCAGGCGCCCGATCAGCCGGTGGCGCCCCAGCAGGGACGGATCGCCGGGCTGCAAAGGTTCGACGAGCGCCCCGGTGCGAGCCCGGAACGGCTCGTACCACGCGAAGTCCTCGCCTTCTCCGAGCGGCCGAACCTCGGTCTCGAGGCCTCCGCTGACGCTGATGCCCCGGTCGCTGAGAAGGGTTTCAACGCCGCCGCCGAAGGTGTCAAACATCGCTGTCTCCTGTCCTAGTTGGTGCTTCTCACCCTCGCGGACACGCGGTGAGCTGGGCAGGGACAGAACTGCCTGATTCTGCTGGGGATTTCCGCTGGGCTTCCGGCACGGAAGTGCCCAATGCGGGTGGATGGTTCTACCCACACCCTGCTTCAGTCGGCGCCTTCGTCCTCGTAGCAGCCGCAGGAAAGCAGCTGGCCTCCGCACCGGGGGCACCGCTCGATGTCGCAGCCCAGCACGTGCAGGGATCCGGCCTCAACGCCGCAGTCGCCGCAGCGGCCGCCGGGCTTGGGCTTCGGCCAGTCCTCCTTCGGGCTGCCGTACGGAATTCGCTCATACTCCTGGCCATTCGCCATCACGATCATGTCCGCGAAAGTAGCGCTGCGACCGGGTCTGCGTCGGACCGCTGTGGATAAGTCGCAGGCCCAGTGACGGACGAGTCGGCCTGTTGGGAACGTTGGCAGCACGCCACCCGGCCTGTCGGCCTTTCCGGCGGGCCTGCGAGGCACGATCTCGACGATCGCTAAGTGCGGCATTGGACGGCCGGCTGCCTGCCCGTGAACGTCGCCGGTACGGGGCGCATACTGCGGAGCCGACAGGCACCCGCAAGATGCGAGGAGAGGACGGTGCTGTGAGCCAGACGGAGCGCAACCGGGCGATGGTCCTCGAGTACATGGACGCTTTCGCGACCTTCGACCCGGACCGCTACTTCCCTTATCTGGCCGAGGATCCGGTGTACATCGCTGGGGCGAATGTCCGCCGTGGACGGGCCGCCTTCAAGGCGAACACGGACGCCGGCCGCTTGCTGTATCCGCATCCCGAGACGGCAACTCGTGAACTCATCGCCGTGCTGGCGGACGGCGACTGGGTGGCGGTGCTGCTCCGGCGCCGAGCCGTCACGAACAAGGTCGACGACTACGAAAACATCTACGGGATGTTCTTCGAGATCCACGACGGCAAGATCGTGACGCAGGTGGAACTGCTCGATTTCCGAGTGTCTGCCGAGAAGTTCGACCTGTCCGTGCTGTCCCAGCTCGGCCGCGACGAAGCGTGAAGGACCCCCACCATGCCTGACAACTCCAGCGCCGGGCTGTCGATCGGCAACCTCGCGATCTGGGTGCGTGACCTCGCCCGTTCGGTCGACTTCTACACCAACGGCCTTGGGCTCGACGTCCTCGCGACGGTGGACGCGGGCGACGTCCAGGAGATCATTGTCGGTCGCAGCGGGACGGGCAGCCAGTTGATGCTGGCAGCGCGGGCCGGTGAACCGGCGTCTCCGGCCGCCGGTATCTGGAAGGTCTTCCTGACATCGCAAGACGCTGCCGCGGATTACGCGCGGGCGCTTGCGGCCGGCGCTGTAGCAGTGACCGAGCCCTACGAGCTCGCCCAATTCGGCGTGACAATCGCTCTGGTGCAGGACCCGGACGGCTACCTGCTGGAGATCGGCCAGATCCATCCGCGGTGACCGACCCACGTGATTCCCGGCTGCGACGACGGTCGCCTCCCCAGCTTCTGACCACCCCCGCCCGGAAGGAAATTGATGATCACACTCACCGACGTGCAGGGCGTGCTTGGCCACTGGTGGTACGCCTACGACCAAGGTGAGCTCGAGGTCCTGCCCGACCTGCTCACCGCAGACATCCACTTCTCCTGCGAGAGCGACACCGGCACCACTGCGTTCGAGGACTTCATCCGCTGCGACACCCGCGGCCGCGACGAGGTGATGGCGTGGCAGACCGACCACCGGCTGAACAGCCCCTTCCCGCTGCGGCACAGCGGCACGAACATCCACCTCACCCGCGCTGAGGGGAACGAGGCAGACTTCGCCTCCTACATCGTTGTCACGCAGATCGTCGACGGGGCCGTCAGCCCGCTGTCCACCGGCCTCGTCCGAGGCACCGTCCGCCGGGACGACGACGCAGTGCGCATCTCCCGGCTGCGGGTCACCCTCGACACCCAGTCGTCGATTCCGCTGGCCGAGCACCGCGCCGCGGGGTCCACCAGCTGAGTGCAGGAGGCTGTGCCGTGAGGGACTACCAGCACGAACTCGCCCACTTCCGCGGGTTTTTCGGCCAAGACTCCATCGACTACTACCCGGCGCTCGAGGACTGCTTCTACAACGGTCACTTCCTGAACCTGGTATCGGTCGTCATCGGGGAATGTCGTTCTCAAGCGCGCCGCAGCCGGGCTGCGCCTGCTCGGGACTCCCGAGGCTCATCGCCGCCGAATCGGTGAACTGCGCGCCATTCCCACGCCCTGAACGTCCGTCTTCGCTCCAGGAGGTGATCCGTGCGCCCCAACGTCCGGATGATCGACATCGACCAGCACTACTACGAGCCGCTGGATTGCTGCACCCGGCATCTCGACCCGGCCTACGCGGATCTCGCTCTCCGTGTCGAGATCAACGACGCGGGCCGGGCAGAATGGCGTTTCGGCGGGGTGCCCCTCGACGGGGAGCGCTACCCCCGGCACGTGACCGTGGCTCCTGGAGAACTCGAGCGATCCCTCGGCGCTCGCGAGCGCGGCGAGCGTTACTCCCCGGTGCTGATCGACGGCACGGCACCCGAGTACACCGACCGCGACGTCCGGCTCAGACTGCTCGACGAGTGGGGCATCGACGCCACCGTGATCTTCCCCAGCTCAGGTCTCGCGTTCGACGCGCAGATGAGCACCCGACCGGATGCCGCCTGCGCCGCGGCAACGGCGTTCAACCGGTGGATCGAAGAGGACTGGGGCTTCGCCTACCAGGACCGCATCTTTGCCGCGCCGTTCATCTCGCTGCAGTCGCTCGACATGGCAGTTGCCGAACTCGAACGCGTCCTCACCGCCGGCGCACGCCTCATCCAGATCCGGCTCGGACCGGTCAACGGCCGGTCACCGGCCCATCCGGCTTTCGATCCGTTCTGGGCCCGCGTGCAGGAAGCCGGCGTGCCTGTCGCACTGCACATCACCGCGAGCGGCTACGAAAAGGCGGTCGCCGAGATGTGGGGCGAAGACCCGCACCTCGAGCACGCCGAACGCTCCGGTTTCCAGTGGTACGCCACCTTCGCAACCCGCCCCGCGATGGACACCTTCGCAGCACTGATCTTTCACAACCTGTTCGGCCGCTTCCCGCGCCTGCGGGTGCTGAGCGTCGAGAACGGCTCGCGTTGGGTGGGCAATCTGCTGCACGAGATGGACGCCGCCTATCGCTTCGTCTCCGGCAACCCGCTGTCCTACTGGGTCGGCGGGCCGCTGACCGAACGGCCGAGCGACGTCTTTCGCGAGCACGTCTGGGTCGCACCGTTCCTCGATTCCGGTCACGAAGCACCGGTCAGCGAGCTCATCGAATTGCTCGGCGCCGAGCACGTGTTGTTCGGCTCCGACTGGCCGCACGGCGAGGGTCGTGACAGCCCCTTGCACTTCGACACCGAACTCGCCGGCATCAAGGGGGACGACCTCGCGCGAATCCTGCGGACAAACACCGCCGCCCTGCTCGGCATCGCGGGCTGACGACCCACCGGGCCCTGGAGACCTGCCGGTCTGACTCAGCTGATCAGCTGGTCGATCTCGGAAAGCCGCTCGCCGTCCAGCCGATGACCGATGGCTTGCGCGTTGGCCGTGACCTGCTCCGGCTTGGTCGCACCGACCAGAACGCTCGCCGAGTGAGGCTGCGCCGCGACCCAGCCCAGCGCAAGGTCAAGCAGCGACCAGCCGAGGCCCTTCGCGTACTGCGTCAGCTTCTCGACCTTGTCCCAGTTGGCCTCAGTAGCAACGCCGGCGAAGAACGGCAGCGCAGCGAACCGCGAACCTTCCGGAGCGTCGGCCCCCCGTTCGTACTTGCCGGACAGCAACCCGGATGCGAGTGGGAAGTACGACACGACACCGAGACCGTAGCGGGCGCAGACCGGGACGATCTCTGCCTCGATGTCACGGTTGAGCAGGCTCCACTCCATCTGACAGGCGACGAAGCGTTCACGGCCGCCTTCGCGGGCAGTGTGATCGGCTTCAGCGACGTGCCAGCTGGCAACATTGGACGAGCCGAGGTAACGGACCTTGCCTTGCTCTACCAGCTGGGTAAGCGCAGCGAGGGTCTCGTCGATCGGCGTGGTCCGGTCAACGTAGTGCTGGTAGTACAGGTCGATGTAATCGGTACCGAGCCGGCGCAGCGACCCTTCACAGGCCCGGATGATCTCGCTGCGGGAGCCGCCGACATTGGCACGACCGAACTTGGAGGCAATAACAACGTCGTCACGTCGACCGGCCTTCGCGAGGGCAGCGCCGAGGAACTCCTCGGACTTGCCGCCGCCGTACATCTCAGCGGTGTCGAAGTGGGTGATGCCCGCTTCGAGCGCGGCGTTGACAACGGACCCGGTCTCCTCTGGGCCGATACGCATGCCGAAGTTGTTGCAGCCGAGTCCGAGCACCGAAACAGCGAGTCCGGACGCGCCGACCTTACGAATCTCCACGGTTCACCTTTCGCTTGTGTTCACGCCGTCAGGACGCCACCAGATGATCGAGCAGCCCTTCCTCGATGTAGGCGGGGAAGCCGAACGCCGGCACCGGCTGGGACACGTCGTCCGGATAGCCGAGCTGTTTGCGGACGTCACCATTCATGTAATACGCGCCGGCGGCAAGCTGCCGAAGGGCAGCCAAGGCCGGGCGGTCGGTAGCGCCCCACTCTTCGACAGCGTGCAGAGTCAGTTGGCCACTTGCTGCCCGGTCCCGCAACGCGTCAGCTGCGCGCATCAGCGGCGGCAACAGATCCGGACGGACACGGAGCAGTCGGTCAAGCAGATGAGCGTGCGCCCCGGCTGCGCTGGCCGCCGGCATCCCATCGCCGCCGGGGATCAGCAGGTCGGCCAGTCTGGCGAACGTGGCCCGGTCCGCCTCGTGCACGCGCACCGGCCGTGCTAGCTGGAGGCCAATCGGCTCCGCTTGCTCCGCGCCCCCGATAGGCGAGTCGCGGGCTACCTTTCGTTGTCGGCGGGAGCCTGCGGCACCGCGGCTCTCGAGAAGGTGCTCGACGGCCCGCAGGGCGAGCGCCGTGATTGTCGGCGTCGGGTTGACCCCACCCGCGGTGACGAACACGCTGCCGTCGATGATGCCGAGGTTGGGGATGTCGTGGCTCATCCCCCAGCGGTCGACGACTGATGTCGTGGGGTCGTCACCCATGCAGGCGGTGCCCATGAAATGGCCGTTGGCGGAATGCTGAACGATCTCCGTCTTGACGGCGCCCGCGGCACGCAGCGACTCAGCGGCCCGCTCGCAGTTCCATGCCAGCAATGCTCTGGAGTTATCGCTGATGCGGTAGGTCAGGACGGGAGCCGGGATACCCGAGGCGTCGGCCCGGTCGCGGGAGAGGGTGACCCGGTTGGCCTCGTCCGGCAGGTCCTCTCCGAGGACGACCCAGCTCACCGTCCGCCCGAGCCGTTCTCTGACAAAGGCATGGTGCCCATCGCCCCATACCCCACCCGGACCGAGGACGGTCTTGAGCGCCCCTCCGCCGGGCGTGAGGCTCCAGCGAGCGCCGCGAACGAAACCACGGCTGGGGTCGGACGCGTAGAACTGGGTGGATTGGATCAGAGCCCCGTTCTGGCCTCTCCAGCTCTCGAGATCCTCGTCGAAGATGCCGTGCACGGTCGCCAGCGGGTGAAGCATCAGCCGCCGTCCGACCAATCCGGATGAGTTGGCCAACCCGTCTGGGAAGCGGCTGCTGGTGGAGTTCAGCAGGAGCCGCGGCGTTCCGATGCCGTTGGCCGCGACCAGGACGATGTCGGCGGTCTGCCGGTGTTCGCGGTGATGCTCGTCCAGCCAAAGGGCGCCAGTGGCCCGTCCATCGGTTCCGACGGTGATCTCGCGCACCCGGGCACCGGTGACGAGCCGCGCGCCGGCGGCGATCGCTTGCGGCCAGTGGGTGAGGTCGGTCGACGACTTGGCGCCCTCGCCGCAACCTTGCCCACAGGTGCCGCGCTGGGCGCAGCGGTGGCGGCTCTCGTCGATGTCGACGGAAGCGATGGCATTGGTTTCGGGCCACCAATGCCAGCCGAGGCGAGCGTGAGCCCGGGCGACCCTCAGCCCTCCCTTGCCGATGGGCAGCGGCGGAAGGGGTGGATCGGAACCTTCCGGAAAGGCGGGGTTGCCACCGAGTCCGGACACCGTGAATTGCCGGTCTATCCGCTCGTAGTACGGCGCCAACTCGTCATACGTCAGTGGCCAGTCGCGGGCCAGACCGTCGACTGAATGGACGCGGAAGTCCTCCGGCAGCAGTCGCGGCCATTGGGCGTTGAAAAGCACGGTGCCGCCTCCGACACCGTTCCAGTTGACGACGCCCATGTCCGACGCGGTGGTGTCGATCGGGTAGTCATGCGGTCCGTTACGCACGATCGGAGATGACGACCACGGACCGCGAGCAATGAGGTCGCCCTCCGGCTCGCCGCCCCGAAAGCTCGCTCGGTCCGGCCAGTCGCCCTGCTCCAGGCAGACGACGTCGACGCCGGCTTGGGCAAGCCGCAACGCGGCCACAGCACCCGACGCGCCGGCGCCGATCAGCAGCACGCTGGCATGTGGATGTCCCACGAGACCTCGAGTCGCTCGTTCTCAGATCAGGTTCTTGCTCGCCAGGAACCCTTCGACTGTCGCGCCGATGTAGTCGCAGTCGGCGTCGGTCAGGGAGTGGTTGTTCGGGAGGATCAGCCCCCATTCCATCACCGCGTCGGCGTTCGGCAGCCCGCCGTCCGGCGAGCGGAAGAGCCGGTTGCGGAACGCGGGCTGGCGCGCCGCGTTACCGGTCCACACCATGCGGGTGTCGATCCCGTGCGACTCCATCCATTGCTGGAACTCGCTGCGCCGGATCCCGCTGTCAGCATTGATGAGCAACGGGAACATGTGCCAGCCCGTCTCGACGCCTTCAGTGAGCCGGGGCAGCGTGAAGAGCTCGGGCCAGCGGCCGATATGCCCGCTGGTGAGCGCGAAGCTGCGCTGCCGGCGAGCGAGGTTGTCGGCCAGCTTGTCGAGCTGAACGAGCCCGAACGCGGCCGACAGCTCGGACGGTTCGAAGTTCCAGCCCAGCTCGTCGAAGATGAACAGGTTGTCGTACTCGAGCTTGTCGTCGTCATCGAGCGTGCTGAAGAACCGGCGGTCGACACCCTTGCGCGAGCCGAAGAGCTGCGTCTCAGACCGTCGTCCCCAGCGGCGCAGCAGCAGCGCCCGGTCCGCCATGTCATCGTCGTCGAAGCAGACCATGCCTCCGGTCCCCGCGGCAGTGATGATGTGCGAGAGGGCGAAGCTGGTCAGGCTGATGTCAGCCCGCGTGCCGGTCGGCGTACCGCGCAAGGTCAGACCAAGGGCGTCGCACGAGTCCTCGACGACCTTCAAACCGTGGGCGTCGGCGATGGCACGGATGCGGTCCCAGTCGGGAGCGTTGCCGATCAGGTTCGGCGTGAGGATGGCCCGGGTGCGCGGGCCGATCATCTCCTCGATCGCGTCGACGTCGATCTGGAACGTGTCGGGCGTGACGTCGACGAATGCCGGCACGAGTCCGGCGCGCATCATCGGCGCGATGTCGGTGGAGAACGTCACCGCTGACGTGATGATCTCGTCACCCGGCGCGAGGCCGAGCACCTCGATGGCGAGGTAGAGGGCAGAGCTGCCGGAATTGCACATCACCCCGCGGCGCTTGCCGAACAGCTCGGCGACCCGCTTTTCCATTGCCCGCACGTTCTTGCCGATGCGCAGCGCCGTCGGACCGCCGCGCAGCACCTCGACGACCGCTTCGATCTCGCGCTCGTCGTGCACCGAGCCCGCGTAGTCGATCCGCCGCGCGCTCGCAGGCACCCCGGCAGTTACACCGATCGACGCCTCGTTGGTGGTCTCCGCGGCCATGCATGCCTCCGTTGCTTCGAGCGTTTTACAAACCGTATACGAATGTAAGGTGCCGATCCAACGGCTGGCCCGCTCTGATCGGCTAAAGTCGAGGAACATTACGTCTCGCTCCGGAGGCTTTCGTGCCAGCACCCCGTCCGGAAGCGCCCGGTGTTGAACGACCTGCCGCGTCGCCCATGGCAACGCGGCAGAGCATCATCGAGAGCGCTCATGCCCTGGTCCGCGTCCACGGTCCGCGGCGGGTCACCATCGAGGATGTCGCTCAGGCGGCTGGGGTATCGCGGCCGACGGTCTACGCACATTTCGGTGACCGCAAAGGCCTGCTGACCGCCGTATGGCTGTGGAACGGTCACCTCGTACGCGGGGAGCTCGAACGCAAGTTCCGGCAGGCCGAAAGCTTCGCCGACAAGGTCGCGGTGGCAGCCGTATTCGGCGTCGGTAACGAGGCCCCGCTCTGGCTACGCCAGACCGAGCCCGAGTCCCTCGTACTGACCCTGACCACATCCGGTGGCCCGTGGCTCGAGCGCGCCGCTCGCTTCTGGGAGCCGTACGTCGCCGCGGCACAGGATTGCGGTGAGATCCGCCCGGAGCTGGATGCGCACCGGACGGCCGTCTGGGTGGCCCGCTGCCTTTTCGCCTTGGCGCTGATGAGCCCGCAGACTCCCAGCCGGGCCGAGCTGGCACAGATTCGCGAAGACGCTCGCACCTACATCGCCGGCGGGCTGAGTCCAGCCGCCGGCGGCTGAGTCACCTCGGGGCGAACTCGACCTTCAGCGACTCGAAGCCCCAAGCCCACGCCGACCGAATGCGCTCCGGCGGAGCCGTCACTTCGTACTCGGGCATGCACGCAAGGAGTTCCTCGAAGGCAACCTTCGCCTCCATCCGGGCGAGCGCGGAGCCCATACAGAAGTGCGCACCCTGGCCTAGCGACAAGTGGCGCTCGGCTTTGCGGCCGATGTCGAACGCAAGTGGCTCCTCGAATTCCCGCTCGTCGAGGTTGGCAGCCCCCCACATCAACAGCACGCGCCTGCCGGCCGGGATCACCTCGCCGTGGAGTCGAAGGTCTTCGGTGCTTTGACGGGCACTGGTCTGGGTCGGCGGTTCGCGCCGCAGCATCTCCTCGACGGCGCCCGGGATGAGACCGGGATCGGCGACGAGGCTCGCCCGCTGCTGCGGGTGCCGAGCGAGTAAGTCCATGCCGTTGCCGATGAGGTTGGTCGTGGTGTCGTTGCCGCCAACGAGGAGCAGGTAGCAGAACCCGAGGATCTCATCGTCGCCGAGCGGTTCCCCGCCGTCGGCGCCCACGGCGAGCAGGGCGCTGATGAGGTCGTCGGAGGGTGCGCGGCGGCGCTGCTCCACCAGTTCCGAGAAGACGGTGTCGGCCCGCTCGACCGGAGACGCATTCCCTTCTGGGCCTTCGATGCGCATCACTGCGTCTGTGATGTGGCGGCACTCGCTCAGCAACTCGTCCGGAATGCCGATCAGCTGGCCCATGACCATCGACGGGTAAAGCGCGGCAAACTCAGCGACGAGGTCGCAGCTTCCGCGCTCGGCAAAGGCGTCGATCAGCGAGCGGGCGATCTGCCGGAGCCGGGGCTCCATGTCGGCCACCCGCCGCGGGGTGAAAGCCCGGGAGAGGTTTTTACGTCTGTCGGTGTGCAACGGCGGATCCATGTCGTTGATGATCGGGCGCAGGATCTTCGCCTCGACCGTGACCGCCGAGTAGCGCTTCCAGTCCATCGCCGCGTTGCGCACGTCCTCGAACCGCGACAGTGCCGCGTAACGCCCGTCAGCGTCGAAGTAGACCGGCGCCTCATCCCGCAAGCGCCGATAAACACCCTCACGGTCGGCCCGGAACTCGACACTCAGCGGATCGTACTTAACAGTCATGGCATGAATGTAAAGCCATGCTCGGTGTCGTAACAGACCGCGTCAGACCGTGACCGGATCGCCTGTCGCGCGTAGCACTCGGCGATGCTCGCACCAAAGAAGCTCGCCGCCGCTTCGCCCGGAAGGTTTCCGAGCTCGCTGCGGTGGTGGTCCACCGGTCTTGGCCGAAGGCTCGATGCCGACAGGTCCCGATTTGTCGATTCTCTTTCGGGTAGCGAAGCAGTTGCGAGAGACTGACTCGCCGGGTTATCCGAGCCGGCCTTTTCATCGTTCGGGGGATGGTCGTGGCGCGTCGACGAGGTTTCCTCGCGGAATTGGAGCGCGCAGCTCGAGTCGCTGCGAGGCAGAAGGCACAAGCTGCCCAGGCGGCAGCAAGAGCTCAAGCGGCGGCCCAGAGGCAGGCTGAGCAAGCCCAAAGGCAGGCCGAGCGGGCGCGGGCGGCCGCGGCTCGCGCTTCCTGGGCTGAGGCAGATGCTGCGTTCAAGGAATCCCGGCGACTGCACGAAGAGGCAATGGCGGCCGATGCGGCGGCTCGTAATGCTGCCCTAGCTGAGTGCTATCAAGAAATCGACGGCTTGCTCGCTGAGGCGCTCCGCACAAACAGCAGAGTGGACCTGGACGGCCTTAGGCCCCATCCGCAGTACCCGCCATTTCCACGCCCTGACTTGGAGCATCCCCTGTCTCCGCCTCCGCCGCCCTTCCCCGAGCCGGAGCCGGTTTTCGTCGAAACGCCACCCCCGAGCGGGCTCTCCAGCGTCTTCGGCGGCAAAAAGAAGCAGCACGCCGAGGCCGAGCAGCGGGCGCGGGCGGCATTCGGAATGGCCTACGAGAGCTGGCGGTCGCGTATGGCAGAGCTGCCTGCCAGGCAAGCCCATCAAGCTCAGCAGTATCAGATGGCCGAAACCCGACGTCAGGCGGAACTCACGCAGGCGCGCGCAGCTCATCAGGCCGAATGTGAGCGGATCACCGATGAGGTCGACGACGCTAACAAAACCATAGACCGGCTGAAAGCTGACCTGAATCGCGGACTTGAATACGCCGTCCACGAGTACATAGGAATCGTTCTTGCGAAGTCGGTCTACCCCGACGCCTTTCCCATCGACCACGACTTCGAGTACGACTCAGACTCGCGCGAGGTGACAATCACGGTCTTGGTGCCTCCGCCTGATGCTCTCCCAATGGAACGAGAGTTCAAGTACACGAAGGCACGAGACGAGATCACAAGTTCTCTGCTGCCGAAGACGGAACAGAAGCAGCGCTACGCAAACGCTGTCCATCAGGTCGCCCTGCGGACCTTGCACGAGATCTTCAGCGGCGACCACCATGGTTGGGTACAAACGGTGGCCCTCACGGTCGCTTGCGACGCGATGGACCCCGCTAGAGGTTTCGTCGAGCGGAAGACGTTCGTCACGATGCCCGCGGACCGCTCAATGTTTGCGGCAATCAATCTGGCGAACGTCGTCCCGCTGGCAACGCTGCAGCATTTGGGAGCCAGCGCTTCTAAGAATCCGTTTGAGTTGGCCAGCGTGAGCCAAACGCGAGGTGTGCGTCGGCTATGACGGGGGCTGCATGGAAGTTCAACACGCCGCCGGGATGGCCGGTGCCCCCGGACGGCTGGCAGCCACCGCCTGGATGGCGACCTGACCCATCCTGGCCGGCAGCACCCGCCGACTGGAACTTCTGGATACAGGACACTCCACCGATCAGCAATGGAACACCCGCGCCCGCGAGCGAGTTCCCCGCGAGCCGCGATCCCGAAATTGATGACGTGGCAATGGTTCAGCAGAAGCTGGACGATTGCCGCTCGCAGCTCTTCCAGCGAGAACGAGAGATCCAATCGCTCCAGGGTGAGGTGGCTTCACTCGAAGGTCAGCTCCGCAACGTCCTTCGCGCACCAGCCAGCGACGTCGTCGACCTGGACGACGAGCGGGTCCTACAAGAGGTCGGTATCTACCGGTACCACCATCCCCTAGAGAGCGCGCCAGAATTCCGCGAGAGGCTTGACGGCCTTCAGCTCCGCATCAAGGACATGGTTCGGGCCGGCCAAGCCGTATTGGCGTCGGACATGTTCACCTACAACAACAGTCTGGCCAAGGGCCGACGCATGACGGGCGACTTGTCCAAGCTGATGCTCCGTGCATACAACGCGGAAGCGGACAACGCCGTTCGAAGCCTTCGGGCCGGCAACATCGAAACAGCGAAACGGCGCCTGGAAGCCACGACGACGGCCGTCGCCCGCCTTGGCTCGATGATGGAGATGCGGATCAACCCGGCCTTCCATCAGCTGCGCCTCGATGAGCTGGAGTTGACCGCCGACTACCAGATGAAGCTGCAGGAGGAACGGGAGGCGCAGCGCGCTGAGCGGGAACGACTCCGAGAAGAGCGGAAGGCCGAGCTCGAACTTGCAGCCGAGCGTGAGCGCCTCGACAAGGAACGAGCGCATTACGCCAACGCTGTGGCTGCACTTGGGCAAACGGGAAGCACTGACGGTCTCGACGAACTCACGAGCAAGCTTGTCGAACTCGACGAGGCAATCGCTCGTAATGACTATCGTCGCGCCAACATCCGCGCGGGCTACGTCTACGTCATCAGCAACCCAGGCGCCTTCGGAAAGGACGTCGTCAAGATCGGCCTAACCCGTCGACTGGAGCCGATGGATCGGGTCCGTGAGCTCGGAGATGCCAGCGTTCCGTTCCCCTACGACGTCCACGTCCTCTACTTCTCTGATGACGCGGTCCAACTGGAGACAGACCTTCATCACGCCTTCGCCGACCGGCGAGTCAACCGGGTGAACGAGCGTAGAGAGTTCTTCTTCGCGACCCCCGCGGAAGTTCGCGAGGCTCTTGCCGACCGGGTCGGCAGTCTGCTTCAGTTCGAAGAAGAACCAGAAGCTGTGCAGTACCTGCAAAGTCGGAAGTACTGGCCAGCAGAAAGAAGCCACTAGTTAGTTAGCTGTGAATGTGGCCGCAGATTTCAGGTGGACCCGGCGCGATCGGCGTGCAGGCGCGGTCGGAATGTGGTGAGCCGGCTCGGAGGTCCATCCGCTTGGACCCGTCCATCTTCTTAGGGCCTGGCCGCACCCGGTCTTCGGTGTCACACCGTTTCCCGCCGCGTTTGCAGATCCGTCCACACCGGCGATGTCCGCAAGTTGTCCCCAAGATGTTCGCTGAATCGCGTCGAACACTGTCACATCCCATGCAACGCTGAACCGGGAAAGATCCAGGTCCACAGGCCGCATCGAGCCAATAGTGCAGGTGGCGACGGACGAGTCGGCCTGTACGCCGGGTTCTGTGCGCGCACCTTGCGGTGCGCCGACGGTCATCTATCTACGACTGCCGTTGCCGGCAGCCTCTAGCGGTCTACCCGCAGGCTCGGGCGGGCCGCCCTCGAACGCCTGCGCAGGCCCGAGCAAGCCCGGACCCTTTTGACCTAGCTCCTGGTGGGGTTTACCAAGCCGCTCGGGTCACCCCGAACGCTGGTGCGCTCTTACCGCACCCTTTCACCCTTACCTGCATGCCTGGGCAAGCCCAGCCCTGCAGGCGGTCTCCTTTCTGTGGCACTGTCCCGCGGGTCACCCCGGGTGGGCGTTACCCACCACCTCGCCCTGTGGAGCCCGGACGTTCCTCGGCACGCCAGTCCGCCCGCCGAAGCGGGACGGCTGAGCGCAACGCGACCGTCCGGCCGGCTCGTCCGCCGACGATCACCGTACGACGGGAATGTTTGGCGCGTGGCGGCTCGGGTTAGCTCAACATCATGTGGGCGGCCGCTGCGGTCGCCGGACTCCTGACGATCGTCACCGGCCTGCTACCCCTGAAGGAAGCCGGCGACGTGACCGCGCGCGTCGGTCCGGTGCTCGGATTCCTCGTCGCCGTAACGGTTTTGGCGGAGTTGGCCGAACGCGCGGAGGTCTTCGAGCAGGCCGCTGATCGCGTGTCACGTGCGGCCGGCGGCAGCGTCGGGCGGCTGTTCGTGATGATCTGCGGGATCGGTGCGATGACGACGATCCTGCTGAGCCTGGATACGACGGCCGTCCTGCTGACACCTGTCGTGCTCGCCCTCGCAGCGCGGCTGGAATTGCCGCCGTTGCCCTTCGCGATGACGGCTGTCTGGCTGGCCAACACCGCCAGCCTGCTGCTGCCGGTCAGCAACCTCACCAACCTGCTCGCCGCCGACAAGCTCGGGATGTCGGCGTCCACGTACGTCAGCAAGATGCTGCTGCCCGCGGTGGTGGCCATCGCGACGACCGTGCTCGTGCTGCGGGTGCGGTTTCGCCGCGAGCTGCGGGGGCGGTTCGTTCCCGGGCCGCGCCACCAGCCCTCCGATCGCGTGCTGTTCGCGGTGAGCGCGGTGTGCTGCGTCGGGTTCGGTCCTGCGGTGATCGCCGGGGCGCCGGCGTGGGCGGCGGCGACACCGGCGGCGGCGGTGACCGTCGGCGCGTTCGCCTGGCGGCGCCGGTCCGAACTCCGCCTCGGGCTCGTGCCATGGCGGCTCGTCCTGCTCGTCGAAGGCCTGTTCCTGGTGATCTCGGCGGCCGGGCGGCACGGGCTCGACCGCCTGCTGCATGACGTGCTCGGCGGCGGCGGAACCTGGCGGGTCGGCGGCCTTTCGGCTGCCGTCGCGAACGCGTTCAACAACCTGCCCGCCTACCTCGCCCTCGAACGCGAGACCTCTCGCCACGATCTGCTCGCGCTGCTCTGCGGGGTCAACATCGGTCCGCTCGTGCTCGTGTGGGGATCGCTTGCGACGCTGCTGTGGCGCGAGCGATGCAAGGCGCGCGGGGTGAACGTCGGTGCCCGCCAGTTCGCCGGGATCGGGATCGTCGGAGTGCCGATCGTGCTCGCTGCGACCCTCGGAGCGTTGAGCTTGGTGTAAGCGGTGATCAGTTATCCACAAGCTGGAAAATGCCTCGCCAGCTTGCACTTCACCGAATATGCTCGTACACATGTTCGAGTCAGTGGATGTGCTGAGCGGTGCGGCACGGGCGCACGAGTCGCTCGCGCTGCTGGCCGCTGCCATCGGCCCGGACATGTCGGGCCCGGCCGCCGATGAGCTGCTGGCCGAGTTGTTGGAGATCGGCCGGCAGGCGGATCTGGCGGTGTGCCGGGCGATCGAGCGAGCTGACCGTTCGGGGCAGTTCGCGGCCGATGGGGCGGCTTCGACCCATCAGTACGTGTGCCGGAAGGTCAATGAGCGCGGCGGGTGGGCGTCGAAGCGGATCGCGGCCGGGCGCGCGATAGCGGATCGGCTGCCGATGACCGCGAAGACGTGGGAGGCCGGCCGGTTGGGTCTTGACCATGCCCATGTCATTGATGTGGCGACCCGGCGGATCGAGGATCCGATCGTGGTGGCCGAGTTGGACCGGATCCTGGCCGAGGCGGCGGCCAATGGGCTCGATCCGACAGATCTGGAGAAGATCGCCGACCAGTTCCGCGCCCAGACCGTGCCGGACCAGGCGGAGGAAAAGGCCCGCCGGCAGCATCGCGATCAGAGCATTCATGCCTCGACGTCGCTGGGTGGGATGGTGCACATCTCCGGCTGGCTCGACCCCGAAGCGGGAGCGGCGTTCCAGCGTGCGCTCGGGTTCTTCACCCCGCCACCGCCCTCGAAAGACGAGCTGCTGGCTGATCCGTCGAGCTTCCAGCCGGTGGCCTACCGCCGGGCGTTAGGCCTGTCGCAGCTGGTGCGCCACGCCATGACCCATGCCGAAGGATGCAACGGTGAAGGCGGCGTCCACGACACGATGATCATCGGCGTTGACCTGGAAACCCTGCGCACCGGAATCGGGACCGGTCAGGTCGCCGGCGGTCCGCTGCTCGGGGCCGGGACGCTACGCCGGCTGGCCTGCGACGCGGCGATCATCCCGGCCGTCCTGGGCGCCGACGGGGAGATCCTCGACCTCGGCCGCAAAACCCGAAACCCCTCCGCTGCCCTGCGAGCCGCGGTCATCGCCCGTGACGGCGGCTGCATCTTCCCCGGCTGCCAGCGGCCACCGTCATGGTGCCAGTGCCATCACTGCTGGCACTGGCTCAACGGCGGCCCCACCAACCTGGAAAACCTCCATCTGCTCTGCTCCAAGCACCATCACCTCTGCCACGAAGGCGGCTGGCGCTTGACGGTCGAGAAAGACGCCGAACGCACCCCCTGGTTCCACCCACCCGGCGGCCAGCCGCCGCTCAAAGGCGAAAGACGGCCAGTCATCCCTCGAAGACCTCGGAGATAGACCGACTCATGTCCGGCCAGTACGCGAACTTCCTATTTCGCCAGGCGTATCGACGCCGCAGAGAGCTGCTCGAGCAAGCTGACCACTTCGCCGACGACGATGACGGCGGGAGCGGCGAGACCGAACGCAGCGGCCTCCTTAGCGACCTTTTCCAGCGAACTGACCAGGACGCGTTGAGCGGGGGTTCCCCCCTGTTGGACGCAGGCGACGGGAGTCGCGGGGCCGCGTCCGCCCAGCAGCAGCGAGTCAGCGATGGCGGGCAAGGTGTGGACCGCCATCAGCAGGACGAGCGTGGAGCCACTGGCTCCGAGCCGAGCCCAGTCGACGGTGGACCCCTCGTGGCCGGGAGGGAGATGGCCCGAGGCAACGACGAATTCCTGCGCCAAACCCCGGTGAGTAAGTGGAATTCCGGCCAGCGCCGGAACGGCGATCGCCGAACTGACCCCCGGAATCACCGAGCATTCCACGCCCGCTTCCGCGCAACCGAGTAGCTCTTCGCCACCGCGCCCGAAAATGAAGGGATCACCACCCTTGAGCCGCACCACATGCTGGCCCGCACGCGCCCGCTCGACGAGCAACGCGATGATGTCTTCCTGCTTGGCGGCGGGCCCGCGCGGGCTCTTGCCGACGTCGATCACTTCGATCCCGGACGGCAAATTCTCCAGCAGCGACCGTGGACCGAGGCGATCGGCAACGACCACATCCGCCTCGCGGAGTGCCTGCAATCCGCGCACGGTGATCAGGTCCGGATCGCCCGGCCCCCCGCCGACCAGAACGACCCGCCCGCCGCCCCTGCGCTCCGGACTGGCCGGGACCGCGAGCGTTCCCTCGTTCAACTGGTCGAGCACGGCATCGCGGACTCCGCCGGAACGCCGCGGATCTCCGGAGGTGACGGCGATCGTCACTCCGGCAGCAGTTCCGGTGGCCGGGGTGACGGCGGACGTCCTGCCACCCGCATCGGCGCGCACGCACCAGATCCCCGCCGCTTCGGCGTCGGTCGCGATGCGTTCCTGGGTCTGCGGATCGGAGGTGCAGGCGTGGACGAGCCAGGCGCCGTCCAGATCCCCACTCGCGTACGGACGCAGGACCATGTCGAGCTGATCCGCCAGCTCACGGATTGCACGGGAAGGAGCAGAATCGATGACCACGACGTGAGCACCGGCGGCGAGCATTCGCGGCACCCGACGGGCCGCGACCGCGCCGCCGCCGACCACGACGACCCGCCTGCCGGTCAGGCGCAGCGACAGCGGGTAGAGGTCGGACACGCCTCCATCCTGCCGAGAAATGGCCGGCCGTGTCCGAGCCCGTCAGCGCAGCGCAGCTCCGGTAACCGCGCGGCCGATGACCAGGCGCTGGATCTCGCTGGTGCCTTCGAAGATCGTGTAGATCTTGGCGTCGCGGGCCATCCGCTCGACGGGGAACTCACGGGTGTAGCCGTTGCCGCCGAGGATCTGCATGGCGCGTTCGGTGACCCAGACCGCGGTCTCGCCGGCAAAGAGCTTGGACATCGAGCCTTCTGCGGCGGTGAACTGGTGGCCTTGGCGAGCCATCCAGGCGGCGCGCCACGTGAGCAGACGAGCGGCGTCGACCCGGGTGGCCATGTCGGCGAGTTGGAAGGCGACGGCCTGGTTCTCGGCGATGGGGCGGCCGAACTGCACCCGCTGGCCCGCGTAGTCGCGCGCGTACTCGTAGGCGGCGCGGGCAATGCCGACGGCCTGTGCCGCCACCGAGGGACGCGATGCTTCGAAGGTGGCCATGGAGGCGTTGCCCTTGGAGCGCACGCCTTCGCGGGCGCGGGCAAGCCGCTCGTCGAGTTTCTCCTTGCCACCAAGAACGCAGGATGCCGGGATCCGGCAGTCCTCGAGCACGACTTCGGCGGTGTGCGACGCCCTGATGCCATGCTTGGAGAACTTCTGGCCCTGCGAAAGTCCTTTGGTTCCAGGCGGAATCACGAAGCTTGCCTGCCCGCGCGTTCCGAGCGACGAGTCCACGGTGGCGACCACGACGTGGACGCTGGCGATGCCGCCGTTGGTCGCCCAGGTCTTGGTGCCGGAAAGCACCCACTCATCTTTTGCCTCGTCGTACACGGCGCGGGTCTTGATGTTTCCGACGTCGGAGCCGGCCTCGGGTTCGGACGAGCAGAACGCCGCCACCTTCACCTCGTTCTCGTCGCCGAACATCTGCGGCACCCATTCGGCCGTCTGCTCCGGCGTGCCGTTGGCCACCATGGCCACGGCAGCGAGCGTCGTGCCGACGATCGCCAGGCCGATCCCGGCGTCACCCCAGAAGATCTCCTCCATGGCGACGGGGATCCCGAGCCCGCTCGCCTCGAGCCACTGCGTGGAGAAGAAATCCAGGGAGTACAGCCCGACTTTGGCGGCCTCCTGGATCACCGGCCAGGGGGTCTGCTCGCGCTCGTCCCACTCCGCAGCCGCAGGACGGATCACGTTCTCGGCGAATTCGTGCACCCACTTGCGCATCTCGACAAGATCATCCGGCAGCGCGAGCGAGAACTCAGTCATAGCCTGAACGTACCCGGTACCCCGAGTTCCACAAATGGGGCGGACGGCCTAGCCGACCGGCCGGAGCAGGGGCATCATCACCTGGTCGACCACCGCAACGGCGTCGGAGTACGAGACCGCGCCGATGATGAAAAACCGGTACAGCAGCACGCTCGGGCCCACCTGCGCCACCGTCACGCTCACGGCGTCCGGGCGGATCTCGCCGCGCTCGGCGCTCGCCGCGAGCACCTCGAGCAGCCCCTGCAGGCGGGGCTGGACCAGCCGTTCGAGCAACGTGGCCCGCATCGGCTCGCTCTGTGGCAGCTCGGCCAGGATGTGGCGGGCGAGCGCCCCCTCCGGGCCCGACAGCGTCGCCGTCATCTCCCCGAGCAGCGAGAGCAGCTGCTCGCGAACGGACTTCCCGGCCACCGGCCCCGGCGGCTCCGGCAGAGCGCGCGACAGCGTGTCGATGATCAGCGCCTCACGGCTGGGCCAGCGCCGGTAAAGCGCCGCCTTCCCGGTGCGGGCCCGCTCAGCGATCCGCTCCATCGTCAGCGTCCCCACGGAACCTTCGGAGAGCTCGGCCAGCACCGCCGAGTAGATCGCGTCGAGCAGGGCAATCCCGCGGCGGCGGGACCGGGCCTCCGGTGTGGCGCGCGTCTCGTTATATCCGTTTGCGTTCACTGTGCCGTCGAGAATACGGTCACAACGGTCATTAGTGAACCGTCTCGTTCACTATGTTGACACGAAAGCCATGGGAGGTGATCCGCATGACATCAACCGTCGCCGCTGACGGTGCCGGGACGCGGACGGCGCAGGCCGGCAGCGATCACGGACACTCGAGCAAGGCGTGGCTGGTGCTGCTGGTCATCTGCGGTGCCCAGATGATGGTGGTCCTCGACGCGACGATCGTGAACATCGCGTTGCCGAGCATCGAGGGCGCGCTGAAGTTCTCGTCCACCAGCCTGACGTGGGTGCTCAACGCCTACACCCTGGCCTTCGGCGGCCTGCTGCTGCTCGGCGGACGGTTAGGTGATCAGTACGGCCACCGCCGGATGTTCACGATCGGCCTGCTGACCTTCAGCATCGCGAGCCTGCTCGGTGGGCTGTCGCAATCGGCGGCCGAACTGCTCGTCGCCCGGGCGGTGCAAGGCGTCGGCGGCGCTCTCGCCGCTCCCGCAGCACTCGCGTTGATCACCAACACGTTCGAGGAGGGGCCGGCCCGCTTCCGGGCATTCGGCGTCTTCTCCGCCGTCGCCGGGTCGGGTGGCGCTATCGGCCTGCTGCTCGGCGGAGTCCTCACCGACCTGCTGTCGTGGCGGTGGGTGCTGTTCGTCAACGTGCCGATCGGCTTGGTGCTCGCGTTCCTGGCGCCTCGGGTGCTCGGCGAGGCGCCCAAGCGCAAGGCTCGACTGGACATCGGCGGCGCTGTCACCGTCACCGCCGGGATGACCCTGCTCGTCTACGGGCTCGTGCGGGCAGCCGACCATGGCTGGACCGACACCTGGACCCTCGCCTCGTTCGGCGCCGCTGTGCTGCTGCTCGCCGCCTTCGTCCTGATCGAGCGCATCCACGCCCAGCCGCTGGTGCCGCTTCGCCTGTTCACCAACCGCAACCGGGCGGGTGCCTACGTGGTGATGCTGAGCGCCGCCGCCGCCCTGTTCTCGGTGTTCTTCTTCCTGACGCAGTACATCCAATTCCTGCTGCACTACAGCCCGCTGAAGGCTGGCTTCGCGTTCCTGCCGATCGCCGTGACGATCATCGTCACGGCACAGCTCACGGCACGCCTGCTCGGCCGCACCGGGCCGCTGCCGCCGATCATGCTCGGCACCGTGGTGCTCGCCGGGGGCCTGCTCGACATCTCAACGATCAGCGTCCACAGCGGCTACCTGCACATGGTTCCCGGAATGATCATGATCGGCGCCGGGCTGGGACTGAACTTCGTACCGCTGACGGTCACCGCGGTCAGCAAGATCGCCCCGGAGGAGTCGGGGGTCGCTTCTGCGCTGCTGAGCGCCTGCCAGCAGATCGGAGGAAGCCTCGGGCTCGCGATTCTGATCACGGTTTCCACCAGTTCGATCAAGCACGGCCTGGTGTCTCACGGGATCCCGGCGGCGATGGCCAACTCGCGGCCGGCAGGACCGATCCCGGGCTTCGTCGAGCAGATCCTGGTCCACGGCTGGACCCGGGCATTCCTGACGGCGGTCATCTTCGCCGGCGTCGCGTTCCTGACGTCCGTCACCGCCATCAGGTTGAGGCGGTCGGAGACGGGCGGGGTCGCCGCCGCGGCCGCCGGCTGACCGGGAGGCCGCTGATCGTTGCAGATCGCCGTTGACCGTTGCAGTTCTGCGACGATCGGCAGCGGGTGGCGTTTGAGTTCGGCTGCCGTGGCTAGCCTTCGGCCATGGCGACCGTCGATCCAGTGGATCCAGTGGATCCAGTGGATCCGGCGGAACCGGCGGAACCGGCGGAGCTGCCGGAGCTGCCGGAGCTGCCGGGGCCGGGAGCCGTCACTCCCGTGCCGTCGACCGGTCCCCGGCCGCGGCGGCGCGCGGTGCGGCGCGAGGAGCTGCTGGACGCGGCCGACACCGTGATCCGGCGCGTCGGTAGCAGGGCGTCGGCCGCGCTGATCGCGAAGGAAGCAGGCATCTCGAAGCCGATCATCTACCGGCATTTCGGCGACCTGCAGGATCTTTACCGCGCCCTCGCCATCCGGCACCAGGATCGGTTGGCGCACTACCTACGGGCGGCCCTGGAACAAGGCCGCGAGCAGGATCGACAAGGCCGGTTCCGCGGGGTCGTCAGCGCGTTCTTCGCCGCGATCGAACGAGAGCCAAACCTCTTCCAATTCCTGGTCAAATCCCCGCAGGGCGAGCTGGCCGACGGGGACGGCGGCCCGCCGCTGCTGACCCGCAGATTCGCCGAGCAGATCGGCGCCTTTCTGAGCCGGGAGTCCGCCGAGAGCGATTCAGCTCGCTGCAGAGCACTGGGTTACGCGGTCGCCGGGACGCTCATCACGACCGGCCGATGGTGGCTGGAAGAGGGCACGGTGCCGCGCGAGGCCGTGGTCGACGCGGTAGCCGAGCTGCTCCACGCCGGCGTGCCTCCCGCCGGGGAGAACGGCGCCGGCCGCTCCTTCACCTCGCCCGGCTGAACACCCGGGCGGTCAGTGCTTGCGGCGGCGCAGGAAGAGGATCAGGACGGCGAGGCCACCGGCGGCAATCGCGACACGGTCCCAGCGCACCGACCGACCGCGCGTCTCCTTGGCCTCGCGCAGCTGCGACTTCACCCGTGCAGGCAGCGGCTCTTGACCGACAGTCGCACCGTTCAGCGCGGCCGGACCGTTGGGGTTGGTTCCGCGCGAGCGCAGATCCTCGACCTTCCCCTTCACGGTCTCGACGCTCCGCGAGGCCACCCGCTTCGGGTTCACGCGCTCGGCGATCGCGTCGATGGTCGAGGCGAGCTCCGCCCGGGTCTCCTCGATCTGCTGCTGGATCTCTGCTGGATCGGGCACGGTCAGCGTTCCCCTCATCGTCGCCTGCGCGTCTGAACGTCGTGCTGCTGCAGCTGCAGCAGAACACGGCCCCCTCAGGTTGGTTGCCCCTATCAAAGCCGATCACGCGCTGTTGTGGGCGGCATCTTTGGCCTGACCCCGGCCAGCGCGAGCATTTCGGCGGCCGTCTCTGCCGGCAGAGCCTTGATCGCCTCCCGCAAGGTCAGCCGGCTGACGCGAGCGGCACGCGGCCGTAGCCACTGCTCGACGAGCTCGGGGCGGCGTCTCCCGGTGTCCCTCAGCACCCAACCGAGCGCCTTGCGGATGAAGAACTCTCGCTCGGCCAGCATCGGCTCGGCGATCCGCACGAAGTGGTCCCAGTCGCCGGCGCCGCGGCGCAGCGGGACGAGCAGCGAGAGCAGGGCCGCGCGGCGCAGCCAGAAGTTCTCGTCCGCGGCCCAGCGGTCGAGGATGGCGCCGAGCTCGGGGAACATCTGCACCAGCCCACCGGAGACGTCGCAGGCGAGCGGATCCACCAGCGCCCACGTCTCGCAATCCCGCAGCAGGCGCTCCACCAGCCCCATGTCGTCCGGCTCGCTGCGGGCCAGATCGCCGACGAGCAGCATGACGGCGGCGGAGCGCAGCTCGAAGGTCGGCACGTCCCACAAGGTCAGGACGAGGCGGCGCACGTCGGCAGCCGAAAGCTCTCGATGTGAGCCCAGGAACGCCCGCACGACACGACGAGTGTCCGGCACCGTCGTCCCGAGGAACTCGAGGGAGCTCTTGAGGTACGCCTTCGACCCCGCCGCGCGCTCGGGGGTGCTGTGCGATCGCAGCGCCTGCTCCAGCTCGGCCGCGAGCCCGGTGAGCCCGGTGAGCCCGGTGAGCCCGGTGAGCCCGGTCGCCGCGACCTTTCTCGCCGCCCCGGGCGTCACGCGTGCCGCGCCGCCGACCGGCGCACGGCGTACGGGGTCAGGTGGGCGTAGCCACGCACCCGAAACGTGCGCAGCCGGCTGACCGATATCGCCGGACCGCTGCTCGACGCGAGCTCCTCTTCCAGGCAGCGCGCGAGCTCGCGATCGCAGACGACCGTTCCCGGCCGGGCGATGCCGGTGCAGCGGTTGGCGAGATTGACGACGGGACCGAAGATGTCGCCTCCGTGCGCGACGATCGGCCCGTAGGCGAGGCCGACCCTGACCGGCGGCACGTTCGAGCGGTCGTTTCCGAACGCTTCGGCGAGCTCCAGCCCGGTCTGCGCCATCGCCACCGGGTCGGTGAGCGTGAACATGACCTCGTCACCGAGCGTCTTCACGACCCGGCCGTCGTGAGCGACGACGATGTCCGACGCCACCTCCTCGAATGTCGCGACGAGTTCGGAGAGGTCGTCCGTCGTCATGTCGCGCACGGCGGCCGTGTAGCCGACGATGTCGCAGAAGCCGATCGCGGCAGTGTGGTCGGACAGATCACGGGCCGCTCCGGCGACGGCACGCTGCACCGCCGCGAGCATGTGGCGGCGCCAGGCGAAGGCGATGAGCCATTCGAGCTCGGGCAGCAGGTGCGCGAAACGCTCGCTGAGCAGCCGCACCATCTCGTCCGGCTGCTCCTCGGCAAGGCGGGCCAGCTCCGGATCGCTCGCCAGCTGCTCGCTGACGATCTGGGTCTGCGCTTCGGCGAGCCGGCTCATCGACTGGCCGACGACCCGGGCGACCGAGTCGGTGACCCCGCCGCCGATCAGATCGTCGGCGGCAAGCCGCTGCGCCAGCCGGACGGCAGCCACGTCCGCGGCGGTGAAGCGGGGCTCGTCGGGATCAGGATCGACGAAACCCAGCGCCCGCCAGAGCCGGCGGATGCGGTCGGGGGAGAACTCACTTGCGGTGTGCTCCACCTCGTCCCGTGTCAGATGGGCCGGCTCACCGAGAAAGGCCTTTTCCAGCAGCTCCGACGCGAGGCGCTGGGTCGCCTCTGCCTCGTCCGGATCGCGGCTGTGCTGCTCGTCCACGCTCGAATCGTCCCACCAGGCGGCCGGGTGAAAACCCGCGGATCAGCAGCGGATCAGCAGCGGTGTTTCAGGGCTGGGCAGGCCCGGGTCCGAGGCCGGGTCCGCGGCGGCGCTGATCGTCCTCTTCGGTCAGCCGGAAAATGGTGCGCTGCACCTCTTCGACCTTCGGCACGTTGGTGAAGCGCAGCTGGCCCTGCTCGCCAGCGCTCTCCAGGATCAGGTCTCCACTTCCGGTCAGCCGGTCGCTGATGGTGTTCTCGAAGTGGACGTCGTTCAGCCGGTACAGCGGGACGTCGCGGCCGACGCGGGTGACGATCCCCGACCGGTACAGCACGCGCCGGTTGGTGATGACGTAGCGGGTCGCATGCCAGCGCCAGTACGGCAGCAGGCTGAGCCAGATGAGCAGCACCACTGCGACCGCGATGATGATCCAGTCGTAGACCGTCCCGCCGGGGCCGATGCCGATCGCGAAGGCCGCCAGGCCGATGAGAACCGGGACCGCCGCCATCGGCAGCACCAGCTGCCGCCAGTGCGGGCGCAGGTTGAGCACGATGTGCTCGTCGGCACCGAGTTGACGCTCGAGTTTTCCCACCGGGGAACTATCTCAGGTGAATCACATATCCGCGGCGAAAGCCGCGCTGTCCGGTGTCGGTGACAGGCCACCCGGCGCCATCGCCATGACTGTAGACAGCGTCTACACTGCGCCGGACAGCGAGGAGCACACCATGGCCATCGACGAACTGCGTCCGAGCGGACTCACCGCGACCTTCGAGCCGGTCGACTGGTCGCCGGCCGAGCTGCCGGAGCGACCCCGACCAGGTCATCGACTTGCTGATGGATCCGTCCGCAGGCGCGGCGAGGTCTACCCGCTCTATCACCAGCTCCGCCGGGTGGCTCCGGTGCACAAGTGCCGCCCGGACGTGCTGCACGGCAGCTGGATCGTCACGCGATTCGCCGATACGGACGCGCTGATGAAGAGCCCGGACGCGGTCAACGACTCGCGCGTCGCGGACCAGGCGTTCAACCACGGCGATGGCACCTTCTACGGCGTCATGAAGAACGCGATGCTCTTCACCGACACCGCGTCCCACAAGCGCATGCGCAGCATGGTGGTGCGGGCGTTCACCCCTCGGGCGATCGCGCGCTGGAGGTCCATCGCCGAGCGGGTGGCGAACGAGCTGTGCGACGCGGTGGAACGCGACGGCGGCATGGAGCTCGTCGAGCAGTTCAACTACGAGCTGCCGTTCAACGTCATCGCCCACATCCTCGGGGTGCCCGAGTCCGAGTTCCCGCGGGTCAAGCAGCTCGCCTGGGATTTCGCCCGGGCCGGTGAGAAGGTCGTGGCGCCGGATGTGGCGCAGCGAGGCGACGACGCGGCGCGGGGCTTCATCGAACTCTTCGAGGATCTTGCCGAGCAGCGCCGCCGCCGGCCCACCGACGACCTGATCTCCTCGCTCGTGCAGGTCGAGAACGACGGCGATCGGTTGTCACGAACCGAACTCGTGGCGAACTGCATCCTGCTGATGCAGGCCGGCCACGAGACGACCCAGGATCTACTCGGCAACGCGATGGTCGCGCTGTTCCGCAATCCGCAGCAGCTGGCACTGCTGCGCGACGATCCGGAGCTGATGAAGCAGGCCGTCGAGGAATTCCTGCGCTACGACGGCTCGGTGCAGATCAATCATCGGTTGCTGCTGCGCGACATGACGTTCGGTACCGCCGGCTCAGACGACGCGACGACGGTGCCGGCCGGCGACATGGTCTACGTCTTCCTCGGCGCCGCCAACCGCGATCCGGCGCAGTTCCAGGATCCGGACCGGCTCGACATCACCAGGCCCCCGCAGCACCACCTCGCGTTCGCGTTCGGCGCCTACTACTGCGTCGGCGCTGCGCTGGCGCGCACCGAGATCGAGATCGGGCTCCGCACGCTGCTCGCCCGCTTCCCGGAGATCCGGCCGGCCAGCGAGACTTTCGAGTGGCGGGACACCCTGCAGCTGCGCGGACCGCGGCGCGTCGACGTGCAGTGGTAGCAGGTCCGCGAGGACGCAGGAAGTCATCGCCGCCGTGCTCGATGCGGCCGAGCGGCTCTTCGTCCGATCCGGCCCGTCGAGCGTCGGACTGCGCGACATCGCCCGCGAAGCAGCACGTCAATCTGGGACTGATCCACCGCCACATCGGCTCGAAGGACGACCTGGTGCAAGCGGTCTTCCGCCGCTTCATGCGCCAGGGCATCGAACGGATGCAGGACGTCGGCACCTGGGCCGACGTGGTGGACCTGGTCTTCACGCCGACGACCGACTACTTCAACTACACGCATCTGCTGGGCTGGCTGCTGCTCGAGGGAGCCGATCCAGCCCGGCTCGCCGGCGATGGCAGCCCGCTTCCCGGTCGTCGTGGAGCGCGCCGCCGCGCGAGACGGGCGGAGATGTCGACCGGGCGCGGCCACACTCGTGATCGGCGCTGCTGTCGATGGCGTACGGATGGCAGGTGTTCGCGCCGTACTTCCGTGAAGCCCTGGGGTCGGGCGAGGGCCTGACTGCGCTCTCGGCAAAGGTCGCCGCGCTCAGCGCCGCTTTGACCGAGGCGCAACCAGCCCCCAGCAAGGAGCCGAAAGCTTTATCGAGCACAGCCGAACGCCTTAGTGCGTGCTGCGCTTGTCCTCGAGCCAGTCCGGCAGATCGACCGGCGGGTTCGGCAGCGGCGTCACACCGCGCTCGGCGAGCAGGGCGTGAAAGCCATCGCGGTCGGCCTCCCACGAGCGCGGATCGCCCATCATGACCTCGAAGAGGTCGACGCCCTCCGGCCCGGCGGTGAGCGGGCCGAGGGCCGCGCCGAGCGGTAGGTCGATGTGCGTGCCCGCCGGGCACCACCGCTCGCCGCACCACATGCCGCCGGCGAGGACGTAGACGACCTGGTGGCTGTTGTGGCCGTGGCGATGCACGATCATCCCGGGATCCCAGCGCCCGAGCATCGACAGGTACTGCGGCTCGCGCCCGATCGCGAACCACTTCTCCCGTACCGACTTCTGCTGGCCGTCCGCGTGCCGCTGGGTGCGCACGTGCTGCCACGTGACGTCGTCGAAAAACGTGAACGTCGGCTCGACGCCGGGCTTCTCGTGCCTGGCCGGAGTGGAATCGCTCATGGCGTTGGAGTGTGACTCATCTCAGATGGATCACGTCGCCGGCCGCGAAGGCGCGATCGCCGACGAGGAGCCGGCCCTCGGCATCGACGCCGGTCGCGAGCCCCTCGTAGGCCTCGCCTCCGGGGAGCTCGACCCGCACCTGCCTGCCGATGGTGACGCAGGCGGCCCGATAGGCGGGGACGAGCGCCGCCGGATCGGCCCGCCAGCTCGCGTAGCCCCTGGCGAGCGCGCGCAGGATGGCCTTCAGCAGCGTCTCGCGATCCGTGGGGCCGGCCCCGGCGAGTGTCAGGCTGGTCGCCCGCTCGTCCGGCAGTTCGGCAGCGCGCGTGGTGACATTCAGGCCGATGCCGATGACGACCGCCCCTCCGGCCGTGACCTCGGCGAGCAGCCCGGCGACCTTGCCCGGGCGCGCCGACCCGACGACGTCCTCGATGAGCACGTCGTTCGGCCACTTCACGCCCGCTTTCGCGCCCGTCTGCTCGCCGATGGCGACCGCCACGGAAAGCCCTGCCAGCAGCGGCAGCCACCCCGAAATCTGAGGAGGCCGCAGCAGGACGCTGAACGTCAGCCCAGCTCGGGGAGGCGAAACCCAGGTGCGGCCCTGCCTGCCGCGGCCGGAGGTCTGCATCTCCGCGACGAGAACGGTGCCCTCGGGAGCGCCCTCGCGGGCCCGGTCGGCCAGCAGGGCGTTGGTGCTTTCGGTCTCCTCCAGGACGGTGACCTCGAAGCCGTCGGGCTCCAGGGCGGAGGCGAGCCGCACGGCCTGCAAGGCCGGACGATCAAGGTCGGAGTAGCGGTGCACCGCACCAGGCTGCCACCAGCTTGTCACCCCAGTCGTCGCGCACCGATAACGTGCAGTTCATGAGTGCTGCGCAACCGCTCGAGCCGACTGTCGATCCAGCGGCGGAGGGCCCCGACATCCATACGACCGCCGGCAAGCTGGCGCTTCTTCACCGTCACATCGAGGAAGCCGTCCACGCGGGATCGCAGAAGGCGGTGGACCTTCAGCACTCCAAGGGCAAGCTGACCGCCCGCGAGCGCATCAACAGCTTCCTCGACCCGGGCTCGTTCGTGGAGACCGACGCGTTCGCCCGCCACCGCGCCACCGACTTCGGGCTCGACCGCAACCGGCCCGCGGGCGACGGGTGCATCACCGGTTACGGGACGGTCGACGGCCGCCCGGTCTGCGTCTTCAGCCACGACGTCACCGTCTTCGGCGGCTCGCTCGGCGAGGTGTACGGGCAGAAGATCGTCAAGGTGATGGACCTCGCGCTGAAGAACGGCTGCCCGGTCGTCGGGCTCAACGAGGGCAGCGGCGCGCGTATCCAGGAAGGGATCATGGGCCTCGCCGGATACGGCGAGATCTTCTACCGCAACGTGATGTCGTCCGGGGTCATCCCGCAGATCAGCCTGATCCTGGGTCCGTGCGCCGGCGGTCACGTCTACTCGCCGGCGCTCACCGACTTCGTGCTGATGGTCGACCAGACCTCGAACATGTTCATCACCGGTCCGGACGTCATCAAGACGGTCACCGGTGAGGAGGTGGGCTTCGAGGACCTCGGCGGCGCCCGCACCCACAACACCAAGAGCGGCGTCGCGCACTTCATGGCGAGTGACGACGAGGACTGCCTCGAACTCACCAAGGCGCTGCTGTCGTACCTGCCGAGCAACAACATGGAAGAGGCGCCCACGTACGACGAGATCGACCTCGACACCCTCGAGCCCGACACCGAGCTCGACAGCTTGATGCCCGATTCGTCGAACATGCCGTACGACATGCACACGGTGATCGGCACGGTGGTCGACGACGGCGAATTCCTCGAGGTGCACGCCCTTTTCGCCACGAACATCATCACCGGCTACGCGCGGATCGACGGCCGCTCGGTGGGTGTGGTGGCCAACCAGCCGATGTCGTTCGCGGGAACGCTCGACATCAACGCGTCGGAGAAGGCCTCGCGCTTCGTGCGCACCTGCGACGCGTTCAACATCCCGGTCGTGACGTTCGTCGACGTTCCCGGCTTCCTGCCCGGCACCGATCAGGAGTGGCAGGGCATCATCCGCCGCGGAGCGAAGCTGATCTTCGCCTACTCCGAGGCGACCGTCCCGAAGGTCACCGTCATCACCCGGAAGGCCTACGGCGGCGCGTACGACGTCATGGGCTCCAAGCACTTGCGGGCCGACGTCAACTTCGCCTGGCCCACCGCGGAAATTGCGGTCATGGGTGCCCAGGGCGCGGTCAACATCGTGCAGCGGCGCGCGCTCGCGGCCGCCGGGCAGGAGGGCAAGGACGTCGATGCGCTGCGGTCGGCGTTCATCACCGAGTACGAGGACAACTTCGCCAACCCGTACATCGCCGCGGAGCGCGGCTTCGTCGACGCGGTGATCCCGCCGAGCGAGACCCGGCGCGAGATCGTGCGGGCGCTGCGGCTGCTGCGCAACAAGCGGGAGTCGCTGCCGCCGAAGAAGCACGGAAACATCCCGCTATGAGTGACGAAGCCCAGGAGCCGGCTCGGCCGGTACTGCGCATCGTCCGCGGCGAGCCGACGCCCGAGGAATTGGCTGCGCTTCTTGCGGTGCTCAGTGCGCGCGGCGGCGGCGCTGCAGTCGCGCCCGAGCCGCCCAGGTCGGCGTGGGGGCGTCCGGAGTCAGGGATGCACGGCCACCTCGCCACCCACTCCGGCGCTTGGCGCGAGTCAGGCTTTGCGCAGGGAGTGCGTACCCGCGCGGACTGGTAGCCGTCACGCTGTGCCCACACTGACGCAGCCCACCTGACAGACTGCCGCCCATGGCGAACGAGAGCACGCAGCAGCGCTTCACCGACCGGGCAGCCGTCATCACGGGTGCCGCGTCCGGCATCGGACGGGCGGTCGCACTCCGGCTCGCGTCCGAGGGCGCGCAGGTGCTCGCCGTCGACATCAACGCCGAGGGGCTCGCCGACACCGCGGACTCGGCAAAGGAGCTGACCGGCCGGATCGTCACCCGCGTCGCCGATCTGGCCCGCCGCGACGAGTGCTTCGCCGTGGTCGAGGAAGCGGCAGCGGAGTTCGGCCGGCTCGACGTCCTCGGCAACATCGCCGGCGTGCTGCGGGTCGGCCACGTGACGGAGCAGTCCGAGGAGACCTACCGCCACCTGTTCGCGGTGAACACCGACGCCTATTTCTTCCTTGCCCAGGCAGCAATCCCGCACCTGCTCGAGACGCGCGGCAACATCGTCAACATCGCCTCGAACTCAGGTCTGATGGGCGGCGCGTACACCGTCACGTACTGCATGACCAAGGGCGCCGTCGTTCAGCTGACGAGAGCGCTCGCGATGGAGTTCATGAAGCGCAAGATCCGGATCAACGCCATCGCCCCGGGCTCGACCGACACCAACATCATGCAAGGGGTCGAGTTCCCCGAGGATGCCGAGTGGGACCTGATCATGCGCTACAGCACGCCGCACCGCAGGCCCGCGACGCCGGCCCAGATCGCCGGACTGTTCGCGTTCGTGGCGAGCGATGAAGGGCTGAACGTGCACGGCGCCATCCTGTCCAGCGACGCCGGGATGACGGCAGGCTGATCCCGCTACTTCTAATCCCGCTACTTCTGGCGCCGCGGTGTCAGCTCGACGCCGCGGGCGCCTGCCGCCCAGGCCAGCTGGAGATCGCTCGCATTGGGGTTGCCGTCGCTGTCGAAGCTGATCTGGTTGAACTTCGCGAACTGACGGTTGTCGCGGGTCATCGTGGCCAGATGCGCGACGACCGCGTCCTTGTCGGCCAGGACCTTCACATCGGCGCTGCAGCGCTTTCCCTTCAATCGGATGTCGACAGGCTCGCCGCTGCGCAAGTTCCGTACCCAGGCGAACTCGGTGCCGATCAGCAGCGTCTCTCCGCGCCGGGTGTAGGCGACGGGAATGCAATAGCGCCGGCCCGACTTGCGCCCCACGACGTAGACCGTGACGAGGCGCTTGCCGACGGCGCGGCTCAGCAGCGGCGTTCGCAGCAGCCCGCGCATCACCCGGTTCACCAGCCCCTGCAGCGCGAGCGTCTGCGCCCGCCCGGGACGCTGAGGTTGGTTGGCGGTGGAAGGCAGCGAGGCATCCATGACGACCCCTTTCCGAGGGTGGGAAGGCTTGGCGTACGAGGCCTGACACCCGGTAGACGAAGGGGACGCCGCGATCGTGACCGACCCGAGATCGCTCGCCCGACGACCTGGCCCATGACCTGGCCCATGACCGGGCCCATGACCGGGTTCAGGCCAGGAGCGCAGCCATGCGTTCGCGGAGTGCCGTCGCCGCGGAGTAGGGGCGCACCATCACGGTGAACTCGACGATCTCCCCGCTCCCCCCGAAGCGGACGATGTCCACGCCCTCCAGCGCCCGATCGCCGACGCGCGTGGCGAACGCGAGCACGGCCCCGTCGTCGGACGTGTACTCGGCGGTGTAGCGGAAGTCCTCGAAGACCTGCGCGACACCGGCGAGCACCAGCGCCACCTCGTCGCGCCCGTGATAGGTCCGAAAGACGATCGGGCTGTGGAAGACGACGTCGTCGGCAAGTAAACCTGACGCCGTGACATGGTCGCCCTTGGCGAGCGCGTCACGGAAGGCGACACCGGTGGGATGCACGTTCGCCACCTTACGGCTGCTTGCGCAGCACATCGGTGCGGAGCTGCTCGAGGTCGGCCAGCGGCCCCACAATCGTCTGCAAATGCTGCAGTTTCTCGGGATTGATGATCGAGCGGATGCCGCCGACCTGCCCGTCGGCGATCTCCAGCGACAGCACCGAGATGAGGTCTCCGTCGGGGTGGCGCAGCAGCGCCCCCGGCTGGCCGTTGACCACCGTCTGCTCGAAACGCACCCCCGCAAGGCGCCGGGCGAAACCGGCCAGCAGCCGACCGACGTGTTCGCGGCCGAAAAGCGGACGCGAGATGGCAAAGCCGGGAGGTACCCGGCCGCCACCGTCACCGGTGAAGACGACGTCCGCCGCGAGCAGATCGATGAACCCGGGCAGGTCGCCTTCCTCACAGGCAGCGAAGAACCGCGTCGCCAGCTCGTCCCGCCGCCGGCGCGACGCTTCGAAGCGCGGCTTGCGCTCATCGACCCGTGCCTTGGCACGGCTCACCAGCTGCCGGCAGGCCACCTCCGACTTGCCGACGATCGTCGAGATTTCGCTGTAGTTGTAGGCGAAAACCTCGCGCAACAGGAACGCGGCGCGCTCCACCGGCGACAGCGTCTCGAGCAGCACGAGGAAGGCCATCGATAGCGAGTCGGCGGTTTCGGCGTGCTCGGCGGCGTCCGGTCCAGGAGCGGAGACGAGCGCGTCATCCCCGATCACCGGCTCCGGAAGCCATTCGCCGAAGTAGCTTTCGCGCCGCACCCGAGCGGAGCGCAACGCGTCGATGCAGAGCCGGGTCGCCAGCGTCGTGGCATACGCCTCCAGGGAGCGGATCTGCTCGTGCTGCGCGACAACGTGAATGCGCAGCAGCGTTTCCTGCACGATGTCCTCCGCCTCGCTGACGCTGCCGAGCATGCGGTAGGCAACGGAAAAGACCAATGGGCGCAGGCGTTCGTAGGCTTCTTCCAGCGGCGCGCCGGCCGTCTGATCGCTCATCGCAGGGTCGCCTCCCCGGCGGGTGCCGACGCCGGCCGGGGCACGGGAGGCGGCTGCGGACCGACGTGTCGTCGCCGGCTCAGGTACGGGCCCGGCCAGCGGAAGAGCAGCTGCGCACCACGCAGCGTCGCGTTCTTGTAGTGGATCGCGGTGCGACCGGTGAGGATGCGATCTTTCGGGGTTTCATCCGTCTCGAGGAACTGCACCAGGCCGCGTCGCCGTCCGAGGCTGATGCACTCGTGGAAGTAGCGGTACCGGAACGGCTTCGGCTCCCGGCCGGCGAGCCGGGCGGCGACGACGTCTGCCACTTGCGGGCCGGTGAATCCTCCTGACCGGCAGCCCATGGCCAGCTGCGCGCCCCAGCGCCCGGCCACGGCAGCCGCGTCACCGATCACGTACACCTCGGGATGCGAAAGCGAGCGCAGCGTCGGGTCGACGAGAGCACGCCCGCTGTCGTTCACGGCGAGGCCGCTGTCGCGCGCCAGGGTAGGCACCGAGAAACCTCCCGCCCACACACACGCGTCGAAGCCGACCCGGCCACCGTCCGTGATCAGCTCGCCGGACGCAACTTCTTTGACGGCGACGCCGGGACGTACGCGTACACCGAGTGCGTCGAAAGCGCCGGCCAGATAGCGCCGGCCTTTGCCGGACAGCCAGCCACCCGGCGCATCTCGGCTGACGAGCTCCACCTCGAGCGCCGGGAATGACTCGGCCAGTTCGGCAGCGGTTTCGATGCCGGTGAGGCCGCCGCCGCAGACGACAACCCGGCCGCTTTCATCGGCGATCTGCCGCAGGTTCGAGCCGAGAACGCGGGCGGCGTCGACCCCGGTGAGACTCGCTGCGTGCACCGCGGCCCCGGGCACGGCTGCGGTGTCGATGTTGCTGCCCAGGGCGTAGATCAGCGTGTCGTAGCCCAGCTCAGCAGCGTCTGCGAAGCAGATCCGGCGCCGCTCGAGGTCGACGCGCGTCACGGGGTCGATGCGCAGCTGCACGGGCGTACCCGCGAACAGGTCCGCCAGCGGACGCTTCACCACCTGCTGCCCGGTGGCCAGCTGGTGCAGCCGGGGCCGCTCCACGAAATCGGGACCGGCGCTGACCAGGGTCACGTCGACCTCGCCGGAGAACACCCGGCGGCCGAGCCGCTTAGCTGCGGGAAGGCCGGCGTATCCGGCCCCGAGGACCACCACGCGATGTGTCATGCCCCCTTCGACGCAATACCCACCGAAGCTGTGACAGCCCCTTTCCGCAAACTGCCACGAACCGGCGCGCAACCTTGTCTGCCGTCCTCGCGTCTCACTCCCCGACACGAGGAGTGCACATGCGAAAGTCCGTGGGTTTGGTGGCAGCCGGCGCCGTCCTGCTCGGGGTTGGCGTCGGAGCGGGATGGGCGGCAGGCGCTGCCGGCACGACCGCGCCGGCGGCAAAGGCGCAGCCGACTCTCATCGGATCGGGCAGCAGCACCAGCCCCGGATTTCGCGGCCAGCTCGTCTCGTTCGACAGCTGCTCGGCGTTGCTGGACGCGATCCACGCGCAAGCGCGCGCCGTCGTCGGCCCTTACGGGCTGAACCAGTCCTACGGGTACGGCGGCACGCTCCAGTACAGCCCGAAATCGTCTGCTGCCAACATGGCCCCGAACGCGGACTCGGCATCAGCAGGCGGGACGACCGCGGCGAGCCCTTCGGATGCCGGCGCGCTGACCCACTCGACCACCAACACCCAGGTGCAGGGCGTCGACGAGCCTGACCTGGCCAAGACCGACGGCCGCTATCTGGTCAGCCTCGACGGCCAGCTCCTGCACCTCGTCGACGTGCGCACGGCCAAGCTGCGCGCCACGCTTGCGCTTCCGCAGCCGGGAAGCGAGCTGCTGCTGGCCGGCGACCACGTCGTCGTGCTGTCCGGCGAAACGTCCGGATCGGGGGTCTACCCCGTGGCCAGCGGTGTCGCGGCCGGGCCGATGCTGCGCTATCCCGGATACGGCGGCTCGGCGACCGCGACGGCCACGGTCGTCGACATCAGCGACCCGGACCACCCGAGCGTCACGCACCGCTGGTCGTTCGATGCCGGTGAAATCGCCGCCCGTGTCGTGGACGGAACCATCCGGCTGGTGCTGTCGAGTTCCCCGCCGCAGGAGACCTGGGCACAGCCGCGGGACGGCAGCACGGCCGAAAAGTCACGCGCCACCAAGGTGAATCAGCAGATCGTCGACGCCACTCCGCTCGACGCCTGGGTGCCGCGCTGGACCGGGGAGGACGGCCAGTCCCATCCGCTCAGCGCGTGCAACTCGATCGCCACACCCGGCAAGCCGAGCTCCCTGTCCATGGTGACGGTCGTCTCCCTTGACCCCGGAGCGAACCAACCTGGAGCCGGAACGTCGGTGCTCGGCGGCGGAAGCGTCGCCTACGCCGAGGGACAGCACCTGTTCGTCAGCGATACGGGCACGTATCCGGCGGGGCAGGTCGACGCGTACCCGCAGACCACGAACCCGACCATCCACCTGCTCGAGTTCGACATCTCCGACCCGGCGCAGGCCCGCTATCTCGCCTCCGGCAGCGTGCCCGGGCAGCTGCACGACTCCTACGCGCTGTCGGAGTACCAGGACCACCTGCGGGTCACCACGACGACGAACGGCGACACCACCAGCACGGCCATCGTGGTGCTGGCCCGGCAGGGCGACCGGCTGGTGCAGGTGGGCTCCGTCGGCGGGCTCGGCGTCGGCGAGCAGGTCTACGCCGTGCGCTACGCCGGTGATCGCGGCTACGTCGTCACGTTCCAGCAGATCGACCCGCTCCACGTCGTCGACCTGTCCGACCCGACCAAGCCGGTGCTCCGCGGCATCCTGACGATGCCGGGCTATTCCAGCCTGCTGCTGCCATTGTCCGGTGACCGGCTGCTCGGGATCGGCCGCAGTGTCGTGCCCGAGGGCGGCGGAATGAGCTGCGTGCCGGGCGCCAGCTGCCGCATCTTCGTCGAACCAGCCGGCCTGCAGCTTTCGCTGTTCGACGTGAGCGACGCGACCCATCCGAAGCTGCTCGACCGGCATGAGTTGTCGGACACGTACGCGAGCGCGGTCAACGACCCCCACGCTGTGACGCTGAGCCCTGACGGCAAGCTCGTCATCCTGCCGTCGACCAGCGGCCCGCTCGCCGTGGCCATCTCGGCGACCAAGCTCACCACAACGACCGGCGCCTTCACCCAGCCCTACAGCGTGCAGGACCAGCGCACGGTCATCGCCGGTGACCGGCTCTTCGAGCTCGCCGACCGGGGTGTCGCCGTCCGGATGCTGGCCGGCCTGAAGCAGACCGGTTTTATCGATTTCTGACGAGCGTCGTGAAGTGACCTGCTAGCGGGGTGACACCGCCGAGCAACGCGCGTCGGCCTCGGCGTGAGCGTCACTACGCTGACCCCATGAGCGGGGAGGAGTTCGACTCGCTGGCGGAGGCCGCCGAGGAGCTGGGTCTGCGCCGGGATGACGTTCCGCCGGTGGCCAGGGACTTCGTCGAGCTGCCGGGAGGGCAACGGGTCAGTTGCCTTCGCTGGGGCAGCCGTGACCCGGAGCTCGTCCTGCTGCACGGCGGTGGCCAGAACGCGCACACCTGGGATCTGCTGCTGCTCCTGCTGAAGCGTCCGGCACTCGCGATCGACCTTCCCGGTCATGGCCATTCCGATTGGCGTCCCGACCGCGACTACGGGCCGGTCCGCAACGCGGAAGCCGTGGCGTCGGTGCTGGAAATGCACGCACCGCACGCCGATGCCGTCGTGGGCATGTCGCTGGGAGGCCTCACCAACCTGCGCCTCGCCGCGGCGCGGCCGGATCTGGTACGCCGCGCTGTCCTGATCGACGTCTCCCCCGGCTCCGCCCAGGCAGTCGCCGCAATGAGTGCCCGGGACCGGGGAACGGTCGAGCTGTCCTTCGGCACCCAGGCCTTCGCCAGCCGCCAGGAGATGATCGAGGCCGCCGTCGCCGCCTCGCCCCGGCGTCCGGCATCGGCCGTGCGCCGCGGCGTGATCCACAATTCCCGGCAGCTCCCGGACGGGAGCTGGGCGTGGCGCTACGACCGCTCCCATCACGGCATGGACTTTCCCGTCGCGAAGCTCTGGGACGACGTGTCGCGGCTGACAATGCCCGCGCTGCTGGTCACCGGCGGCGAATCCGGCTTCGTCACCCCGGCCGACCGGGACGAGTACGCGCGGCGTGGGCCGCAGATCCGAGTGGAGACCGTCGCCGGTGCCGGCCATGCGGTGCAGAGCGACCAACCCGTAGCGCTCGCCGGGCTGCTCACCGACTTCCTGGCGAGCGCGGGACCGGGCCCGCATTGAGCAGCCACGATCCGATGCCTTTGCTGGGAATGATGGCCGACCGGTGACCGGTCCCATGCTCGAGACCAAGATGCGGCTGCCGCGTCCTCGAGCAATGGCCGTTGCCCGCCACCGTCTGGACGACACCTGCCGCCGCGGCCTGGACGCGACCGTCACGCTGCTGTGCGCGCCCGCCGGCTTCGGCAAGACGACGCTGCTGAGCCAGTGGCTCGCGGAGATCGCCCCGGCGGCTTCCGGTGAAGGCCGGGCGGTGGGTTGGGTTTCGCTCGATGAAAGCGACAACGACCCCGCCACGTTCTGGGCGTACGTCATCACTGCCGTGCATCGAGCGACCGGCGGCACCGGAAGCACCGTCGGCACCGTCGGAACCGCGGCCCTCGCCATGCTTGGCCCGCGGGAGCCCATCGAGGCGGCGCTCGCGTCATTGCTCAATGACCTCGACGCGCTGCCCGGCGATGTGCTGCTCGTCCTGGACGACTACCACGTCATCGAAAACCCCGAGATCCATGAGGGTTTGGCGTATCTGCTCGACCACCTGCCACCGCACGTCCATCTGGTCATGGCGACCCGGGCCGACCCGCCGCTACCGCTTTCCCGGCTGCGTGCCAGGGGCGCGCTCGTCGAGGTGCGCGCCGCGCAGCTGCGCTTCACCGCCGAGGAGGCCGAGCAATACCTCGCCGGTCCGATGGGCCTGACCCTTCCCGAGACAGATATCGCCGTGCTCACCGAGCGCACCGAAGGCTGGGCGGCCGCCCTGCAGCTGGCCGGCCTCTCGCTGCAGGACCGGGATGACCCGAGCGCGGCCATCGCCAGGTTCGCCGGGGACGACCGCTTCATCGTCGACTACCTCGCCGACGAGGTGCTGGCGCGCCAGAGCGACGCCGTGCGCGACTTCCTGCTCGACACGTCGATACTCGAGCGGCTCACGGGGCCGCTGTGCGACGCGGTGACGGGGCAGGCCGGCGGAGCGGCGCGGCTCGTCGCGCTCGAGCGCGCCGGCCTGTTTCTCGTCCCGCTCGACGATCGCCGGCAGTGGTGGCGCTACCACCATCTGTTCGCCGACGTCCTGCGCGCGCATTTGATCGAGCAGCATCCCGGCGGGGTGGGCGAACTGCATCGGCGCGCAGCGCTGTGGTTTCAGGGGAACGGGGATGCGGCGCAGGCGGTCGAGCATGCTCTGGCAAGCGGCGATCTGACCCTCGCGGCGGACTTCATGGAGCGGTCCATGCTCGCGATGCAGCGCGAGCGGCGCGAGCCGGAGCTGGCGCGCTGGCTGGGCGCGCTGCCCGCCGAGGTGCTGGCGAAGCGGCCCGTGCTGGCAGTGGGATTCGTCGGTGTGCTCGCGCAGGTTTCGGACTTCAGGTCCGTCGCCGAACGGCTCGCGACAATCGAGAGTTCGGTGCGTCCGGACGGTGGCCCCTGGCCCGAACGAGTGCCCGCCGGCCTCGTGGTGGTCGATGAAGCGGGATGGCGCGCCCTGCCCGCTGCGACGGAGATGTACTCGGCGGCCCTCGCTCTCGCCGAGGGGCGCCTGGGCGACACCGTGCTGCACGCGCAAGCGGCCCTTTCCCTCGCGCCGGCGGAAGCCGACCTCAACCGGGCCGCCGCCGGTGCGCTCGGCGGGCTCGCGGCATGGACGGCCGGGGATCTCGCCGGTGCACGCACCGCCTACCTCGAGTCGATCGCTGGGCTGACTCGCGCGGGCTTCTTCGCCGACGTCCTCGGGTGCAGCATCACGGTCGGCGACATCTACCAGACCGAAGGCAAGCTCGACGAGGCGTTGCGCACCTACCGGGACGCCCTTGAAGTGGCGTCGTCCGCTCCCGGCGCCAAGCCGCTGCGCGGGACTGCCGACATGCACGTCGGGATCGCCGCGGTCCTGCTCGAACGCGGCGATCTGCCCGGAGCGGCCGAAGAGCTGGCCACCTGCGAGGGTCTCGGCGAGTACAACGGCCTGCCGCAAAACCCCTATCGATCGCGGGTCACGATGGCCCGGCTCCGGCACATCGAGGGCGACCTCGCCGAAGCCCTCGGGCTGCTGGACGAAGCGGACCGGGTCTACAGCGGCGACTACTCGCCCGACGTCCGGCCGGTTCCGGCGATGCGCGCGCGGCTGCGGCTACGCCGCGGCGAGCTCAGCCACGCGCAGCGCTGGGCCCGCGAGGCCGGGCTGTCCGCGGACGACGAGCTGTCATACCGGCGGGAGTACGAATACGTCACGCTCGCCCGGTTGCTGCTCGCGCAGCATCTCGCCGGCCCGAATGACGGATCGCTGGGGCAAGCGACAGCCCTGCTGCGGCGGCTCGAGGATGCTACGGAGGCCGGCGGGCGGCGGGGAACGCTCATCGAGATCCTCATCCTGCAAGCTCTCGCCCATCAGGCGGCGCGGGAGGCGCCGGCCGCGGTCGGCGTCCTGCGCCGGGCGGTAGCTCTCGCGGAACCGGCGGGTTACGTGCGGCTCTTCGCGGACGAAGGCGAACCGATGGCAGCGTTGCTGAAAACGCTCGTTCGTCAAGATCCCGGCTCTGGCTATGCACGCCGGCTCGTCGCGGCGACCAGCGGGACGGCCCCGCCGATCGCACCGAAATCGGCAATCCTCATCGAGCCGCTGAGCGAGCGCGAGCTCGACGTGCTCCGGCTGCTCGCCTCGGACCTCGACGGCCCGGACATCGCCCGCCAGCTGCACGTCTCGCTCAACACCATGCGCACGCACAGCCGCAACATCTTCCGCAAGCTGTCGGTCAACAACCGGCGAGCCGCGGTACGTCAAGCCCGTGAACTCGACCTGATTCCCGGCCAGCGCAAGCCCTGATCGCACCGCTGGAGAAGTTTCACCACCGCCCTCACCACATGTGGTGAGGACGGCTCACCACATCGCCTCCTAGCTTCCGGCTTGTCCCCAGGACGAACCGAAACGCAAGGGAGGTGACGGTCATGACCGACCAGGACGCCCGGGGCTACGAGATCCGCGTGAAGGGCCACCTGGGCGCCCGGTGGGACTGCTGGTTCGACGGCTTCGCGATCACTCGCGCGACCGACGGCACCACCGTCCTCACCGGCACCTCCGTCGACCAGGCCGCCCTGCACGGCGTGCTGCGCAAGGTCGCCGACCTCGGGATACCGCTGCTGTCCATCACCCCCGACCCCCGCTAGAGCAAGGAGCCCACCATGAGCACCACGTCCGTCGCCACCGTCCCGACGCAGGGCAGGCCCGCCCGTATCCGCAATGGCGCGACCGGGCGGATGGACCGCACGCGCAAGATCGCTCTTGCCGGCGGCATCCTGTACCTCGTCACCTTCGCGGCATCGATCCCGCAGCTGAAGCTCTACAAGCACCTCGTCGACAACCCAGGCGGGTTCGTCACCGGGCACGGGAGCAACGCCGCGGTGCTGTGGGGGTCGCTGCTGGAGATCATCACAGCAGCGGCCGGCATCGGCACCGCCATCGCGCTCTACCCCGTCACCCGCCGGGTCAGCCGCAGCGCCGCCATCGGCTTCATCACGACCCGCGTCGTCGAGGGTGCGCTCATCGTCGTCGGTGTCATGAGCGTGCTGTCCGTCGTGACGCTGAAAGCCGACTTCGCCGGCGCCGCCGGGGCCCAAGCCGACTCGCTGCGCGTCACCGCCGAAGCGCTCGTCGACGCTCGCCAGTGGACCTTCCTGCTGGGCCCCGGAATCGTCCCGGCCTTCAACGCGATGTTCCTCGGCTACGTCATGTACCGCAGCGGCCTGGTGCCCCGCCTCATCCCGACCATCGGCCTGATCGGCGCCCCGCTGCTGCTCATCTCGGCCACGGGCACCATCTTCGGCGGCTGGGCGCAGACCTCCGGTACCGCTTTCCTGCTCGCCCTGCCGATCGCCGTCTGGGAGTTCTCACTCGGCGTCTACCTGACCTTCAAGGGCTTCAAGCGGACCCCCCTCACCGCTGAGGGAACCGTCTGACCCGAACGGCGAAGGTTCGTCCCACCCCGGTACCCGCGCGTTTCCCCAGGGTCGGGCGGAGGACTCTCCGAGTGAAACGGCTCCCTTCAGCGATCTCCCAGAAAAATCACATCTAGTGGTTGAGAAACTTCCTCCAACGGACGCCCCCGCCGTGTTGCCCATCCGAGCGGGGGCGTCCGCTCAGTGTGGCGTGAAGCACAGTTGCTTGCGGACCATCTGACCTGCTATCGCCCGCCCGGCGAATCACAGAACCGCCAAGGACATTTCGGCGAGCAGCCAGCGGGCATTACTCCTGATGTGCCGGTCCGCCGAGTCAGTTCCGCCAAGCATCGTTACGACTGTGCGCTCGCCAGGTTCGATGCGGTCCGGTGCGAGACGGATCAGCCGCGGGACGACACGTCGCCCGATCGGCTGGAAGCAGCCCGATACGACACGCTCCTCGCGTTTATTGCGTGGCGCTCAGGCGAGTCGAACCTTTGACCCGTCCACGCTGAACCACCGAAGCCACGGACAAGCTGCTGCGGCACCTGGTTGCTGATCCCCTAGGATCGGATGTCGTGCGCAAAGTCCTCATCGCCAACCGTGGAGAGATCGCCGTCCGGGTCGCCCGGGCCTGCCGGGACCACGGCCTCGCTTCCGTAGCCGTCTATGCCGATCCCGACCGGGACGCGCTCCACGTTCGAGAGGCGAATGAGGCGTACGCGCTTCACGGCACCACCGCACCCGAGACCTACCTGCGCATCGACAAGCTGATCGACGTCGCCAAGCAATCCGGGGCCGACGGCGTTCACCCGGGATACGGGTTCCTCGCCGAGAACGCCGAGTTCGCCGAGGCGGTGATCGACGCCGGCCTCACCTGGATCGGGCCGCCGCCCGACGCCATCCGCAAGCTCGGCGACAAGACCCAGGCGCGCCACATCGCGCTCGCGGTCGGCGCGCCGCTCACCCCCGGCACGGCCGACCCGGTCAGCGGCGTGGAGGAGGTGCTCGCCTTCGCCGACGAGTACGGCCTGCCGATCGCGATCAAGGCGGCCTTCGGCGGCGGTGGGCGCGGCTTGAAGGTGGCCCGCGAGCGCGCCGAGGTCGCCGAGCTCTACGACAGCGCGGTCCGCGAGGCCGTTGCCGCCTTCGGCCGCGGCGAGTGCTTCGTCGAGCGCTACCTCGACAAGCCGCGCCACGTCGAGACCCAGGTGCTCGCCGACGCGGCGGGCAAGGTCGTCGTCGTCAGCACCCGCGACTGCTCGCTGCAGCGCCGCTACCAGAAGCTGGTCGAGGAGGCCCCGGCGCCCTTCCTGTCCGACGAGCAGATCCGCAGCCTGTACGACGCCAGCAAGGCGATCTGCAAGGAGGCCGGCTACATCGGGGCCGGCACCTGCGAGTTCCTGGTCGGCCAGGACGGCCTGATCTCCTTCCTCGAGGTCAACACCCGGCTGCAGGTCGAGCACCCGGTGACCGAGGAAGTGACCGGGATCGACCTGGTCCGCTGGCAGTTCCGCATCGCCGACGGCGAGGAGCTCGACTTCGACGACCCGCCGGGCCGCGGCCACGCCATCGAGTTCCGCATCAACGGCGAGGACCCCGGCCGCGGGTTTCTGCCCGCCCCCGGTGCGGTCACCAAGTTCGTCCCGCCGCTCGGGCCGGGCGTGCGTACCGACACCGGCATCGAGGCCGGGTCGGTCATCGGCGGGCAGTTCGACTCGCTGCTCGCCAAGATCATCGTCGTCGGCGCGAGCCGCACCGAGGCGATCGAGCGCTCGCGCCGGGCCCTCGATGAGCTGATCGTCGAAGGCATGGCGACGGCGCTGCCGTTCCACCAGGCGGTCGTGCGCGACCCGGCCTTCGCCCCCGACGACCCGAAGGCTGCGTTCACCGTCCACAACCGGTGGATCGAGACCGAGTTCGACAACCAGATCCCGCCCTTCAGCGGCGCCGCCGGAGTCGAGGAGGAAGCCGGCGAGCGGCAGGCGGTCGTGGTCGAGGTCGGCGGCAAGCGGCTCGAGGTCGTCCTCCCGGCCGGCTTCGGTGCCGCTGCGGATCCTCCGGCCACGAAGGCCAAGAAGCCGGGTCACAAGCGTGCCGGTCACGGCCCGGCCGCCGCGTCGGGCGATCACCTGACCAGCCCGATGCAGGGCACCATCGTGAAGGTGGCCGTCGCCGACGGCGACACCGTCGCGGAGGGCGACCTCGTCGTCGTGCTCGAGGCGATGAAGATGGAGCAGCCGCTCACCGCCCACAAGGGCGGAACGATCAGCGGTCTGGCGGCTACCGTCGGCGCCACCGTGACCAGCGGAGCTGTGATCTGTGAGATCACCGAGTGACCCCGACGCTCCGGCACCCCCACCGCTGACGGGACGTATTCACTACCTCATCGGCGGCCAGCTGCCGCCGTCCCAGCGCGACTGGGTGGTGAACGACCTCACCGGACCGGGATGGCGACACCGTCAGGCGCGCCGGCCGTTCCTGCTCATGCTGCCGTTCGCGATCGCCTTCGCGATCCTGCCCGGCAACGCCTCGGTACGCGTCTCGATCCCGCTCGCCCTGCTCGTCGTCGCGATCGCGATGGGTTACGCGACGAGTGACACCTTCCGGAACCGTCGGCTGGACCAGTACGGCATCCCGCGTCCCAAGCCCGTCGAGGAAGACGACGAGGACGAGGCCGAGAACGAGTGACGACGCCGGATCAGTCGGCGATGTAGTCCTCGTGCGGGACGAGCTGGCGCGCCGCTTCGGTCAGCGATCCCGACAGCGACGGGTAGATCGCGAACGTGTGCGCCAGCTGATCGACGGTCAGCGCGTGCTGCACCGCCATCGAGACCGGCAGGATCAGCTCGCTGGCGCGCGGCGCCACCACGACACCGCCGAGCACGGTGCCGACCCCGCGCCGGGTGAAGAACTTCACGAAGCCGTCGCGCAGCCCGTTCATCTTGGCCCGGGCGTTCGTGGCCAGCGGCAGCTTGATGACGTCGGCGGCGACGCGACCCTGGTCTACCTGCTGCTGGCTCACGCCCACAGTCGCGATCTCAGGATCGGTGAAGACATTGGCGGCCACCGTCATCAGCCGAAGCGGCGCGACCGCCTCGCCCAGCGCGTGCCACATCGCGATCCGGCCCTGCATCGCGGCGACGGACGCCAGCGGCAGCACGCCGGTGCAGTCCCCGGCCGCGTAGACGCCGGGCAGCGACGTTCGCGAGACCTTGTCGACCTCGATGTGCCCGGACAGCCGGACCCGCACCCCGGCCTCGCGCAGCCCGAGGTCTTCGGTGTCCGGAACGGAACCGACGGCGATCAGCGCGTGGCTGCCGGACACCATCCGGCCGTCGGTGAGCTCGACGCCGACCCCGTTGCCGATCCGCCGCACCGCCGCTGCCCGGGAGCGCTGGAGCACCTCGATGCCGCGCCGCTTGAAGACCTCCTCCAGCACCTCGGCGGCATCGGCATCCTCACCGGGCAGCACCCTGTCCCGGGACGAGATCAGCGTGACGTCGCAGCCGAGCGCCCGGTAGGCGGAAGCGAACTCGGCGCCGGTGACACCCGAGCCGATGACGATCAGGTGCTCGGGCATCTCCTGCAGGTCGTAGAGCTGCCGCCAGTCGAGGATCCGCTCGCCGTCCGGCTCGCTTCCGGGGATGACGCGTGGTGTGGCCCCGGTCGCCAGCAGGATCGCGTCGGCCTCGCGGTGGTCTTCGGAGCTCTCGCCGCTGCGCCGGATGCTGATCATGGTGTGGTTCAGCAGCCGCGCCCGCCCGGCGATGACGTCGACACCCTCACGGATGAGGCGCGAGCGGATGTCCTCGGACTGGGCGCGGGCCAGCTCGACGATGCGCCGGTTGAGCCGCTTGGCGTCGACCGGCTGCTGCGAGCAGGACAGGCCGAGAGCATCGGCGCCGTCGACGCTGGTACGCACCTCGGCCGACGACACCAGCGTCTTGGACGGGACGCAGTCGGTCAGCACGCACGCCCCGCCGATCCCGTCGCGTTCGACCAGGGTGACCTCGGCACCCAGCTCGACGGCGACGAGCGCTGCCTCGTAGCCGGCCGGTCCGCCACCAAGTATCGCGATACGCACACCGACAGTCTTTCAGCCCGAACAACCGACCGGACATGGGCGAGACACTGCTCACCTGCCGCGGGACCGACACCGCGGCTGGTTATCGTGCCCTCGTGGCCCTCTACGCGGCGTACGGGAGCAATCTCGACCCGGACCGGATGCGGGAGCGATGCCCCCATTCGCCGGTGGAGAGCGTCGGATGGCTGAAAGGCTGGCGGCTGACGTTCGGCGGTGAGGACGTCGGCTGGGACGGCGCGCTGGCGACCGTGGTCCAGGAGCCCGATGCGCAGACCTACGTCATGCTCTATGACGTCTCCCCGCTGGATGAGAAGGTCCTGGACGAGTGGGAGAGCGCGGGCGAGAGCAGCACTGGGATCTACGACAAGCTGCGGGTACGCGTGTCGACGCTGGAAGGCGACAAGCTCGCCTGGACGTACGTGCTGGTCGCCTATGAGGGCGGGCTGCCGTCGTGCCAGTACCTCGGCCTGATCGCCGACGCCGCCGAGAAGGCCGGAGCGCCCGCCGACTACGTCGCCGAGATCCGCAACCGCGAGTGCAAGGGCAGCGCCCCCGCGGACTGACCGTTAGCTGCCGTTAGCTGCCGTTAGCTGCCGTTAGCTGCGCAGCCCGAGCAGCGCCGCCTCGGTCAGCAGCCGCACCCCTACCCCGATGCAGCGCTCGTCGACGTCGAAGCCGGGCTGGTGCAGGTCGTACGGCGGGGTTCCGGGAGGGCGGACCCCGAGACGGGCCATCGCACCGGGCACCCGCTCCAGGTACCAGCCGAAGTCCTCGCCGCCGAGCGACTGGGACGTGCCGGTGGCGGCGTCGCGCCCGATCGCCGCATCGGCCGCCGCGCTGAGCAGGGCGACCGCGCGGGCGTCGTTCACCACGGGCGGGACCCCGCGCCGGTACTCGACCTCGATCTGGGCGCCGTAGGGCGCGACGATCTGCTCGGCCACCCGTTCGATGACCTCGGGCACGACCGCCCAGGCGTCACGGTCGAGAATCCGCACCGTGCCCCGCGCGACGGCGGACTGGGGAATCGCGTTGGCGACCGTTCCGGCTTCCACCCGCCCCCAGACCAGGGTGACCGCAGCCCGCGGGTCGATCCGCCGGGTCAGGGCAGCAGGCAGGTCGGTCAGCACCTTGCCGAGCGCGTAAGCCAGATCGACGGTGTTGTGCGGCCGTGACGTGTGGCCACCAGGGCCGCGAAGGCGCACCTCCACCATGTCGGACGCGGCGGTGATCGGCCCGCTGCGCAGCCCGATCCGGCCGGCCTCGAGCGTCGGATCGCAGTGCAGCGCGAGGGCGAGAGCCGCTCGAGTCGACCAGGCCGGCCCCGATCACGTCGAGGGCGCCGCCGGGCATCACCTCTTCGGCCGGCTGGAAGACGAGCCGCACCCGTCCGGGTAATCCGTCGCGCCGGGCGATCTGCGCCAGCGCGAGGCCGGCGCCGAGCACGATCGCGGTGTGGACGTCGTGCCCGCAGGCGTGGCAGACCCCCGGATTGACCGAGCGGTAGGCCACGTCCTTCGCGTCGTCGAGCGGAAGGGCATCGAGATCGGCGCGGAGCAGGACGGTCGTCGCATCCGAGCCTTCCGGCGCCTCACCGATGTCGCACCAGAGCCCGCTGACCGGCAGCAGCTCGGGGGAAAGCCCGGCATCCGTCAACGCCTTGGCGACGGCCGCCGTGGTCCGCTGCTCACCGCGGCCCAGCTCGGGATGGCGATGCAGGTCGCGCCGGAAGGCGATGAGCTCCGCTTCGTGCGCGGCGAGGAAGCCGGCAGCGGGGTTGTCGGTCACGGGCCGACCCCCGGATGGCCGGCTCTCATCTCAGCCAGCAGGCTGTCGACCACAGCACGAACGTCCCCGCCGTTGTCGGCCGCAACCTTGCGCTGGCGCTCGTAGCTGGCGCCGACCTCGAGGATGGCAAGCACGTCCTGCAGTTCCGCGGCGCAGCCGAGCCGCTCGGCGAGCGGGCTGAGCTCGTGCACCAGCTCCGCAATGGCCTCGCGCAGCGGGCGGGTGATGCCCTGCTCGTCGAGGATCAGCTCGGCGTCGAGCCCGTGCCGCGCGGCGCGCCACTTGTTCTCCCGCTGCACCCAGATGTTCGGCCGGGGCAGCTGGTAGCCGCGGTCGAGCTGGGTGTTCAGCTGGTCGACCAGGCACTGCGAGAGCGCGGCGATGGCACCGATCTCCTGGAGGGTCGGCAAGCCGTCGCAGATCCGCAGCTCGACGGTGCCGAAGCCGGGATGCGGGCGGATGTCCCACCAGACCTCGCGGATGGTCTCGATCGTCCCCGAGGCGACGAGCGTCGCCATCAGCTGCTCGAACTCCGTCCAGTCGGTGAGCTGCACCGGTAGCCCCGCCGTCGGCAGCCCTTCGAAGATCTTCGAGCGTGACGACGCCAGTCCGGTGTCGCGCCCTCGCCAGTAGGGCGACGAGGCGGACAGCGCGAGCAGATGCGGGACGTAGGAGGTGAGCGCGTTGACGATCGGAAGGGCCTTGTCCGGGCTACGGATGCCGACGTGCACGTGCACGCCGAAGATCTGCAGCCGGCGGGCCATCCACTGCATCCGCTCGATGAGCTTGGAGTAGCGCACGTCAGGGCTGATCCGCTGGTCGGTCCACTCCGACAGCGGATGGGTGCCGCTGCACATCACGCCGAGCCCGCGACGCTCGGCCGCCCCGGTCACGTCGGCGAGGGTGGCGGCGAGGTCGGCCTTGGCGTCGGCGACTGTCATGCAGACGCCGGTGATGATCTCCACGGTCGACTCGAACAGCTCGTGCTTGGCCTTGGGATGTTCCCCTACCGTCCCGGTCAGCGCGGCAAGATCGGCGAGAACTTCTGTGGCCGCCGACGCCAGCTCCCGCGTGACCGGATCGACGAGCTCGAGCTCCCATTCGATGCCCAGGCTGGTGCGCGGCGAGGAATTGAACGGGATCCGCACCTCACGAACATAACGTTCGACCTGCCCGTTCAGCGCCCGACGGCACCGAGTGCCCGCGCCATCCGCTGGGCGTCCTTGAAAGCCGCAGCCGGCAGCAGCAGCGACGCGGGGCCCTTGGAGCCGACGAACGCCAGCACGACGAGGCTGCCTTCCATGACCGGCATCGACGCCGAGACGCGCCGCCGGTCGAGCGAGACGTCGAACCACTCTCCGGGCTTGTACGCCTGGGGATTGCGCCGCCGTAGCAGCAGGAGCCGGCGGTTGGTGAGGACGATCCAGCGGCTGCCGCCGAGCCGCAGGCCCAGGAACCGCTCGACGAAGGCCCCGATGCGCCCGGGGCCACCCTGGTCCCGATAGGCGCCCCGCAGGATCTGCTCGACGAACTCCCCGACATCGAGCGGGAGAGTGGGAGGGGAGGCCGGCACTCCCCGAGCCTGCCCTATCGCCTCGAAGTCGACACCCGCCCCGATTTTAGTTATCCTTGGGCAAGTAACTTCGCGAAACGCTCATACTGGATGTGCCCGGAGGTGTCATGCGGAGGCGCGGGCGCGCCGACGGCGGGGCCGGCAACGGGTCCACGAACGGCGCGGTGAACGGCGCGGTGCAGGCGCCGCCGGCCACTCCCCCGCCGGCTCGCGAGATCGAGCAGCAGAAGGGCACCGCCTACAAGTGGGTCGCCCTGTCGAACACCACGCTCGGTGTCCTGATGGTCACGATCAACGCGTCCATCCTGCTGATCGCCCTGCCGGACATCTTCAAGGGCATCAAGCTCGACCCGCTGAAGCCGGAGAACACCAGCTACCTGCTCTGGCTGATCATGGGATTCCTCGTCGTCACCGCCGTGCTGGTGGTGAGCTTCGGGCGGATCGGCGACATGTACGGCCGGGTCAAGATGTACAACCTCGGCTTCGCGATCTTCACGTTCTTCTCGATCATGCTGTCGGTCACCTGGATGACCGGCACGGCCGCGGCGTGGTGGCTGAACATCATGCGCGTGGGCCAGGGGGTCGGCGGGGCGTTCCTGTTCGCCAATTCCAGCGCGATCCTCACCGATGCCTTCCCCGCACATCAGCGCGGGCTGGCCCTCGGCGTCAACAACGTCGCGGGCATCGCCGGATCGTTCATCGGCCTGGTCATCGGCGGCGTGCTGGCCCCCATCAACTGGCATCTGATCTTCCTGGTCTCCGTGCCGTTCGGAATCTGGGGCACCGTGTCGGCCTACCGCAATCTGGTCGACACCGGTCAGCGGCAGAAGGCCAAGCTCGACTGGTGGGGCAACGTCACGTTTGCCGTCGGCCTCATCGCGGTCCTGGTGGGAATCACGTACGGCATCCAGCCCTACGGGGGTCACACCATGGGCTGGACCAACCCCTACGTCCTCACGGCCATGTTCGGCGGCCTCGCCGTCCTCGTGCTCTTCGTGGTGATCGAGCGCCGCGTCAAAGAGCCGATGTTCCACCTCGACCTGTTCCGGATCCGGGCGTTCACCGCCGGCAACATCGCCAGCCTGCTGTCCGCACTCGGCCGCGGCGGGTTGCAGTTCATCCTGATCATCTGGTTGCAGGGGATCTGGCTGCCGCAGCACGGCTACAGCTTCGAGCGCACGCCGCTCTGGGCCGGCATCTACATGCTGCCGCTGACCGTGGGCTTCCTGCTGTCCGCGCCGCTGTCGGGCGTGCTGTCCGACAAGTTCGGCGCCCGGCCGTTCGCCACGGGCGGCATGATCGTCGCCGCGGCCAGCTTCGGATTGCTGCTCGTGCTGCCGGTGGACTTCAACTATCTCGCGTTCTCGGCGATCCTCGTGCTCAACGGCATCGGCATGGGCATGTTCGGCTCACCGAACCGAGCCGGGATCATGAACGCGCTGCCGGCGCGCCAGCGCGGCGCCGGCGCCGGGATGGCCGCCACGTTCCAGAACTCGGCGACCGTGCTGTCGATCGGCATCTTCTTCACGCTGATGATCCTGGGTCTCGCGTCGTCGCTCGGCGGAACGCTGAGCCATGGCTTGACGGCACAGGGTGTGTCGGCGACCGATGCCGCCCGGATCTCGCACCTGCCCCCCGTGGCGACGCTGTTCGCGTCGCTCCTCGGCTACAACCCGATCCAGCAATTGCTCGGCCCGTCAGCTCACACGCTGAGCGCGCAGCACCTGCACTTCCTGACCGGGCGCCAGTTCTTCCCCAACCTGATCTCCGCCCCGTTCCACAAGGGTCTGCAGGTCGCCTTCATCTTCGCGATCATCGCCTGCCTCGTGGCTGCCTGGGCCTCCTGGCTACGCGGTGGCAAGTACCACTACGAGGATGACGAAGAGGCTGGCGACACAGAGAGCGCCGAGCGGTTCACCGGGCTCGACTCGCTCGAACTGGTCGAGCCCCTCTCCGAACCGGAGAACTCACCGCCCACGACCGGTAGACCCGCGGCCGCCAGCACCTGACCCCGCCGAAGCCGCAGGCACACCAGCGCCGCCGCGAGGTTCGCTGCTCCCGCCGTGATCCAGCCGTGCTGGAAGACGGCTTTGGCCGCCGCCGGAGAAGCCGGGGAACCGAGGATCGTCACCAGGATCGCCACCCCGAGCGCTGACGCGACCTGCCGGCTGGTGTTGACGATCGCCGAGCCGGTGCCGAAACGGTCAGCCGGGAGCGCTGTCGCACTCGTGCTGATGAGCGTCGGCAGCGCCAGCCCGACACCGATTCCGGTGAGCAGCATGCTGGGCAAGAGGTCGACGGCGTAGTGGGGGGTCGTGCCGCGAAGAGCACGCGCCAGAGCAAGCCGGCGGCGAAGACCAGGTTTCCGGTCGCGGCGACGAGCCCCGGACCGAACTTGCGAAGCAGGGGTGCGGCACCGATCGAGAAGAACGGCACCATCGCCGGACCGGGCGCGACGGCAAGGCCGGTGCGCAGCGCTGAGTAGTGCCAAACCTGCTGGCACCAAAGGACATTCGACAGCAGCATCGCCGCGAAGCCGAGCCCGAAGAGGAAGACCGCGGCGGTCGCCGAGCCGAAGTTCGGCAGCCGGAAGAGCGCCATCTCGATCAGCGGCCGCTCGTGGGAGAAGCAACGCGTGACGAACCATCCGACGGCGATCGCCGACGCGGCGAAGAGCGCGATCGTGCGCACCGACCCCCAGCCCCAGGACGGCGCCTCGACGAGCGCTCCGGTGAGGGCGCCGATGCCGGCGGTCAGCAGCGCGGCTCCGAGCAGATCGGGCAGCGGCTCGTCCGGCCGGGCCGCCGGGTGCGGGAGCACGACCCGCCCGGCAACGATCGCGGCGATGCCGATCGGGAGGTTGACCACGAAGACCCAGCGCCAGTCGGCCTGCACCAGCAGCCCGCCCGCGACCGGTCCGAGGGCGGCCGAGACGCCGCCGATCGCCGCCCAGCCCCGCACTGCTCCAGCGCGCTTGTGTACCGGCGTCGCCGCGAGCAGCAGGGCCAGCGAGGTCGGTATCAGGGCCGCGGCTCCGGCCGCCTGGAGAATCCGGGCCGCGACGAGAACCCCGAGGTTCGGCGCGGCCGCGCACAGTGCACTCGCCAGCGTGAAGACGGCGACTCCGGCCAGGAAGACCCGGCGCTGCCCGATGCGGTCACCGAGCCGCCCCGCCGCGATCAGCAGCGCCGCGAAGCCGATCGCGTAGCCGTTGAGGATCCAGGAGAGCCGCGCGAGCGATCCGCCGAAATCGGCGCCGATGCTCGGCAGCGCGACGTTCACGATGAACAGGTCGAGGTTCGACATGAAGATCGCCGCGGCGACGACGGCGAAGACGACCCTGCTCCGCGGCTGGACCGGTGATAGCGAGTTTGATTCTCCAACTGGCATGGCCGGAGACTAGCGGAAGTCAGTTTGAAATGGCAACCTAGAAGGATGAAGACGGTGCAAGCGACAGCAGTTGGACAACGCGGGAGCACCCCTGCCCCGCGAGGCGCTGGCCGGTCAGGAGCTGCCCGGACGGCCCTGCCCGGTGGCCGCGACCATGGCATTGATCGGCGAGAAGTGGTCGATGCTGGCGCTGCGCGAGGTCTTCCTCCGTAACCACCGCTTCAACGACATCGCCCGCAACACCGGCGCTCCACGCGACCGGCTTGCCGCCCGGCTTCGGGCGCTCGAGGCCGCCGGGATCCTGGAACGGCGCGAATACACCTCCGCGCCGGTTCGCTACGGCTACCACCTCACGCCGGCCGGAAAGGCGCTCAGCCCGGTGCTGCGAGCTCTCATCACGTGGGGCAACACCTGGGCGGTCGAGGAGCCGCGGACGGTCCTGCGGCACCACGACCACGACCTGGTGCCGACCGAAGTCTGCGGCGCCTGCGGCGAACCCGTGAGCCCCCGCGACATCTCGGTGAAGGTGCTCACACCCGACTGGGACACCAGCGGGCCGCTCGAGGCGGAATGACTCACTAACCTTCGCCGAGTGGCAAGCCCCCGCGAGAGCGCCGATCCGGCAGGAGTTGTGCTGGAAGCCGTGGGCGTCGACTTCGTGCGCGCGCACCGCTTCCTGCTGCACGACGTATCGCTGACCGTGCGGCAGGGCGAGCACTGGGTCCTCATCGGCCCGAACGGTGCCGGCAAGACAACGTTGTTACGGCTGCTCGGCGCGCTCGAGCATCCCACCGCCGGCGAGGTCCGGGTACTCGGCGGGACGCTCGGCAAGGTGGACATGCGCCAGCTGCGCGCCGCGATCGGTCATGTCGACCCGCGGCATCCGCTGCAATGGCCGCTCCCGGTGCGTGACGTGGTGCTCTCAGGGGTGACCAACACCGTCGGGTTGCAGCAGCGCTGGAGGCCCAGCGCGGCACAGCGGCAGCAGGCCGACGAGCTCATCGACGTGCTCGGCATGTCGCCGCTGCGCGACGCCCGCTGGACGACGCTCTCGTCGGGCGAGCGCGGCCGGGCCCTCATCGCCCGCGCGCTCATGCCCGATCCCGCGCTTCTGCTGCTGGACGAGCCGGCGACCGGGCTCGACCTCGCGGCCCGCGAGCAGTTGCTGACCGGGCTGGACACCTTGCGTGCGGGGCACCCGCGGCTGGCGAGCGTGCTCGTCACCCATCACCTCGAGGAGATCCCGGCGAGCACGACCCATGCCGTGCTGCTGCGCGACGGCAAGGTGTTCGCCCGGGGCCCGGCAGGCGACGTCGTCACGAGCGAACACATCAGCGGCTGTTTCGACCACGACGTGCAGATCGCCCACGACGACGGGCGGTGGACGGCCCGCTCCGTGCCAGGATCGACCCATGAGCAGCGCCTCCGGACGTGACGTGAGCGAGCCGGATCCGGAAGCGTCCGCGGCCCGGTTGGCCGAGCTGTCCGGCGCTGCCCAGCACGACATCGCGATCGTGCTCGGGTCGGGATGGCTCCCCGCCGCCGATCGGCTCGGGGCTGCGCAAGCCACCTTCGACGTCCGCGAGCTCGGGGGATTTCCCGGGCCTCACGTGATCGGCCACAGCAGCGAGGTCCGGTCGATCGACCTCGGCGGCCGGCGGGTGCTGGCCTTCCTCGGCCGCGTCCATGCGTACGAGGGGCACCCGCTCGACGTCGTGGTGCACAACGTGCGCACCGCCTGTGCCGCCGGGGTCAGGATCGTCGTGCTGACGAACGCCGCGGGCGGCCTGCGCTCCGGACTCGGGCTCGGGCAGCCGGTGCTGATCTCCGACCATCTGAACCTGTCCGGACGCACCCCGCTGGTCGGCGCCCGATTCGTCGACCTCACCGACTGCTACAGCCCCCGGCTGCGCGAGCTGGCCCGCAGCGTCGACCCCGCGCTGGAGGACGGCGTGTACGCGTACATGCCCGGCCCGCAGTTCGAGACCCCGGCGGAGATCCGGGCGCTGCAGACGCTCGGCGCCGATCTGGTCGGCATGTCCACGGTGTACGAGGCGATCGCCGCGCGTGCGGAAGGTGCCGAAGTGCTCGCCATGTCGCTCGTCACCAACCTCGCTGCGGGGCTGTCGGGTGAGGCGCTCGAACACGAGGAGGTCCTCGCGACCGGCGCCGCCGCCGCCCCGCGAATGGGAGCTCTGCTGGCTGACGTGATCCGGCGGCTGTGAACGCTGCGCTGGACGGGCAGGTTCGCGCCTGGATCGCGAACGACCCGGATCCGCGGGACCGTGCCGAGTTGCAGGCGTTGCTCGACGAAGGGGCTGCGGAGACGCTGGGCGAGCGCTTCGCGGGACCGCTGACGTTCGGCACCGCCGGCTTGCGGGGGCGTATGCGGGCGGGTCCGAACGGCATGAACATCGCCGTCGTCCGCCGCGCTGCCGCCGGGCTTGCCGCGTACTTGCGTGAGACGGTGCCGGGGACGCCCTCCGTCGTCATCGGGTACGACGCCCGCCACCACAGCCGGGAGTTCGCCGAAGCCAGCGCCCGGGTGATGGCCGGTGCCGGGCTGCGGGTGGAGCTGCTCGGGCAAACCCTGCCGACTCCCGTGCTCGCGTATGCCGTTCGCGCCCGCGGCGCGGATGCCGGCGTCATGGTGACCGCGAGCCACAATCCCGCGGCCGACAACGGCTACAAGGTCTACCTCGGCGACGCCCAGATCATCCCGCCGCAGGACACCCTCATCGAGGCCACCATCGCAGCTGCCCCGGCGGCGAATGCGCTGGCGCTGTCGGACGATTTCCAGACCCTCGGCTCCGAGGTGCGCGAGGCGTACCTCGACGCGATCACGAGCCTTTCGCTGCTGCCCGACCGGGACCTGCGGATCGCCTACACGCCGCTGCACGGCGTCGGCGGCGCGCTCGTGCTCGACGCCTTTGCCCGCGCGGGCTTCGCAGCCCCTGAGGTCGTGGCCGAGCAGGCGGCTCCGGACCCGGACTTCCCGACGGTGGCCTTCCCCAATCCCGAGGAGCCGGGCGCCACCGACCTGCTGCTGGACCTCGCGGCCCGAACCGGTGCCGACATCGCCCTCGCCAACGACCCGGACGCCGACCGCCTGGCCGTCGCCGCCGGTGGGCGGCAACTCACCGGCGACGAGCTCGGCCTGCTGCTGGCCGACCACATCCTCACCCGAGGCCCGCGTCAGAGCCGCCCACTGGTCGCGACCACCATCGTCTCGTCATCGGCGCTCAGCACCCTCGCGGGCGCCCGCGAAGCCGATGCAACGACGACGCTCACCGGCTTCAAGTGGCTGGCCCGCGCCGGCGGCCCAGAGCTGGTCTTCGCCTATGAGGAGGCGATCGGCTACGCGGTGGGGCTGCGGTTCGTCCGCGACAAGGACGGCATCAGCGCCGCACTGGCAGTGGCGGAAATGGCGGCCGCGCTGAAGCGTTCCGGACGCACACTGCTCGACCGGCTTGACGAGATCGCCTGTGAAATAGGGCTTTTTGCCACTCGCCAGCTGTCCGTGCGGCACGCCGATCCGCGGGCCGGGGCACGGGCGATCGAGCGCTTGCTCGCCGAGACACCTCCGGAATTGGGCGGGATACGGGTTCAGGACGCGCAGGATCTGGCCTTCCCGCGTGACGGATTGCCGCCCACCGAAGGCGTTCGGCTTCAGCTCGCCGGCGGCAGGATCGTGGTGCGCCCGAGCGGCACCGAGCCGAAGCTGAAGGCGTATCTCGAAGTCGTGCTCCCGCCAGGCGTCGTCGTGCTCGACGTCGCGACCGCACGCCGCGACGCCGACGCTCAACTCGACCGGATCGCGCAAGACCTCCAGCCGTTGCTGCAGTAGCCACCGCCGCGGTCAGAACACCTCAGACCGCGCCGAACTGCCGATCGCCGGCGTCGCCGAGACCCGGGACGATGTAGGCGTTCTCGTCCAGCCGATCGTCGACGGCGGCGGTGACCACCCGCGTCGCCAGACCACTCGCGCGTAGCCGCTCGAGCCCCTCGGGTGCGGCCAGCACGCAGACCACGATGATCTCGACGGCGCCGCGTTCGGAGAGCAGCCCGACGCAATGCAAGAGTGAACCGCCGGTCGCGATCATCGGATCAAGCACGATGACCGTTCGGCCCGACAGGTCCTCGGGGATCGACTCGAGGTACGCGCGCGGCTGGTAGGTCTGCTCGTCGCGGGCCACTCCCACGAAGCCCATCTGAGCCTCGGGCAGCAGCCCGGCAGCCGCAGTGGCCATGCCGAGTCCCGCCCGCAGCACCGGCACCAGCAGCGGAGGTTCGGCGATCACGGCGCCCTCGGTCACAGCCAGGGGCGTGCGCACCTGGATGCACTCGCGGCGAAGCTCCCGGGTGGCCTCGTAGACGAGCATCGTCGCGAGGTCCGAGAGCGCTGCCCGGAAGACCGCCCGGTCGTGGCGCTCTTCGCGCAGCAGCGTGAGGCGTACCGCGGCGAGCGGATGGTCGACGATCTGAACGTCCACGCTGCGCAGCCTGCCAGTCCTAGGGCGCCGAAGGCGAGAACGTGTTCAGCACCTCACGCCGCTGGTCTTCCACTTCGGCGCGGAACGGGCAATCGGTGAGGTGGTCGTTGACGATCCCGCAGGCCTGCATCGACGCGTACGCGGTGGTCGGGCCGACGAAGGCGAAACCGAGCTTGCGCAGTCGCTTCGACAGCTCCAGCGCGTCCGGCGTGCTCGCCGGAAGGTCGGAGAGCGCCGCGGGCTCACGCGCCGTGTCGGGGCCCGGCGCGTAGGCCCAGAACAGGTCGCGCAGGAGGGTTCCGGATTCGTGGAGGGCGAGCACGGCCCGGGCGTTGCTGATCGTCGCTTCGATCTTGCGCCGGTGCCGGATGATCCGGGCGTCCGTGAGCAGCCGCTCGACGTCGCTCTCGCCGAACTCGGCGACACGTTGCGGCTGGAAACCAGCAAAGACCTCGCGGAACGCGGGACGCTTGGACAGCACGGTGCGCCACGACAATCCCGACTGAAAGCCTTCCAGGCACAGCCGCTCGTACAGCTCGTGCTCCCCGACGACGGGACGGCCCCACTCGTCGTCGTGGTAGGCGGTCATCACCGGGTCGTCTCCGGTGAGCCAGCACGGTCCGCTCATGACGCGCGCGCCATCAGTTCGGCGAAGCCCGGCTTGATGACGTCGTTGATGATCGCGAGCCGCTCGTCGAACGGCAGGAACGCCGACTTCATCGCGTTGACGGTGAACCAGCGGATCTGCTCCCAGCCGTAGCCGAACGCCTCCGCGACCTTGTGCAGCTCCTCGGAGAGGATGACGTTGCTCATCAGGCGGTTGTCGGTGTTGATCGTCACCCGGAAGCCGAGCCGGGCCAGCAGCCCGATCGGGTGATCTTCGATTCGGGCGCAGATCCCGGTGTTGACGTTGGAGGTCGGGCACATCTCCAACGGGACGCGGGTGTCGCGGACATAGCCCGCCAGCTTTCCGAGGGTGACGTCACCGTCCACGGAGACTTTGATGTCGTCCACGATGCGCACGCCGTGACCGAGCCGGTCGGCGTTGCACCACTGGACCGCCTCCCAGATGGAGGGCAGCCCGAATGCCTCACCGGCGTGAATCGTGAAGTGCCCGTTCTCGCGCTGCATCAATTGGAACGCGTCGAGGTGCCGGGTCGGCGGATGGCCGGCCTCACGGCCCGCGATGTCGAACCCGGCGACTCCCGCTTCGCGGTACAGCACCGCAAGCGCGGCGATCTCCCGGGAGCGGGCCGCGGAGCGCATGGCCGTCAGCAGTACCCGGGCGGTGAGCCGGGTGCCCTCCGTGCCCTGCCGGAACCCCTCCAGCACCGCCTCGACGACCTGCGGCAGCTCCAGCGTCTCGACGTGCAGCTCGGGAGCGAAGCGCACCTCGGCGTAAACGACACCGTCCGCCGCCAGATCTTCCGCGCATTCCCGGGCGACCCGGATCAGCGCCGCTTCGGTCTGCATGACCGCGACGGTGTGGGTGAAACCTTCCAGGTAGCGGTCCAGCGATCCGGAGGCGGCGGCGGAGGTGTGGAACCACTCCGTCAAACGGGTGACATCCATGGTCGGAAGCCCGGCATACCCGGTAATGTCCGCCAATTCGGCCACGGTCGCCGGCCGCAGCCCCCCGTCCAGATGATCGTGCAGGAGGACCTTCGGAGCCTCGCGGAGCAATCGTTCGCTCGGTACCGCCGCCGCATCGACCACGACGTGAACGCTATCCGTACCCGGCCGTCGCATCACGTGCGTCAGCGGAGGGATCGTTGGGCGGCGCCATGAACGTTCCGCAAAGGGCTATCGGCTACAGCCGTGATCACGAAAATCCGAGGAACCGACACGAGCCAGCGCCCGCTAGATGAACGCAAGCTGGGAATCGAACTGAATGACAGGAGGTGACAGTGGACGAGTTGCGCGCTTCGCAGGAGCGATATCGAGCGTTTGTCGAGCTGTCACCTGACGCCATCGCGGTCATTCAGGACGGCCGTTTCGTGTTTGCGAACCAGCAGGCACTGAACCTGGTCGGCGCCCGTGATTTCGCGGAACTGCAGACCAAGCACGCCTTGGACCTGGTTCCCGAGCGGGTCCGGGCCGCGCTGACCGACCGCTACCGCGAGCTCGCGGTGGATGCCCGGCTGCCCTACGTCGAGGGGCAGCTGATCCGGATCAACGACCAGGGCAAGGTTCCGATCGAAACGGCCGCGACCGGCATCGAATTCGAGGGCCGCCGGGCGGTGCTTGTCGTGATCCGTGACATCACGGCCCGTCACGAGAGCGAGCAGGCCATGTGGGCCGCTGAGCAGCGCTTCTCGGCGGCCTTCCACGAGGCGCCGATCGCCATGCTGCTCATCGACCCCGTGGGGGTGGTCCTCGACGCGAACCCCGCGCTCGGAGAGCTCGTCGGCGACGACCCGCGGGCTCTCGTCGGGCGCCAGAGCTTGCGGCTGGTCCACCGTGACGACCGCGACTCCGTCCGCACCCTGCTGCGCACCGTTGCCGAAAAGGATCAAGCGGTCGAACCCAAGGAATGGCGGCTCGAGCGTGCCGACGGCCGGCAGGTCTGGGTGCAGGGGTCGGTCGCGCCGCTACCCGGCGAGCCGAAGATGCTGGTGCTCCACCTGATCGACACCACCGAGCGCCGCGAGAACGAGGCCAAGCTCGCCTACCGCGCCCTGCACGACCCGCTCACCGGGCTTCCCAACCGCACGCTGCTCACCGACCGGCTCGAGCAAGCAGTCCGCGCGGTGGTGCGGGAGAAGGCCGGCGGCGTCGCCGTGCTCTACCTGGACCTCGACGACTTCAAGGACATCAACGACACCTACGGCCACGCCACCGGCGACCGGGTACTGATCGAGGTCGCCCGGCGCCTGCGCGGTGCCGTCCGCCCGGCGGATACCGTGGCGCGCCTCGGCGGCGACGAGTACGCGGTGGTGGCCGAGGGGCTTCCGGCGCCTGACGCGCTTGCCCTGGCCGAGCGGGTGCGCGAGGCGCTGCGCCCGCCGATCGGGGATCTTTCCGTGATGGCGTCGGTCGGCAGCGCGCACAGCAGCGACGTCGGGCTCGACGCCGAGGCGCTGCTGCACGAGGCCGACGCCGCCATGTACCGCATCAAGCGGCGCACGGAGGGCTGACACCGGGGTCGCCATAGTGCCGGTCGTTACGATCCGGCTATGGCCCCGTCCTCCCGCCCCCGCGGGACGCTCTATCGCGGCGGGCAGGGAATGTGGTCCTGGGTGGCTCACCGCATCACCGGTGTGCTGATCTTCTTCTTCCTCTTCGCCCACATCCTGGAAACGGCGCTGCTGCGGGTCTCCCCCAACTCGTACGACAAGGTCGTCGACATCTACCGGAACCCGTTCGTCAACCTGCTCGAGCTCGCGCTCGTGGGCGCCGTGGTCTATCACGTCCTCAACGGGATCCGCATCACGCTCGTCGACTTCTGGTCCGCTGGAGCGAAGTACCACCGGCACATGCTCGCGGCGGTCGTGACGATCTGGGTCGCGGTCATGGTGCCCAGCGCGTACTTCATGCTCGAACACGCCGCCAAGCAACTGTTCGGGAGCTCGTGAGATGAGCACCGGCACCGGCACGGCTGCGGACCGGCCGCTGGACATCGAGCCGCCGCGATCACCGCGCGTACGGCACAGCACCGGGCGCGGCAACGCCGAGCTGCACGCGTGGATCTTCATGCGTATCAGCGGAATCGTGCTGATCCTGCTCGTGATCGGACACCTGCTGATCACGACGATCCTCGACGGTGGGGTGCAGCGCATCAACTTCGGATTCGTCGCCGCCCGCTACGCCTCACCCTTCTGGCGCACCTGGGACCTGCTCATGCTGTGGCTCGCCGAGCTGCACGGCACCAACGGCCTCCGCACGATCATCAACGACTACGCCGAGCGGCCCCGGACCCGCTTCTGGCTGAAGATGCTGCTGTACAGCTCCGCGGTCCTCGTCGTCGCGCTGGGCACGCTCGTGATCTTCACGTTCGACCCGACGCTCAGCAACTGACGATCGAGAGGCTTCCGCACTGATGCAGCTGCACCGCTACGACCACTCGTACGACGTCGTGGTCGTCGGCGCGGGCGCCGCCGGCCTGCGGGCCGCTCTCGAGGCGAGCCGCAGCGCTCGCACGGCGGTGGTGAGCAAGCTGCATCCGACCCGCTCGCTCACCGGCGCCGCCCAGGCGGGAATCAACGCGGCGCTCGCCGGCGCCGAGCCGGACGCCGACAGCTGGGAGCAGCACGCCGCCGACACCATCGCTGCGGGCGACTACCTCGTCGACCAGGAAGCTGCGGCGCAGATGTGCCGCGCGGCGCCGGAAGCGGTGCGCGAGCTCGAGCGCTTCGGCCTGCCCTTCAGCCGGACCGCCGAGGGATGGATCCGTCAGCGTGGCTCGGGCTCCTTGCGGCGCGCGGCGGTCGCCGGCGAGCTGACCGGCCATCACCTGTTGCAGACCCTTTACCAGCAGTGCCTGCGGGCCGGCGTCGAGTTCTTCGACGAGTGCTACGTACTCGATCTGCTGTTCGGCCGGGGCGCCGGTAGCGGGCGTCATCGGTTACGAGCTCGCCACCGGAGAACTGCACGCGTTCCACGCCCCCTCCGTCGTCCTCGCGACCGGCGGCTGCGGCCGGATCTTCGCCACCACGTCCACCGGCCACAGCGCCACGGGCGATGCGATGGCGCTCGCGCTGCGCAGCGGTTTGCCCTTGCAGGACCTGGAGTTCTTCCAGTTCCACCCCACCGGTCTGCACCGGCTCGGCATCGTCGTGGCCGAGGCGGCGCGGATAGCAGGCGGCGCGCTGCGCAACGGCGCCGGTGACGCGTTCATGGAGCGCTACGCCCCGGACGCCAAAGATCTTGCTTCAACCGACGTCGCGGCCCGGGCAATCGTCACGGAGGTTCGGGAAGGCCGGGGCAATGCACCCGGCGGCGATCACGTGGTGCTCGACCTGACCCAGCTGCCGGCCGAGCGTTGGAGCAGCGCGACGGCAACCGCCGCCGGGCTGGCCCTCACCCAGCTCGGGATCGATGCCACGACGACCCCGATCCCGGTGTATCCGACCGCCCACTACGCGATGGGCGGTGTCCCGACCACGGCCGACGCGATGGTGCTCGGCCGCGACGGCCTTGCGGTGCCGGGCCTTTTCGCCGCCGGTGAGACCGCCTGCGTCTCGGTGCACGGAGCCAACCGGCTGGCCGCGAACGCGTTGCTGGAGGCCGTCGTCTTCGGCCAGCGGGCCGGAGCCGGCGCGGCGGAACACGCCAGGGCCACGCCCGGCCGGGAAGCACGCCCCGGCGATCCCGCCGCAAGAGCGAGCGCGCTGCTGGAGCAGCTGCGCAATCCAGCGGGGAACGAGCGCTCCGCGCCCATCCGGGCAGCGCTGCAGCGGACCATGGACGAGCACGCGTCCGTCATCCGAAGCGAGGCGTCGCTGGCGCAGGCCGCCGCAAACGTCAGCGAGCTGAAGCAGCGTTACGCGAACGTCGCCATCACCGATCCCGGGCGCCGCTACAACACCGATCTGATGGAGGCCGTCGAGCTCGGCTTCCTGCTGGACGTCGCCGACACGCTGATCGCCTCGGCCGCGGCCCGGCGCGGAGTCGCGGGGGGCGCACTTTCGCGCCGATTACCCGGCTCGCGACGACGCCGGCTGCCTGCATCACACGCTGGCCTACCGCACCGATGCGCCGGACGCGCCAGCTCGTGCTCTCGACCCGGCCGGTGGACATCAGTCGTCATCAACCGACGGAACGGAGGTACTAGGCCCGTCGAGCTGCGACCGCCGATCCGTCCCCTGTGGTGCTGAAGATCCGCCGGTTCGACCCGGAGCGCGAAAGCGAACCCCGGTGGGAGCGCTACGAGGTTCCCGTCCGCCCGGGCGACCGGCTGCTCGATGCCCTGCACTGGGTGAAATGGAATCTCGACGGCTCGCTGGCCTTTCGCCGCGCGTGCGATCAGGGGTCGTGCGGGGCGGACGTCATGCGCGTCAACGGCGTGAACCGGCTCGCCTGCACCGAACTGCTCAGCGACCTGGTCAGCCGAGCGCCGATCCGAGATCACCATCGAGCCGATCAAGGGCCTGGCGGTGCGCAAGGACCTGATCGTCGACATGGAACCGTTCTTCGCCGCTTTCCAGGCGGTGTCACCCTGGCTGATCCCCGATGGTCGCGACCCCGGCGCCGAGCGTCTGCAGACCCCGGAGCAGGTCACGCGCTTCGCCGACACCGCGAAGTGCAACCTGTGCGCGGCCTGCACCTCCGCCTGCCCGGTGTACTGGAACGACAGCGACTACGTGGGCCCGGCGGCGATCGTGGCTGCGCACCGGTTCATCTTCGACAGCCGTGACGCGGCGGCCGGGCAACGGCTCGAGGTGCTGAACGATCGCGAAGGGGTCTGGCGGTGCCGGACGACGTTCAACTGCACCGAAGTCTGCCCGCGTGGAATCGCGGTCACGCATGCCGTGCAAGAGGTGAAGCGGTCGCTTCTTCCCGCCGGATCTGACGCGCGATTTAGGCTGTACCCGGCAGGCAGGCTGCGGCGGCAAGCTCAGGCCTGGGCGCGGAAAGCGCTGAAGGCGGTGACGGTGCGCCAGTCGGGTGAGGTCGTCGCGGGCTTTCGCATCGAGCGCCTGATCGGCAGCGGCGGGATGGGCGAGGTCTATCTCGTCCATCACCCCAGGCTGCCGCGGCTGGACGCGCTGAAGCTGCTTCCCGTCGCGGCGTCGTCCGACCCCAGCTACCGGGAGCGCTTCCAGCGCGAGGCCGACCTCGCCGCCGGCCTGGACCACGACAACGTCGTGCCGGTGTACGACCGCGGCGAGACGGGCGGCCAGCTCTGGATCCACATGAAGTACGTGGCCGGGCAGGACGCTGCTGCCGCACTGCGGGCCGACGGCCCGTTCTCCACGGAACGGGCGCTGCACGTGATCGGCCGGGTCGCGGCGGCGCTGGATGACGCGCACCGCCACGGCTTGCTGCACCGCGACGTGAAGCCGGCGAACATCCTGCTCGGGACGCCGGCCGAGCCGGGCGGCCCCGATCGCGTCTACCTCACCGACTTCGGCATCGCCAAGGGCACGGGTGACGCCGCCGGGCTCACGCCGAGCGGGCACTTCGCCGCCAGCCTGGACTACGCAGCGCCCGAGCAGATCCAGATGCAGCCCCTTTCCGGACGGGTCGACCAGTACGCCCTCGGTTGCGTGCTCTTCCAGCTGCTGACCGGCTCCATCCCCTTTCCCGGCGACGGCGCCTGGGCACGGATGAACGCTCACCTCTCAGCGCCTGTGCCCCGCGTCGGGCAGCTGCGCCCCGGTCTGCCGCTCGCGGTGCAGTCGGTGCTGGACCGGGCGATGGCGAAGGACCCGAACGACCGCTTCGAGTCGTGCGGGGCGCTGGCTGCCGCTTTGGCCGAGGCTCTGCGGGGCGTGGCCCGGGCAGCTGCCCGCCACCGCACCGGTTCCTGCCTCCCCCGCTCCGCGAGATGCCGCGCTGCCGACGCCACGGCCTCCGGCCGGTACCGAGACCCCGCCGCCGGGTTTCGCTGCGCCGTTCGGTGACGGGCCAGCGCCTACCGCAGCCGAGCCGCGCGATACCGGCGCCGGCGCCTCCAACCAACCCGTGGTGGCGCCAGGTCGACCGAGCGGCCGGAGCCTGCGGGATCGGCGGGTTCGTCCTCGGGATCCTCTCGCTCTTCCCGCCGACGAGCGCCGCAGGCGATGACCCGCTTCCCCGCCGAGGTCGCCACCGGCCAGTTCGCGGCGGCTGCAGCTGCCCACCCTGCTGCTCCTGCTCGTCGGGGCCGGGTTGCACCTCACGCGCGACGGGCACCGCTTCCGGCCGCTGCTCCACGCCGTGGCAGCCGGCACCGGCTGCTTCGCGCTCGTCGACAGCCTTCGCGTCTACGCCTTCACCCAGGCCAATACCGGCGGGGCCTACGACAGCGCGCTGGCGCGTACCAACGCCTCCCTCCCGCGGGCCGCGGTGGCACTGTCGTCGTCCTGGTGGCAATGGCCGGAGTGCTGCAGACCGCCCCGCGACCCAAGTCCCGCTCCGGGTCGCAGTTGCTCGGCGGCGTCACTGATCACGGTCGTCGCGATCGTCCTGACCGTGGTGGCCGTGGCGATCGGACCGGCGATCCAGGTGTCGCGCTTGCATGAGCTCGCCTACGGGGTGCCGCTGGCGTCTGCCGTGGTCGCCGCCCTGCTGCTGGCTGCCGGCGCGCTGAGCCGCCGGGTGCCGGTGCTCGCCACCAGCGTGACCGTGAGCGGATGCGCGTTCATCGCCGGAGCCGTATCGGCGAATCGGCTCCACTATCCGCTGGCCATGGTCGCCGACCTCGGTCTCATCGCTGCCGCCGTCCTGCTGCTGCTGGCGAGCCGGCGTCCCGCCGATGACGTTCCCCCGAGCCCGCCGCCGCCCCAGCCGCTGTGGCGGCCGCCGTACGGCTGGCCCCCACACGTGGCGAGCTCGCCGCTTCGCCGGGTGGTCTCGTCCTGGCGGCAGTCCGACCGGGGAACGAAGACCAGTCGCTGGGTCGCAGACCCGCGCTCGGCTTCGCTGCGCTCGGCCAAGTCACGATCTGCTCCTAAGGCCGGCGGCCGCTGAACGCGATCAGCCGGGTCTGCGGATCGGCATCGGCGGGCACCTCGACCCGCGGGCCGAACTGACCGCCGGCGCGCAGCACCTCGTCCGGCATCTCCAAGAAGCCGGACCCGGACATCCGGGCGACCTCTCCGGCGTCGAGCGTCTCGTCCTGACCGGTAGCCCTGGCAAGGTCCCAGGTGTGGATGAGGACGTCATTGATGACGATCATGTCCACCATCTGCTCGAGCGAGCGGCGGCCCATCTGGCTGTCGGCCTCCCGCGCGGCAATCTCCGGGTCCTCGAGCACCCGCTGGATTCCATCGCTCACGCTGGTCCAGGCGAGCACCGGATCCTCCTCACCGGGAACCGACGGCGAAAGGTCAACATCCCACCGGCTGAAGAAGCCGGGCACCCACTCGACCAGATGCCCGACGACGTCACGGGCCACCCACCCGTCGCACGGCGCCGGGTTGTCCCAGGCGCCGGCCGGAACGGCCCGCACCCGCTGGGTGAACTGCGCGGCGACGTTGCGATAGCGCTCGGCGATTTCCGACTGTTCGGAGGCCATGGGGTCACCTTTCTCTCGTGTCATGCAGAACACTCAGTCCGATCCCGCCGGGTGGCCGAAGCTGAATTCGCGGCCCGGGTGCCAGAAACCGTCCCGGTCCCGCTCGAAAAGGACGAAGCCCTCGACGTCGAATTCCGCCTCGTAGTCAGCCAATGCTGTGAGGGCGAAATCCAGCTGCGGCTCGGGCACATCGTGAGCGACGGTGACGTGGGGGTGGTAAGGGAAGTGCAGTTCCCGAACGATCGGGCCGGAGCGGACGTCCGACTCGACACGAGCGCATCCCTCGGCGCCTTCGGCGACCGCGAGGAAGACGACGGGTGAGACCGGCCGGAAGGTGTCGGTGCCGAGCAGGCGCACCCGGAACGGCTGGTGCGCCGCGGCGACGCCGGCCAGATGGTCGGCGAACTTGGTGAGCACAGCGCCTTCTACCGCGGTGGGCGGTAGCAGCGTGATGTGCGGCGGGATCTTCTCTGCGGACGGATCACCGAGGCGGGCGCGCCAGGCGGCGAGCTCGCTCCCATACGGCTCCGGAAGCTCGATCGTGACCCCGACCGAGCGCGCCGGCAGGCTCACGCGGTAGGTCCAGGGACCGCGAATCCCACCCGCTCGTAGACCTGTGCCAGCAGCGGGCCGGCGATGGATCGGGCCTGCCGCGCTCCATCGGCCAGGACGTCGTCCAGCTGATCGCCGGCCAGCCATTTGTCGGTGCGCTCGCGCACACCGGACGCGAACTCCACCACGATCTCGGCGACATCCTTCTTCAAGTCGCCGTAGCCCCGGCCCTCGTAGCCGGCCGCGAACTCCTCGGCGCTGACGCCGGTCAACGCCCCGCCGATGGTGAGCAGGTTGCTGACACCGGGTTTCTCCGCCGGGTCGTACGTCACCTCACGCCCGCTGTCGGTGACGGCGCTGCGCACCTTCTTGCGCAAGCTCGCGGGCTCCTCGAGCAGGCTGAGCAAGCCGGCCGGCGATGCCGCCGACTTGCTCATCTGCTTGTCCGGATTGGCCAGGTCGAGCACCTTGGCCGTCGCCTTCGGGATGTACGGCTCGGGCACCGTGAAGACGGTGCCGAACCGGCCGTTGAAGCGCTCGGCAAGGTTTCGGGTGAGCTCCAGGTGCTGGCGCTGGTCTTCTCCGACCGGGACGTACTTCGGCGAGTACAGCAGGATGTCGGCCGCTTGCAGGATCGGATACGTGAAAAGCCCGACCGTCGAGCCGCCCAACTCCCCGCGCGCGCTCTTGTCCTTGAACTGTGTCATCCGGCTGGCCTCGCCGTAGCCCGTCAGGCAGCTGAGCACCCAGGTCAGCTGCGCGTGCTCGGGGATGGCGCTCTGCACGAAAATGGTCGAGCGCTCCGGCTCCACGCCGAGAGCGAGCAGCTGCGCCGTGGCGACGCGCACCCGGCGGCGCAGCACGTCGGGGTCCCACGTCACGGTCGTCGCGTGCTGGTCGGCGATGAAGTAGAACGTCTCGAACTCGTCCTGCATGGCGACCCACTGCCGCAAGGCGCCGAGGTAGTTGCCCATGTGGAACGAGTCCGCAGTCGGCTGGATCCCGGACAGCACCCGCTGGCGCCCACCGGACCGGGCCTCTTGCACCGCAGTCATCACCCACACACCCTTTCAGATCAGCCCGGACGACGTCGGACCCGATCTCATGGGCGGCCCGGTCTTGGCAGACTGCCAGAGGTGCCTCGCACCGAACCGCGCCCGGGTGAGGGCACGCACGCCGGTGCGCGTCCCCGCTATGACGTCATCATCGTCGGCGCCGGCCCGGCCGGTAGCGCGGCTGCCTTGGCGGCTCTGCAAGCCGACCCGCGGGCGCGGGTGGCGCTCGTCGACGCCTCGAGCTTTCCACGGGACAAGGCCTGCGGCGACGGGATTGCGCCGCAGGCGTTGCACGTTCTCGAAGCGCTGGGGGTCCCCGACGCGGCCCGCGGTTTCATGCCGGTCGGGAGGCTGCGGCTACGCAGCCCGCTCGGCCGCGAGGTGGTCGCCGAACCGCGTGAGGCGGCGTACTGCATCCCGCGCAAGGTGTTCGACGCCCGGCTGGTCGCGGCTGCCGTGGCCCGTGGCGCAGATCTCATCCAGCGCCGCATCCGGACGCTGTCGGTCACGGCCGACTCGGTCGTGCTCGCGCCGGACCTCTCGGCGTCGGTGGTGATCGCCGCCGACGGCGCCAACTCGACCATCCGCCGGCTGCTTGCGCTGCCGCCCAATCCGCCCGGCGCCTGTGCCATCGCCATGCGCGGCTACGCGGTCGCGGCGCCCGAGCCGGACGGTGCACCCGAGCAACTCATCGAGATGGTCGCGGAGGGCTGGCCCGCGTACGCCTGGTCGTTCCCGATCAGTGGGCCAGATCACGAAGGCCGGGCGAACGTCGGTTTCGGCATGCTGCGATCGAGCCTGGCGCACCGGCGGGAAACCGGCTCGGGCCGCGAGGCGCTCACCGGACCGCTGGCCCAGCTGCTGCCGGAACAACCCGCGGATCCACCTTCGCTGCGCGCGCATCCGCTGCCGCTGTCGACCTTCCGTCCACGGCAGCCGGACGGTCGCGTTCTCCTTGCCGGTGACGCCGCGTCCCTCATCAATCCCCTTACCGGAGAAGGGATTTACTACGCCGTGCTCTCCGGCCGGCTCGCCGGCGAGGCTGCCGTCAGCCCCGGTGGAGCCGCCGCGGGCGGCGCGTACCGGCGTGCCCTGCGCCGCGAACTCGGGCGGCATCTGGCGACGACGTCGGTGCTTTCGCGACTGTCGCGCTCGCCACAACTGTTCGACGCGGGGCTCGCCCTCGCCGGCCGGGATAAGGCGGCGATGGACGCGCTCGTCGAGATCGGACTCGGCCGGGGAACGCTCCCGCCGAGGCTGATGTGGCGGCTGCTGCGCCGCGCCGCGAGGATCTTCGCGGCGAATGGGCTACACCGCTTACTGCGAACGGCCGTACCGCAAGTTCATCCACTCGGGGGACGATTCGCGGGTTCGAAGAGAGAACCATAAATGCATGTCCGCCACCGAATCCATCGACCTGACAGACGCCGCGCTGGTCAGATCATCGGCAACCTTGCGCGAGGTCTTTAACTCTGCACAGAACGGAGATTCCGCCGCCTTCAGCGAGATCTACCGGCGCTGCGAACCACGGGTCCGCCGCCAGCTGACCGGCCGCGTGCCGAGCAGCCAGATTGACGACCTCGTCAACGAAACCTTCCTCCGTGCCTGGCGTTCGCTCCAGCAGTTCCGATGGCAGGGCACCGACCCGGTCGCCTGGGTGCTGGTCATCGCCCGCAACCTGGCCGCGGACTACTGGTCGCTCGCCCGCAACCGCCGCGAGCTCGCCGCCGAAGACCCCGGGATCTTCGCTCAGACCGCCCCGCAGCAGCGCGGCGCCGAGGACATCGTCATCGACCTGGTCGAGGCCGAGCGCCTGCGCGACGCGCTGCGCACCCTGCCGCCCGCCCAGCGCCAGTGCCTCGAACTGCGCTTCCTCGGCGAGCGTTCGGTGCGTGAAACCGCCGTCGCCATGGGCCGTCAGGACGCTGCCGTGCGCTCGCTTCAGCTGCGCGCGCTCAAGTCGCTCGCGGGGGTCGCCGTCCGGGTCTGATCCTCGTCCTCCTCGGAGGGTTCGGGACCGGAAACGATCGAGACCCGCAACCGCTCGATACGCCTGCCGTCCAAGGCGAGCACCGTGAGCTGGACCCCGTCCAGCGTCACCACCTCACCGACGGAGGGCAGGTGTCCGAGCGCGCGCAGGACGTAGCCCGCGGCCGTTTCGTAGGGGCCGTCGGGCAATCGGATCCCGGTGGCGTCGTGGAATTCGTCGAGGTTCAGCAACGCGTCGACGTCCAGGTCGCCACCGACCACCAGCCGGGTGGCGGCGACGGCCGGGTCGTACTCGTCGCGGATCTCTCCGAGCAACTCCTCGATCAGGTCTTCGAGCGTGATGATGCCGGCGATGCCGCCGTACTCGTCGGCAACCATGGCGAGGTGTTGCCCTTCGCGGCGCAGCTGCGAAAGGGCGGTCAGCACGTTGAGGCTCGACGGGACGAACGTGACCGGGCGCACCAGCTGACCGACCGTGAGCCGGCTGCGGCCGGCGACCGCGAGGTCGCGGATGTGGACGAAACCCACGACGTCATCGACCGATCCGCGCACCACCGGGTAGCGCGAATGCGGCAGATGGCTGGTCTCCTCGACGGCTCGGCCGACGAGCTGGCCGGCGTCGAGGAACGTCACCTCGGTGCGCGGGGTGAGCACCTCGCGCACGAGCCGGGTGCTGGCGTCGAAGACCTCGTCGAGGATGTGCCGCTCCTCGGCCCCGAGCGTCTCGTGCGCGGCGACCAGGCCACGCAGCTCCTCTTCGGAGATCGACTCCCTGCCCGCTCCGGGATCGCCGCCGAGCAGCTTGACGAGCCCGTTGGTACAGACCGAGAGCAGCCAGATCACGGGCCGGGAGAAGCGCGCGATGACGTCCAGCGCCGGCGCGAAGGCGAGGCTGATGCGCTCGGTCCGCTGCAACGCCAGGCGTTTCGGAGCGAGCTCACCGACGACGAGCGTCACGAACGTGATGACGATCGTGACGCCGAGGAATCCCAGCACGTCCGAAAGGCCCCTGCCGAGCCCGGCGCGCTCCAGGCCCCGCGACGCCTGCTTGGACAGCGTCACAGCGCCGAAGGCGCTCGACAGCAACGCGGTCAGGGTGACGCCGAGCTGCACCGCCGCGAGAAAGCGGTTGGGATTGGCGACGAGCTTGGCCACCTTCTGCCCGCGCCGGCCACGCGCGGCCAGCGTGCGGGTCTGGGTATCCCGCAGCGACACGAGCGCCAGCTCCGTCGCGACGAAGAAGCCTTCGATGAGTACGAGCGCAGCGACGACCGCGACATTCAGCCAAGCGCTCATGGCCGGCCCTGCCGCACCGGTGCGTCCACCCGATCAGGGTAGGCGCAAGATCCCGTCAGATCAGGCCAAGCTCGCGGACCGCGGCCCGCTCCTCCGCGAGTTCCTGCACCGACGCATCGATGCGCGAGCGCGAGAAGTCGTTGATCTCGACGCCCTGGATGATCTCCCACGAGCCACCCGATGCGCGGCAGGGGAAGGAAGAGATGAGGCCCTCGGGAACTCCGTAGGAGCCGTCGGAAACGACCGAGGACGACGTCCACGCGGTGCCGTTGACCCAGTCGTAGACGTGATCGAGGGCGGCGTTGGCCGCCGAGGCCGCCGACGAGGCGCCGCGCGCGTCGATGATCGCCGCTCCGCGCTTGGCGACCGTGGGAATGAACGTCTCCTTCAGCCACTGCTCCTCGACCTGCTCGGCCGCGGGCTTCCCGCCGACCTGGGTGGTGTACAGGTCGGGGTACTGGGTCGCCGAGTGGTTGCCCCAGATGGTCATCTGCTGGATCTCGGTGACCGGCACCGAGAGCTTGGCCGACAGCTGGCTGAGCGCCCGGTTGTGGTCGAGGCGGGTCATGGCCGTGAACCGGTCGGCGGGAACGTCGGGGGCGTTCTGCTGGGCGATCAGGGCATTGGTGTTGGCCGGGTTACCGACCACGAGCACCTTGATGTCGGACGCCGCGCCGTCGTTGATGGCCTTGCCCTGCGGGCCGAAGATGCCGCCGTTGGCCGAGAGCAGATCGCCGCGCTCCATCCCGGCGGTACGCGGCCGCGCGCCGACCAGCAACGCGACGTTGGCGCCGTCGAAAGCGGTCTTCGCGTCGTCGGTGATGTCGATCCCGCGGAGCAACGGGAACGCGCAGTCGTCGAGCTCCATCGCGGTGCCCTCGGCGGCCTTCAGCGCCGGGGTGATCTCCAGCAGCGACAGGCGCACCGGGACATCCGGACCCAGCAGGTGGCCCGCAGCGATGCGGAAGAGCAGCGCGTAGCCGATCTGCCCGGCAGCGCCGGTGACGGTGACGTTGACGGGAGTGCTAGCCATGCCCCGAGGCTACCGAAATGCCCGACAGGTGCTCCGGTCAGTCGACCGAGGTCGGCGCAGGCTCCGGGGACGGCAGCGTGATGACGCTGCCCGCCGGCAGCGACCCGGACACCGGCTCCGGCTCCATCTCGGCGGCAGCCCGCGGATCAGGCTCGCCCGCGCCGAGATGGCCGGCCCAGATATGGGCCACCATTCCCAGGCTGGGCGGCGGCTCGCGGTGCATGGAGCCTGAATTCGACCATGAATCCGAACGTGCGCTGGCTTTACCTGCTTCGTCGCCCATCTCGCTCCCTGTTTGACGCGAGCTATTACGCGCACAAACTAACTCGCGCGCGGGCCGCCGCGAACGACTCACGACAATTTCGTCGCTAATCCATCGCCGAATGACCGGTTTAATCCGATTTCAGACATCACCGAATTTCGCTGCCTTCAGTGGTGCGGTAACGGCACCTGAAATGTGACACCGAGAATTGCGGCGCCGAGCAGTGTCAGCGCGGCGACGTCGAAAGGCCGGCTGCGCACCACCAGCAGCCCCAGCCGGCTCGCCGGCAGGACGAGGCGCAGCAGCGCTGCGCCGAGCAGGGTCACGCCCATCAGGCTCAGCCCCTGCTTCCAGTGGTCCTGCGCGACCAGCGCGAGACCGACCACGACCCCGAGCAGCACGAGGCCGAGCGCGAGCTCCCCCGGCCCCCTACGGCTTGCCATTCCCGCACGGTAGCGATGTCGCGGTGCCACATGCCTTGGGATGCGGGCTGTAGTCGCGATCGAGCAGCGGAAGGAGCCACACACGGGCGAGACCCTCGGCATATGCCGGGGTCATGTGGATGCCGTCAGGACGTATCACGGCGTTGACGACATTCCCCGGCCGGTTCAGGTGGGTCGCGTAATCGAGCAACCTGACGCCCGGATGCCGGGCGACGACCTCGCGGAACATCGCGTTCAGCGCGTCGGTGCGCTGCGGGGCGTCACTGATCCAGGGCAGGTCCACCTGGAACTTGAAGTAGGGAGCGTCCGCCCAGGCGACCCGCGCCCCCGTCGCCGACAGCTCGCGGATCAACTCATCAAATGCAGATTCCTGGTGCGATCGATATGTGGGATCGAGCAAGTTGTCCCAGTTCCCGGAGTCGGTGCGCTGATCCGTTTCCTCCATCACAGAGAGGAAAACCAGGGAGACGTCCGGCTTGAATTTAGCGATCTGGGGCGGGAACGTCGTGCGCCACCCGGCGCAGAGCCGGACGTTCTGTCCGCTTTCGCCGGCGTAATTGCGGATCAGATCTGTCGGCGTGATCGGGCAGCCCGGAAGGCTCAGGTTCAGCACCTGGAGCGCCTGCGGGTGCGCATTCTGGTACGCCACCAGCGCGTTGGCCATGACCTCCGCCGTGGAATCGCCGGTGACGAGCACCCGCAGCGGCCGGTTGGCGGAATTCGACCGCGCGACGACGGCGTCCGGGCGGACCTTGACCGCGGCCGGGATGTTGAGGCCGGTGCTGGCACCGGCGAAGCGGGCCGGCCCCCGCGCCGGGTTGAAGAGCGCCAGCGCCAGCGTCACGCCGGCGGCTCCGATGAGCGCCACCGACCACCCACGCAGCATGCTCCGCCGGGTCGTGGCGAACCGGCGGCGCTGGATCGGGGCCTCCAGGTAGCGGAACGAGACGGCGGCCAGCAGCAGGCTGCTCGCGAGCTGAGCAACGCCGAGCCAGGTGCCGTGCAGCGGACCCCAGTGCTTGCCGGACAACGCGAAGATCGGCCAGTGGTAGAGGTAGGCGCCGTAGGAGATCTTGCCGACGTAGACCAGCGGGCGCACCGAGCACAGCCGGGCGACCCCGTTCGACCCTTCGAGGCCGCCGATGATCAGCGCCGCCGTTGCGAGCGCGATCACGAACGCGCCGCCGTGCTGGTAGGTCGACCCTCCGTTCCGGAACGTCAGGCCGCCGTAGATCACGGTGCCGAGGCCGGCAGCGGCTACCAGCGTCACCCCGAGGCGCTGCGGACCGGCGGGACGTGGCACCGAGATACGCCAGTACGACAGCGCGAGCGCAGCGATCACGCCGACCAGCAGCTCTGACATCCGGGCGTCGGTGCCGTAGTAGAAGCGGTTGAAGTTGCCGGCCGCCGACGCCTCGTGCGCCGACCACTCGAGAGCCGCGGAAACGATCAGCGCGATGGCGGGCACGCGCACCAGCTTCGGTACCTTCAGCGCGAGCCAGACGACCACCGGAAACACCAGGTAGAACTGCTCTTCGATGGCCAGCGACCAGAAGTGGTTCAGCGGTGAGGGCGCGGCGAACAGGTCGGCGTAGCTCGTGCCGTGGAAGAGGAACCGCCAGTTCGCGACGTTCGCCAAGGCGGCCAGCGCGTCACCGCCGACCGAGGCGTGCTGCTCGTGGGTACCGAAGATGCTCGTGCAGATGACGACGCCGAGGATGCAGGCGATCGCCGCGGGGGCGAGCCGGCGAACGCGGCGCTCGAAGAAGTCGGCGACGGCGAACCGGCCGCTGCGGCCCACCTCGGAAAGGGTGCGCGAGCAGATCAGGAAGCCGGAGAGGGTGAAGAAGACCGTGACGCCGACAAACCCGCCACGAAACGGCCCGAGCTTGAAGTGGAAGAACATGACCAGCAACACGGCGATGCCGCGCATGCCGTCGAGCGCCGTGATGTGACGGCGGACCGCCTCGGGCGGATCGCCGCGAGCGGGCACCGGGACGCGGGGTGCTACCTCGGTCCCGGCCGGTTCTCGAGCGGTGATCGTCACGGGGAACGGTCCGGACCGGGTCGGCAGGAGGCCGCGGACAACGGGCCCACAACGGGCCCACGGCTCGCAATTTATCCGTATATCAGGCACCGCCCCCGCTGATCGGGCGCGTGTCCGCCGTCGGTCGGCCGGTTAATGGGCAAAGTGCCGGGTGCCGCTGAAGTACAGCGTGACGCCGGCCTCCTTGGCGGCGGCGATGACTTCCTCGTCGCGCACCGACCCGCCGGGCTCGACGACGGCCTTCACGCCGGCCTGGGCGAGCACCTCGAAGCCATCCGGGAACGGGAAGAAGGCGTCGCTGGCGGCGGCGCTGCCCGCGGCACGGTCACCGGCACGGGCAACCGCGAGCCGGGCCGCGTCGACCCGGTTGACCTGGCCCATGCCGACCCCGACCGTGGCGCCGTCGGTGGCGAGCAGGATGGCGTTGGACTTGGCGGCCCGGATGGCGCGCCAGGCGAATGCGAGGTCGCGCATGGTGGCCTCGTCCGCCGGGTCGCCGGCCTGCAGGGTCCAGGTGGCAGGATCATCGCCGGGAGCATCGATGTGGTCGGCTTCCTGCATGAGCAGGCCGCCGGAGATCGGCCGGAACTCGATGCTCGCGCCCGATGCGGGCGGCGGGCATTCCAGCAGCCGGATCGACGGCTTGCGCGAGAGGATGTCGAGCGCTCCGGCTTCGTAGCCCGGGGCGCAGACGACCTCGGTGAAGATTTCCGCGATCTGCTCGGCCGTCTTCACGGTCACCGGGCGGTTTGTCGCGATGACCCCGCCGAAGGCGCTCACCGGGTCGCAGGCGTGTGCCTTGCGGTGGGCCTCGGCCAGCGGCTCGGCAGAGTCGGCACCGATCGCGATCCCGCACGGGTTGGCGTGCTTGATGATCGCGACGCACGGCTGCGCGTGGTCGTACGCGGCGCGCCGGGCGGCGTCGGTGTCGACGTAGTTGTTGTAGGACATCTCCTTGCCGTGGTGCTGGATCGCCTTCGCGATCCCCTGCGCACCGGGAAGGCCGTAGAGCGCGGCGCGCTGGTGGGGGTTCTCCCCGTAGCGCAGCACGCCGGAGCGGGTCCAGGCGCCGCCGATCCAGCGCGGGAAGCCTTCCTCCTCGGTCACCACGTCGTTGGCGAGCCAGGACGCGACCGCCACGTCGTAGCTCGCGGTGTGCGCGAAAGCCTCCGCGGCCAGCCGCAGCCGGGAGGGCAGGTCGAACCCGCCCGCCTCGAGCGCAGCAATGACGTCCGGGTAGCGATCGGGCGAGGTGACGACCGCGACGCTCTCGGCGTTCTTCGCCGCTGCACGGATCATGGCCGGGCCGCCGATGTCGATCTGCTCGACGACCTCCGCCTGGCCGGCCCCGGACGCGACCGTCTCCACGAACGGATACAGGTTCACGATCACCAGCTCGAAGGGCGCGTACCCGAGCTTTTCGAGCTGCTCGACGTGTGAGGGCTTGGACAGGTCGGCGAGCAGGCCCGCGTGCACCGCGGGGTGCAGGGTCTTCACCCGGCCGTCGAACGCTTCCGGAAAGCCGGTCACCTGACTGACGGGGGTGACCGAAACACCCGCGTCCGCAAGGACTTTCGCGGTCGAGCCGGTGCTCACGACCTCGACACCCGCCTTGACGAGCGCGGGCGCGAGCACGTCGAGCCCCCGCTTGTCGTAGACGCTCACCAAGGCGCGCTTGACCGGGCGGAGCTGCTCACTCATGAGAGAACCTCGTTCACTTTGCTGCTGATGTCGTGGCGCTGCTGATTTCGCTACACAGGTCTCGGATGGTCTGCACGTACAGGACGCGCTCGGTCGCCTGGATGCGGGCGCGCAAGCTGTCTTCGTCGTCGCCGGCGACAACGGGGACGGCGGCCTGGGCGAGGATCGGTCCGGTGTCGACGCCCTCGTCCACCTCGTGGACGGTGCACCCGGTCACCCGTACCCCATAGCTCAGCGCATCGCGGATCGCGTGAGCTCCCGGGAAGGCCGGCAGCAGCGACGGATGGGTGTTGACGATCCGGAACCGGCTCACGACGCCCGGCCCGAGCACCTTCATGTAGCCGGCGAGGACCACGAGATCGGGCTCCGCGGCGGCGATCTGCTCGGCCACCGCGGCGTCGAAAGCGAGCCGGTCGGGCTGCTCGGACAGCTGCACCATCCACGTCGGGATGCCGACCTTTTCCGCCCGGGTTTGCGCCAGGGTCGCAGGGCGGTCGGTGCCGACCGCGACGACGCGGGCCGGAGAGTCGGGAGCGCAACTCGCGTCAAGGATCGCCTGCAGGGTGCTGCCGGCGCCGGACGCCAGCACAACGAGGCGGGCGGGCACGCCGTCAGCCTAGTGCGTTTCAGTCGGGCAGCTTGATGACCTTGCGCTTGCGGCGAAGGCGCTTGGGGAGCGCGGGGCGGCGCCAGAAGCGCGGCACGTGAATCTTCCGGCGTTTTGGCGGGGGGTCGCTCGGCAGCTCCAGCGCGACCGTCGTGGCCGTGTCATCCGGCGACTCGCCCTTGATGAGGCTCACGCGCGGCCGCTCGGCCTTGATCAGATCAACGACCGGCGGCTGGTCGAGCTCGGGCTCTTCCGGCTCGTCGTGGCGACGTAAACCGAGGCCGGTGCCCAGCCCCCGCCCCGCCGAGAGCGCAACGCCGGCGACCCGCCGCACTCGCCGGAAACCCGGCAGGCCTAGCCGCACATGCGGCAGCTTCCCGCCCAGCCGGGCGGCCCGGCCGCCCTCGGTGCGATCCGCCTGCTCCGCAGCTGCTGGCGGACCGGAGGCGTCGGCCACCTCCGGGCGCAGCGCCCGCACGCGATACCAGGTGAGCGACACCGCCGCAGCCATCGCGGGGACACCCACCTCGAGCGCCGCGAACAGCGCCGTCTGCCACGGGGACGGTCCGATGGTCGCGAGCCGCCCGCGCGTCACCGGACCACCCGAGAGCGCCGCCGCCACCAGCGCGATCAGCCCCATCGCACCGGCAATCCCGGCGCCGAGCAGCAGCGCGACAGGCAGCCGCGGGGTGCGCGGCATCCGCCGGACGGCGACGATGCCGCCCAGCACGCCGGCCGCCGGGGCAATCAGGAAGAGCAGGTAACACGGCCAGGGCGCGCGTCCTGCGGGAAGCCCGCCGAGCATCGGCAGCCCGGGCAGGTCACCGAGACGGACGCCGGTCGGGGTGACGGAGGTCCGGGCTCCGACGGAGAATCCCGGACCGAGCAGGTACGCGAAGGTCCAGACGGTCGCATTCGGTGCCAGCGCGGCCTGCAGCGCGAACAGGCCGAAGCCGCCGACCGCGCCGGCCCGTGCCGGCCGGGCCAGCGCATCGACGTCCGACAGGTGCAGCAGCACCATCAGTGCGGCGAGCAAGGCACAGACGGCGAGCACGGCTCCCGCGGCGACGCCGGCTCCGGTGGCGATCGCGCGTGCGGGTGTCGGCCGCGCAACCGCCATCGGCAGCTCGCGGGCCGCACCGACGCCCGCCGCGGCGAAGGACAGCACGAACGACCCGACGAGGGCGGAGAGGATCGAAGGGCGCAGGCCGCCGCCGGTGGCGCAAGCCGCGACCAGCGTCGCCAGCAGCGCGTAGGGAACGCCCACGGACAGGCCGCAGATCAGCACGTTTCGCCGCCGGGGGCCGCTCGGGCTCACCCGGGCGACCGACGCACCGGATCGCGTCGCGAAGGCGAAGAACAGGATCGACAGGCCCAGCGGTATCAACGCGGCGTTGCCCGCCGCCAGGTGCAGCCGCCCTCCGTTGCCGAGCAGCCAGAACGCCGCGCCGGTACGCAACACTGCGGAAAGCGGTGCAGCCGTGCGCGTCTCGGCGATCCACGAGCTCAGTGCCACCGCTTCGACCAGGAGCAGGCCCGCGGCGGCTGCGGCAAGTGCCCACCAGATGCCGACCAGGACACGCGGACGCCGGCGACCGTGAGGTCGGTGGGGCCGCTGTGGCCGCGGCGGGAGCGCTGGGGGTCGCGCCGGTGCGGCGCGGGTCGAACCTCTGGACCCAGAGGTCAGCACGTCAGACATTGCCCGCCAGGCTTACATGCCGCCGAGAACGCGCAGCGGTGAAACGCCGTGCGGCCCGGGAGAGGAACCTCCCGGGCCGCTGGACGTGCGATTCAGATCAGGCGGTGCGCTGCTGCTGCCAGGGCAGCCGCTCGCCCGAGGCCACCACGTTCAGGTAGCTGAAGACGGTCTGCGCGATCGCGATGACCAAGCCGATGTACGTACCGATCCGCGCCCCCGCGTCGATTCCCGAGTGCGCCGGTGCGGACGGGTAGGTGAGCCAGCGGATCAGCAGGATGATGACGATCACCACGCCGAGAGCTGCGGCGATGAGATTCCAGCTGTAGCTACCGCCGGCGACCGGGGGCAGCGTCCGGTTGGCGAACACCCTCGCTGCTACGGCCCCGGCAATCGCCACCACCAGGATGATCGACAGCCAGTTCCAGAAGAAGTGCCAACCGCTGACACTCCCGCCGCCGATTCCGTGGAAGTCCACGCCGTACCACGGCAGGAAACTGTCGATGAACATGAGCACCCCTGCGCCCATGATCGCGAGGTCGTTGTTGCCGACGTTGCGGCCGCCGATGACAGCCATACCTTGTTACCTCCGCTCGAGGCGTCGCCGGCGGGCTGCCGTCGATCATGTGGAAGTGTGAGGATTGCGTGAGTTTCTTTCAAGCAACTCTCACGTGAGTCACCTGTCTGATGCAAGACAGATGACATAAAGCGACCCCCACTTAGTGGGTCAAAGCGGTGTGAATTGGGTCATCGGGTCGCGGCCCTGCGCGGGCGCCACCGCCATTGGATTCCTGACGACGCGAGCGCCAGCGCCGCGCCAACGGCCTGCGCGAGGATCACGACCAATCCGAGGAACGTGCCGATCTTGGCACCCGTCGAGACGCCGGCCAGGGACGGCAGGGTCGCCCAGAAGAGCAGCACCAGGAGCAGGGCCAGCGCATCCGCGGCGAGGAAGACCGCGTCCCAGGTGCCCGCCGTTCCCGCAATTGTCCCGAGCTCGGTGCCCGTCCAGGCCCGGGTCGCGGACGAGCCGGCGATCAGCACGACGATGAGCAGCGGGAAGAAGGCCAGGAAGCCGGACTGGAAGCCGTCATAGGTCGGATGCCAGCCGTCGGCGTCGTAGCCGTACCACGGCAGCAGGCTGCTCACGAGCATGGCGAAGCCGGAGCCCGACATGATGGCGTCGGCGACGGTAAACCGCCGCCCCCTGATCACGAGACCGCGCATGTCCAGCTAACGCGCGTGCGCGATCAGCGGTTACGCATGATCTCCTTCATCAGCTGGGCGGTTTCGCTCGGCGTCTTGCCGACTCTGACGCCCGCCTTCTCCAACGCTTCCTTCTTCGCCTGAGCGGTGCCGGACGAGCCGGAGATGATCGCGCCCGCGTGACCCATCGTCTTGCCCTCCGGCGCGGTGAAGCCTGCGACGTAGCCCACGACCGGCTTGGAGATGTGCTTTTCGATGTGCGCCGCGGCCCGCTCCTCGGCGTCGCCGCCGATCTCACCGATCATCACGATGGCGTCGGTGTCGGGGTCGGCTTCGAACGCGTCGAGCGCGTCGATGTGGGTCGTCCCGATGACCGGGTCGCCGCCGATGCCGACGCAGGTGGAGAAGCCGAAGTCGCGCAGCTCGTACATCATCTGGTAGGTCAGCGTGCCGGACTTGCTCACCAGGCCGATGCGCCCGCCCGGGGTGATGTCCGCCGGGATGATGCCCGCGTTGCTCTTGCCCGGCGACGCGATGCCCGGGCAGTTCGGTCCGATGATCCGGCTGGTCCCCGCCTTTACGGCGTGGGCGTAGAACTCGGTCGAGTCGTGCACCGGGATGCCCTCGGTGATGACGACGATGAGCGGCATCGCCGCGTCGATCGCTTCGATGACCGCGTCCTTGACGAACGCCGGTGGCACGAAGACGACCGAGACGTCAGCGCCGGTCGTCTCCATCGCTTCCTTGACGCTCCCGAGTACCGGGATGCCGTCGAGGTCGGTACCGGCCTTGCGAGCGTTGACGCCGGAGACGACGTTCGTGCCGGCCTTCACCATGCGACGGCTGTGCTTGCTGCCCTCGCCGCCGGTGATGCCCTGAACGGTGATCTTGGAATTTTCGTTGAGCCAGATAGCCATTTCTCGTCCGCCCTCAGTTCGCCGTCGCCGCGAGTTCGGCCGCGCGCCGGGCCGCGCCGTCCATCGTGTCGTGCAGGTGCACCACCGGCAGGTTGGCCTCGCGCAGGATCCGGCGACCCTCCTCCACGTTGTTGCCGTCGAGCCGCACGACGAGCGGCTTGGACGTACTCGCCTCGAGCATCTCCAAGGCTTGCACGATGCCGTTCGCCACCGCGTCGCACGCGGTGATGCCGCCGAAGATGTTGACGAAGACCGCTTTGACGCTCGGGTCGCTCAGGATGATCGACAGCCCGTCGGCCATCACCTGGGCGCTGGCGCCGCCGCCGATGTCGAGGAAATTGGCGGGCTTCTGGCCGCCGAACTCCTCGCCCGCGTACGTCACGACGTCCAGCGTCGACATGACCAGCCCGGCGCCGTTTCCGATGATCCCGACGCTGCCGTCGAGCTTCACGTAATTCAGGTCCTTGGACTTGGCGAGCTGCTCGAGCGGGTCCACGGCGCTCTTGTCCTCCAGCGCCGCGTGGCTGTCGTGGCGGAAGCCGGCGTTGTCATCGAGCGTCACCTTGCCGTCGAGGGCCACGACCTTGCCGTCTTCGGTGAGGATCAGCGGGTTGACCTCGACGAGGGTGGCGTCCTCTCCGACGAAGACCTTCCAGAGCTTCTCGAGCAGCTCGGCGGCGCCGTCGAGGGCCTGCTCGGGAAGGTGACCCTGCTCGGCAATGCTGCGCGCCGTTGCGCGGTCGACGCCGACGAGGGGGTCGATCGGCACCCGCGCCAGCATCTCCGGCTTGGTGGCGGCGACCTCCTCGATCTCCATACCGCCTTCGACCGAGCACATCGACAAGAACGTGCGACCGGCCCGGTCGAGCAGGAACGACGCGTAGTACTCCTGCGCGATCGCGCTCGCCTCCTCCACGAGCACGCGATGGACCGTATGGCCCTTGATGTCCATGCCCAGGATCGCCTTGGCCTTCGCCTCGGCGTCGGCGGCATCGTCGGCCACCTTCACGCCGCCGGCCTTGCCTCGGCCACCGGCCTTGACCTGTGCTTTCACGACTACGCGGCCACCGAGTTCCGCGGCGATCCGGCGCGCCTCGCCCGGGGTTGTCGCTACCTTGCCGGTCGGTACCGGCACGCCATATTGGGCGAAGATTTCCTTCGCTTGATGTTCGAAGAGGTCCACGAGGAGAAAACGTTATCTGCTCACCCTGAGTGAAGCCCCGCCGGGCCTCCCTGGCCGGGGAACCGGGCGCGTACCCACTCGACGATGCCAGTGGTCGAGGCCCCGGGTGTGAAGATCTCCGCCACCCCCATCGCCTTGAGTTCGGCGATGTCGGCATCGGGAACGATCCCGCCGCCGAACACCACGATGTCGGACGCGCCTCGCTCCGCCAGCAGCTTCAGGACCTCGGCGAACAGCGTCATGTGAGCACCGGAGAGGACCGAGAGCCCGACGGCGTCGGCGTCCTCCTGCAGGGCCGTCTGCACGATCTGTTCCGGGGTCTGATGCAGACCCGTGTAGATCACTTCCACGCCGGCGTCGCGGAGCGCCCTGGCGACGATCTTGACACCGCGATCGTGGCCGTCGAGGCCGGGCTTGGCGACCACCACACGGATCCGCTGGGCGGCCTGCACGCTCACGCTTCTCCTCCGATGGCCGTTACTCGTACTGTTTGCCGGGAAGCCTAGGTCCGATCACGCCGTGATCACGAAGAGCCTAAGCAGCGTGCGCGGTAGCGGTCGCCGGAAAGGTGCGCGATGCCCCCGACGGGCGTTGATTGGCGAGAGGCCCTGCTGGAGCACGTGGCCTGGGCGCCGGCGTCCCCTGCACCGGCCGTCAACCGCGTCAACTGGCCGGGCTACGTCCCGCGCCCCGCCGTGCGCTGGGGACGGGCGTCGATCGGCCGAAGCGCGGTGGTCGTCGTGTGCTGGGACTTCGACGTGCTCGGCGGCAGCTTCGGGGAGCAGGACGCCGGGGCTTTCCTCGCGGCGGTCGATGCTTCGATACGTGCCCGCCGGCCGCTGATCTCCCTGCTGCGCAGCGGTGGTACCCGGCTGCAGGAGGGCGTCGCTGGGTTGGTCGGGATGGCGCGCGCGACGATCGGGCTGCGCCGCCTCGCGCAGGCCGGACTCCCGCACATCGCGGTCGCGGACCAGCCGACGACGGGTGGGGTGTGGGTCACCATCGGTAGCCGCGCTGACCTGCGCTGCGCGGTGGAGGGTGCGGTCGTGGGCTTCGCCGGGCCGCGCGTTGTCGAGGCGGTGACCGGAGAGCTTCCCGGCCCGGACAGCCACACGGCGACCTCCGCGTTCTCCGCCGGATTGGTCGACGCGCTGGTCGGTCCGGCCGGGGTCGTCGCCTGGCTGGAGCGGGCGCTGGCAGCTCTGGAGTCCCCCACCGTGCTTTCGGTGACCGCCCCGTCCCCGGCGGCCCTGCCCGACCGCGACGGCGCGGAGCAGGTACGCGCAGCCCGGGAGGAGCCGCGGCCCGACGGGGCCACGCTGCTCGACACGCTCCTCGCCGACGCCGTCACCCTGCGCGGCAGTGATGACACGGTGACCGCTGCCGCGGGCAGGCTGGCGGTGAGCGATCACCCGGTCATCGCCGTCGCGCTCGCCTCGCGCCGGGCGGGGCGCCCCACGCCCGCCGGATACCGCCTGCTCACCCGCGCTGCGAACCTGGCCAGCCGGCTGGAGATCCCGTTGCTGACGCTCATCGACACCCCCGGAGCCGAGCCCGGACCGGAGGCCGAGCGGGACGGGCTGGCGGCGGCCATCGGCGACGCCATGGACGCCGTCCTCTCCTGCCGGGCAGCGACCGTCGGCGTGCTCGTCGGCGAGGGCGGCTCCGGCGGAGCACTCGCCGCCGCCTGCTGCGACGCGGTGCTCGTCGGACCGGACTCGTATCTCGCCGCGCTGGCTCCCGAAGGAGCGGCCCGCGCCCTGCGGCGACCGGCCGAGGAGGTGGCGCGGCTGTACGGGCTGCGTCCCGCCGACTTGCTGGCCCTCGGGCTTGCCGACGCGGCTGTGCCGGGGCCGCTGTCGGAGTCGTTCGGCCCGGCGATCGCCGCTGCCATCGCCAAGCAGAGCTGGCTCGAACCCGCCCGCCGCCAGTCCGCCCGCGAGCGGCGCTGGTCCGGGCCATTGCACGGCTCGCTGTAGCTTTTCGTTACGCTGCGTGATCGGTCGATCGTGCATTGTGGCTGGCTTTGCCCCTGCCAACAGCACCTTTCAGGGAAAGTGACCAGCGCCACATTCGGCCCGAACCCGTCGCCGTCACCTGCAGTAACTACGGCCGTGCAACTCCGCCGACCGCAGCCGAACGCTGGCTGAGCCTTCAACCATCGATGCGGCCCCGGGTACGTTTCGGGCGCTTCGTCGGGCAGAGCGTCCCGCAGTCCCAACTCCCGGATTGCGCCGCGTACTCCGCCAGTCGCCCGCGGCCCGCGACACATGCCGAGCGGCATGCCAACCGAATGCCCCGCCGAACGCCCCCGCCGGTCTGCCCGGCCGCACCCCTAAGGACGACACCTTCCCCGTGGCTTCCCCCCACTCCGCGCTGCGCCGGGCCCGCGTCATCACGCTTCTGCTGGCCGTGCTCATCCCGGCGATCGCGGTCGGCGCGGTCGACGCGTCCGCCGGATCGCAGCGCCGCCACGCGAGCACGCCTTCCGGCGACGACTGGAACCAGATGCGCGTGGCGATCTACGAACTGCGGATGCAGAGCGTGCTGCAAGCCGCTCGGGAAGAGGCCCGCATCGCGGCGGAGCAGCGCACCCCTGCCGCTATCGCGCGGGCTTCCCGCGCCCTGGAACGCAAGGTCCTGACGGACAACGTGTACGTGCGACCCGTCCCGGGTCCGGTGACCCAGTGGTACGGCCCGCATCCCGGCCTCGACATCGCGCCGCCGTACGGCACGCCTATCGGGGCGGCCCACAGCGGGATCGTCACCTTCGTCGGGTGGCAGGACGGCTACGGGATGCACGTGGAGGTCGCGCAAGCCGACGGGTACGTCACGACGTATTCGCACATGTCAGCGTTCAGCGTGAAGGTCGGCCAGCTCGTGGTCGCGGGCCAGCAACTCGGAAACGTCGGCAGCACCGGCTGGTCGACGGGCCCTCATCTGCACTTCGAGGTGCACCTGCCGGGCGGGCAGCGCATGGATCCGGCGATCTGGCTGTTCCGGCACAGGGTCATTCCGTAGCCGGAACGCTCCGAAAACCTTTAGAGCTTTTCTACCGGGGCGTAGCGCAGGAGCAGCTCCTTCACCCCGACGTCGCCGCCGAAGTCGATGCGCGCACGGGCCTTGTCGGCGACCCCGCTGGTCGAGACGACGGTGCCGAGGCCCCACGCGGAATGCGTGACCCGATCACCTACCTCGAGTGTCACGACGGGCCGTAGCCCGGGGCCGGCCTGGCGCCGTCCCGCGGCGCTGGCGTAGGGAGCGACGCGCTGCGCGGCCGACGCCATGGCGGGCTCGGGCAGCCGCCGCCAGTCGATGAGGTCGTCCGGGATGTCGTCGAGGAAGCGCGAAGCCGGGTAGTACCGCGGCTCGCCCCACCCGCGCCGGGTCACGGAGCGGGAGATGTAGAGCCGTTCCCGGGCCCGCGTCACGCCGACGTAGGCCAGCCGGCGCTCCTCGGCAAGCTCGCCGGGTTCGCCGAAGGTGCGCTCGTGCGGGAAGATCCCGTCTTCCATGCCGGTGAGGAAGACCACTGGAAATTCAAGGCCTTTTGCCGAGTGCAGCGTCATCAGGGTGACGACACCCTCGTCCTCGGGGATGTCGTCGGTGTCGGCGACGAGCGACACCTGCTCCAGGAAGTCGGCCAGGCTCGTCGCGCCGCCTTCAGCCGCCCGGTCTTCGAATTCGCGCGCGACCGACACCAGCTCTTCGAGGTTCTCGGCCCGGCCCTGCTCCTGCAGATCCGGGCTCTCCTGCAGCTCCTTGAGATAGCCGGTGCGGTCGTAGACCAGTTCGAGCAGCTCGCTCGGCGGCACCCCGGCCTCCGCGGCCGAGCGCGCCTCGGCCATCAGAGCCGTGAATCCCGTAATGGCATTGAGCGAACGGGTCGCGATGCCCGGCGCCTCACCGGCCCGCTCCAGCGCCTCACCGAACGAGATGCGCTCGCGATCGGCGAAGGCCGCCACCATCGCCTCAGCACGGTCGCCGATGCCGCGCTTCGGGACGTTGAGGATGCGGCGGAGGCTGACGGTGTCGACCGGGTTGGCCAGCACGCGCAAGTACGCGAGCGCGTCACGCACCTCACGCCGCTCGTAGAACCGCACGCCGCCGACGACCTTGTAGGGCAGCCCGACCCGGATGAAGACGTCCTCGAAGCTGCGGCTTTGCGCGTTGGTGCGATAGAACACCGCGACGTCGCTGGCCCGAACGCCATCCCGGTCGGCGAGCCGGTCGACCTCCTCCGCAACGAACGCGGCCTCGTCGTGTTCGTTGTCGCCGACGTAGCCGACCAGCTTGGTGCCGTCTCCGGCGTCACTCCAGAGCCGCTTCGGAATGCGGTCGGGGTTCTTCGCGATGACAGCGTTCGCTGCCGAGAGGATGCGCTGGGTACTGCGGTAGTTCTGCTCGAGCAGCACCACCCGGGCGTCGGGATAGTCGGTCTCGAACTCGACGATGTTGCGAATGCTCGCCCCGCGGAACGCGTAGATCGACTGATCCGCATCACCGACGACGCAGAGCTCGGCCGTCGCGGCCACACCGTCGACACCGTCGACACGCACACGTCGACACCGTCGACACCGTCGACACCGTCGACACCGCGCGCCACACTGTCGGTGCCGACCAGCTCGCGCACCAGGACGTACTGGGCGTGGTTGGTGTCCTGGTACTCGTCGACCAGCACGTGACGGAAACGCCGCCGGTAGTGCTCGGCGATCTCCGGAAACCCTTGCAAGAGCGCGACGGTCGTGCCGATCAGGTCGTCGAAGTCGAGCGCGTTTGCCTGCTGCAGCCGGCGCTGGTAGTTCGCGTAGACGTCAGCGAGCATGAGTTCCTCGGCCGTCTGCGCCTTGGAACGGAACTCGTCGAAGTCGATGAGCTCGTTCTTCAAGTTGCTGATCTTCGCGGCGAGCGAGCGGGCGGGGTGGCGCTTGGGATCCAGGTCGAGCTCGCGGATCACCTGGGTCATCAGCCGCTGGGAGTCGGCCGCGTCGTAGATGGTGAAGTTCGAGGTGAAGCCGAGCGCCTTCGCCTCGCGGCGCAGGATGCGCACGCACGCGCTGTGGAACGTGCTGACCCACATGCTGCGCGCGCGGCCCCCGACCAGCTCGATCACGCGCTCGCGCATCTCGCCGGCCGCCTTGTTGGTGAACGTGATCGCCAGCACTTCGCCCGGAGCCACCCCCCGGGCCGCCATCAGGTACGCGATCCGCCGGGTGAGCACCCGGGTCTTGCCCGAGCCGGCCCCGGCGACGACGAGCAGCGGGCCGCCTTCATGGGTGACCGCGTCGCGCTGCTGCTCGTTCAGGTCGTCGAGCAGCGCGGCGATACGGGCAGCACGGGCAGCACGGCGTTCGGCGGCATCGGAATCGGTCTTCGGCGGCGGCGCCGAGGCGCCGTCGAGATCGAGGGGCTGAGCGGTCATCGCCGCCGATCGTATGTTCGACGCTTGATCGAGAGGGCTCGGCGCGCAGCGAATTTCGACGCGAGCGATGATGCAACTGTGCCCATGGACGATGCAGAGATCGAACGAGCCCTGGTAATCGCCGCTCATCCCGATGATGCCGATTTCGGCTCGGCGGGGACGGTAGCCACCTGGACTGATCAAGGGATCGAGGTGGCCTACTGCATCATCACCGATGGCGATGCCGGTGGCTTCGACCCGTCCGTTCCGCGCAGCGACATCCCCGGGATCCGGCAGGCCGAGCAGCGTGCGGCGGCCGCCGAGACCGGCGTCAAAGACGTGCGCTTCCTGGGGTACCCGGACGGGGCGCTCGAAGTGACCCGGGCGCTGCGCCGCGATCTGGCCCGGGTGATCCGCCAGGTGCGGCCGCAGCGCGTGGTCTGTCAATCACCGGAGCGCAACTGGGCCCGCATCTTCGCCTCCCATCCCGACCACCTGCGTGCCGGCGAAGCCGCTATGTGTGCGATCTATCCCGACTCGCGCAACCCCTTCGCCTATCCCGAACTGATCGACGAGGGACACGCGGAGTGGACGGTCAGCGAGATCTGGATCACCGCGGCGCCCAACCATTTGATCAACCATTACGTCGACGTCACCGACACGTTCGACCGCAAGGTTGCCGCCCTGCGCGCCCACGTCAGCCAGACCGAGCAGGTGGATCTCGACACCCTGCTGCGCGGCTGGCTCGGCGCCCAGGCGACGGCCGCGGGTTGGGAGCCCGGTCGCCTCGCCGAGGCCTTCCAGGTGATCAGCGCCGTCTAACAAGACGTGCGGATAACTCACATGCGGCATTCAGACACGCTGGGTAGCCTTTGCCGCGATGACTGTGACCGCAGAGCGGCCCAGCGCGTCTCCCCCGCCCCTGCGGGGTCCCCATGGGCAGAGATCATTCCCGCCCCCCGGACGCAGGCCGCGCAAGCTGCTATGGATCGTTGCGCTGGCCGTCGCCGCCGGCCTGCTGCTGGCTGCCGGCCTGGCTCCGGTGGTGCTGGGCGCCGGGTTCGCCGCCAAGTCGGCCAGTGACCACTTCGAGAGCCTGCCGACCGTCCTCCCGACACCCATCTTGGGTCGCGACAGCGTCATCCTGGCCGCCGACGGCTCCAAGATCGCGACGCTGCACGGTGCCGAAAACCGCGTACCGGTGAAGATCTCGCAGGTCTCGGCCGTCATGAAGAGGGCGATCGTCGACATCGAGGACAACCGCTTCTACCAGCACGACGGCATCGACTACAGAGGGCTGCTGCGGGCGGCGCTGACCGACACCAGCGGCTCGATCTCGCAGGGCGGCTCCACCATCACCCAGCAGTACGTGAAGAACGTCCTGCTCTACAGCGCCGACTCCGCCCAGGCAGCGGCGGCGGCCACCGACAAGTCGATCGCCCGCAAGGTGCGCGAGGCCCGTCTCGCCCTGGCGCTGGAGGAACGCTGGTCCAAGAGCCAGATCCTCGAGGGCTACCTGAACATCGTCTACTTCGGTCAGGGCGCGTACGGCATAGGTGCCGCCGCCAAGCGCTACTTCGGTGAGACCGTCTCGCAACTCACGCTGCCGCAGGCAGCGTTGCTGGCCGGCCTCGTACAGAGCCCCTCCGCGTACGACCCGATCGTCGATCCGAAGGCGGCGCTCAAGCGCCGCTCCGAGGTGCTGGGTCGCATGAAAGAGCTCGGGCACCTGACCGCCGCGCAGGAAAAGGCTGCTGACGCGGCCCCGCTCGACTTGCACCCGGTGGCTCCCCCGCCGGTTTCCGATCCGTGCCTGACCTCGACCGCGCCCTTCTACTGCGACTGGGTTCGCGGTCGGCTGCTCGACGATCCCGCGCTCGGGACGAGCCGGAACATGCGCGAGCAGCGGCTGCTCGAGGGCGGGCTCACGATCAAGACGACCCTGGACCCTGCGGTGCAGGCCGCCGCCCAGAACGCGCTCAACCAGACCGTCGAGCCCTCCAACTCCGTCACCGTGGCCGAGGCGATCGTGCAGCCGGGGACCGGCAACGTCCTCGCCATGGCCGTGAACAAGCCCTACGGCACCGGACCCGGTGAGACCACGATCCCGATCCTCACCACTGCGGCGCTGCAGCCGGGATCGACCTTCAAGGCGTTCACGCTCACGGCTGCGCTGGCACAAGGCCTGCCGTTGTCGACGTCGTTCTACGCCCCGGCGTGCTACGTCTCGCCGATCTACCACATCGGCAGCACCGGCACCGGCCGGGCTCCGACCTCCGGGTGCAGCAACGGCTTCTCCAACGCCGACCCCGCCGAAGCGGCCACCTACAACCTGGTACAGGCGACCTGGCAGTCGGTGAACACGTACTACATCCAGCTCGAGGAAAAGGTCGGAGTCCAGAACGTCGCGGCGATGGCGGAACGACTCGGTGTGCCGGCCAAGCGCCTGTCGACCGTCGGCCCCAACAGCGGCTCGTTGACCATCGGCGCGTACGTCGTCAGCCCACTCGACATGGCCACGGCGTACGCCACGCTGGCGGCGCACGGCCTGCGCTGCGATCCTCGCGGGGTGCTGTCGGCGACCGCCCCGGACGGGCAGGCGGTCAAGCTGACGCCCCCGCCCGCCTGCAAACAGGTCATCCCGTCGGCGGTGGCGGACAAGGTCACCAGCGTGCTCGAAGGCGTCATCACGCACGGCACCGGCTATCCGAACGCGTACCTCTACGGGCGGCCCGCTGCCGGCAAGACCGGCACCACCGACGGCGAGACCAGCGCCTGGTTCGTCGGCTACACGCCGCAGCTGGCGGCAGCTGTCGAGGCGGGAAACATTCAGGCACCGGTGACCCACCCGCTTCGCAACATTTACGCCGGTGGCCGGTATTACGCGCAGGTCTACGGCGCCGACATCCCGGCCCTGGCCTGGGGCCGCACCCTGACCGCTGCGCTGGCGAATCAGCCGTACCAGCCACTTCCGCCGCCGGCCGGGGGATAACCGATGCGGCGACCGTGAATAGCCCGGCGTGTAACGGGAAAGCGGCTGCTAATGACTTGCACTCGTGACGACCGTGTCACAAGGTGGTTGTTGAGGACGGCGCCCACTGCACCTATGAACGACAGGGTTTGCCGGCCCCGCACCGACCCGCGGCTCCCCTGGAGCCGGTCCGGACCTGGAGGGGCCTGCTATGGGCGTTCGTGCATTAGCCGATCTGGAAGTTCCGTGCGACGTCGAGCGCGCCCGGGCCCATCTCGTTGACCACGCGCTGACGCCGGGTCCGATCGGCACGGTCGGCTTGGAGCTCGAGCGCCACGTGGTCGACCGCGCGCAACCCGGCTCGGTGCTGTCCTGGCGACGGATACAGGCCGCTCTGGACGGCCTGGAACTGCCCCATGCCAGCCGGGTCACGATCGAGCCCGGTGGTCAGATCGAGCTCTCCACCTGTCCTGCCACCGACGTGCGCGCCGCCGTTTCCGCGCTGACGGCGGACGACGGGGTGCTGCGCGATGCGCTGACGGACGCCGGGCTCGGGCTCGTCTCGACCGGCACCGATCCGGCACGCGGGCCGGTCCGGGTCAACCCCGGTGACCGCTATGCCGCCATGGCCACCTACTTCGCGGCGGCCGGCTACGCGTCCGAGGCCGCGACGATGATGTGTTCCACCGCCGCTTTGCAGGTCAACGTCGAGGCGGGTCCGGAGAGCGGGTGGGGCGAGCGGGTCGCGCATATCCACCGGATCACCCCGGCGCTGCTTGCACTTTCGGCCAGCAGCCCGCTCGTCCGCGGCCAGGACCGTGGGGTGCGTTCCGAGCGGGCCCGGGTGTGGCAGCGGCTCGACCCGAGCCGATGCTCACCGTTCGTCGGCCGCGGTGACCCGGCCGGGGCGTGGGCGTCCTTCGCTCTCGCCGCTCCGGTCATGCTGCTGCGCGATCCGTCCAGCGGTCATCAGGCTCCAGTGCGGGAACGGGTCCCGCTCGTCAGCTGGCTCACCGGCGACCGCGTGCTCGGCGACCGGCGGCCGACCCTGGCCGATCTCGATCTGCATGCCACGACCCTCTTCCCGCCCCTGCGGCTGCGCGGATTCCTGGAGCTGCGGATGCTGGACGCGGTTCCCGCCCGGTGGTGGCCCGGGCTCGCAGCGCTCACGGTGGCCGTCCTCGACGATCCCACCGCTGCCGATCGGGCGGCCGAGGCGGCGGAACCGACCGTCCGCCGCACCGCCGACGCTGCCCGGCTCGGCATCGCCGACGCGCAACTGGCGGTCGCCGCCCGCGGGCTCGTGGCCGCCGCTCTACCGGCGGTTCCCGACGCGCTCCGTCCGGCGGTCGAGGACTGGGCTGCGCTGCTCGACTCCGGCCGTACGCCGGCCGATCTCGTCCTCGAACGCGCCCGCCGCGACAGCCCCCTCGCGTGCCTGACCGACCCGGAGCTCTCGTGATCTCCGCGACCGTCGCCGCCGTCGACACCCTTCGGGAGCTCGAGGCAGCCCGCGAGCGAACCCTTGCGCTCACGGCGTTCGACGAGCCGGAGCTGACCACCCAGCACTCCCCGCTGATGAGCCCGCTGGTCTGGGACCTCGCCCACATCGGGCAGCAGGAGGAGCACTTCCTGCTGCAGCAGGTGGCCTGGGCCGGCCCGGTCGCGGAGCCGGTCTTCCGGCCGGAAATCGCCGCGCTGTACGACGCTTTCACCTACCCTCGCGCCAGCCGCATCCAGCTGCCCCTGCTCTCACCGGTAGCCGCCCGCGAGCACCTGGAGCGCGTCCGAAGTCGCGTTGCGGACCTCCTGACCGGGAGCGATCCGCTCGCTGCTGATTGGGCGCCGCGCGGTGGGGCGTTCGTCGCCTCGCTGGTCACGCAGCACGAGCTGCAGCACGTCGAGACCATGCTGGCTACCCACCAGCTGCGGTCCGGGGCGCCGCTGCTCGCCGGGTCAGCCCTGCCGTCCGGCCGCCCGGTGCAGGGTGGCCTCGCCGATTCCGTTCTGGTTCCCGAAGGCCCGGCGCTTATCGGTGCCGACGCCGGGCTCGACCCTGGCTCGCTGGACAACGAGCGGCCGCGACACGCCGTCGCCCTCGACGCTTTCCGGATCGGGCGCGTTCCCGTCACGAACGGCGAGTGGATGGAGTTCATCGCCGACAGTGGCTACCGCGAGGCGCGCTGGTGGGACCCCGCCGGCTGGGATCACTGCCAACGCACCGCGCTTGCGGCGCCGCTGTTCTGGACCCCGGACGGGGCCGGCGGCTGGACCCGGCGGCGATTCGGCATCGAGGAGGCCGTGCCATCCCACGAGCCCGTGCAGCACATCGATTTCCATGAGGCGCAGGCCTACGCGCGCTGGGCGGGAGCCCGGCTCCCGACCGAGGAGGAATGGGAGAAGGCCGCCGCCGGTGCTCCGCGGCAGCTGGTGCACCGCAGCTGGCCGTGGGGCGAGCAGCCACCCGACGCGCCGCTGGCCAATCTCGGTGGCAGCGCGTTGCGGCCGGCCCCGGCGGGCAGTTACCCGATGGGAGCCTCCGGCTACGGCGTCGAGCAACTCATCGGTGACGTGTGGGAGTGGACCTCATCGCCGCTGCGGCCGTGGCCCGGCTTCACACCGATGATCTACGACAACTACTCGGCTCCGTTCTTCGGATCCGACTACCGCGTGCTGCGCGGGGGATCGTGGGCCACCGGGCCGGCTGCCGTACGCACGTCGTTCCGCAACTGGGATTTCCCCATCCGCCGCCAGATCTTCAGCGGGTTGCGCCTCGCCTGGGACGCCTGATGTGCCGGCACGTCGGGTGGCTCGGGGCACCCCGCACGCTGAGCTCGCTGATCACCGAGCCCGAGCACGGCCTGCTGCACCAGTCGTACGCGCCGCGACGGCAGAAGCACGGGCTGATGAACGCCGACGGCTGGGGGGTGGGCTGGTGGACGCCGGACGTTCCGGTCCCGGCCCGGTGGCGGGCGGCCCGGCCGCTTTGGGGTGACCCGTCCTTCGCGTCCGTCGCCCCTCATGTGGGTGCCACGGCCATCGTGGCCGCCGTACGCAGCGCCACCACCGGCATGCCGCTGGACGAGACGGCGGCCGCACCGTTCGCGTCCGGGCGCTGGCTGCTGTCGCACAACGGCCGCCTGGACCGGAGCCTGCTGCCCGATGCCGCCTGGCACTCGGCCGAGTCCGTCTGCGACAGCGCGGTTCTCGCCTCGTGGCTGCTCGAGGCACCGCAAGAGATCGGTGCCCGCATCTGTGACCTCGGCGCCCGTGACCCGAAGGCGCGGCTCAACGTCCTTGCCAGCGACGGCGAACGCCTGCTCGCGACGGCCTGGGGAGACACCCTCTCGGTCCTCGTCAGCCGCGACGGCGTCGTGGTGGCGAGCGAACCGTACGACGACGATCCCGCCTGGCGGGATGTGCCCGACAGAAGCCTGCTCACCGCGACCCCGGACGGGGTGGCGGTCACCGACCTGGGAGAAGCGTGAGCACCGAACCGACGATCCACCGCCATCTCGGACCCGATGCGCTCACCCGGGCGCTGCGCTCAGACGTCCGCGCCGGGCTCACGTCGACGCCGAAAACCCTGCCACCCAAGTGGTTTTACGACGAGCGCGGCAGCAAGCTCTTCGACGAGATCACCCGGCTCGTCGAGTACTACCCGACCCGCACCGAGCGCTCGATCCTGGCGGCACATGCACGCGAGATCGCCGAACTGACCGGGGCCGAGACGCTGGTCGAGCTGGGCTCGGGTACGTCCGAGAAGACCCGGCTGCTGCTGGAAGCGCTGCAAGCCGCCGGAACCCTGCGCGGCTATGTGGGTTTCGACGTCGACGAGACCACGCTTTCTTCGGCGGGTTCGTTGCTCGCCGCCGAGTATCCGGGGCTCGATGGTGGAGGGCGTCGTCGGCGACTTCGAGCACCACGTGCCCTTCTTGCGCGACACCGGTACGGGCCGTCGCCTGATCGCATTCCTCGGCTCGACGATCGGCAACCTCGAACCCGAGCCCCGCGCGGCATTCCTGCGCGACGTGCGGGCCGCGCTGCTTCCCGGCGACAGCTTCCTGCTCGGGGTGGATCTCGTAAAGGACACCGGCCGCTTGATCGCCGCCTACGACGATGCCGCCGGTGTCACCGCGGAGTTCAACCGCAACGTGCTACGCGTCATCAATGCCAATCTGGGCGCCGATTTCGATCCCGACGAGTTCGAGCACGTCGCGCTCTGGGATGCCGGCCACGAGCGCATCGAGATGCGGCTACGCGCCACGCGCGCGATGGACGTGACCATCCCGGGGCTGGACCTCACCGTGCATTTCGTGGAAGGCGAAGCAGCTTCGCACCGAGGTGTCGACCAAGTTCCGCGCGGAGCCACTGGCATCGCCGAATTGACGGCGGCCGGGCTCGTTCAGCAGCAGTTCTTCATCGACGAGGCCGGTGATTTCGGTCTCTCGCTATCGGTCCCGGGACCAGCTCAGGACTAAGGTCCGGCGATCCACGGCACCCTGGCGGGCGCGCGTCGGTTTAGCCTGAAAGCCATGTCCAAGCGGACGATGGACACGGCCGCCGTCGCAATTCCTTCAGGTCGACGGCCATCCGGTGCATTGGGTCGACTTCGGAGGCCCCGAAGGTGACCCCGCCGCGCCGACGGCGGTCTGCGTGCACGGGCTCGGCGGATCGTGGGTCAACTGGATGGCGCTGGCACCGTTGCTGACGAGCCGCTATCGGGTGGTCGCCTTCGATCTCGCGGGTTTCGGGATGACCCCGAGCGACGGACGCCATGCCGACATCCGCAGCAACCGCAGGCTCTTGGACGGATTCATCCGCGCCATCACCGACAAGCCGGTCACCCTGATCGGCAACTCGATGGGCGGACTGCTCAGCATCCTGCAGGCGGCGCGCCACCCGGAAACCGTCGAGCGGCTGGTGCTCCTCGATGCCGCAGTGCCCCTACCGCGCAACCGGCTGCACAACGATCCGCGCTTCATCATGACGTTCTTGACGCTCGCTGCGCCCCTGGCGGGCGAGCAGATCCTCCGGCTCCGTAGCCGTCGCAGCACCCCGGCCGATCTGGTCGGCGAGAGCCTCGCGCTGGTCTGCCACGACCCGAGCCGGGTGAATCCGGCGCTGATCCGCGAGAGCGAAGCCATGGCGCTCGCCCGCGCCGGAAACCCCGACAACGAAAAGGCTTTTCTGGCGGCAGCCCGGTCGATCGCCGGGGTGCTCGCGCGGCCCGGCCGCTACATGGACGCGATCATGGACGTCACCCAGCCGACCCTGCTGATCTTCGGATCGCACGACCGGCTGATCCCGGTGTCGGCCGGCCGCGCCCTCGCCCGCCGCCGTCCGGACTGGACCTTCGTCGAGAACCCCGACCTCGGCCACGTGCCGCAGATCGAGGACCCTGAATGGACGGCCGCGCAAGTGCTGGACTGGGCACCGTCGCCCCGGGGGCGTGTGCGAGGCTAGTCAGGTGCGCCCGACACTGTTCGAGTTCGCCGGTGGGGCGCCGGCCATGCTCGCCCTGGCAGCCGCGCACCACGCGCGATGCCTGGCCGATCCCGAGCTGAACCACCCGTTCTCGCATCCCGGCCAGCATCCGCAGCACATCGAGCGGCTCGCGGCGTACTGGGGCGAGGTGCTCGGCGGCCCGCCGGTCTATTCGCAGTCACTCAGCGAGCAGTCGCGCCTGCTCGAGATGCACGCGGGCAACGGCGACATGTCCGATCTGGGCCGCCGCTTCGTCGCATGTTTCGTACAGGCCGCGGATGACGCCGGCCTGCCGGGCGACCCCGAATTCCGGGCGGCGCTGCGGGCCTACATGGAGTGGGCCGTGGCCGACGTGCTCGTCTACTCACCTGTGAGAAGCGTGGTGCCGCCGGGCGCCCGCGTGCCGCACTGGTCGTGGGATGGGCTGCAGAGCTAGAGCTCGCCGTTGGCGATCAGCTCTACCGGATCCTGGAGTTCGACCGCCCCGAGGTAGCCACCGGCCAGGTTGATCGCGTCGTGGGCGGCGTAGCCGAGCAGCTGCTGCGACGCCTTCGGCAGCGTGCGGGCGACGTCGGGCCACGTCGTCAGGTAGTGGTTCTCCTCAGTGCGCAACCACCCGACGACGTAACTCAGATGCAGCCCGCGCCGCCACTGATCGGTGGTTCGGTTGGCGCCCGCGCCGTGCAGCGTCGAACCCAGATAGACCACGGCGGATCCGGCGGCCATCTCTGCCGGCACCGGCGAGCCAACGGCACGCTCGTGTCCCTGCCCGCGATGGCTGCCGGGGACGACGAGGGTCGCGCCGTTGTCCGCGGTGAAGTCGACCAGCGCGACCATGCTCGCCAGCTGGACGGTCGGGTGCGGGTTCGGCAGGTGGACCCACACCAGCTCGTCGCGATGCAGGAACTGCGCGGTCGACCCGGGCCCCCGGTCGAGGACATGACCGAGGTTCAGCTGGTACGCCGAGCAGGCGGGCAGGAGCACCTCGTCGCAGACCGCCAGCAGCGTCGGATTCACCATCACCTCGGTCGCGAAGACCCGTGACTTGCCGGCGACGCCGGTGAGGTGGCGGGTCTCGGCGCCGAAGAAGTCCGCCAAGGCCTCGTTGAGAAACGGCCGGGCTTTCGGCGGCGCAGCCAGCAGCGGATCGAGGTCGGAGTTCAGCCGCGCGAGAGTGTCGGCGTCGACCAAATCCTCAATGATGACGGCACCATCCGCGTCCAGCGCCTTGAGGACCACGTCGACCGGATCACTCGCGTGCACATGCGTGATCGATGCACTCATCGGCTCACCTTCCGAATGCCGGGAAGGGGAGGCTATCGCAACGCCGGACCGGCCCTTTAGGTTGTGCGACATGCGCACTGCCTTCGTCCACGCTCACGTGCTCGACGCGGTTCACGGCCCGCGCCCGGCCAGCACCGTCGTCATCGACGGGTCGCGAATCACCTCGGTTGAAGCGGACGGCTCGCTCGACGCCTCATCCGTCGACGAGGTGGTGGACCTCGCCGGCCGCACCCTGATGCCGGGGATGGTCACCAGCCACTTCCATTCGACCTACCACGAGCTGGGCTCGACGCCCGACCCGTTGGGCCTCGACGCACCGCCGGTCTATCTCGGCCTGATCGGCGCCCGCAACCTGCGTACCGCCCTGCGGTGCGGCTTCACGGGTGCGGTGTCGGCCGGCGCCGCCTGTGATGTGGACGCCTCCCTGGCCAAGGGCATCGCGGACGGCGTCATCGAAGGCCCGCGCTTCATCCCGGGCGGCCGGGAGTTCAGCACCACCGGCCACTCCAACGACACCGCGCCCTGGTACTGGCAGCTCGGTGCTTCGGGCGGCATCCGGCTGTGCGACGGCGCGGACGAGTTCCGCAAGAACGTGCGCGAGGAGATCAAGCGCGGCGCCCGCGTCATCAAGGTCTTCCTGACCGGCGGCCACGGCACCCTGGCACCCCGTAACCGCACCGAGCTGACCCGAGACGAGCTCGCCGCGGTGATCGACACGGCACACTCCCGCGGCGTCATGGTGCGCGCCCACATCGTCAACCGTTACGCCCTCAAGATGGCGCTCGACCTCGGGATCGACATCGTCGACCATGGCGACGAGCTCGATGACGACTGCATCGCGCAGATGGTGGAGCAGGGGACTTTCTACGTGCCGAGCGTGTACTTCCCGAAACATTTCGCCGCCACCATGGGCGCCGGGCTGGGCTTCACCGAAGGCATCGCCGAAGACCTGCGCTACGCGGCAGAGGTGCTTCCGCGGGCCAACGCGGCCGGCGTGAAGCTCGTGCTGGGCGACGACTACGGCGCCGTCGGTTTCCCACACGGGATGTACGGCAAGGAGCTGGCGATCTACACCGAGGACATGGGTATCGCGCCGCTCGACGTGATTCGCTGGGCCACCGTGCACGGCGCCGACCTGCTGGGACATCCCGACGAGCTCGGCGTCATCGAAGCGGGCCGGCTGGCCGATCTCGTCGTCGTCGACGGTGATCCACTGGCCGACATCAGCGTGCTCGGCGAGCCCGCCAACGTTAAAGCCGTCTACAAGGACGGCAAGCTCACCGGCTGAGTAGCCGGCTCACTCCCACTCGATGGTGCCCGGCGGCTTGGAGGTGATGTCGTAGGCGACCCGGTTGATCCCGGGCACCTCGTTGACGATGCGGTTGCTGATCCGCTCGAGCACCGGGTACGGCAGCCGGGCCCAGTCGGCGGTCATGGCGTCCTCGCTGGTGACCGCCCGCAGGATCACCGGGTGGCCGTAGGTCCGCTCGTCGCCCATGCACGCCGACCGACCGCACGTCGGCCAGCAGCACAGCGAACACCTGCCAGATCTCCCGGTCGAGGCCGGCTCGGCGTGATCTCCTCCCGGACGATGGCGTCGGCCTCGCGAAGCAGCGCCAGCCGCTCGGACGTGATCTCGCCGATGATGCGCACCGCCAGGCCCGGACCGGGGAAGGGCTGCCGCCAGACGATCTCGGCGGGCAGGCCGAGCTCCTCGCCGACGCGCCGCACCTCGTCCTTGAAGAGCATGCGCAGCGGCTCGATCAGCTCGAACTGCAGGTCCTCGGGCAGGCCACCGACGTTGTGGTGCGACTTGATCTTGGCGGCGGTCGGCGAAGCCGGACTCGATGACGTCGGGGTAGAGCGTGCCCTGCACGAGGTAGTCGGCGTCGACATCGTGGCGGTGGCTGGCCTTGATGTCGCGCGCGGCCTCCTCGAATACCCGGATGAACTCGCGGCCGATGATCTTGCGCTTCTGCTCCGGATCGGTGACGCCGGCAAGCGCGGCGGCGAACCGGTCCGCCGACTTCACGTGCACCAGGTCGACGCCGGTGGAGGCGACGAAGTCGTTCTCGACCTGCTCGGCCTCGCCTTTGCGCAGCAGGCCGTGGTCGACGAAGACGCAGGTCAGCCGGTCACCGATGGCCCGCTGCACGACCGCGGCGGCGACCGCGGAGTCGACCCCGCCGGAGAGCCCGCAGATGGCCCGCCCCTGCGGCCCGACCTGCTCGCGGATGGTGGCCACGGCCTCGTCGACGATATTGACCATGGTCCAGGTCGGGCGGCAGCCCGCGGCGCGCAGGAAGTGCGACAGGACGGTGAGGCCCTCTTCGGTGTGCACCACCTCCGGATGGAACTGCACGCCGTAAAGGCCCCGGCCGGGTTCTTCGAACGCGGCCACGGGAGTGGAGGCCGTCGAGGCCGTGACCGTGAACCCGTCCGGCGCCTGCACGACGGTGTCGCCGTGCGACATCCAGACCTGCTGGTCGGCCGGCAGCTCCGCGAAGAGCACGCCGCTGCGCGCCACGGCCAGCCGGGTGGCGCCGTACTCGGCGATGCCGGTCGGCTCGACGCGCCCGCCGAGCGCCTGGGCCATCACCTGGTGGCCGTAGCAGATACCGAGCACCGGAACGCCCGCCGAGAACAGCGCCGGATCGACGGCCGGAGCGCCCGGCGAGTACACCGACTTGGGCCCGCCCGACAGGATGATCGGCCTTGGGCTTACGGGCCAGCAGCTCGGCGATGCTCGCGGTGTACGGGACGATCTCGGAGTAGACGTGGCACTCGCGTACCCGGCGCGCGATCAGCTGCGCGTACTGCGCACCGAAGTCGACGACGAGCACCGGATCGCTGTGCGCGATCTCAGGTTGAGCGGAGCTGGAGTGGGCGTCAGGCTGCGCCATGAGACGACCCTACGCATCCCGGCGGCGCCCGGACACGCCGAACCGCGGGACGTTCTGCGAGCGTTACTCAGCCGTCGCCGGAGGCCCGCTTCTTCGGCTCGCCGGAAGCGTCCGATGGCGTCCATCGGCGCAGCTTGCGACGTTCCGGCTCGCCGCGCTCGACCCGCAGAAGGTCGACCGTGCGCCGCCGGTCGGGCTGGTGAGCGCCACCCGTTTCGCTACGAGCGTCATCCGCAGAGCTGTCCGCCATGTCGCGCATATCGGCCAGACTAGGCCGATCCTTGAGGCTTCTGGGTGCGCTTAACCGCGCCCATGATGTCCCCCCGGACCGCTTTGGCGGCCTCGCTGTAGCCGGCCAGCGCCTGCAGCTCCGTCGCCGCGCGCATTGCGGCCCGGCCGCCCATGATGTCGAACGAGCGGTGCACCGAGCGCTTGTTGATCTGCGTGAGGTCTTTCGGGATGTCGGCGATCCGTCCGGCAATGCCCAGCACGCCCTCCTCGAGCTGGTCGGGCGGGTAGGCCCGGTTGGCGAAACCGATCAGCGCAGCCTCGTCGCCGGTGATGGGATCACCGGTCAGCATCAGCTCCATCGCGCGGCGCAGCCCGAGCAGCGGGGTGTGGTACTGCCAGTCCGGCGTACTCGCCACCCGCACCACCGGATAGCTGATCGCGGCATCGGAGGCGACGTAGACCAGGTCGCAGGCAGACGCGAGTTCGGTGCCGCCGGCAATCGCGTACCCGTGGACCTGGGCGATCACCGGATGAGCCAGATCCCAGAACGCGAACCAGGTATCGGTCGCCTGCCGCGCCCATTGCCCGTCACCGGAGGCCGAGTAGATCGGGGAGCCTTCCATCAACCCACCGCCGCGCAGGTCATACCCGGCCGAAAAGCACGGGCCGGAGCCGCGGATGATGCTCACCCGCACGTCCGGGTCGTCGTCGGCGCGCCGCAGCTCGGCGAGCAACTCCACGCGCATGCGGGCGGAGATGGCGTTGCGCTTGTCGGCCCGGTTGAGCGTGATGCGGTGGACGTACGGGGCCGGTGCGTCGATGGCGATGGTCTCGTACTCGGGACTCGTCATGCGCGTGCTCCCTCCCGTGGCTCCACCCCGGCGAGCTCGGCCATCAGCGCGAGGGCTTCGGGCTGCTCCGCGCCGACGATCACTCCGGTCACCCCGGGCCCGACGACGCCTTGTTCCCAGCGCGCGCGGATCCGCTGACGGCGAACCGAGCAGCGTCGTCTGCTCCAGGTACTCGTCCGGCACGGCCTCGACGGCCTCCTGCTTGTGGCCGGCCCGCCACAGCTCGCCGATGCGGGCCGCCTCCTCGGGAAAGCCGCGCCGGGCCATGGCTTCGCGGTGGTAGTGGTGCGTCTCGCTGCCCATGCCCCCGACGTACATGGCGGTGAGCGGCTTGGCGGCATCGAGCGCGCCGCCGAACGTCGTCGGTGATCGAGATCGTCACGCCGTTGAAGACCTCGAAGACCCCGTCGACGGGTGGTGACGTGCGCTGGGCGTTGCCCTTGTCGAGCGCCGACGCGTACTCGGGGGTGCCGCCGGGACCGAGACCCATGGGCAGCCAGCCGTCGGCGATCTCCGCGGCGAGCTCCACGTTGCGCTGGCCGCCGGCGGCGATCCAGATCGGTATCCGCGAGGACGGGTGCAGGATCGATTTCAGCGCCTTGCCCTGGCCGAGGGCACCGGGCCCGCGGTAGGGCAGCGAGATCTCCTGCCCCTCGTACGCGACGGGAGCTTCACGGTCGAGCGTCTGGCGCAGGATCGTCGTGTAGTCACGCAGCCGCACGTTGGGCTTGCCCCAGGGCTGGCCGTACCAGCCCTCCACGATCTGCGGCCCGGACAGGCCGAGCCCGAGGATGACCCGCCCGCCGCCGGCCAGGGCGTCGATGCTCATCGCGGCCATTGCCAGGGTTGTCGGCGGACGGGCCGCCACCTGGCACACCGCCGTACCGAGCTTGATGTGCTTGGTGACCGCGGCGATGTACGCCAGCGGGGTCAGCGCGTCGACCCCGTAGGCCTCCGCCGACCAGACCGAGTGATAGCCGAGCGCTTCCGCCTGGCGGATGGTGTCGATCGGCAGCTTGAGCTCAGCCGCCCGGTAGACCTCGAGCCGCAGGCCGAGCTTCAGCGGTGATGTTTGAGCCATGCCAGGCATCGTGCCGGGTCGCCCTGGTGGGACGGGCAGCGGGTAGGCCCGGAAGGTCTCAGCGCGGCGCGGCGACCATCACGGGCGGGGTGCCGGGAGCCTCTCCGGTTGCCGGGATCCCGGCAAGGTCTCCGGAGGCGTCGACGTAGCCGCCGGCTGCCACGGTCCTGGGCTGCTCACCGGGAACCTCCAGCACCCGAAACAGCTGCAGCCGCGCCCGCAGCGCGCCGTGCGCGTTCTCCTCGAAGACGACGCGATAGTCCGCGGCCCGGCCGTCGTCGAGGTGGCGCGCCAGCACGTAGCCCGCGAGGACGCCGTCGAGCAGTCCGATGGCGTCGGGCACCGCAGCCTTCCGGCCGGCTGCCAGCCCTGACGTCGGTGCGACCCAGTAGTTGTTCACCTCCTGGCCGCGCAGCGGTTCCGCCGATGCTTCTTTGACCGGGTCCACGGCGGATCGCGGCTGGTCCGCGAGGCGCGCGCCACCACCCCCCATCACCTGGACCCGACCGAGCAGGTCCGGCGCGAACGTGCTGCCCTCCGGATACGCCGCGCCGGCGGCGCCGCCGAGCGCGACCGCGACCTTCTCCCACATCGCGGCTTTCGGACCGTATGCCGTGACGCCCGCCCGCACCGCCAAGGTCTGCCATTCGCCGGAATCCGCCGGCTCCCGGGTGGTGACGAGGAGCTTGCCGTCCTCGCCCAGCGCCGTCTGCACGACCAGGGGATACGACCGTCCGTCGGGACCGGTGAGCACGCCGCCGGCCGGAAGGCCCAGCCGCTCCATCGGCCCGCAGCTCGCCACGCCGGCACCCGCCGGCGCCGCTGCGGCGAGGCGCACCTCAGCGGCCGGATCCCAGGAAGCGGACGCCATGCGCTCACGCATGGCCGGCGTGGCATACGCGACCGCATCGAAGTCGGCCGCGGCCCGCTGCCAAGCGATGCGTCCGGCGGCTTCCGCGCCGGCGAGTTCCCCGGCGGCCTGCGCCAGCCGCATCATGAGATCCTGCGCCTCCGGCTCGGGGAGGAGCAGCGAGTCGGGGTCTTGCGGCCGGAGCGCGTGCTGCGCGCGCATCCGGGCGTTGAAGTCCTCGACCTCGCCATCGAGCTGACGGCCGCGGGCAACCGCCGCGAGTGCGCGGTCTCGCGCCGCGGCGAGTGCCTGCGCCAGCCGCGCCGCAGCAGCTGCCAGCTGCCCGCAGAGCGCTGCCGCCACGCGCAGCCGGCGCGCCTGCTCCCGACCGGCATTGCCGAACTCGGCCGCGGCCGGGCTGAGCCACATGCCGCTCGGCATCGCGGCGCACAGGCCGTCGAGCCGAGCCGCCAGCGCCTGCACCAGATCCGCGGAAGCGTGGGTGGCCGCTTCCCAGCCTGTGATCGCCGCCGGGTCGGCGTTCTGCAGACCCGGGCTGACCGCCAGCGCTCCGGGCGAAAGGTGCCTCACCGGCGCTCCGGCGTGAACGCCAGGAGGTCCGCCAGCCCGTACGCCGCCGAGGCGGCGCGTAGCGCCCCGGCCAGCTCGTCCAGGGATCCCGCCGACGCGGCCAGCGCCTCGGCGACGAGGTGGCTCGCGGTCGTCAGCGCCGCATGGCAATGCGCGTCACCGACGGCGCCGGCCCCCGGGGATCGCGGGCCCTGCGTGCGCACCTCGGCGGCGAGCGCGGTGAGCGTCGCACCCACGCTGCTGAGCGACGAGGGCGCTACGGCGATGAACGACGAAGCCGGCGCTGGAGAGGGTGACGCGGACATAGCCCCGGTTCTACCTGCCGCCGGCCCCGCTATCGGCAAGTTATCCACAGGGCAGGCGAGAACCCCCCGCCACACCCGCGGATGGGTGCTGGCCGAGAGCCGCTCTGAGCGTCCCAGTGCCGGTTGACGCGGCGACGCCACCCGTCAGCGGTTCGCTCGACGACCTTGCTCGCTGGGCCGCCGATGACGACCTTCATGGGTAGCGTCGCCGTCGCCAGATTCCAAGAAAAAGTACGACGGCGCTGAGAAGGACCAGCCCCTCGCCGGTCAAGGCCATCCACGGTAGTGAGCCGGCAACGGTGAGAACTATGCCGGCGACCAGCAGGCCGAGTGCCCACCTGAAGAGGGTCTGTGCCCGAAGGGGTTGGCGGGGCTTTTCCATCGACTCGGCCTGAGCCGAGTCCCGATTTCTTACCGAACCGCCGGTCGCCACCAGGGTGGCGAATGCGCCAACGGCGCTGGTGATAAGAAGCAGTGCGCCGGCGCCTATCCCCACATCGGAGATATCAACCATGTTTTGGGCAGTGCCGCATTGTTGCCAGAAGGGCGTCCCAGCGGCGTTGTACGCATAACCGCCGCTGGTGGGACAGGAGTGCAGGACGTGAGAGAAATGGGACCTCAGCAGGAAACTGGCGATAAGGAGGAAGGCTGCCATGGCGAGCCCCGCGAGGCTAAGAACTGCTCCCAGGCTGCGTTCCCCGCGTGTCACTTGTGGCCGCCAACTGGCATTTGACATACGAACGAGGCCCCTTCGCCGTGTTTGCACATTACCTGGCCAGCTAGGTTAGCTAGCTATTTCTTATATCGAACCGCCCCGCAATACTGCAGGCGGTGTGGACCTTGACATTCATAAGACCGCACCTTTGGAAGCCCGGCACGCTCCGCCGCTATGGGTCTCTTTTCACGTAAGCGCGACACGGCGCCGGATGCCACTCGCCCGCGGCCAACTGCACAGCCGACACCGCAACCGCAGCCAGCAGCCGTACCCACCGGCGATCCGATGGCGAAGTTCGCAGCCCTCGTCGAGCAGGAGAAGCCCGGCGGACAGCTCGGCGTGCTCCGACTGGTGACCGGGGGGTCGCCGACGCGCCCCATCGCTGTGAACTGGCGGGAGCGGGCTGACGGCGCCGGCGAGGAGATTTACCGCGGTAGCCCTAGCGCCGACATGGCCGAAGCGCAAACGCAGGAGACTTGCGAAAAGTTCGACGAGAAGGTGACCGAACTGCGGTCGCAAGGCTGGCGAATCATCGGCGTCGACGGCCGGAACCTGTTCGTACAGCTCGGTTAGGAGCCTCTCGTCGTCACTCATGGATCCCGGCTGCTCTGACTCAGAGTTGTCGGGCTCAGCAGGCGATGATGAGCACGCGACTGGCCGCCGCTTCGGCCAGCGAGCGGAGGCCCCCGGGGTCGCTGGTCAGGATTCGATCACCGGGCTGGGCGAGTAGCACGACCGTCACTGTTTTCCTGGCCGCGAACGTCGACAGCACGCTGGAGGGGGGTCGAACAGTCGAGCCTCAGGCCGGGACGGATACCCCGACACCTCCGCGCGTTTTCGCGCCGAACCGCTCGAGCTCCCGCGGCAGGTCGAGCGGGCGGATCGTGCTACGTCCCGACAGGTCGGACTCCTCGAGCAGCGCGGCGGGGATCAGCCACACGACCTCGAACTCGAGCCCGTCGGGATCCTTCGCGTAGAGGCTCTTGGTGGTGCCGTGATCGGACGCCCCGACGAGCGAGCCGGCCTCCGACAGCCGCTCAGCCATGCGAGCCAGCTCAGCGAGGGTGTCGACCTCCCAGGCGAGGTGGTACATGCCGACCTGCCCCACTCCGGCCCCGGAAGGGGCCCCCGACGAAGCCACAGACGACCCGACTTCGAACAGCCCGAGATCGTGGTCGTTCGTGGAACCGGGCGCGCGCAGGAACGCCGCGCCCTGAAAACCCTTGGGCAGCATGTTGACCGGCTCGAAACCCAGGACGCCGCAGTAGAACTCGACACTGCGCCGGACGTCACTGACGTACAGGACGGCGTGGTTCAGGCGGGTGACCGGCATGGCTGCCTCCGAGATGTTGCGCGGTGCTGGCGAGCTGCTGACCCTTACCACAATGGTTGAGCATTCAATTACATTCCGGCGCCGGTGCCCCGGCGTCAGGCACCGGCCGGCGCGGTGCGTGGGCCGAGCTCGGCTCCGAAATCGCGGGCCAGCCCGACGGCTCCCTCGGCGTAGCCCTGCGCCACCGCACGCACCCGCCAACGGCCGCCTCGCCGGTAGATCTCCACCGCCACGATCGCCCGCTCGGCGCCGAGCGGCGGCACGACGAACCGGACCGGACGTCCGCCCGCCCGGGGAGCACCGAGGACCACTTCCAGACCCGTGACCGAGCCGAACGTGACCGCCGCCGGAGCGCGATCGTCGAGTGCGGCGGTGACGAGGACCCGGCTGAGCCGGTTCGGGGCCGCAACCAGATCGACCAGCAGCCGATCGCGCCAGCCACGCTCGGTGCGGTCGCGGCCGACGTGCTGGACGGCTTCGTCGGGTCCCTGGGGTCGTGCCTGGTCGACGATCGGCTGGTCGCGGTACGCCCGGCCATCGTCCCCGATCAGCAGCGCGGCGACCTGCAATTCGGCACCCTCCGCGGCGGTCCACATCAGGTCGACCAGCAGCGGTGCCGTCTCCAGTTCGGTGTTGGCACCTTTCACCAGCTCGACCGCGTCTGCCGGCTGCCCGGTGTCGTCCGAGCGCAGCAGGGAGACCGGTAACGGCGTGGGCTCGGCGACCTGCGTCGCCGCCACTTCCCACTTCTCGTCGACGACGTCGGCCGCCGCTTCCACCGCTTCCTGGTGTGACAGCTCGGGCACCGACACGAGCCGGGTGCGCTGGGCCTGCCGCGCCTTCACGAGCAATTTCTCGAGCAGTTCCGAGGCGCTCGGACGCTTGTCCGGCTCGTACTGCACGGCAGCGTCCACCAGTTCACAGAGCACCGGCGAGAGCCGCTCACGGTCGACGTACGGCGGCTGGTTGAGCACGCGCCAGAAGACGGTCTGGATCTGACCGGTGCCGTAGGGCTGCACGCCGCTGGCGGCATAGGCGACGAGGCACCCCCAGGCGAAGACGTCCGATGCCGGGGTCGCCTCACCGGTGAGCAACTGCTCCGGTGTGATCCAGCCCGGCGAGCCGATGACCATCCCGGCCTGGGTCATCGGAACGGCATCCATGGCGGTGGCGATGCCGAAATCGATGACCTTCGGGCCGGAGTCGGTGCACATGACGTTGGCCGGCTTCAGATCGCGGTGGACGACGTCCTCGGCGTGGATCGCCACCAGCGACTCCGCGAGCCCGGCGGCCAGCGCCACCTGACCCTCGGGGTTCAGCGGGCCGGCGCGCTCGACAAGCCGGTCGAGCGGCTCGCCCTCGACGAACTCGGTCGCCATCCAGGGCTCGTCGGCCTCGATGTCGAAATCGACCAGCCGTGCGGTGAAGGCACTCGAGACCCGGAAACAGGACTGCACCTCGCGCCGGAAGCGGGCCCGGAAGGTGGCGTCATGCGCGAGTTCGGAGCGCACCGTCTTGAGCGCCACCACTCCGCGCCGGCCTTCGGCCTGATAGACCACGCCCATGCCACCCGCGCCCAGGCGTCCGATCAGCCGGTATCGCCCAACATGCTTGGGGTCGGCCGGCTGCAGGGGGTCAACCACGGCACCATCCTGCCCGCAAACGCAGCTCACGCATACGTTTCGGCGGACGTTAGGTGTCGGTTGAGGTGTCGGGTTAGCGACCCATCCCCACGCCCTGGGCCCGCTGCAGCGACTTACCCTCGCTCATCAGGGCGGGAGCGACCATCATCTCGGCCTTCTGGAACTCCTTGAGGTTCTGGTAACCCGTGGTGGCCATCGACGTCCGCAGCGCCCCGAAGAGGTTCATCGTGCCGTCATTGATCTCGGCGGGGCCGACCAGGATCTCCTTGAGGGTGCCGGCCGTGGTGGTCTTGACGCGGGTGCCGCGCGGCAGGTCGGGGTGGAAGGTCGCCATGCCCCAGTGGTAGCCGCGACCCGGGGCCTCGACCGCGCGGGACAGCGGGGAGCCGATCATGACTGCGTCGGCGCCGCAGACGATGGCCTTGGCGATGTCACCGCCGGTGCGCATGCCGCCGTCGGCGATGATGTGGACGTAACGGCCGCCCGACTCGTCGAGGTAACGCATCCGGGCGCCCGCTGCATCAGCGATCGCCGTCGCCATCGGTACGCCCACGCCGAGCACGCCGCGGGTGGTGCAGGCCTGGCCCGGGCCGACGCCGACCAGCAGCCCGGCCGCGCCGGTACGCATCAGGTGCAGCGCCGTCGAGAAGGACGCGCAGCCGCCGACGATCACGGGGACGTCGAGGTCGCCGATGAAACGCTTGAGGTTCAGCGGCTCGGCCCGGCTGGAGACGTGTTCGGCGCTGACGACCGTGCCCTGGATGACGAACAGGTCGACGCCCGCGTCGAGCACCATCGGCGAGAACTGCTGGACGCGCTGCGGGGTCAGGCTGGCTGCGGTGGTGACGCCCGCGTCCTTGATCTGCTGGATGCGCTCGCCGATGAGGTCGGCCTTGATCGGCTCGGCGTACAGCTCCTGCATCCGCTTGGTGGCGGTCGCGTCGTCGAGGTGGGAGATCTCTTCCAGGATCGGGTCGGGATCGGCGTACCGGGTCCACAGCCCCTCGAGGTTCAGCACGCCGACGCCGCCGAGCTTGCCGATCTCGATAGCGGTGCGGGGAGAGACGACCCCGTCCATCGCCGACGCCAGCAGCGGGAGCTCGAACCTGAAGGCGTCGATCTCCCAGCTGATGGAAACATCTTCCGGATCGCGGGTACGCCGCGACGGGACGATTGCCACGTCGTCGAACCCGTAGGCGCGCCGACCGCTCTTGCCGATTCCGATTTCGACCTCAGCCATAACCCGTCGACCCTTCGCCCTTCGCCTGTGAGTGGCACTCGACCCGTGTAGTCCTGAGCAGCTAAGCAACAACCCGCAAAAGCAGGAAAGGCCGCCGCCCTCGGGCGACGGCCTGCTAGGGACAGCTTACTGCCGCGATGGCTGCCCGGTGGGCACGGCGCGCGTACCGTGGGTCACGTGCCGCACGAGCCGCTCGACCCGTTCGCAGGCGATCCCGAGGACCCGGCTGCCCATCTGCCGTCGCCTCTGGAGGACGACCTCGACGAGCCGCCGCTGAGCCCCGAGGAGCGCGAGGAACTCATCGCCGATCTCGCCGACCTCGAGGCGTTCCGCGCCCTGCTCGAGCCGCGCGACGTGCTCGGCATCGTCATCGAATGCGAGGACTGCGGCGAGCGGCACTACATGGACTGGGATCTCGTCGTCGGCAACCTGCGGAGCCTGCTGGCCATCGGACGCACCCGCGTCCACGAGCCGGCGTATGCCCCCGATCCGATCCGCTACGTCAGCTGGGAGTACGCGCGCGGCTACGCCGACGCCGTGCTCGAGGCGGCCGACGACCAGGTCGAGCCGTCAGACACCGACTGACGAGGGCTCAGGTGACGAAGCCGCGGCGGAAGCCGTAGGCGACGGCCTGCGCCCGGTCGCTGACGCCGAGCTTGCGGAACAGGCGACGGGCGTGGGTCTTGACGGTGTCCTCGGACAGGAAGAGCGACTTGCCGATCTCGGCGTTGGACTTGCCCTGCGACATCCCGCGCAGCACCTGAAGCTCGCGCTCGGTGAGGCCGCCCATGGGGTCGGCCACCCGGCCGCCGCCAGCGCGCTCGGACATCGCCCGGCGCAGGGACGGCTCGAGCAGGTCGTGGCCCTGCAGCGCGTTCGCGACGGCGGCGCACAGCTCCTCGCGGCTGACGTCCTTGTGCAGGTAGCCGGTCGCGCCATTGGCGACGGCGGTGGCGACGTTCTCCCGGTCGTCCGCCGCAGTGAGCATGATCACCCTCGCGTTCGGATGGTCGCGCACCAGCCGGCGGGTGGTCTCCAGGCCGCCGAGGCCCGGCATCTGGACGTCCATCAGCACCAGATCGGGGCGCTCGAGCTCGTAGCGGGCGAGCACTTCCTCGCCGCTGGCTGCGGTCTCGACCCGGACGACTCCGGGGACGGACTGCACGAACTGCTTGAGTCCCTCGCGCACGATTCGGTGATCGTCGCAGATAAAGACGGTGGTCACTTCGCCCTCCCAGCGTGCACGTCACCTGGCAGCGACGCATGTTCCCCATCGGCGGCTCTGAACCGGAGGTGAGCCGACGCTGACTGCAGCAATGCCGTTCCGCCCATGAGTTCCACTCGCCTCACCCAGCGACGGATGCCGTCACCGGGCTCGTCCGGCCAGGCGGGGCGGTCGCCAACGGCCGAAACGTCGATGGACAGGCCACTCGGGCCGGATGAGTAGCGCACCTCGAGAGCCTCGGCGCCGCGTCCTTTGAGATCGGTCAGGGCAGCCTGAACGAACCGGTACGCGGCGGCGGCGGCTGCCAGCGGCGGGTCCGCCACCTGCTCCGCCGGCGCCGCAGCGAGCGCCGGGGCATGCAGTTCCGTCGGGATGGGAGCGCCGGCGCACAGGTCTTCCAGCGCGATACGCAGTCCGTGCCCGGCGCGGATCCGGGGCGCAACCGCGTTCAGCAGGCCCCGCCCGTCGGCCAGCGCCGCCTGAATGCTTTCGCGGACGGCTTCGAGCCAGGGCAGCGGGCCGTCGGGCCAGGTCGACGCGGCGAGGTCCAGCAGGTAACGGGCGGCGACGAGGGACTGGACCAGGCCGTCGTGCAGGTCTCCCGCGAGCTGCTTGCGGTCCAGCTCATCGAGGTCGAACAAGGTGCGCGCGGCGGCCTTCACGTCCCCCGCGGCATTCGGCTCGTCTCCGGCGGACAGCGTGAGGGCGATCAGATCGGCGACGGTGGCGAGCGGGCCCGGCGACTTCGTCCACGCGAGCGGCAGGCTGGTCGTGTTGGGATCGATCGACAACACCGCCAGGACGCTCCCGCGGGCCCGGATCGGAAGGTCGATCGGCGCGGCCGTGGACAGGTCGACGGAGTCGGGAGCAGCGGCGCGTGACCGGGCCCGCGGGATCGCCGCCCGGGTCGTGCCGGCCTCCAGCAGATCTACGTTCGCCTGCAGCGCCTGGCCGAGAAGTGCCAGGACGGGCGCCAGGGCGTCACGTCCGCTCTCGGCAAGCATGCGGGCCGCGACTCCGCAGAACGCAGCGGGGTCTACGTAGATGTCGGTCCCGTCGAAACCGCTCGAATCCACATCAGCCCATCGGCGCAACGTTCGCCCGAATGAATGATTGCGTCACCCGAATTGGTGACGCTCCACACGCGGAACGGCTGGCCCCGAGCCGCTTTCGCGAGCCCGGAGCCAGCCGCCCGTGGACGTGCCTTGGCAGTTATGTGGTCAGAAGCCTGGCCCGTGCGAGTGGCTGTGACCGTGTCCGCCGTGGCCGTGGCCGTGGTCTTCCTCGTCGGCCGGCCGGTCGGCCACCAGGGTCTCGGTGGTCAGCAGCAGCGAAGCGATCGACGCCGCGTTGGCCAGCGCGGAGCGCGTCACCTTGACGGGGTCGACGATGCCGGCGGCGTGCAGGTCGACGTACTCGCCCGTGGCGGCGTTGAGACCGTGACCGGCGGGCAGCTCGGCAACCTTCGACGCCACAACGGAGCCCTCAAGGCCCGCGTTGATGGCGATGCGCCGCAGCGGCTCGCTCAGCGACTTGCGGACCAGCCGCACGCCGACCAGCTCGTCGCCTTCCTTACCGAGCCCGTCGTCGAGCACGGTCGCCGCGTGGACCAGCGCGGAACCGCCGCCGGCCACGATGCCCTCCTCGATCGCGGCCCGGGTGGCCGAGATGGCGTCCTCGATGCGGTGCTTGCGCTCCTTGAGCTCGACCTCGGTGTGAGCACCGACGCGGATCACGCCGACGCCACCCGCGAGCTTGGCGAGTCGCTCCTGGAGCTTCTCGCGATCCCAGTCGGAGTCGGTCTCTTCGATCTCGCGGCGGATCTGCCGGACGCGGTCACCCACTTCGGACTCCGAGCCCCCACCGTCGACGACCGTGGTGGTCTCCTTGTCGACGACGATGCGCCGCGCGGAGCCGAGCACCTCGAGGCCGACGGAGTCGAGCTTCAGGCCGACGTCAGCCGAGACCACCTCGCCCCCGGTGAGGATCGCGAGGTCCTGCAGCATCGCCTTGCGGCGGTCACCGAAGCCCGGCGCCTTCACCGCGATGACGCGCAGGGTCTTGCGGATGGTGTTCACCACCAGGGTGGCCAGGGCCTCACCGTCGACGTCCTCAGCGACGATGAGCAGCGGCTTGCCGGACTGGATGACCTTCTCCAGCAGCGGCAGGAGCTCCTGGATCGCGCTGATCTTGCCGGTGGTGATGAGCACCGACGCGTCTTCGAAGACCGCCTCCATGCGCTCCGGGTCGGTGACGAAGTACGGGGAGATGTAGCCCTTGTCGAACTGCATGCCCTCGGTGAGCTCGAGATCGGTGCCCATCGTCTGGGACTCCTCGACGGTGATGACACCGTCCTTGCCCACCTTGTCGAACGCGTCGGCGATGAGCTCGCCGAGCTCGACGTCCTGCGCCGAGATGGCGGCGACGTGAGCGATCTCCTGGCGGTCGGCGACCTCGGTGGCGCGCGAGCGCAGCAGGTCGGTGACGGCCTCGACCGCCGCGTCGATGCCGCGCTTGAGCACCATCGGGTTGGCGCCGGCCGCGACGTTGCGCAGCCCCTCGTGGACCATTGCCTGGGCGAGCACGGTCGCGGTGGTGGTGCCGTCGCCGGCCACATCGTTGGTCTTGGTGGCGACCTCCTTGGCGAGCTGCGCCCCCATGTTCTCGTAGGGGTCGTCGAGCTCGACCTCACGCGCGATGGTGACGCCATCGTTCGTGATCGTCGGAGCGCCGAACTTCTTGTCGAGGACGACGTTGCGGCCCTTGGGGCCGAGCGTCACCCTCACGGCGTCTGCGAGCGCGTTCACTCCGCGCTCCAGCGCCTGACGAGCGTCCGAGTCGAACGCCAGCATCTTGGACATAGCTTTGCTTGCCTCTCACGTAATCCGCCCCGGGGGCGTGAGGCTCCCGGGGCGGATCAGCAGTTGATGTACGAACGCTGAAATCAGCGAAAGCGGAGCGGTCGTGCTGCTCAGTTACTTGTCGAGAATCGCGAGCACGTCGCGAGCGGAGAGGATCAGGTACTCCTCGCCGTTGTACTTGACCTCGGTGCCGCCGTACTTGCTGTAGAGCACGGTGTCGCCGACCTTGACGTCGAGGGGGATGCGCTTCTTGCCCTCGTCGTCCCAGCGGCCTTCGCCGACAGCGAGGACGGTGCCCTCCTGCGGCTTCTCCTTCGCCGTGTCGGGGATAACGATTCCCGACGCGGTGACCTGCTCGCCCTCACCAGGCTGGACAACAATTCGGTCCTCGAGCGGACGAATGTTGACCTTGGTGGCGGTCGCCATGCTGCCTCCCAAAATCTTTCATGAATGACGAGAGAGCGACCGTAGGTCTGCCGTCGCGGGTGAGCAGCGACGGTCGCTAGCACTCTCTGGTGCTGAGTGCCAACTTACGCAACCGTAACGACCCGCGTCAACTACGGCACCGGCCATTGCCCCGGTCAGCGCAACCGCTCGAACTCCCAGGAGTACGGGGGGCGAGCGACGAGCCTCTGCGGCGGATCGTCCAAGGAAACGGGGAGCTCAGCGATCAGCACCACGCGATCGGTGCTGCGGTAGACCTGGGCGTTCTCCGGCGCCCGGTCCAGCAGCCAGGCCAGCAGCGCGTCGGTTTCACCCGGGGCGGCTTTCGCCTCCCACATCACCCAGCTCACGGCAGGCGCACCGCATCCACCGGCAGGCTCGAGCTGGCGCCGAAGTTCAGCGCGCTCGGCTGCACGCCGGCCGAGACCGCCAGCCAGCCGAGCGCGGCGACCATGGCGCCGTTGTCGGTGCACAAGGCCCTTCGCGGGATCCGCAGGCGCAGCCCGGCCCGCTCGGCGCGCTCGGTCGCCATGGCGCGCAGGCGTGAGTTCGCGGCGACCCCGCCCCCGATGACGAGCGTGTCCAGGCCACGATCACGGCAGGCTCTGATCGCCTTGGCGGTGAGGACGTCGGCCACCGCTTCCTGGAAGCTTGCGGCCACGTCGGCGACCGGCACCGGCTCGCCGCTGCGCTGCCGGCTCTCGATCCAGCGGGCGACAGCCGTCTTCAATCCGCTGAAGGAGAAGTCGAGCGTGCCGTCGGTGGCTTTGCCTCGCGGGAAATCGATGCTGACGCTCCCGTCCGCGGCCGCCCGGTCGATCTCCGGGCCACCGGGAAAGCCCATGCCGAGCAGGCGAGCGACCTTGTCGTAGGCCTCCCCTGCCGCGTCGTCGACTGTCGCACCGAGCACGTCGATCTCCTGATGGGCCAGATCGCCGACCCGCAGCAGCGACGAATGTCCGCCGGAGACGAGCAGCGAAATGCATTCGGCGGGCAGCGGGCCGGATTCGAGCGTGTCGACCGCGACGTGGGCCGCCAGATGGTGCACGCCGTAGATCGGCACTCCGAGCCCGAGCGCGTACGCCTTCGCTGCAGCGACACCGACCATGAGCGGTCCGGCGAGTCCGGGCCCGGCCGTCACGGCGACCGCGTCGATCTCGGCCGGCTTCACTCCCGCGGTCTCGAACGCCCGATGGATGGTCGGCACCATCGCCTCGACGTGCGCGCGGGCCGCGACTTCGGGCACGACTCCGCCGAAGCGCGCGTGCTCCGCGACGGAGGTGGCGAGTGCATCCGCGAGCAGCGCACCGTCGCGAACGATGCCGATGCCCGTCTCGTCGCATGAGGTCTCGAAGCCGAGGATGGTCGTCATCTCCCGCCCTCCGCGCCGACCCGCGAGCCGACCGGCCCGGACATCACGAGCGCGTCCATCCCCGAGGGCTGGTAGTAGCCGCGGCGCACGCCTCGGCCGACGAAGCCCAGCGACTCGTAAAGCTGCTGGGCAGCGGCATTGTCGGCCCGCACCTCGAGCCAGCAGGTGGTGGCCCGGCGCCGGGCTGCCTCGTCGAGCAGCACGTTCATCAGCAGCCGCCCGATACCGTGCCGCTGCGCGCTGCGGCGCACGCCGATGGTCTGGATGTACGCGTCGGCACCCGTGACGGCCAGGCCGCCGTAGCCCTGCAGCCGATCGTCGTCCGGCACGTGCGCGACGAGGTAGTACGCGTGCGGGTTGGCGAGCTCTGACCAGAAGAGCTCCGCGGTCCATGCCTCGTCACCGAACAGGTCGTGCTCCAGCTCCATGACCGCGGCGATGTGCCACCACCGGAAGGGATCGAGCACGACGGGCGAGGCCGCTGAGGATGTCACCGGCTCACGCTGCCGTCAGCGGGGTCGCGTCGGGACGGCGTTGGTAGAGCGGCTCGAGCGGGGCCGCCGGCGTGCCCAGCTGCGGGATGGCGCGCTTGATCAGGACGGCCGGATCGGGGTGGCGCGGGCCGCCCGGATCGAAGGCAGCTCCGAAGACGGCGGCGTAGAGCTCGGCCCCGGCCCCGATGACCCGCTCGTCCGGACGCAACGAATCCGCGACCAGCTGCGCGGAGCTGACGTGCGGGCCGTCGACACGGGTGCCCCCCTCGTAGCGCGCCCAGTACACCTCGCGCCGGCGCGCATCGGTCACGACCGTCACCCGGCCCTCACCGCCGAAACCGTCGAGCGAGCAGATCCCGTACACCGGGATCCCGAGCGCGTCGCCGAGCGCTGCGGCCGTCACGATCCCGACGCGCAGGCTGGTGTAGGGGCCCGGGCCGACGCCGGTGACGATCGCCTCCAGCTCCGCCGGTGCGTGGCTGCAGTCGGCAAGTGCCCGCGAGATGAGCGGGGCCAGCACCTCGGCGCTGTGTCGCGGGTCGACGACCTGCGAAGCGGCCCGCCGGTCGAGCCGGCCCGTCGCGGGCTCGACGGCGCAGACGGCGACACCGGTCGCGGGGGTCGACGTATCGATCCCCAGCACGAGCACGCTTCGAGCTTACGGAGCGCGCCGGACCTCTTCGCTCACGGCGAATCCGGCTGAGGCGAGCCGCTGCGGCCAGTCACCACCCACCGGATGCAGCACCGCGGTCCGTTCACCTTCGTCGCCCGAACCGCCCTCTTCGCGGGCCAGCTCGACGCGAAGGTGAGCGTCGGTGAGTCCTTCCACGAGTCCCGCGCCCCACTCGACCGCGACGACGGCGGTGGCGAGGTCGGTGTCCAGGTCGAGATCGTCGATCTCCAGCCGCCCGTGCAGGCGGTAGGCGTCGACGTGCACCAGCGGCAGCCGTCCTCCCTCATGGACCCGGGCGATGACGAAAGTCGGCGACGTCACCCGGCCCGATGCCCCCAGCCCGGCCGCTAGGCCTTGCACGAAGACGGTCTTGCCCGCGCCGAGCGGACCGTCGAGCACGACCAGATCGCCGGCGCGTACGAGCGCCGCGATGCGCGTTCCGAGCGCACGGGTGTCGCCGTCGGTCGCCAGCGTGATCACAGGCGGCCACCAGCAGCGAGAGCGCGAGCGCGCGCGAGGTCGTCGCGCAGCGCCTGCATCGGGGCGCCGTTGGGTCCGTACCGCAGCGCACCTGACGGGTGGTAGGTCGCGAGGAACGGGTACCCGCTCGCGGTGAGCGGCTGCTCGCGCAGCAGCCGCAGCACGAAGTCGGATTTCTTCGCCGTCGCGGCGCCGTCCCAGAGCCCGGCGATGGCGGTCAGGCCCAGCCCGACGATGACCGCCGGGTCGATGAGCGCGAGCTGGCGGTCGAGCCATCCGCGGCAATTCGCCATTTCGTACGGCAGCGGCCGGCGGTTACCCGGGGGGCGGCACTTGAGGATGTTGACGACCGCCACCTCCGCGCGCGGCAGCGCGACGGCCTCCAGCGCAGCATCCAGGGCCTGCCCGGCGCGGCCGACGAACGGGCGCCCCGTCGCGTCCTCCTGGGCCCCCGGAGCCTCACCGACCAGCAGCACCCGCGCGCCGGGCGGATAGTCGCCGACGACGACGTGGGCACGTTCGGCGGCGAGTTCGGTGCACGCCGTGCAGCTTGCGACCTCCGCGGCGAGCGACAGCCATTCGCTCACGGCACTCTCTCGAGCAGCCCGCGCAGCGCCGCGGTGACGGCGTCGGGAGCTTCCATCATGACCATGTGACCGGATCCGGGCACTTCGACGTACGTCGCTTCCGGCAGCGCGTCGGCGATGACCCGGCTGTGGCTCGGCGGGGTCAGCACGTCCCGCTCGCCCACGAGGATCAGCGTCGAGACGCCCTTGAGCGGACCGAGCATCCCGGTGCGGTCGTGGAGAGCGAACGTCGGCAGGAAGCTGGCCATGGTCTCCAGGTCCATCGGCGCCTGCATCCTCGACATCATCGCCAGCTCCGATCCGGAGGCGTCGGGCCGGAACGCGACGAACCGGTTGAGCCAGCGCCCGAGATCGGAGTCGACGGCGCGCAAACGCTGGGCGCGCCGGTGGAACCCGGCCGCGCGCGGGGCGTTGGCCAGCAGCTTCGTGGAGATCGCCGCGAACGCCGCCGGTAGGCCGAGGGTCACCTGCGCCATGCCGCCGCTGCTGGTGCCGACGAGCCCGACCGCGACGATCTTCCCACCGAACAGCTCGGGGTGCTCCTGGGCGAGCGCCATGATCGTCATCCCGCCCATGCTGTGGCCGACCAGGACGACCGGGCCATCGGGCACGCGCTGAGCGAGAACGGCAGCGAGATCGGCGCCGAGCTGCTCGATGGTGTGGCTCGTCACGTCCCCGGATTCGGATGCGCCATGGCCACGCTGGTCATAGAGCACGATCCGCAAGCCACCCGGGCGCTCGTCGCGGGTCAGCTCCCCCACCTGCGCCGCCCAGCATTCGGACGTGCAGGTATAGCCATGGGCCAGTACGAGAGTCAGCTCCGCAGCCTCCGGGCCGGTCTCACGAACCGCGAGCTGCACGCCGTCGTCACAGCTGACGCTCGCCTCCCGGGTGCCGGAAAGCGTCGGCAGTTCCGGGCCGGGGTCGAGCGGCCGCACCTGGCGGCGCACGAAGCGGCGCTCGGCCACGGCGCCCGCCGCGAAACCGGCAGCGCCGGCGGCGACGGCACGCACCGCCGTGTTCGCCCTGCTCACGCGCCACCTCCGGATCCTGCGTTGACGTACCGCCGCGGCACCCGGGGCCCGATCCGGGTGACGATCTCGTAGTTGATGGTGCCGATCGCCTCGGCCCAATCCTGCGCGGTCGGCTCACCGTTCGCGCCCGGCCCGAAAAGCACGACCCGGTCGCCCGCGGACACGGGATCGTCGCCGACGTCGACGACGAACTGGTCCATGCAGACGGTGCCCGCGATGCGCCGGCGCCGGCCACCGAGCAGGACGTCGGCCAGGTTGGTGGCGTGGCGGGGCACCCCGTCGGCATACCCCAGCGGGATCAGTGCCAGCGTCGACTCGGCGGCCGTGTGGTATCGGTGCCCGTAAGAAACGCCGCTGCCGGCGGGAACCCGCTTGGTCAAGGCGATCTCGGCCGTCAGCGTCATCGCGGGAAGCAGGCCGAGCTCTTCCGCACGGCCGACCAGCGGGCCTGGTGACAGCCCGTAGACCGAGACGCCGGGACGCACCAGATCGAAGTGCGTGTCAGGGGTCGCGAGGGTGGCGGCGGAGTTCGCCACGTGGCGAACCTGGGGGCGGATACCGGCCCGCTCGGCGATCTCCAGCGCATCGCGAAAATGTGTGAGTTGTGCACGCACCGTGGGGTGGCCTGGATCGTCGGCGAGGGCGAAATGACTCCAGATCCCGATGATCTCCAGCGTTCCGTCTGCCACACCTCGCAGCGCAGCCTCGATCAGCTCGGGCCACGTCGCGCTCGTGGCTCCTTCCCGGTGCAGGCCGGTGTCGATGTTCAGATGAACCCTGGCGGGTCGGCCGGCTCCCGTCGCGGCCGCCTGCAACTGGCGAACCATCCACGGGGCGCCGGCGGACAGGTCGATGTTCGACGCGACGGCTGCGGTGAGGTCGTCGCCGGGCCCGGCAAGCCAGGTGAGGATGGGCACCTCGATGCCCGCCGCCCGTAACGCGAGGGCCTCGGCCGGCTTCGCGGCTCCCAGCCATTGCGCGCCTGCCGACAGGGCGGCGCGCGCGCACGGCAGCATCCCGTGCCCGTAGCCGTCGGCCTTGACGACCGCCATCACGGCGGCGGAGCCCGCGCGGCGCACCAGCTCGGCCGTCGACGTGCGAACCGCGTCCAGGTCGATCAGCGCCTCGACACTCGCCACGATCCCTCCTCTGCTGCTCCAGCGGATCTCGCCGCCTCCCAGGCGCCGGGGAGCGCGTCGAGCACGTCGAGCGCGGCCAGCGGCGGGCCGTGCCGATCGATGACCAGCTGCGCGGCGAGCCCGTGCAGCCACGCTCCGGCGCTTCCCGCGTCGCGCGGCGAGAGGCCCGACGCGAGCAGGCCGCCGGCGAGGCCGGAAAGCACGTCGCCGCTGCCGGCGGATCCCAGCCATCCGATGCCGGTCCCGTTCACCCGAGCCTCACCACTGGGATCGACGACGAGCGTGGTCGATCCTTTCAGCAGCACCGTCGACGCCAACTCGGCCGCGGCCGCACGAACCGTTCCGAGGCGATCGGCAGCCAGCGCTGCCGTCACGCTTGCAGGCTCGCCGCCGACGAGCCGGGCGAACTCCCCCTCGTGCGGCGTCAGCAGCGTGACCTGACCCCGTGCCGCCCGATCGCGCAGCCACTGCGGGTGCTTCGCGACGATGGTCAGGCCGTCGGCATCGACCAGCACCGGGACCTCGGCCCCCAGCACGGCCTCCACCACCGCGGCGCTGTCGTCGTCCGTGCCGAGACCGGGACCGACCACCCAGGCCTGCACCCGCCCGGCAGCGAGTACGGCGTCACCGTCGCCCGGGGCGGTTTGCGTGGCAACGACGTCGGGGAAGTGCTGGCGGACCAGCTCGGCGGCGTGCGCGGGACCGGCGAAGCGCAGGTAGCCCGCCCCGCCCCGGCGGGCCCCGCCGGTGCACAGGACGGCCGCTCCCGGGTAGGCGTCGCTGCCCGCCGTGATCCCGAGGACGCCCCGGGTGTACTTCGACGACTCGGCACCCGGGTCCGGGAGCAGGCGCCCGACGTCGGCCGCCGTCAGCTGCTCGAGGTCGGCCGCCGGAAGCGTGAGGCCGATCGGGACCAGCTCGACGTCCCCGGCGTAGGCCGCGCCCGGGAGCATGAGCAGGCCGGACTTGATGGTGCCGAACGTGATGGTGGTCGCCGCCCGGATCGCCGCGCCCGGCACCGCCCCGGTGTCGGCATCGACCCCGCTCGGGACGTCGATGGCGATGGTCCGCGCCGCAGGCGCCCACCGCGCCAGCCGCGCCGCCGCCGGCCGCAGGCCGCCGCTCCCGCCGATGCCGACCATCCCGTCGAGCACCAGCGCGGCCGCAGCGAGCGCGTCTTCGTCGCCGGGATCTCCGGCCTCGCGGATCACGACCCCGCTACGCCGCGCGGCTGCGGCTCCCGCCTCGTGCAGCCGCGACGAGACGGCCAGCGCGGTGACCGCAGCTCCGCGAGCCGCGAGCCGGGATGCCGCGAACAGCGCGTCGCCCCCGTTGTCACCGCCGCCGACGAGCACCGCCACGCGTGCGCCGTAGACCTTGGGCAGCCGCCGGGTCGCGGCCGCGGCCAGCCCGGCGGCGGCCCGTTGCATCAGCGCGCCCTCCGGCAGGACGCTCATCAGCTCGTGCTCGGCGGCCCGGACGGTCGCCACCGTGTGGGCGTTACGCATACGTCAGACCTTGCCCGCTCTCGCCCGCTCAGCTTTCGAGGATGACGACGGCCATCGCCATCCCGCCATCGTGGCTGAGCGAGACGTGCCACGACGTCGCCCCGCGCTGCGCGGCAGCCGCGGCAACCGACCCGTGCAGCACCAGGTGGGGCGCCCCATCCTCGGACGTCTCGATCTCGGCGTCCTGCCAGCGCAGGCCGGTCGGAGCGCCGAGCGCCTTGGCGACCGCCTCCTTGGCCGCGAAGCGTGCAGCCAGCCGTTCCGCCCGGCCGGCGGCCCGTTCGGCGGGTGTGAAGAGCCGCACCGCCAACCCCGGGGTACGCAGCAGGGAGGCCTGGAACCGATCCACGTCGACGAGGTCGACCCCGACCCCGACGATCATCGCCAGCTCATCGCGAGCTCACTCGACGGTGACGGACTTGGCCAGGTTGCGAGGCTGGTCGACGTCCAGGCCGCGGGCCAGTGCCAGCTCGCAGGCGAAGACCTGCAGCGGCAGGGTGGTGACCAGCGGAGCGAGCAGGGTCGGCGAGTGCGGCACCCGGATCACATGAGCGGCGTACGGGACGACGGCGTCGTCACCCTCCTCCGCCACGACGATCGTGCGGGCACCGCGCGCCCGGATCTCCTGGATGTTGCTGAGCACCTTGTCGTGCAGCAGCGCCCGGCCGCGGGGCGACGGGACGATGACGACCACCGGAGTGCCCTCCTCGATCAGGGCGATCGGCCCGTGCTTGAGCTCGCCGGCCGCGAAGCCTTCGGCATGCATGTACGCGAGCTCTTTGAGCTTGAGTGCTCCTTCGAGCGCCACCGGGTAGCCGACGTGACGGCCGATGAAGAGCACCACCTTCGCAGGGGCCAGCTCGCGGGCGAGCGCCTTGACCGGCTCCAGGTTCTCCAGGGTGCGGGCCACCAGCGCCGGCATCTGCTGCAGCTCGTCGACATGCCGGAGCACCTCGTCGTCCCAGGCGATGCCGCGGACCTGGGCCAGGAACAGGCCGACCAGCAGGCAGGCGGCGACCTGGCCGAGGAACGTTTTGGTGGCGGCGACGCCGACCTCCGGGCCGCAGTGGGTGTAGAGCACCGCATCCGACTCGCGCGGGATCGTCGAGCCCACCGAGTTGCAGATCGCCAGCACGCGGGCGGCCTGCTCGCGGGCGTGCTTGACCGCCATCAGCGTGTCGAGGGTCTCGCCGCTCTGGCTGATCGCGATGACGAGCGTGGCGCGGTTCAGCACCGGGTCGCGGTAGCGGAACTCGCTCGCGAGCTCCACCTCGCACGGCAGCCGGGTCCAGTGCTCGATGGCGTACTTGGCGATCAAGCCGGCGTGATACGCCGTTCCGCAGGCGACGATGAACACCTTGTCGACCTCACGCAGCTCTTGCGGATCGAGGCGCAGCTCGTCGAGCTGGATCTGGCCCGACGGCGAGGTCCGGCCGCGCAAGGTGTCGGCGAGAGCTTGCGGCTGCTCGCTGATCTCCTTGAGCATGAAGTACGGGTAGCCGCCCTTTTCCGCAGCGCTCGCGTCCCAGTCGACGTGGAACGGCCGGCCCTGCACGGGATTGCCGGCGAAGTCGGTGACCGTGACCCCGTCGGCCCGCAGCTCGACGACCTGGTCCTGCCCGATCTCCAGCGCCTCGCGGGTGTGCGCGATGAACGCCGCGACATCGCTGGCCAGGAATGACTCACCGGTGCCGAGGCCGACGACGAGCGGAGAGTTGCGCCGGGCGGCGACGACCGTCCCTGGCTCGCGCGCCGACGTCACCACGAGCGTGAAGGCGCCGCTGAGCTCGGCGCACACGTCGCGCAACGCGTCGGCGACGGTCGGCGCACCGGCGGCGAGCTTCTCCTCGAGCAGGTGAGCGACGATCTCGGTGTCGGTCTCGCTACGCACGTGATGGCCGCGCCGTTCGAGACCGAGCCGCAGCTGCGCGAAGTTCTCGATGATCCCGTTGTGAACGACCGCGAGCTGGCCGGTGCAGTCGACATGCGGATGGGCGTTGGCGTCGGTCGGGCCGCCGTGCGTCGCCCAACGGGTGTGACCCATCCCGCTGGTGCCGGTCCACGGACGCTCGTCCTCGGCCAGCGCCTTCTCCAGCTTCGCCAGCTTGCCGGCCTTGCGGCAGGTCCGCAGCATGCCGCCGTCGACGATGGCGACCCCTGCCGAGTCGTATCCGCGGTACTCCAGCCGCCGCAGGCCATCCATGGTGACCTCGAGGGCGTTCTGATGCCCGACGTAGCCCACGATGCCGCACACGCTGTCCAGCCTAAGCGGAGCCGCGGTCCTGGGCTGCTACGACATCCGCGATGCGCTGGGCGCACGAGCGTGCCTGCTCCGAGGTGGTGGCCTCAACCATGACGCGCACGAGGGGTTCGGTGCCCGACGCACGCAGCAGGACGCGTCCCGCATCACCGAGCTCGAAGGTGACGCGATCCACCTCGGCCAGCACCGGTGCGGCGGTAGCCAGTGAGCGGTCGGCACGGACGTTGATCAGCACCTGCGGGAGCCGGATCATGACGCCGGCCAGTTCGGTGAGCGACGCCCCGGTGATGGCGAGGCGTTCAAGCAGCATGAGTGCGGTCAGCAGGCCGTCGCCGGTGGTCGCGTGCTCGGCGAAGACGATGTGGCCGCTCTGCTCGCCGCCCAGCGTGTAGCCGCCCTGCCGCATGGCTTCGAGCACGTAGCGGTCGCCGACGGCGGTCTCGAGCACGGTGATCCCGGCGTCGCGCATGGCGTGGCGAAACCCGAGGTTGCTCATCACCGTGGACACCACCGTGTCCTGCGCGAGCCCACCGGTCTCCCGCAGGGCGAGCGCCGCGATGGCCAGGATCTGGTCGCCGTCGATCAGCTCGCCGCGGTCATCGACGGCAAGGCAGCGGTCGGCGTCACCGTCGTGCGCGATGCCGACATCGGCACCGTTGGCGACGACGGCCTCCTGCAGGCGTGCCGTCGCCGTCGCGCCGCACCCGTCGTTGATACGCAGCCCGTCGCCGTCGGCCCCGATCGTGAGAACCTCGGCCCCGGCCTCGCGCAGCACGCGGGGGGCCAGCGCCGACGCGGCTCCTTCGGCACAGTCGACGACGATCTTCAGCGGGCCGAGCGGAACCTTGACGACGCTGAGCAGATGGCGCACGTACGCCTCGACCATGCCGGCCGGGCCGGGGACGTCGGGACGCAGCCGGCCGACGTCAGCGCCGGTCGGGCGGACCGTCGGCGGCGCCGTGACATAGGCCTCGATCTGGTCCTCGACGTCGTCGGGAAGCTTGAAGCCGCCGCCCCGAAGACCTTGATCCCGTTGTCGGGCATCGCGTTGTGGCTCGCCGACAGCACGATGCCGAGATCCGCGCCGCTGGCGGCGACGGCGTGCGCTACGGCCGGGGTCGGCACCACGCCGAGTGAGATGACGTCGGCACCCGCGCTCGCGAGGCCCGCTGAGACCGCAGCTTCGAGCAACTCGCCGGAAGGGCGCGTATCGCGGCCGACCACGACCGTGGGACGGGCGACCGGCAGCACGGTGACGGCGCCGACGCCGATAGCCATGGCGAGCTCAGGCGTCAGCTCGACGTTGGCCAGGCCCCGAACGCCATCGGTGCCGAACAGGCGGGCCATCTATGGCCGGCCGGCGACCACAGCGCCGGCGCGGACCACAGGGGCGGCGGTCACCGCTTGCTGTACTGCGGCGCCTTACGGGCCTTCTTCAGGCCGTACTTCTTGCGCTCCTTGACCCGGGCGTCACGGGTGAGGAAGCCGGCCCGCTTCAGGCTCGGCCGGTGGTCCTCTTCAATGGCGATCAGGGCCCGGGCGATGCCCAGACGCAGCGCGCCCGCCTGCCCGGAGATGCCGCCGCCGCGCAGCGTGGCGAGCACGTCGTAGTTCTCGGTGAGCTCCAGCGTCTTCAGCGGCTCGGCGACGATCTGCTGGTGAACCTTGTTCGGGAAGTACGCCTCGAGCGAGCGCCCGTTGAGCTTCCACTGCCCTGTGCCGGGCAGCAGCCGCACGCGGACGACCGCTTCCTTGCGGCGCCCGGTGGCCCGGGTTGCGCCCGAGGCGTCGGTGACGACAGCCACTGATGTGTCTCCTTCTCGCCTACTGGGCGACCTGGGTGATCTCGAACGGCACCGGCTGCTGAGCCTGGTGCGGATGGTTGGGGCCGGCGTAGACCTTCAGCTTGGTGGCCTGCTGGCGACCGAGACGGGTGTGGGGAAGCATCCCCTTCACGGCCTTCTCGACGATCTGCTGCGGCCGGGTGGCCAGCATGTCGTGGAACGTGCGGGTCTTGAGCCCTCCGGGGTAGCCGGAGTGATGGCGGTAGACGGTCTTGTCAGCCTTCGTGCCGGTCAGCACGACCTTCTCGGCGTTGACGATGACGACGAAGTCACCCGTGTCGACGTGGGGGGCGAAGTAGGGCTTGTGCTTGCCTCGCAGGAGCACTGCCACCTGGGACGCGAGACGGCCGAGCACCACGTCCGTCGCGTCGATGACGTGCCAGGCGCGCTGGACATCGGCGGACTTGGGCTGGTACGTGCGCACGTCAAGGCCTTCTTCGCTACAGGGGGACTTCGATTCGGATACGCGTGCTGCTACGCAGACACGGCAACGACCGGCCACTTTACCGGAAACCGTCAGCTGAGCCCATCCGTGAGGACCCGAATGCTGCGGGTAGCCGCGGCCCGGGCGGAGAGTTCGGCGTCGGGCGGGTAGCTCACGCGCTCGAGACACAGTCCGCGCGGACCGACGACGGTCACGGCGGGGTCCCGTACGGCGGCGGCGAGCACCTGCGCCGGCCAGGGCGGCGGCCGGCGACCCTCTCCCACAATGAGCAGCGCGCCGACGAGCGCGCGGACCATCGAGTGGCAGAACGCGTCGGCCTCGACGGTGGCTTCGAGCACGCCATCGTCGCCGCGGATCCACGACAGGGCGAGGAGCCGGCGGATGGTGGTGGCTCCCTCGCGGCGCTTGCAGTACGCGGCGAAGTCGTGCTCCCCGAGCAAGGATTCCGCGGCCGTGTTCATGGCGGCAGGGTCGAGCGGGTGGTTCCAGGCGAGCGTGTCGCGCCGGCGCAGCGGATCGACCGGGCCGTCCGCCACCCGGTAGCTGTAACGCCGCGAGAGCGCCGAGAACCGGGCGTCGAACCCGGGGGGTGCCGGCGCGGCCCTGAAGACGCGTACGTCTGCGGGGAGCACCGTATTCAGCCAGCGCAGCGCAGGCACGGATCGCGAGGTCGGCGTGGGCGACCTGCCCGCGCGCATGAACGCCGGCATCGGTTCGCCCGGCGACGGTGAGGGCCGGCGGCTCCGCAAGGCGCAAGCACCTGCCCGAGCGCAGCCTCGAGCACGCCTTGGACGGTGCGCTGATCCGGCTGGCGGGCCCAGCCCGCGAAGTCGGTTCCCTCGTACGCCAGGTCAAAGCGCACGCGCATCGACGTGCTTACGCCTTGTCGGCGTCGTCCTTGTCGGCGTCACCCTCGTCGGCGTCACCCTCGGCCTGCGACTCCTCGCTGGCGGCCTCGGCCTGCTGAGCGGGAGCCTCGTCGGAGTGCTCCGGGGCCAGCTCGACGTCATCGGCTTCAGCGGCAGCCTCGGGAGCCTCGGGAGCCTCAACGGTGTCGACGCTGTCGACGGCCTCAGCGACGTCCGTGGTCTCTGCCGTATCGGCCGCAGCCTCGTCGGCCTCGAGCGCAGCAGCCGCAGTCGGCGACTCGCCCGCCAGGTCCTCGGCGGTCTCACGGGTGCGGCCGGCGAGCGGGCGGCGTCCGGCGAAGCGCGATCCGCGAGCGCGCTCGGCCTCGCCCACGATGCCCTGCGCCGCCGTGGTGCCCTCGACCAGCTCGATGCGGGCCATCGGCGCGTTGTCGCCGTGCCGCGGGCCGAGCTTGATGATCCGGGTGTAGCCACCGTCACGGCTGCCGTAGCGCGGGCCGATCTCGGTGAACAGGTGGTGCACGACCGACTTGTCGCGCACCACCTGCAGCACCCGCCGGCGAGCCGCGAGGTCACCCTTCTTGGCGGAGGTGACCAGCTTCTCGGCGAGCGGGCGGAGCCGCTTGGCCTTGGCGACCGTCGTCGTGATGCCGCCGTGCTCGAACAGCGCCGTGGCGAGGTTGGCCAGGATCAGCCGCTCGTGGGCGGGGCTGCCCCCCAGGCGGGGGCCCTTGGTGGGCGTAGGCACGGGATCTCCTCGGTGACGGACGTCAGGACTTCAGCTGGAAAGGGGCTGGAAAGGGGTTAGTACTGCTCGGTCTCGGTGTACGCGGTGCCGTCGTCGACGCTGGCGTCGTCCAGCCCGGTCGAGAAACCGGGTCCGTATCCCTCGGTGCCGTAGGTGTCGACGGCGATACGCGGGTCGAATCCGGGCGGGCTGTCCTTGAGCGCCAGGCCCATGCCGGCCAGCTTGCCCTTGACCTCGTCGATCGACTTCTGACCGAAGTTGCGGATGTCGAGCAGGTCGGCCTCGCTGCGACCGACGAGCTCGCCGATGGTGTGGATGCCCTCGCGCTTGAGGCAGTTGTAGGAGCGGACGGTGAGGTCCATCTCCTCGATCGGAAGCGCGAGATCCGCGGCGAGCGCGGCGTCGGCCGGGGAAGGGCCGATGTCGACACCCTCGGCCTCGACGTTCAGCTCCTGCGCCAGCCCGAAGAGGCCGACGAGGGTGTGACCGGCGCTGGCCATGGCGTCACGCGGGGTCATCGAGCGCTTGGTCTCGACGTCGACCACGAGCCGGTCGAAGTCGGTGCGCTGCTCGACACGCGTGGCCTCGACCTTGTAGGTGACCTTCAGGACCGGCGAGTAGATCGAGTCGACCGGGATGCGGCCGATCTCCTGACCGACCTGCTTGTTCTGCACGGCCGAGACGTAGCCGCGGCCCCGCTCGACGGTGAGCTCGATCTCGAGCTTGCCCTTGTCGTTCAGGGTCGCGAGCAGCAGATCCGGGTTGTGCACCTCGACACCGGCCGGCGGCGCGATGTCAGCAGCGGTGACGACGCCCGGGCCCTGCTTGCGCAGGTACATCACGGTGGGCTCGTCGTTGTCCGAGCTCACGACGAGCTCCTTGAGGTTCAGGATGACCTCGGTGACGTCTTCCTTGACCCCGGGAACAGTGGAGAACTCGTGGAGCACGCCGTCGATGCGGATGCTCGTCACGGCAGCGCCCGGGATGGACGACATCAGCGTGCGGCGCAGCGAATTGCCGAGGGTGTAGCCGAAGCCGGGCTCGAGCGGCTCGATCACGAACCGGGAGCGGAACTCGTCGACGGCCTCTTCGGTGAGGGTGGGACGTTGTGCGATGAGCACGGAAGGTGCCTCCTGTGTCTTCAGGCGACCGCTATATGACGCCTGATGGGTGCCACCGGCGAGCGGTGGCGGCCCCGGACCGGATCTCTGTCCCCGGCCCGGGGGTTACGCCTTACTTCGAGTAGAGCTCGACGATCAGCTGCTCCTGGACCGGGGTGTCGATGGCACCGCGCTCCGGAAGCGAGTGAACGAGAGCCCGCATGGACGGGGAGATGACCTCGAGCCACGCCGGGGTGGTGCGGCTGCCCGCCAGCTCCCGGGCGATGACGAACGGGGTCATCTCGTGGCTCTTCGGCCGGATCTCGACGATGTCGTTCGCCGAGACGCGGTAGCTCGGGATGTCGACCTTCTTGCCGTTCACCAGGACGTGGCCGTGGCGAACGATCTGGCGGGCGGCATCGCGCGAAGGAGCGAACTGGGCGCGGTAGACGACGTTGTCCAGCCGCGACTCGAGGATGCGCAGCAGCTCGTCACCGGTCTTGCCGGAGCGGCGGTTGGCCTCGTCGTAGTAGCCACGGAACTGCTTTTCGAGGATGCCGTAGATGCGCGCGCACTTCTGCTTCTCGCGCTTCTGCAGCAGGTACTCGCTGTCCTTGGTGCGGCCGCGGCCGTGCTCACCCGGCGGGTAAGGACGGATCTCGATCGGGCACTTCGGGGTATCGCACTTGCCGCCCTTGAGGAAGAGCTTCATCTTCTCGCGGCGGCAGCGCTTGCAATCGGGGCCGGTGTATCGAGCCATTACTTGGTCTCCTGTCCCTTTCTCGCCGGTGTCAGACCCGGCGCCGCTTGGGCGGGCGGCAGCCGTTGTGCGGGACAGGGGTGACGTCCTGGATGGCGCCGACCTCGAGGCCGGTCGCCTGCAGGCTGCGGATGGCGGTCTCACGGCCGGAGCCGGGACCCTTGACGAAGACGTCGACCTTGCGCATGCCGTGCTCCATGGCCTTGCGCGCAGCGTTCTCTGCGGCCATCTGGGCGGCGAAGGGGGTCGACTTGCGGGAACCCTTGAAGCCGACGTGGCCGGCGGAAGCCCAGGAGATCACCGCGCCGTTGGGGTCGGTGATCGAAACGATCGTGTTGTTGAACGTGCTCTTGATATGGGCGTGGCCGTGCGCGACGTTCTTGCGCTCCTTGCGCCGGACCTTCTTGACGCCGGCACCTGCTCGCTTCTGCGGGGGCATCCGTTACTTCTTTCCTGGCTTCTTCTTACCGGCGATCGCACGGCGCGGGCCCTTGCGGGTGCGGGCGTTGGTGTGGGTGCGCTGGGCGTGGACCGGGAGCCCGCGGCGGTGGCGGATGCCCTGGTAGCAGCCGATCTCGACCTTGCGGCGGATGTCCTGGGCTGACCTCGCGGCGCAGGTCACCCTCGACCTTGTAGGTGGTGTCGATCCAGTCGCGCAGCTTGAGCAACTCATCGTCGCTGAGGTCACGGACGCGGGTGTCGGGGTTGATCCCGGTCTGGGCCAGGGTCTCCCGGGCTCGGGTACGGCCGATGCCGTAGATGTAGGTGAGGGCGATCTCGAGGCGCTTCTCGCGCGGCAGATCGACCCCGGACAGGCGGGCCATGTGTGGGCAGTTCTCCTTCTTTTCTCACGGAGGTCTACGCGCGGTCCGTCCCCACCTGCCCGGTGGGGCCCCGGCCTCCGACCGGGGGTGTTCAGTCGCTGGTGCGGACTGGTGGAACGCGCTCGAGGTGATCGCGTCAGGATGGTGGAGCTAGCCCTGACGCTGCTTGTGACGCAGGTTGTCGCAGATGACCATGACTCGCCCGTGACGGCGGATCACCTTGCACTTGTCGCAGATCTTCTTGACGCTGGGCTGAACCTTCACGGCTGCGGTACTCCTTTGCGTGCGCAGCCGGCAGAGTGTGCCGCCCGGACGCTCGATGGCTTACTTGTAGCGGTAGACGATGCGACCGCGGGACAGGTCGTAGGGCGAGAGCTCCACCACTACGCGGTCCTCAGGGAGGATTCGGATGTAGTGCTGACGCATCTTGCCGCTGATGTGAGCGAGCACCTTGTGCCCGTTCTGCAGCTCAACGCGAAACATCGCGTTGGGTAGCGGCTCGACGACCTTGCCCTCGATCTCGATAGCCCCGTCTTTTTTCGGCATGTCCTCCGCGATCCTGGTTGTGCTGCTGGTTTTGTTACACCTGCAAGAAAGAACGATCCTGCAGGTCGCCCGCATTCCGAGCACCCGCGAACGCACGCAAGAAACCCGGCCGTTACGGCCGACACGCCATGCTACGCCAGATCGCGTCATCCGCCCACCGGGCGCGGGGGCTAACGGCCGGCGGCCTGCGCGACCGGCTGGCCCGCTTTGACGCCGAACTCCGCGAGCTTGGCCACGCCGCCGTCGAAGGCGGTGAGCACCCAGGGCCCGTCCTCGGTGATGGCGACGGTGTGCTCCCAGTGCGCCGCCCACCGGCCGTCCGCCGTCACCACGGTCCACTCGTCACCGAGCACGCGGGTGTCGGGGGCCCCGAGCGTCAGCATCGGTTCAATGGCCAGTGCCAGGCCCTTGACCAGGCGCTGGCCGCGCCCGGGGCGGCCGTAGTTGAGCACGTGCGGCGCCTGGTGCATGGCCGTGCCGATGCCGTGGCCGCCGTAATTGTCGACGATGCCGTACGGCCCGTGCGGCCCGGTGTGCTTGCGCGTCTCGCGCTCCACCGCGTGGCTGATGTCGGTCAGCCGCCCGCCGAGCTGCGCGGCGGCGAGCCCGGCCCACAGCGACGCCTCGCAGACCCGGGAGAGCTCGAGCGCCTCCGGGGCAACCTCCCCGACCGGCACCGTGATCGCCGAGTCGCCGTGCCAGCCGTCGAGGATGGCTCCGCAGTCGATGGAGAGCAGGTCGCCCTCGCGCAGCACGCGCGGACCCGGGATGCCGTGCACGATCTCTTCGTTGACCGACGCGCAGATGCTGCCCTGAAAGCCCGGCTGGCCGAGGTGGCCGCCGTAGTTCAGGAAGGACGGAATGGCTCCCTCGCCGCGGATCGACGCCTCGGCCATTTCGTCGAGGTCCTTGGTGGTCATCCCGGGGCGGACGGCCTGGCGAAGCTTGGCCAGCGTGCGCGCGACGACCAGCCCCGCCTCGCGCATCAGCAAGATCTCGGAGCGCGATTTGATCTCGACTTCGTCCCGCCGGGTCATGCGGTTCGCCTCACATCTTCTGGTCGCGTGAGCTTGCGCTGGACGCCCGAGGATCAATCCTCGTAACGCCGTAGCGCCTCGAGCGCCCGGTCGGTGATGTCATCCACCGGTCCGGTTGCATCGATACCTACCAGGATGCCTCGTGCTGCGTAAAAAGCGATGAGCGGGGCGGTCTGTTCCGCATAGACCTCGAGCCGGTGGCGAACCGTGCCGGGCATGTCATCGTCGCGCTGGAAGAGCTCGCCGCCGCAGCGGTCGCACGCTCCCTCACGGGTGGGCGGGTCGAAGTCGACGTGCCAGATCGTGCCGCAGCGCCGGCAGGTGCGGCGCCCGGAAAGCCGCCGCACGACCTCGTCGTCGTCGACGACCAGCTCCAGGACGATGTCCAGCTTGTGCCCGAGGTCGGCGAGCAACTGCTCGAGCGTCTCGGCCTGGGGAACGGTGCGCGGGAACCCGTCGAGCAGGAAGCCGCGGACGGCGTCTTCCTCCGCCAGCCGGTTACGCACCATCTCGACGGTGACGGAGTCGGGCACCAGGTCACCGGCGTCCATGTACTGCTTCGCCAGCTTGCCGAGGTCGGTGCCCTCACTGACGTTCGCCCGGAAGATGTCGCCGGTGGAAATCTTCGGGATGGACTCAGCGGACGCGATGAAAGCCGCTTGCGTGCCCTTACCCGCCCCGGGCGGGCCGACGAGAACGAGGCGCACTAGCGGAGGAAGCCCTCGTAGTTGCGCTGCTGCAACTGGCTTTCGATCTGCTTCACCGTCTCAAGGCCCACCCCGACCATGATCAGGACGCTGGTGCCGGCAAACGGGAATTGCTGATTCTTAGTCAGGTTGAGCAGTGCCAGCGGCAGAACGCAGATGATGCCGAGGAACAACGACCCGGGCAGGGTGATGCGGGAAAGCACCCGCTCGAGGTACTCCGACGTCGGGCGTCCTGGACGAATGCCCGGAATGAAACCGCCGTATTTCTTCATGTTGTCGGCCACTTCAACGGGGTTGAAGGTGATAGCGACGTAGAAATACGTGAAAAAGATGATCAGGGCCGCATACGTCACCAGGTACAGCGGATTGTCCCCGCGCACCAGGTAGCGCTGCTCGAAATCCTGGAAGCCCTTGTTGGTCCAGACCTGCCCGAGCAGTTGCGGCAGCTGCAAGAGCGACGACGCGAAGATCACCGGCACCACACCGGCCTGGTTGACCTTCATCGGGATGTAGGTCGAGCTGCCGCCGTACATTCGGCGCCCGATCATGCGTTTGGCGTATTGCACGGGTATTCGGCGCTGCGCCTGCTCCACGAAGACGACGAACACGACGATCGCCAGGCCGAGCAGCACCACCAGCGTGAAGACCACGCCGCCGGCCGCCTGCTGGATTCCGGAGCCCTGCGAGGGAAGGCGAGCCGCGATCGAGGTGAACATCAGCAGGGACATACCGTTGCCGACGCCTTTGCCGGTGATGAGTTCCCCGAACCACATGATCACGGCGGTGCCGGCGACCATGGTGATCACGATGACCGCGGTGTCGAAAACGGACGTATTCCGGATAATCGCAGTCGTACAGCCGGGAATGAGCCGGTTCGAACGGGCCAGCGCGACGATGCCGGTCGACTGCAGAACCGCGAGGGCCAGCGTCAGGTAGCGCGTGTACTGGGTGATCTTGGTTTCGCCGGACTGGCCCTCCTTGCGCAGCCGCTCCAGGCGCGGGATGACGACGCTCAGCAGCTGCATGATGATGCTGCTGGTGATGTAGGGCAGGATCCCGAGCGCGAAGACCGACAGCTGCAGCAGCGCGCCTCCGCTGAACAGGTTCACCAGCGAGAGCAGGTTCTTGTTCGAGCTGCTCTGGTTGCCCGAAAGGCAGTCGTGGATGGCGCGGACGTTGACACCGGGTGCAGGGACGGTGCTGCCGACCCGGAAAAGCACGATGATGCCCAACGTGAACAGCAGCTTTTTGCGCAGGTCGGGCGTGCGGAACGCCCGTCCAAAAGCGGAGAGCACGGCTCCTCCCTGCAGAAGTCGTGGGCGGCTCGGGGGGGCAGCCGCTCAGCTGGAGCGCCAGGGGTGCCTGTGCCGACTGTAACAGTCGGATTGCGACCGGTCCCGGACGCGAAGGGCGGTGAAACGTGGCGAACGGCCAGTAAATACTGGTGAACACCCTGCCTTTCGCCTAACGACGATGCCGCCCCTCGGCCCTAGCCGTGGGGCGGCATCGCCTGTAAGCAAACGCTCAGACTTCTATCGCCAGGCCTCCGGCCGCCGAGAGCTTTTCCTTCGCGGAACTCGAGAAGGCGTTGACGCTGACCTGCATCGCCACCGAGACACCGCCGTCACCGAGCACCTTGACGGGAAGCCCGCGGCGCACGGCACCCTTGTCGACCAGGTCGTCGACGGAGATGGCACCGCCTTCCGGGAACAGCTCCCCGAGCCGGGTCAGGTTGACGACCTGATACTCGACGCGCGCCGGGTTACGGAAGCCCTTGAGCTTCGGCACCCGCATGTGCAGCGGCATCTGGCCACCCTCGAACCGGGCCGGGACGTTCTTGCGGGCGCCCGTTCCCTTGGTACCGCGGCCGGCGGTCTTGCCCTTCGAGCCCTCACCGCGGCCGACGCGGGTCTTGGCCTTCTTCGCACCCGGGGCCGGACGCAGGTGATGGACCTTCAGGCCGCGCCCCGCGAGGACGCGGTCTTCTTCTGTGGGTTGCTCGCTCATGGCTATACCTCCTCGACCTGCACGAGGTGCGCCACCGCGCGGACCATGCCCCGAACCTCAGGCCGGTCGTCGCGGGTCACCGTCGCACCGATGCGGCGCAGCCCGAGCGTCTTCAGGGTCTCCCGCTGGCGCGCGGTGCCCCCGATGCCGGACTTGCGCTGGGTGATCTTCAACTGAGCCACGACGTCACACTCCCGTCGGCACCGCTGGTGCGGAGCTGGCCATACCTGCGGCCCGGGCCCGCAGCAGCGCGGCGGGGGCGACGTCCTCGAGGGGAAGGCCGCGGCGAGCCGCGATCTCCTCGGGACGGGTGAGCCCCTGCAGCGCCGCAACGGTGGCGCGGACGATGTTGATCGGGTTCGACGAGCCCAGCGACTTCGAGAGCACGTCGTGGATGCCGGCGCACTCCAGCACGGCGCGCACCGGACCACCGGCGATGACACCGGTACCGGGCGACGCGGGCTTGAGGAGCACGACACCCGCGGCGTCCTCACCCTGAACCGGGTGCGGGATCGTCGCGAGGATCCGCGGGACCTTGAAGAAGTGCTTTTTCGCCTCCTCGACGCCCTTGGCGATGGCTGCCGGGACCTCCTTGGCCTTTCCGTAGCCGACGCCGACGGTGCCTTCGCCGTCGCCGACGATCACCAGCGCGGTGAAGGAGAAGCGACGGCCGCCCTTGACGACCTTGGCGACGCGGTTGATCGCGACGACGCGCTCGAGGTACGCGGACTTCTCCGCTGCTGGCCCGCCTTGGCGGTCACGTCGGTCACGGCGTTCGCCGCTGCCGCCTGCGCGGCGCTGACCTGGCATATCGGAGTCGTCCTTCCTAGAACCGGAGCCCGGCTTCGCGGGCCCCATCTGCGAGAGCGGCAATGCGCCCGTGATACTTGCGTCCGCCGCGATCGAAGACCACGGACTCGACCCCGGCCGCCTTCGCCCGCTCGGCGATCAGCGCACCGACGGCCGAGGCCGCCTTGCTCTTGTCACCGACGGAATTGCCGGCGCCGCGCAGGCTGGTGTCGAGCGTGGAGGCGGACGCCAGGGTGTGGCCCTTGGTGTCGTCGACGATCTGGGCGTAGATGTGGCGTGCGGAGCGGGTCACGACCAGACGCGGACGGCCCGCGGTGCCGGACACCCGCTTGCGCACCCGGAAGTGGCGGCGGCTGACGCCGGCCCGCCGTGCGGCGGAGATGGTGCTCGGCATTACTTGCCCGCCTTCCCGACCTTGCGGCGGATGACTTCGCCTTGGTAACGCACGCCCTTGCCCTTGTACGGGTCGGGCTTGCGAAGCTTGCGGATGGTGGCAGCGACCTCGCCGACCTGCTGCTTGTCGATGCCGCTCACCACGAACCGGGTGGGCGCCTGGACCTCGAAGGTGATGCCCTCGGGGGCCTTGACCGGCACCGGGTGGCTGAAGCCGAGGGAGAACTCGAGGTCTCGGCCACGCGCCTGGACGCGGTAGCCGACGCCGACGATCTCCAGCGTCTTGCTGAAGCCGGTGGTGACGCCGGTGACCATGTTGGAAAGGAGCGAGCGGGTGAGGCCGTGGCGAGCGCGGCTGTCGCGCTCGTCGTCCGGCCGCTTGACGAGCAGCACCCCGTCTTCTCTCTCGACGGTGATCGGCTCGATGACGGTGTGCGAGAGGCTGCCCTTGGGCCCCTTCACGGTGACCTGCTGGCCGTCGAGGCTCACCTCGACGCCCGAAGGCACAGTGATCGGAAGGCGTCCGATACGAGACATGACCGCTACCAGACGAAGGCGAGGACTTCCCCGCCCACGCCCCGCTTGGCGGCCTGCTTGTCAGTAAGCAGGCCGGTCGATGTACTGATGATGGCCACGCCCAGACCGCCGAGCACCTTCGGCAGGTTGGTCGCCTTCGCGTAGACGCGCAGGCCCGGCTTGGAGATGCGGCGGATCCCGGCGATCGTGCGCTCACGGTTCTGGCCGTACTTGAGGTCGACGACGAGCACCCGCTCGACGCCTTCACCTTCGCTCGACCAGCCCTTGATGTAGCCCTCCTGCTGGAGGATCTCCGCGATGTGGGTCTTGATCTTGCTGTAAGGCATGCGCACGGTCTCGTGGTAGGCCTTGTTGCCGTTGCGGACGCGCGTGAGCATGTCCGCGATCGGGTCGGTCATCGTCATGGACGGATCACCACCGAGACGGCCGAAGTGGTCTTCATGTCAGTGCCTTGCTTTCTCACGATGGTTCCCCGGCTGGGGCCTTCCGCGTAGAGAGGTGGATGTACCAAGAGCGGTTTTGCCGCCTTGCGGCTACCAAGAGCTCTTGGTGATGCCGGGCAGCTCGCCGCGGTGAGCCATCTGCCGCATGCAGATGCGGCACAGACCGAACGCGCGAAAGACCGCGCGTGGACGCCCGCACCGCTGGCAGCGGGTATATCCGCGCACCTTGAACTTGGGCTTGCGGTTGGCCTTTTCAACTAGCGCTTTCTTTGCCATTCCTCAGCTCTCCCGGAACGGGAATCCGAGCGCGCGAAGCAGCGCGCGTCCCGCGTCATCGGTCTCGGCACTGGTCACGATCGTGATGTCCATGCCGCGGACCCGGTCAATACGGTCGGGATCGATCTCGTGGAAGATCGACTGCTCGTTGACCCCGAACGTGTAATTGCCGCGGCCGTCGAACTGGCGGGGCGAGAGCCCGCGGAAGTCACGGATGCGGGGCAGCGCGATCGACACGAGCCGGTCGAGGAACTCCCACATGCGGTCGCCGCGCAGGGTCACCTTCGCGCCGATGGGCTGGCCCTCGCGCAGCTTGAACTGCGCGATGGACTTGGTGGCCCGGCGGACCGTCGGCTTCTGGCCGGTGATCAGCGAGAGATCACGGACGGCGCCGTCGATGAGCTTGGCGTCGCGGGCGGCGTCGCCGACGCCCATGTTGACGACGACCTTGACCACGCCGGGCACCTGCATGACGTTGGCGATACCGAGCGAGGACTTCAGCTCAGGGAGCACCTCGTCGCGGTAGCGCTGCTTGAGCCGCGCCGGCGGACGGCTGGGAGCTTCTTGCGTGGCGGTCATCAGACGTCCACCTCGTTCCCAGCGCTGCGGCAGACCCGCACCTTCTTGCCGTCATCGCCGATCCGGTAGCCGAGACGCCCCGGCTTGCCGGTCTTCGGGTGAACGAAGCCGACGTTGCTGACGTGGATGGGAGCCTCGGTCTCGACGATGCCGCCGGTCTGACTCCCGCGCGCGCTCTGCGCCTGCTTGGTGTGCTTCTTGACCCGGTTGGCGCCCTCGACGAGCACCAGGTCGTCCTTCGGGTAGGCGACCAGCACCTTGCCGCGCAGGCCGCGGTCCTTGCCGGTGAGCACCTGTACGGTGTCGCCCTTCTTGATCTTCATGTCTCAGATCACTTCCGGTGCCAGCGAGATGATCCGCATGAACCGGCGGTCGCGCAGCTCGCGGCCCACCGGGCCGAAGATGCGGGTACCACGCGGGTCGCCGGTGTCACGGATCAGCACGGCGGCGTTTTCGTCGAAACGGATGTACGAGCCGTCGGGCCGGCGGCGCTCCTTGATGGTGCGCACGACGACCGCCTTCACGACGTCGCCTTTCTTCACCCCGGCACCAGGGAGCGCGTCCTTGACGGTGCCGACGATGATGTCGCCGATCCCCGCGTACCGCCGGCCGGAGCCGCCCAGCACGCGGATGCAGAGCAGCTCCTTGGCGCCGGTGTTGTCGGCGACGCGAAGCCGCGATTCCTGCTGGATCATCGGGCACGCTCCAGGATCTCCACGACGCGCCAGCGCACGGTGGCCGACAGCGGACGGGTCTCCATCAGCAGCACGCGGTCGCCGACGCCGGCGTCACCCTCGTCGTGGGCCTTGTAGCGCTTGGTGCGGCGAATGGTCTTGCCGTACAGCGGGTGCTGCACGCGGTCCTCGACCTCGACGACCACCGTCTTGGTCATCTTGTCGCTCACCACGAGCCCCTCGCGAACCTTGCGGTTACCACGGGGGTTCGCGACGGGCGCCTCAGCGGGGGTGCTCATGCGGATGCCTTCTCGGTCTTTGTAGTAGCAGCGGCGGAATCGGCGGAGTCTTCCGTTGCTGCCTCTTCGGTGATGACCTCGTACGTGATGCCGAGCTCGCGCTCGCGCATCACGGTGTAGATGCGGGCGATGTCGCGGCGGACCGTCTGCAGCCGCCGGTTGTTGTCCAGCTGCCCGGTAGCGACCTGGAACCGCAGGTTGAACAGCTCCTGCTTGGCCTCCCGGAGGCGGGAGACCAGCTCCTCGTCCCCGGCGCTGCGCAGCTCCAGAGCGGTGGCGTTGGCCATCAGACGCTCGCCCCCTCTCGGGTGATGAAGCGGCACTTCATCGGCAGCTTGTGCATCGCGCGCCGCATCGCCTCGCGGGCGAGCGGCTCGGCGACACCGGACAGCTCGAACATGACGCGACCCGGCTTGACGTTGGCGACCCACCACTCCGGTGAACCCTTACCCGAACCCATGCGGGTTTCGGCAGGCTTCTTGGTCAGCGGGCGATCCGGATAGATGTTGATCCAGACCTTTCCGCCACGCTTGATGTGGCGGGTCATGGCGATACGGGCCGACTCGATCTGGCGGTTGGTGACGTAGGCCGGCTCGAGCGCCTGGATGCCGTAGTCGCCGAAGGCGATGGTCGTACCGCCCTTGGCAGCGCCGGAACGACTCGGGTGGTGCTGCTTGCGGTGCTTGACCCTCCGCGGGATGAGCATGCGTCAGCCCTCCTGTTCCGGTGCCGCGTCGGTAGCGGTGTCAGCCGCAGCCTCGGGCGCCGCCGACTCGACAGCGGGCTCGTTGCCGGCCTCAGCCGTGATCTCCGCTGCCACCTCGGGGGTGACCGGGGTCTCGACCAGGGTCGGAACCTCCTCAGCCGCGGGAGCCGGGGCTTGTTCGACCTTTGCTGTCCCCTGACGCGACTGCGCCTGCGCTGCCGCGCGCCCGGCGTCCGTGCCGGCAGCGGTGGTTCCGGTCGAACCACTGCGCGGGCGGCGGACCGGACGCTCACGCCGCTGCTGGCGCAGCGCAGCCTCTTGCGCCTCGCGCTCGGCGCGGCTCGCGACCACGTCGCCCTTGTAGATCCAGACCTTCACGCCGATACGGCCGAAGGTGGTACGCGCCTCGTAGAAGCCGTAGTCGATGTCGGCGCGCAGGGTGTGCAGCGGAACCCGGCCCTCGCGGTAGAACTCCGAGCGGCTCATCTCGGCGCCGCCGAGGCGTCCGGAGCACTGCACCCGGATGCCCTTGGCGCCGCCCTTGAGCGCACTCTGCATCGACTTGCGCATGGCACGCCGGAAGCTGACGCGGCTCGAGAGCTGCTCGGCCACGCCCTGCGCGACGAGCTGCGCATCGATCTCGGGGTTCTTGACCTCGAGGATGTTCAGCTGCACCTGCTTGCCGGTGAGCTTCTCGAGGTCGCCGCGAATACGGTCGGCTTCCGCGCCGCGGCGGCCGATGACGATCCCGGGACGCGCAGTGTGGATGTCGACCCGCAGCCGGCCCTGGGTGCGCTCGATGTCGACCCGGCTGATGCCGGCCCGCTCCATACCGCGGGACATCATCTTGCGGATCTTGACGTCTTCGCCGACGTAGGCCGAGTACTGCTTGTCGGCATACCAGCGCGAGGTGAACTCGCTGGTGATACCCAGCCGGAAGCCGTGCGGGTTTACCTTCTGACCCACTAGCGGGCCCTCCTCGAACTGCTGGAACGGGGCGCCTGCTCGCGAGCTTCGACGATGACCGTGATGTGGCTGGTGCGTTTGCGTACCCGGTAGGCACGGCCCTGCGCCCGCGGACGGAAGCGCTTGAGGGTCGGGCCTTCATCGACATACGCCTCGCTGATCCACAGCGCGTCGCGGTCGAGGTGCTCGTTGTGCTCGGCGTTGGCCATCGCCGAAGCGACGACCTTGTAGATGTCCTCGCTCGCGGCCTGCGGGCTGAAGCGCAGGATGTCGAGCGCGTCGGAGGCCTTCATGCCGCGGACCAGATCGATGACCCGGCGGGCCTTGCGCGGCCCGATGCGGGCGTAGCGGGCCTGGGCCCGAGCGGTCGTCGCTGCTGCAATGTCATCAGCCACGGCGAGACCTCCGGTCGTCCTTGACGTGCCCGCGGAACGTGCGGGTCAGAGCGAACTCGCCCAGCTTGTGGCCGACCATGCCCTCGGTGATGAACACCGGGACGTGCTTGCGGCCGTCGTGCACCGCGATGGTGTGGCCGAGCATGTCGGGGATCACCGTGGAGCGGCGCGACCAGGTCTTGATGACGTTCTTGGTGCCCTTGGAGTTCTGCTCGTCGACCTTCTTCAGCAGGTGGTCGTCGACGAACGGGCCCTTCTTCAGGCTGCGTGGCACTTGTTAACTCCTCCCTGCAAGGCCGAAATATCTCTGTCTACAAAGGCAAGCACCACGAAACTGTTTCCGCTGCTCATCGCCGGCCCCGGCCTGCGCGGCGACGGCGAACGATGAGCTTGTCGCTCGGCTTGTGCTGGGCGCGGGTACGGCCCTCGGGCTTGCCGGCGGGGTTGACCGGGTGGCGACCACCGGAGGTCTTGCCCTCACCACCGCCGTGCGGGTGGTCGACCGGGTTCATGGCGACACCGCGGACGTGGGGGCGCTTGCCCTTCCAGCGCATGCGGCCGGCCTTGCCCCAGTTGATACCCGCCTGCTCGGAGTTGCCGACCTCGCCGACGGTGGCGCGGCAGCGCTGGTCGACGTTGCGGGTCTCACCGGACGGCATGCGCAGCAGGGCGTACGGGCCGTCCTTTGCCACCAGCTGGACACTGGAACCGGCGCTGCGGGCGATCTTCGCGCCGCCGCCCGGCTTCAGCTCGATCGCGTGGACCACGGTGCCGGTGGGGATGTTGCGCAGCGGCAGCGCGTTGCCGGGCCGGATGTCACTCGAGGGACCGCTGACGACCGTGTCACCCTGGCTGAGCCGGGTCGGCGCGATGATGTAGCGCTTCTCGCCGTCGGCGTAGTGCAGCAGCGCGATGCGCGCGGTGCGGTTGGGGTCGTACTCGATGTGTGCGACCTTGGCCGGCACGCCGTCCTTGTCGCGACGGAAGTCGATGACGCGGTACGCCCGCTTGTGCCCGCCGCCCTGGTGGCGCGCCGTTACCCGGCCGTGCGCGTTGCGCCCGCCCTTGCTGTGCAACGGGCGGACCAGCGACTTCTCAGGCTCGCTGCGGGTGATCTCGACGAAGTCGGCCACGCTGGCGCCGCGGCGCCCCGGCGTCGTCGGCTTGTACTTACGGATACCCATCTATCTCTCGTCTTTTCGTCTCGTTCGTCGCTGCGGTCAGAAAATGTCGTGAGTGCGGGCTCAGCCCGGCGCTCCGAAGATGTCGATGCTGTCGCCGGGGCGCAGGCTCACGAGCGCGCGCTTGGTCGACTTGCGCCGGCCAAAGCCACTGCGGGTGCGCTTGCGCTTGCCCTCGCGGTTGGCGGTGTTCACCCGGTCGACCTTGACGCCGAAGATCTGCTCGACCGCGATCTTGATCTCGGTCTTGTTGGCGTCAGGACGGACGATGAAGGTGTAGGTGCCTTCCTCGACCAGCCCGTAGCTCTTCTCCGAGATCACGGGCGCCAGGATGACGTCGCGCGGATCGGGAATCATTCGCCCACTCCATCGGGATCTTTGGCGGCTTCCGTGTCACTGGTCGCGCCCTCGGCCTCGGCCTCGAACTTGGGTGCGTCAGCGATCTCGCCGCTGGTCGACTCCTCGACCTCGGCGACCATCTCCTCGTCGGAGATTCCTTCTCCGGCTGGCTTCGTCTCGCCGGTGTCCTCCACCGCCGCTGCAGCCTTGGCTGCCGCCTTGCGCGGCGCCCGCTTCTTCGGCTCCGCTGGTGCTGGTTCGACGGCCGGCTCTTTGGCCAGCGTGGTGACGGCGTCGGCGAGGTCTTCGAGCTCAGATTCGCGCGCCACGGCGTCGGCGCCCTTACCCTTCGGCGGCCCGGCCAGGAATTCGGCCAGCGCGCCTTCGGTGAAGACCACGTCGTCGCTCACCAGCACGTCATAGGTGTTGAGCTGGCCCGGCGCGATGAGGTGGACCTCGGGAACGTTGCGCAGGCTCTTCCAGGTGAGCTCGTCACGCCGCTCGGCCACCACCAGCACGTGCCGGCTCCCGACGATGCGGCGAAGGTGACTCGCCGCGGTCTTGGTCGACGGCTCCGTCGTGGCGTCGTCGACCACTCCGCTCACCACGTGGATACGCCCGTGGCGGGCCCGGTCCGAGAGGGCTCCCCGCAGCGCGGCGGCCTTCATCTTCTTGGGCGTGCGCTGCACGTACGAGCGCGGTGTCGGCCCGTGGACCACGCCACCACCGGCGAACTGCGGCGCGCGGGTCGAACCCTGCCGGGCCCGGCCGGTGCCCTTCTGGCGGTACGGCTTCTTGCCGCCTCCGCGGACTTCGCCGCGGGTCTTGGTGTCGGCGGTGCCCTGACGGGCCGCGGCCAGCTGGCCGACCACGACCTGGTGAATCAGCGGCACGTTGACCTGCACGTCGAAGACGGTGGCGGGCAGGTCAGCAGTGCGCTTCAGATCGCCGGACGGCGATTGCACATTGACGCTGCGGGTCACGCCGTCGGCTGGGGAGACAGTGGCAGCAGTGGCACTCACTGGTCGGCCCCTTCAGTTGCTTCGGTCGCGTCGGCCGCGGCCGAATCGGCGTCGGCGGCCGGTTGGAAGGCGTCCGGAGAGACGCGCTTGGCGGCGCTGCGCACCATCACGAGCGCACCGGTCGGGCCGGGAACAGCGCCGCGCACGAGCAGCAGGCCGCGCTCGACGTCGACCCCGTGGATGACAAGGTTCATGGTCGTGCTGCGCTCGCCGCCCATGCGCCCGGCCATCTTGACGCCCTTGAAGACGCGACCGGGGGTCGCGCAGCCGCCGATGGAACCGGGTGAGCGGTGCTTTTTCTCGACGCCATGGCCCGCGCCCAGGCCCTTGAAGCCGTGGCGCTTCATGACGCCGGCGTAGCCCTTGCCCTTGCTCGTGGCGATCACGTCGACCACCGTGCCGGGGCTGAAGGCCGCCGCCGTGAGCTCGTAGCCGACGGGGTAGGACGAGGCGTCGAGCGTGCGCAGCTCGACGAGGTGGCGGCGCGGGGTCACGCCCGCACGCTCGAAGTGCCCGCGCAGCGGCTTGGGAACCTTGCGCGGGTCGATCTCGCCGAAGGCGAGCTGGACGGCGCTGTAGCCGTCGACGTCGGCGGTGCGCACCTGCGTGACGACGCAGGGACCGGCCTTGACGACGGTCACCGGGACTACCCGGTTGCTCTCGTCGAAGACCTGGGTCATCCCCAGCTTTGTGCCGAGGATGCCGCGGATGACGCGGTCAGCCATCTCGTGCCTCCTCCTTAAAGCTTGATCGAGATGTCGACACCCGCGGGCAGATCCAGCCTCATCAGGGAGTCGACGGTCTTCGGGGTCGGGTCGAGAATGTCGATCAGCCGCTTGTGCGTGCGCATCTCGAAGTGCTCACGGCTGTCCTTGTACTTGTGCGGCGAGCGAATGACGCAGTAGACGTTCTTCTCGGTCGGCAGCGGCACCGGGCCGGCGACCTGGGCACCCGTACGGGTCACGGTCTCGACGATCTTGCGCGCCGAGCTGTCGATGACCTCGTGGTCGTAGGCCTTGAGCCTGATGCGGATCTTTTGGGCCGCCATCGCTTCTTCTCACCCGAATATCTGTGTCGGTCTGTGAATCGAGCCACCGGCGAGCGGTCAGGCGGGCCCTTCGCGAGAAGGGCCCGCCGGCCGCTCAATTCATTACTTGAGGATCTTCGTGACGCGCCCGGCGCCGACGGTCCGGCCGCCCTCGCGGATGGCGAACTTCAGGCCCTCTTCCATGGCGATCGGCTGGATGAGCTGGACGGTCATCTCGGTGTTGTCACCGGGCATGACCATCTCGGTGCCCTCCGGCAGCGTCACGACGCCGGTGACGTCGGTAGTGCGGAAGTAGAACTGCGGGCGGTAGTTGTTGAAGAACGGCGTGTGCCGGCCGCCCTCGTCCTTGCTCAGGATGTAGACCTGCGCCTCGTACTGCGTGTGAGGCGTGGTGGTCCCGGGCTTGACGATGACCTGGCCGCGCTCGACGTCCTCGCGCTTGATGCCGCGAAGGAGCAGGCCGACGTTCTCACCGGCGCGACCCTCGTCGAGCAGCTTGCGGAACATCTCGATGCCGGTGACGGTCGTGTTCACGGTCTTCTCGTGGATGCCCACGATGTCGACGGTGTCGCCGACCTTGAGGACGCCGCGCTCGATACGGCCGGTCACGACCGTGCCGCGACCGGTGATCGTGAAGACGTCCTCGATGGGCATGAGGAACGGCTTCTCGGTGTCACGCTCGGGCTCGGGGATCGACTCGTCCACGGCGTCCATGAGCTCGAGGAGCTTGGCCGACCACTCCGGGTCGCCCTCGAGCGCCTTCAGCGCCGAGACGCGGATCACCGGCAAGTCGTCGCCGGGGAACTCGTAGGTCGACAGCAGCTCGCGGACCTCGAGCTCGACGAGCTCGAGGATCTCCTCGTCGTCGACCATGTCGGCCTTGTTGAGCGCCACGACGATGTAGGGCACACCGACCTGGCGGGCCAGCAGGACGTGCTCCTTGGTCTGCGGCATCGGGCCGTCGGTCGCCGAGACCACCAGGATCGCACCGTCCATCTGGGCGGCACCGGTGATCATGTTCTTGATGTAGTCGGCGTGGCCGGGGCAGTCGACGTGGGCGTAGTGCCGCTTGTCGGTCTGGTACTCGACGTGCGCGATAGAGATGGTGATGCCGCGGGCCTTCTCCTCCGGCGCCTTGTCGATCTCGTCGAACGGCGTGAAGGGGTTCAGGTCCGGATGGGCGTCGTGCAGGACCTTGGTGATGGCCGCCGTCAGCGTGGTCTTGCCATGGTCGATGTGACCGATGGTCCCGATGTTGACGTGCGGTTTGGTCCGCTCGAATTTCGCCTTCGCCACGGGTTGTCCCTCCTAGGACGGTGTTGCGGGGTGCAGTACTGAAGTTCTTGTTGGGCTGGGTCTCAGGCCGGCTGAGTTCGGAAGGCTCCGAATTCAGCCGGAGCTCTTTACTCGCCCCTCGCCTTCGCGATGTCATTGCTCGACTCGGCGCAAGCAATGACCTCCGGCACCCGCCCCAGGGGGCGGTCACCTCTGGCCATCACTCGCCCCTCGCCTTCGCGATGATCTCCTTCGCCAAGCTCGCGGGCACCTCGGCATAGGAGTCGAACTGCATGCTGTAGCTCGCCCGTCCCGAGGTCTTGGAGCGCAGGTCGCCGACGTAGCCGAACATCTCCGCCAGGGGAACCAACGCCTTGACGACCCGGGCGCCGGAGCGCTCCTCCATGGCCTGGATGTGGCCACGGCGGCTGTTGAGGTCGCCGATCACGTCACCGAGGTAGTCGTCGGGGGTGGTGACCTCGACGGCCATCAGCGGCTCGAGCAGTGCCGGATCGGCCCGCCGCGCTGCTTCCTTGAACGCCATCGATCCGGCGATCTTGAACGCGAGCTCAGAGGAGTCGACCTCGTGGTACTGGCCGTCCTGCAGGGTGACCTTGACGTCGACCAGCGGATAGCCGGCGAGCACGCCGAACTCCATGGCCTCCTGACACCCCGCGTCGACGCTCGGGATGTACTCCCTCGGGATGCGACCACCGGTGACGGCGTTGACGAACTCGTAGCCGCCGCCGTCGCCGCCGCTGGGCTCCAGATCGATCTGGACCTTGGCGAACTGGCCCGACCCACCCGTCTGCTTCTTGTGGGTGTAGTCGACCTTCACCACCTTGCGGCGGATGGTCTCGCGGTAGGCCACCTGCGGCTTGCCGACGTTGGCCTCGACGCTGAACTCCCGCTTCATGCGGTCGACCAGGATGTCGAGGTGCAGCTCGCCCATGCCGGCGATGATCGTCTGGCCGGTCTCCTCGTCGGTGCGAACCTGGAAGGTCGGGTCCTCCTCGGCGAGCCGCTGGATCGCAGTGCCCAGCTTCTGCTGGTCGGCCTTGGTCTTGGGCTCGATGGCCACGTGGATGACCGGGGCCGGGAAGTTCATCGACTCGAGGATCACCGGAGCGTTGGCGTCGCTCAGCGTGTCACCGGTCGTCGTGTTCTTCAGGCCCTGGACCGCGACGATCTGCCCGGCGCCGACACCGTCACGCTCTTCACGCGTGTTGGCGTGCATCAGGTAGATCTTGCCGATCCGCTCCTTGTTGTCCTTGGTGCTGTTGAGCACCGGGGTACCGGAGTGGATGCGGCCGGAGTAGACGCGAATGTAGGTCAGCTTGCCCAGGTGCTTGTCGCTCATGATCTTGAACGCCAGGGCCGAGAACGGAGCGTCCTCGTCGGGCTCGCGGCTGATGACCTCGTCCTCGGAGCGCACACCGTGGCCGGTGATGGCGCCGACGTCGATCGGGCTCGGCAGGAAGTCGACGACGGCATCGAGCAGGGGCTGGACGCCCTTGTTCTTGAACGCCGTGCCGCACAGCACCGGGTTGATCTTGCTCGCGATCGTGGCGCGGCGGATGCCGGCCATGAGCTCCTCGACGCTGGGCTCCTCGCCCTCGAGGTACTTCTCCATGAGGGCGTCGTCGTTCTCTGCAGCGGTCTCGAGCAGCCGCTCGCGGTACTCGCGTGCCACCTCGAGGTGGTCGTTCGGGACCTCGAGGGTCTCGTAGGTGTCGCCCTTGCCCTCAGAGGTCCAGAGCAGCGCCTTCATGTTGACCAGGTCGATGACGCCCTTGAAGTCGGCCTCGACGCCCCACGGAAGCTGCATGACCAGCGGGGTCGCGGCAAGACGAGTGACCATCATGTCGACGCAGCGGTGGAACTCCGCGCCGACCCGGTCCATCTTGTTGACGAAGGCGATCCGCGGCACGTGGTAGCGGTCGGCCTGACGCCAGACGGTCTCGCTCTGCGGCTCGACGCCGGCGACGGCGTCGAACACGGCGACGGCACCGTCGAGGACGCGCAGGCTGCGCTCCACCTCGACCGTGAAGTCGACGTGGCCCGGGGTGTCGATGATGTTGATGCGATGCTCGCGCCAGAAGCAGGTGGTAGCAGCGGAGGTGATGGTGATTCCGCGCTCCTGCTCCTGCTCCATCCAGTCCATCGTGGCGGCGCCCTCGTGGACCTCGCCGATCTTGTAGTTGACGCCCGTATAGAAAAGGATTCGCTCAGTCGTCGTCGTTTTTCCCGCGTCGATGTGCGCCATGATCCCGATGTTTCGGGTGGCGCTCAGCGGAATGTTCGTGGGAGAAGTCATAGGTATTTACCAGCGGTAATGGGCGAAGGCCTTGTTGGACTCCGCCATCTTGTGGGTGTCCTCGCGCCGCTTGACGCTGGCGCCGAGGCCGTTGCTTGCATCGAGCAGCTCGTTCATCAGCCGCTCGGTCATGGTCTTCTCGCGCCGCTGACGGGAGTACCCGACCAGCCAGCGCAGCGCCAGCGTGGTGCTGCGGGAAGCGCGCACCTCCACCGGCACCTGGTAGGTCGCGCCGCCGACACGCCGGCTGCGGACCTCGAGGGTCGGCTTCACGTTGTCCAGTGCGCGCTTGAGCGTGACCACCGGGTCGGCGCCGCTCTTGTCACGGCAGCCTTCAAGCGCTCCGTAGACGATGCGCTCGGCCAGCGACTTCTTCCCGGCGGTCAGCACCTTGTTGACGAGGGCGGTGACCAGCGGCGAGCCGTAAACCGGGTCGCTGATGACCGGGTGCTTAGGGGCAGGACCCTTGCGCGGCATGTCAGCCCTTCTCCTTCTTCGCTCCGTAGCGGCTGCGCGCCTGCTTGCGGCCGCGCACACCCTGGGTGTCGAGCGAGCCGCGGATGATCTTGTAGCGCACGCCGGGCAGGTCCTTCACACGGCCTCCGCGAACCAGCACGATCGAGTGCTCCTGGAGGTTGTGCCCGACGCCTGGGATGTAGGCGGTGACCTCGACCTGGCTGGTCAGGCGCACGCGGGCAACCTTGCGCAGCGCCGAGTTCGGCTTCTTCGGCGTCGTGGTGTAGACGCGGGTGCACACGCCGCGCCGCTGCGGGCTTCCCTTCAGCGCCGGGGTCTTGGTCTTCTCGACCTTGTCGGCCCGGCCCTTACGCACCAACTGCTGGATCGTGGGCATCTGCTGGTTGCCACTCCCGTACTCTGCGCCGGCTGGCGCCTTCTGATGTCTGTGTGTCGCCCTGAGGTCGCGGGGCGCGCCCTGTGTAGTTTGCGATCTTGCGTAGTTTGCGATCTTGCGTGGTTTGCGATCTTGCGTGGTTTGCGATCTTCGGTTGCTTCTCGGCTCCCGGGTGGGATCCGGACCGGATGGGCCTGACCAGGCCATCCGCCGACCCCCGGGGTCGGGCGTGTCGCGCCCGCACCACAAACCCGCAATTTTGCGCGAGTCGGGATGAGGCACGCCGCCCGGCCTCATCGAGCCGGACCCCCGTCGGATGAGGACGGGATCCCGTCGCCGCCGGCCGTCCTGGGACAGCCACCGCGCCGGGTAGGGCGTCAGTCGTCAGCTACGGGCATCGATCATTGCTGATCATGGCGCTGCCCGCAGCCACGAGGAGCGACTTTACTCGTCGCAGCCAGCAATGTCGAACCAGCTCAGCCCCGCCTGATCCAGACGTCAGAACGTCCGGATCAGGCGGCGCCTGGGGTGACTAACGTCGCAGACCCGCGCTCGGCTTCGCTGCGCTCAGCCGAGTCGCGATCTGCTCCTCAGGACTGGTCGCAGACCCGCGCTCGGCTTCGCTGCGCTCAGCCGAGTCGCGATCTGCTCCTACCGGTAGTCGCGGTAGTCGTAATCCTCGAGCGGCACGGCCTGGGTGCCCCCGGAGCCAAAGGCTGCCGTGGTGCTCCAGTCCTGGTCGTCGTAGCCGGTCATGGCGTAGACGGCGTTGCGCGCCTCCTCGGTCGGCTCGACCCGGATGTTGCGGTAGCGGGCAGTGCCCGTACCAGCCGGGATGAGCTTTCCGATGATGACGTTCTCCTTCAGGCCGACGAGCGAGTCCGACCGGGCGTTGATGGCCGCGTCGGTGAGCACCCGGGTCGTCTCCTGGAAGGAGGCGGCCGACAGCCACGATTCGGTGGCCAGCGAGGCCTTGGTGATCCCCATCAGCACCGGGCGGGCGGAGGCCGGCTGGCCGCCGCTCTCCACGACGCGACGGTTCTCGCCCTCGAAGCGCGCCCGCTCGCACAGCTCGCCCGGCAGCAGATCGGTGTCACCGGACTCGAGAACGTTCACCCGCTTGAGCATCTGGCGAATGATGATCTCGATGTGCTTGTCGTGGATCGACACGCCCTGTGATCGGTAGACCTCCTGGACCTGGTCCACCAGGTGCTCCTGGACCTGACGGGGCCCCTGGATGCGCAGCACCTCATGGGGGTCGACGTTGCCGTCCACCAGCCGGTCACCGACCTTGACCGCCTGACCCTCGGTCACGGCGAGCCGGGAACGGCGGGAAACCGCGTAGGCGATCTCTTCGCTCCCGTCGTCCGGAACCAGGACGATCTTGCGGGTCTTGTCGGTCTCCTCGATACGGATGCGGCCCGCGCTCTCCGTGATCGGCGCCTTGCCCTTGGGCTGGCGCGCCTCGAAGAGCTCGACCACACGCGGAAGGCCGTGGGTGATGTCGTCACCCGCGACGCCGCCGGTGTGGAACGTGCGCATGGTGAGCTGGGTGCCCGGCTCGCCGATCGACTGGGCGGCGACGATGCCGACCGCCTCGCCGACGTCGACCAGCAGCCCCGTGGCCAGGGAGCGGCCGTAGCACAGCGCGCACACCCCGACCCGCGACTGGCAGGTCATGACCGAACGCACCCGCACCTGGGTCACCCCAGCCGCCTTGAGCTCGCCGATCAGCACGTCGCCCAGGTCGGCACCGGCGGTCGCCAGGACGCTCTTGCCGTCCGGGGACTCGACGTCCGAGGCCAGGGTGCGGGCGTAGACCGACCGCTCCAGGGTGGCCTGGTCGGTGTCGAGCCGCTCGTTGATGCCCCGCTCGGTGCCGCAGTCATCCTCGCGGATGATCACGTCCTGGCTGACGTCGACGAGTCGACGTGTCAGGTAGCCCGAGTCAGCGGTACGCAGCGCCGTGTCGGCGAGGCCCTTGCGGGCGCCGTGGGTGGAGATGAAGTACTCCACCACCGACAGGCCCTCACGGAAGTTCGCCTTGATCGGGCGCGGGATGATCTCGCCCTTCGGGTTGGCGACCAGTCCGCGCATACCGGCGATCTGACGGACCTGCATCATGTTTCCGCGGGCCCCGGAGTTGACCATCATGTAGACCGGGTTCATCCGGGCCAGCTTGAAGTTCTTCTCCATCTCCTCGGCGACCTCGGAGGTCGCCGCGGTCCAGATCGTGATGAGCTCCGAACGACGCTCGTCGTCGGTGAGGAAGCCGCGCTCGTAGTCCTTCTGGATCTTGGCGGCGTCGTCCTCGTGCTTGTCGAGGATCTGCTGCTTGCGCGGCGGGGTGATGACGTCATCGATGGCGATGGTGACGCCGGCCCGGGTAGCCCAGTGGAAGCCCTTCTCCTTCAGCGCATCCAGCGACGCCGCGACCTGGACCTTCGGGTACTTCTCGGCCAGGTCGTTGACGATCGCACCGAGCTCCTTCTTGTCGATCTCCTTGTCGACGAAGGGGTAGTCCGGCGGGAGCGCCTCGTTGAACAGGCAGCGGCCGAGAGTGGTCTCGACCAGCGGACGCTTGCCGTCCTCGAGCTCGAATCCGGGCGGCGGCACGATGCCGGCGTCGAGCCGAACCTTGATCTTCGCCTGCAGGTCGAGGCTGCCGCTGTCGCGGGCCATGACCGCCTCGGCGACGGACGAGAACAGCCGGCCTTCGCCTTCCGCCCCCTCCTTGGTCGCGGTGAGGAAGTAGATGCCGAGCACCATGTCCTGGGTCGGTGAGGTGATCGGGCGACCCGACGCCGGCGAGAGGATGTTGTTGCTCGACAGCATCAGGATCCGGGCCTCGGCCTGCGCCTCGGCCGACAGCGGCAGGTGCACCGCCATCTGGTCACCGTCGAAGTCGGCGTTGAACGCCGTGCAGACGAGCGGGTGGATCTGGATGGCCTTGCCCTCGACCAGCTGCGGCTCGAACGCCTGGATGCCCAGCCGGTGCAGCGTGGGCGCGCGGTTGAGCAGCACCGGGTGCTCGGTGATGACCTCTTCGAGCACGTCCCACACGTGGGCGTAGCGCTCGTTGTTGTTGCCGCCGGTGCGCTCGACCTGACGCTTGGCGCTCTTGATGTTCTGCGCGTGGTTCAGGTCGACCAGCCGCTTCATGACGAACGGCTTGAACAGCTCGAGCGCCATCTGCTTGGGCAGGCCGCACTGGTGCAGCTTCAGCTGCGGGCCGACGACGATGACCGAACGGCCCGAGTAGTCGACCCGCTTGCCCAGCAGGTTCTGCCGGAACCGGCCCTGCTTGCCCTTGAGCATGTCGGACAGGCTCTTGAGCGGCCGGTTACCGGGACCGGTGACCGGGCGCCCGCGGCGGCCGTTGTCGAACAGCGCGTCGACGGCCTCCTGGAGCATGCGCTTCTCGTTGTTGACGATGATCTCGGGGGCGCCGAGGTCGAGGAGCCGCTTGAGCCGGTTGTTGCGGTTGATCACCCGGCGGTAGAGGTCGTTGAGGTCCGAGGTCGCGAAGCGGCCACCGTCGAGCTGCACCATCGGGCGCAGGTCCGGCGGGATGACCGGCACGCAGTCCAGCACCATGCCCATCGGGCTGTTGCGGGTGTTCAGGAAAGCGGACACGACCTTCAGCCGCTTGAGCGCGCGGGCCTTCTTCTGCCCCTTGCCGCTGCGGATGGTCTCGCGCAGCGACTCGGCCTCGGCCTCGAGGTCGAAATCGGCGAGCCGGCGCTGCAGCGCCTCGGCGCCCATGCCGCCCTCGAAGTACTCGCCGAACCGGTCGCGCAGCTCGCGGTAGAGCATCTCGTCGGCCTCGAGGTCCTGGACCTTGAGGTCACGGAACCGCGAGAGGACGGAGTCGAGCCGGTCGATCTTCTCCTGCGCCCGGCGCCGGATCTGGTTCATCTCCCGGTCGGCCTGCTCGCGCACCTTGCGCCGCACGTCGCCCTTGGCACCCTCGGCCTCGAGCTGTGCGAGGTCGGCCTCTTGCTTCTTGGCCCGCACCTCGACGTCAGCGTCGCGCTTGTCCTCGAGCTGGCTCTTCTCGACCCCGATCTTCGCCTCGATCGAGGGAAGGTCGCGATGCCGCGCCTCCTCGTCGACCTTGGTGATCATGTAGGCGGCGAAGTAGATGACCTTCTCGAGGTCCTTCGGCGCCAGGTCGAGCAGGTAGCCGAGCCGGCTCGGCACACCCTTGAAGTACCAGATGTGGGTGACCGAGGCGGCGAGCTCGATGTGGCCCATCCGCTCCCGGCGCACCTTCGCCCGGGTCACCTCGACGCCGCAGCGCTCACAGATGATGCCCTTGAAGCGGACACGCTTGTACTTCCCGCAGTAGCACTCCCAGTCGCGGGTAGGACCGAAGATCTTCTCGCAGAAGAGCCCGTCCTTCTCCGGCTTGAGGGTGCGGTAGTTGATGGTCTCCGGCTTCTTCACCTCGCCGTGCGACCACTGCCGAATGTCGTCAGCGGTCGCGAGGCCGATGCGCATCTCGTCGAAGAAGTTCACGTCAAGCACTGGTTACGCGCTTCTTTCTTTTGTTCGTGAACGGAATATGAAAGGAGTTGGGATTTCGTTTCGGGGCTTCCGGCCAGTAGTGCGGGCTACATCTCGTCGACGCTGCTCGGCTCGCGCCGGGACAGGTCGATACCAAGCTCTTCCGCAGCGCGGAAGACGTCTTCGTCCGTGTCACGCATCTCGATGGACGAGCCGTCGCTGGAGAGCACCTCGACGTTCAGGCACAGCGACTGCATTTCCTTGATCAGCACCTTGAAGGACTCCGGGATGCCGGGCTCGGGGATGTTCTCGCCCTTGACGATCGCCTCGTAGACCTTCACGCGGCCGAGCACGTCGTCGGACTTGATCGTCAGCAGCTCCTGCAGCGCGTAGGCGGCTCCGTAGGCCTCGAGGGCCCACACCTCCATCTCGCCGAAGCGCTGGCCACCGAACTGCGCCTTACCGCCCAGCGGCTGCTGGGTGATCATCGAGTACGGGCCGGTGGACCGGGCGTGGATCTTGTCGTCCACCAGGTGCAGCAGCTTCAGGATGTAGATGTAGCCGACCGAGATCGGCTCCGGGAACGGCTCGCCGGTGCGCCCGTCGAGCAGCCGCGCCTTGCCGGACGCGCCGATGATCTGGTCACCGTCACGGTTGGGCAGGGTGCTGGACAGCAGCCCGGTGATCTCGTCCTCGCGGGCACCGTCGAACACCGGGGTGGCGACCTTGGTGCCGGCCGGAGCGACGTCGGCACCGATCTTGCGCAGCCGCTTCTTCCAGTCCTCGTCGTCGCCCTCGATGTTCCAGCCGGTGGCGGCCACCCACCCGAGGTGGGTCTCGAGCACCTGGCCGACGTTCATCCGGCCCGGCACGCCGAGCGGGTTGAGCACGATGTCGACCGGGGTGCCGTCCTCGAGGAACGGCATGTCCTCCTGCGGCAGGATCTTCGCGATGACGCCCTTGTTGCCGTGGCGGCCGGCGAGCTTGTCACCGTCGGTGATCTTGCGCTTCTGGGCGACGTAGACCCGGACCAGCTCATTGACGCCCGGAGGCAGCTCGTCGCCGTCCTCACGGCTGAAGACCCGGACGCCGATGACCTTGCCGGACTCGCCGTGCGGAACCTTCAGTGAGGTGTCGCGAACCTCGCGCGCCTTCTCGCCGAAGATCGCGCGCAGCAGGCGCTCCTCCGGGGTCAGCTCGGTCTCGCCCTTGGGCGTGACCTTGCCGACCAGCACGTCACCGGGGTTGACCTCGGCGCCGATGCGGATGATGCCGCGCTCGTCGAGGTCACCCAGGACGTCCTCGCTGACGTTGGGGATGTCGCGGGTGATCTCCTCCGGGCCGAGCTTGGTGTCGCGGGCGTCGACCTCGTGCTCCTCGATGTGGATCGAGGACAGGACGTCGTCCTGCACCAGACGCTGGGAGAGGATGATCGCGTCCTCGTAGTTGTGGCCTTCCCACGGCATGAACGCCACGAGCAGGTTCTTACCGAGCGCCATCTCGCCTTCGTCGGTGCACGGACCATCGGCGATGACCTGGCCGACCTCGATCCGGTCGCCCTCGTCGACGATCGGCCGCTGGTTGATGCAGGTGCCCTGGTTGGACCGGCGGAACTTGGCGAGCCGGTAGGTACGCCGGGTGCCGTCGTCGTGCATCACGGAGATGTAGTCGGCCGAGAGCTCCTCGACGACGCCGGCCTGCTCGCAGACCACGACGTCACCGGCGTCCTTGGCGGCACGAGCCTCCATGCCGGTGCCGACCAGCGGCGACTCGTTGCGCAGCAACGGGACCGACTGGCGCTGCATGTTCGAGCCCATCAGGGCGCGGTTGGCGTCGTCATGCTCGAGGAACGGGATCATGGCCGTCGCGACCGAGACCATCTGCCGGGGCGAGACGTCGATGTAATCGACATCGTCCGGCGGGATCAGCTCGACCTCGCCGCCCTTGCGTCGGACCAGCACGCGGTCCTCGGCGAAGGTGTTGTCGTCGTTCAGCGCCGCGTTGGCCTGGGCGATGACGAAGCGGTCTTCCTCGTCGGCGGTCAGGTAGTCGATGTCGTCGCTGACGCGGCCGTCGTTGACCTTGCGGTACGGGGTCTCGACGAAGCCGTACGGGTTGACCCGGGCGAACGTCGCGAGCGAGCCGATGAGACCGATGTTCGGGCCTTCCGGCGTCTCGATCGGGCACATCCGGCCGTAGTGGCTGGTGTGCACGTCGCGCACCTCGAAGCCGGCCCGCTCACGGGACAGACCGCCGGGGCCGAGCGCCGACAGGCGGCGCTTGTGGGTCGAGGCCGGCCAGCGGATTCGTCTGGTCCATGAACTGCGACAGCTGGGAGGTCCCGAAGAACTCCTTGATGCTGGCGACGACAGGACGGATGTTGATCAGGGTCTGCGGCGTGATCGCCTCGACGTCCTGGGTGGTCATCCGCTCGCGAACGACGCGCTCCATGCGGGCCAGGCCCAGGCGGACCTGGTTCTGGATGAGCTCGCCGACCGTGCGCAGCCGCCGGTTGCCGAAGTGGTCGATGTCGTCGACCTCGTAGACGACGTCGTTCTCGGTGAACGCGACGCCTCCGGCCTGGTGCAGCTTCACGACGTACTCGATCGTGGCGACGATGTCGTCCTCGGTGAGCGTGCCCTGCTCGGTCGGCAGCGCCAGGCCCAGCTTCTTGTTCAGCTTGTAGCGGCCGACCTTGGCCAGGTCGTAGCGCTTCGGATTGAAGAAGAGGTTGTCCAGCAGCGTCTGGGCGCTCTCCCGCGTGGGCGGCTCGCCCGGACGCAGCTTGCGATAGATGTCGAGCAGCGCCTCGTCCTGCGTGGCGATGTGGTCCTTCTCCAGCGTGGTGCGCATCGACTCGTAGCCGCCGAAGCGCTCCAGGATCTTGGCGTCGTCCCAGCCGAGGGCCTTGAGCAGGACAGTGACGCCCTGCCGGCGCTTGCGGTCGATGCGCACACCGACGGTGTCGCGCTTGTCGACCTCGAACTCGAGCCAGGCACCGCGGCTCGGGATGATCTTGCAGCTGTAGAGGTCCTTGTCGGACGTCTTGTCAGCCGTGCGCTCGAAGTAGACACCGGGGCTGCGGACGAGCTGGGAGACCACGACACGCTCGGTGCCGTTGATGACGAAGGTGCCCTTCGGGGTCATGAGCGGGAAGTCGCCCATGAACACCGTCTGGCTCTTGATCTCACCAGTGGTGTTGTTGATGAACTCGGCGGTGACGAACATCGGCGCCGAGAACGTCATGTCCTTGTCTTTGCACTCTTCGAGCGTGTACTTCGGCGGCTCGAAGCGGTGGTCGCGGAACGACAGGGACATGGTCCCCTGGAAGTCCTCGATCGGGCTGATCTCCTCGAAGACGTCCTCGAGGCCGCTGGTCATCGGGACATCGGTGCGACCGGCGTCGACGGCCTGCTGGACACGGGCCTCCCAGGCCTCGTTTCCGATCAGAGCGTCGAACGACTGGGTCTGCAGAGCGAGCAGGAGCGGAACCTCGAGCGGCTCCTTGATCTTGGCGAACGAAATGCGGGGCGCGGTGCGGGCGGCCAATGGAATCCTTCCAAAGCCTGGTTCAGGAACGGTGACTACTAGTGACTGGTGGGACGTGTGGACTAGAACGTTGAGCTGGAAAATGCCGGGCAAGACCGCAGCGACTGCGGGCGCGCCGAAAGGCTCGACCGGAAGACCGGTCGAGCGGGAACAACGGCGCGAAGGGTGCCGCACCGGGAGGGGCGGCCCGGCGATCGCCTAGGCGATCGGCGCTGCTTCAGAACATCCTCCGGCGGGTCGAAGGCGGGGAAAGCGGCGGGCGATGGGGCGAGTTGGGTCGAGGGTGGGTGGCGGTGTGCTGGCGGGGTGCGCTGCTGGGCACGCTGAACGACCCGCGCCGAGACGGGTCAGCAGGGAAGCAGCGCAAACGAGAAGTGTAGCCAAAATCGCGGGTGGTGTCCACTACCAGAACACAACGCCCGGGCCGGTGAAATGTTCCCCGGCGGCTCAGATGGCGCTGACGCCGGCGACCTTCCAGCCCTTCCCGACCGGCACCATCGTCAGGATCACCCGGTTGGCGTCCAGCCGCGGCGCGGCGAGCTGGGTGTTCGTCACGGTCTGATCAAGGAAGATCATCACCTTGATCTGCTTGAGGTTGCTGCTGTCGACGACCGTCGCCGCCAGCACCTTGGCCACGACGACGACCTTGTACTTCTTCGCGAGCGGCCCCACCGCCGGAACGCTCAGATTCGTGTACTGGCTCGTGAACGCCCCCGCCGTTTCGGCCTGGGCAGCAGCCAGGTCCTTGTCGAGGGTGCGGTAGTCGTAGCTGAAGAGCGTCGGACCTTCATCGATCGCGGCTTGCAAGGCAGCGTTGCTCAGGCTCGCCGGGTCCGATGGGCTGCCCGAGCTGGCTCCGGTGCTCAGCGACTGGGACGCCTGGTGCGCGGGGCCGCGCACGAGTTCGACGACGAGCAGCGCGACGAGCGCGACGACGACGCACGCCAGCACGGCGAACGAGCGGCGCCAGCCACGGGGACGCCGGTCGCTCGGGCGGACGGGCCGGCGACGGGGGCGCTCGAGGCGGGGCTGACCGTCAGGGTGTCGGCCATCTCAGAGCACCTCCTGGAAGTCGGTGACCAGCCAGGCGTCCTTCACCTTCTGCAGCGAGAGCTTGACCCGGTAGCGCTGCTGGCCGTTCTTGGTGACGGCGTTGCTGGCGTTCATGTTCGCGGCGACGAATGCCACCGCCTTGCCGTCGGCCAGGGCGAAGATGCCGGCGCCGCCGTCGGGCACCTGGCCGGTGGCGACGGTCTTCAGGTTGGCGAGCACCGTCTTGAGCGTCTTCTCCTTGGACACGAAGTCCGTGCGGAAGGTGCCGGTCGACGCTGCCTCGATGCGCTTGAAGTACGCGGCGACGTCACGGTAGTCGTAGGTGAAGAACGAGACCGTGAAGTCGTGTGCGGCGCGCAGCGCCGCCAGCCGGTCTGCCGAGTCCGTCGCCGAACCCGTGGCAGCCGCCGCACCGCCAGCTGCCTTGGAGCCTCCGCTGAGGCGGTCGCCGAGCAGCAGCACTCCCGTCAGCAACAGGGCAGCCACCACGGCGAGGGCCACCACAGCACGCCGCATCCGCCGCGTGCCGCGCGGGCCTTTGGGCGCACCTGCCGGAGGCCGCTTGACGAGATCGACGGTCGAGGCGGGCGGCACCAGAACCGGCTCCGGAGCGAACACCGACGCCTCGGCCGGCGGGGCTTCGGTCAGCTCGTCCAGCTCGGGCGGATCGAGTACGGGAGTGCCGCGCAACTTCGCCAAGCCGGACCGCCGGGGAGCGGTCGTCTGCTGGGGATCTGCGGTCATAGCTGTCCTCATGACGTCAGGGGTGCTAGGAGGAGGTATTTCCACGAATTGGCGCCGAGTACCTCGGCCTGCCCGCCGCTCGCGCCCATCAGGTACTGCTGGCCGTTCGGCCCGGAGACCAGGCCGCTGCTCGGGGTCGAAAGCCGCGCCGTCGACGACCTTGCCGTTGGCCGAGCCCAGGTAGGACGCCTGGCCGTACGCATAGCCACCGAGCGCCGGGTCGGTGGTGTCGCCGGCCGGGCGTGGAGCGTTGCGCGAGCCGCGCACGTCGGTCCCGCTGGAAAGCGGTTCCGTGCAGCTGTAGTTGAGCGGGAAGGGCCGGTTCTGCTGGGCAGCACTGCCGTCCGGCACGTGCTGGGTCGACGTGGGCGCGTAGCCCTTGGTGCAGACCGGGAACTGGTCGAGGTCGAGCCCGAAGCGGGCACCCTTCGCCGGATCCTGCACGACGCGCTCGCCGGTCGACAGCACGCGCGGGTAGAGCGTCAGCAGTTCGTCCAGCCCGGGCAGGCGCGCGAGCTGGATCTGGCCGAGGGTCACCACGTTAGCGATCAACGAGCCAAGGTCGCTCTGGTTGTCCTTGATCAGCGCATTGAGTTCCGTTGCCGACAGGACGCCGTTGCTGAGCAGCCGGCGGATGTCCGGGTCGCTGGAGCGCAACGTGTCGGAGACGGCGGCAATGTTGCTCGCGAACGACTGGAAGGCGCCCGAGACGTCGATCTGGGTCCCGAGGACGGTCTTGGCGTCCTCGATCAGCGAGATGGTCTGCGCCAGGTTCCCCTGGAACGCCTTGATCACCTCGTTGCCGCGGTCGATCAGGTGTTGTAGCGAGGGCCCGGCGTTGTCGAACGCCTTGCCGAGCTCGTCGACGGTCGTGCGCAGCGCGTTCTGCGGCACCGACTTCACCAGGTTGTCGAGGTCGACCAGGACGGTGTTCTCGTCGACCGGCACGCTGGTGTTGTCCAAGCGTGATCGGAGAGCCGTTCTTCAGGTACGGACCGGAGTCGGTGTAGGGACGCAGATCGACGTACTGCTCGCCCACGGCCGAAAGCTCCTCGACCTGGGCGTGGGTGCGCGCCGGGATTTTCTCGCCCTTGTCGATCTTCAGGTCGACGATGACGCCGTCCTTCGTCAGGTGCAGGGTGCCGACCCGGCCGACGGTCACGCCGCGGTAGGTGACCTCGGCGTTGGTGAAGATGCCCCCTGAAGTCGCGAAGTGCGCCTTGACGGTGAACGGCTTGGACCACAGATCCTTGTTCAGCCCGACGTAGTTCACGCCGGTGATGAGCAGCGCGATCACGGCCAGCGATGCGAACACGGCCAGCTGGATCTTCACAGTGCGGGCGATCATGCGGCCGCTCCCGCCAGCATCAGTCGCGTGTAGTCGCTGGAGTTCTGGTAGCTCGCGCCGTTACCGAGCAGGCCGCCGAGCAGACCCCCCGACCCGCCGGAGGATCCGCCGGTCGTGCCACCGGTCGTGCCACCGCCGACAAGCGGCAGCTTGGGAACCGTCGGGACGGTCGGCAGCGTCGGAGTCGTCCCACCCCCGAGCGGCAGGCAGCCGGCGAGCGGGATCTGCACCGTCCCGCTCGGGCACGTGCTCGTCGGCGAACTCGGGCCGGAGAGACCGGCGATCAGGTCGGTGATGTTCAGGTCGACGGTGGCGTACAGGCCGGCGTAGTCGCCGTGCACGCCGTTGACGGATGAGGCCGGGAACGGGAAGTTCAGCAGCAGCTCCAGCGAGCTGACGATGTTGGCCTTCGACGCGACGAGGCTGTCGAGCACCGGCTCCAGCGAGCGCAGGCTCGACACCGTGTTGTCGTGCGTGGCCCGGATGACCGACGATCCGATTCCCCCGAGCTTGGACAGGCTCGTCAGCACTCGCGTGAGGTCCTGGCGCTGATCGGCAAGCACCTTCAGCGCCGAGGGGATGTTGTCCAGTGCGTGGGCCAAAGTGCCCTTCTGCTGGGCGAGTTTGCGCGCGAGGGCATCGACCGAGTTCAGCGCGCGGACGATGGACTGCTTGTTGGCATCGAGCGAGCTGACGAGCGTGGTGAGCTGATTGAGGACGTCCTTCACCTGAGACTCGCGGCCGGCGAGGGCGTTCGAGAGCTCGACCGAGATGGTCTGGATCTGGCCGATCCCCCCGCCGTTGAGCAGCGCGGAGAGCGCCGTGAAGACCTCTTCGAATTCGGTGTTGCGGCCGGTGTCGGCGAGCGGGATCACGTCGCCGTTGACCAGGCGGCCGGTCGGTCTGGTCGGCGCGGAGGGCGGCTCGATCGCGACGAACTTCTCTCCGAGCAGCGACGTGCTGCGCAGCTCGGCATGCGCGTTGCGGGGCAGCTTCACGCTGTCCTTCAAGCGGACGGTCACCAGCGCGTGGAAGCCCTGAAGGCTGACCTTCTCGACGTCCCCGACCGGCACGTCGTTGACCCGCACCGCGGCCTGCGGTACGAGGTCGAGCACGTCGTTGAACTGGATCTTGACGTGGTAGACCTTGCCGCCCGTCGCGTTACCGCCCGGCAACGTGACGTCGGCAAGGCCGTTGCACGACGCGAGCACCGCACACCCGGCCAGTGCTGCTGCACCGGCGAGGGCGCCCCGCCGCAGCCGGGTCAGCCCGGTCGGCCGCCGGCTCACTTCGACGCTCCCGTGACCGAGCCGACCAAGCCGCCGACGCTCGTCAGCACCTGACCCAGCGGCTGGTTCGGCGTCGCAGACGTGCGGCGTCCTGCGCCAGCGACGCGACGACCTGGCAGAGATAGAGGGTCGGGTTGTTGGTCATCTCGAAGTCGTTCTTGGTACGCAGCGACTGCGAGCTCGGGTCGTAGGAATTGTTCAGGTTTTGCAGGGCGAGTGGCGCGTCATCGAGCAGTTCGGTGAGCGCCGTCTTCTGGCTCGTGATCGTGTTGGTGATCTTCGTCAGACCGGCGATGTCGGACGTCAGCACGGAGCGGTTGTCGTGCACGAGCTGCGCCACGTCGCCGAGCGCCAGCGACAGGTTGTGCAGCGCGCTGGCCAGGCTGGCGCGGTCGCCGTTGAGCTGCCCGGAAACCGTGGCGAGGTCGTTGGTCAGGGCACGCACGTCGCCGTCGCTCTGCTGCAGCGCGCTGGTGAACGTCGCGAGGTTGTTGATGGTCCCGGTGAGATCGGTCTTGTTGTCGGCCAGCGTGCTGACAAGAGCGGCGACGTTCTTGATGGTCGAGTTGATCTGCTTTCCGTTGCCCTGCAGGTTCTGGGCGCTCACCGAAAGCAGTCGCGAAAGCGCGCCTGATTTGTTGGCACCGTTCGGTCCCGAGCGCGACCGACAGGTCGTCGATGCTTTGCAGCAGCGTGGAGAGCTCCACCGGCGCTTGGGTGCGCGCGACCGGGATCTGCGCGTTGTTGGCCATCACCGGACCGCCCCGGTAAACGGGGCCGAGTTGGACGTAGCGGTCGGAGACGAGTGACGGTGGGATGATGAACGCCGACGCGTTGGCCGGGATGCGGCGCTTGGCGTCGTAGCTCATCTTGACCGCGACGGTCGTGCCTTCCGGCTTGATCGACGTGATCTTGCCGACGATGACGCCGAGCACCCGCACGCTCGAACCCTTGTAAAGCCCGGTCGCCCGGCTGAAGTGCGCCGTCACGGTCTTGTGCGGTGAGCCCGAGGTGATGACGGTGACGACGGCGACGATGACGAGCAGCGCAGCCACCGCGGCTGCGATCGGCTTGAGGTACTTCGCCGAGCCGGCGCCACCCTTCAACACTTTGGATGCTCCCGCGGGAGGCTTGAGCTGGCGGGCGGCTGCGGCGGGCGCCTTGAGGTATCTGCGTACCGGCTGCATCACTTGCCTCCGAGGAGTCCGGTGATGCCGGCGGTACCGCCGAGCAGGCTCGGGGGAAGCTGCACCTGCGCCGCGAAAGGCCCGAGGTTGGCGACGTAGGTGTCGAACCACTTGCCGTTTCCGATGGTGTTGCTGAAGACGCGGACGAACGGACCGGCGAGCTGCAGGGTGCGGTAGATGGATGCCTCGTTGGCGTTCAACGTGTCGATGACGGTCTTCAGATGCGACAGCGCCGGGTTGAGCGCCGTCCGGTTGTCGACCACGAGCCCGGTCAGCTGGGTGGCCAGCGCCGAGGTGTTCTGCAGCAATTGCGAGATCACCTGGTGCCGCTGGTCGAGGACCTGCATCACCTGGTCGGTGCTGACCAGGAGCTGCTGCAGCTCCTTGTCACGCCCGGCCAGCACTCCGGTGACGCCCTTGGCATGCGCGAGCAGGGTCTGCAATTGCTGGTCGCGACTGGCGATGGTGGTCGAGAGGCGTGACAGGCCCGTGAGTGCCTGCTTGACGTTGGGTGCCGTATCGGAGAAGTCAGCCGAAAGGACGTTGAGCGCCTTCTGCAGTTGGGTGGTGTCGATCTTGTTGACGGTGGTCGCCAGATCCTGGAAGGCGGGGATGACGTCGAAGGGTGGCGTCGTTCGCGAGACGGGAATGGCGGTCTTCGGGTCGAGCTTGCCGCTCCCCTCCGGGTCGAGCGCCAGGTACTCCCGGCCGACCAGTGTCGCGATGCGGATCGACGCCTTCGTCTGCGAGCCCAACGAGATGCCGTCGTGTACCCGGAACTTGACGACAACGTGGTCGCCTTCGAGCCCGACGCTGGTGACGGTGCCGACCTTCACGCCGGCGACGCGGACGTCGTTCGTCTTCACCAGGTTCGCCGACTCGGTGAAGTCGGCACGGTAGATCTTCCCGCCGCCATTGAAGAACGGGAGGTTCTGCGCCTGGAACGCCAGCAGACCGAAGACCGCCAGGAAGGCGACCCCGACGAGGCCGATCGGGACCGGATTGCGCTCACGGAAAGGCTTCATCCGCTGCACACCCCATCCGAGTTGGCCAGCGATGGGCTGCGCACGTTGAGGCTGGTGCCGTTGACGGAGATGTCTCCGTCAGCCTTGCAGAGGAAGAAGTTGAACCACGAGCCGTAGGTGGCCGTGCGGCCGACGGCGTTCAAGGTCTGCGGAATCTGCTGCAATTTCTGGGCAAGCGCGCTCTTCTGGCTCGCCAACTGTTGCGTCACGGTGTTCAACCGGGTGATGTCGCCGGCGAGCGGGGCCCTCGCGTCGGCCAGCAGGCCACTGAAGTCGCTGGCGAGATTGTCGATGTTCACCAGGGAATCGCCGATCGCCTGGCGGTCCTGGGCGAGCCCGCCGAACAGCCGCTGCAGCTGGACGATGAGCTGATCGAGTTCGCTGTCCCGCGAGTCAACCGTCGCGAGCACAGTGTTCAGGTTGTTGATGACGTCGCCGATGACGGCGTCACGGTCGGCGATCGTGTTCGTCAGCGACGCGGTACGGATGAGCAATTCGTTCAGGGTGCCGCCCTCGCCCTGCAGCGTCTGCACGATCTCGAAGGCCAGCTTGTTGACGTCCGCCGGGTTCAGCGCCTGGAACAGGGGCTTGAACCCGTTGAAGAGCACGGTCAGGTCGAGCGCCGGCTGGGTCTGCGACAGCGGGATTTCCGCGTGCGGCTTCAGCACCGACGGATTGGTGCTGGGCGCGTCGTCCAGGGCGAGGAAGCGGCCGCCGATGAGATTGAGATAACGGATGCGGGCCTTGGTCGTCGTGAAGAGCTTGACGCCTTTCTTGATCTTGAATGAGACCTGTGCGTACTTCTTGTCGACGACCTTGACGCCCGTCACCGTGCCGACCTTGACCCCGGCGATCCGAACGTCGTTGCCACCGAAAAGCCCTGTGGTGTCAGAGAAAAGCGCCTTGTAGCCGGTCTGTGAATCGAAGCTGATATTGCCGATCGTCTGCGCGAGCGTCAGCGTGAGGAACAGCGTGACGATCATGAAGATGATCAGCTTGATCAGCGAGGACCGGTAGCTCATTGGGCGCTCACCGTCGTGCCCCGCAGCATCGGGCCGAGCAGCAGATCGGCGACGCTCTGGTCGGTGAAGTTGGTACTCGCCTGCTTGTTGGTGACGGCGCCGACGATCGAGGCGATGAGCTTCTGCTCGGCGGGAGAGCCGACGACGTCAGCCGACGTGCCGCTGTTGGGCGCCGGAGCCGGCCCCAGTTGCGAGAGCACCGTCGCCGCGCTGGTGTCGGCGGATGTGGCCGCGGACCCCACACCACAGTTCGGGCCGTACTGCGAACCCTCCTTGTTGATGTACTTCGGGCAGTCGTTCGGGGCGACGTACGCGCCCTTCGGGCTGATCGGGATCAGGTTGATGTGCAGCCAGTTCTTATTGGTGCCGGTGCCGAAAACCTCCCGCAACTTCGGGGTGATCGCAGCGAGCCCGTCGATGGTCTGGCTGATCTGGGTCGACCGGCTCGCGAGCTCCCCCAGGATCGGCGCCGAGACCTGACCGAGCTGGATCAGGCGGGTTTGGTTGTTGGTGAGGAAGCCGGTGGTCGTGTCGGCGAAGGTCGCGGTATCGCGCAGGAACTGGCGCAGCGTGTCCTGCTCGGCCGTCACAGTGCGGCTGCTGAACGCGGAATTCTCCAGGAATCGCAGCAGATCCGGGGCTGCCTTGCCGTAGCTGTCGGCCACGCTCGCGAGCTCGGAGATGTCGGTGGTGAACGAGGGCAGGTGCTTGTTGAACTGGCGCAGGTAGTTGTCGAGGTTGACGAGGTTCTGGCCGACCTCGTCGCCACGCCCCTCGAGCGCATCCGCGAGGTTGGTGAGCGTGACGTTCAGTTGCTGCGGCTGTACCGCGTCGATCACCGGCAGGATGTTGTCCAGCACCGTCTCGACTTCGATGGCGTTCTGCGAATGGTCTTCGTTGATGACGCTGCCCGAGTGCAACGACTGCTCGCCGGGCGAGGTCTGCGTCGGGATCACGAGGTCGACAAACTTCTGCCCGAAGAGCGTCTTGGGCAGGATGCGGGCCACCACGTTCTGCGGGATCAGCTTGGCCTTGGCCGGCTGCAGCGCGAGCCTGATGGTGGCGCCCTTTCCGGTGGTGCTCACCCCGCGCACATCGCCGACGATGATGCCGCGCAGCTTGACGTCGGCTCCCTCGGACAGCTGGGTTCCGATGTGGCCGGTCTTCAAGGTGACCGGCGTGACGGTGATGAACGTCTTGTTGTAGATGGCCGCCGACAGCCAGATCAGGAACGCCACGACGAACAGGAAGAGCACACCCTGCGCCTTGCGCTTGGTCCCCTGGGCGACCTTCGCAAGAGGCGCCGGGACGAGAAAGACCATGCCGCTACCCCGCGATCCGCACGGTCGCGGTCGCTCCCCAGATCGCGAGACTGAGGAAGAAGTCGACAACGTTGATTGCCACCAGCGAGGTGCGGATGGCCCGGCCCACGGCGGTGCCCACCCCGGCCGGTCCACCGGTGGCGTAATAGCCGTAATAGCAGTGGATCAGCACGATGATGATGGCGAAGATGACCACTTTCGCAAGCGACCAGAAGATGTCACCGGGCGGCAGGAAGATGTGGAAGTAGTGGTCGTACGTGCCGGTTGACTGCTTGAACTGCCATGTGACGATCGTTCGCGTCGCGAGGTAGGACATCAGCAGGCCGAAGAAATACAGCGGGACGACGGCCACCAGCGCGGCGATGATGCGCGTCGTCACCAGATACGGCACGCTTGGCACGCCCATCACCTCGAGGGCATCGACCTCTTCCGAGACCCGCATGGCGCCGAGCTGTGCGGTGAACCCGCAGCCGACCGTCGCGGCGAGAGCGAGACCGGCGACCAGCGGGGCGATCTCGCGGGTGTTGAAGTACGCCGAGATGAATCCGGTGAAGGCTGCCGTGCCGAGCTGATTGAGCGCGAGGTACCCCTGGAGGCCGACCTCGGTGCCCGTGAAGAAGCACAGGAACGCGATGACCCCGACGGTGCCGCCGATGAGTGCCAGACCGCCCGACCCGAGGGTCACGTCGGCCAGCAGCCGGATGACCTCCTTCTTGTAGCGGCGCAGGGTTCTGGGTGACCAGCCGAGCGCACGGCCGTAGAAGGACAGCTGGCCGCCGAGGTCGTCGAGCCCGTCGAGCGGTCTCTTCGCGAGCCCGGCGGCGCTGCGAAGGGCCCGCCCGGGCGCGGCAGTGATGGTCGCCGTCACGTCAAAGGCCCTTTGGCGGGACGACCTGGAAGTAGATCGCGCTGATGATGTAGTTGGTCAGGAAGAGCAGCATGAACGTGATGACGACGGACTGGTTGACCGCGTCGCCGACACCCTTCGGTCCCCCGCCGGCGTTCAGGCCCTTGTAGGCCGCCACGAGCGCCGCCAGCAGGCCGAAGATGATCGCCTTCGCCTCGCCGACGTAGAGGTCCGGCAGCTGCGCAAAGGCCTGGAACGACGCGAGATACGCGCCCGGCGTGCCGTGCTGCAGGATGACGTTGAAGAAGTAGCCGCCGACGACGCCGACGACCGACACCAGACCGTTCAGCAAGGCTGAGATCAGCACGCAGGCGAGCACGCGCGGCACCACGAGCCGCTGGATCGGCGAGATGCCGAGCACCTCCATAGCGTCGATCTCGTCGCGGATCTTGCGGCTGCCGAGATCAGCGCAGATCGCCGACCCGCCCGCTCCCGCGATGAGCAGCGCTGTGACGATCGGGCCCGCCTCGCGCACGATCGCGAGGACGGACGCGGCACCCGTGTAGGACTGCGCTCCGATCTGGGCGGCGAGGTTGCCCAGCTGCAGTGCGATGACCGCTCCGAACGGGATAGAGACGAGCATCGTCGGCAGGATCGTCACACTGGCCACGAACCAGGCCTGATCGATGAATTCCCGCCACTGGAACGGTCGCTTGGGCAAGGCCCGCAGCGTGTCCAGAAAGAGCGCGAACATCTCGCCGACCGGCTTCATCGGTCGCGCGACGAACGCGGGATAGCTCATTCACGATCTCCGCGGCTCGTGAGATTGGCGCGCCAGCCGGCGAGCACTCCCCGACGCGGGCCACGGGCACCGTCGGCGCCTGCTCCGTCGTCGGGGTCGGGTCGGCCGTTGGCTGAGGGTGGTCCGGGGAAAGGAGTCGGCCGCGGACGATCGGGGCGCAGGCCCGGAGTTGGCCGGGGACGTTCCGCCGAAGGCACCGGCCGGGGGCGCTCCGGGGTCGGCCGCGGGCGTTCCGGCGCGGGTGGGCGGGCGACGGGTGGGGCGGCCGGTTCCCCCGGCCCCGGGCGGGCGATCTGCTGCGTGGCCTCCATGTCCGGCCGCGGCCCCGGACGCCGCGAGGGCCGCCGGTCGGCGGAGTGATCGGATTCGACCTGCTTGCGGAACTCGTCAACGGTCATGGAGTGGGCCGGCGGCTCGTTCGACGGCTCGATCCCGTCCTCGTCGAACACCGAGCCGAAGGGGATCTCGTCCCGCCGCCGGGGGTCGCGCAGGAACGCATGGCTACCGTGTGGGGAGGCCATCGACGGGCGCACCAGTGGCCATGACGGCAGCATCTGCGGCTCGATCGGGGGCAGCTCGGCTTCCGGACCGCCGTCCTCGGCCTCCTGGGCGAGTTCCGCGGCATCCTTCTCCTCCGACATGCCGATCGGGCCCTGCTTGCGGCCGTTCATGAACTGCAGGACGACCGGCTCCTCGCTGGTGAGCAGCGTGTTGCGCGGACCGAACATGGCGAGGTGGCGGCGGTAGAGCAGGCCGATGTTGTCCGGGACGGTGCGTGCCGTGTTGATGTTGTGGGTGACGATCAGGCAGGTGGCGCCGGTCTGCGCGTTCAGGTCGACGATGAGCTGGTCGAGGTAGGAGGTGCGCACCGGGTCGAGGCCGGAGTCCGGCTCGTCGAACAGCAGGATCTGCGGGTCGAGCACCAGCGCGCGGGCCAGTCCGGCGCGCTTGCGCATGCCGCCGGAGATCTCGCCCGGAAGCTTGGATTCGGCGCCGGAGAGGCCGACGAGGTTCATCTTCTCCAGGACGATCTTCTTGATCTCCGACTCGCCCTTTTTCGTGTGCTCGCGAAGCGGGAAGGCGATGTTGTCGAACAGGCTCTGCGAGCCGAAGAGGGCACCGTCCTGGAAGAGCACCCCGAAGAGCTTGCGGACCTCGTAGAGCTTGGACTCGGAGATGTTGCAGACGTCGTGGCCTGCGATCCAGATGTGTCCCGCGTTCGGCTTGAGCAGGCCGACGAGGTGCTTGAGGAACACCGACTTGCCCGTGCCGGAGGGTCCGAGCAGTACGGAGATCTCGCCTTCCGGCAGGGTCAGGGAAACGTCCTCCCAGATGGTCTGCTTGCCGAACCGCTTGGTCAGGTTCTCGACCCGGACCTCGACACCCACGCAGTTCTCCTCACCGGTTGCCCCCCTGGCTGCACCCACGGGTCGCTCAACGTGCTGCTCTGCTCAACGAGGAGCCAACGGATGAGTAACGCCGGGGTGAGCCTGAACCTGCGCGCGAGCCACAGGTCGCTCGCGGTTTGTGACCGCCTTCGGGGCCGCGCAAACCCAGGACCCCTACTGAGCAGTAATCTTCTGCGCCGCATGCCCTGATATAGGTGCTTTGTCCCCTGCGTGACCCCGCGCCGCGGTCTGGAAGGCCTCGGCGCCAGTGCTTACGTCCCATATATGGCACGGAGACGGTGGCGCCGCGACTCACTCATGCTGGGGACGGCCGCGCCTTCCCGGAACGACGCGCGGCGCTAACGCAAAGCGGCCACCGACCCCATGGGGGTCGATGGCCGCTGCCTGCCCAGAGTTGGGCGAACGAACTACTTCAGGGTGACCGTGGCGCCGGCGCCCTCGAGAGCCGCCTTGGCCTTGTCGGCCGCCTCCTTGTTGACACGCTCCAGGACCGGCTTCGGCGCGCCGTCGACCAGGTCCTTGGCCTCCTTCAGGCCGAGGCTGGTGAGCGTGCGCACCTCCTTGATGACCTGGATCTTCTTGTCGCCGGCGGCCTCGAGGATGACGTCGAACTCGTCCTGCTCCTCAGCCGCAGCGGCCTCGCCGCCGCCACCGGCCTGGGCGGCACCCGGGGCGGCCGCAACCGCGACGGGGGCGGCAGCGGTGACACCGAAGGTGTCCTCGAACTGCTTCACGAACTCCGAGAGCTCGAGCAGGGTCATTTCCTTGAACGCATCGAGCAGGTCGTCGGTGCTCATCTTTGCCATGGGTTTCAGTCCTCTTCGGTGGCAGGGGTCGGGTCAGTGTCGGCGGCGTCTTCAGCGGGAGCCGGATCAGCCGATGAATCGGTGGCGGGGGCAACCTCGTCGACCACGACGGTCTCAGCGGTTGCAGATGCTTCGGCGGGCGCCTCGGCCGGGCCCTCGGCCTCGCGCTGCTGGCGCAGGGCCTCGACGAGCCGGGCGGCCTGCGAGAGCGGCGCCGCGAACAGGCTGACGGCATTCACCAGTGACGCGTTCATCGCGCCGGCCAGCTTGGCCAGCAGGACCTCGCGGGATTCCAGATCGGCAAGCCGGCGAATCTCGTCGGCGCTGATCGGGTTTCCGTCGAGCACCCCGCCCTTGATGATCAGCAGCGGGTTGCCGCGTGAGAAGTCGCGCAGGCCCTTCGCCGCCTCCACCGGATCGCCGGAGATGAACGCCACGGCTGTGGGGCCGGTGAGCATCTCGTCCAGACCAGCAAGCCCGGCCTGCTTGGCGGCGATCTTGGTGAGGGTGTTCTTGACGATCGCGTAACGCGCCGAGTCGCCCATGGATCGCCGAAGCTCGGTCAGCTGGCTGACGGTGAGCCCGCGGTACTCGGTGAGTACGGCGGCGGACGATCCGCGGAACGCATCAGCGATTTCGGCGACTGCGGCGTCTTTGTCAGATCTCGCCATCGCGCTCCTTCGCTCGGGCCGACAGCCACGAGCGGGCACGCGCAGAAGGCTCTGAAAGGCGCAGAGAATCTTGCGACCCTCTCGCCACCCCTGCGCAGGCCAGCCCGAAGGCTTTTACAGCTGCCGAAGCAGCAACCGGCGGTCTTTGGTGTGGTTTTGCTATTGCGGGCGATCCTACCAGCGCACAGCGCCGGCTCAGACCGCCGCGTCCTGGGTGACGCCCTTGGTGCGGTTGGGGTCGACCGGAACGCCCGGGCCCATGGTCGTGCTGAAGGTGATCTTCCTCAGGTAGCGACCCTTCGCGGCCGACGGCTTGGCCCGCAACACCTCGTCGAGTACGGCGGCGTAGTTCTCCGCGAGCTGCTCCTCGCTGAAGCTCGCCTTGCCGATCACCAGGTGCAGGTTGGCCTGCTTGTCGACGCGGAAGTTGACCTTGCCGCCCTTGATGTCGCTGACGGCACGGCCGATGTCCATCGTGACGGTGTTCGTCTTCGGGTTCGGCATCAGACCGCGCGGGCCGAGGATGCGGGCGATGCGCCCCACCTTGGCCATCTGGTCAGGAGTGGCGACCGCAGCGTCGAAATCCAGGAAGCCGCCCTGGATCTGGGCGACGAGATCGTCGCTGCCGACGATGTCAGCGCCGGCTGCCGTGGCCTCATCCGCCTTCTCGCCGCTGGCGAAGACGGCGACCCGCGGCGACTTGCCGGTGCCGTGCGGAAGGTTCACGGTGCCGCGCACCATCTGGTCGGCCTTGCGGGGGTCGACGCCGAGCCGCACCGCCACCTCAACCGTGGCGTCGAACTTGGTCGGGCTCGTCTCCCTGGCCAGCCGGACGGCCTCGAGCGGCGTGTAGATGCGCCCCGGCTCGATCTTCTCGGCGGCGGCGCGGTAGGTCTTGCTTCGCTTCATGTGTTCCTCACTGCAGTGGTACGGACGGGCCAGGCGGCCCTCCCACGTCGGTCGGCGTCAGGCATGACGCCGCTTTTTGCAACGGCTGATCGGCAACAACTATGCCGGTCTAGTGCCGGTCTAGTGCCGGTCTAGTGCCGGTCTAGTCGGTCACCACGATGCCCATCGACCGGGCGGTGCCGGCGATGATCTTCGCGGCGGCGTCGACGTCCTTGGCGTTCAGGTCGGGAAGCTTGGTGGTGGCGATCTCGCGCACCTGCTCCCGGCTGAGCGTGCCGACCTTGTCCTTGTGCGGCACCGCGGAGCCCTTGTCGAGCCCGGCGGCCTTCAGGATCAGCCGGGCCGCCGGCGGGGTCTTGGTGATGAAGGTGAACGAGCGGTCCTCGAACACCGAGATCTCGACCGGGATGACGTTGCCGCGCTGGGACTCCGTCGCAGCGTTGTACTGCTTGACGAATTCCATGATGTTGACGCCGTGCTGGCCCAGCGCGGGGCCGACCGGCGGCGCCGGGGTGGCGGCGCCGGCCTGGATCTGCAGCTTGATGACGGCCGCGATCTTCTTTGCTTTCGGAGGCATATCGGAACCTTTGCTTAACGGTGAAACGACTGCTTGCGCGCGTTTGGCGGGATGGGGGGTTAGAGCTTCGCGACCTGGTTGAACTGCAGCTCGACCGGCGTCTCTCGCCCGAAGATGGACACCAGCACCTTCAGGCGCTGGGCGTCGAGGTTGACCTCGCTGATCGTCGCCGGGAGCGTGGCGAACGGGCCGTCCATGACGGTGACCGACTCGCCGATCTCGAACTCCTGGGCCTTGGGCGCCTCGACCTTCTTCTTCTCCTGAACCGGGGCCAGGATGCCGACGATCTCGTCCATCCGCAGCGGCGACGGCTTGTTGGTCAGGCCGACGAAGCCGGTGACGTTGGGCGTATTGCGCACCGCGGCCCACGACTCGTCGATGAGGTCCATCCGGACGTACACGTAGCCCGGATACTTCTTCTGCTGGACGGTCTGCTTCTTACCGCCCTTTATCTGGATGACCTCTTCGGTGGGCACCTCGATCTGGAAGATGTAGTCCTCCATGTTGAGGCTCTGGATGCGCTGCTCGAGGTTGGCCTTCACGCGGCTCTCGTAGCCCGCGTAGGTGTGCAGCACATACCAATCGCCCGGCATCGACTCGAGCTCGCGCCGGAACGCGGCGACGGGGTCGTCGTCGTCGGGCACGGCAGCTACCGGAGCAGCTCGCTCGGCCGCGAGCGCTGCGTTGGCCGCGTCGTCGGCGGCGGACTCACCGATGTAGCCCGGGCCCTCCTCGACGCCGGTGATGCCCTCGCCCAGCTCACCCTCTTCGGGCTCCTGGCCGGCTTCGCTCGAGGCCACCTGGTCGGATTCGAGCATCTCGACCGGATCGAGCCGATCGACGGCTTCCTCCTGCTCGGATGACTCGTGCTGAGACGACAAAACTCTCCCTAACCGAAAATGCCCAACACCGTTTTGGTGAGCCCGTAATCCAGGACTCCCACGATGGCGGTGACGACGACAACGAAAACCAGCACGACGATGCTGTAGGTGACCAGCTCGTTGCGTCCCGGCCAGATGACCTTGCGCAGCTCGCTGACGATCTCGCGGTAGTACTGCACGATCCGCCGGAAAATATTCGGACGGCGCGGCGGAGCGCCGCGGCCACCCGCTGCCGGCTCAGCGGCAACGGCAGGCTCGTGCGTGTCGGTCGACATGACCCTCCGCTCCTGCCCCTCGGGGATTGCTCCTCGAACTGACTTCTCGTGCCGAACTCACTGCTCCAGCCGAAGCACCGCGCCTCACCTGGCAGGGGCGACAGGACTCGAACCTGCAACAACCGGTTTTGGAGACCGGGACTCTGCCAAATTGAGCTACGCCCCTTCAGGACAGGCGGGCACGCTTACGCAAGGCCCGACTGCTACCTCGAGCCAGTGTACGCGCCCGACCTGCGTCAGCCGCCGTTACGAAGCGCCGGAAAACCGCCCTGAAGATAGGCCGTTCGCGTGACAGCATGAAGACATGTCTTCACGCTCGCGCATCTCCGCCCGCATCGCCGGTATCGCCCCTTCCGCCACGCTCGCGGTCGATGCGACGGCGAAGGCGCTGAAGGCGGCAGGCCGGGACGTGATCGGATTCGGCGCCGGGGAGCCGGACTTCGCCACGCCAGAGCACATCGTCGCCGCCGCCGAGAAGGCCTGCCGCGACCCGAAGATGCACCACTACACGCCCACCGGCGGGCTGCCCGAGCTGCGCCAAGCCATTGCCGACAAGACCAGGCGCGACAGCGGCTATGCCGTCGAGGCGTCCCAGGTGCTCGTCACGAACGGGGGCAAGCAGGCGGTCTACGAGGCGTTCGCCACGCTGCTCGACCCGGGCGACGAGGTGCTCGTGCTCGCGCCGTACTGGACCACCTACCCGGAGGCGATCTATCTCGCCGGCGGGGTCACGGTCCCGGTACTGGCGGGTGCCGACGCGGGCTACAAGGTGACGCTCGAGCAGTTGGAGAGCGCGCGTACCCCCCGCACCAAGGTGCTGCTGATGGTGAGCCCGTCCAACCCGACCGGGGCGGTCTACACGCCGGAGGAGATCACCGCCATCGGGCGCTGGGCCGACGCGGCGGGGCTCTGGGTGATCACCGACGAGATCTACGAGCACCTGGTCTACGGCGGCGCCCGCTTCAGCTCGATGCCGGTGCAGGTGCCCGAGCTCGCTGACCGGTGCGTCGTGGTCAACGGGGTGGCCAAGACGTACGCCATGACCGGGTGGCGGGTCGGGTGGCTGATCGGCCCCGCCGACGTCGTCGGAGCCGCCACCAACCTGCAGTCGCACGCCACGTCGAACGTCTCCAACGTCGCGCAGGCTGCCGCGCTCGCCGCTGTCAGCGGCGACCTGTCGGCGGTGCACGAGATGCGCACCGCGTTCGACCGGCGCCGCCGGGCCATGCACGCCGGCCTGTCGGCCATCCCGGGCGTCACCTGCCCGCTCCCGGAGGGGGCGTTCTACTGCTACCCCGACGTCTCGGCCCTGCTCGGCAAGCCGATTGCCGGGCAGACCGCCAAGACCTCGGCCGAGCTGGCCGCCCTGGTGCTGGAAGAGGTCGGCGTGGCCGTGGTGCCGGGCGAGGCCTTCGGCGCCCCGGGGGCGTTCCGGATGTCGTACGCGCTCGGTGACGAGGACCTCGCCGAAGGGGTGCGCCGGCTGGCCGAGATCCTGACCCGGCAGTGACGGCTACCGCTACTTGATCGCGCCGGCCTTCCGCAAGGCGGCCGTGGCCCTGGGCAGACCGCTCATGGCCCGGGCGAAGTCGGCGGGATACGCCACGCGCCACGCGTAGGCGTTCACGTAGCAGCGCAGCGCGTGGTCGAACGCGGCGGCGCCCGACGCCTGGCGGGCGCTGATGAGCGCGGCGGCGCCCTTGAAGTAGACGACGATGTTGTAGCCGTTCAGGTCGTGCTCGAAGGCGGAGTCCGGAAGGTCGACCGGGCGCGGATCACGGCTCGAACCCGGTCCGCTGCCCGGTGCGGCGGTGCCTCCGAAGAGCTCGTCGTCGATGATCTGCTCCGCTGCGGTCGCGAACGCCTCGTCCATCCACGGGTGCAGCTCCTGGTCGTCGCCGACGAGCCCGTAGAACCACATGTGCGCGAGCTCGTGCGTCGTGACCGACTGATCTCCGTCTTGGCCGAGGTAGATCAGGCCCGGATACTCGATGCCGCTCCCGCTCAGGCCCGGCAGGGTCACCAGCGTGAGCGACGTGAACGGGTAAGGGCCGAAGTGGCGCACCAGCAGCGGCAGGACGCGCTCAACTTCCTCGAGCACCTGCGCGTTGGGGAGGGCGAGTCCGGGCGCGGTCCCGATCCGCACCTTCACCGGGCCGTCCGGTGTCGCCACGGTGGCCGACAGGACCTGGAACGGGCCGACCGCCACGGCGACGTCTCGCGCGTTCGGTGACGTGAAGTGCCAGCTGCGACGGCCGCTGCCGGCAGCTGTCGGCGGCTCCGCCAGCCCGTTGGCGAGCACGGTGTCGGCGGCGGGCGCGTCGACGGTCAGGTCGAGGCTGGCGTCCTCACTGACGGCCATCTCGGCGGGGGTGCTGCTGCCCGGGGTGCGAACCCAGCCCACTGTTCGTACCCAGGCCAGCAGGGGCGCCCCGGTCCCCCACCAGGCCGTGACGCCGTCGGATCCGAGCCGGTCGATGAACGGGGCCGGAAGGCGCAACGTGAAGTCCAGAACGCTGGTCACCGGCTGTCCCGCGGGCACGGTCATGCCGAGCGGCAGCGAAAGCAGGGTGCCCGGCGTGCCCGGACGGCCTCCTGCCGACTCCAGCTTCGGCGCGGTCACCTTTCCGGATACCTCAGCCCTCGTCACCGCCAGCGATCCGCCGAGATAGTGATCGCGGCCGTTGGGCCACAGCCGATAGACCAGCTCGGTGATGGGCAGGTCGGGAGTGAAGACGACGCGCTCCTCACCGACCACGGTGCGGCGATCGGCGGCGAGCGTGAAGTGCAGCGTCACTTTGGGACGGTTGGGGTCGGGCGACAGGTAGGCGGCGGGACAGGCTGACGCCGACGCCGAGGCCGACGCCGACGCCGATGGAGTCGGCAGGGTCGACCGCGAACGCGCCGACGTGACGCTGGGGCTGGGAGCCGACTGCGGCTTGGAGCTTGCGCACGCACCGAGCGCAGCAAGGCCCGCGGCTCCGGCCACGAGCGCAGCGCCCCGCAGCCGCCCGGGAGGGATCAGGAGAGCTGGACGACGGCGCGCGCCTGGGTCAGCACCTTCGCCCCGTCGGCGTCGCCGACCCGGGCGGTGAGCCCGACGCTGACGCGCTTGCCATCCAGCTTCTCCTCGACCGTGCCGGATACGACGAGGCTGGTGCCCGTGTCGTCGTCCGGTACGGGAACCATGGAGGAGAACCGGACCCCGTACTCGACCACTGCTGCCGGATCGCCGGCCCAGTCGGTCACCAGACGAGCCGCCGTGGCCATCGTGAACATGCCGTGCGCGATGACGTCGGGAAGCCCGACGGCCTTCGCGAAGCGCTCGTTCCAGTGGATGATGTTGAAGTCCCCGGACGCTCCCGCGTACTGCACGAGCTGGCCCCGGGTCACCCCGTACGTCTGGGCGGCGATTTCGGTGCCGACCTCGACATCGTCATAGCGGACGGCCACGGCTCAGCTCTCCTTCGGGGCGGCGGTGCCGCGCGAGATGGTGGTCATGGTCGCGGTGGCGACGTGCTCGCCGCCGGCGGCGTAGACGTTGGTCTCGGTGATGAGCGCTTCGTTGCGGCCGATGTCGCGGATGTCGGTGACTCTCGTGCTTCCGACGAGAGCGTCGCCGGCGTAGACCGGGCGGTGCAGTACGAACTTCTGCTCACCGTGCACGACCAGGCTGTAATCGAGCCCGAGGTCGGGGTCGAGCACGGGACTGCTGGGCCGCCGGAAGCTCAGCGTGGTGAGGAACGTCGGCGGAGCGACCAGATCACGGTGCCCGGCCGCCTTCGCGGCCGCGACGTCGTGGTAGATCGGGTTGTTGTCACCGATCGCCGACGCAAAGTGGCGGATGAGCTCGCGGCCCACCTCGAACGGTGTGTCGAACGAGTACTCCCGGCCGATGAAGGCCCGGTTGAGCGGCATCCAGCATCCCCCTCGCGTGCGGACAAACGAATCGAGACGCCGCTGCCGTCAGCGGGTCTCGCGGTGCTCGGTGTGCTTGTTGCAGTTCGGGCAGTACTTCTTCAGGTCGAGCCGGTCGGGGTCGTTACGCCGGTTCTTCTTGGTGATGTAGTTGCGGTGCTTGCACACCTGGCACGCCATCGTGACCTTGGGACGAACGTCAGTGGCCTTGGCCACGGGAACACCTTCTTCTCACTCGCGTTTGCTCGTGCAACGGGCCCGGAGGACCCGCCTGCGATCCGGGTAGCGGAGGCCGGATTTGAACCGGCGACACAGCGATTATGAGCCGCTTGCTCTGCCTAACTGAGCTACTCCGCCTGGCAGCCGGAGTACCGGCGCTTCGAGCCCCTTTACGGAATCGAACCGTAGACCTTCTCCTTACCATGGAGACGCTCTGCCGACTGAGCTAAAGGGGCATGATGCCGCAGGCCAGCGTACACGTCGCTCCGCGACAATTCGGCGTCGTGCTCCGCGACAATTCGGCGTCGTGCCCCGCGACAATTCCGAACCGTTAGGGCACCTAGCCGCCCACCAGGCGGATCGGCCCACGGCGTAGCGGCTGCTCGCGCATGGCGAGCCAGGTTGTGAGGCGCTCGGCCGGCAGCGGGCGGCTGAACAGGAAGCCCTGGGCGACGTCGCAGCCCATGGAGGCCAGCCGGTCGCGGGTGCGCTCGTCCTCCACGCCCTCGGCGACGACGCGCAGCTGAAGGTGGCGGGCGAGGCCGAGGATCGTCTCGACGATGGCCGCGTCGCTCTCGTCCACGGCCATGTCCTGGACGAACGACTTGTCAATCTTCACCTCGGTGACCGGCAGCCGTCGCAGGTAGGCCAGGGACGAGTAGCCCGTGCCGAAGTCGTCGACCGACAGCGAGATGCCGGAGCGGGCCAGCCGCTCGAGCACCGGTAGCGCGCGCGGCACGTCCCTCATGACCGAGCTCTCGGTGATTTCCAGGGTCAGCATGTCGCTCGGCACGTCGTAGGTGGAGAGCAGCCGCTGGATCGTGGCGGGCAACTGCGGGTCGAGCAGGCCGCGTACCGAGAGGTTGACGGCGACGGGGATGCGCCGGCCGGCGTCGAGCCAGGCGCGGCACTGTGAGAGCGCCAGCCGCATGACGACGGCGGTCAGCGGCACGATCAGCCCGGTGCGCTCGGCCATCGGCAGGAACTCGTCGGCATGCAGCAGGTCCTCCACCGGATGCTGCCAGCGCACCAGCGCCTCCACCCCGGTGACCGCGCCGACGGCGCTTCCCCGGCTCGGGACCGCCTGCAGCGCGACCTTGGGCTGGTAGTGCAGCACGATCTCGTCGCGCTCGAGCGCGCGGCGCAGCTCACCGATCAGGGCCAGCCGGCGTGGATCGGTCGAATCGAGGCTTGCGCGCCACGCCTGGACCGGCGGCTCGCCCCCCTTGGCGAGCCGGAGCGCGGCCTCCGCGCGGCGGAGCAGGAGCTGAGCGTCGCGACCGTGCAGCGGTGACACGGCGACCCCGACGGCGCCGCTGCCGTCGAGCGCGAGACCCGAGACGTGAACCGGCTCGAGCAGCGCCTCGCGAACCATCTGCGCCATCGTGAGCGACTCGCCGACGTCCTCGATCCCCGGCAGCAGCATCCCGAACTCGTCATTACCGACCCGGGCTACCGTCGCGCCGGCGGGCGCATGGAGGACCAGCCGCTGCGCGACCTGGATGAGCACCTCATCGCCGCTGGCACCGCCGAGCGTGTCGTTGATCTGGCCGAAGCGGTCGAGGTCGACGATCAGCACCGCCGCGGGACCGACGGCGAGCACGTCGGTCAGGCGCTGGCTCAGCAGCCCGCGGTTGGGGAGCCCGGTGAGCGCGTCGTGGGTGGCGTCGTAGACCGAGCGCTCGAGCAGGCGGTCGTTCTGCAGCGCCGTCCCGACGTGGGCAGCGAGGGCTTCGGCCAGCCGGCGATCATCCTCACCGAAGGTCGAGGTGTCTCCCAGCCGGTCCCTCACCTCGAGCATCCCCATCGCCTGCTCGCCACCGGGAAGGGGGACGAGCAGGGCGTCGCGGACACCCTCCCTGGCCAGCAGCGGGTCGTCGCTGCCGCGCGGGAGCAGCACCGAGCGTCCGGCCTCGGCGTGTGCCGCAAGGTCGGGGCGCTCGACGTCCAGCCGGACGGGCTCCCCTGCGGTACCTGCCTCATCGGCGGTAAGCCGCAGCAACGCGGGAACGTCCGGGGGTGGATCGCGGAGCCACAGCACCGCGCTGTCGGCAGCAAGCAAGCGCGTGACGTCACGCAGCAGCAGGCCGACGAGCTCGCGGCCACCCGAGGCTCCGACCACGCGCTGGGCGAAGGCGTTGACCTCTCCCAACGTCGTGTGCCGGCGCGACAGTGCTGCATAGGCCCGGTACGTGAGCAGCACCAGCAGCGCGACCAGGGCGAGCAGGGCGCCGGCCACCGGCTCGGCGCGCAGGGCGATGACGGCCAGCAGGCCGAGCGATGTCAGCAGCAGGCCGCCGATGATGAACGGCGGGAGGAACGACGCGAGGTCAGAGCGCGAGGGCCGGCCCTGGGTGAGCGTGATCGCCGCCCCCACGAGCACGGCGCTGACGGCATTCGTCACCAGGATCGCCAGATACACCGCCGGCCAGGCGCCGGGGTGGGTGATCTGGCCGACGTGCAACACGCGGAAGAGGGTGAGGGCGACCCCGCTCTCGATGGTGACGAGCGCGATGTTGACGGCGGCCTTCACCCCGACGACCCGGTGCTGGATCTCCGCGACGACCATCGCCAGGCCATGTGCGAGCAGCAGCACCAGCGGCGGCGTGAGAGCAAGCCCGACCACGAGCGGTGCCTCGGCCAACGTCACGGAGAATGTCTGCCGGCGGACCTCGATGTGGGCTTGCGCGCCCTCCAGCACGATGAACGCGAGCGCCAGCAGGACACCTCGCCAGGTGGCCGTACCAGCGGACAGCGAGCCGAGCGGCGAGGACCACAGCAGCGGGACCCAGAGGGCGACCGCGAAGACCACGAGGGCGGCCAGCAGCACAGCCAGGCGCCGGACGTCATGAGACCGACGCCGCTTCGGCTTCAGCGTGGGCGCGCTTGCTGCCGTCATACGCCTCCCAGTGGCGGGCCTGGAAAATGCCGATCCGGCAGCTCTGACGTCGCGTCCGGCCCGCGTTCGCTGCGGGCTTCAACATCGACAGCTGCGTGTTCAAGGTCGCATCGGAATGGCATCCAAGCAAGTGAGACGGGCCGCAGGCCCGGCCAATCCGCGATTGCCGTGGGCCTGCGACCCGTTTCTGGAAAGCGTTTTCAGTTATCCGATGGGCCGGTGGGCGGCCCCGTCGCGTTCAGTGCCAGCGGACGCTCAGCGGGTGCATCTTGCTGATCGTGGTCTTCGTGGCACCGAGGACGACGCCGTGCGACGCATGCGCTTGCGGCATCAGCAACAGCGCGATGGCCAGCAGACCGAGCAGGACTCCAGCCGCGATCAGCAGCGTCTTGACGGCGGTGGGGTGCAGGGCAACGGTCATTCGGGGCCTCCAGGGACGGGCGCTTTGCTGGGGAGCTCAGTGGTTTGAGCGGCGAAGCTGAAGGTGTTTTCGTCCATTCGGGCGAGCCGACAAGTCACCCGTGCGGGTGATCCGTCATCCGCCATTCGGCCGATTGAGGCCGTTGGCGTCTTGCGTGAGCCCCGGCTTTGGCGGCGATTAATCCCCTCCGCACGTCCAGGCGCGCGCTCACGCTTACGCGAGGGCTAACGCCGGGTCGCCTCAAGCTGCTTGATGACGGGCGCGGCCCCAGCGTCAACGCGGACCGCCTCGGCCAGCCGACGGGCGTTCGAGACGTATGCCGGCTCGGTCGTCGCGGAACGCAGGGCGGCGGCGAGGTTCTCGGCATTCAGCCGGGTGAACGGGATCGGCTTCGGCCCCACCCCGAGCGCATGGGCACGCGCGGCCCAGAGCGGCTGGTCGGCGTAGATGGGGGTGACGACGGTGGGGACGCCGGCCCGGAAGACGGCGCCGCTCGTGCCAGCGCCTCCGTGGTGCACGACGGCCGCGGCCCGAGGGAACAGCCAGGAGTGGGGCGCCTCGCCGAGCGGGAGGATCTGCTCGTCGGCCTGCACCTCAAGCTGCGCCCAGCCCGCTTGGACGACGGCGCGCACCTCCGCGTGCCGCACGGCGCCGATGACCGCGTCGACGAGCCAGCGGCCGGAACCGGCGGCCATGCTCCCGAACGTCACCACCGCCGGCGGTGGCCCCGCCGCAAGGAAGTCGAGCAGCTCGGGCGGCGGCTGCCAGGAGGCCCAGGAGTCGTTGTCCTCCGGCCACCAGTAGCCGCAGATGTCGAGACCGGGGCGCCAGTCCGCGGGGCGAGGCAGTACCGCGGGGCTGAAGCCGTGAAAAACCGGCCACCGCGACCGGTCCTGGTGCCGCCGGGTCGCCCAGGCACCCCGGCGCGGAAGCCCGAGAGCCTTGCGGACGGCAGACGCCGCCCGGGTGTACGGGAACGTCAGGCTCGGCGCGACCGACCCGAGCGCCTTGTTCAGGGGACCGCCGAACGAGCGGGTGGAGTTCAGCAGCACCGGCGGATAGGCCGCACTCGGCGCGTAGGGCTGCAGGTAGGCGCCGATGCTCGGGATCCCGATGCCTTCGGCGACGTCATAGCCGAACGGCGCGGTGCCGGTGACGACGAGAACGTCCGCGCCGGTGGCGGCGTCGACAGTGGCCAGAGCGGCCTGGCGAAGGTAGCCCGTCAGCTCGGTCACGCGGTGCCGCATGAACATCGGCGACGGCGGACTGTCGGTCGAAGGAACGGAAATGATCGGGCTGATGTCGCCGGGGATGTGACGGAAACCAAGGTCGGCGTCCTCGATCAGCCCGCGGAAGGACTCATGCGAGGCAAGGCTGACCTCGTGGCCCGCTGCAGCCACGGCGCGGCCGAGCCCGACGAACGGCGCGACATCGCCGCGGCTTCCGATCGTCACGATGACGACCCTCACGCAAAACCCTTTCTGCGGATTTGATCGCAGCGAGCATGGTGATCCGCGAAGCTGCGCTAGCAGCGAGCATGGTGATCCGCCGACGCGGGGGTCCGGGGGCCGGGCCCCCGGGTAGACATTGCGGGCCACCGCGAAGCTGCGCTAGCAGCGAGCATGGTGATCCGCCGACGCGGCGGGTCCGGGGGCCGGGCCCCCGGGTAGACATTGCGGGCCACCGCGAAGCTGCGCTAGCAGCGAGCATGGTGATCCGCCGACGCGGGGGTCCGGGGGCCGGGCCCCCGGGTAGACATTGCGGGCCACCGCGAAGCTGCGCTAGCAGCGAGCATGGTGATCCGCCGACGCGGGGGTCCGGGGGCCGGGCCCCCGGGTAGACATTGCGGGCCACCGCGAAGCTGCGCTAGCAGCGAGCATGGTGATCCGCCTCGTGGCAGGTGTTGGGTTCGAACCAACGTAGGCTGAGCCGGCGGTTTTACAGACCGCTCCCTTTGACCACTCGGGCAACCTGCCGTGCGCGTCGACTTTAGCGAACCGCGGAGGATGCTGCGGCAACCGGCGATTCCGTGGACCGGACGTCAGCCCTTGAGGTAGCGCAGCACGGCCAGCACCCGGCGGTTCGAGTCGGCTGACGCCGGCAGGTCGAGCTTGGCGAAGATGTTGGCGACGTGCTTTTCGACGGCACCTTCGCCGACCACCAGCCGGGCGGCGATAGCCGCGTTGCTGTGCCCCTCCGCCATCAGCGCGAGGACCTCGCTCTCCCGCGGGGTCAGCGAGGCGTCGAGCGTCCGGCGGCGGCTCCCGGCGAGCAGGTGCGTCACCACCTCGGGATCCAGCGCGGTGCCGCCTCCCGCCACTCGGTGGAGCGCGGCGACGAACTCGCTCGTCTCGGCGACCCGGTCTTTGAGCAGGTAGCCGATGCCGGCGGCGTTGCCGGCGAGCAGTTGAGTGGCATATCGGGTCTCGACGTACTGCGAGAAGACGAGCACCCCCACGTCGGGGTGCCGGCGGCGGGCTTCGATCGCGGCCCGCAGTCCTTCGTCGGTGAACGACGGCGGCATGCGGATGTCGACAACGGCGGCGTCGGGTGGGTCGGCGTCGATCGCGGCGAGCAACGCATCACCGTCACCCACGGCCGCCGTCACGACGAAGCCGCGGTCCTCGAGCAGACGGGTGAGTCCCTCACGCAACACCACGGCGTCTTCGGCGATGGCCACCCGCACGCCGCTCATGCGTGCATCGGAAGCTCGATGTCCACGCGGGTCGGCCCACCCGCCGGACTGGTCAGCGCGAAGCTGCCGTCGACGGCTCGTACCCGATCGGCCAGACCGGGAAGGCCGCTCCCGGTGCGGGGAGCGGCTCCGCCGATGCCGTCATCGATGACTGACAAACGCAGGCGATCCTCGGCGACGCCTGCGTGCACCTCGACCGCTCGCGCCTGGCTGTGTTTGGCGGCATTCGCCAGCAGTTCGGCGACGCTGAAGTACGCGATGGTTTCGATGGCCTTGCTCGGCCTGGGGCTGGTGCCGTTGAGATCGGACATCAGCGTCGCGGGGACTGCGCTGCGCGAGACCAGGGTGGCCAGCGCCGCGTCGAGTCCGACGTCGAGCGCCGGCGGATGGATGCCGCGAGCGATGTCGCGTAACTCGACGAGGGCCTCTCTTGCGTGCCGATGCGCGGCGTCGACGAGCTCGAGCGCGCCCGCCGGGTCGTACGGCACTCCTTGGCGATGCTCGAGCTTTTCCTTGGCCTGCCCGAGCGTCATCGCCAGGGTCGCCAGCTGCGCCTGGGTCCCGTCGTGCAGATCGCGCTCCACGCGCCTCAGCGTGATGGCCGCATCGTCGACGACCTGAGCCCGAGCGACCTCCAACTGCCGGACGCGCTCATCACCGCGGGTGGCGCCGAGCAGCATTCGCATCAGCAGCTGATGGATGCCGACGAAGGCGCGCACGACCCATGACATCAGGAAGATCAACACCATCCCGAGCGCCATGAAAAGCAAGGCTTTGGGCCAGGTGTCGACGTAGAAACTGTCGCCGTAATGGACGGTCAGCCGGTGGGCCAGCGGGCGCGGAACGTAGCGGCTTCCGTGCAGGACGAGGGTGCCGACGTCGAGGAAGATGTTCGACTGCAGCGCCCCCGGGCCGGACAGCTGCCAGTACAGCGGATACGTCACCCAGGCCAGTCCGGTGAGTCCCACCAGCAGGCTGAAGTACCACCCGGCCATCCCCACGGGGAACTTCAGGATCAGATAGAGCCGGACGCGCCAGGCGACCGGGTCGCGCAGCGCTGACTGCAGCCAGCCGAGCAGGCCCGGTCCCCGCACGAAGGGCGGCGGAGAGGTCACCTGCTCGTCCAGCAGGCTGCGGGCGAGCGTGCGATCCAGCGCCCCGAACCCGCGTACGACACGTGAGCTCGCGCCGAGCAGGGGGAGCCCGACGAACGTCACCGCCAGCAGGACACCCAGTCCGAACGACACCACGACGAAGACGGCGCCGGCCAGCGCCAGCGGCGCCGCCGCCAGGAGATAGACGAGCCCGTACCAGGTGCGGCGATCGCCGATCGCACCCAGTACGGCTCTCAAGGCTCGCCTTTCTCTGGTGCCCGGTGTCGGTGGATTGTCAGCAATTCTGGCGCGACGGCTACGCGTCACTACGGGACAGTCGCCAACCCCCTGCCAGCAGTGCGATGGCGGCGTACCCCGCGAGGACGAGCAGCCCGAGCCCGGCGGGCAAGGCGTAGCCGGGCTTGTGCACGGTCGTGAGCGAGTCCGCGACGATCGCGATCGGCACGTACGCCCGGATCGAGGGCACGACTCCTCCGACGACCTGCGCGGCGACGTAGACCCCGCCGACCATGATGGCAATGGCGGCCGGCGTGTGGCGTGCCAGAGCACCGAGGCCGACCCCGATCAGTCCGAAGAGCGCGTAGCCGACGCCTCCCAGCAGGATCGCCCGGATCACCGAGGGATCGGCGAAACCGGGTCCGACGATGCCGCGGCCCGAAGCCGCGGCGCGCCCGGCGAAGAACGAGATGCCGGAGGCGATCTCTCCGGCGACCAGCGCCGCCGTAGCGAAGACCGCCGCCTTCGCGGCGAGCACCATGCGCCGGTTCGGCACCGCGGTGAACGTGCTGCGGACCATGCCGGTGGTGTACTCGCTGCTCATCACAAGCGTGGCCAGCACGCCGGTGATCAGCAGGCCGATCGCGATGCCGGCCAGGAAGTTGTTCGTGAGGTCGCCCGTGGTGGCTTTGGTGTTCACCCCGACGGCGATGCTCACGCCGATCGCGGCGAGAATCGCCAGGCCGAGGCCGCCGAAGTTGGAGCGCAGCGTGCGCAACTTGTGCCATTCCATGCGGCAGGCGTCGGTAAGCGCGTAACCGCTGGTGGCGGCGGTCATGATGCATTCCTTTCGGTGAAGCGGGCACTGATCGGGGTGACCCCGGTGGTGAGTTCGAAGAAGGCCCCTTCCAGCGAGCCCGAGCGTTCAGCCAGCTCGGCAACGGTGGTGTCGGCGAGCAGCCGGCCTCCGCCGATGACGATCAGCCGCTCAGCGGTGATGGCCATCTCGCTGATCAGGTGGCTGGACAGCAGCACGGTGCGTCCCTCGGATGCCAGCTGCTGCAGCAGGATGCGGATCCAGCGGATGCCGTCCGGGTCGAGTCCGTTCACCGGCTCGTCGAGCACGAGCACTCCCGGGTCGCCCAGCAGGGCTGCTGCAATACCGAGCCGCTGGCTCATGCCGAGCGAGAAACCGCCGGCCCTCCGGTCGGCAGCGTCAAGCAGCCCGACCATGTCGAGCACCGCCTCGACCCGCTGTTTCGGCAAGCGGTTGGCGGCAGCGAGGGCGAGCAGATGATGGCGGGCGGTGCGACCCGGGTGGAAGGCACGGGCCTCCAGCAACGCCCCGACCTCGCGTAGCGGCCAGGCGAGGTCGCCATAGCGCCGCCCGGCGATCAGGGCTGTTCCGGCGTCGGCGGTGTCGAGGCCAAGCAGCATCCGCAGGGTGGTGGACTTGCCCGATCCGTTGGGTCCGAGAAAGCCGGTGACGACTCCTGGCTGGACGTCGAAGGACAGGCCGTCGACGGCCAGCGTGGGGCCGTAGCTCTTGGTCAAATCGCGTATCTCGATCATGTCAAGAACGCTAGGAATTCACGCCCCCGCGGGAAATCCGGCTACCACCCCAGTTCGAGTCGGGGGTTATCCCCCGCCGGTAGTGCTCGTGAGCGGTTTGCACCGCTGCAATCTCAGGAGTGTTTCGTGGCCGATCCGTCGTTCGACGTCGTCAGCAAAGTCGACCGGCAGGAGGTCGACAACGCGCTGAACCAGGCCTCGAAAGAGATCGCCCAGCGCTACGACTTCCGCGGGGTGGGCGCCTCCATCGCGTGGTCGGGCGAGCTGGGCGTGCTGATCAAGGCGAACGCCGAGGACCGAGCCAACGCGGTGCTCGACGTGTTCAAGGAAAAGCTCGTCAAGCGCGGCATCTCGCTCAAGGCACTGGAGCACGGCGAGCCTCAGGTGTCGGGCAAGGAATACCGCATCACCGGTTCGATCCAGCAAGGCATTCCGGACGACAAGGCGAAGGCGATCGCGAAGAAGATCCGCACCGACGGGCCGAAGGGCGTGCAGGCCCAGATCCAGGGCGACCAGCTACGCGTCTCCGGCAAGAAGCGCGATGACCTGCAGGCCGTCATCGCCATGCTCAAGGACAGCGACTTCGACGTGGCGCTGCAGTTCGTCAACTACCGGTAGGGGTAGGGCCGCGACCTGGGCGAACGCCCCCGTTGACGCCTCTGACCTGCGAACGTTCAGCAACGACCAACGGCGGCCAACGCCCGCAACGCCACGTCTTGCGGACTAGCTGCGGACTGAGGTTGCAGACTGACGCCCGTGACCTTGGTCCAGATCCGGCGATGGTTGAACGAGTACGACGGGATTTTCGGCGAACTGCAGGAGACCGCGACCGCCGTCGGCGAGACGTCGGGCGCGGCCGGCTCAGCCGTTGAGCGCTACGGCCGCGATGACCCGAGGGCGGAGTCTGCCCTCTCGAAGCTCAGGGAGGCGGCGACGCAGTTGCTCAGCGTCGCTCGCAAGGCTGAGGCGCTACCGCGCTTCCCCGACGAAACGACTCAGACGGCGTTCTCGGCAACTCTCCGGCGCTGGATAGACAGCGCCGAGACGATGATCGCCGCTGCAGCGGCGAAGGACCCAGCCGAGATGCACCGAGCCGCACGGGCGGGTGAAGCCGGATCGCTGGATTTCCTGAGGATGGCCGCCGCCATACTCCGGGCGAGCGGACAACCGCCCGATCCGAACAACCCGCTCAGTTAGATCGGGGCGAGGCCGGCGGCGCGGCGGGTGGCCTCCCCGCTTCATCGACGGCGGTCGGATCGGCTACTCGACGAGCTGTTCGGGCCACATGATGTTCTCGGGCCGCAGTAGGGCTACGAGCGCGTCTCGCCGGTCTCGGCGAGTTCGTTTGTCGATGCCGGCCTCGACACCTTTGATCAGCGCGTGGGCGGCGTTGCGGGGATGGTCTGGGTCGGGGATGTCGTCTGGCCAGGGGTCGCCGACAACAGATAGGCCGGGGATTGATCGCACGGAGTCGGCTGGAACGCGGACGAGGAGGTTGAAGGGCGGCTTCAGGATGCTCGCCAACGAGAGTTTGACTTCGCGGCGAGCCCAGTCGGAGTAGACGGAGATGCCGTCGACGTCGAGTTTGAAGGCGCCCTTGTGCGGCGTCCGCTCGCCGGTGCGGGCGTCGCGGACCAGCATGTTCGGCAGCGTGTCGCTCAGCCAGCGGAGAAGGACATCGCCGGCGGGCACGGGCTCACCGGCTACGAGCGGGCTGGGCCTGGATGGTTCGGGTGATGTCACCGGGGCGCGGTTACAGGGCGTCGAACGCGAGGCTGGTCAGCCGTTTGACCACGTCGGCCAGAGTTTCGACCGCGTGCCGACTCTGGTCGTCGGCCAGCGATGCGGAGATCTCGTCGTCGACGACGACCTGTCCTGCGACATGTGCAGCGACCCAGACGCTGCCATCTGGTTCGACTTCCACCTCGGCGTCGTCGCCACCGGCGCGCCATTCGGCTGAAAGGCCGCCGTCGGCGAGCGGGAAGATCTGCGGCCGGATCTGGTCGATGGCCATCACGTTGGCGAGGACTGACACGAGCGAGTTCACCGCCGTCTCGGTGATCGGAAGTGCGCGGAATCCATCCCAACCGCGGGGCAGCTGCAGCAGCGCACTCAGTTCGACCTCGAGGAACTTCGCCCAGTACGGGGTGAAGTCGCGGCCTTGCTCGTCCAGGCAGACGATGCGAAGCCCAGGCTTCTGCGGGGCGGTCCACGTGACGTCCGCATCGGGCGGCGTTGGGGGCGCCGGCCGTCGCGTCGTCGCACCGGGCGCGATCCGCCGTTCGTCAAGAGTCGTCATGCAGCCCCCACCGTTGGTTCATCGGGTCTGAGCACAGCTCCCTGAAACTGGTGACGATGTGGGCCCGGGCGGCGTCCAGGAACGGCAGCGCCGAGCTTGGATGACCATCGGGGGGCGCGCCGCGCACCGTCAGCGTCAACGCCTGCGACGGCGTCCCGTCGGGCCGGAGAATCCCGTTGTAGCCGACGTACATGCGTGCCGCACCGGGATGCGCCGGGATATCGAACACCTGCGCCGCCTGAGCCTGCAGCGGACGGCCCAGATGATGGCCCTGCGGGTCGGCCCAGAAGCGCACCACGGCGCTCAGGTCCTCGGGAAGCGGGCCAGCCAGCGTCAGGTCGTTGACGTAGGTCACCTCACACTGGGTCAGTGTCAGCGCGCTGCCGTGAATCCCCTCCGCGAACGTCCGAAACTGCTCGAAGTGCGTGTCGAACGAGGCGCGGATCGCCGGATAGCGGGGGTATTCGTCTTCCGCCTGGTCCCGCCGCCAGTTGACGAGGAACCGATCGGACTGCACCTGGATCAGCCGCCGCCCGTCACCGCTGATCCACCAGTACCGCATCATCGGCGCCGGGCCGAACGTCACGCGCGGGCCGCGCGCGAGCTCCGGCGAGTCGATCGCGGGATCGAGTGGAGGATGCTCCTCGATCGTCGGGTAGGAGGAGTCCCACAACTCGCGCAGTGGTGCCAAGTCGATCGCCCGCAGGCGGATGGGAAGGAATTGGACTCCGAGCACAACCTCCGATACCGGAGGCCTGTCGTAGTCGGGCAACTTCGATGGAACGTCGTCCAACCCAACAGAGGACACCTCGTGACAGTAGCCGGTTGACCTGGGACTGGGCTGATGACTTGCCGAGCTCCGAGGGGGTGCGGGCCGCCGGCGGCAAACGACCGGCCGTACAGACTGGCTGGTCGCGTCAGCACACACGACCCCCGCCATCTGTGGACCCGTGTCCCGAAGCTCAGAACCCGTAGCGGCGGCAGACAGCGAGCATGCTGTCAGCCTTGTCGGCGGGTGTGAACCCGGCTTCGGCGTCGTAGATGTCAGAAAGGAAGCCGGGGGAGTTCGACTGGCGGGCGGCGTCGAGCCCCGCCCGGATGTCTTCGATCCCGGCTTGCTCGGAGCTTTCGCTTTTCGCGTGCTCGAAGGTCGTACAGGCGTTTTGGCCGGCGCTATCGAGCTGGCTAGATGAGGAGGGGTGGGCCGCAGTCGTTTGGCACGCGGCGGCGAGGAAGAGACCTGTGAGGGCGACGGCTAAGCGTTTCATTCCTGATCGCCTCCCACACCAGGGATACCTCGACCCGCCCGACGGGGGGAGGGGGCTTTTGGCCGGTGGGATGCGGGCTTTCGCCTTATTCACCTCGGCTGCGGGAGGGTTGGTTCAGATTCGACGCCGAAGACTTCGGCACCTCGTACTTACAAACCCGCGAGGAAGGATGCTTCGAGTCCTCGCGCATACCGTCTGACCGACGGTGCGCATTACTGCTGCGCAGTGCGGTGGAGAACAATGTGCTGCCGGAGACAAGGAGCCGTCGTGGCCCGCAGGACAGGTGACGAGGCCGTGTACGCAGTTGCGGGCCGATGGCGCGACGTGTGCCTCGTGGGTGACGGCTCCCTCGGCTTGGGCGCAGCTTGGGACCCGGACAATGTCCGCCGTCTGCTCGACTGCCAGCGGACGCGGCGGCTCGTGATCGTCTCGGCAGCGTCCCAGTGCGGGCGAGGCGGTGGGACACCGACTGTCCCCGACGACGATCGCGAAGATCGAGGACGACAAGCACCCGAAGATCCGGCGCCGGGTAGACGTCGATGACCTCATGGCGCTGTCGCTCGTCCTGACGTGACGCCCAACCGGCTACTGCTGCCCGCTGCTGCGGACGATTCGCAGATTGCTGTCGCCGAGAACGTCGTCGCGCCGGCGGCGATGGCGTGGCGCTGGGCCGCCGGCGAGTTCGCGATGCCGCGCCCCTGGATCGAGCCTGAGGACAAGGCGGTCGACATAGGCCGCGCGGCCGCTTTCCCGATTGTCAACCGGCCGCACGACCCTTCGCGGATCGGACCCGAACTCACGGCCAGCCAGGAGCAGGCGCTCGCCCGGCTGAACTCGGCGCTCATCGAGGGCCTTCGACGCTGGCTTTTCAACAAGCCAGCGTCGGCTTCATCGCGACCACCCGCGACGCGATCCAGCGCAAGGACAGGAGGCGGACCCGTGGCTAGCGTCAAGTGTCCCCAAGACGGCGTCTACCGAGCGCGATACAGAGACGCCGGCGGGCGCGAGCACGCGCGCCACTTCCAGCGCAGGGTCGACGCGCAGCGCCGGCTGGATGAGGTCACGGCGTCGGTCGTGACGGGGCAGTACGTCGACCCGAAGGCCGGGAAGATCACCTTCAAGGAGTACGCCGAAAGGTGGCGCGCGAACGCTGACCACGGTCCGCAGACGCGGGAGCTGGTGAAGCGGAAGCTTGATCGCCATGTGTATCCGACCCTCGGCGCCCGTCCGATCGGCAGCATCATGGAAAGTGACGTGCGGTCCCTGCAGGTGAAACTGTCGAAGACGCTCGCCGCCAGCACTCGACGCGTGCTGCACTCCTATCTGGTCGCGATCTTCCGCTCGGCTGTGCGGGACAAGGTCATCGTGGCCTCCCCGTGCGCGGACATGAAGCCACCGGAGGCACGGCCGCGGCGCGTGGATCCCCTTCCATTGAGGTGATCGACGCGACCCGGGCCAGCTCCCCGAGCGGTTCCAGGCGGTCGTCGACTTGTGTGTCGGTAGCGGTCTGCGCCAGGGCGAGGTGTTCGGCTTGGAGGTCGAGCATTTGGACTTCCTGCGCGGCAAGGCGGTATCGGTGGCCCAGCAACTCGTCACCCTTCACCCTGAGCCGCCCTATCTCGGCCCGGTGAAGACAGCGGAGTCGGTGCGTGTGATCCCGCTCGCTCAGCTCACCCTTGATGCTCTCGCGGCTCACCTGGCCGCGTTTCCGCCGGTCGAGTTCGAGATCGGGGACCGGACGGTCGCGCACAAGCCCCGCAAGCGGACGGTGAAGCTGGTCTTCGCGCACGAGGATGGCCGCCCCGTCGCGCGGCCACGATTGGGCGGGGATATGGGCGCCGGCGGCGAAGGATGCCGGCCTGCCAGCCCGGACCGGGTTGCACGCGCTTCGGCACCTCTACGTCTCCTTGCTGATCCGGTTCGGTGAGTCGGTGAAGACGATCCAGAAGCGGGTGGGCCACTCCAGTGCGGCCATCACCCTCGACGTGTACGGGCACCTGTATCCGGATGCGGATGACCGGACCCGGGACGCCATCACGGCCGCGCTCGGGGATTCTGCGGACTTTCCGCGGACTGCAGAGGGCTCCTGACCATTCGCACGCAGGTCGGAGGCGCTATTCAGCGCTCGCAGTGCAGTTCGTCAACTACCGCTAGCCGCCGGAGCGGCTAGAGCCAGTCGCGCTTTTTGAACATCAGCCAGAGCGCGGCGGCGGCGCCCACCAGAATCAGGACGCTGACGACAAAGCCCCATTCGCGGCCGAATCCCGGGTACGGCACGTTCTGGCCGTAGAAGCCGGTGATGGCGGTCGGAACCGCGATCACGGCAGCCCACCCGGTGAGCTTCTTCATGATCAGGTTGAGCCGGTTGCCCTGGATGGTCAGGTTGGTCTCGAGGATCGTCGTCACGAGGTCACGCAGGCTCTCGGTCCATTCGGCGGCCCGCAGCACGTGGTCGTACACATCCTGGAAGTACGGCGCCATCGTGTCGGGCACGACGCGCAGATCGCGCCGCAGCAAGGTGTTGACCACCTCGCGCATCGGCAGCACGACCCGGCGCAGCGTCACCAGACTCTTGCGCAGCTCGAAGCTACGCCGCTGGACGTCCGGGTCCCGCGGACGGTCGTCGAACAGCAGGTCTTCGAGCTCCTCGATGGCATCGTCGAGCGACTCGACCGCTTCGAAATGGTTGTCGACGAGCAGGTCCAGCAGCCCGTGCAGCAGGTACGAGACTCCCTGCGCGGCCAGGTCGGGAGTGGAGTCCCAGCGGGCGACGAGCGCGTTCACGTCGAAGCGGTCGTCGTCCTGGACGGTGACGAGGGCCGACCGTGTGATGAACGCCGAAAGTTCCGAGGTCCGCAGCTCGCCGGTATCGGTGTCGAGCGCCACGTCGTACGCGTTCAGGAACAGGTAGTCCGGGTACCGGTCGAGCTTGGCACGCTGGCGCGCACTCACGGCGTCCTCGACCGAGAGGCTGTGCAGGTTCAGCTCCTCGGCGATGATGTGCAGCTCGCTCTTCATCGGCGAGCACAGGTCGAGCCAGACGATCTCGCCGGCGTCGAGCCGCTGGTTGACGTCCTCGACCGGAAAGCCCTCGGCGACGACCTTGCCGTCGCGCCAGGCGCGGGTGCGCGGCGGACGGGTTCCGATGCAGTTCGCTCCGCCCTTGGCCGGGTCGACCTCAGTGGCACACGTCGGCAGCTGCGTACCGGCGCCGAGATCTTGGGCCACAGCTACTGAGGGTAGTAGCCACCCGTCGCGCCGCCACCCGCGCGCGCCATCTCCTCGAGACGGCGGATGCGCTCGTCCATCGGCGGGTGGGTGGAGAAGAGCTTGCCGACGCCGAAGCCGCCGCGCCGGAACGGGTTGGCGATCATCAGCGAGCTGGTCGGGGCCAGCTGTGCGGTGTCCGGCAGCGGGAGGCGGGCGGTGCCGGCCTCGAGCTTGTACAGCGCGGACGCGAGGCCGAGCGGGTCGCCGGACAGCTCGGCGCCGGACTGGTCGGCCTGGTACTCGCGGGAGCGGCTCACCGCCAGCTGCACCACCGCCGCCGCAATCGGCCCGAGGATGATCAGCAGCAGCAGCTCGAGAATGTTGGCGCCGTCGCGGTCGTCATTCCGGCCGCCGAAACCGAAGAATGCCGCAAATTGGGCGAAATTCGCCAGGAACGTGATGACGCTGGCCAGCGCACCCGCCACCGAAGAGATCAGAATGTCGCGGTTTGTGACATGCGAGAGCTCATGCGCGAGAACACCGCGGAGTTCCCGCTCGTCCATCATCCGCAGGATTCCTTCGGTGCAGCAGACGGCCGCGTTGCGCGGATTGCGCCCCGTCGCGAACGCGTTCGGCTGCTGGGTGGGCGACAGGTACAGCCGGGGCATCGGTATCCGTGCGCGGGTGGCGAGCTCGGCGACGATCGCGTACAGCCGGGGCTGCTCGGCCTGGCTCACCGGATAGGCGCGCATGGATCGCAGCGCGAGCTTGTCGCTGTAGAAGTAGGAAAACCCGTTGATTCCCAGGGCGATGACGAGAGCGATCAGCAGCCCTTGAGTGCCGCCGAAGATGCGACCGGCCACCAGGATCAGCGCGGAGAGCAGCCCGAGCAGGACCGCCGTTCGCAGTCCGTTGTGGTGCTTATGCATTCCGCCCGCTCCGATCGAGTGCCCTGCCGGGCCTTCGCCGGCCCTCCGGGCAGGCCCGGATTCCCAGCCGCTTCACATGTATTCAACGGCGCGACCGACCCGGTTCGTTCCCCCCGCATTGGGGCGTCGGTCACCACGGCACCGGGCCCGAGTGATATGAGTTTTTAGAACAGGTTCCTACGCTTGCCAGTTCCGAGTCCACTGGTCGCAGACCCGCGATCGGCTTCGCTGTGCCCAGCCAGGTCGCGATTTGCTCCTCGTTCCTGCTGCTGGCTCCCGTAACATTCGAGTAACTCTGCCTAGGGGGCGAATCCAGCAAATGACCGAGGTGTCCGCGCAGGTCCGCGGCAAGGAGGTCCGTCAGATCGACCGGGTCGTCATTCGCTTCGCGGGTGATTCGGGAGACGGCATGCAGCTCACCGGCGAGCGGTTCACATCCGAGACCGCGTCGTTCGGCAATGACCTGTCGACCCTGCCCGACTTTCCCGCCGAGATCCGGGCCCCAGCCGGGTCGCCCGCCGGCGTCTCCGGCTTCCAGCTGCACTTCTCCGATCACGACATCCTGACCCCGGGAGACGCGCCGAACGTTCTGGTCGCGATGAACCCGGCGGCGCTGCGGTCGAACATCAAGGACCTGCCGCGCGGCAACGACCTCGTGGTCAACACCGACGCCTTCACGCCAGGAAACCTGAAGAAGGCCGGCTACACGGAGAACCCGCTCGAGGACGGATCGGTCGACGAGTTCCGCGTGCACCGCGTGCCGCTGACGTCGCTCACGATCGAGGCCGTCGGCGCGGTCGACGGGGTGAACAAGAAGGAGGCCGAGCGGGCGAAGAACATGTTCGCTCTCGGCCTGATGAGCTGGTTGTATCACCGGCCGATCGACGGCACCGAGGCGTGGCTGAACGGGAAGTTCGCCAAGCGTCCTGAGATCGCCGCTGCCAACATCCGTGCGTTCAAGGCCGGCCATGCCTACGGCGAGACCACCGAGTCCTTCTCGGTGACGTACGAGGTCGCGCCGGCCCGCATGGATCCCGGCACCTACCGCAACATCAGCGGAAACATGGCGCTCTCGTACGGGCTCATCGCGGCCTCGCGGCTGACCGGGCTGCCGCTCTTCCTCGGCTCCTACCCGATCACCCCGGCGTCCGACATCCTGCATGAGCTCTCGCGGCACAAGCAGTTCGGCGTACGCACGTTCCAGGCCGAGGACGAGATCGCCGGCATCGGCGCAGCCCTCGGTGCGGCGTTCGGCGGCGCGCTCGGCGTGACGACCACGTCCGGTCCGGGGGTGTGCCTGAAGTCCGAGGCGGTCGGCCTCGCGATCACCCTCGAGCTCCCGCTGCTGGTCTGCGACATCCAGCGCGGCGGGCCCTCGACCGGACTGCCGACCAAGACCGAGCAGGCCGACCTGCTGCAGGCGCTCTTCGGCCGCAACGGCGAGGCGCCGCTACCGGTGGTCGCCCCGCGCTCGCCGTCGGACTGCTTCAACGCCGCCATCGAGGCCGCGCGGCTGGCGACCAAGTACCGCACGCCGGTGATCCTGCTGTCCGATGGCTACCTGGCCAACGGTTCCGAGCCGTGGAAGCTGCCGGACGAGGCAGACCTGCCCGACCTCACGGTGCAGTTCGCCACCGAGGCCAACGCTCCGGACGGATCGGGAGAGTTCTGGCCCTACCTTCGCGACCCGGAAACCCTCGCGCGCCCGTGGGCGGTTCCCGGCACGAAGGGGCTCGAGCACCGCATCGGCGGTCTGGAAAAGGCCGACGGCAGCGGCGGAATCTCTTACTCGCCGGAGAACCACGAGCAGATGACCCGGCTGCGCGCCGCGAAGATCGACGGCATCGCCCGCGACATCCCGCCGCTCGAGGTCGACGACCCCGACGGTGACGCGTCGGTGCTCGTGCTCGGCTGGGGTTCCACCTACGGCCCGATCGCTGCGGGTGCCCGCCGGGTGCGCGCCGCCGGCCAGTCGGTGGCCACGGCTCACCTGCGCCACCTGAACCCCTTCCCGGCCAACACCGGTGAGGTGCTGCGCCGCTACGACAAGGTGCTGATCCCCGAGATGAACCTCGGGCAGCTGGCCATGTTGATCCGCGCCAAGTACCTCGTCGATGCGATCAGCTACGACCGGGTGCGCGGCTTGCCGTTCAAGGCGGCCGAGCTTGCCGGCGTGATCAGCGACGTGATCGAGTCCGGCAAGATCGGCGCCGATTCCGAAGGAGCCACCCTATGAACCGCCTGCTCGATCTCGTCCCAAAAACGGACGAGAAGCAGACGCGTAAGGACTTCACCTCCGACGTCGATGTGCGCTGGTGCCCCGGCTGCGGCGACTACGCGATCCTGGCGACCGTTCAGGGCTTCTTGCCGGAGATCGGCGTCAAGCGCGAAAACGTCGTGTTCATCAGCGGCATCGGGTGCTCCTCCCGCTTTCCGTACTACGTCGAGACGTACGGGATGCACTCGATCCACGGCCGCGCGCCGGCGATCGCGACCGGCCTGGCGACCTCGCGGCCTGACCTGTCGGTGTGGGTCGTCACCGGTGACGGTGATGCGCTTTCGATCGGCGGCAACCACCTGATCCACGCGCTGCGGCGCAACGTCAACCTGAAGATCCTGCTGTTCAACAACCAGATCTACGGCCTGACCAAGGGCCAGTACTCGCCGACCTCCGAGCAGGGCAAGATCACCAAGTCGACCCCGATGGGCTCGCTCGACCGCCCGTTCAACCCGGTGTCGCTGGCGATCGGCGCCGAAGCCACCTTCGTGGCCCGCTCGATCGACTCCGACCGCGCCCACCTGACCTCGGTGCTGCGCGCTGCCAACGATCACCCCGGCACGGCGCTGGTGGAGATCTACCAGAACTGCAACATCTTCAATGACGGTGCGTTCGATCTGCTGAAGGACAAGGACACCCGCGACGAGTCGGGGCTACGTCTCGAGGCCGGCCAGCCCATGGTGTTCGGCGCCGACCTCAGCCAGGGAGTGCGGCGCAGCGCGACCGGAGGGTTGGAGCTGTGCAACGCGACCGACCCGGGCGTGCTCATCCACGACCCGACGATCGAGGACCCCACCACCGCCTTCGCGCTCTCACGGCTCGAGGGAGTCACCCCGATCGGCGTCTTCCGTGACATCGACCGGCCGACCTACGACGAGCTGATGAGCGACCAGCTGGCTGCCGCCAAGTCCAAGCAGGGCGACGGCGACCTGATGAAGCTGCTGCACAGCGGCGACACCTGGACCGTCAACTAGCCGGTGCGGGTCACCACGTAATCGCACAGCGCCTCGAGCGCGCTGCGGGAGGGCACGTCAGGCAGCCCGTCGAGTTGGGCGCGTGCGGCCGTGGCCTCGGCCAGCAGTGCGGCCCGGGCCCGTTCGAGCGACGCCGAACCGCGCAGCGTCTGCAGCGCGGACGCGAGCACGCCGTCATCGGACAGATCCTCCGGCAGCACCAGGCCGTCCTGCTCCGCGAAGAGCACCGGCAGCGTGCGTACGCCCTCGCGGAGGTCCGTGCCCGGGGTCTTTCCGGAGTCGGCGGACGGGCTGGTGATGTCCAGCAGGTCGTCGGAGATCTGGAACGCGGTCCCGATACGCGACCCGTACGCCGTCAAAGCCGTCACGATGCCTGCCGGTGCGCCGGACAGCAGCGCGCCAAGCCTGCCGGACGTGGCGATGAGCGAGCCGGTCTTCTCGGCGACCACCCGGTGGTAGTGGGCGATCGGATCGCCCGCCCCCGGACCCACGGTCTCGCGAATCTGGCCTTCACACAGCACGGCGATCGTCTGCGCCAGGATCCGGGTGGCCTCGGTGCCGAGATCCGCGGTGATCTCGGACGCACGGGCGAACAGGAAATCGCCGGTGAGGATCGCGATCGAGTTGTTCCACCGGGCGTTGGCGGAGACCGCCCCGCGGCGCAGCACCGCCTCGTCCATGACGTCATCGTGGTAGAGCGTCGACAGGTGCGTCAGCTCGATCGCCACCGCCGCCTGGGTCACGGCGGTGGCATGGGCATCACCGAAGCCGGCAGCGAGCAGCACCACCAGCGGCCGGAAGCGCTTGCCACCCGCCTCGACGAGGTGGCGCGACGTCTCGGTGACGAACGGATAATTGCTGTGCACCGACGCGCGCAGCAGCTCCTCGACCGCGCCGAGCCCGCGGCGGATCTCGGCCTCCAGTGCCGGATCTTCAAAGTCCAGCCCCGGCAGGCTCGCCCGGAGGGCTGGTGCCACGGGAGCCATAGCTAGCGGATGAATCCGAGCTGGGCTGCGTGATTGGCCAGATCCAGCAGCGGCTGCGGAGCTACCCCGAGCCAAAGGGTGACGGCGGTGCCGATGCCGATGGCGCCGTAGGTGAGCACGCTCGGGCGAACGATGACCGGCCCTTCGGCCGCCGGTTCGCTGAAGAACATGAGGACGATCACCCGTACGTAGAAGAACGCCGCGATCGCGCTCGCCACCAGGCCCACGACGACCAGGGCGACCGCACCGCCGCGCTCAGCGGCTTGGAAGACGGCGAACTTACCCGTGAATCCGCTCGTGAGGGGAATCCCGGCCAGCGCCAGGAGCAGGAAGGCGAAGGTTCCGGCGAGTGCGGGCGAGCGCTTACCGAGGCCCTGCCACGAGGAGAGATCGTTGGCTTCGGCATCTCCGGAGCGGACCATGGTCACGATCCCGAAGGCGGCGATCGTGGTGAAGCCGTAAGTCACCAGGTAGAACATCGAGCTGGAGATGCCGGCGGTGCTGGTGGAGGCGACACCGACGAGGATGAAGCCGGCGTGGGCGATCGCCGAGTACGCCAGCATCCGCTTCACGTCGCGCTGGGTGATCGCCACGATGGCACCGATCGCCATGGTGAGGATGGCAACGCCCCACACGATCGGGCGCCAGTCCCAGCGCAGCGGTCCGAAACTCACGTAGAGCACGCGGATCAGCGCACCGAACGCGGCGACCTTGGTGCCGGCCGCCATGAACGCCGTCACGGGGGTCGGCGATCCCTGGTAGACGTCCGGCGTCCAGGCGTGGAACGGAGCGGCACCGATCTTGAAGAACAGGCCGACCCCGAGCAGGCCCAGGCCGAGGTAGAGCAGGATGTCGTTCTTCCCCGTCAGGCTCGTCGCGTCGGCGATGCCGCCGAGGTTGACGGTGCCCGCATAGCCGTAGAGCAACGCGACACCGTAGATGAAGAACGCGGACGAGAAGGCGCCGAGCAGGAAGTACTTCAGGGCGGCTTCCTGCGAGAGCAGCCGGCGCCGCCGCGCGAGGCCCGCCAGCAGGTACAGCGGAAGCGATAGCACTTCCAGCGCGACGAACATCACCAGCAGCGTGTTCGACGCGGCGAACAGCATCATCCCGGCGACCGCGAACGACATCAGCGGGTAGGCCTCGGTCTGGGTCTCCTCGCTGGTCAGCTGGGCCCGCGCGCCCACGCTCCCGGGCACGACGGCCGCCCGAGCGACGAGCGAACCGACGCGCGGCTCGGCCACGAGCATCACCGACGCGATCCCCAGCGCGAGGACCGTGCCCTCGATGAACAGCGCCGGACCGTCCAGCGCGACGGCCCCGGCGGCCAGCAGCTGCCGCTTGCCGTGCAGCGCGATGACGGCGATCAGCGCGATCGCGAACCCGAGCGCCGCCACGGCCGGCTGGACGGTGCGGCGGTACTTGTTCGGAAGCATCGCTTCGACGAGCACCCCGATCAGCGCCGCGCCGAAGACGATCAGCATCGGCGACAGCGCCCCGTACTGCAGCGCCGGCGTCTTGATCTTGACGGGGGCCGCCAGGAGCAGCGGGTTCATCGGTGGGCTCCACTCGAAACGGCAGTGGGGGCGGGATCAGTGCGATGGACGTCCTGCAGGGTGGCGTTCACCGCCGGCCGGATGATGTCCAGCACGGGCTTCGGGTAGATCCCCATGACAACGATCAGCAGCAGCAGCGGGCCGATGGCGACGGCCTCGCGTACCGACAGATCACGCACCGGGCCGCGGCGGCGCACGCCGCCCGGGGTGACCGGCTCGCTCAGCGACGGATCAGGATCGCGCGGCCCGTGCACCCCGGCAGCGATACCCACCTCGGCCGGCGCGACGGCCTGGTGTGCACCGTCCTCGGAGTCATCGCCGTCGGGCGGCGCCGAGCTGCCGTCGGCGGTCGCCCACGCGGGACGCGGGCCGGTGAGCGTGCGCTGGATGAGGTACAGCACGTAGATCGCGGCGAGCACGATGCCGACCGTCGCGACGATCGCCAGCGCCCGGTAGCGCGTGAAAGTGCCCACCAGTACGAGGAATTCGCTGACGAAGGTCGAGAGCCCCGGCAGCGAGAGTGCCGACAGGCCGGCGAGCAGCATCACACCGCCGAGCACCGGGGTCACCTGGAACATTCCGCGGTAGCCGTCGACGTCGCGGGTGCCGCGGCGAGCGATCAGGTAACCGACACACAGGAAGAGCGCACCCGTCGACAGCCCGTGGTTGACCATGTACAGCACCGCGCCGGTGCCGCCTTGCGACGTGAGCGCATACGTCCCGAGGGCGATGAACCCGAAGTGCGCCAGCGAGGTGTAGGACACCAGACGCTTCATGTCACGCTGACCGATGGCCAGTAAGGCGCCGTAGAAGATGCCGACCACGGCGAGCGCCAGCACCAGCGGGGCGAAGTAGCGCGAGGCGTTCGGGAACAGCGGGATGCAGTAGCGGATCAGCCCGAACGTGCCGATCTTGTCGAGCACACCGACGAGCAGCACCGCACCGCCGATCGGCGCCTCGGCACCGGCGTCGGGCAGCCAGGTATGGAACGGGAAGAGCGGTGCCTTGATCGCGAAGGCCAGGAAGAAGCCCAGGAAGAGCAGCTTCTCGACGCCGCCGGAGATCGGCATGCCGCGCAGGCTGACGAAATCGAACGTGCCGGCGCCGTGCTTGGTCGACACGACGTACAGGCCGATGACCGCGGCCAGCATGATGAGGCCGCCGAAAAGGCTGTACAGCAGGAACTTCACCGACGCGTACGCCCGCTGCGGGCCGCCGTAGCTGCCGATGATGAAGTACATCGGGATCAGGATGACTTCGAAGAAGACGTAGAACAGGAACACGTCGAGCGCGGCGAAGACGCCGACCATGCCGGCCTGCAGCGCGAGGATCAAGGCGAAGTAGCCGCCGACCGACCGCCGACCGGTCGCCGCTACGTCGTCGACCTCGTCCCACGAGGCAAGGATCACGACGGGAACGAGCAGCGCGGCGAGCGCGATCAGCACCAGGGCGATGCCGTCGACCCCGACCTCGTAGTGCACGCCGAAGGCTTTAATCCAGTTGTACTTCTGGAAGAACTGGTAGCCGGTCTTGTTCTTCTTGAAGTCGAGGACCATCGCCACCGTGAAGGCGAACTCGACGAGCGAGAACAGCAGCGCCGTCTGCTTGGCGAGCAGCGGGTTGGTCTTCGGCAGCAGCGCGACCACCAGCGCGCCGCCGAGCGGAATGACCAGCAGGATCGTCAGGAAAGGCATCTCGCTGCTCACCCGATCCGCACGAGCAGGAGGGCACCGGCGATGAGCACGGCTCCCCCGAGCATGGACAGGGCGTAGGAGCGGACGAATCCGGTCTGGGTTCGCCGCAGGCGTCCGGACAGGCCACCGATCCCGGCGGCCAGGCTGCGGACCCCGCCGTCGATCACGTTGTTGTCGACGAAGACCAGCATCCGGGTGAGCCATTGGCCGGGGCGCATGAGGAGCGCCTCGTTGGCAGCGTCGGTGTACAGGTTGTTGCGTGCCGCGCGGGTCACCGGGGTGACCTGGCTGGGGGCGAACACCGGCACCGGACGCAGCTGGAAGCGCAAGACGCCGCCGGCGACCCCGCCGATGACGACGAGCAGCGTCAGCAGCGTGAGGACGATCGGCGAGATGGTGTGGACGCCCTGCTCGGCCGACTTGCCGACCACCGGGCTCAGCCAGTGCTGCAGGCCGGCACCGAGCACCAGCAGCCCGCCGGCGAAGACCGAGCCGATCGCGAGCACGATCATGGGGCCGGTCATCACCGTCGGCGACTCGTGCGGATGGAATTCCGGCTTCCAGCGGCGCTTGCCGTGGAAGGTCATGATGAAGATGCGGGTCATGTAGAACGCGGTGAGCCCGGCGCCGATCAACGCGGCGGTGCCCACCAGCGCACCGCTGGTGCCGCCCTTGTCGAAAGCGGCTTCGATGATCTTGTCCTTGGTGAAGAACCCCGAGAACGGCGGGCAGCCGATGATCGCCAGGTAGCCCAGCCCGGTCGTCACCCAGGTGATGGGCATGACCTTCCACAGACCGCCGAATCTTCGCGCGTCGGTCGTGTCACCCATGGCGTGCATGACCGACCCGGCCCCGAGGAAGAGCCCGGCTTTGAAGAACCCGTGGGCCAGCAGGTGCAGGATGCCGAGCGCGTATCCGGCGGGACCGAGCCCGACGGCGACGAACATGTAGCCGATCTGGCTGACGGTCGAGTACGCGAAAACCTTCTTGATGTCGTCGTACGCGCTGCCGATGACGCAGCCGTACAGCAAGGTGATGACGCCGATGATCAGCACCACCGTGCGCGCGGCCTGCGCCCCGTCGAAGATCGGGTTCGACCGCGCGATCAGGTAGACGCCGGCGGTGACCATCGTCGCGGCATGGATCAGCGCGGAGATGGGGGTCGGGCCCTCCATGGCGTCGGGCAGCCAACCCTGGAGCGGGAACTGGCCGGACTTTCCGCACGCGCCGAGCAGGAGCAGCAGCCCCATCGCGTTCATCGTGGCCCGGGTCAGCGACCCGCCGCTGGCGGCTCCGAAGACAGCGGAGAAGCTGGTGCTGCCGACGGTCGCGAACATCAGCATGATCGCGATCGACAGGCCGACGTCACCGACGCGGTTGAAGAAGAACGCCTTGTTGGCCGCCGTTGCCGCCACCGGCTTGGCCACCCAGAACTGGATGAGCAGGTAGGACGACAGGCCCACTCCCTCCCAGCCCACGTAGAGCGTGAGGTAGGAGTCGCCGAGGACGAGCAGCAGCATCGACGCCAGGAACAGGTTCATGTAGGCGAAGAAGCGCCGCCGACCGGGGTCGTGGCTCATGTAGCCGATCGAGTAGATGTGGATCAGGCTGCCGACGCCCGTGATCAGCAGCACGAAGACGGCCGACAGCTGGTCGAGCAAAAGGCCGGCGCTGACCTGGAAACCGTTGACCGGAATCCAGCTGAACAGGTGCTGGTCGATGGAGCGGGAGTCGCCCGCCTTGCCCTTCAGCGCGAAGAAGAGGATCAGGCCGAGCACGAAGCTGATGACGGCCATGGCCACGCCGAGGTAGTGGCCCCACTTGTCGGTGCGCTTGCCACCGAGCAGCAGCACGGCAGCGCCGATCAGCGGGAAGAGCAGCAACAGCCACAGCAGCTTGAAACTGCCGGTCGCGCTCGCGTAATGCGTCACGTTCTGGGCCGCTTGGAGGTGGCTCACCGGGCTCTCACGACGGTTCTCTCGCCTTCGATCATCGGCTGGTGGGTCATTCGGGTCCGGTCAGTACTTCAGCAGGTTGGTGTCATCGACCGACGCGCTCTGCCGGGTGCGGAAGATCGTCAGGATGATGGCCAGGCCGACCACGACCTCGGCAGCGGCGACGACCATCACGAAGAACGCGATGACCTGCCCGTCGAGGGTGCCCTTCATCCGGGAGAAGGTGACCAGGGTCAGGTTGGCGGCGTTGAGCATCAGCTCGATCGACATGAAGACGACGATCGCGTTGCGGCGCAGGAGCACGCCCACGGTGCCGATGCTGAACAGCGCGGCCGCCAGCAAGAGGTAGTTGCCCGGGTTCATTCGCCCTCCCCAGCTCGTCCGGCGCCGGCGGGAAGCTCAGCCGGCACCTCGGTGCGCCGTGACTCGGCCAGCGCTCGATGCTCCTCGGGAAGCCGCTCGTCGATCGTTTCCTGGTACTGCGCCGACACGCTGTTGCGGGCCGGGGTGCCGTCCGGCAGCAGCGCCGGGCGGTCGACCGCGTCGTGTCGCGCGTAGACGCCCGGGCCCGGCAGCGGGGTGACGGGGCCGTCCAGGCCGCGGGTCCGCGAGATCGAGCGCTCCCGCTGGGTGCGCCGGTGCAGCTGCTCGCGGTGGCCGAGGACCATCGCGCCGACGGCAGCCACGATCAGCAGCGCCGAGATGACTTCGAACGGCCACACGTAGGTGGTGAACAGCAGCTTGGCGATCGAGTTCACATTGCTGTTGAACCCGTCGTTGCCGAGGCCCGCCGCCGTCGGTTTGGCGATGGTGCGGGCGATCGGGAAGATCAGCATCCCGGCGAAGCCGAGGCCGAGCAGGATCGCGGCCGGCCGTTGACCGCGCAGCGTCTCCGTCAATGAATCGGAGAAATCCACGCCGATCAGCATGATGACGAACAAGAACAACACCATGATCGCGCCGGCGTAGACGATGACCTGGACGAGCCCGAGGAACGGGGCGTCCTCGACCACGTAGAAGACCGCCAGGCAGAACATCGTCAGCACCAGCCACAGCGCGGCGTGCACCGCATTGCGCGCCAGGACCATGCCGAACGCGCCGACCAACGCGACCGGGGCGAGCAGCCAGAAAATCCAGGCTTCGGCGGTCGAGGTGCGGTGGAACGCCTCGGCGACGATCAACCCGGTGCTCACTCGGCACCGCCCGGCGAGGTCTGCGGCGCCTGGGGAGCCTGGGGAGCATGGTGGAAGAAGCCGGGCTTCTCGTCGTACGCCTCACCCGGGTCGGCCGGCGGCACCGGGCGGAAGGTGGACTCGCGGTTGTAGTAGTCCCGCTCGTCATCGCCGAGCCGCATCGCGTGCGGGGGGCGCTCCATGCCCGGCCGCAGCGGCGCGAGCAGCTGCTCCTTCGTGAAAATCAGGTCGTGCCGGTCGTCGTCGGCGAGCTCGTACTCGTTCGACATGGTGAGCGCCCGGGTGGGGCACGCCTCGATGCACAGCCCGCAGAAAATGCAGCGCAGGTAGTTGATCTGGTACACCGCGCCGTAGCGCTCGCCGGGTGAGTAGCGCGCACCCTCTTCGTTGTTGGCGCCCTCGACGTAGATCGCGTCAGCCGGGCAGGCCCAGGCACACAGCTCGCAGCCGACGCACTTCTCGAGCCCGTCGTCGTGCCGGTTCAGCACATGGCGCCCGTGATACCGCGGCGCCGTGGGCTTTTTGACCTCGGGATAGAGCTCGGTCGTGACCTTCTTGAACATCGTGCTGAAGGTGACGCCGAAGCCCTTGACCGGGTCGAAGATGCTGCTCATGAAGCGTCGTCCTCCGTTCTCGCGGACGGCGGCGGCTCGTGGGGGGGCGGGCTGGTCGGGAACGGCGATCCGCCGGGGAACACCGATCCGGTGGTGCTGCCCGACCATGTCTCTGTTCCGGCTCCGCCGGACAGAGCCCCGGTGAGTACGCGCGGCAAGCCCTCCGGCCGCGGTGGCCAGGGGATGGCGTCGAGTGTCGGGGCGGACGCCACCTTCTCGCGTTCCGCCTCATCCTCGCGTTCTCGGCGCGCTCGTCCGCCGGGATCGATCATCAGGATGACGAACACCACGCCGAGGCCGATCCCGAACCCGACGAACCACGGCGTTCGGTTGTCGACCTCGTCGAAGACGGTCCGGAACGCGGCCACGATCATGATCCAGAGCACGGCGGTGGGGATCAGCCGCTTCCAGCCGAACCGCATGAACTGGTCGTAGCGCAGCCGCGGCAAGGTTCCGCGCAGCCAGATGTAGAGGAACAGGAAGAGCAGGACCTTGATGACGAACCAGATCATCGGGTAGTAGCCCGAGCTCGCCCCGTGCCAGAGGCTGAGCGGCCAGATCGGCCGCCAGCCGCCGAGGAACAGGGTCGTCGCCAGCGCCGAGACGGTGACCATGTTGACGTACTCGGCGAGGAAGAACAGCGCGAACTTGATCGACGAGTACTCGGTGTGGAAGCCGCCGACCAGCTCCGACTCGGCTTCCGGGAGGTCGAACGGCGCCCGGTTGGTCTCACCGACCATGCAGATCACGTAGATGATGAACGACACGGGTAGCGACCAGACGTACCAGTGGTCTTCCTGGCTCGCGACGACACCGCTGGTCGACAGGGTGCCCGAGTAGATGAAGACCGGCACCAGGGCCAGCCCCATGCCGACCTCGTAGGAGATCACCTGCGCCGCGGAACGCAGCGCGCCGAGCAGCGGGTACGCCGAGCCACTCGACCAGCCGGACAGGATGATGCCGTACACGCCGAGGGCCGACATCGCGAGGATCCAGAGCACGCCCACCGGCAGGTCGGTCAGCTGCAGCGCGGTGTGGTGACCGCCGATGGAGACGTTGGGCCCGAACGGCACCACGCTGAAGGCGAGGAACGCCGGCACCGCCGAAAGGATCGGCGCCAGGATGTAGACCGGCTTGTCGACGATCGCCGGGATGAGGTCTTCCTTCAGCATCAGCTTGACGCCGTCGGCAAGTGACTGCAGCGAGCCCCGCGGACCGACCCGGTTCGGACCGATGCGCTGCTGCATCCGCGCGACGACGATGCGCTCGGCCACGATCGTGAAGAGCGTCATCAGCACGAGGATCAGGAAGACGGCGACGACCTTGACGAGGATGACCCACCAGACCTCATGGCCGAAGCTGGTGAGATCGGGCGGGGTTTCGAAGGTGGACGCCTGAACGCTCACGCCGAGACCTCCTGCGCGCCGGAAGCTTGGTAAGCCGCCACCCGAACCACGTCACCGTGAGCCGCTCCGAGCTGCTCGCGGACGTGCGAGCCCGCGCTGAACGTCGGCAGCCACACGACCCCGTCGGGCAGGTCGGCGATGACGAGCGGGAGGGTGATCGTGCCCGACTCGGCATCACCCGAGCCGACGGTCACCAGGTCGCCCGCACCGGCGCCGATGGCCGCCGCGGTCGCCTCCGACAGGTGCAGCCGGGGCAGCTTGCGGGTGCCGGCCAGGTGCGGCTCACCATCCTGCATGCGGCCATCGTCCAGCAGCCAAGACCAGGTCGCGAGGATCGCCTCGCCGCTGGCCAGCTCGCGCGGAGGGTTGGCCGCGACGTCGGGCGCCGGGTGCGAGCCATTGCGGGCGGCGGCGAGGCCGAGCAGCTCCGCGCGGGCCTCGTCGACGCCGGGCAGCCCGAGAGCGACGCCCATCTCCGCGGCCAGCGAGTGCAGGACGCGCAGGTCGGTCATGGTGGTGACGTTGGGGAGGGCGGCAGCGAACGGGCGCTCCCGGCCCTCCCAGTCGACGAACGTTCCGGCCTTCTCGACGGCAGCGGCGACGGGCAGCACGACGTCGGCCAGCGCGGTGACTTCCGAGTGCCGTAGCTCGAGCGAGACCAGGAACGGCACCCTGCGCCAGCGCCTCGCGGGCCACCGCCGGATCCGGCAGGTCCGCGGGGTCGACGCCGCCGACCACGAGACCGTCGATCGCCCGTTCGTAGGCGGCGTCGAGGATCTCCGGCAGGTCACGGGCGCCGGGCTCGGGCAGCAGGCCCGCTTCCAGCGCCCCGCGCTCCCCGGCTCGCCGCGGCACCCAGGCCACCCGGGCGCCGGTGCGCTCGGCGAGACGCGCGACGGCCGAGAAACCGCCAGGAACAGTCGCCAGCCTCTCGCCGACGAGCACGATCGCGCCCTCCGGCAGGTTGATGGCGTCCAGCGCGGCGGGCTCCTGGCCGGGCGGGCACTTCACCAGCGAGCCGAACGTCTTCACCACGCTCGGGGTGGTGAACGGCCCGACGGAGACCACCTTCAGCCCGGACTTGCGGGCGCCCTTGCGCAGCCGCAGGAAGACGATCGGCGATTCCTCCTCGGGTTCGAACGCCACGAGCAGGACGGTGCCCGCCTTCTCGATGTCCCGGTAGGACACCCCCGTCACGCTGCCGGCCGGGCTGCGGCCGATGACGTGCGAGCGCAGGAACGCGGCCTCCTCAGCCGAACTGGGCCGCGCCCGGAAGTCCATGTCGCGGGTGCCGAGCACCTCGCGGGCGAACTTGGCGTAGGCGTAGGCGTCTTCGATGGTGTGGCGGCCACCGGCGAGGACGGCGGCGCCGTTGCGCGCGACGCATTCGGCGAGGCCGCGCGCCGCGTACGAGAGCGCTTCCGACCACGACGCGTCGTGCAGCTCGCCGGTCTCCCGGTCACGGATGAGCGGGGTGGTCAGCCGATCGGCCTGGCGGGTGTACTCGAAGGCCCACCGGCCCTTGTCGCAGTTCCACTCCTCGTTGACCTCGGCGTCCTCGCCGGCCAGGCGGCGCAGCACCCGACCGCGGCGGTGGTCGGTGCGCTGGGCGCATCCGGAGGCGCAGTGCTCGCACACGCCGGGCGAGCTGACCAGGTCGAACGGCCGGGCCTGGAAGCGGTAGCTCGCACCGGTGAGGGCGCCGACCGGGCAGATCTGCACGACGTTCGAGGAGAAGTAGGACTCGTAGGGCTGATCCGGGTCGATCGCGACCTGCTCGAGCGCGCCGCGCTCGTACAGCTCGATGAAGGGATCGCCGGAGATCTGCAGCGAGAAGCGCGTGCAGCGGGCGCACAGCACGCAGCGCTCGCGGTCGAGCAGCACCTCGCTGGACAGCGGGATGGGCTTTTCGTAGGTGCGCTTGATCTCGTGGAAACGCGATTCGGACCGGCCGTTGGACATCGCCTGGTTCTGCAGCGGGCACTCGCCGCCCTTGTCGCAGACCGGGCAGTCCAGCGGGTGGTTGATCAGCAGCATCTCCATCTGGCCGTGCTGGGCCTTGTCGGCGATCGGCGAGGTGTGCTGGGTCTTGACCACCATGTCCGGCGTGACGGTCGTGGTGCACGACGCGACCGGCTTGCGCTGGCCCTCGACCTCCACCAGGCACTGCCGGCAGGCGCCGACCGGGTCGAGCAGCGGGTGATCGCAAAAGCGCGGGATCTGCACGCCGACCTGCTCGGCGGCCCGGATGATCAGCGTGCCCTTGGGCACGTTGACCTCGATGCCGTCGACGGTGACGGTGACCAGATCGGTGTCGGCGGGGGTCGCTGGGATCGCTGTCATCAGTGCGCCCCCGCCCCGACGAGTGCCGAGCTGCCAGCCTGGTCAGCCGGCTCGAACGGACATCGGCCGAGCTCGTAGTGCGCGATGAACTCGTCGCGGAAGTACTGGATGCCGGACACGATCGGGCTCGTCGCGCCGTCGCCGAGCGCGCAGAACGAGCGGCCGAAGATGTTGTCGCAGGTGTCGAGCAGGGTGTCGAGGTCCTCCGCCGAGCCGATGCCCGACTCGAGCCGGGCCAGGATCTGCGTCATCCAGTACGTGCCCTCCCGGCACGGCGTGCACTTGCCGCACGACTCGTGCGCGTAGAACTCCGTCAGCCGCAGGCAGGTCTTGACCATGCAGACCGACTCGTCCATGACCATCACGGCGGCCGTGCCGAGCAGCGAGCCGGCGGCCAGCACGCCCTCGAAGTCCATCGGGGTGTCGAGATGCTCGGCGGTCAGCAGCGGGGTGCTCGACCCGCCGGGGGTCCAGGCCTTCAGCTTCTTGCCGTCACGCACCCCGCCGGCCATGTCGAGCAGCGTGCGCAGGGTGGTCCCGAGCGGCACCTCGTACTGGCCGGGGCGCACGACATGACCGCTGATCGAGACCATCTTGGGCCCGGGCGACTTCTCGGTGCCCATCGACTTGAACCACTCGACGCCCTTGCGGACGATCCACGGCACCGTCGCGATCGACTCGACGTTGTTGACCACCGTCGGCGACTGGTACAGCCCGTGCGTCGCGGGGAACGGCGGGCGCAGCCGGGGCTGGCCGCGGTAACCCTCGAGGGAGTCGAGCAGCGCCGTCTCCTCGCCGCAGATGTAGGCGCCGGCGCCGCGGTGCAGGGTGAGCTTGAGGTCGAAGCCGCTGCCCAGGATGTCATCGCCGAGGTAGCCGGCGGCGTACGCCTCGTCGATGGCGGCTTGCAGCCGGCGGCCGGCGTGCACCAGCTCACCGCGCAGGTAGATGAACGCGTGGTGGCAGCGCACCGCGAACGAGGCGATGATGATGCCCTCGATCAGCGAGTGCGGGTCGGCCATCATCAGCGGCGCGTCCTTGCACGTGCCGGGCTCGCCCTCGTCGGCATTGACCACGAGGTAGTGCGGCTTGCCGTCGCCCTGCGGGATGAAGCCCCACTTCATGCCGGTCGGGAAGCCGGCGCCGCCGCGACCGCGCAGCCCGGAGTCCTTGACCAGCGCGATGATCGCGTCGGGATCCATCTTCAGTGCGGTGCGCAGGCCTCGATAACCCTCGGTGCGCTCATAGGTTGCGAGGGTCCACGACTCGGGCTCAGCCCAGCGGTAGGTCATCACCGGGGTGGTCATGAGTCAGCCGACTTCCTTTTCTGTGAAGGGCTGGTGGGCTGGAACGCTTCGGGATCCATCGGCGGCTCGGCAGCGCCCAGCTCCCCCAGATCCCCGGTCGCCTCGGGGTCGACGATCTCGTACTCACCTTCCGAGCGCGGGATGCCGGCCTGCGGGGTCGGCTGCGCTTCGCGGATGGCCGCCTTCGTCTCGATGCCGCGCGAGTCGGGTGAGGTCGACGGCTCCGGGTGGGCCACGCCGGCGCCGACCGCCTCGGGACGCGGATCCCGAAAGCCCGCCAGCTGACGGCTGATCTCCTTGAACGAGCACAGCGGGGCGCCGCGGGTGGGATGCGGGCGCTCCCCGCTTTGCAGCGCGTCGATCAGTTCCTCGGCGCTGCCCGGGGGTGACGTTGTCGAAGAACTCGTAGTTGACCGTCAGCACGGGTGCGAAGTCGCAGGCCGCCAGGCATTCGGCGTGCTCGAGGGTGATGGAGCCGTCTTCGGTCGTCTCGTCGTGGTGGACGCCCAGCTTCTTGGACAGGCGGGTGAAGACGTCCTCGCCGCCGAGGATCTGGCAGGAGAGGTTGGTGCACACCGAGACGAGGTACTCGCCGACCGGACGCCGCTTGTACATCGTGTAGAAGGTCGCGACCGCGCCGACCTCGGCCTTGGTCAGCCCGAGCGTCTCGGCGCAGAAGGCGATGCCCTGCGGGGTGACGTAGCCCTCCTCGGCCTGCACCAGGTGCAGCATCGGCAGCAGCGCGCTGCGGGAGCGGCCTTCGGGATAGCGCGCGATGATCTCCGCCGCGGCTGCCCGCGTCGCGTCGGTGAAGCTCATCGGTCGACCCCGCCCATCACCGGGTCGATCGAGGCCACGGCTGCGATGACGTCGGCGAGCAGCGAGCCCTCGGTCATGGCGGGCGTGGACTGCAGGTTGACGAACGATGGCTCGCGGACGTGGACCCGGTACGGGCGGGTGCCACCATCGCTGACCATGTGATAGCCGAGCTCGCCGCGGGGCGATTCGACCGGCGAGTAGACCTGCCCGGGCGGCACGTGGAAGCCCTCCGTGACGAGCTTGAAGTGGTGGATCAGCGCCTCCATGGAGGTGCCCATGATCTTGCGGATGTGCTCGAGGGAGTTGCCCATCCCGTCGGGGCCCAGGGCGAGCTGCGCCGGCCAGGCGATCTTCTTGTCCTCGATCATCACCGGGCCGGGCTCCAGGCGGTCGAGCACCTGCTCGATGATCTTCAGCGACTCGCGCATCTCTTCCATGCGGACCAGGAAACGGCCCCAGCAGTCGGCGTCGAGGGAGGTCGGAATGTCGAAGTCGTAGGTCTCGTAGCCGCAGTACGGCTCCGCCTTGCGCAGGTCCCAGGGGAGCCCGGCGGAACGCAGGATCGGGCCGGTCACACCTAGCGCGAGGCATCCGGCCGCGTCGAGGTAGCCCACGCCCTGCAAGCGGCGCTGCCAGATCGGCTGCCCGGTCAGCAGGTTCTCGTACTCGTTGAGCTTCTTCGGCATGTACTCGAGGAACTCGCGGATCCTCGACACCGCATCGCCGGGCAGGTCCTGGGCCACGCCGCCGGGACGGATGAACGCGTGGTTCATCCGTAGGCCGGTGATGAGCTCGAAGAGGTCGAGGATCGACCTCGCGCTCGCGGAAGCCGTAGAGCATCGCGGAAAGGGCGCCGATCTCCATGCCGCCGGTGGCGAGCCAGACCAGGTGGGAGCTGATCCGCTGCAGCTCCATGAGCAGCACCCGAATGTGGGTGGCCCGCTGCGGGATCTGCTCGGTGACGCCGAGCAGCTTCTCGACCCCGAGGCAGTACGCCGCCTCGTTGAAGAACGGCGCGAGATAGTCCATCCGGGTCACGAAGGTGACGCCCTGGGTCCAGGTGCGGAACTCGGTGTTCTTCTCGATCCCGGTGTGCAGATATCCGATGACCACGCGGGATTCGGTGACCGTCTCGCCCTCGAGCTCGAGCACCAGGCGAAGCACACCATGGGTCGAGGGGTGCTGCGGCCCGAGATTGACGACGATGCGCTCTTCGGGCGATTCCTCGGTGCGGCCACCGACGACCTCGTCCCAGTCGCCGCCGGTCACGGTGTAGACGCGACCCTCGGTCGTCTCGGTGACGCCGGCGTAGCCACTGAACCCGTCGTCGATGGTGGTCACGCGTAACTCCTGCGCTCGTCGGGCGGCGGGATCTCGGCGCCCTTGTACTCCACCGGCACTCCGCCCAGCGGGTAGTCCTTGCGCTGGGGGTGGCCCTCCCAGTCGTCCGGCATCATGATCCGGGTCAAGCCATGATGGCCGTCGTAGACGATCCCGAAGAAGTCCCAGGTCTCCCGCTCGTGCCAGTCGGCGGTCGGGTAGATCGGGGTGAGCGACGGGACGTGGGGGTCTTCGGCCGTCACCGACACCTCCAGCCGAAGCCGGCGCCGGTGGGTCATCGACAACAGGTGGTAGACGCTGTGCAGCCGGCGGCCGGTCGGGTCGACGTCGAGATAGTCGACACCGGAGACCGAGCTCAGCAGCTCGAACCGCAGCTCCGGCGCGTCACGCAGGGTCTGGGCGACCTGCAGCAACGACTCGCGGCGCACGTAGATCGTCATCTCGCCGTGCTGCACGACCACGCGCTCGACGGCGTCGCCGAGCTGCGGGAAGGCCCGCTCGAGCGCGGTGTAGATGCTCTCGTTCTGCTCGTCGAACGGCCGGGTGCTGGTGGGCACGATGGGCAGCGGCCGCACCAGGCCGCCGTAGCCGGACGTGTCACCGGAGCCGGTGACCCCGAACATGCCTTTGCGAACGACAGGGTGCTCGCCACTGGCTTCGGCAGCCCCTGCCGGCGAAATCTCACTCACTGGTCGCTCACTTCGCTCCCGGGCCGCCCGCACGCGCCGTGCGCTCCTCGGCCTCCTCGCGCTCGCGGACGGCGAAGTCGGCGGGCTTCTCGTAAGGAACGATCGGAAGCCCCTGGCGCTCGATGGCTCGCACGCGGTTGGGACCGAGCGGCGTGGAGCGGATCTTGTCGTGCAGCTTGAGGATCGCGTCCATCAGCATCTCCGGCCGCGGCGGGCAGCCCGGCAGGTACATGTCGACGGGGACGACGTGGTCGACGCCTTGAACGATCGCGTAGTTGTTGAACATGCCGCCGGAGCTGGCGCACACGCCCATGGCGATGACCCACTTGGGGTTGGCCATCTGGTCGTAGATCTGCCGCAGGACCGGGGCCATCTTCTGGCTGACGCGGCCGGCGACGATCATCAGATCCGCCTGGCGCGGGACTCGGCCGGAAGACCTCCATGCCGAACCGGGCGAGGTCGTAACGGCCGGCGCCGGTCGCCATCATCTCGATCGCGCAGCAGGCCAGCCCGAAGGTCGCGGGCCACAGCGACGAGGTGCGCGCCCAGTTGGCCAGCCCCTCGACGGAAGCCAGCAGGATCCCGTCGGGCAGCTTCTCTTCTAGTCCCACTCAAGACCTCCTCGGCGCCATACATACGAGTAGGCGACGAACACCGTGAGCAGGAAGATCACCATCTCGACCAGCCCGAAGACGCCGAGGCTTCCGAAGCTCACAGCCCACGGATAGAGAAAGATCACTTCGATGTCGAAGACGATGAAGAGCATCGCCGTCAAATAGAACTTGATCGGAAAACGTCCGGAGCCCGGACCTTGCGGGGCCGGCTCGATGCCGCATTCGTAGGCGTCGAGCTTGGCCTTGTTGTAACGCTTGGGGCCGACGAGCATGCCCGTCACGACCGAGAAGACCGCGAAACCCGTAGCCAGCAGGCCGAGGAACAGGATCGGCAGATAGGCCCTGAGCACTCGGTCTCCTTCCTCTCGATCGCGTTGAAGTTGTGGGACGAAGTCGGAAATGTGGCGGCTGGCGTTTGGCGGCTTACATGCCTTTTCCGAAAGCAGGTCGAGCCTACGCGGGCTGGCGTCATGCGGCGGGCGCCACCCTGCTCAGGCCGTTGATCAGCCGGTCGAACGCGTCACCGCCGCGCGGGTCTGTGAGGTTCGCCAGCAACTTTAAGGTGAAGCGCATCAGGGTGGGGCGAGGCAGGCCGTAGGTGGTGGCGACCCGCATCACCGCGGGGTGGCCGATCAGGCCGACGAACCAGCGGCCGAGCGTGAAGTAGCCGCCGTAGCGCGCCGCGAGCGCCGCCGGGTAGGCCTGCAGCGCCTGCTCGCGCGCCGGTCCGGCCGGCCGGGCCAGGGCCTGGATGACGATGTCGGCCGCGGTCTCCGCCGTCTCCATGGCATACGCGATTCCCTCGCCGTTGAAGGGATTCACCGCACCGGCGGCGTCGCCGATCAGCAGCAGCCCGTCGCGGTAGTGCGGCTGGCGGTTGAAGCCCATCGGCAACGCGCCGCCGCGCACCGGACCGGTCAGCTCCTCGCCCGCGAGGTCGGGGACGTTGCTCAGCCAACGGCGTAAGAGGTCCTTGTAGTCGACGTTGCCGAAGGCGTCGGAGGTGTTGAGGATGCCGAGACCGACGTTGACCGTGCCGTCGCCGACCCCGAAGACCCAGCCGTATCCGGGCAGCAGCCGGCCCACGCCGGGAGGGCCGTCCCAGAGCTCGAGATGTGACTCCAGGTACGCGTCGTTGGTGCGCGCCGGGGAGTTGAGGTAGCCGCGGACCGCGACGCCGAGCGGCCGGTCGTCGCGCTTCTCGATGCCGGCACCGAGTGCGGTGCGCGCGCTGACCCCGTCGGCAGCGAGGACGAGCGGGGCCCGCAGGCTCGGGCCGCCCTTGATGGTGACGCCGACGATGCGGCCGGTGCGCTCGTCGCGCAGCGGGCCGGAGACCGTCGTCGCCTCACGCAGGATGGCGCCGGACTTCTGCGCCGTGCGCGCGAGCACCTCGTCGAAGTCGACCCTCGGCCGCACCAGACCGTAGGACGGATAGCTCGCGAGCTCCGGCCAATCCAGCTCGAGCTGATGCTTGCCGCCGAAGATGCGCAGGCCCCGGTTCTGCGGCCACTCCGCGGTGTCGATCCCCAGGCTGTTGAGGCTCTTCACGGCGCGTGGCGTGAGCCCGTCGCCGCAGACCTTCTCGCGCGGGAACGTCGTCTTCTCCAGCAGCAGCACGCGCACGCCGGCGCGGGCCAGGTGCGCCGCAGCCGTGGAACCACCCGGGCCGGCGCCGACGACGATCACGTCGGCGTCCTGCTCCAGGTGCCCAGATGAGAGCTGCGGCATGCCGGTTGCGTCCTTCGCGGTGAGGAGCTTTGGAGATGGCGGCTGGCTGTTGCGAGGTGAAGCGGTGATGACGGCTAGTGCGCTTGTGAATTTCTTCACGAGCGTCGCCGAGACGAGTCTAAGTGGCGATTTGCGCTCGTGTCGCGCGGTGCAGCGCCACGATTCCGCCCGTCAGGTTGCGCCAGGCGACGTCGGCCCAGCCCGCCTGCTGGATCTGGTCTGCGAGTTGGGCTTGATCGGGCCACGCGCGGATGGATTCGGCCAGGTAGACGTAGGCGTCGGGACTGCTGGACACCGTCCGCGCGACCGTGGGGAGCGCCTTCATCAGGTACTCGACGTAGACCGTGCGAAACGGCGCCCAGACCGGGCGGGAGAATTCGCAGACGACGAGGCGCCCGCCGGGGCGTACCACCCTCCGCAGCTCGCCCAGGCAGTGCACCGGATCGGCAACGTTGCGCAAGCCGAAGGAGATGGTGGCCGCGTCGAAGATGCTGTCTTTGAACGGAAGGGTGAGGCCGTCAGCGGCGACCAGGCGGACGTCGGGACGGCGGTGCGCGGCGCCGAGCATGCCGAGGCTGAAGTCGGCGGCCACCACTGCGGCGCCGGCGTTGGCCAGCGGCGCGCTGCTGACAGCCGTGCCGGCGGCAAGGTCGAGGATGCGCTCGCCGGGCCTCGGAGCGAGGGCGCGACGGGTCGCCCGCCTCCACAACCGGTCCTGGCCGAGCGAGAGCACGGTGTTGGTGACGTCATAGCGGCGAGCGACCGCGTCGAACATCGCGGCAACTTCCGCCGGCTGCTTGTCCAGCGCCGCGCGCGTCACGGCGTCGAGTCTGCCTGCGCGCGGGCTGGTTCGGCGCGTCCGGTCCGGATGATCTCGGCAACGATGTCGGCGGCGGTGAGGCGCTCGACCGTGACGTGCGCCAGGGCGGCGGTTGAGCCGGGGGCCAGGGTGCCGAGGTCGGGACGGCCGATCGCGTAGGCGCCGCCGGCCGTACAGGCGTACAGGATGCGGGCGGCGAGGTCGGGCTCGCCGTAGCCCTGGCTGATGGCGACGGCCGCCAGCGCGCGGGCTTCCGCGAGCAGATCCAGGTCGGGCGTCGAGGCGAGGGAGTCGGTGCCGACCGCGATCGGATTGCCTTCGCGGAGCAGGGCAGCAACCGGTGGGATCCCGGCCCCGAGAATCGCATTGGACCGGGCGCAGAGGGCGACGGCCGTGCCGCGGGTGCGTAGCAGCGTGCGGTCCGACTCGCCGAGATGGGTGCCGTGCGCGACGTGGACGTCGTCACCGAGACCGCCGAGCGCGTCGAGATACTCGGCGGGCGAGCGCCCCTGGCCCGCGCCGTCGCGTAACTCCGTGGCGAAGGCCCAGACCGAGAGCGGGCCGTCGCCATGGCGTACGAAGCGGTCCTCGTCGGCCGTCTCCGCCAGGTGCGGGTGCAGGCGTCGCTCCTGCTGGCGGGCGAGCGCGATGGAGCCCGTGAGAGCGCCCGTTCCCAGGGTGTAAAGCGTGTGCGGCGAGAGACCGGTGTCGTGGTGGCCGGTGAGCAGCGGCTCGAGGCGTGCCTGCTCGCCGGACCAGGCGTCGCTGGCCAGCGCGACGGACTCGAGGTAGCGGACGCCGGGAACGTCCACGTCCAGCGCGACGTCGTTGGTCACGATGTCGGCGACCGCTACCGTGCCGGCGGCGTGCGCCTGCTCCCAGCTGTGCGCGACCTCGGCCCGCCAGCCGTCGTCGCTCACCATCATCCGGCGCTGCATCATCTGGCCGAGCCAGTCCGGGAACGGCATCCCGCCGCTGGCGAGGTCGGCGAACGATGGGCCGTACTGCAGATGGGCATGAGCGTTGACCAGGCCCGGCATGAGGACCCCGTCGTACGTGCTCACGCTCGTCGCCCGGCTCCTCAGGTCGGCGGCCGACCCGACCTCGACGACCCGCCCGTCGGCGACGAGCACCCCGCCCTGCCCGATCGGCGGCCCGGCGATCGGCACCACCCATCGCGCCGTGTGTAGCTGCATAGGCCTAGTTTCTCAGTTCGCGGCCGACCGTTCATCCCGGCGATTAATCCCGTGGGCACGCCGGGACGTGCAGACGCGCTTACGCGAATGGTGCGGGGCCGACCGCGGACCCGATTAATCGCGTGGGCACGCCAGAACGTGCGCAGACGCTTACGCCAGCCGCGCGCCCACACACCCAGACGCCGATTAATCCTCTCCGCACCCTCTGACGTGCACTGACGCTTACGCGATGGGCTCGCGGACTGGAACCTGTGGATAAGGACCGGGGGGTGGCCTGACGCGGTTGGCTTGCCGTATGCCGAGTCCGCTTGACCTACTCGCCTTGCAGCAGGCCCAGGTCTTACATCGACGCCAGCTGCGTGAGTCCGGCGTCACCAGGTCGGGCGTCACATCGCAGCTGAGAGCTCGCCGGTGGCAAGCGGTAGGGCCGGTCGCCGTGGTCTTGCATAACGGGCCTCTCACAGAGGAGCAGGCTCGTTGGGCAGCTGTCCTTTCGGGGGGCGGTCGAGCGTCGTTGGCCGGACGCACAGCTCTCCAAGTCGCCGGCCTTGTCCGCTGGGAAAGTCGAGCGGTTCAGCTCCTCGTCCCGGTAGGCGGCCATCCGCCCAGGCTTCCTGGCATACCGGTCGAGATGCACCAGACCCGGCGTGACGAGGCCTACCGGCTGCGCGTGGTCGGGATGCCGCCGCGCACGACTATCGAACGCTCGGCTCTCGACGCCGCCAGCTGGACCGACAGTCTCCGTGCCAGCGGAGGGCTGCTGGCTGCCGTTGTTCAACAACGGCTCAGCACCGCTCCCCGACTACTCGAGGAGTTGGAGAAGAGTGGGCCCATCCGCCACCGACCACTGATCCGTAGCACGCTTGATGACATCGCCGGCGGTGCTCAGGCGCTGTCGGAGATCGACATCGGCCGGCTCTGCCACAGCGAGGGTTTGAACGTCACGGCTCGCCAAGCGATCCGTCTCGACGGTCAGGGACGACGGCGCTACCTCGACGGCATCGTCACCGCGCCGGATGGGAAGCAGGTCGCCTTTGAGGTGGACGGAGCCGTGCACCTCGTGGTGCTCAGCTATTGGGAGGACATGGAGCGATCGAACGAATTGGTCATAGCCAAGGTCCCTCACCTGCGGTTTCCTAGCTTGATCGTCCGCACGGAGGGAGCGAAGGTCGTCGACCAATTCAGGCGAGCTCTCGCGTAATCGCGTAAGCCTGAGCGCGCGCTCCGACATGCGGACGCGATTAATCCGGAGAGTGTTGGCTCCGCGACCCTCGCGTAAGCGTGAGCGCGCGCTCGGACGTGCAGAGGCGATTAATCCCCGACAAACACACCGAGGCGAGACGAGGCGAGACGAGGCGAGCGGCATTCCGCAGCGAACGAGGGTTAGACGGGGGTGAGCTGGAGCGCGGTCGAGCTGACGTGCGAGCGGACCCGGTCGTCGCGCGGGTCATTGGCGGGGTCGTCGTGGACGACGAGATGGTTGTAGAGGGTGTCGCGCTGGGCGGGGACGCGGCCGGCGGAGCGGATGAGCGAGATCAGCTCGAGGCGGTTGGTGCGGTGCTTGGCGCCGGCGGAGGAGACGACGTTCTCCTCGAGCATGACCGAGCCGAGGTCGTCGGCCCCCATGTGCAGGGTGAGCTGGCCCGCGGTCTTGCCGGTGGTCAGCCAGGAGCCCTGCAGGTGGGCGATGTTGTCGAAGTACAGCCGGGCGACGGCCACCAGGCGCAGGTACTCGTAGATCGACGCGTGCGCGACATCGCCGAGATGGTTGTTCTCCGCCTGGTACGTCCACGGGATGAAGGAGCGGAAGCCGCCGGTGCGGTCCTGCACGTCGCGGATCATCCGCAGGTGCTCGATGCGCTCCGCGTCGCTCTCGCCGGTGCCCATCATGAACGTCGCGGTCGACTCGACGCCGAGCCCGTGCGCCGTCTCCATGACCGACAGCCAGGTCTCGCCGCTCTCCTTGAGCGGGGCGATCGCCGTGCGGGGACGCTCCACGAGGATCTCGGCGCCGGCGCCGGCGAAGCTGTCGAGCCCTGCGGCGGCCAGGCGGCGGATCACCTCGGCGTGCTCGAGCCCGCTCACCCGCCCGATGTGGACGACCTCGGACGCCCCGAGCGAGTGCAGCGCCAGCTGCGGGAAGGCCGCCTTGATCGCCGAGAACGTGCCCTCGTACCACTCGATGCCGAAATCGGGGTGATGGCCGCCCTGCAGCATGATCTGCGTCGCACCGAGGTCGACCGCCTCGCGGCAGCGATCGACAATGTCATCGACGCTGCGCACCCAGCCCTCCTCCGATTTCGGCGCCCGGTAGAAGGCGCAGAAACGGCACGCGGTGACGCAGACGTTGGTGTAGTTGATATTGCGATCGATCAGGTACGTGGCGATGTGCTCGGTGCCCGCGAAGCGGCGGCGGCGGACGGCATCCGCGGCGGCGCCGAGCTCGTGGAAGGGGGCGTGCTGATAGAGGGCAAGCGCCTGAGCGGCGTCGATACGCCCTCCGCCGGCAGCGTGGTCCAAGACGTCAGCGAGGCTCACCCGCCGATCGTACGGAGGTGGGCCGTTCAGTGCAGGACGCTGCGAACCGAAAGGAGCACGAAGCGGCAACGAGGGAGGAGCGGCAGCTGATGGTCGACCTGGGCGGCGACGGCACGCCCGAGGACGCCTGGCGCAACTGGCGGGAACTCGCAGGGCGGCCGAAACTGCGCATGCTGACGCCTCCGGCGACGGCCGTCGTCATCGCTCCACATCCCGACGATGAGGTGCTCGGCGTCGGCGGGCTCCTCTCACTGCTGGCCCGGAACGGCACTGCCATTCACATCGTGGCCGTGACCGACGGCGAGGCCTCTCACCCGAAGTCGCCGACGTTGACCGCTCAGGAGCTCGGCGCGCGCCGGGTCGGCGAGAGCGCGCAGGCGCTCTCGATCCTCGGCGTGAAGCCGGCCTCGGTGCAGCGGCTGCGGCTGCCGGACGGGGACGTGCGCCGCGCCGAGTCCTACGGCGGCAACGTCACGGCGGCGGTCATGCGCACTCTCGCCCACACCTCACTGGGCGGGCAGGCCTGGTGCCTTGCTCCCTGGACCGGCGACGGCCATCCCGACCACGCCGCAGCCGGCGCGGCTGCCATCACCGCAGCCGGCTCGACGGCGCGGATGCTCGCATACCCGGTGTGGATGTGGCACTGGGCCGAGCCCGGAGACCCGAGAGTGCCTTGGTCGCAGGCTCGCCGGGTGCTGCTCCCGGACGAGGTGCGCGACGCCAAGCGCGCCGCCGTCGCTGCCTTCGAGACGCAAGTGAATCCGCTTTCCGACGATCCCGCCGACGCGGCCATCCTGCCCCAGCCGGTGCTGGCGAGGCTCACTCGCGACGTGGAGTACGTCTTCGAGCTCGACTGAGCTCGACCGAGCTCGACTGAGCTCACAGCCCGCCTCAGCGCTGACGATCAGCGCAGCTCGTCGACCCGCTGCTGCTGCTGGAAAAGCACGCTCAGCTTCTCGACGAGCGTGGTGGCGCCGGTGTCCTTCGGGATGACCGCGGCCGCACCCGCGGCACGGGCTTCGGATTCCATCGAGGTGTCGGAGTCGCCGCTGAAGATGACCACTTGCGAGCCCGGGCAGACGGCGCGGACCTGCGGGAGCGCCTCGATCCCGTCGAGCCGCGGCATCGAGACGTCGAGAATCACCAGATCGGGCTGCAGACTCTCGGCGAGGCTCACGGCGTCGACGCCGTCGCGGGCCTGGCCGACGACCGTGAAGGTGTCTTCCATGTTGAGCAGCAGCACGAGCAGCTCGCGCACACCCACGCTGTCGTCAGCCACCAGTACCCGGACAGGCGCTGGCGGAGCGATAGTCACATAACTAGTTGTACCGAAACGTTCCCTTCCGGGAACTGGTCAATTCGAGGGGTTTTCGGCTGCTCGAACGCACCATTCAGACGGTGGCGAACCGGATTTCGGGGAGCAAAGGCACCTCACCCGCCGCGGCCGCCCGCCGAGCGAACTCGCGGATGCCCTCCTGCTGACGGGTCCCGAGGCTGAAGTCGAGTGTGGTGAAGTAGCGCGCGAGCAGGTCGGGATCGAACGCCTCCCATCGGGCCGCGTCGCGTGCCACCTCATCGACCTGAGCCAGCGCCAGATCGAGGCTCGCCCGGAACGCCGCCGCCACGTCCTTCACCTGTCCCGGGTGGCGCTCGGCATAGTCACGGCGGGCCGCCCACACCGCGAAAACCATCGGCAGGCCGGACATGTCATGCCAGGCCGCCCCGAGGTCGAGCACGGAGAGCCCAGCCGGGGCCCGTCGATGAAGGTGGCCCGCAAAGCGGTGTCGCCGATGATGACCGCCGCATCCGACTCGCGGAGCATCGCACCGAGGTCTGGCGGCATCACCGTGTACGACGGCGAAAGGCCATGGTCCTGCTCGAGCAGCAGCCGGGCGAGCAGCACGCTGGTACGCGAGGTCGATCCGAGGGCAACGCTGCGGATCTCCTCGATCGGGACGGTGCTGACCATGCACACCGAGAGCACCGGGCCGTCCGATCCGACGGCCAGATCCGGCAGCACCACCAGTTCATCGGCGTGCCGCAGGTACTCGACCAGGCTGATGGGTCCGATGTCGAGGTCGCCCGCGACGAGCGCGTCGTTCAGCCGGTCAGGCGTGTCCTTGGTGAGCACCACGTCGAGCAGCGCGCCGCTGCGTACCAGACCCCAGTAGAGCGGCAGGCAGTTCAGGAACTGGATGTGACCGACCCGAGGCCGCTGGGGTACGTCACCAAGCCCGATACTGCTCACTTTTCGGCACGTTACCGCTCAGGGGGTGACGGTGACGGTCGCCGTGTCGGGCACGAGTTCGACCCAGGTCCGGCCGGGCCGCAACGCCAGCGGCTGCCCGTCCGCGGTCGTGAACGAGGTGATGTCCTGCCGGGACGGTTTGGACCAGCTGCCGGTGATGACCTTGCCGTCGCGGAGCAGCTGGGCCTTCCCGGTGCCGATCACCACAGTGGTTGGCACCGGCGTTCCGGCCACGTCCTGGTAGCCGGCGTTGACGATGTGCACGTACTGCACGATCACGTTCGCCGGGCCGATCCGGCCGGTCCCGGTGACGGTGAAGGGGACCCCGTCCTGGCTGCGCCGCCACGACTTGCCGTCCCACGTCCAGCGCACGTCGGCCACGCCGGACAGCGGCACGTCGACGGACGACGCCGCCGTCGCCCCGGCCGGGAGGGCGCCGTAGTCGAACAGCGGCTTGGGGGGCGCGTCGTACGGGATTTCGGCGAGCGCCCACAGCTTGGAGGCGCTGGCGTACAGGTTGTGCGGCGCGGAGCGGTCGCTGCTGCGGTGGTACGCGGATGCTGCGCCGGCTGGCGTCGGCGGACAGGTTCTGCGCGACGGTCGACAGATCGTTGACGATCGGCGCGACCCCCCGGAGAAGGCGGCGATGCCGTGCAGCGGCGCGGCGATGTCGGGATCCTGCGCGCGTACCGACCGCATCGGGCCGATCTCGCCGGGATCGACGCTCTGGAAGATCGCGGCGAAGCGGGTGATGCCGCCTTCGGCGATCGCCTCGTAGACGACGTCGGCCGCCTCCAGCCCGGTCTGCGGCCGGGCCTGGTCGGCGTTTTCGATCTTGGCGAAGAGCGCCGGTCGGGATGCCGCCGCTGATCCCGCGGCGAGCGGTAGACCGGTCAGGGGCTGGGTGGTGGGTGCGCTGCTGGGGGTTGTCGGGGCGCCAGGGAAGTGGCTGTCGCTCCCGCATCCGACAACGATCGCGGCGCTGACGGCGGCGAGGCCGAGGCGGCCGACCCTTGACCTAGCGCGGGTGCGGGTGCGGGCCTCCATACCTGCAACTGTGACACCCGACCCCACGCGTACTCGCCGAGGCGCACCGTCCAGAACGACAGCGCGAGGACCGCGATCGCCACGATGCCGTCGGCCCAGTAGTGGTTTCCGGTCGCGATGACGACGGTCCAGGTCAGCAGCGCGTGCACGACCCCGAGCCAGCGCCAACGGCTCTTCGTGGAGCGCCAGATGAAGAACGCGACGGCCGACGACCAGGCGATGTGCACCGAAGGCATGGCCGAGTACTGGTCGCTGAAACCCTGCCCGATCGGGCCGTAGACCGACTGCCCGTACTGCAAAGGCGTATCGACGACGACGTGTCCCGGGATCAGCCGCGGCGGCGCGACGGGGATGAGCTGGATGGCGAGGCACGCGAAGGTCGCGAGCAGGATGACGTTGCGGGCCTGGACGTAGCGATCGCGGTGGCGCCAGAGCAGCCACGCGAGCATCAGCAGCAGCACGTTGTAGTGGGCGACGACGTAGTACAGGTTCAGGAAGCGCACAAACGTGTGATGCGGCAGGAAAAGCCGCTGGAACGACGCTTCGCTCGGGATGTGCAGGCGACGCTCGAAGTCCCAGAGCCGGTGGCCGCGGTCGACTCCATCAACGGTTCCCACAAGCGCTTGCGAGCCGGTGTACTGCCAGAGCCCGTAGGCCGCGATGAGCACGGCGGCCTGCCAGCCGGCCATGCCCGCCAGCCCCAACCGCCGCTCACGCGTGCCCGCCTTGTCGCGCGTCCAGTAGCGCAACGGCAGGCACACCGCCGCCAGGCACCCCGCAACCGTGACGGCCAGCTGCCACGAGGGAACCCAGTGCGGCATGCGGCTACCGGCCGCCTCGGCGCTGCTGGAAGGCGCGGGCGATCTCGTCGCGCTGGCGGCGAGCGAGCGGGAAGGCGATGATCCCGCTGGCGAGGAGGGCGACCACCACGGCCAGCAGACCGTTCATGCCGAGCACGATGCAGATCGCCAGAGCTGCCCCGAACAGCAGCAGGCGGATGCCGAGATAGCTGGCATACGTGCGGGTGATGGACCGCGGAGGCTCACTCATGCGGATTCTCCCGGGCGCCGCCGCCGGGAACCCATCCGAGCCGCTTGAGCAGCCGCGGGTAGAAGCCCCATCCCGATGAAGGCGGTGAGCAGGCCGAGCATGCAGGACACGCCGAGGGCCGCTCCCACCGCGCTCAGCACCGCCGCGACGACGATCGCCGGGACGAGGACCACGACGAACGCCAGCGCCGTGATCGACCCGATGCCCGGCGGCGCGGCTGCACCCCCAGCGCCCCGGCTCACGCGATCGCCGCCGCTGACTGCCCGGTGCGCCGCGCGGGGCCGTCGTACTCGCGGATCGTGCCGTAACGGGTGTCACGCTCGACGGGACGGAAACCCGCCTCACGGATGAGGTCGAGCAGGTTCTCCCGGGTCATGGTGTGGGGCGTGCCGAACCCGTCGGCGTCGTGGGTGATCTTGTATTCGACGACGCTTCCGTCAAGATCGTCGGCGCCGAACGAGAGCGAGAGCGATGCGGTCTCCAGGCCGTGCATCACCCAGAAGTTCTTCACGTGCGGGACGTTGTCGAACAGCAGGCGGCTGACGGCAAACGTCTTGAGCGCCTCGGCCCCGCTGGCCATCGTGGTGCGGTCCTGCAGCCGGTTACGCGGATCGTGCGCCGCGTCGTGCTGGTAGCGCAGCGGGATGAAGACCGTGAAGCCGCCGGTCTCGTCCTGCAGCTCGCGAAGGCGCAGCACGTGGTCGACGCGGTGGCGCGGCTCCTCGATGTGCCCGTACAGCATCGTGCACGGGGTACGCAGGCCCTTCTGGTGGGCCAGGCGGTGGATCCGCGACCAGTCCTCCCAGTGGGTGTCGTGGTCGACGATCTGCTGGCGGACCTCCCAGTCGAAGATCTCCGCGCCGCCGCCGGTGAGCGATTCGAGCCCGGCGTCGATCAGCTCGTCGAGCACCTCGTCGGCGGGCAGCCCGCTGATCTTCTCGAACCAGTGGATCTCGGTGGCGGTGAACGCCTTGAGCGCGACGTTCGGCAGCGCCGCCTTCAGCTCCCTGAGCACCCGCGGGTAGTACCGCCACGGCAGCGTGGGGTGCAGGCCGTTGACGATGTGCAGCTCGGTGATGCCGGACGGCTCCATTTCCCTGGCGAGCCGGACGGCCTCCTCGACGCGCATCGTGTACGCGTCCTTCTCGCCGGGCTTGCGCTGGAACGAGCAGTAGGCGCACGAGGCGTTGCAGACGTTCGTCAGGTTGAGGTGGCGGTTGACGTTGAAGAACACCCGGTCGCCATTCAGGCGGGTGCGCACCCCGTGGGCGAGGCCCCCGAGCCAGGCGAGGTCATCGCAGGCGTAGAGGGCCTCCCCGTCGGCACGGGTGAGCCGCTCCCCGGCCTCGACCTTGGCGGCGATCTCGTCTTTCTGGCGCTGGTCCACGAAGTGAAGATTAGTCGGAACGGGCGCGGGCAGCGCCGAGCTGACCGGTCCACCGTTGCATCAGGTCGTGCTCAATGCCGATCACATCAAGCACCTTGGCGGCGACGAAATCCGCCAGCGCAGCAGCGTCTTGGGCTCCGGCGTAGAAACCCGGACTCGCCGGGGCGACGACGGCGCCGGCATCGTGCAGCGCCAGCAGGTGCACGAGCGTCGCCCGGGCGAGAGGCATCTCACGCGGGACGACGACGAGCGGCCGGCCTTCCTTGAGCGTGACTGCTGCCGAGCGCTGCAGCAGATCCTTCGACAGCCCGAGCGCAATCCCCGCGACCGCTTCGGTGGAAGCGGGGACGACGATCATGCCGCGGGCGGGATACGAACCGCTGGACGGCCCGGCCGCCAGATCGGTGGCGGGCCACAGCTGGATGTCGGGCGTCCCGTCCAGCCCCAGCCACCCCGCCACGTGCGCCGGGTCGTCGCGCCAGGCGACGCCCGTCTCGTCGAGCATGGTCAGCCGCGCGGCGCGACTCACGACGAGGTCGACGGGCTCGCCGGCGGCGAGCAGCCCGCGCAGCACGGAGCGGGCGTAGGGCGTGCCGGAGGCACCCGAGATGCCCACCACCCACGGAGTTCGCACCCCCGCATCCTGCCTGCGCACCGTGGATCCGGCGACTGTCAGGCGGCCGCGGGCGCCTGCTCGGGCTCACCCAGATCGGACCTGGCGCTCTCGCCGGGCCTCGCGGCAGCGCGGCGCAGCGCGTACCAGCCGCCGGCGGCGGCCACCAGGCACGAGACCCCGCCGAGGATCAGGCCCGCCCGGCCGCCGAAGTGCTGGCTGACGTAACCCGCGACGGGTCCGCCGATAGGTGTCGAGCCGAGAAACGCAACCGCCCACAGCGCCATCACGCGGCCGCGCATCATGGGCGACGCGGCAAGCTGAAGCGTCGCGTTGCCGATCGCGAGGAAGCCGACGCTGCCCGCACCGACGAGGGCCATCGCGACGCAGGCGAGAACGAGGTTCGGTGAGGCGGCGGCCAGCAGGATGACACCGCCGAAGATGGCAGCCGATCCGACCAGCGCGCGGGTCCCGGTGAAAGACCGCGACGCGACACCCAGGCCGCCGATGACCGCACCGGCGCCCATGGCGGCGGTCAGGAAGCCGTAGGCCTGCGCGCCCCCGTGGAAGGTCGAGCGCGCCACGATGGGCAGCACCACCTGGAACTCGTACGCCAGCATGCCGATCACCGCCATCATCCCGAGCGGCACCAGTAGCGCGGGGGTGCGACGGACATACGTGAATCCCTCACGCAATTGGCCTCGGGCGCGAGGGGCCGGCGGCGAGGGACGCAGCGCTGCGCGGTTCATCGTGACGAGCGCGACGAGGACGGCGGCGAAGGTGCCGGCGTTGACGAGGAAACAGACTCCGACGCCGATGGTGGCGATGAGCGTTCCGGCGACCGCCGGGCCGATGGCGCGAGCCGCGTTGACCAGCACCGAGTTGAGCGTGACGGCGTTGCGCAGATGCTCCGGGCCGACCATTTCCAGGACGAACGACTGCCGGGTCGGATTGTCGATGGCGTTGGCCAGGCCGAGGCCGACGGCGAGCACGTAGACCATCCAGAGGCTGACGCTGTCGGTCACGGTCAGCAGGCCGAGCGCGAGCGCCAGGATCGCCATGGCGGTCTGGGTGCCGACCAGCAGGCGCCGCTTGTCGGCGCGGTCGGCGATGAGGCCGGCGTAAGGGGCGAGGAACAGCACCGGCAGCGTCTGCAGGGCGATCACCAGGCCGAGCGCGGTGCCGGAGCCGGTGAGGTCGAGCACGAGCCACGACTGCGCGACGGACTGCATCCAGGTGCCGATCATCGACACGGCCTGGCCGTAGAAGAAGCGGCGGAAGTTGTGGTTGGACAGGGCGGCGAAGGTGGCGGCGCGGCGGCTGCCGGCGCGGGGGCTCCGCGTTTGCGGCGCCAGCTCCGCCGGGCCCTCGGCGGTGGGGGTGCTCATCAATCCTTCCGGCCGGTGGCCAGCTGATCGGCCAGTGCTTCGAGCGCCGGAAGCGCGGCAAAAAGGGTTTCGGCATGCCCGGGGTCGAGCCCGGCCAGGCGTTCTGCCAGGGCCATACACCGCTCGTGGCGCAGGCCCTCGGCGAGAGCCCGGCCGGCGCCGGTGATGCTGACTTGGTAGGAGCGGCGGTCCTGCTCCTGCGCGGAGCGCGTGACGAGCCCGTCGTCCTCGAGGCGCCCGACGACCCGGGACAGGAGCGTGGGGTTGATGCGCTCGGCGGCAGCCAGCTCGGTGAGCTGGCGCGGACCTTCGCGCAGCAGGACGCCGAGCACGGCGAGCTGGGTCGGGGTCAGGTCTCCGGTGGCTGTCTCGCGTAACAGCCGCGAGCTGCGGGCCAGGGCGAACTGGAGACGACCCACGGTCTCCGGGTCACCGACAGGAAGGGCCGGGGATACCGACCGGGCCTGCGACGGGGGCACGGCAACCTCCTTGACCTACTTATTTGCTTATCGGCAAGCATATCACCGCCCTTGAGCCCATCTCTCAGCCAACTCACAGCCCGCGCGGGGTACTGCCATGGGGCAGCGCGCGGTTAATTGAGGTGTGCACGACGATCGACCACCCGTCACCGCCGACCCGGAACTCGACCGGGAGTTCGACCTGACCTGGGCACGCAACTCCCCCCATCACGAGCTGTCGGCACACGGTCGCAGCGTTCAGCGCAGGCTGGACACCCCTGCCGCCGCGCCCGTCAAACCGTCGCGCTGGAAACGGCTGCGCTTCGCGCTCTACCGCGTGCGCGCCGGCCGCTGACGCTCAGCACGCGGTCACCGATCACCCCCTCGTCACCGATCAGCTCAGTCCGCCCCGAGCAACGCGAGCTGCTCCGGTACTGCCTCCCGCGCCGGCGCCACCGGCTCGCTCCCGGCTAACCTCGGCGGCACCGGTCGCGTCTCGCCGGGCAACCGGACGACACCCTCGTCCCGCTCGCCGTGCTCCGGTGCCGGCGCCGAGCCGCCATCCCACTCGTCCGGACCCCCGGCGTCGTGCTGGGTGACCGTGCTGCCGGACGTGCCCTTGCTGACGCGCAACCGGCTCGGGATCCGGTCGCGTAGGCCAGGCACGTGGCTGACGATGCCCACGAGCCGGCCGCCCTCGCGTAGCCCGTCGAGGACGTCGAGCACCTCGTCCAGCGTCTCCTCATCCAGGGAGCCGAAGCCTTCGTCGACGAACAGCGCGTCCAGCGGCGCTCCGCCGGCAGCCGCCGTCACCACCTCCGCCAGGCCCAGCGCAAGGGCGAGGCTGGCCAGGAAGGTCTCCCCGCCGGAAAGCGTCGACGTGTCCCGGTCCTGCCCGGTCCACGCAGTCGCTGACCAGCAGGCGGAGCCCGGACCGGCCGTTGCCACCGGCGCGCGCATCACTGTGGACGAGCGTGTAGCGGCCCTGGGTCATCGCGCGCAGCCGGATGCTGGCGACTTCGGCCACCTCCTCGAGGCGCGCGGCGAGCACGTACGTCGACAGCGGCATGCTCAGCCGGTTGGAGCCGGTGCCGGCCGCAAGATCGGCCAGCTCCTTGGTGCGTCGGGCGGCAGCGGCGACCGGCTCGAGCTCCGCCAGCCGCTCGTCGAGCTCTCTTTCGAGGGCGATGAGCTGCTCGACGCGGTGCGTGGAGGTCGCCAGCTGCTGCTCCGCTTGCCGCCCCGCTGCGACGGCAGCTTGGCTGCGAGTCAGCGCTGCCTGCAGCGGTGCCGCCGGCTCGAGCACCACGTCGAGGTCGGGATCGGCGAGCAGCTCGGCGACCGCGGCTGCCTCCGCGTGCGCAGCCGCTACTGCCGCTTCCAGAGCCGACAACGCGCGCTCGTCCCGCACGGCCGCCCGCGCCGCATCGACGTCGGCGAAGCCGGCCTGTGTCGCAGCTACGGCTGCAAACCCCTCCGCGTCGGCTCGTTCCTTCTCGGCCTCGGTGAGGGCGGCGTCGGCGGCAAGCGCCGCCTCGATCGACTCGATCAGGCGCGACGTCGACGCCCGGGCCGTCTCGACATCGGGCTCTCCGGCCAGCAGCTCGCGAAGCCGGCGCTGCAGCTGCTCGCCGCGCGTCGCTGCGCTCGTCTCACGCTGCAGCGCCGCCGTTCGCGCCGCCTCCAGCCGGATGATCTCGTCGCGGCGCTCGGCCAGCTGCTGCTCGGCGCGCCGGAGCTCCGCATCGGCCGCAGCCAGCTTGGCGGTCTCCCCGCCGAGGCGCGTGACATCGGCCGCGCACTGCTGGTGCTCGGCCTGAAGCTGATCGATCGGGGCGCCGTCGCGATGCAGCTCGCGCAGCCGCCCCAGCGCCCCGTCCAGCTCCGCTTGCACCGCGGCCAGCCGCTCGCCCAGGACTCGCACGCGCTCCTGAGCTTTTTCGGAGGCGTGAGCCGCCGCCTCCTCATCGGCGCGCGACACCTGCCGTCCCCGCACCTCGGAGGGGTCTGGATGGACGATGGAACCGCAGACCGGGCATGGGGTGTCGGCGACGAGCCGGCCCGCGAGCTCGGCGATCATCCCGTCGATCCGGTCGTCGCGCAGCGTCGTGAACGCCTCCCGGAGCTCGATCGCGACCTCGCGAGCCTGCAGATGCTCCTGCGACAGCCGGGCCGCTTCCGCCTCCCGCGCGTCACGCAGCGCGGCGCAGGCAACGGCCTGCTCGGCACTCCTGGCCGCCTGCTCGGCACCCGGGAGATCCAGCGTTGACTGCCGGGCGGCGGCGATCCGAGCCTGGATCGCCTTCTGCTCTTCGGGTGCCTGCTCGACCAGCGGCATCAGCCGGGCCAGCTGGATTGCGACGGCCGCGATGGCCTCGGCCGCAGCGTGCTGCTCTTGCGCCGCGGCCTTGACCGAACGCTCGAGCTCGCCTGCCTCGGTAAGCCGGCCCAACGTCTCGCGTCCGCCGTCAGCCGCCGCGCGCAGACTCGTGGACGGTGCACCGGCCCACCGCGGCGCCAGCGCGACAAACGCCTGCTCCCGGGTCTGGCGCGCCTGCTCGACCGCAGCGGTGCGACGGGCGCGCTCGTGCAGTGCGGGCGCCACCCCCGCGGCGCGCCGGGCGGACTCGATCTCGGCCTCGGCCTCGCGTACCTCGGGTGCGCCGCGCTCCAGCGCCGCCAGCCGCTCGAGCGCCGTCACCTTGCGCTGCTGACGGCGCGCCAGGTCACGCGTCGCCTCCTCAGCCGCCTGCACCTTCGCCTGATCCGCGCGCGCCGCCTCAGCGGCGATGTGCGCCGCCGCCGCAGCCTTGCGCGCCGCGTCCAATCGCTGCGTCACCCAAGCAGTGCCCAGCTCCCGCAGCCCGTCGACCGAATCGGCTGGATCGGGCTCGGCCTCGCCGCACACTTGGGCCACGCGGGCGATGAGGCGCCGCACGCCGTGGCGCGCCTGCTCCAGCGCGTCTCTGGACTGGCGCCGCTGCTCGGCGAGCCACTCCTCGATCCGCCGGAACCGGTCGGTGCCGAACAGCCGCTGCAGCAAGGCCGTGCGCTCACCCGCATCGCTGTGCAGGAATTTGGCGAACTGCCCCTGTGGGAGCAGCACCACCTGGTGGAACTGCTCCGCGGACATGCCCAGCAGATCGGACAGCTCGAGATCGACCTCGCCCACCCGGCTCGAGCGAGGCAGCCAATCATCACCGGAGGTCCACTCCTCCAACGCGACGCTTGCCGGCTCGGTGGTCGCTCCCGTGCCGCGCCGCTTGGGACGCTTCTGGGCCGGGGTGCGGGTGATCCGCAAGCGGCGACCCGCGATGGTGACTTCGAGCCTCACCACGGTGCGCGTGTCGGCGGCCGCGTGATCGGACCGCAGCCGGGCGATGCCGCGCTCCCCCGGGACCCGGCCGTAAAGCGCGAACGACAGCCCGTCGAGCACGGTCGTCTTTCCGGCGCCCGTCTCGCCGTGCATCAGAAAGAGGCCACCTTGCCCGAGACGGTCGAAGTCCACGACCACGCGGTCGGCGAACGAGCCGAAGGCGGTGAGCTCCAAGCGGTGCGGACGCATGTCAGGCCACCTCACGCGACTGGCGGCCCAGCACATCGAAGGCTTCAGCGAGCAAGGTGTCCTCTTCCGGGCTCGGAGCGCTGCCGCGCACATGGGTCACGAAGTCGCGGGCGACCGCCAGGTCGTCACGCCCGGCGAGCCTGCTGCGATAGCTCCCTTCGACGGTGACCGCTCCCTCGGGCGCATGCTCGAGCACCAGAACGTGCGCGAACCGGCGCCGCAGCCGGCTCATCGGATCGGCCGGCCGGCCCGGATCGGTCAGGACCACCGACAGGTAATGGTCTTCGACCGAGCGGAGCCCGGGATCGTTCAACAGGTCATCGAGCCGGCCGCGGATGGTGGAAAGCTCCCGCGGCACGGGTGCCGGGACGCACTCGATGTGAGCCCGCCCGCCCGGATCGATATCGACGAGCCAGCTGCCCTTGCGCTGAGCGGCCTCGCCGAAAGAGTAGGCCAGCGGGGAGCCGCTGTAGCGCACCGTCTCGCTGAGCGTCTGCGGCGCGTGCAGATGCCCGAGCGCCACGTAATCGACGCCGTCGAAGATCCCGCCGCCGACCTGCCCGACACCGCCGACCGAGATGTCGCGCTCGCTTTCACTGGCCGTCCCACCGGCGACCCAGGCATGGCCCATGACGACAGCCCGCCTGAGCCCACGAGCGGCGCGATCTCGGCGCACGCAGTCCATGGCGCGCTTGAGCACCCCGGCGTGCCCGCGCCCGATCGGCTGCTCGGCCGCCTCCGGATCGGCGGGCAGCAGCACGCGCGCCGACTCGGGCTCGAGGTAGGGCAGCGCGTAGACCCCGACCTCACCGCCGGCGTCGGAAAGCAGCACCGGCGAGGCCACCCGCCGAGGGTCGGTGCGCAGGTGCACGCCCGAGGCATCAACGAGGGCGGAGCTGAACCCGAGCCGCGTAGCGGAATCATGGTTGCCGCTGATGACGACGACCCGGGCGCCCGTATCCCGCAGCCGGACCAGCGCCGCTTCGCACAGCTGGACGGCATCCAGTGGAGGGACCGCACGGTCGTACACGTCGCCGCAGACGAGCACCGCATCGACGCGCTCCGAACGCACCACGCCCACCAGGGCATCGAGAAACTGGCCCTGCGCTTCCCGCAGGTCAGCGCGGTGAAGCGAGCGGCCGAGATGCCAGTCGGAGGTGTGAAGGAAGCGCACACCAGGACCGTAGGACCTGCCACCGACAAAACCGGGGAACGCGCCGGACGTTCCACAGCCCGCACGCTTCATCACGCGCGCGGCAGACTCAGGCAGTGCGTGCCGTAATCCAGCGGGTGAGCTCGGCCAGCGTCGCGATGGACGGATCGGTGGTCGGCGAGATCGGCGCCGGGCTGCTCGTGCTGGTGGGCGTCAAGGTCGACGACGGCATCGCGCAGGCACACGCGCTGGCCGGCAAGATCTACACGCTGCGGATCCTGGACGGGGAACGCTCGGCAGCGGACCTGGCGGCGCCGCTGCTGGTCATCAGCCAGTTCACGCTCTACGCCGACACGCGCAAGGGACGCCGGCCGTCATGGAACGCAGCGGCATCAGGGCCCGTCGCCGAACCCCTCGTGGACGCCGTCGTCGAGCGGCTGCGGGAGCTCGGTGCGACGGTCGAGACCGGCGTCTTCGGTGCTCAGATGCGCGTCACCCTGGTCAACGAGGGGCCGTTCACGCTCATCGTCGACAGCTGAACGGTCAGACGCCCAACGCGCGCATCCGCGCGGCGCGCAGCATGTCAGCCTCGGCGGGGGCATCCAGCGCCGGCAGGTCCGGCTGCACCCAGCGCAGCAGCAGATCTGCCAGCGCCGGGTTCTGCGCGAGGACGGGGCCGTGCAGGTAGGTCGCGATGACGCGATCGGTCACCCAGCCCTCCGCCCGGTCCGGGGTGCCGTTCCCGATACCGCGGCGGACGATGCCCAGCGGCTTGCCTTTCGCGCCTTCGACGGGACGCGTGCGCCCGCCGTGATTCTCGTAGCCGAGCAGCGGCGGGAGGGCGAGCGCCGGGTCGGCGTCGACGACGATGTCACCGACCGCGCGCGGCGGGACCGGTTCTCCGGGGGCGGCGAAGCTGCGCCGGGTTTCGACCGGAAGCAGCCCGACCCCCTGGTGCTGGCGGCCGTCGGATCCGGGGAAGCTTTCCCCGACGATCTGGAATCCGGCGCACACGGCGAGCGCCACGGCCCCGTGTTCGACGGCACGAATGAGGTTTCCGCCTTCCCGGAGCCCGTCGACGGCGAGCACCTGAGGCTCGTCCTCGCCGCCGCCGAGCAGGTACAGATCGCACTGGCCGGGCAGAGCGGCACCGGCCGGGACCGCGACGATCTCGGCCGCGAGCCCGCGCCAGCGCAGCCGCGTGGCCAGCACCTGAGCGTTACCGCCGTCGCCGTAGGTGCCGAGCAATTCCGGGTAGACGAGCGCGATCCGGGTGGCCGACTCGGAGATCATGCAGCCGCCGTCCCGCCGGTGCGGACGAGCAGATCGCGGAACGCGGTGTAGTTGGCGACGACATCCACCAAGCCGGCGGGCGCCGCAGCAGCGGCAGCCTCGGCCGACGCATACAGCTGGTGCGCCACGTCGGCATAGGCCAGCCGGACGCCGACGTCCTCGCGCCGCTCGCCCGTCACCAGAACCTGGCGCCCGCGGAGCCGTTCGAAAGGCACGTCCCACAGCCACGACGGATCGCGACCGTCGGCGGTGCGGCTGTTGAAGTCGATGATGACCGGCCGGTCGGGCTCGCTGTCGAGCAGTTCCAGCATCTCGACCCAGCCGGCCGGGTTCTTGGCGAGCAGCAGGCGGCCACGGCGACCCGGCGCCAGCGTCGCCTCCGAATAGCGGCCCTGGACGGCTTGGACAGCCGCCATGGCAGAAAACGCCTCCTCCGGCGCGACGCCGAGCAGCTCCGCAGCGCCGGCCGCGTGGGCGGCGTTACCGACATTGACCCGGCCGGGCAGCGCCAGCGGCACCGCGATGCGCCTGCCCCGCCACAGGACGTGGCCGCCGTCGAGCACCTCGATGTCGGGATCCGGCCGATGCAGCTCGCAACTTCCGCAGCGCCATCCGAAACCCTCGCCGCGCTCGATGAGCTTGCCGCACGAAGGGCAGACCATCGCGTCAGCGGTCCAGTTCTGCCCCGCTGCCACCCAGACCTGCGCGTCGAACCCCAGTGCCGCATGGGTGACCAGCGGGTCGTCGGCATTGGCGACGGCCGTGCAGCCGGTGAGCTCGCCGCCGAGTGCCCGCCAGATCCCCGAAATCCGGCGGGTCTCGTTGGAGCGGTCAAGCTGGTCACGGGTCACGTTCAGCAGCACCACCGCCTGCGGCCGAACCTCACGCGCCACCTTCGGCAGCCAGATCTCGTCGACCTCGAGCGCTCCGGAGGCCGCGTACGGACGACGGGCCAGCGCATGCAGCACGCCCGGGCCCATGTTGGCGCCGCCGGAGTTGGAGGCCACCGGTCCGGCGGTGGCGAGTGCTGCTGCCAGCAGCCGGGTCGTCGTCGTCTTGCCGTTGGTGCCGCTGACACACGCCAGCGCGCGTCCCCGGGCGACCTCGCGGAGCACGCCGGGGTGGGCGCTCAACGCGACCTTCCCGCCGATCATCTCGCCGGAGCCGCGGCCGAGCCGGCGGGACGCGGCCGAGGTGGCGCGCTCCAGCGAAAGCGCCAGCCGGGCACGCAAGGAGAGGGCGGGTGGAGCGATCATTGCTCCCAAGCCTGCCAGAGCCCGCCGGCCTTCCCGCTCAGCGACGGGCGTCACTGGATCTCGGTGACCCCATGGGCTTTGAGGAAGGCGAGCGGATCCACCCGGACGTTGTCGACGTGCACCTCGAAGTGCAGATGTGGCCCGGTCGACTCGCCTTCGGAGCCGACTCTCGCGATCAGCTGGCCGGCCTTGACGTGGGCGGTCGCCCCGACCAGCAGCTCGTCGAGACGCATGTGTCCGTAGACCGTCTGGATGCCTCCGGGATGCTGCAGCACGATCCAGTTGCCGAAGCCCTGCGCCGGCCCCCAGTACAGAACGTCGCCCTCGGCCGCCGCGTAGATCGGGGTGCCGAACGGCGCAGCCATGTCGACGCCGGGATGCGTGCCGCCGGTGCGCGGGTCGTGGAAGAGCTGGCTGATGCTGAACGAGCCGAGCTGCAGTGGCAGGGTCCAGCCGTTGCCCAGGATCGGGATGCCGCCGGGGACGGTCGGGCCGCTCGGCCCGGTGCCGGTGGTCAATCCGTTCTGCGGCGAGTAGCGGAGCGCTTCGATCTTGACCGCGGGAAGCACCTGATGCACGGCGCTGAGCGCGACGAGCGGATCGGCGCCGTCGGGGATCTTGATGATCAGCGCCGCCCCGTGGATCAGGCCGAGCGCTGCCGACTGGGCGCGGTTGACCACGATGCCGACGCCGGGAAGCCGGGTGGTGGCGAACGCACCGACTCGGACGTCGCGCTGCACGACCCGGCCGACCTTGGTGTGGCCGCCGAGCTTGATCCCAAGGGCGGCCGCGACGGCATGGGCAACCGCCGCATCACCGCTGGCCACCCGCTGCCAGAGCGCGTCGACCGGTGCGGTGTTGTCCGGTGTGTACTGCCGGAAGCTCGACGGATCGACACCGACCGCCGTCGTGAAGCCCGCGCCGAGGTGAACTGCCGCGAAGTCGACCTGGAGCACCCGCGTCGCCCCGGTGACCCGCGCGACGGACGCGATCTGGGCTGCCGTCAGCGGGGCCCTGGCGGACAGGAAGAGGTCGGGATCGACCCGGTTGCGCAACGGCGCGACGACCGGGACGACGCGCTGCGGACGGGCGCTTGGCCACGGGCGCGCCGGTGGCATTCGTCTGCGGGTTGGCGGCGCTGGGAAGCACATCGGTGCCTGGCCCCGCTGAGCTCGTTACCAGCGGGAACGACGTGACCGACGGCGGGCTCTTGTGGTCCTTGATCGCCACGCCACCCACGCTGCCGACGACCGCGAGGCCCACTGCGGTGAGCCCGGCGATGACGGCCTGCCGGCTGGGCCGCCGGCGCCACCGGGGGCCACGGGACGGGGCGGCCTTCGGTGCCTGACGCTGCGCGGGCATCGGGCCCGGGTGCGGGGTCGGGCGCGGGGTCGGGCGCGGCCGCTCGCGCGTTCCGGTGGTCCCACTGGTCCCGGTCGGAGCACCGGGCGCGGTGGGCGCAGCGGTCTCGTCCGCACGCGAGCCGAAGAGCGCCACTCCCACCTCCTTCGCAGGGACCACGAACCATCCGCCGTTGCCAGAGTTCGATCTTTCGACCTGACGGTTGCCCATCTGCCGGCGCCGTGAACCGTTCACCGGCTCGAACACATCGAGGACCGGCGCCATTCACACGGCCAACGGGGCGAACCGCGTATCCACGCTAACCCGGCTATCGGACGGCCAGGGAGGTTTTCCACAGGCGGGCGACTGCTATTCGGCGGCGGACGCCTTCTCGCGCCGGCGGCGCATGAAGTGCCAGCCGATGAATCCCGCGACGATCACGCCGAGCAGCACGTAGGAAACGCTGCCGAGCGCCGACTCCACCTTCTTGTAGCTGTTGCCGGCGAGGTATCCGACGACGGCGACGAGCGTGGCCCAGCCAACTCCGCCGATGACGTTGGCGATCAGGAAGCGTGGATACGACATGTGCGCCATGCCCGCCAGCCCGGGCACGAGCGCGCGCAGCGCCGCCGTCCAGCGGCCGAGGATGACGCCTTTCGCACCCAGTCCGACGGATGTAGGCGCGGCCCTTCTGCAACCGGTGCTCATCGAGCAGCCGATCGGGGATCTTGCGCGAGCACCTGCTGGCCCCACTCCCGCCCGACCAGATAGCCGACCTGATCGCCCAGCACCGCCCCCAGGCAGGCGGCGATCAGCACCAGAGCGATCGACACCGAGCCTTGGGACGCGGCGACCCCACCGAGCAGCACAGCCACTTCGCCCGGGAAGAAGACGCCGAGGAAGATCGACGCCTCCAGGCCGGGAAGCAGGAACACCAGCAGCAGGATCAGCCAGGCCGGCAGGTGCAGGATCTTCTCCAGCAGGTGGCCGAGGCCTATCCCGAAGAAGACCCACGCCACGACCCCGACGACGACAAGCACGATCAGCGCGACGATGACCCGCTGCCGGGTGACCCGCCGTCGGGGTCTGATGACTCGCGTGGGCGTTCGCTGCTGCACGGCCACCCCGGTCTCGGGCGGCGGCACGTCGTCGCCCACCCTTGGAAGCCATGCCGAAAGCGTAGACGCCCCGGACTTTGGAGGCCGGAGTTTGTCTCACACCGGACTCACACCAGCCGCAGCAGGGCGGCGGTGAGCGCGGCCAGTACCACCACGACGATGAACGGGGCGCGCAGCAGCACCGCGACGGCCGCGACAGCCACTCCCCCGGTACGGGCGTCGATGACCAGGTGACGGCCGGAGGTCCAGGTCTGCAGCGCCGATGAGCGCAGCCAGCAGCGCCACCGGCAACGCGGCCGCCAGGCGCTGGACCCGCTGGTCGGAAAGCCAGCGGGCCGGTATCGACATCCCGGTGAGCTTCAGCAGGTAGCAGCTCGCCGACGCGACGAGCACCGCGGCCCAGCTCATGGCGCGTCACCGCGGAAGGCGAGCGACGCGGCAGCCGCGACCGCAGCGGCGAGCACCGGCACCCCCGCAGGGACGAACGGCGTCAGGACGAGCGCCACCACCACCGCGGCAGCGGCGATCGCCAGCGGTCCGCGGCCCCGAAGGCGGGGCGCGAGAAGCGCCAGGAAGGCGGCCGGCGCGACGGCATCCAGCCCGAACTTGCTGGGATCCGGCAGCGCTCCCGCGACGATCGCGCCGACCAGCGTCAGCGCGTTCCACAACACGTAGATCGCCGTGCCGGTGGCCCAGAACGCCAGCCGCGAGGCAGGCTCGCCGTCCTTCTCCCGCCCGATCGCCATCGCCGTCGACTCGTCGATCACGATCTGCGCCGCGAGCGAAGTGGCGAGCGCCGCGCACCTTCAGTACCCGCGACATGCGTAAGCCGTACAGCGCGTTGCGGGCGCCGAGCAGCGCAGCCGTCGCGGCCGCGGCGACACCGTTCGAGGCGAGGGCGACGAACGCGTACTGGCTCGCGCCGCTGAACAGGAGCAGCGACAGCGCGCACGTTTGCCAGACGCTGAGTCCGGCCGCGACCGACACCGCCCCGAACGAGAGGGCGTACAGGCCGGTGGCGACTCCGATGCCGAGCGCGTCCCTGAGGATCTGCCGGCGCAGGGGCACGGGAGCGCGTCGGCCACGGGGGGAGGTTATGGGCAAACCGGCGGCCACTTCGCACGATTGCCTCCGCAACGCGCCGACACCCCGATACACAGAGACGGATCGAGCGGCAATCATGGTGCGGCGGGTTCGAGGATCCGCGCTCGTGGGTAGCGCCGCAGCAACGTGACATTGACTATGTTGATCACCACATCACCTCGCCGCAAGGGACCGCGGAAGGAGATCCGAGTGCACAGCGCCGTGGCCCTCAGCCGAACGGGGGCGAATTGGAGCGCACGGGAGTCGACATCGACGACGTTGAGACCCTGGACGACCTGATCGACGAGCTCGACGACTTCGACGACCGACGCGAACGATGAGGACGTCACGATCGTCTACGTCGAAGAGGACGACGAGTGGCTCGGCATCGTGCGGGTGACAGCCGAGACGCTTCAGGATCCGAAGGTCTTCCTGTCCGACAGCCGGGTGCTGGCGACCTCCACGCCTGGCCGAGCGGCTCTTCGGCGACGCGCTGCCCGTCCTGCCGCCCGAGGAAGACGAAGAGGACGAGGACACGGCCGGCACGCCCCGACGCCGAGCCGGTCGGGGACCCGGATCTGCTTGCCGGCCTCGGCACTACCGGCGACGTCCTGATCGAGCTGTGCGCCGAGGAGGGCGCGCTGCCGAGCGACGTCATCGCGTCGCTGTGCGAGCGGGCCGGCTGCCTCGACGTCCTGGACGAGTTGCGCGGCGCCTGACCTGACCGCGTCCGGGGAGGCCTACGACCGCTGGATGGCGGCGGCCCTCGAGGAGGCCCGCCTGGCGCTGCAGACCGGCGACGTGCCGGTGGGGGCGACGATCGTCGACGCCTCCGGCGCGGTCGTCGCTGCCGGGCGCAACGCGCGTGAGGCGCTGCAGGACCCGACCGCCCACGCCGAGGTGCTGGCACTGCGGGCCGCGGCGGCTGCCCGGGGCTCGTGGAGGTTGACCGGGCTGACCCTCGTCGTCACGCTCGAGCCGTGCACCATGTGCGCCGGCGCCGCCGTGCTCGCCCGGGTCGACCGCATCGTGTTACGGCGCGGCCGATCCGAAGGCCGGCGCGGTGGGGTCGCTGTGGGATGTCGTACGCGATCGCCGGCTGAACTGGCGTCCGGAGGTTGTCGGGGGCGTCGCGCGAGCAGGAGTGCTCCGCACTGCTTACTGATTTCTTCGCCGATCGCGCGTCCCCGGTAGGCTCTCTCGCGGTGGAGTCGCGTAGCGGCCGAGCGCGCACGCCTCGAAAGCGTGTGAGGTGGCAACACCTCCGTGGGTTCAAATCCCACCTCCACCGCCAGCCAGCCAGGCCAGTGGAGGTGAGCATGACCGCCGGGCATGAGCCCACGGTGTACTGGCGTCCCGGGTGTGTCTTCTGCATCGCGCTGCGGCTACGCATGCGCTTGCACAAGGTCACCGCACGCTGGGTGAAGATCTCGGAGGATCCGCAGGCAGCTGCGTTTGTCCGCTCGGTCGCTTCGGGAAACGAAACGGTCCCCACCGTCGTCGTCGGCGACAGGTCCTACGTGAACCCGAGCTGGCGCGAGTTCCGCGACGCGCTCTCGCAGCTGACATCACCCGACATCTGCTGAGTCGTCAAGCCGTCGCCGCCGCGGACCACCTTCAGATCCTCGGCGAACACGCACCCCGCAGCGTCCAGCTCATCCCGCAAGGTGACCATCGCGCCGAACGTCTTGTTCACATCGCAGCAGAGCGTGTAGACGGTCAGGAAGCTCGACGCGCCGTCCACCCACCGCGGATCGCCCGGGCTAGCGGTGGCGGGTCAGCGGCCTTTGAGACAGTTGCGCCATGATGTCGATCAGCGACCCCAACACGTCCAAGGCGCTCATCGAGCGCATCTACCGCGACGGCTACAACGGCGGCGACCCGGCGGTCTTCCGCGACTGCTACGCCCCGGACTTCATCCATCACAGCAAGGTGATTCACGACGTCTCGCCGGGTGGGCAGGGCGAGTTCGAATCCAGGCAACGGTTCCGGCAGGCCATCCCCGACGTGCACTTCGCTGTCCTCGGCCACGTCGCCGAAGCCGACTGGTGCGCGACGCGGATCCGCATCACCGGAACGCAGGTGCAGGACTACGGCACCGTGCACAAGGACGACAGCGACCGCTTCGACCGCCACGTTCTTGCGCTGTTTCGCGTTGCCGACGGCCGGGTTGCCGAGGAGTGGCTCTTCACGGACGCCGTCGACGGTCCTTGACCCGCAGCGCTGCGTTCGCTGCGGTTCGCGCGGTCGCGACCGCGGCAGCATCAATTGGTCACATGCTGGAATGGCGAAGCTCGCTATATGAAGAATTCTTCATGTAGTCTGGCTGCGAATCCCGGAGGTGCTGCTGGTGACGCCGCTCTACGAGCTGAAGGCGGAGTTCTTCAAGACTCTCGGTCACCCGATACGGGTGCGCGCCCTGGAGCTGCTGAGCACCGGGGAGATGACGGTCGGAGAGCTGATGGCGCAGATCGGGATCGAGGCTTCCAACCTGTCGCAGCAGCTGGCCGTATTGCGCCGGTTCGGCTTGGTGAACACCCGCAGGCAGGGAAACAACGTCTTCTACTCGCTGAGCTCACCGGAGCTGGCCGAGCTATTAGCCGTGGCGAGGCGCCTCCTGACCGCCCGGCTGAACGAGCAGGTCGACATGCTGCGCGGCCTTGAGGCCGACGCGGCGCTCGAGGCGAAGGACGCGCCTACTCCCTCCCGCCGACGCAGACGCTGACATGGGGATGCTTGGCCGGATCCGGCGCCTCGGCAAGGCGGCGGAGCCTGCGCCCGATCCTCCGGAGCCGCTCGCTGCCGGCCGGGGTCTGCGCGGGTCGCTCGCCCTGCGCCACGTCGACGCCGGGTCGTGCAACGGCTGCGAAATCGAGATTTCCGGCTGTTTCTCACCGGTTTACGACGCGGAGCGCTACGGGGTACGGCTGGTGGCGTCGCCGCGGCATGCCGACGGGCTGTTGGTCACCGGCGTCGTCACGCGCAACATGAGCGCGGCCCTTCGGGCGACATACGACGCGACGCCAGAGCCCAAGGTCGTGATCGCCGTCGGCGATTGCACCCGCGACTGCGGGGTCTTCGCCGGAGGGCCCGGGGTCGAGGGGGCGGTGCGCGACATCGTCCCGGTCGATCTCGAGGTGCCGGGCTGCCCGCCAACTCCCGACCAGATCGTCGAGGCGCTGCGGCGGGTCGCGGGGCGATGACCGCCGCGCACCTTGCCGCCGTCGTAGCCGGCGGGGGCCTTGCCGCTTGCCTCGCGGTCCTGCTTTCCCCCGCGCGGTTGCGGGCGGCAGTGTCGGGCGTCCTGACCGCGGCGCTCGGGGGGTTGGGTCTCGCGCTCGGGGTGCTGGTCGTCGGCTCTGGGTTGGCCCCGGTGCATCTGGGCTGGCTCATTCCCCTTGCCGGGGTGACGGTCGCCGGCGACGCGACCTCGGGGCTGTTCGTACTCGTGACGGGCGCGGTCGCGGTGGCGGTCGGGGTCTACTCGCCCGGGTACTTCAGGCACGGTGCGAATTCGCCGACCGCGCTGGCCACGATGCCGGCTTTCGTGACGGCGATGCTGTTGCTTCCACTCGCGGCGTCGGTGACGACGTTCCTCGCGCTGTGGGAACTGATGGCCCTCACCTCGCTGATGCTCGTGCTGACCGAGCATCGCCGAGCCGAAACCCGCCAGGCGGGCCTGACCTACGCGGTCATGACGCAGCTCGGGTTCCTCGCCATAGTCCTGGCGCTGGTGATCTTCGCCGCGGCCACCCACACCGAGCTGTTCGCCGGCATGGGTCACGCCGCCGCCACGCTGCCCCCCGCTACTCGGGCGGCCATCTTCCTGCTGTCGTTCGTGGGTTTCGGGTCGAAGGCCGGGCTGCTGCCGCTGCACGCCTGGCTGGCCCGCGCGCATCCCGAGGCGCCGAGTCCGGTGTCAGCGCTGCTCAGCGCTGCCATGGTCAACATGGGTATCTACGGGGTGCTGCGCGTCGACGTGGCGCTGCTCGGTCCCGGGCCGCGCTGGTGGGGTCTGGTCCTCGTCCTGGTCGGGGCGGCGACCGCCGTCTATGCGGTATTGCAGGCCTCGGTGGCGAACGATCTCAAGCGCCTCCTGGCGTTTTCCACCAGCGAGAACATGGGCCTGATCACGATCGGGATCGGCGCGGCCATGCTGCTCTCAGCGGCGCACGACCGGCCGGCGGCGCAGGTGGCGATGATCGCGGCGCTCCTGCACGTGGCCAACCATGCGGGGTTCAAGACGCTCGGTTTCCTGAGCGCTGGCTCCGTGCTGGCGGCCACCGGGCTGCGCGACCTCGACCGGCTCGGGGGCCTGGCCAAGCGGATGCCCGCCACCACCGTGCTTTTCGGCATCGCCGCGCTCGGCGCGTCAGGTCTGCCGTTCGGCGCGGGTTTCGTGAGCGAATGGCTGCTGCTGCAAGGGCTCATCCATACGCTGCCCGCCGGCGGCGTGATGCTCGCGCTGGTCATGCCGCTCGCGGTCGGCGCGGTCGCCCTCACCGCCGGCCTGGGCGTCGCAGCGATGGTCAAGGCGTTCGGTGTCGGCTTCCTCGCCCGGCCGCGTAGCGACGACGCCGCGGGTGCGCACGAAGTCGGGCTGCCGATGCTGGCCGGTGCCGCGATCGCCGCCGCCGGATGCGCCGTGCTCGCCGTCGCTCCGGCGATCCTCAGCCGCACGCTCACGCACGTCCTTGCCGACCTTCCCGCCACTTCCGGGCAGCAGCCACCGCGGCTCGGGACGTTGCTCCACCTTCCGGGCATCGCCGGTTCGCTGTCGCCGGCACTGCTCGCCGCGGCATTGGCGATCGCGACGCTCCTCACCGTCGCTGTCACGGGCTGGGGAGCCCGCCGCCGGCCCGCAGCGAAGGGCGCCGCGTTGTGGGGATGTGGGGGCCCGGCGCTGACCCCGCGCATGCAGTACACGTCGTCGTCGTTCGCCGAGCCGCTGCAGCGGGTGTTCGACGACGTGCTCCGCCCGGACACCGACGTCGATGTCTCCCACCTGAGCGAGTCGCGCTACCTCGTCGCGAAGGTCAGCTATCGCTCGGTCATCGTCGACGTGATCGAACGCCGGCTGTACGAGCCGGTGGTGCGGGCGGTCATGGCGGCGGCGGACGTCGTGCGCCGGGGCCACACCGGCAGCGTCCATGCCTACCTCGGCTACGGGGCGATCGGCCTGGTCATCATGCTCGTGGTTGCCCGATGAGCGCGCTCACGGTCGGCGGCGCGACCGGGGCTGCCCTGCAGCTCGTCCTCGTTGCCGCCGGCGCGCCGATCGTCGTCGGGATCACCCGCCAGGTCCGCGCCAGGCTCGAGGGCCGCGCCGGCAGCGGTGTCCTGCAGCCGTGGCGAGACCTGCGAAAGCTGCTGCGAAAGCAGCGCATTCGCCCCGACGGCACCACGATCATCTTCACCGCGGCTCCTGTCCTGATCGCCGCCAGCACCCTGGTCATCGCCGTCATCGTGCCCGGGGTCACGACCGGTTCACCGTTGGACAGAGCCGGTGACCTCTTCGCCGTCGTGGGCCTGCTGCTGCTCGGCACCGTCGCCCTGGCGCTCGCCGGGCTCGACACCGGCACCGCGTTCGGTGGCATGGGTGCCAGCCGGGAAACGATGATCGCCGCGCTGGCCGAGCCGGCCATCCTCATGGCCGTCTTCGGGCTGTCGATTCCCGTGCACTCTTCCAGCCTGGCGGCCATCGTCGGAGCGGTCGCGCACCACCCGGCGAGCGTCGCCACCCCAGCAGCAGCCCTGGCCGCGGTGGCGCTCGGCATCGTCATCCTCGCCGAAAGCGGACGCCTTCCGGTCGACAATCCTGCGACTCATCTCGAGCTGACGATGGTCCACGAAGCCATGGTGCTCGAGTACGCCGGGCCCGCAGCTCGCCGTGATCGAGTGGGCGGCGGCGATGCGGCTGACCGTGCTGCTGACCCTGCTGGTGAATCTCTTCCTGCCCTTCGGCATCGCGGGCCTGCACCCGACTGCTCTGACGCTGCTGGTAGCGACACTCGCGATCGCCGTCAAGGTCGTCGTTGTCGCCGCCGCGCTCGGCGCCGGCGAAGTGTTCATCGCCAAGCTGCGGCTTTTTCGCGTGCCGGAACTGCTCGCCGGTTCCTTCGTGCTCGGCCTGCTCGCAGTCACGACGTCGTACTTCCTCACGGGCTCGGGGGCGTGAGGTCCCGATGAGCGAATCGACGTACCGGACCGCCCTGGACCTCGCCGCAGGGGCACTCCTGCTGCTCGCCGTCCTCGCCGTGTGGCGCCGGCACGTTCGGACCCTGGTCCGGCTGCTGGCGCTGCAAGGCGTGGCGCTGGCCGCGATCCCCGTCATCATCGGAACGCACCTGGGCGACGTCACCCTCACCTGCGTCGGCGGCGGTGTCCTGCTGCTGCGCGGTGGCCTGCTGCCCTGGCTGATCCGCCGGGTGCTGCCGGTCGAAGCGCCGCCCGGCGACGGCGAGTCTTTCGTGAACGCGACCGCGTCGCTGCTTGCCGTCGCGCTGCTGACCGGCCTCGCCTACGCCGTCAGCCGGCCCATCGTGGCCCTCGATCCCACCCCGGCCACCCGCGCGGCGCCGGTGGCGATTGCGGTCGTGTTGACCGGACTCTTCATCCTGGTCACCCGCCGCCGCGCGCTCACGCAAGTCATGGGATTCGTCGTGCTGGACAACGGCATCGCTGCCCTCGCGTTTCTCATCACGGCCGGGTTCCCGCTCATCGTCGAGCTCGGCGCCTCGATCGACATCCTGCTCGCCGTGCTCATCCTGCAGGTGCTCACCGGCCGCATGCGGATCAAGTTCGGCGGGACCGATCTCGACCAGCTCAGGCAGTTGCACGACTGATGAAGACGGTCATGCTCCTGCTGCCGTTGATGGCACCGCTCTGCGCCGCGCTGCTGGTGGCGGTGTTCGGCTGGCGACGCACGACGGCGGGCGCCACCGTGCTGGCAAGCGTCGCCGTGGCCGTCAGCGGCGCGCTGCTCAGCACCCGAGCCGTCCACGCGCCGGTCTACCTCGGCGGGCATCTGCTCCGAGGCGACGCGGTCGCCGCGGTGATGCTGATCGTCATCGGGGCCGTCGCCACTCTGGCGAGCTGGGCCAGCATCGGCTACCTGGCCACCGAGCTCGGCGCGGGTGAGACCACCCCGGCCCGCACCCGGCTGTACGGCGCGCTGATCAACACGTTCGTCGCGTCGATGTCGCTGGCGGTGCTGGCCAACAACCTCGGAGTCGTGTGGGTCGCTGTCGAGGCGACGACGGTCTCCACCGCGCTCCTGGTGGGACACCGGCGCACCCGCGCCTCGCTGGAGGCGACCTGGAAGTACGTCGTGATCTGCTCGGTCGGCATCACTCTCGCCTTCCTCGGCACCGTGTTGCTGTACTTCGCCAGCCTGCACGCCGGCCCGGGAGGCGATGCGCTCGACTTCAACGTGCTGGCCGCCCGGGCACACCAGCTGGACCCGGGTGTCACCCGCCTGGCTGCCGGGCTGCTGCTGCTCGGCTTCGGCACCAAGGTAGGGCTCGCTCCGTTTCACACCTGGCTCGCCGATGCCCACAGCCAGGCGCCCGCCCCCATCTCGGCGCTGATGAGTGGAGTGCTCCTGTCCGTCGCCTTCTCCGTGCTCCTGCGCATCAAGGCAATCGTCGACGCCGCTCTCGGCCTCACGTTCATGCGCGTCGGCCTGCTGACGCTCGGACTGCTGACGCTGCTGATCGCCGCCTCGCTGCTGGTCGCCCAACGCGATTACAAACGCATGCTCGCCTACTCCTCGCTCGAGCACATGGGCCTCATTGCCGTCGCCGCTGCCGCCGGCACGACCCTGGCCCTGGCCGCCCTCCTGCTCCACGTGCTGGCCCACGGCCTCGGCAAGAGCGTGCTGTTCCTTGCTGCCGGCCACCTTCAGCACGCCCACCACTCGACCGAGATCGCCGACGTGCGCGGGGTTCTGCGCCGCAGCCCGGTACTCGGCGCCGCGTTTGCCGGCGGTCTCGTCGCGCTGCTCGGACTCCCCCCGTTCGCCTTGTTCGCCAGCGAGATCGGCATGGCGCGCGGGCTCGGGGCCGCTCACCTGGCGTGGCCACTCGCGATCGCCTTCCTCTTCATCCTGATCGCCTTCGCCGCCCTCGCGCTGCACGGAAGCTCCATGCTCCTGGGCATGGCGGGGGACAGCGCTCCCGCTCTCACGCTCTCCCCGGCAGCCGCCCTCCCGCTCGTGGCCGGCATCGCGGCTTGCGTCGCGCTCGGGATAAGTGCCGGACCACTCGCGCATGTGCTCACCAGCGCGGGCTCGCTCTTATCCGGTGGAGCATGACGATGCCGGGCACGCAACAGCACGAGGTCGGAACGGCCGCCCTTCCCGCCACCGTCGCCCGGTTACTGGGCGAGGGGAACCGGCTTGCCCTGGTCGCGGCCCACGATGACGGTGCCGAGCGGCGCATCGTCTACCTGCTGACAGCACCTGGCGACGTACGGACCGAGCTGACCGTGCGGGTGCCGGCAGCCGATCCCAGGGTGCCGACCCTGGCCGGGGTGTCGTTCCCCGCGAGTCGTTTCGAGCGGGAGATGCACGACCTGTTCGGCATCACCCCCGTCGATCACCCGCTGCCCCGCCGGCTGGTCCGCCACGGGCACTGGCCCAAAGGCTGGTATCCGATGCTGCACAACGCGGGCCCGCCGCCACCGTTCACCGCCACCGACCCCTTCCCGTTCCTGACTGTCGAAGGCCCCGGCACGTACGAGATCCCCGTGGGACCGGTCCACGCCGGGTTGATCGAACCCGGCCACTTCCGGTTCTCCGTCGTCGGGGAGACGATCCTCAAGCTGAAGGCCCGGCTGTGGTTCGTCCACCGCGGAGTCGAGAAGCTCTTCGAAGGGCGCCCGGCCGCCGACGGCACCCCATTGGCCGAGCGCATCTCCGGCGACACCTCGATCGGCCACAGCCTCGCCTACTGCACCGCGGTGGAAGACGCCCTGGGTCTGCAACTGCCTGAAGATGGGCTGGCCCTGCGCGGCGTCCTGCTCGAGCTCGAACGGCTCTACAACCACATCGCCGACCTCGGGGCGATGGCCAACGACGTCGGTTACGGGATCGCCAACGCTCACGCCCTGCGCATCCGGGAGACACTGCTGCGGCTCAACGCCAAGGTCACCGGTCATCGGCTGCTGCGCGGTGCCATCACCCCCGGGCGCGTAGCGGTCAGGTCACTGCCCGATCCCGATCGGCTCGCTGCCATAGCCGCGGACGTCGAGGAACTCGCCGAGCTCACCGTGAGCCACCCGGTCGTGAACGACCGTTTCGCAGGCACCGCCGTACTCGCCGCCGAGAGCGCACGCGAGATCGGGTGTCTGGGCTACGTCGCCCGCGCCTCCGGCATCGGGATCGACGCCCGGGCCGACCATCCCGCAGCCCCGGTGACCGGCACCCCCATCGTCGAGAGCGCCGGTGACGTGCTCGCCCGCTACCAGGTCCGGCGCCGTGAGTTCGCCCAGTCGGTCGGCCTCATCCGCGAGCTGCTCGAACACGTCGACCGGCTCACGATCGACGTGACTGCCGGGGAGCGCGGGCCTGGGAAACCCGCGTCAGGGATCGGACTCGTCGAGGGCTGGCGCGGCACCATCGCCACGCGCGTCGAAATCGACCGCAACGCGGTGCTCACCCGCGTGAAACCAGTGGACCCATCCTGGTTCAACTGGCCGGCACTCCCGGTCGCGCTCGCGCAGACGATCGTCCCGGACTTCCCGCTCGTCAACAAGAGCTTCAACCAGTCCTACGCCGGCAATGACCTCTGAGCAGCCTCGCTGAGTCGAGCTCGCCCAACCTGGCGGGTAAACGATCTTGGCGGTCCGGAGCCACACCAGGCGGTCCACACCGCGGCGGGGGCCCATCAAGCGCTGTGGCTAGGAGTCTTTCTGGCCTTTTACGTACGCCGCCAGGTTTGCCAGCGACGACTGGAGTCCCACCGCGTGGTCGTCAGCGGAGATGCCGCTGGGAACGTTTTCGGCGCGGATGTCGACCTGGGTTCCGGACTCCAGCGCCGCCACCTCCCAGGTCATGATCATCGTGCCGGCGAAGCGCGGGTCGTCGGACTCGAAGTCGACCGCCTGAACCACGCGGACCCCGGGAACGATGTCGACGAAGCGGGCCTCGACGACATCCGAATCAGCGGTCGCTTTGCCTCGATTACTCACGCCATCGGCATAGGTCAAAACCATGCGATAGGACCCGCCCGGGCGGGCGTCGAATCGCTCGAACCTGCCGCGCATCCCCTTCGGCGGCAACCACGCCGAGAGTGCTTCCTCGTCGACAAAGGCGGCATAGACATCGTCGACCGGCGCTTGGACAACGCGTGATGCGGCATCCGTCCTGCCCATGAACCGCAGTGTAAATGCTCGCTGGAACCAGGCTTGGATTCGAATCCCCGCTTTCGGGGCACGACCGCACGTAACGAGAGAACCAGCTACTGCGCGCTGACCGGCGTTCGCCATCGCTGGTGGACATGTACCGGCGCCTGCACAGATCGCTCCGGCTCGCTCACACAACGCGAACGCTATTTCCCGCCAACCGCCCGCGAAAGCGTCCTGGCTAGCGCCCGAGCCCGGGCCGGGCGCCGTCGGATCGTCAGACGGCCAGCCGGCGGCCGGCCGGCCGCGATTCGCCGGCTGCCTCGGCGAAGTCACGGAAGGCCGTAGCGACCCGACGCCGGCTGACAGGCGCGAGCTGATCGAGAATTCCTGAAATCTCGCGGGCACGTGCCACCATGACCTTGTCGAACAGGCGCTGGCCCTTGCGCGTGAGCGACAGCGCCAGGTAGCGCCGGTCCTGCGCGTGAGGCTCACGGATCAGCAGCCCCGCAGCGATCAGCCGGTCGCAGACCCGCGTGGCGGTGGAAGCGTGCACCCCCAGCCCCTCGGCGAGTTGATTCAGGGAGATACCGGGGCCATCAGCGACAACGACGAGTGCGCGCCACTGAGAGAGGCTGACGACGTCTTCGGCCGGTGCCAGCGACCGGGACGCGACCGCAACGAGTGCCCGCGACGCCGCCATGACAGCATCGACATCGTCGGACGTGCCGGTCTGGTCGACCGAGCCGCTGGTTCTTGGCATACGGCGAGGCTACGCCAGCACGGCATCCCCCGACTCCCGAATACCAAGCGCTTGCACGCTGCAGTCGTTGCATCTCGCGAGCTAACACCGGGTCGACCGTGCGACGGCGGCCCAGGCTAGGCTGACGCCGCGGGTTCAAACCGGAACTCCCCGTCGATTCTCCAAGACGCGTGCCACCTGCGATGTGGCGTGACCGACGGAAGGGGTGGCGATGACGGCATATCGCTGAGCGAGCCATCTCACCGCCCGGTCGGGCGGTCATCACCGCAGCCCGGGCTGATTCATCCCTGCCTGCGGTCGCCGAAGCCCTCACAACCGCAGGAGGACAGCTTGACCATGCACGCCGCACTACAGCGTCTAGTCGACGAAGTCATCGCCCCCGCAGCAGCGGAGGTCGACCGGGCCGCCACGTTTCCCCGCACCCAGATAGCCGCCCTGCAACGAGAAGGGCTGCTGGGTCTCACCGTGCCGGCCGAATACGGCGGCAGTGGCAAAGGCCTGCCCGAGGCGGAGGAGGTCGTCCGGACGATCGGCGCCGCCTGTGGCTCCACCGCCATGGTGGTGACCATGCACTACAGCGCCACCGCCGCTCTGGTCGCGGCGGACCGGGCGGATGTCCTCCGCGAGATCGCCGGGGGCAGGCATCTGACCACGCTGGCGCTTTCGGAATTCGGCTCCCGGAGCCACTTCTGGGCCCCGCTCGGGACGGCCGTGGCAGCCGGTGACAGCGTCCGGCTGACAGCACGTAAGAGCTGGGTGACCTCGGCGGGCGAAGCCGACAGCTACGTCTGGTCCAGCCGGCCGATGGCGGGCGACGGCCCCATGTCGCTTTGGCACGTGCCTGCCGGCGCGCCAGGGCTCGCGGTGTCCGCCGCCTTCGACGGGCTGGGCCTGCGAGGCAACGCATCCTGCCCTGTCGACGCGGACGACGTCAGCGTCCCGCGCTCGGCGTTACTCAGCGAGGATGGGGGCGGCCTCGACCTCGCCTTGGCTGCGGTACTGCCCGTTTTCCTGGTGTGCAGTGCCGGCATGAGCGTCGGTCTGATGTCTGCCGTGACGGCAGAAACCGCAGAGCATCTGAAGAAGACACACCTTGCTCACCTGAACCAGTCATTGGCACAGCAGCAGACACCGCGAGCGCAGCTCGCCCAACTGCAGATCCTGACCGACCGCACCCGGGCTCTGGTCAGCGACACGGTCAGGGCAATAGCGGAGGGCCGCGAGGACGCTCAGTTGCTTGTCCTGGAAGTCAAGGCAGCAGCGGGTGAGGCCGCTGCCGAGGCCACGGACATCGCGCTGAGAGCCGGCGGCGGCTCCGCCTATCGCAAGGAGTCCGGCATCGAACGGCGGTTCCGCGACTCCCGAGCCGCTCGCGTCATGGCGCCGACCACCGAGGCCCTGCTGGACTTCATCGGCCGTGCCATGTGTGGCCTGCCGCTGCTTGGCGAAACAGCATGACCGTCCTCCTGGGCGCCGTGGCCTACGAGCCCAAGGTCGTCACCATCTGGGAGGGCTTTCGCAGCTGGTTTCGCGAACAGGGCCTCGACCTGGACTTCGTCCTGTACTCGAACTACGAGCGACAGGCCGAGGAGCTCGTCGCGGGCCGGATCGACGTGGCGTGGAACTCGCCGTTGGCGTGGGTACGGTGCGCTCGCTTGGCCACATCGGCCGGGGTGACTCTTCGTCCCATCACCATGCGCGACACCGACTGCGATCTCACGTCGGTCATCGTCGTGCGAGCCGACTCGAGCGTCGCGGACATCTCCCAGCTTCGTGATTGCACCGTCGCGACGGGGGCCGTGGATTCCCCGCAGGGAACCTTGATTCCGCTGCAAATGCTGCGCGATGCGGGGTTGCAGGCGGGGCAGGACTTCCGGGTACGACGGTTCGACGTCGGTGTGGGCCTGCACGGCGACCACATCGGTGGAGAGCGGGACGCCGCTCGCGCGCTGGCGCGAGGAGACGTCGACGCGGCCTGCATGATCGACAGCAACCTGCTGCTCTTCAGCCAGGAAGGGACGCTGCCTGCCGATGTCCGCGTGATCGGCAGGACGGCTCCCTATGACCACTGCACGATGACTGCCAATGGCGCCTCCGATGCCGCAGAGCTCGACCGTTTCGGCCACCTCCTGCTCGGCATGGAGTACGCGGATCCGCAGGTGCGGCGGTTGCTCGATCTCGAGGGGCTCAAGGAGTGGCGGCCGCCCCGGCTCGAGGGGTACGCCCAGCTGGAACGTGCCGTGACGGCAACGGGCTTCTACGACGAGATGGGCAGGATCGGTGCCGGCGACTACCGACCTTGATGATCTGGGGCTCACCGAGGGTGGTCACGTCCTGCTGCAACGGGCGCTGGCCCCGCTCGAGCCCGGTGATCGCCTGCAGGTGCGCGGCCGTCATCCGGCGCTGGCCCTTCACCTCGCAGCCTGGTGCCGGCAACAGGGGCACCTGTTCGAGGAGGACGCCGGCTGCGTCATCAGAAAAGGCACTGCGGAACGCGACCGGCTTCAGGGGGCCATCCGGGCGGGGCAGGCCGGCGTCCCGCAGCAGCGAGCGGATCCGCGTTGGGGTCTCGCCGCACGAGGCGCGCTGATCGAGCAGGGTGGACCTCCCATCGCGAGCGACCTCCTCGACCGCGATCTCGTGTGGGCCGATTCGGCACCGCGCTTGTATGCCGCGGCCTGCGCCGCACAGTGGGATCCGCAAACCGCCATCGACTGGTCCGCGCCTTGCTCGTTGCCCGGCGACGTCGAAGCGGCCGTGGTTCAGGTCATGACGTATCTCGTCGAAAGTGAGCAGGCCGCGCTGCTCATCCCGGCGCGGATGCTCGGCCGAATCCACCCGCACTTCCGAGAAGTGCTGCAACTATTGGCGATTCAGGCTGCGGACGAAGCCCGGCACATCGAGGTGTTCACTCGCCGTGCCGCGCTGAACGGCATGGAGATGGGTGTCTCGGGAGCCGGTGGCAGGGCATCGCTGGACACGCTGCTGCACGAGCGTGACTTCACGCTCGCCGGCTTCCTGCTCTCGGTCCTCGGAGAAGGCAGCTTTCTCGACCTGCTGCGATTCCTGCACCAGCACGCCCCGGACCCGGTGACGAGCGCCGTCTGCCGCCTGGCGCTGCAGGATGAATCGCGCCACGTCGCCTTCGGTGTCTCGCACACCGCCCATGCCGTGACGACCGACGCGCACCTGCTCGGGCAGCTGCGCTCGGCCGTCGAACGCCGCCACTCGGCACTGCTCGACACGGCCGGGCTCAATCAGCAGGTCTTCGACGCACTCGTCATCCTCGCCGCCGGCTCATGGGAGCCGAGCGCCATCAGGCATGGCTGGCTTGCCGTTCAGCAGCTGCAGCGCGACATGGACGACGGACGCCGCCGGCGACTGGCGCGCATCGGCTTTCCCGCCGACGAAGCCGAAGCGATCTCGGCCTTGCACAGCCGCAACTTCATGTAGCTGCGCGGCCCTAGGACGCGCCGATCTCGCCGGCGTCTTCGATGGCGTCGAGGGCGCGCTGGGTAGGACTCGCGGGCGCCGAAAGTCCACCGGGAAAGCCAAGGACGACCGCGGCCATGCGCACGGCATCATGGCGCTCGCGGGAAGCCGCTGATGCGTAGCTGAACCGCCACTGCGCCGACCGCTCGCCGATGAGCGGGCTGTCGGGCCGGATGCCGGCGGCCGCGAAGATGCGGCAGTCGTAGGCCCGGCAGGCCCGCGGCCGATGCGCGTACACCGTGCAGCCGTCTTCAGTGAGCTGCGAGCAACGCCCGTCCTCGTCATGCCTGAGCACGCGACGCTCCGGCTCCCCCGGCATGGGCACCAGGGAATCCGAGGAGAGGCGAGCGAGCGTGGCTGTCTCGTCCGGCTCGACCGGTATCAGCTTTCCCGAGCGGCAGCATGCCGTGCATCCCTCACACGGAACGTCGATATCGGCGCCACCGTGCAGTGCTGCGGTGAACCCGCCCAGCCAGGCGCCGAACTCTCCGGCGTCACACCCGCCCGGCTGCGCTCCCACGCGCCGACCCTACGTCCGGGCTGACTGATCACCATCCGGTATCGATCTGCCGCCAGGGCGTGGCAAGCGTCGCACGCCGGGCAACGGCGCGGTATCCAAGGATGGTGAAGCCGAGAAGCGCAATCGTTCGCACCGCCGCAGTGCTCACCGTCGGCGTGAGCCTCGCCCTTGCCGGATGCTCGTCGTCCTCGAAGGGATCGGGCTCGCCGTCGAGCAGCCCCAGCACCAGCACGTCAGCGAGCCCGACGCCCTCGGCGACGACCACACCGACCCCGACACCGAGCCCGACAGCGAGCCCCACTCCGACACCAACGCCAACCCCGGTCGAGCCGGCGATTTACTGCCGGCTCTCGGAGCTTTCGCTCACGCCGGGCACGAGCAATGGCGCGGCGGGCTCGATCATGGTCCCGATCCTGTTCAAGAACATCAGCAGCCGCACCTGCGTGCTGCAGGGCTATCCGGGAGTTGCCGGCCTGAATGCTGCGGGGCAGCAGGTGACGCAAGCGGTGCGCACGCCGTTCACCCATGTCGGGGCGCCTTCGGCCATCAGCCTGGCACCGGGGCAGACCGCGTCGGCACCCGTCCAGGGCAGCGATGTGCCCGTTGGCAGCGCCACCACGTGCACCTCATACCCGGCTCTGCTGGTCACACCGCCCAATGAGACGCACTCGCAGCGTCTGGCCGTCACGCTGCCGGGCTGCAACGGCCTTCGGGTTGGTCCGGTCGTCGCCGGCACGGCGGGTCTGTGAGCATAGGCTCGACTCCCTGTTGATGCCCACAGCAATCACCGGGAAGGGCGTGACGCGACGGCCCTTGCATTTCGTAGCCTCCGCCAACATTCGCAGCTGAACTCCCGATTCGCTGAATGTCTACCAACAATGATGGCAAACGGCGCCTTTCGCGGTGTAGGTTCCCCTCCCGTCCGCTCAGCACGCTCAAAGCGAGAAGAGATGCACCATGCGCTGGGAATCCATGCCCTCAGCTCGTGACCTGGCACCGACCGCCTTCAAGGACTGGGACGTGCTCCGCGACGAGGCCGAGACGGCCGTCGACGCCTCCCTGCTGGCGCTGATTCAAGACCGAATAGATGTCCTGCTCGGCGGTGCCACGAGCGCCCGCCCATCTGTCGAAACCGAACATTCATGCTCGGAAGCGATCGAGCAATTCCTCATTGACGTCTCGGCCCTCAACGACAGCCAGCGCGATGGTGTGCTTTCCGCACTGGGCTCGCGGGCGTACCCGTTCTTCCAGGTGCTCTACGTTCGTGATTTCGACTTCCGTTTCCGCGAAGCGCTACGTCAATTGTTCGGCGAGTCCACCGGCTCGGCAGTAGAGCCGGCGCCCACCCAGGCGGCCGACGCACCGGACTTGTGGCCCGCCCTTGATCGGTTCCTCACCGACGTCGCATCCCTCGATGCCCTCGACCCGGTGACCACCGAGCTGATCCGGCTCCGCGGGGCACGCGCCCACAACTGCCGCATCTGCCAGTCGCGGCGCGAGGTCGCCGCCATCGGTCGCGGCGCCGACGAGAGCACCTTCGACAAGATCGACTTCTTCGAGACGTCGGATCTGGACGAGCGTTACAAGGTGGCCCTGCGTCTTACCGACGCCGTGCTCTGGCAGCCCGCGTCCTACCCCGAGGGACTCGTGGAGCAGGTGCGCGCGACGTTCGGCCCCGAGGAGACCGTGGAGATGGTGCTGGACCTGGTGCGCAATGCGGCCAACAAGGTCGCTGTGGCGCTGCAGGCCGACCAGCCGCTGGTGCCGGTCGGGGTCGAGTACTTCAGCGTCGAGCGCGACGGCACGCTCGCGTACGGGCTGCCGGCCCCGGTTGGAGTCGCCTCGCCCGGGTAGGCGGTTGCCATGAAGGCCGTTACCTGGCAGGGCAAGCGCGACGTGCGTGTCGAGGATGTCGCCGACCCGATCATCAAGGAGCCGACCGACCTCGTCGTGCGCGTGACCACGACCGGCATCTGCGGGTCCGATCTGCATTTGTACGAGGTGCTCGGCCCGTTCATGACGCCTGGCGACGTCCTCGGCCATGAGTCGATGGGCATCGTCGAGGAGGTCGGCTCGGAGATCACGCACGTGCGGGCCGGCGACCGGGTCGTCATGCCCTTCCAGATTTCCTGCGGGCATTGCTACATGTGCGACACCGGGTTGCAGACCCAGTGCGAAACGACGCAGATCCGCGAGTTCAACTCCGGCGCGGCGCTGTTCGGCTACAGCAGCCTGTACGGAGCCGTGCCCGGAGGGCAGGCCGAGTTCCTGCGCGTGCCCCAAGCTCAGAACACGGCGATCAAGGTGCCGGAAGGGCCGTCCGACGAGCGGTTCGTCTACTTGTCGGACGTGCTTCCGACCGCCTGGCAGGCCGTCGAGTACGCCGGCATCCCGGATGGCGGCACCGTCGTCGTCCTTGGTCTCGGGCCGATCGGTGACATGAGCACACGCATCGCCGCCTACCGCGGGCATCGCGTCATCGGCGTCGATCTGGTGGCCGACCGGCTGGCACGGGTGCGGTCCCGCGGCAACGAGGTGCTCGACTACGGCGCCCTCGGCGACGGCATCGGTGATGCGATCCGCGAGATGACCGACGGCCGCGGGCCGGACTCGGTCATCGACGCCGTCGGGATGGAGGCCCACGGCGGGCGCGCCGGGAAGTTTGCCCACGATGCCGCCGGTTTCCTGCCGGACTCCTTGGCGCGCAAGGTGATGCAGACGGCCGGCACCGACCGGCTCGCCGCGCTGCGTGCGGCGATCGACATCGTCCGGCGCGGCGGCACGATCTCGCTCAGCGGGGTCTACGGCGGCATGGCCGACCCGTTGCCCATGCTGGTCATGTTCGACAAGCAGATCCAGCTGCGGATGGGTCAGGCCAACGTGCAGCGCTGGGTGCCGCAGATCCTGCCGCTGCTGACCGACGACGATCCGCTCGGCGTGGAGGGATTCGCGACGCACCGGGTCGCGCTGGCCGACGCGCCGAAGGCGTACGAGCAGTTCCAGAAGAAGCTCAACGGGACCGTCAAGGTGCTGCTCAACCCCTAAGTTGCATCAGAGGCCCAGGGTGGCGCGCAGGCCGCAGATCTCGATGATGCGCATCGCCCACGGGCTCACCCCGGTCAGCTGAAGGTCCCCTCCCCGACGGCGTATCGCCCGGCGCTCGGTGACAAGCGCCCCGAGCATCGCCGCGTCCAGAAAAGTCACCCCCGACAGGTCGACGACGATCGTCGCCGGAGCCGAAAGGTCAGCGAGAGCACCACCGACGACCCGGTGCACGTCGGCAACGGCGGCGAGATCGAACTCACCGGCTGCCCGCACCACCGCTTGGTTCGCCGACGTGCGGGTCGCGTCCAGTGACCATCCGCGGGCAGAGCCCGGATCGTGACGCTGGCGAGACGGCACCGTCGGTCCTGTTCATTTGGCGGAGAAGCCGGGTCGGGGCAGGCTGCGACGCACTGGCCTGCCGCCGGGACCAGCCTGTCGAGCCCGGTTCCCGCAAAATAACCAAGATCGGCGACGGCCGTCAGTCGAATTGACTAATCGTGCAGCGACGCGGGCAGGTGCTTGATCCCGTTGACGAAACTCGAGGCGAGCCGCGCCGGCTCACCGGTCGCCCGCACCGCCGGGAAGTGCTGCAGGAGCTCGCGATACAGCACGGTGATCTCGCGCCGGGCCAGGTGAGCACCGAGGCAGTAGTGCGGACCGGCGCCCCCGAACCCGAGGTGGGGGTTCGGCGCGCGGCGCACGTCGAAGGTCTCCGGGTCGTCGAAGACGGTCTCGTCCCGGTTGCCCGACGCGTAGTACAGCAGCACCCGATCGCCCTTGCGCAGCTGCTGGCCGCCGAGCTCAGCCGTGTCGGCAAGCACGGTGCGGCGCATCCAGATGACCGGGCTGGACCAGCGCACGATCTCCTCGACGGCGATCGGTGCCAGTACCTCGAAGTCGCTGAGCCACAAGCCCCGCTGGTCCTGATAGTTCGTCAGCCCCACCAGCGCGTGGCTCAGCGCGTTGCGGGTGGTCTCGTTGCCGGCCACGGACAGCAGGACGAAGAAGGACGCGATCTCCGCGTCGGTGAGCCGCTCCCCGTCGACCTCCGCCGCCGCGAGTGCCGTCACCAGGTCGCCGGTCGGCGATTCGCGGCGCAGCTTGCAGAGCCCGGAGACGAGTTCGGCCAGCTCCGCCCCGGCGGCGAGCAGCACGGGCCCGAGGTCGCCGCCCTCGGGGACGTACTCCGGGTCGCCGGCTCCGAGGATGACGTTCGAGCAGCGGAAGACCCGCTCGGCCTCGCTGTCGGGCACGCCCATGAGGTTGCAGATCACAGTCAGCGGCAGCGGTGCGGCGACCTCGGTGACGAAGTCGAACTCGGCTCCGTCAGCGGCGGGTCCTTCGGCGAGCCGGCCCACCAGCGTGCGGGCGACGTCGGCGACGTCGTCCTCGATGCGGCTCATCATCCGCGGGGTGAACGCCTGGGACACGATCCGCCGCAGGCGAACGTGACGCGGGGCATCCATGTTGATCATGGAGCCGAAGAACTCGAGGAACTCGGGCGGCAGGTCGGGAATCGACGTCGCCCCCGCCGCCGAGGAGAAGAGCTCGGGCTGCGCGCTGGCCGCCTTGATGTCGGCATGCCGCACAGCGGCGTAGTAGCTCGCGTTCGGATCGATCATCGCGCTGCGGGGATCGGGCGCGTCGTAGTACGTCAGGCCCGGTGCCGCGCGTAACCGGCGGAAGGCGTCGTAACGCGCCTCCAGCGGCTGCGCCCAGAACTGGTCCGCCGACAGGTCGATGTCCGGGAGCCGGCTCGCGACGGTGTTCATGATTGATCCCCTTCCCCGGTGGCCAGCAACAGCCAACCCTCTTCCGCCTCGGACTTCTCGCCCAGTACCGTCCGCAACGCCGCGTCCAGCCGCATCACCTCGTCGGCGTCCGTCGCCGCCGCGACCAGCTGCTCGTGCAACGCGCGCTCGCGCCGCTCCAGCCGTTCCAGCAATCGCTCGAGGCGCAAGAGCTCCTTGCCCCGCTGGCGTTCCGCGGCCCGCGTGTCCCCGGTCCGCTTCACCGGGCCGGACGGCGCCGGCGCTGCGGCGGCTCGCTGCCGGATCTCGAGATACTCCTCGACCCCGCCGGGCAGGGCGGCCAACCGCCCGTCTCCGGTCAGGGCGACGATCGTGTCGGTCACCCGCTCCAGGAACCAGCGGTCGTGGCTGACGACGACCAGCGAGCCGGGCCAGGTGTCGAGCACGTCCTCGAGTGCCTGCAGGGTCTCGATGTCCAGGTCGTTGGTGGGCTCGTCGAGCAGCAGCACGTTCGCCCCGCCCAGCAGCAGGCGCAGGATCTGCAGCCGGCGCCGCTCGCCGCCGGACAGGTCACCGACCCGGGTCCACTGCCGGGCCGTCGGGAAACCGAAGGATTCCAGCAGCTGGCCTGCGGTGAGCTCGCGGCCGCTACCGGCACCGGCCCGCGGATCGACGGTTGCCAGCACATTGCCGCCTTCGTCCACCCGTGTCACAGCCTCGACGGCCTGCAGCACGCGTAGCTCGGGATCGAGCTCGGCGACGTCCTGGGTCAGGTAGGCCGGCCGCACCGTGGCGCCGACCTTCACCCGTCCCGACTGCGGCGATACGCGCCCGTCCAGCAGGCGCAGCAGGGTGCTCTTGCCGGCGCCGTTCACCCCGATCAACCCGAAACGGTCACCGGGACCGATACGCCAGGTGACGTCGTCGAGCAGCACGCGGTCGCCGTACGCCATCGAGACGTCCTCGACGTCGTAGACCGACTTCCCCAGCCGGGCCGCGGCGGTCCTGCGCAGCAGCAGCGACTCGCGCGGCGCCGGCTCGTCGGCGATGAGCGCGTTGGCCGCCTCGATCCGGAAGCGGGGCTTGGAGGTGCGCGCCGGCGGCCCTCGCCGCAGCCAGGCCAGCTCCTTGCGGAGCAGGTTGCGCCGGCGCGCCTCGGTGGCTGCGGCAGACCGCTCGCGCTCGGCCTTGGCGAGCACATAGGCCGCGTAACCACCGTCGTAGGACGCGACGGCCCCGTCACCGACCTCCCACGTCGTCTCGCAGACCGCGTCGAGGAACCAGCGGTCGTGCGTGACGACGAGCAGCGCCCCGCGCCGTCCCCGCAGATGGCCGGCCAGCCAGTCCACGCCCTCGACGTCAAGATGGTTCGTCGGCTCGTCGAGCATCAGCAGATCGATGCCTTCGATGGCGTCGGCGACGAGCAGGGCCCCGAGGGCCGCGCGCCGCCGTTCACCGCCGGACATGGTGGTCAGCCGGGTGTCGAGCCGGTCGCGCAGCCCCAGCCCGTCAAGCACTTCGCGGGCCGCGGCATTGCCGGCCCATTCGTGCTCGGCCAGCCCGGAGAGCAGCAGCTCGCCGACGGTCAGGTCGGGCAGGTCGTCGTCCTGGGCGAGCAGGGCGATCCGGATCCCGGCGCGCGACGCGACCCGACCCGTATCGGGTGCTTCCTGCCCCGCGATAACCCTCGCCAGAGTGCTCTTGCCTGCGCCGTTTCTGCCGACGACACCGATACGATCGCGGTCGTCGATTCCCACCGATACCCGGTCGAGCAGCAGCGTTGTGCCCCGGGTGCGCGAGACGGCATCGAGGGTGACAAGCACAGCGCGGCCCAGGTTAGTGGCACGTGCCCGGGAAAGGCAGAACTGGTGGATCGATCGTCCCCGAACCTGTTGCGCATGCTGATCGTGTCGCATGACGTGGCCGCCGATATCGCCGGCACGCAGACAGGGCATCTCATTCCCTGGGCGCTCGAACGCGGGGTCGACCTGCGCACCGCTGACGCTGCCGTCGACGCGGAGCTGCCGGAACCGCTGCACGGCGAGATCGTCGCGGTGCTCGGTTCGGCTCAGGCCGCGTATGACGACACCAAGCCGTGGATCGCCCGCGAGCGGGAATGGATGCGCGGCCTGCACGCGTCAGGGACGGCGATCCTGGGCATCTGCTTCGGCGGCCAGCAGCTCAGCCGGGTCCTCGGCGGCACGGTGACGCGAGGGGCGCACGCGGAGTTCGGCTGGACCGGCATCGAGCCGTCTCCCGGCCACCAGGGCGTCGTCGGCGCCGGGCCGTGGTTCTCCTTCCACGACGACGTCTTCACCGTCCCGGAGGGAGCGGTGGAGCTCGCCCGCAGCCCGCTGTGCCCGCAGGCGTTTCGGGCCGGCCGGTCGCTCGGCGTCCAGTTCCATCCCGAGTTCACCCCGGCGATGCTGCCGGGCTGGCTCGACGAGCGTGCGACGCAGCTGAAGGAGCGTGGGGGCGGCGAACTCGACCGCGCCGCCATCACGGAAACGACCGAACGGCTCGCCCCGGCAGCAGCCGAGGCGGCGTACCGGCTCTTCGATTCGTTCGTCCGCGCGGCTCTCGACTAGGCGGGCCAAGCGGGGCGGCGGCAGTAAATGCGGGGGTCAGAGCACCGGTATTTGCTGCCGCTCGGGGCTGGGGCCGGGGATCGGGCGGCGCCCCGCAAAGCCCAGGTCGGTGCGGTGATACCAGGTGAGCTCCCGGTCACCCTCGAGCCAGCACAGCAGCACCGGCACGCCGTCGAACTCGGACGGGAAGTCCAGCAGCAGCGGGGCCAGGCCCTTGACCTGGAGGTCACGGGTGGTGAGGTCGGTGACCAGCTCATCGAGGCGGGCCTGGGCGGCCTTGAACTCCGGGGTTCCGCCGAGCGACGTTTTCGCGCCGTTGGTCACGGCGGCGGCAAGTTCAGCGGTGTCCGCTCGGAGCGCCACGATCTCGTCCAGGATGGGGAGCAGCGCGGCGAGCGTCTGGCGGGCACTCGCGACCGTGTACATGGCGAAAGCTTTTCATGCGGCACAGGACACGGGAGGTGCCGGCGGATGACGGGGTTCTTCGGCCGGAGCGGGCAGGATATGGCCTGTGAGTGAGCCGCCAGAGGGGATGTCCGCGGACGTTCCCCGCGAGTCGCCGGCACCGACCCGTCCGGAGCTGCGCAAAGGCGGGCCGGGGCCGGGCCGCGCTCCCGGTGACACCGGCCCGCAGCGGGCAGCGGGTGGGACGGCCCAGCAACGCGCGCCGGTGCGCCGCCGACGGGGCAATCGGCGGCTGGCGTTCATCGCGGGTGCGGTGGTCGTCGTCATCATCGCGATCGTTGTCGTCGTGCTCGCCGTCAGCGGGGGCGACGGAACCAAGCCCATGGCCAATCCCATCGAGGTCCGCCAGCTGGTCGCGACGTTCCAGTGCACTCCGAGCAACCCGGGCACTCCGAGCGGCCTGCACGTAACCGCGGGCCAGGAGGTCGTGCTGACGGGCCGCGGCGATTGCGCGGTCGTCGGTCCGATCCTGTCGAACGGGAGCGCGAAGGTTGACCGCGCGACCAAGGTGAGCTCCGGGAAATCCGGGTCGAACTGCACCGTCACGATCCAGTCGACGGCCAAGTACGGCGAGATCGTCGACAAGGCCAGCGTGGCCGACAACGGTTACGCGCGCGCCCTGGTCGGCGGGGGCTACATCCTGGAGTTGCGGGCGCTGCTGAGCACGCCGGCGAAATCCGCGAAGCTCAACGTGGTCTTCCAGTCCAGCGACCGGGGGGCGTGCGACAAGGTGGCCAATGCGCTGCGGCGCACGTAGCCGGTGACGTCCCTGCGCGAGCGCCTCGACCGGGCGGCGCGCGGTGCGATCGCCGGCGAGGCGCGCTACGGCGAACTCGACGCAGCCGCGGGTGACGGTGACTTCGGCGCGATCCTGGCGCGGGCCGCCCGCGGCGTGCTGGCAGCGCTCGACGCGGCCGCGCCGACGGCGTCGGATTCCGACCTGCTGCTGGCCGCGGCCCAGGCCGTCGCCGCCGTCGGCGGGACGACCGGGCCGCTGTGGGGAACCGGGCTGCTGCGTGCTGCGGATGCGATCGCGGGCGGCCCGGCGGCGGCCGTGCGGGCCGCGGCGGACGGCATCGCCGAGGTCGGCGGGGCCCGGCCGGGTGACCGGACGCTGCTGGACGCGCTCGTGCCGGCGGCGGGGGCGCTGGAGGCGGGCGGCGACCCGGTGGCGGCAGCAGCGCAGGGAGCGGCGGATACGGCTCGGATGACCGCCCGACGCGGCCGGGCCAGCTACGTTCCGGGCGGCGGGGCCGGGCATGTCGATGCGGGCGCGCAGGCGGTGGCCGACCTCGCCGCGGCGATGGCCCGACAGACGCCGGTCGATGCTCCAGCTGAGGACGGCCCTCGCGCCGCAGCGGCAAGCGAAGCGAGTCCGGGCCACATCGTCGCCGACCCCGACCACCTGGTGGACGACGCGCTGGCCGGCCTCGTCGAGGCCGGCGGAGGGCTGCTGCGCGCCTCCTACGAGCCCCGCTTCGTGGTGCGGTCGGACGTGCCGCGCGCGGGTCTGGTGGGCGTCATCTCCGGCGGCGGCTCCGGTCACGAGCCGATGCACGCCGGGCTCATCGGACCCGGGCTGCTGGCCGCCGCCTGTCCGGGCGAGGTGTTCGCCAGCCCGAGCGCGAATGCGGTGGAGGCGGCAATCCGCGCGGTCGACGGCGGTGACGGCGTCCTGATGATCGTCAAGAACTACACCGGCGACGTGCTGAACTTCCGTCTCGGGGCCGATCTCGCCCGCCGGGCGGGCCACCGGATCGAGACGGTGCTCGTCGCCGACGACATTTCGCTTGACCCGGCGCTCGACGATCCGTGCGGCACTCCGGAGGACGAGGAACAGGGCGTCGGGCGGCGCGGGGTCGCCGGCACGATCGTCGTCGAGAAGATCTGTGGAGCCGCGGCTGAAGCGGGCGCCGACCTGACCACCCTCGCCGCGCTCGGGCGTCACGTCGCTGCGGGTACGCGGTCCATCGGGGTGTCGGTGTCAGGGGTCACGCTGCCCGCCGGTGGGGTCGCCGCCATCACGCTGGCCGCTGGAGAGCAGGAGTTCGGTGTCGGCATCCACGGCGAGCCGGGCCGCGAGCGTGGGGTGGCCCAGCGCGCCGACCGCCTCGTCGCGAGGATGTGTGACGCGCTGCTGGCCGGCGGCACCCCGGACGGCGAGGTCCTGCTCTACACGAACGGGCTCGGTGGCATCGCCGGCTTGGAGCTGTCAGCGGTCCACGGCTACGCCGTGCGGCACCTACGAGACGTGGGTGTGCGCGTGGCCCGGTCGATGGCTGCCTCGCTGGTGACGTCCCTGGGGATGGTCGGCTTCTCGCTGACCATGACCGTGCTTGACCCGCTGGAGGGGGATGTCACCGCGCTGTGGGACGCGCCGTGCGCCAGCGCTGCTTGGACGGTCAGCGCCTGAGTCGAGGCTGAGGTGGCCCCAGTAGTTGCCGTAGTAGTGACTCGGGGCCGGCTGCGCGGCAGCGGCAGTCCAGCGGTCGACGACCGGTTCCGGATGGCGGCGCACATTCACGAGCAAGTTGATCAGAACGGCGAAGAGGAGGCCCGCGCCCAGCAGCAGAAGCGTGATCATGAGCATTGTTTCGGCAGCGTGGCGGCAGCTGGCACAGGCCGTTGGTCCCCTGGACCTGGCCCAACGGTCCGGTCTAGCCGACTTTTCGTTGCAGGAGCGCGGCCGGGCGCCCCGTCGTGACCACGGTGCGAGCGCCGACATCCTGCAGGCTGCCGTAGACCCGGCGGCGGAAGACGTCCTTCTGCCACGGTCGGCCCTCAATCGCCTGGTGCAGCTGGCGCAGCTGGGTGAGCGTGAACGGTGGGGCAAGCAGGTTGCACGGATCCGTCGTCGACGCGTACTGCCGCGCCGCCCATTCCGTGGCGAGCTCGACCACCCGCTCGTGGTCGAACGGCAAGCGGCGCTGGCGATCGGGCAGCAACGCCAGGCCCTCCTCGACCGGCACCAGGGTCACGTCGGCGTTCTGCGCGATGGCGGCAGCCAGCGGCTCGTACGGGATCAGGGCGACGTGGGCCACGGACATCACCCAGCCACGCGCGTCACGATCCGGGTCGTCGAACACCTCGAGCTGCGTCGACGCGACTCCGGAAACACCGGCCTTGAACTTCAGCGCCCGCTCGGCCGCCTTGGCGAGCCGCTCGCGCTTGTGCAGGACGGTCGCCGGCAGTGCCCAGTTGCCCTCCGCGAAACCGTCGCCTCGCCGGTGCAGCAGCAGGTGCAGCTGGGACTGCTCGGACAGCGGCGACGGCACGGTGAGCACCGCGACGTCGACCGCGACCGTCGGCTGCGGGTAATCGCGTAGAGCCTTCCCGGAACTGTCCCGCCAGCGCGCCATGGCGGGACGTTAGCGCGCCCGCGCGCCAAACCCCCGCATTTGCTTGCCGTCCCCTCCTTTTCGGCCGCGATTAATCGCGTGGGCACGCCAGAACGTGCAGAGAGGATTAAGCGGCGCCGAGGGGAGCGGCGATGCGTGCCCGTGGCAACGCCGATCGGTGACGGGCGTCAGTCGACGATGTCGGGGTTGTCCTTGAAGATGCGGTCAAAGATCGGCTGGAACTGGAACCAGCCGGCGATCTCGTACCCGACCTGCTTGTAGGTCTCGGCGGCGAACTCATCACTGATCAGGCGCGGCTTGCCGGCGGCATACGCCATCAGCTGCGACTGCGAGGTGCGCTCGAGGGTGAGGAACCACCAGGCGGCGCTGTCGACGGTCTCGCCGACGGTGAGCATGCCGTGGTTGGCCAGGATCACGGCCTTGCGGCTGCCGAGCGCCTCCCCGATCCGCCGTCCTTCGTCGGAGTCGAGAACCACGCCGGTGAAATTGTCGTGCTTGCCGATGTCGTTGAAGAACGCGCACGCGTCCTGGGTCAGCGGCTCGACGGTCATGTCGAGCGCGGAGAGCGTCTTGCCGTACACCCCGTGCGCGTGCGCGGCGGCGATGACGTCGGGGCGGGCGGCGTGCACGGCGCAGTGGATGGCGATCGCGGCGCCGTTGACCGCGCGGTCACCCTCGACGACCTCGCCGAGGTGGTTCACCCGGACCAGGTCGCTCTGCCGCATCAGTCCGAAGTGGTGGCCGAACGGGTTCACCCAGTACGAGTCGGGAAACTCCGGGTCACGCGCGGTGATGTGGCCGGCGACGCCCTCGTCGAGCCCGGCCTTGCTGAACATCCGGAAGGCCGCGGCCAGGCGGATCTTGCGATGCATGCGCTCGTCTTCGACGCTGTCGAAGGTCGGCGGCAACGGCAGGTGCAAATGCTTGCCCGGCTGGGCCCCGCCGACCAGGGCCTGGTTCTCCTTGGGAACGCTCTCCGTGACCGTCATCCGGACTCCTCACAAGCCAGTGTTCTGGCGGTCAGGGTACGCCGATAGCCTGCCGGGCAGCACACGTATGCACTGCAACCTGCAGAAACGAAGGAGATCAGGTGGCGCTCGAAGTCGTGGCAATCATCAAGGCCAAGGAAGGCAAGGAAGACGTCGTCCGCGCAGCGATGAGCTCGCTGATGGCCCCGAGCCGCAAGGACAAGGGCTGCATCCGTTACGACCTCTACGAGGCGCAAGGCGCTCCTGGCACCTTCGTCAACGTCGAGACGTGGGCATCGCAGGACGACATCAACGCCCACCTCGCGCAGCCGCACCTCGGCGCCGCTTTCGCCGGCGCCGGCGATGCGCTCGACGGCGCCCCGCAGATCTACCTGCTCAACCCGGTAGACGTCGCCTGATCCCTCCGGTCAGTGCTCGGGCTGGGCGTCTCTGGCTCGCGACTGGTGTGACTTGCGCGGGTACGGCGGGTCGCCGATCGATGGTCGCGGGAACGGTCCGGTGTGCCATTGAAGCGCGGCCTCGCGACGGACGATCTTCCACTCGTCGCCGATGCGGATCACGTCGTCCTTGTAGCGCAAGCCGAGCTTGAGGTGGTCGATCGGGCTGCCGGGCGCCTCCATGTGGTAGCCAACGACCCACGTCTCGACAAAGGCGCGGTCGCCGTCCAGCTCGACGTACTGGTTGCCCCTGAAGTGCATGGTCGCGTCGTACATCAGCAGACCCTCTTCGATGCCTTCCAGATAGTCGTCGAGAGTGCCCTCCTCCATGGTGCCGACGATGACGCAGTCCGGATCGAAAACCGATCGGACGAGATCCATGTTGACCGAGTCGACCCCGTAGGCGTAGCGGGCGTACAGGTCCTTGATCATGGCCCTGTCGCGCAGCCACGCGACCGTCGCCGCGGTGTCGGCCGCCGGCGGAGGGACGTCCGAGCGGAACTCCATCACTTCGCGCTTGCGGTTTCGAGGCATCTGCGTTCTCCCTGACGTTCTTGCCGGAGGCGCGGCCTCCACTACGACTTCTTGCCGAGCACCGACAGGTCGTCGTAACGCTGGTGCAGGTACGGCGCGAAGTCGGCCGCCGGCACCGGACCGATCGTGCGGCCTACCTGGGTGGACGCTCGTTCGGTCCAGTTCAGGTCGACCATCCTCACGATCGCCAGGTCGGCGATCGGGTCGAGCGGCGAGTCCTTGAGCACGACCGTGCCGTCGATGCCCTCGTGCACCCGGGCCTGCTCGTGCTTCTCGCCGTAGACAAGGAGGGCGTCAGTGTCGAGCTCGCCCGGACGCTCCGGTGACGGCAGCACCTTGAACCAGAAGTCGCGCTTGTCGAGCTCGTACGGCTCCCGCTTTTCGCCGACCGTGCCGCGGACCTCGACCAGCGGGTAGCCCATGCGGCTGATGCCGGCGTCGATGGCATCGCCTTCGCGGCGCGCCCACACGTCGGCGATCTTCTTGGGTTCGCCGTAGGTCTCGCGGCCACCGATGACCGACTGCTCGGTCGTCATCGGCATGAAGATCGGGTACTCGCCGGGCACATCACCGTGCATCGCCGCGACGCCAAGCCAGCCCGCCCCGAACGCCGGCAGCCCCGGCATCTCGACGACCGTGAGCGTGAGACGCACCAGCGGGCGCTCGGCCGGCGAGAGCGGCGGCGGCAGCACCGCCGTGACGATCTCGGGATCCGTCTCCCATAACGCCGTTACGGCCTGGCACCAGATGAGCCCGCCCTTGCCGGACGTGGCTTCGATTTCCCGATTGCGCTGCACCTCGCGGCGCCCGTAGCGAACGTTCATGGCCACCTCTCAGACGTCGATCAGCGGGAAGTCGTGTCCGGTCAGCCAATGCCGGCCCACCTCTTTGGTCTTCGCCCATTTCGCGACAAGGTCGGCCCCCGTCGGGTCGCCGTCGAGCTGGCCGAGCTCGGCGGGTGTCGGCCCGATCTTGTCGGCGAGCGGGCGCAGCTTCTCGGTGTCGAAGCCGAAGATCTCCGCCGCAGCCAGCCCGAGCATGCGCCGCGTCTCGTCGATCGGGATGTCGTGGTAGGTCTTCTTCAGCCACTCGCGCGAGCTCGGCCAGGTGCCCTCGGGATGCGGGAAGTCGCTGCCCCACAAGAGATTGTCGACCCCGATCTCGTACCGCATCCCGATCTCGCGGCGCTTGGTGTTGGAGGCGCCGATGAAGCAGTTGCGGTCGAAGTACTCGCTCGGGCGCATCAGCACGTTGTCGCCGAAGGGCTTCGCGCCGAGCTTTTCCGAACCCTTCTGGCCGAGATAGAGCCGGTCCCAGAACCACAGCAGGCCCGGCATCCACCAGGCGCCGGCTTCGGTGACGCCGAAGCGCAGCCCGGGGTAGCGCTCGAAGACGCCAGACCACAGCAGGAACCACATCGGACGCGCCGGCCACCACGTCACCTCGGTGACGTAGATGCCGAGATGGTCACCGTACTGCTCGCGGTCGCTCGGGCCGCTGTGCGTCATCACGGGCATCTGCAGCTCTTCGCAGAGCGCCCAGACCGGGTCGTAGTGCCGGTCGTGGTACGGACGCCCGTGCATCCACATCGCCGGGATCATCACCGCGCCGAGGCCGTCGTCCTTGCTGCGCCGGATCTCGGCGAGCACGTCGTCGAGCTCGGCGGTGATGGGGATGAGCGCAGCCCCGCAGCGCCGTTCGGGGCGTGCTGGCACAGCTCGGCGAGCCACCGGTTGTGGGCGCGCGCGCCGGCCATTCCGAGCTCGGGGTCGGTATCGCCGGACAGGCCCAGGCCGGTGCCGAAAGGCGCGCAGGTGCGCGATTCGACGGCGTCGGCGTCCGGGAAGATGATCTCGCCGGCGATGCCCTCGGCGTCGAGCTCCTGATCGCGCTTGAGCGCGTCCCAGCCTGCGTTCAACGCCTCGCCGTGTTCGGCGTACCAGGAGTCGGCGAAGTCGCTGTTACGCACGCCGAGGTTGGTCATCTCCTCGAGCGCGATCCCCCGCTCGGAGAGGAACTGGTCGAACGCCGCGTGGTACTTGCTCTCCAGATACGGGCGGTACGCCGCGGTGGGCAGCCCCGCATGGCTGTCGGACGTGATGATCAGGTAGGGATCCACGAGCTGCCTTTCCGAGGGATTCGAATTCATCAGGCTGCGCCGGTGAAACCGACGAAGGCGGGGCAGCGCTGGGCGTCCAGCGGCACCTCACCGACCGTCAGCGGACGCGCGACTTCCTCGATCGACGGGCCGACCCGGGCCGCGTGCGGCGCCAGCGCGGCAAGGTCGAAACCGTAGAGCTGCGCGGCATTTCCACCCAGGATCGCCGCGGCTTCCGCAGGCGTGCAGTCGGCGAATGCCAGCCGGATCGCCTCGCGCGAGAACGGGAAGCTGGCCTCTTTGTGCGGGTAGTCGCTCCCCCACATGATCTTGTCGACGCCGACGGCGCCCCGCAGCTTGGCCTCATCCGCCCGCATGAAGCTCGCCCCGACATGGCACTGGCGAGCCCAGTACTCGCTGGGTTTGAGCGAGAGCTGGGAGACCACCGGCGCGCCCCACACGTGCTCCTGCGAGCCGACGGCGGTGCCCATCCGGTCGAAGAAGTAGTCGAGCCGGGCGAGCTCCGGCGGGATCCACGCGGTGCCCTGCTCGGTGAAGACCAGCTGCAGGTCGGGATGACGCTCCAGCGCTCCTGACGTGATCAGGCTGGTGAGCGCGCGGTGGGCCCACCACGTCACCTCGAGCAGGAAGATGACCTGCTCGACGTTGGTCGGGCCCATGGGTGGTGCCGCGCTGCCGGAGTGGTGGTTCAGCGGCATGCCGAGCTCTTCGCAGACGCTCCAGAGCGGGTCGTAGTAGTCGATGTCGTGCAGCTGAGGCACGCCGCTTCCGGGCGGGGTACCGGGCAGCAGCACGCCGCCGCGCAGCCCGTTCTCGTGGGCCCAGCGCACCTCGGCGACGGCAGCGTCGATGTCGTGAAGCATGATCTGCGCGATGCCCGCCCGCCGGCCCGGAGCCTGCCGGCACCAGTCGGCCAGCCAGCGGTTGTGGGCCTGCAGTCCCGCCCAGCGGCGGGTGAGGTCTCCGGCGTCGGCGGCAGGCGGCTGGGTGGTGAGCGCGACCTTCGGGAAGAACGGCGGCACCGTGTTCGGGAAGACGACCTCGGCGACGATGCCGTCCGATTCGAGGTCGGCGAGCCGGCGGGCCGAGTCCCAGTTACGCGCGCCCTTGTCGCCCATCAGATCCTCGTACGGGATCTGGTACGACGCGGCCCAGCTGTCGAAATCGTCGAGCCAGCGCTTTTCCAGGTAGGGCCGGTAGCCCTGCAGGTCCGCGCCGGCGTGGCAGTCGGCGGAGATCACGATGTAGCGGTCGTCGGCGGTGGTGGCGGAGGTGTGCTGAGCGGTCTCGCGGGTCACGGGAGTGCCCCTTCGAAGTCGGCAACGTGTGTGACGTGGGTCGCGCACAGAGTATGTGGCAGATGCTGACACGTCGTCAGATGGGTGGCAATGCGTCCGGCCTTGCCCGCCCCCACGCTGCCAGCACCACACCTCGTCGCGCGCGATTAATCGCGTCCGCACGTTCCGGCGTGCAGAGAGGATTAAGCGGCGGCATCGTGACTCGCGCGTTGCGAGACCGTCGGCGTGGCTCGCGAGCTAGCCGAACGTGAAGTCGTACGCCTGGATGCCGGGCGTCGCGCTGAGCGTCAGCAGGTGGCGCTCACTCTTGGCGGTCTGGTTCAGCGTGTAGAGCCGCGGTACCCCCGAGACCCGCAACGTATGACTTCGGCCGTCGACGGTAACGGTGACCTCGCCCTGGCCACCGATGACGAGATAGATCGCCTTCGCCAGATAGTTGATGTGCAGCTTGGCGCCGGTGCCGGCAGTGGCCTGCTGCGCCCCGTCCTTCCAATTGCCTTCGAGCGCGAAGGTGTCGGGGTCGACGCTCGCCGGAGGCTGGTACTTCACGAGCTGGTTCTCGACCAGCTGCTGGGCGGCATTCTGCGCGGACTCGTAGCCCAGGTAGGTCTCGGGTGACTGCGGTCCGCTGGGAGTGGTGTCGGCGACTCCGGTGTCCTTCCCCAGCGACGTCATCGGGTGGGCCGCGGTGAGCAGCTGGCGAATGAGCTTCTCGGTGCTCGAGTAGTCGCCCTCGCCGAAGACGAGGTGGCGGATGTTGCCGCTCGCGTCGATGAGGTATTCGGCCGGCCAGTACTGGTTGTTGTAGGCGTTCCAGGTGTCGTAGTTGTTGTCGATTGCGACGGGATACTGGACGCCCATCGATCGGGCGGCCGACCGCACGTTGGACGTCACGTGCTCGAAGGCGAACTCCGGAGTGTGCACGCCGATCACGTCGAACCCGTCCGCGTGGTAGGCCCGATACCAGGCCTCGACGTGGGGCAACGTCCGCTGGCAGTTGATGCAGCTGTACGTCCAGAAGTCCAGCAGCACGACGTGGCCCTTGAGGGCTGCCAGCGAAAGCGGCTTCCCGTCAGGGGTATTCAGCCACGTGCTGATGCCGGCGAGCTCCGGCGCCGGCCCACAATCGCGAAGGTTGCTCGCACCTTCCTGGCACGTGGTCAACATCATCGGAACGCCCTTGGCGGTCGTGGTCAGCTTGTGCAGCTGTTTCGACGCCGAAGCGTTGTTCTCGATCTTGTTCTGCAGGGTGTTCGTGTATCCGGGGACGAGCCGCTGGAGGCCGTCGAACGCGTTGAACGCGATCGCCACGGCGATACCGATGAGCAGCACTCCGCCACCGAGCCGCACCTCTCGCATGCGCCGGCGGAAGACCCCGATGCGGTGGCTGGCCTGCTCGCCGGCGAGGGCAAAAGCCAGCAGCGGCAGGGCGACGCCGATGGCGAAGGACAGGGTGAGGACGAAGGCGCTCAGGCCGACCCGATGCGTCGCGCCGACGACCGCGATGGCGGCGAGGACGGGGCCGGCGCAGGGCACGTAAACCAGCCCCAGCGCGAGCCCCAAGCCCAGCCCTTGGCTACCTGGCCGTACCGCGCGCCGTTGCAGCCGGGCGAAGGGGCGCTCGAGCAGTTCGCCGAGCCTGGGGATCAGCATTCCCAGGCCGACAACGATCAGCACGGCGATGCCCGCGTCGCGCAAGGTGTCCTGTGGCAGATCGAGGGAGCTCAGGATCAGGGAGCCGAAGAGCGTCGCGAGGCTGAAGCTCACGACCAGGCCGGTGACCACGAGCACCGGCCGCCGGATCCTTGTCCGATAAGGGGCCGCGACCGCTTCGCCGTCCGCGCCTTCTCCGGGCGAAGCGGTCATCCCAGCAGCGAGCACGATCGGCAGAACGGGCAGGATGCACGGCGACAAGCTCGTGATGAGGCCACCGAGCAGCCCGACGACCACCAGCGTGAACATTCCCAGCCTTACCGATCGGTTGCCCTTACCGATGCTAGGCAATCAAAAGTTCGAGGAAACCTACGGATTGGGGCCACAAAACCGTAGGTTTCCTCGAATTTTCGGGGCAGGCGTGCCGCCGGCTGCCGCGTCCTACGATCCGCCCACCACTTGCTGGAACGTCGGCCGGTTCTGCCAGTCCATCGGTTGAACGGTCTCGCCGACGTACTGGAACGTGATGTCGTCGGTGGTCTTGTCGTACGTCCACTTGGTCGGGTCGGTCGTGTGCTGCCGGCTGTTCAACGTGTCGACCGCCTGCTGCAGGGTCTGGCGGATCTCGTTGCGGCAGGTCGTGAGGTCGCCCTTGCCGCAATACCGCTGCGACATGGCGCCGTCGACGTTCTTGCCCATCACCGCTTCGAGGTCCTTCGTGACCCACTCGTAGGAGCCGACGTTGTCGAACGAGGATCCGCGGCCGTTGGCTGGCACGTTGTCGACGGCCGTGGGGATGTCGTCGACCAGCGACCCGAGCCGCGGCCGCAGCACCTCCTTAGCCACCAGCGGGTACCAGGCATTCATCAGCGCGATGGCCGATTCATCGGCGTAGTGGCCGGTGCGTGCCCGGTCGACGCGATGAGCACCGTCGTCTATCCATGACTGGAGGACGTCGGTGTACTGCTTGAGCGCCGGGTCGTCACCGACGATGGCGAGCATGTCCGGGAGGACGTACGCGCCGCGGATGTCCACGGTCGCCGCGTCGATCATGTCGCCGGCGAGCGTCGCCGTACTGAGCTTCCCGGCCTTGATGGACGCCTGGATGCGGTCGCGCAGGGCGAGCACGCGTTGCACCGGCCCCCAACCCCATTGGTCGTCTGCCGAGTAGACGCCGACGGCGGGCTTGTTGTTCCAGTTGACGAGGAAGCCCGACGACGGGTCGATCGCCTGCGGATGCTGGGCGGCCGGCAGGAATCCGGTCCAGTCCCATTTGGCATCACCCCAGCGGGGCAGGTCTGGATCGACCCCTTTGGCCCGGATCGGCAGCGCGCCGGAGGTGTACGTCGCGATGTCGCGGGTGTCGATGTAGAACCAGTTGAACGTGAAGTTGACCTTGCTGAACGCGTTGATGAAGTCGCTCGGGCCGTGCACCGCCGTCGGATCGTTCATCTCGACGAATCCGAGCACCGACTGCACCTCGTGGTTGTAGGTCGACCGCTCGCTGACGACCGCGACGGGGGTGCCCCCGGCCGTCGTGCGGTACTGCACGATGCCGTGCCTCGTGCGCATGTCGGGGAGGGTCGCGACGACCTTGCCGCTGCTGTCACGAATCTCGTGGGGCGTACCGGTCATCGGCTCGCATTTGTCGCCGTTCAGGTACGCGGTCGAGGTGACGGTCGCGGTGCTCCCGTCGGTGTTGCACAGCTTGTCCAGGACGGTGTCGACGACGTCCCCCGAGGCGCTGGTGGCCGACCAGGCGTAGCTCTTGCCGTGGCCGATCAGGACGACGAACTGCAGATTGGCGAACGCGACCCCGCGCGCGTCGTAATGCGGGCCGTGGAGGGCGATCTCGTCGAAGAAGTTGGGGCCTTGATAGCCGGTCTGCGGGCCCATGACGGCGATCGGATGGCCGGTGGTCGTGTGGCTTCCGGATACGAGCATGGCATTGCTCATGTGGGCCGGCAGGCCGAGCGAATCGAGCAGGGTGGCGCCTCCGCCGGCCCCCGCGCCCGACGGCGGGGTCGCCGTAGTCGGAATTCCGCCCGTTCCGGCCGCGATCTTCACGCTCCCTCCGGGCAGATCGGGGAGAGCAATTGCGGCCTGGTCGACTTTCCCGGGCTGCTCGTACGCGTACTGGCCGGCGTCGGTCACGACGGCCTTCGGATCGAGAGGGTCCTGGAGGTCGTTCAGCACGCTGCGCGCGAGCGCGTCACCGACCTGTTTCTGCAGCTGCCGCAGGAAGAGCGCGTTCCGCGACTCCTGGCCCCCGCCCTTGCCGTAGATCCCGCCGATCAAGGCCGCCGCGTAGACCACGTCGGCCCGGGTGAACGGGGTCGGGGTCAGTTTCAGCAGCCGGTAAACGGTCGGGCAGCTCGGCGCGGTGATGATCGGGCACAGCGCTTTTCGGGCCGCGTTCACGCCGTCGACGTAAGCGTCGAGGCGGCTGACGAGTTGCTTGCCCGCGGGGCCTGAGCCGGCGAGCGCATCAAGCTGGGCGTTGGCCTCGGCAGTCGTGTAATCGGCCTGCCGGAGCAGGTTGGCGTCCTGCTGGAGGTTGCCCTTGCTCGCGCCGAGCAGCTCGGAGTAGCGGCCGGAGCCGGCATTACGCAGAGCGTCCATCACGAACATCCGGTCCTCGGTGCCGGCGTAGCCCGCGCCGTACGCGGTGTCGTTGTCCGTGGTTCCGTACACGTAAGGCACACCGAACTTGTCGCGCTTGATCGTGACGCCGGCTTTCGGGTGCTCGGTCTTGACGACGGTTCCGACGGCCGGATCGAGCGGAGCCGACTTGTAGTAGCTGCCGATGTCGCCTTCGGTCAGCGCCGCCGGATCGATCGTGTTGAGCGCGTCGTACATGGCACGCTCGGTCGTGCTCTGCGGGTTGCCCGGCGGCAGGATGTCGAGGACGTTGATCGGACCTTGCGTGGCAGGCGCGCTAGTGGCAGCCCCGCCTCCACCCGGACCGGTGGTATTTCCCGAACACGCGACGGCGCCCAGCGCCACCACCGAGAGCACGACCACGACGCTGCGTCTGCGTCCGAGCGACATTGCCCGCCTCCGAAATCCGGCCGCTTCTGCCCCCGAGTAGCGGCGGGCCTGCACGCTACCTGCTGCATGCCAGGATTGCGGGTATGTCGGATGTCATGACCGACCCCGCGGCGCTCGGATTCGATCCCGCGCGGCTCGCGCGGATCGACCGTCACTTCGCCCGCTACGTCGATGACGGGCTGCTGTCCGGCTGGCAGATTCTCGTCACCCGGGCAGGTCAAGTCGCCTTCTCGAGCGTGTACGGGCAGCGCGACATCGAAGCCGGGCTGCCCGTCGAGTCCGACACGTTGTGGCGCGTGTACTCGATGACCAAGCCCGTCACCTCGGTGGCCGCGATGAGCCTGTGGGAGGAGGGCCACTTCGAGCTCACCGACGAGGTGAGCCGGTGGATCCCCTCCTTCGCCGACGTGCGCGTCTACCAGAAGGGCTCGTCGACCAAGCCGTACACCGTGCCGGCGGTGGAGCCGGTGCGGGTCTGGCACCTGCTGACGCACACGTCCGGGCTGACGTACGGCTTCCTCAACACGTCCGTCGTCGACGCGATCTACAAGTCCGCGGGTTACGAATGGGGATCGCCCGCCGGCGTCGATCTCGCCGGCGCGTGCGACGCCTGGGCCGGGCTGCCGCTGCTGTTTCAGCCGGGCAGCGCGTGGGGCTACTCGGTGGCGACCGACGTGCTCGGCCGGCTGGTCGAGATCTGGTCGGGGCAGCCGCTGGACGAGGCGATCGCCAGCCGCGTCACCGAACCGCTCAAGATGGCCGACACCCGCTGGTGGGTCGACCCGCAATCGCCGGACGCCGCGCGGCTGGCCGCGCTGTACACCCCGAACCCGGCGAGCGGTAAGGCGGTGCGGCTCGACGCGTTCGGCAAGGCCGCCCTCGCACCGCCGCGGATGCTGTCCGGCGGAGGAGGCCTCATCTCCACCGCCGCCGACTACGAGCGCTTCACGCGGATGCTGCTACGCGGGGGTGAGCTCGATGGCGTACGGGTGCTCTCCTCGCGCACCCTGCGCTTCATGACCGAGAACCAGCTGCCCGGTGAGAGCGACCTCGGCGCCTTGTCGACCGGGGGATTCGCCGAGACGACGTTCGACGGCGTCGGATTCGGCCTCGGATTTGCCGTCGTCCTCGATCCCCGGCCGGCGAAAACCCTCTCCAGCCGCGGCGAGTTCTACTGGGGCGGCGCCGCCAGCACGGCGTTCTGGGTCGACCCGGCGGAGGAGATCACCGCCCATTTCTTCACCCAATTGCTGCCCTCGAGCAGCCACCCACTGCGGCCTCAGCTGCGGCAGCTGGTGAACAGCGCGCTGGTCTGAGGCGCTAATTCGGCAGGAATTTGTCAGGCGGATCCCGCACTATGGAAGGTGTGACCGAGCAGGCTGCGGCCCCAGTGGCCCCAGTGGCCCCAGTGGCCCCAGTGGCCCCGGCGGCCCCGCCGCTGCGCGAAAGCCTGCCTACGGGGCCCCCGGAATCGCTGTGGCGCGCGGTCGGAGCAGAGCTGCGCCGCTGCTTTCGCTGGCCTGCTGACATCCCGGTCATCCTCGCGGCCAATGGGGTCGCGATGTGCGTCGGCTGGTTCTTCCTGCCCGATTCGTTACGCGACTGGTTCTTTTCCATCCACGGTGCGCTTGCGTTTCCGATCGTGCTCGAGTCGTGGCTGCTCTCCGACGTCCCGGCCACGAACGTGCTGGGCGGCGACGCGAGGGGCGCTCTCGCGGCGATGGGCGACGGGCAGTCGTTTCAGCGCTTCCTTTACGTCAAGAGCCTCGCGCTGTGGGTGCTGGCCGCTCCCCTCTGCCTGATCCTCGCCATCGGCATCGGCGCGTCGGGCCACCATGCTTTCGCGACCCTGGCGATCTGTGCCGTCATCGTGGCGATGCCGTTCGGGGTGCTCGGCATCAGCGCGTGGGTCGGCATCCTCTTCCCGTACCACCCGCGCTCCCTGCGCTGGCGATGGCAGCAGCGCCGCTCGTCGCCGGGCGGCCTCCTGCGCTGGATCGTCCTGCTCGTCATCCCCTACAACTTCGTACCGCTCGTGTGCGGTCTCGTGCTGGCCCCCGCCATCTTGCTGACGCGTCACGGCGCCCGCGCCCACGGCATGCTGATCGGCCGCGGCTTCTCCATCGGCGCGCTGATCGGATGCGCCATGGCGGCCGTCGCGTTCGTTGTCGGGCATGCCGTAGGCGCGCGGATCGCGCAGCGCCGGTACGCCAACCTCACCGCGTACCTGTCCGACCCTGACCGCGGTTAGCCGCCCGGGCCCGCTGCCGCCCCGGCTAGGGCAGCTCGTACTCGAATGTCAGCGTCGCCTTGCTGCCCATCGGCGCCTCGAAGTTGCCACTTCCACGTAGCCCCGCCAGCTCGCCGGTGCCGGAACCCTCGACGACCTTCCAGGTGTTGGCCGCCACCCCACCTTTGAAGGCGCCCACCGCCGCGACGACGAAGGTGCCCTCCTTGCCGCCGAGCGTGGCGGTCATCCGCTCCAGGCCGACGTATTCGGCTTCTTCGCCGACGTAGACCATCGACAGCTCGGCCGCGCTCTCGCCGACGAGGTCGCCCTCGTAGGTGTATTTGATGCTGGCCTTGGAGAGCTTCGGCAGGCCATCGGCTTCGTCATAGGCGGTCTCGTCCCAGGACGCCACGGTCGCTATTGCGTGCCCTTTGGTGCTCATTGTTCAGCCCCTTCGTTCCGTCTGCGGCTCGCCTTGTCTTCTTCCCAGAAATGCCGGGCTCACCCGAGAACTCCCGTCGGCAAATACAGCGACGGAGGAGGCATTCCCCGAACACACAGGGTGTCGGCGAGCTTCAACGGCAGCCGCGTGACGAGGGCCAGGTCGATGGCCCACTGCTGGGTGCCGGTCAGGTAGGTCAGGCTGACCCCTCCCGGAGCTTCGGCCAGCGCCGCCCAGAGCACCCGGCGCGCGGCATCTTCCGAGGAAGCCGCCACCATCGGCACCCGGCCGCGGCGCAGCAGGCACGCGGCGCGGTCATCCCGGGTCGGCCCGCTGCGGATCAGCAGCCGGGCATCCGACGCGCGCAGGAAGTCGACATCCGGTCCGTACCGGGCGCCGCGCCGTTGCGCCACCAGGGTCTCCAGCAGGTCTGTATCGCGAGCCCAGTCGCCTTCGCGCACGCCGAGCCCGGCCGGCGCCTCAGCCAGGTCAGGAATGCCTTCCGCCGCATAGGCCGGGTGAAGAGCAAAGCCCGCCCTGCCGTATCGGCGCAGCGCCCGTGGATCCGGAGACGCGCCGATCATCCCCGTAGTGCAATCCCTGCCGTATTCCAGGGTGGCATCGATGATCCGCCGCCCGATTCCGGTGCCCTGCACATCACCGCGCACAGCGAGGAGCGAAAGGAACCAGAGCGGCCCCCGACGCACCGCCAGGCCGACCCCGACGATCCCGCCATCGGCCTCGGCCTCGGCCACCACGCTGCCGTGCGGATCGGTCGCCGCGATGTGGCGGATCCGCTCGCGTCCCCAGGCGATGCGTCCGCCGTCGCGCTCCGGCACGGTGAGACCGAACTTGCGGTCCATGTCATCCATGGCGCGCGACGCCATCTCTTCGACCGAATCGACGTCGGCGTCGCGCAACAGGCGAACGTCCAACCGGGTATCCGCGCGGGTCGTCATGTCAGCACCCTTCCCTGCGGGAGCGACAGAATCGAACGGTTTTTCTCCAGGCTGTGGACAACCGCGGGAGAGGTCGTGACCTTCGACTCTGGCCGCGCCCCTGTCGCGTTCTTAGCGTGGAGACGAGGTGAGCGCCATGATCGATCCAGCGCAGGCAGCAGCATTCCTCTCGTCCGGTCGCATCGCCGTAGTCGGAGCATCGGACAGCCCCAAGAACTTCGGCCGCACCATCGTCTCGGCCCTCAAGGAGCACGGCGTCGACACCGTCGCCGTCCATCCGGAAGCGACCAGCGTCGCCGGTGCTCCCTGCTACCCGAGCCTGGCTGTCGTCCCCGGCGACGTCGACGGCGTGATCATCATGGTGGCGAAGGACGCGGCGCCAGGCGTCGTCCGGGCGTGTGCCGACCGGGGAGTCACGAAGGTCTGGCTGTTCAAGGGAGGCGGCCCGGGAGCGCTCAGCGACGAGGCCGTTCAGCTATGTCAGGAGCACGGAATGAGCGTCGTCGCCGGCGCCTGCCCGCTGATGTTCCTCGAGCCGGTCCGGGGGGTTCACAGGGTGCACCGCCTTATCCGCCGCGCCAACCGCTCGCTCGCCAGGGCCGGCTGAACCCGCAGCGCCGCTGTGGCCCCGGTCCGCGTCGGACCGGTTGCGGGAAAGCCAGTACAGCCAGGCGAATCCGACCAACGCCACGATGTCCAGGACCGTGGTGTAGTTCCAGCCCCATACGTCCCGGCCCACCATTCCGTGCTCGCCGGTGTTGGGCTTCGGCAGCAGGCTCGCCGCTTTGAACAGGTACTCGGTGACCAGCCCTGCGACGCTCATGGTGGCCCAGAAGACCGCCAGCAGCTTGACCGTCAGCCCACTGCCGTAATAGCGCCGGAAGATCAGCAGCAGCGGTAGCGCGATCAAATCGGCGAAGACGAACGCGATCGAGCCCCCGAAGCTGATGCCTCCGGTCCACAGCGCGGCCGCCAGCGGCACGTTGCCGATCGAGCAGACGAAGCTGATGATCGCCAGGAACGGGCCGAGAACGACGTTTTCGAGCACCGACCAGAAGCCGTGGCCGGCAACGAAAAGGTGCTGCCAGAAGCTGACCGGCACGGCGGCGTCGGCGAAGCCCGCGACGACGAAGCCGATGACCAGTTCCTTGCGCAGCATGGTCAGGTCGCTGATGGTGTAGCCGGCTGCGTCCGACCAGCCGGCGCGGGACCGGATGCGGGTGCGCCAGCTGCCCTGCGAGTGGGGAGGGTCGCCGTGGCCGGCGTGTGCGTCGTGGGGGTTGCTCTCGTCTCGGAGTGCCGCCCGAGCCGCCGCGGCCTCCTCGGCCGAAACCACGCGTGGCAGGACCACTCCGAGCAGCACGATCATCACGGCGCCGCCGACGAATTCGGCCAGCGCGAACTGCCAGCCGATGAGCAGCCACAGCACGATGCCGAGCTCGACGACCAGGTTCGTCGAGGCGAACATGAACGCCTGCGCGGCGGTGAAGTCGGCGCCGCGCGCAAAGAGCGTCTTCGCCAGCGCGCTCGCGGCGTACGAGCACGAGGACGAGACCGCGCCGAAGAAGCCGGCCTTCGCGATGGTGCGGGGCCGGTGGTCGCCGAGCGCCTGTTGCATCTCGGCGCGCGAAACGAACGCCTGCACGGCGCCGGAGAGGGTGAACCCCAGCACGAGCGCCCAGAGCGTCTCCCAGAACATGCCGGCCCCGTCAGCGAGGCTTCGGCCGATCGTGTCGAATGTGTCGCTCACTGTCGTTTCCTGTCGGTACCGCGTCGGGTGTGGGTCGCGGGTGGCCGGTGAGCTCTGCCCAAAGGGCGGCGAGCTCACGGGCGACGAACGCGATCCGGCCGATCGGTCCGGTGTCGCAGCCGGGTACCCCGCCGGGTGATGCCGCGCAGGCGGCTCCCAACGTGTCCCGGCGCGAGGTCATGACTTGACGAGTCGTTCGACGGCAGCTGCCGCCTCGCGAATCTTGGACTGGGCTTCGGGACCGCCGCTCTCGATGGCGTGCGTCACGCAGTGGCCGAGGTGGTCCTCCAGCAGTTCGAGGGCAACGGATTGGAGGGCTCGCGTCGTCGCCGATATCTGGGTGAGGACATCGATGCAGTACTTGTCCTCCTCGACCATCCGCTGCAGGCCACGAACCTGCCCTTCGATACGCCGGAGCCGTTTGGCCACCGCAGTTTTGTCAGGTGTGTAGCCCCACTCCGCAGCCTCGTCGGACGCCATCACGCCAATACCCCCTACCCGTATCTCCTGCCGAGTGGGGTTCTATACCCCATAGGGGTATCTGTCAACCGCTGGCGGATCGCCGCGGTCGGCCGGCTGCCGGCTAGACCAAGGCCCGCTCGTCCAGCTTCCGGGACATGGCGTCGTCAGTCAGGTCAATCACCGCCGGACGCAGATCGATCGCCGGTAGCTCGACCACGCGCGGGACGGAGCGGCTGCGCCGGCGTTCGACGGCGATCGTGCGCAGCACCCGCAGTCCATCGCGAAAGGCGTGCAGGTTGCTGGCGCCGTTCACGCGACTGCGCTCGTACGACGGGACTTCGGCGACACGCAGGCCCGCCTGCGCGATTCGCACGTTCATCAGCGTCTCGACCTCGAAGCCGTCGCCCCAAAGCATCTCGTCCCCGACAGCGCCCGGCTCGAGATCGATGGCGGGCAGGCACCGGCGCCAGAAGGCGTTGTAGCCGTAGCACAGATCGGTGTAGTGCGTGCGGTACAGCATGTTGACCAAGCCGTTCAGGACGCGGTTGCCGCCGCTGCGGATGCGCGTGATGTCGTCGCTGCCGCCCCCGGGCGCGAATCGCGTTCCCTTGGCAAAGTCGGCCCCGTTGGTCAAGGCCGCCACGAACCGGGGAATCTCGCACGGGTCGGCGGATCCGTCGGCATCGAGCATGACGAGGATGTCGCCCGTCGCGGCGGCGAAGCCGCATGCCATCGCGTTTCCCTTGCCCCGTCTGGTCTGAGTGAGAATCGCCGCCTCGGGGCGGAGCGCGCGAGCAACATCGGCGGACCCGTCGGTGGAGTGACCGTCGACGATGACAACCTCGTACTCGCGCGGAAGAGCGGTGAGCACGAGGGGAAGATTCTTGGCTTCGTCGCGCGTCGGGATGATCACCGAGACGCGTGGCCAGGAACGAGAGGATGAACCGACACCCGCGAACGTTGGGTTTGTGAGCGCTTGCCTTGACATGACGACCGCCGGTCCCCCGAACGGGATCCGGTTTCGCCTCTGCTCGCCGCCGGCAGGTGAGCGACCAAACGCACCGACGGGTCGTCGCTATCCCTTATTTAGGTCATCACGACCGTGCTGACCTATGATTACTTTAAGTGATGAGAGTCCCGGAGGTCTTGGGGCTTTTTCCCGTTGGACTGCAGGACTTAGTGCTCTACTTGTCACATAAAGTGACTATTCTTCTCCCGCGACCTGGTATCCAGGCCGCCGCGGCCGGATAATTGAACCCATGGACCGCGGCGGGAATGGGGTCGCGAGAGCCGCCATCCGGCTGCTCGAGGTCGACGTCGCGAATCCACCGTCCGACGCTGATTTGCAGACGCCGACCGAGCGCCGTGATCACCGGTTCGCGCGGGTCCTGGTACGTCGCCACGGTCGCGTCCTGGGGCAGGTCGACGTGAGCATGCCGGAGGGGGTGCTGACGGCCGAGCGCCTGCATGACGCCATCGCGGCTCAACTCCCAGCGGCAATCAATGCCGAGGATGCCGTCGCCGACGACCGCGCATTCCTCACCGAGCGCGGACGGCTGCTCGCCGAGGCTCCGCCGGCGTCCGTGATTCTCTGTACCCGCGGAAGGCCGCAGCAGCTGCCGAGCTGCCTGAGATCCCTGATGCTCCAGCAGTATCCGCGCTTCGAGCTGATCGTCGTCGACAACGGCGAGCCCCGCGACGAGGTGGAGGATCTCCTCGGCGACGTGACCGCCCAGGTCCGCCGTGAGTCCCCTGACGTCTCCACGACGGTGACGAGTCGCGTCGTGAAAGAGCCGCATCCGGGCCTTTCCCGGGCTCGTAACACCGGCCTGAGGGAGGCCCAAGGACTGGTTGTCGCCTTCACCGACGACGACGCCGAACCCGACCCGCATTGGCTGGCCGAGCTCTGGCGGGCGCTTGCCACCGTTCCCGGCGCCGGCTGCGCCACCGGGCTCGTGCTGCCGGCTGCGCTCGATACCCCGGCGCAGCTCCTGTTCGAGGAGTTCGGCGGTCATAGCAAGGGCAGGACATTTCATCGCACGGTCATCGATCCGCTCGACCCGAAGGCACAAAACCCCCTCTATCCGCTTCCTGCCTTCGGCGCCGGCGTCAGCATGGCATTTCACCGCGAGATCCTCGATGAGATAGGCGGATTTGATCCGGCGCTCGGTGCCGGGGCTCCCGCCGGCGGCTCGGAAGACACCGCCGTCTTCACGCAGGTGCTCTTGCACGGCTACGCGCTCGTCTACACCCCCGACGCCGTGGTGCGCCACCACCATCGGCCGGACGTGCCGGCGTTACGCGCTCAACTCGCCGGGTACGGACGCGGTCTGACCGCCTACTACACCAAGCTGCTCATCGAGAACCCGCGGCTTTTCAGCGAGCTGCTCAAGCTGACACCCGTTGCCATGCACGATCTGTTGGCCGCGAATTCCCTGCGAAACCAGTCTTTCGGAGCCGACTTTCCCCAGGAGCTGGCGCACGCCGAGGTGCGGGGCATGCTGCAAGGACCCCTCGCCTATCTGAAGGGCAGGCGAGCCGCATGACCGCTTTGGCGCCGGGAGCGGCTGCGCGGCACGACGGGCACACCGTGCCGATCCTCATGTACCACAGCATCGCCACGACCTCGAACCCGAGATTTCGGCGCTTCGCGGTCGAACCCCGATTGCTTCGCGAGCACTTGGATGTGCTTGCTGAGCAAGGCTGGACGACACTGACGATGTCGGGCTACCTGGCGGCTCGCGCGACGCCTACGGCCCTGTCCGGCAAAGTCGCGGTGCTCACCTTCGACGATGCGTTCGCCGATTTCTGCACGGAGGCGCTGCCGTTACTGGGCGAACGCGGCATGAATGCGACCCTTTTCATCCCGGCGGGCTGCGTGGCTGCGACGAGTCGCTGGATGGCCTTCGAGCACGAGACGTCCCGTCCGCTGCTCGATTGGGACCGCCTGCGGGACGTGGCCGCGGCAGGCATCGAATGCGGCTCGCACAGCTACTCGCATCCCGAACTCGACCGGGTCCCGCCGTGGCGACTGGCGGCCGAGCTTCGCCGCTCGCGGCAGATCCTCGAGCACGAGCTGCAGCGCGAGGTCCGCGCGTTCGCCTACCCCTACGGCTACCACACGGCGCGCATTCGCGATGAAGTCACGCTCGCCGGCTACCGCTGCGCGTGCATCGTCGGCGACGCGCCGGCCAGCGCAGCCGACGATCCGATGGCGCTGCCGCGGCTGACCGTGCCGGGGGGGACCACCCGCGATCAATTCGCCGACCTGCTCGCCAAGCGCAGAAGCGAAGTGCATATGCAACGGATACGCGTCAAGGCCGCCCTGTGGCGCATGGCCCGACGCTGTGGCCTCGAGCAGGCTGTGCTGCAGCGCGCGAACCGATGAACCGCTCCCGGCTCATTGCCCTGCTCGCCGCAGTGGTGATGATGCCGGTGGCAGGGTGCTCCGGGAAGACTTCCTCGTCCTCGCCGGCGCCGCCGGTGACCACGGCGACATCGACGCCTGCCACGTCTTCGGTCTCATCGACTCCCAGCCCAGCATCGACGAAGGTGTTACTGGGGCTGTATACCGAGCTACCCGGCCGGAGCGCGGCCGAGAGCATCAACCTGAGGGAAAGCCAGCTGCACCGCACGGTCGCCATTCACCACACGTTCTACAACTGGACCGACAGCTTTCCGGACGCCAGCCAAACGGACGACAAGGCACACGGCCGGATTCCACTGATCACGTGGTGGGGCGTGCACTACGCCGAAATCAATGACGGTTCCTCCGACGATCTGATTCGCGTCCGGGCGAAGGCGATACGCGATTACGGCGGTCCGGTGCTGCTCGCGTGGGCGGCCGAAATGAACCTCGGCTTCACCCCCTGGTCCGGCCCGCAGAACGGGAACGATCCGGGCGCATTCATCCGCGCCTGGCGGCGGATCCACGACATTTTCGCCGCTGAGGGAGCGCGCAACGTGTCGTGGGTGTGGACACCGAACGCCGAATCTTCACCCGGTGCGTACGACCTCACGTCACCCAACAATTGGCGGCATTACTACCCGGGGGATGCATACGTCGACTGGGTCGGAATCGACGGCTACAACTGGGGAAACGACTTCTTGAACAAGTGGCGCTCGCTCGCCGGCTTCATTGGACCGATCTACCGCGACTACGCGGGCCGGAAGCCGATCATGATCGCCGAGACGGCGTCGGTGGAGGCCGGAGGCAACAAGGCCGACTGGATCAACGACGCCGGCGCCTGGATCAAGGCACACACGGCGATCCGGGCGTTCGTGTGGTTCGATCAACGCTCCAGTGCCACCCACGACTGGCGTATCGACTCGTCCGCCGCCTCCTTCGCTGCCTTCCAGGCCCTCTCGTCCGATCCGACTTTCGGCGGAGGGACGAGGTAGCACGGGCCTGATCCAGGAAGCCGACTTCAGCCTGTGCGCAGCCACACCGATAGCCACATCATGCCTGCCCTCGTCGCCTCCCGGCGTGTCCGGCCCGGGCGGGGTTTCGTGAGGGTTTGGGTGCTTCCATTGCTCGTTGTCGCGTTTATCGCCGGGTGCACCCCCTCCGGTGCCCGAGCCGGCAAAGCGCCGCTCGAGCCGGCGACAGGCGCTTACCTCGGTGTCTACAGCGACTTCGGTGGCAACACGTCCGCACAGAGCGTGGCCATCCGGGAGGCCGAGATCGGCCGCACGTTCAAGCTCGACGCGCACTACTACGACTGGACCGACACTTTCCCCGGTGCCGCCGAAGCTGCGGATGCCGGCAAGGGACGTATCCCCGTGATCACGTGGTGGGGGACCAAACTCTCGTCGATCACGAACGGAAGCAGCGACCAGCTGATCAAGTCGCGCGCGGCAGCGATCAAATCCTTCGGCAAGCCGGTTTTCCTGCGCTGGGGCGCGGAGATGAACGGGAATTGGTTCGCCTGGTCCGGTTCGGCAAACGGCAACAACCCGAGCCTTTTTGTGGCGGCATGGCGGCGCATTCACAACCTGTTTCGCGCCGCAGGCGTCAGCAATGTCGCCTGGGTATGGGCGCCCAACGCCGACTCCAAGCCCGGAGGAACCAGCCTCAGCTCCTGGAACAACTGGCGGCACTATTACCCGGGTGATGCCTACGTCGATTGGGTCGGAATCGACGGCTACAACTGGGGAAGCATCTACTCGTGGCAGTCGCCGGCGAGCATCTTCGATCCCATTTACCGGGACTACGCCGCACGCAAGCCCATCATGATTGCCGAAACCAGCTCGGTGGAATCCGGAGGAAGCAAGGCCGGCTGGATCGACGCGCTGCGAGCCTGGTTCACCAGCCGGCCGTCGGCGGCGGCGCTGGTGTGGTTCGACACGAATACGTCATCCACCAGCATCGACTGGCGCGTCGACTCATCGGCCAGTTCCCTCAGCCACTTCCGGTCGCTGGCCCTGAATTCGTACTTCAGGCCCTGACGCGCCCGCCGGCTCGGTAGCGGGCCGTCGCCCGCGGCGCAGGTAGCCCGTCGCTGCCGCCCGGATCACGGTCGCACCGAGGATCGTGGCCTCCAACGCTACCGCGACGACATAGCCGGCCGTCAACGCCGTCAGCCCGCCGATCGACGCTCCTACGGCGGCGCCCCCGAGTTCGAGCGCTCCGGCGAAGGACAGGACCACTGCTGCATGCCCGATCCGGTCAGCCGCCCGTGACACCGCGATGTAGTGCAGCTTGACGGTCATCGGCAGGTAGGCGGCGGCCAGCAGGAGAAGCGAGTCAGTGGCGACGGCGTAGTCCTTGCCGAGCAGATGAAGCACCGGCGAGGCGGTCAACATGACCACCGCCACCCCCGCGGCGCCGATGATCGCCGACAAGCGAAGCGTCAACCGGATCTGCGAACGCAATTCGCCGGGATCCTTGGCGACGACGGCAAACAAGACCGTCGACAGGTGCGTCGGGACGATGTAGAGAAACGTCGCGATCATGTAGGCGATGTAGAACGCGGCGTTGGCCGTCGAGGAGACCAGCACCGTCACCATCACCGGCAGCAGCAAGCGCGGTCCCTGCACGGCGAGATTGAGCGCGTTGTGTGCGCCGGCGGTCCGTCGCAGCTTCCGCAGTCGCGCCCAATCCGGCGGCGGGTTGATGCGGGTGCCGTCGCGCCGGGCCAGCAAAGCCATGGCCAGCACCGAGAACGCCAGGGCCGCCACCCACGCGATCATGATCCAGTTGCCGCTGGACCAGCCCAACGCGGCGGGCACGGCGATCACCAGCAGGCGCAGCACCGCGAAAACCACATTGCGACGCAGCTGCAATTGCCCACGCATCACGCCGATCGTGGCCTGATCCAGGACGAGCGAGGCTGCGGTAAGCGCAACTCCGACGACAAGCAGCATCCCGCCGACCGGGCCGGCAACGATCCTGCCCATCGCATGACCGGTGAGCGGTGCAACCAACACGAAGGCGAGGCCGAAGGCCGCCGCCGCGACGCCGCACGCGATCGTCGCCGCCGCGGTAAGCGCGGCCCTGCCGGTCCGCAGCCGGGGCAGCTCGCCGATGAGCAGGCTGCCGAGCCCGAACATGCCGACGGTGCCGAGCAATGTCATGACGGACGTCGCAGCCGATCCGTAGCCCACGGCGGATTGGGAGAACAAGCGTGCCGCAGCAGCCCAGAAGGCGAATCCCAGCAGGCTGTTGACGAGCGTCGTGTTGAACAGGGAGACGGCGTTCGTGAGCAGCTCCCGGCGAACGCGCGGTTGCTGTCTCATGGCGTTGCCATTCATGGCGAGCCCGGGCGGGTCCGGAGTTCGATGCTGCGATACACCTGGCCGGCGTTGCCCGAGCCGTCCACGACGTACAGGTTCGCCGCGGTGCCGACATCGAGAGGGACGCTTCGTTGCCAGCTGCCGCCCGAAGCGACCGAAAGCGGGATCCGCTGAATCACTCCGCTGGGTGCAGTGATGACGAGCAGATAGCGACGCGCGGCCCCTTCCTCGTTGTGCACGACGATCGCACCCCAGTCGCCGGCGCCGGTCACGAAGCCAAGGCTCGTGAATCGAGTAGCGGGTGCGGTCTGCGCGCCGATGATTGCCGTGACAAGCGCGGCGATGGTGACCGTCAGGGCCAGACCTGACAGCAGCGTTCCGGGTCCCCATCGCGGTCGGCGCAGCCGCAGGACTTCGGCCCCGAACCCGCGGCCGTTGCGCACCCGGTCCATCGCGATCCCGCTGGCGACAAGGATGGCCACGAGCGCCAACCAAGTGGCTCGCTCCAGCGGCAAGCGCACCGCAGCAATTGCCAGGCTGCCGAGCACCAGCAGCACGAGGGAAAGGCCGGCATCGATGGCCGCTCGCTCGGCCCAGGCGCCGCGGTGACCGCCACCGCGCGTGCGTGGAAGCAGGGCCGCCGACCAGACGTGGCCCGGAGCCACGAACAGCACGGGAAGAACGATCGCCGCTGTGACGTACGCGCCCGCCGACGTGCATGCCACTAGGGCGGCCGCTGCGGTCCAGACGGCGATCAGGACGTGATCACGGCGCATAGTCCGACCCCCGCAGGTCCCACACGACGATGTCGCCGGAGTCGTACAGCCGGGAGGCCCCGGCACCGTCGAACTTCTGCAAGGCACTCAGGGGCAAGGGCTTTCGATAGGTGTTGGCTTTCGGGTCGACCGGGAAATACGCCCCGCTGGCCGGAAGCCGGCGGGCCATGCGGAAGTCGACGAGCAGGTAGCGCACCCCCGTCTCGCTCACCAGCGTGATGTCCGCCGGGCTGACAGACGTTGACTTGTACAGCGATGCCACGTCTCGGACCACGTCCTGCTGACCGTAGGTCCCGATGACGGGGGCGTTTCCCGCGTCCGCACCGAACCGCCGGTTGCCGCCCACCGCCTTCGGCGCCCAGGCCGCGGCGGCCAAGGCCTCGGCGTCGACAGACCGCTCGAAACCGGCCACCTGATAGGGCCCCGGAAGCCGCTCCCACCACGGCGGCCAGCCGCCGACGACAGCCCCGTAGCACAGCAGGCTCCCGCCGCCGACGGTGACGAGGTCGCGCGCTGCGGCGCTCACGGCCGACCGTGCGGTGACGGCGAAGAGCGCCAGGACGTATGCCGTCGGGATGAATTCGAACGACATCAGCCTTCCGGCCAGTTCCTGACCGCCGGTGGCAGCGACCCGGATGGCCAGGACGGCAAAGTAGGCACTGGAGGCGAGCATCATCGCCACCGTTCCGCTGCCCAGCCGCCTGTTCGATTCGGACCGCTGGCGACGAAGACTGAGCCATGCCAGCGGGAGGAGCGCGGCGACCAGGACTGCGGATGCGACCCCCAGTACCCGTTCGCCGATTGGGGCCACCTGGTCGGCGGCCGGAGTCGTCGAGGAATCCGTGAGCAGGAGTCGTCGCGCGCCATCGACAAGTCCGCTGATCGGACTGCGCAGATAGTCGATCGTCTGCGGGGCGGCCACGATGATCCACAGGGCCACCAGAAGAACGCCGCCGAGCGCCAGTCCCCCGGCGATACGAGCGGTCCGCCAGCGCGCCGCGCCCTCCCGACGTCGCGCCATGGCGACGATGGCGGCTGCAAACAACCCGGCAATGAGCAGGTAGCTGGTGACATGATGGGTTGCGATGGTGGCAGCCATGCTCAACACGGCGAGGGCTGTCCAACCCCGGGCGTGGCCGCGATCCTGCACCGCGCCAACGGCGGCCAGCAGAGTCAAAGCGAGGAAGGTCAGGCCAAGGGTCTGATAGACGAACATCGCATCGAACGATGCGAAGTGACCGTTCAAGGAGTAGATCAGGACCGCCACCGCGGCGACCCGGTCGCTGCCGCTCAGCCGGCCGAAGACGGCGTAGATCGCCAGCACGAAGATGACGTGGGCGGTCGCCGTGACGGCGATCCCGGACGCGAAGATGCTGAGCCCGGTGACGGATGAGACCGATGCGGTCACCAACTCCAGGCCCGGATAGTGCGGGCTGATGGGAAGCGCGGGATTCGCGGTGAAGAGTTGGTGTGTTTGCAGCACGGCCGAAGTGGACCGCCAGTGCTGCAGCTCATCCGGAAACCGGAACGCCAGTGGGCTGTAGAACAGCTTGCTGAGGAAGCTGAAGACTGCGACGACCAACGCCAGCCCGAGGGGTTCGCGCGTGCCGAGGCTACTGCGCACGAGCAATCGACCCGCCACAGCAAGGAATCCCAGCGCGACACCACACCAGTACAGGGGCACTCCCCAGCCAGCGTCGTACCGCCCCGCGGTGTAGGCACAAGCGATCAGCAGCAGACCGAATGCAGCAACCATTGCGGCAAGAGGCAGACGTCCCCACGAGCTGACGGGAGCCGTCGGGACGGTGTCGTGGCCGGCCGCTTCGGCGGGATCCGGGGGCGCGCCTCGCAGCCCGAGGTGAATCGACATGTCCTACGTCCGCACGGGTGCTGGCCGCTCGGGGCGAGCCAGCTGATTCAGGAAGCGGTCGTAGAGCGCCTGGCCGTCGCGGACCTGTTGGAGTGCGCTTGCTCGCGCCCGGTCCCGCACTCGCTCGGGCGCGTCCCAAGCCTCTGAAAGCGCAACCGTCAACTGCTCTGCCGCGCCAGGGCGGTCGAGGCCGACGAACGTCGCCGCCTCCGGAAAGAGATCGACAAGGCCTTTGAACTTGGCGTCGTAGTAAGGCGAGCTGGACAGGCACACGGCGGGCACTCCCGCAGCGAGCGCGAAAACGGCCGCGTGATAGCTGGCGGTGACGACTGCTCGGCAGCCGACCGTGGCCTGCACGAGAGCGGCGGGAGTGGCAAGCGCATCCAGAGCCACCTCTTGCGAAGGAAGGCCCTGGAGCAGCTGCGCCACACCGTGAAGGTCGTCGCTGCACGCATGACGCGAGATCGGCAATGCCCGAAGCGTGACCGAACGCCGGCGTGCCAACTCCGCGATAGCCGCACGCAGCGGGGCGACCGAAGCCAGGTCGAGGTTCGTGTAGTCGGCGAACCGCACGTTGACGCCGAGGACATCGCATCGGGGCGGTGCCGGCGTCGCAGCCACGACGGCAAGTTCGAGAGCGTCGTCACCGGTGACGATCACCCGGTCCGCCGGCATGTGCAATGCATTCGCCAGCGGCAGCCCGGTGACGCCTTCGCGCAGGCCAAGAACACGGAGGCGAGGAAGCGCCGCGGACGCCTGGCGCCGAATAGCAGGGTTGGTCAGCGGACCGAGCCCTTGCCCGAACATCGCGGTCGGTCGGCCCAGCCTCTGCGCGGCGCGCAGTACCGAGAGAACACCGGCGGCATGCCACCACCAGGCGTCGGTGAGGTATCCGCCTCCGGCGGCGACGACGGCATCGGCCTGGCGTATGGCGGACAGGACGCTGAGCGATGGCGATGACGCTCGGGGCTGCCCGCCCGAGCGCACGAGGTACGGGCCGCTCGCCTTCCAGGCTTGCTCGAGGGCTAACCGATGAGACCGGGAAAGTGAGCCACACCAACGGCGTTCGACGAGCGTCGACCGAACGGGACGAGTGCCAGGACAGTACCTCTCGAGGCGCTCCGGGGCCGTTGTGATGACGTCGAGTTCAGCGTCCGGTAGCGCCTGGTGCACGCGGGCAACGCAGACCTGGAGCATCGCGACGTCACCGAGATTGCGAAGGTCGTAGCCGCTGTGATCAATGAGGATTCGCACTGCCGCCTCCTCGGCCAGGCCGCAGCAGCAGGGCTCTCTCCGCCGCAAGCCCGGCTGCTGCTGCGATGAGCCCGCTGAGCATCGCGCCTGCGCGCAGGAAACCGTCGACGCTGCGGCCCCACAGCGCGCGAGACAGGGCCGCCTTGAGTACCGAGCGGCTGTAGGACAGCTCCGATCGGACGGCGATGCTTCCGTCAGCACGAAGGAGCTCGCCCTTCCCGCGGCCTTCGTGCCAGCAACGCTCGAGGTAGAAGCGGCGACTGGTGCGGGCCGGGGGAACGCGATGTCCCGCAACGGCCTCCGGAACGAAGAGCCAGGTCTTGCTCGGACAGCGTGCGCTCACCCGGATGCACAAGTCCGTGTCTTCAGGACGGTTGCGGCGGCCAAGTTTTCCGAACCCCTCGCGAAAGCCGCCGACGCCGTGAAAGTCCGACCGGCGCAGCGCCATGCTCCCGGACCAGACGTTGCGAACCGGGCTCTTGGCCGTGGGCAGACCCGTGTAGCTCCCGCCGACGACCCAGAAGAACTCCGGCGGGAACCATCGCGGTGCCTCGCCGGGCCAGAGCGGAACGAGCCGGCCACCCACGCCCGCAACCCCCGGTTCGGCAAGTGCCTCGAGCAGCTTGCGGAGCCAGTCGGGGTCGGCGACGGCGTCGTCGTCGAGAAACGCCAGTACGTCGCTGTTGCAGGCCGCTGCGCCTGTGTTGCGCGATCCGGAAGCGCCTCGGGAACGTGAATTCGCCATGACGGCGACTCCGGGGAGCTCCGCGCGGGCCAGGCGGAGAAGGTCGTCGTTGTGGTCGATGACGAGGACGAGCTCGTCCGGGCGACGCGTCTGGGATTGCACCGATCGGATCGCTGACCGGGTATGCGCCCAGCGGCCGCTGTCGAACGCTGCGATGATGACGGCAGCCGTCAGTTCGCCGCGCATCGTTTCGGGTGTCGCGGGTTCTCCGCTCGGCCGTTTGGAGTACGCCGCGCGCCGCGTCACCGGCACATATCAAGCGTGCCCCCGCCAAAGCCGCCTCGTCAGAGAAGAAAGTCCTGCCCTGCATGGCGATCGGACCTCGGCCGCTCCTTGTGACGTCCCGTCCCCTACCTGCTCGCCGGCCCACTCGCGGCGCAATTGCTCGACGCGCATCCGGTGCTGCATGCTGGCGGCAGAGGCGGGCGAGGGCGTGTGGGACCGTTAACCCATGCCGGCCCAGCCATCGCCCAGAATCGGAATGCTGCTGCCCTTCGGCCCGGGGCTCGTCTCATCGCCGTTGCTCCGCGCTTTCGCTGAGATTCTCGAGTCCGAAGGCGTGGAATCGGTGTGGGGTGTCGAGCACGTCGTCGTCGCCGATGCTTACGAGCCCAACTACCCGTACTCGGCCGACGGCCGCATGCCTTCCTCGCCGGGGGCCATTCCGATGCCGGACCCGCTCGAGGTCCTCGCCCACCTCGCCGCGACCACGACACAGCTGCGGCTCGGGACGTGCGTCGTAGTGGCGCCGCTGCACAGCCCGGCCGTGCTCGCCAAGCGCGCCGCGACCCTGGATCTGCTCTCCGGCGGACGGTTCCTGCTGGGGCTCGGGATCGGCTGGCAGCGCGAGGAGTACGCGGCGGTCGGGGCTGCTTTCGACCGGCGGGGCGAGCGCCTGGAAGAGTGCGTCGGCGCGATGCGTGCGCTCTGGAGCGAGCAGCCGGCGACGTTCGTGGGCCGCACCGTGAGCTTTCGCGACGTGCATCTGACGCTGAGCCCGACGACAGGCGAGGTGCCGATCGTGCTCGGAGGCAACTCGGAGCCGGCCATCCGCCGCGCGGGCCGGATTGCCAACGGCTGGTTCCCGTACACCATCGGCCCGGATGAGCTGGGCCGGGGCGCGGAGCTGCTACGCCAGAGTGCCGCAGCTGCGGGCCGTTCCGCGCAAGCCATCGAGATCTCCGTGTGGCCCGGCAGTGCCGACCCCAAGCGCGAGCTGGAAGTGCCCTGGATGCGTCGTTATCTCGAAGCCGGCGCCACCCGCATCGTCACGCGGCCGCGTGTGACGAAAACCGCTGATCTGGACCGGCTTCCCGAGCAGATCCGGCGCTTCCGGGCGGTCGTCATGGAGGCGGCCACGTGAGCTCTTCGGAGCGGGTCACCATCTTCGACGAGGTCGTCCTTCCCGTGTCAGCGGTGGAAGCGTGGCTGGACGGGTGGCAGGCGGACTACGTGCCCGCCGCCGAGCGACGAGGCCTGCAACTGCAGGGGGTTTGGCGCGGTCATACCGAAGATCCGGAGCACGCCGTCGTCGTCATCCAATGGGCCGTGGAGACGATCGAGGCGTTCTTCGCGTCACGGGGCCGGGGCGGCGGCGACCCGCGGGTGACCGACTTCTGGGAAGCGACGGACGAATTGGCGATCGACCGCAGCCGTCGCGTGCTCGCCGACGCAGGGCTCACCCGCACCCCATGAAGCGATCGGTCGTGCTGGTCACCTTTCGCGCCACGGCGGCGCCGGACGAAATTCGGTCATGGTTCGATGCGGCCAACGCCCTCGCCGGCAGCGACGTCAGCGAGAACCTGCCCGGCAGCGTCGGCGGCGCGCACGCCGTCTGGGACCTTCGCACTGAAGACGTGTCGCAGGAGGTGCTGAGGCAGTTGCTCGACGCGGCTTGTCTGGCATCGAGCGAGACGCTTGCCCTCGGCCCGATCGCGTCCGGCTATCGCCCTTGCGACGGAACGCGGATCAAGCGCACGCTTACGCTGGCCGTGCGGGAGGGGGTGCCGGCGGCGACGGTTCATCGGTTCGAACGGTCACTGTCGGCCATGCCCGACCACATCCCGGAGATCGGCAGCTGGTCGCTCAGCCGGGTCGGCCCGGAGTCGTCCACCGGGCGATGGACGCACGTCTGGGAGCAGGAGTACGCCGAAGTCGAGGGCTTACGCGTGGCGTACATGCGCAGCCCCTACCACTGGAGCGGGGTCGACCGCTGGTTCGACCCCGAGGTGCCGTGCTCGATCGTGAAACCGCAGCTCGCGCACATGTTCGGCTGGGTGACCGGGCCCGTACTCAGCTCCTGAACGCAACTGGCGGCCGTCAAGAAAGCCGGTAATCCTTGATGATTCGGCTGGTCATCGCCAGCGCGAAGCGCGTCGCTCCGCCGCTGTAGACCCGGCACTGCGCGACCACTCCCTGCACCACCTTCACCGGTGCAGGGCAGAAGTGCGCGCCGTCGGCCTGCCGCACGACCACGGTCTTCGTCCCGTCGTGCCACCGGCCGGTCGGCTTCTCCCAGACCACCGCCGGCAGGGTGTCCGTGTAGTGGCCTTTCCACTCCAGGGCAAGTGCCGCGTCGATGAATCGAACCAGGCCACCCGGGTGCGCGGCGGGCAGGCGTGAGTACATGACGTCGAGCGGGGTCCCGTTGACGTACTGCGCGGCATTGGACCGGGATATCGGCGAGCTGACGAAGTACACCGGAATCTTCAGCTTGGAGAACAAACGGATGACGGTCGCCGAGTCGGCGGCGTATTTGTCGATCAGGGCCTTCCCGGCCAGCGGAACCCCCTTCCTGTCGGCCATGCACGTACCGAAGGCGTTGCCGGAGAACTGCAGGAGCACGACCTGCGGGTGGAATCCCGACCTGTTCGCGGGGTTGGTCTCGGCGACGATGTCCGGCAACCACGAGCAGAGCGCGGTGCCACCGAACGTCCGGGTACGGACCGTCGCCCTTCGACTGATTCCCAGATAGAAGCTGAAGTAGTCAACGGATTGCGCAGACAGCGAGTCGCCCCATAGCTCGACGCGCAGCGGCGGTGCCATCGGGCGCGCCGATGTGGCTGCCGTCACGCCGGTGCTGGTACCTGCGAGGGCGGCGATCGTTATGAGGCCGGCAACCAGCAGCCGCCGTACGTTGCGGGCCACGCAGAGGTGACGGAAGCCAAACATCGCAGCTCCTCCGTCGGCGTCTCTTGAGATATCGGGGTGCGACACCGGGCTGCCCAAGAGGCCTTCGACTCCGGGAGCACACACCCGAACGGAGGACGACGGTTGCTCTGCTCGTGAGGACTAGGGTCGGTTCGTCGACATGTCAGAAGTCCATGCAGCTGCACCAGGAGGGTTTGTGAAGGCCAGCGGCGTCATCGTGGCAGCGCTCGACAGCGACCCGAGCGCGATCGAGGCCTGGAACCTTTGGTACGACCTCGACCACCTGCCTCCCAACGTAGGACTGCCCGGGATCATGTCGGGACGCCGTTACGTCTGCACGCCACCGCTGCACGATCTCCGCTCGCCGGGCGGCGATCCGTGGTGGGCCCGTCGTGCGTCGAGCTTCCTGACGGTCTACACGCTGTGCGGCGATGTGAACGACACCTTCGGCGCGATGGTCACGCTGCGGGATGAGCTCGATGCCACCGGACGCATGTTCGCCGAGGATCTGAAGGTCGTGCGCGGCGGCGACGGGCTGACGATCCAGCGCATGACGGGCGAGCCCAGCCTGCACAACCGGCCGGAGGAATTGCCCTTCCTCAGCCACACCGGCTTGGTGCTCCTGCGAGCCCGGCCCGACCGCCGGTACTCCGACGAGGATCACGAAGCACTCGCCGGTGCGTTACTTCCGGTTCCTGGGTGCCTTGCCGTCCTCAGCTACGCCTCGCAAGTCATACCTGGCACCGGGCTGCACCTGGCGCTGCTCGACGGCGACGTGGAGGAGTCTGCGGGCAATGCATCAGCTGCGCTCGGCCGGCTCGACGGTTTCAGCCACAGCGCGTATGAAGCGATCATCCCGCTCGACTACTCCTGGGCGAATTCGCTCCGTGAGGCCAAGCTTCCGGCGACAGAGTCGGTGGTTGCCTCAGCCTGAGAACGGAGGCTCAGCTGCCGTGCACGATGACGCCGCGGATGTTGCGACCCTCGAGCAGATCGTCGACCGCGGTGTTGATCTCGTCGAGCGCGTACCGGCGGGTGACCATCTCATCCAGCCTGAGCCTGCCCGCCCGGTAGAGGTCGAGCTGGCGGAGGATGTCGGACGGCGGGTTGCACATTCCGAACAGTGAGCCCTTGATGGTCTTCTGCATACCGCCGAGCTCGAGCAGATGGACCGGGATTCCCATCGGCTCGGCCATCGACGCCATCCCGGTGACGACGACGGTGCCTCCCTTGCCGATGGCAGCAAACGCCTCGGCGACATCGGCATTGGTCGGCAGTCCCATCGTGAGGATCGCGGAGTCCGCACCCTGCCCGTCGGTGCGTGAGCGAACGTAATCAGTGGCCTCGGCCATCGTCGCGAAACTATCGGTGGCACCGAGCTTTTCAGCCATCTCACGCTTGAAGGGAACCGGGTCGACGGCGATGACCGTAGCGGCACCGGCCAGTGCGGCGCCCTGCACCGCGCTGGTCCCGACACCGCCGACACCGATCACCATCACGTGATCTCCTGGGCGTACGTCAGCGGCATTGGTCGCCGATCCGAGGCCGGTGCCGACGCCGCAGCCCAGCAGGCAGATGGTGTCGAGCGGGAAGTCCGGGGCAACCTTCACCAGCGAGTTCTCCGACACCACAGCGTGCTCGGAAAAGGTCGAGATGAGCAGGAACTGATGGAGGTCACTGCCGTTCAGATGCATCCGGTAGGTGCCGTCGGGCATCGGGCCAGCCTGAAGGTGCGCTCCCAGCTGGCACAGATTCATGCGACCCGAGGCGCAGTACCGGCACCGGCCGCAGCTCGGAATGAAGGAGGCCACGACGTGATCCCCGGGGCGCAACGAGCTGACGCCGGGGCCCACCGCCTCGACCACCCCGGCTCCCTCATGGCCGCCGCAGAACGGCAGCGGACCAGCGTGGTCACCGGTGAGGAAATGGACGTCGCTATGGCACAGCCCGCTCGCCGCGTAGCGGACGAGAACCTCGTGCTCCTTCGGGTCGTCGACATCCACCTCGACGACCTCGTAGCGGCCGGGGCTCTCGAACAGAACCGCAGCTCGTGACTTCATGTCAGCTCCACCTCGGCATTGGCATTACGCAAACGTTACGGCGGACGGCTTGTGTAGCGATCACCAGAGTCTCGCCGAACCGAGAAGAGCTGACAATGCACGTTCCCGGCATGACACAGTTACGACGCGTCGCCCTCATCTGTGCGGTCAGCAGCAGTCTCGCGCTTGGCATTGCCGCGTGCGGATCGTCGAGCAAGAAGGCGACTAGTAGCAGCACCGGGCAGGCCCCGGCCCAAAGTGCGAGCAATACCGACACCGGCTCGAAGATTCCGGGGCTGCCGACCGATGCCCTTTGCGCGAAACTGCCGGTGACGGATGCCCAGGCGCTGATCGTCCCGAAGCTCAGCGCGGCCGTTGCCGACGGGCGGCTGGGCGGTTGCACGTTCGTGCTCCCCGGCAACCAGCTCGCAGACAACAACCTCACGGTCGGCTACGAAACCGGTTCTGGCGCCGCCGGGCGTTACAAGGACGACACGAACGGCACGTTCAGCGCGGGAGGCCAGTCGGTCAACGTCGGCGGCGCGGTGACCACGCCCCTGAACGGAGTCGGAGACAAGGCAGTGTGGGGCTCGACCTCCGGCTACCCCACGGTCTCCGCGCTCAAGGGCAGCGTGTACTGCAACGTCACCCCGGCGGATGACGCTACCAAGCTGACCATCATCGGCAGCCCGAACACCCCGATCCCGCAGGCATCGCAGGCCCAGCAGCTCCAGTACGCCCGGCTCGAGGGGAAGCTCTGCAACGATCTGTTCGGACTCGTGCACTGACACGCGACATCGTTGCCGCGCCGTCAGCAGATCCTGGGCAGCTGCTCGGTGACCGGGCGCTCGACGACGCGCGACGCGCCTAGTGCGGTGCGGGCCGTCACGATCCCAGGGTGGGCGTCGACGACGGTGCCGATGATCGCTGCAGCGCTGCCGAGATCGTGGGCGCGCATGGAAGCGAGTACCGCTTCGGCGTCGCCCGGGGCGACGAACGCGACCAGCTTGCCTTCGTTGGCAACGTGGATCGGATCGAGGCCGAGGAAACCGCACGCGGCGCGGACTTCGTCGGGCACCGGCACCGAGCGCTCCGAATATTCGACACCCACGCGTGCCGTCAGAGCGAGCTCGCACAGGGAGGCGGCCAGGCCGCCCCTCGTGCAGTCGCGCAACGCATGAATCCCGGTCGACGCGGCCAGCATTTCCGTCACGAGATCGTGCAGCGGGGCGGTGTCGGAAAGCAGCCCGGTGCCGAACTCGAGCCCCTCGCGCACGCTCAGCACCGCGATCCCGTGGAGCCCGATTTCTCCGCTCACGATCACGGCGTCACCGGGGCGGATCCGGGCGGGATGCAGGTCTACGCCCGCCGGGACGATCCCTATCCCTGCCGTGTTGACGAACAAGCCGTCGCCGCTGCGACGGTCGACGACCTTCGTATCGCCGGTGACCAGCTGGACACCGGCGCGAGCCGCTGCCCGTCCCATAGCGACAGCGACCCGGCCGAGCACGTCGAGGGCGAGGCCTTCTTCCAGGACGAAGCCGGTGGACAGCGCCAGCGGGCGGGCCCCCGCCATGGCGAGGTCGTTCACGGTGCCGTTCACCGCGAGCTCCCCGATGTTGCCGCCGGGGAAGAAAAGTGGCTGCACCACATAGGAATCCGTGGTGAAGGCCAGCCGTGTCCCGCGGCCGTGGCCGACGTCCAGCGCAAGGACCGCGGAATCGGTCGGAGTCGCCGCCTCGGCTGCAGCGCCGAAGGCCGGCAGGAAGAGGTGCTCGATCAGCTCGCTCGCCAGCAGCCCACCGCCTCCGTGCCCCAGCACGATGCGGTCGTGCTGCCGGAGCGGCGCCGGGCAGGTCCAGCCTTCGATGTCCGCTGCCGTGAGGCGGTCGTCCACGTCAGCCATTGCGCCCTCCGAGCGCGATCGGGGCATTGACCCGGCGGTACTGGTAATACGCCGCGCACGCGCCTTCGCCGGAGACCATCGTCGCGCCCAGCGGGTACGAGGCGTACACGTGGTGCCGAATCTCTCGCATTGATCCGGGCGAAGCAGACCTTGGAGCACCTCGCCGGCGCGGCAGGCGGCCGGCTCGCACGCCGGCACGGCGCCGAGCTCGAAGCGCTGCAGGGCATCGAAGTCCGCGTACGCAGGCGCGAGCCGCCATCCACTTTGCGGGATCATGCCAATGCCCCGCCACTGCCGATCGCAGACCTCGAAGACGTCGGCGAGCATCGCCCGGGCTACGGGGTTGCCTTCCGGCCGTACGGCACGCGGGTACGCATTTTCCACGACGTGGCGGCCACTTTCGAGTTGCAGCACCGCCCGACGGATGCCCTCGAGGACGTCCAACGGTTCGAAGCCGGTCACCACGATGGGAACGGCAAAGCGCTCGGCCAGGGGCTCGTACTCGGCGATGCCCATGACCGTGCAGACATGTCCGGCCGCGAGAAACGCATTCACCCGGGATGTTCCCGACGCCATCAATGCGTCGATCGCCGGCGGGACGAGGACGTGGCTCACCAGCAGCGAGAAATTGGTGAGCCCGCGCTCGCGGGCCTGGAAGACCGCCATGGCGTTGGCGGGCGCGGTGGTCTCGAACCCGACGGCGAAGAAGACCACCTGCCGGTCAGGTTCATTCGCGGCGATCTCGACCGCGTCGAGCGGCGAATACACGACACGGATGTCGCCGCCGCGCGCTTTCACCGCAAACAGGTCGCCGCTGCTGCCCGGCACCCGCAGCATGTCGCCGAACGAGCAGAAGGTCACTTCGGGACGGGACGCGATCGCCAGGGCCGCCTCGATCATCTCGAGCGGCGTGACGCACACCGGGCAGCCGGGCCCATGGATCAGCTCGATCTCGGGCGGCAGCAACTGATCGATGCCGTTGCGGATGATCGCGTGCGTCTGGCCGCCGCAGACTTCCATGATCGACCAGGGACGCGTGACGGCCCGGCGGATATCGGCGAACAGCCCGGCAGCGATCTCGGGATCGGAGAACTCGTCGAGGTATTTCATGAGCGCGCCCCCAACTCGTCGTCGAGAATTCCGGCCTCGCGCATCAGGCGCAGCGTCTCCCGGGCGCTCGCCTCGTCCAGGCGCGTGATGGCAAAGCCGGCATGCACGATGGTGTAGTCACCGACGACCACCTCGGGGACGTAGACAAGGCAGATGTCCTTGGTGGCGCCACCGAAATCGACCGTGGCCATGCGGGTTCCGCGCTCCTCGCGAACCGCCATCACCTGACCGGGAACACCGAGGCACATCTCGTTCTCCTACTCCGTGCCGTCTCGGGCAGCATCCCGGGCACCGGCGATGACGGCCTGGCCGAGTGAGAGTCCACCGTCGTTCGCCGGCAGCAGCCGGTGGGTCAGCACCTCGAAGCCGGCAGCGTTCAGCGCCCGGCGGGTGAGGCCCGTCAGGAGCGAGTTCTGGAAGACGCCCCCGGTCAGGCCGATCGGGCCGCCGTAGCCCTCCTCGCGATGCCGTATGGCCACATCGCGCACCATCGCAGCGGCCGCCGCATGGAAGGAGAACGCCAGCGCGGCCGCAAGTTGGCCGGCACCCAGCCCGGTGACGAGATCAGCGATAACGACGCGGGAATCGATCGTCCCGTCGGCAAGCACCTGGAAAGCGAGCGGTAGGGGCTCGCCGCGATGGGTCTCGGCCAGCGCTTCCAGCTCGATGGCTGCCTGCGCCTCATACGTGATCCGGTGGCGGACTCCGAGCAGCGAGGCGACCACATCGAAGAGCCGGCCCATGCTCGTCGTCGGGACGCAGCCAAAGCCGCGCTCCACCTGCCGCGTGACGACGGCCCGCTCCGTTGCGTCGCACGCCGCGAACGAAGGAATCCTTTCGTCGCACGGGATGCCCCATGACACCAACGCCGCCAGCGCGATCCGGCACGGATTGCGAACCCCGGCGTCACCTCCGGGGAGGGGGAAGGGAAGCAGATGCGCGATCCGGGAGAAGCCGGTGTAGTCGGCCAGCAGGGCCTCGCCGCCCCACATCTGCGGAGCGCCGGAATCGTCGTAGCCGTAGCCGGTTCCGTCGAATGCGAAGGCAAGCAATGGCTTGTCGCCTTCCAGCCCGTGCTCGGCCATCAACGCTGCCACATGGGCGTGGTGATGTTGCACGTCGACGACAGCATCGCCGGCGTGGTCGAGCGCCCACGTTCGGGTGAGATAGCCGGGGTGCAGATCCGTCCCGTACCGGCGCACCTCGACGCCGTACATGCGCGTCAGGGCTTCGGCGTTGCGCTCGAAAGTGCCGAGCGTTTCGAGGTTTTCCATGTTGCCGATGTGCTGGCTCACCCAGGCTGAGCGACCACTGGCGACGCAGCAGGTGTTCTTCAGCTCGCCGCCGACCCCGAGCGTGCCCGGCACCGCGAAGGGGAGCGCGATCGGTAGTGGGGCATAGCCGCGCGAGCGCCGGATCGGCTGGACTGCACCGTCCACCACGCGCACGACGGAGTCGTCGCAGGGCACCTCGATCGGCCGGTCGTGGGTGAGGAACGCGTCCGCCAGATCAGCGAGCCGCACGGCAGCGTCGGCGTCGTCGTGACAGATGGGCTCTTCGGCACGGTTGCCCGAGGTGAGGACCAGCACGGCGGGCGGCCGGCGCGGGCTTCCCGGAACCGGCTGGAAAAGCAAATGGTGCAACGGGGTGTACGGGAGCATCACACCGATCAGCGGGTTTCCGGGGGCGACCCCGAGGTAGAGCGGAGCGTCATCCCGGCGCGGCAGCAGGACGATCGGGCGCGCCGGGCTGGCCAGGGCCGCGCGCGCGAGCTCGTCCACCTCGGCGAGGGTTTCTGCCGTGGCAAGGTCTGCCGCCATCACCGCAAAGGGCTTGTCAGGCCGGCCCTTTCGCTCACGCAGCCGCGCCACGGCGGCAGGATTCGCCGCGTCACACGCCAGGTGGAAGCCGCCGAGACCCTTGACGGCGACCACCTCGCCATTGGCCAGCGCTGCGTGCGCGACAGCGAGGGCCGCGTCGGTTCCCGCCCACACCCGACCGTCCCGCCTGAAGCTCAGCTGCGGGCCGCAATCGGGGCACGCGATCGGCTGCGCGTGATAGCGGCGGTCGTGCGGATCGCGGTACTCGGCCGCGCACGCCGCACACATGCTGAAGCCCGCCATCGTCGTCGCCGGACGGTCGTAGGGAAGGTCGCGGATGATCGTGAAACGCGGGCCGCAGTCGGTGCAGTTGGTGAAGGGATACCGGTAGCGCCGGTTCGCCGGGTCGTGCACGTCGGACAGGCACGCCGGACAGGTCGCCACATCCGGGGAGATGAGCGTGCGCGCGCCGCCGGAGGCTGAGGATTCCCTTATCGCGAAGCCTGTCTCGCCGCGGGTCGCGAGCACCGTCGTCTCGAGTGCATCGATACGTGCCAACGGGGGCTGCTCGCTGACGAGCCGGGCCGCAAAAGTGTCGAGCGCCGCCGGATCACCCTCGACCTCGATGACGACCCCCGAGGAGTCGTTTCCGACCCAGCCGGAAAGCGCCAGCTCACTCGCGAGCCGGTAGGTCGCCGGCCGAAAGCCGACACCCTGCACGACGCCGCGGACCCGCAGCCGCCGCCGCTGCATGGCACCGGAGGCGAGCTTCATGTCGGGCTCATTGCGGCGCCCAACGCATCGACCGGCCGGTTTCCGGCGGTTGCTACAGCGACCACACCATCACGGTAGGCCAATGCACAGGGCCCGCCGAATGTTGTCGTATCCCACCGCCATCGTTCGTAGCGAAGATGGAGGCCCGCAGGAGGGCCTTCCGGTTAAAGAGGAGACATGACCGAGTACCTCATCGCCTTCAACGGCGAGTGGGTGCCCGACCACACGGACGAGCAGTTGCGCGCGAAGGCCAAGGCCGGCCTGGCCTTGGTGGAGGAGATGAGAGCCGCCGGGGTCTTCGTCTTCACCGGCGGCCTCGACCCTGCTTCCCCGGTGTTCATCGACGCGGATGAGGAAGCGGCCGGCTGTGGGCCGGGAAGATTGCGGTGGCCTGCGGCTGGCCGCAGGAGGTGCGGCGCTTTCTGGGTCGGGGGCAGCTTCCGGAGACGTCGTAGCAGTGCCGCCGCAAGCTCGAGCTTCGCCCGCTCTCGTGACCGCGTCCGTCGTCCGGGAGGCGATCGACCTGGCCGGCAACACCGCCGAGACCGCCGAGACCGCCGAGACCGCCCGCCGCCGGGATGAGCTCGCGCACTGACGCCTGGAAAGTGGCAGGGTCACCTGGAGGGTGATCAACGCCAGCAACACCGGAGGATGGCATGACAGCGCACGAGCTCACCTTCGGCGTGTTCGTTCCCCAAGGCTGGAAGATGGAGCTGAGCTCCATCGACGACCCGCAGGCCAAGTGGGCGAAGGCGGTCGAGATCGCCCAGCTGGCCGACGAGCTCGGCCTGGACTCGCTCTGGGTTTACGACCACTTCCACAACGTGCCCACGCCCGCGCACGAGACCATGTTCGAGGCTTGGACGACGCTGGCGGCGATCAGCCAGCGCACCAGCCGGATCAAGCTCGGGCAGATGGTCGGCTGCGCTCCCTACCGCAACCCCGCGCTGCTGGCCAAGATCACTGCGAACATCGACGTCATCTCCGGCGGGAGGCTCATCTGGGGAATCGGAGCCGGCTGGTATGAGAACGAGTTCACCGGCTACGGCTACGACTTCCACAAACCCGCCGACCGGATCCGGGTGCTGCGCGAGACCGTCGAAATCGTCAAGGCGCTGTGGTCGGAGCCGGACGTCACCTACCGCGGGACGCACTTCACGCTCGAGGGAGCGCAGTGCGTGCGACCCGAAGCCGCTGCAGCAGCCACATCCGGAGATCCTCATCGGCGGCGGCGGTGAGCAGCTCACGCTGCGGGTCGTAGCGCGTCACGCCGACACGGCGAACTTCGGCGGCAAGCCGCACGAGTGGCAGCACAAGGCGCAGGTGCTGGCCCAGCACTGCAAGGACATCGGCCGGGACTACGACGAGATCCGCAAGACGATCTCGCCTGAGGTCTTCATCCGCGAGACCGAGCAGGAGGTGCTCGACTCCGGCTCGCGCTCGTTCTGGGGAGAGCCCGCCGACTCCTGGCGCGCCGGAAATCTGGTCGGAACCCCCGAGCAGGTGGCCGAAAAGATCCGGGAGTACGTGGCGCTCGGTTGCACCGGGTTCTACCCGTGGTGCAGCGACTACCCCGACACCGAGACGCTCCGGCTGTTCGCTCAGGTGGCCGCTGACCTGCGCTAGGACTCCGCGCGCGCTTGGCGACTAGAGTTACTTCGTCTGCCGGGCCGTTAGCTCAACTGGCAGAGCAGCGGACTTTTAATCCGCGGGTTCGGGGTTCGAGCCCCCGACGGCCCACCCCTATATCACCAGCTCAGAGCCATGATCAGCGGCGAGCAGGGGCATCACCAAGATCTTTAGTCCATTTTTCGTCCATCTGCCGAAGTTGTGGCCTTCCGCAGCCCGCATGGGTGGCTCGTGAGAGCTGGTGTCCAGGCAGTGCGAGTCAGCTATGACCGCAACCGGCAGCCGCACGCCTATACGTCCTGGCAATCAGCCGCCACGTCTTGAATCGGCTCCACGGCGACTCGACCGCAGCCACTATTAGTCATGCAGATCGTATGAACCGGGTCGAGCCCGAGCGCATGCGTCGTCTCAATGGCGTGGCCGGCGACCGTCGACGCCGTCGCCAGTTCCGCTCCGTCGCTTGGGGCACAACCTCAGTGGCAAGCACAGTTGATTTCGACAAGCACATCCACGCTAAGGCCAATGACCGAGTATCGCCGGATAGCACATAGTCATCGACGGCCATTCGCGGCGTGCACCCCGGCGGGGGAAGGCAGCCCACCACTCATGTCAGCGGCCACGGGAAACTGCCCGGAGACGGCCATTTAGTTGCCCGCTGGCGGACATGAGATTTGCCCACTGACGGTCATGGGATCTGCCCGACACGACGTCGTCTGCCTCAACGCGTCCCGCGTTTGAGGCCCCTCTTCGGGTGCGGTTGGCGGTGCTAACGCGCCACCGACCCGAAGAGGGACCTGTTGAAGTCTGCCGAGGAGATCATGCAAATGTTGGAAGCTTTCGATCTGACCGGATCGTTTCGTGACGCCGGGGAACTCGCCGGCTGTTCCCATCACACCGTCGCCAAGGCGGTCGCGGACCGTGACGCCGGCTGCCTGACGGATGCGGCGGCGGCCCGGCCGCAGCTGATCGACGAGTTCTTGCCCAAGGTCGAGGAATGGATGGAACGCTCGAACGGCAAAATCCGGGCTGATGTCGCTTACGAAAAGCTGATCGGCCTGGGATTCACCGGCTCGGAACGCACCTGCCGGCGGGCGGTCGCCAAGGTGCGGGCCGCGTTCAAAGCCGGCCGGGTGCGGGTGCACCGGCCGTGGGTGACCGAACCGGGAATGTGGCTGCAGTACGACTTCGGGGACGGCCCGGTTGTCGACGGGACGAAGACGGTGTTGTTCTGCGCCTGGCTGGCCTGGTCACGTTTCCGGGTGGTGCTGGCGTTGCGGGATAAGACGATGCCGAGCGTGTTCGCCGCGTTGGATGTGACGCTTCGCCGCCTCGGCGGGGCACCGACGTATGTGCTGACCTTATGCCGAGGGCTTGGTTATGCCGAGCCGGTGCGCCTCGGCCCGACTGTCACCGGTGATCGGCCCCGCGGGCTCGGCATAATCAGAGCGCGGTCAGGAAGGCAAGAAGTTGGTCGGGCGGTCGGTATCGGCGTCGGCTGGTGTTGAGTGGCGCGGTGCGCGCAAGGGCCCTTTCCTTCAGCGCCATGTTGGCGTGGATGTAGATCTGCGTCGTCTGCGTGCTCTCGTGGCCGAGCCAGAGGGCGATGACGGCGGGGTCGACCCCAGCATCGAGAAGGTTCATGGCGCAGGTATGCCGAAGCACGTGCGGTGAAACGGTCTTGTTCTCGAGGGACGGCTGAGTCCGCGAGGCGAGGCTGGCGTGCTTGGCCACCAACCATTGCACCGCGTCGACACTCAGGACGCGTCCTCGTGAGGTCGGGAAGACAGGGTCGGTGGGTTCACCCGCGCGTTCTGTCATCCACTCGCGGAGCAGGCCGACTGTCTGACGGGTCAAGGGAGTCGCGCGGTCCTTGCGGCCCTTTCCGTGGCAGCGGACGTGCGGGCCGAACCCGAGCTCGATGTCGGCGTTGGTCAGCGCGGTGACCTCGCTGACGCGCAGGCCGGTCTGGATGTCCAGGACCAGCAGCGTGTGATCACGTCGGCCGATCCACGTCGTTCGATCGGGAGCGGCCAGCAGTGCGTCCACTTCTGCGGCGTCGAGGTAGTCGAGCTCTCGCTCGTCGTGACGCTTGCTCGGGATCGCCAGCACGCGCTGGATCGTCTGGGCATGTTCGGGATGTCGGTAGGCGGCGTAGCGGAACAGCGACCGGACGGCAGCCAGGCGCGTGTTGCGGGTTCGGGCGCTGTTATGGCGGTCCTGCTCCAGATGGGTGAGGAACGCCCCGACCAGGACGGCGTCCACGTCGCCGACATCGAGTTGCGAGGGCGCCTTGCCGGTCCGGTCCGCCGCGAACGTGAGCAGCATGCGCAGCGTGTCGCGATAGGCGGCGACGGTGCGCGGGCTGACCTCTCGTTGGGTGATCAGCCGTTCGGTGAAGAATGCCTCGATGGTCGGCGCGAGGACGGTCATCGCGCCGACTCCTGCCACCGCTCCAGGCGCTGGGCGGCCAGCCCGAGCAGCTCCGGGCATGCCTGTAGATACCAGTAGGTATAGGCCGGGTCGGCGTGGCCGAGGTAGGCGGAGAGCAGGCTCAGCTTGCCGACCGGGTCGGCCCCCTCGCGGTGCCAGTCCCGCACGGTGGCCACCGCGAACGTGTGCCGCAGGCCGTGGACCTTCGGTCCCGCGCCGCCGGGCAAAGGTTCCAAGCCGATGTCGAGGAGCAGCTTCCGGAACACGTGGTGCACGTTCGTGACGATCAGCCTCGTGCCGCGCGTCGAGACGAAGAAGGCGGGCGAGACAGGTTCGGGGCATAGCTCATCGCGGCGCTGCGAGTAGTCGCGAAGTGCTGCGCAGGTCGTGTCGTGCAGCGGAATCCGGCGGTGCTTGTTGAACTTCGTCAGCGGGATATGCACCATGCCCGCCCGCAGATCCACGTTGTCGCGGTCGAGTCGGATCGCCTCGCCGATTCTCATGCCGGAGACCGCCAGCAATCCGAACAGCGCCTGGTGGGTCACGCCCCGCAGCCTCGGCCGGAGCGCGGCGGCAGCCTCAAGGAGGCGGACGATGTCGGCGTCGGAATATAGGTGCGCAGCCGGGTGGTAGCGGCGACGGCCCAGCAGGTCGATCGGGGGGACCTCGACCGTGTCGTCGATGCATTGGAGGTGGCGGGCGAAGCCGCGGACCACGCTCAGCCGGTGCGCCCACTGCGTCGGTGAGCCGCCGGGCCGTGCCGTGGCCCATGCCAGGGCAGCCGCGCTGGTGACAGCTGTCGCACCCGACTCCTCCAGATGACCGAGGAAGTCTGCGAGGAGGCGATCGTGGCGCTGGAGCTTGAACCCCAGCGAGCGCCGCAGGATCAGGTAGTCGCTGGCGGCTTGCCGGTAGCTCGTCACGACCCCATCACCGGCCAGGGCCGTGCGAGGCCGGCGAGGGACTCGAGGTCGTCTTTGGCGTAGATGGCAGTCGTGGCCGCCCAGCGGTGCCGCAGCACCTGCCCGATCTCCAACAGCGGCGCGCCGGCGCGCCGCATAGAGCAGGCGCTGGCGTGGCGAAGGCGGTGCGCCCGCACCTCGGGCAGGTCCGCCCGGCGGCACGCGGCCATGACGATCTGACCGACCGCGTGATAGGTCAACGGGCCGTAGGGTGCTCGGCACTGCAGGAACAGAACCCGACGAGTGGTGTTGGGCCGACCTCGCCGGCAGTAGGCGGCTATCGCCCGCCCCACGTCCGCCGGCAGCGGCAGCTGGTCGCTGCGGCCGCCCTTTCCGCGCACGGTGATCTCGCCGCTGACCCAGTCCAGATCGTCGAGGGTCAGCTCGGCGACCTCGCTGGCCCGTAATCCCAGTCGCGACAGCACAGTCAGGATCGCGAAGTCCCGCCGGCGGGTGGCCGTTCGCCGGTCGCAGCCGGCGAGCAGGCGGAGCACGTCGCCGGGCGCCACGACCGCGGCCCGACCGCTGTCACGCCACCCGGCACCGCGAGGCACGCATCCACTCAGAGGGACGCTCGTAAGCCCACGGACGTAGAGGAAGCGCAGGAAGGCCCGCAAGGCCGTCGTGACGTTGTTCGCGGACCCAGCGCTGAGCCGCACGGTGTCCCTGAGTAGGAACGCGTTCACCCGCCGGGCGTCAAGGCCGCCGACGCCGCCGTCCGGCTCGGACGGGTCAGTCGCGACGTCGACCAGGAACCGTCGGACGACGCGCTCGTAGCCGACGATGGTCCGCGGCGCGAAGCCCCGCTCCGTCGCGAGGTAGCCAGCGAAATCCAAGACCAGGCGGTCGATCGGGCTTTCCGGTCCTCCAAGCTCCTTCTCGGCAAGGACCCCTCTCGCCGCGAGGTAGCCGAGCAGCGGGATCAGGCCGCGCCGGCTCAACCGGCGTCGATGACCGGCCGCGCGCCGATCTGCGAGGAACCGATCGACGCGATCAGCCGTGAACGCCTCCGCCGGGATCTCGTTCACCGCGAGCCATCGGCTGACGTCGGACAGCAGATACATGTGCGCCGAAGCGGTCCACCGCGAGTACCCCAACTCCCGCAACTCCACGCGGTACCCAGCGGCGTGACAGACAAGCGGCCCCGACACGTCCGGCCACGACGGCTTCTTCATGATGCACGCCTCCTCACCAGGAACACCGTGTTCCCGAGAGCCAAGCGTCAGTCAGAGCCGCGCGATTATGCCGAGCCCGCGGGGCCGATCACCGGTGACAGTCGGGCCGAGGCGCACCGGCTCGGCATAACCAAGCCCTCGGCATAAGGTCAGCACATACGTCGGTGCCCCGCCGAGGCGGCGAAGCGTCACATCCAACGCGGCGAACACGCTCGGCATCGTCTTATCCCGCAACGCCAGCACCACCCGGAAACGTGACCAGGCCAGCCAGGCGCAGAACAACACCGTCTTCGTCCCGTCGACAACCGGGCCGTCCCCGAAGTCGTACTGCAGCCACATTCCCGGTTCGGTCACCCACGGCCGGTGCACCCGCACCCGGCCGGCTTTGAACGCGGCCCGCACCTTGGCGACCGCCCGCCGGCAGGTGCGTTCCGAGCCGGTGAATCCCAGGCCGATCAGCTTTTCGTAAGCGACATCAGCCCGGATTTTGCCGTTCGAGCGTTCCATCCATTCCTCGACCTTGGGCAAGAACTCGTCGATCAGCTGCGGCCGGGCCGCCGCCGCATCCGTCAGGCAGCCGGCGTCACGGTCCGCGACCGCCTTGGCGACGGTGTGATGGGAACAGCCGGCGAGTTCCCCGGCGTCACGAAACGATCCGGTCAGATCGAAAGCTTCCAACATTTGCATGATCTCCTCGGCAGACTTCAACAGGTCCCTCTTCGGGTCGGTGGCGCGTTAGCACCGCCAACCGCACCCGAAGAGGGGCCTCAAACGCGGGACGCGTTGAGGCAGACGACGTCGTGTCGGGCAGATCCCATGACCGTCAGTGGGCAAATCTCATGTCCGCCAGCGGGCAACCAAATGGCCGTCTCCGGGCAGTTTCCCGTGGCCGCTGACACAGCTACCACCGGTGGTTCGCCGCCATCGACTCGTCACACCCGGGACACTCCTGCGCTGGCATCGCCGGCTGATTTCCAAGCACTGGACCTACCGGCATCGCCAAGGGCGCCCGCCCATAGACGCGGCGCTGGCCGAGTTGATTGAACGGATGGCCCGGCAGAATCCAGGTTGGGGCTACCAGCGGATCCAAGGCGAGTTGCTGAAGGTCGGCGAACGGGTCGGCGCTTCAACCATCCGCCGGATCCTCAAACAACTGCGCATCCCTCCAGCGTCTATTCGAAAAACCGACCTGCGCTGGCGGCAGTTTCTGCAAGCCCAGGCGTCGACGATGCTGGCGTGCGACTTCTTCCACGTCGACTGCGCTTTCGCCCTGCGCCGGATCTACGTTTTCTTCGTCATCGAGGTCCACACCCGCTACGTCCATATCCTGGGCGCCACCAGCAACCCCGACGGGCCGCGGACGACTCAGCAGGCCCGCAACCTGTTGGCCGACCTTGCCGAACGTGCCGCCTCATTCAGCTGTCTGGTGCGTGACCGTGCCGGCCAATTCACCACCGCGTTCGACGCCGTCTTCGCCGACGCCGGAATCGAGCTCGTGAGAATTCCTCCGCGGTGTCCGCAAGCGAACTGCTACGCCGAACGGTTCGTGCGTACCGTCAGATCCGAACTCACCGACCGCATGCTCATCTTCGGGCAACGGCACCTGACCGCGGTCCTCACCGAATACATCGCGCACTACAACACCCAGCGACCTCATCGCGGGCAGCAACTCTTCCCGCCGAAACCGCAGCCAGTTCCAGAAAACTCCGAAGTCGCCGCCGTGTACCGCCGCCCCATCCTCGGCGGACTCATCAACGAATACCACTGCGCTGCGTAGCTGGCGGGAGAGTGCCGACAGCCGAGTATTGGAACCCAACACCTGCCCGATTGGCGAACACCAGCTCATCCGGACTCTTACCGGCCAGGAAAACCGTGAGTTCATCGACCAGGAAGGCGGGGAGGGGGACCCAAGTCACGATCAGCAGATTCCCGTTGCCCGCACGCCTGGAAGCCCCGCGGCCCACACATGGTGTGGATCGTGCGCGTCGACGCTCGTGAGGCTGGCGCCGGGTTGTCAGTCGGTGATCTTTGGATAGATCGCAAAGACCTTGTTGGAGTTGAAGACATGCGTCGACGCGAACGTCGCCCACTCGGGCTTGACGCCAAAGTGCTCCATCCCCCCGAGCAGGCAGAACCAGTTGAGCATTTCTTGCTGCCCAGCGCGCTCCAAGTCGGACGTGCGCTGGCTGCGCCACGTCGGATAGTCGCCCGCGACCAGTGCCTCATACAGTCGCTGGTCCGCGGCTTGGTCGGGGAAGAGCCGCCAGGTGTGGTCGGTCAGGAAGGCATGAGACCAACTCGATGAAGCCATAATTGCGGTCCTCCACGGCGATTCGTGCATCGCCGCCGCGATCGCGGCCCCAAAGTCCATGCAACGTTTGGGGTTCGGTGAGGGCGGGTCAGTCGCGGCCCCTGCATCCCCGAATCGGCTGAGGGTGCCCCGCCGACTGACGACATTGCGTCCATAGCAATTGACCGACACCGGCACGATCGGGTAGCCCCAACCCGAGCGCGAATGGTCGAGCAATAGCAGTGCGTTGAGGAACGAGTGCGCAATGCCCGCTTGATGCAAAGGCCGGTAAGCGTAGGACACATCGAAGCCCGCCTCCAAGAGTGCGGCCGCGAGGTAGCGGCCGATCTCGGGGTCTCCCGGCACATGGAAGTCGGTGTCGTCCGGTTCAGCCCACCAATTGGCACCGCGGCGCCGCTTCATGCTCTGCCACGGCTGTACGTCCATGCTCTCGTAGGCGAGCACCGCGAACGGCGGAATCAGGTCCTCCCGGAAGTTCTCGTACTGGTCGTCCCCGTAGACGATGACGACGTCTGGCCGAAAGTCATCAAGTGCTGCGCGGACACGATCGAAGCCAGCCAACAGCTCGCGCCGATGCTCCGCTGCGCTGGTTCGGCCTTCGTCCGTGCCCCACTCGGCCTGCATTTGCGCCGGCCACGCAGCCGGCTCCTTGGCGCTGGCGGGAATGTCAGGGTCTTCGAGCGTCCAGCGCAGCACCCAGGACATGTCCTCATCTACCCCCAGGAGCGGCGGGTAGTGGGTCAGCCCAACCCCCAGGACGTCAGCCATCGCGGCGACGCTCCGGCTTGCGGGCGTGCTCGATCACCATCTGGCGCCAGGCGACTGGAAAAGCGTCGGACGTCGACATCTTTTCGGTCGGATTCTCGTAGTTAAGGTGCTCGACGATGCGCTTGTCTTGGCCCGAGAAGTTTCGGTGTTGCTTCCAGTTGTAGTAGGCGTGCCACATCGCGACATCGAAGCGACGCCGAGCCTCAGACTTCGGGTAGTAGGTCGTGTAGTAGAAGATCCACGAGTTGTCTTCGTCGCGGGGCGTCACGGCCCGCGAGTAGATGTGGCTCTGGTAGTCCAGCCGGAACGTGGTGGGTAGATGCACGCCCATTGCCCACTCGACATCCTCGACGAGCCAGTCCAACTTCGGGCGCAGGTGACGGCGTAGGAACCCCATGGTTTTGGCGAGCTGTAGCCGGAAGGTGGTTCGAGGGAACTGCTTTCCCCCCAATTCGGGGTAGGTGTCTTGGAACGGCCGCTCTGCAGCTTGCGTCTTCCGTTGCTGATTTGAGTCGATGAAATCGAAGAACCGGGGGGTCTCGAAGACGAGCGCCCGCCCGTTGACCACCTTGGTCGCCGGACGATCCGGGCCTATGTGCAGCAGCAGGTTGAGGCCGGCCACATCCTGCGACAGCAACTCGATGGAGTTGCGGTGCACGTAAAAGACGTGCGCGTCTTGCAGATTCTCCAGGGAAGCGCGCCAGTTGACCTTCCACAGCTGTTCGGCATGGAGCACGAGCGCATCGGGGTCGAAGAACTCCGGCGGGACGTCGTGCTCGATGGGCGCCGGATCGCCTTCGCCCATCCAGACGAAGACGAGGCCCTTGTGTGTCTGCGTCGGGTACGAACGCGCGGATGATCGGCGCTGCTGGCTGAACGTCGAGTTCGGACCCTCGCCAAGGAACGCTAAAACCTTGCCTTTTTCGTCGAAGGTCAAGCCGTGGTACGGGCAGGTGATCGTCCCGGCAAAGTGACATTTCCCTTGCGCCAGCGAGGCATTGCGGTGGGGGCACCAGTTGTTGAGGGCAACGACGTGGCCCTGCTTGTTGCGGAAGAAGACGATGTCGTGTCCAAGGATCTTCCGCCGGATCGGTTTGCGCCGCGGCACCTTGCCCGCGGCGATAGCCGGGTACCAGTACTCGGGCAGACCCAGCCGTGGAATGTCATCGCGAGCTCCGAGGCTGGCGGCGCGGGGCTGCCCAGCAGCGTTGCCGGCGCCGGCGACCACACGGCCGCTCGGCGGTCGGACCGGCGCCTGACCTGCGACTCTGTCTTGGATCGTCATCGAGACCTCCCTGGCCGCTTCCTGCTGCGATATCGTATCTTAACGACGCGGCGCCGCGTCGGGAAGGTCGGGAAGACTGGAAATGACTGGCGATCTCGCCCGCATGACGGGTTGGGTGGAGTCCGAAGGCGAGCGGATCTACTGGGAGGCGACCGGGTCCGGCCAGCCGGTGGTGCTCTGTCACGGGCTTGGCGGCAACCACGCGATCTGGTGGCAGCAAGTCGAACCGTTTGCCGCCGAACATCGATTGCTGTCGTGGGACCAGCGCGGTTTTGGCAATTCGAGTTGTTACGGCGGCGACCTGGGAACCCCCGCCGCGCGGCGCGATCTCCGGGCGGTGCTGGACCACCTGGAACTCGAATCGGTCGATCTTGTCGGTCAATCGATGGGCGGCTGGGTGGCGCTCGGCTTCGCGCTCGCGCACCCCGATCGCGTGCGGCGGCTCGTCTTGTCCACCACGCTCGCCGGCGCCGAACGCGTGCATGTCGAGCGCCTGGTTGCCGCCGAGCCGGCACGGGATCGGTTGAATCGGCGGCAACATCCGGTGCTGAGTCCGACCTTCTGTGCGCGCACCCCTGACTTGGCCGTGCTCTACAACCTGATCTCCAGCTTCGGTGGACGGCCCTCTCCCGGCCACGTACTGCAGGGACTGGCAGACGATCGCTTCCCCGTGGAAGCCCTGGCCGATTTGGCGGTGCCGACGCTGGTACTCGCGGCGGACGCCGACGAGCTGTGTCCACCGACCGCCATGAAGCCGTTGGCGGACTTGGTTCGTAACGGCGAGTTCGTGGCGCTGCCTGGGTCGCACTCGCTGTATTACGAGGATCCGGCTGCCTGGAACGCAGCAGTCCTGGCCTTTCTCCGTCGGTAATGGGGAACCCATGACAGCCGTGCACTCGCAGTCCCTACCGCGGACCGCCGTGCGATCGGTGCTGTTCGTACCAGCGCCGCGGCTCGACCTCGCCGCCAAGGCGGCTCACTCGGGAGCGGGTGTGGTGATACTGGATCTCGAGGACGCCGTCGGGAAGCAACAGAAAGCTGAAAGCCGAGACGGGCTGGCGGAAGCCGCCGCCCTGCTTGGAGATTGCGCGGTCTGGGTTCGGGTCAACGGGCCGCAGACGGTCTGGTTCGACGCCGACCTCGCCGCCGTCCCCGCACAGGTCCAAGCGGTGGTGATCCCGAAGTTTGAGGGACCGCTTGACGTTGGACGCCCGTACGTCGCCGGCATCGAAACGGCGACCGGCCTAGACGCCGACCTCGCCGGTGCCGCGGCGTGCTACTTCGGCGCCGAAGATCTGATCGCTGATCTCGGCGGCATCCGCACGATCAGCAACCACGAGGTCGCGGTGCCGAGAGCGATGTGTGCCCTTGCAGCACGCCGGGCGGGAATCGCTGCCATCGACATGGTCACGGTGGATGTCAACGACGTCGAGCGGTTCGGACAGGAAGCGCGCGAAGCCAGGGCTCTTGGCTACGCCGGGAAACTCTGCATCAATCCGCGGCAGGTCCGCTCGGCCAATGCTGTCTGGGCCGGCACCGTTGAAGAGCTGGACCGCGCCCGGCGGCTGGTAGCGGCGTTCCGAGCCCACGGCGACGGTGTGCTGCGCTTCGAGGGTCAGATGGTCGACGAACCAGTCGTCGCCCAAGCGGAGGCCTTGCTTAAGCCCTGATCCACCGTGGATCTTGGGGCGTTGAGCGTGCCGTAACGCCGAGATGCCCTTGTGCAGCAAGAGAATCAGAGCTGTCTAGGAACCGATTCTGGCTGTCACGAAGGGCATCTCGAGGATGCAACTATCTCACGTCGCTCCGGTTCGCCGCGCGGTGTTCGACGATCCGAATTTGGTGTCGGCCGCCGGACTCGTTCCGGTGCTGGGGTTGGCGCACCGTGCCGGCTTTGGCGATCTGGCAGGCGAGCAGCTGAGCGTTCCGGGCGGAGCGGGCTGCGCGGCCGGGTTGAAGGTGTCGGCGCTGGTGGCCGGGATGGTCGCCGGCGCGGACTCGATCGACGACATGGATCTGCTACGCCACGGCGGAATGAGCCGCCTGTTCGGCGGGGTCCGGGCACCGTCGACGCTGGGCACGTTCCTGCGCGCGTTCACCTTCGGTCACGTGCGGCAGCTCGACGCCGTCGCGGCCCGGTTCACCGCCGCCCTGGCCCGCCACGCGCCGCTGGTCGCTACCGCGGCCGAGGTGAGCTTCCTCGACATTGACGACACCGTGCGGGCCACGTTCGGCTACGCCAAGCAGGGCGCCGGCTACGGCTACTCCGGCGTCAAAGGCCTCAACGCGCTGCTCGCCACGGTCAGCACCGCGACGACCGCGCCGGTGATCGTCGCGACCAGGCTGCGTAAAGGGTCGGCGAACTCGGCCCGCGGCGCGGCCCGGCTGGCCGCCGACGCCATCAAGACCACCCGGTCGTGCGGCGTGGCCGGGCTGCTGGTGCTGCGCGGTGACAGCGCCTACTACACCCATGACGTCATCGCTGCGGCCCGCCGCCACGGCGTGCGGTTTTCCATCACCGCCCGCAAGAACAAGGCTGTCACCGCCGCGATCGGGGCGATACCCGACGACGCGTGGACGACGATCCGCTACCCGCGTGCGGTGTTCGACGAACAACTGGGCCAGTGGGTCAGCGACGCCGAAGTCGCCGAAGTACCGTTCACCGCCTTCACCTCCCGAGCCACCAAGAACCAGGTCACCGGCCGGCTGATCGTGCGCCGCGTCCGGGACCAGAATCCCGACCACGTTGCGGTGAACGCGCAAGGCGAGTTGTTTCGCGTCTGGCGCCACCATGCGGTCTTCACCGACACCCCCCGCCCGATGCTCACCGCCGAGGCCGACCACCGCCGCCACGCGATCATCGAGCAGGTCATCGCCGACCTCAAGAACGGGCCGCTGGCACACCTGCCCTGCGCATCATTCGCCGCCAACTCAGCCTGGCTCATCCTCGCCGCGATGGCGTTCAACCTGCTGCGCGCCGCCGGCAGCCTCGCCACCGCCATGCACGCCAAAGCCACCACCGCGACGCTGCGCGCACAGCTGATCAACGTTCCCGCCAGAGTGGCCACCTCGGGTCGGCGCACCACCTTGCACCTACCGACCAATTGGCCCTGGGCGAAGGGATGGCAGCGCTTGTTCACCGCCGCGACCGGACCACCAGCAGCGGCCTGAACCGCCCACGCCGCCAGGCCCGAACCGAACACAAAGTGGAAACGCCGAGCAGATCGGCAGCCCACCCACGCCCCCGCCAGCAACCAGGCCAAACGAAGATCAATAAAAAGCGATCACCCGACTACACGGTGGATCCGGGTTAAGGCAGCTGGGAACTGACCGCGGAACCCTCCACGACGACAGCCGACTTGAGTGCAAACAGATTGCGGAACAACCGGCGAGAGCCAAGGCGCTCTATTCACGTTCCGCGCTGCGAGCTGAGCACGATCACGTCGCTGTTCCAACTGAGCGCACGGGCCGCAACTGTCTTGAATCGGGCGTCGCAGGGCGCGTCATAGACCAGCGTGATCCCACGTCGAGCGCCTAATAGAGCGCACTGCTCACGCAAGCTCCTAACTGCGCGTTGCGCCTCGAGTGCTATGCCGAACGCGACACAGTCGAAGGCGGCAGCCTCCGGCGCCAGCAACGCAGTCCGTCGTTTCAGTGGGACCGCCACCACGACGGCCGGCTGCCCCCTGAGCCGACGCCGCCCGGCAATCGCAATAGCAGCTAGTAAGGCGGCTTTCGACGCTTCCCCGTCGTCGCGCAGGAGCCACATGGTTGTGGCGGTCGACCTGCTCGAACCCGGCCGGCGACCGACTGACTGCCGGTTCGTAACTCGTGGTCATCTCCTCCTTTTTCTATTCGATATCACATATCGCAACTCTTGACCACGGCCGCCCACCTCGGTGACACGGCCCCTCGCCCACGTCGGGACTTCCGCAGGTGGCACTCACGCCGGCGCCGGCACCGGGTGCGTCTTACCGCTGCTACGGCAGGACCCTGCGCGTCCTCGTCAGCGCGACGTCCTTATGCGCTGAGAAAGATGCGGCCTACCGCCGTCCGCCTTCCGCTGCGGTCGCGCACTTCCGTCTCGACCTCGCTGCCCGTTTGGCAGGCGGACGCAGCCAAGCCCTGGAAGTCGAAGAGCGGCGCCGTCAGCCGGTACTCGAATCGTTGCGGCCACGCGCTCGGGTGGTGGCTACGGTGCACCTCGAGCATGGCCACGGCCTGGAGCGGGCCGTGCACGACCAGTCCGGGATGACCCTCAATGCCAACCGCATATTCGCGGTCATAGTGGATGCGATGCCCGTTGTAGGTCAACGCAGAAAACCGGAAGAGCAACGTCGGATCGAGCACCCATTCGGCGCTGACGGCTCCGGCCGGTAAGTCGTTGGATTGCGGGCCGCAGTCCGCGGCCCCGGCTCCCCCACCCTCGCGGTACACCAGATCTTGCTCGTCGACGACCGCAACCGCGCCGCGCTGCAAAATCTGGTGCTGCACGGTGACAAAAGTCAGCGATCCGGACCGTCCCGTCTTCTCAGTGGTCGAAACCACGACTGAGGCTCTCGAGGCTGGTTCGCCAAGCAGGAGCGGACGCTCCCGCGTCACCCTGCCACCCGCGAACATCCGGCGCAGGCCCGGCCGCGGCGGGATTGGCAGTGACCCAGATACCGGGTGGCCATCGACTCCGAGCTGGGACTGCGTCGGCCGTTCGAGGAGGTATACCCAGTGCCACAACAGCGGAAGGCCGCGCTCGTCGTCCGCAGAAATGCCTTCAACGCCAAGCAATCCCGCGAGAGCCTCGGCCGGTCCGGGCACCAGCACCTCGCTACGCGCAAAGCTCATCGCGGCAGCCCCACAGCCTCCGGCCGGACAGAGCCGCGTCGGTGAGGTCTACCTGCTGGCGTCTTGGCTGATGACGCTGGGCCCGCGGCACTGTTCACCCGCTTGCGATCGGGATTTCGGTAGTCTGAAGTGGAGTTTCACGATACCATATCGCCAGTCGTTTGCCGGAGGAGTGTCATGAAACACGTTCGCGTCTCTCGGTGCGGTCCGATCTGGAACGCCTCGATGGAGCAGCCCGAAAACCGCAACGCGCTGAGCACCCGCATGAAGGTCGCGCTGATCGACACGGTGCGCTCCTTCGACGCCGATCCAACCGCACGCGTGCTGATCCTCAGTGGCTGCGACTGTGGCTCGTTCAGTGCCGGCGGCGACTTGCGCCGCGTAGTTGAGCGGTTGGAGGCCGGCAAGTCGCTGGACTTGCCCGGCGTGCCCGACGTCTTCGCCGCCATTAGCGAACGACGCAAGCCAGTCATCGCCGCGATCGACGGATTCGCCTTGGGTGGCGGGCTGGAGCTCGCGCTGACGTGCGATATCCGGGTCGCTACCGCCCGCTCGCAACTCGGACTACCCGAACCGAGGGCTGGCATGCTCGCGTCCTACGGCTTGGACCGGTTGTCACGCATGATCCCCCTCGGCGAAGCCCTGAAGATCCAGTTAACCGGTGGTCGAATCAGCGCCGAGCGGGCCTATCAGATCGGCCTGGTGCAGGAGCTCGCCAGCGACCGTGAGGAAATGTTCTCCGCCGCGGAGCGAATCGCCGCGGAGATCCTCAGGTGCGCCCCTCGGGCGGTTGAGACGATCCGGCGCGTTGTGAACGTCGGCCGTGAAATGCCGATCCGCGAGGCGGTTGAATTCTCGCGCCCCTACCGGGAGCGGGTCCACCACTCCGCCGACGCGAGAGAAGGCGCCTTGGCCTTCCTCGAAAAGCGGCCGCCGAGCTGGGCCACCGTCAGAGATCCAGCACCAGCCGGCGGCTGAGCGAGCGGCCGACGCAAATCATCATCGTCTCGTTGGTGGAACGCTCAAACTCGGTCAGCACCTGGTCGCGATGGTCGGGAAGGCCGAGGAGTACCGCGGTCTCGCAACTACCGCAGACACCCTCCGTGCAGGAGTACGGGTGGTCCGGGAGTTCCTCGAGCACAATCTCCAGAATCGTGCGGTCAGCTGGCACGCAGCGCACGATCCCGGCGCGTGCCAGCTCGATTTCGAACTCGGTGTCCTGAGCGTCCGAGTGACTGGCGTCATCGCCGGCGGCGAAGCGCTCGACACTGAGGATCAGCCGATCCGCGTACTTAGCGGCAAGCTCCTCGACGAACTGCAGCATGGCTGGCGGACCGCATGCATACACGGCTGTGCCCGGCTGCGCCCCGCGCATCAGACTCTCGAAGTCGGGCAGTCCCGCCTCGTCCTGCGGGACGAACTCAACCTGCTCGGCTGCGCCTAGGCTGGCCAACCGATCGCGAAAAGCCATGGCCTGTCGCGACCGTGCACCATAAATGAGCTTCCAGTCGTGGCCTTCTGCCGCGACTTGTGTAGCCATCGCCACCAGGGGCGTGATGCCGATACCACCGGCGAGGAACAAGTAGTGGTCAGCGGCGCCTAACTCGAAGTGGTTACGTGGGCCGCGCACTAGCAACTCCTGGCCGACAAGTGCGCTGTCGTGAATCTCAACCGAACCACCGCGCCCGTCGGCGACGCGCAGCACGGCCACGGTGTAGCGCTCCCGGTCCCCGGGATTACCGCACAATGAGTAGTGCCGAACCAGCCCGGACGGCAGAACGAGCTCGAGATGGGCCCCGGGGGTCCATGGAGGCAGCTCGCCGCCGTCGGCATCGCCGAGGCTTAAGAGCACGACATCTTGGGCTACGGCCGTGCACTCGACCACGGTGAGCGGCCGCTCCAGCGGATCGCGCGCGGTCATGTTCCGACCACTGGAAGCGCGGTTGGGCCGGGCAGCAGGAAGTTGTGATTCCACGGCAGTTCGTCGACCGGAGTGGCCAGCCGCATCTTGGGCATGCGATCGGCGAGGATACGCAAGGCCGTCTCCAACTCGAGCTTGGCGAGATGGCTGCCAAGACAGAAATGCGTGCCCAATCCGAACGTGAGGTGCTTGTGCCGCTTGCGGTCGATGTCAATGCGGTCGGGCTCGGCGAAAACGTCAGGGTCCCGATTAGCGGCGCCGAGTAGCGAGACCACTGACTCGCCGCGGGTCATCTTCCGCCCGCCAAGCTCAGTGTCCTTGACCGCCCACCGCCAGCGCTGCCGCTGAACGGGCGTCGTGAAGCGCAGCAGTTCCTCGAGAAGTAGGTCAGTGCGGGCCTTGGAGGCGAGGGCCGCTTGCGCCGCCGCCCACCCGCCCTCCTGGGTCAGCAGGCCAATCAAGGCCAGCGAAATGCCGTTGGTTGTGGTCTCGTGCCCGGCGACACCGAGTTCGGTGGCAATCGCGATGGCATCGAATTGCGTCATCGGATTGCCGTCGTCGTCGGCCGCGGTGATCATCGCCGTGAAGAGGTCGTCGACCGGATGCGTCCGCCGCTCCTCGATGAGCTTCTCGAAGTAGGCGTACATGCCGAGGATGGCGTCGGCCCCCCGCCGGCCTGCTTCGACGTCACCAGCTCGGTCCACGGCATCGGAAATGTCCTGCGCCCACAGTTGAAACGTCTGCCAGTCGTCCTGACGAACGCCGAGGGCGTCGCCAATGACATTCATGGGCATGGGGAAAGCCACCTGCCGCCAGACGTCGATCGTGTCTGACTCGGCGAGCGCGTCGTCCACCAGGCGCGTGGTGATCTCCCAGATTCGCGTCGCCAGGGCCTCAACGCGGCGCGGGGTAAAGGCCTTAGCCATGATGGCGCGCAGCCGGCGATGGTCGGGCGGGTCGATGCCGCCCAGCCAACGCTGATGAATGTGTTTGATGGGCGCGAACGCCTCCGGCGGCTCCATGTGCAAGCCGACCGTGGCCGGGTCGCTGGCGAACGTCGCTGCGTCAGACAGAACGGCGGCATTTTCGGCATAGCGAAAGAGAAACCACGAGCCAGGCAGACTGGCCATTGACGCGTTGCCCCAGTGGATCGGATCAGCCTCGCGGTAGCGGGCATACGTCGGATACGGGTCACGCAGCAGCTGCGCAGCCGAGGGGGTAAAACGCTCGATCATGATGCCTACCTCATAGAAGTCGAATCGGCAGCTGCGGCTCGCGATACCGGCACGAGACACACACCCGCTGCTGGGTCAGCCGTTCGCCCGCTGCCGGCCCTGGTGCAAACAGCAGTAAGGCGCCATACGGCCGCGTCTGGGCGCTGCCGCGGCGTCGGCCGACCGATGCAACGGACTCTGAGTTGCCGCGTTGGCTGGGGGCGCGCCCCCAACGTGGGCAGACGGAGCCGTCCCGGCCGGGCGTTGGATGCTGGGCCAACGACGGAGATACCGGGGCTGTTGTATCCCGCGGGAGCCGTGATCATGATGCGCTGCCCGGTGGCGCGAACGCTTCGGCTGAGCGCAAGGTATCCGCGAATTCACAGACATCGACGATCTGCCCATCCCGCACGGTGAACAGAAAGTGATACATGTTCGCGTACGGCCGGGCGCCCTCGGCGATCGTCGCGTGAGCCTCGGCGACCACAGCCACGCGGTCGTCTTCCGCCGTCACACTGCCGACGGTGAAGACAACGCCGTCAGTGAAGGTGTTGCGCCAGGTGTCGGTAAAGATCTCGGCAAACCGATGGCTGGAAACGGCTGTTCGTTGGCGCAGCGTCCAAAAGTGGCCGTCGTCCGCCATCAACTTGTATGCCTCAGCCAGCCGCCCCGTTGACAGAAACTCGAACCAGTCGAGCACGACCGCTTTCGACGGAGTTAAGGCATCGCCAAGTGACACTCGCGCGGCCGGTACCGCCTGAGTGGCCGGACCAACGAACTCGGCGGTCACCAGGCGCTCCGGTGTAGGCCACCGTCGACGTTCAGGAACTGTCCGTTGACGTAGCCACCAAATTCCGAGCACAGGAAGGCAATCGTTGCCGCCATCTCGTCGACGCGGCCAACCCTGCCGGCAGGGATGGTGTCGGTAATGACCCGTAGCAACTCGTCGCGGGGACGACCCGTTGCCTCCGACATGCGATCCCAATAGGCGTACATGCGATCGGTGCCGATGTAGCCCGTGCCGATCGAGTTGACCGTGATGCCGTACTCCGCCCATTCGTCGGCCAGGGATTTGGCCAGGGCAACCGCAGCTGCGCGACCGGTATTGACGAGGACGTGGCCCGGGAATCGCGTCGGCTCCTTGGCACCGATCGAGTTCATATTTATGACGCGACCCCACCGCTGGTCCTTCATGTGGCCGACGGTCGCGCGCAGCAGATAGACCAGGCTCAACGTCATCTCCCTGACGGCAATCTCAAACTGCTCGTCAGTCACCTCATCGAAGTGTCCCGGCGGCGGTCCATTGACGTTGGCCACCAGGATGTCCGGCGCGCCCAGCGCCTCACGACAAGCCGCAACGGCTTGGTCGACATGGTGTTTTTGCGTCATGTCGCCGGCGTAACCGACCGCCCGGGAACCGAGACTGCGAACGCTCTCGACGGTTTCATCTATCGATTCCTTGTCGGATTCGAGTGCCGCGATCAACACGGCGCAGCCGTCGCGAGCCAGCAGCTCGGCGGCGCGACGTCCCATGCCGCGACTGCCCCCAGAGATCAGTGCCACTCGACCAGCGATTCCGAGGTCCACGGGACTCCTTCGTTCGATATCATATCGTGGCTATTCTGACGCGTCGGCGGCGAAAAGACCAGCCCGGTTCGTCAGCGCTGAGCGCCGGCCATGAATACCGCGATCGAGGCAGCGGTATTAGTTGGGTTGCGCCAAGCGTGACGACCGCCGAGCTGCACCAGCCAGTCGCCTGCGTTCAGGTGCACGGCCGACTCATTGTCAATTTCGACATCGAGCTCTCCGCTGAGCACCACCACTACATCCACCGTGTCGGTGGCATGCATGCCGCGACCGCCGCCGCGCTGCATGGCAGCGGCGAGATCTGGCAGCACGGTTCCTGCACCCTCGGCTAGTAAAGGCGCGGCGTCGGGCTCAATGGTCAACACCGAGACGCGCCACCCACCGACTGCGGGGAGGAACGGCTCAACCAGCGGCTCGGCCGCCCCGGTCGGGAGTGAGCCCGCGGCGTCTTGACCCCACAGCATCGTGAGTTCATGGCCACGGGGTGCCAGTTGCTGGCCGTTCAGCGGTTCATCAGCGAAAACCACCGATTTACCTAAGGCATCGGTGCCAATGACGACGCGACGACGGGCGCTCACGATCCGCTCCTGTCGGCTGCAACCGCGGCGGCGCGGCGCTCGAGCAAGCCGCGGCTGACTTGCACGCCCAGCCCAGTCAGCGGCAACGGGGTGCGGGAGACTTTGCTGAGCTCGACCGCGTGCCACATCTCTTTGACCATCATGTCGTAAATCCCGTCCGTTCCGGCCTGCGGGTGGTCCAGGAACATGCCGTCGATAAGGCCCCACGTTTCGGTGACCCACGACCGGCCGGTGCCCGCATTGGCAACCTCGATGACGGCGCGTTCCGACAATCCGTGCGCCTGCGCAAACTCAAGCGCCTCCAACGCGACGAGGTGATTCATATGCAGCATCACGTTGTTCGCGATCTTGACGGCTTGCGCGGCACCAGTCGGACCCACGTGAATCACTTGGGCCGCGAAGGCGTCGAGGACGGGACGAATCCTGTCGGCGATCTCCGGGCTGCCACCGAGCATGACCGTGAGCGTGCCGGCCGCAGCCGCAGGTCGGGAACCTGTCACCGGCGCGTCGACAACATGCGCGCCGGCGACCTGAAGCCGTTCCGCCACAGACGTCATCGTCGCCGGCAGAACACTGCTGACAACTGCGACGACCGCGTCTGCTGAGAGGGTGGCCGCCAGTTCGTCCATGACCGCGAAAACCTGCTCGTCAGTCACGACACAAACAAAGATCAGGTCGCATTGCTTGGCCAACGAATGTAGGTCTGCCGCCGGTGTCGCGCCCCGCTCCGCGAGCTCGGCCAGGACGTCGGCGCGGAGGTCATAGACCACGAGCGGGTGACCACGGTCCAGCAGCCGCTCGGCCATCGGGCGTCCCATGTCTCCCAGACCCACGAAACCGACCGGCCGCATCTCAGCCAGCCAGGAACTTCAGCATGAGTTCATTGACGGTGGCGGCTTGCTCGAACTGTGGCCAGTGAGCGGCGTTTTTGACGAGCGCGAACTCGACATTGGGGATTAGGTCAATCGCCGGCTTGATGACCTCAAGCGGTTTGCCCGGATTGTGGTCCGTCCAAAGCACAAGCGTCGGGACGGCAATGTCTCTCAACAGATCACGGTTGAGGTAGTCGACGCCGGCATATGGGCCACGGTTCATCGCGAGAACTGCGGCTAGGACGCGTATGACCGTGTCGACCATGCCTGGTTGTGAGTAGATCCGAAACCGCAGCAGAACCATTTCCTCGGTCATCGAGGTCGGGTCCAACACCAGCCACTCCAACCGGCGGCGGACGGCGTCGACCGTTAGCTCTTCGCGCAGCCGCTGGGTACGGGCTTCAAGATCAGCCAGCTGCGTGAGGCCCTTTTCGTCAGGCCGGTCGAGGATCCCGGTATTGAGAATGAGCCGCTCGACCCGTCGTGGGTCGCGCAGTGCCATCCAGGCGGCGACGCAGCCACCAAGCGACTCACCCGACAAATTGACGGTGTCGTAGCCGAGCACGTCGAAAAGCCCAAATAAATGATCGGAGAAATCGTCCAGGGTGTACTGGTGATCGGGCCGGTCGGTGTAGCCGTGACCGATCATGTCTGGGACGACAACCCGGTAGGACTGAGCCAAGTCGACGATGTTGCGCTGATACGTCTCGGCATGTCCGCCGGTGCCGTGGAGCAATACCACTGCCGGACCGGCGCCCGCCTCGAGGACGCGGGTCCGCAGACCGCCGACGTCATAAAAGTTTTCCTGCAGACCGCTGCCGGCCCAATCGAGCCACGCGGTTCCCGTGTTCGGAGTATCAGCACTCACAGAGCGCACCCGCCTTTCGACCATCCCGAGCCCGTCTTGGGCTACCAAATACGCAGGACAAGTCCCAGGAACGCGGCGGCCATGCGGTGCGCGGCATTGGCACCTTGCACCGGTTGGGTGTCGCGATCGGGACCGGTGCCTGGTGTGCGCCACCGCTCGCCCCTCCCTTTGGCTCGCGGCTACGATACGATATCACAGCTCTTGGGACAAGTGGGCTGGCTGAGAGCCAGCGCCGCGGGCGTGGCACGACCTGGCAGCCCGGCGACAACCGGGTTACTGAGCTGAGAGAGGTTCGCGATGGCTCGCATGTGGCTCGACCGTCGAGGAGGCTCGTCAGCGAGCTAAGCGAACATTGCCGACGTCGGTCTACGCCGCGCTGTGGGGCGGCTCCGAGTCTGGATGCACCCTCCGGGAAAACGTCCAGGCCTTCGGTCAGTTGGGCTTCACTCCTCGAGTTGCCAACCTGCCTCCCGATCGCGACCTCACGACGTCGGTGCTCGGTCAACCCATGGCGTTGCCGGTGATGATCTCGCCCACTGGCGTGCAGGCTGTGCATCCGGATGGCGAAGTCGCTGTTGCCCGCGCGGCCGCGGCGCGCGGCACCTGCATGGCGTTGTCGTCGTTCGCAAGCAAGCCCATCGAGACAGTAGCGGCCGCCAACAGCCAAACGTTCTTCCAGCTGTACTGGGCAGGCAGCCGGGACCAAATCCTGGCCCGTATCGAGCGGGCCCGCGCCGCCGGCGCCGTGGGAATCATCGTTACCTTGGACTGGTCATTCGCAGTTGGTCGCGACTGGGGCAGTCCCTATATCCCCGAGCGGCTCGACTTGAAGACGCTCCTGCGCTTGTCCCCACAAGCTGTCGCGCGACCGCGATGGGCCACCCGATGGGCAAAGGCCGGCGGACCCCCGACGTTGCGGGTGCCCAACATGGCCGCGCCCGGCGAGCCAGAACCGACGTTCTTCGGCGCCTACAGCCAGTGGATGCAAACGGCGCTGCCAACTTGGGAAGACCTGCGTTGGCTACGGAAGGCCTATGACGGCCCGCTGATGCTCAAGGGCGTCATGCGCGTTGACGATGCGCGAATGGCAGTTGCCGAGGGATTCAACGCCATCTCGGTGTCCAACCACGGCGGCAACAACCTCGACGGCACGCCGGCGTCAATTCGAGCGCTGCCCGCTATCGCAGACGCCGTCGGTGGGCAGATCGAGGTACTCCTCGATGGGGGATTCGCCGGGGCAGTGACGTTGTGAAGGCGCTGGCGCTCGGCGCTCGCGCGGTCATGATCGTCCGGGCCTACCTGTGGGGCTTGGCAGCAACGGGCCAAGCCGGCGTCGAAAACGTTTTGGACATCTTGCGTAGCGGCATTGATTCAACGCTGCTCGGACTAGGCCGTTCCTCGATCAAAGAACTCACGCGGCGCGATCTTCTGATTCCCGAAGGCTTCAGCCTGGCGCTTGGTGACACGTCGACTGCGACGGGGGTGACATGACTTCTCGGGCTTTGCCCGCATCCCGTTGAGGCCGCGCGCCGCGGCGGCCTCCGCGGAGGCGGTCTTGTTCACCGGCCAGGTGCCCCGCGCTCCCGGTGCAGAGTCCGACGCCCCGACCAGCAGCGCCGAATTGACTTTCGCGAAACGCTGCTGGAACCTCAAAAACGTGAAGCAGGTGCGATCTTGCGGGGCGGCGTAGCCGTTGATCGCTCCGAAACGTGAGCTGACACCGAACCTCATCGCGGCCAGGGCGGAGACTCATCCCGATCTGCCCTTTGTCGTCCCGGTTGACGGGTCGTCGCTCAGTTATGGCGAGCTGCATGGCGCCGCGATGCGATGGGCGAGCGCGTTCCAATCGCTGGGTGTTGGCCCGGGAGATCGCATCGCTTCGATGGCGCGAGCCCACACCGCCTATGCACCCTGGCTCGGTGCGGCGTGGCTGCGGGCAGTACACGTGCCGGTCAATCCGGAGCTACGTGGTGGGATGCTTGTCGCGGCCCTGAGGCTCCTAGATGCCCGAGTGTTGATCGCAGAGCCCAGCGATCTCCCGGCGGTCACAGCAGTGGCGGCGGAGCTACCGGAGTTGCGGCATGTGGTCGTGCTGACGCCGACGGCGACCACGACAAGGACTCGGTTCAGCGTGTCCGACGCCGGAGACATGCTGGCGACGGCTGCGGTTCGCGATCGCGCGCCCGTCGAGCCCGATGACGTCGACACGGGCATCTTCACCAGCGGGACGAGTGGGGCATCGAAATGCGTACTCCGAACCTGGGCGATTGATTGGCGGGCCGCCCGTTGGCTGTTTCCGCAGGACAAGTCCGAGACGACACCCGAGGGCGCTTACTACAGCCCGTGGCCGACCTTTCACGCGCTTGGTCTGGCGGGTCTCGCCATCAGCGCCCAGCGCGAGATGAGGGTGGTGTCGCGGCCTAAGTTCAGCGTGGAGAACTACTGGCGAGACGTTCGGCGTTTTGGCTGTACTCATTCGACACTGCTGGTGGTCGCTCCGCTGCTTGCACAGTGCCCTCCGAGCGAAACCGACAGGGACAATCCGCTGCGCTACTTGACAATCGTGCCGCTCCCCCGCGCCTACCGCGAGCTCGAGAATCGCTTCGACGTGCGCATAGGCACGATGTACGGGCAGACCGAAACCGGAGCCGTCCTCGCCGCAGAGGACCCATCGGACTTCCGGACGGCTGGTCGGCCAACTCCTGGGATGGAAGTGCGACTCGTCAACGAGCAGGGGGCGGTGATCCGCGAGGGGCGAGGCGAGCTTGTCGTCCGCCCCGAACGACCGGAATACCTGTCCGCGGTGTATCTGGGCATGGCCTCGGAGACGCAGAACAAATGGCGCAACGGCTGGTTCCACACGGGGACTTGTTCACTTCCGACGCCGCAGGTGAGTACTACTTCGTCGACCGGCTGAACGACTGCATTCGGCATCGCGGCCACAACATTTCATCGATGGAACTCGAGGAAGAGGTGCTCGCCCATCCCGCCGTAGCAGAGTGCGCATGCGTTGGGGTGGCCTCCGATTTCAGCCGAGGTTGACGCATTCGGCGACGAGGACATCAAGGTCGTGGTCATCCGTCGTCAGGGCGTCGCCCTGTCCCCCGGCGAGCTCATCGACTTCCTCGCTCAGCGAGTGCCGCGCTACATGGTGCCGCGGCATGTCCAGTTTCTCGAGTCGTTGCCGAAGACGACAACCGGCAAGATCCGTAAGAGCGAGCTTCGGAACTTGTCCGGAGATATTTGGCGCCGCCCGTAGGGCTCCCGCATCGTAGTGAGCGCTGCCGAGTCGATGCCTCATCGGCTGCAATCAAGCCTGCCAAACCACCGTCAAGTAGGTAGTAGGCGCTGGGCTGGGATATCTGCGATATGATGTCTGAGCTGTCAGCTCTGGCAGCGCCCACTCCTCCGGCACTTCCTGTTTGTGCGCGCTGCGCCCCGACTGACGACATCGCATACGACCGACGACGGATCCCGGCCACCACCGAGTCACCGTCAGCCCAGCCGACGCCCAGGCCTAGGAGGTCCCCGTGACCCAAACTCGCGCTCGCGCAGCAATCGTCGGTTCCGGCAACATCGGCACCGACCTCTTGGTGAAGCTGCTCCGCTCCGACTACGCCGAGCCGGCGCTCCTTGTCGGCATTGATCCCGAGAGCGACGGGCTGCGCCGAGCACGTCAACTGGGCGTCGAAGCCACCGCTGGTGGCGTTGATGAGTTGCTGCGAGACCCCCGCGGCGCCGATTTCGTCCTGGAGGCGACTTCGGCGCACGCCCACCTGGCAAACGCTCCCCGCTACGCCGAGGCCGGTCTCGTCGCGCTCGACCTGACGCCGGCGATGGTCGGGCCCTTCGTGGTGCCATCGGTGAACCTTGACAGCGTGCGTTCCGCCCCAAATCTCAACATGGTGACCTGCGGCGGCCAGGCGACCGTCCCGATTGTGGCGGCACTTTCATCAGTTGCGGATGTGCCGTACGCGGAGATCGTGGCGAGCTTGGCCAGCCGCGCTGCCGGCCCGGGAACGCGGGCAAACATCGACGAGTTCACGACGACGACGTCACTGGCACTCCAACGAGTTGGTGGCGCCGGCCGCGGCAAGGCGATCGTCATCCTCAACCCCGCGGAGCCGCCGGTCATCATGCGAAACACGGTTTTTTGCGGCGTCGACCCAGCAGCTGACGAAGCTGCCCTTGCAACATCGGTGGCCGAGATGGTCGAGCGGGTACGTACCTACGTCCCCGGTTACCGGCTGAAAGCCGGGCCAATTTTCGACAGAGATGCGGGGCCACAAGGCACGACCAAAGTAAGCGTCTGGCTCGAAGTCACGGGAGCCGCCGACTACCTGCCGAGCTATGCCGGCAACCTCGACATCATGACGGCGGCGGCGGTGGCGACCGTCGAGCGGCTGGCCCAAGAGCGGGCAGGAGCGCTGCGATGACCGCATCAGTTCGGGTTACCGACTCAACGCTTCGCGACGGCTCGCATGCCGTGGCGCATCAGTTCACCAAGGAGTTCGTCAGCCGCGTGGCCTCCGAACTGGAGGCGGCTCACGTGCCCGTCGTTGAGGTCAGCCATGGCGACGGCCTCGGCGGCTCATGCTTCAACTACGGCTTCAGCCTCACCGATGAGTGGGACTTGATTGCCGCCGCCCGGGGCGAGCTGGCTACTGCCAAGCTGGCCGTGCTCGCGTTACCCGGGATCGCGACGGTTGACGACATCAAACACGCTGCCGACATCGGCGCTGACATTGTGCGCGTGGCCACCCACTGCACCGAAGCCGATGTGAGTCCTGAGCACCTGAGCGCCGTGAAGAATCTCGGCCTCGAGGCCGTCGGCTTTCTGATGATGGCCCACATGGTCAACCCAGACCAGATGGCCGAACAAGCGCGGATCCTTGCGGACGCCGGTGCCGACTGTGTCTACATCGTCGACAGCGCCGGTGCCCTCATCCCCCGCACCGCCGTGGAGCGGATCCAAGCGATCCGTGCCGAACTCGGCGACAGCGTGCAGGTCGGCGTCCACTCTCATGACAATCTCGGCCTATCGGTCGGCATCACGCTCGCGGCCATCGAAGCTGGCGTAGACCAGGTGGATGGCTGCTGTCGGGGCCTCGGCGCTGGCGCGGGCAACACTCCGATTGAGGTGCTGGCTGTTGCCTGCGAAAGAGCCGGCGTCAGCACGGGATTAGACATCTTCCGTCTGCTCGACGCAGCGGAGGATGCCGTCGCTGGACAGCTACCGGCTACGCAGCTGCCGACGCGCAGCCGAGCGGCGGTGTTGCTCGGGCACGCTGGACTGTACAGCTCCTTCCTGCTGCACAGCAGGCGCGCTGCGACGAAATACGGGATTGCCGAAGGCGATCTCCTTTTGGAACTCGGCCGGCGGCGGCTGGTCGGTGGCCAAGAGGACATGATTGAGGACGTCGCCCTCGAAATGATGAGCTGATGGGCGATCTCGCCGCACGTGTCGCCGCAACGGCCACCCGGTTGCGGGACGCCGAGGCCTCACTGAGGCCAATCCCACCGATTCGCGATGACTTCGATGAGCCAGACATCGCCACGGCGTACGCAATCCAAGCGGCAAACGTTCAGGTCGGGCGCGACGCTGGGCGGCGGGTCGCCGGACGCAAGATCGGACTGACAAACAAGACAGTGCAGGCCCAATTCGATGTCCACCAGCCGGACTTCGGCGTGCTGTGGGCCGATCGCGCCTACGCCGACCGCGAGCCGATTCCGGCGTCCCATGTCTTGCAGCCGCGCGTGGAAGCTGAGGTGGCACTCGTCCTCGACCGTGATCTCGATGTCGACTATCCAGGGCCCGCTGAGCTCATCCGGGCCGTTGGCTTTGCCACCGCCGCCATCGAGCTGGTCGGCAGCCGGATCACTGACTGGCAGATCAGCATCTTCGACACCATCGCGGACAATGCCTCCGGCGGTGGCTTCATTCTGGGTAGCCGTACCGTCTCCCTGACCGGTCTCGACCTCCCGTCGGTGTCGATGAAACTCTGGAGCAGCGCCGGGACCGTGGTGTCTGAAGGTGGGGGCAAGAACTGCCTCGGCAATCCGCTAACAGCTGCTGTCTGGCTGGCTAGGACCGTCGCCGCACTCGGGGAGCCCCTACGCGCCGGCGAGGTAATCCTGACTGGGGCGCTCGGTCCGATCGTGACGGCAGCACCGGGCGAGGAGTACACCGCGTCGATCTCGGGCCTCGGCAAGATCACGGCGACCCTGGAGCGCGCGTGAACTCATTGGTGGCGACTCGCCTTGCGGAGGGCGAACGTGTCGTCGCCATGAAGCTGTCGTTAACCACCGCGGATGCGCAAGCGCGGGCAGGAGCAGACGGGCAGATTTACGGCTTTCTGACCGACGCTATGCAGCTGCCCAATGGCTGCGCCTACCCGCCAGGTGTCAGCCGGGCCGAGGCGGAGTTGGCCTTGGTCCTCGATGATGAGCTGCACGGGACCCAGGTTGCCGAGCACGACGTGCTGGCCCATCTGTGCGAGATACGCCCCGCCTTCGATCTGCCCTCCCCGACACCAATGGGTCAGGCATCGCTTGCTTCCCGAATGAGGGCCAACAACGCCAACGCGCGCTACTTCCTCGTCGGGGAGCCAGTCGCGGCAGAGGCGGATTTCATCGCCCATGTCGCGATCGGCCAAGTCCAGTACGAGGTAAAACCTGATCTGAACCGGGCGGCACGGGCCGTTGCCCGCCTCGCTAGGGAAATCGCAATCCCAGCCGGTCGGCCGATACTGACCGGGGCACTAACCGGGGTCCACACGGTGAGCCGTGAGGCAGGTATCGAGCTCCGCATCGCCAGCTCAAGGGTGAGCGCCGGGATGACTCGGTACGTCGTCGATGAGCCCGTCTGAGCCGACTCAGCCCAGTCGCTGGCCGAGATACCCGAGCGGCTCTGAGTCGGCTAGTTCGATCGTGCTGACCCCGGCAGGCGCGACCGCGCCTAACGTGTCGCGAACACCTCAGCCGTGTCTTGACCGACGATTGGCGCGGGCGCCGCTTTCGACTTGCGCGGTCGGGTAAAGGCGTAGGCCGGCTGCGGGATCGCGGACAGCTCGCCCTTTGCAGTCATGACAACGTCGTAGCGGCCAGGACGTAAGGGTCGGACGCCGTCGAGGATTTTGTCGTAGTCCAGCACCGGCGCACTGGCAACTCGAACGGCTGCCAGTAAAGCGACCAGATGTTCGCGTGGGCGTGTGACGAACTGCGGGCCAAGACTCGCGCGAAGTTGATCGGCAGTGGTTACCTCTCCGGTGCCGTCGAGGACGGCGACGAGTGGGCCGTCACTCGCCTCGATCACTTCGATTGCCACTGCTTCCCCACGGTGCGCCGCCCGCTCTGCCGGACTTAGCGAGGCCAATCCAATCTCAGCCGCTTCGAGGAACAGCGAGGAATCGAGCAAGCTGACGTGCACCTCCGCACCCTGAGCGGAATCGGGGTCTTTCATGTCTGCTGCCAGCATGCCGAACGCGAAGAATAGCCCGGACAACTGATCGACCATGCTGACGTTGCCCAAGACCGCGCCTTGCAAGGACGCCAGCCCAGACTCGGCCTGGAGCAGCGCATCGACCCCTCGACGATCGCGATCCGGCCCGACCGGACCGAAGCCGGACAAGGCCGCGTACACGGCGCGGGGGTTAATGGCGTGTACGTCGTCTGGCCCGAGGCCGAGTTTGACCATCACATCACGGCGCTGTGAGTGGACGACGAGGTCAGCCTGCTCTATCAGACTGACGAGTGCAGCGTGACCGTCGACGCTCTTCAGATCGAGTGCGATCGAGTGTTTGTTTCGGTTGAAGGACTCGAAGCCGAAACGCGACAAGCCTCTGAGGAAGTCGCCATCAGGGGGGTTCTCGATCTTCCACACGGTCGCACCAAGGTCAGCAAGGATCTGCGTCGCGGATGGGCCGGCGACCGCGTGCGTCAGGTCGACAATCCGCACGCCTTTCAGCGGCCCTACGCTCGTCGCCATCGTGTCCCGGCGGTCTCCCGGCGCGCGGGCTGACCGAAGCCGTGGGTCGCCCCGCCGGGTAAGGAGCTCGCTCAGCTGCTCCGATGTAATTGCACTGTCTGTGGCGTCGGAGGACGCCGCGTGCGCCATATTCGACACCCGGTAAGGCAGGCGCGGCAGCACCGCGTTTTGGCCCAGTGAAGTTCGGTGCGGCCGCAATATGTCGTTGGCGGCCACCTGTTCGTAGCTGAGCACCGACTCCGCATCGCGGAGACGTCCAACCATGACGCCGGCCTGGGTGAAGCGGTCGATCCATTCGGCGCACGACGAGCTGGCGAACGCCTCCGCGAGCACTGCGCGCAGCGTGTCCCGGTTAGTTGCGCGCAGGGCAGGGGTCGCGTAGAGCGGATCGGCAGCAAGATCTGGCCTATCGATCACCTTGACGGTCGCCTCGAACTCCTTGTCGAGGAATGCCGCGAGGTAGAACGGTCCGTCGGAAGCATCGAAGATGCCAACCACAGGAAAGCGACTGACGTAGGCCGATTGCCGATGAATCCACCCAGTTGCAGAGAACTCCGCGATTGGCGCCGCCTGCAGTAGGAGCGCCGTGTCCGTGAGCGAAACCGACACATCCCCGGCCGCTCGACCGCCCTGGCGCGCAAGAAGAGCACCGAGCACGCCGATGGCCAGGCTGGCTCCGACTCCGTGCTCGAGGTACCGAGTGCGTGTCAAGAAGCCGCCCTGAAGCTCGGCAAGTCCGGTGGTTGCCTCGGCACACATCACGCGCGCCCGTTCTGAGGCGTCCAGCGGGAGCGGATAGGAACCGCCTAGTTCAACTTTTGCGGTCGTGATGCGATCGCTGCCGGCAGGCGCAACCGCAAGGCACCAGTTGGCCCAGTCGCCACCATGCCCATCGGTCTCCTCAATCAAGAGAACATCCGCCTCGCCAATGAGCCGAGCGAGCCGGGCGCGGTCGCCTTGGTCAACACGGCTCGGCTGCCACACCCGCTTACCGCGATCCAGCGATTCGCGAACGAGGTCTTCCGTTGCCGCGACGGCGGCAACGGAATCTCGAACCGAAACAACCTGGCATCCGATGTCAGCCAGCATCTGGCCGCAGATTCCTGCGGCCACGCCTTCCGTTAGGTCAACGATCAGGTAGCTGCTGAGCGGGCGCCTAGGCACGGTACGGCGCCGTGACTTCATCCAGCACAACCGTCTTGGTCTCGAGGTAGGCGGCGAGTCCGTCGCGGCCACCCTCTCGGCCAATGCCTGACTGCTTCAGGCCGCCAAAGCCAATCGTTGGGTCGACGCGGAACCCATTTTGACCAACGGTGCCGGACTGGAGACGGGCGGCAATACGGCGAGCGCGGTCGGCGTCCTCCGTGAAAACGGATGCGTTCAGCCCGTAGATCGTGTCATTCGCAATGCGGATCGCGTCCTGTTCGCTCTTGGATGGGATAACGCAAAGGACCGGGCCGAAGATCTCCTCCTGTGCGATGGTCGAGGCGTTGTCGACCCGGGCGAAGACGGTCGGCTCGATGAAATAGCCGCGGTCGAGTGAGGCCGGGCGGCGGCCTCCGGTGACGAGCGTGGCGCCGCTGGCGACGCCCTGGGCTATGTAGCCCTCCACGCGATCGCGTTGCCGCGCCATGGCGAGCGGCCCCATTTGTGACTGCGGATCAAAGGCATTCCCCACCCGCTTGCGGGAAAATTCGGCGGAAAGAGCGTCGACAAAGTCGTCGTGCCGCTCGGCGCTGACCACAATGCGCGTCAGGGAGGCGCACACCTGTCCCGTCAATTGGCACTCGGCATCGGCGAGAGTTCTGGCCGCGCCCTGCAAGTCAGCATCGTCGAGAAGTACGGCTGCGGACTTGCCACCCAATTCAAGGGTGAACCGGCCAATCCTGCCGCCCATGATCGAGCCGATCCGCCGACCGGCCGCCGTGGACCCGGTGAAGGCAACCTTGTCGACGCGCGAGTCGAGCACCAGCCGCTCGGATGCCTCGCGGTCGGCGGTTACGACGTTGAGGACGCCGGCAGGCAACCCGACCGCCTCCGCGGCCTCGGCGATGATGTAGGCCGAGCCGGGCGCCTCAGGCGCCGGCTTGAGAATCACCGTGCAGCCAGCGATTAGGGCCGGAGCCAGCTTGATCACCGCCAGTGTGAGCGGGGCGTTCCACGGGATGATCGCCGCAACGACCCCAACCGGCTCGCGGACGACGAGCGCGAATGAGCCGCCAATCGTCGGCGTGGCCGTCTCCTCCCACTCGTAGCTGGTTGCCAGGTCGGCATAAAAGTCAAACACCGACGCCGCCCGGCCGCCGCTCGCCTGCGCCATCGTGAACAACGCCCCTGATTCCCGCGGCCATAGATCAGCCAACGCGTCGGACCGTTGGCGCAATTGCTCGGCCAGGTTGCGAAGATAGGCTGCCCGCTCGGCGTGGGACAGCTGCGGCCAGGGGCCCTCGTCAAAGGCCGCCCGGGCGGCGGCGATGGCGCGGTCGACATCGGCTTCGCTGGCCTGGGCGACTCGAAAGTAGAGCTCCTCCGTATTGCAATCGATTACGTCGAAGCTGTCCGTGGTCGCCGGGCTTATCCACTCCCCTCCGATGAACAGACGATCAGGCCGTACGACCGGCGCAAGGGTGGCTGCTGCGGCGTTCATGGGCGATCCTCCGTGGCGACGGCCGGGCAGAGAGCAGTGGCTGGCTTGTTGCGATATCATATCAATCCTTGCCGATCTCGTCATGCCGTCGCCTCCGCCAGGGGAGCTTCATGAGCACGCTCATCTACGAAAAGCGGGGAGCGATCGCCCGGATCGTCATTAACCGCCCCGAGAAGCACAACGCCATGACGCCGGAAATGTCCTGCCGAATGACCGACGCCTGGACGGACGCCGCCGAGGATCCCGCTATTCGGGTTGCCTTACTGACGGGCGCTGGCACCGCCGCGTTCTGCACCGGAAGTGACCTGACGCTTGCCGTGCCGCTGAAAGCTGGACGACGCGCGCCCGAGAATGAGTGGGACGAGCGCTACCTAAGTGACGCATCGATCGCGCACCGCGCACTACTAAAGGATGTCGAGTTCCTCAAGCCGATCGTCGTTGCAGTCAACGGAATAGCCGTTGGCGGCGGCACCGAGATGTTGATGAATACCGACATCCGCATCGCAGCTGACAACGCCCGGTTCGGGCTACCCGAAATCTGTCGCGGACTGGTTCCGGCCGGCGGCTCGATGGTCCACTTGCCACAACAGGTCGGGTGGTGCGCTGCGATGGAGTTGATCATGCTCGGCCAGCCCATCTCGGCCGCTCGCGCGCTCGAGATGGGGTTAGTGAACAAGGTGGTGCCGGCGGAGGAGTTGACCGTCGTCGCCGAAGGCATCGCGCAACAACTGGCTGCCGGCGCGCCCCTCGCGCAGCAGGCGGCGAAGCGGGCCATGATCGCCGCATCAGGCAGACCGCTGGCAGAGGGATACGCCGTCGAGCAGGCAGCCATGCTCAGCGTTCGGCAGACAGCGGACGCCGCAGAGGGGGTCCGTGCCTTCACGGAAAAGCGGTCGCCAATCTTCGTCGGCCGGTGAGCCGGTGCGTCCGCTCGATTGACGCCGGAACCCGAAAGGACGTGTGCGACGTGCCGACCTCGAACAGATATCAGTCGATCTTTGCGCCAGACTGCTTACGCGACGATGTCGTACTTGTTGCTGGCGGCGGCACGGGCATCGGCCGTTGCATCGCCCACGAAGTCGCGGCGCTCGGAGCGAGGACGCTCATTGCGGGACGCCGCAAGGAAGCGCTCGACGCCACCGCAGCAGAGATAGTCGACGCAGGCGGCCGCGTCGACGTACTGCCCATGAACATCCGCGACGAGGAGTCGGTCGGGACCGCTGTCGCGGTCGCTGTGAAGCGGCACGGCCAAATCCACGCTTGTGTCAACAGCGCCGGGGGCCAGTTCTACGGGCCGGCGGCAGACTTCAGCTCCAACGGTTGGCGTTCGGTTGTCGACCTCAATCTGACGGGCTCGTTTCTGCTCTGCAAGGCGCTGTTCGACAGCTCCATGAAGGACCACGGCGGCGCGATTGTGTCCATCGTCGCCGCCCACCGCAACGGCATGCCGGGACTCGCGCACTCGGGCGCCGCCCGAGCGGGGGTCAGCAACCTGACGAAATCCCTCGCAATCGAGTGGGCCGAACATGGAATTCGTCTGAATGCCGTCGCGCCCGGGCTGATCCACTCAACGCGACTGGCGAGCTACTCCGACGAACAACTGCGCGACGCTGAGGCTCGCAGCAGCCGAATCCCCGCGGGGCGCATCGGCACTGAAAGCGAGGTCTCAGCGGCCGCCGTTTTCCTACTGACCAAAGCAGCCGCCTTCATAACCGGCCAGACGCTGTACGTCGACGGCGGTACCTCACTGGTTCCGCAGATCAGCTTCGCGGTACCTCCCGCCAGTGGCACCCAGGCTTTCCGGGGGTTCCACCTCTCGCGTCAGAGCAATAACGGGTCCGAGCCTGACGGCGGAGTCCCGTCAGGTGACGGAGTGTCCACCGTCGACCGGTAGGGCGACACCGCTGATGAACTTGGCTTGATCGGAGACCAGCCAGAGCACGGCGTCAGTGACGTCTTCCGGCGCGATGTGACGAATCGGCAGCGCGTTCGCGAAGTTGTGCAGAACCTCCGGATGCGCCGTCATTAGCTCAACGAGCGTGTCGTTGGTGACCATTGGTGTGGTGACGCCAGTCGGATGGAGGCTGTTGACCCTGATGTTCGACGGTCCGAGCGACAACGCGTAGTTGCGCATCAGCCCGACCATCCCATGCTTGGCCGCCACGTAGGCATTGCCCGGAACCTCGAACGCATAGCCGCGGAGTCCAGCGCTCGAGCTCACCAGCACGACTGAGCCACCGCGCCCTTGCTCGATGAGCACTCGCTTCGAAGCCTCAACGGTGTTCCACACCCCAATGAGGTTGATACCGATGACTTCAGCGAAGATCTGCTCGCTTTCGTCACCGATAACCACCGGCATGATGCCGGCGTTGGCAATGACGATGTCCAGGCCACCCAGCTCGGCAACACCCTGCTGGACGGCTGACTCCAGACCGCTCCTATCGCGTACATCCACCTGCGCCGTGCTGATGCGTCTGCCAAGCGCCCGCACCTCGTCGGCAGTTTGTTCCAGATCCTCGGGCGTGGCCATCGGGTAGGTGGCCGAGTCAATGTCGCGGCACACGTCGACGGCGATGATGTCGACGCCGGCCCGAGCAAGACCCAACGCGTGTGCCCGTCCCTGGCCCCGAGCAGCGCCGGTGATGAAAGCAACTTTGCCTCGTAGCTCGGCCATCAGTGTGCCCCGCTCGGTTGGGCGGTGAATGTCACGTCCAGGCGTTTTATGCCGTGTGTGTTCGTGCCCCCGCCCCACTCGGGCTCGCCGACGAGCTCGAGATCCGGCATGTGGTCCAGCAGATAGTCGAGCGTCAGCCGTAGCTCCATACGGGCAAACGATTCCCCGACGCACCGATGCCGCCCAACTCCAAAGCTGAGGTGCTGCGACGAGTTCTTCCGATCCAGGTCGAACCGGTCAGGATCCTCGAACTTCGCCGGATCGCGATTCGCGTTGCCGTAGACCATCGTGACGCGCTCGCCCGGGCACAGTGTCCGGTCACCAAACTCGGCCGCTTGGGTGACCGTGCGAGCAAAATGCCACGCCGGAGGGTGCAAGCGAAGGGTCTCGTTGATGAACTGATCGATGAGCGTCCGATCCGCCCTGAGCCGCGCACAAGCCTCGGGTTCCCGCATCAGCCGATAGGCGGCGCTAGCCATCGTGACGACGGTCGTCTCGTGACCAGCAAGGACGAGCAGTTGAACCAGTCCGAGCGTCTCTTGCGGAGACATCGCGTCACCGTCGAGCGTCGCGGTGACGTAAGCACCCAGTAGATCGACAACTGGGTACCCCTTGCGCGCCTCGATCTCGACCTGGAGGAATTCCTCGAGAGCTGAGGCCGCCGCATGCGCCGCCTCCCGATCAGCGCCTGCCGAAAGGAAGGCACTACCAAGGTCGCGGATCGTCTGCCAGTCCCCCGTGATCCCGAGGACCTGACAAACCGCGAGAACGGGGACTGGGCTAAAAATGTCGCCGACCAGTTCGGCATGGCCTCGCGACAGCACCGGCTCGAACGCCGACTCAATGATCTTCCGGACGGCCGGAATATGAACCTCGATCGCCCGCGGCGAGAAGTCCGGCATCAGCAGCTTGCGAAACAGGGTGTGCCTGGGTGGGTCCAGCTCGAGGGGCACGACTCTCATCGATGCGCCCGTCGGCGGAATCATGATGCCGTTCGTAACGGTGAAGGTCTGCCAGTCCTGGGATACCTGGACGACATCGTCATAGCGACTCAGCGCCCAAAAACCACCTGACGCCGGGCTCCACGCCACCGGGCATTGAGCCAGCTCGTCGAGCGTCTCGTAGAGGTGCTGCGGCAGCTCCGGATCGGCCGTGTCGAGGGCGAAGTAGTCCCGGTCATTCGGGTGGAGTGCCAACGTCGCTCCCCGTCTTTCGCTCGTCAACCGAGTCGACGATATTCGATATTCTATTTCAAGGTCAACGCCGATGGGCCATCGGCACGTGCGGGAGAGGTTGCTCACGTGAAGGTCAATCTGCATCGTTCGCGTCCCGGCGAAGCCTTAGCTGACGTGCCTGCGGCCGCACGCGACGCCGAACGGAACGGCTTCTCGGGGATCTCCTTCGGCGAGGTGTCGTGCGACCCGCTGCTGATGTTGACGGTCGCCGCGGGTGTCACTGAGTCCCTTGACCTGATGACCAACCTGAGCGTGGCCTTCGCGCGCTCACCGATGACGATGGCGGTGCAGGCGCGAGCACTTCAGGAGTACTCGTCCGGGCGACTACTCCTCGGGCTCGGAAGCCAGATTCGGCCGCACATCGAACGGCGCTACTCCATGCCGTGGGGACGGCCGGCGCCACAGATGGCCGAGTTCATCGGCGCCATGCGGGCGATTTGGCAGTGGTGGCGCACCGGTGACGCGGTGGCTTTCCAGGGTGAGTTCTACACCCACACGCTTTCTCATCCGATCTTCGTCCCGAGCATCGAACAGCCCGACCCACCGATCCTGTTGGCGGCCGTTGGCGAGCGCATGACAGAGGTCGCCGGCCAACACGCCGACGGCTTCCTGATCCACCCCTACACAACGCTTCGGTACTTCGAGGAAATCACCCGGCCGGCGTTAGAAAAGGGCCTGACGAAGCGGGCCGGCGATCACACGGACTTCGAAATCGTCGCCGCCCCGATGGTCGTCACAGGTGCAACGGAGGAGGAATTCGCTGAGGCACTCCGCGACGTGAGGACCCGGATCGCGTTTGACGGATCAACCCGCAACTACCGGCGCGTCCTTGAACTCCACGGCTGGAGTGAACTTGCGGACGAACTTCACCGTTTTTCGAAAACGGATGACCCAGATCGATGGGAGGTCGCAGCCAACCTGATCGACGACGAGGTATTGCTCGCATTCGCCGTGGTGGGCGAGCCGGAGAGAGTCGGTCCCCAACTCCGCGAGCGGTGGGGCTCGATTGTTCAGCGGATTGAGCTCAGTGACATCGGGATGGTGAACCCCACCGTTCGGCGTACGGTCCTGAGCTCCTTCGACCTCTAAGCCCGCCGTCTGAGGCAGCGAAGTGCGGAAGGCGCGGCACAGGCGTTCCAGACAGGACGCCGGGTCGCGGTGACTCGCGCCATTGGCGGTGGCGCGGTGGTTGGACGCTCTTCCGGTGTGGGCGACCCGCACCCTTCCACATGGTGCCCTTCAGCCACCAACCGTCGAGAGCTCGGTGCCGAGGCTTGGCCCGGGAGTGAAGGTGGCGGGGGTCGAGATCCACCCGTTGATAACCGGCACGGACGGATACCGCACCGAACGGTCGAGGTCGATCATGATGTCGGGCATGCGCCGCAGAACCGTGCGCAGCACCGTCGTCCACGTCACCTGCGCGATGTTGGCGCCGATGCACCGGTGGGTGCCGATACCGAAGCTCACGTGGCGGTTCGGTGTCCGGTCGATGCGAAACTCCATCGGCTCGTCAAACTGCTTCGGGTCGAAATTCGCCGATGCCCAGAGCAACCAGATCCGATCGTTCTCGTTCAGTTGTCGGCCACCGAGCATGCAGTCAGCCGTCACGGTCCGCCCGAGACCCTGGACCGGCGGGAAATAGCGCAGGTACTCGTCGAACGCAGCGGACGCCAAGTTCGGATCGTCGAGCAGTGGCTGCCGATACTCCGGGTGCTCGGTGAGGTGCACAAAGGTGTGCGAGATCAGCGCGGTAGTCGTGTCGACGCCACCGGAGATGGTCAACCAAGCGTTGTCGACAACCTCACTCATCGGCAGCCGCTCGCCCTTGATCTCGACGTTGGCAAGGAACGACAGATAGTCGTTGGTCGGGCTCTCGCGCCGCTTCGCAGCCTCCAAGGCGAGGGTCTCACGCAGCCGAGCCATCTCGAGGTTCATGGCATCTCGTTCCGGACTCGGATACGGGAGATAGCTATTGCGGTGCATCAGATCGGACATATACAGCGACTCTGACGCCGCGAATCCGAGGAACTGCATGGTCAGCAGCGCGGGGATTGGCGCCGCCACGTCCATGACGAAGTCGCACTCCCCCGCCTCGATCACCTGATCTATGAAGTAGTCGGTAATTTGCTGAATCTGCTCGGAGCGCCCTTGGGCGGCGCCGGGCGAGAACCAGGGCAGGAAGGCCTTGCGCAGCTCCGTCGAGTGCGGGGGGTCTACCTCCAGAATCCCGGCCTTCTCCGGCAGCGGCGGGATCGCGACGCCGGGCCGTCGCTCGTCGAGGTCGTTCTGGGATGAGTACGTCGCGTCGTCGCGTGCGGCCTTGACGACCTCGTCGTAGCCCAACGCCATCCAGAAGCCGCCATGCGCGTTCGAATGCATCACCGGACACTGCTCACGGAGGGCGTTCCAGGTTGCAGTAGTCCGTCCGGGTAGGTCCGTGCCGGCGTGATCGAAGTCGAGGCTGGTGCCCACTACCGATTGATCGGTCATCACTCATCTCCTGACAGCAGTTCGGCGGCGCGGAAGTTGATTGCCTCATGCGCTCGCTGTTTCATCGACGGGCGGGTCGGTCTTGACTGCACAGCACGATCACGTTGCCGCCGGGAAGGTTTGGGCTCGGCACGCAGTCGTCAGCAGCTGCTCGGTCGGCCGCGTTGACCCGCTCACAAGGCTTCGCTTGGGTGTCTCCGGAACTATCGAGTTCACCGGAAGACCACCGGCATTGAGCGGATCGTGTTGACCATCGTCGAGGGAGTGACGACCACGTCGTCCCCCACTTCGAAGTCGGGGAACTTCGCTAGCAGTTCCTCGACGACCACGCGCAACTCGAGGCGGGCGAGGCTCTGGCCCAGGCAAATGTGTGGTCCATGACCAAACGCGAGGTGCGACGGCAACACCTTGCGCGTCACGTCGAACTCCTCGGCGTCCGGCCATACCTCGGTGTCCCGATTGCCACTGGCGAATGACAGCACTAGGAAGTCGCCACGGGCGATCTGCCGACGACCGAGCCAGGTGTCGGTTGTCGCGGTGCGGCAGAAAGCCCTAACGGGGGTGGCCCACCGCAGGAACTCGTTGACGGCGTCGCCGATCAGGCTGGGATTCTCCACCAGCCGGCGCCGCTGATCCGGGTGCTGCGCTAGGGCCAACGCCGTGGCGGAGATCGAACTCCGCGTAGTCTCGTTGCCCGCCGACAAGATCATCTTGCCAAGCGTCTCGACGAGCAGCCCTGGCAATGGGGCGCCAGCGACTCCGGCCTGCACCATCAGCGTCAACAGGTCGTCCTCGGGGCGGCTGCGGCGGGCCTCGACTTGGTCGTGGAAGTAGGCGTACATCTGCGCCAATTGCTCGGCGTCCGCGCGTCTCGCTTCATCGCTCTTTGGCTCGACGTTGGAGATGACGATGTCAGACCAGCGGCGGAATGCGTCCCGGTCTTCTTTGGCCACGCCCAGCAGTTCCGCGATGACGTAGATCGGAATCGGAGCGGCAAACAGGTCGATGAAGTCGCCAGTGTCGCCTGAGCTGATCTCGGCGAGGGTCCGGCGGGTCAACTCACGGACGCGATCTTCGAGTGAACGCAAAGCTCCCGGGGTAAAGCTGTGGACAAAGATCTTGCGGAGCAGGCCGTGGTAAGGCGGGTCGAAGGACTGCATGTTTTCGACGTCCGGTCCGGCGCTGCCGCGGCGGTTGATTTCTCCGCGCAGTTCCGCCAACCGCCATGTATCCGGTGCACCGCCCTGCGCAGCCATCAGCTGACGGCCGATCGTCTGGGATCCAACTGTCACGCCGTAATGCGTCGAGTAGGTGGCGGGGTCGGTGGCGACCGTCCGGATGTCCTCATGCTTCGTGACCAGCCACATCTCGGAATCCGGCTGCCAATGCACCGGATCGGTCGCGCGAAGGAACGCGAACACCTGTTCAAAGTCCCCGTTGTAGAACTCGGGCAGGTCGACGCGGGCAGCGACCGGTGAACGTTCCGCGAGAGCCGACATTCGCACTCCTTGACGTATCCCGATACGATATCGCAGAACTCACCTGACGCAAGTCCTGGGGCTCAGCCGTCACCCGAGTCGCTCGGCCCCGAGGATCAGGAACAGCAAGACCGCCGGCTCAGGCTGCTCGTTGCGCCACCGGTGCCGAGTGCCCCGCTGGACGACGCAACTGCCTGCCGGCAGGCGGCGCTCGTCGGCATCGAGTTCGAGCACGATCTCGCCGGAAAGCACGACGCCGTAGTCGACGGTCTCCGTCGTGTGATAGGCGCTCTCCGCGCGGTCGCACCCTTTGCCCGGCGGCACCGCCACAACGAAGAAACGAGTACCGCCTGGTTCGGGAAACCAAATCGCATCCGGAATCTCCCCGCCGGCCGTGGCTCCGACAAGCGCTGGGCCATCGGGTGTGCTCCACATTGGCCAATACGCAACGCCGGTCAGACCCGCGTCAGGGACCTGATTGGCCGCACCGCTGTGGATGAACACGGATCTCCCCTCGGGAGAGATCCCGGTTATCACAAACTGGCGCTCGGCTGCGGTCACGCCAGCCTCAGCAAGCGGGAGGCGTTACCAGATAGAACAGCCTCTTTTTCGGCAGGCAGAAGATCGAGATGAACGACCTCGAGGACCGCGAACGGCACTTGATAGGTCATCGACTGCCCCTCGTGCATGAACAAGTCCGTGCCGAGGATGAGACGTCCGCTGCCCACCTTGCGCGCGAACTCCAGCACCAGGTGCCCGGCGACCGCGCTCAGCGCGCCGAGCTCACAGTGGAGATTCGGATAGCGCACCGCGAGCTGCGTCAGCTCACCAGCACGGTCCCAAGATGAAAATGCGTCGAGCGCGATCACGGTCGTCTCCGGAGCCGCATCGAGGAGCGCCGCAAGCCGCCAGGGCGCCTCGAGCGTCGAACCCTCGACGACATGGACGAACGCCGGCACACCTCGCCATGCGCAGTCCCGCAGCAACGGAACCATGTCGGGGTGATCGAGGAAGCTGCCTTGAAACCGGTGATGCCAGCCCACGCCTCGAAGCCGAAGCTCATCTGTGGCACGGGCTAGTTCCTGCCTGGTCGCGGCAAGCCCTTCGGCTAGGTCAAGGCGGGCAACCCCCGCCGGGAACCGGTCGGTATGGGCTTCGACCATGGTGGCGACCCGGTCGTTGACGGCTTGCATGCGGGCCGACGCCGTCGCACCGGGCGCGTTCGCCGGCATCAGCACTGCCTGATCGATTCCGGAGCGATCCATGATGGCCAGCCGGTTGGCGAACGGCAGGCCGTCTGCGACGCCTTCGGTCAGACCGAGGTGGTGATGGACGTCCAGCACCCGTAGTGACTGACCGCTGGTGGGATCGGTTATCACCGACCGCGATTCATTTGGCTCGGTGCTGCGACTGGAGATCGTAGTAGGCACGCAACCCCTCGACACCGAATTCGCGGCCCAGTCCCGAGTTCTTCATGCCGCCGAACGGGATTGACCAGTCGAGGAAGGTGCCGTTGATGCCGATGTTGCCGGTGCGGACTTTGTTGGCGACGGCGCGGGCACGCTCGACATCTGCTGACCAGACGTTGCCGGATAGCCCATAGGGCGTGTCGTTCGCAATCTCCACCGCGTCGGCGTCGTCGTCATAGCCGATGACGGCGGCGACCGGACCAAAGATCTCCTCGCGCGCGATGGTCATCGAATTGTCGACGTTGTCGAACAGCGTCGGCTCGACGTAATAGCCGCGGTCCAGATTGGCCGGGCGCCCGCCGCCGACAACGGCACGCGCGCCCTCTGTGTGGCCAATTAGAAGATAGTTTTCGACGCGGTCTCGCTGCCGATCGCTGATCAGTGGACCAATAAACGTCGCGGGGTCGAAAGGATCGCCCACCACGAACCCGGCGACGGCGGCGGCGAGGGCATCGACATACTCGCCTTTGCGCCGGTGAGGCACCAATATGCGGGTGGTGTTAATGCACGCCTGACCGCTGTTAAGCATTGCCGTCGTGGCAGCCTGGACGGCGACCTCCGCAGGATCAGCGTCATCGAGGATGATCGCCGCTGATTTACCGCCAAGCTCCAATGTGACCGGGATAAGCCTTTCACCGCAGATAGCGCCGACGCGTCGTCCGGTCGCGGTACTGCCAGTGAATGCGACCTTGTCGACACCGGGATGGCGCACCAAGGACTCGCTGACGTCGCGGTCCGCGCAGACGATGTTCAGCACGCCGTCGGGTACACCGGCCTCGAGCGCGATGTCACCGAGGAGAAAAATGGCGAGGGGAGCTTCGACGGGACTCTTGATCACCGTCGTGCACCCGGCCGCGAGGGCGGGGGCGACCGAGTACATGGTGGTGGCGAGCGGTGCATTCCAAGGCACGATGGCCGCGGCCACACCGAGCGGAACGCGACGCACAGTTGCGTCCGAGACTGCGCCGCTGATCTCCTCAGCTGTGCTGAAGTCGCGGCCGACCTCGGCGTAGTAACTCAGCAACATTTGGGCACTCATCCGACTGCCATTGGCCATGGCAACGATGGCCCCGACCTCAGCGCCGGCGAGGTGCTCAATCTCCGCTGCTCGGGCCTCGATTCCCTTGGACAGCCGCAGCATGATCTCGGCCCGCTCGGCCGCCGGCATTGTCGGCCATGGGCCCGAGTCGAAGGCCCGCCGCGCTGCCGCAACGGCGCGATCGACATCCTGAATCGTGGCGACAGCCGCTTTGGCCAGTGGTTCCTCGGTGCTGGGCGACAAAACGGTGACCACGTCACCATTCACCGGGGCCTGCCATCGGCCGTCGATGAACAGGTCAGGCCGCGAGAGATCGCCAGTCGCGACGTCCGGACGCGTCATCGCAGGTTGGCACCGGCGTCAATGCGCACCTGGTTGCCAGTGAAAAAGCGTGAGTCGTCCGAGCAAAGCCACAGCACGGCATCGGCGATGTCCTCGGGCTCGACCGTGTCGACTGGCATGGCGTTGACGAGCGCGCTGAGATCCTCCTGGTTGGCGTTCTCCCAGAACTTGGCCATCATCTCGTTGTTGATCATCGGCGTGTTGACCGCCGACGGATGCACCGTGTTTACCCGGATCCGGTGGCGCGCCAGGATGCTTGCATAGTTGCGAGCCAGGGCGACGACACCCGCCTTAGCCGCCGAATAGCCGAGCAGTCCAAGGGTGTGAGATCCCTCAGTACGCATCATGGGTTGGAGCGCGGCGGCAGAACTCGTCAGCACAATTGAGCCGCCGCGGTCACCGTCGACGATGTACTTGTAGCCCGCCTCAACGGTGTTCAGCACGCCGGTAAGCAGCACGTCCAGGCTGAGCTGCCAGGCATTCATCTCGTTGGAGCGCTCGCCAAACACCGGCATGACGCCCGCATTGGCAACGATGTAGTCCAGCCGACCAAATTCTTGGAAGCCTGCCTTGTAGGCGGCAGTCAGCACGTCTCGGTCGCGCACATCTCCAACGCTGGCGATGATCTGTCGGTCGAGCCCCTCAACCAGCTTGACTGTCTCGGCGAGGTCGTCGGGCGTGGACATTGGGTACTCGACACCGTCAAGCGTGGTACAGACGTCAATCCCGACGATGTCAGCCCCGGCGCCAGCTAAGCGCAGCGCGTGGGCGCGGCCTTGCCCCCGGGCAAGACCGGTAATGAATGCAACCCTGCCGGTGAGAGGTTCAGTCACTAGAAACTCCGCTTCACTAGGTGGCGATATCGTATCGCGCCATCCACGATGGTCAAGAGCTACGCGGCCAGGAAGCCGCGATCTCCTCGGTGTGCAGGCGCCGACGGGCTTGGCCCGAAGGCGACGCGGGTGAGGCAGCCGCCGGCCGTGGCTGCTCCGCTCAAGCAGAGCACGGATCAACCCGTCGCCAGCACCGGCGAACGAGGCGCCAGGCCCGAAAGCGCGCGGTAGTCGATACCCCTCACGCGTGGATAAAGGGGGCTCGGACCGAGGGTCGGCTACAACTCGATGACCAGGCGGGCCGAACGTGCGCGGCTCACGCACAACGTCATCGCTGAATTGCTCGACCGCTCCTCGTCAGCCAGAACTTCGTCGCGATGGTCGACCTCCCCGGCCAGCACTGACACCTTGCATGACCCGCACTGACCCCCGAGACAGGAATAGGGATGCTCCGGCAAGACCTCGTGGACCACGTCAAGTGCGGAACGGTCGGCTGGCACGGTCAGCACGGTGCCCGTGCGGGCAAGCTCCAACTCGAACTCCGTGTCGACGCCATCCAATTCGGCGACACTGCCGCTCCCGCCGAACCGCTCAATCCGCAGGTCGGCTTGCCGGTTGAGCTCTCGGCACAGCTGCTCTATCGCGGCAATCATCGCCGACGGTCCGCAGCAATAGATGGCGGTGCCACTGGGCGCGGTTTCGATGGCGGCACGGAAATCGGGGCGTCCTGCCTCATCCTCGGGCACGAACGTCAGATGCTCGTCGCCGAAGGAGCCCAGCTCGTGCAGGAAAGCCGCGGCCGCGCGAGAGCGGGCACCGTAGACGATCCGCCACTGCGCCCCCTTGGCAGCCAGGTGCGTCGCCATGGCGTAGAGGGGTGTGATGCCAATTCCCCCCGCTAGCAGCAGATAGGCCGGGGCCGCCACCAGCGGGAAGTTGTTTCGAGGCCCCCGGACGACGAGTTCGGTACCCGGGCGCAACTCGTCGTGAATCTCGATCGAGCCGCCGCGACCGTCAGCGAGACGCAACACGGCCACGGTGTAGGACGCGCGGTCAGCCGGGTCACCGCAGAGCGAATAGTGCCGAATCCGATACGAGGGAAGGATCAGCTCCAAGTGATCGCCGGGGCTCCACGGTGGCAGTGCGACACCATCGCGGGCCCGAAAGCGAAGAAGGCAGACCTCGCTCGCGGCTGGAGTGACCTCACTCATGACCAGCGTCTGTGTCGAAGCGTCAGTTGCGAGGCCACTACCGATCCCGGCCGCGACAGCACTCTCCATGACCGATCTCCTTTGCTTCGGCGCGAGTGCGGTGATTCGACTGGCCTCAGACCGGCGGCTTCGACCGGACCTCCTGCCGATCAGGACGGCGACGAACCCAGGTCGTTCGAAGTGCGTCGTCGGACTTTGCGGTCGACCGAGGGCTCGCCACGCCATCGCCTATGGCTCAAGTGTAGCGATATCATATCAGTTGACAAGGAGGTCCGATGCCCGAACGGACAGACGCCCTCGTGACGGGCCAAACGGGAACGCGCATCGCTCAGGTAGCGCTCAGTGCGCTTGACGCCCAGCGCTCGGCCGAGTGGTACCAGGTCGGGTTGGGCTACCTGCCAGCCGGTGAGCGCCACCCCACCGCACCGCTGTCCGCCGTGCAGGGGGTGCCCGACGCCCAAGTCGACAAGGTCGTTTGGCTGGTCGATAGGCAGGCCGGCTTCCAGCTCGAGATCTTTCAATACAGTCAGCCTCCTGTCAGACCGCAGCGTGCCGATCGCACCCATCGCGACATTGGCTGGACGTCAGTCGGCGTGTGGGTCGCCGACTTTGACGCCACCGTGCAGCGTCTGCGCAAGCTGAACGTTGGCCCCGTTCACAACCCCACCGGCCCCGTCGGTCACCGACGCGGCTCGGCGCTCGACCCGGACGGCGTGCTTATCGAGCTCCTCGAAGCCGACCCGGCGCCGCCGACGTCGGCGGTATCGGCGGGTCGGAACTGTTCCGTTGTAACGCGAAACGTCAGGGCGTCCGTACCCGACCTCGACCGGTCGCTGGACTATTTCTGCGCTGCCATCGGGCTGGTTTCGACGGACCAAACCCCCAACGTCGACGAACTGCACCCGGAGCCTGCAACCGGGGTGACGCGCAGTGCCCTGCTCGCCGGCGGTGACATCTGGCTCGAGCTCGTTGAGCATGTTGACCCGCCGGGCCGGCCGCGCCTACCTGACTATCGGATTAGTGATCAGGGCTTGCTCAACATCGCCATTGGCGAACGCACGCTTGACGGCTACCAGGCACTTCGCAACCGCGTATCTGCCGCCGGCTTTCGCCTTCACCAGGAAATCGTCCGGGAACGATTGCGAATCCAATACGTCGAGGACGCGGACGGCTTCAGCGTTGAGCTGGGCTACTACGATCCCGCCCTCGATCCTGAGCAGGGATTCGAGCCTATCGATGCCTCACCGATGCAGAGCCGGTCGTCGTCCTGAGCGTGGGCCAGGGGTCGCGCGATGATCGGGAGGTCGCTGGGCGGCCCGAGCTAAGAACGGCGGCAGCGCGCGCACGGCCGGCAGCGTGTTGAGGGCCGGGGAGCAGTCGATCTGCTCCCCGGCCCTTGTCACCCTCGCGAGGGGCAGTTGCTCAGCCGCCGGATAGCAGCGTGAAAGGGTTCACCAGTCCATTCCCGGTCGGCTGAAGTACGCCGTTCTTAATGACACCGAACGCCACCGTCGGGTTGTAGATCCGCGGGTAGTCCTTGAGCACGACCGTGGCGCCCTTTACCTGGTACGGACCAATGATCCCGAGATTTACGGGCGTCGCTAGGTTGTTAAAGGCATCCAGCAGCGACTGGTTGGTGACATCACCGGAGATCCCTTTAGCTACCGTCGCCGCAAGCTGCACTGCGGTCCAGCCATTCTCACTGACCTCGTCGACCGTCGCCTTGGGCTGCGACTTCTTCATCCCGTCGAGGAAGGCTTGGACTGCCGGGTTGGATGTCGCCGTCACCAAGTCGAGCTGCGCGCTGAGGAGCACACCTTCCGAGGCCGTCCCAACCGCTTTGATGATCGGCGGCGGGAAGATGGCCGTGATCGAGCTGATCAACCCGGTGTAGCCGGCTCCGCGTAGCGCCGCAACTGCCTTTGGCACCTGCGGTGGCGCGACATCGAAAATGACGCCGTCGACGCCGCCGGCGACGACCTTAGCTGCACTCTGTACGAATGTCGGATCGGCATTGACGTCTGTTTGACCCACCGGACTGGCGTGATGTGGGCCGAGGCGAGCCCGTCCTGGCTCAACTGAAGAATGAATACCGAGCTGGGGTCCGTGCTGCCGAAGAGCGCGATCTTCTTTGCGCCCGCCTTGACTATCGAAGCTGCCTGCCCGTAGGCCCATCCTGGGATGCCCGCGCCGGTCGGGAACACGCCTGGCGTGTTGAACTCGGCGGGCAAGAGGCCTTGGTTACCAATGACCGGTACCTTGGCCGCATTCGCGTACTGGAGGCTGCGGCCACTCACGTCACTGAGGATTTCTGGGGCGACGACAGCAACAACCTTCTCGCCCACCAGCTGCCGCATGCAGCTGAATTCGCCGTTGGCATCACCCTTGCTGTCGCAGTAATCGAGCTTGAGCGGGTGTCCGTTCACACCACCCGCAGCGTTGATCGCATCGACCGCCGCCAACTCGCCAGCCTTGATCTGCGGCAAGGGGTTCGCGGGGTTGTCGATCGGCCCGAAGCCACCGAGGGTGATTGGCGTGCCGCTAGCGGCGGTAGAGCCGCTGCTGCTCGGGCCGCTGCTGGAGCCGCTGGGCTGTGCAGCCACGCTCTTGGAGCTCGCGCTCGAGCTACACGCCGCAGCGAAGCTCACAGCGGTCACCACGGACAGCAGGCCGGCGAGGTGGTTCTTTCGATTTCGCATCCGTCACTCCGCACAGGGATGAGTCAAAGGTTGGCGATATCTTATCGGTTATCGCGGCTGGGTCAATAACCTCGCCCGCCGTTATCGTTCCGTTACCAGTGCGAGGCGCAGTCGGAGGCTCGGAGCTGGCTTCACGGCCCTCAACAGGACGTCCGTCTGCGGCCGACCTCAGCGATCGCGCTGTGCAGACCGGCTGGGCGTGGGCGCTACCCGCCAGTGCTGTCGTTGGCCTATCCCTGCAATTCTTGACGCAGAGTCCTCGAACCACGCGCACCGGTCCCAGCAACGCACCGCTCACGGCTGCAGCGTCGTCGATGGTGGTCCCTGGCGGATGCGACACTGCGGCGGATGCTTGTTCGCTGACTTGATCGCGGCGAAGCGGTCCGAGTCAGACGACCGTTCGCACTCGGGGGTCGCGCCGGCGTCGTCACCGTCGCTGTGCCCCAGGTAGGCATCGATGACTGCCGGATCCGCCAGGATTGACTCCGGCGAGCCGCTGGCGAGCACACGGCCGGATTCGAGCACGGTGACGGTGTCGCTGATCGACATCACCATGTCGACCTTGTGCTCCACGAGCAGCACGCCGATGTGCCACTCATCGGCTACGACGCGTATGAGCCGCGCGAACTCCGCTGCCTCATAGTCGTTCAGGCCCGCGGCGGGCTCATCGAGCAGTAGTACGACTGGCGAGGAGGCAATCGCCCGTGCAATGGCGACCGTCTTGCGCTGTCCAAAGGAGATGCTGTCGGGTTTGACATCGATGAGGTCAGCCAACTCGAACTGCCGGATCGCCTCGAGGGCGGCCGCAGACAAGCGAGGCCGACGGGGCCACACCAAATCGGTTACGTATCGGTAGGGCGCCGCGTGCTCACTCGCGACGACAAGATTTTCCATGACGGTCAGGTCGTTGAACAGTTCCAAAGACTGAAAACTGCGCGAGATGCCGGTCCGGGCACGAGCCCGCGCGCTCATACCTGAGAGCTCCTCGTCCCCCAGGCTGACGGTCCCCGAACTCTTCACAAACCCGGTGACGGCGTCGATCAGGGTCGTCTTGCCGGCGCCGTTCGGGCCGATGAGGCCATGCACCGTGCCGGGCTCGACAGTCAGATCGACACCGCTAACTGCCTTGATCCCGCCGAACGAAACCGACAAGCCCTGCACCCGCAGTGCGGCAGGCCGCGACTCCGGCCGGCTACCCGCGATCGGAAGGGGTCGGCTCGGCAGCTTCTGCGATAGCCGCGGGAGCGGCACGTGCCGACGGATCTTGTTGCCGATGCGAAAGAACAGCAATCGGTTGTATTCGAACAGGCCGTCGGGCCCTTGCGATAAGGACCAGGATGAGGCCGATGCCTCCGATCAGCGGCAGGTAGTCGTTCACCGACGACCAGCCCGGGAGCAGTTTGCTCACGACGCCGCCGGCCAGCATCAGTGACCCAATGAGCGCACCGCCAGACCAAGCCCCACTCCACCGGCGACCGTCATGGCGATGATGATGATCCCGGCGAACACCAAGAAGTTGTCGGTCGTGCCGTTGAACAACACCGTCGGCTGTGCGAAGGCAAATATGACACCACCGACCCCAGCAATTGCCGACGACAGGACGAACGCATAGGCCTTGAGCGTCGCGCCCGGCAAGCCGAGCGCAGCTGCGAGCCCGCTGATTCGAGCGCAATGCCAGCAGTTGGCGGCCTGATGTGCCCGGCGCAGATTGGCGACGGCGAGGCCGGTCCATACGACACGGCTGTCAGCGCCACGAACGCGTACCGACTGGCATGAAACACCGGGTCGATGCTCCAGCCGAAGACACTCATGTGCGCCGGATAAGGCCTTCCTCTCCATTTGTGTATGAAATGTTGGTGAGGACCAGCGAGATGACGCGCGGTTGCCAGTCCAAGCGTCGCGATGGCGAGCGTGGCCCCTCGGGTGCGTAGTGCCAGGAATGCCGATCAGAATTCCAGTGACGCCGGCGGCCAGGGCGCCGATGACCAGTGCCAGCAAAAACGGCACGTGTGCGCGAGACTCGCGCCGCAACTAAGCGCGCCGATGCCAGCGATATAACGGTGTGGGCGAAACTGAGCTGACCGGCGTAGCCGGTGATCACCACGATCGACATACAGATGATGGCGAGCGCGAGAGTTGTCGTCAGGGCGACCGCCCGGTCAGCCCCGCCGACGAACGCCCAGTGCGCCCCGACGCCGTAGAGCACGGCGACCGGAACGACCCAGATTCGCCCACTGCCGACTGCCGGCAGCTTGTCGAGGACGAAGACTGCGAAGCGGAATCGTCTGCCCGCGCCAGACGAGCACAACGACCACGGCCAGGAATGGCGCGGCGCTGGACCAACCGGGCTGACTTACGTAGCGGCCGTAAGAGACTGCGCAATACCGAGCGCGACCGCCGTAACGAATGTCAACGGGAACGACGAGAAGCCGCCGAGAAGCGCCGCTGCCATCGCAGGGAGGACGAGCAAAACGAGCTGTGTCGGCTCGAGGAAAAGGATGGGCGCGATCAGGATGCCGCCGAGGCCAGCGAGCGCGCCACCGAGAGCCCAGTTGATGGTTGCGATCCGATCGGGCGAGTGTCCAAGGCTTGCAGACACTCGCTGCTTCTCGGCGACGGCTGTCGTCGCTCGGCCAAAAGATGTCCTTCTGTAGACGAGAGCTAGGACGACCGTCAGCGCTAGCGCGATGGCGAAGATGATGATGTAGTTCAGCCCGATAATCAGCTGGTGCGAGAAGACGTGGACACTCCGGGTCGGAAGCACCGACTTGACCGGCAATGGGTTGTGTCCGTAGCGCAGATAGGCGCCGGCCTGCAAGGCGATCGTCACTCCAAGCGTCGCGATGACGCGTGACAACGAGGACGAGCGTTGCAGCTGCCGCAGTACCAGCAGATGAATCAGCGCGCCGAGCAACGCACTGAAGGCGATCCCGATCGGAGTCCAACACCCAGCGGCAGGTGGTGCTCCGAGGTGGCCTCGTAAAACGCGTAGGCACCAACCATCGCGATAGCGCCCTGGGAGAAGTTGAGCAGGCCAGATCCGCGGTAGACCAGCACGAGGCCTTGACCAACCATCGCGTACACGCCGCCAGTGCCGATGCCCAGAAGTACGAACCGAAGGAGCTCCATGGCTGCGTTCCCTTGCTTTCGACGATCGGCTCTGCTACTTATGCCAGGAAGTGCACCGGAGGCGGACGGTCAGGCCGCCGCATCGGCGGGGCCAGTCAACGTCGGCGGTCTGATCTCTGATATCATATCTTGAAGAATAAATCAGCGCGCGTCTGCCGACTAGCCCCGTTCAAGTCCGTCGACTGTGGCCGCGGCCTAGGCCGCGCCCTCCGCCCCCGCCATGCTCCCGAGGTAGGCGACATTCAGTGCGGCGCCCATCGCGGAATCACCCTGCTCAGTGATCTGTCCGTTGCGGAGCAGATACCAGCGATCTGCGACAGCCAACGCCCGGCGCGCTTGCTGTTCGACAAGAACCACGCCGAGACCGGTCCGATCTGCGGCAGCCCGAAGGGCCGTCAACAGGCGATCGACAACCATCGGCGCCAACCCGAGTGACAGCTCGTCGAGAAGCAGAACGTCAGGCTCACTCGAAAGTGCTCGGCCCATGGCCAGGATTTGTTGCTCGCCGCCTGAGAGCAAACCGGCTTTCCGGTTCAGCAGCGGCTCCAGCTCCGGAAAGTGGTCAAGTGCGCCTGCAACCGTCCCCTGACCGATCCGGAGGTTGTCAATGACGTTCAGGCCGGCGATCACCGACGGGGCTTCCGGGACGTACGACAGGCCTTGACGAGCCAATTTGTAGAGACTCTTCTTCGCTGGCGCGCCGCGCCAAGTGACCTCGCCGGAAAGGCGAGGCAGCTCACCCACCGTCGCTAATAGGGTCGTCGTTTTGCCAGCTCCATTGGCTCCGAACATGGCGACGATCTCGCCGCGGCGAACCTCGTAGGAGACTTCACGGACCGCTACAAGGTCGCCGTAGCCCGCCGAGAGATTCTGGACGGCAAGCACCGGCACCTTCGAGTTGCTGACAAGGGCAGTCATTGCGCCTCCCTGTGCCTACGTCGTTGCGGCTGCTCAACAGCGCCAAACACGAGAGCCGGCGCGGCCAACAGCTTGGATGCGAAACAACCCAATCTCGGGAAGGCCTGATTGAGAGGTTCACGGGCCGAAACGCAGCCCACGCCACGAGAGATCGCCCGCTGATTGTCGCCACAGCTCACCGCCCCTGGGACTCTGGCGTCGACCGGGCGAGGAGTCGTCACGGCTCGGCCCGCTTGCCCGTCGCAGCAACCGATGAGCCGATCGTCTGACGGACGCCCGGCATGACCTCGGAGATCAGGAGCTTGCGGCTGACCGCGAGCTCATCGCTCACCTGCCCGCTCAGCTCGGCGAGACCCCCGAGCACCATGAGTCGGCTCAAGCCCAATTGGTGCAGCTCGACGAGTCGTTCGACAACCTGATCCGGCGTCCCGACGACACCGAATTCCTTAATGTGCCCGGCATCGACGGAAGATCCGTGAGCGGCGTCAGGTCGACCGTGCTCACGCAGGTCATATTTCTCGCCGATGAGCTGCAAGTTCGCTCTGGCGCGCTCGCTTAACGGGCCGACCGCCTTACCGTGCATCACGGAGAAGCGCGAAAACATCGCCACAGCGGTGGCAGCCAACCGCTGAGCTGTCTGTTCATCCGGATGCGCAACAACATTGACGAAGGCCCCGACCCCGAGCGCGGAGGGGTCCAGACCGGCTCGGGCCCGCGCAGACCTCGCGAGGTCGATCGCCCAGCGCAGCCGCTCCGCGTCAGCGCCGACACCCAGCGCGACTTCATCGGCGTGCCGGGCAGCAATGTCAATCACCGCCGGACCACTGGCCGCCACCGTCACTGGAACCTTCGGGTTCGACGGATCGAGCCAACGAATCTGGCTCACCTCGGGTACGCCTGCGGCGCCGAGCTCCTGTGAGGTCCGATAGATGCCGCGCTCGAGATCGTCGAACTTCACCCCGCCGCCGGCGAGGTAGGTCTGTACCGCCAGCAGATACCGCTCGAACACGGCGGGTGCCGCCGGCGCCAGCCCGATATGGGCGAGCGACGAGTCGCCGCGACCGACACCGAGCAGCATCCGACCACCGGAATACTGCTGAATGCCAGCTGCCGCCGCCGCGGTCACCGATGGGTGGCGGGTTATCGGGTTACTGACACCTATGCCGAGCCCGAGTGTCGACGTGTGGGCGGCCGCGATGGTGAGAGCGACGTAGGAATCGCCAACCACGCACTGGTTGTCCGAGACCAGCATGCCGTCCCAGCCGTCGGCCTCTGCATGAGGCGCATCATTGGCAACCGAACGCGGATTTGTCTGCCCGACCCGCCAGAACTCGAACGTCATCTCGCGCCACTGTCAGTGTTAACGGGCCCAATCACGCCAGCGCTGTGGAGTGCATCTCGCTCCGCCTCATCGACACCAAGTTCGTCAAGTAAGGCCGCGGTGTCCGCACTCAGCGATGGCGCCGCATGCGCGGTAGTCAACGGTTTTCCAGCAAACCGGAAAGGTGCGCGCGCAAAGGTAGCGGTCGTCCCGTCGGCTAAGACATGGCGCTCGAGCGCGGCATTCGCCGCGATCTGCGGGTCAGTCATCAGTTCCGGATAACCGCGCACGACACCTGCAAGGACGCCGCGCTTCTCAAGCGCGGTCACCCACTCTTCGCGCGGTCGGCGTGCAAACTCGACGCCGAGCAGCTGCCGCAGCTCGACAACGTTCTTGACTCGCGCCGCGATGTCGGTAAAGCGGACGTCGGTAAGCAGATCCTCCCGCTCGATGACAGCGCAAAGCGCCACCCAGTCCCGCTCGTAGTAAGGGGCGATGTAAAAAGGTCGGTCGCTCGCGTCGTAGACCGCGACAAGTGGATAGCGGGTGACGTACGCGTGCTGATCCAGCAGGCTGCCGCCGATGCTGTACTCAACAATCGGTGCAGACTGCATGTAGATGGCGGTGTCCAGCAACGAAACATCGACAGGTTCGACGTCGCCGTACCGCTCGCGCTTCATCACCGCGACCAGCACGGCCTCGGAGAGGGCAAGCCCCGCCGTCGTGTCGACAAAGCTCGTGTTGCCAAGGACGCCGTTCTGCAGCGTCGACAACCCCGACTCTGCCTGGACGACCCCGTCGACGCCGCGGCGATGCGCGCTCGGCCCGACCGCGCCAAAGGCCGAGAACGATACGTAAATCAACCGGTTGTTCACCGCGGCCATTTCCGCGTGCGAGAGCCCAAGCTCGCGGGCCGCACCCGGCCGCATCGACTGGATCAAGACGTCGCAAGTCTCGGCCAGCCGCTTGATGAGTTCCACGCCGGCTGGCTGCTTAAGGTCGACTGCGAAGGAACGCTTTCCCCGGTTGTTCGCCTCGAAGATGAACGGCATCAGCGATCGAGTGTAGTCGCCGCCGCTTGGGTTCTCAATCTTGATGACTTCGGCGCCAAGGCTGGCCAAGATCTGCGTCGCTGACGTACCCGCCAGCGCGTTCGTCAGGTCGAGAATGCGGATTCCGGACAACACCTGGTTCAACGTTGACCCTCCTCAGGTTCCCGATACGATATCGTGGCTACCGCAAGAGGGTCAAGCGGCCCTAAGAGTCGACGCGCCGTCCGAGTGCTAGCCACCTGGCCAGAACCGCATAGCGGCCTCGGTCACGCGGGAGAGCGTTCAGCCGTCGTTGGTCGAGCCTTGCGTGTTCTGATGGTCCTTCTGGGCCGCGAGGTACGCATCATCCAGGAGCTGAGCGGCGACGGCTGCGCTCGGGATCGAGATGCCGGCCTCTCGAGCGAGGGTCAGCGCGAGCGATACGTCCTTATGCGTGAGGTTGCCCAGGCCACGCGCCCCGCCTGGGTAGTCGTCGGCGGACGCCCCAATCGCGCGCCAGGAGCGAGCAACCCAGCTATCCGCGCCACCGGAAGTGAGCACTGGAAGCATGTCGTCGCTCGTGATGCCGTGCGCCGCCGCCAAATCAAGTGCCTCGCGGACGCCGCGCAGCGTGACAGCGATCGCGACGTTGTTAGCAATCTTCGCGATCTGACCGACTCCGACGGATCCAAGATGGACGACTCGAGCTGCATAGGCGTCGACAGCCGAACGCGCACGAATCAACGCGTCGCCGTCGCCACCCACCATGATCGACAGCGTGCCCGCCGCGGCGGCGTCCCCGTTGCCGGTCATCGGCGCATCGAGGACTGATACATCAACGACCTTCGCGCGGTCGGCTAGCTCCCGGCAGGCGTCCGGATGGATCGTGCTGTGAATCAGCACCACCAGACCCTTACGAGGGTGGGAGAGCAGGCCGGCATGTCCGGGTTCGCCGAGCACTTGGCGGACTTGGCTTTCGTTCACAACCGCGATGAGCACGAGGTCGCAACTCGCCCCGAGCTCCTCCGACGACTCAGCCTTGCGGGCGCCGACGCCCACCAACTCGTTAACTGCAACCGCGTTGACATCGATCACAGACACGTCGAAGCCGGCGCGCACCAGCCGGTGGGCCATGCCACGTCCCATGGTGCCGAGTCCAACAAAACCGACCGACGTAATCGATTCAGTCACGCTGGCACCCCGCTCTCGATGTTGCCGACGAGGCCATGCGGAACAGCCGGACTGGCGACAATCTCGTCGAAGAACGTCAGTGCGCGAAGGTGATAGGCGCGGCCGACCTTGTGCAGGCTGACGTTATGACCGGCGTTGGCCTGGATGCGAGCTTCCAGGCGTGGCGCACCCGCCAATAGAGCGCGTCCGCGTATGAGCGCCTCGCGACCACCGGCGATCGACCCCTCAAATTCAGCGACCGTGTATTGCACCGGTACCCGGATGAGGGGGGCCAGTTCGCACAGCATCTCGGCCGACGCCAGACTCTCGCGCATCTCCTCAAGAGGAATCCGCTGCGAAAAGGTGGACTCGATCTCGAGCACGCGGGCGTCGTATGACCACGGAGGCCCGAAGTACATCGCGAGGCGGGAATCAGCCGAAACAAGGGTGGTGGTGGCACCCGAGAGCAGGGCCTCGAGGGCGGATATCACGTCACCGCGCCATTGAACGGGCAGTCCAACCACGTCAATGCCGGCCACAATCGCGCTCGCCTCTCGCGCCGCAAGCCGGACGGCCAGCAGCGAGCCTAACGAGTGTCCGATAAGGAACATCGGGGCTGGCGCGGATTCGGCATGCACAGCGGCAATTAACTCGCCAAGCACATCAGCTTGCTCATCCAGGCTGGCGCAGCCGATCGGATTGCCAAGATTAATGCCATAGCCCGGCCGATCAATGGCGACAACGCGGTATCCAAGCATCTGTCCAAGCCGTAGCAACGACGCCGTCGGGTCATGTGGGCAGTCCCAGTAGCGTCCGGTGTAGCCCGAGCCGTGAAGCGCGACAATGACACCGCGCGGTGGTCCAAATGGCACCGCTTCGATGCCGGAAAGCACCTGCTGGCCAACCGAGTATTGACCCTCGCGAACATCCCCCATGGTCAGTTCACACTGCTCAGCGGCTCGAGCTGGGTCCGGTTCAGCGCCGCTTGCGCCGCGAACCGTGGCAGCCGCCGAGCGTCAGCGGTCCAGACGCCCGCGACCGTCCGTACGTCACTCACGACAGCTCCAAGGGCTAGCCACGTGTTCGGCTCGCCGGTCACCAATTGCCTCATGGTGCGCCTACGCGCCGCGGCTGATAAGAAGCGTTGATATCATATCTCAGACTTGCTACGCCTCCCAGCGGACGCGTCCTCCCGACGAGATTCGAGGCGACAATGACCGACCTGACCGACGAGGAACGCTTAGCCGTGGAAACGGTGCGCGAGTTCGTCGACCGTGAGGTGCGACCCGTCGTTCGGGAGTTGGAGCATGCCAACACCTACCCCGAGAAGCTCATCGAACAGATGAAGGAGATGGGCATCTTCGGGCTGGCCATCGACCGGCCGTGGGGCGAGGTCAAGGTGTCAACGGAGTGCTACGCCCTTATCACCGAGGAGCTAGCGCGCGGCTGGATGAGCCTCGCTGGCGCCATGGGCGGACACACCGTAGTCGCCAAGCTCATCCAGTGGTTCGGCACACCTGAGCAGCAGGACCGCTACCTGCCCCGCATGGCTACGGGTGAGATCCGGGCGACGATGGCGCTCACCGAAGCTAGTGGTGGCTCGGACCTCCAAGCGCTGCGGACGGTTGCGCGGCGCGAGCGCGACGAGTACGTGATCACCGGCTCGAAGATGTGGATCACAAACGCCCGGCGTTCGCGGCTCGTCGCGCTGCTGTGCAAGACCGATCCGGCCGCCACGCCACCGCACGCGGGCATAAGCATCGTGCTGGTCGAGCCGGGCCCCGGCTTTGTGGTCTCCCGCGACCTGTCCAAACTGGGCTACAAGGGTGTCGAGACCTGCGAGCTGACCTTCGACGACTACCGCACGCCGGTCACGCAACTTCTTGGGACTGAGGAGGGGCACGGCTTTTCCCAAATGATGCGCGGGCTCGAAGTTGGCCGTATCCAAGTGGCGGCGCGTGCTGTAGGCGTTGGGCGCGCCGCTCTTGAAGACGCCCTGGCGTACGCCCAGGAACGGGAGAGCTTCGGTCAGGCGATATGGAAGCATCAGTCGATCGGCAACTACTTAGCCGAAATGGCCACCAAGCTTGTCGCCGCCCGGGAGTTGCTCCGGCACGCCGCCCATCGGATTGACACCGGACAGCGAAGCGATTTGGAAGCGGGCATGGCGAAGCTATTCGCCTCTGAAGCAGCGATGGAGATCGCGATGGACGCCCTGCGCATCCACGGTGGGTATGGCTATTCGACCGAGTTCGACGTCGAGCGCTACTTCCGCGACGCGCCACTGATGATCGTCGGCGAGGGCACGAATGAAATCCTGAAGTCGGTGATCGCGCGTCAGCTCGTTGCGCGCGGCACGCTAGCTACCTAAGCCAATGCAGCCCCTACACGGGGTAACGGTCATCTCACTGGAGCAGGCCGTCGCTGCCCCCTTCACGACCCGACAGCTGGCCGACCTGGGCGCCCGGGTCATCAAGATCGAGCGCCCGGAGGGCGATTTCGCCCGTCGCTACGACACATCGGTCGCCGGCTTGTCGAGCTACTTCGTCTGGCTGAACCGTGGCAAGGAAAGCGTCGCGCTCGACCTGAAGAGCGCCGACGATCTAGCACTGGTGCGAGCAATGCTCGCGCAGGCGGACGTGTTCGTGCAGAACTTGGCTCCCGGTGCGACCGACCGCCTCGGGCTCGCGGATGCCACACTGCACGCCGCTCATCCGCGGCTGATCACCTGCAATATCTCCGGATACGGGACCGGTAGTAGCTATGACGCGAAGAAGGCGTACGACCTACTAATCCAGTGCGAAGCCGGGCTCGTAGACGCGACCGGCACCCCTGCCGAGCCAGTGAAAGTGGGCTTCTCGGTGGCGGACGTCTGCGCCGGCATGTACGCCTACTCCGGCATCCTCACGGCGCTGCTAGCCAGGGCCTCGACGGGTACCGGTGCCACTGTTGACGTGGCAATGCTCGACGCCCTGGCGGAATGGATGACACAGCCGTTTCTGTATTCCCACTACCGGCAGGAGGCGATTGGGCGGAGCGGGCCGAGACACGCCACCATCGCGCCCTACGGCCCCTACCGCGCCAGGAACGGGACGGTCTTTCTAGCCGTGCAGAACGAGCGTGAGTGGCATCGGCTCTGTGCGGAGGTGCTTGGCCGGCCCGACCTGGTCGCGGACGCACGGTTTGCGACCAACCCACTACGCGTGGCCAACGAGCCCGCGCTCCGTGAGCTCATGGAGGCCATCCTGGGCGCCTACTCCTCAGCCGAGTTAGTCGCCCGACTCGACGAGTGCGGCATCGCCAATGCCGTCATGCGGTCGGTCGATGAGTTGTGGCAGCATCCGGCCCTCACCGCGCGGGCGCGGTGGCGGACCGTGGCCACACAGAATGGACCGGTCGATGCGCTGCTTCCGCCGGTGACGATCAGCGGTCTGACGGCATCGATGGGATCCGTCCCCGAGATCGGTGCCGACACGGAGCGGATCCGAGCCGAATTCGGCTGACCCCGATCCCTGTCCCGGCAGCGGTCAGATCGGCATGCGCGATAGGGCACCGTAGCCGATGTCGATGGCCTGCCCGGTGTAGACCCCCCGCCGATCGGTGACGAGGAAGAGCAGCGCACGCGACACCTCCTCGGGCGGGAAGTGCCCCGAACCGAACGCGTCCGCCATACGCGCCTCCATGTCGGCGGCGGTCGGGTGCTCAAGATCAGGACAGAACAACTTTATGGTGGCGGTGTTGTAGATCATGTCGGTTTCGACCGATGTCGGCGCAAGCGCATTGACGGTTACCCCCGTCCCGGCGACGTCCTGCGCGCAGCTTTTCACGAAGCCAATTACGGCCCACTTGGAAGACGCGTAGGCCGCGACGTTTGCACGACCGCTGCGCCCAATCGCCGAGGAGGTCGCCACAATACGGCCGTAGCGCTGTCGTCGCATGTGCGGAAGCACCGCGCGGGTGACCTTGAAAATTCCTGTCAGGTTGACGGCCAGCACGTCGTCCCACAACTCGTCGCTCAGGTCATCCACCCGGCCGTACGCGATCACGCCGTGGTTCGCGACAAGGATGTCAATCCGTCCGAACTCCTCAATCGCGGTGGCAACGACGTGATTCACCTGGTCCGTGCGACGCATGTCAGCAACGACGGCAACGGCCCGACGACCGAGCGCCTGAACCTGGGCGACCGTTTCGTCGAGATCGGTCCGCTTGGCCATGGCGTACGGAACGGTTTCGATGTCTTCGGCGATGTCGCAGACCACGACATCGGCCCCTTCGGCTGCCAGGACGCGGGCGTGCGAACGACCCTGACCCCTACCCCCGCCGGTGACCAGCGCGACCTGCCCGGCGAGCGCGCCGCTCAAACGGCACCACCCGGCAACGTGGGTTCAAGACTGGGTGATGCGCCGTCGACGGCGGTCAGGAAGACCCGGGTGCGCATCTCGTTGTAGTCCTGGGTGGAGTCGGGAATCACGTAGGTCGTCGGGTTGTCGATGGTGGCCCAGTTGTCCCGGACGCTTTCGACCTCAAATTCGTCTGGGCGGGCGGACTGGTATCCCTCGACCGCGGCCGTGAAGACGCGGCCCATTCGCCCTGAGTTGGCCGCGTAGAACCGCCCCGTCACCCCACAGTCCTTGTGCACAAGGTAGGCGGCGGCCGGCGCGACGAGCTCCGGGCGCATGTCGATGGCCGTCGGAGTCAGCGAGCGATCGACTGAGGCGTGCCCACGCGTCATTGCGCCAGGCAGGAGACCATTAACGGCGATGCCGACAGCTCTGCCGTCCGCGGCCATGCCGCGAGTCAGTCCGGCGAGCCCCCCTTTGGCGGCGTCGTAGGCCGCATGCTGCTTGTTGCCAACCAGCAGCCCATCAACCGAACACACGTTGAGGATGCGGCCATAGCGCTGCCGCGCCATAGGCGCCCAAGCGGCCTGCGAAACCAGGAACGACCCGCGCACATGAACGCTGAGGCACTTGTCTAAGTCGGCGAGGCTAAGTTCAGCAAAGTCGTTGGTGATGACCACGCCGGCGTTGTTGATGACGGCGTCCACGCGGCCGAAGACGCGCAGGGCGTCACCGACAATTGACGCGGCCCCTCCGGCATCAGTTACATCGGCTCGGTTGGCGACTGCCTGTCCCCCGGCGTCGCGGATGTGGGCCGCCACCTCGTCGGCGGCGTCGGCCTCGTGGAGGGCCGCAGCGCTGTAGCGCGCGGCGTCTGCCGATGCTCCGACGTCGTTCACAACAACCGCCGCGCCAAGTCTGGCTAGCAAAACCGCGAACTCGCGTCCCAGCCCGCGCCCGGCGCCGGTCACGACTGCCACCTGTCCGTCAAATCGCATTTAGACCACCCTTACCGGCAGGCTGTTGACAGAGCGCCACCGGTCCCAGGGACTCTGCAGCGGTGCCCCTGCCAGCTCCAGCGACGGGAAACGCGCGAGCACGGCTTTGGTCGCCGCGGTCAGCTCGGTACGGGCCAACTCGGCCCCCAAGCAGTGATGAATGCCAAAGCCAAAGGTCAGGTGCCGGCGCGCGTTCTCCCGGTGCACGTCAAAGTGTTCGGGCTCGACAAACACGGAAGGGTCGTGGTTGGCCGCTCCGTTGACGACGATGATGTGCTCGCCAACGCCGAGATCGACGCCGTCCAGGGTTGTTTCCTCGCGGACAACGCGGTATTCGGCCTGCAGCGCCCCATCCCAGCGCAGCGCCTCCTCGACGGCGTTGGGCACGAGGTCCAGGTCTGCGCGCAACTCGTCCGCGACAGTCGGTCGACTCAAGATCGCCCGGAACGTGTTCCCGAGTTGGCCAGACGTCGTATGTAGGCCGGCTCCAAGTAGGAGCACCAGTGTGCCGAGGATCTCCGCCTCGCTTAGCGTCTCGTCATCCTCTCGAGCCTGGAACAGTCCACTGACGATGCCGCCATCGCGAAGCGTTCCATGGGTGTCGATGAGGTGGCGCATGTACGCCATCGACTCCTCGTTCGCCCGCTTCGCAGCGTCAAGCGCGCCCGGGTCAGCGCTGGTCTCGAGTGGGAAAAAGCGCGTCTTCCCGCGGAAGCGAGCGAGATCCCACATCCACTCGTACCACTTGATGGCGTCGGTCTCTAGGACCTTGAGCACCGACGCGATTACGGCGGCCGACAGCAGCTGGGAGAAGTCAGTTACGAGATCGAACTCCTTCCGCCCATGCAAGTCGTTGACGAGCCGGTCCACGATGGCCCCGATCTCGTCCCGCAGCAGGCCGATCGAGTGGGCAGTGAAGGCCTTCGCTACGAGTCGCCGCACACGGGTGTGTTCGGGTCGATCCGTCGTATGGAAGTTCGGATATGGCACGCTCTCTTGGCCGAAAACGTCGGGCCGTCGCAGGATTTCGAGCACGTCCGCGTACGTGGAGAACACGCGATAGCCCGCCGGTGCCCACCATCCGGGGTGGGCCCGCAGCTTGGCGTAGGCCGAATACGGGTTCTCTGCGAAGGCTTCGCCCTGAAGGGCGGCGGCGAGCTCGGAGGCGTCGTAGGTAGTAGTGATGGCTCATCCACTCCTTGAGTGTTTTCGGCTAAGCGAGGCGCGGCGGCGGCCCACGACGCCTCGGCTAGCGGAACGCGCTGATCCCAGTCAGCTGGCGACCAATTACCAGCTTGTGGATCTCTGTTGTGCCGTCCGGGATGGTGAGCATCCGCGCGTCCCGGAACAGCTTCTCGATGCCGGCTTCTTTGGTGAGACCCATGGCGCCATGCACCTGGATGGCGAGTGATGTGGCACGAACTGCCGCCTCCGTCGCAAAGGACTTGGCACGCGAACCCTCCGCCTGGGCTCGTTCGCCACGCATCATCAGACTGGCAGCGCGGTAGCCGAGCAGCCGCGACGTCTCGACCCACGTCGAGATCTCAGCGAGCATTTCCTGAACCAGCTGAAATGACGCGATTGGGCGACCGCCTTGCTGACGCTGCTTCGCGTACGCGACCGAGCGTTCGAGAGCTGCTCGGGCCAGGCCAACGGCCATGAAGACAACCTTCAAGCGAGCCTGCTCGACGAGGCCCAGCGCCGCGCGCAGTCCGTCGCGTCCTGTTGTCAGCTCGGCACAGCGCGGAACGCGGACATCACGCAGGTGCAATTCACAAACGGTCGTTCCGTTCATTCCGAGGGTCTCGGTCGGTTCGATCAGCAACCCCGGCGCATCCGACTCGACCATGAAAAGGGCGATGTCACCGTCCCGGTTGTCTTCCGACTCGCGCCGGGCGGCGACGACGATTCCGGCAGCAAGCGCCGCGTGGGAGGCCCACATTTTATGGCCCTCGATCGCCCACCCACTGTCGGTTAGAGTCGCCCGCGTCTTCATTTCGGCAGGATTCGAGGCCGCCTCGGGCTCGCTGAGTGCGATGGAGACCATCTCGCTGCGCGCGAACATGTGCTGATACCGCTGCTTCTGCTCGTCGCTCTCAAGCAGCGAGACGAGGTCCCACACCTGAAAGAACAAGGCGTTGGCAAGCGTTGCGTAGGCAACATCGATACGGGTGACCTCTTCGATAAAAATCCCCAGATAAATGAGGTCGATACCCCCGCTCGCCGTCAGCGGCACGCTCGTCGCAATGTCGTAGCGGGAAAGCTCCGCCGCGATCGCCTGTACCTCCTTGCGGCTCAGCGTCTGCGTGAAGTCGTACCGCTCCCGCGCGATTGGCGCGAGCACGTCATCTGCAAACTTGCGCACCGCGTCGCGGTATGCCGCTTGCTCCTCGTCAAAGCACAGATCCATCGAGGATGCGTCCTTTCGGCCATTGGGTGCGGATCGACTTGCCGTCAGTCCAGCGCTGTAAATCCCTCGTCCTGCTCCACTTCGAGCGCGCTCTGTATGCGCGCGAGCATCCCGTAAAACGATGCGACGACAGTCAGTTGAACCTGCTCCTCAACCGAGAACTCGGCGGCGACGTCAGCCCACAGCTCGTCGGTCACTCCAGACCGCTCGACCGCCAAAGCGAGCGAGACGATGAGGGCGTCGCGGGGGGCGAGCGACGAAACCTCGCCGATCTTGATCGCCGCCAGCTCGCGTTCGTCGATGCCCACTGCGTTGGCGGTCGCGGCGTGATGCCCCCACTCATAGCCGTTGGCGAGCGCAGCCGCAACGGCGAGCGTTGCAATCTTGCGATCGCGCGCTGACAGCGCTCCCTGGACAAGCACGCTGAAGAACTCCTGAACGGCGTCGGCCAGCTCGGGAGGATGGCCAATCCCCAGCAGGAGGCGCGGTGGCTGGGTGTTTTCAGCCGGCGCGCTGTAGGCCGTAACGCGACCGAGAGGTGTGCGCACGGCTCTACGATACGATATCTCCAATGGGTTTCCTAGTTCGTCTTAGGTTCCATCCCCGCGCTGTGTGCTAGTCGACAACCCCGGCGCGGTGTTTGTAGAGCCAGGGCCGTGACGCAACGGGCGCACGCGAAGGCGATCGGAGCGAGGGTCGTGCTTTGGGGACTGCCCGAGCGGACCACGCGCAGATAGCCCGGCATCGCACGCCTTTCGACAAGCCGCCCGCCGACGGCTGCGATCTGCGATATGAGGTAAGATGTCACGGTGGCGACACCACCCGCCGAACTGATCGTCAGACACCGGTCCATGGCCGATGAGGTCACCGATCGAACGCGACGCCTTATCTTGTCACGGCAGCTCGAGCCGGGTCAGCGCATCAAGCAGGCCGAACTGGCCGCGATGATGGGCGTCAGCACCATGCCGGTGCGGGAGGCGCTGCTCCGCCTCGTCTCCGAGGGCATGGTTATCGCCGACTCGAACCGCTCGTTCACGGTTGCGGCGACGACCACCCCGCAGGGCATTCGGGACATTTATTGGATCCACGCAAGCCTGGCTGGCGAACTGGCCTCCCGCGCATGGGACAAGCGGAATCCCGAGCTGATCGACAATCTCAAGCAGCAGCACGAGAACTACCTTGCTGCGCTGAAAACGCATATCCAGTCGGAGTTGTTCAAGACGAACTGGAACTTCCACGCGACGATTCACAGGGCCGCGGCATCACCAGCGATCTTGCTGACGTTACGGAACACGTTGCGGTACCTGCCCGACTTCGCCTACGAAGTGCCTGGCTGGAACGAGCTCGCCGAAGAATGGCAGCAGGGCTTGTTGGACCAGTTCACAAAAGGCAACCGCGACGGGGCGCGCGCCGTCGTCGCCAACTGCTGTGCCCGGTCGGCAGAGATTTACATCGCAACGTTTTGGCCGGAAGACGCCACCACCTAGACCGACTGGCAGGAACTGACCCCGGCCTAAATACCGCGAAAATGCGGCTGCCGCCGTTCGGCGAAGGCCTGTTTTGCCTCGGCATGGTCGTCGGTCTGCATGAGGGCGACTGTCGTCAATGCCTCAAAGTCCAGGCACGTGCGCAAATCGGCTTGTACCGCCCGGTTGATGTTCTCCTTGACGGCGCGTTGGGCGAGCCGAGGCCCAGCCACAATCTGAGCCGCAAGCTGGCGCCATTCGGCTTCAAGCGCCGCTGGCTCTACCAGACGGTGCAGCAGCCCGAGATTGTTGGCCCGCTCGGCGTCAAAGGTCTCATTGAGCGCGAAGGCGGCCTTAGCTCGGGCTGCCCCAATCTGCTGGGTCAGGAGGAAGGAACCGCCGAAATCGCCGGCGGAAGCCGCCCCGATGAATCCGGTGGTGAATCGGGCCGTCGAGTCTGCGATCCGGAAGTCACAGGCAAGCGCCAGAGCCATTCCTGCGCCGACTGCGCTACCAGTAACCGCAGCGATGGTGAGCGCCGGGAAGTCGTATAACGCCAGCAGCACCCGGTTGTGCCGGCGCCTCAAATCCGCCGAGGCGACCGCGCCGTTTGCCCCATCATTTCCCACCCGCACGGCTCGCAGATCGCCTCCCGCGCTGAAGTGGGCGCCAGCACCGCGCAGAACGAGGCAGCCCACGTCCTCGCCGTTTGCCAGCTCGTCCAGGGACACCATCAGGCCGCTAAAGAGTCCGCGGGAAAGGGCGTTTGCTTGCTGCGGCCGATTCATCGTTATGACCGCGACACCGTCATCGACCTGAACGTGCAGCTCGTCCGAGCCGGTGCTCACGCTAGACATGAATGCCCCGCCGGAAAGGGGACGCCAAGGGCGGGTAATCCATGGAGGTCGGTCGGCCGTTGCCGCGCCACTCGGTAACCCGGCGCCAATCCCCAGCCCCTGGCAAACCGCTTTGGCCTACAGCCAGCGCGTCCCTCCCGGCGCTCGGTCACCGTTTCAAGATGGATCTCCAAAGTGCCCTCCAGGCTTGGTCCGACGGGGTCGCGGATTGGCAGACGCTTGGCGCTTCTAGGACGGCTACGGCACCGCGGCGCCACGAACCTCCGTTGGGATCGAGGCCATGGGCCCTATCTCCAACGTGACTCCGCGACGTCCAGCTTGAGTAGTCGCCCGAGCGAGCGGTGATACCATATCGCAGCTCTGATCCCCGCATCGAATCGCCCTTGAGGAGCGTCATGCTAAGTCCCGAGGATCGCTGGGAGATCGCCGATCTACTGAACAACTACTGCCTTGTTGTCGACAATCGACAGCTGGCCCGCTTGGACGACATCCTTACCGAGGACGTCGAGTGCATCTTTCAGACGGGCGTCGCAAAAGGACGTGACAGCGTTCGAACCTTTATCGCGGACGTGCAAGCGACGCTGACGGCCACCCAGCACAATCTCACCACCTCGGTAGTGACCGAGGACGGCGACGGGGCGAGCGGCTCGACCTATCTTGTCGTCCAGCACATTCGTGACGGCGCCGAGCGCGGCACCACGTTCGCCATCGGTGGCGCGTACCAAGATCAGTTCCGGCGAGAAGCGGGCGGGTGGCGGATCGCCCGTCGGAAGCTTGTCGGTTCCTGGAGGGCGGGCAATCCCGCCGTGTTGAGCCGCCCTGTACCGAACTAGGTGAGTCCTGAACAACCGGCGTTTGGGGCGGGGTGCCTGGTGGCGCTCAACGGCCAGCAAGTCAGACCGGGGTCGCCGGATAGGTCACCTGGCCGGGGTAAGTGTTGGGTCTGGCTGCAGCCCCGGTTCTGCGGCGCTGTGAACGGGGGTTGGCGAGCAGTTGGGCCTGCTCTCAGGTTGTTGCGAGGGTCCAGGTTCCTTGGTTGCGGGTGAGTCCGAGGGCGAGCAGTCGTCGTAGGTTGATCGCGGCGGTGCGGTGGTGCAGCCATTGGTCGTTGCGGGTGATTCCGCGGTAGCGCAGCCGCCGGTTGCCGCGAGTGATCCAGGCGATGGTGCGTTCGACCATCGGCCGGTGTTGACGGTAAACCGTCTGGAACTGCGGGGTTTCGGCTTGCCGTCGGGCGGCGCGCAGCAACGCATCATGTTCGTGGATACGAAGAGTGCGTCCCTTGCGGCTTTCGGTGCACCGGGTGCGCTGCGGACATCCGCGGCAGGCGCTGCCGAAGGTGACGCTCCCGCTGGCGGTGATGGTGCGGGTGAGACCGTTCGGGCAGGTGACGGTGCCGGCGGTGTGGTCGACAGTGAAGTCGTCGAGGGTGAACCCGCCCGTCACCGCAGGCCGCAGCGGGATCGGTTTGATCACCGGGGTGTGTTCGGCGGCGGCGAGTTCGGCGCGGGCAGCTCCCGACCCGTAGGCCGAGTCGGCGAGTACCTCGACTGGGCCGGGTTCATCGGCGAGCAGGGTGGGGCCGACCGCGGCGTCGCCGGACATCGGACCGCTCGCTTTGGTCAGCGCGCAGTCGGTGATCAGCCCGGTATCGGGTTCGACCGCGACATGGGCTTTGAAGCCATCCTGGCGGCGATGCACCGTCTTGTGGGCGTGCCGGGCATCCGGGTCGACCACCGAGATCACCCGGTCCGAAGCGACGTTGCGAGCGATGCGCCACCGGCCGTCGGTGCCGTCGGAGCCTTCGACGGGTTCGACGTCCTGGCCGGCGATCAGCGCCAAAAGCGCCACCGCCTCAGCAGCTTTCGCGTCCAGCTCCTGCTCCGGCAGATGACCCAAAAGCCGGTGCGCGTCACCGACCAGCGCATCGACCAGGTCGGCGCGGGCCTGCTCGTCGTTCCAGGCAATCTTCGGTTTGCCCGGATCGTCGTAGTCGTGAGCGGTGCAGTGCTCGACGATCACCGCGGCGGCGCCCGGCACGTCGCGGCGGACCCGGCGGATCGCGGCGATCAGCTGCGTGACGGTGTCCTGGGTGGCGACCGCATCATCGAGGATCGTCGAGTCCAACGCCCGCCGGGTCTTGCCCTTGATCGCCCCCGTCTGCGCGACCACCGCCTTGACCGCATCGAAGATCCGGTTCGGCGCGTTCGACGCCGCCAGCCGACGCCGCCAGTACGTCAACGTCGTCGGATGAAACGCCCCATCAGCGACCGCCAACCCGCAAGCAGCCTTCCACCGCAGGTCGAACGTGACCGCGTCCACCGTTTCGCTGTCCGACAGGCCATACAACGCCTGCAACGTGATCACCGTGGCCATCACATCAGCGGGCACCGACGGACGGCCCTCACGTGAAGGAAACAGATCCGCGAACATCGCATCGCCGAACAGCTCACGCCGGTGCGCCGCCAAAAACGCGAACACGCTACCCGGCTTGAGCAGATGCCCCGCCAGCGACTCGACGTCCAGCAACTCCCGCTGATCCTCAGACCGACCCTGCACCCACATACGATCCCAAGATCACCACTCGGAGCGGCTACGCGACACCCGAGTTATTCAGGAGTCTCCTAGCGGCGTGCGGACGTCCGAGGCGAGCGGGTCCTCGCATTACTTAGGTGCATCCCAGTCCCCGTTGTCGGTCGGCTCGCCCATTCGGCAGCGAAGTCCGAGGCTTCCGAGGGTCGGTCGCCAGCGCAAAGTTAGTAGTCACTCGTCCTGCGCCGGCCGAGTGACATCGAGACCTTCCGCCGGCGCCTCGCGGGCGTCGCCGCACGCAGCGCCGGCGGCCTGCCCGCTACGGGTGTGCCTTCGGGTTCCACGCCTTGTGTACGAACTCAAGACGGTTGCCGTCGAAGTCGGCGACGTTAGATGAATAGTAGCCGGGGGCGAAGTAGGTGCGATCTGCCGGTTCACCTTCGTCGGTACCATCAGCCTTGATTGCAGCCTCGTAGGCAGCGTCGACCAGGTCATTGCTGTTACAGACAATGCCGAGATACAGCGCGGTCTCGCCAAGCTGCCGCTGGCGTAGCCGGACACTGGAGCCGACGCCCTTCGGAGTGCCGTAGACGTCATCACCGAAGCCGTACAGATCGGGCACGCCATCGGGGCCCGAGGCGGCGTCGTAATTGCCGAATGGCGTCCAGCCAAGGGGTTTCAGTGCCTCGGCGTAGAACGCCCGCGATCGTTCGATGTCGGTAACGGAGATATAGACGTGGTCGATCATGAGGCGTCCTTCCAGACGGCTGCATTCTCTGCTGCGAACTGACGGAAGGTGCCCGGGGGCCGACAGGTGAGTTTCTCGACGGTTCCGTTCGGGATGGCGCCATGCCCGCTAGCCACGGTCTCGGTCAGCTGACGCAGAACGGCGCCGTAGGCCTCCGGAACCCCCGTCGCGATAGCCCCGGTGATCCAGGCGTCGCGGTCGAGGTCAACGTGCGAAAACTGCTGACCGGTCACATCAGAGAGGATGGCGGCGACTTCGGCGACGGTGAGCGCCTCGGGCCCGGTCAGGCTGTAGGCCTCACCCGAGTGAGCCTGCGGGTCGGCCAGCGTGATCGCGGCCACCGCGGCGATGTCGTCAACGTCGATGAAGGCTTCTGCACCGTCGCCAGTCGGCACGATGATCGCTCGATCGATGGGCTTGAGGAACGACTCGCTGAAGTTCTGCATGAACCAGGAGGGACGCAGGATGGTGTGTCCGGTCTTGCGACGCTGCAGGTCGAGTTCGACGGCGCGGGGGGCCACCTGGTCCGGCGCGTGTTCCATGCCGAAGGCGCTTAGGTAGGTCACGTGCTCGACGCCGACAGCCTCGGCTTGGTCGAGGAAGGCAGCGACGTCGTCGGCGTAGTCGACGCGCAGCACGGGCGCCATGAGGTAGACGCGGCGAACACTCTCGAGCGCCGGCCGATAGCTGGAGCGTTGGCTCCAGTCAAAGCTGACGTCAGCGCCGGAGCGGGCCGCCGTTCGGACCGGTAGGCCGCGCTTGATGAGGTTGGCAGCGACACGGGAACCGGTCCTGCCGGTCGCGCCAAGTACGAGTGTGAGTGGGTTGGAAGTTGTCATACATCAACAGTAAGAAACCAATGAGTGAGCGTTTCAATGCTTATTACGCTCAATATGCAGCGTGATACACTCACTGCGTGGACTTATTGCATGACCACCTGCTCCGGGCGCGCGCCTCGGGAGGCGTCTTCGCCCGTTCGGTGGCTGTGCCGCCGTGGGGATTGACGCTCCCGGGTTCCATCCAACTGTCCCTGCACACCGTGCTGCGGGGGCATATGTGGCTTTGGCTTGACGATCCCGCCGAAGCAGAACGCCTCCTACCCGGCGATCTCGCGTTCGTCGTCGGGGGCCGCGAACACCACATCGCTCACGAGGCAGACCCCAACCTGTGCATGTCGCATGAAGAGTTCTGGGCAAGAGACCCAGACGACTCCCGCGACCCCGACGCGACCATTTTCCTATGCGGCGCATATCGGCTAGCTGGCGACGTGGGCCGTGCCCTCATTCAAGCGCTGCCGCCGACCCTGGTTATCCGACCCGCGCCGCACGACCAAATTCATGACGTCGTATCCCTCATATCCCGCGAGCTGAGCCAGCCGACACTCGGCCAACAAACGGTGCTCGACCGGCTGCTCGACGTGCTGCTCGTCATGGGCATGCGGGTGTCGTTTGATCAGAGCTCGTCCGCGCCGCGCTGGTATCACGCAGCCTCAGACCCGCGACTAGGCCGTGCCTTGCAAGCAATGCACAACGAGCCCGAACGTGCCTGGACGGTGCCCGAGTTGGCGCACATCAGCGCCATGTCGCGACCGTCATTTGCCCGCAACTTCGAGCGCGCCCTCGGCCAGTCACCGATGCAGTACCTCACCGACTGGCGTTTAACGCTGGCCCGCGACTACCTCTTATCCGGCGAACTTACGTTGGAACAGATCGCTCACCGGACTGGCTACAGCTCGCCCAACGCGTTCTCAGCAACATTCCGCCGTCACGTCGGATTAGCTCCCGGGCAGTGGCGCGATCAGCAGCTGTCTAAAGCGTCGGCTTAAGAGGGCTGGATCGGGGACCTACCGAATTCCTTCGATGCGGCAGGGCGATTGGAGGCCTAGCCGCCATGCTGCCGTTGCCGTCGCGCTGGCATTGTTGCGTTGGCTAATCGCGGGCAGCGTGAAGGCTGCGCTGATGGAGGGTCAGATGCTGGCTGCGAGCGCGTTGAAAGCGATCCGGAGCCGGTCGTGGGCGGGTTCGTCGGTGGCGATTTCGTAGTGGCCGCGGCGCAGGTTCTGCACGAGGGCCTGCCCTGCTGCCAGGGTCTGCGCGGACCGGAAGCGTTTCAGGCTGCGCATCGGACGTAGCCAGGCTTTCAGCCGGCCATGGTCGGCTTCGATGGGGTTATTCGCGTACTGCTCGACGTTGTGCAGGGCTGCCGGAGCCTGCTCGTCGAGCACCCGCGGGTAGGCCGGTGCCCGGTCGGTCGTCACCTCTGTTGGCCTCACACCCACGGTGAGCGCACGCACGAAGAATGTCCTGGCTGCAGGCAAATCCCGCCGCCTGGACAAGTAGCCGTCGATTACCTGACGGTGCTGGTCGACCGCCCGATAGACGTACCTCCACTGGCCGGAGACCTTGACGTACGTGTTGGGTCGAGCCGAGGCGCGGTGTCAGCCTTTCGGCTGGTCCGTTTCCTCGACCCGCCCGCCGAACCGGACGTGCCCGTTCCCGAGCATCCGGCTCTCCACGAGTCTATGCCGTTTGGGTCAGAGGGTGGTGCTGGTCGGTGCTGTCCATGGGAGCGGGATCTTGTTGCCCCGGTAGCGATAACGGGTGACCGTGATCGTGCCGGGGTTGAGCAGGCTGATCCCGTCCTGCGTCGGCCGCCATCCGGGTAGGAAGTGACGGCGCAGCCGTGCCCACGTGATGCGCGGGTGCCGTTTGCGGAGCCATCCGACGACCCGCCGCCACGCGAAGTGGCCGAGGTAGCTGAACGTCCGCTTGGACACGCCGTGGCGAAAGTAGGTGGCCCATCCCCGCAACACCGGGTTGAGCCGGTGCAGCAGGTCGAACAGCGTCCAGTGCTTTGATCTGCCGGTCAGCGTCCGCACCCGTGCCATCACCGAAAGCAGCGCTTTCTTCGACGGGTAGCTGTAGAGGTAGCGCTGACTGGTGCCTTTCTTGCGGCGGCGTTGGATGCGCCAGCGTCGGGTAGCGGGGACGCATTGCTGCGTCCCCGCCCCCTCAGAACCGGGCATGCCCGCTTTCCAGGCACCACGGCTCAAGCAAGCCCCGAGGGCGACTCGGTTTTCGCTTCGGCGTCATGGCTGGTGCATCGCCGTTTTGGCGGGGTTCCGCCGTTGGCAGTGAGCGTGAAGGAGCCGGTAGAAGGTCCGATCTTGGCCATCGACCCGTTCGACGATGTGCTGTTTAGTCAGTACTCGTCGGGCGGTCGTGAACCACTGTTCCCATTCGTGTGGGCTGCGTGGTTCCGGGTCGGCGTGCAGAAGAAGTTCTCCGCAGGCGGGACAGCGTCCAGCCTGGCCCCGAAGGAGCCGGGCGGTGTGCTCGTCGACCGGCGGGGGTTTCTTCTTGTGTCGCCGATTGGCCCAATACCCAGTCCAGTCGGGGTCATCCGGAGAGGCTCCGCCGTGGACTGGGACGTGTCGGACGATCTTCGTCCAGGCGAACTTGGTGAGGTAGGCGCCGCTTTCGCGGTCACCGAACACCCATCGGTCTTGCCGGGACTTGTGGAACTTGCCGAAGTAGCGGGTTGTGACCCAGCCCCTCGACTTGTTCGGGTGCGAGCGTCTGGCCCACCGGTAGGTGAGGTGCCAGACGTGGTGGTCCAGGCCGGTGAAGATCCGGCCGGAGACCACGCTCCGGTAGTAGGCCGACCATCCCCGGATGACCGGGTTGAGCCGAAACACCACCGCGGCCGCGTTCGCGCCGTGCAAGGAACGCACATCCGCGGACAGCCGCTTCCGGAGCCGCTTGACCGACTCCTTGCTGGGGGTGATGAGCAGCTTGCCGCTGCCCTGCCGGTCGACGCGGCGGCGAATGTCGAAGCCGAGGAAGGAGAATCCGTCTTCCACGTGGACGATGCGTGTCTTGTCCTCGTTGAAGCGCAGTCCTCTCGGCTGCAGCCACGCCGTGAGATCGGCCTTGACCTGCTCGGCCTGCTCGCGGGTGTGGCACATCGCCACGTAATCGTCGGCGTATCTGACCAGCACAGGGCATCCCTTGACCGTCTCAGCGTCACTACGGGCGCTGGGCCGGTAGCGGACCCCTGCCGCCTTCTCCATTCCGTGCAGGGCCACGTTCAGCAGGATGGGGCTGATCACGCCGCCTTGAGGGGTTCCCTCATCAGTCGGTGTGAACTCACCGGACTCGATCACGCCGGCCTTCAACCAGCCCCGGACCATGCCCCGTGCGGGGAAGGTGCCGAGACTATCGAGAAGGTGCTCGTGGCCGATCCGGTCGAACGCCCCTGCCAGGTCTGCGTCCAAGATCCACCGGCGCTGGCTGCGGTTGCCGCACAGCGTCTTGAAGATGACCTCGATCGCGTCATGGCATCCCCGTCCGGGCCTGAATCCATAGGATCTCGGCTCGAACCGGGCTTCCCACTCGGGCTCCAGCGCATTCTTCACACGTGCCTGCTGCACGCGATCAGCCAACACCGGAATCCCCAGCGGACGCCGCTTCCCGTTCGCCTTCGGAATGAAGACCCGCTTGACCGGCATGGCTTTGAGCGGTGAGACGTCACGGTGCATCCGTTCCGCCAGTTCCGCCCGTTCGCGGGAGGTCAGGGCGACCTCGCCGTCGATTCCTGCCGTCTTGCGGCCAGCATTTCGCTGCGTGACCTGCCGCACGCTCATCAGCGTGTTGCTCCGGCTCCGCAGCATCAGCTTCTGCAAATTGCGGACCTTCTTCAGGTCCCCATCCTTCGTCGCCTTGAAGATCCGCTGCCTTAGTCGCCGTACGTGGTCCTCGTGGGTGCGCCAGTTGATGGTGTCCCAGTCGGATGCCGCGTCCTCCGGTCCGTTCACCTCCGGGGCCGTCATCGTCACAGCGGATGCGTGTGCCGTCATCGGTGTCTAACTTGTCCTTCGGTTCCGGTACTTCAGCGTCGGTGCATCAAAGGCTCACCCGGTCCACGTCAGCTCCCTTTCGGGTCAGGCAGGTGCCTGTATCCGGCCGGTTATGCGGGACGACCGCGAAGGGTGTGGCCTTGATGTCCCGGTTTCCCGTCGCCTTTCGGCTTACCGGCATTGGCTTTTTGGACCGTCCTGCGCCCGCCGGGGAGTTGGGCCTTCCTTGCGGTCGGCTTACCGGGACACGTTCCCGGACCCCGAACGGGGTTGTCACGTTCCGCATGGTCGAGATCCGACCGGGGTGGGCGCTCTCTGCACCCCGGGGCGGCGGTGTTCCACGCGGCTGGCTCCTAGTCACCAGCCGCCGCCTGCCGTTTCGCAACGGCCAGCCCTGCCCCCAGCGGTTCATCCCATCTCCGGGGGTATCGATGTCGAGGCATCATCAAGAGTTCGCGTGTACTCGCCCGTCCGGTCTTCCCCTTGCCTGTAACCCCCGGATGGAGCGGGAGTCCTTGGGCGTCTTCTCCGAGCTTCGCACCCTGCCGTTACCAGCAGCGCACGTCAGAGCGGGGACGGATCTTCGAACACTTATCCGGAGCTACGCTGCTGCCATTGCGCTCAGCCCTCCAATCAACGTGCTCACTCGAACCATGCGACCTCGTGTCGCACCGAGGAAATCGAAGCCCTCATCAAGGTGAACCACGCTGGTTTTGTCTGCTGCCAGCCGAAGCCCAAGCGGAGCAAGCACCTGCGTGACCTCTGCCCGTAGCGCCTCGGCATGCTCACGGGTGCCGTGGACCATCACGACAAAATCGTCCGCGTAGCGGACGAGTCGGTAGGTCGCGCCACCACGTTTGCGGAGACGAAGACGCTGGGAGCCCGTTCCGGTCGCCTGCCATTTGTCGGCGAAGTGATCGTCGAGAGCTGACAGTGCGACGTTGGCGAGCAACGGGGAGAGGATGCCACCCTGCGGCGTGCCGGTAACTGAACCGATCAGTGTTCCGTCGGCGGACAGAATCCCCGCCTTCAGGAACGCTTTCACCAACAGCAGCACGCGTTTATCCCCGACCCGGCGACGCACCCGGCTCATCAGCGCCGGGTGGTCGATCGAATCGAAGCACGCCTCGATATCCGCTTCGAGCACCCACCGGTAACCGTGGCCGTCGAAATGGTGGATCTCAGCGATCGCGTCCTGCGCCCGGCGCCTCGGGCGAAAGCCAAAGGAACATGGCTGGGAATCCGCCTCGAAGATCGGTTCGAGCACGAGCTTCAGAGCCGCCTGCACGACCCTGTCCCGCACGGTCGGGATGCCCAGCCGGCGCAGCCTGCCACCGGACTTGGGAATCATCCGTTCCCGCACGGGCAACGGAACGAAGACGCCGGCCTTCAAGTCCGCCCGCAGCTCGGCAGGAACACATCCTCACCGCGGACTTCCCTGATGTCAGTGCGCCGTCGCCCCGTCCACCCCCGCGGTGCGCGCACCGCGGTTGGTCCGCACCCGTTCCCACGCCACAAGCAAGAACGCCGGATCGGTGACGAGGTTGAACAGATCATCAAACCGGCGACTTGCATCAGCAGTCGCCCAACGGTGCAGCTTCCTCTGGATCCCCAGTACCCGCGCCTTCGCCTCATCAAGACTCAGACCCGGTGCGGCGGTATTCACCGGCGACCTCCTGGCATTCCAGTCCTGCCCCTGCGGACTTGCTGCCGCCCTTGGCCATGTGGCCGGCTTTCCCGACCTCGGACTACTACGACGGCTCCGCCCCACCCCGGTGTCATCAGCTGACGACGTGCCTGCCCGCTGCCCGGCCTGGCTGGCCGGACAGACGGGAACACCGGCATGGTTCCCACGTTCACCACGGATTCGTTTGACAGGGTCGGCGCCCAGCTATGCCCCAGCGGCTATCCACGAGTACGCCGCAGACCTTCCTCATGGCCACCCGACCGGCTGACGAGATGCCGAACGGGCGCCCCGACGCGGGACGAAAACCACGCCAGAGTTCGCCGCACGCCAGCCCACATCCACCAGATTCGAGCTGCCGGTTCGCTTGAGGGGCTTTAACACTGGTTCCTCACGTACGCCTTTCTGTCTCGCTAGCCGAACCCGGCCCGTCTGGCAGTACCAAACCGTCCCGGCATTGTCAGGGCTGCTCCCACCCTCCCCGGCGTCTCCCGGATCAGGCTGCCCCCAGCTCCAACCAGGCTGCTGCGACAACCCGGCGGTGAAGGTCTCTCACCCCACCCGAATCCCCAGCGCCTCGTGGCGCACCTCGTCGACGTACCACCTATCTCCCGGCGTCCGCCGGCATGGACGGGCTGCCTCGATGAACTCGGCGGTGAAGCGCTGCACCCATCGGTAGACGGTGACGTGATCGACCATGACGCCACGTTCGGCGAGCAACTCCTCGACGTCGCGGTAGGACAGGCCATACCGCAGGTACCAGCGCACCGCCACGGTTATCACTTTGCCCGGGAAACGGAAGCCGGCGAACGCAGTGGATGAGGTCACTTAGAGCAGTGTCCCGGAACCCTGATCCGCCAACGCAACAGCCCCGCCACGACGCTCTGACCCCCGCGCGTCACAGCATGGCGCTGCCCGCGATCAAACAACGCAACAATGCCCTTCACGCTGCCCTCGATCGGCCAACGCAAGACCGCCCGTCAGACCACAACCGACGGTTAGGCCCCGCGCTACAAGTTAACTTGCAACTCTGGTCGCGGCAAGCTAACCTGATGACGTGGGCGGCGACCCGATCATCGCTGACAGCGCCCGCAAACACGGCGTCAGCGACGACGACATCCTGCAGGCATATGCGAACCCGATCCGAGTCTTCGACCTCGACGAAGGCTTCACCATGATCATCGGAGCCAACCGTGCTGCCATCATCTACGAGATCGGCGTCGTGGACGGCGTCCAGGCTCCAGTCATCGTCCACGCCATGAGAGCACGCGAGAAGTTCCTGAGGTGATGACCATGCCCCGCACTGTCCAAGACATCCTCGACCACGCCGACGAACTTGCCGCACGGTTCGAGGACTACGAACCCGACCCCGGCGACGAACGAGACCCAGCCGTCTTCACGGCCCTACGCCACGCTGTCCTCGCCCGCTCCGACGCCGAACGAGCGGTCAAGGACGCCGTCGACCAAGCCCGACAACACGGCTACTCCTGGACCTTCATCGGCACTCTGATCGGAACCACCGGCGAAGCCGCCCGACAGCGTTACGGACACAAGCAAGACGCCTGACTCAGCCCTCAACCGAGCGATGTGCCGTGCCAGCGGCAGCAGCGCCGTCTCAACGCGATTGTCTTACCTCCCCCGGGACCATCGCGGTGACTTGCGCACAATTCCCGCGTCCGCAGGCCAGAATCCCCTTCAAAGGACCTTCGGTCGAAGCTTCCAGCCGCCCGTGTCGACGCCCTTCAACGTGACGCACCCAGCGTGGCGGCTGATACCGAATCTTCGTCGATACACCGCTTCGAGCAATGCTCGACCAGCGTCCGGCGTTCACATTGCCTGCCGCGTCATTAGCCTCGGCACAGCCACGGCCCGACGCGTCGACACGCACTGTCGTCCAAGGTCTTTAGTCCATTTCTAGTCCATCCACCCGATGACACGGGGCTCCAATGGCCTCCAAGCGGAGACGCCCTCTCCGGCGCAAATCCCCTGGTACGCAACAAGAAACGACACTAAACTCGAGTTGGCTCCACACCGACTAGACGCACTTTTAATCCGCGGGTTCGGGGTTCGAGCCCCCGACGGCCCACCAACAAAGCAGCAGGGCAGCTGCGTGGTCGCCCCTCCACTCTCCGCGCGTCAAGATCTTTGGTCCATTTCTCGTCCATCTGGCCGAAGCTTGGTGCTCAAGCTGACACATGGGCTAATTGCTCGTAGCCGTACGCGGAGTGCAACGAGGAAGGCTCCCCGCGGCTTGGTGGGTTGCTTCCGCATCTGCCGATGAGCGGACGCCCTTGTCGGCCTCGCTGGGCCTCTTCCAAGAGGCCCAGCGGCGGGGGCACGATGGGGCGATAGAGGAGGTGGGGATGAGCGACGAGACCCGTGCTGCGATCGAAGGATTCCACGACGCGCTCAATAGCCACGACATCGACGCGCTGACCCGACTGGTGCATGAGGAGTGCGTCTTCGAGACCACCGACCCACCCGACGGCACCCGGCACGTTGGCCGTGCCGCGGTGCTGGCGGCGTGCCAGGAGTTCTTTGACCAGTCGCCCGAGGCGCGGTTTGAGATGGAGGAGATCGTGACCGTCGACGACCGGGCGTTGGTCCGGTGGCGCTACGACTGGGCCGACGGGCATGTGCGTGGCGTTGATGTGATGCGTGTGCGGGACGGAAAGGTCGTTGAGACGTTCGCGTACGTAAAGGGGTAGCTGCCTGCATCACGGTCACGCCGCCGACATGGTGCCGGGGCGGAGGGCCCCCGCCGTTCCCTCACAGTGCCATCGTGAAGGCACATCGGCGACGCACTCACATGCCGCCGACAGCGCACGCATCCGCTGCCGTGCGCGTGAACGCCGACGCTCGCGGAGAACGGGTGGTCATGTTAGCCTGACCAACGTGACCACACACAACGTGGCGGACGCCAAGGCGCACCTGTCGCAACTACTCGATGCGGCGCTGAAGGGCGAGGACGTCATCGTCGCGCGTGCCGGCAAGCCGCTGGTCCGGCTCGTGCCGGTGAACACGCCCGCCGCTCGCGTTCTGGGGTTCCTCGACCTGCCCTCGCCCGATGAGCGCTTCGATCCGCTCGACGAGACCGAACTCGCTGCCTGGTCGTGACGATCCTGCTGCTGGACACCCACGCCTACGTGTGGGCCCTTACCGCCCCCGACCGACTGTCCCGTCGCGCCCGGACCGCGATAGAGGCACCGAGCAATGCCGTGCTCGTCTCCGCCGCGACCGCGTGGGAGATGGCGATCAAGCACCGTGCCGGCAAGTGGCCGGAAGCCGAAATCCTGCTGGCCCAGCACGCCGACCTCACGAGCAGACTCGGTGCGCAGTCGCTCGACATCTCGGCCGCCGACGCGATCCGCGCGGGGAACCTCGACTGGGACCATTCCGATCCGTTCGACCGGATGCTTGCCGCCCAGTCACTCCTCCACCAAGCCGCGCTGGTGACCCGCGACGCAGCGTTCGGCCACCTGCGCGGACTGACCATCATCTGGTGACGAGGCGGCGCCGGGCCAGAGCAGAGCGCGCCAGCCACGCCGGGACAACATCCGCTCTTGCCGCGTGGCGGGGCAGAAGCCGCGCCTGCTGTTGAGCCGCGCTCAGACCACGTGAGGGCCTGATCGGGCGGTCGTCAGGTCGGCTCTGGCCATCCCCCACTTTTCGTAATACGATTTTGTGGTGGTGAGCGAGCGGCAGATCCAGGAGTGGGCCGACGAGGCCGAAGCCGGCTATGACATCGACGAACTCAAGCGTCGGGGGCGCGGACGACCCGGGCGTGGAGCCGAACCCATGCAGGTCGTGGCAGTACGGCTGACCGCCGACGAACTCGACGCCCTCGACGCGGCAGCCGCGAAGAACCACATGAGCCGGTCGGAGGCCATCCGCGCCGCGCTGGCGCAGTTGTCTGCGTGAAGGTCCACCCAAGCGCCCTCAAGCACGGGGTCGAGGAACCCGACGCCGTCCAGGCTGCCGAATGGTCACTGTGGATCGAGCCCCTCGACGATGACGGCCCACCGCACCGAGAACTACGGCTCGGCTTCGACACCGGGGCGCGCCTGCTGGAAATCGTCGTCCTGATCTTCGAGGACGGAGCTGAGTTAGTCATCCACGCGATGCCATGCCGCAAGAAGTACCTCGACTTGCTGCCCTGACCGCACGCACTCATCTGCCGCTGTCCGCGCTGGCTTGCCGATGAGCGGAACGCTGGGGCTACGCCCCTTCGAACGACTGCGAGTTGAGCGGGGGCCCGATGACGCGTGCGCCGAACTGTTCAATGTTGACGCGTAGCGGCTCGGTGGCGGTGCTGCGCTCTGGCTGCGGCGGCACCAGCGCAGCGGCGGGCGTCCCGGCGTGAACGAAGAAGCTTTCGAACCCTCCGGGCGAGTGGATGTCGAGCAGGCGCGCGTCTGGGCTCTCGGCGCGGAACGTGTGCGGCACTGCCCGCGGCCCGACGACGAAATCACCTGGGCCAGCGGCGAACTGACAGTCGCCGACTGCAAAGCGGAACCGGCCCGCAAGCACGTACCAGAGCTCGTCGTGCTCGGCGTGAACGTGCTTGGGCGGTCCTGACCCCTCGCGCTCCCAGATCTCGACTGCGGACGCGACACTGCCGTCGCCTGCTGTCGGCTTGACTGTCACCAGCGAGCCGGCGACCCAGATCGCGCCGGCCCATGCGGCAGGGTCTCGCCCGGCGAAGGCGACCAGCCGTGCGGTGGCGGAGGTGTCGGCGGTTTCGACTTCTGGTCCGAATGCATAGCCGCGCGAAATCGGCACCCTGACCAGTGCTGTCTGCATCGCCCGGTCGGCCAGGTCGTCCGGCAGCGAGGTCGGCAGCCCAAGCGCCGCGGACAGGTCCCACCCGTGCAATAACGAGTCGAGTTGGTTCATCGCCACGGCGAGTTCGGACGGAAACTCGCCGAACGGCAACGCCAGGGTGCTGCCGTTGTCTGTGAAAGCCGACCAGGCCGCCAGATTGCGCTGGACCGCGACGGCGTACCGCTCGAGCGGTGATGCGGCTGGAGCCGGCTCGGAGGTGGAGGCACCGGCAGCGGTCCCGAACATCGCGATCGTGCCGACGACGTGCTCGAACAGTTGGCCGACGTTCCAGTCAGAGCACGGTGTGCGGCGGTCGAGCAGGCGTTCGTCCAGCAGTGCAACGGGTCTGCGGACGGCGGCGTAGGTGCGGGCAAGAAGATCCGGCCAATCGTTCATGATCACTCCGCTTGAGGTGAAGTTGTCGCTGGTGTTATTACTAGAGTTCGCACTAGTAGGTACTCTCATACGGTGGCGCTGTCAACAGAACGACACGAAAGAGCGCAGCAGACGCGGCACCGGATTTGTCTGGCCGCCAAAGAGCTATTCGTGGCCCACGGGTACGCCGTAACTACGATCACCGAGATCGCAAAGACCGCCGGCGTCGCGCACCAGACGGTCTACTTCATCTTCGGTTCGAAGGCCGGTTTGCTCGCGGCGATCATGGACTTGCAGATCGTTGGCGACCTCGACCCAGCTCCGCTCCTGGAGCGACCGCAAGTGAAGCGGCTATCGACGATCCGGACCCCGGAGCGCCGGCTCAAGCACCTCGTCAACGTCGCCCTGGAGATCACGGAGCGGCTCGCACCTGTGTACGAGATCGTGCGTGGCGGCGCAGCCGACGCCGAGATCCGCGAGCTACTCGACCGCCACGAAGAGCAGCGGTGGCGCAGCCTGCGCACGATGCTGGGCGAGCTGGCAAACGACCTCGCCGACGGTGTCGACCTGGACGAAGGCACCGATCGGCTGTACGCGTTGCTCAGCCACGAGACCTACTGGTTACTCGTCCACCGGCGACGCTGGACGAACACTCGCTGGCGCCGCTACGCCAACATCGAAGCTGCCAACCAGCTCTTCCACCCCTGAAGTAACGATCCAGCGCTCAACCGCCCGATCCAACGACCGCTATGCCGCGACGAGCTTCGTCGGGTCACTCGGCAGGCGGAGGGCGCCGGGCGTCGCCGGGGCGCTCGGTGTGGTTATGGCAGCGGTTCGCCACCTCGATGTTGACAGTGACGCACCGGGCGAGGTCCGGTTCGCCGCGGTAGCCCACGAATCTCGGTCGGACTACTCGCGAATGTTCTCGCCTGACGCGGCTCCGGAGTGGTCGAAGATCCGTCGCGGGTGCTGCCCGTCGACGTAGCCGATGAACGGGGGCATGATGCTGTAGCCGAGCAGTTCCTGTACCCGAGTGGGCAAGTTGGTGACGACGCCGGGAGGGACGGCGAGCGCCATGTTTTCGATCTGTCGCACCCACGGCTGACAGTACTGCGGTGTGATCCCGAGTCGGACGCTGTCGCTGTGGTTCGCTCCGCCGCGATGCAGCGTGGTGCCGAGGAATACGACCACCGACCCTGCCAACATTTCGATCGGGCGGATCCGCGGGTCGGTATCGGCGATCGGTTCGCTACCGAACAGGTGGCTGCCGGGGAGGACTTCCGTCGCGCCGTTCTGTGCTGTGAAGTCATCGATCGCCCAAACCGCCGAAACCCCGAACGGGCGGCGGGGGCGGGGCACGCCGCAGTAGCCGTCGTCGGGGTGCAGCGACTGCGCCGTCTCCCCGGGGTGGACGTTGATCGCGATGTTGGCCGACAGCAGGCACGGTGCATCCAGGACGGCGTCGACGAGTTCGAGAACGGCAGGATGAGCTACCAGTTCGGCGGTCGCCGGCGCCTTGGCGAGCAACGCATACAACCTCTGGCTGCGGAAACCCTCGAAGTCGTTGCGGCCGAACGCCCCGGTGGCAAGGTGCGGCGCGAGTTCCTCCCGGATCCGACGCAAGAGAGCCGGTCCGGCCACGGCGGGCAGCACGACATAGCCATCCGATTGCAGTCGCACCAGCGGCGTCGTCATACTAGAAGAATCTTCTAGAAGCATCTTCTAGTCAAGGGCGGGAATCGACTAGGCTCACCCCCGATGCAGGCCGTCGTGAGCGAACCCCAACCCCGCCGCCAGGCGATCCTGGACGCCGCCTTGGCGTGCTTCCTCACCGAGACCATCTCCGCTACCACGGTCGAGGCGATCCGCCAACGCTCCGGCGCTAGCGTCGGCAGCATTTACCACTTCTTCGGCAGCAAGGACGGGCTCGCCGCTCAGCTGTACGTCGAACTGCTCGCCGACCACCATTCCAACTACCTCAATGCCTTGCGCACCAGTCGCTCCGCCAAAGCTGGCGTAGCCGGCGCAGTGCACGCCCACCTCGAATGGGTCGCCGCCAACCCTGACCGGGCGCGTTACGTGTTCAACTGGCGGGAGCTAGAGGTGAACGACCGACGCGAACCAGCTGTGGCTGCGCTAAACGAGGAGCTGTACAGCGTCGCAACGGAGTGGCTCACCAGCCATACTCATGCAGGTCGGATCAAGTCGCTGTCACCGCGGATGTTCCAGGCACTCTGGATGGGCGCAACGCTCGAGTACGCCCGATTGTGGATGGCGCACCCAACGAGCACCGACGATCTCATCGCCGCCGGCGACGCCCTCGCCGATGCGGCCTGGCAAGCGGTGCGCGGCCGCCGTGCGTCAAGCCACCGCTGAGGGATGGGCAGGCGAGAGGTTTCTCGTGTCAATCCTTTTGGTACGGTGACCGCTCCCGTGAGAGCGACGCCTGCGTTGGCCGTTGCGGCGCGCATTTCATAAGGGATCACCATGCGGCCTCCCCTGGTCTCGCCCTGCGTAGGCAGAGGTTGTGAAGGCAATGCCAGAGTCTCGTCTTGTGTGCGATCGGAAGAACGCGTCATTACCTGTTTCGCGGGCAACTATGTACCTGCTGCAAAGATCCGGTCCGCACAGCTGCCCACCCACAAACCATCTGGGTCGGGGTGTTCGCCAGGTCCTTGAGCAGTCCCCGTCTCACGAAGGCGCCGAAATCCTGAGCCCCTGCCGATCGATGGGTACGCGCAGCCGGTTATCGTGCGCCTCACGAGACGCCGCGGGGTTGCAACGCAAGTAACCGACCACGCCGCTGACAACGCGCTCATCTGCCGCGAGGCGGGCGCTTGCCGCGGTGTCGGCCCACGCGGACCGGCACCGTGTCAGGCGACCCGCTGCTGGACCAACGCGCGGAGGTCGCTCGGGGAAACCGCGCCGCATCCCTCCAACGCAGCGCCTAGGGAGACCCCGGCGATCTCGTCATGCACCGCGAGTCGGACCACCCGCGGCTGGCCAGGTAGGGACGCGGCGGCGTCCTTAACGGCGTCGTACAGCGCGCGCTGCTTCCACCGAGGAGCTCCGCCCGGCACATCGAGACGTCCCGCCGGCGCCGCTGGACCGAACATCCGCTCGCACGACTCACTGGTCCAGCGCTTGCCCCACGACCCGGCCCGTACGCAGTCGTTTTCACGCTCGGCGCACATGGTCAGGTACGCGTCCTTCCACGGGAGGTTCAGCGCCCACGGCTCGGCGAGCGTCCGTGCGCGGTAACGGTTGAAGTGCAGCTCCTCGTCAAGTTCGACGACCACTCCGCGAACGAGCGCCAGGTCCCACGCGCCGGCGCGAAGCACGGGCTGCTCGTGACGCCCGCCGAGTTCGCGGTACAGCGCCACGACCGCCGCACCGAGGTCCGCGGGCAGCACGTCGAGGCGGGGGGCCGGCGGCCGGTGAGCGGCGACGTCCAAGCCTGCAGCCGCAAGCGCCGCGCGGAGCGCTTCGGCGCGCGCGCCCGTGCGAACCATGCCCGCAGTGTCACACCCGCTCCGCCGGTGGGTCAGGCGAACCGTGGGCGAGCTCGGCTAACCCGGTCGGGCGTCCACGAAACGCTCAACATGGTGGCCCAGTGCCGGGCTGACAACGCACTCGCCGACCGCCTCCGCGGCCAAGTTGCCTGGCGTTCGGAGGAAAGTACGCTCCCGCCATGGAGGCCATCCCCCTATCGGCGCTGCTCGGTGCCGATTTCGATCCAGCCGAGTTCAAACTCCACTGCGCGGTCTATAACGGTGAGGCATATCCGATAGAGGTTCTCGCAAATGACCCCGAGGACTGGAGGCGCTGGAACTCTTGGCGCAGCGTGAACGACGACTTCAACCGCAGGTACGTCTTCTCGATGGCACAGAACCGCCACGACCCCACGCTGTGGCTGTTCGGCGGGATCTGGGAGGTCGTCGGTCGCCGTCCTGAGCCGCGTAGCCACTCATACGATGTCGTCCTCCGCGAAGACCTGATGGGGCCTTTTATTCGGAGGCTCTACGTGCGCCTGCTGCTCAAAGGGCGAAACCGCAGGCGGAGCATGGAGGGCTGCTTGGCCGAGATGACCGTGTCCTCAATCCTGGAGGAGCCCTTCGTCGGTGCCCCCTTCCCGGGGCATGACCGAATCAACCACTCGCTTGCAGAAATCCAGACCGTCGTCGGTCAGGCCCGTCCGGACTGGCGCGTCGCCCTTGAACACATGAAGGGCGTGTACGTCATTCACGACCAGGCCACAGGTGAGCCCTACGTCGGCTCAGCGTATGGGGACACTGGAATCTGGCAGAGGTGGAGCTACTACGCGGCGACCTTGCACGGAGACAACGTCGGGTTGAAGGCGCTTCTTGCTTCGAAGGGTGAGGAGTACTTCCGGCAAAACATGCGGTTCGCGCTGTTGGAGTTCTGGTCGATGCGCACTGAGGACCAGCACGTCATCGACCGCGAGACGTACTGGAAGGAGGTCCTGCTCTCACGGTCGCTCGGCCACAACAAGAACTGAACGTCCAACCGGCTGGCCCGCGGAGGAGAAGCGCCTTCCTTGAGATCCGCTCATGCCGCTGGTGGCGTGCGACGGGCGCCCAACAGGAAACCCGAGAAAGACTGATCGGGAATCGGGGAGGCTGGCCCGGAGACGAGTAGCGATCTGTGGAATGAAGAGACAGCAGCCGCGTACGACGAGGAAGCGCATTCATGTTCGCTCCGGACGTGCTTGATCCCGCCGTGGACTTCCTCGCTGGGCTCGCGGGTCAGGGTGTCGGTGCCGAAAACCCATCTGCCTAACTCACGCGACCATCCGGTACTCGTGGATGAGGCCGGCCAGACGATCGGTTCTTCGTAACGTGGCGAGGTCGACGTCGCCGATGTGCGCCGGAGTTGAGTAAGGCGCGGACGGCGAACGCTGGCTGAGAGACCGGTGGGGACGGTGCGAGTTGTAGTGCTCGACGTACTCGGAGAGCACGGCTTCGAGATGGCGGCGGCCGAGGATGAGCATCCGGTCGAGGCACTCGCGCCGCATGGTGCCGATCACGCGCTCACAGATGGCGTTGGCCCGCGGCGCCCGGACTGGGGTCTTGACGACCCTGGTTCCCTCTGCAGCGAACACGGCGTCAAAGGAGGCGGTGAACTTGGTGTCGCGATCGCGGACGAGGTACTCGACCGCACGTGCCTGGTCGCGGAGCTCCATCGAGAGGTTGCGAGCCTGCTGGGTCACCCACTCGGTGACCGGCTTGGCGGTCAACCGGCGACCCGGACAAGGCGCGTTTCGTGGTCGATGAACACGAGCACGTAGAGCCGCCGCAAGCGCACCGTGTCGACGCTGAAGAAGTCGCCCGCCATCAAGCCCTTCGCCTGTGCGGCAAGGAACTCTTACGCATGCAGCAAACGCCCGGCTCCGATTGCTGCAATCAAAAAAGCCGCGCTCTACAGGGTGCTGCTCATGGTGTAACCGCTCGAGAGTGGGTTGAGCCGTCCGGAATGGCGGTGGCAGCGAGCGTTTTCAGATGGCGCTGCGACCTCCGTCGACGGGGATTACCGCTCCGGTGATGTACTCGCTGCGGTCCGAGGCGAGAAACGCGACCACCTCGGCGATCTCCTCCGGAGTCGCTAGCGTTTCTGATCCGCGACCGCGACAGCAAGTTCAAACTCCACCGCTGCCTGGACCGCCGTTCATGTACAACGTCTGGCCGGAGCAGAAGCTGGACGCATCGGAGGCAAAGAACAGGACTCCGTAGCCGATCTCTTCGGGCTCTCCGAGCCGGCCTAAGGCGTTGGTCACGCCGATCGCTTCCGGGTCCAGGCCGTAGCGGGCGGCGTCATCGAGCAACGAGGCGGCGCGCACGGCGCCGACCGCGATCGTGTTGACACGGACGCCCTTGCGCGTCCATGCGGCGGCCATCGAGCCAGTGAGGTTGTTGACAGCGGCCTTGGCGGCGCCGTACGGGGCCGCCTGTGGCATGGAGAGCAGGCTTGCCCCCGACGAGATGTTCACGATCGCGCCTTTGGCTTGCTCGATCATCGGTTGGGCGGCGTACCGCGAGAGGTGCCAGACGCTGCCGAGGTTGAGCGCGAGGACGTCTTGAAACTCGTCATCGGTCCATTTCGAGATCGACTTGGTCTGGGCGCCGCCGGCGTTGTTGACGAGGATGTCCAGCCGCCCCATTTTGCGCACCGCGACTTCGACCAGCTCTTGGCAGCGCTCGGGTCGGCTGACGTCGGTCGGCACGGCGAGGGCATGTCGTCCGAGAGCCTCGATCTCCTTCACCGCCTCGTGCAGCGGCTCAGGGCGGCGCCCCGCCACGACGACGTCGGCGCCGTGCTGTGCGAGGACCAGCGCAGTCGCGCGGCCGATGCCAGTGCCGCCGCCGGTGATGATGGCAATGCGGCCCTCGAAGGAAAAGCGATCGCTCACGCCGTACTTCCGTCCTTGGCCATGCCAGCGCTGGCGGCCTGAGTGCCCGATGCTATACGGTTGTATAGCATCAGAACGGCGCGGACGTCCTCCACGAAGTGAGGTTCAGATGACGGTCCCCCGGCGGGTTGGCGCCGAGACGTCCCAGACGAGGGATGGCCTCTTGGACTGCGTCGAGCAGCTGATGATGTACAAGGGCTATGCCGGCGTGACGTACCGCGCTGTTGCCGCGGAGGCCGGCGTCACACCGGGACTGGTGCAGTACTACTTTCCGAGGCTCGACGATGTGTTCACGGCTGCCATCCGCAGGCGATCGGAGCAGAATTTCGCGCGGTTGAGCAAGCTGCTCGAGCGTCATGCCGATCGGCCGCTTCGGGTGCTGTGGGACTACAGCCGCGATGAGTCGACCGCCGCGCTCACGACCGAGTTCCTGGCCCTTGGTAATCGTCGGCCCTCTGTTCGAGCGGAAATCGCCGAGTCCACCGAACGGGTAAGGCAGCTGCAGTTGGACGTCCTCGGCAAGCACATCGGCGAGCGGCGGCTCAGCGACGTGCCGCTCTCCCCCGAAGTCCTGCTCTTTCTGGTGACCGGAATTCCGAAGCTGGTTCGTCTCGAAGAGGGTGTCGGTGTCTCCTCGACGCACAAGGAAGTTGTCGAGGCCGTCGAGCGCTACCTCGACGCGGTCGAGCCGGGCGGGCCGATCAAGCGCGGAAAGCGTCGGTCGTCCAAGACCTGAACGCGGCACGACCGCAGTGTCAGCGAACAGCTGCAGCGCACCAAGGGGCTGGAGGTTGGATGCGAATCGGTCTAACGGGCGGCGGAGCCACCGTCGACAACGTGATAGCACAGGCGAAGCAAGCCGAGGCGGACGGCTTTCACACGCTCTGGTACGCCAGCGTCGTCACCGGCGATCCACTGGTCGCCATCGCCCTAGCAGGCCGCGAGACTTCCTCGATCGAGTTGGGCACCGCTGTGCTGCAGACCTACCCATGCCACCCACTCCTGCAAGCGAATCGCGCGGCGTCCGTCGCAGGCGCCCTGGGGCGCCCAGGGTTCACCCTGGGCATCGGTCCTTCGCACGAGCCGCTCATCCGCGGCGTCTACGGGCTTTCGTACGACCATCCAGGGCGCAGCACCGAGGAGTACGTGAAGATCCTGTCCGCCCTACTTCGTGAGGAAGCCGTCGACTTCGAAGGCGAGGATTGGAGTACCCACAGCGCCGGGCGGATGAGGGAACTGTCATATCCGGTTCCCGTCCTGCTGTCGGCGCTGGGCCCGCGGTTGCTGCGCGTTGCCGGCGAAGTGTGCGACGGCACGATTCTCTGGATGGCTCCGGTGCGAGCCATCGAGCAGTACGTCGTCCCAAGGATTCACGCTGCGGCCTCGGCCGCCGGGCGCCCGGCACCCAGGATTGTGGCCGGGTTGCCTGTTGCCGTGCACGACGACGAGCAGGAGGCGCGCGCAGCAGCGGCGGCGAGCGCGGCCGTCTATGCCGGCATGCCGAATTACCAGCGCATCATGGACATCGGCGGGGCTGCGGGCCCCTCGGATGCCGCCATCGTCGGCGACGAAAAGGCTGTGACACGTCAGTTGCAGGCGCTGTTGGACGCCGGCGCCACCGATATCTGGGCGGCGGTCTTCCCGGTGGGGGAAGACAAAGCCGAGCGCCGGGCTTCGGCTAAACGCACAACCGGCTTGCTTCGGGAGCTCTGCGGGTAGCGCTCCGTGCTATACAGCTGTATGGTGTGCCATACGGTTGTACAGCAGCCTGGGGAGGGCTAGGGCGGTGAGTGCAGGTGAGGTGTACTACGACCCGTACGACCAGGACCTCGACGTCGATCCCTACCCGATCTATCGCCGGCTCCGCGACGAGGCGCCGCTCTACTACAACGAGCGCTACGACTTCTGGGCGCTCAGCCGGTTCACCGATGTGGAAGCCGCAATACGCGACTGGCAGTCGCTGAGCTCAGCGAAGGGCGACATCCTCGAGGTGGTCAAGGCTGACCCGATCATGCCACCGGGCGTTTTCATCAACGAAGATCCTCCACAGCACACGGTCCATCGCGCGGTCGTCTCGCGTGCATTCACCCCCCGGAAGATGAAGGCCTTGGAAGCCAAGATTCGCGCGTTCTGCGCCCGAAGCCTCGACCCGCTGGTCGAAACAGGGCGCTTCGACTTCGTTCAGGACCTCGGTGCCGAACTCCCTATGCGGACGATCGGCATGCTGTTCGGCATCCCCGACTCGGAGCAGCCAGCGGTTCGTGCCCACGCGCATCGGGCCGTGAAAGGCACGCCGGGTAGACCGCTTCCGGTCAAGAAGGACAGCTACTTCGACACCCACGTCTTCGCTGACTACGTCAACTGGCGTGCGCAGAACCCTTCCGACGACCTCGTCACCGAGCTCCTTGCCGTCGAGTTCCAGGACGTCACCGGCGACGTGAGACGGCTGACCAAAGAGGAGTTGCTCACTTTCGTGGCCGTGATTGCCGGCGCCGGCGTCGAAACGACGAGCCGGCTCTTCGGTTGGATCGGCAAGGTGCTCGCCGATCACCCCGACCAGCGGCGCGAACTTCTTCACAACAGAGCGCTCGTGCCGAATGCCATCGAGGAGCTGCTCCGCTACGAAGCCGTCGCTCCCAACGTCGCCCGCTTCGTCACTGAAGACCTCCACCTGCATAGGCAGATCGTCCCCAAGGGCAGCGCGATGCTGCTGATGCTCGGCGCTGCGAACCGTGACGACCGCACGTTCGACGATCCTGACCGCTTCGACATCCACCGCACGATCGGCCACCACCTCGCGTTCGGTCAGGGTTCCCACTTCTGCCTGGGCGCGGCGCTCGCCCGCCTCGAAGCCAACATCGCCCTGGAAGAGGTGCTCAACCGATTCCCCGAGTGGGAGATCGACACCGCGAACTCACGCAGGGCCGTCACATCCACGGCGCGGGGCTGGGTCTCAATGCCAGCCGTGGCCGCGTAGATCGCAACAGTGCGATTGGAGACGTGGATGCCGTTCACCGCTATCCCGTTAGCCGGCCACCTCGGCGGTGCAATCACCGGCCTCGCGGGCCGGGACCTCGTCGATCAGCCGGTTGCCGCAGATGTCTTGAGCGCGCTGAATCAGTTCGGCGTGCTCGTCTTTCCCGAGATCGACATCTCCGACGCTGACCTCGTCGCGTTCAGCAGGCGGCTCGGCAAGGTCGTACCCAATCCGACGGGCGAGCACGAACACCCAGAGATTGCAACGATCACGCTGGACCCGAGCAAGACGAACGCTGTGCTGGCCTGGTACCGGCAGGGCAATTTCCTGTGGCACATCGACGGTGCGACCGACGAGCTGCCGCAGAAAGCCACGCTGCTCACCGCCCGGCAGACCGACCCAGCGGGCGGCGACACCGAGTTCGCCAGCACCTATGCCGCTTACGAAGCCCTACCTGACTCGGAGCGACGCCAAATCGCCGACCTGCGCGTCGTGCATAGCTTTGCAGCGGCACAGCAACGCGCCCATCCGGATGCAAGTGCAGAGGAGCAGGCCGGTTGGGGCCGGGTGCCGACAAGGGTGCATCCGCTGGTCTGGACACGCAAGGACGGACGCCGGTCGCTGCTGCTGGGTGCTACGGCGTCGGAGGTTGTCGGCTGGCCAACAGGGGACGGAACGGCGCTGCTCGACCGGTTGCTGCAATGGTCGACGCAGCCGCAATTCGTGCTGCGACACCAGTGGAAACGAGGCGACCTCGTCATCTGGGACAACACCGGAATGCTGCACCACGCACTGCCTTTCGAGCCGACATCGTGTCGGCTTATGCACCGCACGACCCTCGTCGGTGAGGAGGCGGTGACCTGATGGCCGCCGACGACCTCACGCAGCTGCGCCGCGACGTCCAATATCTCATGGACCGCACGCAAATCCTTGATTGCATCGCTCGGCATGCCCGAGGATGCGACCGGCACGACGGCGACCTGATCTCGAGCACCTACCACGACGACGGGATCGACGAGCACGGCGTCACTGTCAAGCCGGGCCCGGAATACGCAGGCTGGGCGAACAGTGTGCACGCGGCGACGTCGCAGCAGCACACCCACAACGTCACGACACATACCTGCGACATCGACGGCGACAGCGCGCACTGCGAAAGCTACGTGCTCGTCGCCCTGCTGAGCCCCGACGCCAAGACAACTCAGGTCATGGGCGGCCGTTACATCGACCGGCTCGAACGACGCGACGGAACCTGGCGGATCGCGGTGCGACGCTCGACGGTCGAATGGTCATTCGCCGCCGACGCCTCACTGCTGCAGTCACCGTTCTTCACCGGCCAACACTTCGCCAAAGGCACCCGCGACACCAGCGATCTGTCCTACCAACGCCCGCTGCAGCTCGACACGCCAGCACCCGCCAACTGGTAGCGCAGCCGCCATTCCCGAGATCGGAGCAAGCAAGCCGTGAGCCGTGTAGCCGTCGTGACCGGCGCCGCATCAGGCATGGGACTTGCCATCAGCCGCCGGCTTGCCCAACAGGGTCACGCCGTAGCTCTACTCGACCTCGATGGCACGGCAGCGAAGCAGGCGGCCGATGCGCTACAGCACGAAGGACACAAGGCCATTGCTGCCACCGTTGACGTCGCCGATCGGCTTGCGGTCGCGCACGCGCTGCAGACGGTCCGTGGTGAGTTCGGCCCCGTCGAGATCCTCGTCACCAGCGCGGGCCTCGACGCCTTCGACAAAGTCGCTGACATCACCCCCGAAAAGTGGGACCGCATCCTGGCGGTGAACCTCACCGGCACCTTCACGCCCATCCAGGCGGTCGTTCCCGACATGCGCGCTGCCGGCTGGGGGCGCATCGTCACCATCTCCTCCTCGGCCGGGCAATCCGGCTCCAAGCGGCAGGCGCACTACGCCGCATCGAAAGGCGGCGTCATCGCGCTCACCAAATCGCTGGCTCTCGAACTCGCGGCACATGGCATCACCGTCAACACCATCCCGCCCGGCTTCATCGAAACGCCGATGGTGGATCGCGCCGAAGCCAGCGGCGATCTCCCCAGCCGCCAAGCCGTCATCGCCATGACTCCGGTACGGCGCGCCGGCACCGTCGACGACATCGCCGCCGCCTGCGCCTTCCTCTGCTCCGAAGATGCCGGCTACATCACCGGCCAAGCTCTCAGCGTCAACGGCGGCTGGTACTTATGACATCTTCGCAACCGCGCGTCCCGCCGCTCCCCCTCGAGCAATGGGACGATGATGCGCGCGCGGCGCTGGCGGGCGCGTTTCCGGCAAGGGTTGTGGCCCGCCTGTTGTCCTCCGGCGCGGACGCCATGCCGATGCCGAACGTGCTCGCAACACTGGTGCGCCATGCCCAGCTGGCCGGACCGTTCATGGCCTACAACAGCGTCCTGCTGACATCGAAGGTCATCACGCCGCGCCTTCGAGAACTGCTCGTCCTTCGCGTCGCCTGGCTCACCGGCTCGACCTACGAATGGGCGCAACATGTACGCGCCGCAGGCCCCGCCGGCATAACGCAAGACGAAGTACTCCTTATCCCCAAAGGGGCATTAGCCGAAGGCTGGACTTCGCTGGAACGTGATCTGCTCGCGGCGGCCGACCAACTCATTCAGACCTACACGGTCGACGACGCCCTATGGGAAAGGTTGAGCGAGGAACTCGACGAGCGGCAACTCATCGAGTTCCTGTTCATCGTCGGGACCTATGCGGCGCTCGCCATGGTCTTCAACGGCGTGGGGCTGCAGCTGGACGACGGGCTCGCTCCGCCCATCACGCCGGAAGGAAAGCCAAGCCGTGCCACGTAAACCACTTCGGCCGGTCGTCGTCAGCGCTACCGCGCTCGCCGTCGCCGCATCAGCGTGTTCAGCGTCGCCTTCCACATCAGCGCCCAAGCCGTCCGTTACCGCAACGCCCATCGCGCCATCGACGCCTGCCCCCACGCCCACTGGACCCTGTCAGCCCCGCGGCGGTCCCACCGGCCCTCTGCAGATCACCGAAACCTGCTTCGACCCGATGCTCAACAAGCCCTACACCGATGTTGACGCCCAGCGGACAACCACCGACCCGGCGACCCACACCTCAGTCAGCTATCGCTACATCCACGGCGGCTTCACCGGCAGCAAAACCAAATTCGCCTTCTACTTCCCAGCGAAAGCCCAGTATCAGGGCCGGTTCTTCGAGTCGACGTACCCCACGGTCAGCGTTGAGGCAGCCGATCCCGCGACGATAGTCTTCGCCATCTCAAACGGCGCCTACGTCGTCTCGACCAACAACAACGGAGGTCTGCCCGCCGGCCTTCCACTCTCCGCGTACCGCGCGAACGCAGCAGCCGCCAAGTACTCACGCCTGGTGGCAGCAAAGGTGTACGGCAACATAGCGCGACCCCGCGGGTACATCTACGGCGCCAGCGGAGGCGCCTACCAGACCATCGGCGCCGTCGAGAACACCCAAGGCATCTGGGACGGCGCCGTGCCCATGGTTCCAGGCACCCCGAACTCCATCCCGAGCAATCAGGCCATCCAACTCCTCGGGCTACGAGTGCTGCACGACAAGCTGCCTGAAATCGCTGCAGCCATGGAACCCGGTGGCAGCGGAAACCCGTACGAAGGACTGACCACCGAGCAACAGCAAATCTTGAAAGAGGTCACCCGACTCGGATTCCCCCTCACCGGCTGGTGGCAGTACGCCACCCTGACCGGAGGCTCCTTCTCGGCCGTGGAAGGCGGCGTACGCTCCCTCGACCCCACCTACGCACAGGACTTCTGGACCAAACCGGGCTACGAGGGCACCAGCGATCCGTCGGTTCGAGCCGCACGGGTCATGCAAACCGCCACCATCGTCTCCACCGTTCTCACCCCAAGCTGCAAGAGCGGGCAGGTGATCGGGACTATCTGCCCCGCCGAAGGCGTCGTGCTGTCGAACGCGGCGAGCGGTCCCCTGCTGACCGGAGCCGACCTGACCGTGACAAGCGGCGCCGCCAAAGGCAAAACCGTCACCATCGACACCGCCACCAGCAACACAATCCTCTTCGCAGGCGGCTCCGATCCCAGCGTCACCACGGCCATCCGCCCCGGCGACACCGTGCAGATCGACAACTCATGGGTGATCGCACTGCAGTACTACCCGCGCCACCAAGTGCCCTCGCCGGACACGTACGGCTGGAACCAATACCTCGGAACCAACGGCAAGCCCCTCTATCCACAGCGGACGAAACTGCTCGGCCCCACCTTCACCACCTTCACCGAAGGCTCGGTCGCAGACGGACACTTCGACGGAAAAATGATCATGCTCGCTTCCGTTGACGACGTACAGGCATTCGCCTGGTCCGCCGACTGGTACCGCAGACAGGCACAAGCCGCCATCGGTAGCCGGTTCAACGACAACTTCCGCATCTACTACATGGACAACACCGACCACGACCCCACAGGACCAGCCGCCACCAGCGACCACAACGCGGGCTCGCACATTGTCGCCTACACCGGCGAATTGCAGCAGGCACTCCTCGACCTCGACGCCTGGGTCGTCAAGGGCACTCGTCCGCCCGCCAGCACCAAATACACCGTCACCGCAGACAACGGCATCCAGGTCCCTCCCACGGCTTCCGCGCGCAAAGGGCTCCAGCCAGTCGTCTCACTGACAGCCGATGGAAGCAACATCATCCGGGTCAAGGTCGGCCAGACCGTTCGGTTCAATGCCAACGCTGAACTGCCCGACGGCACAGGGAAGATCGTCGTGGCTGACTGGGACTTCAATGGAACAGGCGCGTTTCCACAACAGACAAAAATCGCCAACCCAGCTCAGACTATTGCGGTGTCAGCCACGCATGCCTACAACAGGGCCGGCTCGTACTTGGCCGTGATCAGAATCGCCGCCAACCGCAACGGCAAGGCCGACTCGCCCTATGGGCAGATCGAGAATCTGGCTCGGGTCCGGGTAATCGTGAGCTAGCCCGATCCGAGCTACGCGACGGAGACTTCGGCCGGGCCGCGATGAGTGCGTACTCGGCCTTGGGTGAGCTGCCATCGGCAAGGTTGCTCGTTTCAGCGTAGGACGGATGGCCCGCTCAGGAGATGCGAGCCCACCCCGGTCATGTCACTAACACAAGCGACGCGCTGCCCAAACCCGCCGGGCGACGTCACGTGCAGGCGGGCTGCCGCCCAAGATCTTTAGTCCATTTCTCGTCCATCCACCCGCGCCACAGCACTCCAAGGGAGTACAGGCGGTCAGACCACCCTCACGCGAAAACCCCTGCTACACAACAGAGAACGACACCCGACTGCACCGGACTACACACCGCCTAAACGCACTCTTAATCCGCGGGTTCGGGGTTCGAGCCCCGACGGCCCACCGTATGAAGGCGGTTTTGGTCCAGCGCAAGGGCGTCGACCGGCGTCCATGGCCACTCACGGTCCTCTCCGGTGCCGTTGCACGAAACCAGCTACCACCCGAAGCGTGTCCGGGGACTGCCGCGGGCCGGACTCAGCTCCGAGTCGCCACGATGGCGATAGCGAGCAGGTCTGCATCCGGGTCGGGTGTCACATGTGTCGGACTGCCAGCGGTGTTCGTCGCGACGTCGACGGCTGTCACTGTGCCGTTGCCGTTGCCGACCACGTAGGCAGTTTTGCCATCGGGGGTGAAAGCGATCCAATGGGGCTGGGTGTTGGCGGGCAGCTTGATGGCAGGACCGGCCTTGGCCGGCGTGGCGGTGAGATCCAGGGGGACGACCTCATCGACCTCAGGCCCGCTGCCGGCGATCGCCACGTAAGCAGTGCGGCCGTCAGGGCTTATCTGCATTTCGATGGGGGGACCGGGCAGCGGGATAGCCGCTCCAGCCGTCCGGTCAGCCACGGAGATCGGTGTGATCGAGTTGCTGCCCTTGTTCTCCACAAACGCAGTGCGGCCATCAGCGGTGACAGCGATCCAGTTGGGATGCAAGCCGACCTTGATCGAGGGCAACACCCGGCCGGCGGAGCCACCGTCGAGGACCTCAATCGGGGTGACGGTATTTCCGGGATCCTTATTGGTCCCCCAGTTCGCCACGTAGCAGAACTTGCCGTCCGGGGTGAACGCGACCGTGTTGGGGCCGGCATAGGGGATGGAAATCGTCTGGCCGACCTTGCCCGTGGCCAGATTCACGGTGGTGACGGTCTTGTTTCCGTAGTTCGCTACCCACGCCCACTGCTCGTGCGACTTCGGCACGAAGGCGAGGGCAACCGGTTCGGAGCCCACTCCGACCGGGTGTCCGATCTTCCCGGTGGTGAGATCAACGCTGGCCACGCTGTTGGTTCCTTCGTTCGACACATAGCCGGTCTTGCCGTCGGACGAGATGATCAGGTCATTCGTGCCGGCGCCTTGCCCGACCTCAATGGGCGCTCCAGGCTTGCCGTCTTTGAGATTGATCGGGAAGACCGAACCCACACCCGGCGACTTTCCGTTGTCCTCGGCGTTGGTGACGTACGCCGTCCATCCGGCGGTACTACTGACGACCCGAGCCGTCGAAGCGGGAGTCGGCGTCTTCGTGGACGCATGTGTCCCGGCAGCACCGGACGAGCAAGCCGACAGCGTCAGGGCGCCGACGGAGAGAGCCGTCAGCGTGGCGACAGCAACCTTTGACCGATTCATGAAGTATTACTCGGTCTGCACGCTTCCGGCTTGAGGGCCGAGTTCCGGGCGACCACGCGGCAGAAGCGAAAAATCCCATTTGAGACGGGACAAGGGCGCCGACCGGCGACGGTGGCTGAAGCTCCTGAGTTCCCGCCACAGCCGGCACCACGGCCGGCGTGGCGCATTTGCCGACGATTTTTTCCAACGATGAACCAGTCACCGTCCCCTATGCGAACTATGTACGAAAGATTCCACTTAGTCGGATTCTGCTCCGATGCCGAAACGTTTGAGAGGACCCCATGAAGAAGTCGATACCACGAACTCCAGGCCCGCGGCGCCGACCGCCGCAAGAGCGACAGCGGGAGCCTGGGCCTTGACGACTGCTAGTGCCGCTGCGGCAAGAAGGGCGAGCAGGCAGAGTAGCGCTGCGATGATCCAGCCGTGAGTCAGGCGGCCGACCTTAGCCGCGTCAGCGTCCACCACTTGCGTCGGTCGGACGGATCCATCTCCCGGCGGACCAGGCCGTCCCGTTCCAGGCGGGTGACCAGATGGGTGATTCCCGCGGGGCTGAGCATCACCCGTTCTGCGAGCTCCCCAGCGGCAGCGGGACCAGCGTCGTGGGCGGCTCGAAACCGACGTCGGCGACCGCTCGGGCTAGAGAGCCGGCCCCGAGAGCGGATTGTGTGTTCTTACACGGCCTCTGGTTCTACCGCTCATGCCGCGATGAGGCGACATGAGCACGGACCGCCGCTCGAGACCGACGCCCACCGCAGGCGAACGTCCAAGATCTTTAGTCCATTTCTTGTCCATCCACCCTGCACCACAGCACGGCACCTGCCTACAAGCGGTCAGGGCACCCCCACGCGAAAGCCACTGCTACACAACAGAGAACGACACTGGACAGCACCGGACTGAACGTACCCTCGACGCGCTTTTAATCCGGCGGGTTCGGGGTTCGAGCCCCCGACGGCCCACCGTGTTGACCTTTGCGTTCGATCTCCGCGAAGTTGGTCGGGCATCGTTCACCGCCCAGATCGGCGGCCCCTACGCCTTGGCCGCCCGGTCCCCCCTGTTCCAGCCGTGGAACTGGGAGTGATCGCCGGCGTCCCACGCCTCGCGCCGGCCCGGCACGGTCCCAATCGGGACGAATCTCGCGGCTCACGTCACGGAGGTCATGCCACAGGTCGCTGACCGACGGCCGGCCCCAGAACCAGTATCCGTTGTAGATGCTATGAACGATCAGTCCGGGCTTGAGCACCAGCGTGTGCGGGATCATCGGGTCGTTGTCGGGGTCGGTGTACTCCTGAATGTCGAAATCCCTCTGCACGATCCGCCCGGGGTCCGACAGGAACGGCCATTGAGCGCCGACCGACGCCCGGAACTCTTGGCTCGTGTGGTGGCCGTCGGTCGAGATCGTCGCGATCTTCGTGTAGGCAACGGCGATCTTGGGATAGAAGGCGGCGAGATCGAGGTGCTGCAGGTGCTCCTTTGGACAGAAGTGACCGCGTGCGAGAGTCAAGATCAGAGGGTCGTCGCCCTGGATATCACTCAGCCGCCGACTGACGCTCTCTTCGCCGGGCAGTTCGTAATCGGGAAACGCGGCCCCCGGAACTATGTCTGCACGCATGCTGCTCCTTTCAGTGTCTGTTGTCCCCGGCCCGACGGCCCGCTGCGACGTCGCGATCACCCACCCGCTGCTCGATCACGCATGAACTGCTGCCGTGTTCCAAGAACGAGATTTGAACAGAACCACAAAGATCATCACAGCTGAAACGACTACCAAGGGAGCGTAAAACGTATAGATGTACCAAATGGATGCCAGGTGGTAGCTCGGAACGTTCGACGCTATGACGCTGCGCAATACGTTGAGTACGTCCACGGAGCCCCACGTGTTGGCTACCCACACCAGCGGAAGGGCGAGCCGCCAGCTGTACCGCAAGGCAAAGATGGAGACGAGGGCCAACGCCGCCGCTAAGAGGTCGCCGTAGGCACCGTCTCGGAGGAGGTTGTGGGACAGTCTCGGATCGATCATTCCTTTAACCAATAACGTCATTCCCACATAGCGGAAGACTTGCACAAAGAGCAGCGGAGTTAGAGCAGAATTAAGAGCGCGCTTAGTGAGTTGCGGCCACACGTACCACGCCGCCATGAGAGAGAAGACACCCACACCCACAAGGATCTGTAACCAGAATATTGCGTCGCTGTTCATTGTGAGCTCCATGCCGGCGGCTGCCCGCATTCGTGTCTGCGGCGATGCAGAATGCAGGGCGTGTCGCAGCACGACTTCCGTTTGATGTGGCTCAAGGGGGGCCTTTCGGAGATTTGTGCTGCCGCGTCCATGCCAGATTCCTTAGCCGGGACGTCGAGCAGATTGACGTGAGATGAGACTGGGGCCTGTGGAGGCCTGTGCCTCAAATCGACGGGAACGAGCGGCCCCGATCCACGGGGACGTCCTTTGGCAGAACTGGGCTGGACAACTCACTATTGAGGTACGCCCGCTCCCTGTCAAGCGCGACGGCTTGGCGCCGCTCGCGCCTTGGTCTTGGCGCCCGGCGAGTGGTTTCGTTGCGCGGCTCTAGGCGCGCGCTCTGCGCATGGGTGCCCTCATCGGACGGAAGCCGGTCACGTCGGTAAGAGCGCAAGACCTCCGGCGGGCGAGACTCCCGCTTACCGCTCAGCTCCCAGACGCAAGGGCGAGGACAGTGTCGACCGCACGTTCCAGCGGGTGAGTGCTGCGCTGTAACTGGGAGAGGAGTAGGCCTCCTTGCAGCGCGGCGAGGAGGGTGAGGGCAAGATCGTCGGGGTCGATGTCGGCCCGGAGCTGGCCGGCGGCAGAGAGGGCTCGGAGCCCGTCGCTGATCGCTCTGGACCAGCGCTCGAATCCAACGGCGATAAGCGCTCTGGCTTCGGGATCGCTTTCCGCGAGTTGCCCGCCGAGCGACCCGAGGGGACAGCCTCCCCGGGCCTTGGTGGTCCGTGCAGTTTTGATCAGCATGTCGCGCCAGGCGCGAAGACCTTCGACGCTGCTGAGATCGGCTTTTCGTTGGTTGTCGACGATGGTGTCCGCTTGGTAGTCGATGACCGCCTGGACGAGATCGTCCTTGTCCGGGAAGTAGTGGTACAGCTGAGATCCGCTGACGTCCGCCGCGGTCTTGACGTCTTCGAGGGTGGTGCCGGCGACGCCGCGCTGATGGATCAGGCGTGCGGAGGCCGCAACGATTCGGGTCCGGACGCGCTCCCCCTTGGCGGTGAGCTTTGGTCGCTCTCGGGCGTAGCTGGCCACTGCCCGACGATAGCAGGAATCTGGGTTTGACAGCCCACTCTGGCCCTGCCAGATTGGGTCGTGCAACTCAGTTGGCTGCCACGAAAGGGACGCGCCAGATGATCCTCGTGACGACGGCCGGGAAGGTCGGCTCCGAAGCAGCGCGTCTGCTTAGGCGGCAGGACATCGGCGTCAGGGTCTTAGCAAGAAACCCGGAAAAAGCCGGGGCCATAGCTGACGCGGGCGCGGAGGTCTTCGCCGGGGATCTGGACGTGCCCGAAAGCGTGGATGAGGCGATGGCAGGTGTGAGCGTCGTCGTGCTCGTCAGCCCGGCCGTGCCTGCCCAGGAGCTGAACGTCATCACCAGCGCGGCGCGGGCCGGAGTCGGTCACGTCGTCAAGGCGTCGAGCAAGGCGTCGGCGGACTCGCCTATCGCTCGGCGGCGCGGGCAGATCGAGATCGAGGTCGGCTTGGCCGACTCAGGCCTACCCCATTCGCTGCTGCGGTCGAACGCGTACATGCAAAACGTTCTGGCGTTGGCCCCGGCGATTGCCAAGACGGACGGCTTCGGTTCGTCGGCCCGCAACGGACTCATTGGCATGGTCGACGCCCGCGACGTCGCGGCGGTCGCGGCCCAGATCGCGGCTGCCCCCACCGGGCACGCTGGCAAGACCTACTGGCTGAGCGGCCCGAAGCTGATCTCCAACTACGACGTCGCCGCGGTGCTCTCCAAGCTGACCGGCCGCACCATCACGTACCGGGAGCTCAGCTTCGAAGAGGACCGGGAGGCGATGGTAGCTGCCGGGGTGCCTGCGCCTATCGCCGAGATGAACGCCCAGGCGTTCAGCCTGACGGCTGAGGGCGACGCCGCGTGGATCAGCGAGGACGTCGCTTCGCTCCTCGGTCGCCCCGCTCGCTCCTTCGAGCAGTTCGCGACTGACTATGCCGGCGCGTTCTCATAACCCACGCCAGGCAACCCCTTGAAGCAGCATCGATAAGGAGCACCCCGCCCAACCATGAATGACCTCGAAGGAAAGACCGCCCTGGTTACGGGTGCGACGAGTGGAATCGGCAGAGCCACCGCCTTGGCCCTTGCACGTCGAGGCGCTCACGTACTGGTAGTCGGGCGCGACGCGCAACGGGCCGGAGACGTGGTCGCGGAGATCGAGCAAAGCGGCAGCAAGGCAACGACGCGGCTCACGACCCTCGCCGACGTCGAGTCAGCGCGGGATCTGGCCCGCTGGGCCATCGAAGCGGGCGGGGGCCACGTCGACATTCTCATCAACAACGTCGGAGTGGCGTTGATGGGATCAACCGAGTCGGTCGCCGAGGCTGATTTCGACGAGACCTTCGCCGTCAACGTCAAAGTGCCCTTCTTCCTCGTCGCAGCGCTGGCCCCGGCGATGGCCGAACGGCGCTGGGGCGCAATCGTCAATGTCAGCACCATGGTCGCCAGTTTCGGACAGCCGGGCATGGCGATGTACGGGGCAAGCCGGGCCGCCCTCGAACTGCTGACCAAAGCTTGGTCAGCTGAATTCGGCCCGCGAGGTGTGAGGGTCAACGCCGTGGCACCCGGACCGGTTCGCACCCCGATGACCGATGGGTTCGGCGACATGCCAAACCAGCTCGCCGCCCTGGCACCGGCCGGCCGCCAGGCCGAGCCCGAGGAACTCGCTGCAGCGATCGTCTTCCTCGCCAGCAACGACGCCAGCTTCGTTTACGGCGTCACCATGCCCGTCGATGGTGGCCGTGCCGCGACTTAATGCCAAGCCATCTCGACATCGCAGCCCGAATCCCCGCCGACGATCAGCCCGCCGGCATACCGGTCCTCGGCCCGACTCGCCACCTGTCAGCCAATGCAACGGAGCCGTTGCGGTCAGCCGACGGCGCCGTTCGCGCCGCCTCGTTGCTCGACAATGCCGCTCGTTACGGGCTCGACCCCGAAGCAATCGGCTGGCCACGTTGCGCCGGTTGGGACAGCGGCGGCCTGTATCAGCGATTGCCGAGGCGGTCGTTCAATCGGCACCTTGAGCTCGACCTATGCGGGTGTAGGTGTCCTCGTCGACTCCGGGCGGCCGACCGGCTGGGGATAGGGAGACCAGGGCGGCGATGAACTCGTCTTCGCCAACGATGTGGAAGGTGTCGTTGTTCAGTTGTTCGAAAAGGTGATAGCCGGCGATGGCGGCGATGGTGACGAGTCGCGCTGGGTCGTCGACCCATGAGCCGAGCGCACCGGAGCCGAAAAGTGCCGCGGTCAGGGCTGTGTGCAGTTCGGGAACTCGATCACCCTCGGCTTGGACGAGCCGGAAGAGCGGGTAGAAGCGACGGATGTTGTTCAGCGTCAGTTTCGCCGCGAGCGTCAGCTGTTCTCGCGGGTCTTGCGGCCAGTTCGTAGCTGCCCGTTCTGCGCTGACCGCTTCCGCGCAGCGCCGCACCTCACGTTCTACCGCCGCTTGAAGGAGCTCGTCCTTGGACCGGAAGTGGTGGTACAGGCTGCCGGTGCCGACCTTGAGGCCGACCCGTCGTTCCACCTCGCTCAGCGTCGTACCGGCAAACCCGGCGCTTGCGAAGAGCTGGAAAGCCTCATCGAGGATGCGCTCCCGGGTCTTTGCCCGGTCTCTCGGCTGACTTGCCACGCCCAAAGAGTAGGCGGGGTCCATGCTGACATCCTCCGAGTGGGCACTACGAGAACCTTCCTCTCGTTTGCGGGAGTAGCACTTGTGCCCTCGGAAACAATAGTCCTATTGTCTGCCTAACGTCCTCGCAGCGAGGGGTCAGGAGGCATGGTGGTGCGCGCTTCCCGCGTGTTGGTTCTGCTCGCCGTGGTGTCTGTTGGGGCAGCGGCCTGTTCCGCGTCGTCTAAGCCTTCTCCGGCCGGCTCGTCTGCGTCGCCGAAAGCTGGGCAGCAGATCGTGCTACCGGAGGTGCGCGACAACCCGCCCGCACCCAAACCCGAGCCGATCACCGTTGCCGAGCTCCCGCTTCCTCCGGTGGCCTCGGATGCGGCGGGCTCGTGTACGGCGGTGGTAAATCCGCAGCGCACGGGCTGCACGGACAAAGCGGTCGGCTTGCAGTCAGGCGGGTTTCTGCCGGGCGGCCATGAGGTTTCTGCGGTCCTCACCTTCGCCGGCGCACCCGAGGCACCAGATCCGGCCAGCATCTACTCCGGGCTGCAGCTCATCGTCCTGAAGGCCGACGGCACGAAGTTCCCGAACGGCTCCGCATGGAAGTGCCTCTCGTGCGGCATACCCGCGGCCAACCAGGTCGGGCGCGGCGGCGCGATGGACTACCCGCAGCCGTTTGCCGACGGCAAGCGCGTCCTTGCCGGCACCAACATCTTCGACTGCTCGCCGTATTTGCTGGACTCGACGTCGTGTACGCCTGCGCGTATGCACGTCTATCCCATCCGGTTCAACGCCACAGCCGGCGGATCGGGCAAGGGCGGCTTCATCCGCGAGCTGCGGCTGAATCCCGACAATGTCCATCTCGGCTTCAACGCCATCAAGTTCGACAAGGACGGGGTCGGCCAGTTCGCCTACTTCGGGCGGCTGACCTTCAACCCGGCGCCGAAGACCGGACTTCCGCTCGCACGGCGCTACGACCTGACAAAGGTCACCCGGCTCTATGACCCGGCCGCGGACAAGCAGCCGCTCTACGTCGATCCGAAGCACCCGAGCCAGCTTGTCCTCAATACGGGCGCGCAGTCGGTCGGCGAACTGCGCGGATTCTCCAAGGACGGCAAGGAGGTTGCCTACATCGGTTCACCCGACGAGTCCGACAACATCGACGTCTTCGCCGCCAACCTCACGACCGGAAAGGTCCGACGGCTCACCAGCAACCCGGAGTACACCGATCCGATCGACATGTCACCCGACGGCAATTGGACCATCGCCATGGATACCCGCGGTTCGGGCCGGCAACTGTTCATGTCTGCCATGCGCGGAGTACCGCCGCTGACCGATCAGGTCACGGCGGCCGCCGTCTCGTCGGTGCGCAACAACGGCGCACGGCGCTTCTTCGAGCCCTATCTCATCGACCGCTACGGCGACCGCGGAAGCTACCAGGGCCAGCAGATCAACGCCTGCCCCAACCGGGCCGATATCTCCAAGCCAGGCAGCATCTGTGACCCGAACTGGAACGGTGAAGCCGATCCACGGTGGTCACCTGACGGCACAGAGGCCGTCTACTGGCAGGCGCTCGCCGTGCCGCCGGCGTGCGGCGGTACCAACCCACTCGGCTGCGAAACATCCACCGAACCGGGGGGCCGCACGGCACGCATGATGCTGGCGCGCTTCACCAGCCGCAAACCCTTACCAGTGCGCCCTGTTGCGCCCATCTCCGATGACGTCCCCTGGGGAACCCCCTACGTACCCGGCAGTCCAATCCCGAACCGGACGATCGTGCCCACCGGCTCATACACGCTGAAAGGAACGGCATCCGGCAGCGCCGCCGTGCACATCACCGACACCGCCGACCACGCACTCGTGCAAAGCGTCTCGGTCCGCTACACGAACTTCTCCGACGACGGCGCGTACTTCCTCAACGGCACCGAAAGTGTCACCGGCACGTTCCCGAGTTCGCTGGTCAGCAAGATCGACTGGAACTCCAACCTCGTCCAAACCGGCTACGCCCGCGGCACAAAGCAGACCAGTCCCGGCGGCTTCCACCTGACGATCAACATCGAGACCAACATTTTCGAGGCCACCGGCACGCTCACCACCACGATCGACGGTCGCACCTCCAAGCAACCGGCGAACGAAACCTGATCAGCCATGCGATCTCAGTGCTCGCGTAGCGCGATGACCGCGGGTACGAATGCCTCGTCATCTCCGACTGCGTCGCGTCTTACGTGCCCGAATCCACACCGGCCAACGGGGACGCTGCCGCAGTCCGCGGCGGCTGCCCGGACTGCTGCACAGCAGCCGCGTCCTCGCCCGCATCCGTGCTGGTCGGAGCCGGTCGGACGGCTGATCGTCGTTCCGTAGGATGCCACCAGACAGGGGGTGGCACGGCCATGGGTGAGCCCACACGGATGTCACGGCTAGGGCCGCTGACATCCACCGACCCGAGCCAGATCGGCCGCTACCAACTGCTCGGCCGGCTCGGCGCCGGCGGCATGGGCGTGGTGTACCTCGCCGAAGGCTCCCGCGGGCTGGTCGCGGTGAAAACCATCCACACCCATCTGCTCGAAGACGGGCAGTACTTGCGCCGGTTCCAGCAGGAGATTCAGGCCTGTTTTCGGGTGCGGGGCCCCTACACGGCGTCGCTGCTCGACTTCGATATCCTGTCCGACCCGCCGTGGCTGGCCACCGAATACGTCGACGGTCCTCCGCTGGAGGAGCTCATCGAACAGTCCGGGCCGCTGCCGACCGACGCGCAGCTGGTGCTCGCCCACGGTCTCGCGGAAGCGCTGACGTCGCTGCACGCCGAAGGGGTCGTGCACCGTGACCTGAAGCCGGCGAACGTCCTGTGCGCGGCGTCAGGCCCGAAAGTCATCGACTTCGGTATCGCCGCCGCAGCCGATGGGATCAGGCTGACCGCGGCGGATCAGACCGTCGGGACGTTCGCGTGGATGAGCCCCGAACGTTTCCACGGGGAGGTGGGCCCGCCGGCGGACATCTACGCCTGGGCTGCCCTGGTCTGCTACGCCGCGACCGGACAGCCGCCGTTCCGGGCGCCGACGACCACCGAGCTCGTCGCCAAGGTCATCACTCAGTCCCCGGACTACGACCTGCGGGTACTCCCGTCTGTGCTCGCCGGGCTGGTCCGGGCTGCCTACAGCAGAACTCCTGGCGACCGGCCGACCGCCGCCGCGATCCGCGACAAGCTGGTTGCCGCGCTCGCGGACACGACCAGCCCGCGGCCAGGCGCGGGCCACCCGACGGTGCTCGTCCCGGAACGGTGGGCGACCCCCGAGTCAGGGCATGTAAGCGACCCCGGCGACCCGTCCGAGCCGGCCAACTTGGACGAGACGGACGAGCCACTCGGCCCGGACCGAATCGACCTGGTCTACCGCGACGTAGGGCGGGCCGCCGTGTACACCGACTCGGACCTGATGACCAAATGGCAGCAGCGCCGGCTCGATCGTGCCCTCGACAAGGCCGCGTTCCTGTTCGTGGACTCCGAACCCACGGCGCCCGGCCGGGCCAGCATGACCCTCATCATCGGCGGCGAAGCGGAAACGGCGACCTGGACAGGCCCCGCACCGCCCGCGATACGTCCGCTGATCACCCTGGTCTGCAAAACCGGCTACCTGGGCGACTGACACCTGCAGAACGGCCGGAATGCGGCGGCCAGCGGCGGCCCGGCTGGTTAAGGTCAGCCCATGCGGCGACACCCCAGCCGGTTCGCCGCACTCACAGCAGCCGCTGCGCTGCTCGCCACCGGCTGCGGCGCCGCCACAGGCACCGGCCACAAACCAGCTACATCCACCTCCCCCGCCGCCGCTGGAGGCGGGCAGACCACGGTGGTGGCCGCCGGTAAACCAGCGATCGTGCACTCCGGGAGCTGGACCGTCACCCTCACCCCGGACGCTGCCCCCGCCGGGGCGCGGCTCGCCATCATCCCTGCCGCCGGCACCGGCCCCCCGTCCGGACCTCACCTGACCCCGACCGGGCCACCGGTGTCGGTCACCCTGTCCACCGGCGAACCCACCGGCCCGGTGCACCTGACCCAAACCCTGCCGGCACCCGTCGCCGCTGGCGCGACCGTCCAGCTCGCCACCCGCGAGGGCGACGGCAGCTGGACCCCCAGCCCGGCGACGGTCAGCACCGACCGGCGGACCGTCACCGCGACCGTCAGCAGACTGTCGGTCAAATCGTTCATCGTCAACACCCTCAACCAGCTGCTGTCGGTCAGGGTCGACCCGCCGACCTGCGACGGCAAACCCCCCGGCTGGGCCGCCACTCCGATCTACGTCGACGACCGCAACGCGCCGCTTCGCTACTGCGCCGGCCACGACCCGCACGACAGCACGATCCTGGTCGTCAAACTCCGCACCAACCGGATCTACGGCGTCGACGTCACCCCGAACGTCACCCCAGCCTGGGTGTACAACAACACCTTCGCCGGCGCCGGGCCCGAAGATGTCATCACCCGCACCTTCGCCGAGGTTCTCAACGGTCCCGACAGCTCCCAGTTCGTCCCCGGCGGCGGAGCCGAACTTGACATCGGGTTCCGCGAATCGGACGTGCGGGCTGCCGGAGGCGGCACACTGGTGACCGCGTCGGCGAACCTGTCCCCCGCCCTCGCCGGCATGATTTACGAACTTTCGACCGGGCAGCTGGAGGACTCTAGCAACCCGACGGCCCGGTTCGCGCTCGGCGTCACCAGCGTCGTATCCATCGCCCAGTGCGTCCACGACGTCGCCACCGCCGGCATCAGCCAGGCCCTAACCGAACTGTTCGCCTGCGGCGCCCAGCACTACACCGACATCGCGACTGCCGCCGCCGGCATCCTGGTCCGCGTGCTGCCGGATGAGGAACCGACCAAACTCGGCGACCTCGCCGGAACCGCCGGACGGCTGCTGAAATACCTGTTCCTCGCGCAGGTCAGCTACCAGGCCGCCGAATACATCGCCGACATCCGCGGCCGCAAAGAGGTGTTCCAGGTCGTCGACTTCCCGACGATCATCATCCCGCCGAAAACGTTCACCTTGTCCCTGGACGGGCTCGGCCCGATTCATCTCGGCGATACCCCACAACAGGCCGCCGCCCGGCTTGGCGTCCCCGCCCACAAAAGCACCGGCGACCTCCCAGGATGCGACAGCTGGTACTTCCGTGTGCGTGGCATCGACATCTATCTGCTGCTCGACGCCTCCGGAAAGATCCGTGACATCACCTACGACGAACCTCTAACGGTGCACACCCCGTCCGGCATCGGGATCGGCTCATCGATGACCCAGCTGCAAGCCGCCTACGCCGGGCACTTGTCCTCCCAGCCTGCCAGCGACTCCAACGCCACCGAATGGATCTACACCCCGACCGACCCGTCATTGGCCGACCGGCGGCTCACGTTCGCGGTCCAATACGGCAAGGTCGTGAAGATGACCGTCACCCGCACCGACCAGCCGCTCTTCACCTGCTACGACTGACCCCGGCCGCAGCGCAATTCGCTCGATGACTTCCCCGACGGACTCGCCGATTCCGTTGATTCCATTGGGAAATGTCACGGCTCTGCTGCGCTCACCGGAGCTCACGGAGGCTGAGACGACCCCGAGGTTCAAGAAGCTCGGTGATCGCAGGGTCACCCGTGAGTCCGTGCAAGCCGCAGTAACGGATGTCGATCTGGACGGACCGATCGAGCCGCTGCAAAGCCGCTGCGAGCTCTCGACGACTTAGTCGGTTGGACGCAGGCAGTCGGCTACTTCTGTGCGGCATCCGGCAGGTGCAGCGAGCGGTCCGCGCTGCGGACGACGCTGCGCAGGAAGTCGTACTGCGTTGTGACGAGCTTGTCGGCCATGTCCAGGGCGGCGTCGATGACGGTCTCGCGGCGGGACGGGCGGTCGCCGATCGCCGGGAGCGCCTCGTCGACGGTATCGACGAACTTGCGAACGGCTGCGAGCGCGGCACGCTGCCCGGCCTCAACCGACTTGAACACCTCCTGGGACAGATCGGCTGTTCTGTCAACCGCGCTCTTCAGCGTGGCGCCCCTGTCCTTGTCGGCTGCCTTGCTGGCGTGGGGCCCGGCAGTCTTTTTGGACTTTGCGGTGGTCTGAGGCATGATCGCACTCCTTGACAGGTCGCGAGCGAACCGAGCCGACTGGTGCGCCAGCGCGGGGACGTATGGTCGATCCTTGCCCGTGGGCATGGGTCCGACCAGAGTCGTTCGTCCCGGAACCAGAACGCATCGTGGCAGCTCCGAAGCTGCTGCCGGTGGGGCTCGTTACCGGGACCGACAGGTAATGCCGGATGCGATACCGAACGGGACGGCTGTTGATCCTCAAGCCCACGTACAAGTCCGGCTGGACCATCCCAGGCGGCGTGGTCGAGGCCGATGGTGGACGACAGCCAAGCAGGTCCTCGGGCGACGCGCCCTCGCCGTGGGCTAGCTCCGGTCAGACATGTCGCTTCTGAGGTCCGGGACGCGGTAAAGGGCAGCCCCGGCCGTGACGCCGGCTGCGGCAGCGACAAGGAGAACGGTGCTGCCTGGGCCGGCGCGGCCGGTGGCGGTCGCCGCGTGCAGGGCGGCGATGAGAGCCGCCGTATGGGTGCGCTCGTCGGGGGCGGCGGCAATCCGCTCGACGGGGACGCTCAGGTGCGACGCGAGTGCGGCGATAAAGCCGGCGTGCGCCGGCGCGGCAACGATCAGATCGAGTGCGCCGGGATCGATCGACGCGCTGCCGAGGCATTCTGCGGCGACCTTCGAGGCCGCGGCGGCGAACACGTCGTCAGCCGTGTCAGAGGCCTCGAACCGCATTCGGTTGCGCCCATGCTCGTAGCTCACGATCGTTCGGCAGGATTGACCGCCGTCCGGGAAATTGGCCCACGTGTAGGCGTGGAGGCCGGAGTCGTCGTCGGCCCACCGACACAGCAAGGCGCCGCCGACGGCGGCGTAAGGAAAGTCCGGGGCGATGCCGTGTCCCGGGTCGGCGTCACTGGCGACGATAAGAGCGCGGTGGACCGAGCCCGACCGAAAGAAACCGTCGATCACGTGCAGGGCTGTCAGCGGACCGCACACGCCGTTGGCGATGTCGAAGGAGAACGTCCCGTGCGCACCCGAATGCGGATCTTCGGGGTTGGCGCCAATGTCCTCCTGGATCAGCGCCGCGAGCGCTGGCTCACCAAGGTCACGGTCGCGGTAGAGGCCGGTGTTGATGAGCAGGTCCAGTTCGCCCGGCGAACAGTCGCCCTCTTCGAGGCAGGCCTTCGCCGTGACCACCGCGAGGCGCAGCGCGCTGCGCCGGTTGTGTCGCGAGGCGGCGGTGACTGTTGCGTGGTCAATGATGGTGCCCATAGCAGGCCAGCAACTCCTCGTCCACGGTGAGCAGGATGATGCCGATTTCGAGGCCGGAGGCCAGGGCGATCAGCGCCACGGTTTCGCCGGGAAGGATCCGCCCGGCGTCGATCTCCTCGATCAGCGCGACGGTGTGGGTCGTTGACGCCGTATTGCCGTAGCGGTCGACGGTGATCACGGCGTCGTGACGGGGAACCTCCCCGAACTCACGGGTGATGTCGGCCATGCCCTTGCGGATCGCCCGAGCGGACGTCTGATGGGTGATGACCCAGTCGATGTCGCTCATAGCGAGGCCGACCGAGTCGAGCACCTCGTGCAGCAGCAGGGGTGTATCGGCGATGGCCATCTTCTGGATCGCTCGCGATTGGGTGAACATGCGCACCCCAGGGTCGCCGTCCATGGGATAGGCGAGGCAAAGGCGGCTGTGATCGGCCACGGTCGTGAAGCCCGCCGCGCGGATACCGTTCACGCCGGCAGGGGCGCGCTCCAGCAGCAATGCCGCCCCGGCGTCACCGAGAGTGAGTGACGCCAGCTCGCGGCTCATGATGCCGTGCACGTGCCGGGCGGCGTTCTTACCCAGCTGGGAGATGTACTCGCCGCTGACCACCAGCCCGCGCTCCACACTGCCCTGGCGGATCCAGTTGTTGAGCACCATGACGCCGGAGAGCATCCCGGCGCAGGCGTTGCTCAGGTCGAACGTCATCGCATGCGTTGCGCCGATCGCTTCGGCGACCGTGCCGCTCATCGTCGGCTCCAGCCACTGATTGAGCCCGTCACGAAACTTCGAGATACTGCAGCTGATCACGACGTCCAGGGCAGCGGCGGGCTGCGCTGCACGGCTCAGGCAGTCGACCGCGGCGGCCGTGGCGAGCGTCTGGCTGTCCTCCTCCCCGACCGAGACGCGCCTGTCGTTGATGCCCGTGAGCCGCTCCAGGTCGATGCGGGTGTGGTGACGAGTGGTCGCCATCAGGTCTTCGGTGGTGAGATGCGTGGCCGGCAAGTGCCGTCCCGCGCTCGCCACGCGGGCCTGGTAGGGCGCACGGATCCCGTCTTGTGGCGTCTCCATCACGAGCCAATGCTTGGACATCGACAGCACCTCCGCGCCGGCAGGCTACGAACGCGGCGCCTGGCCTGATAGAGCAAAAAGGCCCGACGCTGAAGGCTCCGGACCTTCGGCTCTGTCGGTCTCGTCGCGTACTCGTCAAGCTATGCGTCTATGGAGATCGGCCAGCCCTCCGTACGGATACCGCCCGCTGCTCGGCCGCCGCTGGGCACCCTGGTGGCCACGCTGGCCGGACGCGTCACGCATACCGAACCCCACCGCATATTCAGCACGCTGGCCCACCACAGGCGGCTGTTTCGACGATGGCTTCCACTAGGTGGCGTGCTGCTATTGCGCGGCGACCTGCCCCGCGTTGACACCGAATTGCTCATCCTGCGCACGGCCTGGAATTGCGACTGCTGGTACGAATGGGTGCAGCATGCCGGTATCGCCCTGACCCACGGCCTGACAGGCCAAATGGTCGATGCCGTCGCCGACTGGCGCGACCACGACCTCTGGACACCGCGCCAACGCCACTTACTCGAAGCGGCCGACGAGCTCCATCGCCACCGGGTGATCACCGATGCGACGTGGGCGCTCCTGAGCGTTGACCTGAGTGATACCGAACTGATCGAACTGTGCTTCCTGGTAGGCCACTACGAGATGCTTGCCATGACACTGAACTCACTCGGGGTGCAGCCGGAGCCATCGGCGCTGTGCGCCATCCGCGGCCTCGCCCGCGCTCGTGCTGACTCGTTACGCGCAGCGCTCGCGTCCGCCCGTCAGCCAGCCGCGTCGCTCCGCCTCACAGGCAAGGAGTCAACTGAACCTGGGGCAGACCCATGAATCGGCGCGCGCTTCTAGGGCGCGCAGGCAACTGTGTCAGCCGGTGACTGGTACTGGTAAGCGCTACGCCGGAATTACGAGTTGGGCAGACACCGACTCTTGGGATGGTGAGGTCTTGAACATCGTCCAGGCGGCCTCTTACCCGGGGCGCTGCCGGGAAGCGGTGTAAGAGCAGCCCTGTGGTACTGAGCGCGAACGTAAATGCGATCTCGCTCATGCGACGTCTAGCCCCATGCGCTAACCCCACGTCCCCCGACAGATGATCAAGTTTAAGCAGCAGGCGGTCTTACGCGATTCGGAGCACGCTCAAGGCCAGTCCCAAAGTCGGCGCTTCAGCGCATCCGGTGGCGCAGGGTGTTCGCGCTCAGGTTCGCGAGGGCGATCATGCGAGCGACAGCTTCCACCGCGCGAAGGTCGCTCGCTGTCAGGTAGCGGCTGGCCGATGCGATGAGCTCGCCGTCCGGGCTCCCGCGGAAGCGGTCCTCGGCGAGGGCGGTCGCGTAGACGATCGCGGCGCGACTGCGGTCGTCCAGCCGGGCCAGATCGCCGAGGCCGAGAGCCTCCAGGTCCGAAGAGGGGACGCCGACGCGTATCGCCCAGCGCTCATGCACCGCCGTGCAGCCGGCGCAGGCGTTGACGCGGCTGACCGCGACCATGATTCGCTCGCGGAGCGTCGGATCCAGCGCTTCACGGAGGTATACCGCCGCTAGCGTGGGCGCGCGCAGCCATAACCCGACGATGTCTGTGGCGACCTCACGCGGCGACGTGAACCTACGAGGGGATCTCCCGAGGGGCACCTTCGTGCGGGTCACGCGCAAGACTGGAGCGATCATGCCGAACCTCTCGGACGTGAGCCTGCGACGGTGGGAAACGTGGCTAGCCGGGCTTGCTCGCGATCCCGGCGCTGAACCAGCTCCAGGGCTTGGGCCCCTTGGCGTAACGCTCCTCGACGTGCTCGATCGTGAAACCCCCCTCGCGCAGCAGCGCTACCGGCTCGCGCGTGAGATGACAGCCGTCGGCCAGGCGCCGTTGCCACGGTTCGAACCGCCGCTGCCAGGCGGCCACTGCCGGGTCGGGTGCGAGACCGTGCTCGAGGAAGTGGAACTGGGCGCCCGGGCGCAGCACGCGGCGCAGCTCGGCGAGCGCCTGCCGCGGGTCGGGAATGGTGCACAAGGTGAAGGTCGAGAGTGCACTGTCGCAGCTGCCGTCGTCGAGGGGGATGGACTGCCCGTCGAGACCGATGTGGGTGATGGACACAGCTGACCGGGCGACGCGCTTGTTGGAGAGCTTGCGGGCGACGGCCGCCGGCTCGACGGCCAGCACCTCTGCGACATCTGCGGGGTAGAGCTCGACGTTCAGGCCAGAGCCGAACCCGATCTCGACGACCCGTCCCATCAGCCCCTCGGTCACCTGGGCCCGCCACTCGCGCAATCCGCTGGTACCGCAGGCCCGGTCGACCAGGCGGGGCAAGACCTGCTCACGGTAGAAGCCCATCTGCGCACACTAGCCGCCCACCGATTCGCGCATGACGTCTTGGTGTCCGCGAGGCCACACCCGCCTGCCGGCAGACGCGTCCGTAAGTTCGCCGTCGTCGTAAGCGGCGCACGTCGCCCTTCTCCCGACACCTCGCGGGCCGCCAGCGGTCGCGTGCCAGGCTGGCTGGCATGAGGATCGCTGATCGACCCTTTGAGCCGCCGGAAGCCGGCGAGCTGCCCCGGGCCTTCGACCGGCTGCTCGACGAGCTTCACGCGGCTTCCGCGTGGCTGCAGCAGCACACGTTCTACGGCGACCCGGAGAATCGGGCGAGCGCGTACGCGTTCCTGACCAGCATGCTGGTCACCCGGCTGGAGGAAGACGTGCTCTACGACGCCGACTTCCCCACCTTCCGTATCGTCGACCCGCGGATCCGTGAGGGCGGCGACAATCCCGACCAGCGCTACCTGATCACTCGCCTGAACGGCGGGCAGGCATACCGGGTCTGGGGACGGATGCGCGGAGAGACCCGGCTGGACTTCCAGATCTACGCCGGCGACCCGTATGTCTTCGGTAGCACCGGACGCTCCGCCGCCTTCCTGCCCTACGAGGAGCTGAACTTCGCGGCCGACGGCAGCTTCGAGGTCATCGCGTCACCGGTGCGGCTGCCGGGCGCGTCCAACTGGATCGAGAACCCTTCCGACGGGACCCGTCTGCTGGTGCGTCAGGTCTACGGCGACTGGTCCGGGGTGCAGTCAGAGGAGCAGACCGGTGAGGTGCACATCGACCGGCTCGGCAGCGAAGGCGCGCTGAAGCCGGTCCTCAGCGAGCCCGAGATGGTGACGCGGCTTGCGCGCGCGACGGCCAACCTCACCACGCACGTACGCGTGTGGCCCGAAATGTTGCGCCAGTTCTACGTAGAGGGACAGGATCCCAACCACATCAGTGATCCCTTCGACCCCGGCGCCTTGGGCGGGGTGTCCGGCCGTCACATGTGCCACGGCTTCTGGGACCTGCAACCAGACGAGGCGCTGATCGTCACCACCTGGCCAATGGACGGCAATTACCAGGGAATCCAGCTGACCGATCTGTGGTGGTCGTCACTGGAGTACGCGAACCGCCAGACCAGCCTGACCGCCCAGCAGGCCCGTGCGGGCGACGGGGGTGAGTTCACGTTCGTTCTGAGCGGAGTCGACCCGGGCGCGGCGAACTGGCTGGACACGACGGGCCGGCGGCGAGGCATCGTCATGTTGCGTTTCGACGGCATGCAAGCGCCGCAGTTCGACCCGGCCAGACGGCCAAGCGCGCATGTCGTCCGCCTGGCTGACCTGCCAGCGGCGCTTCCGCCTGGAACACCGATGGTGACTGCCGCCGAGCGGGCCGAGCAGATCGCGCTGCGGCGCCGTCACGTCCAAGCGCGCTTCGGCACCTGACGCGACGATTGCCGATGCAGCTGACGGGGTGCAAGGCCTGCTGGACGGCGACGACGTCTACAGGCGGGACAGCGACAACGCCTGGCGCATCGCAGCAACAAGAAAGGACAGCCATGCCAGCAACACTCGCCGGGCAGCACGCCATCGTGATCGGCGGCGGATCGGGCATCGGCCTGGGCTCCGCCCGGCTGCTCGCCCGCGATGGGGCTCACGTCACGATCGCCGGGCGCACCGAGCAAAAGCTTCGCGACGCCGTCGCCACCCTTGCGGACGAAGGTCTGACGATGTCCTACGCCGTCTGCGACGCCCTCGACGCCGACTCCGTGCGCGCCGCGGTCGAGACCGCCTCCGACGAGCAAAGACGATTGCACATCGCAGTCGTTGTCCCCGGCGGGGGTGGGATCAAGCCCGTACTGCTCTTCGACGACGACGAGTTCAGCGAGCAGGTCGACAAGAACGTCCGACCAGTATTCCTGCTACTGAAGTACGCCGGGCAAGCCATGGTGCGCGCCGGCGGCGGTTCCTTCGTGGCGATCTCTTCGACCGCAGCTGTTTTCTCCGCGCGATACCTCGCGTCCTACAGCGCGGGCAAAGCCGCCGTCGACCAGCTCGTCAGAGTGGCGGCTAACGAACTCGGCTCCTTGAACATCCGCGTCAACTCCGTTCAACCGGGGATGACCCGTACTCCGGCCACCGCCGGAGCATTCGACAACCCCGAGATGATGGCAGCGTTTCTCGCCGAACAGCCAATCGCCCGTAGCGGTGAAGTGATCGACATTGCGCAGGCCGTTCGGTACTTCGCCGGGCCTGAATCGTCATGGGTAACAGGCCAACTGCTGACCGTCGACGGCGGCAACACCCTCCGATCGTTCGTGGACTACGCGACCCTGATTCCGATCCAGGACACCCGCGCAGTCGTCCTGGGCGGCCAGACGTCACGGTCCGAAGGCCAGCGTCAAACGGACTGAGGCCTCACCGCGAAAACCTCGTTACCTCGTCCGCAGGCGGCGGCCGCCCGTCCGCCGGAAGGCCGCTTCGATTCCGAAAGACAGCATGACCATGGCGGCGAAGACGGAAACGGCCGACAGGCTGCTCTTGGCGATGAGTGCTGCGAGTGCCGCGATGCACGTTGCGGCGGCGGTTATGGAGATCCAGGCTTTGGATCCGCGCTCGCCGGCCGTCCGGGCCTCGGCTGCGTTGACAACCGCGAAGATGATGAGGAAGCCGGCGCTTCCCGTGGTGGAAATGCTGTCCAGGTTCAGCAAGTTCGCCAGCGCGATCGTCGAACCGGCGGTGATGAGCAGCCCTTCGAGTGGCTGGTTCCAGATGGGTCGCTCCAGCTCGGCCGGCAGCTCCCGTGACTTCGCGATCGTGTACGTCATCCGAGCGGATCCATACAGCGTGGCGTTGATCGCCGACGCGGTCGAGAGCATCGCCGCCAGGCCGATCAGGGTGAAGCCGGCCGACCCGAGTGCCGGGCGGGCCGCCTCAGCCAAGGCGTAGTCGCGGGCATGGATGAGCGCCGATACCGGCAGCGCGCCCACCGCGACGACGGCGACGAGCACGTACAAAACGATCACGAACACGACGCAGATGTAGTACGCCCGGGTCAGCGTGCGGCCTGGATCGGCGACGTCCTCGGCAGCGTTCGCGATGAGCTCAAAACCCTCGTAGGCCAAGAAAATGACCATCCCACCGGCGATCAGCGAGACGGGGGAAGCCCACTGTTTCGGGGCGACGCGTGACGCCGAGATTCCACCCAGGCCCACAGCGACAAACAGCAGCAGGATGGTGATCTTGATCCCCACGACGAGCCGCTCTGCTCGAGCCACTGTCGATGCGCCTGCGGCATTCAGGACGGTGATGAGCAGGACTACGACAGTGAGGAATGCGTGCTTCCCGAAGTTGCGTGCGGAGGCTGGCAGGAAACTCGCCGCATAGCTGCCGAACGCCTCCGAATACAAGGCCAGCATGACGATGTAGCTCAGCCACAGCAGCACGTTGATCCCACCGGCGAACAACCCGGTACCAAAGGCGCGGTTGACGAAGGTGACGGTGCCGCCGCGGCTCGGATAGGACCTTGACAGCAATGAGTACGACCGAGCGGTCAGCAGCGCCACCAAACCTGCGACCAGGAAGGCGATCGGCGCGCCGCCTTTGGCGATCTGCACCGAGAGCCCGAGGACTGCGAAGATGCCTCCGCCGACCATCCCACCGACGCCGATGGCGACAACGCCCCAAAGCCCCACCGGGCCAGAGGCACGCTGGGACTTGGGCACGGTCAGCTCACATCACGATCGGGCAGCGCCCGGCGAGCGGTTGACAGAGAGATGACCACGGGGCGACACGCTAGACGGCTTCTTGGTCAGTGACCTGCAGCTCGATCGGCTTGCTAGTTAGCTGGACGAGATCGTGATGCCAGCAATCACCGTTCCGCAGATCGGGTCTGCCCCCTTCACGGTCCGGAACGCCGAGCCCTCGAGCTGCCACTGGTACTGCGGTCCGATGACGTGGACGAACCACACACCCCGCCGCCACCAGCCCCGCCGCCACCGCGGCCACAAGCGCAGTCCTTTTCGTCAGCGTCATCGCTGTCGCGTGAGTTGCTGACCTAGCGAAGGTCGTACTCGCTGGGGATGTCGAAGCGTCGGGTGTAGGCGGAGAAGGCCTCGGCAACCTCGTCCCTTTCTAGGCCGTACTCCTCCAACGTGTAGCGGTGGACGCCCCTCTTTCCTCGGGGATTCGCTGTCCGCCATGACCTGATGCGTGCGTCGACCGCCTCGGTCCATTCGATCCCGATGGCCCCGAAGACAGCGGGCATGACTCCCGCCGGATCCTCGACGAGTTGGTAGTAGTCGACGTGCACCACCCGCTCGCTTGCGGCCGCGGACTGCGTCAGGTCGAAGTCCAGCAGCCGATCGACGTGCTTTCGGACCAGCTCGAGCATGTCGCTTCCGGTCCGACGGGGGTCTGCGGCAGGATCGGCGCTCGACCGCAGCATGTGCGCCAGGCTGCAGTTGGAGGCCAAGGCCTGCACCGGATCGCGATGCGTCACCACGAAGAGGGCATCCGGATACACGCGACGGATCGCCTCGAGGGCGAGCAGGTGGCACGGCCACTTCAGCGCCCAGCGTCGCGGCGGCGCTCCCCACTGCAGCAGCCGCAGCACCCGCTGGTGGTACTCGTAGGCCCCGTGCAGGTCGGCGCTCTCGAGCAGGAAGGTGAGGTAGCTGCCGGCCGAACGTGTCCAGAGCAGCCCCGGGTTGACGAACGTCTGATCCAGGATCGCCAGGCACTCCTGGGGGCCGTCGACGTCGGTCAGGTGCATTGCGTCGATGGCGTCGCCGCCCATCCCCTTGCGTGCCCGGCGCGCAGCCTCCATGCTCGCCTGCCGGCGATCGCTCACCGAGTCGGGATCTGCGGCGGGTGGTGGCACCGGCCGGTCGCCCTCCCAGGTGCGGAGCATGCGCAGGCTCGGGTCCTGGTCGAACAGGTACTGGAAATACGTCGTTCCGGATCGAGGGAGTCCGGTCAGAAAGATGGGACGAGTCACCGCGCACTCGTCGACGACAGGAACGTCGCTGACGTAGCGGTCCACCTCGATGCGATTGCGAAGGGCCTGTCCCATCATGCGGGTCGCGGCACGAAGCCCGCCCTCGGTCCAGTCGGTGCCTTCGTTCATGCAGTCGACGACGGCCGCGAGGTTGTGCCGGAAATGGTCCGGCTGCGGGTCGGTTGCCAGCGTGTGCGCCGCGGCGTACTCCTCGACCCGCTCCACAGTCAGCTGGGACACGCTACAGCGCCTACTTGTACAGGGCTAGCGCGCGGACTTCCACGCTGGCTCGGGTCGCTACTCCAGCCGGGCATGAAGGATCGGCGAAGGCGGTGTGGGGAACTCTTCTTGACCGATGCGGATCGGTGTCGTGCGCCTTGAAGACGAGTACCTCGTCACGGGTCATGTTGGGGTAGTAGTGCCAACGATGCGACTCGCTGTGGCGATAGCCGGTCGTGTCGTGAGTGATCTCACCCAAGCGTTCCAGGGAAACGGCCCGAATGGTCACCTCATCGGCAGGCTGGACAGTGCGAGCGTCGCAGACCGCCAGCGGGATGTCCTGTGGCGGCGGTGAAACCGCTCGCCACGCGTTGTACATGGCGTGCCGTGAGTAGTCGGCGAGGTCGATGTCATCGACGAAGAGTCCGATCATCGAAATCAGTTCGGCCGAGGAGGCGTCGGTGTTGTCCGCGTGCGGATATCGCGCCGGCTTGGCATTCAACAGCGGTGAGAGCTCTTCTGTCGCCGTCTCGCCGTAGCGCTTCTTTCCCCCGCCGAGCAGGACCACCTTCGCTGCGCCGGTCACCTCAGCGAGCAGGTCGGTCATCTCGGCGACGTAGCGCTGGTCCACGTCGGGGTCTTCCTCGATCCGCGAGAAATCAGCGATCGAGCTGGCATGCCGCACCAGCAAGAAGCCCTCGCGATCGAGGTCGGTGGTCAACGGACGAGCATTGGTGATGAACATTGAACGACCAGGAAGGGTCTGCATCGTCGACCGCTCCTCGTCCGCGGTGACAAACTGCAGAACCTGGTCATCGGCGGCCGGTGGATTCCTGATGTAGTTGACCTCGCTCGTCACACCGGAGTTCTCGACCAACGTCGCACTTCCCATGACACTCCTTCGGCTCACGCATTTGGCGTGGCGAGCCCGGTCGGATTGTTACAGCTTTGACAGTTTGTGTAAAGGCGCCAACCTTTACGCAGACGGCGTCAACTGTAAGACTGCCGTGGTCAAGGTGTCATGTGTCCTAGGCGAGACTGAAGAAGCGAGGCCTCATAGACGATGACCGATACCTGGATCGCCTGCCTCGATGAGCTGAGCGCCATCGCCGATCAGCTGAAGGGTCTCGATCATGAAGGCGGGCGCGCTGCCGACCTGGCGATCAAGATGTTCGGCGCCACCATGGGTGCCTACCTCCAGCATCTGTCAGCAGACCCCCATCATCCGGCGTTCCTGCCGAGCGCCGGCTACTACTCGATGTATGGCTCCCCCAACCCCGACACGATCTACCGCACGGCAGTCATCGACGACTCGGGTGACTATCTCATCACCGGCTATCGGGGCTCGGCGCCGGACGTGAGCGTCATGCCCTTGGGCGGCCCGACGGCGCAGGGGCTGCAGACATTCACCGCGTTCGATCTGGGTCCGCCCGTGGCAGCGCCCGACACCCTGTTCGAGGCCACGCTCAGCCGGCGGCGGCGGCGGTCGTCGGGGGATGCGTGGTGGCGTCTCGAGCCGGGCACGCGCTCGCTGATGCTTCGAACGGTCTCGGACGACTGGGGCGTGCATACCGAGCCACGCATCGCCATCACCCGCCTTGACGTCGACGCCCGCCGGACGAGGCCCGCTGCCGAGCAGATCGAGCAGCGGCTCCGCTCCTTCGCAAAGGTCGTCGAGGCGATGGTCATGTCCGGCGTGAACCGGGTGAACCACCTCCGTGCAGACGGCGTGGTGAACCGGCTCATCGCTGTCGATTACTCGGCCAATGGGGGGCTTTCTCGGCAGTGGTATCACGAGGGCTGTTTCTCGCTGGACGACGATCAGGTGTTGCTCGTCGAAGCGCAACTCCCCCCGGGATGCGACGCGTTCTCCCTTTCGTTGACCGACGCCTTCTTCTCGACGATCGACTGGGCTAACGCGCAGAGCAGTTTGAATCAGCGACAGGCGGTCATCGACAGGGACCTGGTGCTGCGCGTCGTTGTCGCGACTCGTGACCCGGGGGTCCACAACTGGTTGGACACCACCGGCCACGAATTCGGGGTCATGCAGTTTCGATGGATGGGCGGCGGCGAGGCGCCGAAGGTCGTCGTGAAGCCCCTGCCGGCCGCAGCACTCGAGGACGCATTACCTGAAGCTGTTGCTCGTACCAGCCCGCAAGAGCGACTGAAGGCCATCCGGAAACGGCACATCGGCGTTCAACTTCGATCGCCCGTATGAATCGCCGATCAGCAAAAGTCTGAGCCACCGTCGACATTCACCGTCGCTCCGGTGACATAGCCGTTTCGCCGCGACGCGAGGTAAGTCGTTATCGACGCGATCTCATCGGGCAGACCCGCACGGCCGAGATCGGCGGGCTGGTGATAATGCTTCTCGATGAACCTCATGACGTGAACCGGATCGGTGGAGTCGAGGCCCTCAGCGGCCAGCGCGCCACTCAGCCCCTCGGTGAAGCTTGCGGTGACGATCGTGCCGGGGCAGACGCAGTTCACGAGAATTCCCTCAGCTGCAAGGCTTTTCGAGAGGTTCTTGGTGACGCTGGACAGGGCGGCCTTGGCGGCCGTGTAGGCCACGATCTGCGGATTTTGACGCTGGATCGAATGGGCGCTCAGCGTGACGATGCGCGCCCACTCAGCTGAACGCAGCAGGGGCAATGCCGCTCGCACTACTCGCACTGCCGCCATCGTGCCGAGTGAAAACGCTTGCTCCCATTCTTCGTCGGACATCTTCTCGAAGTAGCCGCCGCCTGGACCGGTCGTGTGCACGAGCACATTCAGCTGTCCCCATTGGCGGCCGACTTCCGCGATCGCTGCCTCGACCGACTGGGTGTCTCCCATATCTGCAGAGATGCCCAAGACGTCAGGAGCGCCGAGCGTTTTCAGTTGCTCGACGGTCTCATCGAGGGCCGCCTTTCCCCTGGCCAACACCGCTACGGAGGCGCCGTCTGCCGCGAGCGTCTCCGCTATCGCCCGTCCCATTCCTTTGCTGCCGCCCGTGACGACGGCTCGCGCGCCTGCGAGACCAAGGTCCACTCTCTACTGCCTTCCCTAGTGATCTATTTTGACGACACGAGTCGACGGGATGATGTCGATGACGTCGGGTCCCACCCACCGAACCCCCATGGTCCCGCGCCGATGTCCGGCGGTGTCCAGCCAGTTGGGCACCCCAGGATCGCGATGGCAGATGACAAATCGCACGCTGCCGTCGGACTCGAGCTTTGCCGAGTGGCTGTTCAGGGTCGACTGGTGGTGGACGTAGTCGAGAGTCTCCATCCAGTGGTTGTGCAGAGCGATCATCCAGTACTCGCATTGAGGCGGCGTGAACTCGACCACGAGCGCGTCGTCTTCGGCCAGGTCGAAGTAGCCCTGGTGCCATTTGATCTGAGGATCCTTGAACTTGTCGGTCTCGGGTAGCTCAGCCTCATCGGTGAAGACGTTCGGCCACCGCGACTGACGGGTCGCCCACTCGGCCCCGATTTGAGCGACACCCTTCACGTAGAACCCGGCGTAGATCAATGACAGGTAGAGCTCCTCGGGCGAAAGCGGAGCTTCAGGAGCGGCGCTGGCGTCGAGGCGCTCGATGTTCAACTGGGCATGCTGCTGCCGCCGCTTGTCGAGAAATGTCTGTCGAATGGCCAGGCTTCGGGTGTCGGCTTCCGAGCGAAGCCAATTTCCGGCACGCTCCCGCTGAGAGATCACGAGCTCGAAGGAGCCATCCGGTTCGATGTGCATCTGCTCCTCGTGCATCGTCGCACCGGTGCCGGGACCGCCGCCACCGAAGCCGCCGCCCGAGAACAGGTTGAAGCTCAGCCATTTGGCGTCTCCGCGAGTTCCCCAGATCCGGTAGTCGTATTTCCCGTCGAGCGATGCCGACAGGTAATGGTTGTCCGGGTTCTCCCCGACGATCTTTATCGTCTCGTGGCAGGTGCAGATCAGCTGCGGCGCGGTGGGCCGGCCGTACTCGAGCTTGGTCTCGAGCGCTCCTCGAAGCAGGCGACTGAGCATGCGGAAACCCTCGGCACGATCAAGCGGATCCGCCGGATTGCCCTCGGCGAGGATGGCTTCACCCGCGTCGGCGAGCAAGTCGCAGAACTCGCGCCAGGCTCTACCGTCAACGACCTTTTGGGTGACCTCATCCATCCGTCGCTCCTCGCTCATGTGCCACGCCGACCCCGAAGCGCTCGTTGTAGAAGGCGAACTGCTCGGCGACCGACCGCGAGTCGAGGCCGAATCCGTCGGGTGCGTGACGTGCCGGCCCGACGCGATCCTTGGAGCTCTCCGCCCACCACTCCTGCATGCGCCGGCGAGCCTCATCGCTGAGCTCGTCGCCGAGCGCCCCGTAAAGCTTCGCCACTTCTCGGATCGGATCTCGTTGCACGTCGTCGAAGGACAGGTCGTGGAAACGCTCTTCATGCCCGCGGTCACGGAATTCGATCAGCCTGCCGAGCGCCGTCGACCAGACCTCACGGCTGTGGGTTCCCAGGGCGATCGGATCAAGCACGTCGGTGAGGACGGACCTCAGGCTGCTGTAAAGCGCGCATACCGAAGGCAGCACCTTTCCGATGTCGCGATGGGTCATGACAAAACGTGCGTCGGGATACACCGCGTCGAGTGCGTCGATGGACAGCATGTGGGCCGGAGACTTCAGCCACCACCGATGCGGCGGGCAACGCCACTGCAGCAGCTTGAGGACCCGCTCGTGGTAGCGGTATGCCGGGACCATGTCGCATTGCATCAACCAGCGGGTGTAGCTCGGTACGTACGCCATACCTTCGAAGATGAGTGACCGAAAGTCGAAGGCCATCGGCAGAAGGCATTCCTGTGGGCCGGTCGCCTCGCTCGGCAACATGCCTGCAAAGCCAGGAAACATCGCATTGGTCAGGTCGATTCCTGCCTGCGCAGCCGCGACGCGTGGGTCGCTGCTGCCGGTGTCCGGTTCTGGAGGCGGGCACGGCGCGTTTGCCTCCCAGACGCGCAGGAATCGGCGCGCCGGGTCTTGCGCGAGTAGGTAGCTCAGCGCGGTCGAGCCGGTGCGCGGCAGCCCCAGACCAAAGAGCGGCGACACGATCTGCTGATCGTCGATATCAGGGAAACGGCTGTACCACAGCTCGATTTCCAGCCGGTTCACCAGATACCCGATGATCTGGTCAGTCATGGCCGCGACGCCGACCTCGTTCAATGCCGACTCGGAGTTCAACGAGCCGACCAGAACCTCAAGACCCTCCCGCCAGGCGTCGTTGCCGAAGTCATCGGACCCGACGCGCTCGCAGGCGGTGTCGACCAGCTGATCAACGTTGATGACGTTCTCCTGCCGTGCTCAGTCGCTGAAAGCAATTGCTCTCTCTCTACAAGCTTCGGATGCCCGCCAAGCCATTGCAGTGCGTGCGCCGTCGAGGCCGTTCTCGTGTCGAAGCCCCCGTCGATGAGCAAAATCCGCGTGCCGGGTCCTTCGCCTGAGCCGCCGCAAGGCTGGCAACCAAGCCGGGCCGCGGGCTCGTGCTGGCCCGTTCCACCTCCGCGGCGAGGCGTGTGCCAACGGAGATCAGCTGTTCGACGACGCGTCCGTACGCCGGGCTCGCAGGAGGCAGACGATGGGCGTGGGACCACCACTCGCTTGTCAGCTGCCACCTACGCTGCCTCCGCAGTTGCGACGCGATCACCCACAGCTTGGCGATCGCCGATCGCGGGCCATCGTTACACAGGCCACACGAAGTGTAAAGGTTGCGCTTCATCCCCTCGACCTAAAGCAACCTTTACAGCCGGCGCCGCACTGTAATCTTGCGGTATGGCGAAACCCTCGACGACGGCCGAGTCCATCGTGCAGGCAGCGCGGTGGACGATCGCTCAGGGAGGCCCGGAGAAGCTGACACTTTCGGCCGTTGCCACCGCCGCCGGGGTTTCCCGGCCGACGCTCTACCGTTGGTTCGCGACTAAGGCCGAACTCCTTGAAGCGATCACCATCCACGAGCAGCAGCAGTTCGACGCCGGCCTGGCAGTTGTCATCGAGGCCCACCGGTCGCCAAGGCGCCGCCTGGAAGCGGCGCTGCGCTATCTGGTCACGTACCTGGAAACGGGCACCAGTCCCAATTCGATCAGCGCCGACCCGGCCTTCGCCCTCAAATCCTTGAATGAGGCCCTCCAGCCCTACGCGACGAGTCTGGCCCGACTGCTCGACGACGCCCTTCTGGAGGTTCCTGCCGTTCACATCGGAGCGGTGTCGAGGGAGCAGGCGGCGGAACTCTTTCTGCGGATGGCGTTCTCGCATTTCCTGCTACCCCATCCCGACCCAGAAGTTTTCCTCGCCACCATGTGTGACTTCGCCCAAATCTCACGTCGCGCGGTTCGTTCCGTCCACGTTGCTATGTGACAGCCTCAAGCGGATGCTGGACCGCGGCTGTCATGGTCCCGTCTCCTCGCCCGTTCGACATGGTCGCGCTTTCCAGGAAGAGCGTTTACGGCCCCGAGCATCTCCAAGATCGACGCCGATTCTGACGGCACTCGGCGGCCCTTCGGAGATCGAGGACGTGTCTATCCGCGGCGTGCCCGCTCGGGCGTGAAGCGCCGCGTCGGGCAGCACAGCGGTCCGACGGGCCGCTCCGTGACACGCCCACACCCGAGCAGGGCGTCGGGTCACATTTTCAACAACGTCAGCGCACCGTAAACGCGGCCGCCACGGTGCCGGGGAAGTTGGGAGGCGCACCCAGCGGGCTGGCGAGGACGTAGGTGCCCGGAGTCAGTCGAACGTTGGCGGGCCGCAAGCGGTTCAGGCCTTGGATCCGTGAGCAGCAGGCCCGGCACGTGGAGACGGCCGCGACGACGCGGGGTAGGCGAGATCAGACGCTGCCAGCAGTTCAATGATTGTTCGTTGCGCCTCGGCAAGACGGTCGAGCTGCGCCTTGGTGAGGCCGTGGAACACGTCCGCTAGATCGGACATCAGTTGATCGATCGCGGATCGGGTGACTTCCACGCCGGCCGGCGTCAGCTCGACATGCCAGGACCGCCCGTCATGAGGATCGCGAATCCGCCTGGTCAGTCCTGCGTCCGTCAGCCGGCGAAGAGTGTGGGTGACCCCGCTGGGGCTCTGAATGAGCTGGCGGTGCAGCACCGTCGGAGACTGGCGATGGGGCGGCGCAGTGCCCCATAACGCGAAGAGGACGCTCAACTGCGCGCTGTCGAGCTCCCACTCTTGAACGACCCGGTTCAGCAAGGCGTCTGCGTGCCGACCCGCACCCTCGACATAGATGAACAGTGTCAGCAGCAAAGCGTTGCGCGGGCTCGCGATTTCACGTAAGCGAGATTCCAGGCGTTGTTGGTTACGGGAACTCACAGCGACGCGGGCTGTGGGCCGACTTCCCCCGCGCTGGTTGGCCATGTGGGATCCCATCTCGAGAGGCAGCGCTCTTCTCAAGCCAATCATGCCGATCGATGGTCCTACGAGCGACTCGACACGGCGAAGCGGTGCCGCGCTGAACCCTGCGCTGCTCCAGGTATGGCCGGTGAGCCTTGGAAGCTATACCATATGGGATAGTGCCGTACGGTATTATCTTCAGTAGATGGCGACGCACAGCGATCACAGCGGGTGGGCCACGGGAGGCTCTGATGTTGATGACGAACCACCGACTCGTCGTGACCCAAGGTGCGGTCGCTTGTCGAGACGTCGGCGAGAGCCGGCTGTGGCAACTTCACCGGATGTGAAGGGTCCGCCGCTGCGCGGTATCAAGATCGTCGACTTCTCGGTAGCTCTGAGCGCCCCCTACGCCGTAGCCCTGCTTGCTGACCAGGGCGCGTCGGTCATCAAGGTGGAGCGCCCGGGCATCGGCGACATCGCCCGCTGGCTCGGGGTGTCCGTCAACGGGATGAGCGCCCTGTTCCTGACATGCAACCGCGGCAAGCGATCGATCGCGCTGGACCTTTCACAACCTGAGGGCGTCGAGATAGCGCGCAAGCTAGCCGCAGACGCGGACGTGGTGGTCCAGAACTTCCGTACCGGAGTGATGGACCGACTTGGTCTCGGCTGCAACGACCTTCGCAGCATGAACGAGGACCTCATCTACGTCTCGGTCTCGGGATACGGCCCTGTGGGTCCGTACCGAGATCGCAGCGCCTACGACACGGCGATTCAGGCTTATGCCGGCGTCGCCATGAATCAGGCCGACCCGGTGGGCCGCGCCCCCACGTTCCTCCGCCAAGCCGTTGCCGACAAGGTCGCCGCACTCTACGCCTCCCAAGCGATCACCGCCGCGTTGTTCGCACGCGAGCGCGGGGATGGGGGCCAGCACGTCCAACTCGCCATGGCCGATGCTGTCGTGTCGTTCCTTTGGGTCGACTCGGCAGGAAACGAGGTGCTCCTCGACAGCGATGGATCTCGGGACTCGAGGGTGGTCGGAGGATTTCAGCCCATGCGTTTTGTCGATGGCTGGGGAATCATCGTGCCCACTTCCGACAGTGACTTCGTTCGCATGTGCAAGGCGCTCGAGGTCGACTTCATTGAAGACCCCCGCGTCGCCACCCGGGAACAGCGCAATCTGCACCCGGAGCTCTCTTCCGCGCTCATGGACATGTGCTACGCGATGGCGGCCGATTTGACCCAGGCCGAAGCAACCCAGCTGTTCGATGCCTACCGGCTGCCCTTCGCCATGGTCGTGAACCCGGAAGACCTACCTCTCGACGAGCATGCTCAGGCGGTCGGCATGTTCGTCGAGCGTGACCATCCGGTGGCGGGTCGAACGCGCTTGCCGAGACACCCCGCGATCTTCGGGGGCACGCCTGCCCACCTCGCGGGCGGAGGTGCCGCACTGGGAGAACACACCGCCGACGTTCTCGCCGAACTGGGAATGGCCGCTGCCGCCGACCGGCTGCGGTCCGGCGGCGTCATCGCCTGACCGAGCGCCCATTGAAATATCCGACCGTTGAACACCGGAGGCCCGTGCCTTCGCGCCTCGGAGGTGGACATGCAGGACGACATCCTGACCGCGATCGCGGACAACGGCGTCGCGACGATCACGTTGAACCGACCAAGCAAGATCAACGCTTTCGTGCCCGAAACCTGGGCAAGGCTGACCGACGTGTTTCGCAAGTACGAGGTCGACACGAACGTCCGGGTCATTGTGCTCACCGGTGCCGGCGGCAACTTCTCCTCAGGCGCGGACCTGAGCGTCGGGGGCAGCACGCCTGGCGAGCGTTCGATCGACGCCGTGCGTGAAGGGTGGATTCACGGCCTCGCCCTCACCCGGACCATGACAACGATGAACACCCCCATCATCGCCATGGTCGACGGCTGGGCGGTCGCCGGCGGCTTTGCCCTCGCTTTCGCCTGCGATCTCGTCTACGCCGCCGAGTCCGCCACCTTCTGGCCGAACTTTCTCAAGCTCGGCTTCCCTCCGGAGCTCGGCACGCTCCTGTTTCTGCCGAGCATGGTGGGCCCGTACAAGGCGAAGGAAATCTTCTTGACCGGACGCAAGATTCCAGCCCTCGAGGCCAAGGCCCTAGGCCTGGTGTGCGAAGTGTTTCCCGGTGAGACCCTCCATGAGCAGGTCGACCTGATCGCCCAAAGCGTCGCCGAGTGTGCTGTAGCCGCAGTCTCCATGACCAAGCGGTTCGTCAACGCCACCGCCTTCGATCACATGGATCTGGTACTCGCGGCTGAGATGCAGAACACCCCGTTCGTCACGATGTCGGAAGAGTCCAACCGGCTCCGCATGAGCAACTTCCGTAAGCGCGCCCCGTAACAACGTCGCCGGCCCTTAGCTCTTCTGCCGCGTTGACCTCGTCCTCCCGGCAGCGACGTTCAGGGCCCTGTGACGGGGCGGTCCTCGGTGAACTCGACGACGAGTTCGCGCTGGGCGAAGCGCCACCCGCTTTCGGTGCGGCGGTATTCGTCGAGATAGCGAATCGCCATGACGTAGTCGAGCTTGCCGCTGCCATCCTCAGCATCGTGAACGTGATGGGCTAAGCAGTAGGTCTCCCCCGTGCCGGTATCGCCGTCCAACTGCACGTAATGGTTGGCCACTACGTGCAGTGTGACCTCGTAGCGAGAGAGCCCAACGAATGCCGCCGAAATCTCGTCGGGGCCGGTGCGCACGCGAAACGCCTCGGTCTGGCCACGGTTTCGGGTCCGCAGCACACCGTCGGGAGCGAAGCAGGCGCCCGCCGCCGGGCCATCGACGCGATCCGCAGCCCGAGCGTAATCGTCCACCAGCTGGCGGATGGCGAGCCGGTCGGCCAGCTCGGCGAGGTCGACCCCGGCCATCAGCCGACCCCGGCAATCGACACGACCCGGGTTCGCTGACCATCCATCCCCAAAGCTCCTCCCATGACCATCCCGAAGACAGGGTCGAGACTCACCCTTGACAACCTCTTCGATCTCGAATTCTGCGACCTCTGCCGGCGCCGGTCAGTCCATGTCCTCTATTGCGTCAGGGAGACTCATACGCCAGGGAACGCCATTGATGTGCGTTCCGCCGCCAACCATGAGGGTGTTACCGGTGATGTACGCCGCGTCGTCACTGGCGAGGAGCAGGGCCGCGCCTCCGATGTCGCTCTCCGGATCGCCGAATCTGCGCATGGGATTCGCCTCGAGCATCCGGTCGAACATCTCCGGGTCCTGCTCGCGGCGGCGTTGCGAGGCTTCGGTCAGCGCCCCGGGGCAGATCACGTTGCATCGGATGTTGTGGCGTCCCCACTCCACGGCTGCCGTGCGGGTCAGGGTCCTCAGAGCTTCCTTGCTGACGTTGTACTCCAACGTGAACATGTGCGCGTTCACGCCATTGAGCGAACAGATGTTGATGATCGACCCCGATTGCCGGGCCTTCATATGAGGGAAGGCCGCACGCATGGTCCAGAACGCGGCCATCGTGTTGAGCTCGAAGTCTCGACGCAGGTCTTCATCGTGCTTCCATTCGAACCGAAGTCGCTTACCTGCCCGTCCCGTGTAAGCGTTGTTCACGAGCACGTCGACTCGTCCCCAGTTGTCTACGGCAGCTTGCACACACGCTTGGGCCTCGGACTTGTTGGTGACGTCAGTACGTACGAACACACCTTCGCCTCCCAGACCGCTCAGTTCGGATGCGGTGCGCTCGCCACTTTCTCCATTGAATTCGGCGACGACAACCTTGCATCCTTCGCGTGCGAACCGGCGCGCAATGCCTCGACCGATGCCCTGCCCGGCACCTGTGATCACCGCGACTCGTCCATCGAGTCTCATCAGTTCTCCCGTCTGCGAAGACGCACGATCCAGCGAGGCCGCATCTGCGCACAGCCATGACGAATCGAAGCTCGGATTCCACCCCAATAAGCAGGCTACGCAGGGCGCATCGAGCACCGGGTGGCACCCCTGCTTGGCTCATAGCGCATCGGCGGTAGTGCGCGCACCGTTATTACCACTTCAGCCAGTATCTGGTAACAGCAGTGGGTCAGCTGCATCAGAAGAGGTGACCTCATGAGCGCCGTGAAGGAGGGTTCCCGGTGGCCTGCCGTCGCATACGAAAAGCTGCCATGGACGAGCCGATACGAGCCCGGCGCGGCCTCGCGCTCCCAGCTGCGTCCGTCGCCTTATCGCCTGACACTCTCGCGACGTTGCGCCGTTGATCGATGCAGGGATCCTTGTGACGTCGGGCCGTCAACGAAATCGGGTCTGACGCGCTCAAGAAGTGCTCGCCGCGGCTGACGTCTTCGCCGCAAGCGCTGGCCGTTGTCGCCACGTACGAGCCCCGCAGGCGGCGGACCCGGCCCCCTCGCCCCTGTCTTGCGGAAGTTCTTCGCCTAGCCCGCCAACGAAGCACCATTGCGTGCCGCATCAATCACGATTAGAGCCGCCAGCGTGCCTACGCGCGGCGAGCGAAGCGATGACCGCAGCACCAATGATGGTCATCCACAGCGTGAAAGGCCATGCGGTCAGCCGCTCCACGCCTCCCCTACCGATGCCAAGCCCGAACTTGCCCGCAGCCAGGACGGCACCACCCAGGGACACGCCACCGAGCAGCAGGCTGACATAGGACGGCAGGCGGCGCCGCTCTCGCCGCAGCGCAAGGCCGGCGAAGATCATGGCGAGTCCGGCCGCCACGAAGTTGACCGTGGCTGCTATCGAATGCCAGGGCTTGCCGGTGTCCTCGGGAAAGGTCCCGAGGAACGCCACCGCGACCCCGGAGGCGACCAGCAGGCCAAAGGCACTGTCACTGAGCCGGGCTCGAACGAGTTCCGGTCGCAGCAGGATGGCGCCGAGGAGTATTTGCCCGGCAAACAGGTACAGGCTGCCATTGAGCAGATCGCGGCGGGGTGAGCAGACCACGATCCCCCCGCCGCCGGAGTAGCTGCCGCAGGTCGCAGCACCCAGATCACTGATCCAACTGTGCCGCAGGCTGTATGGTTCCGATCCTTTCCACGACCGCTGAGCCAGGGCCTGAGCGAGAAAGAACTGAGCGGACGTCAGCCAGAGGATCCCACCGGCCCCCAGCCTCGCCCTGCTCGGTCTCCCCATCATGCTCACGCCCGGTAGGGGGGCATCGCGGGTCAGTACCCGCTCTTGATCGTGAAATACGAGCCGCGGATGGTTCCGGCCAGCTTCGACTTCTGGCGGGCGAACTTGAAGCGCTCGGCCAGCTCGGCCGGGATCTCCATCCCGTCGGAGAGTTTGAAGCCGACAGCCCGCTTGCCCCGGTCGTCGAGGGTGTACATGACGTTGATCGACAGGCCGCTCTCGTAGAAGACGTAGGCCATCTTGATGTTCTCGACCTGGAACGCCGTCGCCTCCAGCGGCTTGGATTCGATGACGATGTCGCGTTCGTCCTTGAGGATCCGGTGGACCCAATCGACGGTCGATTTCGCTTCGCCGGCCGGCTCCACCGTGAAGACGTGGTCGTACTTGTTCTTGAAATAGCGGGCCTCGTTCGCCCGCAGGCCGGCAAGCGCGTCGGCGACCGGCGAGGACTCCAGGCCGGCAGTCGAGACGTTGACGAAGTCCACCGTGTACGCCATCACGCGCTCCCGTCCTGCACTGCGGCTCCTGTCGCCCCCACATCATCGCGGATGCGGCTGGGCCGCCTTGGCGGACCACCCCACAGAGACGACAGGCCGCCCTCGGTACGTTGCTGGCGGGAAGGGGTGGCCGATGGCGGAACCCAGCACAGCGACACTCAGGCGGCGCGATCCTGCGGTCGTCAAAAGCGCCTTGACCTCGTGGCTCGCCGACCGGCTCGGCGCTGCGCCGACCGTCACGCGGCTGGAGCTGCCCTCGGGGGCCGGCTACTCGAACGAGACGTACCTGTTCGACGCCGAGTACGGGCCTGGGACCGGTGAGCCGGTCCGCCGCGAGAGCTTCGTGCTGCAGGCCGCGCCAGTAGGAGAAGCGCTGTTCCAGACCTACGATCTGCACAAGGTTTTCCAGCTGCAGAGCGCCCTTGGTGCGCGCGGGATCCCGGTGGCTCCGATGCGTTGGTACGAGGCGTCACCCGACCTGCTGGGGGCGCCGTTCTATGTCATGGACCGCGTCGCCGGCCTGGTGCCCGCCGACCGCCCGAGCTACCACGCCGAGGGTTTCCTCACCGAACTCGACCCCAAGACCCGCGGGCAGATGTGGTGGTCCGGGCTGTCGGCGATGGCCCGAATGCACGCCATCGATCCCCGCACGATCGGTGTCGACCTTGGCCCGTTGGACGATCCGGTGGGCGCCCGGCTGGACCACTGGACCCAGTTCGTCGCCTGGGCCTCCCCCGACCGGTTGCCGTACTTCGACGAGGCCATGGACTGGCTACGGCGCAACCGGCCGTATCCCACCGCGCCGCCGTCGATCATCTGGGGCGACGCCAAGCTCAGCAACATTCTCTTCGAGGACGGGCAAGCGCGAGCGCTGCTCGACTGGGAGCTCTGCACGGTCGGCCCGGCCGAGGACGACCTCGCCCACTGGCTGTGGCTCGACCACCATTCCGCTTTGAGCGCCGGTGTCGAGCGGCTGCCCGGGCTTCCTGATCGCAAGCAGACCGAGGCCTGGTACGCCGAGCAACTCGGCCGCGAGCTCGAGGCACCCGAGTGGTGGTGGGTGTACGCCATCGTGCGTCTGCAGGCGGTAGTGCACCGGATCATGCATCAGCTCCGGGCGCTCGGAGGCTTGCCGCCGAAGACCGACATCGGCACGGCCAACTCGGTGAACCCGATCGTGCGTGACCTGCTGGGCGAGCTGAGCTGACGGCCATGGACGACCATGTCGGCGACCACTTCCAGCGCCCACCGGATGACGCGCCCTACTTCGGCCAGACCAGCTGGCACACCGTGGCCATACCGGAGCGGCGGCTGACCGCCCAGCTGTACGGATTCTTCCTGCCGAACCTGGGGATTTGTGCCGCAGCCGTGTACGTCTGGGACGACAGCGGCGATGCGCTCAGCACGTGCCGCTACGCCAAGAACTTCTGGCATCTGCCGATGCCCGAGGGCGACCTGCCCGATGTCGAGCTGGCCAACGGCATCCGCTACCGAAGGCTCGAGCCGGGCATGCGCTACGAGTTGCACTACCGCGACCCGGATAACCCGCCCGAGTCCGCAGAGATCGAGCTCGACCTCCTCTTCCAGGGGCTCGCCGAGCCGCACATGCTCGGCGCCGCCCACCTCGATCAGCCAGGCCACGTCACCGGCAGGATCCGGTTCGGCGGCGAGACCATCGACGTCGACGCCATCGGGATGCGTGACAGCACGTGGAACGTCCGGTCACCGTTCGGCGGCGGGATGCAGGCGGAAAGCCCCGGCAGTCATGGCGGTTACAACTGGGGCGCTACGGATACTGCCCCGGGCAGCGACAGCTTCCAGCTGATCACCCGCGAGGACCCGAGCGGCCGCATGCCGGCCATCGCCGGGTTCATGCAACGCGACGGCAAGAAAGGTCGCGTGGTGTCCGGAGAACGCGAGGTGCTCGAGCGAGTTGCCGACCATCCCGCCCGCGTACGCCTGCATCTCGTCGACGACCTCGGCCGCGAATCGACGGTCGAAGGACGCTCCCTCAACGCCCTCGGCATGCACCGCACCCCGAACGCGTGGACCTGGAACTGCCTTACCGACTGGCAGTGGGACGGCCGGCAGGCCTGGGGCGAGGACCATGACAACTGGAGCGCTGCCGGGGTGCGTCACTTCCGCCGCAGCGGCGAGGGAGCGCGTCATGAGTGAGCAGGCACCGATCGTCGATTCGCACCACCACCTGCTCGACCCGAGCCGTATCGACTACCGGGTGCTGCGCTACCTGCCCGAGCTCGACCGCTTCATCGGACCTGATGAGCTGGCGCCGCTGCTTCGTGACGCCGGGGTCGACCGCACGGTGATCGTGCAGGCGGAGGAGTCCGAAGCGGAGACGGACTACATCACCGCACTCGCCCGCAGCACCGGCTGGATCGCCGGGGTCGTGGGCTGGGTGCCGCTCGCCGATGCGCAGGCGACCGCGGCCGCTTTGGAGCGCCATCACGGCGGCCCGCTCGTCGGCGTGCGGCACGGGCTCTTCTGGGAAGCCGATGAAAGCTGGATCTTCCAGGACGCCGTCGTCGAATCCATCAGGCTGCTTGCGGCGCACGGGCTGACGTACGACCTGGTGCCGATGGCTGATCGGCATTGGGACGCCGTGCCGATGCTCGCTGAGCGAGTGCCGGATCTGCGCCTCGTCATCGACCATATGGGCCACCCCCGGATAAAAGACGGCGAGTGGGAGCCGTGGGCGACGCACCTCGCCCGCTCCGCCGAGCATCCCGGCGCCGTGCTCAAGCTGAGTGCGCTGGACATGTCGACCTGGTCGATCGACGTCGACGCGTTCCGCCGCTACGTCGACCATGCCCTCGAGCACTTCGGCCCGCAGCGCATGCTCTGGGGCAGCAACTGGCCGGTTTCCCTGAAGCTGAAGGGATATGCCGTGCTGCTCGAGAGCGCCCGTGAACTCGTCGCCGGATGCACGGCCGAAGAGCAGGCCGCCATCTTCGGCGGCACCGCCGCCCGCGTGTACCGCCTCTAGCCCCAATCCCGCCGTAACCAGAGAGGACGTTCGATGTCGACTCCCCTGCAGCGCGCACCCGAACCCGACCTGGACTACGTCCCGATCCCGAAAGAGCGTTACACCAGCAGGGAGTACGCCGGCCTCGAGTGGGAGCACATGTGGACCCGCACCTGGCTGATGGCCGGACGCGAATCTGACCTGAGCCGTCCCGGTGACTACTTCACGTTCGAGATCGGCCCCGAGTCGATCCTCGTCATCAAGCAGACCGACGGCTCGATCGCTGCCCGCTACAACGTCTGCATGCACCGCGGAAACCGGCTGCGCGAGCCGGGCCGTGGCCACGTCAAGCTCTTCTCCTGCCTGTTCCACGGATGGCAGTACGACATCGACGGCACCCTGACCTGCGCGCTGGATGAGGAGACCTTCCCGCAGGGCGTGGACAAGGCGGAGCGCTCGTTACGGCAGGTGCGCTGCGAGACGTGGGCGGGCTTTGTCTTCGTGAACCTCAACCCTGATGCCGAGCCGCTGCTGGACTTCCTCGGCGTGATTCCCGAGCACCTGGACCCGTACCACTTCGAGAACTGGAAGATCGACTACGACTGCACGGTCGAGATCGAGTGCAACTGGAAGACGTCGGTGGACGCTTTCAACGAGGCCTACCACGTCTCCGCGACGCACACCTGGACGCTCGAGTTCAGTGACGACACCCGCTCGGTCATCGACTGCTACCCACGGCACACGCGGCTGATTTTCCCTGAGGTACAAGCGAGTTTGCGCCATCCCGGGGCGAACACGGTCACCCGCGGCATCCGCGAAAGCTTCCTCAAACGCATCGGTATCGAGGATTACGAAGGCGACGCACCGGGTGCGCGGAAGGCCTTCGCCGCGCGCGCAAGAGAGATCGCCCCGTCACTCGGCGCCGACGTCTCCGACCTCGACGACACCCAGCTCTGCGACGACTTCCATTACACCGTCTTCCCGAACATCACGTTCAACACCCACGGCCTGTTCGTCTGGGTCTTCACCCACCGGCCGCACCCCACCGACCCGAACAAGATGTACTTCGATTTCATCAACCTGGTGAACGCGAGCGGCCGAGACGTTCCGCGGCCGAAGAAGGAGTTCTACAGCACGGCGAAAGGCGACACGCTCGCCGGCAAGTTCAGCGCGGGTGGCCTCATCGACGAGGACCTGTACAACCTGACCCGCGTGCAGGCGGGTATGCATTCACGGGCGTTCGAGAGCCTGCTCCTCGGCAAGCAGGAGGTGCGAATCCTGCACCACCAAAAGACTTTGGAGGAACTCATCGCGCGGGGGCGCGCCCGGCAGGCGCTGCCCGGGTAGCCAGCGGGCGGTCAGTGGCCCTCGCGGACCGACACCTGCGGCACCCGGCCGTCGGTGTCGGTGAAGCCGAATTCCCTTGCCAGCACGGTGGTTCCGAAGGCCTTCCCCGTACGCGTGGCCAGCTTCGCGTCGCCGGCCAGGGCCACGACAGCGCGCCCCACGAACCGGGGCGACTCCGCCGCGCCGAGGTCGAAGCGGCCCTCCCCGGGCAGCTCGATGTAGATCTCGTCGCCGTCGCGGACGGCTGCCGCATCGAGCATCTCGTTACGCACGAGGCCTGGCCACACCGAGACGATAGAGACGCCGGTGCCTTCGAGCTCGACGGCCATGTCGGCGGTCATCTTGTCGACGGCCGCCTTGCCGACCCCGTACACCACGTTGTGCGCGTACGTCACCGCACCTGACGACGACACGTTGACGATCAGCCCACCGCCGGCGGCGAACAGCAGCGGGGTGCCCAGGACCGCTGCCACGTAGTGCGAGCGCGTGCCGACATCGATGATCCGGTCCCATGCCTCGATCGGCAGATCCCAGTACTTCTTGCCCAGCCACGGCGCCAGCTCGGGTGCGGAGTAGACGTTGTTCACCAGGATGTCGAGCTTGCCCTGCTCCTGCTCCACCCGCTCGAACAACGCGGTGACCTGATCGTCCTCGTGATGATCGACGGGGACCGCGATGCCGACGCCACCCAACGCATTGATCTGTGCCGCCGTCTCGCCGACAGTGCCTGGTATGGCGCCGGGTTGCACGGTTCGACCTGTCAGGTAGACCGTCGCTCCAGCAGCGCCGAGCTCGAGCGCGATGCCTTTACCGATGCTGCGGCTCGCGCCCGTGACGACGGCGACCTTGCCCGTCAGGTCGACATCGGGAGCGACGGAGTCCGCCGAGATGCTGGCTCCGGTGGCGTCGATAGGCATGGGTCTCCTCAGGCGGATGGATCGGGGCGCGGCTGCCCGGTCTATTCTGCGCATCGTCGACCGGCAGGCGAACGCGGGCAGGCGCCACCCAGCCAAGAGGTCTACTACGGCGAGCTCGTTCAGTTCGGCGCCGTTCTCCCCTGGGAGGCGGGGATGCCCGTGCCGCATGGGGCCTTGCGCTAGCGTGACCCAGCATCTGAGCTATCGGGAGGCGCGATGCTGATCTCAACGATGAACGACATCCCCGGGTACGAAATTACCCAGGTAATCGGGGAAGTCTTCGGGCTGACCGTGCGAAGCCGCAACATCGGGTCGCAGATCGGAGCGGGCTTCAAGTCGCTGGCCGGCGGCGAGCTCAAGGGCATGACCAAGAACCTGGTCGCGAGCCGCGAGCAGGTGATCGAGCGCATGGTGGAGGAGGCCCAATCCCGCGGGGGTAACGCGGTCGTCGCTATGCGCTTCGACACCTCGGAGATGGGCGGCAACTGGACGGAGATCTGCGCGTACGGCACGGCCGTCGTCGCCCGCCCGCTCAATAGCTGAACCGGCATCCGGGCATCCTCGGTAGTCACGGCAGCAGCGGAGGGCACCGTGAAGATCGATCCGGCGAGATCAGTCGCGTGGTTGGACGCGCTCATCGAGCGGCAGAACAATACCCGGCATCGCGCGATGGCCGAGAACTACCGAACGCACTTGTCGGCCGAGGTCCACGGCGATCTGGACGCCATCATGCAGACGCTGGTCGACGAGCCCGTCTACCACGCATACACAGCCGAGGCACCTTGGGGCGACGGCGGACCGAAGAATCGTCGCGAGGTCATCGCCTTCTATCAGCGGATGTTCGAGAACCGGATGAACGTGCTCGAGCGCCACTTCGACCACTACGTCATCTCCGATGACTGCCTCGTGGCCGACGGGTGGATCGAGCACGTCTACCCCGGGAAGCTCCTTGCAACGCGCGGAGATGCCGACCCCGGCGCGTGGTACCTGGCGAAGTACCGGATCTGCTCGGTGCTGCCCTATGTCGGCACCGGACCCGACGTTCGCATGGCCGGCGAGGACACCTACACCCTCGGGTTCCCGCCGGTCGCGGAGATGAAGAAGCTGACCCCGGAAGAGCTGCCGGACCTGCTCACCTAGACGGCGGGGCGCTGGGCTCCCGGAGCCACGGTCCGGGCCAGGATTCCGAGGGTGGCCCGCAGCGCCGTCTCGGAGATGACCGGGAAGGTCGCGAAAGCTTTGATGTCGTCGGTGATCTTCGACCAGTCGTAGTAGTGGGTGACGAGGGTGCCGCCGTCGATGGGCTCGAGCCGGTAGCCGTAGACGTGGCCGAAGTTCTGACCGGGCGCCACGCCCACCGTCCAGGCGAGCTCCCGGTCGGGTTCGTAGGTCACGTACGTCACGAGCACGTCGTACTCGCCGAGGTCGAAATCGCGGAGCGCATCGCGATCCATGTGCACGGTGAAGCTGTCACCCACGGCCTCGGCCGGCTCACCCGATGCCGACATCAACATGCCTGTGGCGTCGACGAGAACGTGGCCGCTCGGCTGCCTTAAGAGCGCGAAAATATCTTTCGGGGCAGCAGCAATCGCTCTGGAGACTTCGATCCGGGTCGGCATGGGCTGAAGTCTGGCACACGCCGGCACCTCTCTCGGAGTGCGGTCGCGGCGCCGCCGGTAGCCTCCCCACGCACGCCCGTCACAGCTGGAGGTCGGATGAAAGATTTCGCGGGACGCGTCGTCGTGATCACCGGTGCCGGCAGCGGCATCGGTGCCGCTCTTGCCCGCGGCTTCGGGCGCGAGCGCGCTGTTGTCGTGGCTGCCGACATCGACGGTGAGGCTGCGGGAGTGACGGCAGCCGACGTGGGTGGTGAAGCGATGCCTTACGCCGTCGACGTGGCTGACGAGGCCGCCGTCGAGCGATTCGCCGATGAGGTGTTCGCCCGGCATTCACGCGTCGATGTGCTCATCAACAACGCCGGGGTCTTTCAAGGCGGTCTGATGTGGGAGCGATCAGCCGCCGACTTCCGTTGGAGCTTCGATGTCAACGTCTTCGGTATCGCCAACGCGGTGCGCAGCTTCGTGCCGCGGATGCTGGCATCCGAGCGCGACGGACACATCGTCAACACTGCTTCGGTGGCGGCGTTCGTCGCCGGCGCGGGTTCGAGTCCCTACGTGGTCTCGAAGTGCGCGGCGTTTTCGCTGACCGAGTGCCTGGCGCTTGACCTGAAGGCGGTCGGCGCGAACATCGGGGTGTCGGTGCTGACGCCGAGTGCTTTCGACACGAACATCGCGCACACCGCACGGGTCAGGCCGGCGGCGTACGACGCAGACACCAGCGTCGATGGCAAGGCCTCAGCCGACGCACTGGCACATATGACGGCTGGAGGGCAATCACCCGACGCGGTCGTCGCCCACGTCCTCGATGGCATTCGGGAGCAGCGCTTCCTCATCGCGACGCGACCGAGTTATCGCACCCAGCTCGAAAACCGCTTTCAGGCACTGCTCGACTGCCGGATTCCCGGACCTGTAATTGTGGACTGACGGCCGGGGTCAGCGCGGGTTGGGCGTCTCCGGTGACGGGATCCAGTCGAACGTGTCGGGATGGGGACCGACCCGGCCGGCCTCACCCCGATCCAGACCGTTGATGGCACTCATCTGCTCGGCGGACAGCTCGAAGCTGAAGATGTCGAAGTTCTCGGCCATGCGCTCGGGCCGGACCGACTTGGGAACCACGACGTGCCCGTGCTGCACGTGCCAGCGCAGCACCACCTGAGCCGGCGTCCTACCGCACTCCTGCGCGACGGCGGTGATGACATCGTCGTGAAGGAGCGGGCCACGACCGAGTGGGCTCCACGCTTCGACGGCCACTCCGTGAGCCCGGCATGCCTCACGCGCGGCCGGGTTCGCGAAATACGGATGCACTTCGATCTGGTTCACGGCCGGAGCCACACCCGTTTCGCCGAGGATGCGATCCAGGTGGGCCGGCTGGAAGTTCGATACGCCCGCTGACCGAAGCCGGCCGTCCTGGGTCAGTTCGCTGACAGCGCGCCACGTCGAGACGTAGTCCCCGTCGTACCGCGTGGGCAACGGCCAATGAATCAGGAACAGATCGACGTACTCCGAACGCAGCTTTGCCAGCGTCTCCTCGAACGTCCGCCGGACATCGCGGTGGTGCGCGTTGCTCAGCTTGCTCGTGATGAAGACGTCGCGACGAGCAAGGCCGGACGTCGCTACGGCCTGACCGACGGCACCCTCGTTTCCGTAGCTCTGCGCCGTATCAAGATGCCGGTAGCCGGACGCCAATGCGTGGGCGAGAATGCCTGCGGCCTCGTCGATCTCGGCCGCCGACGGCTGGCGGCTCTCGGGTATCTGCAAGGTGCCGAAGCCGAGCTGAGGGATCGCCGTGCCGTCGTTCAGCGTGATCTCGGGAAGCATGCCTCTCTTCTACACCGGTCGCTCAGTGCGAGTGCGCGGCCAGGTAGGCGAAGTAGGCGAGCAGCTGGGCGCGCTGGGCCGGGGTGTGGCTCAGCCACCAGCTGATGAACGCGAGGAAGGACCAGTACTGCTGCTGCGACCACACCGTGACCGTGACGCTCTTCAGGACGCTCCCGCCAGGGCCGGAAGCCTTGAACGTGTAGACCACGGTTCCCGGCGTCGTGAGGTGCACCGCGCCCCTGCCCGAAGAGGAGACGGCACCATGGCTGGCGTTGTTGATGTAGAGCATGACGGAGGTGGCGCCCCGCGATCCCCAGGCGATGGTCTCCGGCTGCCCGACGACGACGAGCGAGGCAGACGCTGCGACGCTGAGCGTCGGTGCCGCCGCCGGGGGCACGGTGACGCTCACCGATCGCGTGGCTGCTGCGGTTGCGCCGGCTCCATTGGTGACGGTGGCCTTCACCGCGTACGTGCCGCTCGCCCGGTACGTGTGACTGGTCTTGACGCCGGCCGCTGCCGTTCCGTCACCGAAGTCCCAGGCGTAGGAGCTGATCGTCGACCCCGGAGCCGTGGAGGCTGAGGCGTCGAACGAGCACGTGGCGCTCGAGCACGAGGCGGTGAAGGCGGCCGTCGGCGGGTTGGACTGGACGACCGGGGCGACGGGTGAGACGAAGACCGCCTTGCCCGCCCAGACGCCGGTGGCCGAGCCATCGACGCTGCCCGGCCCGGCGTAGGACGTGCCGTTCCACGCGACCTTGTGCAGCTGGCCGTCGGACCTGGTGGCGTACCAGAGGTAGCCGTTCGCGAGGAACATGCCGCCGGCATTGGAGAAGTCGACCGATCCGCTCGCCGCGGTGACGGTGTTCTTGTCCGGGCTGATGACGCCACCGGTGACCTGGTTGTCGGTCAGCGAGGCGGCGGTGTCGGGCGAGAACGCCCGGCTGAAGAGGTGGCTGTTGCCGGCGAGCGTGTAGTAGATGAAACCGTTGGCGTAGAACATGCCGGTCACGTTCGGCAGCTCGGCGTAGAAGTCGACCACCGTCCCCCGGTAGGTCGTCCCGCTCGGCGGCGAGCCGTTGACGACGTCGTCCCAGTACGGGTCGTTGTACGGGTCGATGAGCTGTGGGGTGCCGAACGTGTTCGCGCCGTCCCAGGTGACGTAGTAGAACTCACCGGCCTGCCCGTACCAGATGCGCCCGTTGAGCACGAACGCACCCTGGACGGTGCTCCAGTTGATGCTTCCGCCGGTGCTCGGCTGGCTCGCCGAGACCGAGCCGGCACCCGTGCTCGGGTCGAAAGCGTTGGCGGTGAAGGAGTTTCCGCTCGCTCCGGCGACCACCACGGTGCGCGGGTCACCGGTGTTGTTGCCGGCGGCGGCGGTGCCGCCCGCGAACGGGAAGAAGGCGAGCTTCTGGCGCTTGTAGGCGTAATTGCCGACCCAGTCGGTGTCAGAACCCACCCAGATGCCGGCGGCGGTGGCGTAGATCTCCTCGGCGCCGTGGCCGCGCGGGTTGCGGCCCGGGTTCCACGACAGCGGGACGCCGTTGGCCGGGTTGAGTGCTGCAAGCCCGGGCCGCGGAACCGCGCCCTTCTGGGGGTTGTCCTGACCGTAGGGGTTGTTCAGCCAGCGGTAGTGGCCACCGACGTAGACGGCGTCCGAAGTGACCGCCACAGAGTAGACGGAGTCGGTGCCGGTGTAGTCCACCCACGCCGGCGTCACGGAGCCACCGCTCGCTGAGGCGTTGAATCGGCTTGCCGAGTCGCAGTCCTGGAACGAACCCGAGTTGTAGCCACCGGTGGCGGCGACGACGAAGTACGAACCATCCGGTGACCAGGCGACGTGGCGGACATACGAGTCGTAAGCCCAGGAGTAGCAGGCATTCGTGAAGGCGTCGGTGTTCCAGTTCGGGTCGACCGTCGCCTGGCTCGGGCCGAGGATGATGTTGGCAATCTGGTCACGCGCGTAGCCGGTGGTGTTCACCGTGTCCGCTGCGTTGATGAAGTTCCCGTCGACGATCATCCGGCTGCCGTCCGGCGAGACCGCGATGTCGGTGGCGCCGACGCGCGCCTCGGCGGCGCCGGTGACGCGTCCGTAGTTGTGGTTACCGGTGAGATTGACCGTGAGGTAGGGATCCACCGCACCTGTCGTGGGACTGATCGACGCCAGCCCGTCGTGCTCGACGCTCCTGACCGACGTGAAGTTGCCGGCGATGAAAAGCCTGCTGCCCACCAACGCCATCGCATTGATCGGCCCGTTCAGCGACGGGTTGAAGGCGGCGTCGCTCGCGCCGGTGCCGAGGTCGAGCTCCGCCAGCCGGGTCGAGGCACCGTTGACGCTCGTGAACATCCCGCCGATGTAGACGCCGGTCCCGTCGGCGTTCGGCACGATGGCGTCGACCTCGCCGTTGACCGACGGCGTGAACGACGTGTCGAGCGCGCCGGTGGTGGCGTCGAACGCGAAGAGGTAGTCACGCGCGACCGTGGTGCCCGCACCTGCCCCAGCGGTCGGGGTCACCTGGGTGAACGAACCTCCGACGACCATCAGGTTGCCGACCTGAACCATCGACTCGACGGCACCGTCGCCGATGTTCGGCGTGAAGGACGCCGGCACAGCATTGGCGACCACGCCGCCGTCGCTCACCCCTGGGGTGGCGGCCGATGCTGCTACCGCCGGTAAGCCGACCGTGGCGAGCGCGACCGTGACCAACAAACTGGTGATGCCTGTGCGTGCCTTGCGCATGACTGTGACGTCCCCGGATGTTCGAGATCGGCCGCCGGTCTGACGCCCGCAATCCGAGAACGGGCGCAAATCGGCCGTTGTGACGCTTTTCGCGGATAAACATCAACCTCACATGCAGGAGGCGCGGGATGGCGTAGAGCGCCCCCTGACGATGGCCTAACGACCGTTCTTGATCGCCCGTCAGAAACGCCTAACGTGCGGGGGTATGACGGACGCGCTCTTCGTGGCGATCGTCCCTCCGCCGCCGGCATTGGCCGCACTCGAGACGGCGGTCGAGAGACTGCACGGGACAACACCGGACCTTGGCTGGGTAACCCCCGGACGCTGGCACATCACGTTGTGCTTCCTGGGTCCGCACCAGCCCAATGACGAGTTGCGCTCACGCCTGGCCCGCGTCGCGGGCCGTCATGAGGCGCCGGCAATGCACGTCGCTGGGGCAGGACGATTCGGAGACCGCGTCCTTTTCGCCAAGCTCGCCGGCGACGTCAAGCCGCTCGCCGCCGGCGTTGCCCGCGCCGCTGCACGATCGGGGTACGAGGTGGAGGATCGGCCGTTTCGCGCTCACCTCACACTCGCTCGGGGCCGGCGGACCCGTATCGACCTCCGGCCGCTCGTGACCGCCCTGGCCGACGTCCGCGGGCCGGAATGGACTGTCGATGAACTGCGACTCATGCAAAGCGGACGCCCTGACTACCTCACCGTCAGCAGCTGGCCGCTGAAGCCGCGCGGTTAGAGCCGCCGGACGTCATCGAGGTACCGCCGGATGGTTGATCTGCTGGCAATTTGCGACATTAGTTAGAGGCACAGGTCAAGACCCGCAACTCCATCACGATGACCACTCGCCGCAGCCACGCGCTAGCTAACTAAGCTAGCCACATGTCGGGAACGGTGACTGCCCTGGTCATGTCGCTTAAGTGACCAGCGCAGTCTGGTGCTCCATCATGGATGGCAGGCGGTAGTAGACCTGGCGCAGTCGGCGGACAGGGTGCCGGAAGACGGCCTATCAACAGATTCCGGGCGAATTTACCCTGCGGCCTCCCGAAGCCGCTAGGTTCCCGAAGTAACTGCGCAAAGCCACGGGGGTTGCTCGATGAGAGATGGCGTTCGGCTAGACGACCTGATGCCCAGATGCCACTACTTTGACCTCGCGAAAGAGCCGGGCAACAAGCCGAACATCGTGAGCCCCGGCGGCGTGCTCGTCAGTCGGCGTGGGTGGCCGGTTCCGGATGACGGTGAGACCGTGCTCGGCCGGTGGGGGACGGAGGTAGTCAGCTTCGATGTCGACCAAATCGCCGACCCACGGGGAAAGTCCTACGTTGGTAACGGAAAGATGGCCGCGCTCATCACGGACAAATCTCTACGATGTGTCGTCTGGGAAGATCCCGTCAATTTGCGTGCGCTGCGGATGCAGCGTCGAATCCTTGGCATTTACTGGCCATACGACGGCATGGACGGCCTGAAAGTAGTGGCGGACGCGCGGAGCCTGCGTCCGCTGCTTCTGATACAGGGCGGTGGCGGGGATTCCTCGATGGCAATTGGCACGGCACTTCCGACTAAGAACGCAGGTGACGATGACTTTCTGCCGGGAGTCTTCTCAGCCAAGAATCGCATCGACGAATTTGCGCAGGCGTTATCGGAGGCAGGCGCTGCGTACATGGCGACTGTCGGTGACGTTGCTGCTGGAGCAGCACCAGACTCACCCCCAGCGGCGACCGCCCCGCCGACAGCTCCTGCCGCACAACCAGCACCTCCGGCTACTCGCTCGATCAGCTTAGGAGTCGGCATAAAGAACGCAAAGGGCGGTGGCGTCCAGCTCAGGGGCGTCAACCAAGGCGGACTTGCAGACCGCGCGGGGCTTATCAAGGGTGATGTCATCGTCACTATCGGAACACAGGAAGTACGTGACGAAGACGCCCTCTTGTCAGCGCTCAAGAGTGTGCCCAACCTGCCTGCCCTCCCCATCGGCGTGATCAGGAACGGCCAGCGCCAGCAGGTGGACATGCAGATGCCGTAGTTGGCGCCGACCAAATGCAATTAGCACATCAGGCTGCGCTTTTCCGATATAATCGGATATACATGAGAAATGCTAAAAGCGATAGCTTAGATGATGGCCGTGGACGCGAAGTACGAGTGCACGTATCGGGCTTGCGGGAGCCCAAGCGCCAAGCTGGCATACCCGTTCGTTAAAGACGAGGTACCGGCGAGCCCTAATTCCAATTCTGACTGACAATCGTTACACCCAGCAGGGCTTCCGCCAACCGGCTTAAGAACGCCCCTTCTAATGGCTGACGTCGTCGAGCTGACACTCAAGCCCTGTCCGATTGACCCCATCTGGACGTCATGCTTCTCGTCCGCCGGCAGCTGCGCTGGATCGTTCTCGCCGGTGCACACTAGCTAGCTATAGCTAGAGGCGAACCGAGCGGGGATACGAATTCCGCGCGGTTGCAAGAAATTCGCTCGGTCGGCCGTACTCCCTCGCGAGCGACAGCGCCTGCTCGAGGTCTTTGAGGCCGAGGTCTCGGGTGTGTTCGAGGCGAGCACGAACGTCGGGCGGCGCGTCTGATCCGAGCGGGGTCGGGCCGCCGAGCGCGAACGGCGCCCAGAGCATGCTCGCCGTGTCGGTCGCTTCGAGGACGTGACGAACCACCGCCGGCTCGATGCCGGCGAGCGCCGCCAGCTCCATGGCTTCTTGCGCCGCGACCATCAGGGCGTAGCCGGCCGCGTTGCGCGCGAGTTTGAGCGCCATTCCCGCACCGAGCGGGCCGGCATGCACGACTTCCTTGCTGTAGCTGTCCAGCAGCGGGCGAGCCTTGTCGACCGCGCCTTCGCTGCCGCCGACGAGCGTCACCAGCCGACCGGCCTGAGCGCCGGGCTCTCCCCCGCTGATCCCGGCGTCGAGCACCGCGACCCCAGTTGCCGCTGCTTGCTCGGCCACGTCGAAGATCGTCTGTAACGACGTTGTCGTGTGGACGGCGATGACCGCTCCTGCACGCAGCACTGGCAGGACGCCGCCTGCTCCGCTCAACACCTCGCGAACCTGGCGGTCGTCGAAGACGACTACCGCGACGACGTCAGCGTCTTTCGCGGCTTCCGCGGGCGTCGCCGCCGCCGTCGCACCTGCCGCGCCGGCAGCCGAGAGCGCCGGCTCTGCAACGTCGTACGCGCTGATCTCGAGCCCGGCGCGGATGGCGTGGCCCACGAGGGGTCCGCCCATCCGGCCCAGCCCGATGATCGCGGCCTTCACGATCCCTCCTCGGTCTCGTAGGCGGCGACCGCGTTCTCGCCGGTCCGTAGCAATGCCCCGGATGAGGGATAGCCGACATAGGCGATGAGATGGATGACGATCTCCCGCACCTGGGCCGCGTCGAACTCGCCGGTGCGAAGGGCACGCAGGAATTGCAGCTCCAGGACGTCGTACTTGGCCTGGGCGGCCAGCACGCCGAGGGTTATCAGCCGGCGCATCGGGATGTCCAGGCCGGGCCGGGTCCAGATTTCCGCGAACAGCTGCTCGATCATCACGTCGAACATCGGGGATTGCCCACGCGGCCAGCCGACGGCGTCTTCTCCGTAGACACGGCGATACATCGCCATGCCCGTCTCCCAGCGATCTGGCGTCGGGTCCACGCCCGGAATGTATTGCACACTGCCCGCGCCGCCTTCGACCCCACAGCCCGTCATGTAACGCTTGACGCCCCAGCGACCAAGAACAGGTATGACGGCTGACCCGACCGCATCGATCGGCCATGACCCGCAGGCCTTCGAGAGCTTCTACCGCGCGCACGTCGAGGACGTGCTCCGCTTCATCGCGCGCCGCGTGAACGATCCCCACCTGGCCGCCGACCTCACCGCCGACGTCTTCCTCGCAGCGATCGAAGCAGCCCCGCGCTACCGGGCTGCCCGGGGTGCACCTCGCGCCTGGCTGTTCGGCATCGCCCGCAACGTCGTCTCCGGCGAGCGCCGCCGGGCGGCGCGGGAACAGCGCGCTTTCGCCCGCATCGACGGCCGCCGCCTGCTCGCCGAGGACGACCTCGAACGTCTGCAGGAACGCATCGACGCAGCACGCGAGGCGCGGGCGCTCTACGCCGCGCTCCTCGATCTCCCCGATGGCGAGCGGGCCGTCCTCGAACTCGTCGCCCTGGACGACCTCACTGTCGCGGAAGCCGCCATGGCTCTCGGCCTTCGCGGAACCACCGCCCGAGTACGCCTGCACCGCGCTCGCATGACGCTGCAGCGAGTCGGAGCCCTCGGCAACCCCGCCGACCCTTCTGACCCGACCTCCCTCTTCACCTCTTTGGAGACTTCATGACCAGCACCGACACCTTCGAGGACCGCCTGCTCAGCCAGCTGCAGGAGGTCGTTCGTGCGCAGAGTCCCGCGCGGCCGCCGGGACGCCCCCACCGCATCCGCAACCGGTCCGTGGCCGGCACTGCCGTCGCGGCGGCGGCAGCGACCGTCGCGACCGTCCTGATGACGGGTGGCGCATCGCCGGCGTACGCGATCGACGACCACAACGGCACCGTGACGGTGACTATCAAGAGCCTGAGCGATGCAGCCGGCCTGCAAAAGGCGCTGCGCGACAAGGGTGTTCCCGCGTATGTCGACTACACCCCCGCCGGCAAGAGCTGCCAGCAGCCGCGCGGGCAGATCGCGGATGGGCAGAGCCGGGTCTCCGGCAGCGCCGAGAAGTCCAGCGGCCTGGCGACCTTCAGCATCGACACCGGCAGCCTGAAGCCGGGTGAGTCCGTGGTGATCGAGAGCTCCAGCGGTACCGGCCATGCCTCTATGGGCATGCAGTTCATCCAGGGCCCGGTCGCGGCGTGCAAGCTCGTCGACGCTCCGGCGGTGCCCGGCCCGGGACCGGCCGACGGCGTCACTCACACCGTGACGGGCGGGGGCACCGGGGACGCCGGAAGCGGCATTGTGACAAACCGAACCGGGTGACGGGAGATACGTAAGTACCGGTGAAGATGGCTGGCGATCGCCTCGGTGTCCGCCTCGGCTCCGCCCAGGTAGCTGGATCGCCTGTTGCGGAGCAGGTTTCCGCCGATTAGATAGAGGCCTGGAGCGCCGCTGACGACGCCTCCCTCGTGACGGATCCGCCCCTTTCGGTCGAGCACGGGAACGTCGAGCCACGAGTAGTCGCGGCGAAACCCGGTGGCCCAAATGACCGTGCCGATGCCCCGCCGGGCCAGGTCGATCTGCAGCGTTGGATCCGCCGGCAAGGCCGTCGGGGCGAACCGTTCGGGCGACCCGTGACTACCCATGCCGTTGCGCTCCGCCCAGGCATCGAAGCGGCTGAGCAGACGCTCGAGCTTGAGGTCGGCCAGCCGGCAGGTATTCGGCAGGCCGCCTGAGAAGAGGGCTACGCCGTCGCGTAGCGACCCGAGCCGCCCGGTGATCTCGACACCGATTTCGGTCAGCGCGTCGATGTCGATCGTGCGGCGCTCAGGTGTGCCGATCAGCTGAGGCGACGGCACGTGCCGGGCCCGGACGAGATCGTCGACGTCCTCGGTCCCCTCGTCGAGGACGCCGGAAATGTCGAGCCATCCGAAGACATCCATCTCCCGGTAGGTTCTCGGCATCCTCACGTGCTCACCGACCGCGAGCGTGACCTGCCGGCCACTGCGCTGAATCTCGTCGGCGAGTTGCACTCCCGAAGCCGAAGCCCCGACGATGAGCACGCCACGATCGTCCAGCGCTGCAGGCGATCTGTAGGTCAGGGGTGTCAGCTGATGGATCGGCGCGGGGATGCCATCAGCCATCGCGGGGATGTTGGCGCGATGCGCTGCGCCGCTTGCCACCACGACCGTCTCGGCCCTGTAGCAGCCGCGGCTGGTCGTCAGCTCGTATCCGCGGTCGGTACGCGCGAGCCGGGTGACCGTCGTGCCGGAGTGAACCGGGGCAGCGATGTCATCGGCGTACCTGCGGATGAGCCGCACGAGTTCGGGCATCGTCAGGAAGCCGTCGGGATCGCCGGTGGTGTAGCTCTGCCCCGGCAGCCGATTCATCCAGCTCGGGGTGAGCAGTCGTAGCGAATCCCAGCGTTCTGTCTGCCACGAGTTCGCCACCTCACCGCGTTCGAGGACCAGGTGGTCGATCGAACGCTCGGTGAGGCGGCGACTCATGGCGAGGCCGGAGTGACCGGCCCCGATGACCACCGTGGTGGTGTCCATGGGATTTGCTCAGCCGACGCGGACGGTGACGGGTGTCGGGTTGGTCATGACGTCGAAGACCGCTGAACGCTTCTGCGACTGGGCAACGAGCGCCTCGATCTCGCCGGGCGTGGCATCGGCATCGATGTCGAACCGGACGTTGACGCTGCTGAACCCGTTGCGGATGTCGGGATCGGCGCCGAGGATGCCGAGGATGTTCATCGCGCCCTCGACGGTGGCCGTGACCGTCCGCAGTTGAATGCCGCGGTTCTGGGCGACGGCGGCGATGCCGGCGGTGAGGCAACTTCCCAGTGCTGACAAGGCGACTTCGGCCGGCGTGGCCCCGCGGTCCTCGGAGGCGAAGCACAGCGGGTGATCGGCGTCGAACTCGAACGAGCTCTTGTGCACGTGCTCCTGGCCGAGGCCGGAGAAGCCTTCGACGGTCGAGCGGCTGTAGGTGCCGTGCATCCACGTGCACGTCGAGCGCCAGGTGAACTCGGCCGCCTCGGGACTGTCGGTCAGCGCGTCACGGGCGTCGAGCAACGCGACGCTGTTGACGCCGTTGTCGACGGCACTGTCGACGGCACTGTCGACGGCATTCGTGGTGGTGCTCATGGCTGGATCTCCTTTGCTGGGTTGATCTGGGACCGGGTGAGATGGACGGGCAGATCGGCGAGGCCGCGAAGGACGAGGCCGTCACCGTGGCTCCAGGACAGCTCGCCGCGCGGAACCGCAAGGCGCAGGTGCGGGAAGCGCTCGAAGATCGCCGTGAATGCGATTCGCGCTTCGAGTCGCGCGAGGTGTACGCCGAGGCAGAAGTGGGGGCCGAAACCGAATCCCAGATGGGACTTGGGCGGGCGGGTGATGTCAAGGGCCTCCGGCGCTTGCCACACGCCCGGATCGTGATCGGCGCCGCCGAGACAGACCAAAACCTGCTTTCCCGCAGGGATTTCGACACCGTCCAGCTCCAGCGGCTCGGTGGTCACGCGGAAGGTGGCGTGCGGGACGGGCGCGTCGAATCGGATGAGCTCCTCGACCGCAGCCGCCATGCGTTCGGGTTCGGCGCGCAGCAGGCGTAGCTGATCGGGGTGGTCGAGCAGCGCGACGACGCCGTTGCCGATGAGGCTCGTGGTGGTGTCCTGGCCGGCGACGATCAGCTGGAACAGGCTCGAGAGCAGCTCTTGTCGGGTGAGCTTGTCGTACTCGTCGCTCGCGCTGACCAGCACGCCGATCAGGTCATCGGCAGGGTGCTCACGATGGTGGGCAAGCAGACGATCGAGGTAGCCGACGATCGCGTCGGAGGCTGCGACCGCCTCGGGCGGCGGCGGGCCGCTCCAGGGTTGGAAGAGGGTCTGGAACCAGCGGCGCAACGCCTTCTGATCCTCGCGGGGAATGCCCAGCAGTTCGCCGAGAACCCCGAACGGAAGCGGGTTCGCAAAGCCTTCGACGAGGTCGACGGCGGTGTCGGAGCCGGCGGCTTCGAGCTCGTCGAGCAGAGCGTGCGCGATGTCCTTGATCGATGGTTCGAGCGCGGCAATCCGGGACGGAGCGAAAGCCCGGGACACCAAGTGGCGCAGCCGGGCATGGTCCTCACCGTCGACGGCCAGCATGTGGCGGGCGTACTCCGGACCCGGTAGCCCGGCAGCAACGACGTCAGGGTTCTCCCCGATGGCGGCGACCATATCCTTGGAGAGCCGGCTGTCCTTGAGGGCCTGCCGCGCGGCCGCGTGACCGATGACCAGCCAGGCGTCGGCCCCGTCGGGCAGCTGCACCGGATGCACCGGGCAGGCGGCGCCCAGCTCGGCGAACAGCGGGTACGGATCGTCCCGAGTTTCCTTATCCCAGGCTCCCCAGGCGACGCGGTGGAAGTGGGGTGCGCTTTGGAGCGTCGGTGTGACCATGTCCATGTTCTACGAGGACTCACATCGAGCTCACATCGGGCAACTACCCGATCTTTTGCCGGCGGCCGTCCCGCGTGATCAGCTTCGGACTCGAGGACTCCGGCAAGACGTCGTCGCCAAGATGCTGAACCGGACCTGACACGGCAGCAAGCCCCCGCCGAGGCGGGGATCGGGCATCGCCAAACAGGGCTTGTACGTTGAGCGCTGCGACAAATTGCAGCACCTGCGTTGTCAGGAGAGCGCTCATGACGTCACACGGCATTGCGGCCTACCACCTGAACGAGCCGTTCCCCCTGGTCCTGTCGGTGCCCCACGGCGGTACACGCTTCCCGCGTGCCATGCGCGCAGCGTTGACAATCCCGGCGGAGTCGCTGTGGTCGGACTGGGATACGGCTGAGCTGTACAACCTGGGAGACGGCACCCCGATCCCCCTGGTGACGACTGGGCTCAGTCGCTTCGTGGCTGATCCCAACCGGACGCCCAAACCTCCGTTGCACGGCGACTTCTGGTCAACTGTGGTGCCGGCCCGCGGCCCCAGCGGCGTGGCGTTGTACGACCGGGAACTCACAGAATCGGAGCTTCACGCCCGGCTGGACCTGGCGCACGGCCCGTACCACCAGGCCCTTGATGCCGCGATCAACGCTGCGCTGCAACGCCATCGGAACGTTCTGCTGCTGGACCTGCACAGCTTCGGCATGCCGCTCGAAGCCGACGTCATCCTCGGCGACGGTAACGGCACAACCGCCAGTACAGCCATGAGCGACCGGGTGGAAGATGCGCTTCGCGCCGCCGGCTTGAGCGTTGCCCGCAACCTGCGCTTCACGGGTGGCTACATCGTCCAGCGTTGGGCTGAGTCAGAACGGGTAGACGCCGTACAACTGGAGCTCAACCAGCGTTGCTATCTGCACCTTTCGGACGTCGAGCAGAATCGTCCCCAGCCCCGTCGTAGCCCTTCGGGCTGGGCCCAGACCCGGCGGGCGATCCAAGCTGTTACGCGCTCACTCGCGGTGGCTATCGATCCGGCGATCGGCCACCATGATGCAATCAGACAAATGGTTGATTCCCGAATCACGGAGCTGAGTTGATCTACACGGTGAACGTGCAGGTCTCGTGCGACGTCGATGACGCCTATGCGATCCGCCGTCACGCCCAACGCCTCGTCGGCCGGGCAGTGCACGGCCCCGACGCTGACAAGTGGATCGGCGAGTACACGAAGACGACCGAGCACTGCCTTTCGGTGATCCTCGGGTCAGCGGAGGTCGCAGACGCCTTGCGGGCTGCCGCTGCTCCGGTTGACGGGTTGGACGTAACGGGCGTGTACGTCCAGGTCGATCAGGTTCGCCTCCAGCCATTCGACGAGGACTGACCGGCGGCGCAGCTGCCCGACGTACCGGAGGTCAGGCTTTGTTCAGTCGGTTTCGAGTGGTCGCCGCGTTCGCGCTCGTCGTCGTCGCCGGGGCCGGCTGTGGAAGCAGCAGCGGCGGCGGTTCCGTGGGGCCGGGCGCCCTCGGAGGCAGCTCATCCTCGGCGAGTACGGCGCAGACCCCGACGCCGAGCCCGCCTGCGAGCACGCCGGCATCAGCCGACGGCCTGCCGAGCGAGGCGCTGCTGCGATCCGCGCTGCTGACCGCCAAGGACGCGGGATCGAACTTCACCGCGGCCGACATCATCGACACGGGCTCGGCTCCCACTGGCTGCTCAAAGCTCGATGGTCTGCTGGGCAAGCCGGAGGGACCGTCGCCCGGATCGCGGCAGGTCGCCGTCGGCCTCGACGCCGGTGACAACGCCGATGAAACCGTGGTGATCGAGAGGCTTACCGCGGAAACCGCGCAGCACTTTGCTGCGGACTACGCGAATCTGCGCAGCGCATTGACGTCATGCCGGTCGCTGACGTTTCCCATCGGTCCGATGAAGCTGACGCTGTCGGTGAGCCCGATTACCTTCGCGCCGTCATCAACCGCGATAAGGCTTGACGCCGAAGAGAACGGCGTGCCGGTGAACGGCTACGTCGTGCTGTCGTCACCGCACGAGGATGTCTTCCTCTTCTTCTTCTTTCTCCAGGCGGGCAGCGGCTCGTCGCAGTTCGCGTCAGCGCTCTACGAGCAGGCGCAAGCCAAGGCGAGCGCCACGCTCAAGTAGGGCCGGCACCAACGCAAACGGCCGGCCACCAAGGATCGGTGGCCGGCCGCTTTGCAGGACGGTCGTGACTTTCGTTCAGACGGTGAAGCCACGGTGACGGCGGAGGAGCTTGCGGATCATGAAGAGCGTCTGCAGGACGGTGATGAGGTAGAGCACCGGCCAGCCGACCGAGAGCGTTGCGGACTGGACGTTGACCGCCAAGTGCTGCCAGGCGATCGTGAGCACGACCAGGGTGGTGGCGACCACGATGGCCGGGAAGACGTAGGACGAGCCGCGACCCTTCTCAGCAGCAGCCTGAGCCGCCCAGTTGTCCTTCTCCGTACGGGTCAGGAACTGCGTCCACGCCGTCAGGAAATGGCCCATCCGAACCCAGAGGTAGAACTCGGCCGGGAAGAACAGCCCCGCGTACAGCAGATCCCGGGCCGAATTGTCGTGCATGGAGCACGCGAGCCGCAGGTTCAGCCCAGCGGCGACCACCGGCGGGATGAGCCAGATCGGGTTGAACACGAAGGCGTGGATGGACAGCGAGGCGGCGAGCAGCAGCACGAACGCCATGCGCGTAGCGATGTTGAACAGCATCGAGATGTTCTCGAACCAGCGCAGGCGCAGGTTCGGGTGCAGCGGCTGCCCCTTGCTGTCACCACGCTGGCCGGGCCAGAACAGGTCGATGGCGCCGAAGTTCCACTTCACCTGCTGGCCGTGCAGCGCCCGCAGGTTGGTCATCGGTCCGACGAACGCCCGAGCCCGCGAGCTGATCTTCGTGCTGAAGCCGGCGTCCTTGATCTGCAGCGAGAGCTTGGAGTCCTCGACCTCGGAGTCACGGACCCACGGGTCGCGCTGGTGGTGCAGCTCCATGACCTTCTTCAGCGCCGAGACGGAGAAGAGGCTGCACTGGCCACCGAGCACGGCCATGTTGCGGCCGCGCAGCAGGTTGTCCATGTTGAACGCGGCGAACTGGGCCCGCTGGCCGGCGACCAGGAATTTCGCCATGCCGCCGGAGAACTTGGACTTGTCGATGCTGTAGATCGCCGACAGGCCACCGATGCGGGGGTCGTCGACCATCTCCAGTTCGAGGAGCTCGACGCACTGGCGGTGCAGGGTGGTGTCACCGTCGACGCCGAGGATGTAGTCGAAGCCGCGGGAAAGACGCCATCCGTAGTTCAGGGCGCCGACCTTCTTGTCGGGGTTCTTGCCCATGTCGTGCACGTGCACGACGGTTTCGAAGACCTCGCCCTTGATGCTGCGGCTGTGGGAGCCGACGAAAGGCTTGACCCGCTCGAGGGTCTCGTCATCGGTGTTGTTGACGACGACGTGGATGACGTCAGGGAGCCGGGTCTGGGCCAGCAGCGAGCTGCAGGACGTCCGCGATGGTGTCCTGCTCGTTGTAGGCCGGGATGATGCACGCGATCGTTGCGTGGCGCGGAGTGTCGTCCTGCGGCTCGCGCATGGCCGGCACCCGCAACTTGCGGCTGGCGTCCATGACCCGCGCCATCAGCGGCGTGGGGTTGTCGTGGTGGATGACCTGAAGGTCGTTGACGGTCTTGATGGTGGTGCTCGGAGTACGAGCCATGAGGATGTCGGACATGTCAGTTGCTCCCGGAAGCTGCAAAGTTGATGTGGATGGTGTCGATCACGGTCTGACGGAAGTAGGCCGGAAGGCCTGGAGCCGTCTCGATCAGGAGGTCGTACTTCACCAGCACGGTGGCCGAGGTGTCGCCGGCGTGCCCACGAATGACGAGGGCACTGCTGTACGCGTAGGGCGGCGTGATGGTGAAGGCGCCCTTGTCGTCGGCCAGCGTCGTGACGCTGGTGCCGTCGTCGAGGGTCGCGTTGAAGTCCGACACGAGTACGGCGTGGTCCTTGTCGCCGTTCTCGATGTGGGCGGCCAGATCGATGACCGTGGATCGGGTTGCGGTCCACTGAGTCGGGTCTTGCTGCGTCCAGTAGTTGACGACCAGCTTGCGGGAACCGGCGTCGAGGTAGCGGGTGAGCGACCCGTTCGACAGGTCTCCACCAGGAACTGCGAGGCTCGCGGACACCTTGGTCGCGGCGACGGTGGCGGAAGCGCTGGGCTTCGGCTCCGGCTTTGCCGAGGCGGTGCTCGTGGGCTTGGGCGTCGCTTTCGTCGAGCTCATCGAAGCGACGTGAGGCAGGGCGCAGCCGGCCACGATCGTCGCCAGTCCGATGGAGCTGACGAGCATCTTCACGCCGGCCTTGGCGTGACGCTTACGAGCGGTCTGGGCAGGAACCTGCGGTCCCTGCGGGGCGGATTGGAATTTTCTGCAGGATGGGCTCAAAGAGCTCACGGTGGTTCTCCCGTCCAACGGTCAGGCTGCTGCAACAGCCCTTGGTAGGGCGGGTCGGTCTCGCCACTAGCTCCCCGGGCCATCTAGGCGACCGTCTGTCTCCGTGCGCAACGCTGCGTCGGTGTGGACGGCCCGGATCAAAGCTTCCCCACGGTAATCAGGTTGATTTCCGTAACCTGCTGACTTGGCGGCATCAGGCGTAATTAAGACAATAGGAATCTCGGCATCCCTTAGAAAGCGGCAGAAAGAGCAACTTGAAATTAGGCCAAAGGCCATTCGGCCTAGGCTGTTCGGAGCAGCCCCCGCAGGGCCGGTCGGCGCTTGCGAAACCCGACGTTGCTGCTCGGTGACCCGGGGCGAGATGCCACAATGGCGCCCAAGGGCTCCAGTCGACGCGTCGAGCGGCCGATGCAACGTGCGCGTGATGGGCTCAGCACAACGGAAAGCAACGATCACGTGGGCAACGGGGGGCACACGATGACCGGACGACGCCAGAGCTGGCGTACCCACGCAGGCAGGCTGCTCGCTGGCCTGCTGGCAGTAGCGGTCGCCGGCTGCGGCCCGGCCATCGGCACGCTGTCTGCTGCGGGCGGCGGCAGCACCGCCAAGACGGCTGTCACCACGACCGCCAGCAACACCCTGTCCGGGTGGCTGCACACCAGCGGATCGAAGATCGAAGACGCCGGTAACCACGTCGTGACCGTCCGGGCCGTCGCCTGGTTCGGCATGGAGACGTCGAACTGCGCGCCGCACGGCTTGTGGACGATCAGCCTCGACTCCGCGCTCGCGCAGATTCGCAGCTTCGGCTTCAACGCCATTCGGCTGCCGTACGCAAATCAGTGCCTTAATCCGGGTGCCACGACGTCCGGTATCGACTTCAACCAAAACCCGCAGCTGTCCGGAAAGACTCCGCTTCAGGTTATGGACGCGGTCGTCGCCTCGGCCGCGGCACACGGGCTGAAGGTCATCCTCGACCAGCACCGCCCGGATACCGGCGCGCAGTCCGAGCTCTGGTACACCGCGCAGTACCCGGAGTCCCGCTGGCTCAGCGACTGGAAGATGCTCGCGGCGCGTTACGTCAACAACAACACGGTCATCGGGGTCGACCTGCACAACGAGCCGCACGCTTCGGCGTGCTGGGGGTGCGGGAATACGGCCACCGACTGGCGCCTCGCCGCCCAGCGCGGCGGTAATGCCGTCCTGTCCGTCAACCCGCACCTGCTCGTCCTCGTCGAGGGCATCGATCACTCGAGAGACAACTTCTATACGTGGTGGGGCGGCGCGTTGTACGACGCGCGCACCTACCCGGTCGTGCTGTCCTCGGCCGGTCATCTGGTCTACTCACCGCACGACTACCCCGCGAGTGTCTACGGCCAGCCCTGGTTCAGCGCCTCGAACTATCCGAACAACCTGCCCGGCGTGTGGGACCACGAGTGGGGTTACCTCGCCGAGAACAACATCGCTCCGGTGCTGCTCGGTGAGTTCGGCACGAAGCTGCAGACCACGTCCGACAAGCAGTGGCTCGCCGCGATGGTCAGCTACCTGCAGCGCACCGGCATCAGCTTCGCCTACTGGGACTACAACCCCAACAGCGGCGATACCGGCGGCCTGGTAGCCGACGACTGGCGCACCCCGGAGACGGCCAAATTGACGGCGCTCAAGCCGATTCTGGGTACGCAGACGACGGTTCCGGGCAGCAACCCGACGCCGACGCCGACACCCACGCCGACACCCACGCCGAAGCCGACCCCGGCGCCCCCCACGACGACGTCCGGCTCGCTCAGCGCGAGCTGGCAGCTGCAGTCGTCATGGCAGTCCGGGCCGTCCGCATACGGCTACGTCGCCAATCTCGTCATCACGTCCACGACGACACACAGCGGCTGGACGGTCTCGTGGCCCGACGCCGGCGCGAAGGTCATCGACAATTCGTGGGGCATGACCTGTCACCTCGGCGGCGGCAAGGTGACCTGCTCCGGTGCCGGCTGGGCGGCAAACCTCAGTGCCGGGCAGCCGGTGACCGTCGGGCTTCAGGTCGAAGACACCGCGGCCGGTCCGGCACACCCCGCGCTGACAATCTCCGGCTGACCGCTTCCGCGCTAGCCGTAGTAGTAGAGCACCATGGTCACCGTGTCTCCGGACTTCACGACCTTGAGATGGCGGTCGCTCCCCCATCCCTGCTTGAGCCCGATCACGTAGCCGACGTAGCCCTCGTAGTCCTCGTACCGCGCGACTTCAGCGATCTTGGTGTCCGTTGCGGATACCGGATGCGTCACGCGCTGCGTCGGGTAGTACGCCGCGGGAGCGGTCGTCACACCGCGGGAATCGTGAGCGACGGCCGGGGTGAACGAGACCTGGACATCTAGGGGCGTCGCTCCTGTCCAGCGGTCAGCAACATCTGGTGCAGCTTCGAAAGCGCTGCGTCGAGCGACTCGTCCGGCCCGGCATCGATACCGGCTATGAGTCGGGCGACCTCCTGCGCGTCAGTGGCTGGTGGAACCCGTCCACTGCGCCTCGCCATGACGTCGAGCGCGGTGATGGCGTCAACGATGTCTTCGAGGGCAACGGCTTTAGGCAGCGCCTGTTCCGCCAGCGTCGACGCGGGCGGAGGCTCCGCCAGCGCGGCTTGCAGGGCGGCCCGGTAGTGGTGCGCGGAAAGGTAGGCCCGATCGCGGACGGCCCGCCACCGCTCACGATCAGCCGGTGCCCGCGTCACCTGTTGCAGATACGCGATCGCATCAGCTATGGCCTGATCCGGCCGGCTCGCGCGGGGCAGCTCCCGGCGACCGGGCCAGAGCAGGTAGCCGAAGACGATGGCCACAGCGCAACCGGCGAGCGTGTCGAGCAGCCGCAGCGCCGGATAGACCGGATCCTCGGAGCCGAGGCTTGCACTCAGCAGCGCCGAGCCCGTGATGCCGATGACGCTCAGCGCATACAGCCTGGGCGCGGAAAGAACGGCCCAGCCGATCGACAGTGAGGCGGCGATCGCGATGGCCGAGCCGCCAGGGAGCGCGAGCAGCGCCATGGCCGCAAACACCGAACCGCCGATCGTCCCGACGACACGATTGACCGTGCGAACGAAGACTGACGCGTACTCAGGGCGCACGACGACGGCCACGGTGAGCGGCAGCCAGTACGAGTGGCTGGACTGATGCAGCAGGGCCGTGAGCGCGGTGGCCAAACCCATGCACCAGGCGAGCCGTAGCCCGGCTGATACCGCCTCAGGCTTGCTCGCGGCGGTGAGCGCGCTATGGGCCCGGAGGCCGATGCCGAGACGGTTTGCCTCGGCGCCGTCGTCGACCTGGCGCGCAGCCGACAGAGCCGCCGCAAGCGCGCGCAACCCGGGGCTGTCTGCTTCGAAAGTCGCCTGTCCGACGACGTTTCCGCGACGGACCGCTTCTGCTGCCGAGCGCAGTGCGTCTGCCGCGGCCGCCGGCACCGGCTGCGACTGGCTGTAGAGCGAAGCGGCTGCAAACGACGCGAGTTCAGCGCCCCGCATCTGCGTCCAGATGAGCGCCGACCGTCCCTGCTTCGCGCCAGAGCCGAGCCGGTGGTCGTACATCGCCGCCCGGCTCGCCGCCGATGCCTGCGCCAGCGCCTGCCGCCGCTCCTGGACCTCGCCGCTCCCGATGGCGTCGAGCAGGTCCGCGGCCGCCCGGTACACATGGGCGACCGCCGCTCGTTCGATGTCGCGGCTCCGCAGCAGCAGCGGAACGATCGCCGCCAGCGACACCACGCTCGTACCGGCGAGATACCAGCCCGCCTTCTCCGGCCATGGCAAGGGAACACCGCTGAACTGCTCGTAGCTGATGCCAATGACCAGCATCAGCGCGAAGGCCGTCACCTGCCGCCCGATCGCGCCGATCATGCCGCAGACCAAGCCGCCGGCCGTCGCGACCACTACCTTGCCGGCATCGCTCGTCGCCCCGATGGCCCCGATGCCCAGTCCCGCCGCGGCACCGAGACCTTGTGCCGCCAACGCCACAAATCGCGTGCGGTAGGCCCCATTCGCGACGAATGCAACAGCGCACGCCGCGCCGAAGTACATCAGGCCGGCAGCCGCAAGGTGATGCGTCGTCGCACCTACCACTGCAATGACACCGGCGGCGAGCAACGCACGTGCCGCCGCCCCGACCGCCCATGGCGCCGGGTCCGGCGCCAGCGCGCGGCGCAGCCACGCTGGAACGTGAAGACGTTCGGGTGAAGCCGCGGCCACGAAGGCAACGTATCGACGCCGGCTGGCACCAGCCACTCACATGGCTGATGAGTGGGAGTAGCCTTCCCTGGCTCCTTCGTGATCCAAGCCTGCTGACCGTTCCGGGTGGAGGTACCCCGTGGCCCACGAGGTGGTTCGTCGCGTCGAAGAGCTCTCGGACCGCCTCCGCAAAGTAGCCGGTGAGACGGAGTCGCTGGGCCGGCTGTCGGACGAGAGCGTGCGGGTCGTGCGCGAGGCGGGCGTGATGCGCTTGCTCCAGCCGCCGGAGTACGGCGGTTACGCCGCCCATCCCCGTGACTTCGCCGAGGCTGTCATGGCCGTGGCGCAGGCGTGCGGATCGACCGGATGGGTCTGCGGCGTCGGTGGTGTTCATCCCTGGGAGCTGGCGCTCATGGATCGCCGGCTGCAGGAGGAAGTGTGGGGTGAGGACCCCGACACCTGGATAGCCTCGCCGTACGCGCCGACCGGTGTGGCGACCCCGGTCGACGGCGGCTACGTGCTCAACGGCCGCTGGCAGTTCTCCTCCGGCACCGACCACTGCGACTGGATCTTTCTCGGGGCGCTCGTCGGTGACGGCAAGGGCGGGCTGGCACAGCCGTTCACCAGCCTGCACGTCGTACTGCCGCGGGCGGACTACACGATCGTGCCGGATTCGTGGGACGTCATCGGCCTGTGCGGCAGCGGAAGCAAGGACATCATCGTCGACGGGTCGTTCATTCCGACCTACCGCACGATCAGCGCCGACGAGGTCAGCGCCGGCGCCATCGCTGCGGAACGCGCCGGCCGCACCGAGGCCGTGTACAAGCTGCCGTTCTGGTCCATCCTTCCGCTCGGCATCACCAGCGCGGTGATCGGGATCTGCGAGGGCGCGCTCGCCGCGCACCTGGACTACCAGCGCACGCGCATCTCCGCCATCGGCCGCAAGGTCAAAGAGGATCCATACGTGCTGTACGCGATTTCCGAGGCGTCGGCTGACATCGCCGCCGCGCGGGTTCAGCTGATCGACGGCATCAGCCGGATGCAGGACAAGCTCGAGGCCGGCCAGGCGGTCACGTTCGAGGAGCGGGCGGTGATGAGGCGCAATCAGACTCGCTGCGCCTGGCGCGCCGTTGCGGCGGCCGATCAGATCTTCCAGCGTTCCGGGGGCAATGCGGCCCGGCGGGAGAACGTCATGCAGCGCTTCTGGCGCGATGCCCACGTCGGGCTGCAGCACGCCATTCACGTGCCGGGCGACATCTACCACGCCACGGCGCTGGCCGAGATGGGAGTGCCGCAGAATGCCGGCCTGCTGCCCCTCATCTGATCGCCGCCGGCGACGCGAAGGAGACGGCTCGTGCGGGAACTGAGCTTCGAGGAAACCAGCCGCCGGGTCGACACCCCCGAAGGGGCCCTGCACTACCACGAGGCCGGCGACGGGCCGCCGTTGCTGCTGCTGCACGGCTCCGGGCCCGGGGTCAGCAGCTGGGCCAATTACCGCGGAAACTACCCCGTGTTCGCTGAACATTTCCGCACGCTGGCGCTGGACTTCCCGGGGTTCGGCCGCAGCTACTCACCGGAGGCGAGCCCGGTGCTGGCGGCACCGGGTGCGGTGATCTCGTTTCTCGATGCGCTCGGTCTCGACACCGTCGCCGTGCTGGGCAATTCGATGGGTGGCGGCGTCGGGGCTCAGGTCGCCGCGACGCACCCCGATCGCGTCAGCCGGCTGGTGACCATGGGCGGGGTCGGCGTTCCCATCTTCAGCGCCAGCCCGCCGGAGGGCATCAAGCTGCTGGTCGAATTCGTCGAGGAGCCGACGCGCGATCGGCTCGTCAAGTGGATGCACTCGATGGTGTACGACACGTCGCTGATCACGGACGAGTTCGTCCAGCTGCGCTGGGAGCAGGCGACGGATCCGGAGGCGCTCGCGGGCATCCGGCGCATGTACAACCAGCAGCTGCTGGCCAATTTCCGTTTGCTGGCAGGCAATCCCGCGGCGCTGGCCATGCTGCCGAAGATCCAGGCACCGACGCTGCTGACCTGGGGCCGTGACGACCGGGTCACTCCGCTCGACGGTGCGCTGGGCCCGATGCGCTTCATCCCGCGTTGCGAGCTGCACGTGTTCTACGACTGCGGGCACTGGGCGATGATCGAGCGCAAGGACGAGTTCGAGAGCGTCGTGCTGTCGTTCCTGCTGCGCGACAAGAGCTGAGGAAGCTGGGAGCGGCATGTCGATACTTTCGCTGGGATACCTGAGGATTCGCAGCCCGCGCCTCGCGGAGTGGCAGACGTTCGCCGAGAACGTCCTGGGCTTCATGCCGGCGCCAGGTCCGGGCGGCGCCCAGCACTACCGCTGGGACGCCTACCCGTACCGTCTCGCGATCGGCCCCGGTGACGAGCCGGGTGTCGAGGCGATCGGTTACGAGGTCGGCGACGATCGAGACCTCGCCGCTGTCGTGCAGGCCGTCGAGAAGGCCGGCATCGAGGTGGCCCACGGCTCCGTCGACGAAGCCGCGCTACGGCAGGTCAGTGGCTACGCGAGCTTCACCGATCCCGCCGGCGCACCGATCGAGGTGTTCTACGGCCCGGTGCTGACGCACGATCCGGTGGTCACGCCGCTCGTTTCGTCATTCGTCACAGGCGATATGGGGATGGGCCACGTCGTCGTCAACGTCCCCGACGCCAAGGCCGAGATCGACTTCTACCGCGACGTGCTCGGCTTCCACTGCCGTAACACGTTCTCGATGCACGGCATCGAGATGGCCTTCCTCGGCTGCAACCCGCGCCATCACACGCTCGCGCTCGCCGAGGGGCTGGGGATGCCCGGGCTGCTCGTGCATTTCATGGTCGAGGCCGCGACGATCGACGACGTTGGCTACGCGCAGGATCGCTGCGTCGATGCCGGTGTTCCCGTCGTCATGGGGCTGGGCCGCCACACCAACGACCACATGATCTCGTTCTATTGCCTGACGCCCGACGGGTTCATGGTCGAATTCGGCTGGGGCGGCCTGCACGTCGCCGACCCGACGACCGAAGGCACGTACCAGATCACCAAGCCCAGCTTCTGGGGCCACCGGCCGCTCAAGGTCTGACTCATCGCCTACGACGGCGAGCAGTCGCTACGTTTCCACTCCCGGACGCGATCGCTGGACGAAGAGGTTTATGTGATCACACCCTTTCGTGTCGAGACTCCCGACGCCGTGCTGCAGGAGTTGCGTGACCGGATCACGCAAACGCGATGGCCCGACCAGATCCCCGGCACCGGCTGGGATTACGGGACCGACCTGGGCTACCTGCAGCAGCTGTGCGAATACTGGCGCGACGGCTACGACTGGCGAGCTGCCGAAAGCCGCTTCAACGCCTGGGATCAGGTGCTCGTCCCGATCGACGGCGAGCGTATTCATGCCATCCACGCCCGCTCACCGGAGCCGGAGGCGATCCCGCTGCTCGTCATGCACGGCTGGCCCGGATCCGTCGCCGAGCTGCTGCACATCATCGATCCGCTGCGCGATCCCGCGGCGCACGGGGCAGACGCGTCCGACGCCTTCCACGTGATCTGCCCGTCGCTGCCCGGCTTCGGCTTCTCCGGGCCGACGTCATCACGGGGATGGAAGCCGTCCCGCGTCGCGGCCGCCATGTCCACCCTCGTGAAGCAGCTGGGCTACGAGCGCTACGGCGTGCACGGAGGCGACTGGGGTGCCACGACCGCGAACTACCTGGGAGTGAGCGTCCCGGAAGAGTTGCTCGGCATTCACCTGACGATGGTGGCCGCCGCGCCTCCCGACGACTTCGACTTCACCACCCTCAGCCCGGACGAGCAGCGCATGGTCGCCGAAAGCGCCGCCTTCTTCGAGCAGGAGGCGGGTTATCAGCAGATGCAGGGAACGCGTCCGCAGACGCTCGCCTACGGCCTGAACGATTCACCGGCCGGTCTGGCGGGGTGGATCGTGGAGAAGTTCCGCGCGTGGAGCGACTGCGACGGCGACGTCGAGTCCGCGATCAGCCGTGACGACATGCTCAACGACATCACCGTGTACTGGGTGACCCAGACCGCGAACTCGGCCGCTCGCATCTACTACGAGGCTATGCACGGCGGCGAGTACGTTCCGCTGACGAAGCGGATCGAGGTGCCGACCGGCTGCGCGCTCTTCCCGAAGGAAACCGTGCGTTCGCCGCGCGCCTGGGCAGATGCTGCCTGGAACATCCGCCGCTGGACCCCCATGGAGCGCGGCGGCCACTTCCCCGCCCTCGAACAGCCGCAGGCGCTGGTCCAGGACATCCGAGCCTTCTTCCGCGACCTGCGATGACCCGCCCGAAAGGCACGCCGATGAGCGCTGACGAGTTCGTCTACAACCCGACGGCACCCGACTTCCAGGATCGGATCTACCAGATCTACGACCGGCTCCGTGAGGACTTCCCCTGCTACCACAACGAATCACTCGGCTTCTACGCCGTGAGCCGGTTCCGTGACGTCTGGGACATCATGGGCGATCACGAGCATTGGTCCTCCGAAGGCGTCGCCGAGGGTGCGTCGCTGCTGCCGCAATTCATCTACCTGGATCCGCCTCGCCACGCGAGGCTGCGAGAGCTCGTGTCACGGGCGTTCACCCCTGGGCGCGTGGCCGGTCTGGAGAGCCGGATCCGTGAGGTCGCCGGGCGGCTGGTCGAGGTGATGGCCGAGAAGGGCAGTGGCGATCTGGTACGCGATCTCGCCGTGCCGCTGCCCGCCACCATCATGGGTGAGCTCATCGGCGTTCCGCCGGATCGGATCGACCACTTCATCTCGCTGGCCGAGGGCTTTCTGGGAGTGACTGACCCGGAGCAGATCGCCGAGCCGGCGGCGAAGATTTACGAGGTCTTCAACGGCCTCATGGCCGAGCGACGCCAGCAGCCGCAGGACGATCTGATGAGCGCGCTGCTGGCCGCCGAGGTCGACGGTGAGCGGCTGACCGAAGCCGAGCTGCTCGGCTTCTGCTTCCTGCTGCTGGTCGCCGGCAACGACACCACCACAAGCCTGATCGGCAGCGGCGGTCTCTTGCTCGCCCAGCACCCGGATCAGCGAGCGACGCTCGTCGCCGAACGCGGCCTGCTTCGCGATGCCATCGAGGAGATGCTGCGCTACGAGTCGCCGACGCAGGTGATCCCGCGAGTCGCCCGCGAGGACACCGAGATCCATGGGGTACGCGTGCCGGCAGGCTCGCGCCTGCAGCTCACCCTCGGCGCCGCGAATCGTGACGAGCGCGAGTTTGCTGAGGCGCACCGTTTCGACATCCGGCGCAAGGTGCGGCGCAGCGTGGCGTTCGGCGTCGGATTGCACTTCTGCATCGGCGCTCCCCTCGCACGGCTCGAGACTCGCGTCGCATTCAACGAGGTGCTGGACAGGATGCCGGACTACGCGGTGACCTCCGCGCCGGAGCGGATCCGTTCGAATTGGGCGCGCTCGCTGCGTACGTTGCCGATCAGCGTTGGATGAGCGAGGGTGCGGCTTCCTCGCAAGTGACCAAGCGCGTTACATCACCGGCGCCACGCTGATGATCGACGGCGGCCAGAACTATCTCGGCTAACCCGACCAGCCGCCCGCGCTCAGCACCGTCGTCACCGAGTGGTCGACGGCTCGGCTCCGGGTCTGGGACGGCTCCTGGTACTCGGGGCTGCTCACCAGGTCGAAAACCGCCTCGATCGACGGGTAGTTCCCGAGGAAGACGAGATCGGGCACGAAGTCCTCGCCGAGCGCCTTGTTCGGTTTGAGCCTGGGCGACATGAAGCGGCCGCCGCGCGCCTCGACAAGGGGCCGCGCCTGGCGCAGGTACTCGTCGTACGTGGCCGCACCGCCGTCGACGAAATACAGGCCGTTGAACACGAAGACCCCCGGCGGAAGCTGCTGGGCCGAGGCCGCGTCCTCCGGGTCGATGGCGCAGCGGGTGAGCACCGCCTTCCTGATCGCGTCCGTGCGCAGGTGCGCAATCTTCGAATACGCCTCGGTGCGCCACATGCCGTTGAACGCTTCCCAGGACGGATATCGCACGAACACCACGAGATCCGGATCGAAGCCGCCTTCGAGCGCCTGCTCGACGCGCATCGGAGGGAAGAGCATCTCCGCGCCGACCTCAGCGAGGATCGGCATCACGGCCTCGCCGTACTGAGCGTAAAGCTGCGCGCCTCCCTCCGGCTTGAACCAGAGCGCGTTCAGCATGCAGATCGCCGACATGCCGATGAGTCTGCCCGTTGGGACTCGTCATCACCAACGTCGGGGTCACGGCAAGGCTTCGTCTTGCTGGCGCAGCTCGCCGTCACGGGCGGCCCAATCCGCTGCCAGCTGCCGGCAGCGCCGCAGCGACGCCTGGCCGCGGCTGGCCGTGCTGATGTCGATGGCGATCTCGAGGAACGCTTGCGCCGCCGCGCGGTCCTGCTTCAGGTCGGCCAGCCGCGCCATGGCGAGCGCGACGGGGCCGATGGTGCCGATCTGCCCGAGCGTGGCAAGGTACTGCGAGAGCGGGGCCATGGCGTCCAGCAACGGCTGGGCGAGATCGGCGAGCCCACGATCTGCGACGGCGTGGGCGAGCAGCGCGAGCCGTCCGTGCGAGGTCCAGACGTTCGGCTCCGGGCGCAGCACTTCGGCGCGCAACGCCTCATCCGCACCGGGCCGCCCGGCGGCAGCATCCACGACGGCTGATGTCCACGAGGAAACGAAAGGGTTCGACGGCACTTCTCCCGAGACCTCGTGCAGCCGCCCTTGATCCCACGCCAGCACGATGGCGGCCAGCTCGAACGTGCCGGCCTGCTGAAGTTCGGTGGCCCGGTGCGCCGCCTCGGCCCGGGCGTACAGGTCTGCCGCTCGGTCGAGATCGCCATGCCATTGCGCGAGGCTCGCCTCCGCCCACCGCAATTGCACGCGATTGATCGGTGTGCGGAACAGCTCCGCGGCGACCGCGCCCGCCTCGACGTGATGCGCACACGCTTCGGGCTGGGCCAGGTTCATGGTTGCCATCGTCAGCAGGCCATGTCGCAGCACGGTGTCCGGTGCGGCGTTCTCGTAGTCCAGCGTGGAGAGCCTGTCGAGCAGCTCGATCGACTCCTGGGAATGGGTGGCCACACCTGCATACGTCAGCGCGCGGCCGAGGATGGCGTCCGCCAGCACCGCCGAATCGCCCGTCTGCTCGGCGATTTCGAGGGCTGTGCTGCTGAGCCGGTCGGGAACCGCCGGGTCGAGGTCGTAGCAATGGCCGATGGCGGCGACGGCAAGCACGCGCGCTCGCGCCGCCGGATCGCTGGCGAGCAGACCGTCCAAGCCTCGAAGGGTGACGAGCAGCGGCGCCGGGTCAGAACCGTAGACCGGCCAGGGCCACGCACCGGATACCCGCAGCAGATTGGCGGCCAGGTGCCCGACCGAGCCCGTCCGCCCGGCGCGCAGCGCCTCGACCAGAGCTGCATCGAGCACATCCAGTACCGCCTGACCGCGACCAGCCCACGCGAGATTGCGAACCTGCGCATGCACCAGCGCGTCCCGTTCGCTTGTCGTACTGTCCGGCGCGCGATCGAACGCCTCGACGGCGGCTCCCCACCATGTCGCCGCAACGTCGTACTGGCGTTGCTGCTCCGCGGCTTCGGCAGCGGCACGAAAGGCGGCCAGCGCATCCTTCGGTTCCGCAGCCGGTCCAGCAGCGCGAAGGTGACCGGCCCGCCGGACGACGGCAACGGCGCTCACCCGCGCATCGAAATAGTCCGCAGCGTGCAAATGCAGTCGCTGCCGCCGCAGCACGGGAACGGCGGAGACGAGCTCCTCGCGCAGCAGGGCGTGGCTGAAGGTGTAGGCATTCGAGGTTGCCGACGCCACCAGCAAGGCCTGGTCTGCCGCATCGTCGAGCAGGTCGGCCAGCTCGTCGGCAGGACGATCGAGCATACCGGCGAGGACGGTGACGTCGATCGGGTCACCGACGACGGCTGCGACGCGCAGCACGTCGAGCAGCTCGTCAGGCAGCACGGCCAGGCGGCGCCGCAGCACCGACCGCACCGCCGTCGGGATTCCGGTGCTGCGCCGCTCCGCTGCAGGGAGCCGGGCGTACTCGACAACGAAGAACGGCACCCCGTTCGTACGCTCGGCCAGGTCGCTGACGTCCGCGTCGGCGAGTGTCTCGCCGCTGATCTGCTGGGCAAGCCGGCCGACATCGAAGCGGCTCAGTGCGGACAGCTCGATGTGGCGGCTCGTCCGGCGCCTGGCGATGGCTTCGAGGAGCCGGTCAAGCTCGGGCGACGGGCTCGCGTCGCGCGTGGTGACGGCGACGAGAAGGCCTGCGGCGTCGAAGGTTTCTGCCAGCATGGTGAGCAAGCTCAGCGACGCGTGATCCGCCCAATGCAGGTCTTCGACGACGATCAGCAATGACTTCCCGGCCAGGTGCGCCCGCAGCCGGTCAGAGACGCGTTCGTACACCGCCACGCGACTGCGGTCGACATCTCCTTCCGCCGCCGCCGCGAGGACGGCATCCGCGTCGTCACCCAGATCACGGAGCACCTGCCGGATGGGCCACCATGACGGCGGTGCGTCCAGGTCCGGGCACTGCCCCCGCGCGACCGGCCGGCCGGCTTGCTGCCAGAGCCGGACCGCCTCGTCCGCCAGCCGGCTCTTGCCGATGCCTGGTGGCCCGCTGATGACCATCCATTGAGTACGACCCGCACGAGCGCCGGCGAGGACGGCGTGAATCGTCGCGAGCTCCTGCTCTCGGCCGACGATGCCGGCCGCGTCGTCTGGCGCATCCGGCTCGGACGAGGTCGCGAATTCGCCTGCGCTGGCAGGAGAATCGGGTGCCGGGCCGCTCCCGCTGCCGGGCCACTGCGCCATCTCCCGGTCGCCCCGCAGCACGGCCAGCTGCAGCTCGCGGAGCGCCTCCCCGGGCTCGAGCCCGAGCTCGTCGCGCAGCCGAACGGCCAAACTTTGATACGCGGCAAGGGCGTCGGCAGTCCGGCCGGCCCGATAGAGCGCGACCATGTGCAGCCACGCCGGCCGCTCGGCGAGCGGATTCTCCTCGACCAGCCCCGCGCACAAGGCCAGCGCCGCCGCTACCTCCCCGACCCCGAGCAGCCCGGCAATGAGGCTTTGGATGGCCCCGGCCCGCTGCTCGGCGAGCGAAACCGCAGCCGCCCGTACCCAATCCTCATCGCCGAAATCCTCGAGATACCCGCCGCGCCACAGCCGCAGTGCACGCTCGGCAGCGGCGACCGCCGCCGGCCAGTCCCCCGCCTCGATGCGGCGCTGGGCCTCCTGCGCGTCGGCCAGGAACTGGGTGACGTCGAGGGCGTCCTTGCCGGCGTCGAGAGCGTAACCGTGGGATCGGCGCACGATCGGTGACGGTGCAGAGGCGTCCGTACGCAGCAACCGGCGCAGCCGCGAGACCGTCGCATGCAAGCTCGACTGCGCGCTGGGCGTGCGCTCCTCACCCCAGACGCAGTCCAGGATCCGGTCGGCCGAGACCGTGCCGCCGGCGTGCTGAGCCAGCAGCGCGAGCACGCCGCGCTGCTTCGGGGGGCCGAGGTCGAGCAGCTCGCCGTCCGTCTCCACCGCCATCGGGCCGAGGAGAAGGTAGCGCTGCACACGGTGAATTGTTGCATCGCGCGACGACGCAAGGTCGCTGCAAGGCACCGGCAAGCGCGTACTCGCATGGTCGCCGGAGAAGGCAAGCGACCTCCCGGACTCGCCGGGTGCAACCGCGTGCCTGGAAGGAGTACGACCATGACTACGGGCGAGCTGCTCATCCGCGGCGCGACCATCGTGTCGATCGATCCGCAGATCGGTGTCCTGCAGCAAGGCGACATTCACATCCGCCGCGACACCATCGCCGACGTGGCGCCCGACCTCGCCGATCGCGTCGCCCCTGATGCCACCGTCATCGATGCACAGGGAACCATCGCCATCCCCGGCTTCGTCGACTCTCACGTGCACGCCTGGGAAGGGCAGCTGCGCGGCCTCGGGCCGATGGTCGACTTCGGCGAATACCTGGGGCTGACCGCCTTCGGGTACGGGCCCGCCTACCGGCCCGAGGACAGCTATGCCGGAACGATGGCCACGGCGCTGCGGGCGCTGGATGCCGGCATCACGACGCTTATCGACAACGGGCACAACGCGCGTACCCGCGACCACTCGGTGGCGGGCGTGGAGGCGCTGCGAGAGTCGGGCATACGGGCGGTGCATGCCATCGGCTCGCCGTTCGGCAGCACGCTCGAGCACGTGCCGGCGACCGCCGTCGAGCTGCGGCAACGCTACGGCGGGCCGCTGCTCTCGGTACGTCTGTTCGAAACCGAGCCGACGCTGGACCTCTGGCAGTTCGCGAAGGACGAGCAGCTGTGGGTCTCGACCGAGTTGGGCGCGCACACGGCCGACCTGGACGAGCGCTTCGCAGCGCTGGACAGTGCCGGGCTGCTGACCGCCGAACACGCGTTCAACCATTGCTACGACCTTTCCGAGCAGGTCTGGAAGCAGATCGGTGCCAGCGGTGCAGCAGTCAACCTCTGCCCCCGGTCCGATGCCGTTTTCGGCCTGGGTACGACCGTGCTGCCGCTCGAACCGGCACTGCGGCACGCCGCCGCGATCGGCTTGAGCAACGACAACGAGCTCAGCTACGGCCTGTCCATGTTCGCCGAGATGCAGGCGCTGACGGTGCGGCATCGCGGCGAGCGGTTCCGGCGCTCCAATGCCGGCGAAACCGTCGATCCCGACGCGCTGAACCCCATGCGCCTGCTCGAATTCGCCACGCTCGGTGGGGCGGCCAACGCCGGGCTGCAGGACGTCATCGGCTCACTGACGCCCGGAAAGCAGGCAGATATCGTCCTCATCCGCAGCGGCGGGACGGCTGCCGGCCTGCCCGCAGATCCTGTCGCGCGGCTCACCGCATTCGCCCAGGACGTCGAGGTGGACACGGTCATCGTCGCTGGTCAGCTGCGTAAGCAGGGCGGCCGGCTGGTCGGAGTCGACCTCGATCGCGTGCGCGAGTCCGTGCGGGCATCGAACGACTACCTGCAGCGGCAATAGCGCGCCGGGCTTCGTCATGGGATCGTAAAGAAGCGCTCAGGTTGGATTGTTAGTTTTGTCGGCGCAAGGAACCGAACCGACGGTCGATAGGTGGTCATGCGTCGCCTCGCTGCGTTTGCCGGCATCGCCGGTTTCGCGCTGCTCGCAGCCTGCGGCCCGTCGACCCATGTCGGGAGCGGCGGAGCTGTGGTCGACCCCCCGCCGGCGAAGGCGACGACGGCCGCGCCGAAGGTCGTCTGGTCGGCCGACGACGGCGCCTCACTGGCGCCCGGCACCGTCGTCAAGGCGTCCGCCACCGGCGGCACGGTGAAGGCCGTGCTGGTGAAGGACGCTTCCGGAGTTTTGTTACCGGCATCGGGGATGGCCTCGGGAACGCTGCCGCCGGGCGGCACGTTCACGCTCGCCGCGTCGGCGACCGGCCCCGGCGGCAACGTGCTGTCGACCCTGACCGTCCACACCTTGCCGGCCGAGCACGTCCTGCACGCCACGATCAGCCCGACGGCCGGTCAGACGTACGGGGTCGGCGAGCCGATCACCGTCACCTTCGATGCGCCCGTCACCGACCGCGCCGCCGTCCAGCGTGCCCTGACCGTCACCGCGAGCCGCCCGATCGGCCTGTCCGGCTGGCACTGGTTCTCCGACGAGCGCGTCGAATTCCGGCCGCAGAAGTACTGGCCGGCCAACACGACCGTCACCGTGACCGCCAACCTCGCCGGCGTCCAAGCCGGGCCCACGACTTTCGGCGCCGCCAACTCGTCGTCGTCTTTTGCGATTGGCCGCGCCCGGATCCTCGCCATCTCTGACGCCACCCATCAGATGGCGGTGTTCGAGAACGGGGTCGTCATCCGCACCGTCCCGGTGAGCATGGGCCAGCATCAGGGCACCTGGATCACCCGCAGCGGCATCAAGACCATCATGTCCATCGAGCGCACCGTCCGGATGGACTCGGCGACCGTCGGCATCACCGGCTCCGGCGCCTACGACGAGATCGTCCCCTACGCCATGCGCCTCACCTGGTCCGGCGAGTACATCCACGGCGCCCCCTGGTCGGTCTACGCCCAGGGCTCCTACGACGTCTCCCACGGCTGCGTGAACGTCTCGCTCGACAACGCCTCCTGGCTCTACTCGACGAGCCTGGTCGGCGACGTCGTCGACACCACCGGCACCGGCCGCCCGATGGAATGGGACGGCAACGGCACCGGAGGCGTCTGGAACATTCCTTGGGGCACCTGGATGAACGGGGCCGTCGGAGTCGCCTGACTCGCCAGGCGCTGCTCAGGCAGTTGCACGGATGCAGAAGTGCAGGTTGGGTCCCGCGCCGAGCGAGAAGCCCTCGGGATCACCAGCGGCGACGTCGAGGATGAACTGCTCCTGATGCCAGGCTTGGTCCAGCCTGCGGTCGATGTAGAACGGGCAACCGTCGATGTCGCCGAGCAGCACGTCGATGTCCCCGACGACGAATTCGCCGTCGGGGTAGCACATCGGGGTGCTTCCGGCGCAGCAGCCGCCCGACTGCACGAACATCAGCCGCTCGCCCCGGGCGGCACGCAAGCGCGCTATCGCCTCGCGCGCCGCCGGGGTGGCGGTGACACGACGAGCAGCTGACTCGGACATCGAATCCTTAGAAGAAACCCAATGGTTTGGTGCTGTAGCTGACGAGCAGGTTCTTCGTCTGGCTGTAGTGATCGAGCATCATGCGGTGGTTTTCGCGGCCGATGCCGGAGATCTTGTAGCCGCCGAACGCCGCGCCGGCAGGGTACTGGTGATAGCAATTCGTCCAGACGCGTCCGGCCTTGATCTTGCGGCCCATCGTGTAGGCGCGGTTGCCGTCGCGCGTCCACACCCCGGCACCGAGGCCGTAGAGGGTGTCGTTGGCGATTTCGAGGGCCTCGGCGTCGTCGGTGAAGGTGGTCACCGCGAGCACCGGACCGAAGATCTCCTCCTGGAACACGCGCATCTTGTTGTGGCCCTTGAGCACCGTCGGCTGGAAGTAGTACCCGTCGCGGAACTCGCCGTCCATGGGCGCCCGCTGCCCTCCGATCAGCACCTCGGCACCCTCACCGCGTCCGATTTCGACGTAGGAGCTGATCTTCTCGAGCTGCTGCTTGGACACCTGCGGGCCGATCATGGTCTCGGTGTCGAGCGGGTTGCCCTGCTTGATACGGGAGATGCGGTCCAGGCACCGGGCGATGAATTCGTCATAGATATCAGCGTGAATGAGAGCTCGCGACGGGCAGGTGCACACCTCACCCTTGTTGAACGCGTAGAGGACGAGCCCTTCAACCGCCTTGTCCAGGAAGTCGTCGTCGTGAGCCATCACGTCGGCGAAGAAGATGTTGGGTGACTTGCCACCCAGCTCGAGAGTGGACGGGATGAGGTTCTGCGCGGCGTACTGCATGATCAGCCGGCCGGTCACGGTCTCGCCCGTGAAGCCCACCTTCGCGATCCGCGGGTTCGCCGCGAGCGCCTTGCCGATCTCCGCTCCCGGTCCGGTAACAACGTTGATCACGCCCTCCGGCAGGACGTCCTCGAGCACCTCCATCAGCTTGAGGATGGACCACGGCGTGGGGGACGCCGGCTTGATCACCGAGCAGTTACCCGCGGCCAGCGCCGGGGCGAGCTTCCACGCGGCCATGAGCAGCGGGAAGTTGAACGGGATGATCTGCCCGACCACGCCCAGCGGCTCGCGGAAGTGATAGGCGACCAGATCCTTGTCGATCTCGGTCGTGGTGCCTTCCTCGGCGCGTGCGGCAGCGGCGAAGTAACGGAAGTGATCGACGACCAGCGGAATGTCAGCGGCGAGAGTCTCACGGACCGGCTTCCCGTTCTCCCAGCTCTCCGCGACCGCGAGCATCTCCTGCTTCTTCTCGATGGCGTCGGCGATCGCATTCAGTACCTCGGCGCGCTGGGTCGCGGACTTCTCGCCCCACGAATCCTTCGCCGCGTGCGCTGCATCGAGAGCGAGCTCGACGTCTTCCGGCGTCGAGTCGGCGACCTCGGTAATCGGTTCCGCCGTCGCGGGCGTCAGGTCGACCCGGTACTTGCCGTGCGTGGGAGCGAGCCACTTGCCACCAATGAAGTTCTCATACCTCGGCGCTACATCGACGATGCTGCCTGGCTGCCCTGGCGCGACATACTTCATAAGTTCTCTCCCTCGTCGGAGTGCGGGCGGGAGCGCCGGCCCGTGTCCGGCGGGTGTCGAAGGCGGCGGATCTCGTCGGATCCAGGCGATCCCCCATTTACTCAACGCCGGGCAGGAATCGGTCGGTCAGAGCCGAAGGTCCGCCGCGCCAGGGCCATCTGGCCCGTCCCTTCCTCGGGATCTCCCGGTTGAGATCGGGGCGCGGCGTCCCTGCCACCCTCGGGCTAAGGTCGAAGACCCACCACCCGATCAAGGAGAAGGCATGACCGATGCACCCGTTCTCGTGGAGCGGGACGGCCACGTCCTCGTCGTGACGCTGAACCGGCCGGAGAAGCGCAACGCGATCAACTGCCACTGCATGTGCCTGCTGGCGGACGCGTGGCAACAGCTCGAGGAGGACCCCGAGCTGCGCGTCGCGATCCTGACGGGCAAGGGCAACACGTTCTGCGCGGGGATGGACCTCGGGGAGATCCTGCTCATGCGGCAGCCGGAGCCGGCGAACGAGTGGATCGCCCGCACGCGCAAGGACACGACGCTGATCACGCGCGGCTGGCTGAAGACGAACGTGCCGAGCAAGCCGATTATCCTTGCGGCAGAAGGGTTTGCGCGGGCCGGCGGGACCGAAATCCTGCAGGGGACGACGCTGCGCGTTGCTGGCGAGAGCGCGGTCTTCGGGGTCACCGAGGTGCAGCGCGGGCTCTTCCCGATGATGGGGTCGGCCGTACGACTGCGCCGCCAGATCCCGTACGCGGTCGCCGCCGAGATGTTGCTGACCGGCGACGACATCACCGCTCAGCGGGCGTACGAGGTCGGGCTCATCAACTATGTCGTCCCGGACGGCCAAGCCGTCGCGAAGGCGAAGGAGATTGCGGAGCGCATCGCGAGCAACGGTCCGCTCGCTGTCAAGGCGATCAACTCGACCCTGCGCGACACGGAGGTGCTGCCCGACGCCGAGGCGTTCGAGATCGAGGGCAAGTACGGCCAAGCCGTCTTCGCCTCCGAGGACGCGCAGGAAGGGCCGCGCGCCTTCCTAGAGAAGCGGAAGCCAGAGTTCAAGGGGCGCTGACGCTCGTCGAGCGCTGAAGCAGGAATTCGGCTGCCGATCGCGAAGCATTGTTCCCATGAGCGAGGCCATTGCGGCGGGTTGGTATCCCGACCCGGACGATCGGGGCACGTCGGACCGGTACTGGGACGGGACGGACTGGACCGAACGCACCCGGCCCGCGCACCGACCCGAGGCTGCCCCGCGCGCAGCCGCCACCGTCCGCGCCCCTGAGGCCGCCCCACAGCTCGTGCCGCATGCCTCGGCACCCGCCGAGACGACCGAGGGCGGCCCGTTCGGCATCCCGACGGCGGCAGCAACGTCCCAAGGGACGCGGCCGAATGCGCCTCGTGCGGCTCCCACTTCCGGGAAGAGGCATTCCCGTTTGCTGACGCCCAACGCGGAGGGACAATGAGCCCGTGACGGGCATCGCGCGATGGGTGGCAGCGCCGCCGGGCGGAGGCCTATCCGGCCGGCCGTGACGCACGGGGCGTACGGCCGGAGCCGGACGGGTTTGGAGATCCGTCATGTCCCGCACGGACGCCCACCGTCCCTACGACGTCTGGATTGCTGACCATCCGGAGCTGGTGGTCGAGTGCCACGACCACGCGACCGGCGAGTGCCGCCGCTACCTCAGCCCGCTGGTGCGGCTCTGCAGCTGCAACCTGTGCGCCGGCCACCCCTGGCGCGTCCGGGCCGGGCGGGCGATGCGCACCACGGAACGCGCCTTCACGAACGCCGCCGCCAGGGGCGCTGACGAGGCCGAGCTCGAGCGTCTCGAAGGGCGCATGAGCGCGATCATCGTGGCGTAACCCCCATCTCCACCGCGCGGGAATTGGACCACCACCCCCTCAGTTGCATAAGGTGCTTATGCAATGAACGCAGCGGGAGGTGAGCCGATGCCACCGGTCGGTCTGAAGCTGGCCGAGGCGCTCGACCCACTGCTGCGCCTGCTGCTGCGCGGGGCGACGGCGGGGCAGCTGAGCGTCCCGACCGCGGCGACACTGTCAAGGCTCATCCGGCAGGGCCCGCAGAGGCTCACCGATCTCGCCAAGTCCGAGGGCGTCTCCCAGCCCGGCATGACGCAGCTGGTCAGCCGGCTCGAGCAAGGCGGCTACGCCCGGCGCCGCGCCGATGACGCGGACGGCCGGGCGGTCGTCGTCGAAGTCACCGCCGAAGGCCGGGCCCTCGCCGATCAGCGGCGTAAGGAACGCGCCGCCATCCTCAACGATCTCGTCAACCAGCTCGGCCCCGCCGACCAGGAGGCCATCAAAGCCGCCCTGCCGGCAATCCAACGCCTGTCACGCCTTTTGGAGCACCCACATGAGCGCGCATAGCGCACCCACCGCCAGCCCCTTCCGCCAGCCCCGCGCCGTCTGGGCCGTCGCCGCCGCGTGCGTCATCTCGTTCATGGGCATCGGCCTCGTCGACCCGATCCTGCCCGCCCTCGCGCACAGCCTGCACGCCTCACCGAGCCAGGTCAGCCTGCTGTTCACCAGCTACCTCGTCGTGACGGCCGTGGCGATGCTGATCGTGGGCGCCGTCGCCAGCCGCATCGGCCCGAAGCGCACCCTCATCGTCGGCCTCGGCATCATCGTCGTCTTCGCCGCGCTCGCCGGACTCTCCGGCTCCATCTCGGGAATCGTCGGCTTCCGCGCCGGCTGGGGCCTCGGCAACGCGCTCTTCATCGCGACCAGCCTCTCGGTCATCGTCGCCTCGGCAAGCGGCGGGTTCGCCGGCGCCATCATCCTTTACGAGACCGCGCTCGGGGTCGGCATCGCGCTCGGCCCGCTGATCGGCGGCGAGCTCGGCAGCATCTCCTGGCGCGGACCGTTCTTCGGTGTCTCCGTCCTCATGGCCCTCGCGCTCGTCGCCACCGTGCTCTTCGTCCCCAGCCTCCCCAAGCCCGACCACAACGTCTCGATCACCGCGCCCATCAAGGCGCTGCGCCACCGCGGCCTCGCGACCATGGGCGTCACCGCTTTGCTTTACAACTGGGGTTTTTTCACGATGCTCGGCTACGCCCCGTACCCCATGGACCTGTCCGCCACCAAGCTCGGACTCGTCTTCACCGCATGGGGCGTGCTGGTTGCAATATTTGCGGTCTACTTCGCACCGCGGCTGCAGGCCCGCTTCGGTACGGCTGCCACGCTGTACGTGAACCTCGTCGCCCTCGCCGCCGTACTCGCCGCCATCGCGGCCGGCGTCAACACCCCCACCGTCGTCATCGTCGCGGTCATCGTCAGCGGCGCCTTCATCGGCATCAACAACACGCTGACCACGCAGGCGGTCATGGTCGTGTCCCCCGTCGAGCGCCCGATCGCCTCCTCCGCTTACGGTTTCGTGCGCTTCATCGGCGGTGGCCTCGCGCCCTACGTCGCCGGGAAGATCGCTGACGCCACCTCGCTCGCCATCCCGTTCTACGTCGGTGCCGGCGCCTTCCTGCTCGCCATCGTCGCCCTCGCATCCGGCCACAAGCTCATCGCTGCAGCCGAGCGTCAGGACGCGACCGCCGAGCCGGTGCAGCCGCGGGTCGAGCTGGTGACGGGCGAGCGGACCTTCGAGCGTCCCGTCGTCGTGGCGGTCGGCGCCACCTCCGACGCTGACTCGGTGGTCGCCGCAGCGGCCCGCATCGCCCGCGGTCTCGGCGCCCCGCTGGATGTCGTCCACGTGCGCGAGACGGTCGTCATCGAGGAGCTCGCCGTCGACCCGGAAGACGCGGCAGCGGCTGAGCAAGCAGTACGGCGGCACGTGAACCGCCTTGCAGCGCATGGGATTCATGCCGACGGTCATGTGCTGCACAGCGTCGGCGACCATGCCGCCGCCGGTCACGTGCTCGCCGAGCATGCGGGTGCCGTCGGCGCGCGGCTCGTCGCTGTCGGACGTTCCCCGCACGGCGCGCTCGTGCAGTTCAGCGAGGGCAGCCTCACCGCGACCGTCCGGCGGGAGGCCCCCTGCAGCGTGGTCTACGTCGGCAGCAATGACGAGCCGCGCGAGCTCACGTCGGAGGCGATGGCGGAGCTGCGCGAGGCCTGCTGACCGCTGCCCGCCTCAGCGCAGCAGCAGCCCTGACCGGACGCCGCGAGCGGTGCGCACCCCGACGACGAGCCACGCCACGAGCAGCCCGGCAAAGAAGACCGATGCCGCCACGCGGAACAGGTCGCTGCCGGTGGCCACCGCCAGGGCGGCCGTGCCGGTGACGACGGTGCCGACCGGAAATGTGAACGACCACCAGGTGAGGCTGAACGGCAGGCCGCTGCGAGCCGTGCGCGCGGTGATGGTGATGGCGATCGCGGCCCAGAGCATCGCGAACCCCCAGACCGGCAGGCCGTAGAACAAGCCGAAGGCGTGGGCAGCGGTGGGATACGGCGCGGGCAGCCCGGCGTGACCCGCCTGCGCCCCGAGGGCATTGGCGGCCGTGATCGACTGGCCCAGCGGCCCCAGCACCACCCACAGGCTCGGCACAGCAGCGGCGGCGCCCACCTTGTAGCGCGCCAGGCGTGACCACAGCAGTGTGATGATGATGAGGCTGGCCAGCAGGCTCATCCCGAACATCGCGTAGCAGCTTTCGATCAGCGCTTGCCGCACCTGCCCGGCGGGCGCATGCGCGGATCAGCACCGCCCCGGTCGCGGCGCTGACCATCGGCGGCACGACGGGCAGCAGCCACCCGGCGAACGCGCCGTCGTCAGCCACCTCGTGACGGGTAAAAGTCAGATACGGCAGGGCGACAGCGGTCAGCAGCCCGAGCGGGGTGCCCACCAGCCACATGACCCAGTCGACGACGACGGCAGCATGCGTCCCGATGAGCGACCGGCCGGCGGCCATGGTCGCGGCGCCGTAGGCGAGGAAGGCCATCGGCACGGTGCCGTAGAAGTGCGCCATCACCGGTTCGCACACGTGGGCGCGGGCCCGCTCGGGGTGCCTGATCCAGTGCACGGCAGTGGCCAGCACGACCCCCAGCAGCACGGCACCGGCCAGGATCCAGACCACCTCCGCCAGCGCGCGTTGCCCCGGCACCTGCAGCGGGATCGCCACCGCAGCCGTCGCGACGATCGACGTGCCCATGACGGAGCCGAACCAGTTCGGGCCGAAGTTCGCGAGCCCAGAGCGGCGCTCGCTGACCTCGGGCAGCTGGGATGGTCGTGAATACGCGGGCGGTTGCGTCAGCACGTCGACGGGCGGCGGCAGCGTCGCGGTTTCCATGAATACGAGGCTCGCCCGCGGGCGGTCCCCCCGGTAGAGGTCTCGTACGTGTGAGGTCACAACCTGCGCTTGTGGCCCGCGCTACGCTCAACTCATGCCGCTGAGCAGTCACGTGCCCGATCTGGCAGCGCTGGAGCTGCTGCTGGACGTCGCGAACAGCGGCAGCATCGGCGCCGCTGCGCGGGTGCATGGCATCACCCAGCAGGCCGCGTCGTCACGGCTCCGGCGGCTCGAATCACAGGTCGGCCTCACCGTGCTCGACCGGTCTCCCTCCGGCGCCTCGCTCACCGACGCGGGCCGCGCCCTCGCCGCCTGGACGGGCCGCGTCGTCGCAGCAGCGACCGAGCTCGACGACGGGGTCGCCGCCCTGCGCCGGGCCGGCACCGCCCGGCTCCGGCTGGCTGCCAGCATGACGATCGCCGAGCACCTGCTGCCCCGCTGGCTAGTCACGCTGCGGACGCGGACGGCGCCGGGGCACACGCCACCGACCGTCACCCTCACCGCGACGAACAGCGACACCGTCATCGAGCTCGTCCGCGGTCACGCCATCGATCTGGGCTTCCTCGAAGGTCCACACGTGCCCGCCGACGTCCGCCGCCGCGTCATCGGCACCGACGAGCTCGTCCTGGTCGTCGCGCCGCAGCATCCGTGGGCCACCCGGCGACGCCCGATCACCGCACAAACCCTTGCGGCTACAGCACTTGTCGCCCGCGAACCCGGCTCGGGCACGCGCAGCTTCCTCGAGGCGGCGCTGCATTCGGCCCTCGGCGCAGACGCTGAACTCACTGCGCCGGCAATGGAATTCGCGACAGCCACCTCCGTCAAGGAAGCCGTGCGGGCAAACCTCGGCCCGGCCGTCCTCTCCACCCTCGCCGTCGACGCCGAGCTTCGCGAGCGCCGCCTCACCGCCATACCCATCGTCGACCTGACCCTGGTGCGCAGACTCCATGCGGTGTGGGCCGGCAGCTCCCGGCTGCCTCCCGGCCCCGCGCGCGACCTGCTCGCGATCGCCGCCAAGGCGACCTCGCGCTGACTTGCTAGAACGGGCAGTCGTCGGAAACGTCTGTGGTTGCAGGTGCTTCTGGTGTTTCCGGGGTCTGTGGGGTTTCGGCGACGGCGGGGTCGGGGCGGTGGTCGATGGGTTTGATGGGGTAGGTGTGGCCGGTCGGGCTGGTCCAGGTGCGTTGGCCGGTGTCGGGGTTGGTGCGCAGGGTCCAGCGGCCTTTGTGTTTCAACACGTGATGGTTCTTGCACGGCGGATGCAGGTTGGCCCGGTCGGTGCCGCCGTTGGCGGGGTCGCCGTCGCGGTAGGGGCGTTGGTGGTCGAGGTCGCCGTGGTCAGCTACCCGCTGGCAGCCGGGGAAGGTGCAGGTCCGGTCGCGGGTTTTGACGAACCGGGCCAGCCCAGCCGTCGGCTGGTAGGCGGTGTGGCCGAGGTCGAGCAGGTCACCGGTTCGGGGGTCGAGGATCATCCTTCGCCATTTGCCGTCGGCGGCGAGCAGCCGGGCGAGGTTGGCGGGGATGGGTCCGTAGCCGGCGAGTTCGGCCGGGTTGTCCTGCAAACCGAGCAGGGTCGGCAGATCCACGGTCACGTTCACCGCCGGCGGCCGGACTTTCGCGGCACCCTTCGTGATGAGTGCGATCAGCGCGTCGGCACGGAGCGCGTCGAGCGTCTCCCAGCCCGGCTCTCCCGGTTTCGGCCCGTCCCCTCGGGTGTGTTGGGCGATCTCGTCGGCGACGTTGAAGATGGTCATGACGTCGGCGGCGGAGGCGACGAGGCGCAGTTCCGCCATGCCGTCGTCGACGCGACCACCAGTCCAGGCTCCGTTCCGCATGCGCCTGCTTCGCCCGTTCGGCGGCGGTTTGGGGTTCGACGGCCAGCACCGCCCGTTTCAGGCAGCGGCGCAGCTGGGCGACGGTTTGCCGGGTCGCCCGGGGCAGTACCCGGCCGGCGACAATCCTCGCTTTGTCGCGGGAGAGGGAGCGGGTGGCTTGCACGATCGCCCGGGCATGCCAGATCGTAAGGTCACCGGCTTGCAGTGCGTGCTGCACGGCGGGCAGTTCGGTGGTGAGCTCACGGGCGATCTCGAGTTTTTCGGCGGCGACATGATCGGCTACCCGCAGCGCGGCGCCGATCTCGGCGTGGGCTGAGCGCAGACCGTACTGCTGCGGGTCTTTACCTTCCCCGACGTCGGCCTGCACACAGTCGCCGACGGCGGCGATCGCGGGCTGGGCCAGGGCGTCCAGCCATCCTGCTTGCCGGCTGATCGCGACCATCAGCTCGACTTTCATGTAGTCGTTCAAGGGTTTCGGGTCGATTCCTGCGAGGGCGGTGATGACGTCGGGGCCGGGTGGTGCGGTCATCGCCGCGGCGATGATCCCGTGAGGACTGAGATACTCGAACATGCATTCGAGTATAGCCGGGGTGTCCAACAAAACCCACTGCAAATAAAGGAGAGTCGGCGCTGGCGCCGATCTCTATCCCGGGGCAGCGCGACCACGGCAAGCGAGCCGATGTGGCGAGCTGACTCGCCAGCTCAGTCGGCTAGCTTAGCTATCGGAGTAGGCGGAGGAGGTGAGTGCTTAGCTCGGCTCGCTTCGCGTCCGCCTCTTGCGCCTTGCGTCGCGAAATCCGCGTAAAGACGCCTGCCGTGGCAATCGTCGCGCCGGCTTCATAATTGCTGGTCATTGCACCGGCTGTTGCGCCTAAGAGCACGTCGTTGCACGAGTCGCAGATCGATCTTCCCGTGACGGTGACGTGAGCTTTTCCCGAACGCCTCCGGCCGCACGACTCCCAGACAGAACTGGGACCCATTGTCGACTCCCGTTTGGCGAGTCGTGATGAAGTTGGGCTCGACCTCTCGTGAGCCAATTTCCGCGGCCCAATCGGCAAAGTCAATTCTTCCGGCCGCTCGCGTTGGCCGCGCCGCACCGCGAGCACCCGTGAATTTGCGTGCGGCTACTAGTCGCGCAGACCAGCCAGAAACCCCTTGATGTCGTTGAAGGATTGCCGATCGGCGGCCTCATCGAACGCGACGCCCGGGATCGCTCCGGCGACGGCGTCGCGGTGCGTGAAACCATGCATCGCCGAGCCGTAGACGTTCAGCTGCCACCGCGCTTCGGCGGCCGTCATCTCGGTCATGAAGTTGCTGACGTCGCCGATCGGAACGTGCGGATCCCGGGCCCCGTGGCATACCAGCAGCTGCGCCCTGATCGAGCAGACCGCCGCGGGCGTCGGCGTCGACAAAGTGCCGTGGACACTGATGATTCCGGCCAGGTCGGCCCCGGCGCGTGCCAGCGAAAGCACGGCCGTCCCACCGAAGCAGTAGCCGATCGCCGCAAGCGGCGGGCCCGCGTACTCGGGAGCCTCCGCGAGTGCCGTCAGGCCGGCAAGCGCCCGCTCGGCGAGGCCGGCCCGATCCGCCTGCCAGTCGGTGAGCGCGCCCATGATGCCCGCACGGGAGCCGGCGATCTCCGTGCCGTACATGTCGCACGCGAACACGACGTACCCGAGCTCCGCGATTCGGGCGGCCTGCTCGCGCGCGTGCTGATCGAGCCCGGCTCCACCGTGGACCAGCAGGATCGAAGCGCGGACCGGCGCCGCTTCCGGATAGTGCAGCGAACCTTCGAGAGCTGTTGCCCCATCGCGATAAGCGAGCGGTCTCGACGCGGTGCTTACGGAGCCTTGGTCGGTCATGCGAGCGACCCTAATTCACTGGCTAGCGTCTTTCGGTATCGCTTCGTTCCGGGGCGAGCTCGCCCGCGGGTAGGGCCGGAGCCGCGGCCTCGTCGTCAGCCGACTTCACCGAAGCTGAGGTGCCGCGGATGGCGATGACCTCAGCGACATCGCCCTCACGGTCGGGACGGTCGAGCATCTGCGCGGCCGAGATGAAGAAGTACAGCAGGATGAGACCGAGGACGACACCGCCGACGATGTCGCTGAACCAGTGCTTGCCGAGGTACAGCCGCGAGTACGTCTCGGTGAACGAAGCGGCGGCGAGCAGGGTCCAGGCGGCGATGGCAATCTTGCCGCGAGTCTTGCCGAAGCGGCGCAGCACCAGGAAGAGGATCAGGCCGTAGATGCTGATGATCCGGGCGCATCCACCCGACGGGAAAGCACCGAGACCGGCGGGCACCGGACCGGTGCGGTGGGCGAGCAGCTTGAGGGTGTGCTGCAGCTGGTGCTCGATCTCGTACGCACTCAGGATCAGCACGGCCGGTGCCAGCACCACCAGACCGCGACGGTGGAAGAACCAGACGATCGTCAGCACGACCATGAAGAACGCGCAGACGACCTGGGTCTGGCGGTTGTTGCTCATCTCGGTGAGTACGCGCATGGCCGAGTGCAGCCAGTGGGAATTGGCGTGCGTCGCGACCCAGTTGTAGACCTTGTGGTCCTGGCGGTCGAAGTGGCGCGCCCAGTATCCGAGCGGCCAGACGAGCGCGATGGTGACGCCGGCGCCGGCGGCCAGCACGAGGATGCACCCGGAGATACGGCCGAACGCCGGCTCCAGCCGCGAGACCAGCCCGGGCAGGCGGCGTCGCTCGCTCTCGGGGGAAACGACAGCCGGGCTTCTGCCCCATCCCAGCAGCACGCCGAGGGCCAGAATGGCCAGCAGCGGAATGACATAGAGCAGGCCGAGCAGGTTCACCGAGGCTCCTGGGCAGGGTAGACGTCTCGCTACTGAAACCCGAACCGGACGAATGGCGTGACGAAACGACGGAAGTTCACTCATTCGTGAACGCCGCCGCCGCAGAGCCCCCATCGGCGCGGCACGCAGCCCAGGCCTACGATCCTCGCGCGACCTTGCGAGGAGGCTGAGCGCGCCATGGATCGATACGTCGTCATCTCCAGCGATTGCCACGCCGGCGCCGACCTGCGGGACTACCGCCCGTATCTCGAAGCGAAGTACCACGACGAGTTCGATGCCTGGGCGGACACGTACGTCCACCCTTTCCGCGACCTGACCAGCGACGACGCCAACCGCAACTGGGACAGCGCGGTGCGGGTGCCGGCGCTGGAGGCTGACGGCGTCGTCGCCGAGGTGCTGTACCCGAACACGGTGCCGCCGTTCTTCCCGATCAGCAATCTGATCAGCCTCACCCCGACGGACGAGGACTTCGAGCGCCGGCTCGCCGGGCTGCGCGCGCACAACCGGTGGCTCGCCGACTTCTGCGCCGAGTACCCGGCCCGGCGCGCCGGGATCGGGCAGATCCTGCTGAACGACGTGGGAGAGGCCGTCCGCGACATCCACTGGATCGCCGACCACAACCTGCGCGGCGGCGTGCTGCTGCCCGGCACGCCTCCCGGTAGCGGCATCGCGCCACTGCACTCGCCCGAGTACGACCCCGTCTGGCAGGCATGCGAGGAGCGCGGAGTACTCGTCAGCGTGCACGGCGGCGGCGGCACGCCCGACCTCGGCATGCATCCCGCGTCGCTCGCGCTCTTCGTGCTCGAGGCCAGCTTCTACTCCCACCGGCCGGTGTGGTCGCTCGTCATGTCAGGCGTCTTCGACCGGTTCCCGGGGCTGCGCATGGTCATCGCCGAAGCCGGGCTGGGCTGGGTGCCGAACGTCGTCGCCGCGATGGACCATCTACACGCCAAGCTGCTGGCCGGCAACGTCGGCGAGCTTCCGCTGGCCAGCGCGCTCACCACCAAGAAGGCGCCCAGCGAGTACGTCGCGCACAACATGTGGATCGGCGCCAGCTTCATGACCCGCGGGGATTGCCTGCAGCGCGCCGTCGTCGGGGTGGACCGCATCATGTGGGGCAGCGATTTCCCCCACAAGGAAGGCACTTTCCCGTACTCGGCGGAGGCCCTCGCACACACTTTCGAGGGAGTGCCTGAGGACGAGGTGGCCAGGATGGTGGGTGAGAACGCGGCCGCGCTGTACGGGTTCGATCTGGACGCCCTCACCCCGCTCGCCCAGCAGTTCGGCCCATCCCGCACGGCGGTCATGGCAGGGCTCGACTCCCTCCCCGACTCCGAATCACTGGCCTTCGAGGAGCGCGTCGCCACCGTGAGCTAGGCCAGCGTTCGACCGCCTCCCTCTCAAGCGGCGCCGGTCGGACGACGATGGTGGTATATGCCCCGATTCGGACGCACCTGATGTCCGCCGGACCGCTGGACGAGGTCGCTCAGCTCCGCCAATGCGAGGCGCTGCTGGAGCTCGGACGAGCGGCCGAGGCCCTGGCCCGGATCGCGGTCCTGGCAGCGCGCGATCCTTCCAATCCCTACATACACACTCTGATGGCGCAGGCGCTGCTTGCGGTGGGCGCGCCGGAGCGTGGCGCTGAGGCGGCTCGGCGTGCGATTTCCCTCGCCCCTCACAACGAATGGCCGCATCGGCTCGCCAGCATCGCTCTCGCCCGACTCGGCAAGCGTGATCTCGCGCTGGCCGAAGCCCGGAGTGCCGTCAGGCTCGCTCCCCACAACTGGATGTGCCTGGTGTGGCTCGCAGCGGTCGCCGTGGACCGCCGATCCACCCGCGGCGAGGCCGAGTCCGCTGCGTCTGCGGCGCTGCGGCTGGCACCCGGCGAGGCCGAGGTGCAACGCATTGCCGGCACGGTGGCGATGGCCGCCGGGCGTCGGGACGAGGCCCAAGTTCACTTCCACCGCGCCCTGAGCATCGACCCTCAGAGCTCCGCCACGCTCAATGAGCTCGGCCGTCTTGCGCTCGGCGGTCGGGGTCCACGCGGTGGGACGAAACTTGCCAACGCGGCCAACACGTTCGCGGATGCAGTACGCACCGACCCGCGAGCCACGGCGAGCCGTCACAACCTCGACGTCGTTATCCGCGCGTTCTTCGCCATGCTCTCGTACTTGCTCTTCCTCGACACCTACGTCCTGACTCATGCGCTGGGACGCGGCTCCTCGGCTGCAACGCGAACGATTCCCGTGCTGTTGCTGGCCATACCGACAGTCGTTGCCACGCGTTTCTTCAGCCGCGCCACACCCGTGATTCGCAGGCTGCTCATCGATGAATGCACTAGCAGGCCGCTCCTGGTGCCGGTGGCTTTTGGCATCGTCGGCGCGCTGGGGGTGATTGCGTGCGCGGTAGCACCGGCTTCAGCGCGAGGTGCCTGCGTCTTGATAGCAGGGTCGGCCGCGCTGATCAGCCGCTTCAGCTTGGCAATGCGGGTGAATCAGAGTGTCCAGACGGCGAAGACCGGAACGTCGCAGCCGATGTTCAGCACCGGCACCCTCTGGTGTCTGGCCATCGTGCTTGGCGGAGTCACCCTGCTCCTTCTCGGAGCGGCGGTGGGTGGCGGGCAGGGAGCGACACGAGTCGCCGTCGCCTCGGCCTTCCCTGGGGTGGCCACGGTGCTCGTCTTCCGGTCGATCTCTCAGCGTCTTCGGCGCCGCCGGCGCTGAACAGGCAATCTGGTGTACCCACGCCACATTGCCTGTCACCCGGAAACACCTTCCCCGCCGACAGGTTCACGGATTGCTTGTTTAGCGTCGCCGGTTCAGCTCGCCTTGCTGTCGCATCCATCGCCGGCCGAGCCCGGTCCAGCCCAGCCCGCATCCCAGGGCCTGACGTGCTTACGCGGCCGCCCCCGGGGCCGCTTGAGCGCGATGACGGCCCCGTCCTGCAGGATCTCACCGCCCCACACCCCGTGTGGCTCGGCACGGTCCAGCGCTCCGGCCAGGCAGGCGAGACGCACGCCGCACGTCCGGCACATCGCCTTCGCCCGCTCCAGGTCGGCCGGGCGGTCGGAGAACCACAGCTGCGGCTCGCGCTGGCACGGCATGCGCTGGCGTGGAAGCGCCTCTTCGCGCCAGGTGTCGAGAAGTCGGACAAGGCGTTCGGTCATGCGGGGGTTCCTCCTGCTGCGCGTGCACCGGTTCATCCGCCGGCTCGCTGACATGACGAACGGGACCCCGCGGACGTGACACCCAAGGCGCCCTTTTCTCGCCCCGGGCGGCCTCGGATTCCGGCAACGCTCATCGGCGTTGCGAATTGATCTATGCACCGACCTGCCTATTTTGGGAGTGGTGACCCGTGCCCCGGCGGACGTCAGCCCACGGGTTGCCGTAGACGGCTACCGCGCGTCACTCGAGCAGCTCATGAGCGGGCTCGTCCGCTGGGCGCCGCAGATGAGCACATCGGACATCGGCCGCCGGCTCGCCCGCTGGCTGGAGCAGCCCGAGGCGTCGTGGGTCGCGGATCGGGTGCCGGGCGGTGGCGATCGGGTCGTCGCGCAAGCCCTCGAGGAGTATGCGAACTTCACGCCGTCCCAAGCGTCCAACGCCGCCGATCCGGTGAGCCTGATGCGCATCGTGCTGCTGCAGCAGATCGATGTCGCCTGGTGGTCGGACACCCCCGGATTCGCCGACGACCACGCCGTCAACAGCTCGCTCGACCTGCTCGACCTGCGGCCCCTGCGCGCCACCGGCCAGATCCGCTTCGCCTTCGGCGTCGGCTCCGACCGGGTCCTGCGGCGGGCACGCGACTTCGCGGTGCAGCGGCTGCGACCGAACCGGGAGCCTCGCGGTCCTGGCCTGTCCTGCCGGCTCGCCCGGCCCGAACTCATCGCCGTCCTCAACGAGATGGCCGATCAGCTCGCCCTTTCAGCCCCGCCGGGTACGCCGGCGCTGTGGGTGAACAGCATCGTGCGCAGCGTCGTGCACCAGCGCCGGTTACGCACCCTCGGCTTCACCGCCCTGCTGCCGAGCGCGCATTGCCAAGGCTGGGCGGCGGACGTCGAATTCGCCTGGTACGAGCGCTTCGGCGCCCGTGAGGCCTTGCGCGAAGTCCTGATCGAGTACGCCGACGCGGGGGTGCTCAACGTGATCGACGAAGGCCGTGCCTGGCACATCTGCCTGGCCCCTCACGCGGTGGCGCGCTACAGCATGTCGGGCCTGCCCGTCGGTAGCTGCTGATGTGCGGGATCGCGCTGCTGATCGGCCCGGACGCGGCAGCTGGGGCTGACACGTTCGAGCGCATGGTCGCCGGCATCCGCAGCCGCGGCGAGGTGCTGGAAACCGACCGTAGCGCCCAGGCGCTGCTCGCCACCTCCCGGCTGCGGATCGTCGACCGTGACCGCGCCGTCCAGCCCTGGACGTCGCCGAACGGGCGCTGGGCCCTCTGCTACAACGGCGAGATCTTCAACCACAAGAAGCTGCGTGAGCGCCTTTCGGAGCAGGGGAATCCGCAGCGGTCGGAGTCCGACACCGAGGTGGTTCTCGAGGCGTTGCTCGCCTGGGGCGAGGACGCGATGCTCGAGTTCCGCGGCGAGTTCGCGTTCGCGTTGCTCGACCGCGAAACCGGCACGGTGCTGATGGCCCGCGACCCCGCGGGGGTGAAGCCGCTGTACTGGGCGCGTGCCCACGGCCGGCTGCACGTCGCCTCGGAAGTCAAGGCACTGACGTCCCTCGGCGCGACGGTTCATGAGGTTCCGCCGGGCTACATCGGGCGCGGCAGCGCGCACACCGATCCGGTGCTGCGCCCGTACATCGATCTGCTCCGCCTCGGCGAAGGCGAGCCGGTGTTCACCGACGTGGAGCAGGCCAAGCAAGCGCTCCGCGAGACCTTCGCCGATTCAGTACGTCTGCGGGTCGACACCGACCTGCCGGTGGCGGTCATCCTGTCCGGCGGGCTGGACTCGTCGCTGACGCTGCTGCATGCGCGGCAGATGCATCCGAACGTGCACGCGTTCACCGTCGGTACCAAGGGCAGCGAAGACGTCGCCTACGCCAGCCGGCTCGCCCAGGACCTGGACGTGCCGCACGAGGTGATCAGCCTGCGCCCGCGGGACATCTCGCGCCGCGACGTCAGGGAAGCCATCTTCCGGTCGGAGGCCACCGAGTACGGCGACGTCATCAACGCCGTCGTCTCGCTGAAGGTCTTCGAACGCGTCCATGCGCGTGGCATCAAGGTCGTGCTCACCGGCGACGGATCCGACGAGCTGTTCGGCGGCTACGACATGTACGCCCAGGTGCCGGAGGCCGACCGGCGCAACCTGTTCCTGCACAAGATCCGCCACCTGTCCCGCACCGAACTGCAGCGCGTCGACCGCACGAGCATGGGCCTCGGCGTGGAGGCCCGGGTGCCGTTCCTCGATGTGCAGATGCTGCTGCTGTCCATGCGGATTCCGCTCGACATGAAGGTGCGCGACGGTTACGAGAAGTGGATCGTGCGCGAGGCCTTCGCCGATCTGCTGCCGGACTACATCAAGGCCCGCCACAAGAACCCGATGTCGCATTCCAGTGGACTGCACGAACGAATCAGGCTCTACAAGCCGCTCTTCCCGCGCATCTACCGCTCGTTCGGCTACGACGCGCTCGGCCCCATGCGGCGCGACTTCTCCGTGGTGCTCGCCAAGCATGACAACGACCTGCAGCGCGCGGTCGCGGCAGCCGAGCTCGCCGAGGACTACGGCTTCACCGAGCGCCTGCGCGACTTCACCGGTGCCCTGCGCTGGAACCTGCTCGGCGCCCTGGCCGCGACCCGCGGACACTGAGCAGCATGACCGGGCTGCTGTATCGACTCGCCTCGTGGAGCGTGCGACGGCGCTGGGTCGTCATCGCCGGCTGGGTCGTCATCATCGGGTTGCTGGCCGCACTCGCCGCCGCGTTCCACGGCCCCACCTCGGACGCCTTCACGATCCCGGGCACCGAATCCCAACGCGCTCTCGACGTGCTGGCGAAGGAGTTTCCGGGAACAGGCGGGGCGACTGCCCGCATCGTGGTCGCGGCGCCGCCCGGTCACACGCTGGTCGAGGCCAAGTACATCGACGCGGGCAAGGAAGTGCTGGCCCGCGTCGCCAAGGCGCCGCAGGTGAAGTTCGTGGCGCCGTTCACGGCCGCCGACGTGAGCAAGGACAAGCGGATCGCCTTCGTCACCGTGCAGTACACGGTGCCGGTCAACGAGATCACCCAGCAGTCGAAGAACGCGCTCGAAGCGGCGGCGGCGCCCGCGGCCCAGGCCGGGCTGGAGGTGGAGTACTCCGGCGGGGTCATCTCGACCACGACGAAGGAGGGCAACAACGACCTCTACGGCATCATCATCGCCTTCTTCGTGCTGACGATCACGTTCGGCGCCCTCGTCTCGGCAGGCCTGCCGCTGCTGACCGGAATCCTCGGTGTTGCCGTCGGTCTGCTCGCCGTGAACGCGCTGTCCGGCGTCATCTCGATCAGCTCGACCGCTCCGACCCTGGCCCTCATGCTCGGCCTGGCCGTCGGCATCGACTACACGCTGTTCATCCTCTCGCGCCATCGCCAGCATCTGCGAGACGGCATGGAGCACCAGGAGTCCATCAGGCTGGCGACCGCAACGGCCGGCGGAGCAGTCGTTTTCGCGGGCCTGACGGTCGTGATCGCCCTCTGTGCGCTGAGCGTGGTCGGTATTCCGTTCCTATCGGTGATGGGGTTTGCGGCAGCGGGAACGGTCATCTGCGTCGTGCTGCTGGCCTTGACGATGTTGCCGGCGGTACTCGCGGTGCTCGGCCCTCGGATCGACAAGGGCCGCATCGGCTTCCTCGCCCGCCGTCACGAGCGTCACGAAGCCAAACCCGTCGGCGGCGAACGCTGGGCGAGACTTGTCACGGCCAAACCCTGGATCACGCTCGTCATCGTCATCGCGGGTGTGCTGGTCATCGCTGCGCCCACCCTGCACATGAAGCTCGGCCTGCCCGACGACGGCAGCCAGCCGAAGTCCACCACCGAACGGCGGGCCTACGACCTGCTGAGCCAGGGATTCGGGGTCGGCTTCAACGGCCCGCTCACCCTCGTGGTCTACGCCCCCGGCCACACCGACACGCTCAAGCTCGTCACCGGAGTGCTGCCGCAGCTGCAGAAAAGCCCCGATGTCGCTCAGGTTTCCCAGCCGCTCCCCAATCCCAAGGGCGACGTCGTCATTGTCTCGGTGATCCCGCGTTCGTCGCCGAGCTCCCCGGAAACCAACAACCTGGTCAACCAGTTGCGCGCCGGAGCGGCGAAGATTCGCCAGCAAACCGGTATCAACGCCTACGTCACCGGCCCGACTGCATCCAACATCGACGTGTCGAACAAGCTGAGCTCCGCGCTGCCGGAGTTCCTGATCGTCATCATCGGGCTCGCACTCCTGCTGCTACTACTGGTGTTTCGTTCGCTGCTGGTGCCGATCAAAGCGGTGGTCGGGTTCCTGCTGTCGATCGGAGCGTCCTTCGGGCTCACCGTGTGGGTATTCCAGGAAGGCCATCTCGGCAAGCTGTTCAAGGTGCAGACACCCGCACCGATCGTCAGCTTCCTGCCGATCCTGGTCGTCGGCATCCTCTTCGGATTGGCCATGGACTATCAGGTTTTCCTGGTGTCGCGGGTACGCGAGGACTTCGTGCATCACCACGAGGCCAGGCCTGCCGTCAACGCGGGCATGCGCAACAGCGCCCGGGTGGTGACGGCTGCAGCGCTCATCATGTTTTCGGTGTTCGGCTCGTTCATCTTCGGCGACAACGCCGTCATCAAATCGCTCGGTCTCGCGCTCGCTTTCGGCGTTCTGGTCGACGCCTTCCTCGTCCGCATGACGTTCGTGCCGGCGGTCCTCGCCGTTGTGGGTCGTGCCGCGTGGCACCTTCCGAAGTGGCTCGACCGGGCGCTGCCGGACATCGACCTGGAGGGCTCGAAGCTCAGCGCCCCATCGGGCGAACCGCAGCCGGTCAGCGGCGAAGGCGGTGCAAACCCTTCGTCGCCAGCTCCAGCTCGTCGTCAGTGAGCGCCGGCATCGACAGCGGCGGCTGGCCTTTTCGCGCTCGCACACCGTCGAGCACGAGGTCGAGGTAGCGGCCCCACAGCGCAGGATTCACGTCATGGCTGACCACGGTGACCGCGTTCAGCATCAGCACGATCATGCTGAGGTCTGAGGGCACGAGGTCGCTGCGGACATGACCGTCGGCCTGGGCACGGGCAAGCAGGCTCTTGATGAGCGGATCGAAGACGGTGCGCGCCTCGGCGACCCGGTCCTGGCAGTACTCGCTGCCGTTCAGGACCTCGTAGAGCCCCCGGTTCTGTGACTGCATCTCGGTGAGCGCCCGCAGGAAGGCGACCAGCGCCTCCCACGAGTCCGGTTCGGCGCACGCGCGCTCGACCATCTCGATGACTTCGCGCAGCTTGTCGTCGAACAGCGCGCCGAGCAGCGCCTCCTTGTGCGGGAAACGCCGGTAGACCGTCCCGACACCCACCCCGGCCCGGGCGGCAACGTCGTGCAGCGTCGCGTCCACCCCCGCGGTGGCGAAGACGTCGGCCGCCGCTTCGAGGATCTTCGCGCGGTTGCGTTCCGCATCGGCACGGAGCCGGCGGCCCTCCGCGGCCTCCACCGGGGCGTGCCCCGCTGTGTGGGTTCTCACAGCTCGAAGCATAGCGCGCAACTGGACGGCTTATGTCCGGTTGATTTACTGTCGATAGTGGACATGAGGCGTCCACATATGAGGCGGAGATCACATTGAGCACCACGCATGTAACGCGAGCGCGGACCCACGCGGAAACCGGCCACGGCGCCCCCCGGCGCGGGCCGATCCTCGCGATCCTGCTGCTGGCGCAGCTGATGATCGTGCTCGACGCGACCGTCGTGAACATCGCGCTCCCCAGCGCCCAGCAGGCGCTGCACTTCAGCACCGCCAACCGGCAGTGGATCGTCACCGCGTACTCGCTGAGCTTCGGCAGCCTGCTGCTGCTCGGCGGAAAGCTGTCCGACCTCTTCGGCCGCCGCACGACGCTGCTGATCGGCCTGGTCGGGTTCGCCGTCGCCTCGGCTGTCGGCGGCGCGGCCACCGGCTTCGCCATGCTGGTCATCGCCCGTGCCGCCCAGGGCGTCTTCGGCGCGCTGCTCGCCCCGTCGATCCTCGCCTTGCTGAGCACCACGTTCAGCGAGCCGAAGGAGCGGGCGCGGGCGTTTGCCATCTTCGGCGCGGTCGCCGGCACCGGCGGCGCCATCGGCCTGCTGCTCGGCGGTGTGCTGACCGAGTACTTCTCCTGGCGCTGGTGCCTGTACGTGAACCTGGTGATGGCCGCCGTCACGGTCGCCGGTGCTGTCTGGCTGCTCCCGCGGCACGAGCCCGAGGCCGAGCGTCCCAAGCTCGACATCCCCGGCTCGGTGGCGGCGACGGCCGGCCTGGTCGGCGTCGTGTACGGCCTGGGCCACGCCGAGAGCGGCGGATGGAGCAGCGCGACCACGCTCGGCCCGATCATCTTCGGGGTGATCGCCCTGATCGCGTTCGTGCTCATCGAGACGCGCGTGGCGCACCCGCTGCTGCCCATGCGGGTCGTGGCCGACCGCACCCGCGGCGGTGCGTACCTCGGCATCGGCATCGTCGGTGCCGGCCTGTTCGCCGTGTTCCTCTTCCTGAGCTACTACATGTCGCAGACGCTGCACTTCAGCCCGGTCATGACCGGCGTCGGCTTCATCCCGATGATCCTGTCGATGGTCGTGACGACGACCAGCCTCGGGACCTACCTGTTCAACCGTTTCGGGCCGCGGCCGTCGATGACGGTCGGACTGGTCATCGCGGCGGGCGGCATGGTGACGCTCGGCCGGCTGCATGTCGGCAGCAGCTACGCCGCCGGCGTGCTCCCCGGGCTGATCATCGTCGGTGTCGGGCTCGGCCTGATGTTCGCGTCGGCGATCAACGCCTCGACCGCCGGAGTCCTGCCCAGCGACGCCGGTGTCGCGTCAGCAATGGTCAACATCGGCCAGCAGATCGGCGGCTCCATCGGTACCGCGCTGCTGTCCACCCTGGCCGCCGATGCCGCGAGCAGCTACCTGTCCAGCCACCGCCCGTCGCTCGCCGTGGCGGCGCAGGCTAGCCTGCGCTCGTACACCACCGCCTTCGACGCGGCGGCGATCATCTTCGCGGTCGGGGCAGTGGCGACGTTCTTGCTGGTCAAGCGCGGCCGGCTGGAGACCGAGCCGGTGGAAGTCATGCACATGGGCTGAGAGGGGCCGCCGATGCGGGTCGGGCTGCACGCCCTCGGCATCGACAGCGGGGCGCGGCGCGACATCATCGACGCGGTCGCCCGGGGAGCCGAAACCCTTGGCATTGCGACGCTTTGGGCCGGCGAGCACGTCGTGATGGTCGACGAGCCCGAGTCCCGCTACCCGTACGCCCCTGACGGGCGCATCGCGGTTCCGGCCGACGCCGACTGGCTCGACCCGCTGATCGCCCTCAGCTTCGCCGCCGCCGCGACGCACACCGTCCGGCTGGCAACGGGCGTCCTGCTGCTGGCCGAGCACCACCCGGTACAGGTCGCCAAGCAGGCCGCCTCCGTCGACGTGCTGTCCGGCGGCAGGCTCTCGCTCGGGGTCGGAGTCGGGTGGTCGGCCGAGGAGTTCGCGGCTCTCGGGGTGCCGTTCGCCGGGCGCGGGCGGCGGCTGGACGAGTACGTCGCGGTGTTGCGGACGCTGTGGAGCGACGACGTCGCCAGCTTCTCCGGCGAGCACGTGACCTTCGACCGCATCCGGGTGAACCCGAAACCGGCGCACGGCCGGCGTATCCCGATCGTCATCGGCGGGAACGGCGACGCCGCGCTGCGCCGGGCGGCCCGATCCGGGGACGGCTGGTACGGCTTCTATCTCGGTGCGGACGAGACGGTGGAACGGCTGGCGACGCTGCGCCGGCTGTGCCAGGAAGCCGGACGCGACCCCGCTGAGGTTCGCACCGCCGTCGCACCGCTCGAACCGGAGCCGTCCGATCGTCGCCGGCTGGAAGCGGCGGGCCTCGACGAAGTGGTCCTGGTGGCCAGCCCTCCCGACCACCCGGAAGCCGTGGACGGGTGGATGCAGACCGTCACCGAAGGCTGGATGCCCGATGACTGAGGCGAGAGTCATGCTGATCACCGGAGGCACCCGCGGACTCGGCCGCGAGTCCGCGCTACGCCTTGCCGGGGCCGGCCATCGGGTCTACATCGGGTCGCGCGATCGCGATGCCGGCGCGGATGTCGCCGCGGAACTCGGGATTTCATGGGTCCAGCTCGACGTGACCTCCGATGCTTCGGTACGGGCGGCAGCTGCTGAGATCGACCGTCGCGAGGGGCGGCTCGACGTCCTCATCAACAATGCCGGCATCCCCGGGCCGTACCACGGAGCCGGTGACATCACCGCAGATGACGCGCTCGCCGTCTTCGACACCAACGTCTTCGGGATCGTGCGCGTGACCCACGAATTCCTGCCGCTGCTGGACAAGTCAGCGTCTCCGGTCATCGTGAACGTGGGAAGCAGCTCGGGCTCGTTCGAGCGCACCCACGACCCCGATCGGGTCCAGTCCAAGGGTGGCCTGCCGCTCTACTCGGCGTCCAAGGCCGCCCTGAACATGCTCACCACTCAGTACGCGAAAGCGCTGCCGCACCTGCGTATCAATGTCGCCGATCCGGGCTTCACCGCCACCGCGTTCAATGGCTACCGCGGCACGCAGAACATCACAGAGGGCACCGACGCGATCGTCGCCATGGCGACCATCGGCCCCGAGGGCCCCACCGGCACCTTCGCCGACCGGAACGGGATCGTCGGCTGGTAAGCCGTCGGTCCAGGGCTAGCAGGAAAGGCTTATGCGGCCGAGCTTCTTGCGGTCGACGTAGCCGTTCTCGACGAACCAGCGGGCGGAGTCGGCGATCGCTTGTGACGCGGGGCGCGGGTCGTAGCCGAGCTCTTCGCGGGCGCGCTGGTCGCTGAACATCATGTTGGTGGTGGACATGCGGGCGGCTTCGAGGGCGACGCTCGGCTCGCGGCGCAGGAGCCGGCCCTCGACGAGTTGCGAGAGCGCGCCGACGCCGAGGGCGACCCCGCGCGGCACGAGCCGGCTCGGCGCCGGCAAGCCCGTGCATTTCGCCAGCACCGCCAGCAATTCGCGCATCGGCATGTTCTCGCCGCCGATGATGTAGCTGCGCCCGACGCGGCCATGCTCGAGCGCGAGCAGGTGACCGGCCGCGAGGTCGTCGACGTGCACCACGTTGAACGTCGTATCGACGAACGCGGGCATCCGGCCGTTGAGGAACTCGACGACAACCTTTCCGGTCGGCGTCGGCCGGCGATCACCCGCGCCGAGCGGGAACGTCGGCAGCACCAGCGAGACGGGAGCGCCCTGCGCGGCCTCTCGCAAAACCTCGTGTTCTGCAACGTATTTCGTCCTCTTGTAGAGGCCGAAGAGATGCGCGACGTCGGCATAGGACGTCTCATCGGCCGGCAGCCCGCGCGTGGCGCCGTCCAGACCGAGCACGCCGACCGTGCTCGTGTAGATGACGCGTTCGCAGGAAGCCAGCCGCGCCGCGCGGATGACGTTGCGCGTGCCGCCGACGTTGACGTCGTAGAAGTCCTGCGGACGGCGCGCCCAGAACCGGTACATCGCCGCCAGATGGAAAACGAAGCGAGCGCTCTCGCAGGCCTCGGCCACCGCGCCCGCGTCGCGAATGTCGACCACGGCCCGCTCGACGTCGAGCCCGTCGAGGTTGTGCTCATCGGCGCCGGGTTCGAGCACGGCAACTACCCGAGCTCCGCGCGCCAGCAGGGCACGCACCACGGCGGCGCCGATGAAACCGGCCGCACCGGTGACCACCACCCGGTCACCGAGCTCGATCGTGAGGCTCATGCGCTACGCGCCCACTCCAGGGGCGACGGGAACCGGATACGGCGCTTCGGGACGGGCCCGCCCCGGCCGCCGCAGCGCTCCCTTCGCCATCGTGCGCCCGAACTCGAAGAGCAGACCCGACCCGTTGTGGGCGTCGTTCAGCACGTCGTCGAGCGCGGCCACGAAATAGTCGATCTCTTCCTGCCCGCAGATCAGCGGCGGCAGCAGCTTGACGATGTTCACGTTGTCGGCCGCCACCTGGGTGATGATCCGGTGCCGGTGGAAGAGCGGGACGACCATCAGCTGCGAGAAGACCGCCGTGCGCAGGTGCTCGAGGGTGTTGAACCGCCGGCGCAGCGCCCGCGACTGGGGCTCCCCGAACTCGAGCCCGATCATCAAGCCCTGGCCGCGCACCTCGTGGAGCATCTCGTACTTCTCGACGAGCGGGGCGAGCGCGAAGCCGAAAGCCTCGCCCATCTTGGCGGCCCGCTCGATGACGTTCTCCTCGTCGAACGCGGTGAGCGTCGCCAGCCCGGCGACCATGGCCAGCTGGTTACGCCCGAAAGTGGTCGAGTGCTTCATCGCCTTCTCGAGCGAGCTGAACACCGAGTTCCAGACCCGATCGGTGGTCAGCATCGCCCCGACGGGCACGTAGCCACCGGAAAGCGCCTTCGAGATCGTGATGATGTCGGGACGCAGCCCCCAATGCTCGTGGCAGAAGAACTTCCCGGTCCGGCCGAGGCCTGTCTGCACCTCGTCCATGACGAGCAGCGTCTTGTACTTGCGGCACATCGCCTGCGCTTCGAGCCAGTACTCGGCCGGCGCTTCGTAGACGCCCTTGCCCTGAATGGGCTCGACGATGAACGCGGCGACATCGCGCCGTACCAGCGCCTTGTGCAAGGCATCGAGATCGCCGAACGGCACCGTCTCACTGGCGATGAGCTCGCCGAATCCCTCCTTGAACTCGGCCCCGCCGTTGAGCGACAGCGCGCCGGTCGTCAAGCCGTGGAAGGAATGGTCGGCATGCAGGATCCGCGGGCGGCCGGTGGCCTGCCGGGCGAACTTGATGGCTGACTCGATGCTTTCGGCGCCGGAGTTGCAGAAGAACACCCGGTTGATCTCGTCGTGGCAGCGGGCCACCAGCTGCTCGGCGAGCAGCCCCGGCAGCAGCGCGCAGTCCATCTGCACCATGTTGGGAAGGTCCAGGTCCAGCGCCTCGTGCAGCGCCGCCTTGACGGTGGGGTGGCTGCGTCCGAGCGCGTAAACCCCGAAGCCGGAAAGGAAATCGAGGTAGCGCTCGCCCTCGGCGTCGAAGAGGTAGCAGCCCTCGCCGCGCACGTAGAAGCGATCGAAGCCGATCGTCTTCAGCACGCGGACCAGCTGGTGATTCAGATGCTTTTCGTGCAGCGCGTAGTTCTCACCGTGGCGCGCGGCGAGCAACTGCGCGAGGTTGAATGACACGTCCTCAGTATGGCGAAATCGTGGCCTGGTGCGCGGCAGCCGGGCGCACGTGCGCGGCAAGCCGGCCCCGAAGGCGCGTCAGGACGCGGCCCGGTTGCTCGCGACGTAGAGCGCGGCCTGGGTACGGCTGCGCATCCCGATCTTCGCCAGCAGGCTGGAGACGTAGTTCTTGACGGTCTTTTCCGCCAGGCCGAGCCGGCTGCCGATCTGGCGATTGGTGAGACCTTCGGCGATCAGGTCGAGAATGCGGCGCTCCTGGTCGGTGAGCGACGCCAGGCGCGGATCCTGCTTGGGGCCGGTACGCAGCCGCTCGAGGACACGAGCGGTGACCCTCGGATCGAGCAGCGATTCGCCGCGGGCGGCGCCGCCGCACGGAATCGACCAGCTGCAGGCCACGGATCTGCTTGAGCAGGTATCCGGCAGCTCCGGCCATGATGGCGGCGAAAAGTGCCTCGTCGTCGTCGAAGCTGGTGAGGATGAGGCAGGCTGTGCCCGGCACCCGCGAGCGCACCTCACGGCACACGTCGACTCCCGTGCCGTCGGGCAGCTGGACGTCGAGCACCGCCACGTCGGGCCGGGTCGCCACGATGCGCGGCACCGCTTCGCCGGCGGTGGCCGCCTCGCCCACGATCGTCAAGCCGGAGTCCTCGAGTAGCGTGCGAAGACCCTGACGCACAACTTCATGGTCATCGACAAGGAAGACCGTCACTGGCTCACCCATGCAAGCAGTGTGCAGCCGCAATGAGGCCCGGTCCCGAGGACCAAAGACACAAACGGCAGGGACGCAACTAACGGTCCGACTGGACCAGCCTGCCCACCCATGACCTGCACCGGGGGACCAAAGGCTCTCGCCGAACAGGGCCATTCTGGGTTTGGATTGGCGTGTGGCCATCCCTGGAACCTCGCCGCGGCCGCCGGCCATGCCGAACCTGGCCGACGACCCCTTCGTGGCGCTCGGGAGCCCGCCGTCCGCCGCACTGCCGCTGCCCTACCGCTTGCAGTTCGCGCTGCATGCCGCCGTGGCGGCGCCGAGCATCCACAACACGCAGCCGTGGCGTTTTCGCCTCACCGGCGGCCCGCACCCGTACGTCGACCTGCTGCTCGACCCGACGCGTGAGCTGCCGGCGCTCGACCCGTCTCACCGCCAGCTCGTCATCAGTTGCGGCGCGGCGCTTGCCGGCTTCGAGCTGGGATTGCGTGCCTGCGGCCTGACCCCCCACGTCGCGCTCCTGCCCGCGGGCGGCGGCGACTCGTGCCTGGCCCGCGTCAAGGTCACCGATCGCCATCACGCCGACGCGCGGTCCGCGCACCTGCTACCCGCGCTGCGCCATCGCCGTACCTACCGGGGAGCGATGACGACCGAGCGGGTGGCGCCGACGCTCTGCGACGAGCTGATGGACACCGTTGAGGGCGACGACGACAAGTGCCGCCTGCAGCTGGTCGCAGACGACCGCTGGCGGGCCGTCGAGCACCTCGTGGTGCAGGCCGCCATCGAGCTGTCGGATACGACTGAGGTCGACCGGGAGACCCGCGACTGGACCCGCCTTTCCGAACGCACCAGCGATGGCGTGCCCGCCGCGAACTGGCAACGCACCAGTGAGCAGACCGCCGGCGCGCCGGTGGTCCAGCGTGACTTCGCCCAAGGCCGGCCGCTTCCGGACCACCAGCCCGAGCACGGTCCGGCCGGGCCCGAAGGCGATCCGCTGATCGCCGTCCTGCTCAGCCCGGCGGACACGTCACAGGACTGGCTCGAGACCGGCCGTGCGCTGCTGCACCTTTCGCTCGCCGCGCAAGAGGCCGGGCTCGCCCTGGGCTACGTCAATCAGCCGACCGAGGTGCCGGGGCTTCGCGAGCAACTTGCCACGCTGCTGGCCCCGATGCCGACGGGCTTCAGCGTGCCGCAACTCGTCCTTCGCCTGGGGTACCCGGCGCAGGCCATGCCTCCGGTGACGCCGCGCCGCCCGGTGTCCGCCGTCCTGCTTACTGGCTGAGGATCTCCGTGAGCGGCCGGCGCGGAGTGGCCGGGGCCGCCGGTCCGTAACCGATCCGCAGGACCATCTGCGGCTCGCCGATCAGGCGCAGCTCGGTGCGGAGCTGAGCCCGGGTGGCCGGCAGGTCGATGACCTGACCCAGCATCGACGCCCGCAGCCCCCGCGTGGTCGCTGAAAGCAGCAGGGCGGACAGTGCCTGGCCGGCATGGATCCACTGGGTGGGGGTGTCGGCATCGGTGCCGAGGATGACCAGGGCCGGCCGCTCGTCCGGCGGTGGCGGTGCGTTCGGGTCGAGCACCGGCCGGTCGGCGTCAGGGTCTCCGGCGGTGAAGTCGCGGACGATGACCTCGGAGTGGCGGACGCCGGGGCCGGCGGGCAGCGCGGTAGTGGGAATGCCGTCGGTGGACGGTTCGGTGCGTCGCCAGTTCTGCAGCTCGCGCTGGTAGTCGGGATTGGACAGCTCGGCCTGATCGGCATGGGAGAGCAGCACGGCAAGGGTGATCTGATCTTCGCGGGAGTCGAGGATCGCGAGCCACGCACCCTCGGTCTCGGCCGCGTGGCGCAGCTCCGCCAGGGTCCGATGCTCGACCTTGCGGTCGGCGAAGGGCTCACGCTGGGTGTGCCGCTCGTTGATGGCCGCTGCCAGGGCGACGTCACCGGCGCTCGCCGGCGCACCGGCAGTGACCAGGACGGTCGCGACCGGACCGGCCTCCCCCGGCGGCGGGTTGTCATCGTCGGCAGCGAGCCGGACCTCGCTGTCGTAGCCGGCGGCGCGCAGCGCGACCGTCAGGTGGTGCAGCGCCGCTCCGCACGACACATAGAGCTGTCGACGGGTCGGATCCAGGACCGGCAGCTGCCGGGTGAAGTCGGCGAAGCACTCGATCCGGCCGTCACCGATACGGAACCGCCATGGCTGCGTGTTGTGCACCGACGGAGCCCGGCTCGCCGCCGCTACCGCTTCCTGCAGGACCTCTTGCACACCCACCATCACACCGCCTCTGTCCGGCCAACGCCACTTGCAGTATCTCGGATCCACCGCAGACTTCACAGGCCGAACGGGTCCCGGCTTTTGCAGGACCTAGATGGCGCCTGGTTGGGCCTTTGGTCCCGTCCCCTGAAAAGGATTATCCCCGAATGTATGAGTAGCTCACCGCATCGGGCGGATGAGATCACAGAAAGGCTTGATCCGATGCGCCGCAAGACTTTTGATGCGCTGCTTTCGGTCGGCGGGCTCGCGATCGCCGTCGTGCTTCTCGTCGCCGGTGGCCTGTTGACCTGGGCAAACACCTTCGTGAACCACGAGGTCCGCACGCAGCTCGCCCAGCAGCAGATCTATTTCCCACCGGCCGGAAATGCCGCACTAGCCTCCAAGGAAATCGGCCCGTACCTGAACAAGTACGCCGGCAAGCAGCTGCTGACCGGCCCCGAGGCCGCAGCATATGCCAACCATTTCATCGCCGTTCACCTGAACGAAATCGGCGGCGGAAAGACTTATTCGCAGCTGTCCACTGAGGCGCAGGCCAACCCGAAGGACGCCGCGCTGCAGGCCAAGGTGGCGACCGTCTTCAAGGGCACGACCCTGCGCGGCCTCCTGCTCAACGCCTACGCCTTCTCGACCATGGGCATGATCGCCGGGATCGCCGCGATCGTCTCCTTCGCCGCGGCCGGCCTCCTGCTGGTCCTGGTCGGCTTCGGATTCTGGCACCACCGGCGCACTCCGCAGGACCGTGAGGTGCTCAGCGGCCGCAAGGACGAGCCCACCTACGGCGCCTCGACCCCGGCCCCCTCTGAGGTGATCTGACGCTCCACCGCACCACCCCCCGCAACACCGGGCATGGCCGTCGGCAGAACGCCGGCGGCCATGCCTTTTGCGCGTGCCGGGCAGGGCCGTGCGTGGCAGCGAGGACACGTGGATTACAAACACAGGTGGCGGCGTATCCGCTGCACCCATCGGGAGGCCATCATGATGCGTTTCAACCACATGGAGCTCACGCTGCCGATCGGCACGCTCACTCCCGACCTACGCCGAGACATCGACGCCTTCTACGGAGGCGTCTTCGGCTGGGAAGGCATGGACACCAAGGTGGTCAATCAGGACTGCCACCTGCTGCGCCTTGACGAGTACACCAACCAGTTCATCCTGCTGGCCGAGTACAAGAATCCGCTGTCGTCACCCGGATACGACCACCTCGGCCTGCTGCAGGACACCCGCGAAGAGGTGGACGACCTGCTGGCCAAGTGCAAGGAGTTCCAGCAGCGCGACGACCGGGTGCGCATCAAGGAGTACGAGGATCTGGTCAACCCGACCGTGACCGTGCACGCCTTCTACGTGAAGTACCTGCTGCCCATCTGGTTCGACGTGCAATGCCTGGAACGCGAGCCCGGGACGAGGGTTCCCGGCTTCACCTACGCCTGAGGGCAATGTCTAACAATGAGGAACTCTGCATGAAATTCGCGATGTTCTATGAGATTCCGGTGCCCCGCCCGTGGGACGAGGAGTCCGAGCACCGGGCGTACAAGGCCGTCATCGAGGAGGCCGTGTTCGGCGAGAAGATGGGCTTCGACTCCTTCTGGACGGTCGAGCACCACTTCCTCGAGGAGTACTCGCACTGCTCGAATCCCGAGGTGCTCTACGGCGCGATCGCCGCACGCACCGAACGCATGCGGCTCGGCTACGGCGTGCGCCTGACCCCCAAGCCCTACAACCACCCGGTGCGCTCGGCGGAATCGGCAGCCGTGCTCGATCTCATCTCCGACGGCCGCGTCGAGTTCGGCACCGGGCGGTCCTCGACCCGCGCCGAGCTGGAAGGCTTCGGCATCCATCCGAGCGAGACCCGCGAGATGTGGCAGGAAGCGATCGACCACATCGTCGGCTGCTGGACCAATGACGAGTACGAGTTCACCGGCAAGCACTGGTCGATGCCGAAACGGCGCGTCCTGCCCAAGCCTTTGCAGAAGCCGCACCCGCCGATCTGGGGCGCCACCGGAAGCATGGAAACCCACCGGCTGGCCGGGCAGATGGGGATCGGGCTGCTCTCGTTCGCGGTCGGCACCCCGCCCGAGGAACTCAAGAAGCGCATCGACAACTACCGCGAGGGCATCGCTGAATGCACCAAGCCCGCCGGCAAGTTCATCAACAACCAGGCGGCGAGCTTCACGATGGTGAACGTCGCTCCCACGACTGAAGAATCCATTGCCATCGCGCGGGAATCGTTCGAGTGGTACCCCAAGCACGGGGCCCGCATCATCGCCTCGGTCGCCCAGTGGCTGGAGGAGGAGCAGCAGGCCCTCGGCACCTACGAGTACCTGGAAAAGAGCGCCCGCCGCGTCGAGGAGGGCCTCGTCGACATGCTGACGATGGAGTACCTCGTCGAGACGAACGCTTGCGTGGCAGGCGATCCCGATCGGGCGATCGAGATGTTCAAGGCCTACCAGGCGACCGGCTGCGACGTCATCTTCTGCTTGATGAACCCGTACAACATCCCGCACGAAGCCGTCATGCAGACCATCGAGCTCATGGGCAAGCACGTCATCCCGGCGTTCAAGTAACGCCGCTAGCGCTCAGACGCGCGCCGCAGGACGGGCGAGCTGCCCCGGCCGGACATCAAGGTCCTGTACCCCGTCCACACGGATGGGCGTGCCGTTGACCAGGACGTGCCGGATCCCGGTCGGCGCGTCGGCGGTGAGCCGCTGCGAGCCGGTGGGGAAGTCGGCGACCCGGCGCACCGGTCCCGGGCCGACGGTCGCGGGATCGAAGACGACGACGTCGGCCCACGCGCCGGGAACCAGCCGGCCGCGGTCGGCCAGCCCGAGGATGTCGGCCTGGCATGACGTCAGCCGGCGCACCCCTTCCTCGAGGCTGGTGAGCGCTCGGTCGCGTACCCAATTGCCGAGATAGTCCGTCGCCTGCGGGGCGTCGCACAGCTGGCCCACGTGGGCGCCCGCGTCCGACAGCCCGAGCGTGCAGCCGGCCGCGGTCAGCACGGTGCTGACCTCGTCGGGATCGTCGTTCGCCAGGATGCAGCCGACCCGCAGGCTGAGGTCCGGCTCGTCGAGCGCGGTGTCCAGCAGCACATCGAACGGCTGCGCGCCGCGCTCCTCGGCGACGTCGAGCAACCGCCGGCCGGCGAGCTCCGGATGCGCCGACGACTCGGCGATCACGTAGGTGTTCCAGCGCGGCCGGGCGAACTGCGAGCCCGTCTCCCAGGCGTCGAGCGTGTCCTGACGCCAGGCCGGGTCGGAGTACGCGGCGCGGCGCTTGTCGAGCCCGGTCGACATCAGCTCCGCGAACTTCGGATTCACGTTCAACGTGAAGGGTTCGGCGAGCGACATGGAGAACTGCAGCGGCCGCGGAGAGACCTGCGGCCACACCTGCGCGCCGTCGGCCCAGCCCTGCCGGTTCAGCTCGAGCATCTGCTTGTGCGACCCGGTCGGCATTGTCAGCAGCGCCGTATACGTGAACGGCACACCTACTTCGGGCTGCAGCTTGTAGAGGTCGGCAACGCCGATCTGCTCGCCGGGGGTGAAGGCGGCGATGCCGCGCCTGGTCTCGCCGAGCGCCTCGAGCAATCCGTCGATCTCGGCCCGTTCGGCGAACCGGCTCGGCACCGGCTTGCCGTCCACGCCGCGATGCGTCGGTGCGAAGCTCGTCGCGAAACCGGCCGCGCCCGCCTCCATCGCTTCGCGGACGACCTCCTTCATACGGTCGATTTCTTCAGGCGTTGCAGCGCGCTCGTACGCGTCGTCGCCCATGACGAAGAGCCGCAGCGCGGTGTGACCGACGTACGCCGCGAAGTTCAGGCCAAGGCCGTGCCGCTGCACCGAATCGAGGTACTCGGGAAACGTCGAGAAATCCCAGGGAACTCCGGCCTCGAGCGTTGCGACGTCCATGTCCTCGACGTTCTCGAGCGTCCGCGCGATCAGGCTGTGGTGCTCGGGGCGGGTCGGCGCGATGGAGAACCCGCAGTTGCCCGCCACGATCGTGGTGACGCCGTGGAAGCACGACGGCGTGAGCGACGGATCCCAGAACACCTGGGCGTCGTAATGCGTGTGGATGTCGATGAATCCCGGCGCGACGACGTGGCCGGTCGCGTCGAGCACCCGATCGCCCGAAAGTCCTTGCCCTATCGCGGTGATTCGGCCACCGTCGATGGCGACGTCAGCCACCACGCCCGGCGCCCCGGTGCCGTCGATGACCGTTCCGCCGCGGATGACCAACTCGCTCATGACCGGCTCCCGCTCTCGTCAAGTCCATACAGGGCAGCGCAATTGCGCCAGATGATGTCGTCGCGCACCTGCGCCGACAGGTGTGCGGTCTGCTCGGCGAGCACTTGCTGGGAGGCGGGGAACGTCGAGTCCGAGTGCGGATGGTCGCTCGCCCACAAAAGGCGCTCGTGATTCATCAGATGGGCCGTTTGGAAGGCGACCCAGTCGTCCTGGAACGTCACGTAGACGTGCTCGCGGAAGTACTCGCTCGGCTTGCGCTGCAGGTTGCCGGAGCCGAGCCAGTTGCGGTGCCGTTCGATGGCATGGTCGGCGCGATACATCCAGTGCGGAACCCAGCCCGCATCAGCCTCCACGCAGACGATTTTCAGCTCGGGCACCCGGTCGAAGACGCCGCCGAAGATCATCGTGCCGACGATGTCCTGGCAGCCGCGGATGATCCCGAGGAAGCTGTTCATCTTCGGACCGCGGAACGCCCCGTCGGTGAGGTTGCCGCTGCCGGTGAGGATGTGGAACGACAGTGGCAGGTTGAGCTCCTCGGCCGCCCGCCAGAAGGGATCCCAGCGCGGGTCGTCGTAGTCACCCTCGCGGCTGCCGTCGTCGTAGCAGCCGGCGTAGCCCGGAAGCATGACGCCCCGCAGCCCGAGGTCCGCGATCTTCTCCAGATCGGCGATGCCCTCCTCGACGCTGCGCAGGACGGTCTGCCCGAGACCGATCAGCCGATCCGGCGCTGTCGCGGAGAACTGGGCGATCCACTGGTTGTAGGCGTCGAAGCAGGCCTTCTTGTAGTCGACGTCAGGGTGGTTGCACAGGATCATCCCGACGGACGGGTAGAGCACCTCGGCCTTGACGCCGTCGCGGTCCTGCTCGGCCAGCCGCGCCGCCGGATCCCAGCCGCCCGGGTGCAGCTCGTCCCAGCCGACGTAGATGTGCGGGCCGATCTGGTCCCAGGTGCGGCCGGCCGCTGCCACCATGCCGTACGGGACCACCGAGCGGCCGTTGTCGACCGACATGGCGGCGCCCATCACGTCGTGCGTGACCGATACCGGCGCCCGGTCGCGGTAGGCCGGGTCGATGAACGGCAGGTAGCAGTCGCCCGGCTCGGTGATGTGGGAGTCGGCGGAGACCGCGGTCAGGGTCATGTCACTCCTTCGTGACGCCCGCCCGCAAAGATGAGGGGCGCGCTGGTGGGAGGTTAACTCTCCCGCACGCTCGCGCTTTCGCCGGGACTGGTGCTGCAGCTAACGGCGGCGGAACGTGATGAGCAGGATGATGAGCACCACGACACCGACGCCGAGGGCGATGATGCCGAAGGGGTTGAAGCCGGTGTCGGACCGGTCGACCGGCCCCTTGACGGCGGCGTTGACGACGGTGGCGGCGCTCATGACGGTCTGGGCAAGCAGCACTCCTGCTGTCTACCCGGTGAACGTCCTCAGGACATGTGACGACGGGGATCGATTTGGACGTCACGGCTCCACACCTCGACCGGAAGCAGCGCCGGGGTGGCGCGCCCGGCGGTGCCGGCGTAGCGAAAGTCGCGTGTGAACTCCCGGCACAGCGCCGGCGTCCAGCCCAGACTCACGTTGCACGGCGGACCGGTCAGGATGACGGTCGTAGCCGCTGCCAGCTCGGCCCGCCAGTCGCGCTGGAAGACGGGCACGTCGCGAAATCCGAGCGGGTAGAAGTGGCTGCCCACGTGGGCCGGAAGGTCCAGCAGCGCCGTGCCGTGCGGGTCAGGCCAGGGACGGCAATCCCGGTTCATCGCATCGGCAAGCTCGAGGAGCACCGGCTGATCAGCGGTCACGCATCGCGTGGTGCCGACGAGATCGTTCAACTGGTCGACATTGACCGACGCGGCGGTCCCCTGCTGCCAGGCAGCAGCGAGCTGCACGACACCGCCGAGGGCGAGCACCCACACGGCCGACCACGCGACGCCGGTGCGCAGCCGGCGTACCCGGCCGATCGCCGGGTGCAGCGAGGGGAGGGCGAAGGCCACCAGCGCCGCGAGCGGGACGATCAGGTAGTCGCCGTAGTGGTAGAAGTACGGCGGCGACAGCGCGAACATCGTCACACCCGCCGCCATTTCGGCGAGCATGAGCCAGGCGACCGCACCACGCCGAAGGGCACCGACCGCACAGGCCACGACGGCGACGGTCGCCAGCACGGCCGGCGCGTTCGGATGCTCGAACACCGGCTTGATCGCGAGGAACTGTGCCCACCGGACGAACGTGTCGGCCGTGCCGTCCACCGGCCGCCCCAGCTGTGCGGTGATGACGTCCGCGACCATCCTGGCCGGGCGCGAAGACGAAGAACGGCAGGCACGCGACGGTCACCGCCGCAGCCGCTGACGCGCCGATGCGGCCGAGGGCGCGGGCGTCGATACGCGGGCGCCGGAGCAGGAGCCACGCAAGCAACACGATCCCTGCGACCAGACCCCAGGCTTTGACGGTGACGGCCAGCCCGAGCGCCGCTCCACCGACCACGGTGTCTCGTCGGGTGAGCGCGCTGCGGCCGAGCCGCTCGTACGCCACGAGCAATCCCAGGTCGAGCCACGGCTCCAGCATGGCCGTGCGCCCTGCGATCAGTGCGGGCGCCGCTACCGCGTAGATGGCCGCGGCGAGCAGGCCGCGATGTGGGCTGGTATGCCGGGCGGCGAAGCGACCGAGCAGGATCGTGGCCGCCGCGGCAGCGGAGACGGTGGCGATCCTCGCGAGCACGAGGCCCGTCGCGTCGCCGAGCAACCGGCCGGCGGCCGCGCTAGGGCAGCAGCAGCCAGGTGATACCCGGCGGCTGCAGAAACGTGTAGTCGCGGTAGGGCAGCACGCCGTGCAGCAGCAGCGCGCTGGACTCGTAGTGGACGCCGTCGTCGTACTCGATCGCCGAATGCCAGCCGCCGCTGTGCCACAGCAGGGCCAGCCGCAGCAACGCCGCGACGACGCCTACAACACCGAGCTGCCAGCCGAACGTGCTGCCCAGCCGGCGGCGGATCACACGCGGATGCCGACGTGGGACGCGACCAGATTCGCCGGGATCGGCTGCGGGATGATCACCGCGACGCGGGCTCCGCCGCTCGGGAAGGTTGCTGGCTTCGGCGCGGCCCCCATGAGCCTCGGCGATCTCGCGGACCACCGCCAGCCCGAGGCCGGCGCCGCGCTGCCCGTAGTGGTGGGTACGCGCCGGGTCGGCCCGGCGGAAACGGTCGAACGCGTGGGGCAGGAAGTCCGCCGGGAAGCCCGGACCGGTGTCCTCCACCGTGATCCTGAGCGTGTGCAGGTCGTTGCCGTACGCGGCGGACAGCCGCACCTGGGGTTGCCCTGGACCGCCGGCGGCGTACTCGACCGCATTGGCCAGCAGGTTGTCGATCGCCCGCCGGACCGCCCCGGCATCGATGACCGCGGTGAGCTCGGGTGCCACGTCGACGCTCAACGTCACCCCGACCAGGTCGGCATGTGCCCGGGCAGAGCGGATCGCGGAGTGCAGCACTCCGGCGAGGTCGGTCGGCAGCGGACGCACCAGCGGGCCGCTGCCGTCGGCGCGCGCCAGGAAGAGCAGGTCCTCGGCAAGCTGGGACAGCCGGTTGACCTCATGAGCGGCGTGCTCGACGGCTTCCGCGAGCTCCTCCTGGCTACGGCCGGGCCGGCTCGCGAGCTCGAGCTCTGTCCTCAGCACCGCCAGCGGGGTACGCAGCTCGTGACCGGCATCAGCGACGAGATCCTGCTGGCGCGCCAGGCTGGAACCGAGGCGTCCGAGCAGCTCGTTGAGGGTGACCGCCAGCCGGGCGAGCTCGTCGCCGGTGGGCGGGACGGCGAGCCGCTCGCCGCCGGTCCCGCCATGCGCGGCGGCATCGCGACGCATCCGTTCGACCGGACGCAGCGCCGCTCCGGCCAGCCCCCAGGCGCCCGCGGCCACCAGCAGCACCAGCACCGGCAGGGCGACGAAGAGCGCCTTGTTGAGATCCAGTCAGCGCCTCGTCGTTGGCGCGCCGCGACGTACCTGCGAGCGCGAGCCAGGTGCCGTCCGACCGCTTCACCGCGATCGCAGCCACGCGATACGGCTGGCCTTGGATACTGATGCGTGGTACGCGCGAGCCCGCCGTCCTGCAGCTGAAGGAGCGCGGCCGGCACGGTCAGGTGCTGCGGCGGCGGCGCGCCGGTCGCGGTGAGGATCGACCCCGTCCGGCCGGCGCACGACGGCGAAGGTTTCTGCCGTGGCCTGCGCGACGGCACGGGTGCCGGCGTCGAGCAGCGGGTCCGGCAGCTTCGGCGGCGCGGTGCCGTCCAGCACCCCGGCGATCGTCTGGGCCCGGGCTTCGAGGTTGTTGTCGAGGTTGTTGGCGATCCCGACGCGCACGACGTGCACGAACAGCAGCGAGCCGCCGATCCCGACGACGGCCGCGGTCAGCGTGAAAGCGAGGCACAGCCGAGCCCGCACGCCCCGGGGATAGAGGGCCCTCATCGCTGCCGGCCCGGGCCTAGCCGGCCAGCCCGACGGTTCCGGCCATCCGCGGGACTCGCGGTCAGGACATCGCGGCGGCGGATGCTCGCAGCCGGTATCCGGTGCCGCGGACCGTTTCGAGGTCCTCGCGGCCGAAGGGTCGATCGATCTTGCGGCGCAGGTAGGCCACGTACTGGTCGACCACGTTGCTCACCGGGTCGAACGCGAAGTCCCACACGTGCTCCAAGATGCGCGTACGTGTCAGCACCTGCCCGGGGTGGCGCATCAGCAGTTCGAGGAGGGCGAACTCCTTGGCCGTCAGCTCGATCTCCACACCGGCTCGCGTCACAGTGTGCATCGCCGGGTCGAGTTTCAGATCGCCGACTTCCAGGACGGTCGGGCGCTCGCCCGCGCCCCGGCGCAGCAGCGCCCGCAGCCGGGCGGCCAGCTCGGCGAACGCGAACGGCTTGACCAGGTAATCGTCGGCCCCGGCGTCGAGCCCGCGAACCCGATCACCCACGCCGTCGCGTGCGGTGAGCATGAGCACCGGCGACCAGCGCTGCCGGGACCGCAGCTCGCGGCACACCTCGAAGCCGTCGACCAGCGGCAGCATCGCGTCGAGCACGATGGCGTCGTAGCCGATCTGCGTGCCCCGGAAGAGCGCGTCTTGACCGTCGCCCGCGACGTCGACCGCGTAGCCCTCTTCCTCGAGGCCTCGCTTCAGGAGCGCCGCCATCCGCATCTCATCTTCGACCACAAGCACTCGCACGGGCACATCCTCAGCCGTCTACATGTGAAGTATGTGTGAGGCGGTTGCCTGACGGGTCAGTCGAAGCGGGTGATCGCAAATGTCGCGCTGCCGCGAACCGCCAGCTGGCCCTTCGCGTCGACGATTCGGGCGTCAGCCACGGCGAGCCGGCCGCCGATGCGCAGCACCTCGCCGGTGCAGACGTAGTCCGCCCCGATCACCAGCGGCTGCAGGTAGTCGACGTGCATGGTGACCGTTGCCGACGTGGCAATCTTCGGATCCGACGACCTCAGCGCGATCGCCGCGATGTCGTCGATGATCGAGCCGACCAGGCCGCCGTGAACCCGACCCTGGGAATTGGACATGAATTCGGCTGGACGCCAGTGGCCGGAGCTGCCGCCGTGGTCATTCGCTTCGACGCTGTAGCCGAGCAGGTCGGCGCGCTCACGGTGGCGCGACAGACCCCAGTCGGGGGTGCCGGTCATCGCGTTGCCTCTCCGCCGAGAGCCGGCGCCAGATCCGCGAGCAGCTGCATCGTGCGTTGCATCGAGGCCTCCCGGTCGCCATCGAGCCCGATGACGGCGGCGGCCAGGTCGGTCGCTCCGGCGTCGGCATACCCGCGCAGCCGGGCCTCCACAGCTTTCTCGTCGCCGATGACGGCGATCTCGGGAAGCGACTCGTCGCCGCCTTCACCTCGGATGCGCTGATACGCGGGAATCCCGTTGTATCCGGCGAAGAGGGCCGCGGCGCGATCCCTGGCCGCGTCCACGTCGCTGACGAGCGCCACCGGGATGCCGGCCACGACGCGCGGTATCGGCCGTCCGGCCTCACCGGCAGCCGTCGCGATCGTCGGGACGACGTGCTCGGCGATGGCGCGTTCGTTCGCCCAGTAGGTGATGGTGCCGTCGGCCTTGGTGCCGGCCATGCGCAGCATCATCGGGGCCAGCGCCGCGACGAGCACCGGCAGCTCGCTCGCGCCCGGCACCTCGAACATGGTGTCGATCTCGAAGAACTCACCGTGGTGCCGGATGTGCCCGGTGCCGTGGATCGCGTGCTTGAGCACATCGACGTATTCGCCGGTGTGGCGGGCCGGATGCGTGTAGGCCAGACCGTGCATCCGTTCGATCACCACCGGATGCGACGGCCCGATGCCGAGCACGGCACGACCGCCACAGGCCGCCTGGGCCGACAGCGCCTGCTGCGCCATGGCGACCGGATGCCGGGGATAGGTCGGCACGACGGCGGTGCCGAGCTCGATGCGGGACGTCACCTGGCCCGCGAGCGCCACGGCGGTCAGGGCATCCAGACTCCACGGGATGTGCGGCAGCCATCCGGTCGCAAAGCCGAGCTGCTCGGCTTGCCGGGCGTTCGCCAGCAGCTCGTCGACGCTCGTGCGAAGCCCGCTCGCGTCACCGATGAACACGCCCAGTCGCATGCCCGGAATCTAGCTGGACGCCGCGGAGAGCCGGGCGAGTCGCCCGGCGAGGGCATCGGCTCCCCGGGAGGCCAGGGGTCCCGCAATCGCCAGCAGCAGCACGTAACTCGCCGCGAGGGCACCGAGCTTGGCCGGCTGGCCGCTGGTGACGGCCAGGCCGGCAATGACGATCGAGAACTCGCCGTGCGAGATGAGCGTCGCCCCAGCACGAATCCGCCCGGTCAGATCGACACCCCGCCGGCGAGCGGCCCACCAGCCCGTGACGGCCTTGCCCGCAGCAGAAGCGACGGCGAGCGCGGCCGCGGCGAGCAGCACCGGCGGGATCGCGGCCGGGTCGGTCTGCAGGCCGAAGAAGACGAAGAACACGGCGGCGAACAGATCGCGCAGCGGAGCCAGCACCTTGCGCGCAGCCTCGGCGACGGGGCCGACGAGCGCGATACCGACGAGGAACGCGCCGACCGCCGCCGACACCTGCAGCTGCTCGGCAAGTCCCGCGACGAGCAACGTGATCCCGAGGACCCGCAGCAGAAGGACCTCTTTGTCGACGGGCTTGTCGACGTCCATCGGATGCGACACGACCCTGCTGAGCAGATGGCTCCAGCGAGTCGCCGCGAGCAGCACCGCGGCAACGGTCGTCACTGCGATGGCCACCGTCACCACGCTTCGCGCGGCGCCCGCGTGAGCCAGCACCGCCGTCAGCACCGGGAGATAGACCGCCATGGCGAGGTCCTCGAGGACAAGGATGGAGATGACGATGGGCGTTTCCGGGCTGCTGCCGCGTCCGAGATCAGCAATGAGCTTGGAGATGATCCCGGACGACGACACCGCCGTCACCCCGGCCAGGGCGAGCGAACCCGCCAGCCCCCAGCCGAGCACCAGTCCGCACACGGCGCCGGGGGCTGCCCCCAGCACGAGGTCCAGCGCCCCGGCTCCGGCATTGGAACGCAGGCCCGACACCAATTGCTCGGCCGTGTACTCCAGCCCCAGCGTCAGCAGCAGGAGCAGCACGCCGATCTGCGCGCCGGTGCCGATGAATTCGGTGCTGGCCGAGAGGGCCAGCACCCCTCCATGGCCGAAGGCCAGCCCGCCCAGCAGGTACAGGGGGATCGGGGAAACCCCGAGCCGGCCGGCGAATCGGCCGAGGATGCCGAGGGCGAGCAGGACCGCCCCGATCTCGGAAACAACCGCGTATCCATGCCCGTCCAATGCGACTCGCCTATCCGCTCGAGGTGTCGTCGGGCCCTCGTCCCAGGGTGTCCCCGGCCCGCTCCCGCGCCCGCCGGTCGCGGGCCAGGAAGAACATGGGGAGCAGCACGAACGCCAGCAGCATCATGCCTATCGCCAGCCCGATGCGCATCCATTCGAAATGCGAATTCACAGCCATTCAACTCCAGAAGTTTTGGGGTCGCCAAAGCGCACGGCGGCGCCTGCCGATGACGGCGCGGCGAACCCGTGAGGGAAAGGAAAGGAGGTGTCAGGCGGTGAGTGGTGGTGCCCGGGACTGACGCGGCCGGTAGCGAAGTGACGTCAGCGCCCGGCTACGGCCGGGCCTGGCGAAAAGCAGCCGGCCGGCGAGGCTGATCAGGGTGGCCCCGATCGCCAAATCCCCATACGGCGTCGCCGATTTCAGCGCCGTTACGTGCGACGACGGTGCCCGGGTGAAGACGACGGGGTCGAGATGCGAAGCCGTCTGGACGACGGGGGCGCTGGGCGCGTGAGCGGGGCCCGCTGCTGACAAATGCGGAACGACCCCGAACGTCAGCAGGCTCAGTGCGACGAGCCCGGCCAGCCAGATCCCGCGAAGGCGCGAATATCTGGAGGCGGTCACCTCCACCATTCTAGGCGAAGTCAGGTTTCGTCGGTTTTTCAGCGCTTCGACGCAGAAGGCGACGCGAATTGGGGCGTGAAGCGCGTGGTCCAGAGTTTCACCTGGGCGATGTAGTCCTGGGTTTCCGGATACGGCGGAACCCCGTCGTATTTGTGCACCGCGCCGATGCCGGCGTTGTACGCGGCGAGGCGCAGCGCCACCTGATCACCGTGGATCGACCGGACGTCGGCCGCGAGCACGCACGTATAGACCGCTGAGGTCGCGACCGAATCCGCCGCGGAGAAGATGTTGCGCTTGCCGTCGCCATCGGCGTCGATCCCGTACTGCCGGAAGACGGAAGGCAGGATCTGCATCAGCCCCTGGGCGCCGTTGCCGGACTGCGCCTCCGGATCGAAGCGGCTTTCCACGTAGGCCATCGCCGCCATCCCCGGCGGGGTCAGCACTCCCGGGCAGCGCCGCGACGCGACCCGGAAGTACGACTTGTACTGCTGCGGCACCTGCACGACCTGCTCAGGCGTCTTCGCGCCGCCACCGCAGCCGCCCACCAGCCCGCCAGCCACCGCCACGCAGACCAGCGTGCCAGCGACCCGCGTGCCCGCCCCCACGGACGGGCACGCTACCGGCCGCGGCGGGATTCAGCGGTGATCGCCCCTCGGCTAAGCGGCGAGCCGTATGGGGAGTCTCTTGAGCGCGTTGTTGAGGTTCGACCGGGTACGCACCGCAGGCCCGGTCGCCTCGATGGTGCCGAACGTGCTGAGCAGCTCCTCGAAGAAGATCTTCCCCTCGAGACGCGCAAGGTGCACGCCGAGGCAGAAGTGCTCGGCGACGCCGAAGGACAGGTGGGGGTTGGGCTTGCGGTGGATGTCGAACTCCTGCGACCGCTCGAAGACGTCTTCGTCGCGGTTGGCCGAGGTGTAGTACATCGCGACCTTGTCGCCGGCCTTGATCTCGGTGCCGTTCAGCACGGTGTCCGCCGTCGCGGTCCGGCGGAAGTAGTGCAGCGGGTTCGCGTAGCGCAGGATCTCCTCGACCGCACCCGGGATGAGGCTCGGGTCGTCGCGCAGCTCCTGCAGCTGGCCCGGGTGCTGCAGCAGCGCGTCGAGGCCGGACGCGAGCATCGTCTGCGTGGTGTCCTGACCGGCGGTCACGAGCTGGACGAAGAAGACGCCGAAGTCGACGTCGCTCATCAGCTTGCCGCCGAATTCCTGCGTGAGGATGTACGTCGTGAGGTCGTCCTGCGGCTCCTTGGTGCGCCAGTTCGCGGCGTGCTGCATGCCGTAAATGGCCATCTCCATGCTGCCGTTGCCGGGATCGATGCCGTCGCCGTCCGGCACGTAGTCCGGGTCCTGGCCGTGGGTGTTCAGCTCGGCCATGTGGTGGACGTGCTTCCAGTCCTCCTCGGGCAGGCCGACCAGCTCACCGATGACGTTGGTCGGCAGGTCGGAGGTGACGTCACCGACGAACTCGACGTCGCCCATCGCTGCCGCGCGCACGAGGATCTCTTTGGTGATCGCACGGATGCGGTCCTCGAGCTCTTCCATGACCTTGGGCATGAAGCGCTTGACCATCGGGCGGCGGTAGTCGTTGTGCCGCGGCGGGTCCATCGCGAGCAGCATGCCGCGCATGTTCTCGAGCCGCTCGGGCGTGAGGTCCTCGAGGACGACGCCGCCCTCCGAAGCGGAGTACAGCCGCGGGTGGCGGGCGACGGTCTCCACGTCCTTGTGCTTGAGCACGGCCCAGTAGCCCGGCTGGTTCGGGATGTCCTGCCAGAACACCGGCTGGGTGCGCCGCAGCTCGGTGAAGAGCTCGTGCGGCGGCGCGCCGAGGTAGACCTCGGGCGAGTAGATATCAACCTTTGCCGCAGTCGTCATCAGTCGAAACCTCAGTCGGTGAGGACGTTCGGACGGCCGTAGCCGGCGGCCTCGCACAGCGCGATGTAGCTCGCGAGCGCGCCGGCGCCATCGGCGATGCCGGTGATGTTGCCTTCGGCGTCGAGGTTGATGTTGACGCCGTACATCTGGAACCAGACGCGGGTGTTGTCCTCGATGCAGGTGAGCGTGTGGACCGAGCCCGCCGGCTCGTAGAGGAACGAGCCGGCGCGGTTCACGTAGTCGTACTCCTTGTACTTCCACGCGCCGGACTGGGTGTAGCCGTAGACCGGCCCGGTGTGGCGGTGAGTGTCCACCTCGAAGCCCGCCTGGAAGATGTTCTCGATGATCCACAGCCCTTCGGACTCGCGGACCTGGAGGACCTTCATCATGTTGCCGCCGCCGATGTCGACGAAGGGAAGCTCGTCGACGCCGATGTGGTGGGCCTCGGGCCGGGTGATGGCAGTGGTCACGGGATCTCCTTTGTTACCGGGCTGGCGTTTGAGAACGGTGCGATACGGGCCTCACGCAATGCGCTGCGCCGGACCTTGCCGGCATCGTCGCGAAGCGGGTTGGTGACGAATTCGAACGTGCGGGGAACCTTGTAGGGCGCGAGATGCGCACGCAAATGCTCGCGTAAGTCATCGTGCCCCACGCCGGTTCCCGGCGCAGCACCTATGTCGACAATGGCGTGAACCCGGTGGCCCAGATCGTCGTCGGGGAGCCCGATGACCGCGGCGGAACGCACGTGCGGATGACGTTCGAGCGCAGCCTCGACCTCGGCGGGATAGACGTTGGCGCCGCCACTGACGACGAGATCGGTGCGCCGGTCGACGAGATAGAGGAAGCCGTCGGCATCCACGTAGCCGAGATCGCCGAGCGTCTCCCAGCCGCCCCGCCCCTTCGCCTCGGCTCCGATGTAGCGATAGGTCGAGCCCTGACCGCCGGGCGGCAGGAAGTAGACCTCGCCGACCTCCCCGGCCGGAAGATCGGCGCCGGTCTCGGGGTCCAGGATGCGCAGCCCGACTCCGGGAAGCGGCTTGCCGACCGAGCCCGGATGATCCAGGGCTTCGCGTCCGGTGATGACCGTCGAGCCGTTGCCCTCGGTGCCGCCGTACATCTCGAGGAGGCGATCGGGGCCCAGCCAGTCGATGTAATCCGCCTTGAGCCAGGCCGGCCACGGCGAGCCGCTGCTGAAGATGAGCCGCAGCGACGAAAGGTCGGCGCTCTCGCGTACCGACGAGGGAAGCTGCCAGATCCGGCGCAGCATCGTCGGCACCGCAAAGATCCAGTCGACACGGTGCTTTTCGACGAGTTCGAGCACGGCAGCCGCGTCGAAGCGCTCCATGAGCACGATCGTCGACCCGGTGAAAAGCCCGTTGCAGGAGAAGGTGAAAGGGCCGTTGTGATACAGCGGTCCGGGCACCAGCTGCACGCCGTCGACGCTCATGCCGACGATCGGCGCGGTCGGGTCAACCGTGGCGGGACGGGCGTTGACGATGAGTTTCGGACGGCCGGTGCTGCCGCCCGAGGCCAGCGCCACCCAGGAGGGGGATACCGCGCCGGGCAGCGGCTCATCCGGCAGGTCGTCGGCCGGCTGCCATCCGGGAGGGAGCGCCGGGCGGCCTGTCACATGGGACGGGTCGACGCCCACGACGAGCGCGGGCTCGGCGAGTTCGAGGATCGCGTTGCGTTCCATGTCCGGCAGCCGGAACGACAGCGGTGCGGGGGTCGCTCCGAGCTTCCAGGCGGCGATGGCGGCGACGTAGAAGTCAATGCCGTTCGGCAGCGCGATGCTGACCAGATCGCCGTGGCCGACGCCGAGGTCGGCGAACGCGCGGGCGGCGCGATTGGCCCGCGATTCCAGCTCGCGACGCGTGATGCTCTCGTCGCCGCAGATGACGGCGACCCGGTGGGGATCCCGCTTGGCGTGATAGGTGAACGCCTCACCCATCGAGAGCTGCGTGGCCGTTTCCATCATCAGTGGGTGAAATAGCCGCCGTCGGCGATGAACAGCTCGCCCGTCACGTACGACGCCTCGTCGCTGGCCAGAAAGAGCGCCACGTTGGCGATCTCCGACGGCTTGCCGAAGCGGTGCATCGGCACCTGGTCGAGCAGCTGCTTCTCGAAGTCCGGAATGCTGCCGATGATCTTCGTCATGTTGGTCTCGATGTAGCCCGGGCCGATCGCGTTGACCCGCACACCCTCGGCCGCCAGTGCGACGGCGGCCATCTTGGTGACCATCCAGACGCCGGCCTTGGACACCGAGTACGCGAGTGATCCGGCCTCGCCGGCGAGAGCGGCGATCGACGCGATGGTGACGATCGAGCCGCCGTTCGGCTGGCTCACCATCTGCTTGCCGGCGGCTTGGACGGCCAGCAGCGTGCCCGTGAGGTTGACGTCGAGCACCGGCTGCCAGGCCTCGACCGGCAGCTGCAGGAAGGCCGCCGCCGGGCTCGCACTCGCGCCCGCGGCGGTGATCTCTCGTCCGCGGGAATCGTCGCCGCTCGTGTAGCCCGCGAAGGAGATGCCGGCCGCCGTCACCACGACGTCGAGGCTTCCGAAATCACGGGTGGCGGCGATGACCGCGGCCTCGTTGTCGGCCGGTGACGCGGCGTCGAGGTGGACGAAGATCGCCTCGTGGCCGTCACCGCGCAGATCGACGGCCGCCGACTCGCCCGGGTCATCCAGCACGTCGGCGATGACGACGCGGGCGCCTTCCTGGGCGAAGCGCTGGACACAGGCCAGGCCGATACCGTTCGCACCGCCCGTGACGAGCGCGACCTTGCCGTCCAGGCGTCCCATGAAGCCACACTGCCTATCGGGAGATATCACTATCCGAGCTAGCTGCTCACTCTTCGATACGGTAACGAGCGTCGCACACGTCGGTCAACGCAAGCTGGAGGCTCCCATGGCGGTCGCCCGGCTGACCACCGTGGAGAAAGCGCTGCGCGTCCTCTCCGCGGTCGCCGAGAACCAGCCGATCAGCGGCAGCCAACTCGCCCGCGATCTGGATCTCGACAAGAACGCCATCCAGCGCATCCTCGTCACCCTCGGACATCAAGGGTGGCTGCAGCAGGACCGGCGTGCCGGTGGATGGCGGCTCGGCCCCCAATCGCTGGTCGTCGGGGGCCGGTACGCGGGGCCGCTGCGGGACCGGGCGCACCCGGTGCTGCACGACCTCGCGGCCGAGACCGGGGAGACGGTGACGCTGTGGGCGACCTCGGGTGATGCGTTCACCGTGGTCGACGCCGTCGAGAGCACCCAGACGCTGCGCGGAACCATCCCGATCGGCTACACCGCGAGCATCACCGAAGGCGGCGACTACATGGCCTTCTGCGACGCTTCCACCCGCGTCCGGCTGCTCGGCGAGGACGGTATGCCCGACGAGCGCGTGGCGATGGTGCGTGCGCGCGGCTATTACGTCGTCGACACCGAGTACACGTCGACGATCGCCGTCGGCGCTCCGGTCTGGGACAGCCACCCGTTGCCCGTCGCCGCGCTGCTCCTCATCGCTCCCGCGGATCGGCTGCGCGGCGACGCGCTGGCTTCCACCGGCGCTCGGGTGGCCGAGGCGGCCGGCGGGCTCTCGTCGGGCCGCCAGCGGCGCGCCGGCTGAATCGGAGCGCGGTCAGCCCATCGTCTTCGCGCCGTCGATGGCCTCGCGGATGATGTCGGCGTGGCCGGCGTGCTGGGCCGTCTCGGCGAGGATGTGCAGCGCCACCCGGCGGACGCTCCAGCTGGCGCCCGGCTCGAACCACGGGGCCGGCGGCAGCGGGTGCCCAGCGTCGAGATCGGGCAGTTCGGCGATCTGCGCGTCGGTCGTGCGGGCGACCTCGTCGTAGGCCGCGAGTAGCGACGCCAGCGTCTCGCCCGGCTCCATCCGGAAGCTGGCGGCGTGCGCGGCGTAGGCGTCTTCGTCCTGACCGCCGAGGCCGCTCGCCCCTTCGATCATGAAACGCGCCCACCCGGCTTCCACGAACGCGACGTGCTTGATCAGCCCCCCGAGGCACAGCTCGCTGACGGTGGGATGCGCGGCGGCCTGCTCGTCGGAAAGCCCGTGCACGGTGTGGCGCAGGAAGTCGCGATGCTTGCCGAGCGTCGCGATGAGCTCGGCGCGTTCACCGGCGACTGAAACGTTCTCGGAGGTGGTCATGAGCCAGATCCTTTCGCTCGCGTAAGCGTGAGCGCGCGCCCAGACGCGCCCACCCGATTAATCCGCGCGGAACCGAGGGCGCCCGGGCCGCTGCGATCCAGTCAGACGCCGGCCTTGGCGAGCAGCTCGGCGGGCGGGAGGCTGCCGGGCGGGCGGCGGTCGCGTACCAAGGCGTTGGCCTCGCGCTGGAGCAGGTCGTTCAAGGGGGTCGCGACGCCGTGGAGCCGGCCGAGCAGGGCGATCTCGCCGTTGAGGAAATCCGCCTCGACCGAACCGGTCGCCCGGCTCACGCTCTGCCATGTCGAGCCGCCGCCGCGCTCCCGCCCCTCGACCGGCACGAGCTGCACCTGATCGCGCCGATACGAGCGCCACTCGTCGCCCCCGGTGACGTCGATCCCGGCGGCGGCCAGCACCTCGCGGCCCTCGGCGTCGACGCGCTGCTGCAGGTCGTGCAGCAGCTTCTCGCCGGCCTCGTCGAGGTCATGGCCGACCAGCGCCTCGATCGAATTCCCCAGATTTCGCAGCAGTTTTGCGTACTTCCAGCGCATCACCTCGGCTCTCGCCACGGACAGGAACCGCGCCGCCGAAAGGTCGATCGCCACTTCTTCGGCGAGCGCATCGACCCCGGTCGGATAGCGGCCGATGTCGAGCATCCCGGGATGCGGACTGCCCTGCGACTCGACCCGCCCCGGCTCCAGATGCGTCGCGGGAAGCATCACGCAGATCCCGTACACCCGCTGGAAACGGCGCAGCGCGATCCGCTCGTTCTCGACTCCGTTCTGCGCACAGACGATCGGCAGCCGCTCGGCCGCGCTGACCGGCCCCACCGGCAGCCCGGCGATCTCGTTCAGCAGCACCTCGGTCTGCTGCGTCTTGGTCGTGAGGATCAGCGCGTCGTCGGCGCGCAGCGCCAGCTCGGACGGCACGGTGGCCACGTCGAGCTCGATCTGATGCGTGGCGCCGGGCGTCGCGAGGGTCAGCCCATCCGCCTTCATCACGCGGGCGTGGTCGCCGCGAGCGAGCACCGTCACGTCAAAACCTTGCAAGCGCAGCAGGCCGGCGATGGTTCCGCCGACGGCTCCGGCTCCGAGAATCACGTAGCGCACGCCCCAAGCCTGCCCTCTGACGGGGCGCACGTTCCACTCCGATACGTTCCGCCTGTGCCCTCTCCCGCCGAAATGCTCGACCTGTCGGGTCGCACGGTGGTGGTCGCGGGCGCCGGCGGAGGCGGGATCGGCACCGCCGTGAGCGGGATGCTCGCTGCCGCCGGAGCGCTCGTGGTCGGGGTCGACAACCGTCCCGAGGCCCTCGCCGACTTCACCGCCGCGACCACCGGAAGCGACGATCGCCGGCATCCGGCAGTGCTCGCCGACCTGCGCGATCCGCAGGACGTCGAACGGGCGGTGGCCGCCGCCGGCGACGAGCTGTACGGCCTGGTACATGTCGCCGGCGGGATGCTGTCGACGCCTTGGGACCGCCTCGTCGACCTCAAACCGTCCGACTTCGACGACCTGATGGACCTCAACCTGCGCTCCACCTTCCTCACGACCACGGCGACGGCCCGCCGGCTCACCGCCCTCGGCCGCGGCGGGAGCATCGTGGCGATCGCGTCCATCGCCGGTCTCACGTCGATGCCTTTCGGCGCCCCGTACTCGGCGGCGAAGGCAGCGGTCATGTCGCTGGTACGCACGGCGGCGCTGGAATGGGGCGGGGACGGGATCCGCATCAATGCGGTCGCACCGGGCACCGTACGCACCCCGAGAAGCCTGAAGAACAACCCGAATCCGCCGGCGGACACGCCCGCCGAGCGCGCCGCGGTCCCGCTCGCGCGCCGCGGCCATGCCGACGACATCGCCGGAGCCGTCGCGTTCCTGCTCTCGGATCTCGCCGGCTGGATCACGGGCCAGGTGCTCTCGGTCGACGGTGGGGCGACCGCGCGCCCGCCGTTCGCCGGCGATGACGGCCTGCCGGTGTTCGTGCACGACGATGAGCTGCGGGCCCGGCTCTTCGGGCGGCAATGAGCACCGAACCGAGGCTCACCGCTGCCGTGATCGGCGGTCCGGACGGTCCCGCCGGGCAGGTGGCGCAAGGGCTGCGTGACGCGGGGGCCGAGGTGGTCGTCCTGCCGCCCGCGGCGCGCGCCGAACTGGCCGAGCAGCTGATCGGCGCCGGCCGGCCCCGGCTCGTCGTCTGGGCACCGTCACCGGGCGGTGCCGCAAGCCCCACCCCGCTGCTGGACTACGACGAATCCGGCTGGGACGCGGTGGCCGCGCAGCCCATTCGCGACGCGATCGCCTGCGTGCAGGCTGCCGGTGACGCCTTCGACGGCGGCGGCGCGATCGTCACCGTGCTTCCGACGCTCTCCAGCCGCGGATCGGCCGGCCTCACCGGATGGAGCACGGCCGCCGAGGGTGTGCGTTCGCTGGTGAAGGTCGCCGCGCGCGAGTTCGGCCCCCGCGGCATCACGGTCAACGCCGTCGCGCTACCGGCGAACGTGCTCGCTGCGTCGGAAGCCTCGCTCGATCGTCCCGGGCTTCCGGCCCCGAGCCTGCCCGTCCCGGCCAGCGCGGGCGGCGACGTTTCCGCCATCGTCGCGGCCCTCGCGTCGCCTCCCTGGACATCGGTGACCGGGGCGACGATCGCCGTCGACGGCGGCGTGTGGATGCCGGCATGACCGGGCTGGGCGGCAAGGTCGTCCTCGTCACCGGAGGCGGCGCGGGCATCGGCGCGGCCGTGTGCGTTGCGTGCGCGAAACAGGGCGCGAAGGTCGTCGTCGCGAGTCCGGGCACGAACGGTGAGGGCACGGCCGCGACTATTCAGGCCTTCGGCGGTGTCGCCCGCTACGTGCAGGCCGACGTCGGCTCGCTCGCCGACATGCAGCGCGCCGTCGCGGAAGCGGTGCAGCACTTCGGCGGCCTGGACGGCGTCGTGCACAACGCGACCAGCCGGCACTCCAGCGTCGTCACCTCACTCGCCGATCTCGACCCGGCCGTGCTCGACGACCATCTGGCCGTCTCGGTCGGCGGCGCGTTCAACTGCGCCAAGGCTGCGCTCCCACACCTGCGCGCGCGCAGCGGCCGTCTCGTGCTGATGACCTCCCCGGCGGCCATGGAAGGAAGCTCCACGCTTCCCGCGTACGGAACGGTGAAAGGGGCTTTGCGCGGCTTCGCGAAAAGTCTCGCGCTCGAAGAGGGACCGCACGGCGTGAACGTCACGGCAATCTCGCCGCTCGCCGTCACCCCGGCCCTGCATCGCGCCTTCCGATCCAACCCCGACCTCGAACCGCGCTTGCAAAAGCTCGTGCCGCTCGGCTGGGTGGGCGACCCGCTGCTCGACATCGCGCCGGTGGTCGCCTTCCTGCTCGGCGACGGTGCGCGGTACATCAGCGGCCAGACCGTGGTCGTCGACGGCGGAAGGTTCACCGGACTATGAGCGTCACGCCGGAGCCCCTCGCCCCCGGATCGGTTTCGCTGCGGCTGTATCCCCACGCGCTCGCGGCGCAGGACATCATCGCCGAGATGCGCGCCCAGGCCGCCCTCGGGCGGCAGGCCGGCTTCGACGGGATGATGACCAGCGAGCATCACGGCGGTTTCGGTGGCTACCTGCCAAATCCCTTGCAACTGACCGGGTTTTTGCTCGACGCGATGCCGGACGGCTGGGCCGCCGCCTGCCCGCTGCTGCTGCCCCTGCGTCCCGCCGCACTCGTCATCGAAGAGGCCGCCTGGCTCGCGGCGCGCTTCCCCGGCCGGGTCGGCCTCGGGGTCGCCACCGGTTCCCTGCAGGCCGATTTCGACATCCTCGAAACCACCAAGGACGACCTGGTGGCACGGTTCGCGAGCGGGCTGAAGCGCGTGGCCGACGCGCTGTCCGGCCGCGATCCCGGTGATCTCGGGGGCGACGCAGCAGTCGCCGCCTGCCAGCAGAATCCGATCCCGGTGATGAGCGCAGCGATGAGCCCCGCCGCCGTGCGCCGAGCCGCCGCTGCGGGCGCGGGCATCCTCTTCGACTCCCTGTCGACGGTCGAGCGGTGCCGGCTGCTGACCGACGCCTACCGCGACGCCGGCGCGCCCGCGGCCGCGCTGATGGTGCGCCGAGCGTGGGTGGGACCGCCGCCGCGCAGCCGGCTCGAGCAGCAGGTCGACCTCTACCGCACCTACGCCGCCGCATCGGCACAGAGTCACTGGGCCGACGACGCCGTGCTGTCGAGTGCCGACCCGGTCGAGCTCGCCGAGATGCTCGTCGAGACGGTCGTTCTCGCCGGCTGCGACGGGCTGAACATCCGCCTGCACGTTCCCGGCATCGCGCCCGAGGAGATCCGCGACCAGCTGGCCGCGCTCGGCGAGGTAGTGCCGAAAGTCTCGGCGCTGCTCGGGGAAAGGCTCGCTCAGCGATAGACGGTGAAGCTGATGGCGATGTACATCATCGCCCCGGCCAGGATCGTCATCAGGTGAAAAACCTCGTGGTAGCCGAAGGTTCGGGGCCACGGGTCAGGCCGCTTGGTGGCGTAGACGACCGCGCCGAGGCTGTAGATCAAGCCGCCGGCGGTGACGAGCACGAGCGTCGCGACCCCTCCGGCGTGCAGCAGCTCGGGCAGCACGAAGAGGGCGATCCAGCCGACGACCAGGTACGGCGGAATCACGGCCCACCGCGGCGCGGTCAGCCAGAGCATGCGCAGGGCGATGCCGGCCAGAGCACCACCCCAGACGCATGCCAGCACCGCCGTGCTCGTCGCTCCGTGCAGCAGCAGCAAGGCGAACGGCGTGTAGGTCCCGGCGATCAGCACCAGGATCATCGAATGGTCCAGGCGGCGCATGATCGCCCGGGCCTTCGGCTGCCAGTCGCGCCGGTGATACAGCGCGCTGGTGCCGTAGAGCAGGCACACCGCGACGACATAGACGGAGGCGGCGAACCGGGCGCGCCCGCCGTCGGCGAGAGCGATGAGAACGATGCCGGCGACGAAGAACGCTGCCAGCGCCCACTGGTGGAGGTGGCCCCTCAGCCGCGGCTTGATGGGAAGACCGGTGGCGGGAATCGGAGCAGCGCTCATGACGATCCTTCCATCGGCGGGATGATGAGGACGCCTAAGTCGGCCGTACCCCTAGCCTGCCAGCAAAGCGCGCTCAGCGCTGGCGCGGCGCCGCTGTTCATACTGAGTTGCCAGGCTGTTCAGTCCGTCGAGGAACTCCGCGAGCTCGGTGCGGGCGGCCTCGGCCTGCGCATCGAGTCCCTCCAGCTCGAAGACGTTCCACTTGCGCAGCAGCGGCCAGATGACTTCGTCGTGGTGGATGCGCAGGTCGTAGATGCCGGCCCGGGCGATCTGGATGGCCTTCCGGTCGAAGTCTTCGATTCCCGCCCCGGGCATCTGGAAGCCGATGACCTCCCGGCTGATCGCGCGAACCATGTCCGAGGGCGCGAGCTCGAGGGCGGCCGCGACGAGATCCCGGTAGAAGATCATGTGCAGGTTCTCGTCAGCAGCGACCCGGGCGAGCAGCCGCTCAGCGATGGGGTCCTGCGTGATGACGCCGGTATTGCGGTGGCTGATGCGGGTAGCGAGTTCCTGGAAGCTCACGTACGCGATGACCTCGAACTGCGTCTTCGGGCGGTCGCTGACGCCGCCGGCCCGCGCCGTGCTGTCGTAGCCGAGCTCGAGCTGGCGCATCCGGCCGCGTTCGAGCGCGACGGGGTCGACCCCGCGGGTCACGAGCAGGTAGTCGCGCATGGCCAGCGAGTGCCGGCCCTCCTCCGCCGTCCACCGGTTCACCCACGTACCCCACGCGCCGTCCCGGCCGAACGCAGCCACGATCTCGCGGTGGTAGCTCGGCAGGTTGTCCTCGGTGAGCAGGTTGACCTCGAAGGCGATCTGAGCCACCCGCGAGAGCGTCGACTGGCCGGCATCCCACGGCTCTTCGCTGAAGTCACGGCCCCGGCCCCACGGCACGTACTCGTGCGGCATCCATTCCTTGGCCAGGCGAAGGTGGCGCTCGAGAGCCGCCTCGGCGGCGGGCTGCAGCTCGGTGAGCAGGTCCAGCTCTTCAGTCATTGACCCATGCTGCTGCGGCGCGGGGGCAAAAACTACGGTGCTACCGGCCAGATGTGCGGCCCCGATTCACCCCACCGGGACAAAGGAGCCGGTCAGGGGAGGGTGGACAAATCGGTCGCGGGCGGCCCGGACGGCCGGAAGATCTTGACCGGCTGGCCACCGATCACCTGCCGGTAGACGTCGGTGGCACTGCGCCCCTCGGAGCCGTACCCGCTGAACCGGGCGTAGTGCAGCGTCACGCCGTCCGGACCCCACGTCGGGCACTCGATACCGGCCGGGGACCACGCAGCGACCGAGACCGCCCCACCCGTTCCCGCCACGTAACACAAGGACGCCGCGACGGCGGAATCGTGACGGACGAAGGCGACCCGGTTCTTGACCGGCGACCAGGTCGGCTGGGTGAACTGCCACGGGACGGCGGCGCGGGCGATCAGGGCCGGCCTTCCCCCTGCGATCGCGATACGCCGGATCCCGTCCGCGGCCGCGTAGACGACGGATTTCCCATCAGGACTGAAGCTCGGCGAGATCCCGCCCGCGGCTCCCGGGACGGGATGCAGCCCCTGCCCGCTCGCCTGCACGATCCAGATTCCCTGACCGGTGCCGAATCCGATCGTGTCGCGGCGAGAAGGCGATCGTCTGCCCGTCCGGGCCGACGCACGGGTCGAGGTCGGCGGTGCCGATGTGCGGGGCGGTGATCGCGTGGAGCACCGTGCCGTCGACGCGGCACATCCACAGCGCCCAGGTGCCGAGGCTGTCGTCGGCGGTCCCGCGCGAAACGCACAGGTGCATCCCGTCGGGAAACCAGGCGGGCCGGCCGAAGACGCTCGCCACGATGGCGGTCGGGTGCTGGCCGTGGGCATCCCACAGCAGCAGGTCGCGCCGGTACCCGTTGATCTGGCGGTAGAGCGTGGCGTAGCGCCGCGGGGCAACCGCCGGAGGCGGAGGCGCGCAGGACGAGAGCGCCGCGGCGGCTCCCACGCCCACCGCGCTGGCGGCGCTGCCGCTCAGCAATTGCCGGCGCGTGGGCATCAGCTCACCTCCATCGTCTGGAAGATGCCGTTGGCGCGCGGCACGAGCGAGTCGCGGCCGGCGTAACTGCCGATGACGACGTACAGGCAGAACGGGCGCCCGCGCTCGACGAAGAAGAACTGCGCTCCGCCCTGGCCGGGCAAGGCCCGCTGCAGCCGATCGGGGCCGAACTCCCCGGTACCGATGCGGCTCGGACGCACCCGGTTGAACAGGGGCGAGGTGGCTTCGGCGGTGTCGAACTCGACGAGGGAGAGGAAGACGTGGTGAGACCCCATGATCTCGACGGCACCGCTGCCGTAGTCCCCCCGCACGGCCGGCAGCGGAAAGTCCGCGGCGTGCAGGATCGGGAGGGTGACCTCGCCACCGACCGCGGTCCGGCGGCGGAAGATGCGCGCATCCCAGCCGCGGGGAGTGACGACGGCCAGTCCCTGATGAGCCAGTCTCATCCCTGCTCCTTCCGTGCCGGATCGGTCACGAGGCGCCCACTGCCACAGCTGCGAGCGCGATCGCGCCGCCCGCCAGCACGGCCACCGTCGAAGCCCGGGCTCGCGGGGCGATGGCGCTGACCCGCCGGTACAAGGACGCGAGCGCTTCTGCGCTGCCCACGCGGTGCACGGCCAGCAGGGGCAGGGCGCGGACCAGGCCGAACGTCGTCCCGATGGCGACGGCGGACCAGAACGAGCCGGTCAGCACCGCGAGGGCGAGCGCCGCGTAGACCGAGGCGCTCGTCACGATCGTCACCACGCCGAATCCGAGCTGGACGCCGAATCCGCCGCCCACGACCCATCCCCGGTAGCGCTGCAGCCAGGTCTCGTCGACCTGCCGCTGCCACGAAGGCGGGCGGACCCCCCGGGCGTCGGACAGTGCCGCCACAGCACAGGCGAGCGCGCCGACGACAAGCAGCATGCGCGAGCCGGCCGAGGTGTGGTCCGTCGCTGACACCGCCAGCGCCAAAACACCCGCGAGTGCCCCGACCGCCGCTCCCCCGGCCGTCGAGCCCATCACGTACCACGCGGTGGTCAGTTCCCACCGCCGCCGCCGTCCCCGCTCCCCGAGCGGGGTGATGCTGGTCAGCATCGATTCGCCTCAAGGTGACCACGTCGAGCGCACCGCGGCCATCGCGGCCACGGCGATCCCGGCGAGCAGCACGGCAACGTGCACCGGTGGCGCTACTCCGCATCCGGATACAGGCTGGGGTGGCCCGGATGGATGCCGGCGGCGGACAGCTCCCGGTCAATGCGGTCGGCGCGGTCGCGGCCGTTCATGCCCGCCGGAGCGCGGGAGCGGCGTACTTCGGTGTCGTCCGCGGCCTGGCCGAGCAGCGCGCGTACCTGCTGCCAGCTGCTGCCGGAGCCTTCGCCGCTCACCCGGCCGTCCTCGATGAGCAGGAAGTACGGCGAGCCCGGCACCTCGTAATCGGTCCAGGCCTGCGACGACATGATCACCGTCTCGTGGGCAGGCGCGATCCGGCGCAGCGCCGAGATGCTCTCCTCGTCCTCGCCCCTGGTCACGATGACGAGCCGGGTCGTTTCGGGAAGCCGCGCCCCGCCGGGCTGGTTCAGTTCGTCCCAGAATCCGGCGCAGGTGCCGCACCCGGTCGACAGGAACGCGACCAGGCTGCGGCTCTGGGCGTCCGAGACGCCGACGGCCACGGATTCGTCCCACGGAGTGAGCCCGGCGATGTCGACGGCGTGCAGCGCCGAATCGGTGAGGTCGATGGACCGCGGCGGCGCGATGCCCTCGCGGACCCCGGGGAAATCGAGCTCGCTGACGACCCGGGCGGTGCTCGACGCGGGGCCGCCCGCCGGCCACGGCTCGGGATGGCGGCCGGCGCCGAGTTCGTGCAGCGACCGCAGGATCTCGGCGTGGCTGCGCAGCAAGCCCGCGACCAGCAGGGCGAGCAGGGCAATGGCGACGGCTTCGGCGATGACAAGGCCGATCATGCGTGGCGCCTTTCGTGACGGACGGGGGTCATGCGGTCATGCGCAGGCGCCCGACAGGCAGGGCGCGGTGTGGTTGGCGGTGGTGTTGTCGAACAGCGTGGTGCGCCCGCACGACGGCCAGATCAGGTACGGCGGCGTGCAGGTCACGACCCGGCAGGCGACCGGCCCGCTGCAGGCGATCTGGGTGTTGCACTGGCCGTAGCGGAAGACGTTCTGGCACACGCGCCGCTGATCGCAGCTGCCGGTGGCCGCATGCGGGCGGCAGTTCCAGCAGCCCTCCGAGCAGAACGGGTTGCACCCACTCGCGCAGCCGTGGCAATCGGCCTGGCAGTCGATGTAGTAGCGCGAGCCCGGGCGCCCGTTCACGCAGCAGTAGCTCGAACCGTCGGCCCGCCACCATCCGCCGACGAACGTCCCCGCCGGGCACTTGTTCTCGCCCCGGTAGATCGAGCAGCAGAAGGCGGTGTAGCCGCCGGCGGCGGTCGAGGCGGGCCCGCAGATGGAGCCGATCGCGCTCACCGGTTCCATCAGATAGCGCTTGGGCGAGACGACCAGCGCCGATCCGACGACGGCGGTGCTGGCCAGGAGGCTGCGGCGGGTCCTGCGGTGGGAAAGGGCCCCGGCCGCCTTGTCGACGACGGTCGTCAGCCAGCTACTCATGGATGCGCCTCACGTGACGGGTTCAGGCCGTTTGGCCTCAGGACGGCGACGAGTCGCGGCCATTCGGCGAGCGCCAGGTAGCCGAGGGTGGCGATGAGGAGCACCAGCGCCGTGAACGGGACCCCGGCTCCGGGCGAGCGGGCGAGCTGTCCCAGTGGTGAGGGTCCCGGTGCTGCCGCTGCGATGACCGCGAGGAGGGCGGCAGCGAGGTTGACGACCAGGTGGGCCGTGGTCGGAGGCGTATCCGGCTTGCCGAAGCATCCGCAGGAACTGATGCTCAGGCCCCGCGCTCTGGCGTAGCCCACGAAAGCGGCGAAGCTCGCGTACGAAATGGCGATCAGCGCGGCCGGCACCGGGCCGGCGACCGCGAGCGCGACGACCGCGAGCACCGCTTCGAACGCGCCGAGGAGCCGGACCAGCCCGGCGGCCGACGGCAGGCCTGCAGCGCGCAGCGCCCGCGACGTCGGCAACGGCCGGATCGCCTTCGCGGTGCCCGCGACCGCGAGCAGCAACGCGAACGCAGCAAACGGTCCGGCAACTTGGCGCACGTCGGCAGGCTAGGTCGGGCCCCGAGCAAATCTCCGGCAAATCGCCGGGCGGCCAAGGCTTTTGACGCCCTTTGACGGCTCCGCCACACTCGCTGCGCCCGCGCACGCCGGCCATGCCCCGCGGCCCAAGCACAGAGCCGCAGCTGGCGGAGGATGCGAGATTCGAACTCGCGAGGGGTTGCCCCCAACACGCTTTCCAAGCGTGCGCCCTAGGCCACTAGGCGAATCCTCCGCGAGCGAGCGTATCGGTTCCGTGCACAGCCCGGTTTTGTGTCAGTCCTGCCCGGTAGGCTGACGGCGACCCCTCGCGTGGCGTTACCCCGTGAACTCCCCCAGGGCCGGAAGGCAGCAAGGGTAAGCAGGCTCTGGCGGGTGCGCGGGGGGTCCCGCAGTTCGGCTCGGAAGGCTTCGCTTGACCCAGGCGCTTTACAACAGGATCCGGCCCCGCACGTTTGCGCAGGTCGTGGGGCAGGAGCACGTCACTGACGCGCTCAGCGCCGCCTTACGCTCCGGCCGGCTGCATCACGCCTTCCTGTTCAGCGGCCCGCGCGGCTGCGGCAAGACCTCGAGCGCCCGCATCCTGGCGGCGTCGCTGAACTGCGTCACCGGCCCGACCCCCACGCCGTGCGGCACCTGCGAGCACTGCGTCGCCATCCGCGCCGGCTCGTCGATGGACGTCATCGAGATCGACGCCGCGAGCCACCGGGGCATCGACGACGCGCGGGAGATCCGCGAGCGGGCGATCTTCATGCCGGCGTCGGCGCGCTTCAAGGTCTACATCATCGACGAGGCCCACCAGATCACCTCTGACGCGTTCAACGCGCTGCTCAAGCTGGTGGAGGAGCCGCCGCCGCACCTGAAGTTCGTGTTTGCGACGACCGAGCCGGAGAAGGTGCTGCAGACCATCCGGTCGCGCACGCACCACTACGCGTTCCGGCTGGTCCCACCGGCGATGCTGCGCGAGTTCCTGGCGAAGGTGTGCGTCGACGAGGGTGCCGAGGTCGACCCGGCGGTGCTGCCGCTGGTGGTGCGCGCGGGTGCCGGCTCGGTACGCGACAGCCTGTCGGTGCTCGACCAGCTGCTCGCAGGCGCCGGGCCCGACGGGCTCACCGCCGCCCACGCCGCCGCGCTGCTCGGGCTGTCGGATGCGTCGGTCCTGGACGACGCGGTCGAGGCGCTGGCGGCGAAGGCCCCGGCAGGTGCGTTCTCGGTCGTCGACCACGTGATGGCCACCGGCCACGATCCCCGCCGCTTCTCCATGGACCTGCTGGAGCGCGTACGCGATCTGCTGCTGCTGCAGACCGTCCCCGATGCCCCCGATCGCGGGCTGCTCGCCGAGTACGCGCCCGACCAGATCGAGCGGATGCGTTCCCAGGCCGGCCGGATGGGTGCGGCCGAGCTGTCCCGCACCGCCGAGCTGCTGCACGACGGCCTGGTCGAGATGCGCGACACGATCAGCCCTCGCCTGATGCTCGAGCTGGTGCTTTCCCGCGTCCTGCTGCCCGGTGCCAGCGCCGATCCGATCGCGCTGCAGGTCCGGCTCGAACGGTTGGAGCGCCAGCTCGCGCGGGGCGGCGCGACCGAGCCGGCGCCGGCCGCCCAGCCGCGGGCACCTCAGACCTCCCAGCCACAGGCGGCACCGGCGGCACCGGCGGCACAGCCGCCGCAGCGTTCCCAGCCGCCTGCCGCGGCCACCCCCGAGCCCGCCCGCCCGCCTGCTCCCCAGCCAGCGGCGCAGCCCGCGCCGAGCGAGCCCTGGCCGGAGCTGGCCGCCCCCGGGCGCCCCGCTCCGGCGGCGCCCGCACCACCAGCCGAGAGCGCTGCGGCGGCGGGCCCTGGTGACGTGGCCCTCGAGAGCGTCATCCCGGCGTGGCCGGATCTGCTGGCAGCGATCGCGGCCGGGCGCGCCCCGGGCTTCCGCACCGCCGGTGCGCTGCTCGCCCAGGGCCAGCCTGTCGCGGTGCGCGGCAACGAGCTGGTGCTCGCGTTCACCCCAGGCAACGCCACCAACTTCCAGAAGTCCGGCACCGCAGACACGCTGCTCCGCGAGGCGCTGAGCGACCGTTTCGGGGGCTCCTGGAAGGTGAAGGTCGTTCACAAATCGGCTTCCAGCGGCGGCGGCGAGATCCCGTCCGAGGCAGCCCCGCGGCGCGGCTCGCCCGCTCCGCCGGCTGACCTCGAGCCGGACGTCGAGGCGGAGTCGGAGGTCGATCTCGTCGGCGACGGCGAGCGTGCCCGCGCCCAGGATCCGGTCGCCGTCGCGATGGAGGCGCTCGGCGCGCAAATCGTCGACGATCGGGAGACCGGCTAGCCCGAGCCTGCGGACGTACGCTGCCGCTATGGCCAACTCGCGCGGCATGCCGATGGGCGCCCAGCCCAACATCCAGCAGTTGATGAAGCAGGCGCAGAAGCTGCAGGCACAGATGGAGGCCGCCCAGGCCGAGCTCGCGGACGCGGAGGTCGAGGGCAGCGCCGGCGGCGGGCTGGTCAGCGCGAAGGTCACCGGCACCGGCGAGATCGTGAGCGTGACGATCGACCCGAAGGCTGTCGACCCGGATGACATGGAGACGCTCGGCGATCTCGTCGTCGCCGCCGTCCGGGCGGCGCAGGAGACCGCGCAGCAGCTGCAGCAGGACAAGCTCGGCCCGCTGGGTGCCGCTGCCGGCGGCATGCCCGGCCTCGGGTTCTAGGTAGTCAGGCCGACGCGTGTACGAAGGGGCGATCCAGGATCTGATCGACGAGCTCGGGCGGCTGCCCGGGATCGGACCCAAGAGCGCCCAGCGCATCGCGTTCCACCTGCTGGCGGCCGATCCGGATGACGTGCGCCGCCTCGCTCACACCCTGACCGAGGTCAAGAACAAGGTGCGCTTCTGCTCGGTGTGCGGCAACGTCGCGTCGGACGAGACCTGCCGCATCTGCGCCGATCCCCGCCGCGATCCGACGGTGATCTGCGTGGTCGAGGAATCCAAGGACGTCGTCGCCGTCGAGCGCACCCGGGAGTTCCGCGGCCGCTACCACGTGCTCGGCGGGGCCATCAGCCCGATCGACGGCATCGGCCCGGAAGACCTGCGGATGCGTGAGCTGCTCACGCGCCTCGCGGACGGCACCGTCACCGAGGTCATCCTTGCCACCGACCCCAACCTGGAAGGCGAGGCGACGGCCACCTACCTCGGCCGGTTGATCACGCCCCTCGGTATCCGGGTGAGCCGGCTCGCGAGCGGACTTCCGGTCGGCGGGGATCTCGAGTACGCCGACGAGGTGACCCTCGGCCGCGCGTTCTCGGGGCGGCGATTACTCGACGCCTGAGCCTCACTTCGGTCCCGCCCACGATCGTCCGGCGCGGGCGGCCGGGATGGCGAGCGGCGCCACGAACTTCGCCCGATGGGCCGCCACCCACGGCAGCACGGCGTCGGGGGCGAGCGGCCGGGACAGGAAATATCCCTGCGCGCTGGTGCAGCCGAGGTCATGCAGATGGTTCCAGGTCGCCTCGGTCTCGACGCCCTCCGCCACGACACCCAAACCGAGGCCCCGGGCCAGCTCGACCATCGAGCGCACGATCGCCGCGTCGTTCGGGTTGTCGACCAGGTCGATGACGAAGGACTTGTCGATCTTGATCTGCTGGATCGGCAGCCGCTTCAGGTGGGCCATCGAGGAGTAGCCGGTGCCGAAGTCGTCGATCGAGATGCCGATGCCCAAAGCCACCAGGCGGTCCAGGATCTCGTGCGCGCGCTCCGGATCGGCCATGATCGCGCTCTCGGTGATCTCGAGGTCGAGTTCGGAGCCGGCGATCCCGTGGGCCGCCAGCAGCGCGCCGACGTCCTCCGGGAACTGCGGGTCGAGCAGGCAGCGGGTGGACAGGTTCACGGCGACCGGGATGTCGACGCCGGCCTGCTTCCACACGTTGACCTGGCGCACGGCGGCCGAGAGCACGAGATCGGTCAGCGTGCGGATCATGCCGGTGCGCTCGGCGTCAGGGATGAACTCGTCGGGTACGAGCAGCCCGCGATGCGGGTGCTGCCAGCGCACGAGCGCCTCGAAGCCGGTGAGCTGGCCGGTGCGCATGTCGAGCTTGGGCTGGTAGTGCAGGACGAACTGGCGAGGATCGGCCAGCGCGCTGCGCAGCTCGGCGATCAGCGCGAGCCGCAGCGGGCTGTGGTCGTCGAGCACCGGGTCGTACACCGACACCCCGAGGTGCGCCTTCTTCGCGACGTACATGGCGACGTCGGCGTGCTGCAGCAGGGTGGAGAAGTCGGTGCCGTGGTCGGGCGTGACGGCGATGCCGACACTGGCCTCGACGTCGAGGCTGACCCCCTCGAGCACGAACGGCGTCGCAAGCTCTGCCCGGATCCGCCGCCCGAGCGTCTGGGCGTGCACCGCGTCGGCCACGTCGGGAAGCAGGACGACGAACTCGTCGCCGCCGAGACGGGCGATGCAGTCGCCTTCCCGCAGAACCCTGGCGAGCCGCGGACCGATCTCCTGCAGGAGCAGATCACCGTGATGGTGGCCGAGCGTGTCGTTGATCTCCTTGAAGCGGTCGAGATCGAACAGCAGGAGGGCGACCCTGCGGCCCGAGCGGTTGGCGCGCCGGATCGCCGACAGGGTCCGGCGCCGCAACAGTTCGCGGTTCGGCAGCCCGGTGAGCGGATCGTGATTGGCGAGGTTGCGGTTGTGGTCGGCCTGCTCGCGCAGCCGCCGCGACGCGGTGGTCACCAGCCGGAAGAGCGCGAGCCAGAAGATCGCGAGCCCACCGAGCAGCGCCCCGCCCATGAGGATCGTCTGGTGCCGGATGTTGCTCTCCACCGGACGCCACGGCACGAACGACTGCAGCGCGGCGTTGGGGGGAGCCGCCGAGGTCGCGTCCGGCGAGACGATCTGCAGCACGGGGCCGGACATGTCGATGATCTCGTGCAGGCCAGGGTCGAGGGCGGCGTCGGCGCTCGAGATGAGACGCGTGTGCGTCTGACCAGCCAGAGCCTTGGCCAGATCCGCCGGAGGATGACGCATATTCGTGCGGGACAGCGGCGAGGACGCATAAACCACGCGGCCTGATGCGCTCCACACCACCAGGCCGACCAGACGCTTGGAGTGAATGCTGGCGTCGATCATCAGATTGCCGAGATCGGTCTGGATTTCCCGGTCGTTCGGAAGGTCGGCTTTCCCGAGATGCGACAGCGTGTAGAGCGTCGTGGCGTTGGTATAGCCGATGAGATGAACCGCTTCGTCAACGTTGGTGCGCCGAATGCGATCGGCGCTCCACATCCCGAGCGCGACCCCGAGCAGGGCTACCAGGGCCGCGCTGAGCAGGCCGAATCGTGCGCTGAGCGAAAGCCGGCGAATCCATCGAAGCGCCGGCGGAAGGTTGCGCACCCGCTCCCGTCGGCATCAACGCCGGAAAGTTGATTCCCCGTCAGATTGCGGTGAGAATTTTTCGCACGCCCTTTAGCGGTCACCCGCATCGCGACGACCGCGAATGGTGCGCGCATTGGCCGATCGACGGGCCTGCGAGCCGGCGTCACGGGGGCGTGGGACGCCTTGCGTCCTGGCCACACGCGCCTTTGCGGCCGCGGACTTCGGAAACGAGATCGGGCGCCAGAGCAGGCCGAATGCCGGCGTTTTGGCGTCCTCTACCGGAGAGTCCTCGTTCGCCTCGGGCGCACCCCGGTGAACCAATCTCTCCAGGTAGAGAGCATTGTTGCGGCAGTCCCACCAGCCAGTGACGGGGCATCCCGGAGAGTTCATCCGCGACCCCCATCGTTCGCGTGGCCGACCTCGGGGCTGGGTTTCGGGAATCCAGCTTCCTGCTGACACCTACAAATGTCGGGAAGCGCCGTGATCTTCTGATCGCCCACGCAGCGCACCTTTCCCTGCGCTGTTCGGCCTTACGCCGGACCGCCCAATGGGCGGCTGATCGGCGGACCCATCACCTCTGCGCGGAGGGTTTTCGTCGCGCGAGAGAACAGTTTGCGGTGCTTTGTGTAGGTCACCAGCACTCCCAGGAGCAGCGCGCCGCCGGGGTCGGTCACCGCGAGTGCCTCGCTGTCGACGAATCCGCCGCACTTGACCAGCAGCTGCTGCTCGCGCCCGTTTCCCTTGATGTCACCCGACGCGCCGGGAGCGAGCTGGCCCACCGGACGCCCGTCCAGGAACACGATCAGCGGCTCCCGGTAGTACTGCCGCCGTAGCCGCGTCACGCGGATCGTCAAGGTCCCTCCTCCTGCGCCGCTGATTATCGTTGACCCCGACCGGAGCCATGATCCGTCGTTGGGAGTCCCCATCTTCATCACGAACCACGTGCTCGCGGGCGCCGCGATCGGCACGCAGCTGCCGCCGGCGAAGGCCGCTGTGGCCGGGTTTGCCAGTCACCTGGCGATGGACAACCTGCCGCATTGGGGCGTCGCCGGCTCCTTCCCGCTGAAGGCAGCCAAGCGCGACGGCGTCCTCGGGCTCGCCATCATGGCTGCCTGCACGGCTCTCGCGCCGAAAGGCAAGCGGCTGCGGGTCCTCGCGGGCATCACCGGCGCCTGCCTTCCGGACACCGACAAGATCGGTGAGCACTTCGTCGGGTTCAGCCCCTGGCCCCAGCGGTTCGACGACTTCCACAAGTGGATCCAGCGCGAGGCTCCGCACCGCATCCCGCACGAGGTGCTCGCGGGCGTCGGCATGGCCGTGCTGACCGGCCTGCTTTTCCAGCGCGAATGACCTGAGGGTCGCCACATTTAACGGATCGAGCGCCAGGGCCTGCGCAGATACCCTGGAACCCGTGGCACTGATCGTCCAGAAGTACGGCGGCTCCTCCGTGCAAGACGCTGAGCGGGTCAAGCGCGTCGCTGAGCGGATCGTCGCCACCAAGCGCGGTGGCAATGAGGTTGTCGTCGTCGTCTCCGCCATGGGCGATACCACTGACGAGCTCCTCGACCTGGCGGAGCAGATCAGCCCTGTCCCGCCGCCGCGCGAGCTCGACATGCTCCTCACCTCCGGGGAGCGGATCAGCATGGCGTTGCTCGCCATGGCGATCGCCAACCTCGGCGCCGAGGCGCGGTCTTTCACCGGTTCGCAGGCCGGGGTGATCACCGACTCGGTGCATGGCCGCGCCCGCATCATCGACGTCACGCCGGGCCGTATCCGGGCCGCGCTGGACGACGGGGCGATCGCGATCGTCGCCGGCTTCCAAGGCGTCAGCCAGGACACCAAGGACATCACGACGCTCGGGCGAGGCGGCTCTGACACGACGGCGGTGGCGCTCGCCGCGGCGCTCTGCGCTGACGTCTGCGAGATCTACACCGACGTCGACGGGGTCTTTTCCGCCGACCCGCGGATCGTGCCCAACGCCAAGCAGCTGACGTCGATCACCTACGAGGAAATGCTCGAGATGGCGGCCAGCGGCGCCAAGGTGCTGATGCTGCGCTGCGTCGAGTACGCGCGCCGGTATCAGGTGCCGATACACGTGAGGTCGTCGTTCTCCGGCAAGCCCGGCACGATCGTCTCGAATGAGCAGGAAGGCGAGGACGTGGAGCAGGCAATCATCCGCGGGGTGGCACACGATCGCAGCGAAGCGAAGGTGACCGTCGTCGGATGCCCAGACAAGCCGGGCCTGGCCGCGGCCGTCTTCCGCACCGTCGCCGACGCGGGGGTGAACATCGACATGGTCGTGCAGGTCGCCGCCCACGCGAGCACCGGACGCACCGACATCACCTTCACCGCGCCCAAGGCTGACGCGCCGACCGCCGTCGCCGCGCTGCAGAAGGTCAAGGACGAGATCGGCTTCGAGCAGACGCTCTTCGACGAGCACATCGGCAAGGTCTCCCTCATCGGCGCCGGCATGAAGAGCCACCCCGGGGTGAGCGCGCGCTTCTTCGGCGCGCTGGGCGATGCCGGTGTGAACATCGAGATCATCTCCACGTCCGAGATCCGGATCAGTGTGGTCTGCCGCGATACCGAGCTCGACGCAGCCGTCCGGGCCGTGCACGACGCCTTCGAGCTCGGCAGCGATGACGAGGCCGTCGTCTACGGAGGTACCGGCCGGTGAGTCAAACGAGCAGAGCCAACCGCAAGCCCACCCTCGCCGTCGTCGGAGCCACCGGGGCCGTCGGCACCGTGATGCGTGAGCTGATCACCGAGCGCGACGACGTCTGGGGGGAGATCCGGCTGATCGCGTCGGCGCGCAGCGCCGGTAAGCTCCTCTCGGTCCGCGGCCAGGACGTCCGGGTCCAGGCGCTCGCCCCCGAGACGTTCGACGGGGCCGATTTCGCCGTCTTCGACGTCCCCGACGAGATCTCTGCCGAATGGGCGCCGATCGCCGCCGCGCGGGGAGCCGTCGCCGTCGACAACTCCGGCGCGTTCCGGATGGATCCCGACGTGCCGCTGGTGGTCCCCGAGGTCAACCCGGACGACGCCTTCGCCCGCCCGCGCGGGATCATCGCCAATCCGAACTGCACGACCCTGTCGATGATCGTGGCGATGGGGGCGCTGCACCGCGAGTTCACCCTCACCGAGCTCGTCGTCGCGAGCTACCAGGCCGCGTCCGGTGCGGGCCAGGCCGGGATCGACACCCTCGAGGCCCAGCTGTCCGCCGTCGCCGGGCAGGGGCTCGGGCATGTCGCCGGTGATGTCCGCAAAGCCGTCGGTGACCTGGGCGCGTTCCCGGCGCCGCTCGCGCTCAACGTCATCCCGGTCGCCGGATCGGCGAAGGCCGACGGGTGGACGAGCGAGGAGCTGAAGGTCCGTAACGAGTCCCGCAAGATCCTCGGCCTGCCGAACCTGCGGGTCGCGGCCACGTGCGTCCGGGTGCCGGTGATGACCACCCACTCGCTCGCCGTGCACGCGACGTTCGAGCGCGAGGTGACGGCTCAGGCCGCCCGCGCGGTCCTGGCCGCGGCTCCGGGCGTCGAGGTGATGGACGATCTCGAGCTCGGCCAGTACCCGACCCCGGCAGACGTCGTCGGCACCGACCCGACCTACGTCGGGCGTATCCGCCAAGGGCTCGACGACCCGCGCGTCCTGGAGCTCTTCGTCTGCGGCGACAACCTGCGCAAGGGCGCGGCGCTCAACACCCTGCAGATCGCCGAGCTGGTCGCCCGCGGCCGCTGAGGGCAGCCACGGGCTTACCGGTCAGGCTGCCGCGAGCCGCCGCTTGCTGGGGGAGAACTTCACCGGCATGTGCTTCACGCCGCCGATGAAGTTCGAGCGCAGGATGTCGGGCTCGGCCGTCATCTCCATGTCCGGGATCCGCTCGATGAGCTCGCGGAACAGGATCCGCAGCTCGGCGCGAGCGAGGTTGGCGCCGAGGCAGAAGTGCGTTCCGCCGCCGCCGAAGGCCACCTGGTCGTTCGGCGAGCGGGTGATGTCGAACGTGTACGGATCCTTGAAGACGTTCTCGTCCCGGTTGGCCGAGATGTACCACATGACGACCTTGTCGTCCTTGGCGATCGCCTGGCCGTTGATCTCGGTGTCGGCCGTCGCGGTGCGTCGGAAGTGCAGCACCGGCGACGCCCAGCGCAGGACCTCCTCGACCGCGCTGTCGAGCAGCTCCGGGTTCTCGTGCAGCAGCTTGTACTGCTCAGGGTTCTGCATCAGCGCATGCATGCCCCAGCTGGTGGTGTTACGCGTCGTCTCGTTACCGGCCACCGTCAGCAGCAGCATGAAGAAGTCGAACTCGTCGCCGGTGAGCTTGTCGCCGTCGATCTCCGCATTGATGAGCTTGGTGACGATGTCGTCGCGCGGGTCGGTGCGGCGCTGGGCGGCGAGCTGGTTGACGTACATGTACAACTCGGTCATCGCCGTCATGTTGTCTTCGGTGCCGCCGTACTCCGGGTCATCGATGCCGATCATCCGGTTCGACCACTCGAAGAGCAGCTTGCGGTCCTCCTGCGGCACGCCCATGATCTCGGCGATCGCCTGCAGCGGCAGCTCGGCGGCGAAGTCGGTGACGAAGTCGCAGCTGCCGACCTCGATCATCTCGTCGATGATGCGCGTCGTGCGGTGCTCGAGGTACTTCTCGAGCACACCGATCATGCGCGGCGTGAAGCCCTTGTTGACGAGCTTGCGGTAGCGGGTGTGCTTGGGCGGATCGGTGAAAAGCAACATGACGCCGCGCTGGTCGGCTGCCTGTGGGGGCAGCTCGTCGGGGTTGTAGAAGCCGACGACACCTTCCCGCTCGGAGGAGAAGAGCGTGCTGTCGCGGTTGACCCGCAGCACGTCGGGGTGCGTCACCAGATTCCAGAAGCCCTTACCGTCCGGCAGGTCGTGCCACGCCACTGGCTCTTCGGCGCGCAGCCGGCGGAACATCTCGTGATGCTCGCCGCGCTGAAAGGCGTCGAGGTCGGTCAGGTCGATACCCGGGGTCTTCACCAGTGGCCTCCAAAGCTGCGCCGCCCATAAATGCAACGCGTTCTCGCAGGCTACATCGGCAGCACCGGCGAAGTCTGACAGCTCGTCAGACTGGATTTGCGCGCAGCGAGCGCTGCTCCGCCCGGCGGACGAGCACGTCATCCCCGTCGAGCCGGACCTCGTACGTGGGCTGCGGGATGGTCGCCGGGCCACCCACCACCTCGCCATCGGTGATGGAAAAGCGCGATCCGTGCCAGGGGCACGTGACGCAATCACCGTCCAGCTCGCCGTCGGACAGCGGGCCACCGCGGTGGCTGCACCGGTCGGCCAGGGCATGCACCGCGCCGTCCCGGCGGACCAGCAGCAGGGCCACGCCGCCCGACTGCACCTGGGTCAGCTTGCCTTCGGCGAGCTCATCCTGCGATGCGACGCGAGTCCAATCCTGCGGGCCGGTGTCGAAGGCGTTCGTGTCGACGCCGATCCCGTAGGCGTACGAAAGGTGCCCGCCGAGGAAACCGGTCGCCGAAAGCGTCGCTGCCCCAGCGAGGGCGAGTCCCTTTCCTTTGAGCCGCCCCGTCGTGCCGTTTCCGCGCTGCTTCCAGGAAGCGGCGTAAAGCGCGATGGACGTCCACGCCCCGAGGGCGTGCACCAGGCCGACCCGGCGCTCCGGGCCCATCGTGTCTCTCCAGTCGGACGCGCCCGCCAGCGCGGTGGGCAGGGCGCTCACGAGGCCGAGCCCGATGAGGCGGCGGGCGACGTCCGTGTTCTTCCGGCCGGGCAGCAGATCGAGGATCGACGCCGACGTCCACGCCCCGAGCGGCAGCGCCACCAGCATCGGGTGCAGGGGATGGCCGAGCCAGGTGCCCGACGCGGCATCCTTGATCGGCCCCGGCGGCTGAGCCTTGTCGATCACGGCCGCCAAGCCGTCAGCCGGAGCGTCCAGCACGCGCAGCGATTCCAGACGTGAGATCAGCCGGTTGAGAGCGGCGGCAGGCTGTGGCATCTGCGCCTTGTGCCCGGACTGCGCGCGATTACTCGCTGAGCCCGGCAGAACGCCGAAGCGGCGCGCACCTGCTCCGGTGGAACAGGCACGCGCCGCTAACGGGTGTCAGACATCTGACGAGGTCAGATCGGGCGAACGACCTCGGCCTGCGGACCCTTGGGGGTCTGACCGATCTCGAACTCCACCCGCTGGCCCTCGTCGAGGCTCTTGAAGCCATCGAGCTGAATGGCCTTCCAGTGGACGAAGACGTCAGCGCCGCCACCATCGACGGAGATGAAGCCGAAGCCCTTGTCGGCGTTGAACCATTTGACGGTGCCCTGTGCCACGAACTCTCCCTGAACTGATGCGCGAAGCTCACGTGTTGAGAGCCCCGGGCCTAAACATCAGGCGGCTCGGGCGGAGCTCACCGTCAGTGTCACTGGATGTACGCGAACGCCGCCCAGCGATAGCGGCCGAACAAAACGTTACACGGCTGGCGCCGCGCTGGGGACATGACGGGCGAGATGTGCCAGCTCCAATTTCATCTGGTGAATGCGCTCCTCCGTCACCAGAGCGCCGTGCCCGGCGTCGTAGGTGTACAGCTCATAGGGGGTGCCGAGCTCGTCGAGACGATGCAGGTAGTTCTCGATCTGCCGCATGGGGCAGCGCGGGTCGTTGAGCCCGGCCATCACCAGCAGCGGCGCCTTCACGGCGTCGGCATAGGTGATCGGAGAGGCCCGCCGATACTTGTCCGGCACCTCCTGCGGACTGCCGCCGAACAGCGCCCGGTCGAACGCCCGCAGCTGCTCCATCTCGTCCTCGTACTCGGCGACGTAATCCGCCACCGGGACGATCGCGATGGCCGCAGCCCACAGGTCGGGCTGCGTGCCGGCGGCGAGCAGGGCGAGATAGCCGCCCCAGGATCCGCCGGTCACGGCCGTGCGCTTGGGATCGAGCGTGCCTTCGGCGACGAGCGCCTCGCGCACGGCTGCCACGTCGGCGAGTTCGGTGTGGCCGACGTCGTCCTCGTTCGCGTCGCGCCAGCCGCTGCCGTATCCGGTGGAGCCGCGATAGTTCACCAGCACCACCGCGTAGCCCGCGTCGACGAACCCGGACGAGCGCGCGTCGAAGGCGTCCTCGTCATGGGCATTCGGACCGCCGTGGATGTCGAACACCGCCGGGTGCGGAGCCGGGCCGGGCGGGACCGCGAGGAGCGCGTGCAGCGGACCGGCGGGGGTCGCCACGATGACGTCGCGAAACGGTGCGCCGGCGGGCGGCGAAGCCCCCGGCGCCCTGACGACGACGCGATCGGCGAGATCCCGAACTCGCGGCGGCGTCGCCCCGGACGTCCAGGAGAACCACACATCGCCGCCGGGTCGGGCGCACGCCGCCGTCACGACGCCGGGAGGTGTCGTAATCGGTGTCACCACCGGCGTGAAGGCTTGACCGGGCATGAGCCCCTCCAGCTCGACCCGGTACAGCTGGGAGCGCGCGCGTTCGCTGCGTTCGAGCAGCAGCGCATCGCCCTCGACGAACCACGAGGCGTCGAGCTCGCCGGTGAGCTCGATGTCCAGCTCGGTCACGGCCGGCTTCGAGGTGTTCCCGGTGAGATCCCAGACCAGCAGCTCCGAGTGTCCTCGCCGCTCGTGACCGACCAGCAGCACCGGACGACCGGGCGCGAAGCCGAGCGAATCGAGTCCCTTGCCGGGCCCGTCCCAAAGGTCGGCGACGGGAGTGCCGTCCGGCGTGACCACGCGCAGCGCGGGATGGCGGTTGTCACCGTGCTCGGAGTGGGTGATGGAGATCAGCCGATCGTCGTCGGTCACGTCGCCGACGCTCGCATCTTCCTTGTGGGAGTAGATGAGCGTCGCCTCGCCGGTGGTCTTCACGCGCCAGATCTCGCTGCCGTCGTCGTCGCTGCGGCCGACATATGCCGTGCCGTCGCGGGCGATCGCCAGGCCGGCCGGGAACCCGGGCTTCAGCTCCGCCGCGACCGGACGCGCCTCGCCACTGCCGTCCCAAGGCTGGCGGTTCCAGACCCCGAACTCGTCGCCATCGGTGTCGGCGAACCACCAGATGTCGCTGCCGTCCGGGCTGATCGTCGCGTGCAGCGTGCCCTGCGGCCGATCGGTCACCTGGCGCAGCCCGGCACCCGGAGAATCGTCGGCGCGGGCGGCCGCAGCGTCGAACGCGTAGATCTCGACGGTTCCGCTCGCATTGCTGAGCGAGACGCCCCGATCCGGCGCGTCCCACGCCCAGTTCGGCAAGGTCACGCGCGCGGCGCGGAAGCGCTGTTCCCACAATTGGTCTACCGGCTCGCCTGGTGGCGGCACCGAATCCTCGGTCTGCAGGCGGTTCACAGTTCGATCCTGCCAGGATTGGCCTATTCGCCCCAGCAAGGAGGACGCGCCGATGAGGATTCGCCCGATGACACCGGATGAGGATCATCAATGACACTGTCGCTGCAGGAGATCTCCGACCGGATGGAGATCCAGGACCTGCTCACCGCCTACAGCCACGCGATCGACACCCGCAACTGGGATGCGCTCGACGAGGTCTTCGCCGAAGACGCCCACATCGACTACAAGGAGATGGGCGGGAGCGCGGGCAACCTCGCCGAGACCAAGGACTTCCTCATCAAGGCGATGCCGATGTTCTCGAGCTTCCAGCACATGGTGTCGACCACGAAGCTCGACTTCGAGGGACCTGACCTCGCGCGCGGCAAGACGATCTGCCACAACCCGATGGTGATCGACAGAGGTGAAGGCAAGCCGCAGCACGTCTTCTTCTGCGGTCTGTGGTACCGCGACACGTTCGTTCGCACGCCTGCGGGCTGGCGGATCAAAGACCGGTACGAGGAGAAGAGCTACTTCTACAACTACGAGGACGGGGCTCAGGCGGGGTAGCCCAAGGTCTGTCGCCGACACTTGGCCCGGCGCCAGTGCTTGGGCGTCATATCTGACGCCCACGTGGTGGCGCCGGGCGTCGGGGAGAGGCCGACGCGGGCTGGGGCCCAGCGATGAGTTTCCCGAGGCTCGAGCGTCTGAGTAGGCGAAGGAACGCCCCGGTACCCAGGAGGACTCCATGTCAACGACGCGAGCCAACAAGATCGCCACGGTGATCATCCCGACCGCCGACCAGGACGCGGCCGTCGACTTCTACGTCAACAAGCTCGGCTTCGAGCTGCGGTCGGACGTCCCGTTCGGCGGCACCATGCGCTGGATCGAAGTCGGTCTGAGCGGTGAGGCCACCACCATCGCGTTGGCCCCGCCGCCGGAGGGTGTGCCGACGGGCAAGCGCGAAACCGGGATCAGCCTGCAGTCCGACGACATCAACGGCTATCACGCCCAGCTCAAGCAAGCGGGTGTCGACGTCGACGAAAGGGTCCAGCGGATGGGCGACCCGGTGCCGCCGATGTTCTGGTTCCGCGACCCCGAAGGCAACACGCTGATGGTTGTCCAGTAACCGGTCAGCCCTCGAGGAATGGCCAGTTGTCACATTCCTCCGCCGTGACGCGTCAGAAACGTGAGAGGTGTCAAACCTGATCCATGCGGCAAGGAGGAACCGTGACTGATATTCGGGCACTTGCTGATCGCATCGAGATCGAGGCCCTGCGCGGCGAGGTCACCGACGCCTTGATGATGAGTGACTGGGACCGCTTCGCGTCGCTGTTCACACTCGACGGCGCGTGGCGGGTCCCCCACATCAACGTCGAGTTCGCCAGCCGGGAGGAGATCCGCGCCGGCATCGAGCGGATGCAGGGGCTCTGGGACTACTTCGTGCAAACGACGCACCCCGGAACGATCCAGCTTTCGGAAGACACCGCGGTCGGTCGTGCCTACGTCTCGGAGTTCGGACACATGCGCGACGGCAGATCGGAGCTGAACTACGCCGTGTGGCACGACCGCTACCAGCGCACCCCGGATGGCTGGAAGTTCGCAGAGCGCGTTTACGAATACCGGTACCTCGACACCACTCCCCTGGCCGGTTCGGTGCCCCCTGAAACCGGAACGCCGGCGGACACGCGGATGCAATGATCGAACACCCTGCCTTCCACACCGGCCGCGAACCATTTCCAGATCGTGACGCGGGTCAACCGGCAATGGAGTCGATGACTTCCTGAATGGCTTCGGGGGTACGCGCCACCATCGCACGCCCATCATCGAGGAGCACGATCGGCCGCTGGATCAGCTTGGGATGCTCCACCATCGCAGCGATCCAGCGGTCGCACGAGCCCGCATCGCGCGGCCACGAACTCATGCCCAGCTCTTTCGCGGCGGCTTCGCCGAGCCGGGTGATCTCCCACGGCTGCATCCCGAGCCGGTCGAGCACGTCGGAAAGCTCGGCCGGGGTGGGCACGTCGTCGAGGTATCGCCGCTGCGGCACGTCGAGGCCGGCGTCAGCGAGTTCCTGGCCGGCGATACGGCACTTCGAGCACGACGGGTTGAACCAGATCTGCACCGGCTCTTTCTACCCGACGGGCACCGGCAACGCCCGGGCCCCGGTCGCCGCGAAGCCACAGGCCTCCAGCAAGGTCTGCGAGAACTCCTCGGCATGGGTGACGAGGGAAACGTGACCGCCGTCGAGCTCGAAGACCTGAGCGTCAGGAATGGCCTCGGCGAGTGCCCGTTGCCTGCCGGTGCGAATCGCCTTGTCCCGCAAGGTGACGACGACGGACGTCGGCACATCGATGCCGCCCACCCACGCGGAACTGTCAAAGGTGCCGAGCGCGCTGAGCGCGTTCATGGTGGTCGTGCGGCTCGTCATCCGCAGCTCGTTCAGCGCCCAGCGCCGAAACTCCGGCCCCTCGAGGTGGCCGCCTTCGTACGCCCCGAGCAGGCCGGCCTCCAGCGCTCCGGCATGCAGCGTGGGAGGTGACATCAGCGCGAGCGGCGAGAGCAGCGGGGGCAGCAGGCGAAAGAATGCCGTCTCGAGGTTCGATCCCCGGAACGTGCGCGAGGTGGCGGCGAGCACCAACCCGCTCACGCGATCGGGGTGGCGCTTCCACACCATCTGCGTGACGGCGCCGCCGAGGCTGTAGCCCACCGGTACGAAGCGGTCGATGCCGAGCGCATCGGCGACGGCGACCGCGTCGTCGGCCAGGTCTTCGATACGGAAGCGGCGACCGGCCCGGATACCTCGCCCGTGCCAGCGCTGGTCGAACATGGCCACCGGATGGTGCTGGGAAAGCCGTGGAAACGCGGTGAACCAGGTGAGGCCGGCGGTGCAGCCGAGAGCGTGCAGCAGCAGCAGCGGCGGCCGGTCACCGCCCAGGTCACCGGCGGTGCTGACGAATGTCGACCCGCGGCCCGGCACGGTAATCATCCGCCCGGACGGCACATCGGCTTCCGTCACGGCCGGCGAGAACCGACGGACCCCTGCAGAAAGCGCCAAAGACATCTTGTCGCCGATGCCCGCGACCGGTCCCCCGACCTTCATACGCGACCCTTTGCTAGCGGCAATTCAAGGAGCATCAAGGTAACGAAGAAATACCGCTGTGCGCCGGATTCACGCGCTTTCCCTCAGGCGAACTTCCGGTCACCGGCGCAGACCCGCGCGGTACGCAGCGACGATCGGGGCCAGCTCGGCCGGGCTCGCACCATGCAGGATGACCCCGTCACAACCGAGGGCGAACTGGCCGCGGATCGCCGCGACGCACTGCTCAGGCGTGCCCGTCGCGCTGGGCGCGAGCCACTCGTCGGGGATGAGCGTCGCGACGTGCTCGAGCTGCTCGGTGGTCCCGACGACATCGAGCCCGCGGACGCTCTTGACCACGTCATCAGCGAGGAAGCGGTCGAGCACGGCATGGTCCCAGCCATTGGTACGCACCAGCAGGTCGCCGTAGCCCTGCAAATACGTGCCGAGCCGGCCGACCGTCTTCATCAGCCGCTTGTCCTCGGGGATGTGGTCGCCGACGGTGGCGAAGCAGGACCACACGCGTACCGAAGCGGGATCGCGCCCGGCCCGTTCCGCCGCGTCCTTCACGGTCTTGACGCACCGGGCGGTCGTCTCGTCGGTGAAGTAGGTGTGCAGCACCACCTCGTCGAAGCAGCGGCCGGCGAGCTCGAGGGTGTTCTTGCCGAACGCCACCAGGCTCATCGGCAGGTGCTCGTCGAGCGAGGCGTCGATGTGCAGCACGGGAAACTTCCCGGCCGGCCCGTTGTGGCCGACGATCACCTCGCCGCGGAAGAGCCGGCGCATCAGGCCGGCGAAATCCTCCAGCTGAGCCGTCGTGATGTGCGACATCCCGAAGGCGTCCTGCATGGGGACGATGCCCCGGCCGAGACCCAGCACGAAACGGCCGCCGGTAAGGCTCTGCATGGTGCGGGCGATGGCAGCGGTGACCATGGGATGGCGGGTGTTGTGGTTGGTCGCCGCGGTCTCGATGGTGATGCGCTCGCTCACCGCTCCGGCGGCACCGGAGAGCGTCGCGATCTCCTTGCGGTTGTAACGCTCGGAGATGAAGACGGTGCCGAAGCCCATCCGCTCGCCGTCACGTACCTCGTCGATGAGCTCGCGAGCGGAGTCCGGGGAGCCGGCCAGCGTGTAGAAGCCGAGCTCGCCGAGCACCGGCAGATCTGGGGTCATGACAGAAAGCATGGCAGGCGGCCAACCGGCCACCTGCCATGCCTCTAGAGGTTTCGCGTCAGCGGGCTGCGCCGACCGTGGTCGGGCTCTGCGCCATCTTCGCGCCGGTGGTGCCGGTCGAGTTGGCGGTCGAGCCGGGGCTGGCCGGCTGGACCAGCGTCTGCATCGCCCTCGCCGGTGTCTGGGCGGTGGACACCGTCGGCACGTAGGCGAGCTGCTGCAGCTGGGTCAGCGTGCCGTGGAACCAGCTCGCGTCGACGCCGCCGGTGATGCCGGAGACCTTCGCCGCGTCGGTGTACTGCCAGAAGGTGGAGTACGTCCAGTCACCGAACAGCATGGGGCCGGTGTTCCTCGGCTCGTAGTCAGCGATCCAGACCGGGTACTGCTTGAAGCCGGCGGGGTTCCCCATGTAGGCGCGCCAGAACCAGGAGCCGCTGTAGACCATCGGGGGACGGCCAATGGCGGCCTGCAGCGTCGAGAGGAAGCTCTTGGTCCACGCGGTCACGTTGGCCGCAGACAGCCCGCCGTTGGTCTCGATGTCGAGGATCGGCGGGAGGTAGCCGGACAGGCGAACGTTGCCGACCTGGGCTGCGAACAGCCTGGCGTCGGACACGGCGGTCGACAGCGGCAGGCGCGGGCGACCGAAGTGGTAGGCCCCGACGTACAAACCGGCGGCGAGTGCGGCCGGGATGTCGGTACGCGCGTAGGGGTTCACGTAGGTGCTGCCTTCACTCACCTTGACGAAGGCGAAGCGGGCACCCTGAGCCCGCACGGACTTCCAGTTGATGGCCGCGCCGAACGGGTGCTGGTAGTTGGATACGTCAGGTCCCCAGATGGTCTTGGCGTACGGGCCCGACATCGGTCCGGTCGAACCGAGCGGCCCGCAGGCCGAAGCGACCAGACTCACCGCGACAGCGGCGACGACACACAAGAAACGAACGCGGACTTTCCGCATCGACAACCTCTCGGACAGGCCGAGCCCCCGTGGACCAAGCGATGTAGTCGGCCACTCGGCTGAGCGGCCTCTACTACCCGATCGGATCCACGGACCGTGACTTGAAGTGATTGGGAGACCAATCACGGGTGAAATGCCGTCGGCGAGGCAGGTGCCGGAAATGTCGCGCCGGCCGGCGACGAAGTCCGCGTCAGAAATCCGGCACGTTGCGCCCGGCCGGACCAGGCTTTATCCGTCGCTGGTTTCAGCAAACAGGAAACGATCCCGTAGAGCGCCCGGCCCGGAGCCACGAAAGCGAACCGGCTTTTCGCTGGGTCGAGACCGGAAGATTCATAGAAATCACAGGAAAGAAATGGTCACGCAGCCGCCGCCGCGGCGGGCCGCCGCACCAGCCTCCCGGGGCGCGCGCCGGTGTCCCGGTCCCGTCGGCGCGTGACGACCCCGCTGACGATGGTGGCTTCGTAGCCCGTCGCGTCCTGCAGGATCCGCCGTCCGCCGGCAGGAAGGTCGGCTACGGACCGCGGCGCATGAAGCGTGAGGCGCTCGAGGTCGATGACGTTGATGTCGGCCTTCTTGCCGGGCTCGAGCGTGCCGCGATCGTGCAAGCCGGCCGCCGCCGCCGTTCCGGCGGCCTGCTTCGCGATCACCAGCTCCAGCGGCAGGGTCTGCCCTCGCGACCGGTCGCGCGCCCAGTGGGTGAGCAGGAACGTCGGCATCGACGCGTCGCAGATCATCTTCACGTGAGCGCCACCGTCGGAAAGGCCGATGACGGTGTCCTCATGCGCGATCATCTCGCGTAGCGCGTCGTGCGAGCCCTCGCCGTAGTTGAGGAAGGCGCCGAGCAGCAGGGTGCCGGCGGCGATCTCGTCGTAGAGCACCTCCCACGGGTCCTTGCCCGTCGCGGCCGCGATACCCGCGATCGACTGCTCGGGGGTGGGCTCGTAGTCCGGCGGGTCACCCATCACGAAGATGCGGTCGAACATGTAGGGCGTTCCGTCGGTGAGCGACTCGAACTGGCGCTTGGGGTCGGGCGGGAGGTCCTTTTCGGCCAGGATCGCAGCTTTGACCTCCGGCTTCTGCAGCTCGGCCGCGAGCTTGTCGAGCGGCAGCGAATCCTCCAGCGCACGGAACGTCGGGCGGCGCATCAAGCCGTGGTAGCTCGCCAGGCCCAGCAGCATGCCGCCGGGGCGCGCCGCCACCTGGGGGATGAGGCGGGCACCATCAGCGATCGCCTGCGAGGTGAGCTCCAGCTGGCGACGCCAGAGCTCGGGCGCATCACGAGCCTGCACGAGCAGGAACGACAGCGGCAGCCCGGTGGCCTGAGAAACCTTGCCCATGAGGGCGATCTCGCCGAGGATCTGCTCGGCGTCGCCGCCGGTCTCACCGGTGGGCACGACCTCAAAGAGGCCGCCCCCGGCATCGACAACGGCTTGCGCCAGGCCGATCAGCTCGTCGGCCGCGGCGAAGGTGCCCGGCACCAGCTCGCCGTCCAGCGACTTGTGGTTCAGCGAGCGCGACGTCGAAAAGCCAACAGCCCCAGCAGAAATCGCCTCACGCACGTGGCGCGCCATCTCGGCGATGTCTTCAGGCGTCGCGCTCTCGTTGTCGGCACCGCGCTTGCCCATGACGTAGACCCGAAGCGGGGCATGTGGCAGGAATGCGGCGATGTCCATGGCGTATTCGCGCTTGCCGAGCGCATCGAGATACTCCGGGAAGGTCTCCCACTCCCACTGGATGCCCTCGTGCAGCGCTGTGCCCGGGATGTCCTCGACGCCTTCCATCAGCTCGACGAGCCACGACTCCTGGCCCGGGTGTACGGGAGCGAAACCGACGCCGCAATTGCCGGCCACGACCGTCGTCACGCCATGGGAGGCGGAGGGCTCGAGCACCGGGTCCCACGTGGCCTGGCCGTCGTAATGCGTGTGGATGTCGACGAAGCCGGGGGCGACGACCATCCCCGACGCATCGATGACCTCGGCCGCCTCGCCCTCGAGCGAAGGTCCCACCGCCGCTATGACTCCGTCAGCGATCGCGACGTCGCCGACGAAGCGCGGCCGGCCGGTGCCGTCGACGATCGTGCCGCCGTTGATCCTCAGGTCATACATGGTGGGACTGTACTGCCGGGGTTTCGGAGCAGCCCGACGGCGGTGGCATAGTCCGAGGCGATGGCAGCAACCGAGGAGCACATCGGGCTCGAACTCGCGCTGGCGATTCGCGCCGGTGACCTGCGTCAGATCAGCGAGCTGCTCGAGGCGCATCAAGGCCTCGCCGCGCAACCCATCGCGGCTCTTGGCTCTCGTACGCCGCTGATGGTGGTGGCGGACTGGCCCGGCTACTTCCCGAACGGGGCGCAGGTCGTTCAGCTTCTGGTCGCGGCCGGCGCGGATCCGAATGCGACGGCCAAGGGCAGTGAAGAGCCGGATGAAGGCCCGTTGCACTGGGCGGCGAGCAGTGACGACGTGGACGTCGCCGAAGCCCTGCTCGACGCGGGCGCCGACATCGAAGCGCCGAGGCTCCTCGATCGCCGGCGGCGCGCCGCTGGAAAACGCCGTGGGATACGGATGCTGGCACGTCGCGCGGCTGCTGCTGGCGCGCGGCGCCCGCGTCCCGCATTTCTGGCAAGCCGCCGCCCTCGGTCTGCCGCCGCGGGTCGAGGAGTTCCTCGCCGCATCCCCCTCGCCCGACCCGCGCAGAGATCAATCACGCATTCTGGCAGGCATGTCACGGCGGCCAGCGGCGCATGGCCGAGCTGCTGCTCGAGCCGCGGGGCCGACATCAACTGGGTCCCGGACTACGCCGAAGAAACGCCCCTGCAGATCGCCGGCTCCGCCGACACTTGCAGGGGCATTCTCTCCGACTGGCTACGCGAACAAGGCGCTACCTAGCTAGCTAGGCTCGTCGCCCTACAGGCTAATGCGCTGAACGACGCGGTGCCGATCGCCGAAGTCGCCCACCACCGCGTGCTGGGTAACGCGATTGTCCCAGAAGCCGATCGTGCCTTCGGTCCAGTGGTAACGCACGGTGTACTCGGGCTGGACCGCGTGGTGGTAGAGAAACGCGAGAAGGGCGTCGCTTTCGGCGCGCTCGAGGCCCTTGATGCGCGACGTGAAGCCGCCGTTCGCGAAGAGCGACTTGCGTCCCGAGTGGCCTTCCGTGAGGTCGCCGAAATGCGTCGCGAATGCCAGGTGCTCCTCCGGGGTCGAGATGGGCTCCCCGGAAGAACACCGCCCTGTAGCGCAGCCAGGGCTGACGGATGGCAGCGACGTCGGCGTCGGAGAGAATCGATCAGATCGTCGCCGGCCCGGCTGAGCCCGGCGACTAGCTAGCGCGAGCGCCGCCCCGATGACGATTCCGAATCCGCGTCCCCAAGCGTGCCGTCCTTCAGCATGTCCCCGCCGACATGGACGACGGTGGACGGGCGGGCCAGGACCGTCGGACTCCGCCATCCTGCCGATGCCGCGGTCTGCCAGGCCGCAATGAGGATGACGACGCCCGCGAACCGTTCGACTCCCCGAGCAGGCGCCACCGTCGCATCCCGGCACGTGCTGCAGCATCGTCGGTCGGAGCTTGACGAGTCCGATTGCCCCGCTGTTCTGACGGTTTCGACACTCGGGTGTGGGAGTTACCTCAAGAGCGACTGCTGCTTATAAGGAAGTCACTGAGCCTGCGCTTTTCTGGACGGTGTCGTTGAGGGGGTTGTCGAATTCGGCGGAAGCGTCAACCTTTGACGGGATCTCGCTGTTCTCCTGGAAGGGGTCGGCCAGCTTCTGCTGGGCGGGCGCGATGTCACCCGGAAGCGGGACGAAGCTCGGTATGCCGACCTCCTTGGCCACCGCCGCGGCCCGGGAAGGGCTCAAGTGGTACTGCCCGATGTACGTCGTCTTGACCACGAGGTCTTCCCGCCGAATGGCGTAGTCGCTTGGGTCAACCCGTCCGTCGTCGTGCCCATGGCGCACGGACCATTTCGATGGCTGGTGGCCACAGATCGGCAGGCGCGTTCCTGCTTGGCATGGATGCCCCGACCTGCCGGTGACGCGAATTCGGCCGCAACCAGCGGTTATCGATAGCCACTGCGGAGCGCCCAGCCAGCGAGCCGCTCCGGGGAAAATTCCGAAAGCTCTGCCCGCTCGGGGACTAAAGAGCAAGATTCCCGAAAACGGCATTCAAGCGAGGCGAGAAGCCATGGCCGGTAGCAACAGCGCTGAAGCGGAGGCAAACGCGCGGGGATCTCGCGTTACTCCCGAGACGCAGGCGATTCGCGTTGCAACGACGATGACCGGCGGGGTCAGTCTGGCTATCTGGATGGGCGGGGTGGCTCGCGAGCTTGACCTGCTTTATCAGGCGTCGCAATGGCGCAGCCGGCTGCCGTACGGGACTCTCCTACCTGCTCTGGCAGAAGCCGCCAGCGAATCGGAGCGAGTTCGGCACCTCTATTTGGGACTCATCGATCTACTCGACGTCACCGTCGACCTCGACGTATTTGCCGGGACGAGCGCGGGAGGCCTGAACTCGGCCATCCTTGCCTATGCACGCGTCAACAGCCGGGATCTCGGCGGCCTGCGCGATGTATGGCTTTCTGTCGGATCGCTGATGACACTGCTGCGCGACCCCTCCGACCAGACTGTGCCCTCGCTTCTGCTCGGTGACGAGCAGATGTATGGAGGCCTCGTCACACGTCTACCCGCCTTGAATTCCGTCCGGGGCCTGCCGCCCGATCCGGATTCTGAGCTGCCAAGCACCACCCTGTTCGTGACAACGACCCTGCTGACCGGCGAGACCAGCCGGTTCACCGATTCGTTCGGGACGCTGGTGCAAGACGTGGACCACCACGGCCTGTTCACCTTTGACAAGGACGCGTTGAGCCAGCCCGCGACGGTCAATGCGCTAGCACTTGCGGCGCGCAGCAGCGCGTCGTATCCAGCCGCGTTTGAGCCGTCGTTTCTGCCGTTTCTGTCTCCTACCCCCGCGACCGGAAAAGTTCCCCTCCGTCCTGCCATGGCCCCCTTCACCCCCATCACGCGGGCACATTGGGCGGCGGACGGAGGCTTACTGAACAACAAGCCGATCGGTCCGTTACTGCAAACCGTGTTCGACCAGCCCGCAGACTCCCAGGTCCGCCGCCTGCTGTTGTACGTGATCCCGCTGACCGGCAAGTCCCCGAATCCGGTGCTTGCTATTCCGGATGACGACGTCACGACCCCATACGGACTCGTCGACGGCCTTTTGAAGGAATTTGAATCCGTCCTCGGCCAGTCGATCGCCCGCGATTTGCAGCTCATCAGGCAACACAACGATCGGGTCAGCGTTTCCACGGACATGCGGCTACGCCTCGCCGAGATCGCCGGAAAGCTCGAAGCCAGCAATGCCCAGCGGCCGCCGGAGCAAGCCGAGACACGCTTTTTGTCCGACGAGCTCCTCGTCGACTACCGCGAGCGAGAGGCACAGTCGCTGGCTCAGACGATCGTCCCGGCGCTGCTTCGTCAACTCGCAACGTGGCCGGCGGAGAACGGACTCGGCAAGACCGGCCTGACGATCCCAGCGGAATGGCAAAAGGCGCTCGTTGTGGGCGGCAACTACGAACGGGCATGCCGAGCGGAAGTCGTCAGGAGCGCAAAAATGCGCTGGCAAGCGGAGCCCACCGATCTCGAGGCGATCGCAAGCTACGGCCGAGCCGGATACGACGGCGCCAAGGCGATCGCCATCGCTGTCGTCCGGGCGGCCTTCCAGCAAGCTCACGACGGCTCGGAACGCAGCGCACTGGCCGCTTTGGTCAGGCAGATTCACGATGCCCTGCCAGCGGAGCCCCCGATCGACCTTGCGCGTTTCGTGGCGGAGCAATGCGTACCCGACAGCATGCGCGCGCTGCAATTGCCGGACGCTGCAGCGCAGATCGCGTTGCTCTACCTGGACCGTAAGGACGGGCGCTCCGCTGAAAACTCCGCAGCGAGCGATTTGCCGGACGGCTGGCAGCGATTGGCACAGGCCCTTGTGGATCAGCACGAACAGCTCGCCGATCTGGCGAACAGGGACGCTCCACGAGTGCGCCCAGCGGTCGGCACCGCTGCGCCCAACAACGCGCTCGCGACCTATGTGAGTTATCTGCAGCTGGCCGAGGGTAGTGCGCCGGCGGTCGCCGTTCGCCTTTTCCAGCTATTCGCCGCCCATCGCGCGATGCTGCCCACCGAAGCCGACGTCGAGCAACCCGTCGAGCTCGTTCAGGTCAGCGCCGATACCCGTTCGCTGCTGGCGCCTGGGCTGGATACGGCCGCCGGAAAGCTGACCGGAGTGCAGTTCCACCACTTCGGAGCGTTCTACAAACAGTCCTGGCGGGCCAACGACTGGATGTGGGGCCGGCTGGATGGCGCAGGTTGGCTGGTTCACCTGCTGCTAGACCCTCGCCGAATCTTGCAGAGAGCGACCGCCGAACCATCTGAGCAACGCGTCGGCTGGTTTCTTGGCGAGCTGGGGAAGCTAGGAGTTCCGGCACTCCCTGCTGCCGGGAAAGGCCCGCAACTCGGCTCGCCGGATGCGCCTGTGACGATCGATGTGAGGACGATCCAGGATGAGCTGCAATTCTTGGCTGACCCGACACGGCCGGTGCCGGACAGCCTTCCGCTGACCGCGATGTGGGTCGCACAGATCTGGCAGAGCCACATCGCTGCCGACGAGCTCCCGCACCTCGCCGACACGATTCTGTCCCCCCAAAACGATGCTTCGCGCGTCGATCCGCGTAAAGAACGAATCCCGGCTGAATCGGCCGGGTGGGCCGAGAAAGTCAAGCACGCCGCAAGCACCTCCTCCGGCCTGTTCTCAGCAGCGGGCTCGCTGCTGGCGGAATCCCCCGTCTCGAAGGAGACTCTCGCGGGCGATTCAGGCTCGCCGCTGATGATCCGGACCGTGGCGAAGGCAGCCGCCGTGGCGGCAGCGGCGCTGAACTCGGTGAAACAAATTCCGACCGTCGTGAAGCCGGCCCTTTCCGCGGTACGCACGATGACCCTCGCGGGCTATCGCCTCACCAACGCCATCAAGCCGGTACCGAGAACGATGATCCTCGCGGGCCTGGTCCCACTGGTGATCGGCATCGTGTCCGCCGTCCAAAGCAGCACCTTCTTCGGCCTTGCAGGGATGACGCTGATCGCGATCGGGGCCTACCTCGTCGTCTTCGGTGCGTGGCAGTGCAGTCGTCTGGTGTTGGCCGCGGTTGTCAGTGCGACGCTCGTCGGCACGGCCGCGGCGTTGACGGTCCAGTCGACAAGGCACGCGCTGTTCGGCTCCTCCGAAACCGATCAGGGAGTTGTCGGCCGCAACGTCCGCTGGATCGGCAGCGCCTGGTGGCATCCGCTGGTGGTCCTCGGTGTCCTCCTGCTAGCCATCAGCTTCGCCGGCGTCGTCTTGGATCCGGTCGGTCGGCACAGGCCTAGGACCAGGCCGGTGAGGGGCCGTGCTTGGCCGCAATGGGTGCCAGTCGTAGCCGCGGCGCTCGTGGCGATCCTCGTACTCGGCGGTTTGATCACCGCGCTCGTCGTGACCCATGACGGGGGCCAAAAGAAAGCCGGGCCCGTCATGCCCATCCCGACGACCCCAACGACGTCCGCACCTCCTTGCGGCTGCGAGCCGACCCCTCCGGCTAACGCCGCACCGAAAGCCACCCCGCAGCTGAACACCCCGGCCAAACGGAGCATGGTCGCAGCGGCGGCCGGGGTAGCAGCGGCCTTGCCTGTGGCGCTTGCCATCCCTGGGCTGGCGACGGCCGCTGACGAAGCCGCGGCAGGCAAGCTTCTGGTCGATTTCACCCATTCGTTTCTGACGAAGCTGGGTGAGACGCTGGGAGAGAAGGCTGGGGATTTCATCTCCCAACAGGTGAACAAGCTCATCGACAACCTCGAAGGCGGCCCCGGCGACAAGCCCGACAAGAAGACCCAGGACGCCGTCTGCCTCAGCATTCAAACCGGTTTGTCGACCGCATATCTCGCCGCTCTCAAGAGCTCACCCGTCAAGGGCGTCCCCGACGCCGACTTGACTGCACTCGTAAAGAGCGCCACCGATCCCGTTAACCACTCGGCCGAATGCGCGACCATGGCGACCATCGTCATCTCGCTAGACCCTTCCATCAGCGCAGCCGAGGCGGAGACCGCCGCCGAACTCGCCGAGATCACGGCACTGTTGGAGAGCGAGAGGGCGACGCCCGCGCCGCCAATCACTACCGGGTCCGTCCCCGGGTCGTCTCCTTCCACGCAGCTCGAAGTGCACTCGGTCAAGGCGGGCGAAACCCTGTGGTCCATTGCCAGCAGCCGGGTACTGCCAGGGTCGGACAACGTGGGGATCTCGATGGCCTGGGTCGAGCTGTGGTCCATCAACGAGGACATCATCGGACCGAATCCCAATCTCATTTTTCCGGGGACGGTTCTGCGACTGCCGAGCTGAGCTCGCGCCCCAGCGGGGGTCAGTGCTAATGCAGAGACCGCAGCAGCGCTCGCGTGCTCGCCTTGCTCCAGAGCACATCGAACCGCCTCCGCGCCTCGGCGCCGTAAGCCCTTTCCAGCCCCGCCAGGAGCCCGAAGGTGAATGAAGACTCGTCCGCCCGGCCATGCGCGGCGATGCCGAAGTCGCGCAAGACATCAGCGGCTACCACGCTGTCCTGATGCTCGCCGAGAATCTCTTGGATCTCCTTGGCCTGCTTGGCCAAACCGGCCGCTGCGCCACCGAAAGCCGGCGAGGTCGCTTCGCCGGCATAGCGGGCTTGCTTGGCCGCCTTGCGAACCTGGTGCAGCGCGTGCTCCCGCTCAGGCCCTTCCGCTGCCGCCTGGGCAGCCGCGGCGCGGCTCACCAGCTTGCGAGTACTGCGCCGCACCAGCTTCGGCAGCACCTTGCGGGCCGGCCGGTCAGCGACGCCAGCGACGAAGCCGTCGCCCAGAAACGCGATGAGGTCGTCGAGGAGTTCGGCGTAGGCCGTGCTTTCCATGAACGTCAGAGCTTCGCTGCGGCCTCGCAGGTACGTGCCGTGCAGCTCCTCTCGCAGCCGCCGGCGAACCGGCCCCTGCACGAACGACTCAGGCAGCTCGTCGAGGAGGCCGAGCAGCCGCTCGAGCAGGACTTCGCTGTCGCGGGCGACGCCCAGCCGAAGGCCGACGTCGCGCAATCGCTCTTCGAGATCGCGGGCGTCGGCGGCAACGAGCATCCGGCGAAAAGTCTTGAGGGTGCTACGAATTCGGCGGCTGGCCACTCTCATGTCGTGAACCGACTCCGGCTCGTCGAGACGCACCCGAAGATCGGCCTCGAGCAGCCGCGCCGTGTGCTCGGTCAGATACGCCGAGATCACGTCTCTTGCGCTGCTCCGGCCGGAAGGCTGCGTCGGCAGCGGAAGCTCCGCGCCGTCAGCGATGCGATCGGCGATGAGGCCACCGAATTTCGAGGGCCGGGCTGAGAGTTCCGCTCCGGCGTCCAGGAGCCGGCGGCCGGCTTGCCTGAGCACCTTGCGACTTCCGTCGACGAGTTCGATTTCCAGTTCCCGCCACGCGGAAAGCTCGACGGCATGGCCGTGATCAGCGAACACCTCGGCGTGCACCTGATCGTCGGCCAGCTCAGCCAGGAGGGTGCCTTCGGCGTCGCGCAGGGCGTAGGTCCGCCGGGTCGTCGACAGCCGGGCTACGGGCGCGAGCGGCAATCCCCGGGTTCGGGCGTACACCAGACTGCTCAGCGCAGCCGGCACGCGCTCGCTGCGGCCGAGCGGACGATGAATCTCCTTGCGCGCGCTGCCCGCAGGCAGTTTGAGATGCCAGCCCGCATCCAGGCCTCCGCGCCGCCGCCGCAGCACGATCTTGCTGCGGGCCAGCCGGAAACCGGCGGTGTCGTAGTACACGGCGACCAGCTCATCGGTGCGCGGGTCATCGACCGAAGCGATGACGCCGGTGCCCGCGAGCGGCGGGAGCACGAAGTCAGGCTCGACCTCGTACTTGTCCTCAACCTCAGTGACGGTCTGCATATCTCCTGACAATCTTGGCCTTCACGACCCTGTCCGGTGGCAGCTTTCCCGACACCACGGCACTCATCCACCACGAAACGCGCTTACCTCCAGGGACGACGGGTACGCGTCCAGCAGGGAGGTAGTCATGCCGCAGAAAGCGTGGTCGTCGAAGCGTGAACGACAGTACGAGCACATCAAAGAAGGTCTCGAGGATCGCGGTCGCGGCGAGAAGACCGCCAAGCAGATAGCCGCCCGGACGGTCAATAAGGAGCGCGCGCGCTCCGGGGAGTCGGAGCAGGCAAGCCGCACCTCGACCGACGACATCTCTTCCGGCCGGCGTGGAGGCCTGCGCTCTCACAGCGGCTCGGGCGGCCGGACCAAAGCGCAGCTGTACGCCGAGGCCAAGAGCAAAGGCGTCGAAGGCCGCTCACGCATGACGAAGCACGAGCTGGAAAAGGCGGTCGGGCACTGAGCGCACACCGATGGCCACCGGTGTTCCTTCAGTCATTGCTGGCGGCCAGCAATTCCGCCAGCGCTGAGCCTTCCTTCCGCCACGCCGGCAGCACCCGGTAGGAGACGACTTCGCCGTCGGGATAGGAAAGGTCGAAGCCGCCCTTCTCGGCCGCGGTGCAGCGAACCGCCTCCGAAGGAAACGAACCCGCGAGCGTCGCCGACTTCGCCGTCATGCCGTCCATGGCGAGAACCAGGAAGCGGCGGTCGGTGACCGCGAGCAGCCAGGCCGACGCCATCATCCCGGCAGCATTCGAAGCCCCGCTGACAAGCGCTGCCGCGGCACCAGCGGCATTGGCGACCGCAACGGACGACGACGGCGGCCGGCGCGGGCCTTGGACGTAAACCGCCATCAAGCGCTCTTCGCCTGGCTCCAGCACGGCGTCAACCGCAAAGTTGACGCGTTTGACAAAGCCTGCCTTACCGAACATGAATCAACGATTTCCGTACGCCGTCCACTGCGCCCTCCCGTCCCGATCGGCCTTTTCGGGAAGTGCAGCAAGGCTATGCCCGCTTGCCCCTCGCCAGCACGCCGTCGATCACAACGTCTATGGCGAAGCGGAATCGTTCGTCGACGTCCCCGGTGACGAGCTCTTCGGCGTGCGAGGTGATCGCGGGAAACCGGTCGGCGGGGAGGCGAGCCAGGTTCACCGCAACCTCATCCACCATCGCGCTGATGTCGGGCCCCCGGGCCTCGGCCTCGATGGCGGCGTAGGTCACCAGGGCGGCGAAGAGGTCGGACGCCCACGCCGCGTCCTGCGGATCGATCCCGCCGGCCAGCAGCAGGCCCAGCATGTTCTCCAGCAGCCCGAGAGCAGCTTCGGTGCTGGGGGGGTTGCTGACCATGGTCGCTGCAGCCATTCCGGGGTGAGCGACCAGCGCATCACGGCCCCGGATCAGGAGCGAGTGCAGCTGAGCCCGCCACCGCGCCGGGTCGGGGGGCTCGAGTTCGACCGTCGCGACGATGCGATCGAACATGGCCTCCACCAGGCCTTCGCGGCCGGAGACGTAGACGTAGAGCGAGCCGGCCCCGGTGTCCAACGCGGCAGCCACTCGCCGCATCGACACCGCCTCGAGCCCTTCCGACCGCAGAATCGCCAGGCCCGCGTCGACGATCGCCTCGGTGCTGAGCGGTGCTTTCGCCGGCCGATCGCGGGTCGAGCGGGGAGTGCGCGGTGACGTCATCGAGCCCGGGCCTCCTGGTGAGGGCCGCGTTCAGCGGCGTTGACGCGATCGGCAGGTCCAACGTACAGTGTCCGTAACGAACGGCGTTCGTTACGAACGCCGTTCGATGACGAGATGCCGGAGGGCGCGAGACCGTATGGACACCGCCACCGTTACCGCCTCCGCCGCCGCAGACCCGCCCCCGACGTACGACAAGCGCTGGCTCGTCGCCGCCGTGGTGCTGGCCGCCAACACCATGGACCTGCTCGATGCGACGATCGTCAACGTCGCGGGCCCGTCCATTCACCGCGATCTCGGCGGCGGCGCCACCACTATCCAATGGCTGAGCGCCGGTTACACGCTGGCCTTCGCCGTGCTGCTGATCGCCGGGGCGCGGCTCGGTGACATCTTCGGCCGGCGGCGGCTCTTCCTGCTCGGGTCGGCGGGCTTCACGCTCTTTTCCGCGGCCTGCGCGATGGCGCCGAGCGTCGGCACGCTCATCGCCTTCCGGGCACTGCAGGGAGGCTTCGGGGCGCTGATGATCCCGCAGGGCTTCGGCCTGATGAAAGAGGTCTTCGACGACGAGGAGATCGGAAAGGCCACGAACCTGTTCGGCCCCACGACGGGTCTGGCGATGCTCGGCGCTCCGGTCCTCGCGGGCGCGCTGATCGACGCGAACCTGTGGAACATCGGGTGGCGGCTGGTCTTCCTGATCAACGTGCCGATCGGCGCGCTGACGCTGCCGCTGGCGATCCACTCGCTGCCACGCGGCGCGACCCACCCCGGGCTCAAGCTCGATGTCGGCGGGCTGTGGCTGGTCGGGCTGGCGCTGGTGGCGATCATCTATCCGCTCATCCAGGGTCAGACCGACGGCTGGCCGGCGTGGACCTTCGTGCTGCTCGCGGTCGGCGCCCTCCTCCTGTTCGCCTTCCTGCGGTACGAGAGCCGGCGCACCAAGGACGCCCTGATCGAAGCCTCGATCCTGCGCAACCGCACCTTCCTGAGCGGCATCGCGATCGTCCTGTCCCTGTTCGGCGCGTTCGGCGGGCTCCTGCTCTGCGTCTCGCTCTACGGCCAGCTCGGCGAGGGCTGGTCGCCGATCCACGCCGGCCTGACGCTCACGCCGATGGTCCTCGGCATGATGCTCGGCATGGGCGGCTCGTCAGCGGTCGCCAAACGGCTCGGCCGTCACCTGCTCCACGTCGGGCTGCTCCTCATTGCCGCCGGGGCGGTCACGCTCGCCATGACGCTCAGCGGCGGGCAGAGCGCGTCGACGTGGGATCTCGTTCCCGCCCTGGTCCTGATCGGCGCGGGCGCCGGTGCCTGCTTCGGTCAGCTGTTCACCTACATCCTCACCAGCGTCAGCATGCGCGAGGTCGGCTCGGCGTCCGGCGTGATGGAGGCCTCGCAGCAGCTGTCGACCGCGCTGGGCGTGGCAGTGCTGGGCACCATCTTCTTCTCGACCTTCAAGCACCACGTCGCGACGGACGCGCTGCGGATCACGGCCTGGGCCAGCCTCGTGCCACTGGCAGCTGCGGTCGGTTTCGTCTTCCGGCTGCCCAAGCACGCGCGGCCGGAAGCAGCCTGACGGGCCGGCGCAACTACGGTGCTGTGCTGTGTCCGGTGCACGCATCGTGGTGGTCGGCTCGATCAATGCTGATCTCGAGCTACGCGTGTCTCGGCTGCCCGAGCCGGGCGAGACCGTCCTGGCGTCCGGGCAGCGCCGGTCACCGGGCGGCAAGGGTGCCAACCAGGCGGTGGCGGCGGCACGGCTCGGCGCGTCGGTCGCGATGGTCGGCTGCGTGGGCGACGACGAGACGGGGCGGGCGATGCGGGCCAACCTCGAGGCGGCCGGCGTCGACATCGCGCACGTCCGGGTCGCGGGCGAGGCGCCGACCGGAGCGGCGTACATCAGCGTCGACGACCACGGCCAGAACTCGATCGTCGTCGTGCCGGGCGCGAACGGCGAGCTCGCGCCGGAGGACGTCGCAGCAGCGCATGCGCTGATCGACGGCGCGGCGATCGTGGTGATGCAGCTGGAGATTCCCGATGCCGTCGTGGCTGCCGTCATCGAGACAGGCGCGCGGGTGCTGCTCAACGCGGCGCCGGCCCGGCCGCTGCCGCCGGAGCTGCTCGCCCGGGTGAGCGTGCTCGTGGTCAACGAGGCAGAAGCAGCGCTCGTCCCGGCGCGCTTCTCCGGGGCGTTGATACGCACGCTGGGCGCCGCGGGCGCGAGCTGGCAATCGGGCGGCGAGCACGGGACGGTTCCGGCCCCGCATACCGATGCGGTCGACACCACCGGCGCCGGAGACGCGTTCGTCGGCGCGCTCGCCGCCGCCCTCGCCAGTGGGGCGTCACTGGCGACGGCCGTCGAGGCCGCGGTCGAGGTCGCCAGCCGGGCCACCATGGTTTCCGGGGCGCAGCTGCCGCCGGGTTTCAGCTGACCAGCGCGGCCGTGCGCCCGGCCAGCTCCGAGATGCGCGACGTTTCGTGGCCGAACACCGCGGACCGCACGGTGTCGTGCAGCGGCTCGACCAGAAGGGCGGGAAGCGCGCCCGCGCCGAGCAGCACGCCCATCACCGATCCGGCGGTGGCGCCGTTCGAGTCGGTGTCCCAGCCGGCCTGGACGGTCAGCCCGACCGTCGTGGCGAAGTCACTGTCCCTCCACAGCAGCCCCGCCGCGAGGATCGCCGCGTTCGGGATGGCGTGCACCCACAAGTAGTGGCCGAGGTCGGTCGCGATGAGGTCGATCGCATCGTCCCAGCTGCCGCCCGCGTCGTGAGTTGTCACGATCGCGCCGATCGCCTCGGCCAGGCGAGACCGCGGTGGAATGTGCGCGAGCGAGCCGCGCACCACGTCCTGGGCCGAGGGCGCGGTGAACGCTGAAGCGACCAGCGCAGCCGGCCACATCTCGCCGTAGATGCCGTTGCCCACGTGCGAGAGCCGGGCATCGGGGTACGACGCGAGCGCCGCGGCCCGGGGATCACCTGGGTGCGTCCAGCCGAAGATGTCGGCGCGGATCTGCGCGTCGATCCAGGTACGACAGCCACGCCCCGGCCACGTCGGCGGTCGACAGTCCGTTGCCGAACCGCTCTTGCAGCAGCAGCCCGAGGATCACGTAGTCGATGTCGTCGTCACGCACCCCGCCATCAATGCGGCCGAGCGTCGTCTCCGGCCACGTCCAATGCAGCTGGGTTGTCGGCGGGTCGGCCGCGGGGACGTAGTCGCGCAGCGGATAGGCCCCGACGCCCGCGAGGTACTCCCGGGTCTGCGCCGCAGTCCACCCCTGCTCGAGCGGCTTTCCGACCATGCACCCGGCGATCCGCCCCAGCCACCCGCCGTGGATCCGCTCCGGGGTCCAGTCCGCCGCCGCCGGCGTTGAGGTCGGCAGCGTCGCGACGATGGCTTCGAGCTCGGAAGGCTCGTCGTACGACCATCCGGGCCGCAGCGGGCTGGCCGCCACCTCGTCGTAAAGCTCGAGCAGGGCGGACCGGTCATCCGGCGGGAGCGCGGCGAGCCTCACCATCCTGGCCGGCCTCGGCCTTCATGGTGGTGCAGGAGCGAGGACGCCGCATCCGAACGCTGTCATGACTGCTAGCATGTCTTGCATGTCACAGGTGAGCTGGCGCGCTCCAGACGAGCTGGTTGAGCGCGTTCGCGTCGCGGCGCAGCAACGGGGTCGAAGCCTCAACGAATTCATGACGTCCGTCTTGGACGCAGCCACCGACCCCGACCTGGCCGGCGACGAGGCCGACCGCGTGCGGGAGCGCCTGGCCGCAGCAGGTCTCCTCATCCAGCCGAGGCCACGACCCGGACGACCCGATGCCGCCGAAGTGGCGGCAGCACGCAGCCGCGCGGGACGTGGTACGCCGCTGAGCGAGATCGTGTCCGCCGGGCGGTGAGCGTCTTCGCGGACTCCTCAGCCCTCGTCAAGCTGTACGCCGACGAGGCCGGAGCCGACGCCGTACGCACGCTTGGCCCTCTCGTGATCGCCGAACTGGCACGCGTCGAGGTCCCTGCCGCACTGTGGCGCAAGCAGCGCACCGGAGAGCTCACGGCCGCCGACGCACAACTGCTGGTGGCCGACTTCGAGGCGGACTACTTCGGTGTCGATGAGGAAGGGCCGCGCTTCGCCGCCGTGCATGCCTCCGCCGAGCTCCTGGACACGGCGGCCCGTCTGGTCGCGGTTCACGGGCTGCGCGCCTACGACGCCGTTCAGCTCAGCTGTGCCCTCGCCGCCCGCACGGCGCTAGGCGAGCTGGCGATGATGGCAGCGTTCGATGAGCGGCTCAGAGCGGCGGCCGCCGCGGAAGGCCTGCCGGTATTTCCCTGACACTCCGACAGTCAATGGCTCCTCTGCAAGGGGGATGCGCGCGATCGGCGTCACCTTGGCGCGCGCCCGCGTGGTCATCGTCGAACCGGCGCAAGGTCACCAGCGGCAGCAAACGCCGGGGTTCTAGCACCCTGATCTACTGCCGCCGCCCCAAGTTCGGGTCGAAGGTCGCGCGTAGCACCGGAGACCGAGCGCTTCGGCTGCGACAACGCCGCCGTTCGAGGTTTGACCGGTGAGTCGAGTCAGCGAGCGGACGTTCGACGGCCACCGGCTCGGTTCAAACCGTGACACTCAGCTCTGACAATGGTCGGGGTGACAGGATTTGAACCTGCGGCCTCTTCGTCCCGAACGAAGCGCGCTACCAAGCTGCGCCACACCCCGTGGCCCTAGGGAGTCTAGCGAACGGCGGTCAACGTCAGGAGCGTCGCTTCCGGGCGGCAGGCGAAGCGGATCGGTGCGTACGGCGAAGTGCCGAGGCCGGCGGAGACGTGCAGCCACGCCTCGTTGCCGCTGGCGCCGTAGCGGGACAGGCCGCGGGCCCGCGCCCGGTCGATGCCGCAGTTCGTGACCAGCGGGCCGAAGCCCGGCAGGCAGACCTGACCACCGTGGGTGTGGCCGGCGAGGAGCAGCTCCACGCCGTCGGCGGTGTAGGCGTCGATCACCCGCGGCTGCGGGGCGTGCGCGATGCCGAGCCGAAGGTCGGCCTTCGGGTCCGCCTGCCCCCGGACGGCGTCGAGCCGGTCACGGCCGAGGTACGGGTCGTCGACCCCGCGGACGTCGATGATGCGGCCGGAGACCTTCATATCGGCCCGCACGTTGGTCATGTCGGTCCAGCCGCCCGAGACGAGCTCGCGCGCGAAGGAGTCCCAGTCGATCGGCGCGCCTTTCGGTTCGCGGCGGCCCCCGGTGAAGTAGCGCGCCGGATTCTTGAACGTGGGCTCGTAGTAGTCGTTGTTGCCCGGCACGAAGATGCCCGGGCGGTCGAGCAGGGGCGCGAGCGCGTCGATCACCTTCGGCCCGGCGTCATTGGCCGACAGGACGTCACCGGTCAGTACGACCAGGTCCGGGAGCAGCCGGCCGAGGTCACGTATCCACTCCTGCTTCGCGCGCTGGCGCGCCAGCATGTGCAGGTCGGACAGGTGCAGCACGCGCAGCGGCGGCGAACCCTTCGCCAGCACCGGGACGTCGAGGCGGCGCAGCGTGAACGCGTTGCGCTCATACCCGACGCCGTACGCGAGCGCACCGGCGCCCGTGAGCGCCATGGCACCGAGCGCTCTCGCCGTTCTCATCCGACCAGTTTGCCTGCGCTCGCCGGATAACGCCCGGCTAATGCTTGGGCACGACCTTCTTCTTCGTCGTCGTCGGCTTCTTGACCGTAGGCGTCTTGGCCTTGGTCGTCGGCGCCTTGGTCGGCGGCGGGGGCGGAGCGGGACCCCCGGAGACGAAGATCGTCACACCGCTGCCTTGCGGAGCCTGCGCGAACCCTCCGGGCGTCGTGTACGCGACCGTGCCTGGCGCGTTCGGGCTGAACGCCGAGCCACCGTTGATCGGGGTGAACCCGGCGGCGGTGAGAGCAGCGTCTGCAGACCCGATGTCCATTCCGGCGACGTTCGGCACCGTCGCACTCACTCCCTGCTCGACCGCGTAGTCGGGTGGCGGGAAGTCCTCCACCGGCAGGTTGAGATTGACCACGGCCTGGCGCATGGTGGCCGCCCAGACCTTGGTGGGTAAGTCACCGCCGAAGACCATCCCCTGCTGCACTCCACCGACAATCGTGCCGTCAGGAACGGTGCTCACCGTCTGCCCCGGAGCGATGTAGCCGGCGTACTCCATCGGGTAGAGCGTCGGGTTGCGGCCGTCACCGACCCACACCGCGGCAGCGAGCTGCGGGATGTAGCCGTCGAACCAGGCGTCGTAATGCTGGTCAGTGGTGCCGGTCTTACCCGCTGCCGGACGCCCGACCCAGCCGTTGGCGCTCGCGGTTCCGCCGGTGATGACGCCCTCGAGCATGTTGGTGATCGTGTCGGCGATACCGGCCTTGAGCACCTGCTGGCATTTACCGGGGCCGCTGTAGTCCACCGGCTTACCGTTGGCCTTTATGGACAGCACCGGCCTGGGATAGCAGCGCAGCCCTTGCGCCGCGATCGTGGCGTAGGCCGTCGCCATGTCCAGCGGGCTGACCTCGCGCGAGCCGAGTGTCAGGGAGCCAACGAGCGCCTTGTCACCCTTCAATGACGGCGACTGGACCCCGAGCCGGATCGCCATGTCCCGTACCTCCGGAACGCCGACCTTCTTTTCCAGCTGCACGAAATAGGTGTTCACGGACTGCGCCGTCGCCTGGGGCATGTTGAACGTCCCGGCCTCACTGTCGCCGGCATTGGAATAGCCCACTCCCGGAGGAGCCGTCACTCCCGGCGTATCCGAGATGCAATTGGCACCCGGATTCAGCGGGTTCCCGTACGGGAAGTTGGCGAGATAGACGCAGGCTGGGGAGTTGAACGTTGTGGCCGTCGAAAGACCCTTTTCCAACGCCGCGGCCAGCGTGAAGAGCTTGAACGTCGAGCCGGCCTGGAACGAGGGCGCCGTCGCGTAATTGAACTTGGTGTGAACCTGGTCCTTGCTTTCGGTGACTTGAGGGTTTTCGGGTCCTGGCTGAAGACCGGCAAATGGTCAGTCGTATCCCCGTAGGTGCGGTTGATAGCCATGGCGAGCACGTCGCCGGTCCCGGGTTGCATGACGACTTCGGCGGTAGCGATGCGCCCCCCCGGCGGCACCACGGTGTCGACCGCCTGCTGAGCCGCCGCCTGCGCCTGCGGGTCGAAGGATGTCTGGATCGTCAGGCCGCCCTCGAAGAGCCGGCGCTGCCGGACCTCGGCGGTGGCGCCGAATTTCGGGTCGTTCAGCAGCGTCGAGCGCACATAGTCGCAGAAGAACGCCGCCACACCCGCCGCCTCACACGCGTCGGCCGTCCGCTGGTAGGCCTTGCTCAGGCCGAGCGGGAACGTCTTCGCGTAGTTCGCCTGCGCCTTGGTGAGGTACTTGGAGACCACCATCTGGTCGATCACAAGGTTTCGGCGGTCGAGCGCAGCCTTCGGATGCAGCTTGGGGTCATAGGCGGTAGGAGCGTTCACGATTCCCGCGAGCGTTGCCGCCTGGACGACGTTGAGCTGCTTGGCGTGAACGCCGAAGTAATGTTCTGCCGCTGCCTCTACGCCATATGCGCCATCGCCGAAGTTCGCGATGTTGAGGTAGTTGGTGAGAATTTGATCCTTCGTAAGCTTGCGCTCGAGCGCTAACGCATACCGCGCCTCACGCAGCTTGCGCTGCACCGAGCGGTCGGTGGCGGCCTTGCGCTCGGCCGGCAGTCGTGGCCGACTCGAGGAGCACGTTCTTCACGTACTGCTGGGTCAGCGTCGAGCCGCCCTGGGTGATGCTGCCGTTCTCCTGGTTGGTCAGCGCCGCCCGGATCAGGCCCTTGTAGTCGACGCCGTGGTGCTCGTAGAAGCGGCGGTCTTCGATCGCGACGATCGCGTGACGCATCTGGACGGGAATGTCGGCGAACGGGAATCGAGACGCGGTCTTCCGGTCCGTGCAGCGTCGCGATCGGGTGGCCATTGCGATCCAAGAATCACCGAGCGCTGGGGCAGCGGAGGCAGCACTAGCTGCGTAGGAAGGTTGTCGAAGAAGTCCGCGCTCGCCTTGGCGCCGATGCCGATGCCGCCGATGAGCGGCACCGCGAGGACCGCCACGAGCAGCCCGGCGACCACCGAAAGGACCAGGATCGCCAGCAGCTTGGACGGCCGGTGGTGGCGAACGTGCTCCGACATTCCGGGCAGCGTCGCGAGGCGCGAGTCTTCTGTACTCGGCGGGGCGTGAGAGTTGTGCTCACAGGCTGCGAAGGCTCTTTCGAGGAGGCGGCGAGGGACTGGAGAGTTGCCGCGGCGGGTGGCAAACGGGCCTGTCGGGAGCTGCAAGCCGGCTCCGGAAACCGGCTGCCGGCCTTCACCAATTCGCGGATAGAGACGCCCCGCATACTCTCATGAAAGACGTCTCGAGGGAAGCTTCTGGGCGCTTCGAGGGCGAACTCACAAGCACGTCTGAGGTTCTTATGCCTCAACGGAAGCCCAACTTCCGCGGGCACTCCCGCTGCATATGGCCTATAAGGGCTAGGCCACGAATCGTCACTTCGAGTCTGTCGCGGGCCGTTAAGGATTCATAGCTTGAACACGGTCGGTGACAGGTCCGCCGACGCGCCGCAATCACGAGCCCCTTGGACCCGGGCTCGTGCGTAGAAGCACCAACGCGAATCATGACGATCGCCACGCTAGTCGCCAGCCACCTCCCGCACCGGCCTGATGGTGGGATCCCGTACCGAGAGTGACTGGACCACCCGCGCAGCCTGCCGCGACACCGATCCGGACGAGCTGTTCGTCCAGGGCGCCGCGCAGAACCGCGCCAAGACCCGCTGCTTCGGATGCGTCGTACGCACCGAGTGCCTCGCCGATGCCCTCGACAACCGGGTCGAGTTCGGGGTCTGGGGAGGGATGACGGAGCGTGAGCGTCGCGCTCTGCTCCGTCGCCGGCCCGATGTCGCCTCCTGGCGGGTGCTGCTCGAGTCGGCACGCGCCGAAGCGCTGGGCCGCGCCACCGGCTGAGACTGACTACGGCCGCGCTCGCGTCGCGCAGCGCCAGCGACCCCTCGGCGAGCTCCGCGGCGACCTCTCGTAGCCCGGTCGAGGTCGTGGACGTCGCCGGCGAGTGCGGTGATCTCCGCCTGCGGCACCTCCGGATGCGCCCGGGTGAAGCGCTCCGCCAGGCGCTTTTGCCGCACGGCCATCGCGACGCGCTCGGCGTGCACGCGCAGCACGGAGGCGGCCAGCGGATCGGAGTCCGACGCTTCGAGCTCTTCGGCGGCCGCGAGCGCCCGCTCGGCCGGGAGCTCCGGCGCCTTGCTGCGCGTCACCCGGTTCAGCACCAGCCCGGCGAGCGGCATCTTCTCCGCCGCCAGCCGGTCGACGAAATACGACGCCTCCCGCAGCGCGGCCGGCTCCGGCGCGGAGACGACGACGAACGCCGTTCCCGGCGCGGCCAGCAGCCGGTAGGTCTCCTCGGCGCGCTGGCGGAACCCGCCGAACATCGTCTCCAGCGCAGCGACGAACTGGCTGACGTCCTGCAGCGTCTGCGCGCCGATGATCTTGGTGAACATCCGGGCGAACGTCAGGAAGCCCGCCGACAGCACCTTCATGTAGGCCCGCCCACCGGCCTTCGCCGGGAGCGACGAGCAGGCGCAGCAGCCGGCCGTCGAGGAAGCGGGCCAGGCTCTGCGGCGCGTCGAGGAAGTCCAGCGCCGAACGGGTCGGCGGGGTGTCGACGACGACCAGCTCCCAGTTCCCCGTCTCCTTCAGCTGCCCCAGCTTCTCCATCGCCATGTACTCCTGCGTCCCGGAGAACGAGGACGACAGCGATTGGTAGAAGGGGTTGTCCAGGATCTTCTTGGCGCGCTCGGGGGTGGAGTGGGCGACGACGATCTCGTCGAACGTCCGCTTCATGTCGAGCATCATCGCGTCGAGCTGGCCGCCCTCGGTCTCGTCGACCCCCTTGACCCGGCGCGGGGTGTTGTCCAGCTCGGTGAGCCCCATCGACTGTGCGAGCCGGCGGGCCGGATCGATGGTGAGCACGACGACCGAGCGGCCGCGCTCGGCGGCCCGCAAGGCCAAGCGCGGCGGCCGTCGTCGTCTTGCCGACGCCTCCGGAGCCGCAGCACACGATGATGCGCGCCGAATCCAGCACAGCCGTCGACGTCGAGCCGCGCGGCACGGCCTTGGGCGAGCTCATCCGGTCATCCCCTGCGTGCGCATCACCTCGGCCAGCCGGTACAGCCCACCGAGGTCGACCGTGTCCGGCAGCAGCGGCAGCTCGACGACCGGCAGGCCGAGCGCCCCGAGGTCCTTGCGCTCACGTGCCTCCAGGGCGACCCGCTGGGCGTGCTCGGCGGTCTCCTCGACCATGGCCGCGACCTGGCTGTCCTTGACCTTGTACGACGCTCGCTTGAGCCCGGCGGCGAGCAGGCCGACATCCAGCTTGCCGGCCAGCGCAGCCTTCTGAGCCGACGCGTCGAGCAGCGGAGTGCGCGCCATGTTGACGACGACCGCGCCGACCGGCAGCCCGGCGCCGCGCAGCTCCTCGGCCCCGTCGAGGGTCTCCTGGACCGGCATCTCCTCGAGGATCGTCACGATGTGCACCGCCGTCTGCTTGGACTTCAGCAGCGCGACGACGCTCTCGGCCTGGCCGCGCACCGGCCCGGTGCGGGCGAGCTCGCGAACCTCGGCGGTGACGTTGAGGAACCGGGTGATCCGGCCGGTCGGCGGCGCGTCCATGACCACCGCGTCGTAGATCAGCTTGTTGCGGTCACGCTTGGCGTTGCGGGTGACGGCTTCCTTGACCTTGCCGGTGAGCAGCACGTCGCGCATGCCGGGCGCGATCGTCGTCGCGAAGTCGACGACGCCGAAGCGCTTGAGCGCCCGGCCGGCGCGCTTCATCCCGTAGAAGAGCTCGAGGTAGTCCAGCAGCGCCTCTTCGGGGTCGATCGCCAGCGCGTACACCTCGCCGCCGCCGGGGGCCGACGCGACCTTGCGCTCCTCGTAGGGCAGGGGCGGGCAGTCGAAGAGCTGCGCGATGCCCTGCCGGCCCTCGACTTCGGTCAGCAGGACGCGGCGCCCGCCGGAGGCGAGCGCGATCGCCAGCGCGCCGGCAACGGTCGACTTGCCGGTGCCGCCCTTCCCCGTGACGACATGCAGGCGCACGTCCCGGAAGGGATGCGGCTTGGGGCGCTCCACGATCACGACGCTACCCGCGCCTGCCTGAGGCGAACCGGGCGTGAGGCGTGCCCCGCGTCACCCCTCGTGCCGCGCTCCACACGTCCCTCCGACGCGGCCAACCCTCACCTCTAGGCTGAGCGCATGCAGAAGTGGGAGTACGTGACGGTCCCGCTGCTTTCGCACGCGACGAAGCAGATCTTGGACAACTGGGGCGACCAGGGCTACGAGCTCGTCGCCGTCCTGCCCGGGCCGACAGGCGAGCAGCTGGTCGCGTACATGAAACGACCCATCGAGAGTCAGTGAGCGCGTCGGAGCGCCTGCAGGAGCTCGGCATCACGCTCCCGCCGGTGACCGCTCCGCTGGCGGCGTACGTCCCGGCCGTCGCTCACGGCGGCATGGCGTGGAGCAGCGGCCAGCTTCCGATGGTCGACGGCAAGCTGGTGCGCACGGGCTGGTGGGCACGGCAGGCACAGCCGGCAAGACTGACGGACGGCGGGATCGTCAGTCCCGACGACGCCGCCGGGCTCGCCCGGATCTGCGCCCTGAACGCCCTTGCCGCCCTGGCGTCCGTCGCCGGGCCGCGGGGAATCGACGGGATAGCCCGCATCATCAAGGTGGTCGGCTTCGTCGCCAGCGCCCCCGGCTTCACCGGCCAGCCGAGCGTCGTCGACGGCGCGAGCCGGCTGCTCGCCGACGTCTTCGGCGAGGCCGGTCGCAGTGCCCGAAGTGCGGTCGGGGTGGCGCCCTGCCGCTCGGCGCGCCCGTCGAGGTGGAGATCGTCGCCGCCCTCGCGGCGAAAGTGTCTGAGCTCACGATTACTCCTGCAGGAGTGAACAAATCGGCTGGTGATCGTCTCCCGCCAGGCGATGCTCGCCGACGTCCGTGAGCGCGTCGGGCTTCCCGTCCCGCCCACCCGCGATGCGGCCACGATCGTCCTGCTGCGCGACGGCGCTCGGCGGGCTGGAGGCGTACCTGCTGCGGCGGGTGGCCTCGATGGCGTTCGCCGCGGGCATGCACGTCTTCCCCGGTGGACGGGTCGATCCGGCGGATACGGCCGCCCACGCGCAGCTGGTTCGGCACGAGCCCGCAGGCCTGGTCGCGGGTGCTGAGCGCTGATCCGCCGCTCGGCCACGGGCTGGTCTGCGCGGCCGTGCGCGAGACGTTCGAGGAGTCGGGCGTGCTGCTGGCCGGCGCCGGCCCCGATGACGTCGTCGACGTCTCCGGGCCCGGAATGGGAAGCCGAGCGCGTCGCGCTCCTCGAGCGGCGCGGAGAGCCTGTCCGGCCTGCTCGAGCGGCGCGGCCTCGGGCCTGCGGGCCGATCTGCTACGGCCCTGGGCGCACTGGATCACCCCGGAGCTCGAGCCGCAGGCGCTACGACACCCGCTTCTTCGTCGCCGCCCTCGCCGTCGGGCCAGCACACGCGCCATGTCGGGGGCGAGGCCGACGCCACGATGTGGCTCACGCCGGCCGAGGCCGTCGCCCGGTTCGAGCGCGACGAGCTGGCGATGCTGCCGCCGACTATCGCGACGCTGCGCGAGCTGGCCGAGTACGCCACCGCCGCCGACGTGCTCGCTGCTGCCGACACCCGTGACATCGCTCCGGTGCTCCCGCGCGTTGTCGTCGCCGGTGAGGAGGTGGAGCTGCTGCTCCCGCATGAGAAGGGGTACGAGCCGTGACCGAGCCTGCAGAGCAATCCGGCGGGGCGACGCCGCGTCCTGCGCTCGGTGACGCCGAGCGCGTCGGTGATGCTTGCGCCCAACCCGAGCCCGATGACCCTGGAAGGCACCAACACCTGGATGCTGCGCGGCGGGACGCTGGCGCCTCATGGGGTTACGTCGTGATCGACGCCGGCCCGCCGAACGAGGCGCATCTCGCGCGGGTGGCCGCCGAGTCGGGCCGATCGAGCTCATCCTGCTGACCCACGGGCATCCCGACCACAGCGGTGGCTCAGCGCGGCTTGCCGAGCTCACGGGTGCGCCGGTGCTGGCGCTCGACCGCCAGTTCGGGGAGCCGCTCGAGGCCGGCGATTCGCTTCGACCAGTGCGGGGTTCGCCTCGAGGTGATCGCGACGCCGGGGCACTCCGCCGACTCGCTGTCGTTCTACCTGCCGGGCGACAACGCGGTGCTCACCGGCGACACCATCCTCGGCCGCGGCACCACCGTCGTCGCCTGGCCCGACGGCGCAGCTCGGCCCCTACCTGGAGAGCCTCAAGGCGCTGCGCGAATACGGTGACGCGGCGGTGCTACCCAGGGCACGGCCCGGAGCTGCCGAGCGCCGGGCGGGTCGCCGAGGACTACCTGAGCCACCGGGCCGACCGGCTCGCGCAGGTGTCCAAGGCGGTCGCCGGCGGGGCGCGCTACACCGCGCGAGGTCGTCGAGCTCGTCTACATCGACGTGCCCGAAGTGCTGTGGCCTGCCGCCGAGCTCTCCGTGCATGCCCAGCTCGACTACCTCGTCGACAAGACGCCCTCGCTGGCCGAGCAGCTCGACCTCACCCCCACCCCGGCCAACGAGATGGCTGCCCGCATGGCCGAGCTCAGCCTCGTCGGTACGAGCGAGCCCTCCGGCTGACTGTGATGACTGATCCACCAGCGGCGCCTCCGGGGCGCACGCCGACGGCGTCCACCGGACCGCTGCGCTGCCCCACCTGCTCGACCCCGACGGTCACCGGCGCACGTTTCTGCCACGTCTGCGGCATGCCGCTGACGACGGAGCGGATCGACGAAGTCTGCCGAGCGGCGCGTCGTCACCGTGCTGTTCGGCGACCTGTCCGACTTCACTGCCTGGGCCGAGGATCTCGACCCGGAGCGGGTCGGCGAGGTGACCGACCGGGTGCTGGCGGCGCTGGCGCGGGTCGTCGTCGAGGTCGGGGGTCACGTCGACAAGCTCACCGGCGACGGGATCATGGCCGTGTTCGGTGCCCCGACCGCGCACGAGGACGATGCCGAACGTGCGGTGCGCGCGGCCGTCAACATGCAGCACGAAGTCAGCCGGCTGGTCGCTGACGAGCTCGGCGGCGGTCGCCGGCTCGGCCTGCGGGTCGGGCTGAACACCGGTGAGGTCCTCGCCGGGGTGCAGGCAGCACTGGCGTACACAGTGGTCGGCGACACCGTCAACACCGCCTCCCGGCTGTCCGACGCCGCGTCGGTCGGCTCGATCTACGCCGGCCGCGACACCGCCGTCGCGACGATGACCCTCGCGTCCTGGCGGGCCCTGCAACCGCTGCGGCTGAAGGGAAAGCGTGAGCTCGTCGCCGCCTACGAACTGGTGGCGCTCCGCCCGACGAGCGCGGGCCAGCTGGGGCTCGGCGACGAGGCGACGTTTGTCGGCCGCGAGACCGAGGTCGCCCGGCTGGTCGGCGCCAGCCTGGACGTCACCGAGAGCGGCAGCCCGGCAACGATCATGGTCACCGGCGAGGCGGGGGTCGGCAAATCCCGCACGGTCGGTGAGCTGATCCGCTTCGCGGGCGAGATCCCGGACGGGCGGGTGCTGCTCGGGCGCGCCATGCCGTACGGGGAAGGCCGGCACCTCGCGCCGCTCGTCGAAATCGTGCGCACCGCCTGCGGGATCACCGACGAGGACGAGCCCGAGATCGCGATCGAGCGCGTCCACCGCACCCTCGCCCGGCTGGACAATCCGGCGCCGTCGCTGTGGGTGCCGGGGGCACTGGCCGACCGGCTGCTTCACCTGCTCGGCGTCGAGCACGAGTCCGAGAGCGCGGCGCGCGATGGCGCCCCGGCCGACCCCCATGGACGCGACGGCGTGCTGGACGCGGCAGCCACCCTGCTGCGCGCGCTGGCGGCTGAAGGTCCGCTCCTGATCGTCATCGACGACCTGCAATGGGCCAGCGAGGAGCTGCTCGAAGCGATCGGTGAGGTGGCCAAGCGGCTGCGCGGGCCGATCCTGCTGGTGCTCATCGGACGGGAGCCGGCGACGATCGCCGATCTCCCCTCCCCGCGACAGGTGACACTCGCGCCGCTGGACGAAAGCACCGCCCACCGGTTGCTGCGGGCGTATCTCGGCGGCGGCGACCTGGCCGACCCGCTGCGCTCGGCGATGCTGAGCCGGGCCCAGGGCAATCCCTACTTCCTCGCCGAGCTGCTGCACCTGCTGGTCGACCGCGGGCTGCTGCAGCGCGACGGCGACTCGTGGGTGGCGTCGGGTCCGCTGCCTCCCGACGCGCTTCCGGCGGCCGTGCAGTCGGTGCTCGCCGCCCGTATCGACGGGCTGGACCCGGCCGCGAAGTCGGTGCTGCGCGCGGCGTCGGTGCTCGGGCTGCGCTTCGCTGCCGAGGCGCTCGGCGTCGTCGATCAGCGCAGCGCCACGGAGGTGCAGGCCGCCCTCGACGAGCTGACCGCCCGCCAGCTGGTGCGCCCACCCAACAAGGGCGAGATCTGGTGGACCTTCACCCATCCCATGGCCCGTGACGTCGCCTACGGGAGCTTGCCGAAAGCCGACCGCGCACGCCGGCACGCCCGGGCCGCGCTGTGGGCCGCCGAGCGCGGCGCACGCGTCGGCAGCACGCAGGTCGATCCCTTCGTCGGTGCGCAGGCCGAGCAGGCGCTCGAACTCGCCGAGTCGATGGGGCTGCCGGCCGACGACCCGGTGCGTGAGGTGCGCTACGTCGGCTACGCGGCGCTGGTGCGCCTCGGCGGGCTGGCCCGGCAGCGCGACGAGTACCGCAGCTCGGCGGAACTGCTGGCCCGCGCCGTCCGGTTAGGCGAGGCCGACCAGCCCGCGGAGCTGGTGATCACCCGGCGCATGACCTCGGCCACCGCGCTCGCGTCACTGCGCCGCCTCGACGAGGCCGACGCCGAGATCGGGCCCGCCGTCGAGGGCGCCACCGGAGAGCTGCGACCTGCCGTGCTAGTCGTCCTCGGCGAGCTGCGGCAGAAGCAGGGCCGTGACGCCGAGGCGGTGGAGGCGCTGACGACCGCGCTGGCCGAGGCGACGGAGGCCGGAAACCAGCGGTGGATGTCGGCAGCGGTACGCCAGCTCGGACTGGTCGAGTACTACGCCGGCCGGCTGCGGCGGGCCGAGGAGCGCTACAGCTATGCGCTCGAGCTCGCCCGGGAGGCGGGCGACGGCCGGGGCGCGGCCTGGGCGCTCGAGCACCTGGCCTGGTCTGCAACCACGCGCGGAGACTACGACGCCGCCGATGAGGCGCTCGCGGCCGCCGTCGAGCTGTTCGGGGAGCAGGACGACACCGGCGGCCTGGCCTGGTGCGCCGGCACCGAAGCGCTCATCCGGGTGCTGCAAGGCCGGCTGGCCGACGGTCGGGCTACAGCCCGAGCGCTGATCCCGCTCGCCGAGTCGCTCGCCGAGAGCTGGGGCGTCGCGATGTGCCGCACGATCGACGCGCTCGCCGCCGCCGAGCTCGGCGACGTCGCGTCGGCGCAGGAAGAGGCCGACCTGGCCGTCCAGACGATGACCGAGAGCGGCGACGACTGGGGACGCTCGTTCGCACTGATCGCCAGCGCTGCCGCCGAGCGCGCGGCCGGCAATCCGGCGGAGGCGCTGCGCCGCTTCGAGTCCGCGCTGGCGAGTGCCGACGCGGGCGACCACGCCCTCAACGCCGCGTTCGCCTATACCGGCGCGGGTCTCGCCCACCTCGACATGGGCAACGTGAACGAAGCTGCGCGTAAGGCCCGCCAGGCGCTCGGCGTCCTCGTCCGGATGGACCTCGAGCCGCATGCCGCGCTCGGCGTCGCGGTGCTCGACGCGCAGGTCCGGCGAGCCTGGGGCGAGCCCGAAGAAGCGGCGCGCCGGCTGCGCGAGGTGCTGGCCGCTGCGCCCGGGAGCACCCTGCTCTTCCCGCGCCGCCAGGCGCTGGCTCATCTGGCGGGTGCGCTGGTCGACGCTGGTTCGCCGGACGAGGCATTGGCGGTGGCGCGCGAGGCGGTCGCCACCCCGGCCGAAGACGTACGCAGCCGCGTGCTCGCCTTCCGCGCACTGGGCACCGCGCTCCACGAGACGGGGGACGACGCCGGGGCCGAGGAGGCCTATCTGCAGGCGCTGGACATCGCCGTCGCCACCCAGTCGCGAAGCGAGGAGGCGCAGACGCGGCGGCTCATTGCCGCGCTCGCCGAGGCGACGGGCGCACCGTCCAGCGTTCCACCCGCCCAGCAGGCCGAGCGGGAGAGCTCAGCGGGCCCGGCGCGCTAGCCGGTCACGGTCGAGCAGGATGACCGCCCGGCTGTCCAGCCGCAGCCAGCCGCGGGTGGCGAAGTCGGCCAGCGACTTGTTGACGGTCTCGCGCGAGGCGCCGACCAGCTGCGCCAGCTCCTCCTGGGTGAGGCCGTGCTCCACGCGGACGGCGCCGGACGTGCCGGGCACTCCGAACCGGTCGGCGAGGTCGAGCAGCTGCTTGGCCACGCGGCCGGGGACGTCGGTGAAGACGAGATCACCCATCGCCTCGTTGGTCCGGCGCAACCGGCGAGCGAGCACGCGCAGCAGCAGCTCGGCAGCCTCGGGGCGCTCGGTGAGCCACGGCTTGAGCGCGGAGTGCTCCAGCGAGGCGAGCTCGACGTCGGTGACCGCCGTCGCCGTCGCCGTCCGCGGGCCGGGATCGAAAAGCGAAAGCTCACCGAAGATGTCGCCGGGGCCGAGGACGGCGAGCAGGTTCTCGCGGCCGTCGGTGGAGCGGCGGCTGATCTTCACCTTGCCGGCCAGGATGAGGAACACCCGGTCGCCGGGCTCCCCCTCCTCGAAGACGACAGAGCTACGCCGCTCGGGGCGGCGGGACAGGCGCCCGGCGAGTGCTCCGCGCGCCTCGTCGGACAGGCCCGCGAAGACGGGCATGCGTCCAAGCAGGTCTTCCACGCCAGTCAGCATGCCAGCCCCAAACTCGGATACTCCACAGAACCCCCGTCGAGTTCGTCAGTATCCACGCTTTTGCCCCAATAAAAGGGATATATCGAAACCGGATCGCGCCCCGGCTGAGTACAGCGGCATCGCGGGTCCGTGGCCAAGGCTAGACGGGTAGAGCACTCAAGCAGTCGAGCGGATGCTCGCGGTAGCGCGCGATCAGTTCCTCGCTGGCGACCGCGATCCGCCGGTGCAGTGCGTGCCGGTACTCCGAGAGCTCCCGTTCCGCGTTCTCGAGTTCGATCTCGAGCCGCTTCTGCTCCTCGAGACTGTTCGCGTCGTGCACCGACTCCCAGAGCCGCTCGAGATCGGGCAGCGGCGGGATGTCGTCGATCGGCACAACCCGGACCAGGGCCGAACGGCCGCGGCCGATCCGAGCGGAGGACAGCACCGGCTTGAGCGCCGTCGCGTCGACCGTGCGGGCACCCTCGACCATCCGCACCGTGTCGAGCCGCGCCTGAATGATGCGGCGCCAGTACGAGACCCGGTCTTCTTCGGCCGCCAAGGCGCTGCGATAGGCGCGTAAGCCCTCGAGATTGAGATGCGAGAGCTCCTTCGCCCGCTGCGGAGGTATCGCCCGTGCCGCCGCGCGTGCTGCCGCCCGCTTCGCACGTGACTCGGCTTGCAGCCGCCGCTTCTCCGCGCGCGCAGAATCCTCGAGCTGATCCAACACGGGCCCTTCTCCTCTGCGTCGCCCGCGGCTTCCCGGCGGGGTTTCGTCAGTGTGGTCAAGCAGCGGCGACTTCCCTATCCAAGTCGGAGTGAATGGCCCATCCCTTGAGCCCCGTACGCTGCTGCTGTGACAGACCGCGACGAGTCGCCGCTGGCACGAACCCGCCGCGCTCGGCGGATCGTCCGGCAGCTCGGGGTGCTGCATCCGGACGCCCGGTGCGCGCTGAACTTCACCACGCCCCTGGAACTGCTGGTCGCGACCATTCTCTCGGCTCAGACCACCGACAAACGGGTCAACGAGAACACCCCGAAACTCTTCCGGCGTTACCCGGACGCGGCTGCTTACGCGGGGGCCGAAAGGACCGAGCTGGAGGACTTTCTGCGGCCGCTCGGCTTCTTCCGGGCGAAGGCCCAATCGCTGATGGGGCTGGGTGCCGCGCTCACGGAGCGTTACCACGGAGAGGTCCCCGGCAAGCTCGCCGATCTCGTCACCCTTCCGGGTGTCGGGCGCAAGACGGCCAATGTCGTCCTCGGTCACGCGTTCGGCGTTCCGGGCATCACGGTCGATACCCACGTCGGGCGGCTGGCGCGACGCATGGGGCTCACCGTGCAGGAGGATCCGGTCAAGGTCGAGGCCGACCTGGCGGCGCTGATCCCCCGCACGGAGTGGACGATCATGAGTGACCGGCTGATTTTCCACGGGCGCCGGGTCTGCCATTCCCGCAAGCCCGCGTGCGGCGCGTGCGGAGTGAGCCGCGACTGCCCGTCGTTCGGCCTGGGACCGGTGGACCACGAGACGGCGCTCAAGCTCGTCCGGCGGGACGTGGAGGAGGTCTCCTGAGTACGCCGGAGCCCCGCACGGCCGCCGCGGGGGATTTCGCTGAAGCCGCTGCCCCGTCGCTACCGGAAAGCCTGACCCGGCTGGCCGAGGGCGCGCGCGTCGTGACGGCGCAGGAGATCACCCGCTTCGTCCCGCCGAAGACCGGTGGGCGGCCCGCCGCGGTGCTGATGCTCTTTGCCGAGGGTCCCGCCGGACCTGACGTCCTGCTGATCGAGCGCGCGGAGACCCTCCGCTCGCACGCCGGGCAGCCGGCGTTTCCCGGCGGTGCCATCGATCCCGACGACGACGGGGCCGTCGGGGCTGCGCTGCGCGAGGCCGAAGAAGAGGCCGGCATCGACCCGGCGACGGTCGAGGTCGTCGCCGAGCTCCCCGAGCTGTTCATCCCCGTCAGCGGGTTCGTCGTGACCCCGGTGCTGGCGTGGTGGCGCGAGCCGCACGCGGTGGAGCCGGTCGACGTGCAAGAGGTGGCTGCCGTCGTGCGGGTTCCCATCGCGGAACTTGCCGATCCCGCCAGTCGTCAACGAGTGCGTCACCCCTCGGGATGGGTGGGTCCGGCGTTCAACGTGCGGGGGATGCTCGTGTGGGGCTTCACCGCCGGCCTGCTCGACAGGCTGCTGCAGCTCGGCGGATGGGAGCGGCCCTGGTCTCCAGGCCCCATCAACGAGCTTCCCCGACCGGCTGAGGACGACGGTGTTTGACCTCCTGGACTGGATCCTGCTGCTGGCGGTCATCTCGTTCGGGATCTCGGGCTACCGGCAGGGCTTCCTCGTCGGAGCGATGTCGTTCATCGGCTTCCTCGGCGGCGCCATCCTCGGAGCGAAGCTCGCACCGTCCATCAGCTCGCTGATCGGCAACGGCAGGCGCTCGCCCGTCACCGGACTGGTCGTCGTGTTCCTCGGGGCCGCGCTCGGGCAGCTGATCGGGTCAGCCATTGCCGCCTGGGTGCGCACCCGCATCCTGTGGCGACCGGCGCAGACCGTCGACTCGGTCGGCGGTGCCGTCATCTCCGGCATCTCCGTGCTGCTGGTGGCCTGGCTCCTCGCGACGGCGGTGAACCGGTCGCCGTACTTGTCGTTGCGCCGACAAGTTCACGGCAGCGCCGTCATCCAGGCGGTGGACTCGCTCGTCCCCGACAGCGCGCGGCAGCTGTTCGCCAACTTCCTGCGCCTGGTCGAGCAGCAGGGCTTTCCTCAGGTGTTCGCCGGCCTCGGCGGCGACACGATCGTCCCCACCCGGCCGCCCGATCCGGCTCTCGCGCGGAGCCCGGTGGTCGCGCTGGTACGGCCGAGCATCCTGAAGGTGAGCGGCGACGCTCCGTCGTGCCAAAAGGCCATAGAGGGCAGCGGTTTCGTGTTCGCCCCGCAGCACGTGATGACCAATGCCCACGTCGTGGCCGGCGTCCCGCATCCCAATGTCGACGTGAACGGGACGGAGATGGCCGCCACCACGGTGCTCTTCGACCCCAAGCGGGACATCGCCGTGCTGTACGTGCCCGGGCTTGCAGCCCGGGCGCTGGCCTTCGCGACCAAGCCGGTGCGGCGGGCGATTCCGCGATCGTCATCGGCTATCCCGAGAATGGCCCCTTCACGCCGGTGTCGGCCCGAATCCGGGATCGCATCACGGCTCGCGGCGTCGATATTTACTCGCAATCCGAGGTTGATCGCGAGATCTACGGCATTCGTTCGCAGGTATTGCCCGGCAATTCCGGCGGCCCGCTGCTGACCCCGAGCGGTCAGGTGTACGGCGTCGTCTTCGCGGCAGCCACCGACGATTCGAACACCGGGTACGCGCTCACCGCGGGTGAGGTGGCCTCGGACGCTCAGGCCGGAGCGGCGGCGACCGCGGGAGTCAGCACCCGCGGCTGCGACTGATTCGACCGGGCCCGCAGCCGCACACCGGACAACTCGCTTGCTCAATGGTTGCAAAAGTAAGCGGTCCGGGTAGATTGGTGGCAGCCGTTCCGGGAGCACTGATGACCACCAGCCTGTCCGCCAATCGCGCCATCGCCGGCGATCCTGCGTCTGCGCTGCTGCTGATCAGCGGGCCGGCGGCGGCGGGCTTTCTGCCTGAAGCGATTCTCACCGAGACCCGGCCGGGCCAGGTTGCCGGCGTGCTCGGCTCGCTGCTGACCGGGAGCTCGGCATCGAGGTCACGACGGCGGCTCCGCGTCGCACGCCCACCGCGTACATCTCCGAATTCCGGCTCCACATCGACGGAATGCCGACCTCGGTGGGCGCGCTGACCGTCACGTCGGCGGGGCCGGGCCGGGCGAATGTGGTCTTCTCGCTCACCTCGCAGGAGGACATCCCCGAGGAGCTGGCGAGCGCGTTCTCGTCGATCGCGCCCGCTTCTTCGACGGCCTCGAGCGGGCCGCCCAGGAGCAGAACCCGGCGGCTTAGCCGAGCTCGCGCAGCAGCTGAATCCGCTGCAATTGCTGGCCTTTCGCCAGCGCGCGTGCGGCTACCGCCAGCCCCGTGACGTCGATACGGTGCGGAGCGGTGTGCGCGTCCCACGCGTCGAATTCCTGTGCCGACCGCTCGTAAAGGGCGGTGGCTCCCGGGGCATTGCCCCGCGCCTCATGCGTGCGGCCCACTGCCAGCTGCGCGAGTGCACGCCACAGCCGACGCTCCTGCTGCGGCGCCCGCTTCCAACCGGCCTCGAGAATCTCGTGGGCCTGGAACGGTCGCCCGGCGTCCAACAGCTGCTGGGCATGCGCGAGCAGGTCCTGCGGGTCGGCCTCGAGTGCCGCGGGATCGAGCTCGTCGAGCGCCGCCGGCGAGCCGTACGGAAGGGGACGCCCCAAGCCATCGCGCGGGCGGGCGCTCAGCGGGCGCCCGGCCGTGTCCCGGTCGGCGGGCCGCTCACTCCAGCCAGCCCAGCAGTTCGGAGTTGAAGACGTCCGGCGCCTCCTGGTGGGGAAATGACCCACCCCGGGAAGCGCCCGCCAGGTGTAGGGAGCCGCGACGTACTCGCCGGATCCCTTTGTCGTTGCCGGCAGCACGCAGGTGTCCAGCGATCCCTGCAATTGCAGGGTGGGCACGCCGATCAGCTCGTGCATGTCGTGGTTCATCCGCCAGCCATCAGGACGAAACATCGAGCGGAACACCCAGCGGTAGTACTCCATCGACAGGTGGGCGACGCCGGGGATCTGCATCGCTTGGCGGACCCGCGCGCTCGGTCTCCGGATCGGGAAAGCGCGGGCCGCTCCACCGCCGCATGAGGTCGGCGACGAGGGCCGCATCATCGCGCACCAGCTGGCGCTCGGGCCGCCACGGAAGCTGAAACCCGAGCAGGTAGCTGCTGGCGCGCATCTGGGTGGACAGCTCGCCGAAGATCGCCTGGCGCATGCGGAGCGGGTGCGGAGCGCCGACGACGACCAGGCGGCGGATGACCTCGGGGTGCAGCACTGCCGTCGCCCAGCCGAGAAAGCCTCCGCAGTCCTGGCCGACGAAAATGGCATCCTGCTCGCCGAGCGCGCGGATCAGACCGGCGAGGTCGGACGCGAGCGTGTAGACGTCGTATCCGCGCGGCGGCTTGTCGCTGGCTCCGTAACCCCGCAAATCGCAGGCCACGGCGCGATATCCGGCGTCAGCCAGCGCGGTCAGCTGATGGCGCCAGGACCACCAGAATTCCGGGAACCCGTGTACCAGCAGGACAAGTGGGCCGGTGCCCGCTACCGCGACGTGCAGCCGCGTTCCGTTCGTCGAGACGTCCTGGTGTGTCCATGGCCCCGGTATGAGAACGGTGGAGGGCTCGACGGACGTCATAGCCGCGTGGAGTTTAGTGCGTCTCGATCCTGCTCGTCGGGGCGACGGTCGGGTGCTTGATCCAGGCGACGTCGTCCTTGACCGTCTGGATCGCGCGCTTGGGCGGCCCCACCTTCTTCAGCCGGGTCACGCCGAACAAGGCGAGCAGCCCGGCGATGAGCAGGTAGCCGGCGGTGACGAGCAGGAACGAATACGCCCGCCCGATGCCCGCAGCATGGATGCCCTCCGCCGCGGCGATCGTGATCGTCAGGAAAGCGAAAAACCCTAGAAATCCGGCGATTCCGAGAAACGCTGCCCCGAGGCCGGCACTCGTCGCGGCAGCCTTCACCTCGGTCTTGGCCAGCTCGACTTCCTGCCGGATCAGCAGCGAGACGTCCCGCGAGGCCGTCGCGACGAGCTCGCCGATCGTCGGTTCGCCCGTAACGGCACTCCCATGGCCGTTGCTGGAACGCGCCGCCGCTGCCCGACTGTGCGCCGATATCGCCACCGGATTCTCCTTCGACGTCTGCGGTCATCAACCGCGTGCCCGCAGCTACCGATCTCACACCTGCACGCCGCAGGCTACGCCGGATGATGTTCGTGGGTAGCGTCGCTGCTCGTGCCTGGGGAAACGAGCGCGAGCAGCACGGCAGGATCCGACGATCCCCTGGCGGCAATTGCCCGGATCCCGGACGTCGCGGCGGCGGCTGCTGACGCGCGTGCCGCCGTCGACCGGCTGCTCACGTCACGGGTGCTGCGCCGACAGAGCGCGGAAGTCTCGGTCGAAGCGGGCTTGCGGTCCGCACGCGCTTCCGCGGCACTGGAAGGTGTCGACATCCCCCTCGAAACGCTGAGGATCGAGGGCAGCACCGACCCCGTGGTGCAGGGCGCGCTACGAGTCAGCGCACAGCTCGGGGGCCTGCGCGAGACGTTCATCCGCGCGCCGCGACAGGTCCTGGCGCGTCTGCACGTCCTCGCCGCTGCCGATCTGACCTCCGCCGAGCTGCTGGGCCGGCCACGCGTCGGGGACGACGCGCCCACCGTGACCCGGCGGCTCGGCGCCCTCGCCGAACTCCTCGCCCAGCCGACCAAAGCGCCGGCTGCCGTCGTCGCTGCCGTAGTCCATGGCGAGCTGCTCGCGCTCGCACCGTTTGAACGGGCGAACGGCGTGGTGGCCCGGGGCGCCGCCCGGCTCGTCCTGCTGGCACGCGGACTCGACCCCAAGGCGCTCACGTCACCGGATGTCGGCCACATCGAGCTGCGCGACGAGTACGGGCCTGCCGCGAACGGCTACGCGACCGGCGGGCTGGACGGGCTTGCGGCGTGGGTCACGCACTGCTGTCACGCCATCGAGCTCGGTGCCCGTGATTCGCTCGCGATCTGCGAGGCGCTCGCCCGCGGCTGATCCACGCCGTTACCACAACGGGCCTGTGGACAGAGCGCACCCTCCACAGGGCAGTTCGGCGAGAGTGCGCGGATGACTTCTGACCTCGAGCCCGTCGATCGCGTCGACCCCGGCCGCACCGATCCCGCCGGTCGGCCCTTGATTGTGGCGTCGGAGCAGCCACTCCTCGATGACCTGCTCCGGCTCTGCGCCGCGGCCGGCACCAGCCCGGTGGTCGCTCCCAACGACACGGCGGTGCGCATGGCGTGGCCGGTGGCGTCCACGGTGTTGCTGGGAACCGACCACGGCCAGACCGCCGCGAAGCTGCCGCGACGGCCGGGGGTGGTGGTCGTCGGGACGGCAGCGGATCGGTTGTGGGACCTTGCCGCCGATGTCGGCGCGAGCCACGTGGCGCTGCTGCCGTCCGCGGCGGACTGGCTGGTGGGTCTGCTGGTCGAGCACGAGCCGGGCGGCGAGCAGGGGCCGGTGGTGTGCGTCGTCGGCGGCCGAGGCGGCGCCGGCGCCACGACGCTCGCGGCCGGCCTGGCGCGCACCGCCGCCGCGCGCGGAACCTTCACGCTGCTCGTGGATCTGGATCCGTTCGGCGGCGGGATCGACCTCGCGCTCGGCATGGAGTCGGCGGCGGGTGAGCGGTGGCCGCAGCTCACCGGCGAGCCCGACAACCTGGTCGCGATGGTGCCGCGACTCCCGGTACGGGCCTGCCTGCGCGTGCTCGCGCCCGAGCGCGATACGCCCGCAAACCCCAGTCCCCGAGTTGGTACGCCGGGTACTGCAGGAAGGCCGCCGCGATTGCGAGCTCGTCATCGTCGACGTGCCGCGGTCGCTCGACCCGGCCGCCGTCGCCGCGCTTTCCCTTGCGCGCCGGGTGTACCTCGTCGTGCCGGCGCAGCTGCGCGCGATCGCTGCGGCCAATCAGATGTGCCGGACGTTGCGGGCGGTCGCCGCAGACGTGCGAGCGATCGTGCGCGGGCCCGCACCGAGCGGCATCGCACCGAGCGGCATCGCGCGGACCATGGGCATTCCACTCGCCGGCCAGATCCGGGCGGAGCCCGGCCTTGCACGCGACTACGAACGCGGCGTGCCGCCCGGACAGCCGCGTGGCCCGCTCGGCCGCCTGTGCACGCAGCTGCTCGACGAGCTCGGCGTCAAGACCCGGCTTGACGTGGCATGACGCTGCCCGCCGGGCCGATCGCGGGATTGCTGCGCGATCCCGACGTCACCGACGTCCTCGTCAACGGACCGCACGAGGTGTGGGCCGATCGCGGTGACGGGCTGGTACGCGAGCCGCTCGCCTTCGAAAGCGACGACGACGTACGGCGGCTCGCCGTCCGGCTGGCGTCGACGGCCGGCCGCCGGCTCGACGCGGGAAGTCCCTTCGTCGACGCCCGGCTCGCCGGAGGAATCCGGCTGCATGCAGTGCTGCCCCCGGTTGCGGCGTCCGGCGTCCACCTGTCGCTGCGGGTGCATCGCACGAACCGGCTGGACGTGGGGGCGCTGGTGGACGTCGGCAGCCTGCATCCCGCCATCCACGACGTGCTGCAGGCGCTGGTCGCGGCGCGGCTGGCCTTCGTGATCTCCGGCGGTGCGGGCACCGGCAAGACGACGCTGCTCGGCGCGCTGCTGGGCCGAGCCGATCCGGCGGAGCGCATCCTCGTCGTCGAGGACACCGCGGAGCTGAAGATCGACCATCCGCACGTCGTGCGGCTTTCGGCCCGGCCCCCGAACGTCGAGGGAGCCGGGGAGATCACGCTTCGCGACCTGGTCCGCCAGGCGCTGCGGATGCGGCCCGATCGGGTCGTCGTCGGGGAGGTCCGCGGCGCCGAGATCCTGGACATGCTGCTCGCCGCCAACACCGGCCACGACGGCTGCGTCACCACGCTCCATGCGAACGGGGTCGCCGACGTCCCAGCCCGGGTCGAGGCATTGGCGATGCTCAGCGGGGTACCCCGCGCCGCCGCGCACAGCTTGCTGGCGTCGGCACTTCGCGTTGCCGTACATCTGCAACGGACGCGGGACGGCCGCCGGCGGGTCGGACAGCTGGCGGTCCTGGAACGCGATGGCGATTTGGTGCGCGCGGTCCCTGCCCTGGCATGGGATGGGGGCTCCGCCCCGGTCGAGCTGGGTCCTGGCATCGGTCCCTTACGTGACCTGCTGGCAGCTCGGGACTTTCCGCTGCCTGCCGCGCTTCCGCGGCCATGAGTTCGGCAGTGCAGCCGGCGCTCGTGGTGGTGTCGGCGGGACTGGCGGGCGTAGCGGCCTGGCTGCTGGTCGGATCCGCATCGCCGGTGCGCCGGCTGTCGCCGCGAAGCCGGGCGACGCTTCGACTTCGTCTGCTGACGAGCGGGCACGGCCGCGTGGCCGCCGGGCTTGTGGCGACCTTCGCCCTCGCGGTGCTGACCGGTCCGGTGCCCGGCGCGGTTGCGCTCGTCAGCGGTCTTGTCCTCCTGCGCCGGAAGGCGGCAGCGCGTGCGGCGGAAGCTGGATCACGCGTCTCGGGTGGCCGACCTCGCGGCGCTGCGCGCGCTCGCCGCTGAGCTCAGCAGTGGGCTCGCGCCCGCCGACGCTTTGCGTGTCGCCGCCGGGTCGGCCGGGTCCGCCGGCGGACTGCGCACGAGAATGCTCCGTGCCGCCGCGGCCGAAGCCGCGGGCGCAGACGCCGCGCGGTTGCTCGGCGGCGCGACGGCGCCGGGTACGGCGGCGGCGGCCTTGGCTGCTGCGTGGTCGGTGTGCCAGCGCAGCGGCAGCAGCCTGGCAGGGCCGGTGAGGCGCATCGCGGAAGGCGCGGCGGCCGACCTTCGCGTCGAGCGTGAGGCCGAGGCCGCAATGGCGTCGGCGCGAGCAAGCGCGCGGCTGCTGGCCGCCCTGCCGCCCGCCGGGGTGCTGCTCGGTGAGCTGTCCGGCACCGGCTCGGCCCACGTGCTGCTGTCGACCGGGCTGGGTCAGGCCTGCCTGGTGGCCGGAACGGCGCTCGATCTCGCCGGTCTGGCCTGGCTCGACCGGCTCACGGATGCCGCCGGTGGTTAGCGGCGGCCTGCTGTCCGCCGGGCTCCTCGTGCTTGCTGCTTCAGCGATCGCTCGGCCCTCCACCCGCGAATGCGCCGCCCACCGGCTGAAGCGTGTCGGCGGGCAGCAGACCGCGAGCCCGGCTCGGCAAGGGCAGCTCGTCTTCCGAATGCCCGCATTCGTGTTGGCCCGGACCGGCAGACGGACGTCAGTGACGGTGACCGCTTTCGCGACGGAGCTCGTCGCCGCCTGCCTCGACGCGGGAGCGACGCCGGCAGCCGCGTTGGAAGCGGCAGGGGCGAACGTCGGGGGCCCGCTGGGCGCGGCGCTCGCCCGCGCCGGCGAGGCTCTCGCCGCCGGTGCCACGGCCGGCGAGGCCCTTCCGGAGGACGGGGCGCTGGCGCCGCTCGCCGCCGTCTTCCGGCGCAGCTCGCAGACCGGCAGCGCGATGAGCGATCAGCTGATCGGGATTGCGACGCAGCTGCGCGCTGACGAGCAGTACGAGCGGCTGGCCAAAGCGCAGCGGGTCGGCGTCCTTTCCGCCCTTCCGCTCGGGCTGTGCCTGCTGCCGGCCTTCCTGCTGCTGGCCGTCGTTCCTGCCGTTCTCGGACTCGGTACCGGCCTTCTCCCCTGAAGCCGGGCGCGCGGTCAAGCGAGTTTGCGGGTTCTGTGGACGGCGCATTCGAATCCACCAGCGGCCGATCTGCCCGGCACGGGCACCAGGTTCCGAGGACCGTTTCTCCCATCGCGACGACATATCGGGAGGACGCGTGAACGATCGGCTGGGACGTGTGGCTGGTGTGGCTCGTTTGGTTCCGGCGGCCAGGAGTCTGCGGTCTCCCGCAGACCGCGAGGCAGGGATGTCGACGGCTGAGTACGCGGTCGGCACCCTCGCCGCCTGCGGTTTCGCGGGAGTGCTGTGGGCCGTCGTGCACAGCGGTGAGGTGCACAGCCTCCTGCAATCGGTGGTGGCACGTGCGCTCAACCTCACGCCGTGAGGCCGGCGCGGCGCAGCTCCCGGAGCGAAGCCGGGTCAGTGACCGCGGAGCTCGCCTTGGCGCTGCCCACGCTGATGCTGATCATCGGGGTCGGTATCTGGGTTCAGTCCGTGGTGGCGCTGCAGGCCCGGTGCCAGGACGCGGCACGAGCAGGAGCGCGTGCCGCCGCGCGCGGCGATCCCGACGCGGCGATCCGCAGTGCGATCGGTGCTGCTCTGCCGGCCGGTGCGCAGCTCTCCATCCGCCGCTCCGGCAGCCAGGTGACGGTCTCGGTGCGGGCGGCTCCCGCCGTTCCCGGCGTGCTGGCGAGCCTGGTGTCGGCGCCATCCGTCACCGGCTCCGCCACGGCCGAGGACGAGGATCCCTAGCGGCAGCCCGGAGAGCGCCGGGCCGGGAGCGTGGCTCGGCGACGGTGCTCGTGCTGGCGGGCGTGCTGGTCTGCTGCGTGATCGGCGGGGTCTGGCTCGCGGCGGGCCGGGCCGCGCTGGCCCGGCAGCGGGCGGAGACGGCGGCCGATCTGGCAGCGCTGGCCGGCGCACAGTCCCTGACCGGTCATGGGCGGGCGGCGGCGCCACCGTGCGCGGCAGCCGGCCGGGCCGCCGCAGCCAACGGCGGACGTCTGCTGGAGTGCTCGGTCGCCGGCGACGAGGTGACGGTCGCCGTGGCCGTCGGCCGGCCGATGCCCGCCAGGGCCGTAGCGCGTGCCGGACCGCGAGGCGCTCAGTGAGCGCCGAGCGCCACGAGCACCTCGGTGAGCAGCCGCGAGGCCCCGGCCTTGTCGAGCGGCTCGTTGCCGTTGCCGCACTTGGGCGACTGGACGCACGAGGGGCAGCCGGAGCGGCACTCGCACGCATCGATCGCCGTCTTCGTCGCCTCGAGCCAGCCGTCCACCCGCTGGAAGCCGCGCTCCGCGAAGCCGGCGCCGCCGGGTGCTCCGTCGTAGACGAAGACGGTCGTCTCACCGGTGTCCGGATGCAGGGCGGTCGAGACGCCCCCGATGTCCCAGCGGTCGCACGTCGCCCACAAGGGAAGGAGGCCGATCGCGGCGTGCTCGGCGGCGTGCACGGCACCGGGAACTTCGGCCTCCCCGATTTCGGCCCGGGCGAGCATGCCGGCCGGGACGAGATACCAGACGCGCGCGGGTGCGCAGCTCTTGCGGCGGCAGGTCGAGCGGCTCCTCGCCGAGCACCTCGCCGCTGGCGATCCGGCGCCGCTGGTAGCCGACCACCTGGTGGGTGACGTCGACGGTGCCGAAGCAGACGGTCAGCTCGCCCGCCTGGCGCCGGCGCAGCTCCTCCACGATGCGCAGATCCGTGATCGACCGGGCGGTGGTGGTCCAGTCGACGGCGGCGGGCTCGACGAGCGCGCAGCCGTCGGCTTCGTCGAGGGTCCGCACCACGAACGACTCACCCTGGTGCAGATAGAGGGCTCCGGGATGCACCTGGGTGTGGGCGCTGGCACGGTCGACCGTGCCCAGCAGCCGCCCGGTTGCTTCCTCGACGACCGCTACCGGAGCGCCCCCGGTTCCGCGCAGGTCCACCGACGGCCGGTCCCGCGAGGTCCAGAACCATCCGTTGGGGCGCTTGCGCAGCCGCCCACGGCGCTCGAGGTCGCGCACGACGAGCTCGCTCGCAGGCCCAAAGAGCTCCAGATCCGCTTCGCGCAGCGGGAGCTCGGAGGCGGCGCACTCCAGATGGGGTTCGAGGACGTAGGGGTTGTCAGGGTCGAGCACGGCCGCCTCTACCGGGCGACCGAAGACGGTCTCGGGGTGATGCACCAGATAGGTGTCGAGCGGATCGTCGCGAGCGATCAGCACGGCGAGGGCGTCGCCGCCCCGCCGTCCCGCCCGGCCCGCTTGCTGCCAGAGCGACGCGAGCGTGCCGGGAAAGCCGGCGAGCAGGACGGCGTCGAGTCCGCTGACATCGATGCCGAGCTCGAGCGCGTTGGTCGCGGCGAGCCCGAGGATCTCGCCGTCGCGCAATTTGGCTTCCAGCGCCCGGCGCTCCTCCGGCAGGTATCCGGCGCGGTAGGCCGCCACCCGCCCAGCGGCGGCGCGCGCTTGCGGGCCGCCGACCGCCATCAGCTCGCGCCGGGCCGACAGTGCGGTCGTCTCCGCAGCCCGCCGGGAGCGGACGAAGGCCAGGGTCGGCACGCCATCGGCCACCAGGTCAGCCATCAGCTCAGCCGTTTCCGACAGCGCGGATTTCCGGACCGGCGCTCCGTGCTCACCGCGCAGTACGGAGAGCGGTGGCTCGTAGAGCGCGAAGGTGAGCGGCCCGCGCGCCGACGCGTCCTCATCCACGACCTCGACCGGCAGGCCGGTGAGCCGGCCGGCGGTGCTCGCGGGGTCGGCGACCGTCGCCGAGGCGAGCACGAAGACCGGGTGGGCGCCGTAGCGGGCGCACACCCGCCGTAGCCGGCGCAGCACCTGGGCAACGTGCGAGCCGAAGACCCCGCGGTAGTGGTGGCACTCGTCGATGACGACGTACTCCAGCCCGCGCAGGAACGCGCCCCACCGGGCGTGCTGCGGCAGCAGGCTCGCAGAAAGGAGATCGGGGTTGCTCAGGACATAGTTGGCGTGAGCGCGTACCCACTCACGCTCCTCGCGGGGGGTGTCCCCGTCGTAGGCGGCGGCGCGGATGCCGGTGAGAGCCAGCGCGCGCACCGCGGTGAGCTGGTCGCGGGCCAGCGCCTTGGTCGGGGCGAGATAGATCGCCCGGGCCGATGGCGAGGCGAGCAGCCGGGTCAGGACCGGCAGCAGGTAGCCGAGCGACTTTCCGGATGCCGTTCCGGTGGAGATCACGACCGAACGGCCGGCGAAGGCGTGCTCGGCCACCTGCACCTGGTGCTGCCAGGGCCGTGCGATTCCGCGCCCTACCAGTCGCTGCACCAGGAGCGAGTCGGCCCACACCGGCCAGTCCGCGGTGCGTCCTGCTCGGGGGGCGATTGCTTGCACGTGCGTGACAGCGTCCGCGCGGCGAGTGTCGAGGGTCAGGCGGCGAAGCAGCTCACCGCCGGTCACGTCCCGAATCTATGGTCCGCGGCCGGCCTCGAGGGGGGCCGAGAGCCAATTGCGGGCGCCCGCACGCTGACCTGTGATCAACCGCCGGTGGCCCCGCATGTTTCTGCCATGGCAAGGTAAGAACTGACTGCCGGGACCATGCGAATGGCCGCACCCAGCATCTGACCCCTGGAGGAGCACCGTGGATTTGTCTCTCAGCACGTACGACGAGGGAGACCACAAGATCGTCAAGGTGGGCGGCGAGATCGACGTCTACACCGCACCCAAGCTCCGGGAGCAGCTCATCGACCTGGTCTCCAGTGGCGCGTACCACCTGATCGTCGACATGGAAGGCGTCGACTTCCTCGACTCCACCGGGCTGGGCGTGCTGGTCGGGGGCTTGAAGCGGGTGCGCGCCCACGAAGGGACGCTGCGGCTGGTCTGCACCCAGGAGCGCATTCTCAAGATCTTCCGGATCACCGGCCTGACCAAGGTCTTCCCGATCCACGCATCGGTGGCCGAGGCCCTTTCGGCCGGCGACTGACCGCAGCGCTTTCCGCCCCAGACGGTCACAGCCGCGATGCCCAAGGTCGAGCTCCACATCAGTGCGTTGCCCATCAACGTGCGTACCGCGCGGCTGCTTGCTGCAGCGCTCGGCCGCCGGATGGGCCTGGATGCCGTCGTCATCGACGAGGTGAAGCTCGCCGTCGGCGAAGCCTGCTCGCGGGCGGTGGCGGTGCACCGGGAGGCCGGCGTGAGCGCGCCGATCGTCATCGAGTTCCGCGACGACCTCGACATTCTCGAGATCTCCGTGCTGGACTGCGGCCCGTCAGGCGCCCTGCTCCCCGGATCCGGCGACGTCGCCGACGCCGGGGACATCGTCGCCGAGGAGGCCGCCCAGTTGCTCGAATCGGCCTTCGATTCGGCACGTGAGCCGGCCTCTCGGGAACGCACCGTCGACGTCGCGAGCATCGCCCCTCGGCTGGGCCTGGCGATGATCGCCGGGCTGGTCGACGACATGTCGGTAGAAAACCGATCCGAGCCCCGGGGCACGGTCGTGACCATGCGCTGGCCGGCCGTCACCGCCTGACCGGCTCATCGACGGCGGCGGACGAGGGTCAGCCGCGCACCGCCGCCCGGGCGACCATTTATGCTGCGTGTACCCGATGCGCCCAAAGCTTCGTTGCGCTGGCGTTACACTTCACTCATCTCGCGGCCCAAGCAATTGCGGCCGCTGCTCGCATGTCCATACAAGGCCCGGAAATGACCCGGGCCAGGCGGTGCAAATGAAGTCGGCCCTCACGCCGACTTCGGCTGCGCGCCGACGCTGATCTGGAGGTTGTATGTCGACGCTCGCCGCTGGGGTGAGCGACTCCTTGTCGCTGAGCGGAAGCCAGGTTGGCTTCGCTGCAGTGATCGGTGTGATCGCCATTCTGGCGCTCGGAGTCGCGTACTTACTGATGCGCGAGGTACTCGCCGCCGACGCCGGAACCCCCCGCATGCGAGAGATCGCGACGGCCGTGCAGGAGGGAGCGGAAGCCTATCTGGCCCGGCAGGCGAAGACGCTGGTCGTCTTTGCCGTCATCATTCCGCTGATCCTGCTGGCTCTTCCGGCGGACAACCTGGGCTCCCGCATCGGCCGGTCGGTCTTCTTCATCATCGGCGCCGCCGCCTCCTTCACGGTCGGGTTCTCGGGCATGGGAATCGCGGTACGGGGAAATGTCCGAGTCGCCGCCGCCGCCCAGAACCAGGGAGAGCGCCCGGCGATGCGGATCGCGTTCCGCACGGGCGGCGTGGTCGGCATGCTCACGGTCGGCCTCGGTCTGCTGGGTGCCTCGCTGGTCGTGATCATCTTCCGTAAGGACGCGCCGCAGGTCCTGGAGGGCTTCGGCTTCGGCGCCGCGCTGCTCGCCATGTTCATGCGTGTCGGCGGAGGCATCTTCACCAAGGCTGCCGATGTCGGCGCCGACCTGGTCGGCAAGGTCGAGGCCGGTATCCCGGAGGACGACCCGCGTAACGCCGCCACCATCGCCGACAACGTCGGTGACAACGTCGGTGACTGCGCTGGTATGGCGGCCGACCTCTTCGAGTCCTACGCGGTGACGCTCGTCGCCGCGCTGATCCTCGGCAAGGAGGTCTTCGGCTCGAAGGGCCTGATCTTCCCGCTGGCGATCCCCATGGTCGGCGTCATCACCGCGGTGATCGGCATCTTCGCCACCAGCCCGCGCGAGACCGACCGCAGCGGCCTGTCGGCGATCAACCGCGGCTTCTTCATCAGCGCCGGGGTCTCGATCGTCGGTTCGGCGGTCGTCTGCTTCGCTTACCTGCCGAACAAGTTCAGCAAGCTCACCGGCAGCACGGTCCTCGATGCGAAGGGCAATCCCCAGGTCATCGCCTTCGTGGCGGTCCTCATCGGGCTCGTGCTCGCCGGCGCGATCCAGCTGCTCACCGGCTACTTCACCGAGACCACCCGCAAGCCGGTCCGCGACATCGTGCAGTCGGCCCTCACCGGCCCGGCGACCACGGTGCTCTCCGGCATCAGCGTCGGCCTGGAATCCGCCGTCTACTCGGCGGTGCTGATCGGCGCGGCGGTGTACGGCGCCTTCCTGCTCGGCATGGGCACGGTGCTGGTGTCGCTGTTCGCCGTCGCCATCGCCGGTACCGGCCTGCTCACCACGGTCGGAGTCATCGTCTCGATGGACACCTTCGGGCCGGTGAGCGACAACGCGCAGGGCATCGCCGAGATGAGTGGCGACATCGACGAGAAGGGCGCCCGCGTCCTCACCGACCTCGACGCCGTCGGCAACACCACCAAGGCGATCACCAAGGGCATCGCCATCGCGACCGCCGTGCTGGCCGCGACCGCGCTGTTCGGCTCGTACTCCGACGTCGTACGCACGGCGCTGCAGACCGCGACCGGCACCGACCTCAGCGGGGGCGGGTTCATCCCGATCCCGGTGAACGTCCCGAACACGCTGTTCGGTCTGATCATCGGCGCTGCGGTGGTCTTCCTGTTCAGCGGTCTGGCGATCAACGCGGTGTCCCGCGCTGCCGGGCGCGTCGTCTTCGAGGTTCGCGAGCAGTTCCGGACCAAGCCCGGGATCATGGACGGCACTGAGCGTCCCGACTACGGCCGGGTCGTCGACATCTGCACGCGGGACTCGCTCCGGGAGCTCATCACACCCGGAAGCCTTGCGGTCCTGGCGCCGATCGCGGTCGGCTTCGGGCTCGGGTACGCGCCGCTCGGCACGTACCTCGCCGGCGCCATCGCGGGTGGTGTGCTGATGGCCGTGTTCCTGTCCAACTCCGGTGGTGCCTGGGACAACGCCAAGAAGATGGTGGAAGACGGTGCCTACGGAGGCAAGGGCTCCGACGTGCATGCCGCCACCGTCATCGGTGACACGATCGGTGACCCGTTCAAGGACACCGCCGGCCCCGCGATCAACCCGCTGATCAAGGTCATGAACCTGGTCTCGCTGCTGATCGTGCCGACCGTGGTGAAGTTCGGCGTCGGCAAGGACCAGAGCAACCCGATCCGCATCACGATCGCGCTCGTCGCGCTCGTGCTCCTGGTCGGCGTGATCTGGAACAGCAAGCGGCGCAGCAGCGCGCTGATGGAGTCCGGTGACCCCGGGTCGCCGGGCGCCGCGCCGACCACGCCCAGCCCGGAGTCCGTCCCGGTCTAGACGCTGGTCGCACACGCACCGAAAAGGGGCCGTTATCCGTTCGGATAGCGGCCCCTTTGCATGCTTGTCTAACGCCATGCACAGCTACACGGCAAGCGTCGCCTGGTCCGGTTCCACCGGCGTCGGATACGACGGGTACGACCGCCGACACGCCGGAGTCAGCAAAGCCGGGTTTGTTCTGCCGCTCTCCAGCGACGCCGCGTTCCTCGGTGACCCGGCCTGCCTGAACCCCGAGGAGCTGCTGGTACTGGCAGCGGCTTCCTGCCAGCTGCTCTCGTTCCTGGCGGTCGCGTCCCGTGCGCGCCTCGACGTCATCGATTACCGCGATGAAGCCGCTGGCCAAATGCCAGAAGACGTTTTGGCGCAGATCATGCTAAGGCCGCATATCGTCGTCGCCGCCGGCGGAGCGGGCCGGCCCGTCGATGAGGCCCGCGTGCTGCATCTTTGCGAGGTCGCGCACCGGGAGTGCTACGTCGCGAACAGCTTGCGAACACCGATTTCCGTGGAGCCGGCGGTTACGATTTGTCCTAATACCGGCGAGTCGGTGGCTCACCTCATCCCGGAATAGTCACCCCCGCCCCGTACATTGACGCCGCAGAGGCCGCGTAATTTTCTTTCCGGCTGTCGCCTGACCTCCCGCCGGGCGAACCGTTCTCTACCGCCAGATCCGCTCGATCGATCGCAGAAACGAGGAAGCCGTGCCGCCGCGCGCAAAGAAGCCGACTGAGCCGACCGACGCCGCCGACGGCGCCAACGGCAGCTCAGCCGGTGCCGGCGGGCGGCGCCTGGTCATCGTCGAGTCGCCGGCCAAGGCCCGCACCATCGCCGGCTACCTCGGCGACGGTTTCCTCGTCGAGTCGAGCATCGGCCACATCCGCGACCTGCCCCGCAATGCCGCTGACGTCCCGGCTGCGGTGAAGTCAAAGCCGTGGTCGCGCCTCGGAGTCGACGTCGATAACGGATTCGAGCCGCTTTACATCGTCACCGCAGACAAAAAGGCTCAGGTCGCCAAGCTCAAGGCCCTGCTGAAGGATGCCAGCGAGCTTTATCTCGCGACGGATGAGGACCGCGAGGGCGAGGCCATCGCCTGGCATCTGCTGCAGACGCTGAAGCCCCGGGTGCCGGTACGCCGGATGGTGTTCCACGAGATCACCCCGCAGGCGATCCGGCAGGCGGTGGACAACCCGCGCGAGATCGACGAGCGGCTGGTCGACGCCCAGGAGACCCGCCGCATCCTGGACCGGCTGTACGGCTACGAGGTCTCGCCGGTGCTGTGGAAGAAGGTCATGCCGAGGCTGTCGGCGGGCCGGGTGCAGAGCGTCGCCACCAAGATCCTGGTCGAGCGCGAGAAGGCCCGCATGGCGTTCCGCGCGGCCGGCTACTGGGACATCGACGGCGTTTTCATCGCCGCTTCCGACGACACGATCCCGCTCCCGGCCACGCTGGTCTCGGTCGGCGGCGTGCGCGTCGCGACCGGCCGCGACTTCGACTCCACCGGCAACCTCACTGCGCAGAACGTCCGCCAGCTCGACGAATCCGCCGCCACCGCGCTGGTGGCCGGCTTGACCGGCGCCGGGTTCTCCGTGACGAGCGTCGAGGAGCGCCCCTACCGCCGCTCGCCGTACGCCCCGTTCATGACCAGCACGCTGCAGCAGGAGGCGGGGCGCAAGCTGCGCTTCTCCAGCCAGCGCACGATGCAGATCGCGCAGCGGCTGTACGAGAACGGCTACATCACCTACATGCGTACCGACTCGACCTCACTGTCCGAGACGGCGATCGCCGCGGCCCGTGACCAGGCCCGCCAGCTCTATGGCCCGGAGTACGTGCCGGAGAAGCCGCGCAGCTACACCCGCAAGGTCAAGAACGCCCAGGAGGCCCACGAGGCCATCCGCCCGGCCGGCGACACGTTCCGCACCCCCGGGCAGCTCGGCGGTCAGCTCAACGGCGACGAGTTCCGGCTGTATGAGCTGATCTGGCAGCGCACGGTCGCGAGCCAGATGGCGGATGCGACCGGCACCAGCGCGACGGTGCGGCTGTCAGCAGCCGTCGCCTCCGGGCCTTTCGAAGGCAGCGACACCGTCTTCCAGGCGTCCGGCAAGGTCATCACCTTCCCCGGCTTCCTGCGGGCCTACGTCGAGGGCAGCGACGACCCGGACGCCGAGCTCGAGGACCGCGAGCGGCGGCTGCCGCCGGTGCGCGAGGGCGACCGGCTGGACACGCGGGAGCTCACGCCGCGGGGACACACCACGTCTCCCCCGGCCAGGTTCACCGAGGCCAGCCTGGTGAAGACGATGGAGGAGCTCGGTATCGGCCGGCCGAGCACGTACGCGACCATCCTCGGCACGATCGTCGACCGGGGCTACGCGTGGCGCAAAGGCAGCGCCCTGGTGCCCACCTGGATCGCGTTCGCGGTGGTCAACCTGCTGTCGGAGTACTTCGCCCGGCTCGTCGACTACCAGTTCACCAGCAGCGTCGAGGACGACCTCGACCAGATTGCCGCCGGCTCGCGTGACCGTGCGGAGTGGCTCACCCGCTTCTACTTCGGTAGCGCGGAGGGACGCGAAGGCGGCATGGCCCGCGCCGGTGGTCTCAAGCTGATGGTCGAGACCCGGCTCGCCGACATCGACGCCCGCGAGATCAACTCCATCCCGATCGGCGTGACGGAAACCGGCGAGCAGCTCGTGGTGCGGGTCGGCCGTTACGGCCCATACCTCACCAGGGGTGAGGGCGAAGCAGCCGAGCGCGCCAGCGTCCCGGAAGACATGCCACCCGACGAGCTGACCGTCGAAAAGGCGCTGGAACTGCTGGCGAAGCCGAGCGGCGACCGCGACCTCGGCACCGACCCCGAGACGGGCGAGCCGGTCACGCTGAAGATCGGACGCTACGGCCCGTACATCGAGCGCGGGTTCCCGGCGACCGACGACGGGAAGACCGCGAGCCCGCCGGCCCGGGCGAGCCTGTTCAAGGACATGGACCCGGCGACGGTGACCCTCGAAGAGGTGCTCCCGCTGCTCACCTTGCCGCGCACCCTCGGCACCGACCCCGAGAAAAAGGAAGTCGTCACCGCGCAGAACGGGCGCTACGGCCCGTACGTCAAGCGTGGCAACGATTCCCGCTCCCTGGCCAGCGAGCCGCAGCTGCTCACCGTGACGCTGGAGGAGGCGCTCGCCCTGTTCGCGCAGCCCAAGCTGCGGGGGCGCGCGGCCGCCGCGCCGCCGCTGCGCGAGCTCGGGGTCGACCCGGTGAGCAACAAGCAGATGGTGATCAAGGAAGGCCGGTTCGGTCCGTACGTGACCGACGGTGAGACCAACGCCAGCCTGCGCAAGGGCGATTCGATCGAGGAGATCACGACGGCCCGGGCGAGTGAGCTGCTGGCCGATCGCCGCGCCCGCGGTCCCGCCACGAAGGCCCGGCGCGGACGAGCACCGGCCAAGAAAGCCGCCGCGAAGAAGGCGCCGGCCAAGAAGGCGACCCGCGCCCGCAAGTCGTGAGCGGGCACTTCTTGGCCTTCGAGGGCGGCGAGGGCACCGGGAAGACGACACAGCTCAAGGTGCTGGCCGACGCCCTCACCGAGCAGGGATTCGAGGTCGTCCTCACGCACGAGCCGGGCGACTCACCGGTGGGGGCTCGGCTGCGCGAGCTGCTGCTCGATCCGGCGACGCAGGTGACCGCCCAGACCGAAGCGCTGCTCTACGCCGCTGACCGGGCGGAGCACGTCGCCCATGTCATCGCACCGGCGATGCGCCGCGGGGCGATCGTGATCAGTGACCGCTACATCGATTCGTCGATCGCCTATCAAGGCTTCGGCCGGGGGCTCGACCTCGAGGAGGTCATCCGGACCTCGCGCTGGGCGACCGGCGGCTTGCTGCCCGATCTCACGCTCGTGCTCGACCTTCCCGTCGAGGAAGGGCTGCGCCGGGCCCGCGGTCGCAGCGGACGCGCCGACCGGCTGGAGGCCGAGGCCCTCGATTTCCACGAGCGCGTGCGGGCTGGTTTCCTGGAGCTGGCGAAAGCCGAGCCGCAGCGCTACGCGGTCATCGCGGCCACCGGCGCACCCGACCAGGTCGCCGAACCGATCCGGGCGGCGGTCTTCGCCCGGCTCGGCCTTGCGGAGGAGAAGACATGACCACCCAGCCCGTGCCGCAGACCGCGTTCGGCGGGGTGTGGGCGGGGCTGACCGGTCAGCACCACGTCGTCGGCGAGCTCGCCGAGGCGGCCGCCGGTCACGGCATGAGCCAGAGCTGGCTGATCACCGGGCCTGCGGGGTCGGGTCGCTCGGTCGTCGCCCTGGCCTTCGCGGCAGCGCTGCAATGCGAGACGCACACCGGCTGCGGCCACTGCTCCGGCTGCGTTGCCGTCCTCGCGCGCGTGCATGCCGATCTGGTCGTCCTCTCGCCCGAGGGCCTGTCGATCGGCATCGGCGAAGCGAAGGAATTGGTCCGCAAGGCATCCAGCCTGCCGACCGTCGGTCACTGGCGGATCCTGATCATCGAGGACGCCGACCGGTTCACCGAGGACGCGGAGAACACGTTCCTGAAGACGCTCGAAGAGCCTCCCGAACGCACGGTCATCCTGCTCTGCGCGCCGTCACCGGCTGACATGCTGCTCACCACGGCATCCCGCTGCCGCAAGATCAACCTGCGGCTGCCGTCCAGCGCAGACCTCACCCATGCCCTGGTCGCCGAGGGCATCGATCCCGCCATTGCCGCCTTCGCCGCCCGGGCGTCCCAGGGTCACCTCGGACGCGCCCGCCGACTCGCCACCGACGAGGCCGCCCGCTCCCGGCGCGCCGACGTGCTGCGGCTGCCGACCCGCCTCGGCGGGGTCGCCGATGCCCTGGCCGCAGCGGCCGACCTGTACGAGGCAGCCGCCGAGGAATCCGGAGCCTCGTTCGCCGAACGCGATCTGGAGGAGCGGGCCTCGCTCGAAGCCACTTTGTCCGGAGCGAGCGCCAAGTCGAGCGGTCGCGGAGCCGGCGCCGCAGTCAAGGTCCGCGGCGCCGTCGGCGCGGTGCGGGAACTGAAGCGGCGCCAGGATTCGCGTACCAAGCGAGGCATCCGCGACGTGCTCGACCACGCGCTGATCGACCTGGTCGCCTGGTACCGGGACGTGCTGGCGGTCCAGGTCGGCGCCCACGTCGACGCGGTCCACGACGACCAGCGCACCGCGGTGCAGGCCGCCGCGCGGGGTAGCCGGCCGGAGCAGACGCTCGCCCGGATCGAGGCGGTGCTGGCGTGCCGCCAGTCGCTCATCGAGTACACCGGAGTGGCTCCGCAGCTCGCGATCGAGTCGCTCGCCGTCCGATTGCAGCAGCCGGCCGGCTGACCCGATCCGGACCGCGGACTACGCTGCCGCCCGGGAGGTGCGCAACGTGACCCGGATGTGTGCGGTGTCGTTCGATCGGAACGGGAAGCTGTACTACCTCGACCCCGGGACGTTCGAGCCCAAGGTCGGCGACATGGTGCTGGTGCCCACCGACGAGGGGCCGGAAGTCGCCGAATGCGTCTGGGCGCCCGAGTTCGTCAGCGAGCCGGTCGGCGGCCTCCCGGTGCTGGCGGGCCTGGCGACCGAGGAGGACCTCGAACGCACCGCCGCCGCCCGCAAGAAGCGCGCGCTCGCCCGAGTGGCGGCCAAGCGGCTCTCCCGCGAGCTCGGCCTCGATATGAAGGTCGTCGCCGTCGACTACGTCACCACCGCGAACCGCTACACCGTCTACTTCACGGCGCCGCACCGGGTCGACTTCCGCCAGCTGGTCCGCGACATGTCCCGCACCCTTTCCGGACGCGTCGAGCTGCGCCAGCTCACCGCGCGCGACGAAGCCCGGGTGCAGGGCGGGATCGGGCCGTGCGGACGCGACCTGTGCTGCTCGACCTTCCTGAAGGACTTCGAGCCGGTGAGCGTGCGGATGGCCAAGGACCAGGACCTGCCGCTCAACCCGCTGAAGATCAGCGGCGCCTGCGGAAAGCTCATGTGCTGCCTGAAGTACGAGCATCCGCTGTACGCGCGGTTCAAGGAATCGGCTCCGGCGATCGGCGAGACGATCGACACCGAGGAGGGACGCGGGCGCGTGGTGAGCCATGACGTCCCCCGCGATGAGGTGGTCGTGCGGCTCGAAGAAGGCGGCCGGCGCACCGCCTGCTCGCGGGCTTCCGTCTGCGGCTCCCACCACGCCTACGAGAACCGCTGACGCTCAGGGATCGAAGCGGTAGCCCATCCCGCGCAGAGTCGTCAGCACCTTGCGGGTCGGCGGGTGCTTTTCGATCTTCGCCCGCACGCGGCGGATGTGTTCGGTGACCGTCGCCGGGTCCTGGAAGCGCGTACCCCACACGTGCTCGAGGAGTTCCTCGCGGCTGAAGACCTCGCGGGGATGGCGGGCGAGAAACGCGAAGAGCTCATACTCCCGCGCCGTAAGGTCGATCTTCTCCCCGCCGATGTGGATCTCGCGGGCGCGCGGGTCGATCGTGAGATCGCCGTACACGATCGGCTCGGCGCCCACCGGCCGTCGTTCCTCGCCACCGGGACGCCGGCGCAGCCGGGCCCGCACCCGGGCGACGAGTTCGCGCAGCGAGTACGGCTTCAGCACATAGTCATCCGCGCCGAGTTCGAGCCCGACGACGCGGTCGACCTCTTCGCCGCGACCGGTCAGCATGATGACGGGGACATCGCTGAGCTGACGCAGCCGGGAGAGCACGGCAAAGCCGTCGAGGCGCGGCAGTCCGATGTCGAGCACGACGAGGTCGATCGTCGGGTTGGACTGGAACAGGTGAAGCGCCAGCTCGCCGTCCGCGGCTTCGATCACGCGGTAGCCGTAGCGCTCGAGGCTGCGAGCCAGCGCGAGCCTGGAACCCTCATCGTCCTCAGCGACGAGGAGCGTGGCCGACTGGACCTCCGCGGAACCGTGCCTCGCCTCCTTCGCGGCCGCGCCCCCAGTGGTCATGGGGCTGAAGCGTAGCCCGGCCGGAAAGCCAATGTGACCCGGGTTGCGGACTGGTCACAAAGCGCCGCGATCCACCTACCGGAGGGCCGTCCGGCCAGCCCACGGCCACGTCCGAAAAGAGCTAGACGTTCCCCTTAGCGGGGCATATGCGACTTCGGACTTTCGCCCTGGTTAACTTCCCTTTGCGAGTGAGCACCCTCACGCATCCGGCCCAAAAGCGGCGACGCGGCGTAGCGCCGGACGGACAAGGAGCAGCAGCCGATGACGACCGTGTGGTCCGGTCTTTCATCCGGCGCGATCTACGCCCTCGTCGCCGTCGCGTACAACCTCGTCTACATCGGTTCCGGCACCTTCAACTTCGCCCACGCGAATCTGCTCACCGCTGGGGTCTTCCTGGCGTACTGGGGCCTGGTCCAGGTCTCCTGGCCGGTCGCCGCGGTCCTGCTCATCTCCGCCCTCATCGTCGGCGCGGTCGCCGCCATCGAGGAGCGGGTCGCGATCCGGCCGGTGCATGAGATCCATGGCCATCTCGTCACGACCGTTGGTGCCGCCACGCTCATCACCGGAGCCATCGAGGTGCTGTGGGGACAGCAGGCCCTCAAGGTGCCGGCGTTCTTCTCCACCCGACCGCTGACCGTCTTCGGCGGTGCGGTGCTGCCCGGTGACCTCATCCTGATCGCCATCGCGGTCGCTGTGACAGCGCTCTTCGCAGTGATATCCCGCTTCACGATGCTCGGCCTGGCAGCGCTGGCGGTATCCGAGGACCGCGAGGCGGCGTTCGTACGCGGGGTCAACGGCCGGCGCTACCAGCTCGGCGTCTTCGCGCTGTCCGGCATCCTCGCCGGAGCGCTGGGGCTGTTCATCGGCCCGAAGACGTTCGCCTCCTACGGGCTCGCCAATTCACTGGCGCTCATCGGCTTCGTGGCTCTCGCGCTCGGCGGCTTCGGCAGCATCGTGGGGGCGACCCTCGGCGCGTTCGTCATCGGATTGATCCAGGCCTTCACCGCGCGCTACATCGGCGGCAATTACGAGAACCTGATGATCTTCGCTGTCCTGATGGTCGTCTTGCTCGCGCTCCCCAACGGCCTTTTCGGCGCCCGCCGCGAGCGTGTCGTATGAACCGGCTGCCCGGGTCGGCCCGGCTGCTCGTCCCGGCCGCGGCGGCGGTTTTCGTGCTGCTGGTGCCGTGGCTCGGATTCGGGCCTTATTGGGTACGCGAGTTCGGCCTGGTGCTGATGCTCGCCATGGTCGTCAGCGGCCTGAATCTCTCGCTCGGCTACGCCGGCGAACTGGCGCTCGGTCAGATCGCCTTCTACGCCGTCGGCGCCTACGTCTCCGGCTATGTCGCGACGCACGGGACGACCGACCTGTTCGCCAACCTCGCAGCAGCGGCCGCGGCCGCCCTCGTCGTCGGCCTCGTCTCGGGCATCCCCGGCCTGCGGCTGGGCGGCTGGTCGCTCGCCATGGCGTCGTTCTTCCTGGTGCTCCTCGTCCCCGACCTCGTCACCATCTTCAGCCGGTGGACGGGCGGGCAGATCGGCCTGTTCGGCATCCCGGCGCTGACCCTGTTCGGTCACCAGCTGGGGAGCAAGGGCTACTACCTGACCATTGCGCTCGTCACCATCGTCTGGTTCGCGGTGCTGCGCAACCTGCTCACCTCGCGCCACGGCCCGGCGTTTCTGGTGCTGCGGCAGAGCCCGGTGCTGGCGTCTTCGCTCGGCATTTCCACGCACCGGATGAAGCTGACCGCCTACGCCCTGGGTGCGGTTCCCGCCGGGCTCGCCGGCGCGCTGTTCGCCAACCTCGATCACTTCATCACGCCGCAGAGTCCCGGCCCGTTCGACTTTTCGCAGAGCATCGCCGTCCTGGCCGCTGCCGTTCTCGGCGGGCTGACGAGCATCTACGGTGCGCTGTTCGGCGCGCTGGTGCTGCAGCTCGGGCCGATGCGGTTCACCGCGTTCCAGAAGTACTCCGACATCGTCTACGGCGCGTTTCTGATCCTGTTCGGCGTGCTGCTCTCGCAGGGAGCGGCCGGGCTCGCCAAGCGGCTCCAACGGCGCCTGCGGCCGGCCGCGGCCGGTGCCGCTCGCCGGCCCGCCGACCGCTCGGCACTGTCCGCGCCGCTGCCCGGTCGCGAGCTCTCGGTCACCGACCTCGTCAAGACCTTCGGCGGACTGCGTGCCCTCGACGGCGTCACCCTGTCCGCGCACCCCGGCCAGGTCACCTCGATCATCGGCCCCAACGGGTCAGGTAAGACGACGCTGCTGAACCTGATCAGCGGCTTCTACCGCCCTTCGGCCGGTTCCATCCGCATCGGCGAGCGCACCGCGCTGCGCCGCGGCGGACACCGGATCGCCCGCCTCGGCGTCGCCCGCACCTTCCAAACGCCCTTGATTCCCAAGGATTTGACGGTCGCGGAGACCGTCGCCGCCGGACGGTTCCAGCGCGACTACCGGTCGATGCCCGCCACCATCGTGCGCACGCCCGGCTACCGCCGTACCCGCAAGGCCGACGACGAGGCGGTCGCGGCGGCGCTGGCCGCAACCGGGCTGGGGCACTGCGCCGGCGAGGATGCATCCGCGCAGCCGGTCGGCACCCGGCGGCTCATCGAGATCGCGCGGGCGCTCGTCGCCGCGCCGGGGGTGCTGCTGCTCGACGAGGTCGCCTCCGGTCTCGACGACGGGGAGATCGATCAGCTCGCCGAACTGATTCGCCGGCTGCGTGACGCGGGCGCCACCGTCGTGCTCGTCGAGCACAACTTCGCCTTGGTATTGCGGGTATCCGATGTGGTGCACCTGCTGGCCAACGGCACGCTCGTCACCAGCGGCGCGCCGGCCGAAATCGCGCAACACCCGGCGATCCTGCGCGAGTACCTCGGCATCACCGAAGGCGCGCTCACCACCGCGGCCGGTGACGAGCTCGGGCAGCGCACATGACGGCACCGCAAGCCGCGCAGGCGCTGCTGGACGTACGCGACGTGTCCTCCGGATACGGCGACATCGCCGTCCTGCGAGGCGTTTCGCTGGCGGTGCACCCCGGCCGGATCACGGCGCTGCTCGGCGCGAACGGGGCCGGGAAGACAACGCTGTTACGCACGATCGCCGGGCTCAATCCCCTGACATCGGGCTCGCTCCGGCTGTCCGGCGATGACATCAAGGGAATGCCGCCTTCTGCCAGAGCGGCTCGCGGACTCGGCTACGTGATGGAGGGCAAGCGCGTCTTCCAGCGCCGCAGCGTCGAAGAGAACCTGATGCTCGGCGGCTACACCGTCACCCGCAGCCGGCGGCAGCTGCGCCGCCGGGCCGGCGACATCTATCAGCGGTTCCCGATCCTGGGTTCCCGGCGCGGCACGCGCGCCGGAGAACTCAGCGGCGGGCAGCAGCAGATGCTCGCCATCGCACAGGCGCTCATGGCATCCCCGCGGGTGCTGATGCTCGACGAGCCTTCCGCGGGTCTGGCTCCTGTCGTCGTCAAGGAAGTCATGGCCATCGTGGCCGAGCTGAAAGCCGAAGGCTTGGCCGTGCTGCTCGTGGAGCAAGCCGCCGAAGCGGCGCTGCGGGTCGCCGATCACGTCACCGTGCTCGACGTCGGCCGCGTCGTCATCGACCAGCCCGCCAGCGAGATTTCCGACGTCGCCGTCATCCGCAGCGCCTACCTCGGCACCGCAGCGCCCGATCCCGCCCACCCCCACCCATCGCACGCGAAGGAGTCCCATTGAGACCCACCCGAAGGTTCAGCGCACTGGCGCTCATTGCCGCCGGAGGCATTCTTGCCTCGACGGCCTGCGGTTCATCGAGCACCGGATCGAACGCGTCGTCCAATACCGGCGGTACCTCGAAGGCCGGCTCGGACTTCGTCGTTCTCATCGACACCGGTACGAGCGGGCCGTACGCGCAGAACGGGCAGGCGGCCGTCCGTGGCGTGAAGGCAGCCGCTGCCGTGCTGAACAAGTCGGGTGGCATTCTCGGTCATCCGGTGAAGGTCGAGGTGCTCGACAACGGCGGCAATCCCACGACCGCAGCGAGCCAGCTCTCCCAGCGGCTGTCGTCCGGCACCCCACCGAACCTCATCGAGCCGGGCTCGATCAGCACCGAAGGCGTCGCCGAGGTCCCGATCGCCAGCGCGCACAAAATCATCTCGATCGGCACGCCGAACGACTCGTCGCTGAACAACCCTTCGAAGTACAAGTACGAGTTCCTCATCGCGCCGCGCGCATCGCTGCCCGCCGAGTCGGTGATGAACTACGCCAAGCAGAAGCAGTACACCAAGCTGGCGATGATCAGCTCGTCCGACGCGTACGGCGCCAGTGTGGCTAAGGCGACGTCGGATGCGGCGAAGGCGGCCGGTATCCCGCTGTACACCGCCACCTACAACGACACCGACCTCGACGTGACAGCGCAGCTGCAGCAGCTGAAGTCGCACAACCCCGACGCGTTGTTCATGCAGTCGTTCGGCTCGCCGGCGGGTGTCATCCTCGACAGCCGGCAGAAGCTGAAGTGGGACATCCCCGTCATCGGTGACCTGACCACCGCCACCACGCCGCTGATCTGGAACGAGGGCGGCAGCACGGCCGAGAACAACATGGTGATCCAGACCAACACCGTCAACGAGTATTCGGCGAACCAGCCGGCTGCCGTGACGTCGTACATCAACGCACTCAAGTCGCAGGGCACCGTCGACTCGGTCCTGACGACCTCGTCGTACCAGTTCGACTCGGTGATGGTCGTGGCGCAGGCGGCGAAGCAGGCCAACTCCATCGACACCGATGCGATGCTCAAAGCGATGGAAAACCTGCAGCAGCCGACGAACCCACCGTGGGTGACGCTGAAGACGTACGAGTTCAGCAGCACCGACCATTCGCCGAAGGCCGACCCGTCCAACTGGATTTTCGTGGTGCCCACGAAACTCAAGGATGGGCAGTACGGGGCTCCGGGGGCCTAGCTCGCGTGCCTGAGCCAAGCGTGTCGCCAGATCCAGAAGTTGCTGATCTGGCGGGCTTTTTCCGCCCGCGGCGGGTCGCGGTCGTCGGTGCCACCGACACTCCCGGCCGCCCCGCCGCGGGCATCTGGCGGCAGCTGCGTGAGTGGGCGAGCCACGTCGGCACAGCTCTCGTTCCGGTCAACCCGAAGCGCGAGACGGTCGACGGGATCGCCTGCTACGCAACGCTTTCCGACATCGAAGATCCGGTCGACGTGGCAGTGCTGCTCGTCGGTGACCCGGGCCCGGCGCTCGCCGAAGCGGTCGCCGCCGGTGTCGGCTTCGCGGTCATTTTCGGCGCCGGCTTCGCGGAACTCGGCGCGGCCGGCGCCGCCGCGCAGCAGGCGCTGCTCGACACGGTCGCCGGCACCGGCACCCGGCTGCTCGGCCCGAACACCAACCTCAACGCGTTCCAGACGTTCCGCGCCGACCTCGACGGGCCGGCGATCGCGCTCATCTCGCAGAGCGGGCACCAGGGCCGGCCGGTCTTTCAGGCGCAGGAGATCGGCATCCGCCTGTCGCACTGGGCGCCCACCGGAAACGAGGCCGACCTCGAGTTCGCCGACTTCGCCGCCTGGTTCGCCGCCCAGCCCGAAGTCGGCGCGATCGCCGCCTACATCGAGGGTTTCCGCGACGGCCAGACGTTGCGTGCCGCGGCCGAAGCGGCCGCCGCGCATGAGACGCCCATCGTCGTGGTGAAGGTCGGCCGCACCGAGGCGGGCCGGGCCATGGCCGCCTCGCACACCGGAAAGCTTGCCGGGTCGGACGCGGTGATCTCGGCCGCCTTCCGGCAGTTCGGGATCACCCGTGTCGACGGGCTCGATGAGCTGATCGACACGAGCGCGCTGATGGCGCGGGCGCGTCGTGCGGCGGTGCCGGCTCAGGCGCCGGAGGGCTCCCCCGGCGTCGTCGTCTACTCGATCTCGGGCGGCACCGGCGCGCACATGGCCGACCTGTGCGCCGCCGCCGGACTGCGGCTGCCGCGGCTCTCGGACGTCACCCAAACCCAGCTCCACGAGTGGATCCCGGAGTATCTGACCGTCTCCAATCCGGTCGACAACGGCGGCCATCCGGTCGGCGACGAGCGCGGCCGGCTCATCCTCGACACCCTGCTGGCCGACCCCGACGTCGACGTCCTCGTCGCTCCGATCACCGGCGCCTTCCCGCCGATGAGCGACCGGCTCGCCCAGGACCTCGTCGATGCCGCCGAGACCACCGACAAGCTGATCTGTGTCGTGTGGGGCTCGCCGGTCGGCACCGAGGCTGCGTACCGCGACATCCTGCTGAGCTCGTCCCGGCTGGCGGTCTTTCGCACCTTCGGCAATTGCGTCACGGCTCTTCGGGCCTGGCAGGAGCACGGGCGGTTCCTGGCCAGGCAGTCGCCCGCTCCGCCGCCGGCCCAGAGCGGCCTATCGGCGACCGCCGCCGAGCTGCTGGCGGGCGGGCGGACGCTGTCCGAGCACGACTCCAAGCTGCTGCTGGCCGAGTACGGCATCCGGCGCCCGCGCGAGGAACTCGTCGGTTCGCTCGAAGCCGCGCGGCAAGCTGCGGAGCAGATCGGATATCCCGTCGTGCTCAAGGCCTGCGCGGCCGAGCTGACCCACAAATCCGAGCACGGGCTGGTGGCGGTCGGGCTGCGCGACCGCGCGGAACTCGACGCGGCTTACGAGCGGATCGCGGCGGCGAGTCCGGTCCCGCTCGACGGGATGCTGATCGGTGAGCTCGTCACCGGCGGCGTCGAGACGATCGTCGGCATCGTCCAGGACCCGCTCTTCGGCCCGGTCGTCATGGCCGGCTTCGGTGGGGTGCTCGTGGAAGTCCTCGGTGACGTCACCTTCCGCGTCCCGCCCTTCGACGTCGCCGAGGCCCGGCGGATGCTCGCCGAACTCCGCGGCTACCCGCTGCTGCGCGGGGTGCGCGGCCGCCCGGCGGTGGACGAGCAGGCGCTGGCCGAGGCGATCGTCGCCGTCGGCCGCCTCGCCCTCGACGGCCGTGGTCAACTCGCCGAGGTGGACATCAACCCGCTGCTGGTGCACCCGGGCGGGGCCGTCGCCCTGGATGCGCTGGTCGTCGGCCGCTGACAGATATGGCATCCTGGGTGGCCGCGCCTTGTCACCAGCTCGTGGTGAGCGGCGCCCGCCGGAGTAGCTCAGTGGCAGAGCAATCGCCTCGTAAGCGATAGGTCGCGGGTTCAATCCCCGCCTCCGGCTCAGCGAATGCAGGAGGCCCAGTGAGCGACCCGACCGCAGACGATTCCCGCCGCGCCAGAGGGCTGGAGATGTTCACGGAAGTGAGCGGCTTCCCGGCGCCGCAAGTGCAGGGACCGTTCATGGAGGTGATGGTCGACCAGGTCTTCGCGGAGGTCTGGAACCGACCGGGTCTCACCCGCAAGGAGCGCCGCTGGATCTCGCTGAGCTGCGTCGCGGCTGCCGGGATCGGCGACGCGCTCGCCATCCACGTCGGCGGAGCCCTCTCATCCGGCGACATCAGCATCGACGAGCTGCGCGAGTTCGTCACCCACTTCGCTGCCTATGCCGGCTACCCCAAGGCGTCGCTGCTGCACACCACCGTGGAACGAGTTTGGAGCCAACGCCAGCAAGGCGCCTGAGCAAGCTCTAGCGTTGCGCCATGTCAGCTGACGCCTTCTGCGGGGAGGCCGACTTCGGGCCGGGCGAGCTGGCACAACACCAGGCCGCCGCCACCGCGGTCGGGCCGATCCTTTGCGTGGTGCTCGAGGACAGTCGTATCGCAGCCCACTGGCGAGCCCGCGCCCTCGGTCTGAGCCCTTCGTTCACCCTGCACGCAGACGGGGCCAACCGTCCCCTGCTGAACCTTGACATGGAAGAGGGACCGGGCGACCGCCCGTTCCGCGTGACGAGCACGAGTGGCGACACCCTCGGGCGGGTGAGCCGCGAGTCCGCGTCGAGCGGGTGGCGGCTCCTACTGCGGCCGGTTGCCGGGGAGCCCGTCGGCGTCACGTTCACCGGAAAGCGCGCCGGCCTCGACGGCGGACTCGGCAGCGTGACCCGCAAGCCGCTGGGCCGCGGATTCGGCCGCTACCCGGCGGACAACTACGAGATCGACATCCAGCAGCGGCTGGCCGCCCCGCTACCCGCATTGCTGCTGGCGGCCACGTTCGCCGAATCGGTCTGGAGCGGGCGGGCGAAGCGTCAACCCGGCCAGAAGCACCTCATGAAGGACCTCGCCGCCATGCTGGGATCCGCGCTCGGGTCGTAGCCCGGATCGCGCCGGTTGGATGGCCGCTCAGGCAGCTTGCAGCGACGCGGCAAGCGCCCGCCCGTGCTCGCGCGCAACGCGCTCGGCGTCATGGCGCATTTCAGCGGCGAGGTCGGCAAACGCATCGAGCGCAGGATTCACGCCGACGAGGGTGAATTCGCGTTCCACCACCCGCAGATCGAATTGCCAGACGTCCTCGAGGATGCGGCGCATCCATCCGGTCGCATGATCCCAGCCCTCGCGCGGGGTTCCGGCGCCGTAGCTGCCACCGCGCACTGTCGCAAGAACGGCGGGCATACCTGCAGTTGCCGGGCGGCCGGCAGGTGCCAGGCGCGGATCGGTGATCAGCAGATCCACCCAGGACTTGAAGTGCTGCGAGACCCCGAAGTTGTAAAGCGGGACGGCGAAAAGCGCGGCATCCGCGCGCAGCAACGCGTCCGCCTCTGATGCGGCGAGCGCTACCGCTTCCTGCTGAGCGGCCGTCCATTCGTCACGCTCGACGCCGGCGGCGCCGACAGCCGCGGCCCACGCAGTCGCAGGTACGGGCTCGGTGCCGATGTGCCGACGGATGATTTCGGCCCCGGGATTGGCAGCTCGCCACTCGCTCTCGACGATGTCGGCGATCTCGCGGCTGTGCGAGCCTTCGCTGCGGATGCTCGCGTCCAAGCGGTACAGGGTCATGCTGTCCCCTCGCGTACTAGCAGAAGTAGTGGTGCTAGTGAATTACTAGTTGCTCGTTGGGGGCAAGTCAACCTCTGGAGGCGCATCGCGTCGTTAGGATTCCCCTGTGAAGCCCGTGGCAGCTGACGTGAGCCCGCGCTCACCGCTGCCCAGCGACGACCACAGCCAGTGCGATGGCGCGCTCGTTGCGGCTTTCGGGCTGCTCGGCAAGCGCTGGAACGGGCTGATCCTGGGCACACTCGCGCCGGACGGCGCCGGCTTCGCCGAACTGCGGAGATCGATCGGATCGATCACAGACTCGGTGCTTTCCGACCGGTTGTCGGAGCTGTCACACGCCGGCCTGGTCGAGCGCACGGTGACCGACACCCGGCCGCCAGGAGTCAGCTACCGGCTCACCGCAGCCGGCGCAGCTCTCCAGCCCATCCTGAGTCAGCTCGCCGGTTGGGCGTCCGAACACCTTCCCGAGCGCGACTCCGGGGGAGACAAGGTTGGCTGATCCCGCGCTCTACGCGGTGTACCTCGGCGGCGATCCGCCCGACGGGCGCATGGGCGAAGACCACGAGATCGTCTTCGTCGTCGGTGAGGACATCAAGGAGGTCCGCCGCCGGGCTCGTGCCAAGTGGCGCGGCGCCGGCCGGCCGCACGTCGATGCCGTGCAGCGGCTCGACCGGGTCGACGGCTACGACATCGGTTTGACCGCCGGCGGCGCGGGTGACGCGCTCGCGCTCGACCCCGAGTACCACGACGACTGAGCGTCTGCGGCGCAGTCGGCGGTGGCAGGCTGGCCCGCTTGGCGGTCCGGAAGGTGTCACGCCGCGCCGATGCCCCGTAGCCGTGTGGCGCGGCGCCAGGTACGAGGCCAAGCGGGACGGGAGCGGGGTGAGGCTGGCTGTCAGCGCCTGACGGGCACGAGGCATGATCAACCTCGAACCGCGAGGAGGGCACGTGACGGCGATCGAAACCCAGGCCGCAGCGACGCTGGTGAGCGAGGCCGTTGCGGAGGCGACGGCGCGGGGCATCGCGATCAGCGTGGCCGTCGTCGACGACGCCGGGAGCCTGGTGGCGTTTCAGCGGATGACGCCGGCGCCGCGGTTCAGCGCCGACTTCGCCATCGCCAAGGCGCGCACCGCAGCCACCTTCTCGGTGCCCACCTCGAGCCTTGAAGAGCTCTACAAGGATCGGGCCGCCTTTGCACACAGCTTTGTCGCCCAAGGCAATTACTTCCTCGGCCGCGGCGGCATACCGATCTTCCGCAGCGGCGAGCGCATCGGCGCGATCGGGGTGAGCGGTGCCGACGCCCACGGCGAGGAGGACATCGCTCGTCGCGTCATCGCCGCCGCGCCCGGTTTCGAGACCGGCTAGCCCGCCGTGGCAGGCGAAGCACACACTTCGTTCGACCGGCTTGCAGCAACCCGAGCTCCCACCCCCAGCAGAAGGGTTTCACCATGACCGAGATCTCCGGCGAGATCCCCGACGTCATCCGCGGCTCCGTACCCGACCACGGCTTCGACTCGCTGATCGAAGAGGTACGCCGGCCGACCGGGGCCCCGCGCAGCGAGGTCGAGGAAGCCTTCGCCGACTACCAGCTGGTCTCGGCTGAGGCGGCGCGCTCCGGCGACTGGGAAAAGTGGGCGGATCAATTCACCGACGACGCGATCTACGTCGAGCACCACTACGGGATCATGCGCGGCCAGCCGGCGATCCGGGCCTGGATCAAGTCGGTCATGACCGGCCCGGCGGCGAACATGGACTTTCCGGTGGTGCACTACGCCATCGAGGACGACGTCGTCTACAGCTACATCCTCAACCGCTTCCTGCCGGCCGGTGGCGGAACGCCCTTCCAGTTCCCGGTCGTGACGATCCTCTGCTACGCCGGTGACGGCCACTGGTGCTACGAGGAAGACGTCTACAACCCGATGGAAGGCGCCCGCATGATGACGGCGTTACAAGCGGCGGCCGGAGGCTGACGCAGGCGCGCACCGTCCAGGCAGGAGCCTCTAACCCTTCGCGTCACCTGTCCGCTTTCTCCTCGTTGGTCATGTATCGACCCACGAGGGAGTGGAACATGCGCGCAGTACATCGGGTGGCGTTCGGGGCAGCGGCCTTGGCGGCGGTGGGACTCGGGGCGGCGGCCTCGCCGGCCGGAGCGGCGTCGTCGTCGTCGTCAGCACGGCATACCGGCGGTCTGCTGCAGCTGGCCGCTCCGCACGCCTCGTTCAAGATGACGCAGTCCAACAACTGGTCGGGCTACAACCAGGGCGCGCTGGAGAAGGGCACGCTGTTCACGTCTGTCAGCGGCACCTGGACCGTTCCGACGGCGACGCAGGCGAAGGCCGGCGAGGCGGAATCTTCCGCCACGTGGGTCGGTATCGGCGGCGGCTGCCTCGAATCGTCGTGCGCGGCCACGGACGAGACGCTGATCCAGGCCGGCACCGAGCAGGATGTCGACGCGAGCGGCAAGGCGTCCTACTCCGCGTGGTACGAGCCGGTGCCGGTGCCGTCGACCGCGGTGTCACTGCCCGTCTCCCCCGGCGACACCATCACGGTCACGATCAGCCAGACGCTGCCTGAGGTCTGGGCCGTCTCCATCAAGAACGTGACGTCCGGCAAGAGCTGGTCGACCACCACGCCCTACCCGTCGACGATGGGCAGTGCGGAGTGGATCGAGGAGACCCCGCTCGCCATCGGCACCGGCGGCGTGGGCATCACGGCGATGCCCAAGCTGGGAAGCGTGCACTTCTCCAGCGCCGCCGCGAACGGCGCTCCGGCGAATCTCACCAGCGCCGAGGCGATGCAGCTGGTGAACGGCAGTGGCCAGGTGCTGGCCACCCCGTCGGGCCCCGGGGCGGCCGGGACCGCGTTCAACGACTGCACCTATGCCACCAGCTGCGGGGCGCCCTGATCCGGGCGGCCTTGGCGCCGGTCAGTAGCCGTAGACCCCGCCGCCACCGGACGAGCTGGAGCTCGAACTCGGGCTACCGGTGATCGGTGACCCGGCCGGGGTCAGCAGCCACCACTTGGCACCGAAGTTCGAGCTGCCCTGCCCCTTCGTGTCTCCCGGCGCCTTGTCCAGCGCGAAGTAGTACAGCGGGTGACCCTTGTAGGTGACCTGCTTGCTGCCGTCGGAACGGGTGATGGAACCGATGTCGGATCCGGTGACCCCGCTTCCCGCGGTCGCGGGCGCGCTCGACGTCAGCGGCGGCCAGTAGGTCACGCACGCGCCGCTGCACGTCGACGTCGTCGAGGTGTCGGACGCGAACTCATACAGCGACTTGCCCGACCCGTCGGTCAGGTACGTGCCGACGGAGCCGCTCTTGGTGGACAGCGTGGTTCCACCGCCGGCTGTGCCGCTGCCGGCGTTCGACGCCGCGGCGGCGGGCGTGGTCTTGCTGCTGGAGCTGGATCCGCAGGCGGCCAGAGCCAGCGCGATCGTCGCGACCGGAACGGCCACCCGAGCCACCCGCCCCGCGGGCGAGCTGAGTATGCGGTCGGAAGACATGGCGGAATCCTTTCGTCAAGATGCGGCGGCTCCTGCCGCTGCAGTCGGGAAGACGGATCCGGGCCCCGCTTGGTTCAACTCGGAAACGTGGTCCACGTCACCTCGTCCGCGGTGAACCACAGCCGCTACGCGGCCGTCTCGTGGGTATGGGAAGTGCCCGCCCCCGACGCGGCGTCACCACCGGCCTGATCGGCGGAGGATTATGACCGCCGTGGCTGTCGGCGCCCGCGAAGGGGAGCTGCTGCGGGCGATCCATGACGAGCATGCAGCGGCGTTGTGGGCCTACGTCACGGGACTCCTGCACGGTGACCGGGTGCGAGCCCAGGATGTGGTGCAGGAAACCCTGCTCCGCGCCTGGCGCAACCCTGACGCCATCGCCGATCCCGCCACCTCGCGCAGCTGGCTCTACACGGTGGCCAAACGCATCGTCATCGACGACTGGCGGGCCGCCCGGCGCCGTCCGGAGGTCATCACCGACGCGCCGCCGGAGCTCGCCGTCGCCGACGCGACGGACCAGGCTGTCGACCGTCAGGTGCTGATCGCGGCCGTGCGGCAGCTGTCGGCGGAGCATCGTGAGGTACTGCTGGAGTGCTACTTCCGGGGCCGGAGCGTCGCCGAAGCGGCGAGCGCCCTCGGGATCCCGGAAGGAACGGTCAAGTCGCGGACGCATTACGCCCTGCACGCGCTACGAGCGGCCATCAGCGAGATGGGAGGTGCGGCATGAGTCACCCGGACCCGTTCGAGCACGACGACGCTGCGTACGTCATGGGGCTGCTGTCCGGTGACGACCTCGCGGCCTTCGAGCGCCACCTGACCACCTGCGAGGCCTGCCGCCGGCGCGTCGGGCAGCTGCAGCCGGCCGCCGGGCTGCTGTCCCAGCTCAGCTCGGAGGATCTGCTCGACGCCTTGTCGGCGGAGGCACTGGCCAGCCCCATGCCGGACACGTTGCTGCCGGGGCTGCTGCGCCGCGCCGGTGTCCGTCGCCGGCGGGAGCGGTGGCTGACGGCCGCGATCTCCGGGCTGGCGGTCGCATCGCTGGTGGCGCTGGTCATCGCCATCTGGCCGAGCAGTGGCACCGGCGGGGGTGGCCGGCCGCAGGCGCTGAAGGCGCTCGTGACGACACCGCTGCAGGCGAGTGCGGCCGTGACGAACGTCAGTTGGGGGACGCGCATCAGCCTCGACTGCGACTACTACGGAGCGACGCAGGGCGCGACGAGCAGCGCCTCGTACGGGCTGACGGTGATCGCCAAGGACGGCTCCCGGCACAGCCTCGGCACCTGGACCGTCACCTCGGGTCGCCACACCACGTTCACCAGCGGAACGTCGCTGGCGAACTCGCAGCTGCGCACGATCGAGATCGTCAGCAACGACGGGACGCCCGTACTCGCCCTGAACCTCTAGCGCAACCGGCCGACGCCGGCTAGGCCGATGCGGTCACGGTGAAGTCGATCCCGTTCGCGATCAGGCGCCGGCGCAGGGCCGGACCCATGGCGACGGCGGTCGTCACCATGCCGGCGGTGGCCGGAAGGTCGTCGAACGCCAGGCACAGCGCCGACTCGGCCAGCATCTTCGACGTCTCGCCGTAGCCCGGATCCCCGCCGCTGACCTGGGTTTCGACCCGACGGCCGCCGCCCTCGCCGACGAACCGCACCCGAAACCACGACTTCTCCCGCTGCTGCGGCGACGGGCCCCGGCCGGACGGGATCAGCTTCAGCAGCAGCGGTCGCGCCGGAGGGAGCTGGGCCACGGCAACGAACGTGCCGACGCCGCCGACCGTCGCCGCGGCCATGACCGGGTTCTTGAAGGCGGCGAAGTGGCTGTAGCGGAAATCCGGTCCGTAGCGTTCGAGCGCCGCGGCGGACCGCACCACGATCTGCGGATCGATCGTCGGCATCGGCAGTACCCAGCGGCCCACCCGCTTGTCGTATCCCGGCCGGCCGGACACCGCGCGCACGCGGCGGCCCGCGGGCAGCTCGGGTTCGGCGGCCCGGCGCTCGCGATGCGCCGCGCCGGCTTCACGCAGCCGCGACATCGCGCCGACGCTGGACGCGAACGTCCCGCCCGAGGGGCGGCCGCCGGCGGTGACGTAACCCCACACCTGCAGCGGCACGCCCTCGGGCAGGTGCTGGACGGTGAACTGGACGCCGAGGTCATGCGGGATCGAGTCGAAGCCGCAGGCATGGACGATCCGGGCGCCGCTGCGTTCCGCCGCCTCGTGGTGCGCCAGGTACATCCGGTCGACGAACTCGGGCTCGCCGGTGAGGTCGACATAGTCGGTGCCGGCCGCGGCGCAGGCGGCGAGGATGGGTTCGCCGTGCTGCAGGTAGGGCCCGACAGTGGTGATGAGCACCCGCGCCGACTCGGCCACCTCACGGACCGCGATCGGGTCGGTGACGTCGACCTCGACGAGATCCGGCGCGCCGGCCGCTCCGGCGAGCCGTCCGCGCGCCGCGTCGAGCTTGGCGCGGTTACGACCGGCCAAGGCCCAGCGCAGCCCGGGGGGTGCGTGCGCCGCGAGGTACTCGGCCGTCAGCGCACCGGTGAATCCCGATGCGCCGACGAGCACGAGGTCGTACGCGCGATCACTGGTCGTCCCCGTCACAGCCATGGCTCAGCCGACGACGAAGACTCCCAGACCCGACCAGATCCCATGCGCAGCCGTGTCCAGGAAGGGGTGGCTGCTGACGGTGGTGCCGCTCCAGCCCATGCCGTACAGCGCGCCGGAGTTACGCGACGCGACCCACAGCCGACCGCCGGCGAGGAACATGCCGCCGGCGTTGCTGAAGTTCATCAAGCCACCCGTGTTGACGACCGTCACGCGCAAGGGACTGACGACGCCACCGGTGTCCTGGCCGGCGTTGGAGGACGCCTGGGTGCCGGGCGAGAAGGCCCGCCGGTACAGGCGCGGGTCACCGGCGATCGTGTAGTAGATCGACCGGTTGGCGTAGAACATCGCCGTGATGTGCGGGATGTCGGTGTAGAAGCTGCTCTTCACACCGTGGAACGTGTTCAGCGAGCCGGTCGGAGACCCGGTCAGCACGCTGTCCCAGGTGGGGTCGTCGTAAGGATCGATCAGCCGTTCCGCGCCGAACCTGCCGCCGCCTGCGGTGCGGTAGTAGAAGTTCCCGTCCGACTTGCCGTAGTAGATGCGGCCGTTCAGCGAGAAGGCGCCACGAGTCTGGCTCCAGTTGACCGCGCCGCTGATCGTCACGGCGGTCGGGCCGCCCGCGCCGTTCGCCGGGTTGAAGGCATTCTCGGTGGTCGTCGAGCCGACCTTCATGACCTTGGTGCCCGGAGCCACGATATTGGCTGCTGGCGTCGTGCCTCCGGCATACGGGAAGAACGCCAGCTCCTGGCGCGGGTAGGTGTTGGGGCCGACGCAGCTGTTACCGACGCCGGGACCGACGCAGTCGGTGTCGCTGCCCATCCAGATGCCGGTCCTGGTGCCGTAAATCGCGGCGGTTCCATGACCGCGCGGCTGGCGGCCCGGGTTCCACGCCAGCGGCTCGCCGTTCGCGGGATCGAGCGCCGCGATACCGGCGCGCGGGACCGCACCGTTCGCAGCGGCATCGTTGCCGTACGGGTTGTTGAACCAGCGCTGGTGACCGCCCACGTAGACCGCGGCCGAGGTGACGGCGACCGAGTAGAGCGAGTCCTTACCGGTGAACTGGATCCACACTGCCGGGATGTTCGAACCGCTCTGGCTGGCGTTGAAGCGGGTGGCAGAGTCGCAGGCCTGGAACGTGCTGCTGGCGTAACCACCGGCGTCGACGACCACGAAGTAGCTGCCGTCGGGTGCCCAGGCCACCTGCGAGACGTAGGAGTCGAAGGCGTTCCCGTCACAGCGGTTGTGGAAGGTGTAGGTGTTCCAGGTCGGGTCGACGGTCGGTACCGACGTCGTCAGACGGATGTTGAGGATCTGGTCACGGGGATAGGCCGTGGTCCTGGCGAACTCGTCGTTGTACGCGGTGTTGAAGTTGCCGAGCACGATCATGCGGGAACCGTCCGGCGACACGGCCATGCTGATCGCGCCGACCTGGCCGTTGACCTTGCCGTTCTGCACGCCGTAGTTGTGGTGGCCGGCAAGGCGAACCGTCAGGTAGTTGTCGACCGCACCCGTGGCGGCGTTCACCGACGCCAGGCCGAAGCGCAGGACCCCGTTGACGTGAGCGAAGTAGCCACCGATCAGCAGCCGGTTCCCCACCAGCTGCATGGTGTTGATCGTGCCGTCGGTCACCACCTTGAAGGTGGAGATGATGCGCTTCTGGGCGAGGCTGTAGAGCGCGACGTGAGTGGCGACCCCACTCGCCGTCGAGAACTTGCCGGCCGCATAGAAGCCGGTGCGCCCCGGGGTCGGCTCGATGGCCAGGACCTCACCGTTGACCGTAGTCGGCGGGATGGCGTCCGAGACGGCGCCGTTCGGCGCCCCCCACGCGGCGAGGAAGGACTGCGCGTTGCCGTTGACCTGGGTGAACGAGCCACCGGCCACCATGAAGTTGCCCACCTGCGCGATGGACTCGACCGCGGTACCGAAGCCTGCCGGGTTCGTCGGGCCGCTGAAGTTCGGCGTGCCGCTCATCGGCACCTGGCTCGCGATCGTCCCCGAATCGATCGGCGGGTTCGACGGCGGCGTACACGCGGCCGCAAGGGCGGCGACCAGCGCGACGGCCGACGCCAGCGCTGTAATTCGACGAGCTCGACGCATCGTTCAACACCCCAACGAAGTGGATTTCTCAGTATCGGTCGCGTGCCCATAGACAGTACGAAAGTCTTCGGGGCCTACGCCAGATTGCCTTATGAATCACCCGTCTGCGGCGACTCCCGACAGAAATTCGCCCAGCCGGCCTACAGACAGATCAAGCTGTGCGCCTGCTGATTGGCGGCAGGATGGTTCGCCGAATTTCCGTTGAGGCATACCGGTAAGCAGGATTTTGCCCCTGAAGGCAGCCTGCTGCTTGCCGAAAAGCTGAGGGAGTACGCATTTGGCACCCCCGGACGGATCCGGTACGCCTGAGTCCCCGGCAGGCGGCGGTACGGCATTTGTGCTCGGCGGCGGCGGTCTGCTCGGCGCCGCCGAGGTCGGGATGCTGCAGGCACTGACGGAAGCCGCGATTGCGCCGGATCTGGTGCTCGGCACGTCCGTCGGAGCCCTGAACGGCGCGGCGATCGCCGCTGACCCGACCACCGAAACGGCGGAGCGGCTCACGAAGCTGTGGTCGGCGCTCGGTACCGAGGGGGTTTTCGCCAGCTCGCTGTTCGGTCAGCTACGCACCCTCGCCCGCTCCCGAACCCATCTGCACGCCAACACCCGGCTGCGCACGCTGATCGAGGAGCAATCACCGGGCCAGCGCATCGAGGATCTCGCCGTTCCGTTCCAGTGCGTGGCCGTCAGCATCGAGACGGCGCGCGAACGCTGGTTCGACCGCGGGCCCGTCAGCGACGCCGTCCTCGCCTCGTGCGCCGTGCCGGGATTGCTGCCGCCGGTACTGATCGACGGCGAGCACTACCTCGACGGCGGTCTGGTCGACAGCCTGCCGCTCGGGCGGGCCGTCAGGCTCGGCGCCCGGCGCATCTTCGTCCTGCACGTCGGGCGGATCGAGCGGCCGCTGCAACCCCCGAAATGGCCGTGGGAGGTCGGGCTGGTCGCCTTCGAGGTGGCGCGCCGGCATCGATTCGTCAGCGATCTCGCGAACATCCCCGCCGGGGTGCAGGTGCACGTCCTGCCCGCGGGCGACGAGGGAACGCCTTTCGCCAACCTGCGCTACCGCGACAGCCGGAGCGTCCGAACTCGCATCAAACGCGCTCACGACGCGACCGCTCGCTACCTCACGGCACTCGACCTCGGCGGCAAAGCCACTCCTCCTGCGCCGTCCGGGTGAGGGCCCTGCCCGTTCCGCCCTGGATCATCCGGCGGCTGTTGCTCGCCCCGCTCATGCCAGTGCTGATGCTGGTGTTTCTCGCGCTGCTGCCGGTGGTGATCGTCGGGCAGGCGATCTGCGCGGTGGCCGTCGTCGCCGTGCAACGGCGCCGGGTGCGGTGGCGACTTCCGCGCGTGTGGGCGTTTGCCATCGTCTACCTCTGCTGCGAAACCGCCTGCCTGCTGGCCTGCCTCGGGCTGTGGATCGGGTCGGGCTTCGGAGCCCGGCTGCACACCGAGCGGCAGCTGCGCTGGCATCTCGGGTTGCTGCGGGCCTTCCTGTCGGCGCTGGTGGGCGCGGCCGGCTTCGTCTTCCGCTTCCGGCTTCACGTCGACGAGCCCGTCACGCATCCCGAGGACGCCTCGCGGATGGCGTCACCGCGTCCACTGCTCGTGCTCGCCCGGCATGCCGGGCCGGGCGCGTCTTTCGTCGTCGTCTACCTGCTCCTCGCGCGCTATCACCGGCGTCCCCGCATCGTGCTGAAGGAACAGCTGCGCCTCGATCCCTCCTTCGACGTGCTGATCAGCCGGATCGGCGGTCGCTTCATCGCCCCCGGCAAGGACCGTCCGGGCGTCGCCACCGAGGCCGTCGCCGAGGTCGCGGCCGACCTCACGGACCGGGACGCGCTGCTGCTCTACCCCGAAGGCGGCGACTGGACCCCGACCCGCCACCGGCTTGCCGTTGCCGGTTTGCGGCGCCGCGGCCGGGGCGCTGAAGCGGCGCGGGCCGTGCGGATGCCGCACGTGTTGCCGCCGAAGGCGGGCGGCACCCTGGCTGCCTTGCGTGCCGCGCCGCACGCCGACGTCGTCGTCTTCACCCATACCGGGCATGACGAGCTGCTCGACATCGTCAGCATCTGGGACGCGCTCCCCCTGCGAGCGCATCTTCGCCTGGTCTGGTGGCGCGAGGCCGCGGCGGAACTGCCCGACGACGACGGCACCCGAGAGGACTGGCTCAACGGGATCTGGACCCGCATCGACGCGTGGATCGGGGAGCAGATCGAACTCGCCCGGTTGACCGAACCCGAGGACGTCGAGGATCACGGCTAGCGTTCAGCCGGTGAAGGTGCCGCCGGCCGGATGGAGCGCGCTGACGAGCCGGGCGCTCACCCGCGCCTTCCGGCTGCCGCCGCCACTGACCCGGGACGTGAGCATCCGGCGCGACATCGCCGTTCCCATGGATGACGGCGTGATCCTGCTTGCCGACCATTACGCGCCGCGGCCGCTGCGGCTCGGGGCACAGGCGCCGCCGATCGTGCTGGTGCGCAGCCCGTACGGGCGCCGCGGCGTGCTGGCCGCGCTCTACGGCCGGGTGATCGCCGAGCGCGGCTTCCAGGTCTTCCTGCAAAGCTGCCGCGGCACCGCCGGCTCCGGCGGCGAATTCGTGCCGCAGGCCAACGAGCAGCGCGACGGCGCCGCGACCGTCCGGTGGTTGCGCAGCCAGCCGTGGTGCAACGGCACGATCGCGACCGCCGGGATGAGCTACCTCGGCTACACGCAGTACGCCACGGCGACCGCGCCGGGCGCCGACATCGCGGCCATGGCGCTGTCGGTCACCATGGCCGACCTCGGCGAACCCACCTTCGCCAGCGGCAGCATGACGCTGTCCGGCAGCCTCGGCTGGGCCCGGATGATGAGCCTGCGGACGGACTCTCGAACCGGCACCGGCCGGTTGCGGCTCCTGACCCGGCGTCGCGACCTGGAGCGGGGGTTTGCCGCGCTGCCGCTCACGTCGGGTGATCGCATCGCGAGCGGCCGGACGATCGGCTGGTACCAGGACTGGCTCGCGAACCCGTCGCCCGACACCGAGTACTGGCGCCGCCAGTCGCACCGCGGGGAGCTCGCCGGCATCACCGCGCCCGCCTCGATGCTCACCGGCTGGGGTGACCTCTTCCTGCCGTGGATGCTGCGCGATTACGCGGTGCTCGTCGCGGCCGGCAACGCACCGGAGCTGACGATCGGGCCGTGGTCACACGCGTCGATCGGCCATGGACGGGCGATCCCGGCCACGACCGTTGCCTTCCTGCGTGAGCAGCTGCTCGGCGATCCGCCCAGCCGTCCGGCACCCGTCCGGATCTACGTCACCGGTGACGGCGGCGGCTGGCGCGACCTTCCAGCCTGGCCGCCGAAGACCCGCGAGCTGCACTGGCAGCTCAGCGCGGGCTTCCTGCTGCAGGCCGACCCGCGGCGCACCTTCCGGGGCGATGACCGCGCAGCATTCACGTTCGACCCGGCCAATCCGACCCCCTCCGTCGCCGGGCCGACGCTCGTCGCCCGCCGGGCATCGGTCGACAACGCCGAGCACGAGCAGCGCCCCGACGTTCTGACCTACACCAGCGCCGCGCTCGGGGAGCCGCTCGAGGTGGCCGGCACCGTCCTCGCCCGCATCGATGTCACGAGCGACAACGGCCATCACGATCTCTTCGTGCGGCTGTGCGACGTGGACGGGCAGGGCCGTTCGTGGAACGTCTGCGACCGGATGATCCGCCTGACGCCCGAGCGGCCCGCCGCGGCACCCGGCGATCCCTCGGGTCGGCGCACGGTCTGCCTCGAGCTGTGGCCGTGCGCCCACCGGTTCGCCGCCGGGCATCGGCTCCGCCTGCAGGTGAGCGGCGGGGCTCACCCTCGTTACGCGCGGAACCTCGGCACCGGAGAGCCGCTGGCGGCCGGCACCGGCCTGCACCCCGCAACCGTCACAATGCATCACGAAGGCAGCCGCCTGAGCCTGCCCGTCGCGGCCCCGGCGGACGAGTCGCCTTCGTAAAGCGCGCGCTATTGGAATCCCCTAGGCGCTCAGCGCGAACCGGCGGCAGTAAATGCCGGGGTTCTGGCACCTGGATTTACTGCCACCGGCGGACCAGTCAGCGGTAGCCCGCGCCGCGCTGATGCGCGAGTTCGGAGCAGACCTGCGCATACTCGGCCAGCACGAGCCGAAAAGTCGCCGGCACCTCAGCGGCGCAGCTGCGCGCTTCGTTCTCGAGGCGTTCGAGCAGCATCGCCAGAGTGCGGGCGCCCAGTTGAGCGCTACCCGACCGCAGCGCGTGCGCCGCCGTCGCGACGGCGGCCGGCTCCCGGCGGTCCAGCCCGGCACGGATCGCCGCAACCTGGATCTCACCCTGCTGGGCGTAGGCGTCGATGAGTTCCGCCCGGAGCGCGTCGTCACCACCGATCGTGGCCAGCAGATCGTCGAGCACCCGAGGGACCAGCGCAGGGCCTGTCGCGGGCGGTACGCGCGCCAGTGCGGCTCGCAGTTCGCCGTCGTGCACCGGCTTGGTGAGGTAGCCGTTCATTCCCGCCGCGGTGCACGCTTCGCGATCCTCGACGCGGACGCTGGCGGTCATCGCGATGATGTGCGGCTGGCCGCCGATCGGCCGCCCGCGGCGGATGCGGCGGGTGGCTTCGAGCCCGTCGGTGCCGGGCATCTGCATGTCCATGAGGACGGCGTCGTAGGGCTGGTTGTGCACCGCGTCCACGGTCTCGTCACCACTTGAGGCGACGTCGACGTGGTGGCCGAGCCTTCGCAGCAGCAGCGCCCCGACCCGCTGGTTCACCGCGTCGTCCTCGGCCAGCAACAGGCGCAGCCTCGGCAGCGTGTCCCCCGGCTCGGGCAGCTCTGTGGGCTCGGGCGCCGATGCGCCGGGATCTCTTCCGGGCGCGAGCAGGAGCGCGTTCTGCAGCGGCGCACTCCGTACCGGCCGGTTCACCCGGGCCGTGAAGAGTTGGCGGTGGCGCTCGTCCCACCGCGTGCTCACGGCGGCCAGCTGCACCAGCCGCGGCGGGCGCCCCGCCGGGGTCTGCCGGAGCGCTGCCGCGAGCGCGAGGCTGGTTTGCGCGGGAAGGTCGCCGTCGATCAGCGCCACGTCGAAGGCTGCGTCATCGGACAGCATCTGCAGGGCGTGCTCGGCACTGGCGGCCACCGCGCAGGACATGCCCCAGCCGGTCATGAGGTCGTGCGTCGCCTCCGCCTCGGTGGCATTGGGCAGCACGAGCAGAGCCGACGTCCCGGCCAGCGGGTGAGGGCCGGTGGGCCGGTCCCCGGTGACGCCGGCGCCCTCGACGACCGCCGTGAACGTGAACGTCGACCCGGTCCCCTGGCGGCTTTCGACGACGACCGTTCCGCCCATCGCCTCCGCGAACCGGCGGGCGATGACCAGCCCGAGTCCGGTGCCACCATGCGTGCGCGTCACCCGGCTGTCGGCCTGCGCGTAGGGCGCGAAGAGCCGCCCCAGCCGGTCGGCCGGAATGCCGATCCCGGTGTCGCGCACCTGCACGGTCAGCCGGACCGGTCCGGCCGGGTCGTCGGCCGGCTCGGCGTGCACGGCGACGCAGACCTCGCCGCGGCCGGTGAACTTCACGGCGTTGCCGACGAGATTGACGATCACCTGACGAAATCGCGTGACGTCTCCGACGACGCGTTCCGGGCAGCTCGGGTCGATCCGCGCGACCACCACCAAACCTTTGCCGGCGGCAGGCAAGGCAAAAAGCGTCAGCGCGGATTCGACGCATTCCCGAAGATGAAAAGGAGAATTCTCCAGCTCGATTTCGCCTGCTTCGATCTTCGAGAAATCCAGCACCTCGTTGGTAATCATCAGCAACGCGTCGGAGCTGCTACGCATGATCTCGACGAATTCGCGTTGCTCGCCGTCGAGTTCGGTGTCGAGCAGCAGGTTGGTCATACCGATGACGGCATTCAGCGGAGTACGGATCTCATGACTCATCGTCGCCAGGAAGGCCGACTTCGCTTTCGTCGCGGCTATCGCCTCATCGTGATCGAGCACGCCATGGCCGATGGGCTCGTAGACCGTCAGCACGGATCCAGGAGCACAGCGGCCATCGCTCACCGGCGTGCTCCGGGCGGTGAACCGCGCGGTCGCGCCGCTCGGCGCCGTCACGACGATCTCGTGGGCTCGGCCGACGGGTGGGGCCGGCGCGAAGCAAGCGCCGGGCACGAGATGAGGGAGGAAGGCGCGGGCGGCCCGGTTCGCCAGCAGGACCCGTCCGCCGGCGTCGGTCAGGACCGCGACCACCTCGAGGGCATCCAGCACGGTGGCACTGAGATCGCACGGAGGATCGCTCGGACGGTCGCTGGCAGGATCGCTGGGAGCACCGCCGCCGGTCTCCGGTTGGCTCACCTGGAGACGCCCGATGCGCGTGATGCTGCGGGGGTGACCTCGACCCGGTTGCGGCCGAGCCTTTTGGCCTCGTACATCGCACGGTCGGCCGCGGTGATCGCCCGGTGCGGATCGGCGTCGCCGGGATCGATCTCGGCGACGCCGGCGCTCAGCGTGACGATTCCGCCCGCGGCCGCGGAAGGGCCCGGCAACGCGAGCCGGGCGACACCGGCGCGCAGCCGCTCCACGGCAGCCAGCGCCCCCGCTGTCGACTGCTCCGGGTACAGGCAGAGGAACTCCTCGCCGCCGTAGCGGTAGTACATGTCGCCGACCCGGGAGAGCGCGAGAACGACCCGCGCGACCGACCGCAGCACCTCGTCGCCGCGCTGGTGGCCGAACTCGTCGTTGTAGGTCTTGAAGCGATCGATGTCGAGCATCGCGACGGCGCAGCGACGACCGTAGCGGCGCATCTGATCGGCGACGACGACGAGGTCTTCGGCAAGCAGGCGCCGGTTGCCGAGGCCGGTGAGCGGATCCCGGCGGGCGAGCGTCCGCAATTCCTCGTGTGCCTCGCGGGTCCGCCGGTGCAGCGCCGTGACCCGCTCGGCGGCAATCAGCCGAAGCTCGAGATCGCTCGGCAGCGTCGGCTTGACGAGGTAGTCGTCGGCGCCGGCGAGCATTCCTTCGCGGGCCTGATCCACCGACCCGAAGCTGGTCGCGAGGATGACGTAGACGTGGCGGCTGATCAGTTCGGAGCGCACCATCCGGCACAGCCGCAGCCCGTCGAGGCCGGGCATGTCACGGTCGGCCACCAGCACGTCCACCGGCTCACCGTGCAGCAGCTGCCAGGCCTGCGATCCATCGGCGGCGACCAGACACTCGTGCCCGAACGAGCGCACCATGGCGTCCAGGAGCAGCCGGCACACGGGGTCGTCGTCCACGACCAGCACCCGCATCGCCTGTACCCCTCACGCCTGACCGCCCGAAGCCGCGCCCCGGACCGGCATTTGCGAATTCCTTTCGACCGTCCGCGCGCAATAGGTGAGCATCCCGGGACCTAAGGCCCAGCTGTGGCACCCCGTTGGTTGGTGCGCTGCGACGAAATGTGAAAAGGGGACAGAATCGGGGCGGGGATTATCCCTGAATTGCCGCCTCGGCATCCGCCTCGCGCTCGCGCTCGTGCCGCTCGAGGCGCTCGCGGCTCGCTTGGATCTCGGCCTCGGCTTCGGCGCGGCCGGCCCACTCAGCGCCCTCGACGGACTTTCCGGGCTCGAGGTCCTTGTAGACCTCGAAGAAATGCTGGATCTCCAGCCGCTCGAACTCCGGCACGTGACGGATGTCGCGGATGTGCTCGCGCCGGATGTCGGCAGTCGGAATGCAGAGCACTTTCTCGTCGGGGCCCTTCTCATCGGTCATCCGGAACATGCCGATCGCGCGGCAGCGGATGAGGCATCCCGGAAACGTCGCCTCATCGAGCAACACCAGCGCGTCGAGCGGGTCACCGTCACCGCCCAGCGTGCCCTCGATGAACCCGTAGTCCGACGGATAGCGCGTGGCGGTGAAAAGCATGCGGTCGAGCCGCAGGCGGCCCGTCTCGTGGTCCATCTCGTACTTGTTGCGCGTGCCGCGAGGGATCTCGATGAACACGTCGAACTCCACGCGGACCTCCACTCGTCTTCACCGGACGTCAGCCAACCTACGGACAGGTCGGCTGACCACTGGCCCTAGTCTCCCGTACGTGCGAGGTGGCGCAAACTCCGCGAAAACCGGCATGAAAAATGTCATCCTGCTGGCCGCCTCGGCCGCGTTGGTCTTGGGTCTCACGCCCCCTGCCGCGGCGCCCGCCGGTCCGGCGCCGGCACCGGTGCTCGCGGAGCTGCCCGTCACGAAACCGGTGCCCGCACCATCTGGGGTCGCCCGCGCACTCGCCGGCCCCTTGGCCGACCCCGCGCTCGGAGGCGATCCCCACGTTCAGGTGATCGATGCCGTCACCGGGCGGGTGCTCTTCGATCGCCGCGGCGAGGTCCCGGCGACGCCCGCTTCGACCGAGAAGCTGCTCACCGCCGCCGGCGCGTTGCTGGTGCTCGGACCCACCAGCCGCCTGACGACGCGGGTGCTGGCCAGCGGGCCGAACCTGTACCTGGTCGGCGGGGGCGATCCCACGCTCACGAGTCAGCCGGCGGTCACCGGGTACCCGGCGTCAGCCGACCTCACGGCTCTCGCTCGCACCGTCGCCCGCACCCATCCCGCCGCCGGGCAGATCGTCGGCGTCGGGGACGCCTACACCGGTCCGGATCTCGCTCCCGGCTGGCCGGCGTACTTCCTCACCGAAGGCGAGGTGGCGCGGGTGCGTTCGCTCGAGGTGGACGAGGGCCGCGACGCTCCGGGCCTGCTGCAGGTCCCGCGCCAGGACGACCCGGTGCTCGCGGCCGCGCAGGCGTTTCGCGACGCGCTCGCCTCAGCAGGGGTGCGCGCGGGAGCGGCCACCGTCGGCGCGGCACCGGTCGGCGCCCGGCTGGTCGCCTCGGTGACCAGCCCTCCGATATCGGCCCTGGTCGAGCGGATGCTGGACTACAGCGACGCCGACATCGCGGAGTCGCTGGGCCGTCAGATCGCGCTGCGCAGCGGGCTTCCTGCGACCTTCGCCGGCTCCGCCGCGGCCCTGTCGAAGGTGGCGCAGCGGCTCGGACTGCCTGCCGGGCAAGCGATCGCCGATGCCAGCGGCCTGTCCCGGTCGAACGCCCTGACGCCCGCCGCGCTGACGACGCTGCTCCGGCAAGCCGCATCCGGGCCGTTCCCGCAGCTGCGACCGCTCGTCGCCGCCCTGCCGATCGCAGGTTTCACCGGCACCCTCGCGCTGCGCTTCACCAGCGACGCCCCGGCCGGCGTCGGCCGCGTGACGGCGAAGACCGGGTGGCTCAACGGGGCGGCGGCCCTGGCCGGTTTCGTCACGACCGCGGGCGGCCGGCTGCTCGTCTTCGCGGTGCTCGCACCCGCCCCAGGGCGTGGGGCTGCGGAGGCAGCGCTCGACCGGATCGCGGCCACGCTGGCGACGTGCGGCTGCGGCTGACGTCGGACTACCCTCGGCTCATGGCTGGCGAGCTGGTCGACTGGGACCTCGCGACCTCGTCGGGCCGGCGGCTGTCTCGCCCCGGTCCGGCGCTCTCGGCTGCAGCCGCTGATGCGGTGGTCGCCGAGCTGCGGCTGCTCGCGCAGCAGGCCGAAGAGCACGTCGTCGAGTACACGAAGCTCAAGCCCGCCACCCCGGATGCGCCCGTCGCCGTCGTCGACCGCAATGACTGGATCGACGCCAACGTGGCTGGGCTCCGCGTGATGTCACGACCCCTGCTGCGCAAGCTGGAGGAAAAGCAGCCGGGACGGATCTCCGGCGCAGCAGGCCGGAAAGTGTCGGGTGTGCAGGTCGGCGGGCTGCTGGCGTACCTGTCGAGCAAGGTCCTCGGCCAGTACGAGGTTTTCGGCCCCAACGCCGCTCCCGGCTCCGCCGGCCGGCTGCTGCTGGTGGCACCCAACATCGCCGAAGTCGAACGCCGGCTCGACGTCGACCCCCGTGATTTCCGGCTCTGGGTCTGCCTGCACGAGCAGACCCACCGGGTGCAGTTCACCGCCGTCCCCTGGCTGCGCGACCATCTCGAGAGCGAGCTGGCGGCCTTCGCCGAGGTCACCGAGCTCGACCCGAGCGCGCTGGCAGCGCGGGTGCGGGCCGCGGCCGGCACCCTCCGCCGCCGGGAAGGCACGAGCATCCTCGAGTTGCTCCAGACCCCCGAGCAACGGGTCGTGCTCGACCGGCTGCAGGCGCTGATGACCCTGCTCGAAGGGCACGCGGATCAGGTGATGGACGCGGTGGGTCCGGAGGTCGTGCCGAGCGTCGAAGCCATCCGGGAGCGCTTCGAGCGCCGCCGCGACGGCGGTTCCCCGCTGGACCGGGTGATCCGGCGGCTCCTCGGCCTCGACATGAAGTTGCAGCAGTACCGCCAGGGCGGGGCTTTCGTGCGGGCGGTCGTGGAGCGGGTCGGGGTCGGCGGTTTCAACACCGTGTGGGAGTCACCGCAGACGCTGCCGACACGGAGCGAACTTGCGGCCCCCGAGGCCTGGCTCACCCGGGTACTCGGGCTCACGCCTGCCGCCTGAGCCGCTGGAGGCACTGGAGAAGTCGTGGCCGGCCCGTCTGCTGCCGTGGCAGCTGTGCGTTCGGCGGTTCGCCGCGCGCTCGCCGACCTGCCTGCGGGTGAGTGGGTACTCGTCGCCGGATCGGGGGGAGCCGATTCGACCGCGCTGGCCGCCGCGACGGCGTTCGTCGCCCCGCGCCTCGGGCTGCGCGCCGGCTTCGCCTGTGCCGATCAGCACTGGAGCGACGACTCCGCGAAGATCGCGCGCTCGGCGGCAGCCGTGGCCGGCGGGCTCGGGCTGGATCCGTCGCTGGTCGTCGACGCGCCGGCGGCACGTACCGAAGGCGATGCACGTGATGCCCGTCGTCGCGCCCTGCTCGAACTCGCCGAGCGGCGAGGCGCACGGGCGATCCTGCTCGGCCACACCCTGGACGATCAGGCGGAAACCGTCCTGCTGCGGCTCGCGCGCGGCAGCGGTGCCCGCTCGCTGGCCGCGATGGCGGCACGCGAGGGGATCTGGCGGCGTCCGTTGCTCGGATTGCGGCGGGCGCTGGTTCGCGCCAGCTGCACCGAGGCGGCCCTGCCCACCTACGAGGATCCGTCGAACGCCGACCCCGCGTTCGCCCGGAGCCGGGTCCGGACGCAGGTGCTGCCGATGCTCGAGAGCGCCCTCGGTCCGGGAATCGCCGAATCGCTCGCGCGGTCCGCCGACCTGCTGCGGGCCGACGCCGACGCGCTCGACGCCCTCGCCGCGGGCTATTTGGCGGACACGGGTGTCGCGACTTCCGAGCACCTCACGGTCGACGGGTTGAACGGGCTGGCCGGGGCTGTGCGCTCGCGGGTGCTGCGTACAGCCGCACTTCAAGCCGGATGTCCGCCCACCGACCTCTCCGCCGCCCACGTCGCGGCGATCGACGCATTGGTGACAGCCTGGAAGGGGCAGGGCCCGCTGAGCCTCCCCGGCGGTGTCACGGCACAGCGCGTCAATGGAACAATCACCTTGAGTGCACCGGCAGGCGCCCGCGGAAGTGACACAGGCTCCAACGGCCAGCGATCCCACAGCAGCTAAACGAGGCAGAGGCGGGCATGACGGAGCTCATGGCGAGCGGTCCAGTGGTCACCGGCCAGCACACCGGGGCCCCCCGCCCACCGCACCCCGACATCGCCGAGGTGCTGATCACGCAGGAAGCGATCGCCGCCAAGGTCACCGCGCTGGCCGCGATGATCGATGCGGACTACGCCGGCCAGAGCGTGCTGCTCGTCGGCGTCCTCAAGGGCGCGGCGATGATCATGGCCGACCTCTCGCGTGCGTTGACGATCGACGCGACCCTGGAGTTCATGGCGGTGAGCTCGTACGGCTCGTCCACCAGTTCCTCGGGCGTCGTGCGGATCCTCAAGGATCTCGACCGGTCGATCGAAGGCGCGAACGTCCTGGTCGTCGAGGACATCATCGACTCCGGCCTGACCCTGTCCTGGCTGATCCGCAACCTGCGCAGCCGCCAGCCGGCGTCGGTCGAGGTCGTCACCCTGCTGCGCAAGCCCGAGGCGCTGAAGGTGCCGGTCGCGGTGCGCTACGTGGGCTTCGACATCCCCAGCGCGTTCGTCGTGGGCTACGGACTCGACTACGCCGAGCGCTACCGGACCCTGCCGTACGTCGGGACGCTGACCCCGGAAGCCATCGCCCGCGGCCGGTGAGCAGGCACGCTGTCAACCGGCGGTGAGACCGGTCACGTGCCGGAAGTCCGATTCGGTGTCGGAACACGCCTGCCGGCCGATTCGTTCCTTGTGATGTCGGGGTAGATCGCTGCGGTGATCGCTTCGAGAATGTGAAACCCCCAGAACCTGGGCGTTACGCTGATGAGCACCCGAAGCACGAGCCCTGCCGGGCAGACGAGAGGTCAGGAGGAAGGGCGCCGCGCCCGGGCGCCCTAGAGGGATTGAACCGCAAGCGACTTATCCGTGGCTGGGTGCCCTGGGCACTGCATCGCGCTTCTCGTGCTGCTCTTCGTGAGCAACGTGTTCAGCGGGACGAGTGATTACAAGACCAAAGATCTGAACTTCATCCAGCATCAGATCGATGCCAGTCCGGCCGTCGTGCAGTCAGCAACGATCAAGGACAGCAAGCAGGTCATCCAGATCACGCTGAAGGACGGCAGCAAGTACCAGGGCTCCTACGCCACGCAGCAGGCGCTGCCGCTCGCCACCGACCTGAACAAGCACAACATCAAGTACGACGTCACCGTCGACCACGGCAACGTGCTGCTCTCGGTGGCGCTGAACTTCCTGCCGATCCTGCTCGTCGTCGGGCTGCTGCTGTTCTTCATGAACTCGATGCAGGGCGGCGGTAGCCGCGTCATGAACTTCGGCAAGTCCAAGGCCAAGCTGGTCAGCAAGGACACGCCCAAGACCACGTTCGCCGACGTCGCCGGTGCCAGCGAGGCGATCGAGGAGCTCTACGAGATCAAGGAGTTCCTCTCCAACCCGGCGAAGTTCCAGGCTGTCGGCGCCAAGATCCCCAAGGGTGTGCTGCTCTACGGGCCGCCCGGAACCGGTAAGACCCTCCTCGCCCGCGCCGTCGCCGGTGAGGCGGGGGTGCCGTTCTACTCGATCTCCGGCTCGGACTTCGTCGAGATGTTCGTCGGGGTAGGCGCGAGCCGGGTCCGCGACCTGTTCGAGCAGGCCAAGACCAACGCGCCGGCCATCATCTTCGTCGACGAGATCGACGCGGTCGGCCGCCACCGCGGCGCCGGCCTCGGCGGTGGTCACGACGAGCGCGAGCAGACGCTGAACCAGCTGCTGGTGGAGATGGACGGGTTCGACGCGAAGACCGGCGTCATCCTGATCGCGGCCACCAACCGGCCCGACATCCTCGACCCGGCGCTGCTGCGCCCGGGCCGTTTCGACCGCCAGATCGTGGTCGACCGTCCTGACCTCGAGGGACGCAAGGGCATCCTGGCCGTCCACGCCAAGGGCAAGCCGATCGCGGGCGACGTCGACCTCGCCGTCATCGCCCGCCGCACCCCCGGCTTCACGGGTGCTGACCTGGCCAACGTGCTGAACGAGGCGGCGCTGCTCACCGCTCGTAACAACAAGCAGCTCGTCGACATGGCGGCGCTCGAGGAGAGCATCGACCGCGTCGTCGCCGGCCCGGAGCGCAAGACCCGGGCGATGAGCGAGTCCGAGAAAAAGATCATCGCCTACCACGAGGGTGGCCACGCGCTGGTGGCCCACGCGCTGCCGAACACCGACCCGGTGCACAAGGTGACGATCCTGCCGCGCGGCCGGGCTCTGGGCTACACCATGCAGCTGCCCGAAGAGGACAAGTACCTGCAGACCCGCTCGGAGATGCTCGACCAGCTGGCGGTGCTGCTCGGTGGCCGCACCGCAGAGGAGCTCGTCTTCCACGAGCCCACCACCGGCGCGTCCAACGACATCGAGAAGGCGACCGCCATCAGCCGCGCGATGGTCACCCAGTACGGCATGAGCGATTCGCTCGGCGCGCTGAAGTTCGGCCAGGACTCGGGCGAGGTCTTCCTCGGCCGCGACATGGGCCACCAGCGCGACTACTCCGAGGAGGTCGCCGCGCGTATCGACGAGGAGGTCCGCCGGCTCATCGAGGCGGCCCACGACGAGGCGTTCGAGGTGCTGGTGCAGTACCGCGACGTGCTCGACGACCTCGTGCTGCGGCTGATGGACCAGGAGACGCTCACCAAGGACGAGGTCCTGGCGGTCTTCTCGCCGGTGCGCAAGCGCCCGAGCCGGGGTTCGTGGAGCGGCACCGGACGGCGCCGGCCGTCGGACCGCCCGCCGGTGCTGACCAAGACGGAGGCGGCGGCGCTGGCCGGCAACGGCAGCTCCTTGCTCGGCAGCAACGGTGGCCCGTACGCCAACCAGCCGTCGCTGTCCAAGGACCCGAGCCAGACGGAGCCGTTGAACCGCCCGCCCGGGGCTCCACCGGCCTGATCGATCCCAGCAAACCGCCCCGTGCCTTCCGGCGCCGGGCGGTTTGCCGTGTCTGCGCCTGCCGTATCACTTCTGGCACGATCACGAGACGCCCATGAAACCGGAGGATCCGTGACCCGTCCGTCGGCCAAGCCGACCGCCATCGCCCCGTTCGACAGCGAGCGGGCCGAGGCGGCCATCAGGGAACTGCTCATCGCCATCGGCGAGGACCCTGAGCGCGAAGGTCTGCTCAACACTCCTGCGCGGGTGGCTCGCGCCTACCGCGAATCGTTCGAAGGCCTGCAGCAGGACCCCACCCAGGTCCTCACCACGATCTTCGACGAGGGCCACGACGAGATGGTCCTGGTGCGCGATATCAGCTTCGCGTCGTTCTGCGAGCATCACCTGCTGCCGTTCATGGGCACGGCGTCCGTCGGCTACATCCCCAACGACGCCGGCGAGATCACCGGGCTGTCGAAGCTCGGGCGGCTCGTGGAGGTCTTCGCCCGTCGGCCGCAGGTGCAGGAGCGGCTCACCACGCAGATCGCTGATGCTCTCGAGCAGAACCTCAATCCCCGCGGCGTGATCGTCGTCGTGCAGGCCGAGCACCTGTGCATGTCGATCCGGGGAGTGCGCAAGCCCGGAGCGGTGACCGTGACCTCGGCCGTGCGCGGCCAGTTCCGCACCTCGGTGGCCACCCGCAGCGAGGCCATGAGCCTCATCCTGTCCGCGCGCTGATTCGCGCCGGTTCATCGGGTATGGAGTCGCCAGGGACGAGTAGCCGGGGGAGGTCCGAGACGCCGAAATCAGCGGTGACGCCGACGCCTGCCGCCTCGGGAGGGTCTTCGACGTCCGAATCCCGATCGGGCAAGGCCCCGGCCGACGGGCCGGCGCCGGCGTCGTACTTCACCCAGCGCCACCATCGCGTGCCGGCACTGGCCGCTCTCCTGACCTTCGTCGCGGGCGTGCTCGACATCCTCTCGGCGATCACGCCCGGCATCCGGTCCCGCGCTCGCGGGCTGAACCACGTGCTGCCCGGCGCCCTGGCGCACAGTGCCGCCGCGCTGACCCTGGTCGTCGGGATCCTGCTGGTCCTGCTGGCCCGGGCGCTGCGGCGGCGCAAGCGCCGGGCCTGGCGAGCGACCGTGGTGCTGCTGGCGGCGTCCACGGTGTCGCACGTGATCAAGAGTCATGACGTCGCCCAGTCCGTGATCCCGTTCGTCCTGCTGCTGGTCCTGGTGCTCTACCGGCGCGACTTCTACGCCAAGGGGGACCCGACCACCCGCTGGCGGGCCCTCTGGTACGGCGCGGGCCTGCTCGCCGGCAGCATCGTCCTCGGGTTGATCCTGCTGCAGTTGCGCACCGACCGGATGCTCGGTCCGCATCCGCTGTCGGCACAGCTCGAGCACGTGCTGCGCGGGCTCATCGGCATCGACGGCCCGATCCGGTTCGTCAACGACAGCACCGACGACCTGGTCGCCCGGGTCCTCGGCGGGCTCGGCCTGCTCACCGCGCTGACGATCGTCTACCTGGTGCTGCGCCCGCCCGAGCCGCGGCCGATGCTGACCGGCGATGACGAGACGCGGATGCGGGCGCTGCTCGAGGGTCCCCACGGCGGACGCGACTCGCTCGGCTACTTCGCGCTGCGCCGTGACAAGAGCGTGGTGTGGTCCCCTACCGGAAAGGCGGCGATCGCGTACCGGGTGGTGTCCGGCGTGCTGCTGGCCAGTGGCGATCCGCTGGGTGACCCGGAAGCCTGGCCGGGCGCGATCAAAGAGTTCCTGCAGCTCGCCGACGAGCACGCCTGGACCCCGGCGGTGATCGGCTGCAGCGAGGCGGGAGGGACGGTGTACTCCCGGGTCGCGGGAATGTCTGCGCTGGAGTTCGGCGACGAAGCCATCGTCGAGCTGAGCGATTTCTCGCTCGAGGGGCGGGCCATGCGCAACGTGCGGCAGGCCTGCGGGCGCCCGGAGCGAGCCGGTTACACCGTGCGGGTGTGCCGGTCGGGTGACATCACCAGCCAGGAGCGCCTTCAGCTGCGCGACCAGGCGGCCGCCTGGCGCGGCAGTGAGACCGAGCGGGGATTCTCGATGGCCCTCGGCCGCTTCGGCGATCCGGCCGACGCCAGCTGCGCGGCAGTGATGGCGTTCGACTCCGACCACCGGCTGCGCGGTTTCCTGCACTTCGTGCCGTGGGGCAAGGACGGCCTGTCGCTGGACCTGATGCGGCGCGACCGCGACGCCGAGAACGGCATCAACGAGTTCCTGATCGTCTCGGCGCTGCGCGAGGCGCCGGGCCTCGGCGTCGAGCGCGTGTCGCTGAACTTCGCGGTGTTCCGCTCGGCGATCGAGCGCGGCGAACGCCTCGGCGCCGGCCCCGTCATCAAGGCGTGGCGCGGGCTGCTCGTCTTTGCCTCGCGCTGGTTCCAGATCGATTCGCTGTACCGGTTCAACGCCAAGTTCCGCCCCATCTGGGAGCCGCGCTTCGTCTGCTACCCGAGCGGGCGCGACCTGCCGCGAATCGCGATCGCGATGCTCGAGGCCGAGGCGTTCATCGTCTGGCCCAAGCCGAGCGTGCGGCGGGCGGCCCGGGCGGTGCTCCCGTCCTCGAGCCGATCGGCGTAGCGCGGCAGTGAGACGGGAGCCGTGACCACCCCACCGGGCGTGCTGAGCGTGCCACCGGCCGATCGCACGCTGGTGATGGGCGTCATCAACGTCACGCCCGATTCGTTCTCCGACGGCGGCGTATACGCCGATCCCCGGGAGGCGAGCGGCGCCGGGGTCGACATGCTCGCGGCGGGCGCCGACCTCATCGACGTCGGCGGCGAGTCGACCCGGCCGGGAGCCGCGCGCGTCACCCCCGAGGAAGAGCTGCGGCGCATCCTGCCGGTCGTCACCGAGCTGGCCGCGGCAGGCGCGCTGGTGAGCGTGGACACCAGCCGGGCTGCCGTCGCCGCTGCCGCGCTCGACGCCGGAGCCTGCTTGGTGAACGACGTCACGAGCGGCGCGGATCCGGAGATGTTCGGCCTGGTCGCAGACCGGAAGGTGCCGTACGTACTGATGCACGGGCGCGGGCCGAGCTTGGACATGCAGGCCAGAGCCCGGTACACCGACGTGGTGGCCGAGGTGTGCGAGGAGCTGCAGCAGCGCATGGCCGCGGCTCTCGCGGCGGGGATCTGCGCCGACGCGCTGATCCTCGACCCGGGCATCGGGTTCGCCAAGAACGCCGAGCACAACTGGGCGCTGCTCGCCTCCCTCGACCGGCTTGCACAGCTCGGGCGGCCGCTGCTGGTCGGCACCAGCCGCAAATCCTTCCTGGGCCACCTGCTCGCCGATGCCGCCGGCCACCCCAGGCCGGTCGATCGTCGCGACGCCGCAACGGTGGCGACGACGGCGCTCGCCGCCGAGCACGGTGCCTGGGCGGTACGGGTCCACGCGGTGCGGGCGAATGCGGACGCGGTGCGGGTGGCCGCCAGGTGGCGGCGCGTTCGCGGGGACCTCGATGGCTGAGATCCGGCTGCGCGGGCTGCGGGTGCGCGGCTTCCACGGTGTCTTCGAGCACGAGCGCCGCGAGGGCCAGGACTTCCTGGTCGACGCGACGCTGGAGGTCCCCGATCCGGCGCGCGACGATCTCGCGCTGACCGCCGACTACGGCTCGCTCGCGGAGCGGCTCGCGGCGGTTGTCGCCGGTGAGCCGGTCGACCTCATCGAGACGCTGGCCCAGCGGCTGCTCGCGGTCTGCCAGAGCATCCCGGGCGTGCGGCGCTCGAGCGTGCGCGTCCACAAGCCGCAGGCCCCGATCCCGCTGGCGTTCGATGACGTCTCGGTGACGGTGCGGTCCGATGCTGTCGCGGCGCTCGGGCTCGGGTCGAACATCGGCGACCGGCTGGCTCACCTGCAGGCTGCCGTCGACCTGCTCGCTCCGCTCGCGGTGTCACCGGTCTACGAGACGGCGCCGGTCGGCGGCCCGGAGCAGGGGCCGTACCTGAACGCGGTCGCGCTGGTGCCGGCGATCGATCCGAAGCGGCTGCTGCGGCAGGCCCAGGCGGTGGAAGCCGCTCGCGAACGGATGCGTGCCGAACGATGGGGCCCGCGCACGCTCGACGTCGACCTGCTCGATGTCGGCGGCATGATGCTGGACACACCCGAGCTGACGTTGCCGCACCCGCGAGCCGCCCTGCGCACGTTCGTCCTCGTGCCCTGGCTCGCCATCGCCCCCGAAGCGGTCATTCCGGGCGCCGGGCGGGTCGCTGACCTGCTCGAACGCCTGGGGCAGGGCGGGGTCCGGCCGACCGGCGACCAGCTGGTGCTGTGAACCCCACCCGTCCCCGCACGCTCGTCATCGCCGGCGCGTTCGCGCTGGTCGTGAGCTACGTGCTGATGCGGTCCTACTACCTGAGCGCCCTCGGTTCCGCCCTGCCGCGCACGCCGGCCCTCTCAGTCGCCGTCGTCGCCCTCGTCGAAGCCGAACTCGGCAGAGGCACCCGGGCACGCCTGGCCGGGCGGCCGGGTACCAAGCCGATCATGCCGATTACAGTGGCCCGCTTCGCCGCTCTGGCCCGCGCGAGCAGCATTGCGGGCGCCGTGGTGGCCGGCGCCTGGGCGGGGGTGCTGCTGTACACGGCGCCGCGAGGGAGCCAGCCGACGGTGGCCGGCGCGGACACAATCACGGCGTCCTTGGGGACCGCTTCGGGTGTCGCGCTGCTCGCTGCGGCGCTGTGGCTGGAGCAGGGATGCCGGCAGCGGCGAGGGTGAACGACGTCAGTGAGCCCAGCCGCAAATGCCCGAGCGTCATACCCGAATCCCGGCGGACGGCAGCTACCCTGGGGGCAACCCAATGCGCCGGTCCCGACCGGCCATGAGCGGTCACCGCGTCGCGATCCAGGCGGCCCTTCCGTGGCCCTGCCCAGCCACCTGCAGCCCTCATCCACCGTCGACCAGCGCCGAAGGAAGTCCGTGCTCCCAGCGACCGATCAGGCTGACCGGCCCGAAGCCCCGACTGTGATGCTCGACAAGTCGAGCGCGGATGCGGCAGAGCAGCCGGTTTCGGTGCAGCCGCCAACCGCGGGCGCTCGCACACCGGGGGGTCCGCCCGAGCCGCCCGCTCGGCGCCTGCGTTTTGGCTGGCTGCGCCGCCGGCGCCACCCCGTGGTACGCGTCCTGCAGGTGCTCGCCCTCGTGGCGCTGATCTTCATCGGCGTCGTCGGCTACTCGGTCGGCGGCTACCTCACCCGTCCCGGCAACGACAACGTCGCCCAGCGCGTCGCGGAGTGGGGACGCGATCACCACCTGAACGCCCTCGTCACCTGGCTCGAAAAAGAGCAGTACCTGCACAACAAGCCCAAGCAGGGCGGCACGATCAAGGGCGGGCTGCCGACGGTCCAGGCGGAGAAGGCGCCGGCGAAGAAGGCGCCCCCCGGAGTCCCCATTCCGCGCTGCCCGAAAAGCCCGTGCTGCTGGCCGGCACCGGGCTGCCGGGTGAGGGTGTCTGGAAGACGGTCGTCGTCAACAAGGGCCTGCCGGCGGTGCAGCTCACCTACGTGCGCCCGGACGACACCCACACCTCGTACTACGCGGCGCTGATGTGGATGGATCCGAAGCTGCTGTCGGGCCGGCTCCACGAGGGCATCCCGTCGGGCGACCCGGGTGGCGCCTGGCCCACCCCGCCGATGATCACTCCGGAGCTGGCCAAGACCGTCGCCGTCGCCTTCCCCGGCGGTTTCCGGACGGCCAACATCCCGGTCGGTAACCGCGGCGGCTACTACGACGACGGCCGGATGGCCGAGCAGCTGCGCAACGGGGCTGCCTCGCTGGTCATCTACCAGGACGGCACCGCGACGGTCGGCCAGTGGGGCCGCGACGTGACGATGTCACCGAACGTGAAGAGCGTCCGGCAGAATCTCGACCTGCTCGTCGACAACGGCCAGGTCGACCCGACGTGTTCGAGCGGCAGCACGGCCAAGTGGGGCTACACCGTCGGCAACCAGTTCTTCGTCCCGCGCACCGCCATCGGTGTCCGCAAGGACGGCACCTTGATCTTCGTGAACAGTCCCGCGGTCTCGGTGTGCTCGCTCGGGCAGCTGATGAAGTCGGCCGGTGTCGTGCGCGGCATGGAGCTCGACATCAACCCTGACTGGAGCATCGGCTACTACTTCACCCATGACGGCGGCCAGGTGCAGAGCCACATGTCGCGCCCGACGCAGTTGAAGGGCCCGGACCATTACTTCTCGGCGCAGAGCCGCGACTTCGTCGCCTTCTACCTGCGGCCGTAACGGGGGATCACACCTGTTGGCCCTAGACTCGGCACCCGTGCCGGTGGCCTGCATCCCTTCGCCTGCGCTGCACCGTGTCCACGGCGGCCCATTCGTGGTTGATGGCGCATGAGCATGACTGTGACCCCGGCCAAAGACCCGATTCCGGCGGAGGCGAGCGCACCTCGTCCGACCTTTGCCTGGGGGCTGCTGCGGGCGCTGCGCCCGAAGCAGTGGATCAAGAGCGTGCTCATCCCGGCCGCGCCCGCCGCGGCGGGAGTGCTCTCGCACGGCACCGTGCTCTGGCACACGATCGTCGCCGTCGTGACGTTCAGCCTCTGCGCGTCCGGCGGGTATCTGATCAACGACGCCGCCGACGTCGAGGCCGACCGGCGCCACCCGAAGAAGCGTTACCGCCCGATCGCGGCCGGGATCATCCCGGTGATGTTCGCCCGCGTGCTCGGGATCGCCCTGGTCGCCGTCAGCATCGCCGCGGGCGGCCTGCTCACGTCGTGGAAGCTCGCCGCCGTCCTCGCCGGCTACGTGGCGCTCACGTTCTCGTACTCGACCTGGCTCAAGCACGTTCCGGTGCTGGAGATGATGCTGGTCGCCGCCGGGTTCCTGCTGCGTCCGATCGCCGGGGCGGCGGCTACTGACGTCAAGCTCAGCCAGTGGTTCCTCATCGTCGCGTCGTTCGGGTCGCTCTACATGGTCGCCGGCAAGCGCACCGCCGAAGCCACCGAATTCGGCGAGGACGCCTCTGCTCACCGGCGGATCCTGGAGGCGTACCCGATCGCGTACCTACGCCAGACGCGCGAACTCTCGGCGGCCGTCACCCTGCTCGCCTACTGCCTGTGGGCGTTCGAACGGGTCGACCTGCACAACGGGCCGTGGTCGCAGCTGTCGATCGTCCCGGTGACCTTCGGGCTGCTGCGCTACCAGCTCCTGCTCGAACGCGGCCACGGCGGTGCACCTGAAGAGGCCGTGCTGGGCGATCCGCCTTTGCTGATCACCGGGCTGGTCTGGATCCTCACGTTCGTGCTGGGCGTTTACCTGAAATGACCCAGCAGCTGCTCACGGGCTGGGGGATGACCGCCGCCACCCGGGCGGAGGTCTGCCTACCGACCACGGGCGGCGAGGTGGCTGCCGCGCTCGCCGCCGGCCGGAAGGGTGGCCACGGCGTGATCGCGCGGGGGCTCGGACGCGCCTACGGCGACGCGGCCCAGAACGCCGGCGGGACGGTGCTGGATCTCACCCGTTTCGCCCGGGTGCACCGCTTCGACGAGGGCGATGCCGACGCTGGGCGCGAGGCGACGGTCACCGTAGACGCGGGCGTCTCACTCGATGCCCTGATGCGCCTGGTGGTGCCCCTCGGCTACTTCGTGCCGGTCACGCCGGGCACCCGTTACGTGACGGTCGGCGGAGCGATCGGCAGCGACATCCACGGCAAGGGCCACCATCTCGAAGGGTCGTTCTGCCAGCACGTCTCGGAGATGACGCTGCTCCTGGGCTCGGGCGAGACCCGGGTGGTGCGGCCGGATGCGCCGCAGACGGCTGCCGCGTTCTGGGCGACCGCCGGTGGGATGGGTCTGACCGGGATCGTGCTCACCGCGACGGTCCGGCTGCGCCGCATCGCCTCGGCGTTCCTGCGCGTGGACACCGAGCGGGCCGCCAATCTCAGCGACTGCATGGACCGGATGTCCCAGCGCGACGCCGAGTACCGCTACTCGGCGGCCTGGATCGACTCGCTCACGACCGGCGACGCGATGGGACGCGCGGTGCTCACCCGCGGCGATTTCGCGACCGTCGACGAGCTGCCGGCGAAGCTGGCGAAGGCACCACTCGCGTACTCCCCCGCGCCGAAACTGGCCGCGCCGCCGTGGGTGCCGCGCGGCCTGCTGCGCCCGAGCACCGTGCGGGCGTTCAACGAGGTGTGGTTCCGCAAGGCACCACGCCGGCACACCGGGTACGAGAGCATTCCGCACTTCTTCCATCCGCTCGATGGTGTCCTCGAGTGGAACCGGATCTACGGGCGTGCCGGCTTCATCCAGTACCAGTTCGCGGTGCCGCTGGATGCCGAGGAGACCGTGCGTGAAGCGCTGGGCCGGCTGGCGGCGGCGCGCTGCCCGTCGTTCCTGACGGTGCTGAAACGCTTCGGGCCAGGCAATCCGGGACCCCTGTCGTTCCCGATGCCGGGGTGGACGCTCACCGTCGACGTGCCGGCGGATCTGCCCGGGCTGGGTCCGCTGCTCGACGGGCTGGACGAGCGCGTCGTCGAGGCGGGCGGGCGGGTCTACCTTTCCAAGGACAGCAGGCTGCGGCCCGACCTGCTGTCGGCCATGTACCCGCGGCTCGACGAGTGGCGGGCCGAACGTGATGCCCTCGACCCGGGCGGCGTCTTGCACAGCGATCTGTCGCGAAGGTTGGGACTGATATGAACGACGCGCTCGGCGGCGTCCAGACCGCGCTCGTGCTCGGCGGGACGTCGGAGCTCGCGCTCGCGACGCTGGCCGCGATGGACCTGCGGCCGGGAGCGAAGGTCGTGCTGGCCGGCCGCGACGAGGCGGCCATGGCCAAGCTGCAGGTCCCGACGTCCGGGGGCGGCACGGCTTCCGTGACCACGATCGCCTGGGATGCGCGGCAGGCAGCGAGCGGGCCGGAGGTGATCGCCTCCGCCACGCAAACCCTCGGCGACATCGACCTGGTGCTGGTCGCCGCCGGCATACTCGGCGACCAGGCACGAGCCGAAAAAGACGTCGAGCACGCCGTCGACATCATGACCGTCAACCTCGTCGGCCTCGCCGCGGCGATCCTGCCCGCAGCCGAGCGGCTGCGAGCCCAGGGGCACGGCACGATCATCGTCTTCTCATCGGTCGCGGGGCTCCGGGGGCGTCGTGCCAATTACGTCTACGGCGCGTCGAAAGCGGGCCTCGACGCCCTGGCCGAGGGCGTCCAATCAAGTCTCGCCGGCTCCGGCGCGCGTCTGCTGGTCGTGCGGCCCGGTTTCGTCCACACGAAGATGACCAGTCACCTGGACGCCGCGCCGTTCGCGACCACTCCCGACGCCGTCGGCACTGCCGTCGCCGAGGCCGTCCGCAAGGGACGCGAGGCGGTCCACGTACCCCGCCTGCTCGGCCCCGTCTTCGCCGGTTTCCGCCTGCTCCCCCGCCCGGTCTTCCGCCGCCTCCCGGGCTAGGGGGAGGGGGCCCAGCCGTCGGTGAAGCCGCGGTGGCCGGTGGCGACGTGGTCGCCGAGGACGATCTGCTCGAGGACGCCATGGCCGACCTGGCCGTCCAGGGTCGCCCGCACGATGTTCTGCAGGTGGAGGCTGGACAGGTCGAGGGGATCGAACTCGTCGAGGGCGATGTCTTCGCGGCCGACCTCGAGTTCGCCGTGCGAGCTGCCGTGTGACCAGTGCGGGTGGCTGTAGCCGATGCCGCGCATCCGGAATGTGTAGAGCTTTTCGAGCTCGATACGCACTTCGCTGCCGTCGGGGCGGTTGGCGAAGAAGGTCGCGCTGGCCATCTCGCGGCGGCCGGGCTCCCATTTGATGTCGTACGCGAGGTTCGAAAGATGCGTCGCGGGGTCGTAGCCGCAGGCCGCCGCCCCGGGCTCGAGCAGCGGGACGATCATCGCCGCTTCGAGCCACCGGTCGCCATTGGTGCGCTCGTGCAGCGCCATGTGCGTGCAGAAGTCGTCGAAGTGCAGCGGCAGCCAGTGCCAGAACACCTGCGGCAGCCGCTGCTGGCGCTGGGTCTGCAATTGCTGGCCGACGGGGCGCATGCCCCACGAGCGGTCGCGGGTGGCGATGGTCTGCGCCGGGTCGACGTCGATGGTGGTGCCGTCGATCCAGATCGTGCCTTCCCAGCTGCCCCACTGGGTGAGCCGGGTGTGGTCCATCCCGAGCACGCCGTCGGGCCCGACAAGACGCTGGCGCGGCTCCTCGATGGCGACGGTACGGGCCCGGAAGGTCAGGTCGCAGCCGAGCCCCGTCGCGCCCCGGTCAGCCTTCAGGCGCACGGTGCGCATCGGCTCCGGCACCTCGACGCTGATCGGCCCGACGGCCGTCGAGCGGTCCAGCGGCATGAAGCCCGAGGCGTACACCGAATGCTCGACGCCCTCGTAGATGACGCTGAAAGCCCCGTCGATGACGCCGCGGACCGGGTAGTGACCCATCGCGCCGGCGAGGAAGAACGAGCCGTCCTTGGCTTGCCCGTTGAACCAGTAACGGTCGTAGTGGTTGGGGTCACCCGAGGCGGGGTGGGCGATCGGGTCAGCAGAGGGGTGGATCGGGAAGTCGTCGAACGGCGTGAGCATGGGGGCGCCTTCCGGTCGCAGCGCTGCGGGTGCTTGCGATCCTCCCGCAGCTCAATCCACGACCGCTGACGGGGTGTGCGCTCCCTCTGCCGCATTGACGCTGCGCCGCAGCGCGGCATGCACGCCCGCCACCGTCAGCATGCCGACCGCGCTGCCGTTTTCATCGACGACGCGCACCTGCCCGCTGTCGTCGGTGAGCAGCGCCGCCATCGCGTCCTGCAGGGTGCCGGACAGCGGGATCTCCGGCCCGTCGAGGGTCAGCACCGGCTCCAGATCGGACCGCTCGATGGGCGTCACCGACAACCGGCGCAAGCCGCGCTGGCCGCCGACGAAGTCGCGCACGAAGTCCGTCGCCGGAGAGCCCAGCAGCTCCGCGGGAGTGCCGTACTGCTCGAGGTAGCCGCCCTGCCGGAAGATCGCGATGCGATCGGCCAGCCGCACCGCCTCGTCGAGATCGTGCGTCACGAAGACGATCGTCTTGCGCACTTCGCGTTGCACCTTCAGGAACTCGTCCTGCAGCCGGGTGCGCGCGATGGGGTCGATCGCCGAGAACGGCTCGTCCATCAGCAGCACCGGAGGGTCGGCGCCGAGCGCCCGGGCCACGCCGACACGCTGGCGCTGGCCGCCGGAAAGCTGCGCCGGGTAGCGCTTGGCGAACGTCTTCGGGTCGAGCCCCACCAGCTCCAGCAGCTCCATCGAACGCTCGTGCTGACGCTTCTTGTCCCAGCCGAGCAGCCGCGGCACGGTCGCGACGTTGGCCTCGACGGACAGGTGCGGGAACAGGCCGACGTTCTGGATCACGTAACCGATGCGACGGCGCAGCTGGACCGGATTGACCCTGGTGACATCGTCCTCGCCGAGCAGGATGCGCCCGGCCGTCGGCTCGATGAGCCGGTTGATCATTTTCAGCGTGGTGGTCTTGCCGCATCCGCTGGGCCCGACGAGGGCCACCAGCTGCCCGGCGGGGATCTGCATCGAGAGGGCGTGCACGGCCGTAGTGCCGCCGTCGGGACCCGGATAGGTCTTCGAGACCTCATCAAGGGTTATGCCGACGTTCACACTAGTGTCCACCTGTGACCTCTCTCGCCGCGGGCGGCTGCCTGGCTGATAGCCATGCCTGGATCTGCGGTCAGTACCTGCGAACCTATAGCGGGGTCATCCAGCACTCGCTCTACCAGCACATCAGCTTGACGGCGACTGCGCTGGGAATCGCGATGCTCGTCGCCATTCCGCTCACCGCGCTGGCGGTGTGGAAGCGCTGGCTGCGGGCCGGAGTGATGGCCACACTCGGCATCATCTACACGATTCCTTCGCTCGCCTTGTTCGTTCTGCTGCAGCCCTACCTGGGCATCGGGCATGCCACGCCGGTGGTCATCGCGCTCGTTGCCTATGCCCAGCTCTTGCTGATCCGCAACGTGCTCGTCGGCTTCGACGGAGTTCCCGAGGAAGCGGTCGAGGCGGCCCGCGGTCTGGGCTACGGACCCGTCGAACTGACGCTCAAGGTCCGGCTGCCGCTGGCGCTTCCCGCGATCCTGGCGGGCTTGCGCGTGACCACGGTCTCGACGATCGCCCTGCTGACCATCGGCGGGCTCATCGGTCAGGGCGGCCTCGGAACGCTGCTGAACGACGGCTTCCAGCGCGACATCTACGCCCAGATCCTGGTGTCACTCGTGCTGATCGTCGCGCTCGCGATCGTCGCCGACCTGCTGCTGCTGATCGTGCAGCGGTTGCTGTCCCCCTGGCAGCGGGCGCGGCCATGAGTCTCATCGGCAAAGGCGTCAGCTGGCTCAACGACGTCCAGAGCTACAAGGGCGGCGACGGGGTGATCCACCTCGCCGCTTCGCACCTGGAAGTCACGGCCATCTCGATGGGCCTCGCCGCCGCCGTCAGCCTGCCGATCGGTATCGCCCTCGGGCACTACCGCCGCGGCGGCCCGCTGGTGACACTGCTCGCCAACGCCACCAGGGCCGTACCGACGCTCGGCCTGCTCTACCTGCTCGCCGAATTCCCGGCCTTCGGCGTTTCGAAAAAGACGGCGATCATCTCGCTGGCGATATTCGCGGTCCCACCCATGCTGACGAACGCATGGGCCGGCGTGTCGACGGTCGAGCCGGAAGCCGTCGACGCGGCGCGCGGCCTTGGCATGAGCCAGTGGGCGATTCTCCGGCACGTCGAATTGCCGTTGTCGGTACCGCTGGTTTTCGCCGGTGTGCGCAGTTCGACCCTGCAGACGTTCGCCACCGCCACGATCGCCTCGTTCGTGGGCACCGACACGCTCGGCAAGCTCATTCAGCTCGGGCAGGCTGCCGGTGCCGTCGGCCAGGGCGAGGTCTTGGGCGCGGCGATCGTCATCGCCGTATTGGCGATCGTTCTCGACATAGTCCTTGCCATCATCCAGCGCAGGCTGACGCCGTCGCCACTCCGTTCAAGAACGATCACAATTCGGCGTCAAAAGGCCCGTTCACCCGAGGTTGTCTCAGGCGTCAGTTAGCGTTACCTCCGCGATTGCGCCAAGACTGGCGTCGAGAGAGACGACGCGGGCGCCGAAGACCCCACTAGGAGAACCTCAGATGGCTACTTCGACCCGCGTCGTAAAGGCGTGCGCTCTTGCGGCGATCATCGCCGCCGTCCCGCTGCTGGGCGCCTGCAGCGACAGCAAGAAGAACACCAGCGGCAGCAACTCGGTCACCGCGCCGAGCAACGTGCCCGCCAAAGCCAACGTCTGCAAGCCGATCGCCGACCAGACCCTCGTGGTGCTCGCGGACGACAAGCACTCGCAGGCCAGTGACAACATCATCCCGGCCGTGAACAAGAGCGTCGCCAAGGCTCCCCTCACCGACGCGCTGAACGCCGTCAGCAAGGTCCTCAGCCAGGACGCGCTGACCGGCCTCAACCGTCAGACCAGCGCCAACCAGAAGCCGACATCGGTCGCCTCCGCGTTCGTGGCGCAGCAGAAGCTGGGAGACGGCCTTTCCGGCGGCTCCGGCAAGATCGTCATCGGAACGCAGAGCTTCGCCGAGTCCGAGACGCTCGGGTACGTCTACCAGGACGTGCTCAACAAGGCCGGCTACACCGCGTCGGTGCAGACCATCGGCTCGCGTGATCTCCTCGAGCCGGCCCTCGAGAAGAACCAGATCCAGGTCGTCCCCGAGTACGCGGCCAGCCTGAACAGCTTCCTCGCCAAGAAGCAGAACGTGACCGACACGTCCAGCTCGGACATCACCAAGACCGTCGCCTCGCTGAAGACGCTGTCCGACAAGGCCGGCTTCACCGTCCTCGACTACGCCGCTGCCACCGACGAGAACGCGTTCGCCGTGACGAAAGCGACCTCGGACAAGTACGGCCTGGCGACCATGTCGGACGTGGCCTCCAAGTGCGGAACCACCGGCATCACCTTCGGCGCCGGAGCGAACTGCCCGCAGAACGTCTTCTGCGCCGACGCCATCAAGAAGACCTACGGCATCACCATCGATCTCAAGCCGCTGGACTACGACGGTGCGCTCACCCGGGGCGCCCTCAAGCAGGGCCGGATCCTGATCGGCGAGGTCTTCTCCGCAGACGCCGACCTGGTCAAGGCCTCCAGCTGACCGATGTTGCCGCCGCGGCTGTGAATAACCGCACAGCCGGCGCATCGGTCGTCATCAAGGGGTAACACAAAGGACCCAAAGCGGGTTAGCCTGCTTTTGTACGTCCGGTACCCCTGGAGGACTGGAACGCCTTTGATGACTTCCCCTTACGACGATGGCGCGCGCCTGTCACCTGACGAGGTCCGGGTCGGGGTGATCGGTGCCGGCCGCGTCGGCGCGGTGCTCGCGGCCGCGCTGCGGGCCGCCGGCCATCAGCTGGTGGGCGTCAGTGCCCGCTCGCAAGCCAGCCGGGCCCGGGCGGCGGACCTGCTGCCCGGTGTGCCGGTGCTCGCGCCGCACGAGGTCGCCCGCGCCAGCAATCTCGTCATCCTGGCCATCCCGGATGACGTGCTGGGTGACCCGGCCGGTCCGGTGCTCGACCTCATCGCCTGCGGGGCGCTGCGCGGTCGCCAGGTCGTCGCTCACACGTCCGGGCGGCACGGGCTCGGCGTGCTGGGACCCGCCGCCCGCGCCGGCGCGATCACCCTCGCCGTCCATCCGGCGCAGACGTTCGGCGGCACCGCTGAGGACCTGCCCCGGCTGCCCGGGGTGGCGTACGGCGTCACCGCGCTGGGCCGCCACTGGCCGGTCGCCGAATGGCTGGTCGCGCAGCTGAAGGGCACTCCGGTCGCCGTACCCGAGGAGCTGCGGCCGCTCTGGCATGCCGGACTGGCGCACGGCGCCAACCACCTGGTCACGCTCGTCGCGTCGGCGCTCGACATCGTGCGGGCCACGGGAGCCAGCGACCCTTCGGCGGTGCTTCGCCCGCTGCTGTCTGCCGCCCTCGAACGCACGCTCGAGCAGGGCGACGCGGCGCTGACCGGCCCCGTCGCGCGTGGTGACGCCGACGCCGTCGCCGGGCACCTGCGTGCGCTCGACGAGTACGCGCCCGACCAGCAGCAGCTCTACCGCGAGATGGCCCGCTCCACCGCCGCGCGCCTTTCGGCTCCGGCGCCCGAGCTCTGGCCGGTCCTGGGCGGCCACCACCTCCACCAGCCCGACGTTCCGAAGGTTGTGAACCGGCCCGCCCGCGCGCGGCGCCCGTCATGACCGTCCTTGCCACCGCCTTGACCCTGCCCTCCAGCACCGATCCGCTTCCGGTCGCCCGGACCCGCGACGAGCTGGCCCGCGAACGCTCCAAGCTGCGCGGTCCGGTGGCGGTCGTCATGACGATGGGGGCGCTGCACGACGGCCACGCGGCGTTGATCCGCGAGGCGGTCGCGTACGGCAGCGTGCTGGTGACGATCTTTGTCAACCCACTCCAGTTCGGCGCCGGCGAGGATCTGGACCGCTACCCGCGCACGCTCGACGCCGATCTCGCACTCTGCGCCCGCGCGGGCGCCGACGTGGTGTTCGCCCCGACGCCCGACGTCGTCTACCCCGGCGGCACCCCGCTGGTGCGGATCGATCCGGGGCCCGGCGCGCAGGTCCTCGAGGGAGCCAGCCGCCCGGGCCACTTCGCCGGGGTACTCACCGTCGTCCACAAGCTGCTGAACCTCACCGGCGCCGACCGCTCGTACTTCGGCGAGAAGGACTTCCAGCAGCTCACACTCGTCAAACGGATGGTTGCCGACCTCGACATGCCGGTCACGATCGTCGGCGTGCCGACCTACCGCGACGCGGACGGGCTGGCCATGTCGAGCCGGAATCGGTACCTGCGCCCGGGCCAGCGGCCGACCGCGCTCGCGCTCTCCGCGGCCCTGGCGGCGGGGGTGGCGGCAGCCGCCGGGGGGCGCCAGGCCGTCCTCGAAGCGGCGCGGCGCGTGCTCGAGGCCCAGCCGGCGCTCACCATCGACCGGCTCGACCTCGTCGAGCCCGTCACGCTGGAAGACGCGACCCGCGGGCCCGCCCGGCTGCTGGTCGCCGGGATCCTGGCCGGGGAGTCCGGCCCGATACGCCTGATCGACAACACAGCTCTCACGCTCGGAGTGGCCTAGCTATGCAGCGCACGATGCTGAAATCGAAGATCCACCGCGCCACGGTCACGCAGGCGGATCTGCACTACGTCGGCTCGGTCACGGTGGACGAAGACCTCATGGACGCGGCTGATCTGCTGCCCGGCGAGCAGGTGGCCGTCGTCGACATCACCAACGGCGCGCGGCTCGAGACCTACGTGATCACCGGCCCGCGCGGCAGCGGCGTCATCGGGATCAACGGCGCCGCCGCCCGGCTCGTGCACCCCGGTGATCTCGTGATCCTCATCGCGTACGGGATCATGGACGACGCCGAAGCGCGCACCACCTCACCCCGCGTGGTTTTCGTCGACGCCGACAACCGGATCAGCGGCACCGGCAACGACCCGTCCGAGCCGCTGCCGGGCCTGGTCAGCGGGAAATCGGTCGCCGCGCCGAGCGGCTCGCCGGTAGCGTCAGGCTGGTGAACCGGCTCGCCGGCAGGCTCGTCGCGCCCTCGCCGGGTTGGACCCGCTCGGCTGACGTCGTCGTCGTGGGCTCGGGGGTCGCCGGCCTGGCGGCGGTGCTGCACGCCCGCCGGGCGGGGCTGTCGGTCATGGTCGTCACCAAGGCGCTGCTGGACACCGGTTCGACGCGCTGGGCGCAGGGCGGCATCGCGGCCGCGCTCGGCCCGGAGGACGACCCGGAGCAGCATCTGCGCGACACGCTCACGGCAGGGGTCGGCATCTGCGACGAGGACGCCGTACGGCTGCTCGTGACCGACGGTCCCGGGCGGGTCCGCGAGCTCGCGGCCCTCGGCGCCGCGTTCGACCTTGCCGCCGGTGGCCGGGAATTCGCGCTCACCCGCGAAGGCGGCCACTCCCGTAACCGCGTGGTGCATGCCGGCGGTGACGCGACCGGGCTCGAGGTGGAGCGGGCGCTCATCGCCGCGGTGCGGGCCGATCCGGAGGTCGAGGTCATCGAGCACGCACTGGTGCTGGACCTGCTGCGGGCACCCGCCCTGGGAGGCGACCCGGCTCCGGTCGCGGGACTGACGCTGCACGTGCTCGGTGAAGGTAGCCGCGACGGGGTGGGCGCGGTGCTGGCCCGGGCGGTCGTCCTCGCCACCGGCGGGCTCGGCCAGATCTTTGCGAGCACCACCAACCCCCCCGTTTCCACCGGTGACGGGGTGGCGCTGGCCCTCCGAGCCGGGGCGGAGGTGGCCGATCTGGAGTTCGTGCAGTTCCACCCGACCGCGCTCTGGCTCGGTGGGGCTGGGGGCACAGTGCACGGTCAGCAGCCGCTCGTCAGCGAGGCGGTACGCGGTGAGGGCGCCGTGCTGATCGATGCCGGCGGCACGCGGGTCATGCCCGAGGACGGCCACCCGCTGCGCGACCTGGCCCCGCGCGACGTCGTCACCAAGCAGATGTCGCGCGTCATGTCGCGTGACGGCACCGATCATCTCTTCCTCGACGCTCGCGGGCTCGGTGAGGAGGTGCTGCTGCACCGCTTCCCGACCATCGTCGCCACGTGCCGGTCGCACGGGATCGACCCGGTCGTCGAGCCGATTCCCGTGACGCCGGCGGCGCACTACGCCTCCGGCGGGGTGCGCACCGATCTGCACGGGCGGGTCGGGAGTCCGCAGGGCGCGATCCCCGGGCTGTACGCGTGTGGCGAGGTGGCGTGCACCGGCGTGCACGGCGCCAACCGGCTGGCGTCCAACAGCCTGCTCGAGGGTCTGGTCTTCGCGGCGCGCATCGGGGACGCGCTGCCGCTCGGCTTGCCGGAGCAGGGCGAGCCGCTCGCGGCCGAGGGCGTGGCCGGGGTGGTGCCGGCCTCGAGCCTGCGCGACCTGACGACGACAATGACCGACGGCGCAGGCGTCCTGCGCAGCGCGGCGAGCCTGGAGGCCGCGGCGAAATCGCTCGGCGCGCTGGGCGGCCGGGTGGCCGATCACGACGGCAGCGGCGGCACCGAGCAGTGGGAAGCCACCAACGCGCACCTCGTCGCCAGCGCGCTGGTAGCTGCGGCGACGGTGCGCCGCGAGACGCGGGGGTGCCACTGGCGTGAGGACTATCCCGACGCCGACGAAGCGTTCCGCGGGCATCTCGTCACGCATCTGACCGGTGAGGGTTCGCTGGTGACCCGGTACCGGCCGGTCGCGTCATGACGACCTCCGCCGGCACCGGGCTCGATCCGGCGGTCGTCGCCGACATCGTCGATCGTGCTCTGGCGGAAGACCTCGGTGTGGCGGATCCGCGCTCGTCGGCGGTCGACGTCACCAGCTCGGCGACGATTCCCCTGCAATTGCAGGGGATTGCCGACGTGCGTACTCGAGCCGCGGGTGTCGTCGCCGGGCTCGAGGTCGCGGCGCTCGTCTTCGAGCGCGCCGGGGCTGCCGTGACGATCGTCGCCTCGGATGGCGATCGCGTCCAGCCGGGCGATGTCGTCCTGACCGCTGAGGGGCCGGTGCGGCAGCTCCTGACCGTCGAGCGGACGATGCTCAACCTGCTCTGCCATCTCTCGGGAATCGCCACGCTCACTGCGCGGTGGGTCGACGCGGTCGCGGGCACCGGAGCGCGTATTCGCGATACCCGGAAGACCACGCCGGGCCTGCGGTTGCTGGAGAAGTACGCGGTGCGCTGCGGGGGCGGCCTCAACCATCGGATGGGGCTATGGGATGCGGCGCTGGTGAAGGACAACCACGTGGCCGCGGCCGGCGGCGTCGCGGCAGCATTTCGCCTGGTGCGTAAGGAGTTTCCGGGGGTCACCGTCGAGGTCGAGTGCGACACGATCGCTCAGGTGCGGGAGGCGATCGACGCCGGAGCCGACCTCATCCTGCTGGACAACATGTCCCTTGACGAGATGCGCACGTGCGTCGAGATCGCACCGGGCACCGTGCTCGAGGCGTCGGGCGGTCTGACGCTCGACTCCGCTTACGACGTGGCGGCAACCGGCGTCACCTATCTGTCCGTCGGCGCGCTGACCCACTCGGCTCCCATACTCGACCTCGGTATGGACCTTCGCGGCGATCCTTCGGAGGCCTGATGCTGCTCACCGTCGACATCGGCAACACCAACACCGTGCTGGGCGTGTTCGCGGGCGAAAAGCTGGTGGATTCCTGGCGTTTACGCACCGACGCGCGGGCGACCTCCGACGAGCTGGCGCTGCTCTACCGGGGCCTGCTGGAAGGCGTTCCGGTCGATGGAATCGCCGTGTGCTCGACGGTGCCTTCGCAGCTGCGCGAGGTTCGCCGGATGTGCGAGCGCTGGTATCCCGGCCTGGATCACGTCGTCGTCGAGCCAGGCATCCGTACCGGCGTGCCGATCCTGATGGACAACCCGAAGGAGGTGGGCGCTGACCGCATCATGAACACGCTGGCCGCCCACCACCTCTACGGCGGCCCCTGCATCGTCGTGGACTTCGGGACATCCACGAACTTCGATGTCGTCAGCGAACGCGGAGAGTTCCTCGGCGGGGCACTGGCTCCGGGAATCGAGATCTCGCTCGACGCCTTGGCCGCGCGGGCGGCGCAGTTGCGCAAGGTCGAACTCGTAGAACCCCGCTCCCCCATTGGGAAATCGACCGTCGAGGCGCTGCAGAGCGGCATGGTCTACGGCGTCGCCGGTCAGGTCGACGGACTGGTGCGGCGCATCGCCGCCGAACTCAGCGCGCCGCCGACCGTCATCGCCACCGGCGGTCTGGCCCCGCTCGTCGTGCCGGTGAGCGAGACCCTCGACCACCACGAGCCCGATCTGACGCTGATCGGTCTGCGCCTGGTGTTCGAACGCAACACCTGATAGCACCGTTGTAACCTGCGAAGACGCCACAACCGACCCTCTGCCCTGCGGCTCAGCCGTTGGCTTGCGTTGGCGGTTTGCGGACTTTCTGCGGACCGCGGGCAAAACCTCAGTCAGTGGACGTTGATGTTGAACAAGGCGCACACAGCCCGCATGTCGGGATCTGTGTGTGTGATGTTCACGGCTCGGGGGGAATCGATGAGGGTGTCGTGAACGCGGCCCAGCATTCCCATTCGCTGTTCAGCCGTGAGACGTACCGGATTCCGGCAAAGGTGGCGTTCCCTTCAGAATCGATCTGGTGGTAAGCCCATTTGGAAATGAGTCTCGTGACGCGCCGGTCGCCACCACGAACGGTTGGGACGTCGAGATCCGTCGCGCCAAGAGCGCTCAGACCCAACGCCAAGGCCCCACGAAGGTACTCCCGGGTGATTGCCGATTCGATGTCGAGGAACCGCTCTGTGGTCCGTACATTGGCGAAGACCAATGTCCGCCGGTGACGCCACTCAGCAGGCACCTGACCAGGCGCCATCCAGCCGAGATCGTTCCACTCGTTAGCGACGAGCCTGGCCAATTCAGGATCGGGCCGAAAGCGCGCCAAGGTCTCGCCGAAGCAGCACTGTTTCAACGTGCCGAAGTACAGAACGCCGAAATCTGCGGTGTCGAATCGGTTCCCGCTGCTGGGACTCGACTCCTCTTCCGGAGAGCACCAGCTTGGCTGCAGCGGGTTTGTCGCCCGAGCGACGCGCCAAAGTCCGTCCGGAGGGGGGGTATGCGACATCGACGGGAGGGCCGACTTGGTCCTCGACTTCGGACGTGGCTAGCCTCCCGCTCCGTACGCCTTTGCGGCGATCAGCACGTCACGGTACCGGCCGTTGCGGATGGCCTCGGCCGGCGCGACATCATCGAGTTGGGGATTCAGCCCGATGAACCACGCCCGCACCGTGTAGTCGCTGTCCTCTGCTTGCAGCGTGTGAAAGGTCTGGAAAGCGGCACGGAGGCGGTCCTCGGCCTCCCGCCGCGGCGTCTGCGCGGATCTTGCCCACTTAGCAACGGACTTCGTGTCCGAAACGTTAGCGATGTAGGCGGTGAGTTCGCGGCCAAGTGCCTCCTGGAGCGTGGCGGCGATGTCGGCGATGGTGTGTTCGACGGTGACTGCATGTGCGCGCTCAGCTTTCACCCGAGCGGCGGCCGTACTGGCTGGTCCGGTACCCATGGCCGTCATAGATCCTTCCTCCGCATGGGGTGTGTGTATCACCCCGGGGAACACTTCGACACAGTAGACACTCCACTGTTCACCCACCTGAGTGCACCCTAATAATCCCCCCTAATTCCCTGTGAACACCTCTCAGTGTTGCACGCCTGACCCGGCTGGGAGGAGCCTTTGGGCACGTCAGAGCGGTCACAAAGCCCTCACGCGGGCCGAGTTACGCCGCTGGAGAAAACGTCTGAGACGTCACGAGGGGCAAAGGGCGCGCCCACCGACATGTCCTAGGAAGCTCGACGGCCGCTGACCGGTGGTACCCGCGAGTACGGCCAAGCTTTTGGCGACGAACGAGCGGCAGGCCCAGGAGCTCCTCGGTCACGCCTCACCGGTCACCACAGCGCTGTATGCAGCGATGGACACCAGGAAGGCGTCCGCGGCCGTGCTCGCACTGGGTGGCGCACGACCCTAGCTACAGCTCATGCCTGCGGGGGAGACGGTGCGTTCTTCGGCTGCCGGAACTCCGTCCACACGCTGCCGTCGAACCAGCGCAGCATTGTCGGATCCTGATTGTCCTCGTACCAGCCGGGCGGCGGTCCCTGTACGGCCGGTGCGGGCGGTAGAGCAGGCGTGGGCGGCTGATAGGCGACGGGCGCGGGCATCACGGGCTGGCTACTGGCTGCAGCGGCCGCGGCCGTCAGCTGCTGGATCCGGTTCTGCTGCTTGAGCAGTGCAGTCTGCTTTTTCGCCTCGTTCTTCGCCTGACGTGTGCTCCGGGCGATGCGCTCCTTGTCGGAGCGGAAGTCGATCAATCCGCCCGTGCTCATCGACATCGTTTTGCGGATAAGCCCCATAGTCTCAAGATCGTAGAGCGCGGCTAACCGGCGCGTTGGCGCAAATATCAGAAATAGCCCGGACGGGCTAAGGACTAGGCACTAAGACGCGCATGGCATCGCTGTTAGCCCTGGGCCGACCTACCAGCTCAGGCGTGACCAAAGCCTCTAGTGACGTCAGCAACCGGCCGTGAGGATCGAGACAGGCGCATAGATCCGAGGTCCAGTCAATGGGTACCAATGACACGAATGAAGCCCGATCGCCCAACGCTCCTTACCGCAGCGGTGAACCGGCGGCCGACTGGAAGACGATTCTCGGCGCTCGGCTAGTCGCGCAACTGTCTGGCGAACTCGCCCGTTTCAACAACGGTGAACTAACCGCAAAGGGGTTACGCGCAGCCGCTATGGAGGCGTGCGCCCGGGAAGGCGCTGATCCGACGTTGGGCCTCGCCTGGCTGACCGAACCCCGTCCACCCGAATCTGCCCGAATCACCTCGCCTATGCCTGTCCAGTCTCCGGTTCAACGCGTCGCGAATCCACCGTCCGACATCCCAATGACACAGGCACGTGTGACCCCGCCGCCGTCGCCGTTATCACCACCAGCGCCACCAGCCCGACCTGCTCAACCGGCGGCTGTCCCCGCATGGGGACCGGCGCAGGGAACCGGCCCACCGGGGTGGGGAAGCCCCCCGACGGCGGCAGCCCCTCCCGGTCCTGGGTGGGGTATCCCTCCGGTGAAGCCGAGACGGAGATGGCTGCTGGTCACGCTTACCGTCGTGCTGCTCGCCGCATTCGCCGCCGGTGGAGTCCTACTTGCCACACACAGCCATTCCAGCCCCGCCAAGGGCTATTTGAAGACGTTGCAGACGGAAGGCCTCATCAGCAATTTCTCCTCCGACGCGAATGCGGTGGCGCATGCGAAGGCGTTCTGCGGCGGGCTCGAAGGGGGCGCACCGCAGCAGGGATTGCCTGCTGATCAGGTCGCTGTCAACTACTACTGCCCGAAGTTCAGCGACGGCTTCAAGGTGCTGCGGACGGCAACGGTCAGCGGCAGCTTCGAACTCATCGACAGTGGCGTTGATTCGAGCATCGACGTCGTAGGAAGCGTCTGCAACGGAACCGGGGGCTACAGCGACATCACCGACGGCACCACGGTGCTGGTCAAGAACGACGCCGGCAAGCTCCTCGCCGAGACGACCCTCGGCCCCGGTAGCGGGACCAGCGCCGACTGCACCTTCCACTTCAGCTTCTCGGTCACCGAAGGCGCAACCGACTACGTCGTGACCATCAGCCACCGCGGCGAGCAGCACTACACGTTCGCGCAACTGAAGACCGACGGGCTAAACCTCACCCTTGGTACCTGATGAGGCTGCGGTATGCGCTAGCGGTGCTGACCAGCGTCGCCCTCGCGGCCTCGGCGTGCGGCAAGTCGACGCCGACGGCGGTGCCTCGTCCCAGCAGAACCACCGAGGTCCGTATCAGCCCGTCGGGTCAAAGCCCGGACACGACAGCGGCGTCAAGCTCGCCGGCGCATCCGGCACACATGCCGATGATCGTGCGTGAAACCGCGTTCACGTACACCCCAGGTGGCGAGACTATCGGAGACGTCTACTACACAGTGATCGTTGAGAATCCCAACCTGCAATGGTTCGCCACTGACGTGTCTTTGCGAGTCGTGCTAAAGGACGCCAGGGGCGGGATCGTGGGAGTTGACACGGGCTATGGCGGAAACGTGCCGCCGCAGACGGCGAGGCCGGCCAGTAGCGAGATGATTCCGACAGGGATACCGGCATCCATTGAGGTCACTGTGACAAGCGTCGATTGGCAGAGGGTCGGAGGTCTCACCTTCCGGCCATTCAAGACAGAGCAGTTGGAGTACGTCGTCAATGACGGTAGCTACAGCATCACGGGCACCGTCACCAACCCCTATAACCGTCCGGTTGACGAACTAGAGCTAACGGGGATTGTGCGAGACGCGGCGGGCAAGCTTTTGAGCGGACGCTTCGACTTCGTCAGCGACGTGACGCCTAACTCGACAACACCCTTTGAAGTTTCCTCGGGTTTAGAGCCGGCCCCTGCGGGCGCCGCGTCGGTCGAGGTATATGCCGAGCCAAATGACATCAGCACACAGACCTGGTACCGCTTGGTCAAGGGCGGCTGATGAGGGCGCGTCGACCGAGTTCCCTACGTTCGCAAGGGTGGCGCTCGGCGACGCGGGTGGCGGCGGCGAGTACCCGCAAAGCCTCTGGAAGCGCCATAGCACCGTCTGAGCCCGCAGGGCTAGGCAAATCCCACCCAGCGGCGGGGATTGCGGCCTGACGGCTTCAACAGGGGGCACGGCCGGTCATGTTCCCGAGTCGCCGGAATTAGAACTTTTGCGGCTGAGGCACGGGGAACACCAGCCTGGTGCTGGTCGACGTATGGGCATCTGATGCTGGACAGCGAGGACCGGACCCGGCGCGCGATCGACGGTGCCTGGACTGATGCGGACGAGATGCTGACTTCGGATAGCGAAGTGGCCGCTGACCAGTTGCGCAACGGTCGGTCCTGGTGCTCGAACGCAACACCTGACGCGAATCCTCAAGACTTGGGGCAGTTCACGAACGTGAGCGAGATGGTGTTGCAGTAGTTGGCACGGCTCACCTTCCACTGCCCGTCGAGCAGAAGCGCACCGATCCAGAAGCTGCCTACCGAGTGCGACGTTCCGAATTGGTACTTCAGATCAATGGCAACAAGTGCGTGCTCGGCGTCGTAGTAGCTGATGCTCTTGATGGACACCGTTGTGTTGTCGGCGGTTTCTGGATGGAGAGCCTTCAACTGGTTGAGTGTCGAGGTCAGACCTTGACCGTTCTGAATGGCGGACTCGGCCTGCGCTAGCGGGGTACCGCCGGTGAAGGCGGCGCGAAACGCCTGCCGTATCTCGGTGTCCGCGGCATTTCTGTCCATCGGCTGGGTCGGACCCTTGTGATCCACGACGAGTCCGCGTGCGACCGCGAGCGTCTCGTCGAGTGTGATACCTGCTTGACCCTCCACGAGCAAGGTCAAGGCGCTCAGGGGCGAGGGGTTCCAGTAGAGCTGGCTGTCGAGTTGCAGGTCCGATGCCGCGGGCGTTGGCATAGGCGTACCGGGAGCATGTGACGGGGGAATGCCATTGATTGCTTGGTAGGTGACGAGTAGCGCGCGCTGGCCCGAGATGTCCACCCAACGCGCATCGGCTTTCTGCGACTGTGCATAGGAATCGAGGTTGGGCCGGGCTTTCTCGACAGTGATGGCCAACGTCGGAGGTAGATACTTGTTGGGCTGCTTGACGCCGGTGAACTTCTGGGTGAGCCCGTAGACGTTGCCGGCGAGCGGGCCCGTGACGTCCGGACCCCCGACCGCCTTGACGCCTTCGGGCAGGACGGTGATGTCAACACCGGCGAAAGTTTCGAGAGCGACAGAGGGGGTGGAAGCCGGGGTCAGCTTCGACCCGTCACTCCCGCCGCCGACCAAACCCGCGACAGCAACGGTGACAGCGGCAAGGACGACGGCCAGCGAGGCGCTGAGAACAGCGCGACGCCGCCGGCGACGGCGTTTGGCGCGAACCAGGACTCGGCGGACGTCCACCACAAGAGGCGGCTGCGTCGTCGCTGCCTCAAAGGCTTCTGTCAGCCGATCACTCAACATGGCAGTTCCTCAGCGTTCAGATAGTCACGTAAGGCGTTGAGCGCACGGTGCGTGTGACTCTTGACCGTCCCGATCGAGCAGTGCAAAACCTCAGCGGTCTCGGCCTCGCTCAACTGCTCGAAGTAGCGGAAGACGAGGGCGCTGCGCTGTCCGAGCGGCAGGCGACGTACCGCCGCCATGAGTTCGTCGCGAACGGCGTGCGCCTCGGCCCCATCCATGAAGGCTGCGGTGTCGTCGCGAATCTCGGGTTGCGGCACTTCCCCCCCGGACCGGCGCCGCCACTTCTTACGTGCCTCGTTCATCAGGATGGTGCGTACGTACCCGTCCGGGTTGTCCGCCGCTTCGACGCGTTTCCAATGAACAGCGGTCCGCAGCAGGGTCTCCTGCACCAGGTCCTCGGCAAGGTGCCAGTCACCACAGAGCAGGTAGGCAACGCGCAGCAGCCGATCGCCGTGGGCTCCGGCCCAGCAGCTGAATCGTTCCTCCGCCCCCGCGTCCAACGCACCCCCTCGTAGGCCCTACTGCAAAGATGCGCCTACCGAGCGAATGGTTGACATGCGGCTCGGAAATCTCGGAAGCGATCTGCATGACCCCGGCAGGAACCGCCGCCGCGCCAAGCGAAGTTCAGACCGAGGTTCCCTGGGCGATGCGCTCGAGCGTGTCTATGCGCTGCTCGATCGGAGGGTGCGTGTCGAAGAGGCGATGGATCCAGCTCTCATGGTGTTGCAGCGGATCGTCGATGCACATGGCTGCCGTCGCGTGATTCATCCGCGCCAGCGGGCGATCATTCTCCTGCAGCTCGCGCAGCGCACGAATGAGACCGGTCGGATTGCGCGTGAGTTCGACGCTGCTGACGTCGGCCAGGGACTCGCGGCGCCGCGAGAGCGCGAGGCGGACGATGAGGCCGATGACGAAGCCGACGATCGCCAGCAGCAGCCCGGCGAGCACGGGTACTAGCTCTGAGGCTCGATCGTCGCGTCGGCCGCCGGGAAGAACAGATCCTGCCGTCCATCGTCCCAACGGACCACGTACGGCGGCGCCCCGTCCTTGCCCCGCACCTCGACGACCTGACCAATGCGGGTGTGTTCCCCTACTCGGTGGCCGCGCACGATCACGCGGTCGCCCTGGGCTGCCTTCATCCTGACCTCCCGACGGCCGCTATTCGACCTTTTTGCATGCTCCCAGTACGCGCCGTCCACCGGTAGGGACCATGGACTCTGTCACCTCGTCCTCGCCTTCCAGCGTCCGACGCACACGGGAAGGCGAGGACGTGGCCTGCGTAGCGGAGCACACACCGCGCGGGGACCAAAGCCTCTGCTCGCCTCGCCACGACGGAGCAATCATCGGGTCATGAGGTTCGGCGGGCGAGTCTGGGACAGTGACCTGGAACGGTCGCCCGGGTCTCAGCGCCCGCGCGAGCCCGACGAGGACCTGCACCGCCTCGAACAGGTCGGCCTCCTCGATCCTCCCGGTCCTGCCAGGTCATGCTGCTGCGTGGCCCCCGCGGAGAAGCGGGTTTTGTTGTCAGTCCCCGACGACCCCGACCGGTTGATAGATCTGCTGCTCTGTGGCCACCATTACCGGCAGCACGCGCAGCGTTTGGCCATGCTCAACGCGTGCATTCTCGACGCGGACGAGCGCGCCGTCCGCCGCCCGAGCGCGGCTGTCAGCGCGGCCCCGCAGTCCTAACGGGGAGTCGGCACCAACGCCGGAGCCGGGTATACGGACTCCTGCTCCACGGGCGGAGCCTGCCGCACGAGGATCCCACCTGAGCGGATCAGCGCCTCGCAGTGCTGACGGAAATGGTGCAAGCAAAAGAAGAGGTCGATCAGGCGATCGGAGGCCGGCAGCGGCAGCAGCAACCGCACTCGTGCGGGTGCCGAGCAGCAGCAGGCGGTTGAACACCAGATCGGCAGCACCAAAGGGTCGTTGACGATCCAGTCGAACTCGGACTCGGAAGCGAGCGGTTCGTCGGGCAGCACAAGGCTTTCATGCAGATGATTGCGCCGGCCGAATGCCATACCTCGATGGTGAGACGCCCTTCCCCCGACTGGACTAGGCCTTTTGTCCTGCCTTCCAAGGCTTTGTGCGTCCATTGGATGGTCAGGGCACAGAGCCCACGTGTACCAGGCCCCCGGGCCGAAGGTCCCGGCCATCAAAGCTGGGCGACCTCGGTGTCGAAGAGGTCTAGCCGATCATCAACCCACCGCAGCTTGCAGTGGTCGGGCTCGGGCGCATCGGCAACCACCCCTGGGCCATCGGCGGTTTCGTACGTCACCGGCCATGCCTCCCCGGTCTGATCCGATCAGTCTGAACCGCCGGCCCGATGCCCGTCACCCACGTGATCGAGGAACCAGTCACGGGCCGCCAGAGCCGCGGCGGCAAGCGTCCCCGGTTCGTCGAAGAGATGCGTGGCACCCGGGATGACGGCGATCTCTGCCTCACACCGCAACTCGCGAAAAGCCTGCCGGTTGAGATCGAGGACGACGTCGTCGTTGCCGCCGACGATCAGCAGAGTCGGCGCGCGCACGGCCCCCAGGTGACGACCCGCGAGATCTGGCCGGCCGCCCCGGGAGACCACCGCGGCGATGTCGGCATCAGGGTTCGCCGCAGCCTGCAGCGCCGCCGCTGCGCCCGTGCTCGCGCCGAAGTAGCACATCGGCAGCCCGAATACTGCTGACCGTTTGCGTGTCCATTCCGTGGCGTCACCCAACCGCCGGGCGAGCAGTTCGATGTCGAACGTCTTCGCCCGGTCCACTTCTTCCCGCGGCGTCAGCAGATCGAACAGCAACGTCGCGAGCCCGACCTGGTTGAGCACTCGTGCGACATAGCGGTTGCGCGGGCTGTGATGGCTGCTACCGCTGCCATGGGCGAAGAGCACGATGCCGGTGGCGCGTTCGGGCACGGTGAGCCGACCTTGAAGCCGAACCGATCCGACGTCTACCAGGACTTCGTGATCATCGGCGGCTTCGGCGCAGTCCGCCGCTATGTCACTGGCCCTGGCGCGCTGCAGGCTTGCGACGACCTCCCCGTCGTCGACCGCGTCGAAGTTGCGGTAGAACTGCCCGACCGCGAAGAAATCGTCTGGGGTGTGCAAGCAGACGAGCTCGTCGGCATCATGCTGAGAGCGGGTCCAACCGTGCGGGGCTACGGGAACGGCGAGCACCACGCGCGCCGCTCCAGCTGCCCTGGCGACCTGGCACGCCGCACGCGCGGTGGCCCCGGTGGCGATCCCGTCGTCGACGATGACGGCGATCTTCTCCTTCAGCGAGATCATGCTGCGGCCCGGCCGGTAGCGGGCCGCGCGACGCGAGAGCTCTGCCTGCTCGCGGGCCGCGACAATCTCGATCCCGTGCTCGGAGACACCGGTCGTGCGCACGACGTCGTCGTTCAGCACCCGGATCCCGTTCTCGCCGAGCGCACCCATGGCCAGCTCGCGCTGGAACGGAACGCCCAGCTTTCGAACCAGGATCACGTCAAGCGGAGCACCGAGCGCAAGTGCCACTCGTTCAGCGACCGGCACCCCTCCGCGGGGCAATCCCAACACGACAACGGGCTTGGATCGCAGGAAATCCAGCCGCTCGGCCAGTTGCTCTCCGGCGTCAGCCCGATCATCAAAGAGTGTTCGCTCCCCTCGCGAAGCCGGCCACGGAAGGCTGTTAGACGTTGCCATCTGGTCTCCTCACCGGTCCGGCCGAAACGGCCAGACCTTCTTCATGGCGGCGCATCCGCAGCCGGCGTAGCTCATCCGCTCCCCAGACGATGAGGGGGAAGGGAGCCACGATGGCCAGCTGACCGAGTGACAGGGCCTCCGTTCCGAAGACCGGGTGCATGAACGGCGCGTACACCAGCATCATCGCGAAAGCGATCGCGAAGGCGACACCGCCGAGCAGGGCTCGATTGGTCAACAGCCCGATGGAGCGCAGCGAGGCGTGAGCGGTGCGGACGGCGAACGCTGTCCCGATCTGGCAGGAGACGATTCCCAGCCAGGCGACGGTTGTAGCCTGGCGGTAGAGGTGATGCAACGCGGTGCCCTTGCCCACCCCGTCCCGCGGATGCCATCCGCCGCGATAGAGCACGAGCAGGAAGCCGCCGATGACGAGAGCCGCAGATATGGCGCCGAGGAAACCCCAGGCGCGAAAGAGCAGCGGACGGCCGATGACTCCTTCCTTCGGCGGCCGAGGTGGACGTTCCATGACTCCCGGCTCCGCCGGCTCCCGCGATAGTGCGAGCGCGGGCAGGATGTCCGTACCCAGATCGATGGCGAGTATCTGCAGCACGGTCAGGGGCAGCGGAATGGCCCCGCCGGACAGGGCGAACAGCAGGAACGGCGCCACCTCGGGTACGGCGTGCGTGAAGATGTAGAGGATGAACTTGCGGACGTTGTCGTAGACCCGGCGACCCGCCTCCACCGCGGTGACGATGGTGCTGAAGTCGTCGTCGGTGAGCACCATGGTCGCCGCCTCGCGCGCGACGTCCGTGCCCGAAAGTCCCATGGCCACGCCGATATCCGCATGGTGCAGGGCCGGCGCGTCGTTCACGCCATCACCGGTCATCGCCACGATCTGGCCCTGCGCATGCAAGGCGTCGGCGATGCGCAGCTTGGCCTCGGGTGAGCTGCGCGCGAAAATGATCTCGTCGTCTCCCGCGAGCAGCTCATCGAGTTCGGGCTCGCTCAACTCGTCGAGCTCTCTGCCGGTGACGATGCGGGTGCTTGCGTTGGATGCCCCGATGCCTACCCGCCGGGCGATTTCCGCTGCCGTGAGCCCGTTGTCGCCCGTGACGACGTGAATGCGGATCCCGGCCCGGTGCGCCCGCGCGATCGCGCCGGCGACTTGTGGTCGCGGTGGGTCGAACATCGCCACGAGCCCGAGAAACGTGAGCCCGGATTCCACCGCCTCCCGGGGACGGCGGTCCAGTGCGTCGGTGACCGGACGTCGCGCGATGGCGAGCAGCCGCAGCCCCTGCGCGGCGTAGTCGTCGACGAGGGCGCTGATGCGACGGAGATCGGCGGCCGTCAACTCGCACTCGCCACCGGCCTCGGCGCTGATGCGGGTGCAGCAGGGCAGCACGGACTCCGGGGCGCCCTTGGTGTGCACCGCCAGGGTGCCGTCCGGCTCCTCGTCCACGGTGGACATCCGCAGCAGATGCGGGTCGAAATGGAAGGTGAGCCGCCGCGAGCTGTCGCGCGATGACGCCGGTACGGGCGTCTCCAGCCTTCGTGCCAGGTCGAGGAGTGCGAGCTCTGTCGGATCGCCGATGTCGTGGCTATCCGTTCCGATGGCGAGTTCAGCGCTGGTGCAAACGGCTGCGGTACTCGCCAGCAACCGGAGGCCAGCTGAGGCCGCAACCGGCTCCTGCGCCTCGAGGGAGACCTCGCGATAGGGCAGCCACACTCGAAGGACCCTCATCCGGTTCTGGGTCAGGGTTCCGGTCTTGTCGGTGCAGATGACGGTCGTGGAGCCGAGCGTCTCCACGGCGGACAGGCGCTTGACGACCGCCCCGCGACGGGCGAGGTCGCGCACGCCGACGGCCATGGCCAACGTGATGGTCGGCAGCAGACCTTCAGGCACGTTCGCGACGATGAGCCCGATCGCAAACGTTGCGGCGGCGGACCAACCGAGCCCGGCGAGCACCCCTGCCGGTAGGAACAACGCGCCCGCGCCGACGGCGACCATCGCGATCAGCCATGCGACGCGCTTGATCTGCCGCTCGAGTGGACTGTCCACGCGTGACGTACGCGACGTCAGTGCCGCGATCCGGCCGAGTTCGGTGTGGTCACCGGTACCCGTGACGAGCGCCCGCGCATCCCCTTCGGTGCACGCCGTCCCGCTGAAAACCAGGCACCGGGCGTCGAGCACCCGGCCCTTCACGTTGGCCGCCTCCGCAGAACGCGCTGCGGGCAGGGATTCCCCGGTGAGCGTGGACATGTCGACCTCGAGCTCACCGTCGATCAGCCGGCAGTCGGCGCTTATCCGGTCGCCCTCGCTGATCAGCAGGACGTCGCCCGGAACGAGAGTGCGGGCATCGACCTCCGTGCGATGGCGGTCGCGCAGCACGAAGGCATGGCTCGGCAGATAGGCGGCAAGCGCTTCGACGGCGCGTTCCGCCTGCAATTCCTGGACGAAAGCAAACGCGGCATTCAGCGCGATGACGGTGACGATCGCCACGGACAGCACCGGCGTCCCCGTGACGCCGGCCAGCACGGCGGCTACGGCCAGGACCACTGCCAACGGGTGGGTAAATTGTTTGAGCAGCTCCCTCGGCCACTGGCGACCCTTGTGGGCCCGCAGCTCGTTCGGCCCGTAGATGGTGAGGCGGCGCTGCGCCTCCCGGGTGGACAGGCCGAGTGGGGACGTCCGAAGGTCACGAAAGAGCAGTCCCAGCGCCTCGAGCGGCTGCGGCGCGACGAACGGCTCACTCGCTCGGGGCTGCGGTGCGCGGGGCGCTGGGGTCCGGGTGGTCACAGCTGCCCCGAAACGCTCGCCGCCTGGGTCACTGGATCACCAGCCCTCCCGCCCCTTCCATGCTTCTGCGGAGATCGGAGTCGTGCGAGAGGCGAAAGTCCCCGCGGCAGCAGGCAGGGACCTTGGCCACTGGAATCAGGATGGTCGCGGAAGGACGCTGGACGTATCTCGCGCGATGCGCGCTGCCCGCAGGAGGCGGCCCATGTCCGAACAGCTGACCAGGTTCTGCCGCCGCTTCGAGGAAGTCGGCATGGAGGACGTCGCCCTCGTCGGCGGCAAGAACGCTTCGCTCGGTGAACTCGTGCGTTCACTCAAAACCCGGGGCATTCGCGTCCCGGACGGCTTCGCGACGACATCGGACGCCTACTGGGCGTTCTTGGACAGCGCGAACTTGCGGGAACCCATCACAGCCGAGCTGGCAGCACTCGAGCGCGGTGAGCGCACGTCGGAGCAGGCCGGAGAGTGCATCCGAGAGCTGATCCTGACCGCTTCCGTACCGGACGACGTGGCAGGGGCGCTCCACGGCGCCTACACCGTTCTCGCCGGGGCAGCCGGGATGCCCGATCCGGATGTGGCGGTCAGGAGCAGCGCGACAGCGGAAGATCTGCCGACCGCGAGTTTCGCGGGGCAGCAGGAGAGTTTCCTTCACATATCGGGGTTTGCTGCGCTGCTGTCCGCTTGGCGCAGCTGCATCGCCTCGCTGTTCACCGATCGGGCAATGGCGTATCGCGAGGCCAACGGCTTCAGGCATCTCGACGTGGCGCTCTCCGTCGGGGTGCAGCGCATGGTGCGCGCCGACCTGGGGTCATCCGGCGTTGCCTTCACGCTCGACACCGAGACGGGATTCCCGCACGTGGTCGTGATCAACGCCGCCTGGGGCCTGGGCGAGGCCGTCGTCGGGGGGACGGTCGACCCCGACGAATACGTGGTCTTCAAGCCTGCGCTGGATGATCCGACCTGCGCGCCGCTGCTCTCGCGCAGCCGGGGGAGCAAAGCTTTGAAGGTCGTCTACGCCCCGCATCACGGCGGCACGGTGTCCGTTCCCACCACCTCCCTGGAGCGCGCCGCCTGGGTTCTCGAGACTGCGGATGTCGTGCAGCTTGCCCGCTGGGCAGCCGACATCGAGCGCCATTACGGCAGGCCGATGGACGTCGAGTGGGCGAAGGACGGCCGGACCGGAGAACTCTTCATCGTCCAGGCCCGGCCGGAAACCGTTGCTGCCCGGCGTGAGTCGGCGTTGCTACGCAGCTACACGATCAAATCTCATGGACCGCAGCTCCTCACCGGCATCTCGGTGGGCCAGGCTGTCGCAACCGGAGCGGTCTGTGTGGTTCGCAGCCCCGCCGAGATCGACAAGGTCACGCCGGGGGCGGTACTCGTCACCAGCGTCACAGACCCGGATTGGGTGCCGGCGATGAAACGTGCCGCCGCGCTCATCACCGACCACGGCGGCCGGACGTCACACGCGGCCATCGTCAGCCGCGAGCTCGGCCTGCCCGCCGTCGTCGGCACCGGATCCGCCACGACGGCGCTCGTCGACGGTCAGATCGTCACGGTGTCCTGTCTCGATGCCGATGCCGGCTACGTCTTCGAGGGACCCGCCGAGGTGGAGGAGCGCGACATCGATCTCACCGGCCTCCCGCCGACCCGCACCAAGGTGATGCTGAACCTCGCCAGCCCGGCCGCCGCAATGCGCTGGTGGCGACTGCCGGCCGATGGGATCGGCCTGCTGCGTATGGAGTTTCTCGTCACCAACAGCGTCAAGGCTCATCCGATGGCGCTGGCCCACCCGGAACTGGTGCCCGACGAGAAGGAACGGGCCAAGGTCCTGGAGCTGACGCGCGACCACGCGACTCCGGGCGACTACTTCGTCGACCAGCTCGCCACCGGGATCGGCCGTATCGCTGCATCACGGTGGCCGCGCCCGGTCATCGTCAGGATGAGCGACTTCAAGACGAACGAGTACGCCCATCTGCTCGGGGGCAGCTCTTTCGAGCCCGCTGAAGACAATCCGATGCTGGGGTGGCGCGGCGCGAGCCGGTACTACGACCCCGCATACCGCGACGGTTTCGCGCTCGAGTGCCGGGCGATCCGGAAGGTGCGGGAGACCCTCGGGCTGACGAACGTACGGGTGATGATCCCGTTCTGCCGGACCCTTTCGGAGGCAGATCAGGTCTTGGCGACGATGGCTGACCATGGCCTGCAGCGGGGCAGCGGCGGGCTCGAGGTCTACGTCATGGCCGAGATCCCGGCCAACATCGTGCTCGCCGAGCAATTCGCCGACCGGTTCGACGGTTTTTCGATTGGCAGCAACGATCTGACCCAGCTGGTGCTCGGCGTCGATCGCGACAGCGACCGGCTCGCCGCACTCTTCGACGAGTCCAACCCAGCCGTCACGACGTTGATCCAGCAGTTGATCGCCGCAGCCCACCGCAAGGGTCGGCCCGTGGGCCTGTGCGGGCAGCGTCCGAGCAACGACCCGGCGTTCGCCCGCTTCCTGGTCTCGAGCGGCATCGACTCGATCTCGGTCACTCCGGACAGTTTCCTCAACGTGCGACGCATCGTCGCCGAGGCAGAAGCCGAGGCCGATGGCAATGGCGCTGCCGCCGAGCCATCGCACGGCGGCCTGGCGGCGGTGGGAGGCTAGGCGAACGGACCGATGAACTCCTTGGTGATCGAGCTGGCCGGGCTGCAGAAGCTGCTGTCCGTCTTGCAGCGTGAGGGCTACACCGTCATCGGTCCGACGGTCCGAAGCGGCGCGATCGTCAACGCCGAGATCCACTCGATCGACGATCTGCCGCGGGGCTGGGGCGACGAGCAGGAGCCGGGTCACTACCGGCTCCGGCGCCGGGCGGACGACGCCCTCTTCGGCTTTGCCACCGCGGCCCAATCGGCCAAGCCACTCTTCTTCCCCGCTGCTGTCGAGCTCTGGAAGGGACACCGGACTGCCGCGGGCTTCGCTGCCGATGGAGACCAGGAGGGCGACTGCGAGACCGCCCCGCGTTACGCACTTCTCGGCGTCCGCTCGTGCGATGTGCACGCTCTCGCGATGCACGACCGGATTCTGGGAGAACGCCGGGGCCGCCCCGGCGTCGATGCCGACTACGTGGACCGCCGCCGCGGCACGTTCGTCGTCGCCGTCACGTGCAGCGATCCGGGGAGCACCTGCTTCTGCGCTTCCATGGGCACCGGACCGCGGCCCGAGAAACACTTCGATCTCCTGCTCACCGAGCTTGTCGACCCGCCGAGGCACCGCTTTCTCATCGAGGCCGGCAGCGAGCGCGGGTCGGCGATCCTGGCCGAGCTGCCGGGCAAACCGCCTACCGCTCAGGATGTTTCCGCTGCCGAGCACGTGGCGGAACGGGCCGCCTCGCGCATGGGCCGAACCCTCGATACCGAAGGTCTGCGTGAGGCGCTGTACGCCGGCGCCGAGAGCCCGGTGTGGGCGGACGTCGCCAGTCGCTGCCTCTCCTGCGCCAATTGCACCCTGGTTTGCCCTACCTGCTTCTGCTCCTCGGTCGCCGATACGAGCTCGGTCGCCGATGCGACCGCCTCGCGGCGCCGTATCTGGGCCTCGTGCTTCACGGCGGACTTCTCCTATCTGCACGGCGGCGCCGTGCGCGGCTCGGTTGCCTCCCGCTATCGCCAATGGATGACGCACAAGTTCGCCTCCTGGGTCGATCAGTTCGGCGCGTCCGGGTGCGTCGGCTGCGGGCGGTGCATCACCTGGTGTCCCGCCGGGATCGACGTCACAGCAGAAGCGGCCGCCATTCGAGCCGAGCAGGACGCTGCAGCCGCCGAGGCCGGGAGAGCTCGATGAAGACGATCGCTCAGTACCTGCCGGACCACCCCTTCTTCGCCGGCCTGACTCCCGACATCGTCGATCTGCTCGCGGGGTGCGCCGTCAACGCTCATTTCGCCGAAGGGCAGCACCTTTTCCGGCAGGGCGAAGCCGCGGATCGCTTCTACGTCATCCGGCACGGTCGCGTGGCCCTGGAAGTTCATGCGCCGGGAAACGGTGCCGCCGTCATCGACACCGCGGACGCCGATGAGGTCGTGGGATGGGCCTGGCTCGTGCCGCCGTACCGCTGGGCGTTCGACGCCCGGGCGGCAACGGCCACCAGCGTCATCTCCTTCGACGCGGTCTGCCTGCGAGCGAAATGCGCGCAGGATCCGGCGGTCGGCTACGCGCTGATGCAACGTGTCGCCCAATCGATGTACGCGCGGATGCAGGAGGCCCGGATCCGCCTGCTCGACCTCTATGGACCCCCGAATGCCGCGCGCTGAAACCGTCCGCGAGGACACCGCATCGCCGCAGCGGGCGATGCTTCCCCGCGACTTTCGCGTCGTGGCGCGACGAGCCGACACCTCGGACACGGTGACGCTGCGCCTCCAACCGCTCGCCGGCGGCCCGCTGCGCTTCGTGCCCGGGCAGTTCACGATGCTCGGCGCTTTCGGTGTGGGTGAGGTGCCGATATCCATCAGTGGCAGCCCGCTCGAGCCAGGTTGGCTCGAGCACACGGTGCGTGACGTCGGCGGCGTCACGCACGCGCTCGCGACCAGTGAGCCAGGCGAGATCCTCGGCGTACGAGGCCCTTTCGGCTCGGGATGGAACGTCGCTGACGCGCGCGGCGGTGATCTGGTCCTCGTCGCGGGTGGTATCGGCCTCGCCCCGTTGCGCCCGGCACTGCTCGAGGCCCTTGCGTACCGGAGCGAGCTGGGCCGCATCGTCGTGCTGTACGGGGCACGCACCCCGCAGGACGTGCTCTACGGCGAGCAACTCGCGGCGTGGGGACGGCTGAACGGCGTCACCGTCGAGATCACCGTCGACACCAGCGACGCCACGTGGACGGGTCACGTCGGGCTCGTGACGAAGCTGATCCCGCGGGCCGGCTTCGATCCCGCAGACGCGCTGGCACTCGTGTGCGGGCCCGAGGTGATGATGCGTTACGTGGCCACGGCGTTGCTCGACAAAGGCGTGTCCCCTGCACGGATCCGGCTGTCGATGGAACGCGACATGCGGTGCGGGATCGGCTTGTGCGGCCATTGCCAGCTACGCGAACTGTTCATCTGCCTCGACGGCCCCGTCCTTCCTTATGAACGGCTGGCGCCGTTGCTGACGGTCCGGGAGCTGTGAGATGAAGCCTCTCGCTGCCCTCCCGAAGCTCGCGGTGTGGAAATTCGCCTCGTGCGACGGCTGCCAGCTGACGCTGCTGAACTGTGAGGACGAGCTGCTTCCGCTCGCCGGAGAGATCCAGCTCGCGTACTTCCCCGAGGCGACGCGCGCGGTTATCGAGGGTCCGTACGACCTGTCGCTGGTCGAGGGATCCATCACCACCCCCGAGGACGCCGCGCGGATTCAGCAGATACGCCAGGAGTCCCGTCAGCTGGTGGCCATCGGGTCGTGCGCCTCGAGCGGCGGCATCCAGGCGTTGCGCAACTTCGCCGACGTCGACGAGTACGCCGCGATCGTCTATCCGCATCCCGCGTATCTGAAGACGCTGGAACGCTCGACCCCCATCTCCGAGCACGTGACGGTCGACTTCGAACTCCACGGCTGCCCCATCGACAAGACCCAGCTGCTCGACGTGCTGAGCGCGCTGCTGCAGGGTCGCCACCCGCGGGTGCCGTCCTACAGCGTCTGTGTCGAGTGCAAGATGCGCGGGACGGTCTGCGTCGCCGTGGCGGACGGGGCTCGATGTCTCGGCCCGATCACGCAAGCCGGATGCGGCGCGCTGTGCCCGGCTTTCCGGCGCGGTTGCTACGGATGTTTCGGCCCGCAGGACACCCCCAACGTCGCCGCGCTCGCCGGCATGCTTCGGCAAGGCGGCGCATCCAACACCGACATCGTGCGACTGTTGAGAACGTTCAATGCGGCAGCCGAACCGTTTCGCCGGGAGAGTGAGCGCGCCGCCCGGGAAGAGGACGAGGAAGGGGCTGCGAAGTCCCCATGACGCACCGGCTCACCGATGGCAACGATTATCTCCACGTCGCGAACCTCGCCCGCATCGAGGGCGAGGCCGGGATGCGGATCGAGGTCCGCGAGGGCACCGTCACCGATGTCCAGCTGCAGATCTTCGAGCCACCGAGGTTCTTCGAAGCCTTCCTGCGAGGACGATCGTGGACCGAGCCGCCCGACATCACCGCACGGGTCTGCGGGATCTGCCCGGTGGCCTACCAGCTCACGGCCTGCCAGGCGATCGAGGCGGCGTGCGGGATCACCGTTCCCGAGCAGATCCGCCGGCTACGGCGGCTGCTCTACTGCGGCGAGTGGATCGAAAGCCACGCGTTGCACATCTACCTGCTGCATCTCCCCGACTTCCTGGGCTACGCCGGAGCCATCGAGATGGCCCGCGATCATCGGGAGCTCGTCGAGCGCGGTCTGCGGCTGAAGCAGGCCGGGAACGCGCTCCTGACCGTCATCGGGGGCCGCCCGGTGCACCCGGTCAACGTCCGCCTCGGCGGGTTCTACCGATTGCCGGACACCGCGGAGCTGGCGGCGCTGCGGGAGTCCTTGGTCCGCGGCAGAGCAGAAGCCCTCGAAACGGTGGAGCTCGTCGCCGGATTCGACTTCCCCGAGATGCAGCAGCCCTTCGAATACCTGGCACTGCGCGGCGACGACGGGTATCCCCTCGAGTCCGGGTCGGTGGTGACGAGCGCCGGGGGCGCCTTCCCGGTCAGCGACTTTGCCCGGCACATCACCGAGGAGCACGTCGAGCATTCCCACGCGCTGCACAGCCGGCTTCGCGGCAGCGGTGAACCGTATGTCGTCGGTCCCCTCGCCCGCTACACGCTCTGCTCGGATCAGCTCTCGCCCCTCGCCCTCGAAGCCGCCCGAGCCGCCGGGCTCGGCGCAGCCTGCCGCAATCCGTTCCGATCGATCATCGTGCGGGCCGTCGAGCTCACGTACGCCTTCGATGAAGCGCTGCGCATCGTCGACAGCTGGGACGGCGCTCCGGCACCCTCGGTCGCTGTCGCGGCGCGGGCCGGCGAGGGCCACGGCGCCACCGAAGCCCCGCGCGGTTTGCTCTATCACCGCTATCGCCTGGCGGACGACGGCACCATCCTCGATGCCCAGATCATTCCCCCGACCGCGCAGAACCAGCCGAGCGTCGAGGCGGATCTGCGCGCCTTCGTGCAGCCGCGGCTGCACCTCGACCACGACGAACTCACCCGCCAGTGCGAGCAGGCCATCCGCAATTACGACCCGTGCATCTCCTGCGCGACCCATTTCCTCACGGTCGAGCTGAACCGGTCCTGATGCCCCCATCGAATCGGCTGCCGGATCGCCTCCTGATGGGGCTCGGAAGCCCCTATCGGGGCGACGATGCGGCAGGTCCTCTCGTCGTTGCGGAGGTCGCCCGCCGGCTGGCTGCGCAGCCCGAGCGGGCCGCGCAGATGTACATCGTCGAGCAGGGAGATCCCTCCGAGCTGCTGCACCTGTTCGACGGGATCGACCTGGCGGTGCTCGTCGACGCCGTCCAGACGGGGCGTCCCGCGGGCAGCGTCGTCATCCTCGAAGGCGGAGCGGAGGCGCCGGATCCGCCAGCGATCGTTTCGCGCGACACCGGGTTCGGCGGCACGCACGCGTTGGGCCTGGCCTCGGTCATCGAGCTCGCCCGGTTCCTCGAGCGGCTCCCGCGCCGGCTCGTCGTGGTAGGCGTCGAGGCGCTGGCTTTCGAGGTCGGCACCGGACTGTCCCCCTCGGTACGAGCCGGCATCGACGGCTGCGTCGACGCCGTCCTGCGGCTGATCACCTCCGGGTCGGTGCGGTCCACTGAAGCCGGCGGGCCATGACCGCTTCGCAGGCAGGGCCTCAGGGCATCGCCGTGAGGCCGGCGCTGGTGGAAACGCACAGCGCTCTGCTGATCTTCGTCGGCGATCGCGTCTACAAGCTCAAGAAGCCTGTCGACTTCGGCTTTCTGGACTTCCGGACCCGAGCGGCACGCACCGCCGCCTGCGAAGCCGAGGTAGCGCTGAACAGCCGGCTCTCTCCCGACGTTTACCTCGGCGTCGCCGAGCTGCGCGATCCGGGCGGCGAGCTCTCGGAGACGCTGGTGGTCATGCGGCGGATGCCCGAAGAACGCCGGCTTTCGACGCTCGTGGAGGCGGACCCGGAGTCACCAGAGCCGGCTGACGCGTTGACCGCGCTCGCCCGCCTCATGGCGACATTCCATACCCGCTGCGCGACCTCGCCGGAAATCACTGCGAGCGCTGACCCGATGGCGCTGCACCGGCTGTGGACCGAAAGCATCGAGCTGCTGCAGCGCTACACCGGATCCGTGCTCGACGCGGCCGAGGTCGACCGCATCGAGCAGCTTGCCCTGTCCTACCTCGACGGCCGTGAGCCGCTACTGCGCCTGCGCCAGCAGCGCGGGCTGATCCGCGACGGGCACGGCGACCTCCTGGCCGACGACATCTTCATCCTGGATGACGGACCGCGCGTGCTCGACTGCCTCGAGTTCAATCCCCGGCTGCGAGCCTGTGACGTGTTGAGCGACGTGGCCTTCCTGGCGATGGATCTCGAACGGCTCGGCGCCCCGGAGGCCGCACGCCATTTCCTCGACGGCTACGCCCACTTCAGCGGTGAGCAGCACCCGCGCTCCCTCGAAGACCACTACGTGGCGTACCGCGCCGGAGTGCGCAGCAAGGTGTCGTGCCTACGCTGGGAGCAGGGGGACGAGGAGTCGGGCGCGGCAGCGCGCCGGTTCAGCGCCCTGACGCTGGCCCACCTGATCCGCGGGCAGGTGCCGCTGGTGCTCGTCGGTGGCCTTCCGGGCACCGGCAAGTCGACTGTCGCGGCCGGCTTGAGCGAGACCGGTGACCGCCCGTGGACGCTGCTGCGCTCGGATGTCATCCGCAAGGAACTCGCCGGGCTGGACCCGGCGCAACCGGCAGCGGCCGGCTACGGTGCCGGCCTCTACCAGCCGCACCTGCGCCGCCAGGTGTACGCCGAAGTCCTGCGTCGCGCCGAGGTGGCGCTCGGCCTGGGGCAGGGCGTCATCATCGACGCCACCTTCGCCGATCCCGATGACCGGGCAGCCGCCCAGCGGGTCGCGGCGAAGACCCGCTCGACCCTCGTCGAGCTGGAATGCACGGCTTCGCCCGGCGCCGCCATGCAGCGGCTCACCGAGCGTGGGCGCGACCACGCGGATCCGTCCGACGCGGATGAGGAGATCTTCCGGTCCATGGCCCTCGAGCACGCTCCCTGGCCGAGCGCCCGGCCGATCGACACGGCGGGCTCGGTCTCGACGAGCGTCGCCGCCGCCCGTAATGCGGTGGCGACGGCGCTGGGCGAGACCGGTTAAGTGGAACGGTCGGCGCCGGTGATCGCCGCCTGGATCTCGTCGATCCTCACGTTCTCCGCCCGCTCCGCTTCCGCCATGGCAGTGGGAGACCTGACGATGGCGTCCGGGCCGGGGAAGACCATGGTCTCGTGCCCGTCGTCCGTCCAACGGACCGTGTAGGGCGGGGAGCCGCCGGGACGTGCCGACTGGATGACACCGCGGCGTTCATGCTCACCGCGGGTCTTGACGATCAGCCAATCCCCGACATTCGCGCGCACCACACGACTCCTTCGACCGCCGGTGACCACGGCGAATTTTGGTCGCCGCCCGTACTAACAGCATCCGCCGAACGCACAACGCCAGCGAGGGACCAAAGACCCTGGCAGGTGCCCGAAGGGTCCGCTTCCATGAGCTCACCGGGGAGCTGGCGCACAAACGTTGGAGTGTGGGTGGAGACGCATATCTTCGAGCCCTGGGTGACTCGTTGCCGCAAGGCGAAGCGCCGCGTGCTTCGTACCTACGCTCCGGTAGTGGGCGCGCGCGCCGCCGCCGCCGCTTTCACCGAAAGCCTCGTCGAGCTTCGTCACCTCGGGCTGCACGGCAATGCTCTCGTCGTCGCGGCCGAGTACATGGCGTACAGCCGGCTGCGCTCGGGCAGCCAGCAGCCGGAGCGGGTGCTCGAGCCGGCCTAGACGTCAGCTCAGCCGAAGTCCAGCGCGGGCGCCCGGCAGGCAGGTGTCCAGAGGCCTTCCCACACCTCGGCGATGTCGGCGAGTGGATCGTCGACGGTGCGGCACGGGGTGTCGAAGACGGCCGTGGAGCGCTTGGCCGTCTCGTACTGAGGCCAGGCCCCTCCGCCGGGAGCGCTGGGCTGCGCGTCTTCCGCGAACTGCGCATGCGCGTGCATCAACGCGCGGGCAACGTCGTCCGCATCGCTGCCGGCATTGAGGAATTCGCGCCAGCCGGCGGCGTCAAGGGTGCCGAAGGTGAACGGCAGGTCGATGGCGTGGAAGCAGCCGCGATCCCACTCGCCCTCGGCCGCCGGTCCCCGCCAGGCGAACTCGGTGGCCAGCGTGATCCCGTCCGCCTCGGCATGGAGGTCGGCGATGCGTCGGGCCGGAAGCCGCATCAGGCCGTCGGTGCTGATGGCCGACCAGAGTTCCGACCCGGGGGTCTCGTTGCCCAGCAGACCGACGTAGAAGTCCACCAGTTCCCGCGTGCGCTGCTCGCCGGGATCGCTGCCCATCCGGCCGGTGAGCATCCCGCGGGTCCACCGGGCGATCCCGTCGACGCCGGCAGTGTCGGCCAGGGGATTCGGGAACAGCCGCATCTCCTCGGCCGTCCACGAGATCATCAGGTCGGCTGAATGGCCGACGCCGCGCGCGATGGCCTGCGACGGCGTCTCGGTCAGCAGATCGCCGTCGATGAACGGGTGGAACGGCATGGACGAGATGACCGGCATCATCTCGAGGACCACAGCCTCCTGCGCCTTGAGCAGTTCGGCACCGTCCAGATCACGCACCTTCTGCGCCTCGCCGCGCGAGAGCGAAAGCCGGCGCAGTAGCGCCGCGCTGACCTTCTCGACGTCATCGGGGTAAAGCGTGTGGTCGACGCCCGGGCTGCGCAGGATGAAGCGGTCGATCACGCCGACGCTCACCGATGACGCAAGCAGGTGCAGCAACAGACCCGCGCCGGCGGACTCCCCCATGGCGGTCAACACGGTGGGATCGCCGCCGAACCCGCTGATGTTGCGCTTCACCCAGGCGGCGGCGGCAAGGGCGTCGCGCGAGCCGCAGTTGCTGTCGCCCACCCCCTCCGCGAAGCTGCCGAACCAGCCGAAGCCGAAGACGCCGAGCCGGTAATTGACGCTGACCACGACGACGTTCTCATCGGCCGCAAGCCGGGCCCCGTCGTACGTCGGCAGGCTGCTGCCTCCGGTCAGGAACGCTCCCCCCGGGAAACCAGACCAGGACCGGGTAGCTGCCGGGCTCCGCCGGAGCCCAGATGTCGAGGGTCAGGCAGTCCTCGTCGACCGCATCGACGCTGTTGCCCGGAATGACCCCGCTGAAGGGACTGGCCAGCGACTGCATGGGCGCCGGCCCGAACCGCGTCGCATCGCGGGTACCCGACCAGCCGGCAGCAGGCTGCGGAGCCCGAAACCGCAACGGTCCCACCGGGGGCGCGGCGTACGGGATCCCATGGAATTCCACGATCTGCCGACCTGCCGTGCCGGCGGCGCGCTGCAGGCCTTGGACGCGTCCGGATTCGGTTTCCACGATGGGCGGCACGGCGTCTCCTCGGCGGCAGTGGGGATGGATCGCTGGTGAAATCCTGCTACATGCGTGCTTAGCGCAGCAAGCAGGCTCCCCCCTCGTCGCTAAGCATCTTGACCCCTGAGCGCGGTGACCCTAGTTTTGCTTAGCCACGATCCAGCTCACACCCCTGACGGAGTTCCGGTACGTGTCCCACGACGGCAACGCAGCACGGCGAGCACTGAGCGATCCGTCCGTACACGCGACGCTCGGGGGGATCCTGCGCGCCGCCCGGCTCGAATGCGGCAAGACCCAGCGTCAGGTCGCCGCGGAAGCAGGTGTCTCCGCCGGCCTCATCGGCCAGTTCGAGACGGGTCGCACCAAGCCATCCGTCGCGACGCTGCTGGCCGTCGCGCGGGTGCTGCAGCTTTCCCTGGACGAGCTCTTCGCAGACGGCGAGGCCAGCACTGCGGCTTCACAATCCCCGGCGGCGGCGGCGAATCCGTCAGCGGCGGCCTGGTCGTCTCTCGAAGGTCGCGTGGCACGGGTGGGCCAGCGCGAGGTCATCACGCTCGAGGGCGGCGTGACGTGGGAGCTGCTGACTCCGGAGGTCGACCACGAGCTGACATTCATGCTGGTGACCTATCCGCCGGCCTCGTCGTCAAGCACCTCAGCGCAACTGTTGCGCCATGACGACTTCGAATACTTCTACATCTTGAGCGGCGAGCTCCAGGTCAAGGTCGGCTTCGAGGAGACGGTGCTCGGCGTCGGCGACTCGATGTCCTTCGACTCGACCCGTCCGCATCGGTTCGTCAACCAGAGCCCCTCTGCCACGGCCACCGGCCTGTGGTGCGTTCGCAACAAAGCAGAAGAGCGGCGTTCGCAGTGGAGCGAGCGTCCAGGGCAGAGGAAGCAGGAATGCACATGGCTGATACGATGGTGCCGATGGCCGGGTCGCGATGGTGACCGGAGCAGCGCGAGGGCAAGGCCGATCCCACGCGTTGGCGCTGGCCCGCGCCGGGGATGGACATCGTCGGGTTCGACATCTGCCATTCGATCGACACGATTCCGTACCAGCTCGGGACGCTCGACGACCTCAAAGCGACTGCAACTGAAGTGGAAAAGCTCGGTCGCCGGTTCCTCATCGCCGAAGGAGACGTCCGCGCGAGCGCCGACCTGGAAGCGGCCGTCACGCGGGCCAAGGAAGAGTTCGGCCGCATCGACGCCCTGGTGGCCAATGCCGGGATCTGGGCGCTCGCCTCGCTGTGGGAGATGAGCGACGCGCAGTGGCAGGACATGATCGACGTCAACCTGACCGGCGTCTGGCGCACGCTGCGCGCTGTCATCCCGACGATGATCAGCCAGCAGAGCGGAGCCATCGTCCTCACGTCATCGGTGAACGGGCTCGAGGCCGGCCCGGGATACGCCCACTACGTCACCGCCAAGCACGGCGTCCTCGGTCTGATGCGCAATACCGCCCTGGAACTCGGGCAGTTCGGCATCCGGTGTAACGCGGTGTGCCCAGGCTTCGTCGATACGCCCATGAACGACTGGCAGGGCGCGCACGACATGATGATCGGCGGCCCGGGAGGCACGCCCGAGGATCGGCGCATCGGTGCCTTCAACTGGTCGGCGATCGCCGGGCAAGGAATGCTGCCGGCGCAGGCGATCAGCGACGCCGTCGTGTGGCTGTGTTCCGAGGCCGCGGCACGAGTCACTGGCGTCGCGCTGCCGGTCGATTCCGGGCACATGATCCTTCCGGGCGCCAACAACACACCGCTCATCGACGGGCCGACGCCAGCGTGAGCGGCCGCGGTGTCATCGTCACCGGAGCAGGATCCGGGATGGGTGCAGCAATGGCGGAAGAGTTCGCCGGGCGCGGCGATGTCGTCGCCGCGTGGGATCTGAACGCGGAGGCAGCACGACGCACGGCCGACCGACTACCGGCGGGTCAGTGCATCCCGGTCACCGCCGACGTCGGTGATGCCGAGAGCGTGCAACGCGCAATCAAGCAATCGATGGACTCCCTTCCCCGCATCGACGTGCTGTGCAGCAACGCCGGAGTGCTGGACGACTACGCCCCGGCGCTCGATACGCCGCTCGAGCTGTGGAACCGCATCATCGCCACCGACCTGACGGCCGGATACCTGATGGCGTGCGCCGTTCTTCCGAACATGCTCGAGCACGGCAGCGGCGTCATCGTGTACACCGCTTCCATTTCCGGATTCATCGCCGGTGGCGGCGGCGCGGCGTACACGTCCGCAAAGCACGGACTCATCGGGCTCACCAAGCAGATGGCGTTCGACTATGGGCGGCAGGGCATCCGGGTCAACGCGATCTGCCCGGGCCCCGTGCGCACCGGCATGACCGAGCACCTCTTCACGCCCGAAGGCCGCCAGCCCCATGTCGACGCGGCCGTCGCCGGAACCCCCGCGGGCCGCTGGGCAGAGCCGGTCGAGATCGCCCGCCTCGCCGCCTATCTGGCCAGTGACGACGCGTCGTTCATCCACGGTGCGGCCTACATGATCGACGGCGGCTGGACGATCTCCTGACGTTCGCCGGCGGACCAAGCTAAGGAGTGGCACGTGAGCAATCAGCCAGTCGAGTTCCGCAGCGGCGGCGAGGTGGTCCGCGGCGATCTGTATCTGCCGGAGGGTGATGGCCCGTTCCCGGTCGTGGTGATGGCGGGCGGATGGTGCTACGTCAAGGAGCTGCGCCAGCCGCAGTATGCGGCCGAGTTCGTCCGCCGCGGGTTCGCCGCTCTCATCTTCGACTACCGCTACCTCGGAGCGAGCGACGGTGAACCCCGTCAGCATCTCGACCCGTGGAAGCAGATCGAGGACTACCGCAATGCGATCTCCTACCTCGAGACCCGGCCGGACATCGATGCCGAACGCATCGGCGTCTGGGGCATTTCCTACAGCGGTGGTCACGTCCTGATCCTTGGCGTCATCGACCCGCGGGTGAAGGTTGTGGTCAGCAACGTGCCGGTCATCGACGGCTACCAGACCATGTGGCGGGTCCACGGCACCGATCGCTTCCGCAAGCTGCAAGCGCTGTGCCTGGAGGACCGGCGCAAGCGTCTCGAGTCCGGTGTGGGTGGCACCCTGCCGATGTCCGGTACCCCGACCGGCCCGGATGCGGAGCTCGTCGCCTGGCCGCTCGATGAGGTGAAGGCCGTCTTCGACGAGCTGAAGCGCACGCAGGCGCCGCGGCACGAGCACTGGAGCACCATCGAGTCGGTCGAACTGCTGATGCAGTACAACGCGGCGCCTTACGCCCAGCGGCTGCTGCAGAAGCCGGTCATGATGATCGTCGCCAACGAGGACGACATCACCATGTGGGATCAGGAAACGGCGGCGTACGAGTCGATTCCCTCCGGACGCAAAGAGCTTGTCGTGCTGCCGGATACCAGCCACATGACCCTCTACAGCAACCTGACCGCGCTCGACCTCGCCGCACGCGCTGCCGGCTCCTGGTTCAGCGAGCATCTGTACGCGCCGCCGACCGTCGCGTCGGAGGTTGCCAAGTACAGCTAACCCGATGAGCGTCACGATCAGCGTGCCTGCCGAGCGCGGGCGCCGCGAGCGCGCATCCGGGGCATGGCTGGATCGGTTCATCGACGGCTACCTCGCCGAAGCCGCCGCGCGCGAGCCGGGGCGCCCGGCCCTCATCGACGGCGCCGTCAGGCTCACGTACGGCGAGGCTGACCGGGCGGTCGACGCGATCGCCCGATCCTTGCGCCGGCTTGGTGTCGCACGAGGCGACGTCGTCTCGTGGCAACTACCCAACTGGCACGAGGGCTTTCTGCTGCATCACGCCATACTCCGAGCGGCGGCGGTGAGCAACCCGATCGTCCCGATCTACCGGCGCTACGAGGTCGAGTACATGCTGCGGGAGGCCGGCAGCCGGGTCCTCGTCGTTCCCGAAAGCTTCCGCGGCTTCGACCATGCCGCCATGGCCGAGGAGATGCGACCGGCGCTGCCTGATCTCGCGCACGTTGTCGTCGTCCGGCCGGGGCTGCGGCACGCCGTCGTCTTCTCGGACCTGATGGAAGACGGCGGCCCGGCGACGGATTTCGAGCGCTCCCCGGATGACCCGATGCTGCTGATGTTCACCTCGGGCACCACTGCCCGGCCGAAAGGCGTGCTGCACACCCATAACACGCTGGACTACGAAAACCGCAGCATCATCGAGGTTTTCGAGCTGAACTCGCACGACACGGTGTTCATGCCGTCGCCGATCACGCACATCACCGGCTTGCTCTACGGCATTCAACTGCCGGCGATGCTGAGGATCCCGGCCGTGCTTCAGGACGTGTGGGATCCGCGCGAAGCGCTTTCGCTGCTCGCCGAGCACCGCTGCACGTTCACGGTCGCCGCCACGCCGTTCCTGCACGGACTCGCTCATCACCCCGAGCGCGCCCGCTTCGATCTGGGCGGGCTGCGCATCTTCGGCTGTGGTGGAGCGGACGTTCCCCCGGCGCTGGTGCGCGATGCCCGCACGCTGCTCGACTGTTTCGTCACCCGGGTCTACGGATCGACGGAGGTGCCGACGCTTTCGATCACCGGACCGAAGGATCCGCCGGCGAAGGCAGCCGAAACCGACGGCAGGGCAATCGGAGCGGCGACCTTCCGCATCGTCGACGACGCCGGCGCCCCGGTTCCCGCGGGAGTCATGGGAGAACTTCACGCCGACGGGCCAGAGACTTTCGTCGGCTATCTACGACCCGAGCACGCCGAGGACGCCTTCACGCCGGACGGCTTGTTTCGCACCGGCGATCTGGCCTGCGCCGACGCCGACGGCTTCCTGTCGATACGCGGGCGCAGCAAGGACATCGTGGTACGCGGCGGCGAGAACATCAGCGTCACGGAGGTCGAAGCGCTGCTGTTCGAGCATCCGGACGTTGCCGAGATCGCCATCGTCGCGATGCCGGATCCGGTGCTGGTGGAACGCGCCTGCGCCTTCGTGGTTCCGTGCGGCGACTCGCGACCGACGCTCGCCGAGCTGGGTGACTTTCTCGAAGCCCAAGGCGTCGCCAGGCAGAAGCGTCCGGAACGGCTCGAGCTGATCGCGCAGCTACCCAAGACGCAGTCCGGAAAAGTCCAGAAGTACCTGCTGCGCAAGGAGATTCACCGGCTCCTCGACGCCGAGCAGCCGTAGTTCACAACCCGCTTACAAGGCGCCGCCCGCCCGGGCAGCAAGCACGGGCGGGCGGCGAGATTCCTTGCCTAGCTAGCGGTGAGGAAGGTCTTCACCGTCGTCACGTTCTTCGCGTCGCAGTTGTACGGACCCTGGTTGGGGTTCGTGACCTTCTGGTCGTACTCCCAGCCCGACGTCGTCAGCTTGATGACGAGCCAGCACTGAGCGATGTTCGGGTTCTTCGGATCGAGGTTCAGCGGGGGATAGAGCCCGCCGCCCGTCCAGTCCGATTCCGCCGCCGCCTTCTGCAGCACGCAGTCCTGCGTGAGGTCGTTGCCGCAGGCCGTGGCTTCCTTGGCCCACAGGGCCCAGGCGCTGAACGAAGACGCGGTGAAGTCCGTGAAACGCGGCTTCGAGATCGCCGCGTTCAAGATGCTCTTCACCTGAGCGAGAACCGGGTACTTCGACGCATCCATCTCGAAGGCGAGGTGGCTGAAGCCGACGTACTGGTTCGGGAAGGTGCCGAGTGCCTTGGCGGCCTGCACGTTGGCGTCGAGGTAGTACTGAACGCTGTACAGGATGAACGCGGGGTTGTAGCCCGTGTTCTTCATCGCCTGGACGATCGGCGTGATGTCCTGCCCGTTGATGGTGTCGAAGCCGACGGCTCCGTTTTGCTTGAGCTGCTCGACATACGGCCGGTAGTTGGGCACCGACGGCGGCTGCTCCTGCAGCGCCGACACCTTGATGCCGTTCTCCTGCAGCGACTGCTCGATCCGCTTGCCCTGCGGGATCAGCGATGCCAGCGTGCTGGAGCCGATGCCGACTCCGGCCTTGCTCTGCGGGTAGGCGTCGATCAGCAGGCGCAGCGGTCCGTACGGGTACTGCGTCGGGTTCGACGGGTTCACCGAGACCTGCAGGGTCGAGGTGGCCGCCTCAGGGGAGACGGTGTAGGAGAAGATGTCGCCGAGCTTGCACTGCTCACGCGGCTTCACACCGGCGGAGTCGAACGCGTTGCCGTTACCGACGATCATGAAGTCCTTCTGGCAGGCGTTGGTGAAGGCCTGACCGACGTTGAAGAGCTTCGCGTCCCACTTGTCGACGATGATCTTGCGGCCGTTGATACCGCCTGCCGCGTTGCACCACTTGCTGAAAGCGTCTGCGGTGTCGAAGAACTCCTGCTCGAGGCCGGGTGCGGCGGTGTTGCCCGGGTCAGACGTGACACCGATGCGGATCGACGTGCTGGTCAGCCCGCGGCCGGTCCCACCCGTCGCGGTACCCGGTCCGCAGATCTTCTTCAACGATCCGAAGTCGCCGGGGCCGGCTGCCGCGGCAGTCGAGGCTGACGCACTTGCACTGGCGGCAGGAGTCGTTCCGCCCCCGCCTCCCTTGTTCGACGACGAACGACCGCACGCGGCGGTCAGCGCGAGCGATGTGGCAGCAATCAGGATTACGGCACTTGTCATTCGACGTGATCGCCGGGGTCGCCAAGCAGAGTGCATCAGGTCTCCACGCAGTGGGTGCTCAGGGATTTGCCGGTCGTCAATGCGGCCGGACTGATAGCGCGGAACCGTAACACAGGTCACATTCACACATGCACGGATGAGCCGTCTTCCGGCGGCCCCACGACCGCTCACGCGCCCGTCGCCGGCTGCCACTCACGCGGTGCCTGCCGAAAAGGGCCTGCTTAGCGGGACTATTGCCGCGCTACTGCACGGTAACCTCGGCCAAAGTCGTTATCAAACCGTGACGCGGCAGCAGCGCCGCACGCACTTCATATCTCCCGTTTTGTTCGGGTCGGCTCAGCCGCGGGCAACGGCCTACCCGAGCGCGATCGTCCAGGCGGCGAACGCCGACGCCGAGGTGTCCGGAGAGGCGGTGTAACCGCCGGTCGCTCCGGCAGGTCGCGGCCCCGCGTCGGTGAATACCGAGGTGATGCGCCCGCCGCCGGCTCCGTACGCGGTCGATCGAATGGTCTGCCCCACAGGCACATTCCACTTCGTCACCGAGGATGACTTGCAAACCCAGACCGTGAGCACGACATCGCCGGCCGTCGGGACGTTGGCGGTCGGGCTCGTGTAGCTCGTCGCCTTCTTCGCCACTGCTGATTTCCCGTACGCGACAACGGGATTCGTCGCGTCGGTGCCGGAGTAGGCGAGCAGCTGCACCGTGCCCTTCTCGATCGCGGGGAACTTCACGGTCACCGTCGTCCCGGCGTCAGTGCCCGTCGCGACGCGCTTCCACACCGTGCTGTTGATCGCCGACGCGGAAGCGGTGTCGACCTTGGTCCAGCCCGATGGCCCGGTCAAGGCGCCGGACCCGGCCCCGGTGGCCACCAGAACCAGCGCGTTGCCGGCGGCAACCGTGGCCGGCACCTTCACCGATTCGGAAGTGGCGTTGCCGGTGGTCGACGCACCGGCCACAAAGGCGATGGGCGGCGCCGCGGCGATCGTGACCTGATGGGTGACCGTGTTCTGGCCGCCCGCGGCATCCGTGACCGTCAAGCGCACCTGGTACGGGCCCGCCGACCCGTACACATGAGTCGGCGTGGCGCCCGTGCCGGTGGTGGTGTCACCGAAATCCCAGGAGTACGAGGTGATGCTGGATTCGGCCGAACTCGACGTCGAGCCGTCGAACGAGCAACTCAGCGCCGAGCAGGACGACGTGAACGCGGCGACCGGCGCAGGCGGCGGCGTCGTCACCGTGTGCGTGACGGAATTGGAGTCGCCATTGGCATTGGTGACCGTGAGCGTCACCGGGTAGCTCCCGTCCGCCGCATACGTATGGCTGGGCGCGGCGTCGGTCGAGTGCGTGGCATCCACCGGATCGCCGAAATCCCAGTCGTAAGAGGCGATCGTGGAGCCCGCAGCGGTGGACGCAGCCGAATCGAACGTGCAGCTGTCTGCGACGCAGGACGTCGTGAACGCCGCCACCGGCGGCCCGGTCGTCGGGGGTGTCTGGTTGACGTACGGGTCCTGGCCGGCCGCCGTCATGCCGGCGATGGTCAGTGGCGACGTCGACATGGCGTATTGGCAATTCCCGCCCGGGTTATCCCATTTTGCGACCGCTTTGATATCCGGGAACTGGGTCTTCAGCGCTTGCGGAATGCCCTGATACCAGGCGCCCTGCGCGCCCGGATTGCCACTGTCGTAATTGGCGCCGTACTCGGAAATCATTTCCGGCTTGGTGATGTCGATACCCGCGGCAACGCCATGCCCGTCATGAAGCCACGTGTACATCGGTCCGGCGGCATCGGCGAACGTGCTCTTCAGCACGTTGCGGGTGGTCCCGCAGGACGTCGTCGAGTAGGCCTCCCACGACAGCCAGTCGACGTAGCTGTTTCCCGGATAGAAGGCGGCGTAACCCGGGAAGTTGGGGTACCAGCCCACCATCACCCAGACCCACACGGCGTTCGTCGCACCGTTGGCGATGAACAGGTCATGGACGTGCCGCCAGGCTGCGACGAAGTCGGCCCCCGTGCCCCGCGAGACCTTGCTCTTGACGTCGGGCTCGTGGTTGAACGTGACGTAGACCGGCGCGTTCAGCGACTTCACCCCGAGCGCCTGCCTGGTCAGACCTGCGTCCTGCGCCCCATTGGCTACGGCCACCCAATTGGTCGACTCGATGTTGACGTGCAGCAGGTGACCGGAGGCGACCTCGTCCACTTCAGCTGCCGTGGGGAGCGTGTCGCCGACCTGGTGGAAGTCGTAGACGATGTCGAATGTGCGACCCACCGTCGACTCGTCGGCGGTCAACGCGGATTCAGACCCACCCGGAGTGGCAATTCCCCATAAAGCCCCACAGGCAGGTACCGCCAGCGGCAACATCGTGCCGCAACTCGCGGCCTGTGCCGGCATTGCAATTCCAAGGACGACGCCCCCGCCGAGAACGACGCTGAGCACCAGGCCGAAAAAGCGTCGCATAATTGCGTTCCAAATCCGTAGCGCATTGATATGGCCAGCTAACAGCAGGGGCAAAGGCGGCGTACGCGAGTTGGCGAAAATGTGCCGGGATAGACACGCTGAGTAAGCAGCGCCGAACATTCGGTGCTCCGGAGAGCGCATCCTGAGGCGACGCGCTCACAGTGAGTGATCACGCCACTCGTCTCAGCAACGCCCCAAGGGGAGCCCCACCCGGCGGCAACGACTGCTGCTGCTGCTGCTGCTGCTGCACTCTCCGCTGCCGATCCTGAGGTTCTACGAGGCAGCGCAGGTGTTGGAAGAACGTTCACAGCGCTGCCATCTGCTCGTCGCGGGTCGACCGCCCGCGCACGGAACGTCTTCATTCACGCTTCCTATCGGGACGAATGGGACGAAGGACGGACTCTCCATGAGCGGTCGCAGAACTCGCGCCGAGCGCGCGCGGGCCCCGTACCGGCTTCGGATCTCCGGCGCGGCAGCCTCTGTCGCGCTGGTGCTGGCCCCAGCGGCGCAGGGAGCGGCTCCTGCCGCAACGCGCAGCCTCCCGTCCGGAGTGCTCTGCGGCAGCGCCGCAGCTGCGGCCCCCATCCAGCACGTCGTCGTCGTCATGCTCGAGAACCGCAGCTATCGGCAGGTCGTCGGCAATTCAGCCGCGCCGTACCAGACGAGCCTCGCCGGCAAATGTGGAAGCGCAACGGCGATGTTCGCCGCGACCCACACGTCAGCCGCCAACTATCTGGCGGCTTCCGCGGGCGAGTACCCCGCCGCGAGCCGGCGGGGCTGCCCGTCCCTCTGGGCCTGTGCCGATGGCTCGAACAACCTGTATCGCCAGCTCGACTCCGCCGGCCTGACCTGGCGCTCCTACCAGGAGTCGATGCCCACGGCGTGCGCCGCCTCGTCCGGTGGAACGTACAAGATCGGGCACAACCCGCCGATCTTCTACCGGGACATTCCGATCAGCGAGTGCCGCAGCCACGACCTTCCGGTCGCCGCGCTCTCGGCTCGGTCGGGACCGCTCTGGAATGCCTTGCAGAACCAGACACTTCCGAGCCTCAGCTGGGTGACACCGAACAAGGCACATGACGGCGAGGCCTCCCGCAACCGGACGGCCGCGCTGCTGGAAGCAGACACCTGGCTCGCCGGCTTCGTCGCGCTCGTCACGCAGTCGCCGAGCTACCAGGCCGGCAACACACTCCTGCTCGTGACCTATGACGAAGGCTTCGGTGGTGATGCCAGAACCGGTGAGGACTGCACCGACCAGTCGCGTGATCTCCCTGTCGTCAACGGCATCAGCGCCCATCAGGACTCCTGTCACGTACCGCTTTTCGTGGTGTATCCCTTCACCTCGCCCGGCGCCTCCGACGGAACGTTCTTCGACCACTACTCGCTGACCCGGACGATCGAGGACCTCTTCCGCCTGCCGCACCTCGCACACGCGGGTGATGCCCGAACCGCTGGCCTGATCGGACACTTCGGGATTCGCTGAGCACGCGCGGGCTACGTGCTACACAAGAGCCCAGCTTGCCAGCCCCGAGATCGGCGACGTCCGAGTGGCGCGAGCGCCCACGACGGCGGGTAATACGTTGGTGCGGTGCCTGAGCTTGCCGGCCTCACCGTCCTCGACGCATCGACGTCGCTGGCCGGCGCCTACTGCGCGAAGCTGCTCGCGGGCGCCGGTGCGACGGTGACGCTGCTCGAGCCGGCGGACGGCGCGGCCATGCGCCGCTGGAGCTGGGACCGGGAACTCCCTGCAGGCGAGGACGGCGCGCTCTTCCGCTTCCTGCGCCACGGGCAGCGCTCGGTGACCACGGCAACGGCCGACCTGCTGGTGGCACACGACATCGTCATCACGTCGGGAGCCACCGGGTACGGGACCGCCCGGCAGATCGCTGACGAACACCCCGGGCTGGTGGTCGTGTCGCTCACGCCGTACGGGCTCACCGGGCCGTATGCCGACCGTCCCGCGACCGAGTTCATTGTTCAGGCCGATGCCGGCGCGGTCGCCATCCGCGGCACCGTCGACCGGCCGCCGTTCCAGATGGGCGGACGCATCGTCGAGTGGGTCGCTGGTGCGTACGCGGCCGTAGGAACCCTGGCTTCGGCCCGCCGGCTCGCGCGGACCGGCGTGGGCGATCTGCTGGACCTTTCGCTCTGCGAGGTCGCGAACCTCACCGGAAACAACTTCGCCGACCTCTCGGCGAATCTCGCCGGCCGACCGCCGCTCACCAAGCCCGCCCGCACGGTCGAGCTTCCTTCCATCGAGCCGAGCGCCGACGGCTGGGTCGGCTTCAACACCAACACCCGCGAGCAATTCGACTCCTTCTGCCTTTTGATCGAACGGCCCGACCTGCTCGAGGGCGAGTGGTGGCGCATCGTGACCCGCCAGGAGCGCGCCGCGGAATGGAACGCCATCGTCCGCGAATGGACCACCCAGCATTCGACCGCCGAAATCGTCGAGAAGGCAGCGCTTTTGCGCATCCCCGTCGCCCCGGTTTCCGACGGTGAGGCCGTCCTGCAGATCGAGCAAGCCGTCGCCCGCGGGGTCTTCCTGCGCGACCCGACGGACACGTTCACGATGCCGCGACGCTCCTGGACCATCGACGGCGAACCCGCGCCCGCGCCGCAGCCCGCACCCTCCATCGGCCGGCACGACTCTGCCCCGCTGCCCGCGCACACGTCTCGCCCGGCTCCGGGGGCTCGGCGCAGCGCACCCCTCGAGGGCGTCAAGGTGGTCGACCTCACCGCCTGGTGGGCCGGGCCGTCATCGACCGGTCTGCTCGCCGCGCTCGGCGCCGACGTCATCCACATCGAGTCGGCCAAGCGCATGGACGGCATGCGGATGGCCGCCGCCATGTTCGTCGGCCGCGAACGGTGGTGGGAGTACAGCGGCTTCTTCCTGCAGGCCAACACCAACAAGCTCGATGTGACGCTCGACCTCGGCAGCCCGAAGGGCCGCGAACTCGTGCTGCGCTTGATCGAGCAGGCCGACCTCGTCGTCGAGAACTACACGCCCAGGGTTATTGAAAGCTTCGATCTCGGCTGGGATGTCGTACGTGCGACCAACCCGCGCGCGGTCATGGTCCGCATGCCGGCTTTCGGGCTGACCGGACCGTGGCGCGACCGGCCGGGCTTCGCCCAGACCATGGAACAGATCACGGGGCTGGCCTGGCTCACCGGATTCGCCGACGACCAGCCGCGCATCCAGCGCGGTCCGTGCGATCCGAACGGCGGGCTGCATGCGGCGTTCGCTGCGCTCGTCGGCCTGGAGCGCCGCGACCGCACCGGCGTGGGCTGCCTCGTCGAGGCGCCGATGTTCGAGGCCGCGCTCAACGTCGCCGCCGAGCCGGTGCTGGAGTGGACGGCGTACGGCAACCGCATCGCGCGCGACGGCAACCGCAGCCCGGAGGCCGCGCCCCAGGGTTTGTACGCGTGTGCCGGCACCGAGCAATGGCTGGCCGTCTCCGTCGCCACCAACGAGCAGTGGCAGCGGCTCACCGACGCCATCGGCCATCCCGAACTCGCCGCTGATCCCGAGCTCGCGGACCTTCCCGGCCGCCGCCGCCAGCACGATCGGCTGGACGCCGCGATCGCCTCATGGGCGGCGCCGCTGGACCTCACCAAGGCGGTCGACACTCTCGTGTCGGCCGGCGTACCGGCTGCGCCCGCCACCGATCCGCGGCGCGCCAGCGACCATCCCCAGCTGAACGCGCGCGGCTTCTACGAGCCGGTCGCACATCCCGTCGTCGGCACGCAGCCGGTCGCCGGCCTGCCCTGGCGCGCCACCGGCGTCGACCACTGGATCCGCCGGCCGGCGCCGGTGCTCGGCGAGCACAACACCGAGGTGCTGGGCGGGCGGCTCGGATGCACCGCGGACGAGCTGAAAACCTTGGAAGCAGAGGGCGTCATCGGCACCTGGCCGGTCGGGCTCTGACGGCGTGGCAACGGCACAACGAGAGGCACACATCATGGCGACTGATCTGTTCGACCGCATGCCCGTCATCGACGTCGACACCCACCTCACCGAACCCCCGGATGTCTGGACGGCGCGCCTTCCCGCCAGCCGGCACGACGAGGTGCCGCACATCGAGCGCATCGACGGCCGCGACACCTGGATGGCCGGCGGCGAGCGCCTCGGCTCCCCCGGCTTCTACTCGATGGCCGGCCACGACGGCGTGATGCCCGCGTCGATCCCCGAGACCTACGACGACATCGACCCGGCCATGTACGACCCGAAGGCGCGCCTCGCCTTCCTCGACGCCGAGGGCATCGACGCGCAGATCCTCTACCCGAACGTCGGTGGCTTCGGCAACGGCTACTTCCTGCGCCTCGGCGACCGCGAGCTCGTGATCCAGTGCGTGCAGGCCTACAACGACTTCCTCACCGACTGGTGCAGCGTCGCGCCCGACCGGCTGATCGCCATCACCGCCCTGCCGTTCTGGGACATCGATCTCGCCATCGACGAGATGCACCGCTGCCTCGGCAGGGGCCACCGCGCCATCAACTTCTGCAACCAGCCGCAGGACTACGGCCAGCCCCCGCTCGCCCACCCGCACTGGGACCCGATCTGGGCCGCGGCGCAAGAGGCCGGCGTGCCGGTGAACTTCCATGTCGGCGGCGGCTCGATGGGCACCCAGTTCGTCGACACCGCCGACATGGGCTGGATGACGAACTTCGCCAAGGTCTCGTCGCTGATCTTCATGGACAACATGCGCAGCGTCGCCGACCTGATCTTCGGCGGGGTCTGCCATCGCTTCCCCGGCCTGAAGTTCGTCTCGGTGGAGTCGGGTGTCGGCTGGCTACCGGCCGCCATGGAGACCTTCGACTGGCAGTGGAAGGGCGGCGGCGTGCTGGACGAGCACCCGGAGTACGACCTGCTTCCGAGCGAGTACTTCCGGCGGCAGATCTATGGCTGCTTCTGGTTCGAGGAGCAGACGGCTCTGGACGCGATTCGCACGTACCCGGACAACATCCTGTTCGAGACCGACTACCCGCACCCGACCTGCCAGCACCCCGGCCCGCGCTCCCCGGCACAGCGGCCCCGCGAATTCGCCGAGCGCGTCTTCGCCCAGCTGCCCGAGGACGTCACCCGCAAGGTGCTGCACGACACGGCGGCCACGCTCTACAAGCTCACATGACGGGCGCCGAACTCACGGCGCCGGATCTCGGAAGCCGCTTCCTCCTCACCGAGGTGCGGGGTCGCGTGCTTCATCTGCTCGTCAACCGGCCCGAGCGGCGCAACTCCTACACCCAGGACATGTACCGCGGGCTGAAAAGGGCTGCGATCTGGGCGGATCAGCAGCCCGAGCTCGATGCGGTCTGCCTCACCGGCACCGACAAGTGGTTCGGCGCGGGCGGCGACATGGCCGGCAACGCCGAAGACCTGGACGCGCTCAACACCGAATGGGATCCGACGGACCATTTCCCGTTCCGCCACATCGAGCGCTGCACCAAGCTGTGGGTCGCGAAGGTCAACGGGTTGTGCATCGCCGGTGGGATGGATCTGGTGCTGCACTGCGACGTCGTCATCGCGTCGGACCAGGCCCGCTTCCGGGTGCCGGAGCTGCTGCGCGGCATCCCCGATCCGTTCATGTCGGCCCGGCTGGCGGCCGTGGTCGGCCTGGCCCGGGCGCGCTACCTGTTCTTCACCGCGGAAGAGATCGACGCGCAGGAAGCGCTCGTTATGGGTCTGGTGGGCAAGGTCGTCCCGCACGATCAGCTGGACGCCGCGACCGATCGCGCGCTGGCGGCCATCGCCGGCACCGGCCCCCTCGCCCGCGCTGCGATCAAGCGCGACCTGAACCGCTACCTGCGCCCGCACGACACCGACCTGATGCGCCGCTCGATCGGCACGCCCGAGATGGTCGAGGGCATGCGCGCGTTCATCGAGAAGCGCGAGGTGAACTGGCCCCGCGGCTGACTGACCAAGCGCGGACGGCGCTATCCTCACGCACGCCTACGAGGAGGGGCCATGCTCACGTCTGCCGGTCTCGACGCACTGCGGATGCACGCCTATCGTCGCGGTCGCCTCCGCGCGGCCATGCAGGCGCAGGGCATCGACGGGCTCGTCCTGCTCGGCGCGACCAACGTCGAGTACGCCGGCGGACGCCCACCGGTAGCTGACGCGATGCGCATGCATCTCGAGCCGGTGGTTGTCGTTGCCCCGGCGAGCGGGCCCTTCGTCATCTGCACCCGGTTTCCCGAAGACCTGCCGGCCCTTACGGTTGAGGGCGAGAGCGACAGCGTCCGCCCGCCGATCGAGACCGAGTACCCGGAGGGCGTCACGGCGCTGGCGGCGCTGATCCGCGAGACGCTGCCGTCCGCGTCACGCATCGGGTTCGACGAGTTCACCTCGCCGATGATCGGGACGTTGCCGGCGCTGCTGCCCGGCGTGGAAATCACCGACGGCACGGCCGTCACTGCAGCCGCTCGGCTGATCAAGAGCGCCGATGAGATCGCGTGCCTCACGCAGGCGCAACGCATCAACGAGCTTGCGATGTATGACGTCGAAGCAGCGCTTCGGCCGGGAGTACGGCAGAACGAGCTCTCCGGAATGTTCCTGCGCCGCGTCTTCGAACTCGGAGCGACTGCCAACATCATCGACCCGATCTGGTCGATCACCCCGCGCTCAGTCGCCGAGGGCACGTACACCGCGAACGGCGACGTCGGTTTCCCGCTGGCCAGCAACGACCGCTTCTTGCGCGAGGGCGATCTGATCCTGTGCGATTCCGGGCTGTCGTGGAACGGCTACCACTCCGACTTCGGCAAGACGTGGATCTGCAGCCTCGACCCGAGGCCGACGCCCGGGCTGCGTGACTGCTACCAGACCTGGCGCGACCTCTATGCCGCGGTCTGCGAGACGATCAAGCCGGGCGCCACCTGCGGCGACCTGGTGCGCGCGGCGATGAGCGTGCGGACGAAATACGGGCTGGCGCATTTCTATCTCGGCCACGGAGTCGGGTGCGACAGCGCCGAGGCGCCGTTCATCGGCTCGGATCTCGGGCTCGCGTTCGACGACACTGTCGAGCTCGCACCCGGCATGGTTTTCGTGCTCGAACCGGTGGTGTGGCGCGACGGGGTCGGGGGCTACCGGAGCGAAGAGCTCATCGTCGTCACCGACGGCGGATACGAGCAGCTGACCGCCTACGGCTACACCCCGTTCGAGTGAGAGGCACACCGACCGTGACTGCAGCGTCAGCGCTGAAGACACCGAACCTCGGCACCGGCATCACCGAGGAGCGGGACCGGGTCGACTTCGGTGCGTTGCGCCGAGCACGCACCGACCGGCTGTTCGGCTGGATGGAGGCGATGGGGCTCGACGTATGCGTGCTCGGCCGCGAGGCGAACGTGCGATACGCGACCGGCGCCCGCCGCTTGTGGACCTCGCTGTCGCGTCCGTTCGGGCCGACGTGCATCGCCGTCCGGGCGACGCGAGACGTGCACCTGCTGTCGTTCTCCGCGAGCTACGAGGGAATCCCGGAGGAGCTGCAGCCGGACGACATCTACGCCGTCACGTGGAATCCGATGAATCTCGTGGACCACGTCCGCACCATGCCGGAGACCGCGAACGCGCGGCGGGTGGGTGTCGACGGGCTCAGCCCACTGTTCGACGGCCTGCTGCGCGTGGCCTTTCCCGCCGCGGAGCTCATCGGGATCCAGCCGGAGCTGCTCGGCCTGCGGCGGGTGAAGCTCGCCGCCGAAGTCGAGTGCCTTCGGATCGCCGCGGCAACGGCCGAAGCGTCGATTGTGGCTGCGGTGCAACGACTTCAGCCGGGCGCGACGGGGAAGCAGCTGCAGGCGTCCTACCTCGCCCGCATGTGTGAGCTGGGCACGTCGCAGTTCGCGCAGCAGGGCACGTTCAACGCTTTCGGCCCGGGCGGCGAGCTGTCGTTCATCACGCGCGACGCGCCGCTGCCGGGCGGGGCGGCGGTGGCACTGGCCGGAGGTGTGCTGTGGGCGGGCTACGAGGGCTCGCTGGCGCGTACCTGGTGGTGTGGCGGGCCAGCGCCGACGCCGGCCTTACGGGGCCTGGCCGAGGAGTGGCAGCAGGCGTACGCAACGCTGCTCGCCGCCTGCCGGGACGGGGTGTCCGGTGCCGATCTGCTGCCGTTGCTGGACGCGGCTGGGGCCGACCGGACGCACAGCGCGGTATACGCCATCGGGCTCGGGCACGAGGGTCCGCTCGCCGCCGGATGGCTGGATGGCGGCGCTCTGGAACGTCAGACGTTGCAGACCAACATGGTGATCGGCATTCGAATGCTGCTGCGCCGTAACGGATTTGGCTACTTCGCAGAAGACATGGCTCTCGTCGGCCGGCAAGGTGCCGAACCCATCACCACGCTCGGCTACGGACCGCTGGCCGGCTGAAGGAGACCCATGAGCGTCGAGTACAACCTCTTCGACCCGGCCGTCGTCGACAACGATGCGGCGATCCTCAAGGAGCTTCGGCAGACCTGCCCGGTGACGGAGGTGCTGCCGGGCGTGTTCTACGTGTCACGCCACGCTGACATCCTGGCGGTCAGTACCGATACCGTGACCTTCCCGCAGGCGCCGTTCAGCCCGATGGAGGAAGACACCCGAACCCCGGATCAGCTGCAGCTCGGTGAGTCGAACCCGCCGCTGCACACGCAGATCCGCAAGCTGCTGGCGTCGGTGCTGCGACCGTCCCGCATCCGGGCGATGGAGCCAGTGGTCGACAAGGCCTGCCGCGATCTCGTCGACGCGTTTGCGCAGAAGGGCTCCGGCGATCTGGTTCGCGAGATCGCCCGGCCGCTGCCGGAGATCGTCGTCGGTCACCTGACCGGGGTTCCGGAGTCGGATCGCCACCTGCTGCACGACTATTCCGATGACGTGGTCGCGATGATCCAGCATCACGACCCGCAGGTGCAGGCGGACTGCCGCAGCAGGGTCGCGAAGTTCGACGCGCACCTGCTCGACGTCATCCGGGAGCGCCGGCAGGCGAGCGAACGGCCGGATGACGCGATGACCGCCCTGGTCGAATATCGCGACGAGAACGGCCGGCCGCTACCCGACGAGAAGATCCTGCTGCACCTGTCGAAGGACCTCATCACCGGTGGCATCGACACGACGACCCACCTGGTCGGCAACCTGTTCTACGACCTGCTGAGCACGCCGGGTGCGTACGAACGGGTGCGGGACGACCGCGCCCTCGTGCCGCCCGCGGTCGAAGAGTGCCTGCGCCATCGTCCGGTGGTGAACGTGCTCTTCCGCCGCCCGCCCGCCGACTGCGAATTCCAGGGCGTGAAGATCCCGGCCGGCTCGGTGGTGGCGCTCGGTTACTCCGCCGCGAACCACGATGAGGAGCTCTACGACCACCCCGAGCAGTTCGATCTCGACCGCGGCGACGCGGTACGCCGGCAGCTCGGCTTCGGGTGGGGGCCGCACCTGTGTATCGGCGCACCATTGGCGCGGCTCGAGGGGGCGCATGTGCTCGATGCCGTGCTCGACCGGATCCCGAGGATGCGGCTGGCGCCGGGCTTCAGATACCAACGCGTGACGACCTTCATGATGCGCGGGCCGGTCCGGCTCGACGTCGAGCTCACCGCCTGACCTCCGCTCCCCCTGGCGCCGGCGCCGATAGCCTCACTTCCGTGACCGAGGAGCAGCAGGACCTGCCGGAACAGCTACGCATCCGGCGCGAGAAGCTCGATCGCATCCGGGCCGACGGCATCGACCCGTACCCGGCCGGCTACCCGCGCACGATCTCACTGGCCGAGCTGCGGGCGCGCTTCAGCGAGCTGCCACCCGACAGCGGTACCGGCGAGATCGTTGGAGTGACCGGACGCGTCGTGCTGAACCGCATCGCCGGCAAGCTGATCTTCGCCACGTTGCAGGAATCCGGCGAGCGCATGCAGGTGATGCTCACCGCCGATGCGACCGGCCCCGAAGCCCTCGCCGCCTGGAAGGCCGACATCGATCTCGGCGACCACGTCGGCGTCACCGGAGAGGTGGTGACGACCCGGCGCGGTGAACTCACGGTGCGCGCCTCCAGTTGGGCGCTGACCAGCAAGTCGTTGCGCCCCCTGCCGGACAAGCACAAGGGGCTGGCTGACCTGGAGGCCCGGGTCCGCCAGCGCTACGTGGACCTGATCGTCAATCCGGAGTCGCGGGCCCTGGTACTGGCCCGCGACACCGTGCTGGCGTCCCTGCGCGGCGGCTTGCGTGGACGCGGCTATGTCGAGGTCGAGACGCCGGTGCTCACCTCGACGCACGGCGGCGCCGCGGCTCGGCCGTTCGCGACCCACTCCAACGCCCTGGGAATTGACCTTTTCCTCCGGATCGCCCTCGAGCTCTATCTCAAACGCCTCGTCGTCGGTGGCATCGAACGGGTGTATGAGATTGGCCGCAACTTCCGCAACGAGGGCGTCGACACCTCGCACAATCCCGAATTCACGATGCTCGAGTTCTACGCCACCTATTCGGACTACGACGTGATGGCAGCAGTCACCGAGCAGCTCGTGCTGGAAGCCGCCGACGCGCTCGGCAGCCGGATCGTGCCGGACGGGCGCGGCGGGGAAATCGACCTCGGCAAACCATGGCGTCAGATGACGGTTCACGACGCGGTTTCGGCCGCCCTCGGCGAACCCGTCACCATCGACACCCCGGTCACCGAACTGCGCCGCCTGGCCGAAAAGGCCAACGTCTTTCTCAAGCCCGAATGGAACGGCGGGCAGATCCTGCTCGAGCTCTACGAGCAGCTGGTGGAAGGGCAGACCGTCGAACCCACTTTCTACCGGGACTTTCCGGTGGAGGTGTCGCCGCTGGTACGCCAGCACCGCGCCGACCCACGCCTGACCGAGCGCTGGGATCTCGTCGTCCTCGGGCGCGAGCTCGGCACTGGTTACACGGAGCTCGTCGATCCGGTGGAGCAGCGCGCCCGCTTGACCGAGCAGTCGCTGCTGGCCGCCGGAGGCGACCCGGAGGCCATGGAACTCGACACCGACTTTCTGCGCGCCCTCGAATTCGCCATGCCGCCTACCGGTGGCGTCGGGGTCGGTATTGAACGATTGCTGATGGTGCTTACCGGTTCGACCAGTATTCGGGAAGTGCTGGTGTTCCCGCTCACTCGTGACGAGTGATTAGGTAGAGTTACCGACAGTAACCATACAGTTGGTGCTGCAATCCCCGGCCGGATGTATGTGACAGGTTTCCGCCCAAGTCACTCACTTGGCGCAATCACCCTCTTCGTCGACTGCAGAACTGCCCGCAGAAAAGAGTCGTTCATCCCATGGCCCAGCGCACCCACGTCCTGCTCATCGACGATCTCGACGGCTCATCCGCCGACGAGACCCTGAATTTCGGGCTCGATGGAGCCGCGTACGAGATCGACCTCTCGGCCGCCAACGCCGGGCTGCTTCGCAAGGCTCTTGCCGACTACGTGGCCGCCGGCCGCCGGAAGGGAACCGTCCGCGCCGGGTTCCGCCGCGGGGGCGCCTCCCGATCCCTGCGCGACGCGGGCGACGTCGACACCGCCACCGTCCGTTCGTGGGCGCGTGACAACGGGTACGCGGTCAACGAGCGGGGCCGGATCGCCGCCGAGATCCTCGATGCCTACCGGGCTGCTCACTGAGGTAGCCGCTCAAGGGCTTCAGCTCTTGCTCCGCCTTCGCTGTCAGCGAAAGCTCTACCCCGAAGCCATCCTGGGAACAGCGAAGGATCGAAATGAGGTTGAGTGGGGGAGGAACCCTGCGCAGCAGGTCCACCTCACTACTTTCTCCGACCCCGTCACCGCCGATGGGGGGTTCGAGGGACGTTGCGAGGACGAGCACGGGGCTAGCATTGCGAGCAGGCCGTTGTCAGCAGGGGCTGGCGGGACGGCTGCCTCGCCCGAAGGAGCACAAATGTTCGAGAGGTTCACCGACCGGGCCCGGCGGGTGGTCGTCCTGGCGCAAGAAGAAGCCCGGATGCTCAACCACAACTACATCGGCACCGAGCACATCCTGCTGGGGCTGATCCACGAGGGCGAGGGCGTCGCCGCGAAGGCGCTCGAGTCGCTCGGCATTTCGCTGGAGGCTGTCCGCAGCCAGGTCGAGGAGATCATCGGCCAGGGCCAGCAAGCTCCCAGCGGCCACATTCCTTTCACGCCACGGGCCAAGAAGGTTCTCGAGCTGTCGCTGCGCGAGGCGCTGCAGCTCGGTCACAACTACATCGGCACCGAGCACATCCTGCTGGGCCTCATCCGCGAGGGCGAGGGCGTCGCCGCCCAGGTGCTCGTCAAGCTCGGCGCCGACCTCGGCCGGGTGCGCCAGCAGGTCATCCAGCTGCTGTCGGGCTACCAGGGCAAGGGCGAGCCGGCCGCTGCCGGTGGCCCGTCCGAGGGTGCTCCGTCCAGCTCGCTGGTGCTCGACCAGTTCGGCCGCAACCTCACCACCGCCGCCCGCGAGGGCAAGCTCGACCCGGTCATCGGGCGCGAGAAGGAAATCGAGCGCGTGATGCAGGTGCTCTCGCGACGCACCAAGAACAACCCGGTGCTGATCGGTGAGCCCGGCGTCGGCAAGACGGCGGTCGTCGAAGGGCTCGCCCAGGCGATCGTCAAGGGCGAGGTGCCCGAAACCCTGAAGGACAAGCACCTCTACACCCTCGACCTCGGCGCCCTGGTCGCCGGCAGCCGCTACCGCGGCGACTTCGAAGAGCGCCTGAAGAAGGTGCTCAAGGAGATCCGCACTCGCGGCGACATCATCCTGTTCATCGACGAGCTGCACACCCTCGTCGGAGCGGGCGCCGCCGAAGGCGCTATCGACGCTGCCAGCATCCTCAAGCCCATGCTGGCCCGCGGCGAGCTGCAGACCATCGGCGCCACCACCCTCGACGAGTACCGCAAGCACCTGGAGAAGGACGCCGCGCTCGAGCGCCGCTTCCAGCCCATCCAGGTGCCGGAGCCGACCGTCGCCCACACCATCGAAATCCTCAAGGGTCTGCGCGACCGTTACGAGGCTCACCACCGCATCTCGATCACCGACGGCGCGCTGGTCGCCGCGGCCAGCCTGGCTGACCGCTACATCAGCGACCGCTTCCTGCCCGACAAGGCGATCGACCTGATCGACGAGGCCGGCTCGCGCATGCGCATCCGCCGCATGACCGCACCGCCGGATCTGCGCGAGTTCGACGAGAAGATCGCCAACGTCCGCAAGGAGAAGGAGTCGGCGATCGACGCGCAGGACTTCGAGAAGGCCGCATCGCTGCGTGACCGTGAGAAGACCCTGCTCGCCGAGAAGGCCCAGCGGGAGAAGGAGTGGAAGGCCGGCGACATGGACGTCATCGCAGAGGTCGATGACGAGCAGATCGCCGAGGTGCTGGCCATCTGGACCGGCATCCCCGTCTTCAAGCTCACCGAGGAGGAGACCAGCCGGCTCCTGCGCATGGAGGACGAGCTGCACAAGCGCGTCATCGGCCAGGCGCAGGCGGTCAAGGCGGTCTCGCAGGCCATCCGGCGCACCCGGGCCGGTCTGAAGGACCCGAAGCGCCCCGGCGGCTCGTTCATCTTCGCCGGCCCGTCCGGTGTCGGTAAGACCGAGCTGTCCAAGACGCTGGCCGAGTTCCTGTTCGGCGACGAGGACGCGCTGATCCACCTCGACATGTCCGAGTACATGGAGAAGCACACGGTCTCCCGGCTGGTGGGTTCACCGCCCGGATACGTGGGCTACGAGGAGGGCGGCCAGCTCACCGAGCGGGTGCGGCGCAAGCCGTTCTCGGTCGTGCTCTTCGACGAGGTCGAGAAGGCCCACCCGGACGTCTTCAACACGCTGCTGCAGATCCTGGAGGACGGTCGGCTGACCGACTCCCAGGGCCGCCAGGTGGACTTCAAGAACACCGTGATCATCATGACGTCGAACCTCGGCACCCGCGACATCTCCAAGGGTCCCGGCATCGGTTTCACGACCGGCGGCGCCAACATCGATTACGAGCGCATGAAGTCGAAGGTCCAGGACGAGCTCAAGCAGCACTTCCGTCCCGAGTTCCTCAACCGCATCGACGACATCATCGTCTTCCACCAGCTGAGCAAGGACGAGATCGTCGAGATCGTCGACCTCATGCTGGCCCGGGTCGATGGCGCGTTGAAAAACAAGGACATGGGCCTCGAGCTCACCCCGGCCGCCAAGGCGCTGCTCGCCGACAAGGGTTACGACCCCATGCTCGGCGCCCGGCCGCTGCGGCGCACGATCCAGCGCGAGCTGGAAGACATCATGAGCGAGAAGATCCTGTTCGGCGAGCTTTCACCGGGCGAGATCGTGGTCGTCGACTGCGAGGGCGAGGGCGAGGAGCGCAAGCTCACGTTCCGCGGCGAGACCAAGCCGCCGGCTCTGCCGGACAGCCCGCCGGTGGGTCTCGTCAAGTAAGAAAGCAAAGAAAGCGCGGGCTACCGCACCGCATCGCAGTGACCTCACCCTAAGTCTCCGGTCTTGGGGTGGGGTTTACTGCTTTTCGGGAAGGATCGCGTCTATGACGACGGCCGCGTTGACCGGATTCGGCACCGCGGTCCCGGCTGCGATGGATCAAGCCGGGCTCTGGGACGACTTCTTCCGTGCCCACTACGGCAACGATCCCGTCGCCGAGCGGATCTTCGCCTCCTCGGCGATCACCATGCGCCACGGCGTCGCGGATCCGCGACTGGTGGACGTCTCCTCCTGGAGCACCGGCCAGCGGATGGCGCGCTACGTCGACGAGGCGCCGCCGCTCGGCAAGTCAGCGCTCGCGAACGCGCTGGGCGCCGCCGAGCTGGACCCCGCTGATATCGGGCTGTTCACGGTGGCGTCGTGCACCGGCTACAGCACGCCGGGCCTCGATCTGGTGCTCGCCCGCGACCTCGGGATGGATCCGGGCGTGCAGCGGCTCCTGGTCGGCCACATGGGCTGTTACGCAGCCCTTCCCGCGCTCGGCGCGGTGGCGGACTTCGTGGTGGCCCGGGGACGGCCGGCGGTCCTGCTCTGCGTCGAGCTCACCTCGCTGCACATCCAGCCGGCGACCGGCGACGTCTCGCAGATGGTGGCCCACGCGCTGTTCTCCGATGCCGCCGCCGCCGTGGTGCTGCGGCCCGAAGCCGACCCGGCCACCCGCGGCTCTGCGAGCCTGCGCTTCGTCGACATGGTCGCCGTCGCCGACCACTCCACCGCCGATCACATGACCTGGGACATCACCGACCTCGGCTTCCGCATGGGCCTGTCGCCGCGGGTGCCATCGGTCCTCGCGCGCCACGTCGGCACCGTCGTCCGCGACCGGCTTCTCGCGCCGCACGGCCTCAGCCCAGCCGACGTCACCGGCTGGGCGGTGCACCCGGGCGGCCGCCGCATCCTGGAGGTTGTCGAGGAGCAGCTGAGCCTGCCTCGCGAGGCCATGGCCTCGTCGTACGAGATCCTCGACGCCAACGGCAATTGCTCATCGGCGACCGTGCTCATGGTTCTCGAGCAGCTGCCGGCCGATCCCGGCCCGGTGGTGGCGATGGCCTTCGGGCCGGGTCTGACGCTGTACGCCGCGCTTTTCGTCCGCAGCTGACCAGCGGCCGAGGCTGGGCCGGCTGCTAGGCCGGGAGCGCGTAGCCGCCGGGCACGGCCACCACGAGGCCGTCGTCGAGCAGGCTGGCGAGGGCCCGCTCGCGTTGCTGGTGATCCGGCCAGACCTCGTCGAATACCGCCACCGCGACGGCCTGTTCGGCGGCGCGCAGCGCGGCGAGCAGCTGCCCTCGGGCCTGGCGATCGGTTCCCTGGTATCCCTGGGATGGGCGCCGCCGGACGCCGGCTTCCTCAGCCGTCGGCGCGCCGGCCGCAAGCCAGCGGCAGCTCGCCGCCAGCGGGCACGCGGCGCAACGCGGGCTGCGACTCACGCACACGAGCGCGCCGAGTTCCATGAACGCGACGGACATCCTGACGGCGGTCGGTGGGTCGGCCGGGAGCAGCGCCGTCACGCGCGCGTCGGGAATCGCCAGCGCGCTCGGCAGCCCGAGCAGCCAGCGGGCAACGACCCGGCGGACGTTCGTGTCGACCACCGCGACGCGAGAGCCGAACGCGAACGCCGCCACCGCAGCAGCCGTGTAACTGCCGACGCCGGGGAGGGCACGCAACTCCTCGAGCGTCGGCGGCACCTCCCCGCCGTGCCGGTCGACGCACGCCACCGCCGACGCATGCAGCCGAAGCGCCCGCCGCGGGTAGCCGAGCCGGCCCCACTCGCGTACCGCCTCACCCGCCGCAGCTGCGGCGAGATCGGCGGGCGCAGGCCATCGCTCGATCCACCTCTCGTAGGCCGGCAGCACCCGTACGACGGGCGTCTGCTGCAGCATGACCTCGCTGACCAGGACTTCCCACGGCGTGACGCCCGGCCGCCTCCACGGCAGGTCGCGAGCCTCCCGGCGGTACCACTCCCGCAGCGGCGCAAGGGGATCGCCGGCGGAGATTGGCACCCTGTGCAGCCTGCCAGAGGGCGCGCCTTCCTCAAGGCAGGCCCCCGATTCACCGATGGTTTCCTGCAAGGGGGGGCGTGTGGATCTGGGGCTTAACGTGGCGACTTTGAACGCGACCGCTGCTCGATTGATCAGCGAGCCCAAGTGAGCACTGAACCCATGCTCCCCCCACCCCCGCGCACGGCTCCGGAGGTGGGCGACGTCGGCGTTCTCGTGGCCGGCGGCTCGGCACTGACCCGCCGCAGTGTGCGCACGATCCTGTCGAGCGACCCGCGTTTTGTCGTGCTCGGTGAGGCGCGCACCCGGGCCGACCTGCTGAGCCTCGCCGCCAAGCTCCGCCCCGCAGCCGTCGTCCTCGATCCTGACCTGCCCAATGGCGTCCTGCCTGCGCTCGCCGAGTTGATGGCCGCGCACCCCATGCCGGTCGTCATCTACGGCGACGAGCACCTGACCGGCCCGGAAACACAAGCGGAGTTACGCGCTGCCGGAGCGGTGGACGTCGTCACCCGGCCGCCGCAGCCGGACGCTGCGGGCAGTGGCAGCCTCACCCCTGACCGCAACCCCGCCCACGGCGAGGATCTGCGCGCCTGCCTGCTGCTCGCGTCACGCATCCGGGTCATCCGCCACCCTCGCGGCCGCTTGATGCGGCGCGCTCCCGCACCGCGCAGCGAGGTGCCGCTCGTCATCGTCGGCGCCTCCACCGGCGGTCCGAGCGCGCTCGGTGAGCTGCTGTCGAACCTGCCCTGCGGGCTCGCGGCAGCGGTCGTGGTCGTGCAGCACATGCCCGCCGGGTTCCTGTCGGGACTGGCCGGCTGGCTCGACACCTGCTGCCCGATGCCGGTCCACCTCGGCCGCGACGGGGATCTGCTGCGTCCCGGCGAGGTCGTGATCTGCCCCGGCGATGTCGACTCGCTGATCGAAGCCGCGGACCTGCCCGCCGCCGGGGTGTTGCGCTGCGAGGCGCCGTTGTCCGGCGCGCACCACATTCCCTCCGTCGACCGCGCCTTCAACAGCGTTGCGGCGACGATCGGTCCGCACGCGGTCGGCGTGCTGCTGACCGGCATGGGACGCGACGGAGCCGCCGGGATGGCGGCACTGCGCACGGCCGGCGCAGCCACCATCGCCCAGGACGAGAGCACGTCGGCGATCTACGGCATGCCCCGCGCCGCCATCGCCGCCGGCGTGGTCGACCGCATCCTGCCCCTCCCCCAGATCGCCGCGGCGCTGGAAGATCTCGTCGAGGCGGCCCTCGGCGGCGCGCAGCGGGTGGCGCGATGACGACCACCACTGCAGCCGGCACGGCACTGCACGAGATCGCCCTCCTCGTGCGGGAAACGTGCGGTCTGGTCGTCGACCAGACCCGGCGCGGCGTGCTCGCCACGTTCGTCCGCAGCCGCTGCGAGGACCTGACGATCGCCGACGCGCTGGCGTACCTGGCCGTCGTCCAGCGGGACCGGGGCGAGCTCCAGACCCTCATCGAGGGGCTGACCATCGGCGAGACGTTCTTCGCCCGCAACCCCCCGCAGATCCGGGCGCTCGCCGAACTCGTGCTCCCGTCCCTGCTCGCCAGAGGTGACCATCGCATCCGGATCTGGTGCGCCGGTTGCTCGACCGGTGAAGAGCCTTACACCGTCGCGCTGCTGCTCGCGAAGCTGCTCCCGGCCGGCGGCGCGAACTGGGACGTGAAGGTCATCGGCACGGACATCAACTCGGCGGCGCTGGCCGCCGCCCGCGAAGGCCGGTACGGGCCGCGCGCGGTGAGCCTGCTCGACGACGAGGATCTGCTGCGCTACTTCGAGCGCGACGGCAACGGCTGGCGCGTCGGTGAGGAGCTGCGCGGCCTCGTCGAGTTCCGCCAGCACAACCTCACCTGCAACCCGCCTCCCGCCGCCCGTCTCGACCTCGTCCTGTGCCGCAACGTGCTGATCTACTTCGAGCGCCGCCAGATGCTCGACGTCGTCGACGGGATCCACGGGGCGCTGGTTCCCGGCGGGTGGCTGCTGCTCGGGCACAGCGAGACCCTGTGGCGGATCTACGACGGTTTCGAGCTGGTGCGTCACGAGGACGCCTTCCTCTACCGGCGCCGCCCGCCGGAGCCGGCTGCCGTCCGGCGGCCCCCGCCGCTGCGCCGGCCCATCGCCAAGCCCGCTCCGCCGGCCAAGCCCGATCCGCTCGCCGAGATCCGCGACGCGCTGAGCGCCGGCGCCTACGCCGCAGCAGCGGAGCTGGCCGCGCAGCATGCCACCGATCAGCCGCTGTCGGCGCAGCTGCACTACCTGCACGGCCTCGCGCTCGTCGAGATCGGTGAGGACGCCCAGGCCCTGATCGCGCTGCGCCGAGCCGCCTACCTGGACCCCGCGTCGGGCTTCGCCCAGTTCCTGCTCGCGGTCGTGCTCGGACGGCTCGGGCACGGCGCCGAAGCGGCCCGCGCCTACGGGGCCGCCGCGCAGGCGCTCGCCCGGCGGGTCCCGAACGAGCGGGCGACGGAACTCGGCGGCCGGCGCGTCGAGGATCTGGCGGCCATGTGCCAGCAGCTGGCGCGCGGCGCCCTCACCCCTCCGATCCAGCCCGACGAAATCGCCTCGAGGTGACGAACATGCGCGTCCTTGCCTTCCACACCGCCGGCGAGCGCTATCTCGTGCGGCTTGATGCGGTACGTGCCGTTGTCCGGCTGCGCGGGCTGCGCCGGCTCCCCGGGTCGACCGGCGCGCTGTCCGGTGTGCTGGACGTCCAGGAGACCCCGGTCGCTGTCTACGAGACCCGTCCCCGCGGCACCGGTGAGGAAGCGGACTGCGGCGATGTCCTGGTACTCGCGGCAGGCTGGCCGGAGCACGCCGTCGGTGTCGCCTGCGACAGCGTCGAAGGCCTCATCGAACTCGAAGAGGATGCCTCCGCGGATGTGCTGAGCCCGCGGCCTCCGTCCTTGCCGGCCTACGTGGAACGGCTCATGCGGGTCGAGGGATCGATGGTGCCGCTGGTCGACGTGGTCGGCCTCGCTGAAGCAGCGGCGCCGGTCCGCGCGCGCAAACGGCGGGCACCGACCGGCACGGGCCCGGTCAAACCAGGTTAGACGTAGCGCTCGAGGATGCTCGACTCGGCGAGGCGCGAGAGCCCCTCACGCACCGAACGGGCGCGCGTCTCGCCCACGCCGTCGACCGCTTGCAAATCGTCAATAGTGGCAGCGAGCAACTTTTGCAGACTGCCAAAGTGGTCGACGAGGCGATCGACCACGAGCCGAGGCAGGCGCGGCACCTTCGCCAACAGCCGATAACCCCTTGGATTCACTGGGGTTTCCAGCCCGTCCGCGCCGCCGGGGTAGCCCATGATGCGGGCGAGCACGGTCATGTCCAGCAGGTCGGTCGCATTCACCGCGGAGAGCTCGGCGAGCACGGTATCGGCCGAGCGGGGGCGGCGGCCACCGGACGGCAGGTAGTCGCGCACGATGAGTTCGCGCTCCTGCTCGACCCCGGCCATCAGCTCCTCGAGCTGCAGCGAGAGCAGCCGGCCGTCGGTGCCGAGTTCGACGACGTAGCCGCCGATCTCCTCGGAGATGCGCAGCACCATTTCCAGCCGCTGGGAAACGGCGACCGCGTCGCGGACGGTGACCAGGTCTTCGATCTCCAGCGCGGAAAGCGTGCCGGCGACCTCGTCGAGACGCAGCTTGTAGCGCTCGAGGGTGGCCAGAGCCTGATTAGCTCGCGAAAGGATGGCGGCGGAGTCGTCCAGCACGTAGCGCCGGCCTTGTACGTAAAGCGCGATGATCCGCATCGACTGGCTTACCGAAATGACGGGATAGCCGGTCTGCTTGGCGACGCGCTCGGCGGTGCGGTGACGGGTCCCCTGCTCGTCGGTGGCGATCGTCGGATCAGGCACCAGGTGGACGTTGGCCCGGTGGATGCGGGTGCCATCGGTCGAGAGCACGACCGCCCCGTCCATCTTCGACAGCTCCCGCAGCCGCGTCGCTGAGAACTCCACGTCCAGCTCGAACCCGCCGGTGGAAAGCGACTCCACCGTTCGGTCGTGACCGAGGACGATCAGCCCGCCGGTGTTGCCGCGCAGGATGCGCTCCAGGCCGTCACGAAGCTGGGTGCCGGGGGCCATGGCGGCCAGTACGGAACGGAGGACGTCCTCCCCGGCGGCGGCAGCCATCGGTCCCCCTCGCAAACACTGGATCTATCCTCAGATCCTAAGGTGCCGACTGTCGGAAAAAGGCGAATTCCGGGGGGTACAGCCCGCAAAGCGGCCCCGAAGACATCACGATTTGGCAACGACGCCCGGTAGGTGCTCAGAATCAGGCCGGGCGCAGCGCCAGCACCTGGGCCGAGAGCCGATCCGGGTCGAACGACCAGCCTTCGGCAGGCGTCTTTCGTCGACTGCTCGGCGGTGGTTCGGACAGGAAGCGGCGCAGCGCCGCCACGACACCTTGCATGTCGGCAGCTTCGATCACCGTCATCGAAGGCGGTGCGCTGCCGTAACCGGCGGGCACGATGGCCCGCCGGAAGCCGATCCGTGACGCCGCTTGCAACCGGCGCTCGACCCCCGGGCAGGGACGAACATCGCCGGCGAGCCCGACCTCACCGAGCGCAATCAGGTCGGCCGGCAGCGGGATCTGCTGCGCGGCGCTCAGGACCGCCAGAGCAGCCGCGAGGTCGGCCGCGGACTCGGCGATGCGAACCCCACCAACCGTCGAGGCGTAGACGTCCTGGGTGGCGAGCGTGATCTTCAGCCGGGTCTCCAGCACCGCCAGCACCATCGACAAGCGCGCCGGATCGAGCCCTGAGACGGCCCGCCTCGGATGGGCTCCGGCCGGCGGCGCCACGAGCGCCTGCACCTCGGCGACGAGGGGGCGGCGCCCCTCAAGGGTGACCGTGACGCAGGTGCCGGGCGGCGCGATCGGCGCTTGCCCCGCAGCGCCCGGCTGCCCGTGGGCGCGCGAGAGGAAAAGTCCGCTGGGATCGGGCAGATCGAGCAGCCCATCACCGTCGAGCTGGAAGCACCCGACCTCATCCGTCGGGCCGAACCGGTTCTTCACGGCACGCACCATCCGCAGCGGGGTGGTGCGCTCCCCTTCGACCGAAAGCACGACGTCGACGAGGTGCTCGAGGGTGCGGGGACCGGCGACCGTGCCGTCTTTGGTCACGTGTCCCACCAGCAGGGTCGCGATCCCGCGCGACTTCGCCACCGCGACGAGCGCCCCGGCGACCTCACGCACCTGCGTGACACCACCCGGCACCCCTTCGACCCCCGCCACCGAGATCGTCTGCACCGAATCGACGATCAGCAGGGTGGGCTCGACCTGCTCGACGTGGGTGACGAGCGCGCCGAGCTCGGTCTCCGCCGCGAGGTACAGCGTCTCGGCGAGGGCGCCGATGCGCGCCGCCCGGCTCTGCACCTGTGCTGCCGTCTCCTCACCGGTCACGACCAGCACCCGGTGCCCGGCTCGGGCGGCCTGGGCTGCAACGACCAACAGCAACGTGGACTTGCCGACGCCGGGCTCACCGGCAAGCAGCACCACCGCTCCGGGAACCAGGCCACCCCCGAGCACCCGGTCGAACTCCGACAGCCCGGAGGGCCACGAGCGCGCGGTATCCGACGGGACCTCGGTGATCGGCAGCGCCGCCGAGACGACGGCCGGCCGGGGCACCGAGCCGGCCCGACCGCTGAAGCCGCCGGCGCTGGCGCGAGGGGAGAACTCCTCGACCGTGCCCCACGCCTGGCAGGACCCGCAGCGGCCGAGCCACTTCAGCGACTCAGCGGAGCATTCCGTGCAGCGATAGCGGGTAGCGAGGGTGCGGGCTGCCATGCTGGCAACCTAAAACCGCCCACCGACAGAACCGCGCTGGAAACGCCCCGCTCGCTACGAGCTGTGGAGAACGTCAGGGAGTGGCCGACGCCGAGGGCGAGGCCGACGTACCGGCGCTCGCGCTGGGCGACGCGGACGCGCTGGCCGACGGCGTCGGGGTCGGCGACGGCCCGGCCAGGCCATCCGTCGCCTTCTCGATCGGAACGGCGAGCGTCAGCTCACCCGCCTGCTGGAAGTTCAGCGTCACGGTGACGGTCTGACCCACCCGAACCTGGCTCTTCGCTCCGATGAGCTGCGGCACGTTGCCGTCGCCCTCGTTGTAGAACAGCTGGCCGTTGCCCGTGATCGAGCTGTCCGACGGGACGAAGCCACTCGAAAACGTCGACGAGCTGATGCTCAGCAGCTTGTCGGTCGAGGTACCGCCGTTGAAGACCGCGAGGTAGAGCGGCAGGTTGTCGCCCGAGGACGCCGGGCCGACGAAAAAGATGTTGCGCAGGGTCAGATTGCCCTTGGCTCCCGAGACGCTGGTCAGCGTGGTGCGCTCGCGGGAGGTCTCCGCCTGGTAACCGGCGGCACACGCGGAGAGCGGGATGGCCGCAAGGAGCGCCACGCAGGCGATCCGCCGCCCGGGACGGCTGGTGGCGGTCACGTGGAGCGGCCTCCTCAGCATGCAGGATCGAGCGACAACGAAGCTTCCCCAGAACCTAGTCCACGGCAGGCGGTTCACACCAAAGCCCGACCGCGTGCGACCAACAACACCACATCTACCAGGGCTATGAGCATCGTGGCACGAAAGGGCGCCCGCGAGCCCGGCCGGCGGCCGAGCAGGCTTCCGATGGCAACCAGGAAGACGGCTGCCACCAGGGCGATTGCGATCAGTGACAACGTTGCGCCCGACCGCGGCAGCCGGGGGCCGAACGCCAGCACCGCCGACGCGGCCAGCAGCAGCGTCGCCGACAGGATCCGCGACGCCCGGGCCCCCACCCGGTGCGGCAGACCGCGTACTCCCGTGGCCACGTCGTCGTCGAGGTCGGGAAGCGTGTTCGCGAAATGCGCGCCTGCGCCCAGCAGCGCTCCGGCCACCGGCGCCCACCACGGTGGCAGCGGCGCCCCGGGCAGGCCGAGCACCACGAAGACCGGCAGCAGCCCGAACGCGATGGTGTACGGCACCACCGAGAACGCGGTCGCTTTCAGGCCGAGGTCGTAGCCCCAGGCAAGGGCGACGGCCACGACGTGTGCGACCGTCGCGCGCCATCCTGAAAGCAGCGACAGCGGCACGACCGCGATCACCGCGATGCCCGCCGCCCAGCGGACCCGCTCCGGGGAGATGGCGCCGCGGGCGACCGGCTTGTCGGTACGGCCGGAGGCGGCGTCCCGATCGCGATCGACGACGTCGTTGCACCAACCCACCGAGAGCTGCCCCGCAGCGACGGCAACCCCGACGGCGGCGACTCCCCAGGCCGAACGGCCGGCGCTGGCGGCGAGCGCGCAGGCCACCGTCGTGACGGCGGCGGCTGGTTCGGGATGCGACGAGGCGAGCAGCAGGCTTGCCTGGGCCAGGACGGGGCGCGGAGCCCGCTCGACCCCGGCGGCGGCCTGCCTCGCTGACATCCGCCGAGCTTGTCACCTGGGGCCTCGGACGGGAAAGAATGGCCGCGTGTGGGATCGGCTGCCCGGCGTCGCGCTCGGTTCCGCCGCGGCCGGCGCGCTGGCGGCCTACCTCGTCCTGGTCGTCCCCGTGTCCGGGGCCCTCGCCGGGCAGCAACTGCGGCGCCGCCTCGGGCAGGACGGCACGCTGCGGCTGACCGTCTACCGGCGAACGATCAGCCGGCACTGGTTGCTCGCCGGGGTCGCGGTGGGCGTCGCCGGCGCCGCGAAGATGCCGGTTTCCGCCCTCGGATTTCGCTGGCCACGGCTCACGGGCTCGGGACCGGCCGGTCTCCTCGCCGGGGCCGCGATGCTGGTCACCGTCGCCATCGCCGCCGCCGTCCTGGCCGGCTCCCGACCGCTGCGCCCGATCGCGGGGCTACTTCCGGTGACACCCGAGGAGCGCAGGCTCTACGCCGGGGTGGCCGTCACCGCCGGGATCGTCGAAGAGCTGCTCTTCCGCGGCTTCCTCATGCAGTACGCGACCGGCGTGCTCGGCTGGTCCTGGCAGAGCGCGGCCGCGGCGTCCACCGTTGCGTTCGGGGTGAGCCACCTGTACCAGGGCCCCGCAACGGCAGCGGCGGCGGCGCTGATCGGGCTCGGTTTCGCCGAGAGCTACACGCTCACCGCAAGCCTGCTGGTTCCCGTGCTGCTGCACGTCGCGCTCGATCTACGCGTGCTGGCCCGGCCAGGTACACCGTCGTCCGGGCGGCGCGGCCGTCGCACGTGCAGAGCTCAGAAGTGCAGTGCTCAGAAATGCAGCGCTCAGAAGTGCAGCGGGGCGAGCAATCCCTCGAGCCGGTCGCCGGTGTGGAACACGTGCGGCGGCGACGCGAGCGTACCGTCACCGGCCTCGAGCAACAGGGTCGGCGCCGTCGTCGACGCGTGATACGTCTTGGCCAGGACGCCGTTCAGATCACGCACACCGATGGGACTGCCCCGCCCGTCGTCCAGCGCGCTCGCCAGCGTGGCGGAGGTGGTGTCGGTGCCCTGCGAGACGATCAGGACATCCGGCGGCGGGGGCACCTCGTTCACCTGGCCGATGATCTCGTGCAGCTGCGCCACACACGTGCAGCCGGCGGGGACGAGGACGTAGACCGCGGGACGGATCATCCGCGTATCGATCGCGTTCGTGGCGGTCGCCAGCTGGACGTCGGGCAGCAGCCCGTGCACGGTGCCGGGTGGCGTCTTGGGGTTGGCCAGCGCGGCGATCGGTGTCGAGCGCGGCCGCTCCTGGGTCACCGGGGCGAAGACGCTCAGCAGCAGCCCGGTCGTCGCGATGACGAGCAGCACCGCCGTGAAGATCGGGCTCGGCAAACCGCCGCGCGCCCAGCTGGGAATGAACTTGTGACGCCTGCGCAGGCGGCGCTCGAGGCGGCGAGCGGCCTCCAGCTCGCGCCGGTAAGCCTGCACCTCCGCGTCGAGCTCGCGGAGGTCATCGGGCACGACGACATGCAGCAGGTCATCGCTGCCTGGCTCGTAACGGCCGGGGTAGCCGTCGTCGTCGTCTGCGAGTGCCACGACCCCATGGTGCGCCGAAGTACGCCGAGATGGCACCCCGGGGAGTGCAAACTTCAGATAGCACCCGGCGTGTCGGCTCGCCTCGCCGTGCCATGCGGGTTCGTCGCCAAAGCTCTCCGGCACGTCACCCGGTCGGCCGAGTCCGGCCCCTCTGCACGCCTTGCGCGTCCTGTCAAGCCTGTGACCTGCGCGGATGGACCTGTTATTCTGGATAGCAGGCGGAAGGGACAGCACACTTATGGCGTTCACTGTCGGTGAGACTGTGGTTTATCCACATCACGGTGCAGCACTGATCGAGGCAATTGAAACCCGCGTCATCAAGGGCCAGGAGCGTAGCTATCTGGTCTTGAAGGTCGCCCAGGGCGATCTCACGGTCCGGGTCCCGGCAGACAATGTCGAGCTCGTCGGCGTCCGTGACGTCGTCGGCCAGGACGGGCTCGAGCGGGTATTCGAGGTGTTGCGCGCGCCGCACACCGAGGAGCCGACGAACTGGTCGCGCCGTTACAAGGCGAACATCGAGAAGCTCGCCAGCGGCGATGTGAACAAGGTGGCCGAGGTCGTGCGCGACCTGTGGCGCCGTGACCGCGAGCGAGGCCTGTCGGCCGGCGAGAAGCGGATGCTCTCCAAGGCGCGGCAGATCCTCGTCAGCGAGCTCGCCCTTGCCGAGGGCACCAACGAAGACAAGGCCGAGGCCATGCTGGACGAGGTGCTCGCCAGCTGACCGTCGCCGCGCTGGTGCCGGCCGCCGGTAGCGGTGTTCGGCTGGGCCCGGGAGATCCGAAAGCGCTGCGCCTGCTCGCCGGGCGCAGTTTGCTTTTTCATGCCGTCACGCGGCTTCGCGCCGCGGCCTCGGTCGAGACGGTGGTCGTCGCGGTGCCGCCGGGCTGCGAGCAGCAGATCGCCGAAGAGCTTTCCGTCGTCACGGTGCCCGGCGGTGCGACGCGGCAGGACTCCGTGCGGGCGGCGCTCTCCGCCCTCCCTGATGACGTCGACGTGGTGCTGGTGCACGATGCCGCCCGGCCGCTGGCTCCGGTGGCGTTGATCGAGGCCGTCGCCGACGCAGTGCGCGCCGGTGCGCCGGCCGTGGTTCCAGGCCTGCCGGTCGACGACACCATCAAGCGCGTCGACGCCGCTGGTCGCGTCGTGGAGACGCCCGCCCGCGAGAGCCTGCGGGCGATCCAGACACCACAGGGATTTCGCCGCACAGTGCTCGAGCGCGCCCACGCCCAGAGCGTCACGCTGGGCATCACCGACGACGCCGGACTCGTCGAGTTGCTCGGCGAACCGGTTCTGGTGATCCCCGGAGCGGCCGACGCCTTCAAGATCACCCGCCCGGAAGACCTGGCCCGCGCCGAAGGCCTGCTCGCCGCCGAATCCGCTGGCCTCGCACCATGACCGGGCTCCCGCGCACGGGCATCGGGGTGGACGTCCATCCGTTCGAGGAGGGACGGCCGTGCTGGGTCGCCGGGATGCTCTGGCCGGACGTGCCCGGATTGGCCGGTCATTCCGACGGTGATGTCGCTGCCCATGCTTTGTGCGACGCGCTGCTGTCGGCTTCCGGGCTCGGGGACCTCGGCAGCGTGTTCGGCACCGCCGATCCGCAATGGGCGGGCGCCTCGGGCATCGCGCTCATCCGGGAGACAGTGCGGCGGCTCGGGGCAGCGGGTTGGCAGGTGGGAAACGCGGCCGTCCAGATCATCGGCACGCACCCGCGGCTCGGCCCTCGCCGGGAGGAGGCGCAGGCCGTGCTCTCCGCTGCCGCCGGCGGCCCGGTCTCCCTTTCGGCGACGACCACCGACGGCCTGGGGTTCACCGGGCGGGGCGAGGGTCTGGCGGCAGTGGCGACGGCTCTCGTCGTTCCCACCGGCGGCTGAGACCCCGTACCGCCCGAGCACTGCAGCCCCCGATCCGGCACCATGGAGTACGTGCCGGATCCGCTGCTCGCGAGCCTTGCTGCTGCAGTCGCCGCCGCACCGGATGACCTGCCACTACGGCTGCACTACGGCGAGTTGCTGCTGCAGGCGGGCCAGGCCGTCGAGGCACTCACGGAAGCGGCCACGGTCGTGCGGGCCGATCCGGGCAACGCCAGTGCGCATCGGTTGATGACCGCCGCGACGGAAGCCCTCCAGCGCCAGTCCGCGGAGCAGCCGGAGACCGACGAGCCCACTGCCGCGCCCGACGCGCGCCGAGCTCAGCCGATCGCCACGAAGGGAAACGACAGCCCGTTCGACTGGGGCGAGGCCGAGAAGGCCTTCGAAGGCATCGTGCCGCCGATGTTCGTCGACGGCGACGACGCCGATGGCGGCGCGGCCGGCGATGTCGAGCAGGCCGGGGTTCGGCTGGCCGATGTCGCCGGCATGCAGCAGGTCAAGGAGCGGCTGGAAAGCGCGTTCCTCATGCCGATGCGCAATCCCGAGCTGCGCCGCCTGTACGGCAAGAGCCTGCGCGGCGGGCTGCTGCTCTACGGCCCCCCGGGTTGCGGGAAGACCTTCATCGCCCGTGCCGTCGCCGGCGAGCTCGGCGCCCGCTTCTACCCGGTCAGCCTCGTCGACGTGCTCGACATGTACATCGGCGAGAGCGAGCGCAAGCTGCGCGCGATCTTCGACACGGCGCGCCGCAACGCGCCGTGCGTGCTCTTCCTGGACGAGGTCGACGCCATCGGCCACAAGCGCACCGACCTTCGCGGCAGCGGCCTGCGCAGCGTCGTTCAGGCCCTCCTTTCCGAACTCGACGGCATCGACGGCAGCAACGAAGGCGTCTTCATCCTCGCCGCGACGAACCACCCCTGGGACGTCGACAGCGCGCTGCGCCGGCCCGGGCGCTTCGACCGGCATGCTGCTGGTGCTGCCTCCGGACGAGGACGCCCGGCGAGCCGTGCTGCGGCTGCATCTGCGCAACCGGCCGGTGGAGAACGTCGACGTGAAGGCGCTCGCCAAGCGCACCGAGGGCTACTCGGGCGCCGATCTCGCGCACGTCTGCGAAACCGCGGCCGAGCGCGCGATGACGGACAGCGTGCGCAGCGGCCACGTTCGCGGCATCCGCCAGGACGATCTGCAAGCCGCGATCACTGAGGTCCGTTCCTCGACCGGGCCCTGGCTCGAGATCGCCCGCAACGTCGCCCAATTCGCCAATGACAGCGGCACGTATGACGACCTGCTCGCCTACTTGAAGAAACGCCGCCTGGTGTGAGCGACGACGCGAGCTTCGCCAGCGATCTTCAGCGCGCCAAGGCGGCCTTGGAGCTGCGCCGGCCCGACGAAGCTTTGCGTCACCTCGACCGCGCTCTCGCGTCCGCCCCGCACGACGACCGGCTGTGGTGCCTGCGGGCTCAGGCGATGCTGCAGCTGGAACGTCCCGAGGATGCACTCGAGGCAGCCCGCCGCGCGTCCGGGCTCGATCCCACCGAGGAGTGGTCGCATCGCCTGGCGAGCGTCGCGCTGGTCAACCTGAACCGCCCGGCCGACGCCGTGGCCGAGGCGCGCGAAGCGGTGCGGCTCGCACCTCATCTGCCGATCGTGCGCGTGCAACTCGCACAAGCCATGGCCAACCTTCCCGAGCTGCGCCGGGCGGCCTACGACGAGGCGCTCGCCGCCGTCACCCTCGATCCCACCGAGCCCGAGTGCCATCTGGTCGTCGCCGACACGGCCCGCAAGCTCGGCTGGACCCGGCAGGCCGAAGCCGCCTACCGGCAGGTGCTCGCGATGGACCCGAGCAACGCGGCCGCCATGAACAACCTCGCGGTGCTGCGCCTCCAGCAAGGCCGTACCGGAGAGGCGCTTTCCGGGTTCACGGCAGCAGCCGCGCACGACCCGCGGATGTCCGTGGCCCGGCGCAACGTGGAAGTCACCGCCTGGAAGCTGGTCCAGCGGGTGACGCTCGCGCTGTGGATCACCACCTGGGTGGCGTCGGCGCTCACGAACGACGGCCGCCAATCAGGCAACGACCTGCTCGGCGCAGGACTGCCGTCCTCGGGCACGCTCGCCCCGGTCTTCGGCGCGCTGATCATCGTGCTGCTGTGCGTGCAGTCGTGGAAGGCGATTCCCCCGTCTGCCCGGCCGTTCGTGATGCGGCTGCCGCTGCGCAGGCCGTGGATGCTCGCCAGCCTGGCTTTCGCCGCCGGCGGTGCACTGTGTCTGGCGCTCGAAGCGGTCCTGGGTGCTCCTTTCAGGCGCGGCGGGGGTGCCCTTGGGGCTTTCGCGGCAGCACTCGTCGCCGCGGTCTGTGCGGTCGTCGGCGGCTCGCGTGCCCATGCACTGACGAACCGCTGGCGCCGGCGCTGATGGAGCCCGTCAGCCGCCCTCACCCGGCAACACAAGCGTGCACGGAACGGCCACCGGATGCGCCGGATCCAAGGCGTTCTCGACGAATGCCAGCGCCCTGCGGTCGTAGATGATCGCGAGGTGGTCACCGAGATCTGCTGGGCATCCGTTCTGCAAGGTGACGTTGTGGACGTCAGGTCCGCTGAGGAAGGCGCTCGTGTAGGGCGTGACGACGTCGTCGTACCTGGTCTCGATGACGGTGTAGTGCACCCCGGGCTCGGTCTCGTGGCCGGCGTTCAGCTTCGTCAGGAACGCCGACCCGGCCATCTGCTCGCCGCAGGCAGCGCACCCCGGAAGCGAGCCGGTGACCCCGAACGCGGACTCCAAAGTCGTCAGCCCGAAGAGCGTGGTGCCATGGTTGGAGGGCGAGAGCCCGACGAGGGTGTCGACCTTTGCGGCACCCCCGAGGAAGCGGATGTAGTAGCGCGGCATCATGCCGCCCTGCGAGTGGCCGACGATGTCGACCTTGGCGGCGTGAGTCGCGGCAAGCACCTTGTCGACGAAGGCCGACAGCTGCGCGGCTGACGTCTCGATCGGGCCGGTGGCCTGGATCGGATTAGTCGCCGAGGAGCCGCCGTAGTTCAACGCGAAGACGCAATAACCGGCGTTGGCCAGCAGCGGCGAGAGCGCTTCCCACGAGTCGGTCATGTTGCCGAACGTGCCGTGCACGAGCACCACCGGATCGGGGTGTGCGGCGGTCGGGCGGCACGTCCACTTGTTCGCGCCCATCGGGGGTTGGCCGTAGTGCGTCAGCGTGTAGGCGATGCCGGCGCCGAAGGAGTAGTTCACCGGATAGGTGCTCGCCGCCGCCGTGCAGGCGGTGAGCGCGAGTGCCACGGCGCTAAGAGCAGCGACGGCGCCCGTGCGAAGCGCGGTGAGACGCGACATGGAGACATCCCTTCGTTTGGTTCCAGCCGTGGCGCACGCTAGCCCGGCCGGCACACCGGCTTGCTGCTCTGCATTCCCCCTGTAGATCGGTGTTCGTCATCTACAGCCCACATTCCTGTGACGGCGGGGCGCAGGTGCCGGTCAGTAAGATCGCCGGGGTGGGGCTGGAGCTGTACGACACACGCACCCGCCGGGTGCGGCCCTTCGAGCCGATCACCCCGGGTCGCGTCGGCATTTACCTGTGCGGTCCGACGGTCCAGTCCTCGCCGCACGTCGGCCACCTGCGCGGCGCCGTCGTCGTCGACGTCCTGCGGCGCTGGTTCCTCGAGAGCGGCTACGAGGTCACGCTCGTTCGCAACGTCACCGACATCGACGACAAGATCATCGTCAACGCCGCCGCGGCAGACGAGTCCCCGTTCGCCCTGGCCGAGCGCTTCACCCGGGAGTTCAACCGGGCGTATGACGCGGTGGGCGTGCTGCCTCCGACCGTCGAGCCGCGAGCGACCGGTCACGTGCCCGAGATGATCGAGTTGATGCAGCGCCTCATCGAGCGGGGCCACGCTTATGCCGCAGAAGGCAGCGTGTGGTTCTCGGTGGCGTCCTTCCCCGGGTACGGCGGCCTGTCCGGCCAGAAGCCTGATGCGGTGCAGGCGAGCGCCGAGAGCGAGAGCGGCAAGCGAGATCCGCGCGACTTCGCCCTCTGGAAGGCGGCCAAGCCGGGTGAGCCGACCTGGCCGACCCCGTGGGGCCCGGGCCGCCCGGGCTGGCATCTCGAGTGCTCATCCATGGCCGCGAAGTACCTCGGCCCCCAGTTCGACATCCACGGCGGCGGCCTCGATCTGGTCTTCCCGCATCACGAGAACGAGCGCGCCCAGACCGATTGCGGGATGGATTTCGAACGCGACGCCGAGATGGCCCGCTTCTGGATGCACCACGGGCTGCTGAACGTGAGCGGCGGCGAGAAGATGTCGAAATCGCTGGGCAATACGTTCCTCGTCGACGACGTGCTCCGCGAGACCCGCCCACAGGCGCTGCGCTACTACCTGCTCGCCGCCCACTACCGGTCGGCGGTCGAGTACGGGCCCGATCAGCTGGCCGAGGCGTCGGCGGCGTACGAACGCCTCGAGGGATTCGTGCTGCGCAATGCGAGCCTGCCCCCTGCGGTCGAGGCCGACGATGACGATCCGCTGTGGAAGGCGTTCGCCGATGCGATGGACGACGACCTGGCCACCCCGCGCGCGATGGCGGTCGTGTACGAGGCCGTGAAGGCCGGAAACAGCACGTCCGAGCCCACCAGGGAGTACCAGCTCGTACGCCGCATGCTGAAGACGCTCGGGCTGGACCCGGTGTCCCAATGGCCCGCCGCCGATGGCGGCAACCTGCAGGGAGTCGTCGACCATCTGGTCGCCGGTGCGTTGGAACGCCGCGCGCAGGCGCGGAGCGAGAAGGACTGGGCAACCTCCGACGCGATCCGCGACGACCTGGCCGCAGCCGGGATCACCGTCGAAGACACCCCTGCGGGCCAGCGATGGGAGCTGGCCCGCTGATGGCGGGCAAGGGTGCGTCCAAGGGCACGGGCGGGCACGGCCGCCGCAAGCTCGCGGGGAAGGGCCCGACCCCGCCCGCAGCGGAAAGGCCCGGACATCCGGCAGCGCGACGAGCGGCCGGGGCGGCGCGGCGGGCATCGGGCCACAGCGGCGGTTCTCACCGCGCCGACGGGCGGGCAGGCGACGAGGTCGTCGTCGGACGCAATCCGGTCGTGGAAGCGCTGCGGGCTGTGATTCCCGCGACCCGGCTGCTGATCGTCGCCGGCCCCGGTGACGCGCGCATCGCCGAAGCCCGCCGACTGGCGGCTGCACAAGGGATCCCGGTAGCCGACGTCCCGCCCGGTGAGCTCGAGCGCCTCGCCGGCGGGGCGCCGCATCAGGGGATCGGACTTGCCGTCCCCCCGTTCGAGTACTCGCATCCCGACGACCTCATCCCGGCCGCGGCGGCAAAGCATCCGGCGCTCATCGTCGCCCTCGACGGTGTGACCGACCCCCGCAACCTCGGCTCGGTGGTGCGCTCGGCCGCGGCGTTCGGCGCCGACGGGGTCGTCATCCCCGAACGCCGGGCCGCCGGGGTGAGCGCCTCCGCATGGAAGGCCAGCGCGGGCGCGCTCGCGCGGATGCGCGTCGCCCGGGTGACCAACCTCGCCCGCACCCTGATCGCCTACGACAAAGCCGGGCTGACGGTCGTCGGGCTCGCGGCCGACGGGCAGGTCGTGCTCAGCGGGCTCAACGCGGCGCTCGACCCGATGGTGCTGGTCATCGGGTCGGAGGGGCGCGGGCTTTCCCGCCTGGTCGCCGAAGCGTGCCGGGTACGGGTGCGCATCCCGATGGCCGGCCCGGTCGAGTCGCTCAATGCCGGGGTTGCCGCCGGGGTCGCGTTGGCCGAGATCGCCCGGCGGCGCGGCGACTGAGCGAGCGCTCGTACCGCTCAGCTTGTCCGGATCAATAGGCGTACCGACCGTAACGTCCACATCTCTACCTCGTTCTCCAGACATCCGAACGATGTCCAAGGAGAGCCCCGGATGCGCCCCAGCGACGAGGAGCTAGCCCGGATCGCGCAAGGCGGTGGAAAAAACGCCGCGAGCGCCGAGGCCACGCTCCTCAACCGGTACCACGCGTTCGTGCGCGCCAAGGCACGGTCGTACTTCCTGGTGGGCGGTGATGAGCAGGACGTCGTTCAGGAAGGCATGATCGGCCTGTTCAAAGCCGTCCGGGACTACGACGGTGCCGAGCTGATGTCCTTCCGCGGCTTCGCCGAGCTCTGCGTGACCCGGCAGTTGATCAGCGCGGTGAAGGCGGCCACCCGCTACAAGCACGGTCCGCTCAACACCTACGTTTCGTTCTCCCGCTCGGTCGGTGATGACGACGAGGGGGAGCGGGTGCTTGCCGACGTGCTCCCCGCCTCGCCCCAGGACGATCCCGCCGAGAGGCTGACCAGCGCCGAACGCGTACGTGATCTTCAGGCTTACGTCGACGATGCCCTGTCCGACCTCGAGGTCGAGGTGCTACGGATGTACGTCGAGGGCCGCAGCTACGTCGAGATCGCCGAGATCCTCAGCCGCCGAACCAAGTCGGTCGACAACGCGCTGCAGCGCATCAAGCGCAAGATCGACGGCCATCTGCGGGACCGCGAGGTCGCCGAGCGGGGCTGACCAAACTGTCACAAGGGCAAGCCATGCTCACGTCGTGACGCACTGGGTGGTCTACGACGACGGGTCGGCGACGGCTTACGAGGCCGACCACTTCGCGTTCGAGACGGCGTCGCTCAAGCTCACCCGCTGGACGCTGGTGGTGCACCGCCCGCGCGAGGTGGTGGTACGCCGGCTTCCGCTGCGCGGGGCGCGCCCGATCCGCGGCGTGCTCGTCGACTCCTGACCCACTGACTAGGCTCCGCAGCATGTGCGGTCGCTACGCGTCCATGCGTGACACCGCTGATCTGGTGCTGCTCACAGGTGCGGCCGACGAGACCGGTCCGGAAGAGGACGACGACCGTCCGGACCCGGTGAAATCCGCCAACGTCGCCCCGACCGACCGGGTGCGCGTGCTGCTTTCGGCCGGGGGTCAGCGGGTGCTGCGCCGCCACATCTGGGGGCTGATCCCGCCGTGGTCGAAGAGCCGGGACGGTGCGGCTCGCATGATCAACGCCCGGGTGGAGACCGTCGCCGAGAAGCCGGCGTACCGCCGGGCGGTGCGCACCTCCCGCTGCCTGCTCCCGGCCGATGCCTGGTACGAGTGGCAGGTCGGCGAGCAGGGCCGGGTGCCGCATCTGGTGAAACGCGCCGACGGCAGCCCGCTGTGGCTGGCCGGGCTCTGGGCGCGGTGGCATCCGCCGGATGGCGGGCCTGCCGTGGCGAGCGTGTCCGTGCTGACCGGGCCCGCGCCGGCAGCGCTCACCTGGCTGCACGAGCGGGCACCGCTCGTCGTACCGGCCCCCTTCATGGACGAGTGGCTGGCCGGTGACGGTGGGGATCCCCACGGCGTGCTCGACACCCTGTGCAGCGTGGGCTATCCGCCGCTGGAGTGGTACCGCGTGAGCCGCGGGATCGGGCAGGTACGGGACAAGGGAGCCCACCTGATGCTCCCCGCACCGGACGCCGCCGATCGGGTTTCGGTGGAGGAGCCGACCGTCCTCTTCTGACCCGGCATGTGAAACGGGTCACCACGCGCTGATTATTCGCTGGCCCGAGCGTCGGTTTGTTGAGTCGATAGACGACGAGCAGTCGAGAGCCGGCGATTTTTTGTCACACCCGACCGCCATGCTCCGTCACATGGTCGAAGGAGGACCGCCCATGACGTCCATCTCGGAGCCGCACGCCGCCGGCGTGACGGATCTTCCCGTTGCCGATCCACGCCGGTGGAAGGCGCTCGCCGTACTCGCTCTCGTCCAGTTCATGCTGATCCTCGACGTGACGGTGGTTAACGTCGCGCTGCCCAATATCCAGAAGGATCTGAACTTCGGGCCCACCGGGCTGGCCTGGGTGGTGGACGGCTACGTCCTCACCGCAGGCGGGCTGCTCCTGCTCGGCGGCCGGTTGTCCGATCTGGTGGGCCGCAAGCGCCTGTTCCTGATCGGTGTGGCGATCTTCGGCATCACGTCGATCACCTGTGGCCTGGCGCAGAACCCGGCGATGCTCGTCACCAGCCGCTTCATCCAGGGCACCGGTGAGGCACTTGCCGCGCCGGCCGCGCTCGGCCTGGTGGCGCTGCTGTTTCCCGACCCACGGGAGCGCACCAAGGCGCTCGGGGTCTGGGGCGGCATCGCCGGTCTCGGCGGCACGCTCGGCACCGTGATCTCCGGGGTGCTGGTGAACATCGGCGCGGGCACCTGGCGCTGGATCTTCCTGATCAACGTCCCGGTAGCGGCGTTCGCCCTGGCTGTGGTTCCCCGGCTGGTCGACGAGAGCCGGGCGCAGCGGGCGCCTGCCGGTCCCCGAGCCGAGCGCGCACGTCCTGACGTGGCGGGTGCGGTGACCGCGACGCTAGGTCTGGTCGCGATCGTGTACGGCATCCTGCACGGCGGTCAGACCTCGTGGGGGAACGGACTGGTGATCGCATCGCTGATCGTCGGCGTTGCGTTGCTGACCACGTTCGTGCTCGTGGAGCGCACCGTCCGCGATCCGCTGGTGCCATTGGACTTCTTCTCCAACCGCACACGCGTCGCCACCAACGGCGTGACCGTGTTCTTCACCAGCGGCTTCTTCTCCTACTTCTACCTGCAGACGCTGTACGCCCAGCAGGTCCTGCACTGGTCGCCGCTGCGCACCGGGCTGTCCTACCTTCCGTTCGGTGTCAGCATCTCGGTGGCCATCGGGATCGGCACGGCACTCATGCCGAGGCTGGGGGCCAAGCGGCTGCTGATGATCGGCTTCGCGTTCTGCGCGGTGGCGCTGGCGCTGCTCACCCGGCTGACGGTCGGCTCGGGCTACGCCGCCGACATGCTGCCCAGCATGATCTTGCTGGCCTTCGGCGCCGGCCTTTCCTTCCCGGCCATCGCGAATGCGTCGCTGCACGGCGTCTCCGGCCAAAACGCCAGCCTGGCCTCGGGCGTGCAGAACGCGGTACAGCAGATCGGCGGCGCGCTGGGCATCGCCGTCTTCACCACGATCGCCGTGTCGTACGTGCACGGGCTGAACTTCCGGAGCCCCCTGTACCCGGTCAAGGCGACCGCTGGGTACACCACGGGGTTCGGCTGGGCAGCAGTGGTCATGGCCGTGGGCGTGCTGGTGATCGCCATCGCGGTGGAGAAGGTTGTGAAGGCGCCGCCACCGGAGGAGGTCGCCGCCGCCGAGGTGCCGGCGGCCGCGTCGGTCTAGTTCGCGCCGCTGCACGCAGTGAGCCGGGGGCGGCTCTTCCCTACGATGGGAGATCCGCCCCCGTAGCTCAGTGGCTAGAGCAGCCGCCTTGTAAGCGGCAGGTCGTCCGTTCGATCCGGACCGGGGGCTCGCTGTCCGGCGCGACTGCCTTGGAGCACGCTATGGCACGCGCTCAGGCTCACACGGCGATTGACCGCGGGTCGCCGTTCCAGTCGCACCGCGGAGGGAAGGAACCACCCATGCCCCGATTCCTCTCCCGCGCCGCGCTGGCCGGCGCCGCCTTTCAGCAGGCGAAGAAGTTCCTCGACAGCCCCCGCGGCCGGCAGTTGACCGCGCAGGCGAAGGCCAAAGCGACCGATCCCGCGACGCGTGCGAAGGTCAATGCGCTGGTCGACCGGGCGGTGACTCAGGTGCGGAGCCGCGTCGCGCCACGCTGAGCGGGCGACTCACTTGAAACTTGACACGGTCGTGATAAGTTGACCGGCAATGTCGTCGCAAAGCATCCAGCAGGCGAGTGAGACCACCGGATGGTCGCCTCGCATGCTGCGGTATCTGGAGAGCAGCGGGCTGATCCGCCCGATGCGCACCCAGGGAGGCCACCGGGTATACGCCCCGGTGCAGATCCAGCGGTTGCGTGACCTGCACGCAATCGTCGAGCGCTTCGACATCGGCCTCACCGACGTCGCCTTCGAGCTGCGGCAGCGCACGGAGCCCGAGCTGGCCCAGGCGCTCGACGCCTGGTTCGGTGCGGTCCACCGGGTCGCGGCACCCGAGCGGGCCTCGCTCTACCGCCGGCTTGCCGACGAGATGGAGCCGCTCCCCGATTCCAGCCCTGACGACAGCTCCGAATCCCGTCACCGAGAAACCGAACGCCCGCAGCGATCCGACCAGCCGGCCCCGCCACTACAAGGAGAAGCACGCATGTCCCAATCCACCACGCCCGTTGACCAGTTGACGGCCGACTCGGCGGGGAGCGTGAGCGACTTCAAGGTCGCCGACCTCTCGCTCGCTGCCTTCGGGCGCAAGGAGATCCAGCTGGCCGAGCACGAGATGCCCGGCCTGATGGCGCTGCGCGAGGAGTACGGCAAGGCGCAGCCGCTGGCCGGCAAGCGCGTCGCCGGAAGCCTGCACATGACCATCCAGACGGCGGTGCTCATCGAGACGCTCACCGCGCTCGGCGCCGACGTGCGCTGGGTCAGCTGCAACATCTTCTCGACTCAGGACCACGCCGCGGCAGCCATCGTCGTCGGCCCGAACGGCACTCCCGACAACCCGCAGGGCGTCCCGGTCTACGCCTGGAAGGGCGAGACCCTCGAGGAGTACTGGTGGTGCACCGACCGGATGCTGACCTGGCCGGACGGCAAGGGTCCCGACGCGATTGTCGACGACGGCGGTGACGCCACGCTTCTGGTGCACATGGGCGTGGAGTTCGAGGCCGCCGGCGCGGTACCGCAGCCGGATGAGAGCGACCCGGAGGAGTACGGGGTCATCCTCGAGACGCTCCGCCGGTCCATCGCGGCCGACCCGACCCGCTTCACCCGGGCGAGCCAGGACATCAAGGGCGTCACCGAGGAGACGACCACCGGCGTGCACCGGCTGTATGAGTTCGAGCGCAGCGGCACGCTGCTCTTCCCCGCCATCAACGTCAACGACTCGGTCACCAAGTCCAAGTTCGACAACAAGTACGGCGTCCGGCACTCGCTGATCGACGGCATCAACCGCGGCACCGATGTGATGATCGGCGGCAAGGTCGCGGTCGTCTGCGGGTACGGCGACGTGGGCAAGGGCTCTGCCGAATCGCTACGCGGCCAGGGCGCCCGGGTGCTCGTCACCGAGATCGACCCGATCTGCGCGCTGCAGGCGGCGATGGACGGGCTGCAGGTCGTGCGCCTCGATGACGTCGTCGGCACGGCTGACATCTTCATCACCACGACCGGCAACAAGGACATCATCACCGCCGATCACATGGCGAAGATGAAGCACCAGGCGATCGTGGGCAACATCGGCCACTTCGACAACGAGATCGACATGGCGGGCCTCGCCAAGACCCCGGGCATCGAGCGGGTCAACGTCAAGCCCCAGGTCGACGAGTGGGTCTTCCCCGACGGTCACGCAATCATCGTGCTGTCCGAGGGCCGGTTGCTGAACCTCGGCAATGCCACCGGCCACCCCAGCTTCGTGATGTCGACCTCCTTCGCCAACCAGGTCATCGCCCAGATCGAGGTGCTCACGAAGACCGACCAGTACGAGAACAAGGTCTACACGCTGCCCAAGCACCTCGACGAGAAGGTCGCCCGGCTTCATCTGGCGGCGCTGGGGGCGCAGCTCACGACGCTCACCAAGGCGCAGGCGGAATACATCGGTGTGGATGTGGCCGGCCCGTACAAGAGCGACCACTACCGCTACTAAACTGCGAGTAGTAGTTCGCTTTTGGGTAGCGAAACGCTAGGGTAAAGGCCCGGGTCCCGACGGATCCGGGCCTTTACCGTTGTTGCCGTGAATAAACCTGCATCGGTCTTCAGATATTGAATTCATTTGTCGCCTATCACCCGTTATAGGAGGAGTGAGTCCTTTCAACTGCACTCCCACCACTCCGTCGACCATCGGCAGCCGACGCGACGCCATCATTGACGTTGCCGCAGCGCGCTTCGCCCAGCGGGGATTCCACGGGGTGTCGATGCGCGACATCGCCAAGGATCACAACTCGTCCGTGGCCGCGCTGTACAACCACTTTGAGAGCAAAGACGACTTATTACTAGCGGTAGGCAGCCGCTTCTTCTCCGTATTCAGTCGCCGTTTGGAAGAGAGCGCGAATGGTCCGGGTGATGGCCTCACCCGATTGCAGGAGATGTTGCGCGTCAGCTTCGCCGTCGGCAGCGAATACCGGAATGAACTGCTGAGCATCTCGCGTGATACCCGCTACATAAGGACGGCGCCCGCCCTCGCCCCGCTCATCGCCTACCGCGATGCCTGCATCGCCATCTGGGAGCGGGTGCTCAAGCAGGGCATGGAGGACGGGTCGGTGCGCAGCGACCTCAATACCGAAGGCGTCCTGTGGATTGTGTTTTCGGCAATCACCGGCATCCTCATGCCCGGCATCGCCGAGGACGTCATCCGCGATCCGTTCCGCTGCGTCTCGGACGTGCTCACGGAAGGCCTCAGGCCACGCGTGTGATCTCACGCTATTCACCACTTAGCTGATCGAGTTAGCGGTAATCTCGCGGCCACACCTACACGGCCACCTCTTCCCGGTGGGGTCGTACGCCTTTCGGCCCACTGGCTTACCGGGCCGGCCTCTGTAAGGCTGGTCCGAACGCAGAACGCACCGGTCTCTGGCAGCCGTCGGGTAACAAGCCCGCGCCTCACCGGATCAATGGAGAAGCCGCATGACCACCGACGCCCCTGACACCACTCCCGTCCCGCCTCCGCCCGAGCCGGACACGTCTGCCTGGTCGTTCGAGACCAAGCAGGTCCATGCGGGATCATCACCCGATCCGACGACCAACGCTCGTGCGACGCCGATCTACCAGACCACGTCGTTCACGTTCCGGGACACCCAGCACGCGGCGGATCTGTTCGGCCTCGCCGAGCCGGGCAACATCTACACCCGGATCATGAATCCGACGCAGGACGTGCTGGAGCAGCGGGTTGCCGCGCTGGAGGGCGGGATCGCCGCCATCGCGCTGGCCAGCGGCCAGGCGGCCGAGACCCTGACGTTCCTGACCCTGGCCAGCGCCGGTGACCACATCGTCTCCAGTGCCTCGCTCTACGGCGGGACGTACAACCTGCTGCACTACACGTTCCCGAAGCTCGGGATCGACGTCACCTTCGTCGACGACCCGGACGACCTCGACGAGTGGCGTGCCGCCGCCAATGAGCGGACCAGGCTGTTCTTCGCCGAGACGCTCGGCAACCCGCGCAGCAACGTCCTCGACATCCGCGGCGTCGCCGACGTCGCCCATGAGGCCGGCGTGCCCCTCGTGGTCGACAACACCGTGCCGACCCCGTTCTTGCTCCGCCCGATCGAGCATGGCGCCGACATCGTGCTGCACAGCGCGACCAAGTTCCTGGGCGGCCACGGCACGACCATCGGCGGGATCGTCGTCGACGCAGGCACGTTCGACTTCGGCGTCCACGCCGCCCACCACCCGAGCTTCCACGAGCCCGACCCGAGCTATCACGGCCTGCAGTACTGGCCGGCGCTCGGCCCGGGCGCCTTCGCTGCCAAGCTGCGGGTGCAGTACCTGCGTGACATGGGGCCGGCGATCTCGCCGTTCTCCGCGTTCCTGCTGATCCAGGGCATCGAGACGCTCTCGCTGCGGATGGAGCGGCACACCTCCAACGCGCAGGCGCTGGCCGAGTGGCTGTCGGGCCGCGACGAGGTGGAGGTTGTGCACTACGCCGGGCTGCCTTCCAGCCCCTGGCATGCGGCGGCGCAGCGCTACCTGCCCGGCGGCGCAGGCGCCATCGTCTCCTTCGAGCTTCGGGGCGGGGTCGAAGCGGGCAAGCGCTTCGTCGACGCGGTCGAGCTCTTCAGCCACCTCGCCAACATCGGAGACGTCCGCAGCCTCATCATCCATCCGGCCAGCACCACCCACTCCCAGCTCGCCGGTGACGAGCAGCTCGCCTCCGGCGTCACGCCGGGACTGATCCGGCTTTCGGTGGGAATCGAGGGCTTGGAGGACCTGAAGGCCGATCTCGAGGCCGGCTTCCGCGCGGCAAAGGAGCACTAACCGCTGGTGGCAACCCAACCTGCGGCGGCAGCCATCCCTCCCGCCAGCGGCGCCTGGCGTGAGGGCGACCCGGTCGGCCGCCGGCACTTCGCCGCTGTCGGGGCGCTGCGGCTCGAGCGCGGCGGGATGCTGCCGGCGGTCCGGGTTGCGTACGAGACCTGGGGCACCCCCGTGATGGGTGATGACGGAACGGTCAGCAACGCGGTGTTGGTGATGCACGCCCTCACCGGCGATTCGCACGTGTCGGGACGGGTCGAGCCCGGCCATCCCACGCCGGGATGGTGGGAGGGACTGGTCGGGCCGGGGAAGCTGCTGGACCCGGCGCGGTACTGGATCGTCTGCCCGAACGTGCTCGGCGGGTGCCAAGGCTCCACCGGTCCGTCCTCACCGGGGCCGGGCGGTGCGCCGTGGGGTAGCCGGTGGCCGCGCACCACGGTCCGCGATCAGGTGGCCGTCGAAAGCCGGCTCGCCGACCTGCTGGGCATTCGCCGCTGGCACCTCGTGCTCGGCGGTTCCATGGGCGGCATGCGGGCGCTGGAGTGGGCCGTGATGGCGCCCGAGCGGGTGGAGCGGCTCGGCGTGGTGGCCTCGACCGCGGCGGCGAGTGCGGATCAGATCGGCTTCTCCGTCGCCCAGCTTGCAGCGATACGCGCCGACCCGGCGTGGGCCGGCGGTGACTACTACGGCGCGACCGCCGGCAACGGCCCGCACGCCGGTCTCGGAGTGGCCCGGCGGATCGCCCACCTGACCTATCGCAGTGCCGCGGAGTTGGAGAGCCGCTTCGGGCGCAGCGGCCAGGATCCGGTCGATCCGCTCGACGGAGGGCGCTGGCAGGTCGAGTCCTACCTCGATCATCACGGTGACAAGCTGGCATACCGGTTCGACGCCGGCAGCTACGTCGCCCTCACCGAAGCCATGAACGGCCACGACCTGGGGCGCGAACGGGACGGCGTCGAGGCCGCACTCGCGACGATCACCGCCCGCACCGTCGTGGCCGGTATCGACAGCGACCGGCTCTACCCGCTCGAGCAGCAGGACCGGCTGGTAGCCGGGATCAGCGGCGCCGACCCGCTGGCGGTCGTGCATTCCCCGTTCGGCCACGACGGCTTCCTCATCGAAAGCGACGCGCTCACCGAGGTGCTGCGTCCGCTCGTGGACTGATCGCTCCCGTCAGGCGGGCAGCGTCTTTTGGATCAGGTCCGCGATCAGCGTGTAGCCCTGGGTGTGCGGGTGGATGTCGTGGAACTGGCAGTAGAACGTCAGCTCACACGCCTTGGCGACGGCGACCGGCACGGTGCCGTAGGGAGCGAGCGTCGTCGTCTGGGAGAACGGCACGTACGCGCCGGTCGCGGCGGTGACATCGACGAACGTCGCCCCGACGGCGTCGTACTCGGCCTTGAGTGCCGGGTTGATCAGTGACTTGAAGGCGGTCACCGACAGCGCGGCCAGCGTGCGTCCGGTCGCCGTCTTGGACACGTACGAGCCGAGGATCACATCCGGATAGGTGATCCCGACGATGCGCGCATCCGGACCGGCCGCAGCGCGCAGCCGGGAGAGCAGCGTGTGCAGGTTGGCCTTCACGGTCGCCAGCGCCTTGGTGACGCAGGACACCACCGCGCTCGTGCTGGTCGCGAACCGGCAGCTGGTGACGTCGTTACCGCTGATGGACACGGTGATGAGCCCGACGTCGGCTTTGTGCGCCGCGATGAACGCCGTGGCCGCGTCGGCCTGCGTCTGCGTGGGGTAGTTGGCGGCTCCCGGGCCGAGCCGGTCGGGACGGCAACCCTTGGCCTGCAGCAGCGACGTGGTGGTGGCTCCGGCGCAGGCGAAGTTCACCAGCGTGAGCTTCTTGCCGTTCAGGGTCGCCTTCGACGCGAGCTGGTAGACGAAGCCGTTCGTGCTGGTCACGCCCGTCTTCCCGGTTGAGGACGGCTGGTAGCCGGCGGCGTAGCTGTCACCCAGGGAGACGTAGAACGTGTGACCGGAGCCCGCAGACGAGGGCAGCGTCGGGGTGGGGCTGGCCGGCGTGCCAGGAACACCCTTGCTGATTGACGAGCCGCAGGCAGCCAGCGCGAGCAGCCCCGCAACCACGCCGACGAGGACGCCGACGAGGGCGCGGAAACGGCCGGTCCCGCCGGCTGAACTACGCAGTGTCACGACGTCGAACGTTACGCGGCGGGCGACTAGGGAGTTAATGAAGTGCAAACGCGGTTTACCGCCGCTGAACACGATCGCAGCTCCATGAGGTTTGATCAGTACAGCCGCGGCGCGGCATGAGGATTCGCAGCAGGGGGCATCCCGGTATGAGCGACCACGGCGACTGGTGGGGCCCCGGGGGCGTTTCCACCACCAGCACGCCGGACCCCTGGTACCTCACGGCGCTTCATGACACGGCCTCCCACGACACGCTCACGGTCATCCACCACCGTGATCCGCGACCGAAACGGCTGTTCTCCGGCCTTCTCGCGGGAGCGGCCGCGCTGGCGGTGGCGATCGCCGGCGGCAGCGTCGTCATCGATCATCACAGCGGTCCGCTGACCACGGGCCTGCCGGGCATCCTCCCGCCAGCGGCCAACACCTCGGCGACGACGACCCCGACCCGGCCCACCCCGGCGCCCCGCAAGAGCACAGCACCCGCTCCCGTCCTGAGCGTCCCGCAGGTCGCGGGTCTGGTGGAGCCGGGCGTCGTCGTCATCGAGTCCCAGCTCGGCTACCAGAACGCCGAGGCGGCGGGCACCGGCATGGTGCTCAGCCCCACCGGGGAAATCCTCACCAACAACCACGTCATCGACGGCGCCACCTACATCACCGTCACGGTCTCCGGCACCCAGCAGCGGTACGTCGCCCACGTGGTCGGCGCCGACGTCGCCGAGGACGTCGCCGTCCTGCAACTCACCGGCGCGAGCGGCCTGGCGACGGTGCCGCTCGGCGACTCGAACACGGTCACGCAAGGCCAGGACGTCGTCGGGATCGGCAATGCAGGCGGGTCGGGCACGCTCACCGTCGTCACCGGCAGCGTGACCGATACCAACCGATCGATCACCGCCAGCGACCAGAGCGGGGCCAGCTCCGAGAACCTGTCCGGGATGATCGAAGTCAAGGCGCCGATCATGGCCGGCGACTCCGGCGGCCCGCTCGCGAACCGCTACGGCAAGGTCATCGGGATGGACACCGCCGCCTCGGCCGAGAGCGTCCACGGCAGTCACCCCACCTTCGGCTTCGCCATTCCGATCAACCGCGCGCTGACCATCGCCGCCCGGCTTTCCGCGAACGCCGGGACGCCCAGCGCCGGCCGGGGCTACCTCGGCATCCAGGTTCGGACCGTTGACCCCGGGACCAACTCGGGCGGAGCCGAAGTGATCTCGACCAATGTCAACTCCCCCGCCGCCGGCGCCGGTATCGGGCCCGGCGACATCATCACCTCGCTGGGCGGGGAGCTGGTGTCATCCGCCGACGGGCTCACGCAGCTGCTCTCCCAGACCAAGCCGGGCCAGCTCGTGACGGTCGGCTGGACCGACGAGTTCGGGGAAAGTCACACGGCGGAAGTGACGCTCGACAGCGGACCAGCCGAGTAACGGGCTACGCCGGAAAGGCGACGGCTCGCGCCTGCGCCTCCAGCGCCGCTTCATCGGCGGACAGCAGGTAACCCGCATTCACGGCCTGGTGCGCGGCGTCGTCGAACGCCGTCAGGTACTGCGCCTTGGTGCCGTAAAGCGTCTTGAGCGTGGCCGGCGGGAACGCGCGGCTGCTGCCGTAGAGGACGCAGAGCGCCTTGCTGCCGGCGGCGGCATCGCCCGACTGCACCGCGACCGGGACGTCGACCGGCGGCGTGCGCACGCCGCCCAGCGCGATGCCGAACCCGTCGCGGCGCAGGACGCCACCATCGCGTTGCAGCCGGGGCGCCGACGCCGGGGCCTCACCGGTACGCACCCAGCGGTCGAGCGCGCTGATCCCGGCACGCACCACGAATTCGGCCGGCCCGGCGTTGATCCGCGGATCGCAGTGCAGCTGGCGCAGCGCGGGGCTGACGACGAACGCGTCGGCGTGGGCCGTACCGGCGACCTCCCACACGTGGACGTCGCGGCTGTCCGGCTGCTCGGCCTGGTAGTAGCGCAGCACCGTCAGGTCGCTCTCGGTCTCGAGGACGAGGACCGGAACCGCCGTGTCCGCGCGAATGCGGAAGGCCCCGTCGACCAGCGTGCCGGTGTCACCACTGCCGGAAAGGGGCGCCGCCCCGCCGCCCCGGCTGTGGATGAAGAACCCGTCGAACTCGGAGGTCAGCGGCTGGACCCCGTCGACGTAGGAGGTGAGCCGGGACGCTGATTGCGACTGGCCGAGAGCGATCACTCGCCGGGGGGTCAGTCCGTCGAGAACGTCGACCTTCCCGGGGACCCGCAGCGCCCCGGCGACCTGGGTGAAGATGTCGTAGGAGTACGCGTCCCCGGGGTGGTGCAGCGAGCCGTAGCGCGCCGGATCGGCGCGGCGCAGGCCCGAGACGTGCACCCCGGGCAGCAGCTGGCTCGCGACGTCACCCAGCGTCGAACCGTTGATCCCGGCCTGCTGCGCGGACACCCCGACGTAGGCGTATCCGCTGCGATTGAATTCCGCTGCTGCGTAGGCCCAGTCGGGGTCGGTGTCGGAGCCGGCGCTGACGTTGAGCCACTCCACGACGACCGTGCCGTTGAACGCGCTCGGATCCCGCGGGATCCGGACGACGATCCGGGTGCGATAGCCCGCCTTGGTCGACGGGTGCAGCGACCAGTCCCCGGACGCCGGAGTGGCATCGGCCGCGTAGGCGGTAGCCGTGCCATTGGCGAAGTACTCCCGCTCGACCAGCCCCGGTGTGCGCTGCGGCTTGCCCGGCGTGAGCAGGTCGATGCCGTTGCCCCCGGTGATCGGCCCGGTGAACGTCGCCGTCGGGCCGGAGGCGCGCGGTGACAAGGGGCCCGGGCGTCCGGACGACCCGGACTTCCCTGCGCTGCACGAGGTGGCGGCGAGCAGCGCGCCGATCACGAACAACGGTCCGGCCCTGGCGGCACGCCTGCTGGCCATGTGCCGGAGCGTAACGGGGGGGCGGCGCGCACGCCCAGGAGCGCGGCAGAATTCCAAAAGGCGGACAATGGCCGCATGACGACCCCGTTGTCGCGGGTGGGTCGCTACGCCGGGAGCCGCCTGGCGGAGACCGGCCTGGCTCTCGCGACGGTGCCGGCCACCACCCTGATCGTCGCTCTTCGCCGGCGCGCGCGGCGCAGAGCCGGCAACCAGGCCTGGCGCTACCGCACCCACCACGAGGCTTCGGCCGACAGCCAGCGCATCGTCAGCTTCCACTACCAGGAAGAGCTCACAGCCGGGGCCGAGAGCGCGCGAGTCAGTTCAGCCCGAGAACCGTTTTGTAGTCCCCACCACGGGGAGCGATGAACAGGCCCTCGGCCTCTGACAGCAGGGTCTCGCCGAGATGGCAGGTGCCCTTGATGATCCGCTTGCGGCCGTCTTCGCGCTCTGACCACGCCTTGATCCGTAGCTGCTGGTGCAGCGGGGTCGGCTTGCGGTAGTGCACGGTCAGCCGGCCGGTGAAGCCGCTGCTCTGCTGGGCGAAGCCGAGCAACTCGTCGAACATGGCCGCGACGAGACCGCCGTGCACGTGGCCGGGCGGCCCCTCGTAGGCGGCGCCGAACGTCACCCAGCCGGTGACGTAGGGACCCGCCGGGTCGTCGACGAACTCGGCGATGATCGGCGGCGCCAGCGGATTCGAGCGGCCGGAAAGCGGGCTGTGCTCGACGAAGTCGCGCGGCTCCATGCCCGCCTCGCTGACCTCCCACGCTCCGGCACGCTCCGGCATCTGCTCGAGCCGGTCGGCGAACGCCGCAGCCGCGGCGGCGGCCGCCGCCGAGTCCTGCGCGGGCGGACGGACCAGAGCCAGCCGGTTGATGATGCGGCGCAGCTCATCGGCGAGGCGCCGGGCTTCGGCCAGGGTGCGCGAAGGCGCCGTTTCCGTCGGATCGTTCGAGGCAGCCATAGCCGCTGACGTTAATCGGCGCGTCTTCCTGGGGCAGGATCCGGATGTGACCGCCGCCCTGCTCACTCCCGACGAGCTACGCCGACGCAGCGACCTGCGGCGGATGAAAGGTTTCGCCGGAAGCCTGCTCATCGTCGCGGTCATCACGTACGCGCTCACCCGCCATCACGGCGGCGTCGTCGGCTTCGTGAATGCGGGCGCCGAAGCGGCGATGGTGGGTGGGCTCGCCGACTGGTTCGCCGTGACGGCACTGTTCCGCGCCCCGCTGGGGCTACCGATCCCGCACACGGCGATCATCCCGACCCGCAAGGACGCGCTCGGCCGCAGCCTGGAGTCGTTCGTCGCTTCGAACTTCCTGTCCGCCGACGTGGTGCGCGACAAGGTCATTCGCGCCCGGGTGGCAGCGCGCGTCGGCGCGTGGCTGGCCGATCCCGCGCACGCGGCGCGGGTCGGCAACGAACTGGCGACGGCGACGCGCGCCGCAATCCGCGTCCTACGGGACGAGGACGTCACCGCCGTGCTCGAAACGGCGATCCTGCGCCGGATCGCGGCCATTCCCTGGGGGCCGCCACTCGGCCGGCTACTCGGCCAGATCGTGCAGGACGGAACCCACCATCGGCTCGTCGACCTCGTCGTCGACGAAGCTCACGGCTGGCTACTCGCCAACCGCGAGGCCGTCGTCAACATCGTCGCCGAGCAGGCACCGGCGTGGTCACCGAAGTTCCTCGACGACGCCGTGGCGGGCCGCGCCTACCGGGAGGCGCTGCGCTTCGTGCGCGAGGTGCAGGCCGACAAGGCGCACCCGATGCGGCTCGCGCTGGACGACCTGCTCGGCCGGGTCGCCGACAACCTGCGCACCGACCCGTACACCATCCACCGCGTCGAACTGTTGAAAGAGCGCCTGCTGAGCCACCCCGATGTCCGGGAGGGCGTCGCCTCGGTCTGGTCGACCGCGCGCCGGCTGCTGCTCGAGGCGATCGACGACGAGCACGGCGAGCTGCGCCGGCGCGCCACCGCAGGACTGGCTGATCTGGGCCGCCGCCTCGCCGCGGACGAGGCGCTGCAGGTGAAGGTCGACGGATACCTGGCCGACGCGGCTGCGCACGCCGCCGGCTCCTACAGCAGCGAGGTGGCGACGGTCATCTCCGACACCATCGCGCGCTGGGACGCCGCGGAGGCGTCGCGCCGCATCGAGCTGCAGGTCGGCCGCGACCTTCAGTTCATCCGTATCAACGGCACGGTCGTGGGCGCGCTCGCCGGGCTGGCGATCCACGCCATCACGGTGATCGCCGGCTAGCCACGGCTAGCCCGGAGCGATCCACCACGGGCTCGCGTACGCAACGCTGCGGCCGAGCGACGCGTACCCCCGCGGCACGCCCCAGCCCGCGGGCGAATGCGGGTCACTGACCCGCAGCACGATCCAGGGCTCGTCGGAATCCACCGGGACGTCGACCGTCAGCAGGCCCGCGCCGGACTCGACCCGGGCGACCTCCTCGACTACGGGCGTCACGGTCGCCCAGCGCAGCAGCTGCACCGACAGTTCCATGCCGCTCGCGAGGGGTCCGAGGTCCAGGTCGACGGCCAGCGGCGCCGTTCCCCGGGCGACCGGCTGGGAGAGCTGCTGGCCCATGAACGCGCCATCGAGGGTCGCCGCGAGCCGCAGGCCCTTGACACGGGCGGCGAACGAGCGACGGGCCGCCATCGCCTCGCGCACCCCCGCCCGGCTCAGCTCGCGAACGTACAGGCCCGTGCGGCCCTTGCCCTCGGGCCGGCCCCAGTCCTTCCCGTGCTCGTCGGTGACCCCGATCAGCCCCGGACGCCAGCCCGCGTCAAGGCACTGGATCAGTGGGGACACGCCACCGGATTCGAACGCCAGCAGGTAGTCGTCGGTCTTGTTGAACATCTCGAGGCCGACCATGCGCGGCGCCAGCGCGACCCGGAACGTGAAATCACCGAAGCGCAGCACGGTGCCGCGCGACCCCGGATGGTTGAACGAGGTCAGCGCGGCTGCACTCTCCTCCGACTCCAGCCACTCGTAGAACCGGTCCAGGTCCTTGCCGGTGGGCAGGACGGGCGCGACCCACGTCGGGCTGTCCCAGACGTTGATGTGGCCGAGCAGCGGATGCGACCACTCGAAGCCGCGGATCGCCACGAACTCGCCGTCCCGGTTCGCCGCGTCCGCGAGCTCCTCGACTTCCGCCCAGCCCTGCTCATCGAGCCCGCCGCCCCAAGGCCCCGGCAGATTCGTGTGGTCGGTGATCGCCGCCGCGTCGAGTCCCGCGTCGCGCATCGAGCCGAATGCGTACCGCGGGTCACCGCGGCCGTCCGACAACCGGGTGTGGTTGTGCAAGTCGGCATGGATCAGGGCGTATCCCGGCAGCAGCAGCGAGGCCCGGCGAGTGCCGTACGCGTCGACCGCCTCGGGATCGCTCAGCTCGCTCACGTCGCGCTGCGGGTTCGCCGGTCCGCCATACCTCTAGTTTCGCAGCCGGCGTCCGCTCCCAAACGGAGCGGGCACGATCAATGCCCAAGCCTGACGCGCCCGACGAATCATCGGGGGTAGACGCGTTTTCCTGTGGATAAACGGTTACCTTGCGGTCGTGAGCACCGAATCACGCGACCAGACCGCGTGGCAGTCTGCGCTGACGCAGCTCGACGACGCCGCCCGGCATCTGAAGCTCGACGACGGCATGCACAAGGTGCTGGCCACGCCGCGGCGGTCGATGACGGTCAGCGTTCCGCTGACCCGCGACGATGGGAGCCTCGACGTCCTCATCGGCTACCGCGTCCAGCACAGCCTGACGCGCGGACCCGCAAAGGGCGGCGTGCGCTACCACCCGCACACCGACCTCGACGAGGTCACGGCGCTCGCCATGTGGATGACCTGGAAGTGCGCGCTGATCGGGCTCCCGTACGGCGGCGCGAAGGGCGGCATCACCGTCGACCCGCACCAGCTGTCCTGCGTCGAACTCGAGCGGATGACCCGGCGGTACGCGAGCGAGATCCTTCCGATCATCGGCCCGGAGCGCGACATCCCGGCCCCCGACGTGGGCACCGACGAGCAGACGATGGCCTGGTTCATGGACACCGTGTCGGTGCAGACCGGATACACCGTGACCGGGGCGGTGACCGGCAAGCCCATCAGCCTCGGCGGCAGCCAGGGACGCGCCGGCGCCACATCGCGCGGGGTCGAGTACGTCACGCTCGACGCGCTGCGCACCGCCGGCAAGGCACCCGACGAGGTGACGGTCGCCGTGCAGGGCTTCGGCAAGGTCGGGGCGCTCGCCGCCCGGTTCCTGCAGGAAGCAGGGTGCCGTGTGGTGGCCGTTTCCGATGTCGGCGGGGGGCTGCACAACAGCCGCGGGCTGAACATCCCGGCCCTGATGAGTGCGCGTGAAGCAGGGGCCAAGTCGGTGATCGACGCGCCCACGGCAGGCGACGTGTTGACCAACGAGGAGCTGCTGAACCTCGATGTCGACGTGCTGATCCCCGCTGCGCTCGACGGTGTCATCACCCGGGACAACGCCGACACGGTCAAGGCACGGATCATCATCGAAGGCGCCAACGGTCCGACCACGCCTCACGCCGACGCGATCCTCGCCGACCGGGGGATCACAGTCGTGCCCGACATCCTCGCCAACGCGGGAGGCGTCGCCGTCTCCTATTTCGAGTGGGTACAGGACCTGCAGGCCTACTTCTGGGACGAGCCGGAGGTCAACGACAAGCTCGCCCGGGTCATGCATCGCACGTACCGGGAGGTGCTTGCAGCTGCCGAGCAGCATGGAGTCGGCCTGCGCAGTGCCGCGCAGATCATCGCCGTCGGGCGAGTGGCCGAAGCCCACCTCATCCGCGGGCTCTACCCGTGACCAGCGCGCTGCACGAAAAACTGTGACTACCCCGTGGTACTAATGACACGCTTGTCATTCGAGTCCTCCAGTACTAACGCGAAAGGGAGGTGCCGCGTGGTTCACCCCGCCGCCAGCTTCGGCCCGAACGCTGAGTCGTCAGTGTCAGCACAGTCACCGGCATCCGCACCCTCATCTGCGCGTCCGGCCGACACCGACGAGCTGACGCCGCGCGAGGCCGAGATTCTCGATTTCGAACGTCAGTGGTGGCGCCTGGCGGGAGCCAAGGAGCAGGCGGTCGCCGACCGGTTCGGGCTCTCGTCCACCCGCTACTACCAGCTGCTGAACGGGCTGATCGACCGCCCGGCCGCGCTGCGAGCCGACCCCATGCTGGTCAAGCGGCTGCAGCGGCTACGGCAGCAGCGCGAGCGCGCCCGCTCCGCCCGCCGGATGGGACGGCCTGGCTAACCCGGTGATGCGGGCCACCCGCATCCGTGCTGCGGCGCTGCTGCTGCTGCGCTTCGCTCTGCCCGTGTGCGTGCTCGCCGCCAGCTGCGTCGCCGTCTTCGGGCTCTTTCGAGACGTCAGCCAACCGGCCGCTCAAGCCGCTTCCGAGCCGGCCCCGTCCCTACGGCTGGGCTCCGGCTCCGGAGCGGCTTCCCCTTCCCCCGTTCCCTCGCCGTCTCCGTCCCGCTCGCCGGCGCCCGCTGCCTCCCCCGAACCGTTGACCGCTCCGGTCGAGATCTTCAACGCCTCAGGCGTCACCGGCCTCGCCACCCGGACGGCGGCGCAGCTGCGGCTGCGCGGGATCACCGTCGCCGCGATCGGCAACCTGACCGCGGCACCCCAGCCGGCCGCCGGGACGGCGGTCTACTACCCGCCCGGCAGCCGTAGCCAGGCGCAGACCCTCGCGCACCTGCTCGGGGCGGAAACCATCGCGCCGGCGCCGAACGGCTTCGGTTCAGCGGGCACACTCGTTCTCGTGCTCACCGTTGCCAAGTCTGCGGCCTCTGCCGCGCTCACCAGTAATGTCCCGTGAGCTTCCGGAGCCGGCGACGCCCGCGGGGCGCGAGGGGTTAGCCGCCGTTCTGGCGAGCCCCCGAACCGCCCTTGCCGCGCTGGACTACGACGGCACGCTGTCGGCCATCGCGCGGCACCCGGAAGACGCGGTACCCGTCACCGGTGCGCTCGAGGCGGTCGGGCTGCTCGCCGAGCGGGTCGGCGCGGTCGTGCTGATCAGCGGACGGCCGGCCGGGCAGCTCCTGGAACTCACCGGGCTGCGCCACCACCCGGCACGCCATCAGCTGACCTTGCTCGCCCAGTACGGGCTGGAACGGTGGGACGGCCACTCCGGCGAACTGTCCTCGCCGCCTCCGCTGCCCGGCGTCGAGGGAGCGCGCCAGGAACTCGCGGCCCTGCTCGCCGATCCCCAGACGCCGCAAGGGGTTTCGGTGGAGGACAAGGGGCAGGCGCTCGTCGTGCACACCCGGCTCACCCATGACGCGGACGCCGTCCTTCGTGACCTGCGCCCCCGGCTGGACGCGATCGCGGAGCGCGCCGGGCTCGAACCCCACCCCGCCCGCAATGCCCTCGAACTGCGCCCTCCGGGCTATGAGAAGGGCGGGGCGCTGCTGCGCTTCCGGCAGGAACGCCGCTCGGAGGCAGTCCTCTTCATCGGTGACGACCTCGGCGACCTTCCGGCCTTCGACGCGATCGAGCAGTTACGCGACGAGGGGGTGCCGGGGATCGGCATCGTCAGCGACTCCTCTGAGGTGACCGGCCTGCGCGAGCGGGCTGACCTGCTGCTCGACGGGCCACCGGCAGTGGTCTCGTTCCTGCGCGAGCTTGCCCAGTCGCTCGGCTAGCCGGTCACAGCGCGTCGAGCTGCGCCGTAAACCACTGCGAGGGCGGCACCACCACCGAGGCCTGCGCCAGCCGCTCGCACCGCTGCGCCCGCTGCTGGGGATCCAGGCACAGCGCCCCCCACATCGCCTCGCTGGTCTGGATGACGTCGTACGGATTCACCACGAAGGAGTCGGATCCGAGCTCGGCGACGGCGCCCGCCTCGCGTGAGAGCACCAGCGACAGGTCGCGCCGGGACAGCACCGGACCCTCCTTGGCCACCAGGTTCATCCCGTCGCGTACCGGATTCACCACAAGCACGTCAGCGAGCGCGTACGCCGCGAGCGACCGTGGGAAGTCGTCGCTGACCTCGAGGCGCACCGGTTCCCACCCGGGGCGTCCGAACTCCTCGCTGATGTCGGACGCGATCCGCTGCACCGCCGCCGTGTACTCGCGGTACTCGGGCAGGTCGTGGCGGCTCGGATAGGCGAACGCCAGGTGGACGACCTCGCCGCGGATCTCCGGATGCGTGCGAAGCAGCTCGCGATACGCCTCCAGCCCGCGGACGATGTTCTTCGACAGTTCGGTGCGGTCGATACGCAGCAGCAGGCGCCGCCCGTCGACCTGCTCGGCCAGCAGCTCCATCCGGCTCGCGACGTCGGCTGCCTCGGCACGGCGGCGCAACCCCGGACCGTCGACGCCGAGGGGGAAAACCGAAACCCGCGTCGTGCGGCCTTCGAACGTGACGTGCTCGCCGGCGACCGGGGCGCCGAGCACCGCCTCGCAACAACCCAGGAAGGCGTCGGCCCACCGCTGGCAATGGAAGCCCAGCAGGTCGGCGCCGAGCATGCCGCGCAAGATCTGCCGCGCCACGGGATCGGGCAACATCCGGAAGTAGTCCGGATGTGCCCACGGCGTGTGCGTGAAGTGCGAGATGCGCAGCTCGGGGCGCAGGTCGCGAAGCATCCGAGGAGCAAGCACCAGGTGGTAGTCCTGGATCATCACCTTGGCGCCTGGTGCCGCGTCTTCGGCCAGCGCCTGCGCGAAGCTCGCGCAATACTGCTCGTAGGCCGACCAGTCGCCGGCCCAGACGCGGCCGAAGGTCGGCGCCCTTGCGGTGTCGAAGAGCAGGTGGGCGACGAACCACAGAGTGCGGTTGGCGATGGCGTTGTATGCCCGGTCGAAGATGACCCGGTCGAGCTCGAGCATCCGGACGGTTTGCTGGCCGGCGCCCACGTCGTTGGGCTCGCGGATCCGCCCGCCGGGGGCGGCGCGGGCGGCCGCGCGGTCGCCGTCGGTCAGCGCCGCGCACACCCAGGTCACCGGTTGCTGGTGGCCTTCGAGTGCGCTGATCATGCCGCCTCCGCCGCGGCGGGCGGTCAATTCGCCGCGCTCGTCCGCGACGTAGGACAGCGGACCCCGGTTCGATGCGACCAGCACCTCCGCGTCACCCATGCGTACGCAGGTTAGCCGGGGGTACTGAGCGGCAATGGCGTCGGAGAGCAGGGGGACGGTCCTGCTCGCGTTCAGCGCGAACCTCGCCATCGCGATCGCGAAGACGGCGGCCGGCGTCATCACCCTGTCCAGCGCGATGCTCGCCGAAGCGGCGCACTCCTGGGCCGACACGTTGAACCAGGTCTTCCTGCTGACCTCTCTGCGGCGGGCGCAGCGCCCGGCGGACTCGGTCCACCCGTTCGGCTACGGCAAGGAGCGCTTCTTCTGGACCCTGCTCGCCGCGGTTGGCATCTTCGTGACCGGCGCCGGTTTCTCGGTGTTCGAAGGCGTTTCGTCTTTGCTGAAGCATCACAAAGAGCCCAGCACGACCGAGTTCATGATCACCTATGCGGTGCTGGGGTTCTCACTGATCCTCGAGGGATCATCGCTGCTGCGTGCGGTGCGACAGGTTCGCGCGGAGGCGCGCGAACTCCGCCGTCCGTTCCTGAGTCATCTGCGGCGCAGCAACGACCCCACCGTGAAGGCGGTCGCGAGCGAGGACGGCGCGGCCGTCACCGGCATCTTCCTGGCGGCGATCGGCATCGGTCTGCACCAGGCGACCGGCTCCGCCGAGTACGACGCGAGCGCCTCCATCGTGATCGGCGTGCTGCTCGCCTGGGTCGCCTACGCGCTCGGACGCGACACCAAGGATCTGCTGATCGGCGAGGCGGCCGATCCGGAGCTGCGGCTGGACATCCAGCATGCCGTCGCGCAGCACCCCGAGGTGGATGCGGTGCTCGAACTGCTCACCATGCAGCTGTCCCCGGATGACGTGCTCGTCGCCATGAGGATCGACTTCGTCGACGGGCTCGATTCGCGGCAGATCGAGCGGGTCAGCACCAAGATCGAGCAGGAGCTGACCGACGCCCTGCCCTCGGTGCGGCACGTCTTCCTCGACGCCACCACCTCGACCCGGGAGCAGCGCGAGCTCAGCCAGGTCGTCCAGGAGCTGGCCTCCGACGACGCGGCCGGCGACCTCGACGCCGCAGCACGGCTCACCGACCTGGAGCGTGAACGCGACCGCAGCTAACCATGATCAACGGCGGAGCGGACGGCGCAGGCCCAGCCGAGTCCGAGCGTCGTCGCTTCGATGACGACGTTCGGGGTCGCCTCGGCCAGCGCTCGCACATGCTCGTGGCGGGCGCCGTTGGCGACGAGATGAAACCGCCCGACGTGCGGGGCCATCAGCAGGTCACTGGCGCTGTCGCCGATGGCGATGGCCTGCTCGGCCGACAACCCGCGGCGAGCGAGGTCGAACGCGACCGCGCGGCCCTTGTCGATGCCGTCCGGCACCAGGTGGTAGACGTGCAGCCGCTCCGTGGTCAGGTCCAGGTCGAGATTCGGCGTCGGGCGCGGCGGCAGCAGACCGTTGTCATGAAGGCGCACCCACCCCGCACCCTGCGCGGCGAACCAGGCGTTCACGGCTGCCACGTCGACGTCGCCACGCAACATCACATCGAGCTCGTGGCCGATGTGCCACGGGTCGTGGAACTCGATCTTGCGGACGAACGCGCCGAACATGCCCTGTACGAGATCGTCGGGGATCGCGTCGAACTGCTCCGGCATCGCTCCGCGCAGCAGCTGACGCCCACGTCCGCGGTCCCAACCCACCATCGCGCCGAGCTCTGCCACGTAGCCGTCGGCTCCGAAGATCGCGCAGGCCTCGAGCAGCTGCGCCTGTGTACGGCCGCTGACCAGGACGAGGTCGATCCCGGCCGCCAGCAGCTCAGCGAGTGCCCGGGCCGGCTCGAGCGTGACCGACCGGTCCTCGGCGCGAAAGAAGCACCCGCTGGGCCCGACCATCGTTCCGTCGAGGTCGGTGTAGATCACCCGAACGCCGTAACCGCTCGATCGTTGCGTCACGTTCAGCTATCCTGCTCGAAGCGACCCAGGTCGTTCCAAATTTCATATCTGTGCTCATCCAGAGGGGCAGAGGGACCGGCCCGTTGAAGCCCCGGCAACCACCGAGCAGCGTTTCGCTGCCGGCAGGTGCCAATGCCGGCCCGCCTGATCAGGCGGGAACGATGAGGAGGCTTTTTCTCGCATGACCACTCTGCTCGAACCCCCGGTGATCGTTGGTCAAAATCCGGCCACTCACCTCGCCTGCCGTAACTGTTCAGCGCGCTACGACCTCGCCGCCATCCACGTCTGTATCGAGTGCTTCGCGCCGCTCGAGATCGGTTACGACGAGGATCGGCTCGCTCGCGTCACCCGCGAGCAGATCGCAGCCGGGCCGCAGAGCTTGTGGCGCTACGTCGGGCTGCTGCCCGCCGGCCACGACGAGGCCACCCGCGTCAGCCTCGGTGCCGGGTGGACCCCGCTGCGCCGAGCCGATCGGCTCGCTGCGGCGCTCGGGATGAAGACGCTGTGGGTCAAGGACGACAGCGCCAACCCCACCCACTCGTTCAAGGACCGGGTCGTGAGCGTCGCGCTGTCCGCGGCCCGCGAGCTCGGCTTCACGACCGTCGCGTGCGCCTCCACCGGCAACCTCGCCCAGTCCGTCGCCGCTCACGCTGCCTCGGCCGGCCTTTCGGCCGTCGTACTGATCCCGCACGACCTCGAGCCGGGCAAGACCATCTCCACGGCGGTGTACGGCCCCACCCTGGTCGCGGTGCAGGGCTCCTACGACGACGTCAACCGGCTGTGCAGCGAGATCGCGGGCGAGCAGGAGTGGGCGTTCGTCAACGTCAACGTGCGGCCGTTCTACGCCGAGGGGTCGAAGACGCTGGGCTACGAGGTCGCCGAGCAGCTCGGCTGGCGGCTGCCCGAGCAGGTCGTCATCCCGATCGCGTCCGGGTCGCTGCTGACCAAGGTCGACAAGGCGTTCCGCGAGTGGAGCAAGTTCGGCCTCGTCGACGGCACGCCCTACCGGGTGTTCGGTGCCCAGGCCGCCGGCTGCAACCCGGTCGCCGCCGCCTTCGCCGCCGGGCACGACACCATCACGCCGGTACGGCCCAACACGATCGCCAAGTCCCTCGCGATCGGCAACCCGGCCGACGGTCCCTACGCGCTCGACGTGGCCCGGCGCACCGGCGGCGCGATCCGTGACGTGACCGATGCCGAGGTCGTCGAGGGCATCCGGCTACTGGCCCAGACCGAGGGGATCTTCGCCGAGACGGCGGGTGGGGTCACGGTCGCGACCCTGCAGCGGTTGCTACGCGAGGGCGCGCTCGACCCGGGCGCTGAGACGGTCCTGTTCAACACCGGCGACGGGCTCAAGACCATCGATGCCATGGCGCCCACCAGCGGGCCGACGGTCTCGATCGAGCCGACGTACGAGGCTTTCGAGACCGCACTCAACGAAGCGGTTCCCGGCCTGCTGGAGTAGCAGCCCGCTAGCTCTGCGGCGGCGGCTGCTGACGGAACGGCGACTCGATGATCTGGGTCGACCCGTCGTTGGGGGGCGGCTCGTCATGGTCGTGGTCATGGTCATGGTCATGGTCATGCGCATGGTCATTGCCGGCGTGCTGGTCGGTCGGCGCCTCGTGGTAGCCACCGTGGCCGTAGCCCTGGGGCTGCCCGTACTCCTGCTGGCCGTAGGCCGGCTTGTCGAACGACGGCTGGCCGTAGGCGGGCTGCTCATACGCGGGCTGGCCGTACGGCTGCTGGCCGTAATCCGGCTGCCCGTACCCCGGCTGCTGGCCGTAGCCCGGCTGCTGGCCGTAGCCGGGCTGCGCCGCGTACTGGGCCTGCTGGTTGTACTGGCCGGCGAACTGCGGGCTGTAGACCGACTGCTGCACGGGGCGTCTTCCGCCGGACTGGAGCGCGCGCACGATGACCGTCAGGATCACCACCGCCGACCCGCCCAGGGCCGCCCAGGCACCGACCCCCACGTTGCGCACGGCTAGCTTGTCGTGCGCGACCTCGGTCACGTACAGCAGGGCCCACGGCACGAGCAGCGCCGGAATGATCGCGATGAGCCCGGCTCGGCCCGGCAGCACGCCGAGGATCAGCATCAGACCGGCCGCCACCACCAGCGGGATGCCCCACAGCAGCGAGTGCGGCCCGACCCCGGTCCAGACGTGCACGTTGTTGACGGCCTGGCCATCGACCTTCTTCCAGGCGTCGAACTTCAGGTTCAGCGTCCCGCCGACGCCGTTGGATGACGTCCCGGCGACCCACGGCAGCAGGCTCGCACCTCCCACCAGACCGGCGCCGGCGCCCGTCACACCTCCCACGGCGCGTCCGAAGCGCACGATCGCCAGGGCGATCAGGAAGCACAGGACCGCGGCTCCGATCGCGATCGCCAGCCCGACCCACTGCGAGACCGTGGGTTTGAGCACGTCAGGGATTGCAGCCGCCTCCAGCATGATCGCTTCCTTCCCGTCGCGTGTCGCGAGAAAGGTAGCGTGCCCGGCCGCGATCCGGCACCCGACGCACTGTCTTGCACTCGACAGGGTCGAGTGCTAAAAATGGACACTGGCACTCGAAGGTGTCGAGTGCCAGGCCGTCGGGACGAGGCCGGAGGTGTCACCAGGATGCCTTCGGACGTCCGTCGCGGGCGTCATGGCGGCCGAGCAACGGGACTTCATTCTGGACCCGTCCATCTGCTGGAGGGAACTACCACATGCCGAAAATCATCGCGTTCGATGAGGAGGCCCGTCGCGGCCTCGAGCGCGGGATGAACCAGCTGGCCGACGCCGTCAAGGTGACGCTCGGCCCCAAGGGCCGCAACGTCGTGCTGGACAAGAAGTGGGGCGCACCCACGATCACCAACGACGGTGTGAGCATCGCCAAGGAGATCGAGCTCGAGGACCCCTACGAGAAGATCGGCGCCGAGCTCGTCAAAGAGGTCGCCAAGAAGACCGACGACGTAGCCGGCGACGGCACCACCACAGCCACCGTGCTCGCCCAGGCGCTCGTACGCGAGGGCCTGCGCAACGTTGCGGCCGGTGCCAATCCCATGGGCCTGAAGAAGGGCATCGAGGCTGCCGTCGAGCGCGTCTCGGAGGAGCTGTCCAAGCTCGCCAAGGACGTCGAGACCAAGGAGCAGATCGCTGCCACCGCCTCGATCTCCGCTGCTGACACCACGGTCGGCGAGATCATCGCCGAGGCCATGGACAAGGTCGGCAAGGAAGGCGTCATCACCGTCGAGGAGAGCAACACCTTCGGCCTCGAGCTCGAGCTCACCGAGGGAATGCGCTTCGACAAGGGTTACATCTCGCCCTACTTCGTCACGGACCCCGAGCGCATGGAGGCCGTGCTCGACGACCCGTACCTGCTGATCGTCAACAGCAAGATCTCGTCGGTGAAGGACCTGCTCCCGCTGCTGGAGAAGGTCATGCAGTCCGGCAAGCCGCTGGCGATCATCGCTGAGGACGCCGAGGGCGAGGCGCTGGCCACCCTGGTCGTGAACAAGATCCGCGGCACGTTCAAGAGCGCTGCGGTGAAGGCTCCCGGCTTCGGCGACCGCCGCAAGGCCATGCTGCAGGACATCGCGATCCTGACCGGTGGCCAGGTCATCAGCGAGGAGGTCGGTCTCAAGCTCGAGAACGCGACCCTCGACCTGCTGGGCCGCGCTCGCAAGGTGGTCATCAACAAGGACGAGACCACCATCGTCGAGGGTGCCGGCGACACCGACCAGATCAACGGCCGGGTCAACCAGATCCGCGCCGAGATCGAGAAGAGCGACAGCGACTACGACCGCGAGAAGCTGCAGGAGCGGCTGGCCAAGCTGGCCGGCGGCGTTGCAGTCATCAAGGTCGGCGCTGCCACCGAGGTGGAGCTCAAGGAGCGCAAGCACCGCATCGAGGACGCCGTTCGCAACGCGAAGGCGGCCGTCGAGGAGGGTGTGCTGCCGGGAGGCGGCGTCGCGCTGATCCTCGCCAGCATCACCGCGTTCGAGAAGCTCGACCTGGTCGGCGACGAGGCGACCGGCGCCAACATCGTCCGGATCGCGCTCGAGGCTCCGCTCAAGCAGATCTCGATCAACGCCGGCCTCGAAGGCGGAGTTGTGGTCGAGAAGGTGCGCGGCCTCAAGGCCGGCTGGGGGCTCAACGCCGCCACCGGCGAGTACGTCGACATGGTGAAGTCCGGCATCATCGAGCCGGCGAAGGTCACCCGCTCCGCGCTGCAGAACGCAGCGTCGATCGCCGGCCTGTTCCTCACCACCGAGGCGGTCATCGCCGACAAGCCGGAGAAGAACCCGGCAGCCCCGGCCATGCCGGGCGGCGGTGACATGGACTTCTGATCCCCTGGATCAGAACCCACAGTCCGTCTGAAGGGGCGGCTTCCCTGCGGGGAGGCCGCCCCTTTGCCGTGTGATCCGCATGTGTCGCAAATGCGATTAAAGCCAGCGGGCCGCCGGGTCGACCAGTTAGTTTCTGAGGTGCGGGGGACGTGCTCGCTCCTGCGCGCGAAAGATTCGGCTCCCTGACTTCTCGAGCAATTGGAGTGGACACATGCGCTCAGCCAAAGCCGCCCGGCGCCTCGCCATCGCCGGTGCCGTAGCCGCACTCGTCGCCGGGTGCGGCAGCAGCAGCAAGGGAAGCAGCGGAACGATCGTCAGCCCGACCGGCGCCCCGAGCGGCGGTGGCGGCGGTGGCCTGTCCGTCCAGGCCCTGCTCGCCGGCTCGGTCGACAAGGTCGACCAGGCCAAGAACGCCAAGATCCACATCGACTTCACCGGGTCGGCAGCGGGTCAGAACCTCTCGTTCGGCGGCGACGGAATCGCCGACTTCGCCGGCAAGAAGTTCGCCTTGACGTTGAACCTGCCCGCGTCTGCCGGCATCGGCGGCACCATCGAAGAGCGCGTCATCGGCAAGACCATCTACATCAAGCTCCCGTCCGCCGCTGCGAGCGCGACAGGCGGCAAGCCGTGGATCACGTTCGACCCCTCCGAACTCGGCGCCAGCAGCACGACCGGGCTCGACTTCACGGGGCAAGACCCGACCCAGCTGCTCGCCACCTTGCGCGGGGTGAGCGACAGCGTCACCAAGGTCGGCACGACCGAGGTCCGGGGTGTCGAGACCACGCACTACCGCGCACAGGTCGACCTGGCCAAGGCGGTGCAGGCGAGCGGCGCGGACGCCGCGAGCCTGCAGCAGTTCACCAAGACGCTCGGCTCGAACACGATCCCGGAGGATGTCTACCTCGACAAGGACGGTCTTCCCCGCCGGTTCTCGGTCACCGTCAACCCGGTGCTGCCGAGCACCAGCGCGGGCGCCTCGTCCGGTACGTCGTCGTTCACCGTGACGGTCGACATGTACGACTTCGGGAAGGCCGACACCTCGGGCATCACCGCGCCGCCGGCGGACCAGGTGGGCGACCTGGGGTCCTTGCTCGGCGGGCTCGGCGGGAGCAGCGGCAGTACGACCACCGGCTGATCGACAACCCCCCTCCCGGACGAGCCAGTACGGCAACAGGTGGGGTAAGTGGGTGACAAGTCCGTTGGCTCGCCCTCCGCGACGGACCGTCCGGCAGGTCGGCGCGGGGTCTACTGCGGATGCAGCCTTTCCGCGCTGTCCAGTGCGCAGGCGAGGGTCGCGACGCTTCCGGTCTTAGTCGCGCCATGGTGTGCCCGGCCGCCGTTAGCGGATGACGCGGCACAATGACCGCCGTGGGCGCATGGGGGCCGGGCACCAGCACTTGGACGCCGACGAGGAGCACGTGCTGTGGCTGGCGCCGGCCGCGACCCAGTCGCGACTTGGCCGGCTGGACGAAGAGGTGAAAACCCGGGCCCACCTCGTTGGGTGGGCTCCGTCCGGCCACGCCAGCGGGCCGCCGGCAAAGACCGCGGGCGTCACAGGGCAGGCGTCCCATCCGCAGCCCCAGTCCCGCCGGACGTGCGGGTGGACCCTCAGCAGGCGATGATGAGCACGCGACTGGCCGCGGCTTCGGCCAGCGAGCGGAGGTCCCCGGGGTCGCTGGTCAGGATTCGATCACCGGGCTGGGCGAGTAGCACGACCGTGGCGTCAATCGGGTCGCTCGTCCCGCTGCGCGCCAGCAGCGCGCCAGCGGCACGACCGTCGCTGTCTTCCACGCCGCGAACCTCGACTGCGCGCAGTAGCCGGGACAGGCGCGCTTGCCGGCCGCCCTCGTCCCGCCAGACCTGGGCCACAACCATGGCGTTACTACGGAGATCCAGGCCGTGCTGCTGTGCCGCCCGAAGCCTGGCCATGACCGCCCGGTCGTCACGCTCGACGGCGACAAACGCACCAGCATCCAGGACGACGGCGCTCACGCCGCACTCAACCCGAGCTCACTCTCCGCGCGCGCGAGTTCCTCCGCGGTGATCGCACCGTGCGCGTCCTCCCACTCGGCCAAAAACGCGGCAAGGGCCTCGGTGCGCAACTTGGTCGCGGCAGCTTCTGCTAGCCACGATGACACCGGTGTGCCTGCGCGCACCGCAGCCGCGCGGACCGCGTCGCCGAGGTCGGGGTCGAACGAGACGCTGAGCTTGTCGACCTTCATGACGCCATCCTACCGCGGTGCGTCCTACCGCCATACTACTAATGCGCGCTGGAGCCCTCCTCTACTGCCACGCTGGCCCCTCCGAGGCCGGGTCGATGCCGCCCGGAGCCGCTCTTGTCACCCACCTACCCCCACCTGTTGCTGGCGGACGAGGCCGCCAACGACTCACGTTGACGGGCTTTCGTCACGTTTTCCCGGCGGAGCCCGTTTTGCCTGCGGCTCCTATGTCTTCGGGGGAACGAAAAACATGCGCAGCACGAAGCCCGTATTGAGCGCGGCCATCACCACCGCGGCCGTCCTGGCCGTGGGTGCTTGTGGAAGCTCCGGCACCACGGACAACTCGTTCACTGTCGTGGCCCAGGCGGCCGGGAAGACCGCCGCCGCGAAGAACGCGAAGGTCTTCATGGAGCTCAAGCTCGCGAGCTCGACCCAAACGATCACGCTGCAGGGAGGCGGAGTCACCGACCTGGCCGGCGGCACCTTCCAGGTGTCGCTTGCGCTGCCGGCAGGGAGCACCGTTTCTGGCTCCATCGATGAACTGGTCGTCGGCAACGCGGTCTACCTGCGCTTTCCAGCGGCTATGCGCTCGCAGACGGCAGGCAAGGAATGGGTGTCGATCACACCTTCCCAAGCCGGGACGAATACGTCGGCGAATGCCTTCGGCCAGGACCTGTCGGCGTTCCTGAAAGCCCTCGGCGCCGCGAACCACGACGTCAAGACACTCGGCCGGGCAAAGGTCAGGGGCGTGCAGACCACGCACTACCGGGCAGTGATCGATCTGTCGAAGGCCGCCAAGACGTCCCAGCTCGGCGGCAAGGCGCTCGACCAATACCGCGCCATGTATGGGACCAAGCCGGTGAACGAGGATGTCTACATCGACGACCAGGGACTGGCCCGGCGAGTCTCGATGGACCTCAAACCGGGATGGGCCACGGGCGAGCAGAACGGGCCGACGTCGGAATCCATCACGCTCGACTTCTACGACTTCGGCAAGGCTGACACGGCCGGAATAACCGCCCCGCCCAAGAGCGACACGATCGACGTCGCCCAGACCACCCTGGGCAGCGCCACCGGCTGAAACGGCGGAGCGCCAGCCCGTTCAGCCCGGGCCGGCGTGGCAGGGTGGAGCCGATGAAGCGCTCCCTCGCCGTCGGCGCGGTGCTCGTGCTGTCGGTCTCGCTCACGGCGGCGTGCGGCTCCGCCAGCACATCCGGTGCGAGCAAGCCCAGTCCGAGCGTCTCGACGCCTGCGGCGACATCGGCGCCGGCGACCACCGCGCCGCCCGCGAGCCCCGCCGTCATCGGCAACGGCCCGGCGATCGGTGACGTCTACGCCCATGACGGGGTGGGCATGTTCACCGCGGCGACCCGCGACGTGCCGTATCGGATCTACGTGCCCAACCACGGTGAGGGCACGGTGACCGTGATCGACCCGGTCACCAAGAAGGTCATCGAGACCTACGCGACCGCGCCCGGCTCGCAGCACGTCATCCCGGCGTGGGATCTGAAGACGCTGTACTCGGCCAACGACGAGGGCGGTAACTCGCTGACCCCGATCAGCCCGATCACGAGCAAGCGCGCAGGCCCCAACATCCCGGTGTCCGACCCGTACAACATGTACTTCACCCCCGACGGCACGTTCGCCATCGTGGTGGCGGAGGCCGAGAAGCGGCTCGACTTCTCCGACCCGCACACCTTCGCCCTCGAGCATGCGCTGGACGTGACGCAGTGCGCCGGCGTCAACCACATCGACTTCTCCGCCGACGGCTCGTATTTCATCGCGACCTGCGAGTTCGGCGGCGGCCTGGTGAAAGTCGATACGGCGCAGCAGAAGGTGCTGGGATATCTGAACATCGGCGGTATGCCGCAGGACATCAAGCTCGACCCCGCCGGCAAGGTCTGGTACGTCTCGGACATGGACCAGAACGGGGTCCATCTGATCGACGGCGATGCGTTCAAGCAGATCGGGTTCATCCCGACCGGACCCGAGGCCCATGGCCTGTATCCCAGCCGCAACGCCCACGTGCTGTACGTGTCGAACCGCGGCGGCGTGCACGATCAGGGCTCGGTCAGCGTCATCGACTTCGCCACCCGCAAGGTCATCGCCAACTGGCCGATCCCGGCGCCGAGCACCCCGGACATGGGCGGCGTCTCACCCGACGGCAAGACGCTGTGGCTGTCGGGCCGGCGCAACAACGAGGTCTACGGCATCGATACCACGACCGGCGAGCTCGTCGCCCGGATCAAGGTCGGCATCGAACCGCACGGCCTGTGCGTCTGGCCGCAGCCCGGCCGCTACTCGCTGGGACACACCGGCATCCTGCGCTGAGCGCGGGCAGCTACAGCTTGCGGGCGATGGTGAGCCCGTCGGCGAGCGGGAGCAGCACCGTCTCGACGCGGCTGTCGCCGGCCAAGGCCGCGTTCAGCGCAACGATCGCGCGGGTGCCCTCGTCGGTCGACCCCGACGACGGGAGCACCGCGCCGTAGCGCAGGGTGTTGTCGAGCAGCAGCAGGCCGCCGGGACGAAGCCGCGGCAGCAGCAGTTCGACGTACTCGGGATAGCCGGTCTTGTCGGCGTCGACGAACGCCACGTCGACCACCGGATCAGGCGGCAGGGCCGCCAGCGACTGGGCGGCCGGGCCGAGCGTCAGCTCGATGCGGTCATCGAGCCCGGCACGTCTCCAGTGGCGGCGCGCGATCTGCGTCCATTCCTCGCTCACGTCGAAGCAGTGCAGCAGGCCTTCAGGCCCGAGGCCGCGAGCCAGGCACAGCGCGCTGTAGCCGGTGAACGTTCCGACCTCGATGACGCGGCGAGCGCCCATCGCGGCAACGAGCGTCGTGAGAAAAGCGCCCTGTTCCGGGGAGATCTGCATTTGCGCGTGATCGCGCAAAGTCGTGGCCGTCTCCTCGCGAAGGTCCGCGAGCACGTCGTCCAGCGGGGTCATGCTGGACCACAGGTAGCTCTGCAGCTCCTCGGAGAGGAAGAACGAGCGTCCCACCGTGCTCCCCCGCTAACCCTCGCTGATCAGATCGTCGGAGTCGACGATCGTGTACGAGTAGCCCTGCTCGGCGAGGAACCGCTGGCGGTGGGCGGCGTACTCCTGGTCGAGCGTGTCGCGCGAGATGACCGTGTAGAAATGCGCCGGCCGTCCGTCGCCTTTCGGCCGCAGCACCCGCCCGAGCCGCTGCGCCTCCTCCTGCCGCGAGCCGAACGTGCCGCTCACCTGAATCGCGACACCGGCCTCGGGGAGGTCGATCGAGACGTTCGCCACCTTGCTGACGACGAGCACCTTCAACGCCCCGTTGCGGAATTCTTCGAAGAGCCGCTCGCGCTCCTTGTTCGTCGTCGACCCCTGAATGACGGGAGCGTCGAGCAATTCGCCGAATTCGCCGAGCTGCGAGAGGTAGGCACCGATCACGAGCACGCGATCGTCCTTGTGCCGATCGACCAGCATGCGGACGACATGGCGCTTGGACGCGGCGGTGGCACAGACGCGGTAACGGTCCTCGGGCTCGCTGACGGCGTAGTTCATCCGCTCGTCGTCGGTGAGCGTGACGCGGACTTCGGTGCAGAGCGCGGGCGCGATCCACCCCTGCGCCTCGATGTCGCGCCACGGCGCGTCGTAGCGCTTCGGGCCGATCAGGCTGAAGACGTCGCCCTCGCGGCCGTCCTCGCGTACGAGCGTTGCCGTCAGCCCGAGGCGGCGGCGGGACTGGATGTCGGCCGTCATACGAAAGACCGGGGCCGGGAGCAGGTGCACCTCGTCGTAGATGATGAGGCCCCATTCCCGCGCGGAGAACAGCCCGAGATGCAGGTGCTCACCTTTGCGGCGCGTGGTCATCACCTGATACGTGGCGATGGTGACCGGCCGGACCTCCTTGCGCTCGCCGGAGTACTCCCCGATCTCGTCCTCGGTGAGTGAGGTGCGAGCCAGCAGCTCGCGCCGCCACTGCCGCCCGGCGACGGTGTTGGTGACCAGGATCAGCGTGGTGGCACCGGCCTTGGCCATCGCTGCGGCACCGACGATGGTCTTGCCGGCGCCGGACGGAAGCACGATCACGCCGGAGCCGCCCGCCCAGAACCCCTCGACCGCTTCACGCTGATAGGCCCGCATCGACCAGCCCTCTTCGCGCAGCGAAATGGGATGGGCCTCGCCGTCGACGTAGCCGGCCAGATCCTCGGCCGGCCAGCCGACGCGCAGCAGCGCCATCTTGATACGGCCGCGCTCGGCGGCGTGAACGGCGACGGTGTCGTCGTCGATGCGCACGCCGAGCATCGGCGCGATCTTCTTCGAGCGCACGACTTCTTCGAGCACGGCGCGGTCGAGCGCGTGCAGGACCAGCCCGTGCACGGGTGAGGCCTCCAGCCGCAACCGGCCGAAACGGTCCATCGTGTCGGCGACGTCGACCAGCAGCGCGTGCGGAACCGGGAAGCGGGAGTAACGCATCAGCACGTCGACGGCTTGCTCGGCATCGTGACCGGCGGCTCTCGCGTTCCACAGCGCCAGGTTGGTCACCCGGTAGGTGTGGACGTGCTCGGGCGCGCGCTCCAGCTCGGCGAAAGGCGCCAGGGCGGCCCGGGCCTCGTCGGCCAGCTCGTGATCGGTCTCCAGCAGGACGGTCTTGTCGGACTGCACGATGAGTGGCCCGTCCGCCACCAGGCCTCCCCTGTACTGAAGTGGTACTTGGGGGTATTTCCCCCACCGGCCGGTGTGCCTTGCTGGCATTGGACTCTAGTCCCTGGCAGACCTGACGTTCGGATGTATAAGGGCGACCGGCGTTGGCCTTACGTTTCCGTTATGAGTCAGAGCGTTCTGTCCGCCCCCCAATCCGCCGCACCCGGGAAGCGATCGATGAAGCTGCCGAAAGTGCTGTTCGGCCTGGGGGTCGTGCTGCTCGTGGTCGGAATCGTCGCCGTCTGGGCGCTCCCGGCGCTGGCGGTGAAATACCCTGGCGGCCCGCTGGACAAGACCGCGCACGCGACGGGCACTTTCACGCTCTACATCGACCCGGCGACGGCCGGGCCGCTCAAGACGCCGCAGAAGCTGCCCCTCGACATCAAGCGCAACCTGCACGTCATCGAGACGGACGGCAACCGCGCCGTCGTCGCGGAGAATGACGTCGAGCAGATCGGCAACCTCAAGCCGCAGAACCTGCAGCAGCGCTACGTGGTCGACCGCAAGACGCTGAAAGACGTCGCCGACTCGCGGGCGTGGGCCTACACACCGAGCAACAAGGTCGACCGCTCGCCCGCGTACGCGATCAACCTGCCCTTCAGCTCCGGGAAGGGCCCGTACCAGGTGTGGAAGAACGAGTCGGGCGTCTCCTACGCGTTCACCAAGACGGGCCAGGTTCGCCAGGGCGGAGTCACGCTCTACCGCTACGAGGGGTCGATGACCGGCGCCACGGCGCAGAGCTACTACATCGACCAGCTCGTCTCCCAGGGCATCCCGAAGGCCCTGACCCCGGCGCAGGCGGCGACCCAGTTGGCGGCGCTGGGAGCCGATCCCGCCGTGCTGCAAGCGGCGGTGCTGCCGGCACTCGCTCCCGCTGACCGCACGGCGGCGCTGGCGATCCTCGCCCAGGACGTCCCGCTGAAGTACACGCTCGACGTGCACACCAGCTTCCTCGTCGAGCCCAAGACAGGCGCCATCGTCGGGCTGGAGAAGATCGACCAGACGCTCTACGCGACTCCCGACATCCAGGGCATCGGCCGTATCCAGACGATCCTGAACAAGCCGCAATACGCGAAGAACGCCGCCGTGCAGGCAGCCGCCACGATCATCGGCAAGCTCGTCAAGAACCCCCCGCGCAGCAACGTCTTCAACCTGAACTACTCGCAGCTGCCGACTTCGGTCAATGACCTGGCGAGCTTCGCCAAAGGCCGCGCCGACAAGATCCAGCTCGCCAAGGTCACGCTTCCGTCGGTGATCGGCGGCGCCGGCGTGCTGCTGATCCTGGTCGGTCTCGGCCTGGGCTGGGCCCGGCGGCACGGAGAGCGCCGCCAGCCGATACCCACCCCCTAGAGAAGTCTGTCGTTTGGCGGACATCCGACACCGGAACGCGCGATCCTGATCCCGGGTTGTCAGTGTCGTCTCTCCCATCGTGGGTGAGCGCCAAGGGGGATAGGGATCATGTCGGAAACCTGGGACGACTACACGGGCACTGACCCCGGCGCCGAGGCTTCGGCGCCGGGCAGCAGCGCCGAGCTGAGCGCCGCTGAGAGTGACGCGAGCGTCCAGGCGTTTGATGACGTCATCACCGGCACCGGCAACGTCGAGAGCGACCTCGGCTACGCCGCGAACAACGACGACTGGGCGAACTGGAACGCCGCCAGCGCGAGCGAGTGGTCGGACTCGGCGGACAGCTACGAAAACGCCGGCCTCGAAGCGCTGCAATCGGGCGACTACGAGAGCGCGCAGACCGACTTCGCCAACGCCGAGAACTATGCCGATGGAGCGTCCAACTACGCCGAGACGGCCTCCGACTACGCCGACACCGCCGACACCTGGGTGCAGCAGGCGAGCGACGACTCTGCTGCCGCCGCGTACGACGAGTCCTAGAGGAGCGGCGCCGCCATGCCGTTCGCTCGCATGGAGCTGGTTCGCACGGTCGCTGCCCCAGTGGCGACCGTGCGAACCGCCCTCAGCAAGGCGTTGCGCGAGCAGCATTTCGAGCTGACCGCCGAGCGCCTGACAAGCCTCGAGGGCAAGCGCGGCTCGCAGCTCGCCGCAGGTGCGTTGCAGCCGAAGAAATCGCCGGTCGGCATCAAGGTCGAGCTCGCCGGGGAAGCCGGGACGACGACCGTTTCGGTGAGCCTGTTCGACCGCTGGCGGGCACCCGGCGGCAAGGCGTGGGGGCAGAACCGGACCTATGCCGACCTGTTCACCGAGATCGCCTCGGGTGTCGACGCCGCGCTGCGCTCCGTCGACCCGAACGTCGTGCTGACCCCGCCCACGTTCAACAGCACGGCAGCCACGGTGGGGCTGTTGGAGCGCACCAACGTGGCGAGCGGCAACGCCGGCCAGAAGGCGGTGCAGCGCGTGGATCAATGGCTCGGCGGCAGCGCACCGGCGCAGCCCACCGGCCCGCAGGTCGTGATCGCCGCCCCGGATGCGGAAGCGATTCTGGACGCCGAACGGGTGCAGGGAATGCTGACCGTCGCGCTCATGATCTCGCGCGTCACCGGGTCGATGCCACCGGCGCTCGCGGCTGACGTCGAACGGGTCGTGGCGGAGGCCGAACACGTTCTGGACTCGGCCGCTGCGGGCATGGTGCCGGTCATCACGATCGCCGAGACCGACAAGCCCGTGATCACGTTTCTGAACGACCAGGCCCGCATCCGCGAGTCGCTGCCGCTACGCACCCTCCAGACCTGCACCACCTGCCGCCAGCAGAAGGTGCTGAACCCCGACTACCAGCGCCTGCTCGAACGCAACCGGAAGATCAAGGGCATCAGCGGGTTCCTCGGCGCCAGCGTCTCGCGGTCCGGGGTGAGCCCGTTCATCCTGGTCGGCCGGATCCTGCCGCTGGTGAAGATGGACCCGGACTTCGTCTGCCAGCGCTGCCAGGGCCTCGACGCCGACGAGCGGCTCGTCGTCTTCTGCCCGAACTGCGGCGAGCGGCGCGACGAAGCGGCGCTTCGCAAGTGCCAGCGCTGCGAGCACGACTTCCGCGCGGCGCTGGAGCCGGAAACGCTGTGGCAGCCGGTCGGCACCGCCGCGGAACTCTTCGCTCCCCCGCCGCTGCCGATCGCTCCGCCAGAGCCCGCGCCCGCCCTGGCGCCGGCTGCGCCCGCCTTCCCGCCGGGCTTCTACGCCGACCCTGACGGCCGCTGCGAAGCCCGCTGGTGGGACGGCTACCAGTGGACGGCCCAAGTCGTCATCAACGGCCAGCCGGGCGTCGACACCGGTCCGCCCGCACCCCCGCCTGCCGCCACCGACCCGACCAACCCACCGACCCAGCCGCTCAAGGCGTTCTAAGGCCCGCCGCCCTTCCGGGGGCTGCGCAGAACTGGGTTCCTTGCGTTAAGAGCGCGTCCCTTAACGCTAATAACCCAGTTTTGGACGCCTTGGGAGGACGGACGGGTCAGGCGAGCAGCCGGGCGATCTGGGTCGTGAGGTCGGGCGCGCCGAGACGGTTGTCGATCTCGCGATGCGGGACGGGAGGGCTGACGTCGGGCTGCATCCGCTCGAGAAAGGCCTCGAACCCAGCGCGCTTCCCGCCATCACGGGAAGACGCCCGCGCCGAGAGCCGCGCCGCGAGCGTCGTGGCGTCGGAGCGGACGTAGACCAGCTGCACCGGCCCACCACCGAGCTCGCCGACCCACCGGCTCCACCGCCGCTCGTCGCGGATCTGCTGGGTGAACGGTGCGGACAGCAGCACCGGGCAGCCGCGGGCGCTGATCTGGCGCGCGGCGGCGGTCATGCCGGCGTACTCGTAGCGCTTGATGTGCTGGTCGTACCAGTCGCCTTCGCGCTCGTGCGGCGGACGCCCCGCTGCGTCGAGCGTCGCCGCGACGAAGCCGCCGTAGAGCGTGTCCTTGTCGAGCAGCGCCGGCACCGGGCGACCGGCTTCCCGTAGCGCGGACAGCAGCAGATCGGCGACGGTCGACTTGCCTGACCCCGGAGCACCCGCGACCACCCAGATCGTGGCGCTTTCGCCAGAACGCGGGGCAGCGGGCACCATGAAAGCGTGACATCTGGACCCGGGCGCGGGCGACCACCCGCCCGCGATCGCCCGCCGCGGCTGCGCCCGCTTGCCGCGAAGCTGGTCGAAGACGTTGCCGCGGTCGACGCCGGAACGCCCGATTCGGAGCTGCTGGACCGGCTCGAGGCGGCCCTGGCGCAGCTGCCCTCGCCCGAGCGGGCTGCCGTGATGACCACGTACGGCTACGGCGAGGGTTCCGGGGCGGTCGGCGCCGATCTGGGGCTCACCAACCTGGAAGCCGAGGCCCTGTCGCGCAATGCCCTACAGCTGCTGAGGGCCGCTCTCGCCGACGCTGAACCGGACGAACGCGGCCGCTATCCGCGCCTCGCCGAGCACAATCGCCGGAAAAACACGAAGGCCCCGGACTAGGTCCGGGGCCTTGTGTCACCGACCCGCTAGGTCGCCTCACGGCGTGAGGTGGCTCGAAGCCACTTGTTTGGGTCCGGGGGCCATAGATCGGGTCGGCAAGCTCTTGTGGTGTCGTCCCAAGGCTACTCAGTCTTGAGCCACGATGCCCCGTTCTGCCCCGTCAGACTGGGCGTAACGGCGGCACCATTCGTACATCGCGATGCCGCTGGCGACCCCCGCGTTGATCGACCGCGTGGAGCCGAACTGGGGGATGTGCAGCACGACCGAGCACTGCCCGCGAGCCGCGGCGGACAGCCCCGGGCCCTCCTGACCGAACAGCAGCACGCAGCGCCGCGGCAGCTCCGCCTCCGTCAGCGGGCGCGAGCCGGGTAGCAGGTCGATCCCGACGATCGGCAGCTCGGCGTCACGCGCCCAGCCAGCAAGATCGTCGATCGTCGGATGGTGGACGACGTGCTGGTAGCGGTCGGTGACCATCGCCCCGCGCCGGTTCCACCGCCGTTCGCCGACGATGTGGACCGCGGCCGCCAGGAAGGCGTTCGCGTTGCGCACCACCGTCCCGATGTTCAGGTCGTGCTGCCAGTTCTCCACGGCTACGTGGAACGGCATCCGGCGCCGGTCCAGGTCGGCGACGATCGCGTCCATCGTCCAGTAGCGATAGCGATCGACGACGTTGCGCCGGTCGCCGGCGGCCAGCAGTTCCGGGTCGAAGCGGGGATCGGTCGGCCACGGCTCGGGATGCGGGCCGACGCCGACCGGCTCGCCAAGGCCCTCGCCGAGAGCGCGGCTGAGAGCGCGGTCCAGCGCCTGCATCAGGCCCCGAGGCCGCGCGCCAGCAGGTCGATCAGACCGAAGAAGAAAAGCCCGATGCCGATGAAGCCGTTGGTGGTGAAGAACGCGCGGTTGAGCTTGGACAGGTCGTCCGGCTTGACCAGGCTGTGCTCGTAACCGAAGCCGAGCGCGACGAAGGCAAGGCCCACCCACCACCAGGCGCCGGCATGCACAACGGCCCCGAAAGCCGCGAACAGGCCCAGCGTGACGATGTGGGTGACGGCGGCGGTCCGCAGCGCCACCACGGGCCCGAAGCGCGCGGGGAGCGAGTAGACACCCTCGGCACGGTCCGATTCGACGTCCTGCAGCGCGTAGATGAGATCGAAGCCGCCGATCCACAGCCCGACCGCCAGCCCCAGCAGCACCGACGACCAGCCCCAATGGCCGGTCACGCCGAGCCAGGCGCCGATCGGCCCGACCGCCTGCGCGAGCCCGAGCAACCCGTGACACGCCCAGGTGAAGCGCTTGCCATACGGATAGACGACGAAGAGCGCCAGGGCGATGGGGGCGAGCGCCAGGCACAGCCAGGACAGCAGGGCCGCCGACGTCAGGAAAATTGCCAGCGCGACGGCAGACCCGACGGCGGCGGTGCGCACCGACACGGTGCCGGTGACCAGTTCGCGCTTCGCGGTGCGGGGATTGCGGGCGTCGAGGCTGCGGTCGACGATCCGGTTCACCGCCATGGCAAACGTGCGCGCCGACACCATCGCGATCGTCACCAGGATGATCGCCCGCCAATGCACGGAACCCGTGACGCTGAAGCCGGCATAGAGCGCGGCCAGGTAGGCGAACGGCAGCGCGAAGACCGAATGCTCGATCATCACCAGCCGCAGGAACGCGCGGGCCGGGTTGGGTGAGCTGGTGAACGACGGTGCCGCGGGCGGAACGGCGGTGGTCAAATCCCGTACTCCTTCCAGCGCCGGTCGACGACCTGGGACACCTCCGGCGCCATGACCGCCTCGGGTGGCCAGCCCCGCGTGTAACCCTCCTCGGGCCACTTGCGGGTGGCGTCGATACCGATTTTGCCTCCCCAGAACTGCTGGTAGGAGCCGTGGTCGAGGTGATCGACCGGCCCCGAGGTGGCCAGCAGGTCGTGGGCGTAGTCGACGTTGCCGAACGCGCGCCACGCGACCTCGGTGTAGTCGTGCACGTCGCAGTCGGCGTCGACCACGATGATCAGTTTGGCGAGCGACATCAGGCCGGCGCCCCAGATGGCGTTCATCACTTTCTGCGCGTGCTTGGGGAAGCGCTTGTCGATGGACGCGATGACGCAGTTGTGGAAGCCGCCGGCCACCGGCAGGTCGTAGTCGACGAGCTCCGGCAACGTCATGCGGATCAGCGGCAAGAAGATGCGCTCGGTGGCCTTGCCGATCCAGGCGTCCTCCTGCGGCGGGCGCCCGACGACGATCGTCTGGAAGACCGGGTTCGAGGACGCCGACTGCATGGTCATGCAGTCGACGGTGAGCGCCGGGAACGGTTCGACCGGCGTGTAGAAGCCCGTGTGGTCGCCGAAGGGGCCCTCGGGACGGCGCGCACCGGGCTCGAGCCAGCCTTCGAGCACGACGCTCGCGTTCGCCGGCACCTTCAGCGGAACCGTCAGGCACTCCACCATCTCGATGCGCCGGCCCGCGATGAAGCCGGCGAACAGGTACTCGTCGATCTCCGCCGGCAGCGGCGCGCTCGCCGCGTAGGTGACGGCGGGCTCGCAGCCGAACGCGATCGCGACCGGGAGCCGCTCGCCGCGCCGCTCGGCCACCGCGTGATGGGCGTTGGAATCCTTGTGGATCTGCCAGTGCATGCCGACCGTGCGGCGGTCGTGCTGCTGCAGCCGGTACATGCCGAGGTTGCGGGCGCCGGTCTCGGGATGCTTGGTATGGGTGAGCCCGAGGTTCAGGAAGATGCCGCCGTCGTCGGGCCACGCCTGGATCCCGGGGAGCAGGTCCAGATCGACGTCGTCACCCTTGAGTACGACGTCTTGGCATGAGCCGGACGCGACCGTCTTCGGCGGCACCGAGCGCAGCTCACCGAGCTTGCCGAACGCGTCACGCAGACCGCCGAAACCGACGGGAAGCTCGGGCTTGAGCAGGCCGGCGATCCGGTCACCGATGTCGTCGAGCCGCTCGACGCCGAGGGCCATCGCCATCCGCCGCTCGCTGCCGAAGAGGTTGATCGCCAGCGGCAGCGTCGAGCCACGGACGTTCTCGAACAGCAACGCCGGCCCACCCCGGCGAACCACCCGCTGCACGATCTCGCTGACCTCGAGATGGGGATCGACGAGGGCCTTGACCCGACGCAGCTCTTTGCTGCGCTCCAGCCGCGCGATGAAGTCGCGCAAATCTGGATACCCGGCCACTCCCTAAGTCTGCCCGAACGTGTCGTCAGCGGCCGCTCCAAGGACGGCAACGGGCAAAGATCGCCCTACTTGATGCCGGCGTAGCTGTGCAGGCCGACGATGAACGTGTTGACCACGTAGTAGTTGATGATCAACGCGGCGAAAGCGGCGACGGCGAAATAGGCCGCCCGCTTGCCCTTCCATCCGGCGGTAGCGCGGGAGTGCAGGTAGGCCGCGTAGATCACCCAGGTGATGAACGACCAGGTCTCCTTGGGATCCCAGCCCCAGTAGCGACCCCAGGCCGCCTCGGCCCAGATGGCACCTGCCATGATCGCGAAGGTCCAGATCGGGAAGGCGAACGCGACCAGCCCGTAGGTGAGCCGGTCGAGCGCGGTCGTGTCCGGCAGCCGCGAGAGCAGCGGGCCGGCGGGCCGGCGCAGCTTCACCAGATACAGCAGCGCCACGATGCCGCTGACGAAGAACATGGCCGTCGCGCTCATCGCGGCGACGACGTGGATCTTCAGCCAGTACGAGTTCAGCGCCGGCACCAGCGGGCCGGCCTTGACGTAGAGCACGGTGCCCGCGAGGCCGAGGTAGAGCACCACCGGCACCAGCACGAAAACGCCGAGCCAGCGGGCCTTTTGCCGGGCGAGCAGCACCAGGAATGCGCTCACCACGAAGAACGCGACCACGGTCGAGAACTCGTACATGTTGCCCCACGGCACCCGATGCGCCGCGAAGCCGCGGGTGACGATGGTGCCGAGGTGAGCGGCCCAGCCGAGAAGCGTGACAATGACGGCGATCCGGCCGGCGCGGCCGTAACCGCGATCCGGCTCCGTCGCGATCTCCACGGCCGGGGGAACGGGTGGAGCCGGCGGCATCGGCGGCGGTGCGACGGCCGACGCGCCTGCGCCGACGAGCACCTTCTCCTCGGTCGTCTGCTCGCTGGGCAGGGTGACCGCGGCCCGGATGATGCGCGCCGGGCGGCGCCGGAACGCGAGGTCGAAGGCGAACGCGACCATGCCGATCGCGTATGCCAGCACGGTCACGACAAACAAGTCGTTGGACAGCCGACCCATCTGGCCCCTTACTCCTGCTCCGGTAGCCGGACGCGAACCCGGCGGACCAGATCGTCAAATTCCGCGGTCAGATTTCCGGTGCGGGCGAGCCCGCCGATCTCCACCACAGTACGACCCGGTGATGAAGGTGCGCTGTCGGGATCGTTGGCTGCCGCAGCGCGTATCCAGATCCGGCGCCGCCGCACCAGCAGCGAGCCGACCAGGCCGACGAGCATCGCGATCGCCGCCCAGAGCACCAGACCCTTGCCCGGGTCGTACTTCACCGAGAAGACGGCGTAATTGCGGATGCCGTCGATGGTGAGGGTGAGGCCGCCCGGGAGGCCGGTGACGCTGTCGGCGGTCTTGCTGTACGGGTTCAGCAGCGGCGGGTTGGAGCCGCCCGGCCCCTTGACGTTCGTCAGTAACTTCATCTTGCTGGTGTCGAGCACGTAGACGTTCTGCGGAGCTCCCGCGTCGATCCCGAGGTCACCGAGGTAGATCTGCACGCCGGCGAGCCGGGGGTTCAGCAGCGCCGGGAAGATCGAGCTCTGGAAGTTCGTCGACGAAAAGGTCGGCACCAGACCCGCCTCGACGCCGATCTGCTGCGGCTTTTTCAGCGGCCCGGACGGAGCCAGGCCGGTGTCGGGGATCTTGAAAACACAGTTCGACGTGAGGTTCCTGACCTCGGCCGCGATGCACGGCACGTACGCGTCGTAGACCGTATTGCCCTTGGCGTCGTGCAGCACGACGTGCGGCGAATAGCCGTGGTTGATGAGGTAGACCTTCGCCTCGCCGATCTTCAGCGGATCGTTCACCCGGATGACGTGCTTCGCAGCGGGCGCACCGGGCTCGGTCCGCAGCGTCACGTACGCGCGGTAGGTCTTCGGGGTGCCGTCGCGCTGGTACTCGGCCTGGAAGTCGTTCAGCTGGAACGAGAACGGCGCGAGCTTGTTGGTGTCGACCAGGCCGCCGTGGTTGAAGCTGTCGTACTGCACGAGCGTGTTGGTGAACCCGTCGCCGTCGGTCACGACGACCTTGCCGGTATAGCCGAACAGGCCGCCGACCGCGATCCCGGCCAGCAATATCACCAGCGAGACGTGGAAGAGCAGGTTGCCGCTCTCACGCAGGTAGCCCTTCTCGGCGCTCACCGACGCAGAATCGGCCGCTACCCGGAAGCGCCGCCCGCGTAGCACCGCTCGGCCGGCGTCGAGCACCTGCTCCGGTGACGCGGCCGTCTCGAAACGCAGGCCGGACGACAGTCGTGCGGGATGGGCCGGCGCCTTCGGCGGCCGCCGCAGCAAGGCCCGGACATGCAGCCGGATACGCGGGACCAGGCAGCCGATCAGCGAGACGAAGAGGAGCGCGTAGATCGCCGAGAACCACGGAGACCCGAAGACATCGAATCCGCTGAGCCGGTCGAGGAACGGCCCCAGCTTCGGGTGGCGCGCGATGTAGAGGTCGACCAGCGTCGGGTCTACGCTGCGCTGCGGAAGCAGCGAGCCGGGAACCGCGGCGAGCGCGAGCAGGAAGAGCAGCAGCAGCGCGGTGCGCATGCTGGTGAGCTGGCGCCACGCACGCAGGAGCGGCGCAAAGGGACGGCGCCGGCCCGCCGGCGCCGGACGCTCGTTGGGATCCAGTGGCTGGGTTGAGAGCCTTTCGGGGGTCTCGAGCCGGCTCGTCGAGCTCGGCATCGTGTCCTGGCTCACAGCGTCAATCGTTCGCTCGCTCACAGCATCAATCGTTTCGCTCGCTCACGTTCGCTCGCTCACAGCATCAATCGTTCGCTCGCTCACAGCATCAATCGTTCGCTCGCTCACAGCGGGGCCTCACTGAAGCCCGGCAGGTGCGCCCGCAGCTGGATGATCAGGTGGTTCCACTCACCCGTCACTTCGAGCACCCCGGTCGCGATCAGCAGCAACCCGCCGATCACCATCACGGCCTGCGAGTGGCGGCGCACGACAGCGAGGGCGCCCAGCCCCGCCCGCAGGCCGACGGCAACGAGCACGAAGGGCACGCCGAGCCCGATGCAGTACGCGGCCGAGAGCGTCGCCCCGCGCCCCGCCGTCGCGCTGTTGAACGCCAGCCCCTGGACCGCGGCGAGCGTCGGCCCAAGGCAGGGAGTCCAGCCGATCCCGAACAGCGCCCCGAGCAGCGGTGCGCCGGCGAGACCACGCGACGGCGCCCATCGCAGACGCCACTGCCGGTTGGCGACCATGAAGCGGGAGAACGCGCCGGCGAATGCCAGGCCCATGATGATCGTCACGACCCCGAGCGCTTGCTCGACGCCGCGTTCGTGCCGTCGCAGCGCGGTGCCCAGGGAGCCGAAGGCTGCGCCGTAGGCGACGAAGATGACGGTGAAGCCGAGGGTGAACAGCAGCGCGCCGGCGACGACCCGGCTGCGGCGCCGGACCTTGGCCGGAGCCGTCGCCACCCGCACCAGCGTGTCGCCGTCGGCGGCGTCCTCGGCCTGCACGGGAGCCGGCTGGGCGAGGTCGTTCAGCTCCGATCCGGTCAGCCCGGCGACGTAGGAGAGGTAGCCCGGCACCAGTGGCAGCACGCACGGGGAGGCGAAGGAGACGAGCCCGGCCACTGCCGCGACGGGCACCGCGAGCAACAGCGGGCCGTCGGTGACGAACGTGCCGGCGCTCACGTTTCTGCCGTGACCTTGTTCACGGCCGACTGCAGGTCAGCCGTGGTCACACCGCCGAGGAAGCGGGCGGCGATCCGGCCCTGCCGGTCGATGATGAACGTGTACGGCGGACCGGCCGCTGCGGGCCATTGCGCCGCGATCGAGCCATCCTCGTCGAAGACGCTCGGATAGGTCACCCCGTGGCCGCGGTAGAAGGACAGCGCGTTGGGTTTGGTGTCGCGCTCGTCCACCCCGACAAAGGCAACGCCCTGGCTCGCGGTCGCCTTGGCGACCTGGGTGAGCGCGGCGCTCTCGGCCCGGCAGGGGGCGCACCACGAGCCCCAGAAGTTGACCACCACGACCTTGCCCTGCACCGACTTCAGCGAGAACTGGCCGCCGCTGATCGTGCCGCCGGACAGCTCCGGGGCAACCTTGCGGCTGCCCGCCGAATACGCCGAGTAGCCGGGCGCCTGCTGCACGAAGCCCGTGTTGTTACCGGCGGCCGACTCGGACCCGGAGCATGAGGTGACCAGCGCGATGAGGGCTGCACCACCGGCGGCGGCGAGCAGGCCGCGGCGATGAGGCACGAGCCAGTATGACCCAGCAGCCTGAGAGCCGGGTGTCTGGTGATATTCGCTACGACAATGCACGCCGCCCTGCGCTGACGCGGCGTGTTGCGACGAAACGCCGAGGCCCCGCTCAGCCAAGTCGCGATCTGCCTGCTAGGCGCCGACGGCGTGCACGCCCCCGTCGGCGTGGACGATCTCGCCGGTCGTCGCAGGGAACCAGTCCGAGAGCAGGGCCACGCAGGTGCGGGCGGCCGGGCCGGTGTCGCGCACGTCCCAGCCCAGCGGGGCACGGGTCGACCAGACGTCCTCGAAGTTCTCGAAGCCGGGGATCGACTTGGCGGCCATGGTTCGCAGCGGGCCGGCGGCCACCAGATTCACCCGGATCTTCAGGTGGCCGACGTCACGGGCGAGATAGCGCGCAGTGGATTCCAGACCCGCCTTCGCGACGCCCATCCAGTCGTACGCGGGCCACGCCACCGCGGCATCGAAGTCGAGCCCGACCACGCCCGAGCCCGGCGTCAGCATCGGGAGCAAGGCCCGGGTCAGGGACGCGAGCGAGAACGCCGAGACGTGCACCGCCGTCGCCACGTCGGCCCAGCCGGTGGTCATGAAGTTGCCGCCGAGGGCCGCCTCCGGGGCGAACGCGATCGCGTGCAGCACTCCGTCGAGCCCGTCGACGTGCTCGCCCAAGGTCTCCGGGAGCCGGGCGAGGTGCTCCTCGTCGGTGACGTCGAGCTCGATGACCGGCGCCTTCTCCGGCAGCCGCTTGGCGATGCGCTCGGTGATACGCAGCCCGCGGCCGAAGCCGGAGAGCACCACGTCGGCGCCCTGCTGCTGGGCGAGCTGCGCCACCGAGTACGCGATCGACGCTTCCGTGAGGACGCCGGTGATGAGCAGCCGCTTGCCGTCGAGCAGTCCCATCAGAGCGGGATGTTCCCGTGCGTGCCGCGGTCCGAAGGATGCTCGTGGAGCAGCGCATCCAGGCGGGTACGGGTCGTGTCGGGTTCGATGATCTCGTCGACCATCCCGCCCTCGAGCGCCCGGCTGATCCCGCCGGAGGCCTCCAGATGTTCCGCTGCCAGCTTGGCCTCCAGCAGCGGCTTCTCCTCGTCCGGAACCGCCGCCAGCTCACGCCGGTGCAGGATCCGCACCGCCGCGACGGCACCCATGACGTCGACCTGCGCGCTCGGCCAGGCCAGCACGTGGGTGGCGCCGAGCGCCCGGCTGTTCATCGCGATGTAGGCGCCGCCGTAGGCCTTGCGGGTCACCAGCGTGATCCGCGGAACCGATGCTGCCGCGAACGCGTGCAGCAGCTTGGCCCCCCGCCGCACGACACCGTTCCACTCCTGCCCGGTGCCGGGCAGGTAGCCCGGGACGTCGACGATGACCAGCAGCGGTACCCCGAACGCGTCGCACATGCGCACGAAGCGGGCGGCCTTGTCACCGGCGGCGGCGTCGAGGCAGCCGCCGAGCCGCAGCGGGTTGTTCGCGAGCACGCCGACCGTGCGGCCGCCGATAGTGCCGAGAGCGGTCACCAGGTTGGGAGCCCACCTGGCGTGCAACTCGGTCGGGGCCTCGTCGAGGATCGCCGCGATGAGCGGCTTGACGTCGTACGCCCGCGCCGGGCGGTCCGGCAGGAAGCCGGCAAGGTCACGGTCGGCGACCGGCTCGTACGTCTTCGGACCTGCCAGCAGGGCCGCGATCCGCCGGGTGGCCGCGTACGCCTCGTCATCAGTTGCAGCCACGACGGACGCGAGACCGCTGCTGCGGCCGTGCGGCTCGGGGCCACCGAGCCGGGCCATGTCGACGTCCTCGCCGGTGACACTGCGCACGACGTCGGGACCGGTGACGAAGATCCGGCCCTCCGGACCCATGATCACCACGTCGGTCAGAGCCGGGCCGTACGCGGCGCCGCCGGCCGCCGGTCCGAGCACGAGGGACAGCTGCGGGATCTTGCCACTGGCCAGCGTCATGGCCGCGAAGACCTTGCCGACGCCGTGCAGGGAGTCGACACCTTCGGTCAGCCGGGCGCCGCCGCTGTGCCAGATGCCGACCACCGGGCAGCCGCGCTCGACCGCCACCTGGTACGCCTGGCACAGGGCCTCGCAGCCCTTGGTGCCCATCGCCCCGCCCTGACGACGCGGGTCGGTCGCGAAAGCGATCATCGGCACGTCATCGGCCAGCAGCGCGGCGACCACAACGCTGTCGTCGTCGTTCAATACCTCCGTGATCGGGCCGAGCCGCGCGATGCGCACCATCGGGTCACGGGGGTCGCTGACCTCGCCCGGATCACGCGGCAGGGCGACGGTCAGATCGGTTTTCGGGGAAGCGGCAAGAGCCGTCATATTCAGTTACTCCGGAAGACGAGAGAAACGTTGTGCCCGCCGAAGCCGAAGGAGTTCGACGCCGCGGCAAGCGGCCCCGAACGCAACGGTCGCGGATCGAGCCGGGCCACATCGATGTCGATCGCGTCGTCGGGATCGTCCAGGTTGCGGGTAGGCGGGGCGAGCCGGTCGCGCAGGGCGAGCAGGGTCGCGATCGCTTCGACCGCACCGGCCGCACCGAGCAGGTGACCGGTGCATCCCTTGGTCGCCGAGACGACGACCGAGTCCATGGCGCTTCCCAGCGCCCGGCGCATCGCCAGCGCCTCGGCGACGTCGCCCTGCGGGGTGGAGGTGGCGTGGGCGTTGATGTGGGCGATGTCTTCCGGTTGCAGGCCGGCATCGCGCAGCGCCATCGTCAACGCCCGGGCGGCTCCGGAACCGGTCGGTTCCGGGGCCACGACGTCATGCGCGTCGGAGGTCATGCCGCAGCCCGCGAGCACGCCGTAGATCTTCGCCCCCCGAGCGATGGCGTCCGACGCGCGCTCGAGGACGAGGACGCCGGCGCCTTCTCCCATCACGAATCCATCGCGGCCCTTGTCGTACGGACGTGAAGCCGCACCCGGCTCGTCGTTGCGCATGGACAGCGCGCGCATCGAGGCGAACGCCGCGATCGGCAGCGGATGGATGACCGCCTCCGACCCGCCGGCCACGACCATGTCGGCGCGCCCGGCCCGGATCATGTCGAGCGCGAAACCCAACGCCTCCGAGCCTGATGCGCACGCCGACACCGGGACATGCACCCCGGCGCGTGCCTTCAGTTCCAGGCCGATCGCCGCGCCTGGACCGTTCGGCATCAGCATCGGCACGGTGTGCGGGCTGACCCGCGAGGCGCCGCGCTCGCGCATCGTGTCGTGCTGGGTGAGGATCGTGGTGAGCCCGCCGATGCCGGACGTCACGCATACGCCGAGACGCTCCGGGTCGATCTCGGGAGCTCCGGCGTCCGCCCAGGCCTCGCGTGCTGCCACGACGGCGATCTGCTGCACGCGGTCGAGCCGGCGCCGCTGGTGCGCCGGGATCGCCTCGTTGAGCTTGGCCTCGGCTTCGTCGGACAGCTGAGCGGCGAACTTGACGGGGACGTCCTCCGGCCAGTCAGGCAGCGACCTGGCCCCGTTGTCCGCGGCCAGCAGGCCTTGCCAGAGCCCATCGGCATCAGAGCCCAGTGGGGTCAATGCGCCGATGCCCGTGACCACGATCTCTTCCCCGGCACCGGCCGGTCGAGGCGCGGTGCGGGAATCGGCGGCGGGCATCAGGCTGCGACCCCGGCCTTCTCGATGAAGTCCACGGCGTCACGAACCGTCTTCAGGTCCTTGAGGCTCTCGTCCGGAATGCGGACGCCGAACTTGTCCTCGGCCGAGGTGGCGACCTCAACCATGGTCAGCGAGTCGAGGTCGAGGTCGTCGATGAACGACTTGTCGAGTTCGACGTCAGCGGTGTCGATGCCGGCGATCTCGTTCACGATCTCGGCGAGGCCCGCCAAGATGTCCTGTTGCGACATGTACATCCTCCTAGTGGATGGGTTTGCGGTCTGCGGTCCTGGTGATCAGGGCAGCCGAACGACTTGACCGGCGTAGGTGAGTCCCGCGCCGAAAGCGAAAAGCAGCGCGGTGTCGCCGCTGCCGACCTGTCCCTCGTCGACCAGCCGGGACAGTGCGAGTGGAACGGACGCGCCGGAGGTGTTGCCCGAGTCGATGACGTCGCGCGCCATGACCGCGTTGGTGGCGCCGAGGCTCCGCGCGATCGATTCCGTGATCCGCAGATTCGCCTGATGTAACACGATGGCGTCCAGCTTCTCAGGCGCGATGCCGGCCAGCTCACAGGCGCGCCGCGCGACGGAAGTCAGCTGCGTGGTCGCCCAGCGGAAGACTGCCGAGCCCTCCATCTCGAGGAACATCCGGCCATCCGGTCGCGGCCGCAGCTCGATCGTGCTGGCAGCGCCACCGTCACTTCCCCAGGCCACCGGGCCGATGCCGAACGCGTCGCCGCCGTCGGCCGGTTCACCGACCAGTGCGGCTCCGGCCCCGTCGCCGAAGATGATCGCGACGGAGCGGTCGTCGGGGTCGATCCAGTCCGTGAGCCGTTCCGCGGCGACCACCAGGGCGCGCCGGGAGTTGCCCGCACGTACTGCATCCGCCGCGGCCGACAGTCCGTAGCAGAAGCCGGCGCAGCCCGCGTTGAGGTCGAATGAGCCGGCCTGCGGGATCCCGAGTCCGGAGGCGATGCGCGGTCCGATGCCCGGGATCTGCGTCTGCGAGGTGCACGACACCGCGATGACGAGGTCGACGTCGGCGGGCTGAACCCCCGCAGCCGCAAGGGCTTTGCCACCGGCGTCGATACCCATCGCGACGAGCGTGTCGTCGGGGCCGGCGATCCTGCGCTGCTTGATACCGGTGCGCTTGACGATCCACTCGTCACTGGTGTCGAGGCGGGCCTCGAGATCAGCATTGGTCAGGCGACCGGCGGGACGGTAAGCACCGATCCCGAGAATGGCGGGATTCGGAAGACGTTGGCTCACGCCATCCCTCCGGCCTGCGTCAGATGGGCGTCACGTGGGCTGAGGCGCACCAGCGGTTGCCCCGGTGCCACCGGATCACCGTCGGAGGCGAGCCATTCGACCAGGACCCCGCCGTCCGGCAGGGTGACCGGGTGTTCGGCACGAGAGCTGCGCACGCTGCCGAGCATCGCACCGGCAGGTAACACCGAGCCTTCATTGAGATCAATAGCGTCGAACGTGCCGCCGTGCGTAGCGACCACCAGCCGGAACGGCGGAGCCGCTTCAGGGGCGGCTCCGCTGCGCGAGGCGAGCAAGCCGCGAGCCGCGGTGAGGTCGTCGGGGGTCTTGACCGCGAAGGTCTCGACGCCCGGCAGCGTGCGCTTCGCCAGGCCGGTCAACGTGCCGCCCGGAGCGAGTTCGAGCAACGCGGTGACGCCGATCTCGGCCATCGTCTGCTGGCACAGGTCCCAGCGCACCGGCGCGGCCACCTGGTTCACGAGCCGGGCGAGCTTTTCGGCCCCGCTGGACACGACCGCACCGTCGGCGTTCGACAGCAGGCGCGGGCCGGGATCGTTGGTCGACAGCCCGACGACCGCCGTTCTCAGGAACTCGCGCGCGGGCTCCATCGCGGAGGTGTGAAACGCGCCGGCCACCGGAAGCGGCCGCAGGCGCGCCTTGGCCGGCGGCGCCTGCGCCAGCTCAGCCAGCGCGGACAGCGGGCCGGCGACGACGGTCTGGCCGGCCCCGTTGCGGTTGGCCGCGACGAGGCCCAGACGGTCGAGGATCGCGTCGAGCTCATCGGCGTCGCCGCCAAGCACGGCGGTCATCCCCGTCGGCGCGGCCGCACACGCCGCGGCCATTGCGGCGCCGCGGTCGCGCGCGAGCCGCAGCGCGTCGGCGGGGCCGAGCACGCCCGCGAGAACGGAGGCGGGCAGCTCCCCGATGCTGTGCCCGGCGACCACGTCGATGTCGGACGGGCCGAGTTCGAGCGCCGCCGCGGTCGCCAGGGCCAGCGCGGTGAGCAGCGGCTGGGCGACGGACGTGTCGCGAATCTCGTCAGCGTCCCCGGTCGTCCCCAGGCGGATGAGGTCGAGCCCGGTCACCGCTTCGGCCTCGTGAAGGGCAGCCGCGGCGGCCGGATGCTCGAGCCAAGGCGTCAGCATCCCGGGGGTTTGGGCTCCCTGGCCGGGAGCGACGATCGCAAGCACGAGTTCTAGCCTCCTGGTGACTGACCGGTAGAGACGTTGACGGCTCGAACCAAGTCGCCAACGCACTTTTGTAGGAATCCCACAACCGTTGCCTCAGCTTTTACAAACGGACCGCCGATCGCAACCGGCCTTGAACAAGGGCGACATGCAAGAGGAATCCCTCCCTCGGGTCGGTCGCCGACAGGCCCGTGAGCTCCGCCACACGACGGAGCCGGTAGCGGACCGTATTGGCGTGCACGAACAGCAGCCGCGCCGCACCGTCGATGCTGCCGGCGCCCTCGATGTAGGCCGCGACGGTCTCGAGCAGCTCCCCGCCGGCAGCTGCCAGCGGCTCGTAGACCGTCTCCACCAACTCGTCGCTGGCGGCCCCCTCGCCGGCCAGTGCCCGCTCGCCGAGCAGCGCCCGGGCCGACACCGGCCGGGGAGCGGCCGGCCAGGCGGCGGCCACGCGCAATCCGCTGAGCGCGGCCTGCGCCGACGTCGTCGCCTGCGCGAGCCCGAGCACGACCGGTCCGACGACGACAGGTCCCTCGCCGTAGCAGCCGAGGAGATCGCCGAGCAGCGGGCGCGGATCGCCGACCGCACCGACGAGACTGATCAGCGCCGTGCCGTGAACCCCGGCGAGCAGATCAGCGCCGATGTCCCGGGCGACGCGGTGGAGCGCGACCAGGCTCGGCTCAGGATCGCCTTCCGGCGCGCGGCCGGCGATGGCGACCACCCGTTCGGTGCTGCGCCATCCGAGCGCGGCCGCCCTGCTGAGCACGGAATCGCCCAGCGGCGAGCCGGCCCCGCCGTCGGCGCCGCGCACCAGGCCGTCGATGACCAGCGCCTCGAGCCGGGCGTCCCAGGCGCCGCGTACCTCCGCCGCGGCGGCATAGACCTGGGCCGCCGCCCAGGCCAGCTCTCGTGAGTAGCGCAGGACCATCTCGCGTAGCCAATGGACGGTCCCGGGCTCGGCGAGCTCGTCGACGTGATCCTCGACGACATCGACCGCGAGCCGCACCATGTCGACGGTGTACTTCAGGCTGACGGCACGAACGAGCTCGCGCGGGGCGGTCGCGAAGACCCCTTCCGAGATCTCCGGCCCGGCGTCGGCTTGCTCGAGCCAGGCGCAGAAAGCCGACAGGCCGGTCTGCACGACCAGGCCGATCCCGGCACGCTGATCCGCCGGAAGCTGGACGAAGAACGGCAGCTCGACTTCCATCCGCGCGAGCGCCTCGCGCGCGAGACCGGCCGATGCCTTACGGACCTTGCGCTGCGTCCGCGCCGCCCCTGGCGGCAGGTCAGCCACGCTCGCCAGTATGGCGCGGCGGCTGGGCAAGCATGGGCAGGCGCGTCAGGCGCCGACCGTGCCCTGCTTGTTGATCCCCGGCCCGTTCGGCTCGCAATAGCGGACGAATGCCAACGTTTCGCAGTCCCCTGTCTCGTCAGTCCCGTCGAACACCAGCGAGGTCACCGACGCCAGCGCGCACTGCCGCCGGTCGGGGCGGTGCCACAACGGCCGTCGCTCCGCCGTCCGACGCGTGACGAAGACCGGTAGCTGATGGGTCACGAGCACGGCTTCGTGACCCCGGGCGGCGTCGCGGGCGTCCTCGACCGCGGCCATCACGCGCGCGGCGACCTTCTGGTAAGGCTCGCCCCACGACGGCCGGAACGGGTTGCGCAGCGCATGCCAGTGCTGGGGATGGCGCAGGATGCCGGGACCGGGCTCGACCACCCCGCCCTCGAAGTAGTTGCTGCTCTCGATGATCCGCGGGTCGATCTCGACGTCGAGCCCGTACAGCTTCGCCAAAGGGGCGGCCGTCTGCTGCGCGCGTTCCAGCGGCGAGGACACGATCTTCACGATGTCGCGGCCGGTGAGGAAGCGGGCGACCACTTCGGCCTGCTCGAGCCCGGTCTCCGACAGCCGGAAGCCCGGAAGGCGGCCGTAGAGCACCTTCGTCGGGTTGTAGACCTCGCCGTGGCGGACGAGATGGACCGTGGTGCGCGTGCTCACAGCTGACTTCCCGAGTCGGAGGCGCCGCTGTGCGGCAGGTCAGCTACGCGCTCCGGAACCGCGGCGGCTGCCTTGGCCGCAGCGGGCAGCGCTGACGCGATCCGTTCCAGCGCCTCGTCATCGTGCGCTGCGGACGTGAACCAGGCCTCGTACGCACTGGGCGGCAGGTAGACCCCGGCGTCGAGCATCGAATGGAAGAACGCGGCGTAGCGGGCGACGTTCTGGCGCTGCGCCGTCGCGTAATCGGTGACGTGTCCGGCGGTGAAGAAGACGCTGAACAGGCTGCCGGCGCGGCCAACGGTGTGGGCGACGCCCTGCTCGTGCAGCGCCTGCGACGCAAGCGTGGCGACCTGCGCAGAGCTGGCACCGACGGCGGAGTAGACGTCGGGCGTGCAGGCGCGCAGGGTCGCGAGGCCGGCCGCCACGGCAAGCGGGTTTCCCGACAGGGTGCCGGCTTGGTAGACGGGCCCGAGCGGCGCAAGCAGCGACATGAGCTCGCGACGGCCCCCGAACGCGGCCGCCGGCAGACCGCCGCCCATCACTTTTCCGAACGTGAAGAGGTCCGGGACGACGGCCGGTCCGCCGCCAGGTGCGAGCAGGCCGTACCAACCGCGGCTGCTGACCCGGAACCCGGTCATGACCTCGTCGCTGATGAGCAGCGCACCATGGTCGTCGCACAGGGATCGCAGCCCTTCGACGAAGCCGGGCTGCGGGGCGACCACTCCCATGTTGGCGGCCGCGGCCTCCGTGATGACGCACGCGATCTCGCTGCCGAACTGCTCAAAGGCCACCTGCGCCATCGCGAGGTCGTTGTAGGGCAGCACGATCGTGTCGGCCGCCGTCGCCCCCGTGACCCCCGGGGTGTCGGGCAGGCCGAGCGTCGCGACCCCGGAGCCTGCCGCGGCCAGCAGCGCGTCGACGTGACCGTGGTAGCAGCCGGCGAACTTGACGACCTTCGCTCGTCCGGTCGCGCCCCGCGCGAGCCGGAGGGCGCTCATCGTGGCCTCGGTGCCGGAGTTGACCAGCCGCACCATCTCCAGCGGCGGCCCGACGCGTTCCACGATCAGCTCAGCGAGCTCGACCTCACCCGGCGTCGGCGTCCCGAAAGAGGTGCCGCGCGCGGCCGCGTCGGCGAGTGCCTTGACGACGTCGGGATGCGCGTGGCCGAGGATCATCGGACCCCATGAGCACACCAGGTCGACGTAGCTGCGGCCGTCGGCGTCGGTCAGGTAGGCGCCGGCCCCGGACGCCATGAAGCGCGGAGTGCCGCCCACCGCCCGGAAGGCGCGTACCGGCGAATTCACCCCGCCCGGCACGACACGCTGGGCACGGGCGAAAAGCTCCTCGCTGGCACTCACTCCCCGATCTTCTCAGTTCGGGCACTCCAGCGGGCCGGGGAAGCGTTCAGGTGAGGACCAGCCCGGCGTCGAGCAGCGCCTGCTCGATGCGCAGCAGCTCGACCTCGCGGCTGAAGCGGCCCTTCGCCCCGTCGAGGTCGTGAGCGATGCCGAGCGTCATCGCCGCCTGCCGGACCACGTCCTCGTACGCAAGCCGGGCACCTTCGCGTTGCACGCGCGACCGCTGCGCATCGACGCGCTGCCAACGCAGCCGGCGCAGATCGGCGGCCAGCCGTTCGACGGGCGGTCCTGACGGGGTCATGAGCTTGCCGCTGCGACGCTGCCGGCGGCGGCGTGCCTCGCCCGCGGCGGCCATCCACTTCGGTAACGCGAACACGAGCCCGAGCACCAAGGTCGGGGCCAGCAGCGCCGAGCACAGGGCCAGCACCGTCAGCATGGTTAGAGAATCGCGAAAAATCGCGGGGGTGTCTAAGGGAACAAAGTCACCTGGCGAGCAGGCGTGCGACCTCGACCGCCCAGTACGTCAGGACGATGTCGGCTCCGGCCCGTCGCACGGCGGTCAGCGTCTCCATGATCGCGCGCTCGCGGTCGAGCCAGCCGGCGGCGGCCGCGGCCTCGACCATCGCGTACTCGCCGCTCACCTGATACGCCGCGAGCGGGACGTCGACGGCTTCCCGCACCGCACGCACGACATCCAAATACGCGAGCGCCGGCTTGACCATGACGGCGTCGGCACCTTCGGCGAGATCGAGCGCCACCTCGCGCAGCGCCTCATCGACCGAACGCGCCGGATCCTGCTGGTAGGACGCTCGGTCGCCGAACTGCGGCGCGCACTCGGCCGCCTCCCGGAAGGGGCCGTAGAACGCGCTCGCGTATTTCACCGCGTACGCGAGCACCGCGACGTCATGCGCGCCCGCGCCGTCCAGCGCCTCCCGGATGGCACCGACCTGCCCGTCCATCATCCCGCTCGGAGCGACGACGTGAACGCCCGCTTCAGCCTGTGCCGCCGCGATCGACGCGTACCGCTGCAGCGTCGCGTCGTTGTCGACCTCGCCGCCGCTCGTGAGCACGCCGCAGTGGCCGTGGTCGGTGTACTCGTCGAGGCAGAGGTCGGCCATGAGGACGACGTGGTCGCCCACCTCGCTCGCCAGGTCACGTAACGCGAGCTGGACGATGCCCTCCGGATCATCGGCGGACGAACCCCCGGCGTCCTTGTGGGCGGGAACGCCGAACAGGATGAGCCCGCCGACCCCGGCGCTCGCCGCCTCCGTGGCCGCCTTGCGCAGCGATTCACGGGTGTGCTGCACGACCCCGGGCATCGAGCTGATCGGCGCCGGTTCGCTGATGCCTTCTTTGACGAACATCGGAAGCACGAGCTCGGCCGGGTCGAGGCGGACCCCGGCCGTGAGCCGGCGCAGCGCCGCCGTCCGCCGCAGCCGGCGCGGGCGGCTGGCCGGGAAGGGCGGCGGCACCGGCAGCGCCCCGTTCACCTCTTGCGCCGTCCTCGCGGCAGTGCGACAACCTTGGCTCCGCTGGCCGCGTCCGCTGCCTCTTTCGCCCGGCGCTCCAACGCGAACTGCGCCAGCGCCGCTACCAGGGCAGGCACGCTGGGCTCGCCTGATTCGACGTCGACCCGCAGGCCTTGGTCGCGCACGGCTTGCGCCGTCGCCGGTCCGATGACGGCGATGACGGTGGTCTCGTGCGGCTTCCCGGCGATGCCTACGAGATTGCGCACCGTCGACGACGACGTGAAGAGCACCGCGTCGACCCCGCCGCCCTTCAGCGCCTCGCGGATCGGCGCCGGCGGCGGCGCGGCACGCACGGTGCGGTAGGCGGTGACGTCGTCGACCTGCCAGCCGAGCTCGAGCAGGCCCGCCGCGAGGGTCTCGGTGGCGATGTCGGCCCGGGGCAGCAGGACCCGGTCGATCGGGTCGAGCACCTCGTCGTAAGGCGGCCAGTCGGCGAGCAGGCCCTCGCTGGATTGCGTGCCGGAGGGCACCAGCTCCGGCACGATCCCCCAGGCCTTGAGCGCGTCGGCGGTCACTTCGCCGACCGCCGCGACGCGCACGCCGGAGAAGGCTCGCGCGTCGAGGCCGTACTCCTCGAAGCGTTCGCGTACCGCCTTGACCGCGTTGGTCGAGGTGAACGCGATCCACTGGTAACGACCGCTGATCAAGCCCTTGACCGCGCGCTCCATGGGCGCCGGGGTGCGCGGCTGCTCGACGGCGATGGTCGGCACCTCGAGCGGGGTCGCACCATGCGCCCGGAGGACCTCCGAGAGCGTGCCGGCCTGCTCGCGGGTGCGCGGCACCAGCACCGTCCACCCGAAGAGCGCCCGGGTCTCCCACCACGAGAGCCGGTCGCGCGACTTGACCGCAGCACCGATGACCGCAACCGCGGGCCCCCCGATGGGTGAGCCCGCCTTGGACCGCGCGGTCGCCAGCTCCGCGCATTCGCCCTCCACCGCCTCGAGGGTGCTCACGACGGTGGTCTGCCGGTTGGTCGTCCCGTCGATGGTGACAGCGATCGGGCTGTCGGCCCGCCGGCCGTGCTCGATCAGCGCCGCCGCTGCCTTCCCTGCTTCCGCGAAAGCAGCAAGCGTGAGGACGAGCGTGCCGGGAACCACTGCGAGAGCCGACCAATCGGGATCCTCGCCGTCACCGACCGCCGCGACCGTGTACGTGGGACCGGGCGCGATCCCCGCATACGTGCTCACCCCGGACGCCATCGGGATGCCGGGAGCGATCTCGAAGCCCACCTTCGCGCGGTGCAATGCCGAGGCTTCGCGGACCGCACGCGGGGAGTCGAACGTGTCGCCCGGGTGCATGCGCACGACCTTCTGCCCGGCCCGGGCCCGGCTCGCCATCTCCTTCGCCGCATCGTCGTCGGGCGTGACGGTGACGATCTCGGCGGAGCGGTCACGCAGCAGCGCAGCCGGGATCTCGTCGCCGGCGATGATCACGTCAGCCTCGGCAAGAGCGCGGGTGGCCCGCACCGTCAGCAGGTCGGGATCGCCGGGGCCGACGCCGAGCAGGACCACGGGTGGGCGCTCGATCACGGCCCGGGACGGGGGCGCCGCAGCCGCGGGCTCCTTCGCCGGTGCGGATGCCTTCGGCTTCGCGGTCGACGCCACCGGCTTCACAGCCTTCACCGGCTTCACAGCCTTCGCCGGCTTGACGGCCGGAGTCGCCGGCGGTTTCGCGGCCGCAGACGCTGCCTTCTTGGCAGCCGTTGCTGCCGCCGGCTTGGCCGGCGAGGTCGCCTTCGGCTTGGCCGCTTTCGATCCGGTCGGCCCTGTTGGCCTTATCGGGCTCATGTATTCGTCCTTACTAGTTCTGCGGCGCCGGCGTCGAGCAGGTCGGATGCGAGCCGGCGGCCAAGGGCCTCGGGATCGCGCGGAGATCCCGTCACCGACAACCTGAGGATCGATGAGCCGTCGACGGCTGCGGCGACCCCGCGAAGGTAGATCTCGCCGACCCCGTCGACCGCGGCGTCGAGATCGTCGGGATCGGGCTCGACGGTATCGGCCAGCGCCGCAACCGGTGCGGTGCAGCCCGCCTCGAGCGCGGCGAGCAGCGCGCGTTCGGCCGCGACGGCCATCCGGCTGGGCGGATCGTCCAGTGCTGCTTCGAGCTCGCGGCGCAGACCGTCGTCGCTTTCCCGGCATTCGACGGCGAGGGCACCCTGCCCGGGAGCCGGCAGCATTTGCAGCGGATCGAGTACTTCGGTGATGTCCACGAGCCGGTCCAGCCGGGCGAGGCCCGCGCGGGCGAGCACCACGGCGTCGACCTCACCCGCTTCCGCCTTGCGGATGCGGGTGTCGACGTTGCCCCGGATCGGCACGACGTCGAAGCCGTACCCCAGGGCGTGCAGCTGCGCCATGCGGCGCGGCGCCCCGGTGCCGATGCGCGCGCCAGGCGGCATCACCCCGAGGCTGAGCCCGGCCGGGGAGATCAGCACGTCGCGGGGGTCCTCGCGAAGCGGCACGGCGGCCAGCGCGATCCCGGGTGCCGGTGCGGTCGGAAGGTCCTTCAGCGAGTGCACGGCGACATCGACCCGCCCGGACAGCAGTGCATCCCGCAGCGCCGTGACGAACACGCCCGTGCCGCCGAGCTGGCTGATCGCCGCGGCCGAACGATCCCCCTCGGTGACGACCTCGACCAACTCGACCGGTCGCTGCATCGCCTCGGACAGCTGCTTGGCCACCTCACCCGACTGGGCCAGCGCCAGCGCTGACCGCCGGGTGCCCACCCGCAAGGCTGCGGTCACGTGAGCGAACCCGGCGGCTGGCCGGGAAGCTCGTCGAGCCCCGGCGCGGAAACGGCCTGGGCCTTGCGCAGGTCGAGCTCGAAGAGCTCATGGAGCGCCTCGGCGTAGCGGTCGCCGCCGGGGCTCTCGGCCAGCTCCTTCACCCGCACCGTGGGCGCGTGCAGCAGCTTGTCGACCACCCGGCGCACCGTGCTGGCCACCTCGGCCCGCTCGCGTTCGCTGAGCTCGGGCAGCCGGCCGGCCAGCCGGTCGAGCTCGCTGGCGACCATTTCAGCGGCCCGGGCGCGCAATGCTGCAACCGTCGGGGCCACGCGCAGCGCCCGCTGCCGGTCGAGGTAGGACGCGACCTCCTCGGTGACGATGGCGCGTACCGCATCGACGTCGGTCACGACCTCGGAGCCGGCCAGCGCTGACCGGAGCGCTTCCAGGTCGATGAGGCTCACGCCCGGGATCTCGCGGGCGCCGAGTTCGACGTCGCGCGGGAGCCCGAGATCGAGGAGCACCAGCGCACGCCCCGAGCGGTCACTCATGGCCCGGGCCACCGATTCGGAGGAGATCACCGGCAGGGTCGCGCCGGTGGCGGTCACGACCAGATCCGCCTCGCGCAATTCGTTGTCGAGCGCGTCCAGGCTGAGGCCGCGGCCATCGAGCTTGGCCGCGAGCCGGCGCGCCCGTTCCACGGAACGGTTGGCGATCACCAGCTGCCCGACCCCGGCGCGGCGCAGCAGGCTTCCAGCGAGCGCACCCGTCGAGCCGGCGCCGACGAGCACCACGCGGGCGCCGGCGAGCCGCTCGGCGGAACGGTCGACGGCCGGTGGCAACGCGTCACCGGCGACGCGGAGACCGACGCCGACGAGAGACGCCGCCGCCGTGTCGATACCGGTCTCGGTGTGGGCGCGCTTGCCGATCCGCAGCGTCTCGCGCATGAGCTCGGAAAGGCCGCGCCCGGCACTGCCCTCCTCCCGGGCGATCTTGTACGCCTGCCGCACCTGCCCCAGGATCTGGGCCTCTCCGACGAGCATCGAGTCGAGCCCGCAGGCGACCGAGAAGAGGTGCTGCACGGCACGGGCCTCGTGGTGGACGTAGAGGCTGCGGTGCAGCTCCTCGAACGGTATTCCGGCCGTGCGGGCCAGGACCTCGCCGACCTCGGTGACCCCGCCGTGGAAGGTGGCCGTCTCCGCGTAGACCTCGACCCGGTTGCAGGTCGTGAGCACGACCGCTTCGGTGATGTGCTCACCGGCGAGCAGATCGTCGAGCACTTTCGGTACGTCTTCGGGCGAGACCGCCGCACGCTCCAGCAGCTCGGGCGGGGCGCTGCGGTGGTTCAGGCCGATCGCGAGCAGGCTCATGACACCGCCCGGCCCGCGAGATCGGGCTGCTTGCCGGCGGGTGCCGTGGCTGCGGCGGAGGGGTGGGCGGCTCGGGACTTGCGGGTCTCGTGGAAGGACAAGATCTGCAGCTCGACGGCCAGGTCGACCTTCCGGACGTCGACCCCGTCGGGAACGGCGAGCACGGTGGGCGCGAAGTTCAGCACGCTCGTCACACCGCAGGCGACCAGCCGATCGCACACCTGCTGGGCGGCGGAAGCAGGAGTGGCGACGACCCCGATGCTCACCTGCTCGCCCGCGACGACCTGCTCGAGCTCCTCCATCGGGCGCACCCGCATCCCGGCAACGAGCTCGCCCGCCCGAAGCGGATCGGCATCGAACAGCCCGGCGATACGGAAACCGCGCGCCGTGAACCCGCCGTAGCCCGCCAGGGCATGGCCGAGGTTTCCGATGCCGACGATCGCCACCGCGCGATGCTGCGTGACACCGAGCTCGCGGCTGATCTCCTCGCACAGGCAGTCGACCTCGTAGCCGACCCCACGCGTTCCGTAGGACCCGAGCTGGCTGAGGTCCTTGCGCACCTTCGCGCTCGTGACTCCGGCCCCGGCGGCGAGATCTTCGGACGAGACGCACGTGACCCCGCTGTCAGCGAGATCGACGAGGACCCGCAGGTAGAGCGGAAGGCGCGCAACAGTGGCGTCGGGAATCCCCCGGCGTTCCGCCCGACCGGCACGCAATCGATGTACCGGGACGCTGGCCTGCGCCAATGCAGCTCCTCGGCCCCAACGAGAGCCTGACGGCTCTTTTCGACTTCCACACTCTAAGAGCTCGTGAACACTTTCACAAATCGGGAAGTTCTGCGTCACCAGCGCCGTTGACCAGCCAACGCAGCTTTCAGCCGGCTCTCATCGACCCGCCAGTAGCAGTGCTCGCTGCCGTCCAGCAGCACCACGGGTACGCGGTCGCCGTACTCCTCCGCGAGCTCCGGGTCGGCGTCGACGTCACGCTCCACCCACGCCACGGCGGCCTCTGCGGCGACGGCGGCCAGCGCGGCGCGGGCGTCATCGCACAAATGGCATCCGGGCCGGCCCAGCAGAACGAGCCGCGGCTCCGGCACCGTCAGCCGCCCGAAGGCGGAACGTCGTAGGGATCGGGAAGCCCCATCTCGCGAAGACGGGCCTTGGCCACCTTGCCCATCGGACCGGCGCTGGTGTGCGGCAGTGCGGGGACGAACTCGACCGCGGTCGGCGTCTTGAAGCGCGCCAAGGAGCGGCTCGCGTAGGCGATGACGTCGTCCACCGAAAGCGCGGCGCCTTCACGCAACACGATCAGGGCCTTCACGGCGTCACCGGTGTACGGGTGCGGGATTCCGAAGACGGCGGCCTCGGTGATGTCGGGGTGGGTGAGCAGGACGTCTTCCACCTCGCGGGGATAGACGTTGAAGCCGCTGACCAGGATCAGCTCCGGGCGCCGGTCGACGAGCTGCAGGTCGCCGCCGTCGAGCTCGATGGCGAGGTCGGCGGTGCGCCACCAGCCGGACTCGTCCGGCCCGTCGTGGCCGTCGGGCCAGTAGCCGCTGAAGAGGTTCTCGCCGCGGATCTCGATCTCGCCCGGGTCATCGGCCTCGACGACCGCGCCCGACGAGTCGACGAGTCGGACCTCGACCCCGGGCACCGGGCGGCCGACCGAACCGGGCTTGGGCACCTCGCTCATGAGCGTGCTCGTCACCGTCGGGGCCGCCTCGGTCAGGCCGTAGCCCTCGAAGATGTACCGCCCGGTGAGGTCGAGGAGCCGGCGCACCACTTCCGGAGCGAGTGGCGCAGCCCCGGACACCGCCAGCCGCAGGCCGGCAAAAGCATCGCTGACCTGCGGTAGCAGCGACCACGCCACGTAGACGGGTGGCGCGCCGAGCACCACCGAGACGCCGCGCCGCATCATGATCTCGAGCGTCTGGCTCGGGTCGAAGCGCTCCACGAGGACCCCGGTGGCACCGGCAGCAGCGACCATGCCCAGACCACTGTTGAGCCCGTAGACGTGAAAGAGCGGAAGGATCAGCAGCACGACGTCGTCGGCCGCGACCACCGGCGGCTCGATCGCCCGGACGTTGCGCGCGTCGGCGAGCAGCGCCCGGTGCGTCAGCATGGCGCCCTTGGGTACCCCGGTTGTGCCCGAGGTATAGAGCAGTACCGCCAGGTCCTCACCAGCGCCGGAGGATTCGACGGGTCCCGCGGCTGCGCCGGCGAGCAGCTCGGTGAAACCCAGCACCTCGCCGTCCGGCCGGCCACCGACGACGACGGCGGTCTCCAGCGCCGGGCAGGACGCCTTCGCCTCCAGCAGGGTGGGCAGGTACGGGCCGGCGACCACGGCCAGTCGCGCGCCGCTGTCGCCGAGCAGATGCGCCATCTCGCGGGTGGTGTACGCCGGGTTGACCGGCACCACGACGAGGCCGGCGCGCAGTGCCCCGTAGTAGGTGATGGCGAACTCGACGACGTTGCCCAGCACGATCGCCACCCGGTCACCGGCGGTGAGGCCCTCCGCGCGTAAGGCCGAGGCCATCCGGTCGACGTCCGCATCCAGCTCCGCCCAGGACGTCTTTCCGTGGGCACCGATGAGGGCCGGGTGCCCGCCGCGGCCGGCCGCCGCGGCGCTCACGGCATCTGCGACGTTTCCCGCGACGGCCGCTGACCGGGCCACGCCTGCCGTTGCACGAGGTGGATCCGCCGGATCGCTCACCCGTCGCCAACCCCCAAAGCCCTCACGGCCTGTAACGGCTTGCTGGCTGCAGTGCAACCAGTGCAAGCAACCCAGTGCAACCAACCCATGCGCCCATTCAGGTGAAAATCTACTGGCCGGGCAGCGGACGCTGCGTTGCCGGTGACATTCTCAGCTCCCCGACTTCGGCAGCACACCCAGCACGGTGGGGCTATTTTGCTGAGGAGTCCGTGAAGTCTGCAGTTTCGGCGTGGTTACAAGCACAAACGTTGGGGAATCTGGCTCTCGCAGTGTGTCGTGTCCATCACGTAAGGTCCTCTCGGACCAAACCAGGACAGATGTCTTCTCGCAGTTCGTCTTCTTGCTCCGGGGGATTCATGGCAGCCGAGTCTTCGCGACGCGGCCTGGTGACCCGTGGCGAAACGGAAGGCACCCGATGAGCCGGCCCGCGCTTCGGCAGCAAGCCGAGATCATCGACTTCACCCTGCTGCGCGCCGAGATCGTCCGCTTCCGGGCGGCCCCTGGCCGGCTTCCCAGCCCCGGGCTTCCGCCGCGGCCCTCCCCCAGGCCGCGCCCGAGCCCGGCAGCCGGGCGTGCCCCAGTCGCGCCCCCACAGGGCACTGGCGCCGCAAGCGGGGTAGGGACCGCCACTGCCACCGCCGAGACCTACGACGATCCGGAAGCCCTCACCCCGGATCCCACGGTCGCCGATCTGGTCGCGCGTTCGCAGGCCGGCGAGCCCGAGGCCTTCGGACTGCTCTACGACCGCTACGTCGACCTGGTCTACCGCTACATCTACTACCGGGTCGGCAGCCCGACCCTGGCGGAAGACCTCGTCAGCGAGACCTTCCTGCGGGCCCTGCGCCGGATCGACAGTTTCACCTGGCAGGGACGCGACTTCGCCGCCTGGCTGGTGACCATCGCGCGCAACCTCATCGCCGACCACTTCAAGTCGGGTCGCTACCGCCTCGAGATCACCACCGAAGACATCCTGGAAAGCGGCCCGGCGCAGACCACCGACGGCCCGGAAAGCCTGGTGCTGGACTCGCTGACGAATGCCACGCTGCTTTCCGCCGTCAAGAAGCTCAACCCCGAGCAGCAGGAGTGCATTGTGCTGCGCTTCCTGCAGGGTTTATCGGTGAACGAGACCGCGCTCGCAATGGGAAAGAACGACGGCGCCATCAAGGCCCTCCAATACCGCGCGGTACGGGCGCTCGCCCGGCTGCTGCCGGAGGACTCGATCCGCTAACCCGCAGGCAGCGCGGGCTGCCCGGGGACCAACCGGGCCTGTCCGGCCTGCCTGACACGTCGAGCTCACGTCCAGCCGCCGCACATTTTCGGACAACTAGGGCGTATCTCCGGGCGCTCGGGCTCGTTTCTTTCCGTGCAGGGAATTGCCTGCAACTCGGGGGAGGGGAGTCGCGTTATGGCGTCTCCTGTGGTGTCGCCATGACCGCAACCAGTCGGCCCCGGCGCACATCCAAGGACGTGCAATCGCACCTGCTCGGAACCGCCTTGCGCGGACTCGGGCTGGCACTGGGTACCTCAGCGACTCCCCGCCGCGAATTCGAGCGCGACCTGCGTGAACGGCTGATCGAAGAAGCCCGGCTCATCGCCTTGCGGCCGAAGGCGCCACCACGCTCGCGCCGGCCCCGGCGCCGCGGACCGTCCAGCGGCGGTGGGATCCGGCTGGCGGCCATCGGTATCGGCTTCAGCCTCGCGGGCGGCGGGATGGTGGCGGCAGCCCATTCGCTCTCGCTGCCGGCAAGATCTGCGGTGCCGGCGAACAACGCTCCGCCGGACGCCGCGGTGGGCAGCAGTGCCGCGCCGTCCCGCGCCGTGCGGCCGGCCGCCGGGCCGCCGCCTCCTGGGGAACTCGTCCCCGGGCAGGTTGCCGCCACGCCCGCCGCCCGGCCGGCGCCCACCCTCACACCCGCGGTCCCACCTGCGGTCACGACGCCCGTCGCCGCGCTGAAGGCCCCGGCGGTCACGGCGATCGCGTCAACTCCGGCGAGGCCGACGGCCACCGCGGCCCCCACATTTCAGCCGCCGCAAATCCTGATCACGGTGTCGCCGCAGATCGGGTCGACCTACCACCCCGCTCCGTCCGCGACCCTCGTCCCGACCTGGCTGTTTCCCCAGCCGAGCCCTTCGCCGACCCCGTAGGCACCGATCTCCCCGCTACGCTGAGGCGACGCCAGCTACCGCGCAGCGCGGCACGGGGAGGTCCGCAGCAAAATGGCGCCACTGCTCCGAAAGCGTGACACGCGCGACCCCGCCATCGTGGCGGGTGCCGCCGCCGCCGCAGCCGCTGAGGTCGAGGCCGCGCTCGCTGTCCCGCCGGACGAGACCGCAGCCGCGTTCTTCGACGTCGACAACACGATGATGATGGGCGCCTCGATCTTTCATTTCGCTCGAGGCCTGGCCGCCCGGGGTTTCTTCCACTCCCGAGACCTCGCGCGGTTCGCGTGGAAGCAGATCACCTTCCGGGTGGGCGGCCAGGAGAGCCCCGAGGGCATGGCCGATGCACGCGAGGCGGCGCTCGCGTTCGTTGCCGGGCGTGAGGTTGCGGAGATCGTCCGGCTCGGCGAGGAGATCTACGACGACCTGATGGCCGACCGGATCTGGGGACCGACGCGTGCCATCGCCCAGCAGCACCTCGACGCCGGGCAGCGCGTCTGGCTGGTGACCGCCACCCCGGTCGAACTCGCCTCCATCATCGCCCGGCGGCTCGGGCTCACCGGAGCGCTCGGCACAGTCGCCGAAACCCAGGACGGCAAGTACACCGGGCACCTCATCGGGGTACCGCTGCACGGGGCCGCGAAAGCGGAAGCGATTCGCGCGCTCGCCGAGCGCGAGGGACTCGACCTTTCCCGCTGTACCGCCTACAGCGACTCCATCAACGACGTCCCGATGCTCTCGACCACGGGCCACGCCGTGGCCATCAACCCCGATCCCGACCTGAAGAAGGCGGCGCGCGAACACGGATGGGAGGTCCGCGACTTCCGCACCGCCCGAAAGGCCGCGCGGATCGGCGTGCCCACCGCGGCCGGCGTCGGGGCCGTGGCGGGCGGGGTGGTCGCCGGAGTCGCGCTACGCCGCCGCTACACCGGGCGGAGCTACCCCCAGCAGGTGCGACGCACGCTGGCCGGCTGGAGCGAGCCCCTCCCGGTCACGATCCGCTGGCCGCAGGGCAGTCGGTCCACCGCCGACATGATCTTCGCCCCGTCGCGGGCCCGGTCCGCCGCGTCACGACTCAAGCGTTTGACTCGCTGACCCCGTAACCCGTGCCTCCTCGCGACCAAAGAACGGCTAGAAGAAGACCGACCGCCGCGACATCAGCAGCTGGTAGAGGTTCTGCTGGATCGTCTCGCGGACCTGATCGGTCAGGTCGAAGACGAGCATCGGGTCGTCGGCAGCGGCGGGACCGTGGCGCGCGGTGTCGAACGGCTCGCCGAACTCGATGATCCATTTCGACGGCAGCGGCACCAGGCCCAGCGGGCCGAGCGCGGGGAAGAGCGGGGTCACCGGGAGATACGGCAGCCCGAGCACCCGGGCGAGCGACTTGACGTTGCCGATCATCGGGTAGATCTCCTCGGCCCCGACGATCGAGACCGGCACGATCGGGGCCCCGGTGCGCAGCGCCGCTGACACGAAGCCGCCGCGGCCGAACCGCTGCAGCTTGTAGCGCTCGCTGAACGGCTTCCCGATGCCTTTGAAGCCCTCGGGAAAGACGCCCACCAGCTCGCCGGCATTGAGCAGACGCTCGGCATCTTCGTTGCACGCCAAGGTGTTTCCGGCCTTACGGGCCAGCGGGGCCAGGAACGGGGTTGCGAACACGAGGTCGGCCGCCAGCAGCCGGAGATGACGGTGCGCCGGGTGGTGGTCGAGCAATCCCAGCGAGGTCATCACGGCGTCGAGCGGCAGCGTTCCGGAATGGTTGCCGACCACGAGAGCGCTGCCCTCGTCCGGGACGTTCTCCAGACCCCGCATCTCCACCCGGAACCACTTGGAGTACAGCGGGCGGAAGGGCGCCGCGAGAACGTGGTCGGACAGGTCGGGATCGAAGCCGAAGTCGTCGACCTCGTACTCGCCGGTGATGCGCCGCCGCAGGAAAGCCAACGCGCCGGCGAGCTTGCGCTCCCACTCGGTGTCGGGACGCACCTCGTCGGCGGGCGGCACGGGGTCTGCGCCGTCGGCCGGCGCAGAACGCCGGGAGCTGCCCTCCGCGATCGGGATGATCCGCGCCTCAGACACGGGCCATCACCCGCTCCAGCCGGGCGTGCCCGCGGCGCAGGATCCCGTACGCCGTTCGTTCCGCGAGGGCCACCGCCTCCGGCTCGATGAGCCGCAGCCCAGCCGACGCCACCCAATCGTCGAACGCCTGCAGCGTGGTGTATTTCGGCTCGTACCCGAAGACCACCGGCAGCCGGCTGACGTCGGCCACCCGGCCGTGCTCGAGGAACCGGATCTGCTCGGGTGACACGTCGACCAGCTTGGCCCGCCGCAGCAGATCGCCGGTGATGGTCACGGCGGGAGGCGGCACGGGGATGGCCACGCGGCCAGCCCGGCGGATCGCCTGCGAGAGCAGCAGCTGACCCTTACCGCCGACGTTGACGATGCCGGCATGATCGCGGAGCGCGGTGATGCGAAGCACCTCCAAGGCGTCGTCTTCGTGACAAAGCTGGATTCGTGGGTCGTACCCCAGAACGGTCGGCACCACCGGCAGCGACAGGTACCGCGTGAAGGAACTGTCGAGGTGGGGTCCGATGAAGTTGGTGAAACGCAGCACGGACAAGGCCACATCGGGACGCCGGCGACCGAAGCCGCGTACGTAACCCTCGACCTCGACCGCGTCCTTGGCGAACCCTGACGTCGCGCCGCGCAGCGGGGAATCCTCGCTGAACAGCGCCGGATCACGCGACGACGAGCCATAGACCGCGGTCGACGACTTCACGATCAGCCGGCGGACCAGCGGCGCCTTCTGGCAGGCCGCCAGCAGCTGCATGGTGCCGATGACGTTGATCTCTTTCATCGCCGTACGCCCACCGGCGCGCTCGGGGGTCGCGATGAGATTCATGTGCACGACCGTGTCGATCCGCTCGGTGCTCAGCACCTTGGCGATAATCGGATTGCGGATGTCGGCCCGGACGAACTCGGTGCGGCCAAGGTCAGCCCGCGGCGCCGTCGTGTCGACCCCGACGACGACGTCGACATCCGGGGATGCCGCGAGGACCTGCGCGAGCCGTCCCCGAGGTGACGGGCCACTCCCGTGATCAGTACGCGGCGAGCCATCCGTCCCTTTCTCCCTGCAGCAGCAGGCAGCTACTTCTTGTTGCGTCGCTGAACGCGGGTCTTCTTCAGCAGCTTGCGATGCTTCTTCTTCGCCATCCGCTTGCGACGCTTCTTGATTACGGAACCCACGTGTGACCCTTCGTTCGACCAGCCTGGAGGCGAGCCTACCGGTCGCCTTCGGTCGGCTTGGCCGCCCGCGACTTCGGGCGACGCTGCGGCTCCGTCAGGGAGTAAGGCCGTGGAAGCCGAAGACGGCACGGCGAGTGGCGTCGATCGCGTCATCGAGGGCGGTGCCCGTCGCTCCCTCCCACGGCTCCCCGGCGGTCACCGGGGCGATCCCGGCAGACTCGCGATCGGTGAGGTTGACCGGGGCCGGGCCGCCGACGCGGCGGGTGACCTCCTGCTGCCAGTCCTGCGGCGTCGCGCCGTTCACCGGATCGCCCGTGAGTTCCGCCAGCAGGTGGGTCCACGCCCGCGGCACGACCTGACCCACCTCGTAGCCGCCGCCGCCGACGGCCACCCATTTGCCGCCGGCACAGCTCTCGGCGAGTTCGGCCAGCCGCCGGTAGGCCGTCCGCTGCCCGTCGACGGTGCAATTGAGGTGAGCCAGCGGATCGAGCCAGTGCGTGTCGCAGCCGTGCTGGGTCAGCAGGATCTGCGGCTTGAACGCGGCGAGCAGCGGCGGCACCACGGCCTCGAACGCCCGCAGCCAACCGGCGTCTCCGGTGCCGGCCGGCAGCGCGACGTTGACGGCGTATCCGGCGCCCTCGCCGCTGCCGACCTCGGACGCGAAACCGGTGCCGGGAAACAGCGTGCGGCCGCTCTCGTGCAGGCTGATCGTCAGCACCCGCGGGTCACCGTAGAACGCGGCCTGGACCCCGTCGCCGTGGTGCACGTCGACATCGACATACGCGACGCGCTTGGCGCCGGCAGCCAGCAGCCAGGCGATCGCCACGGCCGGGTCGTCGTAGACGCAGAATCCGCTGGCGTGGTCGCGCATCGCGTGATGCAGGCCGCCGGAGAGGTTGATCGCGCGCTGCGCCCGGCCTTCCCAGACGGCGGCGGCAGCCGTCACGGACGCGCCGCTGACCAGCGCGGACGCCTCGTGCATCCGGGCGAAGATCGGGTTGTCGGCGCTGCCGAAGCCGAAGTGGCGGCCGGCCGCATTGACGATCTGGTTGGGCTGCACGCGCCGGACGTAGCCGACGTACAGCGGATCGTGCACCAGCCCGAGCAGCTCGTCGCTGGCCATGACCGGCGAGCGGAACGTGATCCCGGGCCGGTCCAGGACCCCGAGCTGGCGGGCGAGCTGCATCGTCAGCTCGAGCCGCACCGGGCGCAGCGGATGGCCCTCGCCGTGGTCGTATGCGGTGAGCTGCTCGTCCCAGACGATCTCCACCGTTCTGTCGCATCAGGGACCGCCCGCCAGCTCGCGGGACCGGTCGCGCGCGGCTTCGAGCGCGTCGCTGAAGGCCGCCCGCAGCCGGTGGTCCTCCAGCCGCCGGAGTGCGGCCGCCGTCGTGCCACCGGGCGAGGTGACGGCCTCGCGCAACTGCGCCGGCGAGTCCCCGCCGTCACGCAGCATGAGGGCCGACCCGAGGACGGTCTGGATGGCGAGCTCGGTGGCGACGGGACGCGCCAGGCCGATGAGCACGCCGGCGTCGATCAGCGCTTCGGCAAGGAGAAAGACGTACGCGGGGCCGCTGCCGGACAGCGCGGTGACGGCGTCGAGCTGCGACTCCGGGAGCCGGACCACCTTGCCGACCGAAACGAGCAGCTGTTCGGCGCGCCCCAGATCGTCGGAGCTCGCATGCGCGCCGGCCGAGATGACGGCCATGCCCTCCCCGACGAGCATGGGCGTGTTGGGCATGACCCGCACAACCCGGCTGCCCGGCGCCAAGCGCTGCTCGATGGACGCCGTCGAGATACCCGCGGCGACGCTCACCACGAGCGTCTCGGCGCGCAGGACGCCGGCGATCTCAGCTGCCACGCCGGCGACGTCCGGTGGCTTCACCGCGATCACCACGACGTCGGCGGCCGCGGCGGCCGCGGTGCTGGAAAGGCCCTCCACCCCGTACCGCTCGGTGACCTCTGCAGCCCGCGACGAATACTGCTCGGCGAAACACAGGTCACCGCGCTCGCGACCGGCGCGCAGCAGCCCGGCCAGCAGCGCTTCGCCGATCTTTCCGGCTCCGAGGATGGCGACGCGCATGCGTTCAGTCTCTCCCGCCGGCGGCACCAGCAGCGGGCGGACGAACGACATACAACTCCGTGACGAAAGGCTCAACGATCTGGCCGTCCGGAAACGCGTCGAGCAGCGAGGCCCGCTCCGCGGCCAGGAACTCGTCGAGTGCCGCGCCGCCGTGCAGCTTCGCGATGGCAGCGACGTAGGACTTCGAATGCATCCAGACCAGGTAGTCCTCGAGCGGGAGCGTGCGCACCCACGGGGTCACCGCCGCTTCCACCGACCAACCGAGGGCGCCGAATTCGGCGACCCACGGACGGTTGTGGTGCTCGCCGCGTCCCCACCCCGGATTGGCCGCCTCGATGCGGGCGTGCTGACGGTCGAGCCAATCCAGGCCATCGGGCCGGACCAGGTTCCACCACACCGCGAGCGACCCGCCGGGATGAAGGACGCGAGCGGCCTCCGCACAGGCGCGCTCGGGCTCGGTCCAGTGCCACGCCTGGGCGTAACAGACCAGGTCCGCCCAGCCGGAGCGCACCGGCAGCGCATGGGCATCGGCTTGCACGGCTGTGGGGAACGCGCCGCCGCGGGCCTGCAGGCGCCGGAGCATCGCCCCGCCGTGGTCGACGGGAAGCACGAGCGCGCCGCGGCGGCGCAGCGCACGCGTCGCGATCCCGGTGCCGGCGCCGACCTCCACCACCCGAGCGCCTTCCAGCGGGCGGGTGATCGCGGCGAGCTCGTCGAAGTGCGCGTCGGGATATTCGGGACGGGCCGCGTCGTAAAACTCGACGAGTGGGTCAAAGAGTGAGGTCACCCCGCACCACCAGAGGCAGGGGTCCCCGCGCGGCCGAAGGACGTGTGGGGCAAGCCGGGGTCGAAAAGGGAGGTCACGACGGACTCGACGGCACGCTCAGGCCCGGCCCCTCAGGTCGGCGTAATCCGCGGGCGCCGCCATGTTCAGCCGGGTGAACGCGAGTGCCTCGGCCAGGTCGGCTTCGCGGTCGGCACGCGATTCGGCCTTGCGGGTGTTGACCTCGACGACCACCAGGCCGGCGTAACCGTTCTCGGCCAGCCGCTCGAGCAACTCCGCGCACGGCTGCGTGCCGCGGCCCGGCACCAGATGCTCGTCCTTCGCCGCACCCGAACCGTCGGCCATGTGGACGTGCGCGAGCCGGTCACCCAGCCGCGTCGCCATATCGAGGGCGTCGGACTGGGAGACGGCGGTGTGCGACAGGTCGAGCGTGACGTGGCTGAAGTCTTGATCCACCGGCGTGTAATCCGGCGCGTACGGCACCACCGCGCGTCCGCGGGCGCGGAGCGGGAACATGTTCTCGACCGCAAAGTGCACATCCGTCTCACCGGCCATATCGGCAATGCCGGTGATGAATTCACGTGCGTAATCCCGCTGCCACCGAAAGGGCGGATGCACCACGACCGTGGTCGCGCCGAGCCGCTCGGCTGCGTTCTTGGCCTTCTGCAGCTTGCCCCACGGGTCGGTTCCCCAGACCCGCTGGGTGATGATCAGGCAGGGCGAATGGATGGCCAGGATCGGGATCTGGTGGTAGTCCGAAAGTCGTTGCAACGCATCGATGTCCTGGCTCACCGGGTCGGTCCACACCATGACCTCGACCCCGTCGTAGCCGAGCCGTGAGGCGATCTCGAACGCGCTCGCCGTCGATTCCGGGTAGGTCGACGCGGTCGACAGCGCCACCTTCGCCGAGGGCACCCTGGCGATCAACCCGTCGCCGCTCACCACTACAGACTATTCGGCGGGCAGATGATCCAGTTTGCGAAGAATCAGGCCCTCGCGCAGCGCCCAGGGGCAGATCTCCACTTGCGTGACCCCGAGCAGGTCCAGCGCTTCGGCGGCGACGAGGGCAGCTGCGAGCAATTGTGACGCGCGGCTCGGCGAGACACCGGGCAGTTGGGCGCGATCCGCAGCGGGCAGCTTCGCCAGCTTGGCCGCCACGCCCTCGAGGTCTGACGCGGTGAGCGAGCGCCTCACGTACTGGCCCTTGCTGTACGGGGCGGCCCCCGCGATGCGGGCGAGAGAACGGAACGACTTGCTGGTGGCGACGACCCGGGTCGGCTCCCCGAGGTCGTACAGATCCTTCACCAGCGGGGCGAGCTGGGCCTTGGCGTACTTGCGCAAAGCCGCGATCTCGCTGCGCTTCGGCGGGTCGTTGCGCAGCCAGTCACGGGTCAGCCGGCTGGCTCCGAGCGGCAGCGATGCCGCCACGTCGGGAACCTCATCCTCGCCGGCCGCAACCTCGAAGGAGCCGCCGCCGATGTCGAGCGCGAGCAACCGTCCGGCGCTCCAGCCGAACCAGCGGCGGACGGCAAGGAACGTCAGCTTGGCCTCGTCGACACCGCTGAGCACTTGGAGGTCGACATCGGTGCGCCGGCGCACTTCGGCGAGCACGGCGTCGCTGTCGCCCGCGTCCCGCACGGCTGACGTCGCGAACGCGAGCAGCTCCTCGACGCCGAGTTCGTCGGCCTCTTTGCGAGCGTTCTCCACCGTTTCGCACAGGCGCGCTGACCCGTCGGCCCCGAGGGTCCCGTCCGCCAGCACCAGCTCCGCGAGCTTCAGCGACGTCTTGATGCTCGCCGCCGGCAGCGGGGCCGCACCGGGATGGGCATCGACCACGAGCAAATGGACGGTGTTGGAGCCCACGTCCAATACCCCTAGTCGCACAGGGAGTCAGCGTATGCGCGACCGGTGGGTGAACGAGCTTTCGCCAAAGCGGCGCGTCGACGATTTGGGCAGGTACGGTCGCGAACGTGACCTCTCCGGCGCCCGCTAGCCCACGCGAGTGGCTGACGTTCCCCGACCCCGACGACCCTGACCACGAGATCCGGGCCGACCTCACCTGGCTGCTGTCTTCCTGGACGTGCATCTTCGGGCGCGGGTGCCTGGGCATCAACGCCGAGCATCCCGCGGACGCCTGCTGTACCCACGGCGCCTATTTCGTCGACAACGCCGACGAAAAGCGGGTCAAGAAGGCGGCGAAGCAGCTCACGCCCGACCTCTGGGAACGCTTCGGCACCAAGAAGGTCGCCATCAACGACGAGCTCGACGGCGAGCCGGCGCGCAAGACACCGGTCGTCGATGACGTCTGCGTCTTCTTCAACCGCACGCCCGGCGACACCTACGGCTGCGCCCTGCACCACCTCGCCGAGCGCAACGGCGAGCACTTCATGGCGACCAAGCCGGAGGTCTGCTGGCAGGTGCCGGTGCGCCGGGAGTGGGAGGACCTCGGCGAAGGCCAGGGCCGCACCACGATCACCGAATTCGCCCGCAGCTCGTGGGGTGAGGGCGGCGCCGACCTGTCGTGGTGGTGCTCGTCGTCGGCCATGGCGCACGCCGCCGGCACCGAGCCGGTGGTCGCGACGTACGAGTCCGAGCTGCGCGAGCTGATCGGCAACGCCGCTTACGACGTCCTGCGCGAGCATTGCAACGCCCGCATGGCGCGCGGCGGCCCGGTGGCGCTGCTGCCCCTCACCGAAGCCTGACGGCAGCGCTCGTCGCGCCGAGCCGCTGGTGTCGATGGACGGGAAGCCCTCCGGTCGGACTCCTTCGTGAAATCCGCTACGAGAATGTGCGGGCCTCCGGCGTGTCCTGGCAACACGCCGGGTTCACCGGCCTCGCTCGAAATCTCGTAGCGAATTCGACGGGCTAATCCCCCGGTACTAGCGCGAGCCCTGCTCCTTCACGGCAGCGGCACCGGCGGCGGCCGCCTCGGGGTCGAGGTACTCGGACGTGACTACGCGCAGGGCTGAATCCAGCTCGTAGCGCAGCGGGATTCCGGTCGGGATGTTCAGCCCGGCGATGTCGTCGTCGCTGATGCCGTCGAGGTGCTTCACGAGCGCGCGCAAGGAGTTGCCGTGCGCCGCTACGAGCGTGGTGCGGCCGGCGACCAGATCGGGCACGATCCCGTCGTACCAGTACGGGAGCATGCGCTCGAGCACGTCCTTCAGGCACTCGGTGCGCGGGATGACGTCGGGGGCGAGGTCGCCGTAACGCTCGTCGACCCCGCTCGGCTGGTCGTCCTCGATGGGCGGCGGCGGAGTGTCGTACGAACGCCGCCAGAGCATGAACTGCTCCTCGCCGAACTTCTCCTTGGTCGCCGCCTTGTCGAGACCCTGCAGCGCGCCGTAGTGCCGCTCGTTCAGCCGCCACGAACGCCGCACCGGGAGCCACTGCCGGCCGCACTCCTCGAGCGCCAGCGTCGCCGTGTGGATCGCCCGGGTCAGCAGGCTCGTGTGCAAAACGTCGGGCAATACACCCTTGTCGGCCATCAGCGCGCCGCCGCGGCGAGCCTCCGCGAGCCCCTGCTCGGACAGAGCGACGTCGACCCAGCCGGTGAACTGGTTGCTCCGGTTCCACTCGCTCTGGCCGTGACGGAGCAGGAGAAGGGTCGCCATGCCGCCATTCTCCCTTACGGAGTGGGCGACTCTTCGCCTCCGGCGCTGCGCCTACTCCTCGCCTCCGGCGCTGCGCCTACTCCTCGCCTCCGGCGCTGCGCCTACTCCTCGCCTCCGGCGCTGCGCCTACTCTTCGCCTCCGGCGAACTGCGCGAACGCCGCCAGGTTCGCCGTACTCTCACCGCGCTTGGTACGCCAGGCCCACTCGCGGCGGATCGACTGCTCGTAGCCGAGCGCGACGGCGGTGTCGAAGCCGTCGTCGGAGTAGCGCAGCATGCAGCCGAGCAGCCGGTCGATCTCATCGGGCTCGACGGCGGAAAGCGGCAGCCGGCCGACGATGTAGACGTCGCCGAGCTGGTCGATGGAAAACGCCATTCCGTACATGTGGGCATTGCGCGACAGCAGCCAGGCGTGCACCGCGGCCGGATCGTCCTCGGGCTTGCGCATGAAGAACGCCTCGACCAGCAAGCTGAAGTCCTGCACGACGAGCCAGGTCATCGTCGTCAGCTTGTGCTCGCCGGGCAGGGTGACCAGGAAGGCGCCGTCGGACGGATGCTCGTACTTGAGCTCCAGCTCAGCCAGCGTCTCCTCGATCACCCGGTCAAGGCGCAAGCGTTCCTCGGTGGTCAACGCGCTCGGCACGATCGGTTACGCCCCTGTCCTTTGGCCTGCAGAACGCCTTGCGCTAAGCCAATGCGGCCAGCAAGGCGGCGTCGGTCTCGCTGACCGCCGCCAGGTACGAGTCCAGCACACCTGCTGCCGTTGCCGCCCACCCGAACGCTGCGGCGTGCGTGACGGCACCGGAAGCTAGCCGCGCCCGATAGGCGGGCGCGGTGATGAGCCGGCCCGCGGCAGTGGCGTAGTCCGCGGGGTCGTGGCCGTCGACGAGCAAGCCGCTGATGCCGTCACGAACGGCCGTCCGCAGACCGCCCACGGCGGCGGCGATGACCGGCGTCCCGCACGCCTGGGCCTCGAGGGCGACGAGCCCGAAGCTCTCGTTGTGGCTGGGGACGACGACGGCGGTGGCGGCGCGGTACCAGTCGACCAAACGCTGCTGGGATGCGGGGGGCTCGAAGCGAACCACGTCGGCGATACCGAGGTCGGCCGCGAGCTCCTGGAGGGCCTGCGGGTGGTCGAGCCCGGAGCCGCTGGGCCCACCGACGATGGCGACCACCAGACGCTCGCGCAGCGAGGGGTCGCGCGCGAGCAGGTCGGCGGCGGACCGCAGGAGCACGTCGGGCGCCTTGAGCGGCTGCAGACGCCCGACGAACAGCAGGACGGCGGCGTGTGGGGGCACGCCGAGCCGGGTGCGGGCGGCGGACGCCTCCCCCGGACGGAAGACCTCCAGATCCACCCCTGGAGCGACGACGTCGATGCTCTCGGGCGGGGCGTCGTACAGCTGGGCGAGCTGGGTCGCCTCGGCAGGCGTATTGGCGATCAGCCGGGTCGAGGCATCAACCACCTGCTGCTCGCCGATCACCCTCGCCGCGGGTTCGGGCGCGTCACCGTCGGCGAGGGCAGCGTTCTTCACCTTCGCCAGCGTGTGTGCCGTGTGCACCAGCGGGACCGCCCAGCGCTCCGCGGCCACCCAGCCGACCTGTCCCGAAAGCCAGTAGTGCGAATGCACCGCGTCGTAGTAGCCCGGCTCATGGGCCGCCTCGACCCGCATGAGTCCCGCCGTGAACGCGCACAGCTGAGCGGGCAGGTCATCCTTGCGGAGTCCCTCGTACGGACCGGCCGTGATGTGACGCACCAGCACGCCCGGCGCGAGCGACACCGTCGGCGGCAGCTCGCTGCTGGTGGCCCGCGTGAAGATCTCCACCTCGACGCCGCGCTCCGCCAGCTGGCGGGACAGCTCGACGATGTAGACGTTCATGCCGCCGGCGTCGCCGGTGCCGGGCTGGTCGAGCGGCGAGGTGTGCACCGACAGCATCGCCACCCGCGATAGCCCCGGCGGGGGAGGCACGGTGGGCCGGCCGTGAAACCGGGTGAGCTTCCCTCGTGCGGTGCGGCGCACTGCCACCAGGGAACACCTCCGCAGCACTGGGTCGCCCGGGCTCGCGCCGAAGGCTCACGTGGATTCTGCCAGCAGGCCTAACCTCGCGGGGGTGCCGATTACTTCCCGCCCGAAAAGATTTGCCGCGGGGCGGGCACGCGCTCTCGGCACTCCTACCCGGGGAACCACCGCCCCCAACCGGCTGCGGCGCGTGGACCGGTGGCTGCTGTGGGCTCTCGCGCCGCGCCTTCGCGGCACCGTGGATGAGCCGTCGGCGCTCGTCGTCGACCTGGGGTTCGGGGCCACTCCGGTGACCACCGTCGAGCTGGCGCGGCGGCTCACCCGGCGCTACCCGGCTGCGCGGGTGCTCGGGCTGGAGATCGATCCCGAACGGGTGCAGGCGGCGCAGGGCGCAGGTGAGCCCGGCCGGCTGCGTTTCGCCCAGGGCGGCTTCGAGCTGGCCGGCACCTCGCCTGCGGTGGTGCGCGCGATGAACGTGCTTCGCCAGTACGACGAAAGTGCCGTGGCCGGCGCCTGGGCCGCCATGTGCGCCACGGAGGCTGCGGTCATCGACGGCACCTGCGACGAGATCGGCCGCCGGGCCTGCTGGCTGCTGATCGAAGCCGGCCGGCCGGTGTCACTGACGCTCGCCGCCCACCTGCCGAGCCTGGAGCGGCCCTCCGACCTTGCTGAACGTCTACCCAAAGCGCTGATCGCGCGCAACGTTGCGGGCGAGCCCATTCATGCGTTGCTGACGAGCTTGGACGAAGCGTGGGCAACGGCGGCGGGCGTCGGAGTATTCGGCCCGCGTCAGCGGTGGATCGCGATGGCGCAAGCGGTGCGCGCGCAGGGCTGGCCGGTCATCGGCCGGCAGAACCGGTGGCGCCTCGGAGAGCTCACCGTTCGCTGGCCGAGTGAGCCGCCGTGAATGCGTCCAGCGCGTCTTGGCTGAAGAGCACGAACCGCACCAGCTCCACGCTCGTCGACGCGGTCCGTACGGCCTCGATGGCAATGCGCGCGGCATCGTCGAGCGGCCAGCCGTAGACCCCCGTGCTGACGGCAGGGAACGCGACGCTGCGAGCGCCGAGCTCGTCGGCAACGGCGAGCGCTCCGGTGTGGCAGGAATGCAGCTGCTCGCCGCTGCCGCTGCCGTAGACCGGACCCACGACGTGGATGAGATGTCGTGCCTGCAGGTCTCCCGGCTCGCTCGCGGCGGCCGAACCGGTGGGCAGGCGGCCGATGCGGTCACGCAGCCGGCGGCGGCCCTCCAGCTGCGCCGCACCGCCGGCTCTCAGCAGCGCGCCGTCGACCCCGCCGCCACCCATGAGGCCCGAATTCGCCGCGTTGACAACGGCATCCGTGTCCTGCTTCGTGATGTCTCCGAGGACGAGTTCGATACGCATGCGATCGCCTCCCTGTCCTTGGACAACAACAGGCGCCCGGGACCGTAGTCAGTCCCGGGCGCCTTGCTTGTTGGGGTCAGCCGACCTTGGAGGCCGTCTGCTCGGCAGCCTGCTCCGCAGAGCTCACCGAGCGGCGGACGGAGGTCGCGGCGCCCTTGGCCTGAGCCCGAGCGGTCTTGGCCTGGCGTACGGCGGCCTGGGTGTTGGGGTTGTTGCGGACGGTCGTCACCAGCTTGTGGCCCCGCTTGACCAGATCGGCGTAGGACTCGCCGGCCTTCTTCGGCAGCGCCTGGAGCTGCTCGCGGACGCTGTCCGGAAGATTCTTGAACGAGCCGCGGGCCTGGCTGACCTGAGACTGCGCGGTGCTGAAACCGTGGGTGTAGAACTCGGGAAGCGCACGCAGCTTCTCGACGGCGAGGTCGGCGACGCCGACGTACGCGTAGAACGGCTTGCGCACCCGGTCGAGGTCGATCACAGCGGTGGCGTCAACGGCGGCGGGCTTGGTGCGCGCCTTCGTGGAGGCCGTCGCGGTGGATCGAGTACGGGTAGTGGTGGTCTTGGCAGTAGCCATGATGAACCTCCTGATATAGGGACTATTCGGACTTCTCACCGCCGGCGGCGGCAGGGTGTCGAACGTGCTTATGGGTGCGGCTGCGGTTTCTGGCGCTGCGGTTTCTGGCGCCGCGTTTTCTGGCGCCGCCCTCGGATCAGCCCGAGGCTGGCTTGGCGCCACGGCGCGGCGCGGGGCGCGCGGCTTTGGCCTCGCCCGCTGCGGGCTCGACCATCGACAGCACCGGACTGTCGGAGACCGCGATGCCGACGCCTTCGGCGGCCGCCATCTCGCCGGCTGCCTCAGCCGCGGTCCGTGCCTCGTTCTCCTTGCGGAACGAGTCGTAGATCTCGATCAGCACCTGCTTCTGACGCTCGGTGAGGTGCGGGTCGTAGAGCAAGGCCTGCGCGAGTTCGGTGCCCTCGCGCTCCTCCAGGATCCCGGCCTGGACGTACAGCGCCTCGGCGGAGATACGCAACGCCTTGGCGATCTGCTGCAGGATCTCGGCGGACGGCTTGCGCAATCCGCGCTCGATCTGGCTGAGGTACGGATTGCTGACCCCGGCCTGCCGCGCTAGCTGCCGCAACGAGATCTGCGCGCTACGCCGCTGCTCGCGGATGTAGTCACCCAGACCCCTGACCGAGATCTCCTTGATGGACGAGCTGGAGATACCGGCGACATTCAGGCTGGGAACGTTCAAGTTAGGCATGAATACCGCTCGCCTCCTCTCGTGCACCACCGACACTATGCGGCGGTGCTAACGATTGCAAGCAGTCCGCTAGCGCTTTGGTGTGTGCCCCCTCACACCGCGGGACGCGATGGCGGGGATTCGACCGGATCCCGCCCCTGGCTCACGTCGACCTCCTCGGCGACTCCCGGTCGCCCGCCGGGATGGCGGAGCGCGACAAGGAAAGCGACGCCTAACACCACGGCCATCCCGTACAGCACCGCGCCGGTCGCCGAGGCGAAGCCGTGGCTCACGGCGTCCGAGATCTGCGCTTTCAGCGCCGGCGGCGCCGGCGCTCCGGACGGCGCCGGCCCCGCCGACCCTGCCCCGCGCGAAATGGCGTTGATGTCGGGAGCCGGGACACCGAGCTTGCCCAATGAGGTGTGCAAGCGGTTCGACAGCACCGTCGACAGCAGCGTGCCGAGCACGGCGATGCCGAGGGCGGACCCGTAGTTGCGCACGGTCTGCGTAATGCCCGTCACCTCACCGTAGGAGGTGCCGAACGACCGGTTCACCGCATCCGTGCTTGCGGGGCCGAGCAGCAGGCCGATTCCCGCCCCGGCCATGACGATGTAGATCCACTGCGAGCCGAGGCTCAAATGGTTGATGTCATTGGCCCAGAGGGCGAAGCCGACCGTCGAAAGAGCGCAACCGAGCACCATCGGCCGCTTGGCCCCGCGCAGGTCCAGCATGCGCCCGCCGACCTGTGCCGCCGGCGCAAAACCTGCGAAGAACACGAGCAGATACAGCCCGGCGTTGCTGGCGGTGTAGCCCAACGAGACCTGCGAGTAGACGGCCGCGAAGAAGAACACCGGGACGAAGGCGATCATCGCCAGCAGCAGCACCGCGTTGTCGATGACGAACGCGCGGTCGCGGAAGATCTTCACCTGGATCAGCGGGCTGGCGACCCCCAGCTCGAAGCGCGCGAACGCCGCCAGGAAGAGCAGCCCGCCGACGATGCAGGCCCAGGTGCCGACATTGCGCCAGCCCCAGCTCGACGCCTGCTCGAAGCCCAGCACCGACAGGCCCATTCCGATGGCGACGAGCCCGGCGCCCGGCAGATCGATGCGGGCTCGCTGGCGCGTGGAAGGAATGCGCGCCATCGCCGTCAGCACCAGCGCGATGACGGCGATCGGCACGTTGACCCAGAAGATGGCGCGCCAGGTCCACTGCGTCAGGTAGCCGCCCGCGATCGGCCCCACCGACGTCAGTCCTCCGCTGACGCCGAAGAAAACGGCAAGGGCGCGGCCGCGCTCGCGCACCGGGAACGTCGCTACCACGACCGCGAGCGCCGCCGGCACCATGATCGCGCCGGCGACGCCTTGCACAACGCGGAAACTGATGATCCACGACTGAGCCGCCGCGCCCTTCGGGGTCGCTCCGCACAGCGCTGAGGCGCCGGCGAATCCGACGATGCCGATGTAGACCATCCGGCGCGGGCCGATGACGTCGGCGAGCCGGCCACCCAGCGCGAACGCCGCCGCAAGGGCCAGCAGGTACGCGTTCACCACCCATTGGGTTCCGGCATGTGTCAGCGAGAGCTCGGACTGGATCTTCGGCGACGCGATCGCCACGATCGTCTGATCGATGAAGGTCATCGCGACGGCAAAGAGCATGGCCGCGAGCGCCAGGTTCTTCGCGCGTGACGATTCCCCGCCCGCAGCGACTCCCACCAGGGACCCAGCGCTTTCGCTCACCGTCACTCCCGGACGAAGGTGATAGCCACATGTGAACGACAACATCATCCGACACGCCCGCCCGGCAGGCTCGCAGGCATCTGTTTGACTCGCACGAAAGGGCGGCGTCAGCGAAAGGAACCGCACGTGGGGCGATCGGGACCGCTTACCGGAGTGCGCGTACTCGAACTGGCCGGTATCGGACCCGGCCCGACCGCGGCGATGATGCTGTCGGACATGGGCGCCGAGGTGCTGCGCATCGATCGGCCCTCAGCGCTGGGAGCCGCCGCGTTCGCGCCCTACGACATCCCGGGTCGGGGGCGCCGCGCCGCCGTCATCGACCTGCGCCGGCCGGAGGCGGCCGAGGTGGTGCTCACGCTCGTCGAGTCGGCCGACATCCTGATCGAGGGCAACCGACCCGGCGTGACCGAGCGTCTCGGGGTCGGACCCGAGGCGTGCCTGGCGCGGAACCCGCAGCTCGTCTACGGCCGGATGACCGGGTGGGGGCAGCACGGCCCGTGGTCGTCGATGGCCGGGCACGACATCGGTTACATCGCGCTCACCGGTGCGCTGCATGCGATCGGCCCGGCCGAACGACCCGTCATCCCGCTGAACCTGATCGGCGACTTCGGCGGCGGCAGCACGTATCTCGTGATGGGGGTGCTCGCGGCCCTGATCGAGGCGCGCTCGTCCGGACAGGGGCAGGTCGTCGACGCTGCGATCACGGACGGCGCCTCGTCGCTGATGTCGTTCCTGTACGGCATGCACGCCGGCGGCGGCTGGGTGGATCAGCGGGCGTCCAACGTGCTGGACGGCGGCCTGCCCTGGTACCAGGTCTACGAGACCGCGGACGGCAAGTTCCTGGCGGTCGGTGCGCTCGAGCCGCAGTTCTACCAGGCACTGCTGGATGGCCTCGGGCTCACCCTCGAGGAAGCGCCGAAGGAGCCGAGCGACGCGTTGCGCGAGCGCTTCGCGGCGATCTTCGCAACGCGCACCCGAGACGACTGGATGGACGTCTTCGCCGGCACCGACGCGTGCGTCGCCCCGGTGCTGTCGATGACGGAGGCACCGCAGCACCCGCACAACGTTGCACGTGAAACGTTCGTCGACATCGACGGCGTCATCCACCCCGCGCCGGCGCCGCGTTTCAGCCGCACGCCCAGCACGATCGCGAGCCCGGCGGCGGCACCCGGCTCGCACACCCTCGAGGCGCTCACCGATTGGGGGGTACGTGACGTCGAAGGCCTGCTCGCCGCGGGCGTCGTCGGGCAAGCCGGGTCGAGCGGCTAACGCCTCAGGGTTCGGGCGGCAGCCACTTCTCGGTGATCGGCGGATGGAACGTGCGCAGCGCGGCGAGCAGCTCATCCGCCGACTGGGCGGTGACGAGCAGCCGCCGGTGCGCAGCGGGCAGGAAGCCTTCGGCGACCATGCGACCGGCGAACTCCAGCAGCAGGTCGAAGTAGCCCGAGACGTTCAGCAGTCCGATGGGCTTGCGGTGCAGGCCGAGTTGCGCCCAGGTGGTCACCTCGGCCAGCTCCTCGAGCGTCCCAAAGCCTCCGGGTAGCGCCGCAAACGCGTCCGACAACTCGGACATCAGCGCCTTGCGTTCATGCATGCTCTCGGTGACGTGCAGCTCAGCCAGGCCCGGGTGGGCCAGCTCGCGGTCGACCAGCCGGCGCGGGATGACGCCGACCACCCGCCCGCCTGCCTCGAGGGCCGCGTCGGCCACCGCACCCATCAGGCCGACGGACGCCCCGCCGTAAACCAGATCGATCCCGGCCGCGCCGAGGGCGGTGCCGAGTTGTGTCGCCGCCGCGCGGTACTCCGTCCGCGTCCCGAGACTGGAGCCGCAGAAGACGCAGATGGCGCGGATGGGAGCGGCGATCGTCAGTCGGCCTCGTCGCGCAGCAGGTCACCGACATCAGCCCGGCCGTCACGGTAGCGGCGGGTGATCTCGGCGCTCGTCGCGTCATAGACGCCCTGCACGGCGCGGCGCCGGGCGGAGATGTCGGCTTCGGTGGCGCGCAGGGTCTCCAGCAGCGCGTGTACCCCGTCGTCGTCACGGTCACCGAGGTCGGTGACGTCCATGGCGGCCATCTGTTCCTCGGCGCGGCGGGTCGAGCCAGTGTTGGAAGGTTCGGTGACCTGGTGACGCCCGAGACCGTGGGCCTGCCCACGAGGGCCGTCGGACAGGATCTGCGGTAGCTCGCCGACGATCCCCGACGCCTCGTCCCCGGAACGGCGGATGAGCTCGGCCGCCACGATGTCGATGCGGCCCTGCAGCAGCCGGCGCAGGTAGGAAAGATCGGTCTCTTCCTGGTCAGCCTCTTCCCGAAGCGACCTGACTTCGTCCAGCGGCAGCTTCTCGAGACCCTCGAGATAGTTGGACGCCAGGACTTTGTCTATCCGGCGTTTTCCACCGGTAAGAACGCCCTCCAACGTGGACCTCCTGTCGACGTCCCCCGGCGCGATACCCCAAGGCTAGTTGACTCTCCTGTCGGCAGCTCGCCGCGATTTGCAAGCGGGTTGACCCCTCCTGTTCGCGCGACCCGGCGATGCCTCGCAACCGCGTGCGCAATTGGTCCAGGCAGACACGTCCGGTCGGCTCAATCCACACCGCGCACCTGCCGAGGCAATAGAGACGTCAGCCACTAGCCGGGGTGGACGACGGGGAAGGGGGCGGGGCGTGCTTCGCGGCGATCTCAAGACGACGCCGCTTTCTGACCTGCTCAAACGCCTGTCAGACGCGAAGGCGACGGGCTGCGTTTACGTCCAGCCGGCCGGAAGGCGCTCACTCGAAGCGTCCGTTGGGCTCCGCGAGGGCGCGATCTGCAACGTGCTGCTCCCCGGCGCCGACGACGCCATCGGGACCCGACTGGTCGCGAGCCGCCGGCTCACTCCGGCTGATCTGGCCGAGGCGCGGGAGGCTCAGGAGACCGAACTCGCCGCCTGGACGCTCGCTGAACTGCTGATCCACCTCGGGCTGGCGGACGAGGAGACGGTCCACGGCCTCGTCCTCGAGCAAGCGCTCGCCTCGCTCACCGAGCTGTGCGAGTGGGCCGCCGGAACCTGGCGCTTCCGCCGCCGGGAGCGCACCGGGCCGAGCCTGCCCACCCCACTCGAGATCATCGTCGCGTTGGAGAAGGTTGCCGAGCGGCAGGCGCGCTGGCTCGCACTCGCCGAGACGATCCACGGCGCAGATGCCGTCGTCGCGCTGGCTGCGCACGCCGATGGGGCCGAAGGCGATCCCAACCTCGAAATGGACGCGGACGGCTTTGCCCTGCTCTGCGCCGTCGATGGCGTCAAGACCGTGGCTGAGCTGGCCGGCTCCAGCGGTTTCACGCTGCTGGAGGCCGGCGACAAGGTCGCGGCGCTGGTGGAATCGGGACTGGTGCAGGTCACCCACCCGGCACATGAGGACCTCTACGACGACGATGTCGCCGAGGAGGCTGCCGGGGCCGACGCAGGCGAGGGCGACGACCGTACGCCGCACGGGCTCGCAGCAATCGCTGCAGCATTCGCCGTCGACGCCGAGGCCGACTACCCGCTGGCCCCGATCGGAGCTCCCTGGCAGGCCCCGCGCACGGCCAACGGTGACACCCTGGCCGACGCCCTCGCCCGGGTGAGCGCCGCGCTGTCGGAGGCCATGACCGAAGTGCCCGAGGCCGAGACCGGCGAATCTGACGCCGACGAGCTCGCGATCAGCGCGGTCACGATCAGCGCGGTCCCGATCAGCGCGGTCGAGGTCGAAGCCGAGGTGGGGGTCGCGGACGACGTTGAGGTCGATGCCGAGGTCGAGGCCGCCGTCGTGATCGACGTTGAGGTCGAGGTCGAGGCCGCCGTCGTGATCGAGGCCGCCGAGCCGCTGGCAGAACCCGAAGGCGAGGAGCACCTCGCGGCGGTGATCACCCTGCCGTTCGCGGCTGCCGAGCCCGAGGTCGAAGCCGAGCCCGAGATCGAGAGCGAGAGCGCCGAAGCCGAAGTTCAAGCCGAAGTTCAAGCCGAGGACCAAGCCGAAGCCGAGGCTGAGGCCGAGGTCCAAGCCGAAGCCGAGCCCGAGATCGAGGGCGATCCCGAGGTCGAGCCCGAGCCCGAGATCGAGGCCGAGATCGAGGCCGAGGGCGCCGAAGCCGAGCCCGAGATCGAGAGCGCCGAAGCCGAAGCCGAGGTCGAGGAGGTCAGCGAGCCGGCTGACGAATCGGACCCCGAGCCAGTTCACGACATCGAGCCGGAGCCGGAGCCGCAGCAGAGGCGGAGTCGCTCGAGGTCTTCGCGGAATTCGCCGCCGCGCACGAGCCCGAAGCGCCGGCCCGGCCTTCGCACGACAGCCGGGCTGCGGCGGCCAACGCCGCACGGTTGCTCTCGCAGTTCTCCGAGGAGAGCGCGACCAGGCCCGAGCCCGAGCCCGAGCCCGAGACCGAGACCCCGCCGGCAGCCCCCGAGGGACATGCCCCCCGCCCGCGGCGCGAGAACGGATTCGCCGACACCGCGGCCCTGCTTCGCGAGCTCAGCAGCCTCGGCACCGAGACCAGCGCGATGTCGCCACGGCTACCGATCAGCCGCCCTCCCGCGACACCGCCACCGAACGGCGGCCAGCACGCCCGCAAGCGCAAGGGCCTGTTCGGCCGCGGCTGAGGCCGGGCGGATTCTCCGCCGAGCCGTCAGGCCGGTTCGATCGCCGCGGCGATGCCGCCGGCGACCAGTGGCTGCTCGTCCGCAACGTTGCGCTTGATCACCGCGAGCGCGATCGGCCCGAGCTCAGCATGGTAGGCGGGCGTCCCGATCCAGCCCACCGTGCGCTCTGCCGCCTGCACCGAGGCGGCGCGCTGGGGCAGCGCGCCATCCAGGTGCAGCAGAACCAGCCGGCGCGGCGGGCGCCCGAGATTGTGGGTGCGAGCCACGGTCTCCTGCCCGCGGTAGCAGCCCTTGTTCAGGTGCACTGCGGTCTGCAGCCAGGGCAGCTCGTTCGGAATGGTGCGGTGGTCGGTCTCGAATCCGAGTCGGGGGCGCCGTGCCGCCACGCGCGCTGCCTCGAACGCCGCGTGCCCCACCAGCGGCATGGTGAGCGCGGCTGTGACCGCGTCCACCTCTGACCGCGGCACCAGCAGGTCGGTGCCCCAGGGCATCCGGTGCGGATGCAGCTTGCCTGGACCTGTCGACGCATCCCGGTCGCCGCCGACGATCGTCAGCACGGCGCGATCGTCACGAGCGACCTCGACCCGCAGCATGAAACGCATCCGCTCCAGGTACTCGACCAGGGCCGCCGCCGTCCCGGCCTCGACGTCGATCCAGGTCGTCTCGCCGTCGTCCACCAGCGCCAGGTGGTGCTCGACGTGACCGTGCGGCGAGAGGATCAGCGCCTCGATGCCCACGCCCGGGGCGAGGTCGGACAGGTGCTGGCTGGTCAGTGTGTGCAACCAGCTCAGCCGGTCGGGTCCGGTGACGGCCACGACCTCGCGGTGCGAGCGATCGACCAGTCCGCAAGGATGCGTCTGCTCGCGCAACGGATCGCCGTAGTGGGCGGCGACGAGATCGTCCGGCGGATCGCCGGCGACGGCGCCGGGACGTCCCAGCAGGACGCTGGGCGCCCGAGTCGAGGGAGCAGGCGCAGCGGCTTCGATGCTCATGAGCAGTCCTTGCACAGGCCGGAGAAGGTCACGTGGCGCACGTCGACCCGAAAGCCACGCTCGCGCTCCAAGCGCTCGACGACGTCGGCCACCAGTTCGGTCGAGACCGGCTGCACGCCATCGCAACGGCTGCAGACCAGATGGACGTGGGCTTCCTCGGTGGTCGCGTGATAAGTCGGAGCTCCGTGGTTGAGGTGCGCATGGGCGACGAGGCCGAGCTCCTCGAGCACCTCGAGGTTGCGATAGACGGTAGAGATGTTGACCGCATGCGCAGTGGAACGGACCTCGACGCAGATGTCTTCCGGTGTCGCGTGCCCGAGGCGCGCTACCGCCTCCAGCACCAGCTGGCGCTGGGCGGTCAGCCGGTAGCCACTCTCGCGCAGCTTGGTCTGCCACTCCGGGGCTGTGGGCGAGAGGTCCTGCGGACCATGCTCATGCCCGTGCCCCGCTGCGGCGTGCGTGTGTACGCCGCCGGCCAAGTCATGGCTCATCGTTGGGATACCCCGCAGGTCGCGACCAGAAGACACCAGGCTACGCCTGCCCATTGCCCGCGACCTGCGCCTTATGCGCTTGCCGCAACCGGGCGGGCGACTTACCTTTGACGTACACGGGAGAGGAGGTGGTCCGGTTTTGTGTAGACATAGGACTCGTGAGGTGACTGTCCGCTAGTCGCCGGTCTCGTGGTCTTACCCGGCCGCCAATCAGCAGGGTGCGCGAGCACCGGCGCCGGCGATAACCAGGCAGACACCGGACCCCCGGGTGCCGTCCAGTCCAGACGGCCCGTGTGCGCACGGAAGCGCCCGGGGGTCGTCTGCGTTCCGGCCTCGATTCGCCCTCGCTGAACCTGCGCCGTCAGACTTTCCGCAGCCGCGCCGAGCGGTGCGGGCGCAGGTCCTGACCCTCTGCCGCGATGTCGATCGCGTACGCGAGGTCTCCTTCGACGATGGCGTAGAGCCGCTCCGAGCGTTGCACCTCGCGCGCCGTGGCGGTGCGCACCGTCACGTTGTCGGTGAGCTCGATCTTTCCCCCGTCGACATCGCCGACGTAGATCTCGACGAGCCCGGCGGGGTGGGCGATGGTGACTTCCACCCGTAGGCCGGTCTCGTACGTGCCGGCCGTCCGCCAGTAGCCGACCTCTCCGTCGAGCGCGGCGCCCGATTCCGGATCCCAGAGCCGCGAGCTGTAGCCGAGCACGGCAAGGCCCGGCACCCGCTGGAAACGAACCTCCTGCGCGAACGGGTAGTCCGGCTCGCCGGGATACCCGCCTACACCCTCGCCCGCCCAGGTGCCGAGCAGGAATGCGATCGGGAACAACTCGGGGGCGAGCTCAGCGTCGGAGGATGTCACGCGCCGAGCGTACGAGTGAGGCGTTGCTCACCGACCGGCCATCGGGGTCGACCAGGACGTCTTCGAGTCCGATGCGCTGATCGGCACCGTATTCATGGGCCAGGCGCAGCACGGGCCACGCGGCGAGCCCCTCGCCGTGCAGCAGCACGGGCCTGCCGTTGGCCCGGGCGAGCGGGCCCAGCCGTTCGAAATGGTGCCGCGCGGCGCTGGCGGTCTGCAGCGGATCCGTCTCCACGACCTCGGCGAGGAGGCGGTGCATGCGGTCGGCCAATCCGCTCAGCGCGAGCACGTCCGCGCCCGCCGTCGCGGAGAACAGGCCGGCCTCGACCCCGACCCCCGCGTCGAGCAGCGCGCGGGCCAGCTCGAGGGCGCCGTCCTCGTGCCAGTTGACGGAGGCGTAGTCCGGCAAGGCGCCGGGGTCCCACGCGCGTACCAAGGCGATCCGGCGCTGCGGATCGGGCTCGGCCCAGGCGCCCGTCGTCACCCCGACCGGGATGCCGGGCACCGCCGCCCGCACCGCGCTGACGAATGCGGCCACCCGCTCCGGATCCAGCGAGTCGAATCCACCCGGGTCCTTCGGGTGGATGTGCAGTTCCTCGACGCCCGCCGCGACCATTGCCGCTGCCTCATCGGCCACCTGCACCGGGGTCAGCGGGACGCCCCGCTGCCGGGCACCGTTGGGGCAGCCCTGAAGCATGTGCGCGCCTCTAGCGCTGGCCCCGGTAGAGCCGGTAGACCACGAAACCGGAGAACCAGGCAAAGAGCAGGAACACCAGGATCAGCAGGACGGTGTAGGCGACCTCCAGCACGCGCACATGCTAACCCTGCTCGCTCGGCCGGCCCGGCAGCAGCGCGCCCCGCGCCGGTAGCGTCGAGTGTCATGCGGCGCCTGCTGGTCAAGGTCACGGCCGGTGCTGACGCGCCGGAACGCTGCGCGCAGGCGTTCACCGTCGCCGCGACGGCGGCCAGCAGCGGCGCCTCGGTCGAGCTCTGGCTGACCGGCGAGTCGTCATGGTTCGCGCTCCCCGGCCGGGCCGAGACGTTTTCGCTGCCGCACTCAGCTCCGCTGGCCGACCTGCTCGGCGCCGTACTCGCGGCCGGCAGCGTGACGTTGTGCACGCAATGCGCGGCGCGGCGCGGCATCGAGGCGCAGGACGTGATCGATGGCATCCGAATCGCCGGCGCCGCGACCTTCGTGGAGTCGGCACTCGCGGACGACGTGCAGGCGCTGGTTTATTGACCATCGATCACCTGGAATGGCGGCTCGATCCGTCGAGCGACGCCCGGATCAAGGAGGCGAGCAGCGGCAACCCTCGTCGCCATCGGCTTGCCCAAAACCGCTTATTTGACAGGGAGTATTGCGGCTTGGGAAGGGGCCGGGCTCCTGATCGAGCCCGGCCCCGACGTTGCTTACCGCGGCGAGGACATCACGCAGCCCGCGGTCCCTCAGCCAGGCAGGGACACCTGAGCCTCGACCGCCTGGCCCTCAGCAGCGACGACCTTCGCTTCGCCGGCGCCTTGCGACGACAGTGCGCGCAAGGTCCACTCCCCGGGCCGGGCGAAGAAGCGGAATTGCCCGGTGGCACTCGTCACCACCTCGGCTGTGAACTCACCCGAGGAATCGAGCAGGCGTACGTACGCCGCCGACACCGGCTGCCCCTCGCGGGTCACCGTCCCCTGAATCACCGATTCCTTGGTCACGTCTATTCCTTCGGTTGACAGTCCTCCAGCGGGCGGAGCGCACATGCCCTATGCCCCGATCTCGATCGGAACGCCGACCAGGGCGCCGTACTCGGTCCACGACCCGTCGTAGTTCTTCACGTTCTGCTGACCGAGAATCTCGTGCAGCACGAACCAGGTGTGCGCGCTGCGCTCACCGATACGGCAATAGGCGATGCTGTCCTTGCCGAAGTCGACGCCCGCGTCGGTGTAGAGCTTCGTGAGCTCGTCGTCGCTGCGGAACGTGCCGTCCTCGTTGGCCGCCTTCGACCACGGGACGTTCACGGCCGTCGGGACGTGACCGGCCTTCTGCGACTGCTCCTGCGGTAGATGCGCCGGCGCAAGCAGCTTGCCGCTGAACTCGTCGGGCGAGCGCACGTCGACGATGTTCTGCTTGCCGATCGCGGCTACGACCTCGTCGCGGAACGCCCGGATGTCGGTACGCAGCGGCTGCGCCCGGTACCGGGTCGCGGGCCGCTCGGCCGGCTCGGTCACCAGCTGGCGGGAGTCGAGCTCCCACTTCTTGCGGCCGCCGTCGAGCAGGCGCACGTCCGCGTGGCCGTAGAGCTTGAAGTACCAGTAGGCGTAGGCAGCGAACCAGTTGTTGTTGCCGCCATAGAGCACGACGGTGTCGTCGCTCGAAATCCCCTTTGATGACAGGAGTTTTTCGAAGGCGGCTTGGTCCACGAAGTCCCGCTTGATCGGGTCTTGCAGGTCCTGGGTCCAGTCGACGCGCACGGCGCCGCGGATGTGGTTCTTGTCGTAGGCGGATACATCTTCGTCGACCTCGACGAAGACCACCTTGGGATCGTCGAGATGGGACTCGGCCCACTCGGCGTCGACGAGCACGTCGGCTCGGCTCATGGGAGCTCCTCAAAACAGGTTGCGATGGAAGGCTCAGGCGGCAAACCGCGCGGCGGCAGGTGTTGACCCCCCGGCGGCACCGGACGGCGCCGCGGAGGCGATGCGCGGCTGTGGCAAGACGCGGCTATTGCCGCGGGTCAGCGGCTCAGCGCTGAATCAGCGGACCTGACACAGGCAGCTGCCCACGCGGCACAGGTCGACCGCGCGGCGCTTGACGAGCAAAGGGCTCAGTGCTGACTGCATATCGCGATCACACTAACCGCTCGGAGCCCGAAGCGTCAGGCCCGTGGCAGAAGCAGCGATCACCAGCGCGGTCGGTGTCACCTTCGCGCTCTTCAACTGAATGCCGAACGGCAGCTGCGAGATGGGCAGCCGGACAGTCAGGAACTTCTCGACAGTGCTTGCAGTGACGCGGTTTCCGGGGATCTTGGCCACGACCGACGCCAAGGCAGCGGGTCGGAGCGTGATCGCGCTTCCGGCGACATCGATCGTCGCGTCAGCCGATAGCGAAACCCGCGGCGGAACCGGCAGCGTCCCGGTCAGTCTCAGCTTCCCGTTGTTGTCGGAGACCTTCAGCACCTCGCCCAGCTGGCTGGCGATGTAGGAGTTCAGGTGGTCGTACGCGAGGCTGACGACCGCCTCAGCGTGGTCGACCGGCACCTCGCTGACCGACCCGGACACCACCTTGCTCAACGGCACGCTGACGCCGTGGGCTCGCACGCTCAGCTTGTCGACCGTCAGGTTGTCGCGGGTGACGCCCCGCACCGAAACGTCCACCTCGTGGTAGCGCCCGCCGAGGACTTGAGTGAGAAACGGGAATCCCTTGATCGAGATATTCGGGTGGGACGCCAGTCCCTGGGATTTCTGCACCCGATCGGCGATCTGGCTCTCCGCGACGAGCAGGGAGATGCGGTCGGCGGCGATAAGCACGACCACCAGAATCACCAGCGCGATGATGGGTCCCTTGCGCATTCCGGGCCGCTACCCCACGGAGGGGGCGATGACCCTTCCCACGAGGTATGCCACTGGACACATCAGGGCCAGCGGAACGATCGCCGCGACCACGGCCTGCGAAACGGTCGCGGTCGCTCGTCCGCGGTGACCGGAGGCGTCCACGTCCGCCGCGTCGCCGGCCGCGATGCGCGCTCCCAGCCGGTCGGTGAGCAAAACCGTCACGACGCAGCAGGCCCCCAGGGCCACCGCATGACCTGTGCCGAGCCCACCCTTGGCGGCGCCGCACCCGAACGCCACCGCGACCCCCACCACAAGTGCCCCGCCGCGGCGGACCGGATCCGGGCCGGCCGGCAGCCGAACCGCTATCAGAGCGGCTCCGCTGGCGAGGAGCGCGATGAAGCCAGTGGACCGGCCCGGAGGCAGTTCGCGAAGCGGAAGCAGCAGCCCCGAAGCGGCGCCCAGGACGATCGCCGACAACGTCAGCGTGACGGCGGCGGTCACTCCGCGGGGGTCGCGCCGGGCGAGTTGATGGAAGAGCACGCCGATCACCGCCAGGCCGATGACGCCGGCGATGGAGCCGCCGGTCGCGGTGCGCGTCCGCAGCAGGACCACGTCGCAGCCGGCCAGCGCGACGACCGTCAGGACGGCGGCATCGAGCGTCGCAGCGAAAGAGACCAGCCAGCCGGCGACGAACCCGGCCTGCACGACCGCGACCGCAGCGGCCAGCCCCCACCGGCCCGAGGCGTTCCCGGCGATCAGCGCCGCGACGGCCATCACGATCACCGCGCCGGACGACCAGGACCACCACGCGGCCGACGGTCGCCGCGGACGCGCGCTCGCTCGCGCCGATCCGCTCACGCGCCGCTCACCGGCAAATCCTGTCACGCCGGCAGGCCGACAACCCCGCTTCCGCCGGCGAACGGAGGCAGGACTTCGACGGTCATGCCCTCCGCCAGCTCGATGGTCGGGGCCGCTTCGCGCTTCACGGGCCGGTCACCGACGATGAACGAGCAGATGCCCAGCAGCCGGGAGAGCTCACTGCCGTGCCGTTGCCCGGCCTGGGCGATGACGTCGGCGAGGGTCCTCCCGGTTAGCTGCTCGCTGACGCAGCCGGCGGCGTCGCGAGCCGCCGCCCAGTAGTGCACGGTGACCCGAGCCGGCACCGGCCTCGCGCTAGTCATCGACGACCGCCGGTCCTGCGTCGCGGAGCTCGACCATCCCCGGCAAAGCCGAGCCGATCCGGCGCAGCAGGACCGGATCGGCGGCCTCCTCGGCATGGCCGAACCCGCGCTCCATCCACAGTTCGACGGGCCCGCCGGCTGCCTGGCTCAGCGCGTAGGCATGGCGTTCCTTGAGATAGGAATCCCGGTCTCCGTGCACGACAAGCAGCGGAACCGTCAGCCGAGCGGCCGAGTCCAGCGGCGACAGCGGCTCCACCGCCCACCCCTTGGGATCGATCCGGACGTGAAAGACCTTTCGCGCGATCAGCCGGCCCAGCCGGGTGAGCACCAGGAAGTGCAACCGGCGCATCGGCCGGGTGTCACGGATGTACCAGGCGCTGCCGGTGCTGACGCTGACGACAGCATCCACCGGCTGGGTCACCGCCTGACCGTGGACCCGCTCACCGACCAGGGCCGCGTGGCGGATGACGGCCGCCCCTCCCATCGAGAAGCCGACCGTGACGACCCGCTGGTGGCCGAGCGAGCGGGCGTAGCCCACGGCCGCGTCAACGTCGAAGACCTCACGGTCGGCCAGTGTCGACCGTCCGTCAGAGCGTCCGTGGCCTCGCAGATCGACCTGCAGCACGTCGGCGTGTTCGGCAAGGACGGCCGACGCCCGCGCGACCCCTGGTTTACCCGACCACCCGGAAAAGCCCGGGACCAGCACAATCGCGACGCGAGCGGCACCTCGAGCCGGGATGTGGGTGGCCGTCAAGCGGACTCCGTCAGCCGTATGGAGCGAAATACTCGAGGTAGCACTTGATTGCGCTCGCATGTCGTCGTCTATCCTTACTCTTGAAACCCCGGGTCGACGACGCCCCGTCTGTATTGCTCCTGCGATAGACGAGGTAAGTCCGCATGGCTGTCGTCCTGATCTTGACTGCTTCTGCCGGTGGCGCGTCCGACGTCCTGCCCGGCCTCTCGCTGCTCCCCCACGACGTCCGGGTCGCTGCGCCCGAGCCGTCGGCCCTGCTCGACACGCCGGCGGTCGACGCGGTCCTGCTCGACGCCCGGCGCGATCTTGTCGGTGCCCGCGGCCTCGCCCGGCTGTTGCGCACCACCGGGCTGTCGGCTCCGCTGCTGGCAGTCGTGACCGAGGGCGGCCTGGTCGCCGTTGCCGCTGATTGGGGCCTGTCCGACGTCGTGCTCGACGCGGCCAGCCCGGCCGAGGTCGACGCCCGGCTGCGCCTCGCGGCCGCCCGCAACGCCGGCCCCGCCCGTTCCACGACGAACGAGAGTGCCGTCTCCGTCGGCGGGCTCGTCATCGACGAGGTCACGTACTCAGCCAAACTCCGGGGCCGCGCGCTCGAGCTGACGTTCAAGGAGTTCGAGCTGCTGAAGTTCCTCGCGCAGCACCCCGGCCGCGTCTTCACCCGCGCCCAGCTGCTCCAGGAAGTCTGGGGCTACGACTACTACGGCGGCACCCGCACCGTCGACGTTCACGTCCGCCGCCTCCGCGCGAAGCTCGGAGCCGAGCACGAGCAGCTCATCGGGACCGTGCGGCACGTCGGCTACAAGTTCGTCGCGCCGCCGGCCGCCAGCCAGACGCCCTCCCAGCCCACCGCCGAGCACATCCCGGCCGCACATTCGAACGGTTCCACGGCAGGCGTGGCCCTTCCCGTCTGACGCCAGCGGCCTACCGGCCCGCTAGCGTGCCGGAGGTGATCGAACGCGCGTCATCCTTGTCGCCCGCCGACGCGCAGGCAGTGCGCGCGCTCGCTGCCACGGCCGCGTCAGCCGACGACATCGCTCCCCTCTCGGAGCAGACGCTGCTGGGTCTCGACGTCGCCGGCGACGCGCTGCACCTGCTGGTGCGAAGCGAGGGTGAGGTCGTCGGCTACGCGCACCTCGACCCCGACGGTTCGGCCGAGCTGATGGTCGATCCGGACCACCGGCGCCGGGGCATCGGCCGCGCACTGCTCGACGCGCTGGCCGACCTGCCCGGCGCCGGGCAGCTGCGGGTATGGGCCCACGGCGACGGCGAGAGTGCCCGGTCGCTCGCCGCACGAGCGGGCTACGTACGTTCGCGCGTGCTGCTCCAGATGCGCCGTGATCTGGTCGCCGAGCTGCCGGAGGCGGCGTGGCCGGTGGACGTCACGGTTCGCACGTTCCAGCCCGGGGCCGACGAGGCCGCCTGGCTCGCCGTCAACGCAGCAGCCTTCGCGGCCCATCCCGAGCAGGGCCGCTGGCGCCTGGCTGACCTGGAGCAGCGCGAATCGCAGGACTGGTTCGACCCGAAAGGTCTTTTCCTGGCCGAGCGCGGCGGTGAGCTCGTCGGATTCCACTGGACGAAGGTCCATCGCGACGAAATGCCACCGATCGGCGAGGTCTACGTCGTCGGCGTACGCCCTGCTGCCGGTGGGCAGGGGCTCGGACGGGCCCTGACGCTCGTCGGGCTGCATCACCTGCAGGAGAATGGACTCGAAAGCGTCTTGCTTTACGTCGACGAGTCCAACGTCCCGGCCGTGAAAACGTACGAGCGGCTGGGTTTCACCCGCTGGTCCGCTGATGTCATGTACCGCCGCGCCGGCTAGGAAACCCGGCCGCCGATTCATGTGGGCGTGATGAAATTCGCGCTCGTGGTCCAGAGTGCCTGATCGGCGCCCTGAGCTCGACAGACGACAGAAATGGCGACACGCCGCAGCTAAACAAGTGCAGTGCGAACGCCGACGCTTACCTTGACCCTTTCTATTGCTTGTGCCTGGCGTTCGCGCGTTCATCGCTGACGACAGCTGCTCCAGCCGACCCGAAAAGCTCGCGAGGAAATTCACCGATGCCCGCCGCAATCGGAACACGCGCCCGTCTGCGCTCGCGCCGGACGTGGATTTCGATCGCCCTGGTGGCCATCACCGCGCCAACTCTCGCGCTCGGCGGCAGCTCGCGGCCCGCGTTCGCCATCTCCGACGAGCAGAAGCTGCAGCAGTTGCAGCAGGACGCCGGCTCGGCTGCCACCGACATCGGGGTCCAGGACGCCGCTGAGGTGCGCGCCGCGCTGGCATTGCTGCAGGTCCAGGCGAAGGTGACGGCTGCGCGCAAGACCCTGGACGGCGCCGATCGTGACCTCGCGAAGGCGCAGCAGCTGCTCATCGCCAAGCGCTCGAGTCTGGCGCAGGCGCAGACGGACCAGCGCGCCGCCCAGGTTCAGGTGGACGCGGCCACGGCGAAGTACGACAAGGCACGCGACCAGCTGGCAGTGATGCTGCGAGCGGCCTTCGAGAACGGTGTCGGCGGAGATCTCGATGCGCTGATGGACGGCGGCACCCCCGATCAGCTGGCCGACCGGGTCGGGCTGCTCGACCAGCTTTCAGCTACCCGGCAGAAGCGCCTCAAGAGCCTCGCCGCCAGCAAGGACGAGCTCACCCGCAAGGAGAACGCCCTCGCCGCCGCGCGCCAGCGGGCTCAGCAGGCGGTCAAGGCCGCCGACGCGGTGTTCGACCAGGTCTCCGCCGATCAGAGCCGCGCCGCGACGGCCGCGAATCAGCTCGTCTCGTTGCAGCGCCAGCAGCAGGGAGCGTTCACCAAGGCGAAATCGGCTGTCGCGGCGGCCCAGAAGAAGTACAACGACCTGCAGGCCGCCTCAGCCCGGCTGCAGCAAGTGCTTGCCGCCCGATCTGCCAGCTCAGGCACGCTTCCGCTGTCGACCGGTGACCCGGGTGCGGTCAGCGCCGGCGGGCTCATCATGCCGACCACGGGCGTCTTCAGCTCCGGCTTCGGCTACCGCACCGATCCCTTCGGTGGGGGAATCTCGTTCCACGCCGGCCAGGACATCGCTGCTCCGACCGGCACCCCGATCGTCGCGGCGACCGCGGGCACGGTGGCCATCGTCGAGACCCCTGACCAAAGCGGTGGGTACGGCAACTTCACCTGCATCGACCGCGGCGGCGGTTTCGCCACCTGCTACGCGCACCAGTCCGCGGTCTTCGTCCATGTCGGTCAGGTCGTCGCGCAGGGGCAGCTCATCGGCCTGGTGGGCAGCACCGGCGCGTCCACCGGCCCGCACCTGCACTTCGAGGTGCGCATCAACGGCGTACCGGTGAACCCGCTGCCCTACTTGCCATAAGCGACCGCTACAGCGGCGGCGGCGGGGTCGGCTCCGGCGGTCCCGGAGGCATCGGCGAAGGCGGGGGCAGCGGCTCCGGTGGACCGGGCGGCATCGGATCCGGCATCGGTGGTGCCGGCGGCTGCGGCTGCGGGAACGGGTCGGGTGTCGTTGCTCGTCTCACCTAGCGGGTGTACCCAGCGAGGCTCCTGACATCGGGCGGAGGCGCAGCGACCTGACCGACCTGGCCCGCCCGGCGCTTGGGCTCGAGCCGGCGCAGCAGGATTCCCACCCCGAGGATCGACACCCCGCCGAGAGCGAGCAGCACCCACAGATCGCCGAACCAGGTGACGCTGTCGTGGCGCCAGAGCGGGTCCTGGCGCGGCGGCTTGTGGTGGCAGATCTGGTTGATCTGCTGGCCGTCCATGCTCGTGTCCAGATCGGGCGGCAGCTGACCGGCGGCCCTCGCCTGATCCAGCTGAGCGCAGAACTGCGGTGCCCGAATGGTCTCGATGGCCCGAAGATCGACCGTCGCCGCGGTCATGGCGAAACCCCATCGCGACGGGACGACGTAGGAGATCTGGTTCAGCCCGGGACGTCCGGACAGGGGCACCAAGCCACCCGAGAAGACCAGCTGGATCATGATCATCAGCACCAGCATGGGCATCGCTTTGTCGGCGTTGTTGACCCACGCCGAGATGACCAGCCCGAGCATCGCGGACACGATCGTGAGGGCGATGACCGCCACTGCGACTTCCAGGATCGTGGAGCCGAGCACCAGCGGATCGGTGGCGCCCTTGCGTCCCACCAGGGCCAGCACGGTCAGCAGCGTCGCCTGCAACGTCACGACGACGGCGAGCACGACCACCTTCGACCACAGGTAGGCCGCGGATGACAGGCCGATCGAGCGTTCTCGTTGATAGATCGGGCGTTCCTTGACGATCTCGCGCACCGCACTCGCGGCTCCCATCAGCGTGGCGCCGAGCGCGATGACGAGCAGCAGCTGCCGGGCCTTGATGTTGGCGCTGGTCGGACTGAAGCCGAGTCCCTCCGGGTCCGGGACGATCCGTGTAATCGCCGCGAGGATCACCGGCAGGGCGACCAGGATGCCCAGGTACGAGCGATCGGCGCCGATGACCGCCAGGTAGCGCCGGCACAGCGTCGAGAACTGGCTGCTGATCGGCTGCTGGCGCAGCGGCGGAAGGTTGGTGCGGCGGGTGCCGCCGCTGCCGACCGGGCCCCCCATGACGTAACGCTGGAAGTTCGGCGTGGACCGGAAGCGCTGCCCCCACTCCACCGGGGGGCGGCGCTTGAGCTTGTGGAACATCTCCGAGTACGAGCGCGCCTCGAAGTAGGTGAGCGCGTCCTCCGGCTTGCCGAGGTAGGCCAGGTGACCGCCCTCGGCGAGCACCAGCAGCAGATCGCAGACGTGCAGGTTCAGCGTCGAGTGGGTGACGACGACGACGGTGCGGCCGTCGTCGGCCAGGTCCCGCAGCTTGGTCATGACCTCGGAGTCGAGGTCCGGGTCGAGCCCTGAGGTCGGTTCGTCGAGGAACAGCAGCGACGGCTTGGTCAGCAACTCCAGCGCGGTGCTGGTGCGCTTGCGCTGCCCGCCCGAGAGCTGGCCGGAGCCCCGGTTGTGCTGCGCTTCGGTGAGCTCGAGTTCGGCGAGCACCTCATCGATGCGCGCGTTGCGTTCCGCCGGGCTCACGTCGGCCGGGAAGCGCAGCTCGGCGCCGTACTGCAGGGCCTGGCGCACCGTGAGCGAGGTGTGCCAGATGTCCTCCTGCGGAACGAGGCCGATGCGCTGGCGCAGGTCGTCGTACTCGCCGTAAAGGTCACGCCCGGCGTAGGTGACGGTGCCGCTGGAGGCCGGGCGGATGCCGGTGAGCGCGCCGAGCAGGGTCGACTTGCCGGCGCCGCTCGGCCCGACGACGGCGAGCATGCTGCGCGGCGGCAGCGTGAAGCCGACGCTCTGCAGCAGCACCTTCTGCCCGCCGGCGGTGGGCACCGTGACGGTGAGCTCGGAGGCGACGAAGGTGAGATCGCCGGTGTCCTCGTACTCGAGGAGTTCGGCACCGGCCAGCCGCAGCTGGGTGCGGCCGATGCCGACGATGTCGCCCTGCTGGAGCAAGGCCCGGCCCTGGATGCGGCGGCCGTTGACGTACGTGCCGTTCGCGCTGCCGAGGTCGACGATCTCGGAGGTGGCTCCCGGGTGGAACTCGGCGTGGCGCCGGCTGGCCAGCAGGTCGTTGATGACGAGGTCGTTGGACGGGTCACGGCCGATGCGCAGCACCGCCCCGCCGACCCGGTGCACGCCGGTGAGCACCGGGCCGCCGTCGGCGCCGGGACCCGCCGGCGAGCCGTTCGCCTGGACCGGAGCGCTCCTGACCGTCTCGAAGTACGGCGGCGGCGGCGGGGGCGCGGCAGCCGGACCGGGATGTGGCAGCGACGGAGGGGGCGCCGGCGAAGGCGCGCCGACCGGTGCGGGTACGTGCGGGCTCAGCAGCACCTCCGGACCGTCGGCGGCCAGGCGCAACCGGACGTCGCCATTGACGACGACCTCGTTGACCCGGCTGCCGTTGTGCCAGGTGCCGTTGGTGCTTCCGGCGTCGGCCGCGCGCCAGAACGTCCCGTCGTGGCGCAGGCGCAGGTGCCGGCTGGAGACGAGCGGATGCAGCACGACGATGCGGCAGATCGCCGGGTCACGCCCGACGAGCCACTCCGTGTCAGGGGTCAGTACGTGGTTGGTCCCGTCGACCTGAACGCGCAACGGCTGAGCGGACATGTGAGCAGCGTAAAGGTGCAGCTCACGGCGCGTGGCGCTTTCCGGCGAAGCCACGCCGTCGCCGGTGGGTGACCGGCTCCGGATCCTGTTGAGCCGAGTGCAGCAGCCAGGTCGGATGGAGGGTTCCACGCCGGGAAGTGACGAACCGACGCGTCTGGCTAGTGGTACGGTTTCTTGTACCACTAGCGAGGAGCGGGTATGGCCGTCACAGCCAGCGAAGCGCGCAAGAACCTGTTCCCGCTCATCGAGCAGGTGAACGAGGATCACACCGCCGTCGAGATCACCTCTCGACGCGGCGACGCCGTCCTCATCTCCCGTGAGGAATATGACGCCCTCCAGGAGACAGCCCACCTGTTGCGCGCGCCCAAGAACGCTCGTCGGCTGCTCGAAAGCATCGATCAAGCTCTCGCGGGCCGCCGCGAGGAGCACGAACTGCAGCCGTGAGGCTCGTCTTCACCCCGCACGGCTGGGAGGACTACCAGCACTGGGTGCAGACCGACCGCGCGACGCCAAGACGCATCAACCGGCTCATCGAAGACGTGCTGCGCGATCCGTTCACCGGCATCGGTAAGCCTGAGCAACTCCGGCATGCACTCGCTGGCACGTGGTCTCGCCGCATTACCGAGGAACACCGCCTGGTCTACCTCGTCGACGGAGACGACGTTGTCATCCTTCAGGCGAGATACCACTACTGACCGTCGCCCGATGGTGAGCTGGTTGGGGGCCTGCTCAGGCTGAGGCGACGCCGTCCAGGTGTGACGTGTCGTTCCAGCGCGCCAGTGCGGGCGTCTCGCGCTCGTAGCCCAGCACGCACACCGCTGCCGTCGAGAGGAGCAGGTGCTGCCCGGCGGCGGGTGGGCTGCCTATCCAGCGCGCGCCGAGAACGCGCAACAGGTGACCGTGGGCGAAAAGCAGGCAGTCGCCGCCGGCGGCACGCGCCCGCGCGATGACCCGGTCGGCCCGGGTCGCCACCTCATCGGCGGTCTCGCCGCCGAGCACGCCGTCCTGCCAGATCGACCATCCGGGACGTTCCTTGCGGATGTCCAGGGTGGTCCGGCCCTCGTACTGGCCGTAGTTCCATTCGAGGAGGTCGGCGTCGATCTGCGGCGATTCACCCGCCAGCTCAGCGGTGTGGCGGGCGCGCTGCAGCGGGCTCGACAGCACGAGCGCGAAGCGGCGGTCCGCGAGCAACGGCCGTAGCGTCGACGCCGCCTTCTCGCCATCCGCCGTCAGCGGCACGTCAGTGAGGCCGGTGTGGCGTCCGCTCGTGCTCCACTCGGTGCTGCCGTGCCGGACGAGCCAGACCTGGCCGTACTCACCTTCCGACATCTGCGCGGCCCCTCAGACCGAGCGGCCGCGTGCCGTGCGGTAGCGCGTGATCAGCGCGTTGGTGCTGCTGTCGTGCTCGAGCGCCGGGGCCGGCGTGCCGCTGAGCTCGGGTTCGATCCGCTTGGCGAGCACCTTGCCGAGTTCCACGCCCCACTGGTCGAACGAGTTGATCCCCCAGATGACGCCCTGGGTGAGCACCTTGTGCTCGTACGTCGCGACGATCTGGCCGAGCACGTACGGCGTCAGCCGAGCCGCGAGCAGGGTGCTGGTCGGGCGGTTGCCCTCGAAGACGCGGGCGTTCACCTGGAAGTCCGGCACGCCTTCCGCCGCGACCTGCTCACGGGTCTTGCCGAACGCCAGCGCCTCGGTCTGCGCGAAGAGGTTGGCCATCAGCAGGTCGTGGTGGCCTTCGAGCTCGTGGCGCGGCTCGATGAAGCCGATGAAGTCGGCCGGGATCAGCCGGGTGCCCTGGTGGATCAGCTGGTAGTAGGCGTGCTGTCCGTTCGTCCCCGGAGTTCCCCAGACGATCGGCCCGGTGTCGTAGGTGACCCGGTCGCCGTCGAGCCGGACCGACTTGCCGTTGCTCTCCATGTCCAGCTGCTGCAGGTAGTTGGTCAGCAGGCTGAGATAGGCGCTGTACGGCAGCACCGCCTGCGTCTGCGCGCCGAAGAAATCGATGTACCAAACGCCGAGCAGGCCCATGATCACCGGAAGGTTGCGCCCGAACGGGGCCTGCCGAAAATGTTGATCAATTGAATGGAAGCCCGCGAGCATGTCACTGAAATGGGCCGGTCCAATCGCAATCATCAGCGAAAGACCGATCGCGGAATCGTAGGAGTACCGACCTCCGACCCAATCCCAGAAGCCGAACATGTTGTCGGTATTGATCCCGAACGCCTTCACCTCGTCGGCGTTCGTGGACACCGCCACGAAGTGGCGCTCCACTGCCGGCTCGCCCAGCGCGTCGACGAGCCAGCTGCGGCACGTCTTGGCATTGGTGATGGTCTCGACCGTGGTGAAGGTCTTGCTGCTGACGACGAAGAGGGTCTGGGCCGGGTCGAGATCGCGCAGTGCCTGGTAAGCGTCGTCGCCGTCGACGTTGCTGACGAAACGGCACTCGATCTCGGGCGACTTGAAGTCGCTGAGGGCTTGATACGCCATCGCCGGCCCGAGGTCGCTGCCGCCGATGCCGATGTTGATGACGGTCGTGATGCGCTTACCGGTGGCGCCGGTCCACTCGCCGCTACGGACACGGTCGGCGAAGGCCGCCATGCGATCGAGTACCTCGTGCACGTCAGGGACGACGTCACGTCCGCCGGTGATGATCTGCTCCCCGCGCGGTGCCCTCAGCGCCACGTGCAGAACGGCGCGGTCTTCCGTGACGTTGATGTGCTCGCCGGCGAACATCGCGTCGATGCGCTCACGCAACCCGGCCCGCTCGGCGAGCGCGACCAGGAGCCGGATGGTCTCGTCGGTCACCCGGTGCTTGGAGTAGTCGAGGTACAGCCCCTCGGCTTCGAGCGTCAGGCGCGTGCCCCGTTCGGCGTCGTCCGCGAAAAGCTCACGCAGGTGCACCTGGCGCTGCGACTCGTAGTGGCGCTGCAGCGCCGCCCATTCCGGAGTGCCGGTGAGGTCGGAAGCAGGCACGAGGACCTCCGCGAGGGTGGGTGACAGGCTGCCGCAAGTCTGCCCGTCGCCGGTGAACGCACGCTCGCGGGGTAGGTAGCTGCTTCCCAAGATCGTCTGACCATCGGGTGATCAATTGCGCCGCCGGTAACCAGGAATGAACTCGCTAAACTCAATTTCGGCACACAATCGGAGCCGGCTCGATGGGTTACCGACGGTAACAAGCGTCCTCCACCAAAGAACTTCATTTCAATCGAGCGCCGAGCGAACTCTTCGCACGGATATCCGTATAGCTTCGAATGGTGGAGGAAGTAAGTGGGCGCCCGTGGACCTTTTTCACCCACCATGCGCATGTTCTGATAAGCCTGGCGCGCGACCCAACGCTTCGCCTTCGCGACATAGCCAGCGCCGTGGGCGTGACCGAGCGCGCGACCGCGACCCTGGTTTCCGAACTGGTGCACGCCGGGTACTTGCAGCGCTTCAAGGACGGCCGGCGGAACCGCTACCGGGTGGATCTGTCCGGAGGTCTTCGGCACGAGCTGGTATCGGGCACATCGGTGGGGGAGGTCTTCGGGCCGCTGCTGCCGGAGGGTAAAGGCTCCAGCGCCCCCGATGGCGGCACCTCCGAGCGCAGCGCATAGCGGGCACCGGGCCGTCCTTGGAGCAGGCTGGCCTGGGCCGAATCGGCTTCGGTTGTCGGGCCAGCTCACGCTCCCGTATGCTGGCAACGCTCCCGGCGGCGGACGCTGCGGATGAGGCCACGTGCCGCGACCGCGGTGCAGCCCTCGTCCCCATCGTCTAGCGGCCTAGGACACCGCCCTTTCAAGGCGGCGGCGCGGGTTCGAATCCCGTTGGGGGCACGCAGCACAACTGAAAGAGATCCAAGCTTGGTCTCGTGGTGAAGTCTGGAGTTCACGCCGCCCTGTCAAGGCGGAGGTCGCGGGTTCGAATCCCGTCGAGACCGCTTCTCACACCGAATGGTGTGAGCGCGCTACCCGGGCAGGTAGCTCAGTCGGTACGAGCATCCGCCTGAAAAGCGGAGGGTCGGCGGTTCGATCCCGCCCCTGCCCACGGGGCAGCCAAGGCTGCTCGCCGCTTACGCGGCTTCGCCGTTGCCCGCAATATCCCCCGGGGGATAACCCCCGGACCCCCAGGCTCCGGCAGCCAAGGCTGCTCGCCGCTTACGCGGCTTCGCCGTTGCCCGCAATATCCCCCGGGGGATAACCCCCGGACCCCCAGGCTCCGGCAGCCAAGGCTGCTCGCCGCTTACGCGGCTTCGCCGTTGCCCGCAATATCCCCCGGGGGATAACCCCCGGACCCCCAGGCTCCGGCAGCCAAGGCTGCTCGCCGCTTACGCGGCTTCGCCGTTGCCCGCAATATCCCCCGGGGGATAACCCCGGACCCCCAGGCTCCGGCAGCCGAGGCTGCTCGCCGCCGGCCGGGTGTCAGTCGCGCAGGGTCATCCCGTCGGGATTCCAGTCGAGGGTCCAGCCGTAGCGGGCGGCGGCGTCAGCTTGCACGCCTTCGATCAAATCGTTCTCGCGGCGGATGACGAGATCTCCATCAGAGACGTGGAACGAGGCGGCGACGCAGAGCCGGGCCCCGGGAGCGTCGGTGCCGAGGCGGATCGTCAGATGCTCGCCGGTCGGGGCGGTGACCTCGAGTTCGGGACGCAGCGCCTCCCATTCCGGTGAACCGTGCAGGCCGTAGGCGAAGACGAAGAAGCGCCGAAAATCCTGCAGTCCCACGAGATCCACGAAGAGCGTCTGTCCCTCGCGCTCGTCCCGGCGGCCGAGGCGCAGCACCTGCCGGCGGCCTTGCACGTTGGGGGCGCTGAGCATATTGCCGAGCGTCTGCATGACGCCGGCGACGTCACGATCGGACGCCTCCCAGAAACAGCCGAGCTGTATGTCGCTGGGGCGCGGAAGCCGGGTGGCGGTAAGCAGCGGCTCCCAGCGCAGGGTCACCGTCATGCCGCCCGTTCCCCGGTCCTGCTCCGTCCAGACCGTGGCCGGGTGATCGTCGTCGAGCGCCGTGACGTGTTCCTGGCGCTGGCGAAACCGCGACGAATGTTCACCGAAGACGACCCGTGACTTCGGCCGTTGGGCTGCCACCGTCGGGCTGCCCGCAGCGTCCGGCGCCGGCGCTTGCCCTTCAGGTCCGCTGAGGTCGAGCAACGAGCGTGATGGCCGTTTGGCTTCCGCCTTCGCCGGCGCGTGCTTGGCCGGCGCGTGCTTGGCCGGCGCGGGCGGCGCCGGGGGGGTCAGGCCGGTGCGCCGCGGCCGTTGCGGCTTTGGCGACGTGCCCTTGGCGGCTGGCGGCGGCGCAGGCGCGGACTTGACCGGTGGCGGGGCCGCTTCGCGACCGGCGGGGTGGCCGGAGCCGGCGGAGGCGCCGCTTTCGGCAGCGGGGCGGTCGGTGGATGCAGGTGGTCGGTCGCGCTGCGCCGGTTGCGGGTGGCTGACGCCCGGGTGAGGAAGTTGACCACGTCCACCGGCCGGGCGATCGCGGGCTCCGCACTCGCTGAAGTCCCGGTACCCGTAAGGCCGCGCAAGCCTTCCGCGTAGCCCTGGCCGACGGCGCGAAACTTCCACCCCTTCGGATTGCGGTACAGCTCACCGAAGACCAAAGCGGTCTCGGAGCCGGTCTCAGGCTCCAGCGTGTAGCGCACGACCTCGACGCCGTTGTCGTCGTTGACCAGGCGGATGTATGCGTTGCGCAGCGGCCGAAAGGTCTGCTCGCGGCGGGCGGCGTCGTAGATGGCCACGCCGAAGAGCAAGCGGGTAAGGCTGCGCGGAGCTGCTGCGAGATTGACGACCAGCTTCTCGACATCGCCGACGACCGGTCCCCCCTCCGGGCGGGCGCCCACCGGCTCCTGCGGATTGGGCACCTGCTGCGCCAACAGCAACCGGCCACCAGGGGCCGTCTCGGTGAAGACGCTGACGACGACGTCCAGCTCCAAAGGCGGGCCGGAGGGCGCAGTGCCGGGATCCCAGCCGAGCCCGACGCGTACCTGCGAGATACCGGGGGCCTCGTCCGCCAGCAGCAGGTTGCCGCCCTTGGGCAGGGTGACGGTCACGAATCGAGGTCGGAACGCCGGAACTTGGCGTCCAAGAACCGAGCCTGGATGGCGAGCTGCGCCGCATCGCCGGTGTAGACGAGGTCCTGCAAGTCGTTGGCCCCCTCGTCGAGGAGGACGAGCTGCTGGAGCAGGTCGTCGGCGGGCGTCGTTCCGGTGACACCAGGACGTTCCGCGTACTGCGCGGGCAGCGCCGCGAAATCGTTCAGCGCCGTCGGCAGGTACTCGTGAATGATGGCCGTCAGGTGGCGCATCTCCTCATCGCTGGCCGAGCGAGCTTCGATGTAGTTCAGCAGCGGCCGGAGCACGTCGTCGATGTCGCGAACGGTAGGCACCGCCCCGGCCGGCAGCCGGGCACCGTCTGCATTCGCCTTGGTGACGATCCCGGCGAGCTCGGCGCGCAATGTGCCAGCCTGAGCGACGACGGCGGCCTGGTGCTGCTCCGCCTCCGACTGGGCCGGAGCAGCTGGGGATGGGGGCGGCGCGTCATCGTCGTTGTCACGGCCTCGCCGGAAGAACACGACTCCTCCCTCGTGCTGGTGCGGGCGGCGGCGCCTACGGCGAAAGCGCTGCAGTTGCTGATGATTCCGACTGCTCCCTACGAGGAGCCCTCGCTCTCGCGGGCCCGCTCCAGGTAGGTCTTGGAGCGGGCGATCTGGGTTTCGAGAGCCGTCACCGTGGTGGCCATGCTGTCGACCGCCTTGGCCTTGTAGGTGTCGATCGCATCCATGGTCGCGAAGACGTTGTCGAAGGCCTTCTGCAGCGTCTCGACGCTCACCGTGCTGGACGATGCCTGCTCCTGGATCTGCCCCGACTGCTGGCGGAGCATCTCGCTGGTCGACAGGATCATCTGGTTGGTGGTGGCGTTCAGCGCATTGATCTGGTCGAGCACCAGCTTCTGGTTCGCCAGCGCCTGCGCCACGATGACGGCGGTGCGCAAAGCGGCGACGGTGGTGGTCTGCGCCCGGTCGACGCCCTTGATGAGCTCGATGTTGTTCTTGCGCACCAGGTCGAGCGCGAGGTAGCCCTGCACGCTCACGGCGAGCTGGGTCAGTAGATCCTGCTGGCGCTGGCGGATCGGGAAGAGCGCGTCGGACGTGACGACGTTCGCCCGCTCCGGATCGGCCACCTTGAGCGTGTCGACCTGCGCCTGAACGGCACCGTCGAGCGCCTTCGCCAGAGTCGCGTACTCGGTGAGCTTGCCCATGGCGGCCCAGAGGTTGGCCTTCTCCTGCTCGATGGCGGCATTGTCCTTGCGCAGCTCGTCCTGGCCGCTGTCGAGCGCCTTGATGATGGCGTCGAGCTGCTTCTGCGCCGATTGGTACCGCTCGAAGTAGCGCCTCAGCTTGTTGCCGAACGGCAGCAGGCCGAGCAGCTTGCGGGCGCCTTTCAGGTCGGCCTTGGCCGGGTCGAGCTCGGTCACCGTCTGGCGCAGCTCGAGCAACGAACCGGCCACGCGGGACTGGGCATCGCTGCCTTTCCCGCCACGCGTGCTGGCGAGTGTGGCAGCCGGCCGCTCCAGCATGCGGTTGGAGACGCGGGCGCTCGCGACGATCTCGCGCTCGCCCATCTTGGTGATGTCGTTGACCTTCTCCTGGAACGCCGGGCTGTGCGGATCCTGGGCCGCCAGCTCTTGCGCGAATGCGGCTGCCTTCTTCTGCAGTTCGACGCGCGTGGCTTCGTCGATCGGCACCATGCTGTCGACCTGGTCGTCAGCGAGCACCGGGACGGCCTGCGGCGGCGAGAGCTCGAGCGCGGTGCCCGGCGAGGCCGTGGCCGTGGCCGTCGGCACCGCAAGTCCCTCGGGCGGGGCCAGCGGCTTGCTCAGATCCAGCGAATCCGACATTGAAATCCCTTCCAACGAACGCCGTTCACCCGCCGGACCGCCCTGGTCCGGCGAACTGCGACCACGTCGAGCGTAGTCTCATCGATCACATTCAGCCGGTTGCGCGGTTGTCGCATTGGCAGGCCGGTGAGTGGTGCGAAGGCCGCCGGTCTCTCGTCCGCTGAGTCCCGCAGCGGCAGCGACCGAAGTGAGGTAGTGACGCTGGCCTGTCGGTTAGGCGGCTGATGGCGGCGTGGACGGGACGGCGGGACGGACGCTTTGCACAGCATCGTCAAGCTCCGCGGCTCGTGTTGTTCGGTGGCTGTGTGCAGCTCCCGGCCAGGGGTGAGCTGATCGATGCCCCCGGGCATTCCGGTGGTTCCGGCGATCAGGGAGCAGGGATCGCCGACGCCGGGGCAGCCTGCCTCGTCAGCTGACCGCGACTGAACTCGCTCTCGGACCCCCCATCCAGGAGGGCCGAAGGTCCTTTCCATGTGGCTGTATCGGCGTTTTGAGCCTCGCCCGATGCATTACCCAGGCACCCCGAAGTGCCGGCCGTCCCCGAAAGAGGTTCCCGACGTGAACGACACATCCATTGTTATCTGTCCGAATTGTGGTTCGGCGGTCCCAACGGGCGGCTTTTGCGGCGCTTGCGGCGCACCTTTCGCACCACGTCCCACCGTCCTGAAAGCCCCGGCGGCCGCGCAGTCCGGGCCGCCGGCGTGGCCCGGCGCGAACGGGAATCAGCTGCCTGAGGCGCCGCAGATAGCTGCGCCGCAGCTGCCCTTTACCTCCCCACAGATCCCCTATCAGGGCGGACCCGCCAGCACTTCGCCATATCCCAGCCCGCGACCAGTGCTGCCGGTCCAGCCTTCGCCTCGCCCGCCGATCGCCCGCAAATCGCTGATTTCCGCCGTGGCAGTGATCGTGGCACTCGGGGTTGGCGGGTTTCTGGTGTTCGGATCGGGTGAGCATCACACTATTCCGGGCTCGCTATCGCTTTCCGCCTCCGCTACCGATTCGCTTTCTCCGGGCGAATCCTGCTCGGGGGACAACGGTTACTCCGACATTGAGGGCGGGACCGAGGTCGTGCTCACCAATCAATCCGGGACCACGCTCGCCACAGCGTCATTGGAGACTGGGACGTTCGACGGGGAGGCGTGCGTCTTTGATTTCACGCTGCACAACGTTCCCAAGGCGAAGTTCTATCGGATTGCCGCGGGCAACAGCATTCGGGGCGGTCCTGAGTACTCCTACGCGGAAATGCAGGCCAACCATTGGTCGTTCGACCTCACCCTGGGCGACTGACGCATGCGGCACCTGCTGTCGCGCGCGGAGCGGCACTACCGCCGCGTCGCCGCTTGCGTCGCCGCTGTCTTGGCGGCCCTTGCGGGGGCACTGGTCATGACCTCACCGGGAGCCCCGCTATCGGGAAAGTCCTGTTCGGTCTCAGCGACGGCCGCCTTCCGCTCGGGCAAACCGGCTCCGGCTGTGCAACGCCCCCGCAGGGATCCTGCCCAGGTCGCTGCTGATGCGCTCGGGGTGAGCCAGGCCCAGAGCGCCGTCGATGCCCTTGACGCGGACAAGCAGAAAGTTGACGCGGACCAGGGCGCCGCACAGAAGCTGACGGATGAGGCTGCCTCGGCCGAGTCCGACCTCGCGACGTCGGACGACTACACCATGCAGTCAGCCGTCACGACGGCGCAATCGGACGTCGACATGGCGCAAAGCACGGTGGACTCGGACCAGAGCATGCTCCAGAGCGACCAGTCACTGCTCAACGAGTTCAGCGGCGACGGCATCGACACCTCGTTCTGGCAGGACGAGGTCGACAACGACAACACCGCGCTCGCCACCGATCAGCAGAAGCTCAACGACGCCCAGGCTGCCCTTGCCACCGCGCAGTCCAACGCCAGCGCGGCCGGCGCGGCGCGCCAGCAGAAGCAGCAGCAGGCCGATGACCTGACGGCAAAGGCGGCAGCACTCACGCAGAAGGCGGACGCCGAGGCAAGCAAGCTCGCCGACCAGGAGTCCGCAGCCCAGGAGGCCCTCGACGCCGAAGCGAGCACTCAGTCCCAGCACGAGTCAGACTTCGCCACGGAACTCGCCTCGTGGACCCACACTGACCGGCTGGCGACGGCCGACCTGTTGGCGCTCAACACGGTCACGTCCGACTGCCGCAGCGCCGCCCGGCGATCACTCGGCGTTGCGCTAGGACTGTTCCTGCTCGCGTTGGGCCTCGGAGTCGCTGCCCTGCTCGACAGCCGCCCGGCGACGCTGGCACTGCTGCGCGGGCGAATGGAGACCATCCCCGGGCGCTTGCCCGGATCGATCCGCTCCCCCTTCCGCTCCCTGCGTCGAGCCCTGAACCGGCGCCGCGGGCGCGGACCAGACGATGACGGCTGATTCGCTCGCCGCCCGCACGTCGGCGGCCACGACCTTCTGCTCACGCTGTGGTCAGTTCGTGCAAGGACTGCGCTTCTGCCCCCACTGCGGCGCCGCGACCACCTTCCGGGTGGTGGAGGCGCCCCCGGAGTTGCGCGTGCGTGACGTCCTTCCCGGACGCGACTGGTGGCAGTCCGCAGCTTGGCGGCGGGGATCGCTCGGTCTCTTCCTTGCTTGTGCCCTTACGCCTTTCATCCTCCTGCAGGCGACCGCCGACGACACGGACGTTCGCCATGCGGCGTGGGGCTTCACCATCTACTACGCGATCATCTGGCTGATCGCCCTCAAGGCCCTGATCAAGCCTGAGCCGGTCTCGACGTGGCGGCTGGCCCAAGTCGTGGCGATCACTGCCGTCGCCGGGGTCAGCGTCGCCATTACCGTCGAACGTCATCTGGCGGCAAACGCGTCCACCTTGGCGCGCAGCATCTTGACCGTCGGCCTACCCGAAGAGCTCGCAAAAGCCCTGCCGTTGCTCATTGTCGTGCTGACGGCTGGTGCAAGCTTCAAACCCCGGACGTACATGTATCTCGGCGCGGTGAGTGGCCTCGCGTTCGGTGCGGTCGAATCCGTCTCCTACACGGCGCTCTACGGCGACGCCATTCAGCAAACAGGCGACACTCGCCTGGTGACGGGCATCATCTGGAGACTGTTGACCGACTCGCTCTTTCACGCAGCGCTGGCCGGAATCGTCGGGGTCTTCATCGGGTTTGCCGCGGCCGTCCGGCGACGACAGCTGGCACTCATCAGCGGCGGATTGGCGTTCGCCGCGATCTTGCACGGCGCCTACGACCGAACCGCCGGACACTGGTTGGGGACCGTCGTCGCAGCGCTGGTCCTGTTGACCTTCGCCGGCTATATCCACCGAAGTGACGAGCTGGTTGCGGGGAACCACATGCGAAGCACCAGCTAGCGGCGCCTTCCCTGGGCGGATCCGATCCGCGCCGTTTCATCCCGCTGCGCAACTGTCGCTTTGGTCAGGCCGACGAGGGTTGCTCAGAGCACGCTGTGCCGGAGCGAAGCCGGCGCCGGACCCTCGTGCGCTGTGGCCTGCCGCGGCTCAGCGAGCGAGAGGTAACTCTCCTCCTCCTGCGCGAAATGCAGGCGCAGGATCGCGTGCTGACCATAGAGCAACTGCCGCAGTTCGAGCAGGTCGTCCCCCGTCCGGCGCATCGCCGATCTCTTCCAGCAGGCGCCCCAGGCGCCGGGCCTGGTGGGCGATTTCGAGATGCGCCCGGCTCATGGTGCCGGTGGGATCGGCTCCGCCGAGCGCCCCGCCAGCACCTGATAGAGCTGCGCATCCTCGGCGAGTTCGTGCGGGACGACGCGCGTCGCGAGCACCTTGTACACCTCGCGGGCCTGGCGCAGCGCCGCGTCCACCGGACTCACGCCGATCGCATCACCGGCGACGCGGACCGCCTCGACGTCCGGTCGCAGCACCGCATGTTCGGCCCCGAAACGCAGCGCCAGTTCGGAGTCGGCGGCGTCCAACGCCGGCGCACCCCATACGGCGGGCAGCAATCCTGCCGCCGCGACGCCCTGGCGACCACCGACAGCCCGATGCCGGCGGTGACGCTCTGCGCGGCAATGCGCCGCGCGCTCCCATCGCCACCCCGACGTCGGCCAGAGCGAGGGCTGGAGCGTCGTTGATGCCGTCACCCACCATGATGGCCGGTCCGCGGCGACGCTCCATCGCGACGGCTTCCACCTTGTCGGCAGGCGAGCGCTCCGCGAAAACCTGGTCGACGCCGATCATCGCGCCCACGGCTTCCGCCGGTTCGCGGCGATCACCGGTCACCATCACGACCCGCTCGATCCGGTCGAGCCGCGGTCGCCGGATCGTACGGGCCGCATCCGGCCGGATCGGGTCGTTGAGCAGGATGGCACCGGCCGGCGCGGCGCCGGATGGGGCGGGTCCAGGCGGGCGACTCCAGCGGAGCGATCCACGCCGCCCTGCCCAGAGCGACCCGGTGCCCGCCGACCACTCCACGCACGCCGCTGCCGGCGACCTCCGCGAACTCGACGGGGGTCTCCAGTGTCAGCCCCGGCTCGTGGGCGCCACGGCCCAGCGCCCCGGCGAGCAGATGGGCCGACAGCTGATCGAGCGAGGCGGCTCTCGTCAGCACGTCCATCGGCTCGAAGCCTTCGAGCGCGATGACGTCAACGATCGCGGGACGGCCGGCGTCCTCCGAGCCGGCGAGATGCCAGACGGCACCCAAGCACAGACCGATCAGCGCCGCGCCCAGGAAGGCGGCGGGCGCGGCCCGCCGCAGCATGCCGGGAATGCGCATTCTTCGCACCCGTCTCGTCCCTGCCGGCTCCATGGATCCCCTTGGACACCAGGAAACGCACCCAAGACGACAGAAAACAGGGCCGGAACTCACATAGCCCCACGATTGCCGCAGACGCTGGGGCCACCGGCCATCGTTTCCACGGAGCCTGGCTATGTTCGTCGTGGCAGCTCCAGCACGCCCCTGGTCAACTGGTGAGCTGGTGAACGCGATCGGAAAGCAGGCTGCGATGCGGGTACTGAGTGTCGGCGCGGGCGGCGTGGGCGCTGCTGCCGCGAAGATCGCGGCCCGGCGGTCGTTCTTCGACAGCTGGGTCGTGGCGGACTACGACCTGGCGCGGGCGGAGCGGGCGGTGAGCGAAGCGGGCGATGCCCGGTTCTCAGCCCAGCGCATCGACGCCTCGCACGCCGAAGCCGTCGCTCAGCTGGCCCGTCAGAGCAAGAGCGACATCGTCTTCAACGCGGTCGACCCACGCTTCGTGCTTCCCATCTTCAACGGCGCGCTCGCGGCCAACTGCCACTACATGGACATGGCGATGTCGCTCTCCTCGCCGCATCCGACGCGGCCGTACCACGAGACCGGCATGAAACTCGGTGACGAGCAGTTCGCCGCCGCGCCCGAATGGGAGGCGTCCGAGAAGCTGGCGCTCGTCGGCATGGGCGTCGAGCCAGGACTGTCGGACGTCTTCGCGCGCTATGCGAGCGACCACCTTTTCGCTGAGATCAAAGAGATCGGCGTCCGGGACGGGGCCGATCTGGTCGTTGCCGGACCGGATGGCTCGCCGTCCTTCGCGCCGTCGTTCTCGATCTGGACCACGATCGAGGAGTGCCTGAACCCGCCGGTCGTCTACGAAGCCGACCGGGGCTGGTACACCACACCGCCGTTCAGCGAGCCCGAGATCTTCGACTTCCCCGAGGGCATCGGTCCGGTCGAGTGCGTCAACGTCGAGCACGAGGAAGTGCTGCTGATCCCGCGCTGGGTGAACGCCGGACGGGTGACGTTCAAGTACGGCCTCGGCGCGGAGTTCATCGGCGTCCTCGAGACGCTGCACAAGCTCGGGCTCGACCGCACCCAGCCGGTGCAAGTCGGCGGGCCCGACTCGACGCTGTTCGTCTCACCGCGCGACGTGGTGGCCGCGTGCCTGCCCGACCCGGCGGGCCTCGGCGACCGGATGACCGGCAAGACCTGCGCCGGCACCTGGGTCACCGGCACCGGCGTCGACGGTGTGCCGCGCGAGGTGTACCTGTACCACGTGGTCGACAACGCCTGGTCGATGCAGGAGTACGGGAGCCAGGCGGTTGTGTGGCAGACGGCGATCAACCCCGTGGTCGCGATGGAGCTACTGGCCGCCGGCACCTGGTCCGGCGCGGGCGTGCTCGGCCCGGAGGCGTTCGACGCCGTGCCGTTCCTGGAACTGCTGACCGCCTACGGATCGCCGTGGGGGATGCGGGAGTAGCGAAACGTCTCCACCCGAGTTCCACCCCCTCTCCACCCTGGGGTTGACGGCAAGCAGGGCTCGCGTCGCGAGGCTTGAGCCATGTCCTTCACCGATTGGCTCATCAACATCGCCCTTGTCGCCACCGTCCTGCGTCAGATCCGCTGGAACGCCATCGACAAGCGGTTCATCATCCTGCCGCTGGCCCTCGTCGGCTGGGCGGTATCGAGCTACCTGCGGGCGATCCCCACGGCCGGCAACGACCTCGTGCTCATCACCGCCTTCGTCGCGGTCGGCATCACCTTCGGCGCCTTGAGCGCCATGGCCACGAGCGTCCGCACGGAGAACGGACGGGCCTACGTCCGGGCCCGCGCGCTCGCCGTCCTGCTGTGGGTCGCGGGTATCGGCAGCCGCATCGCGTTCGTGCTCTACACCGAGCACGGCGGGGCATCGACCATCGCCCACTTCAGCGCTACCCACAACATCACGACCGGCGACGCCTGGGTGGACGCCCTCGTGTTGATGGCACTCGTCGAGGCGGTCACCCGGATCGGCCTGCTGGTGCTGCGCGGTCACCGTGCGCTGGCCGCCGAGCGGGCTGCCGCCGACGCCATGGTCGTCGCGCCGAGCCGGCTGCCGCAGCAGGTGGGTGTCTGACTTCCTAGCCGGCAGGCTCCTGGCCGGCCAGGCCGTGTCGCCAAGCCCAGGCGACCAGCCCTGGCCGGCCTTCGACGTCGAGCTTGGCCAGCACATGGTTCAGGTGGGTCTTGACGGTGGCTTCGCTGACGAACAGCCGGCGGGCCACCTGCTTGTTCGACAGCCCGTCGGCGACGAGGCGGACGACGTCGACCTCGCGCGGCGTGAGGGTTTCCGGCAGCGGCTCGGCTCGGGGCGCTTCGGGCGGTGCGGCGGCGGGCGCGCGGAGCAGTTCGACCAGACGCGCCTGTACGGCGGCATCGAGCACGGTGCGCCCGGCCGCGACTTCCCGCACCGCGGCGATGAGCGCCTCGCCGGTGGTGTCCTTGGTGAGGTAGCCGGCGGCACCGGCACGCAGGGCCGGGAGGACCGCGTCGTCGTCGGCATAGGTGGTCAGGATGAGCACGCGTATCGACGGAGCCTGCTCGGCGAGGGCCGCCGTGACCCCCGCACCGTCCAGCCGGGGCATCCGCAGATCCACGAGGGCGACGTCGGGCGACTCGCGCAGTGCCAGCTCGACTGCTTCGGCTCCGTCCGCGGCGACGGCGACGACCTCGAGGTCGCCCGCCGTCGACAGCAACAGCGCCAGGCCATCGCGTACGACGGCTTGATCGTCGGCGACCAGGATGCGAACGCTCACGGCGCCGTCACCGGCAGTGGCGCAACGACTTCGACGCGCCAGCCGCCATCGCGCGCGCCCGCCTCCACATGTGCGCCGACGGCGGTCAGTCGCTCTCGCATTCCGCGCAGCCCCTGGCCACTGCCCTGCCCGGCAACGACGAGATGGTCACCCGGCCCGTCGTCGTCGACGCGGACCACGAGCCCTTCGGGCTCCCAGGAAAGCGTGACGCGCACCGGGGATCCAGGCGCGTAGCGCGCCGCGTTCGTCAGCGACTCCTGGACGGCGCGATACAGCGCGTGGCCGAGCGCGGCGTCGACGGCCATCGGTGCGCCGGCGGTCGCGTACGTTGCGACGCCCGGAAAACGCTCGATCAGCGCCTGGAGGTCATCGAGCCCGAGCGTCGGGGCTTCACGAAGCGCCCCGACCACAGCCTTCGCCTCCTCGACTCCCGCCCGGGCGAGCTCAGCCGCGCGGTCAAGTGGCTCGATCACCTCCAGTCCCACCCCTTCGCGCGCTGCGACCGCGCGAACCGCTTGCAATTGCAGGGAAAGCCCGGACAGGCTGTGGGCCAGGACGTCGTGCATCTCGCGGGCGATGCGACCGCGCTCCTCCAGCGCGGCGGCCTGCGCTTGCGCATCACGCGCCGCTTCCAGCTCGGCCAGCAGCGCCAGCGCCCGATCGCGCTCGGCTTGCAGCTCCTCCTGATCGAGCCGGCGCTGAGCGAGTACCGGTACGCCGAGCCCGGCCAGCAGTCCCACCGCACTGCGGGAGATCCAGACGATGCTGGCCGCGAAGGCGATCGCCACCGCCGCCGTGACCACGACGCCCGCGCGTCCTTTGACGACGACCCGGCAATAGACGGCGCACATCAGCACCGGCCACTCGCCCACCCCGTTGGGCGCCAGCAGGATGCTGGCCATCCCGCCGGCGGTGCAGGCGAGCAACGCAGCCCGGCTGTACCGCGCCGGACCGCGCGTGAGGACGAGGTAGGCGACGAACGCCACGAGCAGGACGGCGCCCGTGCTCCACTTCCGCGCGGCGCTCGGAGCGGCTACGACGGTGACGACGGCCAGGATCGCGAAAACCGCCTCGCGCGGCTCTCGCGGACCCCACAACCCCGTCTGCAGCCGATCGAGCACACCCATTAGCCTGCCATCCCGAACGCCGAGGAGCCCGCCGTGACAGACCCGCACCCTGCCCTCGATCCCGCGCTGGCCGAGGCGCTGATGAGCGCCCGGCGGATCGTCAGCGCCGATCCGCGTGACTGGTCGGCGAACCGGCACGACGCCTTCCTGTACGGCATGTTCCGCGGCTGGGACGATCCGGCCGCCGAGGCACAGGTGGCCGCGCAACACGGCTGGGATGAGCAGTTCGTCGCCCGGCTGCACCGGCTGCGGGCTGCCGTCGACACCGCGCTGAGGTAGCCCTCGCCGGACCCCCCTCTTTACTTGCTCCACTCAAGCAGTTAGTTTCCACCGCTGTGACGTGGCCCACAGACGCTGACCTCGACGCGCTCTACGACGAGGTGTGCACGTGGGGCCGCTGGGGAGCCGACGACGAAGGGGGAACGCTCGCCTACCTGACGGCCGAGCGGCGCGCCCGCGCAGCGACGTTCGTGCGCAGCGGCATCGCGCTGAGCCTGGCGCACGACCTGGCGCTGGCTCCCAACGCGGAGCAGCCGTCGCCGTCCCTGCACCACATGCTCGCGAGCGGCGACGCGCTCGAGACCTCCGGGATCCCGGGCTACGAGGCGACCCGCGACTTCATCGGCACCGACGTCCACGGGCTGGGCACGACCCACCTCGACGCGCTCTGCCACATGTTCGTGCGCGGGCAGATGTACAACGGCGGGCAGCCCGCGCAGGTCCCGAGCTCGGGCGCCACCCGCAACACGGTGATGACCCTCGCCGACGGCATCGTCGGCCGCGGCGTGCTGCTGGACGTGCCGGGCGCCCTCGGGCTGCCCTACCTGCCGGCCGATCACGCCGTCACCCCCGACGAGCTCGAAAGCGCCGAACGCGCCCAGGAAGTCACCGTCGAATCCGGCGACATCCTGCTGGTCTCCACCGGCCGTGACGCCCGGCGCGCCGAAGCCTCCGGCCAGCTCAACCCGTTCATGAAGGGCCTGGCCGGCCTGCATCCGGACTGCCTGCGGTGGCTGGCGAACCACGAGGTCGCGGTGCTCGGCAGTGACGGGATCTCCGACCTGCTTCCCCCGCGGCCCGGCCACTGGTCGTTCCCGGTGCATCAGATCGGCATCGTGTCGATGGGCCTGCACCTGATCGACAACGTCCGGCTCGACACCCTGAGCGCCGCCTGCCGCGCGGAGGGGCGGTGGGCCTTTCTGTTCAGCGCGGCACCGCTGCGCATCCCCGGTGGTACGGGCAGCCCCATCAACCCGGTTGCGCTGCTATGAAGCTCATCATGGAGCCGCGCGCGAAATCGTCCGAACTTCCGCTCATCGACACGAGCGTCCAGCAGGCCCTCGGGGTCGTTGCCCGGCGCGCCAAGGATCTCTCGCTGCACGAGCACCTCGGCGCGCGCGTCGGCTACCCGCTGGAAGGGCCGTACTTCGGAACCCTCGCCAGGCTTGCCACCAGCGGCTCGGCGACCGTCTCGGGGCTGGCAGAGCTGCTGAATCTCGAGCTGTCCACGGTCTCCCGGCGCGTGCGCGTTCTGGAGGAGCGGCACCTCGTCGAGCGCGCTCCGGGCACCGATCGGCGCACCTCTCACCTGCGGCTCACCGCCGAGGGCAAGCGCATGTTCAGCGCGCTGGAAAAGGGCTGGCGCGTCATGCTCAGCGAGGTCGTCGCCGACTGGGCGCCGGAGGACGTCGCGAAGTTCTCCGAGCTCTTCACCCGGTTCGCGGCAGACTTCGAAAGCTACGCCGTCACCGAGAACGCCACCCGACCCCGGACCCCCCATGCATGACCTGCTGATCCGCGGCGGTCTGGTCGTCGACGGGACGGGACTTCCGGGCCGGCCGGCGGACGTGGCGATCTCCGGCGGCGTGGTCTCCGCCATAGGGCGGTTGCGCGGCGAGGCCGCCCGGCAGGTGCTCGACGCGGACGGGCTGGTGGTGGCGCCCGGCATCGTCGACGCGCACACCCACTACGACCCGCAGATCACCTGGGATCCGCTGTGCGACACGTCGGCACTGCACGGCGTCACCACGGTCGCGGCCGGCAACTGCGGGTTCAGCGTGGCACCGTGCCGGGCGGATGACCACGCGTACCTCGCTCAGGTCTTCGCCCGCGTCGAAGGCATGGAACTCGGCGCGCTCGACCACATCGACTGGAAATTCTCGACTTTCGGTGAATTCCTGGCCAGCCGCGGCGGGCGGCTCGGGCTGAACCTCGGCATGTACGTCGGCCACTCCGCGGTGCGCCGCTGGGTTCTCGGTGACGACAGCTACGAGCGGGCGGCGACCGAGGACGAGATCAAGCAGATGGCGGCCGTGGTCGAAGACGCCATGAGCGACGGCGCGTTGGGACTGTCCTCCTCGCACGCTCCAACCCACCTTGATCTGGCCGACCGGCCGGTGCCCAGCCGCCTTGCGACGATCGACGAGCTTCGGTCGCTGGCCGAGGCGGTCGGCAGTCACGCCCGCGGTTCCATCGCCTACGCACCGGTGAGCGCGGTGGAGGGAATCGACGCGGCCGACCGGGAACTGCTGATGGAGCTGTCGGCGCGAGGCGGGGTGCCCGTCGTGACGCAGGGGCTCGGCGGTCGCTCGAAGGTGGACGCCCCGACGAAGACCTGGGAGCAGTCCCGGAGCTTTCTCGACGAGTCGGCCCGCCGCGGAACACCGGTCTTCTCGCTACTGATGACCCGCGCGTTCAACGGGCCGTTCTCCTTGCGGGAGGGCACGTCCCGCTACGACGGCGTGCCGCTCTGGCGCGAGCTGATGAGCCTGGATTGGGCCGAGCGCAGGCGGCGCATTGCCGACAACGAGTGGCGCGCGCGACTGCGCCACGCGATCGACCACCCCAACACCGATCCCGCAATGGGCTCGACGCTCCCGCCACCCATCTGGGACGTGCTCGCCATCGAGGAGATCGGCAGCGCGCAGTTCGCGTCACTGATCGGCAGGGCCGTCGGTGCCGTCGCAGCAGAGCGCGGGGTGCACCCGGCTGACCTCCTGTTCGACCTTGCACTCGCCGACCCGGACGCCGTCTTTCACTGGACGAACGAGACTCCGGCGTGGCGTGAGCTGCTGCGCGATGTGCAGCAGCATCCGCAGATGCTGCTGGGGGTTTCGGACGGCGGCGCGCATCTCGACTTCGACGACGGGGCCGAATGGTCGACGCATTTCCTCGCGACCTGGTGGCGTGACGAGCAGGTGTGGCGGCTGGAAGATGCCATTCGCCGGATCACCGCGATCCCAGCCGCGGTACTCGGACTCACGGATCGCGGCCTGCTCCAGCCCGGACGTCCCGCCGACGTCTTCGTCTTCGATCCCGCCCGACTGGCACTCGGCCGGCGGCGCAAGGAGCGCGACCGGATCACCGGCACGGCCCGCTTCCGCAGCAGCGCCATCGGCGTTCAGGCGACCGTCGTCAACGGCACGGTCGTCGTCGCGGCCGACGAACCAACGGGTGCGCTGCCCGGTCAGGTGGTCCGTCCGCTATGACGCCAACCCTGCTCATCGGCAGCGACTGCCCGGACGTGCGCAGCTTTGCCGCGGTCCTGTCAGCAGATGTGCTGTGGCTGCCGGCCTTTTCGCGTGGCGACGGATGGAAGTGGGCACAGCGGCTGGAGTCATGGCGCGCGGAAGCTGCTGCCGGACCCCGTCACGAGCGGGTGGTTGCGGCCGCGTGGCCTCCCTCGCCGGAGCCGGGTATGGCGGCAGACCTCGATCTCGCCGGCTGGGAAGCTCGAGCCGAGCAGCCGCTCGCGCGCTGGGCGGTCGCCTTGGGATGCGCCGTCTCGCGGTGCGCCGACGGCGGCAGCGTCGTCGCCGTCGTCGATGGCCCGACCGCCCTGGAGTGCGGGGGCTGGGCACCGGAAACCGCTGTGGCGGAAGGGATCCGGGCGCTCTGCCGCTCGCTCGCCCTGTCCGAGGGCCAGCGGGGCGTGCGCGTTAACGTGGTCAGCACGCCGGCCCGGCTGCCGGTCGGCGAGGTGCTGCAGCCACCCCCGCCGCTCGCCGGCTACCCGGGAACGCTGGAACGGGACGTCGCCGGTGCGGTGCGCATGTTGCTGTCAGCCGACGCCGCCGGGGTGACCGGCGGGATCGTGCATGCCGATGCGGGAAGGGCGTGGCGATGAGCTCGACTGCTTCCGGTCACGTCGTGGTGGTCACCGGTGCGAGCGGCGGCGTCGGCCGCGGCATCGCTCTCGCCTGCGGGGCGAAGGGCAGCACGGTCTGGATCGCGGCCCGGCGGGAGACCGAAGGCTCGATTGTCGCCAAAGAGGTCGAATCCGCCGGTGGTGTCGGACGTTTCGTCTCGTGCGACGTCGCTGACGAGTCATCGGTCGATGCCATGGTCGCCGTCGTGCTAGAGCGCGACGGGAGGCTCGACGCGATCGTGCACAACGCGACGAGCGGTGAGTCACCCAAGCCCGCGCCGCTGCCGTCACTACCGCTGACGCAGCTCCGGGATCATGTCGGGGTGTCGCTTCGTGGCAGTTGGCTACTGGCAAGGGCGGCCCACGGGGCGCTGCGCAATAGCCGTGGACGCTTGGTGTTTCTGACGTCCGAGGCCGGCTTCGAAGGCAAGCGAACGCTTCCCGCTTACGCCGCCGTCAAGGCGGCCCAGCGCGGCTTGGCACGCGCCCTCGCGCGCGAATGGGGACCGGACGGCATCACCGTCAACTGCGTCGCCCCGCTCGCCATGACGCCTTCGATGGAGCAGGCCTTCGACCATGAGCCCGCGATGCGAGCCCGGGTCGAGGCGCGCATCCCGCTGGGCCGCGTCGGTTCACCGCAACATGACGTCGGACCGGTCGTCGCGGCCCTGCTCGCCCCGGAATTCGGATACCTGACCGGCAACACCCTGATGGCCGACGGCGGAAGCTGCCCGATCACATGAGCTACCAGCGGAGGCCCAGATGAGAGTCGCGCTACGCGGCGCCACCGTCGTCGACGGCACCGGCGCCGCTGGAGTTCGCAGCGACGTCCTGATCGAGGATGGCGCCATCAGCCGCGTCGGAGAGGTCGGCCGGCACGATGCCGACGAGTCCGTGGACCTTTCCGGTCTCGTCCTTGCCCCCGGCTTCATCGATCCCCACACCCATTACGACGCCCAGGTGCTGTGGGACCGCGACCTCACGCCCTCGTCGTGGCACGGGGTGACGAGCGTCGTCACCGGCAACTGCGGCTTCGGGATCGCCCCGGTTTCGTCGCCGGGCCGCGACCTCGTCATGCGAACGCTGGAAAACGTCGAGGGCATGCCCCTCGAGGCGCTACGGTCCGGCATTCCGTGGACCTTCGAGTCCTTCCCGGAATACCTCGACGCGGTGGACGCCGAACCGCTGCGATGCAACGTGGCGGCGCTGCTCGGTCACACCCCGCTGCGCTTCTACGTCATGGGTGAGGACGCTACCGAGCGGGCGGCGACCCCGGCCGAGGTCGAGCGCATGCGTGCACTCGTAGCGGAAGGAATTGCCGCTGGTGCCATTGGGTTTTCCACCTCACGCTCGGAGTCGCACCGGGGTGCCTTCGGGCGGCCCGTGCCGAGCCGGCTCGCAGACCTCGAGGAGATCTGGAAGCTCGCCGGCGAGCTGGGTGCGGCCGGTCGCGGCACGGTCGAAGCCACGTGGGGCCCGGACTTCCATGTCGAGGAGTGCGCCAGGCTCGCCGCTGACATCAACCGACCGCTCACCTGGGCGGCCATCATGGTGGTGCAGGAAAACCCTGCCATGAGCGAGGATCTCGAACGTCGGGTCGCCGCCGCGGGCGGCGCCGGCACGCTCGTCTTCCCACAGGTCGCGTGCCGGCCCATCGTCGCGCAGGTCACCCTGGCCGATCCCGCTCCGCTGGCCAATGTGCCGGCCTTCGGGGAGATCCTCTCCCTGGAGCGAGGAGCCCGGGCCGCCCTCTACAGCGACCCGGAATGGCGCGCCCGGGCCTACGCGGGTGTCCGCGAGAAGTGGGGCAGCAAGCTCGACAACGCCACGGTCCAGGAGACACGCCTGCACGAGGACCTGCGCGACGGCCCGACCCTCGGCGAGCTCGCGGCGCAGCGCGGCGGCACCGCTCTCGACGTCGCCGCCCAACTCGCGCTCGCGGAAGACCTCGCCACTCGCTTCCGCATCGTGATGATCAACGATGACGAGGCGCAGGTCGGCCGGCTGTTGCAGAACGACTCGATGCTGCTTGGGCTTTCCGATGCCGGCGCGCACACCAGCCAGCTCTGCGACGCCAACTTCGCCACGTACCTGTTGCAGCGCTGGGTGCGCGAGCTGGGCGTCCTCAGCCTGGAACGGGCCGTCTGGCGCCTCACCGGTCACCCGGCGCAGGTCTACGGGCTCGCCGGGCGCGGGCGGATAGCAGCCGGGGCCGTCGCCGATCTCGTGGCGTTCGACCCCGACACTGTCGGCAGCGGGCCCCTCGAGCGCATCGCCGATTTTCCCGGCGGCGCCGACCGTTTGGTCGCCCCCAGCATCGGCGTCGAGCACATGTGGGTCACCGGCCACCACACCCGCTCCGAGGGCAAGGACGTACCCGAGGCACGCCATGGCCGGGTACTCAGAGGAGGAGTCTGACGTGACCGCCCACCCGACCGCAGCGGCGACCTCGCCGTCGCAGCAGGCCCGCGCGGAGCTCGACCATCCGGTCATCGACGCCGACGGTCATGTGCTCGAGTTCATGCCGGCCGCACTGCCGTACCTGCGGGATGCGCTCGGTCCCAAGCTTTTCGAGCAGTACCGCTCGCAGACCTCGCCTATCGGCCGCATCATGGGCGGGGTTTCGGCCGCTGACCGCCAACGCACGCGGGCTCCGCAAAGCGCGTGGTGGGGCAACCCGGCAGCAAAGACGATCGACCTGGCCACCGCAACGATCCCCGCGCTCCTGCACGAGCGGCTCCCCGAGCTCGGCATCGACTTCTGCGTGCTGTATCCGACGAAGACGCTTGGCACCGCCGGTGTCGAGGATCCCGACATGCGCATCGGGCTCTGCCGCGGGCTCAACACCTTCTTCGCCGAGACCTACCGCCCCTTTGCCGACCGCATGACGGTAGCCGGCGTCGTGCCGATGGTGACACCCGAAGAGGCCGTGGCGGAGCTCGACCACTGCCGCGAGCTCGGGCTGAAGGTCGTCGGGCTCCCGGAGGGAGTGACGCGCCGCATCCCGGAGCCGGACCCGCATTCACCGTCACCCTTCCTGGTCCCCGGTCAGGCTCACTGGTTCGACACTTTCGGCCTCGACAGTGCGCACGACTACGACCCGGTCTGGCAGGCCGTCCGCGACCATGGCTTCGCTGCCGTCTTCCACGGCGGCATCGGCCACATCGCGCCGTACACGTTCACCTCGATCACGTCATACGTCTTCAACCACATCGGCTTCTTCGCCGAGCGGATGCATCGGCTGTGCAAGTCGCTGTTCCTCGGCGGCGTCACCCGACGCTTCCCCGACCTCAACATCGCTTTCCTCGAGTGCGGGGTCGGCTGGGCCAGCTCGCTGCTGGTCGACATCGTCGAGCACTGGGAGAAGCGCAATCTCTCGGCTTTGCAGGAGAATCTCGATCCCGAGCTGGTGGACTGGGATCAGTTCGAGCAGCTGATGCGCAAGTACGGCGGCTCGCTGCTCGACACCGTCGACGAGCTGCGCGAGAGCCTGCAAGCCATCCCGGCGGTGGGGGTGCCGCCGGCCGACCTCGACGAGTTCCGCCACCTGCGGGTCAGCAGCAAGGCCGAGCTGCGTGACTTGTTCGTCCCCCGCTTCTTCTTCGGCTGCGAGGCCGACGACCGAACGCTGTCGTTCGCGTTCTCGTCAGCCAACGCCTTCGGCGCCCGGCTGCAGCCGGTGTTCAGCTCCGACATCGCGCACTGGGACGTGGAGGACATGGCGTCGGTGGTGGCCGAGGCCTGGGGGCTGGTACGCAAGGACATCCTCCAACCGGAGGACTTCCGCGACTTCACGTTCACCAACCCCGCCCGGCTGTTCACCGGGACCAATCCGGACTTCTTCGAAGGCACCGCCGTCGCCGACGCCGTCCGGCCACTAGCGCAGTCGGGAAGGAGCAGCCATGAGTGATCTGTCCGGTCGGGTCGCGATCGTGACGGGCGCCGCTTCAGGAATCGGTGCCGCGTCCGCCGCCGAATTCGCTGCGCGGGGGGTACGGGTGGTGGTCGCCGACGTCAACGACGCCGGCGCAAGAGACGTCGCCGGAGCGATCGGCGCGGCCGGCGGTGAAGCGATCGCCCGCCATGTCGAGTTGGCGCAGGAGGATTCGATCGCTGAGCTCATGCGCGAAACCGTCGACGCCTTCGGGCGAATCGACATCCTGCACAACAACGCGGCCGCCTCGGGTGCGGAGGTCATGGGCCGCGACCTCGATGTGCTGTCGATGGACGTTGCGGTCTGGGATGCGGCCTTTGCCGTCAACCTTCGAGCCATGATGCTCACCTGCAAGCATGCGCTACCCGTGATGATCGGGCAGGGCAAGGGCGTGGTGGTGAACATGTCCTCGAACTCGGCCCTGGCCGGAGACCTGTCACGGGTGGCCTACGGCGCCACCAAGGGCGGCGTGAACTCGCTGACGATGTACGTCGCCACCATGTACGGCAAGCAGGGCATCCGCTGCAACGCCATCTCGCCCGGGCTGGTCATGACTCCTGCTGCCGAGCGCAACCTGACTGACTTCGACCGTGACGTGTTCGCCGGAAGTCACCTGACCAACTCCATCGGAAAGCCCGAAGACATCGCCAAGGTCGTCGCCTTCCTGGCGAGCGACGATGCGGCCTTCATCACCGGAGAAGTGATCCGGGTCGACGGCGGCATGTTGAGCCACACACCGGTTTACGCGCAGTACCTCGCGGCTGCACAGCAGTGACCGCGGGCCGAGAGACGAGGAGCATGCCATGACGGAAGCAGCCCCCGGCGCGCAGCGGCGCTTCGAGGACAAGGTCGTCTTCATCACGGGCGCCGCCCGCGGGCAGGGGCGCAGCCACGCGGTCGCGCTGGCGCGTGAAGGTGCGAGCGTTGCGCTGCTCGACATCGCGTCCGGGGAGATCGGGCATCCGCCGTACCGGGTGGCGGGTCGCGACGATCTCGAACACACCGCCAAGTTGGTCGAACAGGCCGGTGGACAAGCACTGCCGCTGGTCGCCGACGTTCGTGAGGAGGCCGAGGTGGCAGCCGCCGTCTCCGAGGCGGTCTCCGCCTTCGGCGGGATCGACCACCTGATCTCCAACGCCGGTGTGCTCGCGAAGTTCCAGCAATCATGGGAGATTCCGAAGGTCGACTGGGACGCCAGCATCGCCACGAACCTCACCGGACATTGGCTGACCTGCCGCCATGTCATACCCCGGATGATCGAGCGCACCGGTAACCGGGGAATCGTGCTGGTCTCCTCCGGCGCCGGCATCCAAGCGCTGCCTTACGCCTCGGACTACTGCGCCGCCAAGTACGGCGTCGTCGGGCTCGGCAAGACCCTCGCCAACGAGCTCGGCCCCTACCGCATCCGCGTCAACATCCTGGTGCCGGGGGCGCAGGACACTCCGATGATCGACTCCTGCGCGGAGGCCAACGGCTTCACCCGCGACCAGATGCTCGGGCAGTTCGAGGACACCGATCTGCTCGGCGCCGGAGCGATGCGCCCGGAAGAAGCCACCACTCCGGCGATTCTCTGGCTGCTCTCGGACGACGCCAAGTGGGTCAACGGTTCGGTCCAGGTGGTGGATGCCGGGCTGGACGCGAAGGTGGTCTCGGGCGACCAGCTCGCAGGTGGTTAACACCCTTTCTCCGCGCGATTGATCGCAAGAACATCACGCTTTTCCGTATCCATTGACACTGTGATCCCGGTCATAGTAATCAAATATCCATACATTCAAGCAAGCGCTTGCTCAACTGGTGAGGCGACGGAGCCCAGATGCCGGAATTCGAGTTCGATCCCTTTGACCCCAGCTATTTCAGCGACCCGTTCTCGTACTACCGGGTCATGCGCAAGGAGCATCCGGTGTACCGCCGCGAGGTCCCGAACCATCGGGTGTGGCCGCACTACTGGATGATCAGCCGGGCTGCTGACGTGGATCGCTCGCTGTCGGACTGGAAGACTTTCTCCTCGGCGCGCGGCACGCTCATCGACACCGACATCTCCCTGATTCCGCCGAACATCTTCAACATGGACCCGCCGCGCCACGACGAGCTGCGCGCCATCCTGGTCCGCAACCTGACCCCGGGACGAGTCGCCGCCCTGGAGGGTCACGTCCGCGCCTACGCCGATGAACTCGTGCAGCAATTCGCCGGCGAAGGCACCTTCGATGCCCAGCACGACTTCGGGCACCTGATCCCCACGGTCACGATGTGCGTGCTGATGGACCTGCCGACTGCCGACCGGGAGCAGTTCCTGAAGTGGAACCTCGACACCCTGTCAGGCGCGGACTTCACCAGCCCTGCGGCCCTGGCGGCATATGGGGAGATGGGCGCCTACTGGGTCGAGATCGTCGGGGAGCGACGCGGCGGTGACGGCACCGACCTCATCAGCCAGATCGTGAACCACCAGCTGCCCGGGGAGGACCTCAGCGACGAGGAGATCGGCGGGTTCTGTTCTCTGCTGCACGACGCGGCCCAGAACACGACGATGAACATGATCACTCACGGCGTGCTGACCCTCGGCCGCCATCCGGATACCCGGCGGCTGCTCGAAAAGCAGCCCGAACTCTGGGACCAGGCGATCGAGGAGCTCCTGCGATACGTCTCGCCGGTTCAGGGGCTGGCCCGCACCACGACCGTCGACGTCGACCTCCACGGGACGACGATCCCGGCGGGCGATCAGGTACTGGTCCTCTACGGCTCGGCCAATCACGACGAGGGCGTCTACCCGGACCCCGAGGTCTTCGACATCACCCGCAAGGGAACCAAGGCCCACTGGGCCTTCGGTCATGGACTGCACTACTGCCTTGGAAATGCCGTCGCCCGGCTCGAGATCAAGTGCGGCTTGCAGGCACTGCTCACCGGCCTTCGCGACTGGGAGGTCGACGAGGCCGGTCTGCAGCTCGAGCAGCTCGTCCCCACCCGGGGTGTGGCGGCCGCACCGGTGACGTTCGAGCCAGCCAAGAACTAGCCCACCTTTTGTCGGAAACAGTCCCGACGCCTATCCCAAAAATCGATTGCTCCACTCACGCAACCAGCAGTACCCGCCGCTTCGCGGCATCCGAACGACCCCGCGCATGACAGTGCGGCGGGCATCTGAAATGGAGGCGTCATGAGACGCAGGACAGGCTCGGCGGTTGGATTGGTTCTCGCCGCGAGCGTCGCGCTCGCCGCATGCGGCAGTTCCAGTGGCACGAAGTCCCCCGGAAACAGCGGCAGCAGCTCCAAGGCGTCCGGCGGCTCGATCAAGATCGAGGGGGTCCTGGCGCTCACGAGCAAGAGCGGCGGCTATCCGGGTGCCGACCTCGGAGCCAAAGCCCGGTTCGCGGCCGTCAACGCAGCGGGGGGCGTCAATGGCAAGACGATCGACTGGCTCGGCGTGAAGGACGACGGCGAGGACGGCAGCCGCAATCTGCAGCTGGTGCGCCAAGCGGTCCTGAACGACAAGGCTTTCGCCATCATCTCGCTCGGCCAGGGCCTGCTGCCGGCGAGCTCGGACTTCCTCAACCGCCAGAAAGTTCCTTACATCGGCTGGGGATTCATGCCCGGCTTCTGCGATGCTTCCAAGCCGTACGGGTTCGGGTTCAACGGCTGCATCGTGCCTCCCGGCGCGCAGACCGTGAACACCTCCACCGCCGGCCCGCTCCTCGCCGAGCTGGCCAAGCAAGGTAAATCCCACCCGACCATCGCCATCGTCTCCGATGACGTGGGAAGCAATGCCACCGGCAGCAAACTCGTCGACGCGGCCTTCAGAAAGCTCGGCGCCACCGTCGTTTACGACAAGTCCAACATTCCCGCGACCGGCAACGTGAACTACGCGCCGTACGTCCAGGCGGTGCTCACCAGCAACGGCGGCAAGGCTCCCGACGCCGTCGTCTTCAACGGCCTGTTCGCCACCGAAGCCGGGATGTCCGGCGGCTTGCTCGGTGCCGGCTACAAGGGCGCTCTGATGAACTACCTCGCCTACGTTCCGGGCCTGCTCGACAGCCAGCCCGCACTGGCGCAGGCGTTCGCCGGCTCGTACGTGACGACCCAGATCCCGCCGGTGGAATCGGGCGGCCCGGCCATTGACCAGATGAAGAAGGACTTTCAGGCCATCGGAGCCGACCCCACGAAAATCACGTTGGGTGCAGCGCTCACGTATTGGTCCGCCGACGTCCTCATCGCCATGCTGAAGTCGTTGGGAAGCAACGTCACTGCCGACAACTTCAACAAGGTCATCAACGGCGGCTGGACGTACTCCTCGCCGTACAAGCCGGCCCCGCTCGGACCGGTGACCTATCCGGCAGACCACCTGAAGGCCGCTCCTTGCGCGGCCATGGTGCAGATCAAGGGAACGAAGTTCGACCCGATCAGCCCCATGACCTGCTACGAGAACGTTGCGCTCTCGAGCATCAAGTAGGTCACGCTGTCGTGGCCGGAACTCCTGCCGGTTCCGGCCACGACAGCGGCTCCAACCCATTCGCCTGACACATCCCAAGCCCCGCGGCTGAATCGGAGACCTCGATGGACAAGTTCCTGGCGCTGGTAATCAGCGGTGGGGTCTCGGGCGCCATCTACTCCCTGGTCGCCGCCGGTCTCGTCCTCACCTACTCCACCTCCGGCGTCTTCAACTTCGCCCACGGCGCAGTCGCTTTCGCCACCGCCCTCGTCTACTACGAGCTGCACACCGGACTGCACTGGCCGATCGTCCCCGCGGCTCTCGTGTCCATCGTCGTATTCGCCCCAGGGCTGGGCCTGCTGCTGGACGCTGTCGTCTTCCGGCGACTGGTCCGGGCCAGCGAAACCGCCCGGCTCGTCGCGACCGTCGGCCTGCTGGTCGCCATCCCGTCGTTGACGCTCTACGTCATCGAGGTCCTTGTCGACGACGTCCACGTCCACATTCCCCGTGCCGACTCGGTGTTTTCGCCGGCCGGTCTGGGACCCGTGCCCAAGCACACGTGGCGCCCGTTCGGCTCCGTGCGCATCGACTCCGATCAGGTCGTCATCTTCGCGCTCGCCGTCATCGTGGCGATCGCGCTCTGGTACGTGGTCCGCCGCACACGCCTGGGACTGGCGATGCGGGCCACGGTGGAACGTCCGAACCTGGCCTCGATCCGGGGCGTGGACATCCGCCGCACCTCGGCCGCCGCCTGGCTGCTGGGCTTCCTGCTCGCCGGCATCGCCGGGGTCGCGGGGGCGCCACTGTTCAGCCTGGATCCCTCGACGTACACGGGAGTTCTGTTCGTCGCGGCAACGGCCGCCGTCCTCGGGCGGCTGCGCGCGATTCCCATCGCGTTCGCGGGCGGCTTGCTGCTCGGGATCGGCCAGAGCCTGTTCGCCGGCTACGTGTCGGCGGCCAACGACATTCCGGGGCTCGCCGACTCCATCCCCTTCTTCCTGCTCTTCCTCATCCTGCTCGGGCTCGGACGCGAGAAGACCCGGATCGCCGGCAGCGTCGCCGATGTCGCACCGCCACCGGACTATCTTCGCGGTCTGCCACTGTGGCGCCGGGCACTCCCGTGGGTCATCGCGACGGGGTTGCTCATCTACTTCACGCTGGGCCCGGCGAGCGCCTTCGACGTCGGCCTCGTACAGCAGGGCTTGGCCTATGGCCTGATCTTCCTGTCGTTCGTGCTCGTCACCGGCGCGGGCGGCATGGTCAGCCTGGCCCAGTCGGCGTTCGTGCTCGTCTCGTCGCTGGTGATGGGGTGGGCGGTGAACGAGCACTGGCCGTTCGCGCTCGCCCTGCTCGCCGGAGTCGCCGCGGCGACCGCACTCGGCGTCCTCGTGGCCCTTCCCGCCCTGCGGCTCGGAGGCCTGTTCCTGGCTCTGGCGACCCTCGCCCTCGCGCTCATCGGCGACAACGTGCTTTTCGTCTGGAAGCCGCTCTCCAACGGCGACGCCGGCTGGAGTCTGCTGCGGCCGGTGCTCGGGCCCTTCGACGGAAACAACGACCGCGCGTTCGCCATGGCGCTGCTGGTCGTGCTCGGCATCGTCGCCCTGCTCGTGCGCAACTACATGACGTCGCCGAGCGGCCGCGCCCTGATCGCCGTGCGCTCGACGGAAGCAGCGGCTACCGCAGTAGGGATCTCACCGGTACGGGCGAAGCTTCGGGTCTTCGCGCTGTCGGCCGCCGTCGCGGGACTGGGCGGCGCGCTGCTCGCCGTCGTGCAGTTCAACGCCACGCACACCGCGCTGTCCGCGCCGTCCGGCCTCACCTGGCTCGCGATCGTGGTGCTGGTGGGCATCAGGCGGCCGGCAGGGGCGGTCATCGCCGGTATGGGTTTCGTCGCCTTCCCGCAATTGCTCAGCCACATCACCACGTCCACCCGCATCTCCGACATCCTCTTCGGGCTGGGTGCCGTTCAGCTGGCGATGAGCCCGGACGGCATCCTCACCCAGACCGGCGGAATGCTCGCCGCCCTGCGCCGCCGCCTTCGCAGCGGGCGGGTGCCGACGACGACGCCGCAGGCGACCCCGAGCGTCGCCGTGACAGCCGAGGCACCGCCGGCCGATCTCGCCGCGACGGAGCACGAGATCGGGCTCGCTGCCGGCTCCCTGACCACTGCAAGTCAACCGGAGACGGGCCAGGAGCTGGTGCTCGAGGGCATCGATGCGGGCTACGGCGAGTTGCAGGTGCTCCACGACGTCACGATGCGGGTTCCCGGCGGAAGCATCACCGCGCTGCTCGGGGCAAACGGCGCGGGCAAGTCCACGCTCTGCGCGGTGATCGCGGGCCTCGTCACTCCGACGTCGGGAACGCTCCGGCTCGAGGGACGCGACATCACCAAGCTGGCCGCGCATCGCCGCTCGCGCGAGCGGCTGGCCCTCGCGCCCGAGCAGCGCGGCATCTTCCCGGGCCTGACCGTCGAGGAGAACCTGCGCCTGGCCTTGCCGGCCGGGACGGAGTCCAGCGAGGTGTACGAACGCTTCCGCACCCTTGCCGAGCGGCGCAAGATCGCCGCCGGGAACCTCTCGGGCGGGGAGCAGCAGTTGCTCACCATGGCGCCGTTGGTGCTGGCGCCTCCGAGAGTTCTGGTGGCAGACGAGCCGAGCCTCGGTCTCGCACCCCTCGTCGTCAGGGAGATCATGACGTTGCTCAGCGAGCTGCGCGAGTCGGGCACGGCGGTGCTCGTGGTGGAGGAGAAAGCCACGCACGTTCTGGAGGTCGCCGACCACATCACCTTCCTGGAACTCGGCCACATCGCCTGGTCGGGCAAGGCCAGCGACGTCAACCGCCAGCGCGTCGCCGACAGCTTCCTGCAGTTGGCCTGACCACCTAAGGACGAGGGCGTAACCATGGAGATCGGCATCTGGTCGGGAAACAACACCGTGGCAACGGGCGAATATCTGGTCGACGTCGCCACGACCGCGGAGCGGCTCGGCTTCGCCTCGGTGTGGGTGTCCGACCACGTCGTATGGCCGCAGACCTACGAATCTCCCTACCCCTACGACCCGGGCGGCAAGTACCCGGCCGACATCGACCAGGCGTTCTGTGAAGCTCTGACGAGCATGGCGTGGATCAGCGCCCACACCACGCGCATCCGGGTCGGTTCGCTCATCGTCGTCATTCCTCAGCGCGATCCGTGGGTGCTCGGCAAGCAGCTCGCCACGCTCGACCACTTCAACGGTGGACGCACCATCCTCGGCGCCGGCATGGGATGGCTACGCGAAGAGTTCGAGGTGCTTTCCGCATCGTTCGACGACCGGTACGCCCGCGGCGACGAGCAGATCGACCTGCTGCGAACGATGTGGTCGCAGAACCCGGTGAGCTACTCCGGGCGGTTCTACACCTCTCCTGCTGTCGGCACACTTCCGCACCCTGCACAGGGGAAGATCCCGATCTGGGTCGGCGGCAGCGGTCCGGCGGCGCTGCGCCGAGCGGGACGGCTCGGTGACGGCTGGATCCCGTTCGGCCTGGCGCCACAGGAGTTGCGAGCGGCGCTGACGACGGTCCGGGAAGAAGCGGAACGGGCCGGACGTGACCCGGCGGGCGTCACGTGCGGGCTCTGGGCGCCCCTTTTGCTCGGTGACCCGCAAGGGATGCCCTGGGCGCCGCTGCACGGCACGGCCGCCCATTTGCAGGACGCCCTCGGCGAATATGCGCAAGCCGGTCTCGAGCATCTGGTCATGTTCAATCTGGCCCCGCCCGAGGCGATGACCGACCAGCTCGAGCAGATCGCCGCCGAACTGCTGCCCACCGTCAGCGGTGCGCGATGAGCGAAGCCGAGCTCGTAGCTCCAGCACCCGATCGATCCGATCTCCTGCGGGTCGAAGGCGCGAGCGTTCGGTACGGCGGGGTGCGCGCGCTGACCCGGCTCGACCTCGCGCTCCACCGCGGCGAGACCGTCGGTCTGGTGGGACCGAACGGGGCGGGCAAGACCACGCTCTTCGACGTCGTCTCCGGTCACCGGCGGGCCGACGCCGGGCGAATCCTGCTGGGCGGGCAGGACATCACGCGCCGCTCCGCCGTGTGGCGGGCGCGCCACGGCATGCGCCGCACGTTTCAGCGCCAACAGATCTTCGGTGGCCTCACCGTCTTGGACAACGTGCTCACCGCCCTGGAATGGAACGCCGTTCGCGGCGGCGTGGTCGTCGATCTGCTCCGCCTTCCCGTGGGACGTGAGTTGCATCGCCAACACCGCGCCGCCGTCGACGAGGCACTCGAGTTGTGCGGCGTCGCTGACGTTCGCCACGAATACGCGGCCGCCCTGCCCATCGGTGTGACGCGCATGGTCGAGCTCGCCCGGGCGACCGTGGTCGCGCCGCGGGTGCTGCTGCTGGATGAGCCGACGTCGGGGCTCGACCGGGCCGAGGTGGAACGGCTGTCCCTCACCATCGCCCGGGTACGCGAGCATCATGACTGCGGCGTGCTTCTGGTCGAGCACGACATCGGATTCGTGATGGAGCACAGCGACCGCGTTGTCGTGCTCCGGCTCGGCGAGAAGCTCGCCGAGGGAACGCCCGCCGAAGTTCGCGCCGATGAAGCCGTCAAGGAGGCGTACCTCGGATGACCGTCACGGACACCGCGCCCAGCAGGGACAGCCTGCTTGCCGAGTTGGCCGCGAAGGGACTGCTGATCGGCTCCCAGCGCCAGCCGGAGGCCAGCGGCGGAGCCAACGCCATCGACGCCGGGTACATCTCCGTCAACGGCTTCTCCGGGATGTCGCCAACGGCACCCTTCGGGGGTTACAAACAAAGCGGCTTCGGCCGCGAGGGCGGCCGCGCCGGACTGGAGGAATGGCTCCGCCCCAAGAATGTCTTCATCGCACTGGACTGACCCTTAAGCGCACCGAACTCTGGCAGGAGAGCTCATGACCGAAGCCGTCTCATCCGAAGCGTTCGCCTTCGACCCGATGGACGCGTCGAAGACCAAGGACTGGTCGCTGCTCGCGCGTATCCGCGCCGAAGAGCCGGTGGTGCGCCCGACCGAGGGAGTCGTCTACACCTCGCTGTGGGCCGACACCGACGAAGTCTTCCGTGGCTACAAGCGTTTCTCCTCCGTGGGCGACATGCGTGCGCCGGGAGTGACCGTGCCGCTGGAGGAGAGCTTCCTCGGCGAGATCGACGCGCCGCTGCACCCGAAGATCCGCCGCCTGCTGCTGAAAGGCTTCACGCTGCGGGCCGCGCAAGAGGCCGAAGGGTGGACCCGCGACAACGTCCGGCGACGCCTTGCTCCCATTGCGGAAGAGGGAAAGGGCGATCTGATGGCCGCCCTCGCCCTTCCGCTGCCGGGCTCCGTCGCAGCGCACGCACTAGGGCTGCCGGACGACGTGCACGACGAGGTCATGCACTGGTGCAACGAGCTGCTGCACAGCACCTGGCCCTCGCTCGGCAAGACCGAGCGGGGCGAAGGCATCGAGGCGGCCTTCCCGGAGCTTTCCGCCATCATCGACGATCACATCGCGCAGCGGCGCGGCCAGACCGTCGACGAGGGCTCCGATCTGCTCACCATCATGGTGAGCGCGGAGGACGAGGGTTGGCGGCTGCCCGAGCAGCACGTCCGCACGCTCGCCATCAACATCCTCGCGGGCTCGCTGTCCTCGAGCTACATGCTCGGGAACCTCTTCTACCGCTACATCACGCACGTCGACGACTTCGCCGAGGTCATCGCCGCCGACCGCGCACTTATCCCTGCTGCCGTTGAGGAGTCACTGCGCTACGAGGCTCCCGTCGCGTTCCTGTTCCGCACCGCACTCGACGACACCGCGGTCGGCGGATGCCCGGTGCACAAGGGCGAGCACATGATGATGGGCATCGCTTCCGCAAACCGTGACGACACGGTCTTCCCGGACGGCGGCGAGTTCCGCCTCGACCGCGAAAATGCCCGCCAGCACTTGGCTTTCGGCGCCGGGCCACACCTGTGCCTCGGCAATCACCTGACCCGGATGGTCGGGAAGGTCGTGCTCGAGGAAACGCTCGACCTCTTCCCGCCGGGCACCCTGGCGCTCGCTCCGGGCTACGAGTGGAACTGCGTCGCCCATCCGCTGGAGTACGGTCCGGAGTCGGTCGACGTCGTCGTCCGGAGATGAGCAGCACGGAGCCGGCCGCCGAGGACGCGCGACTGGTCGGCACGTATCGGCTGCTGGCCATGGAGTCCTACGCCGAGGACGGGACCGTGGAGCGCAACTTCGGCGATGCTCCAGAGGGTCTCATCACGTACACGCCCGAGGGCTACATGCTCGCGATCCTCTCGCGGGCCGACCGGCCGCTCTTCGGCGACGGCGACATCATGGGCGGCACTCCGGAGGAGCAATCGGCGGCGTTCCTGTCGGCGAGCTCGTTCGCCGGCCGTTACGAGATCCGTGACGGGAAGGTCTACCACTACCTCGAAGCCGCCACCTTCCCCAACTGGAAGGGCACCACGCAGGCCCGCGACTACGAGCTGACCGACACCCACCTCACGCTCTACCCGCCGAAGCTGCTCATGGACGGCCAGCTGCGCTCCTCACGCGTGCACTTCGAGCGCCTCCGGCACTGGTCCTGAGTACCCGGCGCGACTTTCGGCAAGCGCGCCATCAGAGCCGGCAGTACACCGACTTGGTCTGGGTGTAGGTGTGGATGGACTCCTCGCCGCACTCGCGACCGTATCCGGACTGCTTGGTGCCACCGAACGCCACCGCCGAGTCGGTGTCGGCGAACGTGTTGATCCAGACGACACCGGCCGCGAGCCGCTGCGCCATGCGATGCCCGCGCTTGATGTCGGATGTCCACACTGACGCCGCGAGGCCGTAGTCGGTCGCGTTGGCCAGAGCGACGGCCTCATCATCGGTGTCGAACGGGATGACCCCGACGACCGGACCGAAGATCTCCTCGTTCGCGATGCGCATCTGCTGCTGCATCCCGCCGAGCACGGTGGGCTCGACGAAGTAGCCGGGCCGCTCCGGGCGGCTGCCTCCGAGCAGCACCTCGGCACCCTCATCGCCGGCAATCGTCAAGTACCCCAGGACCTTTTGCAGCTGCTCGGCTGAAACCAGCGGCCCGAGTTCCGTGCCCGGGTCGAAGGGCGAACCCACCCGCAGCGTGCGGCTTCGCGCGACGGCGGCGGAAATGAACTCATCGACGATCTGGCGCTGCACCAACAAGCGTGAAGCCTGCACGCAGATCTGACCGCAGTTGTACCAGACGCCATAGGGCGAGAAGAGCACCTCCACGGCCGCGGGCAGATCGGCGTCCGCGAAGATGACACCGGGGCTCTTGCCCCCCAGTTCCAGGCTGATTCGCTTCAACCGATCGGCCCCGCGGCGGGCAATGGCGCGCCCCGTTTCGGTGGACCCGGTGAACGCCACCTTGTCGACGTCGGGATGAACCACCAGGGCATCGCCGGTGGTCTCCCCGTATCCGGTGAGCACCTGCACCACCCCGGGCGGGATGTCCGCTTCAAGGCACAGCTGGCCGAAACGCAACGCCGTGAGGCTGGTTTGCTCAGCAGGCTTGAGGATGACGGAGTTCCCGCAGGCGAGGGCGGGCGCCACCTTGTAGACGGCATTGATCAGCGGGCAGTTCCACGGGGCAATGCCCGCCACCACACCGACGGGCTCGCGCATCGTGTACGAGAGCACGTCGCTTGCCACCGGGTTCACCGTGCCGTAGATCTTCGTCGGCCAGCCCGCGTAGTAGCGCACGAATTCGGCAGCCTGCAGCACCTCCTGATGCGCCAGCGCGTAGGGCTTTCCGGAGTCGATGGCCTCGAGCTGGGCCAGCGTTTCTGCTTCCGCATCCATGGCTTCCGCCAGCCGGTTCATGGTGCGCGACTGCACTCCGGGTGGCATCGTTCGCCACACCCCGTGCTCGAATGATTCCCGCGCTGCGGCCACAGCCCGGTCGACGTCTGCCGCGCTCGCCGAGGCCAGCTGCCCGACCTCGTCTTCGGTCGACGGGTCGATGACAGTGATGGGCGCCTCGTCCTGCGACGCCACCCACTCGCCCGCGAGCAGCAGCCGCGGCGGGGCGCCGAGCGCGTCTCTTGTCGCCGAAGAAAGCGACGGCTCAGCGAGCGTAGGTTGCACGGTCATGAGTGGGGCTCCGTTCCAGGGTGGGCAGCCACGGTCGTCGTGCCGGCGCCCCGCATCGCGGGGACGTGAGGAAGCTGGCTGAGCGAACCGCCGTCGACGCGCAGCACCTGTCCGGTGATGAACGCGGCCTCGTCGCAAGCCAGGAAAAGCACTGCGGCTGCAACGTCTTCCATCCTCCCCAGCCGTGGCAGCAAGCAGTTGTCGGCGAGCATCCGCACTACCTCCGGCGAGACATTGCGTGCCAGTGACGGGGAAGCGATGCTGGCCGGGGAGACGGCGTTGGCCCGGATCCCATCCTTGCCGTAAGCCGTAGCGATCGAGCGGGTCAACGCGTTCACGCCCGCCTTCGCGCTGGCGTACGCGGTCAGGCTGAGGTCGCCGGCCAGCGCTGAATTCGACGAGATGGTCACGATGCTGCCGCGCTGACGCAGCTTCATGGCACGAACGGCATGCTTGCAGCACAACATCGTGCCGAGCAGGTCCACCGCGTGCGTGCGGTCCCAGACATCGGCTTCGAGATCAGCCACGGCGACGTCACGCGCCTGATGCGCCGGCTCGGTCACGGCGGCGCTGGTGACCAGGATGTCGAGGCCGCCATGGCTTGCGACTACCTCGCCGACCATCGCGGCGACCGCGTCCTCGGCCGTGACGTCGACCCCCCACGCGCGCGCAGCGCGGCCGCCAGCTGTGATCTCATCGGCGATTTCTTGTGCCGCGGGCTCGTTCAGATCAGCGACGACGACCATCGCGCCTTCCGCGGCGAGGCGGCGCGCGCAGGCGGCGCCGATGCCCGACGCGGCCCCGGTGACAATCGCGACCCTGCCCGCGACCCTGCCCGCGACCCGCCCCGTCGCGCCGGCGGATGCCCCGCTCATGTGACTGCGAGGGTCGGGAGTCCGATGAGCCGCGCCAGGTTGTCGTGCCCGATCATCGCCACCTCACCCGGTTCGAGATCAGCCCGGTCGAGAAAGTTCGCGGGCCGGGCGACCCCCTCCGGATGGGGATAGTCGGAACCGAGCACCAGGCGATCGGCTCCCACGAGATCGGCCAGCCCGCGGATGTCGTCATCGTCGTTGGGCGCGAAGCTGACGTGTCGGCGCAAGACGTCACTCGGGCGCTCATCGAAGCGGCCACCGAGCCAGTCGCCGTAGGCACCGGACTGCGCGCCGCGGTCGATCGCCCGTACCAGGCTGGGTACCCACCAGGCACCGTTCTCCACCGAAAGCACCTGCAACGCCGGGAATCGTCCGAACAGGTTGTGCAGCACCAGAGCCGCCAGCGTGTCGACGATCGGCCGCTCTCCGAAGAAGCAAGCGCGCTGGAACGGGGACTGCGCCCGGGCCGGCGGGCGCGGCTGCTCGCCCCAGTGCACCGACAGCAGCTCGTTGTAGCCGGACTCGGCGCCGTGGAAGCCGACCACGATCCCGGCCTCGGCCACCCGGGCCCAGAACGGATCGAAGTACGGGTCGGCCGGCGAGCGTCCCTGCACCGGGCCGAAAAGTAGCGCGACGACCCGCGCTCCCCGCGCGATGACGTCCTCCAGCTCGGCAAGCGCGCCTGGCAGATCGACCAGGCTGAGCCACGGAACGCCAAAGATCCGCTGCCGGTAGTCATATCCCCAGTCCTCGTCCAGCCAGCGGTTGAACGCGTGCAGGTTCGCACCGCATGCCGGCGGATCGGCGCGCATCTGATGCTCGACGGTGAGGCCGAGGCTCGGCCACAGCAGTACCGCCTCGATCTCCTGCTCGTCCATCCACTTCAGCCGCGCGTCACGCTCGATGTACCACGGCACCGTGCCCGGACGAACCAGGTCTTCCTCGGCGAGCGGTGCGTACCGCCCGTCCTTGTTGGCCACGACGGCACCCGGCCGGCCGACGAGGTCGAGCGGAGTGCGGTCGAGATAGTAGAGGGGTTCATCGCCGAAGTACGGGCGCCCGACGCTGGACCCGTCGGCGCCCGGCGTGCGCACGATGTGCAGCGCGCGATCGCGAAAGGCCGGATCCAGGTGGCGGGTCCAGGCGTCGTCGGGCTCGTAGTAGTGATTGTCGGCGTCGGCGATCATCGGCCTGCCAATCCGGCGAGAAGGAATCGGCTGAGGTAGGCGCCGATCTGCTTGGGGCTGCGGGTGGCCGGGTCGACCCGGTTCGACGGCACCACCGAGGCGGTGTAGAGCGTGCGCGCCACCCACTCCGCCGCGGCCTCGATATCGGTGTCCGGCGGGAGTTCTCCGTTCTTCGCGGCAGCGCGCAGACGCGGGGCCCAGAATCGAGCCGATTGTTCGACCCATCGCTGCGAATCGGTCAGCAGCATGAGCGCGAGCGTTTCGGGTTCACGTTCGCGCAGCGTTATCAGGAGCTCGCCGCGCTGCGGAGAAACGCTGAAGCGAGCCGCCGTCGTCAGCTGCTCGCGCAAGGATCGGGCTCTTTTCAGCTGCGCAGCCAGCATGTCGCGGACCACCACGCCGTTTCGCAGCAGGACGGCGAGCACCAGGGCGTTCTTGTCCGAGAAATACAGGTAAACCGTCCCGCGCGAAACGCCGGCCCGGCGGGCAACTTCCTCCACCGAGGTGCGCCGGATGCCCACCGCGAGCAGCAGCTCATGCGCCGCGGCGAGGATGCCCTCGCGCGTGCTCGCCCCCACCGGGATCGAGTCGACCGGCTCCGGGGTCGCGATGAACACTTCGGCAGTTTTGTACAGCGCCGACACCGGGTCAAGAACGGGCTCAGACTCCGAAACGCTCGCGGTAGCCGGCCAAGGCGCTTTCGCGCTCAGCAGTATCGATGCCGAAGGACGCGAGGTCGTACCGCACGCGTCCGAAGCGGTTGCGGCGATGGTTGTCGTTGTACGCCTGCAACGCTGCCCGGCTCGTATCCGGAAACGGCTGCTCGGCCTTTTCGTAGATGCGCTCGACCGTGCCCCACTCGTCCGCCATGAAGTCGTCGAAGCGCACGTCCAGCGATCGCTCGGGGGGCAGCACGTCGCGATCGCGCACGCAGGCGGTCAGCATGTCCTGGATCCGGTCCGACCAGTACTTGCCGATGGCGCGGGGATCGGGATGCTCGATCGACAGGCGCGCGCTGTAGCTCGCCATCGTGGCGAACGACACCGTGACAGACACCGGATCGCGGTGCGTGCAGACGACTGTCGCGTCCGGGAAGACCGTCATCAGCCGGCCGAACTGTTCCAGATGCTGCGGGCTTTTCAGTACCCACCGCTCGCCGCCGCGAAGCCACTGCAAGGCCTGCAGCGCCCGTCGTAGGTACCGGTATCCGGGAGTCTGATCGGTCGCCTTCCACCAGTCGCGATAGGTCGGCACATGCCACTGCGTTTCCAGCAGCATGCTCGCGAGAGTCAGCGTCTGGAGCTGGACCTCCTCGTGCACGTGCTCGGGCGTCATCTCGTGCATCGCCTTGAAGTACGGCATCGCGACGTCGGTGAACCCGGTCGCCATCGCCGCCCGCTCGATACGTGGATCCGGGTCGGGCGGCGGTATCGTCTCCGGCACCGGCTCGAGACTTTCCCAGTACGGGAGCGAGCGCAGCTGCGGGTCGGCCGACAGCAGGTTGTGCAAGTGCGTGGTTCCGGTACGCGGCAAACCGACGATGATGATGGGGCACTCGATCGGCACCTGCTCGATCTCCGGGTTGCGGCGCAGCAGATCCTCCAGCCGCAGCCGGTTCGCGAGCATCCCGACCAGCGACGTGCCGGCGGTCACCCGACCCACCGCATTCAGCCCAGCTTCTTCGGGGATCGCGCGGCACACCACGTCGAGCGGCTCGCGGAACCAGTCGTCGCCGAAGTCGTCGAGACCCGTCTGCTCGCTCGCCGCCGCCATGAGCGCCTCCGGCTCGAGCGGGAGCACGGGCATGGACGCGATCGCGTCGAGCATGGCCCGCGCCTCGGGGCTGAAGCGCGGATTGGTGTAGTCGTCGATGACGATCTCGTCGGGGGCCATCGCCGCATCCTCGCCTACGCGCGATTCGGGCTCGTGCCGACCCCAGGGTTGGTTAGCGGCGGCCGGCCCGGCGTATCGGGACCGGACGGCGGAGCCGGGCGTCCCACGTCTCGACAAGCGTCTCGAGGATTGCCTCCGCTTCGCCGAGGCCGCCCAGGTGGCTCTCACCCGGTATCGGGTAGAGATGCGCATCGGGCAGCCGCGAGACCAGGTGCTCCCCGTGGGCGAACGGCACGATGTGGTCACGGTCGCCGTGCCAGGCGTGCACCGGCACCCGGACCTGCGAGAGCGGGAAACCCCAGTCCTGGCCGAAGAGAATCAGGTCGTCGACGGGCGCGCGCAGGCCGACCCGGCTGCCGTTCAGCAGGTCGTCCAGGAACATCGCCCGAAACTCCGGCCGAAGGAGCATCCGCCGGTCACCCTCGGGGCTGATGCGCGCATAAATGTCCAAAGCATTGCCGGCGAACGGCCGGATCGCCCAGACAAAGCCGGTCAGGGCGAACGACAGCGGCACTCGCATCCTCGTGATGAGCGAGTGCAGAGTGCGGGTCAGCTCGACCGGACCGCCTTCCGCGGCATCCGGCCCGACCGTCGGCGCGACGCTTCCGATCAGCCCCGCCGCCATCATCCGGTCCGGCATGGCGTGAGCGCAGCCGAGCACGTACGGACCTCCGCCGGACAGGCCGATCATCACGAAGTCCTCGATGCCGAGCGCATCCAGCAATGGCTCGATGTCCGAGGCGAAGTCCCGGATGCAGGTGTACAGATGCGGGGTCGAGGAACCGACGCCGGGGCGGTCGATGCCGATGAGCCGCAGGTCCAGCTCCTCCGCGGCGAGCCGGGCCGGCTGAGGCACCTGCCGCCGCGCACCCGGGGTGCCATGCAGCCAAAGCACCGCTCGTCCGTGGGGGTTGCCGAATTCCGCAAAACCCAGCCGGCGCTCGCCGACCGCGAAGGTGCCTTCCAGGCGAGGGGCGGTCAGGACTTCTTTCACGGGGCCACCATCGGCCAATCATGCCCGCGCGAAACCCGCGCGCGACACCGCGTCGCGGTTTGCTACGCCGTCGGCACCAGGTTGCCGAGGTCGATTCCGGCGTGCGTTCGCTCGATCCGGCCCGTATCGAAGGCATGGACGGAAACGTCGTGTCCGGCGACCTCGGCCCGCAATGCCGCGACCGTGCTCTGCTCGCGCGAGCGATGCGCGAACGGATCGAAGGAGTACCAGCGCATCGCATTCTCGTAGGTGATCTTGTTGACCTCGTCGTCCGGAACTCCGGCCATGACCGTCTCCAGCTCTTCCGCCGCGTTCGGCCAGGACGAGTCCGAATGCGGGTAGTCGCACTCCCACGAGATGTTGTCCAGGCCGATGAGATGGCGCAGCTGCACGCCGACCGGGTCGGCGATGAAGCAGGTGAGGAAGTGCTGCCGGAAGACGTCGCTGGGCAGCTTGTCGCCGAAGTTCTGCCCGGTCCACAGGTGGTGCATCTCGTAGGTGCGGTCGAGCCGGTCGAGGAAGTACGGGATCCATCCGGTGCCGCCCTCGGACAGGGCGATCTTGATGTCCGGGAAATGCTTCGGGATCCGCGACCACACGAGGTCGGCCGCCGCCTGACAGATGTTCATCGGCTGCAACGTGATCATCACGTCGACCGGCGCATCCGGTGAGGTGATCGCCAGCTTGCCGGACGAGCCGAGATGGATGCTGAGCACGACGTTCTCGTCGACCAGCGCCTGCCACAGCGGATCCCAATAGCTCTCGTGGAAGCTCGGGTAGCCCAGCGTCGCCGGGTTTTCGGTGAACGTCACCGAATGCACGCCCTTCGCGGCCATCCGCCGCACCTCAGCGGCCGCGAGCTCGACGTCCCACAGGACCGGCAACGCCATCGGGATGAACCGCCCGGGGTAGGCCGCGCACCAGGACTCGACGTGCCAGTCGTTGTAGGCCTGCACCGTCGCGAGCGCGAGGTCCTTGTCCTCGGCAGCCGCGAAGAGCCGGCCGGAGAAGGCCGGGAACGATGGGAAGCACATCGACGCGAGCACACCGCCGGCGCTCATGTCCTTGATCCGCTCGTGGATGTCGTAGCAACCGGGGCGCATCTCGGTGTAGGCCGTCGGCTCGACCCCGTACTCCTCCTTCGGCCGACCGGCGACGGCATTCAGCCCGATGTTCGGGATCTCGGTGTCGTTGAACACCCACACGTCCGAGCCGTCGGCCTTGCGCACGACCCGTGGTGCCTGGTCGGCGAAACGCGCCGGCATCCGGCCGTTGAACATGTCCGGCGGCTCGACGAGATGGTCGTCGACGCTGATCAGGATCATGTCGTTGGCGTCCATGGCGCTCTCCTTCGCAGCCCGCGACGACGCGAGACTTCAACCGCACTGAATCCGCGTTCAGCACTCCGGCTTATGATTCACATGCTCGCGCCGGATTGGCAAGAGAGTGTGATGCGAGAGGGGGAGCGCGTGGAGTCGGTCGTCGATCGCCGGATGCAGCGCCGCCTGCGCCAGCAGGACCTCAGCCGTACCCACCTGCTCGACGCGGCCGAGGAGATCTTCGGCAGCCGCGGCTTCGCGCTCGCGACGCTGAAGGAGATCGCCGAGCTGGCCGGATTCGCGGTGGGCTCGGTCTACCTGTTCTTCCCCAGCAAGGAAGAGCTCTTCCGGCAGGTCTGGCTGCGCCGGGGCGGCGAGTTCATGCCCGGCATGACCGATACGCTTGCCGCCGCCGACGGCTCCGGCCCGCTGCTGCGGCTGCATCGGCTGGTCGATTTCCAGGTCGGCTTCTTTCGCGCCCATCCCGCGTTCGCCCGGCTCTACCTGCGCTTCACCGGCACCGCCGACGCCGCCCACGGGGTCACCGTCGACCCGAGCGTGCAGCTGCGATTCGAGGAAGCCATGCGCCTGCAGGCGGAGCTGTTCGCCGAAGGGCAGCGGGCCGGGGTATTCCGAGACGGCGATCCCGCGGTGCTGTCGCGCATGTTCAGCGGCCTGGTCCACGGCTACCAGTCGCTCGACCCCGCGGTGATGTCCGATGACCCGGAGGCGGGCGAGCGGCTCCCGTCCACGGTGCTGCACGAGATCGTCGAAGCCGCTTTCACCCGGAGCGCGGCATGAGCGAACTCGTCGTCAGCACCGTCGACGACGGGCCTGCCAGCACTGCGGTGCTGCGTCTCAACGACCCCGCACATCGCAACGCGCTCTCACCGGCATTGAGCAATGCCCTCGCTGCAGCGGTCCAGGACGCGCTCGATTCCGCAGCAGGCGCGATCGTCCTGACCGCCGAACCACCGGTCTTCTGCGCCGGCGGGTCGCTGGACGCCCTGCTTTCCCGGGACGTTCCGCTCGCTGCGAGCTATGCCGGGTTCCTGGCCCTCGCGAACGCACCCGTCCCCACCATCGCGGCGATCGCGTCTCCCGCGATCGGGGCAGGCGTCAACCTTCCGCTCGCGTGCGACGTCATTCTCGCCGCGCCCGGCGCGCGGTTCGACCCGCGCTGGCTCGACGTCGGCATCCATCCGGGAGGCGGCCACCTGTGGCGCCTCTCGCAACGCATCGGCGCTCAAGGAGCCGCCGCGCTGGTGCTCTGCGGCGACGCGCTCTCGGGCGACGAGGCCGCCGCTGCCGGGCTCGCCTGGCGCTGCGTTCCGGAGGACCAGCTCCTGCCGCTGGCAATGAAGCTGGCGCGCCGCGCCGCGAGCCGGCCCCGGGAGCTCGTCGCGCGCACCAAGGCGTCGCTGCGCACCGAGCTGGCCATGAGCGGCCCGGCTCAGGCGATGGCACTCGAGCTCGAAGCGCAGGAGTGGTCGATGGATCAGCCCGGCTTCGCCGACCGCATCAGGGAGATCCAGGCCTCGCTCAAAAACCGCTAGTCGAGCAGGGACGGGTCCTTGCGCAGCTCCTCGCGGACCATGGCCTCCCAGAACCCGATGAAGCCCTCGCCGTTGGAGCGGGCCATCGCGTTCAGGTACGTCTCGGGCAGCGGGGACTTCGCCGCCGAGCCGGCCGCCCGAACGTGCCAGGCCCGCTGGCAGCGCTGCTCCAGGGCAACGGCCCGCTGGTGCACCGCTCGCGCTGAGCCGCCGAGCACGAAGACGCCATGCCCGGCCAGCAGCGCCAGCTCGGAACCGTTCATCGCCTCGACCGCGCGGCGGGCGGTGGTCGGATCGTTCACCGGACCGTCGTACTCGTCGACGAGGACGAGCTCGCCGCCGCCGAGCGCCGAGCTCTGGTCGTAGATCGGCGGGATCTCACCCATGTCCGACCAGACGGTGCCGTAGAGCGGGTGGTTGTGCATCGCCCACTGCACGTCGTGGCGCATCTTGTGCAGCTGCAGATGCAACGGGATGCCGAGCGGCACCGGCCAGTCACCCTCGAGCAGGTTGCCCTCGAGGTCGATCCGGATGACCTGCTCCGGGCGCAGCTCGTTCCAGGTGATCAGCCACGGGTTGCACAGCAGCGTGCCGTCGCCGAGGTTGTACGTGATGTGACCGGCGAGATGGTCGCAGTAGCCCTCGCTCCACAAGCAGCGCGCTAGGAGCACGAGCTCCTCACGCGTCGACAGGTCCGGAATCAGCTTCTCAGCAGTCGGGGTGAAGTTCACGGATCGGCCTTTCAGTCGCGCGGGAGCACGGTCGGCGGGAGCGGGTGACGGAAGACGCGGGCGGCGTTCTCGCTGCACATCGCGCGCAGCTCGGCCGGCGGGATGTGACCCCAGGCCTTTTCGAGGACGAGCTGGGTATCGGGCCAGGTGCCGTCACCGTGCGGGTAGTCGGTCTCGAACATGATGTTCTCGACGCCGATGCGGTGACGGGTGTCGATCGTCGACGGGTCGTCGATCGTGCAGAACCAGAAGTTGCGCTTGAGCACGTCAGCCGGCCGCTCGTCCCAGCCGAGGCCGTAGCCGGACCGGTCGATGATGTTGTCGAGGCGGTCGAGCAGCATCGCGACCCAGCCGATGCCGCCCTCGCTCATGACGATCTTCAGCTTCGGCATGCGCAGGGCGTAGCCCGACCACACCCACTCGGCACACGCGTTCAGGGATACTGCGGAAAAGAGCGTGGCGCCGAGCTGCAGCGACGGCGCGCCGGGCGGTGCCTGGTTCAGTCCCGAGCTGCCGACGTGCAGGCAGATCGCCATGTCGGTGTCGACCATCGCCTGCATGATCGGGTCCCAGTGGTCGCGATCCCACAGCGACGGCAGCCCGATCATGTGCGGACGCTCCGGGAACGTCATCGCGGTGAAGCCCCGCTCGCCGCAGCGGCGGATCTCCGCGACCGCCAGCTCCGGATCGGCGAGGAACGTGATCCCGAGCGGCACGATGCGCTCCGGATAGGGCTCGTGCCACTCCTCGAAAAGCCAGTCGTTCCAGGCCTTTATGCACGCCATGCCGAGCTCGCGGTCCTGGGCGTTGAAGAACACCCGGCCGCAGAAGCCGGTGATCTGCGACGGGAAGTTCACCGACGCCCAGACCCCGCTGAGGTCCATGTCCTTGACCCGTGGCCCGATGTCGTAGCAGCCGGGGCGCATGTGCTCGAAGCGGAACGGCTCGAGCTTGACGGTCTCCTTGCGCCGCCCGGCGACGGCGTTCATGCCGACCTGCGTGAAGGTCTGACCCTCGAACTCCCAGACCTGATGCCCCTGCTCGGTCTCGATGATCCGGGGCGCGCGGTCGGCCAGGTGCTTCGGGATGCGGCCCTCGAACGTGTGGGCCGGCTCGACGACGTGATCGTCCACCGAGATGACGGTGTACTTCACCTCGCGGGGAAGCGGGTCGGGCAGGAAGAGTTCGGCGCTGCTCACAACCATCTCCTCTGGCACGGCGTTGGACGGTGAAATGCCGTTCTCGAAGGGTAGCCCCGCCCCCGCCGGTGTTGCAGCAGACCCGGGTGGTTGGCTCTCCTCCATGGCATACGGAGCAGACACCACCACCGACGACGTCACCGCCGGACTCGACCTCTCGGGCAAGCTCGCCGTCGTCACCGGTGCGTCGGCCGGCATCGGCGTCGAGACGGCCCGGGCCCTGGCGGCCGCCGGAGCCCGGGTGGTGATGGCGGTTCGCGATACCGCCAAGGGCGAGCAAGCCGCCGCGCAGATCCGCGAATCGGTCCCGGACGCGCAGCTCGAGGTCCGCGAGCTCGACCTCGCGTCGCTGGAGAGCGTGCGGGCGTTCGGCAAGGGCTTTCGCGCCGACCACCCGAGGCTCGACCTGCTCATCAACAACGCCGGCGTGATGGCCTGCCCGCAGGGGCAGACCGCCGACGGTTTCGAGCTGCAGCTCGGCACCAACCACCTCGGCCACTTCGCCCTCACCGCCGAACTCCTCCCGGCGCTGCGCGCGGCCGCAGCCGCCGGCAGCGACGTGCGGATCGTGAACCTCAGCTCCCGCGGGCACTTCCGCGGCGGGATCGACTTCGACGACCCGCACTTCCGCACCCGGCCCTATGACAAGTGGGAGGCCTACGGTCAGGCGAAGAGCGCCAACATCCTGTTCACGGTCGCCCTCGAAAAGCGCCTTGCTGACGCGGGAATCCACAGCTTCGCCGTACACCCGGGAGTCATTGCCACCGAACTGTCACGTCACCTTTCGCGTGAGGACTTCAAGGACATGGCGGCGCGCGCCCCGGCCGGCGCGCTGAAGCGCAAGTCGATACCGCAGGGCGCGGCCACGAGCGTCTGGGCCGCGACCGCGCCGGAGCTCGCCGGCCAGGGCGGCCGCTATCTCGAAGACGTCCACGTCGCCGAGACCGCCGACGAATCGCGCACGCAGGGGGTCGCACCGCACGCCATCGACGCCGACGTCGCCGAACGCTTGTGGGCATGGTCGGAGGACCAGATCGGTCAGCCCGTCGCGACCTGATCCGCCGCCCACCCGCGCGGCCAAAGCCAGGCCATGTGCGTTAACACGCGCCCGTAACGACCAAAGCCTGGCTTTGGCCGCCATCTTCAGGCCGCGACGAAGTCCATCTCCGCCGAGCGCACGCCGTAGACGAACGCGTTCGGCTGCTCCTGCAACGTGCCGCCCGGCGTGAGCCGAAAGTCCTTGACCCGCTTGATGAATTCCTCGAAGAACACCCGGATCTCGAGCCGGGCCAGACCGGCTCCGAGGCAGAAGTGCGTTCCGAGCCCGAACGCGATGTGCTCGTTGGGCTTGCGCGTCACGTCGAAGCGCTCGGGGTCGGCGAAGTGGGCCGGGTCGCGGTTGGCCGACCCGTACAGCAGGACCACCTGCTGACCCTTCTTGACGGTGGCGCCGCCGATGTCGTAATCACGCGTGGCGACCCGGCACATGTTGTGCACCGGCGAGACGTAGCGGATGAATTCCTCGACGGCCGTTGGGATGTCGGCACCGGCCTTGAGCTTGTCCCACTCGCCGGGATTCCTGACGAGGTTCAGCAGGGTGCGAGCGATGACCGTGCGGGTGGTCTCGGCGCCGCCGTCCAGCAACAGCAGCGAATCCGATTGCACCTCGGCGTCGGTCATCGGACGGCCTTCGACGTGAGCCTGGCTCCAGATCGTCATCACGTCGTCGGCGGGGCAGCGCCGCTTCTCTTCCAGGAGCGCCTGGGCGGCGGCGAAGAACTCGCCGGAGGCGGTGATGCCCTCCTGGTCGAAGTAGCGCGGGCCGCCGCCGAGCGCGATCGTCGTCTCCGACCAGTACTTGAGCTTGCGCCAGTCGTCCTCAGGGAAGCCGAGCAGCCAGCCGATCATGCGCGCGGGCAGCGGCGCCGCCAGCTCGTCGATGATCTCGACGCCGGTCCCCTTGGCGAGCGCCCCGTCGATCAGCGCCGTGACGACCTCGCGAACGTGCTCCTCCCGCTGCGAAACGGCGCGCGGGGTGAAGCGGCGGCTGACGATCTTGCGCCGCTCGGTGTGCAGCGGATTGTCCAGGCCGATGATCGCCGGATCGGCCGGCATGTTCGGCCGGTAGCCGCCTTTGATCTTGTCCGAGCTGATGAAGTCGCGATCGTGGCTTTCGATCTCGACGATGTCGTCGTAGCGGAAGATGCCCCACAACTCGTTGATCTCGTCCCAGGCGACCGGCTGGTGCTCCCGCTGCCAGGCATACGTCCCGTACGGGTTCAGGTACCAGTCACCATCGAGCAGATCCAGCGGCGGCCGCGCGGTCACAAACATCACTCCCCTCGGAGCTTCGTTCCTACCGCGCCGAGGCGCTCGTGTCCGACGCCGGGTCAGGCTCGGCTACAGATCACATCAGCGCGATGTGCGCGGGCAGCTCCGCGAGCGGACCGGGACGCGAGAGCGCGTAACCCTGCCCGAGGTCGCAGCCGGCGTCGCGAAGCAGATCCACCTGCAGCTTGGTCTCGATCCCTTCGGCGACGACGACGAGGCCGAGTGAGCGGGCGAGCCCGCAGATCGCCTGGGCGAAGTCGTGCTTGCGGCCACCGGGCGCGAGCTCAGCGGTGAAGCTGCGATCGAGCTTGACGAAGTCGAGCGACAGCTCGGACAGGTAGCGCAGCGAGGACCAGCCGGTGCCGAAGTCGTCGAGCCCGACGCTCACCCCCATGTCGGCGAGCGCGCTGAGCGTGCGCTCGACGGTTTCGCCCGCCACGAGCAGGGTCCGCTCGGTGAGCTCGAGGGAAAGGCCCCCGCCGTCGAGGTGGGCGTCGTCGAGGGTCTCGCGGAGCCACGGCGCGAATTCCGGAGCCGCCAGCGTGCGCGCCGAGACGTTGACGGAGAACACCGGGCAGCGGCCGGTGCCGGCGCTGCGCAGCTCCCCGATCTCAGCAACCACCCGGCTGATGACCCAGCGGTCGAGTTCGGCGATGAGCCCGGTCTCCTCGGCGACCCCGATGAAGATGTCGGGCGCGATCGGCAGGCCTTCGGTGCTGTCCAGCCGCGCCAGCGCCTCCGCGCCGACGACGGTGCCGGACTCGAGATCGGCCAGGGCCTGGTAGTGCATGGTGAGCCCGTCACCGGCCAACGCCATCCGCACCTGCTGCTCGACGGCGCGGCGCCGGCCCAGCCGGCGCTGCATGGCGCCCGCGAACACCTCGACGCGATCGCGCCCGGCCTGCTTCGCCGCGTACAGCGCGACGTCGGCGCGCTGCAGCAAGCCGTCCGGATCGCAGCGGTAATCGCGCGCCAATGCGAGGCCGACCGACGCCGTACACACCGATCCCACCGCCGGGTAAGGCTTGCGCAGCTGATCCAGCAGCCGGCTTCCGAGCGCTTCGGCTTCGGCTCGGCCCGCCACCTCCGCGACGAGGATCAGCTCGTCACCCCCGAGCCGGGCAACCGTGTCGCCGGCCCGCGACGCCCGGATCAGGCGCCGGCCGGCCTCGACGATGACGGCATCACCGCCGGCGTGACCGTAGGTGTCGTTGATCCCCTTGAAGTGGTCGAGATCGATCAGGTAGACCGCCACCGCCCCACCGCGGCGCTCGAGCCGTTCGATCGCGGTCGTCAGGCGGTCGGTCAGGAGCGCGCGGTTGGCCAGCCCGGTGAGCCCGTCGCGTAACGCAAGCTGCTCGAGCTGCTGCTGGGCGGCATAGCGCTCGGAGACGTCGCGGGTCGCCGCGAAGAGTTCGTACGCGCAGCCGGTGTCGTCGCCCGTACAGCGCGCGATCGGGATGGCGCTCCACGTGGTCTCCAGCCAGCGCCATGACCCGTTGCCGTGCAGGAAGCGGTAGCTGAGCGTCTTGGGGGGGCCACCGACCACCACGCGCGAGATCGCGTCGGCGACCACGGCCTCGTCCTCGGGGTGAACGCGCCCGCCGGGCGGGTTGGAGCCGGTGAGGTCCGCCGGGTCGAAGCCGAGGACGTCGCTGGCGGCCGGTGACACGTAGCTGAACGTCCCGTTGGGCCGCATCCGGGCGATGACGTCGAGCGAGTGTTCGGCCAGCAGCCGGTAGCGCTCCTCCGACTCCTCCTGAAGGTGCGACCGGTCGAGTTCGATCGCGCGCTGCTCGGTCACGTCGGTGGCGATCTCACCGATGGCCGACGGCTGCCCGTCCGGCCCGAAGACGGGAAAGCGGATATCGGAGTAGGTGCGCACGTCGCCGCTGGGGAGGGTCACCACCACGTCGCGCTGCGAGGGGCGGCCTTCCTCGACGATCCGGCGCAGGTTCTCCGCAGCACCCCGAAGCCCCGCGTCGACGCGGCCGAGCAGCACCTCCGGATCGCCGCCGACGACACGGGCGAACTCGCGATTGACGGTCAGCAGCCGTCCCTGCGGATCGCGGACGCTGACGGCGGCCGGAATGTGCGCCAGCAAAGCGTGCAGCAGGGCTTGGCTCTCGCGCAGCTGCTGCTCGGCGGCACGGGCTCGGGTGGCGTCGTGCAGCGCGACCCGCACGGCTCCGGCCCCCTTCAGCGTCGAATCGTCCCGGAAGACGGTCAGCTCGAACCAGCACCAGGGTTCGTCCCCTGCCTGCCCACCGAGTCCCGCCGACCGGATGCGGCAGTCGACGCGGCGCGGACGTCCTCCCGGCACCAGTTCCAAGACAGATTCCAGCGCGGGCCGGTCGTCCGGATGGACGAGGTTTATCAACAGTTGCCCAACTAGATCGCCAGGTTTCGCGTTAAAAGCGGATACCTGACCACGCGCCGCCGTGACCACACCGAGGTGGTCCACATCGAGGACGAGAGCGCCGACTGTGGCCCCGACGTGATCGTGACGCGGATCGCGATTGCGGTGGACAGCCCTCATGTCAGCCGCACTATCGACGCCCCCATAGGGCGATTGAGCCACGGATTGCACCAAAACCCGCGCATCCCCGGCGCGAGTGGCGTCATGCCGTCAGGCGCCGGGGGTTCGGCCGACGGGCCACGGGCCAACGATGCAAACGCGCCCGGCCGGAAGCCGGCCGGGCGCGAGAAAGCAGGAAGTAAAGGTCAGTCGTCAGTTCGCGGCGAGGGAATCCCCGACAGCAGCCGGCGAACCTCGGTCTCGCGATAGCGCCGGTGACCGCCAAGCGTGCGGATCGAGGTCAGCTTGCCGCTCTTGGCCCAGCGCGTGACGGTCTTCGGGTCGACGCGGAACATGGTGGCGACCTCCGCCGGCGTGAGCAGAGGCTCGCTCTCGGGAGTGTGCGCAGTCATCTGGGTTCCTTTCATTCACCGGCGACATGCAGCCGTCGGCATCACAACATTCTCGCAGCGTGACCGGCATGTCCGAAATAGCCTAAGCGAGTCATTCGAGGACTAGTCCCCGGTTGTGTATGCGGTGTGCGCTTTGCACCTGCAAAACATTTCCGTACTTCGACCGCTTTAGTCGGGCCTGGATGCGCAGGTCAGCTCGCCGTCTCCAACTGCTGCAGCGGCCGCCACCGACCGATGACCCGTTCGTACGCCGCCACCGCGTCGGCACCGTTGCCCTCGCTCAGCGCGGTCAGCGACGCGGCGATGTCGGCGACCGACACGTCTTCGCGTAGTTCCTCATCGGTGAGCAGCTCGACCAGACCCGCGTAGTCGAGCTCGACTCGCGAGTGCGGGTGGAAGTCCTCGAGCCAGCGGCCGAGCTGCTCCAGCCCGGCGACCGTCGGCGCCTCGGGCAGCGCCCGGCGCAGGGTCGCGAGCGCCCGCGCGGTGCGCCGCCGCGCTGCGCTCATAGGCGCGACGTAGCGCATCGAGCGCTCGCCCTTGCCGGTCACCAGCACCCGCTCGCTCGGCTCGAACGGGACGAACCACGGCAGCGGCACCAGGTAGGTGCACGAGACGACCGCGACCTTCATTCCCGGCACCCGCCTCCGCCACTTGTCGAGGTCGGACTCGGCCTGTTCCGCGAGCGCCGCCGGGATGAAGGCGTCGGCGAGCGCGCCGGCCATCCCGGAGCGGAACTCGGAGGCGGCGATGAGCGCCCGCAGCCTGGTGCGCAGCGGGCAGACGAACAGCAGCCCGTCGACCGGCTCGATCAGCACCTGCCCTTCCGGGAGGTCCAGGGTCCGGCGCACAGCGGCGCGCAAGGCGGATGCCCGCTCCTCGCGATCACTCGACGCGCGGGTCGGCAGATCGCCGCCGCGGCTCAGTGCCGCGTAGCGCTGCTGCTCCTCCTCCGAGAACGCGGCCATCGGCTCGTAGACCCGCAGGTGAGCAGCGGGCGCACCAGGGAGCGCGGCCATTCGTCGATCCTGCCAGAGGCCGATGACATGCCCCTGACAAGCAACAGCCAAGAACGCGGGCATCAGCCTTGCCAGGTGGGGTGCCCGGCGGCCTGACACCCTGTAGTCTGAGTACACGACATCAGTGCCGGGGCAGGTCCCCGTTGAAAGCTTTCGAGGGGGTCGAGCCATGGGGCGCGGCCGTGCCAAGGCCAAGCAGACCAAGGTCGCGAGGGAGCTCAAGTACAACTCCTCGCCGGACTGGGACCCCAGCCGGTTGGAGAATGAGCTTCGCGGCAATGGTCATGCTCCGGCGAGCGACGTCAACGATGACGACGAGTACTCGGACGAATACGAGGACGAGCCGCACCGTCGTTAGAAAGCTCCACTGATCGCCCGCGAGCTCACGCGGCCCCCCAGGCCGGTCAGCTCGTCTGTCCGCGTGCTCACGCGTGGTTTTCGGTCGCTGCCTCGTCCGCTTGCGGCGCTGCGGCGTTGCGCTGCGCTTGCGCCGCCCGGGCGTCCGCTTCCTTCAGGCGCTTGCCGCCCTTGCGGGCTTCCAGCAGGATCCCGACGACGCTCACGACGATGATCCCGGCCACGATCGGCAGCACGTACTTGTCGATGTGGACCTTCGGGCCGAGCGCGCGCCCGAGCAGCACGATGAGCTGCGTCCACAAGATGCCGCCGATGACGTTCCAGATGAAAAACGCCCGGGCCGGGATCTCGGCGACCCCGCAGACCGGGTTGATGAACGTCCGGACGACCGGAACGAAGCGCGACAGCACGATCGCGACGCCGTAGTGGTAGCGCTCGAGCAGCCGGTGGGCCCGGGCCACGTTGTGCGGGTCGAACAGCCGTGACCGCGGCCGATCGAAGACCCGCGGACCGGCCTTCGCCCCGATCAGCCATCCCACCTGCGCGCCGATGATCGACGCCACAGCGGTGCCGATGAGCACTCCCGCCAGCGGCAGGTGCACGTTCGGCTTGGCATCCGCGACGGTCACCGCGCCGGCGAGGAACAGCAGCGTGTCGCCCGGCAGGAAGAAGCCGATCAGCAGGCCGGTCTCGGCGAAGATGATCGCGAGCAGGCCGGCCAGACCCCACGACGAGATCAGGCTGTTGGAGTCCAGCACGTTCACAGCAAGGTGCACCCCGCCAGCCTAGGTGCCGTTGCTGTGCCCACGGTTGTCCCACGCGGGGGCCGCGCCATGCGTTCGCCGCGTGCTCGCCGGGGCCGTTCCCGGACTACGTTGCAAAAATGGTGGCGAATCGGGCCGGCGGGCGTGCCCGGCTCGTGGTGATCGGCGGCGAGGCCGCGGGGATGTCGGCGGCGTCGCAGGCGCGGCGGCGGCTCGGTCCGGACCGCCTGGAGATCGTCGCCTTCGAGTCCGGGCCCGACACGTCGTACTCGGCGTGCGGTATCCCGTACTGGATCGGCGATCTGGTGCCGGGCGACCGTGCGGCGCTCGTCGTGCGCACCCCGGCCGCGTTCCGCGAGAACCAGCAGATCGACGTCCGCACCCGCACTCGCGTCGACGCGATCGACACGGCCGCGCGCGAGGTCCTGGTCACCCCGCTCGACGGCGGCGCGCCGTACTCCGAGCAGTACGACGACCTGCTCGTCGCCACCGGCTCGGTGCCGGTCCTGCCGTCGGTTCCGGGCGCCGCCGGACCGGGGGTCTTCCCGGTGCACACCCTCCTGGACGGCGACCACGTGCGCGCCGAGCTGGACGGCCGCACCGTGACGAACGCCGTCGTGGTCGGCGGCGGGTACGTGGGCCTGGAGACCGCCGAGGCTCTCGTCGGCAGGGGAATCGCCGTCACGGTGATCGACCAGGCGCCCGCACCGATGGCGACGCTCGATCCGGACATGAGCGAGTGGGTCGCGAGCGGCATCAAGGCCGCCGGCATCGCACTCAGCGCCGGCGACGGCCTCGCTGAGATCCGCCGCGGCGACGGCGGTGAGGTGCGCGCGGTGCGTACCGCGACCGGCCGCGAGTTCGCCGCCGAGCTGGTGATCCTCGCGATCGGTGTGCGGCCCAACGTGGCCTTGGCACAGGCTGCCGGCATCGCACTCGGACCGACGGGCGCCATCGCCGTCGACGGTTCCATGCGGACCGCCGTCGCCGGCGTATGGGCAGCGGGCGACTGCGTGCAATCGCACCACGCGGTGTCCGACCGGCCGGTGTGGGTGGCGCTCGGCACGCACGCGAACAAGCAGGGGCGCGTGGCCGGCGAGAACATCGCGGGCGGAGCCGCCACCTTCCCGGGCGTGCTCGGCACCGCGGCGACCAAGGTCGGCCGCACCGAGATCGCCCGGACCGGGCTGTCCCTACGCGAGGCGGAGGAAGCCGGGTTCTCCGTTGTCAGCGTCGTGGTCGATTCGACGACGCGGGCCGGCTACTACCCCGGCGCCGAAGCGATCCGGGTCAAGCTCATCGCCGAGCGCCTGACCGGCCGGTTGCTCGGCGGCCAGATCGTGGGGCACGACGGGTCGGCCAAGCGGATCGATGTCCTCGCCACCGCGATCTGGAACGCGATGACCGCCGGGGAGCTGTTCGCTACGGACATCTCGTACGCGCCGCCGTACTCGCCGGTGTTCGACCCGGTGGTCATCGCCGCCCGGAAGGCGGACGAGGCGGTACGCCGAAACGAGTGACGAAGCGGGTACCGGAAACGTGTGTCGAAACGGGTGCCAAAACGGATGAGGTGGGATGCAACTACCGACACGCGGTTTTGCGGGTTGAGAGGTCCGTCATATAGCACGAACAAGTGCTGCTAGCTAGTTGCAAGCACCCCACATGTTGCGAGTAGGGTGAGGCCCGCACCCCTCCAGTTGGGTGCTCGCCTCCCGGCTCGCCGAATCCTGCCACCGGCTTGAGGTGACCACGATCGTGTCTGGCAGGAGCGGGGGACCCAGGTAAGTGGACGCGCCAGCAGGCGCGCCCTCGGGGTGAAGTCGCGAATGCGACCGGGCGCAACTCCCGCCCGAACCCGACAGCTCACCTCGCAGGCGTCGGAGGAGCACTCATGGCTCGTTCCCGCTTCCGCCGTACCTCCGTGCTCGCGGCCCTGACCGCCGCAAGCGCTGGGGCGGGCCTCGTTTTGGCCGCCTCACCGGCGAGCGCAGACGTCTTCTCGCAGATTCGCCAGTGCGAATCGGGCGGCAACTACTCGACGAACACCGGCAACGGTTACTACGGGGCGTACCAGTTCACCCAGTCGACCTGGAACTCCCTGGGCTACTCGGGTCTGCCGAGCAGTGCCTCACCGGCCACCCAGGACGCGGCGGCGCAGCAGCTCGCTGCGCGTAGCGGCTTCGGCCAGTGGCCGGTCTGCGGAGCCGGCGGCGGTTCGTACACGCCGAGCTACACCCCTAGCTACACCCCGACCACCACCAGCTACGCGCCGGCCAGCCGGGACTACAGCCGTACGGCCATCGCGCCGGCACCGATCGTGCTCGGCTCGTTCAGCCTGGCGGACGCCGGTCGGATGCGCTGGGACGTGGCGCTGTTCCAGACCACGCTCAACAAGAAGCTGCACACGAAGCTGAAGGTGGACGGTCTCTACGGTCCGCAGACCGCTCTGGCGACGCTGTACTACCAGAAGACCAGGCACCTGAAGCTGGTGGACGGCGTGGTCGGCCCCGAGACCTGGAAGTCCGTGATGGCCAAGCCCAAGGTCGCCAAGACCCAGCCCAAGACCCAGCCCAAGACCACGGCCAAGAGGTAAGCGCCGCTTCCGCTCCGGAAATCCGCCGGTCCCCTCGGGGGGTCGGCGGATTTTCCTGTTATCTCTACGTTCCGCGTTGCCGCCGTAACGCACCGAAAGCACGCCCGGCAGGCCCTGCACGCGCCCTGATCACCCTGGTTAGCGGTGGAATCGCCAGAGAGGTTTGCATCGACGCGCGTGATCCCAATCACATCTAGTTTGGCTTTTCCGGGCGAGGGAGAAGGGTGGCGACAACTCGCGAGCGCGAGCCACCGGCCCCCGACCGCCGAATCCTGCCCCGGGGCCCGGTCCCAGCCGAGAAGACCGGGCAGGTGCGGGGGACCCATGGTCTTCCGATCGCGGCCTCCAGCAGGAGCGCCACGGTCTAGGGGTGAAGCCGGTCCGCAATGACGCCGACCGGCCGGGCTATACCCGGTCCGAACCCGACAGCTCACCTCGCAGGCGTGGGGAAAGGCCTCCTCGTTGCCTCAGGCACGTCTGCGCCCGCGCAAAGTCCGCCTCCGCAGCACCTTCGCCGCCGCCACGGCAACCGTCGCCCTCGCCAGCATGGCTGCCGCCTGCACGCCGTCAGCCGCGCCGAGCCCGCCCGCCAGCGATCTCTACCGGCTGCGCATGTGCGAGTCGGGCGGCAACTACGCCATCAACACCGGCAACGGCTTCTACGGCGCCTACCAGTTCGACGCCGGTACCTGGGCGTCGCTGGGCTTCGGTGGGCTTCCGAACCAGGCAGCGTCGTGGATACAGGACGACGCGGTCGCGAAGCTCTGGCGCATGCGCGGCTGGGCTCCGTGGCCGGGCTGCTCGGCGAGCCTCGGCCTCTAGCGCCCCCCGTTGTCTCCCGGGAGACAACGGGGCCTAAAGTCTCGGGCTAAATCCGGGCACAAGGGTCACGATGTTGGGGTGACTTCTGTGAGCGGACGCAACCTGCTGGGCCCTGAACCGACGCTGCTTCCGGCCGATCCGGTACCTGTGCAGCAGTTGACGGACGGGCGCGATCCGGCCTTGGTCGCCGCCGACTTCCCGGCTTCGAGCGTCGCGTGGGCAGCACTCGCGAAGCGCGCGGGTGACGCGGGAAGCTGGGTCGAGTCGTACGCGTACGCCCGAGTCGGCTACCACCGCGGGCTCGATGCCTTGCGCCGCGCCGGCTGGAAGGGCGCCGGTCCGGTCCCGTGGTCGCACCAGCCGAACCGCGGCTTCCTCGAATCGGTCGCGGCGCTCGGCCGAGCTGCCGCCGCCATCGGTGAGCAGCCGGAGGCGCAGCGCTGCCGTGACCTGCTCACCGACAGCGATCCCACTGCCCCTATCGCGCGGGACTGGCCCCCGGTGGCCGCCGATGGCTGACCAGCAGGAGTGCGGCAGCGCCTGGCGTGGACACACGCTGCGCCCGCTGCCCGTCGGTGAGAGCTGGCTGTCCGGAGGCGAACGCCGGCTCCACATCGGGCCGCAGCCCAGCTACGGGCACGACGACCTGGACACCGTCGACATCCTCGACATCCTCGACATCCTCGACACCGTCGACACCGTCGACACCGTCGACACCGTCGCCCCGGCCCCCGCCGTCGCGACGAGTGCCCGCAGTACCGGAGCGTTGCTCGTCGTGGTGATCCTGGCCGCGATCGCCACCATCGTCTTCGTCCGGCGGGCTGGGACACCGCCGGAGCCGGCGGCGCTGCCCGCCCCTCCGAGCCACGTGATCACCGCCGTCTCGCGGGCCCAGGCGGCGACCGCCAGCCTCCGCATCGGCGACTACCTGGACTTCCAGCTGCCGAGCGGGCGCACCTACTCCACCGTGCTCGAGCAGCCCTCGAGCCAGATCCCGGTGGTCGAAGCGCTCACCTTGCCGGGCCAGCAGCCCCAGCTGCGTGCCGACAGCGCCGGGCACGCCGTCGTCGAGGTGATGGCGGCGCCGGTGTGCGCGAATCCTGACGGGTGTGGCTATCAGCGCACCCTGATCGGCACGGTGGAGCTGACCGTCACTCCCTAGCCGGCCGGCTCGTCGTCATCGTCCGGCTCGACGACGATCTCCGTCGGCTGAGCCGGGCGCCCCCGCCGCGCGAAGAGCAGCGAGGCCGCCCCCGGCATGACGCTGGCGACCGCGTTGACCCGGCTCTGCGTCTCCCGCAAGCCCGACAGCAGCGGCAGCACGTCTTCGTTGATCCGGCGCAGCGTGTCGGGAAGGGTGTCGACGGCCTCGTCATCGAGCACCCGGGCGAGGCGCTCGATGCCGGGACGCAAGGCCAGGAGCGGTTCCTCGAGCTCCTCGGCCACCCGCTCCACCCGCGCGGCCACCTCCGACGCGGACAGCAACGTCTCGCGGGCGTTGGTCAGCGCCTCGACGAGGGCGAGGATCGAGCGGTTCAGGTCCAGCAGCGTGCGCGGGACCGAGATGAGCGCCCGCGCCGGGGCCGAGATCGCCGCGGCGACCTGAGAAATACCGGGAATTCGAGGCAACGCTGCCACTCCCGCAGCGTACGGCCCGCAATTGTGCGCAATCGCCACTAGGCTCGGGCGACGTGCCAGCAGTCGTACTCGTCGGAGCCCAGTGGGGCGACGAGGGTAAAGGTAAGGCCACCGATCTTCTCGGCGGCCGGGTCGGCTACGTCGTGCGTTACCAGGGCGGCAACAATGCCGGCCACACCGTCGTCATCGACGACGAGACGTACGCGCTGCACTTGCTTCCGAGCGGCATCCTGCGCCCGGACTGCGTGCCGATCATCGGTAACGGGGTGGTCGTCGATCCCGGCGTGCTCATCCAGGAGATGACCGATCTGCGTGAGCGCGGCATCGACGTCTCCAAGCTCAAGATCAGCGCCGACGCGCACTTGATCATGCCGCACCACCGTGCGCTGGACAAAGTCACCGAGCGCTATCTCGGCAAGGCACGGATCGGCACCACTGGCCGCGGCATCGGCCCGGCGTACGGAGACAAGGTGGCGCGCGTCGGCATCCGCGCGCAGGACCTGCTCGATCCGGGCATCTTCCGCGCCAAGCTCGAGCTCGCCCTGCGCGAGAAGAACCAGGTACTCACGAAGGTCTACAACCGGCGAGCGATCGACGTCGACGAGGTGTGCGCCGAGTACGACGGCTACGCCGAAATCCTGTCCCCGCATATCGCCGACACCAGCCTGCTGCTCGCGAAGGCGCTGGACGAGGGCCAGGTCGTCTTGCTCGAAGGCAGCCAGGGCACGCTGCTCGACGTCGACCACGGCAGCTATCCCTTCGTCACCTCGAGCAACCCGACGGCGGGCGGGGCGTCGACGGGCTCCGGCATCGGGCCGAACCGGCTCAGCCGGGCGATCGGGATCGTGAAGGCCTACACCACCCGGGTCGGCTCCGGGCCGTTCCCGACCGAGCTCGACGACGAGTTCGGCGAGCGGCTGCGTTCGGTCGGCGGCGAGTACGGGGTGACGACGGGTCGGGCGCGACGCTGCGGCTGGTATGACGCCGTCATCGTGCGCTACGCGGTGCGCGTCAACGGCCTCACCGATCTGTTCCTCACCAAGCTCGACGTGCTGTCGGGCCTCGAGACGATCCCGGTGTGCGTCGGCTACGACGTCAGCGGCGAGCGGTGCGATGAGATGCCGATGACCCAGACCGGCTTCCATCACGCCACCCCCATCTACGAGCAGCTGCCTGGATGGAACGGCGACCTGTCGAAGGCGCGGGAGCTTTCCGACCTGCCCTCCGAAGCGCGGGACTACATCACGTTCCTCGAGGAGCAAGCCGGCTGCCCGGTCTCGGCGATCGGTGTCGGCCCGGGGCGTGACGAGACCATCGTCGTGCGCGATCTCATCTGACGCGGCGCTGCTGCCCCGATGAAGGTTCTGGTGATCGGCTCCGGCGGCCGCGAGTCGGCGCTGTGCGCGGCGCTGGCCCGCGACCCCAACGTCGATGAGCTGGTCTGCGCACCGGGCAACCCCGGCACCAGTGAGCTCGCCGAGACCCTGCATGTCGACATCGGCGATCCGGTCGCCATCGCGCAGCTCGCCCAAGGCCAAGGCGCCGATCTCACCGTGATCGGACCCGAAGCACCGCTCGTCGACGGTGTGGTCGACGCGCTTTCCGAGCGCGGCCTGGCCGCCTTCGGTCCCACCGCGGCCGCCGCACGGCTGGAGGGCAGTAAAGCCTTTGCGAAGTCGGTGATGACGGCCGCCGGCGTCCCCACCGCGCGCGGACGTGACCACCATGAGATCCCGACCGCCCTGTCGGATCTGGACGAGTTCGGGCCGCCGTACGTCGTGAAGTACGACGGGCTGGCCGGCGGCAAAGGTGTCACCGTCACGACCGATCGCGACGTGGCCGCCGCCGCAGTACGTGCCGCCCTTGCCGGGCCGGACGACCGCGTCGTCATCGAGGAATTCCTCGACGGCCCGGAGGTGTCGCTGTTCTGTGTCGTCGGTCCGGGCGGGACGGTCGTCCCGCTCTCCCCCGCGCAGGACTTCAAGCGGGCGTACGACGGCGACCAGGGCCCCAACACCGGAGGAATGGGCGCGTACTCGCCGCTGCCCTGGGCCCCGGCAGATCTCGCCGACACGGTGGTCGCGCGCATCGCACAGCCCACCATCGCGGAGATGGCCCGCCGCGGGACGCCGTTCAGCGGCCTGCTGTACGTGGGCCTCGCGCTCACCTCCCACGGGCCGAAGGTCGTCGAGTTCAACACGCGCTTCGGCGACCCGGAGACCCAGGCCGTCCTCGCCCGCCTGGCCAGTCCGATCACCGACCTGCTCGACGGCGGCACACCGACCTGGAACCCCGACTTCGCCGTGACGGTCGTGGTCGCCGCTCCCGGCTACCCCGAGGCGCCGATGCTGGGCGGCGAGATCAGCGGCCTCGAGGCTGCCGCCGCGGTCGCCGGCGCCACCATCCTGCACGCGGGCACCCGGCGGCAGGCCAATGGGCGGCTCGTCGCCTCGGGAGGTCGCGTGCTTGCGGTCACGGGGCTGGGCGCCGACCTGTCCGCTGCACGAGAATGTGCCTACGAGGCCGCCGGGCACATCACAATCGCGGGCGGCCAGCACGTCCGAACCGACATCGCTTTGAATGCCGCCAAGAACGCCGTTCGATCCACCGCACCGTAACGAGAAGGAGTTAGCACGTGGCTGCCGCCGCCGATCCAAAGGTCGCGATCATCTATGGCTCACCGAGTGATGCGAACGTGATGAGCAAAGCCGGGGCCATGCTCGATCGGTTCGGAGTGGGCTACGAAGAGGTCTCCATCTCGGCTCACCGCGCCCCGCGGGCGCTCGTCGAGTGGATCTCCGGGCTCGCTCCCCGCGGGATCGAGGTGATCATCGCCGGGGCGGGCCTTTCCGCAGCGCTGCCAGGCGTCTGCGCGGCGCACACGCAGCATGCCGGTCATCGGAGTGCCCATCAAGGGCGGGGCGCTCGACGGGCTGGACGCGCTGCTGTCGATCTCGCAAATGCCGCCGGGCGTTCCGGTGGCCTGCGTCGGGCTCGACAACGCCACGAACGCCGCCGTGCTCGCCGTGCAGATCATCGCCGGCCACGATCCGTCGCTGCGCACCAAGCTCGAGGAGTTCAAGGAGTCCTTCGAGCAGGCCGCCGAGGCGGGCCTCGCCCGGTGATCGAGCGCTACACGCTGCCCGCCATGGGGCGAGTGTGGTCCGAGGCCCACAAGTACGAGCTGTGGTGCCACGTCGAGGTGCTGGTGCTGGAGGCGCATGCCGCCGCCGGCGTCGTTCCGCGAGAGCTCGGTGGAGCCGGTACGCGCGGCGCCGCCGCCCACCCCGGAGGCCGTCGCCGAGATCGAAGCGGTCACCCAGCACGACGTCATCGCCTTCCTCACGGCGTGGGCGGATCAGACCACGCCGCGCGAGGCCGCCGCGTACGTGCACTTCGGGATGACGTCGTCCGATCTGCTCGACACGGCGTTGGCTTTGCAGCTCGTGGAGGCGACCGACCTGCTGCTCGAGCGAGCCGACACGCTGGTGGGGGTACTGCGCGACCTCGGAATGCAGCACCGGGCGACCCTGCGCGTCGGCCGCACGCACGGGATCCATGCCGAGCCGGACACGTTCGGCCATCGGATCGCGGATCTGGCGTTCGGCATGGCGCGCTGCCGGGATCGGCTGCGCCGCGCGCGTGACGGCGTCGCGGTCTGCAAGATCAGCGGCGCGGTCGGCACCTACTCGAACATCGACCCGAGCGTCGAGCAGCACGTCGCCGAAGCGCTCGGGCTGCACCCCGCGCCGGTCGCCACGCAGGTGGTGTTGCGTGACGGCATCGCCGACTGGGTGGCGGCTCTCGCGGGCCTCGCGACCATGTGCGAGGCGCTCGCGCTCGAGGTACGTCACGGCCAGCGCACCGAGGTGCGGGAACTGTCCGAGCCGTTCGGCAGCGGGCAGAAGGGTTCTTCGGCGATGCCGCACAAGAAGAACCCGATCATGAGCGAGCGCATCGCGGGCCTGGCGCGGATCGTGCGCGCCCAGTACGTACCGGTGCTGGAAGGCGTGCCGCTCTGGCACGAGCGCGACATCTCCCACAGCTCGACCGAGCGCATCGCGCTACCCGACGCGTCCGCCGCGACCGACTACCTGCTGCACCTGACCACCCGGCTGGCGTCCGGTCTGGTCGTGGATGCCGATCGGATGCGGCTGAATCTGGAGTCGACCGGCGGCCTGATCTACACCTCGGCAGTGCTGCTTGCGCTGGTCGACAGCGGGCAGTCCCGCGAGGACGCGTACGCCGTGGTGCAGGCGGCGGCGATGCAGACGTGGGCCACCGGAGTCCCATTCCGGGAGACACTGCGCGAGCACGCGGGCGAGCGTGGCCTGAAGATTGACGAGGCCGCGCTCGATGAGGTGTGCCGCCCCGAGCGTTACGTGGAACGGCTCGACGGTGTCTTCGAGCGGCTCGCTTCCCTGTCCTGATGAGCGGCCCGCCGCGCATCCTGACGAGCGGCCCGCCGCGCATCCTGACGAGCGGCCCGCCGCGCATCCTGACGAGCGGCCCGCCGCTGTGGCATGAAAGGCTCCGGCTGTGGAGCATGAAGACCCCGTCGACCTGACCGTCACGCTGCCGCCGGGAAGCCCCCTCGACGGCCCGGCATTGCGCGGCCACCTCGAGGACGAGTTGCGCACCCGCGCCGAGGTCATCTCGGCCGAGGGTGATTCCGTCACGGTGCGGGCCTATCGCCGCGAGGAGGTCGAGGCCGTCGCCGACGAACTCGTCGTGAAGCTGTCCAAGATCGAGAAGATCAAAGAGGGCACCACCGTCCGCTGGCTCGACGATTCGGGCGCGGAAGCCGTCCGGCCCATCTGAAGCGAGGCGCCGTCCGCCATGTTCGAGCTCGCCCAGGCCGCCGTCGAAGCGGCGCTCGCCGCCGGCGCCCGCTTCGCTGACGCTCGCGTGGTCATCAGCCGGGAGCAGCGGCTGCGGGCGCAGGACGGCGTGCTGGAGGATCTGAGCCAAGGCGAGAGCGCCGGCCTCGGCGTGCGCGCGCTGATCGGTGCGGGTTGGGGTCACGCGGCGACACCGTCGCTCACCGCCCGCGACGTGCGCCGTGCCGGAGAGCAAGCTGCCGCGGCAGCACGGGCCGCCGCGAGCGTGCCCGGCCCTGACGCCGTGCTGCTGCCCGAACCGCCGGTCGTCGCCGAATGGGAAAGCACCTACGACGAGGACCCGATGGCCGTCCCGCTGGACGAGAAGGCGTCGTTGCTCGCCGGTGTGACGGCAACCATGAAGGCGGCGAAGGCCGACGTCGCCACGGCCGGAATGGCGATCTGGGACGTCGAGACGTGGCTGGTGTCCAGCGAGGGCACCCGCATCCGGCAGCGGGTACGCAAGTGCGGGGCCGGCATGAGTGCCACCGCCGTCGGGGAGCGGGAAACGCAGCGGCGCAGCCATCCCAGCGCCTTCGGTCACTACGGCACCCGGGGATACGAGCTGATCCGCTCGTTCGATCTGCCCGGCAACGCTGAGCGGATCGCGTCGGAAGCGCGGCAGTTGCTGACCGCACCGGAATGTCCGGCGACCACGACCGACCTGATCCTCGGCAGCGAGCAGATGGCGTTGCAGATCCACGAATCCGTCGGCCACGCCGTGGAACTCGACCGCATCCTCGGCTGGGAGGCCGCGTTCGCGGGCACCTCCTGGCTCGATCTGGGCAAGCTCGGATCGCTGCGCTACGGCAGCGACCTGATGACGATCACGGCCGACGCGACCCTGCCCGGTGGTCTCGGCTCGTTCGGTTACGACGACGAAGGCACCCCTGCGCATCCGGTCGACATCGTGCGTGACGGCATCTGGGTCGGCGTGCTCTCCGGCCGGGATTCAGCGGCACGGGCGGGACTTTCGCGAAGCGGCGCGGCGGTGCGGGCCGACGGTTGGGCGCGGATGCCGATGGTCCGCATGACGAATGTCGGCTTGCTGCCGGGCACCTCGTCGCTCGAGGAGATCATCGCCGACACCGCCGACGGCATCTACATGGAGAACAACCGCTCCTGGTCGATCGACGACCGCCGGCTGAACTTCCAGTTCGGCTGCGAGGTCGGCTACGAGATCAAGGGCGGTCGCCGCGGGCGCATGCTGCGCAACCCGACGTACACCGGCATCGGGCCGACGTTCTGGTCGTCGCTGGACGCGCTCGCCGGGCCGGATGAGACGACGATCTGGGGCACGCCGAACTGCGGCAAAGGCCAGCCGATGCAGATCGGCCACACCGGGCATCCGGCGATGCCGGGCCGTTTTCGTGGCGTGCGGGTGGGCGTTCGTGGCTGAGGCGCCGGCGGCCTCCGGAGCGTTGGGCCCGGAAGAAGACGCGGCGCGCGACTTCGCGCTGCGCGCGCTCGACGTCGCGGCCGACGTCGCCGGTCCCGGTGCGCAGATCGCGGCCACCGTCGAGGTCGGCACGTCGTCGCTCACCCGGTTCGCGCAATCGGCCATCCACCAGAGCGTCAGCGAGGAAGTCCGCCAGCTGACGCTGGCGGTCACGCTCGACGGGCGGACGGCAGAGGTCTCGGGCAGCGCCGCGGGCTGGCCCGGAGCCGACGGCCTGCGCCGGCTCGCCACAGCCGCCCTGACATCTGCCCGGCTGCGGCCCGTCGATCCGCACTGGCCGGGTCTCGCGCCGCCGGCACCGGTCGGCCCGAGCCACGCCGACCGGGCCACCGCCGACGCGACGGATGCCGAGCGCGCCGCACTGGTGGCCGCCTTCGTCGAAGCGGCGGGCGGCTTGGAGACCGCTGGTTTCTGCGCCACTCGGGGCACGGCCACCGCGTTCGTCAACAGCGCCGGTCAGCAGGTCACCGGAAGCGTCACCTTGGCGACCGTCGATGGAATCGCCCGCGCGCCGAGCGGCGAACCCGCTCCTGCCGACGGCAGCGGGCGCGCGAGCTCCACCCGGCTGCGGGAGCTCTGGACGGATCGGCGGCGGGCCACCATGCGCGGGGAGTCGCGCTCGCGGCGGCCGAGGAACCGCTCGACGTCGCCCCCGGCGAATACGTCGTGGTGCTGCGGCCGGGCGCGGTCGTCGACGTGCTCTCGTGGCTGGGGTCGGGGCTGTCCGCCCGACCCCACTCGGAAGGGCTGAGCTTCGCCCGGCCCGGCGAGCAGCAATTCGACGAACTGATCACGCTGCGCTGCGATCCGCTGGACGAGCGCATGCCGGCGCTGGCGTTCGACGGGCAAGGCACCCCGCGCACCGCCTACTCGATGATCGAGGACGGCGTCACGCGAGAGCTCGCGAGCGACCGCCGCGACGCGGCGATGATCCCCGGCGTCACGTCAAACGGTGGTGCGCTGCAGCACCGTTACGCGACCAGCGCGCGTTCATCGGCACTGCTCTTGCGCCCGGGCAGCGAGGCTCCGGACGAGCTGTACGCCGGGCTACGCCAGGCCTTGCTGATCACCGACTTCTGGTACACCCGGCTGCTCGATCCGCGCCGGCTCGTCGTCACCGGGCTCACCCGCAACGGCGTCTTCCTGATCGAGGACGGCATCATTTCCCGGCCGGTCCGCAACCTGCGCTTCACCCAGTCCTACGCCGAAGCCCTCGCGCCCGGGCACGTCATCGGCATCGACGGGGACAGCGTCCTCACCGAAGGAGAGCCGACCCCGGTGCACACTCCCGGGATCGCCCTGACCTCCTGGGCGGTGACCGGGGGCGCCCGCGGCTGAGCGTCCCGTCGCCGGGTCTGCACCGGCTGCCGGGACTGCAAAGGCGCGCGTCATTTCGTTAGGGTCGTGCGGTGCCCCTTGCCGCGTCTTCTTTCGCCGGTCTCACCCACCTCGGATCCGGAAAGGTCCGCGAGCTGTTCGCCGTCGATACGGCCGCCGGGGAGCCTGCGCTCCTGCTGGTAGCCAGCGATCGCATCAGCGCGTTCGACGTGATCATGCCGACCGAAATCCCCGACAAGGGCGCCGTTCTCACCGCGCTGTCGCTGTGGTGGTTCGACCAGCTCGCCGACATCGTCCCGAGCCACCTGCTGACGGCCCGCGTCGACGAGTATCCGCCGGAGCTGACGCCCGTACGCCGATCAGCTGCGGGGCCGCTCGATGCTGTGCCGGCGCCTCGACATGTTCCCCGTCGAGTGCGTCGCACGCGGCTATCTGACCGGCAGCGGCTACAAGGACTACCAGGCGACCGGGTCGGTGTCGGGACACGAGCTGCCCGAGGGGCTGGTGGACGGGAGCCAGCTGCCGGAGCCGCTGTACACGCCCAGCACGAAGGCCCCGATCGGCGAGCACGACCAGAACATCAGCCGAAGCGACGTCGTGGATCAGCTCGGCCGCGCGCAGGCCGAGGAGCTCGAGCGGCTGACGCTCGCGATCTTCCGGCGCGCGTCGGGCATCGCCAGTGGGCGCGGGATCCTGCTGGCTGACACGAAGTTCGAATTCGGGCGTGACCGCGACGGCATCCTGCGCCTCGCCGACGAGGTTCTCACTCCGGACTCGTCGCGCTTCTGGCCTGCCGACCAGTGGACGCCAGGCAAGGCGCAGCCCTCCTACGACAAGCAGTACGTGCGTGACTGGCTCATCGAGTCCGGCCACCGCGGCGATGCCGTCGAACTTCCCGAAGATGTCGTCGGCGCCACCCGATCCCGTTACGTCGAAGCGTACGAGCGGCTGACGGGAGCGTCGTTCGACGAGTACCTGCGGAGCGTCTGAGCGTGCCTGCGCAGGCGCCGGGGGAAGCGGCGGGGCGGATCGTCGTCCTGGGTGCGACCGGCTTCACGGGCCGGCTGCTCGCTCATGCCGTGAAGGCCCGCGGGCTGGAGCCGGTGCTCGCGGGTCGCAGTGCCGCGAAACTGGCAGCGCTGGCGGAGGAACTCGGCGGGGCGGAGACCGCGCTGGCCAACACCTCGGACCCGAAGTCGGTGCGCCGCCTGGTGTCGCGCGGCGACGTGCTCGCAACGACCGTCGGGCCCTTCGCACGTCACGGCAAGACCGCGCTTGAGGCTGCGATCGCAGCCAGCGCCCACTACATCGACTCGACCGGCGAATCCGGCTTCGTTCGTTCGGTATTCGCCGACGCCGGCCCTCGTGCGGCCGCGAGTGGCAGCGCCTTGCTGACCGCCTTCGGCTACGACTTCGTGCCCGGCAATCTGGCCGCTGCCCTCGCGCTGCGCCAAGCGGGGTCGGCCGCTACCCGCGTCGTTACCGGCTACTTCTTCGACGGCGAGGCGAGACCCTCGAGTGGCACGGCCGCCACGATGCTCACCGGCCTGACCGACCCCTCTCATCTGCTCCGTGGCGGCCGTCTCGTCCTGCTGCCCACCGGCCGCAAGATGCGAACCTTCTCCGACCGTGGCGTCCGCCGGCCCGCCGTGCTGCTCGGTAGCACCGAGTCGCTGGCGCTGCCGCGGACCTTCCCCCAGCTGACCGAGGTGGCGAACTACCTCGGATGGCTCGGGAAGCGGTCTTACGCGTTGCCGGTGGCCTCGTTCGGCACCGGGCTGCTCCAGCTTCCCCCGCTGCGCCGCCGCCTGAAGCGACGCGCGGACCGAGCTGCAGCGATCACCGGTCAGGGTCCGGACGAGGCCTCGCGCCGCAATCAGCGTTCGGTCGCCATCGCGGTCGCGTCGGACTCGGGCGGCAAGCAGCTGACGAGCGTTCGGGTCGAGGGCCCCAACGGTTACGACCTCACGGCCGAGCTGATGGCGTGGGCGGCGTCCGAGTTAGCGCACGATCGCGTCAAGTCCGTCGGTGCGTTGGGTCCGGTGGACGCCTTCGGTCTCGACCGGCTGGTCGAGGGTTGCCGCTCGGCCGGGCTCGTCGTCTCGCCGTGAACATCGACGGGCAGATCTGGCCGCCGACCGCGCCCAGCACGCCGGAGGCGATCGTGCTGCGCCTCCTGACGCCGGAGGACGGCGATCTGATCCAGGCCGAGCAGACGCCGCAGCTCGACGAGTTCAACTGGTTCCTCCCGCGCCGGCCGGGCGTCCTGCGCCGCCGCATCGAGGCGGGCACCGACATCGATGACGACGCTGGCAGCGCCGCCGTCAGTGACGGGTCCGGACGGCTCCTCGGCGACATCAGTTGGCGGCGCTGCACGTCGAGCCCGGCGCCGGCGTCGTTCTACTGGGAGATGGGCATCTTCCTGCTGTCCGCCGCGCGCGGACGCGGCATTGGTGCTGCAGCGCAAAGACTTTTGCCCGAGTACCTCTTCGCGACGACGCTCGCCAACCGCGTGCAGGCGAGCACGGACATCGCGAACGTTGCCGAGCAGCGCTCGCTGGAGAAGGCGGGTTTCACGCGCGAAGGCGTGCTGCGCGGCTTTCAGTACCGCCGCGGCGCCTGGCACGACCTGGCGATGTACAGCAAGCTGCGCAGCGAGTCCTAAGCAGCGACTCCTAAGGAGCGAGTCCTAAGGAGCGAGGTCGGCGGCCAGCCGCTGCGCCGCTTGCTCGGTCGCCGGGACCGCGACGATCAGTAGCTGCCCGTCGGCGATCTCCTGCTGGATGACCGGAGCGCCGACGACGGCCAAGTTGAGCAGGATCGCCAGCTGCTTGCCGACAGCAGACCTGCTCACGCTCGCCAACGTCAGGGACCCTGCCTTGTCCAGCCGCACGAGCACGACCGCTTGCGCGGTCGATACGTCGCCCACTTGGGTGGTCACCGTCGCGCTTGCCACGGTCACGTCACCCAGGGACGGCCCTAGCTGGTAGCTGTACCCGTAGCCGGAAGTGCCGGGCACCCCACACGCCGGCCCAGCACCGTCCCCGCGCGTCCATGCGGTGCACGGTCCCTTGACCGCGTTGACAACCTTCCGCAGCTGCAGGCGCTTTGCGGGTCCGCGCGATGTCGGCGCCGCCGGCCCTGACGACGGTGTCGTGGTCGTCCGCTCGGCGGGCGGCGTCGCTGACGAGCTGGCACAGCCTGCGGCGGCAAGAAGCGCCAGCGCCGGCACCGCCGCACGCCATCCCCTCGAACCGTCATCACGCATCGTCCCGTCGACCTCCTTCGGCGTGGTGCCATTCTCGCGCTCCGGTCAGGTCCGCCGGGGGACGTCGGTAACGGGTCGGAAGAGGGGTCGGCGTTGGCCTTTCAGCGGGGGCCGGCCGTCGGGTGGGTGGAACCAGGGGGTGCGGTCTTTGTCGGTGCCGATGGTGATGGTCCAGCCGCCTTCATGGCATTTGTGATGATGGTGCAGGCAGAGCAGCAGGAGCTTGTCGGCGTTGGTCGGTCCGAGGTGTACCCAGTGGTCTTTGTGGTGGACTTCGCTCCAGGACGCGGGCCGGTCGCAGCGGTGGAAGGTGCAGCCGCCGTCTCTTGCGACGATGAACCTGCGGAGCCCGGGTGGGGTGGAGCGGGTGGAGCGGCCGTAGTCGAGGATCTGGGACTGGCTGTTGTAGACGGCGGGGATGATGTTCGCATCGCAGGCCATCCGCCGGACCGCCGCGGCGGGCAGGCGTTGGCCTTCCGGGGTGCCGCCGACCCCGATCCCGTCTTGCAGGGACTCGTGGGACATGCCGAAGATGAGGGTGTGCCGGCCGGGACTTTGGCCGTTGCAGTCCTCGGCATGAGCGGTGGCATGCCGGGCCAACTGCACGAGGGCTTCGGCGCGGCGGTGGCCGGGGGATTCGGTCATCACGTCACTGTCGGGATCGGGTTTGCGGGTGAATGCGGCCAGCGCGGTCGAGACGATCAGCCCGGCTTCCGGATCAAGCCACCCGTCCAGGCGCCACATCCCGCCGATCGTTTCGGACAGGTTCAGATGCTGCGCCGCCCGCTTGCGGGCGGCTTCCTCGTCGGAGGCTTCGGGTGCGGCGGCGGCGAGCAGTTCCGCGGCCAACGTTTTCAACTGTTCGACCGTCAGCCCGGCGGCATGGTCGGCCAGGAACCCTTCCATATCCAATGCCAGGTCGTAGCCGAGGCCGCGGATCGTATTCGCGATGACCTGCGCATGATCCATCCCGAGCTGCCCGGCCTGCCACGTCTTCGCGGTCATCGGCATGGTGTCCGAAAGCGCCCGGCCGAGCCGGACCCGTCTGCCGGCCCAGGCCCCGCTCTCCCCGGACAGGTTCTTCACGTACTGCGAGGTGGACGCGGCGCCGTCGGCGGTGAAGGCGCCGGTGCGGTCGACCCGTTCGATCAGCCGGCACGTCAACAGCTCACCCTGACGGACCGCACCCAGGATCTCCGGCAGCACTTCGGCTGCCAAAACCCCGGAGGTGTCGGCCGTGACCGCGGCGGCGAGTTCGCCGAGCAGCGCATGAGCTTGTGCTGCTTTCTCCGCGAACCCGACTTCGACCATGTGTTCGATCCTAGCACCGAGATGGCCAGCTCAGCGAGTTATCCACAGGGCGCGGCGCGCCGGTCTCCTCGCCACGCACCTGGATGCGGGATGATGAGCGCATGCTATTGCCGGTGCTCGTCGAATCGTGGCAATTGGGTTGCTGCGGCGAGACCTTCACGGTCGGCGACCAGGTGTCCTGGGGGCTCGCGTTCCGGCCCGACGACCCGACGTGGCCGGCGCCGGTCGAACTCATCACCGAACTCGACGCCGAGGCAAACCGACCCGAGCACAGCCCGATCGTGCTCACGTCCGGGCCTCTGACGCTCTACTGGTCCGCACCCGATGACCATGCGGGGCCGCTCCGGATCCGCGGAATCGTCGTCGAAGATCACCATGCCGGCGTCCCCGAAGACGGTGTGCGCGTCGAGGGCACCGTCCGGCGCATCCGATCGCTCAGCGCCGACAGCTCCGGCAACCGTCGGCTCACCGACGTGCAAGCCAGCACACGGGCCTTTCGCCGCCATGAGCAAGGCTTCCTGGTCGACCTCGAGATCGACGGCTGCTAACCCGACAGCTAGCCCGGGCCCTCGAGCAGATCCCGCAAATTTCGCAAGCTGCGCTTGAGGATTCGGGCAACCAGCGGCCCGGAGACGCGGTCGGCGATCAACCCCAGCAGACCCCCGGGCGACTGGTAACTCAGCCGCAGCTCGACCTCGGTCAGGCCGGGACGCCGCTCGCGCAGCCGCCAGCGCCCGCGCATCGCCACCCCGGTGATCGCGTTGAACGCGAGGTTCGCCGGCTCGTCGAATTCGGTGATCTCGACCAGTCCACCGACGGGTGCCGAACCGACCCGCAGCCGGATCGCCCACCGCGCGCCGAGGCCACTCGCCTGGTCGCCGACGACGTCCCACAGTTCCGCATCCGACATGAAATCGCGGTAGCGCTTGCCATCCGAGATGACCTCCCAGATCGTTGCCCGGGGAGCCTCGATGGACAGTTTCTGCTCGACGCGCATCAGCCGATCACCGGCAAGCGGCGTTCGGCGGCCAGCTCGTCGAGCGCCTCCTGCATCCGGCCGACGACGTCCTTGTAAGCCACATCGAGATCGGGATGCTCGCCGTATTCGACGCGCAGATCGATCGGCTCGAGGACGTCGATAGTGATCTTGGCGGGCAGCGGGATGTGGCCGAAGAAGTCGCCGACGTTGATTCCCCACGGCAGCGAAAGCGAAATCGGCAGCACCTTGAGCCGCGCCAGCCGGTCGAGCCGCAGGAACTTCGCCAGCCATTCACCGCGTGAGACGAACAACGCCGTCTCCTGACCGCCGACGCTCACCACCGGGACCAGCGGCACGTTCTCGTCCAGCGCGAGCTGCAGAAAGCCCTGACGGCCCGCGAAATCCACCTTGAAACGTTCGGACGACGGCCGGTGCACTTCGTAATCGCCACCGGGGTAGACCAGCAGCACGGCTCCCGACGCGAGCACCTGATGGGCGTTGTCGGGGCTGGCGGCGATGGTGCCGAACTTGCGCAGCACTCCAAGGCCCGGCGCGAGGAGCACCAGGTTATGAGCGAGCTGATGGAACCGGCGCTCGACCCCGAAGTACGACGAGAACGCCAGCGTGAATACGAGCGTGTCCGGCGTCATGTTGCCGCCCGAGTGATTACCGACGAGCAGCACCGGCCCCGTCGCTGGAATCCGATCGAGGTGGCGCACCTGGGCCCGGTAGTAGACGCTTGCCAGCAACCACAGCCCGGGCAGCTGATCGCGGATGTAGTCCGGATCGCGCTCGTCCATGTCCGGTGCGGGTACGCGTGATCTCAGCTGACGAGCCCCCCACGACCCGGCTTTGCGCCCGAGCGCGCGAAGGTCCGTCAGCCCACTCACGCCACGGACCGTTTCGGACCCGGCTTCGGGCGGGACCGCGAGCGCGAGGACCGCGTGGCAGCAGGCAATTCCGCGGGCGAGCAGACCGCACCGAGGAACTCGCGTACCAGTGCGAATGAGCGCTCTGGATGCTCGAAATGCGGTACGTGGCCGCATGATTCGAGCACGACCGACTTGGCGGCCGGCACCGCTTGCTCGACGTGCCGGGCAAAGCCCCACGGCACCAGGCGATCGGAGTCTCCCCAGATGAACAGCGCCGGAGGAGCCAGCGCCGGCAGCCGGCTCCAGAAGCCGCGCTCTCCGAATGCCTCGTCCAGGTAGACCTGCCGCAGCGCGCAGAAGAACGCAATGCGATGGGCCGGCATCCGCATCACGCGCACGAACTCATCGGCAGCGGCGACGAACCAGGGCTCCGGTACGCGACGCGGAACGGCGAACATCGCCTTCAGTCCGAGCAGTGCCATCTTCTGGGAGAAGCGCAACGGCAGGCGGGCCAGCTCCGGCCGCAGCACGTTGACCACCGGGATGAACTGGCGCAGCTTGCGGAACGCCATGGCCGGCGTCAGCAGCACCAGGCCCCGGATCCGGTCGGGCGACAGCAGCGAAGCCTCCAACGCCGTACGCCCGCCGAGACTGTTGCCGATGACGAACGGCTGCCGCAGGTTCGTGGCATCCAGAAAGGCGAGGAGCCACCGGGCGAGGAACTCGGCGTCGTAGGTGTCCGTCACCGCCTCGGTCGCCCCGTGGCCCGGCAGGTCCGGGGCCAGCACGTGGTAATCGGCTGCCAGGTCCCACAGCAGCGTCAGCATCGAAGCGTTCGTCGCCCCGAGCCCATGCACCAGCACGATGGGCGGCGCATCCGCCGGCCCGGCTTCGAGGTACGTCGTGCGTATCCCATTGGCGAGCACCATGCGCGAACGCGGGTGGCGCGCGGGCCGCGGCGCGTCGGTGAGGACGCCATCGAGCGCCAGGGCGAGCGCCATGTTTCCACGGATGTTGAGCTCACCCGCCAGGAAGGCTTCGACGCCGGCGCGCGTACCGGCGACCACGTCCACCAGGACCGGCAGCGACGCGCAAATGACCGTGTCGACCTTACGGCGGGGGCGCCCCTCACGAACGCTCACCCGGCCCGCGTTCACCGCCACGGTCCAGCAATCGCCTTCGCCGGCGTCCAGCACGACCGTTGCCCGGGACCGGGCCAGGACCTCTCCCGCTCCTGCGCCGACGCGAGCTTCCAGCAGCCGGCGCAGCTCACCGGAGCGCGGGTCAGGCGGGTCGGTCGCTGAGATCATGCTCGCCGCCGTTCGCACCGCCGCCACCGTTCTCCCCCCGAAACCGGATGACGACAGTGTTACCAGTTCGCCAACCCTTACTCGCTCAAACCCGCCAAACCGGGCCGCGGGGAAGCTCACCCGCGGTGGTTTACCCCTACGATCGGCACGTGAAGGTCCGCCCATGAAGGTCATCGTCGAGGTCATGCTCAAGCCCGAGATTCTCGACCCGCAGGGGGCTGCGGTACTCGCCGCGCTACCTCGGCTCGGGATGACCGGCGTGCGATCGGTCCGTCAAGGGAAACGCTTCGAGCTCGACATCGATGGCGAACCGGACATGGACCAGATTCACCGCATTGCAGACGGTTTGCTATCCAATCCGGTGATAGAGGACTACACGGTGCACTTGGCGGGGTAGTAACCCCACGTGCAGGTTTCCTTCCGTCTCTCGCTGCCACGGGACGAGGCGTCCGTGCCCGTGACCCGGCGCCTCGTCGCCCAGGCTCTGCGAGTCGTGGGAGTGGAGCCGGACACCGTGTCCGACGTCGAGATCGCGCTGTCCGAAGCCTGCGCAAACGTCCTCCGGCACGCCCAGGTCGGAGATTCGTACGAAGTGCGCGCCGGGTTCGATCAGGAGCGAGCCTTCCTGGAAATCCTCGATCAGGGCGCGGGTCTTGCCGAAGCCACCGGCCCGCAGGCGGCTGACGACGCGGAAAGTGGCCGCGGGGTCGCGCTCATGCGGGCGCTGATGGACAAGGTGCACTTCGAATCGCGAAGCGGCGACGGCTCCTCGGTCGTGCTGGAAAAGCAGCTATCGCTGCTGCCGGACTCGCCGCTTCGCGCGATGCGCACGGTACGCAGGCCCCCGGCCACCGCGCCGGCCCCGGCTCCCCTCTCGCCGAATGCGGGCAGTACGACGGCTGAGCCCACGGCGTAATCGCCACCGCGCTCGAGGCCGTCAAAGCGGCCGGCGCTCCATTACTGTTCAAGCGTGACCTCTCCGTCCCTGGCGCGGATCGGCGTAATCACATTTCCCGGCTCGCTCGACGACCGTGACGCTCTCCGGGCCGTGACGCTCGCCGGGGCGCAAGCAGTACCGCTGTGGCACGCCGACTCCGATCTGCACGGTGTCGACGCCGTCGTGCTGCCCGGCGGCTTTTCCTACGGCGACTACCTGCGGGCCGGTGCGATCGCGCGCTTCTCGCCCGTCGTGGCTGCCGTCATCGAGGCGGCCCATGACGGGTTGCCGGTTCTCGGGATCTGCAACGGCTTCCAGGTGCTCTGCGAAGCCGGCCTGCTGCCAGGAGCGCTCACCCGCAACGCCGGGCTGCGGTTCGTGTGCCGCGACCAGCAGCTCTCGGTCGTGAACACCGGCACGTTCTGGACCGCCGGCTACGAGCAGGGTGCGACCATCGTCATCCCGGTCAAGCACGGTGACGGCCGCTTCGTCGCCGAGCCGGGGAGCATCGCCGAGCTGGAAGCGCGCGGACAGGTCGTCTTCCGCTACGCCGGTGGCAATCCCAACGGCTCGATCGACGACATCGCCGGCGTCTGCTCCGCGGACGGCCGCGTCGTCGGCCTGATGCCCCATCCCGAGCACGCCATCGAGACCCTCACCGGTCCCAGCCTCGACGGGCTCGGCATGTTCACCGCCGCCGTCTCCCAGCTGGTCGCGGCGTGACCGATCTCGCCTCGCATCCCGCCGAAGGTCTGCACCGCGAACTCGGCCTGACCGACGACGAGTACGCGCGCATCGTCTCGACGCTCGGCCGCGAGCCCAACGGCCCCGAGCTCGCCATGTACTCGGTGATGTGGAGCGAGCACTGCTCCTACAAGTCGAGCCGCATCCACCTCAAACAGTTCGGCGACCTTCCCGGCAAGGAGCGGCTGCTCGCCGGGATCGGCGAGAACGCCGGCGTGGTCGACGTCGGCGCGGGTCTCGCGGTGACCTTCAAGGTCGAGTCGCACAACCACCCGAGCTACGTCGAGCCGTATCAGGGCGCGGCCACGGGGGTCGGCGGGATCATCCGCGACATCCTGGCGATGGGCGCCCGGCCGATCGCCGTCATGGACAGCCTGCGCTTCGGTGACGCCGATGCAGCCGATACCGCCCGGGTCATGCCCGGCATCGTCGCCGGCGTCGGTGGTTACGGGAACTGCATGGGCCTGCCGAACATCGGCGGCGAGGTCGGCTTCGACCCCTCCTACGCCGGCAACCCGCTCGTCAACGCGCTCTGCATCGGCGTGCTGCCGTCGGCACCGCCTGCAGACCAGCGCCGCCTCCGGCGCCGGCAATGCCGTGGTCCTGCTCGGAGCGAAGACCGGGCGCGACGGCATCGGCGGGGTCTCGGTGCTGGCCAGCGCCACGTTCGACGAGACGGGCGCGCCGGCGCGGCGGCCGTCGGTACAAGTCGGTGACCCGTTCACGGAAAAGGTCGTCACCGAGTGCGTGCTCGAGCTCTACGAGCGTGACCTGGTCGTCGGCGTTCAGGACCTCGGCGGCGCCGGTCTGACCTGTGCCATTTCCGAAACCTCCGCCAAGGCCGGCACCGGGATGGACGTCGATCTCGACCGGGTGCCGCTGCGCGAGCCGTCGATGGCGCCGGAAGAGGTGCTGGTCAGCGAGTCCCAGGAGCGGATGCTGGCGATCGTCGCTCCCGCCCGGCTCACCGAGGTCCTCGACCTCGCCGCGCGCTGGGGTGTCCTTGCGTCCGTCATCGGCACCGTCACCGACACCGGACGGCTGATCGTCCGCTGGCACGGCAATGTCGTGGTCGACGTGCCGCCCGGCTCGCTCGCCGACGACGGCCCGGTCTACACCCGGCCGCTAAGGCCCCGCGCCCCGCTCCCCGCCGCCGAGCTGGAACGCCCCTCCGTCACCGACCTCGGCGACCTGCTGCTGCGGATGATCGCCGACCCGCAGTTGTGCTCACGCCAGTGGGTCACCGAGCAGTACGACCGCTACGTGCTCGGCAACACCGTGCTCGCCACCCCCGACGACGCGGGCGTGCTGCGGCTCGAAGGCGCCGACGGCCGCGGGATCGCGCTCGCGCTCGACGGGCCGGCCCGCTTCTGTGCGCTGGACCCGTACACAGGTGCGCAACTCGCCCTCGCCGAGGCCTATCGGAATGTGGCCGCGACCGGTGCGGCGCCCTACGCGGTCACCGACTGCCTGAACTTCGGCTCCCCCGAGGAACCCGAGGTGATGTGGGCCTTCGCCGAGACCTGCCGCGGGCTCGCCGACGGCTGCCGCGCGCTCGGGCTTCCGGTGACCGGCGGCAACGTGAGCTTCTACAACGCGACCGGTGGAACGGCAATCCTGCCCACCCCGGTGGTCGGCGTGATGGGCGTCTTCGATGACGTCGAGCGCCGCACCCCCAGTGGCTTCAGCGCCGAGGGCGACGCCGTCTACCTGCTGGGCGACACCGCGGATGAGTTCGACGGATCGGCGTGGTCCTGGATCGTCCATCGCCACCTGGGCGGCACTCCCCCGGCGGTCGATCTCGAACGCGAGGCCGCGCTCGCCGCGGTTCTCGTCGCCGGTTCGCGCGAGAGGCTGCTGACCGCGGCCCATGACGTTTCTGACGGCGGCCTGGCGCTGACGCTCGCGGAGATGTGCCTGCGCTTCGGTGTGGGCGCGCAGATCGCGCTTCCGGATTCGGTGGCGGGCGGCGATCCGTTCGTGGCGCTGTTCAGCGAGTCCGCCGGGCGCGCCGTGGTGGCGGTACCGGCGGCGCACGAGCGGCGCCTGTCCGAGCTCTGCGCGGCGGGCAAGGTTGCGTGCCAACGCATCGGCACCGGCGGCACCGGCAGCAGCGCCGCAAGCCTCGACGTCGACGGCGTCTTCGCGCTGCCGCTCGCCCGGCTGCGCGACGCGCACGAGGGCACCCTCCCTACGCTGCTCGGGGCCCTTGCACCCACAGCACCTACAGCGCCCACAGCACCGGATGCGCGCTAACCGCCGGTTCGACCCCGACCAGCTGCGCGCGGCGACGCTGGCCCAAGCCGACCTGCTGCAAGCCGCGCAGGTGCCCGCGCCTAAGGGCGCTGACCCGGAGCAGCAGCTGATCGACACGGTTGCTTCCGGGCTGCGCGCGGGACTGCCCGCGGACCCCACCGCACTGCGATGTGCGGTGCGGCTGCTGGCCGATCGGCTGGCACTGCAGCACCCCGGACGCTCGGTGGAGGTCCGCATCCCCCCGTTTGCAGCAGTCCAGTGCATCGCCGGGCCACGTCACACTCGGGGCACCCCACCGAACGTCGTCGAGACCGATCCGACCACCTTCGTGGCGCTGGCCTGCGGGTTCGTGGATCTGGGAAGGCGCGATCGCGGACGGGCGGGTCCGAGCCAGCGGTGAGAGGTCGGATCTGCGGCGGTACCTGCCGCTGGATGTGCGCGGGCCGCACGGTTGAAAGCCGTAGCATTGAACGTGTGCGGCGCACCCCGGTGAGCGGCCCTGCCGTCACCTCACCTGCCGATTCAGCGAACCCGAATTCGGCGGCTTTCGCCGGGGAACTCGATGACGACCCCGGCCCCCGCGATGCCTGCGGTGTATTCGGCGCGTTCGCCCGGAGCGAAGAGGTCGCCAAGCTCGCCTACTACGGGCTGTACGCGCTGCAGCACCGCGGCCAGGAGGCCGCCGGAATCGCGGTCAGCGACGGCTCGAGCATCGTCGTCTACAAGGAACTCGGCCTGGTCTCGCAGGTCTTCGACGAGGTCACCCTCGGCAGCCTGACCGGCCACATCGCCGTCGGCCACACCCGCTACTCCACGACCGGCTCGTGCACGTGGGAGAACGCGCAGCCGTCCTACCGATCGCACGATCGCGGCGGCATTGCCCTCGGCCACAACGGCAACCTGACCAACACCGCAGCCATGGCCGAGCGGCTCGCTCGCCTCGGTGGCGGCGGGGCAGTCCTCTCCGCGACGACGGACTCCGAGCTGATCACCGGCCTGCTCGCCAATTCGGCGCTCGGCCTGGAGAAGGCCGCGCTCGACGTGCTTCCGCTCCTCGAAGGCGCCTTCTGCCTGGTCTTCTGCGACGAGTCGACGCTGTGCGCCGCCCGCGACGCCCACGGCATCCATCCACTCGTGCTCGGCCGGCTCGGCCCGGCCGAGGCACCCGCCGGCTGGGTGGTCGCCAGCGAGACGGCCGCCCTCGACATCGTGGGCGCGGCGCTGGTGCGCGAGGTCGAGGCCGGCGAGATGCTCGTCATCGACGACGATGGGGTACGCAGCCAGCGCTTCGCGACCGCGACCCCGCACGGCTGTCTGTTCGAGTACGTCTACCTGGCCCGTCCCGACACCACGATCGCGGGCCGCTCGGTACACGCCACCCGCGTCGAGGTCGGTCGCACGCTGGCCCGGGAGGCGCCCGCCGAGGCGGATCTGGTCATTCCGGTGCCCGACTCGGGCACGCCGGCCGCCATCGGTTATGCCGAGCAGAGCGGGATCCCCTACGGCGCGGGCCTGGTCAAGAACGCCTACGTCGGCCGCACGTTCATCCAGCCGTCGCAGACCATCCGCCAGCTCGGTATCCGGCTCAAGCTCAACCCGCTGCGCGAGGTCATCGCGGGCAAGCGGCTCGTCGTCGTCGATGACTCCGTCGTCCGCGGCAACACTCAGGCGGCGCTGGTGAAGATGCTGCGCGAGTCGGGCGCCGCCGAGGTCCACGTGCGTATCAGCTCACCGCCGGTGCGCTGGCCGTGCTTCTACGGCATCGACTTCGCCACCCGCGACGAGCTCATCGCCACCGGCCGCGGAATCGAGCAGATCCGCCGGCACATCGGCGCTGATTCCCTCGCGTACGTCACGCTCGATGGCCTCGTCGCGGCGACGAACCAGCCCGGCACCAGTCTCTGCCAGGCCTGCTTCACGGGCTCGTATCCGGTGAAGCTGCCCGACCCCCGCCACCGCGGCAAGGAAATGCTCGAGACCGCCGGCCTCAGCCCGGCAGAAGACCCGATCGCCGAAGCCCCTGACATCCCGGCGGCGGACTCCCTCACCGCACTCGTGACGTGACCGACTACAAGGCCGCCGGCGTCGACATCGACGCGGGCGAGCGGGCGGTCGCCCTGCTGAAGGGCCGGGTTTCGCGGGCTCGCCGCCCGGAAGTCATGGGCGACCTCGGCGGCTTCGCGGGGCTCTTCGCGCTCGACCTGTCGCGCTACAAGGCCCCGGTGCTCGCGTCGTCCACCGACGGGGTCGGCACCAAGCTGATGATCGCGCAGGCGCTCGACAAGCACGACACGATCGGTCTCGACCTCGTCGGCATGGTGGTCGACGACCTGGTCGTGTGCGGCGCCGAGCCGCTGTTCATGAATGACTACGTCGCCTGCGGCAAGGTGGTGCCGGAGCGCATGGCCGACATCGTCGGCGGCATCGCCGACGGATGCGCGCAGGCCGGATGCGCCCTCGTCGGCGGTGAGATCGCCGAGCATCCCGGCATGTTGGAACCCGGGGAGTACGACCTCGCCGGCACCGGAATCGGCATCGTCGAGGCAGCCGCCATCCTCGGTGCCGAGCGTGTGAAGGCCGGCGACGTCGTCATCGCGATGGGATCGAGCGGGCTGCACTCGAACGGCTACTCGCTCGCCCGCCACGCGCTGCTGTCCCTGGCCCGGATGCGGCTCGACGCGCAGGTGCCGGAGTTCGGCCGCACCCTCGGCGAGGAGCTGCTCGAGCCGACCCGCATTTACGCGAAGGACTGCCTCGCGCTCATCGCCGAAACCGAGGTGCACGGTTTCGCCCACGTCACCGGGGGCGGCCTGGCGTCGAACCTGGCCCGGGTACTTCCGCCTGGGACCGCCGTCATGGTCGATCGCGCGACCTGGTCGATCCCCGCGGTGTTCACGGCGATCGCCGAGCGCGGTCACGTGGCCGCGGATGAGATGGAGCGCACCTTCAACCTCGGCGTCGGCATGATCGCCCTGGTGGCGGCGCAGGACGCCGACCGGGCCCTCGCCACCCTGCTCGCCAGGCACGTGCCCGCCTGGGTCGCGGGCACCGTCGCTGCCGGCACCTCTGGGGCGCCGGGCACCGTGGAGCTCGTCGGCAAGCACCCGGCCTAGCGGCCGGTCAGCCCCAAGTCTTCGAGTCCGTAGGCGAAGCGGTACTCCAGGCCGGCTTCGTTGATGCGCTCGCGAGCCCCGGTACTGCGATCGGCGATGACGGCGACCGCAACGACCTCGGCGCCCGCCTCACGCAGCGCGTCAACGGCGGTCATCACCGAGCCGCCGGTGGTCGAGGTGTCCTCGACCGCCAATACCCGGCGGCCCGCGACGTCCGGACCTTCGATACGCCGCTGCAGCCCGTGCGACTTGCCTTCCTTGCGGACCACGAAGACGTCGAGCTGCCGGCCCTGCGCTGCTGCCGCGTGCAGCATCGCGGCCGCTACGGGATCGGCGCCCATCGTGAGCCCGCCCACCGCCTCGTAGTCGAGGTCTGCGGTGAGCTCGAGCATGACCCGGCCGACGAGCGGTGCCGCCTGGGCGTCGAGCGTGATCCGCCGCAGGTCGACGTAGTAGTCGGCCTCGCGGCCGGACGCGAGCGTGACCCGCCCCCACACGATGGCCTTGGCCTTGATGAGTTCGAGTAACTGCGCGCGAACGTCCACGAACGGTCACGGTACGGGCTGGCAGGCTGGAGCCATGACGGACCGGGCCAAGATCGTGCTCGTGACCGGTGGCAGCCGGGGTATCGGCGCCGCGACCGCGACGACGCTGGCCCGGCGGGGGTGGGACGTCGCGCTTTCGTATCGAGAACGGGCCGACGTCGCGCAGGACGTCGTCGACGCGTGCCACCGGTCGGGGGGCGGGCCGTCGCGGTGCGCGCCGACATCGCCTCCGAGGCCGAGATCACCGCGCTGTTCGCGCACGTCGACAGTGCGCTCGGGCCGGTCACCGGGCTCGTCAACAACGCCGGCGTCGTGACGCCTGGTGCCAAGGTCGCCGACTACACGCCCGATCGCCTCCAGCGGCTCTTCGCCGTCAACATCACGGGCGCGTTCCTAGCCGCGCGTGAGGCGGTCCGGCGCATGTCGACCTCGCGCGGGGGCAACGGCGGGGTGATCGTCAACATCTCCTCGCGGGCAGCCGCGCTCGGCGGCGCCGGTGAGTACGTCGACTACGCCGCGAGCAAGGCCGCGATCGACGCGCTGACGATCGGGCTGGCCCACGAGGTGGCCGAGGAAGGCATCCGGGTTGTCGGCGTGCGTCCCGGGCTGATCGCGACGCAGATCCACGCCCCCGGCCGGCTCGAACGCCTCGGTTCATCACCGCCGCTGGGACGACCGGGCGATCCACAGGAGGTGGCCAACGCCGTCGCCTGGCTGATCTCCGACGAGGCCTCCTACGTCACCGGCACGACTCTCGACGTCGGCGGCGGCCGCTGAATTCGGGCTACTGTGTGCCGCGGTTGGCGAACCGCCCAGCGACGGCCAGCACACCCCTCGGGATGAGCTTGGTCGTCGCAACGGCCGTCTTGTAGACGGCGCCGGGGGTGCTGATGACCTTGCCGCGGCGAAGATCGCGCAGTGCCACCTCGACCAGCTGCTCCGGGTCGAGCCACATCAGGCGAGCCACCAGCCCTGACGTCGGGGTCGACGCAGCGTCGTGCATTTCGGTGCGCACGTAGCCGGGGCAGAGCGCCATGACGGTCACCCCGCGGCTCGCGTACCGCACGGCGAGGCTCTCGGACAGGGCGACGACGTACGCCTTGCTCGCCGAGTAGCTGGCAAACCCGACGGCGCCGGTGAACGCAGCGACCGAGCCGACGTTGATGATCTGCCCGGAGCCGGCAGCGAGCATCGGCGGGATGGCGGCATGGGTGAGCCGCATGAGCGCCCGGACGTTCAGCGCGAGCATGCGGTCTTCCTCACCGATCGTGGTGTGCTCGAACGCCTTGCCCACGCCGATGCCGGCGTTGTTGACCAGCAGCTCGATTCTCCCTGCCGCCAAACGCTTTTCCACCCTCAGGCAGTCGGACGAGTCGGCGAGATCGGCGACGAGGACCTCGCTCGGCTGCAGCTGCTCGAGCCGCTCTCGGCGGCGGGCAACGGCGATCACGTCGTACCCGTCCGCCGAGAGCCGGCGGGCGAAGGCAGCTCCGATGCCCGAGGAGGCACCGGTCACGAGAGCGGTCGGCATGCACCGACCCTAGATCGGTCAGGCGTACTCAGACAGCACGGGCTCCGGCGCCGACGGTCAGCGACTCACCGTCGCCCGCGACCGTCACCAGCACCTCGTCGCCGTCGCGAATCTCACCGGCGAGCAGCTCCTTGGCCAGCTGGTCGCCGACGGCGGTCTGCACCAGCCGCCGCAGCGGACGGGCACCGTAGACCGGGTCGAAGCCGCGCTCGGCGAGCCAGCGCTTGGCGTCGTCGCTGACCGAGAGCGACAGGCGCCGGTCGGCGAGCCGCTTGGCGAGCTGCTCGAGCTGGACCTCGACGATGCGGGTGAGCTCGGCCAGCCCCAGCTGCTCGAACACCAGCACGTCGTCGAGCCGGTTGACGAACTCGGGCTTGAAGGAGCCGCGGACCGCCGCCATCACCGCGTCACGGCGCTGCTCGGGCGAGAGCGTCGGGTCGGTGATGAAAGCCGAGCCGAGGTTGCTGGTGAGGATCAGGATGACGTTACGGAAGTCGACCGTGCGGCCCTGACCGTCGGTCAGCCGCCCGTCGTCGAGCACCTGCAGCAGTACGTCGAACACGTCGGGGTGGGCCTTCTCGACCTCGTCGAGCAGCACGACCGTGTACGGCCGGCGGCGCACCGCTTCGGTGAGCTGGCCGCCCGACTCGTAGCCGACGTAGCCCGGAGGGGCACCGATGAGTCGCGAGACGGTGTGCTTTTCGGCGTACTCGCTCATGTCGATACGCACCATCGCGCGCGGGTCGTCGAACAGGAAATCGGCGAGCGCCTTCGCCAGCTCGGTCTTGCCGACACCCGTCGGCCCGAGGAACAGGAACGAACCCGTCGGGCGGTCGGGGTCGGCGACACCGGCGCGGGCGCGGCGCACCGCATCGGACACCGCCCGTACGGCGACATCCTGACCGACGACATGCTCGCCCAGCACCGACTCCATGCGCAGCAGCTTGGCCGTCTCGCCTTCGAGCAGCCGCCCGGCCGGGATGCCGGTCCAGGAAGCGATGACCTCGGCAATGTCGTCGGGGCCGACCTCCTCCTTGACCATCGGCGAGGTACCGGCCGGGGTGTCGGCATTCTCGTTTGCGCTGGCGAGCGCTAACTCCCGCTCGGCGGCGGGGATCTCCGCGTACATCAGCTTGGAAGCCTCGGTCAGATCGCCTTCCCGCTGGGCGGCCTCGGCCTGCCGGCGCAGATCGTCGAGCCGCTTCTTCAGCTCGCCGACCCGGTTCAGCCCCGACTTCTCCTGATCCCACCGTGCCGTGAGCGACGCGAGCTGCTCTTCCTTGTCGGCCTTTTCGGCACGCAGCCGCTTGAGCCGCTCGACCGATGCCGGGTCGTCCTCGCGCTCGAGGGCAAGCTCCTCCATCTTCAGCCGGTCGACCTCGCGGCGCAGCTCGTCGATCTCGACCGGCGAGGAGTCGATCTCCATGCGCAGCCGCGACGCGGCCTCGTCGATGAGGTCGATCGCCTTGTCGGGCAGGAAGCGCGCGGTGACGTAACGGTCGGAGAGCGCGGCGGCGGCCACGAGTGCCGCGTCGCTGATCTCGACGCCGTGGTGCGCCTCGTACGGACCCTTCAAGCCGCGCAGGATCGCGATCGTGTCGGCCACTGACGGCTCGCCGACGTAGACCTGCTGGAAGCGGCGCTCGAGCGCCGGGTCCTTCTCGATGTGCTCGCGGAACTCGTCCAGCGTGGTGGCGCCGATCATGCGCAGCTCGCCGCGCGCGAGCATGGGCTTGAGCATGTTGCCGGCGTCCATCGCACCCTCGCCGCCACCGGCCTTCACGACCGTGTGCAGCTCGTCGATGAACGTGATGATCTGGCCGCCGGCGTCCTTGATCTCGTTGAGAACGGCCTTGAGCCGCTCCTCGAACTCGCCGCGGAACTTGCTTCCGGCGATCATCGAGCCGAGGTCGAGCGAGACCAGCCGGCGACCGCGGAGCGACTCCGGAACGTCACCGGCGATGATGCGCAGCGCGAGGCCCTCGACGATGGCGGTCTTTCCGACCCCGGGCTCGCCGATGAGCACGGGGTTGTTCTTGGTACGGCGCGAGAGCACCTGCACCACGCGACGGATCTCGGTGTCACGGCCGATGACCGGGTCGAGCTTGCCGTCACGGGCCAGCTGGGTGAGGTCGGTGGCGTACTTCTCGAGCGCCTGGTAGGAGCCCTCGGGATCCTTGGAGGTCACCCGCCGCGCGCCGCCGCGCACCTGCTCGAACACGTCGAGCAGCGCCTTCGGGGTGGCGCCGACGCCCTTGAGCAGGGTGGCGGCATCGCCGCCCTCCTCGGCCAGGCCGACCATCAGGTGCTCGGTGGACACGTACTCGTCCCCGAGCTTGCTGGCGTGCGCCTCCGCGGACTCGATCACCGCAACGAGGGCACGCGAGAGCTGCGGTGCCCCGACCGAGGAGCCGGCGGCACGCGGCTGCTGCGCGAGCGTCTGCACGACCGCAGGACGCAGCGCACCGACCGAGCTGCCAACCGCGGTCAGCAGCGCGCCGGCCAGACCCTCGGGCTGATCCAGCAGGGCCGCGAGCAGGTGCAGCGGCTCCACGTAGGGGGCGCCGCTGGAGGTTGCCATCGCGAGTGCGGAGTGCACCGCCTCGGAACTTCTGGTGGTGAGCCGATCGAGGTTCATTCGCACTTCCAAGAAAGATCAAGAGTTGGTGAGCGGGTTTCCCCAGGTACAACGGGTTACAGACTTGAGTGCTTCCCGCTCAACTTCAGCTTTCTGGCCCCGTTCAGCGCGGCCGGCGCCACATGACGACCGAAGCGCGGTCGATCGGGACCAGATCCCGGCGGTGGGCCCGGTGGGCCTGCTCGACGCGCTCGTCGGCTTCGGCCCGGGCGAGCTCGAGCTCGGCCTCCAGCTCGCGGACCCGCATCTGCAGCGCGGCAATCTGATTGCCCAGCTGCAGGATGCGGCGGATGCCCTCGAGGTTGATGCCCTCTTCCTGCGACAGGCGCTGCACTTCCCGCAGCAGCGAGACGTCACGCGGCGAGTAGCGCCGGCCGCGACCGGCCGTACGACCCGGCTGGACCAAGCCCAGCCGGTCGTACGTGCGCAGGGTCTGCGGGTGCATCCCCGCGAGCTCTGCAGCCACGGAGATGACGTACACCGGCGCCTCGTCGGAGTGGCCGGCAGGTGTCCTTGAGTGGCCGCCCGCGGAACCGGACTTCCGGCGATCCATGATGCTCAGCCTCCGAGCAACGGGTTGAGATGGGCGCGGGGATCATCCGCGTGCTCGGCAGCGAACTCCTCCAGCGCTTTACGGGCAGCCGGCGAGAGCTTGGACGGCACCGACACCTCGATGGTGACGAGCAGGTCGCCCTTACCTCCGCCGGCGATCGGTGCGCCGCGACCCCGCACACGCAACCGGCGGCCGCTCGACGTGCCCGGCGGCACCCGGACCGTGACGGCGGACCCGTCGGGGGTCGGCACCCGCACGTCGGCCCCGAGAGTCGCCTCGGGGTAGGTGACCGGCACGGTGATGGTGACGGCACCCCCGTCCTCGCGCCCGAAGACCGCATGCGGGTTCACGTGCACCACGACCTCCAGGTCTCCCGCTGGTCCGCCGCGGTCACCGGGGACTCCACGACCCCGCACGCGCAGCTTCTGACCGTCGACGACGCCTGCCGGCACCCGGATGCGCTGCACCCGCTCCTGGCGGCCACTGCCGTGGCAGACCGGGCACGGCTCGTCGATGATCGAACCCTTGCCGCGGCAGTCACGGCACGGCTCGGACAGTGCGAACCCGCCCTGACTACGGCTGACGACCCCGAGTCCCTGACAGGTCGGGCAGGTGCGCGGAACCGTTCCCGGCTTGGTGCCAAGGCCCGCGCAATTCGCGCAGGACGCGGCACCGGGCAGCCGTACGGTCGCCTCGACCCCGCGGAGCGCGTCGTCGAAACTGATGGTCAGTTCGGCCATCAGGTCGTCGCCGCGCCGCGGACTCCGCCCAGGCGCCCTGGTGAACAGGTCACCGAAGAGCCCGCCGAACCCGCCGCTGCCGGAGCCGCCGGTCTGGTTCAGAAGGTCGTCAAGGTTGAACGGCACGCCTCCGGCGCCGCCCGACGGGCGACCGCCGAACCCGCCCGGAGCGCGCCCGCCGCCGTTGGCGAACAGCGCGCGCATCTCGTCGTACTCCTTGCGCCGTGCCTCATCGGACAGCACGTCGTACGCCTCGGACACGTCCTTGAACCGGGCCTCGGCCTTCGCGTCATCCGGGTTCTTGTCCGGATGCAGCTCGCGGGCCAGCTTGCGGTAGGCCTTCTTGATGTCGGCCGCACTTGCCGCCTTCGGCACGCCCAGGGCGGCGTAGTAGTCCTTCTCTACGTCACGGGGACCCATCGGCGCTCTCCTCCGGCGCCGGGGCCTCCGCCACCACGACCTGCGCCGGACGCAGCACGCGCCCTGCGTAGCGGTAGCCGGACCGGTAGATCTCCACGCAGGTGGGACCCTCGAGACCGGGCTGGAACGTGTGCACCAGCGCCTCGTGGACCTGCGGATCGAACGGGTCTCCCGGCTCGCCGTACCGCTCGAGCCCAACGCTCGTGAGGGTGGTCAGGAGCCCCGTGGCAACGGTCTGGAACGGACCGGTCAGATCGCCGTGGGCATCGGCCCGGTCGATGTCATCAAGGGTGGCCAGCAGGCCGGAGAGCACCTTGGACGTCGCCTGATCGGCGCCCGCCTGACGGTCGCGTTCGGCGCGGCGGCGGTAATTGTCGTATTCGGCCTTCAAACGCTGCAGGTCGGCGGTGCGCTCCTCGAGCTGTGTGGTCAGCTGAGTGATCATTGTGCGCACCTCCCCTGACTCCTGCGCCTCGCCTGATGCCGGCTCATCGCCGGCCGGCGGGGGAGGCGGGACCGTGCCCGCCTCCCCTGCCGTACCGAAAGGACTGACTCGCCGCTTGTCGCGGATCACGACAGGCTCGTGCAGCTCTGGCTCTCCAGTGCCCGAGGGACCCCCCTGGGCAGCCGTCACTGGTCCTCATCCACGATCTCGGCGTCGACGACGTCTTCGGTCGCCGGACCGCCGTCGGTCGGGGCGCCGCCACCAGCCGCCTGCTGCTCGGCGTACATCGCCGAACCCATGGCGCTGGAAGCCTTCGCCAGCTCGTCGACGGCGGTGCGGATGGCCGCGATGTCGTTGCCACCGACGACCGCGCGCAGCGCGCCGAGCTTCTCCTCGACGTCGCCGCGCACGTCGGGCGAGACCTTGTCACCGTTCTCGGCGAGGAAGCGCTCCGTCTGGTAGACGAGCCCCTCACCCTGGTTCTTGACCTCGACCTCTTCGCGCCGCTTCTTGTCGTCCTCGGCGAACTTCTCGGCCTCCTGCATCATCCGGTCGATCTCGTCGCGCGGTAGCGCCGAGCCGCCGGTGATGGTCATCGACTGGGTCTTGCCGGTGCCGAGGTCCTTGGCTCCGACGTGGACGATGCCGTTGGCGTCGATGTCGAAGGTGACCTCGATCTGTGGCACGCCGCGCGGCGCCGGCGGGAGGCCGGTCAGCTCGAACATGCCGAGCTTCTTGTTGCCGGACGCCATCTCACGCTCGCCCTGGAAGACCTGGATCTGAACGGACGGCTGGTTGTCGTCGGCCGTGGTGAAGATCTCCGAGCGCTTGGTGGGGATGGTGGTGTTGCGCTCGATGAGGCGGGTCATGATGCCGCCCTTGGTCTCGATGCCCAGCGACAGCGGGGTCACGTCGAGCAGCAAGACGTCCTTGACCTCGCCCTTGAGCACGCCGGCCTGCAGGCTGGCGCCGACAGCGACGACCTCGTCCGGGTTCACGCCCTTGTTCGGCTCCTTGCCGCCGGTCAGCTCCTTGACCAGGTCGACGACGGCGGGCATCCGGGTGGAGCCACCCACGAGCACGACGTGGTCGATCGCGCTGAGGCTGATGCCAGCGTCCTTGATCGCCTGCTGGAAGGGGCCCTTGCAGCGGTCGAGCAGGTCGGACGTCATCCGCTGGAACTCCGCACGGGTGAGCGTGAGGTCGAGGTGCAGCGGACCCTCGGAGCTGGCCGTGATGTACGGCAGGTTGATGCTGGTCTGGCTGGACTGCGAGAGCTCGATCTTGGCCTTCTCCGCCGCCTCACGCAGGCGCTGCATGGCCATCTTGTCCTTGGCCAGGTCGACGCCGTGCTGGCCGTTGAAGGTCTTGACCAGGTGCTCGACGATGCGCTGATCCCAGTCGTCACCACCGAGCTTGTTGTCACCGCTGGTCGACTTGACCTCGATGACACCATCACCGATCTCGAGCAGCGACACGTCGAACGTGCCACCACCGAGGTCGAAGACCAGGATGGTCTGCTCCTTGTCGCCCTTGTCGAGCCCGTACGCGAGAGCGGCCGCGGTGGGCTCGTTGATGATGCGCAGAACGTTGAGGCCGGCGATCTCGCCCGCCTCCTTGGTGGCCTGCCGCTCGGCGTCGCTGAAGTACGCCGGCACGGTGACGACCGCATCGGTCACCGTCTCGCCGAGGTAGCTCTCCGCGTCCCGCTTGAGCTTCTGCAGGATGAACGCCGAGACCTGCTGGGGGTTGAAGTCCTTGCCGTCGATCGTCTCCGACCAGTTGGTGCCCATGTGGCGCTTGACCGACCGGATCGTGCGATCAACGTTCGTCACCGCCTGGCGCTTGGCCACCTCTCCGACCAGCACCTCGCCGTTCTTCGCGAACGCGACGACGCTGGGAGTGGTGCGACTGCCCTCGGCATTGGCGATGACCGTGGGCTCGCCGCCCTCGAGAACCGCCACCACCGAGTTTGTGGTGCCGAGGTCAATACCTACTGCACGAGCCATGGGGTACCTCTCTGCTGCTGTGAATCGTTCGGATCTGTTGGTTACGCGCTAGTGCTCCAGTGTGCTGTTGGCGACCGACGGTGTCAACAGAACTGAGTCTGTCAGGCTCAACTTTGTGGCGCCGACCTTTCTTCCCGGCTGTCAAGACACGTCCTAGGGTGCGTGGCGCGCGCCATTACCCCCACCGGCACCGCGCTCACTAGCGCTCACTAGCGCTCACCAGCGCTCACCAGCGCTCACCAGCGCCGACCGGCAAGGTGACCTTTCGCTCGCTGGCGCGTCCGCCGTGACCTGCGCATCCCTCACGCCGTAGGCTCTCCGCGACTGTGTACTGGGAGGTTCTGTGGCTGTACGCCTGGTCATCGGGCTGCTGTTGACGGTGGTGGCGCTCGCCATCGCCGGCCGGCGGGTCTTCTTCCTTTTCCGGATGATCCGCAGCGGCACGCCGGCATCCGGTCGTTTCGACGGCATAGGGCGCCGCGCCTGGACTCAGCTCACCGAAGTCCTCGGCCAGCGCAAGCTGCTGAAATGGACCGGCCCCGGGCTCGCCCACTTCGCCACGATGTGGGGCTTCATCATCCTGATCTTCACAGTGATCGAGACCTGGGGAGCGCTGTTCAACCGCGACTTCTGGTTCCCGGGTATCGGCAAGATGACCTGGCTCGGCTTCCTCGAGGACCTCTTCGGGACGGCCGTCGCCCTCGGCATCGCGTACTTCGCCTTCAACCGCGCCGAGCGCGGCCCGGCTCGCCTGGACCGCAAGAGCCGCTTCTACGGTTCCCACACCGGTGCGGCCTGGCTGACCCTCGCGCTGATCTTCTCGGTCGTCTTCACCCTCTTCATCTACCGCGGCGCGCAGATCAACACCGGCCACTTCCCCTACGGGAAGGATCACCGCGGCAGCTGGTGGGAGTTCACCTCGTACGCGTTCGCCCAGGTCATGAAGCACTTCGGGCACACCGCCAACGGCGCCCTGGAGACCGCGTTCATCCTGGTCAACATCGCCGTCATCACCGGCTTCCTGGTGCTCGTCACCTACTCCAAGCACCTGCACATCTTCATCGCGCCGCTCAACGTGCTCACCAAGCGTGAGCCGAAGGCACTCGGGCCGCTGGCGACCACTCCCGACCTCGAGAGCCTGATGGAGGAGGAAGAGCCGGTCATCGGGGTCGGCAAGGTCGAGCAGTTCTCCTGGAAGGCGATGCTCGACTTCGCGACCTGTACCGAATGCGGCCGCTGCCAGAGCCAGTGCCCGGCGTGGAACACCGACAAGCCGCTCTCGCCCAAGCTCCTGATCATGGATCTGCGGGACCACCTCTTCGCCAAGGCGCCGTACCTGCTGGCCGGCGGGGATGGGCAGCCGGACACCCCCATCGGCGGGACGCCGGGTGCGGGCGAGGACCGCGAGGACACCCACCACCACGGTGTTCCGGAGTCCGGCTATGGCCGGATCGTCGGGCCGGGTCCGGCCCAGAACGAGCGTCCGCTGGTGGGCGACCTCGATTCGGGCGGCGTGATAGACCCCGACGTGCTGTGGTCCTGCACGACCTGTGGCGCGTGCGTCGAGCAGTGCCCGGTCGACATCGAGCACGTCGACCACATCCTCGAGATGCGCCGCTACCAGGTGCTGATCGAGTCGGAGTTCCCGAGTGAGGCCGGCGTGATGCTGCGCAACCTCGAGAACAACGCCAACCCCTGGGGCGTGAACCCCAAGAGCCGTACCGACTGGATGCAGGGGCTGCCGTTCGAGGTGCAGGTGATCGACCAGGGCGACGCCGTGCCGGACGACGTCGAGTACCTCTACTGGGTCGGCTGCGCCGGCGCCATCGAAGACCGCAGCAAGAAGGTCACGCGGGCGTTCGTCGAGCTGCTGCATGCCGCCGACGTGAGCTTCGTGGTGCTCGGCGCCGGTGAGTCGTGCAGCGGCGACCCGGCGCGCCGGCTCGGCAACGAGTACCTGTTCCAGGAGCTTGCGAAAGCCAACATCGAGATCCTCGACGCCGCCGTCAAGGCCGAGGGGAAGCCGAGCAAGAAGATCGTCGCCACCTGCCCGCACTGCTTCAACACGCTCGGCCGCGAGTACAAGTCGCTGGGCGGCGACTACGAGGTCCTGCACCACACCCAGCTGCTCGGCCAGCTGGTCGCCGAAGGCCGGCTGACGCCCCTGGAGCCGGTGGAGGGGCTGGTCACCTACCACGACCCGTGCTACCTCGGGCGGCACAACGGGGTCTACACCCCGCCGCGCGAGGTGCTCGCCTCCGTCCCCGGGCTCGCGAGCAAGGAGATGCACCGCTGCAAGGAGCGGGGCTTCTGCTGCGGCGCGGGAGGCGCGCGGATGTGGATGGAAGAGCGCATCGGCAAGCAGATCAACGTCGAGCGGGTCGACGAGGCCCTGGGGCTCGACCCCGACATGGTCGGCACGGCATGCCCGTTCTGCATGGTGATGCTGTCCGACGCCGTGACCGCCGCCAAGCAGAGCGGCCAGGCGAAGGAGAGCGTCGAGGTGCTCGACGTCGCCCAGCTGCTGCTGCGCTCGGTGGGCGACGGCGGCAAGCGGCCGGCGCTCGTGGGTGCCCCGGACGACGAAGCCGGTCATGGCCCGCAGCGGGCGACCCCGGAGGCGACGGCGGGGGCCGACAGCCCGCAGCTGTCCGGTGAGGCCTCCCCTGGCGACGGAGGCTGATCGCTGTCCGACGATCAAGGGAGCGGCGCCGGGCCTGACCCGCGCGAGGCGCGCCGGGCGACCCGTCAGGAGCGGCGCCAGCGCGCCGAGCAGCGCTACCAGATGCTGGAGCAGGCCCGCCGGGAGCGCCACCAGCGCGTGCGGGAGTCGATCCGGGACACCGCGCGGCTTCCGAAGCTCGACTCGCGCCGGACGGTCATCGCCGGCGCGGTGATCGTCATCGCTCTGGTCCTGGTGCTCGCGCTGCACACCTCGTCATCCGGTCCCCCACTCGCGACGAACTGCACGACGCCGGCCATCGCGCTCGATTCGTCGTCGACCGGGAGCGGCCGCAGCATCGAGTACGCGATCACCGGGCCGCGGTCGGGCACCTACGTCATCGCGGTGGATGCCACCGCGGTGACCGTGCAAGGCCGGAACGTCACGGTCAGCCCGCACGGCGGACTGGCCGTCGCCGTCCATCAAGGCTTGAGCTCCTGCAAGGCCCACGGCACGCTGCCGGCCCTGGCGGAGGGGTCCCATCAGGTCGAGCTGTTCCGCGACGGGGTGCTCGCGGCCAAGGTCGGCCTGCACTGAGGCCCGAGCGGAAAGGTCAGGCGCGCCGGTTGTGCCGGTACTCCGACGCCACCGGCCCGGATTGCCCCTGGTACTTCGAGCCGAGATCCGGGTGCCCGTAGGGACGCTCGACCGGCTCGTCGAGGCGCATGAACGAGATCTGGCCGATCTTCATCCCCGGCCACAGCCGGATCGGCAGGGTCGCGACGCTGCTCAGCTCCAGGGTGATCTGCCCCTTGAAGCCGGCATCGATGAAGCCTGCGGTGGCGTGGATCAGGACGCCGAGCCGGCCGAGGCTGGACTTGCCGTCGACCCGGGCGACGATGTCGTCCGGAAGCCCGATGCGCTCGATCGTGCTGCCCAGCACGAACTCCCCGGGATGCAGCACGAACGCCGTTCCGTCGCGGATCTCGATGAGCTCGGTCAGGTCGGTGTGCTCACCCCAGGGGTCGATGAACTCGGCCGTGTGGTTGCGAAACACCCTGATTCCATTGCCAAGTCGCACATCGACACTGGCCGGCTGGATCTGGTCGTCTTCGATCGGATCGAGCTCGAGGTGGCCGTCGGCGAGCAGCTTGCGCACGGTGCGGTCGGACAGGATCATCGCGCTCCCAACGGGGTGCCTGCGTATTGCGGCCGAGTCTAGGTGGGCGGGTGCCTGTTGACCGCTATCCTGGCAGTCGCACACAAGCACGTGCGGGTGTAGTTCAGCGGCAGAACATCAGCTTCCCAAGCTGAGAACGCGGGTTCGATTCCCGTCACCCGCTCCAAGTGATGACCTCGGGTTTCGCGTGTTTGCGCACGTCAGCCATGGGGTGACGGGTCGTTGCCGATCTACCGTAGTCGACCGCGACACACCCAAGTTGGCCGGTGTGTGTGGCACGGATATGGCACGTCGATGGCGGGGTGTGAGCAACCTCCGGGCGCGAGACCGGGCGGCGGATGCGCGGGCTTCCCGTCCCCCGCGGAGGCTCCACTCGCGGTCACGAAACTCGCCACGAATTCGGCGAGGCGATGGTGCCATCCGATAGAACTAGACCCGGGATCTGTGGAAGCGCAGCGGCGCTTGGCTGCATGGATCAGCCGAGAGGTCCGCTGTGAGAGGCGGCCACCAACGGGGTGGAGACACACGTGACGCAGGAACTTGGCATTCGGCCATCCGGCCGCCTCGAACTCACATGGACGAACAAGCACCTTCGCCTGCTCGCCCACGAGGGCGGTTCCTATGAATGGACCACCGCAGGTGACCACCGCGTCGCCGAGGTTCGCCTCCTCAACGAGGTCACCACGATTGGCAGGACACATCCGGACAAAGAACGAGCGCAGGACAACCTTCTCATCCGTGGCGACGCCCTACAGGCGCTGTCTTCCCTAAACTCACTGCCCGAGTTCGCGGGCGAGTACGTCGGCAAAGTCAAGCTCGCCTATATCGACCCGCCGTTCAACACCGGCCAGGCGTTTGAGCAGTACGACGACGCCCTTGAACACTCCGTTTGGCTGACGATGATGCGGGACCGTCTGCAAGAGCTTTCGACTTTGCTTCACCCAACTGACGGCTCGATCTGGGTTCACCTTGACGACGCCGAGATGGCGTACTGCCGTGTCGTCCTGGACGAGATCTTCGGGCGCAAGAACTTCGTCGCAACGGTCGTTTGGGAAAAGGCTCCCGGCGCGAAGGGTGACACCGACATCGCGGACAACCACGACTACATCCTCGTCTACGCGAAGTCCCGAGCGGGATGGAAAAGCGTCCGCAACTTGCTGGTTCGCACTTCCGTACAGGAGGGCAGGTTCGCGAACCCAGACAACGACCCGCGAGGACCTTGGCGTCAGGGTGCGGATTCGACCGCCAAGAGCGGGAGCGATGACAACAGATGGCCGATTACCACGCCATCTGGCCGAGTGGTGCAACCAGCACCGGGCAGGTACTGGGCCTTCAGCCGCGAGACATTCGAAAGGGCTGTTGCGGAACACCGCGTGTGGTGGGGGAAGCGCGGCAATGCGCTCCCAATCATCAAGACCTACCGACAGAGCGTGAAGGAAGGCGTGGTGCCCGGTACCTGGTGGCCGAACGGGGAAGTCGGTAGCAACCAGGAGGCAAAGCGTGATCACCTGAACAAGTTGTTTCCGCAGATCAAGCCGTTCGACACCCCGAAGCCGGAGAGGCTCCTTCAGCGAATCATCGAGATCGCTACCAACACAGGTGACATCGTTCTTGATTGCTTCGCAGGTTCTGGGACCACCGCTGCTGTGGCCACCAAGACGGGCCGCCGATGGGTGACGGTGGAGTGGTCACGCAGCACAATCCAGAATTTCACGATGCCCCGCCTGGAAATGGTCGTCGCTGGCCAAGACCCGTACGGCATCACAGATCAAGTGGAATGGTCAGGCGGCGGTGGGTTCAGGGTCTTGGACGTTCACCCGTCGATGTTCGCTGTCGATGACGGCCGAGTGGTTCTGGCGGAATGGGCCACGGGTGGCCGGCTCGCTGAGGCCGTGTGTGCGCAGATCGCCTTCACCTTCGAGGACGACGCTCCATTCTGCGGCCGCCGGGGTCGTCAGCGCCTTGCGGTAGTGAACGGGCTTGTGAACGAAGGTGTCATCCGACTGCTCCTGTCGTGGTTGCCCGACGGCGAGTTGCTCACTGTCTACGGGACAGCGATCGATCCTGAATGCCGGAATGTTCTTGCAGCTGAACGACGCGGGTCCACTGTCAAGCGCATACCTCAGTCGGTCCTGGACGACTACCGCCGTCAGTCGCGTAGATCGGATGGCCTTTGGCTGACCCTTGTCTCCGACAACAACCCCGCGGCATCCCCCGCGGTAGTCACCGCATGACGATGCCAGCAGCGGCGTCAGCCATCGTCGACACAGAGATCCTCGAGAATGTTGCGTCCTTGCTCGACCTTCGTCTGCCCAACAAGGAGGCCATCGAGTCGGTCGCGGCCGAAATCGGGCGACACTACGACCTCGAAGGTCGCCCCGCGCCATTCGAGTGTGTCGTCGACTCTGCAACAGGTGTTGGGAAGACCTACATCTTCGCGGGAGCTATGGAGTACCTGGCGCGCGCGAGCGGGGTGCGCAATTTTGCTCTGATAGCGCCATCACGGGTGATCCTGGATAAGACGATCCACCAGTTCACGCTGGGCCACGAGAAGGCGATCATCGGCGACCTGAGTATGCCCCTCACGGTAGTGACCGCCGACAACTTCAACAGCCCGAACATCGCTTCGGAAATGTCCGACGACTCCCGGGTGAAGCTGTACGTGTTCACCGTGCAGGCGATCTTGCAGCCCAAAAGTAAGGCCGATCGGAAGACGCACGAGTTCCAGGAAGGTCTCGGCGCGGCCTTCTACCAACGGCTCAAGGACACCGGCGACCTAGTGATCTTTGCCGACGAGCATCACTCGTACTACGGGGATCAGTTCAGCGCTGCTGTCCGTGATCTCGACCCATGGGTGTTGATCGGGCTTACCGCCACGCCCCACCCGAAGACACCTGAGGACTTGATCGTTTACCGGTACCCCCTCGCCGCAGCTATCGCCGACCAGTACGTCAAGACGCCCGTCATCGTCGGCCGTCGGGATGACAAGAAGGATCCCCGAACAAAACTGCTCGACGGCGTAAGCCTGTTAGAGACAAAGCGCGTCATTGCCGACAAGTACGCCCTCGTTAACCGCACCCGCCGCGTGAATCCGATCATGCTCGTGGTGGCACGCGACATCGACGAGGCCGAAGCGTGGGCGGACGTGGTTCGTGCCGAAGACTTCCGGGATGGCACGTACTCCGATGCTGTTTTGGTCGTGCATTCGCGCGCGGTGAAAGCAGAAAACGAGGCGCAGGAACTCCGGCGTCTGCAGGATGTCGAGCACCCAGACTCACCGATCCGCGTGGTGATCAGCGTGCAGATGCTCAAAGAGGGCTGGGACGTGAAGAACGTTTACGTTCTGCTGTCCACCCAGCCATCGCTGTCCGACCTACTGACCGAGCAGGTGCTGGGGCGCGGTCTGCGGTTGCCCTGGGGCAAGTACACGACTGTGCAGATGCTGGACACACTCGAAGTGATCGCACACGACCGGTTCGACGAGCTGCTCAAGCGCAAAGGCGTCTTCACCGAAGAATTCGTCGACTACCGCACTCGCGCGGTGGTCCGCACCAACGCCCTCGGCGAAACTGTGGTTGTCCGGGAGACCGTCGAGGTCCAGGCGGTTGTCTCCACTGCTTCGGAAGAGCCTGAGACACCTGCCGGTCTTGGGGCTACGGGGCCAGGAACACCTGCAAGCACCGGCACTTCCGAGGTGCCGACTGAGTCAGCCGAACCCATCGTCGGCAAGGTCACGATCACGGATCTGGTCAGCCGGGTCTCCGCGGGTGAGGCGGAGCAGGCTCGGATGTTGCTTGACGTGGCACCCAACCGACCCATCGATGTACCTCTCGTTCGGCAGGAGGCTTTGGAGAACCCGTTCTCGCTCAGCGATATTGATGATCAGGAGCCCTTCCGCGACCTCGGTCGCCGCCTCCACGTAGATCCCGAGGACACGCTTCGTAGGACTGTCATCGGCGCGAAGGTGGTTATCGACGAGAACGGCATCAAGCGCACGGAACTGGTCACGAGCCAGGCCGTCGACAAGGTGCAGGCGAGTGGAGTGACGCTCAGCGAGGACGAACTCCGGAGCCAACTCACCGAAGCGATCTTGGGGTCACCGGTCGTCGCGTCGGTCAAGGACTCCGATGGCAGTCAGCGCCGGGCCGTCAAGCGCATCCTTGATGCCTTCTTTGATGGACTTAACGGGAACGCGGACGAGCTCCTCTCCGCCTACCTCGAACGCGCCACTTCACGGTTGATAGCCCAAATCACCGGAGAGTCCCGCCGGTTCTCGCAAGCACCTAAGTTCCGCCAGACGGTGAAGGTGCACCGGATCGACAAGGTCCGGAACAATCCGAGACCCATCACCGAGAACCGCTACGGCGTGTTCCAAAGGGGCCACGCGTACTCGGGCTGGCAGCACAGCATCTATCCAGTGGAGTGGTTCCACAGCGGTCCTGAACGCGACCTGGCGAACCTTCTTGATGACGCCAGCGACGTATCGGCCTGGCTACGGCTCCAGGTCGGCGAACTCCCGATCTTGTGGGCGGACGGGAAACATCAGTACAACGCCGACTTCGTCGTCATCGAGACGAGCCGGGAGCACTGGGTCGTCGAGGTCAAGGCCGACAACCAAATGACGAGCGCCGAGGTGCTCGCCAAGCGGCAATCTGCTAGGCGTTGGGTCAACGCTGTGAACGACTCTGGGCACATTCGCGATTCGTGGCACTACCTACTTGTCGCGCAACGTGACATCCGCGATGCGAAAGGCTCCTGGGCCGCGCTTCGTGGACTCGGGACCTAGCTCTTCAACCCGCTGGTGCTGTCGGCCGTTCGGGGACCGATTGCGCGATCGGGAAGAGGCAACCTTCCCGTGGTGACGAGCACCGTCGGAGGCCCCGGGGTCAACCCGGCGGATTCATCCGCCAAGGCCCGACCCGTACCCCTCCAAGCCGCGGATGGCGGAAAAGCTGTGCGACACGCCGCCACAGACCGTCACGCTGAGTAGTCGTCTGACTTAGCCTTTGCCTGTGAGTCCGGGCAACGAACGCGCAAGCGGCCTAAGCTACGGCCCGCGGGACGGCTGGCCCGGCGCTGCCACTGCAGACGCCTTCCATCAAGCGATGCGCGGATACGTTGAGCACCGCCAGATGTCGCTGCGCACAGCTGAGAGCAAACTGGTCTCACGTCTGCCGAGCGGGAGAGCTGCCAGACGGCACGTTGATTCGGCGCTCCCCAAGCGCATCGTTGGTACGGTCGTTCGCTTCGTCGAGGACGAGTTCCTCGACTGGGGAGCGGTCCTCCACGCCGTAGCCGCTGGTCGCTTCACGCAGGCCCTGGTTCTAGCGCAGCACGAACTTCGACAGGCCGGGGCGTTGCTGGTCGAACCCGAGTCTGGCTGTGGGAACTGCTGCGGCTGCCAGGAGGGCACTTCCTGCGAGTCGGGAGATCTGGCATATCAGGCTGAGAGCTTCGCGCGCGGGCTGGCCCTACTTCGATCGCTCGTCGCATTTTGCTGCCGTCTGCCCGATCCACTTCGGGCCGGGAACCTCCATGGAATCGGTCGGCGCACCGGGCTGGCCCCTCGTTCGCCCGCTCTGACGAAACGGCCAGTGGAGTCGGGTAGTGACGATCCGTCGAGGCCTCCCCCTTGGGCTGTCCCCGGCCGGGCCAGCGCTTCCTTTCCACCGCATCCCCGATACGTCTCTGCGTCACCTCAGGTGACGCGCGGTCCAAGCCGCGCGCCCGTCGGCGCTGTCCCAAACCACCGGGGCTGCATCGGCGGGAGGCGCGCGGTGAACGCGCTTACGAATCGCGCCCAAGGCGACACCGCGCAATAGACCTCTCCGCTGAGACGGCCTCTCCCTCCGAGAGGACTCGAAGTGGTACGAGCTACAACCGCATCCATCAGGCAGGTGCCTCGCGACCTCCTGGGCGTACAGGATGCCGGGAACGACGACCGCTGGCCCTTCGCTGAACGGTTCGTGCGGCGGCTGGTAGCTGGCCCTGTCAGTCTGATCTGGCCCCACCGTGACGGCCTGATTTGGCTCCACCTCCGACACGCCGGGTGCCTGTTATGACGGTCTGATTTGGCCCCACCCCGAAGGCTTGCCGTGTTGCTGGCGGCGTTCGGGAAGGGCAGAAGTGGCGAGGTCGAGGGTGGAGTTGTTCGAGGCGATACGTCGCGATGACCGGGTGGAGCAGTTGTCGGTCCGGGCCTTGTCTGACAAGTACGGGGTGCATCGCAGGACGGTCCGCCAAGCGCTGGCGAACGCGGTCCCGCCGGAGCGGAAGACCCCGGTCCGGGTGGCGCCGAAGTTGGACCCGGCGAAGGCCCTGATCGACGCGATGTTGACGTTGGACTTGACCGCGCCGCGCAAGCAGCGTCACACCGCCCGGCGGATCTTGGCCCGGCTCGTCGATGAGCACGGGCTGACCGACCTGACTTACTCGGCGGTGCGGGACTACGTCGCGAAGCGCCGGCCGCAGATCTGGGCCGCGGCCGGCAAGGGTCTGGAGGACGCGTTCGTGCCGCAGACCCATGAGCCCGGCGCGGAGGGCGAGGTCGACTTCGCGGATCTGTGGATCGATCTGGCGGGGGTGCGCACGAAGGTCTTCTTGTTCACCATGCGGCTGTCGTTCTCGGGCAAGGCTGTCCACCGCGCCTACGCCACTCAGGGCCAGGAGGCGTTCCTGGAAGGTCACCAGGCGGCCTTCGAGGTGTTCGGGGGGACGCCGATGTTCCACATCCGCTACGACAACCTGAAGGCTGCGGTCTCGCGGGTGCTGTTCGGTCGCACGCGCACCGAGTCGACCCGCTGGGTGGCGTTCCGTTCCCACCATGGTTTCGAGGCGTTCTACTGCCACCCCGGTGTCGAGGGCGCGCATGAGAAGGGCGGCGTGGAGGGTGAGGGCGGCCGGTTCCGCCGCAACCACCTGGTCCCGGTCCCGAAGGTCGACTCGATGGTCGAGCTCAACACCCTGCTGATCGGCTATGACCTCGCCGATGATGCCCGTCGGATCGGCAACCGCACCTTGAGTGTCGGGCAGCACTACGCGTTCGAGGCCAGCCTGCTGCGGCCGCTGCCGACCGAGGTGTTCGAGACCGGCCTGGCCCTGACTCCCCGGGTCGACCGGTACTCCCGGGTCACGGTGCGCCAATGCTTCTACTCGGTCCCGACCCGACTGATCGGCCACCAGATCCGGGGTGTCCTGCATGCCTCCGAGCTGGTGCTGTTCAGCGGCCGCACCGAGGTCGCCCGCCATGAACGGGCGACCGTGCGAGGCAGCGAGGTGTTGGTGCTGGATCACTACCTGGAAGTGCTGGGACGTAAGCCCGGCGCGCTGCGCGGCGCCACCGCCCTGGTCCAGGCTCGGGCCGCCGGCACCTTCACCAGCGCGCATGAGGCGTTCTGGGCTGCGGCCCGCAAGGCCCACGGCGACGGCGGTGGCACCCGAGCCCTGGTCGAGGTGCTGCTGCTGCACCGCCACCACGCCCACGCCGACGTCGTCGCCGGCATCACCGCCGCGCTGCTGGTCGGCGCGGTCAGCCCCGACGTCGTCGCCCTCGAGACCCGCAAACACCAACAGCAGCAGGCCAATCCGGCTCTGCCAGCGGTCGACGATCCCGTCGTGGTGAGCCTGGCGGAACGTCGGCTCGCTGAACTCACCCACCAACTCCCGACCGACCGTCGGCCGCCGCCGTCGGTCGCTGCCTACGACAGCCTGCTCACCGGAACGAGGAACGCATGACCGGCACCACCGCCACGACGACCACGACCAGCGCGACGATGGAACGTCCGAAGAGCACCGGCAGACAACCCAGCGAGCAGGCCATCGACGCGGCGATCGACGCCGCCACCCGACTCCTGCGGCTCCCGACGTTGCGGGACCGCTACGGCGAGTTCGCCGACGCAGCAAGCCGCGAGCAGCTGTCCTACCGGGCGTTCCTGTCCGAGCTGCTGCTGGCCGAGTGCGACGACCGCGAAGAACGCCGCGCGGCCCGCCGAGTCGCCGAAGCGGGCTTCCCCCGACCCAAGACCCTCGCGGACTTCGACTTCGCGGCCAACACCACGATCAACCCGGCAACCATCAACACCCTTGCCGGCTGCGGGTGGGTCAGCAAAGGCCAGTCGCTGTGCTTGATCGGTGACAGCGGCACCGGCAAGAGTCACCTGCTCATCGGCCTCGGGACCGCCGCCGCGCAAGCCGGCCACAAGGTCCGTTACGTCCTGGCCGCGAAGCTCGTGAACGAGCTCGTCGAAGCTGCCGACGAACGCCAGCTGTCCCGGACCATCGCACGCTACGGCCGGGTCGAGCTCCTTTGCCTTGACGAGCTGGGCTACATGGAACTCGACAAGCGCGGCGCTGAACTGCTGTTTCAGGTCCTCACCGAACGCGAGGAGAAGACCGCCGTCGCGATCGCCAGCAACGACAGCTTCAGCGGCTGGACCAAGACCTTCTCCGACCCCGGCTCTGCGCCGCCATCGTCGACCGACTCACCTTCGGCGGGAACATCATCGAGACCGGCACCAGCAGCTACCGACTCGCCCACGCCCGCACCCAACGACAGCAAGCTGGGGCCACTTCAAGCCGTCACCCTGGGGCCAAGTCGAGTTGAC
>CAVQCZ010000003.1:0-245680 GCA_963711135.1 uncultured Actinomycetota bacterium
CGACCTCGACATCGTGGTGCGCGAGAAGCTGCTCATCACCAAGCTGCAGACAAAGTTCGGGTCCAGTGACAGCACGACCTTCGCGAACAAGCTGACCGCGGCGGCGCAGAAGATCCGGGTGCGCGTCAACCCCCGCTTCGGTGCCTGGGATGCCAAGAACCTGACCATCGTCGGCGCCCCGAACGACATCTCCTCGACGGTCACGAAGAAAGGACCGAACCCCGGCGGCGTCGCGGGCGCCGGGGGCGGCGCTGCTCGAGGCCGTCGCCGTGATGGATCGGCTGCGCTCGCCGGGCGGATTCCCGTGGGACGCCGAGCAGACTCATCGCAGCCTGGCCCCGTATCTGCTGGAAGAGGCCTACGAGGCGTATCAGGCGCTGGAGGACGAGGACTCCGACGCGCTGCGCGACGAACTCGGCGACGTGCTGCTGCAGGTGCTCTTCCATGCCCGGGTCGCGGCCGAGGACCCCAACGGGTGGGACATCGACGACGTCGCGTCCGGCCTCGTCGCGAAGACTGTGCCGGCGCCACCCGCACGTCTTCGCCGACACCGAGGTGAGCGGGAGCGCTGACGTCGAGGCCAACTGGGACGAGATCAAGAAGTCGGAGAAGCCGGGCCGCAGCGTCGCTGACGGGGTGCCGCTGGCGCTGCCCGCGCTGGCGTTGCTGGCCAAGCTCCAGTCGCGCGGCACCCGCGCCGGCAGGTGAACCCGCCCGCAGATCCCGCGGCGATGGTCATCGCTGCCGCAGCCGCGGCCGCCGGCGACGCCTCGGAGGACAACGTCGCCGATCTGCTGCTGGCCACCGTCACCCTGGCGCGAGCGGCCGGGCTCGACCCGGAAGCCGTTTTGCGTCGGCGGGCACTGCACTTTCGCCACGAGCTGGCCGGCTCAGCCGGGGCCTAGGAAGTGTCACCGGCTCACCCGCTCGATACCGGCGCTGCGCCGCTGGCAGCCCACCGACCCGCGTTACAGTCGCGCCGTCGGTCCCACATCGTCACAAGTTCCGACCGACGCTAGGAGTCCCCCCGTGCCCTTCATCGAACTGGTCACCGCACGCGAAATCCTCGATTCCCGAGGCAATCCGACGGTGGAGGTCGAGCTCGTCCTCGATGACGGCAGCGTCGGCCGGGCGGCCGTGCCGAGCGGCGCGAGCACCGGCGCGTTCGAGGCCGTCGAGCTACGCGACGGTGACAGCCGGTACGGCGGCAAGGGCGTCCTGAAAGCGGTCGCCGGGGTCGAAGACCGGATTGCCGACGAGATCGTCGGTTTCGAGGCGAGCGAGCAGCGGCTGCTCGACCAGAAGCTGATCGAGCTGGACGGCACTCCCGACAAGTCCTCCATCGGGGCTAACGCGATCCTGGGGGTCTCGCTCGCGGTGGCTCGCGCCGCGGCGGAAAGTGCCGGGCTGCCGCTGTTTCGTTACGTGGGCGGCTCGACGGCCCACCTCCTGCCGGTGCCGATGATGAACATCCTCAACGGCGGCGCTCACGCCGACACCAGCGTCGACATCCAGGAATTCATGATCGCGCCGGTCGGGGCACCGACGTTTCACGAGGCCGTGCGCTGGGGCGCCGAGGTCTATCACGCGTTGAAGGCCGTGCTGAAGGAACGCGGCCTGGCGACCTCTGTCGGTGACGAGGGCGGCTTCGCACCGGACCTGCCCCACAACCGCGAAGCTCTCGATCTGATCATCGTGGCCATCGAGGCCGCCGGCTTCCGGCCGGGACAGGACATCGGGCTCGCGGTGGATGCCGCGGCCACCGAGTTCTTCGCTGCTGACAGCGGCACGTACTCGTTCGAAGGCCAGAGCCGCACGGGCGAGTCGATGCTCGGCTATTACACCGAACTCGTCGATAATTACCCGATTGTGTCCATTGAGGATCCGCTGGCCGAGGACGACTGGTCGGGCTGGCAGGCGCTCACCCGCGCGCTGGGCAGCCGGGTGCAGATCGTCGGCGATGACCTGTTCGTCACCAACCCCGAGCGCATCGCCCGGGGCGTGCGCGAGGGTTCGGCAAACGCGCTGCTGGTCAAGGTCAACCAGATCGGCACGCTGACCGAAACCCTGGATGCCGTCGCGCTGGCCCACCGCTCGAGCTTCCGCACGATGGTGAGCCATCGGTCCGGGGAGACCGAGGACACCACGATCGCCGACCTGGCGGTGGCCCTGGACTGCGGCCAGATCAAGACCGGCGCTCCCAGCCGCAGCGAGCGCGTCGCCAAGTACAACCAGCTGATGCGCATCGAGGAATTGCTCGGCGATGCCGCCCGCTACGCCGGCCACGGCGCCTTTCCGCGATCCGGCCAGGGAGTCGCGTGACGGCACCCTCCCCGGCGCGGCGCTCGAACGCGCAAGCCAAACGCCGCTACGCCTCGCCCGCGGCGGCCCCGACGCGTGGCCGCCCGCGGCCGACGTCGGCGGCTCGCAGCACGGCGGCCGGCGGCCGGAGCGGGCGCGGAGGTCGCCAGCCGGCTCCTCCCGCGCGCGGCGTCCGCGGGTATGCGCTCGCGCACGGCGGCGGGCTCACCCTCACCACCCGGGCAGCACTGCTCGGTCTCGCGCTCTGCGCCGTCGTCCTGACCCTCGCCTATCCGCTGCGCGAGTACCTGTCCGAGCATCGCCAGATCAATCAGCTCGCCGCTCAGGTCTCCCGCGACAAAGCGACGGTCGCGGCGATGCGCCAGAGCGGCCGCCAGGACGCCGATCCGGCCTACATCGAGCAGCAGGCCCGGATCCGCCTGCACATGAAACGTCCTGGCGATCTGGTCTTCCAGCTGCCGCCGCCGTTGCCGGTGAAGGTCACCAAGCAGCAGGCCGGTGCCGTCCGCACCCCGGTCCTGCCCGGCCGCGCCACCCAGCCCTGGTACTCCCAGCTGTACCGCAGCACGGTCGAGTCCGGGAAGTGAGCGGGCCGGCCCAGCAGCCTGCGCCGCCGCTCGACCCCCGCGTCAGGGCCGTCGTCGAGGCGCAGCTCGGACGCCCGCCGCGGGCGATCCGGCAAGTGGCCCACACGTGCACCTGCGGGCTGGTGGATGTCATCGAGACCTCGCCGCGGCTGCCCGACGGCACCCCGTTCCCGACGCTCTACTACCTGACCTGCCCGCGGGCGTCGAAGGAGATCGGCCGGTTGGAAGCCTCGGGCCTGATGCGCGAGATGACCGAGCGGCTGCGTACCGACCCGGACCTCGCGGCGAAGTACCAGGCGGCCACGGAGGACTACTTGCGCCGCCGTGACGCGCTGGGTGTCCTGCCGGGAGCGCCGACCGCCGGAGGCATGCCGGGGCGCGTGAAATGCCTGCACGTGCTGGTCGCTCACAGCCTGGCCGTCGGCCCGGGCGTCAACCCGTTCGGTGACGAGGCGCTCGCGCTGATGCCGGACTGGGGACGCGGCGGTCCCTGCGTGGACGGATGAGCAGCCCCCTGGCCCGGGTAGCCGGCCTGGACTGCGGGACGAACTCGCTGCGCCTGCTGGTCGCCGACCTGCAGCCGGACGGGACGCTGCGCGACGTGTTCCGCGACATGCAGGTGGTACGGCTCGGCGAGGGAGTCGATCGCACCGGCGAGCTCTCCCCGGCAGCGCTGCGGCGCACCTTCGACACCCTCCGCGAGTACGCCGGCCGGTGCCGCGAGCTCGGAGCGGAGCGGGTGCGCATGGTCGCCACCAGCGCGACCCGCGACGCCCGCAATACGGACGAGTTCACCAGCGGTGTGCGCGACATTCTCGGTGTCGATCCCGAGGTGGTCACCGGCGCGCAGGAGGCCGCGCTGAGCTTCGTGGGTGCGACCGGTGACCTGCGCAGCCGCCCTGACCTGGCGGATCCCTACCTCGTCGTCGACATCGGAGGCGGTTCGACCGAGTTCATCCTGGGCGGGCCGCAGGGACCGGCGGCGAGCTGCTCGGTCGACATCGGATGCGTCCGGATGACCGAGCGGCACATCCGCAGCGATCCGCCGGCGCCGTCCGAATTGCAGGCCGCGCAGGCCGACATCGCCGCGGCGATCGCCGAGGTCCGCCGCACCGTCGACCTGGCCGCTACCCGAACCCTCGTTGCTGTTGCCGGCACCGCGACCACCGTGACCGCGCTCGCGCTCGGCCTGCCCGCGTACGACCCCGACCGCATCCACCTGTCAGCGGTCAGCCTGGCCGACGTCGAGCGGATCTACGCCGAGCTGGCGGACCTGGACGCCGGTCAGCGCGGGGCACTCGGCCCGATGCATCCCGGCCGGGTCGATGTGATCGTCGGGGGAGCGCTCATCCTGCGCGAGGTCGTGCGGGCGGCGGGAACGGGCGGGATGATCGCCGGCGAGCACGACATCCTCGACGGGATCACGCTTTCCCTCGGCCAGCGGTGAGCGCCGGATCCGCCCTTCCTGACGCCGCCGGTGTCGCCGCCGCCGCCGCCCGCTGCCGCAGCACCGGTGAACTGGATACGGCGGTGGCCGGCTGCCGGGCGTGCCCGCGGCTCGTCGCGTGGCGCGAGCAGGTCGCCGCGACCAGGCGGGCGGCGTTCGCCGATCAGCTCTACTGGGGACGTCCGGTGCCCTCCTGGGGTCCGGCCGACGCGGCGCTGGCCATCCTCGGCCTCGCGCCGGCGGCTCACGGCGGCAACCGTACCGGCCGCATCTTCACCGGAGATCGCAGCGGGGACTGGCTTTTCGGTGCGCTGTACCGGGCGGGGCTGGCCGCGATTCCCACCTCGGTGTCGGCCGATGACGACCAGGCGCTGCACGGGACGCGCATCCTCGCCGCGGTCCACTGCGCGCCGCCGGACAACAAGCCCACCCCCGCCGAGCGTGATGCCTGCCGCCCCTGGCTGGTGCGCGATCTCGAGCTGCTCGCGCCGACCCTTCGGGGCGTGCTCGTCCTCGGCGCCTTCGCCTGGAACGCGCTCTGGCCGGCACTGGCGGCGTGCGGTTACGTCGTGCCGCGTCCCCGACCCGCCTTCGGTCACGGGGCGCAGCTCGACGTCGGTGGCCTGACCGTGCTCGGGTGCTACCACCCGAGCCAGCAAAACACCTTCACGGGCAAGCTCACCACTGCGATGATCGATGACGTGGTCGGACGCGCGGCAAGTCTCGTACCGGGCCGGCTGTGAGCGCCTTGGCCCCCCGCATCCTCGTGGTCGGCGGGGGTTACGTCGGTCTTTACGTGGCCATGCATCTGCAGAAGCGGTTGAAGCCGGGCGAGGCGAAGGTCACCGTCGTCGATCCCAAGTCGTACATGACCTACCAGCCGTTCCTTCCCGAGGCCGGCTCGGGAAACCTGGAGCCGCGTCACGTGATCGCGCCGCTTCGCCGGGTGCTGAACAAGTGCGAGATCATCAACGGGCGCATCGTCAAGATCGACCACGCGTCGCGCATCGCGGTGCTGGACCCGCTGGAGGGACCCACCCGGGAGCTCGCGTACGACACGATCGTGGTCTGCCCCGGGTCCATCGCGCGTACCTTGCCCATCCCCGGCCTGCACGAGCAGGGCATCGGCTTCAAGTCGGTCGCCGAGGCCATCTACTTGCGTAACCACGTGCTCGAGCGGATGGACGCGGCGTCGTCCAGTACCGACGCCGCGCTGCGGCGGCGGGCGCTGACCTTCGTCTTCGTCGGCGGCGGCTACGCCGGCATCGAGGCCTTGGCCGAGCTCGAGGACATGGCCCGTGATGCGTGCAAGTACTACCCCGACCTCGGCCACGACGAGATGCGCTGGGTGCTGGTGGAAGCGAGCGGACGCATCCTGCCGGAGGTGTCACCCGCGATGGGTGAGTACACGGCGATGCAGCTGACCCAGCGGGGGATCGAGGTCCGCCGCAACACCCGGCTGACGTCCGCCGTCGGTGGTCACATCGTGCTCGACGACGGCGAGGAGTTCGACGCCGAGACGCTCGTGTGGACCGCCGGGGTGCGGGCCAATCCGATGCTCGAATCCACCGACCTGCCGCTCGATGACCGCAAGCGCGTCGTCTGCACACCCTTCCTGCAGGTCAAGGGGACGCCGGGGGCCTGGGCCTCGGGTGACAGTGCCGCGGTGCCCGACCTGACCGTGGGCGGCGACGCGACGACCGGCCCCTCGGCGCAGCATGCTGTCCGGCAGGCGAAGCGGCTGGCCCAGAACATCCTCGCCGAGATGCGTGGTCAGCCGCTGGTCGCGTACGAGCATGCCTATGCCGGGTCGGTCGCCTCGCTCGGGCTCTACAAGGGTGTCGCCGAGATCTACGGCATCAAGCTGCGCGGCTTCCCGGCCTGGTTCGCGCACCGCACGTATCACGTCGCCCGGGTGCCGACCCTGAACCGCAAGGTCCGGGTGCTCACCGACTGGACCATCGCGCTCTTCTTCCGCCGCGAGATCGTCTCGCTCGGTGCCTTCCAGGATCCGCAGGCCGATTTCCGCGCCGCCGCCGCCCCCATGGATCAGGCCGGCTGACGGTGCCCCTGCTCGCGGTGGCTGCCCTCGGCCCTGATCGTCCCGGCGTTGTCGCCGCCCTGACCCGGGTGCTGCTGGCCCGCTCGGGCAACCTCGAAGACGCCTCGATGCACCAGCTCAGCGGCCAGTTCGCGATGACCCTCGTGGTCGACGTCCCGGCCAGTGCCGATGCCGTACGCGCCGAGCTGCAACCCGTCGGCCGTGACCACGAGCTGCTGATCTCGGTACGCGAGGTGAGCGCGCAGGAGCAGCAGCCGGCCGCCCAGTCCTACGTCGTCAGCGTCCACGGCGCCGACCGTCCCGGCATCGTCCACCGGGTCGCCGAGGCGATTGCCGAGGCCGGCGGCAACATCACCGACCTGTCGACCCGGCTGGCGGGCGAGCTGTACGTGCTCGTGGCGGAAATCGATCTGGCTGCCGACCCGGATGCTCTCACCCGCTCGCTCGCGGAGATCGGTGACGAGCTCGGGGTCGACGCCCACCTTCGCCCCGCCGACTCCGACCTGCTCTGAGCCTGCTGACCCATGCTCCGGCCCGTCCTGCGCGCCCCGGATCCGGCGCTCTCGCGCCCGACCGCTCTGGTGGATCCGGACGATCCGGAGGTCATGGCCGTCGCGATCGACCTGGTGGAGACGATGCGCGCTTCCCCCGGGTGCGTAGGCCTCGCGGCACCGCAGCTCGGGGAGCCGGTGCGGCTGTTCGTGCTCGACGTGACCGACCACCCCAAGGCGCGCAGCTGCGCGGGGCTCGTCGTGCTCGCCAATCCCGTCGTCGTCGCGGCGGGGGAGCTGCGTAAGGGACGGGAGGGCTGCCTGTCGGTGCCGGACTTCACCGGCGACGTCGGCCGCCCGTCCACCATCGTGGTGCGCGGGATGGTCCCCGGCCCCGTCCCGCGCGAAAGGGTCATCGAAGCCGACGCGTTCGAGGCGCGGGCGTTCGGTCACGAGCTCGACCACTTGGACGGGCTGCTGTTTCTCGACCGCGTAGCCGGCGCCCAGGCGGTGCACCCTCGCAAGCGTTATCTGTGATGCTGAAGCGCTGTCACTATCAGTGCGGGCCCCCGTACCCCAATCGGCAGAGGGAAGCGGCTTAAACCCGCTGCAGTGTGGGTTCGACCCCCACCGGGGGCACTGAGCAACGGCGAGGGGTGCTCGGTGGGGGTCGGGACCCGCACCATGGGCGCTGTGGGTTCGACCCCCACCGGGGGCACTGAGCAACGGCGAGGGCGTCCGACGGGTGTTACTGCGGTGGCCGACGTCACAGGATGGGGCAGTCCCAGACTCTCTTCTCACGTGAAGGTAGAGTCGATCGCGAGCAGGGATGTTGCTGCGCAGGGCACTGCGCCGACGTCCCGCCAGCGCACGTTGCTGCACGTTTCGTTCTCGCGAGTCGTCACACCACACCGCCGTCGAAAGCTCTGCCGTGTCGTGGTTGGCCCTCGCCCTGCCGAAGGACCTCATGACCTACGTTTCGTCCAGTTCCCCCAGCGAGGCCCGCGCCGGTCTCCCTCCCGGCCGGCCGCCGCGTTTGCGCTGGTCGCGGCCTGCGTGGCTCTCACCGCGAGTCGCCCGGGTCGAGGTCCTCGCCGGCCTCGTCGTCGCCCTGGCCCTCATCCCGGAGGCCATCTCCTTCTCCATCCTGGCCGGAGTCGACCCGAGGGTCGGGCTGTTCGCGTCCTTCACGATGGCCGTCACCATCGCGTTCACCGGGGGGCGGCCCGCGATGATCTCGGCCGCCACCGGCGCAGTCGCACTCGTTGTCGCACCCCTGGCGAAGAGCCACGGTCTGGGCTACCTCGTCGCCGCCGTCATCCTGGGCGGTCTGTTCCAGGTCGTGCTGGGGCTGCTCGGGGTCGCGAACCTGATGCGGTTCATCCCACGCAGCGTCATGGTCGGTTTCGTGAACGCGCTCGCGATCTTGATCTTCCTGGCCCAGCTTCCGCAGCTCAAGAACGTCCCGGTCGCCGTCTACCCGCTGGTCGCGCTCGCGCTCGCCCTCATCGTGCTGCTGCCGAGGTTGACCAAGGCGGTCCCCGCGCCCCTCATCGCGATCGCGGTGCTGACCGTCCTGACGACTGCGGCGTCGATCTCGGTGCCGACCGTCGGCGACCAGGGCAAACTCCCCGACTCCCTGCCGACGTTGGCCCTGCCCCACATCCCGTACACGTTCGCGACGTTGAAGGTCATCGCGCCGTACGCCCTGGCGCTGGCCCTGGTCGGGTTGATGGAGTCGCTGATGACCGCCCGCCTGGTCGACGACATCACCGACACGCACTCGAACAAGACCCGCGAGTCCTGGGGCCAGGGGGTCGCGAACGTCGTCACCGGATTCTTCGGCGGAATGGGCGGCTGCGCCATGATCGGCCAGACCATGATCAACGTGAAGACCTCCGGCGCCCGCACCCGACTGTCGACGTTCCTGGCCGGGGTCTTCCTGCTCATCCTCGTCGTTGCCCTCGGCCCGCTCGTCGGCGTCATCCCGATGGCCGCGCTCGTCGCGGTGATGATCGTCGTCGCCGGGCTCACCTTCGACTGGCACAGCGTTGCCCCGGCCACCCTGCGCCGGATGCCCAAGAGCGAGACCTGCGTGATGGTCGTGACCGTCGCGGTCGTGGTTGCCACCAGCAACCTGGCCATCGGGGTCGTCGCCGGCACCCTGACAGCGATGGTGTTGTTCGCCCGCCGGGTCGCGCACCTCATCGAAGTCACGTCAGTTACCGACCCGGACGGCAGGCAGGTCATCTACAGCGTGCACGGCGAGCTGTTCTTCGCCTCCAGCAGCGACTTCATCACCCAGTTCGACTACGTCCACGACCCGCACGACGTCGTCATCGACATGGCCAACAGCCACATCTGGGACGCGTCCTCGGTCGCCGCCCTCGACGCGGTCACCCACAAATACTCCCGGTACGGCAAGACGGTCCGCATCACCGGCCTGAACAACGCCAGCGATGCGATGCACGGCCGCCTGTCCGGTCAGCTCAGCAGCCACGCGTGAGCAGCACCCCGGCCAAGCTCATGCAGATCGGCGAAGTCGCCGACCGGCTCGGGCTCAGCTTGCGGACCATCCGGCACTACGACGAGGTCGGTCTGGTCCCGCCGAGCGCTCGCTCTGCGGGCGGGTTCCGTCTCTACACCGAACCCGACGTCGCCCGGCTCGAACTCATCATGCGGATGAAGCCCCTCGGGTTCAGCCTCGAGGAGATGCGCGAGCTGCTCGATGCCCTCGACGCTCTCGACGCCGCGGAGGCCGCTGATGCGCAGCATGAGGACCTGATGGCGCGGCTCGGGATGTTCCGCGATGCCGCGAAGGAACGCGTCGTCGCGCTCCGCAAGGAGCTAACGGCCGCGCAGGACTTCGCCGATACCCTGGCCGAACACCTCCAACGCCTCACGGCTGCTCGCCCCGGCGGCAACTGACCCCGAAATGGCTTGCACAGAACTGGACGGACTTCATGCCCGGCGGACCCGATGCGGCCGCGCTCGCTGGGCCGGACCCGGAGCAAATCCAATCCGCCTTCGGGCCGCTGTTCGGCATGTCCAGCGCGCAGCCAAGCGGCCGCGAACCGGTCTCCCCACGAGCTGTAACAGCGGCCGCGCCAGCCTGTAACCAGAGCTGCTTGATGGCCGCGTTCGTGCAGGTCAGCACCTTAGGTATTCAGCCGACTGTTTCCGCCTGCGTGATCACGAGGGGATGCGGTGGGGGTCGGGCCCCGCACGATGAAACGGTGGGTTCGCTTGCTGCCGTCGCTCTCACGGCGCGACCGCGGCCTAAGTTCCTGCTACGTCGTTGCCACCTCACCGGCTTAATGTCCAGTAACTTGTACACTAAGCCGTTTAGTGTCTAGTATTGCCGACGTTAGGAGGTGACCATATGCGAACGCCGACTCCGCTGCCGGTGCGCCGCGCGCTGGGCACTATCGGCGCGCAGCTCGCCACCTGGCGGCGTCTGCGGGGGCTGACCGCCGAGCAGGTCGCCGACCGCGCCGGCGTGTCCCGGGGCACCGTGGTGGCGCTGGAAACCGGCCGCGGGGCCAGCCTCGAGAACGTGCTGCGGGTGGCGCGTGCCCTGGGTGTGCTGGACCTGCTCGCGAAGGCCGCGGACCCCTACGAGACCGACCTCGGCCGCGCCCGTGCCGAGGAGGAGCTGCCGCGCCGCGTCCGCTCTTCCCCGCGCCGCCGAACTCCGACCACCCCTACGGCGAACGCGCCGGATGTCGGCGATGGCTAGCCGCGCCCGACGCCCGGCGTCGGGCGCGCCGGACCCGTTCGCCGGGGATCCGCCGAGCACCGTCGACATCGTCGCCCGCGTCGACGGCGTTGACCTACTCGCCGGCCGGTTGTACTCGCACATGGCGCGGGGGATGGAGTCCGCGACGTTCACCTACGACGAGAGCTGGCTCGCCGACCGCCGCGCGTATGCCCTGGAACCGGCGCTGCCGCTGGTCAGCGGGCCGCAGCACACCGTCCCCGGGCAGGCCATGTTCCGCGCGTTCGCCGACTCCGCACCGGACCGGTGGGGGCGGCGCATGGTTGAACGCGCCGAGCGGCTACGCGCAGAGCCGGCCGGCTCGCCGGCCCGGCGGCTGAGCGAGGCGGCGTTCCTTCTCGGCGTCCGCGACGACCTGCGCCAGGGCGCCGTCCGCTTCCGTGATCCAGCCACCGGCGCGTACCTGGCCGACGACGTCACCGGCGTGCCGGCGGTGACCGACCTGCCACTGCTGCTGGCACTGGCCGGCCGGGTCGAGCGGGACGAGGCACACTGGGACGAGCTGCAAATGATGCTGCGGGTCGGTAGCAGTCTCGGTGGAGCCCGGCCGAAAGCGCACGTGCTCGCCCCCAATGGCAACGTCGCCATCGCAAAGTTCCCCAGCGCAAACGCCGACACCTGGAACGTCATGGCGTGGGAGAAGACCGCGCTCGACCTCGCCCGCCTGGCCGGGATCACCGTGCCGGGCAGCATCCTGCTCACCGTCGCCGGCCGCCAGGTGCTCGTCGTCGACCGCTTCGACCGGACAGGGAGCAAAGAGGCCCGCGTGGGCTACGTCAGCGCCCTGACGATGCTCGAAGCCCGCGACGGTGACACCGCCAGCTACCTCGACATCGGTGCGGTCATCGAGGAGGTGTCCCCGGCGGCCGCCGCCGACCTGCGGCAGCTGTGGCGCCGCGTTGCGTTCGGCATCCTCATCTCCAACACCGACGACCACCTGCGCAACCACGGTTTCCTGCACGCCGGCGGCCAAGCGTGGGCGCTATCCCCGGCGTTCGACCTGAACCCGAACCCGGATCCCGGCCCGAAGTACCTCGCCACCGCGATCGCCGATCCCGCCGACACACGTGCGAACATCACCGAGCTCCTGACGGCCGCGCCGTACTTCCGGCTTCCCGCCGTGGCCGCCGCGGGGGTGCTCGGCGAGGTCATCACTGCCGTCGCGCAGTGGCAACGCATCGCAGCCCGCAACGGCCTGACCGAGAAGGAACTGCACCTGATGCGGCCGGCGTTCGAGCATGAGCAGGCTGTCGCAGCCCAGGACTACCACGCCGACACCGCCTGAGCAGTGCCCGCCCAGCGTGGGGATTCGGTCGGGACCACACCGGCGGCACTGTGTAAGGACGGCTCAGGAATGAGCCGCCTTGGCGACTGCTGACGCCAGTGCGGTCGGCGTCAGCCACCCGTCGTGCTGCCACACCGGCGCACCGGCTCGGCCGGTGAGCGAATACCACGGGGCATCCTGCGCGCCGTAGCCATCGGCGATGGCGCCCGTGTCGTCCAGCACGATGGGGAAGCTCGGGTGCGCGTCGGCGGCCTTCAGCGCGGCGGTCAAGGAGGCGCGCTGCGGCTCCGTCGTCGTGAGGTCGATGGCCACCACACTCGGCCAGCCTTTCCGCAAGGCCGTGGCCTGGTATTCGTTCAGGGCAGCGATGCCCGACTTGAGGTCCGACGTCTCCCGCAGCCAGCTGGCGAGAAAGACGATCAGATGCGGGTGGCCGGGGCCGATCGTCACGGTGCCGCCCGGTGTTCCGGCGACGACCGGCAGGTTCGCCTGCGTAGCAGGCAGAAGCACCGAGGTCGGCGCGGGCGTGGCGGAGCCGGTGCCGGGTAGGCCGAGGGTTGCCCTCATTGCTTGGGCAAGCTGGTCGGCCTGCACCGTAACGCTGGAGTAGGACATCTCGGTGTGGAAGATCGCGCGTTCCCGGCCGGTGGGATCGATGACGATGACCAGGGGATCGTGATCGATGTTGTTCCCGATCGCCGCGTCGTAGACGTGGTAGTTGTGCCAGACCGCGGATAGCTGCGCCTTGCTGCCGGTGAGAAAGTTCCACCGGTACAGCAGGTCGTGTGCCTCGGAGTAGGCACGCACATTGGCGACGCTGAGGGCCAGCGGATTGGCGTTGATACCGAGCAGCTGCACTCGCGAGGAATGGGGCCCGAGCGAGGCGACCGCGGCGGTCATCGTCGATGTCGTCAACGGACAGATGGTCGTGCACTCCGAGTCGACGAAAGAGATGACGACCGTCTTGCCGCGATAGGCGCTGAGCGAGACCGGCTCCCCGAACTGCCCGGTCAAGTGGAAATCTGGAGCGGGGAGGTTGATCGGCAACGCGTTCGAGGCCGGGGATGTCGTGGCTCGGGGAGAGGAACCGGAGCTGAGCCAGAATGCGGCGCCGATCCCGGCAAGCACCAGAAGGCCGACCCCGAACGCGCAGTTGAACATGATTGCCCTGCGCCGCCGGGAACGGCTCCTGCGCGGGTTGGCGGCGTCGACGGCGGCCGGCGCCTCGAGTGGACGGGTCATGGCGCCATCGCTGGACGCTTTTCGACCGGCGAACGGACGACCGCCGGCCTGGGGTCGGTCTGGCCTCTGTCCAGCCATTGCATGACCAGGAAGAGGATGGCCGGCAGGAAGCTGAGCTCGCCGCAGACCCACAAGATGGCACCACCGATCTGCTGGTCTGCGATCCGTTGGCTAAGGGAGTGGAAGGGAGCGTAGCCCGAGTAGACGGCCTTGGTGAACATCACCAGGGTCATGGCGGTCAGCACCATGACGGCATTGGTCGAGATGAGCACGGCGACCCGCCGCGGACCGTCGAGCATCGGCCGCAGCGGGTACGAACCCAGCACCTGCAGCCACAGCGCGAGCCCGAAGCCGAAGAACGACGAGTGCTCCAACCAGATGTGCACCGACTCGTTCGACAGGCCGAGCCCGAACGGTCCCGGCAGGTGCCAGAAGACCATCGAGACGTTGAACAGAACGACGGACGTGAGCGGCCGGGAAAGCAGGTACCGGGCCCGCGTCAGCAGCCGGGCGATGCCTTTCGTCGACGGGTTTGTCGACCGGGTGAGTTGCATCAACCTGCCCAGGGCGCAGCGGGCCGGCCGCGGAAGGCCGCGCATCAGTGGTAACCACGGCGCGCCGAGAACGATCAGCGGCGGCGCAAAGAACGCCAGCAGGATGTGCTGGACGATGTGTGCTGTCAGGTACCGGTCGGACCAGTAGTCGACCGGCGAGTCGACGGCGATGACAAGCACGACCAGCCCGGCGTAGAACAAGACGGCCTGCTGCAGCCAGGGCAGCGTCGGCCGCCCCGCTCGCCGGATAGCCCGAATCCTGGCCCGCAATCCACGGACATGGATCACCACGACCCCGGCGACGATGAGATCGAGCGGGTTCGCCGCCCAGTGCTGGAATGCGGCGGTCACGAGATCTCGCAACAGTCGGCCGAACTGCCCCGCGGCGGCGTACCGTTCGGCACGGCCGACGCTGACGGCCTGCCGTCAGCTCTTGCGTGGGTTCGAGTCTTGGTCGCGGCCGTCATGGACATCGAGGGAAAAGGTCACTCACGTGAGCACGATGGATGCGGTGGACACCGGTTCTGCAGGTGAACAGGGCCAGCCCGGCGAGCCCGGCCGACCCGGCAAGCGCGGCACCGGTTACCTCACCACGGCGTCCCGATGGATGCGGTCGCATCGGCGGGTGAGCGCAGCATTGGTGGTGGCGTTGGTCCTTGGGCTTGTCGCGATCGCGGACTGGCCGCATCGCGCGACGCATGGTCAGTTGCGGTCCGATTTCGAGAGTTACGTCGGCCAGGTGCGGGCCGACGTCCTTTCGTGTGGCACGGAGGTCGAGGACTCGCTCAGCGCGTACAACCAGATCCGGGCGGGGGCGTCGACAAAGGTCACGCTCGCGAAGGGAATCATGAACAACGCGGCGCTGGATTGCACGCCCTCGGGCAATGCGATGATTCTCGACCTCGCAGCGTTGCAGCCGCCGCGCTCGCTGGCCCGGTTCACGCTCGAGATCGGCACCAATCAGCTGTACGGGTGGGCGTCCTCCGATGCCGTCGACGCCATGCACGAGCTGAACGCCCTGCTCGGTTCGCCGGGGGATCCGGCGACGTTGCGGCACGTGCGGGCGCTTCTCGGCGACATGCAGCAGCGCACAGCCGCCGCTCAGGCGATCTTCGACCGTGCCGCGAAGGCCGTGGGTGCCGTCAGTGAACCGTTGGGCTTGGATGAGGTCCAGCCCGGAGTTCTCGTCGGCTGAGGTCATCGTCGCGAGTATTGGAAGAACGCCCAGAGCACGATGCCTGCAAACAAAATGACGGGGAACACGAACGTCATCACGCTGCCGCTGGGGTTCGCCTCGGCGAGCACGAGCATGAGAAGTCTCCTGGTGGTCGCGGGCTAGTGCAGGACAGCGAACAGGATGTAAAGCACGATCACGAGCAAGCCCAAAAAGCCCATGAAGGCGCGAAGGCCGGCCAGCGATCCGGCAAACAGCGCGGCGCTGGAGGAGGTCGCGTTTTCACCCACCGGCGCGACGATCCACCGCACGCGTAGAGAGCGGGCCAGCAGCATCTCCGCCCAGACCGCTGCGATCAGGAGCCACAGCGCGAAGAGCGGCTCTATCGCTACGTACACCGAGGCGAAGCCCGAAGACCCTGGAAAGAACGGCAGCCGCGACAGGCCCCAGAACTGGATTCCCGCCGCGAGCACCAGCAGCACGATGGTGACCGCAGTAGCGACCCGCCAGTCTGTTGCCGCACTCTGCGCGCGTCCCACCCGTCTGGAACTCCAGATGTAGAGCGCGCAAGCCACCAGGGTCAGCACCAGCACCGAGACGGAGATGAACGGGGAGATCTTCTGTCCCGGCGGCCGCCACAGCCCATTGCCGTTGAGCGAGCGGAGAAAGAAGTAGGCGAACACGCCGGCGCCGAAGCCCATGGCGGAGAGCGCGACAAAGAGCCGGGCGCCGGTGTACTGGGATCCGCGGATCGCTTTGCTGAGGTGAGCAGCTTCATCGACGGGAGCGAAATCGAGGGGGCCGAGCTGCTCCTTGTGCGGACTTCCGGCCTGGGAAGGGACGACGTCAGCCGCACTGATGCTCTCGCTCATAGGACCACCGGATCCTTCTCGGTCGTGGCCTCAGGCGTTCCACTCGGGTTGAGGATCGCCATCGGACCGGCATTGCTTCCGTATTCGTACGGCCCGGAAACCACGATCGGTGTCACGGCGAAGTTGTCGACGGGTGCGGGGTAGGGAACGGTCCACTCGAGTCCGCGCGATTCCCAGGGGTTCAGCTCGAGTGGCACGCGATCGTCGATGATCGAGGACTTGACGAAGTTGTAGACGAAGACGAGCAGCGACAGGCCGATGACGAAGGCAGAGATCGAGACCCAGTCGTTGAGGGTCTGCAGCCGTTGGGCGTATTCGAATACCCGGCGGGGCATGCCGAGCTCGCCGATCGCGAACAACGGCAGGAAGGTCGAGTTGAACGCGATGAACATCGTCCAGAAGTGCACCTTGCCCAGGCGGTCGTTCAAGCGTCTACCGGTCATCTTCGGCAGCCAGTAATAGAGGCCGGCGAAGAAGGCGAACATGTAGCCGCCCATGATCGTGTAGTGGAAGTGCGCCATGACGAAGAACGAGCCATGGGCGATGCCGTCGGATGGGACGTCTGACAGGAATACCCCGGAGATCCCGCCGATGAGGAAGTTGAACAGCATCCCCAGGCAGAACAGCATCGGCACGGTGACCCTGATCTTGCCGCGCCACAGCGTGCCGACAGTGCAGAGGTAGATGAGCCCGGTCGGTATCGAGATCATCTCGGTGGTGAACATCACGACCGGTCGCATGTCGGGGTTGATGCCGCTGTCGAACAGGTGGTGCTGCCAGACGAAGAAGCTCAAGGTGCCGACGCCGACGAAGCCGGCCACCACAGTCCGGTAGGCGAACGCCGGTTTTCGAGCGAAGACCGGCAGGAGTTCGAGCGTGATCCCGAACCCGGGCAGCGCCAGGATGTAGACCTCGGGATGGCCGAAGAACCAGAAGAGGTTCTGCCAAAGGTAGGAACTGCCACCATGATTGACGTCGAACAGCGCCGTCTGGACGGTGCGATCCATCAATGCCATGTACGTGGCGGCGACGAGAATCGGTGCGGCGAGCACCATCAGCAGCGCCGTCACGAGAATCGACCAGACGAAAAGCGGCAGCCGGGTCCACGTCATTCCCGGTGCCCGGTGGTTCACGACCGTGACGACGATGTTCATCCCGGCCAGGATCATCGACATCGCCATCAGGCCGAACGCGACCAGGTAGGAGATCATGCCCTCTCGGGCCTGAACCGAAAGCGGCGCGTAGCCGGTCCACCCGGTCGGGAATCCTCCGACGATCAGGGACGAGAGCAGGATCGTGAAGGCGGCAGGAGTCAGCCAGAACGACAGCGCTTCCAGCCGAGGGAAGGCCATGCGCCGGGAGCCGATCATCTGCGGGATGAGGTAGTTGCCGAACGGCCCGAGGATGGCCGACGTCATCATCATCATCATCATCGTGCCGTGCTCGCCGACGATCTCGAGGTAGGTGTCGGGTGCCAGCACGTGGCGGGTGGGTGAGAGCAGTTCGCTGCGAATCACCAGGGCGAACAGGCCTGCGACGAGGAAGTAGAAGAGCATCGCCACGAGGTACTGAACGCCGACGACCTTGTGGTCCAGGTTGTAGCGGAAGTAGCGGCTGAGACCCTGTTCGTTCTCCTCGACCGTTTCAGGTTGGTGGCCGAGCAGCTTCTGGATCGGGTAGGAGAAGACGCCCAGCCCGGCGAGCCACCCGATCGTCCCGAACACGTAGCCAAGCGTCAGTGCGTGGTTGTTCTCGCCGTTGCCGACGACCTGCTGATAGCTGGCCGCAATGGCGTTTCCGAGCCAGTGACCGAACCCGTAACCGATGGCGGCGCCGAGCAGTCCGGTGACGACGTTCGGCCTGCGCCAGTAGGACCGTCTGGTCGCCGGCGTCGGCTCCCCCGGTTGACCGCCGTCCAGCGGCGGTGCCTCGTCGACAGTCTCGATACTCATGGGGACGTCCTCAACTCGACGGGGATGGTGAGGGAGTGTCTGAGGCCGGCGGGGTGGTGTCCGGAGTCTTGACACCGCCGGAAGGCGCTGCGCTCGGTGGCGCCGTAGGAACCGGGTCCTGGCCCGGGTCGTAGTAGCCCCCGTCCGGGAGCGGCAGATAGGTCACTGCGTACGGCGGCAGCAGGGGGATGTCCGCCGCGTGTAGCTGTACCTGGCCGGCGATCCAGCTGCTGAAGTCCGCCTGACTCACCACCGCACCCTCGGAGACCATCGCGCCGTGCAGGGTTCCGCAAAGCTCCGCGCACTTCACGTCGACGTTGCCGGTCCGGTCGGCACGGGCGAACGCGATGTTGTTGACACCCGGGTTCGCATCGGCCTTCACCGCGAGCTGCTGTGCCCAGAACTCGTGGATGACATCAAGCGAGGTGACGTTGAACTGGACCTCGACGCCCACCGGGATCTCGAGCTGAGTGGTTTCCACGCCTTGGTAGCCCGGATAGCGATACGTCCAGCGCCACTGCTGGCCGATGACTTGCACCTGCAGGATCTTGTTGTGCTTGGCCACCGCCGAGTAACCGGCGGGGACCCAGATCGGATTGGCACCCGAGCCCGTCCCTGCGCCATGTGGCGTGATGAGCTGATAGGTGCCGAAGACGAACATCGAGATCGGGATGAGCGCGGTCGTGACCAGCCAGCCCGCTTGAAACCCGCGGTGGCCCTTGAGCGGAGGCCCGTCGTCCCGGCTTCCTCGGCTGCGAAAGCAGACGAGCGCATAGGCCAGATAGGTCCAGATGAAAAGCACCACCGGAGTGGCGACGGTGCCGAGAACCCGGTTGTCGAACTGCTGGGACCGCGCGGTGTCCGACATGGTGCCCGGAGGCATATGCGGTCCCCACACAAAATAGACAATTGGCGCGAAAATCAGCGACAAAATCACCCAGATAGTCACGAATCGGGTCAGATGGAGCCGGTCGGGATTCGCCCGTTGCGCCTCAGGCACTGATTCGGAAGGGGTCTCGGACATCAGGCGGTCACCTTCAAGATGCCGTTCATGTATCCGACGGTGGACATCGGTCCTCCGAAGCCGGCGAGATAGCCGACGCCGCAGGGCACGAAGCATTGCCACGTGTACGTCCCGGCTGCCCCGGTGTGGAAGCTGAACTCAACCTTCTTGTGGTCGAACGTCGGACTGCAGGGTGCGTTGGTGGAGCACGGGTTCTTGGCATCGTCAGGGATCCCGGGCAGCGGGACGCTGATGCCCAACTGCGGAATCGTGAACGTGTGGCCGATGACGTCGGTCCACGTCGAGTAGGGCTTGCCGTCCACGGTGGCGTCGGTAACGCCTTGAACCTGGTTCATCAGCGGGTTTCGCAGGTCTGAACCCGAGTCGTATTGGTAGACCGTGACGTGAACGGTGCTGTTCGCCGGCACCTGGAGGACCGTCGTGTGCGCCCATTGCCCGTTGGGACGCTGGATCAGGTACGACACCCACGGCGGGTGCGGCTCAGTGCCGATCGCGCCGACAGTTTGCATCGTCACCGAAACATTGCCGGATTCTGTGGCGGCGGCCGCAACAGTTCCGGGATAATGTGTGAACCAGATGAAAGCAGAAACCACGCCGGCAACTACGGCTGCGAAGATTATTGCGACGATGCCGGTTCGTTGCGGCTTGCCGATGCCGGCCATCACTGCGGCTTCCTCCAATGAGGCTGACCCGAAAAGCCTCTGTAGACCGCGCTGAAGTGTCGGCTCGTGTCTCTGGCTTTTGAAAAAACAGAGTCTCGCTGACACCGCCGCGAATGCGGCAGCGCTCATATTCGCGAACCGATCTTGATCCGTCAACTATTGCTGGCTTGACGTCGTTGGGTCTTGCAACGGTAAATCTGATCCGTGGACACCTGGCGCCAGTTGCGCACGCGACGCTGGATCGCGCTGAGCCTGCTGGCGCTGGCCCTGGTCGCCGCGTGCGCCTTGCTCGGACGGTGGCAATACGGCCGTGCCTACCGTCCAGCCGACGGCTACAGCCGAGAGCCTGCTCCGGTCTCCCTGGACTCCGTCGATTCTCTCGGGCGGCCGCTCGCTGCGGGCGTTGCCGGACATCAGGTCCTGGTCTCCGGTCGCTACGACGCGAGCCATCAGCGCCTGATCGCGGGTCATGTGCTCGAGGGAGCGCCGGTGCTGTGGGTTGTCACCCCACTCAGGCTCGCGGACGGGTCGGCGATCGAGGTGGTCCGGGGCTGGCTGGGGCGCAGCGATGCCACGCTCGCGGCGCCGCCCACAGCGGTGGTCCGGGTGACGGGCCGCATCTATCCGCTCCAGCCCTCGGCTGGATCCCCTGCAGCTGCAACGGGTTTTGCGAACGCGATCGATGCCGAGCTGCTGCGCCAGCTGGGCTACCCCGCACGCGACGGGTTCGTCGTGCGCACCGCTCAGTTCGCTCCCGATCCGCTCTCACTCCAGCCGGTTCCCAGCAAGGCGCCGCCGGCTCCCCCAGGAGCGAAGCAGTTCTATCTGCAGAACGCGGTCTACACCGTCCAGTGGTGGGTGTTCGCCTTGCTGATCCCGGTGCTCTGGCAGCGGCTCTTCAGCGCAGACCGCCTTGCGCATCGGGAGCGCCTGATGCTCGACGAGAGCGCCGCGCTGACCGTCATGATTCCTTGAGGAGTGCGTTGACTGCGCTGGTGAGCACGCCTGCCCCGACCGGGCCGATCACCCTGTCAGCCACGCGTCCGTGTCGATCGAGGATCAGGGTGCTTGGTACCCCGGCCTGCGGTAGCAGTCGCAACTGGCTGAGTAACTGGCCGTTGCTGTCGACCAGATTCGGATACGTCGCTCCGGTCGAGGCCACGAACTTCTTGGCCGCCCTGCCTTCGTCCTGCTCGTCAATGCCCACGAACCTCACCGGCTGCTGTGCGAAGGCCACCGCGGCGCGGGCAAGAGCGGGCGACTCGGAGCGGCACGGAGCGCACCACGAAGCCCACACGTTGAGGACGACAACCTTTCCCAGCGTGCTGGTGAGGGTGAACCGATCGCCGGCGAGCGTGGTCGCGACGAGTGCCGGCGCAGCGGGACGTTGCGCGCGTGGGTACTGGGTGAGGCCGAGCTGGCTGGCACCTTGCGATGCACCTCGCGAGGCATTGGCATTGCGTTGCACGGAAGCTGCGGCGCAGCCGCTCAGACTCACCGCCGCCGCCAGCACGACTACTGCGACGGGGCGGCCGAGGGGAATCCGTGGTAGCACCGCGCAGAACCCCATCTCATCCTCGGGTAGCACCTGCGGCGCGATGCCGACACTCCGGCATCGCGCTCCGAGCGGATCGGACGCCCGGCACCCGAGGGTGACGAAGGTAAGCGTAAGCGGCTGTCTGGGCCAGACCGCATACACGGCGACGCACAGGTGCTACATTCCGGCCTGCCATTTGCGAGGGAGCAACTAAGTGAGCGCTGCAACCACCGAAGCGGCGATCACGCGTCCACGATCGCACCTGCGGGCCGTCATCGGGGACTACGTCGGTCTCACCAAACCGCGCATCATCGAGCTCCTGCTCGTCACCACTGTGCCGGCAATGATGTGTGCCGCGCACGGCCTGCCGCCCGCAGGGGTCGCCGTGGCCACTCTGGTAGGTGGCAGCCTCGCGGCGGGAAGCGCGAATGCCTTGAATTGCGTCATCGATCGCGACATCGACTCGGTGATGCATCGCACGGCGGGCAGGCCGCTTAATCGATCCCTCGTCCGGCCGCGCAGCGCCCTCGTGTTCGGGCTGACCCTGGGCGTTGTGGCGATCGTGTTCTTGGCGCTGACCACCAACGGGGTCGCCGCCGCACTGGCCGCGGCGGCGATCGCGTTCTATGTGCTGGTCTACACGGCGTTACTCAAGCGCCGCACGTCCTCGAACATCGTGTGGGGCGGCGCTGCCGGGTGCATGCCGGTGCTGATCGGCTGGTCCGCAGTGACGGGCTCGCTCACCTGGACACCGGTCGCCTTGTTCATGGTGATCTTCCTGTGGACGCCCCCCCATTTCTGGGCGTTGGCCATGAAGTACCGGGACGATTATGCGGCTGCGAACGTCCCCATGCTTCCCGTCGTCGCAGCCCCAGGTGTCGTCACAAGCCGAATCGTTTACTACTCCTGGGCGATGGTGCTGGCCTCGCTCGTGATCTGGCCGATCGCTCGCACGACGCCCTGGTATCCCGCTGTCGCCGGCCTCCTCGGCGCGGGGTTCCTTCGGGAGGCCTACGCCTTACGCGGGCGAGTACGGACCGGCGCCCCGGAGCGGCCGATGCGGCTGTTCCAGATGTCGATCACCTACCTGACCGTCTTGTTTCTCGCGCTCGCCATCGACACCGTGCTCCCGGCGACGTGGCATTGACGGTCCCGCGGGGCAGTGCTGGGAGCGGCTGCTAGCCCTGCCCGACCGGGCGCACCAGCAGCCGCATCAGCCGCTCGTGCTCGGCCGCCGGATCCTCGGTCAGCCCGGTGTGCACCGGCCCGGGCTGGATGACGGTGCTGCGCGGTGCCGTGAGCCAGCGGAAGTGCTGGCCGCGAGCGGTGCGCCCGTTTTCCGCCGCCGTCGCACACGCCTTCGTCGAGGCCGAAAGCGATTGGCGGATCGGCTCCGGGTCGGCCGCCGGATCGAGGGCCCGCAGCCGCTCGGTGTCGAGTTCGGCGCGGATCGCGAGGTAGTCCAGCTGGCGGCAGTAGAGCACGACCGCGGCGTTGAACCGCTCGCCGCGCTCCACCCGCGGCACGACCTGGAGCACCGCGTACTCGAAGACCTGCCGCGTCACGAGCCGGCCCTTTCGATCAGCGCCGGCAGCCACTGCTGACGGGCGTCGAGCCGCCCCATCACCTGTTGGACGTACGCCTCGCGCAATTGTGGCAGGCCGCCGAACGCCTCGAGCGTCGGCGGGTCGTCGAGCCACTCGTCGGGCGCCTCGGCGACGGCGTCCGCCACCAGCGCTCTCGTCATCAGCGGGGCCAGCGCATGATCAGCGTCCTGCACCTGTGGATGGCTCGCGATCAGCGCGTGCTCGCGGGCGTCGTACTCCCGGGCGATCCACCCTGCGGCGCCGGGCCAGTGGTGGGCGAAGGTCAGGGTCGCGCCATGGTCGATGAGGTACGGACGTCCGTGCCAGCGCAGCATGTTCGGGTTGCGCCAGGAGCGGTCCACGTTGCCCACGAGCGCGTCGAACCACAGGATGCGCCCGGCGAGCCCGGGGTCCATCGGGAAGGCCCGCACGTCCAGGTCGAGAGCGCCGGGAAGGAAGTCCATCCCGAGGTTGCGCCCGGGCTCGCCCGCAGCAGGTCCTGCACCTCCTCGTCGGGCTCGCCCACCGACAGGGCCGGATCGACGTCGATCGTGACCAGCTCGGGCACCGGCAGGTCGAGAGCCCGCAGCAGACGAGCGCAGATCACCTCGGCGACGAGGGTGCGCGGTCCCTGGCCGGCGCCGGTGAACTTCACGACGTACGTGCCGTCGTCGTCACCCTCCATCAGCCCCGGCAGCGAACCGCCCTCCCGCAGCGGGGTGACGTACCGCATCGCGGTCACCGCGGAAAGCACAGCCGCTCACCCTACCCAGCGGCCGGATCGGCGGCTGCAGCGGCGATGACGGCGAGCGCGATGCCGGTGAGCTGCTCGATCTGCTCGGGGCTCAGGGCGTCGAACAGCGCCCGGCGCACCGTCTCGACGTGACCCGGTGCCGCCGCCTCGAGCGCGCGCATGCCCTGGTCGGTCAGCACGGCGCACAGGCCCCGCCGGTCGCCGGGATACGGCTCGCGGCGGACCAAGCCGGCCTTCTCCAGCCGGCCCACCGCATGCGAGAGCCGGCTGCGGGAAAACAGCGTCCGATCAGCGAGCTCGCCCATCCGCAGCGCGTGCTCGGGCTCCTCGGAAAGGCGCACCAGGATCTCGTAGTCGGCGTGCGAGAGCGCGCTGTCGCGCTGCAGCTGCCTGTCGACGGCGGCGTTCAGGAGCTGAACGGCCGCCAGCGATGCGCGCCACGCTGCCTGCGCGTCGTCAGACAGCCAGCGAGTCCCGGGCGGCTGAACCGGGTCGGCGTCCGGCATGGCAGCGAGCTTACGGGCGACGATCTTGCCGATCGGAACGGTGGCGACGGGGTTTACGTTTCAATGGGTATCGCGTCACCTGCGGCGCAGCAGGGCCGGGAACCGTTCCCTGCCCCGCACTTGTGGAAGGAGCTAGGCCTTCATGGCCCAGTTGAGGTCGTCCAACCCCGCATTCCGGCAGCGGTTCGCCACCCAGCAGCCCGTCACCGCGCCCCCGAACGCGACGCCCGAGCAGCTTGCCCAGATGTACCGGACGCCGTCCGCGCTCACGGTCGACGACGTCGTCATCCACACGCTCGGCCTGTTCGCGCTGCTCGGAGCCGCTGCCGCGGTCGGCTGGGGCATCGCCCCGAAGAGCCCCGGCATCGGCATCGTCGCCGGTCTCGCCGCGCTGGCGCTGTCGTTCGTCATCGGCTTCAGCCGGGTCATCCGGCCGCCGCTGGTCGTCGTCTTCGCGCTGCTCGAGGGCGTCGCGATCGGCCTGATCAGCCGGTTCTACGAGGAGGCCTACCACGGCATCGTGCTGCAGGCGCTGCTCGGCACGGCCGTGATCTTCATCGTCATGCTGGCGCTCTACCGCAGCCGCCGGGTGCGGGCGACCCCTCGAATGGCGCGGATCGTCACCTCGACGCTGCTGGGTGTCGTCGCCATCGGCTTGATCGACCTCGTGGTGCGCCTGACCACCGGCAGCCACTTGCCGATCATCAACTCCGCCAGCCCGCTCGGAATCATCTTCAGCCTGGCGATCCTGGTGATCGCCAGCCTGCAGTTCATCCTCGACTTCGACTTCATCGAGCGGGCCGTCGCGGCCGGCGCACCGCGCAGCGAAGCCTGGCGGGCCTCCTACGGCCTGCTCGTCGGTTTCATCTGGGTCTACCTGGAGCTGCTGCGCTTGCTCTCGAAGCTGCGCCAGTAGGCCGGCCGCTCAGCCGTGCCGGTCCGGCCCGGCACGGGTCGGCTCGATGCGGATCAGGCAGCGCTGGTCGCGCTCCATCGCCGCGCGGTAGTCGTCCCAGTCAGGGTGCTCACCTGAGATGCTCCGGTAGTACGCGACCAGGCCTTCCATCGCGTCCGGCAGAGACTGGATCGTCGCCGGGCCCTCGACGTAGATCCATTCGCCGAAGAAGGCGTCGTTCATGACGCAGACGTAGGCCCGGCCGGTGCGCCGGACGTGTTTCACCTTGAACGCGGTCTCACGCGAACTGATCGTCACCAGGCCGGCGTCGTCCACGCCGACCGAGACCGGGGTCAGCTGCGGCGCGCCGTCCTGGCGGATCGTGGCCAGCACCCCGTGGTGGTGCGCCTGAATGAACGCCCGAGCGGCGTCGAGATCCACCTGCGACTAGAGGCGCAGGGCGCCGCGGCGCAGGTCGTGCTCGTGCACGACGGCCGTGGCGTAGCCATGCGGAATGCTGTGCTCGTCGCGCAGCCAGATGACGCGCTCTTCGAAGCGCATGAGGCTCGGCCCGCAATTGAGACAGTCCAGCCAATGGGTGATTCCCTGTCCGGTCACCGCGGGCATCCGCTCGATCAGTGTCTGATGGGTCTGCGCCGAGTGGTGAACGGACATGCGCGCGCCTCCTAGGAGCGTCGGCCAACAAGGCCATTAGCGGTACATGACCAACAGGGTGACGCAACAGGGCGATCTGGACAAGCTTTCGTGAGCAGCCGGTCAACGTCCTGGGCCAAAGGTCCTGTACATCAGCTGCAAAATCCGGCAATCCGCCGCGCCGGCCGGCCCGTGTCTGCGGCGTCTTTTCCGGCCGGTGCCCGTACCGTTCCCGAGTGCCCGGCGAAAGGCGCAGCGCCGACCTCGACGCCCTGGCGCGCAGCCTGCGGCGGCTCGATGACCGGGTGCGCCGGTGGTCCTCGGCGCGCTGGGTGGGCCGCGGCAGCGACGGCCGGCCGCGGGCCGACGCCGCGCACGACCTGGCGGTGACGCTCGCCGAGCTCGGCAGGCTCGCCGGAAACGGCGCACCGCCCGATCCGCCGCCTGCCGTGGCGCCGCACGCCATCGCCGACCAGCTGCTCGTGCTGGGTCAGGAGCTGCAGCACGCCCCCCGCGCCGCCGACCAGGCCGAAGCCGGGACGGCGGCCGTCGAGCGTTTCCTCGCCGGTCTGTGACCGGCGGACAAGGGTTAGGAGAGCCGCTCCAGCACCATCGCCATGCCCTGGCCACCGCCGACGCACATGGTCTCGAGGCCGAAGGTCGCATCGCGCGTGGTGAGGCCGTTCAGCAGGGTGCCGGTGATCCGCGCGCCGGTCATGCCGAACGGGTGGCCGACCGCGATCGCGCCGCCGTGGACGTTGAGCTTGTCGATGTCGATGCCCAGCTCGCGGTAGCTCGGGATGACCTGGGCGGCGAACGCCTCGTTGATCTCGACGAGGTCGATGTCGTCGATGGTCATGCCGGCGAGCTTCAGGGCTCGCTTCGACGCCTCGATGGGGCCCAGGCCCATCAGCTCGGGGGACAGGCCGCTGACGCCGGTGCTCACGACCCGGGCGAGCGGCGTGATGCCGAGCTCGCGCGCCTTGGTGTCGCTCATGATGACCACGGCAGCCGCGCCGTCGTTGAGCGGGCAGCAGTTGCCGGCGGTCACGGTGCCGTTCGGGCGGAAGACCGGCTTGAGCCCGGAGACGCCCTCGAGGGTGACGCCCGGACGGGGGCCGTCGTCCTTGGTCGCGACAGTGCCGTCCGGCAGCGTGATCGGGGTGATCTCGCGCTCCCAGAAGCCATCGGCGATGGCCTTCTCGGCGAGGTTCTGCGAACGCACGCCGAACTCGTCCTGCTCGGCTCGCGAGACGCCCTTGAGCTGCGCCACGTTCTCCGCGGTCTGGCCCATGGCGATGTAGACGTCGGGGAGCTTGCGCGACTCGCGCGGGTCGACCCAGTCGGCCTCGGTCGCAGCCTGCTCGTTGGCCGCGGCGATGGCGTCGTTGAACGCCGGGTTCATGGTGTCGGGCAGCGAGTCGCTGCTGCCCTTCGCGTAGCGGCTCACCATCTCGACACCCGCGGAGACGAAGACGTCACCCTCGCCGGCCTTGATGGCGTGCATCGCCATGCGCGTCGTCTGCAGCGACGACGAGCAGTAGCGGGTCACCGTGGTGCCGGGGACCGTGTCATAGCCGAGCAGCACGGCGACGACGCGGGCCATGTTGAAGCCCTGCTCGCCGCCGGGAAGGCCGCAGCCGAGCAGCAGGTCGTCGATGTCCGCCGGGTTGAGCTGGGGCACCTTGTCCAGCGCGGCGCGCACGACGGTGGCGGCAAGATCGTCCGGGCGCAGGTCCTTGAGCGAGCCTTTGAACGCGCGTCCGATGGGCGACCGGGCAGTGGCGACGATGACAGCCTCGGGCATTTTTCCCTCCGCAAAGTGCTAGCTACTGGCTAGTAGCCAGAAGATCCTTCCGGAAGCGTACGTGCGCCGATCTGCTTTATCGAAACGTCGGCGGCGTGACCTGCGTCGTTCCTCGGACCTGGCGCGGGCCCGGCACGGCGGCATTCGCAAGCGGCGGGGGGAGAACGATGTCGGCCGCCTTCGGCCGGCGCGGGAACGGTTCGCCGGGGAAGGCGATGAGCCGCCCGACCGGCGGCAGGTTCGCGCCGCGCCGATCCTCGGCGAGGACCCAGCCGGCCGCGCGGCCGCGTCGCTTCGCTTCGTAAAGTGCCTGGTCAGCTCGCTTGACGGTGCTCGCTGCCGGCCCGCCCGGGTGGACAACGGCGCCCGCGCTGAAGGTGGTCAACGGCGAGCGGTCCCACCATTCCGAAGCCAGCCGGCTGAGCAGCGCGGCTGCGGCCTGGTGGTTCGCGTCGCGCCCGGCAAGGATCAGGATGAACTCCTCGCCGCCGGTGCGGATCGCCAGCTCGCCCGAGCGGGTCGAGGACGCCAGGTGCTTGCCGAACAGGCGCAGCACGTCGTCACCGACGTCGTGGCCGAGGGTGTCGTTCACGGCCTTGAAGTTGTCCAGGTCGATGGCGATGACGATGTCGCCGGGATGCAGCTTGGCGAGCGCCGATTCCAGCCGGCGCCGGTTGCCCAGCCCGGTGAGGGGATCGACCTCGGCCCGCACCCGCAGCCGGGCGGACAGGGCCACGCTTTCCAGCGCCGCGCTGGTGGCCGCGGCCAGGCTCGGTGAGGAGCGTCTGACCGAACGGGTCGAGCCGCTGGCCCGGTCGGGGGTGAGCGGTGAGCATGCCGCGGACCCCGACCCCGCCGCGGCCGGAAAGCGGCACCTCGAGGGGGACGCAGCCGTCTTCGCGGCACGCCTGCCGCGGATCGCCGGGAAGGCGCAGCTCGGGGGAATGGACGACGCGCACCCCGTCGCGATCGAGCGTCACGGTCGTGATGGCCGCGTCGAGGATGTCGCGGGCGACCACCGCGGCGATGTGTGCGGCCTCGCGGGCGTCGGTTGCGCGGGCCAGTTCGAGCTGGCCGGCGGTCAGCCGCTCGAGCGCCCGGGTGCGTAGCGCGTCGCGGCGGGCGTCGCGGCGTACCCGGTCGGCTAGCCGGGCGAAGATCTCGCCGGTGACCGTGGCGACCACGATCGCGCCGATGCCGGTGACCGCCGTTCCGGGACGGCCGAGCCAGGCCGGCGCGGTGGCGCAGGCGATGCCGAGCGGCGCGAGCTTCAGGGCGTAGGAGGGTCCGAGCGCCAGCCCGCACCAGGCGGCGATGACCACGAACAGCGGCCCGTACGCCGCTTGCGACCCCTCAGCGAGTCCGGTGACGCCGAGCGCGAAGTACGCGCCGGCCGCGAGGACCATGCCGGCTCGGGTGGCCTCCTCGCTCCATCGTGCGCGCAGCGCGGCGATGCCGCCGAGTGCCGAAACGATCGAGACCAGGACCGTGACGTTGCCCCCCGCCGTGCCCCAGTGCGGCAGCGCCTTGAGGGCGAACAGCGCTACGGCACCGGCCAGCAGGCCGGCGCCGCCCAGGCGGCCGAGTAGCCGCAGGTCCAGCGCGCTCACACGGTTTTATCGGCGGCTGGGCGCCGCGGGAAAGCGGCGGATCGACAAGGATGTAATTCGACCCGTCTCGTAGGCTCGCACCTGGCCGCGAACCCACGGGCCGAGCGCGACCGGACGGAGGTGAATCCGAGGTGGCCGCAGTCGTCGAGGCGCTGGCGGAGCTCGTGGGAAACACGCCGTTGGTGCGGCTCAACAAGGTCACCGACGCCATCGGGTGCCCGGTCTACGCCAAGCTCGAGTACCTGAACCCGGGCGGCTCGGTGAAGGACCGCATCGCCCAGATCATGATCGAAGCCGCCGAGCGCGAGGGCAAGCTGCAGCCCGGAGGCACGATCGTGGAGCCGACCAGCGGTAACACCGGCGTCGGGCTCGCGATCGTGGCCGCGCAGCGGGGCTACCGGTGCGTCTTCACGATGCCCGACAAGATCAGCACCGAGAAGATCGACATCCTCCGGGCTTACGGCGCCGAGGTGCTGGTCTGCCCGACGGCCGTCGCGCCGGAGGATCCGCGCTCGTACTACTCCGTCGCGCGCCAGCAGGTGGCTGCGACGCCGGGAGCGTGGAGCCCCGATCAGTATTCCAATCCGAACAACCCCCTTGCGCATTACCAGAGCACCGGCCCCGAGCTGTGGGAGCAGACGCAGGGGCGGATCACCGCGTTCGTCGCCGGCATCGGCACGGGCGGCACCATCTGCGGCACCGGCAAGTACCTCAAGGAGGCCAGCGGCGGCCGGGTCAAGGTCGTCGGAGCGGATCCGCAGGGCTCGGTCTATTCCGGCGGCAGCGGGCGTCCGTACCTGGTCGAAGGCGTGGGCGAGGACATCTGGCCCGCCACCTACGACCCGTCCGTGCCGGACTGGGTCGAAGCCGTCAGCGACCGGGAGTCGTTCGTCATGACGCGCCGGCTCGCTCGCGAGGAGGCGCTGCTGGTCGGCGGCTCCTGCGGGCTGGCGACGGTGGCCGCGCTGCGCGTGGCGAGCAAGGAGCCCCCCGACGGCATGGTCGTCGTTCTGCTGCCCGATTCCGGACGCGGTTACCTGTCGAAGATCTTCAACGACGAGTGGATGAGCCGCTACGGCTTCCTGACCCCGACGAGTGACGAGGCGACGATTGGCGACGTACTGGCACGCAAGGGAGACGAGCTTCCCGACCTCGTCCACGTCCACCCGGACGAGACGGTGGGGGAGGCCATCGCCGTGCTTCGCGAATACGGGGTCTCACAGCTGCCGGTCGTCAAAGCGGAGCCACCGGTGATGGCTGCCGAGGTGGTCGGCGCGGTCGCCGAACGCGAGCTGCTCGACGCCGTCTTCCGCGATCCGTCCGCGCTGTCCGCACCGATCTCGGCGCACCTGTCGGCGGCGCTGCCGACCGCCGGGGTCGGCGAGCCGGTCTCGGACCTGATGCCGGTGCTGGAACGCGCCGCCGCGGTGCTGGTTCACGACGGCGGGCGTCCGCTCGGCATCGTGACCCGGTCGGACGTGCTCGGCTTTCTCGCCTCCCTCGCCCACCCGGTGGAGGCCCCGTGACCGACCGCCGGATCCCGCCGCGCTCGGCCATCGCCGCCGCACCGCTTCGGCCCTGGGCCACCCCGCTCGCCGGGCGGTTGGACCGCTCGACGTTCACCAGCACGGTCCTGGCGGACAACCCGCTCGGGGACCCGGCGAGCCGTCCACTGTCGGTGTACCTCCCCCCGGGCTACGACGACAGCCCGGACAAGCGCTACCCGTCCGTCTACGTGCTGCAGGGCTACAGCGGCGCGCTCGGCATGTGGGACAACCGCCCCGCCTTCCGCTCCACCTACCTCGAGAACGTCGACGCCCTGTTCCAGCGCGGCGACGCCCCGCCGTGCATCGTCGTGCAGGTGGACGCCTGGACGGCGTACGGAGGCAGCCAGTTCGTCGACTCGCCCGGCACCGGCCGCTACCAGACCTACATCTGCGACGAGATCGTGCCGTGGGTCGACGCGAACTACCGGACCATCGACTCCGCTGCGCACCGCGGCGTCTCCGGCAAATCCAGCGGCGGCTTCGGGGCCATGATCCTGCCGATGCTGCGCCCGGAGCTGTTCGGCGGGCTCGCCACCCACGCCGGCGACACCCTCTACGAGGGCTGCTACATCCCCGAATTCCTGCGCGTCGCGCGGGCGCTGCGGGATCGGTACGAGGGCTCGTACGAGCGCTTCTGGGAGGACTTCTGGGGCCGGGCGCGCAACGGCGAGGCGATGTCACGGCCCGAGGACGGCTCGCTCGTCATGGTCTACGGGTGCGCCGCCGCCTTCAGCGCGGAGCCGGACGGCACCGTGACGCTGCCGTTCGACATCGCGACCGGGCTGCTGCGCGACGACGTCTGGCAGCGCTGGCTGGACTGGGATCCGGTGCGCATGGTGGCGCGGCACGCGGACGCGCTGCGGCGCTGCCGGGCGATCTGGATCGACGCCGGGCGCAGCGACGACTGGTGGCTGGATCTCGGTGCCGAGGCGTTCCGCCGCGAGCTCGCGAAGATCGGCGTCACCGAGGAGAGCGGCACCGTCCACTTCGAGCTGTTCGAGGGCACCCACGCCGCGATCGACTACCGCTACCCGCGCTCGCTCGCGTACCTGTCCTACCGGCTTTCGGACTGAGCCCCGCCGCCTGGCGACGCTAGCGAATCACCTGAACCCGAACTGGAAGGTCCAGATCGGCCCAGGCCCGATCCGCTGTGAGCACCTCGGCGGGATTGCTTCGAACAGTCAAAGCCAGGCAGCAGCGATCGCCGAGCGAGAGCGAGCGGCCGCCCTGCAGCGAACGCATGGCGACGTCGATCTCGGCGTCAACGAGCTTCCCCACGACCTCGGCCAGATTCGCCGCGCCCAGAACAGCACCGGAGAGGTTCTGGCGACGAGGTCGCTACCGGGCTCATCGTGAACCAGGGCCAGTACGGCGGAGGGGTCCAGGACCGTCATTCTGCAGCCGCGTCCCGGCGACGCTCGGCAAGCAGTTCATCAACGAACGAGCGGGATTTCGGGACGTCCTTCGCCAGCGCACGTAGCTCATCGACAGCATCCTGCTCACGCTGCAGGACCAGTCGCGCCCCAGCGACGTGTAGGTGCAGACGGTCGCCCGGCGCCAACCCCAGCGCGGCGCGGACCTCTGCGGGGATGACGAGCCGCCCCTGCTGACCCAGCACCAACGTGGCATCCATACAAGTACTATAGCCACGGATTACTCCACCGTGGCACTAGGCATCTGCGGTCGGTATGACGTCCAGTGTCATCGCCAGCAGTCTCCTTTGGCTGCAGGCTTTTCCCGCATTCCGGGTCTGCCGGATGGGGCATGCGGTCAGGGTGATGGAGTGGTGCCAGAGGGACTGTGTACGGCGTTACGCCCAACGCCGACTCTCCCAAGTCGCAGCTTCCGGGCGGTCCGTCCCGCCCTCGTGGGGCCGTCCGGTCGGGATGGCGTCAGGCTTCGTGGGAGACATTGAGTGACCTCGGCCGAGTCGGGCAGGCCGCTGCGGGGGCCTTGACGGCGCATTTCTCGACCAGTGCGGAGTGGATTTGGTTTGGGTACAGCCGCAGATCGTTGCGCCGAAACAGGTTGATGACGTCGTAGAGGTCGCGGGGGCGGCCGCGCTGGGCCATCGCGCGAAGCTTCTCCGCGAAAAGTTCTTCGAATGAGTAGCAGCGCACCTGCGCTGGGCGGGGGAGGGTGTCTGGGTAGGGATGCCCGATGTCGCGTAAGACGGGAGGTCGAACGACTCGTTCGTTAGCCGTGATGTCGAGCTTGATTCGAGCCGGTGACGCGATCTGAGCACGGGGGCCTACGTAGTAGACGCTGCCTTCCGTCGATAGGCCGTCGGGGCGGGCTCGCAAGGCCGGTGAGCGTCCGCTGAAATCGATGCCGGACGCGTCGTAAATTCGGGCCAGTGCCCGCTCGATGAGCGGGCGTACGTCATCAGGCTTGTGAGGGCCTCCGGGCAGCACTCTGAAGTCGAGGTCTTCGGAGAACCGGTAGGTCTCGATGTAGCACTTCTTAAGACATGTTCCGCCTTTGAAGATCCAGCTCTGGCCGAGGGTCGGGTCGGTAGCGATTCCCCATAGCAGCCAACCCAGGACGTAGTCCTTCTCTACGACTTGTTCGTGAGTCCCCATTCCGCGACGCGCTCGATGATGTCAGCGCGGGTAATCACGCGGCCTCCGCCGGGCCTAGGTCGCTATTCACTCGCAGCGCCCAGCGTCGCACGATCCGGCCCCGGGAGGTATTGGCCGGGTCGAGGACGGTTAAGCCGGCGCTGCGCCGGTCCAGGCATGCCCGAGATCAGGGAGTCGGCGTCGACTCCGGCCGGCATCTCGCGGCTCTCCAGGAGATAGCCGAGTCGCTTGAAGATTGTGCGGTTACCGATACGGTCGCCGTAGCTGATCAGCAGTGCATCGTCACGGTGCTCGCTGAGCAAATACTGGTGCAGAGCATCAGCGCCATGCCGTAGCCCGCCACCGAGGCGAGGGTCGTCGAGTACGTCGACGATGGTTCGGCTCGGGTCGGAAACATTTACGCGGACCGAGTTTCGCCACACGCCGACGGTTCCGAAGATCATGTCCGGCGAGCGTGAAGTGACGTGCAGTTGGATGCCGGGATAGCTGACCTCCGAGCGCCGCACGCTGCGCGCAGTCACGATGAGCACAGTTCGGAACAATTGCTCGGTGAAATTCCAATACTCACAAGCCGACCAGCCGCCGACGTAGCAAGGGCGATAGATGCTGTCCGCCACCACCCAGGGATCTTCCACCCACTCTCCGCTTAGGCGGGCATCCAGCGGCACCGCGACGTACAAGCCACGTCGCACACGACTGAGCCACCCGCGCCGCGCCAGGTAGCCGAGTAGCCGGGCCGCATCAGGTTGATCCATGTGCAGGACGCGGGCCGCGTCGGCGGGGCGGAACGTCGCGGGCGCGTCGCGGTGCAGGCGCTCGAGGTAGCTCCTGTACTGGGGACCGATGCCCGGTGAGTTTGGCTCAGCCGCAGAACTGCGCACAAGAATCACTGTACTACGGTTGGATTAAACCGGTATAGTGTCACCGCGATAGTACTCTTGACAATGACACTGCTGCGGTGTGACTGTAGCGCGCACATTTCTGTCAAACTGCTGGCGTCCGGCTACAAGAGGTCCGACCAAGCTGGCGCGACAGCATGAGCTACGCACGACACTGGGGGCGCGGTGACGCCTCACCGTCGAACCATTCGAAAATCCCTGGCTGGCTCCGAGGCGTAGATCTCAGTTGAAGCTAACCCCCTGTCGGCTGGGACCGGGCTTCGAGATGAGCAGTACAGCAGCGCGGTTTCCGGCCGTGGCCGGGCGCTTGTGGTGGCTGAGAAAGCTGGTCATGTTCCCGCCGAGGGGGCTCGGCACGGCTTAAGACTGCCGGTCAGCAGTCTGCGCTAGATGCGGCCGTGGGCTGCGAGCGGCCGTTGTGCCCAACGTGCTCCTCAGAGCCCGCGAAACGGCCAGCCGCTGAAATGGCGATGGATCAGAAAAAGGGCGGCTGACCTGGGCATTTACCGGGGCGGGCGACCGGGATCGAACCGGCATGGCCAGCTTGGAAGGCTGGCCATCCAAAGCGTCAGGGTGTCAGGTGCCAGTCCTTGTTGATCGCCTGGAGCACGAGGGCCGCGGCGAGGTTGGCCCCCGATTGGCTGAAGTGGATGCCGTCCTGGGTGCGGGCCAGGATCGTCTGCCCGTTGAGGTCCTGCAGGTAGTCGGAGTACTGCCCGTTCTTCGACGTCCGGGGGACGATGTTGACGTCGGTGACGCCGGGGACGACGGCGGCGGCATCGGCCACGGCGAGGTCCATCAGGTGGTAGTCGGCCGCCAGCTTCGGGCTGCGCGCCACCGGCATCGGCACCCAGTAGACGCGGCGCGTGCCGTTGCCGCTGAAGATGCGCATGACCACCTCGACCCGGCGGCGGTACTCCTTCGCCCACGCGTCAGTGCCGTCCGGCAGCACTTGCCCGTTGGCGAGCGTGATGCCCTGGCCGTCATTGCCGCCCATGAGAACGACGACCGCTTCCGGGTGGTACTGGTTCACCAGCTGCTGCGCGTAGAGCGACCAGTCGAAGAAATCCGGTCGCACCAGCCCGGTGCCGTACTTCGTAACGGTATTGCCAGCCGCCTTCCCCGCCGCCGACGCCTGGTTGACCAGGTCAGGGCCAAAGAATTCGGTCATCGAATCGCCCGCGACCAGGAGCTTCAGCGGAGCGGCCTTCGTCGGCACCCGAAGCGCCGGCACGACCGGCTTGGGTGGCGCGCTTGCCTTGGCCTTCGCCGATGCCGATGGGGTCGGCCGCCCCGCCGGGTGCGGGCTGGGGCTCGCGGCGCTGCCGAGGGGCCGGGTGTCGGCCTTGGAGGGCAGCTGCGAGAGCGCCGATGGGCCGGTGGGCGCGGGCTTGTGCCCGAACGCCGAGTCGAGCCACTTGCGCGGGCGGTCGAGGAACAGCGCGTGGGCGAACGAGTTCACCGGCTTGGCGACGTCGAGCACCAGATCGCGGGTGGTCCCGGCCGGCATGCCCTCGCCCGCGTGAACCATGGCCGCGCTGTTGAACAGCATCGCGAAGACCAGCGCCCCGGCCACGATGAGGATCGCGTGGCCGGCGGGCATCGCGCGCGGGATCGGGATCGGCCGCTTGCGCCGACCTCGCCCGCCGGAACCGTCCGGAGCCGGCCGCACCGGCTCCTTGCGCGCAGTGGGTTGCGGTGGGCGGGCAGGCGTGGTGACGGGCTCGAGGTCGACGGTGTCGGTGAGGTCGTCGACGGTACGAGGCGAATCCATGGCAGCACCATTGTCGCGCACCCGGCGATACCGGGTGTCGGGGCGCAGATCGGTCATCGGCTCAGAACCTGAAGTAGATGAAGGGCGCGACGCCTTGCTCGCCGACGATCGCGTTGCACACGATGATCAACGCGCCGAGCAGCACCGCCTGCCACGCGAGGCTCAGCGTCGCGAACCGGACCTGGACCGCCGGCCAGAAACCGACGGGGACGAATTGCACGCCGAGCCCGACCGCGATGGCGACGAGCACGCTCGTGGTCACCAGCGGGGAGGGGCCGCCGCCGCTGAAGAGCCGACCGAAGATGGTCATGGCCCCGCCGAACGAGCTCGCCCGGAAGAACACCCACGCGAAGGTCACGATGTGGAAGGTGATCAGCACGCGTAGGAACACCGGCATGCGGGCCGCCGACGCGACGAGCTGCGGTCGCCGGGTGAGCACCGCCGTTCCGCCGCCTCCGTTCGGCAGCGCGCCGACGCCTCTTCCCCCGTCGCCACCCAGGTCTCCGCCTCGGGGCGCACGGGGCAGGGTCATCGCCTCGCGGCGGTCACCCCACCAGCGCTCGATGGCGAGGCCCGCCCCGTGGATCCCGCCCCAGATCACGAACGTCCAGGCGGCGCCGTGCCACAGCCCGCCCAGCAGCATCGTGAGCATCAGGTTGCGGTAGGTCTTGCGCACGCCCTTGCGGTTGCCGCCGAGCGAGATGTACAGGTAGTCGCGCAGCCAGCGCGAGAGCGTCATGTGCCAGCGGTGCCAGAAGTCCTGCAGGCTTCTGGCGGTGTACGGCCGGTTGAAGTTGTCCGGGAAGGTAAAGCCGAGCAGCAGGGCGAGGCCGATTGCCATCTCCGTGTAGGCGGAGAAATCGCAGTAGATCTGCACGGAGTAGCCGTAGATGGCGACGAGCACCTCGAGCGCCGAATGCTGCCCGGGGCTGTTGAACACCGGGTCGACCAGCCGGGTCGCCAGCAGGTCGGCGATGACCACCTTCTTGATCAGGCCGCCGCCGATCAGGAAGAACGCGCGGGTGGCCTGCACCTTGCGCGGATCGCGCGGGGTGGCCAGCTGCGGCACGAACTCGCTGGCCCGCACGATCGGGCCGGCGATCAGGTGGGGGAAGAACGACTGGTAGACCGCGAAGTCGATGCTCTTGCAGGGTTTGATCGTCTCGCGATGGACGTCGATCACGTACGAGATCGCTTGGAACGTATAGAAGCTGATGCCGACCGGGAGAGCCACCTGCAACAGCGGCATCGGCATCCCGAAGCCGACGTTCTTGAGCGCGTGGTCGACCTGCAGGCTGAAGAAGCCGTAGTACTTGAACCAGCCGAGCAGCCCGAGGTCGGCGGCGATCGCGGCGATGAGGATGCGCTTGTCACGCCAGCGGTGGATGGCGAGCGCGGCCGTCTGGTTGACGATGATCACGGTGGCGAGCAGCAGGGTGAAGCGCTTGTCGGCGTAGCCGTAGAAGAAGAAGGACGCGGCGATGATGAACGGCTTCCACAGCCGCGGATGCGGCATGAGCAACCACGAGAGGGTCAGCACGACCACGAAGAACGCGGCGAACTGGATCGTGGGAAAGACCACGTACCAGAGGCTAAGGGAGGCGACCGACAAAACAAGGCCGCGCGCTCGCGGCTAGGGTCGGCGGGCGTGTCGGATAACCCGCAAAACGCCCCTGTCGGCTCGGCGCCGGACGGCGCATCCTCCAGCGACGGTTTCGCCACCCGGGCGATCCACGCCGGGCAGGATCCGGATCCCACCACCGGGGCGGTCGTGGTGCCGATCTATGCCACGAGCACGTACGCCCAGGACGGGGTCGGTGGGACCCGCGGCGGATACGAGTACAGCCGCTCGGCCAACCCGACGCGAACGGCCCTGGAGCAGTGCCTGGCGAGCCTGGAAGGCGGGACGGTGGGCCTGGCGTTCGCGTCCGGATTGGCGGCCGAGGACTGCCTGCTGCGCGCCACCTGCGCGCCCGGCTCCGGGTCCGGTGAGGCGCACGTGATCATCCCGAACGATGCGTACGGGGGGACCTATCGGCTCTTCGCCCGGGTGCTCGCCGAGTGGGGCGTGGCGTTCTCGCCGGTGGCGATGGACGACCTCGATGCGGTGCGCGCGGCGGTCCGCCCGGGCGCCACGCGCGTGCTGTGGTGCGAGACGCCCACGAACCCGCTGCTCGGCATCGCCGATATCGCGGGGCTCGCGACCGTGGCGAAGGAAGCGGGTGCGCTGCTCGTCGTCGACAACACGTTCGCCTCGCCGTACCTGCAGCAGCCGCTGGCCCTCGGTGCCGACGTGGTGGTGCACAGCACGACCAAGTACCTCGGCGGCCACAGCGACGTCGTCGGTGGCGCACTGATCACCTCCGACGCGGCGCTGGGGGAGCGGCTGCGCTTCCTGCAGAACGCGATGGGCGGGGTGGCCGGCCCGTTCGACGCCTGGCTGACGCTGCGCGGAATCAAGACGCTCGCGGTGCGCATGGACCGGCACTGCGCAAACGCGCGAGCGATCGTGGACGTGCTGTCCGGGCACCCCAAGGTGGCGCAGGTGCTCTACCCGGGCCTGGCAGGGTCGGCGGGCCACGAGGTGGCGGCCCGTCAGATGCGCGACTTCGGCGGGATGGTGTCGTTCCGGATGCGGGAAGGGGAGGCGGCGGCGCTCCAGGTGTGCGGGAGTACCCGCCTGTTCACGCTGGCCGAATCGCTCGGCGGGGTCGAGTCGCTGATCGAGCACCCCGGCCGCATGACCCATGCCAGCGCCGCGGGAAGCATCCTCGAGGTGCCGGCCGACCTCGTCCGGCTGTCGGTCGGGATCGAGGACGCTGCCGACCTCGTCGCCGATCTCCGGCAGGCGCTGGGCTGACGCCTAGCTCGGAGGCCTAGTGCGGACGCAGGCTCTGCGTGGCGAGTTCGAGGTAGCGCTTCCAAGCTTCGCCGTCGACGTGATCACCGGCCGCGCTCTCGATGACGCCCCGAAGGCCGTGCAGGATGAGCAGGATGTCCGGCTGACCCACGTCGGCGGCGAGCGTGTGGTGGCGGTGGGCGTCGACGACGAGTTCGGTGATGATCTCGCGGATCGCCGCTACCCGCTCCGGACGGCGGCCCTCCCGCCAGAGCAGGGCCAGCAGCCCCTGGCTCCCCGCCTGGATGGCGCCGGTCGCCTGCATGAACTCCCAGATGCCCGAGCCGTCGTGATGGGCGAGTGCCGCCCGAGCGCTCTCGAGCACCTCGTCGGACAGGTCTTCGAGCAGCGCGGCGATCAGGTCGTCCTTGCTGGGGAAGTGCCGGTAGAGCGTGCCGGTGCCGACCCCGGCCTGCTTGGCGACGGCTTCCACCCCGGAGTCGAGCCCGTCGCGGCCGAACACCTCGCGCGCGGCAGCGACCAGGTGACTGCGGTTGCGCAGGGCGTCCTGGCGCATCGGCCGAGCCGATGGTGAGCTCTGCGGCCGGACGACCGCGCGGGGGCCGGTGGCCGGCGTCATTCGGGATCACTTCCGACGAGCGTTCCGGCCGGGACCAGGGCGAGTTCGGCGTGGGCCTGCTCGGCCACGTGCTCCTCGCCGCGGCGGGCGCCCGGGATGAGCGGCACGGCGATCGCGGCGAGCAGGCCGAAAGCCGCCAGCACGGCGAACGCATGGGTGAAGCCCGACTCGCTGGGAAGCCCGCCTGACGCGACCCCGGCGGTGACGATCGTTCCGGTGACGGCGGCGCCGATCGAGCCGCCGATGGTGCGGATGTTGGCGTTCATCCCGGTGGCGACGCCGGTCTGTTCCGGCGGGACGGCGACCACGATGAGGTTGGACATGGCGGAGAAGGCCACCCCGAAGGCGATGCCCATCAAGCCTGAGGCGACGAAGATCTCCCAGCGTTCGGAATGTGCGAAGGCGAGGATCGCGTAGCCGAGGGTGCTGAGCGCGGCGCCGGTGAAGACCATGAGCTTCGAGCCGAACTTTGCCGCCAGCCGGCCGGTCAGCATGCCGCAGATGAACATCCCGATGACGAGCGGGAGCATGAAGAGGCTGGACCCGGTGATCGAGGCGCCGAAGCCGTAGCCGGTGCTGCGCGGCGTCTGCACGAACTCGGGCAGGAACGACATCGCCGAGTACATGCCGGCCCCGAAGAGCAACGCGACGAGGTTGTTCGTCCAGACCGCGGGCTTGCGCATCATCTGCATGTCGATCAGCGGCGCCTTGGAGCGCGACTCGGCGACGTACCAGATGACCGCCATCACGGCCGCCACCGCGATCAGGCCGAGGGTCTTGCCAGAGCCCCAACCCCACGTCGATCCCTCGCTGACGGCGATCAGCAGCGCCACGAGCCAGGCCGTCAGCAGCAGGCCGCCGGCGACGCTGATCGGCCCCTCGGCGCGCACCGGGGACTCGGGGATCATGAAGTGCGCGGCGACGGCAGCGAGCGTGGTGACGATCAGCGGAATCCAGAAAAGCCAGTGATAGCCGAGGTTTTCGACGATGGGTCCGGCGAGCACGATGCCGAGTCCGCCGCCGACCGCGGTCAGCGCGGCCGAGACACCCACGGCGCCGCCGACCTTGTCCGGCGGGAACTCGTCTCTGATGATCCCGAAGCACAGCGGCAGCACCGCGCCGCCGATTCCCTGGATGGCACGGGCGGCGATCAGCAGGCCGATCGAGGTGGTCAGCGCCGCCAGCAGCGATCCGACCGCCAGCGCCGCCATCGCGAAGACGAAGACCCGCTTCTTGCCGATCTTGTCGCCGATCCGTCCGAAGATCGGCGTGAAGACCGACGCCGAGAGCAGGTAGACGGTCAGCACCCAGGTGACGGTGTTCTGCGAGGTGTGCAGCGAATGCTGGATGGTCGGCAGCACCGGGGAGACGAGCGACTGAAGCACCGAGTACGCGAGCACCCCGACAGCCAGGACACCGAACGTGCCGCCGTAGCTGCGCCGCGCCTCCGTCTGTCCGTTCACTGTCAGGGCGTCGGAGGTCACGTCGCCGAGCTTAACCGGAAGCGGAGTCACGGTTCCGGATAAGTAACGACGATCACTCCCGGACGCACCCCTCGTGCCGCGGGAGGTGCTAGCGGGAGCGGGTGTCGTGCATCCGCACGTGCGGACCGAGGCCCGGCTCGTCCCACGGTCCTGCGACGGCGACGAATCCGGCGGCGCGGTAGAAGCCCTCGGCGGTGACCCGGGCGTTGCACCAGAGCAGGCCGCCGCCCGAGCGTGCGACGAAGTCGCGGATGCGATCGATCAGGGCGAGACCCACGCCCTGTCCGCGGCGAGCCGGTGACACCGCCATGCCGCGCAGCCGCCAGACGCCCGGGCCGTCGTCCTCCGGCTCCTCGATGACCGTCGCCACCCCGACCACCTCGTGCTCGACGTACCCGGCGAAGTGCCCGGTGCTGTGGTCGCGATCGCCGGGCAATTCCAGCTCCGCCCAGCCGCGGCCGGGCCGCAGCACCTCGCCGCGGAGGGCGTACGTGATCTCCGGCCGGACCTGCTCGACCGTGATCTCAGGCGGCTCGCTGATAAATGTCACATCCACAAGATCCGGGGTGCCTGCACGACGTGAACGTCCGTCCCATAGCTTCTCAGGTATGCCCACGGGAACGGTCCGCAGCGCCGACGGCGCGACCATCGAGATCGCGTACGAGACGTTGGGAGATCCGGGCGGCGTTCCGCTGCTCATGGTTCACGGTCTGGGCATGCAGCTGGTCGGCTGGCATCCCGATCTGCTGCGCGAGCTGACCCGGCGCGGCTACCACGTCGCGGTCTTCGACAACCGTGACACCGGCCAGTCCACGCACTTCCCGCACGCCGGCACTCCGGACATCGGGCGGCTGCTGGAGCGGGATGCGTCGGCGGCCGCCTACACCCTCGCCGAGCTTGCCGATGACGCCGCCGGCCTGCTCGACCTGCTCGGCTGGCCGACGGCTCATGCGATGGGCGTCAGCATGGGCGGCATGGTCGTGCAGACCCTCGGGCTGCGGCACCCCCACCGGCTGCGCAGCATGACGTCGATCATGGCGACGACCGGCGCTGAGGGCGTCGGGCAGCCGACGGATGCTGCACTCGGCACGTTGCTCGCGCCGCCCGCGCTCACCCGCGAGGACCACATCGAGAACTCGGTGCGCTCGTACGCGATCATCGCCTCGACCGATTTCCCGCACGACTACGACCACATCCGCACCCGGTCCGGGCAGTCCTGGGACCGGGGTCACGACCCGGCAGGCACCATCCGCCAGGTGGCGGCGATCCTCGCCAGCGGCGACCGCACCGCCGCGCTGGCCGACCTGCGGGTGCCGACGCTGGTGGTGCACGGGGATGCCGACCCGCTGGTCGACGTGACCGGCGGACGCGCGACGGCAGCGGCTATCCGCGGCGCCGAACTGCTCGAGGTCGAGGGCATGGGCCACGATCTCCCGCGGGAAGTGTGGCCGCGTTTCCTCGACCGGCTCGACGACGTCGTCGCCCGCGGCGAGAACCCCTTGCGCGCGACCGCCGCCTGAGCGGGGCTAACGCCCGCGCCGGCCCTTGCGCGCGGTGAGGTAGTCGCGGACGACGTACTGGCCGAGGTTGCGCGCGTCGGGGGAGAACACCCGGCCACCGTTGCGGCGGGCGATCTCATCGACGAACTCCACCAGCCGGGGCTCGTCGTCGAGCATGAAGACGTTGATGGTCGCCCCGCGCCGGGTCAGCTTGTCGACCTCGGCGAGCGTGAGCTCCAGCGTTTCGGGCAGCGCGGGCCAGTGAAACCACGGGGTGCCGTCACGCAGCAGGTGGGCGGTCGGCTCGCCGTCGGTGACGACGAGGACCACCGGCTCGGCGTCCGGATACTTGGCCAGCTGCCGGCCGGCCAGGTGGAGCGCGTGCTGCAGGTTGGTGCCCTGGACCATCTCGCTGTCGAGGCCGGCCAGCTCGGCGGGCTGCAGCTGGCGGGCGAAGTCCGAAAAGCCGATGACGTGCAGGGCGTCCTGCGGGAACTTGGTCGAGATCAGGCTGTGCAACGCGAGCGCCGTGGACTTCGCGATGCCCCAGGTGCCGCGCAGCGCCATCGAGTACGACAGGTCGACCAGCAGGCAGACGGCGGCCGAGGTGCGGCGCTCGGTCTCGAGCACTTCGAAGTCCGATGCCGACAGCGTCACCTTCTCGCCGCGCATCTCTTGCGGCTCGCCGGCCCGGCGCAGCAGCGCGTTGCGCACGGTGCGGACGACGTCCAGCGGCTGCTCGTCGCCGAAGCGCCACTCCCGACTGGCTCCGGTGAATTCGCCGGCCGCACCCGCATCGCGTACGTCGTGATCGCCGCGACCGCGGGCATCGAGCTGGCGGAAAACCTTCGTCAGCGCCGCCGCGCCGAGCCGGCGGACGGCCTTCGGGGTGAGTTCGAGCTTGCCGCCCTTGCGGGTGAGGTAGCCCTGACGCTCCAGCTCGCGTTCCAGGGTCTGCAGCGCGCGCAGATCATCGACCGCTTGCCGGCCGAGCGCGTTCTGCACGGCCTCCGGGTCGACGTCATCCAGCGACGCGCCGGGATAGTCCTGCCGCAGCGCTGCCGCGAGCTCGTCGAGCTCGGCCAGTTCCTCGAGCGCGTCGGTGGCCTCGCCGAGACCGAGCGGCTGGTCGCCGGTCATCCGCTCGCCGCGGGAACGCCGGCCCTGACCCCAGTCCAGATCGGGCCGCGCGGACTGCAGGGCCGATTGCAGCCGTGACATCTCCGCCTGCAGTCCGAGGTCTTCCATCGCGGTAGCCATCAGGTCGGCAAGCTCCTGGCGCTGCTCCGGCGAGAGGCTGCGCATCAGCTTCGCGGCGGCGGCCGCGCGGCGGGCGAGCGAGTCGGTCAGCTCCTCCAGGCTCTGCGGGTTCTCCGGGAAGAAGTCGCCGTGCTTTTCCATGAAGTCTTGAAACATCTGGTCGGTGTCTTCGCCGCGGGCGTCGGCCTCGAGCATCGAGTTGAGGTCGGCGAGCATGTCCTTGACCCGCTGCATGTCCTCGGGCGAAGCGTTTTCCAGAGCCTGCTTCATGCCCTTGAACTGGCTGTCGAGCACCTCGCGCCGCAGGAGATCCTGGATCTGCTCGAAGGTCTCGCGGGCCTCGGGCGAGCGCCAGTCGTACTCGGAGAGGGCCCGCACGGCGCGCGCCGGGTCGCCCGGAACGGTGTCGAGTTCGGCTTCGGCCAGCCGGGCCTCGTCGGACGGATCGGGGAAGAGCGCCGACCGCTCCTGCTCGAGCGCCTTCTCCAGCAGCTCCCGAACCTGTTCGAGCGTGCCGTCGAGCCGGCCGCGCTCACGGGCTTCGCGGCGGCGTTTCTCGATCTGGCGGCGCAGGTCGTCCAGGCCCCGCCGCCCCTGCGCCCCGCGGCGCAGCAATGATTCCAGCGCTTCCCGCGGCGTCGATCCCTCGAGGACGGACTCGCCCATCTCGTCGAGCGCAGCAGCCGCGTCGAACGGAGACGCGAGCGGATCCGGGCCGCCGTCCCATGGGCCGTAGCGATAACCCCCGACGCCTCCGAAGGCCGTCACCCGTAGACCGTCCGCCCGGGTAGCTCCTCCTTGGCCAGGCGCCGGTGCAGGTGCAGGCCCTCCATCGCGAACTCGACGGCACCCGCGGCCAGGCCCGGTGACTCCGAACCTTCCCCGCCCAGGCGGCTCAGCAGCGCCGCCAGCCCCGGGATCGTGCCGAGCGAGGCGAGCAGTGCCGAGCCCGGGACGAGCTCACCGGTCTCGACCGGCCCGGACGCCTCGACCCGCTCTTGCAGCCCCGAAAGGTCGAGGCCCGACAGGCGAGCCCGGAAAGTGTCAGCCGTCGCCCGGCGCAGCAGGTGCGCCAGCACCTCGTCCTCGCGGCCTTCTTCGAGGGCGTCGAACTCGACCTTGCCGCGGACCGCCGGCACGACGGAAGCCAGGTCGACGACGCGGGCGACGGGCGGAAGCTCGTTGGTGACGGCGGCGCGGCGAACGGCGCTGGCGGCGACGGTCTCGGTGGCGGCGATGGCCAGCCGGGCCGAGACTCCTGAGCGGCCGTCGACCTGCGGCGCCTCGCGCACGGCCCGGGTGAAGCGGGCGAGCACCTCGACGAGGTAGTCGGGCACGACCGGCTGCCCGTACGGACCGTCCCACTGAAGGAGCGATTCCTGACGCATGAGCGCAAGCTCGTCGTCCAGCCGCAGCGGGTAGTGGGTGCGCACCTCGGCGCCGAACCGGTCCTTCAGCGGCGTGATGATCCGGCCGCGGTTGGTGTAGTCCTCCGGGTTCGCGCTGGCGATGAGCATCAGATCCAGGGGAAGCCGTAGCGCGTAGCCACGCACCTGGATGTCGCGCTCCTCCAGCACGTTGAGCAACGCCACCTGGATGCGCTCGGCGAGGTCGGGAAGCTCGTTGACACTGAAGATGCCGCGGTTGGTGCGCGGGACCAGCCCGTAGTGGACGGTCTGTGGATCGCCGAGCGTGCGGCCCTCCGCGACCTTGATCGGGTCGATGTCGCCGATCAGGTCACCGACGCTGGTGTCCGGTGTCGCGAGCTTCTCGCCGTACCTCTCCGAGCGATGCTTCCAGGCGACCGGAAGCTCGTCGCCGAGCTCGGCTTCGAGCTCCAGGCAACGGCCGCAGACCGGCTCGAACGGATGGTCGTTGATCTCGCACCCGGCGACGATCGGGGTCCACTCGTCCAGCAGGCCGACGAGCGTGCGGATGAGACGCGTCTTTCCCTGCCCGCGCTCACCGAGGAGCACCACGTCATGGCCGGCCAGGATCGCCCGCTCGAGCTGCGGGAGGACGGTCTCGTCGAAGCCGACGATTCCGGGGAAGCGCTCCTGGCCGCTGCCGAGTCGCGTCAAGAGATTGACCCGCAGCTCGGCTTTCACCGACTGATGGACATGCCCGCTCTCGCGCAGCGCGCCGCGGGTGGTGGGAAGGGGAGCATCAGTCGCCCGGCTCGCAGAACTCACCCGTTCGACGCTACGCCGCGCGTTCGACGACTGCACACCGGAAACGGCAAGCTCTGGCCGAGGTTCGCCAACAGCGGGAAGCAGTGCGCGGGTCTGCCACAATTCGCCGGCACGCGCGATGATGCGGGGAAGAGCGCCGCCAGGACTTCTCAAGGAGTCACCGTGAACTCTGGTTCCAGCGGGACAGCCGGCTCCCACCGGTTCGGCAGCGGCTTTGCGGCGGCCGGCACTCCGGCGGCGCCGGATGTCGCGGCTGCCGTTCGTGCCGCCGTCTCGCAAGCCGTCGCGGGCCTTTCGCAACGTCCTGACCTGCTGGCCGTTTTCGCCAGCGCCGATTTCGTCGACGACCTCGATCTGGTGGGCCCGCTGGCCCAGGCGCATTCGGACGCCGCTCACGTCATCGGCTGCTCGGCGGCCGGCGTCTGCGGAGCCGGGCAGGCGGTATTGGGCGAGCCGGGAGTGAGCGCCTGGGCCGGGGTCCTGCCGGGCGTCGCTGTGCGCGCGTTCCACCTCGAGGTGATGCGCAGCGCGGACGGGCTCGCCGTCGTCGGCTTGCCGCAAGCCCGCGAGGAGGAGACGGCAGCGCTGCTGTTCGCCGATCCCTACAGCTTTCCGGTGGTGTCCTTCGTCGAGCGGTCGGCCGAGGCGATGCCCGGCGTCATGCTCGCGGGCGGCATCGCCGGAGGCGCGGGCGCCTCACCGGGCGCGGGCACTACCCGGCTCTACCTCGACGGGCGAAGCGTCGATCGGGGCGCGGTCGGGGTGCTCTTCTCCGGCGCTCCCGACCGGGTTGTCGTGAGCCAGGGGTGCCGGCCGGTCGGTCCCGAGATGGTGGTGACGGCGACCGCCGGCAACGTCGTCCTCGAACTGGCCGGCGCTCCGGCTCTCCGCAAGCTGCGTGAGGTGCTGGCCGGGCTCACCCCGCAGGAGCAGCGCAGCTTCGGCGGGGGGCCGCAGCTCGGCGTTGCCATGGACGAGTACCAGGACGAGCACGAGATCGGCGACTACCTGATCCGTGCCGTCATCGGCATCGACGAGCAGCGCGAGGCCGTGGCGGTGGGCGACGTGGTGGACGTCGGTCGCACGGTGCGTTTCCAGCTGCGTGACGCCGACGCCGCCCGGCAGGATCTGCGCATGAGGCTGGCGGCCGCGGGAGACGCCGAGGGCGCGCTGCTGATTTCCTGCAACGGCCGCGGTCCCGGCATGTTCGGCAGCGCCGATTCCGACGTGAATCTGGTGGCCGAGTGCCTCGGCGGCGTCCCGGTGGCCGGCCTGTTCGCCGGCGGGGAGATCGGCCCGGTGAGCGGGCAGAACTGGTTGCACAGCTTCACCGCGTCAGTGCTGGCTTTTCGATGACGTCGGCTCCGGCCGGGTCGCACCAGCACGCTCTCGCGATCGACATCGGCGGCACCAAGATGGCCGGCGCTCTCGTCGACTCCGAGGGAAAGGTCTACGGCCGCCGCCAGGTCGACACCGCCCCCGATCCGGCGGCCGCGCTCGCCCGGCTCGTCGACGAGATGCTCGCCGACGTCCCCGATCCGGCTGCGCTTGCGGGGATCGGCGCCGGCTGCGGCGGTCCGATGAGCTGGCCCGCCGGCGTCGTCAACCCGCTGAACATTCCGAGCTGGCGCGAGGGATTTCCGCTGCGCCAGTGGCTGCGCGAGCGGGTGCCGGGTGTCCCGGTGCGGGTGCACAACGACGCGCTGTGCGTCGTCGCCGGCGAGACCTGGGTCGGTGCCGCGACCGGGCTGCGCGACGTGCTCGGCATGGTCGTCAGCACCGGCGTCGGCGGCGGGCTCGTCCTCGACGGACGGCTGCGCGACGGAGCCACCGGCAACGCCGGGCACATCGGCCACATCATCGCCGAACCCGGGGGCCCGGTCTGCGGCTGCGGCGCCCGCGGCTGCCTCGAGGCGGTCGCCCGGGGACCGATGATCGTCGCGTGGGCGGCGGAACGCGGCTGCGCGGCGCGGGACGGGCGCGAGCTCGCCGAGCTGGCGCGCAGCGGGGATCCCATCGCCGCTGCGGCATTCGACCGCGCCGGGGCTGCCGTCGGCCGGGTCGTGGCCGGGGTGGCTGCCCTGCTGGAGCTCGACGTGGTCGTCATCGGCGGCGGCCTGACGAGCGCCGGCGACCTGCTCTTCGGACCGCTGCTGCGCGAGTACGCCGCGCATGCCCAGCTGCACTACACCCGCGAGACGCCGATACGCCGGACCGGTCTCGGTCAGGACGCGGGACTGGTCGGCGCTGCTGCGCTCGTCCTGCAGGCCGACCGGTTCTGGTCCGGCGACTAACTCACTCAAGGGCCGCGCCGGTCAGCTGAGCTCGGCGAGAAAGCCGGCGATCTCCTCGGCGACGCGTTCGGGCCGGTCGCGCGCGAGGAGATGTCCGGCACCGGGGACCGGCACCCAGGTGGCGCCGAACTGCGCTGCCACCCGACGTCCGTAATCCGGCGAGAGCAGCCGATCGTCCTCGCCCCAGAGCACCAGAGTCGGCGGCGGCGAGACGCCGACAAGCTCGCGCGAGCGCGCCAGCAGCTGCATGTCCGCCGATCGCAAGACCCGCAGCATCGCTTTGGCGCCGGCGCGGGAACGCAGCGGCTCGACGTAGGGCTCGAGATCGTCGGAGCCGTCGCAGCCGAGCAGCCCGGCGACTTTGCGCCGCCCGTAGCCGCCCCGCCCGCGCAGCCGGGTGAAGACCGCCTCACCGGGCCCGACCGGCAGCAGCGGCAGCACCCCCGGCGTCGGCCAGGCGTCCTCGTGCACCACCGCCCCGATGAGGACGAGCGCCGCCACCCGCTCCGGCTGACGCGCTGCCAGTTCGACCGCGACGGCGCCCGCCAACCCCGATGCCGCCACCGCCACGCGGGCGAGGCCGAGCGCGTCCAGCAGCCGGCCGAGCGCGCCCGCCTGGGCGTCGATCGCGTAGCCGCGCCGCTGCGCCGGCCGCTCGCTCGCCCCGGTGCCGATCAGGTCGGGCATGACGGTGCGGCACTCGCGTTCGAGATCACGGGCGGTGTCGCGCCAGAGGTACGACGTCGCCGGAGGCTCGGCGAGCATCAGCACCGGCAGGCGCTCGGTGGCCCGGCCGTGCTCGACGACATACAGCCGCAGCGGCCCGCCGGTGGCGTCCGGGAGCAGCACTTCACGGCCGGGCAGTGGGTGGGGATCCGGCGCCGGCATGGCCGCACATTACGGCCGGGGCGCGGTCAGCCGCTGTAGGGCTCGACGGAAACGATCTCCACGGTCGCGTCCTTGCCGTTGGGCAGCCTGTAGTGCGCAGTGTCGCCGGCCCCGAGCCCGTTCACGGCCTGTCCGAGCGGCGACTGCGGCGAGTAGACCACGACGGAGGTCGAGTGGTCCTCGCGGGAACCGAGCACGAAACGTGAGGTGTCCTTGTCGCCCGGGAAGAGGACCTCGACGACCATTCCCGGACCCGCCAGGCCGCCCGTCGCCGGAGTCTCTCCGACCGAAGCTTCGCGCAGCAGCTGCTCGAGCTGGCGGATGCGCGCTTCCTGCTTGCCCTGCTCCTCCTTGGCGGCGTGGTAGCCGCCGTTCTCCCGTAGATCGCCCTCTTCCCGAGCTGCCTCGATACGAGCCGTGATCTCGGCGCGGCCGGAACTGATGAGGTGGTCGTACTCAGCCTTGAGCTTGTCGTACGCCTCCTGGGTCAGCCACACCTGCTGGGTCGTCATGGACGCTCCTTGTCTGGCGATCAGTGGGGCAAAGTCTGGCGATCAGTGGGGCAAAGGCTCGGCCTCCGGCTGGGATGCCTACCGGCCGAACGGACAATTCTACGTGTCAGGGCGTTGAGCGGTTGCTTAATTGCCAATGAGCCATTGCCGGCGCGGGCCCGAAACGTCGCGTTGAACAGGCATGTTCGCGTGTTCGATCTGGGCGTAATCACCCAACCGCCTCCCAGGACGCACAATTGAGATATGCGTTCCGACGCCCGCCGACTGCTGTGTGTACATGCCCACCCCGACGACGAATCGAGCAAAGGCGCCGCCACGATGGCGCGCTACGTGTCCGAGGGCGCCGACGTGATGGTGGTGACCTGTACCGGCGGCGAGGCCGGCTCCGTGCTGAACCCCGCCATGGACCGTCCCGATGTCCGCGCGAACCTCCCCGAGGTGCGGCGCGGCGAGATGGAGCGGGCCCGCCAGATCCTCGGCGTGAAGCAGGAGTGGCTGGGTTTCCTGGATTCCGGGCTTCCCGAGGGGGACCCCCCGCCGCCGCTGCCGGAGGGCTGCTTCGCGCTGGTGCCGGTGCAGGAGGCGGCGACACCGCTGGTACGGATCCTGCGCGAGTTCCGCCCGCACGTCGTCGTCACCTACGACGAGAACGGCGGCTATCCCCACCCCGACCACATCCAGACGCACAAGATCTCCGTCGAGGCGATCGAGCGTGCGGCCGATCCCCGGCTCGAACCGGAGCTGGGAGACGCATGGCAGGTGCAGAAGACCTACTACGTGATGGGAATGCACAAGAACCGCATCACCCGGCTGCACGAGGCGATGCTCGAACGCGGGTTCGAGTCGCCGTACGCGGAGTGGCTCAAGCGCTGGGAGGACCGCCCCGACGACGAGGACCGCATCACCACCCGCGTGCCCTGCGCGGATTGGTTCCCGGTCCGCGACCGCGCCCTGCTCGCCCATGCCACCCAGGTCGATCCCAAGGGCATGTGGTTTCGGGTTCCCATGTCACTGCAGCAAGAGGTCTGGCCCACCGAGGACTACCAGCTCGTGGCGTCCAAGGTGGAAGTCGGTCCGTTGCCGGAGAACGATCTGTTCGCGGGAATCGTTTGAGTTTCAAAGTTGGCTAGTGTTCTGACTCGAAAGATCGCAGGCTTTCCGACAGGAGTGGGTAATGGCGCTGTGGAATCAGCTCCGCCAGCAGGCGTCGAACATGCAGTCGACGCTCGTGGCGAAGAAGAACGACCTGAAGTCCGGCGCATTCCGTGACGCCGCGATGGCCATGTGCGCGCTCATCGCCGCCGCCGACGGAAGCATCGACCCCGCGGAGCGCACCAAGGTCGCCGGCCTGATCACCAGCAACGAGGTGCTGCAGAACTTCCCGGCCGACCAGCTGCAGGCCAAGTTCAACGAGTACTGCAACAAGCTCACCGCCGACTTCGACTTCGGCAAGATCGGCGTCCTGCAGGACATCGGCAAGGTGAAGAAGAAGGACAGCGAGGCCCGGGCCGTCGTCCAGATCGGCATCATCATCGGCGGTGCCGACGGCAACTTCGACGAGGGTGAGAAGAAGGCCGTTCGTGACGCGTGCCACGCGCTCGGCATTTCGCCTTCGGAGTTCGACCTCTAAGTGGCCATCAGCGCCTCTCCCGTGCTCGCCGACAGCGTCGGCCCGGGCGGCACCGCCGCGATCGTCGTCTTCGTGCTCATCATCGCGTGCGTCGGGCTCTTCCTGGCGTTCATCGGCAGCCAGAAACGGCTGCGGCAGAACGTCAGCAGGGGCACGTTCAACACGGCCGACAAGCGCCTCAAGGAGGACGCCTCCGCGCCGTCCACCCGATCCAAGGACCCGGTCAGTCCGGATCCTGAGGATCACCCCGGCGCAGGCGCTTGAGCTGAGCGCGCCGCCGCTTGTCGGCGAGCCGCCGTTCCACCGCGCTGCGCGTCGGCCGGGTCCGGCGCCTGCGGGGCGGTGGCGGCGCCGTCGCGGCGCGCAGCAGGTCAACCAGGCGAGCAGTCGCTGACGCGCGGTTCTGGAACTGGCTGCGGCGCTCGGACGCCACGACGGTGATCACGTCGTCCACCGCATGGGCGGCCAGGCTCGCGCGAGCCCGGCTCCGGTACGGCTCGGGCAGTCGGCGCAGGTCGAACGAGAGCTGAACCCGGCTGTCGGTGGTGTTGACACCCTGGCCGCCCGGTCCGCTCGCCCGGGAGAACTTCCACTCGAAGTCATCGGTGGAGATCAGCAGCCCCGGCCGGATCTCCAGCTCGTCAGGCACGATCATCAGTGTGCATGTGCGGCGTCCTGGCTAATCGCCTTCAGATGCGCGGTCGGCTCCCCGCCGTGCCGGTCACGCCGGCTGCGGGGTCCAGATGACGGCTGCCAGAGCGGCGAGCCGGTCCGGCACCGCTCGGTAGTAGGCCCAGGTGCCCCGGCGGCTGCGGGTCACCAAGCCCGCGTCGAGCAGCACCTTGAGGTGGTGACTGATGGTGGGCTGCGTGAGGCCGACCGGGGCGGTGAGGTCGCACACGCACGCTTCGCCGCCCTCATGGGCCTGGATCAACGACAAGAGCCGCAGCCGGGTGGGATCAGCGATGGCCTTGAGCGTTCCAGCCAGCTCCAGCGCGGCCTCGGCGGACAAGGGCTCGAAGGCCAGCGGCGAGCAGCAGGCCAGGGTGTCGTCGCTTGCCATCGGCAGCGTCTGGGGCATGAGGCGCAGTCTCCCTGAAGAATAGACTGCTGTCTATGTTGACAACTATCGATGCACCCGGCAGGCTGGCCCTTGCATCGACATTCTTCGATGCAAGGGCCGCAGTCTTTGCCTAGGAGGAGCCCCACGTGTCCCGTGTTCAGCTCGCACTCAACGTTGCCAACCTCGACGACGCCGTCGATTTCTACTCCAAGCTGTTCAGCGTGGAGCCGGCCAAGCGCCGGCCGGGCTACGCGAACTTCGCGGTGGCCAACCCGCCCCTGAAGCTGGTCCTCATCGAAGACCCCGAGGCGCGCGGCAACGGCGTCGCCGGAGCGCTGAACCATCTGGGCGTCGAGGTCGACACCCCCGCGGAGGTGGGAGCGGCGACCGGACGGCTCTCCGGCGAGGGTCTGGACACGGTCACCCAGGAGGGCACGACGTGCTGCTATGCCGTGCAGGACAAGGTATGGGTGCATGACCCGGACGGCGCCCCCTGGGAGGTCTACACCGTCCTTGCCGACGCGCCTGGCGACGACATCTCCGGCGGCACCGGCTGCACCACCGTCGATGGTGCCTGCGTCCCGAACGTGACGACCACTGCCGACGTCGAGTTCAGCGCCCATGGTGTTCCCGTCGCCGCGGCGAACGGCGCCGGCTGCTGTCCGTGAGCGATCTGGCCACCGCGAAACCGCGCCCGGCCGGCCCCGAGGCCCCGGTACTACAGCGGCTGTCGACGCTCGACCGGTTCCTGCCGGTGTGGATCGTCGCGGCGATGGCTGTGGGCATCGGGCTCGGCCGGGCCTTCTCCGGCCTGAACCGCACCCTGGACACCGTCAAGATCGGTTCGGTCAGCCTGCCAATAGCGCTCGGCCTGCTGCTGATGATGTATCCGGTGCTGGCGAAGGTGCGCTACGGCGAACTCGGCCGGGTCACCGGCGACCGGCGGCTGCTCGTCTCCTCCCTCGTGCTCAACTGGATCGTCGGCCCGGCGCTGATGTTCACGCTGGCCTGGCTGCTGCTCCCCGACCTCCCGACCTACCGAACCGGCCTCATCATCGTGGGGCTGGCGCGCTGCATCGCCATGGTCCTGATCTGGAACGATCTGTCGGGCGGCGATCGGGAAGCCGCAGCCGTGCTGGTGGCGCTCAACTCGGTGTTCCAGATCGTCGCCTTCGCCGGCCTCGGCTACTTCTACCTGCGCGTACTGCCCGGCTGGCTTGGCCTCTCGCAGCAGAACCTGCACGTCTCGGTGTGGGGCATCGCCAAGTCGGTCCTGGTGTTCCTGGGCATTCCGCTCGTCGCCGGCTATCTCACCCGGCGCACCGGGGAAGGTCGCCGGGGACGCGCTTGGTATGAGGGCACTTTCCTGCCCAAGATCGGCCCGGTTGCGCTCTACGGCCTGCTGTTCACGATCGTGGTGCTCTTCGCCCTGCAGGGCCACACCATCACCAGCCGGCCCGGTGACGTTGCTCGCATCGCACTGCCGTTGCTGGCCTACTTCGCCCTCATGTTCGGCGGCGCGTTCATGCTCGGCGTGCGGCTGAAGTTGGGTTACGCGAAGACCGCCACCCTGGCGTTCACAGCTGCGGGCAACAACTTCGAGCTGGCCATCGCGGTCGCCATCGGGGTTTTCGGCGTCACCTCAGGCCAGGCCCTGGCCGGCGTCGTCGGCCCGCTGATTGAGGTGCCGGTGCTGGTGGCGCTGGTCTACGTCGCTCTGTGGGCCCGCAAGCGTTTCTTTCCCGCCGCTCCTGCCGGCGCGCCTGTAACGCTAGCGGGCAGCGCGTAGAGCCTGCTGCTGACGCGACAGCTGATGCTCTCGAACCCAGGTCTGGGCAGCCATCTGGACGGCGTCCCACGGTGAGCCGAGCGGCGGCGTGTAGGACAGGTCGAGTTCGCTCATCTGGTCGACGGTCATTCGGTGGAACAGGGCGGTGGCGTAGGTGTCCACCCGCTTCGCGGTCTCGGTGCCGCGCGCTCCGACGAGCTGGGCGCCGAGGAGCCTGCTGTAGTCGCATGCCGGTGGCTTCCAGGTCGGCGTAGGTGCGGTGGGCCAGGTTGCGCCAGTGGGTGACTTCGCCCGAGATGAAGTACGGGATGCCACAGATGGAGAAGTTCGGGTAGGCATCGGCGACGACCACCGTGACCTCGGCATCCGGGTCGAGCTCTCGGGCGCGTAGCGCGGCGCTGATACCCGCGTCGCTTCCCCCGACGACTGCCAGCCGCAAAGCGACCACTCCTTCCGCTTCAGCCGTCCGAAGCTTGACGATCCAAGGTAGCTCAGTCAAGATTGAGTCGATGAATGTTGAGCTAACACCGGAGCTGCAGCGCCGAGCGTCGATTCATGCCGCGCTGTCAGATCCGCATCGACTCTTGATCGTCGAGCAGCTCGCCGTCGGCGACACGTCGCCGACCCAACTGCGAGAGCTCCTGGGAATGCCCTCCAACCTGCTGGCGCATCACTTGGGCGTGCTGGAGGCCGCTGGGCTCTTGTCGCGGACCAGGTCGGAAGGCGACCGCCGGCGTAGCTACGTCAAGCTCGAGCCCTCCGCCCTCGACGGGCTGCTACCCGCCATGGCTCGCAGTGCGGCCCGGGTCGTCTTCGTGTGCTCAGCGAATTCCGCCCGCTCCCAGCTGGCCGCCGCCCTGTGGAAGCGCGTCAGCCGGGTCCCGGTCGCTTCGGCCGGCACTCACCCGGCGGCCAAGGTCCACCCCAAAGCCGTGGCCACCGCCCGCCGCCACGGAGTGTCTCTTGGCAAGGCGCGTCCCCGCGAGCTCACGGAGGTCCTGACCGGCAACGAGATGGTCATCACCGTCTGCGACAACGCCTACGAGGAACTGGGCAGCGCCGCGCAGCTGCACTGGTCCGTGCCGGACCCCGTTTCGATCGGCACCGATTCGGCCTTTGACGCAGCTTTCGACGAACTCGCCAGCCGCGTCCAGAACGTCGCGCCGCGGCTCATCCCTCTGACAGGAGCACCACGATGACCCACCCCGAAGCCCGCGCTGAGATCACGCTCGACCAGCAAATCGCGCTCAAAGCCGCGGCCGCACACCTGGCCGACGACTTCACCGGCACGTTCGGTGCCGAGACGATCGAACGCTTCCTGCATGCCTCCTACGATCAGTTCGCCGGTTCGGCGACAGTGACCAACTTCCTGCCGCTGCTGGCTGAACGGTTCGCGCGCCAACGCCTGCAGGCACTCGCCCGGGTCGAGGGACATGTCCAGGACGGCAAGCCCGTCGTGCTCTTCCTGTGCACTCACAATGCGGGCCGCTCGCAGATGGCGTTGGGCTTCTTCCAGCATTACGCGGGCGGGGCGGCCATCGCCTGGTCCGGCGGGTCCGAACCGGGCAAGGAGGTGAATCCCGCAGCCATCAAAGCGATGGACGAGCGCGGCATCGACATCTCCGGGGAGTTCCCCAAACCGTGGACCGATGAAATCGTCAGCGCCGCCGATGTCGTCATCACCATGGGCTGCGGCGATGCCTGCCCGGTCTTTCCGGGCAAGCGCTACGAGGAGTGGGTGCTGACCGATCCGGCGGGGCTCGATGTGGATGCCGTTCGCCCCGTCCGTGACGACATCGAGGCGCGCGTCCTCACCCTGTTGGCACAGCTCGGGGTGGCTGCCGCAGCGGCTCCAGGAGTTGCCGGACCTGTGCGGGGGTAGGCACCCTTCCGGCCAGCAGCAGCTTCTCGTCGACGACGAGAGCCGGGGTCGACATGACGCCGTAGCCCGCGATGGCGGCGTAGTCCTCGACCTTTTCGATGGTGGCGTCAAGCCCGAGTGCGGCGACAGCGTCGCGGGTGACGCGCTCGAGTTTCTTGCAGTTGCTGCAGCCTGGGCCGAGCACTTTGATGATCACTGGAGGTTCCTTCCGGGTTGAGACGGGTCAGCCGAGGATGGCGTTGAACAGGTAGCCGGTGGCGACGATGCCGGTGCCGACGACGGCCATGAACGCGGCGAGCAGCTGGGGTTTGAGGACCCGGCGCAGCAGGATCATTTCCGGCAGCGACAGGGCGACGACGCTCATCATGAAAGCGAGCAGGGTGCCCATCGGCAGGCCCTTTTCGTGCAGGGCTTGGACCAGCGGCATGATTCCGGCGGCGTTGGAGTACAGCGGGATTCCGATACCGACGGCGATCACCACGCCGAAGACGTTGCCGGGTCCGGCGTAGGTGGTGAAGAAGTTCGCGGGGGCCCAGCCGTGGATGAGCGCGCCGAGACCGATGCCCACCAGCAGGTACGGCCAGATCTTGCGAAGGATGGTGGCGACTTCCTCGACGCCCATCTGCAGTCGCTGGTCGAACGTCAGGCCGGCGGTGGTGTCGATGATCTGGCCGCCGAGTTTGGTTTCGAACACGAACGGTTCGACCCAGCGCTGGACGCCGAGGCGGCCGAGGGTCCAGCCGGCGACGATCGCGATGGTCAGCCCGGCCGCGATGTAGATCGCGGCGATCTGCCAGCCGAAAAGGGTGAAGAGCATGCCGACGGCGATCTCATTGACCAGCGGGCTCGCGATCAGGAAGCTCAGCGTCACCCCGATCGGCACCCCGGCGGCGACGAACCCGATGAACGCCGGGACGGCGCTGCACGAGCAGAACGGGGTGATCACGCCCAGGCCTGCCGCGACCACGTTGCCGATGCCTTCGCGTTTGCCGCCGAGCAGCGCCCGGGTGCGCTCCACGCTCATGTAGGACCGCAGCACCGTGACGATGAAGATGATCCCGACCAGCATCAGGCCGATCTTGATGCTGTCGTAGCAGAAGAAATGGACGGTCCCGGTCCACCGCGACTGCGGGTCCATCCCGAACCCGTCGTAGAAGATCCGGTTCCACAGCCAGCCGTTCGCCCAGTAGGCGGTGACCCACACCGCCGCCGCGGCGGCCAGCATCAGCCCATGCCGCCGGGGCGAGCGCGAGGGTGGGGAGGGAGTCCCGGACGGGGACGATGTCGGCGGTTTCTCGAGCGTGCTCATGCCGGCACCGGCTCGCAGCACATGGCACCCGGCAGCGCGGCACGCAGCCGGTCGAGCGCATCTTCGGCCAGCGAGTAGTCGATCCAGCGACCCCGCCGGCTGGTGGTCACGAGTCCCGCTTCGCGCAGCACCTTCAGGTGGTAGCTGAGCAGGTTCGCCGCGATCGGCACTCGCTCCTGCAGATCGCACACGCAACGCGGCGACTGCGCCAAACCCGCCAGCACCGTCCAGCGCACCGGGTCGGCAATCGCCGTCAGCAGCGCGACCGACGTGGCCATCCCACCCGACGCTTCAACAGCACTTGCATCAACCACATTTGAAGTGTCGGCCCGTCAGCACCGGACGACCAGAGACCAAGGTCCGTTCCGAGGGCAACACTTCCTGACGGGATCACCTCGTCCCGACCGGGTCAGTGGGCCTCGTCGGCTGCTAATGGACGGACGCGCTCCGCTGCGGTCGGCTCGTGCGGGACCACAACGTCGCCGGCAGTTGCTGCCGCCTCTGGATAGAGCACGTGGACGGCCACGACCGCCCCGGCGGCGCCGGCAAGCTGCATGAGCAGGAACATCGGGACCGACGCGGGAGCGATGCCCGCGAACGTGTTCGACAGCATGCGCGCGATGTCGATCATCGGGTTGGCGAAGCTCGTCGACGAGCTCCACCAGTACGCGGCGGTGATGTACGCCCCTACCGCGAACGGGGCCAGCGCGGCCCGGCCGGCGCGCACCAGGCCGAAGATCAGCACGATGAGCCCGAACGTCGCCAGCACCTCCGACAGCCACAGCCCCCCGGACGCGCGATGATGCGTCGAGATGCTGACAGCGGCCCTGCTGTACATCAGGTTCGCAGCGATGGCGCCGACGACACCCCCGGCAAGCTGCGCCGGCAGGTAGACGAGGACCTCGCGGGTGGACACGCCCCCGAAAGCGCGGTCGGCGAGGGTCACGGCCGGGTTGAAATGCGCCCCGGAGACGGGGCCGAACGCCAGGATCAGCGCCACGAGACCGGCGCCGGTCACGAGCGCGTTCTCCAGCAGTTCGAGACCGACGTCGTGCGACAGGCGCTGCGCCGCAATGCCCGAGCCGATCACGATCGTGACGAGCCCGGCCGAGCCGAGAAACTCCGCCAAGGCCTGCCTCCCGAGCCGGGTCACCCGCATGGACGCCGCACCTCCACCGTGCGTCGCGCCTTTGATGCGAGGTCGGTGAGCGCCTCTGCGGCGTCCATCAGCGGACCGGGTGCAATCCGGTGATAGGTGTAGCGGCCGGCCGGCTCCGACAGGATGAGCCCGGCGTCACGCAGCACCCTCAGATGGTTGGAGACGTTTGTCTGCGTCGCGCCTGTCTCCGCCACCAGGTGGCAGGTGCACAGCTGCTCGCCGGCCAGCAGCCCGAGAATCTTCATCCGCAGCGGGTCGGCCAGCGCCCGCGCCACCGCCTCGTTCATCAGCAACGCCTGACTGGTCAGCACATGCTGATATCAAGGGATGACGGCCACCTCCGTCAACCGAACAGTTGGTGAACGGCACTCGTGGTCAGCCAACCCGTCTTGCGCAGTCCGAACTCGCGCCGTGATGGGACCAACTGCCTATTGATTCCGGCCAGAGCCAGTCGACACACCTCGGGTGGGAAATCGCCAGCCGGCCAGCGCGAACGCGTCGGAACTTCTGATGCTCGAAGCGATGCCGCAGGCGGTCTACGCGCTCGACCTCCAGCGAAGGATCACTCACTGGAATCCGGCCGCGGAGCGTTTGACGGGTCACGCTGCCAGCGACGTGCTGGGCCGTTCCTGTCAGGACGGCTTGCTCAGCCATGTCGATGACAGCGGCGCGCCGCTGTGCGGGACGCGCTGCCCGCTCCTTGCGGTCATGGTCGACGGAGCTTCGCGAGAGGCACGAGTATTCGTCCATCATCGGGACGGGCACCGGGTGCCGGTGCGGGTGCACGGCAGCGCGATACGCGATGCGGATGGCAACATTTCCGGTGCCGTCGAGTCCTTCACCGATGACTCTCGGGGACGAGCGCTTGAGCGGGAGCTGGGCGAGGCCCAGAAAGAGGCCCTTTCCGACGCGCTCACCGGGCTCGCCAACCGGCGAATGCTGCACCGTGTCCTCGAGCATCATTCCGATGAATACCGGCGCTATCAGCGGTCGTTCGCTGTCTTGTTCGTTGACATCGACGACTTCAAGAAGGTCAACGACATCCATGGGCACCGCGCGGGGGATCGGCTCCTGCGCATGGTTGCCAGCACCCTGGACAGATCGACGCGACCGAGCGACACCGTCGGCAGATGGGGAGGCGAAGAATTTCTGATCGTGGCTCCGGCCGGAACCGAGGCCGAAGCCTTCAGCCTCGCTGAGCGCGCTCGCCGCCTTGTCTGCAGCTCGTGGATCGACGACGAAGGCCGCCGCGTCCGGGTCACGGTCAGCGTCGGCGCCGCCCTTGTCCGTTCCGGCGAAACCACCGGGGAGCTCATCGACCGCGCGGATGGTGCCATGTTTGCGGCCAAGCGAAAGGGACGGAACTGTAGCCACATCGCGTGACCGATGACATGAATGGTGGACCTCGTCGCGGCGACCCCAGGATCGGGGTAGCGCTACGCCACAAAGCTTGAATGGTGGTGCAGCTCGGGCGCGCCTGGGCCACGTGACTGCAGCCCTCGCAGCCGACCCCGAGCACGGGTCGATCACGATCGGCATCGCGGAACTGGCCGCCGGCGACACCCTGAGCAGCCTCATCGCAAGGGCTGACAGCGCTCTCTACGAGCAGCGCGAGCTCCGTGACCACCCAGCGGGTCGCCTGCGGGTGCGCTGATCCGCGCCAGCCGGCATTTCAGTTTGCTGACCCAGCAGCTGTTGACGGCGATATCGCCCGGAAGCGGCGGGCATTTTGTCCCATAGGCGGAAGGTCGGCTGCCGACTATGGTTTGGACGGGGGAGCATTGAAACTTTGCCGTCCGGACCATGCGGCGTGAACTGCGCAAAGTGGGTCCGATGGTCGATGCCCTGGTGATGTCCGATTTGCTAAGCGATTTCGCCCGCACGCTCGCGACCGACTTCTCCGTCCAGACCATCATGGATCGTTTGGTCAAAAGCATCGTCGAGCTGTTGCCCGTGACCGGGGCCGGCGTCACGCTCATTTCCGACGGAACGGCGCCGCACTACGTGGCCGCGTCCAACCCTGAGGCGTTGCGGTTCGAGCAGCTGCAGACCGACCTCGGACAGGGGCCTTGCCAGCTCGCCTACACCTCGGGTGAGGCCGTCAGCATCCCGGACCTTGCTGCTGACTTCCGCTTTCCGAACTTCGCGGAAGCTGCCCGGCAGGCAGGGCTGGCTGCAGCGTTCACATTCCCGCTGCGAGCGGTCGCCAGCCGGCTCGGGGCCTTGGACCTGTACCGGGATACGAGCGGCCGGCTGGATCCGGGCGATCTGGCTGCGGCACAGACCTTTGCCGACGTGGCGGCCGCTTACCTGGTCAGCGCGCGCAGTCGCGACCACGCGCAGGAAGCCTCCGAGCGGTTTCGGCACATCGCGATGCATGACCCGCTGACCGGGCTGCCTAACCAGGTGCTGCTAGGGCAACGGCTGGCGCACGCCGCGAACCGCGCCCGCCGGTCCAAGAGCAATGCCGCTGTCCTGTTCGCCGATCTGGACCGGTTCAAAGCCGTCAACGACACCTACGGCCATCAGGTCGGTGATCGGCTGCTGGTGGCGGTGGCCGCCCGGCTGGCCGCCGTCGTCCGCCCGGGTGACACCCTCGCCCGGCTCTTCGGCGACGAGTTTGTCGTCCTGTGCGAGGACATCGTGGGCGTCGCCGACGTGCGGGCGCTCGCCGAACGGCTCCAGGCCTGCTTCGACGAGCCGTTCCACATCGGCGCAGCGAGCATCTCGATCAGCGCAAGTGTCGGCATGGCCTTCGCCGGCCCTGGTGTGGAAATCTCCGAGCGGCTCATCGACCAGGCCGACAGCGCCATGTACGGGGCGAAACGCGCCGGGGCTCCCCACCAGATTGTCGACCTGCGTGAGAGCCTGCAGCACGACGAGCGGTACGGCAGCCTTCAGCACGACCTGCCACGGGCGCTCGCAGCCGGAGGACTGTCGGTCGTCTACCAGCCGATGGTGCGCACCGGCGACGGGATCGTCGTCGGAGCCGAGGCTCTGGTGCGCTGGGAGCATCCCGACCGTGGTTCCATCCCTGCGCTGACCATCATCGAAACCGCCGAAGCCTGCGGGCAGATCAACCAACTCGGTGCCTGGGTACTGGAAGCTGCCTGCCTCGCGCACCGCGCGTGGCTTGTCGGCCATCCAGGTCGAGCCCCGGACCTCGCCGTCAACGTCTCCGCTACGCAACTGCTGGCCCCGGGATTTGCTGGCGTGGTCGCCGACATTCTTGCCCGCACGGGAATGAACCCGGCCGAGCTCGTTCTGGAAATGACCGAATCAATCCTCATTGGCGACAGCGAAAGCACCCGCAACGTCCTGCTGGAACTCAATCAGCTCGGTATCCGCCACGCGCTTGACGATTTCGGCACCGGCTATTCCTCCCTGCACTACCTGCACCGGCTGCCCATCGCAGCGCTGAAGATCGACCAGGGTTTCATCGCGGACATGGGCCGGAGCGCGTCCGGCGGCACCATCGTCTCCGCCATCGCCGCTCTGGCGCACGCCCTGGGTCTCGTCGTCGTCGCCGAAGGCGTCGAAACCCGCAGCCAACATGACACAGTCCTCAGGCTCGGCTGCGAACTCGCGCAGGGCTACTTTTACGCCCACCCGATGCCGGCGGGCGACATCCAGCGCCTCCTTGGCGCGGCGTTGGGTCCGGCGCGTGCTACTGCGGGCTGATCAGCACGTTCTTTCGCTACGTTCTCCGGACTCCTGCGCGGTGATGCGGTGCGTCGAGCTGGTCACCCTCGGGCATCGTGGTGGTCATGCGAGCATGAGCCGACCTGTGATGGGAGTCTTGGATGCCTAACCGGCTGGCAGACGCTCAGAGCCCCTACCTGCAGCAGCACGCCGACAACCCGGTCGACTGGCAGGAGTGGGGCCCCGAGGCGTTCGAGGAGGCCCGGCGGCGCGACGTCCCGATCCTGCTGAGCGTCGGCTACGCGGCCTGTCACTGGTGTCATGTCATGGCGCACGAGTCGTTCGAGGACGACGAGACCGCCGCGCTCATGAACGCCGGGTTCGTCAACATCAAGGTCGACCGCGAGGAGCGGCCGGATGTCGACGCTGTCTACATGGAAGCCACGCAGGCGTTCACCGGGCAGGGCGGCTGGCCGATGACGTGCCTGCTGACCTCCGGCGGCGATCCGATCTTCTGCGGGACGTACTTCCCGCGCGCGCAGTTCCAGCAGCTGCTGCGCAACGCGACCGAGGCGTGGCGGACCCAGCGCGACGCCGTGGTGGAACAGGGTGCGGACATCTCGCGTCAGCTACGGGAGCAGCTCGCGGTGCCGTCCGGCGCGCGGCTGCTGCCGGAGGCTGGGGCTTTGGACGCGGCGGTCGACGCCCTCAGCGGCCAGTTCGACGAGCGTTTCGCCGGCTTCGGCGGCGCGCCGAAGTTCCCGCCGTCGATGCTGCTGGAGTTCCTGCTGCGGGCCTATGCGCGCGCCGGCGCCGACCGGGCGCTGGACATGGTCGCGCGCACCTGCCAGGCCATGGCGCGCGGCGGCATGTACGACCAGCTGGCCGGCGGATTCGCCCGCTACAGCGTCGACGCCGCCTGGGTGGTCCCGCACTTCGAAAAGATGCTCTACGACAACGCTTTGCTGCTGCGGGCCTACCTGCACTGGTGGCGGATCTCGCGCGATCCGTTGGCCGAGCGCGTCGTCCGCGAGACCATCGGCTTCCTGCTGCGGGACCTGTGCACGCCCGAGGGGGGCTTCGCGAGCTCGCTCGACGCCGACGCGGGCGGTTCGGAAGGTTCGACTTACGTCTGGACTCCGGAGCAGCTTTCGGAGGTGCTCGGCCCGGATGACGGCACGTGGGTCGCGGGGCTGTGCGCCGTGACGCCGCAAGGCACCTTCGAGCACGGAGCCTCGACGCTGCAGCTGCCCGGCGATCCGATCGATCCGGCCCGCTGGGGGCAGCTCCGGTCGAAGCTGCTGGCCGCCCGCGCCGGTCGGGTGCAGCCGCCGCGCGATGACAAGGTCGTCGCCTCGTGGAACGGCTGGGCGATCTCCGCGCTGGCCGAAGCGGGCACATTGCTGGACGAGCCGGAATGGGTTGCCGCCGCCGAGCGTGCCGGGGCATTGCTGCGCGACCGGCACCTGGTGGACGGTCGGCTCCGCCGGGTGAGCCGTGACGGGACCGTCGGGAGTGCTGCCGGTGCCCTCGAGGACTACGGCGCGGTCGCGAGCGGCTGGATCACGCTGTACGAGGTCACCGGGGAGACGGGCTGGCTGGAGGCGGCCGGCGGCTTGCTCGATGCCGCGCTGGCCGATTTCCCTGACGGCGCAGGGGGTTTCTTCGATTCCGGGCCGGCGCTGGACGGTGTTCCGTTGCTGCGCCGGCCGCAGGATCCGACGGACAACGCCACGCCCTCGGGCTCGTCTGCGCTGTGCGGCGCGCTCGTCAGTTACGCCGCTCTCACCGGTGCGCTGGACTACCGCGAGGCGGCCGAGACGGCGCTCGCGACGGTGATGCCGCTCGTCGCCAAGCACCCGCGCTTTGCCGGAGAGGCCGCCGCCGTCGCCGAGGCCATGATCGCCGGACCGGCCGAGGTCGCCGTCGTCGGGCGTCCCGATCTGGAAAGGATCGCCCGGCTGTCCCCGTCACCCGGCGCGGTGGTGGTCACGTCCGGGCCGCTCACTGAAGGCCGCCCCGATCCAGCCGTCTACATCTGCCGGCACTTCACCTGCGAGCGCCCGCTGACCGACCCCGCGGAGGTCGCCGAGCGTCTCGGCGTGGTGCCCGGTTGACGGTGGGAACAATGTCTTGCATCTGTACGTCTGTAAGTATGTAATCAGCCAGACCGGGCGTACAGAGTGCGAGAGGAGTCCTGATGGGAATGCATGAGCACCTCACGGCAGCGATGGAAGAGGCCGGCGAGCGCGGAGAGCGTCGCGGGCGTCGCGGCGGCTTCGGCGGGCCGGGAGGGCGTGGCCCCGGCCATCACCGTCATATGCACGGCGGGGCGGCCGAGCAGGCCAGCGCGGCCGACGTCGGTGGCTGGCTGTCCGGGCGCCTGCCGGACGGTTGGGCTTCCGGCGCGCCCCAGATCACCGTGGATCGTGACGAGATCATCATCGTGGTGCCGCTCGCGGCACCTGAGGTGGCCGCCGCCCGATCCGAGGCCGAGCAGGCAGCCGCCACATCCGCCGCAGAGTCAGGACGCATCAGTCGATTCCGCGAAGAGACGCGAGACGAGCGCATCGGCATCGCCCGGGAGGCCGAGCACCGCTACGGGCGCAAGCTGGCCTGGGGCGCGAGCGCCGGAGACACCACCGAGCTGTTCACCACGATGTCGGTGCCGGTCATGACCCGGCTGCGGCAGCCCGAGCGCTCCGTCCTCGACACGTTGGTCGACGCGGGCGTGGCCCGCAGCCGCAGCGACGCGCTCGCGTGGTGCGTGCGCCTCGTCGGCGAACACGCCGAGGACTGGCTCGGCCAGCTGCGTGAAGCGATGACCGCCGTCGAGCGGGTTCGGGCCGAAGGGCCTGCGCTGTAAGACCGGTGGGCCAGCGGCGCAAAGCGGATTTTGGTCAGACCGCGTCAGGACCGGACATAGGTCACAAGGCCCATGGTCCTGACGCGGCCGGCAAAGCGGTCGGGGTAACCTTTGGCCAGGTAAGCGCACGCTTTCGCGCCGAAGGAGATGCCGCTCGTGTCGATCGCCGCCAGCATTCCGGGTCTGGATTCTGCCCCAACCAAGCACGCCCGGTTGCTCGCTTGGGTAACGGAGATCGCCGAGCTCACCCAGCCCGACCGGGTCTACTGGTGTGACGGCTCGGACGAGGAGTGGCATCGGCTGTCGACCGAGCTCGTCGAAAAGGGCACGCTGATCCCGCTGAACCCGCAGAAGCGGCCGAATTCGTTTTATGCACGTTCCAGCCCGAGTGATGTCGCCCGCGTCGAGAGCCGCACCTTTATCTGCCCCGAGAAGCAGGAGGATGCCGGCCCGACGAATAACTGGCTCGAGCCATCGGAAATGCGCAAGACCCTGAAACCGCTGTTTACCGGGTCCATGCGCGGCCGGACGATGTACGTCGTTCCCTTCTGCATGGGGCCGCTGGGCTCACCGATCAGCGCCCTGGGCGTGGAGATCACCGACTCCGCCTACGTCGCGCTGTCGATGCGGGTCATGACCCGCATGGGCACCGCCGCCCTGGAACTCATGGGCGACGACGCGTTCTTCGTCCCTGCTGTGCACTCGGTCGGCATGCCCCTCGACGAGGGTCAGGCCGACGCGTCCTGGCCCTGCAACGACACGAAGTACATCGTCCACTTCCCGGAGACCCGCGAGATCTGGTCGTACGGCTCGGGATACGGCGGTAACGCACTGCTCGGCAAGAAGTGCTACGCCCTGCGCATCGCCAGCGTCATGGCGCGTGACGGCGGCTGGCTCGCCGAGCACATGCTGATCCTCAAGCTCACCTCCCCGGAGGGGAAGGCGCACTACATCACCGGCGCGTTCCCGAGCGCCTGCGGCAAGACGAACCTGGCGATGCTTCGCCCCGACGATCCCCGGCTGGAAGGCCGAGACGGTGGGCGACGACATCTGCTGGATGCGCTTCGGCGAGGACGGCCGCCTGCACGCCATCAACCCCGAGGCGGGGCTGTTCGGCGTCGCCCCCGGCACCGGCATCTCCACGAACAAGAACGCGATCGACACCCTTTACGGCAATTGCATCTTCACCAACGTCGCGCTCACCGCGGATGGCGACGTCTGGTGGGAGGGCCTCACCGACGAGCCGCCGGCTCATCTCATCGACTGGAAGGGCCGCGACTGGACCCCGCAGTCATCCGAGCCCGCCGCGCACCCCAACGCCCGTTTCACGGCACCCGCCTCGCAATGCCCGACCATGGCGAGTGAATGGGACGACCCGGCCGGCGTGCCGATCTCAGCGATCCTCTTCGGTGGCCGGCGGGCGAGCGCCGTGCCGCTGGTGACGGAGTCCTTTGACTGGCCCCACGGCGTTTTCCTGGCCTCGAACGTCGCGAGCGAGGGCACCGCCGCGGCCGAGAACAAGGTGGGCGAGCTGCGCCGTGACCCGTTCGCCATGCTGCCGTTCTGCGGCTACAACATGGGCGACTACTTCGCCCACTGGCTGGCCATCGCCGGCAAGACCGACGCCGACAAGCTGCCCAAGATCTACTTCGTGAACTGGTTCCGCAAGGACGCGAATGGCCGCTTTGTCTGGCCTGGTTTCGGCGACAACAGCCGCGTCCTCGCCTGGATCGTCGGTCGGCTCGAAGGCACCGCCGAAGCGAGCGAGACCGCGCTCGGCATGCTGCCGGCGAAGGGCGCGCTGGACACCACGGGCCTTTCGCTCAGCGAAGCCGAGCTCGACCTGCTGCTCACGCTCGACCACGAGGTGTGGCGCGAGGAGGCCTCGCTCATCGGGCCGCACTATGAGAAGTTCGGCGACCACCTGCCGAAGGAGCTGTGGGCCCAGCTGCAGACTCTCCAGGATCGTCTGGCGCAGTAGCAGCGGGGCAACACCATCTCGAGCAACGACAGGCGTACCCTGCGCCTCGTGAGGCTGCGGAGTCTGATCGGCGGGCCGATCTACCGGGCCTACGAGCGTCGGCTGGTCCGCCAGCTTCGAGGCCGTGAGGTTCCGCGCCACGTCGGCGTGATCCTGGATGGCAACCGGCGCTGGGCGCGCGAGCGCGGCGCCGTCAACGTCTCCCAAGGTCATCGGCGCGGCGCCGACAAGATCGACGAGTTCCTCGTCTGGTGCAGCGCAGCCGGCGTCGAGGTCGTCACGCTCTGGCTGCTGTCGACCGACAATCTCTCGCGGCCACCGGAGGAATTGAGCCCGCTGCTCGACGTCATCGAGCAGGTGGCGAGCGATCTTTCAGCGCCAGATCAACCGTGGCTGGTGCACCCGGTCGGCGCGCTCGACCTGCTGCCCGACTCGACGGCGCGTGCGCTCAAGGAGGCCGCAGCGGCGACGAGCGGCAAGCCGGGCCTGCACGTCAACGTCGCCGTGGGCTACGGGGGCCGCCGGGAGATCGCCGACGCGGTCCGCAGCCTGCTGCAGGAGAACGAGGCCAACGGGTTCACCATCGGCGAGGTCGCGGAGATGCTGGACGTCGACCACATCGCCGAGCACCTCTACACCAAAGGCCAGCCCGACCCGGACCTCGTCATCCGCACCAGCGGGGAGCAGCGGCTGTCCGGATTCCTGCTGTGGCAGAGCGCGCACAGCGAGTTCTACTTCTGCGAGGCGTACTGGCCGGACTTCCGGCGCACCGACTTCCTGCGCGCCCTGCGCTCCTACGGGGAGCGCGGAAGGCGCTACGGCAACTAGCTGCTAGGGCGCTAGGGCCCAGGGCGCGAGCCGGCGGAGCACGCTCGCGAGGACGCGCCCGCCGAACAGGTACGCCAGGGCCGCGATGCCGTAGTTCACCGTCTCCGTCAGCTTGACGTTCGGCTTGCCCTTGCTCTTGAAGTCGAACAGGGTGCGGAACGGGCCGGCGAGATGGTGGCCGTAGGAGTTGACGTGCTTGACGATGCCGTTCGTGGGCGTCGCCTTGAACAACACGAAGACGATGTGCAGCACGAGGATCGCGGCGAAGATCGCCGCCGCAGCCGTGATGATGGTCGCCAGGACGTTGCCGACCCGGCCGGCACCGGTACGCAGATCACGGACGATCTCCGCGCGGGTGGGGCGCTGCCGCGGGGGCGGGGAGTCAACCTCGTGATGGGTCACAGCGGCCATGTCTGCGTAACGAGCCGCGGGCGGCTCAGTGACGGATCGAACCTCATCCTGCCGGACGGGTCATGGCAAGGACGTCGAGCGCTTCGTCGAGCTGGGCCTCGGACAGCGTCCCGCTGGCGACGTGGCCACGCTCGATGACGACCTCGCGGATCGTCTTCTGCTCGGCCAGCGACTGCTTGGCGACCTTGGCCGCCTCCTCGTAGCCGATGTAGCGGTTCAGCGGGGTGACGATCGACGCCGACGACTCGGCGTAGGTCCGGCACTTGTCGACGTCGGCGGTGATGCCGTCGACGCAGCGGTCGGCCAGCAGCCGGCTGATGGAGGCGAGGATGCGGATCGACTCGAGCAGGTTGCGCCCGATGACGGGGAGCATGACGTTGAGCTCGAAGTTGCCCGCCGAGCCGCCGAAGGCCACCGCGGCGTCGTTGCCGACGACCTGGGCGACCACCTGGCAGACCGCCTCGGGAATCACCGGATTGACCTTGCCGGGCATGATCGACGATCCGGGCTGCAGGTCGGGCAGGTGGATCTCGCCGAGGCCGGCACGGGGTCCGGAGGAGGCCCAGCGCAGGTCGTTGGCGATCTTGTAAAGGCTCATCGCGTACGTGCGCAGCACGCCGGAACATTCGACGAGCGCGTCGCGTGAGGCCTGGGCCTCGAAGTGGTTGCGCGCTTCGGTGAACGGCAGGCCGAGGTCGGCCGACAGCTTGGCGATGACCCCCGCGGCGAAGCCCGCGGGCGTGTTGATGCCGGTGCCGACGGCGGTGCCGCCGAGGGGAAGTTCGCTGACCCGGGGCAGCACACCCTCGAGCCGCTCGCGGCCGTAGGAAACGGCAGCCGCGTAGCCGCCGAACTCCTGGCCCAGGGTCACCGGGGTGGCGTCCATCAGGTGGGTGCGCCCGCTCTTGACGACCTGCGCGAACTCGGTCGCCTTGCGGCCGAGCGCCGCGGCGAGGTGGTCGATCGCGGGCAGCAACTGCGCGTTGATGAGCTGGGCGGCGGCGACGTGGATCGCCGACGGGAAGACGTCGTTCGACGACTGGGAGGCGTTGACATGGTCGTTCGGATGCACGCTGCTGCCGAGCCGCTCGGTGGCGAGCGTGGCGAGCACCTCGTTGGCGTTCATGTTCGACGACGTGCCGGACCCGGTCTGGAAGACGTCGATCGGGAACTCGTCGTCCCACTCCCCGGCGACCACCTCGCTCGGCGACGGCGCTGATCGCCTTCGCGATGTCGTCGGGCAGCACGCCGAGCTCGGCATTCATCGCCGCGGCCGAGCGCTTGATCGCGGCCAGCGCGTGGACCAGTGCGGGCTCCACGCGCAGCCCGCTGACCGGGAAGTTCTCGACCGCCCGCTGGGTCTGGGCCCGCCACTTGGCGGCGATGGGCACCAGCACGTCGCCCATCGAGTCGTGCTCGGTCCGGTACTCGCTTTCAGTCACGAACTGCAGATTAGTCGACCGCCCACAAGGTCAACCGGGATCAGAACGGGACGGTCGAGTACGCCTGCAACTTGGTCAGCTGATGCTGGCTCTGCACGCGCCGGATCGTGCCGCTGCGCGAGCGCATCACCAGCGATTCCGTGGTGGCCCCGCCCGCGCGGTAGCGCACGCCGTGGACCAGCTCCCCGTCGGTGACCCCGGTGGCGACGAAGAACACGTTGTCGCTCGCGACGAGGTCGCGGGTGGTCAGCACGCGCGTGATGTCGTGGCCGGCGTCGAGGACCTTGCGCTTCTCGTCGTCGTCCCGCGGCCAGAGCCGGCCCTGGATGATGCCGCCGAGACACGTGACGGCGCAGGCGGCGATGATCCCTTCGGGCGTGCCGCCGATGCCGAGCAGCAGATCGACGCCGGTGCCTTCGCTGGCGGCCATGACCGCACCGGCCACGTCACCGTCGGACAGCAGCTTGACGCGGGCGCCGGCATCGCGGATCTCACGTACCAGCTCGATCGTGGCGGTCACGCTCGAGGATGGCGACCGTGACGTCACGTGCGGCGATGCCCTTCGCCCGGGCGACGGCCTCGATGTTGTGCGCGGCGGGGGCGCCGATGTCGACCTGATTTGCCGCCTCCGGACCGCAGACCAGCTTTTCCATGTAGAAGCAGGCGGACGCGTCGTACATGGTGCCGCGCTCGCTGACGGCCATGACGGCGATCGCGTTGTTCATCCCCTTGGCGGTCAGCGTGGTGCCGTCGACCGGATCGACGGCCACGTCGCACTCGGGACCGTGGCCGTCGCCCACCTCTTCGCCGTTGTAGAGCATGGGCGCCTCGTCCTTCTCGCCCTCGCCGATGACGACGACGCCGGCCATCGACACCGTGCCGACCAGCCGCCGCATCGCGTCGACGGCCGCCTGATCAGCACCGTTCTTGTCGCCGCGGCCCACCCAGCGTCCCGCCGCAAGAGCTGCGGCCTCCGTCACGCGGACGAGTTCGAGCGCCAGGTTGCGGTCGGGCGCCTGGCCTTGCACGGCCAGTGGCGCGGGGGGACGTGCGGCAGGGGACTCGGGCGAGGTGTCAGCGGTCACGCGCCGGATGGTATTTGGCTCCGGTAACAAGAAGGATTCCGGGCCGGGCAGGAAGGAGTCCGGCCGGGGCCGTCGAACAACATAACTGGTGACGCTGTCTTCGGACGGGTCGTCGATCGGCTGGGGAGTCCGACGGCCCGTTGCATCCGAGCAGCGCACCACTTGTCCGGGCGCCGCCGGCCGCTGGGGGCCGGCGGCGCCCGGACCGCTCATCACCGGTCAAGACCGTGGCAGCGCCTCGGGGGCGACGCCGCCACGGCCGCTTTCGCCCCGCGCGTGCCGGAAGGTCTGCCCACCCCCGCCCGCGGTCATGCGCGTCTTCGCGTGCGTCCGGCAGCGCTGCGCGCCAGCAGGCAAGCTGGGGGGGTGGCGACGACGGCGAGGGCCCCGCGGCCGAAGCGGCGCGCGGGCAGATCGACGACGGCGCGTGACATGGTGCTGTCGCTGGGCGTGGTCGGCGCCGCCATTGCGGTCTTCGTGCTGCTGCTGCCCAGGAGCGCGCACCAGAAGGTCACCCCTGTCAGCTACCTTCCGGCGGCTGCGGCGCTGGCCAAGGAAAGCGCGCTGCCGATCCTGGTTCCGCAGCCGTTGCCCAGCGGATGGCAGGCCAGCTACGTGCGGATCGACAGCGCCCCCGATGGCCTGCACATCGGATTCGTTCTCGACAGCAAGCGTTTCGCCCGGTTGGACGAGACCGCCAAGCCGAGTGCGGCGTTCTACAAATCCGCGTACGTCAACCCGAGCCCGACCCCGGCGCAGCCGGCCGACGCGACGGCCGGCGTGCCTGCCGGATTCGAGGTCCGCCGCGGCGGCAAGCACGTTGCGCTGCTGCGCCATCTGACGGGCGGCGGGGTGCTCACCATCAGCGACGGCGGCACCAGCAGCGGCGCCAGCCTCTCCGAACTGGCGGCGCTGGCGCGCAGCCTCCGCGAGCAGGTCGAGCTAGCCCGCCGAGGACGTATCGGCCTGCTCCTCGGCGGCGTCCGAACCCTCGGCGCCACCGCCCGCCTCGCGCACGGCATCGAGCCGGCGCCGGGCCCCGTCCAGCCACTCCTGACACTGGCGAGCGAGCTGCTCGCCGCGCTCCCACAGCGCCAGCGATTCTTCGAGGGTGACCCCGCCCGTCTCCAGCCGGCGCACGACGTCTTCGAGTTCGGTGCGGGCCTCCTCGTAGGTCTGCGGCAGGTCCTGCCCTGCGCTCGGGGCCTTGCCGTCGGCCTTCGCCATCACGCCACCACCTCGACGTCGAGACGCCCTTCGGCGAGACGCACGGCCAGCCGCTCGCCGCCGGAAACGGTCGACGCGTCACGCACGACGGCGCCCTCCGGGCGTTGCACCACGGCGTAGCCCCGCGCGAGGGTGGCAGCCGGTGAGAGCGCCCGGACCCGGGCCAGCTGGTGCTGCAAGCTGTGGTCCTCCCGGTCGATCAGCACCTCGGCGGTTCGCCGGGCCCGCGCGAGCAGTGCCGCCACCTCCTGCGAGCGTGCGAGCACGGCGGAATGCGGGTCACGCAAAGCCGGACGCGATGCGAGCGCGTGGATGCGTGCCTGCTCCGCGTCGAGCCGCCCCGTCACCGCACGCCGGGCCCGCGCCCGCAGCTGCTCGACGGCCTGCAGTTGCTCACCCACATCAGGGACGACGTGCTTGGCCGCGTCCGTGGGGGTCGACGCCCGCACGTCGGCGACCAGATCGAGCAGCGGGGTGTCCTGCTCGTGCCCGATGGCGCTGACGATCGGGGTGAAGCTGGCGGCGACGAGCCGGCAGAGCGCCTCGTCGGAGAACGGCAGCAGGTCCTCCAGCGAGCCGCCGCCGCGGGCGATCACGATCACGTCGATCTCGCGGTCGCGGTCGAACGCGCTGATCGCGTCGCACACCTCCGTGACGGCCAGCGGACCCTGGACGGCGACCTCGCGCACCGCGATGCGCACGGCAGGCCAGCGCCGGCGAGCGTTCTCGACGACGTCGCGCTCGGCCGCGCTGCCCCGGCCGGTGATGAGGCCGACCGTGTGCGGCAGGAACGGCAGCGGCCGCTTGCGGGACGCGGCAAAAAGTCCCTCGGCGGCGAACACGGCCTTCAGCCGTTCGATGCGGGCGAGCAGTTCGCCGGCGCCGACCGGTCGGATCTCGTGGGCGACGAGCTGCAGGGAGCCCCGGGTCAGATGCATCTCCGGCTGTCCCCAGAGCACCACGCGGGCGCCCTCGCGCAGCCCCTCGACCATCGCCGGCCCGGCAGCGACCCGCAGGCTGACGTCGGCGACCGGGTCGCGCAACGTGAGAAACGCGACCCGCATCCCGCTGCGGCGCGAGACCTCGGTGACCTGACCCTCGATCCAGACCCGGCCGAGCCGCGCCACCCACGCCGAGATCATCCGGGCCACGGTGCGCACCGGCAGCGGCGACTCGGGACTGGACTCGGCTCCCACGTGGCGAAGGTTACGGCAGGCCGGAAAGGGCTCAGGATCTGAAAAGCTGACGCTGTGGACGCCATTCTTCTCGTCGGGGGACAAGGGACTCGGCTACGGCCGCTCACCATCTCGGCGCCGAAGCCGATGCTTCCGGCCGCGGGGGTGCCGTTCACCGCGCACCAGCTGGCCCGCGCCCGTGACGCCGGGGTCGACCACGTCGTGCTGGCAACCTCTTACCAGCCCGAGGTTTTCGAGCAGTACTTCGGAGACGGGTCGTCGTTCGGCCTCGACCTCGAGTACGTGACCGAGGTGGAGCCGCTCGGCACCGGCGGCGGCATTCGCAACGTGGCCGACCGGCTGCGCGGCGCCCCCGACGACCCGGTGCTGATCTTCAACGGCGACGTGCTGTCCGGCGTCGATCTGCGCGCGCTGATCGGACACCACATGGCAGCGGGCGCGCAGGTGACGTTGCACCTCGTCGAGGTCGAGGATCCGCGGGCTTTCGGTGTCGTGCCGATGGACGAGTCCGGCCGGGTGACGGCCTTCCTGGAGAAGACGCCGAACCCGCCGACCAACCGCATCAACGCGGGCTGCTACGTCTTTCGCCGCAGCGTCATCGATTCGATTCCCACCGGGCGCGTGGTGTCGGTGGAGCGCGAGACCTTTCCCGGGCTGCTGGCCGCCGGTGAACTCGTCGTCGGACACGTGGATTCCAGCTATTGGCTCGACCTGGGCACGCCCGCGGATTTCGTGCTCGGATCCTGCGATCTCGTCCGTGGCCGGGTCGAGTCCAGCGCGCTACCGGGGCCGGTCGGCGAATCCCTGCTGCTTGCGGGTGCGGTCGTTGCGGCTGACGCGATCGTGCACGGAGGCACGACGATCGGCCGCGACGTCCGGGTCGGGGCCGGCGCGACGGTGCAGTCGAGTGTCGTGTTCGACGGTGCCGTGATCGAGGCAGGGGCGCAGATCCGCGAAAGCGTGATCGGCAAGGGCGCCGTCATCGGCGCGGGAACCATCGTGAAGTCGGCGGTCATCGGTGACCGGGCCCGGCTCGGCGCGGCCAACGAGATCCTCGGCGGAGCCCGCGTCTTCCCCGGTGTCGAGATCGCCGACTGCGGGGTGCGTTTCAGCTCCGACCGCGCCAGCAGCTGACCGCTCCTGCCGGAATTACCTCGCCGGGCTGGCCGAGATCTTTCCCAGTGATGCGCTCGGAACCGTGACGCTCGCGCTCGGCGCGGGGGTGGCCGCCGGGCTCGCTGATGCCGAGGGCTTGGCGGACGCGGAAGCCGACGCGGATGGCGATGCGGTCGCGCTCGGTGTCGGGCTGGGGGAGGCCGCGCCGTTCGGCGTCGGAGCGGACGGAGAGCCCCAGCCGGCGCCGGAGGAGTCGTCGCCGTACGTGCCGACGAACGAGGTCAGGGCCGCGGTGGAGAGGGTCTTGCAGCGCTGGGTGCGGTCCCACGCCGTGAAGACGAGATGCTGGCCGTCCGGGAAGATGCTGCGCGTCCACGGAACGATGAGCGTGCGGCTGTTCTGCGAGCTGGCCGACTGCAGGGCCTTGACCTGAGCGGCCGGCAGATCGTTGTCGTACCAGACGATCACGTAGCCGTGGTTGAGGTTGCCGATGGCCCGCTCCGGATGCGGCGCGGCAGTGCGGGCGATGAAGGCCGGCGAATCGGGCAGCAGGTTGGCATCCCGCGGCCCGCTGGTCGGCGGGAGCTGCTGGCCGGCCTTGGCGACGAGGGTGGCGTAGTCGACGGTCGTGCCGGACTTGATCACCGATGTTGCCATCTGCCGGTCGTTGCGCACCCCGGTGCACCCAGCGGCCTTGGCGGCCTTGCTGGCGGAGCGGACGTAGCCCACGGAGTGCTGGATGCCGCGCTGATGGGCGTGCCACCAGTTGGTGAAGGGGACGATCGCGATGATGATCAGCACGAGTGGCACCGCGATCCCGTACACGAGGCGGCGCTGGCGTCGGTCCTTCGCCCGCTGCACCTCGCGCACGTGGGCAGTCCGCTGCTTGCGCTCGTCACGGCTGCGTTTGGACCCCATGGTTGGGAGGCTAACCGTGCAGCCTGTCCAAACCGGGTGCGTCACGCTGGCTCGGCGCGTTCTCTGCGGCGCTGATGCCGCCGTCACGGCAGACTGTTCGCGTGCCCGTCCTCCGCTACGCCCCGGCGCATCGGCTGGACACCCGCCGCACCGTCTCGGTGCTCAGCCGTGGTGGGGGCGACCCGACATATCGCCGTGACGAGCGCGGCATCTGGTGCACGGGCCGCACCGCCGATGGGCCGGCCACCTTGCTGATCGCGTCGGACCCGGCACACCCCGGGGCATTGCGCTGCGAGACCTGGGGGCCGGGCGCGCAGGCGCTGCTCGCGACCGTCCCCGGCTTGCTCGGCGAGCACGATGACCCGAGCGGGTTCGCTCCCGACCACCCGGTGCTGCGGGACTTGTGGCGGCGTTACGCGGGGCTGCGGGTGACCCGCACCGGCCGCGTCTTCGAAGCCCTCGTGCCCGCGGTGCTCGAGCAGAAGGTGACCGGCCGCGAGGCGCGCGGCGCCTGGCGTTGGCTGGTGAACCGCTACGGCGAGGCGGCACCCGGCCCCGGCCCGGCGGGTTTGCGTGTCTGCCCCTCGCCGGAGGCGTGGATCGGCATCCCGTCGTGGGACTGGCACCGGGCCGGTGTCGACGGCAAGCGCTCTCGCACGATCATCGCCGCCGCGCGGGTCGCCGATGCTCTCGAACGCACGCTCGCGCTCGGCCGCGGACCGGCCGTCGAGGCGGCGCTGCGCACCGTTCCCGGGATCGGCGTCTGGACCGCTGCCGAGATCGCGCAACGCGCCCACGGTGACGCCGACGCCGTCTCGGTGGGCGACTACCACCTCGCCGATCACGTCGGCTGGGCGCTCACCGGCCATCGGGTCGACGACATCCGCATGCTCGAGCTGCTCGAGCCTTACCGTCCCCACCGCTTCCGGGCGACGCGCCTGATCGAACTCGGCGTACCGCGCCCGCCCGCGTTCGGCCCCCGGCTGAGCGTGCGCAGCTACGCGAGCATCTGACGATCAGCGCCGAACGGTGAAGTCGGCCGCGTCGGCGTCCGGGCGGGGACCCGGTTCGGCGGCCGGGTAGCCGATGCCGATGGTGCCGAGCGGCTGCCATTGCGCCGGCAGGTCCAGCACCTGGCGCACCGTGTCGGGGCAGAAGAGCGCCGACGAGACCCAGCAGGAGCCGAGCCCGCGGGCGGACAGCGAGACGAGCAGGTTCTGCACCGCCGCGCCGCCGGAGACCAGGAACATCCGTTCCTCCGCGGAGGAACGCGCGGCATCCGGATAGTCGTGGGCGCCGTCGGTCAGCAGGCACGGCACGACGAGAACGGGCGCCCGGTGCAGCACGTCGCCCCGGCGCAGCCGGCGCTCGATCGACCCGTCCTCGAATCCGTCCGAGCGCAGGTCGGCGATCCACGCTTCGCGCATGGCGGCGAGGAAGTGGGCGCGGCGCTGATCGACGACGACGAAGCGCCACGGACGGGTGTGGTGCGGCGCCGGTGCGGTGATGGCGTCGGCGATCGCGGCGTCGACATCCGCCGGGTCGACCGGCTCGGCGCTGAACGTGCGGACCGTACGGCGGTGCGCGGTAGCGGCCCGCAGCCCGGCCTCGAACGCCTCGGCGGCGCCGACGCGGAACAGGTCGTCCCCGGCCGGACGGATCAGGGCCTGCGCGCCGCGGCCGTCGTCGGGCACGCCCTCGTATCCGCGAACGATCACGACCGGAACCCCCGACAGCTTGCCCGCGACCAGTTCGGCCGCGCCGGCCAGCTCGTCGGCTTCGGCCATCTCGGTCATGCCCAGCTCGTTGCCGTAGGCGTCGACGGCGCCGATGTGCGACCGCATGGCCGCCATGCCCGCGACGCCGATCGCCACGTCGGTGAGGCCTTGCCGCCACGGGCGGCCGAACGTGTCGGTCACGAGCACGGCGACGTCGGCTCCGCGCCGCTCGCGCAGCCCGTCACGGATCCGCCGGGCCGACGCGTCGGGGTCGGCCGGCAGCAGCGCGATCGTGTCCTTGTCGATGTTGGAGGTGTCGACTCCGGCGTTGGCCATGACCAGACCGGAACGCGTCTCGACGATGCGGGTGCGCCCGCGGGCCGCCACCACCCGGACCATCTCCGCGTCAACGGCGGCCAGCCGGGTCGCTTCGCGGTCGTCCCCGGCCGGCACGATCCGCCCTTCGGCCTTGCTGACGATCTTCGACGTCACCACGATCACGTCGCCGTCCCGCAGCTCGGGCGCGGCCGCAGCGATGAGGGTCGCCAGGTCGTCGCCTGCGGTGATCTCCGGGAGTCCGGATACGGGCTCAACCGACAGCACGGGCAACCTCCAGGGCGGCGGAGGCCAGCGCGGCCGCCTCCACCGGGGTGGGCATCAGGAGCGGCAGCGCGACAACCCGCATCCCGGGTATGTCTGCGGGCGTCGGCGGTATCGACGAGCCAGGCGTCGAGCAGTCCGCCCCCGGCGCGGGATCCGTAGTGCCGGCCGACCGCTTCGGCGCTCACCTCGATGCCCGCACTGCGCAGGCACTGGTCGGCCATCCCGCGCACCGGTGCGCCGCCGACGATCGGCGAGACACCGACCACCGGCGCTGCGGCAGCCCGGATGGCCTCACGGATTCCGGGGACGGCAAGGATCACGCCCACCGAGACGATGGGGTTGGACGGCGGAAGCACGACGACGTCGGCTTCCGCGATCGCCTCCAGCACGCCTGGCGCCGGCTTCGCATCCGGAGCGCCCACCGGGATGATCGCTTCCGCGGGCAGTGCGGCGCCGTAGCGCACCCACCACTCCTGGAAGTGGATCGCCCGCCGGCCGGCGTCGGGCTCGTCGACCGTCACGTGGGTCTCGACCCGGTCGTCGGTCATCGGCAGCAGGGTGACGCCCGGCTTCCAGCGCGTGCACAGCGCCGTCGTCACCGCGGACAGGGGATAGCCGGCGTCGAGCATCTGGGTGCGAACCAGGTGGGTCGCGAGGTCGCGATCGCCGAGCCCAAACCACGACGGGCCGACCCCATAGGCGCTCAGCTCGTCGCGAACCGCGAACGTCTCCCCGACCCGCCCCCAGCCGCGCTCCTCGTCCAGGCCGCCGCCGAGCGTGTACATGATGGTGTCGAGGTCGGGGCAGATCCGCAGCCCGTGCAACGTGACGTCGTCGCCGGTGTTGACGATGGCCGTGATCTGCGCATCCGGCACGGCGCCGAGCAGGCCACGCAGGAAGCGGGCACCACCGAAACCGCCGGCGAGCACCACGATTCGCATCTCGCAAGTCAACCACTGCAAATTCGCTCGACGGGGGGACATACGGTGGCGACGTGGGGGATCCCAAGGTGAGCGAGCCGGACGGGCACACTGCCCAGCCAGCGCGGCCCAGCCCGTCGGCCATGCGCCGTGCGCTGCGGCGCGCACGCGACGGCGTCACGCTCGACGCCACCGAGGCGCTGATCCTGCTGTCGGCCCAGGGTGACGATCTCCGTGACCTGATGGCCAGCGCCGCCCGGGTGCGTGACGCGGGGCTGCAGGCGGCCGGCCGCCCGGGCGTCGTCACGTACAGCAAGAAGGTCTTCATCCCGCTGACCCGGCTGTGCCGCGACCGGTGCCACTACTGCACGTTCGCCACGACCCCGGGGCGGCTTCCGGCGCCCTACCTCTCGCCGGACGAGGTCGTCGCGATCGCCCGCCAGGGGGCCGCCCTCGGCTGCAAGGAAGCGCTCTTCACGCTCGGGGATCAGCCGGAGGACCGCTGGAGCGCGGCCCGCGAGTGGCTCGACGCCCACGGCTACGACTCGACCCTGGGCTACCTGCGCGCGATGGCCATCCGCGTGCTCGAGGAGACCGGACTGCTGCCGCACCTGAATCCCGGGGTGCTCAAGTGGGAGGACTTCCAGCGGCTCAAGCCGGTCGCTCCGTCGATGGGGATGATGCTCGAGACCACGTCGCGGGCGATCTTCGACGAGCCCGGCGGCGCCCATTTCGGCAGCCCCGACAAGGATCCTGAGGTCCGGCTGCGGGTCATCGAAGACGCCGGCCGGTGCACCGTCGCCTTCACCACCGGGATCCTGGTCGGGATCGGCGAGAGCTTGCAGGACCGGGTCGATGCGCTGTTCGCCCTGCGCCGGATGGCCCGCCAGTACGGGCACCTGCAGGAGGTGCTGATCCAGGGCTTCCGGGCCAAGCCCGATACCGCGATGCGCAGCAGCGACGACCTCGAAGCCGACGAGCTGCTGGCCGCGATCGCCGTGGCGCGGCTCGTGCTCGGTCCGGGGGCGCGCGTCCAGTCGCCGCCCAACCTGGTCGAGCCCGATGACGTCGCCCGGCTGCTGGCCGCCGGAGTCGACGATCTCGGCGGGGTCAGCCCGCTGACCCCGGACCACGTCAATCCCGAGCGTCCCTGGCCGCAGCTCGAGGCGTTGAGCGCGTGGTGCGCGGACGCCGGTTTCACGTTGCGCGAGCGGCTCACGGCCCACCCGCCCTACCTGGCCGAGCCGTGGCTCGATCCTCGGCTGCGCGCTCACGTCGCCGCGCTCGTCGATCCGGCTACCGGGCTCGCCCGTGAGGACGCCATCCCGCAGGGGCTGGTGTGGCAGGAGCCCGACGGCGGCCTCGAGAACGCCGGCCGCACCGACCTCGACACCGCGATCGACACCGAGGGGCGGCGCACCGAGACGCGCAGCGACTTCGACTCCGCTTACGGCGATTGGGGTTCGCTGGTCGTCTCCCAGCAGGCCCGCACCCGGGGGAGCGCGGCACCCGCCGCGGCGCCCCGCGAGCGGATGCGTCCCGAGTACGCGACCGCTCTGCGCGAGGCCGAGGCCCGCGGTCCAGCGATGAGTGACGCGACCGCTCTCGTGCTCTTCGACCCGGAGCCCGGCGCCGAGATCGATGCCCTTGCCGCCCTCGCCGATGAAGTGCGCCGCGAGCGGGTCGGCGACGTCGTGCACTACGTCGTCAACCGCAACATCAACTTCACCAACGTCTGCTACACCGGCTGCCGCTTCTGCGCTTTCGCCCAGCGGCGCAGCGACGCCGACGCGTACAGCCTCTCGCTCGATGAGGTCGGCAGCCGGGCCGAGCAGGCCTGGGCGGTCGGCGCCAGCGAGGTCTGCATGCAGGGTGGGATCCACCCCGACCTGCCCGGCACCGCCTACTTCGACCTCGCCGCCGAGGTGAAGCGCCGGCTGCCCGAGATGCACGTGCACGCCTTCAGCCCGATGGAGGTCGTCAACGGCGCCTCGCGGGCCGCAATGTCGATCGCCGACTGGCTCGCCGCGGCCAAGGAGTCGGGCGTCGACACCCTTCCGGGCACCGCGGCCGAGATCCTCGACGACGACGTGCGCTGGATCCTCACCAAGGGCAAGCTGCCGGCCGCCACCTGGGTGGAGGTCGTCACCACCGCGCATCGCCTCGGCATCCGCACCAGCTCGACGATGATGTACGGCCACGTCGACACCCCGGCGCACTGGCTCGGTCACCTGCGGCTGCTGCGCAGCATCCAGGAGGACACCGGCGGGTTCACCGAGTTCGTGCCGCTGCCGTTCGTGCACCAGAGCGCCCCGCTGTACCTGGCGGGCGTCGCCCGGCCGGGCCCGACGATGACCGAGAACCGGGCGGTTCACGCGATGGCCCGGCTGCTGCTCGCCGGCGCCATCGATCACGTGCAGACGTCCTGGGTGAAGCTCGGAACCGACGGCACCCGCACCATGCTCGCCGGGGGAGCGGACGATCTCGGCGGGACGCTCATGGAAGAGACGATCAGCCGGATGGCCGGCTCCGAGCACGGCTCGCTCAAGACCGTCGCCGAGCTCGAGGAGATCGCGCGCGGTGCCGGGCGCCCGTCGGCGCAGCGCACGACGACCTATGGCGACGTCCCGCCGGAGCGGCAGGCGCTGGCCCGCGAGGCGACGGCCGGCCTGCGTCCCCTGTCGCTTCCGCTGGTGAGCGCCAACCCCTGAGCCGCCAACCGCTGGAACGCTCTAGCAGCGGCGATCGCGCTCTGTAATTATTCGAATACAACTACGCCAAACGGTTGACGTACGCTCTCACAACCGATGTAATTTCATGCGTGTCATTCCCCCTGCCGGGGGCTCGGATGCGCTACCAGGCGAGTTCGGGCTGTCGGCGTGGACACCTGCGACTCGCATCCGGCAGTCAATGGGTGCTCGCCAAGGAGTCTCGGAGGAGTCCGTGAACGTTGATGTCCAGCCTGAGAGCTTTTTCCTCGACATGGACGAGGAAGTGCTCGAGTGGCAGGCCAAGGCCCTGTGCTCGCAGACCGATCCGGAGGCCTTCTTCCCCGAGAAGGGCGGCAGCACCCGTGACGCCAAGAAGGTGTGCCACGAGTGCGAGGTCAAGGTCGAGTGCCTGGAGTACGCGCTGGCCAATGACGAGCGTTTCGGGATCTGGGGCGGGCTCTCCGAGCGGGAGCGCCGCAAGCTTCGCCGCCGGGCGAGCTGACCGACCCGTTCTCGCAGCTCGGCTCGGTCAGTCGTCGTAGTCCGCGTCGCCGTGACCCTCAGGGTCGATCACCTCAGGCCCCACGCCCAGCAGGTCGGCGACCTCGTGGATGAGCACGTCCAGCACGAGTTCGGCGAGATCGTCCGGGTCGAGCGCGCGTAGCTCCAGCGGCCGGCGGTAGAGCACGATCTGCGGCGGCCGCGTGTTGCGCCCCGAGCCACTCGCCGGCATCAGCCGCGACAGGCGCACCAGGTCGGCCATCGACTCGAGCGGATCGCCGGCTTCCGCGTCCCCGCCGGCGTCCGGCTCCGGCGGCGGCACCTCATCGACGACGAACTCCACTTCCGCCAGCTCCGCCGCCCAGCGATGGTCGAGATGAGCCACCGCCTCGCGCACCAGGTCATCGAACTGGTCAGCCCGCGTCTTGTAGAGCGGAACCTCCGGCGGCGTCAGCCGGCCGCGCAGCCCGCGACCGCGCCGGTCACGAAGGCGCCGGGCCCGCCGGGCGCGGGTGGGTTCGGGTGCCATGCGGGCAGCGTACGAGGAGCCGTGACGCGGTGACACCCTCGCGACACGGCCAGCCTTCGCCTTCTTGGCCCTTCGCCCGGCTAACGTCACTTCGGTGATGCCCCGGCGCTGCTCGCGGGCGGTGTGCAGCGAACCCGCCGTCGCCACCCTGACCTACGCCTACGTCGAATCAACGGCGGTGCTCGGTCCGCTTTCCCCCTTCGTCGAGCCGCATTCGTACGACCTGTGCGCCGAACACGCCGACCGTCTCACCGTTCCCCGGGGGTGGGCGGTGGTGCGGGTCGAAGGCGAAGCCACCCCGCAGCCCCCGAACGATGACGATCTCGAGGCTCTGGCCGATGCGGTGAGAGAGGCCGCGCGCCCGACGCCTCCGGCGCCGCCCGGGGTCCGTAGCCGCGGCCACCTGCGCGTCCTACCCGGACGGTAATTGCAGAGTTGCTCAGAGTCACCCTATCGAGTGTCTCTGAGCAGGCCGACACGCCGATAGGTCACCAGTTGCACCGGTAGCTCGCTCCGGTCCTGGTGAAAGGTGTGCCCTCGTGCCCGTGCGTCGCCCGGTATCACTGCCCAGTCTCTCCGGCACGGTCGGCATGCGACCCGACCCCACCTTCTTGCAGGGCGTGACCTGCACCGCCTGTGGCAGCGGCCGGATCACCCGCATCTCGATGACCCTGACCGACGGCACTCCGGTGGACTTCACCTCGTGCCACGACTGCGAGCACAAGATCTGGACCGACAACGTCGGCGACCTCGCGCTGACGGGTGTGATCGCCCGCACCCGGCGCCAGTAACCAGGCGGCTGTCCCGGCTTCATCGCGAAGGCCGCTCCGACGCTTCGCCGGATAAGGTCGCCACGTGCGCGACCTATCGAAAATCGTCAAGGCCTACGACATCCGCGGGCTGGTGCCGGAAGAGGTCGATGAGGATCTGGCGCGCACGGTCGGCGCCGCATTTGTCCGCCTGACGGGGGCGCAGTCCATCGTGACGGCCCACGACATGCGGGAGTCGTCCGGCCCGCTGTCGGCAGCGTTCGCCGAAGGCGCCACGGCCCAGGGAGCCGACGTCGTCGAAGCCGGTCTCGCGTCGACGGACATGCTTTACTTCGCGTCCGGTTCGCTGAACATGCCCGGGGCGATGTTCACCGCCTCCCACAACCCGGCGAAGTACAACGGCATCAAGCTGTGCCGGGCCGGCGCCGCTCCCGTAGGCCAGGAGAGCGGGCTCGCCGAAATCCGGGACGCGCTGGAGAACGGGGTCCCGGCGGCGGACGCGCCCAAGGGCAGCATCACGCAGCGCGACGTGCTCACCGAGTACAGCGCCTTCCTGCACCAGCTGGTGCCCGGCCTGACCAAGATGCGTCGGCTCAAGGTCGTGGTCGACGCCGGCAACGGGATGGGCGGGCACACGGTGCCGACGGTGTTCGCCGACCTTCCGGTCGAGCTGACGCAGATGTACTTCGAGCTGGATGGCTCCTTCCCCAACCACGAGGCCAACCCGATCGACCCGAAGAACACTGCCGACCTGCAGGCCAAGGTCCGGGAGACCGGCGCCGACGTGGGCCTCGCCTTCGATGGTGACGCCGACCGCTGCTTCGTCATCGACGAGCGGGGCGAGATCGTCTCCCCGAGCGTCCTGACCGCGCTCATCGCCACCCGCGAGCTGGCGCGCGAGCCGGGATCGTCGATCATTCACAACCTCATCACGTCCCATGCGGTGCCGGAGATCGTCACCGAGCACGGCGGCATACCGGTGCGCACGCGCGTCGGGCACTCGTTCATCAAGGGCGAGATGGCCCGTACCGGGGCGATCTTCGGCGGGGAGCACTCGGGCCACTTCTACTTCCGGGACTTCTGGCGCGCCGACTCGGGGATGCTGGCAGCACTGCACGTGCTGGCCGCGCTCGGCACCCAGGACGGGCCGCTGTCTGCGATGCTCTCGCAGTACTCGAGGTACGCCGACAGTGGCGAGATCAACTCCGAGGTCTCCGACCAGACGGCGATCACCAAGGAGATCGAGCAGACGTTCGGCGCCCGCCCCGGAGTCGAGGTCGACCATCTCGACGGCCTCACGGTGCAGCTGCCGGACGGTTCGTGGTTCAACGTGCGGCCTTCCAACACCGAGCCGCTCCTTCGGCTCAACGTCGAGGGCAAAGACAACGCCGAGATGTCGGCCCTGCGTGACGACGTCCTCGGAATCATTCGCGGAGCGGATAAATGACTACGAGTCGTGGAGGCTCAAGGTGAACCTCGATCCGGCGCTGCTGGAGATCCTCGCGTGTCCCAACTGTCATGGCGAGCTGACCGCTGACGAGGCAGCCGAGCGGCTGATCTGCAACGACTGCGGCTATCGCTATCCGGTGCGGGACGACATCCCGGTCATGCTGATCGACGAGGCCGACAAGCCGGGCCCGTCGGCCGACACACCGGGCGCTGCATCTGACGGTGCCTAGCGTGGAGCTGGACGAGACCGTCCTCGACAGCGCCGACAAGCTGGTGGCTGCCGATCCCGGCCAGATGCTCCGGGCACTGGCCACGTCGGGGGCCCAGATCCGCGAGGCGGCGACGCTGGCCGGCGACGCCGACCTGGCACGCCTGGCCGACGAGGGCCGGCCGCGGGCGATCGTGGTGCTCGGAATGGGCGGCAGCGGCATCGCCGGCGACGTGCTGGCTGCCGTCTGCGGGGTCGAGTGCCCGGTGCCGGTCCACGTCATCAAGGGCTACACGCTTCCGCGCTGGGTCGGCGGCAGCGACCTGGTCTGTGGCGTCTCCTGCTCCGGCTCCACCGAGGAGACGCTGTCGGCGTTCGGTGAAGCGCAGCGCCGCGGCTGCCGGCTGCTCGGCGTCGGAAGCGCCGACACGCCCCTGTCCTTCATCACCGAGAAGGGTCGGGGCTCGTTCGTGCCCGTGCGCCCCGCCGGACGGCTGCCCCGCGCCATGGCGTGGGGGCTTTCGGTGCCGCTGCTGATCGCCGCCGCGCAGCTCGGGCTCGCCGACGCGGCGCCGGATGCGCTGGAGGCCACCGCCTCGCGGCTCGACGAGACGGCGACGAAGTGCCGGCCCGCGAGCGACACGTTCGTCAATCCCGGCAAGGAGTTCGCGCTGGCGCTGTCCGACGCGCTCCCGATGGTCTGGGGTTGCTCGCCGATCGCCGCCGTGGCGGCCATGCGCATGGCCGCCCAGTGGAGCGAAAACGCCAAGCTGCCCGCCATCGCCGCAGCGCTTCCGGAGGCCAACCACAATCTCGTCGTCTCGTTCGACGGCCCGTACGGAGCGCACGGTGGGGGGGCCGACATCTTCGCCGACCCGGTCGACACCTCGGGCCGGCTACGGCTCGTGCTGCTGCGCGACCCGGCCGACGAACACCCGCAGGTCACCCGGCGCGCCGAGGTGTCCAAGGACATCGCCGAAAGCCGCGGGGTGCCGATCACCGAACTCGTCGCCGAGGGACAGTCGCGGATCGAGCGGCTCGCGTCGCTGGTCATGCTGATCGACTACGCGTCCGTCTACACCGCGCTCGGGCTCGGCATCGACCCCACGCCGATCGCCGCCATATCCGACCTGAAGGCCCGCGTCGCGGGCTGAATGCCCCGTCGGTCCTCCGGCTCCGGAGAGCCGCAATTCGGGTGCCTCAGGAGCTCGCCATATCGCCGGGGCTAGCTAATACGGGCTATGCCGGCCTGTCCCTCCGACATCCCAATCCCGGTCTTCGGTCCCTTCAAGGGCTGATCCATGCCGGACGATGCTCGCTGCAGATTTCACCGGGCTGTACACACATCGGGACTGCCGGAGGTGACCAGATGCGACTTTCGCGCGAGCGGCAGTCAGCCCTTCAGCAACGCGCACGTCGCCTCGGATCGGTCGTGCCGCGCTGCACCGAACTGGTGGGTGGATACGCCGGCGGGGTCGTCGTTTACGTCCACGAGCCACTCCCGCTGTGGGACCTGGTGATGGGTGTGGCAGGCGGATTCGCGATCGTCCTGAGCTATCTCCTCGTGCTGCTGCGCGGCAGTGCGGGCGGGGCCGAGTCCGGAATCCGCGACTGGTCACGCGCGCTGCTGGACCAGGCGCCCGGATGGCGCCGGATCGACGATGTCGCGCTGCGCGGCTGCGACGCCGACCACGTGATCGCAACTGCGGCCGGGCTCCTGGTCGTCGTGACGAAGTGGCGGATCGGGACGCGCGATCAGCAGGCGCGCCGGCGCCGCCATCAGCGGGATCTGGAGCTCGCGGCGGCCGCCGCGCGCCAGGTGCGCCGTCTGACAACCCTGCCGCCCAACGCGCTCGACGTGCCGGTCCACGCTGTGCTCCTGCTGTGGGGGCCGGGCAACGGTCTCGTCGCTCCCGGCTGGGACGACGCCGTGGGCGTCTACGTGCTCGATGCGAACCAGCCCCGGGCCTGGCCGCAGGAGCTCACTGCAGCGGACGCGTATCCCCTCGAATCCCGGCCGGCCGACATCGCCGAGGCGCTGCGCAAGGTGCGTGGCTGGGCCGCCTACCACCAACACCGGCTGGGCGTTCGCCGGCTGACGATGCTGCTGCTCGGCGAAATCCGTCGTGGGATGGGTGACCGCCGGCGCCCCACGAGCCGGCGCGACGCCCGCACCCTCGAACGCGCGCTGGTGCAGCACCAGCACTGACCGGCCGACGTCAGAGCGTGAACCAGACCCGCTTACCGTCCCGCGTCGGTGCCCAGCCCCAGGAAGCAGCGAGTGAATCGACCAGGAGCAGCCCGCGCCCGCCGGGCGCGTCCTCGGCGGCGTCCTGAACCGTGACGGGCCCCGGTGCGTCGTCCTGCACGACGACCTGCACGGCGCGACCCGTGACGTCGATGCGCATGACCGGAGCGGAACGCGCGTGGGCAACGGCATTGGTCACCAACTCGCTCACCAGCAGTTCGGCGACCTCGATCAGCTGGCGGTCGAACCCCACCAGGGCCGTGCGCAGATGGGCGCGGGCCAGACCGGCGCTCGCCGGATTAGCCGGTAGCTCATATGTCGACCCGGCACCGCGCAGGCTCCCGCCGCGACTGCTCGCCGGGTTGGCGGGAAACATGTGGCCACCCCTCGGTTTGGGGCAGCTCCAACGTCGCGCGGCGGCCGAGCGGGGGTGGTCTCGAGCGGCGCCGGACGCGCGTCGAAGCCTGGCGGATTCGCTGCCCTGTACGCACGCGTTACCCGAATTGGTCACCGGCGAATCCGCCTGGCGGGAATTGCCCGCCTATGGAGGCATTCTGATTCACGACGGCGGAGCGAACGGGCCTGTCGGGCCCGGCGGCGCCTGATCAGGAACCCCGATCGCCGGGCGGAGCGGGGTAGCAGCCCGGACCGGGGGCGGGGGCCCGTACAGGCGCAGCTCCTCGCGGCGTCGACGTTCGGAAAGCACCGCGGTGAGGTACGCCCATCCCGGAGTTCCCGGCGGAGGCACGGGTGTGACGACCGCTTGCACCTGGCTCACCAGAGCGCCCCCGATCCGCTCGCGAGCAGCGTCCGAAAGCTGCCCGGCCCGGCCGAGGAATTGCCGGCATTGCAGCGCGAGGGTGTCGTCGAGGCGCGAAAGGTCCAGCGTCGTCGCCCATCCCATCAGCGTCGGCGGCATCGGCGGAACGTAGGCGCCCGGCGCCGGCAGCCGGACCTGCAGCACCACGGTTCCGGCGAGGACGTCCCCAAGCCGCTTGCCGCGTGAGGACGACGCCGAACAGATGATCGCCACCAACCCGAGGGAAATGCCAGGCTTCTCGACGAAAGCGCCGAGCAGCGCGCGCACCAACGCATGCCGGAAACGCAGCGGGCCGCCGTCGTCCCGGGCGGCGCGCAGGCCCATCGCGGCCTTGCCGATGGTGCGCCCGCCCCACGCCGTTTCGAGGACGACCGGATACCCGATGATCACCGCTACGGTCAGCGTGACCACTATGGCCTGCTGGGCCGCCACGTCGAGGCCGGCCAGGTTCAGCAGGAGGGCGTTCAGAAAGCCCAGCGCGAAGAGCTGGATCAGCAGGTCGATGAGCGCGGCGACGGCACGGCTCCCGATCCGCGCCACCCGAAGGTCGATCGGGACGGCTTCGCCACCGACGAGCGGCTGGTAGCCAGGCGCGAAAGCAGCCGTGTAACCGGCGGCGCCGCCGGTGTGCTCCGTGCCTGGATACGTGCTCACACCCTTAGCATCGGCGCAGAAAGCGCCGGGGCAAAGCGGACGTACGGGGGTGGCCGGGGTGGATCTCGACCTGTACGTCGCCAGGCACCGGGCCGAGTGGCAGCGCCTGGAGCTGCTCGTGCGCCGCGCCTCCCGGCCGCGTGGCATGGCCCAGGGCGAGCTCGACGAGCTCGTCGACCTTTACCAGCGGGTGGCTACCCAGCTTTCCGTCGTGCGTACCCGCTCGCCCGACCCGGTGCTGGTCGATTCGCTCTCATCCCTGGTCACGCGGGCCCGGGCGGCCACGACCGGTGCCGGGCACGTGAGCATGAGCGGCGTCCGGCGCTTTCTCACGGTCGATTTCGCCACCGCGCTCTACGTCCGGCGATGGTGGATCCTCGCTGTGGCCGCCGGGTGCATCCTGATCGCGCTCGGCATCGGGGAGTGGATCGCCAACGACCCGAAGGTGGCCCGGTCACTGGTCCCGCCGGGCCGGGTGAGGGCCCTGTGCGATACCGAATTCGCCCAGTACTACCGCAGTCATCCGGCGGCCTCGTTCGCCGCGCAGGTGTGGACCAACAACGCGCTCGTATCCGCGGCGGCCATCGCCTTCGGCGGCCTGTTCGGCATTCCGACGGCCTACGTGCTCGTCCAGAACGCGGTGAACGTGGGGGTCGACGGTGGCTATCTCGCGACATGCGGAAAGACCGGGGAGTTCTTCACGCTGATCCTGCCGCACGGAATGCTGGAGCTGACGGCCGTCTTCATCGCGGGCGCGACCGGGCTGCGCATGGGCTGGCGCATCATCGACCCGGGCCCACGGCGGCGGGTGGAAGCCCTCGCGCAGGAGGGACGCGCGGCGGGGGCGATCGCGGTCGGGCTGGTGCTGGTGCTGGCGGTGAGCGGGATCATCGAAGCGTTCGTCACGCCCTCGGGCCTTCCACCGTGGGCGCGGCTGACCATCGGTGCACTTGCCGAGATCAGCCTGCTGGCGGTGATGCTGTGGCTCGGGCGGCGTGGTCACGAGTTCGGTGCCACGGGCGATCTCAGCGGGCTCGACGAGGTCGACCTGGCGCCGGTCGCGGCGCCCACCTGAGCCTGCGAAATAGGGCTAGAGCAGCCCGGCCGCTTTGAGGGCGAGGTAGTGATCGGTGACCGCGCTGGCGAAATGTGCCGGCGGAACGTCGACGACCTCGACCCCGCGCCGGCGTAGCAGCGCGGCGAGCCGGCGCCGTTCCGCCGTCGCGCGTTCGGCGGCGGCGGCGCTGTAGACGGCTTCGGCGCTGCCCCGAGCCGAGACGAGTTCGGAGACAAGGGGGTCGGCGACGGCGGCGACCATCACCTCGTGGCGGCGCTGGAGCGGTTCGAGCGCCGGCAGCAGTCCCTCTTCGACGGTCGCGGCGGTGAGGTCGGTGAACAGCACGACCAGGCACCGCCGCCGAGCCAGCCGCAGGAGCTGGCCCACCAACGCAGCGGCGTCGGCCTCGAGCAGCGCCGGCTCCAGCCCGGTCAGGGCCTGCGAGAGCGTCGCCAGGCCGGCCCGTTGCAGCAAGGCGCGGGGTACCGCGTCAGCGGCGATCATGTCGACCCGGTCGCCCGCCTTGAGGGCCACGGAAGCCAGCAGCAGCGCCGCGTCCAGGGCGGCGTCCAGCCGGGGGGCGTCACCGACGCGAGCGGCGCTCGTGCGTCCGGTGTCCAGCGCGACGATCAGCCGGCGGTCGCGCTCGGGCCGGTACTGGCGAACCTGCAGCGCGTTGCCGGACGCTGTAGCCCCCCGGCGAGCGGAGGCGCGCCAGTCGATGGCTCGGACGTCGTCGCCCACGACGTACTCCCGCAGGCTGTCGAACTCGGTGCCGCGGCCCGGCCCGCGCGCGGCGACCAAGCCCTCGATCACGCGCAGCCGGGAGAGTTTTTCCGGTAGCAGCTTGCGGGACGGGAACGCCGGCTGCACGCGTACCGACCCGGGGACGGACACCCGGCCCTGGCGGGCGCCGAGACCGAGCGGGCCGAACGAGCGGACGGCCACGACGGCGGCGGTGCGGTCGCCGCGACGGGTCGGCAGGAGCTGCTGGTGGAAGACGCGGCGTTCGCCCGCCGGAATCCGGGCGTTGACCGTCGGCGGGGTGAGCCCGGCCGACGGCGGCCACGCGTCACGGATGCGCACGCGCAACGCTCGGGGCCCGGTGTTGGCGACGATCAGCTCGGCGGCGCTCGGCTCGCCCAGCCGGCCCGATGCGGGGACGTTGCGCCGGAAGCTCAGCCGGCGCGGACTCGGCGCGAGCAGCACGTCCAGCAGCACGGCCAGCACGAGCGCGCCGTCGACGATGGCCAGCAGGAGGCCCGGCGACGACGCGACGAGCACCAGTGCCGTGAGTGCCAACGCGATGAGCCCTGCGCGACCCGTGACCGCCATGCGATTCGGGCCGTCGTCAGCGCGGCACGGGGACGGTCGCCAGCACGGAATCGAGCACGCTGTCGGCGGTGACGCCCTCGAGTTCTGCCTCAGGGCGAAGCGAAACCCGATGCCGAAGCGCCGGCCGGGCAAGCGCTTTGACGTCGTCGGGCGTGCAGTAGTCGCGTCCGGAAAGCCATGCCCAGGCCTTGGCCGCCGCCATCAGTGCGGTGGCACCACGCGGTGAGACACCGAGCGAAAGCGAGGGCGCGACCCGGGTCGCTCGCGCGATGTCGACGATGTAGCCGATCATCTCGGGCTCGACGCGCACGGTGCCCACCTCTGCCCGCGCCGCCGCCAATCCGGCTGCTCCCGTGACCGGCATGACCCCGGCAGCGCTGAGGTCGCGGGGGTCAAAACCCTTGTGGTGCAAGGTAAGTACGCGCGTCTCGTCCTCGCGTGGCGGCAGTGGCAGGGTCAGCTTCAGCAGGAAGCGGTCGAGTTGAGCTTCAGGGAGCGGGTAGGTGCCTTCGTATTCGACCGGGTTCTGCGTGGCGACGACCATGAACGGCGCGGGGAGCGGGCGGCCCTCACCCTCGACGGTCACCTGCCGCTCTTCCATCGCCTCGAGCAAGGCCGCCTGGGTCTTCGGCGGGGTGCGGTTGATCTCGTCGGCGAGCAGCACGTTGGTGAAGACGGGGCCGGCGCGGAAGTCGAATTGCGACGAGCGGGAGTCGAATACGAGCGAGCCTGTGATGTCGCTCGGCATCAGGTCGGGCGTGAACTGCACGCGCTTGGAGTCGAGCGACAGCGTGCGGGAAAGTGTCCGTACCAGCAGGGTTTTCGCCACTCCGGGCACGCCTTCGAGCAACACGTGTCCCTCGCACAGCAGCGCGACGACGAGCCCCGAAACCGCTGCATCCTGACCGACGACGGCCTTCGCCACCTCGGTGCGAAGGGCGATCAACGCGTCCCGGGCGCCAGTGGCGGCACTGTCCGGTGGGCTGCTGCTCATCGGCTCGTCGTCTCCTTTGCCTTGTGTTCCAGCCGGTCGAGCTCATCAGCAATGCGCACCAGGGTGGCGTCGGTCTGCGCGGCACCGTATCCGTCGGCGCCCGCACCGGCGAAGAGCAACGCCGCGACCGCGCCGGGTTCCTCACCGGTCCGGGCAGCAACGGCGGCGACCAGCGCCTCGGGGGCGGCATGCGCATCGAGGTGGACGAGAGCAGCAAGCCGGGTGCGACTTCCTTCGCGCAACGCGGTGGCCGCGGTGTCACGCGCCCGTGCCGCCGCATAAAGGCGCGCCCGCCCGAGGACTGTCTCGGCGGCCCGAACCACGACCGGCAGCGGTTCGGTGACCACCGGTCCGAGCCGGCGTCCCCGCCAGAAGCCGATGACGATCAGTGCGATACCGAGCTGGAGAACGGCCCACGGAATGGCCTCGGGCAGCAGGCTCGTCAGCGATGCTCCGCCGGCGGCCCGCCGCGCGGTGTACCAGGTGAGCCGCGGATGGTCGGACAGCAGGCCGAGCGCCAGGGCGGCGTTTCCCTGCTCGTCGAGATGCCGGTTGGTCATGAAGCTCGGCCGAGCCGAGGACCGAGAACTTCCCCCCGCCGGGGGTGTTGCCGGCAGGCAGGACGAGCAGGCTGCCGTCGTAGCAACTGATGGCTGTGAGGGCGGTGGAGTAGCGCGTGCCGCCGAGCTGGACCGGGCCCGCGATTTCGGCGGCGGGCAAGCTGCAGCCGGGCGAGCGGGCCTGCACGGCGAGGCCCGATTCCGGGACGAGTTGCGCCGGTTCGACGGCACCGGGGTCGACGAGAACGATGTCGGCGCCGGACGACATCAGCTGCTCGAGAGCGGCGCTGTCCAGCGCTTCGGGGAACGGCACGAAGACGGTCCGATCCGCCCCCGCCGCTGCGCCGCGGTCCACGGTGACCCCGTGTTGACGAAGGAGAGCCGAAAGCGCGCGGGTGCCGTCCGGAGCGGCCGATCGCGGGTCGAGCGTTCCCCCGGCCGATCGGCCCGCCGTCAGGGCCACCACAGCGAGCAGCAGCGCGAGCAGCCCGATGGCGACGAGGCCCAGCCGCCATCGCCGGCTACGCGAGCTGCTGCGGCTGCTGTGGCGCTCGTCGCCGTGCAGACCCGGGGCTTCGGATGCCGCCGAGATCGCCGTGCTCGGGGTGGCGACCGGAGCGGTCACCGCGGGGCCGCCAGGTAGCCCCCGGCACCGCCGGTCGCGACCAGCTCCCGCGACGGTCGCGAGCGCAGCGCCGAATCCAGCTCTCGCAGGGTCGCGTCGTCGGCGGCGGTGGCCGGTCTGCGTCCGTACCAGATCTCACCGAACGTCTGGGCACCGGCGCGCAGCTGCACGCCGGCGTCGGGTCGAGCGGTGCCGGCCTCGGCGGCGACCTCCGCCGCGGTTCGCCCGGGACGCGGGTCGAGCACACCTCGCTCCTCGAGCAGGCGCACCACCGCGCGCAGCCGCGCCCGTACGGCCTCGGCCCACTCGCCGCGGGCCGCGAGCGCGTCAGCCTCGGCCCGGAACTGGTCGGAGGAGACGTCGGCGGGAAGATCGAGCGCGCTGTCGCCGGCCCGCCGCCGGCTCGAGACGCCGCGGCTCCGAGTGAAGATCAGGATCACCACGACCACCGCCCCGATGATCACGAGCAGCCCGACCGCTCCGCCCGGGGTGGCATCGGTGATCCGGTGGTAGGCGTGGACCAGCCAGCGCCACACGGCGCTGCGCACCTGCTGCGCGATCGACGGGCGAGCCTGCTGGTAGACGTGTTTGGACAGCTCGTCATGCGCCGCCTGAGCGGCGCCGTCACGCGTCACCGGGGCGAGCATCAGCTCGCTCCGTCCCGACGGTTCGACCGGTGTCGGCTCAGGATCCGCCCCGGCGTTCCCGTGCGGTCTGGGCGAGTGCCAGGTCGAGGCCTTCGCGGCGCATCCGCCGGTCGATGTACATCAGCGCGATCGTTCCCGCGATCATCGGCGTGGTGAACGTGCCGCCGACGATGCGGCCCACCGCGAGCAGCACCTCGCTGCCCACGCTGACGTCGCTGCTCGTCGTCGTCGAGAAGACCCCGGCGGAACTCGCGGCGAACAAGGCAAACGGGATCTCGATGATGCCGCCGATGATCACCGCGACGAGGTAGCCGAGCAGCGCGACGCCGAACGTCCGCCACCACGAGCCCCGCACCAGGTCCCGGCTGCGGCCGAGCGCCTGCCGCACCGTCGTCTTCTCGAGCACGAAAGCGGGTGTCGCGAACAGCAGCAGTACGGCGACGTAGATGGCCCCGACGAACACGAGGGCCAGCCCGAGGATGCTCAGCAGTCCGACGAGCAGCCCCAGGCCGACGAGCCGCCAGATGCGTCCCGACAGCCGGCTGAGCGCCTCGGTCGGAGAGATCCGGGTGCCGAGCACGGCTTCCCCGATGACGATGATGATCGCCCCGGTGACGATGCTGCTCTGCAGCAGCGAGACCACCCCTGAGGTCAGCGCTCCCGCGACCCGGGCCCCGGTGCCGGCGTCGCGCACGCCGAGATTGATGGCGAGGATGAGCAGCTGTCCGACCAGGACGACGACGAACGACAGGCCGAGCATCGCCTTGGGATTCATCCGGATCGACGCGAATGCGCCGTCGAGCACCTCGCCCACAGCCAGCGGACGGAGCGGGATCACCCCGGGCTTGTCGGCGGGAGGCGGCCCCCAGGGCGGCACGGAGTACTGCGGCTGGTACCCCGGCGGCTGGTAACCCGGCGGCTGGTACCCCGGTGGGGGCGCGTATCCCGGTGGCGGCTGGTAGCCGGGCGGCGGCGGGTACTGCGGCGCCCCGTACTGGGGTGGCTGGTACTGGGGTGGCTGGTACTGGGGTGGCTGGTACTGGGGTGGCTGGTACTGCGGAGCGCCGGTGGGCGGCTCCGCAGGGGTGCTGTCCGACGGCGGCTGCCAGCTGGGCGGCTTTTCGGCCGGCGCGTCGTCGTCCTGCGGGACCTCAGCCATGCCCCTCCCAGGATTTCGGCATCTTGATCTCTCAGGCTAGACGGCGCTACGACGTGAAAGATGCACCATAAGGACGTACGGCCCCACGCGTCGCGGCCGTCGCTCGAGAGAAGGCACCCCTTTAATGGCATACGCGGCACCGCAGTACCCGCAGCCGCCACACGGTGAAGGTCACGGCATGCACCGCTCGACGGCCGCTGCTGGGCCGGACGCTGCCGGGGCGCGTCCTCGCGTGCTCGTCGTCGACGACGACGCCGCTCTCGCCGAGATGCTCGGCATCGTGCTGCGCCGGGAGGGTTTCGAGCCGGCCTTCGTCGCGACGGGTGACCGGGCCATGGAAGCCTTTCACCGCACCCGCCCGGACGTGGTCCTGCTGGACCTGATGCTGCCCGGCCGGGACGGCCTCGACGTCTGCCGTGACCTGCGCGCCGAAAGCGGCGTCCCGATCGTCATGCTGACCGCCCGCGCCGATACCGCCGACGTCGTGCGTGGCCTCGAGGCCGGGGCGGACGACTACATCGTCAAGCCGTTCAAGCCGGCGGAGCTGGTCGCGAGGATCCGGGCGCGGCTGCGCCACCTCATCGGCGGCGGTGCGGAGCAGCTGCGCATCGACGACATCGAGATCGACGTCGCCAGCCACGACGTGCGCCGCGACGGGGTGCCGATGTCGCTCACGCCGCTCGAGTTCGACCTGCTCGTCACCCTCGCCCGCACCCCGCGTCAGGTGCTCACCCGGGAGGCGCTGCTCGCGCAGGTCTGGGGCTACCGGCATGCCGCCGACACCCGATTGGTCAATGTGCATGTCCAGCGCCTTCGGGCGAAGGTGGAGCGCGATCCGGAGCATCCGCGCGTCGTGATCACCGTTCGCGGCGTCGGCTATCGAGCCGGACCCCCCTGATGGTGCGCACATCGCGGAGGCGACCCGTCAACTGGGTGCGCAGCGCGACCCGGATGTGGCGGCGATCGCTGCGGCTGCGCGTCGTCGCGCTCACCTTGCTGCTCTCCACGTTTGTGGTCGCGCTGCTGGGCGTCTTCCTCATCGGTCGCGTCGGCCAAGGCCTGCTGCGGGACAAGCGCCAGGCCGCGCTCGGCGACGTCTCGTCCGGCCTGGTCTACGCGCGTGGCCAGCTTCAATCGGCGGTGCGCACTGATCCCAACAGCGTCGATGCGCTGGTGGAGACCATCGCGACCGAGCTCAGCCGGCGCGGCAGCCCGAGCGGGCTGTTCGACGTCGCGGTCCTGCCCACGAACGGTTCGAGCGAGTACCACAGCGCCGGGATCCTCGTGGCCGACATTCCGCACGCGCTGCGCCTGCAGGTGCGCGGCGGCGCCCAAGCCGAGACGTACGCCAACGTTCACCTCGACACCGGCGAGGACCGCGCGCTCATCATCGGCGCCCCGCTGAATGCCGACGTCGGCAGCTACGAGGTCTACTACGTCTTCCCGTTGCGCACGGAGGAGCAGACGCTCGATCTGGTCCGCCGGGTGCTGCTGCTCGGCGGCGCCGCCCTGGTCGGGCTGCTCGCCGCCGTGGTCTGGCTGGTCAGCCGGCAAGTCGTCACCCCGGTGCGGATGGCGGCGCGCATCGCCGAGCGGTTCGCCGCCGGAAACCTGGCCGAACGGATGGCCGTGCACGGCGACGACGAGATCGCCCGGCTGGCCGCTTCGTTCAACGACATGGCCGGCGTGCTGCAACGACAGATCGATCAGCTCGAAGAGCTTTCGCGGGCGCAGCGCCGGTTCACCGCCGACGTCTCCCATGAGCTGCGCACGCCGCTGGCGACGATCCGGATGGCCTCCGACGTGCTGTATGAGTCGCGCGGTGATTTCCCGCCGGCGATGGCGCGTTCGGCCGAAATCCTCACCGGGCAGCTGGAGCGTTTCGAGCGGCTGCTCGCCGACCTGCTGGAAATCAGCCGCTACGACGCCCGGGCCGCGATTCTCGAACCGGACACGGTCGACGTTGCGGGACTGGTGCGGGCTACGGCCGCCGAGTTCGCCGATGCCGCGGCCCGCGCCGGCACCCGGATCGACGTGGACGTCCGCGGCGAGGTGACGCAGGCGGGAGGACTGCTCGCCGAAGTCGACTCCCGGCGGGTTGCCCGCATCCTGCGCAACCTGCTCGCCAACGCGATCGACTACGCCGACGGTGGACCCGTCGAGCTGACTGTGGCGGCCTCCGTGGACACCGTGGCGATCCGGGTACTCGACCACGGGGCCGGACTGCGTTCGGGTGACGCGGAGCGCGTCTTCGACCGCTTCTGGCGCGCCGATCCGAGCCGCTCGCGAGCCACCGGGGGGACCGGCCTCGGACTGTCGATCGCCCGGGAGGACGCCCGGCTGCACGGCGGCGAACTGGTCGCCTGGGGCCGCAGGGGCGACGGCGCGAGCTTCCGGCTGCTGCTGCCGCGCCGGGCCGGAGGTCGACTCGGCGCGCCGCCGCTGCCGCTCAATCCCGACACGGCGTTCGCCGGGATGACATGAAACGTCTGGCCCGGACCATCGCGGGTGCGGCGGCGCTTGTGCTGCTGGGCCTGCTGCTTGCCGGCGGGTGTGGCCTGCACACGTCGTCACGGATCCGGGTCGATCAGCGGTCGGTCGATGCCGCGGCCGAGCAGCCCGACATCAGCAAGGTGCCGCCCGGCCCCCTTGCCGGAGCGTCGGCTCCCGACATCGTGCGCGGCTTCCTGATCGCCTCGGCGGCGGACGCCGAGCACACGTTCGCCCAGCCCTTCCTCGCGCCCGGGGTCGTGTGGACCGATCAGGCGGCCGCGACCGTTTACGACCCGGAGACGGTCTCGGCCCTCAGCGAGACGCTCAATGGGTCGACGAGCACGGTGCGGTTCACGGCGGTCAGCATCGGCCAGCTGACCGGCGCCGGTGCGTTCCTTCCCGTGCAGCGCCCGCTTTCGGAGACGTACACGCTGCGCCGGGTCGACGGGGAATGGCGGATCGCGAAGGTCCCTGCGGGCGTGCTGCTGACACCACGTGACCTCGCCCGCGTCTACCGCCCGGTGCGGACCTACAGCTTCAACCCGAGCGGCTCGGTCCTCGTCGCCGAACCCGGCTATGCCGCGACCGACCCGGCCGGGCTCGCCGGCGCCGCGCTGCACGCCCTGCTGACGCAGTGGAATTTCCCGCCCGTCCCGAGGGTCTCTGCCACGCGCAGTCTCGCGTCCGGGCTCAGCTCGCTCGGCAGCGTGGTGGTGCAGAACGGGCAGGCCACCGTCGATCTCGGACGCGAAGCGTTCACCGTCCCGCCGGCGAACCGCCCGCTGCTGGTCTCGCAGATCGCGGCGACGCTCGGCAGCGTTCCCGGGGTCTTCACGGTGCGCGTGCTGGTGGAGGAGCGCCCCTACGCGGGCGCGGCCATCGCCGCGACGATCCCTGCCGATCTGCAACCTGCGTCCAACGGCGCGGTGCTGGCGCTGACGACCGACGGGTCGTTGGAGGAACTCACTGCGAGCTCGGCTCGTCCGGTGAAGTGGGTGGCCGGTGACGGCTCGCCACAAGGTCTGCTGATCAGCCCGGTCGCCTCGCCGGACGGAGACGCTCTCGCCGCGCTGCGGCCCGACCACGAGACCTGGCAACTGGTGATCGCCGATCTGCGTCGCGGCGCGCAGCCGGCGGCAACGCTGCGGCGCGTCGTTGCGCTGCCGGTGTCCTCCGGTGGGCTCCAGCTCCAGCCGGAATGGCTCGACGCGAACCGGATCCTCGTCGCCGTGGGCGGGGTCGATCCGCGCCTGGAGCTGATCGATGCCTCGACCGGTGCGATCACCCCCGTGAACGCGCCCGGTCTGGGTGCCTTGGGCCCGCTCTCCTCGTTCGCGGTGAGTCGCGACGGCACCCGGATCATCGCCGTCAGCGGCGTCCCGGGCGTGCGGCAGGCGTACCTCGGCCGGATCCTCACGCCGACCGGTACACCGGTACGGGCGCCGGGGACGGTGGTGACCGGCTGGTCGAAGATCCCGACCGACATGACCGACGTCACCGCCGTGAGCTGGTCCGCCGAGCTCGAACTGACCGTCCTCGGGCGCCCGACCGCCGCGCCCGCGGCGTCCGCAGCGCTGCACGCCGAACTCGTGGAGCTCGACGGCGTCAGCGATCCGACCCCGCTGCCGGCACTCCCCAGCGAGTTCGAAGGGCTCGTTGCGGTACCGGAGCGTCCGGTCATCACGACCTCGCCGGGTCGACCGCCGATGCTCGAGGTCGGGACGAAGCGGTGGTTGCTGGCCGCGGGCCAGTGGGAGGTCGCGAGCCCGGCAGGGGATCCGTCGTATCCCTGACCGCGCCGGGTGCCGGTTGTGGACGGCGACCGTTCGTCGACAGGCAGCCCTCCGGCCCGGCACGGCCGCCTCGAGACGCGCAGCCTCGCACGCATGCTTGCGCTCACCGACCTGCTGCTCCCGCACCGTTGCCCGTGCGGTGCGGCGCTGGAGGATCATCGCCACGGGACCCCGGCGGCCGCGCTGTGCCGAGGTTGCCGGACGTCGCTGCTGGGAGGCTCGCCGCTCGCCGTGCGTCCGCGCCCGCGTCCCGCCGGCCTGCCGCCGTGCTCGGCGGCGGCTGCCTACGCGGCCGGTGTCCGGCGCTGCCTGATCGCCTACAAGGAGCGCCGATGGCGCGCGCTCGCACCCGTGCTCGCGCTGGCGCTCGTCAACGCTTTGGGTGCGCTGACTCCCGCGCCCGGGTCGCGGGAGCCGCTGCTCCTGGTTCCGGTGCCGGCCAGTCGCGCCGCGTTGCGCACCCGCGGGTTCGATCACGTGGCGCTGCTCGTCCAGTCGGCGCTGCGGCTCATGCCGCCGTCGCTGCCCGGACGCTGGGCGTGGAGCCCGCTGCTGCGCCCGGCCCGCCGGGTCGCCGACCAGGCGGGCCTTCCGGCGGCGGCCCGCGCGCGCAACGTTGCCGGATCGCTGGCTCTGCGGCCCGGGCTGGGCCGGCTCGCTGCGGTGCAGGCGTCGCGGCTGATTCTCGTCGACGACGTGCTGACCTCCGGCGCGACTCTGGCCGAGGCCGCTCGGGCGCTTCGCGCCGGTGGGTTGCGCACGCACAACGCGGTCGTCGTCGCTGCGGTCCTTCGTCCCGACTCGTGGGGAAGCTCTGCCCTGCCAAGTTGGGGCAGAAGCGGCTAACGTGACCGGACCGGGTAGGAGGCGTTTTTCAAACAGCAGCAGCTGGCGTGATGCAGGCGGCGGGAGGAGGACGCGTGGACCGTACCGAGCGTGTTGATCAGATCGAGCGGCTCGACATTGTGGTGAAAGGGCGCCGTACTGAGGTAACCGAACGCTTTCGGGAACACGTCAAAGACAAGCTCGGACGATTGGAAAAGCTCGACTCGAAGGCATATCGCGTCGACGTCGAGATCTGTCACGAATCCAACCCGCGCCTGGCCGGCTCCTGCGACCGGGTGGAATTGACCCTCAGGTCGAGGGGGCCGGTGGTGCGCGCCGAGGCTGCGGCGCAGGACCCGTACGGCGCGCTCGACATCGCCGTCGCGAAGCTCGAGGAGCGTTTGCGGCGCGCCGCCGATCGCCGCCGTACCCGCCACCAGCAGCATCACGGCCATGCTTCGCAGGTCAGGGGTGCGGCGCGAGTGCAACCGGAGCCGGCGACCCTCGTCGCCGAACCATCGTCGGCCGCGGTGCCACCCGCGCCGATCGAGCCGGTGTCCGCAGTGGCGGCCGACGACCTCGCGCCGACCGAAGAAACCGCTGATCAGAACGGTGGTGCGGGGGAAGACGGGGTCGTGATGGCCGCGGGCCCGCTGGTCGTTCGCGAGAAGGCGCACGACGCGACCCCGATGTCGCTCGACGATGCCCTTCACCGTATGGAACTGGTCGGTCACGATTTTTACCTGTTCTGCGACGCCGACAACGGTCTGCCGAGCGTCGTTTACCGTCGTCGCGGCTACACCTATGGCGTGCTGCGGCTGCGTGCTCCCGAGGAGGCAAGCAGCTAAACGCGCGTCGTCCGCATAAACGCCCACCAGCGGGTATGAGCCGAATCGGTGGGGATTTCCCGCGGTCACCGCACAAGGAAACTATGTGACATGATCCCTTTTGACGGTGGGGGAGTGGCCGATACTCCGCCACCGAGTGGTGTCACGTGTCGGGGCGAAGGTCGTCCGGCGCGCTTGGAGCTTCGGCCTTCAAGCCGAGGAGGTCGATCGTGACGGAGCAGCAGACTTCATCGGCCGTAGCTGAGCCGATTCGGGTGCTGGTCGTGGATGACCACGCGCTGTTCCGGCGCGGTCTGCAGATGGTGCTCGGCGCCGAAACGGACATCGAGGTCGTCGGTGAGGCCAGCGACGGCGCCGAGGCCCTGAAGGTCGCGGCCGAGACCACTCCCGACATCGTGCTGATGGACGTCCGGATGCCCAAGCGCGGCGGGATCGACGCGACCACCGCCATCAAGGACGCCGTCCCCAGCACCAAAATCATCATGCTCACGATCAGCGATGAAGAGGCCGACCTCTATGACGCGATCAAAGCCGGTGCGATGGGCTACCTGCTGAAAGAGATCTCCATCGAGGAGGTCGCGAGCGCCGTCCGGGCCGTTTACAACGGGCAGAGCCTCATCAGCCCGTCGATGGCGTCGAAATTGCTCACCGAATTCGCCACCATGGTCCGCAAGGACGACGAGCGCCAGCAGGTGCCCACCCCGCGGCTCACCGACCGCGAGATGGAAGTCCTCAAACTCGTCGCTAAAGGCATGAATAACCGCGATATCGCCAAGAAACTTTTCATCAGCGAAAATACGGTCAAAAACCACATCCGAAATATCCTCGAGAAGCTTCAACTGCACTCCCGCATGGAAGCGGTCGTTTACGCGGTGCGGGAAAAGCTGCTCGAAATCACCTGACGTGGTGTCCAAGCGCCGCGGTGCGCTCGCTGCGGCGGGCGCCCTGGCAGCGACCGCGGCCGGTGTGGCGGGTGTCGCCGTCAGCCGGTCGCCCGTCATGCGCAAGCAGGCCGGCATGGCGGTCGGCTTCATCCGCGGGGTCGACCATCCTCCGGCCGCGCCGGTGCCGCCGGAGCTGCTCCCCGGACGGATCGTGCTGCTGCCGGGACGGGGGGAAGTCTTCGTTCGCGACAGCGGCCCGCGTGACGATCACGCGCCAACCCTGCTGTTACTGCACGGCTGGACCGTCGGCGCTGATCTGAATTTCTTCGCGGTGTACGGGACGCTCGCCCGCTCCTACCGGGTCATCGCGCTCGACCACCGCGGCCACGGGCGGGGGATGCGCAGCACCGAGCCCTTCTCGCTCGAGGACTGCGCCGACGATGCTGCGGCGCTGCTCAAAGCGCTCGATGTGCAGCCGGGCCGCACGATCGTGCTCGGCTACTCCATGGGTGGTCCCGTCGCGCTGCTGCTGGCCCGACGCCACCCCGGGGTCGTGTCGGCGCTCGTCTTGCAGGCGACCGCGCTGGAGTGGCGCGCCACGCTCGCCGACCGCAGCAAGTGGCGTTTCCTGAGCGTGGCCGAGGTCGGGTTCCGGGTGAGCAGCGGTGAGGGCGTTGTCGAGCGCGTCATCGATCAGGCGGTCAAGGCCTCGCCCGAGCTCGAGCCGATACGTTCCTGGCTCGAGGCCGAGATCCAGCGCGGGCTCGGTCGCGCATTGATCGACGCCGGCCGTGCCCTCTCCCTTTTCGACAGCCGGCCGTGGGCGAAGGACCTCGCAATACCCGCCGTCGTGTGCGTCACCACCCGCGACCGGCTCGTGCCGCCGGCCAAGCAGCGCGCGCTCGCGCGAGCACTGCGCGCGGAGGTCTTGGAGATCGACGGCGACCACGACGTGACGCTCGTCGACGGCAAGACGTACGCAGCCGTGACCGAGCAGGCGGTCGCCCGCATCATGGCGCCCTGGGCGACCGTCCGTTCCTGAACCTGCGGGCGAATGTGCAGCGGGTTCGCCGGCCATCGCTTCGGGCTGCACCCCGATATCCTGGCGGGCCGGTTGGGCGCCAGCCAACGGGATATTCGCGGCGCGCCTACCATCGATCGCACTGAGCTGATTGCGTCTGATACCGGAAGCGAGTCCACGTGGTTGTCCAGAAGATGCTTCGCGCTGGCGAAGGTCGCATCCTGCGCAAGCTCAAGGCGCTCGCCGACACCGTTGACGAGATCGAGCCCGACTTCGAGGCACTCTCCGACGGCGAACTGCGCGCGCTGACCGACGAGTTCAAAAAACGCCTCGAGGATGGCGAAACGCTCGACGACCTGCTGCCCGAGGCGTTCGCGGCGGTGCGCGAGGCGGCCCGCCGCACGCTCGGCCAGCGCCACTTCCACGTGCAGCTCATGGGCGGTGCAGCGATGCACCTCGGCAACATCGCCGAGATGAAGACCGGCGAGGGCAAGACCCTCGTCTCGACCCTGCCGGCGTATCTCAACGCCCTCGCCGGCAAGGGCGTGCACATCGTGACGGTGAACGACTACCTGGCCCAGCGCGACGCCGAGAACATGGGCCGCGTCCACCGTTTCCTGGGCCTGACCGTCGGTGTGATCCACCCGGCGATGTCGCCTGACCAGCGCAAGCCCGCGTATGACTGCGACATCACCTACGGCACCAACAATGAGTTCGGCTTCGACTACCTGCGCGACAACATGTCCTGGTCGCTCGAGGAGACCGTGCAGCGGGGCCACGGCTTCGCCGTGGTTGACGAGGTCGACTCGATTCTCATCGACGAGGCCCGCACCCCGCTGATCATCAGCGGCCCGGCCGACCAGCCCACCCGCTGGTACATGGAATTCGCGCGCATCGCCCCGCTGCTCAAGCGCGATACCGACTACGAGGTCGACGAGAGCAAGCGCACCGTCGCGATCACCGAAGAGGGTGTCGAGAAGGTCGAGGACCAGCTCGGGATCGACAACCTGTACGAATCGATCAACACGCCGCTGGTCGGCTACCTGAACAACTCGCTCAAGGTCAAGGAGCTGTACAAGCGGGACAAGGACTACATCGTCTCCGGCGGCGAGGTGCTCATCGTCGATGAGTTCACCGGCCGCGTGCTGCAGGGACGGCGGTACAGCGAGGGCCTGCACCAGGCGATCGAGGCCAAGGAAAGCGTCGAGATCAAGCAGGAGAATCAGACGCTGGCGACGATCACGCTGCAGAACTACTTCCGGCTCTACGAGAAGCTCTCCGGCATGACCGGTACGGCCATGACCGAGGCCTCCGAGTTCAGCCAGATCTACAAGCTCGGCGTGGTGCCCATCCCGACGAACCAGCCGATGATCCGCCAGGACAAGCCGGACGTTGTCTACAAGACCGAGGTGTCGAAGTTCGACGCGGTCGTGGAGGACATCGCGGAGCGCTTCGAGGCCGGACAGCCGGTGCTGGTCGGCACGACGAGCGTGCAAAAGAGCGAGTACCTCTCGCAGCTGCTCACCAAGCGCGGGGTGAAGCACGAGGTGCTGAACGCCAAGCAGCACGATCGCGAGGCGATCATCGTGGCGCAGGCGGGGCGGCTGAAGGCGGTGACCGTCGCGACGAACATGGCCGGCCGCGGAACCGACATCATGCTCGGCGGCAACCCGGAGTTCCTCGCGGACTTCGACCTTCGCCAGCGCGGCCTGAGCCCGGTCGACACGCCGGAGGAGTACGAGTCGGCTTGGGCTGACGAGCTCGACCGCAAGCGCAAGGAGGTCGAGGCCGAGCACGAGGAAGTGGTCGAACTCGGCGGCCTCTACGTGCTCGGCACCGAACGGCACGAGTCGCGGCGCATCGACAATCAGCTGCGCGGGCGCTCCGGCCGGCAGGGCGACCCCGGCGAGTCGCGCTTCTACCTCTCGCTCGGCGACGACCTCATGCGGCTGTTCAACGCCGCCGCGGTCGAGTCGATCATGAACCGGCTCTCGATCCCGGACGATGTTCCGATCGAGTCCAAGCTGGTCACTCGGGCCATCCGCTCCGCGCAGACGCAGGTCGAGCAGCAGAACTTCGAGATCCGCAAGAACGTCCTCAAGTACGACGAGGTGCTCAACAAGCAGCGCTTGGTCATTTACGACGAGCGCCGCCGGGTGCTCGAGGGCGAGGACCTGCACGACCAGGCGCGGCATTTCCTCACCGACACGGTGACCGGCTACGTCACCGCTGCCACCGCCGAGGGCTACCCGGAGGAATGGGACCTCGATCAACTGTGGACAGCGCTCGGCACGCTCTATCCCGTGGGGGTCGAGGTGCCCGCCCCCGGTGTGCGTGAGGGGCTGAGCTCTGAGGGGCTCGTCGAGGACCTGACCGAAGACGCCCTCGAGGCCTACGGTCGTCGCGAGGCGAGCCTCGGCGAGGCGCCCGATGGCACGCCGCTGCTTCGCGAACTGGAGCGCCGGGTGGTGCTCTCGGTGCTCGACCGCAAGTGGCGTGAGCATCTCTACGAGATGGACTACCTGCAGGAGGGCATCGGCCTGCGCGCGATGGGCCAGCGCGACCCGCTGGTGGAGTACCAGCGCGAAGGCTTCGACATGTTCTCCTCGATGATGGAGGCGATCAAGGAAGAGTCGGTCGGCTTCCTGTTCAATGTCGAGGTCCAGCTGGTGGAGGAGCCGACGGGCGAGGTCGAAGCCGAGCCTGCCGTGTCGCCCGCGCCGGTGAACGTGCAGGACTGGGTGGCCGACGGTGAGGGCGGCGAGCCGCCCCGGGCGACGGCTGCTCCGGAGGCTCCCGCCAAGCAGCAGGCGCCCCGGCCCTCGCTGGCAAAGGGCTTCGAAGGCGGTTCCCGGCCGCAGGCCCTGACGTACACCGCCCCGACCGTCGACGGTGACGGTGCGGTGGTGTCGTCGCAAGGGGGCACCGATCTCGGTGACGGCGTGATCGACGCGACCGGCGGCAAGCCTGGCCGCAATGATCCCTGCCCGTGTGGCTCGGGACGCAAGTACAAGCGCTGCCACGGCGATCCGGCGCGGCGTTCGACCGCCTGAGCCGGCGGCGCGGACGGGCGGCCCCATCGCCGTCAGCCCGCCGAAAGCCGGGTGAGGATCCAGTGCTCGCCGCGCAGCTCCAGGCGCATGGCCATGACGCGGATGCGGCCGCGTACCAGGTCTCTGGTGAGGGCGCAGGCCTCGGCGACTCCTGGAGACGGCTCCGTCACGCGTACCCGTAGCAGCTGCTGGCGCTGCCCGGTCGGACGCCTGGGAGCGCGCCGCTCGAGGTCGTACAGCAGCTGGGCGGACGTCCAGCGGCACAGCTGGCTCGGCGGGCGCCAGCCGGAGAGCACCTCGAGTAGTCCCCGCGCCATGAATGCCGCGGCGCGGGCGGCTCCGTTGGGCTCGATCGCATGCGGGGCGACGGGCATAGCGGTGGCCGGCGCCGCGGCTCCGGCCCGCAGGGCGAGCGACCCCTCGGTCTGCCAGGCGCCGGTCGGCGCGGCGGCGGGCACGGTCACAGCGTCTCCTGCGGAATGTCGAGCATCTCCCCGACCAGCAGCAGCCCCGGGTCGGGACCGATCACGTGCCGGTTCGCCGTGTACCACCGCTGCCAGGCGCGGGTGATGGTCGCCGGCGAACTGCTCGCCGGTAGCCGCTCGGCCGCGAGGCCCCAGAGCGTGTCGCCCGCCCGGACCAGGTAGCTGCCCGGCCGATTCGCCGGCTCCACCTGCGGCGGCGCGGACGGCGGCTGGAGCGCCCCGCCGGGGCGGTCCAATTCGAGCAGCGGCGCAAGCTGCGGCGGAGCAACCACCGGTGCGGGGACCGGGGCCAAGCTGGGCAACGCGCCTGCGATCACCGGCGCCGCAGGCGGGGTGCTCGCGATCGCCGGGCCGCCGGTCGCGACGGCGACGGCTGCTCCGAGCAGGATGCGCACGAGGCCGCGAGCGAAGCGCGGCGTCAGAATCTCGGCGGCGCGGCGGAGGCCTCGGCTGGAGCGCCGTCCGCCGCCCGCGGCCAGCGTCAGCCCGGTGACGACAAGCAGCCAGCCGGCGATGAGCCAAGCCGAGACGCCGGCCACGAGCGTGACAGCCCGCTGCGGATCTGCCACCAGCCACGACCATCTCGCGTGCCAGCCGCCCGCGGGCAGGCGGGGGACGCACTCGCGTGCGCCGAACAGAAATCCCCCGCAGGCCAGCAGCACCGCGAGAGCTCGCCATCGCCTCATTTGACTCCTTGTAGCCTTCGTTTGCTTACGTTTGCTTGTGTACAGGGCGGTTACGGCACGGTCAACTGCGTAGAGTGAGCTGTGGATGAGTGAGAGGGGTCTCATGCGGTGGGATGCGTTGTTCGCCGATCTCGAAGCAGAGGGCGACGCTGACGCGGCGGCAGAGCGCCGCAGCGAGGTCGCGGAACGCGTGCGCGCCGAGTTCGGCAGGCTGCGCCTGATCGACCGCCTGCAGCCGCTGCTCGGACATCCGCAGTTGCAGGCCCGCGTCGGATTGCTGGCCGGCGATGCGGTCACGGGCTCGGTGCTGGCGCTGGGCTCCGACTGGATCCTGCTCTCGCAGCCCGGCTCCGAGATCGAATGGCTCGTCCCGCTCGCTGCGGTGCAGTGGATCGAGGGTTTGGGGCCCTCCTCGGCGGAGCCGGGCTGGGAGGGCGCGGTCGGTGCTCGCCTCAGCCTGCGTGTCGCCCTGAGGCGGATCGCCCGTGAGCGCTCACCCGTCACGCTGATGCTGCTCAGCGGGCATTTCCGGGGTGGACGACTAGCGCGCGTGGGCGCCGATCACGTCCTCCTGGAGGCGGTGGATGACGACGGGCGGGCAGCTGTGGGCGCGACGATCCCGCTGACGGCGATCGCGTGGCTGCGGCGCGGCTAGCCCGCGGCCGCCTTCATGCCGGCGCCCGCCGCTCAGTCCTGCGGCGGGGTCTCGGCTCGGCCGAGCGGATTGGCTTCGATGAACGCTTCGGTCTCGGAATAGGCGCGCTGGATGTAGGCCTCGAGCTCGCTGCGCTCCACGCGCCACTGGCCGCGGCCGCCGATCTTGATGGCTCGCAGCTCCTTGTTGCGCACGAGAGCGTAGGTCTGGCTCGCCGAGATGTTGAGGATCTCCGCGACGTCGCTGAGCTGAAGGAAACGCTGGTCCATCGAATACCCGTCTCTCGCTTGCGTTAGCTCGAGTATGCCAACGCTCGCGCCGGTTTGCCTGACACTGTGGATAACCGCAAAGCCCTCGCCGCAGCGGTTACAGTGCGTGGCAAAGACTGAAGGGCCCCCGGGGCACGTCCCGCCGCCCTGCGTTGTCCGAAAATCCCTGCAATGACAGGAAAAGGAGCGGGATGACCGAGGTGCTGACGCGGCCGGGTGCGCCAGGCGGGCAGCCCGCTTCTGATCACCCTCCGCAACCGAAGTCACCACGGGCTCGCCGTCTTGAGAGTGCCCGCTGGCGCGACCCTCGGCTGCTGACCGGTCTGCTGCTCATCCTCGGCTCGGTCGCGCTCGGTGGACACCTGATCGGTTCTGCCACGCAGTCCACGGCATGGGTGAGCGTCTCGCGTTCGCTGCCGGCGGGGCATGTCCTGGAGGCGGCCGATCTCCGCGCGGTCCAGGCGCACCTTCCGGCATCGGCTGGCGAGCGCTACTTCACGTCCGCTCCAGCGGCCCTGGTCGGAAAGACGTTGACGCGCCCGATCCATGCCGGAGAGCTCCTCCCGGCGGATGCCCTGACCCAGGCTTCCCGGCCGGAGAGCAGGGTCGTCCCGGTCGTCGTCCACGCCGGACGCCTGCCCGAGCTGGCCGCCGGTGACCGGGTCGACGTCTACGTGCTGGCCAAAACCACGGGGCAGGCGGGCGGCTCGGCAGCGGCCAACGGCCGGGAAGTGCGGGTGCTGTCCGGGGCCGAATTCGTGGCCGAAGACGTGCTCAACTCGGGCGATACCGCGGTGCAGCTACGGGTCGCGCCGCAGGACACGATCACCGTCGTCGCTGCAAGCCAATCCGGCCGGGTGGACCTGGTGCGCGTGGACGGCGCGACGGATCACCCCGCCGAGTCCGGCCCGACGAGCGTCGCCGGCTTTGGAGGCAGCTGACGATGAGCGACGCTGCTGCGCTGTTCGACGGCGACGCCGACGACCCGCGCGACGGCACCCCACTGACCGTTCTCACCGCCGTCGCCGCTCCCTCGGCCGAAGCCGAACTCGTCGCCGGCTTCGCCGAGCCGGGACTGCGCATTCGTGTCGTGCGGCGCTGCGTCGATCTCGTCGAACTGCTCGCTGCAGCCGCGCTGGGCACCGCGCGTGCGGCCGTCATCAGCGCCGACTTGCGCGGACTGGACCGGGAGGCGCTCGCGCAGCTGGCCACGTCCGGGGTCGCCGTGGTCGGCCTGGCTGCCGACGAGCCGAGCGAGCGGCTCCTGCATCAGCTCGGCGCCGGGTTCGTCGTTCCCGCCGGGGCGCCGGCAGCGCAGGTCGCGGGAGCGCTGCAGGCGGCTGCCGCTGCAGGTCCCCAGCTCGCCTCGGCCGGAGGGTCGCTCACCACGTCGCGCGCGACGGCGGTGTCGACCGAGGCCGCGGGCCCGGGCACCAGCTTTGCCGTCTGGGGGCCCGCGGGCGCTCCCGGCCGGACGACCGTCGCGCTTGGTCTCGCAGACGCCTTCGCCGCGCGTGGGCTGTCGGTCCTGCTCATCGACGCCGACCCCTACGGCGGCTGCGTGGCCACGCTGACCGGTCTGCTGGACGAGGCCCCAGGGCTCGCGGCCGCTTGCCGGGCGGCCAACGCCGGCCGGCTCGACGTCGCGCGTCTCGCCGAGTGCTGTCGCATGGTCGGCGGCACCTTGCGCGTGCTCACCGGCCTGCGCGATCCCCGCCGCTGGCCCGAATTGCGCTCCTCGGCGCTCGAGGTGGTCCTCTCGCTGGGCCGGTGGCTCGCCGATGTGACCGTGATCGACTGCGGGTTCAGCCTCGAGGACGACGACGAACTGGCGTACGACACCGTCGCTCCGCGGCGCAACGCAGCCACGTTGGCGGCGCTCCGTGCCGCTGACCGGGTGATTGCGGTGGGAAGCGCCGATCCGGTCGGCATGTCGCGCCTTATCCGCGACCTGCCGCGGCTGGCCGAGGCCCTCGAGCCGGCAGGCAGGTCCGAGGGGGAGCGGGTACTGGTCGTCGCCAACCGAATCCGGGAAGGCCTGCTGGCGGGCAACCCGCGCAGCCAGGTGGAGCAGGCGCTCGCCCGGCACGCGTCGACGCCGTTGTTCGCCGCGCTGCCGATGGACCCAGCCGCGGCCGATGCCGCCCATGGCCGCGGACAGTTGCTGTCGGAAGCGGCGCCCGATTCGAGCCTCACCGCGGCGTGCGGGGCGCTCGCCGGCTCCCTCGTTCCCCGCCCGGCCCGCGCGCGGGGGGACGTCGCCAGGAGGAGCTGGCGGCCGGCGATCCGCGGTAGGCATCGAGGCGGCGTGCCGGAACGCTAGTTGTCCGGCGGGTGTCCATCGGGTTACGAGGTGACGCTCCTCACATGCTCATATGTCCAATTCCTGTGTGACCATCGATGTTGTGCCGCTCTTCGTGTGGGACCTCCCCGCGGGCCGCTTTCAAGGGCTCGTTCGTGGCTGAACCGCGCCGCGGCATTGTCCTCGGCGCCGGTGGCGTACTGGGCGCGGCGTGGACGATGGGTGCGCTCAGCGCGCTCGCCGATGAAGTCGGGTTCGAAGCCTCCTCGGCTGAGGTCATCGTCGGGACCAGCGCCGGCTCGATCCTGGGTAGCTTCATCGCGCGCGGCATCGACACCGCCACGCTCGGCCGCCACCAGCGCGGCGCAGCGGCTCCCGGTGACCCGGCCGTGGACTACGACTACGAGGCGGCGGGTTCGCTGCCGCCGGCCCCCCGGTGGGGGACGATCGGCTCCCGCCGGCTGCTCGCAGCGACCGCACGGCGTCCCCATCGGGTGACGCCGGCCGCCGCGATCTCGGCGATGCTCCCGATCGGGCGCGGTTCGCTCGATCCCATCGCCCGGCTGGTCCAAGGCCCGAGTGGCGAGGAGCCGCAATGGCCGGTCAGCCCGCAGCTGTGGATCGTCGCGACGGACTTCGAGACCGGGCGGCGCACCGTCTTCGGCGCCGACGGGGCTCCCGAAGCAACCGTCTCCGAGGCGGTGATGGCCTCGTGCGCCATCCCGGCCTGGTACCAGCCGATGGTCATCGGTGGCCGGCGCTACATCGACGGGGGTACGTGTTCGGGTACCTCGGCCGACCTGCTGGCGCGCGCCAAGCTCGACGAGGTCTACGTGCTGGCGCCGATGGCGTCGTTCGAGCTGGACAGCCCGTCGTCGGCGCTGGCGCGCATCGAGCGCCAGTTGCGTCGAGCGGCGACCAAGCGGCTGCAGCGCGAGGCGGAGAAGCTGCGGGCAGTGGGCACGTCCGTCACGATGCTGGCTCCAGGCCCGGAGGATCTCGAAGCGATCGGCGCGAACATGATGGATCCGCGGCGTCGGATCGAGGTTTTCGAGACGTCGCTACGGACGTCGGCGGGTTCGTTGCGCGCGGCGCTCGCGCCCACCAAGCACGAAGGCCTCCCCGCCGCGGGATGATCAGGGCCCATGAGGGTCTATCTGCCGGCCACGTTGAACGGTCTCGCCGCCGCGCTCGCCCCTGGCTCCGCGCGGGAGCTCCCCGCCGGCCCCGCTTTCGCCGTCACGCCGGGAATGCGCGAGTGGTACGCGAGCGGTGACACCGAGGAGCTCGAATACGTCGCCCTGACGCTGGCTGCGGCGGCCAGTGTGCGACTCATCGGCGCAGACCCCTCCGCGGTCCGCCGGCGGGTCGTGGTCGCGGCTGACGTCGCCGCGGCGGCGGTCGCCGTCAGCGACGACGGGACACGTGCGGCACGCGGTCAGATCAGCGTCACGAGCCCCGTTCCTTTCAGCCGGGTAGCTGCTGTCCATGTGGACGACCCGGCCGCGATGGACGCGGTCAAGGCCGCGGCTCTCGACCCCTCGGATGAGTTCGCGATGGAGGACGCGGCCGATCACGAATTGCTCTGGTACGCGACCCAGGAGGTCGACGACCTGCTCCGCGAGGCCGTCAGCGGCTGACGCGCTCCCTCAGTGCTTGTCCGGCGGCGTGCCGCGGCCAGGCAGGACCGTGACGAGCAGCATCGCACCGAAGAAGCAGGCAAGCAGGTAGAAGCTCTGCGACAGGATCAGCCGGCCACCACTCTGCACCGACTGGCCGACGAGGAAGAACGTGATCGTCAAACCGAGCATGACGGCGGCGAATGCTCCGCGGGCCATGGCGGCTCCCTCGGTTCGGATGGATGGGCTGTGCACAGATTAGCCCGCTGCCGGGCTTCGCCGAAACAACGGGTGGCGGCTGACCTGATGGCGGTCAGTACACGTGGACAGCGTTCTCCTGGAGCCGGTCGATGGTGCGAGCCGCTTCCTCTTCCGACATGCCGTCCTTGACCTCGGTGTCCTGGCTTTCGGCGAGCGGGTCGAGGTAGGTGCGCTGCGCGTCGGACATCGGCTTGTCCGGATCGCGGCCCGGGGCGGGACCGTCTTCCTCGGTCCGGTCGTCGCGCGTTTCGGGGCTTTCGTCCTTGTTGTGCGCCATGGGTTGCGGTCTACCCGACGTGATGCGGCTCACGCGTCGGGGTCGTCGATTAACGGCGCAGATCGCGGGCGAGCGGGGTGTGGCGGGCCGGAACCGGAAGGCGCGGAGGCAGCGGCTGGCGTGAGATCGGCTCGATGATGCCTTCCGCGGCGGCCTTCGCCACCGCCGACTCGGCGCCGTCCGACAGTAGGTTCGGCGGCACCGGCTTGGACAGGAAGTAGCCCTGCGCAAGGTCACACCCGGCCAGGTGCAATGCGGCGAGCTGCTCTGCCGTCTCGACCCCTTCCGCGACGACCGTCAGCCCGAGGCCGTGGGCGAGGGCCACCGTCGCGCCCACGATGGTGGCGGCCGCGTCGTCCTCGAGCATGTCGGCGACGAAAGCGCGGTCGAGCTTGACCTCGGCCACGTCGATGCGACGCAGGAAGGTGAGGCTGGCGTATCCGGTGCCGAAGTCGTCGACGGAAAGCCGTATCCCCAGGTCACGCAGCCGGCCGAGAACCGACTCGCAGATCTCGGTGTCGTTCATGGCCGCGGTCTCGGTGATCTCGAGCACCAGCTTGCGGGCCGGCAGGCCGTGCCGGGCAAGGATGCGGGCGACCTCGTCCGGCAGGTCGCGGTGCATCAGGTTGCGGGCGGAGAGGTTCACAGCGACGCCGACGCCGTGCAGCGAGGCGTCCGTCTGCCAGTTGACGCAGCAGCGGACGGCCTCGTCGAGCACCTTGGCGGTGAACGGGCCGATGAGCGCGCTGTGCTCGATGACCGGGACGAACTCGGCAGGGGAGAGGTTGCCGCGCGTCGGGTGCTTCCAACGTACGAGGGCCTCCACGTTTCCCGGGAGACCCGTGCGCAGGTCGAGCTGGGGCTGGAAGTGCAGGTGGAGCTGGTCGTCGGCGTCGAGTGCGCTTTGCAGGTCGGCCAGCAGCCCGAGCCGTTCGGGGCTCGCCAGGTCCTGGCTCGGGTCGTAGTGCACGACGCTGTCGCCCCGGCGCTTCGCCTCGTACATGGCGACGTCAGCGCAGCGCAGCAGGCCGTCGACGGTGGTCCCGTGCTCGGGATAGAGCGCCACGCCGGCGCACGCTTCGACCGCGAGCCGGAGGCCATCGATCGTGACGGGCACGCTGACCCGATCGACCAGCGACGCCGCCAGCCGTCCGGAATCGATGTCGGCGTCGAGCCGGTCGAGCAGCACGACGAACTCGTCGCCACCGAGCCGGGCAACGCAGTCGGTCCCGCGCACGGAGTCGGCGAGTCGGGTGCCGATCTCCAGCAGCAGCTGGTCACCGGCGGCGTGGCCGAGGGTGTCGTTGACGTTCTTGAAGCCGTTGAGGTCGAGCAGGACGAGGGCGCAGCGGGTGCCGGCCGCGTTCGCCGACGTGAGCATGCGCTCGGCGTTGTCGGCGAGCAGTGCCCGGTTCGGCAATCCGGTCAGGGTGTCGTGCTGGGCGACGTGCAGTTGCTCGGCGTGGGCGAGCACCGTCTCGAGCGCCGACGCCGTCGTGTTCGCGAACGTGATCAGGACGTCGCGTTCCTGGCGGGTCAGCGCGCCCAGGCGGGCGACCTCGAGGGCGAGGAAGCCGAGTCTCCCGTTGCGGCCCACGAGCTCAACCACGACGCTGCCATTGCTTTCAACGCTGGGCTCGATCTGGGCGGGTATCTGGTCGGTCTCTTCTTCGGTGAGGCGGAGCTGGACGCTGCGCGCGCCGAACAGATCGGCGGCTCTGCGCCGAACCTCATCGGTCATCTCCACCAGCGAGAGCGCCGGCATGGATGCGCTCGCGGCGGCGAGGCGGCGCAGCGCATCACGTTCCGTGCCCTTCTTCAACTGACGGTCGTTTGCCTGCCAGATCAAGATGAAGAAAAGGGGCAGTGCGATCAGTGTTGCTTTGCTGTATCTCCAGGCAGCCAGGCACAGGAGGCTGACGGTGATGTTGACCGCCCAGCCGACAAAGGCCCCGAAAGTGGTGGAGCGAGCGACCGACAACCAGCGCCCTCCTCCTGAGGCGCTGACCGCTGCAGCTGTGCAACCAATGGAGAAGATGTCGTTGGCGACGCCGGCGAAGGCTAACGCAGCCCAGCTTTCCGGACTGCCGAGTCGCACGCCGAACGGCTCCGTGATCAGCAGGCACAGTCCCGCGGATGCGTACACGGTCAACGGGGTCTTCGCCGTGTTGAACAGCGTGCGGCGCCAGTCCATCCGGCGGCAGAGCTGCGAAATCAAGATCGCGATCGACTTCGTGATCACCAATATGGGGAGTGGCACGAACGCCAAGCCCAGGATGAGGCTGACCTCGCTCCAGGAGACCTCAAAGCGGCGAGCGCCCATCGGGACCGGGACTACCGCGAACTCGCTCAGGGATGCCAGTATGAGGTTGATCAGCACGGCAGCGACCGGAAAGCTCCAGCCGATCGATGCCCAGTGCATCAGTGCGCCGACGATCGCGAGCCCGCCGCCGATCGTGACGCCGATGATGAGCCGGTCGATGGGCGCCAGGTGACGGCGCGCGGATGGTCTGCTCGGGCGCGGAGCGCGCGCTTTTGCGACGGTCGAAGCCGCCTCGTCGCAGACGGATCCCCCGTCCCCCATCGCGCTCACAGATTGATTTGTCGGAAGACTCCCGCAGCTCCCCAATGGGCTGTTCGGAGTACTCGATGTCCGCCATGAGTGTGGAGCGTTCGGGAATCGCTTCAGTTCTCCGGCGTTCCGGACGAACGAGAACCATCAAGCGCTTCAGGCCAGACATGCCAAAGGCCGGACCCGGCGGTGTTGCAGCACCGCGTGCCCGGCCTCGGCCAGAGAGAGAGGACTTGACTTAACCCCAGTTGTGGCCACGCATCGTAAGGTCCCTCCTTCCCACCTCAGCACCCGGCACGGTGCAACTGTTACTTAACGGGTTGAGCGATGCGTTGCACAGCACGAACACAAAATTCTTTCTTTGCAAACCGGACAAATCGGGATGAATCTCGTGTGATGTCTGGGAAACCACCCGACTGGATGAACAGTCGGGGGCTTTGCTATGCCATAAGACCTTTTGCCGCCAGTTACAGCGCGTGACGCGGCGGTGTGAACGTCTTACTGCGTGTGTGCGCTGACCTGACGGCCTGGCGCGCCGTCCGCAAGTGCAACCCCCACGGCCACCAGCCCGAGCAGGCCCATCCAGGCCACGGCGGTGCGCGGGTCGATGGCGGTCGCGAGCCAGCCGGCAGCGAGCACGCCGACTCCCTGGCCGACGAGCATCCCCGTGCTGACCAAGCCGAGCGCCCTGCCACGAACGTGCTGATCAACCCGCGTGACGAAGGCGGTGCTGGCCAAGATGTTGAAGGCGATCCCCAGACCGGCAAGCACCCCCATGACGAGCAGGACGGGAAGCGGCGGCCGGATGAATCCGACCAGCAGCGGTGCCAGCGAAAGCACCGCCAGCAGCTGCATCACCTTTGGCCGGTACCGGTTCGGAACCTTCGTCACCAGCAGCGCACCTGAGACGGTTCCGACGGGCTGCGCTGCGAGGAGCACGCCGACCGCCCACGACGATGAATGCGTCGCTCGCGCCAGGGGAGCTCCGAGCGCCTCGAAACTGATCGTGAAGGTGATCGACGCCCAGGCGAGAGCGGCGAGAGATCGCAGCTCACGCTTGCCGAGCACCAGCCGGAGTGACAGCTGCAGGTCACCCCAGGCATGCGACCACCAGCGATCGCGATGGGTGCCCGGCCCGGCGACCGCCGCGGGACGGCGCGCCACCCCCTGCGCCACCAGAACGGCCGAGAAGACGAAGGTCACGGAGTCCAGGAGCAGCAGGACGGACGGCGACAGCCCGATCAGCAGCACCCCCGCCAGTCCGAAGCCTCCGACCTGGGCGGCCTGGATGACGACCTGCGTGAATGCCAGGCCGGCAGGAAAGCGCTCACCGGGCAGGACATCGGGGACCAAGGCTCCACGTGCCGCGGTGAACGGCGCTTCGAACAAGCCGGCCGTACCGAGCAGCACCAGCGCCAGCGGAATGGGGATAGCGGGGATGGCGAGCAGCGCGATGAGCGGCGCCCGCACCAGATCGCACGCAATCATCACCGAGCGACGGGGACGCCGATCCGCCAATCCGGACAGCAGCGGACCGCCGAGTGCTGCCGGAACGAACGTCAGCGCGTAAGCGATCGCCGCTTGGAGAGCCGAGCTCGTCCGGTTGAAGACCAGGACCGAGAGCGCGACGCGGGCGATCTGGTCGCCGGCCAGCGAGAAGAACTGCGCGATGGCCATCGCGCGGAACTCCAGGTTGCGAAGCAGCGAGCGCATGGATACCGGCCCACCCTGGACGGGCAGCATCGGCCGAGGCGGTACCCGCACGTCAGCGTGAGTCGCCCGTTCAGTGGACATCGGCGAGCGCCCTCGTCGCGAGATGGCTGGATCCGAGGGAGGTTCTGCGGACACCGTCCGACCTCCCCTTCGCCTCACCCGTTCGCCACAGCAGTATGTCCGTCACGGGGTCGCTCGGCTCACCGCGGCCTGCCCATCCTCCCAGCCGGGTCGTCACCGGCGACCTCCGAGGAGTAAGCAAGCGACATGAGAATGCGCACGTTGGGCCGCACCGGGGTCAAGGTCAGTCCGCTCTGCCTCGGCGCGATGATGTTCGGGCAGTGGGGCAACCCGGACCACGACGAATCGGTCCGCATCATCCATCGGGCGCTGGACGCCGGGATCAACTTCATCGACACCGCCGATATCTACTCCGCGGGTGAGTCGGAGGAAATCGTCGGCAAGGCGTTGCGCGGCGGGCGCCGTGACCACGTCGTCCTCGCGACCAAGGCCTACGCGCCGATGGGCGACGATCCGAACTTCACCGGCAGCTCGCGGCGCTGGCTCACGATGGAGGTCGAGAACAGCCTTCGCCGGCTCGGGACCGAGTGGATCGACCTGTATCAGGTCCATCGGCCCGACCCGACAGCTGACCTCGACGAGATCCTCGGCGCCCTCACCGACCTGGTGCGCGCCGGCAAGATCCGCTACTTCGGCCACTCGACGTATCCCGCGCCGCTGATCGTCGAAGCGCAGTGGGTGGCCGAGCGGCGACATCGCGAGCGCTTCGTCTGCGAGCAGCCGCCGTACTCCATCCTGGCGCGGGCTGTCGAGGCCGAGGTGCTGCCGGTGTGCCAGCAGTTCGGCATCGGGGTGATCCCCTGGAGCCCGCTCGCCGGGGGCTGGCTCACCGGCCGGTACCGCAAGGGGCAGGAAGGGGTCCGGTCGCACCGCGCCGACCGGGTGCCCGATCGCTTCGACATGTCGACCCCCGAGAACCAGCGGAAGCTCGAGGCGGTCGAGCAGCTCGCGGTACTCGCCGACGATGCGGGCATCAGCATGATCGACATGGCGTTGGGTTTCGTGCTGGCCCACCCGGCGGTCACGTCGCCGATCATCGGGCCGCGCACCATGGAGCAGCTCGAATCGCAGCTGAGCGCTGCGGAGGGCAAGCTGGCGGGCGACGTGCTCGATCGGATCGACGAGATTGTCGCGCCCGGGGCCACGCTCAACCAGGCGGATGCGGGCTGGACACCTCCGGCCCTGGCCAACAAGCGGCTGCGCCGGCGGGGTTAGCAGATGAGCGACATCGCCGAGCAGTTCCGGCTCACCGATCGCGTCGCCCTCATCACGGGCGCCGGCAAGGGTATCGGCGCCGCGATCGCCACGACCTTCGCCGGGGCGGGCGCCGACGTGGCGATCACCGCTCGCACGGCCTCGGACCTGGAGACGGTGGCCGAGGCCGTCCGCGAGCGGGGCCGGCGGGCACTGGTCCTCGCCGGTGACGTCAACGATCTCGGCTTCCTGCGCCACGTGGTCGACCGGACCGCGGCGGAGTTCGGCGGTCTGGACATCCTGGTCAACAACGCCGGCGGCTCGGTTTCGCGGCCGTTCCTGCAAACGACGGTCGACCAGCTCGCGGCGTCTTTTCATTTCAACGTGCTCGTGCCGTTCGAGCTGAGCCGGCTGGCAACCCCGCACCTGCTGCGCCGGGGAGACGCCGCGATCGTGAACATCGGCTCGGTGGTCGGGGAGTTGGCGGTGCGCGGGCAGTTCACCCACAGCCTGACGAAATCGGCCGAGGGGCAGCTGACCCGGTTGATGGCCGCCGAACTCTCGCCGCGGATCCGGGTGAACGCGGTGCTGCCCGGGGCGATCGAGACCGACGCGCTGCGCGGATGGCTCGAGCGCTTCGGCCCCGAGGTCCGCGAACACATGATCTCGCAGACCGGGATGCGGCGAAATGGGCTGCCGCAGGACATCGCCAATGCCGCCCTCTTTCTCGCCAGCGACGCGTCGTCGTTCGTGACGGGAAAGCTGCTCGTGGTCGACGGCGCGGCCAGCACCGGCTTGCTGCCGCGCGAGATGCCGGACCTCACGCCCGAAACCCCCCGGTGACGGATCATCTCCGCAGCCTCGGCCCTGCCAGGCGTCACCTTGATGCAGCGGGCGGAGTGTCGTCGATTTCGTTCGATGAATTGGGGCGCATTTGATATTCGGTGACCCGTTCGGCTTATATGGCTGAAGAGTTTTTCGCCGTTTCCCTGCGGGCGGTAGCCTGCCGGTCGAGGTGGTGACGTTGTCGCAGCCAGCGGATCGGTCGGATGAGGCCGCGCCGAAGCTCGTCCACATCCCGAAGTCGCAGCTGGCGCTTCCGCCGGGGCAGAGCCGCGGGATGCGCCGGCTGGAGGCCATTTCGGGGCGCTCCGCCGGCTCGGGGACGCTCTGGATGGGCGAAAGTCACGTCGCCGCCGGAGCCCGGTCAGCTGACCACCATCATGGCGAATCCGAGAGCGCGATCTTCGTCGTCTCGGGCCGTCCGGAGTTCGTCTTCCTCGAGGACGGCGTCGAGCGCCGGATCCGCACCCGGCCGGGCGACTACGTCTACGTTCCGCCCTTCGTGCCCCATCGCGAGGAGAACCCCTCGCCGGACGAGGAGGCGGTCGTCGTTCTCGCGCGAAGCACGCAGGAGGCGATCGTCGTGAACCTCCCAAGCCTGTCCGGCGACTGAGCCACTCGATCGATTCGCGGGGATTGTTACCGGCCCGAAGGCGGGGCCGGACGGGGCCGATGACGCCCTGATTCGGGACGTTGTGCCCTGCCTGGCGGCGCGTGATTCGCGACACCCTAATTAAGCCCCCCTTATTGGCCCGCTTTGTACCGCCCCCCTGGAGGCTTGTAATGGCCGGTCTCGACGCCGACATCCTCGAAGCGACCCTCGACGCCATTCGCGAATTCTGCGAGCGTCAGCTCCCGGTCGAGCGCCAGCTGCAGCTCGACCACGAGGACGAATGTCCCGTCGACATGGTCCGGGCCATGTGTGGTGACGAACTCGGGGTCCAGCTGCTTTTCATCCCCGAGGAGTACGGCGGGATGGGCGGCGGCACCTTCGACGTCTACCGGGTCTGCGAGGCGATGGCCCGCATCGACCTCGGGGTCGCCACGAGCGTGCTCGCGACCTTCCTCGGCAGCGATCCCATCGTCGTCGGCGCAACGCCCGACCAGAAGAAGAAGTGGCTCACCCAGATCGCCGAGGAGGGCACGCTGCTGGCGTACGGCGCCACCGAGCCCGAGGCCGGCAGCGACCTCGGCGCCCTGAAGACCAAGGCCGTTCCGGTCGAGGAGAACGGCAGGGTCGTCAGCTACAAGATCACCGGCCGCAAGCAGTGGATCAGCAACGGCGGCATCGCCGACATGGTGACCGTGCTCGCGAACACCCCTGGCGGTCCGACCTGGTTCTACGTGAAGTCCGACAGCCCGGGCTTCACGGCGGCGAAGCCTGAGGACAAGCACGGGATCCGGCTGTCGAACACGGCCGCGCTCTACCTCGACGACGTGAACGTCGACGCAGAAGATCTGATCGGGCTCGTCGAGGGTCAGGGCTTGGCCCAGGCGCAGGCCGTCTTCGGCTACACGCGGCTCATGGTCGCGGCCTTCGGTCTCGGCGGCGGATGGTCGGCGCTGGACCGGGCGATCGCGTACTCGCAGGAGCGACGCGTGGCCGGCACCCCGCTGTCGGAGAAGCAGGGATACACCCACAAGCTCCTTGTCCCGCATGCCGTTCGGCTCGAAGCAGCCCGGTCCTTCATCGAGGAGACGGCGACCCGGATCGACGACGGCGAGGAGAACCTGCAGACCGAGGGTGCGATCGCGAAGTACCTCGCGAGCGAGTCCGGCAACGCCGCCGCCGAGGCGGCCATTCAGGCGCACGGCGGCTACGGCTACACCAAGGAGTACCTGGTCGAGAAGATCAAGCGCGACGTCCGGATCACGACGATCTACGAGGGCACGTCCGAGATCCTCGAGATGACGATCGCTCGTGACCGCTGGCAGTTGCACCTCAAGACCCGCGGCGAGCACTACCGCCAGGAAGCGGCAGCACTTGCCCCGCTGGCGGCATCGTCACCGGAGTGCGGTGCCGACATCGCGGCGCTCGCCCTCACCTCGCTGGCCGAGGTGCTCGAGTCGGCGCGAATCGGCCGGCTCACCCGTAGCCAGCATGTCCTGTTCAAGCTCGGCGAACTCATCGCCAACGCCGAAACCGCCGCAGCCTTTGCCCGTCGCGCCTCCCGTGCCCTGTCCGGCACCGGTTACGAGAAGACCGACCGCGGCTTCGAACCCGCCGCACTGGCGGCCATGAGCCGCGTCTTCGCCCGCGAAGCGGCGCTGAAGGTCGCGACCGAAGGGGTGCGGCTGCTGCGCGGCACCCCGGGCCTCGTGCCCGGCGCAGCCGGCGCCATCGCCGCCAACCTGCGCCTGGACCTCATCGAGCAATCGCACGACGGGCTCATCGACGACATGGATGCCGTTCGTAGCGCCCTTTACGCGCGGCCGGCCAGCCACCGCTGACGGCCGCCGAACTGCCCCACTCAGCTACCGCTGTCGGCAAACTTCCATAACTGGAGCAGAAAACATGACCGGTCCCACCGCATCTGGCCGCCCTTCTCCCGCCGTTCCGCCGACACCGATAGCCATCGTGGGGCTGTCCGCGCTCATGCCGGAGGCTCGGGACGCCGCGGCCTTCTGGGAGAACATCCAGCGCGGCAAGTACTGCATCAGCGACGTCCGCCCGGAGCGCTGGGACCCGGCGCTGTACTACGACGCCGACCCGAAGGCGCCAGGCAAGACGTACTCGGCGATCGGCGGCTGGGTGCGCGACTTCGAGTGGGACCCGTTCGCGTGGAAGCTGCCCATCCCGCCGCGGGTCGGCGAGCAGTTCGATGAGGGTCAGAAGTGGTCGGTGGCGCTTGCGCGCACGGCCCTGATGGACTTCGGCTGGCCGGAAAAGCCCATGGATACTGAGCGCTGCGCGGTCATCATCGGCAGCGCGATCGGCGGCGAGAAGCACTACGCCACCAACATGCGTATCCAGTTCCCCGAATTCGAACGCGAGCTGCGCACCGCGCCGAGCTTCGTATCGCTGCCGGAGGCGGTACGCGAGTCCATCATCGCCGAAGCGCACAAGTCGTTCGACATGCTGACGCCGGACATCACCGAGGACACCATGCCCGGCGAGCTGGCCAACATCATCGCCGGCCGCGTTGCCAACCTGTTCAACCTGCGCGGGCCGAACTTCACGACGGATGCCGCGTGCGCGTCGGGGCTAGCGGCGCTGAGCGCGGCTGCCAACGGCCTGGCCGTCGGTGACTTCGACACCGCCATCGTCGGCGGCATCGACCGCAACATGGGCATCGCGGCCTTCGTCAAGTTCTGCAAGATCGGGGCGTTGTCAGCGACGGGCACCCGCCCGTTCGACGCCGGCGCCGACGGTTTCGTGATGGGCGAGGGCGGAGCTCTCTTCGTTCTCAAGCGGCTGGCTGACGCCGAGCGTGACGGCGACCGTATCTACGCGGTGATTCTTGGGATCGGCGGGTCGTCGGACGGCAAGGGCAAGGGCATCACCGCGCCGAATCCGGTGGGTCAGAAGCTCGCCGTCGAACGCGCGTGGGCACGAGCCGGCGCCGACCCGGCCAGTGCCGGACTCATCGAGGCGCACGGCACATCGACCCGTGTCGGCGATGTGGGGGAGGCGGAAGCGCTGGCCGAGGTGCTGAATGCCGCCGGGGCGCGACAGGGAAGTATTGCGCTCGGCAGCGTCAAGTCCAACATCGGTCACCTCAAGGCAGCGGCCGGCGTCGCCGGAATGTTCAAGGCAGCGCTGGCACTTTCGGAGAAGGTGCTGCCGCCGAGCCTGAACTTCAAGACCCCGAACCCCAAAATCGACTGGGCTTCCTCGCCGCTCAAGGTGAACACCGAGCTGCGGGAGTGGGCCGCTCCGGCGCAGGGCGTGCGGACGGCGGGTGTGAGCGCCTTCGGCTTCGGCGGCACCAACTTCCACGTCGTTCTCGAGGAGTACGTCCCCGGGCGCCACCGCGACGAGGAGCGCAGCCGGTCCTTCGCGGGAGCCGATATCCCTTCTGCCGCAGCTCAGCCCCCGGCGGCCGCGAAGGCGCCGTTGCGCGGGGCGTTGGTGATCGGTGCTGCGGACGATGCGGATCTGGCCGCGCGGCTGGGAGCGGTCGCGCGGGAGGCCGGAAGCATCGCGGCTGCCGGGCCGACCGCTCCTCGGCGGGCCGACCTGGCTGCACCGGTGCGCGTCGCGATCGACTATGCCGACGCTACGGAGTTGGCGGACAAGGCCACGAAAGCACGTGAAGCGCTGCTGTCCGGCCAGCCTCTGCGTTGGAAGCTGCTGCGTGGCCGAGGCGTGTTCCTCGGCCGCGGTCCGGCACCGAAGGTGGCGTTCCTGTTCCCCGGTCAGGGGTCGCAGTACGTCAACATGCTGAAGGTTCTGCGCGAGACCGAGCCGGTGGTGGCCGAGACGTTCGCTGAAGCGGACACGATCATGGCACCGCTGCTCGGCCGCTCGCTGTCGGAGTTCATCTTCGGCGACGATTCCGATCCCGGGCAGCAGGAACGGCTCACCCAGCAGCTCCTGCAGACCGAGATCACCCAGCCTGCCATGCTCACCGCCGACGCGGCGCTGATGGCGTTGCTCGGCGAGTACGGCGTGCACCCCGACATGGTGATGGGCCACAGTCTGGGCGAGTACGCGGCGCTCGTCGCTGCAGGCTCGCTGACCGTCCCTGCGGCGCTCGAGGCCGTCAGCGCTCGCGGGCGGGAGATGGCAGGGATCAGCGTCGACGACAACGGCATCCTCGCCGCCGTAATGGCCCCGCTCGCGGAGGTTCAGCAGATCGTCGACACCGCCGAGGGCTACGTCGTCATCGCTAACGTGAACAGCGGTCACCAGGCGGTCATCGGCGGGGCGACGCCGGCGGTCGAGAAGGTCATCGAGCGCATCACCGCGGCCGGCGGCACCGCTGTGAAGCTGCCCGTCAGCCACGCGTTCCACACCTCGATCGTGGCGCCGGCCAGTGGGCCGCTCAAGGAGCAGCTCCGCCGCCTGACGGTGCAGCCTCCGCAGATCCCGATCATCGCCAACGTCCACGGCGGTTTCTACCCGTCCGGGGCCGACAGCCACGACGAGATCATCGAGCTGCTCGGGCGACAGGTCGCGGAACCGGTGCAGTTCGTCAAGGGCCTGGAGACCCTCTACGACGCCGGCGCTCGGGTCTTCGTCGAGGTAGGGCCGAAGAAGGCGCTGCACGGCATGGCGGAGGACGTGCTCGGGCAGCACGACGACGTCTCGGTGCTGTTCACCAACCACCCGAAGTTCGGCGATGTCGTCAGCCTGAACCAGGCGCTGTGCGGGATGTACGCCGCCGGCCTCGGCGCTGCGGCAGATGACGTCGAAACCCACTGCGGCACAGGCCGTCAGCCCCGATCCAGCAGCCGAAGCCGGCCGCGCCGGTCCGCCCATCCGTAGCGACCGCCTCAGGAGCTGCCGTGCCCACCGACGACCGCTATACCGAGATCGGCCGCTTCATCGCCGACATCGTCGACCGCGGGCGCCAGCTCTTCGGCGCGCCGGCTCCGTCGAGCAATGGACACGCCGTCGTCGCCGGCGGCGGCCGAGCCGGTCGTCATCACCGGTGCCTCGCTCGGCCTACCGGGCACGGACCACGTCTTCGATGACGCCAATGTCGGCCGCATCCTGGCCGGCCAGCAGTTCATCGACGCCATCCCGCCGCGGCTGCGCAAGCGCATCCTCGACAAGAACATCACGCGTCTGGTCAAGAGCGACGACGGCTCCGCGAGCTGGCTGACCCTCGGCAACGATAGCGAGATCATCAAGCTGGCCGGGCGAGCCGGCGCACTCGACGCCGTCACCGAGTTCGGCATCGATCCCGACCGTGACGCCGCTCTCGACGCGGTCACCCGGTTGGCGATCGGGGCCGGCATCGATGCGTTGCGCGACGCCGGTATTCCGCTCGTGCTGCGCTACCGGACCACGAGCATCGGCACTGAGCTGCCCGACCGTTGGATGCTGCCCCGAGGAACTGCGCGACGACACGGGCATCGTCTTCGCCTCCGCATTCCCCGGCCTATGGCGAGTTCGCCGACGAGCTCGAGCGCTACTTCGTCCACGCGGGACGCCTGCACGAGATGGGAGTCGCTGGTGGCGATTCGCGCCCGGGTGGGTGCCGCCGATGCCGTCGCGGCCGACCTCGACGGACGCATCCGGGAGCTGCGGGCGACCCTGGAGGCCGAACCGTACGTCTTCGACCGGCGCTTCCTTTTCCGCGTCCTGTCGATGGGCCACTCCCAGTTCGCCGAGATCATCGGCGCCCGCGGCCCCAACACTCAGGTCAACGCCGCCTGCGCCAGCGCCACCCAGGCCATCGGCGTGGCCGAGGACTGGATCAAGACCGGTCGTTGCCGCCGCGTGCTCGTGGTGTCGGCCGATGACGTCTCCCAGGAACACCTCCTGGAGTGGATGGGGTCCGGCTTTCTTGCGACGGGCGCAGCTGCCACCGACGAGCGCGTCGAGGACGCGGCCCTGCCTTTCGACAACCGCCGCCACGGCATGCTCATCGGGATGGGCGCCGCTGCGTTCGTCGTCGAGTCGGCGGAGGCCGCTCGGGAGCGCGGGCTCGCGCCGCTGTGCGAGGTGCTGGCGACGGCCGCGGCCAACAGCGCCTTCCACGGCACCCGGCTCGACATCGACCACATCGCTCAGGTGATGGAAGCGCCTTATCGCATCGGCTGAGGCGCAGCATGGTCTGCGCCGCAGCGAGATCGCGCAGCACGCGATGTTCATGTCGCACGAGACGTATACGCCGGCTCGCGGAGGCAGCGCGGCTGCGGAGGTCAACGCGTTGCGCACGGTCTTCGGCGCGGACGCCGACTCGATCGTCGTCGCGAACACGAAGGGCTACACCGGTCATGCCATGGGCGCCGGCATCGAGGATGCCGTCGCCATCAAGGCACTGGAGACGGGGATCGTCCCGCCGATCCCGAACTTCCGTGAGGTCGATCCATCGCTCGGTGCGCTCAACCTTTCGCGCGGAGGGGACAACCCGCTGGATTACGCGCTGCGGCTAGCGGCGGGATTCGGCTCGCAGATCTGCCTGTCGCTGGTGCGGCACGTACCGTCGCCGACCGGCGTCCGCCCGCGTCCCGACCAGCTCGGCTTCGGATACCGCGTGGCCGACCAGGCCGCGTGGCAGGGCTGGCTGCGCCGGATCAGCGGTCAGGACAACCCGGTGCTCGAGGTCGTCTCACGCCGGCTGCGGATCAGCGATCCCGGTCTGGCCGGGCGCCGACCGGCGGCAGCGCCGGCGGTCCCGGTAGCGGCGCCGGCGCCGGCTCCCCTCCCCGTCCCCGTCGCCGCGGCTGTCGCGGCTCCGGTACCTGCGCCGAGCGCGGCACCGCCCGATGACCAGGTCCTCGAGCGGGTGCTGGCGATCGTCGCCGAGACGACCGGCTATCCCGCGGAGATGCTCGATCCCGAGTTGGATCTGGAAGCGGATCTGGGTGTCGACACGGTGAAGCAGGCCGAGGTGTTCGCGGCGGTGCGGGCGGCGTTCGAGATCCCGCGTGACGACAACCTGAAGCTCCGGGACTACCCGACCCTGACGGCGGTCGTGGAGTTCGTCCGTCAGCGCGCGGCGCTTCCGGCGGCTCCTCCGGCCGCCCCATCCGTACCGGCGCAAGCCGGTCCGGTCGAGGACCTTCCGGCCGCCGACACCGTCCTGGAGCGGGTGCTGGCGATCGTCGCCGAGACGACCGGCTATCCCGCGGAGATGCTCGATCCCGAGTTGGATCTGGAAGCGGATCTGGGTGTCGACACGGTGAAGCAGGCCGAGGTGTTCGCGGCGGTACGGGCGGCGTTCGAGATCCCGCGTGACGACAACCTGAAGCTGCGGGACTACCCGACGCTGGCGGCCGTGGTGGCATTCGTGCGCGAGCGCGCCGGAGTCGAATCGGCGCCCGCAAAGGTCGCCGCGCCGGTCGCCGCGCCGGTCGCCGCGCCGGTCGCCGTTGCCGTCGCCGCTTCCGCGGCCGCTCCTATCGCGGACGCTTCCCTGCCGGCCGCACCTCAAAGCCCTGTGTTAGCAGGAGATCCAGTACTCGAGCGGGTGCTCTCGATCGTTGCCGAAACGACGGGCTACCCGCCGGAGATGCTCGATCTGGAGCTGGATCTGGAGGCGGATCTGGGTGTCGACACGGTGAAGCAGGCCGAGGTGTTCGCGGCGGTACGCAATGCCTTCGACATCCCGCGCGATGAGAACCTGAAGCTGCGGGACTATCCGACGCTGTCGGCGGTCGTGGCGTTCGTCCGTGAGCGCGCCGGGCTACCCGCGCCCTCAGCCCCGGTCGCCGTCGCACCCGCGGCAGCGATCCCGGCGCCGGCGAAACCGGCTGAGGCAATTGCTGCGCCGGCTGCTCCCGCGGCCGATCTCGTGCTGGACAAGGTGTTGTCGATCGTTGCGGAGACGACGGGCTACCCGTCGGAGATGCTCGATCTGGAGCTGGATCTGGAAGCGGATCTGGGTGTTGACACGGTGAAGCAGGCTGAGGTGTTCGCGGCGGTACGCAATGCCTTCGACATCCCGCGCGATGAGAACCTGAAGCTGCGGGATTACCCGACGCTGTCGGCGGTCGTGGCGTTCGTCCGCGAGCGCGCGGGGCTCCCTGAGGCTGCAGCGTCACCCGAAGCGTCTGCCGTTGCCGGCGATCTCGTGCTGGACAAGGTGTTGTCGATCGTTGCGGAGACGACGGGCTACCCGTCGGAGATGCTCGATCTGGAGCTGGATCTGGAAGCGGATCTGGGTGTTGACACGGTGAAGCAGGCCGAGGTGTTCGCGGCGGTACGCAATGCCTTCGACATCCCGCGGGACGAGAACCTGAAGCTGCGGGACTATCCGACGCTGTCGGCCGTGGTGGCGTTCGTCCGCGAGCGTGCCCAGCTGACTCCAGCGGTGCAAACCGCCGCCGCGGGCGCGGAGACTCCCACCGAAACCGCCGCAGCGGCAACGGAAGGAACCGATGGGTTCCCCGCGCCGCCGCTGGGCAGCCTCGACGCCGCCAACACCATTGCGCGCCGGGTGCCGGTTCCGGTGCTCCGCCCGGCTCTGGCCCAGTGCCGTGAGACGAATGTCGTGCTCGACGGTTCGGCTCGCGTCGTCCTCGCCGGCGACACCGGAGGCGTCGGCGAAGCACTCGCCAAGCGGCTCGGCAAGCTCGGCGTCACGGTGCTGCGTCTGGATCCGACCGCTGAGGCGGCCACCATCATCGAGACGCTCGATGGCTGGCTCGCCGCCGGGCCGATCACCGGCGTCTACTGGCTGCCGGCGCTCGACGACGAAGGCCCCGTGGCGGAGCTGGATCACGCAGCGTGGCGTGCGGAACTGCGCGTGCGCGTGAAGAATCTGTACGCCACCATGCGGCACCTCTACGCAAGCGCGCCGTTCCTCGTGACCGGCACCCGGCTCGGCGGCCGTCACGGCTATGACGCCGCCGGCGCCACGAGCCCCCTCGGCGGTTCGGTCACCGGCTTCGCCAAGGCCTACAAGCGCGAGAAGCCCGACGTCCTCGTCAAGGCCGTCGACTTCGCTGCGTCGCGGCGCACGGCTCGCCTCGCCGATGTGCTCGTCGACGAGACCCTGCGCGACCCCGGCTGCGTCGAAGTCGGCGTGGACGACGCAGGCGCCAAGCCGGCCGCCGGCGACTCGACTGCCATGGGGCGTGCCTCATTCCGATGGGGGATCGGACTCGAGGTGCAGCCCGCCGTGGACGGCAGCCCAGGAATGGATCTCAACCCGGGCAGCGTCTACGTGATCACCGGTGCGGCCGGGAGCATCGTGTCGGCCATCTCCGCAGACCTGGCACGAGCCGGCGGCGGCGGGGCGTTTCACTTGCTCGATCTGACGCCGACCCCGGACTCGAATGACCCGGATCTGCGGCAGTTCCTGACCGACAAGGAAGGCCTGAAGGCGTCGCTGATCGCCCGGATGAAGGCCGAGGGCGCGAAGGTCACGCCTGTCATGGTCGAGAAGGAACTCGCGCGCATCGAACGGCTCGCCATGGCGGAGGCCGCCATCGCTGCGGTCACCGATGCCGGGGGAACGGCCCACTACCACTGCGTCGACCTCACCGATGCCGAGGCCGTCGAGCAGGTGATGGCTGCGGTGGCTGCGGAACACGGCCATGTCGACGTCGTGCTACTGGCCGCCGGCATCGAGATCAGCCGACTGCTCGAGCAGAAGGAGCCGCGCGAGTACGACCTCGTCTTCGACGTGAAGAGCGACGGCTGGTTCAACGTGCTGCACGGTCTGGCGGGCACCCCCGTCGGCGCGACGGTCGCGTTCTCTTCCGTTGCCGGGCGCTTCGGCAATGTCGGTCAGACCGACTACTCCGCAGCAAACGACCTGCTGTGCAAGCTGACCTCGAACCTGCGCCGGACCAGTCCGGCCGTGCGCGGCATCGTCATCGACTGGACCGCCTGGGCCGGGATCGGCATGGCGACGCGCGGTTCGATCCCGACGGTGATGGCAGCGGCCGGAATCGACATGCTGCCCGCGGACGCCGGAATCGCAACCATCCGGCGTGAGCTGACCGCTGGAGGCACCCGCGGTGAGATCGTTGTCGCGGGGCGGCTCGGCATGATGGGCGCCGAGTTCGACGAGACCGGCGGTCTCGATCCGGCCTCCGTCGATGTGTCCGGAGCCGGGCCCATGATCGGGCGCGTCACCGGGATGGGGTTGCTCACCGGCCTGACCGCGGAGGTCGAGCTCGACCCGACCGTGCAGCCGTTCCTCAACGACCATCGCATCGACGGCACGGCGGTGCTGCCTGGCGTGATGGGCATCGAAGGATTCGCCGAATTGGCCGGGCTCCTCGTGCCCGGGTGGTCTGTCAGCAGCATCGAGGATGTCGAGTACCTCGAACCGGTGAAGTTCTACCGGGACGAACCTCGCACGCTGGTGCTGTCGGCGGTGTTGCGCGACGGCGACCCGGCGAGCGGCGACCTGGTGGCCGACTGCACGCTGACGGCCTCGCGCACCCTGGTGACCAGCCCCGAGCCCGTCGTGACCGAGCACTTCCGGGCCCACGTCAGGCTTTCGCGCACGCCGCCGCCAGCAGAGGGCGGTGACGCGGCGCCGGAGCCGGCCGAGGTGACGACGTCCACCGAGGAGCTTTACCAGGTCTACTTCCACGGGCCGGCCTACCAGGTGCTGGGACGTGCGTGGCGTACCGAGGGGGGAGTGGCCGGGGAGGTCTCGGGTGAGCTGCCTGACAACCACGTTCCAGCGGAGAAGGCACTGGTAGCCAAACCGCGACTCATCGAGCTGTGCTTCCAGACAGCTGGCCTGCTCGGGTTGGCTAGGTATGGCGTTCTCGGTCTGCCCAACGGCATCGAGCGGGTCGTCTTCCCGGCTTACCCCGCGGGGAACGCGGCGGAGCCGGCCGGGCTCGTGGCGGTGGCGACACCACGCGAGAACGATCTGTTCGACGTCCGGGTGGTCGACAGCAAAGGTCGAACGGTGCTACGCCTTGACGGGTACCGGACCGTTGCTTTCCCCGTGCCGGTCGCCGCGGAGCGCTTGGAACCTCTACGCCGAGCGGTGGGCAGCTGACCGGCGCGGGCAGCTCCCACCGATCCGCCGGTGAAGGAGGCAAGCATGTCCGCTCATGAGCAGGGCCCGCGCCGCCTGGCAATCCTGAGCGCCGCGGAGCCGGCGATCCGCGTCCTCAACGCTGTCGCAGAGCTTTCCCGGTCTGGTGGCCGCGACTACCACACGATCGCGCTCTTCCCGGAGCGGGATCGGCGGGCCTGGTATGTCAGGTCGGCCGATGAAGCAGTCTGCTTCGGCAGTGATCCGCTCGATCTGTCGGCGCTGGAGGACGCGCTCGTTGCGTGTCGGGCCGACATCGTGTGGGTGGGGTGGGGTGCAGCTGCAGAGCAGGTCGAGTTCGTCCGGCTCTGCGAGCGGCTGGGCGTCATCTTCGTCGGCCCCTCCGCCGAGGCGCTTTCTCGCGTCGTCGATCGGATATCGGTGAAGCGCATCGCAGAGTCAGCCGGTGTCGAGGGCGTGCCGTGGAGCGGCGCCGCGGTAAAAGGCCCTGCAGATGCGCAAGTCTGCGCAGCACGCCTGGGCTATCCGGTCTTGGTGAAGGCGGCGGCAGGAGGCGGCCGGCAACGGATTCGCCTCGCGCAGGATCCCGCGTCGCTCACCGAAGCATTGACCAAAGCGGCGGCTGACGCAGAGCGCAACTTCGGCGATCCGCGGGTCTACCTCGAAGCCTGGGTGCGTCGGGTGCGCCAGGTCGAGGTGCAGTTCATTGCCGACTCCGAAGGCCATCTCTGGATGCCGGGCATCCGTGACTGCACCGTGCAACGCGGCCACCGGAAAATGCTGGAGGAATCGTCATCTCCGGCCGTGTCGCCCGAGCTGGAGGCGGCGCTGCGCAACGCCACGGCGCGGATCGTCGCTGCCACCGGCCTGGTCAATGCGGGAACGGCCGAGTTCTTCTGCGATCCGGCACATCCAGCGGCGGAGCCGCAGCTGGTCAAGGTGAATCCGCGGTTGCAAGCGGCGCACGCCGTCACGGAGCTGACCAGCGGCATCGATCTGGTGAAGCTGCAGCTGCATATCGCCGAAGGTGGCGTCCTCGAGGGGCCGCCTCCGGTACCGAACGGCCACGCGGTGGAAGTGCGCCTGCACGCCGAGAGTGAGACCGAGGAGTTCGCTCCGGCTCCTCCGGTCATCGACTATCTACGCCTGCCGTCGGGGCCGGGAATCCGCGTGGACTCCGGGGTCACCGAGGGAGATGAGGTCCCACCCACCGCTGATTCGCTGATCGCGAAGATCGTTGCCTGGGCTCCCTACCGGCAGGAAGCGATGGCGCGGCTGAGCCGTGCGGTGAACCAGGCGTCGATCGTGGTGCGCGGAGCTGCTACCAACAAGGCCTTCCTGCAGACCCTGGTCGACCATCCGGACGTGCGCTCGGGTGGCGTGCACACCGGCTGGCTCGATGACGCCGTAGCACAAGGGGAATTCGCGCCGGAACGATTCGCTGACGTGGCGCTGCTCGCTGCTGCTGCCGAGGCCTACGAACAGGACGCCGACGCGATTCGCCAGCGCTTCCTGACGTCAGCGGCGCGCGGAAGACCCGAACTCGACGATGAAACCGGCCATCGCGTTCAGCTTCGCCACCGCGGAATCTCCTATGACCTCTACGTGCTCAAGGTTGCCGCGGAGCATTATCGGGTGCGGGTCGACGGCGCGTGGATCGAACTCACCCTCCGAACCGTGAGCCCCTACGAGCGCCGGATCACCAGCGACGGCGAGCGGCACCGGGTGCTGACCGTCACCGAAGGCTTGCGCTATTTCGTCGAGGTGGACGGCGTCAGTCACAGCGTGGCCCGAGACGACGGCGGAATCATCCGGGCGCCTGCACCCGGAGTCGTCGTCGCCGTCCGGGTCCGTCCCGGCGATGAGGTCGCAGAAGGTGACACGGTCGCGGTCATCGAGATGATGAAGATGGAGCTCGCCGTGACGGCGCCGTTCGCCGGACGCGTGCGAGAGGTGAAGGCCGTCATCAACGTCCAGGTCGACGCCCGCGCTCCGCTGGTCCAGCTCGACCGAGCCGTCGACGGCGCACCCGGCGCAGCTTCCGCCGATCGCCTGACCTTTCGCGACAGCGATACGAGGCCTGCGGCTGCCCAGTCGCCCGCAGCGGTGTACGAAGGCTTGCGCGCACTCGCTCTGGGTTATGACGCGAGCGCGGGCGAATCCAGCCAATTGCTGGCGGCGCAAGCCGCGCTCTCCTCGCAACCAGTTGGCGAGGCGGAGCTGCGCCGACGCGAGAACGAGTTCCTCGATCTGTTCATCGACCTGTGCGCGCTTTCGCAGCGGGTCGCCGGAACCCCGGCCGACCTCGGGGGCGGAATCGTGCCCGACGCGGTCACCGCAGGCGTCGAGCAGTCACGCAGCCCGCAGCAGTACCTATATATGTTTCTGCGCTCACCGGGACGGGCTGCTGACACGGTCCCCGCCTGGTTCCTGGCGCGATTGGCATCGACGCTGCAGCGCTACGGCGTCCTCGAGTTGGCCTGGCCCGATGTTGCGCTGGAACATGCACTTGTCAGGCTCTTCCGTGCGACGCTACGGGTGAATTCGCTCGTTCCCGCCGTCACTCAGATCCTCGATCGGCGGGTGGAGCACCATGGATGGCTACCGGATGAGGAGACCGGACGCGCCCGGGAGCGCACCCGGCTGAACGATCTGGTGGTGGCCGCCCAGGCGCGCTACCCGGGCATCAGCGACCTCGCCCACGAAATACGCTTTCGCTGGTTCGACTCACCGTTGCTCGAAGGCGTTCTCGCGGGCTGGCGCAACGAGGCGGAGCATGCGCTCCACCAGCTCCTGGACGATCCGGAACGCGGCGATCGCGAGCGGTTGATCGCCGGGCTGGTCGCGTCTCCCATGCCGTTGCGTCCGGTGTTGCTCGACTGGTTCCGGCGATCTCCGGCAGCGATGCAGGGCGTCGTGCTCGAGACCGCCACTCGCCGTTACTACCGGATCCGTGACATCAAAGGCTTGCAAATACAGGAAGATGCCGGGCTGCTGTGCTGCACCGCCGAGTTCGACGAGCCGGCTGCTCACGCCTACCTCGGTGTGGCGTTCGGTGACCTGAGGACGCTGGGCGAGCTGACCGGTCATGTGGCCGAACGGCTGGACGCCATTGCTGCAGCGGGGACGGCGGAGCGGTCGCGCGGCATCCTCGACTTCCACCTGTGGACCGAGGAGCCGCTGCGTGGCATCGATGAGGTCGAGGGGGCGCTGCGCGAGCGGCTCATCGCTGCCGGCTGGGGCAGCCCTTGCAATCGCAGCGCGTTGCTGCACCGCATCGACCTGACGCTCACCGTGCCGACGCAAGGTGAGCGCGGTGAGCAGACGTACCACGTCAGCTACCTGTGCACCGCGGCCCCCGGCGCGGGCCTCGAAGAGGACCGCCGGCACCGCAACATGCATCCGATGTTGGCAGAACGGCTCGATCTCGGCCGGCTCGCCGAGTTCGACATCGAACGGCTCGACTCGGTCGAGGACGTCTACCTCTTCCGTGGGGTTGCGCGTTCCAACAGCCGGGACGAGCGGCTGTTCGCGGTCGCGGAGATTCGCGACGTCACGCCCGCGTACGACGAGACCGGCCAGATCGTCGGCTTGCCGCATATGGAGCGCATGTTCCAGCAGGCCCTCTCGGCCATGCGGCGCTATCAGGCCCATCGCATGCCCGGCAAACGCCTGCTGCACAACGAGGTTCTGTTCTACGTCCGCCCCGAGTGGCTGCTGCGGGGATCGATCTGGCGGGATCTCGCCCGCCGCTACGCTCCGGCGGCCGATGCGCTAGGAGTCTCCGAGGTCGTCATCAGGCTGCGCATTCCCGAGCCCTCAGGCGCACCTTCGCCGGCGGAACTGCACATCTCGACCCAGCCGGCCGGGGGAGTGCTGATGCGCATCGTCCCGGTTCAGGACGCTCCGATTCCGCCGATGTCCGAGTACGAGTGGCGGGTGCTGCAGACGCAGCGCCGGGGGGCGCACTACCCGTACGAGATCATCAAGATGCTGACCCCGCCTGCCGACGCCACCTCGGATTTCCCGCCGGGAGACTTCGCCGAATACGACCTCGACACGGACAACCGGTTGGCTCCCGTCGTCCGCCCCTATGGCGACAACGCAGCGAACCTGGTGGTCGGCGTGCTGCGCAACTATCCGCAGTCGCACCCCGAGGGTCTGACGCGCGTCGTCCTGCTCGGCGATCCGAGTCGCAGCCTCGGCGCTCTGGCCGAGCCCGAATGCCGGCGGATCAACGCTGCGCTCGACCTCGCCGAGCACATGAGGGTGCCGGTCGAATGGTTCGCGGTGTCGTCAGGCGCCCGGATATCGATGAGCAGCGGGACCGAGAACATGGATTGGATCAGTGCCGTCCTGCGCCGCATCATCGAATTCACCCAAGCCGGCGGCGAGCTGAACGTCGTGGTGACCGGTATCAACGTCGGGGCCCAGCCGTACTGGAACGGCGAGGCCACGATGCTGATGCATACCAAGGGAATCCTCGTCATGCTGCCGGAGAGCGCAATGGTGCTGACCGGTAAGACCTCGCTCGACTTCTCCGGTGGCGTCTCGGCGGAAGACAATCTCGGTATCGGCGGGTACGAGCGGGTGATGGGACCCAACGGTCAGGGGCAGTACTACGCCCGCAATCTGAAGGAGGCGTGCACGCTGCTGCTCCGCCACTACGGCTACACCTACGTGATGCCCGGTGAGCGCTTTCCGCGCCGGCTGCCGACCGCCGACCCGACGAGCCGCGACGTGCGGGAATCACCACATGCCCAGGTGGACGGCGCCGGATTCGCGACCATTGGCGAGATCTTCTCCAGCGAGCACAACGCCGACCGCAAGAAGCCGTTCGACATCCGGTCGGTCATGCGGGCGGCGAGCGATTCGGACTTCCAGCCGCTGGAGCGCTGGTCGCGGTGGCGCAATGCGGAGACGGTCGTGGTGTGGGACGCCCGTCTCGGCGGGATTCCGGTGTGCCTGCTGGGGATCGAATCGAGGCCGCTGCGCCGGGAGGGTTTCGTGCCGGCCGATGGCCCACAGGTCTTCACTGCGGGCACGTTGTTCCCGCAGTCCTCGCGCAAGGCGGCCCGTGCCGTGAACGCCGCCAGCGGAAACCGCCCGCTGGTGGTGCTGGCGAACCTGTCCGGCTTCGACGGCTCCCCGGAGTCCATGCGCGGGTGGCAGCTGGAATACGGCGCCGAGATCGGCCGCGCCGTCACGAACTTCAAAGGCCCCATCGTTTTCGTGGTCATCTCGCGCTACCACGGCGGCGCGTTCGTGGTGTTCTCGAAGACCCTGAACGATTCCCTCGAAGTCGCTGCAGTGGAGGGGTCGTACGCCTCGGTGATCGGCGGTGCTCCGGCGGCGGCCGTCGTCTTCGCTCGCGAAGTGAACACACGCGCACAAGCGGATCCCTCGGTGGCGCAGGCGGCTGAGCAACTCGCGGCTGCGGGAGAGCAGGAACGGCGCAAGGCGCAGGCGCGGCTTCGGGAACTGACCGTCACGGCCCGCGCTGAAAAGATCGGCGAGGTGGCTGCCGAGTTCGAAGCGATCCACGACATCGAACGCGCGCAGAAGGTCGGTTCGGTCGACGCCATCATCAGCGCGCGGGAACTGCGGCCGTATTTGATCGACGCGTTGGAGCGCGGAATGGCCCGGGAACCCAGCGGGCCTTCACACCAAGGGCCGGCGCATCCATCCGTGTGACGGTGATCCTCCAGAAAGGCCGGGAGGAGCGACGAGCGGGATCGGTGTGGGTAACGGGTGGCCGCTATCGGCGGCCACGGTCAGCACGAAGTCACCGAAGCGCTGCCACCAACCCGGGAAGACACGCTCCCCGTCTACGGTGATCGCCATCTCCTGCCATCCTTCGGCCGCCCCAGTCCCATAGCTGACCTCGACCCCATAGCTGACCTCGACCGAGCGGGTATCGCGGCGCAGCCCGGTACGCAGCACCTTGAGTGCGCTTTCCTTGGCAGACCACGCGAGGTTGGCGGCGAGGTCGCGCCCCGCACCGGCGGGATGCGCCATGACCGCAGCAGCTTCGCGAGCGGTGAGGTAGTCCCGAATGAACAGTTCAGTACGCGGCTCGACGATTTCCAGGTCGCACCCGAGGCTGCGCCCCGGCGGGCCCAGCAGGCACACCGCCCACCCGGCCCTGTCGGTCATGGACAGGCTCACCGGCGCTGCGTTGCCGTCGATCTTGGGGTCAGGCGCACCGTCTGCGGCGTTGCCGATTTCCACTCGGGCGAGCACATTCGTATCGAACTGCCCGGCCATTCCGAGGACACCGAGCAGAGCCGACTTGGCAGTGAACCGGCCGAGCAGATAGTCGGTGCGGCGCTTGGCATAGCGCATCCGGTCGGCACGCTCGCGCTCACGTGGTGAGAGCCACCGCAGGCCGGACGGCACATCGTCCTCACTCGCCGAGTGCCAACGCAGGGCGCCGTCCATAGGCCTATTGTGTCGCGAGCGACCTAGGGGTACTGCCCATTGGGTGTGACGATGGTGCCGGCCTTGCCGTCGAGGATGGCTTGCGAATCAGCCAAAGCACCGATGGCAGCGAAGTTTCCAGTCATTTCGACGAACCGGCAGACTGCTGAAACCTTGGGTCCCATCGACCCGTCCGGGAAGCGCCGGGCCCGAAGGCCGGCGGGGGTGTCCCGGCGAATCGGCTCCGCCTGCGGGGTGCCGTAGTCGGCCTGCACCTCGGGCACGTCCGTCAGCAACAACAGGCCATGTGCGTCGAGGGCCTCGGCCAGCAGCGATGCAGTCAGGTCCTTGTCGACGACGGCTTCAACCCCTTGCAACTGGCCGAGTGGCCCACGGATGACCGGCACGCCGCCGCCGCCGGCGCAGACGACGATGGCTCCGCCGGAAAGTACCTGCCGAATCATCGGCGTCTCGACCACACGGTGCGGCGTCGGCGAGGGCACGACGCGCCGCCATTTCGCGCCGTCGGGCTTGACGGCCCATCCCCGCTCGCCCGCCAGCCGCTTGGCCTCCGCCTCGTCGTACACGGGCCCGACGAACTTCGTGGGATTGTCAAAGGCGGGGTCGGCGGCCGACACGAGGGTTTGCGTGATGAAGCAGGCAACCTGCCTGCCGGGCAGCGCATTCTGCAGCGCTTGCAGCAACCAGTACCCGATGAGGCCCTGGGTCTCTGCTCCGAGCGCGTCGAACGGGTAAGGCCGGGAAAGCGACGGGTCCTTGGCGCTTTGCAGGGCCAAGAGCCCCACCTGCGGACCGTTGCCATGGGTGATGACCAACTCGTTGTCGGCGGCCAGCGGGGCGAGAGCTTCAATAGCCCTGCGAACGTTGGCTTCCTGGGCATCCGCATCGGGGAGCTGGCCTCGCTCCAGCAATGCGTTGCCGCCGAGTGCGACGACGAGACGCATCAGCGCTTGCCTCTGCGCTTGGGTGCCGCGGGTGGCCGTTTCGTGGAACGCGGCGCCGGCCGACGCGCAGCCGCGCTACTGGTGTTCGCCGAGCGCCTGGCGCTGCGCCGCATGTCGAACACCACCAGTAAGAACGCTGCGACAAAAAGCAGGACCACCAAAGCGATCATGCCGGCGCACCTCCTTCACTTTTCTTGAGCCACGCATTGAGGTCGATCCAGACCACCTCGGGGTTGGAGACGATGAAGCGCTCCTTGGTGGTCGGGGTGGTGATGGTGACCCGCAGCTTTCGCAAGCCCGGTTTCAGTCCCAGGTCGGTGATCGACGAGAGCTCCCAGCTCATGGCTCTCGCCCCGAAGAGCGTGTCGATGCGCCGCGGCTGAAAACCCAGCTTGTTCTCGTCCATGTACAGCACGCCCCCGCGGGCGACGCCGCGCTGCATGTGGTTTGCCGGTCGCGTCCACCGCAAGCCGGGCGACTCCACGACGGGGAGGTCGAGCATGCGGTTCAGGAAGGGTGCGCGCTCCGCCGTGTCGCCGGGCTGTGTCGGCGTGCCCGGGGCCCCCGGGGTCTCAGTGGACATGAGCCTGGCGGGCGCGCTCGGCCAGCGCGTTGACCGCATCAGTGAAGACGGATGGCCGCGGGCTGACGATGCCCGCGCCGACCTGACCGACACCCGGTTCGCGGCCGGCGATGCCCGTGTCTATGACGGGCAGGATGCCGGTACGCACCACGAGCGTGGCGTCGACACCGGAGGGAGTGCCCCGGAAGTCGAGCCCCGGAATCTGGTAGAGCGGATGCTCGGCCAGCGTGATCTCATACATGCGCTGAGTGGTCTCGACCGCCTGTGAAACCTGACCGCCGACGAAGCGCACGATCGCGGGTGAGGCTGCCATCGCAAAGCCGCCGAGCCCCAGCGTCTCCATGATGGCCGAGTCGCCGATGTCAGGGTTCGCGTCCTGCGGCCCGAATCCTGCGAAATACAACCCTTCAGGAACGTCGCAGGGACAGGTGAACCACTCGTCTCCGGTTCCCGACGTCTGGATGCCGAATTCGGTGCCGTTGCGCGCCATCACGACCACCAGGCTCGATCCCGGAATGTCGCGGGCTGCGTCCGTCGAGGCCTTGGCTGCTGCCATCGCCAGGTTCAGCAGGAAGTGGTCGTTGGAGTTGATGAAACGCAAAGCGGCTGAGATGTCCGCCGAAGCCACGTCGAGCTCAACCAGATCAGCGACGATTTCCCGGATCAGCAACGAGGTACCGGCCCGGTTGCGGTTGTGTGCCTCATCGCCCATCTGGATGGCTTGCGCCAGGATGGACGAAAGGTCGACGGCACCGTGCTCTTGCAGCGTTTTCGTGAGTATCGGAGCCAGCCCCGACTGCAGCCAGCGCAGTCGCTCGATCACTTCGGGACCGAAGGCGCCCATGCGCAGCACCTTTCCGAGACCTTCGTTCAGCGTGCTGTAGGAGGTGGTTCCGTTGACGTCGTCCTGGACGACGAAGACGGGCATCGAGGCACTCACGACTCCGGCCATCGGGCCAACGGCATGCCGGCTGTGACACGGCGCGAGGGCCACCGAGGGCCCCAGCTTTTCCGCTTCCTCGACGGAGCCGGCAAGGCCCTCGTACATCATCGCGCCGATGAGCGCACCGCGCAGCGGGCCCGACGCATCCGCCCAGGCGATCGGCGGCCCGGCATGCAGGAACTCCCCGCGCCCGACGCCGAGCACGTCGCCGGCGGAGGCAATGCCTACCAGCTTCGGGCGCGCCGAGGTCAGCCTGCGGGCGGCCTCCGCGTTCGCGTCGATATACCGGGGGTCGCCTATGACGGTGGCGAGCGCCTCTTCAGTGCCGCCCTGCGGGGGCCGCCAGAGCACGGGGGACACCTCGACGGCTTGCGCCCTGATCTCGTCGGCGAACAAGTCGGCGCCGACAGCGACGATGGTCGGCGTTGCATCGAGCAACATCAGGCACTCCCCTTGACGAGCCCAGCGGCGACGCGCGCAGCAGTCGCATTGGACAGATAGACGCTCGCACCGGCCTCCTGCAACGCGAGGGCGGTCTTCTCGAGCCCTTGCGGATCACCGGAGGTGCCGATGAGCGATACGACGACGGCCACTCCCTGCCCGTTCGCCGCTCGCACGTGAGGTACGAGCACGCCCGCCGGGTCCATGTGCGAGCCGTAGCCCAAAACCACATCGACCAGCAGCACACCGCATTCCGGGTCGGCAACCTCGGCGTCGAAGCGCTCCATGCGAAGCGTCCAGTCGATCATCGGGTGGGGACGGCCCTGGGTCAGCTGGTCGTCTCCGAAGTCGATCATCAAGTGGCCGGGAGCGGTGAGGCTTGGGGGCAGAGCCCACTCCGGATCGAGCGGGATGTTCGAGGCGATAGGGCCGAGCGTGGTGTGGGCGACGACCATGGCCTCGTCGCACAAAGTGCCGCCGGAGTAAAGGCCGCGCACCGCACCGCCGCGGAAGCTCGCCGGAACCGGAGCGGTCCACTCCGGCACCTGCAGGGGAGGCCGGTTCAGTGCCTGGAGAATCCTTGCCGTCAACGCTGTGAGGTCGTCGCGCCCACGGCCGAGAAAGCCGACGACGCTGGGGGTTTTCAGTTCGGCGGCTGCCGCTTCGACTCGTGCAGCGACATCGGCCGGAGGCGGCTTGGACAGCATCACGACGAGCTCGGTGCCGTCGTGCTCGTCGAGCATGGCCATGGCGTCGAGGCTCGAACGCGCTCCGACGGCCTGCGAGAGATCCCGGCCGCCGGTGCCGAGGACGGCGCTCACTCCGATCCCCGCGGCATCGAGCAGGGCACAGACCTGCTGGGCTCCGGTGCCGGAAGCGGCCACGATCCCGACGCTGCCGGGGAGCATGACGTTGGCGAAGCACAGGCCGACGCCGCCGACGATCGCGGTGCCACAGTCCGGACCCATGACCAGCAGCCCGCGACGGTGTGCCTCGTCCTTCAGGCGCACCTCCTGCTCGACAGGGACGTTGTCGCTGAAGAGCATGACGTCGGCGCCGGCAGCAAGTGCATCCATGCTTTCCACGAGCGCGCTCTGGCCGGGAAGCGACACGACGACGAGATTGCCCCGGCTGCGGGAGAGCGCGCTGCGCGTCGTATGCGCCGGCTCTTCGTCAGCCGTCGCGCCGGACACCTCGCGGGTGGCGAAAAGCTCGTCGATACGGGCAAGCGCAGCCGCGAGCGCGGCCTCGTCCTCGGCTTGAACCGCGACCAGCAGGTCATCCGGACGGGCCTGCGGCAGGGGCTCGAACCCCAGGCGCGGAAGCAGGTCGAGATTCAGCGCAGTGGCCATCGCGACCAGCGCGGACGTAACTCCTGACAGCTCGGAGACCGTGCGCGACATCTGCATCAGCGTCACGGAATCGCGGTACACGCCCTGTCGGAGATCTACGGTGCTACTGCCCATCATTGCGGCCTTTCTGTCGCGCTGACGCAAGCCGCGAGCGCGGTATGCGCGCGGCGCTGCGGGGGAAGTTCGTTGCTTCGCACTGATCCGACCGTCGTCGTCGCCACGGTCAGGGCGGCGACCAGGCCGACCGCCAAGGCGGTGCCCGACGTCGATCCCACGGCGCGCAAGTGACCCAGGGCCGGCGCGATCGCCGCGCCGCTCCCGAGAGCGCGCAGCAGTTCCGCCGCCTGGGGAACCACCTGCCCGCGCGCGGCACAGCGCAGCAGCGCAGCAGATAGCGAGGTGGTTGCGAGGTTCGCATGCGCGAGCAGCAAGCCGATGTCACGGTGCCGAGAGCCACTGTCAAAGAGCGCGCAGGCTGCGAGCGCACCCGCGACCACGTCGTCACCGGCCGGGGTCAGCCCGGGTCCGCCGCCGATCAGCGCGCGGCACGGCTGTACATCACCCGAGGCGAGAGCCGCTGCTGCCCGCCAAGCGTCGATGACGGGCAGTCCGAGCGCGTCAACACTGAGATTCCAGAGCGACTCGGCGGCTTCGGCGAGCGCGCCGGGCTCCGGCGGGCGCGGGCAGACCGGCCGCGGATCGAACCACCGCGCGGGCCGCCAGACGTACGGGCCGACCTGCAGCATCCCGTCACCGGCAGCAATGAGGACAGTGGGGTCGTCCGGTGCAATTGCGGGTAGCGGTTCGGCCGTCACCATCGCGAGCGGAAGCCACACCGACGAGGCTGGAAGAATGGCGAGGACGTCAGGGTTTTCGTCCGCTTTACCGGCGCTATCGAAGAGGACATAGATCCCTTTTGAGGATGCGCCGAGCACGTGCCCGCCGACCGGCGCACCCTTTAACAGGGGAAGCAGAACAGTGCTGGTCGCGGCGCCAAACGCAGGGGTTGCCCGGGCAGCCATATTCACTATTGAAGCGGTCGCAAAAGGGTCAATCCCAGGGCCAAAAGTCCTGCTCAGTAACCCTCAAGGTCCTCGGGACAGATGGGGCGATCCGCGTACCGTCAAGCATGATCAATGTCACCCAATTTGATCATGTCATCGTTGACGAAAGCGGTGTCCCATGACTCCAAAACTTCGCCTCTGGCAGGTCCACGGCGACGGTAAGCACATCCCACCCACAGAGGTGGTGGCACCTGATGAGCGGCTCGCCTGGCCTCAGACGATCGGTCTGGGAGTCCAGCACGTTTTCGCCATGTTCGGTGCCACGTTCCTGGTTCCCGTCCTGATCGGGTTCCCGCCGAACACCACCCTGTTCTTCTCCGGCATCGGCACGATGCTCTTCCTGCTCATTACCATCGGCCGCGGCCAGCGCCTCGGCCTGCCGAGCTACCTGGGAAGCAGCTTCGCGTTCATCTCGCCGGTGATCATCGCCAAGCAGCATGGCGGGATTCCATCAGCGTTGGCAGGCATTTTCGCCGCCGGCGCGATGCTCGTCATCATCGGCTTCCTGGTGAACAAGTGGGGCACCCGCTTCATCGAGTGGCTGATGCCGCCGGTAGTGACCGGCACCATCGTGGCCCTCATCGGACTGAACCTGGCCGGGAGCGCGTTCAACAACATCAAACTGCAGCCCTGGACCGGCGTGATCACTTTGCTCGTGGTCGTCGCGGTCACCGTCGGGTTCCGCGGCTTCTTCGGCCGGCTGTCGATCCTGATCGGTGTCGTTGCCGGGTACCTGTTCGCCTGCACCCAGGGCAATTTCCATTTCACCGACCTGGGCGGTTTCAAGCACGTGGGACAGGTCAACTTTGACGCCGTCAGGAGCGCCGCATGGGTCGGGCTGCCGCACTTCACCGGCCCGCACTTCAGCGCACGGCCGATCTACCTGGTCCTGCCCGTGGTGCTCGTCCTGATCGCTGAGAACACCGGCCACATCAAGGCCGTTGCCTCGATGACCGGTCGCAACCTCGACAAGTCCCTCGGACGCGGATACATGGCCGATGGTGCCGCCACGATGCTCGCCGGCCTCGGCGGCGGAAGCGGAACCACCACCTACGCCGAAAACATCGGTGTCATGGCCGCCAGCAAGGTGTATTCCACGGCCGCGTACTGGGTCGCTGGTGCGGTCGCCGTCGCGTTCGGATGCATCCCGAAGCTCGGTGCGCTCATCAACACGATTCCGGCTGGCGTTCTCGGCGGTGTCGGAACGGTCCTGTACGGCATGATCGCCGTGCTCGGTGGCCGGATCTGGGTCGAGAACCGGGTCAACTTCATGAACCCGGTGAACCTGCTTCCCGCGGCGATCGGCCTGATCGCCGGTGCGGGTAACTACACGATCTGCTGCTGACAAGGGCAACTTCGTCCTCAACGGCATCGCCGTGGGTTCCTTCGCCGCGATCATCGTCTACCAGCTGATGAGCTTCCTCAGCAAGCGCGGCGTGTTCCGTGACGGTGGACCGGCTGCGCTGGCTCCCGTTATCGGCTTCGCCGACTCTCCGGTGTCCGTTCCGCGTCAGACCGACGAGAGCGGTCACGAAACCCGACCTCCGGCACCGGCCGTCTAGGCGATCCCGCCGCAGGTCTCCAGCAACATCCCGCAGCCGGCTGCAGTTTCACCGAAGCAACCGCAGCCGGCTGCGGGCCGCCCGGCACAAGACGTGGCTGGGTGTCCGTCCACAACATGCTCCAGGAAGGAGCGCTCGGCATGCGGCTCGAATCCCCGACCAAGGTTTCGCACGACCACATCAACATCGACGTAAGGGAGATCGAATCCCTGCTCCAAGGTCCGGCCTCGACCATGGCGCCTTGGCCTGGCGCCACGTGCCAGCTCAAGGACGGTCGCACCCTTTACATCCGGGAAGCGACGCTTGAAGAGGCGCCCGATATGGCGAAGTACATGCAGCGCGTCATGCAGGCGGAGAACGACTTCTACGACGTCGTCGGCGCCCGCGTGAACGCCGAGATCATGGGCTGGTACCGCAAGCGCCTGAAGGACCCGTACCACCTGGTGGGCCTCATCGACGGCGAGTGGGTCGGTCTGGCAAACGGCCGGCAGATGAGCGATGACATCAACATCAGCCTGCACACGATAGCGCTCACCCGGGGCAACCGGATCGGCGCGATCATGTACTACGCGAAGGCGTACTACGCGTTCGAGATCCTGAAGAACAAGGAGTTCTGGGCCACCTACGAGAGCTACAACGGCTGGTACCGCTGGGGTCTCGGGATGGCGCAGCCCAGCTACCCGTGGCCCGAGGTCCAGCACGAGCTCGGCGGCGCGAAGGTCTACTACGTCCGCAAGAACTACTGGGATTCCACGGTCAAGAACTACGTGCAGCAGATGGTTGGCGCGGACCTCGACTTCGACGTTCCGCAGAGCGTCGTCGACGCCAACGCCAAGCTCATCGTGCCGCTCGAAGTAACGGTCTGAGGAGGCAGGAAATGCCTGAACCCATTGAGGTCCGCAAGGTTCCGCTCGAGAGTGTCAGCGATGCGTCAGGCCTGCAGCGGCTGATCGACGACAAGATCGTCGAAGCCGACCGGGTCATCGCGATCGTCGGCAAGACCGAAGGAAACGGCGGCGTCAACGACTACACCCGGATCATCGCCGACCACGCGTTCCGTGACGTCCTCGTGGCGAACGGCACCCGCACGGCCGACGAGGTCAAGCAGATCCCGGTGCTCTGGTCCGGTGGCACGGACGGCGTCCTCTCGCCGCACGCGACCATCTTCGCCACCATCGACCCGATCCATGTCACGCCCACGGACGACTACCGGCTCGCTGTCGGCAGCTCCATGAGCGCGGTCATCCTGCCGGAGGAGATCGGCCGGCCGGCGATGGTCGAGAAGATCGCGGCCGGAGTGAAGGTGGCCATGGAACGGGCCGGTATCACTGACCCGAAGGACGTGCACTACGTCCAGACCAAGACCCCTTTGCTCACGCTGCCCACCATCGGTGAGGCGAAGGCGCGCGGCAACGAGGTCTTCACCGAGGACACGCTGCACTCGATGGACGTGTCCAACGGCACCGCCGCGCTCGGTATCGCAGTCGCGCTAGGTGAGATCGCGATGCCGACCGCCGACCAGATCATGAAGGACACGTCGCTGTTCTCGGCGGTGGCGTCGTGCTCGTCCGGCGTCGAGCTCGACCAGGGTCAGATCGTCGTGGTCGGCAACGTCCGCGGCGTCGGCGGTCGCTACCGCGCCGGCCACTCGGTGATGAAGGATGCCCTCGACGCCGACGGTGTCTGGGAAGCGATCCGCTCATCCGGCATCGACCTGCCGGCCCGGCCACATCCCGACGACCTCAAGGGCAGGCTCGTCAACCTGTTCCTGAAGTGCGAGTCCGACCCCACCGGTCGGGTGCGTGGGCGTCGCAACATCATGCTCGACGACTCCGACGTCCACTGGCACCGCCAGATCAAGGCGTGTGTCGGCGGCGTCGCCGCAGCCGTGTCCGGGGATCCAGCCATCTTCGTGTCGGTTTCCGCGACGCACCAGGGGCCCGCCGGCGGCGGCCCCGTCATCGCGATCGCCGATCTCGGCTAACAAAAGCCGGATCTCGCGGTGATACGCGCGAGTCGCCCGGTGGCCCAACAGTGCGGCCACCGGGCGACTTGCCGCCCCAACTCTTTGTGAAGGAGACGCGATGACTGACGTCTTCGCTTACCAGGCTCCCGCGCTGCGGACGCAGCTGCTCGATCTGCTCGACGAGCAGGGTCCGAGCGCGCGGGTGATGGCAGGCGGTACCGACGTGATGATTGACATGAGAGCCGGATTCGCCCACCCCAAGGTGGTCGTGGATGTCAAGCGCGTGCAGGGCTTCTCCGACGTCTCATGGAGTGCCGCCGACGGGTTGATCATCCGGCCGGCGGTCACCCTGAGCGCGATCCTCGCCGATACGAAGATCCGGGAGAATTACCCCCTCCTGATCGAGTGCGCCAAAGACCTCGCCTCGCACCAGTTGCGTAACCGGGCCACCGTCATCGGCAACATTGTCAACGCGTCCCCGTGCGCGGACATGGCACCCGCCCTGCTGTGCCTCGGCGCGAGTGCCGTCCTGTCGTCGAAGTCCGGGCAGCGCGTCGTGCCGTGTAAAGACTTCTTCACCGGCGTGAAGCGCACGGTGTTGCGGCCTGACGAGATCCTCGAAGAGATTCACGTCCCGACCGAGACCGCCGGCGCCCGTGGCGCGTACCGCAAACTCAAGCGCATCAAGGGTCACGACCTCGGAATCGTCGGCGTCGCCGCGATGCACAAGGACGGGCTCCTGCGATTGGGCATCAGCTCGTGCGCGCCCACGCCACTGCTCGTCGACGGCCTGTCGGCAGCCGACGGGGTCGACACCATCGTCGCAAGCGCGAAAGGCGTCATCAGCCCGATCGACGATCTGCGCTGCAGCAAGGAATACCGCACACACATGGTCGGCGTCTTTGTCCGCCGGGTCTTACGAGAGGTGGCGTGATGAAGGTCGTAGCGACCGTGAACGGTCACGTGTACGAGCACGAGGCGCCGGCCAACTGGACACTGCTGCGCTTCCTGCGCGAGAGCGTGGGCCTGACCGGTACGAAGGAAGGCTGCGGTGCCGGGGAATGCGGCGCCTGCACCGTCATTCTCGACGGGAAAACGGTCAACTCCTGCTTGGTGCTCGCGGCGGAGGCCGATGGCGCGATCGTCGAGACCATCGAGGGTGAAGCCAAGAACGGCGAACTGTCCGATCTCCAAGCCGCTTTCGCCCGCCACCACGCGGTTCAATGCGGCTTCTGCACCGGCGGGATGGTGATGTCCGTCCGCGACCTGCTCGCCCGGAATCCCAAGCCGTCAGTCGACGAGATCAAAGATGGCATCGAAGGCAACTTCTGCCGCTGCACCGGCTATCAGCAGATCATCGAGGCCGTCCTCGACGCCTCGGGCCAGCTCACCGACGAGGCGAAGGGAGAGCTGAACTATGTTTGACGTCGCGTCCCGCCAGCCGATGAAGTCGGTCGGTGTCACCCACCCCAGGGTGGAGGCCACGAGCAAGCTCACCGGAGACGCCCTCTACGCCGGCGATCTCGTGCTGCCGGGCATGCTGCACGCGAAGGTCAAGGGCAGCCCGCACGCTCGCGCTCGCATCCTGTCCATCGACGTTTCGGCGGCCAAAGCGCTGCCGGGCGTACATGCCGTCCTCACCGGACATGACCTCGACTACAAGCTGGGGCTCTACGTCGTCGACAAGGACATCATCGCCAAGGACGTCGTCCGTCACTTCGGCGAAGCCGTTGCTGCGGTGGCCGCCGAGACCGTGGAAATCGCCAGCCAGGCAGTGGATCTGATCGAGGTGGAGTACGAGGTCCTCGACCCCGTCCTCGATCCTCTAGAGGCCATCAAGCCCGACGCCGAACTCATCCACCCGGATCTCGGCAACTACTCGTTCGTCGAAGCGGCGTTCAGCCCACAGCCCGGTACGAACATCGCCAACATCACTCGGATGCGCAAGGGCGACATCGACAAGGGTTTCGCGGAGGCCGAGTGGGTCATCGAACGCGAGTACACCAACCCCTCGGTCCAGCACGTGCCGATGGAGACGCACGTCGCGATCGTCCAGTGGAAGGTGGGCGACGAAGTCACGATCTGGTCGAGCGCCCAGTCACCCTTCACGGTGCGCAGCCTGTTCTGCAGCGCGATGCGGCTGCCCATGAACCAGGTGCGCGTGGTCATCCCGCACGTCGGCGGCGGCTTCGGCGGCAAGGCCGGCATCCACCTCGAGCCCCTCGTCGCCTGCCTGTCGCGGGCTGCGGGCGGCCGTCCGGTGAAACTGCAGGCCACCCGCGAAGAGGAGTTCAGCCTGCTGCCGTGCCGCAGCGCGCTGACGTACCGCATCAAGACCGGGGTGCGTTCCGACGGGAAGATCACTGCGCAGCAGATGACGATGCTCTGGGATGCGGGTGCCTACGCCGACTACGCGGTCAACGTGACGCGGGCCTCGAGCTACTCGGGCGCGGGACCGTACGAGATCCCCAACGCCTGGCTCGACGCATACACCATCTACACCAACAAGCCTTACGGAACCGCCTATCGCGGCTTCGGCCACGTCGAGTTCTTCTGGGGCCTCGAGCGCCACATGGAACTCGTCGCGCTCGCGATCGGCATGGATCCGCTCGAGTTCCGGCTGAAGAACCTGCTGACGCCCGGCTCGCTCACGCTGACCGGCGAGAAGATCCATGCCAGCACCGGCAATCCCACCAAGTGCCTGCGGGCTGCCGCCGAGGCGATCGGGTACGGCCACCTCACCCCCGAGGAGGAGAAGCACCAGCAGGTGACCGGGCGCCGGATCGGCAAGGGCCTCGCGACCCTGCACAAGGCCCCGGCGATGCCGTCCTTCACGGCGACCGCTGCCGTCGCGAAGATGAACTCCGACGGCACGGTCGTGATCAACATGGCGCTGACCGAGATGGGCCAGGGCTGCGCGACGGCGGTCGGGCAGATCGCGGCGGAGACGCTCGGCTTCCCGGTCGAGAAGGTGAAGGTCGTCCGTCGAGACCGATACCGACAAGGAGCCCTACGACTGGCAAAGCGTCGCCTCCAAAGGGCTTTTGCTCAGCGGCAACGCGACCATCCTGGCGTGCAAGGACTTGCTCGAGCACGCTTACGCCGACGCCGCGCAGGTGCTGCGGGCCAACGCCCAGGACCTCACGCACGACGAGGAGAAGGTCTACCTCAAGCACAACCCGGACGAGTCCGTCACGTTCGCCTCGATGGCGATCGGATACGCCTACCCGAACGGCAACGGCATCGGCGGACCGCTCATCGGCGTCGGGCGCTACGCCGCGCAGGGATTGAGCAACCTCGACAAGGCCACCGGCCAGGGACGTCCTGCGCTGGACTGGACCTACGGCGCGCACGGGATCGTCGTTGATGTCGACACGGACACCGGTGAGTTCAACATCCTCAAGATCTCATCGGTGTACGACGTCGGGCAGGTCATCAACCCGGCGCTGGTCCGGGGCCAGTGCATCGGCGGGATGATCCAAGGCCTCGGTACCGCCGTGTGCGAGGGCTACATCTACGACAAGCAGGGGCACCTGCTGAACCCGTCGTTCACCGACAACAAGATCCCCACGGCCAAGGACCTGCCGCTCGAGATCGGTTGTGCCGTCGTGGAAACGCCTCAACTCGACGGTCCGTTCGGGGCGCGCGGAGTCGGGGAGCATCCGATGATCTCCGTCGCCCCGGCGCTCGGGAATGCGATCCACGCAGCGAGCGGTGCCGAGCTGATGCACATGCCGATCCGCTTCGAGGACGTGTGGCGCGCCATCAACGCCCACGAGCCGATCGACAACTGGATCACCGATGCACCGGTCGGTTCCTGCCGTTCGCAGCTGGCCAGCGCAACGGCGTGGGAGCCGCCCTGCCCCACGTAGCAGGATCGCGCCGGCCTCGACACCGACAGGAAATGTGATGCAGCCGTTTGTTGTGAACCGTCACGACCGGATCGTGTTCACGTCGAACTTCCGACCCGAACTCGACCTGTCGGTGATCGACAGCCTCGAGCAGCTCGACAAGGTGATCCGGCGTGACTTCGAGACCAAAGCGCCGGACGGGTCGGATCTGCTCGAGCGGATCCGCGGCGGGCACTACCGGAGTCGCTACGACCTGATGCGCGACGTTGCCCTGAACCTGTTCTGGGCCGGCCGCTTCGCCCTCACCATGTACGAGAAGCGAGCCATGCGTTGGGGCGACGTGCCGCGCAAGCGGGACGACGTCTTCATGGAAATCAATACGCCGTGGGAGGACGGTGAAGAGAAGATCACCGCCGTCCAAAGCGCGTACGAACAGCTACCGCCGACCTGGGACGCGGAGGCGGAGGACCGGATTTTCGCGATCCTGTTCGATGCCTTCGGCCATCGCAAGCAGCACGCGACCGAGCTGAGCGCCGTCAAACCCACGATCGCGGACGTGGTGTCCGATCCGGGTCACCTGGTGTTCCGGATCTCGAACTACGACCCCGACTTCCCGACCTTCGGCTACGACGAGATCATCGACTGCTGCGAGAAATGCCCCGAGCTCGAGGCGCTGCACCGGTGGGCGATGGTTCTGCACAACCAGTACCCGTGGGATCGCCGCGACACCGAACTCGTCCCGGTGGGTGAGCTCACTGCCGACGACCACGTCGTTGTCCTGCTGCCCCGCAGCGATCAGGTGAGCGGTTTCCTTCGCCGGTTGCGCAGGCCCGGGGTGCGCCTGCCCCGCCCCCGGGCCGCGCAGGCGGCAAGTTCCGCGCGGCCCTACCCCGCGGTCGACGTGGCCGATCGGTTCAGCGTCATGCCCCGGATCGAGGCGATCTCGGCGGTGCACGGCGAGATCGCCTGCACCAACGACGATCTGCTCCGCAACGCGGCCTACAACTGGTCACCCATGTCGGCAGCCGAGATCGTCGAGAAGACCGGCATCGAGCAGCGGCTGTACTCCCGCAAGAGCATCGAGGAACTCGGGCTCGAGGCCGCCCGCTCGGCACTGGCCCATGCCGGGAGGGAGCCGGCCGAGCTCGGCGGCGTGCTCGTCGCGACCTGCACCAGCACCCGGCTGATGCCCTCGGTCGCCACGTGGATCTGCGGTGAGCTCGGGATCACCCAGACCCATGCGGCCTACGACATCGTCGCCGCTTGTGCGGGGCTGCCTTACGGCTTGCTGGATGCCACCAGGCTGATGCAGGACGTCAACGCGCCGGTGCTGCTGGTGTGCGTCGAGAAGTTCTCCGACAAGATCGGCAATGTCAGGCCTTCGCGCATGATCTTCGGAGACGGCGCCGCCGGGGTGGTACTCGGCGTGGCCCCGGACGGTGAGCAGCCGGACATCGAGTACTTGCAGACGTTCGCCAGCGGGCCGGCCAGCGAGGTCAATTCGATCATCTGGCCCAACATCGAGTTCGACAACAACGTCACGGTCTACGGGCCGGAGGTCAAGGCGCTCGCCGGGCGCTACCTGTTGCAGATGGTGGACGAGCTGCGGGCGCTGCCCGCCCCGGATGGCGGCGAGGGAAGCCTGCTGGACGCCATCGATCTGATCGTCCCGCATCAAGCCAACAAGACAATGGTGACCCAGCTCGCGAAGAAGGCCGGGCCTGGATCTCGACCGCCTGTACTTCAACATCGCGAAGGTGGGCAACGCCTCCGCGGCCAGCATCCCGCTCGCCATCCACGACGCCGTGCGCGACGGCATTCTCACCAGCCCTCACGGCTTTTCGCTCCCGGGCTACGGGGCGGGTGCCGTCGCCGGCTACGCGGTCCTGCGCGTGGATCCGAAGGTGGTCGTGAGCGCACCAGCACGGGGCGCTGGGCTGAACGGGTGATCTCACCCGGACGGGGGAGGCGCACGAGCTGCCCCCGCCAAGTATTCTGCGCGGGTGCGGCTGTCCTGTTCCCACAGCTGTGAGGCGGCATTTGCCTCGGCGTGGGTGAAACCCCAGCCCTTTGCTGATCAAAGGCGGACCGCCGCCGGATTTAGACCAAATCAGGTCGCACAACGCATGCCCAATTCGCTAACATTGGGCGCGGATTCTGATGCGATTCAGCAGGTAGGACGCCATTCTTCGGTCCTGCCTACCCCGAAGCGTCCGAGGGCGGGTGTTCACCCATGAAGATCACGTCACGTCGCTTCGGTCGATCGACGGGTCACGAGAACGTGGACGAGGGCATGGGCGGCGGCGACTACCCCGTCGTCACTGATCACCCCGTCGTCACTGATCACCCCGTCGTCACTGATCACCCCGTCGTCAATGGCTACCCCACGGTCGTGTCCGACCTGTCGGTCGAGCCCGAGGTCCAGGTCATTCCCGGGCAGACGTATCCCGAGCTGCCGAGTGCGCCGGAGCCGGCGTACTCCGGCGCCGACGAGGATTTCTGGAGCTCGGTCGGCACCACACCGGAGAAGACGCACAAGCGGTGGCGCTCGCGTGCGGATCACCGGGATCTGGGTCTTTCGGTGGAGCCACCCCTTCAGGTCATTCCCGACCCGGACGGTGCGCGGCCGACGCTGACCGAAGAGCCGCCGCAACTACGGGGACGGCGGGAACTTCTGGACCGCGGTCGCGACCGAGCCGGAAAAGGCGCCCCGCTCGTGGTGGCGCCGCCGGACGACGTACATCGTCGCCACAGTTGTGTTCACCGTCGTCGCGCTTGTCCTGAGCCTCCTCGCCTTCAGCGGTCCGCAGGTCAAGACCAAGCGGATCTCGTACACGTTCCCCGTCGAAGCCTTCCCGCAGACCGGTGTGACGGTCAGCCGCACCTGGACCCTCTACGGCGGCGACCACCCGTCCCTGCACGCGGACCTGACGTTCTACTCCTCACGCTCGGATCAGGTCACCGTCGAGGAGCCGCTGCCGACGTCGCTCGTCTCCAAGTCGTCGCAGGTGACCTTCATCCCGAAACCGAAGATCGTCAGCGACGATCCGGTCGTGGCCAGCTACACCATCTCGTCCGCGCTGGACGGGGTCACGTCGGCGCAGTACACCATCCCGCTACCGGCGAGCACTCCCTACACCCTTGCGGTGCTGCACAAGTGGGCGGCTGAGCAGTCGGCGCTGAGTCGGGCCAGCGCTACCTGAGGTCGCACACCCTGGCGAGCATCCACCTGACGCCGGCGAGCATCGTCGTCAAGAAGGGCGGCGCTGCCTACCAGCTCGCGATCAGCGGTCTGCAGCAGGACGGCACCCCGGCCCCGACCATCGCGTTCGGTACGGCGACGTGGTCGGTCGCCAACCCGAAGATCGTCCAAGGTCAGCAGCAAGGGCCTGGTGACCGGGCTGGCTCCGGGCAAGACGACCGTCCGTGCGGTGATCGGCAAGCTGTCGGCCACGGCGACCGTGACCGTCTCGGCGGCGGAGAACGTCAAGGCGACCCCGCCGCTCAAGCCGCTCAAGAGCGGCCCACTCGTCGCCACGCCTAACACGTTCCCGTCCTCGATCGGCCTGCTGCCCACGAATGGGGTTACCAACCCACCGACTCACACGCCGACCCACGCGCCCACCACGGGTGGCACGAAGCCAGTCGTGCCACCACCGCCGGTGAACCCGCCGCCGGTGGTCTGCCCGACCGCCCCACCGGTCCCGACGGATGTGACCGCTTTCCCGACATCCGACACCAGCGTCGCTGTGTCCTGGGGTGCGCCTAGCGTTCCCGCCGGATGCGGCTTCACGCTCACCGGCTACTCGGTGTCAGGTGCCGATGGGGCGGGAACGGCGCTCAGTGCAATCGTTCCCGTTGGTGGCAGCTCTGCGGCGTTCTCGAACCTTGCCGGCGGTACCGCATCCTTCAGCGTTGTCGCCAGCTACGGCGCGGTGAACAGCGCCGCCGCGGGCGCGTCGGCTGCCGTCAATGGCCCGCCGGCTGCCGCCGCCGCCCCCGCCGCCCGTTTGTGACCCGGCGACGCAGGACCTCGGTCCGACTGGACTCGCCGCGACTGCGACCGACCCCGCGAACCCCGACACGTTCACGATCTCGTGGACGCCCGCCTCCGTAGCAGCCGGCTCACCGTGTGTGCTAACGGGTGAGACGGCGACCGTCGACGGCGGGGCGGTGACCAATGGTGCGGCCTTGCCCCTGGCCCCCGGACCGCACACGCTGGTGGTGACGGCGACGTTCGCCGACGGCACCGTCGCGGCTCCGCAGTACACGTTCGACGCCCCGTAAGGGCTAGGCGAAGGTGGCTTTCTCGAGCTCGTCGAGGGAGTCACCGAGCCAGTCGATGAGGTTCCAGAGGTCGGGCATCTGCTCGCGATCGGCGAGGATGCCGACGTCGAGGTGGCCGGCGTAGCTCATCACCGTGATGTTCAGGCCGAGGCCGTCGGTGATGACGGAGACGGGGTAGTTCGCGAGCAGCTTCGCGCCGGCGCAGTACAGGTCGAATTGTGGCCCGGGCACGTTGGAGACCACGAGATTCCACGTGGGATGGGCGACGGACGAGCTGGCGAGCGAAAGCGTCAGCTGCGCAGCCCGGTTGAACAGCGCCGGGGGGATGAAGTTGTTGGCGTCGGAGAGCAGCTCCGCCGGCAGCGCCTTGTGCCGGTCCTTCATGACCGTGAGATCGGCGGAGGTCTGCCGGAGTCTTTCGACGGGGTCGGCGATCTCGGTGTGCAGCGCGGCCGCGAGCATGAGGATGCGGTTGCCATAGGTGCCCTGCTGCTCCTGCGTGCGGACCGAGACCGGCACCTGCGCGACGAGCGGCTCCTGCGGCAGCTCTTCGTGCGACCAGGAGCCACTGCCGCACGGCTCCCGCGCAAAGCGAGACGATGACGTCGTTCACCGTGACGCCGTGAGCGTTCTTCAACGCCTTGACGCGATCGAGCGGCAACTGGCCGAAGACGAACCGCCGGTGCGCGGTGACCTTGCCGTTGAAGGTCGTGCGCGGCGCCTCCTGGGTGGGGCGGATGACCCGGTTGCCATCACGGCGGACGAAACCGCCGAATCGATTGAGCAGTTGGCCGACGCGAGCCGCGCCGGGGATCACGGAGAAGACGGTCTCGTCGAGGTTGGGCACAGCCCGGGGGATGGATCCCAGCACGCGCAGCGGATACCGGGGGATGCCGAGCGCGGCCCGGGCGAGAAGTTCAGCAGGGCCGGCGCGCCGGCCGGCGTCGCGCAGCGGCGGTCGCTCAGCCGTTTCGGGGGTGCGGACCTCGGGCGTCACGTCGAGCAGGAGACCGACGATCTCGCCGCCGGAGATGCCGTCGATGACAGCGTGATGGATCTTCGTGTAGAGGGCGACGTGGCCGGATTCCAGGCCGGAGATGACGTACATCTCCCACAGCGGCCGCGCCCGGTCGAGCGGCCGCGAATGCAGCCGAGCCACCTGCTGGGCCAGCTGGCGATCATTGCCGGGTGCGGGCAGCGCCAGGTCGCGCACATGGAACTCGAGGTCGAAGTGCTCGTCTTCCACCCAGTACGGGAAATCCAGGCTGAGCGGCACTTCGAGCAGGCGCCAGCGCAGCACGGGAGCAGGTGCATGCGCTCGGAAAGGAGCCGCATCATGACCTCGATGTTCAGCTCCCCCTGCGGAGCCGTGCCCCGTCATAGATGCCGAGACTGCCGACGTGGCCGGCCTGCCGCCCGTCCTCGATCGCGAGGAACTGCATGTCGAGGCTGGTGAGCTGGCGGGCATGCGGCCGACATTCAAGCACCCGTCAGCGGTGGACGGGATTTCCTGGAGACGTGAGCCGGATTCGCCGCGGGTTGGCCTGCGGTCCGGTGCCACAGCATGCCGGTCCCGGCAACGTTGCAGCGGGTCTTGCGTACGGCAGGCGTCGGCAGCGATGGCACGTCGTCGTCCACCAGCGCGGGGGTCTCCGTCAGAAGCATCATTGCGGTTCCTCTCCACTGGGGAGAAACCGGAAGGCAGCTCACGGTGTTACGGAAGATCACCCGAACGCCGGGCGGCATGCCCTGATCGGCGTAGTAGCCTCGCGCGAACGGCGGGCAGATTGGCGGGCGGGCAGGTGAAAGCGGGGCTTGCCAAATCCGCTGCGCTGCTTGGGGTTGCCGCGCTCGCTCTCGTCGCAGCCGGCTGTAGTTCGTCGCAGCCGCGACAGCGTGAGCGCACCGGGCAGCCCTCCCATGCGAAGCCGCGACCAGCGCCCCCTCGGTTTCCGGTCTATGAGGACCGGCCGGCGATACGCGTTCCCGCCCTGGACGGCGCCGGCAGCCTCGGTCCGGTTCAACCATCGGAGCGTCCGACGCTGGCACCGACGGGCGCAGGCCCAGCGCTTCACGGCAAAGCGCTGCCGACGAACACGTGGTGGTTGTCGGCGCTGGCCGGGGAATTCACCGCCCCGCTCTGGGCGTTTCCGGTCGTTGCCAAAGGGGCCGCCGACGGGCTGGAGCTCTCGGCGCCCGAAACCCACCGCTTCGCGGAGCACCGTCATCGCCGGAGCCGCACCTGCGCTCACCGTCGGCGGCCCGCTGACCCGCGTCACGGTCACCGGATACGGGGACTTCTCCGTCGGCCTCAGCCTGCAGCGCTCCGGGACGGCACTGACGACCGTCATAGCGCAAGGGAGCCCGTTCGTTCCGCTGCGAGCACCGCAAGGGACGCTGCCGATAGCCCTTTCTGCGGCGACGAGCGTGACCGATGCCGACGGCACCGAGCCTTGCGGTCGGCGACAGCGTCAACGGCGACAGGCTCATCGTCGAGTCGCTCGGCCAGTCCTGGGTGCTGGCCTCCTCGCGGCGGGTGACGTGGCAACGCACCGCGCAAGGCATCGACGCATCAGCCGACAGTGCGCTCACCTACGTCTTCTCGCCCGTACCGGATGACGGCCCGCCGGACTGGGCGGATCGCGTTGTGGCCGCGACGCACAGCCCGATCACCAATACGAGTTCGACGCTGACACGCGGCTCCGGCGAGGTGACCCAGCGGCTGGGCTGGAAAGGGGCGACGGCAACCAGCGTGATCGCCGTCCTTCCGCACCAGCGGGCGCTGCTCGGCTCGGACGTGAAGACGGTCGCCGGTCACTACGAGACGGCACGCGGGCAACTGACGCTCGTGCAAGCATCCGACCTCACGTTGACATATCCGCTTCCGGGCTTGCTCCCGGGCATCCCGCAGATCCCGCTCAGTATCCCGAATCGCGCGGCTTTGCAGGCAGATCTGACGTCGGACCTCGCCGCTCCGAACAGTGAGGACGCGGGTAGCTACTACGGGCCCAAGGCGCTGGGCCGGCTTGCCACCATGCTGCAAATTGCCGAGCGCATCGGGGATGCCAGCGCCGCCTCTGCGATTCTCGCGAAGCTCCGGCCACGACTTGTCGATTGGTTCACCTATACCGGCCCGCAAGACAAACATTGGCTGGCGTTCGACAGCACCTGGGGCGGAATCGTCGCCCATCCGAGCGAATTCGGCAATTCCGACTACTACAACGACCATCATTTCCATTACGGCTATTTGATCGCCGCGGCCGCGGCCGTCGCCGAAGTCGACCCGCAGTTCGCTGACCAGTTACGGCTCGGTCGTCGACCTGCTCGTCGACGACGTCGCCGGTGCCGACACCGGCAGCACGGCTGCGGCATCCTTCCCGCCCTTCCGGGTGTTCTCGGCCTACGAAGGGCACTCGATCGCGTCGGGGTTTGCGACGGGAGGGGACGGCGACAACCAGGAGTCCTCGAGCGAGGCTGTGAACGCCTGGGCTGCGATCGCCCAGTGGGGGATGGTGACCAACCGGCAGAAGCTCGTCGATGTCGGCGGTGACCCGTTACACGATCGAGGCCGATAGCGCGCGTACCTACTGGCTCGGCGAATCCGGTCGGCTCTGGCCTGCCGCGTACGCCCACGACACCGTCGGCATCGTGTGGGGAAGCAAGGTCGACTTCGCAACGTTCTTCGACGGGCGGCCGGGGTTCGTGATCGGCATCGAACTCTTGCCGTTCACGTTCGCCTCGCTCTACCGCACGGATGCGGCCGCTGCGGCCCAGCGCACCGCGACCGTCGATGCGGCCGGCGGCGCACCAAGCGTGTGGCCTGACCTCTTCCTGATGGACGATGCGCTCGCCGACCCTGCGGGCGCGCTTGCGAAGCTCACCCCCAGCCTGCCGATCGAGGGCGGAAATTCGCGCTCGTTCACGCGCTACTGGCTGCTGGCGCTCAACATGCTCGGGCATCCGCGCGCCGACATCTTCGCAAGTTCCCCTTACGGATTCGCCTTCGGTGACGACGGCGCGCTGCACCTGGCCGCCATCAACCCGACCGCCTCACCGCTCACCGTCACCTGGCGGACGAAGGACGGCCGCGCGGTGGGTTCGGTGCGGCTGGCGCCGGGAGCCGCGGAGACGATTCCCGGACGCTAGCTTCGGCTGCCTGCCCTCGACATCAGGCGGCGTGTTGCATGAGGACGTTGACGGCGTAGTGCAGGTCGAGTTTGTCGACGCCGTCGGGTGGCAGGGTGGTGGCGTCGATGAGGCTGGCGGGGTCGAGGTCTTGGGCGGGCTGCCAGGGCCATTGATGGCGGTGTGGGACGGGCTGGCCTGATGCGGTGGTGACGGTCAGCGCGCGGGTGACTGGATTGAGGGTGAGGCGTATGCCGTCGGCGTGGACGACGGTTTCGTGGTGCCGCGCATCTCGTCATCCCAGCCAGTCACTACGCGATCTGCTCGGCGCGGTCGACGGTGAACGCTGCCCTGGTCATGGATGGTGAGCTGGAGGCTGCCGGGTGGCAGGAACTGCCCGTCGGGGAGCCGGGACCAGCACGAGAGCGGGTCGAGTTGGACGGTCAGCTGCGACCGGTCGCTGCGGGCCCGGGCTGGATGCGCGACCGCCCGTTGATCGAGGTAGGCGCGGCACAAGGCGAGTAGCCCGTCGCCTCGGGTTGCCTGCTGAGGGGGGTCGTCGGATCTTTCCGCGGAAAGATCGGTGCGGGCGGCTTCGACGGCCGCGAGCAGCACCGCGCCGTCGGCGGCGCCGGCTTTGATGGTGATGCACAGGTCGCCGTCGGCGTCGTAGCGGGTGAACACCCGGATCCGCTCGGCCACCGGCTCGCCCGCCGCGGCGGCCTTGCGCTGTTTGGCGAGTTCGCGGAGCTTGTCCTGCTCATCCTCTGCGGTCGCGACCCGGCTGATCGCCCGCACCTGGGTGAACGACAACCGGCCTTCCGCGAACGCGGCGGACGTGGCCGGTAGCTGCCGCAAGGCGCGGGCGACCCGGACGCGTTCACCGGCGGCGTTCGGTCCCATCCCGAGCCGCCACGACAGCCAGTGGGCGCACGACAAGATCCCGGCCGCCGCCCAGGCCCGGCGTTCATCGAACTCGCCGATATAGGCCATCAGCCGCGCTTCACCGGCAGCGATCCGACCCGCCCACGTCGTCAGACCGTCCTTCACCTCTTCATCCGACAGGGCGGCCAAGGCGGCGGGAGACAACGACGAAGACGAGGGCTGGCCAGGCAACACGGACACCGGATTCATAGCGAAACGCTAGCGAGAACCACCGACAAAATTGCTCGGCGGAGGTGAGTGGGTGTGCCCTCGTCCCTCGTCCCTCGCCGGCCATCAGCCGTCAGATCGTCGTGACCATGCCCGCCGTCGATGACGACATCGGCGCCGGTGATGTTCTCCAGCACGCGCTCCAGCGAGGAACAGCACCAGATCGGCGACCTCCTCGGGACGCGTGAAGCGACCGGTCACCATGCCCGCCGCAGCGGCTGCGGCCACGTCCTCGGGCCGCTGTCCGCTCTTGTTGCGCAACGCGGGCCGCGACCCCGTCCGCGCCGAGCCAGAGGTCGGTGGCGACCGGGCCGGGGTCGACGGTGTTGACGCGGATGCCGCGCGGGCCGAACTCCTTCGACAGCGACTTCGCAACGTTGACCAGCGCTGCTTTGGCGGCCGAATAGTCAAGCACAGCAGGGTCTGGCAGCCGCGCGTTCAGCGAGCCGATGTTGACGATGACACCGCCGCCTCCGGCCAGCATCACCGGGATCGCCGCCCGCATCGTGCGTACTGCCGACATCAGATCGAGGTTCAGGGTCTGCTGCCACATCTCGTCGGTGATGGCCAGGAAACCCGTCGAGGCGGGGCGGGGCGCCACCGACGTTGTTCACGACGACGTCGATTCGGGCCCCGGCAGCCGTGACGAGTTCGGCCGGCCCGCCTGCGAGCGCCAGGTCCACCTTGACGGCGGTCACTCTCCCAGCACGCTTCGAGCTCGCGTCAGCTCGTCGGAAATCTCCCGCGAACCGGCAACGACGCGCGCTCCCGCCTCGACGAAGCCCTCGACAGATCGCAAGCCCGATACCCCGGCTTGCTCCCGTCACGAGTGCGGCCTTATCTGCCAATCCGAGTTCCATGGGCCCTCCCGTTCTCGTCTCCGGACACCAGGCGCAGACTGAAGCCAGAGTCTTCGGTCATCCGACTGGCCGCCGTTGAACGGCCCACGCAACGATGCGACTCGACCGGCACTATCCCAGAGCGCAGAGCAGCAACGAACGGAGACCGTCATGACGACACCCGGCACCCCCGTCGTATTCATCCATGGCCTATGGCTGCACGCTTCGTCCTGGAGCCCCTGGATCGACTACTTCACTGCGAAGGGCTACGACGCCTCGGCGCCGGGCTGGCCGGGCGACGGCGACACCGTCGAGGCGACGCGTGCCAACCCTGACGCGGTGGCCGATTTCGGCGTCGAGGAGGTCACCGCCCATTACCGCGATCCGTCCTCGATCACATGGACCGCAAGCCGATCCTGATCGGTCATTCCTTCGGCGGGATGATCGCCCAGAAGCTGCTCGGTGAGGACTACGGAGCCGCCGCCATCGGCATAGACGCCGCGCAGATCAAGGGCGTGCTGCCGCTGCCGCTGTCGGCGCTGCACTCGACCCTTCCGGTGTTCAAGAATCCGGCCAACAAGCACAGGCCGTCACGCCTGACCGCGGAGCAGTTCCGCTATAGCTTCGGCAATGCCCTCAGCGAGGACGAGTCGAACGCGCTCTACGAGAAATGGACGATCGCGGCTCCGGGCCGGCCGCTCTTTGAAGCGGCGGCAGCGAACTTCTCCCTGCATTCGCCGCTGAAAGTGCGAGACCGGCAACGAGGCGCGCGGACCGCTGCTGCTCATCATGGGCGGCAAGGACCACACCGTCCCGGAGGCCATCACCAAGTCGACGCTCAAGCAGTACCGGCATTCCTCCGCCGTTACCGAGCTCGTCGAGTTCGACGACCGCGGGCACTCGCTCACCATCGACGGCGGCTGGCGTGATGTCGCCGACGCCTGCCTGGCGATGGCTCGACAAGCAGGGTCTACAGCCGCACGGGGATGAGCCGTCCTCCGGACGGCGCAAGCCTGAGACGCAGATCGCAGCGCTTTGGTCTGCGTGGCCCTACGAGCAATAGGTTCGGCGCCCGATCCTTAATGGCATGGCGGACGATCCGAAGGGCAACTGGCTCTGCCCTTCGGCATTGGACCGCGAGCGTTTGGTGGACATGCACGCGCGCGTCGCGGTAGCGCGCCGGATCCAGGGCGTGGCCGTCGGTATCGCATCGATCGTCGCCAGCGCTTTTCTGGGCTGGTGGCTGCTCGGCCTTGTCGCGGTGGCGGTGGGCGTGCTGCTCTGGCTGGAGCGTGCGTTTCGGGTCACCCGTCATCCGGAGTGGGTCAGCGTCGGAGCACTGGCGACGCTCGAGTTGACCCTGGCAACCGCCGCCGGGGGCACCGGTGGCGTGCACAGCCCGATGCTCGGATGGATGCGTCATTCCCATCGTGATGCTGGCCTCACGGTTCCCGTGGCGCGTCGTCTCCGTCGGAGTCGCGGTGTCGATCGTCTGCACGCTCACCGTGGGCGCCGTCGCGAACCGGCTTCCGCTGGCGGTGCAGGCGCCGTGGGGAGTGGCCGTCGCGTGCTGGGCGGCGCTGCTGATCAGCGTGGTCGCCGCAACGGGTGCGCTGCTGTCGGCGGAGCTGAAGTCGCGAGGCGACGCCGTCACTGATCCCTTGACAGGCCTGGGAAATCGGCTCGCCATGGTCAACGGTTTCGAGCAGGCGGCGGTTCAGGCGATCGTGATGAATGCGTGGACCAGCGTCATCATGTGCGATCTCGACAACTTCAAGGACGTCAACGACACCCACGGCCACGGCGATGGCGACGTGGTGCTGCGTACCGCCGCGTGGGCGATGCAACGCGAGCTGCGCGCCTTCGACTCGGTGTACCGGATCGGCGGCGACGAGTTCGTCGTCGTGCTTCCCGGACTCGAACTCGACGACGCTCTACAGGTGGCCGACCGGCTGCGTCGTGCCGTGGCCGGCGGCCGCGACGGGAAGTTTGGCATCACCGTGTCGGCAGGCGTCGCCGCTGCCCGCGGCGCGGCCGTCGTCCCCGACACGCTCCTGCGTGATGCGGACCAGGCCCTTTACGCCGCCAAGCGCGCCGGCCGCAATCGCGTGCTCGCCGCAGACATGAGCCAGGAACACCAAAGGGCCCCGGGCAGGCAGCCCGGGGCCCTTCAGGGTGAGCGTTAGACCCTCTTCTTGCCGCCCTTGATCGGGGTGACCGACTTGACGGAACCGTTCGGTTTCAAGATGACCCGCTTGTTGTTCGAGGCCGTGAAGTCGAACAGGTTGGAGAGGCTGCCGGCGCGCTGGTCGAACGACGCGTCGCCGATCCGCGGCGTGAACCAGTTGTCCTCGATGAACTTGGTGATCGAGGCCTGCTCGGTCGCATGGTGGTCGACGAAGTTCGTCTTCGACCATGGGGAGATGACCAGCAGGGGCAGGCGAGGTCCGGGGCCGCAGCGGTCGGCGTAACCGCCGGCGACCTTCGCGCTGGAGCTCGTGCAGATGGCCGCGTCGTCGGTCGTGTGCGACGCGTTCTTGATGGGTGAGGCGACGTGGTCGTACCAGCCGTCGGAGTCGTCGTAGGCGACGACGATCGCGGTGTCCTTCCAGAACTTCGAGCTCTGGAGGGCATTGACTTCCTTGACGAGGAAGGCCTGCTCATCGGTCGGGTCCGAGTAGCCCGCGTGCCCGTCCTGGTACGACGGAGCCTTCAGGAAGCTCACCGCCGGCAGGACGCCCTTCTTCAACGCCTGGTTGAAGACGTTCATGTCGTACTGGTGGTTGGCCTGGTCGGTCTGGCCGACCTGCTGGATCGACGACGGAGGCAGGTGGTGCGGGTTCGACGTCGAGGCGTAGTACTCGAACGGGTTGTGGTGCGGGCTGTAATCGACGATGGAGGCGCCACCGATGTTGGTGTGGGTCGCGCCGCACACCGCGTAGCCGGCGCTCGAGCCGGTGGGTGCGAAACCGCCCTGGAACCAGCCCCACGTGACGCCGCGGTTGTTGAGCAGGTCACCGATGTTCTGGCCGGACATCGCGCCGAGGTTGTGGCTGGACGTGTGGTTGTTGTCGGAGCAGTCGTCGTAGGCCGGGTCGGGGTCGTTGATGACCGTGCCGACCCCGTTGCTGTCCGGCGAGGCGACGACGTACGGGTCGGTCGTCGGCTGCAGCGTGGTCGGCTTCACCGCGCGGATCCCATGTGTCTGCCCGGAGACCAGGTTGATCGCGCCGGGCGTCGAGGGACCGAAGACGGTGCCGAACGAGTTGTCCGACATGGCGAACTGCTGCGCGTAGTTCCACAGCCCGGTCACCGTGTTGCCGTCGTAGTAGTCCATGGTCAGTCCGGGCGTCCCGAAGTTGGGAGCGCCACAGGTGCCGACGCTGGTGTTCTGCACGAAGGCGTCCATCTTCCCGTTGTCGAACGCTTTCTGCTCGGCCGTGTAGCCGTGGTCCTGGTCGCACGTCAGCGCCTGGCTCGGCGAAAGGCGCTGCGGTGCATAGGTGTTGGGGTTGCTGATGAGCAGTCCCGAGGAGACGAGGTTGTTGTTCTTCGGGGTGCTGCTGGTGGCGACGAAGGTGGTGCCGTCGGTGTTCTTCGCCTTCGGATACGTGGCGAAGTAGTGATCGTAGGAGACGTTCTCGTTGAAGATCACGACGAGATGTTTGATGGGGCTTGCCGTTTGGTTGGAACGGTTCGGGACGTGTTTCGTCCCGGCCGTGGCGGCGACGGTGTTTGCGCTCACGAGGCCGACCGCTGCTATGGCGGCGACGCCGGCGGCAGTGATCCGCCCTCGCTTTCGGATCTGCACTGGTGCCCTCTCTCTGGACGTCGAACGACTGGCACCGCGCCGTGACGGCGGTGCTGCGTTCGAGCCTCTTCAAGGGACGGGTCCGGAGGTGGGCATACGCGTGAATGCTTGGTGAATGTCACGCGAGCAACTGGCACGCACGCCAATCAGCCCGGTCAACGCCGAGCTGAAGACTTTCGTGATCGCTGCTTTGCGACCCGCGCGGTCAGGTTCAACGCGCAAAGCTGAGCCGAGCGAGCCGGGTCAGCTCGGCTGCGGGCTCGGCAGGATCTGGACGTGCAGCCGGGATGCCGAGCCGGCTTTGACGTGACCGGTCTGGATCTCGGTGATCTCCAGGGTGGTAGACGGGCGTTCCAGCGTCTTCGCCACCGGTCCGAGCAACTTCCTGGCCGCAGCCGCGCTGATCTCCGGAAGCTCGGGAAGGTTGTCGAGTTGCTCCAGAGCAGCATCGGTCGTGTTCGGATCCAGCCGCAGCTTCTCGACCGCGCTGTCTTCCGTACTCGATACGCCGGTGAGCGTGGCAACGGCGGAGTTCCAGGTGTCGACGACGCCCGTCGTGTCACCGAGCCCGAAGAAGTCAACCGCAAGGATGTTCGGCAGCTTGCGCCGTACCGAGATGCATTGCTCGAGGCGACGGGTGAGCACCGGCTCGGCGTTTGTCGCTGCGGCCTCGACGGGGTCGGGCGGCCCGGGAGCGCGCAGCCAATGATTGACCAGCAGCAGCGGGTTCGAGGCGGCGCCGCGGTTGGGATCGCAATTGAACTGGGCGGTGCTGTCGAAGGTAAAGGCAGTCTCCTGCATGAGCTTGTAGGCATCGATGAGCCAGGGCTCCTGGCCGCCGTGATTCTCGGACGTGATGATGACGCGGCGCTGCGCCTGGTCCTGGCCGGGCGGTGGATTGACGATGATCGAGCAGAGTCGGCATCGGCTTGGAGAGGTCAAGCTGGTAGAGCCGATCCCACAAATGCCCTTGCTTCAGGGTGTTTTCCAGATCCTGCGGGGTGACGTAGTCCTCGACGGTGAGGATCACCACGTCGGTCAGGTGGGTGTTGAGCCAGGTGTTGATCTCCGAAAACACCTTCGTCGCCTTGACCGCACCGACCTCGCAGTACAGGTGGCAGAGGTAGACGTCCTTCTTCTTGCCGGACGTGTCAGCCGCGCCGGTGAGCGCGCCGACGCGCTGCAGCTGGCGTAGTGCGTCCCCGCCGAGCTCGTCGACGATTTGCTGCTTGTTGATGGCCCCGGTGAAGTTGGTACGCACCAGCCCGTGATCCGCATAACCGTTGTAGGCATCGATCAGCAGCGCGCGCGCACCGTCGTCCAGCTGCTCGGTGACGTTTCCGATGTGCTCGGCGGTGAAGAAGTTGTACGCCACCGACGACATCGCGTTGTGGCTGCCGGCCCAGACGATCTGGTTGAGCGGCTGGAAGCACAGTTCGATGAAGCCGTTGCAGCCGTTCTGGCGCGGATCCGCTTTGCCGTTCGGCTTCACGACGTCGACGACGGCTGCGGTGGCCGTGGTCGTCATCACCAAGGCCGCGATCACGCCGATGGCCACTCCCGAGACCTGGCGCTTGCGTAGCCGAGCTGTATCCACCGACGTTTCGATGATCCCGGTACCGCGCAGCAAGAGCAACAGCCCGCAGAAGACGACAACCAGCGCGAAGGCGAAGCCGAGGAGTTCCAGGAGTGGCAGCGGCACGGTCAGCAACCCGACACCGATCAGGATCACGGCGGCGCCGCCGATGAGCCGTGCCTGCCGCAGCTGCCACCACCGCACGACCGCGGCCCGAGCGCGGTGTGCGCGCACGCCCAGCCCTGATCCGTCGCGGCCGGGCGCCAGGGCGAGAAGCGCTCCCAGCAGCAGCAGCGCCCAGCCGGCGCCCACGAGGCGGCCGAGCAGCACGTGCACGAAGGCGGCGACGGCCTTGCCGCGGCCGGAGTCCTGGTCACCGGCGAACCGGGCGAAGACGGGTGTGGCTTCGCCCAGCCCGATGAGCAACGCGCCGCCGATCGCCAGTGAGAAGCCGCCGAACCGCACCGAATGAACGGGATCGCGGGCCTTCACGAACACCAGGAACATCAGGAACGCGCCGAGCAGCCCGACCGGGATGTACAGCCAGCGGATCAGCCGCGACGCCTGCGCGGCCGCGTCGATGGACTTGCTCTGGGTGATGTTCGTGGCGACGTTCAGCACGCCATTGGGCACGCGCCTGGCCAGATTCGGATCGATGGCCTCGAGAGTTGCGCGCAGCGTGGCGGCAGCATTGTCGGCCGAGATGCCGACCCGGGTGCCGTTGTTGCCGAGAGCGAAGAACCGCCGATGCACGCCGGCGACGACCTTGCGCACCGTGTTGCCGACCGCATCGGTCTGCAGGGCTTCGGAGACGACGGTCGTGGCGACCGGCCGGGCTGCTGTGATGACCTTGCTCGTCGGCGCCAGCTTCAGGGTGACTTGCTCGGCGATGTACTGGCGGACGGGCGGCTGCCGTAGCGACTTCGCCATGACGTCGGCGAAGCCGGTGTCGCTCAAGATCCGGGTGGTCAGCCACCAACCCGCGATCCCGAGAATCAGCAGGCCGACGCTTACCACGCTGAGTGCCCGAACCAGCCGGCGCGACCACTGCTGGCGGGTGAGCCAGCCCCATTGCGGTCGCGGGGTCTCGCCGCTCATGGCCTGACTAAAGCACGCCGGTACCGCAACCTGTGGGCGGTCCGTTCGTTACAACGCGCAACCGGCTTCGGCGCCCAGCCGACGAGCCGACTGAGCTGCGGAGATTTCACGTTGCGCCGAACTGCTGCACTACTTGCCGTCATCGCGTCTGCCGGGGCTCTTGCTGTGGCGTCACCGTCAGGCGCGGCGACCCCTCTTCGATACGTGGCAATGGGCGACTCGTACAGCGCAGCATCCGGCAACTTCCCGCCGGACCCGGCCGCGGCGCCCGAGTGTGCCCGGTCGACGGTCAACTATCCGCATGTGATCGCGGGCAAGCTCGGCGAAGCGCTCACCGACGTCACCTGCGGCGGCGCGGAAACGAGCGACTATGCGAACAGCCAGTACCCTGGCGTGGCCCCCCAGCTTTCCGCATTGCAGTCCAACACCCAGCTGGTCACGATGACGATCGGCGGGAACGACAGCGGCGTCTTCATCGACTCGATCGTTGCGTGCGGGGCAGCCGGATTGTCGACGCTGGGGCAGGGGAGTCCCTGTAAGGACACGTACGGCTCGTATTTCGACGACACCATCCGCAATTCGACCTATCCCGCACTTGTCACGGCTCTGAAGGCGGTGCGGGCGAAGTCACCACATGCTCGCGTGGCGATCCTCGGCTACCCGTGGATCCTCCCGGCGACCGGCGGCTGCTTCCCGCAGATGCCCGTGGCGAGCGGTGACGTCCCGTACCTGCGTAACGAACAAGCCACCCTGAACGACGCGGTTCGCCGGGCGGCCGCTGCCACCGGTGCCACGTATGTCGACATGAGCCAGGTGTCCAACGGTCACGACGCGTGCAAGCCGGCCAATGTCCGCTGGATCGAGCCGGTGCTGTTCGGCAGCAACCCGGTGATCGTGCATCCGAATCCCCTTGGCGAGCGGCACATGGCGGCCCGGACGATGAGGGTGCTTCACCTCGGCTGAGCCTGCGCCCGTCGCTGGTGGGTAGCCGACTCGGGGAGCGTGACCCGCGTGATGGTTGGTCGCGGTTTCAGCAAGCGGCGGCCTGTCGCGTACACCATCCCGTGATAGGTAGCAGACAGCCCCGCCAGCGACCAGGCGAGTACGTGCTGACCCGCCCCGTACCAGGCGGCTGCCGCAGCGGCGGAGATGACGAGCTCTTGCAGCAGGCGAAGCGGCTCGGCCCAACGGCCGGCCTGATGAAAGTCGACTGCTCCCCAGAAGCCGAAACCGGCGAGGGGAGCTGCGATCCCGAGTGCGATCTGGGCGGCGGCCCCGCCGCCGACGGCGACTCCCCAATTGGCGAGTGCCGCCACGATGGCGGCTTCGAGTACCGCACGTGACGTGATGAAGGCGACGTCCGAGCCGTGGGTGCCTGCCAAGGTTCGCCGAGTGTTCGCGGGCGATGACACCAGGCTGAGTTTGGAACGCGACATCTCGAGCTGTCCTCCGAGCCGGAGTGTGAAATTGATCCACACCACTGTCCCGAGCGCAGGGCGATGCCAGTCAACTCATGCGCCAAAACGTCATGCAATTGTCAAGAAACGGCGTGCGAACGCGAGGGAGCCCCGGCCCACAGGGCCAGGGCTCCAACGCCGCTCGTGGCTACGGGAGTAGCTGGTTGTAGAAGGGGTTTTGGGCCAGCTGCTTGTAGGTGGCGAGGCTCTGAGGCGTGGAGTCGATCCGCGTCGGGTAGCCCGCCGAGTTCCAGTAGATGAGCGCCTTGATGGCCGGGAACTGCTTCTGGTAGCTCGGCATCGTGTTGAAGAAGTTGGCCTTGGCGTTGGTGTCGCTGGTCTCGGTGACGCCCCACTCGGCGAGCATCAGAGGCTTGCTGGGGTGCACGGTCGTCGCCCAGGTGTAGAAGCCGGGCCAGGTGCCGCTCGGCGTGTTCACCATCGTGGCGAAGGTGCCGGAAGCCGTCGAGTACGGGTCGTAGGCGATCCAGTCGACGACGTCATCTCCCGGGTACAGGTCGTTGAACCAGGACTGCAGTCCCCACTTGAGGTAGCCCATGTAGTTCATGACGTAGACGGCGTTGGTGACGCCATCGGCCTTGAGCCGCAGGACGACGTGGCGGTACATGGCGGCGTAATCCGCTGCGGTGTAACCGGATCCGGGCGTTGCGATGATCTCGTTCTCCGGCTCGTGGTGCACCGAGAGGAAGAAGGGCTTGGTGTAGACGGTCTTGAGGTAGTTGGCCTCGTTGTCGATTTCCTGATCGACGGCGGGGACACCGGCGGCAACTTCTGCCCAGGTGTGGCCGAGCTCAGGCTTCCAGTTCTCCATCAGCAGCTGGTCTTTGCCTTCGGCCTGGGAGAAGGCGATGTCTCCTGCGCTCGGGAAGAGCCCGGAACCCACGTGGTAGAAGTGCAGGATGTCAGACGCGCGTCCCTGCGTGGCCTCGAAGTCGGTCAGCGCCTGGCTGTAGGACTCGCTGCCCAGCGGGGTGGCACCGGCGCCCCACCACGCGCCGCAGGACGGCACCAGGAGCGCGGAAACCGTGCACTGGTCGGTTGTTTGGGTGGGAGTCGGAGTGGGAGTCGGCGTCGGCGTGGGGGTTGGGGTTGGTGTCGGTGTGGGTGTGGGTGTGGGCGTCGGCGTCGGCGTCGGCGTGGGTGTTGGTGTCGGTGTGGGCGTCGGCGTGGGTGTGGGCTTCGTGGTCGGCGTGGGTGTTGGAGTCGCTGCCGGAGCGGCCCCGTAGCTGACGACGAGAGTGGGCGTGTTGACTCTGTCCTCACGCGAGTAGAAGGCCGCGAACGTGCCGGCGGCGCGATCGGTGACGGCGAACGTGATGGTCGCATTTCCCTTGACTGCTGGAGAAACGTTCACGGTCGTCGTGGCGGCCGACGGGTCAGGTTTCACGTCAGCGACAGTGGCACCAACGGCTGGTGCGTTCTTCTTGGTGATGGTCGTCTCGGCCCAGCTCGAGCCGGCGGAGGAAACCCGCAGCGGGCTCGGCAGGTGATGGGTCGTGCGGTGCAGCAGCAGGCGTGCGCTCAGCGACCGGCCGCTGGGAATCCCGGAGACCGTGAACTTCAGGTATGCCACGGAGGCATTGCCCGCCATCGTGCCGGCAGTCAGCTGCGTGGAGGCGCCGTTGTTGCGGTTCGGGGCGGCAGCGCCGACGAAGGCGTCGGCCGTGGGCTTGAAGGTCAGGCTTCCGGCAGCGGTGGACTGCGTCGCGGCGGCTGCGTGGGCGCCGCCGGCGATGGCGAGTGGCGTGCCGGTGGCGGTGATCACGGACGCGGCGGCTGCGATGCCGATGATCGCCTTACGGCTGCTCTTCTTCGCCACGCCAGCAAAGGAGTCTGGGTGGAGTTCGGGAGTCATGCTCGTGACATCGGGTCCGCCCGGAAGCGATCCGAATGGACCAACGTCCGGGACGCCCGTTTGGCCGAGTGCAGGGCCGTCTGGAGCGCGCTATGCGTCCCAACCCATACGGCCTAAGGACTTTTCAGGCTCGAGGTTTGCCTGCATTACGCATCGCGAGCCATGGCGACCGTTGCCGCGAGTTGGGCGCGCGGAGCGAGGCCTACTTCGTGAAGATGTGCGAGATCGTGGGTCTGGGCGGTGCGGTGTGAAACGTCGAGCCGCTCGGCGATCTGTGGATGGGAGAGCCCTTCGGCGACCAGGTCGGCAACGGTGCGCTCGGTCATGCTCAGGCTGCCCCAGCCGTGCTGCGGTCGCTGGCGCGTACCGCGCCGGGGAGGTCGCGAGCATGGACGGCGGCATCGGCAGTTGGCTGATGTTTCAGGTTTGGACAGCCCGGACGCGCGACCCGGCGACTCTCACCCGGTTTCGTCCGGCCTTCTTGGCGGCGTACAGCGCCTCGTCAGCGGCGGCGATCAACAGGTCGGCAGTGGCCCCGTGCTGCGGGAAGGTGGCGATCCCGAACGACGCGGACAGCGGCATGTCCACTCCTTCGCACGCGACGAGTTCCGCCGCTGTTTCGGAGCGGAGCTGCTCGGCGCGGTCGGCGGCCAGACAGGCGTTCAGCCCGGGCAGCACGACGAGGAATTCCTCCCCGCCATACCGGCAACACACGTCGTCGGCCCGGGCTCGTTTCTTGAGCAATGCAGCGAATTGGCGAAGTACCTCGTCGCCACTGGGGTGTCCGAGACGGTCGTTGACGGACTTGAAGTGGTCGAGATCGGCCATGACGATGCTGACGGGCTGCCCGGTGCGGGCGGCCTCCTTCAGCCTCAGGTCGAGGGCCTCCTCGAGGTGGCGGCGGTTGTGCAAACCGGTTAGCGCGTCACGGGTGGACTGCTCTCGTAGTCGCTCCTGCAAAGTCTTCAGCTCACGCTCCGCGCGGGCGCGCTCGGTGATGTCCATGACAAGGCTGATCAGCAGGCGTTCGCCGCCGACGTCGATCGCGCAGCCATGGACCTCGACGTCTATGGGCTCACGGTCCTTGCGACGCCCATGGAAGGTGTAAACGACCCGGTCGACTTCACCGCTGAGCCGGGCACGAAGGTTTTCGGCGATGAACGGGTGGTCGTCCACCGAAGCGATGTCGAGCGGTCCGAGCTCGCGCATCTCGGTGGCGGTATAGCCGAACATCTCATCGAATTTGGCGTTCGAATAGCTGAATCTGCTGTTTTCGACGATCACTATGCCGACCATGGACTGGCTGACCAGCCCGCGAAATTTCGCTTCGGACGCGCGCAATTCGCGGTTGATCTTCTCGTTCTCGCGTAGCGCGGTTTCCAGCTCGGCGGTGCGCCGGCGCACCTGGTCCTCCAGCATGACGGTGGATTGGAAAAGGTTGAATTCGGAATCAAGCGAGCCGGCGCTGCCTTCGGCGCGATCCATCAGCACACGCAGTATTTTGCGTAGCCGCGCGAGCTCCCGGGCGCAGTCGCCGGTGGGTGCGCGGTCGCCCGGAGGTCGCTCAGGCATGAGCGGCGCTGCCGATGGCGATGCCGGTCAGTGTCTGGTTGACGTGCACACCGTGGTACTGCTCGCCATAGCCGTTGAAGCCGACCACGTTGTTGAGCTGATAGAACGCGGACACCCGGTCGTAGATTCCTTCCTGCATGGTCTCGAGCCTTCGGAGGAAGCAGTCGAACGCGATGACCACCGCGGGGTCGCCCACGCTTTCGCGGATCTCGGCGAAGCTGCCCTCGAGGCTCTCCACCAGATCCACGCCGACGGCGGAGCGAAGTACGACCCCCTCTTCGATGGCGCAGAAAAAGGTGAGGCTTCCGTCGGCGTTGGCTTTCTGGATCGAACGCACGTAGCTGCTGCGGCCGAGCATGACGACGACGGGATGTGCCGCGAAGCTCTGGGGTCCGAGGCCGTCCGCTTCGATACCGACAAGCCGCGCGTAGGCGTCCACAGCGGGCTCGCCGTCAATCTCTCTGACGATGCGGCGTTCAGCATCCGCTCCAGTGACAACCACGCGGTCATCCGTGGGGACGAAATGCTGAATCTTCATCGTGTGGAACGGCAACGGCGTGCTCACCAGAACGAGCACCGCCGCGTCGGTGTGGAACGTGCCGTCGTAGTAGACATTGGTGCTGGCGAGGCCCAGCCCGTCTCCGGCTGATCCCCCCACCAGCGGGACGCGGCCCAATCCGTGTTGCAGCCAGCGGCACACGGGCTCCTCGCGCCCGGACAGACCGTCTATCAGCATGAGCCCGAAGGTGTTGCTCGTTGTGGTGCTCGGGCAGACCTGCTCCAGGCGCTGCATCAGCCCCTGCGTGAGCAGCGCCGCTGCTGCACCGCCGAACGCTTGAAGGTGGTCGATGCCACCGCTTGCTGCTGCGAAATCGCGGGCTCCAAGGCTGATTCCTGACACGCTGTGCTCCGAACAGCCTTCGGGGCCGATCTCTCCAGCAGTGGTGCAACCGACCACCTGGACGCCCGCGAATAGCCGCCCCATCTCTGCCGCGAGAAGCTCCAGGTCGTAGTCCCTGGAGCAGAAGAAGGTGACCAGCGCAATGTCAGGTTGATCGACCGCCGCCCGAAACTCTGCGACAGCGGTCCGAGCGTCAGCGGCGAGCGACTGGGCTCGTACTAACGCCGGTCCCCTGTTCACCGCTCGGCTCCTCCCTCGCCGACGCGGGCGAGGCACATCTCGGCGACTCGCTGACGTACGCCGACCTCCAGTATCGACAGTTCCGCGAGGCCGCTTGACCGCCGTGAGGGGGCCGGGGGTTCTCGATAGGTCCTTGGTCCCGCGGCCACAGTCCTTGAGTCCGGCGATCGTGACGTCGGAAACGGCGGAGCCGACGAAGGAGCACACGCCGCATCGATTTCTTCAAGGTCATCACGGCGCAGGGCGATACATGAATTACGACGATGCTCAGAGGGGCTCGCATGACGCTCGGTCAACCGTCGTGGAAGCCGGCGATGGCCGCTGGCATTGCGGCGGTCGGTGGCTACTTCGCGCTGCCCGGCGTCCTGCCCAAAGACGTCGCGTACCAGATCATCGGGCTGGGTTCGACCATCGCGATCGTAGTGGGTGTTCGCCTGAACCGTCCGACAAGACCGCGGCCATGGCTACTGCTGGCGGCGGCGAATCTGTTCTTCGTCTTCGGCGATGCCGTTGCGCTGATCTATGACTTTCTGGGGCGCGAGGCGCCGTTTCCCTCGTGGGGTGATGCCCTCTATCTGAGCGGCTACCCGTTCCTGGTCGCCAGCGTGCTGGGCATTGTCCACGCGGCTGGGCGCTCGGGGTCGCGGGAAAACCGGGCGGACGCCGCCATCGTCTCCGTCGGTGGTCTGGCGCTGACGTGGCATCTGCTCATGGGTAGCTACGCCCACGATCGCAGCTTGAGCGCCTTCGGTCGGATCGTCACGATGGCCTACCCGGTCATGGATCTCGGCGTGCTCTTCATCCTCATCAACTCCCTCGTTTTCGGCCGGGCGCGGCGCACGTCAGAGAAGCTGATCGCCGCCGGCATGCTGGCCATGGTGGTGGCCGACTTCGTCTACGACATTCAAATCCTGCACGGCACGTACGAAGTCGGTGCGCCTGTCGATGCCGGTTGGCTGATCTGTTACGTGCTGCTGGGCGCCGCTGCGCTGCATCCCTCGATGGCGACAGTGCAGCCGCCGGAGCCCGAGCGGCTCCACCGTCGACGCTGGATGCCGGTAGTCGCCGCGGCGGGTTTCGTGTCACCGGTCATCCTGCTGCTGGCTGGTCTGCTGCATCAGGCCGTCGACGTACGCGTCCTGGCGAGCACGTCGATCCTGCTGTTCGCGCTTGTCGTTCTCCGGGTCTCCTGGCTCTTCACCCGCCTCGCCAGCCAGACCCGTCAGGTGCAGGAGCACGCGGATTCCTTGCAGGTGGCCTTGGCGACGCAGCGGGCGCTCGAGGCCGACCTTCGGCACCAGGCCTTCCATGACAGCCTGACCGGTCTCGCGAACCGTGAGCTGCTACGGGATCGGGTGGAGCACGCGCTGGCGTCCTCCCGGCGCTCGTCAGGGACCGTGGCATTGATCTTCTGCGATCTGGACGGTTTCAAAACCATCAATGACAGTCTGGGCCATCAACGCGGCGACGAATTGCTCATCGCCGCGAGCAAGCGCTTGCTCTCGGTGGTTCGGGCCGGCGACACCGTGGCCCGGCTCGGTGGCGACGAATTCGCCATTCTCATGGACGACATCGAGGACCCTGCGCTGGCGACGGTGCTTGCCGAGCGGGTCGTGTCGGTGTTGGCCGAACCCATCGAGCTCGGCGGCAAGGCGATCAGTATTTCCGTCAGTGCAGGCATTACCTACGCGGATGGCGGCCAGTCGCACGAGCTGCTTCTCAGCGAGGCGGATTCGGCGATGTATGCCGCCAAGTCGACGGGGAGGAACTGCTTCCGGGTGTTCCAGACGGAGATGCGCTCGCGTGCCGTCAAGCGCCTGGAGCTGACCAACTCCCTGCACGCCGCGCTGGACCGTTCTGAGTTCTTCCTCGAGTATCAGCCGCAGTTCTCGCTGCACGACGGCCGGCTGCAGGGCTTCGAGGCGCTGGCCCGTTGGCGGCACCCGTCCAGGGGCTTGGTGCCTCCGTCGGAGTTCATCCCGCTCGCTGAGGAGACCGGGCTGATCGTCCCGCTGGGCCGCTGGATATTGGAAGAGGCGTGCACCGCGGCGGCGACGTGGCCCGTGCGGGAGGAAATGCCATTGACTGTCGCGGTCAACATCTCTGGCCGTCAGCTTGAGTATTCCGGGCTGGTCGACGATGTCCGGACCGCCTTGGCCTTCAGCGGAATCTCGTCGGCGCAGCTGGTGCTCGAGGTTACCGAGAGCATTCTGATGGTCAATCCTGCCAAGACGGCGGCGGTCTTGCAGACCCTGAAGGACATGGGGATATCGCTCGCGATCGATGACTTCGGCACGGGGTATTCGTCATTGAGCCACTTACGCCAGTTCCCTGTCGACGAGCTCAAGATCGACAGGTCGTTCGTGGTGCCCCTCAGCGACCCGACGAGCGAGGTCACCGCGTTCGTCAAGACCATCATCAGACTGGCCCACGACCTCAAGCTGTCTACGGTTGCCGAAGGCATCGAGGATTGCCAGCAGAGCGACACCTTGACGGCCCTCGGCTGTGACAGCGCTCAGGGCTTCTTCCTTTCCCGGCCGCTCGATGCGGCCCGCGCATGCCAGCTCGCCGAGGAAGCCGCTCTGACAGCGGCATGAGTCGTTCCCGGACCTGCGTCCTACGGCGATGAGCCACGACAAGGCGAAGGCGCCCGACTCAAGAACGCCGTGGAGAAGCGATGCCCTTTACAGGGCGGCGAATTCCACGTTCAGCTGCATCGGGCCCCGCACCATGCTCGACGGCGCATACGTGATGGCCTCGTCGGTGACCTGCCACTCCGGCAGCCGGGTGAGCAGTTCCTCCAGCACGATCTGGGCTTCGAGGCGCGCCAGATGTGAGCCAAGGCAGAAGTGGGCTCCGTGTCCGAAGGCGAGATGCCCGGGCAGGCGGTGGATGTCAAGCCTCTCGGCGTCGGGGCCGAACTGGCGCTCGTCACGGTTGGCCGCTCCCATGACGAGGGCGACCCGGGATAGCGCAGGAATCGTGACCCCGTGCAAGGTGACGTCGGTCGTGGTCGTGCGCCCCTGGGAATGCACCGACCCGCACCACCGGAGCAGTTCGTGGATGGCGTTGGGAATGAGCGCCTGGTCGCGCTGGAGTTCTGCGCGCTGGTCAGGGTGTTCAGCGAGCGCGATGACGCAATTGCCGAGGAAGTTCGTCGTCGTCTCGTGACCGGCGACGATGAGCAGGAAGCAGAACCCGAGGATCTCGTCGTCTCGCAGGCGTTCACCATCGACCTCTGCATCGAGTAGCAGGGAGATGAGGTCGCCGGTCGGGTGGCGCCGTCGGCGTCGCATGACATCCGAGAAGTAGGCGTTGATCGAAGCTACCGCGTCCTTGGCACGTAGCACCGTGTCCGGGTCATCCGCGTCCTGCCGGACCATGGAGTCCGACCAGCTCTTGAAAGAGTCGCGGTCGGCGTCGTCAATGCCCAGCAGCTCGCTGATGACGATGATGGGCAGTGGTTCACCGAGGGCGGAGACGAATTCCACTTGCCCGCCGCCGGCGAACGCATCGACGAGCCGGCGCGCGGAGCTGTGCACCCTCGGTTCGAACTCGCCGATCTGCCGCGCCGTGAAGGCCTTGACCACGAGCTTGCGAAGCTGACTGTGGCGAGGGTTGTCCATCGAGATGATGCTGGTCATCGGCGAGCCCTCACTCGGCGGTGAGGTGACGTTGATGCCCATCCCCGACACGAAGCGCTCGGTGTCGTGCAGCCCCTCGACGACGTCGCTGTAGCGGGTGAGCGCCCAGATGTCGCGCTCGGTGTTCCGGTACACGGGGAAGTCGTCGCGCATGCGCTGATAGATCTCGTACAGATCCGCGCTTTGCATGTGCACGACGGGGTCCCATAGCTGCTGGGAAGCGATAGTCATCGGCCTGCCTCCTCGATGAGGGCGCCGGCCCTCCGCCTGGCTCGACACCATAAAAGCGGATCATGCGGCGGATCACTAGCTAGCTAGCGGCGAGATCGGGCTGCGCCAGGTGGGACGGCAACGTCTCGAGATCGTCCTGCGCCTCGTGCAAGGCAAGGGATGGCTCACGGGCGGAAGGACCGATTGCTCCTATGTGGGTGACGAACGTCGTGGGAGGTATCGACAAGCTCCTGCCGATCACCGCCCCGTTGAGGTATGCGTTGGAAACGTCGATTCCGTTCGCGGAAGAGGCCGCGTGTCATTCTGTCCGTTGGTCCCACACGTTGGCTGGTGGAATTCGTAGAAGCCGGAATCTCTTCGTTTGAGTTCTATGCCGTGGCCACTATTCCGATGAAGGGTCCTAATCTTGTCCATCGTGGACGATGCTCTCAATCGGCGATCCCGACGTTGGAACTCAGGCGCGGCCGCCCCTGCGGCCACCCCGAAATCCGGGGATGCGATAAAAGCGAAGCGTCGACCACGGTGGCTTGCATTCATCCTGACGGCACTCATATTTGTGATCGTCTGTCTCGTGCACGGAGTAGCTCGCGACCGCGGGTCAGTCATGCTCTGGTGTTGCTTGTTTGCCGTAGCGGCGACGGTGGGAGACTCGGCGCGGCGCTACTGGCTGTTGCTGCGGGATTGGCTCCCAATGGCATTGCTGTTGACTGCTTACGATCTCGGTAGAGGCGCGGCACCGCATCTCGGGATCGGTGTGAGCTCCGCTCTCGCTCCTCGAGCCGATGCGGTCTTGTTGGGGCACGTGCCTACGGTCTGGTTGCAGCAGCACCTTTATGCAGGAGGCTTCACCCATTGGTGGGACGTGCCCGTCAGTCTCGTCTACCTCTCGCACTTCTTCGTTCCGTTCGCCATTCTTGCCTCACTGTGGGTCAGATCGCGGCCGATGTTTCTGCGGTTCAGGCGCCGGTTTGTGGCGGCAACGTGGGTCGCGTTGTTCGTTTTTGTGGTCCATCCCGAAGCCCCGCCGTGGCTTGCGGCCGGCCCGTTGCATTTAGGGCACGTAACCCGCACAGCACTCTTCGGTTTCGAGCCCGTCCATCTGCATGCTGCCGCGGCTTCAATCGGACACGAGGCGGCTCGCCAGAACCTTGTGGCGGCGTTCCCGAGTCTGCATGCCACTTACCCCGCCTTGCTGCTCTTCTTCTTCTGGCGTCAGGCTTCAGGGCCTCTACGGGCGGTTCTCGCGGTATACGCGCTAAGCATGGGATTCACGTTGATAGCAACCGGTGAGCACTGGTTCGTAGACATTCTCGGCGGTTGGATGCTCGCAGCCTCGGTGTGTGCCGCATTTACGGGGTTTGAGCGCAGGTGCATTCGCCCAAACGGATTCGACAGTCGCGTAAGCATTGCGGGTATCGGCCGCTGGTGGCGGCAAGCAAGCCTCAAGAGGAGCAGCCTGGTCCAGGTGCTGATCGAGCGGGCCGGTGCCTTCCGGGCGGGGACGCATGGAGCCCGTGACCGATGAACGGCCCGGAGCCCACCGGTGAAGGTCAGCCGGGAACGTGGCAGATTCGAAGACCGCGCGAAGCGCACCTCTTGACCTGCCGCCGAAGGTACGCGTCGAGCTGGCGCCCAGCCGGGTTTTGGACCGGCTTGCCCGGCTTGCCACGTGACGTTATCCACAGGCTCCACATCTCGTTTGCGCTCTCTCCACATGTCACATAGCGTCACCGGCAATTCGAGGTCGGGGGACTCTTCGTGGCGGTTCCAACCGTTGGCCCTGCCGTGCCCGGGTATGCCCCGACCGGCGGCGGGGATCCGGGTGCGGACGCCTCCGCGCGCCCACATGTGCAGTTCAACGGCACCTCAGCAAGTATTGGGCTGACCGAGCAAGCCTGGGCCGCCGGAGCGGAGCCGCGGCCGTCCGGCGCCGTGGGACGTACCGACGAAAGATCACGCAACGTACGCAATCCGGTGGGTATGGCGTCGGAGTTCGGGCCGCTGCAGCCCCACCTCGACGATCCCACGGTCGAGGAGCTGTGGATCAACGAGCCGGGCCGCGTCTTCGTGGCCCGCGGGGGCGTCAGCGAGCTGACGACCACCATCCTCGGCGACGAACAGGTCCGCGATCTCGTCGAGCGGATGCTCATGACGAGCGGCCGCCGCCTCGACCTGTCGCAGCCGTTCGTCGACGCCTCCTTGCCGGACGGATCCCGGCTGCATGTCGTCATTCCCGATGTCACCCGCAGGCACTGGGCGATCAACATTCGCCGGTTCGTCCTTCCCGCCGTGCGCCTTGGCGAGCTCGTCGCCCTCGGCGCCCTGCCGCAGAGCGTCGCCACGTTCCTCGAAGCGTCGGTCGCCGCCGGGCTCAACATCGTCGTCGCGGGTGGGACGCAGGCCGGATGTTTAGGTAACATTGGATCGTGCCCAAAGCGAGACCGGTTCGCCACGTCGCGATCTACGCGCGGCTGTCGGTGTCGTCCGACGAGTCGGTGTCGATCAGCCGCCAGATCGACGCGTGTACGAAATATGCGGCGTCACGGGGCTGGGAGGTCGTCGCGACGTTCACTGACGACGGCGTTTCGGCGACCCACAACAGGCCGGAAGCTCGCGCGGGCTGGCGGGCACTTCTCGACGCCGGGGAGCGGTACGACGCCGTAATCGTGTGGAAGATCGACCGCTTGGCCCGGCGGGTGATTGACTTCCTGCACGCTGACGAGGCTCTACAGGCGCGCGGCGCTGGACTGGTCGCGGTTGAAGATCCGATCGACATGACTACGGCGCAGGGTCGAGCCTTCGCAACCGTCCTCGCGGTGTTCGGCGAGTTGGAAGCCGCTTCGATCTCGGCCCGCGTCGCGGATGCGCGCACTCACCTCTTGAAATCGGGCCGGGTGGTCGGCGGAACGGTCCCGTTCGGCTATCGCTCGATCCCCAACCCAGACGGTCCCGGTTTGGTGCTGGCGCAAGACCCCAAGACCATCGGCGTCGTCCGTGAAGAGGTCCGCCGGGCACTGGCTGGCGAGACCGTCTACGCCATCACGAAGGCCACCGGCCGGTCGTACTCGACCGTCGAGCGGTCGCTACGTCACCCGATCCTCGCCGGAATGACGCCGTTCAACCCCGGCAACGAGACCCGGACTCGCGGTGACGACGTGCTGCGTGGCAGCGACGGCCTGCCGATCGTCAACGAGTCGCTAGCTCTCATCAGTCCGGCACAACGCCGCGAATTGCTCGTGATTCTGGACGATGACGACAAGCCCCAACGCAAGCCACGAGCTAGCCAGCGACGCACGAGCCCGTTCCTGTCCCGGCTCGCGGTCTGCGATGCCTGCGACCTGACCATGCTGCGAGGCACTCGCGCGGGGCGGGCGGTCCTGTATTGCAAGGGCTGCCATCAGAGCATCGCGGCCGAGCACGTTGCGGAGTACCTCAGGGAACGTCTGCTCGCCGACCGAGGCGACTATCCGGTGGGCGAACTGGACGACGAACAGCCCGACGACACCGCGTCCTTGGCCGAGATCGACCACGCGCTGAGCGAGCTGGGCGCGATGATCACCCGGCCCGGCGCTGACCGGGTGGCTTTGCTCGACCAGATCGACGCCTTGAACGAACTTCGCGAACGCGCCGCCGCCGAGCGGACCGAGCCAGTCTTTCGGGTCAAGTGGTCGACCGTGCGCGCCGGATGGGACGCGGCTGCCGACGACTTGGAACGTCGTGACGTGTTGTGCAGCCAACTCGGAACCGTGCGAATCCGGCGGGGCGAGCACACCGGGGGTCGGTTGCCCGGCGGCGGCTACTTCGATGCTTCGCGGGTGTTGGTCGTCTGGCGCACGTGGAACTCGCTTCCGACGGTGACTTGGCTGACGCCGGACGACCCCAACGACCTTGACGACTTCGGCCGGGTGCCGCGCTAGTGCGATCCTCGGGGTTGCTGGCTCGGCCGTGTAAACGAGTCACAGGGCCAAAAGTTCAAACGGGGTAGGGATTTTTCCGACCGGAGCAAACGCCGGGAAGCAAAACCGTCCGGGTTTCGTAGTTCAAAATGACCCGACCCCTATACGGGCAAGTCGCCTCGCCGGGGAGAGGTCCCGATTTTCTGAGAGGCGGGGGGACCTCGGCGAATCGACAGGCGGCTTCGGTGAACGGGTCATACATTGCGGCCATGACTGATCCCGCACAAGATCCAAACTTAGACACCGGCACGGTCGTCGTGATCCGCCTTGACGAGACGGTCGAGCTACTGCGTTCGGTTCGGCGGATGCTGGTCTTCTTCACAGTTCTCGCGATCTTGGGGATCATCGGCGGAATCATTGAGTTCGCGAGCCTGATCCACGCGGCCAACAGCCACAGCGGCCTCTGACACTGACCCGTCGGCGGCGTCAGATGGTCTCTGACCTGCGATGCGACTTTCTGAGAGAAGGGGCGCGGGTCGTGGGGCGGCGTTGTCAACTTTGTCGGGACCCGGCGTAGCTCTCCCTGTCGCGCTCTCCGCGTCGGCCGATCGGCGTCGGTCTCCGGAGACAGCCAACTAGACGCCGCCAGAAATCAGCACTTGTAGCGAAACACCGAGGGCGTCAGCCAGCGCCCAGAGATTGTCGAGGCTGGGATTTCGCTCGCCGCGCTCGATGCCGCCCACGTAGTTGCGATGGAGCCCAGCAGCGTGAGCCACTTGCTCCTGGGAGAGGCCAAGTGCTTCACGCCGTGCCCGAATGTGCGCTCCCACCGCGATGCGGCGAGCGTGCGCCTTCGCTGCAACTGCTTCGCGCGCCATTTCCCTGGCGACACTTGCCGGAGACGAGCTTATGATCTACACACTATGAGTGTGATCTGTTGGGTGCTCGCGTTTTCGTGGAGCGCTCGGTGAGAGGAACGACCGGCAGGGTCTGAGATGGAGGATGGCTGTGCGCAGAGCTGCGCAATCGCGTACGTGGGGATCTGCCTTGTACTTCGTGCTGGCGCTCTTCCTAATCGCCGCAGCGATCAGCGCGTGTAGCAGCGCGCCTGCAAGCACGGGATCGCCGGTTACTCTGCCATCCGCCGCGCCGGGATCATCGTCCCCGCCAGGTTCATCGACGCCGACGGCAGGGTCGGTGGCACCGCTGCCCTTCAACTCCGAGCACCTTCTTTTCGGGACAGCAACGCCGAGCTTTGCGGCCGGTACGCCGGGCAAAGTCGCAGTCGTTGCCGTCGGCCCGCTCGCGCAGTTCCCGAGCGGCGGTTCGCAGTTCCCGTTCGCCTTTCGCAATAAGACCGACGCGGCGATATCTCACGTTGAATGGTCTGCTACGGCCCGGAGCAACGGAGCGCTTGTTGCGACGGGCAAAAGCGTCGGTATCGATCCTGCGCAGCTTCCACCTGGTGCCGTCGGACTGGCCTACATCAATTTCGGTTTAGGCACGAAGGCACCGCCCGCCAACGCCAAGTACGAGTTCTCCGTCCAAACGGTTCCGGCCGACAAGTCCTCGTACAACACCGCGTCGCTCAAGGTAACCAAGGCTAGCCACTCCGGTGCCAGCATCGTCGGGACGGCGACGAACACGACTGGGGCGAGATTGCAGGGACCATACAGCGTCGATGTCTACTGCTTCGGCGCGGGCAAACTGCTCTCCGAGTACGGGGCGTTCGCCGACCAAGACAGTGACGTGGAACCAAATGGGACGGTCTCGTTTACTGCCAACCTGTACGGCGCGTCTTGTCCGACTTTTGTTGTTGGGGTCAGCGGCTACTTCGCTTAGACACAGGCCCAGCCCAGATCACGCCGCTCTGTCCTTCTGCGCTCCGCGAGCATGGTTGTTCAAGGCGTCGTAGTCGGAGTTTCTACACGTCTCCGGCGGCATCCCCAAGCGCAAAGACGCCTTTTGGCGGCCGGAAGTGCCAGTAATTCTGGCGGCGAGCAGCCAGCCATCTGCCTATTGGGAGATCTCGAAGGCGGGCGGGGTTCCTACGTCTCCCGTGTAGAAGAGGCTCGTGCGCGACCAAAGCTCAATCGCCTTTAGGAACAAGCTGGCTCACCGACTGGACTGGGACCGGACGAAGCAGCCGAGGCTGAACTGGTTGCCTCGCTTGGCCCGAGGGGCGCGGCACCCAGCCTTTCAAAAATGCAGATCCTCGGCGACGATCCATCCCCAAGGCTGTGGCGTATTCAATCGCGACCCTCGTAGATCTGCTCGACGCCGAATCTCTCTCGCCTCCGGGAGGCTCGGGACGAAGAAGCTCGACTGCAGCGCGATCCGAACCGCCCGAGGTGCGCGAACGGAAGACGGCGGCGGGCAGCACCTGGCATCCTCATTCCGGGACGCGATAGGGGGGCACGCGCAATGCGGCTAAGGCTGTTTCGGTCAGCAACTTCCGGGTCGGCGTATCAGCCCGTGCCAGCGCAGCGGCTCCCTCGGATAGCCACAGGCCCGATGATCGACTTCGAGCTTCACGGCGAGTCCTTCCATCGGGACTACATCGAAACGCTGCTCAGCAAGTATGGGCGGGCGAAGTTCGTGACGGTGCTCGTGGCCGAGCCGGACAATCCCTACGACCCGAACGCGGTCGCGGTGTACGTCGACGGCGGCCTTGTGGGCCGCTTGCCGAAGGACGTAGCCCCCGACTGGCACCCAGCTATCGCGGCGGCAGCCGCAGAGGGATTCGTCGTGGCCGGGACGGGCTCGATATTTGGCGGCACGCCTGACAAGCCGTCGCTCGGAATCTGGGGCGCTGCGCCGTGGTGCGGACGAGGCCAACCGCCGAAGGGCTGCTTCGACGACTAGCCCGAGTCATAAGCGAGGGCCTCGGCGGGCTTCTCGGGCGACTAAATGTGGCGTCATCCGAGCGCGCGATATTGGCGGCGTTCTCAGCGGGTCAGCGCAACACCTCCTGTTTTCGCGGTGATCATCCGCGTGGAGGTGGCCGATGGATTCGTTTCACATGTCGGATGCGGAGAAGGCTGAGATTTGGCGGTTGACCCGGCAGGGGTTGCCGGTCCGGGTGGTGTGCCGGCGGATCGGTCGGGCGTCAGGATCTGTGCGAGGCTATTTGGCGCGTAGCGGCGGGGTCCGTCCGCCGGTCCGCCGCCGCGCAGAGAATCGGCTGACATTGCCCGAGCGAGAAGAGATCTTCGCCGGGCTGGTCGCCGGTCTCTCGTTACGCACCATTGCGGCCGGACTCGGTCGGGCGCCCTCGACCGTGTCACGGGAAGTTGCTGGTAACGGCGGCCGGACCGGCTATCGCCCGACGCGGGCGGACGACGCTGCATGGCGACGGGCTTGTCGTCCTAAGCCTGCGAAACTCGCTGCCCGCAGCCGGCTTCGGACGGTGGTGGAGGAGAAGCTGGCCGAGGACTGGTCCCCGCAGCAGATCGCTGGCTGGCTGGGCCGGGAGTTTGCTGACGAGCCGGAGATGCAGGTGTCGCACGAGACGATCTACCTGTCGCTGTTCGTGCAGACCCGCGGTGCGCTGAAGCGAGAATTGACAGCCCACCTGCGGAGCAGGCGGGTGATGCGCCGGTCCCGGACCCGTAGCGGTCGTGGTCACGGCCAGGGTCAGATCGTCGACGCGGTCAGCATCCGCGAACGCCCGGCAGAGGTTGAGGACCGGGCGGTGCCGGGCCATTGGGAAGGTGATCTATTGCTGGGTTCCGGGCACAGTCAGATCGCCACGTTGGTCGAGCGGCAGACGCGTTTCGTCATGCTGGTCGCGCTGCCGGAAGGCAAGAGCACCGAGCATGTGGTCGATGCTCTTGCCCGTCAGGTCCAAACCTTGCCGCAGCAGCTGCGCCGGTCTTTGACCTGGGATCGCGGGCTGGAACTGGCTGAACACAAACGGTTTTCCGTCGCCACCGGCGTCACGGTCTACTTCTGTGATCCGCGCAGCCCATGGCAACGCGGCTCGAATGAGAACACCAACGGCCTGCTACGTCAGTACTTTCCGAAAGGCAACAGCATCGCCAGCTTCACCCAAGCCGACCTCGATGCCATCGCTGCGAAGCTGAACGGACGGCCTCGACAAACCCTGCAATGGCTGACACCGTCGCAGAAACTAGCCGAGGTGTTGCGCTGACCCCGTGACTCCGCCGCACTTCGCGGGCGCCTCCTCGCCGTCGATGCTGAATGAAGCGTGGGTTGGGCGCTTGCACCGTCGGGCACATCCTCAGGCGTGGCCTTATTGGACCTTCGGCGCGCTCTTCTTGGTGCTTGCTTCAATTGCCTTTCGGCCTCCGGCGGCCTTTCGGGAGAATGCCAGGGTGAGGCGGCGTCTCCGTATCGACGGCTCTCTTATGCTTATCGGGGCCATCGGGCTTCTGGTATATGGCGTCACACACCTGGGTTGACGGACGTCCTACACGCCGTTAGTTGGGCCGCAACCGCTCACGAAGCGCCTCCGATCGCCCGTCCGCTACGCCGCGGGTACCGCCACAAAGGGCGAGCGCCTTTGATCTCCTATAGGAAGGGTAGAACTTCCTCGTGGGTGCCGACGCTCCTCGCGAAGCGGACAAACCGGATGAGGACATACCGCCTAAGCCGCGAACGTACGACCCCAATGCGAATGCGATCTGGCCAGTATTTCCCCCTGGTACCCAGCTACCCGTGCGAAGGCTAAGCCGTGGCGCCAAGGTCAGGCTCTTCATCATGTACTGGCTCGTTCTCCCGGCAATGATCGTCGGGGTTGTGATGGGCGTGCTGTACATCCACCACCACTACGGGCATTAGGTCGGGAAGCCCGCATATGGCCAGGCAACATCGCAACTGCTATGCGCCCGCGAATGGCACTTCTGCGCGTTCCACCGAAGCGGCTGGGCCGGGAAGATCACCGACGTATCTGGACTTCTGGGCGCGCTGTGTGCCTTGCCGCGCAAGGGTCCTGCGATTGCTGTCATGGCAATCGGCTCGTGTCGAAGGGCAACCATCGCGCCAACACCAGTGTCTAATACTGACGTGAGGACTTGGGCCCTGCTGACCGCGATTGCCTTCGCAGTCGTCTACGGCTCCTCATGCAGTAGCCCGTCGGCACCGGCCACGCGTAGAGCTGCGCCGATTCCTACGGCCACGGCCACGCCCACGCCCACGTCATGCACCGGCAAAATCGCCCTCATGACTTCGTCAGGCGGTCGCACCCAGTTCCAGCTCGGCAGCACCGTCTCCGTGACGATGCACGTCGGAGAACGTCTGAATGTCGATGCGCCAGGTCCATGCGGGTCGGATGTCGGGGCGACACCTCAACGCGCCGGTGTGCTCATGGCGACCGGGACCGGCATTGCCACCCGCTTCCAGGCGATCAAAGCGGGGACCGTGAAGCTCCTAATCGCCTACCCGGCGTGCGACGACGCCGGAGAGTTCAGTAAGCGCACGCAGTGCCGAGGTGGCATAACGGGGGGCTACGCGATCGTGTCCGTACATCCGTGAGCTGGCGACGCATCCTTGGCCGATGTTTAGCCTCGTGACGGATCCACCATCCCTGGCGACCTGGATTCCACGGTGCCTTAGCGTCCCGGTCGATATGAGCGAGAAGCGCGCAGAGTGCCGGATACAGCGCGCTCGGGACCGTCCCAGCCAGATGCGAGCCGTGAGCCGGTCGCTTGGGGGTCGCCTAATTGCGGAATCGCTCAGGCGGCTAGCGCTCGTCGATCGAGCAGGCTCTTGACGGTGCTCGCGTGCCATGCGGCGCCGCCGTGGCCGGTGGGAACGGCTTCGTCGTTGAGCCGATCCGCGATGTTGCGCAGGGAAGCTCCTTCTGCGCGGAGTCCTGCAATCCGGTCCACGAGCGCGTCGGCGACCTGCCGAGGGCGGCCCAGCCGCACACCCTGCGCGCGCTTCTCCGCCAGCGCCTCGCGCGTCCGCTGGCCGATTAGGCGGCGCTCGTACTGCGCCGTCGAGAGGATGACGTTGGCGACCATCTCTCCCGCCGGGGTGGTCGTGTCTAGGCCGAAGTCGAGCGCGACGAGCGACCAGCCCTTGCGCTTGGCTCGCTCCATAACGAGTGCTCCCTGAGCGACAGAGCGGCTCAGGCGGTCGAGCTTGGCAACCACCAGAACGTCGGCCTCGCGTGCGTCCAGGCTCGCCATCGCGTTCTGTAGCCCGGCGCGCTCAAGCGTCGCGCTCGATGCGCCAGAGTCCTCGCCGACGATCTCCAACAACTCCCAGCCCCGACGGTCGGCCTCCGCTCGGATGGCTTTGCGTTGGGCTGCGAGGCCGGCGCCGGACGCCGCCTGCTCGTCAGTGCTCACCCGTACATACCCGAGCGCTCGGACCGTCTCCATGAGACCTACTGTACAGAAAAGGGTCATTTCATGTACACCAGTGACCGCCGGCCGCGCACAGGTCGGAATGGGGCCAGCGACCGTAGGGCGCCTAAGATCGCGTTCCATTCCAATTGAGGCGGCCAGATGCTCGACGAGAGGCTTGCAGGACTCGGGTACGAATCCGATGAACCGGCGGACATCTCCAGTACGCGGTGGGTCCAGGCACAGCGAGATCTCATTACGACCACCCTGGACTACAACCTCCAGACGGTGGCCACGTTGGTGGCAGAAGGCCGTATCGACCTAAGCCCTCCTTCCAGCGGCGCGAGCGATGGGACGACGTCCGACGGTCGCGACTTATCGAGTCGTTTATGATGAATGTTCCGCTGCCCCCGTCTTCTTGAATGAGGACGAATACGGGCAATACTCGGTAATAGACGGCAAGCAACGGCTGACTACTGTCTCTGAATTTCTCACCGATAGGTTCTCACTGCGCGGGCTCGCCATCTTCGTCGAGTCTAACGGCAGGCACTTCTCGAATTGGATCCCGCCCTTCAATCCGTGCTCAAGACCCGCGCGAGCCTCCGAGCAATTATTTTGCTTAGGCTTTCCGACCCACTGATCAAATATCACGTTTTTCAACGGCTTAACACCGGAGGGGTTCGCCTTAACGCGCAAGAAGTTCGTAACGTCACGTTCTCCGGGGCACTGAATGATCGGCTAGTTTCGTTGTCACAGCTGCCGGCATTTATGGATGCGCTTGGGATCGCGGCCGAGTCGCCAGGCAAGTCCTCGCTGTATCGCGAGATGCGGGATGTCGAGCTTGTACTGCGCTTTCTCACGCTGCGAGAGTTGTTCCCCCACTTCAGCGGATCACTTGGGGGTGCAATGAATGAGTTCATGCAGCGTTACCAGACAGCTATCCCAGAGAATTAGCCGAACTTGAGCAGGAGTTCGTGAATACTCTCAGCAAGGCTCGCTTGGCATTTGGGTCCCACGTTTTCCGAAGGTGGTCGCCCCGGTCGTTGTCGTACGGCCGACAGCCGCTGGCAACGCTATTCGATCGTAGATGCTTGCGGTTACAGAGTTCACAGCGCCACAACTCGGCCCTTTCGCCGAGCACATTCAAGAGGGAATGCGGCAGCTTTTCTACGATCAAGAATCACCTGCGCATCGGCGCGCAGACCAACACTCCGGCTTTCCTCAGGGCGCGTGTCGAAATGGTCACTTCAGCAGTCGAGTCGGCGCTTCGATAAGCAGCTGATGGCAACGCAAGCGTTCGACAGTCTCTGCAAGAGCTGTCGCCGCCTAGATAGAGCTTCGTCCGGGCCGGTGCCACGAACTCTGCGACTCTGCGGGCAGCCGGGCTGGACGTTGGGGTGCTCCCTGTCGCGACGGCCGGAACGGTCGTGCTGTTCGTGGGACGATTCGAAGACTTTGCACGAAGTCGCCGAGCGAGCCATGGTTCAGTACGCGAGTGCAACCCCGGCGGTCGTCAGGTCGCCAGTTGTCGGAGGAGCTACAGCTCACCATTGTGCGTACGAACCTCATGGCCGCTTCCGGGAAAAAGTGCACGGCACCAGGCGCACAACCCCTGAGCGGCTACGAGGACTCACACAAGTCGCGCAGAGAGTTGTTGCTGACGAAGTCTGGGGTGCTGATGCGATCGACACGGCTTCCAATCCTGGCCCGGAGACGGTTCGCGAAATACTGAGTCTGCTAGGAGTTGGCAGTCCGTGGAAGGTGATCGAGACGCAGTTCGCCTCTCGATGGCTCAAAAGACAAGCCGTGACCCCAGGCTTGAAATCCGTTCCGAAGGCCCAGGACGAATTGGAATCGATATTGCTTTGGAGAAACACCGTGGCGCACAGCCGATCCAGCCTGCCTATTGGGCCCGGTGAGCTCGAAGCGGCGGTGGCGTTCTTTGAGGATCTCGGCGATGCCATCGAGTTCGTCTTGCGGAGACGGACGAATCAGCTAATCCGCCTTGCTGGGTGCGTCCCCACTCCTTGGCAGTGACGCGGCATAGCAGGCGCCGAGCTCCCGGCCTAGGCCTAGTCACCCTCGCTCTCCGAATCGCCGAGTGCGCCGAGGGCTCCCGCGATACCGGCTCGCATCGTGGTCGTGGACTCCAGCTCGCCTGAATCGATCGCGTCGGCGATGCGGCGGAGCGTCTCGCGGCCTGCGGCCGAGTCCGAGCGAGCCGAGTCAGCGGTGTCCACGTCGTCATCCTTCCTCAGGTGTTGTTTCAAGCGTTTCAGCACCCTCTAGGCCAGTTGTGGCGCGATCGTGGCTCTCCGTGAGGCTGGGACGCCGTATCGGGGCATCTGCGCGACGCTCGAAGCCGAGGGCCTCCGTCCGCGCCGAGCGGGGGCTGGGACTCGGCCGTCGTGGGCCGGATCTACCGCCGCGCCAAGGGCTAACCGCCGCGCGGTGAGCTGACGCCGGAGTGTGCTGGAGAGGCGACCGGCTCGTAACGGCGTTATCTCGCGTAACAGCGCTACGGGCGGCACGCGCGAGGGCTCGCCGAGATGGCGTGCGGCTCGCGCGGGGCGCGAGTCAGGTTCTTTTCGCCCTCTGTCAACGTAAGTTGACGCCTTCCATGGGGTCCGGCGTCAATCGGTCGATTTAGCGCCCTCGATCGAGCCTGGCCAAGATCACGTTCCACGTGTTCCAGGAGACATCGTTAGTTCTCAAACGGCCCCTCGTATAGAAGTAACCTTTGCTGCTGGAACACGTGGAAACAAGCCTCTGAGCTGGGCGAAAGCGTGAATCACTCCTCCTTGAACTTGACGCCGAGCCAGACCCACTGCGGCGCTGATGGCGTGGCTGAGGTCACCAGAACGGGACGTCGCGACCAGCCGTCACCGAGCCGCTTCTTCACCTTCTCCATCCGCGCCGGCAGCCCCTCGTGGCCCTGAAGGCGCTGGGCAAAGAGCTTGGGGCTCCACTCCTGGCGGTTGCCGCCCTCACGCGCCAGACGGTCGTTGAAGTCGGCCAGGTATTCACTCCCCAGAACGTAGGAGCCGGGGTCGGCCTCCATACGCTCCTCGAAGTGCGCGCGCAGATCGTCGCTCCGACCGCGCCACTCATCGACGGACTGACGGACGCTCTCCGGCGGCTCGGGCATCAGCTTGTTGTTTGCGTACCAACGCCCGGCGTATTCCACCAACGTCGCCAGCGCAGCCTTCCACGCGCGCTTGTAACTAGCACCCGCTGATGCAGCGCCTGATCCATCGGCGAGCCATCCTTGACCCCGGCGGGTCGGTAGCGGCGCTTGAACGGCACGCGATCGAGGCGACGCCAGGTTCCGTGATCGGTCTCGGAAATGATCGGCAAGTGGTTCGTCGTGACAAAGAGCGCGTGTTGCGGCTCGAACGTCACAAAGTCCTGTTTCATCTTGCGAGCCGTAATGGCTCCGGTGCCTACGATCTTCTTCAGGCGCTGGGTATTGAGGCGTCCAGCCTCCGGCAGCTCCTCAATCACGGCGAACCGCACGCCACGCAACGTCATTTGGTCGGTCGGGTGGTCGTTCGGGTTGGCCAGCAATAGTTTGTCCGGCACCAACGCGGCGTAAGTCCCGAGTGCAAGGCGCACCGGATCAAGAACGTGGACTTGCCGTTTCCGCCGACGCCGTCAAGGAAAATCGCCTTGTCGTCTGTCGGTGTGTAGCCCGTGATTGCCTGCCCGAGCCGCGTCAGGAGGTAATCGCGGTGATCCTCCGGCATCGCCTTGAGGATGCGCTCCCAATCTCGCCACTTCGCGTCTGGCTCGTACGGCACCGGAGTGATCTTGTAGTAGCAGCTTCGGATCATGCCGGAGCAGCTCGCCGTTACGCAGATTCACCACGCCGTTCTGGCAGTCGAGCAGATCCGGGTGACGGTCGAAATCGCTTGCTTTGCGGGCGACTTCGGCCTTGAGCGAGCTAAGCAGGCGGTTCTGTCGGGGGTCGTTGAGCAACGCATTCAGATGGGCGCGACGATCAGCGGAGACCCCAGCGCGCACCTCACGGTCGAACCACGCCAGCAAGTAGTCCTTGAGCACACCCTTGACGATCACCTCCTCTGTCGGCTCCCAGAGCTTGCCCGTCCACGTCAGCCAACCGAGGCCCGGCACGTAAAGCACGGGCTTGCCAGACGCCTCCAGCCCTACCGCAAGGCGCTTAGAAAGGCGGGAGTCAGTGAACTCCGCATCGTCGTTCTTTGGGCGCTCACGGCCGTCGTGGGGGCCTTCAGCGGCGAGCATCGCCTTGGCCCGTGCGATGTTCTCGTCCTCGACTGCGGAATTGCCGGACGCTCCCGTGAACATCGCTTCGGGGCAGCCAGTTCGGCTAGCTCCGCGTCGAGATCGACCGGGCGCAGATCATCAAGACCGAAATTCTTGTCCAGGTGCTCGCAGATGTCATGTCCGGTGCCCTTGGTGGCCGACTTGACGATTGAGACCGGAGTGTCAGAGTCAAGGCTGTCGCGGACATCGCGGGCGTAGTGGAAACCGGGCACGTCGTTGTCGGCGATGATCTTGACCGCGACTGCGCCGTCGAGCAAAGCGCCGGTCTGTGGTGTCCAGCCTTGGGAGCCGCCGGGCGAGCAGGTGGCAGCGCCGGGAGCTTGCCGCCGGGGCCTGCCAGTTCGCGAAAGTGAGCATTCAGCCGGTCAACCGCCTTCTCGCCTTCGCACACGTACACCGGCTTACCGGCCGCGATGGCGTTTTCCACGCGGGCCTGCTTATAGAGCACGGGTGTCTCGCGAAACTCGGGCGTGATCTTCTGCCGGATGGTCTTGGTGCCATCGGCGAAGTCGAACCGGAACACCTTGCGTGCGATCGGTTCGTCAGGCCCTCCCGGCGGCACTCGATAGACGTACGCCGTGCGCTTGACGACGCCGCCGTGCGCCTCGGCCTGATCTTCGAGCGACTTGCCCTTGCGGCCAGGGCAACGTTCGGCAGGCTCGCGGTCGCGGTCGCGGTCGCGGTCATCCGACGGCTCGCCGATTTCGTAGTACGCCCGCACAATCGTCCATGTAGTGCCGAGCGCGTGGAGCACGTCGTCCCTTGTACAACCGGCGAAGCAGTGGATCACGACGCCAGTGGAACCATCGCCGTAGCCGACGCAGTGAGGGGTTCCTGTCGGGGTGGGCGAGGCACTGCCAGTTGCCGTTGTCGCCGCGCTTGCTGCCGTGCTCGCGCAACAGCCCTTCGACGTACTCCAACCGCGTCTGTCTTTTCCTGGCCGGACCGTTGAGATCTCTCAACAGAGAGCGGTACTTGGTTGAACTGTTCTTCGCGTTCATCGCGTAGAATCTCCTTTGTCTGGGATGGGGTTTGTCGGCCCCGAATGCCCCTGTCAAATCGCGCTTAGCTCCACGGCTAGCGAACCTTGGCAGGGGCGCTTCCATGCTCGACACCCACCCGATGGGTTGGGTTCGCCTAGACGCTGGCGTCGGCGCGTGGACGTATGGATTCGGCGGCGGAAGCGTCGAGTTGAGCCAGCAGCTGCGCAGTCGGCACCTTGATAAGGCGACCGAGGCGGACGCTTGGCAGGGCTCCCGACCGTATGAGTCGGTATATCGTCACACGGCCTACCCCCAGCACTACGGAGGCTTCGTCCGGGCTGAGGTAGGGCTTAGCTGTCAATGCGGCGGGGTCTTGCTCAACGCCTGTGAGTGCGCGGGCCACGGGGTCTTACCTTCCTTGCGTTGCGCCGCAGCACCGTGCTGCGAGCGTGTTCTCAACCGTGGGTGAGTCGGAGCAGTAGACCCGGCGATGGTGCCGATTCGTGTGTCCCGCGCGAGTTCGAACACCAGAAAGTTTACGCGATGTCACGGCCGAGCAGTCCGTGAACGAACCCTTGGGCGGGCTCGCCGGGAAGCACTGCCGCGATCAAGTATCTCGGGCGTATCAGCCGCCTCTTTGGTGCCCCTTGGGCCAGGCGGGCAGGCTCGGTCCGCACAGTTGTATGAGATAATGGATCGAAGTGGAAGGAGGCTGAAAACGCCTGTGAAACAAGGAGAAATGGCTGCGGTTGCCGCCGCCGAGCAGCGGGCGCAACGGGCAGAAGCGCGGGCCGACTTCCTCGAAGCGCGGCGGGATCTGCTGAACGGCACCCCGACGACCGATGACGAACTAGAGGCCATCTGGGAATAGCGTGGCCCACGACGAGGAGCACGACGTGAGCACGACCCCCGAAAACCCCAGCATTCTCAAGGAAGTTTCGTCTGAAGGCCAGGCTTTCGAGACCGACTTCGAGCACTTCCGCCAGGCCGGTTGTGACCCTGACCTGATCGTGGCGCTCTATCCGATGATCACGTCTTCGAATCCGGCCGAACACATGGCCGCCGGTAAATTCCTCATGGCACACCGGTCTCAGCCTGCTGCGATCGACACGACCGAGGACGCGCGTCAGCGGCACATGCTGATCCAAGAGGCACGCCAGGTGACCTTGCGCGCCGGGCACAAGCCGACGCCCGACGCCATCCGCCACGAGTACGCGCCGAGCGACGCTGCTCTGAACTCGCGGCTCGACGCCGTCGGAGCCGGAAAGTCCTACAACGACAGCAATCTCAAGCCGCTCGGCCAGTCAAGACACGGCGAAGCAGTACGGCCCGACGCGCAGCACCGATCTCTCGGTCAGTACGGGCGCGAGCAAGACCATCTACAGGCGCGGCGCGGACGGGATCTATCGGGCGCACACGCAAAACGACATCGACGTGTGATGCCGCCATGTCGTACAAGATCTGCCCAGACGCCCTCGCCGACTGGGCCATTGCCACAGGGCGGCTGCCGCTCAATGGTCGCCGCCCATGGATGACGGCTTTCGCGCACAACCCAGTTCAAGCAACCGGCGCGTTGCTGGTAACCCCGGCGACGCAGGACAAGGACCGTCCTTCCCCTCTATTCGCCCCGCCACGGCCCGATCTGAGCCGCAAGGCAGCCCAAGCCCATGCGCGGCGCAGGGCGCGCTCTCGGGCCGTCTCAGGGGGTCGTGAACCGGGCGCGCAGGCGAACGATGAGGACTGTTGGTGATGGCCACCAAGCACTGCACGCGCCGAGTCGAAACTCGCTGGGGACGCCAACCCGCTTGGGAGGCGCTGCGACGCTGGGCGGACGCCGAAAGCTTCGATACCGCAACCGATCGTGAGGCCCTTTCACTTGCTGCGCGGTACCTGTCAGCGGACACCGGGCGAGAGGTCAAACCGCAAACGCTCCGTGCGTGGCTTGACGGTTACAACACACCTCCGGCGGAGATCAAGATCGGGCTGGCAGAGGTGCTCTGCGTCGCGCCAGCGGACTGCTGGACAGCCGACGTGCTCGCCGCGACCTACTGCGGCCCTCGCGGCTTCGGCGGGCACCGTTCTTGAGCGTCACTGGGAGAAGTAGATCGGCCTGCGGGTCACCGCCAGCAGGATAAGCCTGGGCAGCGCGGAGAGCGCGCGTTCAAGCAACTCCTCTATTGCGACTGCCTCAGGACTCGCGTCCACGTTGAGCAGCCGGGTCCACAGGTCCGGCTGGTAGCGCGCAAACATGGAGAGCCCAAACAACAATGGGAACCACGACGCAAGTTCGCTTAGCTGAGCGTGTGCCTTGCCAACGCCGGGACGGAGCCAACCTCGGTTAAGGGACTCTGAGCGCGGCGCCACCTCGGTCAGGAGGAAGTCTCGGCGCAGTTCGTCATTCCCCGTGGGCTTAGGCATTTGCCATTGCACCCGAGCTACCCACCCTGCTCCGTGCTCTTGCCAGGCAGCCACTCCTCTGTGAAGAAGAGACTGCCATCCCACGGCGGAGGGGTAGCTCGCAAGAAGCTTGCTCAGGACCTCGGTTCTCGTCTCGGGTGGCGCCATGTCGTCGGGCAAACCGAATATGCGAGCGCCTGCGACCCTGGTAATCGTCATGGGCTCCGCCTCTGGCTGTAGCGGCAGGGCGTAGGGGTGTGATCCCTCAAGCTGCACCCCGAATGAGTCGGGAAGCGAGGCCCATAGCGCGCCTAGCTCGACGGGCTCGACTCAACGGCACATCCCCCAATCGCCGGCAGAGATCCTGACTAGGTGCTCGCTCCCTTTGGCCCGGGCACACGGAACCAGCGGGTAACTGCTGTATCCCCGCATGGGCCTGGTCACCCTGCAAGACGTCGCCGAGGAGAGGGATGAACAGCGGGATCGTCCGAGCCGCTTGCTCCAATGCGAGAAGAGCCGTAGTGGGCGATACTTGGACGATGGCAGCGGAAGCTTCCAGGAGTGGGTGGAATTGCTCTAGGGCCGCGTGTAGCGGCTCGGACGAGACCGATCCCGCCGCCAAGTGGGCGACCGGAACGGCTCGCGTGAAGCAGCCGCAGAACCGGCGACAACGACACGGCCACCACGACGCGATCTATCCTCCACATCGCTATGTCACCCGCAATCGCTCGCGTCGGTCCTCGGTGCTGTCGCGACACGCTCAGCGCGCGGCGCGTCAAGCCACTTGAAACCTACGGCCTGCACGCAGGCCGGCAAGACGACGATGCTCAACTGCCTGGCCGCTGCCATCCCCGGCCGCGAGCGCATCATCACGTGCGAGGAGGTCTTCGAGCTCCGGCTTCCTGCGGCAGACTGGGTCGCGCTCCAGACCCGGCTGCCCAACCTCGAAGGGGCCGGCGAAATCCCCTTACGGCGCCTGGTGAAAGAGGCCCTTCGTATGCGGCCGGACCGGCTCATCGTCGGTGAGGTGCGCCAGGGCGAGGCACTCGACATGCTGATCGCGCTGAACTCCGGAATCCCAGGCATGGCAACGGTTCACGCCAACTCGGCGCGCGAGACGGTCGCCAAGCTGTGCACGCTTCCGCTGCTGGCGTCACCCAACATCTCGCACGCTTTCGTGGTGCCGACGGTCGCCAGCGCCATCGACCTCGTCGTGCATGTCGGCAAGGACGCCCGCGGGCATCGCCGGGTGCGCGAGATCGTCGGGCTGTCAGGGCGGGTCGAGGAGTCGGCGTCGGGTGCCGGCATCATCGAGATGTCGCAGATCTACGCGACGGACGGGGCCGGAAACCTCTGCCGCGCCGATGGTTTTCCGCCTCACGCCGAGCGTTACGCCTGGGCCGGTTTCGAGCTGTCGGCGTTGCTGTCGACCGACCGGCGCGTGGCCTGAGTGGGCGTCCTCATCGGGCTGTTGTTCGGCATCGGCCTGTTCCTGTGCCTGCTGAGTCGACCCGGCACCGGAAGCGGCAAGCCGAAACATCAGCGATTGCAGGGGCTTTTGACCGAGGCTCAGCTGAGCTCGATGCAGCCGATTCACCTCATCCTTGCCTCGATGGGTGCCGCGCTCGTCACCGGAGCCGCCGTGCTCGTGGTCTCGGAAACATGGTCGATCGCCGCGGTGTTCGCCGTGTTCGGTGCGGCGACCCCATGGCTGCTCTTGCGTCGGCGGGTCATGCGCGGGCGCTGCGAGCGCCGAGAGCTCTGGCCGTACGTGATCGACGACCTCTCCAGCGGGATCCGGGCCGGGCTCTCGCTCCCCGAAGCGGTCGCGGCGATAGCCGAACGCGGCCCCGCTCCCATGCGTCCTGCATTCGCGCGTGTTCGCCGGCGACTACCGCACCACCGGGTCCTTCGTGACCAGCATCGGACGTCTGGCCGATCGGCTGGCCGATCCGGTCGCCGACCGCGTCATCGAAGCGCTGCTGCTCGCGCGCGAAGTGGGCGGCACCGACGTCGGCCGGCTGCTGCGCAGCCTCGGCCAGGCCCTTCGTGACGACGCTCGCGCCCGCGGCGAGATCGAAGCCCGGCAAAGCTGGACCGTCAACGGCGCCCGGCTCGCCGTGTGCGCGCCGTGGGCCGTGCTCCTGCTGCTGGCCAGTCAGAGCGACAGCATCAACGTCTACGACCGTCCGGCGGGGCTGCTTGTCCTCACCATCGGCGGCGCGCTGTCAGCCCTGGCATACGTCCTCATGCGACGCATCGGCCGGCTGCCCGGCGAGTCGGGGCGGGCGCGGGTGGTAGTCCGATGATCGGCGCGGGTGCACTGCTAGGCCTGGTCGCCGGAGCCGGCCTGCTCCTGGTCGTGACCCGGCTGCCGATCAGCCGTCGTATCAGGCTGGTGGACCGGGTGGCTCCGCCGACGGCTGCCCTTGCCGGCGGCTCCGGCTGGGGTGCACACCGGGTGCTGCTCGACGTGGCTGCCGCACGGCTGGACCGCTTCATCGGCGGCCGCGAGGCTCTTGCCCGCCGGCTCGATGCCTACGGCGGGACGTTGACCGTCGAGCGTTACCGGACCTCACAGGTGCTGTGGGCGGCGGTCGGTGCAGTGCCCGGGGCAGCGCTGCTGGCGATCGGCGGAATCAAGGCACGACCCAGCGTCTCTCTCGCCGGTGCCGCCCTGATGGTCGCCGGGCTCGCCGGGGGAGTGGCGGCACGGGATGCCGCTCTGAGCCGTGCCATCAAGCAGCGCGAAGCCGCCATGCTTGCGGAATTGCCTGCGGTTGCTGACCTTTTCGCCCTTGCGGTGGCCGCGGGGGAGAGCCCGCTCGGAGCGGTGCAGCGCATTGCACGTGGCGGCGGTGGTCCGCTGCGTGACGAGCTGCGCCGCGTACTCGCCGACGTCCGGGCCGGTGCGCCGCTCGTTGCTGCGCTCGACGCGTTCGCTGCCCGCACGTCCATCACCGCACTCGCGCGGTTTCTGGACGGCCTCGTCGTCGCCGTCGAGCGCGGCACCCCGCTCGCCGAGCTGCTGCGCGCCCAGGCCGGCGATGTCCGCGAGAGCGCCAAGCGCCAACTCATGGAGTCCGGCGGGCGCAAGGAGATCGCGATGATGATTCCCGTCGTCTTCCTGGTGCTGCCGACGGTCGTCGTCTTCGCGGCCTACCCCGCCTTCACCTCACTGACTTTCGTCACGCATTGATCCCTTCCCCAGCCCGGAGGACCGTTCCATGTTAAGCTCGCGCTGCGCAAGATCCGCCGCTTCCTGCACTCCGACGAGACCGGAGACGTGCCCGGCTGGGTCATGGTCACGGTGATGACCGCCGCCCTTGTCGCGGCGCTGCTCGCGATCGCCGGTCCCAAGCTCACCGACGCCTTCACCCACGCGATCTCCTCCATCACGGGCTGATGAGGCGGCGGGTCCGCGATGACGCGGGCGCGTCGGTCGTCGAGTTCGTACTCGTGGGCGCGCTCCTGCTGTTCGTCGCATTCGGGGTGCTGGAAGTCGGGCTCGTACTCCACGCGCGCAACGTCCTGGCTGCCGATGCTGCCGAAGGCGCCCGGCACGCGGCCTCGCTCACCGTGCCGGTCGAGTCCGGAGCGGCCGTCGCGACGAATCTCGCGCAGCGCAGCGTTCCCGGTCTGGCACCGGGGCTGCACTGCCGGGCGCGGCAGGCGGCTGGACCCGACGGATTGGCGGTCGCCGAAGTCACCTGCGACGCGCGCCTGCGGCTGGCCTTCCTGCCGGTCGGCGCCGTGCAACGTGTCCGTCACAGGTCGTTCGTTGAAGGAGTCCGCGCAGTGAGGCGCCGGGACGAGGCCGGCAGCGCACTCATCGAATTCGTCGGCCTCGCCGTGCTGCTCCTGCTCCCGCTGATCTACCTTCTGCTGTCGGTGTTCTCGGTGCAGCGCGCCTCCTTCGCGGTGACGCAGGCGGCACGCGAGGCGGGACGTGCGTATGCGACGGCCCCGAGCACCTCCGCGGCGCAAACCAGAGCCGCTTATGCCGCCAGGCTCGCGCTCACCAGCCAGGGCCTGGCCACGGTCCCCGAGGTGCGCTACGCCCCGGCCGGAGCCGGCTGCCGATCGGCTGCTGACGGCGCCGCCAGCCTGCGTCCCGGCGCACGGTTCGTCGTCTGCGTACGCACCCAAGCCGAACTCCCGCTGACCGGCTCGATCACGGTCAACGGTCAGTACACGGTCGCCGTCGACTCCTACCGGACGGCCCGCGGATGAGGCGGCCGGCCAGGAACGAGGAGGGCACGATCCTGCTCCTCACCCTCGGCTGCCTGACGATCGCGCTCATGCTCGTGGTCGTGGTGGTCGACGCGTCGGCGGTCTTCCTGGCCCGCCGCAGCCTCGCGTCGGAGGCCGACAGCGCCTCGATCGCCGCCGCGCAAGCTGTCAGCAAGCCGCTCGTCTACGCCCGCGGCGCCGGCGCCCGCTTGCCGCTGACGGAGGTTCAGGCAGCCGTGGCCGGCTACTCCGGCGACAGCGCCCTGCAGGCAGCCGTCGAGCACGGGGCCGGCGGGGACACGGTCGTCGTCACCGGGCGCCGCCGGGTGAGCCTGCCCTTCGTCGGCGGCCTCGGCATCGGGCCTGTGACGGTCACCGCGACGTCGCGGGCGTCAAGCATCCGGCTGCCGAACTGATGCTTTCCGTCACCTGAAGTTCACGCGCGCCTGCACGCTCCGGACCCCAGGTGGTCTTACCGTCGAAGGCGGTGGGCACACCGGGAGATCGTCCTCGACTACGCCGGCTTGATCGGCCGAGCCGACACTGCAGCCTGCGGGCGCGGCCTCCGCCGTGAGCGGGCAAAGCAGCCACGTCCTGTCCCCGGCCCCATGACCCGAAGGCGACCCGTGACCGTCCTTGCCACTCGTGCCTCAGCAACCACGTACGTGCTCGACACCAGCGTTCTGCTCTCGGACCCAGCGGCGCTGCGCGCCTTCGAGGAGCACGACCTGGTGCTGCCCCTGCCCGTGATCAGCGAACTGGAGGCCAAGCGTCATCATCCTGAGCTCGGCTGGGCCGCGCGCCACGTGCTGCAGCGGCTCGAGGAGCTCCGCGTCGAGTACGGCCAGCTCACCGAAGCCGTCCCGATCAACGACGCGGGTGGCACCCTGCGCGTCGAGATGAACCATCGCGACATGGCCGCCCTGCCCGCCGGCCTGCGCCGCGACAGCAACGACAGCCGCATCCTCGCCGTCGCCGCCAATCTGGCCTCCGACGGTATGGACGTCGTGCTCGTCAGCAAGGACCTGCCGCTGCGCCTGAACGCCTCGGTCGCCGGCATCACCGCCCAGGACTACCGCCGCCGGCAGGCCGTCGACGCGGGATGGACCGGCCTGGTCGAGCTCGAGGTCGCGAGCACAACCGTCGACGACCTCTTCGACATGCGCACCCTCGATGCCGCCGACGATCTTGCGGAGGTACGCGACCTCCCGGTCAACACCGGTCTCGTGCTCTCCGCCGGCAGCCAGAGTGCACTTGCGCGCCTCGGGGCCGACAAGCGCGTGCACCTGGTGCCGCCCGACCGCCAGCTCTTCGGGGTCACCGGCCGCAGCGCCGAGCAGCGCATCGCGCTCGACCTGCTCGCCGATCCGAGCGTCGGCGTCGTCAGCCTCGGCGGACCGGCCGGCACCGGCAAGACCGTGCTCGCGCTGGCCGCGGGCCTCGAGGCCGTCCTCGAACGCCGCACCCACCGCAAGATCATCGTCTTCCGCCCGCTCTACGCTGTCGGCGGCCAGGACCTCGGCTACCTGCCCGGCAGCCAGGACGAGAAGATGGAGCCCTGGGCGCTCGCGGTGATGGACGCGCTCGAGTCGTTCGCGCATCGCGAGGTCATCGAGGAGATCAAGGCGCGCGGGCTCATCGAGATCGCCCCCCTCACCCACATCCGCGGCCGCACCCTCACCGGCGCGTGGGTGATCATCGACGAGGTCCAGAACATCGAGCGCACCGTGCTGCTCGCGGCGCTCTCCCGGCTCGCTGCCGACAGCCGTGCGGTCTGCTGCTGGGACATCGCCCAGCGCGACAACCTGCACGTCGGGCGGCACGACGGCATCGCCTCGGTGGTCGACGGGCTACGCGGGCATCCGATCTTCGGGCACGTGACGCTGACCCGGGCCGAGCGCTCGCCCGTCGCCGCGCTGGCGAGCCGGCTGCTCGAGGAGGCAGCGGACTTCTAACCGCCGGTCACCGCACCCGACTCCCGTAGCTGCTCGATCTCCGCGTCGGTGCAGCCGAGCTCGCGCAGGATCTCGGGCGAATGCTGGCCCGGCGTCGGGGGAGGCCCGCCGACGCCGAGGTCCGCAGCGTCGCTGGACCATGGGGCGTTCGGCAACGGAATGCCCGGCAGCGCCTGCGCGGTGAGCTGCCGGTCGGCCGCCCACTCGGTGGACGCGAGGTCAGCGTAGGAGCGCACCTCGGCGAACAGCACGGGTGAAGCCGCGAAAGCGTCGGTCAGCGCGGCGAAGTCGGCCAGCTGAACCAGCAGTTCTGCGACGGCGCTGCGGGCGAACGTGTCGCGCTGCGCCGGGGTCCCCTCGGTTAGCCGCGGATCCTCGAGCACCGCCGGGTCGGCGCCGAGCGCCCGCACGATCCCCGGGAGCTGGGTCGGCGCCCGGCCGAGCAGCGCCACCTGCGAGCCGTCGCCGAGCAGGAAGACCGGGTGCAACCAGATGTCGAACCCGCCGCGATCGGGCTCGACGTACCCGCCCGGCTCGGCCCGCAACTTCGCCGATGTCGGCCGCTGCAGCTCAACGCCGGCCCACTCGTTCGCGTACAGCAATGCCTGCGCCATCGAGACATCCAGCGCCTGACCGTGGCCGGTGACGTCACGCTGGTGCAGCGCGGCGAGGATCGCGCACGCCGCGAAGACCGCCGCGTACACGTCGCCGTGGATCTGCGTCTCCTGCTCAGCCGGTCGCCCCCGCAGCCGGGAAGCCATCTCCATCAGACCGGCCTGCGCGTGCACCATCGGCGCGTACGCCTTCCGCTCGCGCCACGGGCCGCTCTGCCCCCAACCGGTCACCGAGCAGACGATGAGCCGCGGGTAGCGCTCCCGCAGTGGGCCGGTGCCAAGGCCGAGCCGGTCGAGCACGCCGGGACGGAAGTTCTCGAGCAGCACGTCGGAGCGGGCGGCGAGCCGGTCGACGACGTCGACGCCCGCCGGGTTCTTCAGATCGACGGTGATGGCCCGCTTGCCCGCATTCATCTGCGCGAAGTACGGCGAGACGCCGTCCACGAACGGCCGGGCCGTCCGCGTGACGTCACCCTCGGGCGGCTCGACTTTGATGACGTCGGCGCCGAGATCGGCGAGCAGCCGACCGCACAGCGGACCGGAGACCACACGGGAAAGATCGAGCACGGTGATTCCGGCGAGCGGTGCGGAGCCGCGGTCGGCTGCTGCTGGCACCTGGGCAGGATAGGCCCGCGTCCGCTCGTGGCTCACAGCGATCACCAGCTATCGCCTTTAGCCTGATCCGGTGGGCGATGGAGCGGAGCGCGTCAGCAGCCTGCGCCGCTGGTGGCGCGACGGCCCGCTGCACCGCCCGGGAGCACCGCGCCGCTACCTGACCGCTGCCGTGGCGATCGGCGTGGTGGTGAGCCTGCCGGCGATCGTCGGGGCGATCCCGGTCTCCGCCAAGACGATCCCCGTCACCACGCTGCTGGCCCGCGTGAAGGCGTCGGCGACCATCAAATACACCGGGCTCGCGTCCTCCTCGGGCGGGCTGCAGATCCCCGACTTCGGCGTCGGCGGCGACGCGCCGGCACTGATCTCCCAGACCAACCGGCTGCGCGCCTGGTGGGACGGCCCGACGCGCTACCGGGTGGATCGGGTGACCGCCTTCGCCGAGAGCGACGTCTACCGGGCCGGTAAGCAGATCTGGACGTGGGACTCCGACCATCGCATCGCGGTGCTCACCGCCGGGCAGCCGCAGGTGCCGCTGCCCGGTCCCGCGGACGCGCTGCCCGGCAACCTCGCCCGCCGGCTGCTCGAACAGGCCAAGCCGGCAGACGTGCATCCGGCGGGGGCCCAGCGCGTCGCCGGCCGCACGGTGCTCGCCATCGCCTGGGAGCCGCACGACCCGCGCTCGACGATCGGCCGGGTCAAGGTGTGGGTCGACCAGGACACCGGGCTCCCGCTCTCGGTCGAGGTTCGCAGCGTGGCCGGCACCCGCGCCTTCAGCTCGTCCTTCCTCGACATCCACTACGCGGCGCCGGACCCGGCGGTGCTGCGCTTCGATCCCTACAAGGACACCAGCCACCCGGTCATCGAGAACACCGAGCCGACGACGCCGGAGGTCCAGCAGGCGCAGTTCACCCTGCCGCCGACCATCGCCGGCCTGCCCCAGCGCAGCCCGCCGAGCCCGCTGATCGCGACCTACGGGGCCGGGCCGTCCGTCGTCGCCGTGACCGCACTCGACCCGACCGCCGCCGCCGCGCTGCGCGGGCAGATCGACTCGCCCGGCCACCCGCCGGTCAAAGGTGCCTTCGGAGAGGGGTCGTTGATCGAGACCCCGCTGGTCAACGGCCTGATCTTCGCCACCCAGACCAACGGTTACGTGCTGCTCGGCACCGTCGCCCGTGATCAGATCGAGGCCATGGCGCTGTATCTGGTACGCCATCCCGCGCGCCAGCTGACGGGCCCGCCGTGATCCGAACCGAAGGGCTGACCAAGCGATACGGCAAGATCACCGTCGTTCATGACCTCAACCTCGACGTGCGCGAGGGCGACCGGTACGGCTTCCTCGGGCCGAACGGGTCCGGCAAGTCGACCACCGTGCGGATGCTGCTCGGGCTGGTGTTCCCGTCCAGCGGCCGCATCGAGCTGATCGGCCATCGCGTCCCGCGGCACGCCCGGGCCGCGCTGGAGAAGGTCGGCGCGATCATCGAGTCACCGGCGTTCTGGCCGAACCTGTCGGGCCGGCGCAACCTCCTCCTGCGCGACGCGGCCGGCCCCGGCGGGGGTAAGCGCGACCGGGCCGCGCGGGTCGCCGAAGCGCTCGAGCGCGTCGGCATGACGAACGTCGACGAGCGGCCGGTGAAGGCGTACTCGCTCGGCATGAAGCAGCGGCTCGGCCTCGCCGCAGCGCTCATGCGCAAGCCCGACCTGCTGGTGCTCGACGAGCCCACCAACGGCCTCGATCCGCAGGGCATCCGGGAGGTGCGCAACCTGCTCATCGAGCTCAACCGCGAGGGCACCACCGTCTTCCTGTCCTCGCACCAGCTCACCGAGATCGAGGCGCTCTGCACCCGCGTCGGCGTGATCAGCGGCGGCCGGATGATGGTGCAGGACGAGGTTGCCGCGCTTCGCACGCCGACCGGCAACGTCGAGGTCCGCACCCCCGACCTGGCGCTCGCCACCGAGATCCTCGGCGGCGCGGTCGTGCGGGCCAGCGGGAACCTCGTCGTGGTCCGCAGCAGCACCCCGGACTACGTCAACTCCGAGCTCGTCAAAGCCGGCGTGCGCGTCACCGAGCTGCACGTCGAGCGCCGGTCGCTGGAGGACGTCTTCCTCGCCTCTACCCAAGCGAGCGTCTTCGCGTGATCCGCGTCGAACTCGCGGTGCTCGCCCGCCGCCCGCGTACCTGGATCTCGCTGGCGATCCTCGTCGCGCTGCCCATCACGGTCGCGATCTTCCTGGCCACGACCAAGCTCGCCCCCGCGCCCGGGACCGGTCCGGCGCTGCTGACCCAGGTGCTGGGTAACGGCACCCTGCTCGCCGCGGCCGCCCTCGCCGTCGACCTGGTACCGCTGCTGCCGCTGGCGGTCCTGGTCGTCGCCGGCGACGCGATCGCCGGGGAGGCCAGCTCCGGAACGCTGCGCTACCTGCTGACGCGGCCGGTCAGCCGGAGCCGGCTGCTGACCGCCAAGCTGGTCTCGATCCTGACCTTCGTGCTCGCGGCCGTCGTGGTGGTCGCGCTCTCCGGCTACATCGCCGGCGTCATCCTTTTCCCCAGCTCGGGGTCGGTCACGACGATCTCCGGCGGGGCGCCGCTGACCTTCCCGCAGGTGATGCTGCGCACCTTGTTCGCCGTGCTGTACGTCGGCGTCTCCATGATCGGCGTCGCCTCTTTCGCGCTGCTGCTGTCGACCATCGTGGAGAACCCGCTCGGTGCCGCGCTCGGCGGATTCGCGGTGCTCGTGGCGTCCACCACGCTGGATGCCCTGGACGCGGCGGGCTCGGTGCAGCCGTATCTGCCGACGCATTACTGGCTGAAGTTCGTCGACCTTTTCCGCAATCCGGTGCTGTGGCGCGACGTCGAACGCGGGCTGCTGCTGCAGCTGGTCTACATGGTTCTGCTGCTCGGCGCGTCCTGGGCGTACTTCACGACCAAGGACATCAAGAGCTGACCGGTACGCTCGCCAACGTGTCCGTCGACCTTCCCGAGCAGCTGAAGGTGCTCGACGCGACCCTGGCCGGCATCGAGAAGGTGCTCGATGTCGAGGGTCTGCGCGGGCAGCTCGCCCAGCTCGAGGAGCAGGCGTCCGATCCTGATCTGTGGAGCGATCAGGGTCGCGCCCAGAAGGTGACCAGCGCGCTCTCGCGGGTGCGCTCCGATCTCACCCGCCTCGAGGGGCTGCGTTCCCGGCTCGACGACGCGCTGGCCGCGGTCGAGCTCGACGACCCCGATCTGATGGCCGAGGCGGAGGTGTCGCTGCCGGCGCTGTCGAAAGAGGTCGAGTCGCTGGAGGTGCGCACGCTGATGTCGGGGGAGTACGACCCGCGCGAGGCGATCGTGCAGCTGTCAGCAGGTGCGGGCGGGGTCGACGCCGCCGACTGGACCGAGATGCTGCTGCGCATGTACCTGCGCTGGGCCGAGCGGCACGGCTGGAAGACCGAGGTGCTCGACACCTCCTACGCCGAAGAAGCGGGCCTGAAGAGCGCGACGTTCAAGGTCGAGGCACCGTTCGCGTACGGCACCTTGCGCAGCGAGCACGGGGTTCACCGGCTGGTGCGCATCAGCCCGTTCGACAACCAGTCGCGGCGCCAGACGTCGTTCGCGGGCGTCGAGGTCACCCCCGTCGTCGAGAGCCCCGACGAGGTCGACATCGACGAGAAGGACCTGCGGATCGACATCTTCCGCAGCTCCGGGCCGGGCGGCCAGGGTGTCAACACGACCGACTCCGCGGTGCGGATCACCCACATCCCCACCAACATCGTCGTCACCTGTCAGAACGAGCGGTCACAGCTGCAGAACAAGGCGGCGGCCATGCAGGTGCTCGCCGGAAAGCTGCTCGAGCGCCAGCACCAGGAAGAGGCGGCCGAGCGCGCCCGGCTGACCGGCGGCCCGCAGGATGTGAGCTTCGGGTCGCAGATCCGCAATTACGTGCTGCACCCGTACCAGATGGTGAAAGACCTCCGCACCGAGGAAGAGACCGGCAATACCGGAGCCGTGCTGGACGGCGACATCGACGCGTTCCTCGACGCCGAGATCCGCTGGCGGCGGGCGCAGGAGGTCTGACGGCTCGCTGAGCGAGCCCTAACCGGCGCTAGCCCGCGTGGTGGGCCGCGACGACGATCAGCAGCGCGAGCAGCGCCAGCATGAACGCCACGAGCGGGGCCGGCACCGAGAAGCGCTGGCGAGCCAGCTGCTCGCGGGTCATCCGGCAGACCGAGCAGCCGCCGTCAGCGACGATGCCGCCGCAGTGGGCGCAAGCCAGGTGGTCACTGCGCACGTGGCCCACCTCCGACTCGCGAATGGGCTTGCGATCGAGGCCTTCGATACGTCAATCCCGAGACTCTCCCACCTAGAAGGGTAAGCCTCACGCTGGGTAAACGCCACCGAAACATTTTTCGTTCCATCGCAGGCCACCCGGATGGTCGCGGGCGATTAGCCCATTCGGGTGTAGCTGACCCCACGCGGGGCGGGAGTTGAACGTCGGCGTTTTGCCGCCGATACGAACGTGCACCCACTTAGGCTCAGCCGTCAGGCCCGAAGTGGGGCTCGCACCCGCCGCTGGACTAGTTGAGGCCCTCCATTGATCGAGCTCAGAGCCGTTTCGAAGGTCTATCCCGCCAACCCGAAACCCGCCTTGTCGAACATCTCCGTCGAAATCCAGCGCGGTGAGTTCGCCTTTCTGGTCGGCACCTCCGGCTCCGGCAAGTCGACGTTCCTGCGCCTGCTGCTGCGCGAGGAGCTGCCGACCACCGGCTCGGTGCACATCGCCGGCCGTGACATCACGCGGCTTTCGGCATGGAAGGTGCCGCAGCTGCGGCGCCAGATCGGCTGCGTCTTCCAGGATTTCCGGCTGCTGCCCGACCGCAGCGTCTTCGCGAATGTCGCCTTCGCCTGCGAGTCCATCGGCCGTCCGAGCTCGATGATCCGCAAGCTCGTCCCGGAGGTGCTCGAACTCGTCGGGCTGGCCGGCAAGGAGGACCGCATGCCCGGGTGAATTGTCCGGTGGTGAGCAGCAGCGGGTCGCCATCGCGCGGGCTTTCATCAACCGGCCGGTGATGCTGCTGTGCGACGAGCCGACCGGAAACCTCGACCCGGCGACGGCCGTCGGCATCATGCGCCTGCTCGACCGCATCAACCGGGCCGGCACCACGGTCGTCATGGCGACTCACAACGCCGACATCGTCGACGCGATGCGGCGCCGGGTCATCGAACTCGACGCCGGCGAGCTGACGCGTGACCAGCGCCGCGGCGTCTACGGCAGCGGCGCCGCCGTCACGGTGGGGACCGACGCATGACCCGCGTGATCCCGATCCTGCGCGACGCGGTCAAGGGCCTGCGGCGCAACCTCGCCATGACCCTCGCGGTCGTGCTGTGCTCGGCCGTCTCGCTGACCCTCTTCGGCGCCGGCCTGCTGCTCAACCGCCAGGTCGACATCACCAGCAAGCACCTGTTCGGCCGCGTCGAGCTGACGATCTACCTCAACGACGACATCAGCGGCGATCAGCAGGCGGCGCTCGCGTCCAAGCTCACCCACGACCCGCTGGTGAAGACCGCGACGTACGAGAGCAAGGACCAGGCGTTCGCGGAGTTCAAGCAGCTCTACAAGAGCGAGCCCGAGCTCACCCAGGGCGTGACGGCCGACCTGCTGCCGGCGAGCTATCACGTCAAGCTCGTCCAACCGCAGGACTACAGCGCTGCTGCCAGCGAGTACAAGGGCCAGCCCGGGGTCAACCAGGTTCAGGACTGGCGCGGCCGGCTCAAGGGCTTCTTCCGCTTCCTGCACGGCTTCCAGCTCGCCGCCTACATCCTGGCTGCGGTGCAGGGTCTGGCCACCTTGGTGCTGCTCTACAACACGATCCGGATGTCGGCCTTCAGCCGCCGCAAGGAAACCTCGATCATGCGGCTGGTCGGCGCGACCCGCTTCCACATCCAGCTGCCGTTCGTGCTCGAGAGCGCGCTGGCTGGACTGGCGGGCGGGATCATCGCCGGCGGCGCGCTGTTCGGGCTGCGCATCGCGCTGATCGACCACCGGTTCAGCCATCAGGAGTTCACTCCGGTGCTGACCCATGGCGACGTCTGGACCGTGATCCTGTACGTGATCGTGGCGGGCATGGCCGCGTCGTCGCTGATGGCGTTCGTCGCTCTGCGCCGTCACGTCAATGCGGCTGAGCCCAAGCGGCCGTCACGCTCGCTGCGCAAGTCGATCCCGCCGCCGCGGGCAGCGCGCGAAGAGGGGGCGAAGCAGCCGCTCGCCGGCGCAATCGTCACGTACGGGCCGAAGGGCTCCACCGGCGTCCCCGGTGCTCACGTTTCCAGCGGGGGTCACCGTCGCCGGTGACCTGACCGGCCGGCAGGCTCGCCCGTAAGCTCAGGCGGTGCCCAAGGAGACCGGCCGCAAGGTCGTTGCGCAGAACCGGCGGGCGCGCCATGACTACTCGATCGTCGACACCTACGAGGCGGGGCTGGTGCTGACCGGCACCGAGGTCAAGTCGCTGCGGCTGGGGCGCGCCTCGCTCACCGACGCGTTCGCGCAGATCGACGACCACGGTGAGGCGTGGCTGCAAAACGTGCACATCCCCGAGTACACGCAGGGCACCTGGACCAATCACGATGTCCGGCGCAAGCGCAAGCTACTGCTGCACCGCGACGAGATCGCCAAGCTCACCGCGCGGACGAAAGAGGGCGGGCTGACCATCGTGCCGCTCGCGCTGTATTTCAAGGACGGCAAGGCGAAGGTCGAGATCGCGCTCGCCAAGGGCAAGAAGTCGTACGACCACCGCCAGGATCTGGCCAAGCGCGACGCTTCGCGTGAGATGGCGCGCGCGATAGGCCGGCGCCGCAAGGGCATGGAGTAGCCGGGCTTGCCGGCCATCGCCCCCGCGCTTGCGGTCATCGCCTGGATTCCCGGGGTGCTGCTGCTCGACCGCGGGGCGTCGCTCGGCGAGCAACGGCTGCTGGGGCTGGCGTCATGGGTCCTGCTGGCGCTGCTGCTGTGGGGCCAGGACGCGCTGACCCGGCTGTCGGTCGGTGTGGTCGTGGTCTACGCGTCGCTGATCGAGTACACCTTCTCCGGCTACCTGCACGTGTACGTGTACCGGCTGCACGGCGCAGGCCTGTCGGCGTTCGACAAGGTGCCGGCGTTCGTTCCGCCGGGTCATGGGCTGGTGTATCTCGCGGCCGTCGTGCTGGGGCGCAAGCTGCCCCGCTGGTCGGTTCCCGCAGCGGCTGTTGGGGTTTCGGCCTATGCGCTGTGGGGTCTCTTCCTGTCACCTCAGACGGATGTGCTCGGCGCCTTGTGGGCGGGATGCCTGCTGTGGTGGCTGTGGCGCGGTCGCGACAAGCGGGTGTACGCGGCGGCGTTCGTCGTCGTCACGTATCTCGAACTGCTCGGCACCGCCGTCGGCACCTGGCACTGGCAGCCGCACAACCCCATCTTCGGTTGGATCGCCACGGGGAACCCGCCGTCGGGGGCGGCCGGCGGCTACTGCTTCTTCGACGCGGCCGCGCTCGCGATCGCTCCGGTGCTGTTGCGCTGGATCCGGCGGCGTGAAGCGGGCTCCGCAGCTCCCGAGCTCGAGGTGACCGAACCGCAGCGGCTGGCCGCATGACCGCTCCCGCTCCGGCGTGGCAGGAGCTCGGGCTGCCCGGGCTTGTCGACGTCCACATCCACGTCCTTCCGGCGAACGTCGAGCGCAAGGTCTGGGCGTACTTCGAAAAGGCCGACCGGCATTACGGACGCGCCTGGCCGGTGACCTATGCCTGGCCGCTCCCCGAGCGCCGGGCCGAGCTGGCTGCGCTGGGGGTGCGGGCGTATCCGGGGCTGGTCTATCCCCACAAGGCGGGGATGGCCGAGTGGCTCTCCGGATGGGCGCTGGACTACGCGGAGGTCACGCCGGAGCTGGTGCCCTCGGCCACCTTCTACCCCGAGCCCGGGGCGGGGGAGTACGTCGCCGCCGCCCTCGAACGCGGCGCCCGCATCTTCAAGGCGCACCTCGAGGTCGGCCGCTACGACCCGCGTGATCCGCTGCTCGACGAGGTGTGGGGAACCCTTGCAGCTGCTGGTGTTCCGGTGGTGGCGCACTGTGGCGACGGGCCGGTGCCCGGACCGTTCACGGGTGTCGGCCCGATCAGTGAGGTGATGGCGAGCCATCCGGGGCTGCGCCTGATCGTCGCGCATGCCGGGCATGCCGCGTTACGCCGACTTCCTCGACCTGGCCCGGCGCTACCCGTCGGTCATGCTCGACACGACGATGGCGTTCACCGATTTCGCCGAAGAGTCGGCACCTTTTCCGCGTGAAAGGCTGCCTGAGCTACGCGACCTGGGGCTCGCCGGCCGGATCCTGCTGGGCAGCGATTTCCCTTCCATTCCTTACCGTTACGAGCATCAGATCGAGGCGCTCGTCCGGCTCGATCTCGGTGATGACTGGCTGCGGCAGGTGCTCTGGAATGCGCCCGCGGCGGTGCTCGGGGTCGGCTGATCCCACGAGCGAGTCTTGGGGGCGGCGGCAGTAAATCAGGGTGCCAGAGCACCGGAATCTACTGCCGCCGGCTTGTCCGGGCCCGGTTCCATCGTCCGTGATGAGTGCCCAGGTGGCCCCGGGTGGCAGGGAGCTGCCCTTCGATCGTGGCGGTGTGATTCCTGGGCTCAGGGGAGCACGACGGTCGAGTAGTTCACGTCCTCATCCGATGTGCCCGTCGGCTGGAACGGGGTGGTGCGCAGCGTCGCGCTGTCGGTCACGAAACAGTTCGGTGGAGAGGACCCTGAGTCGTCTCGGCCGCAGATCCCACCAGCGAGAACTTGGCTCGAGCCGGGTAGCCACTGGGCCCAGCCGATCGACTCACCGATTTCGATGGTGGCCCCCGAGACGAGCCTTAACGAGCCGGTGGCGACATCGACCAGAGCGAGCCGGGTCTCGGGGTTGTAGCCGCCGGAGTTGGTCTTGGCGAACGTCGCGAGCTGGCGGCCATCGCGGGAGAAGTTGCCGCCGTAGTCGAAGCCAAAACCGAGCGGACTTTCGATCTGCTGCGTCCTGCCGGTGTCAAGGTCGGTGAGGTTCAGGGCGCAGTTGCTCGAGGTTTCGCAGCTCACCGGAAACCACGCGACGACGCTGTCTGCGCCGCCCGGATCGGTGTACGTCGTGACCACATCCCACGTGGTGTTCAGCGGCCGGATGCTTCCCGTCGCGGGCGTCCAGAGGGCCATTGCCGGTGGCTTCGCTCCCTGGCGCCGACCGACAGCGGTCTGCGACTGCACGAGGATCTCGCCGTGCGCCAGTGCAGGGCTCAGGCCCCAGAGTCCGTACGAGAGGTACCAGCCCTGCGGAAGGTCGAACCGTCGAACGAGCCGCCCGTCGAGCCGGTAGCGCGCAACGGTCGCGTTGTTGCCATCGTCGACGAAAACATCGGTGCTGCCGATCGCCTTGAACACGGCTGCGCCGCCAGCGAATGCGCCGAGGCGCCCGGTCGCCGTGTCGTAGGCCATGATCGTAGTGAACGGGATCTCGGTCCTGACAGCCCAGAAAATCTTGCTGCCGGAGACGACGAGCGTGCTGACGGGGTCCTTGTCCCCGGACGCCACGATGCGCTGCTCGTGGGTCTGCAGGCTTCCGATACGGACGTTGCCCTGGTAGTCGACCCAGGCGAGATGCGGTGCCGTACCAGGAAGCTTCACGGGCGGCTGTCGGGCGACGGGCGCGGCCGGCGCCGGGCGTGTGTGGCCGCCGCCCGACAAGGCGACCACCGCCATCGAAACCGCAATCGCCACAACGATAATCGCGGAAATGAGCAGCCGGCGACGGCGTCTGCGCTGGTGCGCCTCTTTGAAGAGCAGCTCGGCATCTGCGGCCTTCGGTGCAGGTCGCGTTGGTTGCAGCGTCATGGGTAGCTCTCGATCATCCGGATGACGTCGTCTCGGCGGTAGCCATGGCGGCGGGCCACATCGAGCAAGGCGCCGATCTGTTGCAGGACGGCGCTTTCGCGCGGGGTGCCGGCCACGGTGATGCCGCGGCCGCGTCCGAACTCGAGCAGCCCTTCGTCACGCAGCACGTGCAGCGCCCGGATCACCGTGTTCTTGTTGACCCCCATCACGGCAGCGAGGTCTTTGACCAGTGGCAGGCGATCACCGGGTCCGGCCTCCCCGTCGGCGATGGCGCGCCGGATCTCCGCCGCCACCTGCTCGTGCAAGGGAACGGCTTCCGCCCGGTCGACGGGCTGGCTGATGATCGTCCGCATGGTACTAGGCAAACTAGTACCATTCCTGCGCTTGCGCCAGGGGCTAGCCTCAAGCCGTTCACACCCTCGGAGGGGCGCATGGCTGTCGAGTTCAATCACACGCTGGTCGACTCCCGCGACAACTGGGCGGCCGCCCGCTCGGTCGCCGAAATCCTCGGGCTCGAAGAACCCAGTAGCTACGGCCCTTTTGCCGTCGTGACACTCGCGAACGGCGCTTCACTCGACTTCCACCGGGCAGACCCGGCTCAGCCGGTGCAGCAGCAGCACTACGCGTTCCTGGTGAGCGAAGGAGAGTTCGACGAGATCCTCGGCCGGATAACGGCACGCGGCTACACGTATTGGGCCGACCCTTTCCGCCACCGGCCGGGGAAGTGGAACACCGACGACGGTGGCCGCGGGCTGTATTGGGAAGGTCCCGACGGCCACATCCTGGAGATCATCACGCGGCCGTACGGCAGCGGTGACTGACGCTACGGCGTGAAACGATGGCGCGGTGACCTGGACCGCCCCGATGCCTGAGCTGGTCACCGGGCCGCTTGTCGGCCCCGACCGCCCGATCCTCGAAGCCTGCCTGGCCTTCCAGCGCCGCACGTTGCTCAACGTCTGCGCGGGGTTGACCGGGGAGCAGCTGGCCTCCCGGCCGATCGCGTCGTCGAACCTTTCGCTGCTGGGCCTGGTACGTCACATGGCGCTGGTGGAGCGAACCTGGTTTCGCGAGCGCGCGGGTGGCCAGCAGTTCGAGCCGATGTACGACACGTCGGTGCTGGGGGAGGATGTCGACTTCGACGACCTCGATCCGGCCGAGGCGGAAGCGGCGTTCGCCCGGCTGCAGGACGAGTGGCGGCTCGCGGACGAGGTGACTGCGGGCCTGCCGTTCGAGCACACCTTCGACCGGCGCGGCGAGCTGTTCTCCCTGCGGATGACGTACGTCCACATGATCGAGGAGTACGCGCGGCACAACGGTCATGCCGACCTGCTGCGCGAGGCCATCGACGGGGTCCAGGATCGCTGACGTGGCGCGCCTGCTGGTGGTCCACCACTCGCCGTCGCGGTCGATGCACGCCCTCACCGACGCGGTCATCGCGGGTGCCGGCGATCCGCTCATCGAGGGTGTCGAGGTGGTCGTTCGGCCTGCCCTCGACGCCAGCGCCGACGACGTCCTGGCCGCCGACGGCTACGTCCTCGGCACGACCGCGAATTTCGGCTACATGTCCGGCGCTTTGAAGTACTTCTTCGATTCGACGTTCCTGCGCATCGGTGGCCAGCTCGACGACAGGGGCGGCGCGACGGAGCAGGCCGCCGGCGCAACCGCCAAGCGGCCGTTCGGCCTTTACGTGCACGGCCGTTACGACACCACCGGTGCTGTCCGGTCGGTGCTCTCGATTGCCGGGGCGCTCGGCTGGAAACAGGCGTCTGACGTGCTGGAAGTGCTTGGTGACGTGGATGAGGGCGCCGAAGCAGCAGCGTACGAATTGGGAGCGACTATCGCGGCGAACGTGCTGCTCTAGCAGGGGTCGTCCGCGCCAACAAATCAGATCGGGTGGGTGACGTGAGTCATGCGTGTCACTCGCGAGCCCTGGCAGAGCTCGCGCTTAACGTGACGGTCAGGTGAATTCTCGAAGGTTTGCGGCCGGAAATTCAAAGATGCCCTGATCCTCGCGATAGGCCCATGAGGTTCGCGGGACCCGCTTATCTCCGTATCTGAATATCCGTCCGCCCAACAGGTCTACCGGCGCGTTCGGTTCATGGCGGTGCTCTGACGTCTCCAGTTCGAGGTCACCGCCTGAGCGCGCTTGCCGGTAGGTACCCACCGTCTGGAAACCCGCCATGCACCCGCGAAACCTGCAGACGCTCCGATCACGTCTTGCCGACCGGCTACGCAGCCCGCGGCGCGTGACTCGCGTCGCCGCTCTGCTCCTGACGCCCGCGCTGATCGCCCTCGCGGCGTGCTCGCCCACCTACACCAAGCAGGCGTCCTACCCCGGCGACTTCCCGGATCCGTCGGTCATCCACGTGGGCGGCCTGTATTTCGCCTTCGCTACCCAGGGTCCGGGCGGAAATCTTCAGCGACTGGTCTCGACCGACCATCAGCACTGGGTCATGCCCACGGTGAGCGACGCCCTGACGGCGCTGCCGCGCTGGGCGGACAGCGCCGGCACGTGGGCACCTGACGTGACGCGGATCGGCAGCACCTACGTGCTGTACTACGCGGCGCACATGGCCGGCGGCCGGCACTGCCTGACGGCGGCTACCGCCACGTCTCCGGCGAACCAGTTCGTCGACAACAGCACGAAGCCGATGCTCTGCATGCCGAACGGCGAAACCATCGATCCCACAACGATTCTGGGCCCTTACGGCTTGCGATACATGATCTGGAAGGGTCCCGACGCCAAGGGTGTCGCCACCATCTACGCGCAGCGCTTGACCAGCAACGGCCTGGGTTTCACCGGTCCGCGGACCGTCCTCATGAAGGCGCGTCCGGGTACGTGGACGAGCTACAACATCGAGGGCCCGGCCATGCTGTTCACCCAGAACCGCTGGTTCCTGTTCTACAGCGGCGGCAATTACTGGTCGCCGAAGTACGCCATCGGCTACGCCACCTGCTCGGGTCCGCTGGGTCCCTGTACCGACCGCAGTCCGAAGACGCCGTGGGTCGGAACTCATGGAGGCGCCTACGGGCCCGGCGGGCAGAGCTTCTTCGCCGATCCCGCTGGGACGATCTTCATGGCCTACCACGCCTGGGGCGCCAAACAGGGCTATGACAAGGGCGGCATCCGGTCGCTGTGGATCGACCGGGTCGGCGTGCTGAACGGGGTTCCGGTCTTCGCGCTGTAGTCCGCCGGCGCCTGTGACCCCGGTTACCCGCTGGACGCCCGCCGCTTCGCCTGGGAAGATGGAGGGCCGCTAGGGCGTTGCCCGTAGCGGTAAGTGATCCATCGACCAGGGGGTGACTGGCTTCGACTTCGGATGTCGTGGCAGGGGAAGCGGGCCGAGGATGAACGGTTATCTCGTAAACGATCCGTTCAAACAAAATAACTGCCAACACTGAGCAGCCTGCTTACGCTCTCGCCGCCTGAGGCGAGTAGCTAAGCCGTCAGCCTAGGAGCTCCTCCGACCTAGGACCTGGCGTCGCTAGGAGGATCACCGCTCTCGCCGGTCGCGGGAGAGGGCGGGAAATCAAACAGCGACTGGGCCATCATCAGCTTGCCTGAGTGACTGATGGGGCTGACATCCCAAATCAGGCTCCGCCCGGAGAAGCCCTGTTTCGGTACCGAAGGACGCGGGTTCGATTCCCGCCACCTCCACCAAGAGCAGTTCCCGATATTCCTGGAAACTGTTCCCGAAAATCCAATGAGCTGAGGCCCGGTCCGCAAGGACCGGGCCTTCGCATTCCGACCGCCACTGACGGGTCTGGTGGGGTCGTACCGGTCCTGCCGACTTGACTGTGATGGCCGCCGGGATCGGCGCAACCATCTGGGTGCCGGCGCTTCACCGCGGGACCCTTGGCAGCAGAGAGAGGACCCACTGGACCAGCGGCCTGCCTCGGCAAGTCATGCGGACGTGATCGGCGACCGATCCAGATCATCGGCACGTTGGCGAATGTGGCTGAGCCTTCCGGTGTCGCTCCGGTGTGTTCCTCCGCGCGGTGATTCGTCCGCGATGGTCGGCTCCGTGTCATGAGGCGAGGACATCAGGAAGGGTTATCGCTGAATCCGATCAGGGCCCTGCCCGTCGCGGGATCCACGAACCAATACATGTCACCTAGTTCCCGAGGAATCCCCGTGGGGCGATTGCAGGGCTCCCCGGCGAGGCATGGCGCAGGGCCGTGGCCGACGATCTGAATGTCCTCGCATCGGAGTAGCCATTCGGGGCGCTTCACGTACGTGTAGCCGGTGAATAGCCCGAAGGTGACGACGGTGCGCCGGGCGCCGGTGCATGGCGAGCCCGGCTGTTTGGCGGCGGTGGCCTTCCAGGCGGCGGTCACGTCAGTCGGCGTCTGATCGGGAGCTGGAGGATCAAGGCTGAACTGACCACCTTGCAAGCTGAGATGCTGTGTGGCGACAGCGACTTCCGGCGTTGCATCCGAGTTTTCGCTCACGACGGTGTCGATTGCCGACCGGATCGTGGGGTCGTTTTGGTTGCCTTGGAACTCGGCGGCGATGCGGCCTTGGCGGTCGATGACGAAGGTGACGGGCGGCCCGGCCTGTACCCACGCGTTCATGAGGCCGCCGTTGTCGTCGAGAACGACGGGGACCGTGATGTGTTTGCTGGAGACGAACGCCGCCGTGTTCTGCCGTGTATCGCGTGTCGCCACGGCGATGAAGGTGACGCCGTTCGATTTCTGTACCTCTGCCGAATCGCCGTAGCCCAGGGCGATCTCGTTGATCGTCGGAAGGTGAACTCGGCACGGCGCACACCACGAACCGAAGAATGTGACCACGACGACGGCCCCGCGATCATGTGCCAGATCGACGTGCTTGCCGGTCAGTGTGGTGCCGGCGAGGGCGGGGGCGGTCCGCCGGTCCTGCTCGGAAATGACCGCGCCGATAGGCCGGGCTGCCGGGCTCGGCAACGGTGCCACGGTGACGACCTCCTTCTTCCCGGCTCGACCGCTCATCCAGATCAGGCCGCCTGCGCTGACCGCCAGGACGGCTACCAGGGCAGTGAGTGTCCGCCTCCGCCGTCGCCGCCTATGCGCGGTCGCGACGGCTCGTGCCGCCAGATCGGCCGGAGGCCGGACGTGGGCAACGGCGTGGCGGAGCGGTGCAGGGATCGGATTCGACATCAGGAGTCCACCACTTCCCGGAAGTACGACTGCAGCAGAGGATCGTGGCGCAGCTTCGCCAAGGCACGGTGTGCGTGGGTCTTGACCGTTCCGACGCTGCAGCCCAACGCATTTGCTGTTGCTGCCTCGCTGAGGTCGTCGAAGTACCGCAGGGCGATGACGGTCCGCTGACGAGTCGGAAGCTTGCGCAGTGCCGCCAGCAGTTCTGTGCGTAGTTGCTGGTCAGAATCGGACGGAGCGGTCGAGCGCTCGGGTGTCTCGGGCGTCAACGACTCCGCCCAGGGCCGGTGCCACAAGCGGAACCGTCCAGCACCGCGTACCAGCGCGGTCCGAACATAGGCCTCGGGCGACTCCGGCGGATGGCCCGCCGCCCAGCGCAAGTACACCTTTGCCAGAACCGACTGCAGGAAGTCCTCCCCCAGGTGCCCGTCTCCGGTCAGCAGCACCGCGGTCCGCAGGAGACTTGCGCCCGACTGGCGGACAAAGCCAGCGAATGCCTCGGCCGGGTCGCTCACGGCGTGATCGGACCACAACTGTGCACGCCTCTTAGACGCGTTTCCACCCAGAAAGGTTGACATCGAAGGCGCCAACACGGTTCAGCCTCGTCCGGCGGAGATCGGGTGAACCGGCGTGTGCGAGCCGCCGTCCGATTCCAATGCGCCGCCAGCTGGCACCGAGGTGGGGTAGGTGAACCCCAGGGTGCCGGTCTGTGATCGGAATGAAGCGATCGGTATCGAATGCACTTCGGCCGCGCTGCGCCCGACCGGCGACCGTATCTGCGGAGCTCGGTGCTGCGGTCGAAGAACGTGCAGACGCGACCATGCCAACCGGCGGCAGGACGACGCGTACGTGGCACGGGGCGATACTGACCCGTGCGTGTCTGTACACCTCGGCGGTTCCCGATCAGCTGTGCTTTCGCCTCGCTGGTCTTGTTGTTGGCCGTGGTCAGCTGCTCCAGCAGCGAGCCAGCTGCCGGAAACGGAGCTACCAGCGATGGATCGCAGGGCGCGTTTCGGATACTCCCCGTCGGCAAGCGCCAGGCTGCGCCCTCACTGAGCGGTGCGCCGATTTCGGGGTCTAGCGTGAACCTGCAGCAACTGCGCGGCGACATCGTCGTCATCAACTTCTGGGCCTCGTGGTGCGGGCCGTGCCGCGCCGAATCACCGATCCTCGAAGGCGTACTCAAGCGGACTTCGTCTCACCAGGTCGCGTTCCTCGGCGTCGACGAGAAAGACAGTCGCGCCGCCGCCATCAGTTTCACGCACGACCAGCGGGTGACCTACCCGAGCATCTTCGACCCTGACGGCACGCTTGCGGCGGGATGGCCAGCTGCGGGCGGGCTCCCGTACACCTTCATCCTCGACCGGAACGGACGCATTGCCGTCCGAATTATCGGAGGTGTCGCACAGCAGCAGCTCCAGTCCACCATTCTCAAGCTCGCCGCGGAGGCAAACGCGGGGTAGGGGCTCAGCCGGAATATGCCGCCAGATTTCGTGATCGCCATCGCTGGCGCTGTCCTCCGATGACAGCAGATTCCCGAAGGCGGCAACCTTTCGCACCACCCAGGTCCTCTTTAAAGCGTCGATTGGGGTGATGTGGGCGAGCCGGATGGCTTTCGGGAGTTCGTGGTGACTCGGTCACCGACCCTGCTGCGCACGGCGCTGATGCTGACCGGGCAGCCGGCGTCGGCCCAGGACCTGGTCCAGGCCACCCTGCTGACGACGTGGCATCGGTGGGGATCGATCACCGCCGGCGCGGAAGAGGCCTACGTCCGGCGGGTGCTCATCTCAACATTTCTTCGCTGGCGGCGCCGGCGCTGGCATGGCGAGACTCCCGTCTCGCGAATGCCGGACAAGACCAGCACCAACGACGTCTTTGCTGACGCCGACACCCGTGCCGCCGTCGGGGCTGCCCTTGCCCGACTCCCTGCGAGGCAGCGCGCCGTCGTGGTGCTGCGGTACGTCAACGACCTGTCCGAGGCCGACACCGCACAGGCCCTGAACTGCTCGATCGGCACCGTCAAAAGCCAGACGTCGAAAGCGCTAGCCAACCTGCGCCGATCCTCGCTGCGCCACCTGTTCTCCGAGGAGCCTTCCGATGACCTCCGCTGAAGCCCGACTCCGGGAAACCATGCAACGTGCTGCCGATGTGCCAATGGAGGGCATCGACTTCGATCAGCTCGCGCAGGCGCACCTGCGCCACGTTCGTCGTCGGTGGGTCGCGGCCAGTGCGGCCACCGTGGCCATCACCACGGCCGTTGTCTGGGCCGTAAGTGCAGGCACGGCCAGCACTGGCAACGCCAGGTTGATCCCCATCACCGCCCCAAGCACGCCCGCCGCCTCCCCTCAAGTCGAGGCGATCACCCAGCCAATCGTCGATGCCGGACTTGGCCTGCGACTTGACCCAGCAGGGCCCCCACCACCCTCTACAGCGAGCTACCAGCGATTGCTCGCTGCCGACCAAGGACGAGCCTTGTCCGGGCCGGTGCGCGTCGTCTATGGAGTGCTGCGCTGGGACGGCCACACGACCGGGTCCCTCGTCTTGTCGGTCACCAGCGCCGCGGCCCTCAACAACCGGCCTGCCGTGTTGATCATTCACCGAGGGCCGACGGAAACCGCGTACACGGTGGTCGACGCGACAACGGCCAAGCCGCAGCTGTCGTGGGCGAACGGTGCTCGGATGCCGCTGGCACAGCCCAGCTCGCCGGCGCCGTTACCGTCCGCGTCCCGGCCTCATCAGGGAGCGGCTGGGCAAGGTAAGGCCCTTGTGTACTCCAACTTGGTGGCGTTCGAGCGCAGCGGCTCTTACGGACCGTTGATCCCGGGAGAACGCCGCTGGGCGCCCAACGAGCGTGTGATCCCCGCCGTTGGAGTGACTCCGACAATCAGCGCAAGGGCTGCGGAAGCACGAGGTCCTCTGGCCCGGGATCGGGGTGGTGTCGTCTACGCGCAGCTCAGCTACCTGACGGACGACGGCCAAACCGGCGTCGGCCCTGACGGCAAGCTCAGCACGGACCCCAAGCACCGCCTCGTCGTCAATCGGCTGGTGTGGCTCGTGGTCTACCCCAACGCCACCGCGCCAGCGCCTCTCCACGGGAAAATGCCTTACTTCTACGCGGTGGATGCGAGCACGGGGAAGCTAGTTGATAGCTGGGGAGCATCACACGACCTCGAAGAACGCGCTCCTGGAGCCCCGCCCGACTGACCAGCACGGCCCGTCATGGCCTCGGCCGCCGGCCTTCACTCCAAGCCAATTGGGCAGTGAGTTCGTGCGCCTTACCGAACCCCCGCGCCCCTCCGGTGCCGACCAGGGGTTTCCGTCGTCGGCGATCAGCGTTAGGGCTCCGCACCCCCTACTGGGCAAGTCAGTCGCCAGCGTCATACGCACTCGGAGGCCTCCGAGTGCGTATTAGCGGGTAGCTACCGCGCTTCGGCTCCGACATTCGCATCAGACACCAGCGGGAAGTGCCCTCGGCCAACGACCGTTGGAGTTTCCATCGCGTGGGTTACGCGGCATCGGGCATGTGCTGCTGGTCCAGCTCGTTCTGCTCGTCTTTGTTGAGCATGGTGAACCCGTACACGTGCTCGGTGGTGGCGGTCAGCGGGTGTCCGACGAGGACGGTGCTGCCGGACCGTGTGGTCCAGTCGTTAAGCTCGCGGATGTTGTACGCGACGACCGCGGCGGCGATGGCCATGGTGACGAGCGGCAGGCCGGTGAAGCAGAAGAAACCCCTGGTCATGTTGCCGGTGAACGGGTTCTTCATCCGGCCAAAGATGCTTTCGATGTAGGTGCGCCTGTTCCAGCTGGCCTCCCATTTGTCGCTGCCCCAGTACTCCTCCTGGGCGTGTTTCATGTGGATCCCGGGCTGTACCTGGACGGTGCCGCCCCCACACAGTTTCGTGCGCGGCCCGGTCGGGACGACGATCGGGAGGCCGAGTTCCTTGGCAACAGTGACGCTGCCCTCCACGAAGGGGCAGCCGGCGCATCCTGCTACCACGGAGCAGATCCAGCGGCTTTTCCCGTCGCCGAGCACGGTGCCGTGTCGCTGGGAGGCGTAACGCTGGCGCAAGGCGATTCTCTCCTTGAACGTGGCCTTGTCTTCCTTGCTGGCGTTCCGGCCGGGACGCTCGATCCGGTCGAGGTGGTCCGGCGTGTATTTGCAGTGCGGGGTGCCAGCGATGATCTTCATCTCGCTGTGCAGCCGTGCGCCGTGGTCGCCCTCGCGCAGGTCGAGGACCTGGTAGATGTGGCGGCGCCAGAGTTCCTTGGCCCACCGTTCAAACTTCTTGTAGCTGTAGTGCCGGTCGCCGAGCAGCGAGCCGATCGCCTGCCCGCCGGCGGTGATGTCGTCGATCATCCCGAGGGTGACGTCGACGACGTCGCTGCTGGCGCTGGTGACGCGGAAGCGTTCGATGAGCAACGGTTCGCTGTTGACGTCGCTGGCGCCGTTGAGCAGGCGCGGGACGCGGCCGATGACGTGGCCGGAGTACCCGTAGTAGGAGCTGCGGGCGCCGTCCTTGCGGGTTTTGACTCCCCAGTTGGCGTAGCGGCACCAGCGGCGCTCCTTCGTCGAGTCTTCCGCGCAGTCCTTGGTCGGCCTGTCCGCGTCGTCCGTCTCGTCCGGGTCACCTGCGACGGCAGTGGCGGCGTCCGGAATCGCTGTGGCGTCCGTTGACTCGTCGTCGTCCATGGGGTCGTCCTCGTCGGGTGGATCCGGGACAAGGTCGTCGTCGAGGGTGTCGTTGTCGAGGATGTCTTTGCCGGCTTTCTGGGCTCTTTCGTCCTCCGTGCGTGCCTTTTCGGCGAGCTTCTCGTCCTCGTCAGCAGGGTGGACCGGCGGGGTGCCGGTCGGCTTCTTACGTCCGATCGACCAGGCCCAGATGCCGGTTTCGTCGACGGCGTAGTCGTTGCCAACCCGCTCGACGACGTGGGTTGCGACGGTGAGCGCGTCGGCGATGGCGATGAGTGTGCGCTGCCGGCGGGCTTGCTCGTCGTCGTCCAGCTCTGCGAACTTGGGGCCAAGCCAACCCAGATGCAGGTTCAGCGCTTCGCCCATGTTGTAGAGCTGTTTGCGGGTCAGCTCCTGCGGTTTGCCGTTCGGTCCCACGGTGAGGATTCCCAGCTCCCATTTCAGTTCGCGGGGAAGCTGCCCGGTCGCGATTTCATGCATCCGCTTGACGGTGACCTTGCCCTGCATCGCGGCGGCGATCATGAGCGCCTGGTACAGCCTCGGGGTCAGGCCCCTCTTCTTCTTTCCCCGGTTGCTGTGCCGACTGCTGTCGTGCAACAGCTCGGTGACCATGACCAACCTGGTGATCGGGGAGGTGGGGTTATCCGGGTCGGGCTCGACGAGCTTCGCGACCGCGTTGTCGACGATCCACAGCGCGCGCAGAAGCGCTGTCAGGCCCGCTTCGACGGTGTTCATGCCTGGCCCCCGTCGCGCAGCAGGGACGGGTCGGTGGCGGCGTCGATGAAGGGGATCAGGTCGAACAGGGTGCGGCCGGAGGTGAGGCCGGCGGCGGCGACGATGACTGCCAGCGGGACTGGTCGGCACATCAGCGTCGCGAGCCAGGTGGAACGCAGCCGGGACTGCTCCAGGTGCGGCAGCGCCGGGTCCAGGGCGAGATCGTCGAAGACCCGGCTGGCGACGTTGTGCCGCCCGGGCTCACGGCCGAGCAGCAGCTGTTTACGGCTCAGTCCGACCAGGCCGGCGCGCACCAGCGGCTCGTACTCGCGAAGGACCGCGACGGTGCGCTTCCGGTCGCCCGGAACGTTGATGAGGATGCCGTCCTTGCCGCGGTCATCGACGTGGGGGAGTGCGAGCAGCTTCAGGTCGGCCGAGTCGATACCCGCGCCGGCGCCGAGTCCGACGCACAGGCAGCCCTTGCGTTTGCGTTCGGCAGTCGGCTGAATCTGAACTGCCCACACGATCTCGGGCATGACGGCGAACGGGTACGGCGGACGGATCGACGGGCGGGGGACGCTCACCGGCTTGCCCGGTGCCGACTCGGGGTTGATCTCGTCGGCGATCTTCCGCAGGCGCGACCGTCGGTCACCACGGGAACGTTCGCTGCTGCCAGCCATCCCCACCCGGCAGTACTCATCGACGTGGACGCGGATAACGGTCGCCCGAACATCCGGAGCCAACCCGCGCTCCAACGCCCAGCTCCAGAAATAGGCCAGGTGCGTCGTGTGCTTGCGCAGGCTCTCGTCACCGCGGATGGTCGATTCCGCCAGCGAGGATTCGACCAGCGGGAGCAGTTGCGACAGCGTCGGCCGCAGCGACAGTCCAGGCTGATAGCCGTTGTGCAGCCACTCGACGAACGCAGCTGGGAGCGGTACCGAGGGAGCGTGAAGCTCGGCGACGATTTCCTGCCGGCGGCGCTTGACCTCGGCAGCGGTGATCTTTCGGGGTGACATTGCTAGGCCTTCCGTGAGAGGCGGTCGCACCGAATGAGGCGACGCCGAAGGAAGGTGCTGGGACGGGCAACGGGGGCAGTCGGCCTCGCGCCGGCGCCGCTGCCGTCTGCCGGATGGGGCGGCGGCTGCCGGATGGGTGTGGGCGGCGGGTCTGCCGGATGGGGCGGCGGCTGCCGGATGGGTGTGGGCGGCGGGTCTGCCGGATGGGGCGGCGGCTGCCGGATGGGTGTGGGGCGGCGGGTCTGCCGGATGGGGCGGCGGCTGCCGGATGGGTGTGGGGCGGCGGGTCTGCCGGATGGGGCGGCGGCTGCCGGATGGGTGTGGGGCGGCGGGTCTGCCGGATGGGGCGGCGGCTGCCGGATGGGTGTGGGGCGGCGGGTCTGCCGGATGGGGCGGCGGCTGCCGGATGGGTGTGGGGCGGCGGGTCTGCCGGATGGGGCGGCGGCTGCCGGATGGGTGTGGGGCGGCGGGTCTGCCGGATGGGGCGGCGGCTGCCGGATGGGTGTGGGGCGGCGGGTCTGCCGGATGGGGCGGCGGCTGCCGGATGGGTGTGGGGCGGCGGGTCTGCCGGATGGGGCGGCGGCTGCCGGATGGGTGTGGGGCGGCGGGTCTGCCGGATGGGGCGGCGGCTGCCGGATGGGTGTGGGGCGGCGGGTCTGCCGGATGGGGCGGCGGCTGCCGGATGGGTGTGGGGCGGCGGGTCTGCCGGATGGGGCGGCGGCTGCTCTTTCTTGCGCAAATGGCCGGCGTCCGCAGGACACCGGCCATTCTGTAAGTCGCGGGCTGAGACGAGCAGACTCAGCCCCGCAGCAGCCGGTTGGCGTCTGCAGGCGTATGGGCCGGCAGGTAGGCCAAACAGTTGTCGAAGTCGGCGCGGGTAAGCCGATGCATCCGGGCGAGGCCGGCGAGGGGGAGGCTGGCGCTGAGAATCTGGAGCCGCCAGGTGGCGTGGAGGCGATCTGCCCTCAGGTCTATGCCCAGGCCTGCGGCCTCGTGTCGTGCTTCGTCCCACATGGTCGATGTGAAGGCGCAGTCGGTGCGTATGGCGAGCAGTCGGTGCGTCTCATCACCAGCTATGGCGAGTCTGCGCCCGTCAGCGAGCTCGAGGCAGCGCCCGAAGTCTGCGACGAGAACTCCTGTGGCCTTTGGGGGCACCACCCCTGCCCCGAATCCGAGCGCGAGGGCGAAGGCGAGGTTTCCTGAACCCCTCTGGGCACCGTCGTTCAACACGGTCACCTCGGCATCGGTGTAGGGGCGGACGCCGGGGCCGCGGGTATGGCGCTGGGTGCGGGACGGTTCTCCGGCGCGTACTCGCATGAGCCGCCGCAACCGGCCGATGTCACGGGAGAGCGTGTTGTCTCCGGCGCCGCCGCGGTGCCGGGCGGCGAACCGGTCGACGGTCTCGGTGTCCATGACCAGGTCGGGGTCGACGGTGCCCAGTTCGCGGGCCGTCCAGTGCAGGTACTTGGTGCCGGTGGCGAGGGTTTGCCGGGCGTCGACGGCGTTCACGGGTTCGGAGGCGATGACCAGCGCACACAGCCAGACCGACACTGTGGCCCAGTGCTGGTCGGACAGGGCGACCGGACGGTAGGCGCGGATGGCGGCAGCGATCTGGTCCTGCTCGGCTGGCTGGTCTGAGGACGGGTCGGGTACGCGGTCCGGGGAGTCGGTGGGCATGTGATGGCCTTTGGTCGAAGGACGTCGACCGCGGCTGCGGATCGACGTTCCTTGACTGGTCCGGTGCGTCGCCGTTTGCGCATCCCGCCGTCGCCGCCGGCGTCGTGGCGGCAGGTGCGGTGTCATTTCCGGACGCGGGAATGTGGGGGTGGGGCCTGCGGCCTCACCCCCACATCGGTCTACGAACGGTTTTGCATGGCGATGATCCAGAAACCGCAGTAGCGCGGGCATTTCCAGCATTCGATGGTGCCGACCGCGGTCAGCAGTTCGTCCGCTGCGTCGCCGCCTGGCATGACCGCGAGATGGCCTCCCAACCGGCAGCCGCAGGCCCGGCACGGGTCGCCGGGAAGCTGGGCCGACGGCCACAAACCGGAGGCGGACAACATGTCCACCGTGGTGACGACGGTTGGCACCAGTGTGTCGTGCGCACTCATCGGGCGTCCTGGGACAGGGGCTCGACGGAGATGCTTTCCGAGTGGCACAGCTCGCAGTCCGGGTGCCTTGCCGAGGTGGGGTCGTGGATGAAGGCAGCGTCCCGGACGATCCAGTCATCGGCGCGGGCGGCGTACTCCGTTGCCCAGCAGTGGCTGAGCGACAGCTCGATGAGCACGAGTTCGCGAAAGGCCTCTTCGTCGGACAGTCCGTGTGAGATGCGCACCATGACGGTGGCGCCGAGCACGTCACGGCGGGCAAGCAGTTCCTCCAGCGACCGGCGTGGTCCCCGTTGACGCGGGATGCTGACCGCGGCGGTGGCCGTGATCAGCGTGGGATTGTTTGGGTTGTGCATGGCCCCTCCAGGGGCTTGGCGACCTGACCGAGCGGGTGCCGGGCAGCGACGCGGAGCGGGTGAGCGCTCGCCCGGTACCCCTGCGCGCCGTGCAGCGCGGCACAAGGGACAGCAACTTGGGTCTGATGACGTACCGCGAGCAGCCCGGTCGCCGCGCGCCGGCGGGAGCCAGCGTCAGCTGGCGGCCTTGCCTCCGCGGCCCGGAACGACCAAGGACCGAAGACGCGGTATGCGTCCTCGGTCCCCGGGTGGTCGCGCGCTCAGGTCCCATAGGGCCTCGCGGCGCAGTACCGCACCACGCCCTGCCGGAGTACGACCCGCTGGCCGGCGAGCACTGCGCACCGGCAGATCAGCCGGGCGGCGCGATGATGATCACGGATGTGACCGCTGCGCAGCCGCGCCGCCGCCATCAGCGACCTGTCGCACACGAAGCGGCCCGACGTGCCCCTCGGCTGGTAATGCGATGAGTGCGCGCCGTACGTCCGGCCTCTGCGAATCATGGTGACTACTCCTTCATCCCTGCGGAGCGATCTGCGCCGCCCCCGGATCTGTCCCTGCCAGACCTGTCGGCGCAGTTGAGCCGCCGCCGTCGGCTGCCGAACGGCCCTTGCCGGTGGTGGGACGAGCCGGGGAACCGCCGCCGCCCAGCCCGGGCAAGGACGTCCCGGTTGTCATCTGCCGTCTGCTTCCAGGGGGGCTGTTCCTTCTCCTGGCTAGGCACGCGCGCGAAGGTGCGCGCAGGCGCCGGGAAGGCAACCGCCGCCGCCCGGGCTATCAGATTGGCTGTCCGGCACGGTGGCACGTGTGGCTGCTGCCGGGTCTCTCGGGCGCGCGGCGGCATCCCCGCTATCGACACGGACGAGCAATCCGCCGCCGTCCTCAGCCAGGACGACTTGCCGGGGGACGCAGCTCTGGCGGGGATGGATGACACGGAGAGGCAAGCGCGGACAGGTGGAATGGCGGACGTCGGAAGCCTGACAGCGACCGGCGTGACCGTTTGATCCTTGACAAGCCTGTCCGACCGTCAGCGGCCGAAGGCAAATAGTGAGAACGACTTGCGACACCTGACGACGTTCGGTGGAACATCGGACGCGGCTCGAAAGGAGGTGAACAATCTGCCGCCGCGCTCTCCACCGACAACCGGTCCCCGTTGGCAATGGCCGTACCTACCTTGGGTCATCGGGCTTCGTCAAACGGGGCACGGTGGAATGCCGGGTCGTCACGTACCTCAAGCGGCGTCGCCCGCATCGCCAGGGCGCGCCACCTAGGCTCGCCTCGTGACGAACCGGGGCAAGCGCCGTGGCGCGGCGAAACGCCGGGCACTCACGCGTGTGCGCACGCCCTCAGATCAACCGCCTGACGAGCTGTGGCGGCGACGCAGGGCGGGCGCCCGCAACATTGCTGGAGTCCGCTACCAACTGCGTCTCACCGTTGCCGTTCTGGTCCGCGCCGCGCAGGGTCAGTTCCCGGCGACCGCCGTCATTCCTGAAGGGCTGGAGGACATCGACACGGTTGCCCCGGAAGGGAGGACGCGTCGCTACCTTCAGGCGAAGGAGATCGTTCCGGGTTCCGATCGCACGCTCGGTGTCGGCGACTTCGCCGATTTCATGGAGCATGCGATCCCGATTCTCCGCGCTGATTCGATGGCCGCTGCTGCTCTGGTCACGAACGGCAGCTTCGGGCCGGGGCTCACTGACACCGGCTGGGAGACCGTCGCCGCCGACCAGGTGGACCCGGCCGTCGTGAGCTCGGTTGCTGACGCACTTGAGGGAGTGGATCGGGACGAGCTGACGGAACTGATGCGGCGGGTGCACCTTGTCCGAGACGATGCCGACCTGTTTGTGGTCACCCACGACCTTGCTGCCAGTAGGGACATCGTTCCCGCGGTCGCGCAGCTTGCCATCGATCGGTGTCTTGGCGTTGTTTTGGACGCTGGCGCGGCCCAGGCAGGTATGTCGCTTGCCGCGAGCATTCCGCTGACCCTCAACGACCTCGACGCCGCTGTGGCCGCTGCCGTGGCAACGATTGCCACGGCGAACCTGCCCCAGGCGACGGTTGCGCAGGTTGTCGCGCCGCTGACCTTCGACAGCCCGTCGCCCATCGACGAGCGGCAGTTTCTCGAGGGTGTAGACGTAAGGCCCGCACACATCGCCGCGGGTCTTGATGTCCCCCGACCTGACCACTTGAACGAGATCGACGAGGGCGTTCACGACACAGGCCTGGTGATCATCGTCGGGCCGAGCGGCGCCGGGAAGTCAGCGTTGCTGTGGCGAACCGCGGCCGACTGCGCCGTTCGAATGCGCGTATGGCGAGTACACCGGCTGCGGCCTGGCGATGTCGACGTTCTCGTCGCTGCAGTGAAGCAGCAGTGCCCGTCCTCGACTTTTCCGCTGCTCGTATGCGTTGACGATGTGGGCCGGCCTGGCACCGCCGGCTGGACGGAAGCGATCTCGGCGTTGCTGGAGATCCAGGGCGTTGCGGTCGTGGGCGCTGCCCGCGAGGAGGACTTCACGATCGATCTGGCGCTGCGGCGAGCGGTCTTGGTTCGACCTACCCTCGACCGGACGACCGCTCGGCACATCGCTGACGTCCTCCAGCGGCGCGGGGTCGTATCCGGGATGTCGGTTGACGAGGCATATCCCCGCGCTCGGGGCCTGCTGATGGAGTTCCTACGGCTGCTCCTCGGTGGCAAAAGACTCGAAACTGTTGTCGGTGAGCAGGCCGTGGGATTGGAAGCGCCCGAGCGTCACACCGAGTTGGAAATCGTCCGCTACATCACGGCCGCTCACACCGCGGGGCTGGACGTGTCCGCTGAAACAGTTCGAAACCGGTTCGGCGGAGCCGGCCTCTCCGCTGCGCTCAGACGTCTCGTCGACGAGCACCTGCTGGTCGGATCAGCCACCGGCCGATGGACTGGTTTGCACGAGCTCAGGTCGCAGGTGCTCGCCTCCCGCTTGCACGACACGCCGCCGCCGCAACTGGTGAGCACTCTTGCCCTCGTCTTGTCAGACGCCGATGCCGCGATAGGCGCTGGGCGCCTCCCGGCAATCGTCGCCGCAGCCGGAGACGCAACGCCGCTCGGGCCAGTACTAGCCGATCGAATCGCCCGGGCTGATGCCACCGAAGCAGCCGAATGGCTGGAGAGCGCACGCCTTGCGGACATTGCTGCCCATGCCCGCGCCTGCGTCGAGACCACCAATCGGCTGCCACTCCCCGCCACCCTGAACCGCTACGACTGGCTGTCATGCGCTCACCTGGCCAGATTCGCGGGGGCAGACCTTTCGATCCTGCCCGCCGAGTTCCATGAGATGGCATCCAGGCTTCCTGGGCCCACCCTCACACTCCATCCCGCTGCCGCTTCCGGCCTCACCGATGACGAGTGGCTGAGCCGGACTGCAAACTCGGATGTCGAGGAGCGTGCCCGCCTGCTCGAGTCACTGGAAGGCGCGGTCTCCTGGGACTCGGCCGCGGCCACGACTCTGGCTGGGGACGTGCCACAGGACGTCATGCTCGCTGCGCGTGTCATCGCGAGCAGCTACCGGGGGTGCGCCGACGATGCCGCCCGTGCTGCGCTGATTGAGGCGCTGCCATCACGGGCGGATCGGCTGCAGCTATTGCCAACCCGCTGGCCGCTGGTGACTCACGCCGAGTACGACGCGGAACGTGACGCAGCCGTGGTGAGGGTGATCCGTCCTGTCGACGGCGGGCTCTCAGCCGAGACCGTCGCCACCGACATTGCGTTTGCCGTTCTCGACTTGCTGCCCGAGGCCGCGGTCGGCGAGGTTACCGTGACCCGCTTCGATGACGAGCCGATCGCGATCTACGGCAACACGGGGCCTCATAGTGCGATCCCGCGCGAAAACCGTCACCCACATCAGGTAACGCGGTGGAATCGGGCTTTCAACGACGCTGTCCGGCGGGAGTACACGTCCGACTCCCTGACGGCACGCCTCCGCGTTCAGGCCGAACTCGTCGAGCTCGCCGGCCAGGTCGTTGTCGGCGCAGCCGAACGGATCCTCATTGCCAGCGACGACCGCCGATCCCAACGGCGTTGGTCCACACGCGTTCGGCAACTGCGGCAAGACGTCGCTGCGCTACGTGGGATGCCATCTGACGTCGGGCTCGTCCTCGCGCCGCTCGGCGCTGAGCCGAGCCGCAGCGACGACCATGCGGCTCGGGCGCTCGGTTTCATCAGCTTGGCGATGGGGCAGCTGGCAGACGTCGTGGCGGATACCGGACGTTCCGTGCACGGACCTGCGCTGGGCGGCGTCGCGGCACAGCTGCGCGACGCGGCAGCCGCGTACGAGGCTGCGCTGGGCGTCGGGGCAGCCCGGCTCGCAGGTGTCCCGGATCCGCTCGATCCGATGTTGCTGCCGATCCTTCACGACGCCGCGGCGCTCGGTCTTGCGGCCGGAGTGCGATCAAGATCGGGGCTCCCATCCGTCACGTCACGCCTCGACAGCGAGACGCTGGCGAGCGTCGCGCAGCGCGTTCGTGAAGAGCAGCAGGGTGAGGAGCGAGACCTCCTCCGGGCAGCTCTCGCGACGGTTGAAGGCGTCGACCCGGCTGATGCGCGCCTGGTCAGTGCGGACAGCAAACCCATGCTTGTCATCGATCCGCGACGTTGGCTGCTGCCGGTACCGTATGACGCCTTCGATGAGGTCCTCGTAACCTTGCTCGCAGTCGTCCGCCGGGGTGTGGCCGAATCGCTCAGGTTCCGGGTGATAGTCGTGCCGACTCGGGACGGACAGGTACTGAACTACAGCGGCACGGTCATCGGCTCGACGGACGTGTTCCCAGTGGACGCCGCCGAAGTCCGACGACTCGTCACCGACGCGGGTCTGACACTCCATCTGGGGCGCCAGCTCGACGACGTCACCGACGCGATTGGTGCGCTTGGCCGGGCTGCTCGTGCGATCGACGCATCCCGTGCGCTGGCGGACTCACGGCAGGCCTGCCAACTCACCGAGGCGGCCCGTACCGAACTCACCGCCGTACTCGCGACCATCCGCACCGTCGACGTGCCCGACGCCGCGGAAGCACTTCGTCAGGTGGCCGAGGTCGTATCGGCCCGCTTGGATGGGCACGACCAACCCAGCCTCGCTGCCGAGCTCGATGACCTGATGTCGGGCACCGGGATGGGGCCACTGCTCACCCAGTTGGAGGTCGCCGCCAGGGCAGCAGCCTGGGCCGATTGACGACGAGCTGTAACCAAAAACCTGGGACCGCCCAAATGCTGATGTTCGGTTTGGCGGTCAGCGGAAGTGACCCGTGTGGATAAACAGTGATCATGATGGAGCGGGGTCAATCCCAAGATCAAGTTCGGGTCTGTGACCTCAGCTTTTCGTATTTGGGGAACTGCTCACCAAGGGGTGTTCGTAGAAAAACGAGCACCGTGTTCGTGAAAAACGATCGACCAGCGTATTGCGCGTCACCGCTTCCGATCTGGAGCGACTGATCCCGGCTTGTGTGGGCGGGTCCGCTCCCATTGCGGCTCGGCGGCAGATGTTGGCCATCAGACGGGCCCACTATCCAACCGCTGTGCGTGTGGCTCCCCCGGCATAGCCGCGAGACTGCGGGATGCGCGCCTGGTGCAGCATGGCCGATGAGGCTGCGGCGCGAGGCGAACAGAGCCGAAGCTCATTCCCTGGCTGACCCCACCCCTTCCCGGCGGCGCTTGGGCCATCCGGCGTTCCATTCCATGCATCCGGTGCCGATAGGACAGGCGGCGCATCCGGTCAGATCACGCCGGCGCCGCCTGGAGGAACCATGAGCCGGCCGGCCAGCCTGACCCTCGTCGCCGTCCTCGCCGCCCTCGGCGTGTTCCTGTGGCCGACCCAGATTCGGGTCCTCGGCACCGACGTCTCCTGCGGCACCGGACCGGTCGCGCTGCTGCGCGCGGACTCCCCCACGGCAGACCCGGCGTCCGGGATCGACAACGCGCTCACCGGCGAATGCCGAACCAAAGCCGCCGAACGCGCCGGGCTCGGCGCCGGCGTGCTCATCCTCGGAACGCTGCTCGCCCGCGCGGCCGGCTTCAGCGAAAGCGACCGGCGAAGGATCTTCACCCGCCATGTCGCCGGGAAACTCGGACCTGGAGACCCCTACCTGCGCTGCTTTGCCTGCAGCCGGGAGGGCAACCGTCGCTGGCCGTGCAAACCGTTCCTGAAAGCCGGCGGCCTCCCGCCGCCCGACCAGCAGCAAGCGCCCGTCGCAGGCAGCCTACCTACCGCCCCCGTTACCTGAACAGGGGGCGACTCGGGTGCGCGAAACAGCCGGGCGGTGCGGTGAGCAACGCGGACGGCAGCGGACTCATCTGCCGCCGGGCGGCGGGGACAGCAACCTGGCAACGACGCAGGACCGGACAAACGGCATGAGGCCAGGCCCGCCGGCCTGCCAGTAGGCGAGCGTTGGGCGGCATGCGGCTCGAGCCCTCGGGCTTGCCAGCCGGGGTGTCGCTGCTGCGCCCGGTCCCCCGCATGGAGCAGGATGCGGCGTTGGAGACCGGCGCGACACTCCCGCGAACCAATTCATCACCCAAACCGGGGGGCGGCGCTGGCTACGCTTCGCCCGTGCCTACCACTCGGGTTGCCGCGGCGCTGGCCTGCGCCGCCCTGCTGAGCGCGGCCGCCGGTTGCGGAAGCAGCGGCAAACCGAGCGGCTCCGACACCCCAGCGGCCACCAGCCCGGCTGCTGCACCCACCGCAGCCGGTTCCGCCGGCTCATCGGCCCCTACCGCGTCCGTTGCACCGTTCCCGTCCGCGGCCGCGTCCACCGCCGGCTCCCGCGCTCTGTGGACCATCAGCGACTTTCCGACCGGCTGGGCAAGCGCACCCGACACGTCCCCGGGTGCCTCTGACAAGGCCGACGCGGCCCTCGCCAAGTGCCTTCACGTCCCGGTCTCGGTGGTCACCGGAAAAGGTGATGTCAGCTCCGTGCGGGCGAACTCGCCGGACTTCAACGCCCCCAGCGGCAACGCGACCGCCAGCGAAATTGTCACCGTCTCCACCACAAGCCGCGTCGTCACCTTGATGACCGCGCTCAAGTCACCGGCTGCCACCGGCTGCCTCGGTGCCCTGCTGGACACGGCTGTCAAGGTCACCGTGGCGCAGTCCACCAACCCCATTCTCAAGCAGGCGACCATCGGCAGCGTCCAGGTGGGGCAGCTGTCCACCGGGCATTACGGAGACGACACCGTCGCCTTCCGCGTTTCGGTTCCGCTGACCGCCGAAAGCCTGTCCGTCACGGCGTACCTTGACGAGATCTACATCCGCCGGGCGAACGCTGTCGCGTCGCTGACCTTTGAAGACGTCTTTAGCGCGTTCGACACCACCATCGAAACCCAGCTGGCGGCCACCGCCGCGAACAAACTCGCCGCCGTCGACATCCCAGCCGCGTAGCCACAATGCCGACCGCGCAGGTCGGGACGCCACGTTGACCCTCAGCATGGACCGTTTCGGGACAGGTCCCGTGCCGATGGGACGGCCTTGGTGAATCCCTGCACTGTTTGAGCGGAAGCTCCCGGCACCACGGCATACGGTCGGTTGCGGTCCGGCTCCCGGGGGTGTTCGTGCCTGAACTGCCGCAACTATGGCAGCGGGTGCGGAACAACGCCGGTTGGGGCTGCGGCGCACTCCTTTCCGTGCTCCTCCTCCTGCCGCTGCTGCGAGCAGCCGCCCGCCGGGACCGCAAGTTCGTTCCCGTGCAGGCCACTGTCGCCGTCCACGAACACGCCGGCCTGTTCCTGGGGTACGGGCTGCTGGCTGCGCTTCCAGCCCTGATCGCCGCTGTAGTGGGACTCAAGCTGCGCTGGCTCAAGATCGCGGCCGTGATCGTTGACGGGCTGGTCGCCATCGCCAACGAACTGTTCGTGGTCTTGGAGGACGTCCCAAGCGCGGTCCATGGGCCGCCAGCTCCGAAAATTGGCACCCGGACGGAATGCGCATTTCGCCTGCGATCCATGGCTCGGGCCGTGCAGACTGCGGCCATGGGGGTGGGTAGGCGCGGTCTAGGACGGCCGAACAAAATGGCCCCACGGCCGCCGCTGAAACCTGCGGTCCGATCGGTCGTCGTAGGCCTGGTCATCACGGCTGCGCTCAGCGCTTGTAGCGGGGGCCACGACAAGAAGGCCAACGGCGTCGACCACCCTTCACCCTCGGCCTCTCTTCCGCCGCCGCTGACCGCCGCTAGTGCGGCGCAGCTCGCGTCGGAGCTGACCAGCGGCCAGGCGTCCCAGGTCGCCCGGGCGGTGGCTCTGCCTTCCGGGCAACCGATCCCGGCTGGCTTCGCCTCCGACATGGCCCAGCTGAAAAGCGTTGTCATCGCCGCGGGCTCGTTCCGACAGTCCGCTGATGGCACCGCGACTGTCACGATCGACGTGACCACGCCCGCCGGCGCCGTCCAGCACTGGCAGGGCCAGTTGATCGCGCAGGACGGCTCCTGGCGGCTCGCGTCCACATCGGCGGCGCCCGCCGGGTCCGCAACGGCCGGCCCGTGAATCGGTTTCGGGCGCCCGCTCCAGTCGCGACAGCAGTCGCGCTGCTCCTCGCCGCGATCTTCCTGCTGGCAGGGGCACCCGCCGCGTCTATGGCGTCGGCCGGCTCCGGACCCGGCTGTCCCGGGCAGGGCAACAACGACGCGGTCCCTCACTTGTCAGCGAGCAGCCGGCCGGTGGTCCTGGTTCACGGCTGGGACGGCAACAAAGGCGCCATGGATGCGGTCAAGCAGCATCTGAACGCCCCGGCCGGAGTCGGCCCGCTGCTCGCGTTCGACTACGGCAACAACAGCCAGCGCTGGGCGTCGGTCCCGGCGATCGCCTCCTGCCTGGCCGACTACCTGAACCAGGTGTCCGGCGCGTACCGCAGCGCTGGCGGGGACGGCAGGCTGCTGGTCGTCGCCCATTCCATGGGCGGCCTCGCCACCCGGTTCGCGACCGACAGCCGCTACGCGGCGAACCCGGCGCTGGCCGCGGTCGGCGGGCTGATCACCCTCGACACCCCGGCGCTCGGCTCCCCGTGGGGGGATCAGGCGGTGTCCCGGCTCGCCGAGGTCACCATCGGCAAGCATCCGGCGGCGCTGTGGCCGGCGCCGGCTGGCACCGACGGGTCGATCTGCCTGGCCCCACATGACGGGAACCGGCGGCCGCCGGCGGGCTGCGCGGTCGCGCCGTACCTGCCGTCGGACACCTCGGTGGGACAGGTCGTCGGGCAGATCACGGTCCGGCGCACGCTGTTCGGCCTGCACCTGTACGACATCGACCTCGGCGGCGACGCGATCGTGCCTTCGGACTCCTCCGGCGGCTATCCCGGCTCCGGCCCGCCGGATGGCTCCGGAAATGTGCCGCGGGCGCCGAAGACCACCGGCGGGGAGACCGTGTCAGCGCAGACGGCGTCCTGCACGACATCCTCCGACGCGGTCACCCACGTCCTGGAGACCGGTGCCCAGGCCGTCGGGACCCAGCTCACGCATCCTCTCGACCTGCTGTCAGGGGTCTGGTCGTTCGCCCGCTCGCAGGACGTGTTCTCCCTCGGCGACCTGGCCGACCAGCGTTACGGGCCGAGTGTGATGGTGCTCCTGCTGGGAGCGGAGCTGTCGGCGCCGTGCTCGCACAGCGGCATCCTGTCGTTCGGCCCGGCACTGTCCGTGGTGCGCGGCGACCTAGCTGCGATGAACGCGACGCTGGCCGGCCGGCACTACTGCGGCCGGGTGCGTTCGGCCATCTCGTTCCCACTGGACGTGCGTGTCGTCACCGGGGATGTCTCCTGCCCGCATGCGCTGTCGGTCGCCCGCGGCTATTTCGCGCTGCCGGAAGGGCAGCTGGCGGGCAGCGGCGCGTTCGGCATGGTCGGCTCCTACAGCTGCGAGTCGACGTCCGGCACCGAGTTCCAGCAGACCGGACATGCCAGCGACTGCACCTCGGGCGTGAACCACATCTCGCTGGATCGTCCCACCGCAACGGACTGCGGAGGACTGAACGGGCTCGCGAGCGACATCTTGGCCACTGACGTCGGCTGCACCCTGGCCAAACAGATCGCCGGGTCGGTGTACGCCGGTGACCCCCCACCTGCCGGCTACAGCTGCACCGACGCCGGTGGCACCACCTTCCCGGGTATCAACGGCAGCACCATCCACGGCACCGAACACGACTGCGTGCCGCCATCCGGCAACGCGGTGGTCCGGGTGCTGATCGCGGCCAGCGACAACATCGGTGTGCACGGGCTGCCCGGCGCGTCCCTGTGCACCAGCCCGGTGAACTGCTACCCGGTCCACTCCGCCGGCGGCGGGCCGGTCAACGTCCGCAACGACACCAACACCAGCGCCGCGATCCTGGCGACGCTCGCCGACGGGGAGAAGATCAACGTGGTGTGCCGCGGCCTCGGGCAGCAGGTCACCGGCCCGGCAGGGACGACCAGCTACTGGGATCAGATTCAGCCGAGCGGGACGGTGTCGGATGCGTTCATCGGCGCCGCCGACGCCCTGCCCGACTGCTGAAAAGACTCACTGACGGCCCCGAGGGTCGACGCTGACAACCGGCGCGCCGAGCTGACCGGTGTACATCACCGACCGCAGCCACGTCGTCGGCGGCATGGTCGCCCCGGTTCAGCTGATGCGCGAGGGGCGGCTGATCGCGCTGGACCTGCCGCTGGTGGACGCACGCTGACAGCCGTCGCCCTCTCTTTGCGGACCAGTGCGGCGAACCGCCGGCTGGACAGGGCACGTTTCCCAGCGAAGGAGAGCAGTAGATCCCCCTTCGCCAGGCCGGCGCGCATCGCCGCACCGGACGGTCCCGACCCGTCGCCGCCACAGGTGCCGCGGGCGGCGCGAGCAGCCCGCGCATTGGCTTGCCAAGTCGGTACCACGACAGCGGCAGTCCCGCCTCCGGCGGCAGCTCGAGTAGGGCCGCTGCGCTCGACCCGGACTTCGGGGCAGGTGACGGCGTTGCTCTACGAGGGGCTGCTCGCGCAGGGGCGCGCCGACGACCTCGGGATCGACGAAATGTGCGACACCCCGTGGGTCGATGTGAAGATCAACCGGGCTGCGTTGGCCGGCTGGGCTGCCGCGCACCGGCCGCAGGTCGCGGGCCTGCTCGCCGCCGACCGGTGAACCCCGCCGCCCGCGCTAGTGGCAGCGGCTTGGGCGCCGGGGTGGGCAGCCCGGCCTTGTCCGGGGATCGCGGCGGAGTGGTTACTGGGTCCAGCCCAGCAACACCCCGCCGTCACCGTTGCCGGTGCTGTCGGGCCAGTCCGTCACTTTGTGCGGCTCGGACTGGCCGCCGAGCCCGGTGACATACAGGGTGTCGGTGCCGTCCTGCGCGGCGACGAAGGCGACCGTTCGTCCGGTCGGGTCCACGAGAGCGCTGAGCGGGTGGCGGCTGGAGGCCGGCAGCAGAGCGGTGGTCGTGGCAGCCGTCCGGCTGGCGTTCAGCGTGACCAGATACAGCTGCGCGTCCGCGAGGCACAGGAAGCGGGAGTTGTCGACGAAACTGTACGGGGTGCAATCCGGTCCCGGCAGCTCCGGGGCCGTCGACAGGTCGGTCCCGGGACCGGCCACGTTGTATCCGCTGTGCCCGCTGCTGCCGGTATAGCGGGCAGCGACGAGCTGGCCGTCGGGGGAGTCGGGGTACTGGTAGCCGGTCGCGTCACCCAGGAGCGGGCCGTTGCCGGCTGAGGTGAAGTAGGGGGTTGGCACGCGGGCCTGCCCGTTGGCCTTTTCCGGGCGTGAGCTGCTGGCTCCGGCTGCCGGGTCGACGGAACCGTAGCCGTCCGGGGTTTCGAACCACAAACGGCCGGTCTTCGGGTTGAAAAACGGTGCGGTCTGCATCGGGGTGGTGGACGAGAAGCTCGTCCCCTTGGGGGGTGTGAGGTCGTGGAGGGTGTCGCTGCCGGTGACGTAGCCGACGTGCTGCTCCGGTGACAAGTCGATGGTGACGGCCATCTGGGTGTAGTCGGCGTTGAACTGCCCGCGGATGGCCGGGCCGTACAGGGTGTCGGTACAGCCGAGCCCGTGGAAGTTTTCGGGCCGGGTGATGAAACTACGGGTGCCGGTGACCTGTCCGCTGGCCGGGTCGTAGGCGGTGATGGTCTGCGTGAACCCGTTCGAGCAGCTGTCAAGCACAATGCCGGAGAACGAAGGGTTGGCCGCCGAAGGGGACGCCTGCGCGCTGCTGCCGGCGGCCGATGTCGCGGGAGGGACCGGGGGAGTGCCGGACGTCGCCTTTTTCGCGGCCGAGCCGCAACCTGCCGCAAGCAGGGCCACACCGGCAGCCAGGACGACTGGACGACCCAGTACCGACATGTGCTTCCCCCGACTTCGGCATGTTGCCAGCGACTGGCGAGTGGCAGCGTAGCGCCGGGGTGGTTGGACGGTGATCACTTTGGGTGCACCGCCCAGCTCAGGACCGCTTGTCGCGCGCCGGCTCCCGGACCGGTAGCCGGGCGCTCTGTTGTCAGATGGCTACCTCCTACGGGTTGCCGTAACGGCGGGTGTCGGCGTGCCCGCTCAGCTTTCGGCGTTGGCTGCCACTGTGGTCACCAGGTCCGCCGGGTCCATGTTCAGCCCGTCGCGGGCGATGACGGCAGGGGCGACTGTCTACGCACCAGGAACGTCATCCCCAGCGCCGACGAGGTCGCCGGTGCCGCCCGCGCAGTGGTCGTGACTGCCGATCGCCGTAGTCCCTGCGGTCACCACTGAGCGAGCAGCCGGTCGCAACCCGAGCCCCGCCGATGTGCTGTGGACTCGACCATGGCCAAGCGGGGATGGAACCTGCGATCACCCCCGCTCAGGGCATCACTCTGCGCCACCAGCTAACGTCCCTGGGAAGGCGCAGCGGACCGGCCAAAAGAGTCTGGTGTGCAACCTTTGTCCGCAACGCGTGCACTGTCCGGCTCCGTCGGCAGCCGTTACATTCCGTAACCAGCGCCGACGGCTTTCTGCGAACACCCCACCAAAGTGCTCGGAGGGCAACCCTGCCCCTGAGCAAAGCCATCTTGTGACGCTTCGCCGCCCGCCAGCTTTTCCTGGCGGGCGGTTTGCTTTTCCTGGCGCCGCTCGGCCTGTAGCTGGTGGTGGACACCCGCGGGCACGATCCGGGTAAGTAGGTCGTCGAAGGGCTGGTTGTAGTCGACCCGTACCGTGCGCTCACGGGTTTCGTCGTCTTCGTCGATGTAGATCCTGCTGAAGAACGCTTGGTTGAACAGACGTCGGGTGCTCTCGTTGGCGTTCAGGTAGGCGGTGTAGCAGTCGCGGGTCAAATCGAGGGTTTCAGCGAGCGTGGCCCGGGCCTGCTCGTAGTTCGCGTTCGCTTCTTCCAGGCTTTGCTGGATGCGTGTCAGCTGGCTGGCGATGCGGTCCTGCTCGGTTTTGAGTAGGTCGAGCGGGATCGCGCCGGCGTAGTGGGCGTCCAGCAGTTTCTGCCGCTGGGCGGTGAGCTTGACGCGCTGCTTCTCCAGTTCCCGCTGTTCGGTCTGGGACCTGGCGTGCAGGGCGTCGAAGTCCTCGAGAACGAGTTCTTCGATGTTGTCGCGTAGCTCCGGCGACAGCGCAATTGACTTGTGCTCGTCCTCGATGAGCTCTTCGATCATTGGCGCAGCCGTTCCACATCGCGGCGAACCCCTTGGGTGAGAGGCGTTCGCGGGCCGACAGCAGCCGGCGCCGGTTGGCCCAGGGCGGGTCGAGAGCTTGCGGCCCCGACGGCCCATCTGTTCCCAGGTGACCCGGCGCCGGACCTTGGTCACCACGTCGTTCGCGAGCTTCACCAGGTGGAAGTGGTCGACCACCACGACCGCGTTCGGCAACAGACAGGCGGTGCTGATCGCGTGCGCGTAGCCGGCATGCGGGTCGATCGCGACGAACCGCACCTCGGCGCGGAACTGTTGAGGGTGTCAGATTGCCTGTGGTGCGCCACGAGGCGCTGTAGTTCCGGATGGAGGTGAGAGGCCTTCATTGCCTGGCCGTCGTAGCGGCTGGGTGAAGCTGGCGGCAGCCTGATCCGGGGATCGCTGGGGAAGGTGGGAGCAGCCGCGACAAAGTCGGGTCGGTGCAGCACTGTCGGATGTGCCGGGCCTGGTGAGCGAGACGGGAAGGTATACGCGAGGAACCGGTGTTGTTACGCCTCTTGAGATCTGGCCAGCTCGAACCCGACGGATGTGGGCTGGGGTGCGGTGCGCACCGCCGCCGATGGTGGTGGGAACTCTTGGTCTGGTTTCGCAGGCTTGGGCCAGGAGGTCACGGTGAAGGTCTGCGGCGTAGCCGTGACGATGCCGCAGGGGTAAAGCCGGGTGCCTAACCCGTTGATCGGGATGCAGTGAACGTGGGAACCGTCCGCGTCGCGCTCCGTCGGGCCGTGTCTGCCAGGCACGGCCGGGTGGATAGGTGCGATGCCAGCCGAAGGGCGCGGATGGGGCGGAGCCGTCGTAGTACTCCGAGACCGGGAAAGCCGGCCACATGGGGAAGGGCGGCAGCGTGTTAGTCAGGGAGAAGACTGCAATGGTCGAAGAAACGCCGGTGAATACCGGCGTCGTGACCGTCTGGCCCGACCCGGAGTCGGCGGCGGCAACGGTACGAAGGATGCAGCTCAAATTGCACCGGTGGGCCGGGGATGACCCGGCTCGGAAGTTCGGTGATCTGTTCAACCTGGTCTATGACCCGGCGTTCTTGGTGCACGCGTGGCAACGCGTGGCTGGTAACACCGGGGCACGGACACCGGGTGTCGATCGGGCCACCGTGTCCGCGATCGTCACCACGGTCGGGGTGCATGAGTCCCTGCACGACATACGGACTCAGCTGAAGGCGGGCACGTTCCGCCCGGTTGAGGTGCGACAGGTGATGATCCCCAAAGCGAGCGGCAAACTGCGCAAGCTCGGGATCCCCACCGTCGCCGACCGCGTGGTGCAGGCCTCGCTGAAGGCAGTGCTGGAACCCATTTTCGAGGCCGACTTCCAGCCGGTCTCTCATGGGTTCCGTCCGAACCGGCGTGCGCAGGACGCGATCGCCGAGATCCAGCACATGACCACTCGTGGTTATGAGTGGGTACTGGAGGCCGACATCGCAGCGTGTTTCGACTCGATCGATCACGCCGCGCTAATGGGCCGGCTCCGGAAGCGGATCTCGGACAAGCGTGTGCTGGCGTTGGTGAAGGCGTTCCTCAAAGCCGGGGTGATGACCTCATCCGGGGATCGGGAGCAAACTCTGACCGGCACTCCGCAGGGCGGGATCTTGTCCCCACTTCTGGCCAACATCGCGCTGGCCGCACTCGACGACCATTTCGTCGGGCAGTGGCGCACCGCGATGAACACTTGGCATCAGCGTGATCGGCGCAGGCGCGCCGGTTTGGGGTGTTGGCGCTTGGTCCGTTACGCCGACGACTTTGTCCTCGTCGTCAACGGCCAACGCGAGCACGCCGAAACGCTGCAAAATGAAGTGGTGCAGGTACTGGCTCCGTTGGGGCTCGTCCTCGCCGCGGACAAGACCCGGGTCGTGCACATAGACGAAGGCTTCGACTTCCTGGGTGCGACACGAGGTCGCATGGTTCGAGTGAGCACGTTGATTGGAGGGCTGAGCGCAATGGCAGCAGCGTAGCTCCGGATAAGTGTTCGAAGATCCGTCCCCGCTCTGACGTGCGCTGCTGGTAACGGCAGGGTGCGAAGCTCGGAGAAGACGCCCAAGGACTCCCGCTCCATCCGGGGGTTACAGGCAAGGGGAAGACCGGACGGGCGAGTACACGCGAACTCTTGATGATGCCTCGACATCGATACCCCCGGAGATGGGATGAACCGCTGGGGGCAGGGCTGGCCGTTGCGAAACGGCAGGCGGCGGCTGGTGACTAGGAGCCAGCCGCGTGGAACACCGCCGCCCCGGGGTGCAGAGAGCGCCCACCCCGGTCGGATCTCGACCATGCGGAACGTGACAACCCCGTTCGGGGTCCGGGAACGTGTCCCGGTAAGCCGACCGCAAGGAAGGCCCAACTCCCCGGCGGGCGCAGGACGGTCCAAAAAGCCAATGCCGGTAAGCCGAAAGGCGACGGGAAACCGGGACATCAAGGCCACACCCTTCGCGGTCGTCCCGCATAACCGGCCGGATACAGGCACCTGCCTGACCCGAAAGGGAGCTGACGTGGACCGGGTGAGCCTTTGATGCACCGACGCTGAAGTACCGGAACCGAAGGACAAGTTAGACACCGATGACGGCACACGCATCCGCTGTGACGATGACGGCCCCGGAGGTGAACGGACCGGAGGACGCGGCATCCGACTGGGACACCATCAACTGGCGCACCCACGAGGACCACGTACGGCGACTAAGGCAGCGGATCTTCAAGGCGACGAAGGATGGGGACCTGAAGAAGGTCCGCAATTTGCAGAAGCTGATGCTGCGGAGCCGGAGCAACACGCTGATGAGCGTGCGGCAGGTCACGCAGCGAAATGCTGGCCGCAAGACGGCAGGAATCGACGGCGAGGTCGCCCTGACCTCCCGCGAACGGGCGGAACTGGCGGAACGGATGCACCGTGACGTCTCACCGCTCAAAGCCATGCCGGTCAAGCGGGTCTTCATTCCGAAGGCGAACGGGAAGCGGCGTCCGCTGGGGATTCCGGTGTTGGCTGATCGCGTGCAGCAGGCACGTGTGAAGAATGCGCTGGAGCCCGAGTGGGAAGCCCGGTTCGAGCCGAGATCCTATGGATTCAGGCCCGGACGGGGATGCCATGACGCGATCGAGGTCATCTTCAAGACGCTGTGCGGCAACCGCAGCCAGCGCCGGTGGATCTTGGACGCAGACCTGGCAGGGGCGTTCGACCGGATCGGCCACGAGCACCTTCTCGATAGTCTCGGCACCTTCCCCGCACGGGGCATGGTCCGGGGCTGGTTGAAGGCCGGCGTGATCGAGTCCGGTGAGTTCACACCGACTGATGAGGGAACCCCTCAAGGCGGCGTGATCAGCCCCATCCTGCTGAACGTGGCCCTGCACGGAATGGAGAAGGCGGCAGGGGTCCGCTACCGGCCCAGCGCCCGTAGTGACGCTGAGACGGTCAAGGGATGCCCTGTGCTGGTCAGATACGCCGACGATTACGTGGCGATGTGCCACACCCGCGAGCAGGCCGAGCAGGTCAAGGCCGATCTCACGGCGTGGCTGCAGCCGAGAGGACTGCGCTTCAACGAGGACAAGACACGCATCGTCCACGTGGAAGACGGATTCTCCTTCCTCGGCTTCGACATTCGCCGCCGCGTCGACCGGCAGGGCAGCGGCAAGCTGCTCATCACCCCCAGCAAGGAGTCGGTCAAGCGGCTCCGGAAGCGGCTGTCCGCGGATGTGCGTTCCTTGCACGGCGCGAACGCGGCCGCGGTGGTGTTTCGGCTCAACCCGGTCATCCGGGGATGGTCGGCCTACTACCGGAGCGTGGTCTCCGGCCGGATCTTCACCGGCCTGGACCACCACGTCTGGCACCTCACCTACCGGTGGGCCAGACGCTCGCACCCGAACAAGTCGAGGGGCTGGGTCACAACCCGCTACTTCGGCAAGTTCCACAAGTCCCGGCAAGACCGATGGGTGTTCGGTGACCGCGAAAGCGGCGCCTACCTCACCAAGTTCGCCTGGACGAAGATCGTCCGACACGTCCCAGTCCACGGCGGAGCCTCTCCGGATGACCCCGACTGGACTGGGTATTGGGCCAATCGGCGACACAAGAAGAAACCCCCGCCGGTCGACGAGCACACCGCCCGGCTCCTTCGGGGCCAGGCTGGACGCTGTCCCGCCTGCGGAGAACTTCTTCTGCACGCCGACCCGGAACCACGCAGCCCACACGAATGGGAACAGTGGTTCACGACCGCCCGACGAGTACTGACTAAACAGCACATCGTCGAACGGGTCGATGGCCAAGATCGGACCTTCTACCGGCTCCTTCACGCTCACTGCCAACGGCGGAACCCCGCCAAAACGGCGATGCACCAGCCATGACGCCGAAGCGAAAACCGAGTCGCCCTCGGGGCTTGCTTGAGCCGTGGTGCCTGGAAAGCGGGCATGCCCGGTTCTGAGGGGGCGGGGACGCAGCAATGCGTCCCCGCTACCCGACGCTTTCACATTCGCCGGATGCGTAAGCAGGGAACGAGCAAGCATTACGTCTACACCGTCCCGTCTCGCAAAGCCATCATGGCGATGCGGGCGAAGGTGTCCGCCGCGACCTACAGATCCACGCTGCATCAGGACCTGGGAGAGCTGCTACAGCGGCTGAACCAGATGCTGGTCGGCTGGGCGAACTACTTCCGTCACGGCGTGTCCAAGAAGGTGTTTAGCGCTCTCGACTCCCACGCGTGGCGTCGAGTTTGGCGCTGGCTCCAACGCAAACACGGCCGGCTCGGCGGAAGGCAAGTACGGCACCGGTTCTGCGACCGGGGCTGGCGTTACGCCCACCACGGAGTTGTCTTTCGCGGCGCATCCAGCGTCGCGGTGACGCGCTACCGCTACCGCGGCAGCCGTATCCCCACCCCGTGGACTCCGAACCCCGCCGCCGCTTGAGGCGACACCGGTCAAGACACGTGGAGAGCCCGATGCCTGGAGACAGGCACGTCGGGTTCGGCGGGCGGGGACGGGAAAACCCACAGCCGAAAGGCTGCAGGGCATCCCGTCCCCGACCCAACTAAGTCGGGTCGGTTGGTCAGTCCGAACAGGAGATTCAAACTGTGTCTATGACCGATGAGATCGACTCCGGGCCGCAGTCGGCGTCGGACGCGTTGGACGAGCTGCGCTCCAGTGGCAAGTTGGATGCGCTGTTCGCCAAGATCGATGCTGGTGAGGTGCAGCTGACCGGTGCCGGTGGGTTCGTCCCCGAGCTGATCAAGGCTGCGCTGGAGCGTGGCTTGCAGGCCGAGCTGTCGGATCACCTTGGCTATGACAAGGGCGATCCGGACGCCCGGTTCTTCCCGAACTCGCGCAACGGAACGACCCCGAAAACGGTGCTGAGCGAGGTCGGTGATCTTGACCTGGCGATCCCACGGGATAGAGCCGGAACGTTCACCCCGCAGCTGGTCCCGAAAGGTTCCCGGCGCCTCGGCGGTCTGGACGACATGATCGTTTCGCTCTATGCCGGCGGGATGACGATCCGCGACATCCAGCATCATCTGGCGTCCACGATCGGCACCGAACTGTCGCACGAGACGATCTCCAAGATCACCGACGAGGTCCTAGACGAGGTGCTGGCCTGGCAGCGCCGGCCGCTGGAATCGCTCTACCCAGTGATCTATCTCGACGCGCTGGTCGTGAAGGTCCGCGACGGCGCGCACGTGCGGAACAAGGCCGCGCACATCGCCGTCGGCGTCGACATGGACGGCATCAAGCACGTGCTGGGCATCTGGGTCCAGCAGAGCGAGGGCGCGAAGTTCTGGGCCGGGGTCTGCTCGGAGCTGGCGAACCGGGGCGTCAAAGACGTCCTGATCGTCTGCTGCGACGGCCTTTCCGGGTTCCCCGAGGCGATCGAGGCGACCTGGCCGCAGGCGACCGTCCAGACGTGTGTGGTGCATCTGATCCGGGCCGCCAACCGCTTCGTCGGCTACCAGGACCGCAAGAAAGTCGCCGCGGCGCTGAAACCCATCTACACGGCCAGCACCGCCGACGCCGCCCTCGAGGCGCTGCTCGATTTTCAGGCCAGCGAACTGGGCCGCAAATATCCGAACACGGTCAAGACGTTCGAGGACGCCTGGGAGCGGTTCACCCCGTTCCTGGCGTTCCCACCGGCGCTGCGCCGCGTCATCTACACCACGAACAGCATCGTTATCTCCAGCCCGCTGACGGGTGTCCTTGATGTGCACCACGTAGATGTTCGGGTCCGTTCCGCTCGTGGTGGAGGTGGTTATCTCCGGCCTGTCCACGACGGCAGGCGGAGGTTTGATGTTGGTGCAGCGGGTGGCCCCGGCGGGATCACGGGTCGAGTCCTGGACGGTGCTCGGCGAGGACGACCGTCCGGTCGAGGCGATCGAGCGGTATTTGTTCTACCTGTCGGCGATCGAGCGTTCGCCGAACACGGTCAGGGCCTATGCGCATGATCTGAAGGACTTCTTCGTCTTCTTGGCGCTGCGGTCGCTGGACTGGCGGGAGGTTCGGCTCGAGGATGTCGGGGAGTTCGTGGCCTGGCTGCGGCTGCCCCCGGCGGGCCGGGCCGGGAAGGTCGTCGTGCTGCCCTCGGTCGAGGCGCAGGTCGGCGCGGCGACGGTGAACCGCAAGCTGTCCGCGGTGAGCTCGTTCTATCAGCACCAGGCCCGTCACGGTGTCGATGTGGGTGAGCTGTTGGTGGTCTGGAGGCCCGGCGGTCGGGGCGGCTGGAAGCCGTTCCTGCACCACATCAGCAAGAACGCGCCGCAGCCACGGCGAGCGATCTCGCTGCTGGCGCCGCGCAAGCTCCCGCGGGTGCTGACCGCTGCCGAGACCCAAGCCGTGCTCGACGGCTGCACCCGGCTGCGCGACCGGCTGCTGTTCGGGCTGTTGCACGACACCGGGATGCGCATCGGTGAGGCCCTGGGCCTGCGCCACGAGGACTTCGCGGCTGCCGAGCGTGAGGTCACGGTCGTGCCGCGGGTGAACGACAACGGTGCCCGGAGCAAGTCTGGCCGGGCCCGGACCATCCCGGTCAGCGCGGAGCTGCTGCGGTTGTATGCCGACTATCTGCACGAGGAGTACGGCGACCTCGACAGCGACTATGTCTTCGTCAACCTGTGGGCGCAGCCGGTCGGGCAGGCACTGTCCTACCGGTCGGTCTATGACCTGGTGCTACGGCTCCGACAACGTACCGGTTTCGATTTCGACCCGCACTTGG
>CAVQCZ010000004.1:0-537500 GCA_963711135.1 uncultured Actinomycetota bacterium
TCCGCCTCCGCCAGCAGCATCCCCGCGTCGAGGTACCTGCCGGTCGCGATCCGCATTTCGGCGAGTGCGTACGCAGCTGTCCCGCGGCCGCGGCATCACCGAGATTCAGCACCGCCTCATCCAGCGTCTGGCCCGCCCACTCGTCGAAGTCACGCCAGTTTTCGCCGGTCTCGAGCGTGATCCGGCACCACAGCGACAGCGCAATCGCCTCGTCCAGGTCACGCAACGGCAGTGCCGGGCGAAGGCTCCGCGCGAGCCGCGCGGCCGCTGTGGTGTTGCCGAGGTAGAAGAGGCTCCCAACGTCGGTGGGGGTGGCCGCGCCGCCGCCGATCGGCGTCGAGTCTGTATCTGCCGCCAGTGCGCCGAGGCGCTCGAACGACAGCACCCGGCGCTTCAGCGGCTCGATCTGGCGTCGCCACGATTCGTCCGCCCACCACCGCGCTGCTCGATCCAGCAGCTCGCGCAGCGCCGCCGGCCGGCCCAGACCCCAATGCAATACCTCGCTCTGCAGCTCGAGGTAGACGACCGCCTGCTCGGGTGTACGCAGGTTCGGCTCGGCCGCACTCAGGAGCGCTTCCGCGGTGTCGAAGTCCCGCTGCTGGGACAACGCCCAGGGCCAGGACGAGATCGGCGTCGATGCCTGCACCGGACTCCTTGGCCCGTCGGGCCAGCCGGGCGGCAAGCTGTGGCGCCGCCGTGCTGCTCGCGATCCGAGCTGATTCCAGCAGCTGGTCCACCTGCGGCGCCAGCCCGGCTTCCAGTTGCCAGCGAGTCAGGCGCAAGGAGTCCTGAGGTCCGAGTTTCTGCGCGGCACTCACCGCCGCGCTGAGTTCTCCGAATCGCGTGCGTGCTCGCATCGGTGGCAGCTCGCTGCGAATGAGCTCGCCGTAGAGCGGGTGGGAGAGGGTGACCGTGCTGTCATCGGTCGCCCCGGCGAGGGTGACGAGACCGCGGGCCTCGGCGGTTTCCACCGCGGGGACACCGGCGAGGTCCACGAGTTGCGACAATCGGAGCGGTTCGCCAAGAGCCAAGAGCTCCAGCAGCCTGCGCTCGTTGCCCTCGAGGTCTGCGAAACTCGCCGAAACGAGCTCGTCGAGCGTCGATGGCACGCGGGGCCGACCATCCATCCGCCACAGCCCGTCGACCCGTGTCAACCTGTCCTGCGCCTGGGCGGCTTGGATCACCTCGCTGACGAACAGGGCGTTGCCCTGGGTGACGGGGAAGCACCACCGCCGAGCCGATCGCTCGAGTGGACCCGCCAAGATCTCCTCGGCCAGCTCGGCGGTGCCGTTCTCGTCGAGGGGGACGAGCTCGAGCCTGCTGGCACCGGCGTCCTTCCAGAGTGCCGTGACCGCGTCCGGAGATTGCTCGCCAGCGCGCAAAGTCACGATGACGAACGCGCCGCCCGTCGTCGCCAGGTGCAGCACCAGCGTTGCCGAGGCGGGATCGAGCAGGTGCCCATCGTCGACTCCCAGCACCAGGGGCCGCGTTCCGCCTGGGTGCGCAGGGCACGGGAGACGTCCTGAAGCAAGCTGAGCAGGTCGGCGGTTCCGGCCGTCAGCCGGAGGACCTCGGCGAACGCACCGAAGGGAAGTCCGGTGGCGCTGCGCGTGCCCTGCACGCGCAGCACGCAGCTTCCCTCCTGTCGGAACCGGTGCAACGCCTCCCGGGAAACCCGCGACTTGCCGACTCCGGCGCTGCCGACAAGAACGATCCCGGCCCGGCCGGCCGCGTGGGTTGCCGCGATGTCGGCGAGCTCGCGCTCACGCCCGACGATCGGCCAATCCGCGGTAACAGGCTCAAACTCCTGAGCCGCCCATCGCGGCTCCGCAAAGCGGAAGGCGGGGCGAGAGCACAGCCGCATCCTGCGCGATGATCGCCCGCTGCAATTCGCGAAGTTCAGCGCCTGGCTCCAGACCAACTCCTCGAGGAGCTCGACCGCACTTGCTGGTAGGTCCGCAGGGCCTGCTCCGTGCAACCGTCTAGGGCCAGCCCGGTCATCCGCTGGGCCCAAAGCCTCTCCCGGAACGGGAAACCGGCCGTGAGCACTTCGAGATCGGCCAGCGCACGTTGGGTTTCACCGGTGGCGAGCAAGGCATCCACCCGCCACTCGCTGAGCTGCGCATGCATCTCGTGCAGCCGGGCCGCCGTCGCCTCAGTCGTCTGCGAGGGAGGAGCCGACTCGAACGGCGATCCCCGCCAAAGAGCAAAAGCGTCGTCACACGTCACCAGTACGTCGCCGAACTGGCCGTCTGACGCCTGCCTACGTGCGGTGTCAGCCAGCGAGGCGAACCGGAGCGAGTCCACGTCGTCGGGCGCGATGATCAGGCGGTACCCGCCGGTCTCGTTGACCAGCGACGGGCGCGTGCCCTCGTCGCGACTCAGGCCGAGGGCTCGGCGCAGCCGCCAGATCTGGTTCTCCAGCACCGACGTCGATACCAAGACCTCGGCGCCCCAGACGGTGGCGATGATCTCGTCGGCCGACATTCGCCGGTTCGCGCTGATCGCCAGGATCGACAGGATGCCGTGCTGCCTTGCGCCGGCGAAGGCCTGAGGCTTTCCGTCGACCTCGACCTGCAGCGGCCCAAGGTCGCGTATCCGCACAACGTCACGATAGGCCGAACCGTTCGGCCTGAGCGTGATGGCGGACGGTTTCAGCCAACTCGCCCAACCGGTGACGTCGTGCAGTTCGGGACGCCACCTTGCGAGTGGAGATGCGCCCCGAGGCGGGTACGACGGAGCCGGCTCAGCCGCCGGAGGTCACCAAGGATGCGACCGGATCGAGCGCGGTGGACGTCGATGTCGCCAGCGGCGACGGTCCCGTCACGTCCGACGGGAGAGCGGCTCCTCGACCCGCTCCCGAGATAGCAGCAGCCAGCCGGCCAGTAGCGCCACGACGAACGCGGCAGTGGCGCAGCCGAACCCGACCGTGATCGCGCTCGCGCTGTGATGCGAATGGGCCTGCGCCGAGCCGTGCTCGAGCCCGACGACGACCGCACCGATGACGGCGACTCCGACCGTGCCGCCGAGTTGCCGGATCGTTTGCACCAGACCGGAAGCCTGGCTGCGTCCGGCGCCGCTGACCGCCGAGTGCGTCGGTGTGGTCGGCGACATCAGCAATCCGATGCCAAAACCACTCAGCGGCATGCCCGGCAGCTGCGCCGCGTCTGCGAGACTGGGCAGCGAAACCGTCCACGCAGCTAGCCCGACTACGGACACGGCAAGTCCGGTCAACGCCGGCGGACGACCCCGGACCGGTCATACCAACGTCCGCCTAGCTGGGCCGCCACGGACAGGGCGAGAATGAGCGGCAGAACTCCGGCGCCGGCAAGCATCGGGCTCATCCCCAGCACGTCCTGCAGATAGATCAAGCTGTACAAAATGATCGCCAGCATCCCGAACTGGACGAAGCCAAGGACCACAACATTGCCCACGAAGGCCCGCCGGGCGAACAGTCGCACGTTCACCAGCGGATCGGGGTTGCGAAGCTGCGACCAGCAGAACCAAGTTGAAATCGCCAGGCCGGCCAACAGGACCGCCATAGTCGTCGGAGCGGTCCGCCCAGGTGCCAGCCTGCTGTACGGCCAGGATCGTCAGGGCAATGCCGAGTACGAGCGCAATCACTCCTCGCATGTGGACAGCGATCTCGGCGTTTTTCGTGTTCACCGGCTTTGCGATGTGCACCAAGACGAGCGCCGCGAGACCGACCGGGACATTGAGCCAGAACACCGTGCGCCACGACACCGACTCTGTTAAGACTCCCCCGAGAAGCGGCCCAATTGCCAGGAAGACCTGGCTGATGCCGGCGTAGATCGCCATCGCGCGTCCGCGTTCGGAGACCGAGAAAGCACCTATCACGATGGCGGCCGACACGGGCACCATCAAGGCCGCTCCGACGCCCTGCAGTACGCGGGCTGCGATGATCCACTGCTCTCCAAACGCGCCAGTCGGTGTCAGCCCGCACGCCATGGAGGCCAGGAAGAACAGGGCAACACCGATCCGGAATGTTGTCACCCCGCCGAACTTGTCGCCCAGCTTCCCGCCCAGAGCGACCAGCGCGGCCATCGCCAGCACGTATGCGTTGACCACCCACTGCTGCCCGCCCGCCGACAAGTGCAGGTCACGGCTCATCGACGGCAAGGCCACAGTCACGACGGTCTGGTCGAGCAGGATCATCGAGAGTGCGCCGGTCATCGCCACGAGCACGAGCCAGCGGTTGCCAGTTGCGTTCACAACGTCCCTCTTTCAAAGTCCGGCCCGACGCGATCGGCGTCAGCGGGGTAGCTGTCGGAGGGACGATGTCCTGCGCCGCTCTCACGCCGCTCTCACACCAAGCGGTCAGGGGCGCCGCCATACGCGGCGAAGTTGCGTGCGGCGCACAAGCCCAAGACCAACCTGATGAATCTGTTAGCCCAGCGGTGCTGGTAGTAGTCGGGCGGATGCAAGGTGCCAAGGGCTTAACGAGTCTCCAGTGTCGCCGCGATCGTGCTCGTGAGTAGATACATGTCAAAGTTCTCGGGATCCTCCGGATCGAATGGCCCAAAGCCAAGTCGTTCTCCCCACCATCGCCGAGCCGCATCGTTCAAAGCGGTGACAACGATGGCTCTAAAGGCCGCGGACTCGTTCAGTTCAAGCGCGGTGGCGAGTATGTGTTTGACGAATTCGGTGCCGATGCCCAAACCCTCGTGGCGCTCGTCGACTGCGAGACGCCCGATGAGCAGTGCCGGAACGGGGTCCGGCGCGCGCTTGGCCAATTCAGCAGGGGCCTTCGAGAGGTCGATCCCCGTCATCGAGAGCGTTGCGTAGCCCACGATTCGGTATTCGCTGTCTGCGATGACCCACGTTGCCGCCGTGTCCCCGCGACGGCTTTGACCGGCGAACCGCTTCAGCCAATCGGCATAGGCCGTTTCTACGCAGACAAATTGACTGCGGTCGTGCAATGCAGGGTCAAGCAGGCGTGGGCGGCGGTATTCAGTCAAGCCAGCTGAACTTCCGCGGCCGGTTCAATGCCGCGGCGAGCCGAGAGTTGACGGTCCCAGGCTCAGCGAGCGCGCGCGTAAACGCGGCGGCCGCCGCCGACGGCAGGGTAATCATGTTTCGCTCGGCGAGGATCTCCTCGGCTCGGATCTGCGCAGCCTGCAGCACGAATGCAGACAGGTTGAGGTGCGCTGCGGCCGCCGCCTCCTCCAACGCGCGCTTCGACGCAGGGTCAACCCTGACCTGCAGACGACCATCCTTCACGCTCATGTACTCACATTGGCAGTACGGGTAGGGATTTGTCAAGCCTCGGAGGGCGATCAACCACTCCGACAAACAATGGCGTCTTCTTCGTCAACACCTTTATGGCCATGTCGGCACGGATTGGTGGGACGATCGCCAGAGTGAAGCCCGCACCGTTTCGCTATCACGCTCCGACGACGCTCGCGGAGGCGCTCTCCGAGCTATCCGAGTCGGCAGATCACGGCAAGGTGCTGGCCGGCGGGCAGAGCCTGATCCCGATGATGAACATGCGGCTGGCGTCACCGCAGCACGTCATCGACATCAATCGAATCCCTGGCCTTGACCACATCGACTGTGATCCTTCGGGGGTGCGGGTCGGTGCGCTCACCCGGCACGCTCAGTTGGCCATACATGACGGCGCCCGAGCCGTCGTGCCGCTGCTGGCCCAGGCGCTGGAACTGGTGGCGCACCCGGTGATCCGCAATCGCGGCACCACGGTGGGGAGCCTCGCGCACGCCGACCCGTCGGGGGAGATGACCGCGGTCCTCGCCGTGCTCGATGGCGAGATGGAACTGGCACGGCAGGGCAGTCGCCGTACAGTCGCAGCTGCCGACTTCTTCGTCGGGCCGCTCGAGTCCTGCCTGGAGCCGGGTGAGGTTGCGGTGTCGGCGTGGTTTGCCGCGCCTCCGGCGCGATCCGGTACGGCGTTCCTCGAGATCGCCCGACGGCACGGCGACTACGCGGTGTGTGGCGTCGCAGCCGTCGTGACGCTCGATGCGGACTGCCGCGTCACCCGGGCGCGCACGTCGTACATCTCCATGTCCGCTACGCCGGTCCTCGTCGACCTGACCGACGCGGTGGTCGGCCAGCGCTTCGATCGGGCCGACTGGGCGCGCGCTGCCGAACTCGCCGTGCAGCAGCTGGATCCCCAGCCTGACATCCACGCCACCGCCGAGTACCGCCGGCACCTGGGCCTGGTCCTCGGCCGGCGGGCGCTCGCCCAGGCCGCCGGCGACGCGGCAGCGACACACGGACCCCCCGCTACTGCCGACCGTGAGGCAGGAGCGGCATGACCGACGCCAACGAGCCGGAGCAGGTCTTCGACATCACGCTCTCCGTCAACGGCGTCGTGCGGCCGGCCACCGTGCCGGCACGTCGGCTGCTGTCGGACTGTCTGCGCCACGATCTGCGGCTGACCGGGACCCACGTGGGTTGCGAGCACGGTGTGTGCGGCGCCTGCACCGTCATCATCGACGGCGAGCCGATGCGCTCGTGCCTGATGTTTGCGGTCAGCGCGACCGGCATGGAGATCACCACCGTGGAAGGCCTGGCGGCCAGCGACGGAAGCTACAGCCCGGTGCAGCAGGCCTTCGCCGAGTGTCACGCGCTGCAGTGCGGGTTCTGCACGCCGGGCTTTCTCACCACGATCTCCGCGTTTCTCAAGCGGAATCCTGCGCCGACGCGTGACGAGGCGCTCGGGGCGATCAGCGGCAACCTGTGCCGCTGCACGGGCTATCAGAACATCGTCGCGTCCGTGATTCGCGCGGCCGAGATCCAGGCGCAGTCGGGGCCGGCCGGCGCGGTATTGCCATGACCACGAAGCTGTTCGGCGCACGCGTGCTACGTGCCGAGGACCGTCGGCTGCTGCTCGGCGGCGGTCAGTACCTCGACGATCTGGGGCACGATGCGTACGCGGCGGCCTTCGTTCGGAGCCCGCACGGCCATGCGCAGGTGCTGTCGATCGACATCGGCGACGCCTTCGACGCCGACGGCCTGATCGCGATCTACACCCACGAGGACCTGCCCGGTGCTGTCGGCGAACGCCTCCCCCTGCTGATCCCGCATCCCAGCATCGTCGCCGGACTCACTGGCTACGCGCTCGCCAAGGAGGTCGTCCACCACGTCGGCGAGCCGGTCGTCATGGTCGTTGCTCGCGATCGCTATCTGGCCGAAGACATCTGCGACCGAATCACCGTCGAGTACGAGCCCTTGCCGGCGGTCGTCGGAATCGAGACGGCGCGTGACGGGAAGCATCTCGTGCACCCGGAGGCGCCGGGCAACATCGCGGCGCATCTCTTCCAGTCCGTCGGCGACGCAGCCGCGGCGATCGACGATGCGCCACATACCCTGGAGCTCGACCTCGCGATCGAGCGCAGCGCGGGCATGCCCCTGGAGGGGCGCGGCGCGTATGCCCGCTGGAACAGCAGCGAAGCCAGCCTGCGCCTCTACAGCTCCACCCAGAACTCGGCGGGCGTCCGGGCGGCGGTCGCCAGCAAGCTCGGCCTCGCCCTCAACAAGGTGCACTGCATCGCACCGGACGTCGGCGGCGGCTTCGGGGTGAAGCTGGTGCATCCGTCGCCCGAGGAGCTCCTCGTCTCCTGGGCTGCGATCACACTCGACCACGAGGTCAAGTGGACGGAGGATCGACGAGAACACTTCGTCTCCTCCGCCCACGAGCGGGCCCAGGTGCAGAAGGTGAGGGTGGGCTTCGACGACGACGGCCGGCTGCTGGGCCTCGCCGTACAGATCTGGCACGACAACGGCTCGTACCTGCCGTACGGCGTGATCGTGCCGATCATCACGTCGACCCAGTTGCTGGGACCGTACAAACTTGGTGCCTACAGCGTGGAGTTCTGGAGTCTGTACACCAATACCGTCATCGTCACGCCGTACCGCGGCGCGGGCCGGCCCCAGGGTGTCTACCTGATGGAGCGGACGATGGACGCGATCGCCGACCACCTTGGCAAGGACCGGGTCGACGTGCGGCAGGCAAACTTCATCCGACCCGAAGAGCTGCCTTACGACCATCACCTGACCTTTCAGGACGGTCGGCCGTTGATCTATGACTCCGGTGACTTCCCGGCCTCGATGGCAAAGCTCAAGGCGCTGGTGGGCTGGGAGGACTTCGAGGACTACCGGGAGCAGGCCAGGTCAGCGGGCCGCAGGGTCGGGATCGGGATCGGCTGCTATGTCGAAGGAACCGGCGTCGGGCCGTATGAAGGTGGTCACGTCCAGGTCGAGAGCAGCGGCAAGGTGATCGTGTCGACGGGCCTGACATCACAGGGACAGGGCCACCAGACCGTGCTCGCACAGATCGTGGCAGACGAGCTCGGTGTGCCGTTCGACGCCATCACGGTGACGACCGGAGACTCCCGTCGGATGGGCTACTCGGTGGGCACCTTCGGCTCGCGTACCGCCGTGATGAGCGGCAATGCCGTCGCATTCGCGGCTGCGAACGTGCGCAAGAAGGCGCTTCGTATCGCGGGCGACGCCCTCGAGATCGATCCTGGCGACTTGGAGATCGAGGACGGCATCGTGCGGGTGAAAGGGTCGCCCGAGGTGTCGATGTCGTTGGCGACCATCTCCGTGCTGTCGAACCCGCTTCGCTACGCCTTTGATGACGCGTCGAAGGCTGCGACACAGTTCGTCGCCGGGGACCTCAGCAAGCCGCCCGTGGCCGACGATGACGAGCCCGGCCTGGAGAGCCGGGACTTCTACTCGCCGGCCCAGTCCACGTTCGCCAACGGTATGCACGCCGTGGTGGTCGAAACTGACCCGGAGACGGCGGAGATCAAGATCTTGCGGTACTGCGTCGTGCATGACTGTGGTTCGATCATCAATCCGATGATCGTCGAGGGTCAGATCCACGGCGGAGTGGCGCAGGGTATCGGCGGCGCCCTGTATGAGCGGATGGCCTACGACGAAGCCGGTCAGTTGCTCAACGCGTCGTTCATGGACTTCCTGATGCCGTATGCCACGGAGATGCCGCCTGAGATCGAGATCGACCATCTGCAGACCCCGTCGCCGTTGAACCCGCTCGGCATCAAGGGTGCGGGGGAAGCCGGCGTCATTCCCGGCTCCGCAGCTTTCGCTTCGGCGATCGAGGATGCCGAGGGGTTCCGGATCTCCTCGATGCCGATCTCGCCGAGCGACCTGTTCCAGCTACGGCAGCGGTTTGCCGCGGGCGAGATCCCACCGCTGCGGAGGCGTACCACTGCTGGCGTAGCCGAGTTCGCAACCCCGAAGGACTCCCCGTCATGAAGATCTCCGGCTCCGCGACCGTGCGCGCCCCCGTGGGACAGGTGTGGGACGCCCTCAACGACCCTGCCGTACTGGTGCGCACCATCCCCGGCTGCCAGCGCCTCGAGTCGGCCGGCACCGACACATACCGCATGTCCCTCGAGGCGGGGGTCGCCTCGATCAAGGGCATCTACCAAGGTGAGGTTGCGCTTTCTGACCAGCAGGCACCGGGCTCCTTCCGCCTGAAAGCGTCTGGCGCCGGCGCACCTGGCACGGTCAGTGCCGACGTCCAGGTGAACCTCGCCGAGATCGACAGCGGCTTCACCCGGGTGGAGTACACCGCGGATGCGGTCATCGGCGGGATGGTCGGCGGCGTCGGCCAGCGGGTGTTGATGGGCGTTGCCAACAAGACAGCCGCCCAGTTCTTCGCCGCGGTCGACGCTGACCTCAACGGCGCCGAGTCCGGAACCGATACGCGCGCGCCGTCCTCGCTTTCGGATGCAGTAGCCGGTGCCGGTGCCGGCCTCGGCCGCAAGGTGTTTACTGCCCAGCTGGCTCCACTCCCGCCGGCACGAAGGGCGAGTTCGCCAAGGGCGCGGTCTTCGGCGCGGCCATCGCCCTGCTGGGCGTCGTTGTCGGAGCCTTCATCGGTCGGCGTCGCTGACATCGCAACTACTGCTCGAGGACATGTCAGTCCTGACCGTCGCGCTCACGCCATTTGGCGACGAAACGTCGCTATGATTGCGACAGGACGTCGCGATCACTCTGGCTGAGAGGGGCGGGAAGTGTTCGTCGGACTGCGGGACCTGCGGTATGCGTGGGGGCGGTTCGCGTTGATGGGCGCGGTCATCGCCCTTGTCGCAGTGCTCACGGTGCTTCTGACCGGCCTCTCCACCGGGCTGGTGAACTCGGGGATTTCCGGGTTGCGGGCGATGCCGGTCACGCATCTTGCGTTCGCTCCGAAGACGGACTCGACCTTCTCGCGCTCCACGCTCGACGCCGCGACGATCCAGTCCTTGAACCGTCAGCCGGGCGTGCGGGCCGAGCCGCTCGGGCTGACGCTGTTCAACGCCAAGGACAGGACCGGCAGGTCGTTCTCGATCGGCCTGGTCGGCGTGCAACCGGGTGGCTTCATGGCGACCGGTGTCCCGGGCCTGTCCGCGCTGGGTGGCAGCTCGGCCGGGGTGGTCGTGTCCCGAGGGATCGCGAACGACGGTGCACGGGTCGGTGACCGCATCACGCTGGATCGGGCAGGGATCAGCATGCCAGTGGTCGGGATCGCCGCGAAGGCCACCTACGGGCACGTCGACCTCGTGTACGCCCCGATAGCGCTGTGGCGGCAGGCGACCTACGGTCAGGTGACCGGCGGGGCGCTTCCCCCGAGCGCGCAAGGGTTGGCGTCGGCTGCGGTCCTGCAGGTGCAGCCCGGGGTCGACACCGCTGCCGTCGCCTCGCGGCTCGGGGTGGACATCGTGACCAAGAAGCAGGCCTACGCCGGCTCGCCCGGCTACGCGGCGGAGACCGCGACCATGACGTTGATCATCGACTTTCTCTACCTGATCGCCGCGCTCATCGTCGGTGCGTTCTTCACCGTCTGGACCATCCAGCGCAAGGCCGACATAGGGCTGCTGAAGGCGCTCGGCGCGTCGACCGGCGCGGTGCTTCGCGACGCGCTCGGTCAGGTGGCCCTGGTGACGGTGCTGGCGACGGGCGCCGGCGCGCTGCTGGGCAGCGGCATCGGAATGCTGATCCCGTCCGGGACTGTGCCGTTCGCGTTGCAGCCGGGTGCGATCGTCGTCGCGAGCGTGGTCCTGGCCGTCGCCGGCATGGCCGGGTCTCTTGTCGCGGTTCGTCGCCTCGCCGCCACCGATCCGATCATCGCGCTGGGGGCTGCAGCATGACCGGCGACGGCATCGCCACCGGGGCCCGGACGGACGCAAGCGGGCTGCGCATGCGTGACGTGTGCCTGCGCTTCCGCGACGGTGACGAGCAGGTCGTCGCGCTCGACGGTGTGTCGCTCGCGGTTGACGCCGGCGTGCTGGTGGCCGTGGTCGGCGCCTCCGGATCGGGCAAGTCGAGCCTGCTCGCCGTGGCCGGGGCGATGCGGCAACCCGACAGCGGCAGCATCACCATCCGCGGGGTCGAGGTGACCGAGCTGCCGGCCAAGCGGCGCAGCAGCATCCGCCACGACCTGATCGGTTTCGTGTTCCAGGGCTCGAACTTGCTTGCGTCGCTGACCGCTCTCGAGCAGCTTGAGCTGGTCGGCCGGATCGGCGGCGACTCCCGCACCGCCACCCGTGCCAAGGCCTTGACCCTGCTCGAGGAGGTCGGTTTGGCCGCCAAGGCCGGGAATCGTCCAGGACAGCTGTCAGGTGGTGAACGCCAGCGAGTAGGCATCGCCCGGGCGTTGATGGCCGACCCGGCGATTCTCCTCGTGGACGAACCCACCTCCGCCCTCGATCACCAGCGGGCGATCGACGTCGTCACCCTGCTGCTCGAGGAAACCCGCCGGCATCAGATCGCGACGCTGATGGTCACCCACGATCAGTCGGTGGCCGGCCTCGCCGACAAGGTCATCGAGATGCGCGACGGGCGGCTCATGCCGTCCGGCGCACCGGCGGGGCGGTAGCCGTCATGCCCCGCATCGCTGCGGCCACCGTCCGCGAGCACCGCGACCACCAGCACGAGGCGATCCTCGACGCGGTCGGCGCCGTCCTCGCCGAGGACGGCTACGACGGTGTCGAGCTCGCCGCCGTGGGGGAACGGGTCGGGCTGGCCCGTACCTCGCTCTACCGCTACGCCCGCCACAAGGACGAGCTGGTCGCCCAGTGGCTCGAGCGGGCGTTCGGACCGGCCATGGCCGACGCCCAGGCGGTGCTCGGCAGTTCGGACCCGCCTGCGGAACGGCTGGCGGCCTGGCTCGACGGGCAACTCGAGTTCGCCGCCAAGCCTCGGGACGGGGCAGCCGCAAGGCTGATGGCCGAGTTCGAGCGACTGCCCGAGCCGATCCAGGCCCTGGTCGTCGACGGTCACCGTCCGCTGCGCGATGCGCTGGCAGCGACCGTGGCCGAGGCGCTCGTGAACCAGCCCGCACGCGACCCGGCAGTGGTACTCGCCCTCATCGACGGGCTGGCCGCGGCCGCCACCCGCCAAGCAGCCGGCGGCGTCAGCAGGCAGCTACGCGCAGAAACGCGCAACGCCGTGATCGCCTTGCTGTCAGGAGCCGGCGATGGCGCATGATCGTGTCCGTAAAGCGCGACAGCGTCCGGGCATGGCCCCTTATGGCCGCTGTAGAACTGATCGCCCGATGCCCGGTACGGGTACCCGCGATGGAACTCCTGAGGCCCGCGCCGTCCAAGGCGTCAGTCCACCTCGAGCGCCACCCGCACAACGTCAACCGCGGGCGGCTGGAAGTGCCCGGCAGCGATGACGACCCGATGTAGTTCTCCGCTCCACGGGAAAGGCGGGGTGTACTGGTCGGTCACTGGAAGGCCCCGGTCGTATCCCAGGGTCATTGAGGTGCCGCCGTGCTGCCAGGCAAGAGGGAGGGCAATGGGGCTGCTGGCAGTCGCGACCGCGTCCTGATCGATGATGAGGTCCAGGTGGCATCCGCCGCCAGGGTCGGTCCGCAGCTGGCAGCCGAGCTGCGCCGGTCCCGCGGTGAGTGGTTTCTCCGCTCGCACAGATATTGCGTCGCCGGGCAGCGCGAGCGCCGCACAGAGTTGACCGTCGCTGACGAACGCACAGATTCCGCTGCTCCAGTCGCCTAGTGCGAAGAGCACGCCCTCGGGTTGGTCCGGAACCTCCACGTGAGCGAGCAACCGGCCTCCGCCGAAAAGCATGGGCAGCGTTTCGTCGGATACAGGTCCGCCGTCGGGATAGAGCACGACGTGTTGGCCCGCGGAATAAGTCGGTTGGGCAAGGTCGTCGAGCCGGTCCACCAGACCGTCCGACATGGGCCGAACACCGTTGCGCTCGGCGGCCTGCTCCCATTGTTGCTCGAGCTGGGTCACGATTTCCGGATGGCGTTCGGCGAGATCGTGCGCTTCGGAGAAGTCCTCGTCGAGCTTGAACAGTGACCACCGGTCGAGCCGGAAATCGCGGCTTCCTTCGAGCAGTTCCTCCTCATCCTGCACGCCCTTGGAGACGTGGTCGGTCGTAGCCTTCCATTGCCCGACCACCATCGAGCGCGACCCGAGCATCTCGAAATACTGCGACGCGCGCGGCGAGGATGCACCGGCATCGTTGAAGGTCGCTAGCAGACTCGCTCCGTCGATCGGCATCTGCTCGACGCCGCCGACAACCTCGGGTGCGTCGACCCCACAGGCATCCAGCACGGTCGGAAGGAGGTCGACAGCGTGAGCGAACTGCGTCCGTACCTGATCGCGGCCCTCGATGCCGCGAGGCCAGTGAACGACCATCGGCACCCGCGTACCCCCCAGCCAGGTGTAACGCTTCCAGAGCCGAAAGGGCGTGTTACCGGCCCATGCCCAGCCCCAGGAGTAATGCGGGTAATCATGAATGCCACCCCAGTCCTCGAGCTTGGCCAGGTTCTCGCGAAGATCGTCGCCAACCCGGTGGGTGAACCGATGCTCGTTGCTGGTCCCGCGCACGCCTCCTTCCGCGCTCGCGCCGTTGTCGGACATCACGATGAAGACCGTGTTGTCCAGCGAGCCCATGCGTTCCAACGCCTGGACCAGGCGTCCGATCTGCGCGTCGGTGTGGCTGAGAAAGCCGGCATAGACCTCATGCATACGGGCGTACAGCCGGCGCTCGTCGGCAGGGAGCTGATCCCATGCCGGGACCCACGATGGTCGCTGCGTCAGTGTGGTGCCTGCGGGCACGACACCACTCGCCAGCTGCCGTTCGAAGACCTCTGATCGCCACTGATCCCAGCCCTTGTCGAACTGCCCCGCGTAGGCATCGGCCCAGGATCGCTCGACGTGGTGGGGTGCGTGCATGGCGCCGGTCGCGAAATAGAGAAAAAACGGTTTCCCAGGCGCTGACTCTTGCTGATTGACGACCATGCGGATGGCCTCGTCGGCCAGGTCTTCCGTCAGGTGGTAACCGTCGTGCGGACCGGCCGGCGGATCGACGTAAGAATTGTCGCGGACCAATTCCGGGGCCCAGTGGTTCGCGTCGCCGCGAAGGAAGCCGTAGTAGCGCTCGAAGCCGAGACCGAGTGGCCAGAGATCGAACGGACCTGCCGGGCTTCGATCACCTCGCGGAATCAGGTGCCACTTGCCGACGGCCATTGTGCTGTAGCCGCTATCACGCAGGAGGCGCGGCAAGGTGGCGGCCGACGGGGGGATACGCGCCGTGTAGCCGCGCGACCTCATGGGCAGGTCGGCAAGAAAGCCCATGCCCACGGCATGGTGATTGCGGCCGGTGAGCAGCGATGCGCGAGTGGGCGAGCACAGCGCCGTCACGTGAAAGCCGTTGTACCGCAAGCCGTTGCGGGCCAGCTGGTCGACGTTGGGCGAGGCGAAATCAGATCCGTAGCAGCCGAACTGAGCGAACCCGAGATCGTCGAGCAGGACGAGAACAACATTAGGACGATCCTGCACATGGTCGGCAGCGCCTCGACTCGCCATTACGCTCATTCCCCCGTCCGATCTTGCTGTGGGCGTTCGTGCCAGACCTCTGAAACTCCCCGCCCGCGTGGCGGCATCCCGTGCAACTTTCCTGGCAGGCTTGCTTCGCCGCTGTAGATGAGTTCGAAGTCGCGTCGCCAATAGCGTGCCTCGCCCGGGGCTACGACGGTGATGTCGTCGTGGTAGACGCCCATTAGCTCGCTTGCGCTCCCATCGCGTCGCCACTGGACTTCGCGAACCTGAGTCACGGCTTTGGCCGCGCCACGTGCGGAGACATCGATGGCACTACCGACAACGTGTTGCATGCATTGCTGATAGGTCGAGCGGAGGTCAGCGAAGGTCCGGATGATCGCCTCTCGCCCCGATATCAGGCCTTCGCCGGGGATGGACCACTCCGCCGAGCCGGTCCAGCATGAGGCAAAGAGGTCGAGGTCAAAGCGCAGAACCGCCTCGCAGTACCGACCCAACAATGATTGGGAGGCGAGATACGCCGGGAACAGAGTCATACGGCTAGGGATACAGCGGACAGCGGGACGACGCCGTTCATTGCATCTGCGTTTCGGCGGTTTTGAGCCAATCTTCCAGCGATGCATCTTCCCAGTCGTCGGGGCCGTAGACGGTGCGGGGGAGCGGCGTCATGATGTGGCTGGCTCCTGCGACGGTGTATCCGGATGAGCGCCGTTCCCAGTCCAGGATGCGATCGTCGGTCTCGCCCTCCGTGCTCAGGCCTCTAGTCGTGTCACGATTCGCCAGCCAAGTGGCGCGGTGTGGAATGTCGGTCGCCCACACCATCACCACCTCATGCGGGTTGTCGATGACTTCGTAGATGCCGGTTGGTTCGTGGCCGTACTCGCGCATCAAAGGCACCCGCTGTTCGACGACCGCGGCAAGGAACTCGAGGCTCGTCCCCGGGCGGACGCTCAGGACCTCGTTGACGAACAGGCTGCCCTTGATGCCGCGCTCCACGATCTCGGCAGTGTTCGGGCTGCCGGGCACCCCGCCGCAGAGTCGGTCAAAGCCCCCGGTGCGCCATTGGTACGCCTTGTCCCACCACTCTCCATAGAACGCACGGCGGCGCTTGAGGTTCAGCCGATCGACGTTCTTGGCCCAGCCTGTCCAACCCTCGGTGCCGACATCCCAGATGTTGATGACCTGTGGCCAGCGCCCGCCGCCGAAGGCGCAGACGTAGAAGGATCCTTGCAGCTTGTCCATCTCCGGCATGTCTTGTACCGGATCTTTCCAGAGGTGCTCCATGTACTCGTACTGACCCTGACCGACGATGTCGATCACCTCGTACAGGTACAGATCACGGTTTGGCATCGGGCTCCTTCACAACTGAGAAGTCGCGATCGCTTAGGGGCTGGTTTCGTAGCTCTTGGTCGTGGTGAGGTTCTTGCGGTCGCAGTTGTACGGGTACTTGTTCGGCTGGGTTGCCTTCTGGTCGTAGACGAAGCCATCCTTGGTCAATCGCACGAGCAGCGTGCAGTCGCTTGGTTCGCTGGCGTCAGGGCTGGTGCTGGTGGGGGGGAAGAGTCCTCCGGCGTCCCAGTCGGTATGGGCGCCGGCATTCTTCAGGACGCAATCCTGCGTCAAGTTGGTACCGCACGCCGTCGCGGACTGAGCCCACAACGTCCACGCGTTGAACGCGAGCGACGTGAAGCCATCGAGGCCCGCCGTACCAGACCCCGCGGCCATGATGGTCTTGACCTGCTGCACGACGGGGAACTTGTCGGCCAGGTCGAAGGGGAGGCTCTGCATCGGGACATAACTGGGCGGCAGATAATTTGCCGCCTTCGCTGCCTTCACCGAGTTTGGCGCGTAGAACTGCGACCCGAACAGCACCCACTGCGGGGCGAAGCCGGTGCCGCTCATCGCGGCGAAGATGGACGACGGATCTTGCGCGCCGATCTCGTAGTCAGCCTTGGCGCCCGCGGACTTCAGCTGCTCCATCCATGGCCGGTAGTTATCCACCTGCGCCGGCCGCGGCTGAACCGTCGCTACCTGGTAGCCCAGATTCCTCCACGCTTCCGCAGCCCGAAGACCTTGCGGGACCAGCGACGCGAGACTGCTGCCGGCAATCCCCAGTCCCCGCTGGGTTTCGGGATAAGCCAGTGCCAACAGGCGGAGGCCACCGACTGTATAGACCGTTGGGAAGCTCTTGACCGGGGTCACCTGTAACCCGGCGGTCGTGGCCTGGGGGGAGACGGTGTAGGCCGGGATCTGGGCGAGGTTGCAGGCCAGACGTGGCTTCACGTCAGGCGCGTCGAGTGCGTTGCCTCCACCGACGAGCATGAAGTCCTGATGGCACGCCTGAATGACTTCCTTGGCCCCGTTGAAGAGTTTCGCGTCGAGCTTGTCGACAACAATGGTCCGGCCGCTGATGCCGCCAGCATCGTTACACCACCGTGCGAAAGCGTCAGCTACGTCGAAGAACTGCTGCTCCAACCCGGGAACAACCGACGCGCCCGGGTCGGCCAGAACGCCGACATGAATGGTCTTGCCTACTATTCCGCGTCCCGACCCACCGGTGCCCGGCCCGGGCGAACAGACCTTCTTAAGATTGCCGAAATCTCCTGCTTGGCGAGCAGGCCCTGAGCTTCCGGAGGCCAGCGAGGGGGCTGTGGTGGACGGCCCCGCGGTCGGCGTCGATGAGCCTCGGCCGCAACTGGCCATTGCCACCGTCAACGCGGCAGTGAGCATGACTACCGACGCACGGTGAAAACTCAATGCTGTCACGGAACCTCCCCACCTAGCCTGCGATTGATAGCCGCCGGTGATGGGACCACCGGCTCACGGGGCGGCTCCACGGCTTCCACGTATATAACATACGTACGAGCCAATGTGCGAACGGAACCCCCGACCGGTTGGTACTCGGCGGAGCCGCAGTCAGAAGTCTGCGCGTCTGCCGCGTCAGGTTCGCCATGGGCCGACGCGGCCAGAGGGATTGAGACTCGAGGTATGAGATATATGTCAGCAGGCTGCGAACCGATCGGAGAGCGCAGTTGCGGACGAAGGGACGACGCTGATGGTGCGCGGTGACTAGCCCCACAGAAACGCGCCCGCTCGTGTCCGGACGTGGGCGCATGAGGAGGGTGAGCGCCGCTCAGTCCGTTGCCTCGCTACTCAAGCAGGACATCGTCTCCGGTCGCCTGCCGGCAGGCGAACGGATCTACGCTGAGGACATCGCAGCGCAGCTGGGGGTAAGCCGAATCCCCGTACGGGAGGCCCTGATCGGCCTGGACCGTGAGGGCTGGCTGCGCACCGAGCCCAACCGCGGGGGCATCTTTGTCTGCGGATTTCGCAGCGACGACGTTCTCGACCACTACGAGCTGCGAGGAGCCGTCTTCGGATTGGTGGCGCGCCGGGCGGCGAGCACGCCACGCTCCCAAGATGTTTCCGCTCTCCAGGAGCTTTACCCTCAGCTGCGAGGGATGGCAGACAATGAGTCCTTCGCTGTCGTGAACGACCAACTGTTGCGATTACTGAATTCCATCGGCGCATCCGCACGGCTTCGAGCCGCGCTTCGCGTCACTCCGAGCATGGTCGGAGACAGTTTCTTCGCCGTCGTAGCCGGGGCTCGGCAGATACAGCAGTCGGGACTCGCCACGGTGATAAAAGCCATCGCCGATCGCGACGGTGATGCTGCTTTTCATCACATGAGGGAGTTGCACCGGCGGCAGGGGAGCGCCGTCGTTGCCACCTTCGAGACACGTGGGCTCCTCGCTTCGGCAGAGGACCTCGCCGCTCGCCTGAGTGGATCTTCTCAGGTGGTCAGCGAGCGCCACACCGGCGCCGATCGGGTATCTCGTCACATCCGGGACCTCATCATTGGCGGCGCTTTAGCGCCCGGGCAGCGGGTTCCGCAGGACGACGTCGCATTGGCCGTGGGAGTCAGCCGGATCCCTGTCCGCGAAGCCCTCATCGGGCTAGAGAGGGAGGGTTGGCTGCGGATAGAGCTCAATCGGGGTGCCTACGTCACCCCGTTGGACAGGGCGGCAATCGAAGATCACTACGACTTGTACGGGTGCTACTGGGGGTTCGCCGCGCGCCGCGCCATCGAGCGCAATTCTCGGGACGAACTTGTGGCGTTGGCCCCACTGGCCGCTGAGCTCGCCGCGGCGAGCGCTCCTGAGGGTGTCGAGCGAGCGAATCGCGACTATCTGGACCGGCTAGTCCACCTCGCTCGCTCTCCAAGGCTCGTAGTGTCGCTGCGATCGACCGTTCCGATTGTTTCCGGGAACTTCTTTGCGGTGTCGCCGGAGACCATCGCTCCTCAACAGCGTCACATCAAACAGGTTCAGCGAGCGATTACGCAGCATGACGTTGCCAAAGCGGAGCACCATTTTGCCCTGCTGCAGCGCAAGCAGGCGAAGATCGTGATCGCCAGACAGCGGACGCGTGGCACTCAATGACATCGCGTCATGTGTGAAGGCCCGACTTGCCTCGACCGTCGGCTCTGCCTGCAGCAGCCGCGGGGGTGAGTCGCATTGGCGATCAGGCACCGCGCCGAAGAGGTCGATGCTGACCCCGTGTCGGGTTGCGCCGACCGCGTCGTCGAGGACTACGTCGCGCTGGCCGCCCTGCTGCCCGCCGACGCCTGGCTGTCCGTGGAAACCACCCTGCGCAGAGTCCTGACGCCTGCGCAATCAGGCACCGCTGCGCCTGGCAGCGACCTGGTGCGTACGTGCGCGTTCAGGAGCGGGCTCGTATCGCGGCTTCCGGGGTACCGGCCCGTTCGAGCTCGCTGACCATCGATTTGTGAATTTCCTTGACAACGTCGGGGTGCTGGCCGGCGATGTTCTTGGTTTGGCCGGGATCGATCCGGAGGTCGTAGAGCTCGATCGGATCTTCCCAGCGGCTGAAGATGAGCGACCACTGGTCGGTGGTGAGCGTGAGCGGCTGCCATTCGGCCACGTTGCGCATGACATCGTCGACAACGGCAAGTTGGTCTCCGGGCGTGGCCAACGGAACTCCGCTGAGGGTGAAAGGGTTTCCGGGAGCGGTCTCGTCGCGTACCAAGGGGACGAGGGACCGACCGTGGAATGCGTCGGGAACGTCGATGCCCATCAGGTCCAAGACGGTCGGGGCAAGGTCGATGTTGGACACCAGCCGCTGGTCCACGCCGGTCCGCTCGCCAGGCATTGAGATCCATAAAGGGATGTCGGTCAGTTCGCGGTAGAGCGGCGACCGTCTCCAGGTGAGCGCATGTGGTTCGGTTGCTTGCATCTTCCCGAAAAAGCCATGCTCGCCGAAGTAGAAGCCGTGATCCGACGACAGGATGACTGCTGTGTTGTCGAGCAGGTTGAGCGTGTCCAGCCGTTCCACCAGCCGGCCGATCCACCGGTCGGTCATGGTGACCTTCGCCCGGTAGCAGTCCCAGGCCAGCCGAACCTGGTCGAGCGGGATGTCGAATTCCTCATAGGGTCCGTAGACGGGGTAGACGCTTTCGCCGTTGTAGTCGTGCCGGTAGCGCTCGACGTACCACGGTGGCGGGTCAAACGGCTCGTGCGGGTCCCAGGTGTCGACGTACATGAAGAACGGCTCATCCCGTACCTGCTCGAGGCAGCGTTCGGCCGTGGTCATGGTCATGGCGGCCGCCCAGTCGAACTCGCTGATCCGTGGATGCGGTATGAGCGTCGGACCGTTAGGCATCATGAAGTTCGCGTCGCGCCGGGATTGCGATGCGCCGTACTCCAGCTGCGCGGGGACATCGTAAAAGTAGGAAAAACCACGGTCGTAGTTGTAGCCGTGCTGGGTGTAGAACGGCGTGTCCACCACTCCGACGGAGACGATTCCGGCTTGGCCGATGAAGTTCGAGATGGTAGGGATTCCGCGCGGGAGTGGACCCCAACCCACGTCAACGAAGTTGTACCGACCCGTCACGTAATCACCGCGCGTGGGCACGGTCGGGAATGACGCAGCTTGCGCACGGCGGAAGGTAACCGATCGCCGCGCCAGGTCATCGAGGTTAGGCGTGTAGGCATCGCCGCCGTTGAATCCGATGCAGTCCGGACGCAACGTGTCCGAGATGATCCACAACACGTTCATGTCAGTTTCCTCCCAAGGCGTGGGGCTGTCGCTGACGCTAGAGTGGGGGTCCAATATTAGACAAGTAATGTCCAATATTGAACTATCCCCCAGGGCTCGTGGGCTGGCGACCGCGAAAGGCCCTGCGGGGGCTCGCCAACCATGGGTCTTGGCCGCCCAAAGCAGAGGTGACCTGCTGGGCGATGTCCCGGAGTGCGCTGCCGAACGCCCGCACCCGAGATGACGAAATCCGGGCTCGGTTGACGATGAAACTGACCAAGAGTTCAGGGTGGCCGGCGGCGTCGAAAACAGGAGCGGCGATCAGGCTCACGGCCAATTCCTTCGACGACTCCACCTCGCGCAATACGTAATCCCGCTGCCCCAAGATGGAGACCGCGCGACCCAGCGCCTCGCGCACCGAGGCAGGCAGGTTGCGGTCGCCGAAGCCTGCCAAAAGCGAGTATCCGGCGATGGTCGCATCGTTCAGCTGCTCCACGACGTAGCCGCGCTGCCGGCAATCGTTTATCACCGCTCGCAGCCTTCGGCGCTCAGGCAGGGTCGGTACCAGCGGCGGGCGTGCCAGCCACGCGTTGATGGCCTGGTCGGTGTCCCAGGCCACGAAGATCACGCCTGATGGGGGGGCGAACGGGTACCGCAGACCGGGATGCTGCTCATCGGAGCTGTCGAGCACCACGATCTCGTCGCCGACCACGGCCGAAACCGTCCAGCCCAGGCCCAAGCGTGCAGCAGCCTCCTCGAGTAACGGCCTGGCCAGCTCAATGGATGCGAAGCCGATTCTCGCCGCATAGCCAAGCCCGATGAGGGCCGGGCCCAAGCTGTAGCTCTTGTCTGACTCCCGCCTCGTCACGAATCCGTGCTGGCACAAGGTTTCCAGGATCCGCAGCACGGTGGCCTGGCTGAGATCCGTGCTGCGAACGATGTCGGCAAGCGAGAGACGCTGGCGCGGCCGTCCACCCAGCAGCCCCAGGACATTGACCACCCTTGCTGTGGGAGGCGACGGGCTCAGCCGGCCATCGACGGGTGCCGATTGGTCACCGTCCGTCTTGACCTGTCTCGCCACGCGTCCTACCCTTTCGTCCCATCTCAGTCCAGAGTCGGAATACCTTAGTCCACTATTGAACTTGATCGGAGAGATCATGCGCAAGGGCCGGTGGGGAGTCTGCGTGAGCCTGGCTATCGCGCTGAGCATGTCGGCGGCTGCGTGCAGCAGTTCGAGCTCAGGTTCCGGCTCCAGCGCCGGCTCGGGCGGCAGCTCCGGAGGGCCGGCGTCAGCCGGATCGCCCAAGCCGGGCGGGAGCGTGACCTTCGGCGAGTTCTCCGGTGTCGCCAGCCTCGACCCCATACATATCCCGGGCGGGGGCACCGCGGGCGGCGACGAGGCGGGCGCCGTCTACGGCTACCTGATGAGGTACGACTCCGGCAGCAAGCAGTTCGTGCCGTACCTCGCTCAGGGTCTCACGCACAACGGCGACTACAGCCAGTGGACCCTCAAGCTTCGAACCGGCATGACCTTCACTGATGGCACGCCGTTTGATGCGAGGGCGGTGATCGAGAACCTGACCCGTGACAAGGACCCGGCCAATCACGCCACTGCCGCAGGCATCCTCGGCTTCGTCAAGTCGATGTCGTCGCCCGACTCGCAGACGGTCGTTTTCACGCTAACCCAGCCGTGGACTGGCTTCCCGTTCGTGCTCGCCTATACCCCCGGTCTTATAGCAGCTCCTAGCTATCTCGACCAGGTTGATGCCGGCAAGGCCCAAGCCACTCCTATCGGGGCCGGGCCGTTCACGGTGTCGAGCTTCCGCCCCGGCGAGGAACTGACGCTGAGCCGTAACTCGAAATTCGTTCTCGGGGCGCCCTATCTCGACTCGTTGAAGTTCGTGCTCATCCCGGGCGGCCCGGCCACCTTGCAATCCTTCCAAACCGGCCAGCTGCAGGCGGCGATGATTCATGACGTGAGCACGGCGAAGCAGGTGCAATCGCAGCATGTTCCTGCTCTGACCAACCTGCAGAACCTCGGCACCATCATCCTGATGAACAACCGATCCACGTCCCCGCTGAAAAATGTCCAGCTGCGCGAGGCGGTCTCGAAGGCCATCAGCACGAACATCTTCAACCAGCGCGTCTTTCAAGGGGCCGGCATCAACAGCAACGCGCTGTTCCCTCAAGGCTCGCAATGGTCCAGTTCTGGTGACTCGGGAGTGCCTTACGACCAGACCAAAGCCAAGCAGCTGGTCTCTGCAGCGAAGCAGCAGACAGGCTGGGACGGCACCCTCAAATTGACCTGCGGAAACGAACCATCCAATGCCGCGGTGCCGGTCGCGTTGCAGGCCATGCTGCAGCCCATCGGCATCAAGCTCCAGGTGTCCAACAGTGCGCCGACGTCGCAGGTGATCACCGATGTGATCGTGAAAAAGGACTTCGACCTGGCGTGCTGGGGCTACAACGTGGCCGACTCGGATCCGTTCCCGAACCTGTGGTTGCAGCTCGACTCGAAGTCTCCGAACAACTTCGCCGGTTTCTCCAGCCCCGACATGGACGCCGCACTCGATTCGCTGCGGGTTGCGCCCGACGCCACCGCGCAGAAAGCCGCCATCGCCAGCGTGGTCTCGGCATGGAACAAGGGCTACCCGTCGGTCAACGTGGAAGCGGTGACCGAGCAGGTCATCCACAAGCCCAATCTCCAAGGGATCGACCTCAGCGTGGCCACCATCGCGCTTTTCGACAAAGCCTGGCTTTCATGAGCGATAGCTCAACGGACAAGGTGGTTGACGGGCGCGCCTGGGAGGAGTTCTGCAACGCCCTGCGGGGAGTTGGCGAGATCGTGCTCCGAAACGGTGTCACCGCCAGCGAGATCGACCGGGCGGAGGGGTGGCGCTACCTCACCCGACTGCTGCGAGGCGGGCTGGAAAGTTTCGTGGAGGCTGCCGACCCGGGTAACCCCGTTGTGCGATCCCTTCCGTACAACCTGAAGATCGGCGCTGACAACCCCGACAATCTCTATCAGACGGCGGCACTTTCCGGCGCCCACGAGTACCGCCTTCACGGACGCCGGGGTACGGTGCACTACCTCGGGCTGGGTGCCTACTCCGGCAACTACGCGGATGGCACCTCATCGGGCGGTCGGGACGGGTACCTGGAGGACGGGCAGCTTCAGGTCGACCCGGAGGGGCGTTTCGAAGTCGCTCTGAGCCGCCAGCCTCGTGACGGCAATTGGCTGCCGATGACGGAGGCGACGTCGACGCTGATTGTGCGGCAATCGTTCCTCGATCGGGCGAAGGAAGTACCCGCAGAACTGCGCATCGAACGGGTGGGGCCGTCCGCTCCGCCGGCCCCTTTGACGGCAGACGCGATCTACCGAGGTTTGCTGCGATCAGTGGACTACGTTCGCGGGACGGCCGAAAGGTTCGAGGGCTGGACCCAGGACTTCATGACCCGGCCGAACGAGCTGAGCCAGCTACCGGCCAAGGTGGCCGTAGCCGCACACGCCGATCCGAACATCACCTTTTACCATGGCTATTGGCGGCTACAGCCAGGCCAGGCACTGCTCATCGAGGTGCGACCTCCCGCCTGTGACTACTGGAACTTTCAGCTCAACAACTGGTGGATGGAATCGCTCGACTACCGCAGTCGTCAGGTCACCGTAAACGCCAGCACGGTGCGTCTCGAATCCGACGGGACGGTCAGGATTGTCATCGCTGACGAGGATCCGGGCGTCGGGAATTGGATGGATACGGCCGGCCATAGCCACGGGACCATGGGCCTGCGGTGGGTGCGCGCGTCGGCCGACGTCCGCCCTCAAACCAAAGTCGTCGACGTGGACTTGTCAAGTCTTCGATGAAGAGAATCATTTCGGTCCCCCGCGTGTTGTGGCGGGCGCCGCGTCTGCTGGCCGTGCTGCTTCTCGCCTCGTTCGGAACGTTCATGCTGCTTCACCTGACGCCAGGGGATCCGGCAGTCGCTATCCTTGGGCAAAGCGCGACACCCCAGGCCGTTCGCGAGCTACATCACCAATTGGGCTTGGACCAGCCGCTGTGGACCCAGTATTGGCATTGGCTCGGTCACGCCCTGTCCGGAAACCTGGGCCAGTCGCTGGTCCCTCCGTCCGGGGCGGTCGTGTCGCGGATCGGCCAGGCTTTGCCCGTGTCGTTGGAGCTGTCCGTGCTGGCGGTGGCCATGGCGCTCGTCGTTGCCGTCCCCGTTGCTGTCTGGTCCGCCTACCGCGAGGGCCGTGCTTTTGACCGAGCCTCATCCACGGTCAGCTTCGGGTTGCTCTCGGCGCCGACGTTCGTCACCGGCCTGGTACTGGCGTTCCTGCTTGCCCTCGAGGTGCGGGCGTTCCCACGGTCGGAGTGGGTGCGGCTGAGCTCTTCGGCAGGGCTGACGGCGAACCTGTCGCACGCATTCCTGCCGGCGCTGACCCTGTCCTTGCCGCTCATGGCCAGCTACACGCGTGTCCTGCGCTCCGAGATGCTTCAGACCCTGCGCGAGGACTTCATCCAGTTCGCCTACGCCAAGGGGCTACCGATCCGCACGGTGCTGTTTCGTTATGCGCTGCGCCCGAGCTCGTTGTCTTTGGTAACCCTCTCCGGGGTCACTCTGGGAGCACTCATCGGTGGGACGGTAGTGGTCGAGACCATCTTCGCTCTACCCGGGTTGGGCAACCTGCTGGTGGGCGCGGTCGGGAGCAACGACTACCCGCTGGTGCAAGGTGTCGTGCTGGTGATCGCAGTCGTGTACGTCCTGGTCAACACGTTGGTGGATGTGTCCTATGGGTGGCTCGATCCGAGGACGCGCCCATGAGTGCCTCTGATCTGAGCGAAGGAATCGCCGCACGCTCTGGTCCACCCGGGCCGGGACTGCGTTGGTGGGAAGGGGCGCGTCGGGCCGGCGCGGCAGTACCCGCGTACGTTGCGGGGGCTGCCCTGCTGTTCGCCGGGATCGCCTTGATTCTTGTCGGAACCATGGTCCTCGACCGCGGTTCGGTCGTGGTGCGTTGGGTCCTCAGCGCCGTCGGCGTCCTCGCGGCCTTTCGGGGGCTGGACATCGTTGCGAAGGCTCGCTTCGGGCCCCGGTTCGCCACCGGGTTGTGGTTGGCCGGCATCTGGGTCGCGGTGGTCGTGCTCGCCGCGATCCTCGCTCCCGTGCTGCCGATTGAGCAGCCGCACTACCTGCCGTTGACTGCCAAGTCGTACGTGCGCCCAGACCTGTTCAGTGCGCATCCGCTGGGCACGGACGGGTTCGGCCGCGACTACCTGGACCGCCTCATTTGGGGTTCACGGGTTTCCCTGCTGGTCGGTATTGGCTGCACGGCCGTCGGACTCAGCATCGGGACGCTGCTGGGAATCCTGGCCGCGCACTATCGCGGGAAGCTGGAGGCGGTGCTCGGCTTGCTGACCGATGCCCTGTTGGCATTCCCGCCGCTCGTGTTCCTTCTGGCGCTCGTGGCGGTGCTGCGACCGAGCCTGGGCACGTTGTTCATCGCCTTCTCGATACTCACTGTTCCCAGCTTGACCCGGCTGGCAAGAGCCGCCACCTACAGCGTTTCGGGGCGGGAGTACATCCTCGCGGCCAGGGGGCTGGGCGCGAGGGATCGGCGGATCATCTTCCGTGAGATCCTGCCGAACGTGGCGCGTCGGCTGCTGGGCTACTCCATGGTGATCGTCGCGACGCTCATCGTTGCTGAGGCGTCGCTGAGTTTCCTGGGTCTCGGCATCAAAGCCCCCGACCCGAGTTGGGGAAACATGATTGCCGAGTCGCAGACCGTCCTGCAGCAGGACCCTCATAGCGTTCTCGTACCGGCCAGCGTGTTGTTCCTCACCGTGGTCGGGTTCAACCGGCTGGGCGAGGCCGGAAGAGCTCGTTTCGACACCCGCCAATCGGTGCTGTGATGGCGAGCCCGCGTTCGGATCAACCGCTGCTGTCGGTCGAGAGCTTGCACACCACGTTTCACACCGACGACGGTCCGGTGCGCGCCCTGCAGGATGTGTCCTTCGACCTCGACGTGGGCCAAACTCTCGGTGTGGTGGGCGAGTCGGGGTCAGGCAAGACGGTACTCAGCCGATCCGTGATGGGCCTGTTGCCGAGGCGCGGGGTGGAGCGGACCGGCCGTGTCAGCTTCGAAGGCCGCGATCTGGTGGGGCTCCGGCGAGGTGACCTACGGCCGCTGTGGGGTGAACAGATCGCCATGGTCTTTCAGGATCCGATGACCTCTCTGAGCCCGGTGCTGCGGGTTGGCCGGCAAGTCACCGATGCAATGCGCCGACACCTCGGCCTCAGCAGGAAACAGGCAAAGGAGGCGGCCCTGGAACTGCTCCGCTCGGTAGGAATCCCCGACCCGGAACGCAACCTCCGCGCTTACCCTCATCAGCTCTCGGGCGGGATGCGCCAGAGGGTGGTCATCGCCATAGCGCTGTCCTGCAGCCCCAAGCTGCTTCTCGCCGATGAGCCGACTACTGCGTTGGACGTCACGGTCCAGGCGCAAATCCTCGACCTCTTGGCTCGCCAGCAGAGGGAGCGGCGCATGGCCATGATCCTGGTCAGCCATGACCTCGATGTAGTGGCCGGCCGAACCCATGACATCGCTGTTATGTACGCCGGGCGAGTGGTCGAAAAGGCTCCGACACGCGTCCTCTTCGCCAACCCTCGAATGCCTTACACGGAAGCGCTTTTGGCTGCTACACCGCGCCACGACGACAAGCCGCACGCCCGGCTGCGGGCGATCCCCGGCCAGCCGCCGAACCTCTTGCATCAGCCTGCTGGCTGCGCGTTCGCTCCACGGTGCAGGTACGTGACCAACCGCTGCCGCGTTGAACGGCCGTCACTTGTGACGGATGACGACGGCCACTCGTACGCGTGCTGGAATCCGCTCGGATCCTCGGCGGCGCAGAGCTCTGTGGGGGGCGAGGCCCGCCTCGCCGCCGAGTGCCTCGGGCCGGCGGTTGGGTGCGGCGCCGATGCCGCAGCTGAAAGCAGGCGTCGGCTGTGAGCGTTGTCGGCATGTCAGCTGTTCGGGCCGAGCCGCTGCTGCAGGTTTCGGACCTGGTGGTGGAATTCCCGGCGAAGGGCGGGGAAAGAGTTCACGCGGTTTCGGGGGTGAGTTTCGATGTGGCCGAAGGGGAGACCCTGGGTCTGGTAGGCGAGTCGGGTTGCGGCAAGTCCACTACCGGCCGAGCGTTGCTGTGCTTGCCGCGCCCCACCAGTGGCTCAGTCAAGCTTGACGGGGTAGAGGTCACCGGCTTGTCCGGCAATGCGCTGCGCCAGCTGCGGACCCGCATGCAAATCATCTTTCAGGACCCGATTTCGTCGCTCAGCCCTCAGCGCCGGATCGCCGACATCGTCGCCGAACCGTTGCAGATATGGGGGACGCCGAAGGAGTCGAGTGCGCGCAAGGCCAAGGTCGCTGAGATGATGGACGCAGTTGGCCTCGACTTCGAACACTACGGGCGGCGTCGTCCTCATGAGTTCTCCGGCGGTCAGTGCCAGCGCGTCGCGATCGCCCGGGCGCTGATCCTTGAGCCGCGTCTGCTGGTCTGCGACGAGCCGGTTTCGGCACTCGACGTATCGGTTCAGGCCCAAATCCTGAACCTGCTGGAGGACATGAAGGCGCGGTACGGGCTGACTATGGTGTTCATCTCGCACGACCTGTCGGTGATCCGCCATGTCTCGGATCGCATCGCCGTCATGTACTTAGGGAAGCTCTGCGAGATCGGACCGCGCGACGCCGTCTATGCCAACCCACGCCATCCCTATACGTCCGCTCTGTTGGCCTCCATCCCCTCTCCGGACGCCGCTGAGCAGGCGCCGGCGATAGCCGGCGAGCTGCCCTCGCCGCTTCACCCACCTCCGGGTTGCCGCTTCCACACGCGTTGCCCGAAGGCAGACGAGATCTGCCGCAGCGTGGAGCCTCAGCTCGCTTTCCGCGGCGACGGCCACGCGGTGGCCTGCCACCACCCCGATTGACCGGATTGAGCTGCTCCGGCGGGTGCGGCCATAGCCGGCAAGCAATCCGCTAAAGCAGCGCGGCGACGAGTTGCCGGCCTATCCACAGGCCGTGGCAGCTGCGGGTGGTGGGTCGAAGGTTCACCCGGACTAGGGCGAAGGTCTGTCTCTTGAAGCACGATTGGTGGGAGACTCGACGGGGTGGCGTCGAAAAATAGGAGGACGCCATGAGACAGACGCGCAGGCTGCCCTCCGAGAACTCATGGGACATCGCTGCCCAAGCGACCTTCGCGCCCCGTTGCTCGCAGCCTCGTCGTGAATGAGGCAAGTGACTGGGGGCAGGTGCTTGCGGCTGGCGCCGCGGAGCGCGCATCCCAGCCGAAGCGGATTTGTGATCTCTGCGTTTCCGTTCTCGGAGTGAGCGGTGCCGGGATCGCCATGGTGACCCAGGCGGGTAACCGCGGGGTCGTCTGCGCCACCGACGACGTCTCAGCGCGCATCGAGGAGCTGCAGTTCTCCTTGGGCGAAGGCCCGTGCGTCGAGGCCGTGACCACCGGTGTGCCGGTGCTGATTGCCGATCTGCTGGAACCGAACGGAGCAGCTGTCGACCGGTGGCCGATGTTCATGCACGGTGCAAAGCTGGCGGGGGTCCGGGCCGTGTTCGCGATTCCGCTTCGGATCGGGGTGATCATCGTTGGTGTTCTTGACCTGTACAACGATCATCCGGGAGAGCTCGACGACGTTCAACTTCCCGCCGTACTGATGGCCGCCGATGCCGCCGCGGTCGCCCTCCTGCACATGAACACCGATGGGGTCACGGGCTTCACCGACGACTTCGCGTCTCGGGGTAGCTATCAGATGCAAGTCCATCAGGCCACCGGGATGGTGCAGGTCCAGCTTGGGGTCACGACCGAGGAGGCGTTTCTGATGTTGCGTGCGCGGGCGTTCGCGTTAGGACGCCCACTCGCCGAAATCGCGAAGGACGTCGTGGATAGACGCCTACGATTTTCCAAGGAGGAGCTGTGAGCGTGGAAGAACCTGACGCCGGTTCGCCTGAACGTGAACGCGGTCGGGAAGCAGCGCTTGCCACCACGTTCGTCATGCTCGCCGACACGCTTGTCGACGATTTTGACGTCGTCGAGTTGCTCGACGGCCTGGTTCACTCTTGCGTCGAGCTACTCGGGGTGACGGCAGCCGGGTTGCTGCTCAATGACCAGAAGGGCAACCTCGCCGTCGTCGCATCTTCGAGTGAGGAGTCGCGGTTGCTGGAGATCTGCCAGCTGCAGTCCGACGAGGGTCCCTGCCTCGATTGCGTGCGTAGCGGGGCACCCGTGATCAGCGGGGACCTCGAGAAAGACCGGGATCGTTGGCCCGCCTTCGTCACAGCTGCCCTCGATGGCGGCTTCCAATCAGTCTTCGCGGTGCCCATGCGCCTTCGGGAGCAGACCATCGGCGGCCTGAACCTTTTCAGCTCCGCCACCGGCCGCGCCAGCGACGCCGACCAGCAGCTGGCGCAAGCACTGGCCGACGTGGCGACCATCGGCATCCTGCAGCAGCGTTCAGCGCACCGCAGCTCGCTCCTCGCGGAGCAGCTGCAGCACGCGCTCAACAGCCGCATCGCCGTCGAACAGGCGAAGGGGGTCCTCGCCGAGCGGCACTCAGTCAGCATGGACGTTGCGTTCAACGCGCTACGGCGGCACGCTCGCAATCACAATCAGAAACTGGCCGACGTCGCCAGCTCAGTAGTGCTCGGAGATACCGACGCGGCCACGATTGCGGTGACCGCCGGCTGAAGCCGCTGTCGCCTGCCGCCGGCCTCTACCGTCCAACCCGCCGGCGGACTTTCGCCTCTACTCACGTGAGTTTCCGAGGCTCACCCTTGAGTTGGCTGGCCAACCACAGCGCTATTCGGCCAGGCGATCTTGGTCGGCCGTCGCCACTCCACGGGAAAGAGGAGACATGGCCGTTCAGGAACCCAGCGACCGGATCGAGACCAAGCTGCCGTCGACGCCGGCTCCCACCCGCGCTGCCACACCTTCGCCGCCATCACAACAGCGACAGCCGCACTCGCGCGTAGGAGCCGCGCGCATCGCCTTGATCTCGTCGGCGATCGTCCTTGCGCTTCTGCTCGTGTTCATCCTGCAGAACGGGCGCAGCGTCAAGGTCAGCTTCTTAGGAGCTTCGGGCCGCATGCCACTCGGTGTCGCGATGCTGTTCGCCGCTATTGCCGGGGCGCTGCTGATCGGCATTCCGGGAACCGTGCGAATCCTGCAGCTGCGACACACCGCTCACCGCGACCGTAAGACGGGGGCGACGCCCTGACCCGCGCGGCAAGGAAAGGCTCGGCAGCGGAGCATGATCGGTATCGATGAGCTGCGGCTGCTCGCCCAAGTCGCCCGGTGGAGATTGACCTGGGACAAGTACGACTCCGACCATCTCCCGGAGGGGCTCGGCCTGAAATTCGTGACGGCGCGCCGGGCCGCTGAGCTGATCGGCGATGGCAGCGTCGTGCTCAGTTGTGGCATGGCGGCGCACCATCGCGCATCGATCCTGTACTGGGCGATCCGGGATCGATACCGGATGAGCGGGCATCCTCGGAACCTGACCTGGTGCGGCGTGGGCGCGCTGGGAGGACGAGGAAGGGTCCCGGGGACGCTGGAGGAGCTGGGGATTCCAGGCTTGGTCACGACGGCGATCCTGGGTCACCTCGAGACCGTCAAGTCCTTCCTCGCCCTCGCAGCCGCCCATGAGTTGGAGCTGCACACGCTTCCGCAGGGGCAGCTCGCCTTTCTGATCGAAGGCCAGGGCGACGGTCGGCTGTGCCGCGAGTCGCCGGTCGGCGTGGGCAGCTTCCTCGACCCTCGCGTCGGACCGGGTTCGCCGGTGACCGAGAACGCACGGATGCAGCTGGTCGAGGCAGCCGGGGACCGGCTGCGCTATCGCCTGCCCCGGCTCGACGTCGCGCTCTTCAACGCTCCGCACGCCGACGCCCAAGGCAACATCTACGTCAACGGTGCCGCCTGCCTCACCGAGATCCATGACAGCGCCCGTGCCGTGCACGCCAACGGTGGGACGGTGATCGCCTGTGTGGCCGACGTCATCGAACCCCTCGCCGGGCAGGCATACGTTCCGGCCGAATGGGTCGACGCGGTCGTGGTGAATCCACGGAATGAGCAGACGGGTTCCATCCCGCAGCGCCGATATTGGCCCGGGTTCACCGTCGAGGGCGATCCTGACCCCGAGCGCGTCATGCGCAACGTGCGATTGCTCAACCGTGTCCTGAAGATCACGCCTCGGCGATCGGCGGCGGACGAGGCTCTCGCGCGGCTCACCGCCTCCGTCATTGCTGAAAGCCTTCATCCGGGCGGGCTGATCAATCTGGGCGTCGGCCTTCCCGAAGAGGCCGGCCGGCTCCTGAACGAGGCGGGGCTCGACACGAACGCTGTGAAGACGACAGAAGCCGGGGCCGTCGGCGGCACACCCGCTGGCGGCATCTTCTTCGGAGCAGCGGTCAATCCGCTACGTCTGGAGAGCTCGGCCGAAATGTTTCATCGTTACGAAGACAGACTCGATGTCGCCTGTCTGGGAATCCTGCAGGTCGACAGCGCCGGAAACGTGAACGTCTCCCGGCGCGGCAACGGCGTGCTGGATTGTGTCGGGCCCGGCGGGCTTCCTGACATCACCCACCATGCCCGCACCCTCGTCTTCGTCGGCTCTTTCGCCCATCGCGAACGTCTCGAACTCGACGGGGGACTCCTGCGCGTCGTCGAACAGGGCGAAGCCAAGTTCGTCGAGACGGTCAGGGAAATCACCTTCAACGGAGCGCGGGCCATCCGCCGCGGCCAAACGGTCAGCTACGTGACGCACCGCGGAATCTTCCGGCTGACGGAGGCGGGGCTTGAGCTCACGCATGTCACTGCGGGAGTCGATCTGGAGGAGGACGTGTTACGGCCCGCCGGTGCCCGGATCATGCTCCCGCGGGACGGTCCACACGTGCTCGCGTTCGGGTCGCCCTGCGCGCCTTCCTGAGGAGCCGGCTCGCGCGACGGTCGCCGCCGGCGGCGGGTGGTCAGCTGTAGAGCGCCTCGACCTCATCAGCGAAGCGCTCGAGGACGACATGCCGCCTGAGTTTGAGCGTCGGAGTGAGGCAGCCGCCGGCTTCGGTGAAATCGATGTCGAGGATCCTCATGCGCCTGATGGCCTCGGCGTGCGAGACAGCCTTGTTGGCCTCCTCGACGGCCGCCTCGATCTCCTTGCCCAGTTCGTGGTCGTCGCGTAGCTGTGCCGCGGATGTGGCGGATCGTCCGCGATCGGCACACCACTGGGTGAGCGACTCGGAGTCGAGCGTGATGAGCGCGGCGATGTACGGACGGGCGTCGCCGACCACGATGCATTGGCTCACCAGCCAGTGCGCGCGCAGCCGGTCCTCGAGGACCGCCGGGGCGACGTTCTTGCCTCCGGAGGTCACGATCAGTTCCTTCTTGCGGCCGGTGATGAACAAGAAGCCGTCGTCATCGATGCGCCCGATGTCGCCGGTGTGCAGCCAGCCGTCTTCGTCGATGGTCTCCTTGGTCGCGGTCTCGTTCTGCCAGTACCCCGACATCAGGAAGGGTCCGTTGATGAGTACCTCGCCGTCCTCGGCGATCTTGAGCTCGCAGCCGGGTGTCGCGGGCCCGACGCTCCCGATGCGCAGCCGGGACGGAAGGTTCAGCGTCCCGCTGGTCGTGGTCTCGGTCATGCCCCAGCCCTCGAGCACGGTGACCCCGATCCCGCGGAAGAAGTGCCCCAGCCGGGCGCCGAGCGGCGCGCCGCCGCTGACCGACCACTGGACCCGGCCGCCCATGACGTGCCGAATCTTGCCGTAGACCAGCCGGTCGAACACCGCGTGCTGCAGCCGGAGCCCGATGCCGACGTGGCCACGCTGAACGGCCTCGCTGTAAGCGACGGCGACGGCGTCAGCCCGGTCGAAGATGCGTCCCTTGCCGGACGCATGCGCGGTGTGCTTGGCGGAGTTGTAGACCTTCTCGAAGACCCGCGGCACCGACAAGAGCAGCGTGGGATGGAAGCTCGCCATGTCATCGGGGAGCTTGCTGACGGTCGGTGTGTAGCCGATGCAAACCCGGGCGTGCACGCAGCTGAGCTGAATGACCCGGGCAAGCACGTGGGCCAGCGGCAGGAACAGCAGCGTTGACGAGGTCTCGTTGAAGATCTCACCGATGCCGGGCGCCTTGGTCGTGTTGGCAAACGTGAACACCAGGTTGCGGTGGGTCAGGGCGCAGCCTTTGGAGCGGCCGGTGGTGCCCGATGTATAGACGATTGTCGCCAGGCTGTCTGCGGTCAGCGTCGCTCGCCGGTCCTCGAGCACGGAGCCCGAGACCTGCTGCCCGTCCGTGACGAGGCGGTCGAGGTCGCCCTCGTCGATGACCCAGACATTGCGGAGCGCCGGCGTGCGGTCCGACAGTTCGGCGATGGTCGTGGCATGGTTCGCGGTCTCGACGAGAGCCGCCACTGCGCCCGAGTCGAACAGAATCCATTCGATCTGCTCCGCAGAGGACGTTTCGTAGATCGGCACGGTGACGGCGCCGACCTGCCAGATCGCATAGTCACAGAGCGCCCACTCGAGGCGCGTCTTCGACATGAGCGCGACGCGGTCCCCCGGGGCGATGCCGGCCGCGACCAGACCCGAGGCCAGGTCACGAACGCGCTCGTAGAACGACCGGTAGCTGAGGTCGTTCCACCCCGAACCGGACCGGTACCGGAAGCCGATGTCGTCGGGATGACGTGCCGCATGGCTCACGATGTCGTCGAGCGCCGTTTGATCCTGGCCGACGTCAACGAGCGGAGGTGTAGAGCTCTCAGGCATGAGGACCTCCCGTAGCGGAGGGACGGAACTCGGTAGCTAAACACCCTGTACCCCGCGGCATCTCGCGCACAGAGTCGGAGGTCCCGAAACTGGAAGAACCTTGCCGGGGTTCGCGGTCGGCACCGCGGCGCCAGGCGCTTGCGTGGTCAGTCGGGTGTCCGCCACGAATCGGGACTTGAGGCCCTGGCTGTCGACGCCTCCCGCGCGCAGGCTCGAGGTGTAAGGCGAGGTGACCTCGGATGGGCGGGCTGGCCTCACGAAAAGGACGGCGATGCTTGGCCGTTGCCGGCGTGTCCCTCGTCATCGGCGCGTTCGGGGGTGCTGGCTGCGGCGGCGGGGGCGTCACGACCGCGTCGCCCACGGCGACACCGGCGACACCGGCGACGTCCGTCCCGAGCAGTGCCCCGTCAGCGCCTGCGACGACCTCCTCGCCCAGCCCGACGGCGACCGGCCTTCCCGCTTCACTGACCGGCCGGGTGCTCTACCGGATTTCCACGACGGCACGCGTCGTCGCCCTGACCTTCGACGGTGGCTCCGGGGCGCAGGGCGCCCCATCTGTCCTGTCGACGCTCCACATGGCCGGCGTGCCGGCGACGTTCTTTCTCACCGGGCAGTTCGTTCAGCGCTATCCCCAGACCGCCGCACAGATGGCTGCTACCGGTCTCATCGGCAACCACACCATGACTCACCCGCACCTGACCCAGCTGTCGTCGGCGGCCGTCCGATCTGAAGTCGAGAACGCGGAAAGTGCGATCGGCGCGTCGACGAACGGGGTCGCCAGGCCGTGGCTGCGCTTCCCGTACGGGGAGTACGACGCGCGCACTCTCGCCATCGTCAATGGCCTTGGGTATGCCGCGATCGGCTGGACGGTTGACACTCGCGGCTGGATGGGAACCGCGGGCGCCGGCACCGTCGACGACATCGTGAGCCGGGCGCTCGCCCAATTGCAGCCGGGAGCGATCGTGCTGATGCACCTCGGTGCCGCCGAGGACGCGACGACGCTCGACGCCGATGCGCTACCGAAGCTGATCGCCGCCATCCGGGGCGCCGGCTACTCCTTCGTCACGATCAACGCGTTCCGCTGATTCGGACGACTTACGCCGCCCTGGCGGTGATGGCAGTGATGGCGGTCGACGTGTTCAGCAGAGCGGAGGCGTTGATTTCCGCGGCCGGGGGAGACCACTGTGGGGACGATCAAGAACAGGGGTGACGCGTGGTGCTGGGATTGCCGGAAGAGGTGACCGCATGCCTGTTCGATCTCGACGGCGTGCTGACGAACACCGCCGCCGTGCACAGTAAGGCGTGGGCGCAGACGTTCGACAGCTTCCTGCAAGCGCGCTCACGGCGGACCGGGGAGCCCTTCACCGCCTTCGACCCGCTGGCCGACTACGACGAGTACGTCGACGGCAAGCCCCGCGAGGACGGCGTGCGGGACTTCCTGGCGAGCCGCGACATCAGGCTGCCGGAGGGCGGGCCCGGCGATGATCCGGCCGCCGAAACGGTCTGGCGGCTCGGTGAACGCAAGAACGGCATCCTCCGGCAGCGCATCGCCGAAGATGGCGTCGAGGTCTTCGCCGGTTCGCGCCGTTACCTGGAAGCGGCGCAGCGCGCGGGGCTGCGACGCGCGGTGGTGTCCTCCAGCGCCAACACCGCCGAAGTGCTGGAGGTGACCGGACTGGCCTCACTGGTCGAGGCGCGCATCGACGGGGTCGTGGCGAAAGAACGGCACCTGCCGGGCAAGCCGGCTCCGGACACCTACCTCGCCGGGGCCCAGGCGCTGGGAGTGGCACCCGGGCAGGCGGCGGTCTTCGAGGATGCCCTGGCCGGGGTGGAAGCGGGGCGCGCGGGCGGCTTCGCCTACGTCGTCGGGGTCGACCGCGTGGGTCAGGCGGCCGACCTCAAGCAGCACGGCGCCGACGTCGTCGTGCGTGATCTGGGCGAGCTGCTCGAAGCCGGGGGGAACGGGTGATCCGGCAGCCGACCTACACCGTCGATCCGTGGGTCTTGCGCGAGACGGAGCTCGATCTGGAGTTGCTCGCCCAAACGGAGTCGATCTTCGCCCTGTCGAACGGGCACATCGGACTGCGCGGAAATCTTGATGAGGGCGAGCCGAACGGCATCCCCGGCACCTACCTCAACTCGTTCTACGAGGAGCGTCCGCTGCCGTATGCCGAAGCGGAATACGGATCCCCGGAGTCCAGCCAGACGATCGTCAACGTCACCAACGGGAAGCTGATCCGGCTCCTCGTCGACGACGAGCCGCTCGATGTGCGATACGGAAGGCTGCACGGCCACGAGCGGGTGCTCGACTTTCGTTCCGGAACGCTGACGCGCCAGCTCGAGTGGAGTTCCCCGGCGGGCAAGCGGGTTCGCGTGCGTTCCACCCGGCTGGTCTCGCTGAGCCAGCGGGCGATAGCAGCCATCGAATATGTCGTGGAACCCGTTGGCTCGCAGATGCGCGTCACGCTGCAGTCGGAACTGGTCGCGAACGAATCCGCGAGGCAGTCGTCGACGGACCCTCGCGATGCTGCGGCCCTCACGCATCCGCTCACCCCGTTGGGCCACGACCGAAGCGATTCCGACGTCGTCCTCCTGCACGGCACCGCCGCCAGCGAGCTTTCCGTAGCGGCAGGGATGGCTCATGTCATCGCCGACGAGGATCAGGACGTCGTCACCGAGCTGACCGAGGACTGGGCCCGGACCACCATCGTGCGTCTGCTTGCTCCGGGAGAGCAGCTGCGATTGGTGAAGTTCATCGGCTACGGCTGGTCCGGCGTCCGCTCGCTCTCCGCGCTGCGCGACCAGGTGTCCGGGGCACTGGCGGGCGCGCGGGCCACAGGCTTCGAGGGCCTGTTGCGTGAGCAGCGGGACTTTCTCGACGACTTCTGGGAGACCGCCGACGTACTCGTCGAAGGTGACCCGGCGGTGCAGCAAGCCGTGCGGTTCAGCCTCTTCCACGTCTTGCAGGCAAGCGAGCGTGGGGAACGTCGCTGTATCCCGTCCAAGGGGCTCACCGGCCCGGGGTATGACGGCCACACGTTCTGGGACACCGAGCAATTCGTGCTGCCGTTGCTGTCCTTCACCTCGCCCGCGGCCGCTGCCGACGCGCTGCGGTGGAGGCACTCCATCCTCGGCTTGGCGCGCCGCCGCGCGGCCGATCTCGGGCTTTCCGGCGCCGCGTTTCCGTGGCGGACCATCGCCGGTCACGAATGCTCCGGCTACTGGCCAGCAAGCACCGCGGCGTTCCATGTAAACGCTGATGTCGCCCTGGCATTCGATCGTCACCGGCAGCTGACCGGCGACACGGAGCTGGAGCGTGAGATCGGCGTCGAGCTGCTCGTCGAGACGGCTCGCCTCTGGATGTCACTAGGCCATCACGGCTCGGACGGCAAGTGGCACATCGTCGGGATCACCGGGCCCGACGAATACACCGCCGTAGTCGCGGACAACGTGTTCACGAACCTGTCGGCGGCGCGCAACCTGCAAGCCGCTGCCGAAGCAGTGCAGCGCCACCCGGACATCGCCGAGCGGTTCGGCGTCGACGCCGAGGAGATCGCCGCCTGGACTGCCACCGCCGACGCGGTACACATCCCGTACGACAGCAGGCGAGGGGTGCATCAGCAGTCGATCGGCTTCACGGAACTGCCGGAATGGGACTTCGAGCACGCCGCGAACTATCCGCTGCTGCTGTCTGTTCCGTACTTCGACCTCTACCGCAAGCAGGTCATCAAGCAGGCCGATCTCGTGCTCGCGATGATGTGGTTCGGCGACAGCTTCTCAGCCGGCGACATGGCGCGAAACGTCGACTACTACGAACGCCGGACGGTCCGAGATTCGTCGCTGTCCGCCTGCGTGCAAGCTGTGCTCGCAGCCGAAGTGGGGCACCTCGATCTGGCCCACGACTACACCTACGAGGCTGCGGCCATCGACTTGCTCGACCTGCACCACAACACGCGCGACGGCGTCCACATCGCGTCGCTGGCCGGCACGTGGGTCGCGCTGGTCGTCGGTTTCGGAGGCCTGCGCTCGCGTGCCGAGGAACTGAGCTTCGATCCCGCGCTTCCGCAATCCCTGACGCGGCTGTGCTTTCGGCTGCAATGGCGGGGGCAGCGTCTGCGCGTCGATGTCGGCGGCGACGCGGTGACCTACGAGGCCAGCGGTGATCAACCGGTGACAATTCGGCACGGCGGCCAAAGCGTCCAGCTCCTGCCGCACGAGCCGAAAACCCTGCCCCTGGTACCGCGTACGCCATTGCTGCCTCGCCCGACGCAACCTCCCGGCAGGCAGCCGCAGCCCCGCGTGCCGCTGCCGCCGGCTCGTCAGCTCAGCGATTCGACGTAGCCCTCGGTGCCATGGACGCGGATATGTTGCCCGTCACGGATGAGCCGAGTGGCATGTTCGACCCCGACGACCGCCGGCAATCCGTATTCCCGGGCGATGACGGCCCCGTGCGTCATCTGACCGCCGACCTCCGTTACCAGGCCGGTGACGGACAGGAACACCGGCGTCCAGCTGGGATCGGTGTAGGTGGTGACGAGGATGTCGCCGGCCTCGAACTCGATCTCGCCCATGTCCAGCACGACGCGAGCCCGGCCCTCGATGGTCCCGGCAGAGACGGGTAAGCCGACCAGCGCGCCCGCCGGGACGTCGTGGCGACGATAGGTGCCCGTGATGATTTCGCCGTCGGAGGTCATAACCCTTGGCGGCGTCAGGGTTTTGTGCGACGCGAAGGCCTCCTTGCGCTCGCGGATGAGCTCGCCTGCGACTCGGTGGGTATCGAGGAGGTCCGCAATCTCCTGCAGTGACAGGAAGAAGATGTCTTCCCGCTCGCGCAGCACGCCCGCTCGCGCCAGCTGCTCCGCTTCGTGCAGCAGGGCCTGCTTGTAGACGAAGTAGCGGTTGATCATGTGGTACTTCGGATACTCCCGGTAGCCGATGAAGGTCCGGATCCGGTCGATCATCCACATGACTTCGGCTGCCTTCGTCGCGCCGTCAGGCATGTCGCGCAGCCGGGCGAGTACCTCCTGCTCTTTCTCCCAGGCCTGCCGCTGCCCTTCGGCAAAACGTTGCCGGCCTGCACCCGGCGGTAAGTTCTTGACGTTGCCGAGGATCAGGGGAACGAGCGTCGTGGGATGTTCACTCCAACGCGGCCTGGTGATGTCAATCTCGCCGGCGCACCGCATGCCGTATCTGTCGAGGTAGCCCTCGATCGCCGAACGCGCTTGGCTTCCCCCGTCGAGTGCGGACAGTTCCTCCAGGAAGTTGTCTTCCTCGATCCCCTCGAGGAACTCCACCACGTCCGGATGCCGGCGGATCACGTCAGCGACGTCCAGCAGGGCCAGACCCATTTCGGAGGTGACGTTGTCGGCGACCGATTGCGTGAGCGTGTCGACCGCGTTCTTCTCGCCGAGTAACTCCTCCAATAGTTCGTCGAGCTGCCAGCTGGTCTCCATCGCCGACATGAATACCTGATGGCTTCGTCGGTCGAAGAGGATCCGCCGAAGCTCCTGGATGTCGTTGTGGATAAAGGCGATTCGGGCTGCACCGGCCGTGGTCTTCGATGTCGCGCTTCAGCTGCGCGAGGGAGGCCTCGCTGTGCTTGATCAGCTCCAGGACGATGGCCCGATCGGTCTCGAGCGCTGCCGCCTCCGTCGCGGCCGGGGGACTGGCGGCTGCGTCCTCGGTGAGCGTGGGGAGGAAACCCGGGCGATCGATGATGGTTTGCAGCGCATCACCGACCAGCGGATCGGCTTGGCCCCAGCCTTTGACGAAGCTTGCGCGAGTCGCCGGCGAGCTGAGGAGCCGCGTGGCGTCGACGAACAACCGCCCACCCGCCTCACGTGCCGGCGCCGGGGTCGTCAGCCGCCACATGGAAAGTCCCAGCGGCTTCATGGCGTCGGTCATCATCTGCTGATGGCCGACGGAGAGGTAGACACGGGTGCCCTGCTCGTCGGTCTCGGGGATGGGGTAGAGCGTGGTGATCGGCCGGCTCTGGACGATGGAGAACTCGTTGTCGGACAGGCACCACTCGATGTCTTGAGGACAGCCGAAATGTGCTTCGATCTGCCGTCCCAGTTGCGAGAGCTGAATCAGCTGCGCGTCGCTGAGGGCCGGCCGCTCCTGCTGTTCGGCTCGAAGAACCACTGCGTCGTCTCGGACCTGGTAGCTGTCCGGGTTCACCTGGCCGGATACCAGGGCATCGCCGAGCCCGATGACGGGTTCGATCGAGCTCACTCTGCGGTGACCGGACACGGGGTCGGCTGTGAAAAGCACGCCTGATGCCGCAGCCTCGACCATCTGCTGGACGACGACGGCCATGCGCACCTTCCGGTGGTCGATGCCGTTGTGCATGCGGTAGGAGATAGCGCGCTCAGTGAACAGTGAGGCCCAGCACCGCCTGATGTGCTTCCGGATTTGCGGCGGTCCCACGACGTTGAGGTAGGTGTCGTGCTGCCCCGCGAACGACGCCGTCGGGAGGTCCTCCGCCGTTGCGCTGGATCGGACCGCGTAGGGGAGCTCCTCACCGGTGCGGGTAAGCGCAGCGGTGATGGCGGTCGACACATCGTCGGGTATCGCGGTCTCTTCAAGGATGCGGCGTAGCTGTGTCGCGAGCGCCCGAATCGCGCCGGGGTCGTCGGATTGAACGCGGGACAGCCGATCGAGCAAGTCAGCGATGAGAGGCGTGTCGGCTGTGACGCGGTCGAACGCCCCGGTCGTCATGCAAAAGCCGTCAGGCACCCGGATGCCGTCGACGCGCGTCAGTTCGCCGAGGTGCGCGCCCTTCCCGCCGGCGATAGCGATCTGGCTCCGGTCAATCTCCTCGAGCTCCAAGACGTAGCGCCGCATCCCTCCATTCTCCGTCGTCCTGCTCCAGACCGCTAGCGCCAGCGAGTCCCTGACGGGGTCTCAGAAACGCTGTGATAGAACCATGTTGCAGTTGCTTACGAGGCAGGCGACGCCTGCATCTGCGTTCGTCCCTGCTTGACGCGCCGAGGAAGCCGCGTCGACCGGTGGGCGGCGGCGCGGGCCAGATACGTGAACGCAGCGCTGCGGCGTGATGTTCGACTCTCACGCGCCGCCGTGCCGCTTCGTCCTGCCGTCAGCAGTGCTACCGCAGGGCGTTTCCCGGGCACTCGTTCGGCGTGCGCCCGACCCTAAGAAGCAGGAGAAGAAATGTCAGTTCGATCTCGGCGCGCTGCCGTGATCCGGCCCGGGGTGGTAATGGTCGCGGTCGCAGCATTTGGCCTCACGGCCGCCTGCGGGCGATCCTCGAACACCCCCACGGGCGGAACCACCAGCAGCGCCGGAGGGTCGCAAGCGGCGACGTCCTCGGCGCCAGCTACTGCCGGCAAGGGCGACTTCGGCACCCTCAAGGGCATCTGCGGGCCGGGCAACGCCAAGGGCGCGACGGCCAAGGGCATCACCGACAGCACCATCAGGATCGGGACCACGGCAGACCCGGGCGCGGCCGCTGCTCCCGGCCTGGAGCAGGAGTTCTTCGACACTGCTGACGCTTTCAGCAAGTGGTGCAACGCGGCCGGCGGAATCAACGGCCGCAAGATCGTGGTCGACAAGTGGGACGCGAAGCTGTTCAACGTCGGCCAGGCGTTCACCGACGCGTGCCAGAAGGACTTCATGATCGTCGGCAACGGCAACGCCTTCGACGACGCCGGCGTGAAGCCGCGCGAGGCCTGCAAGCAGGGCGACATCTACTCCTACACGGTTGGTCCGACCACCGCGAAGTCCAAGTACCAGGTGAGCGTCGTCCCCTCGAACCCGAACCAGTACCCGTACGGCCCGCTGCGGCTGCTGACGGAGGCCTACCCGGCTTCCAAGCAGGGCGGGGTCGGTATCGGCTCGAGCGTTCTGGCATCGCTGGTTCCGCAGGGCAAGCGGATCCAGGAGTCGCTGAAGCAGAACAACATCAAGGTCACCGTTCTGCAGCAGCAGCCGGTGGCGGTCGACAACTACCGGCCCTACATGGAGCAGCTGAAGAACGCCGGCACCGTCGGCTACGACCAGATCAACGGTCAGGACATCACGACGATCTACCAGGCGATGAAGAACATCGGCTGGAACCCGGCGTTCGTGCTCTACAGCGTGCAGTACTACCTGGACGCCAACGTCCAGGCGGCCAAGGCGCTCGGCAACTTCCCGCCGACCTACGTTGGCTTCACCCACCTGGCCTTCGAGATGGACAACGCGAAGTACCCGGTGCTGGGACAGATCAAGACCATGCTGAACGACGCCGTGAGCAAGCCTCGGTTCACCGACTTCACGGCCTCGTCGATGAGCGCCTGGGCGCTGTTCGCCAAGGAAGCCACGGCGTGCGGCTCCAACCTGACCATGGAGTGCGTCATCGGCAAGGCTTCGGCGGAGACGAACTGGGATGCCGGAGGCCTGTTCGCCCCGGCGAGCCTCGACCCGGTGCATCCGCAGGTGAACAAGTGCTGGCTGCTCATCAAGCTGACCAGCAGCGGATGGCAGTACGACCAGAAGGTCACCAACCCGACTTCCGGTCCGTACAACTGCGACAGCAAGAACGTGACGGCGGTGCAGAGCTACCAGACCACTTCTTGATCGGGTGCTGACGTGCGGCGGGTGCGCGGGCTGACGGCTCGGGCACCCGCCGCATCCCGCTGCTGTGCTGCCTGCTGCTGTTGACCGCTCCGGCCGCTAGCAGCCCGGGACCGGCGCTCCGCTGCGGTTGGCCGAATTGACGACGGAATCGGGAACATATCCGGCGCCGAGGGAGAGTTCGTCCCACTGGTCGTTGCCTCCGCCTGCAGGACTCGAAACCGCGTCGCCCCGTCGGCAGGCGGTCACCGTGATGAAGTCGCCGTCCGCAAGTACTTTCCCGGTCGTTGGTGCATCAAGGCTGGGTTCGGTTCGAACGGGCACTGGGAGTCCGCCCGAAAGGATTGGCCATGGCCCACGTCCGGTCAGGCTGCTCGCCGAGTAGGCCGTTTCGGTCGGGCGCGGATTGCTTATCGACCCGTCGCAGGTCGCCAAGTTCGCCGGCAATGTGCTCAGCTTGGTCTGCGGCATCCAACCGACGCTCGTGTAAGCCCACGTCCCACGAGATCCAAGCTGGCTACCCAACGCGCCGGTGACGCCGCAAACCACGGTCACTTCTGAGCCGGCGGCCGGTCGAGACGCGAGCTTGTACCACGCGTCCGCTGGGCCGCTGTAGGCCGCGCTGTTCGGTCGGACGGTGGCGACGAGCGCAGCATCAAGCGTGTCTGTCGGGGGCGTCGAAGCAACCGAAGCAGTTGGCGCACTTGCTGGAGTTTCTCCTGGTGCCGCCGCGCTTGGCTGAGTTTGAGGTGGCGCGCTGGCTGCACCTGACCGCTCAGACGTGATGTGCGGAGCACCTGTCGCCGAAGCGACTCTTGGGAGAGTTCGGACCCGCTGAGAATCATTCGCCTGCGAGACAAAAGCGAAGGCTCCGACGGCTCCAAGAGCAACTGCCGCCATGCCAATGCCCATGGCCATGACCCTCTGTTTGCTCGGGCGTTTGCCGGGCACCTGGTTCACGACCGCGTTGGCGGGTGCGGAGGCCTCGTCCCACCGGGCCGTAGTCTCGTCCGCCGTTGAGGGAAAAGCATGACCGCAGACCGTGCAAAATGCGCTGCTCTCTTCTCGGGCCTGCCCGCAGTTTGCGCAAAACATTGCTGAAGCGGCGGGGTCTGTCATGAGGGCCTCTTTCGGTGGATCTCGAATGCGATGGGTGTGCCCTCACGCGAACGTGAGGGTCAGCGCCAGTGCCACGAGGATGAGCAGGGCCGCACCCAGCGCACTCGCAAGCCCGCGGTGCACAGGTAGCCGGACGAGCGGGTTCGGCGGAAGCTGGGCTTGCGCAGCCTGCACGACAAGCCACGCTGGTGCGGGCCGTCCGAGGCGGCCACGAGCTTCGAGGGTCAGCACCGCCCAAAGCGGTGTGAGTATGCGAAGTCTTGCGGCCACCGTTCCGGTGGTCAGTGGCAGCAGGCCAGCCAGGTAGCGAGCTGATTGGCCGGATAAGGCTCGCGAAAGCGCACCGAATAGGAAGCCTGTCATGGCGAGCCCAAGGAGCGAAAACCCGACGCTGACTTGGCCCGCTGCGCCGACGGAGAGCACGCCGAAATCGGCTCCGCCCCCAGCCTTGAGGGACATCGTCGACAAGCCCCCGACGACCAGCCAGATCATGGCGGAGGCCACCCCGAAGCGCCACCAATCACTCCCGGCGCGATCATCTTCTTCTGGATGTGTGCGCATCCCCTGAAGAGCGCCTGCGACCAAAGCGGCGACCAAAACCGGTACTACGAGCAGCCACGCCGCTGAGGGCAGTCCACCGTGCAGCAGTCCGAAGGCGCGCGTATGTCCATCGCTTAGGTGCGCGTCGATGAACGACGAGCCTTGCAGGTCGGCTCCGATGTGGAGACCGAGGTTGTTGAACGCCCCCAGGAAGAAGGCCAGGACCGCCGCTTGAAGCGCTATCAGCGGCGAAACTGCAATTTCCTGTGGTGACAGATCGCCCCTCGCCACTTCGACGATCACGGCGACGAGGCTGAGAGCGCCGAGGAAGGCGATGCCGACCCCAAGCATCGTTATCGCGGTTCGGAACGGTGTCACCCAAGCCGTGATCCGACTCGGAACCGGTGTATCGAGAAGCAGGCTCGCACGATGCAGTGCAGCGAATCGACCGGCGGTGCCGACGATTGCCAACATGAGAAAGCTCGCCACCGCGAGCCGGAAGATGGGTACTCCGACGACGAACTGACCGCCGTCGAGGTCAACGGCGCCCGTCTTGGGAAAGGCGCGCGCCAGGCCGGCGGCATCAGTGTTCCAGGTGGCAAAATTGCTTGCGATTGCTGCCGCAATCGCGTACGTGCCAGCAAGAAGAGCGGAGCGGGTGAAAGCCTGTAGGGCACTGGAGCTTGGGCGATCTCGTTCTGAGCGGACTGAGAGGTAATACGCGGCCGCCAGGCTCACCAGGGTCATTCCCCAGGGCAACATATGGCCGCTCAAGGTGACCCGCCCAGCGGCGTCTTCTCCACCCGCAGCTGCGCTCACTGACAATGTTCCGGCCATCGCGAGCCCTGCCAGCCATACCCCGGCCCTGAGGAGGACCCCCGTCCCAGCAGCGTGGAGGCCGTGCATGACAAAGACGGCGAGCACCCCGCACACCACGAGTTGGCCCACAAACAATTCCGCGCCGAGTGCAGCGGCTCCCAGCCGGGCCTGCCGATCGTTTCCTCCTGTGCGCCAACCTTGGATGGCGATCTTTGCGCCCTCGACGCGCTCTCTTACGGTTGCGAGCGGGGAATCGAGCAGTCCGCTCGGTCCGCTTGTCGGAGGCGAGCCAATGGAACGAGACTCCGAGTCACGTTCCTCGAGGAGTGGCTGCTCCAGGTTGGACGCGAAGAACCCCTGGAGTACCTGCTCGTAGGCCGCGGCCTGCGGGTGGGAGGAAGCCGACAGTTCCGGACGGGCAACGCGGTGTGGGATCAGCGGGGCTGGAGCGCTCGGTTGTGGCAACGATCGGGGCGCTGGGATGACGGCTGGAAGAGGCACAGTATCGGCGGACGACAATACGGGGACCGGTACCCGGGCCAGAGAATGACCGCATCGTCCACAGAAGCGGGCGGACTCACTGGCTGGTGAGTTGCAGGACTCGCAGGTCGGCATGCGGTGCCTCCGTGACGTCAGCAGTTCTGTCGGCGGTACTTGCTTTCGAATCGGCGCTTGGCCGAGGGCTGCGGTGCTGCGATCAGCGCAAACACAGGAACCACCGGATGCCAGCTGGTAGGGCCGTTTGACCAGGACTTTCGAACCGGTGAACTGTCTGCGGATCCCAGTGGGATTGGCGGAGGTCGCGGATTCCGGTACTCATGGCCCGCTCGGACCCAGGAATCGGCTACCCGTCTGGACAGACGCGGGCCATCTAGGCAATCATTAATAAGAAAGAGCCGGTCCGGGTTCTCGGCGGCGCAATCACGGCAGAGTCAAGCTTTCGGGAGGCAACTCGCATGGGCGAGGCAGAATTGGCAGCGCAGGCAGCACCGCGCAGGTACCGGCTGATCTCCGGAGACAGCCACGTCAACGAGCCGGGCGATCTGTGGACCGCGCGGGTGCCGGCTGCCTTGCGCGACCGTGCGCCGCGCATCCAGCGCTTCGACGAAGGCGACGCCTGGGTGATCGAAGGCGTCAGCGAACCGATCAACTTCGGGATGAACGCCTGTGCGGGCCTGGAACCCGAAGAGATGAAGGGCTGGTGCCGCTTCGAGGACATGCGGCGAGGCGGGTACGACCCGAAGGTGCGCCTGACCGAAATGGACCGTGACGGGGTCGATGCCGAGGTGCTCTTTCCGACGCCGCGCCTGTCGAACGCGATCGTGGCCCACAAGGACACCGAGTACCACCTGGCCATGATCCGCGCGTACAACGACTGGCTGTCCGAGTACGTCGAGTACGCGCCGGACCGCTTCGCGGGGCTGGCTCTGCTGCCCAACCGCGGCGGCCCCAAGGAAGCAGTGGCAGAGATCGAGCGGGTGCTCGATCGGCCGGGCATGTCCGGGGCTCTGATCGGCTGCTGGCCGAACGGCACGCTCGCCATCAGTCCCGACGACGATCTCGTCTGGGAGGCGCTGAGCGAGCGGCGCATCCCGCTGAACATCCACGTGTCGCTCACCCAATCGATGCCGGCAGCGCACCGGGCGAAGCTGCCGGGCTATGGCCGTTTCTTCGACGCACCGAACCGGATGATCGAGATGGTCTTCGACGGTGTCTTCGACCGCTTCCCCGCGCTCGATGTCGTGTTCGCCGAAGCCGACTTCGGCTGGGTGCCCTACGTCAAGGAGCAGATCGACAACAACTATCAGCGACTCGAGCCGGTGAGTCATTTCGGTCTGCAGCGGCTGCCCAGCGACTACATCAATGACCACTTCCACTTCGCCTACATCACCGACACGTTCGGGCTGCGCAACCTGGATTACGTCGGCGCGGAGCGGGTCCTGTGGTCGAGCGACTACCCGCACATCAGCGCCGACTACCCGTACTCGTGGCGCACGATCCAGGCGTCGATGTCGGGAATCGTGACCGCCGAGCGCGATCTGATCCTGCACGGAAATGCCGAGCGGCTCTACGGATTCGGCTCCCGCTGACCGTGCGCTGCAGCCGTTAGGCAGCGTGCTGCATGAGGACGTTGACGGCGTAGTGCAGGTCGAGTTTGTCGACCCCGTCGGGCGGCAGGGTGGTGGCGTCGATCCGGGTGTCGGGGTCGAGGTGTTCGGCGGGCTGCCAGGGCCACTGATGCCGATGCGGGACGGGCTCACCTTCGGCCGTAGTCACGGTCAGCGCCCGGCTGAGTGGATTCAGCAGGAGATGGAATCCGGCGGCGTGCACGACGGCGTGGTGGTGCCGGGAGCACAGCAGCACCAGGTTCGCCAGCTCCGTCCGGCCGCCCATGATCCAGGCGATGACGTGATGGGCGTGGAGTTTGCGCCGCCGGGTGCACGACGGGAACCGGCAGCGTTCCCCGTCGACCGTGCCGAGCAGATCCCGCAGCGCCTGGCTGGGATGACGGGACGTGCGGCCCTGGTCGTGGATGGTGAGCTGGAGGCTGCCGGGGGGTAGGAACTCGCCGTCGGGGAGCCGGGACCAGCCCGAGAGCGGGTCGAGCTGCACGGTCAGCTGCGATCGGTCGCGGCGGGCGCGGGCCGGATGCGCGACCGCCCGTTGATCGAGGTAGGCGCGGCACAAGGCGAGTAGCCCGTCGCCTCGGGTGGCCTGCTGAGGGGGGTCGTCGGATCTTTCCGCGGAAAGATCCGGCCCGCCCTTCTCGCTCTTTTCGCTGACCGGGTCGAGGTCGGTGCGGGCGGCTTCGACGGCGGCGAGCAGCACCGCGCCGTCGGCGGCGCCGGCTTTGATGGTGATGCACAGGTCGCCGTCGGCGTCGTAGCGGGTGAACACCCGGATCCGTTCGACCTCGGGCTCACGGCCCTCAGCGGCGGCGGCCGCGGCGGCCTTGCGCTGCTTGGCGAGTTTGCGGGCCCGCGCCACGCCGCTGACGAGCCGTTCGAGCTGGCCGCCGGTGGCATGGCGGGCCATGCCGAGGTAGTCCTGCTCATCGTCTGCGGTCGCGACCCGGCTGATCGCCCGTACCTGGGTGAACGACAGCTGCCCGGCGGCGAACGTGGCGAACGTTGCCGGTAGCTGCCGCAAGGCGCGGGCGACCCGGACGCGTTCACCGGCGGCGTTCGGTCCTATCCCGAGCCGCCACGACAGCCAGTGGGCGCACGACAAGATCCCTTGCACCGCCCAGGCCCGGCGTTCATCGAACTCGCCGATTCTTCATCCGACAGGGCGGCCAAGGCGGCGGGAGACAACGACGAAGACGAGGGCTGGCCAGGCAACACGGACACCGGATTCATAGCGAAACGTTACCGAGAACCACCGACAAAAAGCGTTGGAAACAAGGCTGTTTCGGCAACCCTCACGACCGCGGCTCGACGTTCGCCAGAAATTCGCTCGTCGGGGGCTGTCGCATCGGCGGGTGTTCATCCGTCCTCTCCAGTACGTGGACAACCTCGTTCACTCCGACTGCAAGAGGAGACCGGCCCATGGCCTACAAGACCGACATGACGATGATGTTTGCGACGCATGACGGGCTGCGCCGCGACGTCGATGAGATCGCCCGGATCACGGCGAGCGGCAGCGACGACCCCGCGGCCCTGCTGCGCAGCGCTGTGGGCTGGGGGCTTTTCAAGAAGTTCCTGCAGGTGCACCACTCCGCCGAGGATGATTTGCTTTGGCCGGCGATGCGGCGCGCCGTCACCGGCGATTGCGCCGCAGAGGCGCTACTCGATGCGATGGAGGCCGAGCACGCTGCGATCGACCCGCTGCTGGTCGCGATCGACGCGGCACTTGCCGACCGCGAAACGGGTCCGCAAAGGCTGGGCGAACTCACCGACGCGCTGGGAACGGCGTTACGCGGACACCTCCATCACGAGGAGATTGACGTACTCCCGCTCATCGACAGCACCGTCAGTGAAGAGGAGTGGGGCTCGTTCGGTGCCGAGACCGGCAAGCGCGTGGGGGAGGACATCCAGCGCTTCTTCCCGTGGGCGCTGGAGTCGGCGACACCGGAGATCAGGTCGGCCGTCCTCGGGGTGCTGCCGCCACCGATGGTGCACGCCTACCGGGACCTGTGGCAGCCGGCCTATGCCGCACTTACCCTCTGGCCGACCGCGACGGTCTAGCGGGGTGGTAGAACGAGGCCCATGAGGGTCACGGCGATCGACGTTGCTCGCGACGATTCCGCGGGTGCAGATCAGTCAGTGGTGACGATCCGGATCAAGCCCTTCGAAGCCACCCAGGCGGCGGGGGCCGGCGATCCGGATTTCGTCGACGTGCACACGGCGATCGCCCGCGCGTTGGAGGAGGTCCGGTGGGACGACTCGGTTCGGATCGTCGTCATCACGGGCAGCCAGGACGGCGAGTTCTACTGGGCGCCGGGCCCCGGCTACTACAACGAGCAGCGGATGACCTACATGAACCCGGCGAACCGTCCGGCCGGGCGGTGGAGCTTCGAGCAGGGTGCTGCCCGGATCACCGAGACGCTTGCACTGATGGACAAACCCGTGATCGCAAAGGTGAACGGGCATGCCTCATCGAACGGTCAGTCGATCCTCTTCGGTTGTGACCTCATCGTGGCCTGGGAAGACGCGATCATCACCGACAACCATCTCGGGCTCGAGGAGGTGACCGACCACGAGGGGGTGCCCCACGGTTACCCCTTCGCGATGACGCCAGGGGACGGAGCCGGGTCCCTGGTGCCCCTCTACATGCCGCCGACCAAGGCGAAGGAGTACCTCTTCCTCGGTGGCGCGATGACGGCTCGCGAGCTGGCGGCGATGCACATCGTCAACTACGCCGTTCCGATGGACCAATTGGATGGCGTGACGAACGGTCTGATCCAGCGGCTGCTCAAGCGTCCGGCGCGCACCCTGGCGCGCACGAAGCGCGGCGTGAACAAGGCCTTGGTCGCGCAGGTGAACCAGTCCTACGACGCTCTCGGCTATGCGGAGATGCTCGACTTCTGGGAGCAGGGACGCGATGGGTTTCGGCCTCATCTGGGATTCGGGCCGCCGAAAGCCTAGCGATCGCAGGGCTAGATCAGCGTGGCGACCCCGCCGTCGACTTCGATCGTCTGGCCCATGACGTAGGAGGACGCGTCGCTCGCCAGCCAAAGAATGGCGGCCGCGATCTCCTCGGGCTCGCCGATGCGCCCGGCGATCGCCAGACCGCCCATGGCGGCGATCTCCTCGGGTGTGCGATTACGGCGCATCAGCGGGGTGCGGATCGGACCGGGAGCCACGCAGTTGACCCGCACGCCTTGCGGTCCGTGGTCGATCGCGAGGGCCCGCGTGAGCGCAGCAACGCCGGCCTTTGCGGCAACGTAGCCCGGGTTCTTGCGCATGCCGCGGAGCCCCGCACCGGAGGAGACGTTGACGATCGCGCCGCCGCCGGCCTGCTCCAGGTGCGGCAAAACCGCCTGGCACATCAGGAAAACCGACGTGAGGTTGACGGTGAGGAGCCGGTTCCATTCCTCGAGCGACAGCTCGATGGTCGACTTGCCGGGGCGGCTGCCTCCGACGACGTTCACCAGCACGTCGAGCCGGCCGGTGCTCTCCAGCGTCCGCTCGACGATGCGATGCGCGGCGTGCGGATCGGTGACGTCGGCGACGATCGGATCGACGGACGTGCCCAGCTCTCCGAGCCCGGCCTCGTCGATGTCGACGCCGATCACCCGGTATCCCGCTTCGGCGAAGGCGGTCGCCGTGGCGCGGCCGATGCCGTCGCCGGCTGCCGTCACGATCGCCGTCTTCCCTTGCGATTGCGTCGGATTCCGCGGGTCGCCAGGCACGCGCGGACGCTATCACCCGGCGGGATGACGTCGTCAGTCCCCGGCGAACTCGTTGATGATCGACGCGATCAGCTTGGGGCCTGTCGTCATGATCGTGTGGCCCTGATCCGGAATGACACGGTGGTCCGCCGTCGGGCCGAGGTTCGCTGCCATCTGAGCGGCGAGCTCCGGAGGCACCGGCTGGTCCAGGGTCATGGATACGTACGTGATCGGCATTCCGGAGGGGTAGCCCGACAGCGTCGCGTTCATCAGGCCCGGGGCGTCCGGTGTCAGCTGCGCGTAGTGCGCGGCCCATGTCGCGTCGTCCATCCCGGTGCCGAACAGCGCGCGGGCCAGCTCCTCCGGCAGGACCGGCATCTGCTTGGACGGCTCGCCCACCAGCAGGCTTGCCGGGCTTTCGCCTGGACCGGGAACGAGGGCACCCACGTAGATCAGCGCGTGGATCCGCTCCGGGTGTCGGAACGCCGTCTCGGTGATGGTCACGCCGCCGAGCGAGTGGCCGACGAGAACGAAGCGATCGAAACCGGCCGCATCGGCATCTTCGAGGACGGCAGCGACGCTGTCATCAAGACCGACGGTCGCCAGATCAGCTGGACGCGTGCCGCGCCCGGGCAGGTCGACGGCGATGGAGGGCGCCGAAAGGTGCGGACGGACCGGGTCCCAGCACCAGGAGCCGTGCATGCCGCCGTGGACGAGAACGACTGGTGTCACGCCACAGACCCTCTCACGCTCGTGCTGCTCGACCGGCAGTGGGACACTTGCTTGCGTGAGTCACCCACTGGTCATCGTCTCGGCAGACGCGCACATCGGTCCCCGGCTGATCGAAGAGCTGCGCCCGTGCTGCCCGCCGGATCTCTTGTCGGCGTTCGACGCGTACGTCGCGGATACCGGCCGATCCAAGGGCCGCTACGTCGAGCACGATGCCCGTGCCGACGACGAGCTCTCGCCATGGCGTAACCAGTGGGCCGCCGGCCATCACGATCCGCAGGCCCGCCGCCGTGACATGGACCAGGAAGGCATCGCCGCAGAGGTGATGTTCCACGGGAGCCAGAACGACCAGCCGGTGCCGTTCCAGACCACGATGCTCGGGCCGCCCGACGACCCGGAGCTGTATGCGGCAGGGATTCGCATCTACAACCGCTGGCTCGCCGAGACGTGCGCGGCGGCGCGGCCGCGCCACGTCGGCCTGGCTCATCTTCCGATGTGGGACATCGAAGCGGCGACCGCGGAGCTGCGCTGGGCTGCTGACGCGGGCCTTCGCGGCGTGAACTTCCCCGCGCCTCGCTCGTGGTTACGGCCGTACAACGATCGGGCCTGGGAGCCGTTCTGGAAAGCGGCCGAAGAGCTGAACATGCCGCTGAGCACCCATGCCGGCGCCGGCGATCCCGCAGTTTTCCAAGGCCCCGAGCTCGTCGCGCTGATGTCGATCGAGAGCGGAGGCTGGTTCAGCCGGCGGGCGGCGCACCTGATGATTTTCGGTGGCGTCTTCGAGCGCCATCCCGGACTCACACTCGTGCTGACCGAGCAGCCCGGCGAGTGGTGGCCGTATCTGGAGCAGGAGCTCGACTCGGTGCACCAGTCGCAAGCTTCGAACGGTCCGCTCGCCCGCCAGGTGCCGCGCCGCCCCTCCGAATACCTGCACACCAATGTCTACGTCGGGGCGTCGTTCCTGTCTCGCGACGAGGCGCACGGGGCGGTTCGCGACGGCTACGCCGATCGCATCATGTGGGGCTCGGACTACCCGCACATGGAGTCGACCTGGCAGGCCGGCGCGACCAACTACAGCCAGCTCTCGCTGCGTTTCAGCCTGGCCGGGCTCGACGAGGCGGCGGTGCGCGCCATGGTCGGGGAGACGGCCGCCAAGGTCTATGGGCTGGACCTTGAGGCGTTGCGCCAGGTCGCTGCCGCGATCGATGCTCCGACGTACGAGGCGATTTCGCAGCCGTTGGAAAAGGTCCCGGCCGGAGCCAGCCCCTTTGCTTTCCGGACGGTCGGACCTTGGGCTTAAGCTCCGACCGTTGCCGGGGCTACTGCGTGACGAAGTCCTGCACGCCGTACCAACGGCCGCTCGAGGTCTCGACCGCACCGATGCCGATGCCGGTGTAGGACGCGTTCAGGATGTTTGCCTTGTGGCCCGGTGAGTTCATCCACATCGTCATCATCTGGTCGGCGCTCACGTTGCCGTAGGCGATGTTCTCGCCGGCGGCGCGGGCGGAGCAGCCCTGCATGATCGGGCTCAGGCTCTGGTGCGCGAAGGTACCGGTCTGCGCCATGCTCGCGGCCCACGAGTTCGCGAAGCTGTCGGCGCAGCCGACGAGGGTGAGCGCGGGCTCGCCGAGCTTCGCCCGCTCGGCGTTGACCAGAACCAGGATGCGGCTCTCGTACGCGGCGGCGTCAGGTGCCGGTGCCGGTGCCGTCGTCGTCGGGGTCGGGATCGGCTTGGGAGTGGGCCGGGTGATCGGCGTCGAGCCGCCACGGAGGGGATGGGCCTGCACGAGGGGGTTGCAGGCGGCAATGGCGGGCACTGCGGCGGCGGCAAGGGCCAGACCAGCGATGAGGCGGGGGATACGGCCAGACACGAAAGGCTCCTCAGGGGCGAGCACCGGCAGTTCGCGTAACGACTCGATGCATCGGCATTCCGAGAGCCGGTATGCAGCATTCGGTCGTAGCCCATGGTCCATTTGGCGTAGTGCGACCGTCGCGAAATGCATCACCGCTGGCGCGGGGCCCATCGCGGCGAGGTCGGCTGAGCGCCATTCGTACGCGCTTGGCAAACTGTCAGCAACTGACAGATTGCGATCGGCGCGGTGGATGAGCCGCGCCGCGGGAGGAGCGTGCGTGAGCCCCAGGGTCCGGCGGGAGCGGCTGGATCCCACCGTGCGCCGGATCGGGCTGGTCACCATCCTCGGCTCGGTGATGTCCGTGCTGGACACCATGGTCGTCAACGTCGCGCTGGACTCGCTGTCGCGCAAGCTGCACACCGACATCAAGACGATCCAGTGGGTCGTCACCAGCTACCTGCTGGCGCTGGCGGCGACGGTGCCGATCAGCGCGTGGGCCGCCCGCCGCATCGGGGTGAAGAAGCTCTACCTGATCTCGTTGCTGGTCTTCACGGTCGGGTCCGGGCTGTGCGGGCTGGCCTGGTCAGCCGGCTCGCTCATCATCTTCCGGATCCTGCAGGGCATCGGCGGCGGAATGATCGTTCCGGTCGGCCAGATGATCATCGTGCGGGCCGCCGGCAAGGAGAACCTCGGCCGCGTCATGGGCGTGCTCTCGACGCCGACGATCCTGGCCCCGATCTTCGGGCCGACCATCGGCGGCGTGCTGCTGCAGGCCTTCGGCTGGCAGTGGATCTTCCTGATCAACATCCCCGTGGGTGTGGTGGCGCTGATTCTCGGTAGGCGCATCCTGCCGGCCGATGTGCCCCAGGACGCGGGCAGGCTCGACGTGGTCGGCTTCATGCTGGCCGGGTTCGGCACGGTGGCCCTCATCTACGGCCTTGCCGAGACGGCGAGCCATGGCGATCTGATGCGCATCGGGTCGGGTGGCGCGGTGCTCGCCGGAGTGGTGCTGCTGGCCGCGTTCGTGCGGGAATCGCTGCACTCATCCGCGCCCCTGCTGGATCTGACGATCTTCCGTGAACGCACGTATTCGGCCGTCACGCTGACCGCCCTCGCCAGCTCCGGGGCGATGTTCGCCGCCATGGTCATCACGCCGCTGTATTTCCAAGTCGTACGCGGTCAGGACGCGACCCGCACCGGGCTTCTGGTCGCGCCTGTCTCGATCGGCGTGGCGCTCGTCATCAGTCATGCCGGCCGCGCTTCCGACCGGTACGGCGGCGGCCTGGTTTCGGTGATCGGCCTCATCGTGGGGACGCTGAGCCTGCTGCCATTCATCACGTTCGACGAGCACACCTCGTACCTGCTGACGATCGTCGTCAACGTCGTGCGCGGGATCGGCTTCGGGGCATTGGGCATGCCGCTGTTCGCGGTCGCGTTCGCCTCCGTCGGCGAGCAGCACACCCGTGACGTCAGCGCGCAGATGAACATCGTCCAGCGGGTCGGCGGCTCCTTGGGGACGGCGGTGGCGACGGTTGTGCTGCAGCAGGCACTCAGCCACCAGGCGCCTACCCCGGCGGGCGCGTCCATCGCCTTCCAGCACACGTATTGGTGGCTCATCTCGATTTCGGCGTTTGCCATCGTGCCCGCCGTGCAGCTCCTGATCGTCGAACGCCGTACCGGCCTCCGCCGGCTGGAGAACGCCGGCTCGGTTGAGGTCCTTGAAGGTGTCGAGGCGACCGTGGAGTCGGCCTGACAGCGACCAAGGGCCGCTCCCGCCGGTAGATACCGACGGGAAACGACCCTGAGCCGGGCGGCGATCCTTACTGGACGTGGATGGTCAGCAGTTGCATCGTGCTGCCAATCTTCAGGCCGAGATTCCAGTATTTGCTGCTACGCAAGGACGACGACGCGTAGAACGAGGTCGTCCAACGGTGGTAGCCCGCTGCCCAAAGGGCTTTGTCCTTGACGTAAGGAGTTCGGGGATACACCACCGGGCGGTAGAGCGTCGGCTGGGTGGCCGAGTACACGACGACCGTGTAGGTGTGGCCGGCCTTGACGGTGAAGATGCCATTGGCGTAGGTCGCGCCGATGAGTCCCTTCGACAGGGTGACGTAGCTCCCGCTGAGCGCGGCTACGTTCCCGGCGCGATCCGTAGCGGTCACCGTGTACGTGGTGCGCTCACCGCTGGTGTTTCGGGCGACCGTGCAGGAGGCGAGACCGGAAAGCGCGTCACCCCCGCTGCACCGGGGCGTCGGGGCCGTCCCGAAGTACACGGCGCCGTTGTAGACCCCACCGACACTGACCCAGGGCCGGGTCTGGTCGATGTTGATGCCGCGCACTGTCACGCTTGCCTTGGTTCCGTTGACGGCCGTGATGGTGCGCGTCACGGACTGCCAGGCCCCGTTGTGCTTGAGGGTCACGGGTACAGGGCACGGAGCCGTCAGGGCGACTCCGCTGGTGCACGTGAACGACACCGTGACGGGGCTGCGGTACCAGCCGGAGCTGGTCTTCGGATAGGCACTGGTCAGCGCTGCCGTGATCTGCGGGTTGTAGCTCGTCAAGGTCGCCGAACTGCCCAGGAATGTGCCGTCACCGGAGTAGGTGGCGCTGATGACCGGGGTGGTTCCTGCCGCGATCGTGTAGCTCAGTGTCGCGATCCCCGCCGTGACCGGTGCCGTGCCGACAACCTTGCTGCTCACGGTGAACGTCACGGTTCCGGTCGGCGTTCCGCTTGCCGGTGGCACGGGCGAGACCGTTGCCTTGAGCGCCGAAGCGGTCACCGACAGGGTCGTGGTGGTTTCCGCCGTCGGCACAGCGGTCTCGTAGATGCCACTCCAGCTCTCTGCGGTTGCCGCGTTGAGCATCGAGACGCTCAGTGCCAGGTGACCCCCGCGGAAGCCGTCTCGTTCAATGCCAACCGCGCTGACGAGTGACCCCGCCGGTGCCTGCGGATCGACGGTGGTGCCGGGCGTCGCCGTATCCACGACGGCGCTGATCGACGACCCGGTGCCCGGGCCCTCGCCGGCATAGATGCCGACGACGCCGTCAGCGGTCGTCCCCTTGAACGCGACCTGGAACTTTCCGCTCATCGCAGAGACCGCAGCGAACGCGGAGCTGCGCCAGCGCGGAGGCTCGCGTGTGGCATCCGTGGTGCCGCCGACGCCAGGCGGTGCTCCGGAGAAGACCCAGTAGGTGAAGTCGGTGAACTGCGCACCTGTCGTGGCGACGACGTTCAGCAGGTGAGTGGCCGTGTCGTACACGAAGATGCCTTGGTGGACCGGAATGGTCGCCAGGAAACCGTTGGGATATTCCTGCTGGCAGTAGGCCAGGACATCCTTGTTGCCGTCAGTGCTGCACGTGAGCGTGACGTTGCGCGTCTCGCTGCCCCACGTTCCCCAGAAGGCCACGTAGCGGCCGTCGAAGGATAGGCCCTCGCCGAAGTTCGTGAACGAGGTGCCGGCGGCCTGACCCGGCACCTGCTCGCCGATGCCGGCGATGGTCTGCAAGGTCGGGGTGGGCGCGGTGTCAGCGAGATAGACGCCGCCGTAGGTGGGCGCGTTCTCATTGTCCCAGGCGGTGAAAACGGTCCGGCCTCCAGCCGCACTCGGCGGTGCCGTCGACCCGAACGTGATGGCGCCCCCGGCCGGCTGGTTCGGAATGACCGTGGCGCTGCTGGCGATGAGCTGAACGGGTGAGCTCGCGTCACTGACATCACGGAAGAAGACGCCGGTCTTGCCGGAGGTTTCCTCGGTGTAGTTGCCCTTGAAGACGATCGTCTGCCCGTCTACCGCGGGTGAGCCTGGGAACTGGTCGAATCGAGTTCCCGCCGGGGTACCCGGCACTGAGTACTGCTCGTAGCCGGGAACGACACCGAGCAGGCTGGCACCTGTCGTCAGCGAGCCGCTGTTACCGAGGTAGACGCCGCTGGTCCCGACACGGGTGTCGGTGCCGTCCAGGGAGTAGGTCCACACAGGCGTCGACTGTCCCCGGGTGACGATCGAAGATCCGTTCACGCTGATCCTCGGGAACGAGGGGAACTCGTTGAATGCCCCGCCCGTGTTGTTGGGCTGCGGAACTGCCTGACCCGTTTGAGCAACGGTGGTGACGGGAGACCCCGGTGTCGCCATGTCGCGGCTGTAGACCCCGCGGACCGCTTGCGATCCGCCGGAATCGACGGCGACCGCCGCTTCGCCTTCGCCTCCGGAGCCGCCGTCACTGCCTTGGGTTCGCCCGCGGAAGACGACAAGTCCCGCGTTGTTCACCGAAGGCTGGCTATAGCTGTTGAAGTGCTTGGTGGTTCCGGGCACGTTCTGTCCGTTGTTGACGACCGTGGTCCAGCTGCTTGCCGGCACGGCTGCCGCAGCCGGAGCTGCGGCGAGTACGGCGCCGGTTGCAGCGAGTGGCAAAGCGGTCGCAATTGCTGCGACGGCAGTGATGATTTTGCTCGGGTTACTCCGACCGGACCTACGGGTTCCGCACACGATTTTCGCCCCCACGACGATGTGCTAGGCGCGAAGCGTAGAGCTGAACGGCGACCGACAATAGAGACCTTCGGACAGGCAAAACGTCCTGGAATCATTGCCCCAAATGGGGGAACGCGGTGAACGGCGCCGAGGGGCCGGGCGCTAATGTGCGGGCGGCAGCATGTTCCGCCTCAACCTCACCTCACCCCACCTCACCTCGCTGACCGGACCACCCCAGGGAGCGAAATGCCCGACACCCCCGTCGCCATCGTCACCGGAGCCAGCCGCGGCATCGGCCGCGCCGGCGCACTTGCACTTGCCGAAGCCGGCTTCGACGTCGTGGTCAGCTCGCGCACCGTCAAGGAGGGCGAGGGCGTCGCCGAGGCGAATTCGGTGCGCGCGGACCGCCATGTCGCAGTCCCCGGCAGTCTCGAACGCACCGCGCAAGAAGTCGAGGAGCGCGGGCGGCGAGCGCTGATCGTCCCGCTGGACCTGATGGACCGTGAATCGGTGGTGGCACTTCCGCAGCGGGCGCTCGAGGAGTGGGGGCGCGTCGACGTCCTGTTCAACAACGCCGTCTTCCGCGGTGTCGGGAATCTGGACCGCATCGAGGACCTGACCCCGCAATCGATGATGGACGTCTTCACCGGTAACTTCATCCACCAGATCCTGCTGATCCAGGGCGTGCTGCCGCACATGAAGGAGCGCGGCAGCGGGGTCATCGCCAACATGGTTTCCGGCTCGGCGCGCTGGGATCCACCCGGCCCGCCAGGCGAGGGCGGCTGGGGGATTCTCTACTCGGGCTCGAAGGCCGCGTTCGGACGGGTGGCCGGCGGCATGAACGCCGAGCACCTGAAGGCTGGGATCAAGACCTTCAACCTGGACCCGGGCAACGTCATCACCGAGGCGCGCAAGGCGGTCCAGCCCGACGACGAGTACCAGGACGAGTTCGGCAGCGCACCCGCCGAAGCCACCGGGAAGGTCGTGGCGTGGCTCGCCACCGATCCGGGCGCTGACCGCCTGCTGGGCAAGTGGATCTACACGCCCAAGCTCTGCTCCGACCTAGGGCTCATCCCGGGATGGACGATGGAGGCCAGCAAGCGGGGATGAAACCGCTTGCTCGAAGCTCGCGCCGGATTCCCGCCGCGAGCCGGTAGTCGTGGCCTGTTCCCGGAACCCACACCGACCGCACGGTCGCCTCTCGCCGCCGCGGGCCTGACCCGAATGTTCGGCCACCGGCGCGCTGCTTGTGCGCCGGGCCCGAGGGCTCGAACGCATGTGCCCTGATGCTGGCCGCTAGTCCCACTACCACCAGGGTCGAGGGCAGCTCGGACCTAGGCAAATCCTTGACACTGTGACCGTGTTCCAGTATCAGAGAACAACGTTTTGCAGGAGGCCGCTGGCGCCTAGGGAGGCAACGTGAAGGTTCGGGAATCTGTGGGTGGCCGGGTTCAGGCTGTCCTGGCCATGTCGGTCTGTGTCCTGTTCGCCGGCGTGCTGGTCGGCTGCGGGAGCAGCAGCGGTTCGAGCCAGGCTGCGGTCGATAGCGGAGCCCCCAGCTCGGTCGCGGCGACCGGCGCGTCATCGGATCCCCTTGCGCCGCAGCCGTTGCCAAAGCAGACCACGGTGACTGTGGCCTGGCCGGTCGCCGTCGAGGCGTTCGGGTCGGTGATCGTTGGGCAGGCGCTTGGCGAGTTTCAGAAGGAGAACATCAAGGTCAAGTTCGTCACCACGCCGGCGAGTAGCGCGGTGGCGCTGCTGGAGACGGGACGGGCCGACGTCTACGTGAATGCGTTCAATGCCGCCATCCTCAATGACTTACACAAGGGCGGGAAGCTGCGCTGGGAGGCGCCGAACTTCTTCGAGTCGAAGGATTCGCAGAGCGGGCTGTGGCTGGTCAGCAGCATGTTTAACGCCGACGGCTCGGTGAACGCTTCCAAGCTCAAGGGAGCAACGCTGGCGCTCGGCTCACCGGGAGCGTCGAATGCGATCGCTGGCCCAATCAACGACTGGCTCGGCAAGTACGGCCTGAACATCCATGACATCAAGATTTCAACGTTGAGTGCCGGCGACATCCTGATCGGAATGCAGTCCGGTGCAGTCCAGGGCGGGTGGTTGTCCGACCCCATCTGGATCGCCGCACGGGACGAGCATGTCGGGAAGGCGGCATTGACTCAACCCACCGATCTCGCGTTCGGCGGCTATTTCGTCTCAGGCAGTCTGCTGACAGACAAGAAAGACATCGGTAAGGCGTTCTTCCGCGCGCTGGCCCGCACCAACCGTGACTACCTGCAAGGCGATTACCACAATAACAAGCAGGTCATCGATGCCCTGGCGAAGGCGACGGGCGTTTCCGCGGACAACATCCGCAAGGCACCGTCATTGAATTTTCCGACCGACTTGTCGGCCTTCGACCCGAACTCCGTCGTGAGCTTCCAGAAGGCCTGGCTGACAGCCGGCAACATCCTCGACTTCAATACCCCCATCCCGACATCGCAGATCGTCGACGCCTCCCTACTTCCCGGCAAGTAACGGTCGGCGAGCCGCCGGATCCTTCAGGAGCACAACAATGGACCAGTTGAACGTAGGCGTTCTCTATCCCGCGGAATTCGACACCGATGCCTTTTACCGCAACACCAAGAGCAGTCCGCGGACCATTCAGGTGTCCACCGCGCACTATGAAGAGAACGGGGCGCTGCGGCTGGCCAAACGTCGTTCGCACGACAGCGCGGAAATCCGGGAGATGTCCCCACCCATCTCCGAGGCATTGCGGCAAACGCTCGCAGATTCCGAGGTCCTGCTCGCTCTTGATGTGCCGGTTGACGTGCTCGCTCTTGCGCCCCGCCTTCGCCTGATCCAGACGGTGGGCGCGGGCGTCGGGCAGTTCGACGATCGGGCGTTGTGGGCACGCGATGTGCGACTGACGACGGCTGCGGGAGTCGGGGCACCACCGATCGCGGAGTTCGTGATGGCTCGCGTTCTCCAAGTGTGGAAGCACCTGCGCACGCTCGAGGACCTGCAGCTGCGACAGGATTGGCAGTTCACTCCGGGGCGGCTGCTGTCCGGGCGCACGATGGGGATCGTCGGCTTCGGAGCCATTGGCCACGCAGTCGCGCAGCGGGCGCGCGCGTTCGGCATGCGGGTAATTGCGACGCGGCGCCACTACACGCCCGGTCAACTTGATCCGGACGCGGATCAACTGTTCGGCCCCGACGGTCTCGCTGTCCTGCTTGCCGAGTCCGACGTCCTCGTGCTCGCCGCGCCAGAAACTCCTGAGACCGAGAACCTCATCGGTGCCGCCGAACTCGCTGCCATGAAAGCAGACAGCGTGCTTTGCAACGTGGGCCGCGGCAGCCTTCTCGATGAGGACGCGTTAGTCGCTGCTCTGCGGGCAGCAAGACTGGGTGCGGCGATCCTGGACGTCGCCAGAGTGGAACCGTTGCCGGCCGGCCATCCGTTTTGGACGGAACGGAACGTCTACCTGTCGCCCCATTCGGCCGCGTCGCAGGACGGCTATTTCGACCGGCTTGCGGAGTTGTTCGCAGCAAATGTGGTGCGCTACGCACGGGGTGACGCGCTCATCAATTCTGTGACGCCCGAGGCCGGCTACTGATGGGGGTGTCGACCTCGGTTCACGTGACCGGGACGCGGGTGGACGCCGGCCTGGCCACGCATCAGCGGTCAGTGTGGGGGCCGATTGTCTCCGTCGATGACCATGTCATCGAACCGCCCAACACCTTCGTTGGCAGGCTGCCTGCCCGGTTGCGTGATCGCACCCCGCGGATCGTCCAGGCCGACGAGTCCGAGATTGCGCCTGACTTGTTCAAGGACTTCGACAAGTGGAACCCGGCGAACAATCCGGTCGTCGGCGGCGGCCTGCAATCACCGCCGCCTCGGGATGCCTGGCTGATCGAAGGCGAACTGCACCCCATCTACGGCATGGACTCCTGCGTCGGACGGCCTGCAAGCGAGTGGAGCATGCGCCCGTCCCGATATGACGACATCATCCAAGGTAGCTGGGATGTGCACGCACGGGTGCGCGATATGGACAGCGCAGGGATTTACGCTGCGCTGAACTTCCCGTCCATGTGGGTGGGCTTCTGCGGCTCGGCGTTTCTGCGCTTGCGTGACGCCGCCTTCGGGCAAGCCTTGGTTCGTGCCTGGAACAGCTGGCATCTCGAAGAATGGGCGGGCTCCCACCCCGATCGGTTCATCCCGCTCCAGCTGCCAATGATGTGGGACGTCGAGGTTGCGGCGGCGGAGATCCGGGCCAATGCCGAACGTGGTTTCCGCGCCGTGACCTTCAGTGAGAACCCTGCCGGGCAAGGCTTGCCGTCCATCCATTCCGGCTACTGGGATCCGTTCTTTGCCGCATGCGAGGAGACCGGCACCGTTGTGTGCCTGCATGCCGGGTCTTCCGGCCGCACAACCGATACGACGCCGGACGCGCCGCTGGAAGTGGCGCAGAGCCTGTTTCCGGTAAGCGGCATCGTGGCAGCGATCGACTGGGTCTGGTCGCGAGTCCCTGTTCGCTTTCCCAGGCTCGCGATCGCCCTTTCCGAAGGGGGCATCGGCTGGTTGCCGCTCGCCGTCGACTGGCTTGAACACGTCTTCCATACGCACAACCAGTGGACCCACGGTTGGGACGGCGTGGATATCGGGCCTGGCGAAGTCCTGCTTCGCAATTTCTGGTTTTGCACCATCGAAGAACCGCGCGGGATGCGGGCGGTTGCGAGCACGATCGGTGTCGACCATGTGATGGTCGAAGTTGACTACCCGCACGCCGACTCGACCTGGCCACGCACCCGCGAGCGGCTCGGCGCTGCGCTCGACGGTTTGAGAACCGCCGAGGTCGAGGCGGTCGCCTGGAGAAATGCCTGCGCACTCTTCCGTCATCCCAGGCCGGCGGTCTGCGGGAAGCACCGGGAGGTAGCGCCATGACCCGACCGTCCACCGAAACGGCGATTTCAGCTCTTGGCCAACCGATGGCGGTGTCAGTCGCGTCAGCCTTGAACAAGGTCGAAGCGCGGGGGGTGACCCGTTCCTTCCACAGCAAGGGTCGGCAGGTGGACGCCCTCGGACCGCTGGACCTCGACGTTCCAGAAGGCCAATTTCTCTGCATTGTCGGCCCATCCGGCTGCGGTAAGTCGACTTTTCTGCGCGTGGTCGCCGGGCTGGTAAAGCCCTCAGCCGGGACGGTGACGGTGCGGCCGCGAGCCGCCGACCGAACCCCGATGGCGATGGTCTTTCAGGAGTACAGCGTCCTGCCCTGGAAGAGCGTCCGTGCCAACGTGCGACTGGGCCTTGAGCTGAACGGAACCAGCCGGGCAGAAGCGGAAAGCCGCGTGAACCATTGGCTGGACGCGATGGGCTTGGCTGACTTCGCCGAAGCCTATCCCGCGACTCTTTCCGGTGGCATGCGGCAGCGAGTCTCGATCGCCAGGGCACTGGCAGTCGAACCCGAATTGCTGCTGATGGACGAGCCATTCGCGGCGCTCGACGCCCAACTGCGGGCAATCCTGCAAGAGGAGCTGTTGCGCATCTGGGAGAGTGACCGCCGCTCGGTCATCTTCGTCACGCACAGCCTCGAAGAGGCACTGCTGCTCGGGGACCGAGTTGTGGTTATGAGCGCTCGTCCTGGCGCAATCATTGCTGATCACCAGGTCCCGTTCCCGCGTCCTCGGGCGGCGACGCTGCGCGCGGACCGGGACTTCAACGCCTTGCAGCAACGGATTTGGGACCAGCTTCGTGACGAGGTCGACCGGACCTTCGCCGCTCCATCGGCGCGGAAGGGCCGGCAATCGCCTGAGACTTCGAGGGGACGACGGCCATGACAGCGAATGTCTTCGCCGACGGTTTCAATCCGTCAACAGGCGGGGCGGTGCCCCCTCTCGTGCGTCAACCGGGGGCGCAAGAACTCGATGAGCACCGGTTCCAGCGGCGACGCCGGCTGATCGAGGGATCTCTCGCCTGGGGCGTACCCATTCTCTTCATCGGGTTCTGGCAGCTGGCCGCGAACCTGGGATGGCTCGATGCCCGGTTCTTCCCGAGCCCCTACACCGTGGCCGTCAACGCAGTTGACATGATTAGGTCGGGCCAGCTGCAGGACAACGTCGTAGCCAGTGTCGAGCGCGTCCTGATGGGCTTCGGGGTCGGCGTCGTGAGCGGCGGGCTGGTCGGGCTCGCAATGGGATTGTCACGTACGTTGCGCGCCGCCCTCGATCCGATTCTCAGCGCTTTCTACACTGTCCCTAAGCTGGCACTTTTGCCGCTGCTTCTCCTGGTATTCGGGGTTGGCAACACTCCGGTGATCATCCTCATCGGCATGACCGTCTTCTTCATCATGTGGATCTCCACGATGGCCGCGGTCGTCAGCGTCCCGGTTCAGTACCGGGAGGCTGTGAGCGCCTTCGGCGCGAGCCGGCGGCAGATGTTCCGTCACGTAATCTTCCCGGCCTCGCTTCCACAGCTTTTTGTGGGACTGCGGTTGTCAGCGGGCATGTCGATCCTGGTGGTTGTGGGCATCGAATTCGTTCAAGGAAACGACGGCATCGGTCACGTCATATGGAACTCCTGGTCACTGTTGCTCGCGGGGCCCATGTACGTCGGCATCGTCGTCGTCGCACTGCTCGGCGTGCTGTTCACCGGACTCGTGTCGCTCGTAGCCCGGTTTGCAGCACCGTGGGCGCACGCCGAAAACTCCCATGAGCAGCGGGGAATCTTGTGACGCGGGAGCCGAACCGGAAGGATGTGCAGTGAGTGGCTCGAGCTGGATCGACGCAGACACCCACATCTACGAGGACGTGGCCTCGTGGGGCGATCATGTGGAGAGTCGCTTCCGCGACTTCGGGCCGAAACTCGTCAACGATGACCGCGGCCGGCGCGTCCTGAGTTACGCCGGCGCCACCTACCCCACGCTCGCCGGTCACCCGGGATTCGGAGCGATCTATGACGAGCGGGGCCGCGCCGCTCGCGGCATGAGTCCGGCCGAACGCCTGGCGTACATGGACAGCAGGGATGTTGACGTCGAAGTCGTCTATCCCACGCTCGGGCTCAACGGGGTCAGCCAGATCCGCGATCCCCAGCTCGCCGGGTCGCTCGCGCGGGCGTACAACCGCTATGCGGCTGGCTACTCGTCAGCCGATCCCCGCCGGCTGGCTGTGGCCGCGATCGTGCCGATGAACCACCCGGAGGTCGCCGTCCGGGAACTCGAGTTTGCGCGCGAGCTCGGCATCTCGGTCGCCGTCTCCAATCCGACTCCGCCAGACGACATCGCATGGAGCGATCCCCGTTACCAGCTGATCTGGTCGGCCCTGCAGGACCTAAATATCACTTTCACGTTGCACGAGCTAACCGCGAGCGCCCCTGTAAACACGGTCGGGATCGGGCGATTCTTCGCCAACTGGTCGTTGATGTATGTATGCACACACGTCGTGGAGTCCATGCTCGCGGTGACAGACCTTATCCTCAGCGGGGTTCTGCAACGCTTTCCGCGCCTTCGTGTGGGGATGGCGGAATGCCATGTCGCCTGGATTCCCGGATGGTTCGTAATGCTCGATGACCAGTACCGCACCGACGAGCGTGGTGGTAGGGGCCGGCTTGCCGATCCGCCCAGTGAGTACTTCCGGCGGCAGTGTTACGTGGCCGCCTTCGGTGACGACAGCCTCATTCCCGAGGCGCTGCGCTTTGGTGGAAACGTTACGGTCTGCACCGATTGGCCCCACCCTCCCGCAGACGTGCAGGCGCGCCGAGAGCTCACTCACGTCGCTTCGCATGAGGGCCTCAGCGGCGACGAGCGGCGTGCCATTCTCGTTGACAATGGTCGAAGGTTTCTCGGGCGTGGGTGACGCGTCGCGACCCCCGGCCTTCACGCGGATTGCCGGCGGGGAGGCCGGGGCCGGGGATGCCGGACGCGCGCGCAGTGCCCTGATCGCGCGCTCCCTCGATCGATCACTGGCTCATCTGTACGGCGTACACGAGGACGAGATCCACCGCATCACCGAAGCGACGTACGCGCACATGGCGGAGACCGACAGTGTCGACCCGAAAGTGCGGGACATTATTCGGCTTTCCGGGGTCTCAACACAGAGCTTTTACCGACATTTCAAGTCGAAGGACGAACTCTTGCTCGTCCTTTTTGACGACGGCCGACAGCGCTTGGCAGAGTACCTCGAGCATCGCATGTCAAGCGCTGACGATGCCGTCGGACAGATCCGGGAATGGATCGAAGGCATCCTCCTGCAGGCCGTCGATGAGGCGGCTGCCGCGCGCACGCGTCCCTTCGTAGTGAATATCGACCGGCTCGCATTGGCCTTCCCAGCAGAGATGCAAGAGTCGGTTGACGTGCTCGTCGGGCTTCTGGAGCAGGCGATTCTGGAACTCGAGCCCTCCCGGGCGCGGGAGGAGGCGCGAGACGATGCCCTGGCGATCTACCGTCTGACGATCAGTGCGATGCATGATCACATTCGTGATCGTTCCGTGCCTTCGGAGGGGGAGATCGAGCACGTCGTGCAGTTCACCCTGAAGGCGCTGGGTGCGACGAAGCGGCCGTCTGCTGGCGCGTAGTCGCAGGCGTGACACCGGGACGTCCGGCACTGAGCGGCTGGACAGACCCAGCTTTCGCGAGATCAACCGCCGCGGCAGACTCGCGGGGGAGCGCGCAGGGGTTCGGTGCGCTCGGCCAGTCGGTATACACGTGAGCAGATATGTATCGTCAGACCGCGACGCACGAGAAGGGGTCGACGCATGGAGATCGGCTACACCGCCGAGCAGGAAGCGCTGCGCCACGAGCTCAGCACCTACTTCGAGCGGCTTCTGGACGACGCGACGGTCGAGGAACTGTCGCACGGTCACGGCATCGGCGAGGCCACCAAGCGCGTCTGGAAGCAGATGTGCGCCGACGGCTGGGCGGGGATCGGCTGGCCGAAGGAGTGGGGCGGCCAGGAGCGCGGCCCCATCGATCAGTTCATCTTCTTCGACGAGTCCATGCGGGCAGGGGCGCCGGTCCCGATGCTGACGCTGAACACCGTCGGTCCGACGATCATGAACTACGGGACGGACTGGCAGAAGGAGCACTTCCTGCCGAAGATCCTTTCCGGCGACCTCCACTTCTGCATCGGCTACTCCGAGCCCGGCGCGGGCACCGACCTGGCTGCATTGAAGACCCGGGCGGTGCGCGAGGGCGACGAGTACGTCATCAACGGGCAGAAGATGTGGACCTCGCTGGCCGGGGGAGCCGACTACTGCTGGCTCGCCGTCCGCACCGACCCTGACGCCAAGAAGCACCGCGGCATCTCGGTCATCATCGTGCCGATGGACACGCCGGGCATCACGCTGCAGCCGCTGAAACTCATGGGCGAGCACGACATCAACGCCACGTTCTTCGACGACGTGCGGGTGCCGGCCAAGTACCTCGTCGGCGAGGAGAACGGCGGCTGGGGGCTCATCACCAACCAGCTGAACCACGAGCGCGTGACGCTGTGCTCGAGCGGGGCGATGGAGGGCAACCTCGCCGCCGTCCGCAAGTGGGCGCAGGAGACCAAGCTGCCCGACGGCCGCCGGGTCATCGACCAGGAATGGGTGCAGATGACGCTGGCCCGCGTGCACGCGCGGCTGGCTTTCCTGCGGCTGGCCAACTGGAAGGTCGCCTGGTCTGCGCAGCACAGCCGGCTCGATCCGGCGGACGCCTCGACCGTCAAGGTCTTCGGCACCGAGTTCAACATGGAGGCGTACCGGCTGCTGATGGAGGTCATCGGGCCACGGGCGTACACCAAGCCGGACTCGCCGGAATCAGTGCTGCGCAGCCGCCTCGAGGTGGGGCATCCGCAGCTCGATCATCCTCACGTTCGGCGGCGGAACCAACGAGCTGCAGCGCGATCTGATCGCCATGTTCGGCCTCGGCTTCCCACGCGCCTCCCGCTGACCCGTTCGAGAAACGAGAACTCCCATGGACTTTTCCCTGAGTGCGGAGCAGGAAGAGCTGCGCCAACTGACCGCGCGCGTCCTGACCGACCGGTGCACCCCGGAGCATCTGAAAGAGGTCGCGTTCGGCGACGGCTCGACCGGCGTCGACCTCGAACTCTGGCGTGAGCTCGCCGAGCTCGGCATCGTCGGCGTCGGCCTGCCCGAGGAAGCCGGCGGCGGCGGGGCAGGGTTCGCCGAAGTGGCTGTCGTTCTTGAAGAAGTCGGCCGTGCGGTCGCGCCGGTGCCGGCTCTTGCGGTGATGGCGATGGCGGGACCGTTCCTCGCCCGGCACGCGCCCGACCAGCTGGCCGGGCTGGCGTCCGGCGAGCGGATCGTCACCGTCGCCCTGCACGAGATGACCGGCGATGTCACCAACCCCGCGCTGACCGCAACGGGCGGCAAGTTGAACGGCACCAAGACCAACGTTCCGTTCGGCACCGTCGCCGATGCCTTCCTGGTTTCTGCGGTCGACGGTGTCTACCTGGTCGAGAAGGATGCTCCGGGAGTCACGGTCGTGCGCGAGGACGCGGTCGACGACATCCCCGACGCCATCGTCACTTTCGAGGGTGCACCCGGCACGCTCATCGCCGGTCCGGACGCGCTCGACGCGCTGATCGACGCGGGCCACACGGGGCAGTCGCTCATCATGTCGGGCGTGACAGCACGGGCCGTGGAGATCACCGCCGAGTACGTCAAGGAGCGGGTGCAGTTCGATCGTGCCATCGCGACGTTCCAGGCGGTCGCGCAGCGGGCAGCCGACGCGAGCATCGATGCACGCGCCATCAACCTCACGGCATGGCAGGCGGCCATCCGCATCAACGACGGACTTCCGGCGACCGAGGCGGCCGAGATCGCCAAGTTCTGGGCGGCCGAGGGCGGTCAGCGGGTCGTGCATGCCGCCACGCATCTGCACGGCGGCGTCGGTGTCGACCGGGACTACCCGCTGCACCGGTACTACCTCTGGACCAAGAAGCAGGAGCTCTTCCTCGGGGGGATGAGTCCCTCACTGCTGCGGCTCGGTAAGTTCCTCGCAGACGAGCCGGTAGCAAGCTAACTCGGCCGAGCCTCAACGTCAGAAGGGCCGCACCATGGGCGTCAACCAGCGTTCGCAGATCACCATGAGCGACGAGGAAATCACCGAGTTCATCGAGCAGAGCCGCACCGCAACGCTCGCCAGCATCGGCCCGAACGGGATGCCGCATCTGGTCGCCATGTGGTACGGCTACATCGACGGCAAGATCTACTTCGAGACCAAGGCGAAGTCGCAGAAAGCCGTGAATTTCCGGCGTGATCCTCGGGCGGTCGTCTCCATCGAGGCAGGTATGACCTACGACCAGCTGCGCGGGGTCTCCATCGAAGGCAACGTCACCATCATCGACGACACGACGGCCGACGAGTACTGGCAGCCCGCCATCAGCGTGTACGAGCGTTACAACGGCCCGTACTCGCCGGAGGTCCACCAGTTCGTCGAAATCATGATGAACAAGAGGGTGATCGTGCGGGTCGACCCGTTGCGGGTTCGCAGCTGGGATCACCGCAAGCTCGGGACGGGCGCCATGCCGCTCGCCGGCACCACCGCCGCCTACGTCTAGCGGCCCTGCACCATCGCCCGCACGCCTGGGGCAAGCCAGCGGTCGAGGTAGGCCCGCAACTGCGCGTCTGTGCGCGGCGGTGAACCCGGGTCGAGCATGAACGACTGGATCGTGCGCACGACCTGCTCGGTGAACTCCGCCAGCTGCTCGTCGGTCACGTCATAGCGTGACCACTCCACGGGCATGCGCCGGACGATGCCGCGGGCGAAGTCCATCGAGACCTCAGAGGTGGCTCCGCGGGCGAAAAGGCTTGCCCGCCCGCTGGTCAGCATGACCCAGAGGTAGCGCTCGCGCGGCAGCTGCCCGAGCACTCGCGCCACAGCCTCGGTGACCACCTGCTCGGGAGCCCCGCGTTTCAAGGGAAATCTCGCATAGACGCGGTCGAGGAAGCCTGACATCGAGTCGGCGACCATCGCGATGAGCAGATCCTCGGTGCTCGCGTAATAGCGATACACAGTGGGCCGGGTGACCCCGAGGCTCCGCGCGACGTCCGCGATGCCCACGGGCGCACCTTGGGCGTCGATGCATTCGCGGGTGGCGTCGAGAATGCGTCGCTTGGCTTCGGCATCGTCGCCCGGCGGATCACCGCCCCATCCGTGCGTCCTCACTGGCTCATCACTGCACACTTTCTACCGCCACTGTGCCTTTCGAACGGCCCCTTCGAACGACAAATGGCCGGGCCGAACGACAACGCACCGAGGCGCGGCGCTACGTTCAGGTGAAACTCGTCGGATCGGAGTCGGCAATGATGCATACCGCCGTGCGGCTCGCCGACCCTGACACGTTTGCGAGCGGCGCGCCGCACGAGCTGTTCGCCGAATTGCGCCGCACGCAGCCGGTGGTGTGGCAGGACATGGACGGCGAGCCTGGCTTCTACGCGGTGCTGACCCACGCCGATGTCCTTGCCGTGTCCCGCGAGCCGAACCTGTTCTCGGCCACCGAGGGCGGGATCATGCTGGAGAACCCGCCGCCGGAAAGCCTGGCGATGTCGCGCGACATGCTGGTCGCGATGGACCCGCCGCGGCACACCAGCTACCGCAAGCCCGTGATCCCGTGCTTCAAGCCGCGTGCCGTCGGCAAGCTCGAGGCGCAGATCCGCGAGCTGTGCCGCGACATCGTGAGTGAGGCGCGTGAGATCGGTCCCGAGGTCGAGTTCGTGCACGACGTGAGCGCCAAGCTGCCGACGCGCGTGATGGGCCGGCTCATGGGCCTGCCAGAGCAGGACTGGCCGTACGTGCACCGCATCTCCGAGCAGATGCTGGCGGGGCAGGATCCTGACGTCACCGCTGACGAGGCCGACCGGCACTCCATCATGGAACTGGCCGCGTACGCGATGCAGTTCGCGGCTGACCGGCGTAAGGCCGAGCCGCGCGGCGACGTCACGGATGTGCTGCTGGCCGAGGAGTTCGACGGGCGCCGGATGTCCGACGCCGACTTCGCCAGCTTCTTCTGCCAGCTCGTCGGCGCAGGCAACGACACCACGAAAACGCTGACGTCATCGGGTGTTGTGGCGCTGCTGCACCATGCAGACCAGCTGGCCGCGCTGCGGGCCGATCGCACGCTCGCCGCCGGCGCCGTCGAGGAGATGCTGCGCTGGGCCAACCCGGTGCACTACATGCGTCGCACCACCACCGCCGACACCGAGCTCAGTGGCGTCCCCATCGCGGCGGGCGAGAAGGTCGTCATGTATTACACGTCGGCTAACCGCGACGAGAAGGTCTTCGACGACCCGCAGGCGTTCGACATCAGGCGCCAGCCCAACCGTCACCTGTCCTTCGGGTTCGCCGAGCACTTCTGCCTCGGCGCCCATCTGGCGAGGCTGGAATCGCGGCTCTTCTTCGAGGAGCTGCTCACCGCGTTCCCCGACTTCAATGCTGCCGGCGAACCGGTGCGGCTGCGCTCCAACTTCAACAACGCCTATCGCCGGGTTCCGATCCGGCTCTGGCCCTAACGAGCAGGAGACGGTCGTGACCGAGACGATGAAGGCGTGGCAGGTCGTGCGCTACGGCTCGCCCGTCGAAGCCCTGGAGCTCGTCGAGCTGCCGATGCCGGAGCCGGGTCCGGGGGAGTTCCTCGCGCGGGTGTCCCGAAGCGTGCTGAACTACAACGAGGTCGACGGCTGCCGCGGCCGATACCTCACCATCAATCCGCCGATTCCCTACACCCTCGGCATGGAGTTCGTCGGCGAGGTCCTCACGGCCGGTGAGGGCGCGGAACATCTTGTCGGCAAGCGCATCATGGGCATCGCCACCGGCGCGTTCGGCGCGCATGCCCAGTACGTCGTCGGGCCGGCGAGCTCGGCGTTCGACGTGCCGCAGGAAATGGACGACACGTCGGCGGCCGCGTTCTACTTCCCCTTCCATCTCGCCTATCTCGGGCTGCACGAGCGCGGCAAGCTGCAGGCGGGGGAGACGGCCCTGATCCACGCTGCCGCGGGCGGCGTCGGCTCGGCGGCGGTGCAGCTGGCGAAGGCGGCGGGGGCTCGCGTCATCGCGACGGCGGGTTCGCAGGAGAAGCTGGACTTCGCGCTGGCGCAAGGCGCCGACGTCGCCATCAACTACCGCGACGGCTTTCTCGACGCGGTCAGCGAAGCGACCGACGGGCAGGGCGTCGACGTGTGCTTCGACGGCGTGGGCGGCGAGGTCATGATGGAGTCCATCCGCTGCCTGCGCCGCGGCGGCCGGCACCTCATCATCGGTTTCGCGAGCGGCATCGAGGCCGAGGAAATCCCGATGGTGAACGGCCGCAAGCTGTGCTTCGGCAGCTTCTCCCTGGTCGGCGTGATGCTCGGCTACGGCGACAACCCGCCGCTCGGCTCAGGCACGAACCTGACCCCGCATTCGGTCGGTCAGGAGATCCACGACCGGCTCGTATCGATGTTGCGCGCCGGCCAGATCCGGCCGTTGGTCAGCGAGGTCCGGGACTACCTCGAATTGCCGCAAGCCCTGCTCACCATGGAAGAACGCAACACCGTGGGCCGCGTCGTCATGGACTTCGGCTCGGGGTCGTAGCCGGCACCGGCGAGAGGCGGAACTCGCCGATCTGGGTCTTGCCGTCCGACTCGTACACCGGAACCACCTTCGGGGGCTGCGGTGACTGCTGCCATGCCAAGGCCTGGCTCGGGTTGGCCGGTTGCGGGGCAGCCATGCCGGTCGCGTACACGTAGCCCTCCCTGCCGTTCGTCGCGACGACTGCGACGAGGTCGGGTTTGGCGCCGAAAGCCGTGGAGCCGTAGGTCTGCCCGGAAGCATTGACCCCCAGGGGCACGGCGGTGCGCTTGACGTAGGTGGCGGTGAGCTCCCAGCTGAGGCCCGCAGCCGCCCGGATGGTCGTCGAGTGTTGACCTGGCTGCAACGGGAGCACGGTCTCCGCTACTTCAGCTGTGGCTGCCCCTCCCGAGACGCCGGCGTGGCAGACCTCGGCTGCGCCGTCGGCGAACGAGAAGGTTCCGTTCGACAGGCAGTTGAGCTGCAGGCTGATCGCGTTGGCGCCGGGCGGTGGCGCTCCCAGCTCCACCGCCGCAGTACCGCTGCGGTTGACGGTGACGGGCGCCGCCAGCGGAGTGATGGCATAAGACCCCGGCAGTCCGCTGACCGCAGGCGAAGGACTCGGGGCCACCGGGGTGATGACGGCGGTGCCTTTGTGGCTGGGAAGCGTTCGGGGGAGCAGGAGAACGCCGGCAACGATGAGGATCGTCACTACGCCGCTCGCACTCACGACATGGCGCACCCGTCGTCGCCGGGCGCGCGCAACGATCGTTTCGAAAGGCGGGGCTGCCGGCTCCGGAAGCCGTCCGATGGCGTCCTCGAGCAGATGCTGAAGGTCAGGCATGGTAGTTCTCCTCGCCGAGCAGGGCTGCCATCGCGCTCCTGGCGCGCGAGAGCCGGGACTTCACCGTGCCTTCCGGCACTCCGAGTTCGGCCGCGACGGAGGCGACCGGCAGGTCGAGCAGATGATGCAGAACCAGGACCTGACGCTGACCGAGCGGCAGGGTTTGCAGTGCTCGCAGCACGTCAATGCCGGCCTCCGAGGGAGGGTCGCTCGCCCGCGGCTCGACATCGCTCTGGACCGCTTGCTGTCGCAGCCGGCGCCGCCGTTTGGAGAGCAGCCGGAAGGCCACCTTCCGCACCCAGGCTTCGGGATCGTCGTATTCGGCGATCACGCGCCATCGCGGCAGCAGCCGCGCGAAGGCTTCTTGCACGATGTCCTCAGCTTCTGCCGGGTCACCACCGACAAGAGCGACAACGCGAACGAGTCGCGCGAAGCTTGCGACGTACAACTCTTGGGCGTCGCTCGCTCGTCGTTCGGAAGTCCTCACACGAGTAACACCCAGCAGCGGGCCATCAGGTTCCATCCCGTGGGGAATGTGCGTAGCGGAATGATGCCACTTCCATCGCGGCTGCTAGCGTCGCGACCCATGACGGCGTCGTCGCTCGACGGAATGCTCGACGTTTTCGATGTGCAGCCAGCCGGCGGCGGGTGTTTCACCGGTTACAGCGACTACGGCGGGCGCCAGGTCGTCGATGCGAGTCAGGTCCTGGCGCAGTCCATCGTGGCCGCCATGAAGGTGATCGCCTCCAAGGTGGTGCGGCGGGCGAGCGGCGTGTTCTGCCGGCCCGTGATGGGCGAGCAGCCGATCGACTTCAGCGTCGATGTCGTCCACAACGGCCGCAGCTTCGCCACCGCCGTCGTCACGGGCCGCCAGGGCGCGAAGGTCTGTGCCGTCACGACCGTGCTGCTCGATGTCCCGAGCGATGACGTGATCCGCCACCCCACGCAGCCGCCGGACAGCTCACCCGACGACGCGGCGCCGGTGTCGATGCCGATGCAGGGACGCGAGCTGCGGCTCATCGGGCTGCCCGACCCCAACGATCCCGCCGTCGTGGGCCCGCCGCGCATCGAAGCCTGGTTGCGCTACGACGAAACCCCGGCGCGTGATGACCTGCAGCGGGCGCTGCTCGCACACTTCACCGGCCACCTGTCGATCTCGACGACGATGCGTGCCCACGCCGGCGTCGGCACGGCCCAGTCCCACAAGACGCTTTCGACCGGGGTCATCGCCATCGAGATCAGCTTCCACGATCCGGTGGCGTGGGACGGCTGGGTGCTCTATGACCACGAGAGCACCGCCGTGGGTGCGGGGATGAGCTATGTCCGGGGGCAGATCCGTGACCGGTCCGGGCGGCTCCTCGCATCGTTCAGCCAGGACGGTCTGATTCGCCATTTCGCAGCGGGGTCCGGCGCTCTGGCGGTTGACGAGCGCGCCAGGCTCTAGCCGATTCAGGCGCTCCCCGCGGATGCATCCTGCGCGGTCTGCGCCGCCGCGAGCAGCTGAGCGTGCCGCGCATCCAACGCGGCTACCAAAGCGCCGTGGGTGACGATGTAGCGTTCGCCCGCCAGCAGCGCCTCGACGCTGTTGGCTGCCGCGACTTCTGGCGTGGCCGGGGCCTGGACCATCCCGGGATTGCTGGCCAGCATCGCCTCGAAATCCTCGGGCTCGCCGATGGCGCGACGCAATGCTTCGGGCTGCGCCGCGGTGCTGCTCTCGAGATGGCGCGACATCATCCCGGAGGGAAAGAGGATCGAGACCGCGATGCCCTCGTCCTTCAACTCGAGTGCCAGCGTTTCGGCGAGGCCCCACAGCGCGAACTTGCTTGCCTGATAGGCCCCGAGCCGGCTGGCCGGATCGAGCACGGAGGACGACGTCGTGAACGCCAGACGTCCCTTGGGGGCACCACGGAGCAAGGGTAGGAAGGCACGCGAAACCCTTGCCGCGCCGACGACATTGACGTCCAGCACCCACTGCCACTCGTCGTCGGTCAGCTTCTCGACGGCACCGAAGAGCTGCACACCGACGTTGGACACCACGACGTCGGCACGCCCGAAGCGATCCGTCACCGCCGTAGCGGCGTTACGGACATCGTCATCGCTGGCCACGTTGACGCCGAGGCCCACCACCTCGACGCCGTGTCTAGCCGCCAACGCGGTGGCTTCGTCGGCCGCCCGTTCGCCATCGAGGTCCAGCAGCGCGAGGCGCATCCCGCGGGCGGCGCACTCGCCGGCAAGCGCCAAACCGAATCCGGACGCACCTCCGGTGATGACCGCGACTTCACCCGACTGCTCAGGCGTGCTCATGACGAGAAGCTAGCGCAGACCCCCGGTGGGAAGCAGCCGGGCCAGCGCCTTCCGGTCCAGCGCCGTCATCTCGCGCAATGCGGCATTCTTGCCGGGCCGCCAGAAGACCGGCTCGGCCAGCCACAGTTCGCGGCGCAGCCGTTGCTTGTCGAGCTTCATGCTGGCCAGCTTGGGAAGCTCGCTGGTCACGCGGACGAATGCCGGAACCCACTTGGGTCCGAGGTCGGGCTGCTGAGCAAGGAAGGCGTCGAACGCAGCGGGATCGAACGTGCGACCCTCCTGCAGTTCCAGCGCCACCATCACGCGGTCGCCGACCGGATCGTCCGGCGCGGCGTAGACCGCCACCGATCGCACGTCAGGGTGACGGGAGACGATCGCCTCGACGGGTGCGGCCGCAAAATTCTCGCCGTCCACCCGCAGCCATTCGTTCGAACGCCCCGCGAAATAGAGCCATCCGGCGCTGTCGCGATAGGCGAGATCGCCCGACCAGTAAGCGCCATTGCGGAAGCGGGCGCTGGTGGCTTCCGGGTTCTTGTAGTAGCCCTCGAAGCCGTTCGTCGGCGCGGTCTCCACGATCTCGCCCACGGCATCCTCGAGGTTCGTCGGTACGCCGTCCGGACCGAAGACCACCGCCGGACATTCCTGCTCGGTGACGGGATTCAGCACCTTGACCGACGGATCCGCCGAACCCAGCGCCGTTGCGGGCATTGAAGGATCGCGGCGGATGATGATGATTCCTTCGGTCGATCCGTAGCTGTCGCGCACATTGCAGCCGAAACGCCGAGCGAACTGCTGGATGTCGCGTACCGACGCCTCATTGCCGAGTGCCAGCCGCAGCGGGTTGTCGGCGTCGTCCGGGCGCTCCGGGGTGGCCAGCAGGTAGTTCAGCACCTTGCCGGTGTAGGTGAGGAACGTGGCTTTGAAGCGGCGGATGTCAGGCAGCGTGTTCGATGCCGAGAACTTCTCTCGGATGGCAAGCGGGATGCCGGCGGTGAACGCCGACGCCCAGCCGCTGAACAGCGAGCTGGAGTGGAAGAACGGCAACGGCGAATAGACCACATCCCCGGGTCCGAGCGAGGCAATGTTGGCGACGTGCGCGCCGGTGCGCGCGAGCCGTCCCTGCGTGCAGCGCACCGCCTTGGGCAAGCCGGTCGAGCCTGACGTGAAGATCAGCAGGAGCAGGTCGTCCTCGGAGACCTCGCGCTCGGGAGGGGGCGGGGCAGCGGCGTCGAGCCGCTGCCGGTAGTCCGTGCGGTCGACGATGAGGACGCGGTCGCTCGCGATGCCGGTATCGACACCGTCGAGCAGCGGTGCCAGCGATTCGGAGGTCACCAGCATCCGGCAGTCGGTGTGCCGGATGAGCTGCGCCAGCGGTTCGCCGCGGTAGGTCGAGTTGATCCCGACGACGACGAAGCCGGACAGCGCTGCCGCGCCCAGCCAGAACAGGTAGTCGGGGACGTTGTCGAGCAGCACCCCGATATGCGGCGGCAGATCCGGGTCGAGCAGTTCGGTGGCCAGGCCGCTGCGTCGATCGGCTTCGGCGACGAACTCGCGGTAGGTCCACGTCCGGTCGCCGAAGGTCAGCGCGGGCGCTGCGCTGTCGGCGCGTGAGCGCAGCACCTGCGCGACGGTGGTCATGCCGGCCTCCTGGAACGCTCGAGGTGTTGAGGACTGGCCACGAGCAGCCGGTCACGCACGTTGAGCGAGAGCGTCTCCCAGTCGTCGCCGCTGCGTTTCTCGGGTCGTGCCCCCAGCTCGCGATCGACGAGCGCCAGGACGTTCGCCGCCACCCTGGCGTGAAAGCCGACCTTGCCCGGCTGGGGGAGCACGTCGTCGGTGAGGAACTCACGCACGGCGGCGAGCAGTTCGCGCGCTGTCGGGCGGCCGTACAGGGTCGGCAGATCGGCCGCCGCTTCCGGTACCTCGGCTTGCAGGGCGGCTGCAACGGCGTCGGGAGCCAGTAATTCCAGCAGATCCCATTCCTGTTCCGCGGCCCGCCGCCCGACGGCGGCCAGTTCGACGGAGCGCACCTGCCCCTTCAGGTGCACATCCGCTTGCGCCATGCAGCCGATGCCCCACGTCAGGGTGCGCTGCACGAGCCACCAGTGGAACGCCTTTCGGTCGACGGGACGCCCACCCGCGGATTCGTAGGCGCTCACCAGCTCGTCCACGGTGCCGAGCCCCGCGACCTCGAGCGGCGCCCCGAATCGCCATGCCTTCAGGCACAACCAGGCGAGGTCTTCGAGCGGGTCGCCGAGGTGTACCAGCTCCCAGTCGATGACCGCGGCGAGTCCATGCGGGTCGACGATGAGGTTGCCGAGCCGTAGGTCGCCATGGACGACCGTGGTGCCCGACGCCGGCAAGGGATGGTCGGCGAGCCATTGGTATGCCTTCTCGAACACCGGGCTGGTGTCGTCGATGCGCTGGTACAGCTGCCAGACCTTCGCGAGGGGCTCGGGCCGCTCCAGCCCCGGAACCTCCTGCGGGTGCAGCGCATGCAGACCGGCCATGAATCTTCCGAGGTCGGCCACCAGCACCCTACGGGCGCCGGCGAAGGTGTCGTCCCGCAGGATCCGCCGGGCGATCGTTTCCCCGGGGACGCTGCGCATCACGAGCCCGGCGGTGCCGAGCAGGGTGCCGTCGTCGTGGGCCAGCACTTCCGGAACGCGCAGTCCTGCCCGGCCGCAGGCGCGCATGGCGTCGGCCTCGCGGCGCATGGCGGCCGGTCCCAGCCTGCGGCCGGGAGGATCGCGGCGCAGGATCAGATCCTCGCCATTGGCGGTGAAAGCCCAGGTTTCGCGGGATGCACCGCCGGTCAGGCGGCGCACGTCGGTGATGGTCACCGGCGACCCGAGCGCGGGCGAGGTCGCCGCGGCCAAGCCGTCAGACGCCGGCGGTGAAACCAACAGGAACCTCGTCGACGATCTGGTCGAGATACTCCGACAGGCCGCCACCCGAGAGCTCGCCGCAGGTCCAGCGGGTCATCCCTTCGGTGATGCGGGTGACCTTCCTGTCGCGGCGATTGCGCAGGGGGATGGTCGCCGTGATGTCACCGCGCAGTTCGTAGCCGTGGTCGTCGGTGCGCACGACAACGGCATTGCTCGCCGCGTAGCCGTCGTCGTAGTCGGTGTGCAGTTCGATGCCGCGCACCGGCACCGGCTTGTTGTGGCCGTAGCGGTCGATGTCGTAGACGAATCCACTGACGGTGGGCTCCTGCCGGCCGTCGATTCCCCGCAACGTGCAAGCGATGCCGAGCCGGCCGAAGCTCGCATTGATCCAGCGGTACCAAGGGATGCTCTGCCATATCCGCGGTCCCCACGAATGGTCCCGCAGGCCCAGCCCGGCGGTCAGCTCGAAGCGCTCGCTGCCGATCTCTGCGACGCCGGTGATGGCCATGTGCTGCTCGCTGTGTCCGCGGGCGAAGCCATGTGCACCAGCCGGCGGCTGCTCACCGTCGTCGTACTCCGGCTCTCCGCCGTACGGGCTGCCGAGGCCCACGATCCGCAGGTCGAGGAGCGCAGCGGCGTGCGGGTTGCTCGTGAATGCGGTCTTCGGATCCGCCATCTCGCGGGGACGGTCGAGCAGGCAGACCTTGCCGTCGTAGCTCACGCGGTGCTCGGTGAACGGCTCGACGACCTCGAACCGCAGCCCGCCCGCGTCATGGGCGTGGTGGCCGTCGATCGCCGGCCGCTTGAACATGAAGCCGACCCGGCCGTCGGGCAGGTAGAGGCAGACCGACATCTCGGCGTAGCCCTGGTTGGGGCGGTTGCCCATCCGCACCCATCCGCCCAGTCCGGTCGGTGCGTCGAAGAAGTTGTAGTAGCGGCTCTCGTTGAAGTTCACGTCGGCGTCCGCGGCGTGCAGCAGATCGTCCTGCGGGTCAAGCCGAAGACGCATCGTCACCGCCACCTTTCGCCTCGAAGTCAACATCCTGCCGGAAGCTCGTCCTCGTGCGGGGGCCGCATCGGTGACAGGGTGAGAGCGTGATCGGGCCGGAGGAGCTGACCGCGGCATGGTTCGAGCAGGTGCTGGCGCCGCGCTATCCCGATGTGCGCGTCGCTGCCGCCGACGTGACCAGCGTCCAGGAGATGACCAACACGCATGTGCTGGTGAGCCTGTCGTATGACCAAGCCGGGGGCGCACCGGCGAGCGTCTTCGTCAAGCTGCCGCCCATCGATCCGCGCCGCCGGGAGCTGCTCGGGACCTCGACCATGGGGGTCAACGAGGCGCGTTTCTACGAGCGGCTGGCGCCCCTGCTCGACCTACGCGTGCCACGTCCGCACGCGGCATTCACCGACGCAGGCGGCGGTTTCGTCATGGTCCTCGAAGATCTCGAGGCGACCGGCTGCACGCCGTACGACGGGCTCAGCGGCGTCACTGCGGACGCGGCCGCGGCGGCGCTGGTCGAGCTCGCGGGCATGCACGTGCGCTACGAGCCGGCGGCCTCCCGGGCCGGCCTCTCCTGGATCGCGCCGCCGAAAACGGCTCGGCCGGTGAATCCGGACGCCCCCGACATCGCGACGAAGCTGCTTCGCCGCGGGCTGGAGCGGTACCGCGAGCGCATCGGTGACGGCTATGCGGCGGTCGCGGAACGCCTGCTGGCCGAACGCGACGCCGTGAACGCGCTGTGGGCCGCGGCGCCGCCGACGGTCGTGCATGGCGATCTGCATCTGGGCAACCTGTTCGACGACCACGGCCGCGTCGGCTTCTTCGACTGGGGGCTGATGACGATCGCGGATCCGCTGCGTGACGCGTCCTACTTCCTCTGCCTCGCGATGGACATCGACGACCGCCGCGCGCACGAGCGCGATCTGCTGCGGCACTACCTGGACGCCAGGCGGGCGCTGGGTGGGCGCGAGATCGGCTTCGACGAGGCGTGGGGACGGCATCGGATCTGGGCGGCCTACACGGTGCTGGCGAGCTGCCAGGCCATCCAGGTGCCGTACGGGGCGAGCGAGCAGACGCATCGATTCGCCGATGCGTTCCTCGAGCGGTCCAAGGCAGCCGTGAGCGACCTCGACGCGGCGGAGGCGGTCGCCGCTTGTCCTAGTATCTAAGCCGATGTCAAAATCAAAGTCGCGTTCCGGATCCTGGCTCGCGCGCGTAGAGAGGACGCCTTCGTGCACGTGACGCCAACGGATCTGCAGGAGCCGCTCGACGTCAGGTGGGACGGGCCGGTTGCGATCATCACGCTCAATCGGCCGAAGGCGCTGAACGCCACCAACGCCGAGTTGCACGCGGCCGTGACGGATGTGTGGGGTGAGGTCGCGAAGGACGACCGGCTGCGCGCCGCCGTCGTCACGGGGGCGGGCAAGGCGTTCTCGGCGGGAGGCGACCTGCCGCTGCTGCAGAACATGTCCGACGACCCCACGCTTCGTGCCGAGGTGCTGGCCGAAGGTCAGCGGCTGGCGAAGGCGGTGGCCGCCTTCCCGGTTCCCATCGTCGCTGCCGTCAACGGACCCGCGGTCGGTCTCGGCTGCAGCCTCGCGTCACTGTGCGACCTCGTCGTGGTGGAGGAGCACGCGTACTTCATGGATCCCCATGTGTCGCTGGGACTGGCCGCCGCGGACGGCGCCGTCTTCACCTGGCCCGCCCAGATGTCGCTGCCGCGGGTGAAGGAATCCATCTATCTCGGGCGGCGCATCACGGCCGAAGAAGCCGAGCGGTTCGGCCTTGTCAACGCCGTCGTCCCGACCGGCACATCGGTGGAGAAGGCACTCGAGTACGCGCACAGGCTCGCCGCGTTGCCGCCTCAGGCGTTGCGCGAGACGAAGAAGATCCTGAACTCCCCGCTGAGCAAGCGTCTCGAAGATGACTCCACCGCCGCCTTCGCCGCCGAGTCCGAGTCATTCGACACCCCCGAGTTCCGGGCGAATCTGGCGGCCATGACGGCACGCAGCAAGTAGCCGTTCTCGAGGAAGGGTCTGCGGAGCCCCCGGAACGTCTGCGGTCGCTCTCGTTTCCTTATAGTCGGCCAGATCGGGCGGGTCGGCAGGAATGAGGAGAGCGCATGCCCATCGGGCTGACGGAAGAGCATCGAGCTTTGGCGAGCGCGATGGGCGGTCTGGCACAGCGTCATGCGCCCCGCGAGCAGACGCGCCAAGGTCTTGATGGGCTGATCGCCGGCAAGCTGCCCGGCTACTGGAAGCCATTGCTCGACGCGGGCCTGCTGACCCTGCACCTGCCTGAGGATCACGGCGGCGACGACGCTGACGGCGTCGCGCTGGCCGTCGCCATCGAGGAGGCCGGGCGGGCGCTGCTTCCGGGACCGTTCCTGCCGACCGTCCTCGCCGGTGCCGTCCTCACCCAGTCTTCTGCCGCGGGTTCAGCGTTTCTGCGCCGCCTTGCCGACGGTGCCACGGCAGCCTGTGCGACGGCCCCTGGCGGTCTCGTGGCAAGCCCTGCCGCTGACGGTGGACTGCGCATCACCGGCACGACGGAGCCCGTCCTCGGCGCGCCGGGCGCCGACCTGCTCGTGATCGGAGCCACGGGCCCTCAAGGGGACGTCTGGGCAGTGCTCGATGCCGTCGATGACGGGGTGAGCGTCGAGCAGCTGACTCCGGTCGACCAGACCCGCAGTATCGGGCGGGTATCCGTCGCTGCCGACGTCGCTGCCGACCGGATCCTCACCGGCCTCGCGACGGAACGGGTCCGGGCCACGGCCGCCGTCTTCCTCGCGGCGGAGGCCAGCGGCATCGCGCGCTGGTGCTTCGAGACCGCGCTGGATTACGCGAAGGTGCGCGAGCAATTCGGCCGCAAGATCGGATCCTTCCAGGCGATCAAGCACAAGGCCGCCAACGTCTTCACCCGGGTCGAGGTGCTCGCAGCGTCAGCGTGGGATGCGGCGCGTGCGTTGAGCGAGGACGATGCGCAGCTTGCGCTGGCTGCCGCCGAGGCCGCGGTCACCTGCCTTGCCGGCTGCCGCGACATCGCCCTCGACTGCGTCACGATGCTGGGCGGCATCGGCTACACCTGGGAGCACGACATCGCGCTGTACGAGCGGCGTGCCGTCGCCATCGGGCAGCTGCTCGGCTCCTCCGGCGAGTGGGCTGCCACGCTCGCCAAGCAGCTGCCGGCGACCACGCGCGCGTTCCGGCTCGATGCCGTCGACGACGACCCGCAATTCCGGGCGAAGATCGCCGCCGGCCTGGCCGAGGCGGCCGCATTGGAGGAACCGCAGCGCCGTCACAAGCTCGCCGAGCTCGGTCTGGTCAGCCCGCAGTACCCGCCGCCGTTCGGCATCGGTTCCAATCCCAACCAGCAGCTCGTCATCCAGCAGGAGTACGCGAAGGCAGGTCTCACCCAGCCGTCGACGGTCATCGGCGCTTTCGCGCTGCCGGCGCTGCTGGCGCACGGAACCCCCGAGCAGCACGAGCGTTTCGTCACGCCGAGCATGCGCGGTGAGATCGTCTGGTGCCAGCTGTTCAGCGAGCCCAACGCCGGGTCCGATCTCGCCTCGCTGCGCACTCAGGCCGTCAAGGTCGACGGTGGCTGGAAGCTCAACGGGCAGAAGGTGTGGAACTCGGTGGCCGACCGCGCCGACTGGGGAATCTGCTTGGCCCGCAGCGACAACGAGGTCGCCAAGCACGCCGGCATCAGTTACTTCCTGGTCGACATGCACAGCCCCGGGGTCGAAGCCCGGCCGCTGCGCCAGACCACCGGCGAGGCCGAGTTCAACGAGGTCTTCCTGACCGACGTCTTCGTGCCGGACGACTGCCTGGTGGGCAAGCCCGGCGAGGGCTGGAAGATCGCGACGACGACGCTGGCCAACGAGCGGCTGATGATTGCCTCCGGCTTCGGAACGAACCCCGAGCTGCAGCAGCTGCGATCGTTCGCCGCCGACCCGGCGGTCGCGGCCGATTCGGCGTCGCTCATCGCAGTCGGCCGGCTGGTCGCCGAGAATTTCGCGCTCGCCGCGCTCAATCTGCGGGCCGTTCTGCAGCAGCTGCAGGGCTTCAATCCGGGCGCGACCTCCAGCGTGCTCAAGCTGGCGTCCACCGAGCACAAGCGCCAGCTGGCCGGTCTCGTCCTCGAGCTGGCCGGCCCGGCCGGTGCGGTGGAGTCGGCGGAGCCATTGCAGTTCCTGCGCCTTCCGTCGGTCATGATCGGTGGCGGCACGCGGGAGATTCAGCTGAACGTGGTCTCGGAAAGGGTGCTCGGGCTGCCGCGCGGATAGGCCCCCGGAGGTCTGCTGATCCCGGAGTCGTGGACCAGATACGTGGAGGGGAGAGGGTGGGATGAACGACGACGCACGCAGCTCCGAAGATCTGGAGCCTGTCGAGCTGGCCGCCGTGGCCGAGGGGCTGCTGGCAGAGGCCCGTTCGGCGGGGGGATCGGGGCGGGCCGCACGCACGCTGGTCCACGGCGCCGGCTTTCGGGCCACGGCCATCGCGCTGTGCGCCGGACGCGAGCTCGCCGAACACGCCAGCCCACCGGCGGCAACCCTCCTGGTGATCGAGGGGGAAGTGGTACTTCGGGGAACGGGCCGGCACTGGCGCCTGAGTGCGGGTCAGCTCCTGCCGATCCCGCCGGAGCGGCACTCCGTGCTCGCGGAGACGGACGCCGTCGTGCTGCTCACGGTGAGGCCTGACTGATCCACGCGCCCTATCGCGGCTGCGGCGTGTCGCGGCTGCGGCGTGTCGCGGCTGCGGCGTATCGCGACCGGCCGCCGGGCTGCTAGCGTGCTCGGCCTGATCCGGGGACGCGCGGGGGTGCATGTGATTGGAAGCCTGACAGCCCATCGTGGCCGGCGCCTGCTTGCCGGCGTCGCCGGGTCGGTGGCCCTGGTCATGGCCGTCGCGGCGTGCGGATCGTCGGCGCACAAGAGTTCGCGGCCGGTGAACACCGGCGCGAAGGTGCTGCTGGTCGGCACGTATCACGGCCACAAAGGTCAGTACGCGAGCATCCAGGCGGCGGTGGACGCTGCCGGGGCCGGCGACTGGATCCTCGTGGCACCCGGCGACTATCACGAGAGCGCCGACCTCACGAATCCACCGTTGAGCTTCGACCACGGTGACTTCGGGGGCGTCTACATCACGAAGGCGAACCTGCACCTGCGCGGCATGAGCCGGTCGGGCGTCGTGGTGGACGGCACGAAGCCGGGCTCCGCGCAATGTAGCGCCGATCCCGCCGCGCAGCAGTTCGGCGCCAAGGATCCCGAGGGCAAGGCGGCGGGCCGCAACGGCATCGTGGTATGGAAAGCGGACGGGGTGAGCATCGACAACCTCACGGTGTGCAACTTCCTCGGCGGCGCTGACGACAGCGGCAACGAGATCTGGTGGAACGGCGGCGCGGAGACCGGAACCATCGGCCTGCACGGCTACACCGGTCGCTACCTCACCGCCACATCGACCTACTTCAGCAAAGAGGAAACCGCCGCGCAGTACGGGATCTTCTCGTCGGCAGCGCAAGGCCCCGGGCTCTGGGATCAGCTGTACGCCAGCAACTTCAACGACTCCGGCATGTATGTCGGTGCCTGCCTGCAGGTGTGCGACGTGACGATCAACCACGCCTGGATGCAGTACAGCGTGCTCGGGTATTCCGGGACCAACTCCGGCGGCGCGGTCGTCGTGGAGAACTCAGAGTTCGACCACAACCAGGACGGCTTCGACACCAACACCCAGATCAACGGCGATCCGCCCGCGCCACAGAACGGGGCCTGCCCGAACAACGGCATCAGCCCGATCACGCATACGCATTCGTGCTGGGTGTTCATGCACAACAACGTGCATGACAACAACAACCCCAACGTGCCGCAGGCCGGCACCGCCGCCCTGGGACCGGTCGGCACCGGCATGACCGTCTCCGGGGGCCGTAACGACACCGTCATGGACAACACGTTCTCCAACAACGGGGCGTGGGGGATCCTCTTCGTGCCGTTCCCGGACAACAACAAGCCCGACCTGGGCCAGACCTGCAGCGGCACCGGCGGCACGCAGGTCTCCGGGTTCGGATGCGTCTACGAGGCCTACGGCGACGCGCTGCTGAACAACACGTTCACCAACAACGGTTTCTTCGGCAATCCGTCGAACACGGACTACGCGCAGATCGTCCTCAACCCCGGCAAGCCGCGTAACTGCTTCGCCTCCAACACCGCGCCGAAGGGCAGCTCACCGGCAGGCCTCGAGCAGTCCCAGCCGACGTGCGACGGGACGCCGGCGAAATCGACCGGCATCGGCGATCTGCTGAACCAGGTGCTCTGCGACACCGGATCCGGCAAGTGCCCGGCGGGCGCGCGCTACCCGAAGGAGACCGGCGTCGTCATGCACCCGTTGCCGGCGAGCCTGACGTCCATGCCGAACCCCTGCGAGGGCGTACCGACCAACCCGTGGTGCTCCTGAGCGGCCGGTGCCGCGTCACAGGCCGAGCGCCATCAGGTTCCCGTTCGCCTGCGGGGCGTAGACGATCCCGTTCGACACCGTCACCTCGCCCTGCACCATGCTTCCCGTATTGGCGGTGAACACGGTCGCACCGTTGGCGGTGTTGAGGAACTTGACCTGGCCCCCGGCCCCGACACCCTCGATGATCATGCCGGGTACCTCGGTGATGCCGGCCGTCATGAAGTCCTGGCACGAGCGCCAGATGAACGCACCGGTCGCGGGATCCAAAGCGCTGAGGTTTCCGTAACAACCGGCGCCGTTGATGATCGCGCTCCCGCCGCCCACGTAGAGATACTTGCCGTCCCAGGCGGCTGTGAGGATCGAGCGCGGACTGCCGCTCGGATCGGCGATCGTGGACTGCCACACCGGTCCCGCGGCCAGATTGCTGCGATCCCAGGCGAAGTACAGGCCGTCCTTGTTGAGGGCTCCGACGAGTGGTCTCTGCACGCCGTTGATCGTGGCCGTGAAGAGGGTCGGTGTACTGCCGAAGTCCTCGTCGCCGAACGTCTGCAGCGAGGTGGGCACGGTCCAGCTGGAGAGAATGCTGAGGTCGCTGGCTCTCAGCTTGACGATGGCCGGCGCGAGGTTCTGCCCGGGGTTCGCGCAGCTGGCCGGCGTTCCGGTGGTGACATAGATGCTGCCGTCGCTCGGGTCGACCGTTGGCGAGGTCCAGACGCCGGCGCCGACACAGCCGTTGGGCACCAGGTTGGCCGCGTGCTGGATGGCCCCGGTGGCCGCGTTCAGCTGCACGAGCTGCCCCTGGACCAGCGGGCAGTCCCCGAAGGAAGCGATGCCCTCGTAAAGGCTGCCGTTGAACAGGATCGGTGACGACCACAGGTACCAGGCGGGCCGCGTGCCGAGGCTGGTCTTCCAGATGAGAGCGCCCGTCTGAGCATTGAGCGCGTACATGTTGTCATCGCCGCCCGGGACGTACACGATCGAGGTGCCGCCCATCTGGCCGACGGTGGCGGTGCCGCTGATTCCGGCTTCAGGCGGCTGGCAGGCGGCGTCGGTATTCGTCCCGGTGGGGTAGGTCCACGCGTCCGTGCCGGACAGAGTGGTGGCGTGCTCGAGGCCGTTCCAGTCGCCCCAGTAGACGAGGTTGTTCGCGACGATCGGCTGCGCGAACGAGCCGCTGCCGCCCTTGGCGACCCAGTGTTGCTTGAGACCGGCGACGTTGGACACCGTCAGGGCGGTTTCCCCGGGGTAGTAGCCGGAGCGGCCGAGATCGCCGCGGTAGGTGCCCACCTGCGTTGGAGGCGTCGGCCCGCTCTGATACGAGAACTGGTCGTTCACGCCGGGCGCCGAAGTGCCGCCGGAGGTGGTCACGGTGATGTCCACCGTGCCCGATCCCGCCGGGGCAGTGGCGGTGATGCTGGTGTCGCTGTTGACGGTGAACGTCGCGGAAGTGCCGGCGAACTTCACCGCCGAAGCCGCGGTGAAGTTGGTGCCCGTGATCGCTATCGAGTAGCCGGTGAAGCCGGTGCCCGGGCTCACGCCGGTCACGGTCGGCGCGGACGGGACCGTATAGGTGTAGCGGTCATTCGCGCTCGTGGTACTGGTGCCGCCGGGAGTGACGACCGTGACGTCCACAGCGCCGGATCCTGGCGGCGCGTTCGCCGAGATCGAGGTCGGGCTGTTGACGGTGTAGGTCGACGTGACCGCGCCGAAGTTGACCGCTGTGGCCCCGGCGAAGTTGGTGCCGGTGATGGTGACGAAAGTGCCGTTCGGCCCCGACGCCGGGGTCACCTTCGTGACGGTAGGAGCGGGCGGCACGGTGTAGGTGAACCTGTCGGCCGACGTGGTGAGGCTCGTACCGCCGGGCGTCGTCACCGTGATGTCCTGCACCCCGAGCGTGCCGGGCGGCGCCGTCACCGTGATCGAGGTCGGGCTGTTGATCGTGTAGAAGATGGCCGGGTTGTTCCCGCCGAAGTCGATGGCCGTCGCGCCGGAAAAGCCCGTTCCCGTAAGGGAAACCGTCGTGCCACCGGTGCTCGGCCCGGAGGCCGGACTGACCCCGGTGACGGTGGGAACGGGAGGCACGACGTAGGTGTACCTGTCGGCAGCGCTGATCGCCGTCGTGCCTCCGGCGGTGGTGATGGTGATGTCAACCGTGCCGAGGGCGCCGACGGGTGCCGTTGCCGTCACGACGGTGTCGTTCTGCACGAGGAAGTCCGTGGCCGGGTTGGCACCGAACTGCGGAGCGGCGGCGCTCAGCAGGCCGCTGCCGGTGATGGTGACGGTCGTGCCACCGGTGCTCGGCCCCGAGGACGGGCTCACCGAAGTGATCTTCGGTGTGGGCGGCGGCGGACCGGCGGTGATGGCGACGTTCTGCACCTGGTGGATGTCGGTCCCGCCACCGGTGGAAGCGGTGAAGCCGAGGAGCACGTACTGCGGCAGGCTCGTGGTGTAGTTCAGGACCTGGATGCCGTCCATCGTCACGGCAATGCCGAGGTTGGTGGTCGTCACCTTGAAGTGATGGATCGTGTTGATCAGTGACGAGATCGAGGCGTTCGTCGTGACGTAGTTCAGCGAGTCGTTTCCGGTTTGCAGGTCGGTGGCGATGCCGACGAAGTTCGATGACGGGTCGGCGGGATTCTTGTAGGTGTCCAGCGAAACGGCGATCCCGTCGATCCCGTTGTAACCCTCGCCGCTTCCCTGGCTGCCCAGCGCCGTGGGCTTCGTGTCGTTGGCATTCGCGAGCACGAACGTCATGCCGTCGGCGCCCGCGCCGGGCCCGATGTAGGCGTCGAAGGATGCTGAAATCCCTGCACCTGGTACCGGGGTCGGCCAGAAAGCAGATCCTGCCGTCCACTGCGCGTCCGGTGTCAGCTGCAGGTTCTTCGGCGTCGCTGTGGTGACGAGCGCCGCCGAGCCGTTGAGCGTCCAGCCTCCGGCAACCGGCGATGGCACCGGCAGGGTCGCCGGGCCGGTGCCGTAGGTGAATTCGTCGTCAGTCGTCACGGCGCTGGTGCCGACGCCGTTGGTGACGGTGACATCGACGGTGCCCGTCCCCGCCGGGGCGTTGGCGGTGATGGTGGTGTCGTTGTTCACGGTGAAACTCGCGGCGACGCTGCCGAAATGCACCGCGCTCGCCGTGGCGAAGCTGCTGCCTCCGATGGTGACCACGCTGCCCGCGGGACCACTGACCGGGTCGATGCTGGCGACCACGGGCTGCTGCGGAGGGGCGGCCACGTAGGTGTACATGTCGCTCGTATTGGTGGTGCTCGTCCCGCCATCGTTGACGACGGTGACATCGACCGTGCCCACCGTCGCTGCCGGCACGGTGGCGGAGATGCTGGTGGCGGTGTCGGCGACGAACGTCGCGGGATTGCTGCCGAAGTACACCGCCGATGCACTCGTGAAGTTCGTGCCGGTGATCGTGACGGCGTTACCGCCGGCGGCGGGTCCGGACGCGGGGCTGACACCGGTAACGGTCGGGGCTGGCGGCGGGGGCGGGGGTCCCGTGACATACGTGAATTGGTCACCCGCATTGGCCGGTGCTGGTGCCGGAGCCGTTGACGACGGTGACGTCCACGGTGCCGCTGCCGCCCGGTGACGTCGCCGTGATGCTGGTCGGACTGTCCAGCGTGAACGTCGCCGGGGTCGTTCCGAACATGACTGCGCTGGGGCTGAAGAAGTTGCTGCCGGTGATGGTGACCGAGGTGCCGCCGGTGCTCGGACCGGTGTTCGGGGAAACGCTCGTGACTGCGGGTACGGGAGCCGACGAGCCGGTCGTGATGGAGACGTTCTGCACCTGCTGAACGTCGTTGAATCCGCCGGTGCCGCCGGTGAATCCGACGAGCACGTACGGCGGCAGGGTGGTCGGGTAGTTCAGGACCTGCGTGCCGTCCATCGTCACGACGATGCCGAGGGCGGACGTCGTGACCACGAAGTGATGGAGAGTGTCGCGCAGCGCCGGCACCGAAACGTGTCGGTGCTGACGTAGTTCAGCGCCTGTTGCGGCGTGTTCGTCGTGGCGATGCCGACGAAGTTTGTCGCCGGATCACTGCTGTTCTGCCAGGTGTCCAGTGATACGGCGATGCCGTCGACGCCCGAGAAGCCCTCGCCGCCACCCATGACACCGAGCGCGGTGGGTTGGGAGGTGCTCGCATCGGCAAGGGTGAACGTCATCCCGTCCGCGCCGGACCCGGGACCGATGTAGGCATCAAAGGCGGCCGAGATGCCCGAACCAGGAACGGGGGTTGGCCAGAATGCCGAGCCCGCCTGGTAGTTCGTGGTCTGCGTCAGCTGCAGGTTCGCCGGGCTGGCAGCCGTCACGAGCGCGGCAGAGCCGTTCAGCTGCCAGCCCCCGGCCACGGGAGACGGGAACGTTCCCCGGGGGCGGGCTCGTCGACGTAGGTGTACTTGTCGGCGGCGTTCGCCGTACTGGTGCCGCCGCCGGTGGTGACGGCGACGTCGACCGTGCCGGTGCCGGCCGGTGCGGTGGCAAGGATGGTCGTGTCGTTCGTGACCGTGAAGCTGACGGACGCGGCGCCGAACTCGACGGTCGTGGCGCCGGTGAAGTTGGTGCCGGTGATGGTGACGGCGGTGCCGCCGGCCGCCGGGCCCGACGTGGGACTCAGACCCGTGACGGTCGGTGCCGGCGGCGGGGGAGGCGGTGAGGTCGTGTAGGTGTACTTGTCGGCCGCGTTCGTCGTACTGGTGCCGCCGCCGGTGGTGACGGTGACATCGACGGTGCCGGTGCCGGCCGGTGCGGTGGCGGCGATGGTGGTGGCGTTGGTGACGCTGAAGGTTGCTGTGGTGCTGCCGAACGTGACGGCCGTGGCGCCGGTGAAGTCCGTGCCGGTGATGGTGACGGCGGTGCCGCCGGCGGCGGGTCCTGAAGTGGGGCTGAGGCCGGTCACGGCAGGCGAGGGCGGTGGTGGTGGCGGCGTGACATACGTGTACTTGTCGGCCGCGTTCGTCGTACTGGTGCCGCCGCCGGTGGTGACGGTGACATCGACGGTGCCGGTGCCGGCCGGTGCGGTGGCGGCGATGGTGGTGGAGTTGGTGACGCTGAAGGTTGCTGTGGTGCTGCCGAACGTGACGGCCGTGGCGCCGGTGAAGTCCGTGCCGGTGATGGTGACGGCGGTGCCGCCGGCGGCGGGTCCTGACGTGGGGCTGAGGCCGGTCACGGCAGGCGAAGGTGGCGGCGGGGTCGCACTCGTGGATAGCACGTAGCCGAGGACGTCGGCAGTCACATCCACCTTGCCGGAGGAGGTGCTGGCGACGCTGATTGCTCCGCTCGACGAGGGGGCGACTATCGCAAGTTCAGACACGATCGCGCCGGGAGCGAACGTCAGGTACGCGCCCGCGGGCTTCCACGTGCCGGCCGTGTATACCTTCAAAGCCCCGGAGGCCGTGGCGTTCTTCGCCGTGACGTTGAGGACGACCGCCGCTACGCCGCTCGCCGGAATCCCGCCATTCCCAGCGACCTCGGTGGTGACGGTCCCCTTTGCCGGGATCGGTGCGACCGGCGCCCCGACACCCGTCGTGGTGTCGAGGACGCGCGAGGCCGGAACCGTAGCGAAAGTGCTGGCAAGCGTGGGGGGCCCGCCGAGGAAGTAACCCAGCACATCGGCTGTCACCTGCGTGGTGCCGGTCGAGCCGTTGGTGACCGTCACGTTGCCGGCGCTGCCGAGCGCCACCGTGACCAGGTTCGAAACGGTGGCGCCCCTGGTGTAGGTGAGGTTTGCCCCGGCGGGCCGGCTGGCCCCAGATGGATAGACCGTCAGCGTTCCGGCAGCCGTCGAGGACTTGGCCGTCACGTTGAGGACAACCGATCCCGCACCGCTGGCGGGCACACCTGCCGCCCCGGCAACCGTGAACGACACCGAGCCGTTGGGTGCGACAGCCGCTGCCACCGTGCCGACTCCGGTGGTGGTATCGAGCACGCGCGCCGATGGCACGGTCGCGAAAGCGCCTGCCGCGGTTGGAGATCCGGCCGCGAAGTAGCCCACGACGTCGGCGGTGATCTGCGTGGTCCCCGTCGAGCCGTTCGTGATCTTCACCTGCCCGGCGGTGCCGAGCGCGACGGTCACGAGGTTGGAGACCATGGCCCCCTTGGCGAAGGTGAGGTTTGCACCCGTCGGCTCGGCTGCTCCCGAGGGATAGACCGTCAACGCGCCAGCGGCCTTGGACGATTTGGCCGTCACGTTGAGCACCACCGATCCCACACCGCTGGCGGGCACGCCGCCCTTGCCCGAGACCGTGAAGGTCAGCGTGCCGTTCGCCGCCGCGGGCTTCCTGGGGACGCCGACCCCCGTCGTCGTGTCCGCGATCCGCGCCCAGGGAATCGAAACGTACCCGCCGGCGGGCGTGGTGGCCGCTGCTGCCGCAGCGCGCGTGAACGCAGCGGAAGCCGGGGCGACCAATGCGATTATCGAGGCGAGGACGGTGGCGAGGACGAACGGTGTGCGGCTTGGTCGGCGGCGGCGGTCAGCGACGCGTCTGATCATCTCGGCCTTCTTGCTCTCCCGGCGGTGTCACGCAGCGTGATCTTGCCAGGGTCGCTGCGCGCTAGATGGCAAAACGCAACTATTGGCACACTCGGAGTGGATTCAGCACAACGGCTGGGGCCGCGGGTGTTAGCGCGCGCTGATGATGTCTCGGGATTCGTCCGGTTTCGTATGGTTTCCGCTTCGGAAAAGGCGGAGGAAGAGCACCGCACCGGCAAGGAACGCCAGGGCGAGCGCCCCCAGCAGCACATGCACGCGATCCGGCTTCCAGAGCGGAATCATGAGCAATCCGGCAAGCACGAACGCGACGTTGTAGAGGACGTCGTAGATGGAGAAGACGCGCCCGCGGACAGCGTCCGCCGAGGTGCGGCCGACCATCGCGTCGGCCAGCACCTTGAGCAGCTGGAAGGAGAATCCGGTCACCCCGAGCGCCGCGATCATGACCGGCAGACTGGTGAAGATCGCGCCAAGGAGCACGGCGGCCGCCGGCGGCAGGAACGTCAGCGGTATCAACACCGACGAACGCCAGCGCCGGGCGCATGCCGGCGCGGCGAAGGAGCCGAGGAACGCCGCCACCCCGGTGGCGCCGAGCGCCAAGCCGTAGCCGGCGATCTTCAGGTGGAAGCGCGCGTCCGAGAGCAAGACCACCAGTACGAAGCCGGCCCCGAGCAGCATGCGGTGCAGCCAGACGGCAGCCAGCGGGCGCCTGATGTCGGGCGTACCGGTGATGGCCCGCAGCCCCTCCTGCACCTCCACGAGTCCCTCACGCAGCCCGGAAGCCCAATCTTTCCGGGCCCCCCCGCCGAGCTCCGGAAGTCTCGTCCACACCAGTCCGGCGAACGCATACAGGACGCTGGCGGCGATGAAACCGGCGGCGGCGGAGTGTCCTACGAAAGCGGAGCCGGCGATGGCGCCGAGGAACGACGTGGACATGCCGCCGACGGCGGAGATGGCGTTGGCCGTCACCAGGTCCGAGCCCTCGACGGTCTCGGGTAGCGCTGCTCCCTTGGCGGCCAGGACGAAACGAGACGTGGAAAGCAGCAGCAGCACACCGACGAACGCGCCGGGCTGGGAGTGGGTGATGACCGTCGCGAGCGCCGCCAGGGTCAACGCCGCCCGGACGAACGACATGACCACCAGCACCTGGCGGCGCGACCAGCGATCGATGAGCACGCCGGCGAAGGGACCGACGAGGCTGAAGGGCAGCAGTGTCACCGCGAGGACGGCGGCCAGCCGCGCGGCCGTGGCACCCCGGCTCGCGTCGAAGACGGCGAACTGGGCGAAGGCGATTTGAGCCAGGCCGTCAGCCGCCTGGCCGAGGCACTGCCCGGCGACCAAGCCGCGGAAGGTTCCGCGCAAGATGCGCCGAGCGTCGTGCCACCCGGCGTCGCTTTCTGCGCGCTCGTCCATCGCGGAAAGCGTAGGCCCTCTGCCGCCCGCGCGGCATCGCCCAGCGGGTGTTCAGATGCCGAGGGCGCTGCGGTACTGCGTATAGAGGCCCTCGCCGGTCTCGGTCCAGAACTGGGCGACGGGCGCAGGCATATGTGCGTCCATGTTGGCGCGCTGGGGGTCGGTCATCTCCCTGCGGAGCAGTCCGAGGATGAGCCAGAGCTTGTCGCCGTCGAAGTGCTGAAGGCCGTGCGCCGGCAGTTGACCCCACTCGGCGACGTTGATGTACCGGGCAGCGATCGGCATGGCGACGCTCTCTTCCTCGTCGAGATGCGCGACCAGGCTTGCGTTCAAAGTGGCCAGCGCGCCCGCGAGAGTGGCGGCGTTGTCCACAGTCGGATCGGCCCGGAATTCGCCGATGCGCGCCTCTGCGGACTCGATGTCTGCGCGCACTTCAGCATGTTGCGCGGCAATGCGGGAGATCTCAGCGGCCTCGTCGGCAGTTCCGCGCTCGAGCAGCAGCGGCGTCAGCAACTCGTCCTCGCTTTCGTGGTGCACATGCAGCAGCCGTAAGACGTTGGCGTAATACGAACCCACCGTTTCAGCGCGCTCCGCGTCACCGGCGGCTGGCCCGACCAGCTGAGGCACCTGGTTCAACGCGTTGCGAAAAACGCGGTGAACGGAAGCCATCTCGGTCGTATCGGCCAAAGGCAGTTCGGCGGTCTCCGCCATGGTGCTGATCCTCCCGGGGGTTGGTGAAGGGTGGCGTCATGCTCGCCCATCAGCGCAGCGGCTGTCAGGCGTTTGGGTCATCATCTGAGAAGGTTGCCGACATGAGCAGTTCGGAGAGGTACGGCCCGTGGGCCGTCATCCTTGGCGCGTCGGACGGCACAGGTGCCGCATTCGCCCGGGAGCTCGCCCGCCGGGGCGTCAATCTCGTTCTCGTCGCCCGGCGCCGGGCTTTGCTGGAGGAGCTTGCCGCCCAGCTGCCGGTGCAGACGCACGTGGTGCCGCTCGACCTCAGCACGCCCGCCGCGATCGGCGAGCTGCTGACGGCGGCGGACGGGCTGGAAGTGGGGCTGCTCGTCTACAACGCAGGAGCCGACGCGGTCAACCTGCCGCTGCTCGAGCGCGACCCGGATGAGGTGCGCGGCATGGTCATCCGCAATTGCAACAACGTCATGGAGGCCACCGCCCGTTTCGGCAGCGCCATGGTCGGCCGTGGACGCGGCGGGATCCTGCTGGTGACGTCGGGTGCCGCCTGGGCGGGCGGAAGTGGGCTCACCCCGTACGCCGCCACCAAGGCCTTCGACCTCGTGCTCGCCGAATCGCTCTGGGCCGAGTGGCGGGACAGCGGAGTTGATGTGCTCGCGCTCGTGCTCGGGGCGACCGACACCCCCTCGCTGCGCCGCTCGCTGGAACGGCACGGCGGCAGCATGGGTGAGCTGGCCGATCCGGCTGCGGTGGCCGTCGAAGCGATCGACCACCTCGCCGACGGACCCACCTGGAGTTACGGGATGCCCGACCCGGCCGGCCCATCGCCCCTCGGCGGGCTCGGTCGTCGCCAGGCAGTGGAACTGATGAGTGCCGGCGCCGCCGCGATGCACGCCGGCGGTGCCCACAACAGCAACTAGCCGGCGAATTCCGGAAGCACCTCGCGGACGAACGCTTCGACTTGTGCTTCACCGGAGCCGGGCCAGCCGCAGACCAGATAGCCGTAGCCGGCGTCGCGCCACTTCGCCGCATGGCGGCGGGCGGTCTCCAGGTCGTCGAGGGACAGCGAACTCGCTCGGGTGATGGACGCCGGATCACGTCCGGCCTGTGCGGCGTACCCGTCGATGGCGGCATTGGCCTCACGCAGGCTGTCGGGAGTGCCCCAGGCGTGCCAGACGTCGGCGTAGCGCCCGACGAGCGGAAGGGTGCGCCGCGGGCCGGTGCCGCCGATCCAGATGGGCGGATGAGGGCGTTGCACCGGCAGCGGCTGCATGCGGGCGTGCTGCAGCGACACCTTCCGGCCGTCGTAATCGACAGTCTCTCCGGTGAACAGCCGCGTGATGATCTCGAGCGCGTCGTTCAGCAGATCGAAGCGCTCGGACGTGGGCGGGAACGGGATGCCCAACTCGTGGTGCTCCTTGTCGAACCACGCTGCGCCGAGCGCGAGTTCGAGCCGGCCGTGTGAGGCATGGTCGATGGTCAGCGCCTCGGCCGCGAGCACCGAAGGGTGCCGGTAGGTGACGCCGGTGACGAGGAGCCCGAGGCGGATGCGTGTCGTCAGCCCCGAAAGCGCGGCGAGGGTCGTCATCCCCTCGAAGGTCTCGCCTGGCCCGTCGCCGTACATCGGCTGGAAATGATCGAAACCCCAGGCGCCGTCGAAGCCGAAGTCTTCAGCGAGCCGAACCCGGCGGACGAGCTCATCCCAGGAGATGCGTTGCTGAGCGATGTCTAGACCGAAGCGCACGGGTCAAACCTAGCCCAGACCGCGTATTGCTGTAACGGTCGGTCCAATACCATCGCGGCGTGGACTTCTCGTTGACGGCCTCAGAACGCGACCTTGTCGAGCTCTGCCGCGAGTTCGCACAGAAAGAGATCGCGGTGCGCGGGCCGGTCGCCTGGGAAGCGGGGCGCTGCGACACGGCCCTGCTGCGCGAGATGGGTGAGCTGGGCCTGCTCGGCATGCTGATTCCCGAGGAGTGGGGCGGGATCGGCATGTCGACGATCGGGTTCGTGGCCGCACTCGAGCAGATCGGTCAGGCGGATCAGTCCGTCGCCGCCGCCCTGCAGGCGCACCTCACGATCGGCTCCCTGCCGCTACTGCTGTTCGGCAACGACGCGCAACGCGAGCGCTGGCTGCGGCCCCTTGCCGAGGGCCGGGTACTCGGCGCGTTCGGTCTCACCGAACCGGGGGCAGGCTCTGACACGCGCGCCATTCGAACCCGCGCTGAGCGGCACGACGGCGGCTGGCGTATCAACGGTCAGAAGGCGTTCATTTCCAACGCGGGCACCGACATGTCGTTCGGGGTCACCGTGCTGTGCCGGACGCAGGAGGTCGCGGGCAAGGGGCCGCGCTTTGCGAGCTTCGTCGTCGAGAAGGACACGCCCGGCTTCTCGATGGGCCCGAAGATGCGGGGGATCGGCTGGCGCGGCCTCGATACCCGCGAGCTGTACTTCGAGGACGTCTGGGTGCCGGCCGAGCAACTGGTCGGAGATCCGGACCTGGGGCTCAGCCAGTTCCTCGCGACGCTCGAGGTCGGGCGCATCTCGATCGCGGCATTGTCGCTGAGCCTGACACAGGCGGTACTGGATCTTGCGACGGAGTACGCCCAGCAACGCGTGCAGTTCGGGCAGCCGATCTCGAAATTCCAGGCAGTGCAGTTCAAACTCGCGGACATCGCGACGGAGCTCGAGGCGGCCCGCTGGCTGACCTACCGCGCGGCGTACCTGCGCGACAGCGGGCAGCCGTTCCTGAAGGAAGCGTCGATGGCCAAGCTGAAGGCGAGCCGGGTCGCGGCGTGGGCAGCCTCGGAAGCCGTGCAGATCCACGGCGGCTCGGGCTACATGCTCGACTCGGCCGTAGCGCGTTTCTACTGCGACGCCAAGGTCTTGGAGATCGGCGAGGGGACAAACGAGATCCAGCACATGGTGATCGCCCGCACGCTCGGCTGCTGAGGTCCGGCTGAAAGCTCCTATCCTGCAAGGATTTCCAGGTCGATGTCGGGTGCGTCAAGCTCGCAGTACCAGACATCGCTGAGCCGGTAACGCCCCGGCGGCAGTGCGGCCTTCTCCTCGGGAAACAGGCTGAGCGCCACGGTGATGCGCGTCGATCCGCTCGCTGGCAGGCGATGCATGTGCAGGACCGCCGGCATCGGCCAGGGCTGTTGTTGGCGGCTCGTAACGGGAGATCCGTCCGGGCGCAAGAGTCGTCCGGTCGCCAACATCGGGCCGGAAACCGTGATGGCTTCGTCGGTCAGGTTGTGCAGCTCGACGTACGGCTGCCACGAGCCATCACCGGCGGCCATCGTGAGCGTTGGTTTCCCCCAGCGAAGGGCAGCGCTCGGTGGTTCGGCGAGGTCCTGCTCGTATCGATCGCGCGCCTGTGCCTTGGCTTCGACGAGCGAGTTGGCGGCGGCGTAGCCAGAGCGATGCAGGTGGCCGTTCTTGCCGACGAGCGTGAGGCTGTACCTCGGCGGCGGTTCCTCCGGACCGTCAGGGCGGATCCGTTCCATGCCGGTGACGTCGACCTCGCGCACCTCGAGCCGCATGTCGAGCGCCGCGAACCAGGCATCCACGTCGGTCTCGGCTGCCTTCACCTCATCGATGGTGCCACCGGAGCATAGGTGTTGGCTGTGTGGCTCTGAGTAGTGTCCGGATATGAAGCGGCGCGCTTTTGTCCTGCTCGGACGTGTGTCGAATGCAGTGGTGCGCCGCCTGCGCCTGCGTCGATTTCGCGGAGCCGATCTCCTCTTCCTGACGACGGTCGGCAGGCGGAGCGGGAAATCACGCACGACCCCTTTGCTCTATCTCGCAGACGAAGGTCGCTGGATCGTGGTCGCCTCCAACGGAGGTGCGGACTGGGAGCCGGGCTGGTGGCTCAACCTGCAATCCGGATCCTCGGCAACGGTCGAGGTCGGCGGCCGGCGCACTCCTGTCAGAGGTGCCGAGATCGTGGGTGCGGAGCGCGATCGGGTGTGGGCAGACCTCAACGAGAAGGTGTTCAACTACAACGCCTACCAAGCCAAGGTCAGCCGCCAGATCGCTGTCGTCCAGCTCACCCCGCTCCCGCCTGAACCGGCGAGCTAGCCACACGCTCACCCGCTCTCCACAGGGCCTAGAAATCGATTGGTTCCCCGGGGTCTTGGCCGGTAGACTCGCACACATGTTCGAGTCGATGGATGTGCTGAGCGGTGCGGCACGGGCGCACGAGTCGCTCGCGCTGCTGGCCGCTGCCATCGGCCCGGACATGTCGGGCCCGGCCGCCGATGAGGTGCTGGCCGAGTTGTTGGAGATCGGCCGGCAGGCTGATTTGGCAATCTGCCGGGCGATCGAGCGGGCCGACCGTTCGGGGCAGTTCGCGGCCGATGGGGCGGCTTCGACCCATCAGTACGTGTGCCGGAAGGTCAATGAGCGCGGCATGTGGGCGTCGAAGCGGATCGCGGCCGGGCGCGCGATAGCGGATCGGCTGCCGATGACCGCGAAGACGTGGGAGGCCGGCCGGCTCGGCTTGGACCATGCCCACGTCATTGATGTGGCGACCCGGCGGATCGAGGATCCGATCGTGGTGGCCGAGTTGGACCGGATCCTGGCCGAGGCGGCGGCCAACGGGCTCGATCCGACAGATCTGGAGAAGATCGCCGACCAGTTCCGCGCCCAGACCGTGCCGGACCAGGCGGAGGAAAAGGCCCGCCGGCAGCATCGCGATCAGAGCATTCATGCCTCGACGTCGCTGGGTGGGATGGTGCACATCTCCGGCTGGCTCGACCCCGAAGCGGGAGCGGCTTTCCAGCGTGCGCTCGGGTTCTTCACCCCGCCACCGCCCTCGAAAGACGAGCTGCTGGCTGATCCGTCGAGCTTCCAGCCGGTGGCCTACCGCCGGGCGTTAGGCCTGTCGCAGCTGGTGCGCCACGCCATGACCCATGCCGAAGGATGCAACGGTGAAGGCGGCGCCCACGACACAATGATCATCGGCGTTGACCTGGAAACCCTGCGCACCGGAATCGGGACCGGTCAGGTCGCCGGCGGTCCGCTGCTCGGGGCCGGGACGCTACGCCGGCTGGCCTGCGACGCGGCGATCATCCCGGCCGTCCTGGGCGCCGACGGGGAGATCCTCGACCTCGGCCGCAAAACCCGAAACCCCTCCGCTGCCCTGCGAGCCGCGGTCATCGCCCGTGACGGCGGCTGCATCTTCCCCGGCTGCCAGCGGCCACCGTCATGGTGCCAGTGCCATCACTGCTGGCACTGGCTCAACGGCGGCCCCACCAACCTGGAAAACCTCCATCTGCTCTGCTCCAAGCACCATCACCTCTGCCACGAAGGCGGCTGGCGCTTGACGGTCGAGAAAGACGCCGAACGCACCCCCTGGTTCCACCCACCCGGCGGCCAGCCGCCGCTCAAAGGCGAAAGACGGCCACTCATCCCACGGCCACGCCGGACATAGCAAGGGCCCGGAAGCGATGCGTTGTCAAAGCCAGTTCACTGAGAATCACGGAGAAGCGGGGGAAGTCGGATCGCGTCTAGGAGACCCCTGAACAACCGGCGTTTGGGGCGGGGTGCCTGGTGACGCTCAACGGCGCAGCAAGTCAGACCGGGGTCGCCGAAGAGGTACCCCGCCGTCAATGAGCGTGCCCGTGGGTTGCTGAACCAGTCAAGGTCTGCGGCGCGGGCGACTGTGTCGTGGCCGTGGCCTCTAGGAAAGGGTCCAGGCGCCTTGCTGGTAGGTCAGGCCGAGGGCCAGTAGCCGGCGCAGATTGACCGCTGCGGTGCGGTGGTGCAGCCACTGGTCGTTCTTGGCGATTCCGCGGTAACGCAGCCGGCGGTTGCCCCGGGTGATCCATGCGATGGAACGTTCGACCATCGGCCGGTGCCGGCGGTAAACCGCTTGGAACTCTGGGGTTTCGGCTTGCCGTCGGGCGGCGCGCAGCAGCGCTTCGTGTTCGTGCAGTTTCAGGTTGCGTCCCGAGCTGCTGGTGGTGCACCGGGCCCGCAGAGGGCAGCCGCGGCAGGCCTGTCCGAAGATGACGTTGCCGCGGGCTGTGATCGCACGGGTGATGCCGTTCGGGCAGGTCGCGGTGCCGGCGGTGTGATCGATGGTGAACTCATCGAGGGTGAGCCCGCCGGGCACCGCCGAACGCAGCGGAATCGGTTTGATCACAACCTGATGCCCGGCGGCGTCGAGGTCTGCGCGGGTTTGGCCGGAGCCGTAAGCAGAATCGGCGAGGACCTGCACCGGACCTGGTTCGCCGGCCAGCAGCGTCGGGCCGACGGCCGCATCGCCGGAGCTCGGGCCGCTGGCTTTCGTCAGAGCGCAGTCGGTGATCAGCCCGGTGTCGGGTTCGATCGCGATGTGGGCTTTGAAGCCGTCCTGACGGCGGTGCACCGTTTTGTGGGCATGGCGGGCGTCGGGGTCGGCTACCGAGATCACCCGGTCCGAAGCCACGTTCCGGGCGATGCGCCACCGCCCGTCGGTGCCATCAGAGCCTTCGACGGGTTCGACGTCCTGGCCGGCGATCAGCGCCAGCAGCGCGACCGCCTCCGCGGCCTTGGCGTCCAGCTCCTGCTCGGGCAAGTGACCAAGCAGCCGGTGCGCATCGCCGACCAGAGCATCGACGAGCTCGGCGCGGGCCTGCTCGTCGTTCCAGGCGATCGTCGGTTTGCCCGGATCGTCGTAGTCATGGGCGGTGCAGTGCTCGGCGACAACGACGGCGGCGCCCGGCACGTCCCGGCGGACCCGTCGGATCGCGGCGATCAGCTGCGTGACGGTGTCCTGGGTGGCGACCGCATCGTCCAGGATCGTGGAGTCCAACGCACGCCGGGTCTTGCCTTTGATCGCGCCGGTCTCGGCGACCACAGCTTTCACAGCGTCGAAGATCCGGTTCGGCCGCTCGGAGGCGGCGAGCCGGCGCCGCCAGTACGTCAACGTCGTCGGATGAAACGCCGCCTCGGTGATCGCCAGCCCACAGGCCGCCTTCCACCGCAAGTCGAACGTCACCGCATCCACCGTCTCGGCGTCCGACAGGCCATGCAACGCCTGCAACGTGATCACCGTGGCCATCACGTCCGCCGGGACCGACGGCCGGCCGTGGCGCGACGGGAACAGATCGGCGAACATGTCATCGCCGAACAGCTCCCGGCGATGACCAGCCAGGAAAGCGAACACACTGCCCTGCTTCAGCAGATGCCCCGCCAGCGACTCGACATCCAACAAATCCCGCTGATCCTCAGACCGACCCTGCACCCACCCAGGATCTCAGCAGACTCGGTCCGGGATGGACGTCGACACCCGACTTATTCAGCAGTCTCCTAGAACGCGGCGATCCGGCGCAGCGCCTCGGCGATGTCGTCGCGGTCGGGAAGCCACGCCCTTTCCAGCTCCGGTGCGTACGGCGGGGGAGTGAATGCCGCGCCGAGGCGCTCGATCGGGGCGTCGAGGTCGCAGAGCGCATCATGAGCGACCGTCGCCGCAATCTCCGCGCCGATGCCGAACTCCACGACCGCCTCGTGCGCGATCAGGAGCCGATTCGTGCGGCGCACCGACTCGAGCACGGTGGCCATGTCGAGCGGCGCGACCGTGCGCAGGTCGATCACCTCCGCGGAAACGCCCTCGGACGCCACAGCTTCCGCGGCGGCGAGGGCCTCGTGAACCATCCGGGAGACCGACACGACCGTGATGTCGTCACCGGGACGCACGACCGCCGCCTTGCCGAGCGGCAGGATGTGGTCGGCCGGTGGTTGCGGGCCTTTCATCGTGTAGATCAACCGGTTTTCGATGAAGACGACCGGGTTCGGATCCTGGATCGCCGCACGCAGCAGCCCGTACGTGTCAGCCGGGGTCGACGGCATCACGACGGTCAGGCCCGGGATGTGGGCGAGAAGGGCCTCCAGGCTCTGGGAATGCTGGCTTCCCGCCGATCGCCCGGCGCCGAATTGGGTACGGACCGTCAGTCCCATCTGGGCGGCGCCCCCGGTCATGAACGACATCTTGGCCGCCTGGTTCAGCAGCTGATCGAAGCAGACGCCGAGGAAGTCCAGGTACATCACCTCGACGACCGGCCGCATGCCTGCCATGGCCGCGCCGACGCCGAGCCCGACGATGGCCGTTTCCGAGATCGGAGTGTCACGTACGCGCTCACCGAACTGCGCACGCAGGCCGCGGGTGAGACCGAAAACCCCACCGCCGTCGGCGACATCGATACCCGCGACGAAGACGCGGTCATCGCCGGCCAGTTCGGCTTCGAGCGCCGTTCGCACCGCGTCCATCACCCGGAAGGCAGGCGCATCGACGGGCAGTGCCGGCGGCTCAGGACGAGCCGTCCGGGGTCGAATGACGAAGTCGGTCAGCGTGGACGCCGCTGGCCCGGGCAGCCGGCGGGCGGCAGCGACGGCCTCGTCGAGCCCACGGTCGATGGCTGCGCTGAGCGCCGAGAGAGTCTCATCGGATGCCCCCGCGGCGCGCAGCCGCTCGGCGTGCGCGACGAGCGGATCGCGCGCTTGCCAGGACTGCAGCTCTTCCGGCGTCCGGTAGCGCTCGGGATCGCCTTCGTAGTGGCCGTGCCAGCGGTACGTGGTCGCCTCGACGAGTACCGGTCCACCGCCGGCGCGAACGCCGGCGACGCAGTCCGCCATGGCGGACGCGGTCGCCTCCACGTCGTTGCCGTCGACCGCGACGTAGCCGATCCCGTAACCGGCAGCACGTTTCTCGAGCGGGGCAGCGTGCTGCGTTGCAGCGGCGGAGAACTCCGCGTAGCCGTTGTTCTCGCAGAAGAAGATGACCGGGAGCTGCCAGACGGCGGCGAGATTGACCGCTTCGTGGAACGCGCCGTGCGCTACCGCGCCGTCGCCGAAGAACGACACGGCGACAGCGCCGTCGGCCCGCAGCTGTGATGCCGCCGCAGCGCCGACGGCGATGGGAAGCCCGGCGGCCACGATCCCGTTCGCGCCGAAGATGCCGAGCTTCGGATCGGCGATGTGCATGGAGCCCCCGCGGCCCCTGTTGGTGCCTGCGTCCCTGGCCATGAGCTCCGCGAACATCCCGAGCGGGTCGAGTCCCTTGGCGAGGCAGTGCCCGTGGCCGCGGTGCGTGGAAGTGATGACGTCGGCTGGGCCGAGCGGCCAGCACGCACCGACGGCAGCAGCCTCCTGCCCGATCGAGAGGTGCACGAAGCCGGGCACCTCGCCGTCGCGGAACAGCTGGGAGACGCGCTGCTCAAAGCCGCGGACGAGCAACATCCGGCGGTGCATCTCCAGGAGCTCGTCGAGGCTGCGGCTCATGCCGATACTGTAACGATCGGTACACGCATCGAACCGACCCTCCCTCGAGCAGGGGATGATTCGCATGACCGATTCGCGACGCACCGTCGTCATCACCGGCGCTGGTGGGGCACTGGGGTCTGCGCTGTCGCGCCAGTTCGCAGGCGAGCCGCAGACCGATCTGGTGCTCAGTGACGTCAGCCAGGCCGTCCTCGATGCGAGCCGCGACGAGATCGACGGGCCGCACGGCGAGATCGCCACGGTTCTCGCCGACGTCAGTGAGTTCGAGCAGGTCGAAGCAGTCGCATCGCTCGCGGTCGAACGCTTCGGTGGGATCGACGTTTTCATCAGCAATGCCGGCGTGCTGTCGCCCAACGGCCGCATTCACAACCTGAGTTCGGCTGACTGGGAGCGTGCCTTCCGGGTCAACGTCATGGGTGCGGTCAACGGCATCAAGGCCGCGGTCACGGTCATGCGGCCGCGCAAGGCCGGGTCGATCGTTTTGACGGCGTCGGTCTCGGGGCTGACCGCGTGGTCGCACGCAGCGCCGTATTGCGCGACCAAGGCCGCCGTCATCCAGCTGGCGAAGGTTGCGGCTGTCGAGTACGCGCGCGACGGCATCCGGGTCAATTGCGTCTGCCCGGGAACGTTCCTGTCGGCGATTCACGCCGAGCTGCCGCAGCCGGCGCTCGACGCCATCGCCGGCCGGCATCCACTGGGTCTCGGCGAGGCGAAGGATCTCGTCGGCGCCTACTCCTACCTGGCGAGCGACGCCTCACGCTGGACGACCGGATCGGCCCTCGTCGTGGACGGCGGCTACGCGGCACCTTGAGCCAGCCGCCCTACCGCTTCTTCGCCGCTTTCTTGGGGCGGGTGATGCCGCCGACGAAGATGTCGGCGAACCGGCTGGCCACGTCGTGTGCCGTCAGGTGGCCGTCGGGCTTGAGCCACAAGTACGTGTAGTTGTGCATGCCGAGCCAGGCGAGCGCGGTCAGCCGGGGGTCGACGTTGCGGAACTCCCCGGCGGCGGTGCCGGCCTCGATGATCGTCTCCACGGCGCGCTCGAACTCGCGGCGCCGCTCCCGGAACTGCTCGGCCCGCTCCCCGGTGAGGGCAGGAAACTCATGCAGGAAAACCCATACGTGGTCGGGGTATCGAGCGATGATGTCGAGCAGCTCGTCGCCCAGCATCGTCAGCTGCCTGGTCGGGGATCCACCCGCCTCGGCGACGCGCTCGGCACTGCCCAGCACCTCGTCCATCACGCGATCGTGAATGGCCGCCAGCAGCGCTTCCTTCGAACCGATGTAGTGGTAGAGCGCGCCCTTGCCGAGCTCGTTGGCGACGCACAGCTCGGCGATGCCGGTCGCGTGGTAGCCCCGCCTGGCGAAGACCGCCGCTGACGTGTCGACGATGGACTGCAGCCGCGACTCCCAGTTGGAGCTACGGGCGGCTTCGGTCATCAGCGGGTTCGCATTTCGTCGGGGGACGCCTTCCGGCGTTAGAACGACTGGTCGGTACATTCTGGCATGTGAGCGTAATGCCTGAGATGCAGGCGGATCTGAACTGGTTCGCGGTCCTCGCCCACCACGCCATTCGCACGCCGGACAAGCCGCTTGCCGTCTTCGAAAGCGAGACGACGACCTACGGGCAGCTGGCAGCGAATGCGACCGCGCTGGCGGGCGGCCTGCATGAGCGCGGTGTCCGGCAGGGTGACGTCGTGGCGCTGCTGTCGTACAACTGCCCGCAGTTCCTCGAAGCCTTCTTCGCCGCCAACTACCTGGGCGCGATCGCGATGCCCATCAACTGGCGCCTGGCAGCACCTGAGGTGCGCTACATTCTCGAGCATTCGCAAGCGAAAGCGCTCGTGTGCGACGAGGCGCTGGTTTCCCTCGCCGACCCGGCCACAGCCGGGTTGGAGAGCAGCCTGGCACGCGTCTGCGTGACGTCCCCGGCGCCGGGCGGCTGGGAAGCGATGGCCGACGTGCGGGCAGCCGATGCGCCTGCGCGCCCGCGCGTCGCGCCGGACGACGTGCATCGGCTGATGTACACCTCGGGCACGACCGGCCGCCCGAAAGGCGTCATGCTCACGCATGCCAATCTAGCGTGGAAGAACTACGCCCATCTCGTCGAATTCGGCTTCACCAGCGCCGACCTCGGCCTCGCCTGCGGGCCGCTCTACCACGTCGGCGCGCTGGATCTGACCACGACATCACTGATCGCCGCGGGCGGGACGACGATCATCCATCGCGCATTCGACGGCGCGAGCGTCGTCGATGAGCTGGAACGCTCGCGGGTCACGGTCGTCTGGCTCGCACCCGCAATGGTCAACGCCATCATGGCTTTGCCCGGCATCGACGATCGTGACCTGTCGTCCGTCCGCCTCGTCATCAACGGCGGCGAGAAGATGCCGGTGCCGCTCATCAAGCGGATCCAGCGGGTGTTCTCCTCGGCCTGGTTCGCGGATGCTTACGGCCTCACCGAGACCGTTTCCGGCGACACGTTCCTCGACCGCGACAGCCTCATCACCAAGCTCGGCAGCGTGGGTCGCCCCTGCCTGCACCTGGAGCTCGACATCTGGGACCAGGATGGAAAGTCGGTCGCCGCGGGCGAGCGCGGCGAGATCGTGATGCGTGGTCCCAAGGTTTTCAAGGGATATTGGCGCGATCCCGATGCGACGGCAGCAGCGTTCGCCGGTGGCTGGTTCCACACCGGCGACATCGGGGTGCGCGACGAGGACGGCTACCTGTTCATCGTCGACCGGCTGAAGGACATGATCGTCTCGGGCGGCGAGAACATCGCCGGTTCCGAGGTGGAGCGGGTGCTGTACGAGCATGAGGCGGTGCTCGAGGCCGCCGTCGTTGGCCGCCCGGACGAGCGTTGGGGTGAGGTGCCGGTGGCGTACGTCGTGTTGCGCGCCGGAGCAGACGTCTCCCGTGACGCTCTCATCGAGCACTGCCGCGAGCGGCTCGCCCGCTTCAAAGTGCCGAAGGACATTGCGTTTCTCGACGCCCTGCCGCGCAATCCTTCGGGCAAGGTGCTCAAGCGCGAGCTGCGGACGCACTAGTCCCGGGGCAGGTGCGCGAGAAATCTTGCCGACCAGTCCAGCAAGCTCACGGGCACGTGGTAGCCCGCTTCGGCGTTGATGGTGTCCCACTGCGAGGCGACATCCTCGATCGTCGGGGGCGCACCGGCATGTACGTATCCGGGCGTGGAGGCGATGAACATGCGCGCGAACCGGCCGGCGCCCGCAGCGTAGATCTCGCCGGTCACGGGGCAGCTCTCGTGCGCGAGGAAGGCCGCCATGGGGGCCACGAGCTCGGGCGCCATGTGGGGATCCGGCTCGGTGCCGTCGGCCGGTGCGCCGCCCATCCGGGTCATGGCCGCCGGGGCCAGCGCATTGACCTTGATGCCCTGCTTCTCACCGGCGATCGCCAGGCTCCGGGTCAGCCCGATCACGCCGCCTTTCGCGGCTGCGTAACCGAGATTGGTCGCCAGCCCGAAGAGGCCGGAGGACGTGGTCATCACGACCCGGCCGTAGCCCTGCTCGACGAAGTGGGGCCAGGCCGCGCGGGTGGTGTTGAACGATCCGCCGACGTGCACGGCGAGGTGCTGCGCCAGGTTGTCGGCATCGGCATCGGGGAGTCCGGCCCAGCGGATGATGCCGGCGTTGTTGATGACGACGTCGATACGGCCGAACGTCTCCAGCGCCGCGCCGATCAACGCGTCAGCCCCGTCCACGGTCGAGACGTCGTGGCCATCGGCGATGGCGGCGCCGCCCTGCGCGACGATCTGCGCAGCGACGGACTCTGCCGGCGCCTCGTCAGCGCCAACTCCCGTCATCGATCCGCCGAGGTCGTTGACGACGACGCGGGCCCCCCGCTCGGCCAGCAGCACGGCGTGCGCGCGCCCGATTCCCCGCCCTGCCCCGGTGACGACGGCGACGCGGCCGTCGAAGGTGAGCGCGCTCAGGCCGTCACCGACGATGAGTTGGAGTACCCCAGAATCCCGGCCAGGGTGCCGCCGAGCATCGCGGCCCGCTCGTCATCCGGGACACCTGCGAACTGCTTGGCGATGAGCTCTCGGCTACCGCGGAACGTGCCCTCGGCGTGCGGATAGTCGTTGCCCCAGACGATGGACGACACGCCGGTGATGTGCCGGCACGCGACGGCCACCGGGTCGTCCTGGAACGAGACGTGGAACTGGCGCTTGACGTACTCGCTCGGCATGAGCGGGTAGAGCCACTTCTCGTTGAGCCGGAAGAGCTGCGCCATGTTGGGCTGCTCGGTCGGTGGCCGGCTGTCGTCCCACACCCCGAGCCACCAGTCCGCGTCCTGCCCGATTCCGGTCACCCAGCACTTGTCCATCGCTCCGACCAGCGAGGCGAGCCAGTGGGCGTTGAACTCGATGAGCGAGAAGTGCAGATCCGGATAGCGCTCCGGAACCCCGCCGCCGACGAGCTCGCAGATGATCTGCTGCGGCACGATCGTGCTGTAGACGGCCTGCGTGATCATGCGTTTCGCGGCGGCCTTCTCGGTCATCGGCTGGTTGACCTGCTGCGCGTTCTCCATGACGACCCGCAGCGTGGTGGACGACGGATCGTTGACCTTCACCCCGCCGGTCTGGGTATGGAAGAAGATCTGCAGGCCGTTCGCTGACGCGGCGTCCCAGACCGGGTCGAGCTCGCGCGAGTAGTAGTGCACCGGCGGGGTCGCCGGCAGCAGGATTGCGCGGAAGCCTCCAGCGGCCACGCGCTCGATCTCCGCCACGGCATCGGGGATGTCGGTGATCGGGATGGGTGCCGTGGGCGCCAGCTTCGCGAAGTACGGCGCGAAGCGCTCGATGACGTAGTCGTTGTAGACCCGGGCGTGACCCATGGAAAGCTCATGGTCGTCCGAGTACAGCCCGAAAAGCGAGAGGTTCGGGTGCATCACCTGCACGTCGACCCCGTCGAGCGCCATGTCCTCGAGGATCTGCTCCGGGTCGCCCTCGGGCATCCTGCCGCCGGTCTGCCGGTAGCGGGAGATCGTCCAGCCGTCGAACCCGGGTGTGTGCAGGCGCCGGAAGATGCGGGCGCCGCCCGATACGAGCGGCTCGATCTCGAAGTCCTCTTCCCAGACCCCGCGATCACGCAGCTGCCGGGGCAGGCGCGTCTTGAAGAGGTCGGTTGGCTCGAGAATGTGTCCGTCGGCGGAGACGACTATGTGATCCTCCGCGGAGACGACGAGATCCCGCTGGCTCATGCTTCTCGCCCTTCGCGCTAGGTTCGGTGGACCGGCCGTACCGATCGGTACAACGTAGCGCCTACAACCTAACTCCGCTCGCCGCGAAGGAGAAGCCCGTGCCGAAACGCTGGACCCAGCGTCCGCCCGGCTCCACCTGGGGAGATTGGGGTGACGACGACGAATTGGGCCGTATCAACCTGCTGACGCCGGAGAAGGTGCTCGCCGGGGTGCGCGAGGTCACCGACGGGCGCAGCTTCTGCCTGAGCCTGCCGCTCGACTATCCCGGTGGCACCGCGCTCAACCAGCGGCGTTACCCGCCGGCCATCGCGCCGACCGAGGACATGAGCGGCACCCCCGGCGTCTTCTACAACGTCCGGATGAGCGAGATGCAGGACTGGGGAGATCCGAAGTACGTCGACGTCTGGGCCGACGACATCGTCACGCTCTCGCTGCAGTACTCCACCCAGTGGGATTCGCTCGCTCACGTGGGCGCGGAATTCGACGCCGACGGCGACGGTGTCGAAGAAGCCGTCTACTACAACGGCTATCGCGCGGGAACCGACCTGGTCGGCCCGCAGGACGACGCGGCGGGTGATGGCGGCCGGCATCGCAGCTTCGCCCGCCATCTCGGGCTGGAGCACATGGCGTTCCACGGCGTGCAGGGCCGCGGCGTACTCGTCGATCTGCGCCACCACATCGGCGACGAGTGGCGCCGGGTGAACCTCGACCTGCTGCGCGAGATCATGGCTGCTGACAATGTCGTCGTCGAACCCGGCGACATGTTGCTGCTGCACACCGGCTTCGCCACCCGCATCCTCGAATGGAACCGCAAGCCCGACCCGAGCAAGCTCTTCACCACCTGCAGCTACCTGGATGCCCGTGACGAGGCGCTGCTCGAATGGATTGCCGAATCGCAGATCTCGGCGCTCGTCGCCGACAATTACGCCGTCGAAGGATTGCTCGGTAAGGATCGCGACCCGAGCCGGCACTCTTTCCTGCCGATCCACCACCTGTGCCTGTTCAAGCTCGGCGTGCCGCTGGGCGAGATGTGGTACCTGCATGAGCTTGCCGCGTGGCTACGCGAGCACGGCCGCAGCCGGTTCCTGCTGACCGCGCCGCCGCTGCGGCTGCCGGGCATCGTCGGCTCGCCTACGACACCGATTGCGACAGTCTGAAGACCTTGTAGTCGTCGGCGATGACCTCGGCCATCATCTGCAGCAGCTTGGGGCGCCCGGCCGAGTTCAGCAGGTACTTGCGGGGCTTGCCCGGGACGTTGGCGCCGAAGTAGTAGCTGCTGGCGCCGAAGGACGGTTTGCGCCGCGCGCCGCGGTCGATCATCGCGGTCCAGTCCGCCTCTGCGGCGGGGTCGACCTCGATCGTGTCGCAGCCGTGCTCCCTCGCGTAGCTCAGCATGTCGGACAGGAAATCGACCTGGTCGCCGTTGTAGCGCGGGTTGTTTCCGGCGGCGGCGTGCGGGCCGCCGGGGAAGAACAGATTCGGAAAGCCGGAGGTCTGCAGCCCGAGGAAGGTCTTCGGCCCGTCGGCCCAGTGGTCTTCGAGCGCGAGGCCGTCGCGGCCCCGGATTCCCATGCGCAGCAGGGCGCCGGTGCCGAAGTCGAAGCCGGTCGCCCACACGATGATGTCGAATTCGCGCAGACCGCCCGCCGTCTCGATGCCCGTTTCGGTCACCCGGAGCATCGGGGTTGCGCTGACGTCGACCAGCGAGACGTTCGGCAGGTTGTAGGTCTCGAAGTAGCGGGTCACGAACGGTGGGCGGTGCTCGCCGTAGCGGTGATCTTTCGGGATCAAACCTTCGGCAATGTCGGGATCGCGGACGATGCCCCGGATCTTCTCGGCGAGGAACTCGCACCACTGCGCGTTCGCGGCCTCGTCGAACAGCAGATCGGTGTAATTGCTGCTGAGCTTGGTGAAGCCGCGGCTGCTCCACATCGTTTCGTAGAACGCGCGCCGGGCCTCGGGGGAGTCGTCGAACGTGGCCCGGTCGTGCGGCTGGTGCAGGAAGCCCGCCGGCGAGGTGTTGAGCGTGTGGCGGATCGACTCGAACTCGGCCCGCAGCCACGCCTGCTCGTCTACGCTGATGGGCGCGTTGTTCAGCGGGGTGCACCAATTGGCGGTGCGCTGGTAGACGGTGAGCGCGGCGGCCTGCTCGGCCACGACGGGGATCAGCTGAACACCGCTCGACCCGGTGCCGATGATGGCCACCCGCTTGCCTTCGAAGTGCACGCGCCCGGCCGGCCATAGCCCGGTGTGGTGCTGCTCGCCGCGGAACGCCTCGCGGCCCGGGACGTCCGGGAAGAACGGGACCGACAGCACGCCCGTCGCGCCGACCAGGAAGCGGGTACGCCACTGCCGGCCGCCGGCGCTCGTCACGGTCCACGTCGCCGACGGCTCGTCGTACACCGCGGAGGCGACGCGCTGCCCGAAGTGCATATGGCGGCGCAGGTCGAAGCGGTCGACGACGTGGTTCAGGTAGCGCTCGATCTCCGGCTGCTCGGCGAAATGCTCCTCCCATCGCCAGTCGTCCCACAGCTCCCGGGAGAACAGGTAGCCGTAGGTGTAGCTCTCCGAGTCGAACCGCGCGCCCGGGTAACGGTTCCAGAACCAGGTGCCCCCGGGTCCGCTGCCCGCCTCCAGGAGCTGGGCGTCGAAGCCCGCCTCGCAGGCCCGGTAGAGCTGGTAGATGCCCGTGATGCCGGCGCCCACCACAAGGACATCGATCAAGTCGGAGCCATTCGCAGACGCGGCCATAGTCGCCTTCGACGAGGATCAGCGGGGAGCGCCGATTGTACCGACCGGTTGGTATACGGTGCCCGGGTGGGACACGGAAAGCCTCCGTTCGCGATGCAGCATCCCGACCGCGCTCCCAAGGAGCGCTACTTCGACCCGGAGTTCTACCGGCTGGAGTCCGAGCAGCTCTGGTCGCGTACCTGGCAGATGGGATGCCGGCTGGAGGAGATCCCGCGGCCGCACGACTTCACCGAGTACGAGATCCTCGACCAGCCGATCGTCATCGTGCGTACCGAGGACGGGGGAGCGCGGGCGTTCCAGAACGCGTGCCGCCACCGCGGCGTCAAGGTCGCGGAGGGACGCGGGTCGTGCCCTTCCGGCTTTGTCTGCCCTTTCCACGGCTGGTGTTACGGGCCCGACGGCAAGAACACCGCTGTGACGCAACGCCGCACCTTCAGCGAGCACAACCTCGACCCGGGCGACCTCGACCTGGTCCCGGTGCGCTGTGAGACATGGGGCGGCTGCGCGTGGGTGAACCTCGATGACGCTGCCCCGCCGTTGCGCGACTGCATCGAGCCGTTCGCGACCGTCATGGACGCCTGGCACTTGGAGTCGATGCGTGCCGAGTGGTGGTACGCGTGCCGGCTGCCGGTGAACTGGAAGATCGCCGAGGAGGCGTTCCAGGAGCAGTACCACGTGCTGCAGTCGCATCCGCAGCTGCGCATCCCGGGCCGGATGTTCCCGCGGCCGGGCAAGCCGTTCGATCAGCAGGCGTGGCTCGACGGCGAGTTGCAGTACCTGCACACCATGAGTGACGGCATGGCCGGCATGGTCCACCTCAAGGACGTCCGTCTTGCCGAGGAATTGCGCGCCGGTGTCGCGCTTCCGGATGAGCCGGCGGAAGCGGCGGCGGCCTGGCAGCGGAGCTTGAACGACGCGGTAGTGCGGTGGCACCGCGGCGAAGGCTCAGTCATCCCTGACCTGAATGCCCTTGCCGAGCAAGGCATCGGCGACTCGATGTACTACTGCTTCCCGCACTTCTTCGTGCTGCCCATGTACAGCAGCGCCTCGTCCTACCGCTTCCGGCCGCTCGGACCGGAAGAGACGCTCATGGAGATCTGGTCGCTGACCCGCTACCCAGAGGGCAGCGAGCCGGCCACGCCACCGGTTCCCGAGGTATGGGAGCACGACGATCCCCGCTGGCCGCCGATCCCGGCGCAGGACTTCTCCAACCTGCCCAAGCAGCAAAAGGGCCTGCACGCAAAGGGATTCGAGTACCTGCGGCTGTCCGCCGGCGCCGAGGGCGGCATCTCCAACTTCGAGCGGCTGATCGACGGCTTCCTTGCCGGCCTCCCGTACGACGCGCTGGCCGGCGGGCTGCGCGCGGTGAACGTCAACCCGCTCGAAAGCCCCGTCGCGGACCTCGGCTGCTAGCCGTCAGCTGGCTTGCGCAACGCTCAGGGTCGCGCTGACCTGGTCGGCCAGGGCGGCCGCCACCTGACGGCTTTCCAGGCTTGGGCGCGAGTCGGGCCTGGGGAGCATGAGAAATCGGCCCTGGAGCACCCCATGGCTCTCCAGCAGCAGCTCAACCGGCCGGTCGGGTGGGAAACCTTCCGCTGACACGGGCCAGGTGTGGCGCGCCACCGTGACTCTGCCGTCGTGCTGTAGGCGCGCCGGGTGTCCCAGGCCGGCGATGCCTGATTGGTACCTGCACGACTTCAGGCCAAGGAGCCCCTGCAGCTGCTGCGTAACGCGCTCGATCACGACAGCGCGCGGCTGTCCGGCGAGTGCCGCTTCCGCAGCCGCGTGAACCCCCGCGAGATAGCTCGCACGGCGGTCAGCGTCCGCTCGTTGACGGCGTCCCCAGACAGCCAGCTCGGTAACGGCGCCGCCGATCACGACAAGCAGCACGGCGGTCTGGATGTCCGACCCGCGTGTGATGGTGAAGCGCTCGTACGGACGAGTCAGGAAGAAGTCGAAGGTAAGCGCCGACCAGACCGCGGCGAGGTAGCCGGCTCTCCGGTCTCCGTTCGCCGCGATGGCGACGATCACCGCCACCAGGATGAGCGCGGCGTCCGTATTCGCCACAGAAGTGCGGAACGGGACAAGGATGACTGTGATGATCAGCGGTGCGAGGATGGCAGCGATGACTGCCAGCCGGTCGCGAAGTTGAGCTAGCCGCATCTGGGCGCTCCCTCCGGTGCAGTGATGAGTGTGTCATCCGGGTCGACGTGATCCATACGCAACCCTCACGCGGCCGCTTGCCCGCGGGCCCCTAACCACTTTGGCTTGGCTGCGCAGTCAGCTCCCGGACCCGGCCGTTAGGAATCCGTGAGGATCCCGTGAGGGTCGCGTATCGGCTCGTGAGGATCCCGTCTGGGACGCGTTCACGGCCGCTTTGCAGGTGTTTCCTTCCCATGCGCCGCCTGACGGCGGTCTGGAGGGAGAAGCCATGGACTTCTGGATGGTGCTGCTGACGCTCGGCGTGTTCGCGCTGCTGGCAGTGATCGCCCGGGGGGCGGAAAAGCTGTGACTGCCGAAAACCTCGTAGGTCTGATCCTCGCGATCGGCCTGAGCATTTTCCTGATCATCGCGCTGATCTTCCCGGAGAAGTTCTGATGAGTACGACCACCGCCGGGATCGTCTTCTTCGTCACGCTGGCAATCGCGCTCGCGCTCACCTACCGCCCGCTCGGCGACTACATGGCGCGGGTGTTCGAGAGTGAGAAGCACCTGGCCCCGGAGCGGTTCGTCTACCGGCTGGCTCGCATCGACGCGAGCGCCGAGCAGACGTGGGGCGTCTACCTGCGCAGCGTGCTCGCGTTTTCGGCGGTTTCAGTGCTGCTCCTGTACGCGTTCCTGCGCGTCCAGCATCTGCACCTGTTCGGGCACCCGTATGCCGTCCCACAGATGTCAGCCAGCCAGTCGTTCAACACCGCTGCGAGCTTCGTCACGAACACCAACTGGCAGTCCTACTCGGGCGAGAGCGCCCTGGGGTACGTCTCCCAGGCGGCCGGCCTCGCCGTGCAGAACTTCGTCTCTGCCGCAGTCGGCATCTCCGTAGCGATTGCCTTGGTGCGAGGCTTCACGCGCAACCGCACCGATCGGCTGGGCAACTTCTGGGTCGACCTCACCCGCACCTGCATCCGCATCCTGCTGCCGATCTGCTTCGTGGTCGCCATCATCCTGATCGGCGGCGGAGCCATCGAGACGTGGGCGCACTATCGCACGGTGACCGGCGTGTCCGGGGCGTCTCAGACGCTGACCGGTGGCGCTGTCGCCAGTCAAGAGGCCATCAAGGAAGTCGGCACGAATGGCGGCGGCTTCTACAACGTCAACTCGGCGCACCCCTTCGAGAACCCCACCGTCTGGACCAACTGGCTCGAGATCTACCTGCTGCTCGTGATCAGCTTCTCGCTGCCCCGCACCTTCGGGCGCATGGTCAAGGACACGCGTCAGGGCCTGGCGATCGTCGGGGTGATGGCGATCATCTTCCTGGCCAGCACTGCCATCATCTTCGGCTCGCAGTCAGCGCATCACGGAACGGTGCCTACCGCCGTCGGTGCATCGACCGAAGGCACCGAGGCCCGGTTCGGAGTGGCGGACTCGTCGATCTTCGCTACGGCGACGACGGCGACCTCGACAGGATCCGTTGACAGCTTCCATGACTCGTATACCAGCCTCGGCGGCGCCGGACTGCTGCTCGACATGATGTACGGCGAGGTCGCTCCCGGTGGTACCGGCTCGGGCCTGTACGGAATGCTGATCTTGGCGGTGCTCAGCGTCTTCATCGCCGGGCTCATGGTCGGGCGAACGCCCGAGTACCTCGGCAAGAAGATCGCCGGACGTGAAGTGAAGTTCGCTTCGCTTTACCTGCTGACCACGCCGACGCTGGTGTTGTGCGGTACGGCTCTTGCCATGGCGTTCCCCGGGGAGCGGGCCGCGATGCTCAACAGCGGCGCCCACGGGTTCTCCGAAGTGCTCTACGCATTCACCTCGGCGTCGAACAACAATGGCTCAGCCTTTGCCGGGATCAGCGTGAACACGACCTGGTACAACACAGCGCTCGGTATCGCCATGCTGCTCGGCAGACTGCTGCCGATGATCTTCGTCCTGGGGCTGGCGGGTTCGCTCGCTCAACAGCGGTCGGTACCGATGTCCGCCGGCACTCTTCCCACCCATCGAGTTCAGTTCATCGGATTGCTGACTGGAGTGACCGTCATCGTGGTCGCGCTCACCTACTTCCCCGCCCTGGCACTTGGACCGCTCGCGGAAGGGCTTCACTGATGGTCTCCATTACCGAGCCGTCCGCTCGCAAGCGGGTCCAGGGCGGTCTGCTCGACCCCAAGCAGCTGCTGCGCTCCCTCCCGGACGCGTTCAAGAAGCTCAACCCGGTCACGCTCTGGCGTAACCCGGTGATGCTCATCGTGGAGATCGGATCGGTCTTCACGACGGTGCTGGCCATTCGCGACCACACCAGCTTCGCCGTTCTGATCACGGTCTGGCTGTGGCTGACCGTCGTCTTCGCGAACCTGGCGGAGGCCGTCGCCGAGGGCCGCGGAAAAGCCCAGGCGGAGGCGCTCCGGCGGGCCAAGACCGACACGGTCGCCCGGCGCATCATCAACTGGGACTCCGGCCTGCCCGCGGCCCAGGTGCGCGAGGAGGCGGTCCCGGCGCCGCAACTCGCCCAGGGTGATGTCGTCGTCTGCGAAGCGGGCGATTTCATCCCGGGTGATGGTGACGTCATCGAGGGGGTCGCCTCCGTCGACGAGTCCGCCATCACCGGCGAATCCGCTCCGGTCATTCGGGAATCCGGCGGTGACCGATCCAGCGTCACCGGTGGGACGAAGGTGCTCTCCGACCGCATCGTCATCAGGATCACGCAGAAGCCGGGGGAGAGCTTCATCGACCGGATGATCGCCCTCGTCGAGGGCGCGAGCCGGCAGAAGACCCCCAACGAGATCGCGCTCAACATCCTGCTCGCCTCGCTGACGATCATCTTCCTGCTCGCTGTCACGACCCTGCAGCCGCTGGCCATCTTCGCGAAGGTGAACCAGCCGGGCCTGCCGAACACCTCGGCGCTCGGTGCCAACGGCGTCACCGGCATCGTGCTCATCTCATTGCTCGTCTGCCTCATTCCGACGACGATCGGCGCGCTGCTCTCGGCGATCGGCATCGCCGGCATGGACCGGCTGGTGCAGCGCAACGTGCTCGCCATGTCGGGCCGCGCCGTCGAAGCGGCCGGTGACGTCGACACGCTGCTGCTCGACAAGACCGGCACGATCACGCTCGGCAACCGGCAGGCGAGCGAATTCATCGCGGTCGGCACGATCAGCAAGGCCGATCTCGCGGATGCGGCGCAGCTGTCGTCATTGTCGGACGAGACTCCAGAAGGCCGCAGCATCGTCGTGCTGGCCAAGGAGATCTACGGGTTACGTGAACGCCACCCGGGCGAACTCAGCCACGCCACCTTCGTACCGTTCAGCGCGGCCACCCGGATGAGCGGGGTCGACCTCTCGGCCAACGGCGCTGATTACCCAGTGGCCCGGCAGATCCGCAAGGGCGCCGCGGGGTCGGTCACGAACTGGGTCCGCGAGCAGGGCGGCGAGGTGCCGGCCGAGACCGGCGAGATCGTCGACGGCATCTCGGCCGCCGGGGGCACGCCCCTGGTCGTCGCTGAAGCCAGCCAGGGAATCACCCGTGTCCTCGGCGTCATCCACCTCAAGGACGTCGTCAAGCAAGGCATGCGCGAACGGTTCGACGAGCTGCGTGCCATGGGAATCCGCACGGTGATGATCACCGGGGACAACCCGCGCACAGCACGCGCGATTGCTGAGGAAGCCGGCGTGGACGACTTCCTGGCCGAAGCCAAGCCCGAAGACAAGATGGCCCTGATCCGCAAGGAGCAGGAGGGCGGCAAGCTCGTCGCGATGACCGGCGACGGCACCAACGACGCGCCGGCGCTGGCGCAAGCGGATGTCGGGGTCGCCATGAACTCCGGCACCTCTGCCGCCAAAGAGGCCGGAAACATGGTCGACCTCGATTCCAACCCGACGAAGCTCATCGAGATCGTCGAGATCGGCAAGCAACTGCTCATCACCCGGGGGTCGCTGACGACGTTCTCCATCGCCAACGATGTCGCGAAGTACTTCGCGATCATCCCGGCCATATTCGCGAGTGTTTACAGCGGTCTGGACAAGCTGAACATCATGCGGCTGCACTCGCCGCAGTCGGCGATCCTCTCGGCAGTCATCTTCAACGCGCTGATCATCATCGGGCTCATCCCGCTGGCGTTGCGCGGTGTGCGCTACACGCCGAGCAGCGCCGCGCAGATGCTGCGCCGGAACATCTACATCTACGGGTTCGGCGGGCTGATCGCCCCCTTCGTCGGGATCAAGATCATCGATCTGATCATCCAATACATCCCAGGGATTCGATAACCATGGCGCGCTTCATCGCCTCGCTCCGGCAGCACGTGGCAGCGCTGCGCATCCTGCTCATCTTCACAGTCATCCTCGGGGTGCTCTACCCACTCGCCGTGACGGCCGTCGCCCAGATACCGGGGCTCAAGTCCCGGGCGGACGGGTCGCTCATCAAGGTCAACGGCAAGGTCGTTGGCTCGAAGCTGATCGGTCAGTCCTTCACCGACGCCGGCGGCAACCCGCTGGTGCAGTACCTGCAGCCGCGCCCGTCGGCGGCCGGTGTCGGCTACGACCCGACCGCGACGAGCGCGTCCAACCTCGGCCCGGAGTCCATCGTCGACACCCTGCCCGACCCGTCGGTCAAGGACGACACCGGCACGCAGTCGCTGCTGACGCAGGTCTGCAGCCGCAGCCTGGCTGTCGGCAAGCTCGAGCATGTCGACGGTTCCCGGCCGTTCTGCACGCCGAGCGGGGTCGGTGCAGTACTCGCGGTGTTCTACACGGGGCCCGGCTACAGGGGCACGGTGACTCGGGCCGTCAGCGTCAACGAGGCTTGCCCTGCCAAGCCCTTCATCGCCACGTACCAGGGCGTGAAGGTCGAGTGTGCAACCTTCGGTGCCGATTACTCCAGGGGTCAGCTCGTGCCGATCCGTGGCTCCGCGCCAGCTCACCCGGCGGTGCCGGGTGACGCCGTTACGGCCTCGGCGTCGGGTCTGGACCCGGAGATCAGCCCGGCGTACGCCGCCCTGCAGGCGCCGCGCCTCGCCAAGGCTCGTGGCATCACCACCGCTCAGGTGCTTGCCGTCATCAACGAGTACAAGAAGGGACGCGATCTTGGCTTCCTCGGCCAGCCCAGGGTCAACGTCCTCGAGGTGAACATCGCCCTCGATCGCCGCTATCCCTACAAGGGAAAATAAGCCGTGGGACGCGGTCGGTTGCGGGTCTATCTCGGAGCGGCGCCCGGTGTCGGCAAGACCCTGGCGATGCTCGACGAGGGGCATCGCCGTGCCGGGCGCGGCACAGATGTCGTCGTCGGGTTCGCCGAGACCCATGGCAGGCCGCGGACTGCGGAAAAGCTGCAGGGACTGGAAATCATCGCTCGTAAGGAGATGACGTACCGGGGATCGACCTTCACCGAGATGGATGTCGATGCCGTCATCACCCGGCATCCGCAGGTGGCGCTCGTCGATGAGCTCGCCCATACCAATGTGCCGGGCTCACCCCGCGAAAAGCGCTGGCAGGACGTGGAACTGCTGCTCGAGGCCGGCATCGACGTCATCAGCACGGTCAACATCCAGCATCTGGAATCGGTGAACGACGTCGTCGAGGCGATCACCGGCATCCCGCAGCGCGAGACGGTTCCGGACTCGGTCGTGCGGTCGGCCGAGCAGGTCGAGCTCGTGGACATGACGCCGGAGGCGCTGCGCCGCCGGATGGCCCACGGCAACATCTACGCCCCGGAGAAGATCGACGCCGCGCTGGGCAACTACTTCCGCACGGGCAACCTGACGGCACTTCGCGAACTGGCTCTGCTCTGGCTGGCCGATTCGGTCGACGAGGGACTGCAGCGGTATCGCGAGGCCCACGGCATCAGGGGAACCTGGGAGACCCGCGAGCGGGTGGTCGTGGCGCTCACCGGCGGACCGGAAGGGGAGACGCTGCTGCGCCGCGGAGCGCGGATTGCCGCCCGAGCTGCCGGTGGCGAACTGCTTGCGGTGCATGTGGCCCGTAGCGACGGGTTGAGCGGGGCGAGCGTCGCGTCGCTCGCCGCCCAGCGGGTGCTCGCCGAGTCACTCGGAGCGAGCTTCCATTCGGTCATCGGCGACGACATTCCCCGGGCGTTGCTGGATTTTGCGCGTGCCCACAACGCCACGCAGATCGTGCTGGGTGCAAGCCGGCGATCTCCGCTTCGGGCCGCGCTGACGGGTGCAGGCGTCGGCGCGACGGTCACTCGGCTGTCCGGCACGATCGACGTGCACATGGTCAGCCACGACTATGTCGGCAAGGGAATCGGGCTGCCCAAGCTCGGCGGCGGCCTCTCGCCCCGGCGGCGCTGGCTGGGCGCCCTTGCCGGGGCAGTGGCGCTTGTGGTGATCACGCTCGCAATGGCGGCGCTTCGCTCGCACACCATCCTCGCCAGCAACGCTCTCATCTACCTGATGGCCGTCCTCGCCGTCGCAATGATCGGCGGCATCTTCCCCGCGGTCGCCGCCGCTGTCGCCAGCGCCCTGTTGCTGAACTGGTATTTCACGCCGCCCATTCACAGCTGGACCATCTACACCGTCGACAACGTGGTTGCCGTCATCGCCTATCTCGTGGTCGCAGTCCTGGTCAGCATTGTCGTCGACATCGCCGCCCGACACAGTGCAGAGGCCGCGCGGGCGAGTGCCGAAGCGGAGACGCTCTTCACACTTGCGGGCAGCCTTCTCCGCGGTGAGGAGGCGTTGCCGGCACTGCTGGAACGCATCCTGGAAACATTCGCCATGAGTGCGGTCAGCCTGCTGCAGCGCACCAGCGAGGCACCGGCGAGCGAGGGTGCAGCAGCCAGGCACGCGGAACGCTCCGGCTCGCTGCGTGGTACCTGGACCAGCCTGGCGAGCGTCGGCGACCGGCCCTGTCTGCAGCCGGATGAAGGCGACATCGAGGTTCCCGTCGATGAGAATCTGGCGCTGGTGCTGCGTGGTCGCCCGCTGCCGGCTGAAGACCGGCGGGTGCTTGCCGCCTTTGCCGCTGAGGTCGCCGTCGCCTACCAGCAACGGGAACTGCGCGAGGCAGCTGCCGAGGCGATCCCGGCTCGCGAGGCCGACCGGATGCGCACCGCTTTGCTGAATGCGGTCAGCCATGACTTGCGCAGCCCCCTGGCCATCGCCAAGGCGACCGTCACGAGCCTGCGGTCGGAGGACGTGCTCTGGAGGGAGACGGATCGGCGCCAGCTGCTGGAAAGCGCTGACATCGCGCTCGATCGGCTGACCGAACTGGTCACGAACCTGCTCGATCTCTCGCGATTGCAGGCGGATGTGCTGTCAGTGTTCCCGCGCGCGCTCGGCCTGGAGGACGTGGTCAATCTCGCTGTCGGTCAGCTCGGTGCACCCGGGGGAGCCGTCGACGTCAACGTTCCCACCGATCTGCCGGAAGTCATAGCGGATCCGGGGCTTCTCGAGCGCGTCATCGCGAACGTCGTCCAGAACGCCTTGCGCTACAGCCCGACCGGCAAGCCGGTGCTGCTTTCCGGCAGTACGCACGGATCGGTGATCGAACTGCGCGTCATCGACCGAGGCCCCGGTATCCCGGAAGCCGAGCGGGAGCAGGCGTTCGCGCCCTTTCAGCGCCGTGACGACCTGTCCACCACGGGAAGCGCCGGAGTGGGCCTGGGGCTGGCCATCGCCCGTGGTTTCACCGAAGCGATGGGCGGGTCACTCACGATGGACGACACCCCCGGCGGCGGCCTGACCGTCATCGTCTCGCTTCCGGCCGCCCACCCGGTGGAGACGGAGGCGGTCACCTGAGCGATCAGGAGGCTGTGTGAAGCTGATCGGGTGAAGTATCTGATCCAGCATCCCGAGCCGATCGGCATCGAGCGCGACCTGTTGAAGGCCGGCGACGTCCTCACGGTGGCCCGTGCGGTGGAAGCGGCGGGATGGGACGGCGTGGCGTTCACCGAGCACCCCGCGCCCGGCTACCGCTGGCTCGCGGAGGGGGGAGGGCATCAGACCCTCGACCCGTTCGTCGCCCTCGCTGCGGCCGCTGCGGTGACCGAGCGCATCAAGCTGCTGACCTACCTCTCGGTCGCGCCCTACCGCAATCCGCTGCTGCTGGCGAAGTCGGCCGCGAGCGTCGACCTGATCTCGGGTGGGCGCTTCATCCTGGGCCTCGGAACCGGTTACCTGAAGACGGAGTTCTTCGCCCTCGGCGTCGACTTCAACGAGCGCAACGAGATGATCGACGAGGCGCTCGAGGTCATGCCGATGCACTGGAGCGGCGAGCGTTTCAGCTTCAGCGGCAAGCATTTCGACGCTCGGGACATCATCGCCCGGCCGTCTCCCAGAGCAGGCACCATTCCCATCTGGATCGGAGGCAACGCGAAGATCACGCGGCGGCGGGTCGCCGAGCGGGCTCAGGGCTGGATGCCGATGAGCGGGCCGCCGGAGATGGCGACGACCACGCGCACGGCCCATTTCGCGGGGCTCGGCGACATCGCGGCGGCCGTGCGCGAGCTCAAGGAAATGGCGGGGGATCGCGCCGGCGATATCGACGTGATGGTGCTCTACACCGACGACTCGATCCTGAAGCCGGGTGTCGACGTCGAGCGCCACCGCGATGCCCTTGGCCGTATCGCCGAGATCGGCGCCACCTGGATCTCGTTCGCGTGGGACTTCTCCACCGAGGCCGAGACACTCGCGTTCGTCGACGATTTCGGCGCGACCTATCTTGGAGCAGACCGGATCTGATCCCGGGCGGCCTGATTCAGGCGGTCGAGCCGCCGTCGATGACGTGCTCCTGCCCGGTGATGAACGAGGAGGCGTCCGAGGCCAGGAAGATCACCAGCTCGGAAACCTCTTCCGGCTCGCCGTGGCGCCCCAGCGGGTGGCTACGGAAGCGCTCGAGACTCGCCTCGTCCTGCGGCATCATGTCGGTGCGGATCGGCCCCGGATGCACCGAGTTGACGCGGATGTGGTCCGGGCCGAACTCGATGGCGGCGACCTTGCTCAGCCCGCGCAGGCCCCACTTGGAAGCTCCGTACGCGCCGTGCCCGAAGTAGCCCTTGATCCCGGCGGTGGATGAGATGTTGACGATTGCGCCACGGCCGCGCGCCCGCATCGCCGGCAGGACGGCTTGCATGCCGAGGAATGCGCCGACCAGGTTGACCCGGACGATGCGCTCGAATTCGGCCTCGGTCTCGAGCTCGAGTGGCCTTACGTGATGGATGGCGGCGTTGTTGACCAGGATGTCGATGCCACCGAAGCGCTGCGTCGCCTCCGCTACGGCTGCCGACCAGTCGGCCTGCGCGCTCACGTCGAGATGCCGGTAGGCCGCCCGCTCGCCCAGCTCCTCGCTCACTGCCGCGCCGGCCTCGTCAAGCACATCGGCGAGCAGCACGCTCGCGCCTTCGGCGACGAAACGGCGCGCGTGAGCCTCGCCCTGACCGCGCGCGGCTCCCGTGATGATGGCGACTTTGTCTTGCAAACGGCCGGACTGGGGCATGGGCGAACCGTACCCAGACGGGGTGGCCCTGAGGGTCCCCGGGGTCTAACGTGCCCGACTATGGCGGTTGACGATTGGTACCTGAACCCGCAGTTGCAGGCAGCCCGCACGGAACTGCTCACCGCTCACCATCGGCTGCGCGAATCCCTTCCCCTCGGACACTCGCATCCGGATTTCCAGCCGTTGCTGGAGCGCGCCAAGCGGGCCGACGAGGCCTACTTCGCGCTTTTCCCCGGCCACGTGCGCGACAGCATGGGAACCGACGGGGATCCGGAGTGGGCGGCGACGGATGCGGCCGCTTCGAGGCTGGAGGGTTTCACCGCCGGCGACCCCTCTGATTAACGCCCTTACCCCGCTCGTGGGATGCTTCCTTGCCGCTGGGTTTCCAGAGCAGTCCGCTCGATGTAGGTGAGCGATGCACGCGACGCGAGGGAGGGACCGAGACGATGCTGCGCGGTGAGAAGGTCCTGATCACCGGGCCGGCAGGGCGCATCGCACTCGGCATCGCGCAGTCCCTCGCAGCCGACAACGACGTCTGGGGCATCGCCCGCTTCAGCGACCCGGCCACCCGTGAGCAGGTCGAGGCGCTCGGGGTGACCACGCGCACCGTGGAGCTGGCCGACGGCGACTTCGGCGACGTGCCGACCGACTTCACGTACCTGCTGCACATCGCGGCTGACTTCAGCGCCGACGACTACGACCGGGCGTTGCGAGTGAACGCCGAAGGCACCGGCTTCATCCTCGAGCACTGCCGGCGGGCGAAGGCGGCTCTGGTGATGTCGACCCTGAGCGTCTACAAGCCGCATCCCGACCCGTGGCACGCATTTGCCGAGGACGATCCGCTCGGTGACGTGATGCTGCCCGGGCAGCTGCCGTACTCGGTATCGAAGATCGCCGGAGAGGCCGTGGCGCGGTACTGCGCACGCTCGTTCAACCTGCCCGTCACGATCGCCCGCATGGGCGCGGCGTACGGCAACACCGGCGGCCTGCCGGCCTGGAATCTCGACGCGGTGGCCGCGGGCCGGCCCGTAGTGGCGCGCTGGGATCCGCTGCCGTACGCGCCGATTCATGAAGACGACATCTGCGATCAGCTCGAAGCGCTCATCGACGCGGCGACGGTGCCGGCGACGATCGTGAACTGGTGCGGCGACGAGGTGGTGAGCGTCCAGCAGTGGTCGGCATATTTCGGGGAGTTGCTCGGCGTTTCGGCCAAGGTCGAGGTGCAGCCGATCCCCGGAGCGTCGCTCGGGTCGGTCGGCGATGTCACCAAGCGCACCGCCATCACCGGGCCGTGCCGCGTCGGCTGGCGCGAGGGTTTCCGGCGCATGGCCGAGCACTTCTATCCCGACCGTCTGGTCGCCGGCGCCGGGGGAGCGTGAGATGGCGGCATTTCCCGACGCGGACGCGCTGCTTGCCGAGGTATCGGAGGCCGCAGGGCTGTCGGACTTCGGGCCGCAGGATTTCCGTGAGGGACTCACAGTTCTGCTGGAAAGCCTCAACACCGACTGCGATTTCTCGCCCGAGGGCAACGCGAAGGTGCTCGGTGACCTGCGCCGGCGGCTGACCAACCGTCTTGAGGTCGAGGCCTGGTACGCCGAGCACCCCGAGATCGACGACCTTGCCGTGCCCGGGCCGGTCGACATCAACGGCTTGCCACGCACCGGCACAACCGCGCTCGCCAACGTGATGTCGCTGGACCCGCAGTTCCGCTCGCTGCGGGGTTGGGAGCAGGCCAAGCCCTGCCCGCCGCCGCGCCTCGAGGACGAGCTGCAGGATCCGCGCCGGCTACAGGCCATCAAGGAGGACGAGGAACTCCCGGCCGAGCTGAAGACCATGCATCTCTACGACGTGAACGCGACCATGGAAGACACCGAGGTGCTCGGGATGGCCTTCAAAGGCCAGCACTTCACCCTCCCCGTCTACGGCTACCACGGGTGGTGGCGGCGGGACGACATGATCCGGGGCTACGAGTACCACCGGCGGGTGCTGAAACTCCTGCAGTCGCAGCGCCCCCCGAACCTGTGGCTGTTCAAGGCGCCGCATCACAACTTTCATCTCGAAGCGGTCGCCGCTGCCTATCCCGGCACCCGGTTCATCATGACCCATCGCGATCCCGCTAAGTCGATCCCGTCGTGGTCCAGCCTGGTGTCCGCGGTCTTCCCGCCGCCGCGGGTCGAGCGTGACATGCACCGGCTGGGCCGTGAGGTCTCAGCACATCTCCTGGTGGGCGTGCAGAACGGGATGGCAGCCCGGCAGCGCATCGGTGAAGACCGGTTCCTCGACGTGCACCATCCTGAGTTCATCGCCGATCCCATGGGCGTACTGCGCCGGATCTACGCCTTCCTGGACCTGGAGCTCAAGCCCGAGGTCGAGCAGACCATGCAGGAGTGGACCCGCGTCAACCGTTCCGGCAGACACGGCAATCACGTCTACTCCGCCGAGCAGTTCGGGCTCAGCGCCGCGCAGCTGCGCGACGACTACGCCGAATACATCCGCCGCTACGACGTGGCGATCGAACGCTGACCGCCGGCCCAAAGCACCGTAAGGAGAGGGACATCCATGACTGAAGCCCCGGCACTGCCGAGCTGGGCCGACCAGATGAGGGCGCTCGAAGGCGTCGGTGACAGCCTGCTTGCGGCCTGGCGACCCGATGGCGCAAGCGCGGCCGAGGTCCAGGACATGAACAAGCTGGCGCTGTCGATCCTCGCCTGCGGCTACCTGTGCCGGGTGTACCCCGACAAGAACCGGCCGGTGTTCATGCCGCTGTGGAACTACGCGTTCAACCAGGGTGGCCCCGACCCGGACTATGTCTATTCCACCGCAGAAATCGACTCGTCCGGCACCTACCGGATCTCCGGGTTCCGCGGCACGTCTCGCTTCGTCGACATCACGCAGCAGGCCTTCGACATGCTGAACCCGGACGACATGGGCGGCGGTACGAATCTGAACGTCACGCACGACCTCGACGACCTCGCCATGGACGACCGCGGCTACTTCAGCGTCGTGCTCAGTGCCGAACGTCCCGCAGGGCATTCCGGCGACTGGTGGCGGCTGGAGCCGGCGGCCAAGCGGCTGCTCATGCGCCGGTGCTCGTGCGACTGGACGGGAGAAGTCGATGCCAGGGTGGCGATCGAGCGGCTCGACGATCCGGGTGCCGACATGACGCCAGAGGAGATCGCCCGCCGCTTCTCCGACCTGTCGGTATGGATCGAAGGGATGATCAAGTTCGACATGCAGCTGGTGCGCTACTACCGCGAGCACCACGGCGTGAACACCTTCATGCGCTCGTCCAAGATCGACGACATGGGCGGCCTGCCCACGCAGGCTTACTACGACGGCATCCACGAGCTCGACGAGAGCGAGGCGCTCATCATCGAGACGGAACTGCCCGAACGCGTCCGCTACTGGCAGGCGCTCGTCGCTGACGACCGGTTCTGCACCATCGACTGGGTCAACCGGCAATCCAGCCTGAACGACGCGCAGGCCCATATCGACAGCGACGGCAAGTTCCGGGCGGTCATCTCCCAGCGCGATCCGGGGGTGCCGAACTGGCTGGACAAGGCCGACTACCCGTGGGGCGTCATCCAGATGCGCTGGAACCGGGCGAGCAGCTATCCCGATCCGACCATCAAGAAGGTTCCCGTCGCCGAGGTGCGTGACCATCTGCCCGCCGACACCCCGGTCATCACGCCCGAGCAGCGCCGGGAATTGCTGCGCGCCCGCCGCGAGGGGGCACAGCTGCGGCGGATCTGGTAGGTCGCTGGGTGACAAGCGAGAGTGACGCGACGCTGAGGCAGGCGACGCTCGCCGCGCTGGACGGCGTGCTCGAGGCATTCGCGCTCAAGCCCACGAGTGCTGACACCTTCGAAATGGTCAATGAACCCAGCCGTTTCGGGCGTGTCTTCGGAGGGCAGCTGATCGCGCAGGGGCTGCTGGCCGCCGCGGCCACGGTGGACGGCAAGCCGCCGCACTCGGTGCACGCCTACTTCGTCGAGGGCGGTGCCTCGGACAAGCCGCTCATAGCGACGGTGGAGCGCGTGCGCGACGGCCGCTCCATGGCGTCGCGCCGGGTGAGCATCACCCAGGACGGCCGGTCGCTGCTCATGCTCATCGGGTCATTCCACGCCAGCCCGGTGGAGCCGCAACTCGCCGACCCGCCGCCGCGCATCCCGGATCCGGAGGCGCTGCCGACACTGCAGGATTGGGTACGCCGGAGTCCCCCGGAGATTCGGCCCGGAGCCGAAGGCAACTGGATCGTGAACCCGCCGCCGCTGCAGATCCACATGCCCGAGGCGTTGCGCTTCCTCGGTGGCGCGGCAGCAACGGGCACGCGCTCGCACTGGATGCGGCTGCCGCGCGGCATCGGGGATGACCCGCTGCTGCACACCGCTCTGCTGGCGTACGCAAGCGATTTCTTCCTGCTCGACATGGCGTTCCGAGGTCATCCGTCCGGCCTGCCGGCATCGGCGTTCACCTCGACGAGCCTGGACCATGCGCTGTGGTTTCACCGGCCGGCTCGCCTCGACGAGTGGCTGCTGCACACCCAGGAGACGGTCGCGATCTCGGGTGACCGCGGGCTGGTGCGCGGCGCATTGCATGATGCGCAGGGTCGGCTCGTGGCCAGCGTCATGCAGGAGGTGCTCGTGCGCGTTCGTAACGGGGATCGCAGGCCAGGATGAGCCTCGACCTGACGAAAGCCTTGGCCCATCCGCTGTTCCAGCAGCCGTGGCCCGAAGGTGAGTACCGCTTCTTCCAGCTCGGATTCGTTGTCGACGACCTGCTGCAGGCGGCCGAGAAGTGGACCGGAGTGTTCGGGGTGGGGCCGTTTCACGTCCTGCCGCGCCTGCAGACGCCGTGCCGGTACCGCGGCGACGATGCGGTGCTCGACGTGCAGGTCGGGGTCGCCCAAGCCGGGCCGGTGCAGATCGAGCTGATCAAGCAGTATGACGACAGCCCGAGCGTCTATCGCGAGCTGTCGGCGCCCGGTACCAGCCTCATGCACCAGTGCGCCACGATCACCGCTGATTACGACAGCCAGACCGAGCACTACACGTCCCTGGGCTACCCGCTCGTGTGTGAGATATCGGCCTTCGGGCAGCGGGTCGCCTATGTCGACACGGTCGCCGACTTCGGCTTTTACGTCGAGGTGATCGAGCAGACGCCGCTCTTCGTCAAGCAGATAGCGGCGATCGCGCAGACCTGCGCGCAGTGGGACGGCACCGATCCGATCCGGCTGCTCACCCGCGACGGCTACCGCACGCCCTGAACCTCGTGCAGTTCCAGGAAGAACGAGCGAACGTCGTCGACGTACTCCTGCGGCGCCTCCATCGCTGCGAAGTGGCCGCCCCGCGTTGGATGTGACCACCGGACGACGTTGAACGCGGCCTCGGTCCAGGAGCGCGGCGGGTAGATGATTTCGCCGGGGAACATGGCGACTGCGGTGGGCACGTTGATGCGCCCTTGGGGGAGGGAGGACCGGCCGTTCTGGCGCATCTCCCAGTAGATGCGCAGTGATGACGCCGCGGTGCCGGTGACCCAGTAGGCCATGACGTTGTCGAGCAGCCGGTCGAACGTGTAGGCGTCAGCGATGTCGCCGTCGCTCCAGTCCTGGAACTTCTCGACGATCCAGGCGGCGAGGCCGGCGGGTGAGTCCTGGAGCGCGTAGCCGAGCGATTGCGGCCGCGTTCCTTGGATCTCCTGGTATCCGATGCCGGTGCGCCGCCATTCCCTGGCCCGGTCGAGCGCGATCTTCTCGTCGTCGAGAAGGGGAGCGTCGGGCACCGGGCGCGCGATCACCATGTTCAGATGCAGGCCGATCACGCGCTCCGGGAAAAGGTCGGCGAGGTTTGCTGACACCATCGATCCCCAGTCGCCGCCCTGCAGGCCGTACCGCTCGTAGCCGAGCGCGGCCATGATGTCGGCGAACGCCTCGGCAATACGCCGCGGATGCCAGCCCCGCTCGCTCGTCTCACCCGAGAAGCCGAAGCCCGGTAACGACGGCGCAATGACGTGGAAGTCCTCGCGCAAAGGCCCGATGACATCGAGGAATTCCATCACCGATCCCGGCCAACCATGGGTCACCAGAAGCGGTATCGCGTCCGGGTTGGTGGAACGCGCGTGAAGCACGTGAATGCGCTGACCGTCGGACTCGGCCACGACTTGAGGGATGGCATTGAGCCGTGCCTCGGTCGCCCGCCAGTCATATCCGCTACGCCAATGCTCGATGAGATCGGTGAGGAAGCCGCGTTCGGTTCCCTGGCCCCATCCGATGCCGGCGATCTGGTTCGGCAGCCGGGATCGTGCGAGTCGCTCCTGCAGGTCGTCGAGCACGGCGTCGGGCACCGCGACGGTGAAGGGCTGCATGCGAGCAGAGCCTAGGGCAGCCCCGATCAGGGCCCGCGACCGGGCGAACAGCCCCTACTCAACGGCCCCTTTCACCTTCATCTCCACCACCGACTCCCAGTCGTAGCCGAGCAGATCCGTCAGGATGGCGTCACCGTGCTCGTTGAAATCGGGGGCGCGTTTGGCGGGAGCGGGCTGCCCGTCGAACTGCACCGGCGTGGCCACGAGCGAGAACTCGGTGCCTTCCGCGGTTTTCGTCTGGACGACATAGCCGTTGGCTTCCGCCTGCGGGTCCGTGGTGACTTCGAGGGCGTCCTGCACCACCGCCCACTGGCCGCGAAATCCGGCCAGCCGCTCGCGCCACTCGGTGACGGTGTGCTTGAGGAACTCCTGCGCAAGGATGTCCGCCGCCTCACGGCCGTTGGCCATGAGATCCTCGTGTGTCGCGAATCTCGGGTCGGAGATGAGGTCTTCGCGGCCGAGGACGGTGCAGGCGTCGGGCCAGTAGTGGAATCCCTGCAGGCATGACAGGTAGATCCAGCGGCTGTCCCTGGTGCGGTAGCACGAGGTGAGGGGATTGCGGGCAGCGGTTTGCTCGAGCGCGCTCTGCTGCCAGGTGTGGCCGGTCTGCATCGCCAGGGCGATCCCGGCGCCGATGGCCCACATCCCCGTGGCGAGTAGGGACACGTCCACGACCGGCGCTTCGCCGGTGCGCTCGCGATGCAGCAGCGCCGCAGAGATCCCGCCGGCGATCGTCATCGCGCCTATCGAATCCCCGTAAGCCGGACCGGGCTGCGAGATGAAGCGATCCAGGTCGGGCGGAGTCGCGCCCGCACCCACCCCGGAACGGGACCAGTAACCCAGGATGTCGTAGCCGCCGCGGTCGGCGTCAGGCCCGGCGGGTCCGTAGCCGGAGCCCCGCACGTAAACGATGTTCGGGTTCCGGGCCTTGATGTCCTCGACATCGATGGCCAGCGCTTTGCGCACGCGAGGCAGCTTGTTCGTCAGGAACACGTCGCTCACGGCAGCAAGGCGATAGAGCACGTCGCGGCCTTCCTCGGTGGCCAGATCCAGTCCGATGCTGTGCTTGCCCCGGTTGGAATGCTCCAGCAGGACGTGAACGCCGCCCTGGCCGAGATCGATGACCCCGGTACGGGCCAGCCCGCGCATGGCGTCGCCGCGCCCGACCGGCTCGACCTTGATGACCTCGGCACCCCAGTCGGAAAGGATCGCCGACGCCGCCGGCACGAACGTGTGCTCGGCGACCTCGAGAATGCGGATGCCCTGCATAACTGCGGTCACGTCACTCCTCTTGGCCGTTTCCGGATGGTGCCGGCGCTGGCTCGGACGCTATCCGGCCCGTTGGTAACCTCTGCACGAGGCCGACCGGCCGACTGGAGGTCACGTGACTGCGGCGAAGCGCCACCGGGTCCAGCCGAGGGAGAAGCCCCAGCAGATCGCGGACGAGCTGCGTGGCCTCATCGTCAGCGGCGAGCTGTCCGAAGGCGATTCCCTCGGACGCGAGCCCGAGCTGGTCGAGCGTTTCGGCGTATCGCGCCCTTCCCTCCGCGAGGCGCTGCGCATCCTCGAGGCCGAGGGCCTCATCACGGTGCTGCGCGGCGCGGGCGGCGGTGTCGTCGTTCACGAGCCCGACGAGCGCATGATGGCCCGCACCGCGGCACTCGTGCTGGCCTCCCGAAATGTCGCGCTGGAAGACGTGTTCGCGGCGCGCACGCTGGTCGAGCCCTTGGCCGCCGGTGCCCTCGCCGCGCTGCGGGCGCGCCGCGCGGTCGTGGCCGAGCTACGGGAACTCGTTCAGGCGCAAGAAGATTTCCTCGATGACCCGGAGCAGTTCGCCGCTGCGAACGCGACGTTCCACGAGCGGCTCGTCTCACTCGCCGGCAATGAGACCCTGGGCCTTTTTACCGAGATGCTGAACGAGATCGTCACCCGTGCCGTCACCGAGGTGAGCCGAGGCAAGGGTGGCGAGGATGCGGTCGGATCGCTGTCGGTGCGGCGCCGCGGGATCCGCTCGCAGCTACGGCTGCTCGACCTCATCAAGGCCGGTGACCGTAACGAGGCTGAGGCTCACTGGCGTTCGCACATGGCCGTCGTCGGAAAGGTGATGCTCGGTCAGCGGGCATCAGCGGTCGTCGACCTGTTCGACGACCAGTAGCAGCAGACCGCGTCTCGGGCGGGTCAGTCCTCCTGGCCCTGCAGCAGGTGCTCGATGACGCGATCGGCCGCTTCCTCAGCGGACTGCGAGGTCGTGCGCAGGTGCACGTCCGGCGTCTCCGGCTCCTCGTAGGGGTCGTTCACGCCGGTGAAGTGGGGCAGCTCGCCGCGGCGGGCCTTCGAGTACAGGCCCTTGCGGTCGCGGGCTTCCGCCTCGTCGATGGGGGTGTCGACGAAGATCTCGACGAACGCGTCGTCACCGATGAGCTCTCGGGCCATGCGCCGTTCGACCCGGTAAGGGGAGATGAGCGCGACGAGCACGATCAGGCCGGCGTCGGCCATGAGCGCCGCCACCTCCGCGGTGCGCCGGACGTTCTCGACGCGGTCGGCCGCGGTGAAGCCGAGGTCCTTGTTGATGCCGTGCCGCAGGTTGTCACCGTCGAGCAGGTACGTGTGCTTGCCTTGGGCGGCCAGCTTGCGCTCGACGATGTTGGCGATGGTCGACTTGCCGGCGCTGGGAACACCGGTGAACCACAGCACCGAGGGGCGCTGGTGCTTCATCTCGGCGCGTGCCGTCTTGTGCACCTCGACCGACTGCCATGACACGTTCTCGGCGCGCCGCAAAGCGAAGTGCAGCAGCCCCGCGCCGACCGTGTTGTTGGTGATGCGGTCGATCAGGACGAAGCCGCCCATGTCGCGGTTTTCGGTGTAAGGGTCGAACGCGATGGGCCGGCTCAGGTTGAGGTTGCAGACGCCGATCTCGTTCAGTTCCAGCGTTTTTGCCGCCGTGTGCTCGAGCGTGTTGACGTTCACCTTGTACTTCGGCTGCGCCACGGTCGCGCCGACCGTACGGGTGCCGAGCTTGAACAGGTACGGCCGTCCCGGCAGCATCGGCTCGTCGTTCATCCACACGATGTGAGCCTCGAACTGGTCGGCCACCGACGGCGGTGCTGCCGCAGCGGCCAGGACGTCGCCGCGGCTGACGTCGACCTCATCGGCGAGCGTGATGGTGACGGAGTCACCGGCCGCCGCCTCGCTGAGGTCGCCGTCGAACGTCACGATGCGGTCGACGGTGCTCTCGCGCCCGGAGGGCAGCACCTTGACGGTGTCGCCGACGTGGACCGTGCCGCCGACGACCTCGCCGGAGAAGCCGCGGAAGTCGAGGTTGGGACGGTTGACCCACTGCACCGGCATCCGGAACGGGCCGTCCTGCGTGGAGTCGTGGACCTGGACGGTCTCGAGGTGGCCGATGAAGGTCGGGCCCTGATACCACGGGGTCTGGGCGCTGCGCTCGGTGATGTTGTCGCCGCGCAGGGCCGACATCGGGATGCAGACGATGTCCTCCAGCCCGATCTCGCGGGCGAAGGCGCGGTAGTCCTCCTCGATCTGGTCGAAGACCTCTTGCGAGTAGCCGACGAGATCGAGCTTGTTGATCGCCACCACGATGTGCCGGATGCCGAGAAGCGACACGAGATAGCTGTGGCGCCGGGTCTGGGTGAGCACGCCCTTGCGCGCGTCGATGAGGATGACGGCCAGGTCAGCGGTCGAGGCGCCGGTGACCATGTTGCGGGTGTACTGCTCGTGACCGGGGGTGTCGGCGACGATGAACTTGCGCCGCTCGGTGGAGAAGAAGCGGTACGCCACGTCGATCGTGATGCCCTGCTCGCGCTCGGCGGCGAGGCCGTCGACGAGGAGGGCGAAGTCGAGCTCGCCGCCCTGGGTACCGACCTTCTTCGAGTCGGATTCGAGCGCGGCCAGATGGTCTTCGAAGACCAGCTTCGAGTCGTAGAGCAGGCGGCCGATCAGCGTGCTCTTGCCGTCGTCGACGCTGCCGCAGGTGATGAAGCGAAGCATCGACTTGTTCTGGTGGCGCTCGAGATAGGCGTCGATGTCCGTGGCGAGCAGCTCGTCCATGGCATGGGACATCAGAAGTACCCCTCCTGCTTCTTCTTCTCCATGGAGCCGGAGGAGTCGTGGTCGATCACGCGGCCTTGCCGCTCGGACGAGGTGGTCAGCAGCATCTCTTGGATGATCTCGGGCAGGGTGGCGGCGAAGCTTTCGACGGCGCCGGTCAGCGGGTAGCAGCCCAGGGTGCGGAACCGGACGCTGCGCATCTGCGGCACCTCGCCTGCGGCGAGCGGCATGCGGTCGTCGTCGACCATGATCAGCGCCCCGTCGCGCTCGACCACCGGCCGCGGCTCGGAGTAGTAGAGCGGCACGATCGGGATCTGCTCGAGGTGGATGTACTGCCAGACGTCCAGCTCGGTCCAGTTCGACAGCGGGAAGACGCGCACGCTCTCACCAGGAGCCTTGCGTGCGTTGTAGAGCCGCCACAACTCCGGGCGCTGCTGCTTGGGGTCCCAGCGGTGCTGCGCCGACCGGATCGAGAAAACCCGCTCCTTGGCCCGCGACTTCTCCTCGTCGCGCCGCGCCCCGCCGAACGCCAGGTCGAAGCCGTACTTGTCGAGTGCCTGCTTCAGACCCTCCGTCTTCCACATGTCGGTGTGCATCGCCGACCCGTGGTCGAACGGGTTGATCCCCAGCCGGACGCACTCCGGATTCTGGTAGACGAGCAGGTCAAGGGCGTTTTCGGCGACCAGCTTGTCGCGGAACTCGTACATCGCCCGGAACTTGAAGGTGGTGTCGACGTGCAGCAACGGGAACGGCGGCTTCGAGGGATAGAAGGCCTTGAGCGCCAGGTGAAGCATCACCGAGCTGTCCTTGCCGACCGAGTACAGCATCACTGGCTTCTCGGATTCCGAGACAGCCTCACGCAGGATCTGGATGCTTTCGGACTCAAGGCGCTGCAAATGGGTCCTGGTCGTCATCCCTACCTCGTTCGATTCGTCGCGGGCCTGCTCCACATAAACCCCATTGTTCCTTGTCTTGTGACTTCCTTGCTCCAAGCGGACGTATCCGTGCGCCCGGCTGGCCTAACATGTAGATGTTTTCGGACGCCTCGGCTGTGGAGAGGCATGTTCCTGCTGACCGACGATCAAAGGCTGTTCGAGGCGACAACGGCACAGTTCCTGGCAACGCATTTCCCGGCCGATTACATCCGCGGGCTCCGCGAAAGGGCGATCGAGTACGGCTTCTCAGACTGGTGAGATGGGGCTAACGGTTCCGTCCTGCTGGACCGAGCCGCAGTGAGCCGCCCACGCCCGAGCCCCCAGTGTGTGTTGACGCCTCGTGAGTTACTGGACCTTTGCCCCAGCGGCGCGGCGCGCACGAAGGGCGCCCGCGAGCGTCCGAGAGACGCCGTAAGCACCGCGTGAACGCGCCCGGATGGACCACTTCCAACCTCGGCGCGGACCCAACCAGCGCAAGGGCGCACTCCAGGACTTCACGGAGCATGACGGTACCGCGCGTCTCCCGATCGCCTGGACTTGAACGCACGATTCGGCCGAACTCTCTCGCGCCATACCCGGTCCCGAGCGGGATCGGGTTCCTATCGGCACCCCCAGGGGGCAGTCTGATTCCTGTGTCCAGTCCCTGCCGAGCCCGGGGTCGAGCGGTGGTGCCGTTCCCGTCCAGTCGCCGGGCGGTCACGGCTGCTGTCCGCGCCGGCCGACGAATCGTGCCGATGCATGGCCTGCTGGATGTCGATATCACGGAGGCCCGCCGCCTGCTCGCCGTTGCCCGGCCACCGCTGTCGATGACCGCCTTCGTTATCGCCTCGGTCGCCCGGGCGGTCGCGGCGCACCCAGAAGTGCATGCCTATCGCGACTGGCGCGGTCGACTAGTCCGACATCGGCACGTCGATGTGCAGGTGCTTGTTGAGGTGTCCACTCGGCAGGGACCATTCGGGTTGGTGCATGTCGTCCGGGACGCAGACATTCGCGCAGTGCCGGAGATCAGCCTCGAGCTGCGTGCCGTGCAGGCCGACATGGGCGCGGTTCCGACCGGGCGGGCGCTGCAACGGTTCGGTTCGCTCGCGGGCCGCATCCCGGGGGTGTTCCCTGCGATGTACGCGGTGATGGGTCGTTCCGTCCGTGCCCAGGAACTCACCGGCACAGTTCAGGTGACTGCGGTGGGAATGTTCGCCGATGGAGGCGGCTTCGCCATCGCACCGCCGACGCTCGCCTCGCTGTCAGTCGTGGTCGGGGGAATGAGCCGGCGCCCACGGGCGGTCGAGGAGGCGATCGTGGTGCGGGACGTGTTGGAACTGACCGTGACCATCGACCACAATGTCGTCGACGGGGCTCCGGCCACCCGCTTCGGCGCCGACCTCCGACGGCGGATGGAGCAGCCGGGGGCCGACGTCACTCTCGGTTTCAACGCCTGACAGGTCGGTCCACAAGCTCGGTGCTCGAATCTCGGCGAGCGGTAATGGCATAGGCGCTCAGCGCGAACCGGCGGCAGTAAATGCCGGGGTTCTGGCACCTGGATTTGCTGCCACGGCCGGACACCTTCGCCAGTGGCGGGTGCCCGAACCATCAGCGGCAGTAAATACCGGGCCTCTAACCCCCGCATCTACTGCCACCGGCCCAACTTGGCGGCCACGCGAAGCGCGCAGCCGGAGACGCAGCGTCTCGACGGGGATCAAAATCTGCCCCATTTAGGCACCCAGGAACAACACTTCCTGCCGAAATCGCAAGGGGCTGAGTTCGGCTGGACCTCGCTCCTCGTCGACGAAGACCACGGTGGCGGCTCGATCAGCGGTAACCGGCTGCTTGACCCGCTGATCGTGGCCTACCACTTTGGCCGCTGTGCCGCACCCGGTCCGCTCCTCGTGACGAACCTGGTCGCGCTCGCGCTGGCCCGCTGGGGGGCGCCCGAGCAGCGCCGCGGCCCCTTGGCCGAGCTGATGTCGGGGACTGCCAGCGCCACCTGGGCCGGCCCCGGATCCCAGCCCGGTGCGCGCCCCGCCGGCGACGGCGTGGCGCTCGACGGCATCCTGGCGTGCGTGGAGTCGGCCTCCGACTGCGCTTATCTGCTCGCGTTCGCCCTGGGTTTCGCCGCTAGGGCTCCGGCACCTCGAAGTGCTCGTCGCGCAGTTCGAACGCGCGCTTCGTGCCGTGCGCGGCGCGGACCTTCACGAAGTTGAACTCGTCGTCCTCGAACTGCAGGTTGGTCCCGTACGCATGGAAGAGGTAGCTGGCCACTTCCTCGCCCGAGTACGCCGAAAGCTGCTCGACGAGCCGGAACGCCTCCTTCGCCATGACGATCCCGTCGGCCGGCATCTTGGCAATCTTGCGGGCGAACCAGTCGGCGCGCGGTGCGACCTGCTCGTCGTCGAGCACTTCGGTGAAGACGGTCAGCTGGTCGAAGGTGGAGGCCGGGACGGTGTCGCCGGTCAGGAGCAGCCGACGGGCGAGCACGGGGCCCAGCCGGTGGAAGAACATGTGCAGCGAGCCCAGCGCCGGGCCGAGGAAGCGCGTGGCGGGCATGCCGACCATGGCGTCACGCGCGACCACCGAGATGTCGGCCATGAGCGCCATCTCGAAGCCGCCGCCGAGCGCGTAGCCCCGCACCTCGGCGACGGTGACCTTCGGAAAGCCCATGAGGTTGTGGTAGAAGCCGAACGTCTCACGGTCGACCGCGAGACGACGGCGCTGGCTCGGCCGGCGCGGACGCTCGCCGTTGCCGCCTGGTCGTTCGCTGCCCTTCCCGTACCAGGCATACGCGTTTCCCATGTCGGCACCGGTACTGAACACCCCGCCCTCGCCGCGCAGCACCACGACCTTGATGGCGTCGTCGTAGGCGAGCTCATCGAGATACTCGGCCATCTGGTTGCGCATGGCAGCGTCGTAGGAGTTGCGCCGCTGCGGGTTGTTCAGCGTGATACGTGCGATGCCGGCGTCGTCATCCCGATCGAGCAGCACCCGGGGATCGGGCAGCTCGGTCAAGTCGCTCGCCTCCTGCGTTGCGCGTGCACAGCAGCAAAGCCTAGCCTTAATATCTGGATGTTTCTACGTTGGGAGAGGCTGTCGGCATGAAGTTCGTGACCATCGAGTACGAGGTCGCCGACCGCGTGGCCACCATCACCTTCAACCGGCCCGATCAGCTCAACGCGCTCAGCCCCGAGATGATCGGGGAGCTGCGCCAGGCGTACGCGGCAGCGGAGGCGGACGAGAACGTCTGGCTCATCATCGTGACGGGCAAGGGCCGCGCGTTCTGCGCCGGTGCTGATGTGACGGAGATCCCGGACGACGGCCGGGTCATCTACGACGAGCCGTACCTGTCCACCTACGCGCAGTGGGAGGCGCCGCAGGAGGGCACCCCGCCCTTCCGGACGATGACCAAGCCGGTGCTCGCGGCCATCAACGGCATCTGCTGCGGCGCCGGGCTCGACTGGGTGACCACCGGCGACATCGTCATCGCCTCCGACCAAGCCACGTTCTTCGATCCGCACGTGAGCATCGGCCTCGTCTCGGGGCGTGAGGTGGTGCGCCTCGCGCGGGTGCTGCCGACGAACATCGCGATGCGGATGGCACTGATGGGCCGGCACGAGCGGATGGACGTCGAGCGGGCGTACCAGCTGGGGCTGATCTCGGAGGTGGTCGCGCACGATCGCTTGATGGAGCGGGCCCGTGAGATCGCAGCCACCGTCAACCGCAACGCGCCGCTGGCGGTGCGCGGCACCCGGCTCGCCATCCGCAAGGGCATCGACCTTCCGTTGAACGAGGCCGAGATCATGGCGGAGGCCTTCCGGGAGCGGGTGGTGCGCACCGACGACGCGAAGGAAGGGCCGCTGGCGTTCATGGAAAAGCGGCAGCCACAATGGCAGGCCCGGTGACGCAGTGAGCGGCGCGTACCAGACGATCCAGTACGAGACGTCCCCGGATCACGTCGCGACCATCACGCTCAACCGGCCGGAAGTGCTCAACGCGTTCGATCGCCAGATGTGCGAAGAGATCGAGCACGCCTGGCTACGGATCAAAGCCGACCCTGCGGTGCACGCCGTCGTGCTCCGGGCAGCAGGCGACCGCGCTTTCTGTTCGGGCCTGGATACCAGCAAGCCGTACCGGCAGCCCGAAATCGTCTGGAATCACGAGGATCCCGGCAGAATGCTGTCCCCGAAGTGGCTCCAGGTGTGGAAGCCGGTGGTGTGTGCGGTTCACGGGATCTGCACGGCGGGCGCGTTCTACTTCGTCAACGAGTCCGACATCGTCATCTGCTCGACAGACGCGACGTTCTTCGACTCCCACGTGACGTACGGCCTGGTCTCGGCGCTGGAGCCGGTCGGCCTGATGCGCAAGATCGGCCTCGGCGAGACGCTGCGTATGGCACTGTCCGGCAACGACGAGCGCGTGACGGCCGCGACGGCCTTGCGCATCGGCTTGGTCACCGAAGTCGTGGAATCTCGCGAGGCGCTGTGGGAGCGGGCGCATGAGATCGCGGCGGGCATCGCCCGCAAGCCGTCGGTGGCCACGCAGGGCACCGTCAAAGCCATCTGGGAGTCGCTGGATCGGCCCTACCGGGCGGCCATGGACCAGGGGCTGATCTACACCCGGATCGGTAACCCGGTCGGTTCGGCGGAGGTCGCTGATCGAGGAGCGGATCGGCCTCCGCCGAGGCTGCGTTGATGGCTTCCGAGAACGCCGTGCTGATCGAGCGAGTTCGGCAGATTCTGGCGCTCGACCCGGCGGCACCGGCGATGGAGTTCGCCCGTCAATGGTTCAGCTGGGGCGACATCGCCGAGAGCGCAAGGCTTGTCGGCACCGCCGTCGAGCCTGGGGAGCGGGTCGCACTGCTGCTGCGCAACCGCCCGGAGCATGTCGGGCTGCTGATCGGGCTGATCGGCGCGGGCGCCTGCGTCGTGACCGTGAACCCCGGTCGCGGGGTCGACCGGGTGCGTGACGACTTGGCGGGCCTCGGCGCGCGGCACCGTCGCAGGCACCCGTGACGACCTCGAGGCCCTGGCTTCCGGCAGCGACCGGGTGCGCTGGATGAGCAGCGACGCGCTCGGTTCGCTGCAGGTGGGTGAACGCATCGCTGGTGCTGAGAAGCCTTACGCTCCAGGCGTTGCCGTCGAGATGCTCACCAGCGGAACGACCGGGCCACCCAAGCGCATCCCGCTGACGTACGAGACGCTGTGGCGAGTTCTGGTCGGCGCGAAGCACTACGAGAGCGCCCAACAGGAGCCGCTTCGGCTGCGCTCCGGAGTCGCCGTCGTCAACGCGCCCCTGGTGCATGTCAGCGGCATCTTCCGGGTGACCCAGTGTGTCGCCGACGGTCGATCGTTCTGCCTTCTCGAGCGCTTTCGCGTGGAGGACTGGCTCGACGCCGTGCGTCGCCATCGTCCCCGGACCGTGAGCCTGGTCCCCACCGCGCTGCGCATGGTGCTCGACGCCGATGTCGATCCGGCCGACCTGGCGAGCATCAAGTCGGTCGTCTCCGGTACGGCGCCGCTCTCGCCCGACGACGCCGATGCCTTCTTCGCCAAGTACGGCGTGCCGGTGCTCGTCAGCTACGGGGCCACCGAGTTCGGCGGCGGGGTCGCCGGGTGGAACCTCGCCGACCATCAGCGCTACTGGACCGCCAAGCGGGGGAGCGTCGGGCGGGCTCATGCCGGTTGCGCGCTGCGCGTCGTCGACCCGGAATCCGGCGAGCCGCTCCCCGCCGATACTCCCGGTGTGCTCGAGGTGAAGGCTCGCCAGCTGGGCGATGAGATGGCATGGAACCGGACCACGGATCTGGCCCGCGTCGACGGCGACGGCTTCCTCTGGATCCTCGGCCGCGCCGATCAGGCCATCATTCGCGGCGGGTTCAAGGTGCTGCCCGACGACGTCCGGGTCGCGCTCGAGCGCGACCCGCGGGTACGTATCGCCGCCGTCATCGGGGTGGACGACCCGCGGCTCGGAGCCGTCCCGGTGGCGGCGGTCGAGCTGCGCACCAGCAGCGAGCCGGTCACGGCCGAGCAGCTGCTGGCCGAAGCGTCGAACGTGCTCGCGCGCTACGAGCTGCCCACCCGGCTGCAGATCGTGCCCGAGCTGCCGCGCACACCCTCCGGCAAGGTCGATCTGCCGGCCGTGCGCGAGCTGCTCTCCCCGAAGGAGCGTGAGGCGAGGTGATCGTGGAGCCATGGACCTTCGGGGTGCCCGCCCTGCCGCAGACCCAGCAAGCGGCCGCCTTGCTGCGCGAGGTTGCCGGGCTTGCCGTCGCGATGGAAGGTGACACCGAGGCGGTCGCCACGCTCGTCACGGAGTTGCGCGCAGCACAGCAAGCGCTTGCTGCGATCGCTCCGCCGGATCTCCTGCCGCGGGTGGGTGCCGACGTCCCCGCTGAGCGCCGCGTCTATCTCGACCACAGCCGCGACATCGGCGCGTACAACCCTTGCTTTCCCGAGTACGCGATCGAGGTCGACGGCCGTCACGCGCAAGGAACGGTGACGTTCCCGCTGGCGTTCGAAGGACCCCCCGGCATCGTGCACGGCGGGGTTCTGGCGACCTTCTTCGACTGTGCGATCCAGCACCACAATTGCGACGTGGGGGTGGCCGGGAAGACCACGTCCCTGCTCGTCGAGTACCACCGGCCCACCCCCTTGTTCGTGCCGCTGGCGTTCGGCATCGACCGCGAGGTCGCCGACACCCGGATCACCTCACGCGCGCGGCTGTGGCGCGTCGAGCGACCCGAAAAGCCCTTGTGCAGCGCCACGATGGCAGCCGTTGCCGGTGATCGGGCCAATCTCGCGCCGGTCTCTCCGCGCCGGGTGCCGTCATGAACACACTGCCGGCGCGGCTGCGCGACCAAGCCTCCGCACGCGGCCGGAACTCGCTGCTGATCTGCGACGGCGACATCCTCAGCTACGCCGATGCCGAGGCGCGTTCCGCCGCGCTCGCCAAGGGACTGCTGGCGCACGGGGCCGGCAAGGGTACCCGGGTCGGGCTGCTGTACCCCAATGGATCCGACCTCGTCGTCGGCTTCCTCGCCGCAGCCCGCATCGGGGCGATCGCCGTGCCGATCAGCACGTTCTCGACGCCGCCGGAGCTGCTGCTGCTCCTGCGCAGCGCCGACATCGAATTCCTGCTCTCGATCGACACCTACCGAAGCCGCGACTACGGCGAGGCGCTCCGCGAAGCGGTCCCGGGTCTGGAACTGCACGCCGCACAGCCGATCCTCGAGCCGGCGGTACCGGCCCTGCGCCGGGTCGTGCTGCCGGACGACATGGCGGCGTTGGTCGCCGCGGGCACATCGATCACCGACCCGGTCCTGCGCGCGGTGGAGGCATCGGTCCTGCCCGCCGACCGTCTGGTCATCGTCCACACCTCGGGCTCGACCAGCGCACCCAAGGGGGTCATCCATCAGCACGGTGCGCTGCTGCGCCACCTCGACAACCTCAATGAGATCAGGCGATATGGCAGCTCAGACGTGCTCTTCTCGAACTCGCCGTTCTTCTGGATCGGGGGCCTCGCGTACTCCCTGATGGGGACGCTCCTCGCCGGAGCCACGCTGGTGTGTTCCAACGCGGCTGACGCGGGCGAGGTTCTCGACCTGCTGGAGGCGACCCGGCCGACGACGGTCAACGGATTCGCCGCCACCGTCGCGCATCTGGCCAAGCACCCGACGTTCCCGGGCCGTGACCTGACGTCGATTCGCCGGGGCAACCTCTGGCCGATCATGCCGGCCGAGGCGCGCCCCGCCGAACCGGAGCTGCGGCACAACATGCTCGGCATGACCGAGGCGGGGAGCGTTTGCCTCGTCAGCGAGGACGAGGACGATCAGCCGGAGCACCGGCGAGGGTCGTTCGGCCGCCCAGCGCCCGGGTTCGACGCGAAGATCGTCGATGCCGAAACCGGCTCGCCGTGTCCGCCGAACGTCGTCGGGGAGCTCTGCCTTCGCGGGCCGTTCCTGATGGAGGGCTACTACGCCCGCGAGCGGCACGAGACGTTCGACGTCGATGGTTGGTATCACACCGGCGATCTGTTCCGCGTGGACTCCGACGGCTTCTGCTACTTCACCGGCCGCGGCGGGGACATGATCAAGACCGCCGGTGCGAACGTCTCGCCGCGCGAGGTGGAGGCCGCGATCCTCGAGCTGACCGAGCTTGTCGCGCACGTCGTCGGTCTCGACGATCCGATACGCGGCCAGGTCGTGGCGGCGGCGGTCCGCGTTCCAGCCGGCCAGGCCCCCGGGGACGCTGACGATCTGCGGCGCCGCTTGCGCACGCAGCTGTCGGCGTACAAGGTGCCGCAGCGGATCGTCTTCCTGGCCGAAGCGGACGTCCCGATGCTGTCCAGCGGGAAGCTGGATGCCCGAGCGCTCAAGGAGTTGCTCGGTGCCGGCTGAGTTCCCGAGCAGGCCGCCCTTGCCCAGCCCGCTCACGCTGCCCGCGTTGCTCCGCCGCAACCGCGACCTCGTGCCCGACCGCCCGGCGATCGTCGCCGACGACGGCACGCTCACTCACGCCGAACTCGACGAGCGCAGTCGCGAGCTCGCCGCACGGCTGGTGGCCGCAGGTCTCGGCAAGGCCTCGCGCGTCGGGCTGATGGCGCCCAACGGGCTGCAGTGGGTCGTGACTGCGGCGGCCGTGATGCGGGTGGGTGCCGTCCTCGTCCCGCTCAGCACGCTGCTGAAACCACCGGAGCTCTCGGCGCAGCTCGCCGTCGCCGGGGTCAGCCATCTCATTGTGGCCCGGGAGTTTCGGGGCCGCCGCTATCCGGAAGAGGCGGCGAGCATCGCTGATGCGTTGCCTTTGCTACAACACGTCTGGACCCTGGATGAGCTGCCGACGGATGCGGTGGACGGCGCGCTCGTCGCGGCGATGGAGGATGTCGTGCGTCCCGCCGACGACCTCGTGGTGCTCTTCACCTCGGGTAGCCGCGGTGCGCCGAAGGGCATCATTCACACCCACGGCGGGGGTCTGCGGGCGACAGGCGCCAGCCTCGACGCTCGTTGCGTTTACGGAGACGAGCGGCTCTACATTCCGATGCCGCTCTTCTGGACCGGCGGCTTTGCCAGCGGCCTGATGACGACGCTGATCGCGGGTGCAACCCTGCTCACCGAGGCGACTCCCGAGCCTGAGCACACGCTCGAGATGCTGAAGCGTGAACGAGTCACGCTTTTTCGTGGCTGGCCCGATCAGGCGATCCGGCTTGCCGCGCATCCGAACTTTCCGCCCGGCGGTCTGCCCAGCCTGCGGCCCGGGAGCCTGGCGGCGGTCCTTGCACCCGAGCTTCGGCCTCGGCCCGGCGCGCGCGCCAACCTTTTCGGCATGACCGAGACTTTCGGCCCCTACTGCGGATCTCGGGCCGACGTGGATCTGCCGGCCGGCAAGTTCGGCAGTTGCGGTCAGCCCTTCGGGGGATTCGAGGTCCGGATCGTCGAGCCGGAGACCGGCGATGCGTGCGCGGCAGGGGTCTCCGGCGAGATCTGCGTGCGGGGGCCCAACGTCATGCGCGGCATGTGCGGGCGCACCCGTGAGGACGTCTTCCGGGCCGACGGCTTCTACCCGACGGGCGATCTGGGCGCTCTCGATGCCGACGGCTATCTCTGGTACCACGGCCGGCGCGACGACATGTTCAAGGTCAAGGGCGCCACGGTGTTTCCGAGTGAAGTCGAGGCGGCGCTGCGGTCGATCGACGCGGTGCGTCTGGCCTTCGTCACCGACGTGCGCGACGATGCGGGCACGCCTGCGGTGGGCGCTTTCGTGGTTTCCGCGGCGCCGCTCGAGGACGTGGCCCGCGAGGCGCGGGAGCGGCTCAGTGCCTTCAAAGTGCCGACACTCTGGCTGCTCGGTGATGCCAACGAGGTGCCGATGACGGCGACCGCGAAGGTTGACAAGGCACGCCTGCAGGATCTGCTGAGAAACAAGGGGCAAAGGTGAGCACGAACATGGCGGTGGACGAGAAGGTCCGGCTCGAACGCGACGGGTACGTCGCGACGGTCACGCTCGACAATCCGGGCACCCGCAACGCCTGCTCGATGGGGATGTGGATGGCGATTCGCGAGACCTTCCGCGACCTCGCCGCCAGCGACGCCCGCGTCGTCATCCTCACCGGCGCCAATGGCGACTTCTGCTCCGGAGCGCAGCTGAGCGGTGGAGACGACTCCGGCTGGGAAGGCAGCAAGGTGAACGGCATGCGGCGGCTCGCCGGCGCGGTCACGGCCGTGCACGAGTGCCCGATTCCGGTCATCGCCAAGGTCGATGGGGTAGCGGTGGGGGCGGGGTTCGGCCTCGCGATGGCGGCCGACATGCTCTTCTGCTCGGAGAGGGCGCGGTTTTCGGCGATCTTTGCCAAGCTCGGGCTCAGCCTCGACTTCGGCACCTCGTGGTTCCTCGCCCAACGCGTCGGCCTGCACCGGGCCAAGGAGATAGCGCTCACGGCGGAGATGATGGGCGCGGCCCGAGCCGATCAGCTCGGCCTGGTCAACGGCGTCGTCCCGCCCGGCGAGCTTGATGCCAAGGTCGCCGAGGTGGCGGCGCGCATCGCGGCGGGCCCGCCGATCGCGCTGTCCATCACCAAGCGCATGCTGACAAACGCGGCCAACAGCTCGCTCGCGAGCGCGCTGGAAACCGAGACGCTGGCGCAGAACGTCAACGTCGGTACGGCCGACATGGCCGAGGCGATGATGGCCTACCACGAGAAGCGCGCGCCGGTCTTTCGCGGGGAGTGACCTGGCGTTAGGTTGGGGCAGCAGCCAGCCGAGCGACAGGTGAGGACCACGATGAAGAGCAAAGCCGCCGTCCTTCGTGAGCAGCCGGGCAAGTGGGAGATCCTCGAGGTCGATCTCGACGAGCCCCGGCAGGACGAGCTCCTGGTGCGGCTGGAGCACGCCGGAATGTGCCACTCCGACGACCACATCGCGACCGGTGACCTGCCCATCGGCGGCGGGTTCATGGCTGGTGGCCACGAGGGTGCCGGCGTCGTCGAGCAGGTGGGGCCGAACACGCCGGAATGGAACGTGGGGGACCGGGTCATCCTGTCGTTCCTGCCCGCCTGCGGGCGCTGCCGTTTCTGTGCCTCGGGCATGCAGAACCTGTGCGACAACGGGGCCAACACGCTCGCCGGGATCCGGATGGACGGCAGCTACCGGATGCACTTCGAAGGGACACCGGTCGGTCAGATGGCGGGTATCTCGACCTTCAGCCAGTACACGACCGTTTCCACCATGTCCGCGATCCCGTGCCCGGACGACATCCCGCTCGATGTCGCGTGCCTGACCAGCTGCGGCGTCGGCACCGGCTGGGGCTCGGCGGTGAACTCGGCGGAGGTGCGTGCCGGCGACGTCGTCATCGTGATGGGCGTTGGCGGCATCGGTATCAATGCGGTGCAAGGCGCGGCACACGCCGGCGCGAGCGTGCTGATCGCTGTCGACCCGGTGGAGATGAAGCGCGAGATGGCGCGCAAATTCGGGGCCACTCATGCGGTGCCGACCATGGCCGAGGCCACGGAGATCGCACGCAGCTTCACCAACGGGCAGGGTGCCGATTCCTGCATCGTGGCGGTCGGCGTGACGACGGGCGCCAACATCGCCGAAGGTGTCGACGCCATTCGCAAGGGCGGCACCTGCGTACTCACCGGTCTGGGCAACATGATGGACGCCTCGATCCCGGTGTCGGCGGCGATGATCACGCTGTTCCAGAAGCGCCTTCAGGGATCGCTGTTCGGTGCGAGCAGCCCCACCAAGGACATTCCGGCGATGCTGAACCACTACCGGCAGGGCAGGCTCAAGCTCGATGAGCTCATCACGCGGCGCTACAGCCTCGAGCAGGTCAATGAGGGCTACAGCGATATGCGGGGCGGGCTCAACATGCGCGGGGTCATCGACCTCGAGCACTGAGCTCGCGGTCCAGCGCTGGGGAGGCGACGCCCAGATCGGCGCGCGCTGATGACCCTCGAAGGGAGCTACCGATGATCTTCATTGCCGCCAAATTCCGGGTCCGGCCGGAGCACGCGTCGAGCTGGGCAGAGCTGACCGCTTCGTTCACCGAGGCTGTGCGTGCCGAGCCGGGATGCCTCTGGTTCGACTGGTCGCGCAGCCTCGACGACCCCGACGAGTACCTCCTCATCGAAGCCTTCCGCGATGGCGACGCGGGTGCGGCTCACGTGCAGTCCGAGCACTTCCTCGCGGCGCGGCGCGACCTTCCGCCGCTGCTCGTAGAGACGCCGCGGGTGGTCAACATGTCGATCCCGCAGGACGACTGGTCCGAACTCACCGAGATGGCGGTGGAGCGACCCGGCGGCTGACGCTCACCGTTCGACGGTGCCGGTCGCCGTGAACGACCCCGCCTCAAGGCCCGCGGAACTGCCCAGGCTGTACGAGGAGAGCAGCCGCGTCGTGCCGGTGTGCGTCGCGCGGAAGATGACCGTGAGGTCGCGGACCGACGAGCGGAGCGCGCTGCCTGGCAGACCACCCCCCGATTCATGACCAGTGGTTCGATCACAGCAGATGCGCCGCCGCCGACCTGCACCGTGAGGCTCTCCCCGACGTGCACGTACACGTGCAGGATCGGTTCGGCTCCTGATGGGGCAGTGTCACCTGTCCCGTCGGCTTCGCAACGGCGGTGCCGCGGGCGCAATAGACATGATGCGTCCCATCGTTCGGGCGACCGAACGTCGCAACGCCCACGCCAACGGCCGCCAGCGTGATCACCCGTGCCGCTGCTGCCGTCCGCCATGGTGCGGGACTCACGGGGAAGAGCGTTGGACGTGCACCTCGGGAGGCTCAAGTGCCTGGTGTCGTGGCTCCGGGCTGCTGTGTTCTCGCCCCAGGAAGTACGCGAAAGCCCCGTGTTTGCAGTGCTTTTTGTCGGTGGTGGCGGGTAGACTCGCACACATGTTCGAGAGTCTGAGTCCTCATGGGATCATCGCGGCAGCGTTGATCGCCCCACCCGGCCCGGACGTGCTGACCGCCCTTGCCGGCATCGTCCCCGACACACTGTCCGACTACGGGAAAGTCGACCTGCTCATCGCGCTGGACCGCCAGCACGCCTGGCTGGCCGCGCTCACCCAACCCGCCCTTGCCGCCGTCGGGGATGCGGTGGAAGCCGAAGTACGCGACGGGTCGGACAAGACCGGCCTGCGGGAGATCGCGCTACGGGCCGCGCACGCCGAGATCTCCGCCGCGCTGCGGGTCTCGGACAACGTCGCCGGTAACAGCCTGGCCCTGGCCCGCACCCTCACCACCGACCTCCCCGCCGTCCAGCAGGCGCTGGCAGCCGGTGAGATCAGCATCTGGCATGCCAAAGCCATCACCGAAGCCACCGGCCCGCTACCGGCGGGCAAGGCCCGCATCGTCGCCGACCGGGTGCTAACCCGGGCCCGCCGGCAGACCGTCGCCCAGCTGCGCCGATCACTGAAACGGGCCGTGCTCGCCGTCGAACCCAAAAACGCGGCCGAACGCGCCAAGCAAGCCCATGCCGAACGGACGTTGGACTGGTGGGCCCGCCGGGACGGGATGGCCGAACTGCGGCTCATCGCCTCCGCCGCCGACATCATGACCATCTTCAACGTCGCCGACGCCATCGCCAAGCAGACCCGGGCGGATGGGCCGGGGCAGGGTGAGCCGGGCTGGCTCCCCATCGACGCGCACCGCGCGGATGCGCTGATCGCGCTCATCACCCAAGGCGCCGCCACGGTCCGCCCGCCGGCGGTCAATGTGACGGTCGATCTGCCGACCCTGCTCGGCCTGCAGGACAACCCGGCCGAGCTCGCCGGCTACGGCCCGATCCCCGCCCCGCTGGCCCGCACCCTGGCCGCCGACGGCCGGTGGCGGCGGATGATCCTCGACCCGCAGACCGGCCACCTGCTCGACCTCGGCCACAGCTCCTACACGCCGACGGCCGCACTCGCCCGCTACGTCAAAACCCGAGACCGGACCTGCACCTTCCCGAGCTTGCAACCGGGCCGCCCACCACGGCGACCTCGACCACAAACACCCCTACCGGCACGCCGACCCCGGCTCCGGCCGGACCGACCGGGCTAACCTGCACCCGCCGTGCCCGAACCACCACACCCTCAAACACAAAGGCCGCTGGACCCTACGCACCAGACCCACCACCGGACAGGCGTACTGGACCAGCCCCACCGGCCACACCTACCCGATCGAACCCATCGACCACCGCAGCCCGGCAGCCATCGACGAAACACCCCAACCGGCTGCCACTAAAGACGTTCCGGACGTCTGCCCGTTCTAGGCGGCTGGCGGAGCGCCGGCATCAGGGCGTCGACGATCCGCTCCGCGAGTCCGCGGGTCAGCGGCCCGCCGCTCAGGAAGAGCCGGTAGTACACGGCGCCGAACAGCATCTCGTGAACGAGACCGAGGTCGATGTCGGGGCGCAGCTCGCCGCGTTCGATACCGCGGTGGAGCACCTGCTCGACCTCATGCCGGCGCAGCGCCACCACGCGTTCGCGAAAGGCGCCGGCGAGCTCGGGATTGGTTGCCAGCTCGGACACCAGCCCCTGCATCACCGTGCCCATGAGCGACTTGCCGAGCACTCGAACGGCGCCTTGCACGAGGGCGATGAGCTCGGCGCGCGAGTCAGCGCGTTCGGCGGCTGGCGCGACGGTCTGCACCATGTCGATGAGCACGGCAAGGGCGAGCTCGTCCTTCGAGCGCCAGCGCCGGTAGATGGTGGTCTTCGCGACGCCGGAGCGTGCGGCGACGCCCTCTACCGTCAGGTTCCGCACTCCGCACTCAGCGAGAAGATCTCGGGTAGCGCTGAGGATCGCGGCCTCGGTGCGTTCGCTGCGCGAGGTAACCACCATCACACTCCGAAACGTAGCGTTGCGTTAACCAGCCAGTCACGAGAGCCACGGACTATAGATCGTGGCCGCAATGCCGATACAGCTTAGGAGAAGTGAACAACGCAACGTATCGTAGCGAGCACGGTGATGAGAGAGCAGACCCGACGTCAGGTCCACGGGTCCCGCAGTGGCTGCCAGGACGGCTGCCACAGCCTGCCGGTCCAACACCGGACTTCTCACGGGAATCGACCCGCACTTACGATCCATCATCCCCAGGGGGATTGCTTCATGTCCATGTCCACGCCGAGCGCTGCCCACGACACGACCCGCGGTTCCGTCAGCGCCGAAGATCTCCAGGGTGCCTACGTCTGGTCGATCAACAGCGCCATCGAAGACGGCCGCGACGCCCTCGCCGGAGAGCTCGTCGACAATTACCGCAGTGAGTTGAGCAGCCTGTTCACGAAGCGCGTAGCTCGCACCGCCGCCTAACCAGGATCCAGCGTCCACTCGACGTCATCGCCCGGCGCAGGGTCGTAGCTGCAGCGCAGCCCGGTACGAATGCGGGCATGCAGATGGTCGGCGAGAGCAGCGTCGACCGTGGCGATGCGTCCGATGGCGGCGTTCAGCGCCTTCTTCACGGCAATCCGGGCGCGCTCCTGCGACGAGCCTGTCGTGCGGACCCGCCCGCCGAGTCCGGTGGCCCGGGACAGTTCGGAAAGCAGCGCGTCCCGCTCGGCCTGGAGTGTGGCGACCCGGCCGAGGTCGGACCACTCCTGCGCCTCGTCGAGTTCCGCGTCAAGCGCCGCCAGCCGGTCCCGATAGGCCCGTAGCGCTAGCTGGTCCAGCACGTCACCAAGTGATGACTCGTCGGCGACGCCGGTGCCCGCGCCCACGAGATCGAGCGCGGCTACTGGCTGTCCGGGGCGGCGCAGCAGCTCCCGCAGGTAGCCGAAGCCGCGCAGCGCCGTCAGCTGAGCCGCCGAATCCTGCGGGCCGACGAGCCAGACCCCGCCGGGAGCTGGATGGAGACGCATCCATCGCCCCGCAGTGCTGGGCGGCGCCTCCGCCGCCGGAGGGGTCCAGGCGGCGAGCCGGGAGCGCCACCACTGAGCCCCGATGCGTGCGTAGGTCGCGAGCGCCCGCTTGCGCAGCCTTTCAAACGCGTCGACATCTCCGAGGAATGCGGCCGACCGGGCGAGCGTGTCATCGGTGACCCCGTGGAACATGACGGCTCCGGCGTTGACGACCGCCCGGTTCTCGTAGGGAGAGAGCAGATCTGCCGCAGCTCGCACGACGTCCAGATCGCCGACGGCGAGGGCAGCTTCGAGCACGCACTGCAGCGTGAGCAGCCAGTTCACGTCGCGCGGCAGATCGCCCAGCGCCGGCCCGTGGAAGGTGTTGACCAGATCCCGCACCCGGTCCAGGCGCCCTGCGCAGACCCACATGAACGCGGCCTCGGCGCACAACGTGGCCTGACCTTCCGCGAGGGCGAATTCCTCGCATTCGGCGGCCAGCGCGCTACAGGTCTCGGTGTCGCCGGAAAGCGCCGCAGCGTAGGAGGTCATGGACTTCAGGACCATCCAGGAGTCCGGAAGCGAAGCGTTTTCCGCGGCCTTGCCGGCTATCTCGGTAAGTCGCGGCGTCGTATCGAAGCGCCCGCGGAGCAAGTCGAGGCCGTGCCGTCGGGAGGCAGCGAAGAACAGCGCCCGCGGCGACTCCTCACCCAGCAGCTCCAGCGCGCGCATCTCGCGGTGGATTCCCTGCAGATCAAGGCTTTCGCAGGCCACCGTCAGTCCCCAGAGATGCGCCTGCAGCCGTGCCTCGGGCTCGAGTACGTGAGCTGCCACGTCCCCGAGTTCGGCGGCCATCGCACGGCGTTGTTCGAGTTCGTCGGGACCCCAATGCGCTGCCAGCGCGGCATCGAGGCAATCAGCGATGAGCTCCGGTGAGCCGGCGGCGCGGGCCCGTTGCACCGCCTCGTCAGCGAACTGGATGGCACGCCGGGTGTGTCCCGCATAGGCCCAGCAACGCGTGAGCGCGGCAGCGAGCCTGGCACGGGTGCCGTCATCCGTCGTCCGGGCGAGGACGTCGTAGAGCTGCGCCGGCAGCTTGCCGGGCTCGGCGCCGAACAGGTACACCGACGCCGCGCCCAGCACCGCCCGGGTCCATCCGTCGAGGTCGCCGATTCCCCGGCACTGGACCGCTGCTTCGTCGTACAGCCACGCCGCCTCGCTTCCCCGGCCGGCTGAGCGAGCGGCATCAGCGTGGTCGAGGAGAGCGAGGACGGCGGCTGCGCGCGTCACGGCGACATCCTAGAGTCCGCGAGGGTCGGCCAGCAGCTGTTCAGGGCCGAATCAGCTGGACGGCCTGAATGTGCTCGTGCTGCTTGGCTTCGTCCCAGTCGCCGGTGCAGTACATCGACAGCTCGACGATGGTGTCGCCGATGACGATGGCCCGAAGCATTTCACGGCAGTACCACTGCTGACCGTCCTCCCAGCGCTCCTCGAACTCCATCGTGAAGCCGTGTCCGGTCTGCTCGATGTGCTCGACCCGCACCTTTCCCTGGCACGGGTGGCCGCTGCTGCGGATCGCGATGGCTTCGTCGGCGGTCGCGGACTGAAGGCGCCACTGCGGGAAGGAGATGTCGAGGAAGAGGTCCGGAGCAAACAGCTCAGGACGCGCGAAACCCGTTTCCAGCCAGCGGATGAGGTCGGCTGCGACGGCTGACACGTCGGCGGTGATGGGCACGGTGGTCGGCTGCGTGGTCATGACTGCACCGCCGGTGCCGCCGCTGCCGTCAGGTTGCGCTCGATGACCGCCATCGTGGCCTCGAGCTCTGCCGCGGGACTGAACTCGATGATGGTGGTGCCCGCCGTGACCAGCGGGAGGTGACCCGGCGCTGCGTAATACGCATCGCCCGCCACATAGGTCTCCTCGCGGTCGGGCCAGCGGAAGGTGAGCTGGCCTTCGGTCACAACGCCCCAGTGCACGCATGGGCAGCGGTCGTCGGGAAGCCCGGCGAAATACGGAGCAGGGTCGCCATCCCGCTTGAACGTCTCGAAGCTGACCGTGTACTCACCGAGCGGCGCGTAGCGGCCTTCGATCTCGTCGAGGTCGATCGCGACCGGGGTGGTCATTCGGCTGGCGCTGGGCATCAGGGCCTCCTTGGCAGCTGGGTAACCGATGCCCTGATGGCGTGACGGCGAAGGGAACATCGTGACGGCGACGGTCACGGGTGTAACGCCGGCTGTTCCCGGCGATGACAGCGAGACAACGCATCGGGCACCCCTGCGCCGCGCCACCAGAACCTCTCCGGTGCGCCGCTCACGCAGGGGAGTCAGCCAGCCAGCGCCGGTAGAGGTTCAGCAGGTCCTCCCGGGCGACCGGATCGAGGTCTTCGTCCTGGATCTGCCCGGTGAGTGCCACGGTCGCCCGGATCTGAGCAACGTGCTCGGTGCAGCCGTCGCAGTCAGCGAGGTGAGCTTCGAAGAGTTCGTGCTCGCCGCGCGTGAGGGTTCCGTCGAGGTATGCGGTGACCAGCGCGACTACCTGCCGGCACGTGATGTCGTGCCCATCGTTGCGGCGCAGCCGAAGCCAACGCAGCCAGGTCGACTTCACAGCGCCACCTCCTGCTCGAGCCGGCTCCTGAGCCGGGACCGTCCACGGTGCAGCAGGACCCGCTGATTGCCTTCGGAAATGCCGAGGACGCTGCACACCTGTTCGCTGGTGAGTCCGTCCACATCGCGCAGCGTTACCACCGCCTGCTGCGACTCGGGCAGTTCGCCGATGAATTCCTTGATGCGCGCCGCGAGTTGCGGGGCCACCATGCGGTCCAGCGCTTCGTCTGCCCAGTGCGCCGGCGGGGTGACCCACCATCCGTCCTGGCTGAAGCGGCCGTTGTCGTCCTCGAGTTCGTCGTCGCGCACCGGCAGATGCACTCGCTCCCGGATCCCGGTGCTGATGGCCCGGTTGACGACGATCCGCAGCAGCCAGGTGCGAAGGGACGAGCGCCCCTCAAAGCCGTCAAGGCCGCGAAGCAGGCCGAGCCAGGCCTCCTGCGCCACCTCTTCGGCGACGGCGTCGTTGCGCACGTAGCCCCGCGCGAGCCGGACCATCGATGCGTGATGGCGTTCCACCAATGCCGTGAACGCGCTTTCGTCCCCGGCACGCAGCCGTTGGAGCAACTCCGTCTCGTCGACGGTCGTGACGGAGCTGGTGGGCGAGGGCGAGGTCAGCTCACGCCTGTGGAGCTTCACCGCGACCTCCTCCACGCTTCACGGGCGGCTGCCCGGACCGGGCTGATTCTCACTCCCGGACTTCCACCTGATGGGTCCGGCGTACGCAGGGGGCGTTACACGCGCACCACGAATTTCTCACGAACGCTTGCCCGTCAGAAGCCGCCGCCGCGCTGCATCTGCATAGCCGGTACCAGGAGGCTGAACTCGGACCTTCGCCGGGATGCGTCGGTGGCTCCCGCCTCGATCGACACGGTCGCCCGTTTCGACGAGGGAGTGCATTTCACGGCGGCGCGGCTTCGCTCGGCAGCTGATGGAGCACATGCTCGCCGGCGCACAAGCGCAGGGGGCGCAGTCCGCAAGCCTGCAATCGACCCGCACGGGGCAGCCGCTGTACGAGTCGCTGGGATTCACTGCTGCCGGACGTTACGAAGAATGGTTGTGGCCCCCCGCCAGCGCCGCCAGGTATGCGTTGTATGCGCGCAGCTCCTGATCGTCGGTACGGTCGGCCAGCCGGTCGTGGCGGCGAGCCTCCCGATCACTGGCTCTTGCCCAGCCAACCGCGATGAGCAGGACTATCAATGCCGTCGGAACTTCGCCGAAGGCCCAGGCGATGCTCCCCGCCGTGTTCTGGTCGCCGCTTGCCGAGATGCCCCAACTGCTGCTCGTATGCAGGAAGTAGGTGACGACCGGATGAGTGGACATCATGACGGCAATCCCGAAGAACGCGTGGAACGGCGTGGTCGTCAGCAGTTCGAGCAAGCGGATTCCATGACCCGTGTGCCGGGGGCTCGGATCGATCGCCATGACCGGCCAGAAGAACAACAGGCCAACGGCCAGGAAATGGGCGAGCATCCAGTCATGGCCCCACCAGGTCGCCATGGCTTTGTCGAAGAGCGACGTGAAGTACAGCCCGTAAAGACTGCCGACGAAGAGCGGGATGGTGAGCAACGGCGAAGTCAGGAGCCTGGCGGCCCGGCTGTGCACGACAGCAAGTAGCGCGCCGCGCGCACCGCGACGGCCGCCGGGGAGTGTCCGCAGCGCAAGCGTGACCGGCGCACCCATCAGTAGCAGCACCGGACTCAGCATGCTGAGCACCATGTGCTGCAGCATGTGAATGCTGAACAGCCTCATGCCATATCCGCCGATACCGGTGCAGGTCATGAGAAGCACGGTGAACAAACCGAGGACGAAGGCGGCAGTGCGCCCGGGTGGCCACCGGTCTCCCCTGAACCGGAGCTTGCGCAGCCCGGCGAGATAGGCCAGCAACGCGAGCCCGCAGAGCACGGGGAAAATCGGGATGGGTTGCGGGTGGAATTCCAGCAGGCGCCAGGCATCCGGGGCAGCCGTGGGCATCCACATAGGACCGCTCATGACGACACCCGGATCACGGGACGAGTTGCTTTCCGGCGATCCAGTTCACGACGCCGGCCGCATCCTTCGGCGTCCAGCTGGCGCCGCCGGCGGGGTGGGTCAGGTTGGTGCGACCCTCGGCGCTGAGGAAGTCCTTCAAAGCCTGCGGCGGCTGCCTGCCACTGGTGTCCGGAGCCTCGTTGATGAAGTATCGCTCGTGCTGGCGCGCGTCGAGGAACACCACCACGTCGCTGTGCTGCAGGTCGTAGGTGAGGGGCTTGCCGGTCCACCAGTCGCGGGCGGGCGGGGAGCTCTCCGGCACCTTCTCGTACGAGGCGCCGAAGTACTTCCAGATCGCGCTGATGCTTGCGGCCGGGCCAGTGAGCGTCGACCAGTTGGCCGGGGCAGGACGGAAGAGCTGCCGGTAGGCGGTGAGGCGGGCCGGGACGTCGCGCCCCGGATCGATGGTGAGCTGAACGAACTGAACGTCCGCAGCGTGTCCGGCGGCACCCGCTTGGCGGGCGAGATAGACGAAGTTCGCAGCCAACAGCGGGCAGATCTCCTGGCACAGCGTCATCGAGGAGCCGAGTACCACCACCTTGCCGCGCAGCGCAGACAGCGTCGTGCGGTGTCCGTCAGCGTCGGTGAGGGGCAGGTTGAGTACGGACGCGGGGACCGCCGAGTCCAGTTCGGTGCCGAGATTCGACGACGGTGCGGGCGGCCCGCCGGTCGCGCAACCAGCAATGATCACCGCACACAGTCCGGCAGCGGCGGCCATCCGACCCGCCGACCTTCGACCAGTCCGCCTGGACGGCATCAGCCAGCTGCCGTATCAGCCATCGGTGGAGAGGGCATGACGAGAGGCTGGTTCGGTGAACGGCTTGGCTGCGCTTCGGGTGCGATGACGGCGGAGAGCACGTCCCGGTGGCGGACCCACCCGATGATCGCGCCCGCGTCGTCGGCGATCGGCACCCCTCCCGCACTCTGGTCCAGCAGCTTCAGCACCTGCCCGATCGTTGCGTCGGCCGGCAACGGATCGATGCCGCGGGTCAGGGCGGTGATGTCAGTCGCCTCGCCGGCGGCGAGGGCATCCATCACGTCATGGGCAGCGAGTGTCCCGAGATACCGTCCCGTTCCATCAGCGACCGGAAGCGCCGTGTCACGGCCGACCGCGAAGCGTTCCGCCGCCGCCATCAGACTGTCGCTGACCGACACTCCGAGCGGCGCTGGAACCATCACGCTCGTCACGGGGGTGCTGCGCAGTGCCGAGTCCGCCGGCTCGTCGATGTCGATCCCTCGGCGCAGCAGCTTGCGCGTGTACACCGTGTCCCTGGCAACCAGGTGGCTGACGCCGGCGGCCAGCACGATGGCCAGCATCAGGGGAAGGATGATCGTGTACTCGCCGGTGAGCTCGAACATGATGACGACCGCCGTGATGGGAGCCCGGGCCGCACCGGCAAACACCGCGCCCATGCCGACGAGCGCATAGGCGCCCACGCTGCCGCCGATCTGCGGCGCTGCAGCGTGCACCACGTCGCCGAAGAACGCGCCGACCATCGCGCCGCAGAACAGGCTCGGCGCGAAGACCCCGCCCGATCCGCCGATGCCGATTGTCAGGCTGCACGCCAGCATCTTGCCGATGAGCAGCGCCAGCAGGAACGTCATCGCGTAGCCACCGGAAACGGCCCGCCCCAGTACCGGATAGCCGACGCCGTACATCTCCGGGAGCACCAACAGCAACCCGCCGAGCAGCAGGCCTCCGACTGCCGGCCGCAGCCACTCCGGGCCGCGCCAGGCCCAGTCGCAGAAATCTTCGATGCCGTAGAGCACTCGGGAGAAACCGACGCCGATCAGCCCCGCCAGCAGCCCGAGAGCCGCGAACAGCGGGTACTGGACGACGTGCTGCACGTGGAACGCCGGAAGCCGCAGGAACGGCGAGTCACCAAGGATGGCGCGGCCGATGATGCTCGAGGTGACCGAGGAAAGCACGACCATGCCGAATGCCTGCGTCTCCCAGCGGCGCAGGATCAGCTCCATCGCAAAGAACACACCGGCAAGCGGCGCATTGAACGTCGCAGCGATCCCGCCCGCCGCGCCGCAAGCGACCAGTAGCCGGATGCGGCGCTCATCCAGCTTGCACAGCTGAGCCAGCGTCGAGCCCAGGGCCGAACCGATCTGCACGATCGGGCCCTCGCGGCCGACGGAGCCTCCGCCGCCGATACAGAGGGCAGATGCCAGCGCCTTGACGACCGCGACCCGCGGGCGGATGCGCCCGCCGCTGCGCGCCACGGCCAGCATGACCTCGGGAACGCCGTGCCCGCGGGCTTCACGAGCGAACCGGTACACCAGAGGCCCGTACAGCAATCCCGCGACGACCGGGGCGAGCAGGACGAACCAGCGACCCAGGCCCGGCACGTGCGGGTTGGCTGCGTGACCGTGTGCGGAGTAGTCGGCGAAGCCGGACAGCAGCTCCGTCAGCCATTTGATCAGGTACCGGAAGCCGACCGCTCCGAAGCCGGCGCCCACGCCGACGACGAGCGACAGCAGCAGCAGTCCGGCACGTCCACGCTCAGGTGATAGCCAGCGAGTGGATCGCGGCGGACCAATGTGCACAATGCAACCTTAGCATTATGCAAAGATCCGGACGATTGAGCTCCAGCGAGTCCTTGCTGTCAGAGAGGTGTCGATCAGATTGACTGTGGGTGTGAAACGTGCGCGCACGGGCGGCGGGAACGTCGCCGCTGAGACCGCCGAGCACGCGGAGCTGGACGAGGTCGTCGAGGCGGTCCTGGCGTCGTCACGCGCCTTGGTCGCCGTTTCGGCCCGGTCGATCGCCGGTGTGAAAGGGATCACGCTGCCGCAGTACCGCATGCTCGTCGTGCTCAACACTGCTCCCGGCAACCTGAGTCAACTCGCCCGATCGCTCGACGTAGCGCCTTCCACGGCGATGCGCATGATCGATCGGCTGGAGGCAGCCGGGCTCGTCTCGCGCGCCGTTCCGGCGCAGAACCGGCGCGAGACGCATCTTCAACTCACCGCCGCCGGCCGGCGGGCCGTGCGCACCGTGACCACGCGACGCAGGCGCGATCTGCGCGCGGTCCTCGAGCGACTTCCGGTCGAGCTGCGCACCCAGTTCGCCGCCGCGATGGCTGCGTTCGCGGATGCGGCAGACGAGCTCTGGGGAGCCACCGTACCCCCTCCGCTATGAGCTTTCGTGACCCGCTGCGAGCGTGGTGGCCACCAATCTGCTACACCTGCGGGCATGAGCGATCGCGCAGTTGGGCCGGCGCTTCGCGCAGAGCGCCACGAGTACGGCGGCTACGCCGAACTGCTCGAGGACTACCACGCCCAGGGCTGGACCGACGGCTTGCCGGTCGTGCCGCCGACGCCAGAGCTGGTCGCCGGGTTTCTCGCAGCGGCTGAGCTTGCGCCCGACACGGTGATCGGCGAGGTGCCCACGCGCGAGGTGACGGTCACGGCGGAGCACGTGGCCATAAACGCCGTCATGGCCGGGTGCCGTCCCGACTACATGCCTGTGGTGGTCGCGGCCGTACGCGCGCACCTTTCCGAGAAGGGCAATTGTCACAGCACGACCGGCACGCTCTCGGGAGCCGCGCAGGTCGTCATCGTGAACGGTCCGGCGCGAACGGCTCTCGACATCAACTGCACCGCCGGATGTTTCGGCCCGGGCTGGCGTGCCAACGCGACCATCGGCCGGGCGCTGCGACTGGTCATTCGCAACGTCTGCCGGGCGATTCCGAACTTTCTCGACCGCGCCACGTTCTCCACTCCGGCGCGCTACACGTTCTGCTTCGGAGAGGACGAGGAAGGCAGCGACTGGTTGCCGATGAGCGTCGAGCGTGGCATCCCCGCGGGGACGAGCGCTGTGACGATCGCGTCGATGATGACGATGGGCCCGGCCACCGACTTCGTCAGCCGCACTCCGGAGGGAGTCACCGCGTCGATCGCCAAGGCGATACGGCAGCGGGGCACCGCAGGCGACGTCTGGCTCGGCGACGACACCAACGTCGTCGTCATCATGGGCCCGGAGCACCGCCGCTACTTCACCGAGGCGGGCTGGTCGAAAGCCGACGTGCGGACGGCGATGTGGCCGCTGCTCAAAGCACCCCAGCAGCCCGGTGAAGGAAACGTGAAACTGGGCAAGCCGGAAGGCCTTCTGCTGGTCGCCGCCGGTGGTCCCGGCATGGCGGAAAGCTGGATCATCTTCCCCCACCTCGCCTGGGCCATCACCGAACCCGTGGTGCCGGATGTCAGAATTGACGGCAACGCTCCACCCGCTGAGAGGAGGGCGTCATGACCCTCGTCGGACTCGATCCCACCAGCGGTCCGCTGTCGGCGGCGAAGGGGCGCCCGGCCCGCCGGCGGCCGACCCTCGATGGCGCCGTGATCGGCCTGGTCTCCAACGGTCTCGGTGAGAGCGACAAGATCCTCGCAGCGGTCGGTGACGAGCTGGGCCGCCGGGTGAAGATCGGCGGCGTCGTCAAGGTGCGCAAGCCCAGCGTCTCGGTGCCGCCCGATCCCATCGACTGGGAGCGGCTGATCAACCAGACGACAGTCGCGGTCGCGGGCTTCGGTGGTTGAGGCTCCTGCAGTGCGCGCAGTTTGCGCGACGCCGTGGAGCTGGAATGGGCAGGCATTCCGAGCGTGGCCGTGGTCCATCACACGATGGCCGGCACGGCACGCGCCATGGCCCGGGTGAGCGGCATGCCCGACTACGACTACCTCACGGTCGACTACCCGCATGTGCCACTGGCCATCTGGACTGCTGACGAGATCGCCGAGGTGGCACGGGAACTCGCCCCGCAGGTCATCGAGCTCCTCAGCGGTCGCGACTGATCTTCTGGCGAGGCTTTCGGCGATGCTGGCTTACGTCGCAGCCGTCGTGGCCGCTGCGCTCTTCGCCGCAGCGACCGCGCTGCAGCACCGCGCGGCGTCCGAACAAGCGCCCATCGCCGGCGGTGCGAAGGCGGCGAGCAAGGCTTTCGGCGGCTTGGTGAGGCGACCGCTCTGGCTGCTCGGGCTCCTGGCTGACGCAGCGGGCTTTGGCCTCCATGCCTACGCGCTCACGGCCGGTCAGCTGGCCATCGTCCAGCCGCTCCTGGTCACCAGCCTGCTGTTCGCGCTGCCCATCGGCGCCTGGCTGGAAAAGCGCCGCATCACCCGGGCGGAGCTGGTGTGGGCAGCCGTTTCGGTCGCCAGCCTCGGCGTGTTTCTTGCGCTCGCCCGCCCGTCAGGCAACGGATCCAAGCCCGAGCTCGGCCCATCGGCCGCCACGGCGGGCGTGGCGCTTGTCCTCGTCGTCGGCGCTCTCCTCGCGGGACGCCGCCGGCCGGCACGCCGAGCCGCCGTCCTCGGAGCCATCACGGGCCTGGCGTTCGGGGCGACGGCCGCTCTCATCAAAGCTGTCGGCGACTCCTTCGGTCACGACGCGGACACCGTGTTCACCAGCTGGCCGCTGTACGCGCTCCTGGTCATCGGGCCCGCCGGCTTCGCGGTGAACCAGGTGGCCTTCCAGGCCGGTCCGCTCTCGGCGAGTCTGCCGGCCATCACGGCGGTCGATCCGCTGGCCAGCATTGTGCTCGGTGTCCTGCTCTACGACGAGCGACTCCACGGAACCCCGGTGACTGCGGCGATGGAGGCCGTCGCGCTGGTGGTCCTCGGGCTATCGGTCTTCGGGCTCGCGCGCGCCGAGCATCAGGAGGTCGACCCCGCATCCGCGGAACTGACGGGCGGTTGACCCTCTGGAAGACTGCGGCGAACGCCGTGACCCTAGGGGTGAGATGAGCAGTCAACGAGTACGCGATCTGATCTCCGCGCTCACGCTGCAGGAGAAAGCCGCGCTGACTGCGGGTCGTGACCTGTGGTCGACGGTGCCTGTCGAACGGCTCGGCATCCCCGCCGTAGGTCTCACCGACGGGCCCAACGGCGCCCGTGGCATGGGCTTGCCCGGCGTCGGTGTGGTGGCCTCCGCCTGCAGCCCGTGCGGCGGGGGACTCGGCGCATCCTGGGACGTCGAGTTGCTCGAGCGGGTCGGGGCGCTCATCGGCCGCGAGGCGCGTGCCAAGGGCTGCCATGTCCTGCTGGCGCCGACCGTCAACATCCATCGCTCGCCGCTCGGAGGCCGCACGTTCGAGGGGTTCTCGGAGGATCCCCTGCTGAGCGGCCGGCTTGCGGTGGCGTACATCCGCGGGGTGCAGGCTGAAGGCGTCGCGGCGACCGTCAAGCACCTCGCCGGCAACGAAAGTGAACGCGAACGCATGACCGCCGATTCGGTCATCGACGAGCGCACCCTGCGTGAGATCTACCTGCTGCCGTTCGAGATGGCGGTACGCGAAGGCGACGTGCGGGCCGTCATGACCGCCTACAACCGGCTGAACGGGATCTGGTGCGGCGAGAACCGGCCGCTGCTGCAGATACTCCGGCAGGAGTGGGGATTCGACGGTCTGGTGATGACCGACTGGTTCGCCGGCGCCCACACCGTCACGGCCATGGAAGCCGGTCTCACCCTGGAGATGCCCGGCCCCGGCCGGGCTTTCGGCTCTGCGGTCGCTTCCGCAGTGGAGAAAGGCGACCTCGCCGAGGACACGGTCACGGCATCGGTCGAGCAGTTGTTGCAAACCCTTGATGGCGTAGGCGCTTTCGAGCCGGCACCGGCTCCCGAAGTGGACCGGCCCGAGGACCGGCTGCTGCTGCGCCGAGCGTCCGCTGCCGGCTGCGTCTTGTTGACCAACGACGGCACGTTGCCGCTCGAAGCTTCCTCTCTGCAGTCCCTTGCCGTCATCGGGCCCAACGCGGCGCGCACCCAGATCGCCGGTGGAGGTTCGGCCCAGGTGCGTCCGTACCGACGCCGTTCCATCCTCGATGCGATGCGCGAACGGGTCGGCGGCGGCGCCACGGTGACCTACGCCCGGGGATGCAGTCTCGATACGTCACCTCCGGTGTGCGAGGGCGGCCAGTTGAAAACCCCCGACGGATCACCGGGATTGCTCGTCGAGTGCTTCGCCGGGATGGAGCTCACCGGAACTCCGGTGGGGTCACTGGTTGTCGCCGATACGCAACTCGGTTTCACCGACCCGCCGTTCGAGGGTCTCGACGCGTCCGACTGGTCGCTGCGGGCGACGGGCACGTTCACGCCCCACGAATCCGGTGCGCACACGTGGGCGCTCTCGCAAGCCGGCCGCGCGCGGCTGTTCATCGACGGCACGCTGGTAGCCGATGGCGTCGTGGATCCGCCCGGGCCAGGCCCGCACTTCTTCGGGTTGGGCAGTGCCGACATCGAGGCGACGATGCCGATGGAAGCGGGTCGCAGTTATCCGATTGCCGTTGAGCTTTCGTCCGAAGGTGCGGTCCTGGTGACGGGCTTTCGGGTCGGTTGCATGCCGATTGATGCGCAGGATCTGATCGACCGTGCCGTAGTTGCTGCCGAAGCCGCCGACGTTGCGGTGGTGGTGGTGGGCACCAACGACGAGTGGGAGACGGAGGGCCGCGACCGCGAAACACTCGCCCTGCCGGGAGAGCAGGACGAGCTGGTGCGGCGCGTGGCAGCGGCCAACCCCCGCACGGTCGTTGTCGTGAACACCGGGTCGCCGGTCGACCTGCCCTGGGTCGACGAGGTGGCCGCCGTGCTGCACGCGTCGTTCGGTGGTCAGGAGATGGGTGACGGGGTCGTCGACGTCCTCACCGGCGCGAGCGATCCGGGCGGACGGCTGCCGACGACGTTTCCGCTGCGCCTCGAGGACACCCCGGCGTTCACGTCCTTCGCTCCCGAGAACCACGTCGTGCGTTACAGCGAAGGTGTCTTCGTCGGCTATCGCTGGTATGACACCCGGCGACTGCCGGTGCGATTCCCCTTTGGTCACGGGCTTTCTTACGGAACCACCGAGTGGGCCGAGCCGGTCGTCTCGTCCTTGACGGTCGAGCCAGGTGTGCCGCTGAGCGTCGACGTCTCCGTCACCAACACCGGCGAGCGACCAGCCACCGATGTCGTCCAGTGCTACGTGGTGCCGCTTGCCGCGCCGGTCAGCCGGCCGCGGCAGGAGCTGAAAGCGTTTGCGAAGGTCCAGCTCGAACCGGGCGCGCAGACGGTGGTCCGGCTCGCGCTCGACGATCGGGCCTTCAGCTACTGGCACACCGGCGATGACCACGCCGTTGTCGGCGAACCCGTCAACGACCTGGCCGCGCTCGGCGGCACCATGGCCGAGGGGATCGGGGCCCCGAGCGGGCATGCGCGCGGCTGGCTGATGGCGCCGGGGGAGTACGACATCGTGCTCGCGCGCTCGTCGGCCGAACCGGTGCATCGGGTACGCGTGCGCGTCGCTGCGGGCTGATCCCGCGGGGCGTCTGCTCAGGGGGAGTAGCCGCCGTAGTGCGCCAGCAGGTGCGCGACCCGCGCCAGCTCCTCGTCATCGACGACGGCCGGGGTGCCCAGAACGCGCGCCTTGGCGTAGATCTCGGCCAGCCATTCGAGCAGCGCCGCCTTCTCGAGCGCCACCCGCAGTGTCGGACCGACCGTCACCGCGCCGTGGTTACGCAGGAGCAGCGCCGACCGGCCGGGGAGCGCTGCGCCGATCCCGTCGGCGAGCGCCTCGCTGCCGGGGGTCGCGTAAGGCACGACCGGGACCGGCCCGCCCAGCATCGCGATCAGGTAGTGAATCGCCGGCAGGGTGTCGACGACCAGCCCGGCCGCCGTGGCGTACGGGGAGTGGGTATGGACGACCGCCGTCACCCGATCATTCGGGTCCCGAGCGCTGCGGTACGCGGCCAGGTGGAGCGGCAGCTCCGTCGACGGGGGGAGCGGCGCCTCGACGAGGTGGCCATCGACGGCGGCCACGCAGACCTGCTCGGGAGTGAGGCTCGGGTAGTCGACGCCGCTGGGAGTAATGACGATCAGGTCGCCGGTGCGCAGGCTGACGTTGCCCGCCGTTCCGATGACCAGCCCGGCGGCGAGTAGCTGCCGGGCGGCCTCGACCACCTGCTGGCGCTCCGCCTCGAGCAGCATCAGCGCCCCGCAAGTGCGGCTGCGATGGACAGCGTGAACGGTGGCCGCAGCACACCGGCGTCGGTGATGAAAGCCCTGATGTACGCGGCGGGTGTGATGTCGAAGGCCGGATTCCACACCTTGACGTCCGGTGCGGTCACGACCCCGCCGAGACGGCGCACCTCATCCGGCGAGCGTTCCTCGATCACGATGGCTGCCCCGGTCGGTGTCGCCGCATCGAAGGTGGAAAGCGGCCCGGTGATGTAGAAGGGCACGTCGTTCTCGTGCGCGAGAACCGCCAGCGCGTACGTGCCGATCTTGTTTGCCGTGTCGCCGTTCGCGGCCACCCGGTCGCAACCCACGACGACGGCGTCGACTCGCCCCGACGCCAGTGCGGCACCGGCCGCCGTATCCGGAATGAGGGTGACCGGGATTGCGGCCGCCTGCAGTTCCCAAGCGGTGAGGCGGGCGCCTTGCTGCAGCGGACGGGTTTCGGTCGCGAGCACCGACACGGGCTGTCCCGCCGCCGCTTTGGCGTAGATCGGTGCGAGAGCACTGCCCATGCCACAGGTCGCCAGCCGTCCGGCGTTGCAGTGGGTCAATACGCGAGACAGACCGTCGAGTTCGGCGAGGCCTGCGCTACCCATCAGGCGGCAGGACTCCTGGTCGGCCGACAGCAGCCGAACCGCCTCAGCTTCCGCCGCCGCTGCCGGATCGCGCGACTCGCGAGCGACCGCTGCTACCTGCTCGACCGCCCAGCGCAGGTTCGCCGCGGTCGGCCGGGCGTCACCGACCTGCACGACCAAGCGCTCCAGCGGTTCACCCGCCTGCAGACCGAGCACCATGCCGAAGGCTCCGCACACCCCGATCAGCGGGGCGCCGCGCACGGCCAGCCGCTGGATCGCATCCGCGACCTCGCTCGCGGTCCGTAGCTCGAGAAACCGCACCTCGCCGGGCAGCCGGGTCTGATCCAGCACGACGAGCCGATCACCTCGCCAGTCGATGACCGGCGCTGACGCCAGGTCGGCGGGTTCCGCAGACGCCATCTTCACTCCCCTTTGTATCTCGCTTGTCTCGCCTGACCTCCTGCGGTGGAGTGGCGTGCATGGCTCCCGACCGTTCCGCTGACCTGCTCGCGCTGCACCGCGGCGACTTTCCGCTGGTGGTGCCCAATCCGTGGAACATCGGTTCGGCCCGCTTGCTGCAGTGGCTGGGATTCTCGGCACTGGCAACGACCAGCAGCGGATTCGCGTCTGCGCTGGGACGCCTCGACGGCGCGGTGACCCGGGACGAGACGCTGGCCGAATGCGGCCGGATCGTCGATGCCGTGGACATCCCGGTGACGGCTGATCTGGTGAACGGGTTCGCCGATGATCCGGCGGCCGTGGCCGACACCGTTGCCGGTGCGATTGCGGTCGGGCTCGCCGGCTGTTCGATCGAGGACTTCACCGGCGACGAGCAGGCACCGATCTACGACGTCGGCCTCGCCGTCGAACGCGTCGCTGCTGCCGCGCAGGCGGCGCACAGCGGTGAACGGAAGCTGGTGCTCACCGCCCGGGCCGAGAATCACCTTCACGGCAGGCCTGACCTGGCCGACACGATCTCCCGGCTGCAGGCGTTTCAGGAGGCCGGAGCCGATGTGCTCTACGCGCCAGGGCTCGTCACCACCGCCGACATCCACGCGGTCGTCTCTTCCGTCGATCGGCCGGTCAACGTCCTGCTCCTGGCGGCCGGTCCGAGCATCGCGGAACTCGCGGAGCTGGGAGTGCGGCGGATCTCAGTGGGTGGGACGCTCGCGTACGCCACGTTCGGGGCGCTGGTCGACGCCGGCCGCGAGCTACTGAGCGGTAGCCCGAGATTCTGGGACCTCGCCACGAAAGGACGCGACAGCGCCAGGGCGTCGTTCGGCGGCTGACCTGCGCCGTTCGCCGAGCCCGTCGTCATGTGTGCGGTTGCACAGGAAAAACCCAGGCTGCTCAGGGCATGAGGGAGGGCCGACGCAGGTACTGACAAGGGCGTGGCAGCGCTCGTCGAGGAACGTGTTCGCGACCCGCGCCCCAGTCTCCCGAGACGCAGCTCTCCCAGCGGCGGCCCTCCCAGCCCTGGCCTCCCTCGCCGGGGAAACCGCCAACGTGCTCTCGACGGCATCCGCGCGATCGCCATCGCCCTGGTGTTCGCCGAGCATTTCGGCGGCTTCCTGCCCGGCACCGTGGGCGTCGACGTCTTCTTCGTCCTGTCCGGCTACCTGATCACCGGCCTGCTCGTCGCCGAGCACGACCGCAGCGGCCGGGTCTCGTTCCGTTCCTTCTACCGGCGCCGCGCGCTTCGCCTGATGCCGGCTTACCTGGCGATGCTCGTGCTCACCGTGGTGGCCGCCGGAACGATCGGCACTGCCGGGGGCGCCTCGCTCGTGCGGCAAGGGCTCGCCCGCTCGCTGAGCTACACCAGCAACATCGCGACGGCATTTCACCGCTGGGATGCCGAGACCCCGCGGCTCTGGGAGTTCACCTGGTCGCTCGCGGCCGAAGAGCAGTTCTACCTGCTGTGGCCGGTGCTGCTCGTTGTCGGCCTGCGTCTCGCGCGCAGCCGCCGGGCGCGGCTGATGCTGGCCGGGATCACGGCCGCCGGCTTCCTCACGTCCGTCGCGTGGACCTGTCACCTGGCCGCCGAGCACGCCGCCGTCATGCGCATCTCCGTCGCCCCGGACACCCGCTCCGGCGCGTTGCTCGTCGGCTGCGCCGTCGCCCTGTGGCAGTCGGTGCCGCGGGCAGCCAACCTGCCCCCTTGGTCGGTTGCGTTCTTCCGCTGGGGCGGTCTCGGGCTGGCAACGCTCGTGCTGTGGCGTTTCCCGCGGACCAGCGCCTACTCCCAGGCGTGGCTGTCACCCGTGATGGCCGTCGCGACGGCGATGGTGATCGTGGCGGTGACCACCCCGAGCCGGAGGCGGTGGTCCGTTGCCACTGCGCTGCTGAGCCTTCGCCCGATGGCGTTCGTGGGCAAGCTTTCCTACAGCCTCTACCTCTACAACGTGCTGGCGCTGCTGCTGTTCGAGTTCGGCGAACGGCAGGGCTGGATACGTGTGCAGCAGCCGTATCGACCGGTCGTGGCTGCGCTGATGGCACTTGCCCTCGCCTTCGCCAGCTATCGATGGATCGAGCAACCGTTCCTGCGCCGGCGCGATCGGCCGGCGCGGCCGAGACCGGCCGTTACAGTCTCAGAGTGAGCGCTGCCGGGGGTGCATCCGATCGGGCTCTCACGGTGTACGGCGCGCCCTGGTGCCCGCACTGCAAGCGGGTGAAGCGGTTCCTGGCCGCCCATCGGGTGCCGTACTCGCTCGTCGACATCGACGCGCAACCCGAGGCCATCGACCGGCTGAAAGAGCTGCAGGACGGAGGCCAGATCATCCCGACCGTCGTTTACGACGACGGCGCGTTCGAGGTCAACCCGAGCGACGAGGCGCTGGCCGCGCGGATCGGACTCTCGCTGGAAGCCGAGCGGCTGGCGTACGACATCGTGATCGTCGGCGGCGGGCCGGCGGGCTTGGCCGCTGCGATCTACGCCGCCCGCGAAGGGATCGATGCGATCGTCGTCGAGGCGAGCGCCCTCGGCGGTCAGGCTGGGATCAGCGACCGGATCGACAACTATCCCGGCTTCCCCGACGGCATCTCCGGTTCGACGCTCGCCGAGCGATTCGTGGCGCAGGCGCGGCGCTACGGCGTCGAGCTGCTCTCGGCGGTGTCCGTCACCGGCATCGAGCCCGACGGGGGGGACCTCGTGACGACGCTCGCGACCGGGCAGGCGCTCACGTCGCATGCGGTCATCGTTGCGACCGGCTCGAAGTACCGCCGGCTCGGCGTGCCCGGCGAGGACGAGCTCATCGGCGCCGGCGTGCATTTCTGTGCCACCTGCGACGGGCCGTTCTACAAAGGCGCCGACGAGGTGGTCGTCATCGGCGGCGGCAACTCGGCGCTCGAAGAGGGGCTGCACCTGTCGGAGTTCGCGAAGACGGTGCGCATCCTCGCGCGGCACGGGCTCTCGGCGTCGACCGTCCTTGCGGAGCGGGTGCGAAACGATCCGCAGTTCTCCATCCACACCGGCGTCGACATCGTCGAACTCGAAGGTGATCGCGGGAGGTTCTCGGCCGTCGTCGCGCGGGACCGGGACACCGGTGAGAACCTCAGATTCCCCTCAGCCGCAGCGTTTGTCTTCATCGGGCTGGACCCCAACACCGCATTCCTCGGCAGCTCGGTCGAACGCGATGCGGGCGGGTTCCTCATCACCAGCCCGGTGATGGAGACGTCGCTGCCGGGCGTTTTCGCCGCCGGAGACGTCCGCTCCGGTTCGACCAAGCAGCTCGGATCTGCGGTCGGTGACGGCATCGCTGCGCTGCTGATGACGCGGCGTCGGCTCGAGGAACGTCGGCAGAAGGCGGTCGCACTTGTCGACGCCTGAGCCCGAACCCCACACAGCGTCACCGGCGATTACCCAACAAATCACCCGATAATTTCCGGCGGTTTCGGGGTTTTCGTCACGGATAGATGATGACGCCCTGAGAATGTCCGGGGGAAAGGCTGCGATCTGGCGCGGCCGTGTTCTTGGGAGTGTTGGCATGGCTGGTCCAAGCGTCGTATCCCGCCGGTCGCGCATGGTGGCCGTGGTCGGTGCGGCCCTCGCTCTGCTCGTCGGCTACACGCCGATTGCGGCGTCGGCCGACGCGAGTGCGAGGACTCCCGGTGCCCGGTTGCAGAACGCGATGAACGCGTTCGTCAAGAAGGCCGGTGGCCCTCCCGGAATCGTCGTCGCGATCGGTCGCGGTAAGCAGTTCACGCTGCGTACCGCCGGCGTCGCGAATCTCGCGACCAAGGCCAAGCCGATCGCCAACGATCAGATGCGCATGGCGAGCGTCGCCAAGGCCTTCAGCGGTGCGGCGGCGCTCTCGCTCGTCTCGCGCGGCAAGCTCAAGCTTTCCGACACCGTCGGCAAAGTCGTTCCGAAGATGCCGGTGGAATGGAAGAACATCACGCTGGCCGAGCTGCTCAACCACACCAGCGGCATCCCGGACTTCAGCAAGATTCCGGCCTTCGGGGCGGCGGTCGTGAAAAACCTGCAGAATCCGCCGAGTCCGCGATCGCTGCTGTCCTACATCACCAAGCCGATGCCGACCTTCACGCCGGGGACGCAGTACCGCTACTCCAACTCCGACAACATCCTCATCGGCCTGATGATCCAGAATGCCACCGGACGCAGCTACGAGAGCGTCCTGAAGTCGAACGTCTATGCGCCGCTGCACCTGACCGGAACCAGCCTGCCGAGGGGCTCGGCCCTGCGCAGTCCGACGTTGCACGGCTACGACATCGCTCCGCCGCCGGTTGAAGACGTCACGACCCTGATCGCCGCCGGGTGGAGCTGGGCGTCCGGCGGTGTCGTCTCCACGCCTGCCGACGCGCTGCGCTTCGTCCGCGGATACGTGAGCGGTGCACTGTTCAACAAGGCGACTCGCGCGGCCCAATTCACCTTCCGCCCCGGAAAGTCCGAGCCCACCGGGCCGGGCACCAATTACGCCGGGCTCGGCCTCTTCAAGTACGTCACCAGCTGCGGCACGGTTTACGGCCACACCGGAAACACCTCTGGATACACGCAATTCGTGGCGTCGAATGCGAGCGGCAGCCGCGGCGTCACGGTGTCGATCAACGCCCAGATCACCCCGGACAACGTGAACAAGGCGCTCTTCCCGGCGCTGCGCCACATCTACGAACTCGCCGTCTGCGCCGCGAAGTGATGGCGGCCCGTCGCCGGGTGGTGGCCGCATCGGTGGCGGTCGCTCTGACCGTGACCCTGACGCTGCTCGCCGGCAGCACCAGTCCCGCCGCCACCCCCGGCCCGGGGGCCGCCATCAGCCAGGTGATGAGCAAGCCGCTTTATGCCCACAGTCGTTGGGGAATGCTGACCCAGGACCTCGCCAGCAAGCAGTACCTGACCGCGCTGAACTCGAAGCAGTTCTTCATCCCCGGCTCGAACGCGAAGCTGTTCAGCACCAGCGCTCTATGGGGCACGCTCGGCCCGAACTACCGGTTCCAGACGCCGGTCTTCCGAACCGGCCCGGCGAACAACGGCACGCTCACCGGCAATCTCGTCCTGGTTGCCTCCGGTGATCTCACGATGGGCGGCCGGACCAAGCCCGACGGCACGGTCGACTTCACGAACTTCGACCACAACGACGCCAATGCCCTGCCGGGGTTCGCCACGCTGACACCGGAGAATCCGCTCGCCGGGCTCGATCGGCTGGCCCGGCAGATTCGTGCCGCGGGCATTCGCAAGGTCAGCGGGAACGTCGTCATCGACGCGCGACTTTTCGATGTCGACACCGCGCAGAACCACGAGACCCCGACGTGGCCGATCATCATCAACGACAACCTGATCGACATGGTCGCGACCCCGAAGGCGGTCGGCGCGAAGGCGACCTTCGACTACCGGCCGAAGACCGCCGCGTTCACGGCCACCTCGAACGTGACCACGGGACCGGCCAACTCGGCGATCACCCTGTCGGTCAAGGTCACCTCGCCGGGCCACCTGTTGCTGTCCGGTTCGGTTCCCGCCGGCCATGCCCCGGTCGTGCACACCTTCCAGGTCCAAGACCCGCCGGCGTTCGCGCGCACGGCTTTCATCCAGGCACTGCAGCGAGCCGGCGTGACCGTCACCGCGCCCGCCACCGGCCCGAACCCGACCGCGCTCCTTCCGGCTAAGGGTGCATACGCCGCGACCAGCAAGGTGGCGGTCTTCGTGTCGCCGAAGCTGTCCGAGTACGTCAAGCTGATCATGAAAGTGAGCCTGAATCTCGGCGCCAACCTCGCGGTCTGCCTGCTTGCGGTCCAAGCCCACCAGACCGATTGCCTCGACGGGCTGGCCGTCGAGCAGCAGTTCCTGTCGAAGACCGCGAAGGTCGATACGACGCACCTGGTGCTGAACGACGGGCAGGGCGGCTCGCCGACCGATCTGGTCACCCCGCAGGCGGTCGTCGACCTGTTGCGCTACCTGGCGAAACGGCCGGACTTCGCGCGCTACGAGAAGGTGCTGCCGATCCTCGGCGTCGACGGTTCGCTCTCGGGCGTGCAGACCGGCAGCCCCGCAGCGGGTCACGTCTTCGCGAAGACCGGCACGCTTGCCAGCGGCGACTTCCTCAACAACCGTTTCGTGCTGTCCGACAAGGCACTCGGCGGATACATCCACACAAAGGACGGCCGGATCCTGGCGTTCTCGCTGATCGTCAACAACGTGCCGCTCACCGAGATCAACCAGGTGCTCGGGGTCAACAACGACCTCGGGGAGATCAGCGCTCTCGTCTGGGCGGGACAGCACTGATCTTCGCGGCCACCCCGAACACATCGGCGACGGGAGGTGCGCCGGACGGTGCCGCGCGGACAGGGTGCGTCAGCAAGAAGCTGACCTGTCAATGTCGGCGATGTGTGGCCAGTCACATGTTTCCGTGCGATAGTCACCCATTCGTATTCGACTCGCCGCGTCGCCGCTACCTGGGAGTGAGCCTGGATGAGCGATCGACCCCTCGCGCATGGCTCGCGGGCTGGTAAGGCCAAGTCAGCACAGCGGGCACAGTCAGCACAGTCAGCACAGTCGGCACCTGCCCCGGCGCTGGGATTCGGCCGGGACCCGAAGGGTCTGCCGTCGACGGTCGTCGTGGGAGTCGACGGTTCGGAGTGCTCCATGCGCGCCGTTTCCTACGCCGCCGGGCTCGCTCGCCGGCAGGGTGCCGTACTGGTCGCGGTGTATGCCCGCAAATCCCCGTCGGGCTTTGCCTACCTGGCCAACACCCCCGGCGCGCTCGCCGCGGTGGTGGAGGCCGAAAGCAGCACCGAGGCCAGGATTCGCGACGAGGTCTGCGAGGAATGCGACGCGGCTGGAGTCGAAGGAACGCTCATCGTGCGGCCCGGCAGCGTGGCGCGGGCGCTGTGCGCGACCGCCCGGGAGCTGCAGGCCCACGCGGTCATCGTGGGGTCGCGCCCCCGGCCGCTCGCGCGCATCCTGCCGTCCGGCGTTTCCCGCCTGGTCGGACGAGCCGGGCGGCCCGTCGTCCTCGTTCCGTAACCGTCCACCGCGGGCGCGCCTGCCGAGGGGTTTGTAGAGTTCGCCCCGTGTGCACGGTGGTGTGCCGCTGGGCGGCCGGCAGCGAGTTTCCCGTGCAGCTGCTTGCCCTGCGCGACGAGCTGATCAGCCGCCCTTTCGATCTGCCGGGAGCCTGGTGGCCCGATCAGCCCGACGTCATCGGCGGCCGTGACCGGCAGGCGGGTGGCAGCTGGTGCGTCTCCGACGTGCGCACCGGCGTCACGGGAGTCGTGCTGAACCGGCCGGAGCGACGCGAGGCCGCGCCCGGGGCGCCGAGCAGGGGAGTGCTGCCGCTGCTCGCCGTCCGGCACGGGGAGGACTGGCCGCGCGCGCTGAACCTGGAGGGGATGGCGAGCTTCAACCTGGTACTGGCAAGCCCGATTTCGCTGCGCTGGTGGGCTTTTGACGGCGAGACGCTCGCGGACAAGTCATTGCGGGACGGGACGTACATGTTCACGCCGGGCGGGCTGCTGCGGTCCGGCCTGGACGCGCGCTTCGGGCCCTCGGCGCCCGCCTTTTCCGGTGACCTCGAGGCATCCACCCGCGAGGCCTGGGCGCGGTGGGTCGAGGTGATCGACGACGCCAAGCCGAGCGAAGACCCCATCGAGCTCCTGGTGCGCAGGCCCATCGACGACGACGTCTTCGCGACCGTCTTCGGCCAGTTCATCGCCGCCCGACCGGGCACGCTGCGGCTGGATCAGCTGCTCGACCCGGGCTCACGGGGCCAGTGGTCGACGCTGACCTGGCTCGCCGGCGCTTCCGGGATCAGCGCGCATCCGGCGGAGTCGGCCAGAACGTGAACAGCGTCCGCAGCCCGGTCACGAGCGCGAGCGGCTGATCGAGCATCGGGTGATGTCCCGCGGCGGGCACGTCGACGACCGCGAAATGCTCACCGGCGATCTGGGCCATCTCGTCAGCCATCTGAGGTGTCACCAGTCCGTGTTCGGAGCGGAAGAGCGCTGCCGGGCAGCCGAGCTCGGGGAGCAGCTCCCGGAGCAGGATGCGGCGCCCGAACAGCTGCGGGTCGAACTTCCAGGTCCAGCCGCCCTCGACCGGCCGCAGCGACTGCGGACCCATGTGATCGCGGACGTAGGGCAGGACGATCTCTTGCGGCGGGATGGTCTTGAAGCGGCCGACCGCCTGCTCGACGCTGGCGTAGACCTTGGTCGGCTGGCGGCGCTCCTTGAGCGTCTCCTCCTCGGGCGGCTGGTCGTTCAAGGGTGAGTCCAGGATGGCGATCGCCGTGATCCGATCGCCGTACCGGGCGCCGATGGTCGCCGAGATCCAGCCGCCCATGCTGTGGCCGACGACCACCGGCCTGTCGAGCTGCTCCGCCTCAGCGACGGCGAGGACTTCATGCGCCCACGTCACGAGGTCGTACTCGGAGCGCCAGTCACTGTCGCCGTGGCCCGACAGGTCGGGTGCGACGACGCGGTGCGACGTCAGCTGCGGTGCGACGTGATCCCACCATCCCGAGTGGGCCGCGCCGCCGTGCAGGAGCATGAGCGCGGGCAGATCGGCGTCACCCCAGACGCGGTAGCTGATGCGCGCGCCTTCGGACTCGATGCTGCGTATCTGCGGCCGCTCGGCGATGGCACGGGCGAACCACCCGGGTGCCGGTTCGGCGTTCGGAGCACTCATCGGGCGAGCCGGAAGACGGGAAGGGCCTCGTCCGCGCCTTCGGGACGTTCGAAGTCGACCAGCAGCGGGTCCCCGGCGCGCAGGCGGTCGGGGTCGGCGCCGGGAATGCACGACCACCACCACGGGCCCTCGTCGAGTTCTCCGATGGCCAGGACCTGACGCACCGGCCCGCCGCCGGTACCGGTGCCGTGGGTGACGGCCCAGGAGACCAGCCGGGCCCGGCCGCTGGCCGGCGTCCATTGCAGCTCGGCTGATTGGCACGTCGTGCATGCTGCGGCCGCTGGTTCGCTGAAATGCCCGTCGGTGCAGCGCTTTACCAGGAACTGCCCGAGGGCGGCCGCATCGAGGAATTCGGCGGTCTCGTCGTCACGGACGAAGGCTCCTACCGGCACTTGCTCTCCTTGGCGATCGGGTGGTCAGGCTGCGTGCGGGGACAGCAGCGTCGTCGAGTGGTGGTCGAGCACACCCCCGTTACCGGACACCAGGACGACGTCGTGCTTGCTCACCTGGCGTTCGCCGCCCTGGCCGCGGGCCTGGATGATGCCTTCCGACATGGGGGTCATGCCCCAGAGGTAGTAGCCGGAAAGCTGGCCGCCGCCGGTGTTGACCTTGACGTCCCCCTCGGGTCCCAGCGCGCCGCTCGCGGCGAACGGGCCGCCCTCGCCTTTCTTGCACAGCCCGTAGTCCTCGAGCGACACCAGCACCGTGAAGGTGTAGCAGTCATAGAGCTCGAATACGTCGACATCGCTGACGGTCAGCCCGGCCATCGCGTATGCGGCCGCGCTCGAGCGCACCCCACCCGTCACGAGGCCGAAGTCCTGCGACCGGCGCAGCGAATGACCGGGATGGCTCTGGCCCCAGCCGAGCACGTGCACCGGGGGCTGGCGCAGCGTCGCCGCGCGGTCGGCACCGGTGACGATGACGGCGATGCCGCCGTTGGAGACCAGGCAGCAGTCGAAGAGGTGGAACGGCTCGGCGACCCAGCGCGAGGACTGGTGATCGGCGATGGTCAGCGGCGAACGCATCTGCGCCAGCGGGTTGGCCATCGCCCATTCGCGCTGAGCCACCGCGATGTGCGCGAATTGCTCGCTCGTCGTTCCGTACGTGAGCATGTGACGGCGTGCGGCGAGCGCGTACATGCTGTTGGCGCCGGAGATTCCGGCCGCCGCCGTCATGCCCCGCCAGCCGGCTGGGGCGCCCCGGCCGCCGTACGCCGCACCGGTGCGCCCGCCCTGCGTCAGCGGGCGCGTCACCGAAGACGCACGCGACGACGTCAGCCATGCCCGACTCGATCGCCATGCACGCCGTGGTGACCATGGCTCCGGCGGTCGCGCCGTACGCCTGCATTTCCGCCAGCAGCGCGAGGTCCGTCAGCCCCAGGGTCTGCTGCAGGCCGATCGAGACCCCGCGCGTCACTCCGGACGACACCAGCAAGCCGTCGATGTCCGACAGGGCAAGCCCGGCGTCGGCGGCGGCGAGCCGTACCGCGTCGGCGGCGAACTCCTTCGAGCTGCGCCCGTAGACCTTGCCCACCTCGGTGATCCCCAGCCCGGCGATCGCGGCTCGCCTCCCGGCGCGGGCGCTCATGGTTGTAGTTTGCCTGAGCAGCGCGAACGCGAAGAACCGGCCGCCCTCCGGGAGGGGCGACCGGTTCCTCTGGAGCCGGCGTTGGCGCTAGCCGGCTGACGGGGCCGCCGCGACGGCCTCCGGGAGCGACCGACCGGCCGCGTCCGGGTAGTCGTAGTCCTCCACGGTCTGCGGCGCATCCGGCTTGCGACCCGACTGGATCAGCGTCAAGACGATGATCGCGGCGAGCACGAGCACGCCCGTCCCGACGGCGAACGCGGTGGTGAACCCGTGCGTGGTCGCCGCCTTCGACGGGCCTCCGTGGCTGAGCGCGTAATGCGCTGTCGCGCTCGTGGCGATCGTGTTCAGGAACGCGATGCCCAGCGACCCGCCGACCTGCTGCATGGTGTTGACCAGTGCGCTGGCCACACCGGCGTCGTGGTTCGGAACCCCGACCAGAGCGGTCGAGGACAGCGGCACGAACACCTGTCCCATGCCCAGGCTGATCAGCAGCTCGGACGGCACGACGTGGGCCCAGTACGACGAGTCCGCCGACAGCTGGGTGAGCCACAGCACGCCGAGCGCACCGAGGATGAATCCGGCCGTTCCGAGCACCCTCGGGCCGAAGATCGGAAGCGTGCGCGACGCGATCGCCGAGGAGACGATGACGCCGACCGGGAAGGGCAGGAACGCGACGCCGGCCTTCAGCGCCGAGTAACCCAGCACGCCCTGGAAGTAGTACGTCAGGAACAGGAAGACGGTGAACATGACGAGCGTGGCGAGCAGGAACGCGAGGTAGGAGCCGCCGCGGTTGCGGTTGAGCACGATCCGCATCGGCAGCAGCGGGTTGCGGTTCCTCCGGTTCGACTCCCAGCCGACGAACGCCGCGAGCAGGGCAACGCCCGCGATGATCAGGGTCAGGGTGAACGCTGCGGTCCAGGAGTGCAGCGACGCCTCGGTGAACCCGTAGACGAGCGATGCCAGGCCGAGCGTGGCCAGCAGCGCCCCGGGCACGTCGTACTGCCGGTCGCCTTCCACTCGGCTTTCCTTCAGCAGTGGGAGCGACGCGATGGCGACCGCAATCGCGATCGGGGTGTTGACCAGCAGGGTCCAGCGCCAGCTGAGGTATTCGGTGAGTGCCCCACCGGCGATCAGGCCGATGGCACCGCCGGCACCGGAGATGGCGCCGTAGACGCCGAACGCCTTCGCGCGCTCTTTGGGCTCGGTGAACGTCGTGGTGATCAGCGAGAGGACGGCCGGTGCCAGGACAGCGGCGAAAATGCCCTGCAGTGCGCGGGCCCCGAAGAGCCATCCGGCGTTTTGCGCCGCGCCTCCGAGAGCGGACGCGGCGGCGAAGCCGAACAGGCCCACCAGGAACGTGCGCTTGCGGCCGAGGTAGTCGGCGATGCGGCCGCCGAGCAGGAGCAGGCCGCCGAACGTCAGCGTGTAGGCGGTGAGGGCCCACTGCCGGGACGCGTCGCTGATGTGCAGCGCGGCCTGGGCGTGGGGGAGTGCGATGTTCACGATCGACGCATCAAGGATGATCATCAGCTGGGCGACGCCGATGACGGCGAGCGCAAGCCAGCGACGGTCAGGCGGTGACTCGGCGCGAGCGGAACTGTGTTCGCGCAGATCAGTGGTGGTCACGGGGTTCTCATCTCCGGTCTCCGCGCCGGTGGGCGCGGCTGGAACGGTCAAGGCGTCTGATGGTTGGGCAGACGGCGACAGCGGCTAGGAATCATCGGCGGCCGATCCGTATTCCCTGCACTTTTCGCCTCCGAGGTCGTACAGTGGCTCTAAGCGGAAGGAGCCTCCGTTAAGCTACCGGAGGCAGCCTCCGTTTGGCAAATGAATTCTTTGGTGGAGGTGGAATCGTGTCGCGGCCAATGAGGGCCGACGCGCGGCGTAATCGCGAGCAGCTGCTCGAGGTGGCCTCCGACGCGTTTCGCGAATGTGGTGTCGACGCCTCGCTCGAGCTGATCGCCAAGCGAGCCGGGGTCGGCATCGGCACGTTGTACCGCCACTTTCCCAGCCGCGACGCGCTTCTTGAAGCGGTTTTTCGGCGCGACGTCGAGCAGGTCGCCGACAGCGCCGAGGAGCTGCTCCGTGAGCTGCCGCCCGACCGCGCGCTCGACGAGTGGATGCGCCGCTTCGTGAACTACGTCGCCGGCAAGAAGGGGCTGGCGACGCACCTGAAGTCCGTGCTCTCCGCCGACTCGCCGCTGTTCGTCTACGCCCACGAGCGCATGAACGCCGCGGTCCGCGGACTGGTGCTCGCCGCCGCGGACGCCGGCACCATCCGTGAAGACGTCGATCCGTCCGATCTGCTGCGGGCCCTGTCCGGCGTCTGCCTTGCGGCCGACGAGCCGGGCTGGCAGGAGCAGGCGTGCCGGATCTGCTCGCTGTTGATGGACGGCCTGCGCTACCAGACCGAAGCGCCGGCGTAGCTGACCGACGGCGGCGGGCGGAAGATGCTGCGCATGCCTGACGCTTCGGTCGCCGGTCGGCTCGTCGCCCTCAACGTGGGCCTTCCGAGGGACGTCGAGTGGCGGGGTCGCACCGTCCACACCGGGGTCTGGAAGTCGTCCGTCGCGGGTCCGCGCCTGGTTCGCCGGCTCAACATCGAGGGTGACGGCCAGGGCGATCTTGCCGGGCACGGCGGCCCACATCGGGCTGTGCTGGTCTACCAGCTCGACTCCTACGCGCACTGGCAGCGCGAATTCGGGCTCGACACCTTCGCCTACGGGCAGTTCGGCGAGAACTTCACGGTCGAGGGGCTGGCCGATGACGAGGTCTGCATCGGCGACCAGCTCCAGATCGGTGACGCGCTCTTCGAGGTCAGCGCCCCGCGCGTCACCTGCTACCGGGTGGGATTGCGGATGGGCCAGCCGCGGCTGCCGTCGCTGCTCGTCTCGCATCGGCGACCAGGCTTTTACCTGCGGGTGCTACGGGAGGGCGCTGTCGAGGCCGGGCAGTCGATCGAGCGCATCAAGCGCGGTGACGGGGCGATGTCCGTCGCCGAGATCGATGGCTTGCTGTACCTGCCGGGGCACGACCGCGCCGATCTCGAGCGTGCTTCGCGGCTGCCCGCGCTGAGCCCCGGGTGGGTGGGGTCGTTCACGGCCATGCTGTCCACCGGGCCGGGAGCGACGGGCAACGTGGGGCTTTCCGGCGAGGGGCTGGCGCCGCCGCCCGCCTGGCCCGGCTTTCGCCCCGTCGTGGTCGAGGACGTCGTGGCGGAGACGGATTCCGTGGTGTCGCTGCGACTTGCCGCTGCCGACGGCACGCCGTTTCCTCCAGCACTACCGGGGCAATTCGTCACGCTGCGGCTGCCCGTGGCCGCCGGCCGGCCGCCGGTATCGCGCAGCTACTCGCTGTCGAATCCGCCGGGCACGCGCGACTACCGCATCAGCGTCAAGCGCGAAGCGCACGGAGTCGTCAGCGGCTTCATCCACGAGTCTCTGCGGGCAGGTGCGTCCATCGAGATGGCCGCCGCGCGCGGACGTTTCATCCTCGACGCGGGGCCGGGCCCCGTCGTCCTGATCTCCGCCGGCATCGGGGCCACTCCCGTCCTCGCGATGCTCTACGCCTTGCCAAGACGGCCCCTCGCGTGAGGTCTGGTGGGTGCACGGCGCCCGCAACGGCCGCGAGCATCCGTTCGCTGCAGAAGTGCAGACGTTGCTGGGGCAACTTCCCCACGCCCATCGGGTGATTTGCTACAGCGTGCCGCTGCCGGACGATCAGCCCGGCGTCGACTTCGACGTCACCGGACGGCTTTCCGAAGAGGTGCTGCGCCGGCAGCAGCTGCCCGCTGACGCCCAGTCGTACATCTGCGGTCCCGACACGTTCATGACCTCGATGCAGCAGGTGTTGCTGGACCTCGGCGCGCAGCCGGCGCGCATCCACACCGAAATCTTCGGCAGCGGTCCCGCATCGACACCGGGCATTGCGGCTACGCCCGCGGTCTCCCCGCATCTGCCGCCGGGGGAGCCCGGGACGGGGCCCGGCGTCACCTTCGCCCGAAGTGGCCTGACCGTAGCGTGGCGTCCGGATTTCGCCAGCGTGCTCGAGCTGGCCGAGGCGTGCGACGTACCCACCCGCTGGTCCTGCCGGACGGGGGTGTGTCATACCTGCGAGGTCGGCCTGGTGGCCGGTTCCGTCGGCTACGACCCGCCGCCGGTGGACCTTCCCGCCACCGGCGCCGTGCTCATCTGCTGCGCGACACCGCAGGCCGAGATCGTCGTGGACCTGTAGCCCGGGATACTGCGAGCATGACGACGAGCCAAACGCGTACGAGCCTTGCAGCGGTCTGCACCGAGCTGTCCGGCGAGGGCGGGATGACGCTGCAGCAGTGGCCGGTCGCGCCGCTCGGGCCCCGGGCGGTGCGCATCGCCGTGCGCGCCGCGTCGGTGAATTTTCCCGATGTGCTCATCGTGCGCGGGCTCTATCAGGTTCGGCCCGACCCGCCGTTCGTGCCGGGAAGCGAATGCGCCGGCGTCATCACCGAGATCGGCGATGAGGCCCGCGGATTCGCCGTCGGTGACCGGGTGCTGGCTCTGCTCGGCTCCGGCTCCTTCGCTTCCGAGGTCGTGGTGACGCCAGAAGTGCAACAGGTGCACCGGATTCCGGACGCGATGCCGTTCGACGAGGCCGCTTCGTTCAACCTGGCCTACGGCACCGCCTACCACGGCCTGATTCCCCGCGGCGGCCTCAAAGCCGGCGAGTCCGTGGTCGTGCTCGGCGCTGCCGGCGGATGCGGTACCGCTGCCGTCCAGATCGCGAAGGCGGTTGGAGCGATAGTCATCGCCGTCGCCGGCGGCCCGGAGAAATGCGAGCTGGTGCGCTCGCTCGGCGCGGACGTAGCTCTCGATCACCAGCAGATCCCGTCGCTGTCGCAAGCCGTGAGAGAGGCGACGGGTGGGCGCGGTGTCGACGTGGTCTTCGACGCCGTGGGCGGAGCGGACGCGCGCGAGCAATTGCGCTGCCTGGCGTGGAACGGCCGCTATCTCACGATCGGCTTCGCCTCCGGCGAGATTCCGGAGGTCAGGCTGAATCAGACGATCCTCAAGGGGATCTCCATCATCGGAGTGGCCTACGGGATGTCCGCGGTGCTCGATCCTGCCGCGAATGCCGAGGATTTCCAGCAACTTTTCGCCTTGTACGAGCAGGGGCTGGTGACTCCTTCGATCAGGGACCGCTTCCCGCTGGAAAGGGCTGCTGACGCCATGCGCGTGCTCTACGAACGGCGGGCGCTCGGCAAGGTCGTCATCGAAATGCCGGGGTGACGCGTGCGAGAATGCCGCGCATGACGAGCGCAGCCGCGGCTGACCTTCGCGCCGAGCCCATTGACCTGACCAGCCATGCTCTGTACGCCAACGGCAATCCGCACGAGGTCTTGCGCGAGCTTCGCGAGCAGCGGCCGGTGCACTGGCACGGTCCCGTTGACCTGCCGAGCAACATCGATCCGGGCGGCGCGCGCAGTGAAGGCTTCTGGGCCGTGCTCGGACACCCGGAGATCACGGAAATCAATCGCGACTGGGAGCGTTTCCGGGCCGCCGATGGTCCGACGCTGGTCGCCTTTCCGGAGCAGATGCGCGGCACCGCGATCATCTGGATGGACCCGCCCGACCACACCCGGCTGCGCAAGCTCGTCAGCTCCGGCTTCACGCCGCGCATGCTGCGCCGTCTCGACGAATTGCTGGTGCGCCGCGCCGAGCGCATCCTTGATGCCGTTCCGGAGGGCGAGGAGTTCAACTTCGTCTCGGACGTGGCGTATCAGCTGCCGATGCACGTCATCGCCGACATCGTCGGCATCCCGGAGGAAGAGCGCCCGCACGTCTTCGAGCTGACCGACCGCATGCTCAAGGGTCTGGACGTCGCCTCTTCCGTCACCCCGGAAGAAAGCCTGCAAGCGCGGGTGGAACTGTTCGCGTACGCGGAAAAGCTCAGCGCCCACAAGCTCCGTGAGCCCGCCGATGACGTCTGGACCGAACTCACCCAGGCGTCACTTGCCACCGAGGACGGCGGGCGGACCAGGCTCGCGAAGCTGGAGCTCGACTTCTTCTTCGTCATCCTGACCATCGCCGGCAGCGAGACGACGCGAAACGCGATTTCCCAGGGCCTGCTGGCACTTCTCGAGCACCCCGATCAGCTCGCCGAGCTGCGCGCAGATCCAGGGCTCCTCGATACGGCCGTGGAGGAGATCATCCGCTGGGCCAGCCCGGTGCTCTACTTCGGCCGCACCGCCGAGGTCGATGCCGAGGTCGGTGGTGCGCTGATTCGGGCGGGGGACCGCGTGACTCTCTGGTATCCCGCCGGAAACCGAGATGGGCGATCGTTCAACGATCCCTACCGGTTCGACGTCCGGCGCACGCCCAACCCGCACGTGTCGTTCGGTGCCGGCGGTGCGCACTACTGTCTCGGTGCCAGCCTGGCCAAGCGGGAGGTGCACGTGATGACCCACGCGCTCCTGCGCAGGTTCGGCGACATCGAGCTGGCCGGCCCGCCGGTGTGGGGCGGCGCAGGCGCTGCGGTGAACGTCGGCGTTGCCCTGAACGAGCTTCCGGTCCGGCTGCGGGCACCATCGGCACAGGGGTGATGGCGGTGGCTAACGCGAAGGCGAAATCCAGCGGGCAGAAAGGGAAAGGCGACACTGCTTTCAGCCGCGTGCCCACTCGCGTCTACGAGCGCGAGCTCTTCCGGTTGCAGGCCGAGCTCGTGAAGGTGCAGGAATGGGTGCGGGTCGAAGGGCATCGCCTGGCGATCGTCTTCGAAGGCCGTGATGCCGCCGGAAAGGGCAGCACCATCAAACGCGTCAGCGCGTATCTCAATCCCCGCGTGGCACGCATCGTCGCTCTCCCCGCCCCGACCGAGCGGGAACGCTCGCAGTGGTACTTCCAGCGCTACGTGGAGCATCTGCCGGCCGCCGGCGAGATCGTGTTCTTCGACCGAAGCTGGTACAACCGCGCGGGCGTCGAACGCGTCATGGGCTTTTGCACCGACGATGAATACCGGCGGTTCCTGCACCAGTGCCCGCTGTTCGAGAGACTGCTCGTGGAAGACGGGATCCTGCTGCGCAAGTACTGGTTCTCGGTCAGCGACGATGAGCAGGAGCGCCGGTTCCGTTCCCGGCTCACCGACCCCATGCGCAGCTGGAAACTGTCGACGATGGACCTGCAGTCCATCACGCGGTGGGAGGACTACTCGCGCGCCAAGGACGAGATGTTCGTCCAGACCGACATTCCCGAGGCACGCTGGAACGTGGTCGAAAGCGATGACAAGCGGCGCGCGCGGTTGAACATGATGGCCCATCTGCTTTCCACGCTCGACTATCACGAGGTGTCGCCGCCGAAGCTCAAGCTGCCGAAACGTCCTGCGTCGAAGGGTTACATCCGCCCGCCTCGCGCGTCGCAGACGTACGTGCCGGATTACGTCGCCACGCTGCTGGGCGACGAGGCAAGCGCTGCGCTTCCCGGCCAGTCCAGGGCGAGCGCCGCGGCACCGCGCAAGAGCAGATCCGCCACGCCGGCGTCCTGACTGAACCACCGCGCCCGAACGCTCCCGCCCGGGTCCTTGGTCCCTGGCGCGTGCCGCGTCAGGGGCGAAGACTTGCGCCAATGTGCCAGAACTGCGGCTGCCTCGCGAACACCGTCATCGACGACCTCACCCGTGAGCACGATGCGGTTGTCGGTCTCATCCGTACCGCCGGAGACCAGATGGTTCGGGGTCGGATGGGCGAGGTAGCGGCGACGTGTCGAGCCATCAGCACGCTTCTCGCGCCGCACACCGTTGTCGAAGAGGAAGGCCTGTTCGCTGAACTCTTCCGCGAGTTTCCGGGCCAGCTCGAAGCCCTGACCCGCGAGCACCGGCAGATCGAGAGCGTCCTCGACGAAGCGGCCGCCGGGGCGCCTGCCGACCTGCTGTGGCCGGAACGGCTACGCGACACCCTGGGCCTGCTGCGCGAGCACATTCTCAAGGAGCAGGACGGCGTCTTCCCGGCCGCCATCATCAGCCTGGATGGCGACCAGTGGGAGGACATCGAAGCGGTGCGGCGCCGGGTCGGATCGCAGCTGGAAGGGCGGGTGCGCGCCGGTTAGGAGACGCGCACCAGGTCGACGACGAAGACGAGAGTCTCGTTGGGCCCGATCACCGGCGGTGCACCGCGCGAGCCGTAACCCATGTCCGGCGGAACCACCAGGATCCGCCGGCCGCCCTCACGCATACCGGCGATCCCGTCCCGGAAACCCGCGATGACACCGTTCAGCGGGAAGCTGGTGGGCTGCCCGCCGCGGCTCCACGAAGAGTCGAATTCGCGCCCGTTCTTCACGCTCACGCCCGCGTAGTGCACCTCGACGGTGTGCGACGGGTCGGCCTCGCGACCCTCGCCGATCACGAGATCTTCGATGTCCAGGGCCTGCGGAAGCGTGTCCGGCGTGACGCTGATCTGCGGCGCGTGCGCTGTGTCGGAGGGGTTGGCTACGGTGACTGGCATGGCCCGAGTCTGCCCGAAAGATCGCCGGGCGCGCCAATGCCTGTGCCAATGCTTGACGTGAGCGACCGAGCCGCGCCTCGCCTGCACGTCCGCCCAGCCGGTGGAGAAACCCTCGCGGTAGCACTCGTCCTGCACGGGGGTAAGGCGCGCAGCATGCGTCCGGCGAGCCGGCGCCAGCTGAGCGCGCTGCGGATGGCACCGTTCGCCCGGGCGCTCCATCGCGCCGGAGCGTCATCCGGGCTTGCCGTCTGGACTTTGCAGTATCGCGACCGCGGTTGGAACGACAAGGGTTCTCAGGTCCATGACGTGCTGTGGGCCATCGACGAGGCGGCGCGAGCGCATCCGGGTGCACCGGTCTGTCTCGTCGGGCATTCCCTGGGCGGACGGGCCGCGATGGGCGCCGGTGGTCACCCCTCGGTACGGGCGATCATGGCCCTTGCACCCTGGCTGCCGTCCGGCGACGGGGTCGAGCATCTGCGCGGAGTGCGCATCCTCATCGCCCACGGCACCCACGACAGATGGGTCGTGCCGCAGGGCTCCTTAGACTTTGCCGAACGCGCCCGTGCCGCCGGCATCGACGTCTCCCGCATCGAGGTTGCGGGCGTCGGGCATGCGATGCTGCGGCGCGTATCACTGTGGCACGGGCTCACCACGTTCTTCGTCATGGACGAGGTGGCGAAGGCCGCCCAGCGGGACGGACCGCCGCCGGAAGGCAGCCTGCGCACGCGGATCTGAGCCGCTCGCGTTACGGTGCCGGGGAAGAATGCGACCCTCGGCGAGGAGCGAGCCATGACAGCGCTGGAAACGACATCCAGGCCACCTCAGCAAGCCGGACCGGAGGTCACGCACCTGCGCACCTGCCCGCTGTGCGAGGCGATGTGCGGTCTGGAGATCACCGTTCGCGGCGACGAGGTGACCCGCATCCGGCCGCACAAGGAAGACATCTTCAGCAAGGGTCACATCTGCCCGAAGGGCACCACCCTCGGAAAGCTGCATTCGGATCCGACCCGGCTGCGCGGACCCGTCGTGCGTGACGGCGACTGCTTCCGCCCGGTCAGCTGGGAGGAGGCGTTCGAGACCTGTGAACGGCTGATCCACGGGGTCGTGGCCGAGCACGGAAAGCAGGCACTGACCGCGTTCGTGGGCAACCCGGCCGCTCACGCGTTCTCCATCGGGCGCTATCTCGGAATCCTCATCGGCATGGGAGGCATTCCCCACATCTACTCATCGGGGACGGTCGACCAGTGGCCGAAGAACGTCACGGCCGCACTTATGTACGGGAACATGTGGACCATCCCCGTGCCGGACCTGCAGCGCGCCGACTTCATGGTGCTCATGGGTGCGAATCCCCAGGCGTCGCAAGGGTCTTTGATGGCGTGCGCCAACGTGCTCGGCGAGCTTGATCGGATCCGCGCGGACGGCGGCAAGGTCATCGTGATCGACCCCCGCCGCACCGGCACGGTCCGGCACGCCTCCGAGTGGATCCCGATCGTGCCGGGCACCGACGCGGCCTTGCTGCTCGCGGTCGTCAACGTGCTGTACGCCGACGGTCTCGTCGATCTCGGCGGCCTGGCTGACATCCTGCTCGGTGAGGAAAAACTCCAAGCTCTCGCGGCTCCTTTCACCCCCGAGCGGGTCGCTGACGCGTGCCAGATCCCGGCGGAGCGCATTCGCGAGCTGGCCCACGAGATCGCTGCGGCCAAGCACGGAGTCGTCTACGGCCGGATCGGCTTGTGCAACCAGGAGTTCGGCACGCTCGCGAGCTGGCTGATCGACGTCGTCAACATCCTCACCGCGAGCTTCGACGTGCCGGGTGGGCTGATGTTCCCCACACCCGTCAACTGGACCGTCAACGTGCTGCCCGTCCCCGCGGCCCCGGGAACTCCCGGCAGCGAAACCGGGCCGGAGTTCGGCCGCTGGCACAGCAGGGTCCGCGGCGCCCCGGAGGTGCTGGGGCAGGTTCCCGTCTCCTGCCTGGCGGAGGAGATCGACACGCCCGGCGAGGGGCAGATCAAGGCGCTCATCACCGTGGCCGGCAATCCCGCGCTGAGCGCGCCGGGAGCGGAGCGGCTGCAGAAGGCGCTGCCGATGCTCGACGCGATGATCTCCGTCGACAACTGGATCAACGAGACCACCAAGCACGCGCACGTCATCCTGCCCGGGCTCAGCCCGCTCGAGCAGCCGCACTTCGACGACCTGCTGTGGCTGTTCGCGGTTCGCAGCGCCGGCAAATGGTCGGAGGCGATCTTCCCGCCGGCCGACGGGCGTCCGGGGGAGTGGGAGGTCCTGGTACGCCTCGGCGGGATCGTCGCCGGGCAGCAGGCCTCCGAGGTCGACGTCGCCGCGCTCGACGATGGCTACTTCGACTTCCTCGTCTCGGTCAACGGGCTCGATCCGGCGACCGTTCGCTCGCACTACACGTCGGGTGGCCCTGAACGGCTGCTGGACCTGTCCCTCCGCACCGGACCCTGGGGTGACCGCTACGGCGAGAACCCCGACGGGATCACCCTGCAAACGTTCAAGGACAACCCCGACGGCCTCGACTTCGGCCCGATGGTCCCGAAGGTGCGCAACATCCTTCGCACCCCTTCCGGGAAACTCGAGATCGCGCCCGAGTACGTCACCGATGACATCGCGCGACTGGTCGAACGGCTCGATCGCCCCGCCGATCTTCTCGTCATGACCAGCCGGCGCCACCTGCGTTCGAAGAACTCCTGGATGCACCAGGTGGACACGCTCGTCGGCGGCTCGAACCGCTGCACGCTGTTCATGCACCCCGACGACGCGCAGCGTTGCGGCGTCAACGACGGCGAGTTCGTCCGCGTCACGAGTGAAGCGGGAAGCGTCGACGTCGAACTGGAAGTCACCGACGAGATGATGACCGGCGTCGTTTCCCTGCCCCACGGATGGGGCCATACCGTCGCCGGCGCGCAGGAGGGGGTTGACCGGGCGCTCGCCGGTATCAACAACAACCTGCTCGCGCCCGTCGATTTCGTGGACGTCCCGTCCGGCAACGCGGCGGTCAACGGCTTCCCCGTCACGGTCACGCGCATCGACGCGCCGGTTCCTGCCGCTGTCGCTGCGGGGGCGGCAGTCGGCGCCCGCACCTGAACCGGCGCCTGCTGCTCGCCGTTGCTGTCGGCGGTGCGGCGGGGGGAGCCGCACGGGCGGGAATCGCCCTGGCGTGGCCGGCCGGGCATCGGCAGATCCCGTGGGCGATCCTGCTCATCAACGTCATCGGGTCGTTCCTGATCGGCGCGTTCCTCGAGGTCGTCGTGCTCAGCGAGCCGCGTCACGCCCACTGGCGCGCGCTCGCCACCACCGGCTTCTGCGGTGGGTTCACGACGTGGTCGACGTTCATGGTCGGCGCGGACGAGCTGATCGCGCGGGGCCGTCCCGCCCTCGCTTTCGCCTACCTCGCGCTCAGCGTCGTCGCCGGCCTGTTCGCCGTCGTCATCGGAGCCGGTCTCACCGCGCGGGTGATGGGTGCCCTGATGCCCGGCGGTGAGCGGTGAGCGGCGCCGCCTGGCTCCTGGTCTGCCTGGGCGCCGGGCTCGGAGCCGCCGCGAGGTACGCGACGGATCAGTGGGTGCAGATCCGCTGGAACCACCGCGCCACGTGGGGACGCCTGCCGCTGGGAATCCTGCTGATCAACATCGTCGGATCGTTCGTCCTGGGACTGCTCACCGGCGCCGCATCGCACGGGCTCGGGCCGCTCGTGCTGGCGTTCTTCGCGACCGGCGTGTGCGGTGGGTTCACGACGTTCTCGACCTGGGCGTACGACACGGTGCGCCTCTCGGGGGCCGGTGACCGGCTCTTCGCCACGGCTAATGTGGCCTTGACCCTGGCCGGCGGGATGCTCGCGGCCGCGGCGGGGCTCGGGCTCACGTTGTTGTAGGAGCAGATCGCCCGCCCACGGCGCCTTCAGCCCGGGGAGAAAAGAGCGGGCGCAATCGCCCGCCGCAGTGCAGTCTCAGGGTCGAGGCGAAGGAGGGGCCGTGTCGCGGCGCGGATGGGCTCTGTTTTCCGCCATGTGCGTGATCTGGGGGATCCCGTACCTGCTGATCAAGGTTGCGGTCAGCGAATTGTCCGCGGTCGACGTCATCTTCGGGCGCTGCCTGATCGCCGTCGTCCTGCTGCTCCCCGTTGCCGCCGCCCGCGGTGAGCTGCGCCCGCTGCTACCGCACTGGAAGCCGCTGCTCGCGTACACCGTCATCGAGATCGGCATCCCGTGGCTGCTGCTGCCCGTGGCCGAGGAGCGGCTGCCGAGTTCGCTCACCGGCTTGCTGGTGGCCGCGGTCCCGCTGATCGGGACGGTGCTCGCCTTCGCCCGAGGGGCGACGCACGAGCTCGGCTTCATGCGGCTCGCCGGGCTGGTCATCGGGCTGATCGGCGTCGGTGCGCTGGTCGGCCTCGACGTGCACGGCGCCCAGGTCGGCTCGACGCTGGCCGTCGGCGTCGTCGCGATCGGATACGCGGTGGGTCCCGTGATCCTGGCTCGCTACCTGGGCGACCTGCCTCCCCTCGGCGTCGTCGCCGCCTCGCTCACCCTCGTCGCCATCGTGTACGCGCCGTTCGCGTTGACGAGCCTGCCGGATGCCTGGCCCCGAGCCACGGTCACGTCCTCGGTGGTCGTGCTCGGTGTTGTCTGCACCGCCGCGGCCTTCCTGCTCTTCTTCGGGCTCATCGCCGAGACGGGCCCGGTGCTTGCCACGGTCATCACGTACGTGAACCCAGCGGTCGCGGTCCTGCTCGGTGCCGTCTTCCTGCATGAGCACATCCACGCCGGCACCCTGGTCGGCTTCGCGCTGATCCTGGCCGGTTCGTTCCTCGCCACCCGGCCCGCTCGGCTCGCTTCGCAGGAGCATCCCGAGCTCGTCGCCACCGGAGTGGCGGCGCCGGATTCGTAAGCGGGCGGTGGACAACCCCGCGGCGCGCCGATTCTGTCGGACCGGGTGGCAAGGATGGGCACATGGCCCCGACCGTCGCGAGTAGCCCTCCTGTTGCGTACACCCCTGACCGCGCCGGCGCGCAGGAGGTCCTCGCCCTGCTGGCGGGGCCATCCGCGCAGCTGCGCGACGATCAGTGGCGCGCCATCGAGGCGCTGCTCACGGGCGAGCGGGTGCTCGTCGTCCAGCGCACAGGCTGGGGCAAGAGCGCGGTCTACTTCACGGCCACGGCGCTCCTGCGGGCCGGCGGCGCCGGCCCGACCCTCATCGTCAGCCCGCTGCTGGCACTGATGCGTAACCAGCTCGAAGCGGCGGCGCGGGCCGGCATCCGCGCCGAGACCATCAATTCGGCGAATCTCGACGAGTGGAGCCGGGTGGAGCAGGCGGTCGAGGCGGGGGAGGTCGACCTGCTGCTGATCAGCCCGGAGCGGCTGAACAGCCCGGGCTTTCGGGAAAGCGTGTTGCCCCACGTCGCGCGCCGCTGCGGTCTGCTCGTGGTCGACGAGGCGCACTGCATCTCCGACTGGGGTCACGATTTCCGGCCGGATTACCGCCGGGTCCGTGACGTGCTGGATCAGCTGCCGTCCGGGGTCGCGGTCCTGGCCACGACGGCCACCGCCAACGAGCGGGTCACCCGTGATGTCGCAGCCGTGCTGGGCGAGCCGCTCGTGCTGCGCGGCTCGCTCGACCGCGCGTCGCTCGCACTCGACGTCGTCGACCTGCCGGGCGATCCGGAGCGGCTGGCCTGGCTCGACGCGCTGCTGTCGGAGGTGCCGGGCTCGGGCATCATCTACACGCTCACTGTCGCCGGTGCGCAGGACACGGCGGCCTTCCTGGCCGGCCGCGGGCATGCCGTTGCCGCGTACACCGGCCGCACCGAGGATGCCGAGCGCCGCCGCATCGAGGCTGCGCTGGCTGCCAACGAGGTGAAGGCCGTCATCGCGACGAGCGCGCTCGGGATGGGATACGACAAGCCCGATCTCACCTTCGTGGTCCACCTGGGCAGCCCGTCGAGCCCGATCGCCTACTACCAGCAGGTCGGCCGGGCCGGCCGGGCCACCGAGCGGGCTGAGGTCTTCCTGCTCCCGACCCCCGCCGATGGGGCGATCTGGTCGTACTTCGCTTCGGTGTCCATGCCCGAGGAACCGATCGTGCGCCGGCTGCTCGACCAGCTCGACGACGAGGTGCGTTCCACGGCCGCGCTCGAGCCGCTGGTGGACCTGCGCCGCACCCGGCTGGAGATGGTGCTGAAGGTGCTCGATGTCGAAGGCGCCGTCCGGCGGGTCAGCGGCGGCTGGGTGGCCACCGGTCAGCCCTGGAGTTACGACCGGGAGCGTTACGACGCGCTGCGTGAAGCCCGCAGTCGCGAGGAGTCGGCGATGCGGGAGTACCTGCGCACGCCCGGCTGCCTGCTGCGCTTCCTGCGCGAGCAGCTCGATGATCCCGAGGCCGCCGATTGCGGCCGGTGCTCGCGCTGCGTCGGGCGACCCTTGCGCGCCTTGCAGCTCTCCAGCGTCGAGGACGGCGCAGCGGCCCTCGCGCGCACCGGGGTGGCGCTGGCGACGAAGAAGATCTGGCCCACCGGCATGGCGGCAAGCCGCATCGAGCTCTCCGGCCGCATCGCCGCCGGAAGCGCCGCTGCAGAGGGGCGCGCGCTGGCCAGGCTCTCGGATCTCGGCTGGGGCGATCGCCTGTCGGCGGCGCTGGCCGAAGACGCCGAGCCGAGCCCGGCGGTGCTGTCGGGTGTGGTCAGCACCTTGCGCGACTGGCAGTGGGAGAGCCGGCCGGAGGTCGTCGTGTGCATCGAGTCGCGGCGCCGGCCGGTGCTCGTCGCGTCGCTCGCCTCGCGGGTGGCAGAGATCGGCCGGCTGGCTCACGCGGGTGCGGTGCGGCGAACCGCCGCCCGGCGCCCCCAGGAGGAGCTTCACAACGCGGCGCACAAGCTGGCCAATGTCGTCGGCGCGTTCGAGGTGCCGCCTGCCGTCGCCGAGGCGATACGCGATCGCGTCGTCCTGCTGGTCGACGACCTGTGGGACTCGGGCTGGACCGCCACCTGGGTCGCGCGGCTGCTGCGCGAGGCAGGCGCTGCGCAGGTCCTGCCGTTCGCGCTGGCGGCTGCCGGTGGCTAGCTGGCGAGCCATAGCCCGACGCGGCCAGCCGGGACGGCTACACCGTCAGCGTCAGGCTCAGCCCATCGCCGAACGACGGTTCGCGGCGTCGTGGGCATGCGCGTCCACCCCGATCACCAGCGGCATGAAGCGCTCCATGAACTGCTTCTCGTGAGGCATCGCCAAGTGGCTGTCGAGCAGCTCCTGGGACTCCCAGCACTCGAAGAACCGGAACGTGTTCGGTTCATCCAAGGCCTCGGCCCACCAGTAGTCGACGCAGCCCGGATCGTTCCGGCTGAGTTCGGTGATGTCGATGAGCCCTTTGATCACCTCGTCCCGGTCCGCGGCCTTGAACTTCAGGTATCCGGTGATGGCGTGCATGACCCTCCTGTTCGCCGAGGCGACCGGGAACCGGCCGCCGCCGCATTCTCCCGTCAGGCAAGAATCGCCGAACGACGGTGGTCGCGTGGCGCATACGCGGCGCCCCGGAGAGGAGTCGTCACGGATGATCAAGCTCATCTTCTGCTGTCATCGCAATCCGGCCATGACGCGGCAGCAATTCCAGGACTACTGGCTGAACAGCCACGGCCCGCTGGTCAGATCCCTGCGCCGCGAGCTGCCGCAGATGCTCCGCTACGTGCAGTTCCACACGATCAGCGACGAGACCAATGAGCGAATACGTGCCGGGCGCGGCACCGGCCCGGAGTACGACGGCGTCACGGAAGTGTGGTTCAAGGATCTGGAGTCGATGGCGTCCACCGCGGAAGGTGCCGCCGAGGCGGGACGCAAGCTCCTCGAGGACGAATCCCGCTTCCTCGATTTCCCGCGCTGCTCGGTGTTCGTGACCGAGGAACACGAGATCTTCTGACCTGCCCCGGGCGCGGAACATGTGCCGGCGGCGCACTCACGCGACGGCCAGTGCGACTCCTGAGGTGGGTTCTGACACCTGGATCTGCTGCCACCGGCGGACACCTTCGCCGGTGCAGGGTGCCCGAACCATCGGCGGCAGTAAATGCCGGGCCTCTGACCCCCGCATTTACTGCCACCGGCCCAACTTGGCGGGATCAGGCGGCGGCGAGCAGGCTCAGGTGGTCGGAGAAGACCCCGTCGCATCCGTAGTCGCGGACCCGCCTGAGGACCTCGAGCTGCTGCACATCCCACGCGAACGCCAGCATGGAGCGGTCGTGACAGCGCTGCGCGCGCTCGGCGGTCCACTCGGGCGCTCGCAGATTCAGCGCGTCGGCTCCGGCTTCGGCGGCCTCGTCGATGCGGCCTTCGAGCATGGTGCGGCGCTGGTTGCCGGCCCGCAGCGTCGTCGAGACCACCAGCCGCGCGTCGCCCGCGGCGGGGCGCCAGCTCTTCGCGTGAGCGGCCGAGGTGCACAGCCACAGCCGCCCGGCGGCCCCGTGGCGGCTCGCGACCTCGATCGTGGGTAGCGCTGCTGCGGGATCTTTGACGTCGAGACTGAGCTCGAAGTCGGTGCCGAGCTTCTCGTAGAGCTCGGCCAGCGTGGGCAGCCAGCCCGGCATCTCCGCGGCGCGCATCGTCATGATCGCCCGGCGGCGCAGGCCGCTTCGCACCACCCGGTCGTGGACGAGCACCGGTACGCGGTCGGAGGTGAGCCAGACGTCGGACTCCAGCGCGCGTGCGCCGCGCTCGAGCGCATGAGTGAACGCGGCGATCGTGTTCTCCCGCGTTCCGGCCACGGGAGCGCCCCGGTGGGCGAAGCCGATCACGGATTCTCCCGTGTTTCCCGGGGTTTCAGCATTTCCAGCACCTGCCCGTGCAGCGGCCCGTTGCTGCAGACGATGCTTCCCGCCGACGGGCTGCCGTCACCGGTCAGGTCGGTGAACGTGCCGCCCGCCTCCTCGACGAGCACCTTCAGCGGCGCGACGTCCCACAGCGACACCTCGGGCTCGGCGGAAATGTCGACCGCCCCCTCGGCGACCAGGCAGTGCGACCAGAAGTCGCCGAACGCGCGGTCACGCCAGACGCTGCGGGTCAGCTCCAGGAAGCCCGGCATGCGGCCGAGCCTCGCCCAGCCGTCATGGGAGGAGTAGGAGAACGACGCGTCGTCGATCGCGGTCACCTTGCTGACCTCGATGCGCCGGCCGTTGGCGTAGGCACCGTCTCCGCGGCTGGCCCACCACCGCCGGCCCAGCGCGGGCGCGGAGATCACCCCCACCGTGATGACGCCGTCGACCTCGAGCGCCAGCAGGGTGGCCCAAACCGGCACGCCGCGCACGTAATTCTTGGTGCCGTCGATCGGGTCGAGGATCCAGCGCCGCGAGCCGGTGCCGATGTCACCCTGCTCTTCGCCGAGCACTGCGTCCTCCGGCCGGGCCGCGGACAGGCGCTCGCGGACGAGGGCTTCGGTGGCCAGGTCGGCGTCGCTGACCGGCGTCGTGTCGGGTTTGGTGTCGACGCGCAGGTCCAGCGCCTGAAAACGGCTCATGGTGAGCTGGTCGGCGGCGTCGGCCAGCTCGAGCGCGAGAGCCAGGTCTGCGTTGAGCGGTGATGAGGGACTCGTGTCTTTGTGACTGCTCTCGGGCACGAGCGGGAGACTATCGAGCGTGGCACAACGCACCCCTCACAGCGGCCCGAGCCGACGCACGATCCTGGCGACGCTCGCGCTCGCCGGCTGCGGAGGAGCGGTCCACGTCGCGCGCAGTAAGGCCCCGGCCCGTTCGACGCCTGCCGGGACGGGGTCGGCCTCGGCTTCGCCGGTGCCGACCGCCTCACCGACGGCTGCTGCCGCGTCGCCGACGGCCGCATCCGGCGCGCCGGCCATCGAGGTCGTGACCGGGTCGCGTACCCGTCCCCAGGTCGCCCTCACCTTCCACGGAAGCGGCGATCCGGCACTGGCCGAGGCACTGCTGCGCGCCGCCGAAGCGAAAGGCGCCCACATCACCGTCTTCGCGGTCGGCAGCTGGCTGGCGGCGAACCTCGACCTCGGCCGCCGCATCCTTTCCGCGGGGCACGGGCTGGCCAACCACACCTACACCCATCCCGATCTGGCGGCGCTGTCCGCGGCCGGGGTTACGGACGAGTTCGCCAAGGCCCGCGACGTCCTGATACAGGTGTCGGGGAACAACGGCGGTTACGCGCGCCCGTCCCAGATGAACCGATCGACCCCGACCGTGCGGGCCGGCGCGGGACTCGCGGGCTACGCGACCGTCGTCGCGTTCGACGTCGACCCCTCCGACTACCAGGATCCGGGCGCGTCACTGGTCATCTCGCGCACCCTCGCGGGGGTCCAGCGGGGCAGCATCGTGTCCCTGCACCTGGGACATGAGGGGACGGTGCAGGCGCTGCCCGCGATCCTCGACGGCTTGCAGGCGCGCGGGCTCACCCCGGTGACCGTCCACAGCCTCCTCACATGACGCATCCGGGTGAGCTGTCAAGTAATCGGTTGACAGATCGGCCTCGGGTGTAAATGGTGGGCGGGTGCCTAACGCCCGGGAAGCGCTCCTCGCCGAAGCGCGGCACGTGGTCGTCGCCGGCGACTGGGAGCGGATGCCGCTCGCCGAGCTCGCCGCCCGAGCCGGTGTCAGCCGGCAGACGCTCTACAACGAGTTCGGCAGCAAGGACGGGCTGGCCCAGGCGCTCTCGGCGCAGGAGACCGAGTTCTTCCTCACCGGTATCGCCGACGTGCTCGAGTCCTATCCCGACGATCCCGTCGCCGGCACCCGGGCGGCTGTCGCGTACACGCTGCGCACCGGAGCCGACGACCCGCTGCTGAAGGCCATCCTCTCCAGCGCTCGGGGGCCGTCGGAGCTGCTGCCCTTGCTGACGACGCGCGCCGAGCCGCTGCTCGAGTCCTCCCGCAAGCTGCTTACCGGTTACCTCACCGGCCACTGGCCGCACCTGACGACGCGCGACGTCGCGCTCGTCGCCGAGTCGGTCATCCGGCTCACCGTCTCTCATCTGGTGCTGCCGCTCGCCCCCATCGAGCGCACCGCCGAGGATCTCGCGACCCTCGTCGCCCGTGCCCTGCCACCCGAAGTCACCCACCGACACGATGCCTGATGAGCGATATCGCTAAGGAGTGCGCATGACCACGCATGACCTGTACGTCACACCGACGCCCCGCGAGACGTGGGATGTTCCGGTCAGCGGTGACGCCCGCTTCTCCTGGGAGTACGACGAGGGCCGGGAGCGGCTGCTCGCGCTGTACCAGAAGGGCAAGGACAAGCAGTGGGACGCGACGACCCGCATCGACTGGTCGCTCGAGGTCGACCCGAGCAACGCGCTCGGCCTGGCACCGGAGTCCTGCCCGATCTACGGCTCGCCGACCTACCAGAAGCTGGGGCAGCAGGACCTCGACCTGATGTACCAGCACCTGGTCTCCTGGCAGTTCAGCCAGTTCCTGCACGGCGAGCAGGGGGCGATGATCTGCTCGGCGCGCATCGTCGAAGCCGTGCCCGATCTCGACGCCGAAGTTCTACGCCAGCACCCAGACGATGGACGAGGCCCGGCACGCCGAGACGTACGCCCGCTTCCTGCAGGAGAAGATCCAGCTGGTCTACCCGATCAATCCGCATCTGCAGTCGCTGCTCGCGTCCACGCTCTCCGACAGCCGCTGGGACATGCCCTACCTCGGCATGCAGGTGCTCATCGAAGGCCTGGCCCTCGCCGCGTTCGGGCTGCTGCGTGACACCACGACAAACCCGCTGCCCAAGCAGATCCTCAGCTACGTCATGCAGGACGAGGCGCGTCACGTCGCGTTCGGGCGGATGGCGCTCAAAGACGCCTACCGCGACCTCACCGCCGCCGAGCGCGACGAGCGCGAGGAGTTCGTCGTCGAGGCGTGCTACCTCATGCGTGACCGCCTGCGCGGCATCGAGGTGTGGGAGACCCTCGGCTTCCCGGTCGAGGAATGCGTCGATTTCGCCGACCGCTCGGCCTTCCAGCAGATGTTCCGCTCGCTGCTTTTCACCCGCATCGTGCCGATCGTCAAGGACATCGGCCTGTGGGGGGAGAAGGTGCAGAAGGCCTACGCCGACATGGGCGTGCTCGACATGGCCGGCGTCGACCTCGGCGCGCTCATGAAGGCCGACGAGGACATCGCCGAAAACCTCGACCGGGAGCGGGCCGCGATCGAGACGCGCAAGGCCGAGGTCGATCTCACGATCGCTGAGGGCGCCAGCGCCTGACCGCGCTCACTCGTCGGCGGCTTCGCGCGAGAGCAGCAGGCGGCGCAGCGAGTCGACCCGGGCAGCAGGCGCCGGGCCGGTGGCGGCGTAGGCGTCGAGCTGGCAGTCCGGAGCGTCCGGCAGGTGCGAGCAGCCGCGGGGGCATTCTTCGGTGACTTCGGCGAGGTCCTCGAAGGCCGAGAGCACGCGCGCGGGCGAGACCAATCCGAGGCCGAACGAGCGCACGCCCGGCGTGTCGACGACCCAGCCGCCGCCGGGCAGTTCCAGTGCGATGACGGACGAGCTGACGTGGCGCCCCCGGCCGATGTCACTGACCTCCCCGGTGGCCCTGTACGCATCGGGGACGAGCCGGTTCACGAGCGTCGACTTGCCGACCCCGCTGTGGCCGAAGAGCACGCTGATCTTTCCGGCGAGCGCCTCCTTGATGGGCTCGAGGCTGTCGTCGACACCGGCGGTGACGACCGGCACGCCGAGCGGCTCGTACGCGGCGGTCAGCGTGGTGAGCGCGGCGGCATCGGCGTCATCGGGGGCGAGCTTTCCGGCCAGATCGTTCTTCGTCAGGCACAGCACCGGGGTGAGGCCACCGTCGTAGGCCGCCACGAGGCAGCGGTCGATCATGCGGGGATGTGCCGGCGGCGACGTCAGCGCGACGACGACGATCAGCTGGTCGGCATTGGCGACGATGGGCCGCTCGGCCGGGTCGGAGTCATCCGGGGTGCGCCGCAGCACGCTCGCGCGCTCCGCCACGGACACGATGCGTGCCAGCGACCCGGCACGACCGGAGACGTCGCCCACCAGCCGCACCCGGTCACCGACCACGACCGGAGTGCGCCGCACGTCGGCTCCGCGCACCGCCAGCACCGAGGCGCCGGAGTCCAGCAGCCGGCAGGTCGAGCGGCCCCGATCGACGGTCGTGATCAGCGCGTCGCTCGCGTCGGCGTACTCCGGGCGCAAACGGCTGCGCCGGCGGTTCGCTCCACCCGGACGGATCGGGACATCGTCCTCGTCGAGCGACCGCGGCATGCCCGGGCGACCCTGAGCTCAGCAGCTTCCGGCGAGCAGACGCGCCCACCGCTCGGGAAAGTCGGGCATGGTCTTGCCCGTCGTGGCGACGTCCGAGACCAGCACACCCCGCACCCGGAGCCCGGCGACGGCGTAGGCCATGGCGAGCCGATGGTCGGCCCGCGGGTCCAGCACGGTCGCCTCCGCGGCCAGCGGCGTCGGGGTGATGTGCAGTCCGTCGGCCGTGACGGTGATGCGGGCCCCCAGCTTGCCGAACTCTTCGGCCAGTGCCGCCAGCCGGTCGGTCTCCTGGCCGCGCAGGTGCGCGATGCCGCGCAGCCGGGTCGGCGAGTCGGCGAACAGCGCGATCGCCGTCAGCGTCGGGACGGCCTCGCCGTAGTCGCTGAGGTCGAGATCGACCCCCCGCAGCTGCTGCGGTCCGGCGACTTCGAGCTCGCCCTGGCCGGTTATGGCGCAGCGGCAGCCGAAAGCCTGCAGCAGGTCCGGCAGCAGGCGTCCGGGCTGGGCCGTGCCGGCGGGCCAAGCGGAAAGGCGCACCCTTCCCGCCGTTACCGCCGCTGCCGCGAGAAAGGCCGACGCGCTCGACAGGTCGGGCTCGATCTCGTAGCGCCGGGGGACCAGCCCACCTGGGGCGACCGTCCAGCTGCCCGGCTCGGTGTCGTCGACCGTGGCCCCCGCCTCGCGCAGCATCGCGACCGTCATCGCCAGATGCGGTGCCGACGGCACCCGCCCACCGGCCGCGCGAACCCGCAGACCCTCGTCGTAGCGGGGAGCGGCCAGCAACAAGCCGGAGATCAGCTGGCTGGATGACGTGGCGTCGACTTCGAGGATTCCGCCCCGCAACCGGCCGGTCGCTTGCATGGTGAACGGGATGTGCGACGCGGCCTGCGGGATGGCGGCCCCGACCTCCCGCAGCGCGGCGAGCAGCGGGCCGAGCGGGCGCTCGCGCATGCGGGGGTCACCATCGACCGTGACCGTCCCACGGGCCAGGACAGCGGCCGCCGGGGGAAGGAAACGAGCCACGGTGCCGGCGTTGCCGGCGTCGACCGTGACGTCGCCCACGTCGGCCGCTTCGGTGCGTCCCGTCACCGTCCAGTCCAGCCCGTCGGCCGAATCCGTCACGGCCGCGCCGAGCCGGTCGAGCGCCGCCGCCATCAGCTGCGTGTCGCGTGCCCGCAGCGGCGCTACGAGCGTGCTGGTGCCCGGGGAAAGCGCGGCGAGCAGCAAGGCTCGATTGGTGGCCGACTTCGAGCCCGGCATCGACACGTGCCCGACCACCGGCGCCGGTGCGTGCGGCGCCGCCCACGGCGCCTGGAGCAGGCGTTCCGGGGTGGCAGCGGGCACGGGGCGACCCTCCATGTCAGTGTGCGGTGTCTGTCGTCCGGTCAATCGGTGGCATTCCCAGTATCGGGGTAGGTGCGAGGTGCCTCCCGTTTGGTAAGCATCGTGGGAGGGATCGGAGGCTACGGGTGGACGTGAAGCGTGCTCGCAAGCAACTCGAGGCGCGACTTGCTGAGATCAACCACAGCTCGGCTGTGCTGGCGGCGGAGGGCACCGAGCAGGGTTCTGGCGACCTCAGCCACGTTCACCAGCACCCGGGCGATCAAGGTACCGACATCTCCGACGCGGAGCGCGAGGTGGCGGTGCTCGACGCCGCGGCCGCCGATCAGCGGCTCATCATCGAGGCGATCGAGCGGATCGACGCCGGGACGTATGGCCAGTGCGTCGACTGCGGGAAGAAGATTCCTGACGCGCGGCTGAAAGTACGGCCCGAGGTGGCCCGCTGCGTGGCCTGTCAACAGCAGTACGAGGCCCGCCACCGGCGGTAAGTAAGGCACTCGCGACGACTACGGCTTGCGGCCGCTGACGACGAGCCGCGCCCCGTATGCCTCGTCCGGCCGGGCGGCGGCGAGGCTGAGCTCGCTGAGCACCAGATCTCCCATGGCTTGCGGGTCGGAGCGCAGGGTGTCGCGTACGGCCGCCTCGGGCAATGCCGTGCGCGGACGGATCCAGTCGACGTCGAGCCCGCTTTCGGTGAGCAGTTCGCCCAGCTCGTCGGGGGTGAAGCAGCGCGCGTATCCGCTGGCGTGGGCCGGATCCGGCACGACCACGACGTCGGCCGCGGGGGCGTCAGCCAGCTCGGGCCACCGATGCTGCTCGGCCAGCCGGGCGAGCCCGAGCACGAGGGAATCTGCGGTCGCCAGGAGCCGGCCGCCCGGGCGCAGGACGCGCTCGATGTCCCTGAGGGTCTCCTCGGTAGCGAGGCTGTCGGACAGTGCTCCGCCTTCGGCGATGACGGTGTCGAAGCTCTCGTCGCGAATCCACGTCAGGCTGCGGAAATCGGCGACGACGAGCGGGTGCGAACGCCGCCCCGGCAGGGCGCTCCTGGTGTCGCTGGTGACCGAGATGACCTGATGACCTGCCGCCATTGCCACGTCGCTGATCCGGCCGTCGAAGCTAGAGCCGGCGTCGGGGAGCGGCAGGCTCAGGTTCAGGACGCGCCGCGGTGAGATCGGCAGCCACTGGCTGAGCTGGCGCAGTGCGACCGTCGCCGCAAAGCTCGCGTAGGGGTCGCTCGGCGGACCGTCCGGAGCTGCCTTTTCCCGCTCGGCCGTCTCGAAGCGCGCCGGACCTTGCCCGGTCAACGGCAAATCACCGACTTCCAGCAATGGGGAAATTCCGACATTTGTGACGAGCAGCAAACTACCCGTCCGGTCCGTAAGGAGACCACCCAATTGCTGTGAGCTGGCTCAGCGCCGCGAAGCGAACACCCGTTCAGCGATGGCGAGGTCGAGGGCGACGTTGCGACCGTCGACCGTCAGCTGCATGGCCTTGTCAGCACGTCCGACGATCGTGATTTCGCGCCCCGGAAGGACGGATTTCGTTTCCAGGGTCTGCATGCTCAGGTGCTGGCCCTCGAGCTGCTCGTCAATGCGCCGAATGACCACGTCGGCGCCATCCGGAAGCTCCGAAAGCGGGCGTTGATCTCCGAATTCCGGCTTGTTTGCCGATCCCGGAATCGGATTTCCGTGGGGGCAGGTGGCCGGATCGCCGAGCAGCTGGACCAGGTGCTCCTCGAGCCACGGGCTGATGGCGTGTTCGAGCCGGCCGGCCTCCTCGTGCACCTGCGACCACGGCACCTTGAGGACGTCCACGAGCAGCCGCTCCGCCAGGCGGTGGCGCCGGACGATGGTGGTGGCGTAGCTACGGCCGGCGTCGGTCAGCGCGATGGCGCGAGAGTCGTCCAGCGTGAGATACCCGTCTCGCTCCAGTCGCCGCACCGTCTCGCTGACGGCAGGCGCGGAGACACCGAGGCGCTCGACGATGCGCGCGCGCATCGGTCGTATCCCCGCCTCTTCCAGCCCGAGGATTGTCTCCAAGTACTCCTCGACCGGAGGGTGGTAGCCGCCTCCCATGCCTCGGATGCTACGGGCCTCGCCCGACCACGGGAATCGTGGCGACGTCGACGGGCGTTATCTCACGACGTGATGAACAACTCGGCTCGCCATCGCGCGCGGCCCTGGGCGAACGCGCAGGCAGGACCGGGTCCGGTCCGCCCCGCCGTGACGGGCAACGTAGGGCCGGGGCGGGCAAGCCGCAGCAGCGCCCGCGACGACCTTGTTCCAGCCCGCGCAGTAGGGTCGTCACGTCGCGTTATGCCTGCGACATCAGCCGCAGCAGGTCTGGAGGTGGTCCCCGTCGAGGAGACCCCCGAGCAGCGCGGCGCCCGGTTCGAGCGCGACGCGCTGCCGTTCCTGGACCAGCTGTACGCGGCCGCCTTGCGCATGACCCGCAATCCGGCTGACGCCGAAGATCTGGTGCAGGAGACATTCGTGAAGGCGTTCGCCGCCTTCCACCAGTTCCAGGAGGGCACCAACCTCAAGGCCTGGCTCTACCGGATCCTCACCAATACGTTCATCAACAGCTACCGCCGCCGCCAGCGCCAGCCGCTGCAGGCCCCGACCGAGCAGATCGAGGACTGGCAGCTGGCCGAGGCAGGCAGCCATACCGCCACCGGATTGAAGAGCGCCGAAACCGAGGCGCTCGAGCACCTGCCGGACAGCGATGTCAAGGAAGCGCTTCAATCGCTTCCCGAGGACTTTCGGATGGCGGTCTATCTGGCGGATGTCGAGGGTTTCTCCTACAAGGAGATCGCCGACATCATGGGCACCCCGATCGGCACGGTGATGTCCCGGCTGCATCGGGGGCGCCGTGGCCTGCGGGTTGCGCTGGAGAATTACGCTCAGGAGCGCGGGCTCATCCCGGCGGAGGCTGGCGCCGGGTCCGACTCAGCTACGGCTGCGGCACCGGAGGGATCACGGTGAGTTGCGGATCGCCTCATGAGACCGACTGTCGCGAGGTACTCGAAGAGGTCTACCTCTACCTCGATGGTGAGATGGACCTCGAGCGCCGGACGCTGATCCGCGAGCACCTCGATGAGTGCTCTCCGTGCCTGCGCCAGTTCGGCGTCGAGCAGGAGGTCAAGCTGCTGGTCGCCCGCCGGTGCGGTGGCGACCGGGCGCCGGAGTCGGTCCGGCTGGCGGTCCTGGCGCGGCTGCGCGCGGTTGAGGTGCAGCTGACGACGGGCGAGTTCCAGGCCGAGTAGGAGCAGATCGCGACTCGACTGAGCGCAGCGAAGTGAGCGCGGGTCTGCGACCATGACCGGAGCAGATCGCGACTCGACTGAGCGCAGCGAAGTGAGCGCGGGTCTGCGACCATGACCGGAGCAGATCGCGACTCGACTGAGCGCAGCGAAGTGAGCGCGGGTCTGCGACCGGGGAGCAGGGTTAGCCGCTCTGAGCGAAACGCCAGGCGTCGGCGATGATCTGCTCGAGCGAGTGCTCCGTCTTCCAGCCCAGCTCCTTGGTGACCTTGTCGTTGGCGGCGACGAGCAGCGGCGGATCCCCGGCGCGCCGGCCGGCCTCGACGGCGTTCGGCGCCAGGCCGGTGACCTTCGCGATGGCGTCGACGACCTCGCGCACCGAGGACCCGATCCCGCTTCCGAGGTTGTAGATCTCGTGACGGCCGGCGGTCAGCGCTTCAAGGGCCAGGATGTGCGCCTCAGCCAGGTCGAGGACGTGGATGTAGTCGCGGACGGCGGTGCCGTCGGGCGTCGGATAGTCGGTGCCGAGGATCTGCAGCACCCGATCGGGGTCGGTCAGGGTGCGCAATGCCAGCGGAATCAGGTGCGTCTCCGTGGTGTGCCGCTCGCCGTAGCGGCCGTAGGCGCCGGCGGCGTTGAAGTACCGCAGGCTCACCGCCGCGAAGTCGTGAGCCCGGGCGAACGCCGAGATCATCAGGTCGGCGGCAACCTTGGAGGCGCCGTACGCACTTTGCGGGCGGTAGGGATTCGACTCATCGAGCGGGCCGGGAACCGCGGGCTCCCCGTACACAGCGCAGGTCGAGGAGAAGACCAGCTTGCGCACACCGCTCGCGCGCATCGACTCCAGCAGCGCCAGGGTGCCCCCGACGTTGTTCGCGAAGTAGCGCTCGGGCGCCGTCTCGGACTCGCCCACCAGCGAGCGTGCCGCGAAGTGCAGCACCGCCTCGACTCCGTCACCGAGCACCTGACGCATCACGGAGTCATCGGCGATGCCGGCGACGATCAGCCGAGCTTGCTCCGGCACCGCATCGGCGTGACCGGTGCTCAAATCGTCGACGACGACGACCTCGTGGCCGCCCTCGATCAGCCGAGCCGTGACGACGCTTCCGATGTAGCCGGCTCCGCCGGTGACCAAGAGCTTCCCTGGCGAAGGCATCCGCCTAAGCGTTAGGACGCTTACCGTGATTCGCCTTGCTCTTCGCGCGGGCCCGACGCTTGCGTGCTTTCTTTGCCATGACGCCAGTGTCGCAGATCGTCGGGCGAAGCCGGTTTTGGCCGCTGCCGGTGCAGCGAAAGTTAGGTCGAACGGACCAACAGGAATCCCGGAAGGCACCGAAACCTTCATTGCGAGCTACCCGCGGGCGGTGGCTGTGGGGGAGGGAAAACGTGCGGCGTATCTATCGCATCGCAGGAGCTCTGGCTGCTTCGGCCACGGTGACCGCGCCGGTGGTCGGGGCCGGCGCCGACGTCACGTTCGGCTGGTAGGGCGGTGCAGCGCGTGCTGTCACGGGCGGTTGCCTCGGCGGTGATGATCGCCGCGGTCGTGGCAGTCATGGGGGCCGGTCACAAGGTCTGGTAACGCCGCAAAAGCTGGTCCCGGTTCGCCTGGCGGGCCGGGATCTCGCCTTGTGAGGCGGCGCGCAAACAGGTGCGTCAGCCGTGACCAACTGGGGGTCTCACCATGTACGGCAAGGACAGTCGACGGCTGACTGCCTATCTGTGGTTGGTCACTGCCGCGGCGGCACCGGTCATTTTCATCGTCGGCCGGCAAGCCGCGCAGCTCGGAGTATCGGGGCTGGGGAGCCGCGGCGTCACCATGGTGGCGACGCTCTCAGCCATCCTGATCGCCGGCGAGCTGTGGCCGATTCCGGTCGCTCGTGGGGAGGAAGCCGGCGACGAGATCACCGTCTCGAGCACCTTCGGCTTCGCCCTCTTGCTGCTGGCTCCCGTGTGCTACGTCGTGGTCGCCCAGGCCTTGGCCCTCGTGGTCGAGGGTGTCGTGCGGCACCGGCGGCTGAATCGGCTGCCGTTCAACATTGCCCAATACGCGCTCGCCTTCATCGCCGCCCGCATCGTCTACGCCTCGCTGACCGGGCAGCCGATCACCCCGATCACCGGCCGATTCCCGGTACCCGAACTGGCGCCCGCGCTGGTGGCCTCCGCGGTTTTCCTGGTCGTCAACAACGGTCTCACCGCAGTCGCCGTCGCCTGGAAGCACAACGCCAACATCGTCTCGGTGCTGACGCAGGACATTCGCTGGCAGCTCAGTACCTCCGCGCCGCTGCTGGCACTCGGCACCATCGTCGCCGAGACCGTGTCGTGGACCCCCTGGTCGCTCCCGGTGCTCCTGGTCCCCGTCGCCGCGCTCTACCGAAGCGCGAGCCTGGCGATGCGCCGGGAGCAAGAGGCCTTGCGCGACGCGCTCACCGGCCTCGCGAACCGCACGATGCTCACCACCGCGACCACACGGACGATCGAAGCGGCCACAGCCCCGTCCGCGATCCTGCTGATCGACCTCGACCACTTCAAGCAGATCAACGACACGCTCGGCCATGCCGTCGGTGACGAGCTGCTGATCGCGGTAGCCCACCGGCTCATGAGCAGCGTGCGCGCCTACGATCTGGTTGCCCGGCTCGGCGGCGACGAGTTCGCCGTCCTGGCGCGAACCATCGCCGGACCGGAGGAAGCCGAGCAGCTGGCCGAGCGCATCGGCGAAGGGTTACGCCAGACCTTCAAGGCCGGCGGCGTCCGTATCGACGTGCACTGCAGCATCGGGATCGCGATTGCGCCCGACCACAGCGACTCCGTCGAAGGGCTGCTGCGCTGCGCGGACGTGGCGCTCTACAGCGCCAAAGCCACCCGGGGCACGCACGCGCTCTACGACCCGGAGTGCGACACCCACTCGGTCGCCCGTCTCGGGCTGCAAGCCGATCTGCGCCGCGCACTCGAGGATCCGAGCGATTCTCAGGTCACGGTCGACTACCAGCCGCAGCTGGATCTCAACACCGGAGAGGTGGCGACGGTGGAGTGCCTGGTGCGCTGGAATCACCCCGAGCTCGGCAACCTTCCGCCGGATGTTTTCATCCCGCTGGCCGAGAGCACCACGCTGATCGAGCGGGTCACCCGTCGGGTCATGGAGACGACCCTCGCGCAGCTGGCGAGCTGGGACGCCGAAGGCCTGGTGCTCGGGGCCGCGATCAACCTCTCGGCCCGCCACCTCGGTGACCTGGCGCTGCCCCAGACGGTTGGCGAGCTCCTGTCGACGTACCAGATCGCGCCGCAGCGGCTCATCCTCGAGGTGACCGAGAGCCGCCTGATGAGCGATCCGGTCCGCAGCGCCGACATCTTGCAGCGGCTCGGCGGCCTCGGCGTGCAACTGTCCATCGACGATTTCGGAACCGGCTACTCGTCGCTGGCCTACCTGCAGCGGCTGGAAGTGCACGAGCTGAAGATCGACAACAGCTTCATCGCCCGGCTGGACGACGAGCCGGGCGACGCCACGATCGTGCGCAGCACCATCGAGCTCGGCCACAACCTGGGCCTGCGCATGGTTGCCGAGGGCGTTGAGGATCTGCCCACGGCGCAGCGGCTGGTCGCGCTCGGCTGTGACCGGCTACAGGGCTACCTGATCGGGCGGCCGACCCCGGCAGCCGGCGTCCCCGGCGTCATCGAGCGCATGGCGCCGCTGCATGAGCTGCTCCACCAGGCGGCGACGAGCGGACGGCGCGGGCTGCACGCCGTGGCGGCAGAGCTGCCTGGTGCGCGCAATCCTCGCGAGCTGCCCAGCGAGCGGAAGGTCTCCGGCTGATGGTCGTTGCCTTCATGGCCCTGCTGGGGTGAGACCGAGCCGGCAGCCTGGATGCGCGCCGGCCGCGCATAGGTGTCTATCGCATAGGTGTCTATAAGGTCCAAAGGTGTTCGAGACGGTTCTGGTGGCGGGCCGCGGCGAGATCGCCCGGCGGGTCATTCGTACGTTGCGGCGCCTCGACGTCCGGTCGGTGGCCGCCTATAGCGAGGCTGACGACGGTCTGCCCTTCGTGCGCGAGGCCGACGAGGCGGTACTGCTCGGCCCGGCCGATCCGCGGCAGTCCTACCTCGACGGCGAGCGGCTGATCGAGGCGGCGCGGCGCACCGGTGCGCAAGCGGTCCACCCGTGCTACGGCTTTCTGTCCGAGTCGGCAGCGTTCGCCGAGCAGGTGATCGCCGCCGGTCTGGTCTGGATCGGCCCGCCGCCCGCCGCCATGGCAGCGATGGCGGACAAGATCGCCGCCCGGCGCACCATGGCGGCCGCCGGGGTGCCGGTGGCCGCGGGTACCGACCTGCCGGTCACCGAACTCGACGCTGCTCTGGCTGCCGCGGATCGGCTCGGGTATCCGCTGATGGTCAAGGCCAGCGCGGGCGGGGGCGGTATCGGGATGGGCGCCGTATTCGACGACGACTCGCTGAAGACGGTGTTCACCAGTGCCCAGAGTCGTGCCGAGCGGCTGTACGGCTCTCCGGACATCCTGCTCGAGCGCTACCTTTCGGGCGCCCGGCACGTCGAGGTGCAGATCCTCGGCCTGAACGACGGCCGGGTGATCGCACTGGGGGAGCGGGACTGCTCCGTGCAGCGCCGTCATCAGAAGATCGCCGAGGAGACCCCGTCGCCGGCGGTCGGCCCCGAGCTTCGGGCGCGCTTGTTCGATGCAGCGGTGCGGGCGGGCACGGCGGTGGGCTACGTGAACGCCGGCACCGTGGAATGTCTTGTCCAGCCCGGCGAAGGGGGAACGGGCGACTTCGTCTTCCTGGAGATGAACACCCGGCTGCAGGTCGAGCACCCGGTCACCGAACTGGCCTGCGGCATCGACCTGGTCGAGGAGCAGCTCCGGATCGCAGCGGGCGACGACCCCACGTTCGGCGCCGAGCCTCCGCAGCCGCAAGGGTGCGCCTTGGAGCTGCGGGTCTACGCCGAGGATCCGGTGCGCTTCCTGCCCGGCCCGGGGACGATCACTCGCTATGAGGAGCCGTCCGGCGAGGGCATCAGGATCGATTCGGGCTATGGCGATGGCGACGTGGTCACCCCGCACTACGACCCGCTGCTGGCCAAGCTCTGCCTGTGGGCTCCGGAGCGGGCGGAACTGCTCGCCCGTGCCGCCGCCGCCGTCGACGCCTACGTGATCGAGGGGCCGAAGGTCAACCTGCCGTTCTTCACCCGGCTGCTCGCTGAGCCGGACTTCGCGAGCGGCCAATACGACACCGGGCTCGTGGCGGGGATGAGCAAGCGTGGGACGTGACAGGATGCGACCAGCAGCGGCGCGACGACGGGAGCGATGAGTGGCCGAAGAGATCCGGGCGGAAATGGTGGCCAACGTCTGGAAAGTCGTGGCCGCAGCGGGGGATTCGGTCGCTGCCGGAGAGACGCTCGTCATCCTGGAATCGATGAAGATGGAAATTCCGGTGCTGGCCGAAGAAGGCGGCACGCTCGTCGAGCTGGCCGTGAACGAGGGTGACGTCGTTCAGGAAGGCGACCTCATCGCCCGATTGGATTAGCCCAATCGGCTCGCCTGCGATTAATCCCGTGTGAGACCGTCAGGTCGGCGGGAGAGCATGCCGAGACAACTTGAGTGAGCACCGTCGAGCCCTTCCTGCGCGCCTTGGTGGAGTGCGGCGGATCGGACCTTCACTGCAAGGTGGGCTCCCCACCCCGGGTGCGTGTCGATGGCCGGCTGCGCAAGCTGCAGACCCGTGACCTGACGGCATCGGACACCGAGCTGATGGTGCGCGAGGTGCTGCGCGACGACCTGGTCCAGGAATTCCAGCGCACCAACGAAGCGGACTTCGCCTACTCCGTGCGTGGCGTCGGGCGTTTCCGGGTGAACGCGTTCCGGGCGCGGGGCGCGGCGGGGCTCGTCTTCCGCCGGGTGAGCGTGGGCGCGATTCCGCTGGCTGAGCTCGGGCTTCCGGAGGTGCTGGGCGCTCTCGCCATGGAGCCCCGTGGTCTGGTGCTCGTGACCGGCCCGACCGGCTCCGGCAAGACCACGACGCTCGCCGGCATGGTCGACCTGATCAACTCCAGCCGTGAAGTCCACATCGTCACCATCGAGGACCCCATCGAGGTCCTGCATTTCGACAAGCTCTCGATGGTGAACCAGCGCGAGGTCCGGGTGGACACCGAGGACTTCGCCACCGCCCTGCGTGCCGCCATGCGCCAGGACCCGGACGTGATCCTGGTCGGCGAGATGCGCGACGCCGAGACGGTCAAGGCCGCACTTGCGGCCGCGGAAACCGGTCACTTCGTCATGTCGACGCTGCACACGACCGACGCCCAGGAGACGGTCAACCGCATCATCGACTTCTTCCCGCCGCACGAGCAGAAGCAGGTCCGGCTCTCGCTCGCCGGCGCGCTGCGCGGCGTCATCTGCCAGCGGCTCGTCCCGCGCGCCGACGATGCCGGTCGCTGCGTGACGATGGAGATCATGGTCAACACCGGCCGTGTCGCCGACGCGATCGCCGACCCCGACAAGACCTCGGGGCTCAACGCGCTGATCGCCGAGGGTGGCTACTACGGGATGCAGACCTTCGACCAGCATCTGGTCACGCTCATCCGGGACGGTGTGGTCACGCTCGAGGACGCGATGGCGGCGAGCTCGTCGCCGCACGACCTGCAGGTCGAGCTGCGCCGCCTCGGTCTGGTCGCCTGATTCGTCGTTCGGGTCAGGACAGCTTCGAACGGATTTCCCCGTGCCGGGAGCAGCGGGCGGTCCACCCGGCCGGGGTCACCTGGACGACCATCCGCCGGGCGCACTGCGGGCAATACCGCGCAGGCTCGAGCGCCAAGGCCGTCTCGCAGCTGGTGTGATTGCGCCCACCGTTCTGCGGTTGCCCACAGCGGGTACAGAACGTGTTGCTCGCGGTGTTTGCCGTAGTCATCGACGCCCGATTCCACCCACGCCGCCAAGGATAGGGACATGCCTGCCGCACTTCGCCTGCCAGGCCTCGACATCGGGTTGCGCGGCGAGTGCCTGGCGGTGGTGGGCCCCGAGGACACCTGTCAATCGTTCGGCACCGGCGATCTTGATGTGCTCGCCACTCCGAAGGTGCTCGCCATGCTGGAATGCGCCGTGCTCGATGCGCTGGTAGGCCTGCTCGCGCCGGACCTGACGACGGTCGGGGTGCGCTTCCAGCTGGAGCATCTGCTGCCGTTGGGGGTTGGGGAGGCGATCTGCGCGTCGGCGAGCCTGCTGACCGTTCGGGGCCGGCGCCTCACGTTCGCCGTCCGGCTCATCGACAGCCAGGAGCGGGTCGTCGGGGTGGGCCGGCTGACCCGGGCCATCGTCGAGCGCGCGACGTTGACCGCGCCCCGCTGAACGCCAACCGCCGGCCGAGCCGGTTCGGGCCCTACTTGGCGATCCCCACTGCCGCGGGCGTGAAGTTCGGGAACACGGCCGCCGGGCTGGCGAGCCCGCAACGCTTGGTGAGGATCTCGGACAGGATCGAGCGGTAGTCGGTCGTCACCGCCAGGTCGCCGTCGGCGAGGGCGCCGGACGCCAACGTCGGCCAGTGGCCGATGACCTGGCCCCCGTTGATGCCGCCGCCGAGCGCGAGCACGGCCTGGCCGAGCCCGTGGTCGCAGCCGCCGCTCCCGTTCTCGTACGCACGCCGGCCGAATTCCGAAAGCGTCACGAGCGTGACGTTCGACAGTGCGGGTCCGAGGTCGTTTGCGAAGGCGGCCAGGCAGGTGGCCACGTCGGCGAGCTGACTGTGCAGCCACCCTTTGGTGTCGCCCGGCCGGCCCAGGCCCGCGTGCATGTCCCAGTTCTGGTAGTCCAGGCAGGCGATCTGCAGCCCGACGTTGCTCTTGATCATCCAGGCCAGGTCTTTGAGCGCCTTGCCGAGATCACTGTTCGGATAGGAAACGCCGGCTGCCGGGGTGTAGCCGGCGGACTGCATCGTCGCGGCCGTGGACAGCGCGCTCAGCGCGAGGTTCACCTGCTCGGTGGCGGGATGGGCGAGTCCGCTGTGCATCCCGGCGAGCGCGTTGCCGTAGCCGGGCTGGTAGCCGGACCAGACGGCGAGCGAGAAGTCGGCGACGTTCTCCAGGGCGATGCTCGGCGCTGGGCCGATGAGCGAGTTCGGGATCATGCTGGACCCGAGCTCGACGGCCTGGAACGCGGTGCCCGTTCCGCGCGCCGACAGGACCCGATCGATCCAGCCGGTGGTCACCGTCGTGCCCGGTGCGGCGCGCTCGAGTTCCGACTCGTCCTGGAAGTGGCTGCGCACCCCGTTCGCCTGGCCGGCAGCGTGCACGAAGGCGAGCTGCCCGGCGTCGTAGCACGGCTTCAGCGGCGACAGCGCCGGGTGCAGCCCGAAGATGCCACCGGCGGGGAGGGCGAGGCTGCCCGGAATGGCGAGGCTCGGCCGCAGTTTCAGGTAATCCGGATCGCCGATGGGCGGGACGATCGACAGCCCGTCCCAGCCGCCGTGCATGGAGAGCACGATCAGGACGTCGCCGGTGTAGGACCCGCTTGCTGCGAAGGCGACTCGTGAGGTGAGTGGCGACGCCGCTACCGCACCGGCGGTGACTCCCATGGCCGCCAGAACGCCGCGCCGGGTGAGGCCACGGCGCGGCGCACAGCAGTCGGCTTCGGCGTCGCTCGCGTGGCGCGGCTCGGGAACCCGCGCGGTCATCGTTCGATCCAGTTCGGGCTGTTCAAGATCAGGCTGGTCACGGCGCCGAGGTCCCATCGCAGGAGGTTGGCGGACGAGCTGGTTTCGGTGTATCCAGCGGTGCGGGAGCAGGCGAAGGCGACGATCGCGGCGCGTTGGGCGCCGGCCAGCGGCACGCCGATGAGGCGGGTCGCCAGCGCGTCGATGACGGCGCCGATGGTCGCCGGTGGGGTGGCGCCGAGCAGCGTCGTCGGTGCGGGCATCGTCATTCCATCGGTCCACCAGCCGCCGACCAGCCCGAGATGGGCGTTCCAGCGGCGCATCATGCCTCCGGCGGACAGCCAGGCTTCGGCGACGTCGGGGTAGCCGTCCGGCAGCGGCCAGGAGAGCGGCGCATGACCCATCTGGCTGAGCAACCAGTACAGGCCCGACAGGCTCCCGGAGTCGCCGGCGGCGGGCGTGATGCCGAGCGTGCGCGCCGCGCCGATCACGTCCTCGATGGGACGGCGGGTCTTCTGCCCGATGCTCGCGGTGAACTCGGCGGACGTGAAAAGTGCCTTCAGCACCGGCGCAATCGCGGTCTTGTTCGCGGTGTAGACGTTGGCGAGCGAGGTGATGAGCCCATCCGACGGGGAGTCGGAGACGAAGTGGCGGGCCAGCTTGGTCGCCAGGTGCCGCGCCGTGCTCGGGTGGCTCGCGAGGTAGCTCAGGTACTGCGGAACCATCGTGAGGCCGGCGAACTCGTCGGCGTTGGGCGAGCTGAAACCGAGGACCTTCACCGGGCCGACGTAGTGCCGGTCGTTGTGGTACGCGAACTCGCCGTGCACACCGACTGTGTAGCCGGTCATGATGCGCGCCGAGTCGATGACCTCGGCGTGGGTGTAGCCGGCGTCGATCCCGACCGTGTGCAGTTCCAGCAGTTCCCGGCCGTAGTTCTCGTTCAGGGTGTCGACGCTGCTGTCGTCGTTGTTCAGGTACGTCAGCATCGCGGGACTTTGCGCGCTCGCGAGCAAAAGGTCACTGAACGTGCCCAGCGCGTTCTTGCGGATGACGTCCCGGTCGTCGACCGTCTTCAGATCCCAGACGTCGCCGTCCGGGTTGGTGATGTTGAAGTGGTTCGACCAGAACTCGACCATCACCTCGAAGAGCTGACGCTTGCTGAACAGGGCCCGGGCCAGCGTGGCGCGTCCGAGCTCGAGCATCGCGTCCCAGCCGAACTGCGGAACGGCCGCCCGGATCTGCGTCGTCGTCATCGGCAGCGTCGGGTACCGGGTGAGGTACGCATCGCAGGCGGTATCGGCGATCGCGGCGGGGGCGAGCTGCTGGTCGAGCCACGCATTGATGCCGAGCGTTTTGACCTCGGCGACGAGCGCCGGGGTCGGGCCGAACGTCGCCCGGCGCAGCAGGTGCCAAACCGGATCCGTGCCGGCGAGATTCGGGAGGGCGCCGACGGGTGGGCTGGGGATCGGGGTGGGCGTCGGCGTCGGGGTTGGTTTGGGCGTCGGGGTTGCGGTGGGTTTGGGCGTGGGTTTGGGGGTGGGTTTGGTGCTCGTCCCGCCTCCGGCCAGCTTGGTGGTGGTGGCGACGGCCGGGGCCGTGCAGCCGGCTGCCAGCCCGGCCCCGAGGACGGCGAGCACGGCACGACGACCCGGAGCCTGAACGGAGCTCGGCACAGGCATCTCCTCCGGGCGGCCGACGACGCTGACCGTGTCTCATCGGCTGCCGGAAACCCGGACTGTCGCAATGGAGTAACCGCCGCCTGCGGCATCCGGGTGAAGCTGAGTGCGCCGACCCGAGCTCGGGCCCGCTTATCCGACAACAGTGAGGGTGGCCGGTGTGCCGTAGCCGGGGACGTGGATGACGGCCGGCCCGGGGCGCAGGCCAGTGGGAAGCCGAACGGCCACGTCCACGCTTTGATGACTTCCGGAGGCGTCGAGGTCCTTCGCGACCGTCCACGTGTGCTCGTTCTGAACGATGTCGAGTTGGAGCCCGGTGAGCGGAACCGTCTTTGCGGTCTTGCCGTCGACCACCGTGTCCGCGCAGTTGGCCGCGAAGAACTCACCCGAGACGTGGACCGTCCCACCGGCCCTCGCCGACGAAGGGGCGACGGCGAGGGTCGGCTCCACGCACGAATGCGCGGCCTGCGGTCCCGTGCTGCACGCCGTGACGGCAAGGAGCAGGGCGGCCGGCGCCGCGAGGAGTCCGCGCATGAGTCCTCCAACCCTTTGGATTGTTGGACGGCGGGGACGGCACAAAGGTTGCCGGGGTTGCCCGGATCCTTTGCTAGATCGTGGCGGAAAGCGCCTTGATCGGCATCCGGAGCTCCTCGAGGGTGGCGAGGTCCTGGGCGGCGGGGCGGCCCAGCGTCGTCAGGTAATTGCCGACGATGACGGCGTTGATGCCGCCGAGCAGGCCCTGCGTGTCGAGGTCGCCGAGGGTGATCTCGCGCCCGCCCGCGTAACGCAGGATCGTGCGGGGCATCGCGAGCCGGAACGCACCGACGGCACGAAGCGCGTCGCGCGGGTCGACAAGGGACTGGTCAGCGAGCGGAGTGCCCGGCCGCGGATTCAGGAAGTTCAGCGGCACCTCGTCCGGGTCGAGTTCGGCGAGCTGGGCGGCGAACTCGGCGCGCTGCTCGATGGTCTCGCCGAGGCCGAGGATCCCGCCGCAGCACAGCTCCATGCCGGCCTCGCGGACCATCCGGCAGGTGTCGTGCCGCTCCTCCCAGCTGTGGGTGGTGACGACCCCGGAGAAGTGCGAGCGGGCGGTTTCCAGGTTGTGGTTGTAACGGTGGACGCCGATGGCGGCGAGCTCGTCGACCTGCTCCTGCGTCAGCATGCCCAGCGAGCAGGCGACGTTGATGTCGACGGCGTCGCGGATCGCGGCGACGCCGGCGCGCACCTGCGCCATGAGCCGCTCATCCGGGCCGCGGACGGCAGCGACGATGCAGAACTCGGTCGCTCCGGTCGCAGCGGTCTCCTGCGCGGCCTTGACCAGCGACGGGATGTCGAGCCAGACGGCCCGCACCGGCGATTCGAACTGGCCGGACTGCGAGCAGAAGTGGCAGTCCTCCGGGCAGCCCCCGGTCTTCAGACTGACGATTCCCTCGACTTCCACCTCCGGCCCGCACCAGCGCATCCGCACCTCGTGCGCGAGGGCGAGCAGCGCGGGGATGGCCTCGTCGGGCAGCTGCAGGCACTGCAGGATCTGCTCCTGCGACAACCCTCGGCCTTCTTCGAGTACCTGGCTGCGGGCCTGGTCGAGGAGCTCGCGGGCGGCTTGCGGCAGGGTCTCGGCGGCGGGATCGGAAGTCGTCGTCACTCCGTCGATCCTGCCCTATGCGCCGCGCGAAAGGCCGCCGCCTGGAACCGCCCGCCGAGCGCCGGGCCCAGCCCAGCCTCCGCAGCTGCATAGAAGTCGTCCGCGGAAAGGGCGCCGGCGCCCGCGGGGAGCGCTCCGAGCAGCGGCCGGGCAGCAAGCATCTCGAGGTCGCTGACGTTGCTTCGGCACGCCAGGTCTGGCGCTGCGGGCCAGGATCCGATGACGACGCCGCCGAGTGGGAGCCCGCGGTGAGCGAGCGCCTCGAGCGTGAGTGCGGTCGTATTCAGCGTTCCGAGTCCGGCCGCGGCGACGATCAGCACCTCCGCCGCGCAGGCTCCGGCGAGATCGGCGAGGGTGCTGCCGTCCTCGTCGAAGCGGACGAGCAAGCCGCCTGCGCCCTCGATCACGATCAGCCGATGGGTCTCGTGCAGCTCCGCCACGCGCGACGCGAGCAGCCGCAGATCCACCGGCGGGCGCCCACTCAACCGGGCTGCCGCCGCCGGGGAAAGCGGATCCGGATAGCGGGCACCCTCGACAAGCGTCAGCCGGGCACCGGCAGTGCTCTCAGTGCTCCCGGCGTCGCACAGCCGGGCCACCTCGGCGAGATCGCCGGGTTCCCCGTCGCCCACCCCGGTCTGGGCTGCTTTGACGACCGCAACGCTGCTGCCGCGGCGCAGCGCAAGGGCGCAGACGCCCGCGGTAACGACGGTTTTGCCTACTTCGGTCCCGGTTCCGCTCACCGCCAAGACCGTCACGCACGCAGGCTAGCTGCCGCCGCGTGGGGGATGCTGACAGAGAACTGACAGCCGCCCCCACACACCGTCGCCACCGGTCTAGGCTCCGGTGCCGTGACCAACATCTCCAAGGGTGCGAACACAGCTCTTCCCGACGGCGTCGGGCGGGTCCTGGTACGGCTCGGCTGGGCCGGCGGGGTCGACCTTGATGCCAGCGCGCTGCTGCTCACTGCCTCCGGCAAGGTGCGCAGCGACGACGATTTCATCTTCTACAACCAGCCTCGATCCACTGACGGTTCGGTGACCCATCAGGGAAAGTCGGGAACCGTCGATGCGATCGAGATCAATCTCGCCGGGCTGCCGGCCGAGATCGAGACCGTCGCGGTCGCGGCCTCGACTGACGGCAGTCCTATCGGGCAGGCGAGCGGGCTGCACCTGACGGTCAACGACGCGGCAGGCCCCGAGCTGGTCCGCTTCGACATCACCGACGCCACCTCGGAGACAGCGTTCGTCTTCGGCGAGATCTACCGCCGGCAGGGCGCCTGGAAGTTCCGGGCCGTCGGGCAGGGCTGGAGCTCGGGGCTGGCGGGCCTCGCGACCGACTACGGCATCAGCGTCGACGATCAGCCGGCAGCGCCGCCCGCAGCCGCCGCTGCCCCGGTCGCCGCCGCTCCCGCCGCCCCGGCAGCGCCCGCAGCGGCACCCTCCGCTGGCTCCATCAACATGTCCAAGTCGGTCCGGCTGGAAAAGCAGCTGGCTACGGCGCCGCCGCAGATGGTCAACCTGGTCAAGAAGGCCGGGATCTCGCTGGAGAAGAAGGGTCTGTCCGAGCACCGCGCCCGGGTCGCCCTCTGCCTGGACATCTCCGGGTCCATGCACCGCCTCTACCAGTCGGGCAAGGTCCAGGAGCTGTGCGAGCGCGTGCTCGGCATGGCCGTGCAGTTCGACGACGACGGTGCGTGCGACGTCTTCACGTTCGGCACCGGTGGCTACGACGAGGGCCCGCTCGATCTGCAGAACTACCAGGGTTGGATCAACCAGTTGCTGTCGCGTCGGCGCCTTGAAGGCGGCACCAATTACAATCACGCCATGCAGGCGGTGCGCCAGCACTACTTCCCCGACAGCGGCGGGGGAAAGCGCAGCAGCCCCCACCCGGACAAGCTGCCGGTGTACGTCATGTTCGTCACCGACGGGCAGACGACCGACCAGAACGGCACCAAGCACCAGGTCGAGTGGTCGTCCTACGAGCCGATCTTCTGGCAGTTCATGGCCATCGGGCAATCCAGCCGCAACGTCGACGCCGGCGCTCCCGCCCCGCTGAGCAAGAAGAAGCAAGGCCGATTCAGTGCGCGGCTCGCCTCGATGATGTCCGGCGACTTCCAGTTCCTCGAGGAACTCGACGACATGCCCGGCCGCTACATCGACAACGCCGACTTCTTCTCGGTTTCCGATCCGATGGCGGTTGCCGACGATCAGCTCTACGACCTCATGATGAACGAGTACCCGAGCTGGCTCCAGGAGGCCAAGCGGCTGGGGCTGCTTCCCGCGGACGTCTGATCGCTAGCCGGCGACGGCCGACCTGATCACGCGGATCGCCCGCTTGACCTCCGCGTCGGTGAGGTCGGCGCGCACGGCGATCCGCAGCCGGCTGGTGCCCTCGGGGACCGTGGGTGGCCGGAAGCAGCCGACCTGGACGCCCTCGCGGGCGCACGCGTCGGCGGCGGCGACGGCACGGTCCGGCTCGCCGATGACGAGCGAGATGACCGCCGCGGCCGGCACCGGTGCGTCGAGGGCGAGCGCCACCCGTTTGGCGATCTCGCGAACCCGCTCCGCCCGCTGCGGCTCGGCTTGCAGCAGGCGCAGCGCCGCCAGGGCACTTCCCGCGCAGGCCGGCGCGAGGCCGGTGTCGAAGATGAACGTGCGCGCCGAATCGACGAGATGGGCGATCACCGCCTCCGGTGCGAGCACCGCTCCGCCCTGGCTGCCGAGCGCCTTCGACAGCGTCGCCGTCACCACCACGTCCGGCGCCCCGGCGAGCCCGGCTGCGGCGACCGCGCCGCGCCCGCCGGGACCGGCGGCTCCGAGCCCGTGCGCCTCGTCCACCAGCAGGCCGGCGCCGGCTTCGCGCACCACCTCGGCCAGCGCCTCCAGCGGGGCGACGTCACCGTCGGCGCTGAACACCGAATCCGTCACGACGAGGGCCGGCGTTCCGTCTGGTCTGGCGGCGAGCGCCTTCGCGACGGCGTCGGGATCCGCGTGCGGGGTGACGGCCACCTCGCAGCCGCGTGAGTGCGCCAGCCGGCAGGCGTCGATGAGCGAGGCATGGTTGCGCTCGTCGGAGACGATCAGGCAACCCGGGGCAGCGAGCGCTGTGAGCGCTCCGAGGTTGGCGGCGTAGCCGGAGGAGAAGACCAGCCCGGATTCGGCGCCGACGTGCAAGGCCAGCGCCGTTTCCAGATCGGCGTGCAGCTGGGTCGATCCGGTGACCAGCCGGCTGCCCGTCGAGCCGGCGCCCCAGGTGCGGAGCGCGTCGACGCCCGCCTCGATCACGATCGGATGGCGAGACAGCCCGAGGTAGTCGTTGCCGGCGAGATCGAGCGCGGCACTGCCGGCTTGGCGCGGATGCAGGCTCCGGCGCAGCCCGGCAGCCCGGCGCGCTGCCTCCCGCTCGGCGAGCCAGCCGAAAGGACCGGCGGTGGATCCGTCAGCCACCGGAGCCGACGACCTCGTGCACGCACTCCACGGTGACGGCGGCGAGCTCGTCGAGGTCCTCGTCGCCGATGGCGAGCGGCGGCATCAGGACGACGACGTCGGACAGCGGGCGAAGGATGACCCCGCGGCGTCGCGCGCGCCGGCACACCTCGAACCCGGTACGCGAGCCGCGGGAGGCGACCTCGATGCCGGTCATGGTTCCGCAGCGCCGCACGTCGAGCACGCCGTCGACGTCCGACAGCGGCGCCAGCAGCGCTCCGAGCCGCTCACCGACGCGAGCGGCATGCCGGACGGTCTGGCGCTCGGCCATCAGGTGCAGGTTGGCCAGGGCGGCGGCACAGGCCAGCGGATTGGCCGTGTAGGTGTGCCCGTGAAAGAACGTGCGGTCGCTCTCCGGCGCCCCGAGGAAAGCGTCGTAGACCGCCTCGGTCGCCAGCACCGCAGAGATCGGCAGGTAACCGGCGGACAAGCCCTTGCCGCAGGTCAGCAGGTCGGGCGTGACGCCGGCGTGCTCGACCGCCCACATGGCGCCGGTACGTCCGATCCCGGTCGCCACCTCGTCGGCGATCATCAGCGCACCGGAGCGCCGGGACAGCTCGCGCACGCCGCGCACGAAGTCGGGATCGTGGGTGAGGATCCCCGCGGCGGCCTGGACCATCGGCTCGATGATCACTGCGCACACCTGCTCGCCTTCGGTGTCGAGCAGGGTCTCGAGCGCGGTCAGCGCGCTCGCGGTGCCGACCCGATGCGGCGACGGGATCTGGCGGGTACGCAGCAGGATGGGGCGGTAGGTGGCGTGGAAGGTCTCGATCCCGCCGACACTGACCGAACCCAGCGTGTCGCCGTGATATCCCTCTGCCACGGAGACGAAAAGCGGCCGGTGCTCGCCGCGTTGCGCGGCGGCCTGGTAGGCCATCTTCAGCGCGGCCTCGACGGCGCTCGATCCGTCGCCGGCGTAGAAGACCCGGCGCAGCGGCGACCCTTCACCGGGCGCCGGGCGTGGCGCGGTTTCCAGCAGTGCCTCGGCGAGCGCGATGCCGGGCTCGTGAGTGAGACCGAGGAAGGTGCTGTGCGCGACCTTCCCCAGCTGCTCGCGTACCGCTGCGTCGATCTCTGGCACCCCATGGCCGTGCACCGTCACCCAGAGCGACGAGACACCGTCGAGATAGCGCCGGCCGTCGCTGTCGATGAGATACATGCCCTCGGCCCGGTCGATGACCAGCGGCTCGTCGTCCTCCCACCGGGAGTGCTGGGTGAAGGGATGCCACACCGCTGCCAGGTCGCGGGCGACGAGGTCGGTCATGCAGTTAGTCAATCAAGCGGGAGACTGAGGCTCGTGAGCACCCTTTCGGAACTCGTTTCCGCGCACACCGATCTGACCGGCGATGACATCGACCGGCTGCATTCACTCGTCGCCGACTGGGCCATGCTCGCCGATCTGTCCTTCGCCGACCTGCTGTTGTGCGTGCGCGTGAAGGATTCGGCGGCCGACGAGTACCTGGTCGTCGCCCAGGTGCGGCCGGCGACCGGACCGACGATCTATGCCGAGGACATGGTCGCCCAGACGCTTCGCCGCTGGACGCTGTCGACCGCGGTACGGGAAGGGCGCATCGTCCGCGAAGGAGATCCGGAGTGGGAGCGGGGGGTTCCGGTGCGGGTGGAGGCGGTGCCGGTACGCAGCCACGGCCACGTGATCGCCGTGCTCGCGCGCGATACCAACCTGTCAGCCACCCGCTCACCCAGCGCGCTCGAGCTGGCCTACCTGCGCACCGCCGGCGACCTGGTGCAGATGGTCTCGGAGGGCACGTTCCCGTTCGACGCCGGATTCGCCGACTCTGCCGAGGCGCCGCGGGTGGGCGACGGAATGCTCAGGCTCGACGGTGACGGCGTGATCTCGTATGCCAGTCCCAACGCTGTCTCCGCCTACCGGCGGCTCGGCCACAACGGCAACCTGGTGGGGGAGAAGCTGGCCGAGGTGCATCGTCAGCTGGTCGGCGCGTCGGCCGGCAGCGGGTCGGCCGCCGCCGAGATCCCGCCAGGGCTGCAGTTTCGCGAGGCGGTGCGCCGCCGCGCTCCCAACGACGACGAGATCGAACGCGGCGGCACGATCGTCCTGCTGCGTGCCATCCCGCTCATGCCCGGCGCGGAACGGGGCACGCTCGTGCTGGTCCGCGACGCGACCGAGCTGCGCCGCCGCGAGGCGCAGCTGCTGTCCAAGGAAGCGACCATCCGGGAGATCCATCACCGGGTCAAGAACAACCTGCAGACGGTTGCCGCACTGCTACGGCTGCAAGCGCGGCGCATGCTCGTCCCCGAAGCGCGACTGGCACTGCGCGAGTCGGTGCGCCGGGTCACGTCCATCGCGCTGGTGCACGAGACGCTCTCGCAGAGCATGGGCGAAGAGGTCGACTTCGATGCGGTGGCCGATCAGCTGTCCGCGATGACCGTGGACGTGGCCGCCACCGGCTCGCGGGCGTCGGTGGAGCGCCAGGGCTCCTTCGGGATCCTGCCGGGCACGCTGGCCACCCCGCTCGCCCTCGTGCTGTCCGAACTGATGCAGAACGCGGTCGAGCACGGGGCGGCGAGCGCGATCCGGGTCTCGGTCAACCGCGGGGCGAATCAGCTCGACCTGGTGGTCGCCGACGACGGCGCCGGGCTCCCGGCCGACTTCAACCTGGAGAAGGCCCAGGGTCTCGGCCTGCAGATCGTGCGCACGCTCGTCGTCGGCGAGATGCGGGGAACGCTGGCGCTACGCCCCGGTGCTCGCGGAGGCACCGAAGCTGCGGTGGCGATCCCCGAGATCCAGGCGACGGTCGGCTGAGGGCAGGCTAGGCCGTGCGCAGGCCGGTGAGGGTCTTGCGCCGCATCAGGCGGCGCTCCTCCTCGGATTTGCCACCCCAGATGCCGGCGTCCTGGCCGGTCTCGAGGGCCCACGAGAGGCAGTCATCGGCCACCGCACACTGGCGACAGATGGATTTTGCGGCGTTTACTTGCCGCAGTGATGGCCCGACCGCCCCTATGGGGAAGAACAGCTCTGGGTCCTCGTCCTGGCAGAGCGCGCTGTGGCGCCAGTCCATCCGGCTTCTCCTCGTCGCGTCGTCGCGTCGCCCCACATCTGCGAGAAGATCGCAGCTATGAAGGCCGGTATGTCTTTCGAACTCGCCTCCGTCGCCAGGGGAGTCAGCCAGCTGGGGCGGAGTGCGTCGATCTCGAACCTCTCACTAGTTCTTGGCGCTTGGCAATCCCCCCGAAGGCGAGTTTCTGACGACCCGTCATGAACGTGACCCATGTCACATGCAGATGGTGCTGACGCGGGGTCAGGAAGGCGAAGCTGATACATATGCACGTTCTCGGACATCGGGGATCACGCATCCCAGGGCCGGAAAACACCCCGCAAGCAGTCCGGGGTGCGCTCGCCGCCGGAGCTGACGGCTGCGAAATCGACGTGCGCCGCAGCGCCGACGGCGCCATCGCCGTCGTGCACGATCCACTACTCGCCGGTAACCAACAGCCCGTCGTGGAGATGTCAGCCGCTGACCTCGCGGCGGGCGGAATCGCTCCGCTGGCCGAGATGCTCGAAGCGGCGGCGGGTGGGCGGCTCGTCATCGAGATCAAGAACATCCTCGGCGAGCCCGACTACACCCGCGACGCACTCACCGCGCAGCTGCTGGTGGCGCAGCTGCGCGCGCTGCCGGTGGCTGCCGACGTGCTGATCTCCTCGTTCGACCCGGTCTCCCTCGACGTCGCACGGGCAGCCGGCTGGCCGACCGGTCTGCTGACCATCCCCGGCGTGACGATCGAAGAGGGACTGGCCTACGTCGTCGACCACGGCTACGACGAGCTCCACACGCACGTCAGCATGACCTCCGGCGCCGCGGCAGGAGTGGCGGCCGTGCATGACGCGGGGCTACGCATCGTGGCCTGGACGGTGACGACGCTGGGCGAGGTGCTGCCGCTGCGTGACAGCGGGATCGACGCGGTGATCTGCGACGATCCGGCCGGGGCGGTGCGCCGGCTGAACTCCTAGCAGATGACGCGCAGCGCGCCTGGCACCGACGTCAGGCGAACGCTCTCGAGCCGGCCGAGGGCGTCGCCGTCAACCTGGAAGGGCTGCGGCCCGCTGGTGCTCTCGATGAGCAGCTCGGGCTGATCGTGCAGGAGCAAGGCGTGCTTGGAGTGCGGGTGAGAGTCCTTGGCGAAGAACCGCGCGGCCACCCGCAGCGTGGTCGCAAGAGCCAGCCGGGACAGTGCCAGCGCGTCGAGGCCGAGATCGAAGCTCGCATCGGGGCACGGGCGCACCGGGCGGTCACCGAGGTAGGTCCAGGGATCGGTGTTGCACACCAGAGCGGCGTAGACGTCGCGGGATTCGGCCAGCCCCGGGGCGCTCAACCGCAGTGACGGGTGACGGCGCGAGGTGGCGAAAAAGAACCGGTTGACGGTGCTGCGCACGTAGAGGCTGTGCGTCGAGCGCTTGCCCTTGGCCCGCTTGCTCTCGACGCGTTCGACCGCGGCCGCATCGATGCCGAGCCCCGCGCAGAAGGTGAACCACCGCTCGTTGGCCTTGCCCAGCCCGATCCGGCGGCTGCGGCCCTCGCGCAAAGCTTCGAGAATCTGCCCGGTCGCCTCGACGGCGCTGGCCGGCAAGCCGAGCGCGCGGGCGAAGACGTTGGTGCTGCCGCCGGGAACGACGGCGAGGTCCGGCAGTCCGGCTTGGACGCCGTTGCTCAGGATGCCGTTGACGACCTCGTTGACGGTGCCGTCACCCCCGAGCGCGACGACGATGTCGGCGCCGGTCTCGACGGCCTGGGTGCCCAGCTCGATGGCGTGGCCCCGGCCCTTGGTCTCGAAGGTGTCGACGCGAAGATCGGAGCTGAGCGCGGCGGCCAGGACATCGCGGGTGCGAAGTGTCGTCGCGGTTGCTCTGGGATTGACGATGAGCACCGCTCTCATGAACGAATGCTATCGAGAGCGGCCGCCATAAGGTGAGGTGACATGCCGCACCAGGACAGACCCGGAGCTCGCCCGGGCTCAGCGCAGGATCCGCAGACCCGTCCGGGCGGGTACGCGACGGGGGCCGCCGCACTGGTTGCGTTGCAGGGCGCCGGATTGATCGCGGCGGGCGCATATCTGATCGTGCGGGCCCTGGAGCCGCACGCCGGCCACCGCGGTTCCACGCAGGTGCTCGGCGCGCTTTCGATCGTCGTCGGTCTGCTGGTCGTCGCCACGGGACGGTTGGTCCGCGCGGGCAACCGCCGCGTCCGATCCCCGCTGCTGGTACTGGAGATCATCTGCGTCCCGATCGCGATCACGACCATCCAGGGCGGCCGTTGGTACGTCGGCGTCCCGCTGGCCGTCGCGGCGGTGGCGGTCATCGTTCTGATGGGCCTGGCCGGGCTGCTGATACCGGCGGACGACTAGCCTGCCGGCCGATCACTCGTCGGCGAGCAGTCCCGCGCGCAGCTGGGTGAGCGTGCGCGCCAGCAACCGTGACACGTGCATCTGCGAGATGCCGAGATCGGTCGCGATCTGCGACTGCGTCATGTTGCCGAAGAAGCGCAGCAGCAGGATCCGCTTCTCCCGCGGGGGGAGCTGGTCCAGTAGCGGCTTGAGCGATTCGCGGTACTCGACGCCCTCGAGCGACTCGTCCTCCACGCCGAGCGTGTCGGCGACGGCGGGGGAGTCCTCGTCGCCACCGTCCGGAGCGTCGAGCGAGACGGCCGAGTAGGCATTGGCCGACTCCAGCCCCTCCAGGACCTCTTCCTCGCTCATCCCGAGATGGCCGGCCAGCTCGGCGACGGTCGGCGATCTGCCGAGGCGCTGCGAGAGCTCGCTCGTCGCCTTTGTCAGGGAAAGCTTGAGCTCCTGCAGCCGGCGGGGGACCCGGATCGCCCAGCCCTTGTCACGGAAGTGGCGCTTGATCTCGCCGACGATGGTCGGCGTGGCATACGTCGAGAATTCGACGCCTCGTTCGAGATCGAAGCGGTCGACCGACTTGATCAGGCCGATGGTCGCCACCTGTACGAGGTCATCCAGCGGCTCGCCGCGGTTACGGAAGCGCCGCGCCAGATACTCCACCAGCGGAAGGTGCATCTCCACGAGCTCGTCGCGCAGCCGGTTGCGCTCGGGCGAATCCGGCTCGGACTCGGCCAGCTCGGCGAACAGCGCGCGGGCCCGGGTTCGGTCTCCCGAGGTCGAGCGCGAGGGGGACGGGACGATCGCCTCCGTGGCGGTTTCGTCCGACGTCTGCGGTTGTGGTTCGTCGCCTGGGGCGGACTGCGAGGGACCCACAGGCGAGGAGCCGCCTGTGACGGTCATGAGGTGACGACCGAGGCGCGACGCTTGGCGAGGGTGATGCTGACCCGCGACTCGGCATCGACCGAGCTGTCGACCTCACCCGCCAAGGCGGACAGGACCGTCCAGGCAAAGGAATCGCGCGCGGGTTCGGCGCCGTCGAGGGTCAGGGCGCTGACCGTGATGTGAAGCTCGTCGTCGTACAGCTCGAACCTGCAGTCGAGGTCGGCGCCGGGGATGGCAGCCGGGAGCAGCAGGGCGCACGCCTCGTCGACCGCGATCCGCAGATCCTCGATCTCCTCGAGCGTGAAATCGAGCCGTGCCGCCAAACCGGCCGTTGCCGTGCGCAGCACGGAAAGGTAGGCGCCGATCGCGGGCAGCCGAAGCCGCACCACGTCGCGATCGCCAGGGGAATCGGGCGCCATTCGCTCCTTCTTCACGTACTCGCCTGAGCGCGGGCGTCAGGCGGATTCCCGCGCTGCGCTGCTGTGCGCGGGTCTTTCCGAGCTTCCGCCAGCGTACCGAGAAGGGCTGGGAAACGCGCTTTTCGCCCACCCGATCGCAGCTATTCGTTGCCGGAACTCCCCAGCTCGGCGAGTGCGGTCCCGGTCAGGCGCCACACGGTCCACTCGTCCTGCGGAGCTGCGCCGAGCCGGCGGTAGAAGCCGTGGGCCGGCTCGTTCCAATTCAGCACCGACCACTCGACCCGGCCGTAGCCGCGCTCGACGGCGATCACCGCAAGCTCGGTGAGCAGCGCGCGACCGTGACCGTCGCCACGGGCATGCGGCAGCACGAAGAGGTCCTCGAGGTAGATGGACGCGGTGCCGTTCCAGGTCGAGAACGTGCGGAACCAGAGCGCGAAGCCCACGACGGGCCCGCCGGCGGTGCTCTCCGCCAGCAGGCACGAGGCGACGGCATCCGGCCCGAAGAGCGCATCCTGTAGCTGCGTCTCGGTCGCCCGTACCTCGTCGGGAGCTCGCTCGTACGCCGCGAGTTCGTGGATCAGGGTGAGGATCATCGGGACGTCCGCGGATCCGGCGGGACGGATCATGGTGGCCTTTCGCCTGGTTTGTCGTGTGACGATCTTGCCATTGCCAGGTCGATCACCGGCCGTGAAAGACTACGGGCGATGAACGCCTCAGTTCCTGACACCGCATCAGACGTCGCCTCGAGTTCCAACGGGTCGGCCGCCCACCCGGTCCATGAGCACGAGCACCACGTGCCCGTGGCGGTCGCGGCGCCGATCCTCGACACCGACCCTGCGTTCGCGATGCATCGCGGCGGCAAGATCGAGCTCGGGATCACCGTCCCGCTGCGTGGCCGCGAGGACCTCTCGCTGGCCTATACCCCGGGCGTTGCCCGGGTGTGCATGGCGATCGCCGCCGACCCCGAGCTGGCTGACGTCTACACGTGGCGGGCGAACACCGTCGCAGTCGTCACCGACGGCACCGCGGTGCTCGGCCTCGGCGACATCGGGCCGGCCGCCGCGATGCCGGTGATGGAGGGCAAGGCGCTGCTGTTCAAGCACTTTGCCGGGGTCGACGCGGTGCCGATCTGCCTGGACTGCACCGACACCGACGAGCTCTTCGAGACCGTTGTGCGGCTCGCTCCGAGCTTCGGCGGCATCAACCTCGAAGACATCTCCGCGCCGCGGTGCTTCGAGCTCGAACGCCGGCTGCAGGACGCGCTGGACATCCCTATCTTCCACGACGATCAGCACGGCACCGCCATCGTCGTCCTCGCCGCGATGCGTAACGCCGCCAAGCTGACCGGGCGCGGCCTGGGTGACTTGCGCGTCGTGGTGTCGGGTGCGGGTGCCTCCGGCACGGCCGTCACCAAGATCCTGCTCGCTGCCGGGATCGGTGACATCGCCGTTGCCGACAGCAAGGGCATGCTGCACGCCTCGCGCACCGACCTGAACCCGGTGAAGACGGAGCTGGCGAGCATCACGAACAAGGCCGGTGTCACGGGCCGGCTCGAGGATGCCCTTGCCGGAGCCGACGTCTTCCTCGGGCTGTCCGCCGGCAAGATCTCGGAGCCGGCCCTCGCGAGCATGGCACCGAACTGCCTGATCTTCGCGATGGCCAATCCCGATCCCGAGGTGGACCCGGTGGTCGCCGCCAAGTACGCGTCGGTCGTCGCGACCGGCCGCTCGGACTTCCCCAACCAGATCAACAACGTCCTGGCGTTCCCGGGCGTCTTCAAGGGGGCGTTCGAGGCTCGGGCGCGCCGGATCAGCGAGGGCATGAAGCTCGCCGCCGCCGATGCGGTTGCCGCGGTCGTGGGTGACGAGCTCGCGCCCGAGTGCGTCATCCCGAGCGTCTTCGACGAGCGCGTGGCCCCGGCGGTGGCAGCGGCCGTCGCGCAGGCGGCCCGCGCCGAGGGACTGGCGCGCGCCTAACCAGCCGAAGGCTCGCGCCAGGCTGACGTGATCGGCAGCCGCCGGTCGCGCCCGAATGCCTTGCCGGTCACCTTCGGCCCCGGCGGGTACTGCCGTCGCTTGTATTCGGCGATGTCGACGAGCCCGATCACGCGCTCGACCAGCCCGGCGTCGAAGCCTGCGGCGATGAGCTCGTCATGGCCGAGGTCACGCTCGACGTAGCCGTCGAGCACCTCGTCGAGCTCGGCGTAGTCGGGCAGCCGATCGCTGTCGAGCTGCCCGGGAGCGAGCTCGGCCGACGGCGGCTTCTCGATGATCTGCACCGGGATCGGCTCCGGCTCCCCAGCGGCCGAAGCCACCGCATTGCGCCAGCGCGACAGCTCCCAGACGAGCGTTTTCGGCACGTCCTTGATGGGCGCGTAGCCGCCGGCGCTGTCGCCGTAAAGGGTCGAGAAGCCGGTGGCGAGCTCGCTCTTGTTGCCGGTCGTGAGAACGAGATGGCCGTACTGGTTCGACAGCGCCATGAGCGCCGTGCCGCGTACTCGCGCCTGCAGATTCTCCTCGGCGAGACCGGTCAGCGGCAGGGCGCGGTGGTACTCGGTCACCACGCCGGCGATCGGCACCACCTGATGGTGGGTGTGCTGGCGCTCGGCGAGCTCCGCCGCATCACTGACCGAGTGCTCCGACGAGTACGCCGACGGCATCGCGACCGTGTGCACCGCGTCGGCGCCGAGCGCGTCGACGGCGATGGTCGCGACGAGCGCGGAGTCGATGCCGCCGGACAGCCCGAGCACGACGCTGCGGAAGCCGTTCTTCGCCACATAGTCGCGAGTCCCGAGCACGAGCGCGGCGTAGAGCTCGGCTTCGGGATCGAGGCGTCCGATGACGGTCGATGGCAGCGCCTCGTAGCGCTCCAGGGACGCGCTCGAGACGGTGATGCGCTCGACGTGCATGCGGGTGCCGTCGCTCGCGTCGACAGCTCCACTGAACGTCCCTTCGGCAGCGGGGAATTCCAGATCGGAGATCAGCAGCGTCTCCGCGAACTGCGGCGCCCGCGCGCACACCTCGCCCCGGGCGTCGATGATCAGGCTGTCGCCGTCGAAGACCAGCTCGTCCTGGCCACCCACCAGGTTCACGTACGCGAGCGCCGCGCTCGCCTCGCGAGCCCGGCGGGCGGCCAGCTCGTCACGGGTGTAGGACTTGAGCCGCTCGTAGGGGCTTGCGTTGACGCAGACGACCAGGCCGACTTCGGCGCGGGCGGCCACGGCGATCGGCCCGCCGTCCTGCCAGAGGTCCTCGCAGACGCACAGCGCGATGTCGACCCCGTGGAAGCGCAGGACGGGAAACGCGTCGCCGGGCACGAAGTAGCGGAACTCGTCGAAGACGCCGTAGTTGGGAAGGTGGTGCTTGGCGTAGCGAGCGAGGATCCGGCCGCCGTAGAGGAAGGCGCAGGCGTTCTCCGGCTCGCCCGCCGGGCGTCCGACGCGCGGGACGGGCTTGTCGGCGGTGTCGAGATAGCCGACCACGACTGCGACGGCGCCGAGGCCTTCGTCATCGAGCCGGGCGGCAAGGCGGTGCAGTGCGGCCTGACTCGCCCGGGCGAACGAGCTGCGCAGCACAAGGTCCTCGGGCGGGTAGCCGGTGAGCGCCATTTCGGGGAACGCCACGAGATGCGCTCCGGCCTGGCCGGCCTTGTGGCTCCACTCGACAATGCGCTCGGCATTGCCGTCGAGATCGCCGACCGTCACGTCGATCTGGGCCAGGGCAACGCGCAACTGAGGCACGTTTCGAGCCTACGGCTATCGCAGGCTCGGCAGATTCACGTGCACGCAGGTCAGTGGATACGGGTCGGCGCCGGCCAGCGCCATGACGTGAGCCGCCGCGTCCTGCACCCGGGCGAGCGGAAGCTGACCGCTCTGGACGGCGGCGACGATCGCGTCGCGCATCCGGGCTGCCTGGCGGGCGTCGGTGGTGAGCAGGCCGTCGACCCCGGCGCGGAGCGCCTTGACGGCGGCGACCGGAAAATCGAAGCGCAGGTTCACCGCGCCGGCGCCGAGCGAGTCGGTGATGGTCACCCCATGGAACGGGATCGCCCGCAGCTTCTGGTAGATCACGGGCGACAGGCTGGCCGGCAGGGTCGGATCGCCGAGCGCCGGGTACTGGGCGTGCCCGACCATGACCGCGGGCGCGCCGGCGTTGATGGCGTCGATGAAGGGCCGCATGTCCCGGTAGATGAGGGACCACGCCGGATCGTTGACCACGATCGACGCAAGATCGGTGTTGGTGCTCGCCGAGCCCAGCCCGGGAAAATGTTTGAGAACCGGGATGATCCCGCCGTCCGAGAGCCCGCGTGCGACGGCGAGCGCGTCGGCCGACGCTGTCGCCGGGTCCCCTGAATAGGAGCGATCGCCGATGGCGCCGGCCGGGCTTGTGGTGACGTCGAGAACCGGGGCGAAGTCGACGGTGACGCCGAGGTCGTGCAACTTCTGGCCGAGATCCTTGGCACGCTGCCGCAATTCGCCGGGGCCGAGCGCGCCCTCGGCTCGTGCAGAGGGCTCCCAGCCGATGACCGATGAGAACGAGGTGACGCTGCCGCCTTCCTCGTCCGTCGTCACCAGCAGCGGCCCGCCGCGCCGCTGCTTCATGCCCGCGATGAGCGCTCGGATCTGGTCGGCCCCCTGCACGTTCTCGCTCTCCAGGAGGATTCCGCCCACACCCATGGCGGCGGCGAAGACGGGTAGTGGATCGTCGGCACTCCGGGAGTCGGGCAGCCCGACGATGAGGGTCTCGGCAGCCAGACGCTGGAGCGACTCGGGGCGGCAGGCCGGCGCAGCGGGCGAATGCGTGGCAGCGGGGGAGCGGGCGCCGGTGGCCGGGGAGGCGGCGGTCGCGGCCGGGGTCAGCGGCGGATGCGATGCCCCGGCATGGGTGGTGCCGGAGCCGCAGGCCAGCGGAGCGGCGGCCAGACCAGCCGCCGCTACAAGGCCCGCCCGGCGCAGCAGTCGAGCTGCCAGTCGCCGGTGGGGCACTCGCTGAACCTACCTGCGTGCCTGGTAACGGAACCGACCACAATCGCGCATAGGCTGCGCCCATGGAAAGGCAGCAAGAGTTCGTGCTGCGCACGCTCGAGGAACGCGACATCCGCTTCGTGCGGCTGTGGTTCACCGACGTGCTGGGCGTGCTCAAGTCGGTCGCGGTCGCTCCGGCGGAGCTCGAGGGTGCGTTCGAAGAGGGCATCGGGTTCGACGGGTCGGCGATCGAGGGTTTCGCGCGCGCCTTCGAGGCCGACGTGCTCGCCAAGCCCGACCCGTCGACGTTCCAGGTGCTGCCGTGGCGCGGGGAGTCGCCCGGTACGGCACGCATGTTCTGCGACATCCTCATGCCGGACGGCAGCCCGTCTCCGGCGGATCCGCGCTACGTGTTGCGCAGGGCACTACGCCGCGCAGCCGACGCCGGCTTCGCTTTCTACACCCACCCCGAAGTCGAGTTCTTCCTGGTTCGTGACCGTCCGCAGCGCGGCCTGCCGGTGCCGGCGCCGGTCGATCAGGGTGGCTACTTCGACCTCACCCCGCATGACGTCTCGCACGACTTCCGCCGTGACACGATCACGATGCTCGAGCAGATGGGCATCTCGGTGGAATTCAGCCACCACGAGGTCGCGCCCGGCCAGCAGGAGATCGACCTGCGCTACGCCGATGCGCTGACCACCGCCGACAACATCATGACGTTTCGGCTGGTCGTCAAGGAGGTGGCGCTGCAGCAGGGGGTGTACGCCACCTTCATGCCCAAGCCGTACACCGACCAGCCGGGCTCGGCGATGCACACCCACGTCTCGCTGTTCGAGGGCGACCGCAACGCGTTCTACGACCCGGACGATCCGCTGCACCTGTCCAAGGTCGGCCGTTCGTTCATCGCCGGCCTGCTGGCGCACGCCGCGGAGATCACGGCCGTCACCAACCAGTGGGTCAACTCCTACAAGCGCCTGTCATGGGGCGGTGAGGCGCCGTCGTTCGTCAGCTGGGGCGCCAACAACCGCAGCGCTCTCGTGCGCGTGCCGATGTACAAGCCGAACAAGGGCCAGTCCACCCGCGTCGAGCTGCGGGCACCGGACTCCGCCTGCAACCCCTACCTCACCTTCGCGCTGGTGCTCGCGGCCGGCCTGGAGGGGGTGCAGAAGGGTTACGAGCTACCGCCGGGGGCGGAGTACGACGTCTCGTCGCTGAGCCGCGAGCAGCGGGAGGAGCTCGGAATCGAGGCCCTCCCGGATTCGCTGGCGGCGGCCATCGCCACGATGGAGCGGTCCGATCTCGTCCGCGAGGCGCTCGGTGACGGGGTGTTCGACTACTTCCTGCGCAACAAGCGCGCCGAGTGGGACGAGTACCGCCGCAACGTCACGCAGTTCGAGCTCGACCGTTACCTGGCGATCTTGTAGTTGCCGCTACGGTGCCATCCTCTAGGACGGCTGGCGTGCCACCCGAAGGACGGGGCGCGGTACGCCACAGCCCCGCTCGCCAGACGACCGCACGAGCGGTCATGGCCCGGATGGGCTTCGAGGACGCACCGCTCGCGATCGCGCTCACCCAGCATCTCGACCTGTCCAGGGAGCTGCTCGACGCGTTGGCGGAGGCCGCGTCGCCCGACCTCGCGCTGGCGACGCTGAACCGCATCGTCGAGAAGGACTCGGCGCTGATGCCCGCGCTGCGCCAGGACGAGGTGCTCCGCCGCCGGGTGTGCGCCGTACTCGGAGCGAGCGCGGCGTTGGGTGACCATCTCACCCGTCACGTCGGGGAGTGGCGCATCCTGCGCGGCTCGCCGGGCAGGCACGACCTGCCGGCGTTCGGGCGCCCGAGCGACGCCGACGCCCTGCGGTTCGCGCACCGGCGAGGCCTGCTGGCGATCGCCGCGCGTGACCTCACCGGCGAACTCCGACTCGAGGAGGTCGCCGAGAAACTCGCCGATCTGGCCGGTGCCACTCTCGAGGCGGCGCTGAACCAGGCCCGCGCAGCTCTGCTCGCCGACAGTCCCGGCGTCCGCTTCGCCATCATCGCGATGGGCAAATGCGGCGCACGCGAGCTGAACTATTCCAGCGATGTGGACGTCATCTTCGTCAGCGACGCGGAGCCGGGCACGAGTGATCCGGAGTCGGTACGGGTCGCCACCCGGCTCGCCGAAGCGGTGATCCGGCTGTGCTCGCAGGTCACCGCCGAAGGTTCGATCTTTCCCATCGACGCGGGACTGCGTCCCGAGGGCAAGGCCGGTCCGCTGGTGCGCAGCGTGGCCAGTCATGAGGCGTACTACAAGCGCTGGGCGCACACCTGGGAGTACCAGGCGCTGCTGAAGGCCCGGCCCATCGCCGGTGACGTCGAACTCGGCCGGCAGTACATGGCGATCGTCACCCCGATGGTCTGGGCCGCGTCGTCACGACCGAATTTCGTTGCCGACGTCCAAGCCATGCGCCAGCGGGTCGTTTCCTTGCTGCCGCGCTCGGACGTCGACCGCGAGGTCAAGCTCGGCCCAGGTGGGCTGCGCGACATCGAGTTCGCCGTGCAACTGCTGCAACTCGTGCACGGGCGAAGCGACGAGAGCATCCGGCAGGCCGCGACCCTGCCGGCGCTGGCGGCGCTCGCCGCCAGCGGATACGTCGGGCGGGTCGATGCGGTGACGCTGGCCGCTGCCTACCGCTTCCTGCGCAGCGTCGAGCACCGCCTGCAATTGCAGCGACTTCGGCGCACTCACATCATTCCCACCGAGCCGTTCACGCTGCGCTGGCTCGCCCGCAGTCTCGGTTTTCGTGACGGTCCGGCGCTGGAGGAGGAGCGCCAGCGGCACGCGCGGGAAGTGCGGCGGTTGCACGAGAAGCTCTTCTACCGGCCGCTGCTGACGGCGGTGGCCCGGCTGCCGTCGAGCGACATGTCGATCGTCGATGCGGGCGAAAATGCTGAGTCCGACGAGACGGTACGGCTGTCCGAGCGCAGTGCTCTGGCCCGGCTCGAGGCTCTCGGATTCGCCGATCCCGCAACGGCTTTCGGGCATCTTTCGGCGCTGACGCGGGGGGTCAGCCGTACGGCCGCGGTGCAACGCGTGCTGCTGCCGGTCATGCTCGAAGCCTTCGCCGACGCGGCCGATCCGGACGCCGGTCTCCTGGCCTATCGCCGGGTGTCCGACGCGCTCGGCCGCACGCCCTGGTACCTGCGGCTGCTGCGGGACGAAGGCGGGATCGGGCCGCCCGTCTCGGGCGGTACCGCCGAACGCCTGGCGCGACTGCTCGCCACCAGCCCGTACGTCGCCGACCTGCTGACCCGGGCGCCGGAGGCGGTCCGCGTGCTGGCCGGCGGCGACCGGTTGCGCCCGCGCACCCGGGCCGAGCTCGAGGTCGGACTGATGGCCACGATCCGGCGGCGGGAGGACACCGGGGACTCGTGGCAGGCAACCGTCGGGGTGGCACGTGCGGCCCGGCGGCTCGAGCTCTTCCGGGTCGCCTGCGCCGACCTGCTCGGCGAGCTCGACGTCACGGCGGTCGGCACGGCGCTGTCCGATGCAGCGGAAGCCACGCTGGAGGCGGCGTACGAGGTCGCGCTCGGGATGGTCGAGAGCGAACGCAAGTGCGGGCCGGGCGGGCTGCCGATGCGGCTGGCAGTGATCGCCATGGGCCGCCTCGGTGGCAGCGAGGTCGGGTACGGCAGTGACGCCGACGTGCTCTTCGTGCACGAGCCGTACGCCCCGGATGGGCAGCTGCCGCCGCCCGATTCCGAAGCGTTCGCGGCGGCTCATGAGGTTGCGGAGACCATGCGGCGGCTGCTCGCCGTTCCCGGTCCTGACCCGCCGCTCGTCATCGATGCGGGGCTGCGGCCGGAGGGGAAACAGGGCCCGCTGACGCGTTCGCTCGCGTCGTATGCCGCGTACTACAAGCACTGGTCGCTCGGCTGGGAGGCGCAGGCGCTGCTCCGTGCCCGGCCGATCGTCGGCGACCAGGACGTGGGACTCCGCTTCACCGCGCTCGCAGACCAGATCCGCTACCCGGGCTCGCTCAGCCGTGAAGAGGTTTCCGAGGTGCTGCGGCTACGGGCCCGGATGGAACGCGAACGCGTCCCCAAGGGAGTCGACCGGTCGCTGCATCTCAAGCTCGGCCCGGGCGGCCTGACGGACGTCGAGTGGTCGGCTCAGCTGCTGCAGCTGCGTTACGCCTCGACGGTGCCCGGCCTGCGCACCACCGCGACGCTGCCCGTGCTCGCCGCGGCCGCCGCCGCCGGGCTGCTGTCGGCCGAGGAGGAGGAGACGCTGCGCACCGCCTGGTCGTCCGTCGTGCGCGCGCGAAACGCGGTCGTCCTGACCACCGGGCGCGCTTCGGACGTGCTGCCGGAGGGTGGCCGCCCGCTCACCGCCGTCGCGCGGGTGCTCGGGTACGGCTCCGACGGCGAGTCGCTGTTGGCCGAGCACCGCGAACGCGGACGGCGTGCCCGCATGGTCGCCACAGAGGTCTTTCGTAGGGTCGGCGAGTGACTCTCCCAAGTCCCGCCGGTTCCGCAGCCCCGCAAGCCGACCCCGGCGTGCGCTGGCCGGCGCCCGAGCAGGTCTGCGCGGACGGGAGGCGGGTGGCGCTGCGCCGGGTGGGGCGGCAGGCCGGCCGTCCCGCGCTGCTGCTGCACGGCCTGGACGAGACCTCCGATGCGTGGCGTGACGTCGCCGCGCACCTTCCCGCAGACCTGCGCCTGCTTGCCGCTGACCTTCCTGGCTTCGGCGCCTCCGAGGCGCGGGGGAGCTACGCCGTTTCGGCGGTTGCGGCGACGCTGGCCGCGGTCACCCTCGCGGAGGTCGACGGTCCGGTCGACCTGGTCGGCCACGGATGGGGGGCGACCGTCGCGATCGCCCTCGCAGCAGCCCGCCCGCCGCTGGTCCGGCGGCTGGCCGTGATCGGGGGAGGCTGGCCGCCGTGGCTGGCAGTCGGGCCTTCCCAGCCCCCGCCCGGGCTGAAGCGCTCGCGGCTGCTGGCCGAGTCCACCGGTGCTTCGGCGCCCGCAGGGGTGCGCCGCGCGTACCTCGCGGCCGATCCGGAGCTGTCCGGAGCCCCGCGTCCCGAGCGCAGCCGGGTCATCTGGGGCGCTCAGGCGCGCCGCTTGCGCCCCCGCTACGGCGAGAAGGTCGTCAGCGCGCTCGGCAGGTGCGTCGACCCGGCGACGGTCGACATGATCACGTTTCCGGGAGTGGGCTCCGCCCCGCATCGCGGCGCGCCCGCGGCCGTCGCCGCTTCGCTGTGCGAGTTCCTGCTCACCCCCTGACCGCAGCCACCCGACCGGAGCACCGCCCGGCTGCGGTGGCCGGGGTCCTCAGCGTGGTGCTCGTCATCGGCTACCTGGCGTGGGTGCCGAAGGTGGGAGACCTCGCGGCGCAGACCGCCCGGGCCGACACCGCCGGCGCGTACCTCTACTGGACCGGCTGGTTCGGGGGAGTGCACACCCCGGGCTACAGCGTGCTCGTCCCGCCCCTGATGCACGTGTTCTCGGTCTCGGCCGTCGGGGCGGTGGCCACCGTCATCGGCGCGCTGCTGTTTCCCGGGCTGCTGCGCGGGGCGCTGCGCCCGACGCTCGCGGCGGTCGCGTTCACGCTGCTGTCCGTCACGAACCTGCTGGCCGGGCGCATCACCTTCGCCGTCGGCGTGGCGCTCGCGCTGGCGAGCCTGCGGCTACTGGCAGCGCGCCGCGCCTGGTGGGCTGCGCTCCCGGCGGTGCTCAGCGGGCTCGCCAGCCCCGTCGCCGCGCTCTTCCTCGGGGTCGTCGCAGCGGTGCTGGTGCTTTTCGCTCCGGGATGGCGGCGCCAGGCGTTCGGCCTCGGCCTTGCCGCTGCCGTCCCGGTGATCGCGGTCGCGGTGCTCTTTCCCGACCCGGGGCGGATGCTGTTCACCCGTGACGCGCTGAAGCCGTCGTTCTTTGCCTCGCTCGGCCTGATCCCGGCGCTGTACGGGCGCACGGCACGGCTCGCCCGCTGGGGTGCCGTCGCGTCGCTGGCGCTCGTGCTCGCGGCGTACTTCGTCACCAGTCCGATCGGAAGCAACGCCGAACGCTTCGCGTTGCTCTGGGGTCTGCCCATCCTGCTCGCGTACTCGCCGCTACCCGCCATCGCTGTGGTCCTGGTGGCCTTTCCACTGGTGTGGTGGGCCGAGCGCAACATCGGCGCCGAGCTGCGACACTCGCGCGACGCCAGCGCCTCGCGCTCGTTCTACACGCCGCTGCTCGCCGAACTCGGCAAGGTCTGGGACGGCACCCGTCGGGTCGAGGTCGTCGACCCGCGTACGCACTGGTCGTCCGCCTACGTCGCCGAGAAGATCCCCATCGCCCGGGGCTGGGAGCGCCAGATCGACAATGCGCGTAACCCGATCTTCTACGGCCGGGCCCGCCTCGACGCGGCCAGCTACCGTCACTTCCTCGACGATTACGCGGTCGGCTGGGTCGCGCTTCCGAACACCCATCTCGACTTCGCTTCGGTTTCCGAGGCGCGGCTGGTGCGGGGCGGCCTCGGCTACCTGACCGCGGTCTGGCGAAACGGTGACTGGACGCTCTACGCCGTCAGCCGTCCGAAACCGCTGGTGAGCGGGACCCTCGCCGCCACGTCGGTCGGCCGGACGGCGGTGCACCTGAACGCTCCGACAGCCGGAGCGTCGGGGGTGCTGCAGCTGCACTGGTCGCGCTGGCTGCACGCCGAGAACGCGTCGCTACGCAAGCAGGGGGAGTGGACCTACGTGCAGGCCAAGCGGCCGGGGCCGGTGACGGTCTCGGCCGGCTAGCGGTAGGCCGAGAGCGGCTTCGGTCGGTGCAGCGGCGGAAGCACTTGTCGCCTGGTGATCACCCGAGCGATCAGGATGCCGCCCAGGCAGGCGACGACCCCGCCGACCGCGTCCATGTAGTAGTGGTTGGCGGTGCCGATGATGACGAACAGCGTCGCCAGCGGGTACAGGGCGCCGAGCACGCGCACCCACGTCCGGCGGGCCAGCAGCACGACGGCGATCGCCACCCACAGCGACCACCCGATGTGCATGGACGGCATCGCTGCGTACAGGTTGGCGTCCTTGGACACGCTCTTGCTGCCCCACGAGCCCCAGGTGTGGAACTTCACCACCGTGTCGATGAAGCCTCCGCCCGGCAGCAGCCGCGGCGGCGCGAGCGGCAGGAATGCGAACCCGAAGATCGCGACCACGTTCATCGAGTACCAGGCGGTGCGCAGCTGGCGCGCCCACTCGGGATGCTTCCAGTAGATCCAGACGCCGACCCAGATCGTCACCAGGAAGTGCATGATCGCGTACCAGTAGTCGCAGATGTAGGCGAGCCAGTGCTGGTGGGCGACGAAGTGGTTGATCGCCAACTCGTGGTAGATGTGCAGCGATCGCTCGAGCCGGACGATCTGCTCGGCCCGGTGGACGGCGTCGCCGGTGTGGCCTTCAACGACCCCGCGCACCCAGCCGTAGACGAAGTACGCGGCGAGGATGAGGCCGGCTTCGAACAGGTACGTGCGCCGCCGAATCGCCTTCGCGGTCCTGATCCGGGTGTCGTCATGCGTTTCCTCGGCCACCTCGACAGCGCGCTCGGCTGCAAGGGGATCGGAAACCACGACGGCATTCTCCTATGACTGCGTGTCAGACGGGTGACTACCGGCGTCGGCCTGTCGCCGGCGATTCACCCCAATGTCATTTTCTCTTCAGCACGGGCAACATGCCAAACATTTCCCCCCGCGAATCGCGAAACAAAAATGTCCGGTTCCCGACACCCCCATCGGACGGGTCAGGTGACACCGAAGTCCTTCAGGACTTTCGCGGTAATCACACGCATGTAGCGCACGGCGCCGGGCATGACCACCGGGCAGATCTTGAGACCCCAGGCGCCGCCGGTCGAGACCTCCTCCACGGGGCAGAAGTGCTTGCCGTCCGCTTCCCGGACCACCACCGTCGCCGTGCCGTCCGCCCAATGACCCGTGCACGTCTCGCCCTTTTCGCACGGCAGGGTGTCGGTGTAGTGGCCGTGCCACTCGACCGCCTGCGCGGCGTCGACGAACCGGGCGGTAGCGAAGGGATGCACTCCCGGCAACGTCGCGTACATCTTGCCGAGCGGCGTGTCTCCCACCATGCCGGCGGCAGCGTTCGCGCGGGAGATCGGCACGCTCGCGAAGTAGACGGGCACGTGCGCCTTGGCGAAGATCGCGATCGCTGCGGCGGCATCGGAGCGGTACTTGTCGATCAAGGCCGTCCCGGTGCGCTCAGCGCCGCGACCGTCGCGCGTGCAGGCGGTGTAAGAGACTCCCGAGAAGACCAGCACGGCGGCCTGCGGGTGGAAGCCGGTCGGGTTGGCGGGGTCGACCTCGCGCCGCATGTCGGCGAGCCAGTCGCAGATGGCCGTGCCAGGGAACGTGTGGTTGGCGCTGACCGCGTGCTTGGACAGCGCGAGCAGCTGCGCGAAGGCCGGCGCCGACTGCTCTCCCATCGAGTCGCCCCAGAGTTCGACGCGCACGGGCGTCTTCGGCACAGGATCCAGACGGATGGCTTCGGCGGAATGCGCACCGGAAACTCCGGTTGCGGTCAGGAACGCCACCATCAGGTGCGCCAAGCGGGCGAGCACGCGAGCCTTCGTCCTCCTAGACACCGGAAGTTCCCTGCATCCTACCCAACCGGCTTGCCGGGGCCACTTCATATGCGTACCGTTTGGTACATGATTACGAGAGCTTCCGTGGAGATCGCCGCCCCCGCCGAGCGCGTGTGGGAGGTGTTCACCGACGTGCAGCAGTGGCCCACGTGGACGGCATCGGTCTCGTCGGTGGAGCCGCTCGACGGGCCGGGCATCGTCGTGGGCCACCGGTTCCGGATCAAGCAGCCCCGGATGCCGATGCTCGTCTGGGAGGTGACCGAGGTCGACCCCGGGCGCTCCTGGACGTGGGCCGTCCGACTCGGCCGGCGCGACGACCTCCGCATCACACGAGATCTCGCCACTCGGGGCGTCCGGCTGCTCCGTGACGCAGGTCATCGACCAGCGCGGCCTACTGGGCTTGGTCGTGGCGGTAATGATGCGGCGCCTGACCCGGCGCTACCTCGAGCTCGAGGGCGACGGGTTGAAGGCGGCCAGCGAGAAGGCCAAGCCGCGTGCCGCGTAGCCGTGACGAGCAGCGCCGCCGGGAGCTGCTGCTGGCGGTCGTCGACACGATGGCCGAGACGGGGATCGGTCATCGCTCCTTGCGCGACATCGCGGACGCCGCGGGAACCAGCCACCGGATGCTGCTGCACCATTTCAGCACGCGGGAGGAGCTGCTCGTCGCCGTCGTGGAGGAAGTCGAAAGCCGGCAGCAGGCCAACCTCGCCGGGTTTCCGGATGGTCCGTTGCAGGCTGCAGCGGCGATGTGGGCCAACCTTCGAGCAGCCGAACTCCGCCCCTTCGAGCGGCTGTTCTTCGAGTGCTACGCGCGGGCGGCGCAGGGGGAGGAGCCGTTCGCGCGGCTGGTGCCCGGTGCCGTCGACGGGTGGCTCGCGGCGGTGGCTGAACGGACCCCCGGCGGGATGGACCCGGCCATCATCCGGCTGGGCCTGGCTGTGACCCGGGGACTGCTGCTCGACCTGGTAGCCACGAACGACGAGGCCGGGGTCGACGCGGCGCATGCCCGCTTCCTCGAGTTGCTCGCCGCTGCTGCGGCGGGTAGCACCCCGTGACCGGGCTGCTGCGCGACGTTTCGCGTGACCTGGGCTCCGACTGGTCGGAATCATCCGCCGTCGATGCGACCGACGTGCTTGCGTCGCGCCTCGCGGCGACCGAACTGGCGATGGGGTCGGTGGCGTCGGCGGCGCTGGCGGCCAGTGAGCTCTCGCACGCGCGCGGCGGTCCGCGCCCCGCGGTGGTCGTCGATGGACGCGCTGTGAGTGCGGCGTTCCGCAGTGATCGTCTCGTCGAGGTGGACGGGCGGCCGATCCAAGGTTTCGCTGAGCTCTCGCGGTTCTGGCAGGCCCGGGACGGCTGGGTGCGTACTCACGCGAACTATCCGCATCACCGGCAACGGTTGCTCGCCGCGCTCGGCTTGCCCGCCGAGCCGGACGTGGGCGCGGTTGCCCGGCGCATCGCGGAACGGCCGGCCGTCGAGGTCGAGGAGGTTGTCGTCGGGGCTGGGGGGATCTGCGCCGCAGTGCGCACCCCGCAGCAATGGCGAGAGCATCCGCAGGCCGCCGCGGCTCGGGCTCTCCCGCTGCTGTCGATCAGGCGGGTCGGCGGGGCTACTGCCCGGCTCATGCCACCGCCGCCGTCCGGTCCGCTGCTGCCCGCGGATGGACTGCGCGTGCTGGACCTCACCCGTGTCATCGCCGGTCCTACCGCCACTGCGACCCTGGCGCTCCTGGGCGCCGATGTGCTGCGGCTGGATTCGCCGCGGCTGCCGGAGCTTCCCGACATGCACCTCATCACGGGCATGGGCAAGCGTTCGGCGTTGCTGGACGTCTCGCGCGATCCGGTGTCGCTGCGGCGGCTCGTCGCTGCGGCCGACGTCGTCGTCACCGGATACCGGCCGGGCGCCTTGGACCGGCACGGCCTGTCACCCGAAGCCCTTGCCGCGATCCGGCCGGGGATCGTCCTCGCGTCGCTGACCGCGTGGGGTGGCACGGGACCGTGGGGAGCGCGCCGCGGATTCGACAGCATCGTGCAAGCGGCATCCGGTATCGCCATGGCGGAGTCCGAGGACGGCACCACCCCCGGCGCCCTTCCCGCACAGGCTCTGGACTACGCGACAGGATTCTTGCTGGCCGCCGGCATCCTCACCGCGGTCGCTCGCCAGCACCGCGAAGGCGGATCCCTCCACGTTCAGGCGCATCTCGCGCGCACCGCGGCCTGGTTGCTCGACCACCCCGATCCGATGCGGCGGAGCCTGCCGGACGTGAGCGATCTGCTCCGGGAGCGCGAGAGCCCCTTCGGGCGGCTGCGCTACCCGGTGCCGCCGGTGCAGTTCGACGACGCGCCGACGGACTGGCCGCCCATCAGCGCGTGGGGCACCAGCAGCGCCGAATGGCTGCCCGCCTGAGCGGACAGCCATTCGTGACGAGCGGGTTGGGCTAGATGTCGTAGTTGCGGAGCAACTCAGATGTCGTAGTTGCGGAGCAACTCAGATGTCGTAGTTGCGGAGCAACTCAGATGTCGTAGTTGCGGAGCAACTCAGATGTCGTAGTTGCGGAGCAACTCAGATGTCGTAGTACAGGGCGAACTCGTACGGGTGCGGACGGAGGCGGACCGGGTCGACCTCGTTGACCCGCTTGTACTCGATCCAGGTGTCGATGACGTCCTGGGTGAAGACGCCTCCCTCGAGCAGGTACTCGTGGTCGTCCTCGAGGTGCTCGAGCACCTTCTCCAGGCTCCCCGGCACCTGCGCGACGCTGGCCAGCTCGTCCGGCGGCAGCTCGTACAGGTCCTTGTCGACCGGGGCGGGCGGCTCGATCTTGTTCTTGATGCCGTCGAGGCCGGCCATGAGCAGTGCCGCGAACGCCAGGTAAGGGTTGCACGACGGGTCCGGCACGCGGAACTCGATGCGCTTGGCCTTCGGCGAGTTGCCGGTCAGCGGGATGCGGCAGCAAGCTGAGCGGTTACGGGCCGAGTAGACCAGGTTGACCGGGGCCTCGTAGCCCGGCACCAGGCGGCGGTAGGAGTTGGTGGTCGGGTTGGTCCAGGCCAGCAGCGACGGGGCGTGCTTGAGCAGGCCACCGACGTAGTGCCGGGCGAGGTCCGACAGCCCGCCGTAGCCGACCTCGTCGTAGAAGAGCGGCTCGCCGTCCTTCCACAAGCTCTGGTGGCAGTGCATGCCCGAGCCGTTGTCCTGGAAGAGCGGCTTGGGCATGAACGTGACGGTGTGACCGGCGGCGTAGGCGACGTTCTTGACGATGTACTTGAACGTCATCAGGTTGTCGGCGGTCTTCAGCAGCGTGCCGAACCGGAAGTCGATCTCGGCCTGGCCGGCGGTGCCGACCTCGTGGTGCTGCATCTCGACGTCGATGCCGGTCGCCATGAGGACCTTGACCATCTCCGACCGCAGGTCGGTGAAGTGGTCGGTCGGCGGGACCGGGAAGTAGCCGCCCTTGTAGCGCGGCTTGTAGCCGAGGTTGCCGCCGGCCTCGTGCTTCGCGGTGTTCCACGCGGCCTCGATCGAGTCGACCTGGTGCATCGAGCCGTTGGGCTGGTAGTCGTAGCGGACGTCGTCGAAGATGTAGAACTCGGCCTCGGGTCCGAAGTACGACGTGTCGGCCACCCCGGTGCCGGTGAGGTACTGCTCGGCCTTGCGCGCGATGTTGCGCGGGTCACGGCTGTAGCTCTCCCGGGTGAGCGGGTCGTGGATGAAGAACGTCATGTTCAGCGTCGGGTGCTGGCGGAACGGGTCCATGTAGGCCGTCGTCGGGTCCGGGAGCAGGAGCATGTCGGACTCGTGGATGGCCTGGAATCCGCGGATCGAGGAGCCGTCGAACGGCAGTCCGTCTTCGAAGACGCTCGCCCCGAAGTTGGACACCGGGAACGTGAAGTGCTGCATGATGCCCGGCAGGTCGCAGAAGCGGGCGTCGACGTACTCCACGTCGTTGTCTTTCAGGTACCGGAGCACCTCATCCTGATCCTTGAACATTCACCCTCCGGAAATCGGCCCGACCGGTAGTCAGTACTTGAGCCGAAGATAGCGGTTGAGGGTTCCAGGGGGGTTCTCGGAAGGTTTCAGCCGTGTTACCGAGGCGAGCGGAGCCGGTGCCGGCCTGAAACGTCCAGCTCACATCTCGGCGACATCAGGTGCGGTCGCGGGCGCAGCTGAGCTGCCCGCAGAAGGCCGGTTTCAGTAACCTTCGAGCCATGGCTCGGGCGATCGGCAGCTGGCTCTCCGGGCCGCCCGTTCCGGCTGATTTCCAGCCAGGGGTCCGGCTGGGGCTGCCCGCCGACGGGCCGGGCTCGGTGGCGGGCATCGGCGCGCGTCTCGGCGCCTTCGTGATCGACGCGATCGTGGCCAACCTGCTTGCCGGGCTGCCGTACGTCTTCGGCGTGCACTACAGCGCGAACGCCCGCGGTTTCGTGATCTTCGGCGCGTTCCTGCTCGTCGAGGTGGTCTTCGACGCGCTCTTCGGGCAGACCGTCGGCAAGCGCCTCCTGGGCATCCGCGTCATCCGGGCTGACGGCAGGGGCCTTGGCAGCGTGCCGTGGCTGCTGCTGCGCGCCGTGCTGCTCGGCATGTTGGTGCCGGCGGTGGTCTGGGACCGTGACCGGCGGGGCTTGCACGACAAGGCTGCCGGTGTCGTCGTCGTAGTCGATCCCAACAAAGCCGCGGCCCGGCGGCCCCCGGCGTCGTCCGTGAAGGTGTCGTCCGTGAAGGTGTCGCCCGTGAAGGCGTCGCCGGTGAAGGCAGGCGCGGCGCGCGGGGCCGGTCCCGCACGCACGCCGAAGAAGGCTCCCACCGGGTCGGCCAAGCGCAAGAAGCGGCGCTAGGTTCCTAGCGGATCTTCCCGCCCCGCGGCACCCGCGTCGGGATCGGTCCTTTCGGGATCGGCATGTTCATCTGCCCCATGGCGGCCAGGCGCCGGTAGAGCTCGTCCATCTCGCCGCGCCGCAGCACCCGGCGCTTGCGCATCAGCGTGTTCTGCAGCTTGGCGAGCGGAACCTCGCCCTCCCCGTTGCCGACGATGATGTCGATGACCGGGACGTCGCCGGCCACCTTGCGCACCCGCCGCATCTCGGCGGCGAGCAGATCGCGGGCACCGCGCCCGCGGCCCTCGGCGATGACGATGACCCCGGCCCGCGAGACGACCCGGCTCACCAGGTCCTGATTGCGGTTGACGGCAACGGGGGTGGTGACCCGCCAGTCGCCGCGCATGCGCTGCACCACGCTGACGCCGGCGCCGGGCTGGCCTTCCATCTCCGTGAAGGCGCTGCGCTGCGCGCGGCGGCCGAAGACGTTCAACGCGATGAGAATGCCGAAGATCACGCCGGCCGGAATCCAGAGCCACAGCGCCTTGAGCACGAAGCCGAGCGCCACGCCGATGGCGCTGGGTACGAGCAGACCGATGCCGGTCCACAGCACCAGCTTCGGGTCGCGCTCGCGGGTCAGGGTGAAGACCGTCCGCATCTGCTTGAGGCGGCTCTGCTTGACTTCGCCGCCCCTGGCCGCCGCAGCTTTCGCGCCGCGCTTGCCGCTGCCGCCGCCGCCCGGCTCCGCTGCCGGGGTCGCGCCCTTCCTCGCCATACCCGTGAGCGTACGGCCGGCGGCAAATGAAGGGCGCGTAGGCTGCTGGGCCTCGCAGCAGGTGGGCAAAAGCCCAAGAAGAGCAGATCGCGGAGGAGTCATGAGCGTCGCCCTCACCAAGGGTGGAAACGTCTCCCTGTCCAAGAGCGCCCCCAACCTGACGTCGATCGCGGTCGGGCTGGGCTGGGACGCCCGTTCGACCACCGGCGCCGACTTCGACCTCGATGCGAGCGCCCTGCTGACCGGCGCGAACGGCAAGGTGCTGTCCGACGAGCACTTCGTCTTCTTCAACAACCTGAAGAGCCCCGACGGGTCCGTCGAGCACACCGGCGACAACCTCACCGGCGAGGGCGAGGGCGACGACGAGACGATCAACGTCGAGCTGCCGCTCGTCCCGGCGGAAGTCCAGAAGATCGTCTTCACGGTGTCGATCTACGACGCGGAGCAGCGCAGCCAGGCGTTCGGCCAGGTGAGCAACGCCTACATCCGCGTGGTCAACCGCGCCGACGGCAACGAGCTCGCGCGCTACGACCTCTCCGAGGACGCCTCTACCGAAACGGCGATGATCTTCGGTGAGGTCTACCGCCGCGACGCGGAATGGAAGTTCCGGGCGGTGGGCCAGGGCTACGCCAGTGGCCTTCGCGGCATCGCCGTCGACTTCGGGGTGAACGTCGCGTGAGCGCGGGCGCCGATCCGGGCGGAGTTTCCCTCTCCAAGGTGACGTTGACGAAGTCGGCGCCGAGCGTGTCGCTGTCCAAGGGCGGCGGTGCCCACGGCCACTTGCGGGTCAACCTCAACTGGACGGCCAAGCCGGCCGCGACGGGTGGCTTTTTCAAGAAGCTGATGTCGGCGGCGAGCGCGAGCGGCATCGACCTCGACCTCGCGGCGCTGTACGAGCTGGCCGACGGGCGCAAGGGGGTCGTTCAGGCGCTCGGCAACACGTTCGGCAACCTCGACGGGCCGCCGTACGTGAAGCTCGATGCGGACGACCGCACCGGCTCGAGCGCCGCCGGCGAGACGCTGTTCATCAACCTCGACCACACCGCCGAGATCCGGCGCATCCTCGTTTTCGCCTTCATCTACGAGGGGGTTCCGGCCTGGGATCAGGCCAACGCCGTCGTCACGCTCTATCCCGTGCAGGGTCCTCCGATCGAGATCGCGCTGGACGAGACCCGTGCCGGTGCGCGAACCTGCGCCATCGCGATGCTGCAGAACTCCGGCGGCGATCTCACCGTCTCCCGCGAGGTGCGCTACATCGACGGCGCGCAGGACAAGCTGGATGCCGCTTACAGCTGGGGTCTCGACTGGCGGCCCGGCCGCAAGTAGAACAGATTCAATGGCGAGCTTGCCGGGGTAGTCGCGCCTTGGCAGAGCCCATTTGTGCTGGGCTTTAGAGCCGCTTTTCTCTTGCTTGGGCGTAGAGCCGTCCGGCGCGGTAGGAGGAGCGCACCAGCGGGCCGCTCATCACGCCGCTGAAGCCGATGCGCTCGGCCTCGGCGCCGAGCTCGACGAACTCGTCCGGATGCACCCAGCGGCTCACGGGATGGTGGCGGGCGCTCGGGCGCAGGTACTGGGTGATCGTCACCAGCTCGCAGCCCGCGGCGTGCAGGTCGAGCAACGCCTGGCTGATCTCCTCGCGGGTTTCGCCCATCCCGAGAATGAGGTTGCTCTTGGTGACCAGCCCGGCCGCGCGGGCCTGGGTGATGACGTCGAGCGACCGCTCGTAGCGGAAGCCGGGCCGGATGCGCTTGAAGATGCGAGGGACGGTCTCGACGTTGTGCGCCAGCACTTCGGGGCCGGAGGCGAAAACGTCGGCGAGCAGCCCGGGGTTACCCGAGAAGTCGGGGATGAGCAGCTCGACACCACAGCCGGGCACTGCTGCATGGATCGCGCGGACGGTCTCGGCGTACAGCCAGGCGCCCTCGTCGGGAAGGTCGTCGCGGGCGACGCCGGTGACGGTCGCGTAGTGCAACCCCATCGTCGCCACCGAATCGGCGACCCGCCGCGGCTCGTCGCGGTCGAGCGGCTGTGGCTTGCCGGTGTCGATCTGGCAGAAGTCGCAGCGCCGGGTGCAGGCGTCGCCGCCGATGAGGAAGGTGGCCTCGCGGTCCTCCCAGCACTCGAAGATGTTGGGGCAGCCGGCTTCCTGGCAGACGGTGTGCAGGCCCTCACGGCGCACCAGCTCGGTGAGCTCGGAGTACTGCGGGCCGGTCCGTAGCCGGGTGCGAATCCACGGCGGCTTGCGCTCGATCGGCGTCTCGGCATTGCGCGCTTCCAGGCGAAGCAGGCGCCGGCCTTCCGGGGCGGCGATATCCGGGGCGGTCATGCAGCGACCACCCCGCGGCTGAAGGAGGTGAGGCGGCTCACGACGGCGCTTTCCACAACAGGTAGAGCATCGGCGACGCTCACGCGCTTCCCGAGCTCCGCCGACAGACTGCTCACACTCGCGTCCCGGATGCCGCACGCGATGATGCGGTCGAAAGCTGCCAGGTCCGGGTCGCAGTTGAGGGCGAAGCCGTGCATGGTGATCCCGCGGCTCACCCGCACCCCGAGGGCAGCGAGCTTGCGCATCCCGTCGACGGTCCACACCCCCGACCGCCCGGGCACCTGGATCGTCTCCACGCCGAGCTCGGCACACGCCTGCATGAGCGCCGCCTCCAGGCTGCGTACGTAGGCGACCACGTCGACGGGGTCGGGCAGGCGCACGATCGGGTAGCCGACCAGCTGCCCCGGCCCGTGCCAGGTGATCTTGCCGCCGCGGTCGACGTCGATGACCGGCGTCCCGTCGGTGGGGCGCTCGACGTCCTCGGTGCGCCGTCCCGCCGTGTAGACGCTCGGGTGTTCCAGCAGCAGCAACGTGTCGGGGGTGCGCTCGGCCGCCCGGCGCTCCAGCACGTCTCGCTGATAAGCCCAGGCCTGCTCGTATCCGATCGTTCCGAGCCGGCGTACCTGCACCCCTTCAGGCTACGGCTGGTCGAGCCGGCGCGGCGTGATCCGGGTCTCGAGTACGCCTGCCTCGTCGCCGCTGACCGCAGCTTCTACGCGCCAGGCGTAGGCGTCGGGACGGTCGGAGACGGCCTCGACGAATTCGGTGCCGCGGTAGTGCACGCCGACGCCGTCGTCGGTCGCGAATCCCGTCGGCAGCACCCCGCTCGCGACGAGGCTCTGATAGAACGGGCGGCGCTGCTCCTCGGAGTCGTAGTGCGGGGTGTTGCTGTACGGCAGCAGGCCGAGCCCGTTGGTGACCGGACGCAGGTCGGGCCCGAACGAGTCGGTCGTGCCGCCGACGTGCCAGCACAGCGAGCCCGCGGAGACGCCGGTCAGGACGACGCCTGCCTCCCACGCCTCAGCGGAACACCTCATCCAGGCCGTGCACGCGCCAGACGGCGAGCAGGTTCGCGACGCTTCCACCGCCGACCCAGACGACGTCCTGCTCGAGCAGATGCGCTCGCGGATCGTCGATGTTGGGCATCGGGAAAAGCGCGAGGTGGCTGAGCTCCACATCGGGCCGGTGGGCGGCGAATGCTGCGTAGCTCATGGCGATCCAGCGGCTGTCGTCACCAAGCGCCGTGTGCATCATGCAGACCTTCGGCCGGCGGCCGGAGACCTCGGCCAGCTCGATCGCGTATTCGACGACCGGGCTCGGTCGCATCCCCTCGCGCCGGGCCGGGCGGAAGGCAGCGCTGGTGGCCAGAATGTTCACTCACGTCTCCTCGTGGTTCGGTGCGCAGTGGGACCGTGCGCACCATCCGCGACGCTAGTCATCGCGGCGCAACCCGGTTATCCACAGGGCCCGAGTCGCCTGTCGTACCGGATGCCTAGCCTGCGGCGCGTGGACGAAACGATTCCTCACGTCGACGGCTGGCGGCTGGTCGAGCGCGTCGAGGACTGCGGGCGCGGCGAGGTCTGGCGTGCCCGGCTCACCGGTGGTCTCGCGGGCGAGGACGGAGCGCCGCTTCCGGGCGACCTCCCCGGTGTGGGGGAGTGCCGGATCCGGCTGCTGCGGCTGCCGGTCGACGAGGCTTTGCGCGCCCGCGCGCAATCGCTCGCGCGTGACCTCATGGCGCTCGACGAGCCGGGGCTGCTCCCGGTCCGCGAAGTGCGCAAGGCCTACGACGGGGTGGCCCTGATTTACGGGCATCAGCCGGCAGCAGCGACGGGCCTGCACCTGATTGCCCGGCGCCGGCTGCTGAGCGCGGGGGAGGTCGTGACGCTCGGGGTCGCTCTGGGCTGGGCGCTGGCACACGCCCATGCGGCGGGCATCGTGCACGGCAGGCTTGCCGATGCCGAGGTGCTCATCGGCGCCGACGGTCGGCCGGTGCTCAGCGGCGTCGGCATCCTCGGCGTGCTGGGTGCGCCGAAGTCGGCGGAGGCCGATGTGCGGGCGCTGGAGCGGATGCTGGGTTCCCTGCTCGACCGCGAGAGCGCCGGTGGGGCAAGGGTTTCCCGGGCACTCGCCGAAGGCAGCCGCACCGCGGCAGCGCTCGCGGCCTCGCTCGCCGCAGCAGCCCCGGCGGTGCCCATCGGGGTGGATGGTCCCGTCTCCGGCGGTGCTGAAGTCCGGCGGCGGCGGCCGGCTGCTCGCGTCCGGCGCCGGCTGCCCGGCTGGGTCCGGCCGCGCGTGCTGCTGGCCGCCGCGGGCGTCGTCCTGCTCGGCGTCCTCGCCGGGTGGGCGAGCGCGCCGGGCCCGCACGCTCGCGGTGCATCAGCTCCCGGGCCGGTGCAGCCGGCAGCGCACGACCCCGATTGGCGCCAGGTGCTGGCCCGCCTCGACACCGCGTGGGCAGCGGCGTTCGCGCAGCCCGAGACCGGTTTCGCCGCGGTCGACGCGCCGAACACTCCCGCCGATCGTGCCGACGGCGACGGCCGCGGCGACGCTGCGGGCTCATCAGGTCCACGCCGTCGGGCTGCGACTTGTCCTCATCAGCGTCGCCGTCGAGTCCGCTTCGCCGCGGCGGGTGGTCCTGCGCGTCACCGACCGCCGTTCGTCCTACGAACTGCGCGACCGCAGCGAAAGGGTGATCAGCCGGGTCGCGGCGCGCGGGGCAGCGGGGCATCGCATCGAACTCGTCGCGGCGGTAGCCGGCGCGGCTGACGCGTGGCGGTTCGCGAGTGTCGCCGACCTCGCCGCGTCAAGGCCGGCGGTCAGTTCGTGAGCATCGCCGGCAAAGCATCGGCCAGATCCGGGAAGTCGAAGGTGAATCCGGCCTCGGTCAGGACGCGGGGCGCCAGCCGTTGGCCGAGCAGCAGGCCTTCCTCGGCGAAGCCGTCGAGCGCCAGCTTCAGCGCGAACGCCGGGGCAGCGGCGATCGCGGGCCGGTGCACCGCTCGGGCCAGCGTCTTCGTGTATTCGCTGTTCGTCACCGGATGGGGTGCGACGAGGTTGACCGGGCCTTCCACCTGGTCGGCGGTCAGCAGGAAGAGGATGGCGCGGATCTCGTCCTCGAGCGCGATCCAGCTCATGTACTGCTGCCCGCTTCCCAGCTTTCCGCCGAGGCCCAGCTTGAAGATCGGCAGCTGCAGGCGAAGGGCGCCGCCCTGGCGGGCGAGCACGATCCCGGTGCGCAGCCGGCACACCCGGATCCCCGCGACGGTGGCGGGATGGCTGGCGGCTTCCCAGTCGCCGACCACGTCCGCGAGAAAGCCTTCACCGCGCAGGTCCGGTCTCGTCCAGCGTGTGGTCGCCGGTGTCGCCGTAGAAGCCGACCGCGCTGCCCGCCAGCAGCACCTTCGGCAGCGGGGAGAGCCTGGCGAGGGTCTCGGCGAGCAGGCTGGTGCTCTCGACACGGCTCTCCCGGATCGCGCGCCGGGAAGCCGCGGTCCAGCGCCGGTTGACGCTCGCCCCCGACAGATGCACGGCCGCCTCGACACCTGCGAGGTCTGCCGGGTTCAGCTGCCCTCGTGCGGGGTCCCAGCTGGACCTCGTCGGTCGCCGCTGGTTCGCGGCGCACCAGCTGCACGACCTCATGCCCGGCGGCCCGCAGCCGCGGGACCAGGGCGGAGCCGATGAGGCCGCTGCCTCCGCTGACGAGAACCTTCAAGGAATCGACGGGCTCAGAAGCCGAGGTCGGCGTCGAACGCGCCCTCTTCCAGGCGCTCCTTGATGGTCGTCAAGAAGCGGGCGGCGTCGGCTCCGTCCACCAGCCGGTGGTCGTAGCTCAGCGCGAGGTAGACGATCGACCGGATCGCGACGATCTCGCCGAGCTCCGGATCCTCAATAACGGCGGGCCTTTTCACGACCGTTCCGGTGCCGAGGATGCCGACCTGCGGCTGGAAGATGATCGGGGTGTCGAACAGCGCGCCGCGGCTGCCGGTGTTGGTGAGCGTGAAGGTGCCACCGCCGAGCTCGTCCGGTGTAACGGCGTTACGACGCGTGCGGTCGGCCAGGTCGGCGATCTGGCGGGCCATGCCCCCGAGATTGAGGTCGCCCGCGTGGTGGATCACGGGAGCGAGCAGCCCACGCTCGGTGTCGACCGCGATGCCGAGGTGCTCGACATCGTGGTAGGTGACCGTGCCCGCAGACTGGTCGATGCTCGCGTTGAGCTTCGGGTGCAGCTTGAGGGCTTCGCAGGTCGCGACGGCGAAGAAGGGCAGGAACGTGAGCTTCACGCCCTCCCGCTGCTCGAACGACTCCTTCGCGCGCTCGCGCAGCCGGGCGATACGGGTGATGTCGACCTCGACGACGGTGGTCAGCTGCGCGCTGGTCTGCAAGCTCTCGACCATGCGCGTGGCGATGACCGCGCGCAGCCGCGAGAGCTTCTCGGTGCGCCCGCGTATCTGGGTCGCTGCCGCTGCCGCTGCCGGCTGGCTCGCCTTGACCGGTGCCGGGGCGCTCGGCGCAGCCGCAGCCGCAGCTGCCGGTGCAGGTGCCGGTGCCGGTGAGGCGATGGCCGGGGTCGCGGCCGGGCTCTCCGCCGCCGCCGGCTCGCGGTAGCCACCCGAGCCGTTGCGAGCCGCCTCGAGCACGTCTTGCTTGCGGATCCGTCCGCCGACGCCGGTGCCTCGCAGTGCCGACAGATCCACGTCGTGTTCAGCGGCGAGCCGGCGCACCAGGGGAGTCACGTAGGGGCCGCCGTCGTCGCTGGTCGGCGCGCTCGCAGCGGCGGCCGGCACCGGCGCGGGCGGTGCGGCGGGCGGAGCAGGCGCCGCAGGAGTCGGCGGCGCCGGGGGAGCGGCCGCAGGAGCCTGAGCCGCGGGAGCCTGAGCCGGCGCCTCATCCGCCGCGGATGGCTCGGCCTGCGCCGCGGGAGTTTGCGCTGCAGGGGTCGGCGCGGCGGGAGCTTCGGCGGCGGGCGCGGGCGCGGCCTGCTGCGGCGCCGCTGAGCCCACCTCGGACGCCTCGGAGATCACCGCGAGCTCGACCCCGACGTCGACCGTCTCGTCCTCGCCGACCTTGATCGAGGTCAGCACGCCCGAGCTGGGCGAGGGGATCTCGGTGTCGACCTTGTCGGTGCTGACCTCGAGCAGCGGCTCATCGGCCTCGACGTGCTCACCCTCCTGCTTGAGCCAGCGGGTAACCGTCCCCTCAGAGACGCTCTCCCCGAGACGGGGCATGGTGACGGAGACCGGCATCGGTCGTCGCGCTCCTTCGGTCGGTTGGCTAGTGGGGCGAGTGCGGGCTGTGCGGTATGGCTATCCGTGCGAGTGCAGCGGCTTGCCGGCGAGGGCGAGGTGGGCCTCACCGACGGCCTCCGAGAGCGTCGGGTGCGGATGGATCAGGGCGGCAACCTCGCTGGCGTGAGCCTCCCAGTTGACGATCAGCTGACCCTCCGCGATGAGGTCGCCGACGCGCTCGCCGACCATGTGGATGCCCAGCACCGGGCCGTCCTTCTCGGCGACGAGCGTGACCGCACCGGCGGTCTGCAGGATCTGGGCCCGGCCGTTGCCGGCGAAGTCATAGCTGGCGGTGACGACGTCATGGCCGCGCTGCTTGGCGACCGCCGAGGTGATCCCGACCGAGGCGACCTCGGGGTGGGAGTAGGTGATCCGCGGGACACCGTCGTAGTCGATGGGCACGACCGACAGGCCGGCCAGCTTCTCGGCGACCAGGATCCCTTCGCCGAAGCCGACGTGGGCCAGCTGCAGTCCCGGGCGCAGGTCGCCGATGGCGCTGATGGTCGGGATGTTGGTCTGGCACGTCGCGTCGACCTTCACGTAACCGCGATCGATCTCGACTCCCGCCTCCTGGTAGCCGAGTCCGGCGGAGACCGGCCCGCGCCCGACGGCGACCAGCAGCAGCTCGGCGGTCAGCGTCTTACCGCCTTCGAGAGTGACCGTCACCCCGTTACCGGAGGTGTTAACGTCCGTCAGCTTGGTGCCCACATGGAACGCGATGCCCTTGCGGCGGAACTGGCGCTCGAGAAGCTTCGACGACGACTCCTCCTCCGCCGGCACCAGGTGCGGCAGCGCCTCGACGATCGTCACGTCGGCGCCGAAGGAGTTCCACACCGAGGCGAACTCGCATCCGATCGCGCCGGCGCCGAGCACGATCGCCGACGCCGGCACGTGATCGAGCCCCAGCGCGTGATCGCTGGTGATGACCCGCTCGCCGTCGATCGTGATGCCCGGGAGCGATTTCGCCTCTGAGCCCGTCGCGAGAATGACGTGGCGCGCCTCGATCGTGCGGTCACCGACCTGCAGGGAGGTAGGACCGGCGAGCCGTCCGCTGCCCTCGACGACCTCGATGCCGCGGGACTTCACCAAGCCCGAAAGGCCCTTGTAGAGCCGGCTGACGACGCCGTCCTTGTAGGCGTTGACGCCCGCCATGTCGATGCCCTCGAACGTGGACTTGACGCCGAACTTCGCGGGGCCTTCCTTGGCGTTGTCGGCGACCTCGGCCGCGTGCAGCAGCGCCTTGGTCGGGATGCAGCCGCGGTGCAGGCAGGTGCCCCCCACCTTGTCGCGCTCGACCATCACTACCGACATCCCGAGCTCGGCGGCCCGCAGAGCTGCGGCGTAACCCCCGCTTCCGGCGCCAAGGATGGCGAGATCGACGGGCTCGCGAGATGTCACGCGACGCTCCTTTTCAGGTGAGCCTTGGGCGCTGGGTGCACTGGTCCGGCCCGTACCAGTTTGCCACCGCAGGCAAACGCTCCGGGCTTTGCAGCGGTCGCTTCGCGGAGGGCGTGACGTCTGCTACCGGGTCATACCTTCCAACAGGGTGACGAGCGTGCGCACCATCACACCGGTGGCGCCGCGGGGAGTGAATCCGTACGGCTCGCCGCCGTTCCAGGCGGGCCCCGCGATGTCGAGGTGAGCCCAGGCGATGCCTTCGCCGACGAACTCCTTCAGGAAGATCCCGCCGACCAGCATGTGCCCGTCGCGGTTGCCGCCGGGCGCGACGTTGGAGAAGTCGGCGACGAGCGATTCGAGGCTCTTGCGGATCTCCGGCGGCATCGGCATCGGCCACATCGGCTCGCCGGCGGCAGTGCCGGCGGCCTGCAGCGCCTCGAGCAGCTGGTCGTCGTTGCCCATGAGCCCGGTGGTGCGGCTGCCGAGCGCGATGATCTGGCCGCCGGTGAGGGTCGCGACGTCGATGAGCACGTCGGGGTTCTCCTCGCTGGCCCGGGCCAGCGTGTCGCCGAGCACGAGCCGGCCTTCCGCGTCGGTGTTGAGCACCTCGACCCGCTTGCCCCCGTACATCGTCAGCACATCCGTCGGCCGGCTGGCCCGCGCCGACGGCATGTTCTCGGCGATCGCGAGCCATCCGGTCACATTGACCGGAAGCTTGAGGCGTGCGGCGGCCAGCACGGCACCGAGGACCGCAGCCGCGCCTGCCATGTCGACCTTCATGTACTCCATCCCGGTCGACGGCTTCAGCGACAGGCCGCCGGAGTCGAAGGTGATGCCCTTGCCTACGAAGGCCGCCGTCTTCGTCGCTCCCGGCGACGTCCACGACAGGCGGACCAGCCGCGGCGGGTTGACCGAACCCTGGCCCACGCCGACGATCCCGCCGAATCCCTGCTCGGCGAGCTGCGTCTCATCGAGCACCGTGACCTCGACCCCACACGTGCCGGCTTCGGCGACCGCCCGATCGGCGAGGCCGGCGGGCGGCAGCAGGTTGGCCGGGAGGTTGCCGAGTTCGCGGGCGAGGGCGACTGCCTCGGCGAGGATCGCCGCCCGGTCCAGCAGCGAGCCCGATGCGGCTGCGCCGAGCACCACGATGTCCTCGACCGGAGCCTTGCCCGGCGGCGGCTGCTTCGCCGAGTACGCGGCAAGCGCGGCGCCCTCAGCCGCGGCCCGCAGGTCAGCGCCCGCCGGCAATGCCAGAGCCACGCGGCGGCGGCCGGCGAGCGCGCGGATGACCGAGCCGGCCGCCTTGCGCAGCACCTCGTCCGAGGCGCCGCCGTTGCCGTTGAGGTCGCCGAGGCCGACGGCGGCGATCACCGGTGCCTTGACCGCTCCCAGCGAGGCGAACCGGGTGACCTCCCCCTCGTCGCCCCTCGCCCCGAGGTCGGAGAGCACCGCGGCCAGCCGCCCGGAAAGTGCCGCGTCGATCTCCTCGCTCCCCGGCTGCGGGACCGGCCCGTCCTCACCTTTTGCGACGGCGATGACGAGGACATCGGCCTCGGCAGCGGTGGGTGACTCGTTCGACGCGGTTAACGTGGCCATTTCTGCAGCTTAATTGCGGTAGGAGCAGATCGCGGCTCGGCTGAGCGCAGCGAAGCGAGCGCGGGTCTGCGACCAGTGACCAGCCGGTAGCGTTTGGGCGTGGTCTCCGAGCTGCTGCGTTCACCCCTGCATGACCGCCATGTCGCCGCCGGTGCGCGCTTCGGCGAATTCGGTGGCTGGGAGATGCCGCTGGCCTACGCCGGCGAGAGCGGCGGCACCGTCGCCGAGCATCAGGCGGTCCGCACTGCGGTCGGCATCTTCGACGTCAGCCATCTGGGAAAGGTCTCCGTCACGGGCCGCGGGGCCCGCGCCTTCCTCGACTCGGTCCTGACGAACGACCTGTTCCGGATCGAGCCCGGCTTCGCGCAGTACACCTTGTGCTGCACCGAGTCAGGAGGTGTCGTCGACGATCTGATCGCGTACGTCAACTCCGACGATGACGTCTTCCTGGTGCCCAACGCGGCCAACACCGATCGGCTCGCCCGCCTGCTGGAACAGGCCGCTCCCGCTGACCTGACGATCCGCGACCAGCATCGCGACTACGCCGTGATCGCCGTGCAAGGCCCGCAGTCGCCTCGCGTGCTCGCCGATCTCGGGCTGCCGTCGGACCACGCCTACATGTCCCACGTGCGCGCCGAGTGGAAGGGCGATCCCCTCATCGTCTGCCGGTCCGGCTACACCGGCGAGCGTGGATACGAGCTGCTGCCGCGCTGGGATGCTGCCGGCGATCTGTGGGATGCGCTCGTTGCGGCCGGCGGGGTGCCGTGCGGGCTCGGTGCCCGCGACACGTTGCGTACCGAGATGGGCTACCCGTTGCACGGGCAGGACCTGTCCGCGCAGATCAGCCCCGTCGCCGCCCGGCTCGGCTGGGCCGTCGGCTGGAACAAACCGGCGTTCTGGGGACGCGAGGCCCTGCTCGCCGAGCGTGCCGCACCGCGCCGGCTGCTCTGGGGGCTTCGCATGTCCAGCGGGATCGCGCGTCCGGGCATGGCGGTGACCGACCCGACCGGTCGCGTCAGCGGCGCCGTCACCAGCGGAACCTTCAGCCCCACGCTAGGAGCCGGCATCGCGCTCGCTCTCCTCGCCGGTGCCGAGCAGGGCGGGGAGGTGACGGTCGACGTGCGCGGTCGTCAGATCGGCGCGACCGTCGTACGGCCGCCCTTCGTCGACGCATCTCCGCGCTGATCCCGCGCGGCCGAAGCCGGGCTTTGGTCGCCGGGCTTTCAGTGCAGCCAGGAGGGCGCGGGAACCGCCATCACGAACAGGTCGACGAGCATGGCGATCTCGACGAGCGCGCCGAACACGTCCCCGGTCATGCCCCCTAGCCGCCGCACCGCCAGCCGCCGCACCAGTGCGGCGATGACGACGGCGCAGAGGACGGCAAATGCGGCGTGCACGCTCTCCCGCAGCCTGCCGCCGTCGTAGTCGAGCTTTCCGGCGACGGCCGCGACGGCGAAGACAGCGGTCGTCACCACTGATGCCTGAAGGGCAGAGACCGAGCCGATGACGCTCGCGCCGAGACCGTCCGGGCGCGCGGCCGGGATGCCGCGCCGGCAGGCGTGCACGACGGCGAGCCGTCCGGCCAGCACGGACGTGAGCAGCGCGACCGTGCCGTGGTGACGTCCGATGGCGAGCGTGAGCGATCCGGCTTGCAGGAGCACGACGAAGACGAGCGTGGCAGCGCCGATGGCGCCGACGGACGAGTCGCGCATGACCGCCAGCGCGTCGGCGCCGCGCCGGCGCGAACCGAGCGCGTCACCGAAATCGGCCAGCCCGTCGAGATGCAGCCCGCCGGTGACGATGGCGAGCGTCGCGAGCGCGAAGAGCGGAGGAATCAGATCCGGCGGGTCGTGCAGCAGCACCCGGACCGCAATCAGCACGCCCGCTGCGGGCAGCCACACCATCACCCCGACGAGCGGAGCGAGTGTCATCGCGGTGCCGAGCTGACCGTCGGCGAGCGTGATCGGCCGGCGGCCGACCGGGATGACGGTGAGCAGGCTGATCACGTAGCGCAGGGGCGCCAGCTTGGTCAGGGGATCTCCGCCGTTGCATCTGCGGGCGCGTCATCGGCTTCGCTGCTGCCGTCCTTGTCGCTGACCCCGGCCTCGGCGAACGTGGCCATCTCGGCGAGCGTCGCCGAGGCGGCTTGCACGAGGCCGACGGCCAACAGCGCGCCGGTGCCTTCTCCGAGGCGAAGACCCAGATCCAGCAGTGGTTCGAGGTCGAGTGCGGCGAGTGCCTTGGACTGCGCCGGCTCCGTCGAGCGCGTTCCGGCGACCCACCACGCGCTGGCGCCCTTCGCCATCCGTTCGGCCGCCAGCGCGGCCGCGCAGCTGACCACGCCGTCGAGAATGACGGGCGTGCGGCGGGTGCCGGCATGCACCAGCATCCCGGCGAGCGTCGCCAGATCACGACCGCCGACGACGCGGATGAGCCCCTCGGGATCGCTGCCCACACTCTTGCGGGCCCGGCTGAGCGCGTCGCGGATGGCGACGGTCTTGCGCATCCAGGCGGAATCGTCGATGCCGGTGCCGCGCCCGACGACGGCCACCGGTTCGAGCCCGAGGATCCCTGCCACGAGCGCCGACGCCGGGGTCGTGTTGCCGATGCCCATGTCGCCGGGGATCAGCAGGTCGCAGCCGCTGTCGACCTCGTCGTCGACGATGGAGCGTCCGAGTTCGAAGGCCGCGTCGAACTCCGCTTGGCTGAGCGCGTCCTCACGGTCGATCCGCCCCGACGGTGTGCCGAGGCCGTCGTCGACGACCCGCACCGTCGCGCCGGCCTGGCGGGCCAGCACGTTGACCGCCGCGCCGCCGGCGGCGAAGTTGGCCACCATCTGTGCCGTGACCTCGGGCGGGTAGGCGGAGACGCCGGCCTGGGCGATGCCGTGATCGGCTGCGACGATCACCACCCGGATGCGGCGGAAGGCATGCGGGGGACAGGTCCCTTGGACCGCGCAGACCCAGGCGGACAGGTCCTCGAGCCGGCCGAGCGCGCCGGTCGGCTTGGTGAGCCGGAGCTGCCTTTCGAGGGCCTGCTCGCGCGCGGCGGCGTCCGGTGACCTCACTTGAGACGGCATGCGACTCCTGCCACGCAGTGCCAGACCTCGTCCGCCTCGGCGGCGAGCCGGGCGTTCAACCGGCCCAGTCCGTCGCGGAACGTGCGACCGCTCGCGGTGGCCGGCACGACCCCCGAGCCCACCTCGTTGGTGACCAGAACGACCTCCCGCTGACACAGCCGCCACGCCTCGACGAGCACATCCGGATCCTCGGCCTCGCGGGCAAGCCAGAGGCCGAGACAGTCGATGAGCAGCGGCGGCCCTGGTTCGCGCAGCAGCGGCGCCAGGACCCCCGTCTCGACCGTGCTCCAGTGTGCCGGTCGGCGCGCTCGATGCGCCACGAGCCGCGCCGACCATTCCTCGTCGCCCGGATACTCCTGCGCCGTTGCGACGTACGTCACCTCGGGCGCTCCCGCCAGCCGGCGCTCGGCCTCGTGGGATTTGCCCGAGCGGGCCCCGCCGGTGATCAGCACTCGCCGCGGACCGGGTGGACGCTGCGCGGCGGCGGTCTCGGCTCCGGCCTGCAGCACGCTGCCGTCGAGCGGGGCGATCGCGCCGATCAGCGCAAGCCGTCGCCGCAGCTCGGCGCCGGGCGGGTTTCCGTGCCCCAGATGCACCGCGGCCACCTGGGTACGCGGCGTCACTGCACCGGTCCGGCGCAGCGCCGCAACGGTGGCGGCGAAGTCGTCGAGGCCGTGATGCTCGCCGCCCCGGTACTCGGCACTGTCAGCATCGCCGAGCGTCTCCTCCAGCAGCACCACGTCGTAGGGGTGGTCCGGATCGCCGGGAAGCCGACTGTCCGGCAGCGGTGCCGTGTCCACCGCGTAGAGCAGGCGGGCGCCGTCCGGGCCCGTCACGTCGAAGAGCACGGCCGGGCCGAGCTCCGGACCCCCGTGGGCGGCCGCGTAGGTGCGGATGCGGTAGCCGAGACGCTCGATCGACGCCCCCGGCGGGGCGGGCGTGAACGTGATCGGCCCGCTCGGGTCTGCCCAGGGCCTGCATCGGTCGATGACGGCCGGCGGCGCGATCACCTCGAGCGGTCGCCCGGCCCGCGACGACCATCCGCGCCACATCAGGGCCTGCGGACCGCAATGGTCGGGATGGGCATGGCCGATCAGTAGGAGCTCGACGGCTCCGAAGTCGATTCCGAGGCGGGTCGCGGCCCGGGGCACATCGGGTCCGCAGTCGATCAGCAGCCGGTGGTCGACGAGCACTCCGGTCTGGCTGCGCAGCTCTCCGGATTCGCGCGCGGCGTTGCAGGAGGCGCAAATGCACCACGGATTGGGCCAGCCGTCGGACGAGCCGGTGCCGAGCAACTGGAGCTTCACGACGTTCAGTTTCCCAAGCCGGGTAAGGATGGCGCGAGAGTGTTGCGATCTCGCAGCGGCCCGAGGAGGAAAACGTTGTCCTGGTTCTGGCAGTACGAGGCGGCTGACGGCGAGGTGCTCGACGCGCAGCAGCTCCCGTCGGCACCCGCGCAGGAGATCTTCCCGTCGCAGTCCGACGCCGAGTCGTGGCTCGGCGAGGTGTGGCCTGAGCTGCTGCACGCTGGGGTCGAGCAGGTGACGCTGCGGGAGGACGACCGGAAGGTCTACGGGCCGATGAGCCTGCGCCCTACGGAGTAGATCGTGACTCGGCTGAGCACTGGTAGGCGTAGCGAAGCCGAGCGCGGCTACCGGCGGGCCAGCCGCGCACCCCTTACTCCGGTGCCACCGTCTCCGGGCCAGATATGGCACGCAAACCCTGGCGCGGCGCACCCCTTACCCTGGTGCCACCGTCTCCGGGCCAGATGTGGCACGCAAACCCTGGCGCCGCGCACCCCTTACCCTGGTGCCACCGTCTCCGGGCCATATGTGGCACGCAAACCCTGGCGCCGCGCACCCCTTACACCCTGGCGCTTACCCTGGTGCCACCGTCTCCGGGCCATATGTGGCACGCAAACCCTGGCGCCGCGCACCCCTTACCCTGGCGCTTACCCTGGTGCCACCGTCTCCGGGCCAGATATGGCACGCAAACCCTGGCGCAGAGGCCTTCCCTACGCGTGCCCGGCGCTCGGCTTCGCGGCGCTCAGCGAGTCGCGCTCTGCTGCTAGCCCCGCGGGATCCAGCGCCCGATCTTGATCCCTGGCCGGGGCCGGGGCTGACGCCAGCGCGCCGGCATCAGCGCACGCTGGCCGGCGTAGCCCTTCACCTTGACCGTGGTGTTCGGGTACTTCTCCCGGATCTTCGCGTGACCTTGCGCGCGACGACGACGGTGTCGGCGACGATCCCGATCAGGCACAGCGGCAGCAGGTAGAACGCGGCGACCTTGGTCCCCGCGGTGGGGGCGAGCCCCAGGAAGTACGAGATCACGATCACGCCGAGCAGCAGCGGACCGAGATTGCGGCGCTGATCGACGATGTCGCGCGCCAGAATCCGCTCGGGTACCCGTTCGCGTGCCGGCAGCTTGGAGGTGTCGCCGGAATTCATCGCCCGGCGGTACTCGGCCGCCTTCTCGCGGCGGGCCTCGCGGACCGCGAGACGCGTGGCCTTGGCGTCATCGCCCTTTGCTCCGGACCGGGCGACGGCCCGGCGCGCGGAGGTACCGCTACGCCGCGATGCCTGCGCCTCCTTGCGTTTCGGCGTCGCGCGGCCCTTGCCGCCCACCTTCTCGACCACTTCCGGCTCCGGCGGCGGGGCGGGCTTCTTACGCAACGACGGCATCTAACTCACTCACGATGGTTCACAGGGTCAACATGCGATCGAGTGCCGTCCTGGCGTCCGCTGAGGTAGCGGGGTCCACGGTGATGCGGTGGACCAGCTGCCCGGAGGCAAGTGATTCCAACGCCCATACCAGGTGCGGCAGATCGATCCTGTTCATTGTCGAGCAGAAACACACCGTACGGTCCAGAAAGGCAACAGTCTTGTCCGGATGCATCGGCGGCGAGCCGGCGCACGAGGTTCAGCTCGGTGCCGACCGCCCAGATGCTGCCCGGCTCGGCCTCGGCCAGAGTGCGCAGGATGAACTCGGTGCTGCCCACCAGATCGGCAGCCTTGACGACCTCGTGCTGACATTCCGGGATGCACGAGCACCTTCACCCCGGGAACTCGGGCCCGGACCTCGTTGACGCTGTCGAGGCGTGAACCGGCCGTGGACCGAGCAGTGCCCCTTCCACAGCAGCATCTTGGCGTTGCGCAGCTGTTCGGTGGTGAGACCGCCGCTCGGGCGGCGCGGGTCGTAGACGACGACATTCCTCGAGCGGGATTCCGAGCTCGAACACCGCGGTGTTGCGTCCGAGGTGCTGGTCGGGAAGGAAGAGCACCCGCTCCCCGCGGGCGAACGCCCATTCCAGCGCAGCCCGGGCGTTCGAGGAGGTGCAGATCGTTCCGCCGTAGCGACCGGTGAAGGCTTTGATGGCCGCCGAGCTGTTCATGTACGAGACGGGGATCGTCGACTCGGCGAGACCGGCGTCCTGCAGCGTCTCCCAGGCCCGCTCGACCTGGGCGGCGGTCGCCATGTCGGCCATCGAGCAGCCGGCGGCGAGATCCGGCAGGACGACCGCCTGGCTGTCTGCGGTCAGGATGTCAGCGCTCTCGGCCATGAAGTGCACGCCGCAGAAGACGATGTAGTCGGCTCCGGGCCGGGCGGCTGCAGCCTGGGCGAGCTTGAACGAGTCGCCGGTGACGTCGGCGAACTGGATGACCTCGTCGCGCTGGTAGTGGTGGCCGAGGATGAACACCCGCTCGCCGAGCGCCGCCTTGGCCGCCCGCGCTCGCTCGACCAGGCTGCGGGTCGGACGGTGCCGGCAGCTCGCCGGGGCAATCGACGCCGCGCTCGGAGTCCGGATCCGACTGGCTGCCCAGCAGGAACAAGGCCTGGCGGAGCTGCCCGGGGGCGCCGACAGCGGGATCTGCCACGTCGATGGTCATCGTCTCTCCCTCGCCATGAGCGCCATCGAGTGATGGTCTAATCGACTATAACTCCCGGCCCTACGGCTTTCGAGGGGTGATCGAGCGGGTGAACGGATGGCGACGGGGACACGGGAGACAGCGGGGACACGGTGCGCGTGGTGATCGCGCCCGACAAGTTCGCCGGGACCGTCACGCGCCGCTGCAGCCGCAGCAGGCATCGCCGGTGGCTGGCAGTCCCGCCGGGCGGATGACCAGCTGGTTCAGCTGCCCATGTCGGACGGGGGACCGGGGTTCGTCGAGGTGCTGGCCGCTGCGCTCGGCGCTGGTGATCTCCAGCAGCGTCGCGACGACGGATCCGCTGGGACGTCCCGTCAACGCGTCGTTTCTGCTGCACCGCGGCACGGCATATGTCGAAAGCGCCCAGGCGGTAGGGCTGCACCTGCTCGCGGAGTCCGAACGGGATCCGGAACGCACCACCTCGGCGGGGCTCGCGGCCCTGCTGGAGGCCGCGTGCGCCGGCGGTGCTGATGCGCATCGTCGTCGGGCTCGGGGGATCGGCGACGAGCGATGGTGGCCGCGGACTCATCGCCGCGCTCCCTCCCGCGTGCAGGAGGGGCTGCGCCGCGTCGAGCTGGTCGTGGCGACCGACGTCGACAATCCGCTGCTGGGGCCGGCCGGCGCGGCGGCGGTGTTCGGTCCTCAGAAGGGTGCTGATCGCGGCGGCCGTGGCTCGCCTCGAAGGCCGGACGCAGGCCTGGGTTGCCGAACTCGACGGTCTCGCCGCCGTCGCGGATCAGCCCGGCGCCGGAGCGGCCGGCGGGCTCGGGGCCGCCCTGTACTGGCTCGGCGGACGACGCCGCGCCGGAGCCGCCCTGGTGACCGAGGTCATCGGGCTGGAAGCGGCGATGGCCGGAGCCGATCTCGTCATCACGGGGGAGGGCTCCTTTGACGTCACCTCGCTGCGCGGCAAGGTCGTGGCGGCGGTCGCGGAGGCCGCCGGGCGAGCCGCGCTGCCCTGCGCCGTCGTCGCGGGTCAGGTGAGCGTCGGGCAGCGTGAAGCGGCGGCGCACGGGATCGACGAGACGATCTCCCTCGCCGAGCTGGCCGGGTCGGTGGCAGCGGCGATGGATGACGCCGCCGACTGGCTCGCGGCCGCGGGCGCCCGGCTGGCTGCGCGGTGGTCGAGAGGCTGACCCAGAGCGAGCGGTAAACGGCCCCGCATTTTGGTGACAGTTTTTTCTGGGCGAGGGAATGTCTGGATAGCGGCCGATGTCACCTACCATGGAGAAGTCTTCGAAAGGGAGTGCACCAGATGAGCGTTGACACGGGCCAGAGTGCGCCTGACGCAGTTGAGGCGCCGCCGACCGGTGTGCTGCTGACCGAGACCGCCGCCGAGAAGGTGAAGGCGCTTCTCGACCAGGAAGGTCGCGATGACCTGGCGCTGCGCATCGCGGTGCAGCCTGGTGGGTGCTCCGGTCTGCGCTACCAGCTGTTCTTCGACGAGCGCGAGCTCGACGGCGACAATCGCACCGACTGGGGCGGCTTCGACCTCGTCGTCGACCGGATGAGCCTGCCTTACCTGGGTGGCGCGAAGATCGACTTCGTCGACACCATCGAGAAGCAGGGCTTCACGATCGACAATCCCAACGCGAGCGGGTCCTGCGCCTGCGGAGACTCGTTCAGCTAAGCCGGTATTCAAAACGGCCCGGTCCCGGTGAACCCGGGGCCGGGTCGTTTGCGTCCTGCGGCGTTTTGCGTCTGCGACGCGAGCGCCGCAGGGTTACCAGGTGGCGAGCGCCAGACCGACACCGTCGACCAGGTCAACTACGTAGTCATAGTCGACGGCGGCCACGGTGCGGTCATGGCTGACGGCTCGCGGCTGCGGCAGAACCGCCGTCGCCGCGGCACGCGAACCACCGAACGAGAGCACCTCGAGCGGGAAGTTCGCGGCCAGCTCCATCAGCTCCGCCCAGCCCCCATCGGTGTCATCGAGCGGGATGCGTACATCCCCGACAACGCGGCCGGTTGGACGATCAAGGAAGGACACGCCAGCAGGCTATTTGCTGCTCAGCGGCAGGTCACCCCCTACCAGCCAGTAAGCTTTCGCGCCGTGCGCATTGCCGTGACGGGATCCATCGCCACCGACCATTTGATGACATTTCCGGGGCGCTTCGCCGACCAGCTCGTCGGTGATCAGCTCGAACGGCTTTCGCTGTCGTTCCTGGTCGACGAGCTGCAAGTACGCCGGGGTGGGGTGGCGGCCAACATCTCGTTCGGGATGGGCGCGCTGGGCCTGCGGCCGCTGCTCGTCGGAGCGGTGGGGCACGATTTCGGTGACTACCGATCCTGGCTCGAGCGGGCTGGCGTCGACACCGAAAGCGTCCATGTCAGCGAGCTGGCGCACACCGCACGGTTCCTGTGCACCACCGACCAGGACATGTGCCAGATCGCGTCGTTCTATCCGGGGGCGATGAGCGAGGCCCGCGAGATCGAGCTCGCGCCGGTGGCAGACCGGGCGGGCGGCCTGGATCTGGTCGTGATCTGCCCGAACGACCCCGAGGCGATGGCCCGCCATACGCAGGAGTGCCGGCAGCGGGGATACCCCTTCGCCGCCGATCCGTCGCAGCAGCTGGCCCGCATGGACGGGGCCGAGATCCGTGATCTCTGCGAGGGCGCGACGTACCTGTTCTGCAACGACTACGAGTACGGGCTGCTGCTGCAGAAGAGCGGCTGGACGGACGCGGAGCTGCGCTCGCGAGTGGGCGTCCTGGTCACGACCCTCGGCGCCAAGGGTGTCCGGGTGCAGCCGGCCGATGGCCCTGAGCTCGCCGTTCCCGTCGTTCCGGAGTGCGTGAAGGCTGATCCGACCGGCGTGGGCGACGCTTTCCGCGCCGGTTTCCTCGGCGGGCTGTCCTGGGGGTTCGACCTCCAGCGCTGCGCCGAGGTGGGCAGCCTCCTGGCGACCCTGGCCCTCGAGACGGTCGGCACCCAGGAGTACGCGGTCGACGCCGACGCCCTGGCGCGCTTTCGGCAGGCCTTCGGTGACGACGCGGCGAGTGAGCTGGAGGCGAATCTCACACTGCGGTGATCCGCACGCGGTAACTGGTGGCGGTGTCGCTTCCCGGCACGGGGCTGCTGCCTTCGTACGCCTGTCCCCGCATCCGGCACCATGCCGCGACGTCAGCCGCTGCGGCGGGGTCGTCGGCGAGCAAGGTGATGACGGTTCCCCGGGTGGCGTCCTTCGCGGCAGCCGCCAGGTCGATGATCGGGAGGGGGCACCGGCGCCCGCGCGAGTCGACGGTGCGACCACTCACCGCCCGGCCACTCACAGCCCGACCACTCCGGCCTCCTCGCGCAGTCCCGCCACAGCGGCGGGCAACGCGGTCAGCAGCCGGTCCACGTCGTCCTGGGTGGTGTCCCGCCCCATCGACACGCGCAGGTTGCCGTGGGTGAGCGCACCGATCGCCTCCAGCACGTGGCTGGGGGACAGGCTGCTGGCAGTGCACGCGGAGCCGCTGGCCGCGGCGATTCCCTGCGCCGCCAGCCGGTCCAGCAGCGCCTCGCCGTCGACGTACAGGAACGACATGCTGACCAGGTGGGGGAGGCGGCCGGCGGGGTCCGGGTCACCGTGCAGCTGGGCGTCGGGGATGGCGCTCACGGCGGCTCGGACCCGCTCGCCGAACCCGCGCAGCCGAGCCGTTTCATCCGCGAGCTCGCCGGTCCGGGCCACCAGGGCGGCAGCGGTCGCGACGGCTCCCGGCACGTCGAGCGGGCCGATGACCCGCGGATCGCCGCGGTCGTCCTCCGGGCCGGGGCGCTCCCACCGCGTCCCGTCGCGCACGACCAGCAGCCCCATTCCCGACGGGCCCCCGAACTTGTGGGCGCTCGCCGTGAGCAGGGAGCAGCCCCACTCCGGCACGTCGACGGGCTCGCGGCCGACACTCTGGGCTGCGTCGACGTGCAAGGGCACGCCGGCAGCTGCGCAGCGTTGCGCGATCTCGGTGACGGCCTGGCGGGTGCCGATCTCCTGGTTGGCCGATTGCACGCTGACCAGCGCCGTCTCGGCGTCCGGCCGCAATGTGGCCACCACCACTCTTCCGGTGTGATCGACCGGAAGCTGCGTGAACCGGCCGCCTGTCGCGGCGTGCGCGGCACCGGCGTGCAGCACGCAGGAGTGCTCGACCGCGGAGACGATCAGCGCGGGGCGCGGTCGCCGGTGGACCGCCAGCGCGCCGGAGATGGCCAGCTGCGCGGCCACGGTGCCGCTGCTGGTGAAGCTCACCTCGGGCGGCCTGACGCCAAGGGCGGCAGCGGCGGCTTCGCGGGCCGCGTCGTACAGCAGCCGAGCCTGCCGGCCTTCCCGATGCAACCGGGTCGGGTCGGCCCATCCGGCGTCGTACGCGGCCAGCAGGGCCTCGCGCGCGGCCGGATGCAGGGGCGTCTGGGAGGCCCAATCCAGATAGGTGCCACCCGGCTGCACCGAACCAGCCTAGGCACGTGCGCAGCGGCGCCAGATCAGGGCTGCGCCGCGGGCCGTTCCGGGCAAGCCGTACGGGCGCATCACGCGTCCCCTGCGATACATTCCCCCGTGAGCCATCGCAGTCGGTTCTGCACGTGGTGCCAGGCACTTTGAGGCTTGGCGCGGGTTTGCGAAGTTGTGCCAGCAGCAGTCATCGAATAGCCGGGCTGAGTGCCCGTGATCGGGAGGCCATGCGGTGATCCGCTCGAACCGCCGGACTAGTCGCCGTCGGCTCGTCGCTCGTGTTGCCGCCGGTGCGTTCCTGATGGCGAGCGCGACCGCCTGTGAGCTGCCGAGCTTCGGTTTCCCGAAGGGCATCACCCCGCAGGCAAAGCGGATCTACAACATCTGGTCCGGGTCGTCCATCGCCGCGCTCGTGGTCGGCGGCGGGGTATGGGCGCTGATCTTCTACTGCAGCTTCGTCTTCCGGAAGAAGAGCGACGAGCTTCCCAAGCAGGTCCGCTACAACCTGCCGGTCGAGATCCTCTACACGGTCGTGCCGTTCGTGATCGTCGGCGGGCTCTTCTACTACACGGCCCGCGACGAGTCCAAGCTCGACCAGACCCCCAAGCCGGACATGACCGTCTCGGTGGTCGGCTTCCGCTGGAACTGGGAGTTCGGCTACATCGAGAAGGACGCCAACGGTAAGGACGTCGTCAAGGCCCAGGTCGTGGGCCGACCGGGGCAGCCGGCAGTGCTGGTGCTGCCCACCGACCGCAGCATCCTTTTCAAGGAGACCTCGGCCGACGTCGTCCACTCGTTCTGGATCATCGAGTTCAACTTCAAGCGAGACGTCATCCCCGGCCGGGTCAATGAGTTCGAGATCAGCAAGATCACCAGAACCGGAACCTTCATAGGCCGCTGCGCGGAGCTGTGCGGGGTTGACCACGACCGGATGGACTTCATCGTGAAAGTCGTCCCAGCAAAGGTGTTCGACAACTACGTGGCGCACAACTATGACCCGAAGTATCTGACTGCCTCCGCGTCGGGGAGCGCATCATGACCTTGCTGCACGAGCCGTCGCCTTCGGGTGGCCTGCCCGCCGAACAGCACGCGCCGGAGCACGCCCACCACCTGCCCAAGCCGACCACGATGCTCGGCTACATCACGACCACCAGCCACAAGACGATCGGCGTGATGTACACGGTCACGTCGTTCATCTTCTTCGCTCTGGCCGGCGTGATGGCGATGCTGATGCGCGCCGAGCTGGCCCGTCCCGGCCTGCAGTTCCTCTCGAACGAGCAGTACAACCAGCTGTTCACCATTCATGGCACCGTGATGATGTTCCTGTTCGCGCCGGCGCTCGCGTTCGGCTTCGCGAACTACATCGTCCCGCTGCAGATCGGCGCGCCCGACGTCTCCTTCCCGCGGCTGAACGCGCTGGCGTACTGGCTGTACGCCTTCGGCGGCACGATGGTCGTCGCCGGCTTCCTCACGCCGGACGGTGCTGCCGACTTCGGCTGGTTCGCGTACGCACCACTCAACAGCAGCTTGTACTCGCCGGGCGCCGGTGCTGACCTGTGGATTTTCGGGCTGACCCTGTCCGGTCTCGGCACCATCTTCGGCGCGGTCAACCTCGTCACGACGATCCTCACGCTGCGCGCGCCCGGCATGACCATGTTCCGGATGCCGATCTTCTGCTGGAACATGCTGATCACCGGCATCTTGGTGCTGGTCGCCTTCCCGGTGTTCGCGGCCGCGTCACTGGCGCTTGCCGCCGACCGGCATCTCGGCGCTCACATCTTCGACGCGAGCAACGGTGGCGCGGTGCTGTGGCAGCACCTTTTCTGGTTCTTCGGCCATCCCGAGGTCTACATCATCGCGTTGCCATTCTTCGGAGTGGTCACAGAGGTGCTCCCTGTCTTCAGCCGGAAGCCGCTGTTCGGTTATAAGGGCCTCGTCTTCGCGACCATCGGCATCGGCGCCCTGTCGATCGCGGTTTGGGCGCACCACATGTACGCCACCGGCGCGGTGCTGCTGCCCTTCTTCGCGCTGCTGTCGTTCCTCATCGCGGTGCCGACGGGGGTGAAGTTCTTCAACTGGATCGGCACGATGTGGCGCGGCCAGATCACCTTCGAGACCCCGATGCTGTGGGCGATCTTCTTCCTGGTGACGTTCCTGTTCGGTGGTCTCACCGGCGTGCTGCTCGCGAGCCCACCGATCGACTTCCAGGTCACCGACTCGTACTTCGTCGTGGCGCACTTCCACTACGTCGTCTTCGGTTCGGCGGTATTCGGCGGATACGCCGGTATCTATTTCTGGTTCCCGAAGATGACCGGAAGAATGCTTGATGATCGATTAGGGAAGCTCCATGCCTGGAGCCAGCTGATCGGATTCCATTTGACGTTCCTGGTTCAGCACTGGCTGGGAATCAAGGGCATGCCGCGCCGAATAGCCGACTATGCGCCGACCGACGGATTCACCACGCTGAATACCATCAGCACCATCGGTGCGTTCCTGCTCGGCGCCAGTCAGCTGGTGTTCTTCTACAACGTCATCCGCTCGTACCGGCATGGTGAGCTGGCGAATTCGGACGATCCGTGGGGCCACGGCAACTCGCTGGAATGGGCCACCTCGTGTCCACCTCCGCGCCACAATTTTGTCTCGCTGCCGCGCATCCGGTCGGAGCGTCCGGCATTCGATCTGCATTATCCGGAGGTCACCGGCAGGGCGGATTACCATGCCTCGCCCGAGGCTGAAGTGGCAGGCACCCGATGAAGGTCGAAGGCCTCGTCTTCAGCGTCTTCACGACATTCCTCGGCGGTACCGCGATCGTTTACTGGTTCACGTCGAAGGACCCGACGGGCACGGCGGCTCTCGCTATCGGCGCGGGCCTCGGGCTGCTGATCGGTGGATATCTGCTGGTGACGGCCCGGCGCCTCGGCCCGCGGCCGTCCGACCTGGCCGATGCCGACGTCTCCGACGGCGCCGGCGACGTCGGCCACTTCAGCCCCGGCAGCTATTGGCCGTTCTTCATCTCCATGTCCGCCGCCGTCGCCCTGCTCGGAGGCATCTTCGGCTTCTGGCTCGCGCTCCTCGGGGCGGTAGCGACCTTCGCCACCCTGATGGGCCTGATGTTCGAGCACTTCGTCAACCGCAACGCGGTCGAGGAGTAGCAGGCGCCGTCGCGGCGTAAACCCGGGACTCGGGGAGCGGTCCCGGGGGAGTAATCCCCGGACGTGGGTCGAGCTGGCTGTTCGGCCGATGACACCCCGCCGCCCATTCGCCGCACGTTGCAGCCGCACGCTTCACGAGTTGGAGTGCGATTGGCGGGCGGCGCTCCGTGCCCTAGCCCCGGCGCTCCGTGCATCGTGCTCGCCGTCCGGTCCCATGACATGCCGTCCTTCGCCGGCACCACGGCGCGCGAGGTGGGCGTGCGCCACTGGCACACCGTGTGCGAGCGCGCCCGGGGCAGTGTCACTGGGCGCCGTCACTGGGCGCCGTCCCTGGGCGCCGTCCCGTCACTGGGGCGCCGCCGTCTGAACGAGCGCCCGGGCGTGCGGCAGCGCCGCCGGAACTGCGGGGGAGGAACTGAGCGGCAAACCGGCGCAGTTACTAGCGTCGGCCCGCCGGTTCCTCAGGAGACGTGCTCTCCCCGGGCGCTTTGCTGGTGTCGCCGTTGCCCTGGTCGATGAAGAAGCTGCTGATCGCGCGGCGACCCCGAGTGAGCAAGCCGCCCTGGTGCGAGAGGGTGCCCGCGGCGTCGTCCGCCTCGACCGCGACGAGATGGTCCATCCGCGGCTCCGCCGGCTTCGGCAAGGTGACCTCGACGAACTCGCCGGACGGAAGCTGCCGCACGATGCCGGTCTCGATGCCGTGCTCCTCCAGCTCACGGTCCTTGGCCTGGAGGGCGTAGCAGATTCTTCGCGTGACATAGAACGCCACAGGTGGCGCAGCGATGGCCGCGAACCGTCCGCCCCAGGTCATGGCGTTCAGGCTGATGTGGAACGTGGTGGCGATGACGTCGTTACCGCCGCTGATCATCAGCACGGCGTAGAACGCGATCGCCATGGCTCCGATGCCGGTGCGGGTCGGGTTATCTCGAGGTCTTTCGAGCAAATTATGGAACTCGTTGTCGCCGGTCCATTTCTTCTCGATCGTCGGCCACAGCGCCAGCAAAGTGAAGAGCAATCCTGGCATCACGACCGTCGGCCAGAAGAGCGGCGATATCGTCACCCCGGCCCCGCGGAATTCCCACGGCATGAACAGACGGGTCGAGCCGTCGAGGAAGCCGATGTAGAAGTCCGGCTGCGAAGCCGCCGAGACCTGCGACGGGTCGTACGGGCCGTACAGCCACACCGGGTTGATCTGGGCCAGCCCACCGAGCAGCGCGCTCATGCCGAACACCAGCATGAAGAACCCGCCGCTCTTGACCATGAAGTGGGGGAAGAAGCGGTGCCCCACGACATTGTCTTCGGTGCGGCCCGGGCCGGGGAATTGGGTGTGCTTCTGGTGCCACATGATTCCGAGATGGGCGCTGATCAGCGCCAGCAGAATCCCTGGAACCAGCAGGATATGCATGACGTACAGGCGTGGAATCAGTCCCGATCCGGGGAATTCGCCGCCGAAGATGAGATAGCCGAGCCAGGTGCCGGCGACCGGAACCGATTCGATCACCGAGTACATGATGCGAAGGCCGGTGCCGGAAAGCAGGTCGTCCGGGAGCGAGTAACCCGCGAAGCCTTCGACCAGGGCAAGCACCAGCAGCCCGACACCGATCAGCCAGTTGGTCTCACGCGGCTTGCGGAACGCGCCGGTGAAGAACACGCGGAACAGGTGAATGATGATCGACGCGACGAACAGGAGCGCGGCCCAGTGGTGGATCTGGCGGAAGACCAGGCCGGCCCGCACGTCGAAGGACAAGTGCACGGTCGACGCATACGCCAGGCTCATCGGCGTGCCTTCGAGCGGCGCGTAGGAGCCGTGGTAGACGGTCTCGGTCTGGCTCGGGTCGAAGAACAGCGTGAGATACGTACCCGACAGCAGCAGGACGATGAAGCTGTAAAGCGCGATCTCACCGAGCAGGAACGACCAGTGGTCCGGGAAGACCTTGTTCAGCGACTTGCGCAGGAAGTTGGACGCGCCGAAGCGCTCGTCGAGCTCCCGGTGCGCTTTCTGGGCCGGGTTGAGGGTGGTCATCCACGCTCCCAGAAGTCGGGTCCGACAGGTTGGTTGAAGTCACCCTTCGCGATGAAGTATCCCTCGTCGTCGATGGTTATCGCCAACTGAGGCAAGGGCCGGGCAGCAGGCCCGAAGATCGGCTTACCGCCGATCGTGACGTCGAAAATCGACTGGTGGCACGGGCAGAGCAGGTGGTGCGTCTGCTGCTCGTACAGCGACACCGGGCAACCGGCATGCGTGCAGATCTTCGAGAACGCGATGTGGTCGAAGTACGTGCCGTTCTTGAACTTGCCCTTGAGATCGCCCGGCCGTAGCCGGAAGAGCAGCACGGTGGAATCGCCCTTCACCTGAAGGTCAGGCTGCGGGTAGAAGCCGGGCTTGTCCTTCATCTCGTCCTTGGCGATGCCCGGAAAGACCGTCAGCAGCCCCCCTGCGGCGAGGTCACCGAGCTTGATGGCCCGGCCGGTCTGGTCGATCATCCGCACGCCCTGGATCTTCTTGCCGTCGCCGTCGGTCACCAGCGAGGTGAACCGCCAGCTGGTCTCCTCGAAAGCCTTCGGACGCCGCCCGATCAGCGGGCCGAGGTTGAGGATGGGCACGACCGCGACCAGGCCCAGCATGCCGCCCGCGAAGAGCAGGGTGCGGCGGACCAGCGGACGCCGCAGGATCCCGAGCGTGTCCATGCCGCGCACGAAGACCCGCTCGGTCGCCTCGAGCTCCTCGGGGCTCGCGAAGTGCTCGGTGCGCGCCTGGACGGCTTCCTCGTGGCCCATCAGCTGGTGCGCCCAGTGAATGAGCCCGATCCCGAGGCTGCCGACCGCGACTGCGAGGGAGAGCCCCAGCACGGGCGTGTAGTACTGCTCGTGCTTGTTGCCGATGAAGTTGATGACGACGAAAAAGCCGGTTCCGACCACGGACAGCAGGAACCAGAAGGCCACCATGGCCTCGGAACGGCGCTCGCGCCTGCGATCGACGTCGGCCGTATCGACGTAGTGCCGCGGTTCGACGCGGGTCTCAGCCCGGACGTGGCTCGTCCCGCCGCCACCCTCCACCGCGCTGCTGTCGGCAGCGACGACCCCGCTGACGCTCACCGGCTCGTCGTCGGCGACGTCGCCGGTCTCGCCGGCGCCCAGATCCTCACCGTGGCGAGTCACCCGGCCGCCGCGGGAGACGGGCGCCTTCAACCGGTCGAGGATGCTGGGCTCCGCCTCTTGGGCGCTTTCCTTGTCGCCGCGGACGTCTTCGTCGGGGCGATCGGGGAATCGGTCGCTCACGAGATTCTCGATCCGATCCACATGGTGGCGATGACCAGTCCACCGAGCCCGATGATGATGGCAACCAGACCTTCAGGCACGGGACCGTAGTGGCCGAGGGAGGCACCACCCGGGTCCTTGGGTGCGGTGACGAAGGTGACGTACTTGATGATTGACGCCAGCTGCTGGGAGCTCAGCTGACCGTCACTGAAGACGGGCATGTTCTCGGGGCCGGTACGGACGGCCTCGGCGATCTGCACCGGGGTCGCAGTGCCCAGGAACGGCGCGTGCTTACCGTAGGAGAGCGCGCCGCCCTGCCCGACTGCCTGGTGGCACGACGCGCAGTTGGTGCGGAAAAGCTCGCCGCCTTCGGCGATCTTGGCGCCGTTCTCGAGGGTCGCGGCGTCCGGCTTGGCCGGGCCCGGGGCGAGTGAGGCGATGTAGGCGGCCAGCTGATCGATCTGGGTCTGGTTGTACTTCGGTGAGTGGCGCTCGGCCTGTGCCTGGGGCTTGGCCAGTGGCATGCGGCCGGTGCTGACCTGGAAGTCGACGGCCGCTGCTCCGACCCCGATCAGACTCGGAGCCTGGTTTCCGCCCTCTGCGTTCAGGCCGTGGCACGAGGAGCAGCCCGCGAGAAAGAGCGCGCGCCCGAGCCGTACCTGCTCGTCGTTCGCCGCCGAGTCGGCAGCCCGGCCGCTCGGCGCGAAAGCCGCCCATAGGAAGCCCATCGCCATCAAGGCGAGGACGATGACGAGCCCGGCAGGCATCTTGCGTCTGCGGCGGGGCGGCTTACTGGACCTACTCGGCTTGCTGGGCTTGGCGGCTTTCTTGCCACGGTGCCCGGAAGGGGCGGCCTCAGCCGAAGAAACAGCAGAAGTCACGTCGCTCGCTTCGAGGGTCATTTGAGGAGGTAGATGGTCGCGAACAGGGCCACCCACACGACGTCGACGAAGTGCCAGTAATACGAGACGACGATCGCAGAGGCGGCATGTTCAGGTGTGAACGGACCGAACTTGGTACGCGCCAGCACCACCAGGAAGGCGAAGAGGCCGCCGGTGACGTGCAGCGCGTGGAAGCCGGTAGTCAGGTAGTACACCGAGCCGTACGGATGCGAAGAAATGGAAAACGTGTTCTCGCCGAAGTACTCGTTCATCTGGCCGCCCACGAACGCCGCGCCCATCAGGAACGAGACCACAAACCAGATCCGCAGCCGGTAGACGTCACCGCGCTCGGCGGCGAACACTCCCAGCTGGCAGGTCACGCTGGAAAGCACCAGGATCGTGGTGAAAACCAGCGCGTAGTACACGTGCAGATCGACCGGGCCGACATGGCCCGGCCCGACCCCGTCGACCGGCGGCCAGTTGAACGGTGCCTCGGAGCGAACGGTGAAGTACATCGCGAACAGTGCCGCGAAGAACATCAGCTCGGACGAAAGCCAAATGATCGTTCCGACCGACAACATGTTCGGTCGGGTAGCCGAACCATGAGGCGCTTTCTCGAGAGCCGGTGCCGCTGCTGCTGCCACAGCCGCATTCTGGCAGACGCACAGGGCTAGTGCGTTGAGGCGGGGGCGCCAATCGCGGCCTGCCGCGCCGAACTTCAGCCAGCAGCGGCCTCGAGGGCGAGATCTGCCAGCAATGACAGGCGTGTTGGCCCGGTTATCGGAGTGCCCTCGGAGTACTCGGGGTGCTCGACGACCAGCTCTACCGGCACCTTCGGGTCACGGAACGCATCACGCTGATCGTCGTTCAGTGTGAAACGCACAACATGCACGCTCACCGTGTCGCTCGGCCGGTCGGCGTCTTCGTCCAAGCCGCGGAGCTCGACGGCCGGCACCAGGCTCGGCTCGCCGTCCGGCACGATCGCCGACGGGCCGATGTGCAGGCTCACCGCGTTCTGGATGCCCGAAAGACGGGCGAGTTCCGCCCGTACGTCGGCGCCCTGGTCCAGCTCGACGAACATGGTGGCGCAGAGCTCGTGGCTGTTCGGGGCCATCCGTCCGTAGAGCTCGATCTCGTGGGCCACGTCGGCGGCGTCCGTGATGCCCTCGACGAAGACCATCTCCTGCACCTGATAGCGCAGGGTCTCCTCGTTCTCGAATTCGAAGACGAGCATGTCGCCGACATGGATGCGGCGCTCAGCGCGGATCGGCATGACGCGGGCGCGTTCAGTGGAGCGGCGCTCGGCATAGGTGTGGTGATCGGTCGTGATCTGGGTTGCGGAAATCATGTCCCTGCCTTGTCGATGAACGGCGCAAGGGCCGGAGCTGTCACCAGCGCCGGCCCTTGCGTTGAGATGTTCTGCGTGGATGGCGCCTCAGGCGCTCGCCTCTGCCTCGCTGCGCACCCGGTCCAGAGCCTTCTGGAACCGGCCGGCGTGGGTCTTCTCGGCCCGCGCCAGCGTGGCGAACCAGTCGGCGATCTCGTCGAAGCCCTCCTCGCGGGCGGTCTTCGCAAAGCCCGGGTACATGGCGGTGAACTCGTAGGTCTCGCCGGCAACGGCGCTGACGAGGTTCTTCTCCGAGTCGCCCACCGGCTCGTCGGTGGCCGGGTCGCCGACGGCGGCCAGGAAGTCCATGTGACCGAACGCGTGACCGGTCTCGCCCTCGGCGGTGTCGCGGAACAGCCCAGCCGTCTCGCTGTCACCCTCGATGTCGGCGCGGCGCGCGAAATATAGGTAACGCCGGTTGGCCTGGCTCTCGCCGGCGAACGCTTCCTTCAGGTTTTCGTGTGTCTTGCTGCCTGCGAGGTCAGCCATTCATTTCCTCCTGCGGGTGGGTTGTTGGGGACTGACAGTTCGGGCATGTGCCGTGAAATTGCAGGTCGTAGCGGCTGATCGCGTAGCCGGTGGCTCCCGTGAGCTGCTGGATCAGCTGAGCGGGTAACGCGGTCTGGATGTCGCTCGCCGCTCCGCATGAGGTGCAGACGAGATGGTCATGGCGGGTGACGTTGCCGTCGTAACGCGACGCCGAACCGTCACCGAGGGACAGTTCGAGAGCGAGACCGTTGGCGACGAGCAGGGCCAGGGTGCGGTAGACCGTCGCCGGGCCGATGCCCGGGGAGGACACCCGGACGCGATCGAAGACCTCCGCTGCGGTTGGATGGTCGGTAGCCGCCTCCAGGACCTCGAGCACGGCGCGCCGCTGCGGTGTGAGCCGCCATTCGGTGTCGAGCATGGCCGGATCACCTCCACCACGAGCTCATGGTCGATTGATAACGATAATCAGTATCACGGACGACGCGCGCCGAAGCAAATGCGCTGCGAGGCAGCGCAGACCGCGTCCGGTAGCCTTCCGGCAGCCGATGGTTGTGTTCCCGGCTTTCGTCCTTTCCGTCTCGAGGTGGCCTTCTCCGTATGAGCTTCTCCGTATGAGCACGGTGCTCGTTTACAGCGATGACCCGGCGATCCGGGAGCGGGTGCGCGTGGCCGTCGGCCGCCGTCCCGACCCCTCCCTGGAGCCGATCGACTGGCTGGAGGCCGACGACGGCGGGGCGCTGATGACCCGGGTCGATGAAGGTGGGGTCGACGTCTGCATCCTGGACGGCGAGGCCGCGCCCGAGGGCGGTATGGGGCTGAGCCGCCAGCTCAAGAACGAGGTCGCGGACTGCCCGGCGATCCTGCTGCTGGTCATGCGCCGGGACGACCGCTGGCTCGCCCGCTGGTCGCTGGCTGACGCCACCGTTCCCATGCCGATCGACCCGGTCGTGCTCGCCGACGCTCTCGTCTCCCTGTTGCGCGCACGCGTCAAGCCGCTGCCTGCGCCCGCGGCGGGTGGAGAGCTCGCCCCCCGTCACTAGACCGCAGCGATCGAAGCCGTCGTGAGTACGTCCTCTCCCGCACCTCCGAGCTGGCCGCCGCTGCTCGCCCGGCTCATGGCGGGCGATTCGCTGCCCGCCGCTGACACGGCCTGGGCGATGGGCGAGATCATGGACGGTGCCGCGACCAACGCTCAGGTGGCGGCGTTCGTCGTCGCGTTGCGCTGCAAGGGCGAGACGTCGGCTGAGGTGGACGGCTTCGTGAGCGCGATGCTCGAGCGCGCCGTTCCGCTGCCGCTCGCCGAGCCCTGGCGGTCGGCGGCCGTCGACACCTGCGGCACCGGCGGCGACCGTGCCGGGACCGTCAACATCTCCACGATGGCGGCCATCACGGTCGCTGCGGCCGGCGTCCCGGTCGTCAAGCACGGCAACCGCGCCGCGACCTCACGCGCCGGTTCAGCGGATCTGCTGGAGGCGCTCGGAATCACGATCGACCTCGAGCCGGCGGCGGTCGCGCGCTGCGTGGAGCAGGTCGGCATCGGATTCTGCTTCGCACCGCGCTTCCACCCGGCCCTTCGCCACGCCGCCGGTCCGCGCGGTGAGATCGGGGTGCCGACGGTCTTCAACGTGCTCGGCCCGTTGACCAACCCGGCGCGCATCACCCGGCAAGCCGTGGGAGTCCCGCAAGCGTGGCTGGGCCCGGTGCTGGCGGGAGTGCTGGCCCGGCGCGGCGCGTCGGCGCTCGTCTTCCGCGGCGAGGACGGTCTCGACGAGCTCACGCCGGGGGCACGCTCGGCGGTGTGGGTGGTGGCCGACGGCCAGGTGCGCGAGGACGAGGTCGACCCCGCCGATTTGGGCATAGCCCGGGCAACCGTGGATGACCTGCGCGGCGGCGACGCAGCGCACAACGCGCAGGTGGCACGCGAGGTTCTTGCCGGCGGAGGGAGCCCGGCCGTGCGTGCGGCGGTCGCCCTGAACGCCGCGGCCGGACTGGTGGCCGCGTACGGGACGACCGGTGCGCCTGTCGTCGAGCAGCTCCGCCCAGCCCTGGCGCGCGCCGAAGAGGTCCTCGCATCGGGCGAGGGGTTGGCCCTGCTGCAGCGGTGGGTGAAGGCGTCGCGCGAGTAGCGCCGCGCCGCCGTAGCTGGTAGTTGCCGTGCCTTGTAGTTGCGGTAGCTCGCAGTTGCCGTAGCTAGTCGTTGCCGAGGCTGAACGCGGCTTGCAGGTCGTGCCGGCTGTAGGCGCGGAACGCGATGAGGGTCTCGGTGTGGGTGACGCCGGAGACCTTGTTCATCCGGTCGGCGATCACGTCAGCGAGCTGCTCGTGCCCGCGGACGCGAACCATGGCCACCAGGTCGACCTCGCCGGTGACGGAGTAGACCTCGGTCACGCCCTCGAGCGCCGCAATCGCCTCTGCAACCTCGGGGATCCGGTCGACCGCCGCCTTGATCAGCACCACTGCCGTGACCACGACGCCGACCCTATCCGGCGGGCCACCGACCCGGGCCGACCGGACCGGCGGGCCGGACCGGTCGGGCTCCGGAGGAAGAGGCGTCGGCGCGCGCCGGCCGTGCCGTCGGCCGGGAGTTACGCCGCTCGGGCTTGCCGATGGGCACGGCTGCCCGCTCGCTGGCGGCGACGAGCCACTCCCGCTGCCCGGCGGCCCCGAACGCGGGGGACGCCCAGGTGCCCGAACACTCGACGAGCCGGGCACCCGGGCGCTCGAGCCAGCGCAGCACGCACTCGACTTCCTCGGCGCTCGCGGCAGGCAGCGGGCCGGGCCCGGGAACGACCGTCTCAGCCGTCGCTTTGAGCGCTGCCACGTAGGGCCGTACTCCCGCTCCGGCGGGAGCCCGCCCCGCCGCGACCAGCCGGCCGTGGTGGATCACCGAGAGCTCCCAGCCGCCGGCGCCGTCGGGCAACGCAGCCACCAGCTCCTCGACAGCGGCGAGCGCCCCGAGACGTTGCCGCCGGGCGGCGGCCCGGACGAAGGCGATGAGGCGATCGCGATGGCGGCCGGCGTCCTCGAAGCGCCCCGCCGCGGACAGCCGATGCATGCGCTGCTTGAGCGCCGCGACGAGGGCGCTGGGATCGGCGGTGATGGCGCGTACGGCGGCGGCGACGTGGGCCGCGTACTCCTCCCGGCTCTGCGCGCCGGTGCACGGAGCGCCGCACTTGGCCAGCTCGGCCAGCACACAGGCCGCGCGCTGGCGCGACACCGCCAGCCGGCCGCCGCACTGGCGCAACGGAAATGCCTCATGCAGTGCGATGGCCGCCAGCTCGGCGAGCCGGGTGGTACTGAACGGACCGAGGTAGGTGGCGCCGTCGTCGCGCACGACTCGAACCTGCGACAGCCGCGGGAAAGGCTCGACCGTCAGCTTGAGCCACACCGAACGCTCCGGCCATCGCGACCGGCGGTTGTACCGCGGCTTGTGCTCGGCGATGAGGCGCAGCTCGCGCACCTCGGCCTCCAGCGAGTGGGCGCACGGCACCGCGTCGATCCGCTCGGCGATCCCACCATCTCGGCCATCCGCGTGCGCAGCTCGCTGGCCGTGAAGTAGTTCCGCACGCGGGTGCGCACGTTGCGCGACGTGCCGATGTACAGCGCGCGGCCCTGACCGTCGCGAAAGAGGTAGACGCCCGGCCCCTCGGGCAGGCCGTCGGCCAGGTGCCGCTTGCGGCGCACAGCGGCCGGCACCAGGCCGGTGAACGTGCGCAGCTCGTCCATCGTCGTCACGCCGAGCGGGCCGAGCCGCTCGAACAACCCGTGCAGCACGTCGACCGTGGCGCGCGCATCGGCCAGCGCGCGGTGGCACGGCCGCTCGGAGGCCTGGAAGAGCATGGCGAGCGTGGACAGCTTGCAATTGGGGGTCTCGTCGCGCGTGAGGATGCGCCGAGCCAGCAATGCGGTGTCGACGACTTCGAAGCTCGGCCAGGTCAGCCCGAGCCGCTCGCATCCCGTCCGCAGAAAGCCCATGTCGAACGGGGCGTTGTGGGCCACGAGAACGTGGCCGCGGGCGAACTCCAGAAACGCCGGAAGCACGGCGGACGGCCGCGGCGAATTGGCGACCATCGCATCCGTGATGCCGGTCAGGACCGAGATGATGGGAGGGATCTCGCTTGTGGGGCGCACCAGCGTGGCGAACTCGCCGAGCACCTCCCCGCCGCGGACCTTCACCGCGCCGATCTCCGTGATGTCGCACGTCGCCGCGGAGCCTCCGGTGGTCTCGAGGTCGACGACGACGAAGGTCAGCTCCCGAAGCTCTCGCACCGGACGCTCGGATGCAGGGATCGCATCGTCGAGCAAAAGCTGGAGGGCCTGCGGCGCACCCGCGGGGGGCAGTGGGGTGCGCGCGTTCGACATGGCCGAACGGTAGGAGCCACCACCGACAAAACCGGGTAGGCGCGGCCGAACCATGCGCAAGTCGTCGCTCGCACGGACCGTCCGCCCGTCAGCGGCTCCCTCGTAGGCTGCGGTATATGCCCTCGGTCTTCACCCGCATCCTGCAGCGCGAGATCCCCGGCCGGTTCGTCTACGAGGACGACGACTGCGCCGCCTTCCTGACCATCGCGCCGGTGACCCCGGGTCACACGTTGGTGGTCACCCGGCGCGAGGTGGACGACTGGCTCGACCTCACTGCGGACGAGCGCAACGCGCTGTGGGCTGCGTGCGCCGTGGTGGGCAAGGCGATCGACCAGGTGTACAAGCCGGGCAAGGTCGCCGCGATGCTCGTCGGGCTCGAGGTGCCGCACGTCCACGTGCATCTGATCCCGATCGACGCCGAATCGCAGCTGAGTTTCGCTAACGCCGACCCCAACCCCGATCCCGCCGCGATGGATGAAGCGGCGGCCGCGATCGCGGGCGCTATCCCTCGCGGCTGACCGGCTCCGATCCCGCGTCGGCAACGCGCCCGGGGCGCGGGAGACGGCCGCGCCGGCGCAGCTGCCCGGCGACGGGCTCGACCGGCGTGGGGTGCGGAATGACCGGTGCTTCATCGGCCGCAGCGAACCGCAGCGAAAATGTGGTGCCCTCGCCGAGCCGGCTGCGCACCGAGACGGTGCCGCCCATGGCTTCGGTCAGGCTGCGGACGATGTACAGGCCGATGCCGGTGCCTCCGAAGCGCCGGGTGCCGCTCGCGTCGGCCTGCCAGAACTTCTCGAAGCAGTGGGACACCGTTTCCGGATCCATCCCGACCCCGGCGTCGGTCACCTCCACCGTGACGTCATCGCCCTCGTGGCAGGCGCGCACCACGACCGGTTCGCCGCCGGGGGAGTACTTGACCGCGTTCTCCAGCAGATGGTCGACCACGGTCGTGATGGCCGACGCATCGCCGAAGACGGACGGCAGGTCGTCGGGCAGATCGACCTCGAACTGGCGGTCGGTCGCCTCGCCGAGTTCCGCAGCACGCTCGTAGACCAGCGGGATCAGGTCGACCTCGGTGCGGCCCACCTCCGCGCGGCCCGCCTCGATCCGGCTGGACAGCAGCAGCCGGTCGACGACGCGCGCCAGTTCCTCGCCGCGCCGGCGGATCGACGCGAGTGCTTCGCGCTGCTTCTCGGGCCCGAGGCTGCGGGTGGTGAGGGTCTTGGCGTACCCGTTGATGACGGTCAGGGGCGTCTTCAGCTCATGCGACGCCGTCGCCAGGAACAGCGTCTTCGCTTCGTCCGCCTGCTTGAGTCGGCTGATGTCACGGATGCTGTGCACCACCTCGAGGTCCGGCCCATCGACGGCCGGTAGCGGGCTGACGCTGACCAGCAGCGGCTGGCGGCCACCGTCACGGCCCGGTCGCCAGGCCTCGAAGTCGTGGTCGCTGCCGCGCTCGTCGGTCTCGCGTGGCTCGTTGGCGTGGGTACGCGCGGCGTCGCTTCGACTGAGCGCGAGCAGCTGGCAGCCTTCGCGGCAGTCGAGGCGGCGCTCGCCGACGTACAGGCCCAGCACGTCGTGGCAGAGCTGGCCCGCCAGGGGCTGTTCGTTGTGCAGCAACCGGTCGGCGGCGGGATTCGCGGTGAGCACCCGGCTCCCGGAGCCGGTCACCACGACCGCGCTTCCTACCGCGTCGAGCACCACATCGGCTCGGGTCTTGGCCTGGGCGAAGCGGCGCTCGGCCCCGCGGGAGCGGGTGGTGGCACGCTCGACGATGAGGAGGACGCCGATGACCAGCATGGCGAAGAGGGCGAACTGTGCCGCCGTGAATCGCTGATTTCTCGGCAGCTGCGATTGCACGGACATGCTGAGCGCAAGGGTCAGCCCGCCGAGCATCCAGGTCGGTACCTCGGGGCAGGTGTAGGCGGCAAAGGCGGCGATGATCGGGTAGCCGGACGTGAAGCTGATGCCCTGATGCAGCAGGGCCTGCGCCGTCGCCAGCATCACCAGATCGCTGACGGCCCCCACGAGCAGCACGGCACGGCTGCGGGTGACGAAGTTCAGCACGAGCAGCACGATGGACAGCGGTAGCCAGGCTGCGAAGACGAGGATCAGCCACAGCCGGGTGTCGGCCTGGTGTGCTGGGACGATCAGGGCGCCGACGCAGATGGCCAGGACCACCACGATGCGCAGGATTGCGAACGCGCGGACCAGCCCGGGGTCGTCGGCGCGGAAGGTCGATCCCGGGGAGCCGCGGAACGCGGACGGACGCCCTACCCTGGAAAGGGATGAGACCCAGCGCGTCGGGCTCACCTCATGCCGCCTTTCCGAGGGGGGCGTTCGGCCGTCGATGGAGTCGATGGATCGGGATCGGGTTCGACTGGGTGCACGTCTGTGACGCTTCGCGGCTGGCGATTACTGGTGGCTGGGCGCAGACCAGCGCTCGCTTCGCTGCGCTCGCCGAGTCGCGATCTCCTTTCCGAGGGTAGGCGTTTTGAGCCCTATAACCCAGATCGCCGCCGAAGGTGACGGGCGCGTACTTTTCGCCCACTTACCCTTGACACGACAGCCGCCGGATCGAGCAGCGGCCCGATCCGTCCCGAGTGCGAGGAGCTGGCCCGTGCCCGTTGACCTGCCTGGTCCCGGAAGCCGTTGGCGCTGCGGGGCGTGCGGCAACCTGACGCGGTTCGACGTGGTCCGTTCCGTGCGCTCGCGGGAGTTCGTCCACGTCAGCCTCGCCGGCGACCAGGAGGTCCAGGAGCGCGAGGTGGTCAGCGAGACGGTCGAGCGGATCACGTGCCGTTGGTGCGCCGCGGTCGACAGCGTGGTGCTCGAATCCCGCCCGGATCACGCCGAGGCGGATCCCGCGCAGTCTGTGGCCACCGCGGTCACCGATGGCGAGTCGTGAATCCGGGCCGGTCCCCGACAGCCGGATCTGACAGCTCTCACAGCCCCGGAGAGCTGCCTCCCGCCGTTCGCGCTCGCGTCATCGCGCTGGCCGACGACGCTCTCGTGGCCCTGGACGAGGACGACGTGCCGGCGTCGCTGCGTGCCGTTCGGCGGTTCACCCCGGCGAAGCGGGCGCGGCTCGGCGCGGTGACGATCGGCGCCGCGCTGGAGAGCGATTCCGCCTTTCGCCGTGCGGTGCAGACCCGGGTGAGGGCGGGACTGCCCGACCTGGCCGCGGCGCTGGACGCCGGTACGCAGGTGCCCGCCGTTGCGGCCACGGACGTGGCGGCGGTGGCGTACGTGCTCGACGTGGTGGATTGGCCGGACAGAGTCGCGGCAGCGCGTCCGGCCGATCAGCCCGAAGCAGACGAGCGCCAGACCTCGGATCGGCGGCGGGAGGAGCGCGAGGCGGCACGTGCCGCTGCGCGCGAGCGGGCGGGCCGGCTGCGCGAGGAGATCACCGGCCTGCGCCGCGAGCTCGACGAGACGCGCAAGGCGCTTGGCCGGTCGGAGTCCGCGGCCCGGCGCACCGGACAAGCCCTCGAGGAGGCGCAGCAGCGCGCCGGGCAACTGCAGACCCAGCGCGAGGCGATCGAGCGTGAGCTCTCGGCCGAAGTCCGCCGGCTGCGCGCGCGGCTGCGGGATGCCGAAGCGAGTGCCGTTGCGGCGCGCCGCGGCGTGCGGGCGGATCGTGACGGCGAGGCCGCCCGGCTACGGGTGCTGCTGGACACGGTGACCGCCGGCGCGGCAGGGTTGCGCCGCGAACTCGGCCTGCCCGCCGCCGTCGTGCGCCCGGCTGACCTCGTCGCCGATGGAGAAGGGCCCAGCCCGGGCTCCGGGCTCGCCGAAACGCTCGCTGCGCTGCGGCGGGGTCGTCCCGGCGACGACCCTGCGATGGTCGATGAAGTCCTTGCCGTACCGGGGATCCATCTCATCGTCGACGGATACAACGTCACCAAGCTGGGCTACGCGGCACTGACGTTGGAAGACCAGCGCAGCCGCATCCTGGCCGGCCTCGGTGGGCTGGCGGCACGCGCCACCGGCGCCGAGCTCACCTGCGTCTTCGATGCGACGTCGGCCGCGTCGCGGCCGGTGGCGGCCGGGGCGCCCAGAGGCGTGCGCGTGCTGTTCAGCGCCTTCGGCGAGCTGGCCGACCAGCTCATCGTGCGGCTCGCCGCCGCCGAGCCGGAGGGGCGCCCGGTTGTCGTCGTCACCAATGACCGCGAAGTCGTCGAGGCGGTACGCCGGCTGGGCGCCGAGGCGCTGCCGTCCGCCGCGTTGCTGCGCCGTCTCGAGCGCTCCTGAGCGAACCGCAGCCCGCCCGTCCGAACCTGCGGCCCGCGGTTTTGTCGGACCCCTCTCCTAGCGTCTGCGCCGTCCCGGCAGGACGCCGGGCGTGAGGGAGGTGGGGTCATGATCATCGATTGCGCTACGTGTGTCGGGCGGCCTACCGAGTGCGGCGATTGCGTGATCAGCGTCGTGCTCGGCTCGTCCGACGGCGTCGTCGATCTCGACGCCGACGAGCAGACGGCCGTCGCGGTGCTCGCCGGCTCCGGCCTGGTTCCTCCGCTGCGCCTGATGCCGGCCGAGATCCCGGTCGGGCCGCCCGCGGAGCATGCCGCCGCGGTGGTCGATCGCGGCGGCACGGCTACGCGCTGGTCCCGGCGGCCACGCGCCGGGTGAGGCCTGGCTCCCGGCTGCCCGGGTGGCGCTCTCGTACGATCCGCTGCGTGGCCGGGTGTGCGGAGTGAGCCGCACGCTGGTGATCACGAACGATTTCCCACCGCGGGTCGGCGGCATCCAATCGTTCGTGCACAGCCTGCTCAGCCAGCTGCCGCCGGAAGAGCTCGTCGTCTATGCCTCGACCTATGAAGGGGCTGCCGCGTTCGACGCCGAGCAACCCTTCCCCGTCGTGCGGCACCCGACGGGGCTGCTGCTGCCGACCCCAGCGGCGTTGCGCCGGGCGCGTGCCATCGCCGCCGATTACGAGTGCGATTCCGTCTGGTTCGGCGCTGCGGCGCCGCTGGGGCTGCTCGCCGGGCCGCTGCGCCGCGAGCCGGGCATCGCGCAGTTCGTGGCCAGCACCCATGGCCATGAGGTGGGGTGGGCGAGGCTGCCGGTTGCCCGCCAGTTGCTGCGGCGGATCGGCCGTGAGTGCGACACCGTCACCTATCTCGGCGACTACACGTTGCAGCGGTTAGCCGCCGCCTGCGGCCCCGAGACGCACTTCGTGCAGCTGCCGAGCGGGGTCGACACCGCCGCGTTCTCTCCCGAGGCCGACGGGTCCGCGATCCGTCGCCGCTACGGGCTTTCCGAGCGTCCGGTCGTCGTCTGCGTCAGCAGGCTGGTGGCCCGCAAAGGGCAGGATGTGCTCATCCGCGCCTTGCCGGCCATCCTTCGGCAGGTCCCCGACGCGGCGCTGCTGCTGGTCGGGGAAGGCCCGTACCGCAAGGACCTCGAGCGGATGGTGCGCGACGGCGGTCACGAGCGTGACGTGGTCTTCAGCGGCTCGGTGCCGTTCGCCGAGTTGCCCGCGCACTATGCGGCGGGTGACGTCTTCGCCATGCCGTGCCGCAGCCGTTGGCGCGGGCTCGAGGTGGAGGGGCTGGGCATCGTGTATCTGGAGGCGAACGCGTGCGGGCTCCCGGTCGTCGCGGGCGACAGCGGGGGAGCGCCGGACGCGGTGCTGGAGGGCGTCACCGGCTACGTGGTGAACGGCCGCCGGGCGGACACGGTCGCGCAGCGGGTTGTCGAGCTGCTCGCCGACGAGACCAAGCGCAAGGCGATGGGTGAGGCCGGACGCGAGTGGGTCGCGCGCGAGTGGCGCTGGCCGACGCTTGCCGCTCGACTCGGCGAGCTGCTGCACGCGCGCTGACCCACCTGCCGGGCGACCGTTCAGCTGTAGAGCGAGTCCACCTCGCCCGAGTACTGCTTCATCACGACGGTGCGCTTCAACTTCAGCGACGGCGTGAGCTCGCCGCCCTCTTCGGTGAAGTCCACCGGCAGGATCACGAACTTGCGGATCGCCTCGGCCTGGCTCACCGCTCGGTTGGCCTCGTCGACGGCCGCCTGGATCTCGGCGACCATGTCGGGATCTTCGGTCAGATCGGCGACGGGCGTGTCCAGTGGCTTGTCGTGCGCCTTCAGGAAGGCCGGGATCGCATCGGGGTCGAGCGTGATCAGGCAGGCGATGAACGGCTTCGCGTCACCGACGACGATGCACTGGCTGATCAGCGCGTGGGAGCGCAGCCGGTCTTCGAGAACGGCGGGCGCGACGTTCTTGCCGCCTGCGGTGACGAGCAGCTCCTTCTTGCGGCCGGTGATCGACAGGTAGCCGTCGGCGTCCAGCTCGCCGATATCCCCGGTGTGCAGGAAGCCGTCCTCGTCGATGGCCTCCTTGGTGGCGGTCTCGTTGTGCCAGTAGCCACGCAGGATGTGGGGGCCGCGGATGAGCACCTCGCCGTCTTCGGCGATCCGGACCGTCGTTCCGGGGATCGGGCGGCCGACGGAGCCGACCCGGATCGCGTGCGGCAGGTTGACGCACGCGCCTCCGGTCGACTCGGTCAGGCCGTAGCCCTCGCAGACCGTGACGCCGATGCCGCGGAAGAAGTGCCCGAGCCGCGCGCCGAGCGGGCCGCCGCCGCTGACGGCGTAGGTCACGTTGCCGCCGAGCAGAGCGGTGATCTTGGAGTAGACGAGCCGGTCGAACACGGCGTGCTGCGCCTTCAGCAGCGCCGGCACGCGTCCCGTGGCCAGCGCCTCGCTGTACTTGATGGCGACCTGCTCGGCCTGGTCGAAGATGCGGCCCTTCAGCGGGCTCTCCGAGTGGGCCTTCGTGTGTGCGCCGTTGTAGATCTTCTCGAAGATCCGGGGGACGGCGAGCACGAAGGTCGGCTGGAACACCGCGAGGTCGGGCAGCAGGTTCTTGATATCGGCGGTGTGGCCGAGCACGACCCGCTTGCCGACGCAGCCGACCTGGATCAGGCGGGCGAAGACGTGGGCGAGCGGGAGGAAGAGCAGGGTGGAGGCGCCCTCGACCTCGAAGAGCCGATCGAGCCCGCTGGTCACCGATGCCACGTCGAAGACGAAGCTTCCGTGCGTCAGCTCGCAGCCCTTGGGGCGCCCGGTCGTCCCGCTGGTGTAGATGATCGTCGCCAGGGTGTCGCCGCGCAGCGCCGAGCGCCGCGCCTCGACCTCGTCGTCGCTGACCCCGGCACCGGCGACGGCGACGGCGTCAAGGTCGCCGGCGTTGATCTGCCAGATTTCCCGCAGGTCGGGAGCCTGCTCGCGGACGTCGCGGGCAAGGGACTGGTGATGCTCCGATTCGGCGATCATGGCGACGGACCCGGAGTCGCGGAGGATCCACGCCACCTGCTCGCTGCTCGAGGTTTCGTAGATGGGCACGGTCACGGCGCCCGCGAACCAGATCGCGTAATCGGCGAGGGTCCACTCGTAGCGGGTCTTGCTCATCAGCGCGACCCGGTCACCAGCGCCCACGCCGTTGGCGATCAACCCCTTGGCAAGGGCCCGCACCTCGCCGAGGAACTGGGTCCAGGTGATCGACACCCACCCGTCCTCGGTGCGTCGCCGGAAGCCCACCCGATCACCGGCCACCTGCGCGTTCTCGATGATCGCGTCGGACAGATTGGCCTCGTCGGTGACCGCGTCCAGGAGCTCTCGCCTGGCCGGTACGGAAAGGTCTCGCACGGATGCTCCCCTCGAGGCGCTTGTGGCTCCCCAACGCAACACAGCACAGCACGGCACCGGCACAGGCGTCACCGCGAGCGGCGGCTCCGCCGGGGCATTCAAGGCTACCGGCAAGTAGCGCGAGCTGTGGCCGCTGTCACGCCCCAGTTCGCGCGTCGCGCGTCCGGCGCCGGGCGGGACAGCAGCGGCGAGTGTTCATTATCGGGGACCGCGAGCCGATGGCAGAGTGTGGAGACCGATCGCTGCCCAGGATGCGGGGCCAAAGTGCGCCCGCACTCCTCCTGGTGCTCCCTCTGCTATCAGGACTTGCGCCCGGAGCCGCTGCTGGTGACGGCGCAAGGATCGACGGTTGCGGCTGATGCGGCTGTTGTGGCTGATGCTGCAATGGCGCCCCGCGTGGACGCTGCGCTCGAGCCGGAGCCGGCTCCGTGGAGCGGCGCGCTCGCCGCCGACGACATCGTCGACGCGGAACTGGTGGGCGAGGACGGCAGGATCATCGCTCCGCGCAGCGGCGCCCACGACGCGGATCCTCCGGCCGAAGGGGCTGTACGGGCCGTCGCCGCCGATGGGGAGTCGGCTGAGCCGAGCAAGCTCGCGGCACTGACCTGGTCCTGCAAGTGCGGCGAGATCGTGTCCATGGCGCAGGGCGCCTGCTCGGTCTGCGGCAGCTACTTTCTCGGCGACCTTCGCGACGGCAGCGCCGGCCGGCATCGCCCCGGCAACTCGGCGCTGAGCTGGCTGCCTGAATCGCGGCAGGTGCGCGTGGCGCTGGCGGTCTTCGCCGCCATGGCGTTCTCGGTGCTCTTGACCGTGGTGCTCTCGCTTTTCGGCTAGCCTCTTTGCTTCCGGGGAGGCTGGGTGCCGGCCCCGCTCCGAGGAGGCAACTGCGTGCCTGATCACGCCAACGAAAGCATGACGATCAAGGCTGATCCCGCGAAGATCATGGGGGTCATCGCCGACTTCCCGTCCTACCCTGAATGGGCCGGTCCGGTGAAGCAGATCGAGGTGCTCGAGGAAGGCCCCGATGGCCGGGCGAAGTCGGTGCGCTTCCACGTCGAGGTCATGGGGCTTTCGGACCTGTACGTCAACGAATACACCTGGGACGGCAACCGCCGGGTCGACTGGACGATGAGCCAGGGCCGCTCGATGAAGAGCCAGGTGGGTTCGTATCTGATGACGCCCGCCGGCAAGGGCGCGACCAAGGTCACTTATGACCTCACGGTCGACATCGGGATTCCGGTCCCCGGCCTCATCCGGCGCCGCATCCAGTCCAAGGTCGTCGACACGGCGCTGAAGGACCTCAAGAAGCGCTGCGAAGCTTGAGCACGCGACTGAGCTTGCGACTGAGCTTGCGGCTGAACACGCGACTGAACACGCGACCGCGGGCGAAAGGCGCGTAGGTGCGCGTCCTGCTCTTCACCGGAAAGGGCGGCGTCGGAAAGACGACCGCGGCTGCAGCGACCGCTGTCACCGCAGCGGCGCGCGGCCTGAAGACGCTGGTGATGTCGACCGATCCGGCGCACTCGCTGGCGGACGCGTTCGGGCTGCCGCTCGGCGCCGAGCCCACCGAGATCGACACCGGGCTCGCGGGCATGCAGATCGACGCCCAGTCCAGCTTCGAGCGGTCCTGGCGGCAGGTGCAGAGCTACCTGATGGACGTGCTGGCCAAGGCCGGGGTCGACCCGATCGAGGCGGAGGAGCTCACCGTGCTTCCCGGCGCCGACGAGGTCCTCGCGCTGCTGGCGGTTCGCGAGCAGGTCGAGTGCGGCCGCTGGGACCTCGTCGTCGTCGACTGCGCCCCGACGGCGGAGACGCTGCGGTTGCTGGCGCTGCCCGAGGCGCTCGACTGGTACATGCGCAGGCTCTGGCCGATCGAGCGGCGGGTGGTGCGGTCGCTGCGCCCGGTGCTGAACCGGGTGGCCGGAGTCCCGATGCCGACCGACGCGGTGTTCGACGCCATCGAGCGGCTGCACACCGAGCTGGCGGGGGTGCGGGCCGTGCTTTCCGACCCCGAGCGCACGAGCGTTCGCCTCGTCCTGACGCCCGAGGCGGTCGTCGTCGCCGAAGCGCGCCGCACCATGACGACGCTCTCGCTCTACGGCTACCGGGTCGACGCGGTCATCGCCAACCGGATCTTTCCCGGCGGCGATCCCTGGCGCGACGCCTGGGCGAAGGCGCAGCAGGCGCAGCTGCAGGCGGTCGAGGAGTCGTTCGCCCCGCTGCAGCTGCTGCGGGTGGGATATCAGCCGGGTGAACCCGTCGGCGTGGCGGCGCTCGGCGCGCTGGGGCACGAGGCGTACGGCGACCTCGATCCGCTGGGCATGCCGGCCGCGCCCGACCCGATCAGCGTCCGGCGCACCGTCGATGGTTTCGCCCTGACGGTTCTGCTGCCGTTCGCGTCCCGCGACGAGGTCGGGCTGACCCGCCGCGGCGACGAGTTGGCGATCACGTTCGGCAGCTGGCGGCGGCTGCTGTCGCTGCCGTCGGCGCTACGCCGGTGCCGCGTCACCGGGGCGCGGATGGACGATGGCCGGCTGGACGTGACGTTCGAGCCTGATCCGGACCTTTGGATGAAGACGTGACCTCCGCTGCCGGACCGCACACCCATGGCCCACTCGCCGACGAGGCCGCCAAGCTGGCCGAGGCGCTCTCCGGCTGGATCGCTTCCGGCTTCACCCACCCCCTGATGGAAGGCGCGGGGGAGTCTCCGGAATGCCGGCTCTGCCCGGTGTGCCAGCTGCTGCGGCTCGCCCAGGGCGCCCGGCCGGAGGTCTTCGAGCACCTCGCCGATGCCTCCGCCTCACTGATGGCGGCGCTGCGGGCAGCGATCGAGTCCTCGCAGGCCTCCTGGACGGCGGGGCGCCGCCCGGCGTCCGAACGCATCGACATCCGCTGAAGCCGTAGGAGTCGTTCCCATGGCCCTGGCGATCGGCGTCGACATCGGCGGTACGAAGGTGGCCGCCGGGGTCGTGGCCGAGGACGGCTCCATCCTCGAGGTGCTGCGCAGCCCGACCCCCGACACCGAAGCTCCCGCCGTCGCGGCTGCGGTCGTCAACCTGGTCGAGACCCTGATGGTCAGCCATCCCGGCGTGGAGACGGTCGGCATCGGCGCCGCGGGCTGGATCGACCGCAGCCGTTCCCGGGTCTACTTCGCGCCCAACGTCGTCTGGCGCGACGAGCCGATCCGTGACGACCTCGCGGCGCGCATCGCGCTGCCGATCGTGGTCGAGAACGACGGCAACGCCACCGCGTGGGCCGAGCACCGCTTCGGCGCCGGCCGCGGCTCGGCCGACCTCATCTGCGTGACGATCGGGACCGGTATCGGCGGCGGCATGGTCGCCTCCGGCTCGCTGTACCGCGGCGGCTTCGGTATCGCCGCCGAGTTCGGTCACATGCAGCTCGTTCCGGACGGCCACCGCTGCGGGTGCGGGCGCCGCGGCTGCTGGGAGCAGTACTGCAGCGGCAAGGCGCTGCTCCGTGAGGCGCGGGAGATCGCCGGGGCCGATCCGGTTGCGGGCCGCCGCATGCTGGAGCTGGCGGGCGGCGAGAGCGACGCCATCACCGGCCCGATCGTCACGCAGGCGGCCGAGGAAGGCGATCCGGCGGCGGTCGAGGCGTTCGCGACAGTCGGGGAGTGGCTGGGTCGGGGCTTGGCGAACGTTGCCGCCGCGCTTGACCCTGACCTCTTCGTCATCGGCGGCGGCGTCTCCGACGCCGGCGACCTGCTGCTCGGTCCGGCACGCGACTGGTTTCACCGCCGGCTTCCCGGCCGCGGTTTTCGTCCCGAGGCGGAGCTGGTGCCTGCGGTGCTCGGCCCGGAAGCGGGCCTGGTGGGAGCCGCGGACCTGTCGCGGCTGCGGGCCTGAGCCGGATCAGCGGATCCCGGGGTACTCGGGGACCAGCTCGGTGGCGAGCTGCTCCAGGAACAGCCCGATGTCGGTGACCATGCCGATGGCTTGCGCGCTGCCCCGGTCAGCCAGCTTGACGACGGTCGCCGGGTTGATGTCGACGCTCACCAGCGGGATCGACGCCGGCAGCAGGTTTCCGGTGGCGATCGAGTGCAGCATCGTGGCGACCATGATGCAGAGCCCGACCCCGCGCAGCGCCGCCCGCATCGCGCGCTGGCCCTCGACAACGTCGGTGTAGACGTCGGGAAGCGGGCCGTCGTCACGCACCGAGCCGACGAGCACGAACTGCTTGTTGCGCTTCACCATCGCGTGCATGATCCCGCCGGTCAGCACCCCGGAGGCGACGGCGCCGGCGATGGACCCCTCGCGGCGGATGGTGTTGATCGCCCGGATGTGGTGCTCATGCCCGTGCTCGACCCCGCGGCCGGCCTGCAGATCGACCCCCAGTGAGGTGCCGTAGAGCGATGCCTCGATGTCGTGAGTGGCAAGGGCGTTGCCGGCGAACAGCACATCCACGAACCCCGCCTCGACCAGCGCGACCATGGCCGCGTCCGCGCCGGTGTGCACCACCGCCGGGCCGGCGACCCAGAGCACCCGGCCACCATCGGCTTTCACGTCACGGATGCGGGAAGCGATCTGGCGTACCTGCAATGCCTGCGGCTTCTCCGACGAGACCACCGAGGACATGAAGCCGAACATGTCTCCCGGGCGCTCTCCGCTGTGCGCGGAGTGTTCCCGCGGTGGCAGCACGACCCGCACCCCCGACGCCCCGCAGACCACCTGATCGCCTTCGCGGACGTCGGACACCGGCACGGTGCGCACGCGTGAGTCGGTGACGATCAGCCCACAGTCCATCTCGGGGTACTCCACCGGGACCCAGGAACCGCCGAGCCGCACGACGGTCTCGAGGTTGGTGGTCGAGTAGAAGTCATCGGGAAAGACGCCGTCCCGCGGGGCGGGTTTGGTGACCGCGGCGCCCGGCTCCACCGCGTTGACCCCGTGCGACTGCAGCCGCATGAGCAGGCGGGCGAGCGTATCGGCGTCCTCGCTGACCACAACGATCTGCGCGCTCGATTCGTCGTCATGCGTGCGGCCGACGTCGAGGCGCTCGATCGTGTAGTCGCCGCCGTATTCCAGGACGTCGTCCAGGATCCGGGCCAGGACGCCCGTGTCCATGAGATGGCCGGTCACCTCGACGGTCTCGGAGAATGCCATGCCGCCCGCTCGCCCTCCCTCGTCGACGCGCCGGTCAACTATCCGGCGCAGGCTACCGGGACGGGAGGAATCGGTCAGACGACGGCGCCGTCGTCGGGGTCGTCGGGGGAGCGGTCACGCAGGCGCGACACCAGAACGGCGCCGGAGCCTAGTACGCAGACCACACCGGCGACGTCGAGCGACGTGCGGTGGCCGAAGTCCAGCAGCGTGGGCAGCAGCAGCAACAGCAGCCCGACGAGGAGCCCGATCAACGCCCAGCGGGTAGCGAAGTGCGACGGCTCCAACCGCGGCAGGGGTGGTGGGACGTAGTGCTCCTCCAGATCGGCCGGCTCTGCGGAACGGTCCACCGGATCAGGTGAGTACGAGGGGGCCGGCGGAAGCGGGCGCCGCCGGTCGCCATCGGTCATCGGATCCCACTTCTTGGCCGCACGCCGCGGCGGAAGCTCCGGCAGGACGTCACTGGACGGGCGCGCGGAGTCCGGCGCCGCCCCGGTGGGCAGGTCCTCCGCATCAGGCCAGGTGCGCTCGTCGGGGGTGCGGTGGAACGTCTCCACGAGCGCGGCGAACGCCGCCCTGTCGTCAGTGTCGTCACGGTCGACACTGTCGTCACTGTCGACACTGCCCGTGTCACCCGCCGCGGCGTCGGCCGGCTCGAGATGCTGATCCGCGGGCGGGTCACCGGCCATCGCCGGGGTCAGCCCGGCGAGCACGACCGCGGCCGGAGCCCGTTGCAGCACGTCGACGTAAAGCACCAGCCGGGTGGCTCCGCCGGGAGCGGCGACCGGTTCGACATAGGCGGCGATGTCACGGGCCGCCAGCGCGGACAGCATCGGATCGCCGAGGGATTCCTCGATCTCCAGGAGGAGGGCGTACGCGCTCGCCCGGAGCCCGTTGCTACGCGCGGTCATCGCGGACTCGTGCGGGGTGCACCGCTGTGGGCGCGGACGAAATCGATGCTCTCCGCGAAGATCTCGGGAGCCTCGAAGTCCAGCGTCGCGACGTGGAAGCTTTTCGTCAGCAAGCGCTCCGTGATGGTGGTGGCTGCCGCTCCCTCGCGCAGGATGGTCCCGGAGACTGCTTCGACGATGTGGTCGACCTCGCTGCGAAAAGCCAGCACCGGGCACGTGATCTCGCCGAGGTCGGCCCTTGTAACCGCCCAGAGCTTGCTGAGCGAGTGCGCGGCCTGCAGCGGCATCTTGTCGTAGGCGAGCTCGGTGACGCCGGGCTTCGCGATGTCGCTGCCGATGCCCGGAAAGGCGCGAACGAAATGGCGCAGCAGGGGGAGCAGGAACGCGTCCCTGCGCTCCGTCGCCAGCGACGCGTTGACGACGATGGCGCCGGCGACCTCGCTCGCGCGCTGCTCGGCCAGCCGCAGGGCGAGGGTCCCGCCCATGGACAGGCCGCAGACGAAGACCTCGGCGCAGCAGCTGCGCAACTCGTCGAACGCCCGCTCGGCCTCGCCGTACCAGTCGGTCCACCGGGTGCGGGCCATGTCCTGCCATCGGGTGCCGTGCCCGGGCAGGCGCGGCACCGTGACCGTGAGCCCGGCATCGGCGAGGGCGACGCCCCAGTCACGCACGCTCGCCGGCGTGCCGGTGAAGCCGTGGAGCACCACCGCGCCGATCGGACCGCCGTCCCGGGCGAAAGGCTCTGCGCCTGGCAGCAAGGGCACTCGCGCACCTCCTCGCCGGCCGAGTCGCGATCTCCCATGATCGCAGACCCGCGCTCTCCTTCGCTTCGCTCAGTCGAGTCGCGGTCTGCGAGTACCCGTGGTCGCAGACCCGCGCTCTCCTTCGCTTCGCTCAGTCGAGTCGCGGTCTGCTGTCTATCGTTTCATGCGACGGCGCGACAAGCGACGGTGTTTACCGCCGTTTGGCCGAGCGGTTGGCAAGTCGGGATTGCTGATCTCCCGTCGCAGTCTTTAGGGTCGACACATCGGCCCGCCGGACCAGCGGTTTGCGGGCACCCTACGACTGGCTGCGGCGAGGAGCCTGAGGTGTTCTATTGGGTCCTCAAGGCGATCCTGCTGCCGTTGCTGAAAGTCCTCTACCGGCCGTGGACCGAGGGCCTGGAGCACATTCCTCCGGACGGCCCGGCGATCATCGCCAGCAACCATCTCTCCTTCCTGGACTCGATCTTCATGCCGCTGCTGGTGCCGCGGCGGGTCACGTTTCTCGCCAAGAGCGACTACTTCACCGAGCCGGGCCTGAAAGGCACGTTGAAGAAGCTGTTCTTCACCGGGGTCGGCCAGGTGCCGATCGACCGCAGCGGCGGCCGCGCCAGCGAGGCCGCGCTGCAGACCGGGATCGACATCCTCAAAGAGGGCAAGCTGCTCGGCATCTACCCAGAGGGAACGCGCTCTCCCGACGGCCGGCTCTACCGCGGCAAGGTCGGGGTGGCGCGCATGGCGCTCGAGGCCGGCGTGCCCGTCATCCCGGTCGCGATGATCGGCACCTTCGAGGTGCAGCCGCAGGGCAAGGTCATTCCGCGGATCAAGCGGATCGGGATGCGCTTCGGGGCGCCGCTGGACTTCAGCCGGTACGCGGGCCTGGAGGACGACCGCTTCGTGCTGCGCAGCATGACCGACGAGATCATGTACGAGCTCATGCTGCTGTCCAACCAGGAGTACGTCGACATCTACGCGGCCAAGGCGAAGGCCGAACTCGCCGCCGCCCGCAGGGCCGGCTCCGCTGCGCCGGCGCCCCCGACACCGCCACCACCGTCGTCGTCACCGCCTCCCGGCACGCGCGATCCGGAGCCGTCCCGCAAAGCCGCCTGACCCGTCAGTCGGGCTGGCCGGCGGGCGCCTGACGGTGATCGGTGACGAGCCCGAGCACTTCCGAGGCGGACGACGGCGCCGGCAGAAGCCGTGTGGCACCGGTGCGCGCCGCGAAGGCTGCGAGTTCCCACTCCCAGCGTCCCGGCCCGCGCAGTTCGCGCTCGCACGTGGCGGCGTAGGCGACGGCGAGCCCGCGCTCGGTCTCGTCGCCGATCTCCCCGTAGAGCGCGACGGCTTCCTCGGCGGCCCGCAGCGCCTCCTTCGCGTCGCCCTCCCGGCGGGCCCGGGCCGAGCGCAGCGACGCCAGCGCAGCCTTGACCCATCGGGTTTCATGCCCGGCAGCCAGCAGCCGGTCCTGCAGGTCGGCGGTGCATCCGGCGCTCGCCCCGCCCGCTTCGTCGAGGAAGCAGGCCACGGCTACGGCAGCGGGAAGCCATTCGCGTGACGGGGTCTCGTCCGCCCCGGGGAAGTACGTGCGCAGCTCGGCGTAGAAGCCGGCAGCGCCGGCCGGATCACCCTCGACGGCCGCGCACCGTCCCGCGAGACCGAGCAGCGGCCGCAGGATCTGCGGGAAGCCGCCGGCCCGCGCCTGGTCCGTGGTCGCCTGCAGGGCGGCCAGCAGCGCAGCGGCCGGTTCGCCGCGCAACACCCGCAGCCACGCCCACAGGCCGCGAAGGTGCGACTCCCACGGGCCGACATGACCTTGGGATTGGTCGAGGAACCCGTCGGCGAGCGACAGGGCGAGATCCCAGTCGCCCTCGTTGTAGGCCCGCAGGGCGGCTTCCGGCTCGGCTTGGAACGAGTGCATCCCGGCCCCGCCGCCCCCGCCCGAGGCTGACGCCGCCGCCGCCTCGTCCATCAGTGCGTAGCTGCGGCGCAGTTCGCCCTCCTCCTGCAGGGTGGTCGCCAGGTTATTGGCGACGCGGGGGAGCGCTGCCAGCTGCTCGCGGCGGGAAAGCGCAAGCGCCGTCTCCTGATCGGTGATGCCGCCGGCGTCGCCCGACAGATAGCGCGCCACGCCGACCGTGCACAACGCGTTGGCGACGGCTTCGGAAAGGCCGAGCCGCTCGGCCAGCGCCACCGCCTCGCGGCCGGTCCGGATCGCGTCGGCCGATTGCTCGCACAGCATCTGCAGCCGGGCCAGCTCGGTGAGCGCGAGCGCCTGCTGCTCACCGGGGGGCAGGGCGCTCAGCAGCTCGACAGCCCGGCCGTGCTGGGCGAGTGCTTCCTTGCGGTCGGCGACCCACCACGCCACCTGACCCAGCAGCGTGTGGGCGCGCGCCGCTTCGGCGTCGGCAGAAAAGGCGCTCAGCGCCTCGGCGACGGCCGCCACCCGCCGCGGGCCGCCCGCCTTGACGTAGTCGTCGCGGTCGGACAGGAACCGCACCTCCTCGACCAGCCGAAGGCAGGACTGCCGCCCGACCGGATCCACCTCCGGATCCCATAGGCCGAGCGCCCGCTCGAGGTGCGCTCGGGTGGGCAGCAGCGCCTGCAGCACGTAGGAGCGTTCCGCTGCCTCGCGCAGCGCGAGCCGGGCCTGTTCGGTACGCAGACCGGCTTCGGGGGAGCGCAGCGCCGACGCGAGCTCGCTCGCGATCACCCGGTGATGGGCGACGAGTTCGGCGCGTTCGGAGTCGCGGCCGCTCGGGCGGGTGGCCCACCAATCGGCGGCGCGCACGTGCTGCTGCAGACGGCGGGGTCGCGGCAGGCGGGAGTACACCAGCTCCCGTACCAACGCGGAGCGGAAGACGTACTCCGGCTCGCCGGGCACGCTCGACGGCCGGACCCGGCGCAGCATGCCCCGCCGCGCCAGCTGCGCGAGGCAGACCTCCACCTCCGAGCCGGGCAATTCGGCCAGCAACGCCACCGGGCCGGGCCAGCAGGTGTCGCCGAGCACGGAGGCAGCGTGCAGCACGGCCCGTTCCTCGTCGCTGACCAGGTCGAGCCGGCTCGCGACGAGCCCCTGGACCGAGCGCGGCAACGGCAATTGCGGGATGCCGCGCACGAGTTGAGCCGCTTCCCGGTCGCGCAGCATCCCGGCGCATTCCTCGGCGTACATCGGGTTGCCGCCGGCGAGCGCGACCAGCCGGCTCAGCGCCGCGGACGGCAGCTCCGGGCCGAGCAAGCCGGACAGCAGCTGGATGGTCTCGCCCTCATCCAGCGGAGGCAGGCTGAGGGTGACCATGTCGGGACCCGACGTGCCCCAGCGCGGCCGGCGCTCCAGCAACTCCGGCCAGGCCGTGACGATCAGCAGCAGCGGTACCTCGGTCGCCAGCGCCAGCAGTTCCTCGACCGCATCCAGCAAGGCGTCGTCGGCGCGTTGCAGATCCTCCAGGACGAGGACGGTGGGCGACTCCTCGGCGAGGGCGATCATGATGCGGCGCCACGCTTCCGCAGCCCCCGCCGCATTCGAACGGCCGTCGCGCCCGCCCGCCGCACCGGCATGCCCGAGCAGCGGACCGAGCGCTTCCACGATCCGCTGGGTGTCGAGCCGGGGAAGCAGCTGGGCGATCTGCTCGGTGAGTTTCGCGGCGGCCACACCGGGAGCGGTGACGTCCGAGATGCCGCTCCAGCTCGACAGCAGGGCGGCGAGCGGCGCGAAACTGCCCTTGTTGTCGAAGGAGACGCAGGACGCCGAAAGCCAGCGCACGCCCGGACGACCACCGGTTCCGGACGATGGATTGCCGGCCCGGGCCTTGCGCAGCTCGTGAACCAGCCGGCTCTTGCCGATGCCGGGCTCTCCGGTGATCGTGACCAGGGCTCCGGCGCCCTCCCCGATGGCCCGGTCGAGGCAGCTCTCCAGCAGCCGCAGCTGGGGGATGCGCCCCACGAAGGGCAGGTCGTGGCGCGGTCCGGCCGAAATCTTGGCCGTCATCTCCAGCGCCAGGAAGGCCTCGACCGGCTCGGCTTTTCCCTTCAGGGTCAGCGCCCCGAGCGGTTCGTACCTCACCGTGTCGGCCGTCGCGGCGTGGGTCGCCGCACCGACGATCACCCCACCGCCGGGTGCCGCTGCCTGCAGCCGGGAAGCGAGGTTGACGACGTCACCGGTGACGAACGCCTGGCCGCGGGCGGGGTCGGCATCGAGATCGACGAGCGCCTCAGCCGTAGCCACCCCGATCCGGGCCTCCAGCGGCTCGTCGCCGACGACCAATTCGCCCATCGCTTCCTGGATGCGCAGCGCGGCGCGGACCGCTCGCAGGGCGTCATCCTCGGTGGCCCGGGGGGCGCCGAAGCAGGCGAGTACGGCGTCGCCGATGTACTTCTCGACCGTCCCGCCGGATTCCTCGACCACCGCCCGGACGGCGGCGAAGTAGTCGGACTGGGCGGCGCGCAGATCTTCGGGGTCGAGCTGCTCGGCGGCGCTCGTCCAGCCCACGACATCGACGAAGAGCACGCTGACGACGCGGCGTTCCTCGCCCCGGCGGCGCTCGTCGGGGCGCCGGCGGGCGGGCGACGCGGTGGCCGACAGAGGGATGCCGCAATCGGTGCAGAACGCTTGCCCGGTGGCCGTCTCGGCCCCGCAGCTCGGGCAGCTCGACGGCAGCGCGGTGCCGCAAGCGCCGCAGAACCGGGCGCTCGGGGCAGCGGGCGTGGTGCAGGCCGGGCAGGCGGTCATCGCACCTACAGAGTTTGGCATCGTTTGGGGTCGGGTTGGTAACGATGAGATTTTCCCTTGCGGCTGGCACCTCCGTTCCGGGTGGGCCAGGTGATCATGAAAGGACCGGCGAAGATAACCCCATGCCTCCGGTGCGCTTCTTCTACGACTGTGAGTTCATCGAGGACGGGCTGACGATCGAGCTGATCTCCATTGCGATGGTCGACGAGACCGGTGAGCGGGAGCTGTATCTGGTCTCGACGGATTTCGATCCCGAACGCGCCGGGCCCTGGGTGCGGCGGAACGTGCTCGACAAGCTGCCGCCGCCGTCGTCGAGCCTTTGGCAGCCCAAGCTCACCATCCGCGAGCGCGTGCTGGAATTCCTCACCGCTGACGGCGCCCGCCCGCAGCTGTGGGCGTGGTTCGGCGCTTACGACCATGTGGCGCTCTGCCAGCTGTGGGGGACGATGCCGAAGTTGCCCCGGGCACTGCCGCGCTTCACCCGGGATCTGCGTCAGCTGTGGGAGGAGGCGGGGAGCCCGGCGCTGCCGCCCGATCCCGCCGACAGCCATGACGCGCTGGCCGACGCCCGGTTCAACCTGGTGCGCTGGCGCGTGTGCGCCCCGTTGCACCCGGCGTACGCGGCACGGTTCCCGCAGGTGCCGAAGGCGGGTTGACGCACCCGCTCAGTGGTACTGGGCCGCGACGGCCAGCACGGTGTTCACGTAGTAGTCCGAGTGGTTGTACGCGAAGATGGCCTGGTAGAGCGTGGCGCTCTTGCCACCGCCGTCGGCGCACAGGTAGTGCGCTGCCGAGTAGATCGCATCGGCCTGGTCGAGGATGTCGGCCACCCCGTCGCCGTCGCCGTCGATCCCGTACACGGCCCAGGTGGCCGGCATGAACTGCATCGGGCCCATCGCGCCGGCACTCGAGACGTTCTTGTTCTGCCCGTGGTCGGTCTCGACCTGCCCGATGCCGGCGAGCACGTTCCACGGCAGGCCCGGGCACTCGGCGGCGGCCCCGCGCATGTAGAGCGCGCGCAGGGATTCCGGCAGGTTGGTCGCGGTGATCGGCGCGTATCCGGCAGCGGCGCCGGTGCTCGCTGACACGGCGGCCAGGCTCCGGGCAAGCTCGGCGGTCAGCCGGTTCAGCTCGGCTTGCTGCGCCTGCAGTGCCACCCTCTCCCGCAGCGCCTGGTCGGCCTGCTGCGCCGCGGCGAGCACGGTGTGCGCCTTGTCGGCGGCCCCGAGGGCCGTGGCTGCGGCGACGTTGGCGGCGGCGAGCCGCGTGGTCAGCTCGCGGCTGAGGTCGTTCAGCTTCGAGACGGCGCCGGTGAGCTTCTTGGTCCGGGCCGCGACGTCACCCAGCTGCCGGTCGCGCACGTGCACCGCCAGTCCGGGATCGTTGCCGTTGAGAGCAGCGAAGAGCGTCGTCGTCGGGTCCACGTCGGCCTGGTCCAGCGCCGACCGGATCGAGGTGCGGGCGTCGGCGCGGGCGGCAGTGACCTCGGTCTGGGCAGCGGCAAGCTGGTCGTGCAGCGCGACGACCGCGTATGCCAGCTGCTGCGCTTTGACGGTGGCGGTCTCGAGCTCCCGCTGAGCGGCCGCCAGCTGGTCGGTCGCGTTCTGGACCCCGGCGGCAGATCCCCCGAGCGTGGTCGGCGCCGAGGTGTTGGCAGCGGCAACGACGCCGGTGTCGGCCGCCGCCGGCTGGCAGACGGCCAGCCCGGCAGCGAGGGTGCCTGCCACGACCCAGCGGCGGAGGCGGCGGATGGCAGGGGTCGCCGAAGGGGTCTCCTGCATGCGTCGCACTTGGCTTGCGTCGGCGCGTTCGGCTCCCGCCTTGACGTGAGGCAGGTCAACAACAGCACAAAGTCGTGCGAGACGGTCACAAAGTCTCGGCGGCGGCGGTGAGCGGGTCGCGCTAACCTGCGCATATGCGAATCGGCGTGCTGACCGGTGGCGGCGACTGCCCGGGGCTGAATGCGGTGATCCGGGCCATCGTCCGCAAGGGCATTCAGGTGCACGGACACGATTTCGTCGGCTTCCGGGACGGATGGCGCGGTCCTATGGAGGCCGACATCGTCCCGCTCGACATCGAAGCGGTACGCGGGCTGCTGCCGCGCGGCGGTACCGTCCTCGGCTCTAGCCGGACAAACCCGTACAAAGTGGAAGGCGGTCTGGACCGGATCCGGGCGACCGTTGAAGCGCTGGAGATCGACGCGCTGATCGCCATCGGCGGCGAGGACACCCTCGGGGTGGCCAACAAGCTGCAGAACGACGGTGTCGTGCGCGTGGTCGGCGTGCCGAAGACGATCGACAACGACCTCGGGGCCACCGATTACACCTTCGGCTTCGACACGGCGGTCAGCATCGCGACCGAAGCCATCGACCGGCTGCACACCACAGCCGAGAGCCACCACCGCACGCTGATCTGCGAGGTCATGGGCCGCCACGCGGGGTGGATCGCGCTGCACAGCGGGATCGCCGGCGGTGCCAACGTGATCCTGATCCCCGAGCGTCCGTTCGACATGGACGAGGTCGCGGACTACGTCAAGCACCGGTTCGCCACGCATCGCTACGCGCCGATCGTCGTCGTCTCGGAGGGGGCGATGCCGAAGGAGGGCACGCTGACCGTCAAGAGCAGGGGCCGGGACGCCTTCGGCCACGAGCGGCTCGGCGGCATCGGGCAGCTGCTGGAGCGCGAGCTCGAAGAGCGCACCGGGCACGAGGCGCGGGCCACCGTGCTCGGCCACATCCAGCGCGGCGGCACCCCCACCGCCTATGACCGCTGGCTGGCTACCCGCTTCGGCCTGCACGCGGTCGACGCCGTCACCGAAGGCTGGTTCGGCACCATGATGTCGCTGCAGGGCACCAAGATCGTCCGGGTGCCGATCGGTGAGGCGACCCGCGAGCTCAAGCTGGTCACGCCGGAGCTGTATGCCGAGGCTGAGGTCTTCTTCGGCTGAGCGCGCAGTCATGAGGCAGGCCGCCAGGGCCGGCCCGGCCCAGGGGCCTGAAACTTCACAGCGCGATCAAGGTGCCGACCGTACTCTTGATGACCGTGGACACCTCCGAGCTGGACGCCTGGCGTCAGCGTGCCGCTGCGCAGCAGCCGAGCTGGCCGGATCCGGCGCGCCTGGCCGCGGCTGTCGACGAGCTGAAGGCGGTTCCGCCGCTGGTCACGGCCCCGGAAATCCGCACGCTGCGGGAGCGGCTGGCCTCCGTGGCGGCCGGGCAGGCGTTCCTGCTGCAGGGCGGCGACTGCGCCGAGACCTTCGCCGCAGCGACGGCCAACGGCATCCGCGACAAGGTCAAGACCCTGCTGCAGATGGCCGTCGTGCTCACCTACGGCGCGTCGCTGCCGGTGGTGAAGGTCGCCCGGATGGCCGGGCAGTACGCCAAGCCCCGCTCGGCCGACATCGAGCCGGGCACCGGCCTGCCGAGCTACCGCGGTGACGCCGTCAACGGGCTCGCGCCGACCATCGAGGAGCGCCTGCCCGACCCGGAGCGGATGGTGCGCGCCTACCACTCGAGTGCCTCGACGCTGAACCTGCTGCGCGCCTTCGCCACCGGCGGCTTCGCCGACCTGCACCAGGTGCACGCCTGGAACCGTGACTTTGTCGCCGCCTCGTCGGCGGGTGCTCGCTACGACGCGCTCGGCCGGGAGATCGACCGGGCGCTGTCCTTCATGCGGGCCATCGGCGTCGAGCTCGGCCCGACCGGCCAGCAGGTCGAGCTCTACACGAGCCATGAGGCGCTGCTGCTCGAGTACGAGCGCGCCTTGACCCGCACCGAGGACGCCACCGGCCTGGCCTACGACCTGTCAGCCCACACCATCTGGATCGGGGAGCGCACCCGCGACCTCGAAGGTGCGCATGTGGCGTTCGCCGCCGCCGTTGGCAACCCCATCGGGGTCAAGCTCGGACCCTCGGCCTCGCCGGAAGACGCGGCCGCGCTCGTCGAGCGCCTCGACCCGCGCGGTGAGCCGGGCCGGGTCACGCTGATCGCCCGCATGGGCGCGGCGAAGGTCAACGATGCGCTGCCGGCCCTGATCGAGAAGGTGCGCGCCACCGGCCACGTGGTCGTGTGGGCGTGCGACCCGATGCACGGCAACACCGTCACCGCCGGCGGCGTCAAGACGCGCCGGTTCGACGACGTGATGGCCGAGGTGCAGGGGTTCTTCGACGTCTGCCGCGGGCTCGGCGTCTGGCCGGGAGGCCTGCACATCGAGTTGACCGGCGAGAACGTCACCGAATGCCTCGGTGGTGCGGAAGCGATCAGCGAGGCCGACCTTTCCGGTCGCTACGAGACGGCCTGCGATCCGCGGCTCAACACCTCCCAGGCTCTGGAGCTGGCCTTCCTCGTGGCGGAGATGCTCCAGCAGGGCTGACGCGATGGCTTGCGCCGCTGACCTGATCGACCTTCGCAGCGATACGGTCACCGCGCCGACTCCGGGGATGCGCCGGGCGATGGCCGAGGCCGAGGTCGGTGACGACGTCTACGGCGAGGACCCGAGCGTCATCGCGCTCGAGGAGCGGGTCGCCGACATGTTCGGCCACGAGGCCGCCGTCTTCGTCCCGTCCGGAACGATGGGAAACCAGATCTGCCTGCGCCTGCTGGTGCCGCCGGCGGGGGAGTTGCTGTGCGACGCCGACGCGCACATCGTCACCTATGAAGGCGGCGGCGCCGCACAGCACGGCGCGATCCAGACGCGCACCGTGGCGGGACCGGTGCTGGACGTCGGCGCCTACCTGGCACAGCTGCGCGTTCCAGGCTGGGGTCCGCTTCCCACCAGCGCTGTCGCGGTCGAGCAGACGCACAACCGCGGCGGGGGACTGGTCCATCCCTTCGACGAGCTGGCCGAGCTGCGCCGGCGCACCCAGCCGGTGGCGGCGCTGCATTGCGATGGCGCCCGGATCTGGAACGCCGCGATCGCCACGGGCATCGGGCTGGCGGAGTACGGCGCGCTGTTCGACACGCTCTCGGTGTGCTTGTCCAAGGGGCTGGGCGCGCCGGTCGGCTCGCTCGTCGTCACCTCCACCTTGCGCGCGGCGCACGCCCGCGTCATCCGGCGCCGGCTCGGCGGCGGCATGCGCCAGGCCGGGATCCTGGCCGCGGCCGGCAGCTACGCGCTCGACCACCACGTCGAGCGGCTGGCGGACGATCACGCCCACGCCAAGCTGCTCGCCGAGGCCTGCGGGGTCGACCCGGCCACGGTGGATACGAACATTGTGCTGATATTTGTCCGCGACGCGCCGGGTTATGTGGCGGCGGCGCGCGCCCAGGGTGTCTTAGCCTCCGCGGTGGCTCCAGACCGCGTGCGTCTGGTCACCTCGCTTGCCGTTGACCCAGCCGCGGCCCGGCGAGCAGCTGGAATTCTCAGCAGACTCCCACACAACTAACAGCCTCGCCCGGACCCTTCATCGGCTGGTGGGCCCAGCCGATCGGATCACATGCGCCGAATGATGCTTTTGCCCCTAGCACTGGCGGCTGCTGCAACCGTTCTGCCTGTCAGTGCTACCGCCGCCACGACACCCACCCAGCCGACCTCGGCCACAACGGCACCAGCGGCGAGTCGCGACATCTCCAAGATCCTTTCTGCCGAGCGGACCGCGCGCGCCGGGAAACTGCACCCGTTTGCCACGGCCGGCAGCGCGGTTCAGATGCTCAAGGACGTCTTCCCGGTCGGAAAGACCGGTGGCTACACCGTCGACACCGAGCGGGGTGCGCCCGCCCGCTACCCGGCGGCGGCGTCGTCGGTGCGCACGCTGCCGATCGAGATCTGGTACCCGGCGATCGGCAGGATCTCGAGCACCGACCAGTTCTGGGCGACGGCGCGCGGCGGGCACTTCCCGCTCGTCGTCTTCGCGCCGGGCTTCGACGCGAATCCGGACACCTATCAGCCGTTCCTTCATGCGATAGCCGCCCAGGGCTTCATCGTCGCCGCGCCGGTCTTCCCGATCGAGGCCTCGATCGCGGGCGCGGCACCGGCGTCGCGCAGCAACACCGAGATCCTGAACCAGATGTACGACATGTCCGCCGTGATCACGCAGATGATCACCTACGCTCGCCAGCCCGGGAACTTCCTCGGCGCGGCCATGAGCCAGACTCAGATCGCTGTCATCGGCCACAGCGACGGCGCTATGACGGTGGCCGGCATGACCATGTCGACCAGCTACAACGACCCGCGTATCAAGGCCGCGGTCGTCATGGCAGGGGCCGGCCCCCTGGGACTGGCCTGGAACAAGCGCAAGGTGGTCCCGATGATGGTCGAGCAGGCGACCCAGGATCCGTACAACAATCAAACGAACAGCCAGTGGCTGTTCAGCCACGTCACGGGCTCGCGGGACTACTTGACGGTGGCCGGGCCGTACCACATCTGGCCGCTGGTCGGTGATGACACCGTGTCCAACCAGGTGCGCGTGGCCGCGATCCAGGAGCTGAACATCACGCTGAAGGGCTACGGCATCCCCGCATTCCTCGGGATGCTCGCCGCCGGCAACACGCCTGGACTCACCTCCTTGAGCTTCGCAACCTGATCTGATCGCTAGCGTGACGAACCATGCTGGCTAGTCCGAACCCACCCGCTGTCCACGCCCTGTCGGGGCACCGCACCCTCGTCGTCGGCGCGTCCTCGGGCATCGGCCGCGAGATCGGGATTCGGGCGGCGCGGTCCGGCGCCCGGGTGGCCTTCGCCGGTCGGCGGCGTGAACTGCTGGACGACGCGGCCACCGAGGCCGGAGGTGGGGCGCTCGCAGTGCGCTGCGACGTCACCGTCGAAAGCGAGATCGCCGCCGCCGTCGCAGCCACGGTGCAGGCCTTCGGCGGTCTGGACTCCGTCGTCTACTCGACCGCGATCGACCCGCTGGTGCGGATCGCAGATGTCGACGCGGCCACCTGGATGCACCTGCTCGCCACCAACGTCGTCGGAGCCTCCTTGGTCACCCGGGCGGCACTTCCGCAGCTACGTGCGGTCCGCGGCCGGGTGCTCTACATCTCGGCGACGTCCGTCGGCCGGCCGCTGCCGGGCATGGGGGCCTATGCCTCCAGCAAAGCTGCCCTGGAAGAGCTGGCACGAGCGTGGCGGTCGGAGTACCGCGACGTCGCCTTTGCGACGGTCGCCGTCGGGATGACGCTCGGTACGGGAGTCACCGACAGCTGGGACCGCACCTTGCTGGGCGAGCTCTCCGCGGAGTGGGGCCCGGCCGGCTACCTGCTCGACAACGGGCCGGGCACGATGGAATGCCCTGAGGTCGCCGACTCGATCCTTGCCGTACTGGCGGCACCGACGTTCATGCCGTACGTCGCGGTGCTCCCGGATCCCGCCCGGGCAGCGCCTGTCGGCTAGGCCGGGCTGCTAGCCGCCGAGGCCGAGCACCTTCGGCAGCGGCGGCAGGGTCGGGAGCGCGGTCGGCAGTGGGAGCGAGGGGCCGGAGCCGCTGCTCAAACCGCCGGTCACCGTTCCCACGACGCTGCCGCCGGTTCCCGTCACGCTGCTCGTCGCTCCGCCTGCGGTGGCGCCGGCGCTGCTGGTGGCCCCGGTGACGGTCTGGCCCACGGATCCGGTGACGCCGCCGACGGTGGCGCCGGTGCTGCTGACGGCTCCGCCGACGCTGCTCACCGTGCCGCCGAGGCCGCCGAGGCCGCCGAGGCTGCCGGTGCCCCCGGCGCTGCTCACCGCACCCCCGACGCTGCTCACGGTGCCGCCGAGGCCGCCGAGGCCGCCGAGGCCGCCGGTGACGCCGGTGACCGCGCTCCCCAAGCCGCCGCCGGAGCTGCCGGACCCGGTGCTGCTGCCCGATCCCGTGACTCCGGAGCCGGAGCCGCCGAGCACCGAGCCCACGGTGCCGAGCGGGTCCTTCAGCACGCCGGTGAGCCCGGTGTCGGTCGGCAGGATGCCGCCTGTGGAAGGGGTAGGAAGGGCGACCCCGCCCGAGCCCGTCTTGGGCACGGCGATGGTCGGGATCGCGGTCGGGATGTGCAGGCTGGACAGCGCCTTCGGAATCGCGTTCGGCGACGCGATCCCGCTCGGCAACGGGTTGGGGATGGTGATCCCGCCCGTGCCCCCCGAAAGCACCGAGCCGAGAGAGGACAGCGCCCCGGCGGTCCCTTGCGGCAGGTTCAGCTGCGGGAGGACGGCCTGCAGGTTGGGAATCGAGGTCAGCGGGATCGGCAGCTGCTGGATCAGGGTGCCCGGGTTCCCCCCGAGCACACCGTCGACGCGCTGCAGGTATCCGAGCGCGCTCACGGTCAGCGACTGCAGCGGACCCGTCGGCACGCTGGCCAGCAGGCCGCCGAGCTGGCCGAACTGGTCGGTGGTGAAGCTCGCGAGCAGCTGCCGCAGCTCAGCCGAGAGCTTCGCGGTGGACGCCGCGCTGCCGAGTCCGCGGATTTGCTGGATCAGCGAGGTGGTGGCGACACCGGCGTCTTCGGCCCACGCCTGCAGCAGCCCGCGGATGTGAGCCTCAGTGGCGGACGAGAGCTTCGAGGTCGGCGTGACGTGGTCGCGCTTGATCAGCTCCTTGAGCTCGTTGACGCGAGCGTGGGCAAAGCCGAGCCGGGCCTTCGCCTTGTCGCGTGCACCGCTGGCAAGATCCAGCTGGACGGCCTCGACCTGCTTCTTGATGCCGTAGAACGGGTCGCCCGGGAGCGCGCGATGTGCCCCGACGCCGACCCCGGTGCCGGCAACCGTCGCGGCGGCAATGCCAGAGAAGATCTTGATCCAGATCGGCGCCGACTTGCCGAGCCCCATGATCGCGCTCGAGGTGCCGCTCGCTCCGGAACCGGCCGCGCCGCCCGCGCCGGTGCCATGAGCGGGGGAAACGCGCGGGTGCGGAACGTGCAGGGCGCCGCCGACGGTCGGGGAAGCGGCCGCAGTGGTCGTCGCGGCGTGCACCAGCTGCTGGCGCAACGCTGCTTTGAACGCCGGCGAGGGCTGGGGGACCGAGGACAGCCGCTGGGTGAGCTTGGCGAGATGGGCGAGCGCCGGGTCGGTAGTGCCGGTCTTGCTGGTGCCGTCGAGCAGCGCGGCAAAGGCGTCAGCCTTACGCCCGACCAGGCCCGCGACCACGACACCTCCACGCGCGGCGCGACACCGCGTCATCCCGTCACTTCGCGCGAACGCGAAGCCCTACCGCTCATGCTGCCGGATAAGGAACGGCGCGAACATGGCCCGATCGGGTCATACCGGACGCGCCAGCGCCCTCACCAGCAGGTTAAGAAAGGATAATCCAATCGCAGGGAGTTCCCGGCCGACTTTGCGGCCAAACTCCCCCGTCGGTTCCTCCTGCGGCTCCTGCGCGGGGCGGGTCAGCGGGCGGTGTCGCGGAGCCGCTTGAGCGTGCTGACGTCGCGCGCGTGCTGGTCCTCGCCGCCCGGGGTCTCGACGACGACGGCGACGCCCCGGGTCGCGGGATGGACGAAGAGTTCGGCGAACGGCTCGATGCCGATCGTTCCGACGCCGATCGGGGCGTGCCGGTCGCGCTTGGAGCCGAGGGGGTCGCGCGAGTCGTTGGCGTGGATGAGCCCGAGCCGGCCCCGGCCTACGGTTTTGACCAGCAGGTTGAGCGCCCGCCGCGAGCCGCCCGGCGCCGCGAGGTCGTGTCCGGCGGCATACGCGTGGCAGGTGTCGAGGCAGACCCCGAGCCGGGGGTGGTGCTCGAGCGCCTCGAAATACGGGCCGAGGTCCTCGATGCGTGCTGCCAGTGCGACGGCGCCAGACCCTCCCGGCGTCGGCTCGACCAGCAGGCGCGTGGGCGCGGGATGCTCATCGAGTTCGACCAGCAGCGGCAGCAGCGACTCGCGTACCCGCTCCAGGGCCGCATCCCGGCCGCCGGATTCCACCGCCGAACCGGCGTGGACGACCAGCCCGGCAGCGCCGACGGCGGCCGAACGCTGCAACCCGCGGCGAAGCGCCTCGATCGAGCGTTCCAGCGTCGCGGGAGTCGGGGAGCCGAGGTTGATCAGGTACGGCGCGTGCACGAAGACGCGGATCCGCGCCGAGGCGCAGGCGGCGGCGAAAACCTCGTCCTGCGCCGGATCAGCGGTGGTGGACGCCCAGCCCCGGGGGTTGCCGAGGAAGATCTGCACAGCCTGTGCCCCGATGCGTTGGGCATAGGGCAGCGCCCCGCGGGCCAGGCCAGCGGCCGAAGGCACATGGGCCCCCACCGGGCTGGGTTTTCGGGCGGGCACGGATCAGTACAGGTAGATCGAGACTTCCGAGCCGACCCGCACGTACGAGCCGGGGCTCGGTCGGATCGCCAGGATGGAGCTGTCGAGCCCGGGGAAGTAGCTGTGCGTTTTGACGACCAGACCCAGCGACTCGAGGACCTGCTTGGCGTAACCCGGGCGGTCGTTGTCGAGGCCCGGCGGGATGGTCACCATCGCCGGCCCCTTGCTGACGGACAGGCTCACCGTCTGGGTGCGGTGCAGGTTCTTCGCCGGTGTGATGCCGATGACCTGCCCGATCGCGACGGTGTCGTTGAAGTCGTTGGTGACGGTGACCTTCAGGCCCAGTTTCACCAGCTGCGCCTTGGCCTGGTCGCCGGTGAGCCCGGAAAGCTTCGGCACGGTGACCGGCGCCGGGCCCTTGCTGACCACGATCGCGACGGGTGTCTGCGGCTTGACCGACGTGCCGGGGGCCGGGTTGATCGAGATGACGTTGCCGTTCGCAATGGTGTCGTTGTAGGCGCCGGTCGGGGTGTCGGGATGCAGGTGGGCGACCCGGAGTGCCGAAACGGCGTCGGCCAGGGAAAGCCGCAGGACCGTCGGCACCGTGTAACGCTCCGGACCGAGCGACAGCGTCAGCGTCACGACGGCGCCGCGCGAGAGCCGGCGCCCGGACGGCGGCGAAACGACGGCGACGTCGCCCTTCTTCACCGTCTCGCTGTAGACCGACACGGTCGCGATCTGCGGGGTCAGGTGCGCCTTGCGCAGCGCGGTCTGCGCGGCGTCGGGGGTTTTGCCGACCACCGAGGGAACCGCCGAGTGCCGTCCCGCGAGCTGCCAGCCGATGAGCCCGGCGGCGAGCGACGCCACCAGCAGCAGCAGGAGGATGACCCGACCGGGACGTAGCCATCGCCGGCGCGGCTGGTCGTCGCGCTTTGCCCGCCGCCGGAGCAGCCCGCGCCGCGGTGGCTTGCCTCCCGTGGAGAGCTCCGGCTCGTCGTCGTCGCTCAGCTTGACGGATCCGGTGTCGGCCGGGGCTGCTCGCAGCCAGCCGTCGAGGTCGCTGTCGGTCGCTGGGCCGTTCTCGGCGTCAGGGACATCGCGGGGCGCTACCGGAGCGTCCGGCAGCCGGCTCGACGCCCGCTTGCCGTTGCGCGCGAGGTCCAGCGCCGCCGCTTCCGCGAGGTCGAGGTCGAGTGGTGCGGTGTCGTGGCGCTGTCCGGTCTCGGTCGCGTCGGCAGCGCCGGGCGCGATGCGGTCCAGGACGGCACGGGTGCGAAACAGCATGGCTGTGGCGTCGTGCGGCCGGTCACCCGGGTCGCGCGCGGTGGCGGCGCCGACCAGCCGGTCGACCGCTGGAGAGATGCCCGGCACCTGCGTCGAGGGCGCCGGGACGTCCTCGTTGAGGTGCTGGTAGGCGACCTGCAGGGCGTTCGTGCCCTGGAACGGCGGGCTGCCGGTGAGCAACTCGAAGAGCATGACGCCGCAGGCGTAGACATCAGCACGCGCGTCGGCCACCCCGCGCGCCACCTGCTCGGGCGCGAGGTAGGCGACGGTGCCGAGCAGCAGGCCCGTGGTCGCGGTCAGCGGCGACGCGTCAACCGCCCGGGCCAGCCCGAAGTCGCCGACCTTCACCGTGCCGTCGCGCGCGACAAGCACGTTCTCCGGCTTCACGTCGCGGTGCACCAGCCCGGCGCCGTGTGCGGCCGCCAGCGCCTCCAGCACCGGGATCATGAATTGAAGCGCCGAGACCTCGTCGAGCCGACCGGATTCGCGCAGCACCTCGCGCAGGGTGTGGCCCTCGACCAGCTCCATGACCAGGAAGATCACGTCGCCGTCCTGACCCTGATCGGTCACGGCGACCACGTGCGGGTTCGACAGCCGGGCGGCGGCCTTGGCCTCGCGCCGGAAGCGGCCGACGAACTCCTCGTCGGCGGCCAGCGCCGGATGCATGATCTTCACGGCGACGGAACGGTCGAGCCGCGTGTCGAAAGCCGTGTAGACGACGGCCATCCCGCCCTGCGCGAGCCGGCCGGAGATCTCGTAGCGACCGTCGAGCAGCCGACCCAAAAGGGGGTCGACGGCGGAATTCACGGCGGTCCTCACGCCAGGAAGTTTAGGCAGGAGTGGCAGTCTGGCTGGGATGACGCAAGGTTCGAGGGGCGACGGCGTGTCAGATGAGGTCTCAGCGGGCGCCCCGGGCGTTCCGTGGACCCTGCTTTCGCTCGCGCCCCTGCCCGTCGACGTGCTACAGGCGTTGTTTGCCGACCTGCCCATCGCCGTCATGCGCGCTGATTCGGTCGCTGAGCTGGGGCCTGATGAGCGGGCGCGCGTCGAGCTGATCCTGGCCGACTGGCGGCCCGGGACGGTGGGCCTGCGTCCGGACGACGTGCCGGAGCTGCCGCGGCTCGCGTTCGTCCAGCAGCCGAGCGTCGGTGTGCCACCTCACACCGCCGAGTTCCTGGCCACGGCCCGGATCCCGATGGCGAACGTCGCCGGGTTCAACGCCGCCTCCGTCACCGAATGGGCGCTCGGGGCGGCCCTTTCGGTCAGCCGTTTGCTGCCCTGGGGCGAGGCGGCGCTGCGGGCCGGCCAGTGGCCCCAGGTGGAGGCCGCCGATCGGGGCGCGGTCGAGATCGGCGGCCGGCCGGTAGGGATCGTCGGCTTCGGTCCCATCGGCCAGGGTTGTGCCCGGGCGTTCGCCGGTCTGGGGTGCCCCATCGCGTACTGGTCCCGCCGCCGGCGAGCGCCCGAGCAGGAGTTCGGGGCGACGTACCTCGCCGATCCGCAGGAGCTGGTGCGGCGCAGCGAGGTCCTGATCAACGCGATCGCGTTCGGGCCCGAAACCCGCGGCCTGCTCGGCCGGGAGACGCTGGCGCTGCTTCCGGCCGGTGCGCTGGTGATCAGCGTCAGCCGCGGCGGCATCGTCGACGAGCAGGCCGTCGTCGACATGCTGGCGGCCGGGACCCTCGGCGGCGCCGCCTTCGACGTCTACGAGCATGAGCCGCTGCCCGCCGACAGCCCGCTGCGATCGGCGCCGTCCGAGCGCCTCCTGCTTTCGCCGCATCTGGCCGGCGTCACCCGGCAATCCACCGGCCGTCTGATCCAGGGGGTCGTCGCCAACCTGGGCCGAGCGGTGACGGGCAAGCCGGTCATCGACGTCGTCAATGACGTCAGTGCGCAGGTGCACCGGAGGTAGCTCGCCTCCCGGCGGAGCGCAGCGAGGGCTGAGGCGGGCCTTCGACCGAGGTAACGCCGGATGGTTGACTTATCCACCGTGGAATGGCTGCCTCTCCCCGATGTTGCTGAGCGTCTCCAGCTCCCCGTCACCCGGGTTCGCCAGCTGATCCGTGACCGCAAGCTGCTCGCCGAGCGTCGCGACGGCGTGCTGTGCGTGCCCGACGTCTTCATCGAAGGCGGTCACGTGCTCAAGGGCCTGCCGGGATTGTTGACGCTCCTGTTCGACGCCGGGTACGAAGACGGCGAGGCGATGCGCTGGTTGTTCACCGAAGACCCGACCCTGCCGGGCACTCCGGTCGATGCGCTGACCGGCAACCGGGGACGTGAAGTGCACCGCCGGGCACAAGCGCTCGCGTTCTGACCCGGCGCTCTCGCCTGCGGGCTTCTAGAGTCTGGACATGCGTGAGGCGCGGCTAGCGAAGCTCCGGTCCGCCCTGCTGTATCTGTGCACGCCGGATCCGCTTGCCCCAGCCGGGGTGAACATCGTGCAGCTCAGACGCAAGGGCCTCGAGTGGCGCGAGGAGCTTGCGCTGCTTCGCCGGCTGCGCGAGTGCGCGGTCGCGACCGCCAGTGCCTCCGGCGAGCTCCCGGCGCTGGTGAGCGCCAACGACCGCGCCGACGTCGCCGCCTTCGCACCTGTCGACATCCTGCATCTCGGGCAGGACGACCTCCCGCCGGCGCTGGCCCGCCGGATCGTCGGCCCCGAGGTGCTGATCGGCCTGTCGACGCACGACGAAAACCAGCTGGCTGCCGCCGTCACCGATCCCGACATCGACTACTTCTGCGTCGGCCCGGTGTGGGAAACGCCCACCAAGGCCGGGCGCCCCGGAGTCGGGCTCGGCTTGCTGAAGCGCGCAGCTGCCCTCGCTCCGCCCTTCCTGTCCGGCGTGCGTCCGTGGTTCGTCACCGGCGGGGTGGCGCCGCAGACCCTCGACGACGTGCTCGCCACCGGGGCCCGGCGCGTGGTCGTGGTCCGGGCCATCACCGGCGCCTCCGATCCGGCAGCCGTCTCGGGGGAGATGGCCCGCCGGCTGCGCGAGGCGGCCGGATCATGCGTCACCTGACCTACCTCTTCGTGCTGGGCGGCTGCGTGCTCGCGGCGCTGCCGCTGGAGTTCGCGTTCGGGCTGCGGGTCCGCGCGCAGTGGAGACGGCTGCTGCTGACCGTGCTCCCGGTGCTGGTCGTCTTCATCGCCTGGGATTGCTTCGCGATCGCCCGCCATCACTGGTCCTACGACAGGGCTCAGACGTCAGACGTCCTGCTGCCGGGGCGGCTGCCGTTGGAGGAGCTGCTGTTCTTCCTGGTGATTCCGGTGTGTGCCGTGCTCACCATCGAGGCGGTCCGCAAGGTGACGGGATGGACGCTCTGGGACGAGCCGGCCGAGCACACCCCGCCCGACAGCGATCGCGGCGAGCGGTCGCCGGCCCGGTGAGCTACACCTGGCTCGCGCTGGCGGGGGTCGCCTTCGCGCTCGCCCTCGATCTGCTGGTGCTGCGGACCAGGCTGGTGTGCAGGCGCGCCTTCTGGGTGGCGTACCTGATCATCATCGTGTTCCAGCTGATCAGTAACGGGGTGCTGACCTACCGGAATGTCGTGCGGTACGACTCCGGCGCCATTCTCGGGCTGCGCATCGCCGGCGCCCCGGTCGAGGACCTCGCCTTCGGCTTCTCGCTGGTGCTGCAGACGCTCGGCTGGTGGGCTTTCTGGGGACAGCGGGGGAGGCGAATGCCCTCCCGCGGTTATCGGGCGCGGGCCGCGCGCCAGAACGCCGGGACCGCAACGGCGAGCCGGCGGGAGAGCGCGACCGAGACGCGGCGGTCGAGCACCTGATAGTCGGCGGCTTCGATGGCATCCAGGATGCCGCCGTAGAGCACGTAGGCGGTGCGGATGCAGTCGCGCGAGGTCGGATGCAGCAGGCGGATCCCCGGCTCTGCCGATCGGAAGATTTCTCGGCAGCGCGCAATCTCGTGGGCGAGCAGGCGGCGCACGCGGCCGTCGACCACGCCGGTCAGCAGGTCCTCGCGGGTGACCCCGAAAAGGCGCAGGGATTCCTGCGGCAGGTAGATCCGGCCGCGGCGCAGGTCTTCGCCGATATCGCGCAGGAAGTTGGCGAGCTGGAACGCCACGCCGAGGTCGCGGGCGTAGGCGGCGGCGGTGCGCGAGCGCGGCTCCAGGATGGGCAGCATCTGCAGCCCGATGACGGCAGCCGACCCCTCCACATAGGTGAGCAGGTCGTCCCATGTCTCGTACTCGTGCACGGTCAGGTCCATCCGCATCGCGCCGAGAAAGGTCGTGAAGTGCTCGGTGGGCAGCTCCCACCGCGCGGCCGTGTCGGCGACCGCGCGCAGCACCTCGCCCTGGGTCCCGGGCCCGGCGGGTGCGTCGGGTCGGGTCAGCGACGTCACCAGCTCCCGTTCGAGCTCGCGCAGCGCCGCGTCAGCCTGCTGCGCCCCGGCAGCGGAGCACGCCTGCGGACCGTCGACGAGCTCGTCCGCGAAGCGGGCAAAGCCGTACAGCGCGTGGACATAAGGACGCTTCCACGCGGGCAGCATCCGGGTCGCCAGGTAATAGGTGCGCCCGTGCGCCGCATGCAGCCGGCGGCAGGTGTCGTAAGCGGATTGCAGCGCGGGCGCCGGCCCGGCCGTAGCCCCAGGACGGCTCACGGAAGGCGCGAGGACCAAACGACCGAGAGCCCGCCGCCGACGAGAGCCAGCAGCAAGGCGATGCCGGTGAACCAGCGGCCCACCTCCTGGTGGGTGACGTTGTAGCCGATCGAGCTGCCGAGGCCCTGGTAAACCCGCTTGAGCTCGTCGCCGGTGGTCGCCCGGTAGTACGCGCCGTGCGTTTCGGAGGCGATGGCCTGCAGCGCCTGGGTGTTGACCGGCACCGGGACCTCCTGGCCCTGGATCAGGAGCGTCCCGGCCTCGGTGCCGTAGGCGATCGTGCTCACCGGGACGTTGGCCTTCAGGGCTGCAGCGGCGGCCGTCTCGTTCGGGGTGCCCTTCGTCGTCTCACCGTCGGAAAGCAGCACGATCCGGGCGGGAGGCGGTCCCTGCGCGCCGGACTGCGTCTTCGCGCTGGCGGTGATGGCCGCCAGGGACGCCTCGATGCCGTCGCCGATCGCGGTCGCCGGGCCGAGCTGCAGGTTGTTGATCGCGTTCTGTACCTGCGAACGGTCGGTCGTCGGGTTCACCAGCACCGCGGCGGTGCCGGAGAACGACACCAGCCCGAGCTGCAGCTTGGAGGGCAGTTGCTTGACGAACGCCAGCGCGCCGACCTTCGCCGAGGCGAGACGGCTCGGGCTCACGTCGGTGGCTGCCATGGATTCGGAGACATCGATAGCCAGGATGATCGTCGCCCGTTCTTTGGGCACCTTCCGGTCCTCGGCGGGCCGCGCCAGGCTGAACACCAGGCCGACCATCGACAACAGCAGCAGCGCGGCCGGGACGTGCCGGCGATACCAGGTGGGACGCCGGGGGGCGACCGACGCCAGCAAGGGCAGCTGCGTGAAGCGGGCGGTGTAGCGCCGGCGCCGCAGGCTCACGAAGACGTAGGCCGCCAGCAAGGCGACGACCAGCAGCAGCAGCCAGAACCGGGAAGCGGCGAGGTAGGTCATCGGGCGACCCCCCGCGAGCGCCGGGCGGCGGCGACGTGGCGGGCGACGTCGAGCAGCCAGTTGGAATCGGTCGAGAGCACGAGGTGTCCCGCCCGCACCTTGCGCAGCGCCTGGGCCACCTCGGCCCGCTCCGCCGCGGCAGCCTGCGCGAAACGCTCTCGCAGGCCAGGCGAGCGCGTATCGACTTCGAGCTGGGCACCGGTCTCCGGGTCGGTGAGCGCGAGCACGCCGACGGACGGGAGCTCCAACTCGCGGGGATCACGGATCTCGACGACCAGGACCTGGTGTCGTCCGGTCAGCGCGCGCATCGATCGTGACCACGTCTGCGGATCGCCGAGCAGGTCGGAGACCACGACGACGAGGCCCCGGCGCACCCCGCGGCGACCCAGCTGCTCAAGTGCCTCCGACAGCGGCCGCGTCCCCGGCTCGGCGGGGGAGCGGCGGCCTTCTTCGGTCCGCGGCGCAGCAGCCAGCACGCGCAGCGCGTGCCGCAGCGAGTCACGACCGCCGCGGGGCGGCAGCTCCGTGATCCCCCCGCGTGGGCCCGAGTCAGACGAGCCCTGCACGACGGTGAGCCCGAACCGGCTGCCGAGCCGGGTCGTCAGGACGCCGAACGCGGTGGTGGCGGCGAGCGCCAGGTCGCGCTTTTCCCAGGTATGGGTGCCGAAGTGCATCGACGGCGTCAGGTCGACGACCGCGTAGGTGGTCAGCTCGCGGTCGGCGATCATGTCGCTGACGTGGGGCACGGTGGTGCGCGCCGTCACCGCCCAGTCCATCCGGCGCACGTCGTCACCGAGCCGGTACTCGCGGCTTTCGGCGCGCTCACTGCCGTGGCCGGGCAGCAGGCCGAGATGGTCGCCGTGCAGCAGCCCCTCGAGCCGGCGGCTGATCATCAGCTCCAGCCGCCGCAGCCGGGCGTCGACATCTTCCGGGGCTTCGTGGGGGGCGCGGTCAGCGCGCAGCCGTCCCACGGCTCCGGTCAGCCGGCGCGGGGGATGCACGCGATGGCGGCTCGCGGGAGGCACGGTCACGCCGGCAGCCCGGTACTGCTGAACTGGCCGCTGACCTGACCGCTGTACTGGCTTGGCGTGACCACCGGTTGGGGCGTGCCGGCGAGCACGCGCTCGATGACCGACTCCGGGGAGATGGCGTCGGCGAGGGCCTCGTAGGACATGACGAGCCGATGGGGGAGCACTTCGGGGGCGACGTCGGCGACGTCGGACGGGATCACGTAATCGCGCCCGCGCAGCACCGCCAACCCGCGTGCGGCGGCGATCAGGCCGAGGCTGCCGCGCGGCGAGGCGCCGTAAGCCAGCATCCCGGTGATGTCGGGGATGCCGAAACGGGCCGGCTCCCGGGTCGCCAGCACCAGCCGTACCGCGTACTCGGCGACGGCGTGGTGCACGAACACCTCGAGAGTCGCTTCCTGCAGTTCGCTGAGCTCCGCCAGCGACAGCACCTGCGACGCGTGCGGCGGGTGGGCGCCCATCCGGCGCACGATCTCCAGCTCGTCGGAAGCCGTGGGGTAGGGGACCGACACCCGCATCAGGAAGCGGTCCCGCTGTGCTTCCGGCAGCGGGTAGACGCCTTCGGATTCGATCGGGTTCTGGGTCGCGAGCACCAGGAAGGGTGACGGCACCGGGTAGGTCGTCCCGCCCAGACTGACCTGCTGTTCGGCCATCACTTCCAGCAGCGCCGACTGCACCTTGGCCGGGGCGCGGTTGATCTCGTCGGCGAGCACGAAATTCGCAAAAACCGGACCCAGCTCGACATCAAATTGCTCGCTGCCCATCCGATAGACGCGCGTACCGACGACGTCGCTCGGTACGAGGTCCGGGGTGAACTGCAGCCGGGTGAAGGTGCCGCCGATGGCGCGAGCGAGCGTGGAGACAGACAGCGTCTTCGCGATACCCGGTACGCCTTCCAGCAGGCAGTGGCCTCGGGCGAGCAGGCAGACGAGCATGCGCTCGACCATGCGGTCCTGCCCGACGACGACCCGCTTCACCTCGAAGAGCACCTGCTCGAGGGTGGCGGCCGCGGGTGCGGCATGGGCGGGCTTGTCCATCGAGGGTCCGGTCACCCGACCAGTGTCGCAATCACGGCTGGACTTGCACTGTGAGTTCGCTGAGCGCGCTCGCCCAACGACTTGTCACAACTTGCGCACGTGTGAATACTGTCGGTGTCCGGGGGAATGCCGCACGCACGCTGGTGGATCAGCGGTGTGTGCCCTGAGCGACGCGAAAGGTTCGTCGTGAAAGTCACCACCGTTCCCCGGTACACCGCGGCCGCTGTTGCCACGGTCGCCACAGTTGCCGCAGTCGCGCTGAGTGCCGGTACTGCCGGCGCGGCGACGGCCGGAACAGTCACCGCCGCTCCTGCGGCGGGCCACGCCCTCGTCGTCATCACCGAGCATGGGCAGACGAGCCGCGTCATCGCCGAGGTGACGGAGCAGGGCGGCACCATCGAGCGCAGCCTGCCGGGCCTCGACACCGTCGTCGTCGACGGCTTGCCGGTCGCCGCGGTGCGCGCCGATGCCGGCGTGCTCTCGGTCAGTGCTGACGTGACGATGAGCGGACGTTCGGCCGGCTGGGGCGACGACGTGCCGGCCCTGGACACCTCGACGGCGTCGTCCTCGGCGCCGCTGTCGGCGCTCAGGCCGGACTCGTCATCGCTGTCCACCGCCTCCGAGTCGTTGACCAGCGGGTCGAGCCCCGCTCCGGCCACCAGCCCGTCTGCAGGGGCGATCGACACGGTGAGCCTCGCGCAGGCCGAGGACGCGATCGGCGCCCGGCAGACCTGGAATTACGGCACCGGCCGCGGGCGTGGATGTCGCGCTGATCGACACCGGTATCGCGCCGGTACCGGGCCTCACCGGCCCCGGCAAGGTGATCAACGGTCCCGACCTGTCCTTCGAGTCGCAGGACCCCAGCCGGCGCTACGTCGACAACAACGGCCATGGCACGCACATGGCCGGCATCATCGCGGCCAGCGACGTGTGGGGAAGCTCGCGCGCGGTGGACGCCGGCCCGGCGGCCATCGAGGGCGTCGCTCCCGGAGCGCGGCTGGTCAACGTCAAGGTCGGCGACGGCAACGGCGTCACCGACGTCTCCCAGGTGCTGGCCGCCATCGACTGGGTCGTGCAGCACGCCCACGACCCCAACGGCGCCCCCGGCGGCCTGAACATCCGGGTGCTCAACCTCAGCTACGGAACGGACTCGCCGCAGTCGGCCACGATCGACCCGCTGGCGCACGCCGCCGAGGTGGCCTGGCGCAGCGGCATCGTGGTCGTCGCTGCTGCTGGCAACGACGGCAGCACGACCGGGCGGCTGGCCGATCCCGCGATCGATCCGTACCTCATCGCCGTCGGGGCTGCCGACACCGGGGACGGGCACCGGGCCTTCCGACTTCACGATCCCGACCTTCTCCAACCGCGGCAACGGCGTGCGCAACCCCGACGTGGTCGCTCCGGGCGTGCACATCGCGAGCCTGATCGCGCCCGGGTCGGCGGTTGCCGCGGCCTATGGTGCGGCCGCGGGCGTCGGCACGCGGCTGATCCGGGGAAGCGGCACGTCGCAGGCGACCGCCATGGTGAGCGGGGCGGCGGCGCTGCTGCTCTCGGTCCATCCGAGCGCTCGGCCCGGACAGGGTCAAGGCGCTGCTCATGCGCACCGCCCAAGCCGTCGGCGGCGCCGGTCCGCGTGACGAAGGCGCCGGGCTCATCAACGTGGCTCGGGCGGAAGGGACCCGCGTCGGCTACGCGACGCAAACCTTCCCGCAGTCCACCGGAGGCGGCTCGCTCGACGGGGCCCGCGGGACGCACATCGTGACGCTCGACGGCGTACCGCTGATCGGCGAGCAGGACATCTTCGGCGCACCGTTCGACTCGTCCGCTGTCGCGGCTCCGACGAGGAGAGCCGGACGACGTGGAGCGGCGGCACCTGGAACGGCTCGTCGTGGGCGGGGTCGTCGTGGGCGGGGTCGTCGTGGGCGGGGTCGTCGTGGGCGGGGTCGTCGTGGGCGGGGTCGTCGTGGGCGGGCTCGTCGTGGGCGGGGTCGTCGTGGGCCGGATCCTCCTGGGCGGGCTCGTCGTGGGCGGGGTCTTCGTGGGCAGCCGACCTCTGGGCCGACCTAACGCCAGCCCCAACGGCCACGCCGGATCCTGCCGCCTCGACCGATCCGGTCACGGCGACTCCCGATCCGTCACCTTCGGTCGATACGGGAAGCACGAACCCCTCGGCTGCTGGCGGTTGATCGTGAACGCAACGGGCGCGTTAGGCGCAAGTACGGGATGAAGCTCTCTCGGCGACCCCGCACGCCGGTAGCCGGGTACCCGTCCCGCGCTTGCACGGCTGGGTTTCTCATCGCCGCGGCGGGGGTCGCCCTCGCCGGATTCCTGCCGCAGCACTCGGCGAGCCCGGACGGCCGGACCGTCTCCTGGGTGCTGCTGGCGGCGCTGTTCGGCATCGCCGAGATCAGCGTGCTGCACGTGCAGATGCGCGGCGGCGCCCGCACCATCTCGCTGTCGGAAGCGCCGCTGGTGCTCGGCCTGTTTTTCACCGCGCCGCCGAATCTGGTGCTCGCCCGGCTGGTCGGCCCGCTCGTCGTCTTCGCCATCATCCGCCGCCAGTCGCTGCTCAAGCTCGGAGTCAACACGGCCGTCCTGCTGGTCGAGGTCGGCATGGCCGTGGAACTCTTCCGGCTCGTGCTCGGCGGCGCCTCGGTCGAGTCCCCGCGCGCCTGGCTCGCCGCCTATCGTCGCGGTGCTCATCAGCGGTGTCGTCTCGGCAGTCCTCATCACGCTGGTCATCGCCGTCTTCCAGGACGAGTTCCACCTCAGCGACCTGACCCGAGCCGATCGCCACCCCGATCGCGGTGTCGGCGGTCATCGGCACGATCGCCCTGGTCGCGGTCAATGCGTTGCAGCGCTCGACCGAGACCGGTTGGCTGCTCGCCGGTGCCGCCGCGGTCATCCTCATCTGCTACCGCGCGTACGCGGCGCTGACCGGCCGGCACGCTGCCCTCGCGCGGCTGTACGGCTTCACCGACGCGATCAGCAGCACCCACGAGCCGAACGAGGTGCTGCGCCAGCTGCTGCTCTCTGCGCGCGACATCGCCCGCGCCGAACACGCCGAGATCGTTTTCGCACCGGCGCTGCCGGGAGCACTGCCGACTCGCCTCACGCTCGACGAGGACGGCCGGCTGCAGCGCAACGACGCTTCTGCCGGCACCGGTGCGCCCGGCTCGGCCGGCTCGGCCGGACCGGGTCTGAGCATCCCGGATCCCGTTCACGCCCAGGTGCTGCGAACCGGAACCGCGATCCTGCTTCCGCACCGCGCGGGCCTCTCGCGCCGTCCCGACTGGCGCCGCTACCTGCGGCGCGTCGGACGCCGGGAGGCGCTGGCGGTGCCGCTGCGTGATGCGCAGCCCCTCGGCAGCGAGAACGGCCAGAGCCCGGGCAGGTCGATAGCCGCTCAGGTCACCGGCAGCCTGCTGGTGGCCGGCCGCGTCGGCCAGGTGCGCACCTTCGACGCCGCCGACCTGCGTCTCGTCGAGACGATCGCCAACCACGCCGCCCTGGCGCTGCGTAACGGCTGGCTGATCAACGACCTGACCCACGCCGTGCGCCACGACGCGCTGACCGGCCTCGTGAACCGCAGCTACCTGCACCAGCAGCTCACCGACGTGCTGGCCGAGATCCGCTCCGGTGAGCGTCCCGGCGCCGCGGTCATGATCTGCGACCTCAACGGCTTCAAGGACGTCAACGACGCGCTCGGCCACCAGATGGGCGACGTGCTGCTGCAGGAGGTGGCGCGCCGCGCCTCGGCCGCCCTCGCGCCGGGCGACGTGCTTGCCCGCCTCGGCGGCGACGAGTTCGCGATCCTGCTGCCCGACGCGCTGACCGCGGAAGCCGCGACCGAAGCCGGGGAGCGTGTGCTGCGCGCCATCGCCGAGCCGGTCGCGCTCGCCGATCTCGTCATCTCCGTCGGCATGTCCATCGGCGTCGCGCTGGCGCCGCGCCACGGCGTGGAAGCATCGGGGCTGCTCAAGCGTGCCGACATGGCGATGTATGCGGCCAAGGCGACCAACCGCGGGCTGCGGCTCTGGGAGTCGGGCATGGGCCAGACCGACGCCCAGCAGCTGACGTTCGCCGGTGAACTGCGCTGCGCGCTGGCCAACGGCGAGCTCGGCATCTACGCCGAGCCGATCGCCTCGCTCATCACCGGAGAGGTGATCAGCGTCGAGGTGCTCCCGCGCTGGCAGCACCCCGAGCGCGGGCTGCTGATGCCGGAGGAGTTCGTCCCCACCGCGGCCAGCAGCGGGCTCGCCAGCGAGCTCGCGCGTTACCTGCTCGGTTCGGCGATCCGCACCTGCGTCGACTGGCGCCGGATCAACGGCGATCTCGGCGTCTCGGTCAACCTGCCGGCGCGGGCGCTCGCCGACACCACACTTGCCGAGACGGTGGCCCGGATGCTGGAGACCCACGGTCTGCCCGCCGACCGGCTCACCCTCGAGATCGCCGAAAGCAGCGTCGCCGCCGACGACAGCAGGACGCTGCCCGGGCTGCGCCAGCTGTCGTCACTCGGCGTGCGCATCGCCGTCGACGGTTTCGGCGCCGGCCACTCGTCGCTGACCCACCTGCGCCGCATGCCGATCCGTCAGGTGAAGATCGACGCCGGCTTCGTCCGCCGGATCGACCACGACCGGTCCGACGAGGCCATCGTGCGCTCGATCGTCGACCTCGGCGCCAAGCTCGGACTCGACGTCGTGGCCGAGGGTGTCGACCGGCAAGCCGTGTGGGAGCAGCTCCGGCGGATGGGTTGCGGCCAGGCGCAGGGCAGCCTGCTGGCCCGCCCGCTACAGCTTTCCGCCTTCGCCGACTGGCTGCGCGACGACGACCCCTCGCCGCGCCGGCTGCTCGGCATCCAGAAGGTGAGCCTGGGCGGTCCGCGGGCGGCGCTGGAAGTCGGCGCCGGTGATCCGCTGCGCGGCCAGGCGTCCTGACACCAGCACCATCGGCACCCCGACGCCGGGCACCGTTCCGGAGCCGGCGAGGACCACGTTCTCCACGCCCGGCACCAGGTTGGGCAGGCGCAATGGGCCGGTCTGGCTGAAGGTGTGGGCGGACGCGAACGGCGCCCCACGTTCCATTCCCTGCGCGCGCCACTGCGCCGGCGTGGTCACCCGCTCGACCTCGATGCCCGCGCCGAAGCCGGCCCATCCCCGCTGCTCCAGTGTCTCGACCACCTCGTCGCGGTAGCGCGGCCCGATGACCGACCAGTCGAGCCGGGCGTCGAGGTTCGGGGTCGGGGCGAGCACGTAGTAGGTGTGCCGGCCGGGTGGCGCCAGCTCCGGGTCGCTCGCCGTCGCGTTGGTCACCAGCAGCGACGGGTCGCTCATCAGCTCGCCGCGGTCGATCAGCTCGCTGAACGTCCGGCGCCAGGCACGGCCGAACGAGATGGTGTGGTGGGAGGCGCCGGGATACGCCCGGCCGCTTCCCGCCAGCAGCAGAAAGCAGGACGGGCTGTATTTCTGCCGCGGCAGGCGCCGCTTCCAGACCGGGCCCGCCGCCGCCGGAGGGAGGAGCTCGCGCATCGCCAGCGGAGCGTCCGCCGTGACGACGACCGCGTCCGCGCCGATGGGCTCTCCGTCGTCGAGCACGACCCCGCGCGCCCGGCCGCCGTGGACGTCGACCCGGCCGACCGCCGTCCCGTAGCGGAACTCGACTCCCGCCCGGGCGGCCGCCGCGGCGAGGGCCCGCGGCACCGCCGCCATTCCGCCGCGCGGGAAGTAGACGCCCGCGACGGAGTCCAGGTAGCTGATCACCGCGTAGATCGCCAGCGCGTCGTAGGGCGACAGGCCCGCGTACATCGCTTGGAACGACAGCAGCCGTCGGGTCCGCGGATCCTTCAGGTATGACCCGACCTTGGGCGCCAGCCGACGCATCCCGCCCATCGCGACGAGCCGGGCGAGCGGCTTGGGATCCAGGCTCCACGGGTGGTCGAAGTTGCGGTCGATGAAGGCGTTCATCTCCAGCGTGTAGAGCTCGGAGACGAACCCGACGAACCGGCGGTAGCCGCCCGCTTCCGCGCCGCCGCAGACCTGCTCGATCTCGGTGGCCATCGCCTCGACACCGGAACGAACGTCCAGCCGGCTGCCGTCCGGAAACAGTGCCCGGTACAGCGGATCGAGCGGTATCAGCTCGAGGTGGTCGGTCATCGATTCCCCGACCGCGGCGAACGCCTGCTCCAGCAGCTCGGGCATGGTCAGCACGGTCGGCCCGGTGTCGAACGCGTAGCCGTCAGGCGCCCACACGCCCGCCCGTCCGCCCGGCGCATCCGCGCGCTCCACCACGGTCACCGACCGGCCCGCTCCTGCCAGGTGCAGCGCGGCGGACAAGCCGGCCAGGCCCGCTCCGACCACGACGATCCGGTCGGTGCGGCCGGGGACTGTGCGCACGCAGCTGACGTTAGCCAGCGGGGCGGGTCAGCGTCGCTAACGGCTGGGCAGCCGCACCACGCTGACGAAGAACTCGTCGATCGCGCGCACCACGGACATGAACCGGTCGAAGTCGACCGGCTTGGTGACGTAGGCGTTCGCGTGCAGTTGATAGCTGCGCAGCACGTCTTCCTCGGCCTCCGATGTGGTCAGCACGACCACCGGAATCGTCTGCAGTCTCGGGTCTTCCTTGACGGCTGCCAGCACCTCGCGTCCGTGCATGCCGGGCAGGTTCAGGTCGAGCAGCACCAGGTCGGGATCCGGGGCGTCGAGGTGGGCACCCTCCTTGCGCAGGAACGAGATCGCGTCCTCGCCGTTGTTGACGACGTGCAGCCGGTTGGCAACCTTCTGGTGCTCGAAAGCCTCCCGGGTGAGCAGCACGTCGCCCGGATCGTCCTCGACCAGAAGCACCTCGATCAGCCGCGGTTCGGGGGTGGTCATCGGTCTCCCGTTCTCGTGGTGGGTGAACCGGCGGTCGCCGGTGCGGAATCGGGCGTCGGAGCGGGCGCCGTCACAGGGGCGGCGGGGACGAGGGCGACCGGCGGGGCCGGTATCGCTGCCGGCGTCAGGGGAAGGGTGAGGCGCAACGTCGCCCCGCCGAGGGACACGCCCGGCGGCGGGTCCGTGACGACGTCGATGGTGCCGCCGTGGTACTCGACGATCTTGCGGCAGAGCGCGAGCCCGATGCCGGTGCCCTCGTACTGCTCGCGCGGATGCAGCCGCGAGAAGATGGCGAAAACCTTCTCGGCGTAGCGCGGATCGATGCCGATGCCGTTGTCGGCGACGGTGATTGCCCAGAAGTCGCCGTCCCGTTCAGCAGTGATGCGCACCAGCGGCGCCTGCGATCCACGGAACTTCACCGCGTTTCCGATGAGGTTGAGGAACAGCTGGCGCAGCAGGCTCACGTCACCGGGGACTTCCGGCAGCTCGTGTACCTCGACGACCGCCTCGGTCTCGGCCAGCAGCGTCTCCAGGTCGGACTGCGCCGTCGTCACGCAGGCATCGAGGTCGACGGGCCGAAAGCCGGAAGTGGTGCGCCCGACGCGGCTGAACGCGAGCAGGTCGTTGATCAGGTTCTGCATGCGCTTGGCGCCGTCGACGGCGAACGCGATGTACTGGTCGGCCCGCTCGTCGAGCTGCCCGGAGTAGCGGCGGCCCAGCATCTGGCAGAAGCTCGCGACCTTGCGCAGCGGCTCTTGAAGGTCGTGCGAGGCGATGTAGGCGAACTGCTCGAGTTCGGCGTTGGAGCGCCGGAGCTCTTCCGCCTGGATCTCCACCTGCTCGGCGGCGGCTTGCGCCTGCCGGCGGGCCTCGACGGCGGCGAAGTACTCGTCGATCAGCCGTTGCCGCATGAGTTCGGCGTCTTCCCCGACCTCCACGATGTCCGGCGGCCCGGTCACCACCACCGGGTGCTCGAGGTCCCCTCCGGCGACGGTGCGCACCTCACGCCGCAACGCCGACAGCGGGGTGGTCACCCAGCGCCGCAGCGACCGGAAGAGCACCAGACTGATGATCACGGCGAGCACGGCCGCACTGATGACCAGGCCGTAGAGCAGTTGGGTCGCGGTACGCAGCTGATCGCGCGCGTGCTGGCGCGCATCCCCGATGCTGCCGCTCAGCCGGTTGTAGTCGGTGCGGATCGTGTCGAACATCGTCTTGCCGCGGGCGAAGTCGATACGCGGGATAGCGGCGTCGGGTGTGGCCCGGATGGTTGCCAGCGTCTTCACGGTGTAGTCCTGCTGCCATTTGCGGGCCGCCGACTCCAGCTTGTCGAGCTGCGCCGAGACCGCCGGCTCGGGCGTGAGCAGCCCGTGCAACCGGCGCAGGTCCACGTCCGTCTGCGTGCGCCCTTGGGTGTAGGGCTGCAGATACGTGTCCTGGCGCGTCAGCGCGTATCCGCGCAGCCCGGTCTCCTGGTTCAGCAGCGAGATGAAGAGGTCGTCGGCGACCTTGCTGGCCGGGTCGAGCCGGTCAACCTGGCGATGCTGCGCCGCATTGACCCGCGCCAGCGAGAGCCCGGCCAGCACGGTGCCGGCCGTGACCAGGATCCCGAGCACCGCGAACGTCAGGAACAGCCGGCGCCGCAGACTCCATCCGGACGCCGATCGCGCACTCACGGGCCGGGCCGCGGATCGTGGCGCACCAGCAGCAGCGCCAGATCGTCAGCCATCGGGCCGCCGTTGCGGCGTTCCGCTTCGGCGATCACCGCATCCAGCAAGCTGCTGTCGCTGTGGCTTCCGGCCCGCGCCGCCGTCAGGATCTCGAGCAGCCCGGTCAGCCCGAGGCGCGGCTTGATTGCGACGCCCTCACCCGCACTCGCCGAGTCCTGGGCATCGTCGAAGCCCTCGAAGAGCCCGTCGGTGTGCAACGCCAGCGCCCAGGGACTCGGCAGCGGCACATCGATACGGTCCCAGGCAAACCCGGGCACGGCGCCGAGTGGTGGACCGGCCACCCCTTCGCCCGCCAGCGGCCCGCAGTGGGGCTCGATCAGGATAGGGACCGGATGCCCAGCGAGCCACAGCGTGCCGGAGGAGCGATCCTCTCCGATGACCAGCTGGCAGACCGTCGCGAAGATCTCCTCCGAGCGGCGCTCGCGTACCAGGATGTCTTCGAGGATCGGCAGCACGGCATCGGCGGGAACGCCGGCCAGCACCAGCGTTCGCCACGCAACGCGCAGGTGAACCCCGAGGGCTGCCTCATCCGGGCCGTGCCCGCTGACGTCGCCCACCACCAGGTGCAGCCGGCCGTCGGCGCCTTCCACCACGTCGTAGAAGTCGCCTCCGAGCACCAGCCGGCGCTCACCCGGCCGGTATTCCTGGTGGACGGAAAGGTCGGGGGAGCGAAGCTGCGGCGAGGGCAGCAGCCCGCGGGTCAGCCGGTCGTTTTCGCGCTGCAGCAGCCTGGCCTCGATCAGCTGCCGGTTGGACTCCTCGGCACGGCGCCGCTCGACCGCGTAGAGCACGGCGCGTGCCAGGCTGTGCCCGTCGACCTGGCCCTTGACGAGGTAGTCCTGGGCGCCGGCGTAGACCGCGGCGGCTCCGCGGGCCTCGTCGTCCAATCCGGTGAGGACGAGGACCGGAACCGAGGGGTCGATCTCGAGCAGGCCGTGCAGCGCGCCCAGTCCGTCCGGGTTGTCGTCGGCATCGGGAAGTCCCAGGTCGAGCAACACGCAGCGGACGCCGGACGCCAGCGCCGCGGCGGCGTCCGCGAGGCTGCGAACCCACTCGAGCGGCCAGTCGATACCGACCTCGAGCAGCAGCTCGCTCACCAGGAACGCGTCGCCCTCGTCGTCCTCGACGAGCAGCAGCGGTGCCAAGGCGTCAGGCGCCGCGCTGGCGCCGCGCGCGCCGCTAGAGCGGGTCCCGAGCCCGTTCATCGTCACCCCCGCTCGTCACCCTAAACGCCGAGCGCGCTCTGTTAGCGAGGCTGACTCGGTGTACTGAGGGTTTGTTCACCCAATCCGGTCGGTGACCGCTGCAGCCAGGGCCTCCAGGGACCGACGGGCCCGATCGTCGAGTTCGGGCACGCATAACGCTTCCCGTGCCTGTGCCCCGTGACGGCCGATTAATTCCTCGATCTCGGCCAGGGCTCCGCAGCCGCTGATCACCATGCGGCAGGTGGCGACGCCCTCGGAGTCCAGGTCCGGATCGCCCAGCAGGTTGCTGAGCTGGGCGGCCGCAGAAGGCTCGGCGCGCCGTTCGGCGAGGGTCACGAGTGCCGTCCGCTTGCCTTCCCGCAAGTCGTCACCGGCGGGCTTCCCGGTAACCGCCGGGTCGCCGAACACCCCGAGGATGTCGTCGCGCAGCTGGAATGCCTCTCCCAACGGCAGCCCGTACGCCGAGTAGGCGGCGAGCAGTTCGGCCGGCGCTCCGGCCAGGGTGGCGCCGAGATGCAGGGGGCGTTCGACGGTGTACTTCGCGCTCTTGTAGCGCGCCACGCGAAACGCCCGCTCGGTGGCGATCGCGCTGTCGGCTTCCGGCAGGACGGACGCGAGGACGTCGAGGTACTGACCGCCCATCAGCTCGACCCGCATGTCGGCGTAGACCCCGCGGGCACGGTCCACCGCAGCCGGATCGAGCCCGCATCCGGAGAACATCTGATCGGCCCAGACCAGGCAGAGGTCTCCGAGCAGGATCGCCGCGCTCGCCCCGAAGGACTCCGGGTCGCCGCTCCAGCCGCACTGGCGGTGCAGCTCGGCGAACCGGCGGTGGGTCGACGGACGGTCGCGCCGGGTGTCGGAGGCGTCCATGACGTCGTCATGGATGAGTGCGCAGGCGTGCAGCAGCTCCAGCGATGCAGCTGCGGTCAGGATGCCCTCGCGGTCGATCCCGCCGGCCCCGCGCCAGCCCCAGTAGCAGAAGGCCGGGCGGAGGCGCTTGCCACCGGCCAGCACGAATTCGCGGGTCGCGGCGGCGACCGGCCACAGCTCCGCCCCGATCCCGGTGAGCAGCGGCTCGGCCCGGTCGAGAAAGGCGACCAGAGCGTCGGTCACGCGCGAGCTCAGCTCGCGCAGGCGCGCCGGATCGAGCGCGTCGGCTGCGGCGTCGGCAGCAGGCACCCCAATCGGCATGATTGGACGGTAGCGAGCAGACGGTGACCAGTGCTGGCCGAGTCCGGCTGCGATGGGCGCCCGGGACGGAGGAGGAACGGTGAGCCTGCCGGCCGGGCGCCGTGACGGTCAGCTGCGGTTCGACCCTGCGGAGGTCGCCGGTGGCCGGGTGACGGTCAGCGTGGGCAGCGGCCGCGTCGAGCTCGGTCACGCCGCTGGCCAGCACCTGCGCATCCGCTGGACGCTTCCAGCCGTGCTGCCGGAGCGCTGGCGGGCCCGGCTGCGGCTGCCCGCCGGGCCGGCCCGGCGCGGACCCCGGGTGCGCTCGGATGCCTATGGGCTGCACATCCGGGCCCGGCGCGCCCGGCTGCGGATCGATGTGCCCGACGTGATGGAAGTTACGGTCGAGCTCGGCCAGGGCGAGATCACGTCGTGGGGAGCGGGATGCGCGCTCGAGCTGACGACCGCCGGTCAGATCTCCTGCCGCGAGCTCACCAGCCGAACGGTGCGCGCGACGGCCCAGCACGTAAACCTGCACTTTGCTGCCGAGCCGGCGCACCTCGTGGTCGACGCGCCGGATTCGGTAGTGGTGCTGCCGCCCGGCCGGTACGCGGTGACGTCGCCACCGGACGCTGAGATCGAGGTCACTGCGGCACCGGACGCAGCCAGCCGCGTCGTGGTCCGCGGCGGCCGGACACGCATCCTGGCGTCGCAGCCGCCACTCGACCTGCGGGGCGAACGCCCCGGCGAGCGGCCGGCCGGCGGCTAGTCTCGCTAGGCAATAGTGGCAATGGTGGCAACGGCGGCAATGGCAGCAAATGGCGGGCAGCAGGATCGGCGGTGGCGGAGTGAGCACGTCCCCGGTGCGCGCGCACCGCTCCAAGTCCGTCAAGGAACTGCTCGACGCCGGAGAGCCGTCCTTCTCGTTCGAGTTCTTCCCACCCAAGACTGACGAGGGCGAGCGCCAGCTCTGGCGGGCCATCCGCGATCTGGAGCCCTACGCCCCGACGTTCGTCTCGGTCACGTACGGGGCCGGCGGCTCCAGCCGTGACCGCACCATTCGCGTCACCGAGCGGATCGCCACCCAGACGACGCTGACGCCGGTGGCGCACCTGACCGCCGTCGGTCACAGCGTGGCCGAGCTGCGCCGGGTGGTCGGTGACTACGCCGGCGCCGGCATCCGCAACGTGCTGGCGCTGCGCGGAGATCCGCCCGGCGGCCCGATGGCGCCGTGGGAGGCGCACCCCGAAGGGCTGATGTACGCCACCGAGCTGGTGCGGCTGGTGCGCTCACTGGGCGACTTCTGCGTGGGCGTCGCCGCGTTCCCCGACAAGCATCCGGGCGCCGCTGATCTGGAGATCGACGCCCGTCGGCTCGTCGAAAAGTGCGACGCCGGTGCCGATTTCGCCATCACGCAGTTCTTCTTCTCCGCCGATGCCTACTTCCGCCTCCGCGATCGGGTGGCAGCTCTCGGCTGCGACATGCCGATCCTGCCCGGGATCATGCCGGTGACGCAGCTGTCCTCGGTGCAGCGGATGGCCGAGATGTCCGGCACGATGTTCCCGGACGAGCTGGTCGACCGGCTCGCCGACTGCGGTGAGGACGCCGTCGCCGTACGGGCGATCGGGGTCGAGGTGGCGTCTGAGCTGGCCACCCGCCTGCTCGCCGGAGGGGCGCCGGGCGTGCACTTCTACACGCTGAACCGCTCGACGGCGACTCTGGAGATCTTCGCCGAGCTCGGCCGGCAGGGCCCGCACCGGCACTGACGCGGCGAGCCGCTACTCCTCCTCGAAGGCCTCGAAGACGCACAGCAGCCATTCGTCGCGGAACAGCCGCTCGCGGGCCAGGCCGAAACCGCGCTCGTTGCCGGCATCGACGACCCGGGCCAGCAGTGTGAGATCAACCTGGCCGTAGACCGGGGTGATCCGCACGGCCAGCACCAGCTGCTCGCGACCATCCAGGAATACGGCGTCGGGAGCGAATCCCTCCACGGTCTCGACGACGTACGGCGCGGGTTCGCTCACCCGGTGACCATACGGTGGAGGATGGGCATCATGCCCTCCGTGCCGCATCTTGCTTCGCTCCCGGCGATTCCAGTGCCCGGGCTGCCCCGGCTTCCGCTCGGTTTTCTCCTGCGCGCTTCCGCGGGGGCTCGGGCGAGCAGCGCGGCTCCGGTCACCGACGTCTGGGCGCTGCTCGCGCATCCGGAGCGGTGGGTGGAGTTCGATCCGTTCCTGCGGGCTGTCGAGCCTGCGCAAGCCGAGGACGGCGGTGAATCGGCCGGCGACTTCCTGCTGATGGCCGGCCAGCAGGTGGTGGCCGAGGTGCGGCTCTCACGACGGCACGTCCCGTTCGAGGTCGACCACGTGGTGAACCGGTCCTCGCTGGCGACGACGGCACAGCTGCTTCCCGGATTGGCCGAAGAGGTCGAGCATCTGCTGATCCCGCAGGCCTCCGGCGGCACCCTCGTCACCGCCCGCTTCTCCTTGCACGGGCCGCTCGCGTTGCCGGCCCTGCTACCGCGCTGGGTCTTCCGGGCACTGGCCGTCCGCCTGCTGGCTCGCGCCGCCGAGAGCGGTCTGCGCAAGCGCACCGTGGAGATCACGTCCGTCGCGTGAACGAGCCGGACCGCACCGATCACCCTGATCCCACGGCCTTTCGGGCGCGCTGGGCCGGCTTGCACGGCGGCGTCGAATTGAGCGGCTCGCGCTCGATCGAGGCCTGGCTCGGTCTCGTGGAGCGGGCGGCCCGGCCGCTGGCCCGCCGCAACGTGGAGCCGGATGCGCTCACCGGGCTCGGCGTGCTCGCGGCGGCCGCCGCACCGGTGGCTGCCCGCGCCGGCGGCCGCTGGCGGCTGGCCTCCGGCGCAGCGGTCCTCGCTTCCGGTTTCTTCGACGGTCTGGACGGATCCGTGGCGCTGCTCTCCGGCAGCGAAAGCGGGTGGGGCTTCGTACTGGATTCACTGGCCGATCGGGCGAGCGACGGCTTGCACCTGGTCGCGCTTCGCGCCGCCGGGGCGCCCCCGAGGCTGGTGGTCTCGGCGGGAGCGGGCGTCATCGCTCTGGAGTACGCGCGGGCCCGGGCTATGGCGGCCGGCCTCACCGAGATCGGAACCATCACGGTGGGGGAGCGGCCCGTACGGGTCGCCGTCGTTGCGGCGGCGCTGCTTGCGGCGGGCAGTTTCCCTTACGCTGCAAGGGTTTTCGCCGCCGGCGCTGCCGCGGGGATCGCGGCCGTGAGCGCGGCTGGGACCGTGCAGTTCCTGCGGGTGGCGGCAGCTGGGCTACGGGACCACCCCGTGCCGGGTGATTGCTCAGGCGGGCCCGATCAGGCGGGCCACCGCCGCTGCTGACAGGGCGACCAGTGGCAGACCGCCACCCGGGTGGGCGCTCCCGCCGGTGAGATACAGGCCCGGAACGGGCGATCGGTTGGCGGCGCGACGGAACGCGGCCAGCGTGCCATGACTGGACGCGCCGTAGATGGCTCCGCCGGGGGCGCCGGTGTCGCGCTCGAGGTCGGCCGGGGTGCGGGTCTCGCAGAACAGCACCCGGTCCCGCAGGTCCAACCCGCGCTGGGCCATCACGTCGAGGAGGTGGCGCGCGTACAGCTCGCCCGCCTTCGGGGTATCCCAATCGAAGGGGCCGTGACGGGGGGCGTTGACCAGGACGAACACCGCCCGGCCGGCCGTAGGCGCGACCGAGGGATCGACGGGAGCGCTGACGTACACGGTCGGGGTCGGGCTGAGATTCCCGCTGAAGATCAGGTCGAATTCGGCCGTGTACCCGAAGCCGGACAGCGGCGGGAAGAGCACGGTGTGATGCGGAAGATCCGGCGCTGGATCGTGCAGGCCGAGCAGCATGACGAAGCCCGCCAGTGACGGTTCGACGCGCGGGAGCAGGGTCTTGCGGTCGAGCAACTCGCCATACAGGTGCGTCGCATCGACGTCCGACACGACCGCGTCTGCAGCGAGCCGGTCGCCGCCCTCGAGCTGCACTCCGGTCACCCGGCCGCCTGCCGTCGTGATCGCGGTGACTGCGGCACAGGTGCGGACGTCGGCTACGCGAGCCGCCAACGCCGTCGCGATCTGGTGCAGTCCACCGGTGACGTACCAGCAGCCGTACTCCTGCTCGACGAAGGCGGTCGCGGCCAGCGCGGCCGGGGCGAACCGCGGATCGGACCCGGCATAGGTGGCGTAGCGCTCGAGCATGGCGCGCAGCCGCAGATCGGTCAGCGTCGTGCGGGCGAGCCACCGCAGCGTGCGACCCGGGGCGATGACCGGAAGCTGCGCCGGCTGCCGGAGGGCGAGGTCGAGCAGCCGCGGCGGGCCGGGCGACTCCAGGAACGCCTCGCGCGACACCGCCCACATCCGTGCGGCTCGGTCCAGCACGCGCCCCCATTGCTGATCCGCACCGGGGCCCAGCCCGGAACGCAGCGCCGCGTCGAGGGCTTCGCGCGATGCGGGCACGCTCAGCTCGGAGCCGTCCTCGAACCGGTAGCGGCAATGCGGATCCACCCGGCGCAGATCAAGCGTGCGGTCCAGTGGCTCGCCGGTGGCGGCGAACAGGTCCTCGAAGACGGCAGGCATCGTCAGCAGAGATGGCCCGGTGTCGAACCGGTAACCCTCGCGGGCATACGTGCCGAGCTTGCCTCCGACCTGAGGCGAACGCTCGCAGACGGTGACGTCGTGACCGAGCGCGCCCAGCCGGGCGGCGGCAGCGAGGCCACCCAGGCCGGCGCCGATGACGACGATGCGTGCCATCCGGGATCCCTAGCCCCGGGCGCCGGCGGCAGGGATCACCGGACGTCCCTTCCAGGCGAGGGTTCCGCGCAGCCGGAGCCGCCACGAGTGGGCGGTGAGGCCGCCGAGCAGTGCGATGGACACCGGGTGAGCCAGCGCATCGGGAAGGGCGCGCTGGCCGGTGCGCCGGGCCGCGATGATCCGGCTCGCGAGACCGGCGAGGAAGCAGACCGGGTCGGGCCGCAGGTGCAGCCAGCCGAGGAAGGCGAGCTGAGCCGCGCTGGCGAACCCATTTCCGCCGGCGGCAGCCCACAGCGATTTCGCGTACCCATCGCGAAGCTCGGCCCAGCCGTCGTACATCCGGCACGTCGCGAGGTCGGTGCCGTCGGCCATCCCGCCGCCGAAACCGTGCTTGCGCATGGACCGGGCCAGGGCGATGTCCTCCAGCACGGACGTTCGTACCCCGGGGGCGCCGTGGCCGCCGGCGGTGCGGTAGCTCGCGGCGTCGACCGCCAGCAACTGGCCGTTGGCGATCGCGAGCGATGTCCGGGGCGCGCGTTCGGCTAATCGAAGCGGCAGCAGGGTCAACCACGACCAGGTCAGCAGCGGCTGGATGAGACGTTCGGCGGCGCTGCCGGCGAGCTGGCGGGGATACGGGCTGACGTAGTCCAGCCCCGCCTCGCGCAGCAGCGCGATCGTGCGGGCCAGCGCGACCGGCTCGAGCACCACATCGGCATCGAGAAAGACGAATACGGTCGAGCCGGGATCCGCCGCGGCCGCCAGCCGTGCGCAGGCCCAGGGCTTGCCGAGGAATCCGGGGGGCGGGTCGCCATGGCCGCGGATCAGCCGCAGCCGCGGGTCAGCGCCGAGGACGGTGGCCACCAGTTCAGCGGTGCCGTCGCGGGAATCGTCGTCGAGTACGACGAACTCGACGTGTGGCACGCAGGTCTGCGCGGCCAGTGCTTTCAGGCAGGGGCCGGCCCGATGGGCTTCGTCGCGTAGCGCCAGCAGCACGCTGACCCGTTCGCCGGCCACCGCGGGCGCCGGCAGCTCCGGCGGCCGGCGCAGCAGCCGGGCGTTGATCGCGCTCTGCGCTGCCAGGGCGACCGCGACCGAGCGGGCCCACCGACGCGCGCGCCTCACGTCGCCGGGCCGGGCGAGAGCTGCCTGCGCCGGGAGCGAGCCAGCAAAGCAACGGGTATTCCCATGGTGAGCCCGCCGGCGACGGCCGCGCCCGGCTGGTGGAAGAAGGTGGCCGCTCCCAGCACTGCGGAGGCGTACGTCCACAGGAAAAGGGCCATCGGCACGCGATCGTCCACGGGTCGCGAACGGCGCTGTGGCAGCTGGACGAGGCCCGCCATGATCACGACAGCGACGATGCACCAGCCCGCGGTGTTCGACAGCGGAATCGCGTTCAGACGCGGGCCGCCTCCGGTGTACGACCAGTGACCGGCGGCCACCATCTGCGGATCGAGGAACAGGTCCCAGCTCGCCAGCACCAGAGCGCCGCTCAGCACCGGAGCGCCGATCCGGCGCCCGACGAGCAGTGCCGGGTAGGCCATCATCGTCCAGGCCAGTGGGACGATCACGGGGACGGCGAGCAGCCGCGGACCGAGCGTCGCGCCGTAGCTGTAGTCGCCGAACGGTATGCCGCTGGCGACGCCGAGCGCTTCGGAGCCGAAGCCCACGCCGGCGCTGATCGCCAGCAGGCCGGCGGCGAACCAGACGCCGCGCGAGGCGGCGGCATGTGCCAGCGACGCGGCACACCACAGCAGCACCGTCGCGATGGTGAGCCTGTCCCGCACCGTTCCGGCGGTGAGCGGATACGCGATCTGGCTGAGCACCGTCGCCGCGGCCAGGCCGGCGACGGCGGCCGGCACGATGCGAACCGCCGGCACGCGCAGCCACGCGCGGATCGGCGAGCGCCGCGCCGCTACCGCGCCGGTGGAGCTCGCCACAGCAGCAGCCTACGGCCGGACGCCGACCGCGCCCGCTTGTCGAGGTCGGCCAGCAGGGCTCGGGCGGCGCTGCGCCCGCTCGCACCGGACACCCCGCCGCCCGGATGCGTGGATGCCCCCGCCAGATACAGCCCGGGCAGCGGTGTCCGGTAGCCCGATAGCTCCGGCAGCGGACGCCAGCCGAACATCGCCGGCAGGCTCATCTCGACGTGCATGACGTTGCCGCGCAGCAGGCCGAGCTCGTCCTGCAGGTCCTGGGGCGTCTGGAGAAAGGCGTGCTCGACCGATCCGGAAAATCCCGGCGCGGCCGCGTCGACAGCGGCGAGCAGCCGGGCGGTCGTCTCCTCGCGAAGCCGGTCCCACCCGCCCTCCGGCTGGAACGGATACCACTGCCCCCATACCGTCACCGCGTGCCGATCCGGCGGCGCGAGCGTGGGATCCATCGCCGAGAAGCCCATCACCACGACCGGCGGGTGTGCGGGCGGGCGGGCCGCGAGGTAGTCCCCGTAGGCGGAGGCAAGCATGGACCGGTCGGACACCAGCAGCCCCAGCCCGGCGTGGACGTCCGCGGGGGCGTCGGGATAGGCGGGCAGCGCCGCGGTCCCGAGCCGCAGCGCGATCCCGATCCCGTTGCCGACGCGCACCGCCCGCGCCGCCCGCTCGCTCAGCGCCCGGGGAAGCGCTCCGGCCGCCAGGTCCAGCGTCGTCAGCACGTGGCAGGCGGAGACGACGGCTTTGGTGCGCAGCCGCTCGCCGCTCGCGGTGATGACGGCGCTCACGCGGCCGCCGTCCGCCTGGATTTCGCGGGCTGCGTCGCCGAGCCGAAGCCGGCCACCGTCCTCGTGCAGCCGGGCGGCGAGGGCGGCGGTCAGCGCTCCGGACCCGCCGACCGGCCGCTGCGGCGCTTTGCGGTGCAGCAGCGCGCTCCAGCCGAGATGGCCTGCGGTTCCCGGCTCGGACATCGGCGGCCCGGACTGCGATCCCATCCAGGCGAGGGCCGCCTTGAGCCGCTCATCGGTGAAGGCTTCGTCCAGCACACCGTCGCCCGGGGAGAGGAACTGGCGGCTGATCTCCATCCCGCTGGCACGCAGATGCCTGCCGGCCCGCCAGGCGGCACGTCCGATGCGGCCCGGGGTCGGCGGCCCGTTGAAGGCCTCGATCATCGGCTCGGCGCGCTGGATCCAGTCGCGGACGAAGACGCGATACGCCTGCGCCTGCGCGGCTCCGCAGACTGCCTCGATGGACGCGCAGGTGCGGTCGAGGTCGACGCGGAAGGTGATCCCTCCGCCGGGCGCGCCGGCCACCGGCAGGAAGCCCCACGGATCGCAGTCGAGGTAGCGCAGACCGTGCCGGTGAAGCTCGAGCTCTTCCACGATCCCGGTCCAGCGGATCATCACGTGCAGGCTCGATCCGCGGTCGATCCGGTAGCCCGGGAACCGCTCGACGGTCGACACGGCGCCGCCGGTCACGTCGTCGCGCTCGACGACCTCCACCCGCAGGCCGGCCTTCGCGAGGTAGCAGGCGGCGACCAGGCCGTTGTGGCCGGCGCCGATCACGACCGCGTCGAGCAGTCCGGCCCGATTCCCGTTGGTCACTGCTTCAGTCGTTTGGCGAGCACCGCATAGCGCGTCGGTCCGCCCGGGAAGCGAAAGTCCGACAGCAGCGGTAGGAACCCTTCGGAGGTGTACAGCCGGCGGGCCCGGCTGCCGTCCGGTTCCAGCGCCGAGAGCGCAGCAGTGCGTTCGTCGCAGTCGGCCAGCAACAGGCGCAGGACATCGCGACCGATGCCCTGGCCTTGGTGGGTCGGCAGCACGTGCAGTTCGACGACCTCGAAGCAGCTGGCGAGCCAGTCATCGGCAGACTCGTAGCCCGCCATCTCGGTGACCGCCGTGACGACGACGTCGTGCCACCACTGGCCGGGCGCTCCGGGCTGGCCGTAGCCGACGCCGACCAGCCGGTCGCCCTCCAGAGCCGCGACGGCGCGCAGGCCGGGCCGGTGCAGATGGCTTCGCGCGTGGGCGGTGCGCTCGATCTCGGCGCGGGCCGGGAAGGGCTCGTGCACGTCGAGGAACGCGCGCCGGTAGACCCGCATGACGTCGGTCATCCGCGCGTTCACCTGCGCTGGACCCCAGCGTTCGAGCCGGACCTCCCGGCGTCGCTCAGCCGCGGTACTCACCGAAACGTCTCCCCACCGGTCCGCACCGCCAGCGGGTCTCGCCCGTCGACGTGGCCATTCGCCTCGATCACAGCAAATCGCGCGAAGAGCTGTTCGGCATACCAACGCGCCGAGGGGGTGCGGTCGACGACGGTGCGGTGCGCGGGGCAGGCGTACGCGAACGCGGCGGCCGAAGCCGCGTCGTCCCAGACGCTGAACGTCGCTTGCAGGCCGATGGGCGCTTCGCCGATGCCGCGGGCGAAGCGCAGTCCCGGCGCGGTCGCGACGGCGGCCGCCACGGGGGGTATGGCGCGCCAGAACGTGGCCGCCTTTGCCGGGGCGAGCCGCGCTCGCGTGAGGACGGCGCAGGGTGCGGTGCCGGATTCACGGGCGGCGCCCCGGCGTTGAGTGCCGAACGGGGTGCTTCCCGACCACAGGCCGGTCGACGACAGCGGCCGCAGGGCGAGCTTCCAGCGCTCGTCGCAGTGCGCATCCCATTCAGCGGCGATCGGGCCGCGGTCGAAGTCAGCGGCGGCCTCGGGCGTATCCCAACTGGCGAGGACGGCCCAGTGCCGAAGGTCGGCGTCGCGGGGCGTGAAGCTGCGGCCGTGACCGGTACCGAGCAGCCGGGCGAAGCGCAGCCCGGGAGCGCGGTGCAGCGCGGGCCGGTGGCGCAGCATGCGGCTGAGCGCCCACGGGATCTGGCGGCGCGCGACACCCCAGAGGTGAAACGTCACCAGTTCTGGAGCGTCGACCACAAAGGCAGCTTGCCTGACCGGGGGTGGCTGGGGCACGTCAGGTGCTGCGCGGGACCTTACTCCGGAACGTGGCTGAGGGAGGAGGAGTGGAAGGGATCACGGGCAGGTGGAGTGGCGAGCGCTGCGCGCGGGCAATTGGCCAGCGACAGCCCTGCATAACCGAAGGCTTCGTCGCACAGGCTGTCGGTGTTCCAGCCGGCGGCGACTCCCACCTCCGTCACGGCGGCTCGGTACACGGTGATGCTCGAACGGGTCGGGGTCCCGTAGACGACGGCGATGGAGCCGACGAGCTCCGACGTGCCGTGGCTGCCCAGGGGGCCGTCCCACGGGCGGCTGTAGCGCTGCCACAGAGTCGGGGTTGTCAGCCATACGCCGCCCCTGGAAACGTCCAGCCGCTCGAGCGCAGGAAGGATCAGTCGCACAGCATGTTCCGGCAGCACAGCCGCCGGGCGGATCACCGTTTGCATACCAGCCACATGTCCTTTTTCGGCAGCGCGAAAGTGCGCCTACAGGCCCAACCGGGTTACTCCGTCCGGAGCAGCCGCCCGATAGCGCAGAAGGACCAACTCGACGAGCGCCGGATGGGTTCCGATGTGCTCGGTATGCGGCCGAGCGCTGCGTGGCAAACGGCCGGGCGCGAGAAAGTAGCTCACCACGGCTGGCGGCAAAGCCGCAGGTGAAGTGGCATTTTCGCGGAGGGAGCGGCTGGCCGCGGCGGCGTCTTCCGCGGCCGATGCCAGCGACGGCTCGCTCGTCACGAATCCGGCTCGGACGGGAGCGCCCCAAGCGGCTTCGAGCATTTGGGCCTGCTCGGATACGTCCGAAGTACCCAGGGGATCGGCGGAGCCGGCGGCCGCCAGGACCAGCGGTCGACCCGGCGCAATGCCCGCCTGACGCACGCGCTCGAGCAGCATGTGGGTGAGCAGCGGATCGGGTCCGAGCGGCGCCGCCGCGGTAGGAGGAAGGTCGCGGGCCAGGTGGGTTCCCCGCGACAGCAGCAGCGGAACGACGACCGTAGCGGGCGGCGTGCCGGCGGCTTCGACGGGGCCGATGACGTCGGTCAGCAACGGTCGGTCGAGTTCGATCCAGGCGAGGACGACCGTGAGCGGCGCCAGCCGTTCGGCGACGGCGTCGCGCAGCCGGCGAAGGACTGCCGCCGCCGCGGGGTCGCGGCTGCCGTGCCCGACCAGCACCACATCCGGCCGCTGCGGCTCAGGCGACACCGCGGAACCCACGGCAGGCAGGGTAGCGCCGACCGATTGCCCGTGGGTTAACCGTGGAGCCCGCACTCCACTTTGTTCTTGCCCGCCCAACGTCCCTCGCGACCGATGCCGGGCAGCGTGCACGGCGCGCAGCCGACGCTTCCGTATCCGCCGGTGAGCAGCGGGTTGACCAGGACGCCGTTCGCCTCGATGTACTCGTCGATCTGGTCCTGCGACCACCCGACGAGCGGGTTGATCTTGACCTTGCCGCGCTTGTCGTCCCATTCGACGACCTGGGCGGTTGCGCGCGAATCGCTCTCGTCCCGCCTGATCCCGGAGGCGTAGGCGTCGTAGCTGCGCAGCGCCGACTCGAGCGGGCGGACCTTGCGCATCCGGCAGCAGGCGTCCGGGTCGCGCGCGAAGAGGTCCTTGCCGTAGGTGGCGTCCTGCTCTTCGACCGTCAGCTGCGGGCGCACGCGGAGCAGGTTCAGCCCGTACACCGATTCGACGGCGTCAGCGGTGCCGATCGTTTCTGCGAAGTGGTAGCCGGTGTCGAGAAAGACGACCGGCACGTCGTGGTCGATGCGCGAGCTCATATGCAGGATGACGGTGTCCTGCATGGAGGCGGTGATCGCCAAGCGGGGGCTGAAGCGGTCGATCGCCCAGCGCAGGATTTCCAGCGGAGGAGCGCCTTCGAGCTCGTCTCCGGCGCGCTCAGCGAGTTCGCGCGGCGACAGCGTGGTCAGATCGAGGCAGGTCACAAGGGTCCTTTTGGCCGGTCTGGGCAGGGGAGCGGGAAGGACGCGTCAGACCGACGCGTCGGATACCGCTACCGACAGACCGCGCTCGAAACGCGCTGCAGGTCGACGTGCAGGCGCGCGACGAGCATCAAGGACACATAGCAACAGTACACAGCGGACCCCCGAGCTATTCCCGAGGGCCGGATTTGTTGCTCGCCGAGTTTCGTCCCTTTCGAGATCAGGCGTAACGGCATTCACATCCGGGATTTCTCGGGCTTGTGCGAGACTTGTGCACAGGCAGCAGTACGGCGTTCGTGCGCCGTCCGCCGATGGGCGTCGCGCCGGCAGCCGTCCGGGAGCACTCCAGCCGTCACCCCGTTACGAAGTCCGGTTCTCGAGTGGGAGGATCCACGCGCATGCCCGCGCCGCAGCGCAGCACCGGTCAGGGCCAGTGGGCCCTGGGCCACCGGGAGCCGCTCAACGCCAACGAGCGTTTCAAGAAGGACGACGACGGGCTCAACGTCCGGCAGCGGATCGAAAACGTCTACGCCCACCAAGGCTTCGACTCCATCGATCCGAACGATCTGCGCGGCCGGATGCGGTGGTGGGGGCTCTACACCCAGCGGCGGCCAGGCATCGGCGGCGGCCTGACCGGATCGCTCGAGCCGGAGGAACTCGACGACACGTTCTTCATGCTGCGCGTGCGCATCGACGGCGGGCGTCTCACCTCCGAGCAGCTCCGGGCCATCGCCGAGGTCAGCACCGAGTACGGCCGTGACACCGCTGACGTGACCGACCGGCAGAACATCCAGCTGCACTGGATCCGTATCGAAGACGTGCCGGCGATCTGGCAGCGCCTGGAGTCCACCGGGCTGTCCACGACCGAGGCCTGCGGTGACACCCCGCGGGTGATCCTGGGCTGTCCGCTGGCCGGCGACAACACCAACGAGATCATCGATGGGACGGCGGCGATCACCGAGGTGGCGCGGCGCCATGTCGGGTCGCCGGAGTTCTCCAACCTGCCGCGCAAGTACAAGACGGCGATCTCGGGCTGCCCCGACCACTGCACGATCCACGAGATCAACGACATCTCGTTCGTCGGCGTCGTCGGTCCGGACGGCACCCCCGGATTCGATCTGTGGGTCGGCGGCGGGCTGTCGACGAACCCGAAGCTGGCGGTGCGGCTCGGCGTCTTCGTGACCGAGGAGCAGCTGCCCGAGGTGTGGGCCGGCGTCACGTCGATCTTCCGCGACTACGGCTACCGGCGCTCGCGCAATCGCGCGCGCCTGAAGTTCCTGGTCTCCGACTGGGGGCCGGAACGGTTCCGCGAGGTGCTGGAGAAGGAGTACCTCGGCTACCTGCTGCCCGACGGCCCGGCTCCGGAGCAGCCGCGCGCCAAGCGCCGTGACCACGTCGGTGTGACCCCGCTGCGGGACGGAACGTTTGCGGTCGGCTTCGCCCCGCGCGTCGGCCGGGTCTCCGGCACGCTGCTGGGCGAGATCGCCGACCTCGCCGAGCGGTTCGGGTCGGGTCAGATCCGTACCACCACCGAGCAGAAGATGATCATCCTCGGGGTGACCGACGTCGACGCGCTCGTGGCCGCGTTGGCAAAGCGCGATCTGCAGGTCTTCCCATCCTCGTTCCGCCGCTCGACCATGGCCTGCACCGGCCTGGAGTTCTGCAAGCTGGCGATCGTCGAGACGAAGGCACTGGCCAGCGATCTGATCGACGAGCTCGAGCGCCGGATGCCGGACTTCGACGAGCCGATCGGGATCAACGTCAACGGCTGCCCCAACGCGTGCGCGCGGTTCCAGGTGGCCGACATCGGGCTCAAGGGCTCCCTGATCGGCGGCGACGAGGGCTTCCAGATTCACCTCGGCGGCTCGCTCGGCGTTGAGGCTGCGCTCGGACGCAAGGTGCGCGGGCTGAAGGTGACGGCTGCTGAGCTTCCCGACTTCGTCGAGCGCATCCTGCTGACGTTCCAGCGCGACCGCGCCGAAGGCGAGAGCTTCGCGTCGTGGGTGCGCCGGGCCGACGAGTCGGTGCTGGCCTGAGCCGGGCCCGCCGGTGAGCACTGCTGGCGGCTCGGGTGACGCGGTCTCGCCCGGGGGCGAGCGCGCGGTGCCGTTCTACTGCCCTTACTGCGGCGAGGAAGATCTCGAGCCGGTAGGGGAGCGCGGCGGCTGGTGGTGCCACTCCTGCAACCGGCGGTTCGTGCTGCGATCGGACGGGAGCGGCGCGCCGCCGGTGGCTGGCTGAACGTCCGGCCGCCGTGCCCAGCCGTGGCGGGTCACCTCGCAGTCCGCGAGTTCGACCACAAGTTCGACGGCGAGCTTGACGTCACAGCGTCATCGAACGTATGTTCGGGACACCAGTTCGAACGTTCTCATCCAGCGTACGGGCGAGCTGGAGCAGTCGGCAGGTGGCGTCGTGGGGAAGCGGCGTCACCTGCCGGCATCGTCGCCTTCCCCCGACGGGTCCAGTGGCTAGCGGCTGTGCCCGCTACCCGCAGCCGGTGTCGTGCGAGGAGGCAGTTCATGGGCAGGCGTCATGCCGAGCCGATCGATGTTCGGCGGCGCGATGATGTGCCGGCGCAGTTCGTCTGGCGCTCTCGCCTCTACGTCGTCAAAGAGGTGCTGGAGCACTGGTTCGAGTCAGGCCAGTGGTGGGCGTCGGCAAAGGCGTTGGCCTTGGGCTCGGGCAGCGATGCCGTGGTGGCTCCCGCCGGCGACCTGGTGCTCGCACCCATCCCGGCCTCCATTGACGACGGCGAGCAGGAGTTCTGGCGGGTGGAGGCGGCGGCGGGCCAGCCTGGGTCTCCAGCGTCTTCCGGGATCTACGACCTTTGTTTCCTTTGGCCAGCGGGCAGCTGGCAGCTGGTGGAGGTGCACGACTGATGACCGTCTCTGATTCCTCGAAGCATGCAGTACCCCCCGGGCCCCCCGGCCCCCGGGCCCCGCGGGTTGCCGCGCGCTGTCGGCGGCTTGCTCGCCGCCTCCAAGCAGGGTCTGGCTGATGCGGAGGGGGCCCGGGTCAGCGGGGAGCGTTACGCGCTGGCCCATCTGGCGGCATTGCGCGCGGCGGCAGCTGTGCTGGCGGCCCGCACCCGTCCGCAGAGCCGGCGCGGCCGTCCGGTCAGCGCCTGGCGGCTACTCAGTGACGTCGCTCCCGAGCTTCGCGAATGGGCGGACTTCTTCGCTTCCGGAGCGACCAAGCGTGCCGCTGCCGAAGCCGGGCGGCCCGTCGTCAGCCAGCGCGAGGCCGATGACCTGATTCGTGACGCCGAGCATTTTCTGCTTGCGGTGCTGGCCTTGCTGGGACTGGTGCAGCAGCCGTCGCTTTCCCTCTCGGCCTAGCGCGAAGCGCGGGCATGTCCGATTACTTCGTCCACCTTCACGTGGCCTCGGGCTATTCGCTGCGCCACGGGGCCTCACACCCTCAGTTCCTCGCTGCCCGGGCCGCAGAGCACGGGATGGATACGCTCGCGCTGACCGATCGCGACGGGGTCTACGGGGCGGTTCGCTTCGCCAAGGCATGCCAGCGGGAAGGCATTCGTCCGATTCTCGGGGTCGATCTCGCCGTTGCTCCGGTGGACCTCTCCGGCGATCGAGCACCACAGAGCGATCGCCGGCCGGCTCAGCCGGCACGGCCTGCCCCGCCCGTCGGGCTTGCCGCGCCGCCCTCCTCTCCTGCTCGCGGCGGCACGTTCGTCGACCCGGGGCTGCCACGGGTCACGGTGCTGGCTTCGGGCCGGCCAGGCTGGGGGGCGCTGTGCCGGTTGGTGACGGCGACCCATCTCGCGGGGGAGCGGGGTACCCCGATCAGCACCCTCGAGCTGATCGCCGAATACGCGGAGGTCGCTCGCGCTGCGGGTGGCGCGCTGATCGTGCTGATGGGCCCGAGGTCCGAGGCGGCCGGTGCGCTGGCATTGCGGCGCACTGCGCTGGCCGCTGCTCATATCGGCCGCTGGCGGGCCGCCTTGCCGGAGCCGGGCGAGCTGCAGCTCGAAGTGGTGCATCACCGTGGTCCGGGCGAGCTGGCGCGAGCGGGCAGGTGGGCCCGCTTCGGCGTCGATTCCGGTCTGCCGGTGGTGCTCACCAACGAGGTGCGTTACGCCGACCGCGGTGACGCTCCGGTGGCTGACGTGCTCGACGCCTCGCGGCTGCTGGTCGCTCTCGATGCGCGTCACGTCGGGCGGGTCAATGCCGAGGGCTATCTGAAGTCCGGCAAGGAGATGAGCGAGATCGCCGAGGAGGTCGCGCGCGCCGCCGGGTTCACCGACGGCGGCCGGAGCCTGCTCATCCGTTCCCGCCAGATCGCCGAGCGCTGCACGCTCGACCCCAAGGCCGATCTCGGCATCGGCGAGATCCACTTTCCCGAGCTGGAGGTCTCCGGCGGTGGCATCGAGAGCGCAGACGCCGATCTCGTCCTGCGCGCCCGCTGCGAGGCAGGGCTCGCGCGCCGGGGCATGGCGGCGTCGCACGAAGTGCTCCAGCGGCTCGACGCCGAGCTGAACGTCATCCGGTCGTTGGGCTATCCGAGCTACTTCCTCACCGTCGCGGATGTCGTCGACCTGATTCGCGGGATGGGCGTGCGCTGCGCGGCCCGCGGGTCGGGAGCTGGCAGCCTCGTCACCTATCTCACCGGCGTTTCCGATGTCGACCCGCTGCGCTACGGCCTGCTGATGGAGCGGTTCCTTTCACCGCTGCGCCACCAGTTGCCGGATGTGGACATCGACGTCGAGTCCGCGCGGCGCACCGAGGTCTACGAAAAAGTGCTTGCCCGCTACGGAGGTGAGCGGTGCGCGTGCGTCGCGATGATGGACACCTACCGGGCGCGCCATGCGATCCGTGATGTCGGCGCCGCGCTCGGATTGCCGCCAGGCGAGATCGACGCGGTAGCCAAGGCGTTTCCGCACATTCGCGCGAGCCAGGTGCGGGCCGCGCTGCGCGAGCTTCCCGAGCTGCGTTCCAGCGGGCTGTCGCCGGAGCGGATGGATCTGCTGCTGCGGCTCGTCGAGCGGCTCGACGGGCTCCCGCGCCACATCGCCCTGCATCCCTGCGGGGTGCTCCTGTCGGACGCCACGCTGCTGGACCGCACTCCGGTCGAGGCGAGCTTCCTGGGTTTCCCGATGAGCCAGTTCGACAAGGACGACGTCGAAGATCTGGGCTTGCTCAAACTCGACCTGCTGGGCATCCGCATGCAGTCGGCGATCGCGCATGCCCTTGAGGAAGTGAAGCGGGTCGACGGGGTCGATGTCGCCATCGACGAGATCGACCGCGCGGATCCGGGGACCTTCGCGCTGGTGCAGTCGACCCGCACCCTCGGCTGCTTTCAGATCGAGTCGCCGGGTCAGCGCGAGCTGGTGGGCAAATTCGGCCCGGATTCCTTCGAGGACATCATCATCGACATCTCGCTCTTTCGCCCCGGCCCGGTGAAAAGCGACATGGTCACCCCGTTCCTGGAGGCCCGCCAGGGTTGGAGCGAGGCCCGTTACCTGCATCCGGACCTGGAGCCGTACCTCGCTGACACCGGCGGCGTCGTCGTCTTCCACGAGCAGGTGCTGCAGATCGTGGCGCACATGACCAAGGTTTCGCTCGCCGAGGCCGACGAAGCGCGCCGCGCCCTGGGTGATCCCGAGCTTCAGCCCGAAGTGCGGGCCGCCTTCGTGCCGGCCGCTCTGCGCGCGGGGTACGACCTGGCCACCGTCGAGCGGGTCTGGGAGGTGCTCAAAGCGTTCGGGTCCTTCGGGTTCTGCAAGGCGCACGCCGCGGCGTTCGCCCTACCCACCTACCAGTCGGCATGGCTGAAGGCCCATCACACCGCCGCCTTCCTGGCAGGTGTGCTCACCCACGATCCCGGGATGTACCCCAAGCGGCTGATCCTCGACGACGCTCGCCAGTTCGGGATCGCGATTCTGGGTCTGGACGTCAACCAGTCCGACAGCGTCTATCGCATCGAGCGCGTCGGCCCGTACAGCGAGCCCCCTCCCGCCGTGCTGGATGCGCCGGCCCGCTATCCACCGCTGGATGCACGGCTTCCTGATGCGCGGGAGTACGGCATTCGGATGGCGCTGTCGGAGGTGAAGGGAATCAGCGCGGCGGAAGTCGAGAGCGTCGTCGCCGGGCGTCCCTACGGGTCGCTGTCGGACTTCTGGCATCGGGCAAGAGCTTCCCGGCCGATCGTCGAGCGGCTCGTTCTGGCCGGAGGGTTCGATTCGCTTTACGGGATCGGCCTGGCGGCGCCGGTGCGCCGGCGCGGCCGGATCACCCGGCGGGATCTGCTCTTGCAGGTGACCGAGCTCGACCGGTGGAGCCGGGCGGTGGCACGCAGCTCCGGGCGCAAGACCCGAAGCCCGGCAGCCCCGGCAGCCCCGGCAGCCTCGGCGCATCGAAGGGGTCGGCGCCGGCGGGGGAGTCGTGGAGCTCGCCGCTCGCCAGTCCCAAGCATCCCGCGGGGCCCGGGATGACGTCGATCAGGTGCAGCTCGCTCTTCCCCTCGGCGACGATCCGTCAGCCGTCACGGCATCCGGCCTTCCGGAGCTCACCGGGGCGGAGCAGCTGAGGGCCGAGCTCGAGGTGCTCGGCCTCGACGTCACCCGCCACGTGATCGATTTCTACGAGCCGCTCATGGACGCCATGGGCATCACCCGAGCTCGCGACCTCATGGGCTGCCGCAGCCGCCAGGAAATCCTGATCGCCGGGGTGAAGGTGGCCACCCAGACCCCGCCGGTCCGTTCCGGACGCCGCGTGGTCTTCGTGACGCTCGACGACGCCACCGGCCCCCTCGACGCCACCTTCTTCGAAGACGCGCAGGCGGGTTACGCGTCGACCGTTTTCCATTCCTGGCTGCTGGTCATCCGTGGGTTCGTGCGCCGCACCGGCCCGCGCGGAGTGTCGTTGCGGGCGACCGGGTGCTGGGAGCTGCCCGCCATGCGGGACGCCTGGGAACTGGGGGGAATCCCGGCCGTCGAGCAGCTGATGGCGTCCCCGGCCGGAGTGTCCGAGCTCGCGGTACAGGGCGCTGCGGCCAGTCGTTCGAGCCGCCCCGTGATGGTCAAGCCGCCTGCAGGGGAGCCGGTCGGCCGGGCGCAGCAGTACGCCACCGGGTTCCGGCTGTCGCCGTACGCCGACATCAAGCCGTCCGGCGGGGACGCGCGCAGCGCCCCTCGCCGGTTGTGGCACTCGAGTCCGGGGAGCTCTGGCGGATGAGCGGCCAACGGGAAGGCGGCGGCAGGGGAGGCCGCAGGGGAGGTCGAGGTGAAGGGCGCAGGGGAGGTCAAGGTGAAGGGCGCTGCGAAGGTCGTGATCGCGCCGGACGACTACCCTTCCGGTCAGGTGCCGGGAGCGTCCTTCGGCATCGAGAAAGGACCGTGTCTCCCCCGTGCCCGCAAGCCAGTCGGCCCAGTCCGGCTCCTGGCCGGCGTCGCGTAGCAGCGTCGTCTGGGAGGATCTGTGCCGTGCGCTCGGCGAGCTGGCCGATCGGCGGGGGCGGGAGCTCGCGGTCGTCGATGCCGGGGGCGGCAGCGGCGGCTTTGCGGTCCCGATCGCGGAGCTGGGCCACCGAGTCGTCGTGGTCGATCCGAGCCCCGATTCGCTGGCGTCGCTGGAGCGCCGGGCCGCCGACGCGGGGGTGGGGGATCGGGTCAGCGGGCGCCAGGGTGATCTCGACACGCTGGCCGAGGCCGTCGGCCCGGAGCAGGCCGATTTCCTGCTCTGTCACGACGTTCTCGAGATCGCCGACGACCCGCGGCTCGGTCTGGCGGCGATTGCGAGCGCGCTGCGGCCGGGTGGATTGCTCAGCTTGCTGGCGGCCAATCGGTCGGCGGCCGTTCTCGGGCGGGTGCTCGCCGGGCGTTTGGATGCCGCCGAGGTCCTGCTCGACAGTGCGACCGGTGGCACCACCGGCACCACCGACCGCACCGTGCGGCGGTTCGACCTGGCGGAGCTCGTCGCCTTCGTGGAAGCGGCCGGCATGTCGGTGCTCGGCGTTTCCGGCGACCGCGTGTTCTCCGATCTGGTGCCGGGCGCGGTCCTCGACAGCGAGCCCCACGCCCGGGAGATCTTGCACCGGCTGGAGGAGAAGGTGTCGCGGCTACCCGCCTACCAGGCGATGGCCACCCGGCTTCACCTGCTGGCCCGGCGACCGTAGGCAGGCCGCGACGGAGCGGAAGCGGCGATGAGCCGCCCCTCCGACGCGCCGTTCCAACGTCGGGATGAGATGGTCCTTCCCGACGGGCTGGGCCAATGTCGGGATGAGTTGGGCCCGATCCTGCACGTCGACATGGACGCGTTCTACGCCTCCGTCGAGCTGCGCTCGCGGCCCGAGCTGAAAGGGCAGCCGGTCATCGTCGGCGGCGATGGCAGCCGCGGGGTGGTGCTGTCTGCCACCTACGAGGCCCGTGCGTTCGGCGTGCGAAGCGCGATGCCCATGATGCGCGCGCGCCGGTTGTGCCCGCAGGCGGTGGTGATCTCCCCGAAATTCGGCCGCTACAGCGAGGCGTCCGCCGGGATCATGGAGATCTTCCGTTCCGTCACCCCGCTCGTGGAGCCGCTCTCTCTCGACGAGGCCTTCCTCGATGTGCGCGGGGCGCGCCGGCGGCTCGGAAGGCCGGTGCAGATCGCCGAGTGGATCCGCGCGCGGGTCTGGGACGAGCAGCAGCTCACGTGCACGGTCGGGGTTGCCCCCACCAAATTCGTGGCGAAGCTGGCTTCGACGCGGGGCAAGCCCGATGGGTTGCTCGTCGTCCCGGCTGACGGGGTGGTCGCATTCCTGCATCCGCTGCCGGTCGAAGCGTTGTGGGGAGTGGGCGAGCGCACCGCCGAGGCGCTGCACCAGCTCGGGCTGCGTACGGTCGGCGACATCGCTGCGGTCTCCGTCGAGACCCTGCAGCGGGCGCTCGGCACCGCGACGGGCGCTCATCTGGCGGCGCTCTCGTGGGGGCGGGACGACCGTCGGGTCATCCCTACCGAACCGGACAAAAGCGTAGGTTCTGAAGAGACTTTCGCCCGCGACGTGGACGATCCCGACGTGGTTTTGCGTGAGGTGCTCCGCTTGGCCGAACGCACGGCGGCGCGGCTGCGCGAGCAGGGCTACGCAGCCCGCACCGTGACCCTGAAGGTGCGGTTCGCCGACTTCACCACCATCACGCGCTCGCGCACCCTGTCCTCGGCCACCGATACCGGCCGGGAGATCTACGAAGTGGCCCGCGAGCTCTTCCTCAAACTCGGCCTGCAGCGCGCCCGCCTCCGGCTGGTGGGCGTCCGCGCCGAAAGCCTCATTACCTCAGCACAAGTCACCCGTCAGCAGATGCTGGGAGAACGGGAGGTGGGATGGCGGGAAGCTGACCGGGCAGTCGATCGAGCTTCCGCCCGGTTCGGGTCCGGGTCGGTGCGTCCGGCGTCGCTGCTCGATCCACCGGGACGCGTGCCGCCCTAGCCGGCAACGGCGCCGCGGCGGCGGGCAAATCGGGCGTAATAACGCGCTTGCAGGAGCGAGCGACCTGCGGCGATGGTTGAACAAGCGACTTGGGGAAACTTAGTTCACTGCCATCGCTTGCGACTATCGTCCCTGGTGCCGAAGTTCTATTCTAGGAAGAGCCCCCATCGGGGTCAGAAACGTTGGTGTGGGAGGAGCGCGGATGCCGCTCTCAGAGCATGAGCAGCGTCTGCTCGAGCAGATCGAGCGAGAGCTCTATGCCGATGACCCCAAGCTGGCCAACACCGTTCGCTCGATCAATCCGCGCACTTTCGCGCTTCGGCGCTTGTGGCGTTCCACTGCCCTGTTCATCGTCGGCCTGGGCGTGCTGGTCGCCGCGGTGGTCATCAGCTCCAGTGCCGGCGCGGTCAGCATCGTGCTCGGGCTGGTGGGATTCATCGTCATGCTTCTCGCAGCGCTGCGCGGGTCGGGCGACCTGCGCCGCCTCGGCGGTCGTCCGGATCCGGATGCGCGCGCCGGCCGGTCGCGGGCGCCGAAGGTCCGCCGTTCGATGTCCGAGCGGGCACAGGAGCGTTGGCAGCGCCGCTGGGAAGACCGCGAGCACTGATCGCCCTCGGCCGCTGGCCCACGGGGGCTAGCCGGGCCCGCTGCTTGCTGCCCGCCGGCCCTTGGTAAGCCCGGAAAGCTTGGGGAGTCGGGCCGTGAAGCGCGGCGCGCTCGCCCCGCCGAACCACCCCACCACCGCCCGCCAGCGCGAGAGCCCGGCGATCACTGACGGCGGCGCGAGCCATGCCCTCCACCGCGTTGCCGCGTCCTGCGAGCGTTCCCACGCCCTGAGCGCCTGTGGCAGCCGGACCGCCGCGTCGCCAGGCACCTGCGCACCGCCCGCGTAACGCTCGAGCTCTTCGGCGTGGGCGACATCCATGATCACCGACCGGGTGATGTCGGGTATGGCGCGTTCCCCGCCCGGCCCGCGAGACCAGAACTGCACGAGCCGGCGAGGGGAAAGGTTCGGGCTGGGCGGGAACCCGAGATCGACCGCTGTGTCGAGGATTTCGGCCCACAGCGCGCCCGGCGCGGATGCTGATCTCGACAGCCGCCGGCGACGGCGATTGCGGCGCAGCGCAGCCGGCGTGAGCAGCAGGACCGCCGCCGCGGCCAGACCGAGTCCCCACCCGAGGGGGGCGCCCGAACCGCCGCCGCCATGGCCGCCCGAACCATCGACCGGCGCCGCCGCAGCGGCACTCGCCGCCGAGTCCTTGGCCGACGGCGCGGCGCTCGAACTCTGCCCGGCGGACGGCGTCGGGGTGGGGGTGGTGGTCACCTGGCTGCCCGCCGGGGCCAGCGTGTAGCCCGGGGGATCGGTGCTCGCGTCGCGCGGCGTGGGCTCGAAACGCACCCAGCCGGCCTGCGGGAACCACAGCTCCGGCCAGGAGTGCGCGTCGTGGTTGGTGATCACCCAGGTGCCGTCAGGGCGTTGCGTGCCCGGCGTGAAGCCGACGGCGACCCGTGACGGAATGCCCGCTTCGCGGGCGAGCACAGCCATCGCCCCGGCGAACTGCTCGCAGTAGCCGGTGTGGGAAACGAACAGGAACTCGCTCAGCGCGCTGTTGCCGGTCGGGGCCCCGTTGAGGTCGTAGTGGAAGAGCGGTCCGCGCAGATATGCCTGGATCGCCGCCGCCTTGTCGTACTCGGTCGTGAACGTGTCCGTGAGCTTCCTCGCGAGGTCGTAGATCTGACCCGACAGGTCGGCGGGCAGCTCGATGCTCGGCGCCACCTCGGGTGGGAGCAGGTTCGTGGCGGCGGACTGCGCGCGCAGGAACTCCGGCGTCGGGTCGGCCACCTCGGACGTCACCGTGTACCGCTGGTTCGAGGTGTCGGTCTGCGCGGAGAAGATGGTGAAGTTGCGCGCGGCGAGCCGCCAGTCGCCGACCACGTTGACCTTCGTGGGCTGGTAGGGCACCGGCAGGTAGCGCTCGTGCAGGATGGACTGCACGTCGATCGTGGCCTGTACCTGCTGGGTGGGGCCCGGAGCGACGGACGGCAGGCCGCGCGAAACCTTGGCGTTGGCGCCCGCGGACAGCGAACCGAGCGTGAACGACGCCCCGTCGAAGTGCTCGAGCGCGGTCAGGCGCAGATACTCGGGGGCGTTCGTGTGGACCATGAGCAGCGGATCGTTCTGGTCGCTGTGCAACTGCTGCGCGAGCGATACGAACGGCTCGATGACCGTCGCCGACCCGGAGCCGCCGACACCGCTGTGCTGCCTGGAGATGCCGGTGTAGCGCGGGATGATCAAGCCGAGCATGAGGGCGGCGACGACGGCTACGGCGGCGATCCGGCGGGCGTCGGGTCCGGTCGCCCGGCGGATGCCGGTGGCCGATCCGGCGGGCAGCCGGGCCCAGCGGGTCAGCCGCCGCCGCCCCGAGGCGAGCAGCAGGGCGAGGTAGGCCGCGCAGGCGGCCAGGAACGCCAGCAGCCCGACGCCGCGGTTGACGACCGCCGCGGGTACGGCAAGCAGCGCGAGCAGCGGCAGGCCAGCCGCCGCTGGTCGCTGGAGAGCCACCGCGATCGCGTCGACCATGGCGGCGATGAGATAGACGCCCGCCACCGTCAGGAGGAGGAATCCCGGCCGCTCGGGCACCGGGACGCTCAGCGCCTTGATGTCGTTCGAGCCGGAGTTCGCCAGCGACCGCAGGGCGCTCCAGGTGGAGCCCCACGGGGCAATGCTGATCTTGGAGCTGTATGGCGAGCCGTGCGTCGCGACGGGTATGACGTACAGCCAGCCGGCCACCAGATAAACGAGCGGCATGACGACGGCGAGCCCCTGGACCCGGCGGGACAGCTCGCCGGCCAGACCGGCGACGACGATGGCTCCGGTGACCGGCAGCAGCCACCAGCGCAGACCGTCGAAAAGGTTGCCGAGGCACAGGGATGTGCAGAACGTCGCGAGGCCGGCCAGCAGCTGGGTCGGGATCTCGAAGTCGCGGTTGACAGAGGGCGGCAGCGGGGGCGGACCTGGCGGAGGCGACGACCGCTGGGGCGGGCGCGGGCTCTGCGGCGCGAGTACGCCGACGCTGGAGCCGCTCATCCGACCCAGCGCGGGGATTGCAGCTGGCCCGTGCCCTGCATCTCGTGCCAGAGCATCTCCAGGCTGCTTCCGGGTCCGGCGATCGTTGCTGACCAGCCGGAGCGGTGGAGCATGTTGCGCGCGGCGATGGCCGCGGCTGAGGGCTGGTCACTGTGGCGTTCCCAGCCGGACGCGTCGACGAGCACGCACCTGCAGCGCGTGCTGCGGGCGGCCGCACGGATCAATGCGCTGACGTCACTCGGGCTGGTGGTGCCGAGGATCGCGACGACAGAATCGGGATCGCCCCCTTCGCCTCCCAACCGGGTGGCGAGTGGCAGCAGGGTGGCGTTGGCCCGCAGATCCACATTGGCGAGCGCATCCATCACACCGAAGCCGGCCTCGAGCGACATGCTCTGCGACTGCGCCAGTACTGCGCCCAGGTCGTCGATGAGCCGGAGCCCGTAGCCGCCGTTGATCAAGGCAGCTGCCACGGACGCGGCCGCGGAGACGGCGAACTCGAACGACTCCGACCGGGCGCCGCCGCTGTGCGCGGCCGTTCGGGTGTCGAGCAGCACGGTGCCGCGGCTCTGCCAGGGCTGCTCGTCGCGCCGCACGCTGAGCTCGCCGGTGCGCGCGGTGGTGCGCCAGTGGACGCGGCGCCGATCATCGCCCGGCCGGTACGGCCGGGTGGTCACGTCCTGCTCGTCGCCGGTCATGATGCCGCGCTGGCGGCTCTCTCCGCCGAGACCCCATTGCCCACCGAGGCGGCTGATCCGCAGCGGGGTGATCGCGGGCAGCACACTGATCCTGGTCGTGGCCGAGAAGGTCCGCACGATCTGGCAGAAGCCGAACGGGATCGGCCAGGCGCACCGAGAGCGGGCCCGACCGTGTAGCGGCCGCGCCGCACCGGCCGGACTCCGTAGCTCACGGTCGTGTGCGATCCGGCAGCGATGCGCGGCAGCACGAACCGGGCGCCCTCGCCCTCGGCGGCGCCGAGCTCCGGAGGGAGCGCGTCCTGGGCGAGCAGCAGTGGGGACGGCATCCGCCCCGCGTTGCGCACTTCCAGCTCGACCCGCACGACGCTTCCGACCGGGGTGCGGCTGCGGTCGAGGTGGCGCTGCGCGGCGATCCGGTAGCGGGCGCGGGTCAGAAATATCGGCGGCGGTCAGCGGGAAGCGCGAGTACCAGGACGCCCACCCGGACCAGGTCGCGCTGGTCGAGCACGACGCCGGCGGCCAGGCACAGGATCCCGGCGGCGACGAATGCCCTCCCGCGCGGCGTGAGCCCGGCGAGTGCATGCTGGAGCTGGCCGCGCCGCCGGGGCGGGATCGCCGCGCCGGAACTCGCTGCGTGGCGCCGTCGGCCGCCCCTCGGTGCGCTTGCGCCGCACCGGTCAGCGACCCCGGCGTAGCGCGCCCGGCCCGGGAAGGGGGAGCCGGGCGACCAGCTCGTTGACGATGTCGTAGGGCTCGCGCCGGTTGGCCGCCGCTTCCGGACTGAGCAGCAGCCGGTGCGAGAGCACCGCCCCGGCCAGGGCCTGCACGTCGTCGGGGAGCACGTAGGAGCGTCCCTCGAGGGCGGCGGCCGCGCGGGCGGTGCGCAGCAGCTGCAGACCGGCCCGTGGTGAGGCCCCGAGCCGCAACTCCGGGTGGCGGCGGGTGGCGGTCACCAGGTCGACGATGTAGCGGCGGACGTCGTCGGCGACGTGCACGCGTGCGAACGACGCCGATCAGCGACGCGACTTCCGCCGCCGTCGTGACCGGCTCGAGGTCCTCGAGCGGGCGGCCGCCGGAGTGGCTGTCGAGCATCGCGAGCTCGGCATCGCCGGAGGGGTAGCCCATCGCGACCTGGGCGGTGAAGCGGTCGCGCTGCGCTTCCGGGAGCGGATAGGTGCCTTCCATCTCCACCGGGTTCTGGGTGGCGACGACGAAGAACGGGGGCTCCAGCGAGTACGTCACGCCGTCGACCGTGACCTGCCGCTCCTCCATGCACTCCAGCAGCGCCGACTGGGTCTTCGGGCTGGCCCGGTTGATCTCGTCGCCGATGACCACGTTGGCGAACACCGCGCCGTGGTGGAACTCGAAGACGTGCCGCTCGGGCTCGTAGACGCTGACCCCCGTCACGTCGCTCGGCAGCAGGTCAGGGGTGAACTGGATACGCCGGACCGTGCCCGACATCGAAGCGGCCAGTGCCTTGGCCAGCATGGTCTTGCCGACGCCCGGCACGTCTTCGATCAGCAGGTGACCCTCGGAGAACAGGACCACCAGGGCGGTGCGAATGACCGCCGCCTTGCCGTCGATGACGGTCTCGATCGCGTCCAGCATCCGCTCGCCGATCACGCCGACGGTCTCCACATCGGGTTGCGCGTCAGGTGCGCTGCGGGGCCAGCCCCGGCCCACCACGGGCAACGGATCAACCACCGCTTACCTCCACGTTCGGTGTCACCAGTGTGCCCTTCGAGCCCAGCCCTGTGTGAACCTTCTCCACAAGGAGAGGTTCACACAGTTCAAACGCCGTCGATTGTCCGCTGCGTTCCCGGCTGTGCACCACCTGGCTATCGGTTGTACGACCGTTCAGCGATTGACAGAGCGCGCGGTGCGGGCGATCCGGGCGAGCGTGTCCGTGAGTTCGGTCGCCTCGCGCCGATCGCGGTGCCGGAATGCAGCGTGGACGTTGCGGCCTGCGGTGTCCAGGTGGACTGTCGCAAGCCGCAGCCGGCGCTGCACGGGTCCCTGCGACCAGCCGCACGCTTTGTAACTTGTCCTGCGGCACGACATCTGTAACCCGCTTCAGGCGTCCATACGCTGGTGACCGACCAGCCGTGGTCGAAGGCGCCGGCCAGGAAGTGCCACGGACAGGGGAGCGCGCCAGCCGGGCCCGCGCGGGCGGTTGGCTGGTCGTGATCGCGTCCAGGCGCAGGCCCGGCAGCACGGTCTGGATCAGCTGTTCGGCCTGCGCGCGGGGCGCGACGGGAAGCAGGACGCCGATGGCTGCCCGTTCCTCGGCGCCGCCGACCCCCCTGGCAGCGGTAGCCCGCCACGTCGACCTCCAGCCGGACCCATCCGAGGCGCCGCCACAGCAACGGTTCGACGATGCGGATCGCCTGCACCCGACCCCGCGGGACGGTCTGATGACGGGTGTCGAGCAGGCCGTGCTTGAGCCGGACGCCTTGCGGTGAGAGCGAAACCGTGAACCCGAACTCGACCGTAAACCTGTAGTAGAGGGTTGCGCCGATCGGGAGCAGTGCGGCGATGATGGCGCCGCCGGCTGCCGGGGTCAGCGTGAGCGCCAAGACGACCGCCGCGATGAACGCGGCCGCGAATGCGCCCGTGCCGGAGATGAGCAACGAGACGACGAACCGCACGGGCGGGACGGTGACGAGCACCGCCTCGCCCTGCGGGCCCCATTACCGGTGCCGGCTCGGCGGGTGTCGGACGTGGGGGTCGCAGCGGCGGCGCCACCTTCGCCGCCGCCCGGGAGGTGGGCGAGTTCGAGCAGCTGAAGCGCGCACCGCCAGCGCTTCGTCTTCGGTGAGGTACGCGAGATTGGCCTCGGTGCTGCCGTGCCCGACCACCTCGATCCGCAGCTCGGCCAGACCAAGGGCGCGGGCGAGCAGCGGCCGGACGACATCGATGGCCTGCAGCCGGGCCAGCGGAACGCGCCGGCTCTTGCGGGTGAGGACCCGTAGTCGAGCTGCAGGTCACCGCCGTCGACCCGCCAGCGGCGTCGCAGCCAGGACAGGTAGCCCGCCGAGTCGCCGACCAACGGCAGCACGACGGCGACGGTGATCCACAGCTGAGTGCCTGAGAACTCCCCGCGGCGCAGACCGTCCTGCGCGGTGATCGCGGCGACCACGCCCAGCGCCTTCCAGCCGCGCAGCACCGGGGTCAGTGGATGCAGCCGCGCCCATTCGGCCCCGGGTGGCCGGGCCGACGTCCTCGTCTCATCCGTCTGCAGGAGGCCGGAAGCGCCTGCGGCTACGGGAGATTCGATGTGCGCGGGGTCGGTCACAGCCCTTGCGCCCGGGACTCGCCGAGCATGGCCAGCCGGTCGCGCAGTCGCTCGGCCTCGGCGGCAGGAAGGCCGGGTACGCGGGCGTCGCTGGCTGCCGCCGCGGTGTGCAGCCGCACCGTCGCCAGCCCCCAACGACGCTCCAGCGGGCCGGCGACCACGTCGACGAACTGCATGCGCCCGTACGGAACGACCGAGAGCCGGCGCACCAGCACCCCGCGCCGCACCAGCAGATCCTCGGCCCGCTCCGCATAGCCCCACGCCCGGAACCGGCGCACCGAGGATCACTTCGGCGACGGCGCCGGCGGCGACGACGCAGCCCAGGGCGATGATCCCCGGCAGCGGGAAGTAGGCGGCGCCCACACCCGCTCCGATCACCAGCAACCCCGCGGTCCCGCGGATCTGCAGGCGGCGCAGCGAAAGCAACCGGCGGGAGGGCGCTCGCCATTCGAGCGCGGGTTGATCGGCGGCCTCGGCGGTATGCGTCGCGCCTCCGGCGAATTCGGCCACCCGACCATCTTCGCCCCCGTTGCGACCGGTCTTCACGCGCTTTACGTCCCGGAGGGGCCGCCGATGGGGCCTGGGGATGGTGTGGAGGGGGAAAGTGGGGTACCGTGGGTCGCTGTGGGGGACGTACGGGTCGGCGGCTGATCCAGCCCGACGGTCGTGGGGTGGAGGTGCGCGGTGTTCCTTGGCACCCACCGCCCGCGGCTGGATGAAAAGGGCCGGCTGGCATTTCCCGCGCGCTTTCGCGACGAACTGGCCGAGGGGGTCGTGTTGACCAAGGGGCAGGACCGGTGCCTGTACGGCTACACCGCGGCCGCGTTCACCCGGATCGGCGAGGCACTCCGCGATGCCCCGGTCGGATCGCAGGCCCTGCGCAACTACCAGCGCACGTTCTTCGGGTCGGCCTCGCTCGAGGTTCCCGACAAGCAGGGACGCGTTACCGTTCCCGGCCCGCTGCGTGAGTACGCCGGCCTGGAGCGCGACTGCGTCGTGGTCGGCACCAACGCCCGGTTCGAGATCTGGAATGCCGTCGCCTTTGACGAGTGGGAGGCCGGCAACGACGTTCGCTTCGCCGAGCTCCAGGAGGAGGTGCTGCCCGGGGTTCTGTAGAGCGACTGATCGCATACGGCGAGGTTCCGGCCCGCTCGCATCCTGGCGTCCCTTCCCTGGCGCCAGGCCGAGAGCGGACCTGGACCTGACCGGATGCCCACTGGCCGCCTTGTCCATCCCGAAAAGCCAGCGGCAGAAGGGCGGGAACGTGACGCTGACGCCCGGCTTCGTCCACGAGCCCGTGCTGGTACGCCGAATCGTCGAGTTGCTCGTTCCGGCACTGCAAGCACCCGGCTCGGTCTTCGCCGATCTGACCCTCGGCCTGGGCGGGCACACCGAGGCGGTTCTCACCGCTGCCCCGCAGGCTCTCGCCGTCGGAATCGACCGCGATACCGAAGCAATCGCCCGCTCCCGCAGCCGCCTCGCGGCCTTCGGATCACGCGTGCGGTTCGTGCATGCCGCCTACGACGAACTTCCGGCGGTGCTGAAGACGCTTGATTTCGCGGCGATTTCGGCCGTCCTGCTCGATCTCGGCGTGTCATCGCTCCAGCTCGACGATCGCCAGAGAGGCTTCTCCTACAGCAAAGACGCCCCTCTCGACATGCGCATGGATCAGTCGCGGGGGCACACGGCCGCAGACGTGGTCAACGACTACGAGACAGGAGCGCTGGCGCGGGTGCTACGTACGTACGGCGAGGAACGGTTCGCCCGTCGCATCGCCGAGGCCATCGTGCGCGAGCGCGAGGAGGCGCCCTTCACGGGGACCGCGCGGCTGGCCGACGTCGTTCGCGACGCGGTGCCCGCGGCCACCCGGCGCACCGGCGGCCACCCGGCCAAGCGCACGTTTCAGGCGCTGCGCATCGAAGTGAATGACGAACTCGCCTCGCTCACCGCCGCGGTACCCGCCGCCATCGAAGCGCTGGCGCCCGGCGGCCGGATCGCGGTGCTGGCATACCAAAGCTTGGAAGACCGGATCGTCAAAAGGTGCTTCGCCGCCGGCGCTCATCCCGAGCGCGCCGAAGACCTTCCTCCCGGCTTGCCGGTGCCCGCGCCGGCGCCCGCACTGCGCCTGCTGACCCGCGGCGCCGAGCGTCCCGCAGCCGACGAGGTGGCTGCCAACCCCCGAGCGGCGTCGGCGCGACTGCGCGCCGCCGAGCGGCTCGACGCGGCGCTGCCGCCCGTGCTGTCGCCGTCGACCGCGTCCCGGCGAGGTCGCTCGTGAGCGCCCAGCCGCTTCCGGCGCCGCAGCCTCCTCGCCGCCGGGCACCGGCCAAGGCTGCGGCCGCTCCGGCGAGGCAGACGCTGCGCGGTCGGCTCGCCCTCGTACCCACGCCGACCCGGGCGCGCCGGGCGCCGTTCGTCGTTCTGCTGCTGGTGTTGCTCGCGAGCGCGTTGATCGGGCTCCTGCTGTTGAACACCGCCTCCGCGCAGGATTCCTTCCGACTGCATTCCCTGCAGGACGAGGACGCCGTCCTGCAGCAGCAGATCAACGCGCTCACCGGCATGGCTGACGGACTCGACGATCCCGCGACCCTGGCCCAGAAAGCCGCGGCCCTCGGGCTCGTGCCCGGTAACCCACCGGTCTTCTTGAAGCGGGGTCAGGCCATTCCCAAAGGTGCCATCCGCATCGGAAATCTGGTCTACATCCCGGCGCCGCCTCCGCCCCCCGCGCCCACTCCCACCCCGGCGGCGAAGGTGACGACCCCGCCCGTGGCGAAGAAGCCGGTCGTCCCGGCGAAGAAGCCCGTGGCGAAGAAGCCGGTGACCGCGGTCAAGCCGACCACGGGAACCACCAAAGCCCCTGGAACCACCAAAGCCCCTGGAACCACAGGGACCACGACCACCACCAAGCCGGTCACCCCGACGCGGGCGCCGGTAGCCACCCGATCCACCACGACCCGGACCCCGGTCAAGACCACGACCACTCCGGTGACGGGAGGCCACTGATATGAGCCCGACGGCACCGCCGCCGGTTCGTCAGCGCCCGGTTCCCTCGCGCACGAAGGGACGCCCGGCAGGTAGCTCAGCGCGTCCCGCACGCAGCACCGGGCGTCCGGCCGGCGATCGGGCGCGCCGCCGCTGGGGTCGCAAGCGGAAGCGTCCGGGCTTCCGGCTGCGGCCGACCGGTCGCCGGCTGCGCATGGCCGCGGCAGCGATGCTGGCCTTTTTCCTGCTGCTCGCCGGCCGTCTCGTGCAGCTGCAGGGCTTCCAGTCCCACACCTACGCGACGCTCGCCGAGGAGCAGCGCCAGCACACGGTCGACCAGCCGGCGACGCGGGGTGAGATCGTCGACCGGTCCGGCAACGTGCTCGCCGTCGACGTCGACGCCAACGACGTCTACGCCAACCCGCACAAGGTCACCGACGTCGTCGGCGAGGCCGCGAAGCTGGCGCCGCTGCTGCACAAGTCGGTCGCCGACGTCACCGCCAACCTGCTGCCCAATGCCAACTTCCGCTACCTCGCCACCGACGTCGACACCACGGTCGGCGACAAGATCACCAAACTCAACCTGCCGGGGATCGGCACCTTGCCTCAGCGCAAGCGGCTCTACCCCGCCGGCAACCTCGCCGCGAACGTCCTCGGCATCGTCGGCCGCGACGGCACCGGTCTCGCGGGCCTGGAGAGCGCGTACAACACCGAGCTCGCCGGCAAGAACGGCAAGCTCGTCGTCGAGGAGGACCCGCAGGGCCGGGTGATCCCGTCCGGGACGCATCGCGAGAAGGCGGCGGTTCCCGGCCAGGGGCTGCAGCTCACCATCGACCGCGACATCCAGTACGAGGCGGAGCAGGCGCTGGCAGCCGAGGTGCAGGCGTCGGGGGCGATCAAGGGCGTCGCGATCGTCATGGACCCGCACACCGGTGCCATCTACGCGATGGCGTCGGCGCCCGGCTTCAACCCGAACGACCCCAGCAAGATCACCCCGGACAACCTGCAAAACCCTGACGTCGCTTGGACTTTCGAGCCTGGCAGCGTCAACAAGCTCATCACGGTGAGCGCTGCGATCGACCGCCACATCGTGACGCCCACGACCTCGATCACCGTCCCGGAATCCTCCGTGTATCCGAAGCGCGGGATCGCGATCCCCGACTACGTCATCAGCGATGCGGAAGACCACCCGCAGGAAAACCTGACCGTGGCCGGCATCCTGGCCCAATCGAGCAACATGGGCGCGTTGCTGATCAGCCGCAAGCTCCCGTCGACGTCGGCCCTGGAGAGCGAGCTGCGGGCTTTCGGTCTCGGTTCGCTGACGGGGGTCGGGCTGCCCGGCGAGTCGCAGGGCCTGCTGGAGCCATCGAGCAAGTGGTCGATCGACAGAGCGGCGACCATCCCCTACGGGCAGGGCATGTCGGTGAATGCGCTGCAGGTGGCCGACGCCTACGCGACGATCGCGAACGGCGGCGTCCGCGTTACCCCGAAGATCATCGCGGGCACGATCAACGGGAAGGGCAAGGTCACCCCGACCGCCGACGGTCCGCAGCGGCGCGTGGTCAGCCCGCAGACCGCGAAGACCATGCAGCAGCTGCTCGAGCAGGTCACCACCACCGCCAGCGGAACGGGGGCGAAGGCCTCGGTCGCCGGGTACCGGGTCGCCGGCAAGACCGGTACGGCGAACCGGATCGATCCGAATACCGGCAAGTACTTCGGGTATGTGGCGTCGTTTGTTGGCTTCGCCCCCGCCGACAACCCGAAGCTCGTGGTCCTGGTCACGCTGGACGACCCCAAGACGAGCATCTACGGCGGTGACACCGCCGCACCGGTCTTCTCGCAGATCATGTCGTTCGCGCTGACGAGCCTGCGGGTGCCTCCGACGGGCACGAAGCCGGTCTTCTACCCGCAGACCGCCGGATGAGCCGCATGATCGCCCAGCCCGGGGATGCCGGGCACCTATTCTCGGGCCCGTGAGTTCCCCGGCGCTGCGCCCCACCTCGGCGCCCGAACTCCCGCTGGACCGCCTGGAGGAGCTGCTCGAGCGCCGCGGCTCACCCGTGACCGGCGCCGAACAGGCCGGGTCCGCGCTGCTCACCGGCGTCACGCTCGACTCCCGCCAGGTCCGGCCCGGGGACCTGTACGCCGCGCTCCCCGGCGCCCACGTCCACGGGGCGACGTTTGCTGCGCAGGCTGCGGCCGCCGGTGCAGCGGCGGTCCTGACGGATCCGGCCGGCGCCGGGCTCGCCGGTGCCGATCTGCGGGTCCCGATCCTGATCGTCGCCGAGCCCCGCGCCGTGCTCGGAGACGTCGCCGCTGCGATCTACGGCGATCCGACCCGCCACCTGACGCTGCTGGCCGTAACCGGCACCAACGGCAAGACCACCGTCACCTATCTGCTCGAAGCCGGGCTCGCCGCCGCCGGGCATCGCACAGGACTGGTCGGTACGGTGCAGACCAGAATTGCTGATGCGGTCGTTCCGAGCGTGCGTACGACCCCGGAGGCCCCCGAGCTGCAGGCGTTGTTCGCGACGATGCGGGAGCGTGGGGTCGACGCCGCCGCGATGGAGGTCTCGAGCCATGCCCTGGCCCTGCACCGGGTCGACGGCTGCCGGTTCGCCGGCGCAGCATTCACCAATCTCAGCCAGGACCACCTCGACTTCCATCCGACTCTCGAGGACTACTTCGAGGCGAAGGCGGTGCTCTTCGACCCGAAACGCGGGTTTCTGCCGAAAGCGCCGGGATGCGCGGTCATCTCTGCCGATGACGACTACGGCCGCCGGCTCGCGTTGCGCCACCCCGATGCGGTCACGTTCGGCATCGGTGAGGACGCCGACTGGCGGGCGGTCGACATCCGCAGCGGGCCGGCCGGGTCCGACTTCGGGGTGCTCGCGCCCGGGGGCGGCGAGCCCGTTCGCGCGCACGTGCAGCTGCCCGGGTCGTTCAACGTGAGCAACGCGCTGTGCGCGATCGCGCTGCTGACGCAGACCGGAACGGAGCTGGGCGCCGCACTCGAGGGTGTGGCCGGCCTGGAAGGCGTTCCCGGCCGGATGGAGCGGATCGACGCCGGTCAGCCCTTCCTCGCCGTCGTCGACTACGCCCATACCCCCGCCGCGGTCACGAGCCTGCTGGCGACCGTGCGCGAACTGGTGCCGGGCCGCGTGCTCGTCGTGCTCGGCTGCGGCGGAGATCGTGATCGGGGCAAGCGCCCGCTGATGGGCGCAGCGGCCGTCGTCGGCGCCGATCAAGCGTTCCTGACGAGCGACAACCCGCGCTCGGAGGATCCGCTCGCGATCCTGGACGAGATGAGCGAGGGTGCCCGCCAGGCTGCCGCCGGTATCAGCCCGGCCGGAGCGGTCGTCGTCGAACCCGACCGTGCGGCCGCCATCGCGCTTGCGGTGCGCACCGCGAGCGCCGGGGATGCCGTCGTCGTGGCCGGCAAGGGCCACGAGACCGGCCAGGAGATCGCCGGTGTCGTCCATCCGTTCGATGACCGCGAGGTGCTGCGCGCAGCGCTTTCCGCCACCGGCACCGCGGCGGCGGGCGCATGATCGGCTTGCGACTCGGTGACGTCGCCGACGCTGTGCACGGCGAGCTGGTCCCGCCGCAGGCTCGTGATCTCGTCGCCGACGGGCTCGTCATCGATTCCCGGCAAGCTCAGCCGAATGTGCTGTTCGCGGCGCTGCCGGGAGAGCGCACGGACGGCCACGACCACGCCGGCGATGCGATGGCCGCAGGTGCGGTGGCCATCCTTGCCAAGCGTCCCGTCACGCAGCCCGCCGTCGTGGTGCCGGACGTGGAGGCGGCGATGGGTGCGCTGGCGGGATACGTCCTTCGCCGCACCCCGCAGGCCCGCGTCATCGCCCTCACCGGATCGTCCGGTAAGACCAGCACGAAGGACCTCACGGCGACGCTGCTCGAGCCCGCCGGGCCGACGATCGCCCCGCCCGGGTCGTTCAACAACGACCTCGGCGTGCCGCTCACCGCGCTTCGCACCGATGCAGCGACCCGCTTTCTGGTGCTGGAAATGGGCGCGCGCGGTCGGGGTCACATCGCCCGGCTGTGCACCATCGCCCCGCCGTCGATCGGCATCGTGCTCAACGTCGGCAGCGCCCACCTCGGAGAGTTCGGCAGCCGCCAGGCCATCGCCGAGAGCAAGGGGGAGCTGGCCGAGGCCGCGCGGGACGTCGTCGTGCTCAACGCCGACGATCCGCTGGTCCTCGCGATGGCGTCGCGGTCGACGGCGCGTGTCGTCACGTTCGGCGAGAGCGCCGACGCGCAGGTGCGGGCCGAGAACCTCGATGTGGACGAGACCGGCCGCGCGGGCTTCACCCTCGTCACCCCGCAGGGCAGCGCCCGCACCCGCCTCGCGCTCATCGGTGCCCACCAGGTCAGCAACGCGCTGGCGGCCGCCGCCGTAGCCCTCGAGTGCGGCCGGACTCCGGTGCAGATCGCGGAGGGGCTGGCCACCGCCGGTCCACGGTCGCGCTGGCGGATGGAGGTGGCCACTGGCCCGGGCGGCCTGACCGTGGTCAACGACGCTTACAACGCCAATCCCGAGTCGATGCGCGCTGCGCTGAAAACGCTGGCATCGCTGGGGAAACCGGCACCCGGGCGCGCCGCCCGGCGCACCGTCGCGGTGCTCGGCCCGATGTACGAGTTGGGCCCGACGACGCTCGATGAGCACGATGCCATCGGCCGGCTGGCGGTGCGCCTCGGGATCGACAAGGTCGTCGTCGTCGGTCCCGATGCGGCCGCTATCCATACCGGCGCCCGGTTGGAGGGGCCGCTCGCGGAGCCGGTGCTGGTCGACGACGTGGCAGGGGCGGTCGCGGTCGTCGCCGAGGAGACCGGCTCGGATCCCGCCGGCTCGATCGTGCTGGTGAAAGCCAGCCGGGCGGCCGGATTGGAACGGGTGGCTGCGGCGCTGCTGGGGCCGGGGGAGAACGCCGCGTGAAGAGCGTCCTCGTCGCGGCTTCGGTCGCCCTGTTCATCTCACTTCTCGGAACGCCCCAGGCGATCCGGCTTTTCCGGCGCCGCGGCTACGGTCAGGAGATCCGCGAGGACGGGCCGCAGAGCCACCACACCAAGCGCGGCACCCCGACCATGGGCGGCGCGGTCATCATCCTCGCGACGCTCGCCGGCTACGGGATCGCCCACGTCGTCCTGATGCGCGGCTTCACCGCGAGCGGGCTGCTGATCCTGATGGTCATGACCGGCCTTGGCATCGTCGGATTCGCCGACGACTACATCAAGATCAAACGTCAACGCAATCTCGGGCTCTCCGCGCGTACGAAGTTCGTCGGCCAGCTCCTCGTCGCCCTCGCGTTCGGCTTGCTGGCCGTGCGCTTTCGCAATTCCCAGGGGTACCTGCCGGGCTCGACGGAGCTGTCGTGGGTGCGCGACATCGACTTCTCGGTCGGAACGATCGGCTTCCCGGTCCTGGCGTGGCTGATGATCTCCGCAGCCTCGAATGCGGTGAACCTCACCGACGGTCTCGACGGGCTCGCCGCGGGCACGAGCGCGATGGTCTTCGGCGCGTACGTGATCATCTCGTTCTGGCAGTTCGGCAACGAGTGCGGCGACGGCGGTAGCGCGGCCGCTTGTTACGTGGCGCGAGATCCGCTCGATGTCGCGATCGTCGCCGCAGCAGCGATGGGCGCGTGTTTCGGCTTCCTGTGGTGGAACGCGAGCCCAGCCAAGATCTTCATGGGGGACACCGGATCGCTGGCGCTCGGCGGCGCCTTCGCGGCCATGGCGATCGTGACCCGTACCGAACTGCTGCTGCTCATCCTCGGCGGCCTTTTCGTCTTCGAGACCGTTTCCGTGATCGTGCAGGTCGCCTCGTTCAAGATGACCGGCAAACGCGTCTTCAAGATGGCGCCGATCCACCACCACTTCGAGCTCGCCGGCTGGCCCGAAACGACCGTCATCATCCGTTTCTGGATCATCGGCGGGCTCACCGTTGCCCTCGGTCTCGGGCTCTTCTACGCCGAATTCCTTTCGCACGGCTCCCTGAACTGACCGCCGGCCGGCGAACCCGGGCTGGAGATCGGCGACATGCTCGCCCGACACGCGGCAAAGATCCCCACCTCCGGCGCGACTGGCAGGGACGATGCCGAGGCGGCCGACGTGGCCGCGGGTTTTGTCGTCGGTTGGGCGTACCAGCAGGGGGGATTGCGTGGCGGCTCTGGACACCCCAGGCACTCCTGGTGTTCGGCCTACCCGCACGCCCAGGCCCACCGGTGCCCGCCCGCCGCGGGTGGCCACGCGTGGCATCACCGATCCGGATCTCGAGGTCGACAACCAGCGGGTGCCGCTGCTCGCGCGGCCGATGGCGTCGTACTACCTCATCGCGTCGGCGAGCGCGCTGCTGACCGGGCTCGGGCTGGTCATGGTCCTGTCGGCGTCCAGCGTCACCTCGTACGCGACGTCGGGCTCGTCGTTCTCGATCTTCGTCAAGCAGTTGATGTGGGTGGGACTGGGGCTGCCTGCCCTGCTGCTGGCCAACCGGTTGTCGGCTCGGGTGCTGCGGATGCTGGCGTATCCGCTGCTGCTCGCCGCGATCGGCGGGCTGATGCTCGTGCTCGTCCCGGGTTTCGGGGTCACGGCCAACGGGGCGACGCGCTGGGTCGGCCTCGGGTCGTTCACCGTGCAGCCCAGCGAGCTCGCCAAGCTCGCCCTGTGCCTGTGGGGTGCCGATCTCCTGGTGCGCAAGAAGCGGCGGCTCGGCGAGTGGCGCCACATGCTCATCCCGCTGCTGCCGATCGCCACGCTGCTCGCGATGCTGGTGATGCTGGAGCCCGATCTCGGCACGACGCTGATCATCGTCACGATCCTGATGACCCTGCTCTGGGTTGTCGGCGCACCGGCGCGGCTGTTCGCCGGCCTGCTCTCGGTCATCGGAATGCTGGTGACCTACCTGGCCGTTGCCGAGCCGTACCGACTCGCCCGGCTGGCGTCGTTCGCCGACCCGTTCAAGGATTCGCAGGACACCGGATGGCAAGCGGTACAGGGGCTGTACGCGCTCGCCTCGGGCGGCTGGTGGGGCGTCGGTCTCGGGGCCAGTCGCGAGAAGTGGTCCTACCTGCCCAACGCGCACACCGACTTCATCCTGGCCATCATCGGCGAGGAACTCGGCCTGCTCGGCACCCTGCTGGTCGTCGTCCTCTTCTGCGTCCTGGCGTACGGCGGGATCCGGGTGGCGCAGCGCTCGTCCGATCAGTTCGGCCGGCTCGTCGCGGCCGCCATCACAGCGTGGCTCGTGGGGCAGGCCCTCATCAACATGGGCGCGGTGGTCGGGCTGCTGCCCATCACCGGGATCCCGTTGCCGCTGATCTCGTTCGGCGGCTCGTCCCTCGTGCTGACCATGTTCGCGATCGGGATATTGCTGTCATTGGCCAAGACCGAACCGGCGGCCGCCCAGGTCATCGCGGCCCGCGCGGCTAGCCGTTCGGCGAGCCGCCTGGCTGGCCGCAAGGCGCGCTTCGGTTTCCTCGGCCGGCGCCGGGCCAAGGCGAAGAAGTCCAAGAAGGGCAAGCAGAACAAGGCTGCGGCGACGTCGTCGGCGGCACGCACGCGTCGCAGCGACGGGGGACGGGCCTCGGCGCGCAAGGCCGGGCGCGACGGCCGGGGCTCGGGCGGCCGCAGGGCTCGTCGGGGGCAGCCCGCAAGTTCGCGCGGTGCGGCGCGGGACGCACGGTCGCGCCGCCGACTGCCCAGCCGCTGAGGTGAACGCCGACCCGAAAGGGCTCCCGCACAGCGTCGTCATTGCCGGTGGTGGCTCCGCTGGGCACGTGGAGCCTGCGCTCGCCATCGCGGATGCGCTGCGCGCCGCCGACGCGGGGATGCAGCTCACGCTGCTGGGGACGGCGCAGGGCCTGGAGAGCCGGCTCGTCCCCGCGCGCGGCTATCCGCTTCGCGTCATCCCGCGGGTGCCGCTTCCCCGGCGGGTGACCCGGTCGCTTTTCACCGTCCCGTCTCGCTCCTGGCGCGCGGTGCGCGAGGCAGGCCGCGTGCTGGACGAGACCGCGGCTGAGGTCGTCGTCGGCGTCGGCGGCTACGTCGCCTTCCCGGCCTACCTCGCTGCCCGCAAGCGCCGCCTCGGCATCGTCGTGCACGAGGCAAACCCGTTGCCCGGGCTGGCGAATCGAGTGGGTGCCCGCCTGACCCAGCAGGTGGCGATCAGCGTCCCCGGTACCCGCCTGCCGCACGCCGTCCTGACCGGCATTCCGCTGCGCCGCTCGCTGCTGACGCTCGACCGCACCGCGCGGCGCGCCGAAAGCCGGGCATCGTTCGGTCTGGATCCGGATCGGCCGACGCTGCTGGTGTTCGGCGGCTCGCAGGGAGCGCGCCGTATCAACGACGCAGCCGTCGGCGCGGCCCGGGCGCTGACGGACGCCGGTATTCAGGTGCTGCACGCCGCGGGAGCGGCGGGGGCGCCCGGGGTGCTCGCGGCGCTGCCGAGGGAGCTGGCGGCTCCCTACGTCGTCCTGCCCTACATCGACGACATGGGCGCTGCCTATTCGGCGGCCGATCTGGCGCTGTGCCGCTCCGGCGCGATGACGTGCGCCGAACTCGCGGCCGTCGGCTTGCCGGCGGTTTTCGTGCCGCTGCCGATCGGCAACGGCGAGCAGCGGATCAACGCCGAGCACGCCGTCCAGGCGGGCACCGCCGTGCTGGTCGGTGACGGTGAACTGACGGCCGACTGGGTGGCGAGCGAGGTTCCGCTGCTCTTCGAGGAGCCAGGCACGATCGAGCGGATGCGAGCGGCCGCCTCGATGACCGGTCGCCCGGACGCGGCGTCGGCGCTCGTCGAGATGGTGGCTGCTGCCTATCGGGCGGCGCCCCGGCGCGATCGACCCACTTCGTGACCGAAGCGCGGACAATGGGGACCGTGCCCGCTGATCTGCCTCCCGAGCTCACCCGAGTTCACCTGATCGGGATCGGCGGTGCCGGGATGAGCGGCATCGCCCGGCTGCTGCTGGCCCGCGGCGGGCAGGTCAGCGGGAGCGACGCGCGTGACAGCAGGGTGCTCGCCGCGCTGCGCCAGCTGGGCGCGAAGGTTTTCGTCGGCCACGATGCCGCTCACCTCGCCGAGGTGACGGCCGGCCACGGACTGGTCACGGTCGTCACCTCGACGGCTATCCGCAGCAGCAATCCCGAGCTGGTCGAGGCCCAGCGGCTCGGGCTTCCGGTGCTGCCGCGCGCCGCCGCGCTGGCGGCGCTGATGTCGGGGCGGCGCGGTATCGCAGTGGCGGGCACCCACGGCAAGACCACCACGACCTCGATGCTCACCGTGGCGTTGCAGGACGCCGGCTGGCATCCGTCGTTCGCCATCGGCGGGGACCTGTCGGAGCCGGGAAGTAACGCACATGCCGGGAGCGGGAACGTCTTCGTCGCCGAAGCGGACGAGAGCGACGGCTCGTTCCTGCTGCTCGCACCGTTCGGCGCGATCGTCACCAACGTCGAGCCCGACCATCTCGACCACTACGCCGACGCAGCGGCCGTCGACACCGCGTTCGTCGAGTTCGTCGACCGCATCGAGCCTTCCGGGTTCCTCGTCGCCTGCCTCGACGATCCGGGGTCAGCCCGTTTGCTCCCCATCGCTACCGGCCGTGGGCTGCGAGCGGTTTCCTATGGCACTTCCGGCGATGCCGATGTGCGGATCTTCGATGTGCAGGCGGGTGCGAACGGTGCCGGCGTCAGCTATCAGGTGGTCGCCCGCGGACGGCTGCTCGGTGAAGTGACGTTGCGCGTGCCGGGCGTGCACAACGCGCGAAACTCGGCCGCAGTGCTCGCCGCCGGACTCGAACTCGGGGTGCCGTCGGCGACCCTGCTGCACGGCTTGGCGACGTATCCGGGTGTGCGCCGGCGCTTCGAATTGAAGGGCCGGGCCAGGAACGTCACGGTGATCGACGACTACGGTCATCATCCGACGGAGGTCGCCGCCACGCTCTCCGCGGCCCGCCCGGTCGTCGGATCGGGGCGGCTGGTGGTGGTCTTCCAACCGCACCGCTACAGCCGCACGGCGGCCTTCGGCAAGCAGTTCGGCGAGGCGCTGGCGCTGGCCGACGTGATCGTCGTGATGGACGTGTACTCGGCCGGGGAGGATCCCATCCCGGGCGTCAGCGGCCGGACCGTCGCCGATGCCGTACCCCCGCCGGCCGACCGGGTGGTCTACGAACCGACGTGGGCTCGGGTGCCCGCGCTGGTCGCCGCGCTCGCTCGTCCCGGCGACGTGGTCCTGACGATGGGCGCGGGAGATGTCACCCTGCTCGGGCCCGAGGTCCTGCGGGAGCTGACGCAAGCCTGACCGCGCGGTTCAGGGTGCGGGTGAATCCTTAGACGGGTTCCGGTGAGGATGCCGGTGTGAACTTCAGGTTGAGACCAGGTTGAAGAGAGGCTCGTCAGCCGAATTTCGCCGCCGTAGATACGTCCGGAGTCAAGCCAGGCGCGCTCTATTGTGCTGAAAATGAGCGACTTTTGGGGTCGAAGGGGCGTGGCGCGGGACCCATACCTCGAACCCGGTGGAGGTTCTGTCGCGACACGCCGAAGCACGGGTCGACGCCACGGATGGCTGGGCTAATCTGCGCCCAGACCAAAGCCTTACCTCCTGGTAACCGTCAACTTAACGGTGAGGGTTGAAGGTTTCGGGACGACCGTTTGAGGCCCGCTCGTATCCGCCAGTGGAGGACCGCCGTATGCCCGCCCCGCAGAACTATCTCGCTGTCATCAAGGTCGTCGGCATCGGTGGAGGCGGAGTCAACGCCGTCAATCGCATGATTGATCACGGCCTGAAGGGCGTGGAGTTCATCGCGATCAACACCGACGCCCAGGCGCTGCTGATGAGCGATGCCGACGTGAAGCTCGACGTGGGCCGCGAGCTCACCCGCGGGCTCGGCGCCGGCGCCAACCCTGACGTCGGCCGGCAGGCTGCCGAGGACCACCGCGAGGAGATCGAAGAGGTCCTCAAGGGCGCCGACATGGTCTTCGTCACCGCAGGCGAAGGCGGCGGAACGGGTACCGGCGGGGCACCGGTGGTCGCCGGCGTGGCCCGGGCGCTCGGAGCGCTCACCATCGGCGTCGTCACCCGGCCGTTCACGTTCGAGGGTCGTCGCCGGGCCACCCAGGCCGACCTCGGGATCGACTCGCTGCGCAGCGAGGTCGACACCCTCATCGTGATCCCGAACGACCGCTTGCTCTCCACCGCGGAGCACCAGGTCAGCGTGATGGACGCGTTCAAGAGCGCCGACCAGGTGCTCCTGCAGGGTGTGCAGGGCATCACCGACCTCATCACCACGCCGGGTTTGATCAACCTCGACTTCGCCGACGTCAAGGCCGTCATGACCTCCGCCGGAAGCGCGCTCATGGGTATCGGCCGGGCGCGCGGCGAAGACCGGGCAGAAGTTGCGGCACAGCAGGCGATTTCGAGCCCGTTGCTCGAAGCCAGCATGGACGGCGCGCAGGGCGTGCTGCTGAACATCTCCGGCGGATCCGACCTCGGACTGTTCGAGATCAACGCCGCTGCAGAGCTCGTCGCCGAGGCGGCTCACCCCGAGGCCAACATCATCTTTGGTGCGGTCATCGATGACGCGCTCGGCGACGAGGTGCGGGTGACCGTGATCGCCGCCGGGTTCGATTCGCCGCCCGAGCGCCGCCAAAAGAGTTACGCGCTCGGCCGCCGCGGCGCTCCCGCCACCGGCGCCCCCGTCGACCCGAGGGTCGTGGACCTTCGGGAGGAGCCGGCCCGGGTTGCCGCTCCCGCCGGGCCGCCGGCCGGATCGCGCGCCGCCGAGACCCGTCAGGTCGCCAAGCCGGTGCCGTCGCGTCCGGCTGCATCCAGCGGCGCCCCGGGCGGTTCGGCGAAGGAAAGCGCATCGCCCAGCCCGGCCCCGGCCGCAGCTGCTCGCCCGACGAACCGGCCGCCGTCCGAGCCGCCGCGCTCCGAGCCGCGCCGCCCGGTGGTGTTCGACGACCTCGACGTCCCGGACTTCCTGAAGTAGCCGGCTCGCACCCAGCCTCGGGCGGCTCATGACTGGCGTATGACTGGCGTATGACTGGCGTATGAGAGTGGCCTGGTTCACCAACCGCCGCGGCGGCGTCAGCCAGCCGCCGTATGCGGAGCTGAACCTCGCACTGCACGTGGGCGATGACCCGTCGGCGGTGGCAGAAAACCGCCGCCGGCTCGAACCGCTGACCGGCGGCCGTCCCGTCGTCTGGATGGATCAGGTGCACGGCCGCCGGGTTTGCGTCGTCGACCGTGCGCCGGAGGCGCCCGTCGCGGAAACCGACGCGATCATCACCACGTCTGCGGACCTGGTGCTCGCGGTACTCGTCGCCGACTGCGTGCCCGTGATGCTGCGGGGCACGATCGCGGAGGGGCCGGCGGCCGGCTCGGAGGTGATTGCGGCGGCGCATGCCGGCAGGCGCGGCCTGCAGCTCGGCGTCGTCGAAGCTGTCGTGAGCCGGATGAGCTCGCTGGGGGTTGCGCCGCGGGCAATATCCGCCGAGCTCGGGCCGTCCGTCTGCGGAAAGTGTTATGAGGTGCCGACGACCATGCGGGAGGAGGTCGTCGCGGTGGCGCCCGCGGCTCGTGCCACGACGCGCTCCGGGCGACCCTCGCTCGACCTTCGAGCAGGGCTGGTGCAGCAGCTGCATGCGCTGGGCATCAGCAAGGTCCACGTCGACCCGACCTGCACCGTCGAGTCGGTCGAGCACTTCAGCCACCGCCGGGACCAGCGCACCGGACGCTGCGCCGGGCTCATCGCGATCGACCGCTGAGCCGTGCTCGAGCAGCCGCCTGCGGCAGGGGCCGATCAGCCGCCCGCAGCCGACCGTCGCCGGGAGGAGCTCGCCCGGCGCCGCGAGGCGGTGCTGCAGCGGGTGGCGTCGGCTGCGACTGCGGCCGCTCGCAAGCCACAGGAGCTGACGGTCATCACCGTCACGAAGACCTTTCCGGCGAGCGACGTGGCGCTGCTGCGCGAGCTCGGTGTCCTGGACATCGGCGAGAACCGTGCGCAGGAGCTCGCGTCCAAGCTCTCCGAACTGCAGCCCCCGCCACCGTCGGTGGCGGCGATCCGCTGGCATTTCATCGGTCAGCTGCAAAGCAATAAGGCGGCGCTGATTGCCCGCGAGTGCACCGCGCTGCACACCCTCGATCGGCCGGCTCTGCTGGCGCCGCTGGATCGGGCCGCTGCGCGGGCGGCCCGGGTCCTCGACGTTTTCCTTCAGCTCAGCCTCGATGGCGACCCGCATCGCGGCGGGGCTGTCGAAGCCGATATCCCGGCGCTCGCCGACGCCGTTGCCGAGTGCGCGGCACTGCGCCTGGCTGGTCTGATGGCCGTGCCTCCGCTCGGCGCTGCGCCGCGCCCGGCTTTTGCGCGGCTCCGCGCGATCAGCGAGCGGGTGCGGGCGTCGCATCCGGATGCGCGCGCCCTCTCGGCCGGCATGTCGGCTGATCTTGAAGAGGCTGTGATGGAAGGGGCGACACACCTACGTATCGGCACTGATTTGATGGGTTCTCGGGCTTAAAGTTCTGCGCATGGGAATGGGTCGCAGGGCGATGGTCTACCTCGGGCTGGCTGAGGAAGACGAGGGTTACATCGACGACGACTACGAGGCCGAGGAGCCTGTCCGCGAGCCGGTGGCCGCGCGGACGTCACGGCGCGCCGAGCAGCGCGAGATGCGTGACGTTCGCGAGCGCGAGGTTCGCGTTCCTGAGATGAGCCCGCCCCGGCGCGCGCGTCACGAGACCCGCGCCGACCTTGCGGTCGAGCCGATCCGCGGAAGCGTCGCCCCGCGACTGGCGGATCCCGTGCTGCATGAGGCGCCGGAGACGAGCCCCTCGTACCAGATCACCACGCTCCAGCCGCGCAGCTACAACGAAGCGCGCCAGATCGGTGAGGCGTTCCGGGAGAACATTCCGGTGATCATGAACCTCACGGACATGTCCGACGACGACGCCAAGCGTCTCGTGGACTTCGCGGCCGGGCTGATCTTCGGCTTGCGCGGGACGATCGAGAAGGTCACGAACAAGGTCTTCTTACTGTCTCCAAGTACTGTGGCCGTCAGCGCTGAGGACAAGCGCCGGATCGTCGAGGGCGGTTTCTACAACCAGTCCTGACGGTCCTGAGGCGGGCTTGCAGGAGGCGATATTCACGCGGTTGGGGTAGTTCTCGTCACCCTGCTGTGGATTTTTTCGGCCATGCTCATCGGCCGGTTCATCATCAGCTGGGTCATGGTGCTGTCCCGCGGCTTTCGCCCGACCGGACCGCTGGTCGTCGTTTTCGAGATCATCTACACGGTCACCGATCCGCCCTTGAAGCTGCTGGGGAGAATCATCCCTCCTTTGCGAATCGGTGGCTTTGCACTGGACCTGGCATTTATCCTGCTGTTCATCCTCGTCCAGGTCGCGATCCAGTACGCAGCCCAGCTGTGACCGGCTTTCGCGGCGCCGCCAAGGCGGGAGTACTTTGACGAACGCTTTGAGCCGCGTGTGATGGGGGAGTTGCCATGCCGCTGACACCTCAAGAGGTGGCCAGCAAAGTCTTCGGTCCAACCCGGATGCGTCGTGGATACGACGAGAACGAGGTCGACGCCTTTCTCGACCAGGTCGAGGCTGAGCTCACCCGATTGACGAGCGAGAACGAACGGCTGCGCGCCGAGAACGAGCAGTTGCGCGCGGGCGGTGCCGGCGCGGTGGCCGCGAGCGCCCCGACCGTCGAGGTGACCAAGCCGGCAACTCCGGTCGAGCCGCCGGCGGCCGAGCCTGCTCCGGTCGCCGAGCCCGAGCCTGCTCCGGTCGCCGAGCCTGCCCCGGTGGCTGCCGCCGCCGCGCCGGCGCCGGCCGATGACACCGCCATGGAGCAGCGCGTCGCGCGCATGCTCGTGCTGGCTCAGCAGACCGCCGACGCGGCCGTGCGCGAGGCCCAGGCCGACGCCGACCGCACCCGCGGGACCGCCCGGGTGGAAGCCGAGCGGTTGCTGTCCGAAGCCCGCTCGCGCGCCGCCGAGGAGATCGGCCAGCTCGAGCGCAGCAAGTCCGGTCTGGAGTCGCAGATCGAGCACCTGCAGACCTTCGAGCGCGAGTACCGGTCGCGCCTGCGGGCCTATCTCGAGATGCAGCTGCACGATCTGGAGTCCGGCAACTCCGGGATCCCGGCGGTCGAAGGTCGCCAGCAGGGCGAGCTGGGTTCGTCGGCGGTATCCGAGGGCGGGGAGGGCCACGGAGCGGGCATGTCCGACCCGCCCGGCTTCGGCCAGGTTTGGTCACCGCAGAACCCGGGCAACTCCAGTGGTGACCCGCTCGTGGCGACCTCGGCTGAATCGGAGTCGCCCGGTGGGGTATCGCCGTTTGACACGGGCTCCGAGGGGCACCATGACGGTTGAGCTGCGCCCCTGACCGTGGGCTAAGCTGCGGCCCGCCGGCAATGTTGGGACGCACAGACAAGGGTGTACGCGCTTGATAGTGATCAGCGGGGCGCTGGTCCTCGTAGCAGCCGTACTGCTGGTGCTCGGAATCATTTCCAGCATCACGCTGGTGTACGCCGCCATCGGGCTCTCGATCGTGTCCGCGGTGTTCCTGCTGGTGGGCGTCTTCCAGCGGCCCGCGCCCTCGAGCGAGCCGCGGGAGCCTTCGAGCGACTACACCCGTCGCCGCCCGGGGCGAGCCGACGAGGCCGAGCCTGACCGGCTGGCCAAAAAGCCCGCCCGAACCTCGAGCCGGGTACCGGATGAGGTCGACGAGGACGCCGTTGACGACCCTGAGGAGCACGTCGGCCACATCGATCTGGTCGATGCCGAGGGCGGCTACGACGACGAGGGCTACAACGGTCACGAAGAGGACGGTCACGAAGAGGACGGTCACGAGCAGGACGCGGGCGTCGGCGGCCACGACGGTGTCGAGGAGATCGCCGCCGAGTACCCGCTCGAGAAGGCCAACGCCGACTTCGAAGCGCGATCGGCAGCGACCGGCGCAGACGTGCTGGTGATCTCGGGCCGCCCGCGCTACCACGTCGGCGGCTGCGAATACGTCGACGGCAACGACGACTCCGAGCCGCTCGAGATCCATGAGGCGCGCGAACTCGGCTTCACCCCGTGCGGCGCCTGCCGTCCCAACGAGACGCTGGCCCGCAGCGCCGCCGGCAAGGAGCACGCCGCAGACGCGCGGCCCTCGCCCGCAGCGCCCGCGCCGCCCGCCCCGGTCGACGAGCCGGCGACGACCCGTTTCGAGCCCTCTCCGGTCACGGTCGCTGCAGCACCTGTCGGCAACGTCGAAGATCCGCAGCAGAACCACACATCCCGCCGGGCGCCGGCCAAGCAGCGCGCGGCACGAGCGGCGCAGGACAGCGAGCCGGTGGCTCCGGCGGCAGCCCCGGCGCCGCCCGCCGAGCCGGCCCCTCCGCCGGTCGCGAGCGAGCCGGCGCCGGCCGACATCAGCACCCCCGCCGCCGCACCCGAAGCGCCAGCCCCGGCAGCGGCGGCTGCCGAGCCGGCGCCCACCGGCCGGGCCACGCGGGCGAGAACCGTGCTGGCCGTCGCCGCGACCAAGGAATACCACCGTCCCGGCTGCGAACTGCTCGTCGGCGCCGAGACCGAGGAGATGAGCCGCACGGCAGCAATCCGCCAGGCCTACCTGGCGTGCGGGGTCTGCCGGCCGTAGACAGCCGGCCGGGCTACTCCCCGGCGGCGCGCAGCCAGACGGTCAGGCCGAGGTCGTCGTCGCGGTGTGGGGCGATCGCGACCGGCGGCCGCGCCTCGGTGAAGCTGGTCGCCAGCACCTCACCGCCGACGAGGCCGGCGTGCTCGCGGATGGCTTCCGCGAGTTCGGACGTGTCGGCCTGCCACCACAGCTCGATGCGGTCGCTCACGTCGAGGCCGGACTGCTTGCGCGCCTCCTGCACGCGCCGCACCGCGTCGCGGGCGAGGCCGGCACGCAGCAGCTCGTCGGTCAGGGTCAGGTCGAGCGCGACGGAAGCACCCGATTCGCTGGCCACCGCCCACCCGGCACGCGGCGTCTCGGTGATGATCAGCTCGTCGGTCGAAAGCTCGACCGGCTCGCCGTCGACGTCGACCGTGAGGCGACCGTCGACCGGTGCCCCGGCCCGGGCGACGGCAGCGGCGACGTCCTTCGTGCGTGGCCCGAATCGTTTGCCGAGTGCCCGGAAGTTGGGCTTGACGACGATGTCGACCAGTTCCCCGTCCAGCGGTTCGACCACGACCACGTTCAGCTCGTCGGCCATCTCGCGGCGGAGCTCGTCCGGTAGCTGGGAAAGCAGCGAGGCCGGGACCGCTGCTCGGGCGAGCGGCTGGCGGGTCTTCACCTTCGCGCCGGCGCGCGCTGCCCGTCCGAGCTCCACCAGCCGGCGGACCAGGTCGACCTGCGTGGACAGTTGCCGATCAAGGTCGTCCGCAGTCGCTGCCGGCCAGCTCGCCAGGTGCACCGAATCCGGCGCGCCCGGCACCGCGAGGCGCTCCCAGAGCCAGTCGGTCAGGAACGGCGTGAGCGGAGCCATCAGGCGGGTCACCGTCTGCAGGCACAGGTGCAGGGTGGCCAGCGCCGCCGGGTCGCCGGCCCAGAAGCGTCGCCGGGAGCGGCGGACGTACCAGTTCGACAGGTCATCGAGGAACACCGCGATGCGCTTGCCGGCCCGCGCCGAATCGAAGTCCTCGAGCGCAGCGTCGACCTCGGTGACGGTATCGGCGAGCGCGCTGCGGGCCCACCGGTCGAGCACGTGTTGCGGACCTTCGGGCAGCGGGTTTCCGGGCGTCCAGTCACCGGTGCTCGCGTACAGCAGGAAGAACGACGCGGTGTTGTAGTACGTCAGCAGGACCTTGCGGACGACCTCCTCGACGTTCTCGTGGCCGATGCGGCGGTCCATCCACGGGGAACCGCCGGCGAGCATCAGCCAGCGCACCGCGTCGGCGCCGTGCCGGTCGAACAGCTCGAACGGGTCGAGCACGTTGCCGAGGTGCTTGCTCATCTTGCGGCCCTCGCCGTCGAGCAGCAGCCCGAGGCACAGCACCGTTTCGTACGACGACTTGTCGAACACCAGCGTGCCGACGGCCATCAGCGTGTAGAACCACCCGCGTGTCTGGTCGATGGCTTCGCAGATGTACTGCGCCGGGTAGCTGGCCTCGAACTCGGCCTTCTCGCGATGCGGCGCGCCCCACTGGGCGAACGGCATCGCGCCCGAGTCGTACCAGACGTCGATGACCTCGGGCACGCGGTGCATCCGGCCGCCGCATTCGCCGCAGGGCAGCACGATGTCGTCCACGAACGGCCGGTGCGGGTCCAGGGCCGACAGGTCCCGTTCGGCGAGCTCGCCGAGTTCGGCGAGGGATTCGACGCAGACCCGGTGGCCCGGCTCGTCCGCGCAGATCCAGACCGGCAAGGGAGTGCCCCAGTAGCGATTGCGCGAGAGCGCCCAGTCGACGTTGCCGCGCAGCCACTCGCCGTACCGGCCGTGCTTGATCCGCGCCGGGTGCCAGTCGGTGGCCTCGTTCTCGGCGAGCAGTCGGTCCTTGATCGCCGTGGTGCGGATGTACCAGGACGGGAGCGCGTAGTAGAGCAGCGCGGTGTCGCACCGCCAGCAGAGCGGGTAGCTGTGCTCGTACGGCTCGTGCTTCCACAGCACCCCCCGCCGCTTCAGCTCTTCGACAAGAACCTCGTCGGCGCTCTTGAAGAACATCCCGCCGACGAGTGGGACGTCGGCGTCGAAGGTGCCGTCCGTCCGGACCGGGTTCACCACCTCCAGGCCGTAGCGGCGACCCACCTCGAGGTCCTCGGCGCCGAACGCAGGCGCCTGGTGCACCAGGCCGGTGCCGTCGTCGACGGTCACGTACTCCGCGAGCACGATCCGGTGCGCGGCCTCCCCGAACTTCTCCTTGGGGATCAGGTCGAGAGGGCGTTCGTACGCGATGCCCTCGAGCTCGCGGCCCGGGATGGTCTGCAGCACCGCAGCATCGGGGCCGGCGATCGCCGCCACCAGCGGCTGGGCGACCAGGATCGGGCGCTGCCCCGGCGCCTCGACCACCGCGTAGTCGACGTCCGGGTGGACGGCCACAGCCGTGTTGGAGACCAGCGTCCACGGCGTCGTCGTCCAGACGAGCAGATCGTAGGGCTGGTCGACGGCGGGGAAGCGGACGTACACGCTCGGGTCGACGACGTCGGTGTAGCCCATCGCGACCTCGTGGTCGCTCAATGCGGTTTGGCAGCGCGGGCAGTACGGCGCCACCCGGTTGTCCTGGACCAGCAGACCCTTGTCCCAGATCGTCTTCAAACTCCACCAGACGGACTCGATGTAGCTGGTGTCCATGGTCCGGTAGGCGTTGGCCAGGTCGGTCCAGTAGCCCATCCGCTCGGTGAGCCGTTCGAATTCGTCGACGTGACGCAGCACCGACTCGCGGCACTTCGCATTGAACTCGGCGACCCCGTAGGCCTCGATGTCCTGCTTGCCGTTGAAGCCGAGCTCTTTTTCGATCGCCAGCTCGACGGGAAGCCCGTGGCAGTCCCATCCGGCGCGGCGCGGGACGTGATAGCCCTTCATCGTCTTGAACCGAGGGAAGAGGTCCTTGAAGACGCGGGCCTCGACGTGGTGGGCACCCGGCTTGCCGTTGGCGGTGGGCGGGCCTTCGTAGAAGATCCAGCTCGGGCCGTCTGCGGTCTGCGCCATCGACCGGTCGAACACCGACGTCTCGTGCCAGCGCGCGAGCACCTGGGCCTCGAGTGACGGCAGGTCAGGAGCGCCGCCCGGCAGCGGCTTGAACGGCGTCTTCGGCATGCGGTGCTCCCTCGTCGGTCCTCCGGCGAAGGGACGAGGCGGCACGTGAAACGCGCGGCCCCGCGGTACCACCCTCCTTGACGCGCCTTTCGGCACGACCTCTCATCCACACGGGCCAGGTCTACTGCGGGCGTGAGCCCGGTTCTTCTGGCAGCTCAGGGGTGATCTTCGTGCCGGGCCGGCCTCCGGGCTCACACCGTCCCCGGATCGCTCGCGGCTGCTACCGGCGCTACTCGTCCCCTTCAGGGCCGCTCCGCGCGATGTCGAGAATACGTGCCCGGCCGGTGTCCACCTAGACTCGCAGGCGTGGCAGAGCCGACGGATCCGGCGGCTGGCGAGGCCAAGAGGAAGCCCAGCCCGTTCGACACGGGCAGTCCTCGGCGACCCTCGCCCGGACCTCAGGCGCGACCTCGGGATGCCGATTCGTCACCGGTGCCCCCCGTGATGACCGAATCCGAGCCCGGGACCGCCACCGAACCCGTTGCCTCCCCGCGGCGCCGCCTGCACCTGCTCATCGGGGTCGGGGCCGTCGTGCTGATCGCCGACGTGATCAGCAAGCAGCTCGTCGTAGCCCACCTGTCCAACCGGCCGCCGGTCACGGTCATCCCGTCCGTGCTCGACCTCGAGCTCACCCGCAATGCCGGGGCGGCCTTCGGCCTGGCCGCCGGCGCCACGATCATCTTCTCGGTGGTCGCCGCCGCCGTCGTCGTCTTCATCGCGCGGGCCTCCCGCCGGCTGGGCTCGGCCGGCTGGGCGTGGGCTCTCGGCTTGCTGCTCGGCGGCGCGCTGGGCAACCTCGGAGACCGGCTGTTCCGGGCGCCCGGCCCGCTGCGCGGCCACGTCGTCGACTGGATCCACCTGCACCACTGGCCCGTCTTCAACCTGGCCGATTCCGGCATCGTCATCGGCGGCCTGATCGCGGTACTGCTGTCGATGCGCGGGATCCGGCTCGACGGGCACAGCCACCACGAGAACCCTTCCCCCACGAGCGACTGATTCTTGCTTTGATCGACGGGTGAGCCGCTACGGGCCGCAGTACGGGCCGGATGTCACCTTCCTCGGCGTCGACCGGGTGTCGCTCGACGACGCTGACGCGCTGGCCGCGGCCGACGTCGTGATCGTCGGTGCCCCCTTCGACGGCGGCACGTCACACCGGCCCGGCACGCGCTTCGGCCCGATGGCGATCCGGATGACGGACTACCTGCCGCACGACGGCTCACGCCCGTCGCTGGCGCTGCGCGTCGACGGCTTACGCGACCTGCGGGTCGTCGACGCCGGGGACGTCGAGATGTTCTCCGGCGACATCGAGCGGGCGCTCGGCGCGCTCGAGACCGCCGTGCAGTCGGTTGCTGCCGCCGGAGCGATCCCGCTGGTTCTGGGTGGCGACCATGCGATCGCCTTCTCCGACGCCAAGGGCGTCGCGAACGTGCTCGGCCCAGGCCGGATCTCCATGATCCATTTCGATGCTCACGCCGACACCGGCGACATCGAGTTCGGCTCGCTGTGGGGCCACGGCCAGCCGATGCGCCGGCTGATCGAGTCCGGAGCGCTGCGCGGCGACCGCTTCCTGCAGGTCGGGCTGCGCGGCTACTGGCCCGGCCCGGAAACCCTGGACTGGATGGCGGCGCAGGGGATGCGCTCGTACGAGATGAGCGAGATCGGCGTTCGCGGGCTCGACGCCTGCCTGGCCGAGGCCTCAGCGATCGCCATCGACGACTGCGACGGCGTCTTCCTGTCGGTGGACATCGACGTCTGCGACCCGGGCCACGCGCCCGGCACCGGGACCCCCGAGCCCGGCGGCCTGACCGCCCGCCAGTTGCTCGACGCGGTGCGCGGGCTCGCGTACTCGCTGCCGATCGTCGGCGTCGACATCGTGGAAGTGTCGCCGCCGTACGACTCGGCCGACATCACCGCGGCCCTGGCCAACCGCGTCGCCCTCGAGGTGCTCTCAGCGATCGCGCGCAAGCGGCAGGACGCTGCGGGAGGCACTCCCTGGGATCCGGCGCTGCCGCTGCTCGAGGGGCGCGATCGGCCCAGCTGAGTCGTCGAGGCTGTCCCCGTACGCTGGCGATATGGCTGCGCAGCGTTCGATGGCCGTCCCCGATGGGCTGGACGGCATGAGGCTGGACGCCGCAGTGGCGCGCATCTTCGGGCTCTCCCGGGCGGCGGCGGCGAGCCTGGTCGAGGCCGGTGACGCGAGCCTCGACGGGTCGCCGGCGAGCAAGTCGGCGCGGGTGACCGCCGGAGCGCTGCTCGACGTGCGTTTGCCCGACCCCCCGGCGCCGAAGCAGGAGCCCGCCGGGTCCGTGGAGCGCGTGCCGGGCCTTCGCGTGGTGTACGAGGACGCTGATCTTCTCGTGGTCGACAAGCCGGTCGGTGTCGCCGCGCATCCCAGCCCGGGGTGGGAAGGCCCGACGGTGACGGGAGGGCTCGCGGCGTCGGGGCATCGCGTCGCAACCAGCGGGGCGGCGGAGCGGCAGGGGATCGTGCACCGGCTCGACGTGGGGACGTCCGGGCTGATGGTCGTGGCGAAGAGCGAGATCGCGTACTCCCGGCTGAAGGACGGGTTCCGCGAGCGCGAGGTCGACAAGCGCTACCGCGCCCTGGTGCAGGGCCATCCCGACCCCTCGCGCGGGACGATCGACGCCCCGATCGGCCGCCATCCGGGTGCCGACTACAAGTTCGCGGTCGTCGCCGGCGGGCGCGACAGCATTACGCATTACGAGACCATCGAGGCCTTCCGTGCGGCGAGCCTGCTCGACGTCCGGCTCGAGACCGGGCGCACTCACCAGATCCGCGTCCACATGGCGGCCATCCGGCATCCGTGCGTCGGCGACCTCGCCTACGGCGCCGACCCGACGCTGGCGGCTCGCCTCGGACTCACCCGGCAGTGGCTGCACGCGGCGGCGCTCTCTTTCGCGCATCCGACCGAGGGCCGGCCGCTGAGCTTCACCAGTCCTGACCCGGCCGATCTGGCGGGTGCGCTGCAGATCCTCGAGCGCGAGTCGTGAGTACCGCTCGCATCACCGCCGACCCGGCCGCGCTCGAGCAAGCGGCGCGGCTGCGCAATCGGGTCTTCGTGGGGGAGCAGGGGGTCGATCACGAGCTCGAGTTCGACGGCCGGGACGGCGAGGCGGTGCACGTCGTCCTCGAAGACGGCGGTCCGGGCGGGACCGTCATCGGGACCGCTCGCATCTTCGACACCGGAAAAGAGGCGCTCGTCGGCCGGGTGGCGGTCGATGCCGAGCGGCGGGGCAACGGTCTGGGCGCGCTCGTGATGAACGTGGCCGAGCGATGGGCGAGCGATTCCGGCTTGCCGGCCGTCGAGTTGCACTCCCAGCAAGCAGTCACGGGCTTTTATGAGCGGCTCGGTTACCTGGGCGTCGGCGACCCGTACGAGGAAGCCGGGATCCCGCATCTGACCATGCGCAAGCAGCTGCTGCCGGGCCTTCGCCCGGTGACCGACGCCGACAGCGCCGGGCTCATCGCACTCATCGGCGGGATCTGGGCCGAGTATCCGACCATCGTGTTCGACATCGACGGTGAGGAACCCTGGCTACGGGCACCGGCCTCGGCGTACGAAGGCCGCGGCGAGCTGTGGGTGGTGGCGTCGCCTGATTCGGACGGGTTGCTGGCGTGCGCCGGATGGCGGCCACATGTGGAGGGCGCGGAACTGAAGTCGCTGTACGTCGCCGCCTCGTGCCGGCGGCAGGGCTGGGGATCGCGGCTGGTGCGGTTCATCGAGCGGCGCGCCGGCGGGCATTCGCGGATGCGGGCCTGGAGCGACAGCCGGTTCACCGACTCGCACCAGATGTACGAACGGCTCGGCTACCGGCGCACGGGCGCGACCCGCGAGTTGCATGATCAATCCTCAACGGTCGAGTTCGAGTTCGTAGGTGGGTGAGCGATGATCCGGCTGATCCTGAACGTGCTCTGGCTCGTCCTGGCCGGCTTCTGGCTGGCGCTCGGCTACGTCTTTGCCGGTCTGATCATGTGCATCCTGATCATCACGATCCCGTTCGGCATTGCGTCGTTTCGGCTCGCGGCCTACGTGCTCTGGCCGTTCGGACGTACCGTCGTCCCGCGCCGCGGTGCGGGGACGGCGTCGCTCGTCGGCAACGTCATCTGGTTCATCCTCGCCGGCCTCTGGCTCGCCGCCAGCCACATCGTCACCGGCTTCGTGCTCTGCCTGACGATCATCGGAATCCCTTTCGGCATCGCGAATTTCAAGCTCGCGTTCGTCGCCATCGCCCCGCTGGGCAAGGAGATCGTGCCGTCCAACGATCCGCGCGCGATGGGTTACGTGCGCTACTGATCCAGCGCGCTCCGGCTCTCGGGTCGGCGCCAGTGTCTGCGAGTCATATCTGACGCGCAGGCGCTGGCGCCGCTCCCAAAGTTGGTCGCAGGAGCCCGAGGGTGGGTCAAAGTGGCGATGCGACCTGACCTTCACCCGTACCCGGCGAAAACCCAGCTATCGACCCTTTGACGCACTCGTACCGTCGATAACTGAGTCTTGCGCAAGCTCGGAGACGCGGGCTCACCAGCTGCTGTGCAGCGGGCGCCCTTCGGCGAAGCCGGCCGAGCCCTGCACGCCGACGACGGCGTTCTCGTAGAGCTGCTCGAGGGTGCGGGCGCCGGCGTAGGTGCAGGCGCTGCGCAGCCCGGCGACGATCGTGTCGAGCAGATCCTCGACGCCCGGCCGGGCCGGGTCGAGGTACATCCGTCCGGTCGAGATGCCCTCCTCGAACAAAGCCTTGCGGGCGCGTTCGAAGGGGGTCTCATCGGCGCTGCGGGTCCGCACGGCCCGGGCTGACGCCATCCCGTAATTCTCCTTGTACAGCCGGCCATCCGGGGCGCGCTGGACGTCGCCGGGCGACTCGTGGGTGCCGGCGAGCCAGGAGCCGATCATCACGTTCGACGCACCCGCCGCGAGCGCGAGCGCGACGTCGCGCGGATGGCGCACGCCGCCGTCGGCCCAGACGTGGCGCCCGAGCCGGCGCGCCTCGGCCGCGCACTCCAAGACCGCCGAGAACTGCGGGCGACCGACACCGGTCTGCATGCGCGTGGTGCACATCGCGCCCGGCCCGACCCCGACCTTGAGGATGTCGGCCCCGGCAGCGACGAGATCGCGTACCCCGTCCGCGGTGACGACGTTGCCCGCAACGAGCGGCACCTGCGGGTCCAGCGCGCGCACCTTGCGCACCGCGTCGATCATCCGTTCCTGGTGGCCGTGGGCGGTGTCGAGCACGAGGACGTCGACGCCGGCCTCGAGCAGACCCTTGGCCCGGGTCTCGACATCGCCGCTGATCCCCGTGGCGGCTGCGATACGGAGCCGGCCGTCGGTGTCGAGCGCCGGCGTGTACAGCCCGGACCGCAGCGCCGCCTCGCGGGTGAGGATGCCGATGAGCCGGCCGTTCGCGTCGACAACAGGCGCCAGCCGGTGACGCCCGTCCTGCAGCCGGTCGAACGCCGCCCGCGGGTCGACGGTGTCGGGCAACGTCAGCAGCTCGCGCGACATCACCTCGTGCACCTGCGTGAAGCGATCGACGCCGAGGCAGTCGGCCTCCGTCACCACGCCGACCGGCCGGCCGTCCTCGATGACGACGACCGCGCCGTGCGCCCGCTTCGGCAGCAGCCCCAGCGCTTCGCCGACGGTGTCGGTACGGCCGAGGGTGATCGCGGTGTCGAACAGGACGTGACGGCTCTTGACGTAGCTGATGACGTCGGAGACCACGTCGATCGGGATGTCCTGCGGGATGACGGCGACGGCGCCGCGGCGGGCCACCGTCTCGGCCATGCGCCGCCCGGCGACCGAGGTCATGTTGGCCACGACCACGGGGATCGTGCTGCCCGAACCGTCGGACGTGGAGGTGTCGACCTCGAGCCGCGAGGTCACCGCCGAGCGGTGCGGCAGCAGGAAAACGTCGTCGTAGGTCAGCTCGTAAGGAGCGGGTGTGAGCAGTCGCACGTGAGTCCATGGTGCCCTACGTGAGGGCCGCCGACCAGTCCCTTCCGGATACCGGTTGGGCCGACACGCCCGCCCACCTGACGACCCGCCGGAGGGGTCTCAAAATGTCGCGGCCGGGTGCTAAACCTGAACCTTGCGACGCACCGGCTGAGGCCGGTCGTGCCGAGGTCAAAAGATGCGGGAGAAGGGCGGGAGACCGATGGAGAACGAGGGGCCCGCGGCTGGGGGAGCAGTCACGCGGGACGATTCCTTCGTCCATCTCCACGTCCACACCGAGTACTCGATGCTCGACGGGGCGGCCCGGCTCAAAGACCTCTTCGCCGGCTGCGAGCGGCTGGGCATGCCCGCGCTCGCGATGACCGATCACGGCAACCTCTACGGCGCGTTCGACTTTGCCGGGCAGGCCACCAAGGCCGGCATCAAGCCGATCATCGGCACCGAGGCCTACATCGCGCCGGGCTCGCGGTTCGACAAGCGGCTGCCCGACGGCGGTAATGCGAAGACCGACAAGTACAGCCACATGACGTTGTGGGCCGCCGACCCCGACGGCTATTCCAACCTGATCAAGCTTTCCAGCCTGGCGAGCCTCGAGGGCTACTACTACAAGCCGCGGATGGACCGCGAGCTGCTCGCGCGCTACGCCGGCGGCATCATCGGCACTACCGGCTGCCCCGGTGGTGAGGTGAGCCAGGCGCTCGAGCGCGGTGATTACGCGCTGGCCAAGGCGACGGCGGGGGAGTACGCCGAGATCTTCGGCCGCGGCAATTTCTACGTCGAGCTGATGCAGCACGGCATCGACATCGAGAAGCGCACGTTCCCGCAGCTGATCCAGATCGCCAAGGAGCTCGACCTCCCGCTCGTGGCCACCAACGATCTGCACTACACCGAGCAGGCGCACAGCACGGCGCACGAGGTGCTGCTGTGCGTGCAGACCGGTGCCACCCTCGCTGACCCGACGCGCTTCAAGTTCGAGGCCGACGAGTTCTACCTGAAGTCCCCGGCGGAGATGCGCGCGTTGTTCGCCGAGCTCCCCGAGGCGTGTGACAACACGCTCGTCATCGCTGAGCGGATCCAGCCGCCGTCGTTCGCTCCCAAGCAGCTGCTGCCGCAGTTCCCGGTACCCGAGGGGGAGACGGAGGAGAGCTGGTTTCGGGCCGAGGTCGCCAAGGGTGTCGCCTGGCGCTACCCGAACGGCGCCACCCAGCGTCAGCAGGAGCAGGTCGATTACGAGGTCGGCGTCATCCTGCAGATGGGCTTCCCGGCCTACTTCCTGGTCGTGGCCGACCTCGTGCGCTACGCCAAATCCGCCGGGATCCGGGTCGGTCCGGGCCGCGGCAGCGCCGCCGGGTGCATGGTCGCGTTCGTTCTCGGCATCACCGAGCTCGATCCGATCGAGCACGGGCTGATCTTCGAGCGGTTCCTGAACCCGGACCGCATTTCGATGCCCGACATCGACATGGACTTCGACGAGCGCCGGCGCACCGACATGATCCGGTACGCGACCGAGCGCTACGGCGACGACAAGGTCGCGCAGATCATCACCTACGGGACGATCAAGGCCAAGGCCGCGATCAAGGACTCGTCTCGCGTGCTCGGCTACCCGTACGCGATGGGTGACAAGATCACCAAGGCGTTCCCGGCGGCCGTGATGGGCCGCGAGGCGAGTCTCGACGACTGCTTCGACTCCTCCTCCAAGCGCTACGCCGAAGCCGGCGAGCTGCGCGCGATGGTCACGTCCGAGCCCGACGTCGCCAAGATCATCGAAACGGCGCGCGGGCTGGAGGGACTCAAACGGCAGGTCGGCGTCCACGCGGCCGGCGTCGTGATGTGCCGCGATCCGCTCACCGACCACGTCCCGGTCTGGCGGCGCGACGCCGACGGCGCGATCATCACCCAGTTCGACATGGGTGCGGTCGAGAGCCTCGGCCTGCTGAAGATGGACTTCCTCGGCCTGCGCAACCTCACGGTCCTGGACGACTGCCTGGAGCACATCGAGTCCAACCGCGGCGAGACCATCGTGCTCGAGGAGCTGACCCTCGACGATCCGGAGGCATACGCGCTGCTCGCCCGCGGCGACACGCTCGGCGTCTTCCAGCTGGACGGCGGCCCCATGCGGTCCCTGCTGCGGTCGATGAAGCCGACCTCGTTCGACGACATCTCGGCCGTCATCGCCCTCTACCGGCCGGGTCCCATGGGGGCCAACGCGCACAACGACTACGCCGACCGCAAGAACGGCCGCAAGCCGGTGGAGCCGATCCATCCCGAGCTCGCCGAGGCCCTCGCCGACATCCTCGACGAGACCCACGGGTTGATCGTCTACCAGGAGCAGGTCATGGCGATCGCGCAGCGGGTCGCCGGCTACACGCTCGGCGCCGCCGACCTGCTGCGCCGCGCCATGGGCAAGAAGAAGCGCGAGATCCTCGACAAGGAGTACCTGCCCTTCTCGGCCGGCATGAAAGAGCGCGGCTACGGCGACGCGGCGATCAAGACGCTGTGGGACATCCTCGTCCCGTTCTCCGATTACGCGTTCAACAAGGCGCACAGCGCCGGCTATGGCCTGGTCTCGTACTGGACCGCGTTCCTGAAGGCCAACTACCCGGCCGAGTACATGGCGGCGCTGCTCACCAGCGTGCGCGACGACAAGGACAAAACTGCCATCTACCTGCAGGAATGCCGGCGGATGGGGCTGAAGGTGCTTCCCCCCGACGTCAACGACTCCGACCGCGACTTCACCCCGCGCGGCACCGACATCCGGTTCGGCCTCGGAGCGATCCGCAACGTCGGGGCCAATGTCGTCGACTCGCTGGTGGCCACCCGCAAGAGCAAGGGCCGGTTCGGCGACTTCGCCGACTTCCTGCGCAAGGTCGAGCCGGTCGTCTGCAACAAGCGCACCGTCGAATCGCTGATCAAGGCGGGTGCGTTCGACTCGCTTGGCCACCCGCGGCGCGGCCTGGTGCAGATCCACACCGACGTCATCGACGCCGCAGTGCAGATCAAGCGCGACGAGGCGGCGGGACAGTTCTCGCTCTTCGGCGGGATGGGTGCCGAGGACGAGCCGGACGCCCTGTCCGACGCCGCGCTCGAGACCACCATTCCGAGCGGTGAGTGGGACAAGAAGCTGCTGCTCGCGTACGAGCGCGAGATGCTCGGGCTCTACGTCAGCGACCACCCGCTGCTCGGCGTCGAGCACATCATCGCCTCCGGCTCGGACGCCACCGTGGCCGACCTCGCCGAATCCTGCGACGACGGGCAGATCGTGACGGTCGGCGGGATCGTCGCGAGCATCACCCGCAAGGTCACCAAGACCGGCAGCCCCTGGGCGGTCGTCCAGCTCGAAGACCTTGACGGCGGGGTCGAGACGCTGTTCTTCCCGCAGACCTACGCCGCGGTGTCACACCAGCTCATCGAGGACGAGGTGGTGCTGGTCAAGGGCCGGGTCGACAAGCGGGAGGACGTGCCCCGGCTCATCGCGATGGAGCTCACCGTCCCGGATCTGAGCCAGGGGCCGCGGGGCCCGCTGACCGTCTCGCTGGCCGCCAACCGGTGCGTGCCCGACCTGGTCTCCCGGCTCAAGAGCGTGCTGTCCACCCATCCCGGAACCACCGAGGTCCGGCTGCAGCTGCTCGGCCCGGCCCGGGTCACCACGTTGAAGCTCGACGACGGGCTACGGGTCGACGTGACGATCAGCCTTGTGGCCGACCTCAAAGAGTTGCTGGGCGCCGGTTGCGTCTCTGGATGAGAGGCTGACATCCATGCGCCTGGCCATGGGAACGAAAGAGGTACTCGACGCCGAGGGCTTGGTGTCCACTTATGTCAGCCCGCACAAGCGGGGGTTGCGCTACGCCTACCCGTACTACGACGGGCTGGTGACCAACGGCGATCCGGCCACGCTGTGCACCGGTGACCTGCTCGCGCCGACCCTGCTCGGCGTCGACCTGAGCCTTGACCGCATGCACACCCTGACCGCACTGCTGCCGCTGCTGCAGCGCGGGCTCGACGCGCTGCCCCCGGTCGATCTGGTCGAGGCGGACGACGAGACCTGCGATCTGGTCGCGGCGCTGTACGACCCGCTGGACGACCCGAGCGTCGCCGACCGTGACGTGCGCGGGTCGCTGCTGGCGAAGGTGCTGCACCGCAAGCGCCCCGGGCTGGTCCCGCTGTTCGACAGCAAGGTCCAGATGTTCTACCAGCACGAGTCCTGCGTGCCGCCGGCGCCCAAGAACGGCCGGACGGTCCGCGAGTACATGGGCCTGCTGGTGCGGGCGATGCGCCAGGATCTGCGGGACAACGCCGACGAGTTCGCGGCGCTGGCCCGGCTCGTCCCCGAGGACTGCCCGCCGCTGACCTCGCTGCGCGTACTCGACATCGTGGTCTGGACCAGCTCGCTGGTCTGATCGTCGGGCCTGGGCGGGCCACACGATGAACTGAGACACTGGGCCGGTGGACGAACCGCTCGCATACGAGGTGCGCGGACTCGTCCGCACCTTTCCGGCGTCCGGTCGCCGTAGCGCGGAAACGGTCCTGGCCAATGACCACATCGACCTCGACATCGCGGCCGGCACCGTCTTCGGGCTGCTCGGGCCGAACGGCGCGGGCAAGACGACGCTCGTCCGTCAGCTGGTGGGGCTGCTGCGGCCGGATGAGGGGACCATCCGGCTGCTCGGCCGCCCGGTGGATGCTCGGGCCGGCAGCTGCGTCGGCTACCTGCCGCAGCATGAGGCGGCGCTCGCTGATCTCCCGGTGAGCCTGGCCATCGAGACGACCGGCCGGCTGCGGGGGCTGCGCCCGTCGGCGGCGCGCCGGACCCGGGACGCGCTACTGGACGAGCTGGGCCTCGGGCCGCTGGGCGATCGCGTGATCGGGCGGCTGTCCGGAGGGGAGCGGCGACTGGCCGCGTTCGGTACGGCCCTGGCCGGCCCACGCCCGATCCTGCTGCTCGACGAGCCGACCACCGGCCTGGATCCGCAGGCTCGCCGTGCGGTCTGGTCTGCGCTGGAGCGCCGGCGCCGCGACTCGGGCATGACGGTCGTGCTGGTCACCCATAACGTCCTGGAAGCCGAGTCCGTCCTCGACCGGGTGGCGGTGCTGGATGCCGGGCGGGTCATCGCCGAAGGCACCCCGGGCCGGTTGAAGGCGCAGGTCAGCGACGAGGTTCGGCTCGAGCTGGTATGGCGCGACGAGCCGCCGCGAAGCGATCCGGTCGTCGCCTCGCTTGCCGCGCTCGCCACGGTGACGGGCCGGCGCTGGAGCGTCCACCTGCCGGTGGGTCAGGCGCGGGAGGCGCTGGGGTCGCTCACCGCGGGTCCGGCCTTCGCCGCGCTCGACGACTTCACGCTCGCCACCCCCACACTGGAAGACGTGTACCTGGCGCTCGGCGGTCGGGCGCGGGACCTGGAGCGAGCGTGACGCAGCTGCTGCCGGGTTCGGCGCACGCCGGCGTCGCGATGCCGGCACCTGCTCGGCAGGTAGGCGTCTGGTCGGCGACGGCGACCGTCTTCCGCCAGCAGCTGGCCCGCGGCAAGGTGGCCCGCGTCCCGCTGCTGTTCGTGGCCGGTTTCCAGTCGATCGGCCTGCTGCTGCTCCTGCGCGGGGTGGTCGACCGCGGCAGTGAGACCACCGGGGCGCAGGTCGTCGCCGGCAGCACGGTGCTGGTCGTGGCGTTCGTCGCGCTCAACCTGCTGGCCCAGCGGTTCGGCGCGATGCGGGCGTCGGAGGCGCTCGACTACTACCTGACGCTGCCGGTGCCGGCGAGTGCGGTGGTGCTCGGGACAGCGGCTTCGTACGCCACGTTCGCCGTGCCGGGCACCGTCGTCACGGCGGTGTCGGGTGGGCTGGTCTACCGGCTTCCCCTCACGCGGCTCTGGCTACTGGTCCCCGTCATCGTGCTGGCGGGCGCCGCCCTGGCCGGCGTCGGCGCGCTGCTGGGCCTGCTCGCACCCCGCCCGGAGCTGGCGACCGTGCTGGGCCAGCTGGGGATGAGCGCGGTGCTCTTCCTGGACATCATTCCCGCATCGCGCCTTCCGCTCGTGCTGCGCGCGATCCGCGTGGTGCTGCCCGGCACCTACGGCGCCGACGCCCTGGCGGTGAGCTTTCGCCACCACGTTCCGTGGGGGTCGGTAGGCATCGACCTGCTGGTCTGCTTCCTGGTGGCGCTGGCGAGCCTGTGGGCGGCCGGCTGGGCGCTGCGCCGGCTCGGGCGCGGGTGAGCCGCGGGGCGGCCGAAACACGATTGCTCCCGTCGGGGAGACTGGCGATATGACCGGTCCGCCGCTGCCCCGTGACGAGCCTCCCGCGGGCTGGGCATCGACCGATTCGACCGGCGGCACCGGCCAGCCGGGCTTCGGCGTGCCCCCGCCGCCGCCGCGTTTCGCCCGCTGGAGGCCGGAGGCGCCGAACTCGCGCGACGTGTTGAGCGCCCTCGTCGTCGCCGTCGCGCTCGTCGTGGCGGGCGTCCCGATGGGCCTGATCTGGGGTGCCACGACCCCCAAGCTGAACGTGAAGCAGGCGCTTTCCGGAAGCGAAGCAGCCTTCAACGCCCAGGGCGGCGCCGACGTCCATTTCGCGTTGCTGGCCCTGATCTTCGGGGTTGTCGCCGGCGCGGTGGTGGGCTGGCGCGGACGTCACGGCAGCTGGACCCTGCCGGTCGCCCTCACGGTCGGAGGGGTCGGCGGTTCGCTGGTGGCGGCCCAGGTCGGGCACCTGCAGGAGAGCAGCGGCGTGCTCGACCAGCTGCCGCAGGACATCCGCTCGCGGGTCAGCGGCATCATCGACTTCACCTTGCGCAGCCACGGCTTTCACGTCGTCTTCCCGCTGGCGGCGCTGCTGACGTACCTGGTGATCATGCTGGCCACGACGCGCGCGCAGGAGCCGGCGCTGCCGGAGACTCCCGAGCCGGATCGGTACTGGTCGGTGCCGCGCTGACGGTGCGGATTAGTTCGGTGAGCGGGCTATCCGAAAGAGCTCGGGGGCGTTGACCGCGCGCAGCTCTGCCATCAGCAACTGCTCGCGCCTCAGCAGGCCGACTTCGGTGCGCAGCCGGGTCGCGGTGTCGCCGAGTTCGAGCAGCGCCTGTCGCTCACGCATGCCGAGCAGGATCGCGCCCGCTGTCAGGTAGCTGAGTTCGGTCGGGTCCACGGGAAGGCTGTCGGGCTCGACCGTGCCTCCGGTGAGGTCGGCGAGCGTTTTGACGTACGTCGTCAGCGCCTCGTGCACTGCTGGGACGATCGCGCCGGCGATTCCGGGTTCGCCGGCGGGCTCGTCCAGCCAGCGCACCTTCCCGACGAGATAGGGCTTGCGGGCCGGGTCGACCTCGAGCAGCCGGAAGCGGGCGCCCCCGACGGCGAGCATCCGGCTCCGGCCGTCCGGGACCGGTTCGATGCGCTGGACCCGCGCCTCGCAGCCGACCGTGAACATCTGCGGCAGCGCCATCCCGGCCTCGCTGCCGGCCTCGATCGCCACGACGCCGAAGCGCCGCTGCTCGGGTTCGAGGTCGAGCAGGTCGCGCACCAGCGCGCGGTAGCGCTCCTCGAAGACCTGGAGGGGGAGGGGGGCGCCCGGGAACAGCACGGTGGACAACGGAAACAGCGGCAGGCGTTCGGGCTCCAGGGCCGGCCGGCCGCTGCGCTCGTCGCTCATCGGCACATCATCGCGGCTGGGGACCCCTGCCGTCTTGTTGGCCGTCTTGTCCGCCGACCCCTCGCTCGTGGCCGGTGCCAGTGCCTGCGGCCCGTATCTGGCGCGGAAACGGTGGCGCCGCGGTTGCCGGGTGTCTCGCTCGTGGCCGGTGCCAGTGCCTACGGCCCGTATATGGCGTGGAAACGGTGGCGCCGCGGTTGCCGGGGGTCTCGCTCGCGGCCGGTGCCAGTGCCTGCGGCCCGTATATGGCGCGGAAACGGTGGCGCTGGGCAAGATCCGCAGGTCAGCCTGAGCCGATACCCTCGAAGGGTGCTCGCCCGTCTCGACCTGCGTGACCGCACGGCGGATCTGCGTGATCTGCTGCCGCGGGCCGATCTTGACGTCGCGGCGGCTGCGGAGCAGGTCCGGCCGGTGTGCGAGGACGTTCGCACGAGGGGCGACGCAGCAGTCATCGCCGCTACCGAGCGGTTCGACGGCGTCGATCTTGGCGCCGGCTACGGATTGCGGGTGCCGGCCGAGGAGCTGCAGCGCGCGCTCGAGGCGCTCGACCCCGCGGTGCGGCAGGCGCTCGAGGAGGCCATCCGCCGCACCCGCCGGGTCACCGAGGCCACCCGGCCGCGCGACGTCAGCGTCGAGGTGATCCCGGGCAATTGCGTGACCGAGCGCTGGGTGCCGGTCTCCCGGGTCGGGCTGTACGTGCCGGGAGGCCGGGTCGCGTATCCCAGCAGCGTCGTCATGAACGTCGTCCCGGCCCAGGTCGCCGGCGTCTCCTCGCTGGCCGTCGCCTCGCCGCCGCAGCGCGAGACCGGCCTGCCGCACCACGCCGTCCTCGCCGCGTGTGCGCTGCTCGGTGTCGACGAGGTGTATGCGGTCGGCGGCGCCCAGGCCGTCGCCATGCTTGCTTACGGCACCGAGAGCTGCCCGCGGGTCGATGTCATCACCGGCCCCGGAAACGTCTACGTCGCCGCCGCCAAGCGGCTGGTCCGCGGCGTGGTTGGCATCGACGCCGAGGCGGGCGCCACCGAGATCGCGATCCTCGCCGATGACACCGCCGACCCGGTGTATCTGGCCGCCGACCTGCTCTCGCAGGCCGAGCACGATCCGCTCGCGGCGTGCCTGCTGGTCTCCGACAGCGCGGCGCTGCTCGATCGGGTGGAGGCCGAGGTGGTCCGCCAGGTCGCTGCGGCCAAGCACCACGAGCGCATCACGGCCGCTCTCACCGGGCAGAGCGCCATGGTCCTGGTGCGTGACGTCGAGCAGGGCCTCGACGTGGTCGATGCGTGGGCCGCCGAGCACCTCGAAGTGGTGACGGCCGACGCCGGCGACGTCGCTGCTCGCGTCCGCCACGCCGGAGCGATCTTCGTCGGGCCGCACGCGCCGGTCACCCTCGGCGATTACCTCGCCGGCTCCAACCACGTGCTGCCCACCGGCGGTACGGCACGCCACACCAGCGGCCTGTCGGTCTTCTCGTTCCTGCGCCAGCAGCATGTCGTCACCTCGACGGCTGCCGCGCTGGCCGAGTCGGCTCCGGGGGTCTACGCGCTGGGCGCCGCCGAGGATCTGCATGCGCACGTCGAAGCCGTGCGCGTGCGGGTCGACCCGTGAGCGACTGGGACGGGCTGCCACTGCGTGACGATCTGCGCGGACTCAGCCCGTACGGAGCGCCCCAGCTCGACGTGCCGTACCGGCTGAACACGAACGAGAACCCGTACCCGCCCTCGCGCGAACTCGTTGCCGCGCTCACGTCCGCCTGCGCCGAAGCCGCCGCGTCGCTGAACCGCTATCCGGACCGCGATGCGGTGGCGCTGCGCACCGAGCTGGCCGCCTACCTGACGGTCGAGTCGGCAGCGCCGGGGCAGCGGGTCGACGTCGGCCAGGTGTGGGCGGCCAACGGTTCCAACGAGATCCTGCAGCAGCTCTGCCAGGCCTTCGGCGGCCCCGGCCGGATCGGGCTCGCCTTCGAGCCGACGTATTCGATGCACGGCCTCATCGCCCTCGCGACGGCGACGCGATGGGTACGCGGGGAGCGTGACGCCGACTTCCGCGTCGACCTGGCGGCTGCGCGTGCCGCGATCGCCGAGCACGCGCCGTCGCTGGTCTTCTTGTGCTCGCCGAACAACCCGACCGGCACCGCGCTGGAACTCGAGACGATCCGCGAAATCCACGACGCTGCAACGGCAATCGTGGTCGTCGACGAGGCCTACGCCGAGTTCCGCCGGGCGGGCGTGCCGAGCGCTGTGACGCTGCTTGCGGAGTGCCCCCGGCTGGTGGTGACCCGGACGATGAGCAAGGCATTCGCCCTTGCCGGCGCCCGGGTCGGATACCTCGCTGCGGCTCCGCGGGTCGTCGACGCCCTGCAGCTGGTGCGGCTGCCCTACCACCTGTCGGCGCTCACCCAGGCTGCCGCCCGCGTCGCGCTGGCCTTCCGCGACGAGCTGCTGGGCAGCGTCGAGGCGCTGCGCGTGCAACGCGACCGGCTGCTCGTCGAGCTTCCCGCGCTCGGCTGCCCGGCCGTCGCGAGCGACGCCAACTTCGTGCTGTTCCAGGTGCCGGGCAATCAGCAGGACATCTGGAAGGCGTTGCTGGAGCATGGCGTGCTGGTGCGTGACGTCGGGCTCGCCGGCTGGCTGCGGGTGACCGCCGGCACTCCCGCCGAAATGGACGCGTTCCTGACCGAGCTCCGCCGGCTCATGCAGGAGCGGCAAGGCACCCCTTCGCCGGAGCCGGCGCAGGCAAACCCGAGGATTGGGGCAGCGTGACGCGCAGCGCGCGGGTCGAGCGCACGACCAAGGAATCGTCGGTGCTGGTCGAGCTCGAGCTCGACGGCACCGGCCAGGCGGCGTCGGAGACGGGTGTGCCGTTCTTCGACCACATGGTCGCGCAGCTGGGCAAGCATGCGGGGTTCAATCTCACGGTCGCGACCTCCGGTGATCTGGACGTCGACATCCACCACACCGTCGAAGACACCACGCTGGCCATCGGCACAGCGCTCAAGCAAGCGCTCGGCGACAAGTCGGGGATCCGCCGGTTCGGCGACGCCCTCGTGCCGCTGGACGAGGCGCTCGTCAGCGCCGCGATCGACCTGTCGGGCCGGCCGTACTGCGTGCACGAGGAGCCCGAAGGGCTGGCGCCGATGATCGGCAGCTACGACATGACGCTGACCGGGCACATCTGGGAGTCGTTCGTCGCGTCGGCCGCCGTCGCGCTGCACGTGCGGGTGCTGTCCGGCCGCAATGCCCACCACGTGGTGGAGGCGCAGTTCAAAGCGGTGGCCCGGGCGCTTCGTGACGCTGTCGCGCTCGACCCGCGCAGCGGCGGCATCCCGAGCACGAAGGGCGTGCTGTGAGCGCGGGGGACAGGCGACCAGGTCCGAAGGTTGTTGTCCTTGATTACGGCTCGGGCAACCTGCGCTCCGCCGAGCGGGCGCTGGCCCGTGCCGGAGCCGACGTGACCGTGACCGCCGACCTCGAGGCGGCAGCAGCTGCCGACGGCCTGGTGGTACCGGGCGTCGGTGCTTTCGCGGCCTGCGTCTCGGGGATCCGGGCGGTCGGGGGCGAGGCCGTCATCGCCGAGCGGGTCGCCGCCGGCCGGCCGGTGCTCGGCATCTGCGTCGGGATGCAGGTGCTGTACGAGGCGGGCGAGGAACACGGCGTCCGCACCGAAGGGCTGGGGCTGCTCGAGGGCGAGGTGCTGCGTATCGAGGGCGCCAAAATCCTTCCGCACATGGGCTGGAACGTGGTGTCGGCCGCCCCCGGGTCGGTGCTGTTCGCCGGGGTCGAGAGTGAGCGGTTCTACTTCGTCCACTCCTACGCGGCGGCCGCCCGGCCCGGTGACACCGTGGCCGTGCACGGCTCGCCGTTCGCTGCTGCCGTCGAGCACGGCTGCCTGTCGGCCACGCAGTTCCATCCGGAAAAGAGCGGCGACGCGGGCGCCCGGCTGCTGGCGAACTGGCTGGGCGAGCTGTGAGCCTGATTCTGCTGCCCGCCGTCGACGTGACCGCCGGGCAGGCGGTACGGCTCGTGCAGGGCGAGGCGGGAACCGAAACCGGCTACGGCGATCCCCTCGAAGCTGCCTTGCGCTGGCAGCACGACGGCGCCGAGTGGGTGCATCTCGTCGACCTCGACGCCGCCTTCGGCCGCGGGGACAACCGGGAGTTGCTCGCCGAGGTCGTCCGCAAGCTGGACGTCGCGGTGGAGCTGTCCGGCGGCATCCGTGACGACGAGTCGCTCGATGCGGCGCTCGCCACCGGCGCCGCCCGGGTCAACGTCGGCACCGCCGCGCTCGAAAACCCGGACTGGGTCCGGCGCGCCATCGCCCGGGTCGGCGACCGGATCGCCGTCGGGCTCGACGTGCGCGGCACCACTCTCGCTGCCCGCGGCTGGACCCGTGATGGCGGCGAGCTGTTCGAGGTGCTGGAGAGGCTCGACGCCGACGGCTGCGCGCGCTACGTCGTCACCGACGTCCGCCGTGACGGCACCCTCACCGGTCCCAACGTCGAGTTGCTGGCAAGCGTCACGGCGGCCACCGACCGGCCGGTGATCGCGAGCGGCGGCGTGAGCGCACTGGCGGACCTGGAAGCGATCGCGGCGGTGCCGGGCGTCGAGGGCGCGATCGTCGGAAAAGCCTTGTATGCCGGCGCTTTCACGCTGCCGGAAGCGCTCGCTGTTGCCCGATGAGTAGCCAGATGAAGCCTCGCTCATGACGCTGGCGGTGCGCGTCATCCCGTGCCTCGACGTCGATGCCGGCCGGGTCGTGAAGGGGGTCAACTTCACGTCGCTGCGTGACGCCGGCGATCCGGTGGAGATGGCCCGGCTCTACGACGCCGAGGGCGCCGATGAACTCGTCTTCCTCGACATCACGGCCAGCAGCGGCGATCGCGAGACCACGTACGACGTGGTGCGCCGCACCGCAGAGCAGGTCTTCATCCCGCTGACGGTCGGCGGGGGAGTGCGCAGCCCCGGCGACGTCGACAAGCTGCTGCGCGCGGGGGCCGACAAGGTCGGCATCAACACCGCCGCCATCGAGCGGCCGGAGCTGCTGACCGAGTGCGCCGAGCGGTTCGGGCGCCAGTGCATCGTGCTGTCCGTCGATGCGCGCCGGGTCGACCCACGCACCGCGACGCCGAGCGGCTTCGAGGTGACCACCCACGGGGGCCGGCGCGGCACCGGGATCGACGCGGTCGAGTGGGCTGCCCGGGGCGCGGAGCTCGGCGCCGGCGAGATCCTGCTCAACTCCATGGACGCCGACGGCACCACGGCGGGCTACGACCTCGAGATGCTGACGGCGGTGCGGGCGGTAGTGGACGTGCCGCTCATCGCCAGCGGGGGCGCCGGTGCGGTCGGCGATTTCGCGCCCGCGGTGCAGGCGGGAGCCGACGCGGTGCTCGCGGCGAGCGTCTTCCACTTCGGCGTGCTGCGCATCGGCGACGTCAAGGCCGCGCTGCGCGAGGCCGGGCTACCCGTCCGCTGACGCGGCGGCTGCCGTGACCGGACGCACCGGGTCCGGCGTACCCGGGCCACGGCCGAGCAGCCGGCTCGCGACGATCAGCCCTCCAACCGCAAGCACCGCCCACCCGATCAGCACCAGCAGCGGCTCCAGCTTGGAAGCGTCGGGAAAGTAGGCGGCGTCGCGGAGCAGGCTCACCGTTGCCCCGGAAGGCAGCGCCCGGGAGAAGAAGCTGAACGGCTCGGGCAGCAGGGCGGGCGAGACGGCGCCCCCGGACGAGGTGTTGCCGAGCACCACGAAGACGAGCCAGGTCGGGATGATCGCCCAGCGACCGATCAGGGTGGCCATCAGCGAAGCGACCGCCGTCGCCGTGACCATTTGCAGCGCCAGCACACCCCAGCCCTCGAAGAACGGCACCGGAAGCGCGTGCAGCACTCCTTTGACGAGCGAGATCAGTACCAGGCTGCCCAGGACGTCGAGGCCGCCGGTGAAGGCGAGCCACGGTGGGAGCGGCATCGGCCGGGCGTTGGCCCGCAGCTGAAACGTGGTGACGAAACCGAGCAGGGTGGCGCCGATGTTCAGGTAGAACGCGGCGAGTCCCGACGGGTCCTGGCTGGGGAGTGGATTCAGATCGGTCTCGCTCAGTGCGGCGCCGGACTCGGCCGCTGCCCGCGGAAGTGCGGTGGACAGCACGCGTGCGACGCTCGGGCCCGACGCGCTCGACAGCAGCACCGACACGGCGGATGGCCGGTCCGCCGAAAAGACCAGCGCCAGGTACGCCTCCTGCCGGTCGATCGCAGCCTCGGCCTGCTGCAGGGTCGGGAAGGTGCGCAGGACAAGTCCTTGGTTGCCGCTGGCTTCCAGAGCCGCGATGAAGCGGTCCCGCACCGGTGACTGGCCCACGACGGCCGTCGTGATCCGGCGGGCGACCGGGCGTCCGAGCGCGTCGATGTAGCTGTAGACGAAAAGCGCACCCATCGCGAACGCGATCAGCACGATGACGAGCGCCCGGCGGTAGGGCGGATGGATGGCGAGGTTGCGCGGGTTGAGGGTCGGCCAGTCCCGATCGGGGCCGTCGGCGCCGCCTTCCGGTTCCGGTGGCGGCGAAATCGGGCGACCTTCCCCCGCACCTTTCGGCATGCTGACGAGCGTGCCCGAAGCAGTCGCCGATACGCCACAACCGGCAGGCGCGCCGGACCGGCGCGACCACCGGGTCGTGCTGCGGGGCTTCGCGGTGCTCGGCCGGGGCGCAGCCCAGCAGCCGCTGGCGTTCACCATCTCGGTGCTCGGCAGCTCGCTGTGGGCGCTGATGACGGTCGGGCAGGCGTACGTCCTCGGCCGGATCACCGAGCACACCGTGCTGCCCGCCTTCAAGGCCGGACGGGTGCTGTGGGGTTCGCTGCTCGGCGCCGCCTTGCTGATCATGGCCGTGGCGGGGTTGAAGGCCCTCGGCATCGCCGGCCGCCGCATCTACGCGGGCCGGGTGCAGTACGAGCTCGGCGCGAGCTACCGCCGCAAGGTCGCCGCGCGCTACCTGGCGTTGCCGCTGCGCTGGCATCAGGCGCACCCCACCGGCCGGCTGCTGTCGGTCGCCAACTCCGACGTCGAGCAGACGTGGGAGCCGATGGCCCCGTTCCCGATGTTCGCCGGGGTCGTCGTCATGCTGCTGGTGACGCTCGGCTTCCTGGCGGCGACCGATCCGGTGCTCGCTGCCATCGGCGGCGTCATCTTCCCGCTGATCGCCGTGCTCAACGTGCTGTACAGCCGGCGGCTGGCGCCGCTCATGATCCGGGCGCAGGAGCTGCGCGCCGAGGTCAGCGGGCTGGCGCACGAGAGCTTCGACGGGGCGCTGACCGTCAAGGTGCTCGGCCGCGGCGAGCAGGAGACGCAGCGCTTCGCCGAACGTGCCCACGAGTTGCGCGACGCACTGATCCGGGTCGGCCGGCTGCGGGGGCTTTTCGACCCGGCGCTCGAGGCGCTGCCGAACGTGTCGGTGCTCGCCGTGCTGCTCGTGGGTGGCTTGCGGGTCTCGGCGGGATCGCTCGACCCCGGCGGCCTGGTTCGCGTCGCCTACCTGTTCACCCTGCTGGCGTTCCCGGTCCGGGCGATCGGCTGGGTGCTCGCCGATCTGCCGCGCGCGGTCGTGGGCTGGGAGCGCGTGCACAGCGTGCTGAACGCCCGCGACGAGATGCCGGGTGGCGAACGCCGATTCGACCCGCAGTCGCCCGGCGCCGAACCGGCCCGGATGGCCGCGCACGGCGTCGGCTTCGGCTACGGCACCGCCGAGCGCGACAGCGAGCGCGTGCTCGAGGGCGTGACCCTGGACGTCCCGGCCGGCAGCACGGTCGCGATCGTCGGGCCGACCGGCTCCGGCAAGTCGACGCTGGCTCACCTCACGCTGCGCCTGCTCGACCCCGACGAAGGGAGCATGACGCTCGACGGTCACGACCTGCGCGAGCTGGCTGCCGGGGAGCTGGCCGACGTCGCGGCACTCGTCCCGCAGGGCGCGTTCCTGTTCGACGACACCGTCCGTGGCAACGTCACGCTCGGCGCGGAGGTCGGCGACGACGCGCTGGCCGAGGCGCTGGCGATCAGCCAGGCCGACGGTTTCGTCGCCGAGCTGCCGGCCGGAGTCGACACGATCGTGGGGGAGCGCGGTGCGACCCTCTCGGGCGGGCAGCGGCAGCGGATCGCGCTGGCCCGGGCGCTCGTCCGGCGGCCACGGCTGCTGGTGCTCGACGACGCCACCTCCAGCGTCGACCCGCGGCTCGAGCGGGCGATCCTGGCCGGCTTGCGCGAGTCGCCCGCCACCGTCGTCGTGATCGCCTACCGGCAGGCCACCATCGCACTCGCCGATCTCGTCATCTATCTCGAGGACGGCCGGATCCGCGGACGCGGCACGCACGAGCAGCTGATGGCCACCGTGCCCGGTTACCGGGCGGTGCTCACCGCTTACGGTGCGGCCCATCCGGGCGTCCCGGACGAGGAGAGCGCGGCATGACCGCGATGTCGGCGGAATCGGGCCTTGCGGTGCAGCCGGGCACGGGCGGCACGGTCGTCACGTTCCGGCGCGCGTTCCGGATCGCCCCCGAGTTCGTCCGCGGGTTCGGGTTCACCCTGTTTCTCGCGGTGCTGTCCACCGCCGGCCGCGTGGTCGTGCCCGTCGCGGTCCAGCAGACGATCGACCACGGTCTCGACCTGGCAGGGAGCGGGTCGGGCAGCAAGGTCGATCTCGGGGCCATCCGGGCGTCGCTCGCCCTTGCCGCGGTAGCCGTCGTGGTCACGGCGACGGCGGCTTATCTGCTGAACGTGCGCCTGTTCACCTCGACCGAATCGGGGCTCGCCACCCTGCGGGTGAAGACCTTCCGGCACGTGCACGACCTGTCGATGCTGCGCCAGGCCGCGCAGCGCCGCGGTGCGCTGGTCAGCCGGGTCACCAGCGACGTCGACCAGCTCTCGAATTTCCTGCAATGGGGCGGGATCCAGCTGCTGGTCAGCGTGCTCCAGCTGGTGCTGGCGACCGGGCTGATGCTCTTCTACTCGTGGCCGCTTACCCTGCTCGTCTACGCCTGCTTCACCCCGCTGGCAGTGCTGGCCCGGGCCATGTCCGTCCGGTTGGCCGACGGCGTACGGGCTGGTGCGCGAGCGTGTCGGCCAGGTGCTGTCAGCGGTGTCCGAAGCGGTCGTCGGCGCTGCCGTCGTGAAGGCCTTCGGGGTCGGCGAGCGCACCGGCCGCCGTATCAACGAGGCGATCGGCTCGCATCGTGACGCTGCCATACGCGCGCAGCGGCTCGCGGCGCTCACGTTCTCCGGCGGGGAACTGGTCGCCGGCCTGGCCAATGCCGGCGTTGTGGTGCTGGGGGTCTGGCTCGGGGTCGGCGGGCATCTGTCGGCGGGCCGCCTGGTCGCGTTCCTTTTCCTGGTGACGCTGTTCGTCGGGCCGGTGCAGGTGGCCACCGAGACCTTGAACGACGCGCAGAACGCACTCGCCGGGCTGCGCCGGGTGCTGGACGTGCTCGACACCCCGGTCGACATCGTGGACCCGGCCGATCCGGCTCTTTCTGGTGGCAGCCGCGAGCTGCCGCCCGGACCGATCGACATCCGCGTGCGCGACGTCGCCTACGCCTATCCCGGCGGTCCGGAGGTGCTGCGCGACGTCGACCTGACGATCCCGGCCCGCGCCCGCATCGCCGTCGTGGGCGAGACCGGCAGCGGCAAGACGACGCTCGCCAAGCTGATCACCCGGCTCGTCGACCCGTTGCGCGGCTCCGTCGAACTCGCCGGCGTCCCGCTTCAGCAGATCGAGTTCGCCTCCCTGCGCCGGCGGGTCGTCATGGTGCCGCAGGAGGGGCACCTCTTCGAGAGCACCATCGCCGAGAACGTGCGCTACGGGCGTCCGGACGCGTCCGATGCCGACGTCGCCCGCGTCTTCGACGAGCTGGGTCTCGCCGACTGGATCTCCGGATTGCCCGGCGGCCTGTCCTCGCCGGTCGGCCAGCGCGGCGAATCGCTGTCGGCGGGGGAGCGCCAGCTCGTCGCCGTCGCCCGAGCGCACCTCGCGAACCCCGACCTCCTGGTGCTCGACGAGGCGACGAGCGCCATCGACCCGGCGACGGAGATGCGGCTGTCCGCTGCGCTCGAATCGCTGGCTGCGGGCCGCACCACCGTCACGATCGCCCACCGGCTGAAGGCTGCCGAGATCGCCGACGAGGTCATCGTCGTCGACGCCGGACGTATCGTGCAGCGCGGCACCCACGCCGAGCTCGTCGCCGTGCCCGGCGTGTATGCCCGCCTGCACGCATCCTGGTCGGCGCACCACGGTCACCGCCAGGCCTGACGGTTTTCGGTCAGCTCCAAGCTTTCTGGGGGACAATCGCACGCGTGAGCCAGTCCCCGGAGCAGCCGCCTGACGGCCATCAACCGGGATACCCGGCCGATGTGACCCGCGAGATGCCGGCATTCCCGCCGCCTCCGCCTGCGGCGGCGAACGTGCCGACCGGACCGATGTACCGGTCTCCGGGTCCCGCGTCCGGCCCGTCGCCGTGGTCGCGGGAGTACGCCGGTCCGGCGCCCACCTACCCGGCGCCGCCGTCCGGCTACGCCGCTCCCGAGCCGCCGGGCTGGCCGGCCGCGTCATCGCAGGGCTGGCCGGCGGCGCCCCAGCAGGGCTGGCCGTCGTCCCGCTCGCGCCGCGGGCTGTGGACGGGCGTCACCCTCGTCGCCGTCGCGATCGTTGCGACGCTCATCGCCGTCCTGGTGTCGACGAACTCCGGTTCGTCCAAGTCATCCGCGTCCGGCGGAACCGTCCAGCCCATTCCGCCACCGACGGTGGCGCCGACACCCGCCCCGAGCTCGACCAGCCCGCAGAACCCGCTGCCGTCGCTCGGTGCCGTCACCACCCCGCCCGGCCTGGCGGCCATCGGCTACCGTGCCTATGCGCTGAGCACGCTCGATCCATCGGACATCGCGCTCGGCCCGGGCGAGCTCACCCAGTTCAAGACGTACGGCCTCTCGCGCGCCGTCGGCCTGCGCGCCCTCACGCTCGGCTCACCGCCGTCGGCCATTCACTCCTGGGACGCCGACATCAACATCCTGCGGTTCAGCTCGCCGGCGGCGGCTGCCGCTGAGCTGACGTACTCGAACACGGAGAACAAGAAGACGGCGTCGACCATCCCGTTGCCGGGGCTGCCGAATGCGACCGCGTTCGTCAATCACGACGCCACCGACGGCATCAGCATCGGAGCGTTCACCACGGTCGGCCGCTACCAGGTGGTGGTCATCCTGAGCGGGCTGTCGCAGAACGTTCCGACAGACGCGTCGGTCGTCGCGGCGGAGGCAGCCAGGGTGATGAAGGCGGTGCTGCCGGACGCAGCGACGATCGTCCCCCCGCCTTCGGGCAGCGGCGGTGGCGGCGGGCCGGCGGTTCCTGGATTCCCGGCCCCTAGCCCCACGGGCACGCACGCGTAGCCGACTCGCCAACCGTCCGGGGCGGTGACGCTCATTTCAGGATGTGGGCCTGATCGCGCCGGGTTAACGTCGCTGTTACGTCGGTGTCTGTCGGTGTCTGTCGGTGCGGAGCGTCGTGGGTCTGCTTGTCATCAGCGTCAACTTCCTCGTGGGCATGGTGCTCGTCTCCGTCGCCGCCTGGGCGGTGGCGCTGTGGCGCGCGCGGCGGCAGCGCTGGCTGGCCGCCACCGGCTTCGGGACCATCGCGCTGCTGCTGTCGCTGGCGACGGCGGCGGACTTCGTCAACGCGCATTACGCGTTCCTGCCGCGGGTCGCCGACGTGCTGGGGCTGCGCACCTGGCCGACGGCGAGCCTGCTCGACGTCTCGGGATCGATGAGGAGCACCGGGAGACCACATCCGCGGGGCGCGGTCGTCGACGTCCGCCTGCCCGGCCTCGAGAGCGGCTTCGGGGCCCGGACGGCGATGGCGTACTTCCCGCCGCAGTACTTCACCGAACCGACCCGGCGCTTTGCCGTCGTGTACCTGTTGCACGGCTCGCCGGGAGCCCCGGTCGACTGGTTTCGGGCGGCGAGGGCGTCGGACGCCGGCTACGCCGTCGCGCGCGCGGGCTACCCGGTGATCCTCGTGGCCCCGCGCGCGAGCCGGAGCTGGACCGACGACTCCGAATGCGTCGACCGACCCGGAGAGCATGTCGCGACGTACGTCGTCAAGGACGTCGTGCACGAGATCGACCAGCGTTTCCGCACGATCCCGACGCGTGCAGCACGGGCCGTCGCCGGCAACTCTGCCGGGGGCTACTGCGCCTTGAATCTCGGGCTGCGCAACCGGGATCTGTTCTCCGCGGTCATTGATCTGTCCGGTTTCGACCGGCCCACTCATGTGGGCGGCTTGAAGCGGCTCTTCGGCAATCGGCCTGATCTGGCGAGCGTGGTCGCGGCCAACACGCCCTCCAGCTATGTCCCGACCCTGTCGCCGCACCCCCAGGTCAGGCTGTGGCTCGACTGCGGCCGCAGCGACGGCAGCGCCCGGCGCGACACCGTGAACATCGCCGACGAACTGGCTGACCGCGGATTCGACGTCGCCCTGCATCTGCGGCCCGGCGGGCACGATTACGCGGTGTGGAGGCCTGCGCTTGCGCAGGGCCTCGGCTGGGCCGCCCGCCTGATAACCAGCGGCGGGTGAGTGCCCCGGGCTGGCAGGATGGAGTGGTGACACGTCCGACTTCCCTCGATCCCGCGATCGCGCAGCGGCTCAAGCGCGATCCGGCGGGGCTGATCCCGGCCATCGCCCAGCAGTACGACACCGGTGAGGTGCTCATGCTCGGGTGGATGGACGACGAGGCCCTGCACCGCACGCTGACCACCGGCCGCTGCACCTACTGGTCCCGCAGCCGGCAGGAGTACTGGGTCAAGGGAGACACCAGCGGCCATCAGCAGTGGGTGAAGTCGGTGGCGCTCGACTGCGACGGCGACGCCCTGCTGGTCCGGGTCGATCAGGTCGGCGCGGCCTGTCACACCGGTGACCGCACCTGCTTCGACGCCGCCGACCTCGGGGCTGTCATCGGTTCGGCGCCCGCGCAAGCCCTGTGAGGGGCCGTGACTGACGGCTCGTTCCATCCCGATCGTGCGGAGTTCGCCCGGCTCGCCGCCGACTATCCGGTCGTTCCGGTCACCCGCCGGCTGCTGGCCGACGGGGAGACCCCGATCGGCGTCTACCGCAAACTCGCCGGCGGCCCGGGCACGTTCCTGCTGGAATCCGCCGAGCACGGGCGGAGCTGGTCGCGCTACTCGTTCATCGGCGTGCGCTCCCGCGCCACCCTGACCGAGCGTGACGGCGAGGCGATCTGGCTCGACGACCCGCCTCCGGGAGTGCCGCTTCGGGGAAATCCCCTCGACGTGCTGCACGCCTGCGCCAAGCAGCTGCGGGCACCCCGCCTGCGCGGAATGCCGCCGCTCATGGGTGGCCTGGTCGGCTACCTCGGCTACGACTTCGTGCGCCGGATCGAACGCCTGCCCAGCGAGGCGGTGGAGGATCTGCACCTGCCCGAGCTCGGGATGATGCTCGCGACCGAGCTTGCCGTGCTCGACCACGACGACGGTTCGTGCCTGCTGGTCTCCAACGCGTTCCCGGGTGCCGCTGCCTCGGTGGACGAGGCGTACGACGAGGCCGTCGCCCGGCTGCGGGACATGACGGCCGCCCTCGCCCAGCCCACCCCGCCGTCCGTGGCGCTGACCGCTGCTGCGGAAGACCTGCCGGAGCTCGCCTTCCGCAGCCGTACGCCCGCGGGGGAGTATCAGCGCGCCGTCACGGAAGCGCTGGAAGACATCCGGGCCGGTGACATCTTCCAGGTGACCGTCAGCCAGCGGTTCGAGGTCGCCACCGACGCCGATCCGCTCGACGTCTACCGGCTGCTGCGCACCAGCAACCCGAGCCCGTACATGTACCTGCTGCGGCTGGCGGGCACCGGCGCCGAGCAGACCGGTGCCGGATCGGCGACGCTGGACGTCGTCGGCTCGAGCCCGGAGTCACTGGTCACGGTCACCGCGTCGGCAGCCGGCACGGTGTCTCCACCGTCCCGGGCGATCGCCCGGCTGCACCCGATCGCCGGCACCCGCCCGCGCGGCGGCACCGACGCCAAGGATGCCGAGCTGGCCGCGGAGCTCGTCGGCAGCGAGAAGGAGCGGGCCGAGCACCTCATGCTGGTCGACCTCGGCCGCAATGATCTCGGCCGGGTCTGCGAGCCGGGCACCGTGCGCGTCGTCGAGTTCGGGGCGATCGAGCGGTTCTCCCACGTCATGCACATCGTGTCGACGGTCGTCGGCGAGGTCCGCGACGGTCTCGACGCGGTCGACGTCCTCACCGCCTGCTACCCGGCCGGGACCCTCACCGGCGCCCCCAAGGTCCGGTCCATGGAGATCATCGACGAGCTCGAGCCCGCCCGCCGCGGGATCTACGGGGGAGGGGTGGGCTACCTCGATTTCGGCGGTGACCTCGACCTGGCGATCGCCATCCGCACCGCCACCATGCGCGACGGGGTGGCCTACGTCCAGGCCGGCGCAGGCATCGTCGCCGACAGCGAGCCGGACTTCGAGGAGGCGGAAACGCGGCACAAGGCCCGGGCCGTGCTGCGGGCGCTGGCGCTCGCCGAGACGTTGCACCCGGCGACGGACGTGCCGGCCGCCCGCGTGCCGTGACCGATCCGTCCGCCCCGGCACCGTCCGCCCCGGCGCCGGCCGCGCCGGAGACCGGGCGCCTGCTGCCGCGGTCTGCGCTCCTGGCCGCGGTAGGCGTCGCAGCGGGAGTCGTCGTCGTGCTGGCGTCGTCGTCGCCGACGTGGCTTCGCGTCACGTTGCGGGCCACGCACACCGATGTCACGCTGACGGGTGGGAGCTGCGCCGGTGCCGCGGTGCCACTCGCGCTCGTCGCCGCCGCCGGCCTGATCGCGGTCGCGCTGGTGCGCAGCTGGGCCCGCCGGGTTCTCGCCCTGCTCATCGCGGCTGCCGGGGTCGGGGTGCTGATCGCCGTGATCCGGGTGATCGCCGATCCCGACCACATCGCGCGCAGCAGCAGCAAGGTGCGCTCCGCGGGGGCATTCGGGGCGGCTCACCTGGCGGCGCCGCCCTACCTGTCCGTCGTCGGCGGCCTGCTGATCGTCGCCGGGGCGCTCGTGGCTCTGCTGTACGCGGGCAACTGGCCGGCCCCGACCTCGCGCTACGAGCGCGCGGCGGCCCGGGCAGCGCGGCCGGTCGACACCTGGGACGCCCTCGACAGGGGCGAAGACCCCACGGACCCCACGGATCCCACAGATCCCACCAATACCACTCTGGGCTGACCTGCGCGTTTACGCTCCCTCATGTGGCAGACGCGGCGCCGGCCTCGCCCGGCACCTCCAAGGGGCTGGTGCTCGTGGTCGAGGACGAGGCCCATATCAGCGACCTGGTGCGGCTCTACCTCAAACGCGAGGGGTTCGGGGTCCACGTCGAGTCCGACGGCCGAGCCGGCCTGTCAGCGGCCCGCTCGCTGCGACCGGTGGCGATCGTCCTGGACGTCGGCCTCCCGACGATCGACGGCACCGAGGTCTGCCGGGCGCTGCGCGCCGAGGGCAATTGGGTGCCGATCCTGTTCGTCACCGCGCGCGATGACGAGGTCGACCGGATTGTCGGCCTCGAACTCGGCGCCGACGACTACGTCACCAAACCGTTCTCCCCGCGCGAGCTCGTCGCCCGGGTGAAGACGGTGCTGCGACGGTCCGCTGGGCCGCCCGGGGATGCGCCGGTGCTGACGGTGGGAGCGGTCAGCCTGGATCCGGCGCGGCGGGCGGTGAAGGCCGGCGGCGCAGCGGTGACGCTGACGGCCACCGAGTTCGACCTGCTCGCGATGCTGCTGCGGCGACCGGGGCGCGTCTTCACGCGCGAGGAACTGCTCTCGGAGGTCTGGGGCTACGAGGCTGCCGCCGGCACCCGCACGGTCGACGTTCACGTGGCCCAGCTGCGCGCCAAGCTCGGTGACCACAGCCCGCTGCGGACCGTCCGGGGCGTCGGGTACACCGCCGGCGACTAGTGAGCCCACCCATGGCAGCGCACCCGGAAGTCGCGGCGCCCAAACGGCGCTCGGGGCTGGCGTCCCGGCTGGCGATCGCGACCACGGCCGTCGCCGCACTCGCCGTGCTCGTCTCCGGCCTGGTGTCGCTCGGCCTGCTACGCGGTGCGACCGAGTCCGAGGCCCGCCGCCAGCTCGGCCAGCAGGCGAACGGTTACGTCCTGATCGTCGACCGGGCCGCGCGCTCGCAGGTGCGTTTCCTGCAACTGACGCGGATCCTGAACTCGCAGCAGGGAATCCTGCTCGAGGCCATCAACGCCGATGGCCAGGCGTGCGGGGCCAACGCGATGGCGCTGCCCGCTGACGTGGCGAGCGCGCTGGTGGCAGGCCAGTCGGTGAGCGCCGTCGCGCGTGTCGACGGTGCCCGGCGCTTCATCGAGGCTCGTCCGCTCACCTCCGACCAGAACGGGGCGACCCCGGTCGCGCGCTGTCAGGCGATCGGCATTGCTCTGCTGCAAAAGACGTCGCAAGCCAGGGTGCTGGCGGGTCCACTGCGCGATCGCCTGCTGATCGCGTTGGCCGTCGGTCTGGTCGGCGCGGCTCTGGCCGGTGTGCTGCTCGCCCGCCGCCTCGCCCGCCCGTTGCAACATGCGGCCGGAGCCGCGCGGGCACTCGCCGGCGGGCGGCGCGACGTGGCCGTGCGTCCCGAGGGGCCCGCCGAGGTTGCGGAAGTCGCCGAGGCGCTCAATGCGCTGGCGGCAGCACTCGCCCGCAGCGAGGGCCGGCAGCGCGAATTCCTGCTCTCCATCTCCCATGAGCTGCGCACGCCGCTCACCGCCGTCACCGGCCATGCCGAGGCGCTCGCCGACGGCGTCATCGAGGGGGAGGACGTGAAGGCCGCCGGGTCCGTCGTGCTCTCCGAGGCGCACCGGCTGAGCCGGCTGGTCTCCGATCTGCTCGATCTGGCCCGGCTCGGCGCCGACGACTTCCGCATCGACCCGGCGCCGACCGACCTGACGGCGCTGGTGCGCGGCGCCGAACAGGTCTGGAGGCCGCGCTGCGCCGCCGAAGGCATCGAGTTGCGGCTGGAGCTGCCGCCCGGGCCGCTGGTGATCGTCACGGACGGCGGACGGGTCCGGCAGATCCTCGACGGCCTCGCGGAGAACGCCCTGCGGGTCGTCCCGCGGGGGGCACCGATCGTCTTCGCGGTGGGCCCCGACCCGGTGTACGCCGGCTACGCGGTGCTGCAGGTTCGTGACGGCGGCCCCGGGCTGACCCCCGAAGACTGCGCGGTGGCCTTCGAGCGCTCCACGCTGTACGAGCGCTACCGCGGCATCCGCCGGGTGGGCACCGGGCTCGGCCTGGCGCTGGTCGCAGGGCTGGCCGGGGCGCTGGGTGGGAGTGCGGCGGCCGGGCGTGCAGCGGAAGGCGGCGCCGCGTTCACGATCCGGCTTCCGCTCGGTGCTGCGGTCGGCCGCTAGCCAAAAGTCCGCGTCACGTTCGGGCTTCCCGAGCCGATAAATCTTCGAGAGAGGCCCGCACTTCCTCTAGAAGCTCTATTATCTCACTCAAGTTAGTCGTCGCGGTGGGGAGTTGCTCAGCACATGCACGTTGACCTGCTGATCGCCCTGGCGGGCCTCTTCGTCGGATTCGTCGTCGGCCTGACCGGCATGGGCGGCGGCGCGCTCATGACCCCGATGCTGGTGCTCTTCTTCGGCATCCAGCCGCTCGCCGCCGTGAGCAGTGACCTCGTGGCGTCGCTGTGCATGAAGCCGGTCGGAGGCCTGGTCCACCTGCGCCGCGGCACGGTGCACAAGGAGCTGGTCCGCTGGCTCGTCATCGGCTCGGTGCCCTCGGCATTCTGCGGCGTGCTGCTCTTGCGGTCGGTCGGCAAGAGCGACGCTGTTCAGGAAACCGTCAAGATCTCGCTCGGCGTGGCGCTGCTGGTCGCCGTTGCCATGATGGTCTTCAAGGCGCTGCTGAGCGTGCGGCAGCGCGCGATCCTCGGCCAGGCGGATTCCAGCGAGCCCATCGTCGTGCAGCGGGCGATGACCGTCACGATCGGCGCCATCGGCGGCCTGATCGTGGGCATGACCTCGGTGGGCTCCGGCTCGCTGATCATCGTGGCGCTGCTGCTGCTGTACCCCCGGCTCAAGACGGGCGACCTGGTGGGCACCGACCTCGTACAGGCCGTGCCGCTGGTGGGTGCGGCTGCGCTCGGCCACATCATCTTCGGTGACTTCTCGTTCGGGCTGACCAGCTCGATCCTCATCGGCAGCCTTCCCGGCGTCTACCTCGGAGCGCGCGCCTCGTCGGTGGCCCCGGGCTGGATCATTCGCCGCGCCCTCGCGTTCGTCCTGCTCGCCAGCGCTCTCAAGCTGCTGGGCGTGCCCACTGCCACGGTCGGCTGGGTCCTGCTGGGAATCGTCGTCGCCGCTCCGCCGGTCTGGATGAGGGTGCGTCGCTCGGTCAAGCAGCACACCCCGAGGCCGGAGGAGACCCCGGAGGCGGTGCGGGTCATCGCCGCTTAGGAGTCGCTCGCGGCTGGGCGCTGCGGCGCCGCCCGCAGGGTGGCCGCCCGTACGATCGAGACGTGGCTGCCACCGTTCTCGACGACATTCTCGTCGGCGTCCGCGCCGACCTGGCCGAGCGGCAGGCGCACCGGTCCTGGTCGTCCATCGAAGCGGCAGCTGCTGACGCCCCGCCGGCCCGGGACGCCCTGGCCGTCCTGTCTGCCGCCGGCACCAGCCTGATCGCCGAGGTCAAGCGCCGCTCGCCGAGCAAGGGCGAGCTGGCGACCATCGCCGACCCGGCAGCGCTCGCTGCCGCCTACGCCTGCGCGGGAGCGTCGGCGATCAGCGTGCTCACCGAGCAGCGGCGCTTCGGCGGCTCGCTGGCCGATCTCGATGCCGTCCGCGCTGCCGTCGACGTCCCGCTGCTGCGCAAGGACTTCGTCGTCACCCCGTATCAGGTGGCGGAGGCGCGGGCGCACGGCGCGGATCTGGTGCTGCTGATCGTGGCGGCGCTGGAGCAGCCGCTGCTCGCCGAGCTGCAGGCGCAGATCTGCGAGTACGGGATGTGCCCGCTGGTCGAGGTGCACGACGAGGGCGAGCTGGAGCGCGCCGCCGCCGCCGGAGCCGCGCTGATCGGGGTCAACGCCCGCAATCTGAAGACGCTCGAGGTCGACCGCGCGGTCTTCTCCCGGCTGCGCCCGCTCATCCCGGACGGCGCGCTGGCCGTCGCCGAATCGGGGGTGCGAGGTCCGGCCGACGTCGCCGAGTACGCGGCCGCCGGCGCCGATGCCGTCCTCGCCGGGGAGGCCTGCGTGCGCGGGCCCGATCCGCAGGCCACCGTCGCTGGGCTGGTCGCGGCCGGCGCGCCGCAGGTGCAGGCCGCCCGATGACGGCGCTCGAGCACGCGTCCGGGCTGCCCGCGGGGAGCACCGTACCGGACGAGACCGGTCATTTCGGGCCCTACGGCGGCCGTTTCGTGCCGGAGGCGTTGGTCAGGGCGCTCGACGAGCTGACCGCGGAGTACGCGGCAGCCCGCCAGGATCCCGCCTTCGTCGCCGAGCTCGAAGGGCTGCTGTCGAGCTACGCCGGCCGGCCGACCCCGATCACCGACGCCAAGCGGCTGACCGCCCGGGCCGGCGGCGCCCGGATCCTGCTCAAGCGCGAAGATCTGGCCCACACCGGCTCGCACAAGATCAACAATGTGCTCGGCCAGGCCCTGCTCACCGTCCGGATGGGCAAGCAGCGCGTCATCGCCGAGACGGGCGCGGGCCAGCACGGTGTGGCGACGGCGACGGCGTGCGCGCTGCTCGGCCTGGAATGCGTCGTCTACATGGGCGAGGAAGACACCGTCCGCCAGGCGCTGAACGTCGCCCGGATGCGCCTGCTCGGAGCCACGGTCATCCCGGTGACCATCGGCAGCCGGACGCTCAAGGACGCCATCAACGAGGCCATGCGTGACTGGGTCACCAACGTGGACACCACGCACTACTGCATCGGATCGGTCATGGGTCCCCATCCGTTTCCCATGATGGTGCGCGATTTTCAACGGGTGATCGGTGTCGAAGCCCGGGCTCAGATGCTCGACCTGACGGGGCGGCTGCCTGATGCGATCGTGGCCTGCGTCGGCGGCGGGTCCAACGCGATGGGCATCTTCTCTCCCTTCATCGCCGACGCGGGGGTGCGGCTGCTCGGCTGCGAGGCCGGGGGAGCGGGCGTCGCGACCGGCCGGCACGCGGCGACGGTCGCCGGCGGTTCGGTCGGCGTCATCCACGGCATGCGTACGTACTTGCTGCAGGACGAGGACGGTCAGACCCTCGCCACCCACTCGATCAGCGCCGGGCTGGACTACCCCGGCGTCGGCCCCGAGCACGCCTGGCTGCACGACCAGGCCCGGGCGGAGTACTTGCCGGTGGACGACGCGGCCGCCATGCAGGCCTTCCGCATCCTGGCCGAGAGCGAGGGCATCCTGCCGGCCATCGAAAGTGCGCACGCCATCGCCGGCGCGCTCGATCTCGCGGCGACCATGACAGCCGACCAGCAGATTCTGGTCAACCTGTCGGGCCGGGGCGACAAGGACGTGGATACGGCGGCGCGCTGGTTCGGGCTGGTCACCGGCGAGGAAGTGGCCGAGGCGGAGCTGTCCAAGTCAGTCGCCGAAGGCGAGGGCGAGGGCTGGTGAGCGCTCACCACCCGCTGGCCGACGTCTTCGCGTCCGCCCGCGCCGAGGGCCGTGCCGCACTGATCGGCTACCTGCCCGCCGGCTTCCCCTCGGTCGCGGGTGGCATCAAGGCACTCGAGGCGCTCGTCGAGGGCGGGTGCGACGTGCTCGAGGTCGGGTTGCCGTACTCCGATCCGCTGATCGACGGGCCGGTCATCCAGCAGGCGGTCCAGCGCGCCCTCGAGGCAGGAGTGCGGATCAGCGACGTGATCTCCACCGCCGCCGCGCTCGCCCCGGCGGTCTCGACGGTCGTGATGACCTACTGGAATCCGGTCGAGCGTTACGGCGTGGAGCGCTTCGCAGAGGGGCTGTCCGGTGCCGGCGTGGCCGGCACGATCACCCCCGACCTCATTCCGGACGAGGCCGGACCCTGGCTCGCCGCGGCCACGAAATACGAGCTCGACCCGGTCTTTCTCGTCGCGCCCTCGTCGACGGACGCGCGGCTGCGCCTGGTCGCTGACGTCTCGCAGGGCTTCGTCTACGTGGCGTCGGCGATGGGCGTGACCGGCGCCCGTGCCAGCATCGGGTCGGCTGCCTCCGAACTCGTCGCGCGCATGCGAGGCGTCACCGACAAGCCGCTTGCGGTCGGGCTCGGCGTGTCGACCGCCGCGCAAGCTGCCGAAGTCGCCGGCTACGCCGACGGCGTCATTGTGGGATCTGCTTTCGTGCGCACGCTGCTGGACGCCCCGAGCGAACGGGAGGGCATCGCCGCGTTGCGTGATCTTGCCGCTGAGCTGGCCGAGGGGGTGCGTTCCGCGTCATGACGATCATGGCCTCGATCCCGAGCCCGTCCGAGGGTGTCGTTCACCTCGGCCCGCTGCCGCTGCGCGGGTACGCCATGTGCATCGCGCTGGGCGTCGTTACCGCCGTCCTGCTCGCCGAGCGGAGGCTGCGCACCCGCGGAGCACCTCCCGGCACCGCGGCCGACATCGCCACGGTGGCGGTGCCGTTCGGCATCGTCGGGCGCCCGGCTGTACCACGTCATCACCACGCCTGATCCGTACTTCGGCAAGGGCGGCCATCCCATCGAGGCCTTCTACATCTGGCGCGGGGGCCTCGGGATCTGGGGCGCCATCGCCGCCGGCGTGCTCGGTGCCTGGCTGGTCATCCGCCACCGCGGGATCCCGCTCAGCATCGCCGCCGACGCGATGGCGCCGACGCTGGCCGTTGCGCAGGCGTTCGGCCGCTGGGGGAACTGGTTCAACCAGGAGCTCTACGGCCGGCCGAGCGGGCTGCCGTGGGCCCTGCACGTCGATCCGGCACACCGGCTGGCCGGCTACGAGAACGTCGCGACCTACCAGCCGACCTTCCTCTACGAGTCGCTCTGGTGCCTCGGCGTCGCGCTGCTGTGCATCTGGGCCGACAAGCGCTACCGGCTCGGCGGCGGCCGCGTGTTCGCGCTGTACGTCGCGGCCTACACGGCCGGGCGCGGCTGGATCGAGTCGCTGCGTATCGACACCGCGCACCGCTTCTTCGGGCTGCGGCTCAACGACTACGTCAGCGTCATCGTCTTCGCGCTGGCGGTGGCGTACCTGGTCAAGCGCCGCGGCGTCCACGACACGCCGTTCGAGGCGACGAGCCGCGAGCGGGTGAGCCTGACCAAGCCGGCCGACACCGCCGAAGCGACCGGGCCCGCGCCGGCGGCTGACGACGAGCCGCACACGAGCCGCGTGACCGCGGAGCCGGGGCCCGGCAGGCGCGAGACCTAGCGGCTACTTGCGCAGCGAGCGGGAGCGTTCGGGGACGTCCTCGCGCGCGTCCCGCGGAGCCGGCAGTGCCGAAGGCCCGGCACCTGCCCGCGGGGTTTCGCCGGCGATCACCACCCGGTCGCGACCGCTGGCCTTGGCCTGGAACAACGCCTGGTCGGCGTGCGAGATGACGTCGTGCAGATCGTCGACGTGCAGCCCCTGAGCCACACCGAGGCTGACGGTGAACGGCGGCTCGGAGACCCCGTCGCGGTTGTGCAGGCGCAGCCGGATGCGCTCGGCCAGGGCCGCGGCGTCGGCCGTCGAAGCTCCGGGGACCAGGACGATGAACTCCTCGCCGCCGATGCGGGCGACGATGTCCTCGGGCCGGGTGGCGCCGCGCAGGGCCTCGGCGAAGCGGCGCAGCGCCCGGTCTCCGGTCGAGTGGCCGTGCACGTCGTTCAGCGTCTTGAAATTGTCGAGGTCGGCCATGACCAGCCCGTAGCGGTCGGCGCCGTCCAGCGTGGACGTGGCCCGCTCCTCGAAGCTGCGCCGGTTCAGCAGCCCGGTGAGCGGATCGGTGGACGCCTGGAGCTGGCTCTTGGCGAAGGCGCGGGTGGCGCCGATGGTCGCGCCGGTACGGCCGGCGATGGTCTGCAGCGCGCGCTGCGCCTCGCGGTCGATCGGCTGTCCGGCCTCGCGCACCGAGTGCAGCACGCCGACCACCTGGCCGCGGCTGGTCATCGGCAGGCACAGGGCCGTGAGCGGGGTGCCCGCGGCGTCCGCCCGGTCGCGCAGGAACTGGCAGGTGTCCAGCGCCTGGGTGTCGGGGAAGTGGTGTGACTGCGAGGTCGACATCGCCGGGCAGTCCCACGGCGAGACGACCTGGCAGCCCGCATGCGGCAACGCCGCCAGAGCCGGCCGCTCGCCTCCACCGCTGACCGGCGCCCGGCGCAGGTGGGCCCGCGACGAGTCGGCGATCAGTGCCTCGGTGGGCAACCGTGGGTCGACCGTCTCCGCCGCGCGCATGGTGACCTTGAGGACGTCCGCTTCGGTACGGGAGCGCTCGAGAGCGCGGTTCAGCCGCACACCGAACTCCTGACGCGCGCTCTCCTTCTGCAGGTCGCGCTCGCGGTCCTCGATCTTGCGGTAGAGCGGCTCGAACTGGAAGCGGATGAGCAGCCAGCAGCCGAGCGTGGCGCTGATGCCCGATCCGATGGCGATGCTCGGCGCGCTGTTCCACGCATCGCGCATGAGCGGGGAGAGCACGGCGAACAGGGCGCCTACGGCGATGCACAGCGCAATTCCCCGGCGGCGCCGCCTGCGCTGCCGGTCGTCGGCCACCCCCCGGTGCCCGGTACGGACGAAGGTCACTGATCGCTTATCGGAAGTCCTGGCGTGACGCTGTAGCCCGGGCGGGTTTCTTGGGCGCTTTTTGAGATTTCCACCCGTGGCTAGTGGATGCCGCGTTCCTGGCCCTCCCAGTACGGGGCTCTCAATTCCCGCTTGAGGACTTTCAGGGCGCCGGATAGCGGCAGCGGCTCGTCACGAAATTCGATGGATTTGGGCACCTTGTAGCCGGCGATCTGGTGGCGCGCGTGCTGGCGTAACTCCTGCTCGCTGACCTGCTGGCCGGGATGCAGAACCACCACGGCGTGGACGGCTTCTCCCCACTGGTCGTCGGGAATCCCGATCACTGCTGCTTGAGCGACCGCCGGATGGTCGGTGATCGCGTTTTCCACCTCGGTGCTGTACACGTTCTCGCCGCCGGTGACGATCATGTCCTTGAGCCGGTCGACGAGGAAGAGGTAGCCGTCCTCGTCCAGGTATCCGGCGTCGCCGGTGTGGTACCAGCCGCCCCGGAAGGCCGCGGCGGTCTCCTCCGGCTGGTTCCAGTACTCGCGCATGATGTTGCCGGAGCGGGCACAGACCTCTCCCGTCTCATGGGGTCCCAGCACGTTACCGATCGGGTCCTGGATCGTCAGGGCCACGCCGGGCAGCGCCTGGCCCGTCGAGTGCAGCCGGTGCGAGCCGGGCACGTGGTCCTGCGCGCCGAGCACCGTCAGCAACGCTGCAGCCTCGGTCATCCCGTAGCCCTGGAGGATCTCCAGCTTCGGGAATTCGGCGATCAGCCGGTCGAGCAGCGCCGCGGGCATCGGGGAGGCGCCGTAGGTGAGCCGCCGCAGCGAGCCAAAGGTCTCAGGGGTGAATTTCGGGTGGTTCATCGTCATCGCGATCATCGTCGGCACCATCACGGTGCTGGTGACCCCGAAGCGGGGGATCGCGTCGATCACGACACCGGGATCGAAGAACGGCACGAAGGCCGTCGTGGCGCCGAAGGCGGGTCCGATGGCGATCCCGCCGAATGACGCAGCGTGAAACATGGGGGTCTGCAGCAGGAAGATCTCGTCGGGCTCGTACTGCAGCCTCATCGCGGTGTGGTAGGCCGTCAGCGTCATCGCGCGTTGCTCGAGCAGCACCCCTTTCGGCAGCCCGGTGGTGCCGCCGGTGTACATCAGCACGCACGGATCGGACTCGTCCGGCTCCTGCCAATCGGCGGTCGCCGGATCGCCGTGCCCGACCACTTCCTCGTACATGATCTCGGCCGCGATGCCCTGCGGCACCGGGGCATCGGGCGCGCTGTCGGCGATGAGGACGACGCATTCAACGCCGGCTTCCGCCCGCACGGAATTGATGACGTCGGCAAACAACGCGTCGGTGAATACCACTTTTGCGCCGGAGTCGCGGAGCACATGAGCAAGCTCGCGACCGGAGAAACGCAGGTTCAGCGGGTTGATCACGCCGCCGCCGAATAACGCCGCATGCCAGAGCTCCAAATGGCGTGCCGAATTCGCTGCCATCACCCCGAACCGGTCGCCCGGCCCGATGGCGAGCCGTTTCCGCATCCCCGAGACCAGCCGCTGCACCCGGTCGACATGGGCCTCGTAGGTGCGGGCGGCCCCGTCCTCGCTGATGAGCACGTTTTCCGACGCCATGCGGGAGGCGGTACCGAGAAAGAGCCGGGGGAAGACGAGTTCGCGCATGGAGCTTTCTACCGCGCCGCGGGCCTTCGCCGCGCCGGCGTGACATGACCCGCTCCGGGCGGCGGTTCGTGGGCTGATCTCGCAGAACGTGGCACACTCGACAAGGGCCGGAACCTGCTGCGTAATCTCCAGGTAACACGAGCAGCGCCGCTTGTTTTCCCCCTCCGCGCGCAGGCGCATGCCCGGACAGCGTCGTCCGATTTCGAGATCGTTACGAGACGGATGGACGGCAGCTATGCCTTCTCGGCAGGGTCTTTACGACCCCCGGTTCGAGCACGACGCCTGCGGCGTCGCCTTCGTCGTGGACACCCGCGGCCGGGCGAGCTCCGACATCGTGTCCAAGGGCCTCACCGCGCTGCGCAATCTCGACCACCGCGGCGCGTCGGGTAGCGACCCCAAGGTCGGCGACGGCGCCGGGATGCTCGTGCAGGTTCCCGACGCCTTCCTGCGCGAGGTCGCTCCGGTCGTCCTGCCGCCGAAGGGCGAGTACGCGGTCGGCATCGCCTTCCTGCCCCGCGAGGCCGGCGAGCGCGACGCGGCCCTGCAGGTGATCCGCAAGATCGTGCGGCAGGAAGGGCTGCAGCCTGCTCGGCTGGCGTGAGGTGCCGGTCTGCGGCGACTCCATCGGCGAGGCCGCCCGTGAGGTCGAGCCGGTGATGCGGCAGCTCTTCCTGTCCGGATCCGGGGGCATGGACCTCGAGCGCCGGGCGTTCTGCGTGCGCAAACGCGCTGAGCGTGAGGCGGGCGTCTACTTCCCGAGCCTTTCCGGACGCACCCTCGTCTACAAGGGGATGCTGACCACCAACCAGCTTCCCGCGTACTTCCCCGACCTGTCCGACCCGCGGTTCGCCAGCGCGATCGCCCTGGTGCACAGCCGGTTCTCCACCAACACCTTCCCGAGCTGGCCGCTGGCGCATCCGTACCGCTTCATCGCCCACAACGGCGAGATCAACACCGTGCGCGGCAACCGCAACTGGATGAAGGCCCGCGAGGCACTGCTCGAGTCGGACCTGATCGAGGGCGACCTGGAGCGACTGTTCCCCATCTGCACCGACGGCGCGAGCGACTCTGCCAGCTTCGACGAGGTGCTCGAGCTGGTGCATCTCGGCGGCCGCAGCCTGCCCCACGCCGTGCTCATGATGATCCCGGAGGCGTGGGAGAACTCCACCGAGATGGATCCGGCGCGCAAGGCGTTCTACCAGTTCCACAGCGCCCTGATGGAGCCGTGGGACGGCCCGGCGAGCATCGCGTTCACCGACGGCACCGTGATCGGTGCGGTGCTTGACCGCAACGGCCTGCGCCCCAGCCGCTACTGGGTGACCGACGACGGGCTGGTCGTCATGGCCAGCGAGGTCGGGGTGCTCGACATCGCTCCCGAGAAGATCGTCGCCAAGGGCCGGTTGCAGCCGGGCCGCATGTTCCTGGTCGACACCGCGCAGGGCCGGATCGTCGACGACCAGGAGATCAAGTCGACCCTCGCGGCCGAGCAGCCCTACGACGAGTGGCTCACCGCCGGAGTCGTCGAGCTGTCGTCCCTGCCGCTGCGCTCGCGCGTGGTGACCACCCACGAGTCGGTACGCCATCGCCAGCAGCTGTTCGGCTTCACCGAGGAAGAGCTGCGCATCCTGCTCTTGCCCATGGCCCGTGACGGCGCCGAACCGATCGGTTCCATGGGTACCGATACGCCGATCGCGGTCCTTTCGAGGCGTCCCCGCCTGCTGTTCGACTACTTCACGCAGCTGTTCGCCCAGGTCACCAACCCGCCACTGGACGCAATCCGCGAGGAGCTGGTCACCTCGCTCGGTCGCACGATGGGCCCCGAAGGCAACCTGCTCGACCCCGGCCCGGCGAGCTGCCGGCAGATCTTTCTGCCGTTCCCGATCATCAGCAACGAGGACCTCTCCAAGATCATCGGGATCAACGACGACGGCGACATGCCGGGCTTTGCGGCGACGAAGATCCGCGGGCTGTACGACGTAGCCGAGGGTTCGATGGGTCTCGAGGCACGGCTCGAGGAGATCTTCGCCGAGGTCGACGCCGAGATCGAGCGTGGCGCCCGGATCATCGTGCTCTCCGACCGCGGGGCCAACCGGCGGCTCGCGCCGATCCCGAGCCTGCTGCTCACCAGCGCCGTCCACCATCACCTGATCCGCAGCCGCAACCGCACCCGGATCGGGCTCGTCGTCGAATGCGGCGACGTCCGCGAGGTGCATCACGCGGCCCTGCTGATCGGGTACGGCGCTGCTGCCGTGAACCCGTACCTGGCGTTCGAGTCGGCCAGCGACCTGATCAACAGCGGCGACTTGCTCGGCGTCACCGCCGACCAGGCGACCTACAACCTGATCAAGGCGCTCGGCAAAGGCGTGCTGAAGGTGATGTCCAAGATGGGCATCAGCACGGTGGCGTCCTACACCGGGGCGCAGGTCTTCGAGGCGATCGGGCTTTCCAGCGAGCTCGTCGACCGGTACTTCACCGGGACACCGAGCCGCCTCGAGGGAGTCGGGCTCGACGTGCTCGCGGCCGAGGTGGCTGCCCGCCATGAGCGCGCCTACCCGGACAACGCCGCCGAGCTCGCCTTCCGCAGCCTCGAGACCGGTGGTGAGTACCAGTGGCGGCGCGACGGCGAGCCGCACCTGTTCAACCCGGAGACCGTCTTCAAGCTGCAGCACGCCACCCGCACCCAGCGGGAGGACGTCTTCCGCGAGTACACCGCGAAGATCGACGAGATGTCCCGGCAGGCGGGCACCCTGCGCGGGCTCTTCCACCTGCGCGAAGGGCTGCGGCCGCCGGTTCCGATCGACGAGGTCGAGCCGGTCAGCGAGATCGTCAAGCGGTTCGCCACCGGGGCAATGTCGTACGGGTCCATCAGCGCCGAGGCCCACGAGACGCTCGCCATCGCCATGAACCGGATCGGCGGCAAGAGCAACACGGGAGAGGGCGGCGAGGACGTCGAGCGCTTCACGCTGCTGCCCAACGGTGACTCCAAGCGATCGGCGATCAAGCAGGTGGCGAGCGGCCGCTTCGGCGTCACCAGCGAATACCTGACGAACTCCGATGACATCCAGATCAAGATGGCGCAGGGAGCCAAGCCCGGCGAGGGCGGCCAGCTGCCCGCGCACAAGGTCTATCCCTGGATCGCCAAGACCCGCCACTCCACCGCCGGAGTGGGCCTGATCAGCCCGCCCCCGCACCACGACATCTACTCGATCGAGGACCTGGCGCAGCTGATCCACGACCTGAAGAACGCCAACCCGAGCGCGCGCATCCACGTGAAGCTGGTGGCCGAGGTCGGCGTCGGTACGGTCGCCGCCGGGGTCGCGAAGGCGCATTCGGACGTGGTGCTGATCTCCGGTCACGACGGCGGCACCGGGGCCAGCCCGCTCACCTCGCTCAAGCACGCTGGAGCGCCCTGGGAGCTCGGGCTCGCCGAGACCCAGCAGACCCTGCTGCTGAACGGGCTGCGTGACCGGATCGTCGTCCAGGTCGACGGCTCGATGAAGACCGGGCGCGACGTCATCGTCGGCGCGCTGCTCGGGGCCGAGGAGTTCGGTTTCGCGACGGCCCCGCTGGTGGTCGCGGGCTGCGTCATGATGCGCGTCTGCCACCTCGACACCTGCCCGGTGGGCGTCGCCACGCAGAACCCGCAGCTGCGCAAGCGTTTCACCGGCAAGGCCGAGTACGTCGTCACGTTCTTCGAGTACATCGCCAACGAGGTGCGCGAGTACCTGGCCCGGCTCGGCTTCCGTTCGATCGCCGAAGCCGTCGGGCACGCCGAGCTGCTCGACATGCAGACGGCCATCTCGCACTGGAAGGCCGACGGTCTCGACCTCACCCCGCTGCTGCACGTGCCGGAGCGCCCGTTCGGCGGCGAGGCGCACGCCACCCGCACGCAGGACCACGGGCTGGACCGGGCGCTCGACAACACGCTGATCCAGCTGTGCGAGGGGGCTCTGGAATCCAGCCTGCCCGTCTGGCTGGAGATGCCGATCCGCAACGTCAACCGGACGGTTGGCACCATGCTCGGCCACGAGGTCACCAAGCGCTACGGCGGTGCCGGGCTACCGGAGGGCACCATCAGCGTGCACTTCACCGGCTCGGCGGGGCAGAGCTTCGGCGCCTTCGTCCCTCCCGGGATCAGCCTGCGGCTGTCCGGCGACGCCAACGACTACCTCGGCAAGGGGCTGTCCGGCGGTCGCATCACGGTGCTGCCGCCGGAGGGATCGACCTTCGCCGCCGAGGACAACATCATCGCCGGCAACGTGATCCTGTACGGGGCCACCTCGGGTGAGGTGTTCCTGCGCGGCCTGGTGGGGGAGCGGTTCTGCGTGCGCAACTCGGGCGCCACCGCTGTCGTCGAAGGCATCGGCGACCACGGCTGCGAGTACATGACGGGCGGCCGGGTGCTCATCCTCGGCCCGACCGGGCGGAATTTCGCCGCCGGGATGAGCGGCGGGATCGCGTACCTGCTCGATGCCGAGCGCGGCCGTATCAACGCGGAAATGGTCGACATCGAGGCGCTCGACCTCGACGACGAGCTGTTCGTCCGCGACCTGCTGGAGCGCCACGTCCAGGAGACCGCCAGCCCGATCGCGCAGCAGCTGCTCGACGGCTGGAACCCCGGCAGGTTCACCAAGGTCATGCCCCGCGACTACAAGAGGGTGCTCGAAGTGATGCGCGAGGCGCAGGAATCCGGAGCGGACGCTGACGAAATGGTGATGGCGGCGGTGAAGCGCTGAAATGGCTGACCCTTCAGGCTTCATGAAACACAAGAAGGAACTCCCTACCCGGCGGCCGGTTCCCTTACGGCTGCTCGATTGGAAAGAGGTCTACGAGCCGTTCCCCGAAGAGCGGCTGCGCGACCAGGCCACCCGGTGCATGGATTGCGGCATCCCGTTCTGCCACAACGGCTGCCCGCTCGGAAACCTGATCCCGGAGTGGAACGACCTCAGCCGCCGCGGCCAGTGGGGCGACGCCATCGACCGGCTGCACGCCACGAACAACTTCCCGGAGTTCACCGGCCGCCTCTGCCCGGCGCCGTGCGAGGCGGCGTGCGTGCTCGGGATCTCCGACGACCCGGTGACGATCAAGCAGGTCGAGGTCACGATCATCGACCGGGCCTGGGAAGGGGGCTACGTCACCCCCGTCAAGCCGACCGAGCACACCGGCAAGCGGGTAGCGGTCGTGGGCAGCGGGCCGGCCGGGCTGGCCGCCGCTCAGCAGCTCACCCGCGCGGGACACACCGTCACGGTGTACGAGCGGGCCGACCGCATCGGGGGCTTGCTGCGGTACGGCATCCCTGAGTTCAAGATGGAAAAGCGGGTGCTCGAGCGCCGGCTCGAGCAGATGAAGGCCGAAGGCACCCAGTTCGTCACCGGCTGCAACGTCGGGGTCGACCTGAGCGTTCAGGAGCTGCGCGACTCGCACGACGCTGTCGTGCTGGCGGTGGGCGCGACCGCCGGCCGCAACCTGCCGGTGCCCGGACGCGAACTCGACGGCGTCCACCTGGCGATGGAGTACCTCGAGCCGTCCAACCGGGTCCAGGAGGGCGACCTGGAGGTCGCGCCGATCATCGCGACCGACAAGCACGTCGTGATCATCGGAGGCGGTGACACCGGGGCCGACTGCCTCGGCACGGCCCACCGGCAGGGGGCCGCGTCCATCGCCCAGCTGGAGATCCTGCCGCGTCCCCCCGACCAGCGGGCCGATTCGACCCCGTGGCCGACCTGGCCGCTGATGTACCGGGTGTCGAGCGCGCACGAGGAGGGCGGCGACCGGCTCTTCTCCGTGTCGACCCGGCAGTTCATCGGCGAGGAGCGGGTGCGCGCGCTGGAGCTGGTCGAGGTGGAGCTGGTCGACGGCACGTTCCAGGAGATCGCCGGCACCGAACGTGAGATTCCGGCTGACCTGGTGCTGCTCGCCATGGGCTTCACCGGCCCGGAGCGCGGCCCGCTGCTCGAAGGGCTCGGCGTGGAGCTCGACGCGCGCGGGAACGTGGCGCGCTCGGCAGGCTGGGAGACCACCGAGCCGGACGTCTTCGTCTGCGGTGACGCGGGGCGGGGCCAGTCGCTGATCGTCTGGGCGATCGCCGAGGGACGGGCCTGCGCGGCCGCCGTCGACCAGCGCCTGGCAGGCCACACGATGCTTCCGTCGCCAATCCTGACAACCACCCGTTGACCTGTGCGGACTTGCGCCTGTTGACCCTCACGGGTCGTGTAGCACAGATTTTGCTTCACCCGCGTGGCCCTCTTCCGAGATGCCGACTGCTGCCGATCGAATAGGCAGGACGCAAAAGCGCCCGTGGGAACCCCCAGCGGTCCGCTGATCTCGCCAGAGGGCTGGTGCGAGTCAGCGGTCGAAAGGCAAGTGGCATGACCGAGGTGGCCGTCGATCTCGACCCGGCGTTGGTCGAGGGGCTGGACCGTTGGCACCTGATCGGGGCAGAGGTGCACGTCCTTCGTGCGCGCGCGGAGAGCCTTCGCGGTCCGCGCCGCGGTGAGCGCGCACTTGTGCTCGCGCTGCGCGCCGGTGACCTCGAGGCCGAGCTGCTCTCGAAGGTCGGTGTCGAAGCCGGCGCGGCCATCCTGCGTGACATGGAAGCTCACCCGGCCGCCGTCGCGGCGATCGAACGCTGGCGCTACGCCCAGCTGCTCGCCGAGCGCCTGACCACCGGTGACCTCGCCGGCGGGGCTGGATCCGACAAGGGCTGATCTCGAGCCTTCGCCTGCCGGAAATTCGAGGAAACCTACGGTCTTCGGGGCTCGAAGCGTAGGTTTCTTCGAACTTTCTGCGACGTGAGGCCGCGAACGCGTGTCTAGGCGGCGCGGTCCGCCATCAGCGCGGTGACGTCGGTGCGGAGCGCGTCGAGGTCGAGCCGGCTCTCCATCAGTATGCGGACCGCCAGGCCCTCGCCTTCGCGCAGCAGGCCGAGCAGCAGGTGGCCGGTACCGATCTCACCCGACTTCAGGTGCAGCGCCTCACGCAATGACAGCTCGAGGGCCTTCTTCGCGTTCTTGGTCAGGGGAAGGTGGCCGCCCTTGACGGGCGGCCTTCGCTTGTCCAGCGCGCCCGGGCCGAGATGCGCCTCCGTCGCCTCCCGCACGCGGTCGAGGTCGATGCCGACGGTCGCGAGGGCGTCCGGGTCGAGCCCGTCGTCGGTGAGCACCTTCAGCCGCTGCCGGAGCACGTCTGCGGTGAGCCCGCGGGAGGTGAGGACCTGGGCAGCAGGACCCTCGACGGCGGCGATCCCGAGCAGCAGATGTTCGGTACCGATACTGGGATGGCGCAGCTCACGCGCCTCCACCTGAGCCCGTTGGACACTTTCCCGTGCCGGCGTGGTGAACCGCTCGAACATCTCCTACTTCTCCCTACTCAGAAGGCGCCGGGGTCCGGAAGGCGCGGTGCCGTACTTCTTGTGGACCGCCTGGCGGCTGACGCCGATGCAGGTGGCGATCTCCTGCCAGGACCAGCCCTGCTCGCGAGCTTTGGCGACGTGGCCGGCTTCGAGCCGCTCGGCCAGCTCGCGCAGCGCGCGGACGGCGCGCAGGCCGACGGCCGGATCGGTGCTGCTGGCCTGGTCGGCCAGCTGGGTGCCTTCGCTCATGGTGTCAATGTAAGTTGACGGACGGTAGATGTCAACCGTAGTTGACAAATCCGGGTCGTCCGCAGCGAGTAGGGGTGCGCGGCGCCAGGGTTTGCGTCCCATATCTGGCGCGGAGCCGGTGGCGCCGGGCCGTACCCGCTGCGGCGCCAGGGTTTGCGTCCCATATCTGGCGCGGAGGCGGTGGCGCCGGGCCGTACCCGCTGCGGCGCCAGGGTTTGCGTCCCATATCTGGCGCGGAGGCGGTGGCGCCGGGCCGTACCCGCTGCGGCGAGGTGATCTTGTGCCCCCGGTGGGATTCGAACCCACACTGTGCGGTGTTTGAGACCGCCCTCTCTACCGGTTGGAGTACAGGGGCCCTGCGGAGAACTGCTGCCGCCGCGTACTGCCGCGACGCCGCCGTGCCAGCTTAATCCGCTGCTCGGGCCGGTCGCGGGTGGCGATCAAGCCGGTACTCTCGGGTTCGCCCCGAACATTTTGTCCCGTAGCGGACCAGGCGTCCGTGACCTGCCGAGGAGCCCCTTTGACGAGCCCGTCGTCCACGCCCGCCGCCCGGCGTGTGTTGCTCGCCGAAGACGAAGCGCTCATCCGACTGGACCTCAAGGAGATGCTGCAGGAAGAGGGCTACGACGTTGTCGGCGAGGTGGGCGACGGCGAGAGCGCGGTCAGGATCGCTGAGCAGCTCCGCCCTGATCTGGTCATTCTCGACGTGAAGATGCCCGGTATGGACGGGATCACCGCCGCCGAGCGCATCGCCGCCGGCCGGATCGCCCCGGTCGTCATCCTGACCGCCTTCAGCCAGCGCGACCTCGTGGAGCGCGCTCGTGACGCGGGCGCGATGGCTTACCTGGTCAAGCCGTTCCAGAAGCGCGACCTGATGCCCGCGATCGAGATGGCGGTCAGCCGCCATGCCGAGATCGTCAGCCTCGAATCCGAGGTGTCGACGCTGGCCGAGCGGCTCGAGGCCCGCAAGATCGTCGAGCGCGCCAAGGGCGTCCTGCAGGCTGAGCACGGCTTGTCGGAGCCTGAGGCTTTTCGGTGGATCCAGCGGACGTCGATGAACCGGCGCTCCACGATGCGCTCCGTCGCAGAGGCGATCATCGCCGGGGAGCTTTTGCCCACCTGACCTGGAGCAGATCGTGACTCGGCTGAGCGCAGCGAAGTCGAGCGCGGGTCTGCGACCAGTGGCTACAGCGTGATCGGCGAGCGTTCCCATCGCCGAATGTTGGCGCGACACGCAATTCCGTGGTCACATCCGTCCCACCAGGTTCATCTGTTGTTGGCAGGATGTCTCCCGGCGCGTGCGTTCATCGCCGCTCGTCGTCGACCCCGTCCCCTCGTCCGAAGGACTCCACGTGGCATCACGCACCACACTGGTGAGGCGCACCGCAGCGGTGGGTACCGCTGCCGGCCTGGCCCTCGCGCTCGCCGCCTGCGGTAGCAGTAGCAAGGGATCCAGCACGACCACGCCGTCGAGCACCGTTCCCAGCGCATCAACAGACACGTCGATCTCGGTGCCCGCAGCGATCAAGAGCAAGGGCACGATCACGGTCGCGACCGATCCTTCGTACGCACCCAACGAGTTCTTCGACACCGACAACAAGACGATCATCGGCATGGACGTCGACCTGGCGAACGCCATCGGCCAGGTGCTCGGGCTGAAGGTGAACGTGGTTCAAGCCAAGTTCGCCGACATCATCCCGGGCCTGGCGGCCGGCAAGTACGACCTCAGCCTTTCGTCGTTCACGGACAGCAAGGAACGTGAAAAGACGGTCGACTTCGTCACGTACTTCAGCGCCGGCACCAGCCTGCTGGTCAAGAAAGGCAACCCGGAGAACCTCGCGCCGGACTCCCTGTGCGGCAAGAAGGTCGCCGTCGAGAAGGGCACCGTTCAGGAAGACCCTGACGTTCCCAACAAGTCCAAGGCGTGCACGACTGCGGGCAAGGCAGCTATCACCCTGCTCAGCTTCGACGACGAGAGCCAGGCGAATCTCGCGCTGTCCAGTAGCCGTGCGGACGCCATCCTCGCTGACTCGCCGGTCGCCGACTACGCGGCCAAGCAGTCCAACGGCCAGTTCGAGGTCACCGGCAGCAGCTACGACACCGCGCCGTACGGCATCGCCATCCCGAAGACGAACGGCATGAGCCAGCCCGTGCTCGCCGCCGTCAAGAAGCTGATCTCCGACGGCACCTACAAGTCGATCCTCACCAAGTGGGGTATCGCTGACGGTGCGATCACCGACCCCCAGATCAACGGAGCGACCAGCTGACCCGACCATCGCCGGAGCTTGCCGGGGCGATCGACCTCGGCAAGTCCGGCGACGGCGCGGGTGAGTCCCGCACTCTCGCGACCCTGACGCTCGCTCCCTGGAGCAAGCGGGCGTATGCCCAGCTCATCGACCTCGGCGTGCTCGCCGTGGGTGAGGGCGTCGTCATCGGCCTGCTCTTCGCGGCCGGCCTACACGGCATCGGCGGGTGGGTGCTCGAAATCGCGCTGCTGGCGCTCCCGGCGCTGCTCTACGCCTGGCAGGCGGTGGTACGCCAGGCGGCGGTCGGGCAGACATTCGGCAAGGCGCGGGCGGGTATCTCCCTGGTCGATGACGCCGACGGGCTGTCGCCGACCGAGCGCACCTGCCTGCGCCGCCTGCTGGCGCACGCCGTGGACGTGGTCAGCGTGGTCGGCGTCTTGCGGCCGTTGTGGGACACCGAGCGCAAGACGTTCGCCGACCGCATCTGCAGTACGCGGGTGATCGAAGGCGTGCCGCTCGAGCCGCCGCCGGATGAGATGAAGACGGTGCCGCTGCGCCACCCCGGACGCTGGGCGGCGGCGGCGGGGATTTTCGTCGTCGTCGGCATGTTCGTGCACAGCGTTGTGACGAACCCCAATTACCACTGGCGGGTCGTCGGCAAGTACCTGTTCACGCACGGCATCTTCGAGGGCATCTTGCGCACGCTGGAGCTCACCGTGATCGCGATGGCGATCGGCGTTGCCCTCGGCATCCTGCTGGCCATCATGCGGCTTTCCCCGAACCCGATCGTCTCCGGCGCCTCCTGGATCTACATCTGGATCTTCCGCGGCACTCCGGTGCTGGTGCAGCTGCTCTTCTGGAACAGCATCGGCGTGCTGTACACGCACGTGTCGATCGGCGTGCCGTTCGGGCATTCGTTCGTCAGCGGCAGCTCCAACGCGATCATCACCACGTGGTTCGCCGCCATCCTCGGGTTAGGTCTGAACGAGGGTGCCTACATGTCCGAGATCGTGCGCGCGGGCATCATCTCGGTCGAGCACGGCCAGACCGAAGCGGCCCAGGCACTCGGCATGAACCGGATGCGGATCATGCGGCGGATCGTGCTGCCGCAGGCCATGCGGGTCATCATCCCGCCGACCGGCAACGAGACCATCTCGATGCTGAAGACCACCTCGCTGGTGAGCGTCATCGCCATCAACGAGCTGCTGGGTTCGGTTGAGCGCATTTATGACCGCACCTACCAGGTGCTCGAGCTGCTGATCGTCGCGAGCCTCTGGTATCTGGTCTTCACGTCGATCCTCAGCGTCGGGCAGTACTACCTCGAGCGTCGCTACACGCGCGGGGCCGCCCGCGAGCTGCCGCCCACTCCGTGGCAGCGGCTGCGCCGCAACCTGACCACCTTCCACGCCCCTGAAGCGACGGGGCCGCTCGAATGACCGCCGCCGCCGGAGCGACCACGGTCGAGTCGCTGGTGCGCGCCGAGGGCGTCCGCAAGCAGTTCGGGCGGCTCGAGGTCCTCAAGGGCATCGACCTCGAGGTGTTCTCGGGTCAGGTGATGTGCATCATCGGCCCGTCCGGGTCGGGCAAGTCGACGTTCCTGCGGTGCATCAACCACCTCGAGAAGATCGACGGCGGGAAGCTCTACGTCGACGGCGAGCTGGTCGGCTACCGCCAGGTCACCGGCAAGCTCTACGAGCTGCGCGAACGCGAGGTGGCTCGCAAGCGTGCCGACATCGGCATGGTGTTCCAGCGCTTCAACCTCTTCCCGCACATGACCGTGATGCAGAACGTGTGCGAGGCGCCGATCGGCGTCAAGGGCGAGCCCGAAGGCGACGTTCGGGCTCGGGCGTTCGGCCTGCTGCAGCGCGTCGGCCTCGCCGACAAGGTCGACGCCTACCCGGCCCAGCTGTCGGGCGGCCAGCAGCAGCGCGTCGCCATTGCCCGGGCGCTCGCCATGCAGCCCAAGCTGATGCTGTTCGACGAGCCGACGTCGGCACTCGACCCCGAACTGGTCGGCGAGGTGCTCGACGTCATGAGAGGACTGGCCCACGATGGCCTCACCATGATCGTCGTCACCCACGAGATGGGATTCGCCCGCGAGGTCGGTGACGAACTGGTCTTCATGGACGACGGCGTCGTGGTCGAGCGGGGGAGGCCGCGGGACGTTCTTGTCGCGCCGCAAACCGAGCGATGTCAGAACTTCCTCTCCAAAGTGCTTTGATCCCTACTACCAGCAGGTAACAGTTCGGATAAACACACCCGGATAAGTCCCCTCGAACGCCAAAACTTGTGGTTATCTTTCGCCCGGCACAGGGACATCCGTCCCCGTCAGCGCAAACCGAAGGAGTTCAACCGTGCGACTGCGGACAACGAAAGCGACGGCCGGCGTAGTCGGCGTCATGGTTTTGCCCCTCGCGCTGGCGGCGTGCGGCAGCAGCAGCAAGGGCAACACGACGAGCCCCGGCACCTCGTCGAGCTCAGGCGGAGGGGGCACGGTCTCCGGCAGCGTCACCATCGGCTTCCAGGGCCCGCTGTCCGGTCCGAACTCGCCGCAGCTCGGCATCAACGGCGTCGACGGCGTCAAGCTGGCCATCGACCAGGCGAACAAGGCCAAGGCGCTCCCGTACACGCTGAAGCTCGAGCAGAGCGACGACCAGGGCACGCCCGACCAGGGCCCGACGGCGGCGCGCAAGCTCGTCGACGACAAGGTCATCGCGGTCGTCGGTCCCATGTACTCCGGCGCCACGAAGGCGTCCGAGCCGATCTACTCGCAGGCCGGGATCCTCTCGGTCAGCCCGTCGGCCACCAACCCGTCGCTGACCGCGCTCGGCTTCAAGACCTTCGTACGCGTCATCGCCCCTGACACCGTTCAGGGCAAGGCGGCGGCCGACTACATCGTCAAGAAGCTGAACGCCAAGAAGGTCTTCTCGCTCGACGACAACAGCGACTACGGCACGGGCCTGTCCAAGGCGCTCGGCGCCCAGCTGGAGGCCGACGGGGCGACCGTCACGCATGACGGCATCAACCCGACGAAGAACTACACCGCAGAGGCCACCAAGATCATCGGTAGCAACCCCGACGCGGTGTACTACTCCGGCTACTACAGCGAGTTCGGCCCGCTGACCAAGGCCCTCAAGGCCGCCGGTTACAAGGGCGCGCTGCTGAGCGGTGACGGCTCCAACGACGACCAGTTCATCAAGGACGCCGGCGGCGCCAGCATCGCTGACGGCACCTACCTGACTTGCGCCTGTGGTGACGCCAACAGCGACCCCAAGGCGGCTTCGTTCGTCACCGCCTACAAGGCGCTGAACGGTGCGGCACCGGGCACGTACTCCGGTGAGGCCTACGACGCCACCAACGCTCTGATCCAGGTGCTCAAGGGTCTCGGCAGCAAGCCCACCGCGTCTGCGGTCGTCGACGCTTACAAGAAGGTCGACTACACGGGCCTGACCAAGACGATCAAGTTCACCTCGTCCGGCGAGGTCGAAGGCGACGCCGTTTACATGTACAAGGTGGAAAACGGCAAGCGCGTCGTCCTCGGTCTCATCTCGGACCTGCTCAAGTAGCACGCACCTTCCTTCGGGGGGCCCCGCAGTCACACCGGTGATTGCGGGGCCCTGCCGGGGTAGGGCACAGCTACGAAACGCGATGGGCTTCTACCACCAGTTCTGGCAGCTGACGGTTGACGGGCTGTCCACGGGCAGCCTCTACGCCGTCATCGCCTTGGGCTACACGCTCGTCTACGGCGTCCTGCAGCTGATCAACTTCGCGCACAGCGAGGTCTTCATGTTCGGCGGCTTCGCCGGCATCTTCGCGGTGCGCGGGCTCGCGCCGAGGGGGGCGAGCGGGTGGACCTCCGTGGGACTGATCGCCTTCGGCCTGCTCTGCGGAGCACTTGCCGGCGGCCTCTCCGCGTTCGTGCTCGAACGCACCGCTTACGCCCCGCTGCGCCGCCGGGGTGCGCCCAAGCTCGCGTATCTCATCAGCGCGATCGGCGCCTCGTACTTCGCGTTCAACCTGGCGGGCAAGGAGTTCGGCCGGCAGAACGTCAACGGGCCGAACCTCTACAACTCCCGGACGGTCCTTTTCCACATCTTCAGCGCCCAGGTCCGGATCCAGACCATGCTGATCTTCGGCGTGGCGATCGCGATGCTGATCATCCTCGACCGGCTGGTCAACGTGACACGGCTGGGCAAGGCCATCCGCGCGGTGGCGCAGGACGCCGACACCGCCTCGCTCATGGGCATCAACGTCAGCCTGGTCATCGTGCTGACCTTCATCGTCGGCGGCATGCTGGCAGGAGCTGGCGGGTTCTTGTACGCGCAGGTCTTCAACGCCAGCTACAACATGGGCTTCATCCCGGGCATCAAGGCGTTCACGGCAGCGGTGCTCGGCGGCATCGGCAACGTGCGCGGTGCCATGCTGGGAGGGCTGCTGCTGGGAGTGGTCGAGGCGTACGGGGGTGACCTGTTGGGAGCGAGCTACATCGACGTCACGGCCTTCCTCGTGCTCGTCCTCATCCTGCTCTTCCGGCCCTCGGGCCTGCTCGGTGAGCGGCTGGGGAGGGCGGCGTGAGCACTCCCGCCCCCGCGCCCGGGCTGCTCGGCCGGCTGCGCGAGTCCTTCCGGCCGACCGCGGCCGACCGCGGCCGGTTCATCGCCTGCGTGCTGATCGCGCTGCTGCTGGCGATCGTCACCGGGCACGACGGCACCGGCGATCACCCGCTGCGCGGGATCAACTGGTCGCTCACCCATCACGGGCTCTGGTTCGCGCTCGGCGGCGTGGCGGTGTGGGCCGTCATGGTGCTCGGCCGCGGGGTCGCCCCGGGTCTGCGCGTGGCCCGCACCCGGATGAGCGCCGTGACGAACCGCGCGCTCGAGCCGAAGTGGGCGCGGCCGCTGCTGTACCTGATCATCCTCGGATTCGCGATCTGGTATCCGCGCACCATCTCCAACTCCGCGCAGCAGTCGCTGGTCAACGACGTCGCGATCTACGCGCTGCTCGGCCTCGGTCTGAACGTCGTCGTGGGCTTCGCCGGTCTGCTCGACCTCGGCTACATCGCCTTCTACGCGATCGGCGCGTACACGACCGCGTACTTCACCAGCAAGACGGCCATCCCGTGGCACGCGCCGTTCGTCCTGAACCCGTTCTTCCTCTTCCCGATCGCCGTCATCGTCGCCGCGATCGCGGGCGTGCTGCTCGGCGGACCGACCCTGCGGCTGCGCGGCGACTACCTCGCCATCGTGACGCTCGGCTTCGGCGAGATCGTCTACCTGCTCGCGAACAACGAGAAGGGCATCACCAACGGCGCTGCCGGCGCCTTCGGGGTGCCGCAGCTGTCGATCCACATCGGCTCGATCAAGTACCACTGGGGTCTGGCGTCACTGCCGTACTACTACCTGCTGCTCGGGATCATCGTCGTGGTGATGATCGCCTTCTCACTGCTGAACCACAGCCGAACCGGGCGGGCTTTGGCGGCCATCCGTGAGGACGAGGTCGCGGCCGAAGCGATGGGTGTCCCGACGCTGCGCTACAAGCTGATCGCCTTCGCGATCGGAGCGTCGGTCTCCGGCTTCGCCGGCGTCATCTTCGCGACCGAGCAGTTCTTCGACCCGTCGTCGTTCGTCTTCCAGAACTCCATTCTGGTGCTGACCGTCGTCATCTTCGGTGGCATGGGATCGATCTTCGGCGTCGTGCTGGGCGCGGTCGTGCTGCAGGGCCTGCTCTACAACCTCAAGGACACCGTGCCGCCGAACGACCGTTACATCTACTTCGGCGCCGTGATCATGCTGATGATGGTCTTCCGGCCGCAGGGCCTGCTGCCCTCACGCAGACGAAGTCGCGAGCTCGCCCTTTCCGAGGCCGGCATGGGGCATGCGGACGCCACGATGAGTGGAAGTGCGTCATGACCACGAGTGGCGGTAGAGCGTGACCAGCCTGACCAGGGACGAGGCGATGCCGTCGGGTGGGCCCCCGGGATCGCCGGTACTCGAGGTCTCCGGAGTCACCCTGCGCTTCGGCGGCCTGACCAGCCTGGACAACGTCTCGCTGACGATGACCAGCGGCTCGGTCCTTGCCGTCATCGGCCCGAACGGTGCCGGCAAGACCTCGCTTTTCAACTGTCTCACCGGCGCCTATCACCCCCAGCAGGGCAAGGTGATCTTCCACGGGCCGGGTGGAGCCATATCGATTCTGGGACGCAAGCCGCACAAGATTGCACGGCTCGGCATCGCCCGAACCTTCCAGAACATCCGGCTGTTTCCCGCATTGTCGGCGCTGGAGAACGTTCAGGTCGCGATCGAGACGCTGCATCGTTCCGGGGCCATCAGCCACATGCTCGGGCTGCCGAACGGACGGCGCGAAGACCGGGAGAGCGCGACCACTGCGCACGCGCTGCTCGACCGGGTGGGCCTGGCCTCCCGGGCGAACATCCCCGCAGCCGGGCTCCCGTACGGCGAGCAGCGCCGGCTCGAAATCGCCCGGGCGCTCGGCACCAAGCCCAAGCTGCTGCTGCTCGACGAGCCGGCGGCGGGCACCAACCCGACGGAGAAGCGCGAGCTGTCGGCGCTGATCCGGAGCATCGCCGCCGAGCAGATCAGCGTTTTGTTGATCGAGCACGACATGCCGCTGGTCATGGGGCTGGCCGAGCACGTGGTGGTGCTGAACTTCGGCAGGGTGATCTCGGGAGGCAGCCCGGAGCAGGTGCAGCGCGACCCGGCCGTCATCGAGGCATACCTCGGCCGCGCGGATGAGCCGGAGGACGCGGAAGCCGGCGGGGACGGAGCCGTGTCGTGAGCGCCGAAACCAGCCTCGAGAAGGGCGCCGGCGTGGGTTCCGTGCCGCTTCTCGAGGTCGACGACATCAGCGTCAGCTACGGCGCCGTGACCGCGCTGCGCGGCATCTCGCTCACTGTGGGTGACGGCGAGATCGTGACGCTGCTGGGTGCCAACGGTGCCGGCAAGACGACGTCACTGCGTAGCATTTCGGCCCTGCTGGGGCTGACGAGCGGGCAGGTGCGCTTCCGTGGCCAGCGCATCGACAAGCTGCCAGCCCACAAAGTGGTGAGCCTCGGCATCGGTCACGTCCCGGAAGGCCGGCGGGTTTTCCCCCGGATGTCGATCCTGGAGAACCTCGAGATCGGCGCGTATCTCGACAGGCGCAATTTCGCGGCCGACTCCGACCGGGTCTTCGCGCTCTTTCCGGTGCTCGCCGAGCGGCGCAAGCAGCTCGCCGGAACGCTCTCCGGCGGCGAGCAGCAGATGCTCGCGATCGGCCGGGCTCTGATGGGCCGACCCAGCCTGTTGTTGCTGGATGAGCCGTCAATGGGGCTCGCTCCGCTGATCGTCGCGCGGATCTTCAGCATCATCCAGCAGATCAACGAGCAGGGGACCGCGGTGCTGCTGGTCGAGCAGAACGCGGCGCAGGCGCTGAAATACGCGAGCCGGGGTTATGTGCTGGCCAACGGGGAGATCGTGCTCGCCCGAAGCTCGGCGGAACTACTCGCCGATGAGCGGGTCCGGGCCGCCTATCTCGGTGAAGGAGAAGCGGCGGGCTAGCCGCGTGCCCGCGTCCCGCAGCCGCCGAGGAGGATAGTGGGCTCGTCGCCGCAATAAGGCGACGGATTCATGGGCCGGCCGTAGGGTGAACAAGCGTCCGCGTGGGCATCCCGACGTCGCGGCCCACGAAATAGCAGTAGGCTGAGGCGGTCACGGTGCGTAACTGTGTACCCGAAAAGAGGGGGGTCGGCGTTGCGTCGTGCCACCGTTTCCGCTCGCGAGGCGGTAGCGACCGACATCCCCGAACTCCTCGATCTTTTCGACCAGCTGCGGGCTGCTGGTCCGAGGCGCTCGGTCCCGATGCCCTCCGACCCGCAGGCGATGCGCGAGAGTGCCGCAGAGCGTTTCCGGGCGGTCATCGCCGATCCCGACCAGCGCCTCATCGTCGCCGAAGATGCCGACGGGCTGGCGGGCATGGTGCTGTGCTCCATCGGCACCTCCAGCACGCTGGCCACCGCGCCGGCGGTGGTGCTGTCGCACCTCACCGTCGCCGCCCATTCGCGCCGGGCCGGGGTGGGTCGGGTGCTGGTCGCGGCCGCGACGCAGTGGGCCGCCGAGTGCGATGTCGACCATCTCCGCGTCGCGGTCTATGCCTCGTCGCGTGAGGCGAACCGGTTCTTCGCCCGGCTCGGTTTTGCGCCGGTCTCGGTGAACCGGGTGGCGCCGGTCGCCGCGCTGCGGCGCATCCTCGGCGCCGAAGTACCTGCGGCCGAGGCCGACAGCGAGGCCGGAGCCCGCCGGCGCCGGCTGCGCCTGGGCATCACCGGCAGCGGCCGGGCGACCACTCCCGTGCGGCGCCGCGCCTCCTAGTTCTCAGGCGGCGTTCTCAGGCGGCGGGGTCGAGGTTGGCGAGGCGGACGTCGCTCTTCGCGACGAGTCGCCCTTCCTCGTCGGTGATCAAGACCTGCCAGAGCTGCAGGGTGCGCCCGCGGTGCAGGGGCGTCGCCGTCACCGTCAGCGTGCCCTCGCGAACGGCGCGCAGGAAGCTCGTCGCGTTGCTGACCCCGACCACCCGGCCGTCCGGCACGCGCTGCTGCTGCCAGGTCGCCCCGGCGAGGCTCGCCACGGATTCGGCGACCGACGCGTACACGCCCCCGTGCACGATTGCGTAGGGCTGCAACAGGCCGGGATGGACGGTGATATGTCCCCGGACGGCATCGGGGGAGCGCTCGTCGATCTTCAACTGGAGCAGGTCGTTGAAGCCGCCCATGAACGCCCCGTCGAACGGGTCCCCGGAATCGCCCGCCGCTTCCTTTTCCGCGCCCGCGATTCGTGTCATAGCTCGACCCTAAACATGGGTCGCAGACCCGCGCTCACTTCGCTGCCTCATGGTCGCAGACCCGCGCTCGACTTCGCTGCCTCATGGTCGCAGACCCGCGCTCGACTTCGCTGCCTCATGGTCGCAGACCCGCGCTCGACTTCGCTGCCTCATGGTCGCAGACCCGCGCTCGACTTCGCTGCCTCATGGTCGCAGACCCGCGCTCGACTTCGCTGCGCTCAGCCGAGTCGCGGTCTGCTCCACGCTCAGCCGAGTCGCGGTCTGCTCCACGCTCAGCCGAGTCGCGGTCTGCTCCACGCTCAGCCGAGTCGCGGTCTGCTCCTAGACATGGGTCGCAGACCCGCGCTCGACTTCGCTGCCTCATGGTCGCAGACCCGCGCTCGACTTCGCTGCCTCATGGTCGCAGACCCGCGCTCGACTTCGCTGCGCTCAGCCGAGTCGCGGTCTGCTCCACGCTCAGCCGAGTCGCGGTCTGCTCCACGCTCAGCCGAGTCGCGGTCTGCTCCTAGACATGGGTCGCAGACCCGCGCTCGACTTCGCTGCCTCATGGTCGCAGACCCGCGCTCGACTTCGCTGCCTCATGGTCGCAGACCCGCGCTCGACTTCGCTGCGCTCAGCCGAGTCGCGGTCTGCTCCACGCTCAGCCGAGTCGCGGTCTGCTCCTAGACTCGCGGACGTGCCCGAACTTGACGCGCCGACCGCTGTGACCGATCCGCCTCCGGTGCGCCGCCGCAGGGCTCCGCAGAAGCCGATCGAGGAGCCCGCGCGCAAGACCGGGAGCACTGGTGCTGCTGGTGCCGGCCGGGAGCGGCTGCTGCTGCTCGACGGGCATTCCCTTGCTTACCGGGCGTTTTTCGCGTTGCCGGTGGAGAACTTCTCGACCACCACCGGCCAGCCGACGAATGCGGTCTACGGGTTCACCGCGATGCTGATCAACGTCCTGCGTGACGAGACCCCGACCCACCTTGCCGTCGCCTGGGACGAGAGCCGGCCGACCTTCCGCCACGAGGCCTACGCCGAGTACAAAGCGAACCGGTCCGAGACCCCTTCCGACTTCCGGGGGCAGGTCTCGCTGATCCGTGAGGTCTGCGACGCGCTCGCGGTGCCGATGGTCAGCGCGCCCGGATTCGAGGCGGACGACGTCATCGCCACGTTGGCGACACAGGCTGAGGCCGAGGGCATGGACGTGCTGATCGTCACCGGTGATCGGGATGCTCTTCAGCTCGTCGACGCGGACGTCACGGTCCTGATGACCCGTCGCGGCATCAGCGACATGACGCGCTTCACGCCCGAGGAGGTGCAGGCGAAGTACGGCCTGACCCCGGAGCAGTACCCGGACTTTGCCGCCTTGCGGGGCGATCCGTCGGACAACCTGCCGTCGATCCCGGGCGTGGGGGAGAAGACCGCGTCGAAGTGGATCACCCAGTTCGGCTCGCTCGACGCGCTCGTCGATCACGTGGACGAGGTGCCGGGTAAGGCGGGGGCGGCGCTTCGCGAGCATCTGGCCTCGGTGGTGCGCAACCGGCAGCTGACCGAGCTGCTGCGCACCGTGGAACTGCCGGTCGGCCCGCACGATCTGCGGCTCGGAACGTGGGATCGCGAGGCGGTGCACCAGCTGTTCGACACGCTGCAGTTCCGCGTATTGCGTGAGCGGTTGTACGCCACGCTCTCGGCCGTCGAGCCGGAGGCCGACCAGGGCTTCGACGTCGACGTGCAGTCGCTCGCGGCCGGCGAGGTGGCGCAGTGGCTGGCCGAGCATGCGCAGAGCGGGGAGCGCTCCGGCCTCGCTTTCCGCGGCACCTGGGGCCGGGGCACGGGCACGCTCTCGGGTGTGGCGATTGCCGCCGCGGACGGCGCTGCGGCATGGGTCGATCCCACCCGGCTCGGAAGCCGAGGACGAGGCAGCGCTGGCCACCTGGCTGGCCGACCCGGATCAGCCCAAGGCCGTGCACGACGTCAAGGGCCCGCTGCTCGCCCTCGCGGCGCACGGGCTGACGCTCGCGGGCGTCACGAGCGACACCGCGCTGGCCGCCTACCTGGCGCTTCCCGGGCAGCGTTCGTTCGACCTCGCCGACCTGGCGCTGCGTTACCTGCGAAGGGAGCTTCGGGCCGAATCCGTCGCGGTGGAAACCCAGGGGCAGCTCACCCTCGACGGCACGGGTGAGGAGGGTGAGGCCGGCGAGGACGGGCTCCGGGCGCGCGCCGTGCGTGACCTTGCGATCGCGCTCGAGCAGGACCTGGAGCGCCGCGGCGGCACCCGGCTGCTGCGCGAGATCGAGCTGCCGCTGGTCGGCGTGCTCTCCGACATGGAACGGGTCGGGATCGCCGCCGACACCGACCACCTCGAACGCCTTTCATCGGCCTACGGGGCCGAGGTGAACCGCTCGGCGCAGGCGGCGTATGAGGCGGTGGGCCACGAGTTCAACCTCGGCTCGCCCAAGCAGCTGCAGGTGGTGCTCTTCGACGAGCTGAAGCTGCCGAAGACCAAGCGCATCAAGACCGGCTACACCACCGACGCCGACGCGCTCGCCTGGCTGGCGCTGCAGAGTGACCATCCCGTGATTCCCGCGCTGCTCCGTCATCGGGACGTGGCGCGGCTCAAGACGGTCGTCGATTCGCTGATCCCGATGGTGGATCCGGCGGGCCGGATCCACACCACGTTCAACCAGATGATCGCGGCTACAGGACGGCTGTCGTCAACCGATCCCAACCTGCAGAACATCCCGGTGCGCACGGCTGAGGGCCGGCAGATCCGGCAGGCGTTCATCGTCGGAGCCGACTTCGAGAGCCTGCTGACGGCGGACTACAGCCAGATCGAGATGCGGATCATGGCTCATCTGTCCCGCGACGAAGGGCTGATCGAGGCCTTCACCTCCGGTGAGGACTTGCATACCTGGGTCGCCTCGCGGGTGCACGATCTGCCGCCCGATCAGGTCGACCCGGAGCTGCGCCGGCGGATCAAGGCCATGTCCTACGGGCTCGCGTACGGCCTGTCCGACTTCGGGCTCGCCGCCCAGCTCGGCATCCCGCGCGACGAGGCGCGCGAGCAGATGGACGCCTACTTCGACCGCTTCGGCGGCGTGCGCACCTACCTGCGCTCGGTGGTGGCCGAGGCGCGCCAAAACGGTTACACCGAAACGATTCTGGGCCGCCGGCGCTACCTTCCCGACCTGACTTCCGATAACGGCCAGCGTCGCGCGATGGCCGAACGCATGGCGCTCAACGCGCCGATCCAGGGGTCCGCCGCCGACATCATCAAGATCGCCATGCTCGGGGTCCACCGCGCGCTGCGCGATGCCCAGCTGCGCTCACGGCTGCTGCTGCAGGTGCACGACGAACTGGTGCTCGAGATCTCGCCCGGCGAGCGCGACCAGGTGGAGGAGCTGGTGCGGCGCGAGATGGCGGGCGCGTACTCCATGGATGTGCCGCTCGACGTGAGCGTCGGCTTCGGTCGCACCTGGGACGACGCTGCGCACTAGGGCTTCCGCAAGTCGACGCGTGGAGCGCGCGCCGTCGCGTCGGCGGGCGCGGGCGCGTCGGCGGGTGCTGGCGCGGGCGGGCGCCGCGGCGCTTCGAAACCCGCCGGGTCGCGCGGGACGTCGCGGCGCGCCCAGCCGATCAGGACGTCGGCGACGAGCAGAGCCGCCGCGAGCCAGGAGATCGTCGCGACCCGGTGGAACGCCTGCACCCACTGGCCGGTCTCCGGCAGCTTGTAGCGGGCCTGCACCTCGAGCACGTACGCGGCGCTGACGGCGAGCGTGACGACCGACCCCGCGCGAAGCAGGATGCGGCCACGGGGGATCAGCAGCGCCGCAAGGGCCAGGACGAGCACGATCAAGCCGCCGAGCGGCGTGATCAGAGCGAACGCCAGCGCGGCCGAGACGACCACCGCAATAGCGCCGCGCAGCAGGGAAACCTTGCCGGACTCCCTGGCGATGGGCGAGATGAGCACGGGCGCGGGCTCAGTGCCGGGCACCGGCTCAGCCGGAGGCGACGTGCGTAGCCGCACCGGCTCGCGGCGCAGCACCATCAGCAGGCAGATGAGCAACGCCACGGCTGAGATGCCGACGCCGACCCAGACCCGTTTCTGCGGCGTCCAATCCAGTGAGATGTCGAAGGTCGACACCTTCGGGGTGATCAGCCAGCCGTTGGCGTAGCCGTCGACGAGTTGGGGTTTGCCGAGGTTTCCCAGTCCTACGGCCTTCGCGTGCCATCCGGGGGACAGGCTCTGGCCGAGCACCAGCCAGAACGGCTTGCCGGGGGTAGCGCCGCTCACCGAGAGCCGGTACGCGACCGGTCCCTCGCCGGCGACCGTCACCTGCGGGACGTCCGAACCCTTCGTCGTGGCGGTGCGCACCGTTCCCGGGAAGGGGTTGGTCGGGTCGGCCGACGTGCCGCCCGGCGCCGACGACAGGATGAGCCGGTCGAGGTCGTAGCCGACGAGATTGCCGCGCGTGGTGGTCAGGGTGTGCCTGCCGGCCGACAGCGTCAGCGGCTTGCCGCACAGCTGGATGTCGAGGCCTTGGCGCGCGGTCGCCGCTGCGGTCGACCCGCCCACCGCAAGCCCGACCGGCTGGCCGTCGATCTTCAGCAGGTTGGTGCGGCAGACGCTGTCGAGGGTCGGGTTGGCGGCGGCGATCTTCAGACCCGGGATGCCGAGTTCGGCGATCGCGACCGGAGTCTCGAGCGGGCCGTGGCTGAAGTAGTCGGTCGTGATCTCGCGGCGCTCGCCGGTGATGACGAACTTGAACGTCGAGCCGGTGACGGGAGCGAACGACACCGGCGCGGAGACGACGCTGTCGGCCGCCTTCCGGTCGGTGACCGCGGGCAGGTGCAGGACGCGCTTCTCCTTACCGCCGTCGACCAGCAGGGTGATCGTGGTCGGCACCGAGTGCTTGCCGTCGGCGATGACTTGCAGGTTCAGCCTGGAGATCGTCGTCGGGGTCGCGGAGTGCAGCTGCACCCAGGAGCCGATATTGCCGCCGAACGAATTCGTCCAGGCGGTCTTGGGATTGTCGTCGATTGCCGACGACGCCCGCGCGTCCAGCGATCCGGGCAGCGAGGACGAGGAGGTCGCCGTGACGACGCCGCTTCCCGTGTGCGGCTGCGGCGTTGGCGGTGCGGCCCAGCAGCTCGTCGAGGACGGCGTCGTGCACGGTTGCGGAGATCCGCGCGGTGCCGCCGACGTTGAACGTGCGTGTGGTCGGCAGCGTGAACTCGCGCGACATGGACAGCTCGGTGTCGGTCTTGAACGGCTCCTGGGGGTTGGCCCGGTCGCGCGACAGCATGATCGACAGCGCCTGGTTCGCCCCGTCGGTGCCGGCGGCCTTGAACAGGTCGGTGGGCAGGCGCAGCATCTCGGTCGCCGTCACGCCCGGGATCTCCAGCTCGGCGAGGCCAACACCGCTTTGACCGTCGTACTGCCGCAGGGTGCCGTTGCTGGTCTGAATGATCTTGAACTCGACCTGCGTGAAGGAGCGGCTCGGGAAGTGCACGACCTGACCCGCCTTGCTCAGCGAAGCCGGGGTCAGGTCGACGTCGACGGTGGTCGCGTTCTTGCCGCCGTCGGAGAGCGTGAGCTGTGCCTTGGTGATCGTGCGGGTGCTGGCGACGGTGTAGGGCTGTACCAGCGTCACGTGGTCACTGGTCACCGGCTTCAGTGTGTTGACGCGCAGTCGCTGGCCGCGCGGGTCACCGAACGCGCCCACCGACCAGTACGTCGTCGGGTCGCCGTCGAAGGCGTAGAAGGGCCGGTCGGCCGGGGCGTAGCTGACCTCGTTCCCGTAGCCGGACGCCTCGATGTCGGCGACCCCGCCGAGCACGGCGACCGTCTGGTCGGAGGTCGTTTCCCCCGGAAAGACGGGAAGTCTCGCGTCGTTGGGGTCCTTCGCGAGCGGCTTGCCGGTGGCGGTCTCGACGTAGCCGTAGTTCTCGCGAACCGTGCCCCAGCGTTCGGCGCGCTTCTGGTTGGAGTCGGTGAGCAGCAGGTCGGCGTTGGACGGGACTGCCGAGGTGTCCTGCTTGGTGGTCTGCGACGCGGCGAAACGCACGGTGCCGGTGGTGCTGAGCATGCCTGCGGCGGACGCGTCGACCAGGCCTTCGCTGTCACCGGCCACCAGGAGCGGCGCGCTAGCCCGCTCGGCCCGCACGATCGGCACCGGGTCCTTGACCGCGAAGTCGGCCATCGCCGGCGGCTCGGCGGAACCCGGCGGCGTGGCCAGACTGATCTCGTCCACGAACGGGATCGCCGGGGTCTCGGCAATCGGCGGCCCGAACTTCTTGGGCGCGGCGAGACCGGGAGGCAGCTGCGAGGTCCACTGCAGCCACGTCGAAACCGGCTGCGGCGTGCGGAAGCGCTCGTACTGCAGATCGCTGCGCAGCACGACGTCCCCGACGCCCATCAGGCGTGCGAGTGCCGGCAGTGCGGCGGGCTCGTACACACCCTCCTGCAGCCGGCGGTCGATCGCGCGCACGAGCGCCGCGGACTGCGGGGTGCCGGCTGGGATGAGTTCGCGCGAGACGTACGGCCGGTCCATCAGTCCGGGCAGCGGCGGGTCGAGCGTCGCGCCCCAGCGATAGTCGGAGAAGTCGGCGCCGGGCAGTTCGAACACGCGGGTCTGCGAGCCGTCGATCCTGGGTGAGGCGTTGAGCGACGCGGCGGCCTGGGTCAGGTACGACGGCAGCTTGTCGGCCCGGCGCAGATTGGGATCGACGAACTGGCCCTTCCACAGCGGCACCATGTCGAGAGCGATCAGGGCGACCACGATGACGAAGGCGCCCGCCGGTACCACGCGCCGAGCCGTCCGGCGGCGCCGCGGGACCGCGGAGCCCGGCGCAACCGCTCGCCGCCAGGGCAGGTGGAACAACGCCTCGACCCCGGCAGCCAGCAGCACGCCGAAACCGAGCGCGACCAGCGGAACCGCCCGCGGGGTCGAGCGCAGCGCGAGCCCTGCCGTCGAACTCGCGGCGAACGCTTTGAACAGGGCTCCGGCCGGCGAAGGGCTGTTGTACGGGTAGACCCCCACCGACAGCGCGGTGCCGACGAGCACCAGCATGACGAAGTACGCGCGATGGATCCAGCGCAGGCAGGCCGCCGCGGCGAGCGAGAGGATCGGGATCGCGAACGAGATCGCGATGACCGCCAGGTTCTCGGTGTAGGTGAGGGACGGCTGGATCCAGGCGCTGATGCCGTCGCGTCCGTAGAAGAACCAGTTGCCGAGCCCGCGCAGCACTTCCGACGCCTGCGAGTCGGACGCCACGGTCTTGACCGTCTCGGAGTAGGCGAGCACGTCGAGGCCGTACGCGCCCTGGGTCATCAGGCCGGTGATCCACCAGGCGCTGATCGCCACGGTGAGCAGCAGCGTGCGCGCGACGAACGCGAGCAGGTCGCGGAAGGTGACCTCGCGGTGGATCAGTGCGAAGGGCAGCCAGAGCACCGGCGCGAGCCCGGCGTAGATCAGCGAGGTGGCGTTGGTGCCGCCGATGAGGGCGACGACGAGGGCGAACAGCGCCGGGTAGCGCCAGCGTGCGAGACCGTGCAGGAACCGCGCGAAGTGCCCTTCGGATTCGAAGTCCTCGTCGAAAAGCCCCATGTCTTCGGGGCTTTCGGGCTCAGCTTCGAACGCGTCGACGCCCTCGATGCTCGCCGCGGCGTCGGCATCCGCGTACTCGCCCTCCGGGCCGTAGGTCACGTGCAGCGCTTGGAACCGCAGGCCGCGGATGACGAAGACGACCATCCACGGCAGGCCCGCCCACGGCAGCAGGATCGCCGAGATGCGCGCGACGTACTCCAGGACGTACGGCGACAGTTGGTAGGCGATGGCCGCGATGAACGCCGGCCGGTTGCGCCAGCCGAAGGTGCGCAGCAGCGCGAGAACGCCCATGCCTGCGGCAAAGAGCAGCGTGCCGGTCCACAGCCGCTGCGCCACCCAGTCGGGCACGTGCAGGTGGTCGAACACCCAGTACCAGGGGCCCTGCGGGAAGAGGTAGCCGATGTTCTGGTGGGTGACCCCGCCCATCCCGGTGTGCAGATCCCACAGGTACGGAGCCCGGGCCAGCAGCCGGTCGGGATTGATGTAGAGGTATTGCTTGGTGTCGGCGCCGACGTAACCGGGAGCCGTCAGCAGCAATGGGACGTACGAGATCAGCGCGATGATCAGCGCCGGCCAGGACGGTGCGCGCAGCGGCAGGCCGCGCAGCCGACGCGACGGCGGCGGTGGACCCGGACGGGTCGGGACGTCTGCCGCTCCGGGCGGTGCGGTGACCGTCACTTGGCCGCGTGGGGCAAGCGCCTGCGCCCCGCGAACCGTTCGGCCTCGCGGGCGAGCACGCGAAACGTTTCCCGCGCGGTCACGTCCCAGGTGAAGCGGGAGGCATGGCGGAGCGCCCCGCGGCTCAGTGCCTCACGCTCGTTCGGATCGAGCAGCACCCGGGTCAGCGCCGGTGCGAGCTCCGCGGGCGACGGGACGAGCAGCCCGCTCACGCCCGGCTCCGCAGAGTCCCGATGGCCGGCGATATCGGTGACGACGGCGGGCGTTCCGCACGCGGCCGCTTCGGTCAGCGTCATGCCCCAGCCTTCGCGCGCCGACGCGGAGGTGAGCACCCATGCCCGCTGGTAGAGCCGAACCAGTTCGGCGTCACTGACCCGGCCGGGCAGGCGGAGCCAGTCCTGCGCGCCGGCGGCGCGGATCTGCGCCTCGAGCGCCTCACGCTCGTAGCCCTCGCCGACCAGAACGGCCTCGAGGGCAGGGACCGCCTTCTTGGTTTCCAGCAGGGCCGCGACGAGTTCGGCGGGGCGCTTGACCGGCACCAGCCGGCCGACGGCGACGACCAGCGGATGGGGCGAACGACCTCCGCCCGGCTGGTACACCGGGTCGATCCCCGGCGAGACGACCGTGACGTTCTGCTCCGGCATCCCGAGCATCTCGATGATCTCGTCGCGGCTGGAGTTCGACAGCGTGACGATCTGGGACGACCGATAGAACGGCGGCGCCGCCTTGAACTCGATGGTCTCGCCGACCTTCGCGAGCTTCGGCGGAAGCACCATGCGCCACATTTCGGCGTGCACGTGATGCAGGAAGACGATCTTCGGGCACCGCGCCCAGACGGGGGAGAAGAACGGCATGCCGTTCCAGATCTCCACGAGCCCGTCGCGCGGACCGGTGCGGCCGATCGCGCCCGAGAGCGCTGTCCGCGGAAAGACCGTGTACCGCCCCGCCTTGCGCACGACCGAGTAGCCGTTGCGCTTGCCGTACGCCCGCTGCCCCGCGGCAGCCGCGGTTCGCATCGTGACGTCGAGGCCGGCTCGCGCCCAGGCTTGTGCCACCTTGTCGGCGTGAACCTCGCTGCCGCCGGCTTCGGGATCGGCGAGATCGCGCCAGGCGAGCAGGTGGATACGGGTCAAACCGGACGCTTCGACCAGATCCTGTAGCGACGGGTCTGCCACCGCGTCGGGCGGTTCGGCGGTCGGACCGGCTGCCGCCAAGTCCGCCGGCACCAGATCAGTCACAGGCTCCTCAGGCGCTCGTCAATGTGCTCGGGCGAGGCTATCCCACGGACCTTGAACCGAAGTGCTGACGCGCGGTGTGGAGCACCAGGACACCGGTGGCCACCGCGACGATCGCCTGCGAGATGAGGTCCACCCGCGCCGTGGCGACCAGTTCGCCGTGGGCGCTGATCAGCAGGACCACCATGAGCGCTGCGCCGGCGGCCAGGACCAGCAGCACGACGGGACGGCCGGCGGCGAGCAGGTAGTGCGTGAAAAGCACGGTCGCCGCGAGCAAGGTCATCGCCAGGGCCAGCATGAGAAACGCCGGCGCCGCGGCGGTCAGCCGCGGCCCGAAGGCGATGCGCAGCACCTGGCTCGGCGCCGCGCCACTCAGGGCGATCAAGACGGCGGCGGGGACGGCGATGACGGCGAGGACCACGCCGAGCTGGCGGAGCGCGTGCTCGCCCGCGTGCCGGCGGGACGCGGCCTCGGGCAGCAGGAAGCCGGCGAGCACGAACGCCGCGAGCACCAGCGGCTTGCACGCCACCGAGATCGGGGCGTAGCTACCGGCGTTGCCCGGCATCTCGCGTCCGAGCAGCACGACGTCGAAGTTCTGCAGGATGGCCAGCAACGCCAGCGCGATGAGTGCGCTGAGCAGGTCGGTCGCCAACGTCCGCCGCTCGCGGCGCTGCTCGGTCGAGGTTGGCTGCGGCAGATTCGGCAGCTCGGCCGTCATGGCGCTGCGCCTCGAGGACCCCTGCGCGAACAGCGCGTGCGCCTCCGCCAGCAGGACGGAAAGCAAGATCGCCAAGGCGGCGCCGGAGACGCCCAGGCCCCCGCCGACCAGCGCGATCGTCAGGACGCAGCGGGACAGGCCCTCCACCAGCAGGTTGGCGCCGAGGGCGCGGTAGGCGTGCGCCGCCTGCAGCAGCCCGCGCTCCAGACACAGGACGCCCCAGACGGCTCCGGCGATCAAGGTTTCGGACAGCCCGCCCGGGCCGGGGAGGGAGAGCTGACCGGCGAGCGGCCCGCGTATGGCGATCGCAACGACGGCCCAGGCCAGCACGAGCACCAGGGCGCGCCGGCGGGTGCGGAAGGCCCAGCCGGGAACGCGCGAACCGTGCCCGGTGCGCTGCCACAGGGTGATCCGGCGGACGATGCCGACCAGCAGGGCGGAGCCCGGGATCGAGAGCACGAAGAAGACGGCGACCAGCTGGTTCAGCGCGCCGTACCCGCGGGTGGAGAGCAGGCGGGCGACCAGCAGGGTGACACCGATGTTGGCCACGTTGGCCACCAGCCCGGCGAGAGCGATCGGGCTGGCGCCGCGCACAGCAGCGCGGGTGGCGGAGATCACCGGCAGGTCGGCTGCGGGGTCGTCGGACGGGCTGGTCATCGGGGGGTCGGTGACAGCGGGTGTGCTCTGCACCGTCACCTCATCCTTGCCGTCAGTGCGCGCCGGCGCTGTCGGGGCCGGCTTCGAATCGGCCGCATCAGCCGACCGCGCGCTGAGCCTCACAAGTCGCGAACTCCCAACAGGCCCCGGGCCGGACAGCCAAGGAGGCCAAAGGCCCTGATCCTGGGCCGAGTCTAGCGCCGAGGACGCTCCCGGCGAGGGTGCTGGCCGGGCGAGTCAACCGCGAGTCGCAGCGTGCGCAAACCGCTAGTGCAACTCGGCCCGGTGCCGCTCGGCCGTCTGCTCGGCCTTCACATCGGCGTCGACCATGCGCTCGACCAGATCCTGGAAACCGACCTCCGGGCTCCAGCCGAGGACCTCCCGGGCCTTGCTGGCATCGCCGACGAGCAGGTCGACCTCCGCGGGCCGGAAGAACCGGGGGTCCTGGGTGACGTACTTGCTCCAGTCGGCGATGCCGACCCGGGCGAACGCGACGTCGAGCAGCTCCCGGATGCTGTGGGTGCTGCCGGTAGCGACGACGTAATCGTCCGGGACGTCCTGCTGCAGCATCATCCACATGGCCTTGACGTAGTCGCCGGCGTAGCCCCAGTCGCGACGGGCCTCGAGGTTGCCGAGCGCGAGCGTCTCCTGCAGTCCCAAGGAGATCCGCGCCACAGCGCGCGTGACCTTGCGGGTGACGAACTCGTACCCGCGCCGCTCGCTCTCGTGGTTGAACAAGATCCCCGAGCTGGCGTGGGCGCCGTAGGACTCGCGGTAATTGACGGTCATGTAGTGGCCGAAGGTCTTGGCGACCCCGTAGGGCGAGCGCGGGTGGAACGGGGTGCTCTCACGCTGCGGAACCTCCCGCACCTTCCCGAACATCTCCGACGACGACGCCTGGTAGAAGCGCACCCCGCTCATGTCGTTCTGGGTGGAGATGCGGATGGCTTCCAGTACGCGCAGCACGCCCATGCCGGTGATCTCGCCGGTGAGCTCGGCCTGACGCCACGAGAGCCCGACGAAGGAGATGGCGGCGAGGTTGTAGACCTCGTCGGGCTGGGCGATCTCCATGGCACCGATCAGCGAGGGCAGATCGGTGAGGTCACCTTCGAGCAGTGTCACGCCCGGGATGTAGCGCTCGACGGTCGCGATCTTCGGGTTGCTCTGGCCGCGGACCAGGCCGAAGACCTCGTAGCCCTTCTCTTCGAGCAGCTCGCCGAGGTAAAGGCCGTCCTGCCCGGTGATTCCGGTGATCAGCGCGCGGGGCATCCCGCTAGCCTGCCATGCCGGCCCCGGCCCGGCCGGAAGGCGCAGCGGCCGGGTCGCGCGATCGGTCGCCCGCGCCCTCCGCTGCCCCCGGAGCGCCATCGGTGGGCGGATCGAACCGGTGACGCAGTCGCAGCAGCGGACGCTCCAGGAGATAGAACGAGAGCGTCGCTGCGGCAAGGGTGACGGTGACCCGCACCAGCTGAGTCGGACCCCACGACAGGCCGAGCCGGGCCTCGTGCAGGTAGCGGAAGACCGGCCAGTGCCAGAGGTAGATGCCGTACGAGATGCGTCCCAGCCACACCAGCGGCGACGCGGCGAGGAGGCGGCCGAGCGGGCTCGCCGGGGCGAGCGCCACGCCGCCGATCAGCACCGCGCAGACGAGCGCAAACGCCGTCAACCCTCCGCGATACATCCGCGCCGAGTTGTCGTGCGCGAAACCGAACGTGATCACGACCATCACCAGGGCGACGGGGGCGAGCACCGGCAGCAGGCGCCGTACCCGGTGCAGCCAGCCGGCCAAGTAGCAGATTCCGAGCGCGCTTCCGATCAGCAGCGAGTCGGCTCGGGTGTCGGTGCCGTAGTAGACGCGTGCCTGCGAGCCGGGGCCCGACCACAGCGCGATCTTGAGCACCGCCGACCCCACCGCCAGCGCGAGCGCGACGACGAGCGCGGCACGCAACGGGTCACGCCCGCCGCGCCGCGCCAGGAAGATCGTGGCGATCAGCAGCGTCGGCCACACCAGGTAGAACTGCTCCTCGATGGCCAGCGACCAGGTGTGGTCGGTGAGCTGCAGGATGGGGATCAGGTGAAACGCCTGCTGCCAGTTCTGGAAATAGAACATGGTGCCGGCGACGGCCTTCCAGAGCGCGTTGCGCGCCTGGACACCGGGATTGAGCGGCCCGATGACGAGCACCACCGCGCACATCAGCGTGACCGCCGGCAGGAGCCGAAGCGCCCGCCGGGCGTAGAAGCGCGGCAGGCTGACCCGCGAGCGCCGCTGCCACTCGGCGAGCAGCAGGACGGTGATGAGGAATCCCGACAGGACGAAGAAGACGTCGACCCCCAGGAAGCCGCCGACCGCCCAGCCCGCTCCGGTGTGGAAGGCGAGTACGGCCGCGACCGCGATCGCCCGCAGCCCGTCGAGCGGGGCGAGGTGAGGCATTCCCTGCCGGGTGGGCGTGGTTGCGTCGGCCCCCGCGGTCTCGTCGACGGCAGTCAATGACGGCTTCGCAGAAATCACCTTCGGTTACCGCAGCGAGCTCTCGGAAGGGTCGGAGAGGTCAGCGGTCTTCAGGGCCAGCGCGTCGACCTGCATGCGCAACAGCCCGACCTCTTCGGCGAGCGTGCGCGTCTCCTCCTCCAGCCGGCTCGCCTCCCACGACAGATGGACCGAGACCAGCAGCAGCACCAGGACGGCCGCGAACAGCAGCAGGTTCGGCGGCGAGTAGATCCCGAGCCGGTGAGCCGACCAGTCGAGCAGGCCCGGGAACGCGGCGAGCGCGATGACGACGATGCTCACCCCGAGCCAGAGGATCGCGTACTTCTCCCGCAACTGGCGGCGGCGCAGCAACTCGACCATGACCGCCAGCACCAGCAGCCCGCACACCCCGGCGATCACATGGGTTCGGATCATGGCTGCTCCTTCGCGGCGGGGTGTCCAGCGCGTGCATCCTCGGGCTCGGGGGTGAGCTGCGGCCAGCGGCGTACGGCGGCCAGCATCAGCACCAGGAACGCCCGTCCGAGATAGGCGATCGACTTCCACGCCGACTGGCTCGGCATGCCCGCGTAACGCGGGCGCATCACGACCGGCACCTGCCGGCATACGCAGCCTGACCGGGCCGCGATGACCAGCGACTCGATCGTGTCGCCGAGGTATTCGGTCGGGTAGCTGCGCGCGAACAGCGGCAGGGCCCGGGGGCCGGTGGCCCGGAAACCCGATGTCGCGTCGGTCAGCTTGGTCTTGGTGATGCGTGACAGCATCCGGGCGAGCAGCCGCATGGCGGTTCGGCGTGCTCCACCGACCTTGTACGCACCCTCGCCGGCGAAGCGCGCGCCGACGACGACGTCGGCACCATCCGGCCCCTCGAGCGCCTCGACCAGCCGGTGGATGGCAGCGGGGTCGTGCTGGCCGTCGGCGTCGACCTGGACCACGACGCGGTAGCCGCTGCGAAGGGCATACCGGAAGCCGGCGCGCATCGCCCCGCCGACGCCGAGGTTGTACGGCAAGAGCAGCACGGCGGCACCCGCCGGCGGGCGACGGCGGCGGTCGCGTCGCTCGATCCGTCGTCGACCACCAGCACGTCGGCTTCCGGGCAGGCGGAGCCGATCTCCTTGATGACGTGGCCCACGGAAGCCTGCTCGTTCCAGGCCGGTATCACCACCAGCAGATCGCGTGGCCGCTCGACGGTCGGCTCGCCGTCATGTACCGCCCCGCGAAGCTGTGGGTCAATGGGCACCTGGCCAGAGTAGGGCGCTGCGCGCCCGGCAGCGGGCATCCCCGGATCGGCAGGCGTGGCAGCGTCCGGGACGCGGGCGAGCCAAGTAACCTGCGGCGGTGCGGCTACGCCTCCACCGTCCCACCCGCTGGTGGGCAATTCTCATCGGAGTCGGGCTGCTCGGGCTGACGGTGCGGCTCGGCTACGTCTTCATCTACCAGTACCACGTGTATATCGGCGGCGATTCGTTCTACTACCACTACGGCGCGAACCTGCTCGCCACCGGACACGGCTTCATCCAGCCCTACGACTACATCCAGCGCGGCTGGACGGTGCAAGCCGCCGAGCATCCGCCGCTGTACATCGTGCTCCTCGGTGCCGAGTCGTGGATCGGGCTGCACACCTACCTCGAGCACCAGATCCTGACCTGCATCGTCGATACGGCGACGATCTTCGTCATCGGCTACACGGCACGCGAACTCTTCGGCAAGGGCGCCGGGAATCTTCGCCGCGGTGATCGTCGCGATCTACCCGTACTTCTGGTTCAACGACGGCGGCGTGCTGTCCGAAGGCGTCGCGCAGTTGACCACCGCACTCACGGTGTTGTGGGCGTATCGGCTCTGGCAGCGCCGCACCCTCAAGTCGGCCTGCCTGCTCGGCGTCGGCATCGCCTTGGCGACGCTGTCGCGTGCCGAGGCGATCCTGCTGCCGGTGCTGCTCGTCCTGCCGCTCGTGCTCTTCATGAAGAGGCTGGCGTGGAAGCGGCGGATTCAGCTGATCCTGGTCAGCGGGCTGAGCGCCGCCATCGTGCTGGGCCCGTGGGTCGGGTACAACCTCTCCCGCTTCAACAAGACCGTGACCGTCAGCAGCGGGTTCGACATCACGCTGCTGTCGGCCACCTGCGACCGGACGTTCTACGGGTCACTGACCGGTCTACTGGTCCTTCGACTGCCTGTCCTTCGTGCCGCGCACCTACCGGGACATCTCCGATCAGGCGGTGATCTACAAGCGGATCGCGCGACGACTACATCAAGAGCCACAAGAGCCGGCTGCCGGTGGTGCTGCTCGCCCGGGAGGGCCGGACGTGGGGCTTCTGGAATCCGGCCGCAGCTCCCCGAGCTCGACTCCTCACGCGAGACGAAGCCGCTCAACTGGGGCCGATTCGCCATGGTGATCCTCTATTCGCTCGAGATCGCCTCGATCTTCGGCGTCCTCGTGATGCGAAGACGCAAGATCCCGCGTGACCCCCCTCGCCGCGCTGATCGTGAACGTCTGCATCTCCACCGCGATCACGTTCGGGCAGACCCGTTACCGCTCCAGCGCCGAGGTCGCGCTCGTGCTGATGGCCACGGCCGGGTTCGTCGGGCTGGCGGAGAAGTATCAGCGTCGCCGCGGAACCCTGCCCGCCGGGGAAGCGTCGACCGCCCTCACCGCATCCGAGGCCCCCGGGTCAGCCGCCACCGCTGACCCGGACCGGGCGAGGGTCTAATGGCGGCCGCGTCTGCGGTGGCGACGGGCGCCGAGCGGGACGCGCACCGGAGCAGGGGCAAGGCGGCGGGCTTCGTCGCGGGCTTCGACGGGCTGCGCGCCATCGCCGCGCTGCTCGTCGTCGTCGTGCACGTCGGCGGGGCGTCCGGTTACACCTTCCGGTCGTCACTCGGCCCGTACACCGCGCGCGGCGAGATCGGCGTCTCCGTCTTCTTCCTCATCTCCGGCTTCCTGCTGTACCGGCCGTTTGCGGCGGCGGCGCTCGCCGGCCGCGCGGGCCCGAACGTCCGCAGCTATCTGGTCCGGCGGGTGCTGCGGATCGTGCCGCTCTACTGGGCGGCGCTGGTCGTCAACTACCTGTTCACCGGCTGGAAGAGCGTCCACGGCGTGAGCGGATTCCTGGAGAACGCTTTCTTCTTGCAGATCTACTCACGGAACTGGGTGTTTCACGGCATCACCCAGGCCTGGTCGCTGTGCATCGAGGTGACGTTCTACCTCGCGCTGCCTTTGTGGGCCGTTGCCATGCGCCGGCTGGATCGGCGCCGCGGGCGCCCGCACGACCCGGCCGCGGTGCTGCGGCGCGAGCTGCTCGCCCTCGCGGTGCTCTACGTCGCGAGCCTGCTCTTCCGGCTCGTGGTCGTTACCGCGGTCAGCTCATCGACCCTCGCCCGCAGCTGGCTGCCCGCCTGGAGTGACCACTTCGCACTCGGGATGGCGCTCGCCGTCACCGGCACCTATGTTGCGCAGACCGGCAGGGTGCCCAAGGGGCTGCGCTGGATCACCCGACCCGGGGGCGATCTGGCCTGCTGGGCGCTCGCCGCTGTGGCGTTCTGGTTGGTCTCGACGCAGGTCGGCCTGAGCCGGCAGCCGCTGTTCGTCGGAGGCGCGGGCACCGACGTCGCCAAGCAGTTCCTGTACGGCCTCTTCGCGCTTTTCCTTTTGCTGCCAGCGGTTTTCGGCACCGCGCGCACCGGGCTGGTCCGGCGGCTCCTCGCCAGCCACGTGCTGTCACTGATCGGCCTGGTGTCCTACGGCATCTACCTGTGGCACCAGCGGGTCATCAGCGAGCTGCAGGCGCACACGTCCTGGAAGGTCGACGACGCGCCATTCCTGCAGCTGCTCGCGGTCGCGGCGGTCATCACGATCGCCGTCTCGACCGTGAGCTACCTGTTCGTCGAGCGTCCGGGCATCGCCGTCGGCCATCGTTGGCTGCTCCGCCAACGCGAACGCGCCGCCGTGCACACCGACCACGGCGACCGCTGACCGGCGATCAAGAAGTGGGTGCCCGGGCCTCGTTGGCCTTGGTGTTGCGCGCCTCGGCGGCCCGATGCGGCGCCCCGAGGGTTTGCAGCTGAGAGGCGAACCGGGTGGCGACGTACTGGCCGCCGGCCTCGGAGATGTGGATGCCGTCGGTGGTACGCAGCAGGACCCCGTTGACGGTGGTCGTGTACTTCCCCGTCGGGCAGAAGTCGGCGTCGAGGTCGCCGACGCTGGCGACGTCCGAATGCAGCGCCGCGGCCTGGCGCAGCAGCTGGTTGTACCGGGCGACGCGAGCCGGATCGTCGAACGGCCAGGTCGACCCGTCGGGCTCTTCCTGCGGGGGGAAGCACGGCGTCGTCAGGAGCAGGACCTTCGCACCTGTCGAACTCAGCACCGTGATGGCGAGGTTCATCTGCTGCAGCAGGTAGTTGTCGTACCCGGGCTCGCCGATGTGTGTCCACACCCCGTTGTGCACCCGGTCGAGGACTTCCCAGCGTCCGGTGAGCAGCACCACGACATCCGGGTCATAGGTGCGCACGTCCGCCGCGCGCTCCGCCGGCCAGTTCTGGCATTTGGCCGGCGGGTAGTTCAGGCCGCGGTCGTCCCGGAACGGGCCGCCGAGCGCGAGCCCGCAGCCGACGCTGCCGAGATTGAAGGACTGGTAGTGGTACTTCGGGCCGAGGTCGCCCAGGCCTTTGGCGAGCGTGTAGGCCAGCGAGTCGCCTTCGACGAGCACGCGGATCGGGCGCTTCAGGACGGCCTGCTGCGCCGAGTTCAGCTCCGGCGGTTTCGGCGGCGGCGGCTGCACGCTGGGGATGGCCTCGGGGTCACCGCCCGCAGCCGCGATCTGGCGAGCGGAGACCTGGGTGCTCAGCGTGAGCCCGGTGATCAGACCCGCGACCACGAGCAGCGACGTGACGGGCAACGCCGCCGCAGCGACGCTCTTGGGCAGCCAGCGCCGCAGCCGGGCCCGGGACAGCGCGCCGCGCCGGATCGGCTGCTCGATCGCGTGGTAGGAGACGACCGCCACCGCGAACGTCACGGCAAAGCGCACCGCGAGCAAGCCGCCGCCGGTGATTCCGGTGCGGGCATGGGTGAGGTACTGGAAGAGCGGCCAGTGGTAGAGGTACAGGCCGTAGGAGATGGCGCCGATGTAGCGCACCGGCGGGAGGGAAAGCAATCGCGCCAGCGGCCCCCGGGGTGCGTCGGTGCACGTCAGCAGCAGGGCTGCGGCGCAGGCGGCGACGACGATGAACCCGCCCCGGTAGAGCCAGGTGCTGTGGTCACGCACGCGCAGCCAGCACAGCACCAGCCCGGCGAGGCCGGCCAGGCCGATCACCTGGATGAGGCCCCGGATCGTGCGCGCGGCCGCGGCGTTGCGGACCCGGGTGAGCGACTCCTCGATGCCCGCCGGCGGCCGCAGCGCCGCCAGGGTGCACCCGAGCAGCAGCGGAAGCGCGCGGGTGTCGGTGCCGTAGTAGAGCCGGTCGGGGCTGGCGCCGTCGACCGAGAGGACCCACATCCAGACGGCCGAGGCCGTGGCGCCGGCGAACGCGAGAGCGAACACGCCGCGCCGCCGCCAGCGCAGCACGAGGAGCAGGAGCAGCGGCCACACCAGGTAGAACTGCTCCTCGACCGCGACGGACCAGGTGTGCAGCAGCGGTGACTGCGGGCCGAAGTGGTCGAAGTAGCCCTGGCCGGACGTGATGAAGCGCCAGTTGGCCCCGTAGAACATGGTCGACAGCGCGTCGACCCGCAGCGAGACCCGCGACGTGGCGGGGGACAGGTAGGTCGCCCAGGCGATCATCGAGGCCAGCAGCAGGGCCATCGCGGGCAGCAGCCGGCGCGCCCGGCGTCCCCAGAAGGACATCAGGCTGATCCGCCCGGCCTTGCCGAACTCGCTCAGCAGCAGGCTCGTGATCAGGAAACCGGAAAGCACGAAGAAGACGTCGACGCCGAGCAGGCCGCCGGGCAGCCAGCCGACACCGGCGTGGTAGCCCATGACGGAAAGGACCGCCAGCGCGCGCACCCCATCGAGCGCGGGAACGTGCTGGAACCCGCGGCGGCCCTGACGCACCGCGGCACCCGGCCGCGGGCGACCCGGACGGTGGCTACCGGACGGGGCGGGAACGCGCGAGCCGCGCCCACGACCGTGCACGCCGACGTGGCGACCGAGTTGAGCCTCGGCAGCGGAATCGGCGGCAGTGTCCGTGCTCGAAGTGATTTGTCCTACCTCCGGGGTCCGGGGCAGCCGTGGCTGCTGCCGGCCGGTCACTTCCGCCCTATCGACCGTACCGCAGGCGGCGGGACCATTCCGGCATTGCCGACGCTGTGATCTGGACCGATCCTGCGGGGGATCGCCCAGCGTCCGCTTGTACTGTCCAGGCGTGTCCGGTGTGCGTACGCCGGATCCCGGTGTCCGTTCGGCCACGATGACCCGGATCCCGGCTCTGGACGGCATGCGTGCCGTCGCCGTCGCCGGCGTGCTCCTTTTCCACGCCGGGCTCTCCTGGATCAAAGGTGGCACGCTCGGGGTCGACATCTTCTATGTCCTGTCCGGCTTCCTCATCACGGCGCTGCTGGTGGCCGAGCGTGACCGGACGGGCCGGATCGGTCTCGGCGCGTTCTACCTGCGCCGGGCGCGCCGGTTGCTGCCGGCCCTCGTCCTGGTGCTGCTGTTCGTCAGCATCGTGTGGGGGCTGGTGCTCAAGCCCCGGACCCCTACGCTGCGCGGCGACGTCCTCGCCACCCTCGGCTACGTCGCGAACTGGCGGTTCGCCTTCTCCGGCCAGGGCTACTTCGCGTCGTTCAACGCGCCGTCGCCGTTGCTGCACACCTGGTCGCTCGCCGTGGAGGAGCAGTTCTACCTGATCTGGCCGCTCGTCGTCATCGCGCTGCTGAACCGGCGGCGCAGCGTGTCCCGGTGGGCGCTCGCCCTCGTGGCGCTCGCTTTCGTCAGCACGCTGCTCGAATCGCTGGGCGGGGTCTGGACCGACCGGCTCTACTACGGGACCGACACCCGAGCCATCGAGCTGCTGTTCGGCGCGGCGCTCGGTGCCTGGTACGCCCGGCGCGATCCGGCTTTGCCGCTTTCGGGGCGCACGCGGGGTTCGCTGCAGCTGGCGGGAGTCGCCGCCGGCGTGGGCACGCTGTACATGTTCCATGCGGTCGACGGCCAGTCCACGTTCCTGTACCGCGGCGGCTTCCTGTTGATCGCCGCGCTGATGGTCGTGACCGTCGCTTCGGTGGCGCTGGTGCCGGAGGGCGCGCTGGCCAGGCTGCTCGGTATGCAGCCACTGCGCTACATCGGCCAGATTTCGTACGGCATCTACCTGTGGCACTGGCCGCTGTTCCTGCTGCTGAACCATCAGCGCACCGGCCTGTCGACCGCGAGCCTGCTGGTCGTGCGCATCGCATCCACGTTGGCGATCTCCGTCGCGAGCTACTACCTGATCGAGCTGCCGATACGCCACCGCCGCTTGCACCTGCCGCATCCCAGGGTGGTGGCACCGGTCAGCGTGGCCGCACTCGTGGCCGTGCTCGTCGCCGCGACCCCTCCGCCGGCGGCCATCACGCCGCCGCCGGCAGCGACGGCGCCCCCGGCCGACACCTCCATCAACTCGCCGCAACCAGCGGGCACCTCGCGAGTGCTCTTCGTCGGCGACAGCGTCGCCCTCGCTCTGGCTGCCGCCCTGTCGAAGAGCGAGGCCCCGTACGACGTCCACATCGACAACGCGGGATACCTCGGGTGCGGCATCGCCCTCGGCAGCCCCCGCCGTTTTCGGGGCAAGAACTCCGACGATCCGAGCTTTTGCGTGCAGTGGCCCCAGCGCCGCGCCCAGGAAGTTGCCAAGGACCGGCCCGACGTGGTGGCCGTGCTCGTCGGCGAGTGGGAGCTCATGGACCGCTACAAGGACGGCCGGTGGCAGCACATCGGCGAGCCCGCGTTCGACACTTATCTCGGCACGCAGCTCGATCTGCTGATCAACGTCGTGTCAGCGCGCGGTGCGAAGGTAGCGCTGCTGACCGCGCCGTGCAGCGCTCCGGCGGAAAGCCCGAGCGGTGCCCCCTGGCCGGAGAACGATCCGCAGCGGCTGGCCCGCTTCAACCAGCTGCTGCGAGAGGCGGCAGCCCGTCATCCCACGAAGACGACAGTCGTCGATCTCAAGGCTTTTGTCTGTCCGGGCGGAAAGTACGTGGCGACACTTGACGGATACCTCATCCGAAGCTCGGATGGGATTCACTTCCCCGATGCCGTTATCCCGCCAGTGGCGGCAAAGGTGCTTCCAGCGCTGCGTTCGATCGCCGTTAACGCGAAAGCCGGGAAATCTTAGGGGGACACGATCTCGCAACGTGATCGCCGGTACTCTGCGAGAGTGCCGCTGGCTGCCGGATACGGATCTTTCCCGCGTCGGCCAGGTGAAAGTGGCCAAGGCTGGGGTAACTGCGGGTGATGTCGACGGCACTGCTTGCCCGCACGAGCAAGCGTGACTCCCCGACACGAGGGGACCCGGCCCCCCAGCCAGACTCTCCGCGGCAGGCTCGCTGGCGGGCGCTCGACGGTGTTCGGGCGCTGGCGGTGGCGGGCGTCATCCTCTACCACGCAGGCGTCTCCTGGATTCCGGGAGGCCTGCTCGGCGTCGACGTCTTCTTCGTCCTTTCCGGCTACCTGATCACCAGCCTGCTGCTGCGCGAGGTGCGCGGCGGCGGCCGCGTCGATCTGCGCGCGTTCTGGGCCCGGCGGGCTCGCCGGCTTTTTCCCGCGCTGCTGCTCGTACTGATCGCGGTCATGCTGTGGGCCGCCCTGGACCGGTCGCTGGACATCCACAGCATCCGGCTCGACGTGATCTCCGCACTGGGCTACGCGGCGAACTGGCGCTTCGCCTACTCCCACCAGGGCTACTTCTCCTCGGCGGCGGCACCATCGCCGGTCCTGCATCTGTGGTCGCTGGGGGTGGAGGAGCAGTTCTACCTGCTGTGGCCGCTCCTCGTGGCGGGGGTGGTCGGGCTCGTCCGGTTGGGCCCCCGCCTGGCCCGCGCCGTCAGCCGCAAGCGGGTCGGCGACGAGGGCGTGACCGCCGGCAGCGGACGCCGCAGCGTATTCCTGCTGGCAGTCATCGGAGCCCTGGCGAGCACGGGCTGGCTGGTCTACGGAGCGGTTCGGGGCACCGATGCGTCGCGGCTCTACTACGGCACCGACACCCGGGCGCTCGCCCTGCTGACCGGCGCGGCGCTCGCGGCGTGCCTGCCGCTGCCACGCTCGCCGCGGGCGGTCCGCACGAACATCCATCTGGTGCGGCGCTGGTCGCTGGTCGGCACGCTCGCGCTCGGCGGGCTCGCGGCGATCTTCGTCACGGTCAGCGGTCAGAGCCGGCTGCTTTACCACGGCGGCTTCCTCGTCGTCGCTCTGCTCGTCGCGCTCGTCATCGCGACCCTGATCCGGGCCCCGCGCGGCCCGCTGTCGAAGCTGCTCGGGTTGCCGCCGCTGGCGCACATCGGGCGCATCTCCTACGGCCTGTATCTCTGGCACTGGCCGGTCATCCTCTACGTCGACGGCGCACGGACCCACCTGACCGGCGCCGACCTGCTCTGGACCCGGATCGGCATTTCTGTCGCGCTCGCGGAACTGTCGTACTGGGTCATGGAGCGCCCGATCCTCGGCGGATGGCTGCCCGGTCGGCGGCTTGCCGCGACCGGACTCGTCGGTGTGATCCTGCTGGCCGGTGTCGCCGGGCCCTGGTCGGTCCTGCCTCGGACACCCGGCGCGAACACCTCGGACTTCGCCCAGAAGCTCGACTCGATGGCCCGCAAGCAGAACCAGCAGACCCAGCAGCTCACCACCCAGCGCCTGACGAAGCCGAAGCCGACCCCGACACCGAGCCCGACGCCCAGCCCGACCCTGAGCACCACGCCCGGTGTGCTGCCGAACGGCAAGCCGTACGTGCCGCCGAACCCGGTGCCCGCCGAGCCGCTGAACGTGCTGCTGGTCGGCGATTCGACGGCCTGGAGTGCCGGCCTCGCGCTGGGCAGCCGCGAGTCGGCGTGGCGGGTCAACATGATCAACGCGAGCCGGATCGGCTGCGGCATCGCGCCCGGGGTCGGCGCCGGCGACGGCGACCAGGCGCCGGTCAAGTACGGCGAGTGCTGGAACTGGCCGCAGGAATGGCGGCAGACGGTCGCCGTGCAGAAGCCCGATGTCTCGCTGCTGATCGTGGGCCACTGGGAGGTCGTCAACCGCAACGTCAACGGCAAGGTGATGCACGCCGGTCAGCCGGTCTACGACAACCTGCTGAAGGCCCAGTTCGAGAAGGCCGTCCAGGTGCTCGGCTCGGCCGGCGGCAAGGTCGCTCTCGCGACGGCCCCCTGCTACCTGCGTCCCGAGCGGCCCGACGGCACCTACTGGCCCCAGGACGACTGCACCCGGGTGCAGGCCTTCAACAAGATCGTCTGGGCTGTCGCCGCCGAACACCCGTCCAACGTGGTCGTGCTGGACCTGTACCGGTTCTTCAGCCCGGACGGCAAGTGGCACCTCGACATCGGCGGCCATCAGGTGCGCGATCCCGACGGCATCCACTTCAACGTCTACGGCGGCGAGTGGCTGGCGCCGGTGTTCCTCGGCGGCATCCGCGAGCTGATGGGCCTGCCGCCGCTTCCGTCGAACCCGGTGGTGGCGCACGTCAACGCCGCTACCGGCGGTTAGCCCGGCGTCAGCGCTGTTCAGTGCTGTTCAGCGCTTACGGAGCACCAGCACGAGGTTCCAGGTGACGATCTCGCGCACCCCCGGCACCCGCACCACCCAGTAGGCCCAGCGCGGGTGATAGCGCGGAAACGCCTCGATCACCTCGACTGCGCCCTCGGCTTCCCGGCGGCGGGCCCAGCGCAGCCCGGCGTGCGTCGAGACGCCGAACATGCTTTCGCCGTAGACGTTTTTCGGGGGCTTGCCGTGGACCCGCCGGTAGCGCTCGAGCGCCCGGTGGCCGCCCAGGTAGTGCCAGGGCGAGGTCTCGTGGCCGCCGTGCGGCGACAGCCAGATCGTGTACGACAGGAAGACGATCCCGCCGGGACGGGTGACCCGGACCATCTCGTCGGCCATGGTCCACGGCTCGGGCACGTGCTCGAGGACGTTCGAGGAGAAGCAGACGTCGACGCTGCCGGTGCGAAACGGCAGCGCCAGCCCGCTGCCGAGCACCGTCGTCCCGCGTTCGGGTGAGCGCCCGTGCAGGCTCATCTCCCCGGCGTCGGCGTCGAGCGCGAGATAGGTGGCGCCGGCCGCGCGGAAGGCGTCGGCGAAGTAGCCGGGCCCGCCGCCGACGTCGAGCAGCACTGTGCCGGAAAGCGGCGCGTAATGGCCGACGTGTGCCGCCGAGTCCGCGGCCACCATGCCGTAGAAGTGCGCGGGGTCGGTCTGCTCGACCCCGAACGCCCGGAAAAGGGCGCGGCTGCGGGAGACGTTCGGGGTGAAGGTCGGCACCGAACTGACGCTACTGGCGGGCCGCGCGCTGCTGGCTCAGCACGCGCCGATGGTGCAACCCGACGGCGCCGACGAGGGCGGCGGTCAGAGCTGCCTGGGCGATCGCGTCGGTCCAGGCGACCCGGCTGGGGTTGGTTCCGGCCAGCGCGAGCGCCACCGTCGTACCGATCCCGGCGACGAGCAGCACCCACAGCACCGGGCGCTCGCCCGCGGCGAGCAGGTAGTGCGTCAGCACCACCGAAACGGCGAGCAGGGTCATCGCGAGTGCCAGCGGCGTGAACGCGGCCGAGGCATGGGCGAGCCGCTGGCCGAACGCCAGGCCGAGCAGGGCGTGGCCGTCCGCCGCCGCCAGTAGGATCAGCAACGCCGAGGGGACGGCGACGAACGCCAGCGACACCACGAGCGGGGTCATCGCATGGTGGCCGGCCGCCCGGCGCGACGCCGCCTCCGGGAGCAGGAAGCCGGCCAGCACGAACGCGACGAGAACCAGCGACTTGCAGGCGACCGACACCGCCCCGTAGCTACCGCTGCTGGACGGATCATGGCGGCCGAGGACGAGCACGTCGACGTTTTGCAGCACGGCGAGCAGTCCGAGAGCACCGAGGGCGAACAGCGCCTCGTGGCGTGCCCGCCCGATGGCCTGGCGCTCGGGCAGCCTGCCGGACGCCTCCGGCTGAGCCGGAGGGGCCGGCTGGGTGGGCGGGAGGCGATGCTCGGCCCAGCCGGCATGCCCGATGGCCGACGGCAGGCTGATCAGCAGCCCGGCCGCAGCACCGGGCACCCCGAGGCCGGCGCCGACGGCACCGAGCGTCACCCCGCAGCGCAGCACCCCCTCGAGCAGGAGGTTGGTGGCGTAGGCGGGATACGCCTGTCGCGCCTGCAGCAGGGCGCGCTCGAAGCAGGCGACGGTCCAGAGCGCTCCGGCGGCGAACGTCTCCACCAAGCCGCCCGTGCTGCGGATGGCGAGCAGGTGGGCGATGGGCTCGGAAAGCGCCGCGCCCACGGCGAATCCCGCGGCGCACCCCAGATACACCATGCGGCGCACCTGGCTCACCCATCCGGCGAGCGCCGCACTGCCTGCGCGTGCCACCTGGTCGGTCATGCGGCGCACGACCGCGATCGCCAGCGCCAGCCCGGGCATCGTCAGGACGTAGAACACCGCGACCAGTTCGATGAACGTGCCGTATTCGCGGGAGTTCAGCAGCCGGGCCACGGCGAGGGTCGTCGCGGCGACGACGACGTTGACCGCCACACCGGCGCCGGCGACCGGGCCGGCGCTGCGGGCGGTCTCGCGGTGCGACGAACCCCGCACCGTGTCCATGGCAGGCGCCGCCTCGGTCAGAGGATGCCGCCGGATCCGGGGATGTCACCTGCCGCCGACTCGCCGGTCACGGTTCGGGGCGGATCGGCGATGTCATCACCCCCGAGCACGCGGGCGAGTTCGGCTTCGACTTCCGGTGTGGTGGCGACGGCGAGGATCTCGTCGCCGGCCTCGAGGGTCGCCTCCGGAGCGGGCAGCACGACCCGTCCGTCGCGCAGGATCGTCACGAGCGCGGTGTCCGGTGGGAGCGTCACGTCGTCGATCCGCAGGCCCGCCAGCGGGCTGTCGTCGGCGAGGGTCACCTCCACCAGGGAGGCCTCGCCCTGCATGAAACTCATCAGGCGCACGAGGTCGCCGACGCTGACCGCTTCCTCGACGAGGGCGGTGAGCATCCGCGGGGTCGAGACGGCGACGTCGACGCCCCACGATTCGTTGTAGAGCCATTCGTTCTTCGGGTGGTTCACCCGGGCGACGACCCGCCGGACCCCGAATTCGGTCTTCGCCAGCAGGGAGACCACGAGGTTGACCTTGTCGTCGCCGGTCGCCGCGACGACGACGTCGTAGTCCTGGAGCCGGGCCTCTTCCAGGGTGCTGACCTCGCAGGCGTCGCCGTGTACCCACGCCGCGCCGTCGACCGACTTGCGTTTGAGCGCTCTCGGTTCCCGCTCGATGAGCATCACGTCGTGGCCGTGCTCGAGCAGCTCCAGAGCGATGGATCGGCCGACGTTGCCGGCGCCGGCGATGGCCACGCGCTTGACCAGGCGGGTGTGGGCGTGGTGCGGCGGGCCGTCACCTTCGACGGGTAGGCCGGTGATCGGGTCGGTCACGGCGCGCCCTCCGGTCCGGCGGCGATCGCGCGCTCGACCTCGCTGAGGTGGGCGCGCAGGGCAAGCAGATGAACGGTGTCGCCGTGCTGCAGCGCGGTGGTGGGCTCGGGCAGCATGCCTTCGCCGAAGCGGATGATGCAGCCCACGCGAACCCCGGCTGCCTCTTCGAGCTGGGCGATCGGATGCCCGATCCAGCTGGGGTCGATCGGCACTTCGGCCAGGATGATGCGCCCGCTCTGGTCGGTCCACTCGGGAGCGGTGCCTTCCGGCAGCAGCCGGCGCATGATCTGGTCGGCCGTCCAGCGCACGGTGGCCACGGTGGGGATGCCCAGCCGCTCGTACACCTCGGCGCGCCGGGGATCGTAGATGCGGGCGACGACGTGCTCGATGCCGAAGGTCTCGCGGGCGACGCGGGCCGAGAGGATGTTGGAGTTGTCGCCGCTGGATACGGCGGCGAATGCGTCGGCCTTCTCGATACCGGCTTCCATCAGGGTGTCGCGATCGAACCCGACGCCCGTCACGGTCTGGCCCGGGAAGTCGTCGCCGAGCCGGTCGAAGGCGGTGGCGAGCTGATCGATGACGGCGACGGAGTGACCGCGCCGGGTCAGGCTGCGGGCCAGGGTGGAGCCCACCCTGCCGCAACCGAGAATGACGACGTGCACGGGCTGGAACACTAGCCGTGACTCGCCCCTTGCGAGTCACTTGCCAGGCACGGAGCCGCGTAGCATCGCGCGTCGTGGGTTTGCTCACGGGCCTGCTGAAGCGAGGTGTGGTCGGCCGGCCCGTCCGCAGTGACCGCCTCGGTGAGACGCTGCTGCCCAAAAAGATCGCGCTTCCGGTCTTCGCCAGCGACGCCTTGTCCTCCGTCGCGTACGCGACGGAGGAGATCCTGCTCGTGCTCACGCTCGGTGGGCTGTCCTTCATTCACTTCACGCCGTATATCGCAGCAATGGTGGGCATTTTGATGCTCACCGTGGTCGCGTCGTACCGCCAGAACGTCCACGCCTACCCCAGCGGAGGCGGCGACTACGAGGTCGCTACGACGAACCTCGGTGGCAACTTCGGGGTCCTCGTCGCCAGCGCCCTCATGGTCGACTACGTCCTCACCGTGGCCGTCTCGGTGTCCTCGGGCGTATCGAACTTCCTGTCCGCCGTTCCGTCGCTCGCCGCGCACCGGGTACTGCTCGCCGTGCTCGTTGTGCTCGTCATCACACTGCTCAACCTGCGCGGCATCCGCGAGTCGGGGACCGCCTTCGCGATTCCCACGTACGCGTTCATGACCACCGTCCTGATCATGATCGGCTACGGGCTCATCCGGGTCGCGACCGGCGCTCACCTGCGGGCCGAGAGCGCCAGCTTCGGTGTCGTTGCGACGAGCAGCTTCGGTGGCATCGCCACGGTGTTCCTGGTGCTGCGTGCGTTCTCCTCCGGGTGCACGGCGCTCACCGGCGTCGAGGCGATCAGCAATGGCGTGCCGGCGTTCAAAAAGCCCAAGAGCAAGAACGCGGCCACGACCCTGCTACTGCTCGGGAGCCTCGCGGTCACGATGTTCGTCGGGGTCACGGCCCTGGCGCTGGTGGCTCATGTGCACGTCGCCGATAGCGGCCAGCTCACCGGCACCCCGAAGCACTACGAGCAGCGCACCGTCATCACCCAGGTCGCCGAAGCCGTCTTCGGCGGCACCGGTTCGATCGGCTTCATCGCGATCGCAGCCACGACCGCGCTCATCCTGGTGCTCGCCGCCAACACCGCGTTCAACGGCTTCCCGGTGCTCGGTTCGATCCTCGCCCAGGACCGCTACCTGCCGCGCCAGCTGCACACCCGCGGAGACCGGCTGGCCTTCAGCAACGGCATCATCGTGCTCGCCGGCTTCGCGACGCTGCTGATCGTCGTCTTCCAGGCCGAGGTCACGCGGCTGATCCAGCTTTACATCATCGGCGTCTTCGTCTCCTTCGTCTGCAGCCAGAGCGGCATGGTGCGGCACTGGAACCGGCTGCTGCGTACCGAGCGGGACCCGCAAAGGCGCCGGCACATGCGCCGCAGCCAGGTCATCAACACGACCGGCGCGGTCCTCACCGGTTCCGTCCTCGTCGTCGTCCTGCTGACGAAGTTCACCCGCGGCGCCTGGATCGTCTGCGTCGCCATCCCGATCATCTTCATGACGATGAAGGCGATCCGCCGGCACTACGACCGGGTCGCGAAAGAGCTCGTTCCCGATCCTGGGCCGCCGACCCTGCCGAGCCGGGTCTATGCCGTCGTCCTGGTGAGCAAGCTGCACCGGCCGACGCTGCGGGCCCTGGCGTTCGCCAAGGCGAGCCGGCCGCACGTGCTCGAAGCGATCACGGTGAAGATCGACGACAAGGACACCGAGGCCCTGCAGGAGGAGTGGCACAAGCGCGGGATCGGCATCGACCTCGTCGTGATCGACTCGCCGTTCCGCGAGATCACCCGGCCGGTCATCAAATACGTGCGCCGTATCCGCCGTGATTCGCCCCGTGACGTGGTCTGCGTGTACATCCCCGAGTACGTCGTCGGGCACTGGTGGGAAAACCTGCTGCACAACCAGAGCGCGCTGCGGCTCAAGAGCCGGCTGCTCTTCGAGCCGGGCGTGATGGTGACGAGCGTGCCGTACCAGCTCGAGTCGTCCGAGGGCCGGGCCGAGGACGACTTCCGGCGCTCGCGCGTCGGCGACGTCCGCCGCGGCCGGGAGCGCCGCTCGATCCCGCCGCCGGGCGGCGGGCTGACGGCGGACACCCCGGACGGTGACGGCCCGCACGATGCCCAGTCCCCGGCCAAGACGGGGTGACGGTGCTGCTCGAGCTCATCGTGGAGCGAGCAGCACCCGGTGGTGATTGCGTGGCTCACGCACCGGACGGCAGGGTCGTCTTCCTCCGCGGTGCGCTGCCCGGAGAACGCGTCCGGGCCCGCATCACCGACGAGAACAGCCGGCTGCTGCGCGCCGACACCGTCGAGGTGCTGGAAGCGTCCGCCGACCGGGTCGCGCCGCCGTGCCCGCTGGCGGTGCCGGGCCGGTGCGGCGGCTGCGATTGGCAGCACGCATCGCTGCCCGCCGCCCGGGAGATCAAGGGTCAGGTGTTACGCGAGCAGCTCACCCGGCTCGGCGGGATCGATCCCGGACCCGTGACGGTGGAGGCCGCACCGTCCTGTGGCGACGGGCTGGGTTGGCGTACGCGAGTGCAGGTTTCGGTGGGCCGCAATGGCGCCCGCGGCCTGCTGCGGCACCGCTCCCACGCCGTCGAGCGGGTGCGGCGATGCCCGATCAGTCATCCGCTCATCGAGCAAGCCGGCGCGTGGCGCACCGACGGCCCCGCCGCTCACCGGGTGGCGCATCAGCCGGTGCCGCGGGTCGCCTTCGCCGCTTCCCCGACGACCGGCGCCGTGGTGATCGACGACGAGGGCACGCTCGTACACCGTGCCCTCGGACACGAATTCCGGGTCACGGGCGGCGGTTTCTGGCAGGTGCACCCGGATGCGCCGCAGCTGCTGGCCGACGCGGTGGTCGGCGCGCTCGCGCCGCAGCCGGGGGAGCGGGCGCTCGATCTGTACGCCGGCGCCGGGCTCTTCTCGTACCTGCTGGCATCGCGCGGGCTCACCGTGACGGCCGTCGAGGTCGGGCCGGCGGCAGCTGCGGACGCCCGGGAGAACTGCTCCGGTCTGGACGTCACCGTCCACACCGCGGATGTCGCCGCGGCGATCGAGACCGGGCTGCTCGACGGCGCGGCGCCCGTCGACAGGGTGGATCTCGTCGTGCTCGATCCGCCGCGCACCGGTGCGAGCCCGGAGATCATGCGCCGGCTCGTGCAGGCCCGTCCGCGGGCGATCGCGTACGTCTCCTGCGACGGGGCGACGCTCGCCCGCGATCTGCGCGCCGCAGCGGAAACCGGGTACCGGCTCGCGCACCTGCGGGCCTTCGATCTCTTCCCCATGACCGCTCATCTGGAATGCCTTGCCCTGCTGACCCCGGCGGACCCGGCGTGAGCGGGGCGATCCCGGTGGGCTGGCCGGACGAGGTGCCGCCCCCCGGCGCTGCGGGATGGGAAAGGCGCGCGGTCGCCTGGCTTTACGACCTGTGCCCGCCCGACCATCGCAGCTACGGCGTCCTGCAGCGCTGGCCGGTCCTGCTCGCCCGGGTGGCGGGTGAGAATGTCAACGCGGCGATCGAGGCCTGCCGCCGCGGCGCCGCCACCGCCCGGGCCGACCTTCGCGACCTGGCCGGCGGGCTCCCGCCGGAAGCGGTCGAGGCGCTGCTGGCCATGTACGAGCGCGAGGCGCTCCGCCTGTCGCGGGCGGCCCGCGGGGTCGACCTGGTACAGCGCGCCCTCGCCGGGCAGCGCTTCACCCCCAAGCTCTAGCCGACACACCCGTTCAGCGCCTGTCCCGAATGGCAGTGCGGGCCTACGGTCAGGGCGTGCAAATCGGTCACGGACGCTTCGGCGCCGGTGGGGCCGCCCTCGCCGGTTCCATGGTGCTCGCCTGCGCCGCCGTGACGGCGGGATGTGGGTCGTCGTCGCACGCCTCGACGGCGCCGAGCCCAGCTCTCGCCGAGTCACCGACTCCCAGCACCAGCGCCGAGGTCACACCGAGTGCGTCCGCGACCCCGACGACGGCCGCCACGGCGACGAACCCGGCCGGCGCGGTCGTCAGCCGGGGTGCGAAGAGTGCGTCCTGCGTCAACGGCTGGGTGCAGCCGGCGCCTGCCGCCGACTTCTTCAAGCAGGCCGTCGACGCGCTGGACGCCAGCCAGGGCGGCACCGGGTACGTCGTGAAAGCCGTGCGCTACTTCGCCGGGCCGCTGCCGAGCGGAGGCCTCGGGGCCGTCTACTACCTCGACGTGCGCGACCCCCGGCTGAGCGCCCGCGTGCTGCTGGTCTCCGGTGCGGGCCCCGCCGCGGCGGCGATCGCCAAGACCGGTACCACCGGATGGAAGGCGGGTGACTGGCACGGTTTCAAGGGCAGCGAGCCTGCCGCCGTGACCCCATTTCCGGGAATCCCGCTTCCGGGCAAGTGGTCGGGACCGTCCTACGACCCGGTCGGCGGGGCAACCCCGCTGCTTTCGGCATCGCTGGTGGGCTGCCTGGATGGCAGCTGAAGGCGGCAAATCCGGCACTACCGGGCGCGCCGCGTTCCTCGGCGGGTCCGGCGTCTCTACACTGTGACCAGACTGCGAGCTATCCCCGGGCGCTCTCAGTGCGGTGCCGCGCCCCGGAGATCCCTGATGCCAGCAGTAGGTGAGGAGGCTCTGTGACAGCGCTCTCGGAGATCCGCGGACCCGCCGACCTTCGAAGCCTCTCGGCCGATCAGCTCGCTGAGCTGGCCACCGATATTCGGGAGCAGCTGGTCGACGCGGTGTGCCGCACCGGCGGCCATCTCGGGCCCAACCTGGGCGTCGTCGAGCTGACCCTGGCGCTGCACCGCACGTTCGACTCGCCGCGCGACACCCTGATCTGGGACACCGGACACCAGGCCTACGTGCACAAGATGCTGACCGGGCGGGCCGGCTCCTTCGACACGCTGCGTCAAGCCGGTGGCTTGTCGGGCTACCCGAGCCGCGCGGAGTCCGAGCACGACCACGTCGAGAATTCGCATGCGTCGACCGCGCTTTCATACGCCGACGGCATCGCCAAGGCGTACGCGCTGCGTGGAGAGAAGCGTCACGTCGTCGCCGTCATCGGAGACGGTGCGCTGACCGGCGGGATGAGCTGGGAGGCGCTGAACAACATCGCCGTCGCCGAACGGCCGGTGGTGATCGTCGTCAATGACAACGGGCGCTCGTACGCGCCGACGCTCGGCGGTCTCGCGCAGCACCTGGCCGGTCTGCGCCTCACCCCGCAGTACGAGCAGGTGCTCGACGTGGTCAAGAGCGCTCTCGCGCGGACCCCGCTCGTCGGGCCTCCGCTTTACGACGCGCTGCACGGCATCAAGCGGGGCATCAAGGATCTGGTGCAGCCCCAGGCCATGTTCGAAGACCTGGGGCTCAAGTACGTCGGCCCGGTCGACGGCCACGACGTCGGCGCCATCGAGTCGGCGCTGCGCAAGGCCCGCGGCTTCGGCGCTCCCGTGATCGTGCATTGCGTCACGACCAAGGGCTCCGGGTACGAGCCGGCCGAGACCCACGTCGCCGATCGCATGCACAGCGTCGGCATCGTCGATCCGCGTACCGGCCAGCCGGTATCGATCGCCGTGGGCCGCACCTGGACCTCGGCGTTCTCGGAGCAGATGCTCGAACTCGGAGCGTCGCGCTCCGACGTCGTGGCCATCACCGCGTCGATGCTCGACCCGGTGGGGCTCGCCCCGTTCGCCGAGCGCTGGCCGGATCGCGTGTTCGACGTCGGCATCGCCGAGCAGCACGCCGTGACCTCAGCAGCCGGGCTGGCGATGGGCGGCATGCGTCCTGTCGTCGCGGTCTACGCGACGTTCCTCAACCGCGCTTTCGACCAGGTGCTGATGGACGTCGCGCTGCACAAGCTTCCCGTGGTTTTCGTGATGGACCGGGCGGGTGTCACCGGCGAGGACGGCGCGTCGCACAACGGCATGTGGGACATGTCGTGGCTGCCGGTCGTGCCGGGCCTTGACCTTGCCGCGCCGCGCGACGAGGAGCGGCTGGCAGAGGCGCTGGACCAGGCGATGGAACGCACCGACGGGCCGACCGCCATCCGTTTCCCGAAGGGAATGCTTCCCGAGCCGCTGCCGGCGGTGCGTCGCGAGGGCAGCGTCGACGTCATGCGTGAGGCCACCGGTGATGAGGCCGCACTGCTGGTGGCGTACGGGGCGATGGTGCCGATGGCACTCGAGGTCGCGCAGCGGGTGGCAGACCAGGGCATCGAGCTGCGCGTCGTCGACCCGCGTTATGTCATGCCGGTGCCGGACGAACTGGTCGAGCTGGCCCGCCGCGCGCGGCTCGTCATCACGCTGGAGGACAACGGCCGTCAGGGCGGGGCGGGAAGCACGCTCGCCAGCGCGCTGCGGGCCGCAGAGGTCGACACGCCGCTGCGTGACATCGGTCTTCCCCGGGAGTTCCTGGCCCACGGCAAGCGGGCCCAGGTGATGAGCGATGCCGGCCTGTCCGCGCAGGCGATCGCCCGCCGCGTGACCGAAGCCGTTTCCCGGCTCGAACCGACGCTGGACGCGCAGGGCGCCGAGGCATGACCGGCACGACCCGCCTGACCGGCCTGGTACGACCGGAGACCGGCTAGTCCTCGTCACCGCGCAGGAAGCGCATCGCATCCCCGCCGGGGCGCACCTCGCTGACCTCTTCTGCCGTGACGAGCAGCGGGCGGGCGAAGCCACGCTCCAGTTCGGGCATGGCGGCGGCGAGCGCGGGGCCGAACGCCGGATCGCTGGCGTACGTCGCTTTCCAGCCACGGGCGCGCAACGGGACGATGAGCGCGATCATCCCGTCGCTCTCGCGGGCCACGAGTTCGCGGCGCAGGCTGGCGCTGCCGAGCAATGTCACGACGTCGGCACCACCGAGCGGCACGATCGCCCGGCGAACCTGGCGCCGCTCACGTTCGGCCGCGAGCGTGCCGAGCCGTTCGAGTTCGGCGCGCACTCGCTGCCAGGCGACGCCCGCGTCGATTCCCGCGTGCTCGAGCACGCCTGCCGGCAGCGGCTTGTGCTCGGGTCCGTAGCCGAAGCCGAGGCACAGCGCGTCGCCCGGCACGACTTCCCGGACCCACGCGGCACCCGGATGGTTCTCGGCGTCAGCGGGAACACCGAGGGCGATGAGCTGAGGGTCGGTCTCGAGGTCGGCGACGGCCCGCCGGGCGATCAACCAGGCGGCGAGCGCTTCGTAGCGGCGGCGTTCGTCAGGCTCGCCGCCGGCCTCCCAGCACGCCTGGTCGGCTTGCTCGATGACCTCGCAGAGGGACGGCCACGACACCCGGATGTCGCGCGTCCCGGTGAGCACCAGGCCGCCGTCCTGCGGCACCAGGTCGACGTCGTACAGCACGGCGACGGCCAGGGCTAACCGCCGCAAAGCGGGCGGCGCAAAAGCCACGAATCCTCCGAGGTGCCAGCGAGCGGACACTTGCTGTGTCGGCAGCCGCGGCGGGTGGCCTGAGCCCGCCGGACTCGGCGGACGGGTGCCTCAGAAGCCGAGAGAGCGCCCGACGATCTCTTTCATGATCTCGTTGGTGCCGCCGTAGATCCGGGTGACGCGGGCGTCGCGCCACAGTCGGCTCACCTCGTACTCGTCCATGAAGCCGTAGCCGCCATGGAGTTGGACCGCGGCGTCGACGACCTCCGCCAGCACGTCAGTGGTCCAGTACTTGACCCCGGCCGCCTCGTCGGCGGAGAGCTCACCGGCGTTCAACGCGAGGATGCACTGGTCGACGTAGCTGCGCGCGGCCCGGGTCTTCGTCACCATCTCGGCGAGGGCGAACCGGCTGGCCTGGAACTTCCCGATCGGCTGGCCGAAGGCGGTGCGCTGCTGGGCGTACGCCATGGTCAGGTCGATGGCGCGCTCCATGCTCGCGACGGCGCTGACCGCGATGGACAGCCGCTCCTGCGGCAGGTTGACCATGAGATAGCGGAAGCCGCTGCCTTCCTCGCCCAGCAGGTTGGCCCGCGGGACGCGCACGTCGGAAAAGAACAGCTCGGCAGTGTCCTGGGCATGCTGTCCCGCCTTCGCCAGGTTGCGCCCGCGCTCGAAGCCGGGCATCCCGCGCTCGACGACCAGCAGGCTCATGCCGCGGTGGCCGGCCTCCGGGTCGGTCTTGGCGGCGACGATGACGAGATCGGAGTGGATGCCGTTGGTGATGAAAGTCTTGGAACCATTGAGGATCCAGCCGTCACTGGAATCACGGCCGTTCGCCGGGCGTGCAGTGGTGCGGATGCTCTGCAGGTCTGATCCGGTGGACGGCTCGGTCATCCCGATCGCGGTGATCAGCTCGCCGGAGACGAAGCCCGGGAGCCAGCGCGCCTGCTGCTCGTCGGTGCACAGCTTGAGCAGGTACGGGGCGCAGATGTCGTTGTGCAGCGTGAAGCCGACGCCCACCGAGCCGGTGAAGACGATCTCCTCGCCGAGGATCGCGTTGTAGCGGAAGTCGCGGATGCCGGCGCCGCCGAACTCCTCGGGCATCTCGAAGCCGAGCAGCCCGGCCGCGCCGGCCTGCTTCCAGATCTGCCGATCGACGATTCCGGCCGCCTCCCACTCGGCGGTGTGCGGTGCGGCCTCGCGTGCCAGAAAATCGTGGCAGAGCTGCCGGAAAGCCACATGTTCGTCGTCGAAAATGGCGCGGTTCACCCTTTCAGCGTGCCATACGACCTGCTTGCAGCCCGGTCTTCGGCTGACGTGCGGTCAAGGCAAGATGGCGGTCGTGACCGATCCAGTCGAGAGCACGGCCGAGAGCGCCGCCGAAGCCCAGCCCCTCCTGACCGAGCGCCGCGGACCGTCCGGGGAAGTGCTCGTCGTCACCATCAACCGGCCGCACGCGCGCAACGCGATCACTCGCGCGGTGTCGGACGGCATCGCGGCGGCCATGGAGGAGCTCGACGGCGATCCCGAGATCCGGGCGGCCATCCTGACCGGTGCCGAGGGGACGTTCTGCGCCGGCATGGACCTGAAAGCCTTCGTGCGCGGCGAGGACCCGTACGTGCCGGGCCGGGGGTTCGCCGGGCTCGCGTTCGCCCCGCCGAGCAAGCCGCTCATCGCCGCCGTGGAGGGGTGGGCGCTCGCCGGCGGTTGCGAGATCGTGCTGTCCTGCGATCTGGTGATCGCCGCCGAGACGGCGAAGTTCGGGATCCCCGAGGTCAAGCGCGGGCTGGCGGCCGCCGCCGGCGGCCTTTTCCGGCTCCCGCTGCGGATCCCGTACCACGTGGCCATGGAGCTGGTGCTCACCGGCGATCCCGTCGAGGCGCAGCGGGCGTACGAGCTCGGGCTGGTGAACAAGCTGACCCCGACCGGCGGCGCTCTGGATGCGGCGCTCGAGCTGGCGTTGAAGATCGCGGCGAACGGTCCGCTCGCCGTCATCGCCAGCAAGGACGTCGTGCGCCGTGCTCACGGCTGGTCCGACGAGGAGGCCCAGCAGGGCCAGGAGAGCATCGTGCGCCCGGTGCTGCGCAGCGAGGACGCGAAGGAGGGCGCCCGCGCGTTCGCCGAGAAGCGGCCTCCGGTGTGGCGCGGCCGGTGAGCGCAGGGCCGCAGGAAGCGCTGCGGATCGTCCCCGTCGCGTTCGCGCAGGTTGCTGACCTCGTCGCGGAGCTCGATGCCGACCTGTCGGTGCGCTACGGGGGTGAGGGCGAGCCGGTGCATGCGCCGCCGGATCTGTTCGACGGTCCAGGTGGGCGGATGCTGCTGGCGACGCTCGCCGCGGTGCCCGTCGGGTGTGCCGGGCTGCGGCGCATCGACGAGCGGACGGCTGAGCTCAAGCGGATGTACGTACGCTCCCACGCCCGCGGCCGCGGGATCGCCCGTGCGCTGCTCGCCGCGGCCGAGCGGGAGGCCGAGCGGCTGGGCTACGCGCAGATCTGGCTCGAGACCGGAACGATGCAGCCCGAAGCGGTCGCGCTCTACCTCACCGCCGGGTACGAGCCGGTTGCCCCGTTCGGTCAGTACGCCGGCGGCGACCTCGCCATACACCTTGGACGGCTGCTGACCGCTGCGCCTCCAGCGAACGCGCACCAGCCCGCTGACCTCGCGAGGTGCGATCCAGCGCAATCCGGGTCACACTGAACACGTGGCGTATCCGGGCTTGTCGCGCAAGCGTCGCCAGACGACCGTGATCACCGATCTCGGCTCGTCGCGAACGGCCGAGATCCGGGAGCGCGAGCGGCGCTACGTCATCACGATGCTGTTCCGCGCGCTCTGCTTCATCGCCGCCACGTTGCTCTTCCACGGCGCCGCCCGCTGGTTCGCCATCGGCATCGCGATCGTGCTGCCCTGGCTCGCGGTCGTGCTCGCCAATGCCCCGAACAAGCGCGCGTCGCAGCACGCTGCCTACGAGCCGAAGGCGCCGCGGGAGACGCCCGGCCTCGGCGCGGCCCGCGAGCCGCGCATCATCGACCCGGACTAGCTCCGGCCGCTGCGGTCGCCGGATCAGGCGGCGGAGGACGCGTCGATCCGCAACCGGTTGATCAACGAGTTCGAGATCAGCTGGGAGCCGAGGATCGACAGATGGATGCCGTCGGGCTGGTGCGCGGCGCGGGTGCCCGCGTCGTTCCCGAGCAGCACGTCACTGCTGTAGACGGTGACAGCGGGCCGGGTCCGCGCCGCGGTACGGATCGCCTGGCCCATGGCCGCGACGGCGCCGTTCATGCTGGGCAGGTCGGTGGTCGGCATGGTGAGCCAGTAGACGCGGTGAACCCCGCCGCGGGTCAGCGCATCCATGACGAGGCCGGCGCGCCGGGCGTACTCGGTGTCCCAGGCGGGGCTCGCCGGCGGCGCGTAAGCCCCGGTCGCCAGCCGGATCGGCTGGTTGTCGTTGCCGCCGATGAGCATGATCACGGTGTCGGGGTGCTCGGCGGCGATACGGCCCGCGGCGGAGGGCCAGTCGTAGTAGTCGTTACGCACCAGGCCGGTGATCGGGTGCGACTCCGTATGACCGGAGAACAGCGGGCCGTTCAGCGTTCGGGTGATCATCGGCCCCAGGTCCTCGGGGATGGAGTCACCGGTGATGATCACGCTCTGGTGGTGCGGTGCGGCCACCGAATGCGGTGCGGCGCTGCTTGGCCGGGCGCGCGGCGACTGCGGCGCGGCCGCCACCGATTGCTGCCCTCGCGGCGCGGCGACGGCTCGGTCCTGATGCGCGGCCCGCGGGACGCTCGCGGCCCCGCACCCGCAGAGCGCAAGCAGCGCCAACGCTGGAGCAAGCCGCCTCACGCGTTCAAGCCTAGGCGCTGAGATGGCGGCAAAGTCCTTGAAACGCCGGGCGATCAGCCGCCTCGTTCCAAGGTTCGGCAGGCAGGATGAGGCGCGTGCCCCGACCGACACGTGGATCCGAACCCAGCGCCCGTAGCTTTGCGCGCCGTACCCGTTCGACGGCCCTGGGCAGCTGCCTGATCGCCGCCGCTCTCATTGCCGCTGGTTGCTCCAGCGGGGGAGGCTCACCCGCGCAGTCGGCCGCCTCCGCGAATGCTCAGGCCGCCGCCAACAAGAGCGCGAGTCCGAGCCCGACGCCGTCACCCACGCCGCCCCCGCCGCCGAAGCCGATCACCGTCTCGTTCACCGGCGACATCCTGCTGCACTCCCCGGTCTTCAACCAGGCGGCGGTCGATGGGCGTTCCACCGGGATGGCCTATGACTTCCGGCCGATGTTCGCGCAGGTCAAGCCCCTGCTCTCGGCCGATGACCTGTCCATCTGCCACCAGGAAACCGCCCTGACCGCGACCGACGTCGGGCTGTCGGGCTACCCGGTGTTCAACTCCCCGCACGAGATCGTGAACGCCATCGCCGACGCCGGCTTCGATGGCTGCTCCACCGCCTCCAACCACAGCTACGACCACGGGGCACAGGGCGTCGCCGACACCATCAATGCGCTGGACTCCGTGCACGTCGAGCACGCCGGAACGGCGACCACGGCGGCGACCCGCGAGCCCGAGCTGCACACGGTGCGCGGCGTGAAGGTCGCGCTACTGGACTACACGTACGGGCTCAACGGCTTCGTCCTCCCGGCCGACCAGCCGTATCTGGTCAACCTGATCAACGTCCCGCAGATCCTGGCCGACGCGAAGGCGGCCAAGACCGCCGGCGCGCAGATCGTCATCGTGCAGATGCACTGGGGTGCGGAGTACCAGGCGACCCCGACGCCCGAGCAGCGTTCCGAGGCCACCCAGATCCTCGCCTCGCCCTACGTCGACGCGATCGTCGGTGGCCACGTCCACGTCGTGCAGCCGGTCGAGCTGATCGGCGGCAAGTACGTCGTCTACGGCGTCGGCAACTTCCTGTCGAACCAGTCGGGGGAGTGCTGCCCGGTCTCCTCGCAGGACGGGGTGATCGTGACCCTGCACTTCAAGGACACGGCCGGGAAGTGGTCGGTCTCCGGGATCAGCTACACGCCCACCTACGTCGATCGCTTCGGCGGCTACGTCATCTATCCCGACGCCCAGGCGTACGAGAATCCGGCTACCCCGGCGGCGCTGAAGCAGCAGCTGGCGGCGTCCTTCCAGCGCACCGTCGCGGTCATGTCGTCGCTGCGAGCCCCGAACGTCGTGCCTGATCTGACGCCCCCGGGCTTGTGAGCCCACCTGCGCGGCCGTGACCCAGACCGAGACCGAGGTCGCGCACGTCACGTCGGCTGACGATCCCCGCGTGTCGGACTATCGCGCGCTCACCGACGTCGCGCTGCGCCGCAAGATCGAGCCCGAGCACGGCCTGTTCATCGCCGAGGGCGAGAAGGTCGTGCGCCGGGCACTGGCGGCCGGCTATGAGATGCGCTCGCTGCTGTGCGCCGAATCACGCGCTGCCGACCTGTCGGACCTGCCCGGCCTCCATCTCGTCGCGGACTACGACGTGCTGCACGCCGTCACCGGCTTCCACGTCCACCGCGGGGTTCTAGCGGCCATGGCGCGCCGCCCGCTGCCCACTGTCGACGAGGTCCAGCGCGCCGCCCGGCGCCTCATGGTGCTCGAGGAACTGTCGAGCACGACCAACCTCGGGGCGGTCTTCCGCAGTGCCGCCGCTCTCGGCATCGACGGCATCATCCTCGCCCCGACCTGCGGCGATCCGCTCTACCGGCGAGCTGTGAGGGTGTCGATGGGACAGGTTTTCGCGATTCCGTACGCGCGGTGCGACAGCTGGCCCGAAGCGCTCGCCCAGCTGCGCCCGGAGGGCTGGCGGGTGCTCGCGCTCACTCCCGACCCGCGCGCCTTCGACATCGACATGCTGCAGGTCGAGCCCGGGGAACGGCTCGCGCTGCTGATCGGAGCCGAGGGGTCGGGTTTGTCCCCGGAAGCGCTCGAGGCCGCCAGTGAATGGGTCCGCATCCCGATGTCTGCGGGGGTCGACTCACTCAACGTCGCGGCGGCTGCGGCGGTCGCCGCGTACGCGCTGCGCCGCTAGCCTCGCTCGGTCGTTTGCCGACCCCGGCGCCACTGGCCCTCAAGGGGGGCCGGAAATGGGCCGATCCTGCTCACGGGGTCGCCTTCGGCCCCGCATTGGAGGGGTCGTGGACCAGAGCCAGTACGCCAGCTCGCCCGAGAATGACGGCAGTCAGCTGCCATCCGACGCGAGCGCGCCGTTCACCGGTAACTTTCCCCCGCCTGCCGGGCCGCCGATGCAGCCCGCGGTGGCGCCGCCGACCGCCCCTCGACCCGCCTCGGCGCGGGCCCCGCAGGCCGGCAATGGCCTTGCCGCTCCGAACGGGGGCTTCGTGCCGCCGCCGTCCAATGGCTTTGGCGCACCGCCTAACGGCCATCCGGCTCCGGGCGGCTTCGTCACGGCTACCGTGCCCGGCGCGCCACCGTTGCCGAGCCAGGCCGTCCCGATGCCGCAGTCCCCGCCCCCCGTGGGCGCCCCCGGCCTCACCCCGACCCAGGGGATGCCCGACATGTCCAAGGCGCCGCGACCGACCCGCGGCACCGAGAACGACACCGACCTCACCGGCTGGGACCTGAACGGACTGCTGATCCAGGTGCTCGAGCGCAAGTGCTCGGACCTGCACATGACGATCGGCGCCCCGCCGACCATCCGGCTGAACGGCTCCCTGCTGCCCATCGAGGGTTTCCCGGAGCTCACCGCCGCCGTGCTGCAGAAGATGCTCTTCGCGATCATCACCCAGAAGCAGCGGGAGCGCTTCGAGGAAGAGCTCGAGCTCGACTTCGCGTACTCGGTGCCCGGCCGGGCCCGCTTCCGCGTCAACATGTATCGCCAGCGCGACGCGATCGGGGCGGCCTTCCGCTTGATCCCGTACGAGATCAAGAAGCTCGAAGACCTCAACATGCCGCCGAGCATCGCCAACTTCGCGATGCTGCCGCGTGGTTTCGTGCTGGTCACCGGTCCCACCGGCTCCGGCAAGTCGACGACGCTAGCGAGCCTCGTCGACCTCGCCAACCGCACTCGGCGCGACCACATCATGACGGTCGAGGACCCGATCGAGTTCCTGCACCAGCACCAGTCCTGCTTGGTCAACCAGCGCGAGGTGGGGGAGGACACCCACTCCTTCCAGAACGCGCTCAAGCACGTGCTGCGCCAGGACCCCGACATCATCCTGGTCGGAGAAATGCGTGACCTGGAAACGATTTCGGTCGCGCTGACCGCAGCCGAGACCGGTCACCTCGTCTTCGCCACGCTGCACACGCAGGATGCTGCCCAGACGATCGACCGCATCATCGACGTCTTCCCGCCGCACCAGCAGCAGCAGGTGCGCGTGCAGCTGGCCGGCGCGCTGCAGGGCATCGTCTGCCAGACGCTGTGCAAGACGTCAGACGGCCGCGGCCGGATCGCCGCCAGCGAGGTGCTGATCGCCACTCCCGCCATCCGCAACCTCATCCGTGAGGGCAAGACGCACCAGATCTACTCGGCCCTGCAGGCCGGCGCCAAGCACGGCATGCAGACCATGGACCAGAACCTGGCCGAGATGGTCGTCGCCGGCCGGATCTCCTACGAGGTCGGTCTCGAGAAGTGTCACCACGCCGAGGACTTCGCGCACATGTGCGGGCCGATGAGGGGCCGCCTCCAGTTCTGATGCGGGGAGCAGGCTAAAGACGGCTCCTGGATCCGACGAAACGACATCAGGGCCAATTGCAGTAACGCGATCGGCCGCCGGTAACAAGCTCGAGAGGTAACGAATCGCAATGGCGACCACGTACGCATACGCGGTCCGTGACCGTGCCGGCAAGATGATCAACGGTCAGCTGGAGGCCGACTCGCCGGCCCTCGTGGCGAGCAAGCTCAAGGCGATGGGCTACGCACCCATCAACATCGCCGAGGCCAACGCGGGCATGAAGCGGGAGATCACCATCCCCGGCTTCGGCAAGAAGGTGAAGCTGAAGGATCTGGCCATCATGTCGCGCCAGTTCGCCACGATGATCAACAGCGGCCTTCCGCTGCTGCGCGCTCTGCGCATTCTCGCGGAACAGACTGAAAGCAAAGAGCTCGCGCGGGTGCTCGGGGAGGTTCGGGGCGACGTCGAGGGCGGTACCGCGCTGTCCGTCGCGATGGCCAAATTCTCCCCGAAGGTCTTCCCGCCGCTCATGGTCAACATGACGCGAGCCGGCGAGGTCGGCGGTTTCCTCGACAGCGTCCTGCTTCAGGTGGCCGAGAACTACGAGGCCGAGGTCAAGCTGCGCGGCAAGGTGAAGAGCGCGATGACCTACCCGGTCATCGTCTTCATCATGGCGATCCTGATGTGCACCGCCATGCTGCTTTTCATCGTGCCGGTCTTCGCGAAGATGTTCTCCTCGCTCGGCGGCAAGCTTCCGGCGCCCACCCGGTTGCTCATGGACACCAGCAATATTTTGAAGACGTACTTTCCCGTCTTCTTCATCATGCTGATCGTCCTCATCATCGTGTGGAAGAAGATCAAGCACCACGAGCGGGTGCGCAACGTCGTCGATCCGCTGAAGCTGAAGATGCCGGTCTTCGGGAACCTCACGAAGAAGATCGCGCTCAGCCGATTCGCCCGCAACCTCGGCACGCTGATGAAGTCCGGTGTGCCGATCCTGCAGAGCCTGGAAATCGTTGCGGGCACAACGGGAAATGTGGTCCTCTCCCGGGCCATTGCCGACGTGCAGGAGAGCGTCCGCTCCGGTGAGAGCCTCACCGCGCCGCTGGCCCACCACGAGGTGTTCCCAGCGATGGTCGTGCAGATGATGGCGGTCGGCGAGGACGTCGGTGCTCTCGACGAGATGCTCGAGAAGATCAGCCAGTTCTACGACCAGGAAGTGGAAGCGACGACCGAGGCGCTCACCGCTCTCATCGAGCCGCTGATGATTGCATTCCTCGGCGGTGTCGTGGGCTCCATGGTCATCGCGCTCTACATGCCGATGTTCAAGATTTACAACCTGGTCAACTAAGAACAGGTTCGGGTTGGTCCAGTTGGGCCAACTGCCGGCTCCGCCCTTCAGCCGTACTTCCGCCAGGCCGATCAGCACATCGCTGGTATCGAGTCGGTGGAAGGGACACCTCGTGGGTAGCAACCGCGTCCGCACGAACGGCAGCGATGACGGCTTCACCCTCATCGAGCTCCTCGTGGTCATCATCATCATCGGCATCCTGGCGGCAGTCGCCATCCCGGTCTACCTTTCACAGCGCGGGAAAGCCTATGAGGCATCGGAGAAATCGGACCTGCGAGCCGTTGCTCAACGTATGGAGATCTTCTACGGGGACAACTACACCTACGACGGGGTTCCCTTCGGGGCGGGCCTTGGCGCCGGGCAATCGATCACCGGCAACGTTCGGACGGTGGGAACCGGTGAGGCGGTAACGCTGTCAAAGGGAAACGCGATCACCCTCAAGGTGACCGGACAGGACGGCTATTGCCTCTCGGCGACGAACACGTCGGTCACCGGGACCTGGTACTACGACAGCAGCGGCGGCGGCGTGACGAAAACGAGCTGCACCGCGAAGACCTATCCGTGAGGGTTCCCCTCATCCCTGAATGACCCTGCCCGAGCCGGCTCCGCGCGCCCGCTGCCGCACCCCTCCACCCGAAGGCGACCGACCTCACGACCGGCTCGAACAGAAGGTTTGTTCGGCCACGAGAGCCCCTTGGAGCAGCCCGACCACGGCAAACGCCGTAATGCGGCGGGGCCGAACGGCCCCACTCGGCGTGCTAGTACCACCAAAAGAATGAATCAAAGTTCGCCCCTACAGGTCCGACCGGCTGCTGACGATATTGCTTGTGTCGTGAGTCGCCGGTCGGACCGGAGGCTCGAAGATTCGGTCCGGGAAAGGACAAGAAATGCTCGCACGTCTCCACAAGCGGATGAACGAAGAGGAGGAGGGCTTCACCCTCATCGAGCTTCTCGTCGTCATCATCATCATCGGCATCCTCGCGGCGATCGCGATTCCGGTCTTCCTGAGCCAGCGGAGCAAGGGTTACGACGCTTCGATGAAGTCCGACCTGCGCACCGTCGCCCAAGAGGTCGAGTCGGCCTACGTGGACAACCAGGACTACACGGCGGCCTTCTTCGGGGGTGCCACCGCTGTCGCTGGCGCTACCATCACGGCTCCCAGCGGTAACGTCGGCGCAGACGCCACCAACACGGTCCGGCTGAGCACCGGTAACACCATCACCTGGGTTGGTGCCCTCCAGAACCCAGCCGCTTACTGCCTGGAAGCGACGAGTACCCACTCGTCCAACGTCTTCTACTACAGCAGCGACAACGGCGGCCTCCTGAAGCTGGGCACCAAGTGCACTGCTCTCGCCCCGTGATCCAGCGGACCAGCTAGGTAGACGAAGTATTCGTCCGATCTGCTGCCCCGGACCCATACGGTCCGGGGCAGCAGGCGTTTGCACCCCCGGGCGTTCGCCCGTTTGGGCGCTCAATCCGTGCTCCGTTCGGGGCGAAGTAAATGCACATGCCGGCCGACACCACAGGTGAGGAGTGATCGCGATGTCGCGCGCGCGACGCTTCCTAGCTTCCTTCCGGCCTGGAAGGCGATCCGAGAGCGCAGATGGCGGCTTCTCGCTGATCGAGGTCATCGTCGCGCTCGGACTCCTCGTGGCCGTGATGGCCACGACTGCAGGCTTTTTCACCACGTCGCTGAAGCAAAGCAACGGACAGACGCAGGCCCAGGAGGCCGCCGTCCTTGCCGACCAGATGCTCGACTACACGCGTAGCGTCGCAGCGAAGCCCACCAACACCGGCGCTGCTTACCTGTTGACCGGCCGTACGAGTACCGCCGTGGCCGCAACAATCGCCAGCCCGCCGATCGGTGTCGACCTCACCCAAGACGTGACAGCGTCCGGCAACTCCGACCCGTCCGCGACGGGTTCGTCCTCGCAGGCTGTTCCGATCACCACGACAGCGACTGTCGCAGGCACGAAGTACACCATCACCACTTTCATCGACCAGTGTTACCTGACCGCGGCGTCATCGCCGGACTGCAAGAGCACGGTGACGAGCTATGGCTGGCTCTACCGCATCAGCGTTGATGTCAGCTACTCCCTTGCCGGTGGCCGTTCCTGCGCCGCCAACAAGCCCTGCTACTTCGTGGCGAGCGCCCTGCGCGACCCCGGGAGCGACGCCTGCTTCAACGTGAACGTCGCCTTCGCCGGCTGCTCCACCTCGCAGCCCACCATCACGTCGTTCACGCCTAACACCGTTACGACGAACTCGACGACCACGATCACCGTGACCGGCAGCAACTTCGACCCGGGCGCAAAGGTGGATCTCGACACCGGCGGCACGGCGAGCAGTGTCACCGTGAACAGCAGCACGTCGCTGACGTTCACACTCACGGCCGACAACACGCCGGCGGCCGTCGGAACCCGGACCGTCAAGGTGACCAACCCGAACGGCAAGTTCGCCTACGGCACCATGACGATCACCACGTCGGCGCTCACCGTCACCTCCGTCACCCCGTCTCTGATCTTCACCAGCTCCACGAACACCCTGACCATCTCGGGCTCCGGCTTCCAGAGCGGCTCGTTGGTCGCGATCCCGAGCAGCGCAGGCACCATCGTCGGCTCACCGACGATCACGGCGAACACCATCACCCTGATCTTCACGGCCGGCAGCGGCACGTCGGCGATCGGCACCTGGGCCGCGACGGTCACCAACCCTGACGGCAACACCAAGGCGGCGAACTTCAGCATTCAGAAGGCGCCGGTCACGCTGACGGCCATCAGCCCGTCGTCGATGGTCTGGGGCAGCACCCGCACCTTCACCCTCACTGGTACCGCTTTCGACAGCGGCGCAACGGTGACGCTGGACGGCGCTAACGTCGCCGAGGCGGTGAACAGTTCGACCAGCATCACGGTCTCGCTGACGTCCGACCCGTCGATCGGCACTCGCACCTTCAAGGTGACCAACCCGGACGGCGGCAACGTCAGCAAGACGTTCACCGTCACCGTCAACCCGATTTCCTTCACAACGTCGCCCGATCCGAGCTCGCCCGGAACGAAGACGTTCACCTTGAACGGCAGTGGATTCCTGTCCGGCGCGACGGTGGCCCTTGACGGAACGACGCTCAGCTCGGGGGTGACACGGGTCTCGTCGTCCCAGATCACCGTCATGGTCGTCACGGCCCCAGTCGCAGGCACCCACACATTCAGGGTGACCAACCCGGACACCGGTAGCGCGAACCGACAGCTTCATCGTGAACCCGCATATCGCCACCGCGTCGCCGTTGAGCTTCACGCGCAGCACCACCGCGCGCAAGATCACGCTGACCGGCACCGGCTTCACCACCGGCGCCACCACCGTGAAGGTGAACGGCTCCACGACAGGGGTGACGATCGTCTCGGTCAGTACGACTCAGGTGGTTTTCAAGTACAAGTTCTCAACTGCCTCGTCGTCGTACACCCTCCAGGTGGTCAACTCCGATGGAACCCTGAGCGACACCGTCACGGTGACCACATCATGAGCGCCCTTGCAGCCGCCCGCCGGCGCCTGAGTCGTACCCGCGACAGCGACGGTGGCTTCACGATCATCGAGCTGCTGGTCTCGATGATCCTGATGGCGGTGATCTCCACGACGTTCCTCGCGGCCATCAACGCCATCTTCTCGGGGATCCACAAGCAGCAGGGCATCGTGAACGCGGCTGACGGGAACCGGCGCGCGTTCCTGCTTCTCGACAAGCAGGTGCGCTACGCCAGCGCGATCAACACGCCTGGCACTGCCGCGGACGGCAACTATTACGTGGAGTACCAGTGGAGCAAGTCCACGGGTTCGGTGGACGACGTCGTGTGCTCCCAGTGGCGCTTGAACCCCACCAAGGACTTACTGCAGTACCGCAGCTGGCCGTCCGGATCGACGCCGACCCCTACGCCGGCGTGGACAACGGTCGATACGGGAGTCGTCAACAATCCCAGCACGCAGCCGCCGTTCTGGCTGCTCGGGCCGACGGCACAGGGCGCGACCATGCAGTATCAGGTACTCGACGTGAACTTCATCACCAAGAGCGACAAGGGAACCGTGACGACCACGGGGCCGACCTTGAAGGACGGCAGCGTCGTCGGTTTCACCGCGCTGAACACGCCTAACGCCAAGGCACCCAGCCCGGCGGTCTGCCAGGAGGTGGCACGGTCATGAGGCGCTACCTGCTTCGGCTTCGCCCCGGTTACGGCGAGGAGCGCGAGTCGGGCTTCGCCATGTTCATCGCCCTGCTGCTGATCCTCGTCGTGGCCGGCATGGCCGTCCTGGTGGCGGGGCTCGTCCTCAGCCAGAGCAAGCCGACCACCACGCAGCGCAAGACCGTCGCCACCTTGAACGCCGCTGAGTCCGGCTTCGAGGTCGCACTCCACCAGCTGCGCGCCGCGACCGACAGCTACGGCAACGGCGAGTTGGGCAAGCTCCCCTGCACGGCCACGTCATCAGCTGTGGGGACGCCCATCACCGGATCGGTCGGTCCCAAGAGCGGCGCCGCGAAGAACCAGACGCTCACCTACACGGTCTACGTCCGGTACTACGACGACGACCCGAGCACGATGGGAACCACCGATCTGAACCAGAAGGCGATCGCGTGCTCCGGTGGAGCGCCGGTGAGCGTGCCGCAGTACGCGTACCTGCAGTCGAACGGTTCCGGTGTCGGCGGCGCGGCCGCGACCGGAACCCAGGGCAACCGGGCGCTGCACACGACCTACCGCTTCAAGACCAGTGACCTGAACATCGCCGGTGGGCGACTGAACATGAACACCACAGCGCTGTGCATGGACGCCGGCACCAACCCGGTCGTCGGCACCAACGTGACGCTGTCCAACTGCCTGAACCGCGGCGTGTCCATGGGGCAGAGCAGCTGGTCCTACCGGGCCGACCTGACGATCTACAACACGAACACGGGATCGCCGGGGCTCTGCCTCACCGCACCGTCGGGATCGACTTTCGGTACCGGCTCGGGCAATGCAGCTGACGCTTGAGACGTGCGCTACTGACGGCAGCGCCACGACGTACCCGTACCAGTCCAGCCCGTCGCTGCAGCAGCGGCAGGAGTGGAGCTTCGACGACAGTGGCAAGTTCGAAGGTGCTGCGTCGAACGGAAACCTCAACGGCTACTGCATTTCTTCGAACCCGTACAACAACCCGGTGTCGGGCGGGTTCCTGTACGAGCAGAAATGCAGCGGCGGCGGTTTCGACACCGAGACCTGGAACCCCGACCCGCAGGTCGGTGCCGGCTCGGCCGGGCCGTCGACCCAGGGTCTGGTCAACTACTCCGAGTTCGGCCGGTGCCTGGACGTCACGGGGCAGAATGTCAACGCCACGTGGCTCATCGACTATCCCTGCAAGCAGGCGCCGGACCCGAACTACATCGCGTGGAACCAGCGCTGGGTCTACAACAACAACACGCTCACCACGACGACCGGCGGAGTCACCTACTGCCTCACCGGCCCGGCAACGCAGTCGCCCACAGCCATCAACAACCTGGTTTTGATCAAGCCGTGCAGCAGTAGCCTGGCAACCCAGCAGAAGTGGACCGAGAGCGGCGATACCGGAAGCTATTCGACGGGGTACACCATCGTGAACTCGGCCGGGTACTGTCTGTCGGTGGTCCAACCTGGTCCCAGCTGGGCATCCAAATACGACCAGCAGTGGGGCGCGATCGTCACCGTGACGTGCGATGGTTCTCTGGTGCAGAAGTGGAACGCACCTCCGAACTTCATCGACTCCCGCTTCAAGGGAACGGCCGAGGACGCGGGCGGAAAGTGATGACGGCAGCGCTGGCGGTGCTTGCCGGCCTGCTGGGACTGGCGGTCGGATCGTTCCTGAACGTGGTGGTGTGGCGGGTGCCACGCGGGGAGTCGGTGGTTTCCCCGCGCTCGCACTGCCCGAACTGCCAGCACGGCATCCGCCCACGCGACGAAATCCCCGTGGTCTCTTGGCTTTTGCTCAAGCGACGCTGTCGTGATTGCGGAGCTGCCATCAGCGCGCGCTACCCCCTCGTGGAGTTGCTCACCGCCGCGATATTCGTTGCGGTGGCGCTGCGCTTCCATCACTCGCCGAGCTGGCTTCCGGCTTACCTGTACCTGGCAGGCCTCGGCGTCGCGCTCGCACTGATCGACCTCGACGTCCGCAAACTGCCGAACGCCCTTACGCTGCCGGCATATCTGGTCGGCCCGGTCCTGCTCGCCATCGCCGTCGCAGGAGATGGTGACGTCGGCTGGGCTTCGTTGCTGCGGGCCGCCGGTGGACTTGCGGCCATGTACGCCTTCTATTACCTGCTGTGGTTCGTGACGAGCGGGCGCGGTATGGGCTTCGGTGACGTGAAACTTGCTGGAGTGCTGGGACTTTTCCTCGCCTTCCTCGGCTGGCAGACGTGGGCGGTCGGCCTGTTCGCCGGCTTCTTCGTCGGCGGCGTGATCGGCCTGGTGCTGATGGCCGCCGGACGGGCGGGACGCAAGACGAAGGTGCCGTACGGGCCCTTCATGCTCGCCGGCGCCTTCATCGCGCTCTTCGTGGGAAGTGGCATCGCGCACTCCTACCTCCACGTCGTCGGGGCCTAAAACCCCCCAAACGGCGGTAATCGCGGTTGCGCTGAATGCCGGGTGCGATTTCCCCCGTCCGTCCCTCAAGGCGCTGGTCCGATCGGCCGAACCTTCATGTGACGGCCATCTGGGGCCGACCTCACGTACGGAAGGGGCTGCTGTGTCTGGACGCAGAGCCGTCGGCCTCGACATCGGCACGACGGGCGTTCGCGCGGCTCAGATCGCCTGGTCCAAGGACCAGACGACGTTGGAGCGTTTCGGGCAGGTAGCCCTCCCACCAGGCGCCGTGCGCGACGGCGAAGTCATCGACAGCGAAGCCGTGGCCGCCGCCATCCGCGAGCTCTGGGCTCGGGTGAAGTTCAGCACCAAGAAGGTCGTCGTCGGCGTTGCCAACCAGAAGGTCATCGTCCGCCAGCTCGACCTTCCGTGGATGCCGATCGCGGAGCTGCGCAAGTCGCTGGCGTTCCAGGTCGCCGATGTGCTTCCGATGCCGGTGGAGCACGCGATCCTCGATCTGCACCCCCTCGAGGAGATCGAGGACGAGAACGGCCGGCGCCAGCGCATCCTGCTGGTGGCGGCCTCCCGCGAGATGGTGACGTCACTCATCGCGGCCGTCGAGGCGGCCGGCCTCACTCCGACGAGCGTCGACCTGAACTCCTTCGCTGTGCTTCGTGTGCTCGCTGACGTCGACCGGCTCGGCCTCACCCGCCGCGCCGAAGCGCTCGTCGATGTCGGCGCCAGCGTCACCAACATCGTCGTCTCGGAGGGGGGCGTGCCCCGCTTCGTCCGCATCCTGCTCATGGGCGGCGCGGACGTCACCGAGAGCATCGCTGACCGCATGGGCATTCCGATCGAGCAGGCCGAGGCCATCAAGCAGAACGAGCTCGTTCCGGCTTCGCCCGACGTGCCCGGCGCCTCCCCGGTGAGTCGTATCACCGAGAGCGCCGCAGACGCGTGGGTCGAAGAGGTGCGCGGCTCGCTCGACTACTACTTCGCGCAGTCCGGCGCCGGCCGCGTTTCGCGGATCGTGCTCTCGGGTGGCGGTTCGCAGCTCGGTGGCCTTGCCCGGCGCCTGGCGATGACGACCGGGATTCCGGTGGAGCCCGCGGCGCCGCTTGCCCCGATGCAGATCGGTAAGACGGGGCTGTCCGAGGCGCAGCTCGACTATGTCCAAGCTTTCAGCGTTGTCCCGGTGGGTCTTGCTATGGCGGGTGCGGCATGAGCGTCCTGACTGATTCGACTCCGGAGTCGGGTGCCCCGGCCGGCGAGTTCGATCTGCTGACTCCGGTGGAGTACGTCGCCCCTCGGGCGAACCTGCTCCCGCCCGAGCTCGCCGAGCGCGCAGCGCTTCGCAAGATGCAGGCGCTGCTCGCCGCTGCCGTTATCGCGTGCGGCGGCATCGTGGGCGCCGGTTACGTGACGACCTCCCACGGCAAGGCTCCGGCAAAGGCCGCTCTCGCCCAGGCGCAGAGCGAGCAGCGGGCGCTGTCGGCGCAGAAGGCGACGCTGGCTCCGGCCCAGACGGCCCACCAGCAGGTTCTCGCAGCGAAGCAGTCGCTAGTGGCGGCCATGGGTTCTGAGGTGTTGTGGTCCAACCAGCTCGACACGCTGCGTCGCCGGCTACCGGATGGCGTGCGGCTTTCCACGCTGACCGTTACACCCATCGACTCGGCTGCCGCGGGCTCCGGGGCGGCCGTTCAGCTTCCCGCTGCTCCGGCCGGTTCAGGCCAGAGCAATGCCTCGTCGTCAACTCCCGCAGCAGCCTCGACGACGACCGCCAATTACATCGCGAGCGTTCAGATCTCCGGCGTCGCGGCGGACAACCCCCATGTGGCCACGTTCCTCGACACGCTCGCGGGGATGCCGGGCTGGGGGAACGTCTACCTGACTAGCACCGCTACAAGGGCGCCGGACAACGGGGTCGTGACCTTCGCGATCACGGCCAACATCACACCGGCAGCCCTCTCTCACCGTTACACGAATGGGAGCTGACCGATGAAGTCACTCGGGCGCAGGGCGACCATCGCCATCGCCGTCGTCGCCGGCCTTGCCGTGCTTGCCGGTGGGTGGTTCCTGCTGATCCAGCCGACCCGGTCGAGCATCTCGAAGACGAAGAGCGAGACCGCGCAGCAGCAGTCGGACAACCAGAGCGCGCAGCTGCAGCTGCAGTCGATGCGCAGCATCGCCAAGCATCTTCCGGCGGAGAAGGCGGAGCTCGCTGCCCTCCAGAAGAAGGTGCCGGACGACGTCGAACTGCCGTCCATCCTGCGGTCGATGCAGAACTTGGCGGTCGCGTCGGGCGTGCACCTGACCAACTTCGCGCCGACCACCCCGTCCCCGCTTACGGGCGCACCCGGGATCTCCACGGTGACCATCACCATGACGGTGACCGGCGGTTACGCCGAGCTCGAGCAGCTGGACAGCTCTCTCGAGGGCCTTCAGCGCACGTTCATGGTGACCGGCTTCACCTTCACCGGGACAGGAAGTTCGGCGGGCATCACGTCGAGCTCGTCGTCCTCGTCCAGCAGCTCGTCCAGCGGTACTCCCGACGTCATCACCGCCAACCTCACCGGGCGCGTGCTCGTGCACTCGACCGTGACGGCAGGGAGCACCTCCAGCACCGCGACCGGCACTAGCGGCCACTGATCGGACCAGGAGCTTCCCATGTCTCGCCAAAACGGTGCCAGCAGCTCGCTCATGACGCTGGACAAACGATCCAAGATCATGCTCGTCGTGCTGGCCGGCGTCGTGGTCATCGCGGCGCTGTACTTCCTCGTCCTGAAGAAGAGCGGCTCGAGCGACAACGCGAACGCCCCGGTTGCGACGCCATCGTCAGCGGCCGCCGCCGCTCCCAAGGCATCCCCGACGCCGAAGGTCACGGCGGTGCCGACGCCGGCGCCCGTCGTGACGGCCGACAGCACGCGTGACCCCTTCCTGGCGATTGCTCAGGAGGCCGTAGCCACGGCTTCGGCCAGCCCAAGCAGCGTTCCGTCCTCGTCGTCGACCACCACACCGACGGCGAGCCCCAGCAGCTCGGCGACCACCAGCCACAGCGTGCAGGTGCTGAGCATCACCGGGACCACGGCCTCGGTCAGCTACGACGACGGCTCGGCCAAGTCGGTGCATCAGGGCAGCACCATCGCGACCGGCATCCTGGTCACGAGCATCGACAGCAAGGCCGTGTTCGTCACCTACAACAACAAGCTCTACGCCATCGCAGCGGGACAGACCATCGACTTCTGACCCACCTCGCAGCCGGCAAGGCGGTGCACGCTTCGGCGTGTACCGCCTTTCGGCATGAATCTGGGAGACTGAGGGCGTGTTGCGCTGGCTGACTGCGGGGGAGTCCCATGGGCCCGCTTTGACGGCGACCCTCGAGGGCCTTCCCGCGGGCGTCGCGATCACCTCTGACGACATCCGCACCCAACTCGGCCGGCGGCGCCTGGGCTACGGCCGCGGCGCGCGCATGGCCTTCGAGCAGGACGCAGTCGAAGTGCTCGGCGGCCTGCGGCACGGGCTCACGCTCGGCTCGCCGGTGAGCGTCGTCGTCCACAACACCGAATGGCCGAAGTGGACCGAGGTGATGAACCCCGATCCGGTCGACCCGGCGGTGCTCGCCGAGGCGGCCCGCGCCCGGCCGCTGACCCGCCCGCGCCCCGGCCACGCCGATCTGGTCGGCATGCAGAAGTACGGCTTCGACGATGCCCGGCCGGTGCTGGAGCGGGCCTCGGCCCGCGAAACCGCCGCCCGGGTGGTGCTGGGAACCTTCGCCCGGGCCCTGCTCGAGCAGGCGTACGGGGTGACGATCCTCTCGCACATCGTCAGCCTCGGGCCGGTGGCCGTCCCGGAAGGCACCCCGCTGCCAGGGCCGGGCGATCTCGGCCGGATCGACGCCGATCCGGTCCGCTGCGCCGATCCGGCGACGGCGGCGCTGATGGTCGCCGAGGTCGACGACGCCAAGCGCGAAGGCGACACGCTGGGCGGTGTGGTCGAGGTGCTCGCCCACGGGCTGCCGCCGGGTCTGGGCAGCCACGTCCACGGTGACCGCCGGCTCGACGCCCGGCTCGCCGCCGCCCTCATGGGCATTCAGGCCATCAAGGGGGTGGAACTCGGCGACGGGTTCGAGACGGCGCGCCGCCGCGGATCCGCGGCGCACGACGAGATCGTGCGCGATACGGCCGGAGAGCTGCGCCGCGTCACTGCCCGTTCCGGCGGGACGGAAGGCGGCATGTCCACCGGCGAGGTGCTGCGGGTACGCGCGGCGATGAAGCCGATCTCGACCGTCCCGCGGGCGCTTCGCACGGTCGACGTCGCCACGGGCGAAGCGGCGGTGGCCATCAACCAGCGGTCTGACGTCTGTGCCGTGCCTGCCGCCGGGGTCGTTGCCGAAGCGATGGTCGCGCTCGTGCTGGCCGACGCGGCGCTGGAGAAGTTCGGCGGCGACTCGCTGCACGAGACCCGCCGCAACGCGCAGAGCTACCTTGCTGAGCTCGAGACGCTTTTGCCTGCGCTCCCGGTGAACTCGTGAGCCTGCCGTGTCCGTGAGAGCTGTCATCGTCGGGCCGCCCGGCTCGGGCAAGACGACTGTGGGGCGGCTGCTCGCGGAGCGGCTCGGTGTCCCGTTCGTCGACACCGACGCGGTTGCTGCAGCGGCAGCCGGCAAGTCGGTGTCGGACATCTTCATCGAGGACGGCGAGGAGCGCTTCCGGGCACTCGAGCGGGACGCGGTCGTTTCGACCCTGCAGGCCGACGGCGCCGATCGCGTCGTCGCGCTCGGGGGCGGGGCCGTGCTCGATCCGCGCACCCGGGCCGACCTGCTCGGCCAGCGGGTCGTCGCCCTCGGGGTCGACCTGTCGGATGCCGTCAAGCGGGTGGGCCTGGCGCGCGACCGGCCGCTGCTCGTCGAGGCGCCGCGGGCGCGGATGTCGGCCACGCTTCGCGAGCGGGCACCGCTGTACGCCGAAGTCGCCGGCATCACCGTCGACACGTCCCAGCGCACCCCGGACGAGGTCGCCGAGGAGGTGCTGGCATGGCTGAGCCTGCAGCAGTGACGCGCATCGAGGTGCGGCCGGCTGATGACGCCCCGTACGTCGTGCAGGTCGGCGCCGGCTTGCTGGGGGAGGTCGTCGAGACGGTCAAGGCCGTCAGCGGCGCGACCCGCATCGCCGTCCTGCATCCACGGGCCCTGCTCGCCACCGCCGAGACGCTGCGGGAGGAACTCGCCGCGGCCGCCGGTCATCCCGAGGTCATCCTGCTCGAGGTGCCGGACGGCGAAGACGCCAAGGACCTCGCCGTCGCGGCCTACGCCTGGTCGGTGCTCGGCAAGGTCGGCTTCACCCGAGACGATCTCGTGATCGGGCTCGGTGGTGGTGCCGTCACCGACCTCGCCGGATTCGTCGCGGCGACCTGGCTGCGTGGCATCCGGGTGATCCACGTGCCGACGACGCTGCTGGCGATGGTCGACGCGGCCGTCGGCGGCAAGACCGCGATCAATACCGAGGCGGGCAAGAATCTCGTCGGCGCGTTCCATCAGCCGTCGGCCGTGCTGTGCGATCTGGCGACGCTCGAGACCCTGCCGGCCGCCGAGTTCACCGCCGGCCTGGCCGAGGTCGTCAAGACCGGTCTGATCGCCGACCCGGTCATCCTGGAGCTGCTCGAGGACGACCCGACCGGCCGCGCCCACTTGCGGGAGCTGATCGAACGGTCCATCGCGGTGAAGGCGGACGTGGTGAGCGCCGATCCGAAGGAGTCCGGCCGCCGCGAGATCCTGAACTACGGCCACACCCTCGGCCACGCCATCGAGCGCGCCGAGCACTACCGCTGGCGCCATGGCGCCGCGATATCGGTCGGGCTCGTCTTCGCCGGCGCGCTTTCCCGTCGGGCGGCCGGGCTCGACGACGCCACTGCCGACCGGCACCGCGAGCTGCTGACCCGGATCGGGCTGCCGGTCACGTATCCGGCCGAGCGCTGGCCCGAGCTCGCCGATGCCATGCGCGTCGACAAGAAGGCGCGGGCGAAACGGCTGCGTTTCGTGGTGCTTTCCGGGCTCGCCCAGCCCCGCATCCTGGATGATCCCGACCCGCAAATGCTGCTCGCTGCCTACGGTGAGGTCGCCTCGTGAAGGTGCTGGTGCTGTCCGGTCCCAATCTCGACCGGCTCGGGGTCCGCGAGCCCGAGGTCTACGGTCGCGGCACGTACTCGGAGTTGGTCGACGCCTGCCGCGACACCGCGGCCCGTCTCGGGCTGGATGTCGACATCCGCCAGACCGCCGACGAAGCGCAGATGATCCGCTGGATTCACGAGGCCGCCGACGACGCGCTTCCCGTGGTGCTGAACGCCGGCGCCTGGACGCACTACTCCTACGCACTCCGGGATGCCTGCGCCGGCCACCCCGCCCCGCTGATCGAGGTGCACCTCTCGCAGATCGCCGCGCGTGAGGGCTTCCGCCACCATTCGGTGCTGTCGGAGGTCGCGGCCGGCACGATCACCGGCCTCGGCGTCGACTCCTACCTGCTGGCCCTGCACGCGATCGCCGCGCGCGTGCGCCGCTGAGCCCGCGAGCTGCCGCATAGACTCGGCGGGTGGCATCGACCAACGACCTGAAGAACGGCATGACGCTCGACATCGACGGCCAGCTCTGGAATGTCGTCGAGTTCCAGCACGTCAAGCCCGGCAAGGGCGGGGCATTCGTGCGTACGACGTTGAAGAACGTCACCACCGGCAAGGTGGTCGACCGCACGTTCAACGCCGGCGTGAAGGTCGACGTCGCGACCGTCGACAAGCGTGAGATGACCTACCTCTACCGCGAGGGCGAGGACTTCGTCTTCATGGACACCGAGTCCTACGAGCAGATCCAGGTGCCGGCCGAGACCGTCGGCTCGGCGCGCCGACTACATGCTCGAGAACACCAACGGCGTCGTCGCCGTGCACGATGGCGTGCCGCTGTACGTCGAGCTGCCCGCGTCCGTGGAGCTCACCATCAGTTACACCGAGCCGGGTCTGCAGGGTGACCGCTCCAGCGGCGGCACCAAGCCGGCCACGCTCGAGACCGGCGCCAATATTCAGGTGCCGCTGTTCGTCACCAACGGCGAGCGGGTCAAGGTCGACACCCGCGACGGGCGCTACCTCGGGCGAGCCAACTGAGTTCCGCTGGCGGCCGGCGGCGCCCAGGCTCGACGCCCGCGCGTACCAAGGCGCGCAAGCGCGCGCTCGACATCCTCTACGAGGCCGACCTGATGGGCCTCGACGCCGGGAACACCTTGCGGCTGCGGCTCGATCAGGCTGACCCGCCGGTGCCGCCGTACGCCATCGAGCTGGTCGAAGGCGTCATCGCGCATCGCCGGGAGCTGGATCGGCTGATCTCGGCGCTCGCCGAAGGATGGACGCTCGCCCGGATGCCGGCCGTCGACCGCAACCTGTTACGGCTCGGCGCGTTCGAGCTGCTCTACCGGCCGGACGTGCCCGACGGCGTCGCGGTCAGCGAGGCTGTCGAGCTTGCCAGCAGGCTCTCGACCGACGAGTCGGCGGCGTTCGTCAACGGTGTGCTCGGCGCGGCTGGCAGCTGATCAAGCACAGCAGCGGCGCGAAGGCTCAGACGGTCTCGACAGCGCGCCGCGCGTCGGGTGACAGCACGCCCCAGTTGATCAGCTGCTCGGTGAGGGTGGTCGGGTTCTCGTCGTAGATGACCGCGAGCGAGCGCAGGTCCTCGTGACGGATGGAGAGCACCCGGCCGTTGTAGTCGCCGCGCTGGCTCTGGATGGTCGCGGCGTACCGCAGCAGCGGCGCGCCCTGCTCGCGGGGGACGTCCTGCAGCTTCTCCAGGTCGAGGATGATCCGGGGGGACTGCTCGAGGGCGATGATCGCCTCGCGCTCGGGAAGCAGCTCGTTGACCGGGACGCCGTAGAAGTCGGCCAGCTCGGAAAGCCGCTGCACCGTGACGGCGCGGTCACCACGCTCGTAGGACCCGACGACGACGGCCTTCCAGCGACCCTCGGACTTCTCCTCGACGCCATGGAGCGAGAGCCCCTGCTGGGTCCGGATCGCCCGCAGGCGTGCTCCGAGCGCCTTGGCGTAGTCGGACATCTCGTGCTCCGTTTCCAACTGATCTGTAACCGAAGCTGGGGCAGCGAGCGTCCCCCGACGCAGTGACTTAGTGTAATCCGCGAGTGTTCGTTGCAGGCCATTACTTGGGGATTCGGCATACGTCGTTACTCAAGGACACGATCATGGCACGGAGCGATCTTGCCCTGTCACGGTTTCGCGGACTTTGTGACTGACCGTTGTGATCGGCCCCTTGCACCGAGGGGAGCGGTCTCTCCGCGTTGGCCCCATCACGCCCGCGTGGCCTTCCCGAAATCGCCGGCCGCCGGCTGATAGTTTCGACGCCGACCACTCCTTTAACGACCCGTCCGGCGAGGCGGGGAAGGAGGGCGAAAGCCTGATGCTGCCTTGAGTACGAGCTCCCCAGCCTCCCCGGGGACCCCCGCGAGCCGCACCGATGTCCTGAGCGACGCTGACGTCGGCCGCACCCTCTCCCGGATCGCGCACCAGGTGCTCGAGCACACCGATGGTGGCCGCGACGTCGTCCTGCTCGGCATCCCGACCCGCGGGGTCGCGCTCGCCCACCGCCTCGGCGCGAAGATCGCCGAGTTCGAGGGCCGGCCGGTGCCGGTCGGATCGCTGGACACCACCATGTACCGCGATGACCTGCGGCTGCGCGGTATCCGGCCGGTGGGCCGCACCGAACTTCCCGGGTCCGTCGACGACAAGGTCGTGGTGCTCGTCGACGACGTCCTCTACTCCGGGCGCACCGTCCGCGCTGCGCTCGACGCCCTCTCCGACCTCGGCCGCCCGCGCGCCGTGCAGCTCGCCGTCCTCGTCGACCGGGGCCACCGCGAGCTGCCGATCCGAGCCGACTACGTCGGCAAGAACCTTCCGACGAGCCAGGGCGAGACCGTCCGCGTGCTGCTTTCCGAGGTGGATGGCCGCGACGGCGTAGTGATCGAACAAAGGGGGGCGTGATGGACCGTCATCTGCTGTCAGCCGCTGACCTCAGCCGCGACGAGGCCACCCTGGTGCTCGACACCGCCGAGGAGATGGCACTCGTCGGCGATCGCACCGTCAAGAAGCTGCCCACCTTGCGGGGCCGGACGGTGGTGAACCTCTTCTTCGAGGACTCCACCCGCACCCGCACCAGCTTCGAGGTCGCGGCCAAGCGGCTGTCGGCCGACGTGATCACCTTCTCGGCCAAGGGATCGAGCGTCTCCAAGGGCGAGAGCCTCAAGGACACCGCGCTCACGCTCGAGGCGATGGGGGCCGACGGCGTCATCTGCCGCCACAGCGCCTCCGGAGCGCCGCGCCGCCTGTCGAACTGGATCCGGGGCAGCGTCATCAACGCCGGCGACGGCACCCACGAGCATCCGACGCAAGCGCTGCTGGACGCGTTCACCATGCGGCGCCGGCTCGGGCGGCTGGAGGGCCTGCGTGTCACGATCGTCGGAGACGTGCTGCACAGCCGGGTCGCCCGCTCCAACGTGCTGCTGCTCTCCACGCTCGGCGCGAGCGTCACGCTCGTCGCACCGCCGACCCTGCTTCCCGTCGGCGTCGACGCCTGGCCCGCCGAGGTCTCCTACGACCTCGACGCGGAGCTGCCCAAGAGCGACGTCGTCATGATGCTGCGCGTACAGCGCGAGCGGATGAACGCGTCGTACTTCCCGACGGTCCGCGGAGTACAGCCGGCGCTACGGATTGGACGGCATCCGCGTCGGCATGCTGCCCGACCACGCGATCGTCATGCACCCCGGGCCGATGGTCCGCGGGATGGAGATCGCCTCCGACGTGGCCGACGGGTTGCGCTCGACGATCGTCGAGCAAGTAGCGAACGGAGTGAGCGTGCGAATGGCTGTCCTGTACCTGTTGCTCGGCGGGACGGACGCGTGATGGCTGCGGACACAGTGCACGACATGGACCCAGCGCACGACACGCACCCAGCGCCCGACACGCTGATCCGCGGCGCCAGCCTGCTCGGCGGCGAACCGGTCGACCTGCTGCTCGCGGGCGGCCTGGTCGCCGAGGTCGGTCCGCGGCTCGCCGCGCCGACCGGCGGCCAGGTCATCGACGCCGGCGGCCTCGTCGCGCTGCCCGGCTTCGTCGACCTGCACACGCATCTGCGCGAGCCCGGTCGCGAGGACGCCGAGACCGTGGAGAGCGGCACCCGCGCCGCGGCGCTCGGCGGGTTCACCGCGGTGCACGCGATGGCCAACACCGATCCCGTCGCCGACACGGCCGGCGTCGTCGAGCAGGTCTGGCGGCTCGGCCGCGAGGCCGGCTGGTGCGACGTGGCACCCGTCGGCGCGGTGTCCAGCGGCCTCGCGGGCGAGCAGCTCGCGGAGCTCGGAGCGATGGCCGATTCTGCCGCCCGCGTAAGGGTTTTCTCCGACGACGGCAGGTGTGTGAGCGACCCGGTGCTGATGCGGCGGGCGCTCGAATACGTCAAGGCCTTCGACGGGGTGATCGCCCAGCATGCCGAGGAGCCGCGGCTGACCGTCGGCGCCCAGCTCAACGAAGGTGTCGTTTCTGCGCGGCTCGGGCTCACCGGCTGGCCGGCGGTCGCCGAGGAGTCGATCATCGCGCGCGACGTGCTGCTCGCCGGTCACGTCGGCAGCCGGCTGCACGTCTGCCACGTGTCGACCGCTGGTTCGGTCGAGATCCTGCGGTGGGCAAAGGCCAAGGGTTGGCGCGTCACGGCCGAGGTGACCCCGCATCACCTGCTGCTCACCGACGACTTCGCCTGCGGCTACGACCCGGTGTACAAGGTCAACCCGCCGCTGCGCACCGCCGAGGATGTCACGGCGCTGCGCGACGCGCTCGTCGACGGGACGATCGATGCCGTCGCCACCGATCACGCCCCGCACGCGCTGGAGGACAAGGAGACCGAGTGGGCCGCCGCCCGCCCCGGGATGCTCGGACTGCAGACCGCGCTCGGTGTGGTGATGCTCGCCCTCGGCGAGCGCTTCAGCTGGCAGCTGGCAGCCGAGCGGATGTCGTATGCCCCGGCCGAGATCGGCCGGCTGCGCGCCCACGGCCGCCCGCTCGACCCCGGCGCACCGGCGAATCTGACGCTCGTGGATCCGGGCGCCTCGTGGGTGGTCGATCCGGCAGGTCTGGCGTCACGTAGCCGCAACACCCCCTACGCCGGGCGGGAGCTTCCCGCCACGATCGTCGCGACGTTCCTGCGCGGCCGCGCCACCGTCCTGGACGGCAAGGCCGCATGACGACACCGACGACACCGACGAGATCGAGGAGGCAGCTGTGACCGCCGGGAAACCGCGCGCGGTGCTCATGCTCGAAGATGGCCGGAGCTTCACCGGCGCCGCTTACGGCGCACCGGGGGAGACGTTCGGCGAGGCGGTCTTCGCGACGGGCATGACCGGCTATCAGGAGACGCTGACCGACCCCAGCTACTCGCGTCAGATCGTGGTGCAGACCGCCCCGCACATCGGCAACACCGGCGTGAACGACGAGGATCCGGAGAGCCGGCGGATGTGGGTCGCCGGTTACGTGGTGCGCGACCCGGCCCGCCGGCCGAGCTCGTGGCGGGCGACCCGCAGCCTCGACGAGGAGCTGCTGGCCCAGGGCGTCGTCGGGATCAGCGGCATCGACACCCGGGCGCTCACCCGCCACCTGCGCGAGCGCGGCGCCATGCGGTGCGCGATCGCGCCGTTTGCGGCCTCGGACGGCCTGCTCGACCGCGTGCGTGCCAGCCAAGGCATGATCGGCGCCGACCTGGCCCCCGCGGTCTCGACCCCTGAGCCGTACGTCGTCTCGCCGGACGGCACTCCGCGCTTCCGGGTGGCCGCGTTGGATCTCGGCATCAAGTGGCGCACTCCCGCGCGCATGGCGCTGCGCGGTATCGAGGTCACGGTGCACCCCGCGACGGCAACGGCGGAGCAGCTGCTCGCCGCGGGCCCGGACGGCGTCTTCTTCTCCAACGGTCCCGGTGACCCGGCCGCCGCCGACTACGCCGTGGCTGCTGCCTGCGGAGTGCTCGACGCCGGCGTCCCGCTGTTCGGCATCTGCTTCGGCAACCAGGTGCTCGGCCGTGCCCTCGGCTTCGGCACCTACAAGCTCGGCTACGGCCACCGCGGCATCAACCAGCCGGTGCAGGACCGCGCGACCGGCCGGGTCGCGGTCACCAGCCACAACCATGGCTTCGCCGTCGACGCCCCGATGGACCGGGTCAGCGAAACCCCTTACGGGCGCGCAGAAGTCAGCCACGTCGCGCTGAATGACGGGGTCGTCGAGGGCCTGCGCCTGCTCGACCGTCCGGCCTTCTCGGTGCAGTACCACCCGGAGGCGGCGCCCGGCCCGCACGACGCCGACGGGCTGTTCGACAGCTTCGTCGCCCTGATGGAGAGCGCCCGATGAGCCGCCACACCGACGTTCAGAGCGTGCTGGTCATCGGCTCCGGGCCGATCGTCATCGGCCAGGCCTGCGAGTTCGACTACTCGGGCACCCAGGCCTGCCGCGTGCTGCGGCAGGAGGGCCTGCGCGTCATCCTCGTCAACAGCAACCCGGCGACCATCATGACCGACCCGGAGATCGCCGACGCCACCTACGTCGAGCCGATCACCCCCGAAGTGGTGCGCCAGATCATCGCCCGCGAGCGGCCCGACGCGCTGCTCGCCACCCTCGGCGGGCAGACCGCGTTGAACACGGCGATGGCGCTCGCCGACACGGGAGTGCTCGACGAGTTCGGGGTGAAGCTGCTCGGCGCCGACATCGACGCCATCCGGGCGGGGGAGAACCGCCAGCTCTTCAAGAGCATCGTCGACAACCTTCCGGAGGAGCTGGGTGCCGAGAGCGCACGCTCGGCGATCGCCCACACCATCGACGAATGCTTTGCCATTGCTGAGGATTTGGGCTACCCGCTGGTCGTGCGGCCCGGCTTCACGCTCGGCGGCAAGGGCGGCGGCATCGCCTACGACGAGGCTGATCTGCGGCGTATCGGGCAAGGCGGTCTCGACGCGAGCCGGATGGCCAGCGAGACCGCGGGTCATGTCCTGCTCGAGGAGAGCATCCTCGGCTGGAAGGAGTTCGAGCTCGAGCTGATGCGCGACCGCGCCGACAACGTCGTGGTCGTCTGCTCCATCGAAAACGTCGACCCGATGGGCGTGCACACCGGCGACAGCGTCACCGTCGCCCCGGCGATGACCCTCACCGACCGCGAGTACCAGCGGATGCGTGACGTTGCCATCGAGATCATGCGCGCGGTCGGGGTCGACGCCGGCGGGTGCAACATCCAGTTCGCCGTCGAGCCCACCACCGGCCGGCTCGTCGTCATCGAGATGAACCCGCGGGTCTCGCGCAGCAGCGCGCTCGCGTCCAAGGCCACCGGCTTCCCGATCGCCAAGATCAGCGCCAAGCTCGCCCTCGGTTACACGCTCGATGAGATCGCCAACGACATCACCCGCGTCACGCCGGCGGCGTTCGAGCCGAGCCTGGACTACGTCGTGGTGAAGGTGCCGCGGTTCGCTTTCGAGAAGTTCCCCGGCGCCGATCCGGTGCTCACCACACACATGAAGAGCGTCGGCGAGGCGATGGCCATCGGCCGCAACTTCCCTGAGGCGCTCAACAAAGCGCTGCGTTCGTTGGAGACTGCTGCGGCCGGCTTCTGGACCGTGCCGGACGACAAGCTCCCGCATCCGGACACGCCGGCGCTCGAGGCGCTGAAGGTGCCGCACGAAGGCCGCATCTACACGGTCGAGCGGGCGCTGCGCGAGGGCGCGTCGGTCGACGACGTCTACGCCGCCAGCGGCATCGACCCGTGGTTCGTCGACCAGGTCCTGTTCCTGCAGGAGATCCGCGCCGAACTAGCCAACGCGCCGCACGACGAAGAGGCGATGCGCAGCGCCAAGCGGGCCGGCTTTTCCGACCGGCAAATCGCTGCCGTCACCGGCAGTTCCGAGACCGCGGTCCGCGAACGTCGCCACGCCGCCGGGATCCGGCCGGTTTACAAGACGGTCGACACGTGTGCCGCCGAGTTCATGGCGCACACGCCGTATCACTACAGCTCGTACGACGAGGAGAGCGAGGTCGCGTCGCGCGAGCGCGAGGCCGTGATCGTGCTCGGCAGCGGGCCCAACCGGATCGGGCAGGGCATCGAGTTCGATTACGCCTGCTGTCACGCCGCTTTCGCGCTGTCCGACGCCGGCTACGAGACGGTCATGGTCAACTGCAACCCCGAGACCGTCTCCACCGACTACGACACCAGCGACCGGCTTTACTTCGAGCCGCTCACGGTCGAGGACGTGCTCGAGATCGTCGCTGCCGAGACCGAAGCCGGACCGGTCGCGGGCGTCGTCGTCCAGCTCGGCGGCCAGACCCCACTCGGGCTCGCTGCCGCACTCGAACGTGCCGGAGTGCCGATCGTCGGCACCTCCCCGGCGGCCATCCACCTCGCCGAGGACCGTCGCGAGTTCGGCAAGGTGCTCGAGGCGGCCGGGCTGATGGCGCCGCGGTTCGGCACCGCCTTCTCCTACGAAGAGGCGCGCGAGGTCGCCGCCGAGATCGGCTACCCGGTGCTCGTGCGGCCGAGCTACGTGCTCGGCGGGCGAGGGATGGAAATCGTCTACGACGAAACGTCTTTGCAGGCGTACGTCAGCCGCGCGACCGAGGCCAGCCCGGAGCATCCGATCCTGGTCGACCGCTTCCTCGACGACGCCGTCGAGGTGGATGTCGACGCCATCTTCGACGGCACGGAGCTCTACCTCGCCGGTGTGATGGAGCACATCGAGGAAGCCGGAATCCACTCCGGCGACTCCGCGTGCGCGCTGCCGCCGATCACGCTCGGCAAGGCCGATCTCATCCGCATCCGCCAGGCGACCGAGGCCATCGCCCGGGGCATCGGGGTGCAAGGGTTGGTCAACGTGCAGTACGCCGTGCAGGCCGACGTGCTGTACGTGCTGGAGGCGAACCCGCGGGCCTCACGCACCGTTCCGTTCGTCGCCAAGGCGACCGGTGTGCAGGTGGCCAAGGCGGCCTCGCGGGTCATGCTCGGTGCCTCCATCGCCCGGTTGCGGGCCGAGGGGCTGCTCCCGGCTGGGGGAGACGGCGCCGACATGCCACTCGACAGCCACATCGCCGTCAAGGAAGCGGTGCTGCCGTTCAACCGCTTCACCGGGGTCGACACCGTGCTCGGCCCGGAGATGAAGTCGACCGGCGAAGTGATGGGGATCGACGCCGGCTTCGGGGTCGCGTACGCCAAGAGCCAGAACGCCGCCTACGGCCCGTTGCCGACGAAGGGCCGGGTCTTCGTCAGCCTGGCCAACCGCGACAAGCGGGCCATGATCTTTCCGGTGAAACGTCTGGTGGACCTGGGTTTTGAGGTCCTCGCCACCGAGGGGACCGCGCACGTGCTGCGGCGCAACGGGGTTCATGCCACGGTCGTGCCGAAGCATTCCGAGGGGCTGGCGGGCGATGCCGTGGCGCGCATCCTCGACGGCGAGATCAACCTCGTGATCAACACCCCGTTCGGCAACGGCCCCCGGGTCGACGGCTACGAGATCCGCAGCGCCTGCGTCACGAGTAACACGCCTTGTGTCACGACCGTGCCCGGCGCTGCGGCTGCCGTTCAAGGCATCGAGTCGCTGCTGCGCGGCGATCAGACCGTGCGGCCGCTGCAGGAATGGCACGCCCAGCTCGCTGCGCTCCGCGCGAACGGAGGGCGCAGCACTCATGGCGGCTGAACCCGTGCCCGCCCAGCCGCCGGCGCAAGGGCCGGGTCCCGTGCAATTGCGGCAGGCGCAGGTGCTGCGTGTGGTGCGCGACGGCGCCTACACCCGGATCGCGGTACACGCTCCGCCGATCGTCGACGCCGCCCGTCCCGGCCAGTTCGTGGCTTTCGCCGTGGGCGGTCCTGCCTCCGGATTGCTGCTGCGGCGGGCGTTCTCCATCGCCCGGATCGGCCCGGCCGGCACCGTCGAGGTCGTCGTGGCGCCGGTGGGGCCAGGCACCCGGTGGCTGACCCAGCGCGTCGCCGGTGACCGGGTCGACATCGTCGGCCCGCTGGGGCGCCCGTTTCCGCTTCCCAGGGCTGCCGAGCGCGGGGAGGGGCCGCGGGCGCTGCTCGTCGGCGGGGGCTACGGGGCCGCGCCGCTGTTCGCCCTCGCGGGGGCGCTGCGCGACCGAGGCTGCGACATCACGATGGCGCTCGGCGCCGCGACCGCCGACAAGCTCTACGGCGTTCCGGAGGCCCGGCGGATCAGCGACCGCGCCTCGTTCGCCACCGAGGACGGCTCGGTCGGCGTCACCGGTCGCGTGACCGGCGCTTTCGACCCGTTGCTGGCGCACATCGACGTGGTCTACGCGTGCGGCCCGATGGCGATGCTCGCCGCGGTCGCTGGGCTCGCCAAGGCGGCCGGGATCCCCTCCTACATCGCCGTCGAAGAAGCGATGGCGTGCGGTATCGGGGTGTGCATGACGTGCGTGTTGCCGGTCAAGCCACGCGGCGCGCCGGCGGGTGCCGGCATCCGCATGGTCCGGGCCTGCACCGAAGGCCCCGTCTTCCCGGGTGACGCCGTGCAGTTCGACCTGATCGGCAAGCCGCCGCCGGTGGCGCCCCCATCGTCCGCGCCGTCCCCGTCTCCCGTTCCGGATACTTTCGAGGCCCCGATATGAGCCGTAGCGCGAGCGCCGGAACCGCGCCCGATGCCATCGACGGGGTCGACGGGGTCGACGGGGTCGACGGGGTCGAGGCGGAGCAGGAGCCGGCCGTCGACCTGTCGACGACGCTGGCGGGCGTCCACTTCCCGAACCCGATCTTCACCGCCTCGGGCTGCGCCGCGGCCGGCCGCGAACTGAACGCCTTCTTCGATGTCGCCGACCTCGGGGCCATCGTCACCAAATCGGTGATGCGCGACCCCCGACTGGGCCGCGCCACGCCCCGCATGGCCGAGACCCCGAGCGGGATGCTGAACTCGATCGGCCTGCAGGGCCCGGGCATCGTCGCGTTCCTGGAAAAGGACCTGCCGTGGCTCGTCGAGCACGAGGCGCGCGCGGTCGTCAGCATCGCCGGCGGGTCGGTCGCTGAGTACGCCGATCTCGCCAGGCGCCTTCGCGGCGCGCCGGGCATCTCGCTCGTCGAGGTGAACATCAGCTGCCCGAACGTCGCCGACCGGGGGCAGGTGTTCGCCTGTTCGGCCACGGCCGCCTCGGACGTCATCCGGGCCGTCAAGGCGGAGCTCTCCGGCGAGGGGCAACCGCCGGTGTTCGCCAAGCTCTCCCCGGACGTGACCGACATCGTGGAGATCGCCCACTCGGTCGTGGCCGCCGGCGCCGACGGGCTCTCGCTGATCAACACCCTGCTCGGCATGGTCATCGACCCGCACACGCTGCGGCCGACCCTCGCCGGCGTCACCGGCGGCCTGTCCGGGCCGGCGATCCGCCCGGTCGCGTTGCGCTGCGTCTACCAGGTGCACGCCGCGCTGCCGCACGTCCCGATTCTGGGGATGGGCGGCGTGCGAACCGGCGAGGATGCGCTCGCTTTCCTGGCCGCCGGAGCGTCTGCGGTGTCCGTGGGTACGGCCGTGTTCGGCGACCCCGGAGCGCCGATGCGGATCGTCGACGAGCTGGCGGAGGAGCTTTCGGCGCGCGGGCTGCGCGCCGTGTCCGAGGTGATTGCCGCCGCCCACCGGCCGGCTGGGACGCCGATCCGGGATGCGACTGCACCGATGGGGGAGCTGGTATGAGCGGAGCGTCAACCGCATCGACGCCGTCAGCGGCCAAGCCACACCGCTGGGCCGGTAAGGCGCCGATCGCGGTAGCGCTCGACGCTCCGGATGCCGACACGGCGGCCCGCTGGGCGGCCGCGGTGTCACCCCACGTCGCGGTCGTCAAGGTCGGCCTCGAGCTGTTCAGCCGCTTCGGCCCGGAGGTGGTCGACGCGGTGCGCGGGGGCTCCGGCATGGGGCTGTTCCTCGACCTCAAGCTGCACGACATCCCTGCGACGGTGGCCGGTGCCGCCCGGGCCGTGGCGGGGCTGCGACCCACGTTCCTCACCGTCCATGCCAGCGGCGGTCCGGCCATGGTCCGCGCCGCCGTCGAGGCGGCTCCCGACGTGGAGATCGCCGCAGTGACGATCCTGACGTCGTTGAGCGCGGCAGACCTGCAGCTGATCGGATTCGGTGCCGAGCCGCTCGACGCCGTTCGCCGGCTGGCCGTGATGGCCGTCGACGCCGGCGCGCGAGCGCTCGTCTGCAGTCCCCGTGAGGTGGCGCTGGTGCGCGCCGAGGTCGGTCCGAATGTCACATTGATCACGCCCGGGGTGCGGCCTGCCGGGGCCGATGCGCAGGATCAGGCCCGCGTGTCGACCCCCGCGGCCGCAATTGCCGCCGGCGCCGATCTCCTGGTGATCGGCCGCCCGATCACCGGTGCCGACGATCCGGGTGCTGCGGCGGCCCTCATCGCGGCCGAATTGGCCAGCTGACGTGCAGGTTTGCCGGTTCGGTGGGCGCGCGTGGTCGTCGCCGGACGGCCATCCGGGCGGGCGGAACGCGGGCGGTCGGGAGGGCGCGAAAGGACTGTCACGGCGGGGTAAAGCCGCGTCCGCGCGCGGCGCGCCGCTTCCGAGAGTGGACCCGGGCCTGCGGTTTCAGTACGTTGCCGCTGCTGGATCAGTTGATTTTGTAGCTCGTTCCTCATGAGGAGGCGAACGTCGCCGTGGCCTTGCCGCCGTTGACACCAGAACAGCGCTCAGCTGCGCTCGAAAAGGCCGCGCAGGCCCGCAAGGCGCGTGCGGAGGTGAAGGAGCAACTCAAGAGGTCGGACGAGACGCTCGAGTCGGTGCTGGCAAAGGCTGACGGCAGCGAGGTCATCGGGAAGATGAAGGTGTCCGCTGTCCTCGAGGCGCTGCCGGGCGTCGGCAAGGTCCGCGCCACGAAGATCATGGAGCGGCTCGACATCAGCCCGACCCGGCGGGTGCGGGGCCTCGGCGCGAAGCAGCGCGCGGCCCTCGTCGCCGAGTTCAACACCGCTAGCTGAAGCCCCGCTTCTCACCGGCGGCGTGCGCCGTTTGACGGTGCTCTCCGGGCCTTCCGGGGTTGGTAAGGGCAGCGTGGTGGCGGCGGTGCGCCGTCGCCACCCGGAGGTCTGGGTGTCGGTCAGCGTCACCACCCGGGCGCCCCGCCCGGGTGAGGTCGATGGGGAGCACTATCACTTCGTCGACGAGCAGCGGTTCTCCGACCTCGTCGATGCGGATGAGCTGCTCGAATACGCGACCTACGGAGGTCACCGGTACGGCACCCCCCGTGCCGCGGTGCTCGAAACCCTTGCCGCCGGTCGGCCCGCACTCCTGGAGATCGATCTGCAGGGGGCGCGGCAGGTGCGGGCCTCCATGCCGGAGGCGCACCTCGTCTTTCTGGCTCCTCCCAGCTGGGAAGAGCTGGTCAGGCGGCTGACGGGCCGGGCCACCGAATCCGAGGAGAAGGTCGCCGAGCGTCTCGCCGTCGCGCGAGACGAGCTCGCCGCCTTCCGCGAATTCGACCATCAGCTCATCAACGACGACGTCGAGTCGGCGGCGGACGAGCTGGTAAATTACATGGTGGCGTAGTCGCGTTTTCCCGTTTTCTGGAGGTACCCCCACGTGGGTAGCACCCCTGCCGCACCGCTTGGCATCACCAACCCGCCGATCGACGAGCTGCTGGCGATCACGTCGTCGAAGTACGGGCTCGTGATTTACGCGTCGAAGCGGGCCCGGCAGATCAACGCCTACTACAGCCAGCTCGGTGAGGGCCTGCTCGAGTACGTCGGGCCGATGGTCGAGACCACGCCGCAGGAGAAGCCGCTCTCCATCGCCATGCGCGAGATCAACGCCGGCCTGCTCACCGCAGAGCCCATCGCCGACCCGGCCGCTGACTGACGCCTAGGGCGTCGAGCAGGTAGCGCTGGAAGCCGGGGTGAGCACGTCATCACCGGCTGGTGATCGCCCCCGCGAGGTCGTGCTCGGCGTCAGCGGCGGTATCGCCGCCTACAAGGCGGTCGAGGTGTTGCGCCAGCTGACCGAATCCGGCCATCGCGTCACCGTCGTCGCGACCGACTCGGCGCTGCGCTTTGTGGGGGAGCCCACCTGGGCCGCCCTCTCCGGCCGTCCGGTTGCTACCGACGTCTGGACCGCCGCGCACGAGGTTCCCCATGTGCGGCTGGGCCGCAGCGCCGACCTGGTGCTCGTCGTCCCGGCCACGGCTGACCTGCTGGCCCGGGCGGTCGCGGGTCGCGCCGACGACCTGCTCACCTCGACGCTGCTCACGGCCACGTGCCCGCAGGTGTTCGCGCCCGCGATGCACACCGAGATGTGGGAGCACCCGGCCACCCGCGCCAACGTCGAGACGCTGCGCCGGCGCGGTGCCCTCGTCATCGAGCCCGACTCCGGCCGGCTGACCGGTGCCGACAGCGGTCCCGGACGCCTGCCGGACCCTCTCGAGATCGCCGCGATCGCCCGTTCCGCCCTCGACCGGGCGGCGCACCCCGGCGGCCGGCCGAGGTGGGACGACCTCGCGGGCCGTCACGTCGTCGTCTCCGCCGGAGGCACCCGCGAGCCGCTCGACCCGGTGCGCTTCCTCGGCAACCGCTCGACCGGACGCCAGGGCTATGCGGTGGCCCGGGCAGCGGCGATGCGCGGCGCGGCGGTGACCCTGGTCAGCGCCAACGTCGAGCTCCCGGATGTCGCGGGCGCGACGACGGTCCGCGTGCAGACGGCCGCGCAGTTGCAGGCAGCAGTGAGCGACGCAATGAGTGACGCGGCCGCTTCGTGCGACGCCGTCGTCATGACCGCTGCGGTCGCCGACTTCCGCCCGCTGCAGGAGCAGTCCACCAAGATCAAGAAAGTCGACGACGCCGATCCCGAGCCGCTCAAGCTCACGCGGAACCCCGACGTGCTCGCCGGACTCGTGGCTGAGCGGGCGGGATCGGGGCGGGATCGCCGGCACCCGGTGATCGTCGGCTTTGCCGCCGAGACCGACGATGTCCTGCGCAACGGCCGCGAGAAGATCCGGCGTAAGGGCTGTGACCTGCTCGTCGTCAACCAGGTTGGCGACGGACGCGGCTTCGCGGTCGATCACAACAGCGCCGTCGTGCTGTCCGACGACGGCGCCGAGGTGCAGATCTCGGACGTGTCGAAGGATCTGCTGGCGCATTTGCTGTGGGATATCGTCGCGGCGCGACTTTGACATCAGCGGCGCAGCGTTTCGCTGACTGACGGGGCGCCCCCGGGGGCGGATACTCTGTGTCGACCGCACAACAAGCTCAGGGAGTACTGTGGCCAGCCGTCTCTTCACCTCGGAGTCCGTGACCGAGGGGCATCCGGACAAGATCGCTGACCAGATCAGTGATGCCATTCTCGACCGAATGATCAAGGACGACCCGGCTAGCAAGGTCGCGGTGGAGACCATGATCACCACTGGTCAGGTCCACCTTGCCGGCGAGGTCGACACCACGACCTACGTCGACGTCGCCAGCGTGGTGCGCGAGGTCGTCCTCGGAATCGGCTACGACTCCTCGGCCAAGGGCTTCGACGGGGGCTCCTGCGGGGTGAGCGTCTCGATCGGCGCCCAGTCCAGCGACATCCGTCAGGGTGTCGACGACGCCTACGAGTCGCGTACCGGCGGGTCGGTCGACGATCTCGACCGGCAGGGCGCCGGCGACCAGGGCTTGATGTTCGGCTTCGCCTGCAACGAGACCCCCGAGCTGATGCCGCTGCCGATCGCGCTCGCGCACCGGCTCGCGCGTCGCCTGACCGCCGTCCGCAAGGAAGGCGTCGTCGGCTACCTGCGCCCGGACGGCAAGACCCAGGTGACCATCGGCTACGAGGACGGCAAGCCCGTTCGTCTCGACACCGTCGTGGTGAGCTCGCAGCACGCGGCCGACATCGATCTCGACACGCTGCTCGCCCCCGACGTCCGCGAGTACGTCGTCGAGCCGGAGCTCGCCTCCCTCGGCCTCGACATCGCCGGCTACAAGCTGCTGGTCAATCCCACCGGCCGGTTCGAGATCGGCGGCCCGATGGGCGATGCCGGCCTCACCGGCCGCAAGATCATCGTTGACACCTACGGCGGCATGGCCCGCCACGGGGGCGGCGCGTTCAGCGGCAAGGACCCGTCCAAGGTCGACCGGTCGGCCGCTTACGCGATGCGCTGGGTCGCAAAGAACGTCGTGGCCTCGGGCCTGGCCGATCGGTGCGAGGTGCAGGTGGCGTACGCCATCGGCAAGGCGCAGCCGGTCGGAATGTTCGTCGAGACGTTCGGCACCGGGGCGGTGCCTGACGCCCAGATCCAGGAGGCGATCCTCTCGGTGTTCGACCTGCGTCCGGCCGCCATCGTGCGTGATCTCGATCTCCTGCGCCCGATCTACCAGCAGACCGCCGCCTACGGGCACTTCGGCCGGCCGGAGCTCGACTTCACCTGGGAAGGCACCACCCGCGCTGACGCGCTCGCCCAGGCTGTGAAGGGCTGACCTGGAGATCGGGGCGCCGGCGCTCGTCGCCGTCGTAGCGGTCAATCATGAAGTTCCGCACCTGGACCGGCTGTTCGATTACGCCGTCCCGCCGGAGCTGGACGCGGGTGCCCAACCGGGTGTGCGCGTGCAGGTGGGTTTCGCCGGGCGGTTGATCGGCGGCATCATCGTCGCGCGGACCGAACGGTCGTCGTTTGATGGTGAGCTCAAGCCGCTGTCCCGGGTGCTCGGCAGCGAACCGGTCCTCACCCCCGAGACCGCGAAGCTGATGCGTGCCGTCGCCGACCGCTGGGCCGGCACCCTGTCGGACGTCCTGCGGCTGGGCATCCCACCGCGGCTGGTCAAGGTCGAGCGCGAGCCGGCGGCCGATGCGCCGTCGGCTCCGCCGGTTCCCGAGCCCGCCTCGTGGAGGCGCTACACCGGTGGACCGGCGTTTCTCGAACACCTCGCCGCCGGTTCGGCGCCCCGGGCGACCTGGGCGGCGCTGCCGGGCCCCGGATGGCCGGCGGAGATCGCCGCTGCCGCGCAGGCGACCCTGGCCGCCGGGCGCGGGGTGGTGATCGTCGTCCCGGACGGCAGGGACGCGGGCCGGGTGTCGGCAGCGCTACGTGAGGCGATCGGCGGCGAGAGCTTCGTCGAGCTGACCGCGGATCTCGGCCCGACCGAGCGCTACCGGCGGTTCCTGCGGCTGGCGCGCGGGCAGGTCAAGGCCGTCGTGGGCACCCGCGGAGCGGCGTACGCCCCGGTGCACGAGCTGGGCCTGGTCGCGATCTGGGACGACGGCTCCGACCTGCATGACGAGCCGCACGCGCCCTACGCCAACGTGCGCGACGTCCTCGTCTTGCGGGCCCACCTCGCCGGCGCCGGAGCGCTGATCGGAGGTCGGCTGCCCAGCGTGGAAGCGGTCTCGCTGGCCGAGGCCGGCTGGTCCCACCTGCTCGCGGCATCGCGGGACGGCGTCCGGGCGGCGGCTCCGCGGGTCGAGGTCGCCGGCTCCGACGCGCAGCTGGCCCGCGACGGGGCAGCACGGGCCGCGCGGCTTCCCGACCTCGCGTTCGCTGCCGTGCGGTCGGCGTTGGAGGCCGGTCATCCGGCGCTGGTCAGCGTGCCGCGCCGGGGCTACCGCCCGGCGGTGGCCTGTGACAACTGCCGGAATCTGGTGCGCTGCCCACGCTGCAGCGGGCCGCTTGCCCAGGAGACCTCGTCGGACGTGCTGACCTGCCGGTGGTGCGCGAGTGTGCACAGGGAGCTGGCCTGCCCGGAATGCGGGGCGCGGCGGTGGCGGGCTGCCGTCGTCGGCAACATCCGCACCGCGGAAGAGCTCGGCCGGGCATTCCCGGGGGTGCCGGTCATCCGGTCCAGCGGCGCCGACGTGGTCGACCAGGTGGCTGCCGAGCCGGCGCTGGTCGTCGCCACGCCGGGAGCAGAGCCCGTCGCCGCTTCCGGTTACGGGACGGTGCTGCTGCTCGACGCGTGGGCGCTGCTCGGGCGGGCCGACCTGCGGGCCACCGAGGAGGCGTTGCGCCGGTGGATGCACGCCGCGGCGCTCGCGCTGCCCGCCCCTGAGGGCGGTCAGGTGGTGCTGGTCGGTGCCTCCGCGGGCCTCGCGCCGGTGCAGGCACTGGTGCGCTGGGATCCGATCGGTTATGCGGCACGGGAGGCGGCGGCGCGCGCCGAGCTCGGTTTCCCGCCGGCCAGCCGGATGGCGGCGCTCGAAGGGGCGCCCGCCGACGTCGAAACGCTGCTCGCCGCAGCCGACCTTCCGGTCCACGCTGACCTGCTGGGACCGGTGCCCCTCAGCGACGGTCTGGAGCGCACGCTCGTGCGGGTGCCGCGCGCGCAGGGCGGGGAGCTCGCCGCGGCTTTGCAGTCCGTGACGCGGGTGCGCAGCGCCAGAAAGGAGCCCGTCGTTCGCGTTCGGCTGGATCCGGTGCAGATCGTTTGAGCTGGTCGCTTCCGTAAGCTCGTTGCGTGACCGTCCGACCCATCCGCCTCTTCGGTGATCCGGTGCTGCGCACCAGTGCGCTGCCGGTCACGACCTTCGACAAGGAGTTGCGGCGGCTGGTCAAAGACCTCACCGACACCATGTGTGAGGCACCCGGTTCCGGCCTCGCTGCCCCGCAGATCGGTGTATCGCTGCGGGTCTTCACCTACGACGTCGAGGATCAGCTCGGCCACTTGATCAACCCGATCCTCGGGCCGTTCAGCGAGGAGCTGATGGACGGCGAGGAAGGCTGCCTCTCGCTGCCCGGACTGTCGTTCGAGCTCAAGCGTCCCGAGCGGGTTGTGGCTGCCGGGCAGAACATGTACGGCGACCCGGTCGTGATCGAAGGCACCGGCTACCTGTCGCGGGCCCTGCAGCACGAGACCGATCACCTCGACGGCGTCATCTTCATCGACCGGCTCGACAAGGCGACGGCGAAGCGGGCGAAGGCTGCCATCCGCGAGGCCGAGTGGTTCGGTGAGCCTGCCCCCGAGGTCAAGGTGAGCCCGCACCCGCTGTTCGGCCGGGCGATCTAGCGACATGCGCCTGCTCTTCGCCGGGACCCCCGCCGCCGCCCTGCCGAGCCTGCGGGCACTGCTCGACAGCGAGCGGCACGAAGTGGTGGCCGTGCTGACCCGACCTGACGCCGCGGCCGGGCGGGGGCGCCATCTCGGTGTCTCACCGGTCAAGCAACTCGCGCTGGAGGCCGAGATCGAGGTGCTCACCCCGCAGCGACCCCGCGAACCCGACTTCCTCGAGCGGCTGTCGGAAATCGCTCCCGACTGTTGCCCCGTCGTGGCGTACGGCGCGCTGCTGCCGAAAGCGGCTCTCGACATTCCGCTGCACGGCTGGGTCAACCTGCACTTCTCGCTGCTGCCCGCCTGGCGTGGGGCCGCGCCCGTCCAGCACGCGCTGCTGGCGGGCGACGACATGACCGGCGCGACGACGTTCCGGCTGGAGGAGGGCATGGACACCGGCCCGTACTTCGGGATGGTGACCGAGCCCATCGCCGACGGCGACACCTCAGGTGACCTGCTGCTGCGCCTGTCCGAATCCGGGGCCCGGCTGCTGGTGGCGACCCTCGACGGCATCGAGGACGGCACCCTGGAGGCCCGGCCCCAGCCCGACGAGGGGGTGTCGCTGGCTCCCAAGTTCACCCCGGACGACGCCCGCATCCGGTGGAGCGAGCCGGCGGTCGTCGTCGACCGGCTCGTGCGCGCAACGACCCCGGCCCCCGGAGCGTGGACGACCTTCCGGGAGCGCCGGCTGAAAGTCGGCCCGGTGCGCCAGACCGACGAATGGGGGATCGCGCCGGGCGAGCTCGCCGTGCGGTCGGGCAAGCTGCTCGCCGGAACGGCGACGGTGGCCGTCGAGCTCGGGAACGTCCAAGCCGAGGGCAAGCCGCAGATGGCCGCCGCTGCCTGGGCGCGCGGGATACGCCTTCAACCCGGTGATCGGCTGGCCTGACGCCCATGGCGTACGACCCCGCCCGGCGGCTGGCGCTCGACGTCCTGCGCGCCGTGCGGGAGCGGGAGGCGTACGCCAACCTGCTGCTGCCCCAGCTGATGCGCGATCGCCGGATGTCGGCCCGAGACCGGGCGTTCGCGACCGAGCTGACCTACGGGGCGCTGCGCGCGCAAGCCAGCCTCGACCTGTCACTCGACCGCTTCATCACGCGCAAGGTCGATCCGCCCGTGCGCGACGCGCTGCGGCTCGGGGCCTACCAGCTGTGGCGTACCCGGGTGCCGGCGCGGGCTGCCGTCTCGACAACCGTCGACCTGGTCCGCGCGGTGTCGCCGCGGGCAGCCGGCTTCGCCAACGCGGTGCTGCGCCGGGTGGCCGACGACCCGGCACCGCCCGCGCCGCCGTTGGCGTCCGATCCCCGCGGCCACCTCGCGGTCGTGCACTCCCATCCGCGCTGGATCGTCGACGCGTTCGCCGAGGCCCTCGGTGACGCGAGCGAGGACGAACTCGCCGCCGCGCTCGCCGCCGACGACGCGCGTCCTCACGTGCACCTTGTCGCGCGCCGGATCAGTCAGGCCGAACTGCTTGCCGCGGCCGGACCCGAAAGCGAACCCGGCCGCTGGTCGCCCCGCGCGGTTTACCTTCCCGGCGGGGATCCTGGCGAGCTGGCCGTGGTGCGCGACGGCCGGGCCGCGGTGCAGGACGAGGGCAGCCAGCTGGTCGCCCTCGCGTTGGCCGCCGCCGATGCCCCCGGACCCGTCACCATCGATCTCGCCGCCGGGCCGGGCGGGAAAGCCGCGCTGCTCGCTGCCGTCGGCATGGACGTCACCGGGCTGGAACTGCATGCAACGCGCGCCCACCTGGTCGCCCGCTCCGGCGTCAGGGTGGCGGTGGGCGACGGCCGGGTCCCGCCGTTCCGTCCCGCTTCCGCCGACCGCGTGCTGCTCGACGCGCCCTGCTCCGGCTTGGGCGCGCTGCGCCGCCGTCCCGAGGCACGCTGGCGGCGAACCGCCGGCGACATCGAGCCGTTGGCGCAGCTGCAGGAGGAGCTGCTGCGCGGCGCGCTGGGGCTGCTGCGCCCCGCCGGGGTGCTCGGCTACGCGACCTGCTCTCCGCACCCCCGCGAAACCATCGGCGTGCTGGACGCCGTGCTGCGCGACCCGCCCGTGGCGGTCGAACTGATCGACGCCCGCGCCCTGCTGCCGGGCCTGCCCGAGCTCGGTCCCGGCCCGACCGTCCAGCTCTGGCCGCACCGCCACGGCACCGATGCCATGTTCCTGGCGCTGCTGCGTCGCACCCCATCTAGCGGCGATTAATCCCTCCGCACGTCAGGGCGTGTCCTGGGGCTTACGCGACGATCGAGCTCGGGGTTGACGGCTAGCCTTCGATGCGTGTCCCCGACAGCTGATGAGCCAGGATTCCCGGGCGGGATCCAGGTCTACCCGAGCCTGCTCGCCGCCGACCCGCTCCGCCTCGGCCCGGCCGTCACGGGCGTCGAAGACGTGATCGACTGGCTGCACATCGACGTCATGGACTACCACTTCGTGCCGAACCTGGCCTACAGCCCGGCGACGGTCGAGGCGATGGCCGGCCACACCCGGGTGCCGCTGGACTGCCACCTGATGATCGAAAACCCGGAGCGGTGGGCGCCGATGTTCGCCGAGGCCGGGGCCAAGAACGTCACCATCCACGCGGAAGCCGTCCGGGCGCCGCTGCGCACCGCCCGCGACCTGCACAAGGCGGGAGCCCGGGCCGGCATCGCGTTCAACCCGGGCACCGCCGTCGAGCCTTACGCCGAGCTGTTCCGCGAGTTCGACATGGCGCTGATCATGACGATCGAGCCCGGCTTCGGCGGCCAGCCGTTCCTTCCCCACGTGCTCGCGACGATCGCAACGGTCCGTCGCCTGGCCAAAGATCGCGATCTCGAGCTGTGGATCCAGGTCGACGGGGGAGTCACGGAGGACACCGCGGTCCAGTGCGTCGAGGCCGGCGCCAACGTGCTCGTCGCCGGCTCGGCGGTCTTCGGCGCCGACGACCCGGCAGCGGCTGCCCGGCGGATCAGGGCGGCCGCCGAAGCCGCCGCACCCGGAAAGTGACCAGGAGATGAGCGCCGCCAGCCCTGAAGAGACCGCGGCCATGCGCCGTGCGGTCGACCTGGCGGGCCGCGGACTCGGCACCACGAGCCCGAACCCCGTGGTGGGCTGTGTCGTCCTCGATGCCGCCGGCGCGGTCGCCGGGGAGGGCTGGCACGAGGTCGCCGGCGGCCCGCACGCCGAGGTTGTGGCGCTGCGCGAAGCCGGCGAGCGGGCGCGCGGCGGCACCGCCGTCGTCACGCTGGAGCCGTGCTCCCACACCGGTCGCACCGGGGCCTGCACCACCGCGCTGCTCGACGCCGGAGTGCGCCGCGTCGTCTACGCCGTGGACGACCCGCATCCGGTCGCCGCCGGCGGTGCCGGGATGCTGCGCGCGGCGGGCGTCGACGTCAAAGCCGGCCTGCTCCGCAACGAGGCCGCGCGGGGCAACGAGGCCTGGCTGCACTCCGTCCGCAGCGGCCGGCCGTTCGTGATCTGGAAGTACGGCGCCAGCCTCGACGGGCAGATCGCCGCCGCCGACGGCACCAGCCGCTGGATCACCGGCGAGCCGGCGCGGCGCGACAGCCACCGCCTCCGCGCCCGCGTCGACGCGATCGCCGTCGGCGTCGGCACGGTGGTGGCCGACGACCCGCTGCTCACCGTCCGGCCGGCCCCGGACGAACCGCCGCCGAGCCGGCAGCCGATCCGCGTCGTCTTCGACCGCTCCGGGCGCACCCCAGCCTCGGCGAAGGTGTGCGACGACTCCGCGGAGACCATCATCACCGCGGACGCCCCCGATGAAGCGCTCGCCCACCTGCACTCCCGGGGCGTCGTCAGCGTGCTGCTCGAAGGTGGCCCGACGCTGGCCGGCGCCTTCTGGAACGACGGCCTGATCGACAAGGTCGTCGGCTACGTCTCGCCCGTCCTGCTCGGCAGCGGCCGCTACCCGGCGCTGCGCTCGGACGCGATCGCGACCATCACCGCCGCGCCCCGCCTCGTGCTCGAAGACGTCAGCCGCTTCGGCGAGGACGTGCGGCTGACCAGCTACCCGAAGGGAGCGTGAACGCCCGTGTTCACCGGCATTGTCGAGGAGCTCGGCGAGGTGGCCGCGCTCGAGCAGCTGCCTGACGCGGCGCGCCTGTCCATCCGCGCCCGGACCGTCGGCGAGGACGTCGGCCTCGGGGACTCGATCAGCGTCAACGGCGTCTGCCTCACGGTCACCGGCTGGACCGACGCCGAGCCGTTCAGGCAGCTGCACTTCGACGTCATGGCCGAGTCGCTGCAGCGTTCCAGCCTGGGCGGCCTGCGGCCGGGCGACCCGGTCAACCTCGAGCGCGCCGTCACGGCCGCCACCCGGCTCGGCGGGCACATGGTGCAAGGCCACGTGGACGCCGTCGGCTCCATCGCGGGCCGTCAGCCGGCCGAGCATTGGGACGTCGTGACGATCTCGGCACCGGCGAGTGTCACCCGCTACCTGGTGGAGAAGGGATCGGTGACGGTGGACGGCGTCAGCCTCACGGTCACCGCTGTCGACGACACCGGCTTCGCGGTCAGCCTCATCCCCGAGACGCTTCGCCGCACCACGCTCGGCCGCCGGCAGGTGGGCGAGCAGGTCAACCTGGAGGTCGACGTGATCGCCAAGTATGTCGAGAGCGCCGTCGCCCGACTTCTGCCCGGCGGGGCTACGGTGACCCCGTGAGCGGCACCGGAGCACCCGTCACGGCCGTCGAGGCGACCGGTCTGGAGTTGGCGATCGTGGCCACCCGCTGGCACGAAGAGATCACCGGCGCCCTGCTCGACAGTGCCGTGCGGACCGCCCGCGAGTGCGGCATCCACAACCCGACCGTGCTTCGCGTCCCCGGTGCGGTCGAGCTGCCGGTCGTCGCCCAGGAGCTCGCCGCCAGCCACGACGCCGTCGTCTGCCTCGGCCTCGTGCTGCGCGGCGGGACCCCGCACTTCGAGTACGTCTGTGACGCGGTGACCGCCGGCTGCCTGCGGGTATCGCTCGACACCGGAACGCCGGTCGGCTTCGGCGTCCTCACCTGTGACACCGAGCAGCAGGCCCTGGACCGGTCCGGGCTGCCCGGCGCACCCGAGGACAAGGGCCGTGAGGCCACCGTCGCGGCGCTCGAGGCCGCGCTGCTGATCCGCGACCTTCGCGCAGCACGCTCGGTCGGCTGATCACCAGGCACACTGGAGGCGTGCTTTCGCTCGTCCTGCCCAAGGGCTCCCTGGAAAAGGCCACTCTCGAGTTGTTCGCGGCGGCGGATCTCGCCGTGCAGCGTGGATCCGACCGCGATTACCACGCCAGCGTCGACGATCCCCGGATCGACCGGGTGCGCTTCCTGCGGCCCCAGGAGATCCCGCAGTACGTCGAGCAGGGCCTGTTCGACCTGGGGATCACCGGGCGTGACTGGGTGGCCGAGACGGCCTCGGACGTCGCGACCGTCACCGAGCTGGAGTACAGCAAGGCGACCTCCAACCCGGTGCGGATCATCCTGGCCGTGCCCAACTCGATGCCGGTCGACAGCGGCGATCAGCTTCCGGACGGGGTGCGCGTCTCCACCGAGTACCCCGAGCTGACCCGACGCTTTTTCGAGAAGGTCGGGGTGAAGGCGCGGATCGTCCCTTCGTACGGGGCCACCGAGGCCAAAGTGCCCGACATCGTCGACGCGATCGTCGACGTGACCGAGACCGGCTCGAGCCTGCGCAAGCACGGGCTGAAGATCATCGAAACGTTGCTGACGAGCCGGACCGAGCTGGTCGCCAACCCCGAGTCGTACGCCGACCCCGAGCGCCGCACCGCCATGGAAGAGATCGCGCTGCTGCTGCAGGGCGCGATCCGGGCGCGCGGGCAGGTGCTGCTGAAGCTGAACGTCGCCTCCCGTGACCTCGCCGCCGTGCTGGATCAGTTGCCGTCGATGACCTCACCGACCGTCACCTCACTGGCCCAGAGCGACCACGCTGCCGTCGAGACGGTGGTCCCCAAGCGCGGCGTCAACACCCTGTTGCCCAAGCTCAAGGCCGCCGGCGCCCGCGACATCCTCGAGCTGCCCATTTCCAAGATCGTCGAGTGAGCGAAGCCCCGGATCTGGGGCAGGCCGACCCGATCGTGGTCGAGGCTCTGGCCTCCGGAGATCCGGCCCGCATCCTCGCGGCGCTCGACAGCGCCCGGCTTCTGGTCGGCGTCGTCGCGCTCCCCGGCGAGGAGCACGCGAGCGAGGGTGAGATGGCCCTCGCGCTGCTGGAGTCTGCTGACGGCGAGCGCGCCCTCCCGGCGTTCACCGGCCTCGACGCGATGCGGGCCTGGAACCCGGAGGCGAGGCCCGTGCCGCGCCCCGCGCAGGAGGTCATCGCCTACGCGCACACCGAAGCGCTCGCCGCCGTCGTCATCGACCCGGGGGCGCCGCACTCGCAGATTCTCTGGTGCGAGGGGGCCGCCGAGAGCGTGCCAGCCGCGGCGCCGAAGCGCAGGCGCTGGCGACGCCGGGGCTGACCCGGTATCCTGGCGGCGACCACCTGTGCGCCGGTTCGCCGGCGCTGGGGCCAAGCGGAGGTCCGCCTCCCACCCGTTCACGCCGTTTGCAGCGGTTGTGGCCGGGTTCGGGTCGGCAGTCCGGACGAAAGATGTCCGGAATTTGTGGCCACCGCTAGGCGCTGGGATGCCAGTAGGTCGCCACTGTTGCCACCCGAAGGAGAGCCCATCAGCGTCGAGCCCCGTATCAACGACCGCATCCGCGTGCCTGAGGTCCGCTTGCTCGGAGCCGCCGGAGAGCAAGTCGGCATCGTTTCCATCAACGAAGCGCTACGGCTAGCGGAGGAGGCAGACCTCGACCTCGTCGAGATCGCGCCCAACCAGCGGCCGCCGGTATGCAAGCTCATGGACTACGGCAAGTTCAAGTACGAAAACGACCAGAAGCGTCGCGAGGCCAGACGCAACCAGGTCCAGACCGTCATCAAAGAGATGAAGCTTCGGCCGAAGATCGATCCGCACGACTACGAGACCAAGAAGGGTCACGTCGTGCGCTTTCTGAAGGCCGGCGACAAGGTGAAGATCACGATCATGTTCCGCGGACGCGAGCAGTCTCGCCCCGAGCTCGGCTTCCGGCTGCTGCAAAAGCTGGCTGCCGACATCGAGGAGCTGGGCTTCGTCGAAGCCGCGCCCAAGCAGGACGGGCGCAACATGACGATGGTCGTCGCCCCGCACAAGCGGCCACAGCAGCGCGTCGCCGCGCCGGCTGAGCCCGCTCCGACCCCCGTAGCCGGTTAGGGCTCGACACAAGAGAAGCAGAGGTCAGCTTTCCATGCCCAAGATGAAGCCGCACAGCGGCTCGAGCAAGCGCTTCCGGATCACCGGTAGCGGCAAGATCATGCGGCGCCGTGCCAACCGCAACCACCTGCTCGAGCACAAGTCGAGCAGCCGCACCCGTCGGCTCTACAACGAGGTGACCCTGTCCTCCGCGGACACCGCGAGGGTCAAGAAGCTGCTCGGTCGCTGACCGTCCCTACCGCTTTTCCGTCAGGACGCCCGCGAGCGTCCTGGACCACTGATGAGGAGTTAGCTTCAAATGGCACGCGTGAAGCGGGCGGTCAACGCCCAGAAGAAGCGTCGCGAAGTACTTGAGCAGGCCAGCGGCTACCGCGGCCAGCGTTCCCGGCTCTATCGCAAGGCGAAAGAGCAGATGCTCCACTCGCTCACCTACTCCTACCGCGACCGGCGGGCGAAGAAGGGCGATTTCCGCCAGCTGTGGATCACCCGGATCAATGCCGCCGCGCGTGCCGAGGGCATGACGTACAACCGGTTCATCCAGGGCCTCAAGGCCGCCGAGGTCGAGGTCGACCGCAAGGTGCTCGCTGACCTCGCGGTCACCGATCCCGACGCGTTCCGGGCGCTGGTCGCCGTGGCCCGCGAGGCGCTGCCGGCCGACCGCGGTCAGGCCGCCCCGGCCGCCTGAGGGGCGCGGCACTGAGCCAGGCCGCCCTGGGCGTCCGCAGCGGCAGGGTGGCGGCGGCCCGCAAGTTGCTGCGCCGCAGTGGGCGTCGCGAACGTGGTCTGGTGCTGCTCGAAGGCCCGTCCGCGGTGAGCGCGGCCATCGCGCTCGGCGTCGTGCGCGAGGTCTTTGCGAGCGCGGCTGCGTCCGAGCGTCAGGCCGCCCTGCTGCGTGGGCTGCCTGCCGCGACCCCGGTTCACCTGGTGTCGGACGAGGCTGCTGCGGCCCTGTCCGAGACCGTCACGCCGCAGGGTCTCGTCGCCGTTGTCGGCCTCCCGCAGGTCGGGCTGGCACAGGCGCTCGCAGCGCCACCCGCGCGGGCGGGCCACCGGATCGTCGTCGTGCTCGTCGAGGCGCGGGATCCGGGCAACGCCGGCACGATCGTGCGCACCGCGGACGCGGCCGGTGCCGACTGCGTCGTCTTCGCGGGAGACAGCGTCGATCCGTGGTCAGGCAAATGCGTGCGCGCGTCGGCGGGGAGCCTGCTGCACCTTCCCATCGTCGACGCGGTGAGCTGGGATCAGACGGCCTGCGCCCTGCGGGAAGCGGGCTGCACCATCATCGCTGCCGACGCGCACGCCGCGGTGGACCTCCACCAGGAGGAGGCGCGGAAGGTGCTCGCCGGCGACCACGCGTGGGTTTTCGGTAACGAATCCCGTGGATTGTCCGGGTTGCAGCAGGGTTTGGCGGATATTTCGCTGAAGGTGCCGGTGTACGGTCGAGCGGAATCGTTGAACCTCGCGGCAGCAGCGGCCGTGTGCATTTACGAGTCCGCTCGTGCGGCACGATAAGAAATGGTTGCTGACGGAGGGGAGTGCAGCGCGGAGGAGGTTCGCGGATGAGCGTCCCGTTCGACGCCGGCGTCTCCTTCTGCGACGAGATCCCCGACGGGCTCCTCGTCCTCGCTGCCGACGGCACCGTGCTGCTGGCGAACGCGGCTGCGCTGCGGCTGCTGCAGGTGAAGGGCCAGCTGCCGGACGTGCAGGGCCAGCGTCTTCCGGACCTGGTCACCCTGCTCGACGAGCGGGGCAACGACTGGTGGGAGTGCTCCACCCCGCTGCTGGGGCTGCCCGGCGTGCGCCGCCAGCCCGAGCGGCGGCTGCTGCTGCAGGCCAGCGACGGTGAGTGCGAGCTGCTCGCGACCGCCCGCTACGTGCGCGAAGCCGGCATCGTCCAGCGAGTCGTCATCAGCCTGCGCGGCACCGAGTCGCGGGAGCGTCTGGACCGCAGCCGCGCCGATCTGGTCAGCACCGTCGCCCATGAGCTGCGCTCGCCGCTCACCAGTGTCAAAGGCTTCACCGCCACGCTGCTCGCCAAGTGGGATCGCTTCACCGACGAGCAGAAGCTGCTGATGCTCGCGACGGTGAACGCCGACGCCGACCGGGTCACCCGGCTGCTGTCCGAGCTGCTGGATGTCTCGCGTATCGACGCGGGACGGCTGGAGCTGCGCCGCCAGGTGGTCGACGTCCCGGAGGCGGTACGCCGGGTGATCGCCGGTTCGGTCGCCGCGGGCGAGGAAGAGGAGCGCTTCCGGGTGTTCGCGACCGAGCCCCTTCCGGAAATGTGGGTGGATCCCGACAAGCTTGATCAGGTGTTGCACAACCTGGTGGAAAACGCCTTGCGCCACGGTGCCGGCACGGTCACCGTCCGGGTGGAGCCGATTGCGGCAGAATCGGTGGAGCCATCCGAGGCTGCGGCGGCTGAGTCCGGCGCCGTGATCACGGTGAGCGATGAGGGCGACGGGATTCCGGAGGAGACGGTGGCGCGCGTGTTCACCAAGTTCTGGCGCGGTGGCGCCAGGCGCGGCGGCACCGGGCTCGGTCTGTTCATCGCGAAAGGCATTGTGGAAGCGCACGGTGGCACCATCGCGGCCGGCCGCAGCGAGGCCGGGGGAGCGGAGTTTCGATTTAGCTTGCCTGCCGGTACCCCCACGTTCGCCTGAGGGAGCCGGCAGGCCGCCAAGCTGCCGCTCCCATCCGACTCGTCTGAAGATCTTGAGGATCATCCATGTCACCCTCCGGCGAAACGCCGCAGGATCTTTCCCAGCCCGCCCTTGACGCGATACGCGACGAAGCCGTGGCTGCCATCGACGCTGCAGCCGACCTCGATGCACTCGCCGAGGTCCGCACGGCTCACGTCGGTGGCCGGGGTGCGCCGCTCAGCCTGGCTCGCCGGTCGCTCGGCTCGCTTCCCGGGCCGGAGCGCGCTGAGCCCGGCAAGCGGCTGAACGCCCTCACCGCCGCCATCAACGAGGCGTTCGAGCGCCGCTCCGCCGAGCTCAACGCCGAACGCGACGCCCGCGTCCTGGTCGAGGAAGCCGTCGACGTCACCGTGCCGGCAGCGCGCGCACCGATCGGCAACCGCCACCCGCTCTCGCTGGTGGTCGACCGGGTCGTCGACGTCTTCACGGCGATGGGATACGAGGTCGCCGAGGGCCCCGAAGCCGAGCACGGGTGGTTCAACTTCGACGCGCTCAACACCCCGCCCGACCACCCGTCCCGCGAACTGCAGGACACCTTGTACCTGGAGCCGACCTCGTCGCAGGTCGTGCTGCGCACCCAGACCTCACCGGTGCAGGTGCGCGCCATGCTCGAGCGCGACCTTCCGCTCTACGTCGTCTGCCCTGGGCGGGTCTTCCGCGCCGACACCATCGACGCGACGCACCTGCCGGTCTTCACGCAGCTGGAGGGCCTCGCGGTCGACGACGGCCTGACGATGGCCGACTTGCGCGGCACGCTCGACGCATTCGCGGCCGCCATGTTCGGAGGCGAGAACCTGCACGCGGACAGGGCACCGCTGCGTACCCGGCTGCGACCGCACTTCTTCCCGTTCACCGAACCGTCCGCCGAGATCGATCTGCAGTGCTTCGGCTGCGGTGGCGAGCCCGCCGATCCCGACTGCCGGATCTGCGGCGGCGAGGGGTGGCTGGAGTGGGGTGGCTGCGGGATGGTCGATCCCGCTGTGTTGACCGCGTCGGGCATCGACCCGCAGCGCTACACCGGATTCGCCTTCGGGATGGGCCTCGAGCGCACGGTCATGGCGTTGCACGGGCTGTCGGACATGCGCGTGCTGCTGGATGGCGACGTGCGCTTTGGTGCTCCCTTCGCCGGCGGGAGGGTCCTGTAATGCGCGTCGTCCATTCATGGCTCCGCGAGCTGGTGCCCGGCCTGCCGGACCCCCATGCCTGCGCCGACGCGCTCACCGATGCCGGCCTGAAGGTCGAAAGCGTCGAGCAGCTGGGCATCGGCGAGGCCGCGATCGATGGTGTCGTCGTCGGCGAGGCCGTCACCATCGAGGAGCTCACCGAATTCAAGAAGCCCATCCGTTTCGTGGAAGTTCGAGTCAGCGACGACAGCGCGCTGCGCGGAATCGTGTGCGGCGCAACGAACTTCGTCGTCGGTGACCTCGTGCCCGTGGCACTGCCGGGTGCCGTGCTGCCGGGCAACTTCACGATCGGCGCCCGTGAGACGTATGGCCGGACCTCCGACGGGATGATCTGCTCGGCGCGCGAGCTCGGCCTCGGTGATGACCACCGCGGCATCATGGTGCTGCCGCCGGACACGCCGCTCGGTGCGGATGTCGCGGGACTGATCGGCTGGCCCGATGCGGTGCTCGACATCGAGGTGACCACCGACCGCGGATATGCCTTGTCGCACCGGGGGATTGCCCGCGAACTCGCGACCGCTTTCGGGCTGGAATTCCGTGATCCGGCAGACGTGCCGCTGCCCGAGCCCCTCGGTCCCGCGGCCGAGGTGCGGATCGAGGACCTTTCCGACTGCAGCCATTACGTTTTACGCCGGATGCACGGCGAGTCGCTGGTCAAGTCGGCAGCGTCGCCGCTCGCCGATCAGGCCCGGCTCATCGCCGCCGGCATGCGTCCCATCTCGCGCATCGTCGACGTCACCAACCTCGTGCTGCTCGGTGTGGGCCAGCCGCTGCACGCGTTCGATGCTGACAAGCTCGAGGGCACCGTCGTGGTCCGGCGGGCGAAGCCCGGGGAGCGGCTCGAGACGCTCGACGGTGTCGATCGCGCGCTCAGCCCCGAGGATCTCGTCATCGCTGACGACCTCGGCCCGGTGGCGCTCGCGGGTGTGATGGGCGGGGCGCGTACCGAGATCTCCGACAGCACCACCGAAGTGGCGCTGGAGTCAGCGCATTTCGATGCGATGGTGACGACGCGAACCTCCCGCCGCCACGGGCTCGCGTCCGAAGCCTCCCGCCGCTTCGAGCGCGGGGTCGACCCCGAGCTCGCCCGCTACGGAGCCGAGCTGGCAGCGCGCATGCTGCTCGGCGACGCGGCCGCGGAGTCGGTCCAGCTCACCGAGGTGGGGACGCCGCTGCAGCTCCCTGTCGTCGAGCTGCCGGCCGGCGAGTGCGAGCGGCTCGGGGGCCGGGTGTATCCGGTGGAGACGATCACGCTGCGGCTCGAGCAGGTCGGCTGCAGCGTCACGGCCGGCGACCCGCTCATCGTGCAGCCACCGCCGTGGCGCCCCGATCTGACCCGCGCTGCGGACCTCGTCGAGGAAGTGCTCCGGCTCGAGGGATACCGCACGATTCCGGTCACGCTGCCGCGGGCTCCCGCCGGCCGAGGGCTCACCGCCGGTCAGCGCACCCGGCGCCGCATCACGGCCGCGATTGCCGACGCCGGCTTCGGAGAGGTGCTGCTGCTGCCGTTCGTAGCGGGAGACGTCGCCGATCGGCTGGGCCTGGACGCCGGCGACCCACGCCGGGCGAGCGTGCGCGTCGCCAACCCGCTGTCGGACGACGAGGCGTACTTGCGTACGACGCTGCTTCCCGGCTTGCTCGGCGCTGCCGCCCGCAATGCCAACCGCGGCAATCCGGATGTCGCGCTTTTCGAGATCGGCACGGTGTTCTTGGCGACGGAGCATCCGGACTCGATTGTCGTTCCTCCGGTCGACCGGCGCCCGACGCCTGAGGAGTTGGTCGCGCTCGATGCTCTGCTTCCAGAGCAGCCGACCTATATCGGAGCGGTGCTCACGGGCCAGCGCGTCAGCACGGGTCCGCTCCAGCCGGCACGTCCCGCTGACTGGGCGGACGCCGTCGCGCTGGCACACGTCATCGCCGCCGCCGCCGGTGTCGAGTTGCAGGTCTCGGCCGCGGGCCACGCGCCGTGGCACCCCGGACGGTGTGCGGAGCTGTCGGTGACGACGGAGGATGGGACCCGGATCGTCGGTCACGCGGGAGAGCTGCATCCGCGCGTGGTCACCGACGCCGAGCTGCCGCCCCGCGCCTGCGCGCTGGAGATCGACCTCGGCGCGCTCATCTCCGCGGCGTTGCCGCCGCCGGTATTGCCTCCGCTCTCGCCCTATCCGGCAGCCGATCGCGACGTGGCGCTGCTGGTGCCGGCCAGCGTGAGCGCTGCTGAGGTACAGGCGGCACTGCGCGCCGGCGCGGGCGCTGACCTCGAAGGGTTGCGGCTGTTCGACGACTTCACCACATCCGAAGGGCAGCGTTCGCTTGCTTACCGGATGCGGTGGCGAGCAGGGCGCACGCTCACCGCGGATGAGGTGAACGCGCTGCGGGACGCGGCGGTCGCCCGGGCGGCCGAGCTCACGGGAGCCCGGCAGCGCGCGTAACCGCGGGCCTCGCTCAGAGCGGCAGCGTGAAGTGGTACGCGGTGATCGTCATCCGCTCGCGGAAGTAGAAGCGGTGGGCGGCGCCGCGATGGACCCCGGAGTCGAGGTCGAGGACCCGGCAGCCGGCTTCCCGAGCGCGGCGTTCGAGTTCGGCGAGCAGCAGCTTGCCGTGGCCCGCGGAGCGCACCTGCGGGTCGGTGACGAGGTCGTCGATGTACAGCCGTCGTCCCACCGTGGTGCAGGCGACGAGTCGCCAGCCAGCGACCGCGACGATCCGGCCCTCGTGGTCCACCGCTGTGAAGCGCAGTCCCTGATCGAACCCTTCGGCGTAGATCTCGCGCAGTTGCGGCAAGGTCAGGTCGGTGCGTAGGTGGCGTAATACCTCGAGCATCTCGCCCAGTCGCGGGTCGTCTGGAGCCAGGTCAACGATGTGTGCGGTGGTTGGTGCCATGGATCCACGGTGCCCTATCGCTCAAGGAGAGGGCAGGCACGTGCCGAACGTCCTTGCGGGGGAACGTCGCCGAAGGACGTCCGCCGCCGAGGGGGGAACCGCATGGGGCGCATGGAGCGCGGCTGGACGCTGACCAAGCTGAGCTGGAAGGTCATTCGCCAGCAGCCGGCTGCGCTGGCGCTGCCGCTGGTGGCCGCCGTGGCCGAGGGCGCCATCGCGGCGGGGTACGTCTTCGGGGTCACCGGCACCCATGAGCTGGCGCATCAGAACGCCGGCCGCTACGTCGCGCTGTATCCGCTCCTGGTGATCCTCACGCTGGTGGGAACGTTCGCGAACGCCATCATCGTGGCGATCGCCGATGCGCGGCTTCGCGGGACGCCGATCTCGGTGCGCCAGGCGCTGTCGGACACCTTGGGTCGGTTGCCGCTGCTGCTCGGCTGGGCGCTGCTGGCGGCGACGGTCGGGCTGGTGCTGCGGATCCTGGAGGAGCGGCTGCCGCTGGCGGGCCGCATCGCGGCGGCGATCGCGGGTGTGGCCTGGTCGCTCGCGACCATGCTCGCCATCCCCGTTCTGGTGTGCGAGGGAGTCGGTCCGGTGACCGCCGTGCGCCGCTCGGGCCAGCTCTTTCGCGCGCGCTGGGGCGAGCAGCTGACCGGGCAGGCCCTGATCGGGCTGCCGATCGTGCTGGCCTGCCTGCCCGTCATCGTCCTCGGCGGCGTGATTGCCGCAGCCGGCGCGCCCGTCATCGGCGTCGTCCTCATCGCGCTGGCGATCGGAGCGATCATCGCGTTCAGCGGGGCGGTCGGCGGCGTGTTCAACACGGCGCTGTACCGGTTTGCGGTCGACGGCACGCCACCGGCCGGGTTCTACGAGGGTGACCTCGCCCACGCGTTCCGGCAGCGCCGAAACCGGCGCTGATCGCCCGGTCGCTGCCGGCCGCGCGTCAGTGGCCGGCGGAACCGCGCTGCATGGATATGCACTGCAGTGTGTAACATGCGTCGGGTGGGCGTCACCGTCGCTGTTGCCGGAGCCAGTGGATACGCGGGCGGCGAGTTGCTGCGCCTGCTGCTCGGTCACCCGGAGGTGGAGCTCGGCCAGCTGGCTGCGGGCTCGTCGGCGGGCCGATCGGTCACCGACGTCCACCCGCAGCTGATTCCCTTGGCCGGGCGCACGTTTGCCGCTGCCGACGTCGCGCTCGAGGCAGACGTCGTCTTCCTCGCGCTCCCGCACGGCGCGTCTGCGGCTGCCGCTGCCGGCCTGCCCGCGGCAACGCGCGTCATCGACCTCGGGGCCGACCATCGGCTCACCGATCCCGCCGCCTGGGCCGCTGGATACGGCGGTGAATATGCCGGCAGCTGGCCGTATGGCCTGCCCGAGTTGCCCGGCGCCCGCGAGCAGATCCGCTCGGCGACGCGAGTGGCAGCACCCGGCTGCTATCCCACCGCGACCATCCTGGCGCTGGCACCCCTCATCGCCGCGGGGCTGGTCGAGCCCGACGACGTCGTCGTCGTCGCGGCCAGCGGCACCTCAGGTGCCGGCCGCGCCGCCAAGGAGCACCTCATGGGCAGCCAGGTGATGGGCGACCTGTGGGCGTACAAGGTCGGCGGTCACCAGCACCGTTATGAGATGGCGCAGGCGCTCGGGATCGCGAGCCTGTCGTTCACCCCGGTGCTCTCACCCCTGCCGCGCGGCCTGCTCGCCACGTGCACAGCCCGGCTCGCGGATCCGCAGACGGGTGAGCAAGAGCTGCGGGCAGTGCTCGAAAAGGCTTACGCCGACGAGCCTTTCGTCCACCTGCTTGCCTCCGATGCCTGGCCGCACGCGGCATCGGTCAGCGGCAGCAACGCCTGCCAGCTTCAGGTGACCGCGGATGAGGCAACGGGCAGAGCGGTCGTCGTCAGTGCCATCGACAACCTCGGCAAAGGTGCTGCCGGTCAGGCCGTCCAGTGCATGAACCTGATGCTCGGATTGCCTGAAACGACAGGGCTTTCGGTCTGCGGGGTGGCGCCGTGAGCGTGACGGCCGCGGCCGGATTTCGTGCCGCCGGGGTCACCGCCGGCCTGAAGGCGAGCGGCCTGCCGGACGTGGCACTCGTCGTCAATGACGGCCCGCACTTCGCGGCGGCCGGCGTCTTCACGGCTAACCGCATCCAGGCGGCACCGGTGCTGTGGTCGAAGCAGGTGCTCACGGGTGGCCGGCTGCGGGCCGTCATTCTCAACTCCGGGGGTGCCAACGCCTGCACCGGCCCGCGCGGCTTCGGTGACACCCACCGCACCGCCGAGCACGTGGCCGACCTCCTTGCCTGCGGCGCCGGCGAAGTGGCCGTCGCCAGCACCGGGCTCATCGGCGAGTTCCTGCCGATGGACAAGCTGCTGTTCGGCGCCGATACCGCCGTCAAGGAGCTGAGCGCTGAGGGTGGAGCTGACGCCGCCGAGGCGATTCGCACCACCGACACCGTCGCCAAGCAATCCGTCGCGGTCAGCGATTCCGGGTTCACCGTTGGCGGGATGATCAAGGGCGCGGGGATGCTGGCGCCGGGGCTCGCGACGATGCTCTGCGTTCTCACGACAGACGCCGTGGCGGATGCCGCCGCGCTCGACACGGCGTTGCGTGGGGCCACCCGCACAACGCTCGACCGCATCGACAGCGACGGCTGCATGTCGACCAACGACACGGTGCTGCTGCTGGCGAGTGGTGCCAGCGGCGTCCAGGCCCAGCCCGAGGCGTTGCTCGCCGCCGTCCACGCGGTGCTGGCCGACCTCGGCAAGCAGCTGATCGCCGACGCCGAGGGCGTCACCAAGCGCGTCGCCATCGACGTGCGTAACGCCGTGAGCGAGAACGAAGCTGTCGAGGTCGGCCGGGCCGTCTCTCGCTCGAACCTGCTCAAGTGCGCGCTCTTCGGCAACGATCCGAACTGGGGACGCGTCCTCGCCGCGGCCGGCACCACCCAGGCCACGTTCGATCCGCTCACCCTCGACGTCACCATCAACGGCGTCATGATCTGCCGTGACAGCGCACCCGGCGAGCCACGCGAGCTCGTCAACCTCTCCGGGCCTGACGTCTCGATCGTGCTCGACCTCAAGGCCGGTCCGGCGACGGCGACGGTGCTCACCACCGACCTTTCCGTCGCGTACGTCCACGAGAACTCGGCGTACAGCACATGAGCGCCGATCCCGTCAGGAGCACCGCTCCCGCAGTGCCTGTGTCGCGCTCGCGGCTTGACAGCTCGACGGCGAAGGCGGCCGCTCTGGTCGAGGCGCTGCCGTGGCTCGCGCGGTTTCACGGCCGCACGATCGTCATCAAGTACGGCGGCCACGCGATGGCAGACGCCCCGTTGCGGGAAGCCTTCGCCGAGGACATCGTCTTCCTGCGCTACGCCGGTCTGCGGGTCGTGATCGTGCACGGCGGAGGCCCGCAGATCACGTCGCACCTGGACCGGCTCGGCGTCAAAACCGAGTTTCGCGGCGGCCTTCGCGTCACCACTCCCGAGACCATGGACGTGGTGCGCATGGTCCTGGTCGGCCAGGTGAATCGCGATGTCGTCGGGCTCATCAACGCTCATGGCCCGTTCGCAGTCGGCATGTCGGGCGAGGACGCCCACCTGCTCACCGCCGAGCGTCGCGGCGCGCTCGTGGACGGTGAGGTCGTCGACATCGGCCAGGTCGGCGACGTCATCCAGGTGCGGCCCGACACGGTCACCGCGCTGCTGGACGCCGGCCACATCCCGGTCATCGCCGGGGTCGCACGCGGCGAGGATGCCGACCACCAGACGGTTTACAACATCAACGCCGATACGGCGGCTGCCGCGCTGGCCATGGCCGTCAAGGCGGAAAAGCTCGTCATCCTCACCGATGTCGAGGGTTTGTACGCCAACTGGCCCGAGACGGACGAGGTGATCAGCGAGGTGACGGCTGATGAGTTGGAGGCGATGATGCCCGGGATGGCGAGCGGCATGGTTCCGAAGATGGAGGCGTGCCTGCGCGCCGTGCAGGGCGGCGTGCCACAGGCTCACGTCCTCGACGGGCGGGTGGCGCACGCCATCCTGCGCGAGATCTTCACCGACTCCGGCGTCGGGACCATGGTGACCCCATGACCGCCACCGCCAACGAGAAGCTGCTCTCGCGCCGTGACGACGTCCTCATGTCCACGTACGCCCGCCCGCCACTGGCGCTCGTGCGCGGCGAGGGGAGCACCGTCTACGACGCCGACGGCCGGGCCTACCTCGACCTCATCGCCGGCATCGCGGTGTGCTTGGTCGGCCACGCTCACCCGAAGGTCGTCGAGGCCGTCACCGGGCAGCTCTCCACCCTCGGCCACACCAGCAACCTGTACGCCACCGAACCGGCAGTCGGTCTCGCCGAGAAACTCCTGGGGCTGCTGGGCTCTTCCGGCGCCGGAGGTCGTGTCTTCTTCTGCAACTCGGGAGCGGAAGCGAACGAGACCGCCATCAAGATTGCGCGACGCACCGGGCGGCCCGAGATCGTCGCCGCCGAAGGCAGCTTCCACGGGCGCACGATGGGCGCGCTGTCCATCACCGGCCAGCCGGCCAAACGGGCACCGTTCGAACCGCTGCTGCCGGGTGTGCGCTTTGTCCCCTACGGCGATGCCGAGGCGCTCAAGGCCGCCGTCACCAGCGCCACCTCCGCGGTCTTCCTCGAGCCGACGCTCGGCGAAGGTGGAGTGGTACCGCCGCCCGCCGGGTACCTGCAGGCGGCGCGGCAGATCTGTGACCGGTCCGGCGCCCTGCTCGTCATGGACGAGGTGCAGAGCGTCGGCCGCACCGGCACCTGGTACGCCCATCAGCAGGCCGGGATCGTCCCTGACGTCGTGACCCTGGCCAAGGGGCTCGCCGGCGGGCTGCCGATCGGCGCGTGCATCGGCCTGGGATCAGCGGCCGGGTTGCTGCAGCCCGGCGACCACGGCAGCACGTTCGGCGGAAACCCCGTCGTATGCGCCGCCGCGCTCGCCGTGATCGACGTCATCGAGTCCGAAGGCCTCATCGCGCAGGCAGCAGAGGTCGGCCGGCAGCTGTCCGCCGGGTTGTCGGCCTGCGGTGCACCGCTGCTGGCCGGGGTGCGAGGTACCGGGTTGTGGCTGGCATTGATGCTGGCCGAGCCGGTGGCCGCGGCCGCCGAGCAGGCGTTCCGTGACGCCGGCTTCCTGGTGAACGTCGTCGCTCCGGACACCTTGCGCCTGGCGCCGCCGCTGGTGCTGACCGCAGCCGAGGCGGACCGCTTCGTCAAGGCGGTGCCGGACGTCTTGGAGATCACTAAGGTCACGTCATGACGTCACCTGCTTCCGGCCCAGGTCCAGAGCCGGACCCGGCGCCGCAGGTCCTCGTCGTGGAGGACGACCCGAGCGTGCGCGGTCTGCTCGACACGTTGCTGTCGTCCGAGGGCTATCGCGTCGTTACGGCGAGCGACGGTGTCGGCGGCCTGCACGAAGCGGCCCTGTGCCGTCCCGCGGCAATCCTGCTCGACCTGATGATGCCCGACCTCGGGGGCCTGCGCGTGCTGGAAGAGCTGCACAACAATCCGCTGGTCGCCGACGTCCCCGTCCTCGTGCTGACCGGGCGGCTGGATGCCATCCCCGCCCTCGAGGACCGGCTGGGCCGCGATCACGTCTTCAGTAAGCCCTTCGGGGTCACCGATCTGCTGTCCCGCATTGCCGAGCTCACCGGAAAGGCGCCCACCACATGAGCGTCCGTCACTTCCTGGTCGACACCGACCTTTCGCCCGCAGAACAGGCCGAGGTGCTCGACCTTGCCGATGCGCTGAAGGCGCGGCGGCTGAAGGATCGCGCGAAGCCGACCCGCCCGCTCTCGGGACGCAGCGTCGCCGTCATCTTCGAAAAGCCCTCCACCCGCACCCGGATGTCCTTCGAGGTCGGCATCCACGAGCTGGGTGGCCACCCGATGATCATTGATGCCAACACCACCCAGCTCGGTCGCGGCGAACCGCTGCGCGACACCGCCGCGGTGCTGAGCCGCTACGTCGACGCGATCGTGATCCGCACGTTCGGCCAGGATCGGCTGGAGGAGCTCGCCGACGGCTCGGATGTGCCGGTCGTCAATGCCCTGACCGACTTCGCCCATCCTTGCCAGGCGCTCGCCGATCTGCAGACGCTCCGTGAGGTCAAGGGCGACCTGAAGGGGCGCACTTTGGCATACGTCGGCGACGGCAACAACATGGCCCACTCGTTGCTGCTGGCCGGCGCCACCGCCGGCGTGCGCGTCCACATCGCCAGCCCGCCCGGCTTCGAGCCGCTCGAGCAGGTCGTCCGGCACGCCAACGAGATCGGGGCGGCGACCGGCGGCGAAGCGCTCGTCATGCACGACCCGCGGGAAGCTGCCGCCGACGCCGATGCCGTCTACACCGATGTCTGGGCGTCGATGGGTCAGGAGAAGGAAGAGGAGTCGCGCTCGCTGGTGTTCAGCCGATTCCAGGTGAACGCGAGCGTGATGGAAGCCGCCCGGCCCGGCGCGGTCGTCATGCACTGCCTGCCCGCCCACCGCGGTTCGGAGATCAGCGCGGATGTGCTCGACGGGCCGCAGTCGGTCGTGTGGCAGCAGGCCGAGAACCGGCTGCACGCGCAGAAGGCGTTGCTGCTCCACCTGCTCGGCGTGCGCCCGTGACTCGTACCCCTACCGCCGCAGCCCGGCTGCCCCTGACCAAGGCGGCACGGCAGGCGAAGGTCAGTGATCTGATCCTGCGCGGCGGGGTGCATTCGCAGTCCGAGCTCGGCGAGCAGCTCGAGGCGATCGGGCTGTCCGTCACCCAGGCCACTCTTTCGCGCGACCTCGCCGAGCTGGGCGCGTTCAAGGTGCGCGGAGCGCAAGGCCTGGTCTACGCGCTTCCCGCCTCGGCGCCGTCGAACGGTTCCGCAGCGCTGGGCGCCGCGGCCGGCCCGCTCCTGGTCCGCCGCCTGGCCGAGCTGCTCATTTCGGCCGAAGCCGCGGGAAGCATGGTGGTGCTGCGTACCCCGCCGGGCGGCGCGCATCTGCTCGCGTCGGGCATCGACGGCGCGGAGCTGCCGGAGGTCGCCGGAACGCTTGCCGGTGACGACACGGTGCTTCTCGTCTGCCGCCCGGGAACCAACGGGCACGCGCGTTCCGGCGATGCTGTCGCGGCGGCGCTCGCTGCCCGTCTGCTGGCTGCCGCGCAACGCACCGGCTGAGCCGGTCCCATCCGTAGTTCGACCAAACATCAACAAACGCAGGGAGTTTTGTCGTGACCGCCGTCAACAGCCCGTCGCCCTCTCCGAACGCGAATCCCGGCGCGCCGGGCCGCCGCGTCGTGCTGGCGTACTCGGGAGGGCTTGATACCTCCGTCGCCATCGGCTGGATAGCCAAGGCGACCGGTGCCGAGATCGTCGCCGTCGCCATCGACGTCGGCCAGGGCGGCGAGGACCTCGAAGTCATCCGCCAGCGGGCGCTCGAGTGCGGCGCCGTCGAGTCGGTGGTCGTCGACGCCCGTGAGGAATTCGCGCGCGATTTCGTCGGCCCTGCCGTACGTGCCAACGCGCTCTACATGGACCGCTATCCGCTGGTCTCGGCGCTGTCGCGGCCGCTCATCGTCAAGCACCTCGTGGCCGCGGCGCGCGCCCACGGAGCTGACACGGTCTCGCACGGCTGCACCGGTAAAGGCAACGACCAGGTGCGCTTCGAGGTGGGCATCCGTGCGCTCGCGCCAGAGCTCTCGTGCATCGCGCCGGTGCGCGACAGCGGCATGACGCGTGACCGGGCCATCGCCTTTGCCGACGAGCACGGCCTGCCGATCGACGTCACCAAGCGGTCGCCGTACTCGATCGACCAGAACCTGTGGGGCCGCACCGCCGAATGCGGCGTGCTCGAGGACCCGTGGGTCCAGCCGCCGGAGGACGTCTTCGTCTACACCGCCGATCCGACGGTCCAGCGCGCACCGGACGAGGTGACGATCGGCTTCGTCGACGGGCTTCCGGCCTCGCTCGACGGACGGCCGCTGTCCATCTTCGATCTGGTGGCCGAGTTGAACACCCGCGCCGGGGCGCAGGGCATCGGACGCATCGACCTCGTCGAGGACCGGCTCGTCGGCATCAAGAGCCGCGAGATCTACGAGTGCCCGGCCGCCATCACCCTGCTCACCGCCCACCGCGACCTCGAGGACCTCACCCTCGAGCGCGACATCGCCCGGTACAAGCGCGGGGTCGACCAGCGCTGGGGCGAGATGGTGTACGACGGCCTCTGGTACTCGCCGCTGAAGAACGCGCTGGATGCATTCCTCGCGAGTGCCTCCCAGTCGGTCACCGGAGAGGTGCGGATGCGGCTGTGGGGCGGCAGCGCCACCGTCGTCGGCCGGCGCAGCGAGCGCAGCCTGTACGACTTCTCCCTCGCCACGTACGACGTGGGCGACCAGTTCGACCAGAGCGAGGCCCGCGGCTTCGTGGACCTGTGGGGGCTGCCGTCGCGGGTGTGGGCCGCGCGTGAGCAGCGACTGGGCGGCTCGTGACCGACCAGCCCGATGCCGGCCTGCGGCTGTGGGGCGGGCGGTTCGCGTCGTCGCCGTCGGAGGCGCTGGCCAAGCTGTCGGTCAGCGTCCAGTTCGACTGGCGGCTTGCGCCGTACGACATCGCGGGCAGCCGTGCCCACGCCCGGGTGCTCGCCCGGGCCGGGCTGCTCACCGAGGAGGAGCTGAGCGCGTTGCTCGGTGCGCTGGACGGGCTGGAAGCGGACATCGCGGCCGGCACGTTCCGCCCGACCATCGAGGACGAGGACGTCCACACCGCGCTCGAACGCGGCCTGCTGGAGCGGCTCGGGTCACTCGGCGGCAAGCTGCGCGCCGGCCGCAGCCGCAACGACCAGGTGGCCACCGACCTCCGGCTGTACCTGCGGGACGCAGCTCGGGGCGTAGCCCGCGAGGTGATCGCGCTCGCCGACGCGCTCGCGGTACAGGCGCGGGCGCATGTCGACATCGCTGCGCCCGGCATGACCCACATGCAGCACGCCCAGCCGGTCTCCTTCGGGCACCTGCTGCTCGCTCACGTGCATCCGCTGCTGCGCGACATCGAGCGGCTGCGGGACTGGGACAAGCGAGCGGCGATCTCGCCGCTCGGCTCCGGAGCGCTGGCGGGGTCGTCACTGCCACTCGATCCGGAGGCGACGGCGCGCGAGCTCGGCTTCAGCGCGTCCGCCGCCAACTCGATCGACGCGGTGTCCGACCGTGACTTCGCGGTCGAGTTCCTCTTCGCGGCAGCGCTGCTCGGCGTGCACCTGTCGCGTATCGGCGAGGAGATCGTGCTCTGGACGACGAGCGAGTTCGGCTGGGTTGAGCTTGACGACGCGTTCGCCACCGGCAGTTCGATCATGCCGCAGAAGAAGAACCCGGACGTCGCCGAGCTCGCCCGCGGGAAGGCGGGCCGGCTGATCGGCCACGTGGTCGCGCTGCTGGTGACCCTTAAGGGGCTGCCGCTCGCGTACGACCGCGACCTGCAGGAGGACAAGGAGCCGGTATTCGACGCTGTCGAGACGCTGACCACGGTGCTGCCCGCGCTCACCGGCACCATCGCGACGATGCGGGTGCGCACCGACCGGCTCGAGCGCGCCGCGCCCGCCGGCTTCAGCCTGGCCACGGACGTAGCCGAGTTCCTGGTGCGCAAGGGAGTCGCCTTCCGCGACGCGCACGAGGCGGTTGGTCACCTCGTCGTCTGGTGCCTGGCCCACGACTCACGGCTGGAGGACGCCAGCGACGCCGACCTGGCCGCCGTCAGCCCGCACCTGACCCCGGACGTGCGCGCGGTGCTTTCCGTCCAGGGAGCCCTGGCCGCGAGGGCGGCGCCCGGCGGGACGGCTCCGGCACGGGTTCGGGAACAGCTGACAGACGTCGTCTCGCAGCTCGAGCGCGATCGCGCCTGGGCCAGTCGGCACTGAGCCGCGGCGCCTGTGGCTGATCGGGCGTTGCCGGCGACGTTCTACGCTCGTCCGTCCCTCGAGGTCGCCCGTGACCTGCTGGGCTGCCTGCTGACCGACGGCGACGTGACCGTGAGGCTCGTCGAGGTGGAGGCGTACGCGGGTATGAGCGATCCGGCGTCCCACTCCTTCCGGGGGAAGACGGCGCGTAACGAGATCATGTGGGGGCCGCCCGGAAAGCTGTACGTCTACTTCACGTACGGCATGCACTGGTGCATGAACGCGGTCTGCGGCGGCGAAGGTGTCCCCTCTGCGGTGCTGCTGCGGGCTGGTGAGGTGATCGGCGGTCACCACATCGCCGCCGGCCGCCGGCCCGATACGCGCGAGCGCGATCTCGGCCGCGGTCCCGCCCGGCTCGCCCGGCTGCTGGGCATCACGGGGGAGGACAACGGGGTGGATCTCACCGGCGCGCCGGCACCGCTCGCGTTGCTGGCGGGCGAGCGCGTACCGGATCCTCTGGTGCGCACCGGGCCGCGCGTCGGTCTGAACCCGCGGATGGGCGAGGCAGCGCACTGGCCCTGGCGCTACTGGGTCTTCGGCTCGCCGGCGGTCTCGGAGTTTCGGCCGGGCGGGCTGCGCGCCCGGAAACAGCCGCCCGCGTAAGGCAGGATTTGGCCGTGAGCTCATCAGCCCCGACCCGTCCTGCGTCCGTGCTCGATGAGCTCGAGTGGCGCGGGCTGATCGCGCAGTCCACCGACGAGGTCGCCCTCGCTGAAGCGCTCGCGAAAGGGCAGCTGACGGTCTACGCGGGTTTCGATCCCACCGCGGCCAGCCTGCACGCCGGGAGCCTGGTACCGCTGCTGACGCTGCGCCGCCTCCAACAGGCCGGCCACCGGCCGATCGTGATCGCCGGTGGGGCGACCGGGATGATCGGAGATCCCAGCGGACGCGCGACCGAGCG
>CAVQCZ010000004.1:542500-1342404 GCA_963711135.1 uncultured Actinomycetota bacterium
AGCGCGGGACCGATCCCGGTAGTAGGTAAACGAAGGGGTGACGCAGGAGGGCAGTCCAACCCAGGCGATGGTTGACCTGGGGTAAGGGTGTAGGGCGAGGTGTAGGCAAATCCGCACCTCATATGCCTGAGACCTGATGCCGAGCCGATTATGGCGAAGTGGATGATCCCATGCTGCCAAGAAAAGCCTCTAGTGAGTGTCAAAGCCGCCCGTACCCCAAACCGACACAGGTGGTCAGGTAGAGAATACCGAGGCGATCGAGCGAACTATGGTTAAGGAACTCGGCAAAATGCCCCCGTAACTTCGGGAGAAGGGGGGCCGGTCAGCGTGTAGGAACTTGCTTCCGAAGCGTTGGACGGCCGCAGAGACCAGGCTGAAGCGACTGTTTACTAAAAACACAGGTCCGTGCGAAGTCGCAAGACGATGTATACGGACTGACGCCTGCCCGGTGCTGGAACGTTAAGGGGACCGGTTAGCACTTCGGTGCGAAGCTGAGAACTTAAGCGCCAGTAAACGGCGGTGGTAACTATAACCATCCTAAGGTAGCGAAATTCCTTGTCGGGTAAGTTCCGACCTGCACGAATGGCGTAACGACTTCAGCGCTGTCTCAACCATAGGCTCGGCGAAATTGCACTACGAGTAAAGATGCTCGTTACGCGCGGCAGGACGGAAAGACCCCGGGACCTTCACTATAGCTTGGTATTGGTGCTCGGTTCGGCTTGTGTAGGATAGGTGGGAGACTTTGAAGCTCAGACGCCAGTCTGGGTGGAGTCAACGTTGAAATACCACTCTGGTCGAATTGGGTGTCTAACCTCGATCCGTAATCCGGATCAGGGACAGTGCCTGGTGGGTAGTTTAACTGGGGCGGTTGCCTCCAAAAATGTAACGGAGGCGCCCAAAGGTTCCCTCAGCCTGGTTGGCAATCAGGTGTCGAGTGCAAGTGCACAAGGGAGCTTGACTGTGAGACAGACATGTCGAGCAGGGACGAAAGTCGGGACTAGTGATCCGGCGGTGGCTTGTGGAAGCGCCGTCGCTCAACGGATAAAAGGTACCCCGGGGATAACAGGCTGATCTTGCCCAAGAGTCCATATCGACGGCAAGGTTTGGCACCTCGATGTCGGCTCGTCGCATCCTGGGGCTGGAGTAGGTCCCAAGGGTTGGGCTGTTCGCCCATTAAAGCGGTACGCGAGCTGGGTTTAGAACGTCGTGAGACAGTTCGGTCCCTATCCGCCGCGCGCGCAGGAGACTTGAGAAGGGCTGTCCCTAGTACGAGAGGACCGGGACGGACGAACCTCTGGTGTGCCAGTTGTACTGCCAAGTGCACGGCTGGTTAGCTACGTTCGGAAGGGATAACCGCTGAAGGCATCTAAGCGGGAAGCTCGCTTCAAGATGAGGTCTCCCACAGGGTTAACCTGGTAAGGCCCCCGACTAGACCATCGGGTTGATAGGCCGGAAGTGGAAGTGCAGCAATGCATGGAGCTGACCGGTACTAATAGGCCGAGGGCTTGACCACAAATATGCTACGCGTCCACTGTGCGGTTCCTGAATTGCGGTCGGGAACCGATCGATAATTCAACAGAGTTACGGCGGCTATGGCGAAAGGGAAACGCCCGGCACCATTCCGAACCCGGAAGCTAAGCCTTTCTGCGCCGATGGTACTGCCCGGGGTACTGGGTGGGAGAGTAGGGCGCCGCCGGACATCTTTTCACCAGCGGGGTCATCTTTTGATGGCCCCGCTGGTGTATTTATGCCGGCCGGTGAATGCGGGGATGAAAGAGCCATGGCAGACGACCGTGACAAGGAGCGGGAAAAGCCGGCGTCGACTGGCAGGGGCGCTGGGCGTCGCTCAGCGCCGCCGGGGGCACGGGGTGGTCGGCCCGCAGGTGCCGGCGGTAAAGCTCAGCGAGACCGCGCCCCGCGGGCTTCGGACCGACGTCGTGACGGTGAGGGCACCCGAGGCGCGCCCCCGCGGGCAACCGACGATCGCCGAGGGGCTCCGCGTGGACGCGGGGCTGCGAAGGGCGACCAGCAACCCCGATCGCAATGGCAGCCGCGCCGCTACGGCGGCACTGAGTCCGCTGGTCAGCCCGGTCGAGCCCCTCGGCGTGACGGAGGTGGGGAGCGTGCCGGTCAGTCCGGCCGCCCGGCCCGGCGTGACGGTAGCCCCGCGCGTGGAGGCAGCCCCGCGCGTGACGGCAGCCCCGCGCGTGGCGGCAGCCCCGCGCGTCGGAGGCAGCCCCGCGCGTGGAGGCAGCCCCGCGCGTGGAGGCCGCACCGAGCGTGACGGCAGCCCCGCGCGTGGAGGCCGCACCGAGCGTGGAGGCCGCACCGAGCGGAACCCGGGGAGACCGGAGGCGAAAGAAGCCAGCGCCCGTTCTGGCCGTGCGGCGGGCGCAGGCGGCAGTGGGAGACCATCGGGGTCGGAGCGCCCACCGCGAACTGGTGGCCGAAACGCCGCGGCGAGTCGGGCTCGCGCCGAGCGACCGGCGCCGGTGCGGGTCGTCGTCCCCGATCTGCCGGCAGGCGTCAGTGCCGATCAGATAGATGCCTCGATCAAGCGTGAGCTGCGCAGCCTGGCCAAGGCTACGGCTGAGACCGTCGCTGGTCAGCTTGTAGCGGCCGGCCTGCTGCTGGAGTCGGATCCCGCGGCCGCGCTGGCTCACGCACGGGCAGCACGCCGCATCGCCTCGCGGGTCGCGTCCGTGCGGGAGGCCGCAGGGCTTGCCGCATATGCGGCCGGCGAGTACGCCGAAGCGTTGGCGGAACTGCGTGCCCATCGCCGAATGAGCGGCCTGGCGCACCACATCCCGATGATGGCCGACTGCGAGCGCGCGCTCGGCCGGCCGGCGAAGGCTCTGGAGCTGCTCAGCGAGGCTCCGGTTGCCGAAATGCCGGCGGCGGCTCGTGCGGAACTGCTTCTGGTGCGCAGCGGCGCGTATCGCGATCTCGGGCAGCCTCAGGCGGCGCTCGACGCGCTCGAGGTCAGCGAGCTCGACAGCCCGGCCATCAAGCCGTGGACGGCCAGGCTCTGGTACGGCTACGCCGAAGCGCTACTCGGGGTCGGCCGCCAAGCGGAAGGCGCGGAGTGGTTCGCCGCGGTGGCGTCCATCGACGATGGCGAGACCGACGCTGCCGACCGCGCCGAGGAAGTCTCGGCAACCCGCTGAGACCGATTCCGACTGACGTTTTCCACAGATTCGGTTCGTCCCGCCGCAGCCTCCTCGTTGTGGTCGAGGCTCTGCTCATGAGCACAGTCCTGATGCGTAATGAAGTGGCGATCGCCGGTGTGATCGTCGAGGTTGCGGAGGAGCGAGAGCTGGCGGGCGGTGCCCTCGCGGTCCGCTGGACGCTTCGGGTCCCGCGGGATGCCGAGCGCGGTGGTAGCGATCTGATCGACTGCGTCGCGCTCGACCCGGGCTTGCGCCAGCAGGCGTTGGCCTGGCCGCAGGATGCGCCGCTGGAAGTGTGGGGCGCGATCCGGCGGCGCTTTTTCCGGGCCGGCGGCCGAACGACGACGCGGGTCGAAGTCGAGGTATCCCGCGCCCGTCGAGGGCGCGCTCGTCGCAGCGCGTGAGGCGTCGGCTGATGAGACCGGCCCGGCAGCGGCCTGCGTTCAGCCGTCGAGCAGGCGGATCAGTAGCCCCGTGCGTGGCTTGGGGGTGAAGAGCGTGGACTTGCGTGGCATGCGGTCGCCCGCTGCGGCCACCGCGGCGACACCTTCGACCGGCGTGGGGTTGAGCAGCAGGGCCGTTCCGGTCGTACCGGCGGCCGCCAGCGCCGCAGGCAGGTCATGGCGGAAACCGACGACGTCTTCGGTGTCCGACAGTCCCCACACCCGGCGCACCAGCAGGTGGTGGGCGAGTGAGACGTCAAGTGCCCGCCAGGCCGGCGACCGGTCCGCCGGCAACGCCGCGGCGGCTGCCGCAGTGTCGGGTTCGGTCAGCAGCCAGGCATTCTGCGCGTCCGCCACGCAGAAGGCCGGTCCTTGCGCCCCGGCTTTCGCCAGCACCTCCAGTAGCTCGTCGCCGCGGGCAGCGGTCGGCGTCACGGTGAAGGCGCTCGCGGCCGCTTGTGCCGCGGTCGCGGCTGGAAGGCTGGGAATCACCCGGTGAATGGGATGCACCTGGGGCCCGAAGACGCTCGTGTCCACCAGCAGCGTCAAGCCGAAGTCCCATGGGCCGCCGCCCGCACCCTCAGCGTGCCGATCCGACTGATAGCGAAGGTAATTCGCGTACCGGTGGTGGCCGTCCGCAATCGTCGCCCGGCGTTCGCGAAGGTCCGTGCCGATGGCCTCGATCTCGGCAGGGTCGGCGACGGCCCAGATCCGGTGCCGCACTCCGTCGGCGGTCGTGGTGTCGATCAGTGGGGTACGTTCATCCGCTGCGGCGACGAGGGCGGAAGCCGCCCCGCCGCCCTCATAGACCAGGAAGATCGGCTCCAGGTTCGCTTGCGTGGCGACGGAAAGGGCGAGCCGATCACTCACCGGTCCGGCCATGGTGTCCTCGTGCGGCAGGACAATGCCCGCCTCGGCACGGGCCAGCCCGACACCTCCGACCAGTCCACGCTGGACGTGACCGTCAGATGTCTCTTCGTAGATGTACAGCGCCGGCGCGCCATCGCGCACCAGGGTTCCGTCGGCCTGCCACTCGCGCAACTGCCGCGCCGCCAGCTCGTAGCGGCTGGTGCCATCCGCGCCGTCCTCGGGCAGGATCAGCCGAACCACGTTGTGCGGATCCTGCGCCAGCAGCTGCGCCCGCTCGGCGTCGTCGATGACGTCGTACGGTGGGCTTGTCAGGCCAGCGAGTGCAGCACCGTCAGCTGCATAGCGCAGAGCGCGAAACGGTCGCAGTACCAGCCCGGGTGGCACCGGAGGATCCGAATCGCGTTGCGAAGCCATGACCGGATCGTAGGTGGCGATTCGGTCCTTGTGGGGAGGTCTGTGGCGTGGCCAACTTCGCAGAGTCCCCTCGCGAGGAGGGGTGCGCAGGCGAGTCGCGCGCCTGCACACCGGCCGGTGACGTGTACGACTGGTACGTGCGCGGCCGTGACCTGCTCACCAGTGGCAACGCGGCGGCCGCCGTGCAGATTCTCAGCCGGACGGTCGAGGCGGAGCCGCACGCGCGGAGCGCCCGGGAGATGCTGGCCCGCGCCCAGTTCGACGCGAGGCAGTATCCGCAGGCACGCGAAAGCTTCGAGTACCTGGTCGAGTGGGATCCGGCGGATCATTACGCGCACTTCGGGCTCGGCCTTTCGGCTCGCAAGCTTGGCGATCTCGCCGTTGCCGTGGAGCACCTGGCACTCGCCGCGGCGATGCGCCCGGATCTTGTTCGGTATGTCCGGGAGCTGCGCGCGGCGCGTGCCGCCGCAGGCCGCCGATGACGCGCTCGGTGCCGGTGCCGCCCTTCCAGGCGGCAGAGCGTCCACTGTCGAATCTGTTCGACGTCGCCCTGCTCGACCTCGACGGCGTCGTGTACCGCGGCCCCGAGCCGGTCGTCCACGCCTCGCAAGCGCTGGCCGCGGCGCGAGCAGCGGGCATGCGGCTGACCTTCGTCACGAACAACGCCCTGCGGCCTCCGGAGGAGGTGGCTCGCCGCATCATCGCCGCCGGCGTCCCCGCCGACCCGACCGACATCGCGACCTCGGCCCAGGCCGCAGCGACCCTGCTGGCGCAGCAGCTCCCGGCGGGCGCCAAGGTCTTGGTAGCCGGGGGCGAGGGCCTCCGGATGGCAGTCCGCGAGCGTGGCCTCGAGCCGGTCTCGCAGGCCGAGGACGGACCGATGGCGGTGGTGACGGGATACGACCCGGAGCTCACCTACGCCCGGCTCGCCGAGGCAGTCCTGGCGATCTTCGCAGGCGCGGTCTGGATCGCGAGCAACACCGACGTGACCCTTCCGTCCGACCGAGGGCTCCTTCCGGGTGCGGGCGCGATCGTCGCTTTCATCACGGCGGCTACCAAGGTCAATCCGCGAGTAGCCGGCAAGCCGGAGCCTGCGTTGCACGAGGAAGCCACCCTTCGCAGCGGAGCCCATACGCCGCTGGTGGTGGGTGACCGGCTCGACACCGACATCGAGGGTGCCAACCGTGTCGGCGCGCCCTCGCTGCTCGTCCTGACAGGCATCTCGACGCTGTCCGAGCTGCTGCACGCCGGCGCTGTCCACCGGCCGACGTTCCTGTCGGCCGACCTGCGCGGCTTGCTGCGTCCGGCGACGGGTGCGGCGCTCGACGGCTCTCGGACCCGGTGCGGAGGGTGGACCTGCGAGGAGCAGGAGGGGGTGCTCGCCTGGCATGGGGGCTCGAGTGAGGGTGACGACGGGCTCGACGCGTTCCGGGCCGGGGCGCGACTGGCCTGGGAGCTGGCCGACTCGGGGCGGCGGCTGCGGGGAACGAGAGGCACGGTGCCCCCCGGCTGCGAAGCATTCTGACGCCGCTGAGGATTTTCGCGTCGCGAAGGATTGTGGCGTCGCGACGCTGAGGTCAGAGCATCCCTCGTAGCCGGATCATGTCGAGCACGCTCGCTTCGATCTTCAGCCGTCCCTCGGCCCAGGCGCTGGCAAAGGTCAGCTCGCCGTTGGTGACTGCCAGCAGGTCGTCGCTGGTGACCGTCAGCCGGATCTGGGCGTCATCGAGTGGCGTGTTGGTGATGTCGAGCAGCGCGCCGTCATGCAGCCGGCCGGAGAAGCACGTGTCCAGATCCGGGATACGGCAGGCGACGGTGCGGTCGGGCGCGTGGCGCTTGCGTAGGGAAGCGTCAACGCCGTCGAGACGCTTGGCGAGACTGCGCAGCGCGGCCTCACACTGTCGTTTTGTCGCCATCACCTGCGAGTCTGCCATCGCCCGGAGGTTGGCCCGGGGTCGGCTGCCTCACGTCGTTGCGCCAGGCGCCGGATACCCCGACCGAGCGCCGCGCAACCTTTGAAGGGGCAATCCGCGACATCCGTCGCGAAAGAGGGGTCGCGGGTGCCCATCGCGATAGCGTGCGGCCATCACGCTGGCCACACGCCGGCCCGTACGGGGGAGGCCTCGACGATGCTCGACGCGGTGAAGAACTACCTCGCTCTGGCAAATGGGGTCACCGAGGTCACGAGGCAGCGCGCCGTCTCGGCGGCGAAGGCACTGGTGGCTTCCGGGGAGGCGACCGCCGAGCAGGTGAGCAACCTCGCCGACGATCTGCTGACCACAAGCCGCAACAATCGCGACACGGTGCTGGCGCTGATCCGCTACGAGATCGACCGGGCACTGGTGCGGCTCGGCCTGGCGACCTCCGAGGAGATCTCCTCGCTGGCCCAGCGGTTGGCGTCCGTCGAGCAGAACGTGCGTGAGGCGGTGGGCTCGCTGGCATCACGAGGGAAGCCTGCCCCGCGCGGAGGGTCCGAGCAGACGCAGCCGGCGGAGCAGACGGAGCCGCCGCGCCCGGCGAAGCGCGCGACCAAGTCGGCGCGGAAAGCTCCGGCAAAGCGCAGCCCGGCCAAGCGGCTGCCTGCCAAGCGCGTCGCCGGCAGCTCTGGGGGCACTGCGGCGAAGAAAGCGGTGAAGGCGCCGGCAAAGGCCAATAAGGTCGCAGGTGCACGCAAGGCCGCTCCGGCGAGCAAGGCGACCAAGGCGAACAAGGCGACCAAGGCGACCAAGGCGACCAAGGCGACCAAGGCGACCAAGGCGACGAAAGCTACTAAAGCCTAGCAAAAGCTGCAAAAGCGACGAAGGCCCAGCCCCGCCGCCGTTCGACGCCAGGCGAGAGCAGATGACCACCCCGGAGGCCGACGTGGACCCAAACACCGCTACCGCAGCGGACAGGGCTGCCTCAGCGCAAGCCCAGGCAGCCTCACCCGTCGCCGACGATGCGCTCAGCTCCGCGGCGCGGGCACTCGAGGCCGTGGAGCAGCTTCCCCTCGAGCGTCATCCGGAGGCGTTCGCCCATTTCGACGAGCTGTTGCGGGCTGCGCTCGAGGCCCCCGGGCACGTCCCTTCAGGGTGAACGGCGGCAGGTGTCGGCGCGCGTCCGGCTGGACCGGGAGCTGGTTCGTCGTGGCCTGCTGCCCAGCCGGGAGCAGGCGCTAGCCGCGATCGCTGCCGGCCGCGTCCGCGTGGGCGGCCAGCCGGCGGACAAGCCCGCTCGCGCCGTCGCGGGTGACGACGTCATCGAGCTCGCCGACGCCAACGACCCCGGGTATGCCTCCCGGGGGGCGTACAAGCTGGCGGGCGCGCTGGAGACGTTCGGCGCAGGGGAGGTCCCGCTGCATGTCGCGGGCCGCCGTTGCCTGGATGCAGGCGCGTCCACGGGCGGCTTCACCGACGTGCTGCTGCGGGCCGGCGCGCGTGAGGTGGCGGCGGTAGACGTCGGATACGGGCAGCTGATCTGGCGGCTTCGCAACGATGAGCGGGTGACCGTGCTGGACCGCACCAACGTCCGCAGCCTGTCACCGGACGATATCGGCGGCCCGGTCGAGCTCGTGGTCGCAGACCTGTCGTTCATTTCGCTGCGTCTCGTGCTTCCCGCCCTGGCGGCCTGCCTGCAACCCGGAGGTGATCTCCTGCTGTTGGTGAAGCCGCAATTCGAGGTCGGACGTGAGCTCGTCGGCCGGGGAGGGGTGGTACGCGATCCGCGGCTACGCGCCGGAGCCATTCGCGCGGTCGCGGTCGCCGGCGCTGACCTCGGCTTCGGGGTTCGCGGGCTGGTGCCGAGTTCTCTTCCCGGCCCGGCGGGCAATCTTGAGTTCGTACTTTGGCTAGCGGAATCCGGAGGTCCCTTGTCCGAGGAGGGTCTCACCACAGCCGTCGCCGGGCCCGAGCCCGCTACAGAAGGGCAACAGACGCCGTGACGCGCGAGATCCTCGTAGTGGCACACCCTCGCCGGGTTGCCGCTCACGAACGTGTCCAGCAGGTGCTGAACATGCTCAGTGCCGCGGGTGTCTCGCCGCGGGTGCTGGCCGACGAAGCGGGGGCGCTCGATCTGGCCTGCTCAGAGGTTGTCGGCGCCGATGCCCATGCCGCAGACGGCACCGAGCTGGTGCTGGTGCTGGGTGGTGACGGCAGCCTCCTGCGCGGCGCGGAGCTGGCCCGTCCACACGGCGTCCCGCTGCTCGGCGTCAACCTCGGTCACGTGGGCTTCCTCGCCGAAGCCGAACCCGAGGCGCTGCCTTCGGTCGTCGAGCGCGTCATCGCTCGCGACTACGACGTCGAGGAACGCATGACGGTTGACGTGTGCCTGCGCGCGGGCGATCAGGTGTTGTGGCGCGACTGGGCGCTGAACGAAGCAGCGTTGGAGAAGGAACAGCGCGGCCGGATGGTCGAGTGCGTGCTGGAGATCGAGGGGCGTCCGCTTTCGCGGTGGGCCTGCGACGGCGTTGTCTGCGCCACTCCCACCGGCTCGACGGCGTACGCGTTCAGCGCGGGCGGCCCGATCGTCTGGCCTGACGTCGAGGCGCTGCTGATCGTCCCCATCAGTGCTCATGCCCTGTTCGCCCGGCCGATGGTGGTGGGCCCGAAGGCGGCCGTGGCGCTGGAGATCGTGCCGGGCACCGGCGACGCCGTGGTCACCTGCGACGGGCGCCGCACGGTGCGCGTTCCGCACGGCAGCCGGGTCGAGGTCAGTGTCGGCGGTACCCCGGTCAAGCTCGCCCGGCTGCACCCGCAGTCCTTCACCGACCGGCTTGTCGGCAAGTTCGATCTGCCTGTGGACGGATGGCGTGGCAGTTCGCGAAATGTCGGACGGGTGCCGTAGGCTCGTACACATGTTCGATGAGATGCGCATCTGCGGTCTGGGCTCGATCGCCGAGGCGGTGCTGGATCTGCACTCCGGGCTCACCGTCCTGAGTGGTGAGACGGGTGCCGGAAAGAGCAGCGTGGTTCGCGCGTTCGGGCTCCTTTCGGGAGGCCGGGCTGATGTCACGCATATTCGGTCCGGCTGCTCGAGCGCGGCCGTCGAGGCGCGGCTTGCCGTCGCTGCTGACGGGCCGGTGGCAGCTCGGGTGCAGGAGCTGGGCGGCGAGCTCGAGGCCGGGAGTCTGCTGATCACCCGCACGGTTGCGGCGGATGGGCGGTCGCGGGCTTTCGTCGGCGGCAGGGCGGTGCCCGTCGGCGTGCTGGCCGAGCTCGTGGGGGGTGTGTTGGCGCTGCACGGCCAGAGCAGCCAGCTTCAGTTGCGCGCCCCTGGAGCACAGCGCGCGTTGCTCGACAGGTTCGCCGGGCCACCTGTGCTGGAGCCGCTGGAGGCGTATCGGGCAGCTCGTGACCGCTGGGTCCAAGCCCGGCGTGAGCAGGCCGAGCTGCGCGCGCAGGAGGGGGAGCGAGCCCGCGAGATCGAGCTGCTGCACCTGGGTCTGGCCGAGGTCGAGCGGGTCGATCCAGAGCCTCATGAGGACCAAGCGTTGGATCGCGAGCTCAGCCGGCTTGCCGCTGCCGACGAGTTACGTTCGGCGAGCGAGAGCGCGCGGGTGGCCCTGGCGGGCGGGTTCGAAGCACCGAGCGATGACGGGGGTGCCGTCGCGGCGCTCGCCTTCGCCGCACGTGCGCTCGATGGCGCGAGTGCCAGCGATCCCGAGCTTGCCGCATTGGCGGCGCGCGCCCACGAGGTTTGCATCATGACCGGCGACCTGGCGGGTGAGCTCGCCAGCTATGCGGCCGGGGTGGACGACGATCCGCTGCGGCTGGCCGTCGCCCAGGAGCGTCGTGCTGAGCTCAGCCGGCTATGCCGTCCGCATGGAACGGATGTCGACGGTGTGCTGCGGTGGTCGGCCGAGGCAGCTCAGCGGCTGCATGCCCTTGACGGCGGGGGTCAGCGAAGTGCCGAGCTCGCTGCCGCCGAGCTCGCTGCCGCGCAGGAGATGCTGGATCTGGCGAAGGTCCTCGGCGCCGCCCGGCGTGCGGCTGCTTGCGAGCTCGCCCGCAGCGTGACGCGCGAGCTCGCGGCGCTGTCGATGACGACGGCGCGCTTCGCGGTGACCGTCGAGGCTCGATCGCCCGGCCGCGACCGGGGTTCCGCGCAGCCGACCGTGGCCGCGGCGACGATGGCCACGGCGGCCCGTGAGGCCGCTGAGGCCGCTGAGGCCAGCGCATCCGCCATCGCAGCCGCGGAAGAGCTTGGCGTCGACGGAGACGACGAGGTCGAGTTCTTGTTCACGCCGGGCGGCGGGATGGCCGTCCGGCCGCTGGCGAAGACCGCGTCCGGCGGTGAGCTCTCGCGCGTCGTGCTTGCCCTCGAGGTCGTGCTTGCGGCCGGGCTGGGGCCGGCCAGCATGGTGTTCGACGAGGTTGATGCGGGGATCGGCGGGGAGGCCGCGCTGGAGGTCGGTCGCCGGCTGGCGGCCTTGGCCCGTCATCGGCAGGTCATCTGCGTCACCCACCTGCCGCAGGTGGCGGCCTTCGCCGATCGTCACCTGCTCGTCGCGAAGGCCGGGCGGGGCGCCGCGGTGCACAGCAGCGTGCAGATGCTGGCTCAGGATCAGCGGGTGCATGAGCTGTCGCGCATGCTCGCCGGAGTGGCGGACAGCGAGCTGGCTCATGGCCACGCGGCGGAGCTGCTTGCGGCGGCCGACGCGGCGCGCGAGGCCGCGTCCGGGGTGTCGGTGCTCGCGCCCCGTGCCAAACGCCGGCCGTCCGGGGCGCGCGCTCCTGCCCGCAAGCGTACGAGCGAGCACCCACGCGCTGCGGCGCGGGCCTCTTAGCGGGGCGGTCGTCATGTGCGATTGCGCGCTCTGCTCAGGAGCCAGGTGTGGACCCGTTACGCCGAAGTAAGCCGCGAGTAACCAATGGCTGCGGGCCGATCCGGGCGGCGCGCCGCAGCATGGGGACCGCCGCCGAGACGTACTATGAGATTCCGTGGACAGCCCGGGTCGCCGGGCGCCGTTCGATCGCGATCCACGGGAGGCTGTAAATGGCTCAGGCGCACATCGTCCGCCACATCTTCGTCACCGGCGGCGTCGCCTCAAGCCTCGGGAAGGGCCTGACGGCCTCCAGTCTCGGCATGCTGCTGAAAGCCCGCGGGTTACGCGTGACGATGCAGAAGCTCGACCCCTATCTGAACGTCGATCCCGGCACCATGAACCCGTTCCAGCACGGCGAGGTGTACGTCACCGACGACGGGGCGGAGACCGACCTGGACGTAGGGCACTACGAGCGCTTCCTGTCCGACGATCTGCCAGGCACGTCCAACGTCACGACCGGGCAGGTGTACAGCGCCGTCATCGCGCGCGAGCGGCGCGGCGGGTACCTGGGGGAGACCGTCCAGGTCGTGCCCCACGTCACCGACGAGATCAAGGCTCGCATCCGCGCGTTGGCCACCGACGATGTCGACTGCGTCATCACCGAAGTCGGCGGCACGGTCGGCGACATCGAGTCCCTCCCGTTTCTGGAAGCCATTCGTCAGGTCCGGTTCGAAGTCGGCCGTGACAATTGCCTGTTCGTCCACGTCAGCCTGGTGCCGTACATCGCGCCGTCGGGCGAGCTCAAGACCAAGCCGACCCAGCATTCGGTGGCCGCCCTACGGCAGGTCGGTATCCAGCCCGACGCGCTCGTGTGCCGTTCCGACCGGCCGCTGCCGGACTCCCTGAAGCGCAAGATCGCGCTCTCCTGCGACGTCGACGTGGAGGCCGTGGCTGCGGCGGCCGATGCCTCGAGCATTTACGAGATCCCCAAGGTGCTGCACCGCGAGGGGCTCGACGCCTATGTCGTGCGCCGGCTCGGGCTTCCGTTCCGCGACGTCGACTGGACCGAATGGGATCTGCTGCTCCAGCGGGTGCACAACCCGTCGACCTCGGTCACGGTGGCCCTCGTGGGCAAGTATGTCGACCTGCCTGACGCCTACCTGTCCGTGACCGAGGCGTTGCGGGCAGGCGGCGTGGCCAACGACGCGAAGGTCAATATCAAGTGGGTCACCTCCGACGATTGCACCACTCCGGAGCAGACCCTCAAAGCGCTCGACGGTGTCGACGGGGTACTCGTCCCCGGCGGCTTCGGGATCCGGGGCATCGAGGGCAAGGTGGCTGCGCTGCGGTGGGCGCGTGAGAACGAGGTTCCGGCGCTCGGGCTGTGCCTTGGTCTGCAATGCATGGTGATCGACGTCGCGCGCCACCTCGCCGGGCTCGCGGGGGCCAACAGCGCCGAGTTCGACCCTGACTCCGAGCATCCGGTCATCGCGACGATGGCAGATCAGGTGGGCGTCGTCGCCGGCGAAGCTGACATGGGCGGCACCATGCGCCTCGGCGCCTACCCGGCGAAGCTCGAAGCCGGCAGCCTCGCTGCCCGGGCCTACGGCAAGTTGCTCGTCTCCGATCGCCATCGCCACCGGTATGAGGTCAACAACGCCTACCGCGAGCGGCTCTCGGAAGCCGGGTTGCGCTTTTCCGGCACGTCGCCGGACGGGCATCTCGTCGAGGTCGTCGAGCTGCCTGCCGAGGTGCATCCGTTCTACGTGGGCACCCAGGCGCATCCCGAGTTCACGTCGCGTCCCACGAAGGCGCACCCGCTGTTTCGTGCGTTCATCGAGGCGGCGGTGGCGCGCAGCGAGTCCAAGCTGCTGGATCTCGTCGCCCGCTGAGCGGCGGCTTACCCGGCTTCGGGCTGGCCTTCCGGCGGTAGGGGTCGAGCCAGGCGTCCCATTCCTGCAGCGGCTCCGGGCGCACCCGGCGAGAATCGGCCGCCGGGTTTCGGGTGGCCGGCTTCGTGCGAGGCTTTCGGTATGGCGCACGAGTACGAGGTGGAGTCCAGCGAGCAGGTCTACGACGGCGCCATCATCGCCGTGCGCCGCGACCAGGTCGTCATGCCCGGCGGGCGGTCGGCGTCCCGCGACGTCGTCGTCCATCCGGGAGCGGTCGGGGTCCTTGCCTACGACGGGCAGGGCCGCATCCTGCTGCTGCACCAGTACCGGCACCCGGTCCGCCAGCGGCTCTGGGAGCTGCCGGCCGGGCTGCTCGACGTCGAAGGCGAGCCGGCGTCCACGGCCGCTCAACGTGAGCTCGCCGAGGAGGCCGGCGTGGCCGCAGGGCGCTGGGACACCCTGGTCGACACGTACACGTCCCCCGGCATGACCGACGAGGCCATACGTGTGTTCCTGGCCCGGGAGCTGCGCGAACTCGAAGAGCAGCACGAGCGCGTCGACGAGGAGGCCGAACTCGAGCCGTACTGGGTTGCCCTCGAGGAGGCGGTGGCACGCGTGATGCGAGGCGAGATCACCAACGCGATGGCGGTTGCGGGCATCCTCGCCGCCGCCGTCGCTGAGCGGGACGGGTTCGCCGGTGTGCGTCCCGCGGCCGCCCCCTGGGACGCCCGGCCGGCGCACGCCGGCTAGGGGCGCGCGGAACAGTCCTCATCAGGCACGATGAGCGGCAGTGATCACCCTGCTGCTCGCCGACCCGCAAGAGATGGTGGCTGAAAGCCTGCGTCTCGCGCTGGACGGTGCCCCCGATCTGACCGTGACCGGAGTGGCGACGAGCTTCGAGGCGCTGCAGCGGCTGCTGCACAGCCGGCCTGCCGATGTCGTGCTGCTCGACCAGCGGCTGCCCGCGTCGCAGGAAGGCGCCGATGTCGGCGTCGGCGTGCGCCGACTGCGGGAGCTCAGTCCGGCCAGTCGCGTCCTCATGCTCACTGCGAGTCCCAACGAGGCCGCCGCCGTCGTCGCCCTCGAGTCCGGGTGCGTGGGGGTCGTGCCCAAGACGATGTCGCTGGACGATCTCGTCGCTGCGGTGCGCGCAGCGGCCGCCGGCCGCCTCAACCTCGACTCCGACATGCTCGCCCGACTCGTCCCGCGGCTGTCCCGCTCTTACCGCGAGCCCGGCGCCGACCTCACCTCGCGCGAGCGCGAAGTGCTCAGGCTCGTCGCGGAGGGGCTCTCCACGTCCGACATGGCCGCTCGCCTCGTCGTCAGCACCAATACCGTGCGCAATCACGTGCAGAGCATCCTCACCAAGCTCGGGGCGCACTCCAAGCTCGAGGCACTGATCATCGCCACGCGATCCAACGTGCTCGGGTAGCTGCTCAAGTAGTGCATTTGCACTAGACGAATTTGGCGCAGCAAGATGGTTCCATTCGGCGTCGGGTGGAGCACAAAGAAGGTGTGCGTTCTCTTCGCCTCGCCGCATCGTGGCAGACAGGCATCCCCGAATCCGGGCAGGATGCCCAGGCATCGGCATGGCGGTTCCAAGCACGCTGCGCCGACCAGGACCCTGATCTGTTCTTTCCCGTCGGCACCGGCGGCCCGGCGGTACGGCAAGCGCTGCGGGCCAAGGCTGTCTGTGCCCAGTGCCCCGTCATCACCGAGTGTCTGGAGTGGGCCATCGACACCCGCCAGCCGCACGGCGTGTGGGGCGGCTTGGACGAACAGGAGCGCGAGCGTCTTGTCGGGATGGGTGGCGAGTCGTTCCAGGCGCCCGTAGCACGGCCCGCATAATCAGGCCGCGGACGCAATGCGCGTCCGGCGGCAGGGGGTCGTTACGTGGTGGTGTCACGCCGCGGCGCCGGGAGCGGGGCTCTCACGGATGAGCCGGATGAGGTAGCAGACGAACTGGGCCAGGGCATCCGGCGCTACCTCGACCATCTGGCGGTGGAGCGCGGCTTCGCCGCCAACAGCATGGCGGCCTACCGACGCGATCTGCGCCGGTATCGGCGATATCTGAACGACCGCGGGATCACCGCTCTCACCGCCGCCGACGAGTCCACGATCTCCGACTTTCTCGTCGAGCTTCGAACCGGCGATGACGACCATCCGCCGCTCGCCGCCTCCTCCGCGGCGCGCACCCTGGTCGCGGTGCGAGGGTTGCATCGCTTTGCGCACCGTGAGGGTGACATCGCCGACGACCGGGCTCGCGCCGTGCGCCCACCCGCGCTCGGTCGCCGGCTGCCGAAGGCCCTTTCGGTGGGCGCCGTCGAGCAATTGCTGAGCGCGGCTGCCGGGCCCGGGGAGGAGAACACGCCGGCCGGGCTGCGCTCGCGGGCTCTGCTGGAATTGCTGTACGCGACCGGAGCGCGCATCTCCGAAGCCGTCGGCCTCGATGTCGACGACCTCGATATCGAGCAAAGGAGCGTGCTGCTTTCCGGAAAGGGCGGCAAACAGCGGATCGTTCCGATCGGCTCGTATGCCATCGGCGCCGTCCGCGCTTGGCTCGAGAACGGCCGTCCCGCACTGTCCGCGCGCGGCCCCGCGTTGTTCGTCAATGCCCGTGGCGGCAGGCTTTCCCGCCAGACGGCATGGACGCTGCTGCGCGGAGCGGCAGGTCGAGCCGGCATCGAAGCGAACGTTTCACCACACGTGCTACGCCACTCGTACGCGACCCATCTGCTCGACGGTGGCGCCGATATCCGCGTGGTCCAGGAATTGCTCGGCCACGCCTCGGTCACGACGACGCAGGTCTACACATTGGTGACGGTGGACATGTTGCGTGAGGTCTATGCGTCGGCGCACCCCAGGGCACGCTGACCCCCACGCTTAAGATGAGTGGCGTTGCGACCGCGAATGCCGGCAAATAGCTCCGGCAAAGAGTCCGCCGGTCGTGGATCGATGGCCGCCGGTGATCGCCGCGCAGGCCAACAGCGGATGCGTGTTGCCTGACATTCACTTCTGGTGTTCAGGTTAACCTGGTGCTCCGCAGGTCGAGACCGGAGGTAGAAGTGGCCCGCAAAGAGGTCGTCGAGCTCACCGACGACTTGGACGACAGTCCCGCAAGTCAGACAATTCGTTTCGCCGTTCAGGGCGTCGAGTACGAGATCGACCTGAGCGAAAGGAACGCCAAGAAATTCAACGCGGCGATCGCGCCCTTCGTCGAAAAGGGCCGGCGAATTACCGGCCGCAAACGCCTGGGCGGCCGCCACAGCAACGGGACGGCGGGCGTCGACCCCAGCGTGATTCGTCAATGGGCGCATGAGAACGGCATCGAGATCAGCAGGCGCGGCCGGATTCCCGGCGACATCGTCGAGCGGTACGTCTCGGCCGGCGGCTGACCGGCGGTTTTTCGCCGGCCCGGGCGCCCGCTAGTGTTCGGATCGCAAAGATCGCCCTCGCCTGCACGCTGTGGCGACCATTTGCGCCTTGGTGACACTAGGCTTCGCGTGATACCTGACAGCCCGGAGGCCGCCCGAACATGACCATGGAAGTGCCGCCTGCCACGCTGCCAGGGGCCGACCCGGTCGAATCCAGCGGCAATGTGAAGCTCGGGGCGACCGGGAGACCGCTCCCCGAGTTTCCGGTTCCCCCGCCGCTGGAGCGCCACGGCCCGGCAGCGGTATTCGCCGTCTGCAACCAGAAGGGCGGCGTCGGCAAGACCACGACGACGATCAACCTGGGCGCGTCGCTCGCCGAGTACGGCCGTCGCGTGCTCCTCGTCGACGGCGACCCGCAGGGAGCGCTCTCGGTGGGGCTCGGCTTCAACCCGATGACGTTCGAGCTGACGCTCTACCAGTTGCTGATGCGTAACGACGTCAACTCCGCTGACGTCGTCACCAAGACCCACGTCGACGGGCTCGACCTGCTGCCGAGCAACATCGACCTCTCGGCGGCCGAGGTTCAGCTGGTCAGCGAGGTCGGCCGGGAGCACGCGCTCGATCGGGCGCTGAAGCCGCTGCTACCGAACTACGACGTCGTCCTGATCGACTGCCAGCCTTCGCTCGGCCTGCTGACCGTCAACGCGCTGTCTGCCGCCGACGGCGTTCTGGTGCCGCTGGAGTGCGAATACTTCGCCTTGCGCGGGGTCGCGCTGCTGATGGAGACCATCGACAAGGTGCACGACCGGCTCAACGACCGCCTCGAACTCGCTGGCATCCTGGCCACCATGCACGACGGCCGGACCCTGCACGGCCGGCAGGTGCTGGAGCGAGTCGGCGAAGCCTTTCCGGACCATCTGTTCCACACCGTGATCTCCCGGACGGTCCGCTTTCCGGAGACGACGGCGGCCGGGGAGCCGATCACCTCCTACGCCAGTGCCTCGGTCGGCGCCGAGGCCTACCGTGCGCTCGCCCGCGAGTTGCTCGCGCGCTGGCCGGCGCGTTAGCCGTGCTCTTCGTTCTCAACAAGCCGGCCCTGCTGCTGGGAATCATCGCCGCGCTCTACATCGGGGTGGTCGTCGGCAGTGCCGCCACCGTGCTCGTCGCCAAGGCGCTCGGCGACCCGATGGGCCTGCGCGAGCACCGGCTCTCGCTCAATCCCGTGCGACATGTGCAGATCTACAGCGCGGTCATGATGGTGCTCGGGGGCTTCGGGTGGGCCGAGCAGGTGCCGCTGAACGACCGCTGGCGTTCCCGGCGGTTCCACGTCGCAGTAGCGGTGCTAGCCCGCCCGGTCGCGTACGCGGCCCTTTCTCTCGCGGCAGCGGCCGGCGCCAAAGCGGTATCGGTGCAGGTGTACCTGATCCAAAACAACCGGATACCCGAAGCAGTAGCCGGCAACAATTCGCACTCGTTCCCCGCGGAGTTCCTGCTGCAGATGAGCGTGGTCTTCGCCGCGCTCTTCGTGATCAGCCTGATCCCGGTACCACCGACGGACCTCGGCCGGGTCATCTTCACCCTCGGCGGCAACTCGATCGGCTGGCAGAAATGGCGCTACCAGCTCGAGGAGCGCAACATCGGGCTCGTCGTCGTGCTGGCGCTGCTGCTCCTGCCGATCGCCATCACCAGCTTCCCCTCGGTGGTCGGCCAGCTCGCACCTGAGCTGGTCGGTGGGTTCAGCAAGGTGGTCGACCTTCCGCTGCACTTGGCGCTATGACCACGCCAGCCCCCGTCTTCGAGGTCAGCCAGGCGGCCTTCACCGGCCCGTTCGAGCTGCTGCTCTCGCTGATCGCGCGCAAGCAGCTCGACATCACCGAGCTGGCGCTGGCCGAGGTCGCCGACGACTTCGTCAGCTACCTGCACACGGCCGGCTTCGACCTCGACCGGGCGACCGAATTCCTCGTCGTGGCAGCCACTTTGCTCGATCTGAAGGCAGCCCGGCTGTTGCCGGTCGAGGTGCGCGAGGAGGACGACGAGGACCTCGCGCTCCTGGAGGCTCGCGACCTGCTTTTCGCCCGCCTCATGCAGTACCGCGCGTACAAGCGTGCCGCCGAACTCTTCGAGGGCCTCGAGGTGCTGGAGTACCGCTTCATCCCGCGCCAGGTTGCGCTGGAGGAGCGCTTCGCCAAGGCGCTGCCTGACGTGGATCTAGGGCTCGATCCGATCGCGTTCGCCGCTCTCGCGGCTGTTGTGCGCGAGCCGAAGCCGCCGCCGACGGTCGAGACCGACCATGTGCACGCTCCGCGGGTCGACGTTCGCGCCCACGCCCGCATCGTGGTGGAACGTCTGCAACTGCTGGGCACCGCGACCTTCCGCGTGCTGTGCGCAGGCTGCACGGAGACGATCGAGATCGTTGCGCGGTTCTTGGCGCTGTTGGAGCTCGGACGCGAAGGCCGGGTCACGTTCGAGCAGCCGGTGGCGCTGGGCGAGCTGACCGTGCAGTGGGTGCCCCCGGGGCCCGGCGAGACGACCTCCGTACCCGTGCCGGCTGATGAGTACGCCGGCGACCCAGCGGTGGAACCCGTGTCATGACCGAGCCCGTGACCGAGCCCATGACGGAGCCCACCGAGCCCACGGAGCCCACGGGGATCATTGGACCGCCGCAGGTCGCCGAGCCGGACCCCTTCGCCGGACCCGCGCTGCCGCTGCGGGCCCAGCTCGAGGCTGTTCTGCTGGTGGCCGACGAGCCGATTCCGGTGATGACGCTCGCCGAGCGGCTCGAGGTGCCGGTGCCCCAGGTCGAGCAGTCGCTGCGTGAGCTCGCCGCGGAGTATCTCGCCGACGGCCGCGGCTTCGAGTTGCGTGATGTCGGCGGCGGCTGGCGCTACTACACCGCGGCGGCCGCCGGTGACTACGTGGAACGCTTTGTGCTGGCCGGCCAGACGTCCCGGCTCTCGCAAGCCGCCCTGGAAACCCTCGCTGTCGTCGCGTATCAACAGCCGGTGAGCCGTGGCCGGATCGCCGCCGTGCGCGGAGTCAACGTCGACGGGGTCGTACGTACCCTGCTCACCCGCCGCCTGATCGAAGAAGCCGGCATCGACTCCGAGGGTGGTGCGATGACCTACCGCACCACCACGTACTTCCTCGAGCGCCTGGGCCTGCGCGATCTGTCGGAGCTGCCGCCGCTCGCGCCCCTATTGCCGGAGGCCGATGAGATTGAGCTCACCTGACCCGCACGACCCAGGCGGTGTCCGGTTGCAGAAGGTGCTGGCCGCGGCGGGCCTGGGGTCGCGCCGCCATTGCGAGGAACTCATCGCCGAGGGCCGGGTGGCCGTCGACGGCAAGCGCGTCCGTGAGCAGGGTCTGCGCGTCGACCCGGACACCGCCGCCATCACCGTCGACGGCGAACGCGTCATCACCCGGGTCGATCTGGTCTACCTGGCTTGCCATAAGCCGCGGGGAATGATCTCGGCGATGAGCGACGACCCGAATGCCGGGGACATTGCGCGCGGCCGCCCGCCGAACCGCCCGACGCTCGCCGACCTCGTGACCGATCGACTCGATCGCGGTGAGCGGCTCTTTCACGTCGGGCGGCTGGATCTCGACAGCGAGGGCCTCATCCTGCTGATGAACGACGGCGACCTCGGTCACCGGCTGGCGCATCCGTCGTACGGGGTTCCGAAGACGTACCTGGTCGACGTTCCCGGCCCGATCGGAAAGGACGTGCTCCGCCAGCTGCGCCGTGGTGTCGAGCTCGACGACGGCCCGGCCAAGGTCGACAAGGTGAACGTGCTGAATGCGGCCGGCTCGCGGGTGCTGCTCGAGATCGTGATTCACGAAGGGCGTAACCGGGTGGTGCGCCGCATGATGGACGCGGTCGAGCGTCCGGTCAGCCGGCTGGTCCGCACTGCACTCGGCCCGGTGGAGCTGGGCAGCTTGAAAGCGGGCCGGGTGCGCCACCTCACCCGCCATGAAGTCGCGGCGCTGTACAAGCTGGTTGGTCTGTAGCTCACCCGTCCGATGGGCCGATCCCCTCGTTTCTGACCGGTAGGTTGAGTTTTCGTGACCAGCAGCGGTGGTGAGCGGCATCACGGAGAGCCCGACGGGCTCGCCGGCCGGCCGCCCACGCTCGGTTCCGTGGGGATCGTCGGTGCCGGGCTGATCGGCGCCAGCGTGGGGATGGCGCTGGCAGCCGCTGGGGTCGACGTCCTACTGCGCGACCGCGATCCGGAGCAGGCGAAGCTGGCGGCGGCGCGCCGGGCCGGCCGCGTGTGGCCGGAAGGTGAGCGGGTCAGCCACGCCGTGATCGCCGTGCCGCCGCACGCCGTTGCCGGGGTGCTGAGTGAGCTGCAGAAGACGGACGCGGCCGAGACCACCAGCGACGTCGCGAGCGTCAAGGTTGCGGTGATCGCCGAGGCCGTGGCACTCGGGTGCGACATGTCGACGTTCTGTCCGGCGCATCCGATCGCCGGCCGGGAGCGCGCCGGAGCTGTCTCGGCGCAGGGTGATCTGTTTCGCGATCGGACGTGGGCACTGTGCCCGACGGCCGAGACGAGCACCGCCCCGGTGGCCGCAGCGACGGAGATCGCGCGCCTGTGCGGGGCGTCGGTCGTGACGCTCGAAGCGGGCCGCCACGACGAGCTGATGGCCGGACTGTCCCACCTGCCACAGGTCGTCGCCAGCGCGCTCGCCGCCGAAGCCGCGGGCGGATTGCACGACGGTGAGCTGGCACTGGCCGGCAGCGGGCTGCGCGACACGACCCGGCTGGCCGACAGCGACGCCGGGCTGTGGGCGTCGATTCTGGAAGGCAATCGCGCCCCGGTCGCCGACCGCATCGATCGGCTGGTCGCGGCGCTCGGCCTGCTGTCGGAGACGCTGCGCACCGGAACGGCCGACGACGTCGCCTCCGCGGTATCGCGACTGCTCGACGCGGGCGCCGAGGGCCGCCGGCGCATGCCCGCCAAGGTCGGGCAGCCGACGCCCGATTGGAGCTGGGTGGGTGTCGTGGTTCCCGACCGGCCGGGCGAGCTCACCCGGTTGTTTGTCGCGGTGGGCGGGATGGGCATCAACGTCGAGGACGTCCGGGTCGAGCACAGCCACGAAGAGCAGCGGGGCGAGGTCGAGCTCGCCGTCCGTCAGCCGGTGGCGGACTCACTCACCGAGCAGCTGCGAGAGGCGGGCTGGCGTGCGTACCGCCGGGAATGAGATGGCAATGAGGACAGACCGTGGGTGACCCGCTGGTCGTCGCGGTCGACGGGCCCGGCGGTTCTGGCAAGAGCACCGTCGCACGTGCGCTCGCGCGCCGGCTCGGCGTGCGCTACCTGGACACCGGAGCGATGTATCGGGCCGTGACATGGCTCGCGCTGCAGCGCCGCCTCGACATCGAGGACGCCGAGAGCGTCGCCGAGCTCGCCGAGCGTGCCGCGCTGTCGGTCGGCACCGATCCCCATGCGCCGGAAATTGCGGTCGACGGAGTCGACGTGTCGGCGCAGATCCGCAGCCGCCCGGTGACGAGCGCGGTCAGCGCCGTTTCCGCGGTGGAGGCAGTCCGCCGCCGGATGGTCGCCCAGCAGCGCGCCATCATCGCGGCCGAGCCGACCGGAATCGTCGTGGAGGGGCGCGACATCGGCACTGTCGTCGCTCCTGACGCACCGTTGAAGGTCTTCCTCACCGCGTCGACGGCGGTGCGGGCGCGCCGGCGCAGCGCGGAGATCGGTGAGCCGGGGGATGACGCCGTCGCCCAGACGATGGCCGAGCTCGGCCGCCGCGACGCGCTCGACAGCGGCCGGGTGGCCAGCCCGCTGGCTCAGGCGCCCGACGCGATGGTGGTGGATTCCTCCGACCTGTCGGTCGATTCGGTCGTCGACCTGATCGTCGCGGAACTCTCCGAGCGCGTCGCGCCGGCCGACATGCGGAGCGGCACGTGAGCCGCGAGAAGAAGCCGGTCAAACCGCCGGCGTACAGCCCGCGGGTGCTGCTGAACAGCCGGCGGGTGATGCGCCCCCTGATCAACCACGTGATCATGCGGGTGAAGGTGGTGGGACGCGACCTGGTGCCCGAATCGGGGCCGCTCATCCTCGCCGGCAATCACGCGAGCTGGCTCGACGGACCGCTGGTGGTGGCCGAGTGCGATCGGCTCGTCCGCTGCCTGACGAAGGTCGAGCTGTACGGCGGCAAGCTCGGCTGGTACCTCAGCCTGATCGGTCAGATCCCCATCGACCGCGGGCGTCCTGACCGCACCGCACTGCATGCCTCGCTGGAGGAACTGCAGAGCGGGGGAGCGATCGGCATGTTCCCGGAAGGCACCCGCGGTACCGGTGAGCTCGACGCGGTGCACGACGGGGTGGCCTGGCTTGCGGTGCGTTCCGGCGCCAAGGTGGTTCCCGTCGCCTGCCTCGGTACGGCCGCAGCGCTGCCCAAGGGCGCGAAGTTTCCCAAGCGCACGCCGGTCACCGTCGTCTTCGGCAAGCCGTTCGAGATCACGATGCCGGACAACCCTCGCTCGCGGACCGCTCTCAAAGGTGTCAGCGAGGAGATCAGGCTGCACCTGGTCGAGCATCTTGCATCGGCCCGTGCGACCTATGCCTGACGAGGCCGAGCTCTTCGGCGAGGAGTTCAGCGACGATCCGGTCGCGGCGGCGCTGCCTCCCGTCGTCGCGGTCGTCGGGCGCCCCAACGTCGGCAAGTCGACGCTGGTCAACCGCATCCTGGGCCGCCGGGCCGCCGTCGTCGAGGACGTTCCGGGTGTCACGCGCGATCGGGTTGCGTACGACGCGACCTGGAACGGCCGGCGCTTCACCGTGGTCGACACGGGCGGCTGGGAGCCGTCGGCCCGGGGTCTCGCGGCCGCCGTCGCCGAGCAGGCGCAAATCGCTGTGGACCTTGCCGACGCAGTGCTCTTCGTCATCGACACGACGGTCGGAGCGACCGATGCGGATGAAGCGGTGGCGCGGGTGCTGCAGCGCTCCGGCCGGCCGGTCGTGCTCGCGGCGAACAAGGTCGACGACGTCCGGCTGGAAGCCGAAGCAGCCGCGTTGTGGTCGCTCGGCCTCGGCGAGCCGTACCCGGTCTCGGCGCTGCACGGACGCGGCAGCGGCGATCTGCTGGACGCGGTACTCGCCGCCTTGCCGGCGCCGGCGCCGCCGGTGGGGGAGGGTGAGGACGGCGGTCCACGCCGGGTCGCGCTGCTCGGACGTCCGAACGTCGGCAAGTCGTCGCTGCTGAACAAGCTCGTCGGTGAGCAGCGATCAGTGGTCGACGAGGTGGCCGGCACGACCCGTGATCCGGTCGACTCGCTGGTGCCGCTCGGCGGGGAGATCTGGCGGTTCGTTGACACCGCCGGCCTGCGCAGGCGGGTACGCGAGGCAGCGGGCGCCGAGTACTACTCCTCGCTGCGGACCGAGACCGCGCTGCGCTCGGCCGAGGTCGCACTCGTGCTGCTGGATGCCTCCGACCGGCTGTCGGAGCAGGATCAGCGGATCCTGTCGCTGGCTGTCGAGGCGGGACGCGCGATCGTCATCGCGTTCAACAAGTGGGATCTCGTCGACGAGGACCGGCGCTACGACCTCGACCGCGAAATCGACCGTGACCTCAGCCGGATCCAGTGGGCTCCGCGGGTCAACGTGTCGGCGCGCACCGGGCGTTCGGTGGACAAGCTCGCGACGGCCATCCGGACGGCGCTGGCCGGATGGGAAACCCGCATCTCCACCGGGCGGCTCAACAGCTGGCTCAGCGAGGTTGTCGCGTCGACCCCGCCTCCGTCGCGGGGCGGGAAGATCCCGAAGGTGCTCTTCGCGACCCAGGTGGACATCCGGCCGCCGCGGTTCGTCGTCTTCAGCTCGGGCTTTCTCGAAGCGGGCTACCGCCGTTTCCTGGAACGCCGGCTGCGTGAGGAGTTCGGTTTCGCGGGCACTCCGATTGAAGTGTCGGTACGGGTTCGGGGCAAAGCCAAGCGCTAAGCGCGCACCTGGAAGCCCTCCGCGAAGTCGTCGTCGCCGACGCGCAGGCGCCACTGGTAACGACCGGGCGGCAGCGGCATCGGCTGCACGCTGAGCTGGAACGAGGCGTCGATCGGGCTGCCGGGATCCAACCCGGGCGGTCGCCCCACCTCGAATTCACTGTTCATGCCAACCGGGGCGCCGATGACCACGGGGTGCCCGTCCGCATCCTCGAGCTGCAGCGAGAGCGGCAGCTTCGTATTCGCCAGATCCCACGGGATCTTCAGCAGTACGGCGACAGCGGCGGCGCCGGTAGGGGTGCCGGTGACCGACCAGCCTGCACCCAGCATGTGCAGCTTGCCCGACGGATCGGCTTGCGCCGCGTCACACAGGATGATCGTCGCCTTGATCGGTGACGCCACATCGGCCCCCTTGCGTTCGCGCCAAACCTGGAAGTGCCTGCCCCCATCCTTCATGACGCTTCCAGGTTTGGCCGCGAGCTGCGTCACGCCGCCCGGCGAGAACGGCGTTGGCGGGCGGGACCGAACAGGCCGACCAGTGCGCCGGCGACGACACATGCCACCAGGATCAGGATGAACGGCACGAGCGAGGTGAACGCAGCCGCCGAGTAGATGATCAGGAGCAGCACGACGCCGAGACCCAGCACGAGTCCGGAAAGCGCGCCGCGGATCGGGCGCCGTTTGACGGTCGCGAGTGGACCGCCGTTGTCACCTGTGGTGGTGGGGAGATCGTCGATGCTCATGCGGTCACCTTCACGCGGGGAGAGGAGGGACGGGAGAAGTAGAGCCCGCCTACGCCGGCGGCGGCGAAGACGATCCCGACGAACCAGGGGACGGTGCCGACGGGGCTGCCGGTCACCTTGACCCAGACCGAGCCGCTGCAGCTCCCGCCGCTGCCGGAAACGCTGCCACTCACGTAGAACAGACCGGTGATCCGCACCGGCAGGTAGTCCTTCACCTTCACGGTGCCTTGGTCGACCGTCTTACCGGCAGCGTTGGCCGAACCGCCGGTCTTCACGGTGATCCCGTCAACCTTGATGCTCCACGAATGGTTGCGGATAACGCTGTTAGACCGGCCGCTGTAGGTCACCGTGCCCTTCGGGTTCACGAGGAGTGGATGACTTTGCGAAGACGGCGGATTCGGGGCAGTGGCCGATTGGATGAGCGCGCCCGAGGGCGTCTTGGACGTGCCATTTCCACTGCAGCCGTTGAGAACGACGCCTGGAGGCTTTGCGGGCTGGGAGCCGGCGGCGGACGACGGTGACGCCAGCGCGATGCCACCGGCGAGCAGGCCGGCGACGAGACCCACGCCGCTGCCGGTGAAGCCCGCCTTGGCCGCAGTCATAGCCGACCCGCCTGAACGTGGTGAAGATGTTGTCGGGAACCCATGGGGATCCGCCCTTCTGCGATGCGCCGCCGTGGGCGCGTGACGTGCTTGACGTCATCGACACTCGCAGCGGCGCTCGCAGCCGGGCAGGGTTACAACTACCGGTTTTCGATCGGCCGAATTGCGCGGGAGCTGTGGGCAGAACTGACCACACGCCGTCTCGCGTCAGCTGCGCGAAACTGCCGGCTCCAGCGACCCGCGCTCGGACATCTGTGCTCCGAGTTCGCGCTCGATCTGGTCGAGCGACTGACCTTTCGTCTCCGGCACGCGCTTGACGAAGTACGCCAGCGCGACCAGCGTCAGGAAGGCGAACAGGAAGAAGACACCCTTCGCCGAAATGGCGTTCAGCAGTGTCAGGAAGGAGATGGTGACGACGAAGTTCGCTCCCCAGTTGGCCATCGTTGCAACGCTCATCGCCTGACCCCGAATGCGCAGTGGGTAGATCTCGGCGATCATCAGCCAGAAGACCGGACCGAGCCCGATAGCGAATGAGCCGGTGTAGACGAGCAGCCCGGCAATGCCGAGATACGCCGTCGCGCCGTGCAACGTGTCGCCGGACAGGAACGCGCACGCCGTGAGGACCATGCCGACGGCCATTCCGGCGGTGCCGCCGATAAGTAGTGGCCGGCGACCGGTGCGATCCAGCAGTCGAATGGCGACGAGCGTCATCAAGACGTTCACCGCGCCGTTGACGACATTAGCCAGCAGCGATGCGCTGCTTCCCAGGCCCGCGCCCTTGAGTAGCGACGGGGCGTAGTAGATGACCGTGTTGATACCGGTGATCTGCTGGAAGACTGCGAGCAGCACCCCCACCATCAGCGCAGGACGCATCCCGCGGGTGAGCAACTCACGCGCTGACGCTTCCTCGCGGGCGACCTCTTTGACTTCCGAGATCTCACGCTCGATCTCGCCGTCCGAACGCAGCCGGCGCAGCACCTGGCGTGCCTCGTCCTCGCGGCCCTGGCGGACCAGCCAGTGCGGGCTTTCCTTCTGGGTCAGGATGCCGACGAAAAGAATCCCGGCGGGGATGGCGGCCAGGCCGAACATCAGCCGCCAGTTCTTGGAATCGGCGAGGCCGTAGTCGACCAGGTACGAGACCAGGATTCCCAGGGTGATCATGAGCTGGTTGAAGCTGACCAGCCCCCCGCGGATCTTCGGCGGTGCCACCTCGCCGATGTAGAGCGGCACCGTCATCGACGCCGAGCCGACGGCCAGACCGATGACGAACCGGGCGACGATCAGCGTCCAGTACGCCGGCGCAAACGCGGCAAGCAGCACGCCGACCACGAAGATGAGCGCGGTCGCGAGGATGGTGGGTCGCCGGCCCACGACGTCTGCGACGCGGCCCGCGCCCAGCGCTCCGACCATGGCGCCCACCAGCAGCAAGCTCGTGACCAGCTCTTGCTGGAACGAGGACAGGCCGCCGAAGTTGTCCTTCAGGAACAGCAGGGCGCCGGACACGACGCCGGTGTCATAACCGAAGAGCAGCCCGCCGAGTGCGGTGATGATCGCGGCAGCGGCGACATTGCGTCGCACGCTGCCCGATTCCCCACCAGACGCAGGATCGCGCCGTTCGACGCGCGGGTCGTCGCGCTCGACGCGCGGGTCGTCGCGCTCAACACGTAGCTCTTCGCGATGATGATGCAGCAGCGCCACCGTGAGCTCCTTCCGGACCGGAAGGCAGCCACCACAGGCGTCGAGGCAGGCTCGCGCACACCCGCTACGGTGTATGTCCCCGGCATGAACCAGGTGTACGCGAGCCCTCTACCCGCAAGATTTGCCGGAAAACAGGCGCTTTACCCGAGAACGATGGTCCAGGCCGTGAACGCCGACCCCGCGGTGTTGGTGGTGGCGGAAAGGCCGCCGGCAGGTCCCGCGTTCGCCGAGCCGCCGTCTGCCGCCAGCGAATTGACGTGGCCGCCGCCCGAGCCGTTGGCTACCGACCGAACCTGCTGACCAGCAGGGGCAGTCCAGGCCGTCACCGCCGAGGACTTCACGGTCCAGTACGAGACGACGACATCACCGTCGGCCGGCACGGTCGTCGACGGCGTCGCGTAGGTGGCAGCCGACCCGGACGTGATCTTCTTCTGGTAGGCGACGATCGGGTTGGACGCATTCGTTCCCGAGTACGCCAGCAGCTGGACGGTGCCGTGGACGATCGACGGGAACGTCACCTTGACGGCGGTGCCGTGATCGGTTGCCGTTGCCACCTTTCGCCAGACCGTCGTCGTGATGGCGGAGCTGCTGGCAGTGTCGACCTTCGTCCAACCCGCGGGGGCAGTCAGCGTGGTCGCATTAGCGGACGTCGCCATGAGCAGCAGGCCGTTGCCGGACTGGACCGCCGCTGGAACGGTGACCGATTCGGAGGTCGCGTTGCCGTTCGCCGTGGCAGATCCGACGAAGGCAATCGATCCGGGTGGCGGCGGTGGCGCCGCGCTCACGCTGATCTGCTGGGTCGAGGTGTTGGTCGCGGCCGCGGCGTTCGTGACCGTCAGCGAGACCGAGTACGTGCCATCCGCCGCGTAGGTGTGAGCCGCAGGCTTGGCGCCGGTAGCGGTCCCGCCGTCACCGAACGTCCATGCGTACGAGGTGATCGACGAACCGGGAGCGGTCGAGCCGGAGCCGTCGAAGGTGCACACCCGGTTCGAGCACGACGAGGTGAAGCTCGCGACCGGCTGCTGCGGCGGCGGCGGCGGCGAGCCGCCGGGGGACAGGAACAGCGCGCGGCCGGCCCAGTTGGTGCCCGCTGCGTTGGCGTCGAGGCTTGCGTCGGACGTGACGGTGTTGCCGTTCCAGGTCGCCTGGTACAGGTTGCCGTCACTTCGCGAGAACCAGAGCGTCCCGTTGGCCACGAACATCCCGCGGGCGTCGCTGAAGTCCGGCACGCCGGCCTGGCTCGGGGCGGTGACGACGTTCTCCACCGGGCTGATGACTCCGCCGGTGACCTGGCTGCTGATCGAGGATGCCTGGGTGTCCGGGGCGAAGTCGCGCCGGTACAGGTGGCCGTCCCCGAACAGCGTGTAGTAGATCGAGCGGTTGGCGTAGAACATGGCGGTGACATTGGGCAGTTCGCCGTAGAAGCTCGTCGCTGTCCCGCGGTAGGTCTGGCCGGAGCCGGTCTGGAACTGGTCCCAGTACGGGTCGTTGTAGCCGTCGACGAGTTCGGCGGGCCCGAAGTTGTCACCACCGTCCCAGGTGCGGTAGTAGAAGTTGCCGTCGTTCATGCCGTACCAGATCCGGCCGTTGAGCATGAAAGCCCCGCGCACCGAACCCCAGGCGATTGCGCCGCCGGTTGATGGCTGCGGCGAGGCAGCGCTGCCCGCCCCGGTGCTCGGGTCGAAGCTGTTCGCCGAGAACCCGTCCACCGACGACGGGGGAGCGGCCGGCAGGTCGTTGTCCACGATCTCGACGCCGTTGATCAAGGGGTTCTCGACCTCGTGGCCGAGCGTCACCGTCACGGTGCTGCTGCCAGGGGTGATCGGGTAGCTCTTCATGGTGCCGGTCTGGTCGCCGACGTCAGCGACGATGTCGTAGTTCGGCGTCACCACAGTGCCGTTGACAGTGATGTCGAAGGCGCGCTGCCCGACCTGGCTCGTTCCGCTGTAACGGTTGGCAAAGAACAGGTTCAGGGTCAGGTTGTCCGATGACGGGACCGGGAACGTCCACGTCATCTCGCCGCCGTCACCTTTCGTCCCGGGATCCCAGCGCTCGGAATTGAAGATCGCCTTCGGCACGTAGGACGGGACGGTGGCGGCGACGTTGGCGATCGGGCCGTAGCCGGCGGTGCTGGCGCCGCCGTTGTGCAGCGCGCTGGGATGGGCGTCGCTGTCGGCGGCCCAATCCGGTCCGCTGTCGTTGGACTGGATGGCCGGACCGCCCGCGTCGACCCGATAGAGCACGTTGCTCGTACCCGTGGCCTTGGTCCCGGCAACGAAGACGGTGTTCGGGCTGCCGGTGTTGTCACCGGCGGCGGCCTTGCCGCCGGCAAACGGGAAGTACGCGAGCTTCTGGTGCTTGTAGGCGTTGTAGCCGATGGCGTCGGTGTCGCTGCCGACCCACACGCCGGACTGCGTCGCGTAGATCACCTCGGCGCCGTGGCCACGGGCGTTGCGTCCGGGGTTCCACGAGAGGGGGACGCCGTTGGCCGGGTCGAGCGCGGCCAGCCCGGGCCGCGGAACGGCGCCGGAGCCGGGGCTGTCCTGGCCGTAGGGGTTGTTCAGCCACCGCTGGTGACCGCCGACATACACCGCCGACGTCGTCACGGCCACCGAGTAGAGGGAGTCGGTTCCGGTCCAGTCCACCCACGTCGGCTGCACGTCCTGCCCGCTGGCCGAAGCCTCGAAGCGGCTTGCGGTGTCGCAGTTCTGGAAGCTGCCCGCGAAGTAGCCGCCCGTCGCGGTGACCGCGAACCATTTCCCGTCCGGCGACCAGCTGATGTCACGCATGTAGCCGTCGTACGTGCCGTTGAAGCAGGCCGAGGTGTAGGAGTTGGTGTTCCAGTTCGGGTCGACGTTCGCGGTGGGTGTCGTCAGGTCGATGCTGACGATCTGGTCGCGCGCGTAGCTGGTCACCGAGTCGGTGGCGGTGATGAAGTTGCCGTCGACGATGATGCGTGTGCCGTTCGGGGAGACCGCGAAGCTCTGCACACCCACCGGCCCGTTGGCCGAGTTGGGGAAGCGGCCGTACGCGTGGTGGCCGGTCAGGTTGATGGCAAAGTAGTTCGCCTCCACCGCGCCGGTGGTGGCGTTGACCGAGCCCAGCGCGTCGCGGGTGAGACCGCCGATGGCGGTGAAGTTTCCGCCGACCAGCAGGTGGTTGCCCACCAGCGCGAGATCGTTGATCGCCCCGTTGACCGAAGCCTTGAACGTGGTGACCGGCTTGCCCGTCGTCGTGCTCAGCAGCGCCAGCCGGGTGCTGATCCCACCGGCGGTCGTGAACCGGCCGGCGACGTAGACGCCGGTGCCGTCAGCGGTCGGGACGATGGCGTCCACCTCGGCGTTGACTGCGGGCAGGAACTTGGTGTCCAGCGCGCCGGTCGCCGGGTCGAAGGCCAGCAGGCGGTTACGCGTGATGGCGGCCTTGGCGCCGGCCGAGGTCACCTGGCTCACCTTGGTGAACGTGCCGCCGACGACGATGCGCGTCGTCGTGCCGCGGGTCACCTGAGCGATGGCTTTGACCGCACCGTTGCTGAAATTCGGCGTGTATTTGAACGGGACCGTATTGGCCACGACGCCGTGGTCGTCCACGCCCGGGCTTCCGGCGCTGGCCGGTATCGCCGAGAGCCCCGGCAAGCCGATCCCGATGACGGCTGCCACCGCCGTTGCCACTAATCCACGTGTGCTGAGGCTTCGGCTGCGAAGCATGATTTCCCCGATCGTCTACTACACGTGACAAAACCGTGTGTGACCGAGAAAAGTTGAGGATTGGGCATTTGTTGGTGAAAATTCATCAGGTTGGCTGAGGACCAATGGCCCGACGCGCGCGCGGAATGGGTCGTCGGGGACGAAAGGCGGGTTCCCCTCGTCCAGTCGACCGTGCACGCCGGCATCGACACGTTCGCCCGTGAAGACCAATAGCCGTTTCCTGCCGGGGAGCCCCACGACGGCAGGGCTGCCCTTCGATCTGTCGGGACGACAGGATTTGAACCTGCGACCCCTTGACCCCCAGTCAAGTGCGCTACCAAGCTGCGCCACGTCCCGTACCGCTGAGGTTAGCAGCCTGGCGGGGGTGCGCCAGGCTGATGGCAGGTGCCGGCGAACTCAGGAAAGAGCGCTGACCAGCGAGAGCACGGCGAGGGCGGCGAGGGCGACGGCGGCGAGTTGCTGGACCCGCCGCAGTGAGATGACACGCAGCAGGCTGCGGCCGAAGGTGACCGCGAGCGCGGCGACCGCCCACAGGGCCAGCAGGGCGCCGACGCCGACGGACAGGGCGTCGCGGTAGCGGGCGGCCAGGGTCGCGGTGAGGATCTGGGTGAGGTCGCCGAACTCGGCGATGAGCACGATGAGGAACGACGCGGCGGTCACCTGCCGCGGGGTGCGTTGGCCGGTGTACTTGGCCGTGTTCTCCTCGGCTTCCTCGGCCGCCTCGCTCGGGCTGGACCGCAGCAGCAGCACGGAGCCGATGAGGAACAGCACCGCCGTGACGAACTCGACGGGACGGTGCGGCAGCTTTGCGATGAGACCGCCGGCGGTGCAGGCCAGCGTCACGTGGATGAGGAACGCTGCCCACACGCCGGCGAGCACCGGCAGCGGCCGGTAGCGCGTGCCCAGGATCAGCGAGGCCACCGCGGTCTTGTCCGGCAGCTCCCCGACGAACACCACGCCGAAAACCGTGGCAGCGATGCCCAGATTCAATGCAGCGTGGCTCCCGGCACCCGCTCAAGCCTGCCAGAGTTTTGTGGGGTTTTGCCGTCGGCTGGCGCCGATCAGCCTCCCGCCCTCGGCACGACCGCGGCGGTGCGTCCTGTTGCGCCGCCGCCGGTTCGGTTGAACCCGCCGCCGCCGAAGCCTCCGCCGCCGGCGAGCCGGGCGAGGTTGGTGGTGCTGCCGCTGCTCGGTACGGACGCGTTGACCCGGGCCAGCGCGACGTGCTCGCCCTCGGTGAGCCCCGAGGTGATCTGGGTGTGGATCGGGTCGCTTGCGCCGACCGCGACGACCTGCCGCTTGGCTTCGCCGCCGGACTGCACCGTCACGGTGTGCAGGGTGCCCAGGCTGGTCACGGCCGACGTCGGCACCGCAAGTGCGTTCGACACCTTCCTGACGACGATCGAGACGTCCGCGCCGGAGCCCGAGTAGAGCCCGCCGGTATCGAGGCTGATGGTCACCGGGTACGTGGCCGACGACGAGGTGCTCGATGACGAGCTCGAACTGCTGCTGGACGAGCTCGAGCCGGCTCGGCTGGACGACGACGACGAAGACGAACTGCTCGTCGACGACACCGGCAGCAGCCCGATGGCCGTGACCGTGCCGTGGACGGGCGTGGTGCGGCCGTCGGGCGTCACGTTGGCCTCCGAGCCGATGTGCACCTCTTTGAGTTGCAGGTCGGTGATGGTCGTCGACACCTGGTCGTTCCCGGGCCCGATGACTGTAACGGCGGCGGACGAGGTGCTTGCGGTCGATCCGGGCGAGACGTTGACCGCAGCAACGGTGCCGGCGAGCGGGCTGGCCAGCGTTGCCTGGTTGAGCGCTTCGGCTGCGACGAAGGCGTTGGCCGTATCGGCGTCAACCGTCGCCTGGTCGACGACGAGTTGTTCGGCCGTCACGGTCGTGCCGCCTCCGGCAGAGGTGCGCCCGGAGCTGCCGAGCGAATTGGACGAACCGGTGCCGCCGGTGCCGCCGGTGTTGCCGGATCCACCGGCGAAGCCGTTGCCGGTCGACCCGCTTGTCGAGCCCGAGCCCGAATTCGCCTGCGAGGCAAGGACTTTCACGGCGGCGGTGAGCGCCGTCTCGTCGTTGCTGACGGTCGCCTGAGCGGCGGACACGGCCTGCTGATCGGAGAGGATCTTGTTCAACAGGTCGGTGCAGGCGCTGGTGTCCGGAACCTGGCTACCGCCCGCGCCGCTTCCTCCCGTTCCCCCCGTTCCTCCGGCACCGCCGGTACTGCCCGCACCCGAAAGGTTCTTGAGGGACTGGATGAGGGAGGCACACGTCGTCATCCCGGTACGAAGGTCTGCTGTCACGACGCTGGTGAGCTGATCGACGGTGTGCTGGTCGGCGAGCAGCTTGCTCTGCGCCGCCGTGACTGCCGTGTCACCTGCCGTGCCACCGGACGGCGTGGCGCCGCTTCCCGTGCTGCCGGTCCGGCCGGACCCCCCGGTCCCGGCGGAAGGCGATGGTGACGCGAGCGGGGTTGCCCGTCCGGTGTCAGCGCCGCTGAGCGTGGCCGACGTGCTGGTCGCCGACACGGTGGAGCCGCTGGCCTGTGCTGCCTGATCGGAGACGAGCTTTGCCTGGGCCGACGCGAGCGCGGACTTGGCCGAGTCCAGCTTGGACTGCAGGCTGCTGGTCTCGAGCGTGGCCAGCGTCTGCCCGGCCTTGACCTGCTGACCGACCGTGACGGGCACGGTCGCGACGGTTCCGCTGACCGGGAACGTCACGTTCGCCTGGTGAATCGGCGTGACGGTGCCATAGGAGTCGAGCGTCTGGTTCGACGTCGGCCTTCGTCGCCGTGGCCCAGCGGTAGGTCGCCGCGCTCGATCCGGTCGCCGCCCAGATGCCGGACCCGGCGCCGACAAGCACGACGACCGCCGCAGCGATCGTCAGTTTCTTCGGGCCGCCGGAATCGGCGGCCGACCCGGCCCGGCGGCGCTTCAACCGAGTCAGTGGCGGGCTCAGGCTCCGGGAACGGATCGCGGAACAGGAGCCCGACGCCGGTGTCGCCGGTCATCCGCTCGTGCCCGTGCCGCCCGAGCCGCCGGCGCCGAAGCGGCCGCGGCCGAGGCCGCCGCCGAAGCCCGCGGTGCAGCCGGACGCCGTCGGCGTGTTGAGGGAGATCGTGCGGGCCGTCACGGCGCCGGTGTCATCGGTCTGGCCGATCGCCGTCGCGCAGAGCCCGACCTTGAGGTTCGCCTTGGTGGCGGTCTCGGTCTCGCTGTAGGTGGTCGACGACGTGGTCGTCACGGTCACGTTGGTCGTGGTGGGGGTGCCGTTGGCGCCGCCACCGCGCGTGCTGTCGACGACGAACGAACCGTCCCGACCGAGGCCACGTTTCCGAACGCGGCACCGCCGAAGGCCCCGCCGAACGCGCCGCCGCCGGCAGCTCCACTCGGTCGTGCCAACGGGCGGAACGAGGGTCGCGCGCTGGGATTGCCACCGAACCCGCCGCCGAACTGACCCCCTGCGCGGGTGCAGTCACCAGTCGTCGAGGTGATGTCGACCCGCGTCGCGGTCAGCGCCGTCACTGGGGCGCGGCTGGCGCGCGCGCTCGGCCGGGCGCTGGGCGTGCCGCTCGGCGGATACCGCACTTGCCGTGACGCAATCGCCCACCTTGAGCGCGGAGGCCGTTGTCGTCACGGTCTGGCTGAATGTCGTGGATGCTGCTGAAGTTGACGGTGGTCTGCGTCTGCGACTGGGTGTTCTGGACGAAGATGTTCGTCGGGTTGACGGCGCTGATCTTCCCGCTCGTACCGGGCCGGGCGCTCGGCGCACCGCTCGGGGCGGCAGCCGGCGCGCCCGCCGTCGTCCCGGTGGCATTGGCTTTGCGTTGCCGCCACACGCTGCAGCGAGTACGATCGACGCCGAGCGCGACCGCGGGGACCTGCAGCCGGCGCGCCCGAGGGGCCCGAAGAGCTTGCTGCAGCCGCGAAGGCTCGGACGTCGGAACGTTCACCGTGGACTCGCTTTCCATGAGGCTTCTAGTGGGGCGTGGGTGGGTTGGAAGCATCGTCAGTCACCGCGCAGCGCGTCGATCGGGCGCGAGCCGGGCAGCGCGGCTCGCCGGGTACACGCCGAAGACCACGCCGATGACGACAGCGACCGCGATGGCGCCGACGGCGGCCAATCCTGAGATCGCGATGGGCTGGGTGATCACCTTCGGCAGCAGAACGGCGCCGAGGATGCCGAGCCCCACGCCGAGGATGCCGCCTGCGAGGCCGAGCACCGAGGACTCGACGAGGAACTGGCGGCGGATCACGCGCGGAGGCGCGCCGAGCGCCTTGCGTAGGCCGATCTCGCGGATCCGTTCGGTGACCGAGACCAGCATGATGTTCATGACACCGATGCCGCCGACGAGCAGCGAGATGGCGGCGATGCCGGCGAGCAGGATGGTGAGGGTCTTGTCGACCGAGGTGGCGGTCGACAGGATCGACTGCTGCGTCGCGATCGAGAAGTCGGCATTGGCAGCGCTCACGTCGTGCGTCGCCAGCAGCTCGGCATTGGCCTCCTGGTACGCGGCCGACAGGGTGCTGCGCGACGCCGCCTCGAGGTAGATGTTCGACACCGAGGACCGGGAGCTCCCGCCGATGAGCCGGGTCTGCGCGGTGGTGATCGGGACGACGGCCGTGTCGTCCTCGTTGGTACTGCTCGACGAGCCGATGGCAGTGAGCTCGCCGATCACCTGGAACGGGATGGCGTTGATCGTGACGGTCTGTCCGACCGCCGAGATCGGACCGAAAAGCTCTTGTGCCGTCTCCGATCCGAGGACGACGACCGCTGCCCGGGAGGAGATGTCGGCGGCGCTGATGAACCTTCCGCCGGCCAGCGTCCGGGCTCGCACCTCGAGCCAATCCGGCTGGCTGCCGACCACCGACGTCGTCCAGTTCGTCGAGCCTGCCGTCAGCGACTCGGACGTCGAAACCGTCGGAGCGACAGCCTTGATGTCCGGCGCGACGGTCTTGTTCGTCAGCGCCGCGGCGTCGCGGACCGTGAGGGTCGACGCCGAGCCGAAGCCGCCGCGGATGCCCGAGCTACTGGTCGAGCTTCCGGGGGAGACGATCAGCAGGTTGCTGCCGAGCGCGTTGATCTGGCTGCTGACCTTCTTCTGCGCGCCCTCGCCGAGACCGACGGTCAGGATCACGGCGGCGATCCCGATCAGGATGCCGAGCATCGTCAGGCTCGAACGCAGCCGGTGGGTGCGTATCGCCTCGAGGCCGGTCCGCAGCGTTTCCCACCAGTTCACGGGGCGGACCCCGCAATGGCCTCCGCCGTGGACGCGTCGCCGGCGTCGGCGACCAGCCTCCCGTCGCGGATCCGGACGACACGTCCGGCACGGGCGGCAACGTCAGCCTCGTGGGTGATGAGGACGATGGTGCGACCGCTCGGCATGCAATTCGTCCAGCAGTTGCAGGACATCTGCGGTCGACACCGAGTCGAGGTTTCCGGTCGGTTCGTCGGCCAGGATGAGCGCCGGATCGGTCACCAGTGCCCGGGCGACGGCGACGCGCTGCTGTTGACCGCCGGACAACTCGGTCGGCCGATGCTCCGTGCGGTCGCCCAGACCGACGCGTTCCAGTGCCTCGATCGCCCGCGCTTTGCGCACCGGCCGCGCGATTGCCGGCGTAGCACAGCGGGAGTTCGACGTTGCGCCACGCCTTCATCGTCGGCAGCAGGTTGAACTGCTGGAAAACAAAGCCGATCCGGCGGTTGCGGATCTCGGCGAGCGCGTCTTCGGACAGGCTGCTGACATCCTCGCCGGCCAGGACGTAGCGACCCTGGGTGAGGACGTCCAGGCAGCCGATGATGTGCATCAGCGTGGACTTGCCGGAGCCGCTCGGGCCCATGATGGCGACGTACTCGCCGGCGGAGATGGAAAGGTCGATCCCGCGCAAGCGCTTCGACCGAAAGGCTGCCGCTCGAGTACGTCTTGCGGACGTTTTCGAGTTCGATGACCGGCGGCGCGACGTTGCCGGAGTGCACCGTGTCCATGCTCAGCGTGGTCATCTGCCGAAGTTCCCGCCGCCGAACCCGCCGCCCAAGCCGCCGCCGCCCAAGCCGCCGCCGCGGAAGCCGCCGCCACCGAATCCGCCGCGGCTTCCGGTGCCCGGTTCCCGCCGGTCGCTCGGCGCACCACCGGTACGACGATGGTGTCGCCGGACTTCAGCCCTGACGTGATCTGGGTCTGGGCGCCGGACACCGTGGCCCACCGTGACGGGCGTGGTCACGTCATGCCCGTTGACTCGCTTGATGACCGAGACCTTGGTGCCGGTGTAGTGCAAGGCGGTGGTCGGGACCGCGAGGACGTCGCTGAGCTGCTTGACGACGATGGCGACCGTCGCGCTGGCCCCGTCGTGCAGCGACGGCTGCGACCCGGTGATGGCGATGGTGATCGGGTAGGTGGTGACGCCCGACGAGGACGAGGCGATCAGTCCGACGGAGCTCACGGTTCCGTAGACCGGCGCTGTCGCGCCGTTCGGCGTGATGACCGCCTGCAGTCCTTGCTTGATCTGAGCGATCTCGGTGTCGTCGACCGTGGCCGACACGGTGAAGTGCTCCGGATCGATGACGACGATCTGCGCGGAGGAGGACGAGGACGAGGAACTCACCGACGCCACGGACTGAGCGTTCGGGGTGGAGCCGTTCCCACCGTTGCCGCCGCTCCCGCCCGATCCCGACGAACCGGAGGAACTCGAACCGGAAAGCTGCTCTCCCTTCGTCAGGTTGACGGTGGCGACTACTCCCGAGAAGGGCGCCGTCATCGTCGCACCGTTGAGCGCCACATCGGCGTCCCACAGCGACTCCTGTGCGACGGTCAACGACTGCTGGTCAGCCGCGAGCTGCTCGGAGGACGCACCGGCGCTCTGGTCAGAGCTCAGCCGGCTCTGCGCGGTGGCGACGGTGACTTGAGCGTTGGCGACGGACGCCTGCAGATCCGCGCTGCTGATCGTGGCCAGCGCCTGGCCCTTGGTGACCTTCTGCCCGGCCTGAACCAGAACGGACGTCACCGTGCCGCCGGAGGAGAAGCTAAGGTCGGCCTCGCTGGCCGTGGCGAGCGTGCCGGAAGCTGACACGGTCTGGCGGATCGTGGTCGTGCTGACCGTTTCCGTCGCCGTGGTGGCCGCTTTCGAGCCATCGGACGACGTTCCCGCCCAGATCCCCGCACCGACCCCGGCGAGCAGGACGACGATGACAGCGACGCTGATCGCGCGGTGGTCTTTCCAGGTCCGAAGCCACAGCCGCTGGCCCGACACGGCCCGCTTTTCGCGCAGGCGCGAGCGCACTCCCACGTTTCCCCACTTCTTCAAAGGCAGAGCCGACCGGCGCGAAACGCGCGCTGGTCCGTCCCCCGATAGGCCGAGCGTGATCTCAAATTCGACGTGTCAGATGGGGTTTGCCTGGCGCGTCGCTGCGAGTCAGCTGTGAGGTCGGCCTGAAGGCAGGGCTCGTGGGAACTTCTGATGTCTCCACGAGGAAAGCTGGCGACCTTTCTTGTTGGGGTTTAGGCCGGTAAGTCCAAAGTGACCGTTCCGGTGACGTGATCGCCGAAGGTGTTCGCCGCCCGCAGCCGGACTTGCACCATGCGCTGGTCGCCCGAGATGGTGTCGCTCTCGACGTGGCCGGTGAAGCGCAGCACATGGCCCGGCACGCAGGGCGCACCGAGCCGCACGGCGATGCGGTGCAGTCGCGCCTGCGGTCCGGCCCAGTCGGTGACGTAGCGGGAGACGTAGCCGTTGCTGGTCAGGATGTTCATGAAGATGTCCGGGGCACCTTGCGCCTGCGCGTAATCCCGGTCGTGATGCACCGGCATGAAGTCGCGCGAGGCGATGGCTCCGGCGACGACCACGGTCGCCGTCACGTCGAGATTCAGCTCGGGAAGCTGCTCGAGCGGCTCCGGCTGGGGCTCGGCGGGCTTGGTCGCGCTCGCTCCAGAACGCGCACCCGGCTCAGTTTTCACGGTCGGGTCGAACTTGAAGATGCGGAACGTCTGCCGGCCGACCACCTCGCCGGAGGAGCCGCGCGCGCCCAGGCACCGGTAGGTCGTCACCCAGGTGATGAACAAGCCGCGGCCGAGCCCGGTCGTCTTGCGCTCCGACACCGCATCGAGCACGGTCGCCGACTCGAGCAGGTCGCCGGGCCGCAGGTAGCGTACGAACTCCAGCTCGGAATTGGTCGCCAGGGTTCCCGTCAGTCCTTCTGCCGCCAGGAATCCCAGCGGGCTCTCCGGATCGATGGCGGCAGCCGCTCCGCCGCGCTCGCGGATCCCTTCGATCCGGGGCCGGCCCATGGTCCAGGTCTGCAGCATGGCCGGGGGAGCGACGATGCCCGCGAAGCGGCTCCGCGCGGCAGCATCGGGATCGATGTAGACGGGGTTCTGATCGTCGAGGGCGTCGACCCAGTGCCGGATCATCGGCACGTTGACCTCGTCGGGCGCGATCGAGCTGCCTGAACCACTGAGCGGCTTGCCCAGCCATTGCAGGACGCGCTCTCGCAACGGATCCGGGGCGGCCTCGGCGGTCATGACTCTCCTGTCGTTTCTCGTTTCTCGTTTCTGGGACGCGCATGTCCTCTATGGTCCCGATCATGCGCGTTGTCATTCTCGGCGCCGGCTTCGGCGGGCTCGAACTGTCCTCCCAGATCTCCGAACAGTTCGGCAATGACGCCGATGTCGTAGTGATCGACAAGGCCGAAGGGTTCGTCTTCGGGTTCTCCAAGCTGGAGCTGATGTTCGGCGGGGCGCAGGCGTCCGAGGTGCTGCACCCGTATGCGGGGGTGGTGAAGCCGGGCGTGGAGTTCGTGCAGGCGACCGTGCTTTCCATCGATCCGCAGAGCCGGCGCGTCGTGACGGACGCCGGCACCTATGAGGCCGACATCCTCGTCGTCGCCCTGGGCGCCGACCTCGTTCCGGAGGCCACGCCCGGTCTCGCCGAGGGCGGCTACGAGTTCTACTCGGTCCCGGGAGCTGCCGTCGCCGGCGAGGCGCTGGCCGCTTTCGCCGGTGGAAGCGTGGTGGTCGGAGTGACGTCGACGCCGTTCAAGTGCCCGCCGGCCCCGAGTGAAACGGCCCTGCTGGTGCACGACTTCCTGGCGGCACGCGGCCTGCGCGATGCCTCGTCGGTGACGCTCGTGATGCCGATGGGGGTGCCGGTGCCGCCGTCCCCGGATGCATCGGCGGCGATCCTGGCCGCCTTCGCAGAACGCGGGATCCAGTGGTATCCCAACGCCCTCGTGCAGGGGGTGGACCCCCAGCGCAAGGTCGCTCTGCTCTCCGACGGCGCGGAGCTCGCGTTCGACCTCTTCCTCGCCGTGCCCGCGCATCGGGCTCCCCAGGTTGTGCTCGACTCGGGGCTCGCGGAGGACGGCTGGATTCCGGTCAACCCGCTGTCGCTGGAGACGCGCTTCCCCGGGGTCTACGCCGTGGGTGACGTCACGAGCGTCGGGACACCGAAGGCGGGCGTGTTCGCCGAAGGGCAGGCCTCGGTCGTAGCGACTCGGATCGCATCCGTGTTGCACGGCGCAGAAGCGTCAGCGGCGTACGACGGTCGCGGCATCTGCTACATGGAGTTCGGACGCGACATGATCGCCAAGGTCGACGTGACGTTCACCAGCGGCGAGCGTCCGGTCGGCAGCCTCGAGGGCCCGTCCGAGGACCTGATGCGGGACAAGGCCCACTTCGGCTCGTCGCGGGTGCAGAGATGGTTCGGCCGCAGCGGGGATTCGGCGGCTACCTCGGGGTAGGCACTCCCCAGTGCCTTCGCTCGACGCTGCCGCCATCGTGCGCTGGCGCTCGGCCTCGTCCTTGCTGGACGCCCGGGCGCCGGATCCCGTAGCGGCCGTCAGCCGCCTGCTCGGCCTGCAGGGCCAGGACCTTCCTTCGGTGCGGCTCTCGGTGCGGGCGCGGGCAGAATCGGGCAGCGAGAACGACGTCATCGCGGCGCTCGATGCGCCGCCGCGCCTCGTGCGCAGCTGGGCGATGCGGGGGACCCTCCATCTCGTCGCCGCAGCCGATCTGCGTTGGCTCACGGGGCTGTTCGGCCCCCGGTTCCGGGCAGCCACCGTGCGGCGGCGCCGCGAACTCGACATCCCTGATGAACGCTGCGAGGCGGCGCTGCCGCTGCTTGCGGAGATCCTCGCGCGGGGACCGCTGGCCCGCGCCGGCATCGTCCAGGCCCTCAACGAACGGGGCTTCGCGATAGCCGCCGGCAGCCAAGCAGTTCCGCATCTGCTCGGCTATGCCGGATCGGTGGGATTGGTGTGCTGCGGTCCGGGAGAGACATTCGCGCTCGTCGACCGGTGGGTGCCGAAGACCCCCGCGCCTTCCGACCCGATGGCCGAACTCGCGCGCCGCTACCTGACGGGTCACGGCCCAGCGGCGGCTGCCGATCTGGCAGCCTGGTCAGGGCTGCCGCTGACCCAAGCACGGGCTGCCCTGGATGCCGTCAAGGGCGAGCTGTACTGGTGGGACAGCGATCACGGGCCGCTGGCCACCCTGGACAAAAGGCCTCCGGGCAAAGGGGATTCGCCCGTCGCCCGGCTGCTGCCGCGCTACGACGGCTACCTGCTCGGCTGGCGCGACCGCGATCTCGTGCTCGACCCGGTGCACGTCCGGGCGATACATCCTGGCGGCGGGGTGCTCAATGCGGCAGTGGTCATCGATGGGGTCGTGCGGGGGAGCTGGCGGAAGCGGCGGGGGGCGGCGCAGGCGATTCTGGTGACGCCGTTCGCGCCGTTGCAGCGCGAGGAGATTGCGGCGGTGGAGGCGGATGTCAGCGACCTCGGCCGCTTCGTCGGGCGTGACGTCGATCTCGAGATCGCTACGCCCGCGAAAGCCTCGACAGCACGCCGGGCAGCTCCCCGGGATGCACGACGATGACGCGGGTGGTGGCCCGGGTGAGCGCGACGTACAAGTCGTTGGCGCCGCGCGGCGAGGCATCGAGCATGGCCTGCGGATCGACCACCACGACGACGTCGAACTCCAGACCCTTCGCGGCCCGAACCTCCAGCAACATCAGGGGGTTTGCGGTGTCGGGATCGGCGAGAGCGAGGTCGCGCAGCAGCGGCTCATCGCCCTCGGCGAAGGTTCGGCGGGCGCCCTCGGGGATCAGGACCGCGGTCGTGCCCCGGTCCGGCTGCGCATGGCGGATCAGCTGGGCAAGGCCGGCCGGATCGGCATACGGATCGAGGTGAACCGCTGTGGGGGATTCGCCGACATCGCGCACCGAGCTCGGTGGCTGCTGCTGGGGCGCGAACGATGCCAGCACGTCGGCGGCGACATCCATGATCTCGCGCGGGGTTCGGTAGTTGACCGTCAGTTCGGCGAGCTCCCAGCGGCCTTCCGCGAACCGGTCGAGCGCTTGGGCCCACGTGTCGCTACCGGTGACCGAGCCGGTCTGCGCGACATCGCCGACGACCGTCATCGACTTGAGGGGGCAGCGGCGGGCGAGCAGCCGCCACATCATCGCCGAGTGCTCTTGCGCCTCGTCGACGATGAGATGGCCGAATGCCCACGCGCGGTCGGCGGCGGCCCGCTCGGCGACCGTGCCATCGGCGACGTGGGTGGCGAACCGTTCGGCGAGCATGTCGGCGCTGACCTGATCCGACATGCCGATGATGGTCAGCACGCCCTCGGCGTACTCGCGCTCGCTGGCCCGGCGGCGCCGGTTCTCGGCCGCGCGGGCGAGCTCTGCCGGATCGCCGAGCAGCTCGGCGAGCTCGTCCAGCAGCGGGATGTCGGAAGCCGTCCAGCCGCTGCCGGCGGGCCGCAAAAGCAGCGCGCGCTCCGCGTCGCTGAGCTCGGGCGCCGCCGCGCGAAGCGCTTCGGGATCGCTGTAGAGCTCGGTCAGCAGCTGGTCGGCCGTGCGCACCGGCCACATCGCGTCGAGTGCCTCGCGGAACTCGTCGGTGGCCAGCAGCTCGCGCTGCAGGTAGATCGACTCCGCGTCGTCGGTGCCCTCGAGCTGGCGGGCGAGCTGGCGCAGCACCGAACGGGCGAAGCGCGGACGAGCCAGGTTGTGCGGCTGGCGGGTGGCGATCGCGCTGCGCCGGGCCGTCAGCGCCTGGGCGCGGGTCAGGCGCAGCTCGTACCGGTCGAACGGCAGCACCGCGACCGTCGTCGGCACCTTCTTGATGTTGTAGACGGCGCGTGCGAGCACGCCCGCCATCCGCTCGTCGCCCTTGAGCACCGCCGCTGCCAGCGGCTCCTGGGCGGTGACGGTGATGCCCGGGAAGAGCTCCTCGGGCGTGGCGAGCAGCACGCCGGTTTCCCCGAGCGAGGGAAGGACCTGCTCGATGTAGCGCAGGAACGTCACGTTCGGACCGACGACGAGGACGCCCGAGGTGCGCAGCCGCTCGCGCTGGGCGTACAGCAGGTAGGCGGCGCGGTGCAGCGCGACGGCCGTCTTGCCGGTGCCGGGCCCACCCTGCACCACCAGGACGCCCTGCGCGTCGGCGCGGATGATCCGGTCCTGCTCGCCCTGGATCGTTGCCACGATGTCGGCCATCCGGCCGGTGCGGCTGGTCGCCAGCGCAGCCATCAGTGTCGCCTCGGCCGACAGCGTGCTCCGGTCGCTCTCGCCGAGTTCGATCAGCTCGCCGGCGTCCAGGACGTCGTCGCCGACCCCGACGACCTTGCGGCCGCTCAGCTGCAGGTGGCGGCGGCGGCGCACGCCGAGCGGCTCGGCCGCGGTCGCACGGTAGAACGGCTGGGCTGCGGGCGCTCGCCAGTCGACGAGCAGCCGGTCGCCTTCCGCCTCGGACAGTCCGATCCGGCCGACGTAGTAGCGCTGGCCGTCACCGAGATCGAGCCGGCCGAAGCACAGCCCGTTCTCGACACCGCGGAGCTGGATCAGCCGGCGTTCGTACTCGGTGGCAAAAGCGTCACGCTCGGATCGCGCCGCCGGTGTGCCGCTCGCGCCCATGGCCCTGGTCTCGGCAAGCTGCCGCTGCGTGACGTCGCGGAGCGTGTCGAGCCGGCCATACATCCGGTCGACGCGCTGCTGCTCGGTGGCAACGACCGCGTCGCGCGCCTCGTTCGGCGGGAGCTCTGACTGTGCGGCCATGGGTTGGCCGCCGGGCACCATATGCAGACATCTCCGAATCGGACGTAGAAAAAGTGGACGTGCCAGGCTATGCCTTTCACGGCGATAACGCTCGAGAGGCCGGTGAGCATCCGTGAGCCGGGCTGACGACAGCCTGCGAGGTTGCTGTCGTCGGGCTCGGCCCGGTCGGTGCCACCCTCGCCGCTCTGCTCGGCGCGCGGGGGGTCGACGTCATCGCGGTCGAGCCTGCTGCTGCAGCCGCTGCCGTATCCGCGGGCGATCGCGGCCGACGACGAAATGCTGCGGACCATGCTCCGGGTGCCGGGGCTGGCGGATCCGCAGCGGCTGTTCGAAGCCGGCAGCCGGGTCGAGGTGCGCGGCGCGAGGGGCAGCCTGCTGACGACGGTGGCGTTCAACGCGAGCTCGCTCGGGGTGCCCGGGCTGTCGTTCTTCCACCAGCCCTCGCTCGAACGCGAACTGCGTGCCGCCGTGAGCCGGGCCCCGACTGTCCGGCAACGCATCGGAGCAGCGGTGACCGGCGTGCAGGACGTCGCGGGTGGGGTCAAGCTGGCCCTCGACACCGGAGCGGCGATCACAGCGCAGTGGGTCGTTGCCTGCGACGGGGCCGCCAGCGGGGTTCGCCGCGCCCGGGGGATTGCCTATTGCGGCCGAACGTTCGCCGAGCCCTGGGTCGTCATCGACGTCGACAGCCGGCAGCCGCTGGCGCACCTGCCGTCCTTCACGTACTTGCTCGATCCCCGGCGCCCCGCCGTGAACATGGCGCGGCCGGGTGGGCACCGCTTCGAGTTCATGCTGCTGGCCGGCGAGGATCCGGCGCAAATGGCGACACCGGAGCAGGTGAACAGCTGGCTCGCGCCCTACCTGCAGGCGCTCGGGCCGGCCGCGCGCGCCGGCGTGACGATCGTGCGCGCCACGGTCTACGCCTACCACGCACGTATGGCATCCCGCTTTCGAGACGGACGCGTGCTGCTGGCGGGCGATGCGGCTCATTCGATGCCGCCGTTCGGAGGTCAGGGGCTCGGCGCCGGGATCGGCGACGCCGTCTCGCTCGCCTGGCGGCTCGATGAAGTTCGGCGCGGGCTCAGCCCGCCGCGCATCCTCGATGACTACGAGCGCGAGCGCCGTCCCCGGGTAGCCGAGATGATTCGCACCGCGCTCATGGCCGGTCGGTTGCTCACCGCGACCTCGCGGCCTCGTGCCGCGGCTACCCGCGCCGGCCTGCGCGCGATCGACGCGACTCCGATCGCGCGTGACTGGTGGCGCTCCGGTGGGCTGCGGACGCGTCCTCCGATGCCGGCACCAGGCCGTCAGCGTCACGGCGGGAGTGCTCTGCCCAACCCCCGCGTCCGCACTCGCGACGGGAGGATCGCGCGCCTCGACGAGGTTCTCCCGGCGGGCTGGACGCTGCTCGGTCTGGAGACGGACCCCTGGCGTCTCGTCGGCACCGGGTTGCAGCCGGCCCTGTGCGTGCGAGAGTGCCGCGGGCTGGTGGTCTGTCCGCCCGGTCGGCTGGCCTCCCTGCCCGCAAGCGGCTGCTCCGGGGTAGAGGATCTGGACGGCTCACTGCTGGCGCTGTGGGACGGCCGTTCCGCTGCCGTCGGCTTGGCCCGTCCCGACCGCTTCCTCGCTGCCGTCGACGAACCGGCCGAGGTGGAGACCGCCTTCCGGCGGCTCACCGAAGTTGGCGGCACATCTTTCCGGTTACGGCCTTACAGCCGTGCTAGGTAACGTCTAACCGTGCGCAAGCTGCTCACCATCCGGTGGATCGGCTTCCACGTGCTGACCATCGGGTGCGTCGTGCTGTTCTGCATCCTCGGCCACTGGCAGTGGGATGTGGGTGGCACGAAGCGCGGCAGCATTCGCAATTACGCCTACGGTGTCGAGTGGTGGGTGTTTGCCGTCATCCTGCTGGTGCTGTGGGGGCGGCTGCTGCGCGAAGAACTTCAGGGGAAGACGAAGGAGGGCGAGCAGGTGACGGCTTCGGCCCGGCGCGAAGCGCCACGATTCCGGGTGCCGGCGCCTCAGGTCGTCGCCCACGTCGACGACGCCGAGGATCCCGAGATGGCGGCCTACAACCGCTACCTCACGGCGCTGTACGAGAAGGACCATGAGAAGGACCACGAGAAGGAAATGGACGATTCCCCTGTTCTCGTGGCCGAGGAAGAGGGCGCTGCCGGAGGATCGGCATGAGCGACACGCAGGCCGGCGCTGCCACCAACGTGCCGGGGGCCGCGCCCGTCGCCGTTCCGCCGCCGGTGCAGGCGGCGCTCCTGCGCTACCGGGTGATCGCGTACGTCGTCGGGGTCGGCTTGATCATCCTGATCTTCGTCGGGGTGCCGCTCCAGGTCTGGGGTAACTCGGAGGCGGTCGTGAAGATCGTCGGGCCACTGCACGGGGCGCTCTACGTGATCTATCTGTTGCTGACCGCCGATCTCGCGCGACGCATCAGGATGAATGTCATCGTCACGCTGCTGGTCATGGCTGCCGGAACCATCCCGCTCCTGTCGTTCGTCGCCGAGCGCAAGGTGACGGCGATGGTCATGGGTCCGCAGCGACGGGCTTGAACCAGCCGACCACATCCTGCGGCGGGACAACGGTCAGCCAATCCTCACCTGGCCGATACCCATTGGTAACGGCCGGCTGTGAGGATGGGCACAACGGCCGGAAAAAGGGCTCGGTCTGGATTGTTCAGTCGCCTGCCGGTCGTTGCCGAACAAGGGGCACGAAGAACCAAGCCGGTGGAGGTGTTCGGGCGTATGGAGGATCTTGCGGTGTCGCGGAATGCGGCGTCCGTAGCCAAGCTTCAGCGTCGGCTCGAGCGCGCCTTCCTGTGGCTACGGCCCGACGGCGGGCAAGGCCGGGCGAGGCGTAACGCCTGGTCGGCGATGGTTGCCGACAGCCAGCGGCGCCAGGGCCGGATGCTCGTCGCCCGCGAGATCGGCCCGGCCGTCGCTGCGGCGTCCCTGAGCGTTCCCCGTCCGGCGCGCAGCGTCGGCGAGCGCCGGGCGGCCCGCGCGCACTGACCTGGTGTGATAGTTGGCCCGTGACTGCGGCCGACGCGCTGGAACCGATGCTCGGTGAGCCCACCGCCTTCGACACGATCGATCTCGGGATACTGCGGCGCCGTCGTAGCTACAAGTGGACGGCCTTCGGCCCCGATGTGCTTCCCGCGTTCGTCGCCGAGATGGACCTCCCGCTCGCCCCGGCGGTGAGTGCTGCGTTGCGCGACGCGGTCGCGGTCGGCGACTGTGGCTATGCGAATGACCTCACGGCGGCCGAGTCCTTCGCCGCGTTCGCCGACGTGCGGTGGTCCTGGCGGCCGGATCCAGGTCGCGTCGCGCTGGTGCCGGACGTGATGGGCGGCGTCGCCCGCGCGATCGAGATTCTCACCGACGCCGGCGACGGCGTCGTCCTCACGCCGCCGGTGTACGGGCCGTTCCGGCACGCCGTCTTGCGCCTTGGGCGCGAGCCGGTCGACGCCCCCATGCGCTACACCTCAGGGACGCCGGGGCAGTGGTCCCTGGACATCAGCGCCATCGGGTCGGCCCTGGCCGCCGGCGCCCGGGCGGTGCTGCTGTGCAACCCGCACAACCCGACCGGCAGCATCCCGAGCGAAGCGGAGCTGACGCAGCTGAGGGACGTCGCTGCGCGCACCGGCGCCGGCATCGTCAGCGACGAGGTGTGGGCTCCGCTGACCCTGCCGGGGCGCCGAGCCACACCGCTGCTGGCCCTCGGCGACGCGCGGGCGCTCACGGTGACGTCGGCGTCGAAGTCGTGGAACGTCGCCGGGCTGAAGTGCGCCCTTCTGATCGCCGGCGACAGCGAAACGGCGCACGCGGTCGAGCGCCTCCCCGTGGCGTTGCGGCACCCGGGACACCTCGGAGTTCTCGCGGCGATCGCCGCCTTCGACGCGGCAGCCGCCGGCGACGGCTGGCTCGACGCGGTGACCGCTCACCTCGCGCGTCAGCACGAGCGGGCAGGTCTGCTGCTCGCCGCGACGCTGCCGGATATCGTCGTCTCGCCGGCCGAATCCGGCTACCTTGCTTGGCTCGACTGCCGGGCGCTGGACCTCGGACCGGACGAAACCGAACCGGCGGAGGTCTTCCTGTCCCGCGGACGCGTCGCGCTCTCGCCCGGACCGGAGTTCGGACGCGAGGGCGCCGGCTTCGCCCGGCTGAACGTCGGCACCAGCGGCCCGCTGCTGCTGGACGCTGTCCGCCGGATGCGCGTGGCGGTCGGTTAGAGCGAAGCCTCCGCCGGCTGCAGCCCGGTGACGAGATAGACGACGCGACGGGCGACGCCAACGGCGTGGTCGGCGATGCGCTCGTAGTAGCGGCTGCAGAGGGTGATGTCGACGGCCGCCTCGACGCTGCCGTCCCAGTCGTCCTCGAGCAGCACCCGGAACAACTGGCGGTGCAGGCTGTCGACGATGTCGTCATCCTGCTCGATTTGCTCGGCAAGCATCAGGTCGGAGGTGGCGATGATGCTGCCGGCCTTGGTCATGATGCGCTCGCCGATCTGGCCCATCTCGAGCATCGTGCTGCGCAGCGCAGCCGGGATGGCCGAAGACGGGTAGCGCCGGCGGGCGACCTCCGCGATGTGCACCGCGAGGTCACCGCCGCGCTCGAGGTCGGACACCATGCGCAGGCTCGCGACGATGCGCCGCAGGTCACCCGCGACGGGCGCCTGGCGGGCCAGCAGGTCGAAGGCTCGCTCTTCGGCGTCCCGATATTGAGCGTCGACCGCGGCGTCGCCACTGATGACCCGCTCGGCGAGCTCGAGGTCGGCATCCAGGAGCGCGGTCGTGGCCCGTGCCACCGCGCTGGAGACAAGTCGGGTCATCTCGACCATCGACTGCGTCAAGGCGTTGAGATCATCGTGGTAAGCGTCGCGCAAGGCTCAACCCTCCGAATTGGAGCAGACCACGACTGAGCTGAGCGCAGCGAAGCCGAGCGCGGTCTGCGACCCAGGTGCAATGCATAAGCTGCTCCGCAGGCTATCCAGTGCGTGCCCCGCCGGTTGCCGCCCTTCGGGAAAGAACCGGTGCACGCAAGGTGAACGTCCGGTGGCTCGGGGCGCGCAGATGCGTTTCGGGCTCCTTTCGGAACTACGATCAAGCCTGTGGCATGGCTCGTCGGCGGTCTGCTCGGGCTGGCTCTGGGCCTGCTCGGGGGCTTGGCCGTCGCCTCATTGCAGAGTGCACGGCGTCGCCGCGCCGTTGCTGCGCGTCGCCAATCGGCCGCTACGGCGACCGCGGCCGGACCTCCCGAAGCGCTCCCGCTTGCCATTCTCGCCAACGTGCCGATCGGGGTCGCCGTCCTGAATCGCAGCGACGAGGTGGTGCTCGACAACGAGGCCGGACGCCAGATGGGCATCGCCGTCGCCGGCAAGCCGCTGCCTCCCGAGCTGCTCACGATGGCCCGCACGGTTCGCCGGCAGGGTTCTGACGCCGCCCTGCAGCAGGAGATGACGTTGCCGTCCTTCGGCTGGCGGTCGCAGCCGCTGGAGGTGCGCGTGCGCGTGGTGTGCCTGAACGACGGCATGGTCGCGCTGCTCGTCGAGGACGTCACCGAGAGCCGTCGCGTCGAAGCGGTCCGGCGCGACTTCGTCGCCAACGTCGGCCATGAGATCAAGACACCCGTCGGAGCGCTGGCCCTGCTCGCCGAAGCCGCCGTCGAAGTTTCCGACGACGACCGCGAGCAGCTGCTGCGCTTCCTCACCCGGATCCGGCACGAGGCCGCGCGACTTTCCAAGCTCGTCACCGAGCTCATCGACCTGTCGCGGGTGCAGGGAGCCGACGCCCGCCCGGATCCGGCGCCGGTCGCCGTCGACGACGTCCTCGCCGAGGCCGTCGACCGGATCGCGCTCGCCGCGGAAGCCAAGCAGATCTCGGTGGTCATCGGCGGCGATCGTGGGGGCAAGGTCCTGGGCAGCGAATCGCAACTCGTGACGGCGGTCGCCAACTTGCTGGAAAACGCGATCGCGTACAGCCCGGAAGCCACGAAGGTCGCGCTCGCCGCTCGAGGCCGGGGCGACACGTGGGAGATCTCGGTGACCGATCAGGGGATCGGCATCCCACCCGAAGACCTTGACCGCGTCTTCGAACGCTTCTACCGGGTCGATCCGGCCCGCTCGCGCGAGACCGGAGGCACCGGTCTCGGCCTCGCCATCGTCAAGCACATCGTCAACAACCATGGAGGACACGTGCGCGTGTGGAGCTTCCCAGGCTCAGGTTCGACGTTCACCTTGACGTTGCCGTCGCCGACCCGGGTGACGCGATGACCCGCGTGCTGGTCGTCGAGGACGAGGACTCGTTCTCGGACGCGCTGTCGTTCCTCCTGCGCAAGGAAGGCTTCGAGGTTGCTGTCGCGACGTCAGGTCCCGCAGCCCTCGAGGAATTCGATCGTGTGGGCGCCGACATCGTCCTGCTGGACCTGATGCTTCCCGGCCTTTCCGGGCTCGAGGTCTGCCGTGAGCTCCGCAAGGGTTCCGACGTGCCGGTGGTCATGCTGACCGCCAAGGACGGCGAGGTCGACAAGGTCGTCGGACTGGAGCTCGGGGCCGACGATTACGTCACGAAGCCCTTCAGCAGCCGCGAACTCGTTGCGCGGCTGCGGGCCGTGCTGCGCCGCCGGGAGCAGCCGAGCGGGCAGGCCGATGTCCTCGAAGCGGGCCCGGTCCGGCTCGACCCCGATCGGCATGTGGTGAGCGTCGGGGGAGAGCCGACCCCGCTGCCGCTCAAGGAGTTCGAGCTGCTTGAAGTGCTGCTGCGCAACGCCGGCCGGGTGCTGACCCGTGAGCAGCTGATGAACCGGGTCTGGGGAGCCGACTACTTCGGTGACACCAAGACGCTCGACGTGCACGTGAAGCGGCTGCGGGCCAAGATCGAGCCGGACCCCTCCCAGCCCCGTCACCTGGTGACCATCCGCGGCGTCGGCTACCGCTTCGACGCGACTGACTGACCGTGCAGGCAAGTACGGGTCCGTTTTGTCAGTGTTTAGGAGGAGTCGAGGCTCCTTCGGTTTGGGGCGATCGGCGCGTTGTCGCAGGTAACGGTGAGATAACGGTCGAGGCCAGCCATGTGCTGTTCGTCTGCCATTCACCTTCGGTACGGGTGGCGGTCATCTGCCCCTCCTAGCGTCAGCCCCGTCATCAGGAGTTTCGTCGAGCAGGAGGACATCGCGTGAAGCACACGCGCAGCCGGACAGGCCTCGTCGGCATCGCCAGCATTGCCGCGTGCAGCGCACTCGCGCTGTCCGCATGCGGAAGCAGCAGCAGCGGCGGCAACACGGGGGCATCAACGGCGCCGAGCGGGGGGACCAGCTCGTCCACGGGTGGGTCGACGGATTGTGCCACCGGCAGCCTCTCCGGCCAGGGGTCGACCTTCCAGCAGAACGCAGAGCTGCAATGGATCAGCGACTACCAGAAGAAGTGCTCCGGGGCGAAGATCGCGTACCAGGGCACGGGCTCGGGCGCCGGCAAGGCAGCGTTCGGCAACGGAACCGCCGACTTCGGCGGGACCGACTCGCTGCCCAAGGACAGCGAGCAGGCAGCAGCTGACAAGGTCTGCTCGCCGGGCAAGGGGATCATCACCCCGATCGTCGCCGGAGGCGTGGTCGTCACCTTCAACCTTTCGGGCGTGACCAAGCTGACGCTGTCGCCCGAGGTCGTCGCGGGCATCTTCGAGAAGAAGATCACCTCCTGGGACGACGCCGCCATCAAGAAGCTCAATGACGGCGTGAGCCTGCCCAGCATCCCGATCGTTCCGGTGCATCGCACCGACAAGTCCGGCACCACCAACATCTTCACCAGCTGGCTGAAGGCCACTGCGGGAAGCAGCTGGACGCTGGACTCGGGCGAGGTCGTGGACTGGCCGAGTGGCGTGCAGTCGGCCCAGGGCTCTGACGGGGTCACCACCGCGGTCAAGCAGGCTGCCGGCGGCATCACCTACACCGAGCTGTCCTTCGCCAAGGAGCGCAATCTGGCCACCGCGCTGATCGTCAACCAGGCCGGGAAGGCTGTCGAGGCGAGCGGCTCGAGCGTCTCGGCCGCCCTGCAGACCGCCACGGTCGACACCAGCAAGGGTGACCTTCGCGTGACTCCTGACTACGCGACGTCGAACCCGGACGCGTACCCGATGGCCTCGCCGACGTTCATCCTGACCTGTAACAAGGGCAACAAGAACGTGGCGCTGCTGAAGAGCTACTTCACCTACGCGCTGACGGATGGGAAGGCTGTGCTGGACCAGCTTGGCTACGCTCCCCTCCCGGACAGCCTGAACACGAAGGCCTTGGATCAGATCAAGTCCTTCAGCTAGGTTCTCGCGAAGCCGGCGGCGAGTGGGTGATCCCGCTCGCCGCCGGCTATGTCAATGCTCTTCGATAGCGAGGAACAGAAGGTCATGAGCACCTCCCCCCCGTCGGTGACGGCTCCGTCCACCCTCAAGGAAGCGCCGCACAGCGGGCGCGGGGACCGCACCTTCTTCGGCCTGTCGGCCGGGGCCGGCGTGTTCGTGCTGGTCCTGATCATCGCGATCGCGGTCTTCCTGGCCGACAAGGCGATCCCCTCCCTGCGGGCCAACACCACCAACTTCTTCACCACCAAGCGGTGGAACCCGGACGGCACGCCTGCCACCTTCGGCGTCGCGGCGACGGTTTACGGCACGATCCTCAGCAGCGTCATCGCCCTGGTCATCGCCGCACCCATCGCGATCGGCATCGCGCTGTACGTGAGTGACTATGCGCCGCGACGGATAGCACGGCCGCTCGGCTACTTGGTCGATCTGCTCGCGGCGGTCCCCAGCGTCGTCTTCGGCCTGTGGGGCCTGAAGTTCCTCGTTCCCTACTCGAACAACTTCCAGCGCTGGCTGGCCGACCACCTCGGCTTCATCCCGCTCTTTCATCTGGGCAAGGACGGAGTGGTGGGCCGGTCGATGTTCCTGGCCTCTCTGGTGCTGGCGATCATGATCTTGCCGATCATCGCCGCGGTGACCCGCGAGATCTTCCTGCAGGTGCCGCGCGAGCACAAAGAGGCAGCGCTGGCGCTGGGTGCCACCAAGCTCGAGATGATCCGCTACGCCGTGCTTCCCTACAGCCGCTCCGGGATGATCGGCGCGATGATGCTCGGCCTCGGACGCGCGCTCGGCGAGACGATCGCCATCGCCCTGGTCCTCTCCGCCTCACCCGTGATCAGCGCCCACATCCTGGACGCCAACCTGGGCGGCAACACCATTGCGGCGAATATCGCCGCGCAGTACCAGGCGGCCGAACCGGTCGGGCGCAGCGCGCTCATCGCCTCGGGTCTGGTGCTGTTCGTCATCACGTTCCTGGTCAACGCGCTCGCGCGCATCGTCGTGACGCGTAGCGGGAAGCGGGCGGCCTCGATATGACCGCCGCCGACCCGTTGACTCCCGAGCTCGCCACCTCAGCCGCGCTGCGGCTGCGCGGATCCTCGCGCAAGCTCGACCCGAAGCGTTTTGCCGCCCTGGCCGTTGGCAGTGTCGCCTTGAGCCTGCTGCTCTTCTGGCTCACCCCGCTGCAGGGCCGGGTCGATTTCGTGGTGTTCGCCATCCTTGTGTACGCCGTCGCACAGACGGCGTTGTCGTTCGTGACCGAAGGAAGGCGTTTCGCCGCCGACCGGTTGCTGGCGCTCTTCGTTCAGCTGTCGCTGCTCGCTGCCGTCATCCCGCTCGTCGCGGTGATCGCCTACACCGTCATTCGCGGCGTGAAGGCGCTGAACTGGTCGTTCCTCACCACGAACCTCAGCGGTGTCGGGCCGCTGTCGACCTCCGGCGGGGAATTCCACGCCATCATCGGGACACTGGAGCAGGTCGGCATCACCATCGCGATCGCCACTCCTCTCGGCCTGCTGGTTGCCATCTTCCTCACCGAGTACGGGCGCGGCCCGCTCGCTACGGGGGTGCGCTTCGTGGTCGACGTGATGACGGGTATCCCGTCCATCGTGGCCGGCCTGTTCATCTTCGCGTTCCTGGTCATCGCACTGCATCAGAGCTATTCGGGCTTCGCTGCCGCGCTCTCGCTGACGATCCTGATGTTCCCGGTTGTGGTCCGCTCCTCGGAAGAAATGATCAAGCTCGTCCCGAACGAGCTGCGGGAAGCGTCTTACGCGCTCGGGGTGCCGAAATGGAAGACGATCCTGCGGATCGTGCTGCCAACGGCCTCGGCCGGCATCACCACCGGCGTCATGCTCGGCATCGCGCGCGTGACCGGCGAGACGGCTCCGCTACTGCTGACCTCGTTCGTGGCACCGACGACCAACTCGGATCCGTTCTCCGGGAAACAGTCTGCTATCCCAACATTCATCTTCGATCAAGCCGGGCAGGGCCAGGACATCACCTACGATCGCGCTTGGGCAGCGGCGCTCACCCTCATCGTTATCGTGCTGGCGCTCTACCTCGGGGCCCGGCTCATCACCCGGCGCAATACGCTGGGCGGGAGGTAGCAATGTCCAAGCGCATCGAGATTTCCGGGCTGTCCGCCTTCTACGGGTCGTTCAAGGCGATCGACGACATCAACATGTCGATCGAGCCCCGCTCGGTCACGGCCTTCATCGGTCCGTCCGGCTGCGGGAAATCAACCCTCTTGCGCACGCTGAACCGCCTGCACGAAGTCCTGCCGGGCGGTCGCGTCGAAGGCAAGCTCATGCTCGACGACGAGGACATCTACGCCTCCGACGTCGACCCCGTCGCCGTCCGGCGGATGGTCGGGATGGTCTTCCAGCGTCCCAACCCGTTCCCCACCATGTCGATCTACGACAACGTCGCCTCGGGGCTGCGGCTCACCGGCGTGAAAAAGAAGTCGACGCTCGATGGCGTGGTGGAGTCCTCGCTGCGGGGTGCCGGCCTCTGGGAGGAGGTCAGCACCAGGCTGAGCAAGCCGGGCGCCAGCCTGTCCGGTGGTCAGCAGCAGCGCCTGTGTATCGCGCGCGCCATTGCCGTACAGCCCAAAGTGCTCCTCATGGACGAGCCGTGCTCGGCCCTCGACCCGATCAGCACGCTGATCATCGAAGACCTGATCGGCAAGCTGAAGGACGAGTTCACCATCGTCATCGTCACCCACAACATGCAGCAGGCCGGGCGGGTGAGCGACATGACGGCGTTCTTCAACATCACGGGGGTCGGCCAGCCTGGGCAGCTCGTCGAGTACGACGCCACGACGAAGATCTTCTCGAACCCGAGCGAAAAGCGCACTGAGGACTACATCACCGGTCGATTCGGCTGACGTTCACCGTGCGTTACCCGGCACTCGCAAAACAGTGCAGGACACGATTCGGCTGCGGAGGCTAGCGTCGTCGATGTGACTGCTCCGGCACCGCCCACCGCGGAGCCGGAGCAGAGCGGCCAAATTCTCACCATTCCGAACGCGCTTTCGCTGCTACGCCTCGCCGGCGTCCCGATCTTCCTCTGGCTGGTGCTCGGCCCGCACCGCGACGGGATCGCCCTGCTGATCCTCGTGGCCAGCGGGCTCACCGACTACCTCGACGGCAAGCTCGCCCGCCTGCTGAACCAGTCCAGCAAGCTCGGGGCGCTGCTCGACCCCACGGCAGACCGGCTGTACATCGCCTCCACCGTCATCGCTCTCACGATCCGCGGGATCATCCCGGTCTGGTTGCTGATCGTGCTCGTCGTGCGTGACGTGGTGCTGCTGGCGTTCGGTCCGGTGCTGCTGCGGATGGGATACGGGATCGCGCTCCCGGTCCACTTCCTCGGCAAGGCCGCCACCTTCAACCTGCTGTACGCCTTCCCGCTGCTGCTCGCGACCACCGGCCACAACTGGATCGCCACCGCCGCCCGCCCGTTCGCGTGGGCCTTCGTCATCTGGGGCACGGCCCTTTACTGGTGGGCGATCGGGCTGTACGCGATCCAGGTGCGGCAGCTGCGGGCGGCCGACCGCGTGGATCGCCGGGTGACCGCCTGATGCGGGCCGTCGTGATGGCTGGGGGAGAGGGCACCCGACTACGCCCGATGACCGCCAACCAGCCCAAGCCGCTCCTTCCCGTGGTCAACCGGCCGATCATGGAGCACGTCCTGCGCCTGCTCAAGCGGCACGGCTTCGACGAGACGGTCGTGACCGTCCAGTACCTGGCCGCTCACATCCGGGCCTACTTCGGCGACGGTGACGAGCTCGGCATGCATCTGTCCTACGCCACTGAGCGGATGCCGCTCGGCACGGCCGGCAGTGTCCGCAACGCTGCCGAAGCCCTGCGCGACGAGCCGTTCCTGGTGATCTCGGGCGACGCGCTCACCGATTTCGATCTGTCGGCGATGGTGGCCTTTCACCGCCGCCGAGGCGCGCTCGTCACGGTGGCGCTCAAGCGGGTTCCCAACCCCCTCGAGTTCGGCATCGTCATCACCGAGGACGAAGGCCGGATCGTCCGATTCCTCGAGAAACCAACGTGGGGACAGGTGTTTTCGGACACCGTCAACACCGGGATCTACATCATGGAGCCTGAGGTTCTCGACCGGGTTGAGCCGGGTGCGGTCGTCGACTGGAGCGCTGACGTCTTCCCCAAGCTGCTCGCCGACGGAGCCCCGCTCTATGGCTGGATCGCCGACGGCTACTGGGAAGACGTGGGTACGGCGGAGTCGTACCTGCGGGTCCAAGCCGATGTGCTCAACCGCGCCGTGAACGTCGACATCGACGGCTTCGAGCTCTCGTCCGGGGTCTGGGTCGCCGAGGGTGCCGAGGTGGACCCCGGCGCCACGCTGATCGGCCCGCTGCACATCGGCAGCTACGCCAAGGTCGAAGCAGGCGCGGTGCTGCGCGAGTACACGGTCATCGGCAGCAATGTCGTCGTCAAAGGCGGCGCGGTGCTGGAACGATCGGTCGTGCACGACAACGCCTACATCGCACCGCAGGTCTCCTTGCGGGGATGCGTCATCGGCAAGCGCACCGACATCATGCGCGCCGTCCAGGTCGCCGAAGGTGTGATCGTCGGCGACGATTGCGTCGTCGAGGAGGAGGCGGTCCTCGGCGACGGGGTTGCCGTCTACCCGTCCAAGGTGATCGACGCCGGGACGGTCCAGAACCAGAGCGTCATCTGGGAGTCGCGAGGGCAGCGCGCTCTGTTCGGGCCGCGCGGGGTCAGCGGCCTGGTCAACGTCGAGATCACCCCGGAGCTGTGCGTCCGGCTCGCGACGGCGTACGCGACGACGTTGCGCAAGGGGAGCCTGGTCACCGTCGCCCGCGACGCCTCGCGGGCCGCCCGGGCCTTCAAACGGGCCGTGATAAGCGCGCTGACCGCGGGTGCTATCGAGGTGCGCGACCTGGAAGTCTCGACCATGCCGATCATCCGCTGGGATGTGCGTGTCTCGGAGTCCGTCGGCGGGATCATGATGCGCACCTCGCCGGGGGATCCGCAGAGCCTCGACCTGGTGTTCATCGACGACCAGGGGGCCGACATCTCGCGCGCGGCGGCGCGCAAGCTCGAACGGATCTACACCCGGCAGGAGTTCCGCCGCGCTTTTCCCGGTGAGATCGCCGAACTGCATTCGGCCACCCGCACCCTCGACACCTACGTCCAGGATCTGTGCGAGCGGATCGACACCAGGCGGCTGCGCGAGGCCGGGCTGAAGGTCGTGATCGACTGCGCCGGCGGGGCCGAATCCCTTGTCTTGCCAGGCCTTCTCGGGCGTCTCGGCGTCGACGTGCTGACCGTCAACGGCCGGCTCGATCAGAGCACCACCTCCGAGTCGCTGGCCGGCCGGATGAGCGATCTGGAGCGGCTCGGCGAGCTCGTCGCCAGTTCCCGAGCCGCTTTCGGGCTGCGCTTCGACCCGGTCGGCGAGCGCATCGCCCTGGTGAACGAGCGGGGCGAGCTGATCCGCGAGGAGCGCGCCCTGCTCGTCCTGCTCGACCTCGTCGCCGCCGAGAGCCGCGGGCGTGACGTCGCGTTGCCGGTCACCACCACCCGGGTCGCCGAGCAGGTCTGCAACTTCCACGGCGTCGGCGTGATCTGGACCTCGACGTCGCCGGAGTCGCTCACCCGGGCCGCCTCCGCGCGGAAGGTCGCCTTCGCCGGCGACGGCCGCGGGGGCTTCGTCGTTCCCGAATTCGCCCCGGCGCTCGACGGCACCGCCGCCTTCGTCCGGATGGCCGGGCTGATCGCGCGAACTCAGCTGACGCTGTCGGAGATCGACGCGCGCATCCCGGCGGCAGCCGTCGTGCGGCGTTCGGTGCCGACCCCGTGGGCTGCAAAGGGTGCGGTGATGCGCGAGGTCGTCGAACATGCCGGATCCGCCCGCACCGACACCACCGACGGCGTCAAGATGATCTCGCCGGACGGCCGCTGGGTCCTCGTCATTCCGGACCCTGGCGAGGCCATGACGCACCTGTGGGCTGAGGGCACCGACACCGCGGATTCCGCGCGGCTGCTCGAGACGTGGGGCGGCATCGTCTCGGACGCCATCGGCTCCGTCGGGGGCTCGGTGTCAGAAGAGCTCGAGTGGGGAGCCCGATGATCTCAGCGTCGGCTCAGCCCTCCGGCAACATCCGGTCGAGCGCGGCGACGATGTCATCGGTCACCTTCTCGATCGCCTGCGTACCGTCGACGTCGAACAGCATCCCGCGCCCGCGATAGTGGTCGATGACCGGGGCGGTCTCCTGCTCATACGTCTGAAGCCGCTGGCGAATGACGTCTTCGGTGTCGTCGGTGCGCCCTTCCTCCTCGGCACGATGCAGCAGCCGGCGGATCAGCTCCGGCTCGTCGGCGGCGAGATATACCGCCCCCTGCGCCGCCAGCCCCAGCGGCTCTGCCGCCTCGTGTCCGGCGATGGCTTGCCGAAGAGTGCGCGGGAATCCGTCGAGGATGTATCCCTGCGGGGCGTCACTGCTCTCCAGGGCCTCTTGCACCATCTTCAGCACCAACTCGTCGGAGACCAGCTCGCCGGCGTCGAGCTGGCGCTTGACCGCCTTACCCACCTCGGTGCCGCGTTCGACGTGCTCGCGCAGCAGGTCACCCGTCGCGATGTGCGGGACTCCGTAGTGCTCGGAAAGCCGCTTGCCCTGCGTGCCCTTACCAGCGCCGGGCGGCGCCAGGAGCAGGATTCTCATGGAGTCCCTTCCACGGACGCCGACGTGACGTGGCTGTCCCCCCGACGCCGTCAAAAGTGCGCTGTGTGCGTCGACCGTACCGGCGATCGGGCGACGGCGACTCCGATCACCGCAATGCCGGGCGGGATCGCTTGCCGAGCCGAGGACCCCCGAGATCAGCGCGGCGCGCCGCCGCCGCTCCGGCGGCCGACCCGGTGCCGGACAGGTAGCGCGTCGGTGCGGTGCGTAGGCGCGGATAGGCCGCCGCCACCGCGTTGTCTACCAGCGCCGCGCGGTCAGCGAGCACCAGGCTGACCGAAGGGCCGTCATCGCGACTGCGCTCGTGGGCCTCTTCCGCGCGCTGCTTGGCGGCTGCTTCAGCCGCGACGAGGCGCTGCTGAATCGTGTAGGCGAAGCCGAGCATCCAGGACCGTCGATAGGCGGCCACCGACTCGTAGGCGTCGGCCGGCCGCGCCACCGCAAGCCCGTGAGCCGCCTGGACGAGCAGCGACGTATACAGCATGTCGACCCGGTCGAGGTCGGAACTCATGCCGAACAGATGCATCGACAGCAGCGTGCCGGCGGCGCTTCGGGACGAGCACAGCACTCCTCGCACGCTCAGCGGAGTCGCGACCGCGGACAGCAGCGACGCCTTGTCGCGAGCGTAGGGAGCATCGAGCTGGACGACGCGATCGGCCGGCCGCGGCGACTCGGCCTGCATCGCGGCGAGCAGCGCCACCTCGATTCCGTAACGGGCGATGAGCTCGGCAGCCTTGCCGTTGTAGGCATCGCGCTCGGATTCCGTTGCGGCGCCCTCGGCCTTGGTCAGCAGGCGCCGTACCCGCTCGAGCATCTTGTTGTCCCCGGACATGCATTCTCCTCCTCGCTATCGAATACATGTTCGACTCTAGCCGGGATGGACGCTCGATTCCGCCCGCCGCTGGCAAGCTGTGGACAAGACGCTACGCAAAGCCCGCCGCCCGCTCTCGCCTGACGCGCAGGGAAGTCCCAGAACGCAAGAGGGCCCGTCGTCATGTCGGCGACGGGCCTCTGACCTGCGGTAATGCGGGTGGGCGATGTAGGATTTGAACCTACGACCTCTTCCGTGTCAGGGAAGCGCTCTCCCCCTGAGCTAATCGCCCGGTGCGCTTTCGCGCATTCAGAAGTTACACGACCACCGGCCCGCGCTCGTGCTCACAGGTCGGCCAGAAGCACGAAGTTGTCGTAGTAGCTGTGCTTGGCGACGTTCAGGTCCCCGCCGCACGTGATCAGCGCGAGCCGCGGCTGGCCCGGACGTGCCGCTGCCGCGGCGAGTGATGCCACGGTGTCCGGGTTGCTCTTGGGCGCCAGGGTGCCCGCGGTGACGCGAAAGACCCGCACGTGATGGCTGGCGTCGGTCACGTAGATCGCCGCGCCCTTGGGAAGCGTGTGCAGGCCGTTGAACAGCCCGAGCGCGCCCTTGAAGTCGACGTGGGCGGCGATGATCGCCGTGCCGGGCTGCCCTGGCGCGTTGCCGGCCTGAAACCATGCCGCCTGGGTCACGTTGGCCGGTACGGCAAGCGCGCCGCTGCTGTCGACGGCGGCGGCGATGATCGGCGCGCTCACCTTCAGCGCCGGGATCTGGATGCGCACTGGCTGCTGCTGCACGCGCTGCGCGAGGCCGTGTAGCGACCCGTCGGAGGTGCCGAGGCCGGTGGAGGTCGCCGAAGGCTTGGGCTTCGGGGTGGGGCTCGGTGTGGTGGATCGCGTGGGAGCCGCCGACGCGGACCGCGTGGCCGGCGAGGCGGTGCCCGACGGGTGGGGCGTGCCCTCGGCGCTCGGGGTTTTCCTCTTCGAGGAACCGCCGAAACCGAGGATCACCGCGAACGCGACGACGGCAACGACGACTGCCGTGTAGAGCGGGGTGAGCTTGTTCGGGGGCTTCCTATGAGCGGGCACTGGGGAAGGCTCTCCTGCGGGTCAAGGCGTACGCACCTGCGCCGAACGCAATCGCGATGGCCGCCGCAGTCCCGATGGGTACATCGGCACGCGTGGTCATCACGCTGTGCTCCGTGCTGCCGTCCCCGGTAGGGATCGCGCTCAGCGAGGTGAGTGAGGACGCCAGCCTAGTCGTCGCGACCCAAGCGAGGGTCTGGTCCTGCTGACTGCCGGTCAGGTAGAGGGTGGTCACGCGGTCGGCCTGCAGCGGCGCGGACTGCGCGGTCAGGATCATGGCCCCGCTGGTGGATTCCACGACGACGTGGTGGGTTCCCGGCGCAGCGGTGGTGCTTTCGGTGGCCCCGTTGGCGAGGGAGCCCGGGAGAGTGGACCCGTCGACGACCAGTTTGATGGCTCCGGTGGCGGCGACATGGCGAATGACTACGGCGGCCTGCCCACTCGTGACCGTGATCGGCATCTCGGGGAAGACGTACGCCTTCGGCGCCCCGCCGGGTGTGAGACCGACCACCGCCGTGGAGGTCGTGCCCGCAGTGATGTCGAGCGTCGCGGTCAGGACGATCTTGCCGGCGTTCGGACCATTGTCGGCCTTCAGCGAAACTGTGTGCTTTCCAGCACTGAGAGTAACCGGATTGGTCACGCGGGACGCGGTGAACCCGGTCAGCGCGACCTTGCCGTCGACCGAGACGTCGGCGATCAGCCCCGGCACGGCATGTACCAGTGTGACCACGCCGGTGCCGTCGAGCGCCGGTGTCGACGTGGCCAGCGCATCGGCCGGTGTGAGCAGCACGAGGCAGCTCACGACGGCGACGGACGCGCCAACCGCTCCTGCTCGCATCGGCCCCATCGGGCGGGGCCGGGCATGGGCACCTCGTGGCCGTATGACTCGCATCCGTTCCCCCGCCTCAGCTGCCACGCGGCCGGGAAGTCTGGTTCCCCGGGCCGACGTGTGGCTACGGACGGTGAGACTTCCGGAGTCTGGCCGGCAATACAAGTCGTGTGAGAGCCGTGTTGGCCACAGTCCGCGCCGGAGGGTCCTCGCTCGGGTCGGTCAGCGCCGTCCGTAGTGCCGGTACCCCGAGTCGGAGTGCCCCGAGTCGGTGCGGCTCGAACCGGTGTGGCCCGTCGGGAAGGAGACGCTCGTGTGCGTGGGAATCGGGAACCGCGGAATCGTCGGCACGCTCGGGATCACCCTGGTCCCGGTCGGACTGTGCGGTACGAGCCACCACCACCACGGCTGCTGCGACGAGCCCGCGCCGGTTGATCCGTGTGAACCGGTCGATCCCTCCGAACCGGTCGATTCGCCCCCGCCCTTCGGGTGAGTCGACGGTGTCGAATGCGGCTTGGGGTCAACCGTCGGGTGGGGCTTCGGAGCCGGGTGCTTCCTCGACCGCGTGGCTACGCCCTTGGCCGGCTTGCCCCCCGAGGTGTTCGAAGATCCGGACGAGCCTGACGCGGCAGCGGAGGATTGCGTGGCGACGCGCGCTGCCTGGGTGGCGAGCGAAGCCCGGTAGCTCGGCGAGTACGGCGTTACCGGCGCGCTGGTGCTGGCATGGACCGTGGCAGCGACTGCCGTCGTTCGCCCCGCCGTGGGTGCCGGGTTCGGAAGCGGGATCAAGGACGGTGCCGACGGCGGCGAGATGCTCGGTGCCGCTGCGGCGTCGGTGGTGTGCTCGCTGCCGGTGTTGAAGATCGGTGCCGAGTTCTGCGCGGTCGCTCCGAAGGCCAGTACGACGCAGCTCGAGCAGACCACGACGCCGAGCGAAACGTACAGCGGACGGCGGCTGGGCGACGTGCGGTGGGCGCTCATGCGGTCACCGCACGCAGCTCGCGTGCCGTCCCGTGGCAGCTTCCTGAACCGAGAGTGATCGCTACAGGCGGACGAACGCTCCCTGTGGCAACGTGCGGCGGCGCCGCGACCGGTCGGGCCGGGCTACACGCGGCCACCAACGACGTCGTCATGCTGCGGCTTTGTAAGCCGGCACGAGCGTCATTCATCGTCATAGCGTCCCCCCGCAGATGCTCTCGCGGTGCAGCACCAACGCCGCCAAAGCGGCACTTGGCTACACAAAGTGAGCATGCCTAGGAAAGCGAGGCGCGACAACCCTTATGGAGCAATCGCGACCGAATGCCCGGCAAACTTGCGCCGAACGGGTCAACAGACGGCCGTGCGGCGCCGAGAAGCAGGAAGAGGCGGAGGCGGGAATCGAACCCGCGTACAGGGCTTTGCAGGCCCTTGCCTATGCCACTCGGCCACTCCGCCGGGTGAGGTGAGCCGGCTGACACCGTCGAGGATTGAGGACTGGCGAGGAGCTCTTCCTCGAGGAACCGAGCGGACGACGGGATTCGAACCCGCGACCCTCACCTTGGCAAGGTGATGCTCTACCAGCTGAGCCACGTCCGCGCTGCCCTTGCGGGCGGTGCGAGATAACACCTTAGCGGACGGCTTGGGCTGGGGCGAGCCACGCGGTCCGCGAGACGAGTGTCAGGCCGCACACCGCTGTGCGTCAGGTGCGCCCGATCACGCCTGCGGGTCGCTCCAGACGAGCAGTGCAAGCTCGGCGTCGATGTCGACGAAGTCGCTCTCGAGGCCGGTGGGCACGGCGGCGTAGGTGCGGGTGAGGAACTCGACCAGGCCGTTGAGCGGGATCTCGAAGAGGGCGGAGCCGGAGGGACTCGATAGCGACAGGCAGACGGTGTGCGGACCATCCTCGGAGTTCGGCCAGACCTGTACGTCGCCCTCGCCGACGGGATGCGTGACACCGTCCGCGAGCAGCTGACGGGCGAAGGTCCACTCGACGACCTCCTCCTCGCCGGTGCGAAATCCGACATGTACCGCATACGGATCCGAGCTCTCGTAGCGGAAAGCCGCGCTCACCGGAAGCGCCGCCCCACCCGGCACCACCAACAGCAACGACAGATCTGTCGTAACCAGGTCAGGTCGGGCATTCATGACGGCCTCCGTGGTCTGGATCAAGTCTTTTCGTCGCTGTCATCTGCTCTAACGCTTGTGCCCACGAGTCGTAACGCGAAATCCCTGCAGATGTGGGAATCCTTTCCTGCCGCGCGAATCACATCCCGCCGCGGTTCAGCGGGGCTCGGGCCGGAGTCGAATCGGGGTGTGCAAGCCGGTCACCACCGGCTGCGGACAGCCATGCCACTTGCACCTCCCCGGCCGGCTCCCCGCGCCGTATCAGCTGCCCGCGCCCCGGCGGCAGGCGGCGGGGTCGCACCCCGCCGATGACGGGGCCTTCCATCGGGTCGCCGGACAGCACGACGGCCGTCTCACACAGCTCGAGGAATCCGGCGAAGAACGGCTCGTAGGCACCCCGGGCGTAGCCGCTGAGCCTCCTGGCGATCACAACTGTCAGCCCGACATCGGCCGCGAACGGCAGGAGGTCGAGCAGGGGCAGCAGGACGGCTGAGCCGCTGCGCCCGCCGACCAGCTCCTGATCGTCGATGATCAAGACGTTGCGTTCGGCCGGGCCGCTGCCCACCCACCCGCAGGACGCCAGGTCGTGCACGAGTTCGGCGACTTCCTCGGCCCCGCCGGCCCGCCGGAACGCCCCGTCGGTGACGGCGCTGAGGCTACGCCGCGGGTCGATGACCCAGGTGCGCATTCCCCGTCCCTGCAGTCCCCGGGCAATAGCCCGCAACAGCCCGCTGCGACCCGTGCCCGCGTTTCCCAGCACGAGCAGATGCTCCCCGGCCGACAGCCCGACCTCGAACGGCTGAACGTACGGCCCGGCAACCCCGAGCACCACACTGTCCGCGCCGCTCGCCGGGCCCAGCGTCGCGGCGGGGACGACGGAGGGCAGCAGCTGGATCGGCTGGGTCGGGGGTCCGCCGCGACGGGCGACGGCTGCGACGAGCTCCGCCTGTGCCCCGGCGAGCCCGGACGTCGCGGATACACCGTCAACGCGGGGGAGTGCGATCTGCGCCCAATGGCCATCGCCCGTCAGCACCCGGCCCTCGGGCCGCCGCGGAAACGTCCGTGCCAGCTGGGGCAGCATCGAGTCGGCAGGCTCAGCGCAGATCAGCTCGTACCGGGTTCCCATGGCTTCGCGCAGGCCGGTGCGCAGCTCCGCCCAACGGCCACAGCTGACGGCGAGCGTCACCCCGACCGACAGCCCGGTGGTGGCGATTGCGTGGAGCGCGGCGATGACGCTGTCGTCGCCGGCGAGAGGGCCCAGGTCATCAACGACGAGCAGGACGTGGCGGCCTGCAGCGGCGGCTCCGGTCCGGCGGGCGGTCACCGTTTCGGCGACGGTGCCGATCACCCGGGCCGCGAGCTCCGCCGTCGTGGCCACCGTGCCGACATGTGGTAGCCCACTAGCGAAGCCGAGCGGGCCGCCCGCCGGACAGACGACGTGAATCGCGAGGTCTCGTACGGGAAAGGTGCGGGTGAGGGCGGCGACCAACGTGGCCAGCAGGGTGGATCGGCCACTCCTGGGCGCACCGACGACGGCGACATGGCCCCCGGTGTCGAGGTCGTAGGCCAGCGGCTGCCGGCAACCGAGGTCGGGCCGGTCGCACACGCCGATTGCTGCCGCGCGCGCCGCCACCGTGGCGGGGACCGGGGGAAGCTGATCAAGACTCAGCGCGTCGGGAAGTGGCGGCGGGCAGACCGGCCGCGCCGTACGAGCGCCCGGCTGCATGAGGGGTGCCAGGTCGGCCGCGCCGCCACGCGTCAGCGCCACGCGCACGCGCACGAGCCGGCCGTCGCGACTGAGATAGCCCCAGCCGGGCTCCGGTGGCAGCCGGGACGCGGCGTCGGAGCCGAGCGCGGACATCGATTCCGCTGCGGAGAAGGTGCGCAGGCACATCCGGTAGCGCAGGTGGGCCTCCAGGCCGCGCAGCCGCCCGTCGTCCAGCCGCTGCGAGCACAGCAGCAGGTGGACACCGAGACTTCGGCCCACCCGGGCAGCAGAGGTCAGCACATCCAGCACGTCGGGCGATTGTTCGATCAGCTCGGCATATTCGTCGACCACGACGAGCAGCCGGGCAAGAACATCGTCAGGCACCGCCGGGTCGCCGCCTCGCGCGATGAGGGTGTCGATGTCATCGACCTGGGCAAGCCGCAGCACGGCCTGCCGCCGCCGAAGCTCCGCGCGTAGGGCCGCGCAGAGGCGATCGACGCCATGCCGATCGGCTGTGAGGTTGGTGAGTAACCCGGCGGTGTGCGGCAGTCGTCCAAGCTCGGAAAGTGCTGCCCCGCCTTTGAAGTCGACCAACAGGAAAGTGAGCTCCGACGGGTCGTTCTGCCGCGCCGCGGCTGTCAGGATCGTGCGTAACAACTCGCTCTTTCCACTGCCGGTGGCACCGAGGATGAGGCCGTGTGGCCCATCACCACCGCGCGCCGCTTCGCGAAGGTCGAGCTGCACGACCGTGCCGTCGTCGGCAACACCGATGGGCAGCTGCAACGGGTGCCGATTGCCGTGTGCCAAAAGGGAATCGAGCTGCGGCGAGGAGCGTCGCGAGCCAACCACCGCCCGGGGCGGGAAGGTGCGGCCGATCGCTCTGGCATAGTGCATGGCGGCCGCGTGCGAGAGCGCATCGGGCAGCGCGATTGCCGTGACCCCCGGGGTGGCGCCAAGGCGCTGCACCAGCAAACCGCCTTCGCCGTCGAGGGAAATCACCGAGTCAGCTGCGGCCGGGACGCCAGATTCAGCCGGCAACGAGGCGATCACCGTCACGGCGGCGCTTTCCGCGATCGCCAAGGCCTGCCAGGCGCGGCGGACCTCGGACTCCTTTCCTGCCAACAGGATGAGGTCGTGCGAGCTTCCGGCTTCGCGGGCAGCAGACCGGAGTTCGGCCAGGAACGCGGAAGCTTCTGACGCGATCCGTCCGGCATGTGGCAGCAGGCGTAGCCAGGCGAGCTCCGCAGGAGGCGCCATGGCATGAACGCGGACGGAGTCAGGCCCGACGGCTCGTGTCAACGAGACCACCAGCGCCCGCAACAGCGGCAGCTGAGCGCCCAGCAACGCAGCCTGCCGGGTCTGTGCCAGATCGAGGCCCATCGCAACCCCGTCGACGCCGCCGTGGCGGGCCAGGGCGTCTTCGGCGAGCCGGCTCAGCTCCGGCGCAGCGGCGGCGGTCGGATCGCCCCCGAGCCGCCGCGCATATGTGCGTGCCGAGGCCCGACCGATCCCCAGCCGTACCAGGAGCCGGCCGTCGTCGCTGTCCCGACGCTCCCAAACCACCCCGCTCTCCGCCGCCTGGGAGGCGGTGGAGGGCGCGGGATGGAAGGCCTCGGCATGAGACCGCTGGCGCCTTGCGGCCTCGGTCAAAGACTCGATGCAGGTCGCCAGGTGCCGTCGATACGCCTGCGATTTATTGGCCCACTCCCGCGCGTGCCGGCGCCGCTGATATCGGCTGGCCGCGACCGCCGCGAACGCGCTGATCACCGCGAAGCCGCCGGCCACCGCGAGGGCGACGACGCTGCGTGACAGCAGGGCGAAGCCCACCATTCCCAGGGCGGACAGCACCGGCAGGAGCAGCGCGGACCACGCCCTGCCGTCGTCAGCCCGCGCCGGCGGGACGGCGATCTCGACCGGCCCCGCGGCCCCCAGCTCGGGCAGCGGCCGCTGGGCGACGCTCACGCCGGGGTCGGGTGCAAGGCTGGACATGTCCCGGCACGTTAGATGTCTGCTCCGACCGGCATCACGAGTTATCCACAGGTCAGCGGCCGTAGTAGCGTGATCGGGCGCCGGGCGTATAGCTCAGTGGGAGAGCGCTCGCTTCACACGCGAGAGGTCGCTGGTTCGAAACCAGCTACGCCCACCGGTCATGGATTCGTATCTCGACACCGCTCATGGTTATCAGCACTAGTTTTTGCGATTTGTGCCGATGTAGTAGCCGTGCGTTCGCTGATTTTGGGGAGCACCGGCGCCTCCTGCCGTCCGCGGGGGATTGCGGCGTCGGACCTGCTGCATGCCGTCAACCTGGTCGGTTGCACGACTTTGTGCGGTGCCCCGGTGGTTTTTGTTTTCCTCGAGGTCGAATTCCCCGGGCCGGATCCGGAGGCGCATATCTGCCCCGAGTGCCAGGAACTCGCGAAGGCGCGGGTCGTTTCCGAATAAGGACCGGCTCCACCGAAATTCAGCGGCCCGCGATGACGGCTGCCTTCGCCGCCGCGAACTCCTCCTGGGTCAGCGCACCGCGGGCATGCAAGGCCGCGAGCCGTTCGAGCTTGCCGACCAGATCGGAGCCGTCCGTGCCTGCGCCTGCGGCCGCGACGACAGCTTCGTCTGCATCGACGCCGAAGTGGTCCAGCACTCCCGCCCAGTGCTGACGCAGTTGGGCGGGCGGCGCCTGGGCCGCGTAATACAGCTCGTCCTGCTTGGTCGTCACGGCCACGAAGCATTCGCCGCCCGTCGTCGAAAGGCCCCAGTCGAGCAGCCGCAATTGGGAGACGCGATCGGCGCCGAGCCGCTCGTTCAGTTCCTCCGGGGTTTCGACAGAGATCGACGTGACGTCCACCCAGGGAAGGTGCAGGGTCGCGTCGGCCGGCTCCGCCGGATGCACGTGGACGCCGGACTGCGCCAGCCGCAGCGTTCCCCGCTGGCCCGGTGGGAGGGCGGTCGTCCCGCCGGCGACCTGCCCCAGCGCTCCGTATGGCCACGCCGCGCGCCCGTCCCACCACGCGAGTTCGGCGACCCTCGCGGCCATCGCGGGGTTGTCGAGCTCGGCCAGCTGCTCGTGGACGCGTTGCAGATCGAAATGCGGATGGTTGCGCGGCACCAGGAGCTTCAGCAGCTGGTCGCCGGCGAGCACGGCGAGAGCGGCGGAATAGTTCGGAACGCCTTCCTGGTAGTCCGTCACCGCCACCTCGTCGATGGGCCACGACCGGCTGGCCTCGAGCTCGACGAGCAGCAGCCGGGTCGCCGTCACCAGGGCGGCCGCCGGCGACCCCTGAACGGGGTCGTCCTCCAGCACGGCCCCGGCGAGCAGGGCCTCCCGGGAAAGCGCCTTGTCGATGGCGCCCGCGAGCCCCTTGGGCAGCTTCTTTTCCACGCTCGCCACGCTAGCGACTTCCGGCGGTGAGCACCGGTCGATCCCACCGGTCGAATAACGCGAGCCGCTTCAACCTGACGTCGGTACGCTCAGCCGCGTGCCAGAGATCCGCCTGACCGTCGACCGATCGCCCGCCGTCGTACCCGCCGGGGCCACTGCCGGGCAGGCGTTCGGCGTGGCCGGTGTCAAGGGAGCCGTCGCGGTACGGACCGAGGACGGCGGTGTCAAAGACCTCGCGTACCACCCGGAGGACGGCGACGTCATCGAGTCGATCACCGCCGACTCCGACGAAGGTCGGGCCATCATCCGGCACTCGACCGCCCACGTCATGGCGCAGGCGGTGCAGGATCTCTTCCCCGAGGCCAAGCTCGGGATCGGGCCGCCGATCGCCAACGGCTTCTACTACGACTTCGACGTCGAGCGTCCCTTCACCCCGGATGATGTCGCCGAGATCGAAAAGCGGATGAAGGCGATTCTCAAGGAGCGGCAGCGTTTTCACCGCCGCGTCGTCAGCCAGGACGAGGCCCGCGCGGAGCTCGCATCCGAGCCGTACAAGCTCGAGCTGATCGGTATCAAGGGCGGTACTGAAGCCGCCGCGCTGTCGGCCGAGGAAGCCATGGAGGCGGGCGGCAGCGAGCTGACGATGTACGACAACGTCCGACACCACGGCGAGCACCACGAGGTTGCCTGGAAGGACCTGTGCCGGGGTCCGCACGTGCCGCACACCGGATACATCCCGGCGTTCAAGCTCATGCGCACGGCGGCGGCGTACTGGCGCGGCAGCGAAAAGAACCCGCAGCTGCAACGGATCTACGGCACCGCATGGGAGTCCAAAGCCGCGCTCGACGCGTACCTGGTTCAGCTGGAAGAGGCCGAAAAGCGCGACCATCGCCGGCTCGGCACCGATCTCGACCTGTTCAGCTTCCCGTCCGAGATCGGCGCCGGCCTCGCGGTCTGGCACCCCAAGGGTGGCTTGGTACGCCGCGTCATGGAGGAGTACAGCCGGCGCCGCCACGAGGTCGCGGGCTACTCGTTCGTCACCACTCCGCACGTGACGAAGGAGACCCTCTTCCAGACGTCGGGCCATCTGCAGTGGTACGCCGACGGCATGTACCCGCCGCTGTCGCTGGACAACGCGACGTACTACCTCAAGCCGATGAACTGCCCGATGCACATCCTGATCTACAAGGCGCGCGGCAAGTCGTATCGCGAGCTGCCGCAGCGCTACTTCGAGTTCGGCACGGTGTACCGCTTCGAGAAGTCGGGCGTGCTGCACGGGCTCACCCGCATCCGCGGGTTCACCCAGGACGACAGTCACATCTTCTGCACGCCCGATCAGCTCGGCGGCGAGCTCGTCACCCTGCTCGACTTCATCTTGTCCCTGCTGCGTGACTTCGGGCTGACCGAGTTCGAGGCCGAGCTCGCGACCCGCCCGGACAAGTTCGTCGGTGAGGTCGCCGAGTGGGATGTCGCCACCGAGGCGCTGCGCAACGCCTGCGAGACCGTCGGGCTCAGCTACGTCGTCGCCGAGGGGGAGGGCGCGTTCTACGCACCCAAGGTCGACGTCCACGTGCGCGATGCGATCGGTCGCCGGTGGCAGATGAGCACGCTGCAGGTAGACCTGCAGATGCCGACGCGGTTCGACCTCGAGTTCCAGGACGCCGACGGCACCCGCAAGCGGCCGTACATGATCCACCGGGCGCTGTTCGGCAGTGTCGAGCGCTTCTTCGCCATCCTGCTCGAGCACTATGCGGGGGCGTTGCCGCCGTGGCTGTCGCCGGTCCAGGTGGTCGCCATCCCGATCGCGGAACGCCATGTCGACTACCTGCGTGACATCGCGGCGCGGCTCGGGGCGGCCGGTGCCCGGGTGGAGATCGATGATTCCGACGAGCGGATGCAGAAGAAGATCGCGCGGGCGCAGACCCAGAAGGTGCCCTTCATGCTGCTCGCCGGTGACAAGGACGTCGAATCGTCGCTGGTCAGTCTGCGGCTCCGGGACGGCACCGAGCGCCGCGGGATGAGCATCGACGATGCGATCGCCGAGATCCTGGGCGCAATCGCGCAGCCCAACTTCGCCGCTGAAGACGCGGTGGACGGTCTGCGCCCGTGACCGAGGAACCGCCGCCCTGGAGGGGTTACCGGCCAGAGCTCGACGAGCAGGCAGGCGCCGGGCTTCGTGACGCGTTTGCGCGGCTCTACACCCCACACCGGCTCGCCTACATCAAGGGGGAGAACAAGCCGACCTCGGGCGAGCTCGATCCGTTCTGCCGGATCCCGCAGCGCAGTGATGCCGACGGGCTGATCGTCGCGCGCGGAACGCACGTCTACGCCGTGCTGAACCTCTACCCGTACAACCCGGGGCACCTCATGGTCGTGCCGTACCGCCACACGTCCGACTACGCCGACCTCACTGCGGAGGAGACCGAGGAGTTCTCGCTCTTCACCCAACGCAGCATCCGAGCGCTACGGCTGGCGAGCGGTGCCCAGGGCTTCAACGTCGGCATCAACCTCGGCTCCATCGCCGGTGCCGGCATCGCCGCCCACCTGCACCAGCACGTCGTGCCGCGGTGGGGCGGCGACACCAACTTCATGCCCGTCGTCGGCCAGACCCGCGTGCTGCCCAGCCTGCTCTCGGACACCCGCGAGCTTCTCGTGCAGGCCTGGGCCGACACGGCCTGACCGCCGGAAGGGTCAGCCGGCCCCGACGAGTTGCGCCGCCTTTGCCGCCGGCACTGGTTCGTGACGGAGGTACTTGCGGGAGAACGTGCCCGTGCCGTGGCTGAGCGAGCGCAGCTCTGAGGCGTAGCGGACCAGCTCGGTCTCCGGGACCTCGGCTCGGATGAGCGTCCGGCCCTGCGTACCGTCGGACATGCCAGGCACCAGCTCGGTGCCCATCACCCGCCCGCGCTTGGTCGACAGGTCCGACATGACGGCGCCGACATGCTCGTCGTCCACCAGGATCGTCACGTCGAGCACCGGCTCGAGCAACGAGACCGTGTCTCCCGAAGCGGCATCCCGCAGCGCGAGGCCGCCGGCGACCTGGAAGGCCATGTCGGAGGAGTCGACGGAGTGGGCCTTCCCGTCGAGCAGCGTGACGCGGATGTCGACGACCGGGTAGCCGGCCCGCACCCCGCGTTCGAGCTGGGCGCGTAAACCCTTCTCGACGCTCGGGATGAACTGCCGGGGAACCGTTCCGCCCACCACCTTGTCGACGAACTCGAAGCCCGCGCCGGACGGAAGAGGTTCGACCTCGATGCGGCAGATCGCGAACTGGCCGTGTCCGCCGCTTTGCTTGACGTGGCGTCCGGTGCCGGAGGCCTTCCCCGAAAACGTCTCGCGCAACGGGACGCGGAGCTCCTGCTGGTCGACGGCGACGCCGTACTTCGACGACAGCCGGTCGAGCGCGACGTCGGCGTGGGCCTCGCCCAGACACCACAGCACCAGCTGCCCGGTCTCGGCGCTCTGGATCAGCTGGAGCGTCGGGTCTTCGGCGACGAGCCGGCCGAGCGTGGTCGACAGCTTGTCCTCATCGGCCTTGCTGGAGGCCGCGATCGCGATCGGCAGCAGTGGCTCGGGCATCGACCATGGAGCCATCAGGTACGGGTTGTCCTTGTTCGACAGGGTGTCGCCGGTCTCGGCATGAGCGAGCTTGGTCACGGCGCAGATGTCGCCGGCCCGGCAGACGTCCAGCGGGCGCAACGTCTTGCCCAAGGGGGAGACCAGCGAGCCGATGCGCTCGTCGACGTCGTGGTCGGGATGCCCGCGGTCCTCCATGCCGTGGCCGCAGACGTGGACGCTGAGGTCAGGCGTGAGGGTGCCGGAAAAGACGCGCACCAGCGACACACGTCCGACGTACGCGTCCGTCGTGGTCTTGATGACCTCGGCGACCAGCGGGCCGTCAGGATCGGCCGGCGCCAGGTCGCTCACCTCGGAGCTGTCCGGACGGGTCAGCGTCGGCATCACGTGCTCGTCGGGCGCGGGGAACGCCCCTGACATGAGCTCGATGAGCTCCGTCGCACCGAGCTGCTCGAGGGCGGAGACGGCGAGCACCGGGAAGAAGGCTCCGCGCGCTACGGCCTTCTCCAGATCGGCCATCAGCGTCTTGGGGTCGAGGGGGGTACCGCCCAGGTAGCTGTCCATGAGGGTCTCGTCTTCGCTCTCGGCGATGATTCCCTCGATGAGCGCTGAGCGCTCGCCCTCGTGATCGGGATTCTCGGTGTGCAGCAGATCGGTGAGCCCGCCGTCCTCCGGCAGGTAGAGCGGAAGAACCCCGCCGCCGAACGCGTCCTGGCACGCCGCGAGGGTGGCGGCGAAGTCGGCCCGCGGCTGGTCGAGTTTGGTGACGACGATCGCCCGCGGCATGTCGACGGAGGCGCACTCGTGCCACAGCATCCGCGTGGCGCCATCGATCGGGTCCACCGCGCTGACGACGAACAGCGCTGCGTCGGCAGCCCGTAGACCGGCGCGCAGTTCGCCGACGAAATCGGCGTACCCAGGGGTGTCGATAAGGTTGATCTTGACCTCGCCGCTCACCAGCGGCGCGAGCGCGAGGCTCACGCTGCGCTGCTGGCGGTGCTCAGCCGGATCGAAGTCGGAGACGGTGGTGCCCGCGGTAACGGCTCCCGCACGCGGGATCGCGCCGGCGGCCACCAGCAACATCTCGGTCAGAGTCGTCTTGCCCGCGCCCGAGTGCCCTACCAGCACCACGTTGCGCACACTGCTGAATGCCGGCGCCATCGCGGCGCTGGTATCCGTGCCTTTGGCGCTCACCCGACCCGTCTGACTCATGTTGCTCACCCGAACTCTCGATTCAGCCGCGAGAGCCGCGATGCTCCCGCGGCGCCGGGGCCGACATGCTCCGACGTGCACGCGAGCCTCTCTCCGGCGTGGAGCGGACGCAAGAGGCGGAAGGCCAGGGAAGCAACCGGACGCGCGACACGTTGCGTTCGATGTATCGGTCCGATGCATCAGCTATGCTCAAATAGCGCGAACGGGCCGCCCGGTGCTGGCGCCGGAATGCACTTGGCGCCGAAATGCACACAGTCGGAAGAGGGCAGATGCTCGCATCACAAGCTCGTCCGCAGATCCAGCGCCTCCTTGACCCGCTGGGCCGCAGGCTAGCGCAGACCGGGCTGTCACCCGACGTTGTGACGGTCGTCGGCACGATCGGCGTGTCCGGCGCTGCCATCGGCTTCTTCAGCCGCGGCGTCTTCTTCATCGGCACCCTCGTCATCACGCTCTTCGTCTTCAGTGATCTGCTCGACGGCCTCATCGCCCGGGCGAAAGGCACCAGCAGCAAGTGGGGTGCGTTCCTCGACTCCTCGAGCGATCGGGTTGCCGATTCGGCGATCTTCGGCAGCATCGCCATGTGGTACGCGGGTGACGGCAAATCCCTTCCGCTCGCGGGAGCCGCGATCTATGCGCTCGCGGCCGGCGGGATCATTTCCTATGTCAAAGCCCGCGCCGAGTCGCTCGGCTTCGACTGCAACACCGGTTTCGCCGAGCGCGGCGAGCGCCTGCTCATCGTTCTCGTCGCGGCTGCCATCGGTGGCCTGGGCGTGCCGTGGCTGCTGCCCGCCGCTTTGTGGTTCCTCTGCGCGGCGACGACCATCACCATCGGTCAGCGTCTGGTTCACGTCTACAAGCAGGCCCGCGAGGTCGAACCGCGGCCCGAGCGCCCGACGCGCCGGCCGCGCCGCCGCGTGATCGTGCGCTCCCGGCGTCACGAGACCGAGCGCGTCGCGGCTCGCTAGCTCTCTTCGGAGCGCTAGCTTCCGAATTATGGAGCGGCTTCTCGTCCTGGCGTACCGGGCCGGCTGGGCGCTGGTGCGCGCCCTCCCCGAGCGTGTCGCGGCTCGCCTCTTCCGGTTCGGCGCCGACCTCGCGTGGCGCCGGCAGGGCAAGGGGGTGCGCCGGCTGCGTTCCAATCTCGCCCGCGTCGTTCCGGAGAGCACGAACCTCGACCGGCTCGGACGCGATGCCATGCGCTCGTACGCCCGCTACTGGCTCGAGTGCTTCCGGCTCCCGGTGCTGTCACCCGAGCGCATCGTCGGGCGGATGCACGTACGCGAGGAGCACAACCTGCGCGAGGCACACGCGGCAGGCATGGGGACGATCCTCGCCCTGCCGCACATGGGTAACTGGGACCACGCCGGCGCGTGGCTGATCCTCACCGGGGTGCCGTTCACGACCGTTGCCGAGCGCCTCAAGCCCGCCGAGATGTTCGACCTTTTCGTGGCCTTCCGGGAAGGGCTCGGCTTCGAGGTCCTTGCCGCATCGGGTGCGGAGCGGCCGCCGTTCGACGTGCTCTGCGACCGGCTGCGGGCCGGCAAGATGCTGTGCCTGCTCGCCGATCGTGACCTGACGCCGAGCGGTGTTCCGGTGACGTTCTTCGGTGCTCGGGCGACGATGCCCGCTGGCCCCGCGGCGCTCGCGTTGCGTACCGGCGCCGCCCTCATTCCGGTCACGCTCTGGTACTCCGGCGACGCCGTCACCGGCAGCTGGGAAGCGCGTACCGAGGCGCCCGTTCCGCATACCGACATCCCGACGATGACCCAGGCTCTCGCCGACGCGTTCGCGGCGGCCATCGCCGCTCATCCAGCCGACTGGCACATGCTGCAGCGGCTGTGGACGGACGATCTCGACGCTTCTTCCGCCCCGTCGCACGCGCCCGTCGATGCGGACGCCGGCAGCCCGATAAACGAGGCGACCGTCGCCTCGGGCATGTAGCAGGATCCCCCCGTGCGCATCGGCCTGGCCTGTCCGTACACCTGGGACGTGCCGGGTGGCGTGCAAGTGCACGTCCGGGACCTGGCCGAGAGCCTGCTGCGCATGGGTCACGACGTATCCGTCATCACCCCGGTCGACGACGAGGATCGGCTTCCGCCGTACGCCGTCTCCGCCGGTAAGGCCATGTCGGTGCCCTACAACGGGTCGGTCACCCGCATCCTGTTCGGTCCGGTGTCCGCCTCACGGGTGCGCCGCTGGGTGCGCGACGGCGACTTCGACGTCGTCCACGCTCACGAGCCGACGGCGCCGAGCACCAGCCTGCTGGCCTGCCTGGCCGCCTCGGGTCCGCTCGTCGCGACCTACCACACGAGCAACCCGCGCTCCCGGATCTTGACCGTCCTGCAGGCCCCCCTGCAGCTCGCGCTCGAGAAGGTCTGGGCCAACATCGCCGTCTCCGAAGCAGCCCGGCGCACGATCGTCGAGCACCTGGGAGTCGACGCCGTGCTCGTCCCGAACGGGGTCGACGTGTCGGCGTTCGCCTCCGCCACCCCGCTGATCGACCTGGCGTCACCCGCTCCGACGATCGCCTTCGTCGGCCGCATCGACGAGCCCCGCAAGGGTCTCGCCGTGCTGCTCGAGGCGCTACCGGCCGTCGTCGCCGCCCTGCCCGACGTCCGGCTTCTGGTCGCGGGTCCGGGTGAGGTGTCGGAGGTGGCGGCGAGCATCGATCCGGCGATCCGCCGTCATGTTCACCTGCTCGGGCTCATCAGCGACGCCGACAAGCCGCGCCTTTTCCGCACGGCTCACGTCTACGTGGCGCCCAACACCGGCCAGGAGAGCTTCGGCATCGTCCTGCTGGAGGCGATGGCGGCGAGAACCCCGGTGGTCGCGAGCGACATCGACGCGTTCCGGCGGGTGCTCGACGACGGCCGTGCTGGGCGGTTGTTCGCCAACGGCGATCCGGCCGACCTCGCGCGTGCACTCGTCGAGGTGCTCGGCTCGCCGGAACTGCGCGGCGACCTCGCCGAAACCGGGTGGAAGGCCGTGCAGCAGTACGACTGGTCGACCGTGGCTACCGAGATCGTCCACGTCTACGAGACCGTGACCGAGGATCCCGGCCTGCCGCCACGCTGACCTCGCTGAATGCTGCGGTCGCCGGAGGCGGGTCGCCTACGCTCGGGCGAGTGAGCCTGGTGATCGCGGTTGTCGCGATCGTCGTTGCCGTCGCGAGTTATCTGACGTGGATGGCCGGCCGGCTCGACCGCTTGGCCGTTCGCGTGGAGGCGGCGGTATCGGCCCTCGACGCGCAGCTAGCCCGCCGTGCCGTCGTGGCGTACGAGCTCTCCGAAGGTCCGTCTTTCGAGGCATTGCACGCCGCAGCGCGCGCCGCGCTCGACGGCGCGGCCGATCGCGGCGCCGTCGAGAGCGCGCTCTCCCGCGAGCTGCGGGCCGCCTCGGACGTGGCCGGCGTGGAGGAGATGGCGATCCTTGCCCGCAAGGTGATGCTCGCCCGTCAATTCCACAACGATGCGGTGCGCGACTTGCTGGCACTGCGCCGCCGCCGGCTGGTGCGCCTGCTGCATCTGTACGGCCGCGCCCAGGCGCCGGTGTACATCGAGTTCGACGCCGCCGAGCCGACCGCCTGATCTCGTAAACTGGCAGTTGAACAGCCCAGCAAGTGCCTCCATTTCGCCGGGCCAAATCCACGAATTCGACACGCAGGAGCCCCTCGTGGCACAGACCCCGCCGGCCCCCGGCGCACCCACTCCTTCCAGCCCCGCAGCAGGTACCGGGGCGAGCCCCGAAATGGGTACCGGGGCGAGCCCCGAAATGGGTACCGGGGCGAGCCCCGAAATGGGTACCGGGGGAGTGCGGGTGAAGCGCGGGATGGCAGAGATGCTCAAGGGCGGCGTGATCATGGACGTCGTCACACCCGAGCAGGCCAAGATCGCTGAAGACGCCGGAGCCGTGGCCGTCATGGCGCTCGAGCGGGTGCCCGCCGACATCCGCCGCGACGGCGGCGTCGCGCGCATGAGCGACCCGGAGATGATCACCGGGATCATCGAGGCTGTCAGCATCCCGGTCATGGCGAAGGCGCGCATCGGCCACTTCGTCGAGGCGCAGGTGCTCCAGGCACTCGGCGTCGATTACGTCGACGAGTCCGAGGTGCTGACCCCGGCGGACGAGGCTCACCACATCGACAAGTTCGCCTTCACCGTCCCGTTCGTGTGCGGCGCCACCGACCTCGGTGAGGCCCTGCGCCGCCTCGGCGAAGGTGCGGCGATGATCCGCAGCAAGGGCGAGGCCGGCACCGGAAACGTCGTCGAGGCCGTGCGTCACATGCGCTCGATCCGCTCCGGCATCCGCCGGTTGACCACGCTCGACGCGGATGAGCTGTACGCCGCAGCCAAGGAGTTGCGGGCCCCGTACGAGCTGGTGGCAGAGGTGGCCCGCGAGGGCAAGCTGCCGGTCGTCCTGTTCACTGCCGGCGGTATCGCCACCCCGGCCGATGCGGCGCTGATGATGCAGCTCGGCGCCGAGGGCGTCTTCGTCGGGTCGGGGATCTTCAAGTCCGGCGACCCCGCCCGCCGCGCCCGGGCCATCGTCGAGGCCACCACCATGTTCGACGACCCTGATGTGCTCGCCAAGGTTTCGCGGGGGCTCGGCGAACCGATGGTCGGCATCGAGATCCCGACCCTGCCGGCGGATCAGCGCTACGCCGATCGAGGTTGGTGAGCCCGTCCAGCAACGGGGCAACGCCGCGAATCGGCGTGCTCGCCCTGCAGGGAGACGTCCGGGAACACCTGGCAGCGCTGGAATCGGCCGGCGCGCAAGGGGTCCCGGTGCGCCGGGCGAGTGAGCTGGCGGCGCTCGACGGGATCGTGATCCCGGGTGGTGAGTCGACGACGATCGGCCGCCTGCTGGACGTCTTCGGGGTGCTACAGCCGCTGCGTGACGCCGTCCAGCAAGGACTGCCGACGTTCGGCTCCTGCGCGGGCATGATCCTGCTGGCGACCGAGATCCTGGACGGCCGCGACGACCAGCCGTCGCTCGGCGGGCTGGACATCACGGTGCGGCGCAACGCGTTCGGGCGGCAGGTCGACTCGTTCGAGACGGAGCTTGACGTGCAGGACGTGCCGGGCGGTCCGGTGCACGCGGTGTTCATCCGCGCGCCGATCGTGGAGCGCGCCGGGGACAATGTTCAGGTGCTGGCGGAGGTCGGGGGCCGTAGTGTCGCCGTCCGGGATTCCCGGCGGCTCGCCACGGCGTTTCACCCGGAGCTGTCGGGCGACGCCCGCATGCACGCGATGTTTGTCCAGATAGTCAGGGAGTCTCGATGAACAGGGATTGTCGATGAGCAAGGTGAGTTCATGAGCGGCCATTCCAAGTGGGCGACGACCAAGCACAAGAAAGCGGTTGTCGACGCCAAGCGCAGCAAGCTTTTCGCGAAGCTCATCAAGACGATCGAGGTGGCCGCCCGCACCGGCGGCGGCGACATTGCCGGCAACCCCACGCTTGCCGACGCCGTCGCCAAGGCCAAGGGCCAGTCGGTCCCCAACGACAACATCGACCGCGCGATCAAGCGGGGCTCGGGCGAGCTGGGTGAAGCCGCCACCTACGAGGAGATCACGTACGAGGCCTACGGCCCTGACGGTGTCGCGATCCTCGTCGAGTGCCTCACCGACAACCGCAACCGCGCCGCGTCCGACGTCCGGGTGGCGATCACCCGTAACGGTGGCCGGATCGCCGATCCCGGCTCGGTCGCGTATCTCTTCCAGCGCAAGGGCATCGTCCTCGTCGACAAGGAGGGCTTCAGCGAGGACGACGTCCTGGCAGCGGTCCTCGACGCCGGCGCCGAAGAGGTCAACGACCTCGGCGAGGCCTTCGAGGTCGTCAGCGAGGCCACCGACCTGCACGCGACGCGCACGGCCGTGACCGACGCGGGCTTGCCCCTGCAGTCCGCCGACATCGCCTGGATGCCGACCGTCTCGGTGCCGGTCGAGGAGGACAGCGCGCGCAAGGTGCTGCGGATCGTCGACGCGCTCGAGGATCTCGACGACGTCCAGAATGTCTGGTTCAACGCTGACATCGCCGATGAGGTCATGGAGCTCGTCACCGCTTAAGCAGATCGCGACTCGGCTGAGCGCAGCGAAGCCGAGCGCGGGTCTGCGACACGTGACTTAAGCAGATCGCGACTCGGCTGAGCGCAGCGAAGCCGAGCGCGGGTCTGCGACACGTGACTTGAGCAGATCGCGACTCGGCTGAGCGCAGCGAAGCCGAGTGCGGGTCTGCGACACGTGACTTGAGCAGGTGCGCGGGGTCTGCGACTTGATCATGAAACCCGCGCGACACGCCGCCGTCGCTCCCGGTCCCGGAACCGCTTCGGGATTAGCGTCGAACACGCGTTCGTCATGCGTGTCCGTCGTGCGGGAGGTCGGCTTTGCGGGTGCTCGGTGTCGACCCCGGCCTGACTCGATGCGGGCTCGGTGTGGTCGAGAGCCAGCGCCCCGGGCAGGCGTCACTCGTCGCGGTCGACGTGATCCGTACCCCGGCGGGGGAAGACATCGGCAAGCGGCTCGGCGCCATCGACGCCGCTATCGACACCTGGATCGAGCTGTACCGGCCCGACGCGGTGGCGGTCGAGCGCGTATTCAGCCAGGCCAATGTGCGCACGGTGATGGGCACCGCCCAAGCCGGCGGAGTCGCCATCGCCGCCGCCGCCCGGCGCGGGCTGCCGGTCGCGCTGCACACGCCGAGCGAGGTCAAGGCAGCGGTCACCGGTTCGGGCCGGGCTGACAAGGAGCAGGTCACCACCATGGTGACCCGGCTGCTCAAGCTGCCCACGCGACCCACCCCTGCTGATGCGGCCGATGCGCTTGCGCTGGCCATCTGTCACCTGTGGCGCGGCGCGGCTCAGGCGCGCTACGCCTCGGCCCTCGGAGGTAAGTCATGATCGCCAGCGTCTCCGGCAAGGTCGCCGCGGTCGGTCCGGAAGTCGCGATCGTCGAGGTCGGGGGAGTGGGCCTCGCGCTGTCCTGCACGCCGGCGACCCTCGCCACGCTGCGCGTGGGGGAGCCGGCCGCCCTGTCGACCGCTCTCATCGTCCGCGAAACCGAGCTGACCTTGTACGGCTTCATGGACGCCGACGAGCGCGAGGTCTTCGAGGCGCTGCAGACCGCCGCCGGGGTCGGCCCGCGGCTGGCCCAGGCCGTTCTCGCCACCTACCGGCCCGACGACGTTCGCCGGGCCGTCGCCACCGAAGACCTGACGGCACTGTGCAAGGTGCCCGGGATCGGCAAGAAGGGCGCGGCGCGGATCGTGCTGGACCTCAAGGACAAGCTCGGCGCGCCCGCGGGAGCAGGCGTCAGCGCCACCGTGCTGCCGTTCAAAGGGGCGCGCCCGCATTCCTGGGAGGACCAGGTGCGGGCGGCGCTGGGCGGGCTGGGCTACGGCGGCCGTGAGGTCGACGACGCCATCGCCGCCGTCGCCCTTCAGGCTGCCGAAGGCGAACAGTCGGTGCCGGTGCTGCTGCGTTCGGCTCTCACCGCGCTGCGGCCGGCGTGACCACCCCCGAAATCGCGGCAGACCTCGCGCCCGAGGAGGTCGCGTACGAAGCCGGGCTGCGGCCCTCGACCCTGGACGAGTTCATCGGCCAGCCCAAGGTCCGCGAGCAGCTCTCGATCGTTCTCGAAGGCGCGGTCGCCCGGGGCCGGCCGCCGGACCATGTGCTGCTGTCGGGTCCGCCGGGACTCGGTAAGACCACCCTTGCCATGATCATCGCAGCGGAGCTCGGTGTGCCGCTGCGCATCACGTCGGGACCCGCGATCGAGCGGGCGGGAGACCTCGTCGCAATCCTGACCTCGCTGGGACCCGGCGAGGTCCTGTTCATCGATGAGATCCACCGTATGGCCCGCCCCGCCGAGGAGCTGCTCTACTCGGCGATGGAGGACTTCCGGGTCGACGTCATCCTGGGCAAAGGACCGGGCGCCACCAACATCCCGCTCGACATCGCACCGTTCACGCTGGTCGGGGCGACCACCCGGGCAGGCCTGCTCACCGGGCCGATGCATGACCGCTTCGGATTCGTCGGCCACCTGGACTTCTACGGCGAGGCCGAGCTGGAGCAGGTGCTGGTCCGCAGCGCGACGCTGCTCGGGGTCAACCTGACGTCTGACGGTGCGGCCGAGGTGGCCTCGCGATCTCGCGGCACCCCGCGTATCGCCAACCGGCTGCTGCGCCGCGTGCGCGACTACGCCGAGGTGCGCGCCGGTGGCATCGTCACCCAGCCGGTCGCCGAGGACGCTCTCGCCGTCTTCGATGTCGACAAGCGCGGGCTCGACCGGCTCGACCGGGCCGTCCTCATGACACTCGTCAGCTCCTTCGGCGGTGGTCCCGTCGGGCTGAGCACCCTGGCGGTGGCCGTCGGCGAAGAGACCGAAACCGTCGAGGAGGTCGTCGAGCCGTATCTGCTGCGAGCCGGTCTGCTGGCTCGCACCTCGCGCGGACGGATGGCCACCCCTGCCGCGTTCGAGCATCTGGGTATCGAGCCGCCACTGCCCGGGTCGGCCAGCCGCTCCGGGTCGGCGATTGCACATCCCGGCAGCGCAATCCGCGGACAATCGCCGACATTGTTCGGCTGACTTGTCTCGCAGGTCCCGCCACGAGGCGGCGCACCTGCCTAGACTCTGCGGGTGACCTCAGCAGTGGTGCTCGACGCCGCGACGAAGAGCAATAGCAGTGGCAGCCTCGGGCTCATCTTCCCGCTGCTCCTGGTCGCCATGGTCGGCTTCCTTTTCTACAGCTCGCGCAAGCGCAAGACGCAGGCCGCGCAGATGCGGAACGAGTTGAAGCCAGGCTCGACGATCATGACCACGGCCGGGCTGTTCGCCACGGTCACCGCGGTGGAGGACGACGGTGTCGTGCTCGAGATTGCCCCCGGTGTGCACTGCAAGTACGCCCGGGCCGCCATCTCGCGGGTGCTCGACGCTCCGGAAGGTGCCGAACCGCTCGACGACGACGATGACCGGGACGACCTCGAGCCGCCGTCCGTTGACCTTGACAAAGAGCCGCCCAGTAATCCTTGACGTGCTCTGACCGGCACTGATGGGCCCAGACCGGCGGGAATTGGGCTGCATCGGTGGCGAGTGTCCGGCCAGAAGGGCGGCGCGATCACTGGAATCACGCCTGTCTCGGGCGATACTCCATTCGGGGGATGCGACAGTCCCTGACCGAAACCTGTCCTCGACGCGAACCGAGAGGGAAGACCTGTGGCTGGACGTGCTCGGCGCGCGACCCACGTTCCGCGCGGAGCTGCGAACACCCGTCCAGTCTTCATCCGGCTCGGCGTTCTGGCTCTGGTCTTCGTCGCGCTGTACGCGGCCATGGGCATCGGCGGTCACCTCAGCCCCAAGCTCGGCCTGGACCTGCAGGGCGGCACCAGCGTGACGCTGAAGCCGAAGCTCGCCAACGGCTCCACCGGCAAGGTTCCGACCAGTGCTCTCGACAAGGCGGTCGACATCATCCGCCAGCGGGTCGACGGCCTTGGCGTCGCGGAAGCCGACGTCATCCGCGCCGGTAACCAGATCGAGATCTCCGTCCCCGGCAAGGGCCGCGACCAGGTCGTCAAGCTGGTCGGCCAGACGGCCCAGCTGGCCTTCCGGATCCCGGCCGCCGAGGTGAACGCGCCGACCAGCGCGTCTGCTGCCACCCCGACCCCGACCCCGACGCCGAGCACGAGCACCTCCCCGACCCCGTCGGCGACCCCGTCTGCAAGTGCGAGCGCGTCGCCGACCACCGCTTCGGCCAGCCCGACCGCGAGCTCGTCCTCGCTCAGCGGCCAGGCGGCGGTACCCGCGGTGCCAGTGGCGTCGACCAGCGCCGCCGTCACCCCTACGCCGTCGGCGAGCACGTCGACCCTGCCGATCCCGTCCTCCCAGGCGACCGCGACCCTGCCGGCGAGCCCCGGCGCGAGCGCCGCCGTCACGTCTTGCTTGGTGTCACCGGGCAAGGCCGGCACCACCCCGCCGGACTGCATCACCGCCCAGCTGCAGAAGCCGTGTCCAAAGCCCGGTACAAGCGCCGGGGAAGAGGTTGCCTCAGCGGCGGCCACCGATTGGATCGTCGCCTGCGATACCACCGGCAGCATCGAGTACGCGCTTCAGCCTGCCAGCCTCAAGGGCACCGCGGTCAGCGGCGCTAACGCCACACTTCAGCAGGGCGTCAACGGCACCGCGACCAACAACTGGATCGTCAACGTCAACTTCACCAGCAAGGGCCAGAGCGCCTGGGCCACGCTGACCGACAACATCTCCAAGAGTGCCGGGTGCCCGAAGAGCAGCACCGCGGCATCGTCGAGCAACTATCCGGTGACCTGCCAGCTGGCCGTCGTGCTGGACGGCGTGGTGCAGTCCTCTCCCGTCATCCAGGAGCGGATCCCGGGCTCCGCTGAGATCCAGGGATCGTTCACCGAGAAGTCCGCGTCCGACCTGGCGAACGTGCTCAAGTACGGTGCCCTCCCGCTGACCTTCACCGAGTCGCAGGTCACCGACATCTCGGCGACGCTGGGTAAGGCGTCGCTCAACGCCGGTCTGCTCGCCGGTGCGATCGGGCTCGGCCTGGTGATCATCTATTCGTTCATCTACTACCGCGCCCTGGGCATCGTGACGATCGCGTCACTGTGCGTCTCCGCAGCGATGGTGTATGCCTGTGTCGTCGAGTTGGGTGTGATCATCAACTTCACGCTGACGCTCGCGGGTATCGCCGGCTTCATCGTCGCCGTCGGTATCACGGCCGACTCGTTCGTCGTCTTCTATGAGCGGCTGAAAGACGAGGTCCACGAGGGACGCACGGTGCGTACCAGTGTCGAGCGGGCCTGGGTGCGAGCCCGGCGCACAATCCTGTCGGCCGACACGGTCTCCTTCCTGGCTGCTGCGGCGCTGTACTACCTGTCCATCGGTTCCGTCCGCGGGTTCGCGTTCACCCTGGGTCTGTCCACGATCCTCGACCTCGTCGTGGTGTTCCTGTTCACCAAGCCGGTCGTGACCCTGCTGGTGCGCCGACCGCTGTTCTCCACCAGCCGCCTGTCCGGACTGACACCGAAGGCCCTCGGGACCACCAGCGACGCCGGTGCCGCGGGCCCGGTTCCGCGCACGCGCTTGGCGAAGCGGGCCGTTCCAGAAGGGGATCCGAGCGTGGGCGCAGATTCCCCTTCCGCCGCTGATCGTGAGGGGAGCTGAGCATGTCGCTCGCCAGCCGGCTTTACCGCGGCGAGGTGTCCTACGACTTCATCGGACGCCGCAAGCGCTGGTACGCCATCAGCGGTGTCATCATCCTCGTCTGCATCGCGAGCATGATCTTCCGTGGTTTCACGTTCGGCATCGACTTCAAGGGCGGTCAGGAGTTCGACTTCCCGGCAAACGGTCACACGGTTGCCCAGGCTCGGGAAGCAGTGACCTCCACCGGGGTCGAGGTGCAGGTCGCCCAGACCCTCGGTGCGTCGCCGCCGGCGATCCGGATCCAGACCAAGGATCTCACCAACGACGAGGCCAAGGTCACGCAGATCACGAAGGCGCTGGAGACCCGGCTGGGTATACCGGAGAGCAAGATCAGCAGCCAGACCTTCTCGTCGTCGTGGGGGCGCTCGGTCACCACCAAGGCCGTCGAAGGACTGATCGTCTTTCTCATTGCCGTGATGATCTACATCGCGATCCGCTTCGAACCCAAGATGGCAGCGGCGGCGATCGTCGCCCTCTTGCATGACCTGCTGGTGACGGCCGGCGTCTACTCGCTCGTGGGTTTCGAGGTGACCCCGGCCACGGTCATTGCGATCCTGACCATCCTCGGTTTCTCGCTGTACGACACGGTCGTCGTCTTCGACAAGGTCCGAGAAAATACGGCCGGTCTGGTGATAGCCGGTCGCAAGACCTACACGCAGGCAGCGAACGAAGCGGTGAACCAGACGCTGATGCGTTCGATCAACACCTCGCTCATCGCGCTGCTGCCGGTGGCGTCGCTGCTGTTCATCGGTGCCGGCCTGCTGGGCGCCGGAACGCTGAAGGACCTGGCGCTCGCGCAGCTCGTCGGGCTGGCGTCCGGGGCGTACTCGTCGATCTTCGTGGCGACCCCGCTGCTGGTCGACTTCAAGGAGCGCGAGCCGCAGATGAAGCAGTTGCGGGCGAAGATCGCTCGCTCGCAGGCCGCCGAGGTGGCCCGCGAGGCGCGCAGCGGGCGTACGACCCAGGCGGCCGGCGAGACCGCACGGATGCCGGTGGGCACCGTGGTCGTGAACAAGGTGGATCAGGACGGCCCGGTCGCCGAGTCCGGCGGCGCTGAAACGAACACCACACCGGCGGCGAGCCCGCCCCCGGCTCGGGTCGGTGTCGGCCCGCGCCGGCCCGCCAAGCGGGGTAGCCGCGGACGACCGAGCGGCAAGAAACGCCGGTGACCGACGCCGCAGAGACGGCCGCTGACGCCGGCTGCTTTGCGCAGCCGCCCAGCCCTGCTGTGCTCGCCGCGCGGGATGTGCTTCGCCGGCTGACGCGGGATGTGTCGAACTTTCCGGTGCCGGGAGTGCTGTTCAAGGACATCGTTCCGGTGCTCGGGAATGCCCACGGACTCGGTGCCGTCGTCGCGGCGTTGGCCGAACTCGCGCACGGCAGCCGGGTCACCAAGGTCGCCGGGATCGAGGCGCGTGGATTCCTGCTTGCCGCGCCGGTGGCGGTCGCTGCCGGCCTCGGCCTGCTGCCGGTACGCAAGGCGGGCAAGCTGCCGGGCGACACCCGCCGGGTGGAGTACGCGCTGGAGTACGGCACCGCGACGCTGGAGATACAGCAGGACGCGATCGGGCCCGGCGACCGGGTGCTGATCATCGACGACGTGCTGGCGACCGGCGGCACGGCGCGCGCCGCCCGCGACTTGCTCACTGACGCGGGGGCCGCTGTCAGCGGTCTGGCCGTGTTGCTCGAGCTGGAAGCGTTGGGAGGCCGGGCACAGCTGGAGCCGCTACCGGTGTGTCCGCTGCTGGTGGTCTGACCTGCGGGAGCGTGATCACCTTCACGGCTTGTCGCCGGTGTCACACCAGCCACCGTGGGAACGACGCCGATTCCGCCGGGGTTAACGTATATACAGCTAGAAGTTGGGCTTGCCCGGCCTCCATGGACGCTGCGACCTGGGGAAGGAGCCGCACGTGTCTGACGCGCCCAGGCTAGCCGCGGCCCCCGTAGCCCACGACGCCGCTACGGCCGAAGTCGAGGAGCCGGCCGGCACCATCGACGCCGGCGAGATCACGGCCGGCTCGCCTGTCGACACCGTCTCAGAGGCTGTGACGAGCCATGCCCCGCTCACGTCTCCCGCAGCGGAGAGCATGCCGCGCGGCGGCTTCGAAGCGTTCCTGCCTCCGCTGGTGCGCCGACCCGAGCGCAGCGGTGACGCCGAGGACGTGCCGTCCGTCGTTCCGCGGCTCGGGCACGAGAATCCGGCGGCTGCCAACCGCCGCGTTCGCGCCCGGCTCGCCCGCCTCACTCCGGGCCGCCCGTCGTCACCCACCGCCGTCGAGCCGATCCTGCGCGCGCTGCGGGCCGCGCACCCCAAGGCCGAAGTTGGCCTGGTCAAGCGGGCCTACGAGTTCGCCGAGCAGGCCCACGAAGGCCAGCTGCGGCGTTCCGGGGATCCCTACATCACCCACCCGCTCGCCGTCGCGGGCATCCTCGCCGATCTCGGCATGGATGCGCCGACCCTTGCCGCAGCGTTGCTGCACGACACCGTCGAGGACACCGAGGTCGGCATCGAGCGCCTGACGCGCCAGTTCGGTGAGCTGGTCGGGATCATCGTCGACGGGGTCACCAAGCTCGACAGGGTCAAGACGCCGGATCGCGCCGACGCCGCAGAAGCCGCCCGGGCCGCCCAGAGCGAGACGATCCGCAAGATGGTCATCGCGATGGCGCGCGACCCGCGGGTGCTGGTGGTCAAGCTCGCCGACCGCCTGCACAACATGCGCACCCTGCGCTTCCTGCCGCCGCACAAGCAGGAGCGCAAGGCCCGCGAGACGCTGGAGATCTACGCGCCGCTCGCGCACCGGCTGGGCATGAACACCGTCAAGTGGGAGCTCGAAGACCTGGCGTTCGCCACGCTCTATCCCAAGCGTTACGAGGAGATCGTCCGCCTCGTCAGCGAGCGCCAGCCGAGCCGTGACACCTACCTCGCCAACGTGACGGCGCAGGTGGCCAACCACCTGCGCGATGCGAAGATCAAGTCATCGGTCAGTGGCCGGCCCAAGCACTACTACTCGATCTACCAGAAGATGATCGTCCGCGAGCGCGACTTCGCCGACATCTACGACCTGGTGGGCGTGCGGGTGCTGGTCGACTCGGTGCGCGACTGCTACGCCAGCCTGGGCACGATTCACGCGAACTGGCAGCCGGTTCCGGGCCGGTTCAAGGACTACATCGCGATGCCCAAGTTCAACATGTACCAGTCGCTGCACACGACGGTGATCGGCCCCGAGGGCAAGCCGGTCGAGCTGCAGATCCGTACCCATGCGATGCACCAGCGCGCCGAGTACGGCATCGCGGCGCACTGGAAGTACAAGGAAGGCACGCGCGGCGGCTACCAGCCGGCGTCCGAGGTCAACCGGCCGAGCGGCCTGTCACCCGACCGTGCCGACAAGGGTGACCAGTTGGCGTGGCTACGCCAGATGCTCGACTGGCAGCGTGAGACCAGCGATCCCAGCGAGTTCCTCGACAGCCTGCGTTTCGACCTGCAGGGCAGCGAGGTCTTCGTCTTCACCCCCAAGGGCGACGTCGTCAGCCTGCCGTCCGGCTCCACTCCCGTCGACTACGCCTACGCCGTGCACACGGAGGTCGGGCACCGCTGCATCGGCGCGCGGGTCAATGGCCGCCTGGTGCCGCTGGAAAGCCCGCTGGACAACGGCGACACCGTCGAGATCTTCACGTCGAAGTCACCCACGGCCGGTCCGAGCCGTGACTGGCTGACGTTCGTCCGCTCCGGCCGGGCCCGCAGCAAGATCCGTCAGTGGTTCGCCAAGGAGCGTCGCGAGGACGCGATCGAGGAGGGCCGCGACGCGATCCTGCGGGCGATGCGCAAGCAGGGCCTGCCGGTGCAGCGGCTGCTCGGCGGCGACGCGATGACCACGCTCGCCAAGGAGATGCGCTACAACGATGTCTCCTCGCTCTATGCGGCGGTCGGGTGAGGGACACGCCAGCGCGCAGAGCGTCGTCCATCGTCTGGTGCAGTCTTTCGGCGGCCCGGAAGGTGCCGTCGAGGACATCGCCGAGACGATGGTCCCGAGCACCAAGCGCACGCTGCCCAGCGCCGATCCCGGCGTCATCGTCAAGGGCGCGAGCGACGTGTGGGTCAAGCTCGCCCGCTGCTGCACACCGATGCCGGGCGATCCGATCGTCGGATTCGTGACCCGGGGCAAGGGCGTTTCGGTTCACCGCGGGGACTGCCCCAACGTCAAGGCGCTCTCCAGCGGCGGTGACCGCATCGTCGAGGTCGAGTGGGCTCCGTCGTCCGCGTCGGTCTTCCTCGTCGCGATCCAGGTGGAGGCGCTCGACCGCACCCGCCTGCTGTCGGACGTCACCCGGGTGCTGTCCGACCACCACGTGAACATCCTGTCCGCGTCCGTCACCACCACCCGTGACCGCGTCGCCGTCAGCCGGTTCACGTTCGAGATGGGCGAGACCAAGCACCTCGGCCATCTGCTCGGAGCCGTCCGCGGCATCGAGGGTGTCTACGACTGCTACCGGGTGCTTTCCGCCTCCAACTGACCGAAGAAAACCTTCAGCCGCGCCAATACCGAGGAGTGCTCCCCATGCCCTACGAGGTGACCGCAAGCGACGAGGAATGGCGTAACAACCTCGGCCCCGACCGTTTCGCCGTGCTCCGGCAGGCCGCGACCGAGCCGCCTTTCACCGGCAAATACACCCACGACAAGAGCAACGGTGTCTACCACTGCGGCGCGTGCGGCGCAGCCCTGTTCTCCAGCAGCGCCAAGTTCGACTCCGGGTCGGGCTGGCCGAGCTTCTACGAGCCGATGACCAGCGAGTCCCTCGAACTCGTCCAGGATCGCAGCCACGGCATGGTGCGCACGGAGGTGCGGTGCGCCCGCTGCGGCAGCCACCTCGGTCACGTCTTCGACGACGGTCCGGCGCCGACGGGTCAGCGTTATTGCATGAACTCGATCGCTCTCGATCTCGAGCCGCAGAGCACGACGTCCTGAGCTCCACTAGCTTCGCTGAGGTGAGCAACTCGAACGGCAGCCTCCCCATCCGGATGCTGCACGACCGCGTGCTGGTCAAGTTGGACAAGGAGGCGGGGGAGCGGCGCTCCGGGGCCGGGATCGTCATCCCCGCGACGGCTGCGCTCGGCAAGCGCCTGTCCTGGGGCGAGGTCGTGGGTGCCGGCGCCAGCGCGCGCAACGTCAAGCTCGGTGACCGGGTGCTCTTCGATCCCGAGGACAAGGCCGAGGTCGAACTGCACGGCGTGAGCTACACCCTGCTTCGCGAGCGCGACCTGCACGCCATCGCCGCCGAGCGGGTCTCCAACGAAGGCACCGGCCTCTACCTCTAGCCGGCGCCGGGCGCGCGCCCTACGCCGGGCGTGAGGGGGCCAGGCGTACGAGCGGGATCCGCCGGTCGGTACGCGACTGGTAGTCGTTGTAGTACTCGCGATCGGCCGTCAGACCGGCCCAGTTCGCGGCGTACTCGTCGCCGTCGAGAATCTCCGGCTTGGACCAGTAGAGGGTGTGCTGGCGGCGGACCAGCACCTCCGGGTTGGCCTCGCGGTCGCTCAGGTTGAGGAACCAGGCCGGGTGCTGGGGCGCCCCGGAGAATGAGGCGACGACGATCGGCTGGCCGCTCTCGTCGGCCCAGAACGGCAGGGCGACCTTGTGCTCGTGGCCGGACCGCCGGCCGATGGTGCGCAGCACGACGTGATGCATCCCGGCGATCACCCAGGCGGCGTCGTCGTCCGTGGCTTCCATCGCGGCGACGTGGCCACGGCTGATGGCCGGGATCTCGTCGCGGCTGGGCTCGACAAATTCCTCGTTTTGCTGGCCTGCTGGCTGCTCGGTCACGGGACGGAAGGCTACTCGGGAGCGCTGACCGGTCCTGCCGGGGCCGGGGCTGCGGCGGGTGGATAGTTCGCGGTCGTCGGTGCGCTGTCGGTGCCCGCGCAGCTCGGCCGCGGCGCCGGCGAGATGGGCTCCGCCGGTGGACGCACCGTCCGCTGCGGGTTGCGGATCGTCAGGACCGCCAGCAGGCTCGCTGCCGCGGCGAGACCGGCGCAGATCAGCGCGGCCCGGTCGAAGCCGTGGTTGAAGTTGTGAGCGTTGCGATAGTCCTCACCGTGGATGCCGGCCAGGGCCGGCAGGACGGCCACCGCCAGCAAGCCGGCGGTGCGGGCGACGTCGTTGTTGACGCCCGACGCGATGCCGGCATTCTCGGGTGGGACGGTCGAGAGCGCTGCCGCGGTCAGCGGCGCGACGGTGGTCGACAGCCCCAGGCCAACGACGACGGCGGCGGGGAGGACGTCGGCGGCGTAGCCGGCGTGGGCTCCGACGCGGATGAGCAGCAGCATGCCGGTTGCGATCAGCAGCGGCCCGACCGACATCTGCAACCGCGGTCCGATCCGCGCCGCCAGCGCCCCGGAACGCGCGGACAGCAGCAGCATCAGGATCGTCAGCGGTAGCAGCGAGATTCCGGAGGCCAGCGGGGTGTAGCCGGCGACGGTCTGCAGCTGTACGGGAACCAGGAAGAGGAACGCGCTCAGAGCGCCGTACATCGCGAACGTGACCGCGTTGGCCGCAGCGAACTGCCGCGAGCGGAAAAGGCCGAGCGGCAGCATGGGATGGCGCCGCCGCGATTCGAGCAGGAGGAAGGCGCCGAGCAGCGGGACGGCGGCGACGAGCGCGATGACGGCGGCCGGTTTCCAATGCTGGGCCGGGCCCTCGATCAGCCCGTACGTCAGTCCGGCCAGCGCCGCGGCAGCCAGGATTCCGCCGGTCCAGTCCGGCCTGCCCACCGCGGCCGTATCGCGGCTCTCCGGGACATGCCGGGCACTGACCGCAAGGACGCCCACGGCCAGCGGCAGGTTCAACACGAAGATCCAGCGCCACGAGCTGACGTTCAGCAGCCAGCCTCCGACGAAGGGCCCGATGGCGCTGGCGACACCGGTCAGGCCCGACCATGCCCCGATGACGCGGCCGCGATCGTCCAAGTCGAACGAAGTCTGCAGGATGGCCAGGCTCCCCGGCGTCAGCAGCGCTCCGCCGATCCCCTGCAGGGCCCGCGCGCCGATCAGCATTCCGGCGTTGGGCGCGACCGCGCAGAGCGCGCTCGCTACCGCGAACCAGGTGACCCCGACCATGAAGACCTTGCGCCGCCCGTAGCGGTCGCCCAGCCCTCCGCCGAGGAGCAGGAACGCCGCCAAGGTGAGCGTGTACGAGGTGATGACCCACTGCAGGCTCGACAGTCCCACCGACAGGTCGGTGCCGATACGCGGGAGCGCGACGTTGACGACCGTGCCGTCGAGCTGCGCCATCCCGGATCCGAGCACGGTGGCGAGCAGGACCCAGCGGCCACGGGCACTGCTCAGGTGCAGTCCCGTCGCAGGTCCGTCCACTCGGGCATCAAACCTCTTCATGGGCACCGTCAGCCATCCGTCGGTCGACTCCAAAGAGCCCGCGTGTCACGTGCGGGCGTGTCGCGACAGGCCTGGCAAGTTGGTTCCGGTGTCCGCCGCCAACGCCCTCCCCGCTGAAGCACGTACTCGGCTCGCCGAGGGGCCGCTCGGAGGCCGGCGCCTGCGTGCCTGGCAGTCCGCCGCACTCGCGCAGTACTCCTCCGAACGCCCGGTCGACTTCCTGCTGCACGCCACCCCGGGGGCGGGGAAGACGTCGTTCGCGCTCACGGTAGCGGCCGACCTGCTCGGCGCCCGCAGCGTCGATCGGGTGGTGGTCGTCTGCCCGACTGACCACCTTCGTAGCCAGTGGGCGCAGGCTGCGGCGGCGGCCGGGCTGGCCCTCGACGCGAACCTGCCCAATTCGGTGGGTCCGGTCCGCGGCGACGTCTCGGGGTACGTGACCACCTACGCCCAGGTCGCCCAGAAGCCGCTGCTGCATCGCCGGCGGGTCGAGGCGCGCCGCACGCTGGTGATCCTGGACGAGGTTCACCACGCCGGCGACGGCCTGTCATGGGGCGAGGCGGCCGCCGAGGCGTTCGAGCCGGCCCGGCGCCGGCTGTGTCTCACCGGAACCCCCTTTCGGTCGCGCGCGGACGAGCGCATCCCCTTCGTGCGCTACGAGAACGCGCCGACCGAGGACGGCCAGCCCGGCCTGCGCTCGGTGCCCGACTTCTCCTACGGCTACCGGCAGGCGCTGGGTGACGGGGTCGTCCGGCCGGTCGTCTTCGCCGCCTATACCGGAACCTCGCGGTGGCGCACGAGCGCCGGCGATGTCGTCGCAGCGTCCCTCAGCGACCCGCTCACCGCGTCCATGGAGACCCAGGCCTGGCGTACCGCACTCGATCCCGGCGGTCGCTGGGTGCCGCACGTGATCGCCGCCATGGACGACCGGGTGAGCCAGCTGCGCGAGGGCGGCATGACCGACGCGGCCGGGCTGGTGCTGGCCAGCGACCAGGACGCGGCCCGGGCCTACGCCAAGATCGCCAAGGAGGTCACCGGCGAGACGCCGTACCTGATCACCTCGGACGATCCCAAGGCTTCGGCCAAGATCGCCGAGTTCTCCGCGTCCAACGCGCGGCTGGCGGTATGCGTGCGGATGATCTCCGAAGGCGTCGACATCCCGCGTGCCGCCTGCCTGGCGTGGCTGACGTCGTACCGCACCCCGCTGTTCTTCGCCCAGGCCGTCGGGCGGGTGGTCCGGGCTCGCCGCCCGGGGGAGACAGCGACCGTCTACCTGCCGGCGGTCCGGCCGCTGCTGACGCTCGCTGCCGATCTGGAGTCCGAGCGAGATCGGGTGGTGCGGCTGCGCTCGGTCGACGAGCAGGGAGAGTTGGACGCGCTGCCCGACGAGGTGGACCGGCTCACCGGGCTGAACGAGTGGGAGGCGATCGACGCGGAGGCATCGTTCGCTCACGTGCTCGCCGGAGGCCGCGCCGTGACGGCGGAGTCGGTCGCCGATGACCCCCACGTCGAGGATCTCGACGATGGCGGCCTGCCGGGTCTGCTCACTCCCGAGCAGACGGCGGCCCTGCTGGCCAAGCGTGACCAGGAGCTGCACAAGCGGCTGCGTGCCGTGCGGACGGGCGACGCCGCCGACGAGCTGGAGGGTGAGCAGGTCAGCTGGCAGGACGCGGGAGCGCTGCGCCGCGAGGTCAACGCCCTGGTAGCGCGGGTAGCAGCGGCCAGCGGAATGCCGCACGCGATGGTGCACGCGCAGGTCCGGCAATCCGTGCCCGGCCCAGCCTCGTCGGCGGCCACGGCCGAGCTGCTGGCGCGCCGGCGCGATCACCTGCTCGAGCGCGTCTCGGGTCGTGGCCGATGAGCGCGCTCAGCTCTTGGTGACCGTCACCGTGTTCAGGTAGACGTTCTGCTTCGGGGCGCCATCGCCGGTGCCGTTGGAGCCGTCGTTACCCAGCGCGAGGATCTTGTCCAGAACCGGCAGTCCGGCGGTGATCTGACCGGCGATCGTGTAGCTCGCGGGCAGCGTGCTGTCCTTGTCGACCAGGAAGAACTGGCTCTGCGTCGAGCTCTTGGCGCCGGTGTTGGCCATCGCGAGCGTCCCGCGGGTGTACTTCGCGCCGGTGAGGTTCTCCTCAGGGATCGAGAAGCCGATCTGCCCGGATCCGGTGCCGGTCGGGTCGCCGCACTGCAGCACGGTCAGGGACGCGACGTTGGTCGAGCGGTGGCAGCGGGTGCCGTCGTAGAAGTGCTCGTTCGCGAGGAAATTCAGCAGGTTCACGGTGCGCGGTGCTTTCGCGGCGTCGAGCGCGATGGTGATCGCGCCGCAGGACGTGTTGAGCGTCATCGTGTACTTGGCGGTCTTGTCGATGGTCAGCTTCGGCTCTGCCTTGAACGTGCGGGTGGCCGGGACGAGCTCCGGCTTCTTGGCGCCGCACGCCGTCGTGGTGATGGCACTCGCCGACGGCGTGGGCGACGCGGTCGCGCCGGCGGACGCGCTCGGCTTGGTGGCCGTCACGGTGCTCTTCTTGCTGCTGCCGCTCAGCCCGATCCCCAGCCCGATGCCGGTGCCGGCCAGAGCGAGGGCGATGACGGTCACGCCTGCTATCAGTCGGCGGCGACGGTTCCGCTCTTGCTGGCGCTGGGCCCGGCGGGCTGCCCTGGCGCGGGCGAGTTGCTGTTCGCGTCGGGAGGGAGGCACGGGGGAATGGAATCACGGAAAGGTGTGTGTGCCCTGACCGTTGGCTGCGCGTCAGATCGTGTCCCGGTAGCCTCGGTGACGTGCTGGTCCGTCGCATCGTCGCCCGAGCTTTCGAGACGAACTGTTTCATCGTCGCGCCCGCGCCGGGCGAGGAATGCATCGTCATCGACCCCGGAGTGGGCGTCGAAGACGCGGTGGATGCGGTCATCAGAGAGAACGGGCTGAAGGCCACCGCCGTCCTGCTCACCCACGGCCACCTGGACCACGTCTTCGCGGTCGTTCCGGTGTGCGGCTCGCACGGGATCCCAGCCCTGATCCACCCGGACGACCGGCTCATGATGGCCGATCCGGCTTCGGCGTTCGGCATGCCCAAAGGCACACCCGTCTTCGGCCGCCTCGACTTCGGTGAGCCCGACGACGTGCGCCTGCTCCGCGACGGCGAGACCCTCGAACTGGCCGGCCTGCAGTTCGCCGTCGACCACACGCCGGGTCACACGCGGGGATCGGTCACCTTCCGTTCGCAGGACCGGCTGTTCTCCGGCGACCTGCTCTTCCGCGGCTCGATCGGGCGCACCGATCTGCCCGGCGGGTCCTACGAGCAGCTGCTGGAATCACTGGCGCGCACCGTCCTGCCGCTGCCGGACGAGACCCGGGTGCACTGCGGCCATCTGGACGACACGACGGTAGGGCTCGAGCGCGCGACCAACCCGTTCCTGACCCAGCTGGCGCCCGGTCCCGTTACCCGCGGCCTGTAGGCGGCGAGCGTCGTGAGCCCTTCTTTCAACGCGCCCAAAGGCACGTACGACGTGCTTCCGGCCGACTCCGCACGCTGGCTCGAGGTTCGCCGCGGGCTGCTCGAACCCGCCCGGCTCGCCGGTTACAGCTACATCGAGGCGCCCGTCTTCGAGGACACCGCCCTTTTCGAACGGGGGGTCGGGGAGTCCACGGACGTCGTCACGAAGGAGATGTACACCTTCCGCGACAAGGGCGACCGGTCGATCACGCTGCGGCCCGAGGCCACTGCCGGCATCGTGCGGGCCGTCGTCGAACATCGGCTCGGCCAAGGTCAGCTGCCGCTCAAGCTCTGGGCGACCGGCCCGATGTTCCGCTACGAGCAGCCGCAGTCGGGGCGGTTCCGCCAGTTCCAGCAGGTCGATGTCGAAGCGCTGGGAGTCGACGATCCCGCGCTGGACGCGGAGGTGGTTGCTCTCGGCACCCATGCGTTTCGGGGCATCGGGCTGGAGCGCGTCGAGCTGCTGCTGACGAGCCTCGGCGATCCGCAGTGCCGGCCCGCGTACACCGAGAAGCTACGGGAGTTCCTGCGTGGCCTGGCGCTGCCGGACGAGGACACCCGGCTGCGCGTCGAACGCAACCCGCTGCGCGTGCTGGACGACAAGCGTCCCGAGGTCATTGCGATGGTTGCCGACGCGCCGCTGATGGCGGATTCGCTGTGCGGCGACTGCCAGGCGCACTATGACGCGGTACGCCAGTACCTGTCCGACATCGGGATCAGCTGGAGCGAGGCGCCGCGCCTGGTGCGGGGTCTGGACTACTACCGGCGGACGACGTTCGAGTGGCAGCACTCCGGGCTGGGCGCGCAGAGCGCGGTCGGCGGAGGCGGGCGCTACGACGGGCTGTCCGAGTCCGTCGGCGGTCCGCCGCTGCCGGGCATCGGCTGGGCGCTGGGCATGGAGCGCATCATGCTGGCACTCACCGCCGAAGGCGCGCTGCCCGAGGCCGCTGCGCGGGTGGCTGTGTACGTGGTCGCCATCGGCCCGGAGGCCAAGCGGTTCGGCGTGAAGCTGGTCAACTCGTTACGCGCCGAACGGGTCGCCGCCGATCTCGCCTACGGCGACCGCAAGCTCGGCGGTGCCATGAAGGCTGCGGACCGCTCGGGAGCCCACACCGCCGTCGTCATCGGTGACCGTGATCTCGCCGAAAGCGTGGCCCAGGTGAAGGATCTGGCGAGCGGTGAGCAGCGTGCCGTCCCCCTGACATCGTTGATCGAGGAGCTGGTTCGGTGATCCGCACCCATGAGGCGGGGCGCTTGCGTGCAACGGACGCGGGCGGCGCTGTCGTTCTTGCGGGCTGGGTGGCGGCGCGGCGCGACCATGGCGGCGTCGTCTTCATCGACCTGCGCGACGCCTCCGGTGTCGTGCAGTGCGTACTGCGCGAGGGCACCGGAAGCGAGCTGCGTAACGAGTTCTGCCTGCGCGTCGTCGGCGACGTCAGCCGGCGCCCCGAAGGCAACGAGAACCCCGACCTGGTCACCGGTGAGATCGAGATCGCGGTCAGTTCCTACGACATCCTCTCGACCAGCGACCCGCTGCCGTTCCCGCTGGACTCGCACGCGCCCGACGTCAGCGAGGAGCGGCGGCTGCAGTACCGCTACCTCGACATCCGCCGCGCGCCGGTGGCCGAGGCGCTCCGGATGCGTTCGCGGATCACCTCGGTGGCGCGCAGGGTCATGGAGTCACGCGATTTCATCGAGGTCGAGACACCGAACCTGACCCGCTCGACCCCCGAGGGCGCCCGTGACTTCCTCGTGCCGGTACGCCTGCAGCCGGGCAGCTGGTACGCGCTCCCGCAGTCGCCTCAGCTGTTCAAGCAGCTGCTCATGGTCGGCGGGCTCGAGCGCTACTACCAGATCGCCCGCTGCTTTCGCGACGAGGACTTCCGCGCCGACCGCCAGCCCGAATTCACCCAGCTCGACATCGAGATGTCGTTCTGCGAGCAGGACGACGTCATCGAACTGGCCGAGGCGATCCTCAGCACGATCTGGGACGAGGTGCTCGGCGTCAAGATCGAGACCCCGTTCCCGCGCCTTCCGTTCGCCGAGGCGATGCGGCGCTACGGCTCCGACAAGCCCGACACCCGTTTCGCGATGGAACTCGTCGACCTCACCGAGTACTTCGCCGGCACCGACTTCAAGATCTTCGCCAGCTCCGAGCACGTCGGCGCGGTCGTCGTTCCCGGAGGGGCGGAGTACAGCCGGCGCGAGCTCGACGGGTGGAACGAGTGGTCGCGCAGCCGCGGCGGCAAGGGCGTCGCGTACGTGCTCATCGACCGTTCCGGGAACCCCGGCGGCGGCATCGCCAAGAACCTGCATGAGCAGGAATTGCAGGGGCTTTCGGCAGCGACGGGTGCGCAGCCGGGCGACGCGGTCTTCTTCCAGGCCGGTCCCCGCGCGGCGACCCTCGAGGCGCTGGGTGCGCTGCGGCTGGCCGCTGCGCGTGACCGGGGAGTGGCGCCTGACGAGGGCTGGGACTTCCTCTGGATCGTCGATCCGCCGATGTTCGAGCCCGCGGGCGACGGCGGCGGCTGGACCCCGCTGCACCATCCGTTCACCCGTCCCCGCGTCGAGGATGCGGCGGCGCTGGCCGAGCGTCCGGGAGAGGCCCTGGCGGTCGCCTACGACGTCGTGCTGAACGGCACCGAGATCGGCGGGGGGTCGCTGCGTATCCACGAGCGGGAGCTGCAGGAGACGGTTTTCGGCGTGCTCGGCATGAGCGAGGACGAGGCCCGGGCGAAGTTCGGCTTCCTGCTCGAGGCGTTCCGTTTCGGCCCGCCGCCGCACGGGGGCATCGCTTTCGGCTGGGACCGGCTGTGCATGTTCGCGGCGGCCGCCGGATCGATCCGTGACGTCATCGCCTTCCCGAAGACGGCCAGCGGCGGCGATCCGCTCACGGGCGCGCCGACCCCCATCACCGCGGCACAGCGCAAGGAAGCCGGCATCGACTTTGTGCCCAAAACCGGCGAAGCGACCAAGCTCATCAGCAAAGAGGTGCCGTAAGGGCCAAGCTGGGGAATAGTGGCGGCCATGCAGAGCACCATGCAGGACGTCCCCCTGACCCTCGGCTTCCTCCTGCGCCATGGGCTGGCGAACTTCGGCAAGAGCAAGGTCGTAACGTGCACCGGGGAAGGCACGCGCGAGGTGACCTTCCGCGAGGTGGGGGAGCAGGCTGCCCAGCTGGCCAATGCCCTCGCTGAGCTGGGCATCGCCGACGGCGACCGCGTCGCCACGTTCCAGTGGAACAATGCCGAACACTTGGCGAGTTACCTGGCGATTCCAGGCATGGGCGCGGTACTGCACACGCTGAACGTGCGGCTCTTCCCGGAGCAGGTCGCCTACGTCGCGAACCATGCCGAAGACCGCGTGATCATCGTCGACGGCTCCATCGCGCCGCTGCTCGCCAAGGCGCTGCCCGACATGAAGACGGTCGAGCACGTGCTGGTGCTCGGCAGCACTGGCGACGAGCTCGCGGGGATGGGGCCGACTGTCTCGCGCTATGAGGACATCGTCGGCAGGCAGCCGAAGACGTTCGACTGGCGCACGGATCTCGATGAGCGATCCGCCGCCGCCATGTGTTACACGAGCGGCACCACCGGCAACCCGAAAGGCGTCGTCTACTCGCACCGGTCGGTGTACCTGCACTCGATGGCCGCCTGCATGGGCAGCGCGTTCGGGGTGAGCGAGAAGGACCGCGTGCTGCCGGTCGTGCCGATGTTCCACGCCAACGCCTGGGGGCTCCCATACGCGGCGTGGATGGCCGGCGCCGACATGATCATGCCGGACCGATTCCTGCAGGCGGAGTTCCTCTGCCCGCTGATGACCAGTGAGCGGCCGACGATCGTCGCGGGCGTGCCGACCGTCTGGTCAGCGGTCCTGCGCCATTGCGTTGAGAACAAGATCGATATCTCGTTCTTGCGCACGGTGATCTGCGGCGGTTCAGCCGTCCCGCTCTCGCTGATGAAGGGCTTCCAGGAGCAGCTCGACGTGCGCGTCGTGCAGGCGTGGGGCATGACCGAGACCAGCCCGCTCGCGGCGATCGCCCACGCCCCGGCCGGCATCACCGGCGACGAGGAGTGGGCGTATCGCGCTCGTACCGGCCGGGTGTTCTCCGGTGTCGAGTGCCGGATCGTCGACGATGCGGGCGAGGTGCTGCCCGCCGACGGCGAGGCGGTCGGCGAGTTCGAGGTGCGCGGGCCGTGGGTGACGGGCTCGTACTACCGCGGCGACGACCCGGAGCGCTTCAGCTCCGACGGCTGGCTGCGCACCGGCGACGTCGGCACCCTCGACGACATGGGCTTCATGCAGATCACCGACCGCTCCAAGGACGTCATCAAGTCCGGCGGCGAGTGGATCAGCAGCGTCGATCTGGAGAACACCCTGATGGACGCCGAGGGCGTGCTCGAGGCGGCCGTGATCGCCGTGCCGGATGACCGCTGGTCGGAGCGCCCGCTCGCCGCGGTGGTGCGCGAGCCCGGTTCGGACGTCACCGCCGAGCAGTTACGCGAGCGACTCGGCGCGCACCTGGCGCGCTGGCAGCTGCCCGAGCGCTGGACGTTCATCGACGAGGTGCCCAAGACGAGCGTTGGGAAGTTCGACAAGAAGGTGCTGCGCAAGCAGTACGCCGACGGCGAGCTGGAGGTGGAGGAGCTGTCGCCGCCCTCAGGCTCAGCCAGCTGAGCGGAATGGACGATTGAGCTCCGCGCGGTCTACCAGGGGTAGACTGCCGTCATGGCCGACACCACCACCGTCAAGGTCAAGACCAGTACCCGCGACCTGCTACTCAAGCTCGGGGCCTCCCGAAACCAGAGCGCCGATCAAGTCATTCTGGCCGCTCTGGCGGCGATGCAGCGTGACGAACGCCGACAGGTTGCTGCGGCGGAAGCGCGTGCCATCAAGGATGACTCGGCCGATCTGGCCGAAATTCGATTGATCCAGCGGGACATGGCCGCACTGCATGAAGGGTGAGGTTTACCGGTTGCCCGCTCGCGGCAAGGGCCATGAGCAGAAGGGACGCCGGTTCGCGGTCGTGTTGCAGCCGGACTGGCTGACGCTCAGCACCTGGGTAGTCGCGTTCACCAGCACTAGTGCACGTGAAACCAGTTTTCGGCCGCCAGTCACGATCGCCGATCAGCAAACGCTGGTCATGTGCGACCAGGTCGCCACTGTGGATCTCACCCGCCTCACCGAGCCTGTCGGCTTCTTGACCGTCGAGGAGATGCAGCGCGTCGACGATGCCCTCGCGTTAGTCCTCGACCTTTAGCCGGGAAGGCCGGTTCGGAGTCACGTCGAGACGCTCACGCCGCCGGTGAACCAGTTTCTCGGCGACCGCGCACATGACTCTCGTCAAGACCGAACCGGCTGGCAGGGATCTGCTGAAGCCCCGCGCGATCCGAATTCCGTAGGTCGTTCGCAACTTCGCCGGCGGGCGTTTCGGAGTCGCGCGACCCGAGGAGCCGGACGACCACGAGTGCGGCCAGGAGCGCAGCACCGGCGCCCACCATCAGCGCCAGGTGCATCCCGGAGACGAAGGCGCTCTGCGCGTGGCTCGCAACGGGGCCGCCGAGATGGATGGCCACGGCGAACGAGTCGCGCGCCTTGCCGGCGACGACCGAAGGCAGACCCGTGACGACGAGGTGGCTGCGGTAACCGGCGGCCAGGACACTGCCGATCACGGCGATACCCAGGGCGCCGCCGAGTTCCCGGGACAGGTCGTTCAACGCGGAGCCAACGCCCTGCTGGGAGGACGGCAATGCCTCGGTGATCGCGGCTGTGGCAGGGGTCATCGCCGCGCCCATGCCCACTCCGAGCGGGATGAGGCCCGCGAGCAGCAGCCAGTAGGAGGAGTCGCTGCCGAGCTGCGCGATGACGGTAAGGCCGCCGGCGACAAGCACCAGGCCACTCGCGCAGACGGTGCGCGCGCCGAGGCGGCCGACGAGCTTCGGGGTGAGCCGGGCGGTAGGCATCATCGCCGCGGCCATCGGAAGCATGCCGACCGCCGAGACCAGCGGGCTGTGGCCGCGAACACCCTGCAAATACTGAAGAATCGTGAAGGTGAAGCCGAAGAAGGCGAAGAACTGGATGAAGATCGAAACGCTTCCCGCCGTGAGGTGACGGTGGCGGAAGATGCGCGGGTCGAGGAGTGGGTGCTTGCGTCCGCACTCCCACAGCACGAAGCCGCACAGCACCAGCAGGCCGAGCCCCATCCCGAGCAGCGTGCGCGCGGTGAGCCAACCCGAAGTGGGCGCTTCGATAATCGAATACACGAGAGCGATCAGCCCGGCGGTCGCGATGACGGCGCCGCCGACGTCCAACCGCGGCGCTTTGCTGTCAGCCGACTCCGGGACGAACCGGAGCGTGCCCACCACCGCGAGGGCGGCCAGTGCGACGTTCAACCCGAAGACGGACTGCCATGACCAGACCTGCAGCAGGAGACCGGTGGTCAGCAGGCCGAGCACGGCGCTACCACCCGCAACTCCAGCCCAGACGCCGACCGCCCGGGTGCGCTGGGCCGGCGGGAACGTGCTCGTGATGGTCGAGAGCGTCGCCGGCATCACGAGCGCCGCGCCGAGACCGAGCACGCCACGCAGCAGGATCAGGGCACTTGCTGACGTGACGGTCATCGCCGTGACGGACCCGCCGCCGAAGATGGCCAGCCCGATCACCAGGGCGCGGCGCCGGCCGTAGCGGTCTCCGATGGCCCCGGCCGGTAGCAGCAGCGCGGCGAAGATCAGCGAGTAGGCGTCGATGATCCAGGCCAGCTGGGTCTGGCTGGCGTGCGTGCTGCGGGCGATGTCGGGCAGCGCGACGTTCAACGACGCCATCGCTGAGACGACGGCCGCCAGCGCGAGGCAGACGACGGCAGTGACGGCGCCGTGACTGACCTCGCGGCGAGTTGTGGAGCTGGAGGTGAGCATCGAGATCCCCTTGCCAGAGACAGCCTGTTCATCACTGTTGAAATAGACGATGCCACGCTCTCTGATAGATTTCAACCCTGATGAATAAGTCTGTCGGCAGGGGCCGTCGCCCCGGCAGCCCCGACACCCGAGAGCGGATCCGTGAGGCCGCCCGGGTGCGTTTTCTGGCGGAGGGCTACCAGGCCGTCAGCTTGCGATCGGTGGCCGCCGAGGCCAGCGTGGACGTGGCTCTCGTGAGCTACTACTTCGGGTCCAAGCAAGGGTTGTTCGCCGCGACGATGGCCTTGCCGGTGAACCCGGCAGACATCTTCCAGAAGGTCCTCGAGGGCGACCTCGACACGCTTCCCGAGCGAGCCCTGCGCGCGCTGCTGGCGGTCTGGGACGCCGAGGAGACGGGCGGCCCGCTGCGAACCGTAGCGGCGACGGCCGTCTCGGATCCGGAAGTCACCCGGCTGTTCCGCGAGCTCGTGGGCCGCGAACTGGTCGATCAGCTCGCCGCGCGCTTGGGAGACCCCGGTGGCCGCGAGCGCGCGGCGGCCTTCATCGCGCAGCTGGCAGGCATCATCTTCAGCCGGCATCTGCTGCGGCTGGAACCGATCGCGAGCATGCCCGCCGACGAGGTGGTGCGCCGATCGGCCCCCGGCCTCGAAGCTGTCCTGCGGAGCCCCTGATCCAGGCCGCTCAACGACGCCGGCGCGCGGTCCCGAACAGCGACCGGGTGATCTCCTTCCCGAGCGAGCCACCGACGTTGCGCGCGAAGGCCTTGAAAGCACTCGAGCCCAGCACCGCCGTGACCTTGTCGGCCAGACCCGACTCCTCGGGCTCGCCGGCCGAAGGAGGCGAGGCCGGGGCGTTGGCAGCTGACTGCGCCTGCTCCGGCGCTGCGGCGGGCGGTGGGGCGGCGGTCTTTGCCAGCAGCTTCTCGTAAGCCGATTCGCGGTCGAGCACCTCGGCGTACTTGGTCGCGATCGGCGACGCCTGCACCTGCTTGCTCTGCTCCGCCGGGTCCAGCTGGGCCATCAGAGATGTCGGTGGGCGCAGCCGGGTCCAGGCGACCGGTGTCGGAGCACCCGTCTCTGACAGGACGGTCACCACGGCCTCTCCGATTCCGAGCGACGGCAGGAGCTCGTCCAGCTGATAGACCTGCGAGCGCGGAAAGGTCGACACGGTCGATGAGAGGGCCTTGGCGTCCTGCGGGGTGAAGACGCGCAGCGCATGCTGCACCCGGTTGCCCAGCTGCGCGAGCACCTCGGGCGGCACGTCGGTCGGCACCTGGGTGACGAAGAAGACGCCCACGCCCTTGCTGCGGATCAGCCGTACGGTTTGCGCGATCTGGTCGAGGAAGTCCTTGCTGGCGTCCTTGAACAGCAGGTGTGCCTCGTCGAAGAAGAAGACCAGCTTCGGCCGGTCGAGGTCGCCGACTTCGGGCAGATCGTGGTGCAGGTCGGCGAGCAGCCACATCAGGAACGTCGAGAACAGCGCGGGCTTGTCCTGCACGCCCGCGAGTTCAAGCACCGAGACGATGCCCTTGCCATCGGCTGACGTGCGGAGCAGTTCCGCGGTGTCGAACTCCGGCTCGCCGAAGAACTGCTCACCTCCCTGATCGGCGAAGGCGATCAGCTCGCGCAGGATGACACCCGCGGTCGCCTTCGACAGGCCCCCGAGGGCGGCGAGCTCCGGCTCGCCCGCGTCGCTGGTCAGGTACGTGATGACCGCCCGCAGGTCTTTGAGGTCGAGCAGCGGAAGCCCGGCCTTGTCGGCCCAGTGGAAGACCAGGCCGAGCGAGGACGACTGCACGTCGTTGAGCCCCAGCGTCTTACTCAGCAGCACCGGGCCGAAGCTGGTCATCGTCGCGCGCAGCTGGGCGCCCTTACCGTCGTCGCCGAGCGTCAGGAACTCCACCGGGGCTCCAGCCGACTGCCAATCGGTAGCGCCCACCTCGGCGGCGCGTTTGGTCGTTCGCTCGCTGGTCGCGCCCGGCGCGGCGATGCCCGACAGGTCACCCTTGACGTCGGCGAGCAGCACCGGAACGCCGGCTGCAGAGAGCTGCTCCGCGATCAGTTGCAGCGTCTTGGTCTTGCCCGTTCCGGTGGCCCCGGCGACGAGACCGTGCCGGTTCATCATCGCCAGCGGAAGGCGCACCTGGGCGTCCGGCACAGCAGCCCCGTCGATGACGACCGCCCCGAGATCCACGGACGGACCATCGCTTTCGTACGCGTGGGCGATCTCGCTAGCCGGACCTGATTGCGCTGCCATGTGACAAACCTAGAGCCCGCCCAGTTCGGATTCCCGGCTCGAAGCCGAGGCGCGCCGCCGGGTCCGCTTCCCGCTATGGAACGTGCTCCTCTTCGTCCCGCTGGTCGCCACTCTCGTGCCGGCCTGGTACAACTCGCGGACCCTTGAGCTCCACGAGCAGGCGGAGCCGGACACCATCGACCTCACCGACAGGCAGCGGGCTACATCCTCGGCTGACCGGCGCCACTAGCCGCTTCGGGCCGTCGGGCGGGCGGCGCCATCCGGCCCGGTCCGCTGCCGCGCCGCGAAGGCCACGGTCCGATAAGCCAGTTCCACCAGCACCGCGCCTCCCGCGCCGACCACTCCGGCGATAGCGAGGCGCAGCAGCGTGGGCTGGAGCAGGAAGAGGTGCGCCAGGCCCGGGATGGTGACGACCATTGCGACCACCCCGGCCATCGTGGCCACCAGCGCAAGCTTCCAGCCGGCGAGTGGACGGGCGAGCACGAGCAGTGTCCAGAGGGAGATGATGAGCACCGCGATGGCCGCGGTGGTGCGTCCGCCATCCACGCCGGCGCTGTTGTCGAGTGCCCGCACGAGGCGGTAGCTCAGATATCCGGCGGCACCGATGACCAAGCCGATCGGGCCCGCGAAGCGCAGCACCCGACGCAGGAAGCCGGGAAGATACCGGCGGCTGTTGGGGGCGAGGGCGAGCACCGCACCGGGCACCCCGATCGTCACCGTCGAGATCAGGGTCAGCTGGATGGGGGCGAGGGGATACGCCCGCAGGGTGGCGGCCGCGATCAAGGCGAGAACGAGGGAGTAGACGTTCTTGACGAGGAACAGGTTTGCCGCGCGCTCGATGTTCGCAATCACCCGGCGGCCCTCGCCCAGCACGTCGGGCAGGTGAGCGAACTTGCCGTCGAGCAACACGATTTCGGCGACCGCGCGGGTCGCGGCGGACCCGTTGCCCATCGCGATCCCGATGTCGGCGTCCTTCAGCGCCAGCGCGTCGTTCACGCCGTCGCCCGTCATCGCGACGACGTGGCCGCGGCTTTGCAGAGCCTTGACGACGGCCCGCTTCTGCTGCGGTGAGATGCGGCCGAAAACGCTGTGCTGCTCGAGGATGTCGGCGAGCTTATCGATGTCGGCCGGCAGTTCGCGGGCGTCAACGGCGTCGGCGGGGGAGCCCGCGCCGGGGATGCCGACCCGCCCGGCGACCGCGCCGACGGTCCGGGGGTTGTCACCGGAGATGACCTTCAGCGCGACGCCCTGCTCGGTGAAATAGCGCAGGGTCTCCGCAGCGTCTTCCCGGATGCGCTCCGCCAGGACGACAAGTGCCTGGGGGACCAGCTTTCCGGGCAGCCGGGCGGGAGCAGCAGCTTGCTCGACAGCGGGCGGCGGGTCCCAGGATTGCGCGAGCAGCAGGACGCGCTGCCCCTGGGCGGCAACCTGGTCTGCTGCCGAGCGGGCGCTTCGCGCAGCGGTGTCTCGCGGGTCGGGCAGGACCATCTCCGGAGCGCCGAGGACCCATGTCCCGTGACCGGCCGCGGTCACCGCAGACCACTTGCGCGCGGAGGAGAACGGGACCTCGCCCTCGCGCGTCCATGCCGTTTCGGTGAAGACGGCCGCCAGCGCCGCAGAGGTGGCATTGGTGTCCGGCCCGTTCGCCGACAGTGCGAGCGCCTCTCGAACCTCGGATTCGCTCGCACCCTCCAACGGCTGCAGACGGTCGAAGACGATGTCGCCGTAGGTCAGCGTGCCGGTCTTGTCGAGGCAGACGACGTCGACCCGGGCCAGGCCTTCGACGGCCGGCAGCTGCTGCACCAGCGTTTGCTTGCGCGCCAGCGTGACGGTGGCCACCGTGAACGCCAGGCTGGTCAGGAGCACCAGCCCTTCGGGCACCATCCCGACCAGTGCGGCGACGGCGCCGGTGACGGCGGCCTGCCAGCTCTTGTTGTCGGACGTGTTGAACTGGCTCCAGAGCAGGAACGGCGCGACGATCAGCATCACCAGCGAGATCCAGCGCAGCAGGCGGGTGGTGCCGGCGACGAGTTCCGAGTGGGCCGTCCTGGTCTGCTTGGCCTCCGCGGCGAGCTGGGTGGCGTAGGCCTCGGCGCCAACAGCCGTCGCCTGGAAACGGCCATGGCCGGCAACGACGATCGAGCCGGAGCGCACGTCGTCGCCAGGAGCCTTCGCGACGGGCTCGGACTCGCCGGTGAGCAGCGATTCGTCGATCTCCAGACCCTCGGAGCCTTCGACGAGGCCGTCGGCGATCACCTGATCGCCGGTCAGCAGCTCCACCAGGTCATCGGCGACGACGTCACCGATTTCGAGCTCGCGAACGGTGCCGTCCCGCATGACCCTGGCGCGCTGCGCATTCAGCACGGTCAGCTGGTCGAGCGTGCGCTTGGCGCGTAGCTCCTGGATGATCCCGATCGCCGAGTTGGCCACGATGACGAGCCCGAACAGGCCGTTCTGCCAGCGTCCGGTCGCCAGGATGACGACGAACAGGCTGAGCAGCAGGCCGTTGAAGAAGGTGAGGATGTTCGTCCGCAGGATCACTGCGACGGAGCGGCTCGTCTGTGACTGGACGGCGTTCGTCCGCCCCTCGCGGATGCGCTCGAGCACCTGGGATTCGGTCAGACCACCGGCGGGAGTGCGCAGGTGGGCCGCTCCGGGCCGCCCGGGCGCAGACCGATCCACCCGATCCGCCCGATCCGGACGATCTTCAGCCATGACACCAGCATGGCCTGCCGGCAAGCGGCGTATCGCTTTGCTGCACCCGCGAACGCGTGGTTGTCGGTGTCGGGCCTGGGCAATAAGGCGCCACGAAAGCGTCTTCAGGATTCTCACGAGTCCACACCAAATAGTTGGCGTTTCTTAGTCCTGCATTGGCAATCACTGTTACGTTCCGACGACTCGGCAGCGGCCGATATAACTCGGGGGTCATTGTGCGTTGGAAAATGCGGGCGGTCGTCCCCTGCGGCTTGGCGTTGTGCTTGATCGCTGCCGCCACGGCGGCTGGTGCGCAGGAGCCGGGTAGGGAAGCTGGGTTTCGCCCCGATTCTCAAGCGGCGCAGCTTCTTGCCCGGGAGTCGATCCATCGGCTTGGCAAGACACCTTTGGACTGCCAGACCACCAGCCCGCCCACGTGCTACAGCCCGCGGGCGATCCGCGCCGCCTACGGCGTCAGCCAGCTGGCAGCCGAAGGACTTGACGGCCGCGGCCAGACGATTGCCATTGTCGACGCATTCCAGAGTCCGACGCTTTCCCGCGATCTGAAAAGGTTCGATCGGCTTTTTGGGCTTCCCAACCCGCAACTCGAACAGGTGTTCCCGCACGGTAAGCCGGCCTATGACATCAACGACCCCGACCAGGTGGGCTGGGCGGGCGAGATCACGCTCGACGTCGAGTGGGCTCACGCCATGGCACCAGCCGCCAAAATCGTTTACGTCGGCGCCAAGAACGACAATGACTCCGAACTTGAAGATGCCTTGCAGTACGTGGTCGACCACAACCTCGGCGATGTCCTGTCGATGAGCTTCATCGAAGACGAGAAGTGCCCTGACATCGACATACCTCGGTTCCACAGGATTCTCGAAAAGGCGACAGCCAAGAACATCACGCTGGTCGCAGGCTCCGGTGACTCCGGTGCCGCAGAGTTCAACTGCCCCGGAACCGGCTTTGTCAAAGTCGCCGGGTACCCGTCGGATGACCCCCTCGTCACCAGCATCGGTGGCACGGACCTCATCGCCAACGGCGTCACGGGGAAGTACCAGAGCGAATCGGTCTGGAATGAGCCGCAGTATGCCGCAGCCAGCGGCGGCGGTGTCTCCCACATCTTCAAGCAGCCGGCGTTCCAGTCCGGATTGCCTTACAACGGACGTTCCATCCCCGATGTCGCCTGGAACGCTTCGATCGCCCAGGGTGTCATCCTCTACTGGACCAGCTCGGACGACTTGTCCACCAATGGGCCGCTCTACTATTTCGGGGGCACGAGCGAAGGCGGACCGCAGTGGGCGGGACTCATCGCGCTCGCCGACCAGGCACATCGAGGGCGACTGGGTCCGATCAATCCGACGCTGTATCGGTTGGCCTCGCACCCGTCGACGTATGCCCGCTACTACCGCGATGTGACTGTTGGCAATAGCACCTTCGACGGAACCCTCTTCGGCGGCGGCATCACGCCCGGCTTCAACGCCCGACCGGGATATGACCTCACCACTGGCTGGGGGAGCCCAAAGGCGTCTGCCCTGGTTTGGGCGCTTGCCGGGCGGCCTTAGCCACCTAGTGGAGCTGCGCTCTGCGCGCGATCTTCGCTAGTCCTCGCGGGGAACGCGCAGACTCTGGATCGCTCAGCGCCGGCATCGGGCTTCGGATGCGGGCGACGGGGAGTAGCCGTACGGTCAGTGTCAAATGACCCTGTTCGACGACGGCCGGACGCTCACCGAGCCGGCTCCGGTGGCGCCGCTGGCCGCCCGCGTACGGCCGCGCGCCCTCGATGAGGTGGTCGGCCATCGCGGCCTCATCGGGCCCGGGGGAGCGCTGCGCCGCCTCGCCGAGGGCGACTCGGCGACCAGCCTGATCCTCGTCGGCCCGCCCGGCAGCGGAAAGACGACCATCGCCCACCTGCTCGCCGCCGGGCGCCGATACCGCGAGCTGTCCGCCGTCAACGCCACCGTAAAAGACGTGCGCGCTGTCATCGACGACGCCCGGGGAGCGCTGTCAGCCGGAGGCGCCCGCACGTTGCTCTTCCTCGACGAGGTGCACCGCTTCTCCAAGGCGCAGCAGGACGTGCTGCTCCCGGCGGTCGAGAACGGCTGGCTCGCGCTCGTCGCGGCGACGACCGAGAACCCGTTCTTCTCGGTCATCTCGCCGCTGCTGTCGCGCTCGTTGCTGCTTCGGCTGGAACCGCTCACCGATGACGACGTTCGCGAGGTGATCCAGCGCGCGCTGGCCGATCCGCGCGGCTACGGCGGCCGGCTCAGCCTGACCCAGGAAGCGGAAGACCACCTCGTCACGCTTGCCGGCGGCGACGCGCGCCGGGCGCTGACCTCGCTGGAAGCAGCCGGGATCGCTGACGGGACGCTGGACCTGCCGACCCTGGAGAAGGCCGTCGACCGGGCGGCGGTGCGCTACGACCGGGATGGCGATCAGCACTACGACGTCACCAGCGCCTTCATCAAATCCATGCGCGGCGGCGATGTCACCGCCGCGCTGCACTACCTGGCCCGGATGATCGAGGCGGGGGAGGACCCGCGCTTCATCGCCCGCCGCCTCGTCATCCTGGCCAGCGAAGACATCGGGATGGCTGACCCGACGGCGTTGCAGATCGCCGTCGCCGCCGCGCAGGCGCTCGAGCTGATCGGCCTTCCCGAGGCACGGCTGAATCTGACCCAGGCCGTCATCCATTGCTGCCTGGCGCCGAAATCGAACGCGGTGATCGTGGCGTATGAGAGGGCCGCGGCAGACGTACGAGCCGGGCTCACAGGTCCGGTCCCGCCGCATCTTCGCGACACCCACTATCCAGGAGCAGCCCGCCTCGGCGCAGGTAAGGGCTACCAGTACCCGCACGACTTCCCGGGTGGAGTGGTGAGCCAGCAGTACGCCCCGGACGTCATCGCCGGAAAGGTGTATTACGAGCCGAGCGAGCAGGAACCCGAGGCGGCCGCGCGGTCGCGGGTGATCGAGTGGGTACTGCGTGAACCGGACGGCGACCAGCCTGCCGGGTAGGGTTTGCCGACACCACGATCACAGAAGGAGGCGCGCCGATGTCGGCCGGGGCAGTCGCAGGTCTGATCGCCGCTGGCGCGTTTCTCATCCTGGCGCTCTTCGGCTGCTACGCGCTCGCCAAGCTGGCGCGGATCTTCGACGAGGTGGCGGAGCGGGTGCGCCAGACCGACCGGGCGATCGACGAGAGCACCGACCGCATCCGCCAGGCCGGCACCACCGTCGACGAGGTCAACACCGCACTCGCGTCGGTCAACATCGAGCTGGCCAAGGTCGAGCAGATCACCACCCACGTCGAGTCGATCACCGGCAATGTCTCGGCGCTGACCTCGGTGTTCGCTGCGACGCTCGGCGGCCCCGTCATCAAGGTCGCGGCCTTCACCTACGGGGTGCGGCGGGCCGCGTCGAAGCGCACGGCGGCTGACATCGAAGAGCGGGTGAAGACGGAGCTGAAAGCCGAGCGCGCCGCTGCGAAAGCCGCACGTAAGGATCGCAAAGGCCTCGTCTCGTGACCCGCCGCATCTTCTACATCGCTCTCGGAGCGACGGTCGGAGTGCTTGTCGTCCGCCGGCTCACCGCCGCGGCGGAATCGATGCAGCCCGACGCTGTGGCGCGGCGACTGGTCGCGTCAGTGAGCGGATTCGTCGACGACGTCCGCGCCGGCATGGCCGAGCGCGAGCACGAGTTGCGCTCGGCGCTCGGAGTGGATGAGGCGCCCGAGACCCCCTGATGGACCGAACGTCATGAAGACAGCAGAGATACGCCGCCGCTTTCTCGCGCATTTCGAAGCGCGCGGGCACCTTGTCGTCCCCAGCGCCAGCCTCGTCTCGGAAGACCCGACGCTGCTGCTGGTGAACGCCGGCATGGTGCCGTTCAAGCCCTACTTCCTCGGTGACCTGCCGCCGCCGGCGCCGCGTGCCACGAGCGTGCAGAAGGTCGTGCGCACGATCGACATCGAGAACGTCGGCCGGACCAGCCGCCACGCGTCCTTTTTCCAGATGTGCGGCAATTTCAGCTTCGGCGACTACTTCAAGGAAGGCGCGATCCCGCTCGCGTGGGAGCTGCTGACCTCGGTCGAGAACGGCTTCGGCTTTGACGGCGACCGGCTGTGGGCCACCGTCTACCTCGACGACGACGAGGCGTTCGACCTGTGGCGTCAGATCCTGCCCGGCGACCGCATCCAGCGCCGCGGCAAGGAGGACAACTACTGGTCGATGGGCGTCCCCGGGCCCTGCGGCCCGTGCAGCGAGATCTACTTCGACCGCGGCCGCGAGCACGGCGCCGACGGCGGCCCCGTCGCCGACGAGGAGCGCTACCTCGAGGTCTGGAACCTCGTCTTCATGCAATACGAGCGCGGCGAGGGGCGGGGCTACGAGTACCCGATCCTCGGCGAGTTGCCGGCCAAGAACATCGACACCGGTATGGGCCTGGAACGGATGGCCACCATCCTGCAGGGGGTCGAGAATCTCTACGAGATCGACATCAGCCGCCCCGTGCTGGACCGGGCGGCGGAACTCACCGGCACCCGCTACGGCGCGGGTCCCGAGTCCGACGTCGCGCTGCGTGTCGTTGCCGATCACATGCGCACCGGCGCGATGCTCGTGGCCGACGGGGTCGTCCCGTCCAACGAAGGTCGCGGCTACGTCCTGCGCCGGCTGCTGCGCCGGGCGCTGTCGGCCATGCATCGCCTCGGCTCGCGCGACCCGGTCAGCGAAGAGTTGCTGCGGTCCGTGCGCGAAGTGATGAGTCCGATCTACCCGGAGCTCGACTCCGCCGTCGTCGCGACGGTCATCGCGGGCGAGGAGGACGCGTTCCGCGCGACGCTCAACCGCGGTATGGCGCTGTTCGACGTCGCCGTCACCGAGACCAAGGCCAGCGGCCGGAGCCAGCTCTCCGGAGAGCGCGTCTTCACCCTGCACGACACCTACGGTTTCCCGTACGACCTGACGCGCGATCTCGCGGCCGACGCCGGCCTCACTGTGGACGAAGCGGGCTTCCGCACCGCGATGGAACGGCAGGTGGCGGCGGCCAAGGCGGACCGTGAGGCGCGCGGCATCGGCAACGTCGACCTGTCGGTCTTTCGTCAGGCGCTCGAGCAGGGCACGACCGTCTTCACCGGATACGAGGAGCTGCACCGGGAGTCGACCGTCACTTCGCTGATCGACCTCGAGACCGCCACGCTGCTGCCGGCCGCCGTCGCGGGCGACGCCGTCGGGATCGTCGTCAACGTGACCCCGTTCTACGCGGAGTCCGGAGGCCAGGAGAGCGACCACGGCCGGTTCGTCTTCGACGGCGGGGCCGCCGAGGTGCTGGATGTGGTGACACCGGTTGCGGGCCTGATCGTGCATCGCGCGCGGGTGATCGACGGCGAGCTGACCGCCGGCACCACCGTTTACGCCGAGGTCGATCCCGCGCGCCGAGCGGCCGTTTCCCGCGCGCATACCGCTACCCACCTCGTCCACCGCGCCTTCCGGGGTGCGCTCGGCGAGTCGGCTACCCAGGCCGGCTCGCTCAACGCCCCCGGCCGGCTGCGTTTCGACTTCCACTCGCCGTCCGCGGTCCCGGCGGCTGTCGTGCGCGACGTCGAGGACGAGGTCAACGAGGTGCTGCTGCGCGATTTGCCGGTGAATGCGTTCGTCACCACGCTGGACGATGCTCGCCGCCTCGGGGCGATGGCGCTCTTCGGCGAGAAGTACGGCGACGCCGTTCGGGTGGTCGATGTCGGCGAGCGGGACGCGCCCTACGCCCGTGAGCTCTGCGGCGGCACGCACGTCGCGCACTCGGCGCAGATCGGCGCGGTGACCCTGCTGTCCGAGTCGTCGGTCGCGGCCGGGACCCGGCGCGTGGAGGGACTGGTCGGCCTCGACGCGTTCCGTTTCCTCGCGCGGGAGCGGGTGCTGCTCGAGCAGGTCACGTCGGCGATCAAGGCCACCCGGGCGGAAGAAGTACCCGAGCGGGTCAACGACATCGTGACCCGGCTGCGCGACGCGGAACGGCAGCTCGAGCGCCTGCGCGCGGACGCGGTGCTGGCGAGCGCCGGCCAGCTCGCGGCGGAGGCGAAGGACGTCGGCGGCGTCGCGCTCGTGGCCGCGCAGGCGCCGCCGGGCACTGGGGCCAAGGATGTGCGCACCCTCGCCGTCGACGTCCGGGGCCGGCTGTCGGACCGGCCGGGCGTCGTCGTGATTGCCGCGGCCGCTGACGGGAAGGTGCCGCTGGTGGTCGCGCTGACCTCGGCGGCGGTGGATCGGGGGCTTTCCGCCGGCGACCTCCTTCGCGCCGTCACCGCCCATGTGGGCGGCAGCGGCGGCGGGCGCGACCCTCAGCTCGCGCAAGGTGCGGGCACCGACGCGTCGGCCCTGCCGGCGGCATTCGCCGCGGTGGAGGCCGCGGTGGAGGCCGCGGTGGCCGGCGCGGGGCGGTGAGCCGCGGCGTGCGGATTGGGGTTGATGTGGGCAGCGTGCGGGTGGGCGTTGCCGCCAGCGACCCCGATGCGCGGCTGGCGTTTCCGGTGACGGCCGTGCAGCGCCGGCGGGACGGCTGCGACCTGGCCGAGCTAGCAGCCCTGATCGCGGAGCGCGAGGCAGTCGAGGTCGTCATCGGATTGCCGCGCACGCTCGCCGGCCGTGAAGGCATGGCTGTCGACGCTGCCCGCGAGTACGCCGACGCGCTGGCTGAACGGATCGCGCCCATCCCGATAAAGTTCGTCGACGAGCGGCTGACTACTGTCGTCGCCGACAAGGCGTTGCGGTCAGCGCGACCGCGATCATCGGTGCGCGATCGGCGCGCTGCCATCGATGCCGCTGCCGCGGCGGGCATCCTGCAGACCTACCTCGACGGGATGGCACGGAAGGACCCGCATGAGTGATCCGCTGTCCGGGCTGCTCGGCTCCGGCGAATCCCGGCGCCAGACGCCCCCACCGCCGCGTCGCCCGCTGCCTCCCCAGCGCCGCCGTTCCATCGGTTTCGGCCGGCTGTTCATCGCGATCATCGTCATGGCAGGCCTCGTCGCCGGGGTGATCTTCGGTGGCAAGGCGGTCATCACCCACCTCACCCACAAGGCGTCGGTTCCCGACTACGCCGGCTCCGGCACCGGCACCGTCGGCATCACCATCACGAGCGGGCAAAGCCCGACGACCATCGGCAAGAACCTCGCCAGCAAGGACGTCGTCAAGAGCGCCGCCGCGTTCGAAAAGGCCGCCGCGGCCGACCCCGAACGGGCGGGCAAGATCCAGGCGGGCGACTACCTCATGCGCAAGCACATGAGCGGCGCCGCTGCCTTCAACCGGCTCTTCGACCCCAAGGCGCTGGACGCCCAACGGTTCACCATCGCCGAGGGTCTCGACCTGCGGCACATCCTTCCGATCATTTCCAAGGCGACGGGTCTGTCCGTGGCCGACCTCACGGCTGCTGCGCTGCAGCCCAAGCTGCTCGGCCTGCCCTCGTGGGCCTCCGGCGTCACGTCGGCCGAGGGCTTCCTCTTCCCGGCGACGTACGCACCCAAGCACGGAACGAGCGCTGTGAACGTGCTGCGCAGCATGGTCGCCCGGTTCAACTCCGAGGCCACCAAGCTCAACCTGGTCGCACAGGCGCAAGCCCGCGGGGTCACGCCGTTGCAGGCGGTCACCCTCGCCTCGATCGTCGAGAAAGAGGTGAACCAGACCGCTGACCTCCGCAAGGCAGCGGCGGTGATGTACAACCGGCTGCACAACCCCGGCGAGTTCCCGACATTGGGCATGGACTCGACCACCCGGTACGCGCTGGGCGACTACACCGGCGCCCTCACACAAAGCCAGATCAACAACCCGAGCCCCTACAACACGCGGGTCAGTCCCGGTATCCCGCCGGGGCCGATCGGCAACCCGGGCGAGGCGACGCTCAAGGCGGTGCTCGCGCCGGTGGAGGGCGACTACACGTACTTCGTCTACCTGCCCAAGGAGAAGAAGACCGTCTTCACCGCGTCCACCAGCGAGTTCAACCAGCTCCAGCAGCAGTGCCACACCGAGTCTCCGGAGACCTGCTGAGTGTGGGCCAACGTTCTCGGCTCGCCCATCGCTCACAGCCTTTCGCCGGTGCTCCACCGCGCCGCGTACGCGCATCTCGGGCTCACCGACTGGCAGTACACGGCACGCGAATGCACCTCAGAACAGCTCGCCGATCTGTTCGCCGAGGCGCGAACTGACCCCGGTTTCGCCGGCTTCTCACTGACGATGCCGCTGAAGCTGGTGGCGCTGCCGCTGGTCGACGAGCTGGAGCCGCTCGCCACTCGGGTCGGCGCCGTGAACACGGTGGTGCCGCGGGACGGCGGGCTCTTCGGGGCCAACACCGATGTTCCCGGGCTGGTCGCCGCGCTGATCGAAGCCGGGCTGACGATGTTCGAGCGCCCGGTCGTGCTGGGCGCCGGGGGATCCGCCCAGGCCGCCGTCGCCGCGCTGGCCGCGATGGGGGCGCCTGGGGTGCGGGTCGCCGCCCGCAGTGCCCATCGGGCGGCTGCCCTCTCGGACGTGGCGCGCGCCAGCGGGATCGCGCTCACGGTCATCGGCTGGGACCGCGCGGCGACCGCCGACGCTGACCTCGTGATCAGCGCGGTGCCCGCCACCGCCGGGGAGTCGCTCGCCCCGTGGATCGAGGCATGGCCGGGGGCTGCGCCGCTCTTCGACCTGGTGTACGCACCGTGGCCGACCCCGCTCGCCATCGCTGCCCGGCGGGCCGGTGCCTGCGTGCTCGGCGGTCTCGACCTGCTCGTGCACCAGGCCGTCGGTCAGGTCGCCCTCATGACGGGTCGCCAGATCGACGTGGCGGTGCTGCGCGCCGCGGGGGAGCAGGGGCTCGCCGGACGCTGACGGGCAAACCGCCGCGCGGCACGTTCAAGCACGGTGTCCGGAATGCCGATGCCCGAACTACCTGCTCACCCCCATGACGTCTGCCGCGGCCCCACCGCGGACGGCGCGCCGCTCTCGTTGGAGGTAACCCGGCGATGCCTACCCCCGCCGAATCACCCGGCGCGAGCCCTGGAACCTCCTCCTATGTAGGTCACGGTGCTCGTCTCGACGCCCTGCTCACCGAGCTGATGCGCCGAACGCCGGAACTCGAGGCTGCTGCGGTTGTCACGATCGACGGTCTGCCGATGGCCTCGGCGCTGCCGCCGGAGATGGACGAGGACCGCGTCGCCGCGATGAGCGCCGCGCTGCTCTCGCTCGGCGAGCGGGCCGCCGAAGGCCTCGGCCGCGGCGAGCTTTCCCAGGTCCACATCCAGGGTGAGTCCGGTGGCGTCTGGCTGCTGGCCGCCGGTGACGACGCCGTGCTGGTCGGGGTCTCCGGGCCGGAGGCCAAGGCCGGCCTGGTGATTTACGAGCTGCGCCGCGCGACCGCCGCCGTCAGCACCGCTCTCGCCGCGGACGAGCTCGAGGAGTTCGCCGAGCAGGCGGCCCGAGCCGTGATGCAGGCGCCGGCCGCGGCTGCCCCGCCGCCGGTTTCGCTGCCTGCCGCGCGCCCGGCCATCGCCGCCGAGCCCGCGAGGATCGTCTCCCCGGCTAACGGAACGGCCGCCAGCGCGTGGCCTGCCTCGGGTTCGGCGGGCTGGTCATGAGACTTGACGGAAGCCTCGAGGATTTCGGGCTGCCTGACGTCCTGCAGCTGCTCTCGCAGACCCGCAAGAGCGGTGCCCTGCACCTGGCAGCGGCCGACGAGGAGCGCAAGGGCGTCATCCGCCTCGGTGAGGGCGCGATCAACGCCGCCTGCTCCGACCTTCGCCGGCAGGTGCTCGCGCGCCGGCTGGTCGGTGCCGGCCTGGTCGACGACGACGCGCTCGCGGGTGCCGCCGATGACGTGCGCGGCGGCGCTCCGAGCTTGCTGCGGGCGCTACTGGACCGCTCGGGCCTGTCGAACGAGGCCGTCACCCAGCTGGCCGCCGACCAGGCGACGGATGCCGTCTGCGAGCTGCTGCGCTGGACCGCCGGCAAGTTCAGCTTCCTGATCGGCGAAGCCGATCCGGATGGGCTGATCCTGGGCCTGTCCGCCGACGACCTGGTCGCCGAAGGCCAGCGCCGCATGCAGGTCTGGCCGAACCTGACCAGCCTGATCCCGTCACCGGAGAGCGTGCTGCGCCTCGCTCCGTCGCCGGCGTTCGACCCGAGCTGCACCCGCGAGGAATGGGGGCTGCTCGCGCTCGTGGACGGCAGCCGGAGTGTCAGCGAGATCGTCGCGTTGCTCGGTCGCAGCGAGTTCGCCGTCGCCGGAGCCCTCGCGGCGCTCGTCGAACGAGGGTTGCTAACGGTCGACTCGAGCGGCTCCGGGCTGGAGGACTTGCAGCGCCGCCAGGCCATCATCGCCGGTCTCGAGTCGGTCGGTGGTGCGCCGGTTGAGCCCGCGGCGCCCGCGGTCGAGCCCGAGGCGCCGGCGGCTACGGCCGAGGTGTCCGACGCGCCGGTTTCGGTGGACGTCGACGTTCACGCCGGGCCGAGCGCCGAGGTGCCCCAGGCCCGCGATCCGGAGCCGGCCCTCGAGACGTCCGAAGGCGCGCTCGACCACACCTCGGTCGCATCGCAGCCCGTGGCGCCCTCACCGGTGACCCAGGGTGCGTACGACCGGCCGCTGACCAACGGCAGTGCCGCGCTGGACACCGCTCCGGCGGTTGCCGAACCAGCCCGCGCTCTCGACCCAGCCGTCGGCGAGTCCGCACGCGGCCTCGACTCTGCTGTCACCAAGAGCCTGGTGCTGCGACTGATCGCCGGCGTCCGGGGGCTGTAGGCGTGGTGAACCGAACCACTACCGGCCGGACCTTGCGCCGACGCGGCCGAGGTCATGCGGTCAAGATCGTCATCACCGGGCCGTTCGGCGCCGGCAAGACGACGCTGATCCGCACCATCAGCGAGATCACCGTGCTGTCCACCGAGCGCGAGCTCTCGTCCAATGACGAGATCCGTGCCGACAAGGCGCAGACGACCGTCGCGATGGACTTCGGCCGCATCGGCATCGACTCCGACCTGGTGCTCTACCTGTTCGGAACTCCGGGCCAGGACCGCTTCGAATTCATGTGGGAAGTGCTCGGCGAAGGAATGCTGGGCTACGTCCTGATGCTCGATGCGTCGCGGCCCGAATCGGTGGCGGAGGCGACGACGATCCTCGCCGCGTTCCGCCGGATGGCCCGGGTGCCGTTCGTCGTCGCGGTCAACCGCAGCGACGGCCTCGGCCCGGACGACGAGATGAAGGTCCGTGTCGACCTCGACCTCGAGCCTTCGATCCCGATCGTGCCGTGTGACGCGACGGACAAGGCATCGGTGAAGACCGTGCTGCTCGCGCTCCTGCACGCGGTTCTGGAAAGTCTCGAGCGCGCTGCCGCAGTCCGCGCCTGAATCCTGGCGGCGCCCGCATGAAACGTCGGATCCGCTGGCCGGTGAGTCTTCACGGCTGGTTCGCAGCGCGCCGCCGCACCCCGGTGCGCACCGCCGCCGGACCGGCGCGCCAGCGGCTGATGCCCTCCCGGATCGTGTTGCGTTTCACGGACGGTTCGTCGCTGGTGCTCGATCCGACATCTACGACCGCCATCGAAATCCACCGCATCGCCGACCGGTGGCTGACCGGCCGCTGAGCGGCCGCTGAGTGCGCTCGCGAGCCGGGGCAAACCGCATCGATCGTTCCAGGGAGACCCATTCGTGGCCTACATCAACGCTTCCCAGCTGCCGACATTCTCAGGGTGAAGCAGCTCGGCGAGATCTTGCTCGACGGCGGTCTCGTCGATCACGATCAGCTCAATACCGCCATCGAGGAGCAGCAGCGGCTCGGGCGCAGCCTCGGCCGCGTGCTGGTCGACCTCGGCATGGTCACCGAGTCGCAGCTGGTCGCCGCGCTCGCCGAGCAGATCGGTCTGCAGTTCGTCGACCTCGCCGACTTCCCGGTGGACGGCAGCGCGGTCGCGACGATCGCCCCGCACGTTGCTCGCCGCCACGTCGCGCTACCGATCGGATACGAGGACGGCCGGCTCGTCGTCGCGATGGCCGATCCCGCGAACGTCTTCGCGATCGACGACATCCGCTCGCTCACCGGGCGCGACGTCAAGGCTGTGGTGGCGACCAAGGCCGACCTCATGGCCGCGATCGACCGCTTCCACCGCAGCGACGACGCACTCGAAGACCTGACGCACACCCTCGAGGACACCCACGACGACGACGAGCTCGCCCGTGTCAAGGAGATCGTCGACGACGCCCCGATCGTCAAGTTCGTCAACCTGCTCATCGCCCAGGCGATCGCCGACCGCGCCTCCGACATCCACATCGAGCCGGGCGAGCGCGAGCTGCGCGTGCGGTTCCGCATCGACGGCGTGCTGCACGACATCATGCGTTCACCGCGTTCGATCCAGGCGGGCGTCATCAGCCGCCTGAAGATCATGGCCGACATGGACATCGCCGAGCGGCGGGTTCCGCAGGACGGGCGGCTCTCGGTCACCTTCGGCGGCAAGAAGATCGACCTTCGTGTGGCCAGCCTGCCGACCGTGTGGGGCGAGAAGATCGTCATGCGAATCCTGGACAATTCGACCGCCCTGCTGCGGCTGTCGGACCTGGGCTTTCAGGAGGACAACTTCAACCGGTGGGAGCAGTCGTTCACCAAGCCCTACGGGATGCTTCTGGTCACGGGTCCCACCGGTTCGGGCAAGTCGACCACCCTGTACGCCACCCTGAACCTGGTCAGCCGGCCCGAGGTGAACGTCATCACCGTCGAGGACCCGGTCGAATATCGCATCCCGGGCATCAACCAGGTGCAGGCCAACCCCCGCGCCGGGCTCACCTTCGCCCGCGCGCTGCGCTCGATCCTGCGCTCGGACCCCGACATCGTGCTGCTCGGTGAGATCCGTGACCACGAGACGGCCCAGATCGCGATCGAGGCCGCGCTCACCGGTCACCTCGTGCTGTCGACGCTGCACACCAACGACGCCCCGAGTGCGGTGAACCGGCTCATCGAGATGGGCATCGAGCCGTTCCTGGTCGGTTCGGCGCTGGACTGCGTGCTGGCCCAGCGGCTTGCCCGGCGTCTGTGCAGCAAGTGCAAAGAGGCGTATACGCCCACCCGGGAGATGATGGTGTCCTCGCGCTGGGAGTGGCCGCACGACGAGCTCCCGACGCTGTTTCGGGCGGCGGGCTGCTCGGCCTGCTCGAAGACCGGCTACAAGGGCCGGCTCGCGCTGCATGAGGTCATGCCGGTGGACGAAGAGATCGAGCGGCTCGCTGTCGCGCGGGCATCGGCCGACACCATCGGCCGGGCGGCGCGCGACGCCGGGATGAGCACGCTTCGCCAGGACGGCCTCAGCAAGGTGTTGCAGGGGTTGACCTCGATCGAGGAGATCCTGCGCGTCGTCGTGTGACGCGGGACGACCAGCGAGTCGGCTGAGCAGCGCCTGCGGTCTAACTCCCGCCGGTGGCCTGGGCCAGCCAGCTGCGCTGGGTCTCGAGCGTCGCCTGCGTCTCCTCGACGGTGCGCGTGTCACCGGCCTGCTCGGCCCGCATGATGCGGCGCTCGAGTTTGGCGATCGACTCGTTCAGCCGGATCACCAGGGGGTTGTCGGTCGGATCAGGCTTGAACCGGGCCTGCTCGACGTCGCGCAGCTGGTCTTCCACGGCCCCGAGCCGGCGGTCGAGCGACGACGAGGAGTCGCGGGGGACCGGCGGGGTCGCGTCCCAGCGCCTCTGGATGTCGCGCAGCCGCTTGCGGGCGCCGGCGGGGTCGGAGCGCGGATCGAGGGACTCAGCCTCGACGACGAGTTCCTCGCGGGCGGCCAGGGCGGCCTTCACTCCTGCATCGCGTTCGGCCCGTGACGCGGTCCGGGCTGCGAAGAACGCGTCCTGGGCGGCGCGGAACCGGCCCCAGAGCTCGGCCTCCGCGCCCTTGGGAGCGCCGCCGGCCGCCTTCCATTCATTCATCAGCTCGCGAAAGCGCGTGCTGGTGGGACCCCAGCTGGTGGAGTCGGCCAGCTTCTCAGCTTCGGCGACGAGCTCGGTCTTGCGTACCTGCGCCTGCTTGCGCTTCTCCTCGAGCTCGGCGAAATGCACCCGGCGGCGGCGCTGGACCGAGCTGCGCGCCGCAGCCAGCCGGGTCCAGAGCGCGTCGTCGGTCTTGCGGTCGAGCCGACCCAGTCCCTTCCAACGCTCGACCAGCGCCCGCATCTGCTCGTCGGCATGACGCCAGTCGCCGCCGGCCGCCAGCTGCTCGGCCTCGGTGACCAGCCCCTCCTTGACCGCAACGGCTTCGGCCCGGGCGGCGGCGCGCTGCTCGGCGACTTCGCTCTGGCGTGCGGCGGCAGCATCGGTGATCGTAGCGAGCCGGGCATCGAGCGCAGCCAGATCGCCTACGACGGCGGCCGTATCCAGCTCGGTGCGCAGCCGGGCGGCGGACGCGGCGGCCCGGTTGGGGTCTGCGTCAACCCGCTTTTCGAGGATGGACACCTCGGCTTCGAGATCTTCGAATTTGCGGACGAAGTAGGCCAGGCCCTCTTCCGGGGAGCCGGCGAGCCACGAGCCGACGACGCGTTCGCCGGCGGCTGTGCGGACGTACACCGTGCCGTCCGCGTCGACCCGTCCGAACTGCGCGGACTCGGTTACCGGCGGCTGCTCCACAGTTCGACGCTACCGTGACCAGCACGCAAGTGCCCAGCATGGCTACAGCAAGTACTCAGGGTGTCAGGACTCCCCAGAACGCATGATCGGGCGCACCATGGAGCTATGGCACGATCGTCGTTCTCCACGCGCAATGGTCAGTCGTCGGTATTCGGCTCCCTGCTCGGGCCTGTGGTGCTGGTCGCGATCGCCGGCGTCATCGGGTGGGTGCTGCTGGTCACCATCAAGTGGCTCGTGGTGACGCTGCTGATCGCCTTCGGCGTGGCGCTCATCGTGGTGCCCTTCCTGGTGGGCGGGCGCATTCTCGGAGCCTCCGCCGGCCCCGATCGCCGTCACCGGCAGCTTCAGCTGGCGACGGCGGTCCTGCTGGGCATCGCGCTGGTGCTGCTCGGCTTCGTCGTGCACAACCATGGTTGGCTGCTTATCGTCGTGCCCGCCGCGGTGGTGCTGCTCGGACGGTTGCTCGGCAAGATCGGCGCCAAATCACGGGGATCCAGCACGCTCGGGTAGGCCCTCGCGCTAAAGCGCGCTGACGATCGGCCAGGTCGCGGCAAACCCGGGATGCAGCGGCAGTGCCGAAACCTCCCACTCCGGAACCCACTGCAGTGCGATGCTCTCGTGACTCATCACGCGGACCTCGAGGGTGCTCGGGGCCGCGGCCAGCACGGTCGTGTAGGACCATCCGCCGTGGTCGTCCACCCAGCTACCGGTGATCTCCACCTGGTCGCGGTCGAGGCCGGATTCCTCGTAGGCCTCGCGAAGCGCAGCTTGCTCGGGGGTCTCGCCGCTGTCGCGGGCGCCTCCCGGCAGCCCCCAGGTGTCGCCGTGGTGGCTCCACACCGCCCGGTGCTGGAGCAGTACCGACACCTTGCCGCTGGGCTCGATGTGCCGCAGCAGCAGCCCCGCCGCGCCGTACCGGCCCCAGTGCCGGTGCTCAGCGGCGCAGATCACCCAGCCGTCGCCGTCCCCGCGCATCTGTCCATCTTGGCTGACGTTCGGCCGAACCGCGCGGCGGGATGCGCTCAGGTGACGCGGCCCGGGTCCGGGCTGAACTTTTCGTGTTCGCCCGCGGCGACGAGGTCGCGCAGCCGCGCCATCGCGTCCCACACCTCCACGTAGCGGGTGTAGAGCGGAGCCGGACCCAGCCGGATGCTGCCGATGCCGCTGGAGTCCGCCCGGTAGTCGGGCACCACGCCGGCGTGCTCGATGAGGGCCTGGCTGATCGGCCAGGCCGCCGGATGGGTGAGGCTGACGTGAGCACCCCGGAGCGACGGGTCGCGCGGGGTTGCGACGTGAAACCCGAGCGGGGCGAGCCAGGCGTCAGCCAGGTCGATGAGCTCGGTGGTCAGCCGGACGCTCTTGGCGGCCAGCCGGTCGATCCCGGCTTCGGCGATGAGCCCGGCGCCGATCTCGACCAGCGGCAGCCCGAGGATCGGCGGCGTGCCCGCGCCGAACCGGCGGATGCCCGCCGCCGCGGCGTATTCACGCCCCATGGCGAACTGGTCCGCCTGCCCGAACCAGCCGCGGATCGGCGTCTCGAGCAGTGGCTGCAGCTCGCGCCGGACGTACAGGTACGCCGGCGCCCCCGGTCCGGCATTGAGGTACTTGTACGTGCAGCCGACCGCAAGGTCCGCCCCGGCTTGCGTGAGGTCGACGGGCACGCTGCCGGCGGAGTGGGAAAGATCCCAGAGCACGCGGACGCCGCGCGCCCGCGCCAGCTCGGTGACGGCTGCCAGATCGTGCCGCTCGCCCGAGACGTACTCGACGTGCGACAGGCATACCAGAGCGGTGTCGGCCGCCAGAGCGTCGTCCAGTTCGGCGAACTCGATGAGCGACAGCCGCATGCCGAGCAGCTCGGCAAGTCCGCTGAGCACGTACCGATCGGTCGGGAAGTTCGACGCGGTCGTGACGAGCGTGGTCCGGCGGCGATCAGCGGCCCGTGCCGCGGCGGCGGCAGCGCCGGCGAGCTTGAAGAGGTTGACGGTCGTCGAGTCGCCGACGAGGACCTCGCCGGGCTCCGCGCCCAGCACCCCGGCGGCGAGGACGTCGCCGACGCGGGTGGGCTCGTCGATCCAGCCGGACCAGGCGCGTACCAGATCCCGGCCCCAGCGATCGCTCACGGTCTCCTGCAGCGCCGCCTGCGCAGCCACCGGCAGCCGGCCGAGCGAATTGCCGTCGAGGTAGATCAGCCCAGGGTCGCCGACGACGAACCGGGAGCGCATGCGGGCCAGCGGGTCGGCCGCGTCAGCCGCGAGCGCCGCGTCCCTGTCGATCAGCACGACCCGCGACGTTACGCGGCAATCCCCGTCCGGCTGGCAGCATGGGCGACGTGCAGGCGGGGGAGAGCGGCGAGGACAGCATGCCCGTCGGGGCCGCCGGCTTCCTGGGCTTGACGCCCGCACCCGGCGCCGAGCTGAGCTACCGCATGCCGCTCACCGAAAACCTGCTGAACTCCGCCGGCACCCTCTGGGGCGGCGTGGGGCTGTCGGCCTTCGTGGCTGCGGCCGAGCTCGCGGTGCAACGGCGCTGCGTGTGGGCCACCGTCCAGTACGTGGCGCCCATCCGGGCCGGCGGGCAGCTGCAGATGGATATCGAGATCGGCGGCCAGGGGATCGCGCTGACCCAGGCCAGCGGGCGGGCGACGGTCGACGGCCAGCTCGTGCTGCTGGCGATCGGCACCTTCGGTGGTGATGGGCCGCACGATCTGCAGTTCACCGAGGCTCCCCGGATTCCACCACCGGAGCAGTGCCCGTTGCGGTCGCTGCCCGCGCCGTGGGCGGGAGGGATGCTGCGCCACATCGAGCAGCGCTCTCCCGAGGGGATGGCGATGCCCGACCCGCTCGGCCGGCCCGGCACCGGCCGCACCATGCTGTGGATGCGCCTGCATCGCGACGGTGCTGACGACGGCACCGGCGGCCGCGACGTCGCTCATGACGTGGGCGCGCTCGCGGTGCTCGCCGACCTGGCTCCCAGCGGCATCAGCGAGGCGATCGGCCGTCCGACGTTCGGCACCAGCCTCGACAACAGCATCCGCGCCGCGCGCCTGCCCGACCCGCAGGCGAGCGGCTGGGTGCTGATGGACATCACGGTCGAGGCCGTGGTGGGCCGAGTCGCGCAGATCTCGGCGCGCATGTTCGACGAGGGTGGCCGGCTCCTCGCGGTCGCGGGCCAGTCGGCGCGGCTGCGGCGCTTCACCCGGCCGGCCGCTGCTGCCGAATAGCGGCTAAACGGGCCAGTCGTAGCGGACGCCGGTGAGCTCCTCGGAGACGTCCCAGAGCCGGGCGGCGGTCGTCTGGTCGAGTGCCTTGCGCATCGGCTTTCCGGGCTTGGCGCCGCTGCCGCGCATGTGGAACGGGCCGTCGGGGCCGTAGTACTGCCCGCTGCGGGCATCGGGCGCGGTGGCCGCGTAAAGGATGGGGATCGCACCGTTGGCGTCGGACTGGCCGAACATCGTGTTGCCGAGTTCGGCCATCCGCTCCATGAGCCGGTTCCCGCCCATCCTGGGACCGGCGGTTTGCAGGTTCGTGGTGGCGTAGCCGGGATGCGCCGCGACGCTGAGCAGGTCGAGCCCCGCGGCCGTCGCCCGGCGGCTGAGCTCACCGGCGAACAGCAGGTTGGCAAGCTTCGATTGGCCGTACGCGAGCCACTTCTGGTAGTGCTTCTCGCGCTGCAGATCCTTGAAATTGATGCGTCCGATGACATGCATCTGGCTGCTGACGGTGACGACGCGGGCGCCGGGCGCGGACGCCAGAGCCGGCAACAACCGCCCGGTCAAGGCGAAATGACCGAGATGATTGGTCCCGAACTGCATCTCGAACCCGTCGGCGGTTCGACGCTTGGGCAAGGCCATGACGCCGGCATTGTTGATCAGCAGCTGAACCGGCCCGTCGAGCCCGGAGGCGAAGGCCTTGACCGATGACAGGTCGGCGAGGTCGAGCGACCGCAGTTCGACGTCAGCGTCCGGCACGTCGGCTGACAGGCGTTCGAGCGCGTCCTTGCCCCGCTGCGCGTCGCGGCACGCCATGATCACATGCGCGCCGTGGGCCGCGAGCTGCCGGGCGGTCTGAAAGCCGAGACCGCTGTTGGCTCCCGTCACCACCGCCGTCCGGCCATCGAGGCGGGCGGTGCGCGTGATCGTCCAGTGCGGCATGAGCCCACCATTCCCCAAGGGGAACGTCGCGGCAAACCTTGTCTCTCGGACCGCTCCAGGGCTGCCCGCGTACGCTGCGCCGGTGGTCGTCCCCCTGGATGAGTTCCCGATTCATCAGGCACCGCTGTCGATGGCGTACTTCGCCACGAGTGACCGCAACGTGTACGACCGTTGCATCCTGCACTGCTATCAGCGGGACGGGGAACGCCAGCTCATCGCGGGACTCGGTGTCTATCCGCACCTTGGAGTCATCGACGGTTTCGTGACCCTGCGCCAGGGCCACGGCCAGGTGGTGGTGCGCGCGTCCGACGCGCTCGGGAACGACCGCATGAACCAGTCCGTCGGCCCGCTGCACGTCGAGGTCGTCACACCGCTCCAGAAGCTGCGCTTGGTGGCCGACGACGTCGGTCACGGCCTGGCGTGCGACCTGACGTTCCGGGCGTCGGCGCCGGCTCACGACGAGCCGCGGCACATCACCCGCACCGGCATGCAGACGATTCTCAATGCTCAGCGGTTCACCCAGACCGGCGACTGGTCCGGGACGATCGTCGCCGCGGGTGAGGAGATCCGGGTTCATTCCGAGGACTGGGTCGGTGCCCGTGACCGTTCGTGGGGGGTACGCCCGGTCGGCGAAGCCCTGCCGCGTGACGCGCCGGTCGCGCCGATCAACGCCAGTGAAGGTCACTGGCACATCTGGGCCCCGCTGCGCTTTACCGACTTCACCGTCTTCGTCATGGTCCAGGAGTTGCCGGACGGCACGCGGATCCTCAACGAGGCCGTGCGCATCTGGCCGGAATCGACGGGACGCCCGCCGGAGCAGCTCGGGTGGCCCGATGTCGAGATCCATTACCGGCCGGGCACCCGCCACCCCGAATCGGCGGTGCTGCACCTGACGCAGCGCGGCCAGCGGCACGTCAAGGTCGAGGTGAAGACGCTGGGCTTCATCCCGTTGCACGTCGGCGCCGGCTACGGCGGAGACCCGACGTGGTCGCACGGCAGCTGGAAAGGCGCCGGCTGGATCGATGGAGCGAGCTACGACTACCACGACCCGGAGCTGGCCGCGCGCATCCCGTTCGGCGTGCTGGACCACGTGGCGGTAGCGACCTTCACCGGCTCCGATGGCATCAAGGTCATGGGCTACGGGGTTTTCGAGCACGGCACGTTCGGCCGGCACGACCCTTCGGGCTTCCTCACCGACGCCGACGTCTGGGCGGCCGAGTAACCACCGGCCGACAGGCGCGTCGGGCCTTCGGGTAACAATGCGTTCATGCGGCTGGCTTACACGGACGAGCAAGAGGCGATGCGCAGCGAGCTTCGCGACTATTACGCGAAGCTCCTCGATCCGGAGACCCGGGCGGCGCTGCACGAGGATTCGCAGGGTCCGGTGTACCGCCGGGTCGTCAAGCAGATGGCGGCGGACGGATGGCTCGGGGTCGGCTGGCCGAAGGAGTACGGCGGCCAGGGCCGGACCGCCATCGAGCAGTTCATCTTCTTCGACGAGACGATGCGCGCCGGGGCACCGATCCCGATGCTGACGATCAACACCGTCGGCCCGACGATCATGCATTACGGCAACGATCAGCAGAAGGAATTCTTCCTGCCGAAGATCCTCGCCGGCGACATCCACTTCGCCATCGGCTACAGCGAGCCCGGCGCCGGTACCGACCTGGCCAACCTGCGCACCCGTGCGGTGCGCGACGGCGACGACTACGTCATCAACGGCCAGAAGCTCTGGACGAGCCTGGCGGCGACATCCGACTACGTGTGGCTCGCCGTCCGTACCGACCCGGATGCGAAAAAGCACCGGGGCCTTTCCATCATTTGCGTTCCGCTCGATAGTCCGGGCATCAGCATGACGCCGCTGCGGCTGATCGGCGAGAGCCTGATCTACGCCGTGCACTACGACGACGTCCGCGTCTCAGCCGACATGCTCATCGGCGGGGAGAACAACGGTTGGCGCCTGATCACCGGTCAGCTCAACACCGAGCGCGTGTCGCTGTGCAGCCCCGGCATGGGCGACAAGTCGCTCAACGAGGTCATCGCCTGGGCCAAGGAGACGCTGCTGCCCGACGGGCGTCGCGTCATCGACCAGCCCTGGGTGCAGACCAACATCGCCAAGGCCTACGCAGGTTTCGAGTTCCTGCGGCTGATCAACTGGAAGGTCGCCTGGCAGGCGACACAGGACATCACAGACGTCGCCGATGCCAGCACCACCAAGGTTTTCGGCACCGAGCTCTACCTCGATTCCTGCCGGCTGCTGATGGAGGTCATCGGGGAGCCCGCGTACCTCAAGGAGGACTCGCCGGGCGCCGTCCTCGCCAGCCGCCTCGAATCCATGTACCGCGGCTCGATCATCCTGACGTTCGGCGGCGGGGTGAACGAGGTGCAGCGTGACCTGATCGCCGCCTTCGGCCTCGGGATGCCGCTCGCCAAGCGCTGACCCCCACACCTCACTTGCCCACTCGCTGCTGACATTTCTGGAGATTCACCGTGGACTTCGCGCTCACTGACGAGCAGATCGAGATTCGTGATCTGGCCGCTCGTCTCTTCGACGACCTCGTGACGCAAGAGCGGCTGCGTGAGGTCGAGGCGGGCGACGAGCCGGGCTTCGACCGCAAGCTTTGGGCAGCGCTCGCGGAGGCCGGCCTGCTGGGCGTGGCCATCCCGGAAGACGCGGGAGGCCTCGGGTTCGGCGTCTTCGAAGCGTCCGTCCTCCTGGAAGAGGTAGGGCGAACGGTCGCCCCGGTGCCGCTGGTGCCGATGCTTCCGGCGACGGTCATGCTGAGCCGCTACGGTGCCAAGACGCCCGCCGTGGCGAGCCTGCTCGGTGAGGTCGCCGCCGGCACGAAGATCGTGACGTTGGCTCTCGTCGAGGCCCTCGGCGATCCGCTGGCGCCCGTCACCACGGCTCGCCGCGACGGCGCCGAATGGGTGCTCGACGGCGTGAAGACCTGCGTGCCCGCAGGGCTTTACGCCGACTACCTCCTCGTCTCGGCAACGCTCAGCGGCGGCACCGACGGGGCGGTCTTCCTGGTCGCAGCCGATGCCGCGGGCCTGAGCCGCGAGGCCCAGCCGATGATCACGTACGCCCCCGAATCGACGCTGAAGCTCGCCGGAGTCCGGGTCGCCGAAGACGCCCTCATCGGCCCGGCCGACGGTAGCGCGCTGGACTATCTGGTGTCCGTTGCCACGGCCGCCACCTGTTCGGTGATGGTCGGCGTCTCCGCGACCGCCGTGAAGCTCACCGCCGAATACACCAAGACCCGCGAGCAGTTCGGCCATCCCATCGCGCTCTTCCAGGCCGTCGGGCAGCGCGCCGCCGATGCGTTCATCGACGCGCAGGGCATCCGGCTCACGTCGCTGCAGGCGTCATGGCTACTCGACCAGGGGTTGCCCGCCGAGCGGGAGGTGGCCGTCGCCAAGTACTTCGCGGCCGAAGCGGGCCAGCGGGTGGCCCGAGCGACCCAGCACCTGCACGGTGGCATCGGTGTCGATCGCGACTACCCGCTCCACCGCTACTACCTGTGGGCCAAGCACATGGAGCTGACGCTCGGCAGCGGCACCCGCCACCTCACCCGGTTGGGGCAGCTGCTCGCCGCCAGTTAGGCGGGTTATTCGTCGAGTTCGGCGAGTTCGACCTCGACGCGCTCGAGTTCCGCGCGCAAAGCGTCGGCGCGGGTTTGCACCTGCAGCCGGCAGACGTCGATCGCGTTCAGCATCTCGCGCCGTAGCGGCGGATCGTCGAGCCGGTCGGCAAACGCCCGTACGGCGGCGAGGTTCAGCGCTCGCCCGGCCGAGCGCTTTCCCCCACGGGTGCTCTCGTACGTCCAGAGCTGGCCGTTGAAGCGCATGGTCACGCTCATGGCACCGGTGCGGGCGGGACGTTTCTTGGCCGCCTTGACCGGCTTTTCCGGCTCTGCGGCGGGAACCTGCGAGGTTTGCGGTTCGGGCTCGGGTACGGCCACCAGGCGGGCGGGACGCGACGGCCCGGAGGACTTCCCGGGCCGGGCGGAATCGTGCGCATCTGCACCGCTCGGACGGTAGGTCTCCGCGGGATGGTTTCGCGGCGGCGAGGCCGGGGGGTCGAGCGGGAGCGGCGCGGCCGGCGCTGCGGGCGCGGCTTTGGCGCCGCGTACCGGAAGGCTGAGCTCGGTGGGGGAGAAGGGCACCACGTCGTCGCGCAGCCGGATCGAGATGAATTCGCCCACGGCCGGATCGGCGAAGCCCACTACAGGCACGGAGGTGCCGGCCGCGCCCAGCGCCGTATCGACCAGGAGCATGACCCGGGGCTTCTTGCCGGACTCGAGCCGCTCGCGCAGCAGCGCGACGTCAGCGTCGGTGAGGGCGGTCGGTCCAGCAGCTTTTCGGCTTCGAGCGCGGGCACGGGGGGCATGCCCTTCATGGTAAGAAGCGCGCCAGCCAGCTGCCGATCATTGACGCGTCGATTCCCTTGCGAAGGGCGTGATCCGCTCCTGCTGCGGCTTGCACGACGGCGTCGTCGAGGCCGGTGGCGCCGAGCGCCTCACCGACCACGGCCGCCGACCCGAAAGGATCACGTTCTCCTTGCACGACAAGGATCGGCACGCCCGCGTCGTGCAGCTCGGGCAGCCGGCTCGGGGGCTCATGACCCGAGCGCCGGCGCGGCGGCTGCAGGGGGAAGGCAAGCGCGAGTACGGCCACCGCGCCGATCCGCCCCGCGGTACGGCAAGCCACCCGGGCGCCGCTGCTACGGCCGCCGAGGATGACCGGAGCCGGCGAACTCCCCTTGCGTTTCAGCGCCTTTCGGGCAGCGGCGGCAGCTGCGACGAACGCGTCGTCCAACTGCGGGGCGGGGGACGGCGGGCGCCGACCCGCCACCCGGTACGGCTGTTCCACGAGCCCCACGGCCATTCCGGCACCCGCGGCAATCGACGCAACGCGGATCAGGTCCGGGGCCGTGATCCCTCCGCCGGCGCCGTGGCCGAGCAGCAGCAGACCGGTCGTGCCCTTGGGAACAGGCGAGCCGGCGGGATGCCATGTGAGACGGGCCGCACCCGAGGGGGTCGCGATGTCCAGGACACCCTCATTTCGCCCAGAAGCTGCCGCTGCGTCGTCGGCGCGCCAGGGCGGCACCCTCTGACGCTGTTTCGTCCGGAGAGGCTACGCTTTGGGCGTACCCGGGGCGGCAGCTTGCGGTGAATCGGTTGGACCGATCGTCAGGGGGTGGCGTGCAGGACCAACCCTCAGCGCGCGCCTCGGGCGGCTCCGACCCGGATGACGCCGAAGACCTCGGTGCCGAAGTCGGCACCGAATTCGACCCCGAGGGTTATGCCGTCGACGTCGTCGCCGCGATGGCCGCCTTCGATTCCTCGGCCGAGTCCGTCGCGCAAGCCCGCCGGCTGGTCCAGCGTCAGCTGGACGACTGGGGGCAGTCCGACCTGTCGGACGACGCTCGTCTCGTCGTGAGCGAGCTGCTGACGAACGCCGCGCTACACGCGAAGCCGCCCATCAAGCTTCGGCTCGCTCGCCTGCCCACCGGCGTGAGGGTCGAAGTGAGTGACGGTTCCCCGGAGCTTCCGCTCAAGGTGCATGCCGGCACCGATGTGATGACCGGGCGCGGCTGGAGCCTGGTCGAGGCGCTTTGCGACTCGTGGGGCGTGCAGTCCGCGGGCCAGGGGAAGGTCGTCTGGGCGACGCTGCTGCCACCGGACGCCGACCCCGCCGAGATTCCGGTCACGTTCGAAAGTCACACGGTCGACGCGGAGTTGGTGACCCTCGGCCCGCAGTCGGGCGTTGACGCGGCGGCGGTCCGCTACGAAGTCACGCTGGGCGATGTGCCGACCGATTTGCTGCTGGCTGCCAAGGCACATATCGACGCGCTGATTCGCGAATTCGCGCTCCTCGCCAGCGGCGCTGCGGGCGGGGCCACCAGCCCGGTGCCCCACGAGCTCGCGGTACTGATCGAGCGCGTCGTAGGCAACTTCTCCGAAGCCCGGCAGTCGATCAAGAAGCAGGCGGTGCGCGCCGCCGAGCGTGGTGAACCACGCACGCAGCTGAAGCTCTTCCTCCCGCTGGCGGCTGCGGAGGCAGGCCTGGAATACCTCGCCGCACTCGAGGAAGTCGACGCATACTGCCGTAGCGAACGCATGTTGACGCTGGAAACCCCGGCTGCCCACAAGCTTTTCCGCACCTGGTACGTCCAGCAGCTCGTCGCCGGCCTGCGGCAAGCGGCAGACCCCGAGCATGCCGATCAGGAGCACGTGCCGGAATCGTTCGAGAGCCGGCTGCTGCGCGAATACCAGCGGATCAGCGCGAGCTAGCCGTCAGCTCGGCGTGGCCATCGCGTGCTGAGCTCGGCCGGGGTCCAGGCCGGCCACCGGCACGCGCCGATCGGCATGCCTGCGGCAAAGAGCGCTACTTCTTCGGGGCCGTCGAAGCGGGAGTTGTCCCACACGTGCGCGACGTCGGCGCGAGCGATCGCCGCGGCGACGAGCGGCCAAAGCCGGGCGAATCTCGCACGGATCTTCACTTCGGGGACGCCATGGCCACCGCTCGCCACCCGGAACGCGACGCGGTGAACGGCGAGCTGCTCCGGCACCAGCAGCACATGGAGTTCGACGGTGTAGTTCGCGGCGAGCGCGGCATCGAGCAGCTCGAGCTTGGAGGGATGCGAGAAGACCGTCTCCGCGATGAAAGGCTCGCCGATTTCCACCAGCCGCAGCCGGGTCCGGGCAGCGATCTCGGCCGCTTCGTAGGCGTGCGCCGGGGCATCGTCGGGCCAGCGCTGCACGGCGATGACGTCGGCATTGACGAACGTGACGTTCGGGCGGTTCGGGACGAGAACCAGTTCGACGAACGTGCTCTTACCCGCGCCGTTCGGGCCGACGACGAGATCCAGCCGCATCCCGGCGGCTTACGAGAGGGGGCTGCTGGTGCCGTCAGGGTGATACCGCGTGAGGACACCGTTCGCGTCGAGGGCGACCGTCGTCACGCCTCGCCGGGACAGCACGTCGCCGAACCGCACCCGCCTCGCCGTCTCGGAGACGGCCGCATCGACCTCAGCGTTGAACACCGCACGCTCCGCGGCGGACAGCTCGCGCTCGGGGAGGGTGCCGGCGAGCGCCGCCTCCACGCGGCGACGCGCGGCCGTCTGCGTCATCGAGACGGCCCTGCCGACCCGCGCCCAGTGGTCGAGCTGCTGCTTGGCCGAGCGGCTCTGCCGCGCTCCTTCGGCAGCCGCCGAATCCATGAGGTCGGCAGCTACCCGGGTTGGCCTATCCGACGCGGCAGTGGTCATGACGCCTCCTGTAGCAGAACGCTACAACTGTAGCAGACTGCTACGCAGCACGGAACCTAGCTGGTCGCGGCTTTTCCGGTGAAGAACGACGTCTGTGCCTTGGCGCCGGCCAGGTCGAAGCTGAAGTGAATGTGGTTCACGTGGCAGGCGGTCGGGTCAGTGCCGCAGGAGTACGGCGCCGCCGCGTAGTGGGTCCAGCTCCCGTAGATCTTGTGGTTCCAGATCACGTACATGACCCCGAGCCGCCGGGCGATCGCGTCCTTGTTGCCGAACCTGTCGGTGGCGAACAGCCACGTGAGCACTGCCTGGCCGTCGGCGCGCATCGCCGCATTGCGGTAGTCCATGCCCCAGTCGAGCGCGCGGCCCTCGGTGTGCTCGCTGACCGTGCCGTCACAAGGGCGGGTGATTCCGGTGAAGACCGTAAGGCCGCCGACCTGCGTGCCGTACGTGGCAAGCAGCAGGTTGCGGAAGTCGACCGGGCCGGGCTGGTTCGCGGCCAGCTTGGCGGTGCCGACTTTGCACTTGGCCGCCGGCTGGTAAGGGACATTGGCCTCGATCGCTGCTGTGAAGGTCCGCGTGGTGGGGGCCTTGGCCGCCGGGGCGGGCGCCGCCGGGGCACACGCAGCCGCGGTCAGCAGCGCCGCACCGAGGGCCAGTGCCGGACCGGTCTGGCTGCACAGTCTCGGTAAAGGCCATTTCCTCACATTTATCCGTCGGGCCGCCGGATGATCGACTGAACGCGTGAACGCCCGTTAGGCCTGATCGGGCTAACCCGCCGCCGCACTCCGCCGGAGCGGAGGGGGCTGTCGCGCTGGCGACTATTCGCCGCCGGCGGCGCGGAGCGGTCCTAGCGTCGGATGCACGGAAAGCAAGCGCTCGGGGGCACGCCGTAGCCGGCGATGGCGCGTGAACCACGAGACGAGAGGCCCCGACATGGCACTCACAACCGCAGGCCTGACCAACGGCGGCAGCACCACCCACTACCGCTTCCAGTACGACGACGCCCTGGCTGCGTCGCCCGCCAATCCGAGCGGTCCGGAACCGGCTCGCACCAACGCGGTGATCGCCGCCTGCGAGGGCGACTTCGCCTTGATGCGCGGCTGGTTCGGGGGCATCAACCTCAGCAACATCAACGTCCACGTGACGCCGCAAGGCGGCGGCGCGGACTGGAATGGCAGCACCTCTTCCTCGACCGTCGAGATCAAGGCGGAAGGGCAGAGCTTCTCCTCCTCGCCCGACTTCATCCGTTACCTGCTCGTCGCCGAAATCACCGAGATCATGATGCTGGGCCAGAACATCGGATGGTTCCAGGGGCACGACGAGGGCAGCAAGGGCGAAGGCCTCTCGCGCTTCCTCGGCGCGCAGTTCCTCGATGTCAACGCTCTCGCTGACGGCGGCATCCGAGCCGACTTCGCGGTCGCCGACGGATGGCTCAACAGCGTGCGCGATGACTTCGTCAACAACGCCCCCGACGACAACGCGCCCGACGCCGTCAACGGTTGCACGACGCTGTTCATCTACTGGCTCCACAGCCAGCTCGGCTACGGCATCAACGCGATCGTGGCCGCCGGCGCGGCAACCCTCGCCGGCGTCTACCGCAACCTCACCGGCGATCCGGCCGATCCGTTCCCCTACTTCAAGAAGACGCTGGACAACGCGTTCCCGTCGACGACGAATTCCCATGTCGGCGGGGCCAACCCGGACAACCCGTTCCCCATCGCCACCGCCAGCTTCGAGCTTGCCGACTTCGGGACGCAGCAAGGGTGGCGGGTCGAGAAGCACCCGCGGTTCCTGGCTGACACGACCGGTGACGGCCGGGCGGACATCGTGGGCTTCGGTGACGCGGGCGTGTACCGCTCGGTCACGCGGACCACCGGTGCCTTCGGAGCGGCGCAGTTCGTCCTCGCCGACTTCGGCTATGAGGCCGGCGGCTGGCGGGTCGAGAAGCACCCGCGATTCCTGGCTGACACGACCGGCGACGGCCGGGCGGACATCGTGGGCTTCGGCGATGCGGGGGTGTACCGGTCGGTGGCGCAGCCGGATGGGTCGTTCGGCCCGGTGGAGTTCGTCGTAGCCGATTTCGGTTACAACGCAGGCGGTTGGCGGGTCGAGAGCCATCCCCGGCTGCTGGCTGACACGACCGGTGACGGCCGGGCGGACATCGTGGGCTTCGGCGATGCGGGGGTGTACCGGTCGGTGGCGCAGCCGGATGGGCCGTTCGGCCCGGTGGAGTTCGTCGTAGCCGATTTCGGTTACAACGCAGGCGGTTGGCGGGTCGAGAGCCATCCCCGGCTGCTGGCTGACACGACCGGTGACGGCCGGGCGGACATCGTCGGCTTCGGTGACGCGGGGGTGTATCGGTCGGTGGCGCAGCCGGATGGGTCGTTCGGCCCGGTGGAGTTCGTCCTCGCCGATTTCGGCTATGAGGCCGGCGGCTGGCGGGTCGAGAAGCACCCGCGCTTCCTGGCTGACACGACCGGTGACGGCCGGGCGGACATCGTGGGCTTCGGTGACGCGGGGGTGTATCGGTCGGTGGCTCAGCCGGATGGGTCGTTCGGCCCGGTGGAGTTCGTGGTGGCGAACTTCGGCACCCAGCAGGGCTGGCGCGTCGAGAAGCACCCGCGATTCCTGGCCGACACGACCGGCGACGGCCGGGCGGACATCGTGGGCTTCGGCGACGCCGGGCCATACACCGCGCTCGCGCAGGCCGACGGTTCCTTTGGCCCGTTCCAGTGGCTGATCCCGAACTTCGGCTACACCCGGCTGGCCGGCGGTTGGCGGGTCGAGAGCCACCCGCGCCTGCTGGCCAGCACCCGGGGGCACGGCCGGGCCGAGATCGTCGGCTTCGGTGACGCCGGCGTCTACACCGGCTACCGGCCGCAGCGGATCATCATCCTGCACGAGCCGCCGGTGCTCGCCGACGCGTCCTGAGCCGTACTCGGCACCCCTGAACCGCAGGTGCTGGCCGTACCCGTCCGGCGGCCGGTACCTGCTTTCAGCCCTCTGCTTCGAAGAGCACGCCGGGGGAGAGCAAGCCCTGCGGATCCACCGCGGCCTTCACCGAACGCATGAGGGCGATTTCGGCAGGGGTGCGCGAGAGCTCGAGCCAGCCGGCTTTCGCCCGTCCGATGCCGTGCTCGGAGCTGATGGTGCCGCCGCGTTCGGCCACCGCGCGCAGCACCGCCTCCTCGACCTCGAGGTGAGCGTTGCCGTCGCCCTTCGGGTCAAGCGCTCCGATGATGTTCACGTGGACGTTGCCCTCGTTGAGGTGACCCCACACGAACATGCGGGCGCCCGGGGCCGTCGCCGCGACGATCCCGGGCAGGGCTTCGATCAGCCCGGGTAGCTCGCGGAGCGGGACGGCGATGTCGGACTTGACCGGGACGCCAGCTGCGTTCACTGCCTCGGTGTGACCTTCGCGGTACTGCCACAACGCCCGCTGCCCTCCGGGGTCGCCGGCCGAGGCCAGGTTGGCGTCGATCACGTGCGGGGCCTCGGCCAGGGCTTCCGCCAGCCGGTCCGACGGGTCGCTGCGTGCCGCGCATTCGATCAGCAGGTACGCCGGAACGGATTCGGCGAAGGGGCGCGGGAGGCCGGCATGGGCGCGCACCAGTTCGACGCCGTCGGCGAAGAAGAGCTCGGCGGCGGACAGGTCGGAGCCGATGTGCTCGCGCAGCAGTGCGAGCAGGTCGATGGCGGCCTGCGTGCTCTCGACACCGATGAGGGCGACGGCTTTGGCGGCCTCCGTCGGTACGAGCCGCAGCCGCGCTCGCGTGATGACGCCGAGGGTGCCCTCGCTGCCGGTGAACAGTGACGTGAGGTCGTATCCGGTGTTGTCTTTCGGAACACCGCCCAGATGGCTGACGACCGTGCCGTCGGGCAGGACCACCTCGAGCCCCATCACCTGAGCGCGCATGCTCCCGTAGCGCAGCACGCGGATACCGCCCGCATTGGTGGCGATCATCCCGCCGATCGTGGCGCTGTCCCGGGCCGCGAGGTCGACACCGAAGTCGAAGCCCGCGGCGCGGGCGTGCGCCTGCAGCGCGGCAAGACGCACCCCGGAACCGACGGTGACCTGACCTGACGCCGCGTCGACCGGATCGATGAAGGTCAATCGCGCCAGGCTGAGCAGCACCTCCCCTCCGCGCGGTACCGCGGCGCCGACCAGTCCGGTATTGCCGCCCTGCACCGCAACCGCCATGCCGGCCGCTCCGCATGCCCGCAGCACCGCCGAGACCTCGTCGGTGCTGCCGGGACGGACCACCATGGCTGCGGGGGCGCCGAATCGTCCGGTCCAGTCGACCTCGTACGAGCGCCGCAGCTGCGGGTCCGTGAGCACCTGGGACTCTCCGACGATCGCGCGCAGGCGCTCGGCGAGCGCGCCGCCGGCGACGCTCACAGCAGCCTCAGCCGGACGGCGACCGGGAGGGCGCGCAACTGGTCACAGGCAGCCTCGGGAAGCGGTCCGGATACGTCGGTGACGACGTAGCCATAGTCACCCGCGGTGGCCAGTAACTGCCCGACGATGTTGATCGAATGCTCGGCCATCAGCCCGTCGACGGTTGCGAGCACGCCCGGGATGTTGCGGTGCAGGAAGAGCAGCCGCTGCCCGCGCACCGTGGCCGGCAGTGCCACCGGCGGCAGGTTCACCGACAGCGTCGTCGCGCCGGTGTCGATGTAGTCGCGCAGCTTGCCGGCAACGAACTGGCCGATGTCCTGCTGGGCTTCCTCGGTCGAGCCGCCGACGTGCGGGGTGAGGATGACGTTCTCCAGACCCCGCAGCTGGGAGACGAACTCCTCCCCGCGGGCGGACGGCTCCTTCGGGAAGACGTCGACTGCTGCGCCGGAGAGGTGGCCGCTTTCGATGTGTTCGCGAAGCGCTCGATGGTCGACCACGAACCCGCGTGAGAGATTCATGAACAGGCTTCCAGGGCGCATGCGACTGAATTCGTCGGCACCGAAAAACCCACTGTTTCCAGGCCTTCCGTCAACGTGCAGCGTGACCACGTCGGCCTGCTCGAGGAGTTCGTTGAGGCTCCCGCAGCGGCGCGCGTTGCCGAGCGCGAGCTTGTCGGCGGTGTCGTAGAACACCACGTACATGCCGAGTGCCTCGGCCAGGACGGAAAGTTGGCTGCCGATGTTGCCGTAGCCGACGATGCCGAGCGTGCGAGCGCGCACTTCGTGGCTCCCCGACGCTGACTTGTCCCAGATCCCCCTGTGCATCAGGGCGTCTTTCACCGTGAGGCGACGCGTCAGCGCGATCAGCTCGGAGATGGCGAGCTCGACGACGCTGCGGGTGTTCGAGAAGGGTGCGTTGAAGATGGCAACCCCGGACGCGCTGGCGGCGCGCAGGTCGATCTGGTTGGTGCCGATGCAGAATGCACCGACCGCCAGGAGCTGGGGCGCTGCCTCGAAAACCTTTGCGGTGACGTCGGTTTTGGAGCGGATGCCGAGCACGTCGATGCCCTCGAGCCGGCGGATCAGCTCGTCCTCGTCCAGTGCCCGGGTCAACTGCTCCACGTCGTAGCCGGCGGACCGCAGAATTGCGGCCCCGTCGGGATGGATGTCTTCGAGCAGCAGCGCGCGCAGTGGTGTGGCTGAAGCCATGGGTTCCTTTCCGAGGTGTCCCTTCAATGGTGCCAGCCGATGCGCGAGACGTGGCTGTGGCCGGATGCACGCTAGCCTTCGGATGTGGGCGTACCGGCCGACCTGCTGATCCATCTGCGGTGTGCGCGCGATCACATGGACCGGCACTACCAGGAATCGCTCGACCTCGACCGGCTGGCGGCGCTGGCCGGAATCAGCAAGTTCCATTTCCAGCGCATGTTCAAGGCCACGTACGGGATCTCGCCGGCCGAGTATCTCTCCCGCCGGCGGCTGGAACGGGCCCAGGATCTCCTGCGGGCCACCAACCTGACCGTGACCGAGGTCTGCCACGCCGTCGGCTTCAGCAGCCTCGGCTCGTTCAGCACCCGGTTTCGCGCCCTGGTAGACGAGTCACCGACGGCGTTTCAGGCACGCTTCTCGGTCGGGGCGCCGCACATCCCGGGATGCCTGTTCTTCATGTGGGGGATGACCCGTGCGGTGCCGAGCGCCGATGCCGCTGATTGCGCAAGCGAGGAGAAGCCTGAGCCGGTGCCGGCGGCCTAGCCTGCTCGCATGATCACTCACATCTCCATCGCGCCGGTATTCGTGAAAGACGTGGATGCCTCCAGGGACTTCTACGTCGACGTTCTCGGGTTCGCCCCGAAGGACGACATCACCCTCGCCGAGGGGTACCGCTGGTGCACCGTCGTGCACCCGAGCCAGCCCGAACTCCAGGTGCACCTGACCACCGCCGGCCCGCCGCTGGGCGAGGAGATGGTCACCGCGATCAACCGCGCGCTCGACTCCGGGACCATGAGCGGTCTCGGCATGAACGTCGACGACTGCGAGAAGACCTATGAGGAGCTCTCGGCGAAAGGTGTGACGTTCCTGCAGACGCCGCAGAAGCGTCCCTACGGAACCGAGGCAGTGTGCCGGGACAACTCGGGGAACTGGATCGTGCTCGTCGAGCCGAGCGAGTACTCGCCGGAAGATTTCGCCTGACCCAACGCGTCAGAGCACGTCCGCCAGGTCGGTCAGCGGGAGGCCGAAGGCGTCGGCGACACCCGCGTGCGTGATCGCACCTGCAGCGACGTTGACGCCCGCACGCAGCATCGGATCCTGCTGGACGGCTGCCTTGGCACCAAGCGCCGCGAGCCGCTCGGCGAAGGGCAGCGTCACGTTCGTCAGCGCGAGCGTGGAGGTGGCAGGCACCGCGCCGGGCATGTTGGCGACGCAGTAGAACACCGTCCCCTTCACCGCGAAGACCGGGTCGTGGTGCGTGGTGGGCCGGGTGGATTCGAAGCAGCCGCCCTGATCGACGGCGATGTCGACGAGCACCGCGCCGTCGTGCATGCGCGAGACCAGCTCGTCGGAGATCAGTACCGGGGCTTTGGCGCCGGGGATCAGCACCGCGCCGATGACCACGTCGGACTCCAGCGCAGCCCGCTCGACCTCGTGCACCGTCGAGTAGACGGTGGTCACCTGGCCGCCGAACACCCGGTCGGCCTCGCGCAACCGGGCGACGTTCTTGTCCATCAGCGTGACGTCAGCCTGCAGGCCCAGCGCGATCAGGGCGGCGCTCATCCCCGACGTGCCGGCCCCGATGATGAGCACCTTCGCCGGACGCACGCCGGGCACACCACCGAGCAGGACGCCGCGACCGCCGGCGTACTTCTCCAGGAAATGCGACGCCACCTGCGGTGCCATGCGCCCGGCAACCTCGCTCATCGGGGCGAGCAGCGGCAGGGAGCCGTCGGCGGCCTGGACCGTCTCGTACGCGATCGCCGTCGCACCACTCGCGAGCAGCGCATCGGTGCACTCGCGGCTCGCCGCCAGATGCAGGTATGTGAACAGCGTCTGCCCGGACCGGATGCGGCCGAACTCTTCGGCGATCGGCTCCTTGACCTTCAGGATCAGCTCGGCGTCGCCCCAGACATCGTCCGCCGCTGCCACGATCTTCGCCCCGGCGGCGACGTACTCCGCGTCGGACAGGTGAGACCCATCGCCCGCGCCCGCCTGCACGAGCACCTCATGCCCGGCAGTGGTGAGCTCTCGAACACCAGCGGGGGTGGCGGCGACGCGGAACTCTTCGGCCTTCACCTCGGTCGGGACGCCGATCCTCATGTTCTGCCCTTCCGGCACTTAACGAGTACTGAATACGAGTGGTGAATACGAGTGGTGAATACGAGAACTGACGACGGTTTACGTCCTGGACTACGGTATGAACCACGGTAATAGTCGTCCAGAGCCGTTGTGGGTGACGGATCGGTTCCATCGCCGTAAACGTGAGATCACCGCCGTCCAGCACGGGGAGCGAGATGAGCCTGACGCGTGGCACCGGTGGTTCGGTGCAGCGCGTTCCAGCGGATCGAGCAGATCATCCGCCCTCCGGGCCGGCCAACGGCAATGTCTCATTCTGGTGGACGGAGCTGGGAGGTCCGCCCACGCCAGCGCAACGCCGGGCTCCCTTGCGCGGCCGGGAAGCGGCGGATGTCTGCGTCGTCGGCGGCGGGTACACCGGGCTGTGGACGGCGTACTACCTGGCGAAGGCCGCTCCTGGACTTCGCATCGTCGTGCTCGAGGCGCAGTTCTGCGGGTTCGGGGCATCGGGGCGCAACGGGGGCTGGGTGAGCGCTCTGCTTCCCGGCCCGGCCCGGCGCTACGGCCCGGGAGTCGGGCAGCTGCATCTGGCGATGCGCGACACCGTGGGGGAGATCGCGCGGGTCGCCGAGGTCGAGGGAATCGACGCCCGCTTCCTTCAGGGTGGCCGGCTGTCCGTTGCGCGCAGCCCGGCTCAGCTCGAGCGGTTGCAGGCCGACGTGGTGCGGGCCCACAGCGAGCCGGGCGGCGATCCCGACACCGTCCTGCTCGACGAGAGCGAGCTGGCGGCCCGGGTACGGGTGGCAGGCGCTCTCGGCGGCAGCTGGACGCCGCACTGCGCTCGCATACAGCCGGCGTTTCTCGTCGCCGGCCTCGCTGCGGCGGCCGAGCGCGCCGGGGTCCGTATCCACGAAGGCAGCCGGGTGCGGCACGTGGAGAGCGGACTGGTCGAGACGGCCGAGGGTTCGGTCGCCGCGACGTGGATCGTGCGGGCGACCGAGGGCTACACCGCCGGCTTGCGCGGGCAGCGGCGCACCTGGCTGCCGATGAACTCGTCGATGATCGTGACCGACCCGCTTCCTGCCGGGAGCTGGGACGAGATCGGCTGGTCCGGCTGCGAAACGCTGGGCGACGAGGCTCACGCGTACTGCTACGCGCAGCGCACGGCGGATGGCCGGATCGCGCTCGGCGGCCGCGGCGTGCCGTACCGCTACGGCTCGCGTACCGATCTCGAGGCGAGCAATCCCGGGACCACAGCCGCGTCGACCGTCACCGGCCTGATTGCCCTGCTGCACAGCATGTTTCCGGCGTGCCGAGGCGCACGGATCGCGCATACCTGGTCGGGGGTGCTCGGCGTGCCTCGCGACTGGTGCGCGACGGTGGGGCTGGACCCGGCCACCCGCCTGGGCTGGGCGGGCGGCTATGTCGGCGATGGCGTCGCGACGAGCAACCTGGCGGGCCGAACGCTCACCGATCTGATCCTCGGCCGATCAAGCGACCTGACGTGCCTGCCCTGGGTGGGACGCCGGCCGCGGCGCTGGGAACCCGAACCGCTGCGCTACCTCGGTGTGCACGGCCTGTACCGCGGGTACCGGCTCGCCGATGCCCGGGAAAGCGTTCCGGCCAGAGCCACCACGAGCACCTCGCGCATCGCGCGAATCGCTGATGTCATTGCCGGACGCAGCTGAGGCCCAGAAGAGGAGATCCCCGTGCGCACGATCACCAACCTGATCGACGGAAAGCCGGTCGCACCCGCCGACGGCCAGACCGCTGAGATACTCAACCCGGCCACCGCTGCCCCCTTTGCTCAGGCGCCGGTGAGCACTGCCGCCGACGTCGACGCCGCCATGCGCGCGGCCGCGGGCGCGTTCGAGAAGTGGCGCGACACCACACCGTCCCAGCGTCAGCTGGCGATGCTGAAATTCGCGGACGCCGTGGAGGCGCACGCGCAGGAGCTCGTCGCGCTGGAAGCGGAGAACACCGGCAAACCGCTTGGGCTGACGGCGTCGGAGGAGCTTCCTCCGATGGTCGACCAGATGCGTTTCTTCGCCGGTGCCGCCCGCATGCTCGAGGGCCGTTCCGCCGGCGAATACATGGAAGGGATGACGTCGTTCATCCGCCGCGAACCCATCGGCGTCATCGCGCAGGTGACCCCCTGGAACTACCCGATGATGATGGCGGTCTGGAAGTTCGCTCCCGCGCTCGCGGCGGGAAACACGATCGTGCTCAAGCCGAGCGACACCACACCCGTCACCACCGTCCGGCTCGCTGAGCTCGCGGCGGAGTGCTTCCCGCCCGGGGTGTTCAACGTGGTCTGCGGCGACCGCGACACCGGCCGCCTGCTCGTCTCCCACCCCACCCCGCAGATGGTGTCGATCACGGGCTCGGTGCGGGCCGGCATGGAGGTAGCGACCGCAGCCGGCGCCGACCTCAAGCGCACCCATCTCGAGCTCGGTGGCAAGGCTCCGGTCGTCGTCTTTGACGACGCCGATGTCGAGGCTGCCGCCGAAGGCATCGCAGTCGGCGGCTACTTCAACGCCGGTCAGGACTGCACCGCCGCGACCCGTGTGCTGGCCACGCCCGGCATTTACGACGCCATCGTCGATGCGCTTGCTGCCCAGGCACAGCAGACGAATCCGGGGCTGCCCGATGATGAGAACGCGGCGTTCGGCCCGCTGAACAACCCCAACCAGTTGGAGCGGGTCAGCGGATTCTTGTCGCGGCTGCCGGACACGGCGAAGATCGTCGTCGGGGGCCACCGCGCCAACGGTCAGCTGTCGGCCGGCTGGTTCCTCGAGGCGACGCTCGTCGCCGACGTCAACCAGGGTGACGAGATCGCCCGCGAGGAGGTCTTCGGCCCGGTCATCACGGTCCAGAAGGTCGCCGACGAGGCCGAGGCGTTGCGGTGCGCCAACTCGGTGCGCTACGGGCTCGCCTCATCGGTATGGACCCGCGACCACGCCCGGGCGATGCGCGTATCGAAGGGCCTGGACTTCGGGTGCGTGTGGATCAACACCCACATCCCGATCGTCGCCGAGATGCCGCACGGCGGCTTCAAGCACTCCGGCCACGGCAAGGACCTGTCCCTGTACGGCCTGGAGGACTACACCCGGATCAAGCACGTCATGAGCAACATCGCCTGACGACGTCAGGACATCGACATCGCCTGACGACGTCAGGACATCGACATCGCCTGACCCGCTTGACCTTTCGGGGTCAGTGCGTCGTGGCGGAGGGCGTCGACGGAGTGGTCGGCCCCGAGCCGGCGAGCGCCGCGGCCAGCTCGGCGTCGCCCACATCCGGCACCAGGGTAGGCGAGTTGCGGTTCAGGATCTCGCCGCGGAAGAACGCCGGCCGCATGATGTTCCAGATGATCATCAGCACGACCCCGATCAGCAGTCCGCCGAAGCCGAGCAGGAAGACCCCGCCGATTTGCCAGTGCGGCGGGAACGGCATCGTCCAGTTGGTGTAGCTGGCGCCGTCGCCGCCGGCCCAGTTCCAGTCGTCTTTCGCGCTCCATCCCAGGGCGAAGAAGAGCATCAGGCCGCCCAGGAGCGGGAGCAGGCCGCGGATGAAGAAGTTGTGGACGCTGTGCAGCAGCGTCTTGCGGTAGTACCAGAAGCACGCCAGGCCGGTGAGCCCGTAGTAGAACCCGATGCACACGCCGCAGGCCGTCACGGAGTCGGCGATGACGTTGCCGTGCGAGGCGAAGTTGGCGCCCAGGTACAGCACGATCGAGATACCGCCCATCGCCAGCGTCGAGACGGTCGGGATCAGGTATTTGGGGTGCATTTTCGCGAAGCTGCTCGGAAGGGCCTTGTAGACGCCCATCGACAGCGTCGTGCGCGCGGTCGGCAGGATCGTGGTCTGCGTGGACGCTGCCGCCGAGGAAAGCACCATCAGGATCAGCAGGTGCGTCAGGAAGGACCCGAACCAGCCGGCACCGAAGATGGCGCGGCCCAGTACCGACAGCACGTCGTTGGAGTTGTCGGGGTTGCCGAGGCCGATGCCCTTTTCGCCGACGCCGGCGAACATCTGCGCCGAGACGGAGACCAGGACGTAGATCGCAACGAGCAGGACCGTGGAGATCACCGCCGCCCGTCCCGGGGTGCGGGTGCTGTCCTTGGTCTCCTCGTTGACCGAGACCGCGCTGTCCCAGCCCCAGTAGATGAACAGCATCAGGAGCATCGCGTCGACGAACGTCGAGAACGAGCCGATGTGGGCGGGGTTGAACCAGGCCCACTTGGCGCCGCCGGAGCCGGCCGGCGCCTTGCCCGCGGCGAACTTGGCGAGCGCGACGATAGACATCACCACGAGCATGGTGGCTTCGAGTCCGAGCAGGACCGTCTGGATACGAGCCGAGAGCTCGATGCCCCGATAGCAGATCCACGTCATCAGGACGATGAAGGCGACGCCGACCGTGAGGACCCAGCCGCTGGTGGCGTTTTCACCGATCCCGTTGGCGTTGAAGAGCAGAAACACGTATTGACCGGCGACCTGCGCGAGGCTTGCCATGACGAGGACGTCGGCAACGACGATGCCCCAGCCGCCCATCCAGCCCGCCCTCGGGCCGAAGGCCCGGGTAGCCCAGGTGAAGGTGGTGCCGCAGTCCGGATCGGCCTTGTTCAGCTCCTTGTAGCCCATCGCGACCAGGAAGGCCGGCACGAACGCGAGCAGGACGATCAGGGGTGACTGCGCCCCGACGAGGGCCACGATGAAACCGAGCGTCGCTGCCAGGCTGTAGGCCGGTGCCGTCGAAGCGACGCCGATCACGGTGGCCGCCACCAGGCCGAGAGCCCCGCCCTTCAGCCCCTTCATCGGGGCCCGCTCGACGACCGCGTCGATGGGCGTCAGGGGCGCTGGGAAGTCAGGGCTGACCATGGCAAACACTCCTCGCCGACCGAACTGGGGTTGCGCGACTGTTGCAGAGTAAATCGCGATAGACAAGTGATCCGTGCTCGAAACGCAGTCTTTACCGTGGATCGATGTGACGAATGGGCTACCGACGGCGATAGTCGTAGGACAGCGCATGGCACCATAAACCGGCGGGGAAGCGCATTCACAGCTGTCGCCTCGCACAGACAAGCCGGAGATGACGATGACCGCCAACGCCGCAGACGCACCCCTACCGCCCGGAAGCGGAGCGGATCCTGGGCTCCAGGCCGCCGCCCGGGAGCACCTGTGGATGCATTTCAGCCGGCTCTCGAGCTACCAGGACGCCGATGTCCCGATGATCGTGCGCGGCGACGGCCCGTACGTCTTCGATTCGCGCGGCAAGCGCTACATCGACGGTCTCGCCGGGCTCTTCGTCGTGCAGGTCGGTCATGGCCGGGTGGAGCTGGCCGAGGCTGCCAGCAAGCAGGCCAGCGAGCTCGCATTCTTCCCGTTGTGGTCGTACGCCCATCCGCAGGCCGCCGCCCTCGCCGAGCGGCTGGCCGGCCACGCGCCCGGCGATCTGAACCGCATCTTCTTCACCACCGGCGGCGGGGAAGCCGTCGAGACGGCCTGGAAGCTTGCTCGCCAGTACTTCAAAGCCGTTGGAAAACCGTTGAAGCACAAGGCGATCAGCCGCAGCATCGCCTACCACGGCACGACCATGGGCGCGCTGTCGATCACCGGCATCCCGGCTGCGAAGCAGATGTTCGAGCCGCTCGTTCCCGGTGCCATCAAGGTCCCGAACACGAACTTCTACCGCGCGCCGGAGCACGGCGACGACCTCGAGGCCTTCGGACGTTGGGCCGCGGATCAGATCGACATCGCGATCGAGATGGAAGGACCGGAAACGGTTGCGGCCGTCTTCCTCGAGCCGGTGCAGAACAGCGGCGGCTGCTTCCCGCCGCCTCCCGGCTATTTTCAGCGCGTACGCGAGATCTGCGACAAGCACGATGTTCTGCTCGTCTCCGATGAGGTGATCTGCGCGTTCGGGCGGCTGGGGGAGATGTTCGCCTGCGACCGCTTCGGCTACCAACCCGACATGATCACCTGCGCCAAGGGGATGACGAGCGGCTACTCGCCGATCGGCGCGATGATCGCCAGCGAGCGTCTCGTCGAGCCGTTCCTTTCGGGCAGCGCCAGCTTTGCCCACGGCTTCACGTTCGGTGGCCATCCGGTGTCCGCTGCGGTCGCGATGGCCAACCTGGACATCTTCGAGCGTGAGCGGCTGCTCGACCACGTGAAGGCGAATCAGGACGGGTTCCGCGCCACGTTGGACAAGCTCAACGACCTGCCGATCGTGGGCGACGTCCGCGGAGCGGGCTACTTCTACGGCATCGAACTCGTCAAGGACAAGGCCACCAAGGAGACGTTCAACGACGACGAGTCCGAGCGGCTGCTGCGCGGGTTCCTGTCCCGCGCACTCTTCGACGCCGGGCTGTACTGCCGCGCCGATGACCGCGGCGATCCCGTCGTGCAACTGGCACCCCCGCTCATCTGCGAGCAGAGCCACTTTGATGACATGGAGCAGATCTTGCGTAGCGTGCTCACCGAGGCCTGGACCCTGGTGGAATCGGGTCGGTGACCGATTCGCCCGCCGACCGGTCGCCACGCGAGTACTGACCGAGGACCCGGGAGGCCTGCCGTGACCCGCGCCGTCAACCCACGAGGGCCTGACGACATCGACAAGGCGCTGGTTACGGCGCTGCAGCGGAACGGGCGCGAGTCCTATGCTGCGCTCGCCAAGGTCGTGGGGCTGAGCGAGGCGGCCGTACGGCAACGCGTTCAGCGGCTGCTCGACGACGGCGTCGTCCAGATCGTCGGCGTCACCGATCCGACCGTGATGGGCTTCCAGCGCTGGGCCATGGTGGGCATCGTGGTCGAAGGTGACGTGCGCAAGGTCGCCGACCAGCTCGCAGCGCTGGACGAGATCGACTACGTGGTGCTCACCGCCGGCTCGTTCGACTTGCTCATCGAGGTGGTTTGCGAGGACGACGATCGGCTGCTCGCCCTGCTGAACGACCACGTCCGGTCCATCCCGGCGGTCAAGTCGACGGAGACGTTCGTCTACCTCAAGCTCGCCAAGCAGACCTACGCGTGGGGTGCGCGCTAGTGCCATCGCTGCGCATACCGCCGGATCAGTTCGTCTATCCGGACCGCCCCTACCTGCTGCAGCAGGCGCAGATGGCCGGGTGGTGGGCCGCTTACGGACGGCACTGGGCACGCTCGCGCTGGAAGCTGCGCGGGATGCAGCGGGTGGGCGAGTATCCGAACGTCGGCGGTCGTCCGCACATCGAGACGACGGACTGCGAGGTTGGCGACCGCTTCAAGATCTGGTCGACCCACCGGCTCACCCTCATCGCCGGAAACGGCCGCATCCGCATCGGCAACGACGTCTTCATCAATGGCGGCTCGATCCTTTTCTCGATGAAGGAACTCGTCGTCGAGGACAGCGTGGCGATCAGCAACGAGGTCTACATCTGTGACTCGAACAGCCACGGCATCGAAGGCCGCGACGTCTACGAGGCGCCTGTTCGCATCGGTAGCGGCAGCTGGATCGGCGCCCGGGCGATGATCCTGCCCGGCGTGACCATCGGTTCGCGGGTGATGGTGGCGTCGGGTGCTGTCGTCACCCGGGACGTGCCCGCCGACTCGCTGGTCGCCGGAAACCCCGCCCGGGTCGTGCGCACGCTCAACTACCCGGAGGGCTGCCTGCGGGCCTGGCACGACATCTGGTGCCGCTGCCCGCTGAAGGACCTGGTCAACGCCGCGAACGCGAAGGCCGCGCGGCCGGCGCAGCCTGCGCCGCTCACGTTCCCGCCGATGCCTGCGGAGCTGGCCGGCGTCACCCCACCGGTCGCGCCGCCCGTCGCGCCGTAGGTAGCGCCGCCCGTCGCGCCGTGGGCAAACGTCTCCGCGCCTCGGATTCCCGCTGGCGCCAGTGGTTGCGCGTCATATCTGGGCCGGAGCCGGTGGCGCCGGAGATTTGGGGTGCACCTGCGCCGGCTGGCCCCGGAACGACCGTCGCTGAACGCGCCGCCGCGCCGCCGCGCCCGCTTTGTCATACGGCCGTACTAGGTTTTCCGCGTGCTTCACGTTCATCGGGGGGAGCGGGCCGACGTGCTCGCCGGCGGCCTGTGCGGGCTGCTTTCGAGCGGTGCGCCGGACCCCTTCGCGCCAGAGCTGGTCTGCGTGCCGAGCCGGGGTGTGGAGCGCTGGCTCACCCAGCAGCTGTCGCTCGTGCTGGGCGCGCGGCCGGGCGGGTCGGACGGGGTGTGTGCGAACGTCGAGTTCCCCGGTCCCGGCCGGCTGATCGCCGACGTGGTGGCCGGGGTCAGCGGGATCGACCCGCGCACCGATCCGTGGCGTCCGGGGCGCAGCGTCTGGCCGTTGCTCGAGCTGATCGAGTCCAGCCCCGGGTTGCTGCGCCGGCCGGCGGATCTGGCGGGCGGGCGTCCTTACTCGGCGGCGCGTCACGTCGCCGAGCTCTTCGACTCCTACGAGTCCTACCGGCCGTCCATGATCATCGACTGGGCGGCGGGCGGCTCGTCCGACGGCGCGGGCAGCGCCCTGCCGGATGATCTCGGCTGGCAGGCCGAGCTCTGGCGGGGGCTGCGGAATCTGGTCGGCGCGCCGAGCCCGGCCGAACGGCTGGCGCCGGCGTGCGAGCGCCTACGCGCTGATCCCGATGCGGTCGCGGCTCTCCCGCAGCGGCTGTCGCTTTTCGGGCTGACCCGCATCCCGCCGAGCCAGCTGGCCGTCCTGTCGGCGCTGGCCGCACACCGCGAGATCCACCTGTGGCTGCTGCATCCGTGCGCGCCGCTCTGGGAGCGGCTGGCCGCCGTGGTCCCCAAGACCCCGGCACGCCGCCGCAGCGATCCGACAGCAGATCTGGTCAACCACCGGCTGCTGTCATCGATGGGCCGCGACGTTCGGGAGTTACAGCTCACCGTCGCGCGCGCCGAGACCCAGCTCGAAGATGTTCACCACGAGCTGCCCGCGGCCGGTGGCGAGGTCACGCTGCTGCAGCGGCTGCAAGCAGCGATCCGGTCGGACGAGGCGGTCGAGGCCTCGGGGTGGCCGGTGATCTCCGCCGACGACCGCAGCATCCAGGTGCATGCCTGCCATGGAAGGGCCCGGCAGGTCGACGTCCTGCGCGATGTCATTCTCGGCCTGCTCGCCTCCGATCCGAGCCTCGAGCCGCGCGACATCCTCGTCATGTGTCCCGACATCGAGACGTTCGCGCCTTTGATCTCGGCGACCTTCGGCCTCGGCGCCCAGGTGTTGGACGACGAGGGGGCCGACGCGCTGCCGGTTTCGCCGGCCTCGCTCCTGCGGGTCCGGCTCGCCGACCGTTCCCTGCGGCAGACCAATCCGGTCATGGGCGTCGCCGCGACGCTGCTGGAGCTGGTGGACGGGCGCATGACGGCGTCGGAGGTGCTGGATCTCGCGGCCGCGGCACCGGTCCGGCGGCGCTTCGGCTTCGATGACGACGGTCTCGCGCGCCTGACCGAGTGGGTCACCGAGGCACAGGTGCGGTGGGGGCTGGACGCGGCTCACCGCACCGCGTTCAAGCTCGAGTCCTTCGGCCAGAACACCTGGGAAGCCGGGCTGGATCGGCTGCTGCTGGGCGTCGCGATGGCCGAAGGGCCGGCCAGTGGTGACGCTGCCACCCACCCGAGCGGCGGCGGGTGGCTCGGCCTTGCGCTGCCGCTCGACGACGTCGACAGCACCGACATCGAGCTGGTCGGGCGGCTGGCCGAGCTGGTCGAGCGGTTGCACGCGGCGACGGATGCGTTGCAGGGACCTCAGACGCTCGCGGAGTGGATCGGCCGCCTTTCGGAGGCCGTCGAATCGCTGACCTTGACGACCGGTTCGGAGCAATGGCAGGCCGGGCAGCTGCGGGCCGAGCTCGCGGCCGTCCTCGATGCGGCCGGCGAGCGGGCGGATGTCGTCACCCTGTCGCTCGGTGATCTGCGCGTCCTGCTCGCGGACCGGTTGCGCGGGCGTCCCACCCGGGCCAACTTCCGCACCGGCAGCCTGACCATGTGCACGCTCGTGCCGATGCGCTCGGTGCCCCATCGCGTCGTCTGCCTGGTCGGGCTCGACGACGGCGCGTTTCCGCGGCAGCCCGCCGTCGACGGCGACAACATCCTGCTGCGCGACCCGATGACGGGGGAGCGTGACGAGCGCAGCGAAGACCGGCAGCTGCTGCTCGACGCCGTGCTGGCTGCCCGCGAGCGGTTGGTCATCACGTATACGGGTGCTGACGAGCGCACCAACGCCCAACGGCCCCCGGCGGTGCCCGTGGGCGAGCTGCTCGACACGCTCGACGCGGCCTACCGCAGCAGCGGTCCGGGCCCCCTCCACCTCCAGTTGCTCACCCGCCACCCACTGCAGCCGTTCGGCCCCGCCAACTTCGTCGCCGGTGCGCTCGGATTCCCCGAGCCGTTCAGCTTCGATCCCACCGCGCTCGGCGGTGCCCGGGCGATCGTGGCGCCGCGCCACACGCCCGGTCCGTACCTGGCGAATGCGCTGCCGCCGCTACCGCGCAACGATCTGGAGATCGATGGTGCGCGCGGGTTCTTCGAGCACCCGGTGCGCGGCTTCCTCCGCCAGCGGCTCGGCGTGACACTGCCGCGGCGCGAAGAGGAGACAAACGACCGGTTGCCGGTGCAGCTCAATGCGTTGGACCTCTGGCAGATCGGTCAGCGGATGCTCGACGCCCGGCTGTCCGGGACCCCGCAGCAGCACTGCCGGCAGGCCGAATGGCGCCGCGGTGCGCTGCCTCCCGGACGTCTCGGGGCGCGGGTGCTCGGCGACGTCGCCGCTGAGGTCGAGCAGATCGTCGCCGAGGCCGCCGGCTGGCGCGTGGATGAGCCGCGGGTCCTCGACGTCGCGGTGGAGATCTCGGCCGGGCGCCGCCTGACCGGGACCGTCAACGGCGTCTTCGGCCAGACCCTCGTCCACACCAACTTCGGGCAGGTCAATCACAAGCGCCGTTTCCGGGCATGGCTGATGCTGCTTTTGCTCGCAGCGGCGCGCCCCTCCGAGGAATTCGGCGCGGTGACGCTGGGCCGCAAGGGTCATTGCCGGGTGGGGCCGCTCGATCCGGCTCAGGCCCTCGGATGCTTACGCGACCTCGTCGGGCTGTACGAGCTCGGCCTCTGCGAGCCGCTGCCGATCGCCTCGAAAACCTCGTTCGAGTACGCCGCCGCCCGGCGCAAAGGCGCCGCACCGGACGAAGCCGTCAAGGCAGCGATGAAGGGTTGGGACGGCAGCAGGTGGGGCGGCGAATCCAGCGACCCCGAGCACGAGCACGTCTACGGACGGCGGCCGGCGTTCGCGGTCATGCTCGCCACGAGCCCTCAGCCTCGCGACGGCAGCGAGCAGTGGCCCGACGAGCCCACGCGCTTCGGCGTGCTCTCCCGGCGTTGGTGGGACCCGATGCTGCAAGCTGAGTTCGAGGCGCGCGCATGACCGATGCCAGCACAGCGCGACCGTTCGACATCCATGGGCCGCTGCCGGCCGGCACCACCGTGCTCGAAGCGAGCGCCGGCACCGGCAAGACGTACACCATCGCTGCGCTCGTTGCCCGTTTCGTCGCCGAGGACGTCGCCGGCCTTGACCAGATGCTCATCGTCACCTTCAGCCGCGCCGCTACCGGCGAGCTTCGCGAGCGGGTACGCGAGCGGCTGACCAGCGCCGAACTCGGGCTCGCCGACCCCGCGTCCGCACGCGAGAGCGCGACCGATCCGCTGCTGGCGCTGCTGGCAGCCGTACCGGACGACGAGGTTGCCGTCCGCCGCCGGCGGCTCACCCGAGCGCTCGCCGCCTTCGACGCGGCCACCATTGCCACCACTCATCAGTTCTGCGCTCAGGTGCTCGCCGGGCTCGGTGTCACCGCCGAGCTGGCAGCGCTGACGGGAGGCGACCGTTTCGTCGAATCGCTGGACGATCTCGTCACCGAGGTCGCCGAAGACCTGTATCTGCGCAAGTTCGCCTCCACCGGCGCGCCCGAAAGCCCTCCCGACCTCAAGCCGGAAGAGGCTCGCCAGATCGCCCTGGACGCGGTGATTCGAGAGCCCTCAGCCCGGCTCGAACCCGCCGCCGCCCCGGCCGATTCGCTGGCCGGCACGCGCCGCCGCCTGGCCGAAGCGGCCCGGCAGGAAGTGAGCCTGCGCAAGAAGCGCCGCGGCTTGCGCAGCTACGACGATCTGCAGACCGATCTGGCCCGGGTGCTGAGCGATCCCGAGCAGGGACCGGCCGCGGCGCGGCGGCTGCGGGAGCGCTTCCCGGTGGTGCTGATCGACGAGTTCCAGGACACCGATCCGGTGCAGTGGGAGATCGTCTCGCGCGCATTTGCCGGCGAGGTCCGGCTGATCCTGATCGGCGACCCCAAGCAGGCGGTGTACGGGTTTCGCGGCGCCGACGTCACCGCCTACCTGCGGGCCGTTTCCGAGGCACGGGAAGTGGCGACGCTGGAGCGCAATTGGCGTAGCGAGCCGGCCCTGCTCGAAGCGTTCGATGCACTCTTCGCCGATTGCACCTTCGGCGATTCCGCCATCGCCTACCGGCCGGTGAAGGCAGCGCGGCCCGAGTCGCTGCTGCGGGGTCCACGGGCCACGCCTCCGCTGCGGCTGCGCGTCGTCGAGCGTTCGAACGGCGACCCGGTGAGCGGTAGCGGCCAGCTGCGGGTCGAGGGCCTGCGGCCACGCATCGCGAGAGACGTCGCCTCCGACATCGTCGCCTTGCTCAGCTCCGACACGCAGATCACGGAGAATGCCGAGGCGGCCGCGCAGAAGTTCCGGGCGGTGCTGCCCGGAGACGTCGCCGTGCTCGTCCGCACCAATGCGCAGGCGACCCTGGTGCGCGATTGCCTGCGTGAGGCCGGCGTCCCGGCTGTGATCGGGGGAGCGTCGAGCGTCTTCACCGCGCCTATCGCAGGCCACTGGCTGATCCTGCTGGAGGCGCTCGAGCAGCCGCACCGCAACGGACGGGTGCGTGCCGCCGCCATGACCTGCTTCCTGGGCTGGAGCGCGGAGCGGCTCGCGACGGCCGGCCCGGACGAGACCGATGCGCTGTCCGGAGTGCTGCGCTCCTGGGCGAACGTGCTTGCCGGCCGCGGCGTCGCGGCACTGCAAGAGACCATCATGGCGTCGCAGCAGCTGCCTGCCCGGCTGCTCAGCGAGCCGGACGGGGAGCGCCGGATCACCGATCTGCGGCACATCGGCGAGGCGCTGCACTCCGCTGCCACGGCGGACGGGCTCGGGATCACCGCGCTGGTCGCCTGGTTGCGCAAGCGCATGGAGGAAGCCGACGCCATCACCGACGGGGTCGACGAGCGCAGCCGGCGGCTGGATTCCGATGCCGACGCTGTCCAGGTCGTGACCATCCACCGCAGCAAAGGCCTGCAATTCCCCATTGTTTACGTGCCTTTCGGGTGGGATCTCTTCCTCCCCGACGTCGAGCGGCCGCGCTACCACGATGCCTCTGGCCATCGCGTGCTCGACGTCGGCTGCGGCCTTTCCGGCAGCGATTCCGCCGCGTTCCGCGAGGGGGTGCTGCGCCACCGCACCGAGGAGGCAGCCGAGCAGCTGCGGTTGCTGTATGTGGCCGTGACGCGGGCGCGTTCGCAGGTGGTGCTCTGGTGGGCGCCCGGCACCACCGCCGAATGCGCGCCCTTGAGCCGCCTGCTGTTCGGGATGAACGCCGAAGGCCCCGAGCCGAGCGCCCGGATCGCGGTTCCATCCGATGGCGAGGTCGCGGCCCAGCTCGCCCAGCGCTTTGCCGGCGCGAATGAGGTGGTCGCGGTCGAGCCGGCATGTGATGGGGTCGGCGCCCATTGGCCGGGGATCCCGTCGCCCGCTGCCGACTTGCGGGCAGCGCGCTTCGACCGTGAGCTCGACCTCGCGTGGCGCCGTACCTCCTACTCCGCGTTGACCGCCGCGGCGCATGACGCGGGCGGCGCGTCCGGCGTCGATCCGGATCCATCGGTGGGGAGCGAGCCCGAGCGGGGTGGGTTGGATGACGAGCCCGCTTCGGCAGACGTGTTGCGCGTGGCGACGGTGGCCGCGGGCGAGCCCGCTGCTGAAGTGACGTCACCGATGGCCGGGCTGCCGGGCGGCACCGCCTTCGGCTCGCTCGTGCACGCCGTGCTGGAGACCGTGGACACCACGCGAGCAGAGCTCACGGACGAGATCAGTGATCGCGTTGCAGAGCAGCTGTCCCGCTGGGCACCGGCGGCGAGCGCAGCCATCGACCCCGAGCAGCTGACGGCGGCGATCCTCGCCGTCTACGAGACGCCGCTCGGACCCGCCGCCGACGACCTCTGCCTGCGCGACTTCGCTCCCGCTGACCGGCTGACCGAGCTCGGCTTCGAGCTGCCCCTGTGCGGGGGAGACGAGCCCGGCCCGCGTCTGGCGCTCGGCAGTCTCGGGCCGTTGGTGCGCCGCCACCTTTCCGGTAACGGCAGCGCAGACCCGCTGGCCCCCTATGGTGAGCGGCTGGCCGAGCCGCTGCTGCGCGACCAGCCGCTGCGTGGGTTCCTCAACGGGAGCCTCGACGCGGTGCTCCGCGTCCGGAGCTCTAATGGCAGCCCGCGCTACCTCGTCGTCGACTACAAGACGAACTGGCTTGCCTTGACGGCGCCGGGGTCGGGTCTGTTGACCGCTGCGGATTACACCCCGGCACGGCTCACCGAGGCCATGCTGGGGTCCGACTACCCGCTGCAGGCGCTGCTGTATTCGGCGGCGCTGCATCGCTTCCTGCGCTGGCGACAGCCCACCTATGACCCGGAGGTCCATCTCGGCGGCGTGCTCTATCTGTACCTGCGCGGCATGTGCGGACCCGACACCCCGATCGTCGACGGTCAGCCGTGCGGAGTCTTCGCCTGGAAGCCGCCCGCGGCGCTCGTCACGGCCCTTTCCGACGCCCTCGACGAAGGAATGCTGCTCCGATGACCGTCGTCGCCGATCGGTTCGATCCGCGCAAAACCGCTGCAACGACGGGACTTTTGGCACAGTTCCAGGACGCGGGAGTGCTCAACGCAGCCGACATCCACGTCGCCCGCCGGCTCGGACACCTCGGCAGTGAAGCCGACGATCGCGTGCTGCTCGCCGCCGCGCTCACCGTTCGGGCGGCCCGGCTCGGGTCGGTCTGCCTGGACCTCGCGGCGGCACCCACCCAGATCGTCCCGGAGGCTGACGAGGCCGCCGCTGGCGGTGCGGCTGACGCAGCGGTGCTCGAGCCGGCCGCGCTGCCCTGGCCGGACCCCGAGGAATGGACGGCTGCCTGCGAGGCCAGCCCGCTCGTCGAATGGGGCGCCGAGGGCAATCCCGGCGACGGCCATCCGCTGCAGCTGCGGTCGGGGCTGCTCTACCTCGATCGATACTGGCAGCAGGAGCAGCTGGTGGCTGGTGAGCTGGCCTCGCGCGCACAGCGGTCGCTCGACGATCCGCCCTCGCTCGATCCGGAGCGCTTTGCTGCCGCCCTCGATCGCCTCTTTCCGCCCGACCGTGAGGAAGAGACCCATCAGCGTGAGGGTGCAACCACCGCGGCGCAGCGCTGGATCAGCGTCCTCGCCGGTGGCCCCGGTACGGGGAAGACCACGACCGTCGCCCGCATCCTCGCGCTGCTGGCGGATCAGCCCGGGCCGCCTCCGCTCATCGCGCTCGCTGCCCCGACCGGCAAGGCGGCCGCCCGCCTCGCCGAAGCCGTACGCGACGCGGTCGCCGGACTTCCGGAGCCCGACAGGCAGCGGCTGGGGGAGCTCAGCGCATCGACCGTTCACCGGCTGCTCGGTTTCCGGCCCGGTTCCCGCAGCCGCTTCAGCCACCACGCCGGCAACCGGCTGGCGCACGACGTGGTGGTCATCGACGAGTCCTCGATGGTGTCGCTGACCCTCATGGCGCGGCTGCTGGACGCCGTGCGTCCCGACGCCCGGCTCGTCCTGGTCGGCGACCCGGAGCAGCTGGCATCCGTCGAGGCCGGTGCCGTCCTCGGTGACATCGTCGACGCGGGCCGGTCGGCGCGGGTCGACAGCAGGATCACTGGAATAACGGTGCTGCGCCGAAGCTGGCGTTTCACCGGCCACATCGCCGAATTGGCCAATGCCATTCAGGCCGGCGACCCCGACGCGGCCGTGGATCTGCTCCGCACGCCCGCCGAAGACCTCTCGTTCGTGGAGACCGAGGCGGTGGCGGCAGGAGCGATTCCCATGACGGGAGGCGGGGTGCTCGCCGGTCTGCACGAGGAGGTGGTCGGGGCAGCTCGCCGGCTCATCGCCGCGGCGGCCAAGGGGGATGCGTCCGCGGCGCTGACCCACCTCAGCGCCCACCGCCTGCTCTGCGCCCACCGTCGCGGCCCCTACGGCGCCGACCGATGGGGTCAGGAGCTCGAGCGCTGGATCGACGCGGCGCTATCCCTCCATCGCAGCGCGGGCGAGTGGTATCCCGGCCGGCCGCTGCTCGTGACCGCCAACGACTACGAGGTCAAGCTCTTCAACGGCGACACCGGCGTCGTGATCAGCGACGGCGTGGGTGCGGTGACGGCCGCCTTCGGCCGCCCGGCGGCTCCGCAGCTGGTGCGCCCGTCCCGGCTCGGTGCTGTCGAGACCATGCAGGCGATGACCGTCCACCGCAGCCAGGGTTCGCAATTCCAACGGGTGTCGGTGCTGCTGCCCGCCGAGGGCTCCCCGCTGCTGACCCGTCAGCTGCTGTACACGGCTGTCACCCGGGCGGAGCGGCACGTGCGTGTCATCGGATCCGAGGCCGCCGTACGTGCCGCGGTGAGTACCCCGATCACCCGGGCCAGCGGCCTTCGCAGCCGGCTGTGGTCAGCCGGCTGAGCGACCCCGTTTTTGTCGTACCCGCCTGCCATCGTTGCTTGTGAGGTGCAGAAACGGGGTGTGACAGTGGCGTACGACGATCTCGTGAGATCGCATGTGGAGCGGTGCCTTCAAGACATCTGGAAGGTGGACGGTCCGGAGGTCGATGAGGAGGGCGACTATCCGTTCCGGACGCAAGCGTGCGTCGGCTGGGTGCGGGTCGAGGTGCAGCCTCCGATGCTGGTGCGGGTCTTCGCTCACGTCGCGTATGACGTGAAGCGTTCGGCTGCGCTGCTGCAGGAGCTGAACGTGTTGAACGTTCGATCGCGGATGGCGACAGTGTGCTGGGCCGACGGCACGGTAGCGGTGCACAGCGCTTTGCCGGTGGATGCGGTTGATCGCGCAACCCTGCGGCTCGCTCTCGACACGGTGGCCAAGGTGTCGGATGACATCAGTGAGCTTGTGGTCGCCGTCTTCGGCGGGCGGGTGCCGGCGCCGGCGCCGGAAGGAGCCGAGAGCTGATGGCCGCTGGAGATCGGCCGGTCTTCGGCGAAAGGTGGTGAGCGCGGCCACACCTGGGGGAAGGTGGCAGTCATACACAGCGCCGCCGGCGCTGACGATGAGGTGGAGGCCGGCATGCAGCAACTCACGGGGCTCGACGCCGCGTTCCTGGCGTTGGAGGGCTCGGCGATGTTCGGCCACGTCGGCAGCCTGTGCATCATCGACCCGTCGACGGCGCAGGAGCCGCTGACGCTGGAGCGGCTCCTGCGGCTCGTCACCAGCCGGCTACCGCTGGTTCCACCCTTCCGGCGCCGGCTGGTGCCGGTGCCGCTCGGCCTGGACATGCCGTACTGGATCGACGATCCGGATTTCGACATCGAGTTCCACGTCCGCGAGCTGGCGCTGCCGGCGCCGGGTAACGACCAGCAGTTGCGCGATCAGGCGGCGCGGCTGCATGCCCGCCCGCTCGACAGGTCGCGGCCGCTGTGGGAGCTCTACCTGATCTCCGGGCTTTCCGGCGGCCGGCTTGCCACCTACACGAAGGTGCACCACGCCGCGATCGACGGCGTTTCCGGCAATGACATCCTCGGCGCGCTCCTCGACATCTCGCCGGAGGGGCGCGAGCTGCCCTTCGTCGAGTGGTCCCACGAGAGCGAGCCGGGAAGCCTCAGCCTGCTGGCCCGCAGCGTCGTGACCCTGGCGCGGCAGCCGCTGCGCGCCACCCGGCTCTCGCTCGAGCTGCTGCGAACGACACCGAATCTGCTGCGCAGGTCGGGCCGCCCGCGGCTGCCGCTGATCGACCGTGATCCCGGCGCGATGCTTTCCCGTCCTGGCCTGCGGGCGCCGAAGACCCCGTTCAATGCGCCGATTACCGCACACCGGCGATTCGCCTTCTGCGACCTGCCCCTCAGCGACATCAAGCAGGTCAAGAACGCCGCTGGCATGACCGTGAACGACGTGGTCATGGCGCTGTCGACCGGAGCGCTGCGGCGATGGCTGGAGGATCACGACGCGCTGCCTCCCTCGCCCCTGGTCGCTGCCGTGCCTATTTCGATCCGGACTCCCGAGCAGGCCGGCACGGGCGGCAACCGGATATCCGGAATGATGGCCGCTCTCCCGACCCAGCTGGCGTCACCCCTCGACCGGCTGAGCGCCGTTCACGAGTCGATGCTGGAGGCCAAGGAGCAGCACGGCGCCTTGCCGGCCGACCTGCTGTCCGACGTCACCCAGTTCGCAATCCCGGCCCTCGCGGGCCAGGCCGCCCGGCTCAACGAGCGGCTGCGCCTGCTCGAGCGGGCCAACCCGTTCAACCTCTTCGTTTCCAACGTTCCCGGGCCCAACGTGCCGCTGTATTTCGGCGGCGCCGAGCTGCTGGCGTACTACCCGCTGAGCGCCATCGCCGACGGCCAGGGGCTGAACATCACCGTGATCAGCTACCGGGATTCGATGTTCTTCGGGTTGATCGCGTGCCGTGAGCTGGTCCCCGATCTTGACGTGATGGCCGACTACCTTCGGGAGGAGTTGGCTACGCTGCTGGTCGCGACGGCGAGCGCCACTCCTCAGAAAGCCCGTCGCGCCGTCGAAAGGACACCGGCCCGCAATGAATCCCGGCGATAAGGCCCCCGACTTCGAGCTGTCCGACCAGGACGGCAATACCCGCAAGCTCAGCGAGCTGGCCGCCAATGGTCCCGTCGTGCTCTTCTTCTACCCGGCGGCGATGACCACCGGGTGCACGAAGGAAAGCTGCCACTTCCGTGACCTGTCGGCCGAATTCGCTGCCGCGGGCGCCCAAATCGTCGGTATCAGCAAGGACACGGTCGACAAGCAGCAGCAGTTCGCCGCCAAGCACTCCTTCGGCTACCCGCTGCTGTCCGACCCCGACCGCAAGGTCGCCGAAGCCTTCGGGGTGAAGCGCGGACGGCTGTCCATCTCGCCGGTGCAGCGCGCCACGTTCGTCATCAACTCCGACCTGACGGTGCGCGACGTCATCAAGAGCGAGATCAAGATGGACGTGCACGCCGACAGGGCGCTCGAGCTGCTCAAGGCAGGCTGAGTACGGCTTCCAAGACTGGCTTCTGGGGCGTGGAACCGCCGCCGAACGCGCGATAACGGTGCTATGGAGCGCTCCAGACGATCGATGACCCATGGATGCGAGACAGCACATCGGCGACGTTCTGATCCAGGTCGTCGCCGGTCAGCACATGTCGGTGATCGATGTCGACCTCCGGCCATCGCCTAGTTCAGGATCGCGATTACCGGCTACGAGTTGGGTCGGTGGCAGTAAACGCGGGGGTCAGAGGCCCGGTATTTACTGCCGCTGATGGTTCGGGCACCCTGCACCGGCGAAGGTGTCCGCCGGTGGCAGCAGATCCGGGTGCCAGAGCCCCGGCATTTACTGCCGCCGGTTCGCGCTGAACGCAGACGTGCCGCTACCGGGCGCCCCCGAGACCGGTGCCCTATTGTCCGTCCGCAGCGTTTGACTCACGTCTGAATCGCATGCCAAGCGCGGACGCCGAGGCCGACGTCCACATTGAGACACCGAGGCCACACTTCCTGCCGAGATCAGAGCCGGCTGAGTACGGCTAACAAGCCGGATTCGATGGGTCCAATGCTCAAGTCCCGCGTTCCGTCCTGCCGATGAGGTGGTGACGGGGAGGCGCGGCGGTGGCTGGGCGCAGGCGGATTCATGACGTGGTTCCGTGTCCGGATCCGCTTCATGTGGGTTCGCACGTGAAGTCGACCGGGTCGAGGCAGACGGGGTCGGGGCTACGGCGCGACTACGTGTGCACCCCGAAGGTTGGCACCAGGCACAAGTTCACGGTCGCCATCGAGGATGACGCCGAAGGTGCGGAGCAGCCGGTTCCGCTGTTCACGCCGCCGCCGCAGTGTCCGGTGCACGGCCGCAAGGGCACCAGGGTCCGCAACGGAACCTATGGGATGCCGGGCGGTGAGGGGCGACGTCAGCGTTACCGGTGCCGCCCCGACCCACCGGACCCGGACTACGAGAACGGCTACCACGACTTCACCCCGCCGCTGCCGCGTGAGCATGTGCACACCGGCAAGACTCATTGTGAGGCGTGCGAGGAGATCCGCGGAGTCCATCACGGCGACCAGGCCGTGGCACGCACCCAGACGTGGAACCTGCGGGTCGTCGCCGAAGGCCTGGAGCGTCTCGCGTCGGGTGCGGAGACCTACTCGTCGGTGGGTCGCTGGGCGTGGGACACGACCCATCGGAACCGCACCCGACCGGCGAAGCTGTCCGAGGCGGAGCGGGACCGCCGTGCGAAGCTCACAGAATGGGAGCGGGCGTGCAAGGCAGCTGAGCGGGCCGGCCTGCCGAAACCTCAACGCCCGCCTGGTGTGTCCCTCAAGCCGTTGCCCTCGGATACCCCGGCGCGTCGGCGCCGTCTGGACGCTGCTGGCAATGAGCTGCAGGCGCGACGGACTCCCTCGACGCGCAGCGCCGAGGCGCGCAACCGCTGGCACGTGGCGGCGGACTGGGTGGAGGTGTACGCGCCGGTGCTGTGGGAGCCGCTGGCCGAGCAGCTGCTGGCCGACGAAGCCGCCGAACACGCCCGTCGGACGGTGATGACAGGGCGGCAGCGCAGCCGGGACGGCCGGCCGCAGGTACTGCTGCTCGACGACACTCCGGTCAACAGCAAGGCGATTTTCGACGGCCGGCCGACGCGTCGTTCCCGGCGCGAGTACTTCGTGCTCGGGGCTGCGACCATCGACTGGCCGGCGCGGGCGGGTAGCGGACCGCCGCCGAAACCGGACGACCGGTACACCCGGCTACGGCTGCTGCGCGCCTTCCCTTCGAATGACGCCGCCGCCTGGCGGCTGCTGCTCGACGAACTCGGCTATGAGCCGGGCGTGCGAGAGCCGGAGTTCGTCCTATGCGACGCCGGCACCGGGTTGCGCCGCGGCATCGCCGACTACTTCCAAACTGCGGTGCTGGTCCCATCGCTGTTCCACATCCACGACGCGCTCACCGAGGCACTGGTCGAGAAGACCCCCGGCGCCTTGGTCCTCAGCGACACGGGCAAGGCGCTGCATCCCGACCTCGCCGCCCATCTGAGCTGGCTGTCCGGCGAACGGATGCGCACCATGACCGCCGCACAATGGAAAGGCTGGTGGGACGACTTCGAGGTGCTGCTCGACCGGCTCGGCCTCCCACCGGAAAAGCTCGTTGAACGCCGCGCCAGCTACGAGCCGCAGGTGGCTGCCGCGTTGCCGGCGCTGCGTGCCAACCCGGGCGTGCCAGTGTCCACCGGCGGGTTCGAGCAGCTGCTGCGCAGGACGGTGAAGACAGTCCTCACCGGCCGTGGCCACGCGTTCGCCAACATCGAACGCACCAACAACCTGCTGGACCTGGTCGTCTGCCGGGATCGTGGCGCATTCTCCAGTCGCAGCGCCGTCATCACCAAGCTGCGCGCTGCGTCGCTGCAGCACGAAGGGTGGGCAGCCGCACCCCGCGAGGTCGCCGACCCGCAACCCCCAGCTCCGGCCAGCTACTCGTCGCTGCGTGACAAGGAGCTGCTTGCCACCCTCGACACAGCTCGAGGTGCCGCATGAGCAACTACCGCCGCCCCGAGGTCGCCCTCGCCGCACTGACCGCCGGCGTCCGCTTCGTCGTCGTTGACGTCGAGACCACCCCGGCCGACGACGGTGACCACATCCTGTCCGTCGGGGTCGTGCAGATCGACGGACACGGCCTCCCGCTGGCGCCGCCGGTGGAGTGGCGCTGCGACCCGGGCGTGCGCATCGAGAACACCCGCGACCACGGGCTCACCGACGCTGACGTCGCCGGCAAGCGACCGTTCGCCGACCTGGCTCCGCAGCTGGCCGGCGTGCTCATGACCGGACACGGGGAACGTGTCGTGTTCGTCGCCCACCACGCCGCCTCCGACCTGGGCCGGCTACACCTCGAGCACAACCGTGCGGGCGTGAAGCTGCTGGACGTGGACGTCATCGACACCCTTGCCGTCGCCCGCTACCTGAAGGTGGGCGCCGGCGGCTTCCGGCTACCTCAGCTGCTCGCGCACTACGGCCTGACGATCACCGACCACCACAACGCGCTCGCCGACGCCGGCGACACCGCGAAGCTGCTGCACCGGCTGCTGTTCGATGCCGCATCCGCAGGACACACCGACCTGGACGCGCTGCTCAACGCCGCCCAGCCATCGCGCACCCGCGCCTGCCACTACCCGGCTTACCAGGCCTCCCGGCGAAACCGCGCCCGCCCCGGCTCCCCGTTCACCTACATCGACCGCCCCGCGGCGCACCAGGCCACCCACAAGGCCCTACCGAAAAGCCACACCGAAGAAGACCTGCAAGCCTGGCTGACCGGGCTGCGCGAATGCATCGCGTTGCGCTGCCCGCTGCTGGCCGACAAGACCCAGCGGCTACCCGCCGCCGCCCGCAGCCAGATCCTCGACGCACTGCTCGACGACCTCACCAGCCACATCAACGCCGGACGGACAGTGGACGCCAACGCCACGCTCAGCGCAGCGATGACCGTCGCCGCCCGGTACCTGCGCGCGGCCGACGCGGCCGCCTTCTACGACCGGTGGGCCACGACCCTCAGCAAGACCACCCGGTGCGCAGGAACCGGCGATAGTAGCCCGTTCGACGCCTGCGCCGACTGCCGAGCCGACCGGGCATGCCCAGCCGACGTCTGGCAGCACACCGTCGCCATCGCGCTCACCGGCGCCCAGCGCAACCTCAACCCGCGCACCGCTGCCCTCTGGGTCGGCCCGAACGGCCGGCTCGTCCAACACGCCGGCACCAGACCCGAAGTCGCCGGACACGCCGCCTGGCTTGCCGCCAGCATGCTCATCGAAACGCGCCCCGACGACGCCTACGCGCTCGCCGATCTCGCCGACCGGCTCGGCCTCATCGAACCCCGGCTCATCCACCTCCAGGCGCGCCGGCTGCTGGCTGCAGGCGACCTCGATGCCGCAATCGTCGCAGCCACCACCGGGCTCTCCGGACGCGGCGGCAGCACCGACCGGGGCTGGGCCGAGCTGGCCGCCTACCGCGACGCCCTGGCAGCCCGCCAAACCGCCGCCCGCAGGCGCCGCCCGGCCCGGCCGACTCGCCCCGGCCACAGCGCCCCAGCCACAAGACCGCAACGGCGCCGATTCACAACATCAGCCCGATGACGGCTGGGTAAGCGTCCCCCGCCGCTTTTAGCCCAGCAGGCGTAGCGGCGCCACCGAGATCTCCGTGCCGGTACTCGCCTCGCTGGGTGCGCCGCGCCGAACCTCGAGAAGCACGATTTCCGCGTATCGAGCGTCCGTGCCTTGCCCCAGGCAGGACTGGATGCCGCGCCCATTGCTGGAAACGAGCGGCGGCGGGTCGCAGTGTGCAGAGCGAAGGCTCACGCCGAACTCCTGGGCGAGCGCGCGGTAGCCGGAATCGGTAAGGAAGGCCACCTTCGGAGATGTCCAGCAGACGTAGCCGGACGTGCACACCCACCCACCTCGCCGGTAGCCGGCGGGCGCATGAACCTGTGCATCCAACTGCGCAACAGCGTCACGGACCTCGGCCGCCGACAAAGACCGGGACGACGACCCGCTGGCCACAGCCAAGCCCGCACGCATCAGCGGATAGGTGAAAGAGCCCAGCCACACTCCCGCCATCAGCAGGATGACCCCGACTATCCGCATCCCGTTGTCCCGCCGGTCCAGATCTCGACGAGCCCGCCACCAAGCCCGACCAGACACAACGAAGACGACGAGGATGACCAAGGCGAGGGCGCCGGCTGTCAGATCGGTTCGCCAACCCCCGTGACCGACTCCGTACCGGTCGTACAAGGACGGCCTGACCAGAAGGCACGCGAGAGCCCCCGCCGCCACGATCGAGATGGGCAGGCAGGTCGACGCCAACGCCAACGGAACCACCCGACTGCCACCGCGTTTCGGCGCGGGTGGCACTCGCGACAACACCGTGGGCTGCGCGCTCATTGAAAGCTTCTCGACTGAAACATCCCGTTTCTTAACGGCTGAACGGACCAACCGGGTGCCCTCGCGTATCCCCGGGCAACTCATTGGACCCATGTATCCGGCTTGTTAGCCGTACTCAGAGCCGGCTGAACACGGCGGCACGATGAGGCGGCTAGGGGCCCCATTGCTGCCTCTCGCCGAGACGACCCCGAAGGCCTGATTCTTCCGCGGAGGAATCCTTGATGACCCGTGTTCGAGGGCGCGGGCTACCGAACGAGCCAGATGGCGTGGCCCCCGGTCACAGCGCGCGTACGCGGACCGTGGTGGGATCCGGCACCGCTGATCAGGCGACGGCCTTGCGGAAGACGCGGGTGGCCCACACCAGCGTGAGGATGCACAGCGGCACCAGCACGGCGAAGGCGAGCCCGACCTGGTGGTTGCCGATGTGGCCGGCGCCGAGGGCGCGGGCGCTTTCGGTCAGGTAGTACAGCGGGTTCAGATGGGCGAGCACGCGCAGCCAGGTCGGGCCGAAACCGATGGGGAGCAACACGCCGGCGAGCAGCAGGACCGGCAGGTTGATCCCGTTGATGAGGGCGGCGAAGCTGCTGATCTCCTTGGCGAGCAGGGCCACGGCGATCGAGAACGCCGCAAACATGATCATCAGGATCGACAGCAGGACGGCCAGCACCAGCAGACCGCCCCAGTGGATGTGGAAGCCGAAGGCCCACCCGATCACCAGCACGATGATGTCGAAGATGAACATGCCGATGAGGCCGGCGAGGATCGGGCCGAGCAGGATCGCCAGCCGGCTCGCCGGGGTCACGCGAAGGCGTTCGATGAGCCCGCTCTGCAGCTCGAAGATGGTGCCGAAGCCCATGGAGCTGCCATTGATGAAGGCCAGGAACGCGAGGATGCCCGGCAGGAACGAGCCCAGCACCTGCCCGTTCGAGGGGTGGCCCGGGGAGAAGCCCTTCAGCAACGGCGTGAAGAGCGCGAGGTAGAGCACCGGGGTCATGAAGCTGACGATCAGCCACAGCGGGTTGCGGAACGTCTGCACGACCCGGCGCTGGGTGAGCAGCCCGATGTCCGTGGCGGTCTTCGAGATGTTGGCAGTCATCGCAACGTTCATCGCCATCAGGCACCCGGTTCCTCGCGCAGTGAGCGCCCGGTCTGGCGCAGGAAGACGTCATCGAGCGTCGGTTCCGACAGGCTCATCGTCGCGATCCCGATCCCGGCTCCGTCCAGCAGGCGCAGCAGCTGCGGCAATGCCGCCGGGCCGTCTTCGACGTACATCCGCACGGTGTTGCCCTCCTCGATCGAACTCTCGCGGACATAGGGCTCCCGGCGAGCGAGCTCGGCAACTTTCTCCGGGTCGTGGTCGCGCGGGATGATGACGACGGCGTCACCGGCCACCTTCTGCTTGAGCTCGCGCGGGGTCCCGCCGATGACGACCTCGCCGTGGTCCATGATCACCAAGCGGTCGCAGAGGGCGTCGGCCTCTTCGAGATAGTGCGTGGTGAGGAAGACGGTCGTGCCGCGCTCGCGCAGCCGGCGGATGTGCTCCCAGAGGTTCGCCCGGTTCTGCGGGTCCAGACCCGTGGTGGGCTCGTCGAGGAAAAGCACCTGCGGGTCGTGCACCATCCCGAGGGCGATGTCGAGCCGCCGGATCTGGCCACCGGAGTAGGTCTGCACCTTGCGGTCGGCGAACTCGCGCAGGTCGAGCACGTCCATGAGTTCCTCGCTCCGCGCGAGGACATCCTGCTTGTCCCGCCCGTAAAGGCGGCCCTGCAGCAGCAGGTTCTCCCGGCCGGTCGCCAGCGGATCGGTACCGCCGAGCTGGCTGACGAACCCGGCGTGCGCCCGCACCTGCTGCGGCTCGCGGGCCACGTCGTATCCGGCGACGCTCGCCGTTCCCGAGTCGATCGGCAGCAGCGTGGTGAGCATGCGCAGGGTGGTGGTCTTGCCGGCGCCGTTCGGGCCGAGGAAGCCGAAGATCTCGCCGCGCTGAACGGTGATGCTGACGCCGCGCACCGCGTCGACGGGGCCGCGCCGGGATTTGAAACTCTTCTTCAGCTCCGTGGCGACGATGACGTCGTGGGTGGCTTCAGGCATGCGCTCACTTTCCGGGGATGAGGCGGACATCGCCTACAGCAGTCCACTACACGCCGGAAAGACGCGCTAATGGTTAAGCGAACCGCGAATCTCGCGGCCGAAATCGTGCGGGGCGGTCAGACGCCGGAGTAGGTGATGTCGGTGCGATCGCGATGGCCGACCGTGAAATCGTCACCGAACACGAACTTCTTGGCAGGGTCGTAGGGGATCGTATAGGTCCAGTCGAACGCGCACACGCGCTTGGCGATGAGCCATTGCCCGTCGCGACGCTCGAACCGGTCGACGTAGCGCAGCCCCAGGATCATGTCGGTGTCGCCGCCGACGTGGTGCGCCTCGCAGTAGGTGTCGCAGTGAGCGGTATCCCCGTCGATCCGGATGTTCGGCGGCCCGATGAAGTGCATCGTCGCCGCGAAGTGCGGCAGCACCTCACACACCCATGTGGCGAATTCCGTGCCCGAGCCGCGGAAGGAATTGTGGTCATCGAAACCGTCCGGGTGGTAGCAGGAGGCCATCGCCTCCTCGTCCAGCCGGTCGGTCCCGCGGGCGAGCCGCTTGATGACGTCGGTGATCTCTTCGCGGGCGAGCAGTTCTTCGACGGTCAGACTCATGAGCGGCAACCTAGCGGCCTACACATCGCCGACAGCAGCCGGGCGGTCGGGGTCGGCGCACCACTGCGACCAGGAGCCCGGATAGAGCCGGGCGTTGCCGATTCCGGCCGCTTCGAGCGCAAGCAGCGTCTGGCAGGCCGTCACGCCAGACCCGCAGTAGACGACGACGTCCTGGCCGGCGCGCGCCCCGAGCGCCTCGAACGTCTCGCCTAGCGCGGCAGCGGGACGGTATCGCCCGCTCTCGTCCAGGTTCGCCGGCCAGGGAGCATTCACGGCGCCGGGGATGTGACCCGCGCGCGGGTCGAGCGGTTCGACCTCGCCGCGGAAACGCTCGGGGGCACGGGCGTCGATGAGCAGCGCCACGGTGGGGATTGTGGGGATCTCCTCGAGCGTCGCGAGGCGTTCCGCCGGCCAGGGCCTGGGCGCGAATTCCGCAGGCTGGACCTGGGCGGCCGAGGTGTCGAGCGGTCCGGTCCAGGCCGAAAGGCCGCCGTCGAGCAGGGCCGCCGGGTGCCCGAGAGAGCGCAGCAGCCACACCAGCCGGCCGGCCGCCATGCCGCCGCTGTCGTCGTACGCGACCACGCGGGTCTCGTCCCCGATGCCGGCTCTTCCCAGCCCTGCCGCGAAACGCTCCGGGTCCGGCAGGGGGTGGCGCCCCTGGGCAGCCGACGGTGGGTCGGCCAGCGCTGCGTCGAGATCGATCCAGATCGCACCCGGGATGTGGCCCGCGTCGTAGGACTCGCGGCCCGAACGCCCGTCCGGGTACCAGCGCACGTCGATCAGCGCGACCTCATCGCGATGCTCGGCAAGCCAGCCCGCGGAGACCAGCGGCCCGAACTTCCCGGGCGCCCACCCCGCGGGAGCGAGCTCGAACGTCTCGAAGGTGAACGGCGGTGAGACGGTGCAGCCGACGAGCGTCCACTCGCCCAGCGGCCGCGCGGACTGCCAGCTGCCTGCGCGTACCACTGCCTGCGGGCGCTCGCCTGCTTGCAGGTCGCTGCCCAAGACGTGGGTCTGCAGCTCCTCGCCGTCCTCGCTGACCTGGAGCTGAAGCGGGGCGCCGGCGTAGTGATGCCAGATCTCGCTGCGTCCCACGACCCGGTGCCACGCGGACTCTTCCCCGGCACTCAGCAGGTAGTAGATGGCGCTGGCGTGCTCGTCCCGCCAGGTCTCGGCGTACCGGCCGCCCTCGGGATGCGGCACCAGGCCAAGCTGTGAGATCAGGTCGGCAGGAGAACCGTCGATGTGGTCGCTCATTTCTTCTCGTACGTTATGCCCGACGTTTCCAGGTCCCAGGTCGCCGGCGTCACGCCCTCTTCGCGCAGCTCACGCTTGAGGACGCGACCGACCGGGCTGCGCGGCAGATCCTCGCGGAATTCGATGTAGCGGGGGAGGGCGAAATACGGGAGCTGATCGACGCACCACAGGAAGAGCTCGGCTTCGGTGAGTGTCGCACCCTGCTTGAGGGTGGCTGTCACCTTGAGGTCGTCCTCGGTGACGTCACTGAGCACCGCATGCACGGCGACGTCCGCCAGCGCACCGTGGCCCATGAGGATTCGCTCGACCTCGTAGCTGGCGATGTTCTCGCCGCGGCGGCGCAGGTAGTCGGCCTTCCGATCGACGAAGTACAGATAGTCGTCTGCATCGATGATCCCGATGTCGCCGGTGTGGTACCACCAGTTGCGGCTGGTCTCGACCGTCACCTCGGGGCGCCCCCAGTAACCCTCGAACATCACGTGCGGCCTGCGGGGCCGCACGACGATCTCGCCCTGGGTGCCGCGGGGGAGTTCGGCATCCTCGTCGTCGAAGATGCGGACGTCGAAGTACTCGGAATTGATCACTCCGGCGCCGCGGGGCCGGTTGGGCACTCCCGGCGGCTGCCAGGAGACCAGGCTGGCCTCGGTGACGCCGTACGCGCCGCTGAACGTGTCGATCGAGAAGCGGCTCTTGATGACGTCGTCGACCTCGGGCGGCAGCGGCGCTGCCCCCATCAGGCGCAGGCTCGTGTTGGCCAGCGGGCTGCCCGAGTTGGGCATCTCCGGGCGCTCGATGTCGTGGGCGAGCAGGTAGGCCATGCTGCCGAGCGTCGACGTCACCGTGGCGCCGGTGCGGTTCATTTCGGGCCAGAAGTTCGAGACCGAGAAGCGGCGGTAGATCGCGCCGCGGCCGCCGTACACCAGGGTGCCGACCACCGCCGTCACCAGCGCGTTGAAGTGGAACAGCGGCAGCGGGGTCCAGATCACGTCGTCGGCGCGGCGTTCCCAGCAGTAGCCGATCTGCTCGGCCAGGGCGACGTGGTAGTTCTGCGTCAGCATGCAGCCTTTGGACAGTCCGGTGGTCCCGCCGGTGTAGACGAAGGTCGCCAGGGCCGCAGGCCGCACGTCGTACGGCTCGATCTGGGCGGCTTGGAGCGCCTCGTCCCAGCCGTGCGTCGTCACATCGGGCAGCGCCGGGGACTCACCGACGCAGATCACATGCTCCAGATGGGGCAGCTGGCTGCTGATCGCTCGTACCCGGTCGGCGAATTCGTCGCCGACGATGAGGACCCGGGCGCCGCAATCGTTCAGCTGGTGGCGCAGGTATTCGCCCTTGTAGGCGGTGTTGACGGGAACCGAGACGGCACCGAGCCAGATCGTCGCGAACCAGGCGAGCAGCATCTCGGGGGAGTTCTCCACGAGGGTGGCGACCCGGTCACCGGGCTGAACGCCCAGCTCCTGCAGCGTGGCAGCCAGCCGGGCGCCGGTCTGCGCGACCTCGCGGGCGGTGAGTTTGGTGCCGCAGACGTCGAGATATTCCGAGTCGGGGTCGGAGTCGAGTCGCGCCAGCAGCAGCTGGGTCACCGTCCGCTGCTCGGCTGCCCGCCAGGTGTCGTCAGCCACCGGATCTGCCCACGCTCGGCCCTCGCATGTTCATCTTGTATCAAATTCGTGCTCTTGCCAGGCACGGGCCGTAGGGTCGGCTGGTGCTGACCGCAGCATCGGCGTGGACGTCCTGGACGTTCGATCCGGTGGCCGTCGCGGTCGTCCTCGTCGCCGGGATCTGGTACGCCCGGGGCGTCCTCGTGGTGCGCAGCCGCGGCCGTTCATGGCCGATCCACCGGATGCTTTCGTTCGGCCTTGGGCTGCTGAGCATTGCCGCGGTGACCGTGTGGTGGGTGGGTGCGTTCGCGCACACGCTGTTCTGGGTCTACACGGTGCAGATCATGATGCTGCTGGTCCTGGCGCCGGCTTTCGTGATGTTCGGCAGGCCCGTCACGCTGTCGCGAGAGCTGGCCGAGAGTGGCCGCCGTCCGGTGCTCGCCCGCATAGCCGATGCGCCGGCGATGAGCTTCCTGTCCAACCCGGCGTTCGGAGCGTTGCTGCTGCCGGTGCTGACGATGCTGGTCTTCTTCACCGCGATCTTTCCGGCGTCGCTCGAGCACTACGCCGTCTACGAGTTGCTGCATCTGGTGCTGCTGCTCGCCGGGCTGGCTCTGGCGTTGCCGCTGGCCGACGAGGGCGTGCAGTCGAGCTCGATGTCGCTCGCGGCCGGGATCCTCTTCGGCTTCTTCGAGCTGCTGGCCGACGCCGTGCCCGGGATCGCGATCCGGCTGCGCTCGTCGTTGCTGGCCCCGGCGCACTACCTGTCGATTCATCGCACCTGGGGACCGTCTCGGCTGCACGATCAGCAGCTGGGCGGGGCCATCGTCTGGTTCCTGGCGGAAACGATCGATCTGCCGGTGCTTGCCCTGCTGGTGCTGCGCTGGATCCGTACCGACGAGCGTGAGGCGATCGCCATCGACCGGCATCTCGACCAGCAGGAGCAGATCACCGCTGCGGCTGATGCCGAAGCTGATCTGCAGCGGCCCTGGTGGGAGACCGACGGTGGCGTCTTCGGTGATCGCCGTGCCGCAGCGTTCCGCAAGTCGGCGCAGCAGGGAAACCCGCGGCGCGAGGGCTGACCCGCTGGGGCCGTGCGGCTCAGCGGGTGCGGCGCAGCTGCAAGGTAGCGGACGGCCCGGCGTCGGTACCGGAGCAGGTGGCGGTGCGCGTGAGGGTGCCGGTCAGGGTCTGGGGGAGCTGCGCCGGCACTGCGAGCGACAAATCTGCCTGCAATACAAGGGATTCGGTCTCGCAGGAGCCGTGGTCGGTGCCGAGCAGGCGCGAACCATTCACCTTCAGCGAGAAGTTCCCCGCATAGCCGGTGTAATCGCCCTGCGTGCACGTGGCCGAACACTGCAGGCTGAGCGTGGCCGAGACCACCGCGCGCTTGGTGGTCTGGACCGTCTCCTCGTACGACGCGACGTACGTCGTGACCCCGCCCTGCGGCAGGTTGTCCGTCGAGGTGATCCGCTTGGGGGTGCCCGCGCTGGCCCAGAGCACCGCGCCGATCGCAAGCGCTGCCAGCACGACGATACCGACGCCCAGGCCCACGATCGTGCGCGTGGTGACCGGCCGCACCTCGCCCGGGCTGCGCTGCTCACCGACCCGGGCTCGCGGGTGGCGCGGTTCCTTCAGCTGAGGCATGAGGGCGCTGCGGGAGTTGGCGTGAGAAGCGTCGGGTGCACGACGTCAAGCCTAAGCGCACATAGCACTGCCCGGGACGCCGATCGCGTCCCGGGCAGTAGCCAGGCGATGTCAGCTGACGGTGACGTGCACGTCCAGGCCCTGTGCCTTGTCCGTTCCGACGGGCGACCAGAGTTCGTAGCTGCCCTGCTTGAGCGGCACGATCAGGTCGGTGGTCTGACCCGGGGTCAGCGTGGCCCCGGTGGGCTTGTTGGTCAGTCCGGGACCCACGATCGCCAAGGCGTGCTTGGTCTTGCCGGAGTTGGTCAGCCGGAAGGTGTAATTGCCTGCATGGAGCGCCGTCGAGCTCAGTGTCAGCTTGACGTCGGTGGCGGTGACCTTCACCAGGTTCACGTGAGGCGCCGGGGCAGCCGACGTCTTGGCCGCTGCAGCAGGGGTGGCAGCGGCAGGCGTAGGCGTCGTCTTCGGGGACGTCGTTGCTCACCTCATCCGACGGCCAGGACTGGTCGGATGTCGCGGCCACGGCCAGCCAGCCGTTCACCGTCCAGCAGGGCAGCGTCCTGACACCGACCACGACCACGGTCCATGCCTCGAGTGTCGAGACCGACGCGGGCTCGGCCCCGGTCCAGCTCACCGCAACGGTTGTACCCAGCCCGGCGACGGGCACCGTGACGTTCTCGGACAACGGCGTCGCCGTCGGCGCCGCGCCACTGAGCGGCGGCATCGCGATCTCGACCCCGAAGCTTGCACTCGGATCCCACACCATCTCGGCGAGCTATGCCGGTGACAGCACCTACGACACCTCCAGCGATACCCAAGGCCAGCAGATCACCGTGATGCCGCCGGGCGGAAGCCTGAACGCCATCGCCCCAGTCCGACTGCTCGACACCCGGCCCGGCAGATCAGCCGTCTTCACGCCCGGCACGAAGGTCGCCGCGGGCAGGTCGATGGACCTGCAGATCACCGGCGAGGGCGGCATCCCCGCCTCTGGCGTCCTCGGGGTCTCGGTCAACATCACGGTCGTGCTCCCCGCCGCAAGCGGCGCGGTCACCGTCTACCCGAAGGGCGGCACGGTCCCGTCCACGGGAAATATCGACTTCCCCAAGGGAGCGAACACCGCGGGCCTCGTCATCACCGATGCCAGCGCTGATGGGCGCATCACGATCTACAACCGCTCCAACGGGGCGCTCGATCTGATCGCCGACGTCGCGGCGTGGTTCGGGCAGCAGACCTCGTCGATGGACGGCCAGGGACGCTACAACGCCATCACCCCGTTCCGGCTGCTCGACACTCGGCAGACGGGCCGCATGGTGCGCGACACGATGGTGCCCATCAAAGTCGCGGGGGTCGGGACCATCCCGAAGACCGGCGTCACCGCCGTCATGCTGAACGTGACCTCCGTGAACCCGAGTAGCGCCGCCTACCTGGTGTTGTATCCCGGCGGTGGAGACAGGCCCATGGTGTCAACGACCCAGTTCCAGCGGGGCGAGACCCGCGCCGGACGCGTCATCGTCGGTGTGGGTGGCGACGGCAAGGTCGATCTCTACAACAGCGCCTTCGCCACCACGGACGTCGTTGTCGACATCGCGGGCTGGTTCACCACCGGGACATCGCCGGCATTGGGCGCGACCTTTGTACCGCTGAAGGTCTCGCGGCGGCTCACCGCGGCGCAAACCGGTGGCAGCCTGTGGGTCCGCGGCGCGACGCGGGCAGTCAAAATCGCCGGGGTCGACGGGATACCGACGCAATCAACCCCGATTCACGCGACCGCCGTCGTCGGCAACTTGCACGTATTAGGCGGGACCACCGGCGGCTACCTGACCGCGTACCCGACAGCGACCCGCCCACTCGCCAGCGACCTCAACTTCGTCAAGGCCGCGGGCGTACAAAACCTGTGCATCGCCACCCTCGGATCGGCCGGTACCTTCAACCTCTACAGCTACAACGGCAACACGACGATCCTCATCGACATCTACGGCTGGTTCGGCTAGCCGTCTCGTCGCTGTGGGCCGTCACGTCCTCCGGGTGGTCGGGGGGCGGCGCCGGTGACCCCATGCGTGGGCGCCACCAGATGCGGGTGCTCTAGCACCCCGAGGTGGTGGCAGCGTCAGTCGGCGAGCGCGCGGCGCGTCTGATCGATGACGATCGACTGCTCGAAGCGCATTGCGTACGTCGAGAATCTCAGCGGGAAGCTGCCGGCGATAAGGAGTTCGTTCTGACGCTTGAGATCTTTCCAGTGGTTGTGAGCGAGCATGTGCAGCGCACCGTCGATCTCGAACGCCCGCCGCTTGCCGTTCGGGCCGACGATCTCTCCATCGAGGTAGCGACGCCGGCCGTCGCCGTCGTAACGAACGACCTGCCGCACGACGGTGCCCACCTTGCTCTTGCGGCACATGCGGCCGTAGTCGATCTCCGACAGTGCCTGTGCTCCACCTTCGATGTCGGCGAGCGTCAGGCGCATCGCGCGGCGGTGACGGATGGGGCAGGCGCTTTCGAGCGCCGTCATCAGGCGGGTGGCAGTCGTCAACCTCTGCTGCGAGACCGCCGCAAGCAGGCCGCAGCACGAGCGCGTGCTGCGCTGCCAGGAGGCGGCCTCGATGGCTGCGCGCTCCACGGTGGCGAGCGACGGGCAGCCCTTCGCCGTCCGACAATCCTGCGGTGGACGCCGAGTCTCATGAACGACCCGGCAAACCCGGGGCAGCTGTGCCACCCCACTCGCGCGTGGGATCAGGACGTGAAGCCGCGGATCCGCCCAATTGCGCAAACCCCAGGCCTCGAGCGCCGTAAGCCCTGACAGGCACGCACCTTTGCCCGACCCGAGGACGGCGGCCCACATCTGTTGCCTGCGATCCAGCGGCCCATTGTGCATCGCCACGACGACCGGACCGAGCGACGCCCAACGACCGCCGTCGACAAGCGCGCGGAGCTGGTCGGGCGTGAGTCCTGCTGCACGTAGCTGGTCGCGGCGCGCTATATGAGACTGGCGCTCTGCGAGTTCGGGCAGGGAATACGACACGACTGCCAGGCTGCCGAACGTTTCGCCGCTCTTTGCGGTTTTCCACAGCGGGCTGCGATCGGGTGCCACCGAATGCGGGGGTTATAGCACCTTGTGGTGGTGGCAGCGGGGACGCCGACCCGCCCCGAGCCGATCCCAGCGCCACCCCCACCCGGACCTGGCCCCACCCGACCCGGCCCCCGGGGGCATGAGCGGCCGTGCACGAGCGCGCTCCGGTGACATACCGTCCCGCGTAGGCACGCACGAGGCGGATCCGGGGTAGGAGTCCTCAATGAGTTTCAACCTGGCGACCATCCTGCGGGAATCAGCTCTGGCGGCGCCGGAATCGCCGGTCGCGAAGTTCATGGGCACCACCACGACCTACGCCGAGCTGGATACCCAATCGGGTCAGTTCGCCGCCGGCCTGACCACCGCCGGACTGGTGCCGGGCGACGTGGTGGCTGTTCACGTGCCCAACGTGCCGCAGTTCCTCGTCGCCTATTTCGGCATCCTCAAAGCCGGCATGACCATGCTGCCGCTGAACCCGTTGCTCAAGGCACCCGAGATCAGCTATCACCTCAGCGATGCGAAAGCGCGACTGCTGGTGACGTTCGAGCTCTTTGTGGAAGACGCTCACAAGGCGGCCCGGGAAGTCGACGTCCCGCTGTACGTCGTGCGTTTCGGTGACGGGCCGCTCCCGGAAGCCGCGCAACCGTTCGACGCGCTCATGGGTCGCGTTGATGAGGCGGACGCTGATCCCGCCGGTGGCATTCATCCGACGAATGCTGACGATACGGCCGTCCTGATCTACACCAGCGGCACCACCGGCCGCCCCAAGGGCGCGATGCTGACGCACTTCCAGCTGTACATGAACTGCTCGGTCGCGGGCCGGCTCTTCGGCGCCAGGAGCGATGACGTCACCCTGGCCGTGCTGCCGTTCTTCCACGTGTTCGGCCTGTCGTCGATCGTCAACGTGACCGTGCTGTTCGGCGGATGCCTGTCCATCGTGCCGCGGTTCGAGCCGAAGGCCGTGCTGGATGCGATCGCGGCTGACGGCGTCAGCGTCATCGGGGGAGTGCCGACGATGCTGCAGGCCCTCACCGCGCTGGACACCGATGACCGGGACCTCTCACGGCTGCGGATCGCCGTCTCGGGTGGCGCGTCGTTGCCGGCCGAGGTGATGCGCGCGTTCGAGGACAAGTTCGGCATCGTCGTACTCGAGGGGTACGGGCTTTCCGAGACGGCCAGCACCGCGTCGTTCAATGTCAGCGCCGAGGAGCGGCGGCAATACTCGGTCGGAAAGCCGATCTGGGGCGTGCAGATGCGCATCCACGACCTGGAGGACCGGCCCCTCCCCGCGGGCAAGGAGCACGTCGGCGAGATCGTGATCCGCGGCCACAATGTCATGAAGGGCTACTTGGGCCGCGAGGAGGAGACCGCTGACGCTTTCCGCAACGGGTGGTTTCACACCGGCGATCTCGGCTACGTCGACGAGGACGGCTTCTTCTTCATCGTCGACCGGAGCAAGGATCTCGTCATCCGCGGCGGCTACAACGTCTACCCACGCGAGATCGAAGAGGTGCTCTTCGAACATCCCGACATCGTCGAAGCGGCGGTCATCGGCAGGCCGGACGATCGCCTCGGCGAGGAGGTCATCGCAGTGGTGGTCCCTCGGGAGGGGGCGAGTCTGAGCGAGCAGGACGTCATCGGCTACGCGAAGGAGCGCCTCGCGGCCTACAAGTACCCGCGCGAGGTGCGCTTCCTGGACGCGCTCCCGAAGACCCCGACCGGCAAGATCCTCAAGGCCGAACTGCGCGACGGCTGAACCGTCAGTCGTCGGCCATCCGGTAGATCGCCTCTCGGATGCCACGGATCGTTTCGTCTATGGCCGTCACGTAATCGGACACCCGGTGACGCAGCTGGCTGTCCGGCAGTGACCCGATGAGGCTCTCCAGGCCCATCCCCACGGCGAACAGCTGCCGCACGACCCCCTCATGCAGATCGACGGCGATCCGGGTTCGATCGTCGTGCAAACGCAGCTGCTGGCGGTCGGCAATGGCCTGATCGAGTTCGAGGGCGATGCCGGCGTAATTGCTGAACCGCGAGAGGGCGTCGACGTCCGTGGGGGTGAAGGCCGGCCTCTCCTCGAATCGGCTGACCACGAGGCCGCCCAGTACCGTGCGCCCGGACGTCAGCGGGACGACGGCGACCGGACCCATCGGCCGCCCGCTCACCTCGTCGATCTGCGGCGGAGGGCGTTCGAGCAGCAGCGGCTTGCCGGTGCGGATGACTTCCGCAGCGGCACTTCCCTTTCGGCTGAAGACCCTCCCCGGGACGATCTCCGGGCGACCGCCCACGATGCCCTGCAGCCGGATGGTGTGCTCGTCGCCCTGCACCATGATGACCGCGAGGTCGGCCTCGGCGGCTGCTGCCGCTCGTGCGAGCACAACGTCCAACGGTGCGCGATCGCCGCGCGAGACCAGTTCTTGCGTGAGCTCGGCGGCAGCTTCGGCCCAGCGATGACCCCGCTGCGCCACCTGGTGGAGCCGGGCGTTCTCGATCGCCGTGCCGACGGCCTCCACGAACCCATCAGCCAGCCGCCCGATATCCGGGGAGATCCTGGCCGAGATCCCGTCGGCGACGTAAAGGGTCGCCAACTTCCGACCGGTGAGCATCACATCGCGGCTGAGGAAGTGCGGCCGCTGGCGGAACCACTGCACGACGGCCGAGGGCGAGCTGAGGCCCTGCAGAGTTTGCGGGTCGATGCCGGCATGGGCGAACTCGTCGAGCCTTCCGGCAGGCCCACTGATGCCAACCGCCGCGTAGGAGACGTTCAGCAGCGCGCGGGCCGCTTCGGCCAGCCGGCGAAGGGTCTGCTGCAGGGTCTCCTCATCGGCGACGACCTCCGCGACGCGCAGAAGTGCAGGCATCAGATCGGGGGCCCATGCCTGGCGCGACGAGCCCGTGGATGAGCGCGGAAAGCCCTGGATCTCGCGGCCATCTCCCAGGACGCGCGACAGCGTGACCGTAGCACCGACACAGGTGCCGGAGTCATCGAGGCGCGAGGACACGAGCGTGTCGAACACACGAGGCACAGCGGGCGAGTCGCAGGGTACGAGCATCGACAGCGGGGCCGGAAGACCGCCCAGCAACGCGATGCGGATCGCCTTGGCCACTGCGGCAGCTCCCGGCTCGTCCGCCGCCGCGTCACAGGCCTCCAGATAGGAGACGCCTACCCCGGCCAGGGCGGGATCGCCCATGTTGTCGCGGCAGAAGTCGTCCCACGCGGGGTTCGTGTGAACGATGACCCCGCTGAAGTCCAGCAGGGCAACCTCGACGGCGTTTTCGTCAGCATGGCCGCTGAGCGATGCCAGCACGGGTACATCTGACACGTCCCCGCGACCGGTCATGCCCAGTCCTCTAGGTCAGTCGCCGGGCTCTGTTTGACCAGCGAGACGCTACACAGCCGAACCGAACGGTAACCCTCAATGAGCAAACTGACTACTTCTTCAGTCTTCTGCTCCCGCCGTGCCAGTCTTCCTGGACCCCGATTTCGTCCTCGTCGACCCCGAGAGAGCGAAGTTGGGGGAGCTCACGAAGGCTGCGCTTCAACTCCGAGAATCCAGCAAAGGCGGTGAGACCAACGACGTGATCCCACAGCTCGAGGGCTTCCTCGCGGCCCGGGAGCCGGCTGATGACCGGGCCGAAGAACGCGGTTCCATCCGGAGGCTGGAAATGCAAGATGGGGGTTCCGACGTCCTTTCCGGTAAGGGCAAGTGCCTCATTCGTTTCGGCGCGAAGAATCTCGTCGAAGGCATCGTCTTCGAGCGCTTTGCTGAGCGCCGGCGGTAAGCCGATTTGCTGCAACAGCGGCTCCACCAGATCGAGGCTGGCCGGATCCGCCCATCGCCTGCTCGAGTCCCACATTTCACGCCCCAACGCGGTGTAGAAGTCTCCCACCGCCGACCCGCCGTGCTCTTCCCGCACAGCGGCGGCGACCCGGAGCAGCTTCATCCCGGACAGGTGAAACGCCCTGTATTCGGGTGGGAATTGGGTGTCGTAGTCGACGTTCTCGTTCACCACGCGCAGGCAGATGAACCGCCAGTCGACGGTGTAGTCACGCTGCTCGGCGACCAGTCGCACCCACTTACTCGTCATCCAAGCGAAGGGGCAGATGGGATCGAAGTAGAAATGCAGGTCGGCGTTCATGAGTCGGACGTTAGTCGGCGCCGGAGTGCGAGCTTCCGCGGCGTCAGGCAGAGACTGCCAAACCCTTGTCGCCGGTGGGGGAGGGCACCACGGCCGGCCGCGGCTGGCCATACTTCTGCCAGCGCGCCAGCGCCCTGCGATCCTTGGTGGGCTTGGCAAGCAGGTAGCCCTGGGCAGCGTCGACGCCCAGGTCCCGGACGGCCTCGAGGTCGTCTTCGCGCTCGACACCTTCGGCGATGACGTACGCACCGATGTCCAAGGCCAGCAGGACGAAAGCACTGACAGCACTGCGCCTGGCCCGATCGCGGGATACACCTTCGATGATGGAGCGGTCGATTTTGATGATGTCCGGCTCGAGTTCGACCACGTGTTTGAGCGAGGCGTAGCCGGCGCCGGCATCGTCGATGGCGAGCCGCAAGCCGAGTTCCCGGCTGGGAAGCAGCGCACGGCGCAGATCCGCATAGCTGGGAATGGCGGCGTGTTCGGTGATTTCGAGAACGAGCCGGCTGAGCAGATCGGGTCGTTTTTCGCCCGTGGCGGCCAGTTCGAAGGCGACTTGTGGTGTCAGGTTCACGGCGAGGAACTGGTCCGGGTGCATGGAGTCCACGACCGTGATGGCCGAACCGAGCGCTAGCCGCTCCAGCGGCACACTCAGCCCGACAGCGGCTGCAGACTGGAAGACGGACTCGGTCGAGCCGAATGCTGCGGGGAAGCGGGCGAGCGCCTCGGCTCCGAGGAAGCGGCCGTCGTGAACGTCGAAGACCGGCTGAAGCGCGATGTCGAGTGTCGCGGATTCGATGAGCCGAGCGATGCGTACCCGCGACTCGTCCCGTTCCCGAAGCGCTTCGATTTCTGCGGTGATGAGATCACCGAGCAGGCGCATGAAGCGCACGTCGCGTTCGCCGAGCTCGTGCGGCTCGTGATGAAAGCAGGCGAAGCTACCGAACAGGCTGCCGTCGGACAGACACACCGGTACCCCGAGGTAAGCGCCGATGCCGGCGGAAGCCGTGAAAGGGAGTCCCGCGGTGCGCGGGTCGGCGGCGGTGTCAGAAACGTCATTCGGAAGCAGGCCCCGCGACATGCGTTTGCAGTAGGCCTCGCCGAGCAGCGGACCCCCGCCACTGCGCATTCCAAACGACTCGGCGTCCCCCAGCAATGCGCGGAACACTTGGCGTTCGGCGGCGAATTCGGAGATCGCGACGACGTCCATCTCCAGCTGGTGGCGCGCCAGTTCCATGATCCGGCTCAATTGGCCGCTGAGCGGCTGCGCGTTCGGTTCGCCCACTGGACTCCAGACTTTCAGCTGCCCCGACACCAGGCGCGATACCGCCTGGCCATGCCGTGCCTAGTTTCCGAGCGAGCCGTCGATCAGGGGTCCGGCGCGCCCGCCGTCAGACGTAAGCCTCCAAGTGCTGATGAACCTCAGATCTGCGCTCGATGCAGTCGCAGTCCGCCGTAGTTGCTGAACGTAACTACCCTTTCACTCTGCATCACACACACAATCCGGCCGCAGGTCAATCCCGCACATGAAGTACATTTCGCCGCATCTCCGGCTTTCCCCTGGCGCGGCGTGGCTCGCGCGCTCTGGTGTGCCCGATGACGCGGCCGACGGAACCTTCCGATCGGGTGAATTCCCCATATCCGCCCCCCGAGTCGGTCGTTAAGCACCTCGATCCCGCGCCGATGAATGGAGAGGCCCACGAGGCTGCTCTTGAAGGGACTTGCACGGTGGTGACCCTCGCCCCGACTCACCTGGTCGGGCTTTCTGACGACGCGGCGGCCGCGGCAACCCGGAAAAAGGTGCGGCACGCCCGGGTCGCGAGGGTGCGCCGGCGAGCGTGGTGGCAGTGGCTGGACTTCGACTCCAAGCTGCTCGCGCAGGTGTGGCTCATCTGCTGCTCGCAGATCGTGATTCTCGTCATATCCGGTCTGGTCATTCATGCCAGCTCCGCCAGCCCGTACTAGCGCCCCCACCGCCCGCGAAAGCCGGACTTGACGTTTGCCGAAATTTGTGCCGGGAACGCCGTCACCAGACGGGAATAGCACCGTTAACGCGGATGTCAGCGAGGCGCGAAGGCGCACCTCTCCCCAGCTGCCGACCGAGGTGACGGAAATGACCACCACCCAACTCGTGACCTATCTGAAGGCGCACAGCTTTCCGGCGTGGTCCGACGACGACGAGACCATCCAGGTCGTCGTGCCGTGGGTCCGCCGCGGCGGCGACGGATCGGTCATCACCGGACACAACGTTCAAAGCGTCCCGGCCAGCCTCCCTGAGGTGCGGAGCCTGATCGGCTGCTGACGCGTCCACCGCCATCCGAAGGCGGTGCCGTCACAGCTCCGGCCCGTACTTTCGGGGTCATCCGAACCGATCCGCCCTCCCTGCCGCCCGCTGTAGCCCGACTTCGGGGCGCTGCGGCGGCGAGCCTGGTGGTCCTGGTGCTGCTCGTCGGATGTGCCACACCGGCAGCGAAGCAGAGGTCGGCACCTGCGGCGCCGCCGTCCCCCCGCCCGCCGGCGGCAAGCGCCACCCCGGCGTCTTCGCCAAGCGCATCCGTGCCCACCGCGACGCCGCGACCCAGCCCGACGCCGCCGCCGGGGCCTCCGCTTCGCGTGGAGCTGTGGGGCGATTCCATCACCGCCCAGGCCGCTCCCTATTTCGGCTACTTTCTCGGACTCACCGGCCATGCCATACCGCGCCAGCACACGTTCGGCGGATCAGCCTTGTGCGACTGGTTCCCGGACATGCGCAGCGAGACCGATCCGTCGAACCCGAACGGCTTTCACCCGCAGATCGCCGTCATCCAGTTTTCCGGGGACGCCTTCACTCCCTGCATGCACGACGCCAACGGGGTGGCCTACAGCGGCCAGGCGCTGATCAACAAGTACGCCGCCGACTCAGCCACAGCCATCGCCATCCTCACCAGCGCCAAGATCCCGGTGTACTTCGTGAGCACGCCGATTTCCCGGGGCCAGGCCGCTCAGGGTCTGGCCAGCAGCCCGCTGGAACCCATGTTCAGCCGACTGCCCACGGTCTTCAGCGGCAATCCGCTGGTCCGCTTCGCCGACGCCGCAGCGGCTGTCGAATGGCACGGTCACTACACCGACACGCTGCCCTGCAAGAAGGGCGAGACCTGCACCGGCCACTGGCCCGACGGCACGCCCACCGTCGTCGTCCGGCAGGCCGACGGCGCCCACTTCTGCCCGGTCCAGGAGGTCATAGTGAACGGCGCCACGAGCTGCCCCTCGGTGATGCCGGGCGCCATCCGCTACGTGCAGGCCATCATCGCTCGGATCGCACAGGACTTTCCTAGCCTGAGTTTGCGTGATTGACACAAATCTCGGGAATCCTCATCGCATGAACCTGCTTCGCAGGGCCGCCGAAACGATCATGAGCCTTGCCGTGATCGTCTGCTTCGCCGGTCTGCTGACCGTCCCGGAGGCCGAACACGGCGACGGCGGCGACCTCCCGCCCGTGGGGGAGCAGCCCGGCTAGCGGTCCCGGGGTGCATCCGTTCTAGTGTTCTAGGTCACGCCTGCCTCCTGGCATGGGCGTCGAACCAGAACGAGGTCACCGCCATGACGAGCGACGCGCTCACGTCCGACCCCGAGCAGACCCACCTGCGCACCTGCCCGCTCTGCGAGGCCATGTGCGGCCTGGTCATCAAGACCCGCGGCGACCGCGTGACGGAGGTCCGCGGCGACCACGACGACGTCTGGAGCAAGGGCTATCTGTGCCCCAAGGGGGCCTCGCTCGCGAGCCTGCACCACGACGAAGACCGGCTGCGGGTACCGATGGTGCGCGACGGTGACGAATGGCATGAGGTCAGCTGGGACGAGGCATTCGCCCGGTGCGAGGAACTGCTCCGCCCGCTCGTGGCCGCATACGGGATCGCTGCCGTCACCGCATACATCGGCAATCCTGCGGTCCACAACTACTCGCTGAGCCGCTACACCGGGGCGGTCGCCGGTATCCCGCGCATGCCCGGTCATCTGGTCCGCCGGCACCGTCGATCAGTGGCCGAAGAACCTGGCCTGCGCGCAGCTTTTCGGCAACCCTTGGAGCATCCCCATCCCGGATGTGCAGCGCACCGACCTCTTCCTGGTCATGGGGGCCAACCCGCAGGCGTCGCAAGGGTCGCTGTTCTCCTGCCCCGACATCCTCGGCGAGATCAAGCGGATCAGGAAGCGCGGCGGGCGCACGATCGTGGTCGACCCGCGGCGTACCGGTACCGCCGAGAAGGCGGACGAGTGGATTCCGATCGTCCCGGGCATGGACGCGGCTTTCCTGCTGGCGATCGTCCACACCCTCGACGCCGAAGGCCTGGTGAATCTCGGCACGCTCACCGGGAGGGTGCAAGGGGTCGACGAGGTGCTGGCGGTCGCGGCGCAGTTCAGTCCCGAATCGGTCGCCGACGCACTGCGGAGTTCCGGCCGAGCGGATCCGCCGGCTCGCCCGCGAACTCGCGGCGACCGAGCGCGCGGTCGTGTACGGCCGGATCGGCCTGTGCAATCAGGAGTTCGGCACCCTTGCTTCCTGGGCCGTGGACGTCGTCAACGTGCTCACCGGCCACCTCGATGTGGTCGGCGGGGCGATGTTCCCGACCCCGGCCATTGCCACCATCTCCCAGACGGCTCGCCGGCGCGGGCCGGTGCGCACCGGACGCTGGCATACCCGGGTGCGTAAGGCTCCGGAAGTGCTCGGCCAGGCGCCGATCTCATGCCTGGCGGAGGAGATCGCGACGCCGGGTGAGGGACGCGTTCGCGGGCTCATCGTCATGGCCGGCAACCCGGTGCTGTCGGCGCCCGACGCGGGCCGGTTGGAAGCGGCGTTGCCGCACCTCGACGCGATGATCAGCGTCGACAACTGGCTGAACGAGACCTCCCGCCATGCCCACGTGATCCTGCCGGGCCTTTCCGCTCTCGAGCAGCCGCACTGCGACGAGGCGCTCTGGGGTTTCGCGGTGCGCAGCGCGGCGCGGTGGTCGCCGCCGATCTTTCCCCGGGGCGACCGGCCGCAGGAGTGGGAGATCCTCATCCGGCTCGGGGCGATCCTGGCGGGCGTGCCGGCCGCAGAGGTCGACGTCGACGCCTACGACGACGTGCTCTTCGCCGAGCGCGCCGCCCGCCACGGTGTGAATGCGGCCGATGTCATGGACAAGACCACGCTGCGCGGCCCTGACCGCATCGTCGACCTGACGATCCGGGTCTCGCCGTGGGGGGACGGCTACGGCGAGCGGCCCGGTGGGCTGACGCTCGAGACACTCGCCCGGGACCATCCGCACGGCGTCGATTTCGGCCCGATGGTGCCGCACATCGACGACATCCTGCGCACCGCCTCCGGCGACGTCGAGCTCGCCCACGACAACATCCTCGGCGACCTCCCTCGTCTGCAGGCCCGTCTCGACCGCCCGCTCGAGGGGTTGGTACTCATCGGCCGGCGCCATGTGAGGTCGAACAACTCGTGGATGCACAACGTGGACGTGCTCATGAAGGGTCGCAGCCGCTGCACTCTCATCGTGCATCCGCAGGATGCCAAAACCCTCGGGATCACCGACGGAGGGAGGGTCCGCGTCACCTCGGAGGCCGGCTCGGTGCAGGCAGTGGCCGAAGTGAGCGACGAGATCATTCGCGGGGTGGTGAGCCTGCCTCACGGATGGGGTCACGACCGGCCCGGCACCCGGCAGCGCGTAGCCCACAAAACCCCTGGAACCAATAGCAATCTGCTGGCGCCCGGACATCTGGTCGATGTCCCTTCGGGCAACGCGGCAGTCAACGGGATCCCTGTCGAGGTGTGCAGTGTCGATTGACTCCGGCTACGACGGCTACGACGGCTATGACAGCGACGGCAGCTACGACGTGGTCATCCGCGGCGGCACGGTCGTGGATGGCACGGGGATGGCGCCGTATCGCGCTGATGTCGGCATCTCGGGTGGCCGGATCGCCAGGATCGGACGCATCAGGCAAGCGGGGCGCGAGGAGATCGACGCCACCGGGCACGTCGTCACTCCGGGCTTCATCGATGGCCACACCCATATGGACGCGCAGGTGTTCTGGGATCCGCTCGGCACCTCGTCGTGCTGGCACGGGGTCACCACGGTGGTCATGGGGCACTGCGGTTTCACCCTCGCGCCCGCGTCGTTCGAGCAGCGCCATCTGGTCATCCGCAACCTCGAGCGCGCCGAGGACATCTCCGGTGCCGCGATGGCGGCCGGTATCGAGTGGAGCTGGACGACGTTCGCCGAATACCTCGACGCCGTCGATCGGCTACCCAAGGCGCTGAATTACGCGGCCAATGTTGGACATTCGGCGCTTCGGACGTTCGCGATGGGGGAGCGGGCATTCACCGAGCAAGCGTCCGCGGCCGATCTGGATGTCATGCGGGGCGAGCTGGGCGACGCGATGCGGGCGGGCGCGTATGGGTTGACGACGTCGCGCACGCGCCATCATGAAACGTCGGACGACCGTCCGGTTGCCTCGCGGCTAGCCGATTGGGACGAGGTGGTAGAGCTCGTCGGCGTGCTCGGCGAGCTGGGCTGCGGCGTCTTTCAGCTGGTGGAGGATCCGCCGGACGCCGAGGAACGCCCTGAGCGCGACGGCCGGCTCATCGACCTGGCGGTCAGCACGGGTGTGCCCATTGCCATCGGCGCGACCTCAGCCGGAAGGTCCCTCGAACTGCTCGATGCCGCCGCAGCGGCCGGCGGCCGGATGTTCGGGCTCGGCCATCCGCGCGGGATCGGTTCGATGTCCTCGTTCCGCAGCCGGATGCCCTTCGACACTTTGGCGGAGTGGGCGCCGATCCGCGCGCTGCCGCTCGACGAACAGCGCCGGGCGCTGGCCGATCCGTCAGTACGTGAGCGGCTCATCCGGTCGGCGCACGAGGGTCCTTACGGGCGGGCGATCGGTGCCGAAGCTCGCAAGCCGGACTTCGAGCGGATGCGCGTGCTGGACGGCCCGCTACCTCCGAATCCCACCGTCGCCGAAGCGGCGCGCGCCCGCGGGATCGACCCGGTCGAGCTCATCATCGACCTTGCGCTCGAGACGGACCTCAAGCAGTTCTTCGTGCAGACCTTCGCCCCCTTCGACGCCGAGGGGGTCAGGCGGGCGATGAAGCATCCCCTTACGGTGCCGACGTTCTCCGATGCCGGTGCTCACGTCAGCCAGATCTCGGACTGCTCGATCCACACGCACCTACTGGGCCACTGGGTGCGCGACCGCGGCGATTTCACGCTCGAGGAGGCCGTACGAATGCTGACTCTGGCACCGGCGCGGGCCTGGGGTTTCCGTGACCGCGGCCTGCTGCTCGAAGGCATGGTGGCTGACGTCAACGTTTTCGACCCCGACACGGTCGCACCGGCGATGCCCGAGCTGGTCCACGACCTTCCCGCCGGCGAGCCCCGCATCGAGCAGCGGGCCGTCGGATTCCTGGTGACGATCGTTGCCGGCCAGGTGGTGCATCGCGACGGCCGCCACACCGGGGCCCTGCCCGGGGCTCTGCTGCGCGGGCCCGCGGCACGTCCGGCGGTTGCCGCGCGATGAGTGCGCTGCCGTGGATCATCTCGGTGGACGACCATGTCGTGGAGCCGCCGACGGTCTGGACCGACCGGCTGACGGCGCGCGATCGCGAGCGCGGCCCGCGCGTCGTGCAGGACACCTGCCAAACCGTCAACGATCCCCAGACCCTTCGCGTGAACTACACCAAAGGCGGGGACGGCCCGCTCATCGACTGGTGGGTCTACGAAGATCTGGTGAAGGTCGTGCCGAAGGTCGTCGCGTGCGCCGGCTTCCCGGTGGAGGAGCACAACACCGATCCCATCGCCTATCGCGACATGCGCCCCGGCTGCTATGACCCGGTCGCGCGGCTGGCCGACATGGATCTCAATCACACCGAACGCTCGCTGTGCTTTCCCTACGTCACGCGCTTCTGCGGGCAGATGTTCCTGGAATCAAAGGACAAGTCGCTCGCCGGCCGCTGTGTCGTGGCCTACAACGACTGGATGATCGACGAGTGGTGCGGCGACTCCGGCGGTCGCCTGCTGCCGGTGTGCCTGATCCCGCTGTGGGATCCGGCGAGCGCGGCCGTGGAGATCCGGCGCAACGCCGCGCGTGGTTGCCGCGCGGTGACGTTCCCCGAGATGCCCCACCATCTCGGACTGCCGTCGATCCATGACCCCGATGGCTACTGGGACCCGGTCTTCCAGGCATGCGATGAGACGGGAACCGTTGTCTGCATGCACATCGGGTCGGGCTCGAAGATGGCCGAGACGAGTCCGTTCGCTCCGCGTGGGGCCAACACCGCCCTCACGTTCAGCATGGCCCAGCTCTCGCTCGTCGAGTGGCTGCTGTCCGGCGTGCTCGTGCGCTTTCCGAAGCTGAAGATCGCGTACTCCGAGAGTCAGATCGGCTGGATCCCGTTCATCCTCGAACGCCTCGACAACGTCTTCGCCCACGCGACGTACGCCGAGCTCCCGCCGATCATCACGCAGCCGCCGAGCACCTACCTGCCGGGCCGGGTCTACGGCTGCTTCTTCGATGACGACACCGGCCTGCGCAACCGCGACTCGATCGGCGTGAGCCAGCTCGTCTTCGAGATCGACTATCCCCACCAGGACACGACGTGGCCCAACACGCATCTCGTCGTGGAGCGGATGGCCGTGCAGGTCACGCCGGAGGAATTGGAGCGCATCGTGCGTACCAACGCACTGGAGATGCTCGGCTTGGACTGAGCAGCGGCCATTGGCTCTCCCTCGACACTGCCCGTCGAGCCCGCCGCGCGAGATTGCCACATAGGCGCTCGGCGCGAACCGGCGGCAGTAAATGCCGGGGTTCTGGCACCCGCAGGTACTGCCACCGGCCCAACTTCGCGGCCGCGCCGTCCCACGACCTCTCGCTTCTTGCTCGACCAGTTGACCGCACGAACGCGCCGGCGACTACGCTCTCAGTGATCGTCAGCGTGAACCCAGAGCGCGGCGACGCGACTGAAGGGCGGTGCCCATGATTCGTCGCGCGGTGCTGCGGCTGCTCGTGCTGACGGCGATCTTCGCCATCATGGTGAAACTCGACTCCGGGATCAGCGTGCACGGAGGGTTTTTCACCTTCGTCTGGGTCGCGTTCCTGTTCTCGCTGGTGAACCTGTTCATCGGGCCGATCTTGCGGCTGTTCAGCCTCCCAGTCATCATCCTGACGCTGGGCTTGTTTCTGCTCGTCATCAACGCAGCGCTGCTCGCGATCACGGCAGGGCTGTCGAGCCGGCTGGACATCGACAACTTCGGCTCGGCGGTGTTCGGCGGCTTCCTGATCGCGTTGTTCAGCTGGATCGCTGAGCTGTTCCTGCCGCTACGCCGGGATCGGGACGAGCAGCAGCGCGTGCGCCGCTAGTCAGCGGGGCGGCCCGGTATCGCGCTTCATCTCGCTGAACGGCTTCGGCGGCGCAGCGAGGGTCGCCCGCGGGCAGTCCCGCAGCGTGAGCCCGGCATGCTTGAACGCGTCGTTGCACAGCGATTCGGTGGTCCAGCCGGACCGCAACCCGTAAGAGGTCATCGAGACACGGAAGACCGTGACGCAAAAGCGGGCCGGGCTGTCATAGACGCAGCTGATCGTGCCGATGTGCACGGCGTCACCGGGATCGTCGGCTCCCGGCACCCAGGGCTGGGCATACCGGCGCCAGGTGCCCACCCGCGTCCACCAATAGCCGCCCGCCTGGACATCATCGGAGGCGAGGCCGGCCAGGATCAGTCGGGCGTTCATTTCGGACAGCACCGCGGCAGGTCGGATGACCTCTTGAGCTGCGAAATCTTCCTGGTCGGGTGCGGTGGTCATGAGTTTCTCCGAGCATGCGTCTTCACAGGTCGGTCACATACTTGCCCCGAAGCGGCGCCGTTCATGTCAGCCGGCTTGGACGTCCTCTGCGGAGGGATGACGATGCGGGCGCGAAGCGGGATCGGGCGCCCGAACAGGTAACCCTGACCGTGCGAGCATCCCATGTCCCGGAGCAGTTCCAGCTGCTCGTGATCTTCGACGCCTTCGGCGACCGTGGGAAGCTCCATGTCCTCGCACATGGAAAGGACGGCCTTGACGATGGCCCGGGCGCTGCGGTCGGAAAGAATCGGCTGCACGAAGCTGCGATCAATCTTGACCATGTGCACCGGGAACTTCTGCAGCAGGCTGAGCGAGGAGTATCCGGTGCCGAAGTCGTCCAGCCCGATCCGGACCCCGAGCCGGGAAAGCTGCTCCAGCTCATCGGAAAGCGTTGCGCTGGCGGCGATCAGAGCCGTCTCGGTGACTTCGAGATGCAGCCGCTCAGGGCTGAGGCCTGACGACTCCAGCATGCTGATGACGTTGTCGGCGAAGCCCGAACGGGCGAGCTGGCTGGGGGAAACGTTGACCGCCACCCACCCTCCGGCCGCCAACCCTGCGGCATTGCGCGCCGCGTCGCGGCAGGCCTGCGCCAGCATCCATCCCCCGAGCGGGCGGATCAGGCCGCTGCTTTCCGCCAGCTCCAGGAAGCGGTCCGGAGGAAGCAAACCGTGCTCGGGGTGCTCCCAGCGCACCAGGGCTTCGTGGCCCACCACGATCAGATCCGCGAGGCCGACGATCGGCTGGTAGTAGGCGCGCAGCTGCTCGGATCCGAACGACGTCCGCAGGTCGTCCTCGAGCTGAAGGTCTTCACGCGTGGTCACGCGGTCGAACTCGGCGTCGAAGGCGACGTACCGGGCCCGGCCCAGCCGTTTGGCGCGCAGCAATGCCATGTCGGCGCGCATCAGCACCTCATCGGCGGTATCCGGATGCGCACCGACGCTGCCGCCGAGGCTGAGCGTCACCGCGTGGCAGTGGCCGCCGAGCTCGAAGGGTTCGTCGAGTGCTTCGGCCATACGGGAGGCGACATCGGCCAATTCCGCAGTCGTACGGACGCCTTCCACGATCACGACGAACTCGTCACCGCCGACGCGACCGAGCAGATCCTCGGGACGTAACACCGTGCGCAGCCGATCGGCGACCTGTGTCAGGAGGCTGTCGCCCGCGGCGTGCCCCAAGCTGTCGTTGACGATTTTGAAGCGGTCCAGGTCGCAGAACAGGACCCCGACCCGGCTGCCGGGCTGATCCTCGAGCGCGCTGGCGAGCCACTGATGGGTGAGGAATCGGTTCGGCGCCCCCGTGAGCCCGTCGTGCAACGCGCGATTGGCAAGTTCGAGCTCAGCTTGGCGGCGGCTCGTCACGTCCTCGAACTGCAGGATGACCCGCCGGTCACCCGTCCGGGAGGTCACGACAGCGCCCGTGAGCCGGCTCCACACATGCTCGCCGTCGGCCGTCACGAGCGTGCGGTCGACGCTGGGAATGTCACCCCGGCCGGCGAGCAGAGCGTCCCACCAGTCGTCCCAGGGGAGGCCGCCCTGGGTGTCGACGATCTCCACGACGTCCATGTGGGTCAGCTCCTGCACCCGCCACCCGAGCATGCGCGCCAGCGCCTTGTTGGCGACGAGGATGGCGCCGGAGGGGCTCAGCATGGCTCCGCCGATCGGCGAGTGCTCGAAGGCCACGCGCCACTGCCGCTCCGACGCTTCCATCTCGCGGGCCGCTGCCAGGTCGTCGGAGACGTCGCGGGCGCTGATGTAGATCGGGCGCTCTGGCTCATTGAGCAGATGCTTGGCGGCGACGTCGATCCACAGCCGGCCGAAGGTGCCGCTCAGCTGGACCGTCGAGCGTGCCGCGCCGGTCGCGAGCACCTGGGAGAGCAGGTGATGTATCGCAGCCTGCTGTCCTTCATCGGTGATCGACGTGCAGATCCCGCGCGCCGCACACTCGCCGAGATCCCAGCCGAGCGTGTCGCGGACGCTGTCGCTGGCCGCCAGCAGGTGCCCGGACGGCAGGACTCGCATGACGAAGTCGCCGTCGGCCGCGACGAGCCGCTGCACCGTGCGCGTCCCCGGCAGATTCGGCCCCGTCGCCTGTCGGGACTCCATGCCCAATTGTCTCGACATGTCCCGGCGACCTCTTGAGAGGCGTTAGGGGGCACAGTCGTCCCTCGAATTCACCCGAACGGCCTAGGGATGTCGATGCTGACGAGTCTTGATGGAGGGGCTGTAGCCGTCATTGCCGGTGGCCGGCGGTACAGCCTTGCTCGGCGGCAATCCCGTGGAACTCGCAAGCCTGCAATGCTTCGTTGAATCCTGCGTTGTCGTCAGGGGAGCAGCCGCTCCGCACGGAGCTGAAGACCGGCCAGCTCGAACTCCTGGTTCGGCGGCGGACCCCCGGCGATGGCCTCTTCACCCAGGATCCGCACGATGGCCGGGCGGATCGCGTCGTCACCGTAACGATCGGCCGCCTCGTGCGACTCCCAGACCTCGGTGATCCGGAACCCTTCGGCGGTCGGCGTGCAGAGGTGCACCAACCGCTCGGCGGGCGCGATCTGGCCCGCGGATTCGAGCTCCTTCATCACCGCGTTGTACTGCTCTATCGGCATCGGGACGTCGGCAGAAAACGAGTACATGAAACGCCCTTTCGACGGGCCACCGATCTCACACCCCGGCATGATCTTTCGTCAAGACCGTGCTACAGCTTGCCGGCGGCCAGCTCCTCCTCGAGGCGAAGCAGATCGGCGCCGGAGGTGTCGAGGCGAATGCTGTTGTCCTGCAGCTTGGGACCGTCCCAGCCGGGAAGCAGCCCTTTCTCGTGACAGAAGTACTGAGCCTCGATGTTGCGTCCGTTGTACTGCTCGGCATCCGGCTCGGTGCACAGCCAGCGGACCACCTTGCCCATGACCTGCACCGGTGCACCCTCGTTCGTGATGCCGAACTTGGCCATGTCCTGGGCGATGCGCTCGGTGGCGATCAGCCCCGGTTGGACGTTGTGGCAGCGGACGCCCTTGTCGGCGAGCTCGACGGCAAGGAAACCGGCGACGCGATGGAAGGCACCCTTCGAGGTGCCGTAGCCCATGCCCCAGCCGCCCTGGCCCGCCGGCTTCAGCGGATCGCCGTAGCCGGACCCCGACGTGATGTTGACGATCGTGCCGCTGCCGCGGGCGACCATGGACGGCAGCACAAGCTTGTTGATGATCAGCGGGGCGAAGAAGTTCCCTTCCATCTGCTTGCGGATGAGCTCGACCGGCGTGTCGAGGAAGAGATCCATGTGGCCGGGACCGATGTAGCGGCCGTTGTGCACGACGACGTCGATACGTCCCCAGCGCTCGAGCACCGTGGCCACGGCGGCGCCCAGTGATGCCGAGTCGAGCAGATCGGCAGGCACGGCCAGCGCCGATCCGCCGCCCTGCTCGATGATTTCGACGGTGCTGGAAAGGCTGCCCGGCAAGGGGCTGAGGTCGCTGCCCTTGAGCGACGAGGAGTGTTCGCGCTGCTCGCCTTCTTGCACCGTGCGCGCCGTGATCGCGATGCGGTACCCGGCATCGGCCAGCTCGAGCGCGCACGCCTTGCCGATGCCCCGGCTCGCGCCGGTGATGAACGCGACCTTGGCCCCGTCGGCCTGGCTCATGACTCACTCCTTGGATAGGGCCCGCGGATCCATTGCGGTACGGACGTACGGGCCGTGATGAGCCAGCCGGCCTCGAACCGGCGGCATCGGTCGCGGTACTGGGTGGCGACGATCAGGTCGTCACGACCGTTACCGGGCTCCTCGAGGTGGTAGCAGACGGCATAGCTCCACACGAGCGCCTCGTCGCCGTCGACCCTCACATGCTGATTGGTGATGTTGTGCTGGGTGGCGGAGTAGACCGAGGCACCAGCGAAGATCGTCGGCAGATACTCCGAGGCGGCCATCGTGCCGGCCATGCCCTCGACGAGGGCGTCAGGCGTGAAGACGCTCATGACGGTGTCGATGTCGCGCATGTCGATGCCCAGCGCGTACACCTTCACCAGCTGGCTGGCCGCGTACCGATCGGCGAGTTCAGCTGGGTTCGGCGGTGGTATCGGCCCGCGCCAGGACGCCCATTCCTGCACGGGGCAGAACTCTATGTGACCGCGTTTTGCGGCCCGGTGGTGGGTCGCAGCTCGGCGGGCGCCGTGAGGCTGCGGATCAGTTCTCGGACGCGCTCACGCCGACGCCACGACAGGCGCGTCTGGGCCAGGTACTCCCGGCATTCGCGCCGGCCACGTTCGCCGAGGGCATGCCAGTTGTCGATGATCCGTCGACGGGTCGCCTTGTCGTAGTGAAACACCCTGGCCGCAAGCGGGTCTGGCATCCCGACGGTCCAAGGATCAGCCGACTGGTTCGCGGGTTCGAGCGTCATCAGCTTCCCCCCAGAAGCGCTTGTCCTTTCGAATATCTTCCTACATCTGCGTGACGGCCGTGCAACGAAGTCCAGAACACAGCGTTACCCAGTGCGACAACCGACGGAGGAGTGCTGCCGACGAACAAGGTGAGGTGGAAGGGCTCAGAAGACGAGGGCTTCCTGCTGCTCACCGAACCGCCGGCCGGTGACCAGCTCGGCGGGGATCTCAATCCAGGTGTTGTGAATGCCGGAGGCCCAGGGCATGGGTGCTTCACCATCCATGCGACGCACGATGTCGGGTACGTGCTCGAGCGGGAGCTCGCGGCCGGCTCCACGGACGATCACGCTCCACCCCGAATGCTGGTGCTCGTCGATGCTGTCGACTTCGAAGGCGACCCTCGGTTGCTGCGTCGCCGCGAGCTTCGCCCCGCCTTCGATCCTGATCAGGATGGAGCGATCCGCGACGGCGTAGTTCACCGGAACCGCGACAGGTCCGAACTCGTCCTGGTAAACGAAACGGCCCACCCGGCCTTCGTGCAGCAGCGCGAAGCACTCGTCCTCGCTCAGCGTCTCCAGCTTGCGTTGCGTCATAGCCCGAGTTTCCGAGGGCAGAGCACAGGCGCGCCAGGGGCCAAGGTCCCCGGCGGTGTCGACGCGTAGCCGGTCACCGGCTCAAGCGAGGAATTCGCCGAAACGCTCGCGGTAGCCGGCGAACCGTTCGTCGAGGTCGTCACGCACCAGCCCGAGATCACCCCACCCGTATTCGTGCTTGCCGAAGCGGTGCTGGACCGCGACGCCGGCATGTTCACGCATAGCAGCGACGGCCTCGTCCGAGAGTGGCTCGCCGAGGTCGTCGTACAGGCGCTGCACGGTCTCCACCGGCGCGGCCGTCAAGCCGCTGTAGGGCACGTCGACGAAGCGGTCGTCCCCGTGACGGCGCCGGAAGTCGACGATGGAATTGCCCATGGCGACGAGCAGTTCGGCCCACAGCGGGCCGTATTCCCCGCCGGGTTTCTCGTGCGCAAAGGTGTTGCCGAACGCGCGTGCCATGTTCGCGGTCGACGCGACGCACGTCGCGGGATCGCGATGGGTGACGATGAAACGGGCGTCGGGATATTGCGCGATGAGCGCATCGAGGGCGATCGCGTGTTGCGGGCTTTTCAGCTGCCAGCGACCCCGCACCCCGCCGGATTGCAGCAGCCGCAGCACTTTTTCGTGCCACCGGTAGACGGGGCCGTGATCGGTCGCCATGACCCAGCGGGTGTAGCTCGGGATGGGAAAGATCAGCGACAAGCTCAGGGTGACGAAATGTGGGGTCATCGGCACCAGGCATTCGACGGGCATGTCCGCCGGGTCGTGGTGCATCTTCACCAACTCGGGATTGAGCTGATGCAGCGGGCCGAATTCGTCGGCCCGCGCTGCCTCGAACCGCGGATCCGTCCGGTAGGTCGCCGGCTCGGGAGGTGGAACGGGTGCTGCAGCCTCCCAGCCGAGCAGTGAACGGTTCGCCGGGTCACGGGCGAGCAGATGGCTGAGCGCCGTCGTGCCGGACCGCGACATCCCGACGATGAATATCGGCCGCTCGATGCGCTCCGCGTTCAACTCAGGGTGCTTGGCGTACCAGTCTTCGACGAGCAGCCGCGTCGTCAACGCCCCGCGGATCTGCCCGGCGGCGGACGCCTCGCCGATCGGATTCAGGTCCGCTTCCTCACGCAGCGAGGCGACGAAGACGTCGAGCCCGGCACGGAACGACGGATCACCGAAGTCGCTCAGCCCCGTCTCGGTCGTGACCTCTTCGATGACCTCATCGACGTCGACGATGCCGTTCATCGAGTGGTACCACGCTGCAGACCCAGCGCTTCGTCGACTGCCGCGTCGCCGTACATGCGACGCGACAGATCGGTCAGGTCGGCCATCGGCTGCACCGTCATTCCGCCGTCGACGCCGACCACCTGCCCCGTGATCCAGCAGCCGGGCTGCGAGAGATAGGCGACGAGGCCGCCGATGTCCTCCGGCGTGCCGTTGCGTTTGAGCGCACTGCGCTCGAGCAGGTTGGCGGAAAGCGCCGGTGTGAAAGCGTTCTCGGTCGAATCCGTCGGCACGTAGCCGGGCAGGATGGAATTGACGCGTATGCCGTAGACCCCCAGCTCCCATGCTGCGGCCCGCACCATCATGTCGACGGCGGCCTTGGTGCTGGTGTACGCAGCCATGCCCACCTCCGGCGCCGCGGACGCCGCGGTCGAGATGGCCACCAGCGAGCCGCCGTGCTCCCGCATCGCCAGTGCTGCATGGCGGAACGTCGACGCCGTGCCGATGATGTTCAACTCGCAGCAGAACCGCCATCTGTCGTCGTCGAGGAGCAGGAACGGTCCCGGGATCCCGGTCCCCGCATTCGCCACGGCGATGTCGAGTCGGCCGTCGGATGACACAGCGGTCGCGACGGCGGCCTCCACCTGATCGGACGTGGTGACGTCGCATGCGGCCACCCGGATCTGCGCGCCGTCGACCTCGCTGCGCAGGCGCTCAGCGGCCTTCTCGAGCACGTCCTGCCGGCGCGCGGCAATCGTCACGACGGCGCCTTCCCTGGCCAGACAGGTGGCGATGCCGCGCCCGATGCCGGTGCCGCCGCCGGTGACCAGAGCGTGGGCGCCGTCCAGTGTCTTCGCTGTCATGCGAAGGATTACAGCGTAATGGTGGAGCCGTGCCGCCCCCGGGTTGTCGAACGGGCGCCGATAGGGCGGGCAAATCGGGGGCTAATCGAGCCCGTTGAGCCGGTCGACCTCGTCCTGGAGGACGCGCACCTCTTCGGCGAGCCAGACCGTGTGCAAGATCAGTTGACGGAGGACGTCCAGGGTGACGTGGTCGGCGTCGCCGCGGTGCCGGCGACCCGGCTCGAGGTCGCGCATCAGCCGGACGAGCTGCGTGCGGATGGCGCTGTCCGGCTCGACGATGTCGGGTCTGCGCCGGTCGCGCACCAGTACGTCATGAGCCCGAGCGACGGTCACGGCGGCAGCCTCACGTTCCCGATGTCGCGACAGTCAATAGTCGGGGGTATGCGGCGGCTGCAGGGCAGCCCCGGCCTCACCGCTGAATGTCTGCAGCATCTCCACCGCACCGATGCTCGCCAGCACCGCCATCGCCTCTGCGGTCTTGCCGTCACGAACAAGTTCAACGGCCAGCTTCCGGAGCTGACCGGTCACGTCCCAGGCCGTGTCCCCCATAACGCGCGAGAGTAACGCCCTTCGTGGGATCAGGTGCGGGAAGCCCACGGATCGCAACAGCCTGTAACGACAGGGGTTTACGCGAGTAACCGCGCCGTCGCTGGCGTCGCCTGAGCCGCGTCAATCAAGACCTGCGCAGCTGGGGGAGGGACCCGACGGAATACCGTGGCGGCTCGAACACGCTCAGTGAGCGAAGCCCTGGCGTCAAGGGCCGCCGATGACCGAGATCGAGCCCAGCGAGGTGAAGTGAAAGGCGACGCGTGCGCCGGCCGGCACGGGCACGGCGTCGGTCATTGCTCCGGTGAGGACGAGCTGGCCGGCCTCGATCGCATGGCCACGCCGGCCCAGATCGTTCGCCGCCAGCGCCAGCGCCTCACCCGGGTGCCCTTGCACGGCAGCGCCCGTCGCCGAATCGATCACCTGGCCGTCGACTTCGACGAGCACGGCCTCAAGTGCCAGATCGAGGGTTTCCGGAGCCCGCCCGACCGATCCGACGACGAAGGCACCGCAGGAGGCGTTGTCCGCCACCACATCAGGCAACGTGAAGCGGAAGTCCTGATACCGGGAGTCGATGACTTCAGCCCCCGCGAACACCCGGTCGACTGCAGCGAGCGCCTGCGCGGAGGTCACGCCGGGGCCTTGCAGCCGGTGCTTCATCACGAAGACGATCTCGGGCTCGACCCGGGGATGGATGAGTGACGACTGCGGAACGGGCTCGCCGGTCGGCAGCACCATGGCATCGGTGAGCCAGGCGACCAGGGGAGAGGAGACGTTCATCCGCCGCTGCTTGGCGCGCGAGGTGAGACCGAGCTTGACGCCGACCAGCCGCTCACCGCGCGAAAGCCGCCGGCGCAGAGTCTCGTCCTGGATCGCATAGGCGGTCGGGAGATCGAGCTCGGGCCAGTCGTCCGTGAAGGGTGGACGGTCACGACGTTCGCCTTCACACGCCAGCAGTTCGGTGGCGACCGAATCGGCGGTCCATGCGGTACTCACAGCGCAGCCCCGGCCGCCAGCGCATCGATCGATGCGCGGTCGTCGTTGCCGTTTTCGCCTGCTGCCTCACCCTGCTCGCGCTCGGCGCGCAAGGTCAGGGCGACGTCGATGATCATGTCTTCCTGACCGCCGACGTATCCGAGTTCGCCGACCCTTTGCAGGATCTCGTGTGCGGGTATCCCATACCGCTCCTCAGCCCGCTCGGCATGCAGCAGGAAAGACGAGTAGACCCCGGCATAGCCCTGGGTGATGGCGGCTCGGTCCATCCACGGCACCCGAGGCAGCATCGGCCGCACGACGTCGTCGGCCGCGGCAAGCACCCGGTTCACGTCGACGTCGGTGCGGATCCCCAACCGCTGAAAGGTTGCCGCGACGACTTCAGTGGGCGCGTTGCCGGCGCCGGCACCGAGCGCGCACAGCGCGCCGTCGATCTGCCGGGCTCCGTTCTGGGCGGCCAGGACGGAGTTGGCCACGCCCAGCGAGAGGTTCTGGTGGCCGTGGAAGCCGACCTGGGCCTGCGCGCCGATCTCGTCGTGCAGCGCTTTGACACGGGCCTGGGCCTCGCCGAGAATGAGAGCTCCCGCCGAGTCCACGACGTAGACGCATTGCGCGCCCGCGTCGACCATGATGCGCGCCTGCTCGGCCAACTCCGCCGGGCCGATGCGGTGGGAGAGCATCAGGAATCCGACGGTCTCCATGCCGAGCTCGCGAGCGGCGGCGAAGTGCTGGATGGACGTGTCGGCTTCCGTGCAGTGCGTGGCAATACGGGCGACAGCCGCGCCGCAGTCATGGGCGTGCTCGAGGTCGTGGATCGTGCCCACGCCGGGCAGCAGAAGCACCGCGATACGCGCGTGTCTGGCCTCCTCTACGGCGCTGCGGATCAGCGTGAACTCGTCAGTGCCGGAGAAGCCGTAGTTGAAGCTGGAGCCGCCGAGGCCGTCGCCGTGAGCGACCTCGATGACTTGCACGCCGCCGGCATCCAGAGCCGACACGATGGCCCGCACCTGGCCTTCGGTGAACTGGTGGCGCATGGCGTGGCTACCGTCGCGCAGGGTGGAATCGGTGATGCGAACCGTGGGTGCTTCTCCCGTGGTCATGAGATCCCTCCCGCAGCGGCGGTTTCCGCATCCTGTTCGACCGAGCCGTGGGCGATGCGATGCGCGGCGAACCGGTCGCCAATGCGCGCTGCCGCGGCGGTGATGATGTCGAGGTTTCCGGCGTAGTCGGGCAGGTAGTCACCCCGCCCGCGGACCTGGAGGAAGATCGCCACGCGTGCCATGCCGCGCCAGATGTCGCGCGGCTCGTCGAACTGCGGCTCGGCTTTCAGCGTGTACCCGGGTACGTACTCGCGGACGCGTTCGACCATGCGGTGAATCGACTCGAGCACCGCGTCCTGGCGCTCTCCCGGCTCGGCGGCCTCAGCCGGGATCGAGCAGAAGACGGTGTTGCGCATGATCATCGGGGGCTCGACCGGGTTGAGGATGATGATCGCCTTGCCGCGCTGGGCGCCGCCGACGGCCGCCAATGCTGCGGCGGTCGTCGCGGTGAATTCGTCGATGTTGGCGCGGGTTCCGGGGCCCGCCGACTTCGACGCGATGGACGCCACGATCTCCGCGTACTCCACCGGGACGACGCTCGAGACTGCGGCAACCATCGGCACGGTGGCCTGCCCGCCGCACGTGATGAGGTTGACGTTCGGCGTGTCCAGGTTGATGTCGAGGTTGACCGGCGGGCAGACGTACGGCCCAACCGCAGCGGGGGTCAGATCGACTGCCGTGATGCCGGCTTCGGCATAGCGCGGCGCGTTCGCCAGATGCGCCTTGGCGCTCGTCGCCTCGAAGACGATGTCCGGAAGGGGGTCCTGGCTGAGCAACCAGTCGACACCTTCGGCACTCGACTCGAGACCGAGCCGGCGGGCCCGAGCCAGCCCGTCGGAGTCCGGATCGACGCCCACCATGAAGCGCGGCTCGAGCGCCTCGCTGTGCCGAAGCAGTTTGAACATCAGGTCGGTCCCGATGTTGCCCGACCCGACGATTGCCGCCGTCGCTTTCATACCGCGACTCCCATCCGTGCCGTCACGCTGCCCAGCCCGGCGACGGTGGAGGTGACGACATCTCCGCTGTCGAAGGGGATCGCAGCGGTCATCGATCCGGGTAACACCACGTGTCCGGGTTCGAGGCTGACCCCGCGTGCACCGAGCACATTCGCCACCCAGACGAGCGCGTTGATCGGTGAGCCGAGCACGGCGCCGCCTGCGCCGGTGCCGGCGATCTCTCCGTTGCGCATGAGCACGCAGCCCGCCAGCCGCAGGTCGGCGTCGGCGATCCGCACCGGGCGGCTTCCGAGCACCACGCCGCCGGACGACGCGTTGTCGGCAATCGTGTCGACAAGGCCGATCTTCCAGTCGGCGATGCGCGAGTCGATGACTTCGAGTGCCGGCAGCACGTACTCGACCGCGCTGACGGCGTCGGCCACGGTCACACCGGGGCCGGCCAGACCGCGTTTGAGGACGAAGGCAACCTCCGGCTCCACGCGGGGTTGCAGGAACCGGTCGCGCGGGAGCGCCGCGTGCTCGGTGAAGAACATGTCGGTCATGAGGTGACCGAAATCCGGTTGCGTGACACCGAGCTGGCGTTGCATGGCACCGCTCGTCAGGCCCACCTTGTGTCCGGCGACGCGGCGGCCGGCAGCCGACCACCGACGCACCTGGTGCAGCTGGATCTGATAAGCGTCGTCGATGGTCAGCGGACCGAACTTCTCCGCCAGCGGCGGTATCGGCACCCCTGAGGCATAGGCACCGAGTAGCGCGCTCGCAGCCTGGTCTATCGCGGACTCTGTGGCTGATTCAGCGACGGATTCCACGCGGGCGTCACCTCCGACGCGACCGGCCGACCTGACCCGGCGCCATGGCGGCCCTGGACGCTGGCATTGACGATAGGCCGGTCGGTTACTGCTCCGCGACGCGCGCCAGCAGGTCGTCGATCGCCGAGGGGTCATCGGAGTCGACGACCGGATAGCCCGCGTCTTCCTGCCAGTGCAACTCGATTCCCGGGTTGTGCACGGTGTCGCCGGTGGGCAGGAAGAACTGCGGGCTGCCCTGGATCTCCTCACTGTGCGCGCGATAGTCCGCCATCATGGGCCCGCGGGCGCGACCGTCGTCCAGTGCGGCTGCGATCGCGTCAGCGTCGACGCGCTCGCAGCCGCGGGCGACGTCGACAATCTCATGCACCAGGCTGATGCACCGGCTATCCCGAAAGAACGCCAGGCGCAGCGCCATATCCAATTCTTCGGCCGCACCCGGCGACTGCGCTGCGGCGGCTCGCACCGCCTCATTCGCGGGCAGACTTGTCACCGGCCACTCCGAACGATCAGCCTGCCAGGGCTTCATGCCGATCTCCGGAGCCAGCTGCCCGACGACGGGAATCTCCGCATCGAGCATGCGCTCCGGAATGGCGAAACGGTTGACGTCTTCGAGCGAATACAGCCGGTGCTGCACGTGCAACCGGTCATCGAGCCCGAGCCGCGATCGCGCCTGATACAGGCGATGCAGCGCGACGGTCGCCCAGGCGCAGACGACATCGCTGTAGACGACAACGGTGCCAGCAGGGACATCCACGGTCATCCCTGCTGGCTACCCCGCGCTTGCTCCCCTATCCATCAACTGAACAGATCCACCAGAGCTGCGTCGAAGGCGTCGAGGTCGTCGGGCTTGCGGCTGGTGACGAGCGGGTAGCTGCCCGCCGTGCAGGTGAAGACCTGCTCATCGCGCCAGTCGCCACCGGCGTTGCGGATGTCGGTCTGCAGACTGGGCCAGCTGGTGAGGGTTTTCCCGCGCACCGCATCGGCCTCCACCAGCGTCCAGGGGCCGTGACAGATCGCCGCTATGGGACGGCCGGCACCGGTCCATTCGCGGATGAAGTTGACCGCTGCGTCGTCGGTACGGAGCTGGTCGGGATTGGCGACGCCGCCCGGGAGCACGACCCCGTCGTAGCCCTTCACGGTCAGTTCCGACGTCGAGACCGTCGCCTGGAAACCATCGCCCTTGTCCAGGTGGTTGAACGCTTGAACGTCCCCCGTCTTCGGGGCGACCAGCACCGGCTGCCCACCGGCCTCCTTCACGGCCTGCCAAGGCGACGTCAGCTCGACCTGCTCGACTCCTTCGTTTGCCACCAGAAACACGATCTTCTTGCCATTGAGTTCCTTTGCCATACGAAGGTTGTCCCCCCGGTACGCGAACTCATCCCCAGGTCACGAAAGCTGATGTCTGCGCCGCGCGAGCCGGGCGAACCACCGTCGCAGCGCAGGATTCGTGGTGACGGGATTAACGTCCCTCATAGGTCGGCGCCCGCTTCTCGAGAAAGGCCGCCATTCCCTCGGCGAAATCCGCCGTCCGGAACAGGTTGACGATTTCAGCCATCACGTGGTGTGAGTTGGCCTCGAAGGTCGCATCAAGTCCCAGCCGCATCAGGCGCTTGTTGGCGCGAACTGCGAGTGGAGCCTGGGCCGCGAGTTCTCCGGCCCATTGCGCGACGACCCGCTCGAAATCGGCCTCCGGAACCACCAGATTCACCAGGCCCAGCCGCGTGAGATCCGCGGCGTCGAGCTTGCGTCCGAGCAGCAGGACCTCACATGCTTTCTGCCAGCCGATCAGCCGGGGGAGCAGCCACGTGCCGCCACTTTCGGCGACGGCAGCCCGTCGGATGGGCGGGGCGAAACTGGCGGACTCGGCGGCGATGACGAGATCGCAGCCCAGGGCAAGGTCCATCCCGTATCCGGCGGCAGGGCCGTTCAGCGCGCACACCACAGGCGTCTCGATGCGGCGGAGCACGAAGGGCGGCGAATCCTCGATGCGGAACGCGCTTGCGCTGCCACCCAGATCGTTGGTTGCAGCACTCTGCAGGTCCAGGCCGGCGCAGAATCCCCGGCCGGCCCCGGTCACCACGATGGCGCGCACGTCCGGGTCGGCGTCGCACGCCACGAACAGCTCCGAGAGCTGCGCCAGCATCGGCCCGCTGATGGCGTTCAGCCGGTCCGGACGGTTCAGCGTGATCGTCGCGACATGATCGCGGCGCTCGATCAGGACATCGCTCACGGTGTCCAGACTAGTGAAGCTCCGGGAGGGCCTGGTCGTGCTGGAGGACGCCGCTGAACAGATCGCCCTTCTCGGCGAGACGCGGAATGATCGAGCGGATCGTGTACCGGTCGGGGCGCAGATCCGGGTCGTCGAGCTCGTCCCAGCTGATCGGTGCCGATACCGGCGCGCCCGCCGCGGGACGGGGGCTGTAGGGAGCGACCAGCGTCTTGTTGATGGCGTTCTGCGTGTAGTCCAGCCGTGCCAAACCGCCGCGGTCGTGGACCCCCCACTTCCAGCTCACCAGCTCCGGGACCACGGCGCCCACGGACTTCGACAGTTCCTCGACCCAGCTTCGGGTGTCGTCGAAATCCGGTCCGGCTGCGATGGGAACCCAGATCTGGATCCCGCGCCTGCCCGTGACTTTCGGGAATGCACGCACACCCAGGTGATCGAGCGCCGTGCGGTGCAGCCGAGCAAGGGTCAGCAGGTCATCCCAGGTCGTTTTCTCGCCGGGATCCACGTCGATCAGCGCATAGCTGGGGGAGCGCGGCGCATCGATCGGCGAGGTCCAGGCATGCCATTCCAGAGCCCCGAAGTTCGCCGCCCAGATCAGTGCCGCGGACTCGTCGACGACCAGGTACGTGCGGGACTCGCCCGGGTCGGCGCCAGGGTTGTCCCAGCGGGGCAACCAGTCCGGCGCGTGGCTCGCAAGCTCCTTCTGCCAGAAGCCTTTCGTGCCCGCGCCGCTCGGGAACCGATGCATGTTGAACGCGCGGCGGTGCAGATAAGGCAGCAGGAACGGCGCGATCTGCGCGGTGTAGCGCAGCAGATCTCTTTTGGTGACGGCCTTTTCGCCCTTCCGGGCGGGGAACAGCACCTTGTCCAGGTTGGTGACGCGCAATTCGCGGCCGAAGATGGACCAGCGCCCGGACCCCGGAAGGGCGTCGAGCGCGGCCAATTCATCGTCCGTCGCCGGCTGGACGCGCTCGGACTTGAGCGCCACAGCGGCCTGCGCTGCCGGAGCGTCCGAGCGCCAGAGCCGATCCGGGTCGGCCTTCACCTCGTCGTTGGTCCGCTGCGAGATCACCGACCGCGGAAAATCCTCGGCGTCCCAGCCTTTTTCGGAGTACTCGTCGGCCTTGTGCAGCATCAGCCACTCCTCCTTGCCGGAGGAGTTGGTACGGGTGCGCACCAGCACGAAGCGTCCGCGCAACTTCTCGCCGTGGAGGTCCATGTGCAACTCGCCCCGGGCGACGGCCTCACGTGGATCGTCGGTCTTGTACGGCTCCCAGGTGCCGGCGTCCCACACGATGACGTCACCGGCGCCGTACTGCCCGCCGGGGATGACTCCCTCGAAGTCGAAGTACTCCAGCGGATGGTCCTCGACGTGAAAGGCCGCGCGCCGCACCTTCGGGTCCAACGTGGGACCTTTGGGCACCGCCCAGCTGACGAGGACGCCGTCGATCTCCAGCCGGAAGTCGTAGTGCAGCCGGCGCGCCCGATGTCGCTGCACGACGAAGCGGGCAGCTTCTTGGGCTTCGGCCCGTGGGCGGCTTCGCCTCGACGTCGCAGAGGCCGCGATTCCGGCGGGTTCACCGGTCTGGTCGAAGTCGCGCTTCGCCCGATACGGCGCGAGCTTGTCGGCGGACCCCTTGGATCGAGTTCTGGGTGGGGTCACGAGGGCGCTATCAGCGCGTGGCGCCCAGGGCAGCCAGCAACGAACGGGCGACGAACCGGCGATAGTTGGCGTCCGAATGGTCGAAGGCCAGCGCGCTGCGCTCGGAGACCATCATCGACGAGAGCGTCCACAGCAGCCGCTTGGCCTGGGTACCGCCGATGACCGAGACACCTTCGTTCGCGGCGGCCTCGCGGAAGCGCTCGTACAACCGATCCGACAGGCCGCGGAAGGAAACCTTCAGCGCGTCCCAGGTGGCCGAGTGCAGGCGCGGACGAGTCCGGCCGCTACCTTCGAAATGGAGGACGAACTCCCGCCGCAACAGCGACAGGTCCGGCGTAGTGACTTCCAGCAGCGAGCTGACGTCGGCCAGCGCGGCAGGCGGCAGGTTCGTCAGCAGCTCCTGCGCCTGCGAAATGCGCTGCAAATAAAGCAGGGCCAGCAGCTCTTGCTTGTTGCCGAAGCGAGCGTGGATGGTCCCCGGGACCAGGCCGAGCGCCTTGGCCAGCTCGCGCACGCTGAATTCGGAGACGCCGACCTCGGATACCTGCCGGCGGGCTTCAGCCAGCATCTCTTCGGTCGACACCGACTGGGGTCTGCCTGCCTTCGGCGCCTCAACCGTCACCCGGCGGAGCGTACGGCGGTCCCCACCCGCCTGTCGGGATTTTGGATCAACCATGGGCGGCGACACCCAGATAGGTCGCGGCGACGGCGCTGTCGGCCTTGACGGCGTCCGGGCTGCCGGCGGTGACCACCGCGCCCCGGCCCAGCACGGCCACGGAGTCGGCCACCGCCAGCGCCTTGCTGACCATCTGCTCGACGAGCAGCACCGTGCTGCCCTGCTGGGCGAGGCCCACGGCAAGGTCCATGACCTCGGAGACAAGCCGCGGGGCAAGCCCGAGCGAGGGCTCGTCGAGCAGCAGCACTTGAGGTTTCGCCATGAGCGCCATGGCGATCGCCAGCATCTGCGCCTCGCCTCCGGACAGCGACGCGGCCGACTCCTTGCGCCGCTCGCCGAGAATGGGGAAGCGCTCGTACATGGCCTCCCGGTCGGCGAGCAGATCTGCCTTCGAACGCCCACGTACCCAACCGCCGACGAGCAGGTTGTCAGCGATCGGCTCGGAGCCGAAAAGGCGCCGGCCCTCGGGCACCAGGGCCACCCCGGCGCGGGCGACCTTGGAAGACGACTGCCCGGAAAGGCGCCGCCCGTCGAGTTCGATCGTCCCGCCGGAAAGCTTGAGCATGCCCATGACGCAGCGCAGCAACGTCGACTTCCCGGCGCCGTTCGGCCCGAGGATGACAGTCAATTTGCCGGGCTCCGCTATGAGGTCCACGCCGTTGAGCACGTCGGCCGCGCCATACCCGGCGCGCACCCCGGAAAGGACCAGCCGCCCGCTCACTGCTGAACCTCTGACGCCATCTCCGCCTCTTCCAGCGACATGAGCTCATCGCCGAGATACGCCGCGATCACCTTCGGGTCGCGGCTCACCTGCGCTGGTTCGCCGGAGGCGATGACTTCCCCGGCATCGAGGACGGTCACCCGATCACACAGGCTCATGACGAGTTCGGCGTGATGCTCGACGAGGATCGTGCTGATCCCGGCGGTCCGCACGAGCTTGACGATTTCCACCAGCTCGTCGATCTCGGAGCCGGTGAGCCCGGCGATCGGCTCGTCCAAGAGCAGGATCCGGGGACGCGTGGCCAGGGCGCGGCCCACTTCGAGCAGCCGGCGAGCACGCGGTGTCAACGCCGACGCTTCCTCGCGCAACACCTCACCGAGCCCGAGTGCCTCGGCCCACCGGGTCGCCTCGGCACGGTGTTCCCGAGCCTCGCGCAGCGCATTCGGCAGCCGGAGCGCGTAGCAGATGTGGGGGACCTTGCGATGGGCGTCGAGAGCGAGCATCAGGTTGTCCAGCACGCTCGATTCCTCAGCCAGGAGAGCGGTTTGGAAGGTGCGTCCGACCCCGGCTTTGGCCCGCAGCCGTGCCGGTCCGTCGATCGCGTCACCGCCCAGCCGAACGTGGCCGCGATCGACCGGCGTCAAGCCGTTGATGGAATTGAGCAGCGTCGTCTTGCCGGAGCCATTGGGGCCGATCAAACCAGCGATGTGCCCGCTTTCGACGGTCATCGAGATGCCGCGCAGGATGCGCAGACCGCCGATGGTGCGGTGGATGTCTTCCACTTCCAGGTGGCCACCGTGCGAACCACGGCCCTCCGCCAGCAGCTGGCTCAGCGCCGCGGTGTTGACCGGTTCGGCGCCGGAGTGTCCCGCGGTCTCGCTCGCCGCATCGGGTGCGCTTGCCTTCCGGGCGCTGCCAGGATCGAGGACGCGCGTCACCAGCTGGCGTAGCCGCCGGTCCCGTGGGATGCCGGCCAGGCCCTTGGGCACGACCAGCACCACAGCAAGCAGGATGACGCCATACAGCAGGTCGCGCGTGCCGCCACCACTGCTTGCCGCCTGGTTCAGGATCATCGGGATCACGGTCAGCACCAGCGTGCCGAGGAACGCACCGGTCACCGAACCGACTCCGCCGAGAACCACCATCAGCAGCAGCGTGATCGAGGTGTCGATGCCGAATGTAGAGGTGTCGATGGGGCCGTTCAATTGCTGGTAGAGACCGCCGGCAAGACCGGCGAACGCCGCGTAGATGGTGAACGAGACGACCTTGTAGCGGCCTGATGCCACGGCCAGCGATCCGGCAACGGCGTCACCTCGCCGCATGATCATCAGCGCCCGGCCGAACGGGCCGCGCAGCAGATTGCGATGCAGGATGTACGCCACGAGCGCGATCAGCGCGGAGTAGAGCCACATCCGGCTGAGCGCGATGTCCGCCGGATTGGCCGCGATGCCGTCGCCCCCGCCGGTGAGCGACTTGAAGTGCAGCGTGATGGAGGCGACGACGTCGGCGTACATCAGGGTGACGACGGCGATGGCAAAGGCGCCCAGCCGTAGCGCCGGAATTGACGTCACCGCTCCGATCACCGCGCAGACCGCGCACGCGATGATCAACCCGACGACGGCGTTCAATCCGCCATGCACTTGTGCGATGGCCACCGAGTACGCGCCCAGCAGCATGAATGCCGCAGTACCCATGGAGACCGCGCCGGCGTACACGGTGAAGTCCAGCCCGATGACGGCGGTCAGGTAGATGACACCAAGGGTCAGGGAGAACAGGTAGAACGTGTCGGACACCGCGCCGGGCAGGATCGCGATGACGACCACGGCAATGATCAGCTGCAGCAACGGGACCCAGCGGCGGGCTTGGGGATTCGCCCACAGTGATGTGATTTTGGAGGACGTGAGATTTTGGAGTCGCTCACAGCGCACGCACCTGCCGGCCGAGCACGCCTTGCGGGCGCAGCGTGAGCACCACCAGCAGGATGCCCAGCGAAATCGGCGTCTGCAATTCAGCATCCAGGTATTGCGCCGTCAGCTGCTGTCCGATGCCGAGCACTGCACCTCCAACGAGCGGACCCCAGAGGTTGGGGATGCCGCCGATAGTGGCGGCGATGAAGGCGTTCAACGTGAGGCCGAATCCGAGCGTTGTCGACGCCTGCGTCACCGGGCCTCCAAGGAACCCTCCGAGCCCGGCGAGCAGCCCGCCGATGGCGAACGCCAGGACGGCAAGGCCGCCGACCGGGAGCCCGCGCATGGCCGCGGCCTCCCGGTCGGCAGCCAAGGCCAGCAATCCCCGTCCCCAGCGCGCCTTGCGGAACCACACCGCCGTCACGGTCGTGAGCACGACCGCGAAGACGATGAGGATGGCGCGCTGGGGAATCACCAGCACTTGGCCCCAATGCCAGGGCTTCGCGTTGATGTAGTTGGGAAAGTTGCGCTGGGCGTATTCACCGCCGGTGCGGGTCGCCAGCAGGGTAGCTGCCGACCGAACGACGATGGCCACGCCCAGCGTTGACAGCATCCAGAGCGTGGCGTCCCGCTGCCTGGAGAGCCGGCGAATGGCCAGGAGCTCGGTGAGGGCCCCGATGCTGCTCGTCACCAGGACAACGAGCAGCAGCGCAACCCCGAGTGGGAAGCCGTCGGCCACCCACAGGCTGACCCCGAGGATCCCGCCGACCATCACCAACTCGCCTTGGGCGAAATTGAAGACCCCGGTGGCCGCGAAGATCACGTTCAGGCCGAGGCCCACTATCGCGTACACGCTGCCGACCTGCAGTCCGCGCAGCAGGGAATTCAGGAAGTCCCACATGGCAAAAGGCGCCCTATCTGTCAGCTGTCGAAAGATGCCACTGGCGGGGTGAGACGGGCGTCAGCCCGTCTCACCGGCCCGCAGCGGAATGCCCTTCTGCAAGGTGCCCGGCTGCACGACGCTCTGCTGGTCGGCGGCCAAGCCGTTGTGGACGGTCGACGTGAACTTGTAGTCGGCCTTCAGCCCCTTGGAGTAGCCGTTCTTCTCCAGCCACTGGGCGAGCGTCTTGCCATCGGTGGAGTGGGTTCCCTCGATCGCAGCCTTGATCATGTTGAAGCTGTCCAGCACGCCTGCTGAGAGGTCAATCGGAGCCACCGTGCCGATTTGCGGGTTGATCGCGTTGACCTGATCGGCGAACGTGGCGTCCTGCGGCGCCGGGTTCGGCCGGGTCGTACGGGTTCCGTAGCCGCTGGCGGCCCACTTCGTGATCCACTGCGGGCCGACGGCCTCGACGACGACGGTGACTGCAGCTGCGGCGTTACCGAAGACGTACGGCTCGTACTGGATTTCCTTCATGGCCTTGGCCGCGTTGGCGACGTCGGTCGGAACCGCACTGGCGAGGTACACGGCGTCGGCACCGGAGCTCTTCAGCTGCGCGGCCTGCGAGCCGAGATCGAGCGCTCCGGACGAGAAGGTCACGGTGGTCGCTATGGTGAGGCCGGCCTTGTCCGCGGCTGACTTGAAGGAGTCGGTGTAGGCGGTACCCGTCGCGTCGTCCGACTCCAGGATGGCGACCTTCTTGGCGCCGGCCTTCTGCATGCGGGCGATCGTCGAGGGCATCTGGGTCGGCCGGTCGGACTCGACGGAGAACGTGGTCGGGTACTTCGATCCGTCACCGCAGTCCGGGCAGCCGCTGAGGGCGAACTCGAGGATGCCGGCCTTCTTCACCAGCGGCAGAGCGGCCAGCGCCTCGTCGGTGTACAGCGGGCCGATGATGGCGGTGACCTTGTCCTGGTCGATCAGCTGGCGGGTGGCGGCAGCCGAGCCCGGACCGGTGCCCTGGTTGTCGCGCAGGACGATCTCGACCTTGCGGCCGTCGATGGTGTCGGTGCCGGGAATCTGCGACGTACCCAGAGCTTTGGCCACCAGGCCGTAGACGGTGCCCGCACTCGACAGCGGGCCCGAGGTCGGGATCTCGACGCCGATCTTGATCGGGCTCTTGTCGTTCCCGCCTCCGCCCGTGGAGGCCGTCTTGTTGTTGTTTCCACTGGACGAGCACGCGGACAGGGCGGTCGCCGCCGCCAGTCCAGCTGCCACCAGAGCTGCGCCTCGTCGGCGCTGCAGAGGCCCGGTCATAGAGGGTTCCTTCCTTGTCGGCCGCGCCGGTCGGTGCGGTCAGCTGCGTGGCCGGTCACGGGAGCACCGTGTCCGGCAGGGGATGGCGAAAGAGCTTCGCCGCGTTGGCGGAACACATCAGCCGCAGTTCATCGGCGGGGATGTGACCCCAGACGTCTGCGATGAGGTCCTGGGTGTGTGGCCAGGTGCCGTCGCCGTGCGGGTAGTCGGTTTCCACCATGATGTTCTCGACGCCGATGCGGTAGCGGGTGTCGATGGTGGACGGATCGTCGAGCGTGCAGAACCAGAAGTTGCGCTTGAGCACCTCTGCCGGGCGGATGTCCCAGCCCATACCGTAGCCGCTGCGGTCGATGATGTTGTCGAGGCGGTCCAGCAGCATCGCAACCCAGCCGATTCCCCCTTCGCTCATGGCGATTTTGAGGTCGGGGTGTTTCACGGCGTAGCCGGACCACAGCCATTCGGCGCACGCAGCAAGGCTGAGTTGACCGAACATCGTCGCGCCGAGTTGCAGCCGCGGCGAGCCCTCGGCGTGCACGTAGCCGCCGGACGATCCGACATGAAGGCAGATCACGGTGTCGGTCTCCGCGCACGCTGCGACGATCGGATCCCAGTAGCCGGTGAACAGCGACGGCAGGCCGATGCGGTGAGGGCGTTCGGGAAGCGTGATCGCGCGAAAGCCGCGCTCCGCGTTGCGGTGGATCTCCTTCACGGCCTCATCGGGATCGGTGAGGAAGGTGATGCCGAGCGGGATGATGCGCTCCGGGTACGGCTGCCACCAAGCCTCGTAAAGCCAGTCGTTCCAGGCCTTTGTGACCGCAAGGCCGAGCGCCGGGTCCTTCGCTTGGGAGAACACCCGGCCACAGAAGCCGGTGATCATCGACGGGAAGTTGAGCGACCCCCAGACACCGTTCAGATCCATGTCCTTGATACGGGCGTCGATGTCGTAGCAGCCCGGGCGCATGTCGGCGAAACGGCCAGGCTCGAACTGCACGGTTTCGGGGCGTCGTCCGGCCATCGCGTTCATGCCGACCTGCGAGTACTCCTCGTCCTCGAAGGTCCAGATTTCGCGGCCATCCGACGTGTCGACGATGTGCGGCGCGCGATCGGCATAGCGCGCCGGCAGGCGGCCGGCGAACATGCCGGGCGGTTCGACCAGATGGTCGTCGACGGAGATGACGGTGTACCGGACGTCCGCCGGTGCCGGCTCAGGGAGGAACAGCTCCTCATGCGACAGCTGGTGCGCGGGTACCGGAGCGGGAGTGCTCATCAGCGGTCTCCTTGCAGGACAGCACCACTGGTGGGAACACCGGTGCCGGCGGTGACCAGGACGGAGCGGACGTCAGCGACCTGGTTCACTGCCGTACCGCGGATCTGCCGAACAGCTTCGGCGATCCCGTTCACCCCGTGGATGTAGGCCTCTCCGAGCTGGCCGCCGTGCGGGTTCACCGGCAGCGCTCCGCCCATCTCGATGGCCCCGTCGGCGATGAAATGACGCGCCTCGCCACGGGCACAGAAGCCGAGTTCTTCAAGCTGGGTCAGTACGAACGGGGTGAAGTGGTCGTACAGGATGGCGGTCTGGATGTCGGATGGACCGATGCCGGCCTGGGCATAGAGCTGGCGACCGACCAGCCCCATCTCCGGCAGCCCGGTCAGGCTCGGCCGGTAGTAACTGGTCATCATGTGCTGGTCGGCGCCGGCGGCCTGAGCGGCAGCCGCGATCACCGCCGGCGGGTTCGGGAGGTCGCGTGCCCGTTCCCGGGAGGTGACGACAAGCGCCTGCGCGCCGTCGGACTCCTGGCAGCAGTCGAGCAGGTGCAGCGGGGTCGTGATCCACCGGCTGGCCTGATGGTCGGCAAGCGTGATGGGCTTGCCGTAGAACCACGCCTTCGGATTGGTCGCGGCGTGGCGGCGCATGGCCACACTGACGCGACCGAAATCCTCGCTGGTGGCGCCGTATTCGTGCATGTAGCGGGTCGCGAACATGGCGACCTGCTGGGCGGGAGTGAGCAGTCCCATCGGGTTCGTGAAGGCGAGCCGGGCGCTGTCGGTCGTCGCGTTGACCGGCCGGTCGGCGGTCCCCAGCCCGAAGCGGTGCCCGGAGCGCTCGTTGAAGGCGCGGTAAACGACGACGACCTGGGCGATGCCGGCCGCTACTGCCAGCGCCGCCTGTTGCAGCACTCCGCAGGCCGCACCACCGCCGTAGTGAATGCGGCTGAAGAACGTGAGATCACCGATGCCGGCCGCACGTGCGACCTCGATTTCACCGTTGGTGTCCATGGTGAACGTGCTCATGCCGTCGACGTCCGACGGCCTCAGGCCGGCGTCGTCGAGGGCCGCACGCACCGCTTCGGCGGCGAGCTGGAGCTCGCTTCGCCCGGATCGCTTGGAGAACTCCGTAGCTCCGATGCCGGCGACGGCCGTGCTGCCGGCGAACGACGTCACGTCGCCACCTCCGGGAAGGCTCCCGCTTCCCACTCGAGGTCGACGGTCCCGGTGACGTGGTCACCGAGTTCGTTGCGGCCTCGTACGGCCACCGTGGCCCGGCGGCGCGGCGGCTCGCTTGCCGTGATGTGGCCGGAGAATTCGAGCGTGTGGCCCGGCCGGTTAGGAACACCGAGCCGGATGTCGATCGCCGTCAGTCGCGCGGCGGGGCCCGCCCAGTCGGTGACGTACCGGCCGACGAGCCCGTTGGTGGTCAGGATGTTCATGAAGATGTCGGGGGATCCAGCCGCCACGGCTCCCGCATGGTCGTGGTGAACGTCCTGGAAGTCACGTGACGCGATGGCGCCGGCGACGACCAGCCGTGCTGTGACGGGAATCGTCAGCGGCGGCAGGGCGGTACCCACCTCGAGCCCGGTCATGAACGTGCTCCAGCGGCGAGCTCGGCGCCGAGATGGCTCGCATGAGCTGCGGCGCCGCCGAGCGTGTCGAGCAGCTGCTTTCCGCGCAGGAAATAGCGGTGGGCCGGGAATTCGACGTCCGCGCCGATTCCGCCGTGCAGGTGCTGCGCGGTGTGCAGCGTGCGATGACCACCGTTCGCCGTCCACCACTTGGCCACCGAGACGGCGACGGCTGCGTCGTACTCCGCGTCGAGCTGCCACGCTGCCTGTTGCAGCGTCACCTGCATCGCTTCGAGATCGATGTGGGCATCGGCCAACCGCAGCACCGGCGACTGGAAGGAAGCGATCGGCCGGCCGAACTGGTGGCGCTCGGTCACGTAACTCGCGGCGGCTTCTACCGCACGCCTGCCGATGCCCAGCACCGATGCGCAGGCGAGAACGGACGCGAGCTGCTCGGTGCGGGTGACGGCGTCGCCGTCGCCGAGCGGGAAGGCGGCCGCGTCCTTCAGCTCCAGATGGGCAGCACTCAACCGGTCGGTGGTGCGCACCGGGACCAGCTCAACCCCCGGGTCGTCGAGCTCGACCAGGAAAAGCCCTGCAGTACCGGCAGTTTGGGCGGCAACGATGGCCGCGCTCGATTCGAGCGCAGCCGGCACGGTGACCTTGTGGCCGGTCATGCGGCCGTCGGCAACGCGGGTGCGCGCAGCAGCAGCCCGACTGATGCCTTCCTCGAAGAGGGCGAGCGTGATCAGTTCGTCGCCTGCCACGAGGCGCTGAAGGCGGTCAGGGGCGAGGGCGGTTGAGCCGAGCACGATGAGCGACGTCAGCAACGCGTACGCCGGCACGCTGACGACCTCGCGGCCCAGCGCCGCAGCGATTTCCGCGGCGCCGACGACACCTCCTTCGCCGGCCCGGACGGCGGCCAGCAATCCGGTACCGGCGAGCGCCGACCACGCTGACCGGTCGATCCTGCCTTGGGCCTCCGCCGCACGGGCCCGCTCGTGACCGCCGTGGTCGCCGGCAACCTGGCGGGTCAGATCCGCCATGGCCGCTTGTGTCTCGTCCAGCTGGAAATTCACGGCCGGGCCTCCACTTCGGCTCGGGGAGCCAGCGGCCGGCACAGCGGCAAGGTCAGCTCGTCGTCGACGGCGACCAGGTCGACCTCGACGGGCAGCCCGACCCGCACGTCATCGGGCTCGACGCCGACGACGTTGGTGACGAGCCGGTGGCCATCAGCGAGCTCGACAAGCGCCACAACCAAGGGCAGGTCGAAGCCGTCCAGCTGTGGATGATGGGTGACGGTGAAGGTGTAGATCTCACCGTTGGTGGCCATCGGCAGCGGCTCCCACGAGACCGCGCCGCAGGCTGGGCACAGCGGAAGCGGCGGGTGTTGCGTGCGGCCGCATTGCGTGCAGCGCCGTACCAGTAGCTCACCCCGAGCGGTGCCTTCGAAGAAGTAGGCGTTGTCTTCGTTCATGCCTGGCCGTGGCCGGCGGGCGGACGGGACCACGGCAGCGGAGTCGTGCTGCGTCTTCGGCTGGTAGCGCAGAGTACGGAAGCGCATGGTGGCTACCGGCTCGCCGTCGACCGTGTACGTCGCGGCAGCCGTCAGGAACAGGCCTGGGCCGAGCGCAGTCTGCTTCTCCGGCGAGATCGACTCCAGCCGCCGGGTCTCCACCGGCACATCTCCGGGTCGCAGATCACGGACGTACCGCTGCTCGCAATTGGTCGCGACCACGGCGGTGTAGCCGCTCGCCGCCAGCAACTCGTCGATCAGCGCTGACAGGCCACCGGGAGGCTGCGGGTCGTACTCGCGCATGCACCAGGCCTGCAGCATCGCGGGGGGTGCGACCTGATCCGGGCCGGGGGAGTAGCGCTTGTTCTCGTCGCCCATGGCCAGGCACCAGTGCCGGATCATCACCGCATTGACGCCGTCTGCGGATGCCCGCGGCGGGGCCAGCGGCTCACCGATGTGGGCGGCGATCTGGGCGTGCACGTCGCTCATCGGCTACCTCGCGGCAGGCCGAGCGCGGACGCTGCGATCAGCTCGCGCTGGACTTCGTTGACCCCGCCGCCGAACGTGTTGATCTGCGAGTGGCGAGCCAGCCGTTCCAGGCGACCATCGACCAGCGAACCCGGCGAGGCCCCCACCAGATGCCCGGACGAGCCGAGGATCCCGAGCAAGCTCTGGTAGATGGCGATGGCGGATTCGCTGGTGAGCACCTTGACCGTGGACGACTCCGCCGGTCCGGGCTCCCCGGTCTCCATGGCGGCGGCCATGCGGTGGTTGAGCAGGCGCAGTGCGGTCAGGCGGGCGTACACGGTGGCGAGCTCGGACTGCACCCACGGCTGGTCGAGCACCGGCCGCCCGTCGTCGCCGGAGGTTGCCGCTGCCCACTCGACGGTGGCGTCGTACATGGCATGCGCCGCGGCGCTTCCGGCGCCGAGCGCCACCCGTTCGTGGTTCAGCTGCGCGGTCATCAGCCGCCAGCCGCGGTTCTCCTCGCCGACCAGGTTCGCCACCGGCACCTCGATGCCGTCGTAGAAAGTGGCGGTCGTCATCTGGCTGCCCACGGTGTTGATCGGTGACCAGGAGAAGCCAGGGGAGGAGGTGTCAACGATCAGGATCGAAATGCCGCGGTGGCGCGGCGCGTCCGGATCGGTTCGGCAGGCGAGCCAGACGTAGTCGGCCATGTCCCCACCTGACGTGAAGACCTTGTTGCCGGTGACGACGTAGTGGTCACCATCGCGCACCGCCCGGGTGCGCAGTGATGCGAGGTCGGTTCCGGCCGACGGCTCGGTGTAGCCGATCGCGAAGTGGATCTCGCCCGCCAGGATCCCCGGCAGGTAGGCCGCCTGCTGCTCCGGCGTGCCGTGCGCCATCAGCGTGGGACCCACGGTGTTCAGCGTGACGAGGGGGTACGGGGCGCCCGCTCGCTGCACCTCTTCGTAGAAGACGAGCTGCTCGAGCGGACCCCGGCCCTGCCCACCGAACTCGCGCGGCCATCCGATGCCGAGCCAGCCGTCCTTGCCCATGCGCCGCACGACGGAGCGGATGGTGGCGGCGGAGGTCGCCGGGTCGTCGATCGCGTGCGTCGTCGCGGCGCTCATCACATCGGCGAAGTACGCGCGCAGCTCCTGGCGCAGCGCGGTGATCGCCGGTGTTTCGTCCAAGTGCACGGATGGTCCTTCCTCGTCCCGGTGAAGTCAGTGGCTTCAGCGCAGCGCCGCTTCGCGGCCACGCGCGACGAACGCGGCGTTGAAGGCGGTCTTGTCGTCTTCGGTCATCGGGGTCCAAGCGCTGGCACGGGGATCGGCGCGCCACCACACCGGATCGGCGGTCGCCCAACGCTCCTGACGGAGCGGGATCTTGCGCACCTTGTTGCTTCCGGTGAGCGGGATCTGCGGGGTGATGCGCACCAGCCGGGGCACCCACTTCGGCCCCAGGTCGGACTGGGCGGCCAGAAAGCCTTCGAACTCGACGGGGTCGAACGCCGAACCGTCCGTCAATTCGAGAGCCGCCATCACCGCATCCCCGCCTTCGGGATCGGGAACGGCGTACACGGCGGCACCCCGGACGATCGAATGGCGGAACAGGATCCGCTCGATGGGAGCAGCGGTGAAGTTCTCACTGTCGACGCGGATCCGGTCGCTGGCCCGGCCGGCGAAGTAGTACCAGCCGTCGGCGTCCCGGTAGGCCAGATCACCCGACCAGAACCAGCCATTACGCGAGCGCTCGGCTTCCGCTTCCGGATTGCGGTAGTAGCCCTCGAAGAGCGCCAGGCCTTCCGTGTTCACCAACTCGCCGATGGCGTCCTCGGCGTTGGTGAGGTGGCCGGCCGCGTCGAACACGGCGGGCGGGCACTGCGCCCCGGTGTCGGGGTCGACGATGTGGATGGTCGGGAACGCAGGTTTGCCGATCGAATCGCGCGGCCCTTCCGGGCTCCAACGGATCTGCAGGCCGCCGCCCTCGCTCATGCCGAATCCCTCGACCAGCGGGCAACCGAAGCGGCGGGTAAAGGTTTCGATGTCCTTCCACGACGCCTCGGTGCCGTACCCGAGACGCAGCCAGTTGTCGTGCTCTTCCGGACACTCCGGGGTGGCGAGGATGTAGCTCAGCGATTTGCCGACGTAGTTGAAGAAGGTGGCTCGGTAGCGCCGGATGTCAGGCAGGAATGCGCGTGCGGAGAAGCGTGGCGCGAGGGCCATCGCGGCCCCTACCGTCACCGCCGGCGCCCAGACCCCCATCGTCGCGTTGCCGTGGAACAGCGGCATCGCGCAGTAGCAGACATCGTCGGCGCTGAACTCGTACCGGTCGGCTGCCCTCTCACCGAGGTAAGCGAGTCGGCCGGTCGAGCACTTCACCAGCTTCGGTGCGCTCGTCGACCCGGAGGTGAACAGCAGCATGAGCAGCGACGCCGGGTCGGGCGGCGAGGGCGGCTCGGCGGCGGCGTGCGCTTGGAGGAGCCGCTCGTACTCGGGACTTTCGACGTCGTGGACGCGATCGGCGGGCAGCTCGGACGAGAGCTCCGCGAGCGTCTTGGCCCCGGCAGGATCGGCGACGTACAGCTGGCAGTCGGCGTGGGCGATGTCGCCGGCCAGTTCGGTACCGCGGCGGGTCGGGTTGATACCGACGATCGTCGCTCCGGACAGGGCGGCGCCCGCGAGCCAGAACAGGTACTCCGGGCGGTTGTCCATCAGCAGCCCGATGTGGAACGGCCCGGGGGAGCGGTGCTTCAGCGCGATCGCGGCACGTACGGCTGCCGCGTGGACGAACTCACGCCAGCTCCAGCGCTCGTCGCCGAAGAGCAGCGCCGTGCGCTCGTCCGCGGCGCGCGCCAGCAGGAGCTCGGCCATGCCACTGGCGAAGCGACCGGCCCCGGTCGCGCTCCCGGCCTCGCTGCTCGACACGTCCCGCCTTCCGTGATCGCCGTCACTCGTCGGGAAAACGTAAAGACTTCTTGGCCCCTGGTCAAGAACCTCTTTTGTTCGGCGCTCAAAAAATCCCTGACCGGCGGAATGATCGAAGCTCTAGACCATGGCGGAGCACATCACTCGCCACCCACTCGCTGCTGCGACGCCATGGCCCAGCGCCCGGCACGGCGGATACGGGAGTCGTGGTCCCTTGGGTTACACGGTCGCCGGTCGGCCGAGCCGGCTACGACCCCGAAGGCAAAGTCCCTGCTGAACGCGGCCGACTGTGGCAATTGCGACATGGGGGACTAGCCGCCGCGAATTCACGGTAGAGGTGTGGCACTGGGAACGGCGGGTGCACCAGCCGGGACGGGGGCGTCGTGGCCGGACAGACGGGCGTGGTCGATGCACGCTGGTCGAAATCGCAGGTCTGGACGGTCGTCGTCTCCTGTGCCTCGGTCTCACTTGTTGTCGCGGCCATGGCGGCCCTCTACGGCGCGCTCCCGGTGATCGCGCTCGACGTCGGGGCGAGCCAGCAGCAGCTCACGTGGATCGTCGACGGATACACGCTGGCGCTCGCGTGCCTCGTTCTCCCGGCGGGGGCCTTGGGGGACCGCTTCGGTCGCCGGAAGCTGCAGCTCATCGGCATGCTGATCTTTGCCGCCGCTTCGGCGATTCCGCTGGCCGCCTCCGGACCCACCACTCTCATCCTCGCCCGAAGCCTGGCGGGGGTCGGGGCAGCTTTGGTCATGCCGTCGACGCTCTCGCTCATCACGGCAAGCTTTCCGCCGGCACGGCGCGCCCAGGCGATCGGGATCTGGGCGGGCGTCGTGGGCGCAGGGGGCCTGATGGGAGTGCTGGGGGCCGGCCTGCTGCTCGAGAAATGGTCGTGGCGGTCCATCTTCTGGTCCCTTGCGATAGCCGGAGTGGTCCTTGCCGCCCTGGTGACCAAGGTGCAGGAATCAGCGGATCGCAGCCGGCCGAAGCTCGATCCTGCTGGTTCGGTCCTGATCGCTCTGGCGATCAGCACTGTCGTGTACGGACTCATGGAAGGGCCGGACCGGGGCTGGACGTCGGCCATCGTGCTCGGCAGCTTCATCGTCGGTGCCGTCGCCGTCTTCCAGTTCGTCCTCGTCGAGCGAGGGCGGGATGAGCCGCTCCTGGACGTGCGCTACTTCGCCCGCCGCGCCTTCGGCAGCGCGACGTTGTGCATCACCCTGCAATTCCTGGTGACGTTCGGGCTGTTTCTGCTGCTCGTCCAGTGGTTTCAGCTGGTACTCGGCTATAGCGTCATCAAATCCGCCCTGGCGTTGGCGCCCCTGGGGCCGCCGCTCATGGTGCTTTCCGTCGTGTCGCCGTGGATCACGAGGCGTGTGGGACTGAGGGCCACCTATGTGATCGGGCTCGTCGCGATCGGCGGCGGCCTGTTCTGCTTCGCTCGGCTCGACGCAGGGTCGACCTTCGCGTCCGTGCTCGTCCCCATGCTGGTGATCAGTAGTGGGATCGGTCTGTGCAGCGCCCCGGCGACGGCGACGATCGTGCACGAGACACCCTCGGAAAAGCACGGCGTCGCCGCTGCAGTCAACGACGCATCCCGGGAGCTCGGGGCGGCACTGGGCATCGCGATCGCCGGCAGTGCCCTGGCGGCCACCTATAGCCACCGGATTTCTCCAGTGCTCAAATACCTGCCCGCGGCGGCCCGTGATCCGGTGTCCAGGTCCCTTGCTGCCGCTCTGGATGTCGCGGATCGGGCCGGGCCGCGCGCCAAGCCACTGGCCGACTTCGCCAAGTCGGCGTTCCTGCACGGCGTCGACCGGGCTGCGGTCATCCTGGCGATCACCAGCCTGGTGTCGGCGGCCGTCGTCGGAGTGTGGACGCCGCGGCGAGGGTCGACGCCGAGCCCGCCCGCCGACCGCGATGTCCCTGTGAGCCATGACGCGTACGTTTGAGCTGCCCTCCGCAGCTGCCATCGGGCCGAAGTGTCATGGGTGAGCGGGGTGCGGTACGTCCACCCCGGTGGGGTGATCGATCCAGGGCGAACTGGCATAAATCGCGTGTGCTAGCGTCCGCCCCGCCCGCAACAGGACAAGGAGAAGACATGTTCAGCCGAGGTCGTCGCCAGCTCCGCGGGCGGCTGACCCGGCGGCTCGCGCTTCCGCTGATCCTGTGCCTCGCCTCATCGCTCGGTTTCTCCGCGTGCACGGCCCAGCCACCGAAATTGCGCGTCGAGATTTACGGCGACTCGCTCGCGTACCAGGCCGCGCCGTATCTGAACTATTTTCTCGGCTACTCCGGCAAGGTCGACACGAAGGACTCGGTCTTCGCTGCCACGGCCATCTGCAACTGGCTGCCCACCATCGGCCGGGAGGAGGACTCACGTAACGCCTCGGGCTACCACCCGAATGCGATCGTCATGATCTTCTCCGGGGTCGCGCTCTACCCCTGCATGAAGGGTGCGAACGGGGTCGCGCTGTCCGGACAGGCCCTGATCGACAAATACGAGTCCGATGCGCGCATCGCAATCATGTTCGCCGCGCGGTCGCACATACCGATCTACTTCGTCAGCACGCCGATCTCCAAGGCCGATGCCGACAAGTACGTCGGCGACACGCCGCTGGGGCAGATGTTCGCGAATCTGGCGAAGGAGATACCGGGCGGCTTCGTGCGCTTCATCGACGCCGCGCAAGCGGTCGAGTGGCGGGGTCATTACACCGACACGCTGCCGTGCGCGGCGTTCGAGCACTGCACCGGACGGTGGCCGGACGGCACGCCGACCGTCGTCGTGCGGAATGCAGACGGCGTGCACTTCTGCCCGGTACAGGAGATCTTCTTCGACTGTCCCACCTCGATGCCCGGGGCAATGCGGTTCGCCGCCGCCATCAGCAAGCAGGTGCTGGTGGACTTGCACGTCAACTAGGCCGCAACTAGGCCCAACTAGGCCGGCGCGCGACGCGCCGGCAGACGCGCCTGGCTGCCTGAGCCGCTCACACGTCGGGCATCCCGGCGAAGCCCTCACGCCAACTCGGCCACTTCGGCATCCACCCGAGGGTGTGGCGGCCGTACGTGTTCCTGGCACCCCGCGCAAAGCCGGCACGCTCCGGGGAAGGCGGCGGGGGCGGAACGTCCGCGCCGACCGCGGCGCAAAAGGCGGGCACCCATTCGGTACCGGCGGCCGGGTCGTCGTCGCAGATGTTGACCGGTCCCGCCGGCCAGTGCAACGCCTGGACGGCGGCAGCGGCGGCATCGTCGACATGCACGAAGCTCGTGATGTCGTAGGTGTTGTCGAGCCGGTGGGAGCGGGCCGCGGCAGCGATGCTTCCATCGATCCAGTACCAGGTGCCAGGTCCGTAGAAAAGCCCGTAGCGCAGGAGGATTCCACGCGGCATGCGCCGGGTCTCCTGCTCGAGGGCAGCGATCCCGGCGATGGTGGCGTAGCGGGGTTCGTCGGCATCGACGTCGAGCGGGGTCGTCTCGTCGGCGAGGGTCTGCCCGGGGGCGTACGCCCACGCGATGCTCTGCGAGATGAACGTGCGCACGCCGGCTGCGCGGGCAGCATTGACCAGGTGTCGCGTGCCGTGGATGCGCAGCTGCGCGTTGGAGGCCGGCGACCCTGCCGCAAGGTCGGTCAGCTGGCTCATCACCACGTCGGGCTCGGCGCCCTCCACAGCCTGCCGCACTGCAGGCCCATCCATGACGTCACCAACAGCCAGCCCCGCCTCGTCGCCGAGCACTGCACGTGCGCGCCCGGGATCGCGAACCAGCGCGGTGACGCGGTGGCCGGCGGCGGTCAATAGCGGGACGGCGCGACGGCCGACGACTCCGGTGGCTCCGGCGAGGAACACGTGCATGTGGTGGGACTCCCGCTCAGGCGACGCGGCGTTCGCCGCTGGACTCGAGGTCGCGCTCGGCACTGCGCGGCGCCGGGAGCGGATGCTTGCGGGGCCGCCCCCGGCCGCGCTTGGCGGCCACGACCTCGCCCTTGTAGAAGATCTCCCCGCCCCAGACGCCGCAATACTCACCGCGGCGCAGCGCGCCGGCAAAGCACGATTGGCGCACCGGGCACTCGGCGCAGAGAGCTTTCGCCAGCTCGAGCTCGGCAGGGCGCTCGGAGAACCACAGCTCGGGGTCCGCCAGTTGGCACGGGAGGTCGGGCAGGAGCTCCGGCTCCGGCTCCGCGAGGCAAAGGTGCGGTCTGAACGTCGTTTCCATGCGCTCTTCCAGAGATGCGGGGGCGGCGCTGCCGCCGCGAGAGTGGCTGATGCAAGTAAGACTCGCGCCGATCACGCGGCCGAACATCCGCCACGTGGCGGAGATCGGCCACCGATCGGTCAGCAGTGGCGGGCCACTTCGGCGGCGAGTTGGGTACGCGACACCAGCCCGAGCTTGGCGAAGGCGTGCGCAAGGTGGGTCTGCACGGTGCGGCGTGACACGTAGAGCCGCTCGCCGATTTGCGGGTTGGTCAGCCCTTCGGCCACCAGCCGGGCCACTGTCTGCTCGGTGGGCGTCAGGGAATTCCAGCCGTGGCGGGGGCGCTGGCGGCTGTGCCGCGAACCGCGCCGCACCCCGGCCTCGCGCAGCAGGGCTTCGACTCGGGCAAGATCCCGCCTGGCATCGAGGCGCTGATAGCGGTCCGACGCGGCGGTGAGCAGCTCGCGGCCGCGGTCGAGCTCGCCGCGGCGGACGTGGGCTATGCCCGCGTCCTCGCCGGCTCGGGCTGCCTCGTAGACCCGCGGGCTCTGCGCGTAGGCCGCGACCGAGGCCTCGAGCAATGCGACGTCGTCCGTCAGTAATCCCTTGCAGCGCAACGACAATCCCGAAAGGGACGGTACCGGGGAGGCCGCGGCGAGCGACGCGAGTGCCTCGACGACCTCGGCTGCCGTCTCAGGATGGCCCGTCGCGAGGCTGATCCGCAGCAGATCCGCGCCGAGCACGCGAAATTCCAGGCGCATTCCGAGCTCCTCGCACCCGTCCCAGGACGTCTTCAGCCGCAGGTACGCGGCCTCCGGATCTCCCGTGGCCTCGAGCACGAGCGCCTGCGCGAGACCGGCCCAGTGGGCGCGATAGCGAGCGCCGGTCTCCTCCATTTGCCGCAGCGCCTCGGCTGCCTCCTCGCCTGCCCGACGAATCTCATTGCGGTGCAGGCAGATCCACGACAGCAGGCTGCGGACGATGGTGACGCTGTAGTGCTCGCCGTTCTCCTGGCAGAGCTCGAGCGCGGCCTCCGCTTCGGTGAGCGCGTCGTCCCATTCGCCGGCGGTGTAGCGCTCGAAGACGCGCTGCATCGAGTAACTCGGCTGATGCCAGCTCATGCCCAGCTCCTGGCTGAGCCGCGTCCCGCGGTCGAGCACGAAGCGGGCGTCTTCCAGCCGATCCAGCTCGACGAGGATCGAGGCGTGTGGCGTGTGCACCGGATACCGGTGGGCCTCGCCACCAGGGCTGGCATCCGCCGTGCGCAAAGCCCGCTCCATGTGATCGAGCGAGGGCGCGAGCTGACCCCGCAATTGGGTGACGACTGCATACATCGCCGCTGAAATGGTGGCCGTCATGTGGTTGCCGGTCTCGGCAGCAAGTGCGGCGGCCTGATCGGCGACCTCGAGTGCCTGGTCAAGCTGCCCGAGCCACATGTGCGAGATGCAGGCCCAGCCGAGGCCCGCCGCGCGCTGAGGGCTCACGAGCCCATGGGCTTTCGCGGCACGGTCGAGCTGGGAGAGCGCCTCGGTCGGACGCCCGGCCAGGAGCAGGGTCTGCCCGAGAAACGTGAGCGAATCCGGGTCCACGCCGGCGTCGTGGGGACGGCCCAGCAAATCGCGGAACTCACGCTCGGCCTCGATCACCCTCCCGCTCTGCACCAGGGCCGTCGCCCGCTCGGCGAGCAACCGATCCCGCCTGCCATCCTCGGGATCCAGCAGCGACAGGCAGCGGCCGAGCAGGTCGATGGCGGTGTCGGGAGAGGGCCCGGAAGCTTCCCGAGCGGCCGTCAAGAGCCAGTGGATTGCGGACTCATCGCCCGGTCCGGCACCGCGGCTCAGCTGCTCGGCGACTTGCCGGGAAGGCGCTCCCGCGGCGCCCAGCCGCTCGCCGATCTCGCGATGCATGGCGACCCGGACGCTGCCCGGCAGATCGGCGTAGATGGCGTCGCGAATGAGGTCGTGGCGAAACCGCAGCCGGGTGCCATCGTCGGACAGCACCCGGGCGGCGATGGCTTCCTCCATGGCGATTGCCAGCTCCAGCGCGGGACGCTGGGTGACGACCGCCAGCTCGGTGAGGGTGAAGCTGCTCCCGAGGACGGCGGCGACCCGAAGCGCCCGGGTGGCCGGCTCCGGCAGGAAGGCGAGCCGGCGCAGGACCGCGGTGCTCACCGTGGCGGGCGTGCCGCGCCGGGTGAGCTGACCTTTGCCGTCGGTTGTGACGAGCACACCCTCCTGAGCCAGCGCGGCAAGCAGTTCGGTGACGAACAAAGGGTTACCGCCCGCCCCGGCCACCTCGTCGAGCAGATCCGGTGCGGGAGTGGCGGACGTCGCCTCCGCCACCAGGTCGGCGACGGCTTCGCAGGAGAGTGTCGGCAGGCTGATGACCTCCGCCCCCCCTGGCCTGAAAGGCGTCGGTGATCGTGCCGAGCGCCGCGCTGCGAGGCGTCGGTCGTAAGCAGCCGATGACGGCAAGGGAAACGTACGCCAGCCGCTGCCCGATGGCCGACAGCACCAGCAGGCTGGACGGATCGGCCCACTGCAGATCATCCAACCCGAGCAGGACCGGCTGCTTCAGCGCGAGCTGCTCGACGAGATCGACGCACGCGTCGACCGCGCGAAACTGCAGGCTCGGGTCACTGCTGACGGTGGCGGCGCCGGCCGGGTCGGCAGGGTAGAGCAGGTCGGCGAGCGGACGGCGCAGGGCGTCCTTGGTGGTCCGGGTACAGCCAAGTGCATCGGCGATGACCCCAAAGGGTCGCGACTGCTGCAGTTCCTCGCCCCGGCCGATCGCGGCGTGAAACCCGCGGTCGCGGGCCGCCTCGACAGCGGCGGCGAGCAGCCGTGACTTGCCGATCCCGGCCTCACCCTCGAGCAGCACCAGCGATCGCCGGCCCTCTGCGGCGGTAGCCACCGCCGAGTTCAGTGCTGAGAGCTCTGCCCCGCGCCCGTGGAGGCGCGCGGTCGCATAGACCTCCGCCATGGTCCGGAATGTACGCGCTTGCCCCAGCTCGGGGACATCGATTAACGGCGGCTGCTAAGCCGCGTTCTTGCGCGTTCCGGGCGTGAACGTGACCGGCATGTGCTTGACGCCGCTGATGAAGTTCGAGCGCAGCATCTGCGGCTCTCCGGCCAGTTGCATGTCGGGAATGCGCTCGAGAATCTCGGCGAAGATGAGGTTCAGCTCCATGCGGGCCAGGTTCGCGCCGAGGCAGAAGTGCGCGCCGCCGCCGCCGAACGCGATGTGCTCGTTGGGGCTGCGATAGATGTTGAACGTGTACGGGTCGTCGAAGACTTCCTCGTCACGGTTGGCCGAGATGTGCCACATCACGACCTTGTCGCCCTGCTTGATCTCCTGTCCGCGGATCTCGGTGTCCCGCGTCGCGGTGCGGCGGAAGTGCAGCACCGGGCTCGCGTAACGCAACATCTCCTCGACGGCCGTCGGCAGCAGCGACGGATCGGCGACGAGTGCCTGGTAGGCGTCCGGGTGGCGCATCAGCGCGAGCATGCCGTGCGCGGTCGTGTTGCGGGTCGTCTCGTTGCCGGCGACCGTCAGCAGCATCATGAACATCTCGAACTCGGCTTGGCTGAGGTGGTCGCCGTCGATCTCGGCGTTGATGAGCTTGGTGACGATGTCGTCGCGCGGATCGGCCCGGCGCTTACCGGCGAGCTCGTTCACGTACCCGTACAGCTCGATGAAGGCGGACGACTGGTCCTCGCTGGCGTACTCGGGATCGTCCGAGCCGATCATCTTGTTCGACCACTCGAAGAGCAGATGCCGGTCTTCCTGGGGTACGCCCATGATCTCGGCGATCGCCTGCAGCGGTAGCTCGGCGGCGACCTGCTCGACGAAGTCGCAGCTCCCCGACTCGATGACCCCGTCGACGATCAGCCCGGCGCGGTGGCGCAAATGCTGCTCGATGAGGCCGATCATGCGAGGGGTGAAGCCCTTGTTGACCAGCTTGCGGTAGCGGGTGTGCTTCGGCGGGTCGGTGTCCAGCATGAGGATGCCGCGGGGGTCGACACCCAGAGCGTCGTTCGGCCGGTCCTCCATGTCGTACATGTTCGTGCCGCCGAGCTCGGACGAGTACGTCTCGGGATCACGGTTGACCTCGACGAGATCGGCGTGCTTGACCACGTTCCAGAAGCCCCGCCGCCCGAGCGGGAACTCGTGCCAGGACACCGGGTTCTCAGCACGAAGACGGCGGAACCACTCGTGATGCTCACCCCGCTGGAAGGCATCCATGTCCAGCAGGTCGTACTCGGCCGTTGTCGTCATCGCTACGCCCTTCGTCGCGGGGCTACCGACGCCCGTGCGTCGTGACGACGGTCTCACATCGCTTCCGCCCGCAGTAGTACCGCCACCTCAAGAGTGCGTGGTGCCCTCCTCCGCAGAGACAGGGCCTTCACCGAAGAGGCGCTCGACCCGACGATCGGGCACCAGCCAGATGAGCGCGACCACGACGTAGAGCGCGATGCCGAACCAGCGGTTGACAAACGACAGCCCGATTCCCGCGGAGTACAGCAGGGGAGAGCCCCTTCCCTTGATGTCCCTTCCGAGCACCGAAGCGAGCAAGGATCCCTCGGCGTCGGCGCGCAGCAGCACAGTCTGCAGGATGTAGTACGCGATCCCCGCCGCGAGCAGTGTCATCCCGTAGACCGCGACAGGGATCTTCGGGAAGTCGTTCTCGCTCATCCAGGCGGTCGTGAACGGGACGAGGGACAGCCAGAAGAGCAGGTGCAGGTTCGCCCAGAGAGTGCCGCCGGACACGCGCCGAACGGCCGACAGCATGTGGTGGTGGTTGTTCCAGTAGATGCCGAGGTAGACGAAACTGAGCACGTAGGCCAGCAGCACCGGCAGCTCGTGACGCAGCGCGTGCCAGTCCGTGCCGTCAGGCGTGTGCAGTTCCAGCACCATGATGGTGATGAGGATGGCGAGGACGCCGTCGCTGAAAGCCTGCAGCCGGTCTTTGGACATGGAGGCAGGCTAGGCGGCAGTCAGCCGGCCGGCCACGATGAAACCCCCACCCGGATCGAGCAATGGGAGGCACGCACGATCTCTCGATGCCGCGCGGTTACGGGACATCGCCGATCGATGACATCAGGCGTACTCCGCGATCGCTCGTTGCGCGGCAGCGACGTAGCCGCCGCCGAATTTGATCGCGTGCACGACGAGCGGGGCGATCTGGTGCAACGCAATGCGACCTTCCCAGCCGTCGGCGAGCGGAAAGGCATCCTCGTACGCGGCGAAGCACTCGGCGCCGAACCCACCGAACAAGCGCATCATCGCCAGGTCGAATTCGCGGTGACCGCCGTGCGCGGCCGGATCGATCAGCCAGCTGCTTCCATCGGTATCGACGAGGCGGTTGCCCGCCCACAGGTCGCCGTGCAGACGCGCCGGCGGCTCACCGGCGGCGCCGAACTCGGCCAGCCGCGGCGCGAGCTGCTCGAGGGCGGCGATCGCGTGAGCGGGGAGCGCGTCGGCGTCGCGCGCGAGCCGGGCGAGCGGCAACAGCCGGTTCGTCGCGTAGAACCCTGCCCATGTATCGCACGGTTCGTTCGGCAGACCGCGGCTGCCGGTGCTGCGGCGGTCCGCCCGGCCGAAACAGGTGGCGCCGGCGCAGTGCAGCCGAGCGAGGCCGGCTCCGAGTTGGCTCTCGGTCGCCCGGCGCGATGGGCCTTCCTCGATCCACTCGAGCACCAGGTGATTCGGCCGGTCGTCGGAAACGGCGAGCACCTCGGGAACGGCGACGGCATCCGCTTCCCGCAGCCACGACAGACCCGCCGCTTCTGTGGTGAAGAAGTGCGGCGGGGCCGCCGGATGCGTCTTGGCGAAGACGCGGCGACCGTCGTCGAGTGCGACGGCATACGACCTCGCGACGTCGCCGCCGTGGACGGGAGTACTACGCAGGATCGCCGCACCGAGCGCGCTTTCGATGGCGTGCTTGAGCATCGAGTCCACGACCGCATTCTCCCCGCTGTCGCAGGCAATAGCTGCCGAGGTTTCCGGTCGCGGTGACTACCGCAGGGCAGCGTCGACCGCCGCTTGCACATGCAGCCGGGTGGTCGCAAACAGCGCTACGGGCGAATCGGCTTCGGTCACCAGTAACTCGATTTCGGTGCAGCCGAGGATGATGCCCTGCGCTCCGGCAGCGACAAGCCGGTCGATGACCCCGCGGTAGGCCTGTCGCGATTCCTCGCGGACGATGCCGAGACACAACTCGTCGTAGATGATCCGGTGGACGATCTCCCGGTCAGGTCCGCTCGGGATGGTCACGGTGAGACCGTGGCTCGCGAGCCGATCCCGGTAGAAGGCCTCCTCCATGGTGAACGCGGTGCCGAGCAATCCGACTCTCGTCAGGCCCGATTCGCGGATGGCCGCGGCCGTCACGTCTGCGATGTGCAGCAGCGGAATCTTCACTGCGGCCGCGACGGTGTCGGCGACCTTGTGCATGGTGTTGGTGCACAGCAGGAGCAGGTCGGCGCCGGCGGCCTCGACCGACTGTGCGCCGGCACCGAGGAGGCGCCCGGCTTCGTCCCATTGCCCGGTGACCTGCAGACGCTCGATGTCCTCGAAATCCACCGACAGCAGAACGCATCGGGCGGAGTGGAGTCGGCCGAGCCGGGCTGCAACGAGCTCGTTGGCGAGCCGGTAGTACTCGATGCTGCTCTGCCAGCTCATCCCGCCCAGCATCCCGATGGTCAGCATGCGGTGCCTGCCCTCTTACCCATCAGACCATCCTGACGTGTCGCGGAGGAGGTGGTGAGACGGCGGGTCGCCGGCGCGGCCAGTAGGCCACGCCGGCGGGACGCCATGGGGTTGCTGGGATAGGTCAGTGGCCGTGACCACCGTGACCGTGACCGCCGTGACCGTGGCCGGCCGTAGCAGCGATCTTGGATCCGGGAACGGCCAGCAGCGTGAGGACGAACAGGGCGCCGAGCCCGATCGCCGCCGCGGCAAAGGCATCTCCGAAGCCGGAGACCAGTCCGCTGCGGCTGGTGATGTCGCCGGCCACCGCGGTGAGGGCCGCCACGCCGAGCGCTGCGCCGATCTCGTGGCCGGTCATCATCACGCCGGAAGCGAGACCTGACTGCTCGTCCTTGACGCCGCTCATCGCGGCGACCGAGATGGCCACGAACATCGGGCCGACGCCTGCTCCGATGAGCAGGAAGCTCGGCAGGACGTCGGCAGCGTAGGACGTGCCACCGGACGAGGAGGCGAGCAGCAGCACACCACCGGCCATCACCAGCAGTCCGCCCGCGATGATCGTGCGGGGGCTGAGGTGGGCGATGAGCTTGGACCCAGCGACGGCGCCGGCGGTGATGGCAGCCGCCAGTGGCAGGAACTCGACGCCGGCGACGACCGCGGACGACCCGATGACCTGCTGCAGGTACAGCGACGCCAGGAAGATCGCGCCGACGACGACGCCGGTCACGCCGGCCATCACGGCGGACGCGGACACGAGGGAGCGAATCCGCCAGGTGGACGGCGGCACGAGCGGGCTGGCTGCGCGGCGCTCGAGCCGGACGAACATGGCCAGCAGCGCAGCCGCCGCCGCGAGCGGCGCCCACGTCGCCACTGAGGTCCAGCCGTCGGTCCGGGTCTGCTCGATCCCGTAGACGAGCGACAGCAGGCCGGCGACGAGGGTCGCTGCCCCGCGAATGTCAAGACGACGAAGGGCGTGCGGGGCGCTGGTACCGGGAGCAACGGAGTGGATGGTGCCGGCAACTACCGCGATACCGATAGGAAGGTTGATGAAGAACACCGAGCGCCACCCGAGGGCGCTGGTGAGGATGCCGCCGAAGAGCACCCCGACGGCGATGCCGGTGCTGCCCACGGCGCCCCAGATGGCGAGTGCCTTCTGACGCTGGGCGCCGGTGTAGGTCGTCATGATGATCGACAGCGCGCCGGGAGTCAGCAAAGCCGCGCCGGCGCCCTGAGCTGCGCGGGCCAGGATCAGCATCCACGGGGATACGGCGATCCCGGAGACCAGCGACGCGGCAGTGAACAACCCCGCGCCGGTGAGGAACGCCTTGCGCCGGTTGAACAGATCGGCGACCCGGCCGCCGAGCAGGAGCAGCCCACCCGACATGAGGACGTACGCGCTGACGGTCCACTGGTACTGCGCTGAGCTCAGCTGCAGGCCCCGGCTGATGCTCGGAAGCGCGACGTTCGTCACCGACACGTCGATGATCACCATCATCTGAGCGGCGATCATCAGGGCGAAGGTCAGCCAGCTGCGCCGCTCAGACCCGGGCTCCGCGGCATGCGGGCTGTGACGCATGCCCGCCGCATGATGCGCATGGCTGTGAACTGGCGTCGCCGGTTGGGCAACGGGTGCCGCGTGAGCCGACATGGTGTCCTCCTCGGTGGTTTCGCCCCCGTGCTGCGGGCTGCCCCGTCACCGTGGCCCGCGCGGGCACCTGGTCGCGCCGGCGAAATTGCCAGGATCGGCCACCGGGGCCCGAGTACGGTCTTGCGGTGCTCCTCGGCCGTGACCCCGAGCGACAGGCCGTCGCCAAGGTGGTGGATGCGGCACGCCATGGTTCTGGCGGGGCGATCCTTCTGCGTGGCGTCGCCGGAAGCGGCAAGTCGACGCTGCTGGCAGACGCCGCCGGGTCGGCGCCTGACCTGCAGGTCTTGCGTACGCAGGGAGTGGAATCGGAGTCGCCACTCGCGTTCGCTGCGCTGCAACGGCTGCTCTGGCCGCTGCGCCGCCGCATCGAAAGTCTGCCGGGCCCGCAGGCGACCGCGCTGCGCGCGGCGTTCGGCGAGGCGGAGGAGGAGGGCGATCGGTTTCTGGCCTTCCTGGCGACGCTGAGCCTGCTGGCAGACGCCGCCGAGGACAAACCCGTCCTGGCCGTGATCGACGACGCCCAGTGGCTTGACGACGCGTCAGCCGCCGCGCTGCAGTTCGCCGCCCGGCGGTTGAACGCCGAACCCGTCGCCATGCTGTTCGCCGTGCGCGAGGGCGACGAGTACGGCTTCGACGCCGATGACCTGCCGCAGCTGCCGCTCGGCGCTGTCTCCGGGCAGGCGGCGAGTGAGGTGCTGCAGTCACGAGGCGCCGAGGTGGTTGCTGGCGTACGCGATCACCTCGTCACGGCCACCGGCGGCAACGTATTGGCCCTCGTCGAGCTCGTCGCCGCGCTCAGCCCTGATCAGCTCGCCGGCCGCGAACCTTTACCCGACCCGCTGCCGCTGACCCAGGGCGTCGAGCGCACGTTCCTGGACCGCACCCGGCGGCTGGGCGACGCGGCACAGCGCCTGCTGCTCGTGGCGGCCACCGATGGCTCCTCGCGGGCGAGCATCGTCCTCGCTGCCGCGCGGCAGCTGGATGCGGGAGCGGGCGCGCTGGACGAGGTCGAACGCACCGGGCTGCTGACGATCGACGGGGAAGCCGTCGAGCTGCGGCACCCTCTCGTGCGGTCGGCTGTCTATCACGGTGCGACGTCGAGCGAGCGGCGGGCAGCTCACCGGGCACTCGCCGACGCACTGCGTGCTGCCGGGGACCGCGAGCGCGCCACCTGGCATCGCGCGGCGGCCACTGACGGACCCGATACGGAAGTCGTCGACGAACTCGAGGCGGTCGCCACTGCAGCACAGGCCCGCGGCGGGCATGAGGCAGCGTCGGCCGCCTGGTCGCGGGCTGCCGAGCTCACCACGGACGGCGAGGCCCGCGGCCGCCGGCTCTACCTTGCCGCGTCCTCGGCCTGGCTCGGCGCGCAGCCCACCCGCGGGGCGGCGCTCGCTGCTGCCGCCGCGGCCGTCGTCACCGATCCGCTGCTGCGGGCACAGCTATTGACGCTGCAAGGCCAGATCGAGTGGAACACCCGGTCGCTCGATGACGGCTTCGACCTCATCCTGCAAGCCGTCGAGAGTGCCCGTCTTGCCAACGAAGGTATGGCGCAGCAGCTGGCGATGCTGGCCACTTCCTTGTCGGCGTTCGGCGCACAGTCGCCGCGGCATTTCGATCCCGCCGAGCTCGTGAGCGAGCCCGCTCCGGACGCGCCGCACCGGGTCCGCGCTGCCTTCCACTTGTTGCACGGCTTCCGCGCCATCAGTCGTAAGGACTACGCCGCCGCGGCGGAGTCGTTCGGGCGCGGATTCGAACTGATAGATCCCGACCCGCTCGAGGGCGACCATGTGCTGCAGCCGAACCTTGCCATCGCAGCCTGGTTGATCGATGACGACAAGCGCAGCCTGCGACTGCACGACAACCAACTCACCGCGGCCCGTCGCGCCGGCGCACTGAGCATGGTGGAACACGCCCTCACGCGCGGCTTCTTCGCCCAGCTCGCGACGGGGGCGTGGACAAGAGCCGGGGGCGCCGCTGCCGAAGGCCTGTCGCTGACCACCAGCACCGGGCAACGCGGCCAGACCGCCCTGCCGATAGCTGAGCTCGCCTTGCTCGCCGCCCTGCGCGGCCACGAATCCGCCGACCGCCTCCTCGCCGATGTCGCCGCCGTGCGGGAAGCGCATCCGGTGGGTATCACCGACGCCCTCGTCGTCGACCTCGCGCATTGGGCGACGGCCCTGCGTGCTGGGCAGCAGCCGCCCTCGGCTCTGCACCACCTCGAGCAGATCGGTCTGCCGTTCATGCGTCGCATGGCGGCGCTCGACGCCATAGGCGCCGCCGCCCGCGGTGGACGTGACGACGTTCTTCGCTCCTGGCACGAGGAAATCGATGATTTCGCCTCAGCGACAGGCATACCGGCCGCGGTCGCCGTGACCGAGCATGCCCTCGCGCTCCTCAACGACGGCAAGGCCGACGAGCACTTCCGCCGCGCGCTCGCCGCCCATGCCCGGTCGCCCCGGGTGTTCGACCGCGCCCGCACCGAGCTCGCCTTCGGCGAGCATCTGCGGCGCACCCGCCGTCGCGTGGACGCCCGGACCCACTTGCGCGCGGCCCTCACTCTCTTCGAGGAACTCGGTGCCGCGCCGTGGGCTGAACGGGCGGCACAAGAATTGCGGGCATCCGGCGAGACGGCCCGCCGCCGCGACGTCGCCTCCACCGACGAATTGACCCCCCAGGAGCGACAGGTTGCCGCGCTTGTGCGGCAGGGGCTCAGCAACCGTGATGCCGCTGCCCAGCTCTTTCTGAGCCCCCGGACGGTGGACTTCCACCTGCGCAACGTCTTCGCCAAACTCGGCGTCACGTCGCGTTCCGAGCTTGCCGTGATGCAGCTGGACTAACGGTGTCGTTCGGCTGGCCGGGCGGTACTCAGCGGCGGTACAGGCGCTCGTTCGAAGGTGGCAGTGCGGGTCGATCCTCGACCGGTGCCGGCACATCGGTAGTGGTCGGGATCGCCGTGACCGTCCATGGCAGGTGCCCGTCGGCGGCCCCTTCGGTGAGGTACAACTGCGCGGCCAACTGGGCGGCGTGCTCTTCGCGGCCGGCGTAGATGTACTCCGCCGGCGTCGTCGTGCGGTACATGGCACCGGAGGAGGGCTGCCCGGGAGTGGCCGGCCGTTGTTGCATGGCCGCGGCCGCGGTCGCGTGCTCGTTCTCGGCGATCGCGGCCGGCGTTGCTGCCGCGTCATCGAAGCCGAATGTCTCGGCGTCAGCATCGAATAGCGCGTAGGGAATCTCCTGGCCGGTGCCCCAGTCACAACCCTGGGGGTAGAAGATCACCGGATCGGTGGCGCTGTAGTAGATGGGGCCACCAGGAGCCCCGTCCGGGGTGTGGTAGCCGGGACCGGGGGCGTAGGTGACGTTCGACAGGGCCGCATAGACGGCGCCCAGCCCGACCACGGTCGACTGCGGGGCCGGCTGCCCGGCCAGCGCCGCCATGACGATCGTGTCGACGTTCTGGTACGCACTCGTCGAGTAGTCCGGGGCGATCCGGTTGTGATTGCGCACCGAGCCGTCGGAGGCGACATTGGAGCCGTCGAGCCAGGCGGACAGCGGCCGGCCATCCACGCTCTCGGTGGAGGCCACGTCATCCGGCTTGGCCCAGGCGGCAATCTGCAGTTGCTCCTGCTGATGCAGCCACAGATCGTGGTGGTTCGCCGTGGGCATCATCGCCACCGCAAGCGCCGGAGCGAGCGCGTACCAGGCATCCTCCTCGGCGCCGGTGTCGCCCGGCCACAGCACTTTTCCGCTGGCGTCGACGGTGTACTTGGGTCGTAAGGTGAGCACGAAATCCGCCTCGTGGATCACCATTCGTTCGACCTCACCCTGTTGCGTACTGGACAAGGCATCCCAGATCAGCCACCCGGCACGGCCCACATACGACGCCCACAGTGAGCTCTGCCAGGAGCCGCCCCAGCCCCCGAGGCGGTTGGCGACGTGGTCGGCTGAGACGACGTCGACGATGTGGGCTACAACGGCCGTTGCGTCCGCGGCGCTCATCCCGGTCACCGAGGGGTCGTACGCGCCCTCTCGAAGCGATACGGCCAGTGAGAAGGCCTCCATCCCCAGCCGGCGGACCGAATCGTTCGAGTCGTACTGCTGGTTGACATCCATGCGCTGGGCCAGCAGTGACTTCGCGACTGACGGCCACCACGTCGCAAGTGCGTAGCGGTTGGCGTTCTGCAGGATCTGCAGCGCCTGTTGCCCCGCAGCCGACGTCGGCTGAGCCATCGACAGCACTGGTGCCACGACCGGGGGCAGCACCGGACCGGTCAGATAACCGGAGAGATCGACGACGAGGTCACCGCCGGTGCTGGCCATGACGCTGAAATTGCCGTACGGACCCAGTGGAATGATGAGGCTCTGGGCGACGGGCGCGTCGGTGACGGCGTTGGTGACCGAGGTGGCCGGGCGGACTGCGCCAGTCTGCCACGCCGCGAGGTAGCCGCCGGCTCTTGGCGTCTTCATCACGGTGATCGTGACGAGGGCAGCGGTGGCGAACGCGGGCACCCCGGCTTGGGATGCGACCTGGATGTTCCGCACGAAGCACGGGCGCAAGGGGCCGGCGGGATCACGCCGGCTGTCGAGCAGCCGGGTTTGGGGCACGGCGCGCACCTCGCCCGGGGTCGTCGACGGATTCGTGGCATACCCGACCAGGTCGACGACCAGATCCGCCGTCAACCGGTCGAGCACGGCAAGGTCGACTGCACCGTCCGCGCCAAGCTTTTCTATGACGAGTTGGGCGACGGGCCTGTGCGGTGCGGTGTTCAGCGTCGACGTCGGAGGTCGAGGGAATCCTGCGGGCCAGACCACGACCGGCAGGGTGGCCGCGGCATTGACGGCAGTGACGTTCAAGACGGCAACGGTGGCGGAAGCAGGAACGCCATGCATCCCGGCGACAGCAAGGCGAAGCGGTGTACTGCCGACCGGAGTGTGCCGGTGCGTCGCGCCCACCCGGCGGGTGTCGATGAGCCGGGTGGCGGGAACGCCGCGGAGCGTCCCGGAACCATCGGCGGTGGTCCAACCTGTCACGTCGACGATGACGTCCGCCGGACCGCCGATGGCCAGGATGTCGACCATGCCCGCCCCGGACACGCCGGACAGGACCGAGTTCGATATGACCAGGCCGCGCTGATAGTTGACGTTCGACGTCGCAGGACGGGCCGACCCGTCCGGCCAGACCACGAGGTAGCCGTTGGCCGCCGGGTTCACCACCGTGACATGCAAATAGACGCCCGCAACACCGGTCTTGGGAATCCCGGCGCGTCCCAGTACCGACAGCCGGCGTATTGCGCCGGTCTTGAGCGCGCTGCCCCGCACCGTGCGGGTGTCGAGCAAGCGCACCGGCGCCACGTTGTGAAAGGCCGGCGCTTCGGCCGACGTGTCGGTGGCTGCCGACGTCTCGGCCACCACTTTCGGAGCCGCACTCGACGCGGGCGCGACGGCCACGCCTGCGATACCGCCGAGCACAACCGTTGCGCACGTCCACCAGGCGACGGCCGCCCGTCGGCCCATCCCCATGCTGCCCCCAGGCAGTGCCCATCGGAGCAAGTCCGGCAGGCACATCACTTTCATCGACGTAGGGCGGCTGCTGCTGGCATCGGCCTGCAGCGCATGGGAATTGACCCGCACGGCCTGCCGAACACCGGATCGCTCAATCCTGGAACGGACGCATTCGTCGTGGGTCCTCGTCAGCAGGGACCAACGGCACGACGCCACAAGGGATTTCGGCATTCAACAGCGCGACCGCGATCGCCCTCGTCGCGAGAAACCAACTCACGCGGGATCCCGGACCTCACCTCGGCCCCCGGTTTCAGCGGATGGGCGCTCGCTCGTCCGGCTCAGTTGAAGAGCTGGTTCAGCGAGCCGGAGGAGATCTCGGTGCCGTCGGCGTACAGCATGCGCGGTGGCCAGTCGTCGACGCGTCCGGCGACGTCGATGAAACGGGCGATCTCGGCACCGACGTTCGAGAAGGAGTACGGCGTCCCCGGCGGGAAGTACAGCATGTCGCCGGGACCGAGGCGGTAGGGCACTCCGTCGACGTCCCACTCGACCGTGCCTTCGAGCTGATAGATGACGTGATCCCCGGTGAACCGGCGCTGCGGGCTGCTCTGGCCCGGCGGCATTTCGAGCCGATTCACCATCGTGCTGGTGGTGGCGATGCCGTTGGCGACTGCACGGCGGGTGCCTTCGGCGTCGCCGCCGGGAAGGACGTCGTAGCGCATCCGCTGCTGATCGTTCGGGACGTGGAGCGGCCCCTCGGGTACGGCTGCTGCACCCGCGCCGCGTACCTGACTCACCGTTCGTCCCCCTCAGCTTGCGTGCCGCGGCTTCGCGCCGATGGCGAGCACCGTAACGCGAGGGTTGAGTGAGCGAGCGGCTGGGATCGTGCTTGACGGGTGTTCGGACAGTGGCGCCCCTGTTGGGATTTGCGTCCGGTTGCCAGCTGAGGGCTATCGGCCCGGAGCGGCCATCGGGATTTGGGGGAAGTACTTGCTTTCGGGGTGCCACGCGGTGCCGTCCCACCAGCACAGCGCCCGGGAGTCGGTCGGGTCGGGGTACCAGCCTGCCGCGGGACTGGTGGTCTGGGGTGACGGCTGCCTGGCCGCGTCGTCGGTAGTCGGTGCTGTGCTCATCCCCAATGGCCCCACGGTGGCGAGGCCCGTGAACTCGTTCCCCACGTCGGTGTGGCCGCGTTCAGCCGCCAGGTCCACGGCGGACTTTCCGGCCTTGTTTCTGGCCGTACTGTCGGCCCCTGCCGCCAGGAGGGCGGCGACGGTATCCGCATGCCCGTTCATAGCGGCGAGGATCAGCGCGGTGTTACCGCCGCTGTTGTACGCGTTCACCTCAGCTCGGGCCGTCAGCAATGCCGCGACGATCTCGCGGTGCCCGTGCATCGCCGCGATCATGAGTGCAGTCGTGCCGTTCTCGTCCCTGGCGTTGACGTCGGCCCGCGCGGCCAGCAGCGCAGCAAGCGTGTCGAGATGCCCCTTCGTCGCCGCCAGGATCAAGGCGGTGTTGCCGACATGGTTGGCCGCGTTGACGTTCGCACCGGCGGCTAGCAACGCGAGGGCCGAGTCACGGTGTCCACCCGCGGCCGCCAGCATGAGCGGGGTCGAGCCCGTCTTGTCGGTGACGTCCACCGGGGTGCCTGCGGCCAGAAGTGCGGCGATCGTGCCCTGGTGGCCTTTCCACGATGCGAAGGCCAGCGGGGTGCTGCCGGACACCTCGGCGTCGTTCAAGATCGCGTAACGCTCGGCCACCACATCGTTGCCGACCATCAACACGACCGCCCAGGCACCTTGGACCTTCTGGTAGCTGAGGGTCGGAGCCAGTTGCTTGTGCTGGGTTGGGAACTTGTCGCAGACCACACAGATCGGAACGTCGAGTTCGGCCCTGATGTCGCCCATCACGGACCCACCCAAAGCTTTGCCGAGCTCTGAGGTCGTCGTAGTCGTGGATACGGTCACCGACTTCGTGCCCTCGTACACGCCACAGATGTTGCAGACGGTGGGGACGTGGATCTTGTCGTTCACGCTCACCGACGCCGCCGAGGCGGCGAGCGCGCCGGCGTTGAGGTTGCCCAGCAGCGCCCCTGCGGCCAGGCGTGCTGCCTTGTGTCCGCTTCCACCCGGGGCAGGCGCGGCGATCACCACTTTGGTCCGGTCACCCAGGGCCTGGGAGACGGCTTGCCACCATTCCAGTGGCTGGTCTCCGAACCACAGCTTCGCCGCGCGGACCAGCACGGCCTGCTGCTCAGGGGTCGATGCCGCCATCCTGGCTTGGAACCCGTCCAAGCCTCTGCGGTCGAGGGTCAATTCACTGACGAACGCCGTCGCCTCCCAAGCGGCGAACGGATCTTCTCCGAACCGGGCTTGCGCCGCCGCTATGAGCAGGCCCTGCTCGTCGGGAGTCGCGATGCGCATCCTGGCCGTGAAAACATCCAAACCTTTACGATCAGCCGAGAGTTTGGTCACGAACGCGACCGCCGCAGCCGACGGATCCTTCGGGGCTCCCCCCAACCAGTTCATCGAGACTCCCTCCAGCCCGCTGCCCGTGACCGCCCTGCGCGTCCAAATGCGGTCGTCGGAAGATGGGGCCGTAGGGGTCCTAGACCCCGTCCTCAGCAACAATTCTCCGCTTATTGCTCCTCGTTCGTATGGGCCCAAGGTCCCCCTCACCACCCGGCGCCGCATTCCCGTCCGGACCGCACAAGAGCCGCAGAGATCAGGTCTAACGCCCGGTCCGAAGGCGACGATCTCGGTGGGTCCGGCACCGAACCACGACGGGGAACCCTCGGCGCGGGGATCGGTGACGAGGAGGGTCGCAACGCGGCCTGCCGCAAGCGCCTCCAGCGTCGCGTCGCGACCTTCGACGCCAAGCCCACTCGGGCCGAGGTTCGATTGCAGATGCTGCAACAGGGCCTGGGTCTGAGCAGGTGGCGGCCTCGCGGAACGCCATCTCAACCCTGGTGCCTGCGACCAGATTGCGAGCCATCAATGGCCCGGCTTCCTGCCTCGGCCCGCCTGCCCGGAGTTGTGTTTCCAGCTGTCTTCAGCTCGTCGCTGGTATCGGAGGCAAACAAGCTGAGCGTTCCGGGGGCTTCCTTGGCTACCTCGACCCGTTCGGTGAGAGCCGCGATCGCCGGGGCGGGCGCGCCTGCCCGTTCACTGCAACGATCGGATGGCCCAATGCTTCCGTGCGCTGGGTCCGTGACGACCGGGGCTGAGCCATCTGCCGGTAGTGCTGCTCCCCGAACGTTAATGTGACGGGTCAGGCAGTGCGGCCTTGAGGTGAGGTCAGGAGTCCATGATCAGATCAATGGCGGCGATTGTCCGGCGGGTCAGGCTCCTGCTCGCCCTTTTCGCCGCGTTGATTCTCGTCAGCGCCTGCGGCTCGAGTTCTGCCGGCCGCCCGGAGACGGCTGCTAAGGCGACTCCGAAGGCGAGTCCCACGCCGCCGGTCGAGGTCGCCGGAGCGCGCGTGACAACGCTCACCATGCAGGACGCGACCGGTTACACGCCGAGATCCATCAACGGTGGGACCGACGACTATCACTGCACCCTGGTCGACCCGCACGTCACGGAAAACTCGTTCATCGTGTCGAGCCAGTTCTTCCCCGGGTCGGGAAAGTCCGCCGCCGAGGTGCACCACGCGATCCTCTTCCTGATTCCGCCGAGCCTCGCGAAAGCGGCTGAGACCGCCAACAACGGCGGCAAGGGCTGGACCTGCTTCGGTGAGCCACCGGTGATCGGCACCGGGCTCAAGCAGTTCCTGTCGATGCCATGGCTCAGCGCCTGGGCACCGGGTAAAGGCAAGGACGTCTTACCGGCTACGACGGGAACGCCGCTGCCGAAGGGCAGCCTGGTCGTCATGCAGGTCCATTACAACCTGCTGGCCGGTGACCTCCCGGTCAGCCCGCACGTGCAACTCGACACCGTGCCGGCCTCCGCCGACCTTCGGCCCACGTCCATTCAGCCGTTGATCGCGATTCCCAACATCCCGTGCCCGGCCGGGGTCACCGGTCAGCTCTGCGATCGCAAGGCTGAGCTGGCCGACCTGGGCAAGCGGTTCGGCCCTTACATCCCCGCGTTCGACGCCGGCGTCGAACGCATCTGCGGGGAGAACCCGGACAACCCGCCGATCGGCGTCACGACCTCGTGCACGTGGCCGGTCCGTAAAGCGGGCTACATCGTCCGGGCCGCCCCGCACATGCACCTGCTCGGCAAGTCGCTGACGATCACGCTCAATCCCGGCACCCCGAAAGCCAAGACTGTGTTGGACGTGCCGAACTACGACTTCAACAATCAGGCGGCGCACGACAACACGCCGTGGCTCAGGGTCTCGCCAGGCGACAAGTTGCAGGTCACCTGCACCTACAACCCGAAGCTCGCCCAGGAGCTCCCGGCGTTGCGAAGCGTTCCTGCGCACTTCGTCACCTGGGGCGACGGCACCCAGGACGAGATGTGCCTCGGGCTCGCCGTGGAAGTGCCGCTCGACCCGCACGCGACTGTGGATTGGGCGGACACGACGGGCGCGAATCGCGTCGGACAGCTCTGAGCGTGGCTTGGCGACGGCTCAGGCTTGCGGCCGGCGTTGCCGGCGCTGGCCTGGTCTTGGTGGCATGCGGTAGCTCGGCCACCCAGAGCAGCCCGAGCTCACAAACCAAACCCAGCGCCAGCAGCCTCTCGGGCCCGTCGGTGTCGGCACGAATGATCTGCTCCGAGACGGAGATTCAGAACGCGATCACGCTGAGCCTCGGTCTGAACGGGCGCCCCCCGAAAAGCAGCGAGTGGGTGAAGCCCGTCTTCAACTGCACCTACCGGTTGAACGAAGGTCCGCTGCGCCTGTCGGTGACGGAGTTCGTGTCAGACGCAGCCGCCCTGGACGCGCTCAAGAGGACGAAAGCCCAGTTTGCCACCGACAAGACGCCAATCCAGACCTTGGAGAACTTCGACGTCCCGGCATTCCTGGCCGCTGACGACATCGTGGTGACGGTCAAGGACAACAAGCTGTTGCGCGTCGACGCCACCCAGCTGCCCAAGACCGTGGGCCCCTTGCACCGCACGCGGCGCGACCTCAGCTACCTCGTCGCCTCGGCGATCCTGCACTGCTGGACCGGCGACTGAGCGGTGGCCGCGCGACCGTGAACGTGAGACCGCGAATCGCTTAGTGCCGGTGTCATGGCCTATGTCCGGGTTGTGCCGTGGAGTTGGTTACGACTTCGCCGAAACCGCGTTCCTGCTCAAGCGAGATCGCTAACTTGCCCTGGTGCCGTCTTCCAAACGAACTCTTGTCTCTCTGTTGGCAACAGCCTGCCTGGCCTCCATCGGCCTCGTGGTGTCGGCATCGCCGGCGTCGGCGGCCACCTGCGATACGACCTGGATCAGCACCGGCTTCGACAACTGGAGCTCGCCATCGGCGTGGGACCACGGGGTACCCACGGCCTCGTCGAACGCGTGCATTCCCGACCTCGGTGGCGAAACGGTCCAGGTCTCGACACCCAATCCCACCGCAGCGTCGCTGACCATCGGTGAGAACGTCGTCCTTCGCGTCGAGGGCAACGGTGACGACGGGGATGCCAAGCTCACCATCACCAGCGGCGGCATCGACAGCGCCGGCCACATCCAGCTGACCTCATCGACCGGCGCCTTTGCAGCAGCGATTTCCGTGGACGGCCCCGGGGTGCTGTTCAACGGCGGAAGCATCGAGGTGCTCCCCGGCACCGGTGGCGCCCGCTCCATCGCAGGGACCATCCAGAGCGGCGGGACGCTCACCGCCACCGCGGATGCCAGTCTCACCGGCACTCTCATCAACCTCGATTCCGGCACCGTTCAGGTTGGCGACAGCACCCACACCTCGGTGAAGCTCTCGGCCACGTCACTGTCGAACTACGACCCGGTAGGCCACAGCCTGGGCGGCCGGGGAGGCTTCCAGCTGTTCGGAACGCTGAGCGTGCCGAACCTTGATGTGCGCACCCTGGCGGCGCAACTCTTGCTGCGGTCGGCCAGCGCCCATCTTCAAGACGCCGTCGGCGCAAACGCGCTCAGGCACCTCACCTCGATCCCGTCCGAGGGGGCGCTGCTGCTGGACGCCGGAACCCTCGATATCGGCGCCCCGCACGTTTCCGGCTACATCCGAGTGGACGCGGCGACCCTGCACACATCGGGACCGCTGACCATCGCCCTCGGCGGGCTCGTCCATCTGCAAAATCCCGCTGCCAAGGTGCAATTGCAGACGGGCGCGGTGAAGGTCGGCCTCGGTGGCACGCTGTCCGGCTACGGGCAAATCGCCGGTTCGTTGCAGAACGCGGGATTCATGGAGGTTCAGGGACCGGTCGGCCAAAAGCTTTCTGTCACCGGCACTTTCACCCAGCTGCCGACCGGCGACCTCGCCATGGATGTCACCAGCACGCTAGCCAACACGACGACACTCGCGGTCGGTGGAAAGGCAATGCTCGCCGGCGCATTGGATCTCCTGCCGGACCCGGGCGCGACCGGCAACGGCTCGACGATTGCGGCCGTGACAGCCGCGCACCGCAGTGGAACGTTCCGTTCCGCCTTCGTGGTCCTGGCTGACGATCAGCGGGTACTCACCTCGTATACCGGGACCCGCGTCAACCTGACGTCCACCCTGACCCGCGAGGACGACGACATTCGCATCTCCTACGAGCATTGGCAGCCGGGGGAGGGGTCCGACTTCGCGCGTTGGGTCCGTTCGAGCAACGAGCCGGGCGACACGATGTCCTTCTCCTTCAGCGGCAAGAACCTCACGTGGTTTGTACGGACCGGGCCGGATCAGGGGCGCGCGCAGATCACTGTCGACGGCGCGCATCCGCGGATCGTCGACCTGTACTCGGCGAGCGCGTCGGAGCCCGTTCCGGTGGCGATCACCGCGCCTACGACCGGCAACCACGTCCTGCGCATCAAGGTGACCGGGACGAAGAACCCTCTCTCAACCGGCACGACCGTTACCGTGCGCGGCTTCCAAACGCCATCGAACGGCTCGTACGACCTCGCAGCACCGCAGGTCGGTATCGGCGGCTGGACCCGCACCGCGGACGCGGCGGCGACCGCCGGCAGCCTGCGCTCCGCCACCGAGGGCGGCCGGTTCGTGCAGGCGACGTTCACCGGTGTGCGCCTCGACTGGATCACGCAGACCTGCCCGAGTTGCGGACGTGCCGCCGTCTTCATCGACTCGACGATGAAGGTCGTCGACCTCTACTCGGCGGCGAAGCACAGCCAGGTCGTCAAGTCGTTCCCGGTGACCGGACTGGGCACCCACACGATCACGATCGTCGTCCTCGGCAGCAAGAACCGCGCATCGGCCGGGACCAAGGTCGTGGTCGATGCCCTGCGCCCGGTTCTCGCAGCGGGCTAAGGCATGCGGGCGCGCACGATTGCTCGATGCTGAAAAGTGGGCAAAGGCTCACAAACGCTCGGTGCGCCGAGCGTGTCGATAGCGCCGTCGAGGCGGTGGATGGGCTGGAAGGTCAGGGGCGCGCACGACCTCGGCGCTGTCGGCCAGGACGCCGTCGCGTGAAGTCGCCGCTGGCTGGTGGAGATCGAAGATGGTGGTGCGGATCTGCCGGATCGTGACGTCGAGGTGGTCGACCGCCTCGTCGATGAGGACACGCGTGCCGTCATCCTGGGCACGGCCGGCGGCGCTCTGCAGCCCGAGGGCAGTGACGAAAAGCTGCTGGATGACATGGTCATGCAGATCGCGGGCGATACGTTCCCGATCGTCGGCGAGCTGCCTGCCGCGCAGTGCCTGCTGGGCAAGTTCGTACCGAAGGACGAGCGTCGCCTGGCCTGCGAATGCCTGCAGTAGTTCCAGGTCAAGCTGCCGGAAGGGCGACGCGCCCGCCGGTGCGGCTGCCACCAGTACTCCGGTGATGCCAGTGCCGGCGACCATCGGGACGAGCAGCCCAGCGCCTAGCTGTTCCAGGCCAGAAAGCCGCGGGCAGCTCGATGCCAGATCGTCCAGGATGACCGGTTCGCCGAACGTCATCACGCCGGAAATGATGGGGTCGCCCGGCAGTAGCTCGCCCGCTTGCGGCCCCGGCAGCGGACCGTCTGCCGCCCAAACGCCGAAGCCGGCTCCCAACGGCGTCACCAGCCAAGCCCGCGCCGCCCCGGTGAGGTGCCGGGCGTGGGCAGTGACCATCGCGAGCACACTGGCGACGTCGGCGTCGCCCAGCAGCGCACCTGCCATGGCCGCGATCGCCCGGCCGCTTTCGATCTCGGCCCGACCGGCCGTGTCATCGCGGGTCACCTTCGCGAACCCGCGCAGCGTAGGTCCGTCGTACAACGCGGTGATGACCACATGCGCCCAGAAACGCGTGCCGTCCTTGCGAACCCGCCAGCCACTGTCGACGAAGACCCCGTCGCGTTTCGCGCCGGCCAGCTCCCGCTCCGGCTTGAAGGCCGCGATGTCCTCGGAGGGGAAGAAGACCCGGAAGTGGCGGCCCACGATGTCCGGCCCGGCGTAGCCCTTGAGCCGCTCCGCCCCTGGGTTCCACGTCATGACCGTGCCGTCGGGAGCCAGCAGGAAGATTGCGTATTCACCGACCGCGTGAGCCAGCAAACGCAATCGGTCGGCCTCGTCCGCCGCTGCCCCTGCCGGAGAAGTCCGCGTCGGGTCGCTCAGCCGCTGTTTGATCCCCAAAGGGGTCACCCCATCGACGTTTCCGCCGGAGGTCTAGAGCGGGCAAACTTCAACGTACGCGTCCTGATCGCCAAGTAGCAATGGCGACGCGGGGCATTCGCACTCGGGAGCGCGTCAGCGGGCTTCGTCCAGTGGTTCGACAAGGACGTGGCGGAGGCAGCAAACCAGCGCAACCAAATCGCCACCTGGGCCTGCGCTGCTGAGGTAGTACGCCCCGTTGGCCCAAACAATCACTTGTGAGCTTCGTTCAAGGGAGTGGGGATTTGCGTCGATCCTCATCCGGTGATGGGGGTGAACGAGAAGCGTGGCCCGGTGACCGAAGGACAACCGGGCGGCGGGGAGCATCGATGGCGCGCGCGGCCGGTGCTCGCGGCGCTGTTGAAGGCTGCCGTGATCGCCATTCCGGTGATGTGCTCGTTGGTGGCGGCGTGGGGACTCAGTGCGCTGCTGCCGGCTGGTGCGGGTGCGTCGCGGTGGGGGTATCGCGCGGTCACGGTCGGCTGTTCGGTGGCGGCTGCCTTGGTGGCCGAGCGTGGCAGCCGTCGACTTGTGCCGCTGACCGTGTTGTTGAAGTTGAGCATGCTCTTCCCCGATCAGGCGCCATCGCGGTTCAAGGTCGCGCGGCGGGCGACGTCGAAGCAGCGTCTTGATCGGCTCGCGTCCCGTCGTGACGAAGGTGCGGCAAGCGCGGCGTCGACCATCATGGAGCTGCTGGCGGCGCTGGCCCACCATGACAAGCGAACCCGTGGTCATGCCGAGCGGGTACGCGTCTATACGGATCTGCTCGGCGAGCAGCTGCGACTGGCCCGGTTCGATCAGGACCGGTTGCGCTGGGCGGCACTGCTGCACGACATCGGCAAGCTCGCCGTCGACCCGGCCATTTTGAACAAGGCAGGCAAGCCCTCCGAGCGTGAGTGGAACATCCTGCGTAGTCATCCGGAGGCCGGGGCGCGAGCTGCGGCTGACTTGCTTCCGTGGCTTGGCGAATGGGGTTCAGCCATCGTCGAGCATCACGAACGTTTCGACGGCAGCGGATATCCGAGAGGCCTGGACGGGGTCAACATTTCCCGTGCCGGACGAATGCTCGCCGTCGTCGACGCCTACGAGGTGATCACCGCTGCCCGTTCCTACAAGCGGCCGACCTCGACGCTGAAGGCGCGCGAGGAACTGGCCCGTTGCGCAGGAACCCATTTCGACCCGGCGATGGTCCGCGCCTTCCTGGCGATCTCGCTGCCGCGGCTGATCTGGGCGACGGGGCCGCTGTCGTTCCTCGTGCAACTGCCCTTCATGGGTGTGCTGCGTGACGCCGGAACCAAGCTGGCCAGCGCAGGCGGCCCAGCCGTCGCCGCCGCTGCGGGAGTTGTCGTCGTGGCCACCGCCGCGGCGCCGAACACGCAGCCAGCGACGCAGACGGCCCAGCCCTCACGCACGATCGTCGCGACCCGCCCCCTTCCTCCAACCAAGGCTGTGCCACCGGAACCAAGGCCTCGGCCGCCGGTAGTCCGCGCGTTCGCGGTCCCGGCCGCGCTCGTCGGCTCGCCGACGGCGACCGTTGTGCCGCCCGGCCCGGCTCCGGTGCCACCGGTTGCCCCGACGCCTCCCGCTCCGGTGCCCGTTGTGACGGTCACCCAGGGTCCGGTCGCCGCGAGCAGCGTCACCGACGCCACCGTCACGTTCAACGTCAGCGACCCTGCCGCTGTGGTCATGTGCAGCCTGGACGGCGCAGCCCCAGCGAGCTGCAGCGGTTCCTGGACTGCCAACAACGTGTCGGTGGGCAATCACACGCTGACCATTACCGCCACCAACGCCGCAGGCACCGCAACGGCCAGCTACCGCTGGACAGTCACGGCCCAGCCGCCGCCACCGCCGCCAGGGGCCGCCGCCGACGTCACCATCACCTCTGCTCCGGTGCCCAACACGATCGCGACGGACGCCACTGTCGACTTCACCGTGAGCGATCCCGCGGCAAGCACCACCTGCAGCCTTGACGGGGCCAGCTTCAGCGCCTGCACCACCCCGTTCACGGCGACCAACCTTCCGGTCGGCAATCACACCCTGACCATCGCTGCCACCAACGCCGGTGGGGTGCGAACCACCAGCTACAGCTGGACGATCAGCCTCCCACCGGTGGCGTCCCCGACGGTCTTCGCCATCAGCGGGCCGGTGCCCTCCACTTCTGCGACGGACGCCATCGTCACGTTCGACGTCAGCGACCCGGCAGCGGCCGTCAGCTGCAGTCTCGACGGAGCATCTCCGACAGCCTGCACAAGCCCCTGGACCGCAACGGGTTTGGGCGTCGGCAGCCACACCTTGACGGTGACGGCGACCAACACCGGAGGCAGCGGAACAGCAAGCTATAGCTGGACAATCACGCCACCGCCGCCCCCACCGGTGGGTGCTCCGACCGTGGCGGTGGACAGCGCTCCGCAACCATCCGGCACCGCGAGCGACGCCACCATCCTGTTCAGCGTCAGCGACCCCACCGCTACTGTCACCTGCAGCCTCGATGGCAGCCCCTACGCCAGCTGCGCCAGCCCCTGGACGGCGACCAATCTCGCCGTCGGCAGCCACACGCTGAGCATCTCGGCGACGAACGCGGGCGGGACCGGCACCGCCAGCTACAGCTGGACGATTGTCCCAGTCCCCTTGGCCGCTCCGACGGTCGCCATCACCACCGGCCCGCTGGCCTCCACCACTGCCACCGACGCCACCATCGGCTTCACCGTCAGCGACCCGAGCGCGACCATTGTTTGCAGTCTCGACGGCGCGCCCGCAACGCCTTGCACCTCAACCTGGAGTGGCAGCGGGCTCGCCATCGGTACCCACACGCTGACGATCACTGCAACCAACGCCGGAGGAACAGGCACGACCGCCTACACCTGGGCCGTGACCGCTGTCCCGCCCGTCGCCGTAACGCTGACCGCGACGCCGCCGGCGAAGACCGGTACCAAATCAGCCACCTTCAGCTGGACCCAGACAACCGGGTTGACCTACCAATGCAGCCTCGACGGCGCAGCATTCACCGCCTGCGCCAACACCGTCACCTACGCCAAGCTCAAACCCGGAACGCACACCTTCCGCATTCACACCACCAACTCCCTCGGAACCACCGGGGCAGACACCACATTCACGTGGCAAGTCACCTGATGCGCGGCCAAGAGCTGAGGCGACGCTAGAGGGACGACGTCCGCGCGCATCGTGGGCGCGGACCAATGTCTCGTCCGTGATCAACCGCGAGTACGGGTCGAAGAACGGAGAGCGTTCCCGAAGGTGTCCAGCGACGTACGAAGGCGCCGAGGTCGAGGCCCAGAGAGCAGGAGCGGACAAGGCTCCGAGCTATAACCCTGAATGCCCACAAGAGGGCTCAGGCCGAGGAACGGCTCGCCTTCGGCGAGCGCAGGGAGGACCACGGGCTGGTGTTCTGCCGAGGACGCTCGCGCTCTGCGCGGAGCGAGTCGCGGGCGGTCCGCTGGAACCCGGAGGAGGTCTCGACGTCGTTCAATACGGCCGTGGCCGCGAGTGGCCTTCCGAAGGTCCGCCTTCACGACCTTTCCGAAGAGCTGCCATCTGGGCCCGCTGTCCCCGAGCTCTGGGGCAGCTGCCCCCCCAGAGCTAGCCGAACGTGCAGCTCATCTGTGGTGTCCGAGGGGGGACTTGAACGGCCACGTCAGATTCGGACCGACGTACCTTCCGAGCTGGGCAGGAAGGTAGCCGGAGGGCTCTCTCGGGGGCCCGTAACTGCGTTTGTGATTTCTATCGGAATCATCGCAAACCTACGCCGGTAGCCTGCGCCCCATGAGCGAGCAGAGAGGCTCAGCCGACGACAGCTCGGATCTTGCGGCTGAAGAATTGGTGGCGGCGTGGCTCGCCGACAAGGGCTACGAGAAGAACACCCTCGCGACGTACACCGTCCACTTGCGCTCTCTTCTCGCTTGGTGCGGCGAGGAGCGAGTTGACTTCCGAAGTCTCTCGCCCCTTACTGCCCAGCGGTTCAAGTCCGCTGGGGTGAAAGCAGGGCTTAAGGCAACAACCGTTTCGGGGCGGCTCTCTGCTGCGAACTCCTGGTACCGATGGCTGCTTGAGGCGGGAATTGTTGCGACAAATCCCTTCGAGAACATCGTCTATTACGCGCGCGCCCACCAGCTTCGCGAGGCATTCACCATTGACGAGCTGCGTCTACTGACCGAGGCCGCTGTCGCTCCCAAGGATGCCTTGTTGCTCGGCTTTCTCACTGTGAATTGCCTGCGACTGACCGACATCGAGTCACTACGGATATCCCACATAAGACGGGAGCAGGGCTTCGCCTGGCTCGAAGTCCGGAGGAGTTCCAAGAAGAGCGATCACTTGCTCGCTCTTGTGCCGCCGAGGCTGAACGAGGCGCTTAAGTCCGTGGTCGGGGATCGACAGTCCGGACCGATTCTGCGAAGCCAGGCCGGTACCGCGATGAACCGCTACCCCGTGAACAAGGTCCTACAGCGTCTTGGACGGCGCGCCGGGATCGAGCGGGTCTCGGCTGGCCGGTTAGCGGTGAGCATGCGGCTAATCGCAATCACGCGCGGATTCAGTTTTGCTTCGCTCGTACAAGCCATCCCGCAGATCGAGGTCCGGGACATCAAGCGCGAACTGGATCGCGTTCGACTACCTACCCTCGCCCACGCGTCACTCCGCTTTGATCACCTGATCACGGGAGCCGACGATAGCTTGTCTCTGCTCAGCCAAGCTCAACTACTTCTCCGAGTCAGCGACGCCCCGCCCGGCGTGGTGGTCGCAAGGGCCGGAGCAATGCTCGAACGGCATCTGCGGATGCTCTGTCGGCAAGAAGGCGTCACAGGATTCGACGAGAACCGGCAGGACCTGACCTCGTACGCCGGACGCCTGATACAAGCTGGGCTATTTTCACCGAGGCACCAGCAGGAGCTGGCCTACGTTACGGATCGTCGAAACGACGGGGCTCACGGTTGGTTTGAGCGAGTGTCGAACCGTGACGCGGAAGCCCTTCTCGACGACGTCGAACGGTATGTCATCGACTTTCCCCTGGACGGTCAGGCAGTTCGGGGCTCGAAGGATCCCTGATTCAGAGCACGAACAGGACGAGACCCCGTTCCCCAGCCGGCAGCCCACAGGAGGAACGAGATCTCGCCCATAGTCGCCGCGCGCTCGGCGACCGACCGCCTTCCGCGACTCGAGGGGATCGAGGAAAGGAGGACGCGCTCCAACCCTCGAGCGGGCATCACCGGCAGACGAGAAGTCTTTGGAAGGCCCCGAAGGGGCTGCCCTCACATCCTGGGGGCGCTGCTGTCGGCGACGCGTGAAACTGACTGTCGGTTGTGATCGGTTGCCGCCCGCGGCGGCGGCGAGCTGGTGGCCTTAGTGGGCTGCGCCGCGCAGGGCGGTCCCTGCGTCTGCAATGAGTTTGTCGGGCGGCCGATTGGTGTCGGTCCCGAACGGTGTTGCGACTTGTTCGTCGGCCAACCACCCATTCAGTTGATCGCGTAGCTGCGTCATCCGTGGTGCGGCGGCGTGTCCGGATCTGTAACCAGACGAGCTGCATCGTCGGTCTGGGACGCTGGAGCGGTCAGTCCTGCCTGCCTGCGGCCGGGCGGAGTGATGGGTGTACGTTTTCTCTAGGTCGAATAGTCGGCTGTGGCTTCGGCCAGTGGTGCTTCTTCGCTGCCGTGATCATGCGGCGTCCTCCTTGCGCCTGAACTTGCGCAATGATGAGGACGGCTTGCATGACCATTTCTAATGTTTCTGACCGGACCGACGGAAACGCGCCTCAGGTCTCGATTCAGCTGCGGGAAGTCGCAGAACTATTCGACGGTCTGCGGCAGCAAATGCGAACCGAATCGGCTGACACGGTGCTGGATGCGGTGATGCAGGTGTCGGTCGCCAGGTTGGCCGGGGCCGATTGGGCGAGCATTACGCTGCTGACCGGCGAACGGTTTCGTACCAGCGCGGCAACCGACGACCGTGCACGCCAAGCCGACATCATCCAATACGAGTTGCGCTCCGGGCCATGTGTGGACGCCATCCTCAAGAATGCGATGTCGCATATCCCGGATACCCGCAGCGATGAGACCTGGCCGAACTTTGCCAGTCAAGCAGCCGAAGCCCTCGGCGTGGGCAGCGTGTTGTCCTACCGGCTGATCTTTGACGACACCGACGACACAGTCGGCGGTCTGAACCTGTACTCGCTGCGTAGCAACGTGTTCGGGGAAGAGCAGTTTGCACTCGGGGCACTGCTTGCCACCCATAGCGGCCTTGCCGTTACGGCCGCTAAGAATCGACGGAAGGCCGAAGATCTCACGAAGGCTCTGGAGACGAGCCGCGACATCGGCATCGCCATCGGAGTGCTGATGCACGCGCACAAAGTCACTCGTCGGCAAGCCTTTGACTTGCTGCGGATCGCCAGCCAACGCCAGCACCGCAAACTTCGGGACATCGCTGCCGACGTGGCCGAAACCGGCATTCTGGAGGTGTCCTGAAGGCCATCCGGATGAGCTGAGCGGGGCGCCGAAGGCCGTCGTGATCAGCCGTTGCGCTTCAATGCGCTCGCCGTCGTCCAGGTTCGCCGTCAGTACGGCGATCGAGGACCACCAAGCGGCGACGACAGGTCGGAGTGGATCGTCGGGTATTTCTTGGGTGTGGGCCGCCTTTCCGGCGATGTAGGTGTCGATGGAGTCGCCGGTCGGCTGATGTCAGCCCAACGAAAGCCCTCGTAGAACCGTCCGTCACGTCCAGCCGGGCACGGCCCACAACGCCTGCGTCAACATCGCCGCGGATACGTGAAAAGCCAGCGCGCCCCTCGACGAACTGGCCTGGTCGATGCTCGACGAACGGCGTGATTGCTGGCGTGCCTGTTTGCTCGCCAAGCACCCATTCAGTTGCACGCGCCGGGGCTGGGAATGGGATACCTACGTTGCCACCAGCGTCGTCGGCTGACCTTGTCATACAGCTCCAACGCCCGAGCGAGGCTGACCAGATCATCCACCGGCTCCGAGAAGCGATAGTCGCGAGGATGCTTCAGTCGCATCTCCAGGCGCTCGTAATGCGCCTCTCCCTCGAACGGCAGCTCGTCGATCCTCACCCTGAGCTTGACGTAGGTCGTGAAGGGCACCACGGTTTCCTTGTTAAAAGGGTGCTCGCCCCGGACGTACTCCGTTGCCGTGTGCGTCGGCACGAACGTCGCACTCAGGAAGGGTTCGGGGGGGTCCTCGATACCGAGGCGGCGACACCAGCGCGTGTACGCGCGCGTGGCCTGGGCCAGATAGGGAGTCGGGTCCCTGTCGCCCTTGTCGGACTCTTCGGCCGCACGTCGCCCGCGTTCCTCACGGACCCGAGCAGCCTCCTGCTCCTGCCGTTGCTCCCGTTGGCGTCTTATCCCAGCTGCCGCTGCTTGCTCTCGCAGTCCCATGTCAAGAGTGTGCCGACCCTCGAAGCCCGGTTGCCACGGATTCTGCAAGACGCCCTTTCGCCAGAACGATGGACTCAGCGCGGAACCGGATTCACCTGCCTGGCAATGCTTTGCTATCGGGCCGGGCGAGGGCGGATGGATCTGGAGCAGCCAGAGATCGATCTCCTGGTTCTGAGCCGCGTTCGGCGGCGCGGTGGGAACGGCCGGCGTCGGCGCTACGAAGGCCGATCGCGTGCTCGCGCAGCATCGAGCGATTGGCTGTTGCACTCGCGTACCGCGTCGAACTCATCGGCCTTCCGTTGCTGTTCCGCCTTTGGCTGCACTCGGCGGTCCGCCGAGGTCCGTCGTTCGTCCATTTGTCCCCCGTCTATCGCTGCGCCTTGAGCCCGCCGTCGTGCGACGAATCGAGAACTTAGCCAGCGAATACACCGATCACCGTCACCTCCGTAGCTCGCCTGGCACTTGTCTGCGGTGTTGACCGTGCAGAGCGTGAGTTGAAGCGACGGGCGCGACAAGCAAGCTGGCGCCCATGGCCGGATGGCCCAGCGTTGGGCCGGGGCATCTGAGCTCGGCGCGGAGGGAATTGCAGCCAATCCGGCTTCGCCAGACGCCGCTGCGAATTACGGTTGCGGCAAGAATCCTTTAGGTGGCCGACCCGATGTCGGCAGGATGAGGGGCGCAGTGTCAGAGGGCGGGGCCACACAGGACTTTGCCCGCGGCCCGCTACGGTCGCATGATCCGGTCGAGCTGGGGCGACACAGGCTGATCAGCCGACTCGGTGACGGTGGGATGGGCACCGTCTACCTTGCAGAGGGCCCTTTGGGGTTGGTGGCGATCAAAGCGATTCACCCTCATCTCGCATCATCGTCGGAGTTCCGCGCTCGGTTTCAACGCGAAGTGCAAGCAAGTTTCCGGCTCCGCGGACCGTTTACGGCTGAGCTAGTTGACTTCGACGTCTCCGCAGAGGTGCCTTGGCTCGCAACCGAGTTCGTCGATGCACCGAACCTAGAGCAGCTTGTGGAGATCGGGGGCCCCATGAGCCCCGCGGGGCAATTGGGGCTCGGTCTAGGTCTGCTGGACGCACTGACGAACCTGCATGCCGCTGGAATTATTCATCGAGACCTAAAGCCATCGAACATTCTGTGTGCGCAGAACGGCCCGAGGGTTATTGATTTCGGTATCGCAGCTGCTGCCGGATCGGCCAAACTAACTGTCGAAAACCGTCTCGTCGGGACGGTCATGTGGATGTCTCCTGAGCGGCTGGAGGGGCAGACGGGCGCGGCCGCGGATATCTACGCCTGGGGGACAATCATGGCCTACGCGGCGTCCGGTAAGACTCCATACACGGGAGATAGCTATGAAGAGATCTTCGCGCAGCTGTTGAAGTACGTGCCCCAGATTGACTACGACGCGTGCGCCCCAGATTTGCAGGACCTTGTAAAAGCAAGCGTAAGTCGCAAACCTGAGCATCGGCCCTCGGCAGGTGAGCTCCGAGACCAACTGGTCGTCCGAACCGGTGGCACACCTAAATCTCCGCAAGACGTTATTCAGATCTCTTCCGAGAAATGGGCAGCGCTGGATCAAACTGGTCAGCTCACTCAGGTCGCCCAAGCCCTGCAACCCCCTCCGGACATTGGCATCCCGGGACGGCCACAACGCCGCAGGCGAAGGGCGGCGCTTGCCTCCATCGCAATCTTGGTTCTCGCCGCCGGAGGTCTGGGTATCTTCTTAACTACCGGTCGGTCAGATGGCTCGCACGCCGGGTCGGCCCTCAAGGGCTCGACTGCTTCACCGAGTGCCACCATCGCGCCACTAGTCGTTAACGCACAAGAACTGAAGCCCGTGACGGTCGAGCTTCCAAAACAGGATTCCAGCGGTGCCCGCCTGAGCTACTCAACCATCTCTCCTTTGCCAGAAGGCCTCACGTTGGCGCCTGACGGGAACATCGAGGGGACGCCCGATGCCAACGCGGTATCCGTCACTACAAACCGTTCCAATATCCAAACGAAGACCATACCTTCCGTGCTCCGAAACTCGGACGGACGGGACGTAGAAGTTGATTTTGCCATTCGCGATACTGCTATTTCAATGCCAAATTATGTGGCGAATTTCGGATGCAACAACGATGGCTCATGCAAAGAGAGCGTGCCAAACGTCGCAGCTCTTACCGTCCCCATTTTTGCATGTGCATATGACCCCAAGGGTGATGGCAGTCTAATTTACCGTCAGAGTATTCAACCCGGCACAACCGTGAAATGGGGGCAAAGTATTGAGTTTTGGTATGGAAAGAATGACCCGAGCTGCGACCACGTTCGCGAAGGCTGGAACTAGCTGGCAGGAGGAATCTCTGGTCCCGGTCACGAGGTAGCCACACTGCGATTCCCTGGGCCCAAGGCTGGGGCTCGCCGAAGGTTTCGGGCGACATGACGGCGATTGTTTGTTGGGCCGGGATGGGCATCCGGTCGGTTACGGCTCCTGACGGTCTGGCACTTGGTCGTCGCTAGCGGTCATGACTTCCTCCTATCTGCGTTTGACAAGGCTACGAGGACGAGGCGCAAGACCTCAGGCCGTAGACACCGGCGTGTCGCTGGCGGTTCTTCTAGAACGGACTCGGGTTTAGCGAGCTGACTGCTGGAGGAGCCATTCCACGGCTTGCCGTACGCCACGAGCGGGTTGGACCCAGCCATGATCCCGCCTTACCACCTTCCGCCACGTTCTAGAAACGTCGGCTCATCGGCTCATCGGCTCCCGTTGTTTGACCAAGGACGCTGGTACCGGAAGGTTCTTTAGGCTGATTCGCCCCCTCATCCCGCTCCCTGCGGCGCTGGTACGGCAGTCAACAGCCCGGTTGTACTACCCGGAAGCGATCATCAAGTACGCGAACACCCGCGGCGCCGACAAGGTGATGTACGCCGGCTACTACCCGATGGGCCTGTCGCTGCGTCGCATCCACGACGAGATGCAGCACGTGCCGCTCAAGGACGACGTGTGGCCGAAGTTCCTGCGTGACAACGCCAGGCGGGTCTTCAAGCTGGGGGAGTAGCGCAGCCGCGCACTATCCGCCGAAGGTCACGATGCTCTGATCCAGCACCAGTTGGTCGCGATGTTGACTCGGTCGCACGTCAGGAACGGTGACGAGTGGGGTGCCATCGGCCTCGGCCCGGTCGAAGTCTGCGGTGCTCGCGGCTCGACCGGTGGTCGTAAACGAGTCAATTACGTACGGCAAACCCTCGGACACGAGGGGCGACGAAGCGTCCATGACATGGAAGTGCAGGTGCGGCGCGACCAAGTTGCCGGTGTTGCCGACCAGACCGAGCACGTCGCCCTTGTGTACGTGGTCGCCCGGCTTGACGCGAACGCTGCCGGGCTGCATGTGGGCGTAGTTCGCGAAGAAGCCGTTGCCGAGGTCGAGCACCACGAAATTCCCGTCCGCGTCAGCGATGGGGAGATCCTTCGGGAAGGTGCCCGGCACCTGCTCCGGCAGCCCGTCGTGCGTCGCCACCACGGTCGCGTCGGCCACGGCAAGGACCTGTTTGCCGAAGATGGTGTAACTCTTGGGATCGGTCTTCTTGCCGACGTAGATCCGGCCGTTCGCGTCGACCTGCTCGTAGTCGATGGCATACCGCTGGGCGAGCCGTGGCGCTCCGTTGAGCGGCAGAAGCGCCCGGGTGTGACGGACAGCGTCACAGCAACCATCGGCGGCCAGGTAGCCACTTCCGCGTAGCGGCGGTCCCAACACCGGCAGGGTCCGCTTGTTCACCTTCGTCGGCGCCAGCTGCTCGCTCAGCGACGCCTTCCCCGACGAGGCGGTCAGCTCGTGAACGAGCGACGTGGGCACCGGGGCTCCGGGCGCCAACGTCACATGCAGGAATACCGCTGCCGCCTTGCCGCCGCCAAAGGTCGCCTCGTACGACTTGCCTCCCGTAGGCAGGACTCGCGCCGCCAGGTCGGCACCCGAAATGCGGTAGACGGACCGGTCGGTGATCGCATCCCGCACGTCGATCGAGCGAAGTGTGATGGGGCTTGGCGTGTAGTTGGTCAGAAGCAGCTCGTAGACCAGGTGGGTACGGCCGTCCTCGCCGATGAACGGCACCGGGGCATACAGGACAGAGCCGACGACGGGGGTGAGCGTTGGCTCCACAAGAGCGGGGGGCGTACCTGAAGCGCGTCCGGACGTCGCGGGCCTGGTCGTCGAAGCGCTGCACCCGGCGACAAGGGCTGCCACGGCGCCGGCCGCTACTGCGGCCCTTGCGAGTTGACGGCGCGCGTGGGTGCCGTTCATCCTGAACATGTTTCGCATGATCGGCTATCGGCCGGTGTCGGCCCATAGACCCAGGTCCAGGGTTGAACAGGCGACCCTGGTCCATGGTCGTGAGCGTGCCGCCTCGAAAGGCTGTCGAGTGCGATGATCCCAAATATGCACGACCTGCTGGACTACGACCGCGCTCGGCACCCCGTACAAGTCCGCTGCCACCAAATGATGCCCTGAATGTCGGCATCGGGATTGCCCTTGGCGACGGACGCCCCAGAGGCGGCGCCCGATCGCGGAGCCCCTGATGTCGTTCGCCCGCGGGCTGCGGAAGTATCGGTCTCCCCAGCATGGCCGTTCTCGACGCCACGCTCGCTCCGACTTGCGCTCGCCCAACTGTCGGGCGCAGCCTTGCTGGTCGGCGGCATCCAGATGGCGTGTGCCGCTTCAACCACGCTGCCCGGAACCATCTGGTCGAGGCTCCTGTTCGTAGCGACGGGTTGGGTGTACATCGCCACGGGCGTGCTGGCGTGGTTGCGCCGCCCCAGCAACCGGCTGGGCTTCCTGATTGTCGGCGGAGGGTTTGCCCTCCTCGCCGGGGGTTTGGACGTCGTCGGTCCGCCGGTCCTCGCCGCAATCAGCCAGGTGTTGGCGACCCTGTGCCTGGCCGTGCTGGTCCACGTGCTTCATGCGTTCCCGTCCGGACGCTTGCGATCGCGCGCATCGCGGCTGACCGTGCTCGCCGGGTACTTCGTCTGCCTGGTGCTGCAGATGCCGCTATACCTGTTTACCGTCCAGGGGAAGCCGTATGACCTGCTGACCGTGGCCGATCGTCCAGGTCTGGCCAACGCCGGCTTTTGGCTGCAGAGCGGGGCCGGCAGCGTGGTGATGCTGGTGACGACGGTGATCCTTGCCGACCGGCTGCGTCGTACCGAGCCGGCGCGCCGCCGGATCTTGGCCCCCCTGTACGGCTACGGCATTCTGGCCGTGCTGTTCATTCCCCTCTCCCCGTTGGTGCTCAACCGCTGGCTGGGATTGTCCCCTGAGGTGGTCTCCGGCGTGCAGCTGATCGACTTCGCCGGCGTACCTGTGGCGTTCACGCTGAGCCTGCTGCGCGGTGGTTTCGGCCGTACCGCGGAGATCCAGGAGCTCGGCGCCTGGCTGGGTACGGCTGAGGAGGGCCGTAGCCCGCTGCTGGCCGCCCTGACCCGTGCGCTTGGCGACGAGTCGCTTCAGTTGGTGTTCTGGCTGCCGGATCGTGGCAGCTATGTCGACGAGAATGGCGACCCCGCAGACCTCCCGACACGCTCCGGCCGGGGCAGCGTCGAGATCGGGCTGGGCGGGCGACGGATAGGCGCCATCGGTTTCGATGCGACGCTTCACGCCGACCCTGAATTGGTACGTGCCGCCGGACGCGTGGTTGCCATCGCCGTCGACCATGAGCGGATGACAGCCGAGCTGCGCGCCAGCCAGCGGGCGTTGCGCCAGTCGCGGGTCCGGATCGTTGAAGCCGGCGACGTCGCACGCCGGCGGATCGCGCGCGACCTGCACGACGGGCTGCAGGTACGCCTCGTCCTGCTGGCGATGCAGGCGCAGCAGGTCGCGAAGGACCTCGACACGGTCGCAGGCAGCCAGGATGCTGTGATCGCACTGCGGGTCGGGATCGACGCGGCGGCTGCCGAGTTGCGTGACCTGGTGCACGCTGTCATGCCTGCCGCGCTGATCGAGCGCGGCCTGTGCGCGGCCACCGAAGACCTCGTCGATCATCTGCCGATCCCGACCCGGCTCGAGATGACCGTGGCCGAACACAGCCTGCCGCCGGCGGTGCAGCACACGGCCTACTTCGTGGTGGCCGAAGCCCTGACCAACGCGCTCAAACACGCCCAACCGAGCGCGTTGACGGTGCGCCTCACACGCGTCGACGGGCACCTTCAGGTAGAGGTCGCAGACGACGGGCTCGGCGGCGCAGAATGCGGAGCGGGCTCCGGCTTGCGCGGTTTGACCGACCGGGTCGACACGCTGGGCGGGCGGCTCGACGTGTACAGCCCGGCCGGGGGCGGAACCCGGATCGTCGCGGAGCTGCCATGCGCATTGTGATCGGACCGGCGTGCGCATTGTGATCGGAGAGGACGAGTCCCTGCTGCGGCAAGGACTCACCCACGTGCTGGAGCATGCCGGCTACGACGTGGTGGCCACGGCGGCCGATGCTGATGAGTTGCTTCGCCATGTCGACGAGCGCAACCCGGACCTGGTGATCACCGACATCCGGATGCCCCCCGCGCACACCGATGAGGGCTTGCGTGCAGCGCTACGCATCCGTCGGTCACATCCACAGACCGCGATCGTCGTGCTCTCGCAGCACCTTCAGCGCCGGTATGCCGTCGAACTCGTCGCCGACAACGCGGCCGGCGTCGGCTACCTGCTCAAACAGCGCATTGCCGATATCCCTACCTTCTGCGCCGACCTGGAGCGGGTCTGCGCCGGCGGGACGGTCCTCGACCCGGACGTTGTCGCGATCATGCTCGCGCGGGCTGACCGAGAGCACGACACGGTGCGCAGGTTCACTAAGCGCCAGCAGGAGGTGCTGGCGCTCATGGCAGAGGGTCGTACGAATTCCGCCATCGCCCAGCGGCTGTGCATCTCCGAGAAGGCAGTCGTGCAGCACGCCTCACACATCTACGACCAGCTCGCGCTGCCGCCGAGCGAAGACAACCATCGCCGGGTCCTCGCCGTCATCCACTACCTGTCGCGCTGAAGACTGCGGTAATCACTCCGAGCGCGCCCGCGGCGTACCGAAGTTGATCAGCTCGAACGGAACGCCGCCGCTGCCTCCTGACTTGACGATTCAGGGGCCGGCGGACCCGTGGATTGAGCTGTCAGCGAGTGCTCACTGGGCGACGGCGGTGCGCGCTGCGATCTCGACCTTCTGCGATGCGGGTACCGCGGTCTGGGCGCCGCGGTCGTCCTGCACACCGACGATCCCCCAGGTTTGGGTCGTGAAATCGACCCAGGGGTAGAAGCCTTTGCCTCCGTTTCCGCTGACGACATCGGTAGTGGAGGACTGGTCCACTACGTCGGGCCAGCACCCGAGGCCGTAGCGAGGGATCCCGGTGATGCCGACGGAGAAGTCGTGCGTGGTGTCGTAGTGCGACACCTGGTTCGAGATGAGCTGGGTGACCGCCTCGGGAGAAAGCACCCGGGTGCCGTTCGACACTCCCTGGTGGAGGATCATGTCCAGGAACTTGCCGTAGTCATCAACTGTGACGGTCAGGCCGAATGCTGAGTTCGCGGCGGTCGGCGCGCCGGGCCACGTTGTCGCGGTCATGCCGAGCGGACCGGTGAGTTGACGGTGCACGACGGTGGCAAAGTCGGCGCCGCCGAGTACCTCGATGAGCCGTCCGACCACGAGGAACGGGCTATTGCCGTAGGAGAACCTCGATCCCGCCGGGAACTCGCGGGGCGACGACGCGAGCACTCGTACGCATGTCGCCAGTGGGGTGCCGTCGCTCTGACACGGGTTGTCCCGCACGCCGGAGGTGTGGTCGAGGAGTTCCCGCGCGGTGACCGGTGGTGTCGACCCACCGAACTCGGGCAGCCACCTCGAAACATCGTCGTCGAGCCCGAGGGCGCCCTCGTCGACGAAGGTCATGAGTGTCGCGGCGGTCAGCCACTTCGCCGATGAGGCCACGGCCATCGGTGTGGTGGCCGACATTGCGCCCACTGCGTGCTCGTGGATCACCACTCCGCCGGCGGTGACGATCCGGACAAGCCCACCCGACAACCCCGCGGAACGCACCCGCTGGTCGAGTATCGAGTCGGTGGCATCGAACGTGCCCGGAGCGAACTTCCGGCCGACCGTGCCCGTCGTCGTGACTGCCGTCGGAGTCGCCATAGCCGTCGACGACGCAACGGGGCTGGTCGGAGCGCTCGCCGCAGGTGTCGCCGACCCGCAGCCGCCGAGCAACGCCGCGGGAACGGCAACAGCGGCTGACACGACGAACATTCGGCCAGACTTCAGGACGGGCCCTTCCCTGGTTAGGCGCCGATTCTTGGCCGACGGCGATTCACCGTCAACGAAACGCGCAGATTGCTTCGATCCCAGGGCGCGTGGGCAGACGTGCTAGGAGAGCTGGTTGATCCGAGGCAGCCGCCTCAAGGTGGGTGGTGCCCTCATTGAGCAAGCTGGTGTGCCGTCGCGTCATGGGTCTCGTCCTGGCCTACCAGCTCATGGCGACATCCTGCGAGTCGAGGCAGCGCGACCGTACAGCAAGCGCGACGAGGACTGGGTAGACCAGGACTTCGAGGTCGTGGCAGTGAGGTGGACCCGATCTGTACGTCACCATCGAGGTCCAGCCGGCACGAGGCGCTCCCTGGCGCGACCCAGACTTGGAGCAAGCGAAGTACCAATCCGGGCTGACGGCGGCCAATGCGAAGAGACTTCAGCGCTCTGAGCTGGGGCCTACATCGGATGATCTTGTGTCCGAGGGGGGACTTGAACCCCCACGCCCGATAAAGGGCACTAGCACCTCAAGCTAGCGCGTCTGCCATTCCGCCACCCGGACAAGGGTCGCAGCGACCGCCCAGCAGGGCCATCGCCGCGCAGGACACCATACCAACCGCCGCCTGCTCAGGCAGCCGCGCCGCAAGCCTCTCCCAGGCCAGGCGGCCGAGGAGGTGGGCGCGGAGTCAGGATGAAGTTGAGCGCGTCCGGCGAGCGATGGTCCGGGTTACGACGCTCCATCACGACCACGCCGAGGACCTGCCGGAGCGCGTCGTCGCGCGGGTCTTGTCCTGGGCCAGCGCGGTGCCCTCCTCGGCAGCGACTTTCCGCGGTAAGACGCCGAGCTCGTGGCGGCCGTCCACGAGCAGGAAGCGTCCCGTCTGCATGCGCGGGCGCTGCAGGTGCGCAGCGCAATGGCCCGGTTATCGGGAACATGCGGGTTGACAAACGCACCCGGCTAGGTGGACAATTGAGCTATGGCCAAGCAGGAGTTCTCGCTCAGCAAGATCGCAGCGCGCATCCCCACTGAGGCTGCCGCCTACAAGTTCCTTGAGGAACTGCGCTGGGGCGGGGACCCCGAGGCTTGCCCGAAGTGCGGCGGCATCGGTCGCTGCTCGTTCCTCAAGCCCGCGAACGGCACCGACCGTAAGACCCGCACCGGAAAGCCCACTCAGCGCAGGGTGTGGTTCTGCGGGCATTGCCGCAAGCAGTTTTCGGTGCTGACGGACACGATCTTTCACGGCACCCGCATCCCGATCCGTACCTGGCTGCTGGTGCTGTTCGACTTCTGCTCCGCCAAAAACTCCATGTCCGCATGGGAAATCTCGCGTAAGTACGAGATGACGCCCGAGTCGGCATGGCACATGGTTCATCGCATCCGCGAAGCCATGAAGATGGAGCCAGTAGCAGGCATGTTCCGCGGCACCGTGATCGCGGATGAGACGTGGATCGGCGGAGAGCCCAAGAACTTGCACAAGGCTGACCGTGAGCCACGGCGTTCGGAGAAGCGTGAGGGTCGGGTCAACCCAAGGACTGACAAGCAGCCCGTGATGGCGCTGGTGGACTACGAAACCCGCCGCGTCCACTCCGTAGCCGTTGCTGACGTGACCGGAGCAACGTTGGGCGACGTTATCGACGTGATGGTGGACGTGGAGAACTCGCAGCTTTGGACGGATGAGTCAGCGTCCTACCGGAGCATCGGCCAGCAGTTCAACTCGCACCACACGGTCAACCACAAGGCTGGCGAGTACGTCCGCAACGGTGCCGGGACGAACATCGTGGAAGGGTTCTTCTCCCAGCTCAAGCGGTCCATTGACGGCACGCACCACGCCGTCTCAGTGGAGCATCTGGACCGCTACCTGACGCAGTTCAACTTCATGTACACGTTCTGCAAGGTGAGCGACTCCGAGCGGATGCGGCTCGTGATCGACAACGCTCATGGGCGTCGGCTTAGCTACAAGCCACTCACCGGTCAGGCTGAGTAGCCAACTCCCAAAACTGCGTCAGCGCCGACATCGGCAGGCTCAGAATCACCGTTTCGGGGTCCTCGTCGGAGTCCGGTGTTTCGATGCGCACCCGAACGCGAGTCTGGGGACCTACGTGGTAGATCTCGACAACCTCGCCGTCGATGACGTCTAGCCCCCAGGCGACCTTTACGTGGTCACCGACTGTGGGTGTTTGCGCTGTGTTGCTCACCATGGCCGAGTACTCCTTTGTAGGAGCTGCTGGAGGGTGTCAGCGACAACATCGTCCATAGCCAAGGCTAGCCCATGCATTGACGCGCGGAACCGCTTCACAGTGTCAAGTCGCGACAAGGGGAACCCGGCAGCCTCAGCATCCTTGATCCCATTCGGGTCCGCGTGGGCTATGCCGTTGCGCGCATCCATCAGCGCCTTGAGTGTGGTCTTCCACTTAACGGCCGGTCCTGGCTTCGCCGCCTGTAGAAGTGTCCAGATGTTTGCGATCCCGACTCGGCGGAAGTCCTTGATCAAGGTCTCTAGAGTGGGATTGCCGATGTCCAGCCGACGGCCATTGGTCGCCGCGAGGCGCAACGCTTGTTGCAGCGTCCAATTGAGTCCGCTCAGATCGACCGCAACCACGTCGGCAGCCTCGTCATGCAGGTCGCGACAGTAACCCTGGAACTCGCCGGCAACCCGAAGAACCAGCGCCCAGTTCAACTGCTCCGTGCGCCAGCGGCGACCTTGACCGGTCCCGCCAACCCTGGCGTGTGCGTCAAGCAGGTCCGCGATCCGCGCCTCACGGACCGTGTTCCACTGCACCAACGCCGCTGATGGCACGCGCTCGATGATGTCAGGTGTGTGGACCGGACGGGAAACGAACCCGCAAGCCAACCGTCCAGGGGTCGGCAGCGCACCAGCGCCCAGCCCAGGGACGCGGCGCGTCAATCCTGATCGCTTGCCAACGTCCCTACACTGAGTTTGTGGCCGACGAGGGTAAGCCGTCGAACGAATTACGCGAGCCCGACGAACGTGATCTGGCGGGGAAAGACCCGCTGGAAGTGCTGAAGGCGGCGCTGGCGATCAGCCCCGAGGACGCAAAGCAGGTCCGCGACGACGCCGCAAAAGCCATCCGCTCGAAACCCTAACTGGACGCTCGCCCCTGACGTACCGCTATGGTCGCCGAACTGGTAGCTGTGGCGCACGTTCCTGGGGCCTTTTGATGTCTAGTTCAAGCGACTTGTCGGCATACGGGTTTGGCATGCAGTCACCCAAATACTGGGCGGCGATCGTGGAACGACAGTGGGACCGGGTTTGCGCGAGTCAGCGGGAATTCGCCGATCTAGCCGACCGCATCATCCGCGAAGGCCTGCCGGTCCCGCAAGTCGAAGGCTTAGACGCCCGCTTGCATTACCCGTTCTGCATGACGCAGGACGTAGTCCTGATGCTGATGGCCTCGCGACAGGTACTGCGCTACGACGAGCACTACCGGAACCTCGGTCCGACGCCATTGCCGTTCGCGCTGACCGATCCTGCGTTTGCGCCGCTGGCGAACGTCGTGGCGGTCCGGGACCGGATCGAGCACTGGGACGAGTACGCCGTCGGTAAGGGGCGGTTCTCGGCACAACGTGAAGAAGGGCCGACGGTGGGCTGGTCGGACCCAATGGATCTACGCAGCGACCTGAGCCTTGATCTTGCAGGTTTCCATCTTGATCTGCGCAACGTAGTGAAGTCCACGGTCTTGCTGGCCGAGCAGTTGGACGTCTACTGGGAGACGGTCCACTTCAGTCCACCGACGCCGCCCAACCCGACACAGCCTTGATGACGGCGAGTTCGTCGTCCGTGACATCGACAGCACCATCGAGCGATACGCCGGTCGGCGCGCCTCCGCCAACGTGATTGCTAGCCCCTGGGTCAAGAAATCTCCGAAGAACCTGACCAAGTACCCGGTCTTCTTCCTGCCGTCTCGCCGCGTGGGCTTGGTCCTCAGTCGCCTGGTGGCGGCTCATCTGTCACACCCGCCAATCTGCCTGTTCGCGGGTGCGTTTGTCAACCCGCATGTTCCCCGGTTATCCACAACTAACGCGCTTCCGCCGATCAGCGGTCACAATGGAAAGGTGGCGAGCCCCGAGGCTGAAGTCGTCGAGCTGTGCAGCGAGCTGCTGCGCTTCGAAACGGTCAATCGCGGCGGGGGCGACGGCGACGAGCGGGAAGCGGCGGAGTACGTCGCCGGCAAGCTCGCCGAGGTCGGGATCGAGCCGACGATCCTGGAGTCCGAGCCCAAGCGCACGTCGGTCATCGCGCGCATCGAGGGTGAAGACCGGAACCGTCCGGCGCTGCTGATCCACGGCCATCTCGATGTCGTCCCGGCCGAAGCCGCCGACTGGGCCGTGCATCCCTTCTCCGGCGAGATCAGCGACGACGGCAACGTCTGGGGCCGCGGCGCCGTCGACATGAAAGACATGGACGCCATGACCCTCGCGGTCATCCGCGACCGGCTGCGCACCGGCCGCAAGCCTCCTCGCGACCTCGTGGTCGCATTCCTCGCCGACGAGGAAGCCGGCGGTGCGTACGGCGCCCGCTGGCTCGTCGACAAGCATCCGGAACTCTTCGAGGGCTGCACCGAGGCCATCGGCGAGGTCGGCGGCTTCTCCTACGAGATCAGCGACGACCTGCGGCTCTACGCGATCCAGACCGCCGAGAAGGGCATCGGCTGGATGCGGCTGACGGTCGCCGGGCGCGCCGGCCACGGCAGCATGGTCGCCCACGACAACGCCGTGACCGCCCTGTGCGAAGCGGTCGCCCGGCTCGGGCGGCACACGTTCCCGGTGCAGATGACACCCACGGTCCGCGCGTTCCTCGAGGAGCTCACCGACGCGCTCGGCGTACCGATCGACCTCGAGAACCCGGAAAAGGCAGTGGCGGAGCTCGGTGCCCTGGCGCGCCTCGTCGGGGCCACCTTGCGCCACACCGCCAACCCCACCCAGCTCGACGCCGGCTACAAGGTCAACGTCATCCCCGCCACGGCGAGCGCCTGCGTCGATGGCCGCTTCCTGCCCGGGGGAGAGGCCGAGTTCGAGCAGACGCTGGATGCCGTCCTCGGGCCTGACGTCAAACGCGAGTGGATCAATTTTGACCACGGCGTCGAGACGACCTTCGACGGCGAGCTGGTCGACGCGATGAGCGCGGCGTTGAAGGCCGAAGACCACGCGGCGCGGTCGGTCCCGTACATGCTCTCCGGCGGGACTGACGCGAAATCGTTCGCCCGCCTCGGCATCCGCTGCTTCGGCTTCGCCCCGCTCAAGCTCCCGCGCGACCTCGACTTCACCGCCATGTTCCACGGGGTCGACGAGCGGGTGCCGGTCAGCGGGCTCGAGTTCGGCGTGCGCGTACTCGATCGTTTCCTGGACGGCTGCTGAAGGAGGCGAGACGATGGCGAGCGAAGGGAACGGGCCGAGCAGCTTCGGCATCCCGCGCAAGCCCGGCGGCCCGGCGTGGCACCCGGACAACCTGCTGGCGTCAGGCGAAGCGGACGAGACGAACAAGTACCACCGCCGCCTCGAGGAGATCGACCCGGCACGCACCGACCCGACCGCCATGATCGAGCATCACGAGCCGCTACGCGAACGCCCCAGCCCGTACACGGTCGAGGGCTACATCCAGGGCTTCCGCGACCTGTCAGATGCGGCGATCACCGGACACGGAAAGCGCCGCGCCCGCGCCCGGCTGCTGGTCATCCTGACCTTGACCGCGCTGTGCGTGCCCGTCGGCCTGCAGCTGCTCGGCTTCCTGCACTTCCTGTAACCCGAAAGCTCAGCTGGGCAGGATCGGCGGCAGCCCGGGGCGTGCCTTGCGCCGCAGGACCACCCGCCGCGAACCATCGGGATACAGGCGCAGCCGGTCGAGCTCCCACTCGCCGAACTGGGCATGCAGCGTCAGCACGGTCTGCGCGGTGCGGCGGCTGGTGCCCGGAGGGAGGTAGAGCCGCTCGTACTGCAACTCACCCCGCCGGGGCCCCGCCGCCTCCACGCTCACGAATTCACGGTAAGCCACGACGCCGCGCCCGCGGGCGTTAACCGGGCGTTGCCCGGGCCGCCGATACCCTGCAACCCGTGGCGATCCGGCAGCGTCGTTGGGTCGCCGCCACCGACAGAGCCGCGTTCACCGCGCTGGTCACCGGCGTGTTCGCCGCCATCGTCCTCGCCGCGCTGCTGATCCGCGACCATGGCAACGCCTCCCGCATCGTCCATGCCGGCCCGCCCTGGACCAGCGGGCAATCCGCACCGCACTTCCTGGCCATTCGCCCGCCCGACCAGGCGTACGACGGCCAGTTCTTCTATCGGCTCGGCGTCGCGCCGTTCAGTACGGCGAAAACCGTCTCGGGCGTCACATTCGACCTCCCGGCGCTGCGCAACGCCCGCTGGCTCTCCGGAGGTCTGGCCTGGCTGCTGTCCGGCGGGCGGCCGGCCGGTGTGCCGTGGGCACTGCTCGCGATCAACTTCGCTGCGGCCATCGCGCTCGGGGCCGTCGCCGGAGCGCTGGCCCGCAGCAGCGGCCGCCACGCCGGGTGGGGGCTGCTGCTCGCGCTCTACCCCGGCTACGCGTACACGCTCACCCTCGACACGTCCGAGCTGCTCGCCGGTGCTCTGGTCTTGGGTGGCTTGTATGCGGGACGACGGCAACGCTGGGCCTACGCCGCGGTCCTGCTCTCGCTCGCCGTCCTCGCCCGGGACACGACCGTCGCCATCGCCGCAGGCCTGGCCGCCGGAGGGGCCTACCTGCTGCTCCGGCGCCGCCGGGACGGCTGGGGCGCGCTCCTGGCCGGCGCAACGGGAGTCGTCGTCTTCGCCGGCTGGCAAGTACTGCAGCGGGTGCGCTTCCACGCCTGGCCGTTCGTGCAGTCGCGCAAGAACAACATCTCCGGGCCGTTCCGCGGCCTCGCCCACGAACTCAGCAAGGACCTGCCGCCCCACGGCGGCGCGGCGGCCTTCCGGCTGCTGTCGATCGTCGTCCTGTTCGCCGTCATCGTCATCGCCGTCCTCGCGCTGCGGCGCACGACCATCCCGATCCCCGAGCGAATCGCCTGGATCCCGGCCGTCGTCGTCGTCCTGACCCTCAACGCGTTTCTGTGGAGCGGCGCGACGGCGTTCATGCGCGCCGCGACGGAGGGCTACCTGCTGTCGATCCTCGTCGTGCTCGGCAACCGGGCGCGTTACGCGCTCTTCGTGGCCGCGCCGGTCATCGTCCTGTGGCTGCTGACGATCGGGAGCCAGCTCGCCAAGGGCTGATCCCTGCATTCGCGCCGATTAATCCCCTGTGCACGCCCGAACGTGCAGAGGGGATTAATCGGCCCGGACCCCGGGCGGCTACGGGACGAAGAACTGCAGGAACGCGAAGGACGCGTAGACGATCAGCAGCGCCGACGTGACCGCGAGAACCCCGCGCCACAGCGTCCGCGATGCCAGCAGAGACGCCGCGACGAGCACGAACGGGAACGCGCTCCAGCAGTACCGCTCGACCGACGCGAGGTTGCTCCCGGCCAGCGTCGAGACCAGTGCGAGAGCGCTCCAGACCGTGTAGGACGCGGGCATCCGGCGCGCCATCACGATCAGCAGCAACAGGAAGAGCACCAGCCACGGCACGTGCAGCGCGTTGCCCAGCCCGTGGTGTCCGGCGCCGGAGAGGGCGCGGTGGATCACCGTGAACGGGTTCGTGAGCTTGCCGTGCAGCTGCGGGTTCTGCTGGACCGACAGCGGCTGCCAGAAATCGCCGAAACGCACGGCGATGTAGCTCAGGTACGCGACCGCCCCGGCGACCGGCGCCGCCAAGGCTGCCAGCCGCGGCACCCAGGGCCCGGGCTGCGACCGGGTTCGCCAGATCTCGATGAGCGCGGGCACGACGAGCAGCGCCCCGGGTGGCCGGCACAACCCGGACAGCAGTCCGGCGCCTGCCGCGAGCCACCAACGCCCGCTGCGCAGCCCGTAGAACGTGATGATCGCCAGCAGGCCGGCGAGAGCCTCGGTATAGCCCATCACGAGCACGAAGGCGGGCGGCGCCAGCGCGAGCAGCCACACCGCCCGGCGGGCGGCCTCGTCGGACATCCCCTCGAACCGGGCGAGCTTGATCAGCGCGACGCCGTAGCCGAACGCCAGCACGTTGACCAAGACCAGCAGCACGACGCCCGTGGCGTGGCCGCCGGCGCCGAACAGCCAGGTCAGCATGGGCAGCAGCGGGAAGAACCGGCGCGTCTGCGGCGACACCCCGCCGTAGCCGACGCGGGCGATGTCGCTGTAGAAGTGCGCATCCCAGCCGAGCAGGCCGACCCGCTCGAGGTGCGTTCCCGGTGAGATCTCGGTGACCTTCGACGTGATCGCCGCGGCCAGCCCGAGGGAGCCGACGACGAGCACCCGAGCCGTCAGCCAGGAGCCGACCGCATCGGCCCCCTCACCCCCGAGCCAACCCCGAAGCCGGGCTCGTGGCCCACCGCGCAGCACGCGGTGGGCCGCCGTCAGCGTGGTCACCGAGGTTTACGGACGCTGAAGCTGTCGAGCTCCTCATGCTCGTACGAACTGAGAATCGGCGCCGCCCACTCGAAGAACGCGCGCTGCTGAGCCAGCGCCAGGCGCAGGTCGGGGCACAGGTACTGGTACGTCAGGTACTGATCGGAGTAGACCAGCCAGATCCGGTGCGAGCCCGCCTCGTTGAGCGCCCGCTGCACCAGCTGCGGCACCTGCCGATCAGCTGCCGTGTTGCGCGTCTTGTAGTCCACCCAGTTGACCCGGTCGGGCGGGCCGAAGGTGGGGATCGTGAAGTTCTTCAGGCCGGTGCCGCCGCGGCCGGCCCGGATCTCGCGGGCGATGGCCGGGCCGAGCTGGTCAGGGCAGTACAGCACCACGTCACCGGGCACCGCCTGCTTGGCCAGGATGCGGGCGACCTCCACCGCCTGCGTGCGCTGCGCCTTCACGGTCGGGCCGGCGGCCAGCGTTCCGAACAGGGTCATCAGCCCGATCGCACCCGCCCAGAAGCGCCGGTCGGACAGCCGTTCCGGTCCAAGGGCGACGCACAGCAGGAACGGGATGAACGCGACGGCGGTGTACCGGTCGGCCCACGCGGTGCCGACCACCTTGCCGACCGTCACCGCCAGGAAGAGCGTGCCGAGGGCGAGCAGCAGCAGGAGGCGACCCGGCTCGTGGCCCTTCAGGTCGATGAGCACCTGGCGCGGCCCGGCCGGGTAGCCGAAGACGGACAGCGCGAGCAGGGCGCACACGACGACCAGCAGCGCGCGACCGGACGTGAGCTGACCGCCCGCCCACTGCCCGAAGGCGTGCACGACCGCGGAGTAGGGCGGCGGCTGCCCCCAGGGCGTGCCGGTGTGCTTGGACTGGTACAGGAAGGTCGGGAACCAGGGGATGAACAGAAGCCCGCCGCCGACCAGGCCGAGCAGCGAAAAGCGGCACCCCCGCTTGCGCATCGGGCTGCCCCAGATCGCCCCGATGATCAGGAAGGCGGCGACGGTGGCAAGCGAGTACAGCGACCAGTAGTGGGTCATCGCGACCGCGTCGGCGGCGACGGCCAGCCCGAGGATGCTCCACCAGGTCGGCGCCCGGAGGGTGCGCTCCAGCGCCAGCGCACCGAGCAGCGCCAGCAGCAGAAGCAGGCTGTACATCCGGGTCTCGCTCGCGTAGTACGCGGCGAACGGCGAGGTGATGAACGCGAGCACCGCCACATAGGCGGCGCGCCGGCCGATGACCCGCTTGCCCAGCCAGTACAGCGGCGGGATGCACAGCAGGTTCAGCACGAACGACAGCGCCCGCACCGTGCGGTCGCCGTTGCCGAAAAGCTCGATCCACCAGTGCAGCAGCAGGTAGTACAGCGGCGGCGAACCGTCCTGCTTGAGGCCTTGGATGAGGGTGGTGCCGTGACCGCTCAGCGGCAGCCGGGCGATCGCCACGCTCTGCGACTCGTCGAGCCACAGCCCACGCGGGCCCCACAGGCGCACCAGGATGCAGTAGACGACGCAGACCGCGATTGCGGCCCAGAAGACGCCCCACGCCAGCCGGTCGCGCCGGGAAAGGACAGGCGGGGCCGACGGGGGTGGCTCGTCCGACCCGGTGGACGAGGGCGGCGCCGCGACGTCGGTCACAGGGGCAGTCTGCCGTGAAGAGCTATCAGGTGCGTGTCAGGCACGCTGAATGCCCTTCGCGCCGGGAGAGACCTCCTCGTGGTAGTCCTCTTCGACGTTGACTTCCCACACGTCATGGTGCGTGCCGTCGATCATGTTCTGCACGGTCAGCAGCGCCGTGAACATGGAGTGGTCCTGGTTGTTGTAACGGTGCATGCCGTTGCGGCCGACGGGGTGCAGGTTGGGCGCGTTCTCGGCGATCCAGCTCCGCATGATCTCGACGTTGTTCTTGTACTGGGCGTCGTAGAACGGGTAGGCCTTCGGCATCCGGACGACGAAGCCGCGCTCCACCGCCGAGGGATCGACCAGCCTGAGGATGCCGAGCTCACGCTTGGCCTGGGCGATCAGATCCTCGTCGGAGCGGTTCCAGGTCTCGTCGCCGACGCTCACGAAGAACTCCAGGCCGAGGCACGTGCGGCCTTCCTTGACCAGGTACGGCGACCAGGTGCCGAAATTCTGGATCCGGCCGACGCCGACGTCGGGGGAGTGGATGTAGATCCAGTTGTCCGGGAAGCCGGCGCTTTCCGGCACGACGACGGCCACGGTGAGGAAGTCACGGAACTTCAGCGCATCAGCAGCGGCGAGAACCTCCGCCGGCGGCTTCGGGTCGAGCGATTTGACCAGCGACGAGAACGGCATGGAGCTGATGACGTGATCTGCCGGGTAGCTGTGCTCGCTGCCGATGTCGGTGCGGGTGGCGCCGGGGGCTCCGGCGCCCGGCCCGTAGCCACCGGTGACGACGGTCGTGACGCCCGTGACGCCCTTGCCCTCTTCCCAGTGGACGGTGCGGACCTTCTCCTCGAGAACGATCTCGCCGCCCGCGGCTTCGACCTTCTTCGCGGCGGTCTCCCACATCATTCCGGGCCCGAACTTCGGGTACTGGAACTCCTCGATCAGCGAGGTGATCTCTTTCTGGTTCGTCTTCGGCTTGAGCGCATTCATGATCGCGTTGAACAGCGACATGTTCTTGATGCGCTGGGCGGCGAAGTCGGCAGGAAGCTCGTCGACCGGGACACCCCAGAGCTTCTCGTTGTAGGTCTTGAAGAAGTGGTGGTAGAGCCGGCGGCCGAAACGGGCGATGATCCAGCCCTCGAGCGTGTCGGTGTTCTTGGGCGGGCGCACCCGGGCCCAGCCGTAGGACAGCACGCAGCGGATGGCCTCGACGACACCGAGATTGCCCAGCGCGTTCGACGCCTTCAGCGGGTAGTCGTAGAACTTGCCGCGGTAGTAGATGCGGCTCATCCGCGGCCGCATCAGGAAATCCTCCTGCGGGAGGATCTCGTGCCAGAGCGCCTCGACCTCCGGCACCTTGGTGAAGAACCGGTGGCCGCCGATGTCGAAGCGCCAGCCCTCCCGCTCGGCGGTACGGCTGATCCCCCCGACCATGGCGTCGCCCTCGACGACGGTGACCGGCACCTCGCGCTTCACCAGCTCGAATGCGGCGGTGAGCCCCGCGGGCCCCGCCCCGATCACGACTACCTGCGGCTTGTCGGCCACGATGCGACTACGACCTTTCCTTTCCGTCCCACGCCCCCGGGTCTGCACAGCTTGACGGACGCGGGCGACGGCTCGTCCATACGCGAGGACTTACCCTCGGGCACGTCCGTGGCACGTCCGTTCTGCTCGGGCGAGCCGCAGACCGTCGCCAGTTAGCATTGTGCCCGACATGCGGGCCACCACTTCGTCCGACGCGCCCGCGCCCATGATCATGATCAGTGACCGATCGACCGCACTTCTGCTGGCCGGCTGGGTCGCAGTCGCCCTCGGAATTGCCACGCACGACGGGCGGTACGCGCTCCCGTCCCTTTCCCTGGTGGTCATCGGCACCGTGCTGGTCGGCGCGGGGGTGCTCGATGCCGGGAGCCGCTCCGGCGTCCGGGTGCGGCAGCCCGCTGCGCCCGCCTGGGCCGGCCCGCTGACCGTCGCCGCTGCTGCGCTGACCGTCGGTTTGACGCCGCTGATCTGGCACCCGCGTTACTTTGCTCACGGCGCCGGCTGGACCGCGTCACAGGTGCTGGCCGCGGCGGGAGGGCTGCTGGCCGCCTCGACCGCGCTGCCCGCGTTCGGTCTGCTGGGGCAGCTCAAAGGCAAGCATTGGCCGTTCTGGGCCGCGCTCGGGCTGATGTCGGCGGCGGGCGTGACGATGATCGCTGCCGCACCGAGGCCCCACATCGACGTCTTCTTCCTGCTGCAGGGCAGCACCAAGGGCCTGGTTGCGGGCAAGGACATGTACCGCCAGCAATGGGCGGCCAGCCGGGCCACCTATCCCTCGCACGGGCTGTTCGACGTCTATCCCTACCTGCCGTGGACGTCGGTGCTGCTGCTGCCGTTCCGGCTCGTCTTCGGCGACATCCGCTACGGGCTGGTCACGGCGCTGGCCGTGGCCTCGTGGCTGGCGCGCCGCCTCACCGGAGCGAGCGCGTCACCCGGCCTCCGGTACGTGCCGGCCCTGCTGCCGCTGCTCATCGCGCTGCATCCGAAGGTGACGTTCGCCGACCAGATGTCCTGGACCGAGCCGTTGCTCGTGGCGCTGCTCGCCGGCATGGTGCTCGCCACCGAACGCGGCCGCCCCGGAATCGGCCTCGCCTGCCTGATGCTGGCGCTCGCGTCCAAGCAGCACATCCTGCTGCTGCTGCCGATCGCCGCCGCCTGGCCGCGCTTCGGCGTGCGCCGCACGCTCATCGCGGCCGCAGGTGCGTTCGTGCTGGTGCTGCCGTGGATCATCGCCGGTCCGCACGACTTCTGGCACGACGCGGTCGACGCCAACACCGGCCTCGGCTACCGCGCCGACGCGCTGTGCATCGCCACCTGGGTGCACAAGGAGTTCGGCCACGACCCGGGATTCGCGCTCACCGGCCTCGGCCTGCTGATCGCGTACGCCATCGCCTGGCGGGCGCGCGGGGACGCCTTCGGATTCTGCGCCGGGGCCGGCCTGCTGGTGCTGGCGCTCGACATCACCAACACCCAGTCGTTCTTCAACCACTACACGCTCGGAATGGCGCTGGTGGTGCTGGCGCTGTGCGTGCGGGCCGGGCGGGCGGAGGAAGCTCAGCGCTTGGTGGAGAACCGGGTGAGCATCCCCGATTCGAGCAGCCTGCGCCGGCCCACCTGAACCACCGGGTCGCGGCCCAGAGCGGAGAGCTGGTCGGCGACCTCGGAGCAGTCGTCGCCGAGCGTGCGATAGCCGTCGGCGCTCACCAGGTAGATGGAGCCGTCAGGGCCGGCGAGCCGGTCGAGCTGCTGGGCGAATGCGGTGGGGCTGGCGGCCTTCATGCGCTGGGCGTAGTCGACCCAATCGACAAGCGCCGGGCCCTCGCTGGGATCGGCGAACGCGACTTCCTTGATGCCGGTGATCCGGTCCTTCACCAGTAGCCGATGCACCGCGGGCGCCAGCTGATCGGGGCAGTATCCGACGACGTCGCCGGCCCGGGCCTGCTGCTGGATCCGCGATGCGACCTCGGCCGCGTTGGTGCGCTCGTCGCCGTTGAGCGATCGGCCGCCCAGCAGCCCGAGAACGCTGATCAGCGCAAGCAGGCCGGCGACGGTCGTCCGGGAGGGGAGCAGGCCGATGCCGAGCCCGGCGAGAAGCAGGAAGGGTGGCAACGCGATACCGGTGTAGCGCTCGGCATAGGCGCTGCCGCCGAACGCGTACGTGCCGTACGCGAGCACGAGCGGTACCAGCCACATCGCGACCAGGTAGCGGCCGGGCACCCGCCCGGACAGCTGCATGTGCAGGCCGTCTCCGGAGGGCCGCGCGCTGTAGCCGATGAACGCCATCAGCAGCAGCAGCAGAGCCAGGAGCGCGCCCGCGGAAGCGGGACCGGCCCAGGAGAAAACGGTGTCGAGCAGGACCTCCGCATGCACCTGCTGCGCCCACGGGGTGCCGGTGTGCAGCATCTGGTAGACGAAGGTCGGGGCCCAGGGCAGGAAGAGCACGGTCGCCGCCAGCATCGCGTACAGCGCCTGCAGGCAGAGCTTGCGGTAGACCCGGCGGCGGCGGGCCTGCAGCAGCAGGAAGAACGCGACGCTCGCCAACATCAGGAAAGTCCAGTAGTGCGTATATGCGAGCGCGGCGGTGGTCAATGTCACCCACGACCAGCGGCGCAGGCTCGGCTTCTCGAGGGCGCGGGCCAGCACGAGCGCGAACAGCAGCACCAGGAAGACGACCAGCGAGTACATCCGCGTCTCGGTGCCGTAGCGGATCATGTACGGCGAGGTCGCGAACAGCAGCAGGACGGCCGTTCCGGTGCGGTCGACGGCGTGCGGCTCGATGTGCCCGAAAGTCGCCGCGACGCGCGCGACCCGGCGGCCGGCGAACCACGCCAGCGGCAGCGTCGCGAGGCTCAACACTCCGGACAGCGCCCGGATGGCGGCGTCACTGCGACCGAAGACGTCCATCCAGAAGTGCAGCATCAGGTAGTACAGCGGCGGCGAGCCGTCGTGGCGCAGCGCGCTGAACAGCTGGGGCAGGTGGCGGCTGGAGATCTCGATGGTGAGCGCCTCGTCCAGCCAGATGTGCGCCGACGTGACGAACCGCAGCACAGCCCCGATGGCGACCGCGATCGCGACGAGCGAGATCAGCCGGGGCTTCGGGCGCGGGGGGTGCAACCACGCCCCGGCGCCGCGCGTGCGGCGGCCGCGCTTGCCGTCCTCGGCGGTCGGCGCGGAGGACAGCGTCGGCGGCCCTTCGACGGTGTCGGCGGCGCTGGTTTCTGCCACATCAGGCTGGGCGGCGATCGCCTGCCGACGGGGCTCGACGGGGGTGCTCATGACACGGCACCCCAATCGATCACCGACACAGGCTAGCCCCCTTGGCTGATCCGTACCTGGGAGACCTGCCCGCCGAAAGCGTCGTCAAGCAGCCCCGGAAGACGGGTGACTCGCGGGCGCCCACCGTTCTCCCGGACGGCCCGCGGGAGCGCAGCGCCGACTGCCGGCACGACCGAGAGATGACGCTGCGCCCGGGTGAGCGCGGTGTAGACCAGCGGCCGGGTGAGCAGCCCACCCGACTCCGGCGGCAGCACGACGACGACCGCCGGCCACTCGCTGCCCTGGGCCCGGTGCACGGTGATCGCCCACCCGTGCCGCAGGTCGCTCCACGAGGTCGGGGGCACGGTGACGGGAGCGCCGCTGAACGTGATGACCAGGCCGTCGGAGTTGCGCGCCGTGACCGTGCCCACCTCGCCGTTGGCGAAGCCCTCGTCGAGGTGGTTGGCGATGGCGACGATCCGGTCTCCGACGTCGAACCGGCGGGCCGGGCTGACGCTCTTACGTCCCTTGGCCGGAGCGGCCGCGACCGCGCCGGGATTGAGCACCTCCTTCAGGGCCAGGTTCAGCGCCTCGGTGCCCGCCGGGCCGCGGTGCACCGGCGTCACCACCTGGATGTCGCTGGCGGCGATGCCGAGTGCCCGGGGGATCGAATCGGTGACGAGCTGAACAACCCGGCGAGCGGCCTCCGCGCTGTCACGGCTCGGGACGACGACCACCTCGCGCTCCGGGTCCTCCACGGCCGGAAGCGTCCCGCCGCGCACCGCCGTCGCCAGGCTGGCGATGGTGCCGCCCTCGGCCTGCCGGTAGAGCGTGATGAGCTCGGTCGTCACCAGGGCCGCTGAATCGACGAGATCGCCGAGCACCCGACCGGGACCGATGCTCGGCAGCTGTGCCGGGTCGCCGACCAGCAGCAGGTGCGTGCCGTCACGGCAGGCCTCGACGACAGCAGCGGCCAGCTCTGCGTCGAGCATCGACGCCTCATCGACCACGACGACGTCGGCGTCCAGCGGCCAGCTCTCGCCGCGCGTGAAGACCGGGCCGCCGTTGGGCCCGGTCTCGCGCACCGGCTGAGCGCCGAGCAGCCGGTGAACCGTGCTGGCGCTCTCACCGGTGAGCTCCTCCAGACGCTTCGCCGCCCGGCCGGTGGGAGCGGCGAGGGCCACCCGGCACCCGCGGGCCTTCGCCAGTTCCACCACGGCCGACACCGTGCGGCTCTTGCCGGTGCCGGGACCACCGGTGAGCAGGCTGACCCCGTTGACGAGCGCCGCGACGACGGCTGCCCGTTGCGCGTCGTCGAGCCCCGTCACGCCCAGCGCGTCCGGCTCGCCGATCGGCTCGGCGGCGGCGACGAGGCGGGCGAGGCCCTCGGCCAGCGCCTCCTCCGCCATCGCGTAACGGGGGAGCGATACCAGCCGGCTCTCCGCGTCCGCCGCCGGGTCCGCGTCGTCCGGGGGCTCTTCCAGCACCAGGCGCCCCGACTCCACGGCCCGCTCCAACGCGGTGACCGGATCGGGCACCCCGCGGCTCATGGCCCCGCTCATCAGGCTGCCGGCCGACGCCGAGGTGTCGCCCATGCGGGCCGCCAGCATCAGCAGATGCACCAGCACGGACGGGCCGCGCTGCGGATCGCTGCGGCTCTTGCCGAGGACGCTCGCCAACCGGTCGGCCTGCCGCAGGTCGGCTTCGCCGCCGTCGAGCAGCCGCCAAGGATCCTCGGCCAGTGCGGCTGCCGCTCCCGGGCCCAACGCTCCCAGCACCCCGCCGGCCATCCGGGCCGGCAAGTCGGCCGGCAGCAGCAGCGCGACGACGTCATAGGTCGGGCGGGCACGATCGAAGTCGACGATGAGCTTGGCGGCGCGGCGGGCCGACAGGCCCGGCACGGCGGCGAGCGCCTCCTCGCTGACGTCCGACGCCTCGAGGATCCCCGCCCCTGGAAGTTTGTCGCGCAGGGCCTTGCCCATGCCGGGCCAGAGGCCGGCGGCGCAGAAAGCGGCGAAGATCTCCACTGCTGACCCGGCCGCGGGCGTGCCCGTGGCAGCACGGTTGACGGCGGGCGAGCTCACCACCGCAGGCTACGGCGCACCGGAAGCCCCTCCGCGGTTATGCACACCCCCGCGCGTCCTTGCCGCACCGGAAGGGCCGCACCGGACGCTTAGCCCCAGGGCAGCCGTTCCGGGTAGCCGATCTCGGGCACCGAGACGTCGTCCAGCGCGCTGCGGATCGAGGCGGGAAGGTCGAGCTCTTCGGACGCGAGCGCGGTCAGCAACTGCTCCTCGGTGCGGGCGCCGAGGATGGGTGCCGTCACGGCCGGCCGGTCGCGTACCCACGCGATGGCGACGGCCACCGGGCTCACCCCGAGCCCCTTCGCCGCCGTCCGCACGGCTTCGACCACCCGCATCGACTCCTCCGTCATGTACGGGTCGACGAAACGGCTCCACGTCGGGGAGGCCGCGCGGGACCCGGCCGGTGCGGTGTCACGTGAGCGCCCGTACTTGCCGGCGAGCACCCCGCGCCCGAGCGGCGACCAGGCCAGCAGGCCCATCCCGGCATCCAATGCCGCCGGGATGACCTCCCGCTCGACACCTCTGGCCAGCAGCGAGTACTCCACCTGCGTCGACACGAGCGGCGCTCCGCTGGGCGCGGCGTGCTGATAGGCCGCAGCCTTGGCGGTCTGCCATCCCGCGTAGTTCGACACCCCGACGTAGCGCGCCCGCCCGCTCGACACCGCGTAGTCCAGCGCCGAAAGCGTCTCCTCCAGCGGCGTGTCGGGATGCCAGGTGTGCACCTGCCACAGGTCGACGTGATCGGTGCGCAGCCGGTTCAGCGACCCGTCGAGCGCGGCGAGCAGCCGGCGCCGCGACGTGCCGGTCGCCAGCGGTCCCTCCCCGGAACGCGCGCCGGCCTTCGTGGCGATGACCAGTTCGCTGCGGACGCTTCCGCGCATCAGCGTGCCGAGGATGCGCTCGGACTCGCCATTGCCGTAGACGTCCGCCGTGTCGACGAGCGTCCCCCCGGCCTCGCGGAATGCCGCGAGCTGCGCCTGGGCGACGTCCTCGTCGAGGTCGCGGCCCCACCCCATCGTCCCGAGCGCCAGCCGCGACACGACAAGCCCGCTCTGGCCCAACCGCCGGTGTTCCACGATTTCTGACCATACGGTGGCCCCTGGCGTTCACATCGGCGCCTGTCCGAGAAGGCGGGAGCAGATCGGTGAATTACGTCGAGGCCTCAGTGCTCGGAGTCGTGGAGGGACTGACCGAGTTCCTTCCGGTTTCCAGCACCGGCCACCTCACCGTCACCGAACAGCTCTTCGGTCTCAAGATCGACGACAAGGCGGTGACCGCCTTCACGGCGGTGATCCAGTTCGGGGCCATCATCGCCGTGCTGATCTACTTCCGCCGCGACATCTGGCGGCTGATCGTGGCCGGCATCGGGGCCATCCGCGACCCGGCGCAGCGCTCGGAGCCCGCCGCGCGTGAGGCGGGTTTCGTCGTGATCGGCACGATCCCGATCGCGATCGTCGGCCTTGCCGCCAAGCACCAGATCGAAGGGCCGCTGCGCAAGATCGGGGTCATCGCCGGCGGGCTCATCGTCTGGTCCGCCGTGATGGTGGTCGCCGAGCGGCGCGCCAGTCAGAACCGGGACGAGCGCAGCCTCCGGGTGCGCGACGCCTGGGTCATGGGCGTGATGCAGTGCTTCGCGTTGATCCCGGGTGTCTCCCGCTCCGGTGCGACGATCAGCGCGGGACTGCTGCGCGGCATCGACCGGGTGTCGGCGACCCGCCTGTCGTTCCTGCTGGCCATCCCGGCCCTGACCGCGGCGACCGTGCTCGAATTGCCCAAGGCTCTCGGCCACGGGATCGGCGCCGGCAAGACGCTGGTCGGCACCGCCATCGCCTTCGTCGTTGCCTACGCGTCGATCGCCTGGCTGCTGCGTTTCGTCTCGGGACACAAGATCAGCGCGTTCGTCCCGTACCGAATACTGGCCGGCGTCGTGATCCTGATCCTGCTGGCCGTGGGCACTCTCTAGCGTGACGCGGTAGACAGGACCCGGTGACGAACATCGTGCTCCTGCGCCATGGCCTCACGGCCATGACCGGTCCGCGGCTCGCGGGCTGGACCCCCGGCATCTCGCTGGACGACCGCGGGGTGGCGCAAGCCCAGCGCGTCGCCGAGCGGCTCGCCCCGCTGCCGCTCGCGGCGATCGTCTCCAGCCCGCTCGAGCGATGCCAGGAAACGGCCGCGGTGGTGGCGGAAGGCCGCGGCCTGTCGATCACCGTCGATGAGCGCATCGGCGAGTGCCGCTACGGCGACTGGACCGGCCAGGAGCTGAAGGTGCTCGCGAAGGACCCGCTGTGGAAGGTGGTTCAGGCCAACCCGAGCGCCGTCGTCTTCCCGGGGCCGGAGGGCGAGGCGCTGCGCGACACGCAGTCCCGGGCCGTGACCGCGCTGCGGGAGTGGGACGCCAAGATCGCCGCCGAGGCGGGACCTGACGCGACCTGGCTCGCCTGCAGCCACGGTGACGTCATCAAAGCGGTCGTGGCCGACGCCCTCGGAATGCACCTTGATCTCTTCCAGCGCATCAACGTCGACCCCTGCTCGGTCACGGTCATCCGGTACGCCGAACTGCGCTCGTTCGCCTTGCGGGTGAACGACACCGGCGGCAGCATCGAGGACCTGCTGCCGCCGAAGAAGAAGAGCCGCCGTCGCAAGCCGTCGTCCGATGCCGTGGTCGGCGGGGCAGCAGGCAGCTGAGCAGATGAACCGCGTGTTAAAGGTTCTGCGCCGACTGCCGCGGGCACGTACTTTCGAAGTGCCATGACGCACGCGGCCAACCCCCAGGACGAGCCTCTGGTGCCCGGCCCCGCCGACCGCCAGGCGGCACTCGATCTGCTGCGCGAGGGGACGATCGAGGTCGAGGGCCGCATGGTCGACGCGAGCAACGCGACGCTGTTCTGCTCGATCTCGACGGACAAGGCCATCGCGCAGTGCGTGTACAAGCCCGTCCGGGGTGAGCGGCCGCTGTGGGACTTCCCCGATGGCTCGCTGGCCGGACGGGAGATCGCCGCGTACGAGGTGTCGGAGGCGAGCGGCTGGGACATCGTGCCGCCGACGGTGATGCGCGACGGCCCGTTCGGCGCCGGAATGGTTCAGCTGTGGATCGACGTCGACGAGGCGGTCGACATCGAGCGGCTGGTGCGCACCGATCGGCCGCAGCTGCGGCGGATGGCGCTCTTCGACGCGGTCATCAACAATGCTGACCGCAAAGGCGGCCACCTGCTGCCGGTGTGCGGCGGCTCTCACGTATTCGGGATCGACCACGGGATCGCGTTCCACTCCGAGGACAAGCTGCGCACCCTGCTGTGGGGATGGCGCGGCCGCAGATTCACCGACGGCGAGCGCGAAGTGCTGGAAAAGCTGCGTTTCGACGCCGATCTCGACGAGCGGCTGTTCGAGGTGCTGACCACCCGTGAGGTGGCTGCTACGCGCCGCCGGATCGACCGGTTGCTGCGCACCGGGGTCTTCCCGTCGCCGAGCGGTGACTGGCCCGCGATCCCGTGGCCGCCATTCTGAGCCGATTCGTTTGGCGTGCCCGCTAATGTCGGAAGAGTGCGAGCCTGGTCAGCGACCCCACCGCCCCGCCTTCCGGGTAGCGGTGAGCCGCTGCAGCTCTATGACACGGCGAGCGAATCGGTCCATCCGGTAGCGCCCGGACCTCTCGCGCGCATCTACGTCTGCGGCATCACGCCCTACGACGCGACGCACATGGGTCACGCGCTGACCTACGTGAGCTTCGACCTTGCGCAGCGCGCGTTGCTCGACTCCGGTGTCGAGGTCAGCTACGTGCAGAACGTCACCGACGTCGACGAGCCCCTGCTCGAGCGGGCGGCACGGGACGGCGTCGACTGGATGGAGCTCGCACACGCCGAGACCGAGCGTTTCCGCCACGACATGACGGCGCTGCGGGTGCTGGCACCCCAGGCCTACATCGGTGCGGTCGAGGCGATCCCGCTCATCATCCCGGTCATCGACAAGCTGCTGGCCGACGGCAACGCCTACCGTCTCGACGCCGACATCTACTTCTCGATCGCGACCTCGCCGCACTTCGGGGCGGTCGCCGGGCTGCCGCGCCAGCAGATGTTGGCGCTCTTCGCCGAGCGCGGCGGCGATCCCGACCGGTCGGGCAAACGCGACCCGCTTGACCCGGTGCTGTGGCGCGCCGAGCGTCCTGACGAGCCCGCCTGGGACGCCCCCTTCGGCCGGGGCCGGCCCGGCTGGCACGTCGAGTGTGCGGCCATCGCGCTCGAGCATCTTGGCGCCGAGATCGACATCCAGGGCGGCGGCAGCGACCTCGCCTTCCCGCACCACGAGTGCAGCGCGGCGCACGTGGCCGCGGTCTCCGGCCGCTGGCCGTTCGCCGGCAGCTACGTGCACTCCGGGATGCTCGCGTACAAGGGCTCGAAGATGTCGAAGTCGCTCGGCAACCTCGTCTTCGTCTCCGTGCTGCGCGGCGACGGGGTCGACCCGATGGCGATCCGGCTCGCTCTGCTCTCCCGCCATTACCGGGCCGACTGGGAGTGGAAGGCCGAGATCCTCGAAGACGCGATCGCCCGGCTGGCGCGCTGGCGTGCTGCTGCCGCGTCTCCCGGCGGCCCCGACGGCGTCAACCTGCTCACCCGCATGCGCACCTGCCTCGCGAACGACCTCGACGCGCCGATGGCGCTGGCTGCCGTCGACGCGTGGGCCGACGGCGCGCTGGCCGGCGACACCGCCGACGCGGAGGCTCCGGCGCTGGTCACCAGCGCCGTCGATGCACTGCTCGGCGTCGAACTCTAGGACGCTCCCGGTGAGGAGCGGTCAGTGCGAATCGCGGCGGCGCAGGTAACGCTCGAACTCGCGGGCGATCGCGTCACCGCTCGCCTCCGGGAGCTCGGTTTCCGGCTCGCGCTGCTCGAGCGAACGAACGTATTCGGCGACGTCCGAATCACCTGCGGCCAGCTCGTCGACCTGGCGTTCCCACGCGCGGGAGCGCTCGACCAGGTCGAGCAGCGGCACCTCGGTGTCGAGCAGGTCTTCGACCCGGCGCAGCAGCGCGAGGGTGGCTTTCGGGCAGGGCGGCTGGGCGACGTAGTGCGGGACGGCCGCCCAGAAGGACACGGCCGGCAGCCCGGCCGACTGGCAGGCCTCGCCGAACACCCCGACGATGCCGGTGGGGCCTTCGTATCGGGAACTCTCGACGTTCATCTGGGCCGCGGTCGCCGCGTCGCTCGCGGTGCCGCTGACCGGAACCGGACGGGTGTGCGGCGTGTCGGCGAGCAGCGCCCCGAGGGTGGCGACGAGGTCGATCTCCAGGGCGTGCGCGCCCTCGATGAGCTCCTCGCAGAAGCCCCGCCAGCGCATGTTGGGCTCCAGCCCGCGTAACACGACGAGGTCCCGGCTCGCCTCGGGCAGGCGGGCGACGCTCAGCCGCGTCGTGGGCCATTCGATACGCCGGCGGCCGTCATCATCGAGGGAGACGCTCGGACGGTTGACCTGGAAGTCGTAGTAATCATCCGGGTCGATCACGCCGACGGTGCGGGCGTGGAAGACCTCTTCGAGATGCTCGACCGCGGCCGTTGCAGCGTCGGCGGCGTCGTTCCATCCCTCGAAGGCAGCCACCAGCACGGGCCTGCGCAACTCGCCAACGTCCGAGAACTCGATCATGGCCACCTTCCCCCTGCCGCCTAGGCAGCCGGGGGTCTTACCCGGGCCGCTCAACCGGGGCAGGTGGCTCAAACGTTACGTCCTTCCGGCGGGGGTCGCCGGTTCATGGCGAAACGGCACGCGGGACGCGCCGGTCAGGCGGCCCGTTCAGCGGCCTGTTCAGCGGCCCGTTCAGCGGCCCGTTCAGCGGCCGACGGTGTAGGCGATGAGCACGTCACACGTGGCGCGATGGCTGATGTTCGCCGGCACCGAACCGAGCAGGCGGCCGGCGAGACTGTTGAGCCCCCGATTGCCGACCACGATCAGGTTGGCCTCAACGTCTGCCGCCACCTTCAGCAGGACGTCCACCGGGTCACCGTCGACCGGCATGAGTTCCACGTCCTGAGCGCCGGCAACCTTCGCCCGTTCGTGCGCTTCGTTCAGCACGCTGTCCGCCGGATTGGACCCGTGCACCTTGTACGAGTCCTGCCCGAGCTGCTCGGCCGCCCGCTCCTCGTCGCGCCGAGCCATCGGGTGGTAGGCGCAGGCGATGACGAGCCGCGCGCCGGAGCCCGCTGCCACCTGGGCGGCGCGCTCGACTGCGACGTATGAGCTGGATGAACCGTCGGTGCCGACCAGGACCGTGCTGTAACCGATGCCGCGATCTGCCATGCGAAAGCGCCCCTTTGTGCCGTTCATCGGGGGCCCCGCCGGAATGCGGCCCCCGTCCCGCGACGCATAACTCCCCAGGCCACGGGCAGGTAACGCGAGCCGCGCCGGTTGTGATTTAAATCCGCAGGTCAGCCGAAGTCTCTCGATACCCTGAACACCATGGAGCTCCGCACTGCCTTGTCACAGCGCGTTCTCGTCGCGGATGGGGCGATGGGCACAATGCTGCAGGCAGCCGATCTCTCGCTCGACGACTTCGAGGGCCACGAGGGCTGCAACGAGGTGCTCAACGCGACCCGCCCCGACGTGGTCGCCGGCGTGCATGACGCCTACTTCGCGGTCGGCTGCGACCTGGTCGAGACCAACACCTTCGGCGCCAATCTCGCCAATCTCGGCGAGTACGGCATCGAAGACCGCATCTACGAGCTCTCCGAAGCCGGTGCGCGAATCGCCCGTGAGGTCGCCGATGGCTGGGCAACGCCTGACCGCCCACGCTGGGTCATCGGGAGCGTCGGCCCGGGCACCAAGTTGCCGACCCTCGGCCACGCACCCTTCGCCTCGCTGCGAGACGCCTACCAGGCCGAGGTCGCCGGACTCATCGCCGGCGGCGCCGACTGCGTCCTCATCGAGACGGCGCAGGACCTGCTGCAAGCCAAGGCTGCGCTGATCGGTGCTCGGCGCGCGTTCAAGGCGGCAGGGCGCAAGCTGCCGCTCTTCGCCCAGGTCACCATCGAAACCACCGGCACGATGCTGCTCGGCACCGAGATCGGCGCGGCGCTGACCGCGCTCGAACCGCTGGGGATCGACGCCATCGGGCTCAATTGCGCCACCGGCCCGGCGGAGATGAGCGAACACCTCCGCCACCTCTCGCGGCACGCTCGTGTGGGCCTGACCTGCATGCCCAACGCCGGCCTTCCCGTCCTCGGCCCGGACGGCGCCAGCTACCCGCTGACCCCGCAAGAGCTGGCTGACGCGCATGACGCCTTCACCCGCGACTACCGCATCAGCCTGGTGGGTGGGTGCTGCGGAACGACCCCCGAGCATCTCCGGCAGGTCGTGGAGCGGGTCGGCGGGCGCGAGCTGGCTCCCCGCAAGACCCACAACGAGCCGTCGTGCTCGTCCCTCTATGCGGCCGTTCCGTTCCGCCAGGACCTGTCGGTGCTGATGGTCGGGGAGCGCACAAACACCAACGGCAGCAAGGCTTTTCGCGAAGCGATGCTCGAGGCGCGCTGGCATGATGTCGTGGAGATGGCCCGCGACGCCACCCGCGACGGCGCCCACGTGCTCGACCTGTGCGTGGACTACGTCGGCCGCGACGGCGCCATCGACATGCACGAGGTCTCGTCGCGCTATGCCACCGCAAGCACCTTGCCGGTCATGCTCGACTCGACCGAGCCGGCAGTGATCGAGGCTGGCCTGGAGAACCTCGGTGGCCGTTGCATCGTCAACAGCGTCAACTTCGAGGACGGCGACGGCCCCGATTCGCGCTGGGCCCGGGTGCTTCCGATCATCACCGAGCATGGCGCCGCCGTCGTCGCGCTCTGCATCGACGAGACGGGGCAGGCTCGGACCGCCGAGCACAAGGTGGCCGTCGCCGAGCGGCTCATCGACACCCTCGGCAGCGAGTGGGGGATCCGCGAGGGTGACATCCTCGTCGACTGCCTGACCTTCACGCTGGGCACCGGCCAGGAGGAGTCGCGCGGCGACGGCGCGGCGACCATCGAGGCGATCCGCGAGCTCAAGCGGCGCCGCCCGGGGGTGCAGACCATCCTGGGACTGTCGAACATCTCTTTCGGTCTCTCGCCGGTCTCCCGGGTCGTGCTCAACAGTGTCTTCCTTGCCGAGTGCGCCCGCGCCGGACTCGACGCGGCGATCGTCCACGCCTCCAAGATCCTGCCGATGTCGCGGATCCCGGATGATCAGCGGGAGTGCGCGCTCGACCTGATCTACGACCGGCGTCGCCCGGACTACGACCCGCTCACCCACTTCCTCGATCTCTTCTCGGGCATCACGAGCAACGGTGACGCCAAGGCCTCGCGCGCCGAGGAGCTCGCAGCGCTGCCGCTGTCGGAGCGGCTCGAACGGCGGATCGTCGACGGTGAACGCACCGGTCTCGAAGCAGATCTCGACGAGGCGCTCGCTACCCGGCCGGCGCTGGAGATCGTCAACGACACGTTGCTCGCCGGGATGAAGACGGTCGGTGAGCTCTTCGGCTCGGGTCAGATGCAGCTGCCCTTCGTGTTGCAGTCGGCGGAGGTGATGAAGACGGCCGTCGCCTACCTCGAGCCGCACATGGAGAAGTCCGAGGACGGTGAGGGCAAGGGCACGATCGTGCTCGCGACCGTCAAGGGCGACGTCCACGACATCGGCAAGAACCTGGTCGACATCATCCTGTCGAACAACGGCTACTCGGTGGTCAACCTCGGCATCAAGCAGCCGGTCGCCACCATCATCGACGCGGCGGTCGAGCACAAGGCGCACGCCGTCGGGATGAGCGGGCTGCTCGTCAAGAGCACCGTGATCATGAAGGAAAACCTCGAGGAGATGAACGCCCGCGGGGTCGCCGAGCGGTTCCCCGTCTTGCTCGGAGGTGCGGCCCTCACCCGGGCGTACGTCGAGGAGGACCTCAGCGAGGTCTACGACGGCACGGTGCGCTACGCCCGCGACGCGTTCGAAGGCCTGCGGCTGATGGACACCGTCATGGCCGTGAAGACCGGACGCGAGCCGGCCGAAGCCTTGCTCCCGAAGGCGCGCACGCGCCCTCGCACCAAGCGAGTCGAGCTCGAGCCGGTTGTGGGCGGACGCTCGGACGTGGCGACCGACGTGCCGATCCCGACGCCGCCGTTCTGGGGCGATCGGGTGGTGCGGGGCATCCAGCTCGCCGACTACTCGTCCTACCTGGACGAGCGGGCAACGTTCCTCGGCCAGTGGGGGCTGCGTGCCGCCCGCGGGAGCGACGGCCCGTCGTACGAGGAGCTCGTCGAAACCGAAGGCCGGCCCCGGCTGCGCGCGTGGCTGGAGCGCCTGCAGGCCGAGCAGCTGCTGGAGGCCGGCGTCGTCTACGGCTACTACCGCGCCGTCAGCAAGGATGACGACCTGATCGTGCTCGGGGAGAACGGCGACGAGCTGACCCGCTTCACCTTCCCGCGCCAGCGCCGTGACCGCCGGCTGTGCCTGGCCGACTACTTCCGTCCGGAGGAATCGGGCGAGGTCGACGTCGTCGGCTTCCAGGTCGTCACGATGGGCCCGAAGATCAGCGGGGCTACGGCGACGCTCTTCGAAAGCAACTCCTATCGCGATTACCTCGAGCTGCACGGCCTTTCCGTTCAGCTGGCCGAAGCGCTCGCCGAGTATTGGCACTACCGGGTACGGCAGGAGCTCGGGATCGTCATCGATGACCCCGACGACCTCGCCGGGCTGCTGAAGGTCGAGTACCGCGGCGCGCGCTACTCGCTCGGCTACGGCGCCTGCCCCAATCTCGAGGACCGGGCCAAGATCGTCGAGCTGCTCAAGCCGGAGCGGATCGGCGTCGAGCTTTCCGAGGAGTCGCAGCTGCACCCCGAGCAATCGACGGACGCCATCATCGTGCATCACCCGGCGGCGACCTATTTCAACGCTCGCTGACCGGTGAGCACGAAGCCGTGGGCCGGGGGAGAGGGTCCGGTACAGCCCGGGCCCGCCGGGCTGTTCGATCTGCTGCGCCGACGTGGCCGGCGGGCACCACGCGCGCTGCCGCCTCCCGCCGCCGTGCTCTTCGACCTCGACGGACTGCTCGTGGACTCCGAGCCGCTGTGGACCATCGCCGAACAACGCATCGCTGAATCGCTGGGCGGGACGTTCACCCCGCAGCTGAAGGAACGGATGATCGGCAAGCGGCTCGACCTGGCCGTCGGAATCCTGCTTGAAGGGCTCGGCACGCGGCAGGCACGGGCGGCCGACCCGCAGACCGTGGGCCGCGAACTGATGGCGAACGCGGCGGCGCTCTTCGCTGAAGGGGTGCCGCTGCAGCCGGGCGCCGAGCAGCTGCTCGACGCGCTTGCCGCGGCCGGCGTTCCCCTCGCTCTCGTCTCCTCGTCGTACCGCGAGCTCGTCGACGCCGCGCTCCTCGGTGTCGGCGCCCACCGGTTTGCGGTGAGCGTCGCCGGTGACGAGGTCGAGCAGGGCAAGCCGAGCCCGGAGCCTTACCTGACCGCTGCTCGGGAGCTCGCGGTCGTTCCGGCCCGCTGCGTCGTGCTGGAAGACGCCCTCGCCGGGCTGGAAAGCGCGACAGCTGCCGGCTGTGCATGCGTTTACGTGCCGACGTTTCCGCTCGGCGAACCACCCGAGGCCGGGGGCAAGCCGGCGAACAGCGCGCCGCAGCTGCCGCCCCGCGCGGTGCAGCGAGCAAGCCTGCAGCAGGTCGACCTTCCCTTGCTGAGCGAGCTCAGCGTGCATCCCGGCTCCGCGCAGAACCCCGGGTCTCCAGCCGCCTGAGATCGGCGATGAGGTCAATGCTGACGCTTCGCAACTTCTCCGGGTCGACCCCGTTCGTCAGCGCAACCTCGAGCAGCCTCGACAGGGTGTGCTCGGGGTCGCAATCCAGAGCGCGATTGAGGGCGGCCGCGGCCAGCGCACCATCGCCGTAGCTGTAGGCGGCCCAGGCCAGACTCGCCAGTACTTGGGTGTCGAAAGGCGGCGGGGCCAGTGGCGCGAGCTCGCGCAGCACGGCGAGCAGCCCGGAGATCTCATCTCCCGCGGTCCAGCTGAGGATCTCGTCTCGGATCAGGACATCGCGCAAGCTCACGACGAGAAGCGCAACCTCGGTATCGGGCAGCGGACGGCGCGGCGGGGCTTCGGTGTAGCGCTTGACCACCACCCGCCACCGCTCGAGCGGCTGGGCAGCCGGTACGTCAAGCGCGCGCTCGAACGCAGGGGCGAGCTCCAGCTGCCGCTCCGCCGGCGCGGGGCCGATGGACGCGTGCAGCTCCTCACGGCTGGCCATGGGTGCCGTCCCGAGCGCGACGAACGCCGAGGCCACCAGGCTGTGCTCCGCATCGCCGGCCGCCGGCACCAGACGTCCTACCGACGGACAGCACCGCGGATTCGTGCAGACATGGGACCAGAACCGCCCGTCCTGCACCGACAACGCATCAACGACCGTGATGCCCTCCTGACGCACGGCGCGCAGCAGCTGACGAGCCACCCGCTCGCCGGGTCGACCGCCAGGGCGATCGGGCGCACCCGGATCGAACAGCACGAGAATCGCCCGGCTCGCGCCGTCATCACGCAGCCGCTTGCAGACGGTCTCGTGCATCTCCCGGATGGGGGTGTCGAGGTCGAGCCGCATCGTGAGACCGATCTGCTTGCCGCGCAGGCTCAGAACGACGACCGACTGCGACGGGCTGAAGCCCAGCAGGTACGGAACAGCGGTGAGGATCTGCTCGGGCGAGGTCAGTCGCAGCCGGTTCGGGGGCGGGGGCAGTGAAGGTGCGGAAGCCATGCGCCAGGCTCGCCCGAGCCGGCGGGCGCGTTGCCCGGAAATCCGGCCGCCTGTAGATCGAGCCGCTCCATCCACAGGCCCGTCAAACCCGCTGTCAGGTCGTGGCAATCGCGCGTAGAACATCGAGCTTGGCAGCCCGGCGCGCCGGGAAGTACGCAGCACCGACTCCGAGGAGAGCCGAAACCACGAAGAAGACGATGATCGACGTCACCGGATAGCTGAAATCGTTCAGCCCCTGGTCGGCCAGCGGCGGCAGGATCGCCCAGCCGAAAAGGGATCCCACCCCCACCCCGAGGATCGCTCCGAAGAGGGCAATCACCAAAGATTCGAGGCGAATCATGCGACGAAGCTGAGCCCGGCTCATGCCGACGGCGCGCAGCAGACCGATCTCGCGGGTGCGTTCGGTGACCGACAGCGCCAGCGTGTTGACGATCCCGAAGAAAGCGATCAGCACGGAAAGTGCGAGCAGCACATAGATGAGATTGACCAGCTGCCCGATCTGGTGCTGCGCGCTCTGGACGTACTCGCCCCGGCTCTGCACCTTGATGCCCGGATATTTCGACAGGACGCTCTCGATGGTCTTGCGCAGGACATCAGGATCGGCGCCCGGCTTTGCACTCACCAGGCTCACGACATCGGTCAGGTTTGTGACGTACCGCGCGGCCGTCGCCTGATCCATCAAATAGCCACCGGCGAGCTGGTTTTCCTTGTAGATCCCGGCAATCCGCAGCCTCGTGAGCCCACCCTCCGAGAAGCCCACGGGCAGCACCGTGCCGACCTTCCAGCCGTGATCGTCGGACACCTTCTTGCTGATCAGCAGGCTCGACGGACCGAGCGCGTTGAGGTCGCCGGCTTCGGCGGTGAGCAGGATATTCCCCTTGAGCGCATCAGGATTGATGACGGTGGCCGCAGCCTTGGTGCTGCCGACGCGTACCGGCACGATCGCGATCCCCGCCGCGGACGCCACTCCGGGCTGGTGTGACAGGTCGGTGGTCAGGCTGCTGGGCAACGCCTGACTACCGGTGCCCAGGAGGATGAACGTCGCACCGGTGCCTTTGCTGACGAGCGTGCCGACCGACGTCTTGATGGAGGAGGCCAGCACGCTGACGGCGGTGATCAGAGCGAGCCCGATCATGAGTGCGGACGCTGTCGCTGCGGTGCGCCGCGGGTTGCGGCGGGCGTTATCGCTCGACAGCGTCCCGACGGTGCCGAAAGCGCGCCGGATCGGCGCTCCCACGAAGGAGATAACCGGCCCGGCGGCGAGCGGCGCCAGCACCACGACGGCCACGAGGATGAGAACGGCTCCGACGCCGACCTTTTCGGCGGCCTTGGAGCCGGTGCCGGAGACGCCGGTCAACAGCGTCGCAAGACCGGCGACGGCAAAGGCCAATCCGATGGCGCCGCGCTGTCGCAGCCCCTTCGTGGGGATCGAGTAGGTCTCCGACATGGCCGCGACGGGCGGCACCCGGCTGGCACGCATCGCCGGGAAGAGCGCAGCAAGCGACGTGACGACGATGCCGAGCAGCAGAGCCACGATCACCGTCCGGGCAGCCACGATCACGCCGGCAGCGGGGATGTCGATGCCGATCCCGCTGAAGACGCTCTTCATCCCGATGGCGATGCCGATGCCGACCCCGAGGCCGACGACCGAGCCGACCACGCCCACGGCAATGCCCTCGGCGAGTACCGACCGCACCACCTGCCCCCGGCTGGCGCCGACCGCGCGCAGCAGGGCCAGCTCGCGGGCGCGCTGGCCGACCAGCATCGCGAACGTGTTGGCGATGATGAACAGGCCCACCACAAGGGCGATGCCGCCGAAGATCTGCAGGATCAGGCTGAAGAACCCAAGGCCGTTCTTGATGCCATTGGTGGTCTCCTGGGTGAGCTGGTCACCGGTGACGACATCGGCGGACTTGCCGACCACCGCCTTGATCCGGCCGGCGAGCTCGGTCTGCGAAACGCCCGGGGCAGCTGCGACCGTGATCTGGCTGAGACGGCCGGGCTGCAGCAGCACCCGCTGAGCGGTCGTCAGATCGAATGCCGTGAGCGTCGCGCCGCCGAGGCTGTTGATGTCGCCGACCGTCACGACACCGACCACCTGATACGACGCGGCCGGCAGCGTCCCGGCTTGGACGAGCACCTGCTGGCCGAGCTTGAGGTGGATCTTGTTGAACGTGCCGCGGTCGACGGCAATCTGCGGCCCCTGCGGCGCCGATCCCTGCCGCAACGTCAGCGTGGCCAGTGACGAACCCGAGAAGTTGACGCCGAGTCCGGGCGCACCCGCGTTCGACACCGGCTTGTTGGTCTTGGGGTTGATGATCTGCGCGGTTCCGGACACGTTGGGCTCGGCCGCGCGGACGCCCGGCACCGCCTGAACCTTGGCCAGCAGCGACGCGGGGAGCGACGACCGATCGGTGTTGACGTCCGTGTTGCTGAAACCGGCACCGGTCGTGCCCCGCACGGCGACGGCCGTGTTGCGGTTGACAGAGGCGAACAGGTTCTCGAAGGCGCTGCTGATGGTGTCGGTCAGCACGTACGTACCGGAGACCATCGCGACGCCGAGCACGACGGCAATCGCCGACAGCAGCAGCCGGACCTTGCGCGCCCACAGGCCGCGGAACGTGACCCGCAGCATCTAAAGCCGACCCCCCGGTGCGCCGGCCGCACCCGGGTCGAGCATCTTCATCCGGTCCAGCACGCCATCGGCCGTTGGCTGGGACATGCCGTCGACGATCTGACCGTCGGACAGGAAGACGACCTGATCGGAGTAGGAGGCCGCCGTCGGATCGTGGGTAACCATGATCACGGTCTGGCCGAGCTCGCGTACCGACTGACGGAGAAATCCGAGCACTTCCGCGCTGGCGCGCGAATCGAGGTTGCCAGTGGGCTCGTCGGCGAAGATCACGGCCGGCCGGGAGACGATCGCCCGGGCACAGGCGACGCGCTGGATCTGACCGCCCGACATCTCCGTCGGGCGGTGCTTGAGCCGGTCCGAAAGACCCAGCGTCTGCACGACGCGGTCGAACCAATCCCGATCGACCTTGCGCCCCGCGATGTCGAGCGGCAGCCGGATGTTCTCGGCGGCGGTCAGCGTCGGCAGCAGGTTGAACTGCTGAAAGATGAAACCGACCCGGTCGCGGCGGACCTGCGTGAGCTTCTTGTCCGACAACGCCGACAGCAGCACGGGCTGCTCACCCGGCTTGTCGCCGCCGAGCCAGACCTCACCCGACGTCACCGTGTCCAGCCCCGCCAGGCAGTGCATGAGCGTCGACTTGCCGGACCCGGACGGCCCCATGATCGCGGAATACACACCCGCGGGGAAGCCGACGCTCACTTCGCGCAGCGCCGAAACGCGGGCTTCACCGGTGCCGTAGTCCTTGGAAACCTTCACGGCGTTGACGGCGACGGGCCTGGGATAGGGGGTCGGGCGAGGGCTGGCGGAGGTGCTGCTCACATAATCACCGTACGGTCGCAGGCTGCTCAGGCCTGCGTCTGACACCATCAGACCTGTGACCGACGAGCAGCCCCCTCCGCCGCGCAGCGTGCCCGGGCGGGGAATACGCCTGCTGACGGTCCATCGGGTGCCGATCTACTTTTCCCCGTTCACCGTGCTCATCGTCCTGCTGTTCGCCGCGAGCTTCGCGACGCTGGCCCAGGAGCGGGTCACCGGAGTCGCGAACAGCCGCAGCTACGCTCTCGGGCTCGCCGACGCGCTGATCCTCATGGCGTGCATCGTGCTGCATGAGTTGGGCCACGCCCTGGTGGCACAGAGCTTCCGCTACAAGGTCGATGCGATCACCGTGTACGGCTTCGTCGGCGTCACCCAGTTCAGCCCGGAGCCGCAGACTCCGGGTCGCAGCTTCCTGGTCTCGGTGTCAGGGCCGGTGGTGAACCTCGTCCTCGGTGGGCTGGCCTGCGTCGCCTACCCGCACGTCGACCCCAACACCACCGGCGGCTTCTTCCTGTTCTCGATCGCGTACATCAACCTCGCGCTCGGGATCTTCAATCTCCTGCCCGGCCTGCCCCTCGACGGCGGTTCGGCCTTCGCTTCCGGCATCTGGAAGATCACCGGCGACCGTAACGTCGCGACCCGGATCGCCGCGTACGCCGGCCTGGTGGTCGCCGCCGTCGCAGTCGTGCTCGCCTTCCAGCGAACCGCGAACGGCTGGTCCTTCTACTGGCTCCTGATCGCCTTCACGCTCGGCCTCGGCGCCGCGAGCGCCATCAAACGAAGCCGCGTCATCGAGAAGCTGCCGGGAATCACGGCCGGAGCAGTCGCCCGTCGCGCCGTCACCGTCGACGCCAACCTCCCGCTGTCGGAGGCCTTGCGGCGCGCCCAGGCGATCGGCGTCACCGCCGTCATCGTCGCCGACAGCAGCGGACGCCCCTGGGCGGTCATGAACGGCGCGGCGGTCGACGCCGTGCCGGAGGATCGGCGCCCGTGGACGACCATCAACCAGGTGTCCCGGCCGATCGAGGAAGGCATGAAGATTCCGGCCGGCCTCAGCGGCCAGGAGCTGCTGGAGCGGTTGTCTGAGACGCCCGCCTCGGAGTACGTCGTCTACGGCCCCGACGACCAGCCGACCGGGGTGCTGGTGATGGTCGACGTCGTCGCCCGGCTGGACCCGGCTGCCGCGAGCCGTGCCGCGCCTCGCCGATGAGCTGCCGATGAGCAGCCGATGAGCAGCATTCACACGGGGCTCCTGCACGTCGGCGATCGCGTCCAGCTGACCGACGACAAGGGCCGCCGCCACACCGTTGCGCTGACGGCGGGAAAGCAGTTCCATACCCACAAGGGCGCCATCGAGCACGACACGCTGATCGGCCGGCCCGAGGGGATCGTCGTCATCAGCAGCGGCGGGACCCCGTACGTCGCCTTCCGCCCGCTGCTGGCGGACTTCGTGCTTTCCATGCCGCGTGGTGCGACGGTCGTGTATCCGAAGGACGCCGCCCAGATCGTCGGACTGGCCGACATCTTCCCCGGGGCCAGGGTCCTGGAGGCCGGTGCCGGCAGCGGCGCGCTCACCTGCTCGCTGCTGCGTGCGGTGGGGGAGTCGGGGCAGGTCGTCTCCTACGAGCGGCGGACCGACTTCGCGGAGATCGCCGCGCGCAACGTCGAGCTCTTCTTCGGCGGCCCGCATCCGGCCTGGGAATGCCGGATCGGAGACGTCGGCATCCGCCACGCCGGTGAACCGGAGCTTCCCGAGGTCGATCGGGTGGTCCTCGACATGCTCTCGCCGTGGGAGCCGCTGCCCGCGGTGACGGCCGCGCTCATCCCCGGCGGCGTGCTGTGCGGCTACGTCGCCACGACGACGCAGCTTTCCCGGCTGGTCGAGGCGGTGCGCGAGACCGGTTCCTACGCCGAACCGTTCAGCTGGGAAACCATGATGCGCAGCTGGCACGTCGACGGCCTCGCCGTGCGCCCGGACCACCGGATGGTCGGCCACACCGGCTTTCTGATGACGGCCCGCCGGATGGCCCCGGGCGTCAAACCGCCGGCGCGCCGCACCCGGCCGGCCAAGGGAGCCCGGCCCGTGACGGCACCACGGTCCGATGCACAGCCGACCGATCAGTCCGTCGGCCCGCCGGCCGATCAGTCCGTCGGCCCGCCGACGACCGAGCCGTCCTCGGACGTCACGTAGATGCATTCACCCGGGCACTGCTCGGCCGCGTCGATGACCTCGAGGCGCAGCGACGGGGGCACGTCGACCTCCGCTCCGGCGGCCGTCTGCAGCTCGCCGTCGGAACCCTTCACGTAGGCCAGACCATCGATGTCGAACTCGAACACCTCGGTGGCGTACTGCACGCAGAGTCCGTCGCCGGTGCACTTTTCCTGATCGACACGAACCCGCATATCTCGACGCTAGCAATTCGAACGCATCGGATGCATCCGTCAAAACGCGTGTGCCGGGTACCGATGACCCGTGACACCCATGTCAGCGGTAGCCAATGGTGTCGCCGCTCACGCTGCTGGACGGTTAGTGTGAGCTCTCGACGTGACCGGGGAGGTGACGGCTGTGGCTGGGACTCGTCCACCCGCGGGCGGGCGCGGCGCTCAAGGCCCGTCCGATCCGCAATCCAGCTCCTCTGCTGACGCTCGGGAAATCGAGCAGCTGCAGAGCCAGATCGGGTTCCTCGAGGAAGAGATCTCGAGCCTGCGCAGCCGACTCACGGAGTCGCCGCGCGTGGCCCGGATGATCGAGGAACGGCTCGCCGAGACCCAGGCCCGGATGCGCGGGCTCGTCGGCCAGAACGAGAAGCTGGTCGCCACCCTGCGCGAGGCACGCGATCAGGTCGTCGCGCTCAAGGAAGAGATCGACCGGCTCGGCCAGCCGCCCAGCGGCTACGGGGTGTTCCTGACGGCGCACGACGACGGCACGATCGACGTGTTCACCCAGGGCCGAAAGCTGCGCGTCACCGTGTCACCGGCCGTCGAGGTCGCTGACATGCGCCGCGGCCAGGAGGTCATGCTCAACGAGGCCATGAACGTCGTCCAGGCGCTGGACTTCGAGCGCCAGGGCGAGGTCGTGCTGCTCAAGGAGCTCCTCGAAGGCGGCGACCGGGCGCTGGTCATCGCGCATGCAGACGAAGAGCGCGTGGTGCTGCTCGCCGACCCGCTCATGGACGGCCCGCTGCGCAGCGGCGATTCGCTGCTGATCGACAGCCGCAGCGGCTGGGCGTATGAGCGGGTGCCCAAGTCCGAGGTCGAGGAGCTCATCCTCGAAGAGGTCCCCGACATCTCGTACTCGGAGATCGGCGGCCTCGCGAGCCAGATCGAATCGATCCAGGACGCCGTCGAGCTGCCTTTCCTGCACAAGGAGCTGTTCGCCGAGCACCACTTGAAGCCGCCGAAAGGCGTGCTGCTCTACGGGCCTCCCGGCTGCGGTAAGACGCTGATCGCCAAGGCGGTCGCCAACTCGCTGGCCAAGAAGGTCGAGGAGAAGAGCGGCAAGGGCGACGGCCGCGCGTTCTTCCTCAACATCAAGGGTCCCGAGCTGCTCAACAAGTACGTCGGCGAGACCGAGCGGCAGATCCGGCTGGTCTTCCAGCGCGCCCGTGAGAAGGCGTCCGAGGGCATGCCGGTCATCGTCTTCTTCGACGAGATGGACTCGATCTTCCGCACTCGCGGCAGCGGCGTGAGCTCCGATGTCGAGAACACGATCGTTCCGCAGCTGCTCGCCGAGATCGACGGCGTGGAGCTGCTGGAAAACGTCGTCGTGATCGGTGCATCCAACCGTGAAGACATGATCGACCCGGCGATCCTGCGCCCCGGCCGGCTCGACGTGAAGATCAAGGTGGAGCGGCCCGACGCCGAGTCGGCCCGCGACATCTTCTCCAAGTACGTCACCCCGAACCTGCCGCTGCATGCGGACGATCTGGCCGAGCATGCCGGCAGCCGGGAGGCCACCTGCGCGGAGATGATCCAGCGCACGGTCGAGCGGATGTACTCCGAGACCGAAGAGAACCGCTTCCTGGAAGTCACCTACGCCAACGGTGACAAGGAGGTCCTGTACTTCAAGGACTTCAACTCCGGAGCGATGATCGAAAACATCGTCGCCCGCGCCAAGAAGATGGCGGTGAAGGCGTTCCTCGAGACCGGGCAGAAGGGGCTGCGCATCGCCCACCTGCTCTCGGCCTGTCTTGACGAGTTCAAGGAGAACGAGGACCTGCCCAACACCACCAACCCCGATGACTGGGCGCGCATCAGTGGAAAGAAGGGCGAGCGGATCGTTTACATCCGCACCCTCGTTACTGGTGGCAAGGGCAACCAGGCCGGCAAGTCGATCGACACGATCGCCAACACCGGTCAGTACCTGTAGGGGCTGCGCTTCACCGCGGCTCCGGATGGTGGTGTAATCGCGATTACACCGCTAAGGGCGATCGGTCACCGGAGGTGCGATGGACAGCGCGAGCTTTGCGAAGGCAGCGACGCGTGCCCCTGGGGTGCGCATCGGAGATGCTGAACGGCAAGCCGCGGCGCGCCGGCTCGAGCAGCACTACGCGGATGGCCGGCTCACCTGGGACGAGCTCGACGAGCGGCTGGCCACGGCGTACGCGGCTCGGGTCGAGGCCGACCTGACCCCGCTGTTCGCCGACCTGCCGGCGCTGCCCCCTCCGCCCGCGCCGCCCGCGACCATCCGCTCACGCGCCGAGGGTCTGGCAGCACTGGCGGGCCGGCGCGATGTCCGTGCGCTCGTGCTGTGGACGCTCATCGCGGCTGCGATCGTCGGCGTCCTGCAATGGCACTTCGTGCCGATCGTGCTGATCTGGGCGTTCGTCCTCTTCGGTCACCGCAGCCGGCAGCATCACCCCGGACGCCGCTATGGGCATCACCACGGTCGCTGACCTCGAGCCGCCGCGGTCGCATCAGGTGTCGCACAACGCGGCGCGCCGAAGTCTGTAATGGCGGTACGCGCGCCGGAACGTCGCGCGAAGCCTAGGCTTTCCACATGAGCGTGCGCCGGATCATGGGCTCGGAGACGGAGTACGGGATCTCCGTGCCCGCTGCTCCGTCCATGAACGCGATGCAAGCGAGCTCGCTCGTCGTCAACAGCTATGCGCAGCGCACCATCGGCGGCACGCGCGCGCGATGGGACTTCGAGGAAGAAAACCCGCTGCGAGATGCGCGCGGCTTCGACGCCGCCGCGCCGCCCCTGGTCGATCCGTCCGCTCCGGCGAACGAGGACGACCTGGGCCTGGCCAATCTCATCCTGACCAACGGCGCCCGGTTCTACGTCGACCACGCCCACCCGGAGTACTCCACGCCCGAGGTGACGTCACCGCGTGATGTCGTGCTGTGGGACAAGGCCGGCGAGCGCGTCATCGCCGAGGCTGCGCGGCGGGCCCTGTCCGTGCCCGGCACCTCACCGGTCAACATCTACAAGAACAACACCGACAACAAGGGTGTCTCGTACGGCTGCCACGAGAACTACCTGATGTCGCGCAGCACGTCATTCGCTGACGTGATCCGCCATCTGACGCCCTTCTTCGTCAGCCGCCAGGTCGTCTGCGGGGCCGGGCGGGTCGGCATCGGCGCCGACGGGAAGTCCGACGGTTTCCAGCTCAGCCAGCGGGCCGACTTCTTCGAGGTCGAGGTCGGCCTGGAGACCACGCTGAAGCGGCCGATCATCAACACCCGCGACGAGCCGCACGCCGACCCGGAGAAGTACCGAAGGCTGCACGTGATCATCGGTGACGCCAACATGAGCGAGCTGTCGACGTACCTGAAACTCGGTACGACGTCGCTGGTCATCGCGATGATCGAAGCCGGCTGGCTGGAGACCACCGACCTGTCGCTCGAGGCGCCCGTCGCCACGTTGCGCGCGGTCAGCCACGATCCGACGCTGACCCGCCAGGTCATCCTGCGCGACGGCCGCAAGATGACCGCGGTGCAGCTGCAGATGGAGTATCTCGATCAGGCCCGCAAGTTCGTCGCCGACCGCTGGGGGAGCGACGCCGACGAGCAGACCCGCGACGTGCTGATCCGCTGGGAGTCGACCCTGGTGCGGCTCGAGGCCGAGCCGATGAGCTTGTCACGGGAGCTGGACTGGGTGGCCAAGCTGGCGATCCTCGAGGGCTACCGGGAGCGTGACGGGCTGGACTGGAGCTCCCCGCGCCTGCAACTCGTCGACCTGCAGTACAGCGATGTCCGTCAGGACAAGGGTTTGTACAACCGGCTGGTCGCCACCGGCAGGTTCGAGCGGCTGCTCACCGAGGACGAGGTGGAGCGGGCGATGACCGAGCCGCCCGAGGACACGCGCGCGTACTTCCGGGGACGCTGTCTGGCCAAGTACGCCAGCGAGGTGTCGGCGGCGAGCTGGGATTCGGTGATCTTCGATGTAGGTCGCGAGACGCTGCAGCGGGTGCCGACCATGGAGCCGCTGCGTGGAACGCGCGCTCACGTCGGCGACCTTCTCGACCGATGCGATACGGCAGTTGAGCTACTCGACGCTTTGGCAGGCGGCAGCTGACCCGCCAAGAGCCAGTGTGAGCCCGGCGCGAAAGGTGCGAGCGGGCACGTGCTGCGGGACGTAGGGTCTGCGTTGCAGTCCTAGGAGGAGGGCGTAATGGCGAGCACGGATGGCGGAGGACAGCAGCGCGCATCACGGCGCCGCAACGAGGCGGACGCGGCTGAGACCACCGCCGAGGCGCAGAGCGACGTCCAGGAACGGCACGAAAAGCTGGCCGATGACGTCGACGCGCTACTTGACGACATCGACGAGGTGCTGGAAGAGAACGCGGAAGAGTTCGTCCGCGGCTACATCCAAAAGGGCGGCGAGTAAGCAGCAGCCGCACGTGTGGTGGACTGAGCCGAACGGGGTGGCACACGCTTGCCATCAGCCCGGTTCGGATGCGGCTTCGTTGACAGCGATCCGCGATTGCGGAGAAGGAGTTCGGAGTGCGGGAGCGATTCGGGGACGGCGCGCGTTTGCCGGACGCCTATCTGAGGGCGGGCAGCTCCTCGTTCACCGACTTTCTCGCGGAGACCGCGCCTGACCTGCTGCCGAATTCGCGCAGGCTGCCGGTCGCCGCGGTGCCGGAGGCGCCGCACGCCACGACGATCGTGACGGTCATCTTCCCCGGCGGCGTGGTCATGGCCGGAGACCGGCGGGCCACGATGGGCAACCTCATCGCCCAGCGCGACATCGAGAAGGTCTTTCCGGCCGACGAGTACTCGGCCGTCGGCATGGCGGGAACCGCCGGTGTCGGCATCGAGCTCATCCGCCTCTTCCAGGTGGAACTCGAGCACTACGAGAAGATCGAAGGCACCGTGCTCTCCTTGGAGGGCAAGGCGAATCGACTCGCCACGATGATTCGCGGCAACCTCGGCCTCGCCATGCAAGGGCTCGCCGTCGTGCCGCTGTTCGCGGGCTACGACTTGGAGACGAGCGAGGGCCGGATCTTCTCCTACGACGTGACCGGCGGCCGTTACGAAGAGACCAAATTCCACTCGATCGGCTCCGGCTCGGTCTTCGCCCGCGGAGCGTTGAAGAAGCTCTATCGCGACGGGCTGTCGGAAGACGATGCCGTCCGGATCTGCGTCGAGGCGCTTTACGACGCTGCGGACGACGACTCCGCCACCGGCGGGCCCGACCTCACGCGTCGCATCTTTCCCGTCGTCGCCTCGGTCAGCGCGACCGGCTACCGCAGGGTGGAGGACGCCGACCTGGGTGCCGTGGTGCAGAGCGTCATCGATGACCGCATGAGCAACCCCGGGAGCTGACGTGACCACGCCGTTCTACACCAGTCCCGAGCAGCTCGTCCGGGACCGCTCCGAGTACGCGCGCAAGGGCATCGCCCGGGGCCGCAGCAACGTCGTGCTGACCTACGACGGAGGTATCGCGTTCGTCGCCGAGAACCCGTCGAAGGCGCTGCACAAGATCAGCGAGATCTACGACCGCATCGCGCTGGCGGCCGTCGGGCGCTACAACGAGTTCGAGAGCCTGCGGGTAGCCGGCGTCCGGCACGCCGACATGCGCGGCTACGCCTACGACCGGCGTGACGTGACGGGCCGCGCGCTGGCCAATGCCTATGCCCAGACGCTGGGTTCGATCTTCCTGGAAAACCAGAAGCCGTACGAGGTCGAGATCGTCGTCGCCGAAGTCGGGCAGACGGCGGAAGAGGATCAGATCTACCGGCTCACGTACGACGGTTCGGTCTCCGACGAGCAGGGCTACGTAGGCATGGGCGGGCAGGCCGATGCCGTCGCGGAAAGCCTGCATCAGCACCACGATCCCAACGCTGCGCTGAAGGACGCGGTGGCCGCTGCCGTCCGCGCACTGGAAGCAGGCACCGCCGGTCCGCTCGCGCCCAACGCAGCCGTCGGGCAGAGCGCGAATGGCGGGGAGCGGCGGCTCACCGCGGCCACCCTGGAAGTGGCCGTTCTGGAGCGCGGTCGGCCCCGCCGTTGCTTCCGGCGGATCACCGGCCGAGCCCTCGAGGACCTGCTACAGCAAACTGCCCCAGACCCTGGGACGAAGGGGACTTAAGTCCGGGTCGTCACCTGCCGACTGCGGTGTAACAGGGGAGTGGGGGCACGGTTGGCTCGGCGGCGGCGGGTAAAGCCTTATCAGGCGTTCGATCTGCTTGTCGTTGCGCTCGGAGTCGCCACGCTTGCCCTGGCGCTGCCCCGCTGGGGCAGTGAAGGGCACCCTCTCGGGATCAGCCTCATCGCCATCCCGATCGTCATGGTCGTCTCGGTGTTCCCGCTCGTGCTGCTGCGCCCCGGCGGCGACGTCGAGATCGGCTTCGATGCTGCGGTGCTGGTCGCACTCGGAGTCCAGCTGCCGCATGCGCAGGCTCTCGTCGTCTGGTCCCTCGCCGGCATCCTGAGCCAGGTCGTCGCCAGCAAGCGGCTCTGGGCTCGGATGTTCAACGCCGCCCTCGTCGTCCTGGTCGGCGGCCTCACGCTCGCGACCATGAGCCGCGTCGGCGGGCTCGGGCACACCAGCGCCCACGAACTGCTGGCTGTGCTGGCGGGTGCGGCGATGTACTTCACGGCCGACTGGCTCATCACCGGCTTGTCGCTGGCGGTGGAGAGCGGTGAACCGTGGCATCGCCTGCTCTTCGACCGCGATCTGCCGGTCTCGATGGTCTGGTTCCTCGGCATCAGCTTCATCGGCTACCTCGCGGTGCTGATGCCCCGCGCGCTGCCGCTGTGGACGCTCTCGCTGCTGACCGTCCCGACTGTCGCCATGCTCGTCGCCGCCCGTGCGGTGCGGCGGGCCAGCGAGCATCAGGTACGCCTTTCCGCGCTGCTGGATGCGGCGAAGAGTTCGCAGCAGGCCGAGAGCCCTGAGGCGCTGCTGGACTGCCTGACGGCCAACGCCCAGCGGGTGCTGCGCAGCTCGCGAGCCGTCATCCGCAACGAGGCTCCGACCGAGGAGGAGATCGGGATCCGGCTCGGCGCGGACGACGGGCGCTGGCTGGTCTGCGCTCCCCGCAGCGCCCAGCCCTACGACCGGGCGGACCGGCGGGCTCTCGCGGCATTGGCGACCATCGTCGAGGAATCCCTGGTTCGCATGCGGCTGGCGACCGAGATGACCGCGCTCGCCACCACGGACCCGCTCACCGGCATCGCCAACCGCACCGTCTTCCGCCAGCGCACCGCTGCCGCGCTGGAGCTCCGCCGCTCCGGTACGCACGTCGCCGTGCTGTTCTGCGACCTCGATGACTTCAAGCCGGTCAACGACCGGTTCGGCCACGAGGGCGGCGACACGATTCTGCTGACGATGGCCAAGCGGCTCACGCGCTGCGTGCGCGAAGGCGACACGGTGGCGCGGCTCGGCGGCGACGAGTTCGCCCTGTTGCTGAAAAACCTCGAAGACCCCACGGAGGCGCTCCGCGTCGCCGAGCGCGTCGTCGCGGCGGCACTCGAACCGATCCATCTCGGCGGCCACCAGATTCCGATCGGGGTCTCGGTGGGTGTGGCCGTCGACCAGGCTCCGAGCAAGACCACCAAGGACCCTCGGCGCCCGAAGCCGATCACCCCCGACACCGCAGCCGCCGCGGCCAGCACCCTGCTGGGCAACGCCGACCTCGCGATGTACCAGGCGAAGGCCAAGGGCAAGAGCGGCTATCAGCTCTTTGCTCCGGTTATGCGCACCGACCGGCTGGGCCGCATCGAACTCCTCGAGCAGCTACGCGGGGCGGCCGGCCGGGGCGAGCTGCTGTTGGAGTACCAGCCGGTGGTCGACCTCACGACGGGTGTCATCGACGGGTTCGAGGCGCTGCTGCGCTGGCAGCATCCCGAGCGCGGGCGCCTGCTGCCGCCGGCGTTCATCCGGTTGGCCGAGGAGGCCGGGCTGCTGCAGGAAATCGGCGATTGGCTGCTGCCGCGGGCGTATGCGGACGGGTGCACGCTCAGCGCGTGTGCCGGCCGGCAGCTGAGCATCGGCGTCAACGTCAGCGTTCGCCAGCTCCGCGATGATCACCTGCTCGAGCTGATCGACGGCTTCCCGTTCAACCGGCACGCGCCGCAGCTGATCCTCGAGGTCACCGAAAGCATCTTCGTGGAGGACGAGCCGTACGCGCTGGCGTTGCTGGAGCGCCTGCGCGAGCACGGCGTGCAACTGGCGCTGGACGACTTCGGCGTCGGCTACTCGTCCGTCGCGTACCTGCGCAACGTGCCCTTCACGGTCTGCAAGATCGATCGCAGCTTCACGAGCGGGCTCGGTCAGGACCCGCGCGCCGATGCGCTGTGCCGGGCGGTGCTGGCGATGTGCGAGAGCCTGAGCCTGCCGGCCGTCGCCGAGGGCGTCGAGGATCTCGACCAGGCCGCGATGCTACGCGCCGCGGGATGCCGGTACGGCCAGGGGTTTGCGCTCGGACGCCCCGGCGATCTGTACTACGCACGCGAGCTCCTGCGCGCCGGGAAGGTGCTGCTCGAACCCAGCGTCATCCCCGGGCAGCGCGGTTCCCGACTGGTGCGGCCATAGGGTAGGACCGTGGACCGCAGGATCTTCGGACTCGAGAACGAGTACGGAGTGACGTGCGTTTTCCGCGGGCAGCGGCGCCTGTCGCCTGACGAGGTCGCGCGCTACCTGTTCCGCCGTGTCGTCTCCTGGGGCCGCAGCAGCAACGTCTTCCTGCGTAACGGCGCCCGGCTCTACCTCGATGTCGGAAGCCATCCCGAGTACGCGACACCCGAGTGCGATTCGGTCTTCGACCTGGTGGCACACGACAAAGCGGGGGAGCGGATCCTCGAAGGCCTGCTCGTCGAGGCGGAGCGCCGGCTGCGGGAAGAGGGCATCGCCGGCGACGTCCACCTGTTCAAGAACAACACCGACTCCGCCGGCAACTCCTACGGCTGCCACGAGAACTATCTCGTCGGCCGGCACGGCGAGTTCAGCCGGCTGGCCGACGTGCTGGTGCCGTTCCTGGTGACCCGGCAGGTGATCTGCGGCGCCGGCAAGGTGCTGCAGACGCCGCGCGGCGCGGTCTACTGCATCAGCCAGCGGGCTGAGCACATCTGGGAGTCGGTCTCCTCGGCCACGACCCGGAGCCGGCCCATCATCAACACCCGCGACGAACCGCACGCTGACGCCGAGCGTTTCCGCCGGCTGCACGTCATCGTCGGCGACAGCAACATGAGCGAGACGACCACGCTGCTGAAGGTGGGCTCGACCGATCTGGTGCTGCGCATGATCGAGGCCGGGGTCGTGATGCGCGACCTGACGCTGGAGAACCCGATCCGGGCCATCCGCGAGGTCAGCCACGACATCACGTGCCAGCGCAAGGTCAAGCTGGCGAACGGCCGCGAGGCCACCGCGCTCGAGATCCAGCGCGAGTACCACAAGAAGGCCGCGGACTTCGTCGACCGCCGCGGGGGAGATGCCGTCGCCAAGCAGGTGATCGATCTGTGGGGGCGCACGCTCGAAGCCGTCGAGACGCAGAACTTCGGGCTGGTCGACCGCGAGATCGACTGGATCACCAAGTACGTGCTCATCGATCGGTTCCGCGCCCGGCACGGCGTGCCGCTGTCCTCACCGCGGGTGGCCGAGGTCGACCTGAAGTACCACGACATCCATCGCGAACGGGGCCTGTACTACAAGCTCGAACGGGCCGGAGCGGTCGACCGGGTCTGCCGTGACCTGGACATCTTCGCCGCCAAGTCGATCCCGCCGCAGACGACGCGGGCCCGGCTGCGCGGCGAGTTCATCCGCCGCGCTCAGGAGCGCCGGCGCGACTTCACGGTCGACTGGGTGCACCTGAAGCTCAACGATCAGGCGCAGCGGACCGTGCTGTGCAAGGACCCGTTCCGGTCGATCGACGAGCGCGTCGACAAGCTCATCGCCAGCATGTGACGGCTACTTCTTGCAGGTCACCGTCACTGAACCGCCGGTAACGGTGATGGTCTTGCCGCCATTGGAAATCGTTCCCTTGCCAGGCTTGACGTCGCCGCTGGTAAACGTCAGAGAGCTGCCGTTACGGGTGTAGGCCCCGCCGGTTCCGCCCAGGCTGAGCGAATACTTGTGGCCTGCGTGGAACGTGAGGGTGATGGATTCGGTCGTGCCCGGTGCCGTGCATCGGAAGGCGCCGGTTGGATCCTTCTTGTTGCTGCTGCCGCCGCCGAGCGTCAGGACGAGTACGACGACAACCGCGGCGATGACGACCACACCAACGATGGCGATGATCAGACGCTTGCGTGACGTGCCCTGGGGCGGCGTGCCGTAGCCGCCCGGGGCGCCCGCATAACCGGGTGCGGCGCCTGGGGGAGTCGCACCGTAGCCGGGCTGCTGGCCGTAGTCCGGTTGCTGGCCGTAGCCGGCTTGCTGGCCGTAGCCGGGCTGAGCGCTCCCATAGCCGGGCTGCGCGCTGCCGTAGCCGGGAGCGCTGCTTTCCGGGGCCCCGCCGTATCCCTGCCCGGCGCCGGGTGAGCCGGCCGCTGGTGCACCACCGCCCGGGAAACCCCCGGCGAACGGTGATGGGGCGATCATGGTGGCACCGACGTCCCCGGCGGGAGGGTTAGCTGCGGATTCCGGCTGGGCTCCCTCGGGCTCGGCGGCCGCGGGTTCCGCGACCGGGTTCCCTGCGCCGGCGGCCGGGACCCATTCGGTGCCGTTCCATGCCCACTGGCCGTCGTCGGAAAGCGGACGGCCCTGACTGTCGGTGCTCATTGCATCCTTTCGCGATCACGCAGGCGGCACATTGCGGTGGGCGGCGGCCCGGAAGGCGGCCGTCCGTTCACGCTTCGGGTCCAATCCTGACAGTTCCCGGGTCCGGAGTCGCGAATTGGGTGAAACGGACGTGAAATCCGGCGGTGCGGAAGGTGTGGCCGGCTGCCGCCGACCGAAGGTGACAGCGACGCAGGCGGCCATGACGCTCGCCACGCCGCCCCACTGCCGCGCGGTGAGGGTTTCGCCGAGTATGGCGAGCCCGGCAAGCGCGGCGACGGCTGGTTCCATGCTCATCAGCACGCCGAAGATGCGGGCGGGCAGGCGGCGCAGCGCCTCCAGTTCCAGGGCGTACGGCAGCACCCCCGAAAGCATTCCCACCGCGGCCCCGAGCAGCCAGGAGTGGGCGGTTGCCTTCGTCGCGCTCTCCAGCCCGATGGGTGCGACGAGCAGCTGCCCCGATGGCCATCGCCACCGCGAGCGGGGCGGTTCCGGGATGGCGGCGCCCGACCGCTGCGGAGGTCAGGATGTAGCACGCCCAGCAGGCCCCGGCGAGGGCGGCGAGCAGCAGTCCCAGCAGGCTGACCGACCCGCCGCCGTGAGCCAGCAGCACCACCCCGAGCGAGGCCAAGGCGACCACTGCGACGTCGCGAAGCCGCCGCGAGCCGGCCACGGCGACGCCGAGTGGCCCGAGGAACTCCACCGTGACCACGACGCCGAGCGGGGCGCGGGCCAGCGCCTCGTAGAAGAGCAGGTTCATCGCGGCGAGCGTCAGACCGAAGAAGGCCAGCAGGGGGAGCTCGGACGCGCTGAGTCGAGGGCGGTAGAGGACGACGAGCACCACCGCGGCGAACAGCAGGCGAATGCTGGTCGTCGCGGCAGGACCCACGTCGGAGATGACGTGCTTGGCGAGCGCCGCCCCGATCTGCACCGACACCACCGCGCCGACGACGAGCAGCGGGGCGGGCGAGCTCGACAGCCGAGGGAGCCGGCACAGCGCTTGCACGTCTCTGCGGTCGCTCGGAAGATGAAGCGCAGCCAGCCGGGCGGCACCCGTGTCGACCGCGTACCAATCGTCCACGTCGAGCGCGAGCACGGCGAGCGCCGACGGTGGGAACCCGGGCAATTGCTCGCCGCCGGTCAGCTCCAGCACGAGCTGGTGCACGGCCGGATTGTGCCCGACCAGCAACACGGTGGCGGGAGGCTCGTCGCGGGCCGCCACCTCGCGTACCGCATCGAGCAGGTCGTCGACGTCGGCAGCGTACAGCGGCTCGAGATAGTCAACGGGCGCTGTCAGGTTCAGGCATTCGACGGTCTCCCGGGTGCGCCGCGACGGGGAACTGAGCACGAGGTCGGGTGCGAGTGCCTGAACCGCCGGGGCAAGCGCGATCAAGGCGCGCCGGCCGCGCGGGCGCAGCGGGCGTGAGAAGTCGTCGCCCCCGGGCGGCGGCTCGTGCTGAGCGTGACCGTGACGCAGGACCAGAAGCTGCAGCGGCACCCCCGGAAGGGTATCGGCGGGCGCCAATCTATGCTCCGCGCATGGGTATGCCCACCGACATCGGGATCATCGATCTGGGGATCGGCTTTCCCCACACCAGCGTCGAGGAGAAGAAGGCGACCTACGACTTCTTCCGGCCGCTGCTGAAGGACGAGCAGAGCGCGAAGGATTTCGAGTTCCCGGCGCAGTACATGTTCAAGAACGTCCCGGATCTGGTGGAGCCCGGCACCGATGTCGTCGCGTGGACCCTGGCGAAGATGGACGAGTTCGGCATCCAGGTGGGCATGACCGGTTACGGGCCCAAAGGCATCGAGGCCAAGGAGCGCTTTCCCGACCGGTTCGTACTCAACTGCTCGCTGAACCCCAACGAGGGGGTCGCCGCGCTGCGCAAGCTGCAGAAGGCGAAGGACGAGCACGACGTCGTGCTCGGCGATGGTCTTTCCGAGCGGGCAGTTCCCGCAGGTCGCGATCGACGACAAGAAGATGTATCCGATCTACGCCAAGTGCGTGGAGCTCGACATCCCGATCTGCGTCAACGGCGGCATCGTCGGCCCCCGGATGCCGAGCTGGCCGCAGAAGGTCGAGCGCTTCGACGAGGTCTGCTACGACTTTCCCGAGCTGACGATCGTCATCATGCACGGCGCCGAGCCGTGGACCGAGCTGGCGGTCAAGCTGATGCTCAAATGGCCCGGTCTGCACTACATGACGAGCGCCTTCGCCCCGAAGCACTACCCGAAGGCGATCATCAACTACGCGAACACCCGCGGCGCTGACAAGATCATGTACTGCGGCTACTTCCCGGCAGGGCTCTCGCTCGAGCGGCAGTTCACCGACATGCCGAACGTGCCGTTCAAGGACGAGGTCTGGCCGAAGTTCCTGCGCGAGAACGCGCTTCGCGTCTTCCGGATCAACGAGCACATCGGGGCAGGGCCCGCTGCCGGCTGAAGGGCCATGATGGGTCGGGCGACCGGAGGGAGGCCCGAGCATGGGCGAATGGTTCTCCCGGCGCGTGCTCGACACCGGACACCTGCCACTGTTCTGCTTCTTCGTCGCTTTTCTGGTGACGTTCCTGTTCATCCGCTTCTCGGTGCGCATGATCCGGCGTCAGGTGAAGTGGTGGCCCGGCAACGTGACACCCGGTGGTTTGCACATCCATCACGCCGTCTTCGGCGTCGTGCTCATGGTGATCGGCGGCTTGGCCGGGCTCGCCGCGCCGGACAACCCGGTGGCTGCTCCAGCTGCGTGTGCCGCGATATTCGGCGTCGGAACCGCGCTCGTGCTTGACGAGTTCGCACTGATCCTGCATCTGGACGACGTCTACTGGTCGAATGCCGGACGACTCTCGGTGGACGCCATCTTCGTGGCGACGGGCGTTACCGGGCTGCTGCTGTTCGGGGTCGTCCCCTCGATCACGGGTGACGTCTCCAATGCCACCAAGACGCACGGGGGAGCCGGCGCCGCGCTGACCCTGTCGATCGCCTTGCTGCTCGACTTCGCACTGGCCGCCATCACGTTGCTGAAGGGCAAGATCTGGACGGGGCTCTTCGGGCTGTTCGTGCCGATCCTGCTCATCACGGGCGCGATCCGGGTCGGCCGGCCCGCGTCACCGTGGGCCCGCAAGTTCTACTCGATCAAGCCGCGCAAGGTCGAGAAGGCGCGTCGTCGCGAGATCCGCTACCGCCAGCGCTTCATGCGGTTCAAGGAGCGCTTGCAGGACGCCGTCGCCGGCCGGCCGGACCAGCCGGCGATCGAGCTTCCCGACGTTCCCGAGCAGCCGTCACCGTCCGGCCACGAACAGTCCGGATCCCCGAAGCCGCTGGACTAGAGCGGGAGCGGATGGGCGAGGATCCCAGCTCCGTGCACCCGCTCGGCGAGAACGCGGCAGAACTCGAGCGCGTCCAGGCTGACGTGCTCGCCGCCGCTTCCGGCGACGTACAGACCGCCCGCCGGGCCGGTGAGGTCGAGACTGAACGGCGCGCCATGGGTGCCCGCCCACTCCGCCACGATGTCGGCCACGATCCGCCCGTCATGTGCGGCGTCGGCGCCGAATTCGGCCGCGGTGGCCTGGCTCAGATCGATGCGATGCATCCACACGTCGCGGGTGAAGCCGATGTCGAACAGGTACGCGAGCGGCTGGCGCCCAACCGGAGCCGGCAGGCCCAGCAGCGGCAGCCGCGCGATGGCGCGAGGAAGCTTGCGGCGGGCCCGCAGGCCCTTCTGCGCGGCGTCATCCCACTCGGCGATGAGCTCGTCGGTCGAGCAGCCGGCACGCTCGCGGACCTGGAGCTCGTTCATGCCGTCCCACCAGTACTGGGCGCCGATCTCCGTGACGATCGGCTTGCCGGTGCGTACCTGGCGGAAGAACTCGCGAGGCGACGCCTGGCCGGCGGCTGACCCGATGACGTGTGAGGCCAGCGCTTTCACGTCCCAGCGCGTGCAATCGGTGGGCTGGGTCCAGTCCTCGGCGCCAAGGGCTCGTAGCGCCGCGGCAAAGCGGCGGTTTTCCTCGGCCGCGATCTGCATCGCTTCGGCGTGCTTGATGCGCGGGATCACGGTCACGTCGACGGCGGTGGCAGGGCTCATGGTGCGCTTCCTTGTCTTGTCGAGCGGGACCGGCGCCGGTCGACGTCGGCGAGGAACATGTCGACGACCCGGCCGGCCTGCCGCACCCACCGCTTGCCGCCGGGATCGTTCGCGATCTGCTGGTGTGCCAGGCCCGTGATGAGGGCGCTGAAGACGTCGACGTCGCCCTGCGCCGTCACGCCCGCCGCGGCCAGCCGGGCGACGGCGGCCGCGTAGAACTCGAGCGCGAGAGCGAAGGACCCGGGCGAGGGCTCGAAGCCGGGAATCGTGCGCTGAAAGAGCAGCTGATGACGGACGATGTCCAGGCTCGAGAACTGCACCAGATCAGCGGCGAATCGGGCCAGCGCCTTGCCCGGATCACCCTTGGGCGGGCGGTCGGCGACGTACTCCAGCAGCTGCCGATAGCCGTCGGCGAACATGGCGTCGTAGAGGTCGTGCTTCGACGCGAAGTAAACGTAGAGCGACGGCTGGCGCAGGCCTACCCGGTCGGCGAGGTCGCGCAGGGAGATGGCCGCCAAGCCGTCACGCCGGGCGAGGGTCCACGCCTCGGCCAGGATGCTCGCGCGCTTGGCGTCTCGGCGCTCCTGTCGCGGATCCGCGCTCGCCAGCGTCACCGTGCCCCCCGCCTATCAGTGATAGGAGAACTATCAGTGATAGGAGATCGCGGTGTCAAGCATCCAACGCATGTCAGCGCTGCACGCGGAAGGGAAGTGTCGCGACGACGACGTCTGTACGGCGGCGCAGCGCCGTTGCGAGCAGCCTGCCCCGCTGGTTCTGCAACACCTGATAGCGCCGGCGCCGCGGCTCGACCTGGGGAACGAGCACGGTGACCCGCAAGCGCTGCGCAGTCGGACCGCCCGGCGGGCCAGACCGACCTGGCTGAGGGTGAATCCGATGAAGACACCGATGGCGAACAGCGGCACCAGCCGTTGGGTATCGCCGTTGACCGCGATCAGCAGCGCTGCCGCCGCAACGCCCAGCAGGCCTACGCCGTAACGGAAAACAGGCCGCTCACCGCGCAGGCCGAACGCGTGGGGAAGCAGGTTGTCCCGGGCCAGCAGGCTGAGCAGGACGGGCAGTCCGCCGAAGGACGTGTTGGCCGCGAGCGTCAGGACGATCGTCGTGACGATGCCGAAGGCGTAGTAGATGAGCCCACGTCCGTAGGCGGAAGCGCTCAACTGGTCCAGGATGGTCACACCATGGCGCCGCTGAAGGTGGAATCGGCCGATGACGTGGGCGATTCCGAGCAGCATGAGCCCGAGCAGCAAGCCGAGCAGCGCCTCGGTGCGTTGCGCCCGGCGCACCCGCGGCTCGCGGAACTGTGGCACCGCATTAGCGATGGCTTCGACGCCGGTGAGGGCCGAACACCCCGCCGAAAAGGCGCGCAGCAGCAGCCAGATACCGACCGTATCGGTGAGCTTGATGAGTGGAGCGCCACCCGTGACGTGACTGGGGTGGATGCGGAGCATGTCGAACAGGATCATCGCGATCACGCCGGCGATGAAGACCAGCGTCGGGCCGATGAGCAGCCGGGCGCTCTCCACGACTCCGCGCAGGTTCACGGCGGTCAGCCCAGCGACCACGATCAATCACAGCAGCAGCGTCTTGCTGTGCAGCGCGGGAAAGGTCGACGTGAGAGCCGCGATGCCGGCAGCGACGGACACTCCGACGTTGAGGATGTAGTCGACGATGAGCGATGCCGCAGCGAGCCATGACCAGCGCTGCCCGAGCTGCTGGGCGGAAACGGCATAGGCGCCGCCACCTTCCGGATGCGCGGCGATCACCTGGCGATGGGCGAAGACGAGCACCGACAGCAACAAGGCGACGACAATGGTGACCGGAAGTGCCTTTTCCAGGGCTCCCGTGCCGGCGGCAGCCAGCACGAGCACGACGGCTTCGGGCCCGTACGCGACCGACGACAGCGCATCCAGCGACAGCGCCGACAGGCCCTGCAACACAGTTAGCCGGTGGCGCTCCTCAGGATCCGGCTCCGCTTCGGTTGACGCCTCCGGGGTCGCCACGTCTGCCATGTCCTCACTTTGGCGTGCTCACGCCTGGTTAGCGGGCCTATTCGGAGCCGACGCCCGGCACCCGCCGGGGCGGTCCATTGCCATTTACCAGTAATTCACCCGAAAGCCGCCGCGCCTGCTGGCCGCGGCCGGCGCCGGAGGCGTCGCGCTCGCCGCATCTCCCTTTGTTTCCAAGGCATCTGCCGCCGGCGCGGCCGGCCGCCCGGCCCCTTCCGCCGCGGCAGATCCGGTGACCACGCCTCGAGTGGCCGGGTTGCACACTCAGCCGCTCCGACTGACCCTGCCCTTTGGGGTGCTCGGCGCTGTATCTCAGGCGCGTTCGAGCAGCACCATCTGCTGGGCGGCGTGATGGTCACCCGAGGCAATGGGCAGGTTCGTCAGCCGCTCGCACTTGCTCGGTGGTGAGTTCAACCGCGTCGGCGGCGCTGTTCTCCTCGACGCGTGAGACGCGCTTCGTTCCGGGGATCGGCACGATGTGCTCTCCCTGGGCGAGCACCCAGGCGAGTGCAACCTGCGCCGGCGTCGCGCCGACCTCAGCGGCAATGGCTGCGACCTCATCGGCCAGCCGCAGGTTGGCGTCGAAGTTCTCCTCGTCGAAGCGCGGGTTGTTGCGGCGGTTGTCGTCTTCCGGAATGTCGTCCCTCGAGCGCACCGCTCCGGTCAGAAAGCCGCGGCCGAGCGGGGAGTAGGCGACGAACCCGATGCCGAGCTCCCGAAGCAGCGGAAGGACGTCACTCTCCTGGTCGCGGGTCCACAGCGAGAATTCCGACTGCAGCGCCGTGATCGGGTGAACGGCGTGAGCCCGCCGGATCGTCGAGGTCCATGCTTCGGAAAGGCCGATGTGGCGGACCTTGCCTTCGGCGACGAGTTCCGCGAGCGCGCCCACCGTCTCCTCGATCGGTGTCTGAGGGTCGACCCGGTGCTGATAGATCAGGTCGATGTAGTCGGTGTCGAGCCGCGTGAGCGAGCCTTCGACGGCGGCGCGCACGCTCGCCGGACTGCTGTCGAGCGTGCCGCGCGGCCGGCCGGAGTGCGAGATGAAGCCGAACTTCGTTGCCACGATGACGTCGTCACGGCGGCCTTTGACGGCGCGGCCGACGATCTCCTCGTTCCGGAAAGGCCCGTACGCCTCGGCGGTGTCGATGAAGGTGACGCCCAGCTCCAGCGCCCGGTGGATCGTGCGGATCGACTCTTGCTCGTCGGGGGCGGCCCCGTAGGCACCGGTCATGCTCATGGCGCCGAGGCCGATACGCGAGACGTCCAGCGATCCCAGCGTGGTGTGCTTCATGGGACCATCGTCTCAAGTGCGCGCAGAAGTCTCCCCACAGCCCCGGCAATAATCGGGCTATGCCAGCCCGCCCGCGCCCGATCGCCGCTGACTTCCCGGTCCAGTACGTCACTCGGATCCTGTTCAGCGACCTCGATGCGCAGATGCACGTGAACAACATTGCGTACGCACGGTGGTTCCAGGAGGGCCGATCCGACTTCGACACCGGCGTCCTTTCGGCCGGGTTGGGCAGCTCGGAGCTGCGGCTGGTGCTCGCGCATGTGGAGATCGACTACCTCGCCTCGCTCCTCTACCCGGGGTCGGTGACGGTCACGACCGGGGTGCTGCGCGTCGGTACGGCGTCTTACACGCTCGGTCATGCGGTCTTTGCGGGCAGCTCCTGCCACGCGCTCGGCCGGTCGGTCATGGTGAAGCTCGGCGAGGGGGGAGGGGCGGCGCTCACCGACAAGGAGAGCGAGGTCCTGTCCGGCTTGAAGATCACCGGAAGCTGGTCCGCGTCAGCGTGACTCGGGAGCCCGATAGGACTCGATGAGCTCGAGGTATTCCTCCAGCAGATCGGCCAGCAGCAGGCGGCGATCCGGAGCCATCGGCGCGAGGACCCGTTCCATCAGTTGCATGCGTTCCTTGCCGATCCGGCGAGCGGTGCGGCGACCGGCAGCAGTGCAGCGCAGGATCACGTAACGCCGGTTGTCGGGGTCGGGGAGACGCTCGAGCAGCCCGAGGTCGACGAGTGGCGCGACGGTGCGCGTCGCCGTGGACGGGTCGATCAACAGCCGCGCGGCGAGCTCGTGCATCCGGATGTCACCGGCAGCGACCGACTCCAGCGCGTCGATCTGGCTGAGCGACAGCTCGACCCCGCCGACGGTGTACAGCTCGTGCTGCAGCCGCTGCCGCCTGCTGCTGCGGCTCCAGCGCCTGGTCGCCTTGACGACGCGATCGCCGAGCTGCTCGAAGCTGGCCCTCGACTCGTGCTCGGTCCACGACTCGCGGCTGTCACTATTGACCCTCACAAGACTTGCACGATACAAGAGTGGCGTGCATCAGCTTGCGATTCGCGGCGGCCTGGTCGTCGACGGCAGCGGACGCGAACCGCGCCGGGCAGATATCGGCATCGACGGCGGCCGGATCAGCGCCATCGCGCCCGCGCTCGACGGTGACGAGACGATTGACGCCGGCGGCTGCGTCGTCGCTCCCGGGTTCATCGATCTGCACACGCACTACGACCCGCAAGTGGTGTGGGATCCGGCGATCAGCCCGTCCAGCCAGCTGGGGGTGACCTCGGTGGTCGCGGGCAACTGCGGGTTCTCCATCGCGCCGTGCCCGCCGGCCTGGCGGAACTCGATGATCGCCACGCTGGTCAACGTCGAGGACATGCGCTCGGCCACGCTGCACGCCGGTATCGACTGGTCCTTCGAGACGTACGGCGAGTATCTGCAGACGGTCAGCGCTCGGGGTACGGCGATCAACTTCGGGGGCTACGTCGGGCACACCGCTGTCCGGCTCACGGTCATGGGCGACGACGCCTACGAGCGCGAGGCGACCCCGGCGGAGATCGAGCGCATGGCTGCCGTCGTGGGGGAGTCGATCGCTTCGGGAGCGCTGGGTTTCTCCAGCGACCGGTCGCCGTTCCACCGCGGCGACGGTGGCCGTCCAGTGCCGTCCGTCGTCGCGACCCTGGATGAGGTCGAAGCGTTGTGGAAGGCCGCGGATGCGGCCGGAGCCGGGCTGATCCACGTCGCGCCGGGTGAGAACTACGGCTGGGTCTACGAGATGCAGCGGCGCATCCGCACCCCGGTCACCTGGTCGGCCATCCTGGCGTATCCACCAGGCGCGGTCTCGAAAGCCCCGTGGGCGACGAAGCTTTCCCAGCACCGCGCCGGGCTCGCGGCCGGCTCCGACGTCCATCCGCAAGTCACCTGCCGGCCGGTGACGTTCCAGCTGTCGATGGCTGATCCGTCCAGCCTCTACATGGTGCCGGCGTTCAGCCGGCTGTCGGCCCTGGACCGGCCCGGCCGTGTCGAGGTGTACCGCGATCCGGTGTGGCGCAGTCTGGCCGGGGCCGAGCTGGACTCGGGCAAGCATGTCGACATGCGCTGGGACACCTGCACGGTCAGTGAGACGACCGACCCGGCTGTCGATGGCCGCATCGTCTCCGACATCGCACGCGAGCGGGGCATCCATCCGCTGGACTGCATGCTCGACATCGCGATCGCCGATGGCCTGGCCACCCGCTTCACCATCAACTTCGCCAACGACGACGCCGCGGCAGTGAGCCAGCTCCTGCAGGAGCCCGGTTGCGTGCTGGGGCTGTCCGACGCCGGGGCCCACATCGGCCAGATCTGCGATGCCGTCATGCCCGTCGACTTCCTCGCGCACTGGGTGCGCGATCGCGAGCTGATGGCGATCGAAGCCGGCATCCGCCGCGTCACCGGCGAGCTTGCCGACCTCATCGGCCTGCACGGGCGCGGCTACCTCAGCGAGGGCGCCGCGGCCGACGTCGTCGTGCTGGACTGGCAGTCGCTGGCGCCCGGCCCGACCCGGCGAATCGCCGACTTCCCGGCGAACGGTGACCGGCTGGTGGCCGACGCCCCTACCGGGCTGCGCCACATCGTCGTCAACGGCGTCGCGATCCGGCGCGACGAGGAACCCGTCGATCCGGCACCCCGGCCCGGCCAGCTGCTACGTAACCGCCGCGAGAAGTAAGGAAGCTGCATGACCATCATCGAGCCATCGCCCGCCGTGTCCCAAGCGGCGTCGCAGACGTGGCTGATCTCGTCGGACTCGCACATTGTCGAGCCACCTGATCTGTGGGCGTCGCGAACCAGCGACGAGCGGCTGCCACACGTGGTGCGCGAGGCCGATGGCGACTGGTGGTACATCGACGGCCGCAAGACCATGTCGTTCCTCGGCATCCAGACCGGCATGCGGTTCGAGAAGGATCCCACCAAACTGCGCACGTCCGCGACGTTCGAAGAGGTCAGCCCCGCCGCCTACGATCCGGCCGCCTATCTGGCCGCCAACGAAGAGGACGGCGTCTGGGGAGCGGTGATCTACCCGTCCGAGGGGCTCGTGATTTTCAGCGTCCCCAACACCGAGGTCGTCACCGCATCGATGGCCATCTACAACGACTGGATCGCCGAGTTCTGCAGTCACGACACGACCCGGCTCAAGGGCATCGGGATGGTGAACGTCGACGACGTCGCGGAGGCGACGGCCGAGCTGCGGCGCTGCCATTCGCTGGGGCTTGCGGGCGCGCTCATCACCGTCGCCCCGCCGGTATGGCTGCCGTACCGCAGCCGCGAGTTCGACGAGTTCTGGGCCACGGCCGAGGAGCTCAGCATGCCGCTCAGCCTTCATGTCGGCACGGATCGGGCGGATTCGCGGGCCGGCGAATTCGTGCTGAACGTCAAGAACGTTCCGCCGTCGATCTTCGTCAACAAGGACTACCCGATCCGGCGCACGCTCGCCGACTTCATGTTCTCCGGCGTTTTCGAGCGCCATCCCGGACTGCGCATCGGCACGGTCGAGCATGAGCTCGGCTGGATCCCGTTCTTCCTGCAGCAGCTGGATTACACCTACACCGACAAGCCCATCCGAGGCCCGGAGTGGGCGCGCCTTGCTGATCCCGATGCGCTGCCATCGCAGTTCTTCCGTACCAACTGCTTCGCCAGCTTCCAGGAGGACTCGCTGGGGATGCGGCTGCGCGACATGATCGGGGTCGAGACCTTGATGTGGGGGAGCGACTATCCCCATACGGAGTCGACGTTCCCGCGCTCCCGTGAGGTCCTCGCCGAGGTGCTGGACGGCGTGCCGGACGACGAGGTTGCGCGCATCGTCGCCGGCAACGCTGCCGAGCTGTATTCCTTCAAGCTGCCCGAAACCGCCCCGCCACGCTAGAGGTCGAGCTGGTACTCGTACGTGGTGTGGGTCGGCAGGTAGCCGAGCGCGTCGTTGATGCGCCTCATCGGCTCGTTGCTGTCGGCGGTGTCGGTGAGCAAGCCGGAAAGGTCGGAATGGCGTCGCCGCGCGTGAAGAATGGCCGCTGCCTTCATCCACGCGCCGAGTCCATGCCCGCGGTGAGCCGGGAGCACCGCGGTGCCGTAGTGCTGGGCGTCGCCGGTGCCGTCTCCCGGGACGACGAGCTCGCTGAACCCGGCAATGGCGCCATCCGACTCACTGATCGCCGCGACGGTGTGCAGGTGGTCGCCGCGCGCCTTGACCCGGGCCGCCGCAGCGTGGACCCTTTCCAGGTCCCAGGTGACGGTGCCGAAATCGGTTTCCCCCATCGGCATGTCATCCATGGCGTGCCGGGACACGACGAACGTCTCGGCCAGCTCGCCTGGCACCTCGCCGTCCCACAAGACGAGCCAGTAGCCCGGGTGCGGCTGATCGACGAGGCGGCCGAGCGCGTCGAGGTCGACGGACGCCAAAGGTAGCCGGCTGAAAATCAGCGCCAGCACGGGCCGGAAACCCCGCGCTGAAGCGAACCTGTCGCCGGGTGAGCCCGCCTCTGCCTGCGCCACGATGGTGCCCCGGTCATCCATGCGCGCGGCGGTGATGGCCGCCTCCAGCAGTTCGGCGCCGACGTGCCGGCGGCGCTGCGCCGGGTGGACATGGAGCTCCAGTTCGGCCACGTGACGCTGGCCGGCCCCGGTGAACAGGCGCAGGAACGCCGAGCCGACGGGAACACCGTCCTCGGCCGATGCAAGCCACGCCAGCCGGCGAAAGGCGGGCGTGATCTCAGGATCGACCAATGCGGTGATGCGAAAGCTCATACTGTCTCCGCGGCAGAAGGCGCTGGCAGCATAGCGGAATGGCCGACGACTTCCTCCCGGGTGAACTCGCCGACGCAGGACTGGAAACGTTCGTCGCCGAGGTGCGCTCGAATCCAGGCCCGCCGGCGCGCTCCACGGGTGCTGCGGGCCTGCGCAGGGCCGCCGCGGAGCGCGCCGCTGCCAGGCCGCCGGGACCGGAGCTGTACCGGGTCCGCGGCCTCACCGCTCCCGGCGACGTGCCCGTTGCGGCGCGGCTGTACGAGCCGGCACCGGATGAGCGGCCACTCGTCGTGTACTTCCACGGCGGCGGCTGGGTTTTCGGTGATCTGGCTTCCCACGACCGCGTGTGCCGCCGGTTGGCGCACGTGGCGGGGGTCGCTGTGCTCGCCGTGGATTACCGGCGCGCGCCCGAGTATCCATGGCCCGCGGCCATCGAAGATGCGCTTGCCGTGGTGCGCTGGATCCGCAACGGGACGGCACCCGCTGCAGGGTCCTCGGGGCTGGCTCTCATGGGCGACAGCGCCGGCGGATCGATCGCCGCGTTGACGTGCCTCTGGCTGCGCGACGCCGGTGAGCCGCAGCCCGATCTGCAGGTGCTTGCGTACCCCGACCTCGATCTGACGTTGGCGCATCCGAGCATGGAACGCAAAGGTCGCGGCTGGGGGTTCGATGCCGAGGACGCGCTTTGGTTCGCCGAGCAGTGGGTACCTGAGGCGAGCCGCCGCAGTGATCCGCGGGTGAGCCCGTTGTTCGAGCCGGACCTGCGCGGGCTGGCACCGGCCGTGGTGGTGACCGCTGAGCACGATGTGACTCGCGGCGAGGGTGACGCCTATGCCGCTGCGCTCGCGGCGGCCGGTGTTCCGGTCGTGCATCGGTGCGAGCGTGGCCAGGTGCACGGCTTCATCAACCTCGACGTGGTGTCCGACGCGGCCAGGGACGCCGGTGAACGGCTGTGGGCGGACGTGCAGAACTACCTGTCGGCATTCGGCGAATCTCAGCCAGGCGGATCAGCGATGCCGTAGAGCTTGGCAGCGTTGCCCCACAGGAGCTTTCGCCGCAGGTGCGGGTCGAGACCACCGAAGGCCTCCTCGACGCGGCCGGCGACGTCGTCGTACAGACACGTGGGGTGTGGGAAGTCGGTCTCGAAGAGCAGGTTGTCGACCGGCAGGTCGTCGAGCAGCTTGTGAAGGGGCACCGTCTCGAACCAGTGGCAGGCATACACCTGGCGCCGGAAGTACTCCGAAGGCAGGAGCTCCCACTCGCTCGTCCGGTGCGGCCGGGCTTCGCGGTAGCTGTGATCGACCGCCTCGAGCACAAAGGGAATCCAGCCGATGCCGCTCTCGACCGAGACGAAGCGGAGGTCCGGGAAGCGGGGGAGCACCCCGCTCAGCAGGAGATCGGAGACCTGAAGGCCGTTCTTCAGGAAGAGGTCGACCGAGCTGAGCGCATAGGTCGCCGCCGAGCCGTGAGCGGCGACGCGCGCCGGGCTGAAGATATTGCCCACGTCGCCGCTTCCGATGTGGAAGTGGATGGCCAGGCCGGCGTCCTGCGCCGCCGACCACAGCGGGTCCCAGTGCTTCTCGCCGAGGAAGGGAAGCCCGAAGCGCTGCGGCTCTCCGGTGAACAGCACGCCCCGATGACCGGCGGAGGCACCGCGCTCGAGCTCCTTCACGCACGCGTCGACGTCCCAGAACGGCATCGACATGATGGTGATGAGCCGCCGCGGGTCAGCCGATGCCCAGTCGCGCAGGAAGTCGTTGTACGCCTCGACGCAGACCAGCTTGAGCGCATCGTCCTTGATCTGCAGGAACTTCTGGCTGCCGAAGCCGGCGACATTGGGGTAGAGGACCTGGGCCCAGATGCTCTGGCCGTCCATCAGCGAGAGCCGCGCGTTCGCGTCGTACGCCGCCGGGTGCATGTCCTCGTACGTCGGCGGTCCGCTGGGGAACGGCTCGGGCCAGCCGGCAAGAGCGGTCACGCCGGCGGTGTAGATCTGAACGCCGTCCAGCAGCCAGATGTCCTTGCCGTCGTCGTTACGCACCACATGCGGCACGTGCTCGCGGTATTGAGCAGGGACCCGTGACGTCCAGACATCCCGCGGCTCGGTGATGTGTGTGTCGCAGTCGATGATGTCGTAGCTCATGCCCGCCTCCGGATCCCGTCCGGGGACCATTCACTCACACGCGCACCGGCTCGCGCCGTCAGGCGCCCTTGTAGTCGGATGTCGTCATTCGGATTTGGCGGCCCGTCTGCCATCTCGTTGCTGCCTGGCAGTAGCAGGCCGGAAGACCCGCACGTGGTCGAGGTCCACCCCGAAGGGCAGCAGCGTCGTCAAGGCGGGTTCGGCGAAAGCCTCCGTCACCGTGAGGGTGTTGATGGTCGTGGCACTGCGGAAGGACCGGAGCCCGGCAACGGCCCGGGGCTCCAGCTGCGAGGGTTGGGCTGCGAACGCACCGTCGATCAGACTCACCAGTCCGCCGTTTCGCAGCGCCGCCTCATCGATCTCGCCGACACCGGCCTGGTTGAACCCGAAGAGATACGCCTGCATCGCACCGGCGCTACCGAAGTCATGCGCCTCGACGTAGTTGCGCCGACCGTCGCCGAGCGCGATCACGTGGCCGGTCTCGTCGTGCGTGAGGTTCCAGAACTTCGACTTGCCCAGGCGCACGTCCGTCTGGCCAAAGGTCAGGGCTCGCGCGCGGAAGGCAAACCGGTCGTCGATCACCGTGATCGACCACCGCCGCGTCCCGACCACCGCGTCGGCGAGTATCTGCACGAGCGCCTGCGGTGTGTAGAAGACGGACTCGGTCAGCGCCCCGTCGTGCTGGCGGCGCAAGGCCGGAGGACCGAAAAGCGACTCCACGTAGACGTTCGGCTGGCCGCAGGCGAGCATGTTCAGCCGGCGGGCGGTGTCACGCCTGCTGCCCGCTACCTCGCGGTACCCCACGCGATCACTGTCGCACGCAGGCGGGCAGCCGCGAGCCTGTTCAGCAACCTGCGTCGGCATCGCAGACGCAGCCGTCATTGCCTTCGGCGCAGCCTGGGCGGTGTCCCCGAGTCATCGACGAGCTTGACACCGGGCTCCACGGGCAAACGCTCGCTATAGACACTTCTGACATCAGCTGCATCAGCGCACCGAACGACGGGAGAGCAGATGGACGTCCATCCTGGCGGTCCGACAGCACGAGGCCCGGAGAACTGGTTCACGGGCGAAGTGTGGATCGACCCGATCACCAACGGGCACGGTCCGCATCAGCTGTCGCTCGGCAACGTGCACTTCACGCCCGGCGCCCGCACCGCGTGGCACACACATTCGCTCGCCCAGACCCTGTACGTCACCGAGGGCGAAGGGCTCGTTCAGGCACGCGGTGAGGATGTGAGACGGATCCGCTCCGGCGACATCGTCAACGTCGCGAGCGCTGAGTGGCACTGGCACGGCGCCACGCGCGACCATTTCATGACCCACCTTTCCCTCGCGGAGGGTGAAACCGGGTGGGGCGAGCACGTCACCGATGACGAGTACCACGCGCACTGACAGCGGCCGCACGGTCCGACCTCCGCCGTTCAGCATGCTTTCGTCCGGGGGATGAGGGGGTGTCTTCGGGCTGGGATGGTGGTGTGGCCGTCGGGTGATCGGAAGTGCAGTCCGGGTGAGCGCGCGTTGCCGATGACGGTCCAGCTGTGGTCGTGGATGAGTTGGTGGTGGTATCGGCAGAGCAGGATCATGTTGTTGCGGTCGGTGGGGCCGCCGCTGGTCCACCAGATGATGTGGTGGCAGTCCCGGTCCTCGTTGCGCTGGTGTATGTGTCCCTATGGCTACGCCGGCGCCTACGGTGGCCGCAAGCACCTGGTGCGACGGGGGATGCGGGAGGACCCACCGCGAGCCGGCCGCTGGCCGAAGCTGGTCGCTGACGATGGACAAGTGGCGCGCAGCCGAAGCGGCTCTGCGATTTCCGCTGGGACCAGGGCCAAAAGCCACTGGTCGACGACCCCTTAGGGGGCTAGACCGGAGTCATCAACGTTTGGTGACGTAGGGGGCCGGACGATGGTCCACGACATACGGAGACCATCAGGGTCACGGCGGGGCTCCGGCGCCCGGAGTCGTCGTCCTGGCACTGCAGCGGCACAAGGCAAACACCCGATGCAGCCGGCAGAACCGGCAGAGGGCGCGAAGCACACCGAGGCGCCACGACGATGGCTGGCACTCGCAGTCCTGTGCGTCTCGCTTCTCATCGTGACGCTCGACAACACCATCTTGAACGTCGCGCTACCGACGCTCGTGCGCGACCTTCACGCCACGACCACCGATCTGCAGTGGATCGTCGATGCGTACATCCTCGTCTTCGCCGGCCTTTTGCTTGTCGCGGGCAGCCTCGGGGACAGAGTGGGACGCAAGCGCATGTTCCTCGTCGGCTTGTGCATGTTCGCCGCTGGATCCGGGTGGGCGGCCTTCTCCGGTTCGGTCAACATGCTGATCGCCGCGCGGGCCAGCATGGGTATCGGCGCAGCAATGATCATGCCGGCAACGCTGGCGATCATCACGGCGACTTTCCGCGATCCGGGGGAGCGGGCCCGGGCCATCGCGCTGTGGGCCGCCACGAGCGGACTGGGCATCGCTGTCGGGCCCGTCGTCGGCGGTCTGCTGCTCGATCACTTCTGGTGGGGATCGGTGTTCCTGCTCAACCTTCCCGTGGCACTCATCGGGTTCCTGGCTGCGGTGAAACTGGTGCCCAACTCGCGCAACGAGCAAGCCAAAGCCGCTGACTTCTTCGGGGCGGCCCTCTCGGTCACCGGGCTCGTGCTGCTGGTGTGGGCGATCGTGGAAACACCCAGTCACGGCTGGAGTTCGAGCCGGGTGCTCGTCAGCGGCGGCCTCGGACTGGCCATACTCGCCGGGTTCGTTGCATGGGAGCGGCGCAGCAGCCACCCGATGCTCCAGCTGAGCTTCTTCCGCCGCCGGACCTTCTCGGGAGCAGTGATCTCGACCGGGTTCGTCATGTTCGGGCTCTTCGGGCTGCTGTTCGTCCTCACCCAGTATCTGCAATTCGTCCTGGGGTACACGCCGCTGCAGGCCGGGATCCGGGCACTGCCATCGGCAGGTGCCATCGCTATCGTGGCTCCGCCCTCAGCGCGCCTCGTCGAACGCGTCGGTACGCGATTCACCATCACCGGCGCGCTGCTGCTGATCGGCGGCGGCCTGTTCTGGCTGTCGCGGACGACGACAGCTTCGACGTACGGCGACATCGTCACGGGGATGGTGCTGCTCGGCGTCGGCGCCGGGTTGGCCATTCCGTCGGCGACGGCCTCGGTCATGGGATCCCTGCCGCAAAGGCACACCGGAGTGGGTGCGGGCACCAATGGCACGTTCCTGCAGGTCGGCGGCGCGCTCGGGGTCGCCGTGGCCGGCAGCCTGCTCAACACGCGGTACCAGGACAAGCTGTCCGCCGTCCTGCCACCGCACCTGCCGCACGCGGCACAGGACGCCATCTCGGGTTCGATCGGAGGAGCTCAGCAAGTCGCGCACGAGCTCGGCGGCACTGCGGGGCAAGCGCTTGCTCGCGCTGCGCGCTCGGCTTTCGTCGAGGGTATGAGGCTCGGTCTCACCGCAGCGACGGTCGTTGTCTTGGTTGCCGCAGCCGTCGCTCTGCTGGTACTTCCGTCCAGAGCGGGACGGGCCGGATAGTCCCGTTCGGCTCCGGATGGCGCTGCCGTCAGCGTCGTTTGGCCGGCCGCTTCGAACGCTGGCCCTCGGCCGGGGCATAGACGCCCAGACGCCGGCGCACAAGACGCCTCGGCATCTCCAGCACGGCCCGGTCGTCGTGCAGCACGAAGCTGGAATTGGCGGCCAGGATGATCCCGTTGAGCTCGAAGGTGAGGGCGTCGGCGTCTTCATCTGCGGGCAACTCGTGGTTGTCGATCGCGTCGACGACGAACCCGCGAATCATCGCTGAGACACCACTCTGAAACGCTGCGACGCGTTCCTTGACGGGTCCCGGACGGGTACCCATCTCGAGGACGGCGGCGGCGAAGAAGCAGCCGGGAAACGTCCGTCGCGCGAGGTGGTCGAGATAGCCGTCGCAGAAGGTCAGGAGCTGCCCGAGCCCAGGGGCGGCGGCGAGCGCGGGTTCGATCACTTCAGCGCGGAAGATCCGCTCGGCTTCCTCGACCGTGGCGAGTTGCAGATCCTGCTTTGAGCCGAAGTGGGCGTAGACGCCGCTCTTGCTCATGCTCAGCCGGTCGGCGAGATTTCCGAGCCTGCTCCTGTGCTCAGTCGCAGCCCTCGGGATCGGTCTGCTCACATCCGCCTGGGTACGCAACGTCGCGCAAGCAACCCTTGCGCTCCCCATGCTCTGCTTCCCCGCGGTGTTGTTCGCGGGCGCGGTGCTTCCTGTTCACCTGAGGCGCGGGCAGGCGCCGCCCTGAGCGCCCTGATGCCGTCGCGGTGGGCGTTCGACGCGATCGGTCACGACCTCGGAGCCCGGCGGATCCTGGCCGACGGGGGCTCACGTCTCGGCCCGCCGCTGCTCGCGTCCTTCGGCAATGCCGGCCGCGACGCGACTCCCAGCTACTGGCTGATCCTCGCGGCGTTCATCGTGGTGCTGCCGATCGCCACCTGGGGCGTGCTCGTACCCGACACGGCCAGATCGGCCCGCTGATTCGGCATTGAGCCGTCGGTTGTGCTGCGTCGTCTCTGCGGATGGAAGCCACCTGCGCCAACTATGACCGGTTCCCACCTGGCGCGATCGGCTCCGGCACGGTTTCGTGGGGTGCGTGCCACAAGAGACGCCCCATCCCAGCCCTTCCTACGATCCGCTCAGCAAGTCCGTCCTGGAGGATCCTTTCCCCGCTTACGCGCGCCTGCGCCGCGGGTGCCCGGTACACCACAACCCGCTATTCTCACCGCCGTTCTTCACGCTCAGCCGATTCGACGATGTGCTGTCGGGCCTGCGCGACTGGGAGTTGTGGTCGATTCGCTACGGCGACAGCCCGCACTACATGAAACCCGCAGGTCTGTTCAACGACCCGCCGGCACACACACCATTCCGCCGGATCTTCAACCGGTGCTTCACCGCTCGCGCGGTGCAGCACCTGGAAAGCGACATCGAGCAGCTGGCTCACGATCTGATCGACGCCATGATCGGTCTCGGTGCGGGAAACTTCCAAGAGCTGTTCGCATCACCGTTGCCCATGACGGTCATCTCTCGGCTGATCGGCGTGCCCGAGGCGGACCTGCCACTCTTCCGCGAAATGTGCGACGACCTGACCGCCACCTACAACGTGCCCGACCCTGCGGTGTCGGCTGCACCGAGAGCCCGGCTTGACGACTATTTCCAGGGCCACATCGATCAGCGGCGCCGGACGCTTCGCGACGCGGGAGTGGTCGTTCCGGGCGACCAGCATCTGGGCACTGTTCTGCCGGATGATCTGCTGAGCCGACTGGTCGTTGCCGAAACCGATGGTTGGCGGCCTACCGACGACGACTTACGTCTCTTGCTCGTGCTGCTGCTGCTCGGCGGGCTGGAGACCAGCACCGCGCTTTTGACGAACGTCGTCTGGCGGCTGCTCCAGAACCGTTCCCGGTGGGAGCTCTTACAGCGCGATCCAGCCCTCATCGAGGCCGCCGTCGAAGAGAGCCTTCGGTATGACCCGCCCGTGCTGGGGCTCTTCCGCACGCCGACGCAAGACGTCCGCCTCCACGGAACGCAGATCCCGGCGAAGTCGAAGGTCATGCTGAACTTCGCCTCGGCGAACCGTGACGCACCCAATGGGCTCGCCGATCCAGAGGACTTCCGCCTTGACCGCGACATGGAGCGCGTCCGCCGGCACCTCTCGTTCGGCTTCGGCGTTCACTACTGTCCCGGAGCCCCGCTCGCGCGTCTTGAAGGGCAGATCTCGCTGCGTGTGTTGCTGCAACGGCTGCCCGAGCTGACCCTTGACGGGCCGACCCAGCGGATCGAGCCCTTCCTCCTTTGGGGCCGCGGGCAGTTACCTGTCCGGTGGGCCTGAGATCCCGGCGAAAGGACGCGGCGGCATCTCACGGCATCTCACGGTGTCGTCGGCGGCGTGCTGCCGGTCGGGGTCGTCGGTGCCGGTGTAGGCGCGGGGCTCGATGGCCGGCTCGAGGGTGTGACCTGACCGGGAGTCGGTGACGGACCTCCGGTCGGCGACGGCACCGTTTGCGTGCTCGGTGACGGGGATGCGGCAGGCGCCGAGGTCGGCGCCGAGGTCGGCGCAGCACCGGGAGACTGCGTCGGGGTGGGGGGCGGGCTCTTTGCTGGTCGAGGGCTCGGCTGCGCGCTGTGGGTGGGGCGGCCACGGGCAGGGCCAATGACGTGCGGTGGCTGGACCGGGCCCAGGTCGGGGGCAAGCAACGCCAAGACGCCCGCGGCGACGCCGGCCGCAGCGGCAAGGCCGCCTGCGGCGACGGTCACGCGGGTTCCGCGGCCGCGCAAGAACTCGGTGCGCCGCCATGCCCTCAGTTGCGGCGGTAGCGCGGCACGCCGAGCGGCGAAGGAATTCACCGGTGCGGCCGCATACGAGATCGTCGGCCACAGCAGGAGCCCGGCGGTCAGTGGTCCGGCGTAGCCGCTGGGGTGCGTGAGTGCCAGGGCGATGCCCGTCGTTCCGGCGAGCGCGAGCGCCGTTTCGCCTGGGTTGCCCTTGAAGGCGTCACGCAGACTGCCTTCCTCGGTGGTCTTCGGTGTTCGCAGGAATTCCGCCTCGCGGGCGAACAGTGCCTGCACGGATGCGCGTGCCGTAACGAGCGAGGTCGATTGCCAGATCATGAAGGCGCCGAGCGCCTCCCGCCAGGAGGCGCCGGTGCCGCGGCGCAGCAACGCCACGGCCCGAGCCAGTCCGATGGCGACAAGGAGCGGAATGGCTGCGACCAGAAAGCCGGTCAGTTTCCGGAAGAGCAGCCCACCGCCCAGAGCAATGTTCACAGCGCCGGCGAGCAGGAATACGAAGAAGAGCAGCGCAAGCAGGTCGCCGTACCACTGCAGAGCACCCGAGAAGTACGCCCACCGCTGACCGGCGGACAGCCGGTTGCCGTGGCGGCGAGTACCGGGCAGCATCGACCGCCAGTGCATCCGCAGGATCTGTATGCCGCCGAAGCACCAGCGGAACCGTTGCCCCTTCAGCGCTTCGAAGGTCAACGGCATGACGCCGTGACCGAAGGACTTGTCCACATGCAGGCCTTCCCAGCCTGCGCGCAGCAGCCGCAGCGAGAGTTCGGCGTCCTCGGTGATGCACCACTCGTCCCAGCCATCGACTTGTTCGAGTGCCGCCCGCCGGATCAGGCCCATCGTGCCCGCGAAGATCGCGCCGTTGCGCTCGTTGCGTGACGGTTGGGAGACGGCGAAGAAGTAGGCGTAGGAGTGGTAGAGCCGCCGGTAGTAGGGATCGTGCTCCCACTCCCGGTAGTCCTGCGGCGCCTGGATGAAGCCGACGCTGTCACGGGCGAAGAGCGGAGCGCAGCGGCGTAGGAAATCCCGGTCCATCTGGTAGTCGGAGTCGACCACTCCAATGAGTTCCGTTCGCGGGTCGGTCAGTTGCCGAAGCGCGTAGTTCAACGCGCCGGACTTGTAGCCGGGCCAATCCTGCAGATGCTCAAAGGTGACCTGATGCTCCCGGCAGAACGCCTCGACCGGGCGCCACAGCGCCTCGTCATCTGTGTTGTCGTCGATCACGACGATCTCGTAACGCGGGTAGTCCAGCGCCAGCAGGGCCGTGACGGTGTCGATCACCATGTCGGGTGGTTCGTTGTGGGCCGGGACATGCAGGCTCACGAACGGCAGCTGGTCGGGTGCGTGGACAGTGGAGCCGCGAGGGACCCGCCGGCGCCACCACTCGCTGCCCAACGTGTCGCACAACTCCCAGAGATAAGCCGCAGCGAGAAGGGACGCCCAGAGCTCAAGCACCCACAGGACGAGGCCGCCGGCCTCGGACGCAGCCGGAAGACCGCTGGACACCGTCCACTGCAACATGAACGCCAGGTAGGCACCGAACATCAGCGTCGTCGCCGACCAGCACAGGTGGGCGCGGGCGCTCCACCGGCGAGTGAACGGCAGCCAGATGAGGCTGCACGCCGACAGGACAATGACCGACCAGGCAACGTTGCGCCGGGTGGCGCCGATGCCCTCCAAGATCGCTCCGGCGATCAGGTCGGTTGCAGCCGTGGCGATGACCGCGAGCAACAGCCGCCGGCTCCACGGCCACACCCCGACCCCACGGCCGGCGGGCAGTGGGATCGGCGAGAGCAGGACGATCGTGCTGAGTACGCCCGCCACCAGGGCGGCAAGCAACAACGCAGCGAGCACTGGCTCTTCCTGTAACTGTCTGGGGCCTGTTATCCGTTACGGCTCATTCGCGCAAACCGGCGCGCAGCCACGCGGACCCGGCGCGGGTGACTGTCTGGTCCGCGACGTGGAGATTCCACCGCCCTAGGTCAGGGGTGCGCCAGGCCCTGTTTTCCCGCTGCCGTCGGACGGAAACACGGCGGGCGCCGAAGGCAGGAGAACGTCGCGGTGGCCGATGACCGCACGAAGCCCGGTGGGAAGCGTCTCGTCGCCAAATGAGCCTCGGACCGCAGCCGCAACGCCGATCCGGCTCAGCAGCGCAGGAATCATGGACGTGTCGATCAGGACGTTGTCGTGTCGCTCGTGATCGCGTCGCCAGGAATCGTCCTCATTGCGCGCGAAGATCGTCATGTGACGCACGAAGCGATCTGGACTCGGTGTGGAGAACTCGGTGACGAGCGCCCAGTCATCGCCCACCCAGCCGGCGTTGGGCGCATTCTGCCGTGCCTGACCCCATTCCCGGTCGCAGATGTCGATCGCGAGGATGCCGTCCCGGCGCAGCGCACCCGCAGCCGCGAGAAGCGCGCGCGTGACGGCTGGCTCGTCGGGAAGGTAGCTGAGGGCATGACCGATCGACACGATCGCGTCGGCTTCGGGGATGGGATCGTCGGGAAGCGTCAGCTGCTCGATCGCCATAGCCTTCGGCACGTACTCGCGGGCGAGGTCCAGCATGGCCGGCGAGGCGTCGGTCGCTATCACGCGGTGGCCGGCTTGGACGAGATACCGGGTCAGCAGGCCGCTCCCACAGCCCAGTTCGACGACAAGCCCGCCCCGTTCGCGAACTGGCTCGAGTAGTCGCAGGATGCCGGGAGCGCACAAGTCGGCGTGAAATCCGAAGCCTTCGTGGTGGACGCGGGCCAGATCACGTCGGTAATACGTCACCGGAACAGTCTTTCCTAGACCTGTCGGCGCGACCACCCCGTAGTGGACGCGGGGGAGCGGGATGCCAACAATTATCGTGAGTTCATTGGGTCACCTGCGCCGGTAGATATCGGCTCGATGGTCGATGGCTATGACGACGACACGACGCCGCGTCTCGTCTATGCGGTAGATGACACGAAAGTCGCCCCTACGGGCGGAGTGCAGTCCTGACAGTTCAAGGTGTAGTTCACGACGGACCCGTTGTGGATTGTCTGCGAGCCCCCCGTAGATGAACTCGACGACGGCAGTGGCGACCTTCTCCGGGGTCCTCGCCAGGTCCCGCCGCGCTGAGGGCGCCCACTCGACTCCGTAGGCGTCCGGCATCAGCGCTGCCGGCTGATGAGCGCCTGGGCCTCCTCTTTCGTCAGTTGTTCGGCGCGACCTGCCGCGGTTTCCGGGTCACCCTTACGAACCCGGCGCATCAGCTTCGGATCAGACAAGATCTCGAGAGTCTCCTCAAGCCCCTCGAGATCCTCGACGCTCATGACCACGGCTGCGGGACGTCCATGTTTCGTGATCACGACCCGACCGTGCTCGCGCTCGAGGCGATCGACGACCTCCGAGAGTCGGTTCTTCACGTCCGCAAGTGCCATGTGCTCCGCTGACGATGACATAGCCATAACTGTAGCCATATTCGCAGCAACCACAAGCGCAGACTGCCGGTGGCCGAGCGTGCTGACGCGTGCGGCAAGGCACTCGCGCGCGGGTACAGGTCGTGAGAAGGCAGCGGCAGTAGATCCAGGGGCTCTGGCCCCCTCATTTACTGCCGCCGGCCGCTTCCCCGAGTGTGCAAGGGCGCAGAGCTCCGGCGGGCCGGTGCGCGCCACAGCTATCGCTACTTGCGAGCCCTGCTTGGCCCGCCAGATCGACCGGCTGACGCGAGAACTGAGGCCATTCCGAAGGCCAGCCCAGCTGCTCAGATCAGCGCCGCCAGCTGCGCCGCGTTCACCTGCGCGTAGTCGCGGTAGCAGTTGTTCATCAGCACGTGCGTCTCCCGCGCCTGGTTCGACAAGCCACGCACCTTGGGAGCCCACTCCTTCAGCTCGTCCTCGGAGTAGCGGTAGCCGAAGCGCTGGTAGATGTCGCGGCTGTTCCAGTGGGCGCTGTGGCCGTGGAAACGCATGACCGCAAGGTCGGCCGTCGCGGCAACTATCGGCGGGATCGACGACGTGTGCCCCTGCGGCATGTCGACGCAGACGTACGTCAGCCCGTAGCCGCGCAGGAAATCCAGCGTCCGCTCGGCATGTTCCGGGTCCATCCAGGTCTTGTTGCGGAACTCGATGCTGACCCGATACGGCTTGCACCGCTCGGCGCATTCGAGGATGTACTGCCGGTTGTTCTTGCCACCGGGAAACCACTGCGGGAACTGCAGCAGGATCGCGCCGAGCTTGCCCGCTTCGTGGAGCGGTGCCAGGGCGCCGAGAAAGCGCTCCCACACGTCGTCGACGGTCTTGGCGGGCAGATCCTTCAGGTAAACCCGGGCCTTTGCGTCCTCGGGGCGCAAGGCCTTGGGCAGCGCCGCGGTCTTCGTCGGATGCTGGGTGAGCAGCGAGAAAGCCTTGACGTCGAACCGGAAACCCTCCGGGGTGCGGTCGGCCCAGAGTGCGCTGTTGCGTTGACTCGGCAGCGAGTAGTAGGTCGCGTCGACCTCGACCACGCTGAAACGCTCGGCGTAGTACGCCAAGCGATCCTGCGGCGTGTTCACCTCCGGCGGGTACCAGCCCGATTCGAGCAAGGTCTTGTCGGTCCACGACGCCGTCCCGATGCTGAGGACACTGCGAGGCGCTTCCATGGTGTCCAGGGTGACAGGAGTTACCGTCGGCCGGTGGCAGCGCCCGCCCGACCCTTCGCGGCATTCAGCTCACGCGACCTGGCATACGCCGCTGACGACGGGATGCCCTTCCCCGGATGGGCGCCGCCGTTGCTCACCGACGACGAGGCCCGTACCGGCTACGAGGCGGGCGAACGCATCGCGGTCATCGCCGGCGACCCTGCCGATCCGGTGGCAGGACTGGTGCTCGACAAGCGCAACGGACGCCTGTCCGTGCGCACCGCTGATCCAGCCATGCAGCTCTCGTACGCCGGCGCCCACCTCGCGCTCGCGGAAGCCCTGTGGATGGCCGGTGACCGCCAGTGCTGGGCGCGGCGGACGTCGGCCACCCAGCTGCGGGTGGCACGCCGTCCTCGCGGTGCCGTCGTCTGGACCGAGGCGCTGCTGGCCCATGCGCCGGACGGCGACTCGGAAACGCTCAGCTGGCCGGAGTTCGGTGCCTGGGGCGAGCTGTCCGACACCGGCGCTGCGCCGTGGGTGGGGGAGGGCCAGCTCGAGCTGATCGACGCGGACGGCTGGATTCTCGACGCCTGGGAAGCCGTCGATCTGCTCGCCCAGTGGCGCGAGCTCGGCCGCCGCTACGACGCGCCCCGCGCATTCGGGCTGCCCCCGGAAACCCAAGCCAAGCTCGCCGAGCCGCTCGGCTGGCACGCCGTCGGGCGCAAGTGGCGCAAGGCCGACGAGGTCCAGGGCGCCGGTGGTGGGAACGCCGTGGTCGTCACCGACGCGGTGTTCTCCGCGGGCGCCGGTGCCAACGGCGAGATCATCACGACCGTCACCGCGGGCCACATCGAGATCGTCGTCGACCTCCCGTCCGCAACGGCCCGATCCGAGATGAGACACGGCAAACGACCGGGCTCCTACCCGCGACCCTCGACCGGTGCCCAAGTGGCCGTCACGGCCATCCTGGAGGCCGGGGGAGCGGCGCATGACGCGGTCGTCGCCGCGATCCGCGAGGGTCGGCTGCCCCTCCAATGGGTCACAGTGTTCGGCTGAACACGCGCAGCGACAAGTAGCGCAGCCGATCTCGGCACCCGTCTCGTCTACCGTGAAGATGTGAGCAGCGGCCTCCCGGAGCCCGGCCACGCGCCGGTCAACGGCCACAACCACAGCCATGGCGGCGACTCCCATTCGCACGGGGTCGCAGCTGACGCCGACCGCCGCTACCTGACTCTCGCGCTCGGCCTGCTCGCCACATTCTTCGTCGCCGAGGTCACGGTCGCGTTCGTGGCCCATTCGCTCGCGCTGCTGTCCGACGCCGGCCACATGCTCACCGACATCGCGGCGCTCGCCGCATCCCTCTGGGCCATCCGGCTGGCGGCACGGCCCGCCAGCGGCTCGTGGACGTGGGGCTGGAAGCGCGCCGAGATCCTCTCAGCGGCCGGAAATGGCATCTCCTTGCTTGTCGTCGCCGCACTCGTGACGTTCGAGGCGATCCGGCGGCTGATCAATCCGCCGGAAGTCACCGGCGGAGCGGTCCTCGCCGTGGCGATCGTCGGCGTCATCATCAACCTGGCTGCCACGGCATCGCTGGCCAAGGCCAACCGATCGAGCCTGAACGTCGAGGGCGCCTACAAGCACATCATCACCGACCTGTACGGCTTCATCGGCACGATCGTCGCGGCCATCATCATTCTCACCACGGGCTGGACCCGCGCCGACCCGGTGGCCTCGCTCGTCGTCGTCGTGCTGATGCTGCACGCGGCCTACGGCCTGCTGCGCGATTCCGGACGCATCCTGCTGGAAGCGGCTCCGGGGAATCTCGATCTGGACGACATCCTCGCCCACCTGCTGGCCACCGAGCACGTCCTCGACGTGCACGATCTGCACGTCTGGACCGTGACCTCCGATCTGCCCGCGCTTTCAGCCCATGTCGTGCTGGACGAAAGCTGCTTCAACGACGGCCACGCGCCGCAGCTGCTCGATCAGTTGCAGGCCTGCCTGGTCGGCCATTTCGACGTCGAGCATTCAACGTTCCAGTTCGAGCCGCGCAGCCACGGCCGCCACGAGATCGGCGCCCACTAGCGCCGCATTGCGAACGTTTGACTTCGAGTGCACTTGAAGTTCGAGACTCGGTTGAAACAAGACCCTGCTCGTTGCCTGACGCACCGGACGATTCAGTCGTCAGGGACGCTTCTGGTGAGCTCGACGAGTTGGCGCAGGCAATGGTCGCGCAGGGGAGCGGGGAAGTCGGCCGCGAGCCGGTTGTAGACGACCCGTCCTTCCTTGCGTGTCACGACGAGACCGGCGGTGCGCAGTAGCCGGAGCGCGTACGAGACGGCGTCCTCACTGACGCCGAGCGCCAACGCGAGGTCCCCCACGCACAGCTCTTCGACGACGTCGAGCGCGTAGATGAGCCGGATCCGCACCGGGTCGGCCATCAGGCTCAGCAGGCTGGTCAGCCGGCTCGATTCTTCCAGGGTCGGCAGGCGGTCCCGGGCGTGAGCCACACGCACCGGATCGATCGGGTGATCGTGATCAGTGATGGTCATGAGGCCCCCCGTGCGACGCCATTTCCTTCGGTGGCGCAGCCAGAAACGCGTCCCGGCATCCGTCGCAGCAGAACCAGAAGCGCTCGCCGTCACGCTCAGCCGTGGCACCGGCGTTGGCCTTCTCGACCTGCATGCCGCACATCGGATCCTTGGCATACGGGCTCTTGGCGTCGGAGGTGTCGCGCGAGCGGTACAGCCAGTAGATGGCGGTCAGACCGGCGAGGGCGATGAGGTTCAGCACGGTCGTGTAGTTCCACTCGAAGCCGGTGTGGGCGACGACGTGCGGCCGTCCCGGAGCGCTGATGTGCACCGCGCGGAAGAGGTATTCGACCGCGAGCCCGCCGACGCTCATGACCGCCCACATGACGACCAGCAGCCGCACGGTGATCCGGCCGCCGTAGTACTTGCGGTAGATGCCCAGCAGCGGCAGCGTGATGAGGTCGGCGAAGACGAAGCTGACGACGCCGCCGAAGCTGCTGCCGCCGTGCCAGAGCGCGGCCGCCAGCGGAACGTTGCCGATGCTGCAGACGAAGCTGATGATGGCAAGGAACGGGCCCAGCACGACGTTCTGCAGGCTTGACCAGAACCCGTGACCGGTGAGGAACAGCGACTGCCAGAAGCTGCCCGGCACCAGCGCCGACAGGTAGCCCGCCACCAGGAAACCGATCACCAGTTCGCGGCGCAGCATGCCCAGGTCACTGATCGTGTAGCCGGAGGCGTCGGACCATCCGCGACGTGAGCGCAGCCGGCGGCGCAATGGCTCGGAATCCCTGATCTCGTCGGAGGTCTCCGAGCCCTCATCGAGCCGGGCACGCGCGTCGTCGAGCCAGCGTTCGGGAATCACGCGCGGCAGCACCAGCCCGATGAGCGTGATCATGATGGCGCCGCCGACGAACTCGGCCAGCGCGAACTGCCAGCCGATCAGCAGCCACAGCACGATCCCGAGCTCCACGACCAGGTTGGTACTGGCGACCATGAAGACGATCGACGCCGTGAAGTCGGCGCCCCGCGCGAACAGGCTCTTCGACAGTGCCGAGGCGGCGTATGAACACGACGAGCTGATGACGCCGAAGAACGACGCCTTCGCCAGCGTCGCCGGGCCGTGGTCGCCGAGCGCGCGGCGCATCCCCCGCCGGGACGCGAACGCCTGCACCGCGCCGGACAGCGCGAAACCCAGCACCAGCGCCCAGAGCGTTTCCCAGAACATGAAGAACGCCTCGTCGAGGCCGTGCCAGGCGCCCGCGAAGAAGTCCATCTCGCCACCTCCGCGCCCGAGGATACATCCGTACAGCCGTACGGATGTTGGGAACAACGTCCCGGCGGCGTGATGGTCAGGCGCGGGCCGGGTCGGGCGTCCACGGCACGTACCGGCGCCCAGCCTTTTCCGCGGCCTGCTTGGCGGAGTTCAGCTGGAACGGTGTGATCCCGCCGTCCTCCCAGGCCCCACATGACCCCGCTGACACCGCGGCTGCGCTCTTGCCGGGAAGCTCGAGATCGCGGCGCACCTCGCCGACCGGGCGCTCCGCCAGGTCGAACCAGTCGATCCCGAGGAAGTCCTGACTGCCGCGCACGAGCGCGCCGCGGCGCATGGCATCCGCGACCCGCACCGCCATCCCGGCGTCGCGCAGATGACCCGGGTTGGCTTCGAAAAGGCCAGCGCCAGCCGCAAGATTTCCGGTCTCGAACAACGAGACGATCATCGCCAGCAGGGAGAACCCGCGCGGGTCGTCATTGGCCCGCGCGATGAACGCAAAGACCTCGAGCTCGTTCTCCAGCGTGGTGCCGTAACCGGCCAGCACGTGCACCCAGTCGTGCTGGGCGAGCAGCGGGGGAGCGGACCCGGGAAGGCCGGGATAGACGAACCCGCGGTCGTGATAGAAGTCGGCGACGCCCCGGCCAAGCGTGCCGACCGGCAGCGCCTCCAGCGATCGCCACTGCGCGGCCAGCCGCTGATCCTCCGTCACAGCAGCCCAGGCCTGGGCGAGCGCGTCGGCGTGGACGGCGCGCAGCCGATGCGGGTCGACGGCGGCCAGATAGCCGTTGCGGGCGAAGTCAGCCGCCGCCACGTCCAAGGCGCCAGACGCGTACGCCTCTGCCACCGAGATCATCTCGTCGCTCACGCACAGCTCAGCGGCGAACTCGCGAACCCGGGCCGCCACCGAAGGGGGCAACGGCGCCAAGATCAGCTCGCCGAGCACCATGTTCTGCACGATGCGCGTGCGGAACGCGAGATTGCGGTGCGCCATGGTCTGGGCGAATTCGGCGGGCTCGACCGGGGCCAGACCCCGCGGCTCCACCACGAAACCCGTCATCGACCGCGCGAGGGCCGACATCAGCAGCTCTTGCAGCGTCGTCAGGCCACCTTCAGGAGCGATCGCGCTCACCATCCCGCGCGTGAGCATCTCGACCTCGTCGGCAGCAGGTGTCGTCAGCAGCTCATTCGCCGGCGATGGAAGGGCTGTCGGCATGGCAACCTCCGGCTCGCATATCCCTCAATGCGAACCCTAAATGGGGCTGCGGGGGAGCGCCCGTCAGTTTGCTGAGGGCTGACGCCGCAATCCGTCGATGGCCATGTCGACGACACGTTCCCGCTGGCCGGGCTCGGTGAACGCCACCATGGTGATGCCACTGATCATGCGCAGGACGTCGTCGAACGTCGCGTCGGTTCGGGCGACGCCGGCGTCTTGCGCCCGTTTCAGCAACGGCTCGCCGGTCTTGACGATCTCCTGACGGCAGGTCAGGAAGAGCTCAGAGGGACTGCCGCCGGAGGTGGTGAGTTGCTCGGCGATCGCGCGCTTGGTGGAGGCGTAGCCCACAAGCCGGTGCAGCCAGGTCACCAGCGCATCCCAGGCCGGCGACGCCTCCAGCCCTTCGGCGGACTGGCACAACGTCACCACCTCGTTGACGTACACGGCCTCGAAGAGGTCCTGACGCGTGGGGAAGTGGCGGTAGAGGGTGCCGATCCCGACGCCGGCGCGACGAGCGATGTCCTCCAGCGAGGTCGAAACGCCGCCTTCGCCGAATGCCTCCCGGGCCGCATCCACCAGCAGCTCGTAGTTGCGCCGCGCGTCAGCACGCTTGGGCCGCCGAGCAAGAACCTCGGGCACCGTCCCCGCGCTGGTCATGGACCCGGACCTCATTTCGCTTGCAACCGGAGGTATGCCTCCATATAGTTCTGGAGGGAGGCCTCCACTTTACCGCTGCTTCCAACGCTCTTGCGCGAAGGGTTCTTACCCCATGCCTGTCTTGCCGTCGCTTCGCCGTGCCCACAATCCCACCGCGCGCCATGTTCCGCTGACCACGCGTGAGTCCGGTTCACCGCGCGTCGTGCTCATTCTGATCCTGGCCGGCCAGCTGATGATCATTCTGGACGTGTCGGTCGTCATCACGGCACTGCCGAAGATCCACCAATCGCTGCACTTCTCGGCTACCGGGCTGAGCTGGGTGCAGAACGCCTACACCCTCGCCTTCGGGGGCCTGCTCCTGCTCGGCGCCCGCGCCGGCGACATCCTCGGGCGTCGGCGGGTGTTCGTCGCCGGGATCTCCGTGTTCACGGCCGCCTCGCTCGCCGGAGGGCTCGCCCAGTCCGCCACGGAGCTGCTGATCGCCCGTGCCGTGCAGGGTACGGCGGGCGCCGTCGCCGCACCGTCGACGCTGGCGCTGCTGATGATGACGTTCACCGACGCCCGCGAGCGGGCGCGCGCCGTCGGCCTGTTCAGCTCCGTCACGGGCGCCGGCAGCAGCGTCGGGCTGATCGTCGGGGGACTGCTCACCAACGCGCTCTCGTGGCGCTGGGGGCTGTTCATCAACGTCCCCATCGGCATCGCCCTCGTCGCGCTGGCGCCGCGGTACCTCCCTGAGACCGAGACCCATCCGGGACGCTTCGACCTCACCGGCGCGATCACGTCGACGCTCGGAATGACCGCGATCGTGTACGCCTTCGTGCGTGCCGCGTCCGACGGATGGTCCGATAGCGGGACCGTCGCTTCCTTCGTTGCAGGCGCTCTCCTGCTTGCCGCGTTCGTCGCCACCGAGATGCGGGCCGAACAGCCCATAACCCCGTTACGACTGTTCGCCGACCGCTCCCGCGCAGGGGCCTACCTTGCCCGGCTGCTCATCCTCGGCGGGATGTTCTCGTTCTTCTTCTTCATCACCCAGTACCTGCAGGGCGTGCGGCAATACTCGCCGCTTTCTGCGGGTATCGCGTTCCTTCCCATGACCCTGTTGATGTTCACCATGGTTCAGGTGGTGCCCAGGCTCGGCCGGCGCTTCAGCCACGTGCAGCTGATGGCGGGGGGAGTGGGGCTGGCGCTCGCCGGCATGACGTGGCTCAGCCGGCTCGACGCGTCCACCCAGTACTTTCCGCAGATCGCGCTTCCGATGATGCTGCTCGGCACGGGGATCGGCACCGCGATCATCCCGCTGACCGCCGCATCGATCGAGGGGGTCGACCAGCGTGACGCGGGAGCTGCGTCGGGTCTGGTGAACGTCGCCCAGCAGATCGGATCAGCGGTCGGGCTTGCCGTGATGGTGACCATCTTCGGCGCGGCAAGCCGCTCGGGAGCCCCGCAGCCCGCCGGGCGCGCGCTGGCTCACGGAGTGAGCAGTGCACTCATCGGCTCTGCAGCGTTCCTGGCGGCTGCGTTTACGGTGATCGTGGTGCTGGTCCGGCGCCGGCCGACGCCTCCGGTGACGCTGCCGGAAGCGCAGCCTGCCGCCGAGCCGGTCGTCGAGTACGTGACGAGCGACGCTGCGGCGTAACCGCTGACGGGACGAGGAGGGCCGGCAATGCCTGCCAAGCAACCGGTTTCACGGCTTCGTGACATCCCCGGGATCGGGGTCGACAGGGTGGGCGACGCGGCCGACGCCGCTCACGACCCCCGATTCCTGCGGCTGGAAAACCTGGACACCGACCTGCGCCCGCCTGCGATCGCGCTCGAGGTCACCCGGAGAGCCATCGACGACGACAGCGCCAACAGCTACCTCCCGTTCCAGGGCCGGCTGAGCCTTCGGGAAGCCGCTGCGGCGCACGTGAGCGCGATCAGCGGTGCTGACTACGACCCGGCAACGGGTTGTGTCAGCACCGCCGGCGGCTTGAACGGCATCCTCAACGTGCTGCTGGCCACGCTCGAGCCGGGCGACGAGGTCGTCCTCACCGACCCGATCTACGCCGGGCTGGTCAATCGGATCCGGCTCGCCGGGGGAGTACCGCGTCACGTGCGTAGCGGGCCCACTCCCGCAGGCTGGGTCACCGATCCCGCGGAGCTCGCCGCAGCAGTCGGCCCCCGCACGGCCGCTGTGCTCCTGATGGGGCCGGCGATGCCGTCCGGAGCGTTGCTGGACGAGCGTCACTTCGCAGCACTGGCCGAACCGGTGGCGCGACACGCCGCGTGGGTCATCTACAACGCGGCGATGGAGCGGATCCGGTTCGACGGGCAGCCACCGGCACACCCGGCGGCACACCCGGGCCTGCGCGATCGCACGATCACCGTCGGCTCGGCATCCAAGGAACTACGCATGATCGGCTGGCGGGTGGGCTGGGTCGTCGGCCCGCCGGCCATCATGGCCGACGTCGCGCTGGTCGGGATGGCCAACGTGGTGTGCCAGGTGGGCATCGCCCAGCAGGCGGTGGCCGCGGCACTGGCAGCGCCCGATGCGGCGGCTGATGTGGCTGCTGCGACGGCTGTCTGGCAAGCGCGGTGCGAGCTGATTCTTCAGCAATTGCAGGCATATCCGTGCATCAGGCCGGACGGCGGCTGGTCGTTGCTGATCGATACGGGGGAGATGGGGCTGACGCCGCAGCAGGCGTCCGAGCGGCTCTTCACCCGCGCTCAGGTCGCGGCCACGCCCATGGACGGCTGGGGGCCGAGCGGCGCCCGGTACCTGCGACTGGTCTTCGCCAACGAACCCGTGGAACGGCTCGCTGACATCGGCGCGCGTTTTGCCGCGGCGTTCGGCTGATCAGAACCCGGGCGCGGGAGAGTCGCCGTGCAGGTAGGCCAAGAGCAAAGCGTTGACGACGTCGGGTGATTCCAGCGGCACCATGTGCGTGCCGGGCAGCACGGCGAGACAGCCGTTCGGCAACGTGTCGGCGACGGCCTGGCTGTGCTCGACCGTCACCTCGTCGCGGTCGCCCTGAAGCACGAGCGTCGGGATCTGAATCGCGCGCAGGCTCGCCAGGTCGATCTCGGGCTCGGTTTTGAACATCTGGACCATTTTCGCGTGGAAGACCGGGAAATGATCGGCGCCGTCGGGGGATTCGGACTCGTACATCTCCCGCAGGAAGCCGGTCACCTCGGAATCGAGCTTGAGGAGTTCATCGGTCAGCGGATTCTCGGTCTTGCCGCTGGAGTTGAAGTACTGGCCGATCAGGATCATGCGGTTGACCAAGTCCGGGCGACGCTGGGCCACGAGCAGTCCGACGACAGCCCCGTCGCTCCAGCCGATCAGATGCGCAGGAGCCTGTACGGCCGTCTCCAGGTAGGCGATCGTGTCGTCGGCCATCAGCGAGTAGGTGATGGGACCCTCGACGTCCGGCGTGTGACCGTGGCCGCGTCGCTCCGGGACGTAGACCCGGTATCCGGCTGCGGCAAGAACGGGCGTCTGGGCGAACCAGGACGAGGCCGACGCGAAGCCGCCGTGCAACAACACCAGCGGTTCACCCTCACCGGTGACCTCGTGCCAGGTGCGCATCCCCGCAACGTAGAGATAGCCCATTCACTGCTCCTCACTCAAATGGAACGCTGGTAGCTCCCGAACGCGCGAGTCGCCAGCCACGCCATTGTGGTCGCCAGCGCCACCAGGAATCCGAGCCGGGGCCAGACCGCGCCCCACTCGGTATTCGCCGACAGCGTCTGGCGCGCCGCGACCACTGCCCAGTCGACCGGGTTGTAGCGGGCGACGTGTCGCACCCAGGCCGGAGCCAGCCGGGTATCCATGATCGCCGAGGAGAGGAACTGCAGCGGCAGCACGATGAACTGGCTGATGCCGATGAGTGCTTCCTGCTGGCGAAGCAGGAGCGCCAGCGCGTTCGACAAGGACGCGATGATGACCGAGATCAGCACGGCGGCGAGCACCGTGACGGCGATTCCGACGCCGGCACCAGGGAAGCGGGCTCCCGCGAGATAGGCGATACCGAAGACGATCAGGGTCTGCACGACCGTCGTCAGCCCCTGGTACGCAAGGGTTCCGACCATCATCGCGCCGCGTCGAACGGGAGACGCCAGCAGCCGGTCCATGACGCCGCGGTTCATGTCTTCGATGTAGACGGTCCCGGCCCAGCCGCTGGAGAACAGTGCCGTCATCACGATGACGCCGGGCGTGATGAACTCGAGGTACGAACCCGCTGCGGCCGTGAAGCCAGGTACGTGAATGACCGACTTGAACAGCTGCCCGAAAAGCAACAGCCAGATCACCGGCTGGACGATCGTCATCGCCGCGTAGGCCGGCTGGCGGGCAAGCGTGCGCAGCGCACGCATCGTGAGATGGGACGAGTGCGCCACAAGACCACCGGGGCGGCGGCGGGGGAGCGGGCTCGGCGTGGGCAATGCTGACGTCTGGGTAGCCATCACGCCGCCACCTCGTAGCGGCGGCCTGCATAGCGCAGGTAGACGTCGTCGAGCGAGGGCCGGGCGATAGTGACGGAAGCCGCTGCCATTCCAGCGTTTTCCAGCGCGCCGAGTACGGCGGGGACGGCCCGCGCGCCGTCGCCAGCGCGCGCCCTGATGCCCGCTACGTCATGGGCGACTTCCGTAAGTCCGGGCAATCTGCTGAGCAGGGCGACCGCGGCCGGCGCCTGCCGGGGGTCGGCCAACTCGATGTGGACCGCGTCGCCGCGCAGCTCGCTCTTGAGCTGCTCCGGGGATCCTTCCGCGACGACCCGGCCGCGGTCGACGATCGCCAGCCGGTCGGCCAGTTTGTCGGCCTCGTCAAGGTAATGGGTGGTGAGCAGGACGGTAACGTGCTCGTCGGCGGCGAGCCGGTCGATCTCCTCCCACATCTGCGCCCGGGCTTGCGGGTCGAGTCCGGTGGTGGGTTCGTCCAGGAAAAGCACTTGGGGGCGGTGCACCAGCCCGATCGCCACGTCGAGCTTGCGCGCCATTCCTCCGGAGAACGTCTTCGCCAGCCGATCAGCGTCGTCACTCAGGCTGAAGCGGGCCAGCAGCTCGGCCGCTCGGCCGCGCGCCTCCCGGCGGGGCATGCCCTGGATTTGTCCTGCCAGTACGAGGTTTTCGCGCGCCGTACCCATCGGATCGCTCGAGGCTTTCTGGGACACGAGCCCGATCTGCTGGCGGACCGCGGTGGGATGACGCAGCACGTCGATGCCGGCGACAGTGGCGTGCCCGGAATCCGGCCGGGACAGCGTTGCGAGGATCTTCACGGTGGTGGACTTGCCGGCACCGTTCGGGCCGAGCAAACCGAAGACGCTGCCTGCGTCGACGGTGAGGCTCAGCCCGTCCAGCGCGCGGATGCGTTGTTTACCGCGGCCGGCTGGATAGGTCTTGACGAGATCGGTGGCCGTCAGGGCGGCCGGGGGACATGCGGACATGGAGACTCCTAGCTATTGCGAGGAGTCGAGAGCCGCAGTGCCTATCCTGTGAGTGCGCCTCGGGACGGACTGCGGTCTCGACTCGGGTGTAGGGCCCCTGGCCCGGTGTTTGCCCACCAGGCCAGGGGTTTTCGTCGTTACTGGTCGGTAGGTGGCAGCAGGATGCGGCCCTCCTCACCCAGGTACCGGACCGGATCGGCGGACAGCTGCTCGAAGGTCACGCCTTCACCGACGAGCTCGTACATGCGCGCCCAGACCTTGACGCCCGGGAAGCTGCCCGAGCGAAGGCCTTCGGCCAGTTCGGTGACGAAGTCGATGTCGGTCGACAGTTGGCGCTGCCGGTAACGACTCTCGATCAGGAACAGGTCGGGCACCCCGGACTCGCTCGCGACCGCCAGCCTCGCGTCGAGACTGCGCTGCTCCATCCGAAGCCGATCGGCGCGCTCGCTCAACAACCGGGCCACTTCATCCGGCGCCAGCCCCGGCATCAGCGACAGGCCGGCCTCCAGCGAGGTGAACTCGCGTACGGGAGTGGAGAGCAGCTCCGCCAGCCAATCCTCGTGCTCGATCTCTCCTGCCTCAGTGATCTGGTACACCGTGCGCTCCGGGCGGCGGCCGACACGACTGGTCTCCATCGGCGCGACCAGGCCGCGCTTCTGCAGCGATTCCACGACCGAGTAGAGCGATCCATAGTTGAGCTTGATGCTCATCTCCTTGCCGCGGCTGCGCAGCGTCGTGGAGATCTCGTAGGGATGCATGGGCCGTTCCCGAAGACAGCTGAGGACGGCCAAGGCGAGCGGGTTGCGACGGCTCACCGGATACCTCCTTTCCGATTACTCTGTTCCGAGTATCCGGAGCAGGAACGTCTTCGTCAAGCGTGGGAGCCACGCATCTCGACCGGGCCAGAACCTGGTTGTCGTTGCGCGCCGGAGAACGACCAGGACCAATGGTCTGGACGCGTTATCACGCGCCCTCTTGGCGGCACAGAGCTGGGACGGGAGGGCCTGGGATTTGAGGGGACCGCCTGCTCAACACCCTCGTTGCAGCGCTCCCGTCTAGCTTTACATAATGTCGATTATCGGCGTGGCGCCATAGGGCGGGGAACAGGCCAGGCCCTGGCGTCTGACTAGGGTCCAACGACTCAAGACCCCGAGCCACCGGCAGTGCGACTCTCGAGTCATGATCGATCACGTCGGCATGCAAGTTGTGGATTTCAACGCGAGCGCGCGTTTCTACGATGCGGCACTCGAGCCGCTCGGATTCACGCGCCTGATGGAGTTCGGACCGGCTATCGGCTACGGCGTCGACGGCAAGCCGTTCTTCTGGATCAACCAGCTCGATCCCGATGGTGACTCCAGCGGCTTCCGCGAGTCGCACATCGCCTTCATGGCAGCCGACCGGACGGCGGTCGACGCGTTCTTCGTCGCCGCGACCGGCGTCGGTGCCGAGGTGCTCCACGCGCCTCGGGAATGGCCCGAGTACCACCCCGGCTACTACGGCGCTTTCGTCCGCGACCCTGACGGCAACAATGTCGAAGCCGTCTGCCACCGCCCTGCGTAGTTCGTCGGGCGGGCGCTAGCGGAGGCGGGCGACGCGGTAGTTGCGGTCCCAGATGAGCGAGAGCCGGACCCGGGCGCCGGTATGCGGCGCGTGCCAGATGAAGCCGAAGCCGGCGTAGATGCCCACATGCGACAGCCCGTCGACGAAAATCAGGTCACCCACCCGCAGCTGCGACCGTGGGATGTGGAGCGTGGCGGCGTACTGCGCGTAGGTCGTACGCGGCACGCTGACGCCGAGGCGGCGGTAGACGTACTGCACCAGCCCTGAGCAATCAAACGACGACGGTCCCGCCGCACCCCAGCGGTACGGCTTGCCCCGTTGCGCGGCGGCGAGCCGGACCGCGCTCGCTTCCACGGACGGGTTGAGTCCGTAGCTCCGCACCGGGCGCCGCACCCCAACCGTGCGCGCCGGCGACGAGACCCGTGGCGCACCGCCAAGCGCCGCCCACGTCCGGGCGCCGACCACGCCGTCGGCGGCGAGGTGGTGTCGCCGCTGGAACGCGACGACGGCCCGCTTGGTCTGCGGTCCGAACGCACCGTCGGCGCGCAGGTGCAGATCCCGCTGGAGTGCCACGACCGCCGCGCCCCGCGAGCCCTGCCGGAGCACGATCCCGGCGGCCCAAGCGCCCGCCATCGGCAGGACCGTGAGCAGCAGCAATGCTGCCAGCAATCCCCCGACCAGCACCCGGATTCGCGCTTGCACACCGCCCCCGGTCCCGCGCGCACGACGTGCGCAGCGGGTGAGCGGGCACCGGCGCACGGCAGGGCCGGTCTGTGCAGCGCCTGCCCTTACTGCTTCGGGGCGTCGAGCTCCAGGGTCAACTCATCTGCGGTGAGCCCACCCGTTCGGCCCAATCGTCGTTTTCGGATCCAGAGCAGGACACGGGCGCTGACGTAGACCACTATCAGGGTGAGGGCAATCCCGGCGACGCCGTCGATGACGAAGTGTGTTCCGGTGGCGATGACCGCGAAGTAGATGGCCGCCGGGTAGAGCACGATCGCGAGGCGCCGGCGCCACGTGAGCGCCGGCAACGCGAACCACAGCGCACAGGCGACCCACGTCGACCAGCCCAGGTGCAGGCTCGGCATCGGCGCGTAGGGGTCGCTGATGTGTTCGATAACTCCATGGTTGTAAGACCACAGGCCGCCGATCTTCGACAGCGTGTCGACCGTGAGCGTGTGCCCTGACGACTCCTTGAGCAGGCGTGGAGGCTCCGCCGGGTAGAGCGCGAAGATGCCCACCGCCGCCATCGTCAGGACGAAAAGCACCGTTCGCCAGAAACGGTAGAACTGCGGCCGCTTGAACAGCAGCCACAGCAGGACACCGATGGTGATGGCGAAATGGGCGCCACCGTAGAAACCCCCGACGGCCTGCATGAAGCCCTTGTAGGGCAGAAAAACGTGCTGCAGGCCCTTTTCCCAATCGACGTGGATTGCTTTCTCGAAATCGAACAGGTCCTGGCCGTGTCGCGCCGCCAGCGCCTTTTGCGCCTTGGGATGCAGGCCGTGCAACTCCCGCGCCTGGGCGTACAGGTAATAGCCGAGCACGCCCAGCAAGATCTCGAACCACCAGCGGATCTTGGGAACCGGCTTCCCGCCGCCGGCCAGCTGTGCCTCGGCGACGACGCCGGTCCGCTGCCTCTCCCCCGCGCGCGCAGCGCTGACGGGGGGCGCCGCGACGGCGTCTTTCTGGGTCGTGTGGCTGCCGGTCTCGGTCGTTGCCACGGGCAAAACGTTACCCATGCGCCGCTGAGAGTTCCCTCAATGCCGCGCGATTCGTCACGGCTTTGTAACCAACAGCGCCGCTCCCCCGCCGATTGCCCCACCAGCCGCGATAGCAGCGACGAGCAGGCCGGGAACTGGTCGAATGTGCTTGGACCGGACGGCCAGCAATAGCGCTGCCAGATCACCCACATCACTGGCACATGAAGCCACCTGACATCCCCGGCTTCCCGCCGCCGACCCGGCCCCGAGCGCCAATTCACGTCCGGCGAAAAAGCGGGCGATCCAGGCCGTTCGCTCCGCCGTAATCGAGTCGACACCCAGGGTGCGGGCAAGCACAGTTGGCCGGGAGAGCACAACTGCTCCCACCAAGGCGCGTGCCGCACCGAGCGGAACGGCCACTCGGGTGAGAGCCTGATCAAAATGCAATGGAGATCTCGTGGACGGGCTCAATATCACACCTTTGTTACGACGACCATAGGACGGGAACGTCTCAAGGGTTGTTGGCGTTGACTCCTGCGAGGAACACCACGCGCTGGGCTGCAGCGTGTGATCGAGGAAGGGACCATCGATGGGCGAGCGGGTCTTGCGCGGGAGCCGACTCGGCACCGTGTCGTACGAGACCGACCGAGGCGCCGAAATGGCGGCTCGCCAGTCGGTGACTTATGACTGTGGCAGTGGGCACCGTTTCACCATGCCGTTTGCGGCTGAGGCCGACGTTCCGGCCGTCTGGGAGTGCAAGGTCTGCGGTCGTGAGGCGCTGCTGGTCGACGGTGAGCGGCCGGAGCCGAAGAAGACCAAGCCGGCGCGTACGCACTGGGACATGTTGATGGAGCGCCGCACCACCGAAGACCTCGAAGAGGTCCTCGCGGAGCGCCTGGCCGTGCTTCGGGAGAAGCAAGGGTCGCGCAAGAGCGCTTGATCTCACCGGCCCTGAATCTCTCACCGACGTTTCGCCGGCTCATCCCCCGCCACCCGCTCAGGTGACGGGGGATTGTCCATTTTTGCAGGGATTGGTGCCGGCTCCGTCGCGAGCTCAGCAGGCGTCGCCGCCCGCCGCACCGAGGGTTCGGCAGGGAGCCGGCTTCCCGGACGCCGGCCCTGGGGGCCGGACCGTACGCCCCACCACAGCACACGCCAGAACGCCTCGGCCACGATCGACCGGCTCATCTTCGACTGGCCTGCGGTCCGCTCGACGAACGTGATCGGCACCTCGACGACCGTGAACCCGGCCCGCCAGGCGCGCCAGACCAGGTCGACCTGGAAGCAGTACCCCTGCGAGGCCACCGTGTCGAGCGGCAGCGTCCGCAGCACCCGGGCGCGGTAGGCCCGGTAGCCGCCGGTCGCGTCACGGAAATGCAGGCCGAGAGCCATGCGGACGTACGCGTTACCCCCGCGGGAAAGCAGCAGCCGGCTGCGGGGCCAGTTCTTGACGACGCCGCCGTCGACCCAGCGCGATCCCAGCACGAGGTCGGCCTTGGCCCGACCCGCCGGGTCGATGGCCTTCAGCAACCGCGGGAGCTCCTCGGGCTGGTGCGAGCCGTCGGCGTCCATCTCGACGAGAACGTCGTAGCCCCGCTCGAGCCCCCACCCGAAGCCGACGACGTAGGCCGTCCCGAGCCCGGCCTTCTCCGTCCGGTGCAGGACGTGCACCTGCGGATCGGACGCGGCGAGCCGATCGGCGATCTCCCCGGTGCCGTCGGGGCTGCCGTCGTCGATGACGAGCACGTCGACGTCGGGGCATGCCTCGCGCAACCGGCCCAGGGTCGACGGGAGGTTGTCCCGCTCGTTGTAGGTCGGGATGCACACCAGTACCCGATCAGTGGTCACTGCTGGTGCCTTCTCCTTCGTCGCGCCGCGCCGGGATGGACCGGGGGAACCGCCGGCCGAACACACCGTAAACGCGAGTCTGCGGCCACCTGATGGCCGACACTAGTCCGAGCGTGCCGAGGACCACGAGCGTCAGCTCCGTCCAGCCGCCGAGGCGGTCGGCGACGGTCAGCGAGGTGCGCAGCGGGACGGAGGCCACCAGCGCCTGGGGCGTGAACAGACTGCTGCGCTCGACCAGCGAGCCGTTCGGGCTGATGATCGCGGACAGCCCGCTGGTCGCCGCGACCACGACGGCCCGGCCGTGCTCGACGGCCCGGATGCGGCCCATGGCGAGCTGCTGGTAGGTCTCCCCCGAGCGTCCAAAACTCGCGTTGTTGGTCTGGACGACGATCAGCTGGGCGCCGTGCGTGACGGTCGAACGCACCAGGCCGTCGTAGGCGACCTCGAAGCAGATCACGTCGCCGAGCCGGTAGGTCTGCGCCGGACCCGGGATGTTGAAGATCCCGACGGACCCGCCGGCGACGAAGTCCTCGGGCTGGTCATGCGCGTAGCGAGTGACGATCTTCTGGATGATCGAGCGGCCGGGCAGGTATTCGGCGAAGGGCACCGGATGGCGCTTGATGTACATCTGGCCGAGGTAGCCGCTGGCGTCCCAGAGCAACCCGGTGTTACGCACGTGACCCTTGCCGGGTCCCTGCAGCACGGCGCCGACGAGGATCGGCCGCCCGATCGCCGCTGAGGCGCTGGACAGCAGCGCCGCGTCCGTCGCGTCGTGGAACGGATCGAGGTCGGAGGAGTTCTCCGGCCACAGCACGAGATCGGGCGCCGGCACCTTCCCAGCCTTCACGTCAGCCGCGAGCCGCAGCGTCTCGTTGACGTGGTTACGCGTCACGGCGCGCTTCTGGCCCAGGGCGTCGAGCCCGGTGCGCGGCACGCTGCCCTGGACGGCCGCGACGACGGCGGTTCCGCGCTGGGCGCCCGTGGGGCGCGGGATCAGCAGCGGGGCGAACGTGATCGCCAGCAGACCAACCACAGCTGCGCCGGCGGTGAAGCCGGCGCGCGGCCGGGCGCTCGCCGCTGACCGTGCGCTCACTGCCCGAATCGCGACCACGAGCAGGCCGCCACCGAGGGCGACCACGAAGCTGAGAAGCGGAGCACCGCCCCACGCGGCGAGTGCCGTCAACGGGCTGTCACTCTGGCTGAAGGCGAGCCGGCCCCACGGGAAGCCGCCGAACGGCACCCGGTCGCGAATCGCCTCCTCGACCATCCACGCGCCCGCGATCCACAGCGGCGAGAAGCGGCGGCGCTGCGCGAGCACCGACAGCGGGCCGATGATGGCGAGCAGCAGGCTCTGGCTCACGGTGAGGAGCAGCCAGGCGTCGATGCCGGCGACCTTGCTCCACACCAGCAGCGGCAGCAGGAAGCCGAGCGCGTAGGCGATCCCGAGGCCGTACGCCGGCTTGCACCGGCGGTCGCGGACCACGAGCGCCAGCGCGGCGACCCCGACGAAAGCGAGCGGCCACCAGCCCCAGGGAGGGAACGCGAAGCAGGTGACCAAACCCGAGACGGCGGCGCCCCAGGCGCGACCCGTGGGGAGGAACCGCCTTGCGCCTTGCCGGCTCCGGCGCGAATCCTCGTCAGGCCCGGCACCAGGCGAGCGCGGTCCGTCGGCGACCGCCGCCCGCGCACCTTCGCCGCTGGGTGCGGCAGAGCGCGTGGACGTGACGGTCACCCATCCATGGTGCCGGACGACGGGCCCGTCAACTCCCCTGGGGTCCACCTGAAACGGTGTTCACACGTGGGGGTATTGGGCCCGAGTCATCCTTCGGACCGACCGACGGCCCGCTGGCAGCAGGCAGTCCGCCGTTGTCTAGCGGATGACTCGGGCCCCTCCCCCGGCGGCGCGAAAGGTCAAGCCGACCCGGCTCTGCCTCTCGGGCGCGCACCGGAGACGTCGGCTGGCCCCGGATTCAGGTCCCCGTCCCCCCGGCACCGGCTGGCGGATGCCCGACCTCGCGGGGGTCGGCTCCGGGCCGAGCGGGACGGAGCCGCTGAAAGGCCTCCGGCCGACGTGGTGAGCATGGAGCGGAACTGTATCGGCGGTCGCACACGATGTGTCAACCGTCGCGTTCACCTGCGTTTGCCGCCTGCTAGCGCAGGCCATGACCCCGTTTCTCGTCGTTAACCGCCAAGACATTCACCCGTTGTTGTGCGTTGGCTCGGCGTGTCTTGTCCGCCACTCCGAACGTGTCGCGTCACCGGTACTGGCGGGATGCGTCGTCGACGCCCAAACCCCTCGGAATGCTGGGCTTTCCAGGGCTGCCCACGAGCCTCGTCGAAGCAGCCGACCCGGCTCCTTCGATGTCAAACCACCTCGACGCGACGTTCAGGCCCGACGCTGAACCAGCGGTTGACCCTCTACCTCAGCTTCACCGTGATGCCCGAACCGCGCCCCCCGGCGGCGCCGCGGTGTCGTGCTGCTCACCTCCGGTCGTCGTCGAGCCCGAGTGCGGCGCAGACTGCGTAGCCGTGACTAGCGCCAAGTGGTGGCATCGCGCCGTCTTCTACGAGGTCTACATCCGCAGCTTCGCCGATGGGGACGGAGACGGAGTCGGAGATCTGCACGGCCTCCGGGGCCGGCTGCCCTACTTGGCCGAGCTCGGGGTCGACGCCCTCTGGCTCACGCCCTTCTACCTGTCCCCGATGGCCGACGGCGGCTACGACGTCGCCGACCCGTTCGCCGTTGACCCGCTCTTCGGCGATCTCGACGCGTTCGACGCGCTCGTGGCCGACGCACACGCGCTGGGGCTGAAGGTGACGATCGACGTGGTGCCCAATCACACCAGCGACCGCCATCGCCACTTCGAGGACGCGCTGTATTCGCGGCCGGGCAGCCCGGCACGCGAGCGCTACATCTTCCGCCCCGGCGCCGCCGACGGCGGACCGCCCAACAACTGGGGCAGCGTCTTCGGTGGTCCCGCCTGGAGCCGCGAACTGCGCAGCGGCGAGTGGTTCCTGCACCTGTTCGCCCCGGAGCAGCCGGACCTGAACTGGCGCAACCCGGCCGTCGGCGACGAGTACGAACGGATCTTGCGGTTCTGGCTCGACCGGGGCGTCGATGGTTTCCGTATCGACGTGGCCCACGGCTTGGTGAAGGACGCGGCGCTGCGCGACAACCCCGGCGGTGACCGCTCGGGAGCATTCGGGGTGGGCGCCGAGGAGCGCTATGCGTACGACCAGCCCGAGGTGCACGAGATCTACCGGCGTTGGCGCCGGGTCCTCGACAGCTACGACGGCGACCGCATGGCGACGGGCGAGGTGTGGCTGCGCGACCCCGATGCGCTCGCCCGCTACGTGCGTCCCGACGAGCTGCACCTGGCGTTCAACTTCCGCTACCTGTCGGCCGCCTGGAATGCCCAAGCGATTCGCGCCACGATTGACACCGAGATCGACGTCCTCCCGGCCGGCACGCCACCCACCTGGGTGCTGTCCAACCACGACGTCTCCCGTCACCGCACCCGGCTCGGCAGCCTCGACCGCGCGCGAGCGGCCACGGTGCTGATGCTGGCGCTGCCCGGCGTCTGCTACCTGTACACCGGGGAGGAACTCGGTCTCCCCGAAGCCGACGTACCTACTGCGGCGATCCAGGATCCGCAATGGTTACGGTCGAAGGGCACGCACCCGTCGCGGGACGGGGCGCGTGTCCCGATGCCGTGGGACGGCGATCAGGCACCGTACGGTTTCTCGCCGCCCGGCGCGACGACCTGGCTGCCGCAGCCGGCGGACTGGGGCGACCTCACGGTGGCCGCCCAAGCGAGGCGCGCCGGGAGCACGCTCGAGCTCTACCGGTCCGCCCTGACCCGGCGGCGAGAGGATCCGGCGCTCGCCGGCCACACTTTTCGCTGGTTGCCTTCGCCCGAAGGGGTCCTGCGGCTCGAGCGCGCCGCTGCCGGCCACCGTCTCGAATGCTGGGTCAACCTGACGCCGGCGGCGGTGCCGCTACCTGCCGGAGAGGTGCTGCTGCAGAGCCGGCCGGCACCGGAGCACGGCATCCTGCCCACCGATAGCGCGGTCTGGCTGCGACCGTCCTGACAGGGCGTTAACGAAAAGTTGCGCTCGATGACGTTTTCCCGGGGGTAACGGGGGGCACGTCGTGTGATCGGAGTCACCCAATGGCGGGTGACCCGTGGAGCCGGGAGGCATGGTGCGTCCTGCGGATTCCCCCAGCCGTTCGACAGCCCGCAGCAAGCCCAGCGGAAGGAGCAGGAGAACGGCCAGCCCGCGACGCCTCACCGGCGTCGCGCTAGCGGGCGCTCTGCTCGCCCCTGCGCTCGCCGCCTGCGGGCAGGGCGGCAGCGGGTCGGTGAACGGCGTTCCGCGGATCAACTGGTACATCGGCGCGCAGGCCGGAGGCTGGATCGAAGACGCGATCGCCACCTGCAACGCGCAGAACAAGGGCAAGTTCGTCATCAAGGAGCAGGAACTGCCCTCGCGGGCGACCGACCAGCGCGAGCAGATCGTGCGCCGGCTGGCCGCCAACGACAGCTCGGTCGACCTGATCGGTATGGACGTCATCTGGACCGGAGAGTTCGCGAACGCCGGATGGCTCTACGCGTTCCCCGACGACGCGAGAGCCAAGCTGAGCGATGGCGTGCTCAAGGGTCCGCTGGAGAGCGCGACGTACCAGGGCAAGCTGTACGGCGCTCCGTACACCTCGAACACGCAACTGCTCTGGTACCGCAAGAGCCTCGTCCCCGCACCGGGCAAGGACTTCACCTGGGACCAGATGGTCGACACGGCCGTCTCCAAGCACCTGAAAGTGCAGATCCAGGGCGCCCAGGCCGAGAGCATGACCGTCACGTTCAACGCCCTGCTCGCCTCCGCAGGCGGAGCGTTCGTCAACGACGCCAGCAAGGGTGAGAATGCGACCATCAGCCTGGCGCAGAAGCCGACCGAGACCGCGCTGGCGGCGCTGAAGAAGCTGGCCGCCTCATCCGCTGCCGACCCGGAGCTGAACACCGCGAACGAGGACAGCAGCCGGGCGGCATTCGAAAAGGGTGGCTCGGCATACGAGATCAACTACCCGTTCATCTATCCGAGCGCCGCGGCGGTCAAGGGGCTGCAAGCCGACCTCGGCTGGGCGCGCTACCCCGAGGTCATCGCCGGCAAGCCGAGCAAGCCGCCGCTGGGCGGGTTCAACATCGGCATCGCCAGCCACAGCAAGCACCACGACCTCGACGTCGCTGCGGCGGAGTGCATCGTGCAGCCCAAGAACCAGCTGGACGCCGCGGAGAAGGGCGGCAACCCACCGACGCTGTCCAGCCTCTACGACCAGATCGACAAGAAGCAGTACCCGTTCGCGGCGCTGCTACGACAGTCGATCAACGACGCCGCCCCGCGTCCCACGACTCCCGCCTACAACGACATCAGCCTCGCCGTGCAGGAAACCCTGGTGCCGCTGAAGTCGATCAACCCGCCGAAGACGGCGACCAAGCTGCGTGACCTGGCCAAGCTGGCCCTGAAGTCGGAGGCGGTCCTGTGACGACGGTTGCCGAGACACCGACCAGTACCACCCCGACGTCGGGCGGTCATCGCCGCAAGTCGGGACTCACCGACCGCGACAAGGCGGAGCGCCGCCTGGGCCTCCGGCTCGTCGCGCCCGCCGTCATCGTCATGCTGGCGGTCACCGTCTACCCGATCTGCTACTCGATCTGGCTGTCGATCCAGCGCTACAACCTGCGATTTCCCCACGACCACTCCTACGTCTGGTTCGCCAACTACGGCAAGATCCTCTCGTCCACCAAGTTCTGGTCGACGATGGGCAACACCTTCCTCATCGTGATCATCTCGGTCGTGGCCGAGCTGATCCTCGGCATGGCGCTCGCGCTGTTCATGCACCGCGCCATCTTCGGCCGCAACATCGTGCGCACAGCGATCCTGCTGCCGTACGGGATCATCACCGTCGTCTCGGCTTTCGCATTCCAGTTCGCCGTCTCACCGAGCATCGGCGGCTTCTGGCACCTCACGTCGCCGCCGCTGGACCATCGCTACACCTCGCTGTTCGTCATCGTCATCACCGAGGTCTGGAAGACCACGCCGTTCATGTCGTTGCTGCTGCTCGCGGGACTGGCAACCGTCCCCAACGACTACGTCGAGGCGGCGAGAGTCGACGGCGCCAACGCCTGGCAGCGGCTGTGGCGGGTGATCCTGCCGAACATGCGCGCGGCCGTCCTGGTGGCGGTGCTGTTCCGCACCCTCGATGCGGTACGCATCTTCGACACGGTCTTCATCCAGACCCGGGGCGCGAACAACACCCAGACGCTTTCGCAGCTCGGCTACAACCAGTTGATCAGCCAGCTGAACCTCGGCCTCGGATCGGCGGTATCCGTGCTGCTCTTCATCATCGTGATCATCATCGCGTTCATCTTCGTCAAGGGATTCCGGACCGATCTCGGTCAGGTTCGAGGGGAGCGCTGATGGCAACCATCGCAGCCACCGGATCAGCCCGGGCCGCGCGTACCAGGGAAATTCCACCGGACCGCCGCAAGATCCAGCCACTGTGGATCGTCGGATCGATCCTGATCGTGCTCTACGCGATCATCCCGATCCTCTGGATTCTTTCCCTCTCCCTGAAGCCGCAGAGCGACATCACCGACGGATCGATCGTCCCGAATCACTTCTCGTGGGTGAACTACTCGACGATCTTCGGTACGGGAGTCTTCGTCCGGCCGCTGATCAACTCGATCGGCATCGCGCTGATCTCGACACTCATCGCCGTGGCCCTGGCCACCCTCGCCGCGTACGCCATCGCCCGGTTGAACTTCCCCGGAAAGAAACTTGTGCTGTCGGCGGCGCTGGCCATCGCCATGTTCCCGCCGATCTCGATCGTCGGGCCACTGTTCAACATGTGGCGCTCGCTCGGCCTCTACGACACCTGGCCGGGTCTGATCATCCCGTACATGACGTTCGCGCTGCCGATGGCGATCTGGGTGCTGTCGGCCTTCTTCCGGCAGATCCCGTGGGAGCTCGAGCAGGCAGCCAGTGTCGACGGAGCCACTCCGTTCCAGGCGTTCCGGAAAGTCATCGTTCCGCTGGCGGCGCCGGGCGTCTTCACCTCGGCGATCCTGGTGTTCTTCTTCTGCTGGAACGACTTCGTCTTCGCGATCACGCTGACCTCGACCGACCAAAGCCGCACCGTCCCCGCCGCGCTGAACTTCTTCACCGGCTCGTCGCAGTTCTCGCAACCCACCGGCGCGATCGCGGCGGCAGCGATCGTCGTCACCATCCCGATCATCATCGTGGTGTTGATCTTCCAGCGGCGCATCGTCGCCGGTCTCACCTCCGGCGCAGTGAAGGGCTGACCCAGAAATGTCTGAAATCACGCTCAAAGGTGTCTCGAAGCGCTTCGCCGACGGCACGGTCGCCGTGGACAACGTCGACCTCGACATCGCCGACGGCGAGTTCGTCATCCTGGTCGGACCGTCGGGGTGCGGGAAGTCGACGCTGCTACGGATGATCGTCGGGCTCGAGGACATCAGCTCCGGCGACCTGACGATCGCCGGCAAGCGCGTCAACGAGGCCGGCCCGAAGGACCGCAACCTCGCGATGGTGTTCCAGAACTACGCGCTCTACCCGCACCTGTCGGTGCGGGAGAACATCGCCTTCCCGCTGCGGCTGGCGAAGATGGACAAGGCCGAGGCCGATCGACGCGTGGACGAGGCGGCAAGAACCCTTGAGCTGACAGAGCTCTTGGACCGCAAGCCGGCCGCTCTCTCCGGCGGCCAGCGGCAGCGGGTCGCCATGGGACGCGCGATCGTGCGCGAGCCGAACGCCTTTCTCTTCGACGAGCCGCTGTCCAACCTCGACGCCAAGCTGCGCGTGCAGATGCGCACCGAGATCTCCCGGCTGCAGAAGCGTTTCGGCACGACCACGGTCTACGTGACCCACGACCAGGTCGAGGCCATGACGCTCGGCGACCGGGTTGCGGTGCTGCGCAGGGGAATCCTGCAGCAGGTCGCCTCGCCGCGCGAGCTCTACAACAACCCGATCAACCTCTTCGTCGCCGGGTTCATCGGCTCGCCGTCGATGAACTTCCTGCCCGCCACGCTCAAGGCCGGCAGGCTCAATCTGCCCTTCGGTGAGATCCCGCTCCCGGAGGAGTTCGTGAGCCGGCTCGGCCATGACGAGAAGGCGGTCATCGTGGGTATCCGGCCGGAAGATTTCGAGGATGCCGCGCTCGTCGAGGACCGCGACAAGGAGCGCGGCTCGACGTTCCGAGCGCGTATCGACGTCGTCGAGTGGATGGGTTCGGAGCTCTTCGTCTACCTGCCCGTCCCGCGCGGCGACCGCCAGCACCAGGCGGAGCTGGCCGAACTCGCCCGCGAACTCGACCAGGAGGAGCTGCACAGCGACAGCGACGAGAGCCAGATCGTCGCCCGCCTCGACCCGGCGAGCCGGGTGCGCGAAGGCGAGGAAACCGAACTCTGGGTCGACACCACCCGCGTCCACCTCTTCGACCCCGAGACCGGCGACAGCCTGACTTACCAGGCGCCGAAGGCCGCCGGCCAGGGCGCGAACCAGCAGCAGCCCTCGGCCAACTGACCCGTCAGCGCCGGCGGGCGCGACGGGTCAGCGACACGGGCGGGCTGCCGCGTACCACCTCGACGGCGTGCTGGTCCCAGCTGTGCGAGCGCAGCAGCCGGTAGCGCTGGGCCGAGAAGCGCAGATACGCCTCGGTTTCGGTGAGTCCTGAGTCGTCCTCGGCCAGATCCGAGATCAGGTCCTCGTCGCGCAGCAGCCGCACAGCCGGCTCGTACTCCTCGGTCCACCACAGCCCGGCGGCCTGGCGGCGGTCGATGTGCTCGCCGCGCTCCATCATGTAGCGGAAAGCCCAGGCCTCCACACCTTCGGCGAGCACGAAGTAGTCGTCGGGCTCGCGAAGGCGGATCGCGTCACGTACCTCTTCGGGAAGCGGCACCCGCTCGAAGAAGACGCGCTGGCCGCTCTTGCGCGGAAGGTCGGCGATGGTCAGGTCGCTCGGCGCCGACATGGCGGTGACGACCTCGGTGACGAAGGCGGGAATCACCTTCCAATCGAGGGCACGAGCGACCGCGACACGATGATGGCCGTCGCGGACGAAGTGCAACGCACCGACCCGGTACAGATCGACCGGCGGAAACGACTCGCCGCGCCGGGCTGCTGCGGCAAGCCGCTCGAAGCGCTCCCGCGGCTGGCCGCTGGTCGGCCGGAAATGGCGGTCGAAGCCGCCGACCCGGTCAGTGGACCCGACGATCGAATCCAGCGACACGGTCTGCAAACCGCGCGGGATGATCTCGCGCGGTCCGAGCGCGGCGACCACCTCGTCGTAGGGCAGCAACACGTCGACGTCGCCCGGCCGCCCGGAGAGCCGGGCGAAGACCCGCGCCCACGCCGCGCGCCGGCGGGCTCGGGTGAAGTCGTCACGGGCGTCAGCGCTCGGCATCCCCGTCGAACGCCAGTCACTGGGCACCTGGGCCGCCCTTCAATGTGCCGCCCTACACGCGCGGAGGGCGACCTTCGTACGCGGTGCTGAGTACCACGGTCGTCCGCGTGTTAACCCCCGCAGCGGTGCGGATCTCGCGCAGCAGCGTCTCGAGTTCCGCCGGCCCGCCGACCCGAACCTTCAGGATGTAGTTCTCCTCGCCGGCCACGCTGTGGCACTCCTCGATCGCTTCGAGGTGCGCCAGCTTCTCCGGGGCGTCGTCGGCGGACGCCGCGTCGATCGGCTTCAGCGACACGAAGGCCGTCATCGGCAGCCCCACCTGCTCCGGCGAGATGCGCGCCGCGTAGGACCGGATGACCCCGCGCTGCTCGAGCCGGCGCACCCGCTGGTGGACGGCAGAGACCGACAAGCCGGTCTCCCGACCGAGATCGGTGTAGCTCATTCGCCCGTCCGTGGACAGCAGGGTCACGATCTGGCGGTCCAGGTCTTCGAGCACCCCACGGTCCTTACAGTAGAAGCAGATCGCGACTCGGCTGAGCCTGCGAAGCCGAGCGCGGGTCTGCGACCAATGATCTGGAAGCAGATCGCGACTCGGCTGAGCCTGCGAAGCCGAGCGCGGGTCTGCGACCATACCGTCGGTCGACGCAGCGACACTCATGGTAAATCGGCGGTTTTGCCCGGACTCGGCATTTACCGAATGAACCAACCGCGCGCCGCCGGAACGGCTTCCTCAGCGCAGCTCAGCGACGGTGTAACGCGATCCGTCCGCCGGGTCGATCCAGATACGCAGCGTGCGGCCGGTGACCGGGTCGTGAACCACGTCGTCCGTGCGCTGCCAGTCCTCCCCCGGTATGCGGGCCTCGACGATCGGCTTCTGCCGCAGTTTGAAGATCACCAGCAGCAGGACGACCAGGCCGATCGCGCTGGCGACCATCAGCGCTATCTGCACCGGTCTCTCCTTTCGGGCGGCAGAGGCGTCAAGATGGCAGGCATGCCCTCAAGCGGTCGGCTGCTGCTCGTCGACGCCCCGTCCGCGTACTTCCGCGCCTTTCACGGTGTGCCCGTCACCGTCACCGCTCCCGACGGTACGCCGATCAACGCCGTCCGCGGCACGCTCGACGTCCTGGCCCGCCAGATCCGCGACCTCGATCCGCAGGCATTCGTCGCCTGCTTCGACGCCGATTGGCGCCCGGCCTGGCGGGTCGAGGCCATCCCGTCGTACAAGACGCACCGGGTGGCCGAAGACGGGGGCGACGGCACCCCTGATCCACTCGAGGTGCAGGTCCCGATCCTCGAGGCCGTCCTCGACGCGATCGGGCTGGCGCGCTGCGGGGTCGACGGCTTCGAGGCCGACGACGTCATCGGCACCTACGCCGAGCAGTGGCCGGGGCCGGTCGACGTGGTCACCGGCGACCGCGACCTCTTCCAGCTGGTGCGCGACGACCGTCCGGTACGCGTGATCTACAGCGTCGAGCGGTACGCGCCGATCGACGAGGCCGCCGTGGAGCGCAAGTACGACATCCCCGGCGCCAGGTACGGCGAGTTCGCGGTCCTGCGCGGCGATCCGTCGGACGGGCTGCCGGGCGTCCCCGGGGTCGGCGCGAAGACCGCGGCGGCGCTGGTCACCCGCTTCGGGTCGGTCGAGGCGATGCTCGCTGCCCTGGACACCGGGCAGGACACCGGCTTCCCGGCCGGAGCACGCGCCAAGCTCGAGCGCTCGCGCGACTACATCGCGGCAGCCCGGCTCGTCGTGCGCGTCCGCAGCGACGTCCCGCTGCCCGAGCTGGACGTGACGCTCCCCCGTGAGCCGGCGGACCCGGCCGCGCTGGTGGAACTCTCCGAGCGCTGGGGTCTGGACTCACCGCTGAACCGGCTGCTGAGCGCGCTCCAGCGGTGACATGACCCGCGTGCGACGACACCTGCCCCGCCGCAGCACCTAGGGTGAGACGGTCCGGGGCGACTACGAGCCTCTCAGTGCGATCAAGGAGACCTCAGGTGATGCTGCGCGAGCGGCTGGCAGGCAAGCGGCTGCTGATCACCGGCGTCACCGGATTCGTCGGAGAGGCCCTGCTCGAGCGGCTGCTTTCCGATCTGCCCGATACCCGGCTGCTGGTCCTGATCCGTCCCCGTTCCGGGCAGAGTGGACGCGACCGGCTGGCCCGGCTGCTCGCCAAGCCCGCCTTCGAGCAGCTGCGCCGGAGCACCACGGTGGACGAGGTGCTGAGCCGGGTCGAGGTCGTCGAGGGTGACCTCGCCGCAGTCCCCGAGCTGCCCACCGATGTGGATCTGGTCGTCCACTGCGCCGGTGAGGTCTCCTTCGACCCGCCGATCGACGAGGGCTTCGCGACGAACCTCGGGGGCCTGCGCGAGGTGCTCCGCGCGACCCGGGCCGCCGGGGCGCACCGCTCGGCGGACCTCGCGCCGATCCACTTCGTGCACGTCTCGACCGCCTACGTCGCCGGCCTGCGCTCGGGGCTCGTCGCCGAGGCGGCCGTGCCGCATTCGGGCGACTGGAAAGCCGAGGAGGCGGCCGCGCTCCGCATCCGGCAGAACGCCGAGGACGCCTCGCGCGCCCCCGCAGCGCTCACCGAGTTCAACGACAAGGCGGCCGCCGACGTCAGCCGGGCGGGCCTGCCCGCAGTCTCGGTCGAGGCCGAGCACCTGCGCCAGAAGTGGGTGCGCGAGCAGCTGGTCGCCGCCGGCCGCGAGCGCGCCCGCAGCCTCGGCTGGACCGACTGCTACACGATGACCAAGGCGCTGGGCGAGCGCTACCTCGAAGAGCATTCCGGCGCTCTTGCCGTCAGCGTCGTCCGCCCGTCCATCATCGAAAGCGCGCTCGAACGTCCCTTCCCGGGCTGGATCGAGGGCTTCAAGATGGCCGAGCCGATCATCCTGGCGTACGGCCGCGGCGAGCTTCCCGACTTCCCCGCCGCACCCGACGGGATCATCGACATCGTCCCGGTCGACATCGTCGTCAACGCGATCATCGCTGCGGTCGCGACGGCACCGCCGCCCGGGCAGCCGGCGTACTACCAGGTGTGCTCCGGCACCCGAAACCCCTTGCTGTTCCGGGATCTTTACCGCATCGTGCGGGCGTACTTCGGTGAGCGCCCGATGGAAAAGCGCGGCCGCGGCGGGATCTCCACGCCGGTGTGGAGCTTCGCCGGGTCGGCGGCCATCGAAAGCCGGCTCACGCGGGGCGAGAAGGCCGTCGCGAGCGCGTCGAAGGTGCTCGAGGCCCTCCCCACCACCGGCCGGGTGCGCAAGCTCGCGAACGACGTGGGGCAGGCCGATGCCAAGCTGAAATTCCTGCGCCGCTACGCCGACCTCTACCGGTCCTACACGCAAGCGGAGCTGGTCTACGACGACACCAACACGGCGGCGCTGCACAACTCGCTCGACGCCCAGGATCAGCAGGACTTCGGCTTCGACCCGGCGGGCTACGACTGGGAGAGCTACCTGCGCCGGCACTGCGACGCGATCACCGAGTCGATGCGGGCGATGTCGGCATCCGGCGGCCGCCGGCCGCCGCGGATGCGGGCCGAGCTGACCGGTGGCCGCGAGGTGCTCGCCGTCTTCGACCTCGACGGCACGTTGGTGTCGAGCACGGTCGTCGAGTCCTACCTATGGCTGCGGCTGTCCGGAGCGTCGCGGAGCCGCCTACCTCGGGAGCTGGCGAGCCTCGCGCGGCACGCCCCCGGGTGGCTGAAAGCCGAACGCACCGACCGCGGGCGGCTGATCCGCGAGGTGTACACGCGCTACGCGGGCGCCGACCCCGACGAGCTCGCTCGTCTCGTCGACACCGCGGTCGGTGATCAGCTGCTCTCCCGGGTCAGCAGCGCCGGGCTGCGCCGGTTGCGCGCCCACCGGGCGGCCGGGCACCGGACGGTGCTCGTCACCGGTGCCGTCGATCTGCTGGTGCGGCCGCTGCTTCCGCTGTTCGATGAGGTCGTGGCCGCGCAGCTCGCCGTCGACGACACCGGCAGATGCACCGGACGGCTCGCCTCGCCACCGCTCGTCGGCGAGGCCCGGGCCGCCTGGTTACGGTTCACCGCTCCGCGCATCGAGGCGGAGCTCCGCTCGTCACACGGCTACGCCGACAGCCTGTCCGACCTGCCGATGCTGCAGTGCGTCGGGCAGCCGGTGGCGGTCAACCCCGACCTGCCGCTCGGGCGTTACGCGGCGCGCCACCGCTGGCCGGTCGTGCACTGGGACATGACCGCCGGCGAGCATCGGCTGGCGCTGAGCCGATGACCGAAATGATCCCCGCCGAGCCGGCCGCCGTCGATCACGTTGTACCGCGCGCCCATGCCCGGATCAGCGCGGTGCAGCTCTACCGCTCGGTGCCGCGCTACGTCGCAGCCCGCACGCTGTCGTCGTCGTTGCCGCGTCCGCTGCGTCCGCTGGCGAGCGCCCTCAGCAGCACCGCGACGGCGGCAGCCCCGCTTCGCCTGCACGACGGCGCTCCCCCGGCGCTGCCGCAGGGCCCAGGATCCAGCGGCTGGGCTCGGGTCAGGCCACGGCTGTCCGGCATCTGCGGGTCCGACCTGGCGACGGTCACCGGCCGCTCCTCGTTCTACTTCGCGTCGCTCATCTCGCTGCCGTTCACGCCGGGCCACGAGGTGGTCGGTGAGCTCATCGACGCCGCGGCCGGAGCGGATGGCGAGTTGCCCGCCGGTACCCGGGTCGTCATCGCCCCCGTGCTCGGATGCGACGCGCGAGGCCTGCCGCGCTGCGAGGGCTGCGCTTCCGGCGCCCGAAGCCGCTGCGACCGCATTACCTCCGGGCACCTGGCTCCCGGGCTGCAGACCGGCTATTGCGCGGACACCGGAGGCGGCTGGAGCGGCCAGTTCGTCGCCCACCGCTCGCAGCTGTTCGCCGTTCCCGACGCCCTTCCCGACGAGCGCGCCGTGCTCATCGAGCCGCTGGCGTGCGCGATCCATGCCGTCCGCCGCGCCGCGGTCGAGCCGGGTGAGCGGGTCCTGGTCGTCGGGGCCGGCGCCATCGGGCTGCTCACCCTGCTGGCACTGCGCGCTTTCACCTCCGCCGGTGAGATCCTGGTCGCCGCCAAGCACCCGAAGCAGCGCGCGCTCGCCGCCGAGTACGGCGCCACTCAGGTGATCGCGCCCAGCGACCTCGTCGGTGGCGTCCGCCGGGCCACCCGCGCGCTCCGGCTCGACCCCGAGCACGGCTCGCCCTACCTCCTCGGCGGGGTCGACGTCACGCTCGAGTGCTCCGGGTCAGGACTCGATGCGGCGCTACGGGTGACCCGGGCGGGTGGCCGGGTGGTGCTGAGCGGCCTGCCGACGAGTTCACCCGACCTCACCGCGCTCTGGTTCCGCGAGCTCTCGCTCATCGGTGCGTATGCGGCCGATCCCGTCGACATGACCGCGGCGATCGAGCTGGCGGCTGCCAGCCCGGTGCTCGACGGCCTCGTCGGCGGGCGCTACCCGCTCGAACGCTGGCGCGACGCGCTCGACCATGCGCTCTCCGCGGGCCGGCTGGGGACCGGACGCGTCGTCTTCGAAATCCCCGGCAACCACGCTCATAGCAGCACCACAGCCAGCACCGGAAGGACCCGCTCGTGACCCGTCCCGGCTTCGTTCTCGAGGTCGACGAACGAACCCCGCCGCTGCTCGTGCACTCCGGCGAGACGCTGCGGCTCGAGCGGTTCCCGCTCGGCACCCGCGTCATCTATCCGCCGGAGACCCTGCCGGGGATGGACGACCCCGCCGCCGCCATCGACGCCGCGCTCGACTCCCCGATCGATTCGCCGCCGCTGCGCGAGCTCTTGCGCCCGGGCATGAAGCTCACGATCGCCTTCGACGACATCAGCCTTCCGCTGCCGCCGATGCGGCTGCCCGACATCCGCCAGCGCATCATCGAAGCCGTCCTGACCCGCGCCGCCGAAGCCGGCGTCGACGATGTCGAGCTCATCGTCGCCAACGCGCTGCACCGCCGGATGACGGCAGCCGAGATCCGCCGCGCCGTCGGCGAGCGTGTCTTCCTTTCGTTCTGGCCCGACCGGCTCACCAACCATGACGCCGAGGACCCCGACAACCTGCTGCACGTCGGGCTGACCGACGCCGGCGAGGACGTCGAGATCAACAGGCGGGCCGCCGAAAGCGACCTCCTGGTCTACGTCAACGTCAACCTCGTCGCGATGGACGGCGGCCACAAGTCGGTGCCGGTGGGGCTCGCGTCGTACAAGTCGCTGCGCCACCACCACAACAGCCACACGATGGTGCACTCCCGCTCCTTCATGGATCCGGAGAAGTCGGCGCTGCATTCCTCGGCCTGGCGGATGGGCCGGCTGCTCGCCAAGTCCCTTTCGATCTTCCAGATCGAGACGACGCTCAACAACCAGGCTTTCCCAACATCCATGGGCTTTTTGACCAAGCGTGAATGGGAGTGGTCGGCCCGCGACCAGGCGATGGCGTTCGGCGCGGTGCGTGGGCTGGACAAGGTCCCGCCCCGGATGCGGCGGCGCTCCTTCCAGAAGATGGAAGCCGGGTATGAGCTGACGAGCGTGCAGGCCGGCGAGGTCGAGGCCGTCCACAAGCGCACGCTCGAGTCGGTGCATCGCCAGCAACTGGTCGAGGTGTCCGGACAGTCGGACGTGCTCGTTCTGGGGCTGCCGTTCGTCGGCCCGTACAACGTGAACTCGGTGATGAACCCGATCCTCGCGATGTGCCTCGGGCTCGGCTACTTCTTCAACATGTACCGGGGCATGCCGCTGGTGCGTCCGGGTGGGGCGCTCATCATCTACCACCCGGTGCCTTACGAGTTCAGCCAGCTGCACCACCCGAGCTACGTCGACTTCTTCGAAGAGGTGCTCGTCGAGTCGACCGATCCGGCCACCATCGAGGCGAAGTTCGAGAAGGCGTACGCCACCGACCCCTGGTACATCCACCTGTACCGCACCTCGCACGCCTATCACGGCGTCCACCCGTTCTACATGTGGTACTGGGGCGCCCACGCCCTCGACCACCTCGGCGACTCGCGGAACGTCGTCTGGGTCGGGGCAGACCGAAAAGCCGTGGAACGTATGGGGTTTCGCGCTGCCACGACGTTGCCCGACGCGCTCGAGATGGTGCACGGCGCGGTCGGGTCCAGCCCGTCGATCAGCTACCTGCATGCCCCGCCGCACATCCTCGCGGACGTGCGCTGATGGCTGTGGGATCAGCCGGCCAGGCCAAGCTGCGCGACGTAGCCCGCGGTTTTCGCTGGGGCGCCCGGCCGTTGGTGCCGGCGTCGGCGGAAGAGCACCGCCCACCCGCAGACCCGCCGACGGAGTGGTCCACCGCCTGGGCCCGCACCCCGCTGGCGGTGGGGGTCCGGGCGGCGGTGCAAGCGGCCGGGCTCAAGCCGCTCGTCTGGTCCGAGGTCAGGCCGCAAGTGCGCGGCGTGGACAACCTCGTCGGCGCCGAGGGCCCGGTGATCTTCACCGCCAACCACAGCTCGCATCTCGACGCGCCGCTTATCCTGTGCTCGCTGCCGCCGCACTGGCGCCGGCGCACCCTCGTGACGGCCGCCGCCGACTACTTCTTCGACGCGTGGTGGCGTGCCGTCGGCACGGCGCTCGCGTTCGGCACCGTGCCGCTGGACCGGCGGGCCACCACCGCCTCTTCCTCCTCGACGCCCCGGGAGCTGCTCGACGCGGGCTGGAACCTGCTGATCTTCCCGGAGGGCACCCGCGCGCCGGACGGGCAGCTCGGCTCGTTCAAGAGCGGCACCGCCCGCCTCGCCATGTCGGCGGGTGTCCCGGTCGTTCCGATCGGCTTGCGCGGCGCGTATTCGGCGATGCCCCGCGGCCGGGGCTGGCCGGTGGCCGGTCGCCCGCCGGTCAGCGTCCGCTTCGGCGCCCCGCTGCGCCTGCGGGCTGACGAGAACGCCAAGCATCTGACCGACCGCATCCGCGCCTCGGTCAGCCAGCTGGTGGCCGAGGAAGCGAGCACCTGGTGGGAGTCGATCAGCACCCCGCCGGCCGCCGCTCCCGAGATGGCCCGCTGGCGCCGCGTCTGGGACGCCAGCGCCCCGGTAAAACACGAGGCTCCCCTCGCCCCCGACCCCTGGGCGTCCCCCGACCGCTGACCCGCCTGCTTGCCGCCCGGCCGGCATCCCTGTGGACGAGTCGGTGGACAACCCTGGGGACAAGCTGGTGACGACGGCGGTGCGGCTGTGGGACGCGCCCGATCCCCACTCGCGCCCCAGATTCAAGACTTGTTCGCGGCCACGGCGGAGCCGACCCTGGATCCCATGAGCCTGCTGACGCTGCCCTCCAGAGTCCGCCGGCAACGGTGCAGCTGCGGCGCGCAAGACGGTCCGCTGCCGTCGCCGCTGCGCCGGGTGGTGCTGCTTTCCGCTGACCTGGTGGCGGCGGTGCTGGAGGTCGAGCGCCGCGACCGCGCCACGCTCGACGACCTGGAGTGGGCCGACGCGGTCGCCGCGTGGATCGTCCGGCGTGAGAGCGAGCGCAGCCGCCGTCAGGCGTCTTGCGCGTCGACGGCGACCACGCCGCGGCGCAGACCGTCGACCGCGCGCCGGGCAACGCTGCGTACCGGATCATCGGCGACGTCGGCTACCTGACCGAGCAGGTCGACGAGCTGGCGGGTCCACCGCACGAAGTCGCCCGCGGCGATCTCGCGTCCCTGATCGCTCCCCCGTGCCGAGCTCACACCCGGCCCCGACAGCACCCGCTCCAGCGCTGCGCCGGAGGCGTACTGAAAGGCCGCCCAGGCGAATCCCCCATCCAGCGCCGGCAGCTGGTCCAGCCGGTGAGCGGCTTCGATCTCCTTGAGATCGCGGCGCAGCGCCGTCGTCGCGTCCAGCGCCTCCCGCACCTCCGGGCCCCCGGGAATCACGGGCACCCGATGGTCATCCGGACGCGACTCGTAGACGAGGGCCGAGGCGACGGCCGCGAGCCCGGGCGGGGTCAGCTCCGCCCACGTTCCCTGTCGCAGGCACTCGGCGATCAGCAGGTCGGCCTCGCCGTACAGCCGGGCGAGCCGCCGCCCGTCGGCAGTCACCTGCGGGGCGTCCACCTCTGCGGTGAGGTAGCCGGTCTCCTCGAGCAACCGGCACACCCGGTCGAAGGTGCGGGCGATGGTGTTCGTGCGCCCCTCGACGCGCTGCTTGCGGCCCGCGTTCTCGCGGCGCGCCCGGTCGGCCCGCTCGGCCCAGCGCATGTGCTGCTCGCGCTCGGGGCAGCCGTGCACCGGATGCTCACGCAGTTCGCGGCGCAGCCGGGCGATCTCGTCGTCGGGAGCGGCGGGCTCGTCAGCACCCAGCCGGTGCCGCCGCTCGCCCTCGTGGCCCAGGCCCAGCTCACGCAGCGATGACGCGAGATCGCGGCGCGACTGCGGGGAGCGCGGGTTGAAGCTGCGCCCGATCCGGACCTTGCCGAGCGCCTCGACCGGGGTCGGAAAGTCGACCGTCGACAGCCGCTTGACCTGCCGGTCAGCGGTGAGCACCACCAGCCGTCCGGTGTCGGCCACCGCCGCGCCGTCCGACAGCACCACCGCCAGCCCGGCCCGCCGCCCCGCGGGAACCCGGATGACGTCACCGGCGCGCAGCCGGCGCAACGACTCGTCGGCACGCAACCGGCGCTGGGCGGAGCGCTCCCGGGACAGCTCGGCCTCGCGCCGCGACAGCCGGCGTCGCAGCTGCGCGTACTCCGGTGCCGAGCCGAGATCGCAGTGCATCGCTTCCTCGTAACCCGCGATCGCCTCTTCGTGCCGGTGCACCTGCCGCGCCAGGCCCACCACTGCCCGGTCGGCCTGGAACTGGGCGAACGACGACTCGAGCAGCACCCGGGCGTTCTCCCGGCCCATCGTCGCCACGAGGTTGACCGCCATGTTGTACGACGGCCGGAACGACGAGCGCAGCGGATACGTCCGGGTCGAGGCCAGCCCGGCGACCTGCTCCGGGTCGAAGCCGGCCGTCCAGAGCACCACCGCGTGCCCTTCGACGTCGATCCCGCGGCGCCCGGCGCGGCCGGTCAGCTGGGTGTACTCCCCTGCCGTCAACTCGACGTGGGTCTCGCCGTTGTACTTCACGAGCCGTTCCAGCACGACGGACCGGGCGGGCATGTTGATGCCCAGCGCGAGCGTCTCCGTCGCGAAGACAGCCTTCACCAGCCCTTCGGCGAAGAGCTCCTCGGTGATCTCCTTGAACCGGGGAAGCAGCCCGGCGTGGTGGGCGGCGATCCCGCGCTCGAGCCCGTCGAGCCATTCCCAGTAGCCCAGCACCCGAAGGTCGGAATCGGAAAGATCCGCCGTGCGCTCGCGGGCATGAGCGCGGATCCGGGCCTGCTCATCGGGCGCGGCGAGCCGCAAGCCGGCCCGCAGGCACTGCTCGACGGCCGCGTCGCAGCCCGCGCGGCTGAAGATGAACGTGATCGCCGGCAGCAGCCCCTCACGGTCGAGGATCTCGATGACGTCGGGACGCGAGGGCACCCAGATCCGGCGGGGGCGGGGTGAGTCGAGGCGACGGGTGCCGCGCGGGCCGGTGCTGCGGCTCGGGCGCGCCCGCGTGCCCGGCCCGGTACGCGAGTGATCCGCCCGCGACTGCTCCGCGCGCAACCGCATGAGTTCTCGGTTCACCTCGGCGCCGCCGGACTGCCCCGAATCGGCGAACAGGTCGTAGAGCCGGCGCCCGACCAGCACCGACTGCCACAGCGGAACCGGGCGGTGCTCTTCGACGATGACGGCCGTGTCGCCGCGGACCGTCTCCAGCCACTCACCGAACTCCTCGGCGTTGCTCACCGTCGCCGACAGCGACACCAGCCGGACCGGCTCCGGCAGCGCCAGGATGACCTCTTCCCAGACCCCGCCGCGGAACCGGTCGGCCAGATAGTGCACCTCGTCCATGACGACGTGGCTCAAGCCGCGCAGCGCGGATGAGCCGGCGTACAGCATGTTGCGCAGCACCTCGGTCGTCATGACGACGATCGGCGCATCACCGTTGCGGGCGGTGTCACCGGTCAGCAGGCCCACCTGGGCGGCGCCGTAGCGGGCGGAAAGCTCGGCGTACTTCTGGTTCGACAACGCCTTGATCGGCGTCGTGTAGAAGCACTTGCCACCGCTGCGTAACGCGCGATCTGCGGCAAACTCGCCGACCACCGTCTTGCCCGCCCCGGTCGGCGCGGCGAGGAGCACGCTGCGACCCTCGGCGAGCGCAAGGCAGGCCCGCTGCTGGAAGGGATCAAGGCCGAATGGATAGGTATGCCCGAACGCTGCGACCTCGGCTGCGACACCTCCCGCAGCGCTCACCACTCCAGGTTATGTCCGTATGCCCTGGTCGCAGACCCGCGCTCGGCTTCGCTGCGCTCAGCCCAGTCGCGATCTGCTCCGTATGCCCTGGTCGCAGCTCAGGTGATGTCGTCCGCCGCCGAGCTGGATCCGATCGACGCGCGCGGCGGCTCGACGGGGCTCGGCGGCGCGATCTCGCTGAGCGGCTCCGCCCCCGGGGCAGTCGGCGCGGGTGACGCTTCGGTGTCGGACAGGCCGGCGAACTCCGCGTCCCGGGCGCGCCGGGCGCGCCGACGATCGTTCCACTTGGCGAACAGGATTGCCGCCTCGTAGAGCAGGCAGAGCGCGAAGGCGAGGGCGGGCATGGTGAACGGATCACCCGACGGGGTCACGAAACCCGCGAACACGAAGACCAGGAAGATCTCGATCCGGCGAAAGTGCGCGAGCCGCTTCGCCGACACCACGCCCGCGGCGTTGAGCAGGATGATCACCAGCGGGAAGAGGAACGACGCGCCGAACACGATCAGCAGGTGGGTGACGAAGCTCAGGTAGTCGGTCACGGTCAGCAGTGACTTGATGCCGCTTCCACCGAAGCCGAGCAGGAAGTTCAGGGCGGTCTTCAGGAAGAGATACGCGAGGGTCGAGCCCGCGGCGAAGAGCACGGTCGCGGTCGTGAGGAACGCCAGCGTCCAGCGCCGCTCGTGGCGGTGCAGGCCCGGGGTGATGAACGCCCAGAGTTCGTAGAGCCAGATCGGCGCGGAGAACAGCACGCCGCAGATCAGCGAGACCCGAAGTCGGACGAAGAAGGCGTCGGTCGGATGGGTGAAGATCAGGTCGCAGCTCTTGCCGCCGGCCCTGCGGGCGGGTGGCAGCTCGCAATAGGGGTGGCGCAGGAAGTTGAAGATCGGGTGATACGCCCAGACGGCGATGACGATCGTGACGATCAGCACCCCGAGCAGGGCGATGAACAGGCGGCGGCGCAGCTCGCGGATGTGCTCGATCAGCGTCATCCGGCTGTCTTCGACGGTGCGCGCCCGTCGCGTGGTGCCGGAGACCCTCCGGCCGATGAGTGTGGCTGCCTTACCGGCCATTCGCAGCCGGGAGCTTGAGGGGCTCAGCGGTGATCGGCGTCAGAGGCCGGGGTCTTGGGGGTGCCGGCCGGAACGGGGGGGATCTGCGGCGAGCTCGCTTCCGGGACGGCAGCGCGCGGCGCCTCGACCGCACGTGGACTGCCCGGCTGCTCGGCCGCGGCCATGGGGGCCTCGGGCTCGTCGTCGTCGTGCAGGCTCTTGACCTCGGTCTTGAGGATGCGAAGCGAGCGGCCGAGGGAGCGGGTGGCATCAGGCAGCTTCTTGTAGCCGAACAGCACGAAGAACGCAACCACGATGAGAATGATGTGCCAGGGGCGAAGCTCACCCATGTCAGCGCCTCCCGCTCGTTAAGGCTCGCCAGGCAGCTCAGCCAGCATGGTCAATCGTACGCGGCCAGTCCCCGCCGCTCTGGGATTCACCTTCGAACGTTAATGATGCTGTAATCCCTCGCCCAGCCGTCCGGCCGCGTCAGCAACGGCACCAACCCGTTCCCCGAACCGGCCTCCGGCCCGGCGCATCTTGCCGAAGCGGCGCCACGCCGACAGTCCGGCGATCACCAAAAGCACCAGTCCCAGTCCGACGATGCCGAGCGTGATGGCGAGCCACACGCGCTCAGAGTAGTCACGATCTGCTAGCGGGTGGGCTGTCCGCCGATGCGGGCCACGAGGAAGTCGTCGTCGTTCAGCTGCAGCGCGAAGTCGAGCAGGTCGTCGTAGTCGAGCACCGGCCCGACCTTGGGCTCGAGGGCCTCAGCGGGAAGCTCCCAGACCTGGGCGCGCACGCCGCCGGACATCAGCAGCGAGATGACGTGATCGTCGGCCGGCTTGCGGACCTCTTCCCGGCACGAGGGGCACGCGAACGCGTAGTACGAGAGCGGAGGGTGGCTGCAGACCATCAGCGAGACGTCCTTGGAGGTCATCTCCACCTCGCCGCACGAAGGGCATGACGCCTTGATCGTGGTCACTAACGCCACCCCTCCCTGAAGGTCGTTCGCCGGTTTCGGCGACACTTTCCCTTCGGCCGTTATCACATCGATCCGTATAGCCCGTTGGGACTAGTTGCGAGCCATCATTTGGCCTTGACCAGCCGGGGCGTTCGGCCTGAAACGGCTATCCGCCCCGATGTCTCTTCGGCACCGAAGTCGAAACCACGAGGTGAATCGCGAAGGTTGTCCAACGGGCCGGGGTTAGCCCGTCCGGGTGACCTTTGTCCCGGGGCCGCCGCGGCGAACCACGCCGGGGGGATCAGTCGCCGAGCACGGCGAGGGCGGCCAGGGCCTGCTCGCGTACGGCGGCGACGACCTCGGGAGGCGAAATGACCCGACCCTGGCCCCCGAGCCGCAGCGCCAGACGAATCACCCATGCAGGGTCCGGGGTCCGCAGCTCCACCCGAAGCGGGCCCGGGCCGTCGCCGGTTGCGTCACGACTCGCCGGGCCGAGCTCGGTGGCCTGCTCCACCGCGTAGTAGTCGGCGACCCACCGAGCTGCGGGTTCGAGCTCCAGCACCACCGTGAGGTCCTCTTCGCGGGGCCGGAACAAGCCCTCGGCCAGATCGCGCGGAACGGCTTCGGATGGCAGGGGCTCTGCCGGCGCCCCGAGACCTGCGTCGACCATGCGGTCGAGCCGGAAGAGCCGGACGCCTTCGGCGAGGTGGCACCAGCCTTCGAGGTACCAGCGGCCGTCGACGCTGACCAGCCGCATCGGCTCGACGGTGCGCTCGGTGACCTCGTCACGGGACGCGACCAGGTAGCGCAGCTCGATCTGGCGACCCTCGTCGAGCGCCCGGCGCACCGTGGCGAGCGCCTCGTCCTCGGGCTCGAGTGCCACCTGCATGACCGGTTCGGCCGCGATGGATTCCGGCACGGCCCCACTCGCAATGGCCAGCTTGGCCTGCGCGCTCTCCAGCGCGTCCCGCTCGGCCAGGCCCGGAACGTCAGCGAGGGCCCGGGCCGCGACGCGCAGCGCAAGCGCCTCGTCCGCAGTGAGCTTGAGCGGCCGGTCCAGCGTCTGCGCTTCGACCACCGTGACGGTGTCGCCCTCGAAGGCGAAGTCGATCAGGTCGCCGGGGCCGCCTCCGGGCAAGCCGCAGACCCACAGCAGGTTGAGATCGTCGTTGAGTTGGCGCACGTCGACCCCGAACACCGCGGCGACCTCGCCCAGCTCGGCCCCCGGGTGGGTACGCAGGTAGGGCACCAGCGCCAGGAGCCGCGGGAGCCGGTCGGCCGCCCCGGTCATGCCCGACCCTCCCCTTGGCCGGCCGGCTGAACAGGCGGATCAGCGTGCGCCGCGAGGGCCCCGAGCAGCCGGCGGCGCAGCTCGGCAGCGAGCTCGGGAGAGTCGACCGGCTGCGCGTCGGCGCCGAACTCGACCACTCGGTCGGCGATCCGGCCCAGATCGCGGTCGCTCAGCACGATCGTGTCCGGTTGGGCGCCCGGCTCGGCACCCTGGCGCAGCGCGAGTGCAGCGCCGGGACGCACCCGGACGACGGCCGTGGTCGCCGGCTCCCCCGGCTCGGCCGCCTCGACGGCGGCGCGCAGATCGAGGTCGGCGGGCACGGCCACCACCCCGGCCGGGCCCACCGACCGCACCCCGGCCTCCATCCGCGAGAGCCGGAAGACGCGGCTCTGCCCGCGATCCAGGTCATGCCCGACGAGATACCAGCGTCCCCGCCAGGAAACGACACCCCACGGGTGCACCCGGCGCTCCGCGGCCTGCGGCTGGCCTGGCCGGCGGTAGCTGAAGAGGAGCTCGCGCCGCTCCCGGACGGCCGCGAGGCACGGCCCGAAAGCCGCCTCGGTCGCCTCGACGCGCGGCTCGAGGCCGGCGGGTGGCGGCAACGGATCCATCCCCGCGGCTCGCAGCTTGCGCATGGCGCTGGCACTGGGCTCGGCAAGCGCCGCGCTGCTCCACAGCCGGGCGGCGAGCCCGAGCGCGGCGGCCTCCTCCGGCGTCAGATGCAGGTCCGGAAGGGCGTAGTCGCTGCGCTGGATCCGGTAGCCGATGTCGTCGTCCCAGCCGGTGACTCCTCCGGTCTCCACCGGGATGCCCAGCTCGCGCAGCTCCGCCTTGTCACGCTCGAACATGCGCCGGAAAGCCGCCTCTCCCTCCGGCGTGCCATCGCGGACGTAACCGGGCACGAGATCGGCGATCTCGTCGACCGACAGGTGCCGGGTGGTCGCCATCAGGCAGATCGCCAGATTGAGCTGACGTTCGAGCTTCTTGCGCGACATGGCGGTCTCACGGTATCGACCGCCGGGCCCCGCGTAGCAGATCGTCGGCGCGGGTCCGCCACAAATAGTGAGAACCCGCGCTTGACCTGTCAGTATTGACCTGTGGCACTCACCCCGCTACGCCCCGACGACCCTGAGGAGGTCGCCGGTTACCGGCTGCTCGGACGTCTCGGGGCAGGCGGCATGGGCGTCGTCTATCTGGCCGAGTCGCCGGACGGCACGCCCGGAGAGCCGCGCCAGCAGGTAGCCGTCAAGGTTGTGCGCGGCGAACTGGCTGATGACGACGGCTTCCGGGCGCGCTTCCGGCGCGAGGTGACGGCCGCGCGGCGGGTCTCGGGCGCGTGCGTCGTCCAGGTGCTCGATGCCGATCCCGAGGCCGAGACCCCGTACATGGTGAGCGAGTACGTGCGCGGGCCGGACCTGGCCACCCTCGTGGCGAAGTACGGGCCGCTCGACGGCCGGCGCCAGCACGCCTTCGCCGCCGGTCTTGCCCAAGCGCTGCTGTCGATCCACTCCGTGGGCCTCGTCCACCGTGACCTGAAGCCGGCCAACGTGCTCTGCGCGCCCCGGGGCCTGAAGGTCATCGACTTCGGGATCGCCTCGGCCGCCGACGGAGCCTCGCTGACCCGCACCGGCCTGATCGTCGGCACCACCGGCTGGATGGCGCCCGAGCAGGTCAACGGTGAGAAGGTGCTCCCGCTCACCGACATCTTCTGCTGGGCGTCGGTGATCTACTTCGCCGCCACCGGGCTGGCGCCGTTCGGCGAGGGAACCCCGGCCGCCGTGCTCTACCGCGTCGTGGTCAACGATCCGGACCTGTCGAACCCGCTCATCGAGCCGAGGCTTCGCCCGCTGCTGGCCGCGGCCTTCCGCAAGGACCCGCGGAGCCGCCCCGCAGCACCCGACCTGCTCGACTACCTGCTTCCGGGCCGCTCAGGCGCAGTCAACGCCCCGGCCTTCCGCCACCAGGCGCTGGGGTCGACCCCGGCACCCCCGGCGGCACCCCCGAACTGGCAGCAGCCGCAGACCGCGGTGACCCCGCCGCCTGCACAGCAGCAGTACCCGCTGCCGCAGCATCCTTCAGGGCCGCAGCCGGCGCCCGTCTTCAGCCCGCAAAACAACCAGCACAACCAGCACAACCAGTATCCGCAGACTCCGCCGCCCGCCAGCCCTCCGCCGGGCTACCCGAACTACCAGCAGCCGGGCCAGCCGTATCCGTGGGCTCCCCCGCCCCAGCAGCCGCCCGCGAAACAAGGGCGCTTCCGCCGCCGCAAGGGTCAGTAAGCCTGCTCCATCAGCTTGGACGCGAAAGCCCCGGCGATGCCAGCGACCATCGCCACCCCGGCGATGATCCACAGCACGATGAGATGCGAGATCAGCGCGAACGTGCCGGCGGTGAAGGCGATCACTACGAGCGTCACCGAGAGCCACGCACCCGGCGACGCCTTGACGTGACCGCTGGAGCTTGCCACTGAAAGCCCTCCCAATCGTCGGTGATGCTCGGCAATAGCCGGGGTTTGAGATTACCGCTCGCCGGATGCGGCGCTGCCGTGCAACGTGCGATCGAGCACCCCGAGATCGCACAGCTGGGCCTGTAGCCAGGAGCCGACGTCGTGACTGCGCACCTGCTCGGCCGCACCGGCCAGCAGCCGAGCACGCTGGGCTCCGGGCATCGTGAGCGCCTCGTAGAGTGCGTCGGCCATCTGCTGCACGTCGAACGGATAGAGCGGGACGGCGAACTCGCCCAGTTCCTCGAAGGCGCCGGCATTCTCCGAGAGCGCCAGCACTCCGTTGCGCCGGTTGACGACCGCGACCTCCTTGGCCACCAGGTTCATCCCGTCGGCAAGCGCGTTGACCATGATCACGTCGCAGATCGAGTACGCGCCCACGGCGAGCGGCGAAATCCTCCACCAGCCGCAGGTCGATCGGCTGCCGGCCGGAGGCGGTGTGCCGCGCGTTGACCTCGGCGACGACCGCCCCGATGGTCGAGATGTAGTCGCCGTACTCCGCGACATCGGTGCGGCTCGGCTGCAGCAGCGCGAGGAAGCTGACCTGGCCGGCGAGCTCGGGATGCTGGTCGAGCAGCAGCCCGAAGGCCAGGAAGCCGCGCACGACGTTCTTGCTCGGGTCGGTGCGGTCGACGCGCAGGATCAGCTTGCGCGGCGGATGCTCGACGGGTTCGTCGTCGCCGAAGGACGGCAACGGATCGAGGAACGCCTCGGTCAGGGCCGCCGCATGCGCCTGGACCTCCTCGGTGGCGAGAACGTCGTCGAGCGCCTTCGGATCCACGGAGATCGGATAGTGGCGAGCCAGCACCTTGCGCCCGTCGACCTCGATCGTGAGCTCGTCCCGGTCGACGGTCAGGCCGAGCAGTTCCTCACAGCAGGTGACGAAGTTGCGGGCGTAGCGCTTGGTGTGGAACGCCACGACGTCGCTGCCGAGCAGGCCACGCAGCAGCCGTTCCCGCATGTCGGGCGGAAGGATGCGCCAAGCGTCCGGTCCGGGCCACGGAATGTGGATGAAGTGGCTGAGCATGGCGTCGGGGCAGCGCTCCCGGACGCGCTCGGCGACCAGGTAGAAGTGGTAGTCCTGGATCATCACCAGGGCGCGGCCGCCGCGGGCGAGAACCTCGTCGGCCACGGCGTCGGCGAAGATCCTGTTGACGGCCGCGTAACCCTCTTCGAACGCGATGCGCTCGTTCTCGGTGAGCACCGGGGAGAACGTGAGCCCGTACAGGCCGTGCTGGATGAACCAGAGGATGGGGTTGGACACCACCGTGTAGAAGCGCTCGTGCGCGGTCGGATCGACCTCGACCATGCGCACGGTGATGACCGGACCTTCCGGCTCCTCGGCCGGCCCGTCGCCGTTCCGGTTCGGCATGCCGTTGACGCGGTCGGTGGCCAGATGCGGGATCGGTGACGTGACGACGTCGACGTCACCGTCGTCCGCCTGGCGGGAGACCGCGGCATCTTCGTCACTGGCGGCAGCGCAAACCCAGACAGCGTCCGAGAGGTGCTCGGCAAGCCCGAGCAGAGCCGTCACCAGGCCCCCGCTGCCCTTGCTCGTGGTGCGCCGCTCGCCCTCGCGGCCGAATGTCACCGGGCCCCGGTGTGAGAGCAGAACGAGCGGCAGGTCGATGGGATTTGCGGTCGTGTCGCCGTCCTCCATAGCACCGTCACCGTACCGTTTGCGGATGCCCGACTCAGCGGGACCGAAGCAACCTGGCGGTAGTCGGCCTGTCGCCGTGATCGATGTCGACGGCGTGGTGGCCGATGTCCGGCACCGGGTTGGGCACCTCGAGCGCCGGCCCCGCGACTGGGACGCGTTCTTCGCCGCAGCAGCCGACGACCCGCCGCTCCCCGCCGGAATCACGCGGGTGCTTGCCCTCGCCGCCGACCACGACATCGTCTGGCTCACCGGCCGACCCGAGCACCTGCGCGAGACCACGCTCGCCTGGTTTGCCCGTCACGAACTGCCGAGCGGCCGGTTGATCATGCGCCGCGGTCACGACCGCCGTCCGGCGAGGATCGTGAAGCGGGGGGAGCTGCGCCGGATCGCCTCCGGCCGGTCGGTCGCGATCGTCATCGACGACGATCCGTCGGTCGTGAGCGCCCTCACCGCCGACGGGTGGCCGGTCGAGCTCGCGGACTGGCTCCCCTACGCGCCGGAGATGGGCGAGGCGCAGGAAGACGCCGGCCGCACCTGAAATTTGACGCCAAACCGGGCACAAGTTGAAAGCGACCAAGAATCGGTATGCCCGAACATATAAATGCAACGATTCAGCAACACGAAGCGTTTTCAATGCGCGAATGGGGCCGATAGAGCCCGGCCCTGATGCACCATTGGTTCAGGACGCGAACCAACTACTCACCGCCCAACCAGGAAGCACGCCGATGTGCCCGCACACGCCCGAGTGCCCATCAGCCCAAGCCGCTGACCGCGAAGCCGCCCGAGTGGTTTCCGGTCATCCGGAGCAGGGATGGAGCCTGTTGTGCAACGGCCTGATCGTCTTTGAGGACACCGGCGGCCTGCTGCCGGACTGTTCAGTGGTCGCTCCTCACCGCGCCAAAGAGGGCTGCACGCCGGGTTCGCCGAATTCCGGCTGCATGCCCGAGCAACGCGCCCGCAATGGCGTTAACGCCGCCTGATTTCGCCGGCTTCTCGGACTAGCTCACGGCCTTCTTGCGACGGCGCTGGGCCAGCTCGTCGCTCTCGTGCACGACTCGCTCGGAGGGCAGGGTGGCCAGCTGCCCACGGGTCTCGGACGCCACCTTGCCGACGGCGATCGCGAAGACGCCCTGGCCACCGGCGAGCAGATCGACCAGCTCGTCGGTCGAGGTGATCTCGTAGACCGACGCGCCATCACTGATCAGCGTGACGGTGGAGAGGTCTTCGACGCCCATCTGGCGCAGGTGGTTGATGGCGGCCTTGACGTTCTGCAGCGAAATCCCGAGATCGAGCAGCCGCTTCACCATCTTGAGGACCAGGATGTCGCGGAAGCTGTAGAGCCGCTGCGACCCGGATCCCTTCGCCGGGCGGACGCTCGGCACCACGAGCCCGGTACGGGCCCAGTAGTCGAGCTGCCGGTAGGTGATCTCGGCAGCGTCCATCGCGGTTTTACCGAGGTAGCCGACCTCGTCGTCGGCAGCGGGATCGTCGGTCTCGAAGAGGCCGGGCTGCTCACTGAGCGGACCGCGACTCGTCATCGCGCTACACCTGGACGGGCTGCCAGGCCGATCACGCTGGTGCGCATCGCGTCTCCCGCCTTCCTGGCCGCGGCCGTCCATCTTGCCCGCATATCGCCACGGCGCCCGAGGCTGCGGAACACGGTCGGTGTCCCTCGCTCGTAACCGGGACATTGACCGTACGAGGCGGGGGTTCCTCGATCAAGCATGCCCGATGGTGTGTCGCCGGTGTCAACCTGCCCGTTTCGCCGCTTACGAGCCGGTGTTGAAATCCTCCGGAGAGATCTGGTCGAGGAACTCACGGAAGCGCTCGACCTCACCGTCGTCGTCGGCCGGCGCGTCATCGGGGACGGAGATGCCCGCCTCGTCGAGGACGGCATCGGAGCCGTAGACCGGGACCTCCATGCGCATCGCGAGCGCGATCGCGTCGGAAGGGCGCGCCGAGACCTCGACACCGTTGCCGAAGTGGAGCGTGGCGAAAAAGACACCGTTCTGCAGGTCGTTGATCGTCACTTGGGACAGCTCGGTGCCGAGCGCGCGCAGCGTGTCGCGCATCAGGTCATGGGTCAGCGGCCGGGCGGTGACGATGCCCTCCTGGGCGAACGCGATCGCCGTGGCCTCGACAGCGCCGATCCAGATCGGTAGGTAACGCTCGCCGCCTACCTCGCGGAGCAGAACGATCGGCTGCTTGGAGGGAAGCTCAACTCGTACACCCACGATGTCGAGCCGGTGCACGGCGACACCTCCTCTCGTATGAGTCGAGCCTAACTCCTGGGCAACTCTAGGGCCCGCCGTTTCGTGCCCGTGGCGCACCGGCGTTGCTCCCGCGTTTTCCGCGGGTGACGCGGGCCGGCGGAAGCGGGTCAGTGCAGGGCCGCTCGCAGCGCTGCCTCGAGCAGGGCCACGTGCAGGCGCACGGACAGGGCGGCGTACCCGCGCGCCCGCGCCTCGGCCTGCACCCGACCGTCCCGCGAATTCTGGCGTAGGAGGGGGGCAAGCACCTGCTCGATGAGCCCGACCTCGCGATCGACCGCGGCCTTGACCGGGCGCAGGTGACGGGCCTGGAAGCCGTAGTCGCGCAATTCGGCGACGATGCGGGCGATCACCAGCGCCTCGGCCTCATACGTCGTGCTCGACCCGCGAGGGGCGATCAGTCCGTACGTCTCCAGCTCGGTCAGCTCCTCGCTGGTGAGCCCGCTGTCGCGCATCAGTTCGCGGCGGGTGAGGCGCTCGTCGCTCGCATCCAGCTGAAAGAGCTCGGGACCGACGCCGAGCCCGGCCGAGGTGGGCGCGGCGGCTGGGATCTGCGGAAGCACCACATCAGCGGAAACCTCGAACGCCGGCAACGCGGCCTCGGGGGCAGTGTCCGCGGCTTCGAGGCGCTCCTTGATGACCTTCAACGGCAGGTACTGGTCGCGGGCTGCGGTGAGGATGTAGTGCAAGCGGGAGACGTCGGCGGCCGAGAACTTGCGATACCCCGCCGCGCTGCGCGCGGGCCGCAGCAGCCCCTGCCGCTCGTAATAACGGATCTTGCTGATCGTGAGCTCGGGAAAGTCCTGGGCAAGCGCGGTCAGGACATCGCCGATCGTCATGTCCGCGCCGCCACGGGCGGGCGCCAGATCCTCGGCCAATGCGAGCTGGGCGGGCGGGGGCAATCCCGGCGACACGGTGGCCCGGCTCGGGGGCTCGTACGGCGAGGATGCGGTGGTCATTGCGCGCGCGACGGGGCAGCGAAGAAGGTGAGGCGGAACTTGCCGATCTGCACCTCGTCGCCGCTGCTGAGCGGCATCGCCGAGTCGATCCGGCCGCGCTTGAGGTACGTGCCGTTGAGGCTGCCGACATCGACGACCGTGAAGCGGCCGCCGGGGATGCGCCGGAACTCGGCGTGCCGGCGCGAAACCGTCACGTCGTCGAGGAAGATGTCGCTGTCGGGGTGGCGCCCGGCAGTGACCAGATCGCGATCGAGCATGTAGCGGCTTCCCGCATTCGGGCCGCGCTTCACGACGAGCAGGGCGGTGCCCAGCGGCAGAGCTTCGACGGCGGCTCGCGCTTCGCTGTCGGTGACGACCTCGGCCGGCTCGGAGTCGGCAGCCTCAGCCGCATCGCTGACCAGACTCAGCGTCGTGGTGGTCTCGGCCAGGCGCTCGCCGCTGACCGGCCCGCCCGGGCGTAGCAGCTCATGACCGCAGCGGGCGCAGAAATGTGCGTCCGGCGGATTCTGCTGCCCGCAACGAGTACAGAACACGACGACCCCCGGCTCCCCTCCGTGCTGCCTTGCCAGCTATCCGAGCAAACGATGCGACCCCCGCCAGGGATGGGACTCCTCGCGACGGCCTGCCGCCCAGGTTAGTGCGCGGCGACGTGCGAGGCGTAGCCCTGAGCGTCGAGCAGGCCGTCCAGGGCGGCTGGGTCGCTCACGCGGATCTCGACCAGCCAGCCGTCACCGTAAGGATCCGAGTTGATCAGCTCGGGGGTGCTCCCGAGATCCTCGTTGCGAGCGACGATCTCACCATCCACCGGGGCGTAGACGTCGGACACGCTCTTGGTCGACTCCACTTCGCCGAGGGCGTCACCGGCCGACACGTGGGTGCCGGCGGCCGGGAGCGAGACGAAGACGATGTCGCCGAGGGCGTCTTGCGCGTAGCCGGTGATGCCGATGCGAACGACGACGCTTTCGTCAGCCGCGCCTTTCGGGTCGCCCGGCTTTACCCACTCGTGCTCGACGGTGTATTTCAGGTCTTGCGGGTAGTCAGCCATGCGGCTCGCGGATCTCCTCGCGGTAGGCGTTCGGCGGGCGCCTGAGCCTATCGAGCGGGCGGCGCGGCCCGCAATGAACGGATCTGCTCATCCGCCACGGTTTTGACCGCCGCGGCGGCACCCGGATGGGCGTCCACCGTGTCGACGACGCCGCCGGGGATCTGCAGCGCCTTCTGCATCGTGGCGGGATCCCCGATGGCCCGGATCAGATACGGAGGCGCCGCCACGTGGCCGTCCACCGACAGGCCGGTGTTGGTGTCCTCGATCCAGGACGTGGCGCCCATCCGGACCCCGGCTACCTCCAGCGTCTCGGCGCCGGCATCACGGAGCTCCTCGACGGCGTCGACCAGCACCTCGGCACCCACCGAGCGCTGCGCATCGGAGATGGTCAGCTCGATGCCGGGGCCGTGCGCTGCCACCGTGCCTGCGAGAATGCCCAGGTCCTGCGTCCGCTTGCGCGCCTCCGCGAGCGCGGCGGCATCGGCGCCGCTGCCGGACAGGCGCGAGCGGGTGGCCTGCAGGTCGGCAATCTGGGTGCGTAGCAGCGAGGCGCGGGAATCCAGCTCGTCGAGGATGCGCACCAGGTCGTTCGGCCGTGCGGTGGCGAGCTCGGACGCGGTGCGCTGGGAGCGCACGCTGGCAGCGAGCCCGAAGCCGAGGAGCGCAAGCAGCAGCATCCCGACCACCCTGAGCCGGCGGTCACCCCGGGCCATCGGACGCATGCGCGTCAGGCCTTGAAGACGTGACGGCGGATCGCAGCGACGTTGCTGAAGATGCGGATGCCGAGGACCACCACGACCGCGGTCGACAACTGCGTCCCTACTCCGAGCTTGTTGCCGAGGTAGACGATCAACGCGGCGACGAGCACGTTCGAGATGAACGACACGACGAAGACCCGATCGCTGAAGATGCCCTCGAGCGCCGCGCGGGCCGCGCCGAAGACGGCGTCCAGGGCCGCGACGATGGCGATGGGCAGATACGGCTCGAGCCAGCCCGGCGCCGTCGGCTGCAGGATCAGCCCGACGACGAGGCCCGCCACCAGCGCAGCAATGCCGATCATGAGGCTCCCCCGGTGAGCGGACGGGCGCGCAGCGACGGCGACGCGGCGGTGACAGCCGGCAGGTGCAGCCCATCCGACGGCCGGACCGCGACATCGGGATGGGCTCCGGCCGGACCGGACGCCAGCGCGGCCAGGACAGGCAAGTGCTGCGCCGCAGCAGCGAAAGCCGCTCCCCCGACCGCCCGGACCAGGTACGGGCTGCGCGACGGGCTGAAGTCCACCAGGATGGTCTGGCCCGCGGTCCGGATCGCACTCTGCGGCCCCAGCCGGACACCGCCGACCGAGATCGCTCGCGCCCCCGCGCCCCACAAGGCATTGACCACGGCCTGCAGGTCGCGGTCGGTCACCTGGCCCTCGACCAGCTGCCCTTGAGGGCGGCTTCCCGCACCAGGGGCAGCAGAGCCGACCACGTCGGTGACGGTCACGGTCACGCCGGGTCCGGAGACCGGGGTGCGGGCGGCGGCGGCTGACAGCGCCGCCTCCTGGCGGGCCAGCTCCCGACCGGTGGACGTCGACTGCAGCTGGTCCTGCTGGGCAGCCGACAGCTGGCGCTCTCCGGCGGAGAGCGTCTGTTCGAGTTGCCGGATCTCGCGGCTCCGCTCGGTGGCGTCGCCCGCCAGTGCAGCCCGTGCCGAGCTGACTTCGGGAACCGTGCTGTGCTGGGCGAAGACAGCGAGCCCGATCAGCGCGCCGACGGCGGCGATCAACGCCGCCCCGGCAGCCGTGCGGCGCGGCGCCGGATGGTGGTGCGGGTGTGCTGCCGCTTGGGCGTAGCTCGGGTCGAGCGCGTCGCGGACGACCGCATCGAGCAACGGGACAGGGCTGCTCATCACGCTGGCTCAGCCCCCTGCGGCCTCGGAGGCCTCCATGGGGACGACGGCCGCCGTCACGAAGTCGATCAGCTGCTCCACCGCGGTCAGCAGCGGCACTTCCAGGTCCGCGTACGAGTTCACGGCCGCCAGGACGGTGCGCCAGCCCGTGGCCGGATCGGGCCAGCCGAGCTGGTGGCAGATGCCGGTCTTCCAGTCGGTGCCCTTCGGGACCAGCGGCCATCCGGCGATGCCGATGGCTTTCGGCTTCACGGCCTGCCAGACATCGACGTATGGATGCCCGGTGACCAGCACGTGGTCAGAACTGGCCGCAGCCGCGATGAGCGCCTCCTTGCTGCCGGGCACCAGATGGTCCACCAGGACGCCGAGGTGCCGGCCCGGTCCGGGCTCGAACTCCCGAATGGCGTCGGGAAGGGTGTCGACCCCGTGCAGGATCTCCACCACGACGCCTTCGCCGCGCAGGTCATCGCCCCAGACACGCTCGATGAGGGCAGCGTCGTGCAGGCCCTCGACGAGGATCCGGCTTGCCTGGGCGATGCGCGCCGGCGCGTAGGGGAGGGCGACCGAGCCGGACGCCGTGCGCTTGGCGCCGCTGCGGGCGATGGCCTTCGGCTTCACGAGCGTGCAGAGCTTGCCCTCGACGCGGAAGGCGGCCGGCTCCATGGCGAACGCCCGGCGCTTGCCGAAGCGGTCCTCGAGCAGCACCAGATCCTTGCCGGCCTCGATCACGGCCCCGCACCAGCCGGTGGAGGCGTCTTCGACCACCAGCCCGGGATCGGCCGGGATTTCCGGAACCCGCGCTATGCGCGGCGGGCCGCCGGCGAGAACGTCATGGTCATAGCGCCCGCTCATGCGCGGGCGGGGTCGGGAACGGGGGTGGTGAAACGCACCGATTGACGGTAGGTCACCGCCGGTCCTGCGGCGCCCTACGGCGCGCCGGGCGTCATATCTCATTCGCGGCCTCTCAGCCCGGCCGGCTGCCCGGCCCCCCGCGGGGTCAGGCAGCCGAACAGCCGCTCAGGGACTTATGCCGCACAATCGGTGCAGACCATGCCCTTTTCGTCAGCGAGCTGGCTGCGGTGGTGTACCAGGAAGCAGCTCTTGCAGGTGAACTCGTCGGCCTGCCTCGGCAACACCCGAACGGTGAGTTCCTCGGCCGACAGGTCAGCTCCGGGAAGGTCTAGCTCCGCCTCGAAGGGATCGGCGTCGTCGCCCAGATCGGCTGCAGCCTCGGCGCGCCTGGCCTTGAGCGCCTCCAGGCTCTGCTCCTGGTCTTCCTCGCCCTCTACCGAGCGCGGCGTGTCGTAATCGGTCGCCACTGGGTCTCCTCGTTGTAAGCATCCTTGCGCCCCAACCGAACGTCCGGAGGACGAGAGTTGTGCCCGCTGTCGTCGAGGTCACATTTTCTGTCGCCGGCACTCCGCTGTTCACGGCTGCTGGCTGGATGCAATGCCCTCGCCATCGGCGAGACAGACGCGATCGTGAGGACTCCCTTGCCTGAGGTCAAGCGTTTTCTCGCGCCTTACCAAGAATGTGCGCCAGGCGACACGGCTTCGGCTCCTGGCGGGGCGGCGAAAGGGGCTGAAACGGTCAGCCGGTCTGGCGGAGCCAGGTGACCGGGGCGCCGTCCCCTCCCTGGCGTAACGGCTCGAGTTCGGTGTCCCAGTCGGTGCCGATCATCTCGTGCAGGCCGTTGACCAGTGCGGTGCGGCTGGCAGCCTCCTCGAGCAGCGTCCGCAACCGGCCCTCGTTCACGACGATGTCGCCGTTGGCGGCCATGGTGCCGTGGAAAAGTCCCAGGTCGGGGCTGTAGGAGTAGCGCTCGGCCTCGCAGCCGCTCGCCGGCCCCTCGACGACTTCGAAGACGACCTTCCCGAGTGCCTTGAGCCGGCTCGCCAGCCGACCGGCCGCACCGGCTTCGGCGCGCCACTCGAGAGCCGCGTACGCCATCCCGGGCCGCGCCGGCTGGTTGCTCCACTCGAGCGCAGCGGGCAGCCCCAGCGCTGCGGCCACGGCGAACTCGACGTGCGGGCACAGCGGCGGGGGGCAGGACAGAACGGTCAGGACACCGGGCATCAAACCGGCTCCTGGCCAGCACAAAGGGTCGTTCACCAGTGACCTCCAAGACGAGGGACGCCTTCCCTTGCGGCCTCATCGCGGTCATTCGAGTGATCGACTCCTGCCCAGTGTGACACATAGGTGCGCTGAGCTGCAACGCTCGGCGCCCAGAAGCTTGATCGGCTAGCCGGATCGGGCGCCGCCGGACAGCGCGAACGGGCATCATCAGCCGATGTGTGCGCCAGTTTCATCTGCGAGCCCTGCCGCGAGCAGGCCCATGAGCACTGCGTGGGCCGAACGCACTGCGACTGCCAGCACCGACCGATGAAGCCGGTCGAGCCGGCGACGGGGCCGCCGGGTGAGTGAGATCCAACCCGCATCGGGCGACAGGTTCGGCGAACGCCGCGGAGGGCAGGGGCCAAGGACCATGCAGATCTGGCCGGGCAACGCGTATCCCCTGGGCGCGACCTACGACGGGTCGGGCACCAATTTCGCACTCTTCAGCGAGTTGGCCGAACGGGTCGACCTCTGCCTGTTCGACGAGCGCGGCACCGAGAGCCGTTTCGAGTTGCGTGAGGTCGACGCGTTCGTCTGGCACGGCTACCTGCCCAACATCGGGCCGGGGCAGCGGTACGGCTTCCGCGTGGCCGGGCCGTACGACCCGGCCAACGGCTTGCGGTGCAACCCGCACAAGCTGCTGCTCGACCCCTACGCGAAGGCGGTCGAGGGCGACGTCCGCTGGGGACCGCAGGTCTTCTCCTACCGGTTCAACGATCCGAGCAAGCGCAACAACGCCGACTCGGCGAAGCAGATGCCGAAGTCAGTGGTGATCAACCCGTTCTTCGACTGGGACAACGACCGGGCCCCGCGGCGGCCCTACAACGAGTCGGTGATCTACGAGGCGCACGTGCGCGGCCTCACCATCGGGCATCCGCAGATTCCGCCGGAGATCCGCGGCACCTACGCCGCGATCGCCCACCCGGCGATCATCTCGCACCTGACGAAGCTGAACGTCACGGCCCTCGAGTTGATGCCGGTCCACCAGTTCATCCAGGACCAGCGGCTGGTGGAGATGGGGCTGCGCAACTACTGGGGCTACAACACGATCGGCTTCTTCGCGCCGCAGAACTCCTACAGCTCCTCCGGGCAGCGCGGCCAGCAGGTCCAGGAGTTCAAGGCCATGGTCAAGGCGCTGCACGAGGCCGGCATCGAGGTCATCCTCGACGTCGTCTACAACCACACGGCCGAGGGCAACCACCTCGGCCCGACGCTCAGCTTCAAGGGCGCCGACAACGCCGCCTACTACCGGCTCGTCGAGGACCGGCCGGAGTACTACATGGACTACACGGGCACCGGGAACTCGCTGAACGTCCGGCATCCGCACTCGCTGCAGCTGATCATGGATTCGCTGCGCTACTGGGTCACCGAGATGCATGTCGACGGCTTCCGCTTCGACCTCGCCTCCACGCTGGCCCGGGAGTTCTACGACGTCGACCGGCTGAGCGTGTTCTTCGACCTGGTGCAGCAGGACCCGGTCGTGTCACGGGTGAAGCTCATCGCCGAACCGTGGGACGTCGGGGAGGGCGGCTATCAGGTCGGCAACTTCCCGGCCCTGTGGACCGAGTGGAACGGCAAGTACCGCGACACCGTCCGCGACTTCTGGCGCGGCGAGGGCTCGACGATCGGCGAGTTCGCCTCGCGGCTGACCGGCTCGTCCGACCTTTACGAGAGCAACGGCCGCAAGCCATTCGCGTCGATCAACTTCGTCACCGCTCATGACGGGTTCACGCTGCACGACCTGGTCAGCTACAACGACAAGCACAACGAGGACAACGGCGAGGACAACCGCGACGGCGAGAGCGCCAACCGGTCGTGGAACTGCGGGGTCGAGGGCCCGACGGATGACCTGGAGATCATCGCGCTGCGCGAGCAGCAGAAGCGCAACTTCCTGACCACGCTGCTGCTGTCCCAGGGGGTGCCGATGATCGTCGCCGGCGATGAGATGGGCCGCACGCAGGGCGGCAACAACAATGCCTACTGCCAGGACAACGAGATCTCGTGGCTCGACTGGAGCGACGTCCAGGAGAACGCGTTCCTGCTGGACTTCACGCAGCGCCTGTCCGACCTGCGCAAGAACCACCCGGTGTTCCACCGCCGCCGCTTCTTCCAGGGCAACGACGCCCAGAGCCGAGACGGGCTGGCCGACATCGTCTGGCTCAATCCGGCGAGCGAGAAGATGAGCCAGGAGGACTGGGACAACGGCTGGGCCCGCTCGATGGGCGTCTTCCTCAACGGGTCGGCGATTCCGACGCCGGACCGGCGCGGCAACCCGATCCGCGACGACTCGTTCCTGTTCTTCTTCAACGCCCACTACGAGCCCGTCGAGTTCACCCTCCCCGATCAGGAGTACGGCGAGGCGTGGGAGATTGCCGTCAGCACGGCGGAGCCGCTGGCTTTCGAGGTGCGGGACACGGCGTTCAAGCCGCGCGACACTGTGCAGGTGGAGGCCCGTTCGATCGTGGTCTTGCGGCGGCAGTACTAGATGGCCGCTGACCGGGCCCCTGCTCCCCCGCTCCGCCGGCCCGTTCCGACCAGTACGTACCGCGTCCAGCTGACGCCGGACTTCGGCTTCGACGCGGCCGCCGAGGTGGTGCCCTATCTCTCCGATCTCGGGGTCTCGCACCTGTATTGCTCGCCGTGGCTGGCGGCGACGTCGGGCAGCCGGCACGGCTACGACGTCACCGACCATGCCCGGATCAACCCGGAGCTCGGCGGCGTGGAAGGGCTCAAGCGGCTGCGCACCGCCTGCGATGCGGCGGGGCTGTCCATCGTGCTGGACATCGTGCCCAATCACGCCAGCGTGGACGCTCCCGAATCGGCAAACCCTGCCTGGTGGGAGGTGCTCCGGGACGGCCCCCAGTCACGCTTCGCCGACTGGTTCGACATCGACTGGGACAGCCCGGACAACCCCGGCAAGATTCTCGTGCCCGTCCTGGGAAAGCCCATCGCCCGGTGCGTCGACGCCGGCGAATTCGCCGTCGAAGGTGATCGGCTGCGCTACTACGACCACGTCCTGCCGCTGGCGGCCGGCACTGAAGCGCTGCCGCTGCCGGAGCTGCTCGACGCGCAGCACTGGCGCCTGTGCTTCTGGCGGGTCGGCTCGGAGGAGCTGAATTACCGCCGGTTCTTCGACGTGACGACCCTGGCGGGGTTGCGCGCCTGCGAGCCCGAGGTCTTCGCCGCGACCCACCGCGAGATCCTCGCCTCGGTCGCCGACGGAACGGTCACCGGGCTTCGGGTCGACCATCCGGACGGGCTGAGCGACCCGAAGGGCTATCTGGCGCGGCTGTCGGAAGCGAGCCGCGGGTGCTGGATCGTCGTGGAGAAGATCCTCGAATCCGATGAGCAGCTTCCCGCCGACTGGGCCTGTCACGGAACGACCGGCTACGACACCCTGAACCGGATCACCGGTGTCTTCGTCGATCCGTCCGGGGAGGAGCCGCTCACCCGGCTGTACGACGAGATCACCGGCAAGGACGACCGGTGGCCCACCGTCGCCGTGGACGCCAAGCGGCAGGTCCTCGGCAGCGTGCTGTCCGCTGAACTCAACCGGCTCACCGAGCTCACCACCCGAGCGGCGTGGGCAGACGTGCGGTACCGCGATCTGACCCGGCGCGGGCTTCGCGAGGCGCTGGCGGAGCTGCTCACCCAGTTCGACGTCTACCGCGCCTACACGCGTCCCGGCGAGCGGCCCGATGCGGCGGCGCAGGACGTCGTCTCGCGGGCGCGGGAACGCGCGATCAAAGCTCGTCCCGACCGCAGCGACGAGATCGACGCCGTGGCCGACCTCGTCATGTCCGGGCCCGACGCGCTGGTCGTGCGGTTCGCCCAGACCAGCGGTCCGGTGATGGCCAAGGGGGTCGAGGACACCGCCTTCTACCGCTACGCCCGGCTGCTGGCGCTCAACGACGTCGGCGGCGATCCCGGGCGGTTCGGCGTCGGGGCGGGCGATTTCCACGACTGGGCCGGGCAGCTGCAGGCGCGCCGGCCGCTGTCGATGACCACGCTGTCCACCCACGACACCAAGCGCTCGGAGGACGTCCGGGCCCGACTGGTACTGCTGTCGGAAGACCACCGCCGCTGGCAACGCGTCGTCACGCGGCTGCTCACGCTGGCGAAGAAGTACACCGGCCCGGCGGGGCCGGAGCCCGCGACGCAGTACCTCACGCTGCAAACCCTGATCGGGGCGTTCCCCATCGACGAGGAGCGGCTGGGCGCGTACCTGTCCAAAGCCGTCCGTGAGGCGAAGGTGCACACCTCGTGGACCGCGCCGGACGAGGCCTACGAGGCGGCCGTGCAGGCGTACGCCACCGGACTGCTCTCCGACCGGGCGGTCATGTCGGTGGTCGCGGATTATGTCGGCGAGGTGGAGGAGCCGGGTCGGGTCAACGCCCTCGCGATGAAGCTGCTGCAGCTGACCATGCCGGGCGTCCCCGACACCTACCAAGGCAGCGAGCTGTGGGATCTGTCGCTGGTGGATCCGGACAACCGGCGCCGGGTCGACTTCGGTGAGCGCGCCCGGATCGTCGCGGCACTGGACCGGGTCGATGCCACGCTCCCCCGGGTCGACGACTCCGGAGCGGCCAAGCTGCACCTGGTGCGCAGCGCGCTGCGGCTGCGGCGCGAGAGGCCCGAGTTGTTCGGCGCCGACGCCGAGTACCAGCCGCTCGCCGTCACCGGCTCAGCGGCGGAGCACGTGGTGGCATTCGCCCGCGGAGCGCCGGGCACGCCGGACCGGATGGTGACGGTCGTTCCGCGGCTCGTGCTGGGGCTGCGGCAGGCCGGCGGCTGGAAGGACACGGCCGTCGAACTTCCCGCTGGCCAGTGGACGGACGTGATCACCGGACGGCGGCACGGTACGTCCAGCCGCAGCCGGGAGGAGCCTTCCAGCGCGTATCTGCTCAAATTGCTGCGCGACTTCCCCGTGGCGTTGCTCGTGACGGGCGAGGCTGCGGGAGACTGATCGGCGTGAGAGTGTCTGCGCGCGCCGACTATGCCGTCCGTGCCCTGACCGAACTCGCCGCCCGCCGCGGCGAGGCGGTCACCGCTGAATCGATCTCCCGAGCTCAAGGTGTGCCGCTGAAGTTCCTGCTGGGGATCCTCGGCGAGTTGCGCCGCGCCGGGCTCGTCCGCAGCCAGCGCGGACCCTCCGGGGGTTATCTGCTGGATCGGGATCCGGGCGACATCACGATCGCTGACGTCATGCGTGCGGTCGACGGCCCGCTCGCGAGCGTGCAGGACGCCAAGCCCGAGGACGTCAGCTATCCCGGTCCGGCGGCGCGGCTGCAGGACGTGTGGATTGCTGTCCGGGCGAGCCTTCGTCTCGTGCTTGAAGAGGTCACGATCGGGCATTTGCTGGCAGGAAAGCTGCCCGACGATGTGGAGGCGTTGACCAAAAGTGAGGACGCGTGGGCTCGACGCTGATGGCGGGTGGATTGCGACGGTGCGCGCGTGACGGTGTTCAGCGTGTGGGCCCCGCAGACGCGCGAGCTGTCGGTGGTGCCCGAGACCGAGGCCGGCCAGTTCCCGGCGTATCCGATGCGACCCACCTCGGGCGGCTGGTGGTCGGCTGACGTCCCCGAGGCCGGCCACGGCACCGACTACGCCTTCGTCCTCGATGGCGGCGAGCCGACGCCCGACCCTCGCTCGCTCTGGCAGCCGCGCGGTGTCAATGCCGCCTCCCGCGTCTACGACCACAGCCGGTTCGGCTGGCAAGACGCCCACTGGCGCGGGCTCGCGCTGCCCGGCGCGGTGCTTTACGAGTTGCACGTAGGGACCTTCACCCGGGAAGGCACTTTCGACGCGGCGATCACCCGGCTCGACCATCTGGCCGACCTCGGCATCGACGCGGTGGAGCTGATGCCGTGCAACAGCTACGCGGGCCACCACGGGTGGGGCTACGACGGGGTGGATCTCTACGCGGTGCACGAGCCCTACGGCGGCCCGGACGGGCTGAAGCGTTTTGTCGACGCCTGCCATCAGCGCGGGATCGGCGTGGTGCTGGACGTCGTCTACAACCACCTCGGACCCGACGGCAACTATCTCGCCCGCTTCGGGCCGTACTTCACCGACACCCACGCGACTCCCTGGGGCACGGCGGTCAACCTCGACGACGCGTACTCGGACGAGGTTCGCCGTTTCTTCATCGACAACGCGCTGATGTGGCTGCGCGACTTCCGCTGCGACGGGCTACGGCTCGACGCCGTCCACGAGCTGCGCGACGACCGGGCCATCCACTTTCTCGAGCAGCTGGCCGTCGAGGTGGAGTCGCTGGCCACCATGGAGCGCCGGCCGCTCTTCCTGATCGCCGAGAGCGATCTGAACGACCCGCGGATCATCCGTCCCCGCATCGCCGGTGGCTACGGGATCGATGCGCAGTGGTGCGACGACGTCCACCACGCCCTCTGGGCGACGCTGTCGGGCGAACGGCAGGGCTATTACGACGACTTCGGCCCACTGCCGGTGCTCGCGAAAGCGCTGGGCCAAGGGTTCGTGCACGACGGCGGCTGGTCGAGCTTCCGCAAGCGTTCGCACGGCCGCCGCCCCATCGGCGCCAAGGCTCCGCAGTTCGTCACGTATCTGCAGAACCACGACCAGATCGGCAACCGGGCGGTCGGCGACCGGGCGGCCGCGACGCTGTCGGACGGACTGCTGTGCGCCGGAGCTGCGCTGCTGCTGCTCGCGCCGTTCACCCCGATGCTGTTCATGGGTGAGGAATGGGGCGCCCGCACACCCTGGCAGTTCTTCTCCGACCACGCCGCTGAGCTCGGCAGGGCCGTGAGTGAGGGACGGCGCCGTGAGTTCGCCGAGCACGGCTGGAGCACCGACGAGATCCCCGACCCGCAGGCCCCGGCCACCTTCCAGGCGTCGAAACTGGACTGGAACGAGTCCCGGACCGGCCGGGGGCGCCGGCTGCTGCTGTGGTATCAGCAGCTGATCGCGCTGCGCCGGGCGGAGCCGGCACTCACCGAGCAGCAGCTCGGCCAGGCCCGTTTCCACCACGACGAGATCGACTGCTGGTTCATCGTCTGGCGCGGCCAGGAGGACGGCGACAGCATCGCGGTCGCGGTGAATCTGGCTGACCGGCCGCAGGTCGTGCCGGTCTGGGGAGAGCTGCTGCTCAGCTGTACGGAAGTGACGCCGGTTGAAGGCGGCTACGTGTTGCCCGCCGAATCGGTCGCGGTCGTGCGCGCCAGCTGATCGCCCTCGCCGCGCCCGGGCTCGGGTGGCTGCTGGGCCGAATCCTCGACCTCGAGCAGGGACTGGCTGTGGCGCTCCGCCTCGAACGCGGCGCGCCCGCCTCGCACCCCGAACAACCGCTTCGAGTAGATCAGGTAGACGATCGCCGCGATGTTGATCACGAAGGCGGCGACCCGCAGGAACGTGACCCGCTCGTTGAGCTCGTAAATTTCCAACGGCAGGAAAATGCTGGTGGCGACCGTCGCGAAGTACTCGCCCCAGCGTTTCATGAGCCACAGCCCCGTCGCCTCGACCAGGTTGATCGCCGCGTACCCGAACACCGCAAGCGCCACCAGCAGCAGCGTGTGCGGGCTGGTGTGGAGCAGGTGACGCAGCTTGGCGATGGTCGGGCTGTGGTCGAGGTCGAAGTGGAAGACGTTCGCCAGTGGCTTCGCCGCCGGGAGGGCCTTGTTGAACAGCGCCTGGAAGTTGGCCTCGCTGTGGCGGAAGCGCAGGACCACGTAGCCGACGCCGATCAGCAGGATCGCGCGCAGGATCCGTTCGAGCGCGAGCAGCCGCAGGACCGTCGCGTCGCGCAGCGCCTTGCCGCGCAGCAGCACCGGCGCGTCGTCCGCCGGTCCCGTTCCGGCGGGCTCACCGACGACGAAGTCGCCGCACCGTAGGCAGCGCCACGCGGTGCCGATCGCCGTGTCGGTGTGCAGCCGCGCTGCGAGGTCGGGCTCGTCGGGGCGATAGGTGGCATGTCCCTTGCGCCCGCAGGTGCGCAGGTTCGGGTCCACGCCGTGAATCTAGGTGGCCCGGCGCCTCGACGCGCGCAGATCAGCCGAGGCCGGGAACGATCTCGCCGAGCTCGAAGTGCACCGGCCGGTCGAGCTGCTCGTACGTGCAGGACCGCGGGTCACGGTCGGGACGCCAGCGGTCGAACTGCGCGGTGTGGCGAAAGCGCCGGCCCTCCATGTGGTCGTAGCGCACCTCGACGACGCGCTCCGGACGCAGCGGCACGAAGGACAGATCCTTTTTCGCGTTCCAGCGCGAACCCTCCGACTCGCGGGGGGTTCGCGTACCGGCCTCCTGCTCGGCCCACGCCCACGGATGCCCTTCGAAGTCGGTCACCAGAGGTGCCAGCTCCTCGAAAAGCTCACGCCGACGTGCCATCGGGAACGCGCCCACCACACCGACCGACGAGAGCGTCCCGGCGTCGTCGTACAGGCCGAGCAGCAGCGAGCCCACCGCCCCGGGGCCGCTCTTGTGCACCCGGTATCCGGCGACCACGCACTCGGCTGTCCGCGCGTGCTTGATCTTGAACATGACCCGCTTGTCCGGCTGGTATGTCCCGGTCAGCGGTTTCGCCACGACGCCGTCCAGCCCGGCTCCCTCGAACGATTCGAACCACCGCTCGGCAAGGTCGCGATCCGTCGTCGCCGGGGTGACGTGGACCGGCGGCCCGGCGTCGGCGAGCGCGTCGACCAGCAGCTTGCGGCGCTCTTCAAAGGGTCGGCCCATGACATCGTCGTCGCCCAGCGCCAGCAGGTCGAAGGCGATGAACGACGCCGGGGTCTGCGCGGCGAGCAGCTTCACCCGGGAGGCCGCCGGGTGAATGCGCTGCAGCAGTGCCTCGAAGTCCAGGCCGCGCGCTCCCGCGATGACGATCTCGCCGTCGATCACGCACCGCTCCGGCAGCTGCGCCTTCGCGGCGGCCACGATCTCCGGGAAGTACCGGGTCATCGGCCGCTCGTTGCGGCTGCCGATCTCCACCTCGTCGCCGTCACGGAAGATGATCGACCGGAACCCGTCCCATTTCGGCTCGTAGTGCGCATCGGGTGGGATGCGCTCCACGGACTTGGCCAGCATGGGCGCGACGGGGGGCATGACCGGCAGGTTCATCCCCCCATCTTCACCCGCCCGCGACACGCATTCCGCAAGCGCCTGAAACAATCGGTGGGCAAGGTCCGCGGCAGGTGCTACCGCGGTATCCCGTGCACCGGAGGCGTCGTGCAGGAATTCGAATTGCTCGTTGTCGGCAGCGGGCCCGGCGGTCAGCGCGCCGCGATCGCGGCGGCCAAGCTCGGCAAGCGGGTCGCCATCGTCGACCGGAAGGGCATGGTCGGCGGCGTTTGCGTGAACACCGGCACGATCCCGTCCAAGACGCTCCGGGAAGCCGTGCTCTACCTGACCGGCACCAACCAGCGCGAGCTGTACGGCGCGAGCTACCAGGTGAAGGAAGACATCACCGTCTCCGACCTGACGGCGCGCACCCAGCACGTGATCGCCCGCGAGGCCGAGGTGGTCCGCACGCAGCTGCAGCGCAACCACGTGAAGTACTACCAGGGCACGGCGCAGTTCCTCGATCCGCACACCATGCTCATCTCCGACACCCTCACGGGCGTCGAGTTCAAGCTCGGCGCCGAGCGGATCGTCATCGCCACCGGCACCCGTCCCGCCCGGCCCAGGGAGGTCGAGTTCGACGAGCGGCGGATCATGGACTCCGACGGCGTCCTCGACATGGACCACATCCCCGCCTCGATGGTGGTGGTCGGCGCCGGCATCATCGGCATCGAGTACGCGTCGATGTTCGCCGCGCTCGGCACCCGCGTGACGGTCGTCGAGCGGCGCGACAGCATGATCGACTTCGTCGATGGCGAGGTCGTCGAGGCGCTGAAGTTCCACCTGCGCGACCTGTCGATGACCTTCCGGTTCAACGAGGAGGTGGAGTCGGTGCGCCTCACCGACCGGGCCACCCTCACCACCCTGCGCAGCGGCAAGCGGATTCCCGCCGAGGTCGTCATGTACTCCGCCGGCCGGCAGGGAGTCACCGACAACCTCGGCCTGGACAAGGCCGGGCTGGACGCCGACCAGCGCGGCCGGATCAAGGTCGACGACAGCTACCGCACCGCCGTTCCCCACATTTACGCCGTGGGTGACGTGATCGGCTTCCCGGCGCTGGCGTCGACGTCGATGGAGCAGGGCCGCCTCGCGGCGCATTCCGCATTCGACGAGCCGACCGCCGGGATGGACACCGTCCTGCAGCCGATCGGCATCTACACCATCCCCGAGATCTCCTACGTCGGGCGCACCGAAGCCGAGCTGACCGAGTCGGCGATCCCCTACGAGGTCGGGATTTCCCGCTACCGGGAGCTGGCGCGCGGGCAGATCGTCGGTGACTCGTACGGGATGCTCAAGCTGCTCGTCTCACCGGAAACCAAGAAGCTGCTCGGCGTCCACGTGTTCGGCACCAACGCCACCGAGCTGGTGCACATCGGCCAGGCGATCATGGGCACCGGCGGCACCATCGACTACCTCGTCAACGCGGTGTTCAACTACCCGACGCTGAGCGAGACCTACAAGGTGGCCGCGCTCGATGCGGTGAACAAGATGCGGGCCGTCGCCCGGCTCGGTATCGACGACTTCGCACCTGTCGCCGCACCGGCAGATCGCAACGACCCGCTCGATGCCGAGGGGACGGTCTGAGCCCGCGCTACTTGGTGAGCTTGCGGAACGCCCGGCGCCGGCGGGCCTGCGCGCGCCGGCCACCGCTTCCGGTGATGGCGGCGACGACGCCGGAGAAGTTGCGGATCGCGGCGTCGACGTCGACTCCCAGCGCCGTCTCGCGGCGCAGCCACTGCGGATCGGCCATGGCACGGTCGAGCGCCGACATCAGGTCGTCCTCGGTCTTGACCTCGATGACCTGCTCCCGGGCGGCGAGGACCGCAGCGAACGCCTGCTGGTGGTTGTCGACGTGCTCACCCAGACTGTGCCCGCGAGGCGCGACGATCGGGATCAGCTTCTGACGCCAGGCCTCGGCGATGGTGGCCGGACCCCCGTGGCAGACGATGACGTCTGCGCGCTCGAGGAAGCCGAAGAGCTCGGTGTGGGTCAGATAGCGGCGGGCCTGCGCGTGCGCCGGGCTCGTCGCCTCGCCGTGCTGGATGACCACCTCGACAGCAGGATGGGTGGCCGACCAGGCGTCGACCCACTGCACCAGCCGGTTGAACGGATGGTGATCAGTGCCAACCGTGACGAAGACGAGCGGGCGCGTCACAGCGGCATGGGCAGATTCAGCCTCCACGCCGGAAGGCTGGGTCACCACCGCGGGCGCCGCCCGGTGCGGTGAGATTGTCATCTGACCTCCGCAAATGTCTGCAGGTCCCCCCGGGCCCTACATTCCCAAAATTCTAGTTCGAAACTGACGCAGAGTAATCGAGTTGGCTCACAGCAGTGGCCCCACAACGACCGACCCCGGGTACAACGCCGCCTGCTCGGGCCACTGCACGCAGAACGCCGACGACACCGGCCGGCACAGCCGTCCGGTGAGCGTCCGGCTGCTCACCCGGTCGATGACCTCGACGTAGACCGTCGGGATCCCCATGATGCGGGCAAGCAGGAAGAACGGGACAGCGACGCCGGCGCCCGTCGAGATCACGATGTCAGGCCGTTCGCGGCGGAGCACCCTGATCGCCAGGAAGAAGTTGCGCACCAGGTTGACCACGTTGCGGGTCGTCGGGCTGTAGGCCCACACCACCCGTTCCTCGGCCAGTTGGCTGCGGGCGTCCGGAGCGTCGAAGCAGACCCAGCTGCGGTCGATCTCCTGCCACCACGGCCGCAGCGCCAGCAGCTGGGCGAGGTGCCCCCCGCCCGACCCGACGAGCATGGCGTTCTTTGCCCCACCGTCGTCGCCGAGCGCGCCCAGGTCAGGTAGCTCCTGCTGCACTTCGGTCACAGCCCTCGCCCCGCCCGGTTAGCGATCCGCATGACGAGATCGACCTTGATGACGCCGGTGGACAGCAGGAACGCCAGGTACGCGCGCCTGTCACGCGGATTGAGCCGGAGTGCCTTGCGGGCCCAGACCCGAGCCTCGCGGCGCTGGCCGAGCGCGGCGAGCGCGATGCCCTTGCGGCCGTGCAGCCGGGCCATCCCGACCTTCGACGCGGTGAACTCGGGGTGCTTGGCGACCAGGTAGTCGTTGGCGTCGATGATCGTCTGCCACCGGTCGGCGAAGTAGGACTGCTTGCCCCAGTGGACCAGCACCAGCGGCTCTTCGACGACGGCGATGGGACCGAGCCGCGCCGCGCGCAGCAGCCAGTCGTAGTCCTCGCCGTAGCTGCCGGGGATGTCCTCGTCGACCGGGCCGATCGGGCCGAGGAAGCTTTCGCGCCTGACCAGGACGCTCGAAGGGTGGGCGGCGACGACGCGATGAGCAATCAGCGAATCGACCGTCAGTTCCTCGGCCTTCGGCACGCGCACGACGCGCCGGCTGTCGCGCGCGATGGTGATGCCGGTGACACACACGTGCGCCCCGGTGTGCTCGAGCTCGCGGACCTGCCGTTCGATCTTGGCCGGCTCCCACTCGTCGTCATCGTCGAGGAATGCCAGCAGCTCCCCCGCGGCCATCGCGACCCCGGTGTTGCGGGCCGCCGCCAGACCGACGCGGTCGGTCGTCCGGGTGATGCGAACCGGCCGGAGCGCGTCGTCACTCTCCCCGACGTGCGACGGATCGCACTGGTCGAAGACGACCACGGTTTCGATGACACCTTCGTACGTCTGCGCCGCGATCGATCCGATCGCCACGGACAGCAGGTGCGGACGGTTGCGCGTGGCGACGACGACGGTCACCGACGGGCGCTCCGCTCGAGCCTGTGCTTCGAGCGGGCGAGTCGCGGTCTGATCGACGGTCACCCGGTCTCCTCCGGTCTTGTCAGCCTTCGCCTCCCTATCGGTTGCCATGGGAAGTTCCTTGACCGAAACCGGAAGCCGGAAAGCAAGAATTGATCATGTAACTATAAGTGCCGAGAGGGCTGCCTGTTCACAGGCTCACCTGGGAAAACGCTGGCAGATCCGGTGCTGAGCGTCACCTTCGAGGCACCCGGCCGGGGCCGCGCATACCCGTAGCGCCAACGGAAGGGAAAGGTCCACCGGCGCACCCGCCGCTGCAGCGCCGGATCCATCGCCGAGGCCCATTCCTGATCGCGCCGAATGGCAATCTCACCCACCCTGAAGCGCATCGGGTTGCCCGCGACCGTGTGGCCGGCGGTCAGCGCGATCGTGTCGTCGCTGAGGTACGCGGCCGGATCGCAGGACGAGCCGGTCCACTCCGCCAGGGCGCGCACCGTCTCGAGCGGGGCGCGCATGAAGTCCTCGTAACGCACCCGCCGGAGTGGGATGCGGGTGAGTCCGATCACCGTGAACATCGCGTTGTACGCGTTCCACCACAGCGCCGCCCGCTGCGGGGAGTAACGGGCCATGGTGTCGCCGTCCGCTTCCGGGCGGCTGACGACCTTTGTCCAGCTGTAGACGACGGCCGGGCTGTCGCGCACCACGTGGACGATGCGAACCCGGCTGCGGCTCGCCCGGCGCAGGCACATCGCCAGCGAGGCGTGCTTGCTCGAATCGACCACGAGCCGGGCACCCGAGACCTGCGCGGCCGCCGCGTAAATGGCGTCATACAGCGCGACATATTCGCGTAGCCGGCGCCGAAACCTTCCGGGCCAGGGCAGGAGCAGCTTGGGCAGGTTGCGGTTGCGGTCGACGGCGTGCTTGAGCGCCAACGCCCGCTCGAGGTCGAAGCTGTCCCAGCCGCCGAAGGCGACCTGGCCGACCTCCACCCAGAAGGGGCACTCGCGAAACGGCTGCCCGCAGCCGCAGCGCTCGTTGTTGCCGAGGCCGCGCTCCCACAGGTGCGCGAGCTCGCCCAGCGCGCAAGCGTCGGAGAGCTCGCCGATGGAGCGCTCCAGCAGGGTCGACCCGGATCGCCCGAAGCCGCCGACGTACAGCACCTGCTGGCCGCCGCGGCCGCCCGCGTTCACCCCGACCACCGGTGCCGGCCGATGTGGCGACGAACCTTGCTGTCTCCGCCGTCGGTGCCAGCCTGCGCCACCGGCACGGACGCTGCCACCGGATCCGCGGCCGCCGCTGCCATTGCGCTCGCCGGCGCGGCGGCAACCTTGCGCTGACCGCCGCCTCCCGAGCGCCGCAGCAGCCGGCCGAGCAGCAGGTCGAGCTGCAGCACCCCGCGGAAGCGGCTGAGCAGGGCCGTGTAGACGGCCAGACCGGCCACCGCGGCGACAACGAGCGATATCACGCCGTCGCCGAGCAGCAGCCGGGTCGCGCCCGGAACGGCGGCGAAGGAAACCCCGGCAACGCCGGCGGCGGTGAAGACCCGCTTGCCGAACGGGTGCAGTCCCAGCAGGTGGTGGATCTGCGCGAGCGGCAGCAGGTTCGTCATGATGATGGCCGCGCCCCAGCCGATCGCCGCGCCGATGATGCCGATGTGCGGCAGCAGCAGGACATCCACCACGATGTTGACGGTCAGGGCCAGGACCGTGTTGAACAGGTTCCAGGTCGTGCGACCGCCGAAGACCAGGACGACGTCGACGAGCCCGACCCCGACCGCCACCACCATGCACAGGCACAGCAGCATCGCGACGGACCACCCGCCGTGGTACCCCTTGCCGAAGGCTCCCATGATCGTCGACGCGTACACCGCCGTCATCAGGAAGAACGGCCAGTTCACGCAAATCAGCCAGGCGGTCGACATGCGGTAGACGTCCTGCGCACCGGCGATGTCACGGCGGGCCAGCAGGCCCGACAGGCGCGGTTCGACGGGCGCCGAGATGGCCTGGTTGCCCAGCTGCCCGAGCACCAGGAAGCGCGTGGCGGCCGCGTACACCGCAGCGTCCGCCGGGCCGAGCATGCCGGCGACGATCACGATGTCGAGCCGCTGCAGCAGCGCTTGCGCGAGCCCGGAGATGCTGCGCGGAGCGGCGAACTTCCAGAACGTCTTCGCGATGTCGCCGCCGGGCCGGTGCTCCTGCTTGACGTTCTCCTTGTTGACCAGCTGGCGCAACACGACGATGGCGACGGGCAGCACGACGAGATACGGCACCGCCCAGGCGATGGCGAGCAGATTCGCCTTGCCGGTCACCGTGACGATGGCGAGCAGGACCACCTGCAGGCCGGGACGGATCAGCTTCTCGAGCAAGGTCGCGGCGACGACCGTTCCGAAGCCTCGCGTCGCCGCCAGCACCGTGTCGTAGACCACCGCGAAAGGCAGGCAGGCCGCCAGAATCTGCAGGTCGATCGGTGAGCTACCGCTCAGCAGCTCGCGGCTGAGATAGCCGGCGAGGAGCGCCAGCACAGCCGCGCACGTCACCGCAACGCCGATCACCGGCTTGAGCGCGACCCGCAGGTGGGCGCTGATCAGATGCGCATCGCCGAGGGCACGCAACCGGGCGATGAAGTAGATGGACCCGTAGTCGGTGCCGAGCCGGCTGAGCATCTCCAGCACCAGGAACACGGCCGTCGCCGAGAAGAACAGACCAGCGTCGTGGCGCCCGAACCCGCGGGTGACCACGAGCGCGAGCGCCAGGTTGGCGATCGCGGAGAACGCGGCGCCGACGAGACCGAGCAGGCTTCCGCGCCCGACAGCGGCCAGGTCGGTACTGCCCGGCCCGGACGCGGCGGAGCCGCTGCCCCGCGGCGGGATCGGGCGGCCCGCGACCTTCGGCTGACTCATCGTCACGACAACATCACTTCAGACACGTGGCGAACGCGGCCCGGGTCAGGTCCGCCAGCTGGGCGGCTGGCCGAGCCAGTCGGTCAGCTTCTCGTCCCAGGGCTGGAAGTGCTCTTCCAGCTTCAGGCGCAGCCCGGGGGCCATGTCCGTCCGCGGCCGCGCGTTGTGCTGCTTGAACTCCGGACGGCGCCAGGCAGGCAAGCCGAAGAACTCGATGATGCCGTCATAGACGGCCTCCGGTTCGGCGAAGAACCGGCCGGAATCCACGACGTGGATACGGTCGCGCCCCACAGCCGCAGCGAGCCGCTCGAGCTGCTCGGCGTAACGCCCGCGGGTGAGGTAGCTGTGGTGCTGGTGCTCGAAACTGTGGTAGCTCGGGTCAGCGATCAGGCGTTCCTCTTCACCCGCGATCCGCTCGGGCTCGAGCTCCACCGCGCGCTCGAAGGACTCGGTCTCGTACTTGCGGGCCGTTTCATGGGCGTGCGCCGAATAGGCCCGCTCGACCGGATCGCGCACCAGCACGAGCAGGCGCGCCTGCGGCAGGTCGGCAGCGATGCGACCGGCAGACAGCGGGTGGTAGAGGTAGTACGGGCTCGACTCACCGGTGATGGGCGCGACCCCGATGACCTTCTCGAGTTTCGCCGCGGTCCGGCGCAGCGGGAAGTGCGCGGTGTACCAGGTGCTGCCGTGGTCGTAGCCGGTGTCGAAGTAGTGGATGCCCTTCTGCATGACGGCCGGCATGATCGCCGGATGCTGGGTCAGGTCCTTGTACATGGAGGTGGTCCCGCACCGCTGAGCGCCGACGATCAGCAAGGACGGCGTCATCCTCCAGCGCGCGGTCAGGCGGCCCACATCACGCGAAAGGGATTTCGCCGCTCTCTCGGCGAGAATCCGCGGCGTGCGTTCGGCGGTCACGATGCTTTCCTTTGCTGAGCGGGCCGGTTGTCGAGGTCGGTCAACAACACCCCCAGGGACCCGCTCAACGCGTCGACCCAACGACGGCCGATGGTCATGCGTGCCTGGGCGTCCTCGGTGTAGCGGACCAACAACTCGACGAGGTACAACCCGAAAACGGGTTGAAGGGCCTCATTCGTGACGCCGAACGGTGTGAGAAGTGCAGCTAAGCTGCCGCGGGTGGCGGCGAGACCCTCCGCGGGGCCGCCCGGGCGCATCTGCCCGACCTGCCCGCAGTAGTGCAGGGCGTCGTAGCCGGCCGGGACACCGGAGGTGAACCGCTCCCAGTCCCAGACCAGCATTCCGCCGGGCCCGGCCGGGGCGAGGTTCCACGGGGTCCAGTCGCCGTGCCAGCTCCCGACGGGGAACTCCACATCGGCAGCCAGGTCACGCAGCCGCGCGAGAGTGCGGCCCGCGAGCTCGCGCTCGGCGCCGTCCGGCAAAGCGGCCACCCGCTGCTCGAGGACATCCAGAACGGGGCTGGTCCCGAGCCGCTGCGTCCCGAGCCCGCCGACCCGGCTGATCTCCACAGCGGCGAGTTCGCGGCGCTTGGCAGCATCCGGCGGCTCCGAGCCGAACTGCGGCAGCGCGGACTGCACCAGCAGCGGGACGGTGCCCCAGTCCCCCGCGAACAACACGCGCGGAACAGTGACGTGATGAAGCGGCGCCGCGGCAAGCCGGGTCAGCGCGGCGGCCTCGTTGCGGATGAGCCGGACCGACAGCGCGGAGACACCGAGCTTGGCGACGGCCAGCAGCGTGCCGTCCGGATCGCAGACGAGCAGCACCGGCTTGCGGTTGCCGCGTGGCGGCCCGACGTAGACGGCGACCTCACAGTCCGGCGCGACGAGCGTGCGCAGATGCTCGGTGATGCTGCCCGGCTCCGCCGTTCCGCCGGGCATCCACGAGCGCCGGCGAATCAGCGGCTGCACCACGCCGCAGCGCAGCCCGGTCGCCAGCAGCGCGGTCGAGATCCGCGCTCGCGCGTCGCCGTGCACGCTGTAACGTCGTACGGCGCTGGCCGCTACCTTGCGCTGGGCCGCCGGCACGAGCAGCCGGGCGCGCCGGGCGCTCGGCAGCGCGAGCATCCCGGTCTCCCCCGCATTCGCGTCCGGGCCGGCGGAGTTCGGCCACAGCAGCGAGACGATCTGCTCGGTGTAATTCTCGACGTCCACCCGGAGGTCATTCAAACCGTGACCCCCGCCCGGCGGCGTGGGCCTGCGGTGTTGCGTGTGTTGGACCGCCACAGCATGGCCATCGACACGAAGGTCAGGCTCAGCGCCGTCGGCAGCTCCGCGTAGAACAGCGAATAGAACGGCACGAGATACAGAATCAGGCGCGCCGCGATCCCTTCCGGCGAATTGTCCTCGCGATATCGCCAGGCGACGAGCACCGGGAAGCCGAGGAACATCGCCCCGCCGACGAAACCGTTGGCGATCAGCACGGCCCAGATCTCCCCCGTGCTGCCGATCGGCGCGTTGCCACAGGTGGGACACGACGGGGTCTTTCCGATGCCGATCGACGTCGGGCTTCCCAGCGCCGAGCGGGTGGTCCCCCACCCGACGATGGGCGACTTCACGGCGGCATCGAACGCCTGCCGGTCGAGGCTGGAGCGGATCGAATTGCTCTGGCCGTGGTGCAGGCGCGAGCTCACGATCCCGTTCAAGGGCGTGAACGCGAAGATGGCAGCGCCGACGGCAACGACGCCCATGACGGCGGCGAGCAGGCCCAGCTTGCCGCGTGCGGTCAGCTTGGCGGTCAGGAACAGCAGGGTGAGGCCGAGCCCGATCCACACGCCCCGGTTCAGCGAGTAGATGATCGGGATCGCAGCGATGGCGCCCACCACGAGAACGAAAATCTTGCTGCGCCGCGAGCCCCGGATCCACCAGCCGACGACAAACCAGATCAGCAACAGGGAGATGTTGTTCCCCCAGCTGTTGGTGTACGCGAACGGCGCCTTCGGCCGCGGCGAGGTGTGCCCGAGCACGTCCTGCACCTGCGCGAAGCCGGGGTGGACCAGCTGCTTGACGTAGTAGTTGGACCGCACGCCGTGCGGAAGCACCAGCTCGAACGGCGACGAGAACGACACGTTGCCGAGCACGACACCGAGCAGGCCGCCCACGACGGTGACGCCGAAAAGGAAGCCCATCATCTTGAGGATCTTGGTGTTCGGCAGCTCGTCCTCGGTGAGGTTGCCGACGTAGAGCAGCAGGATGGTGACGGCGACCATGTCGAACAGCCGCAGCGCCCAGCCGGTGTAGCCGCCACTGCCGATGAGGGTTCCGGCCAGGTGCTGACCGATCAGCATGCCCCCTGCGAGCACCCACACCATGAGCGCGAGCCACAGCCCGAAGTACGGAGGCACCTTGATCGGCCGCCGCATCCGCCACAGCTGGTAGGCCATGGGGAACGCCATGATCGGCCAGCTGAACTCGCCGAGGCCGAGCACCCAGAAGATCGGGAAGCCGAACATGACCGCCTTGAGCGGCCACGCCGGATCGCGGAACCAGAGCCGCAGCCGGCTCACCGGTGGGGTGATCGGCGCGACGGTCCGGGGCATGGGCAGGGTGCGCGAGGGGGCGTAAAGAGACGTCATGAGTACGTCACCTGCGTTCCACTCGGAATTAGCAGCACCCAGGTCACCCCGGGACGGAAGCTGAGCGGCACACCTTTCGAATCGGCATAAACGGTCACCGCTGTATTGCCTGGCTTGGTCCAAACGCCGGTGATGGCGCTCGGCCCTGACAAAACAGTAGCGACCCCGGTGCCGTAAACCCGGGCGCTGGGAACGAAAGCCCCGTCCGGGTGATGCAGCTGCACGCCCTTGTACGAAACCTGCTGAAAGATCAACGTCTTCGGCGCGCCGGCGCCCATCACCTGGTCGGTGGTGTGCCAGGTGCCGCTCTTGGTGTCGTACGTCCAGGTCACGGCCGGGAAACCGGCGACCGAGACGGTGACCGTGCGGGCGGCGCGCGCCGCCTTGTCCAGCGGATCCGTCGCGCTTCCGAAGGTGAGCAACGGCGTGGGCGCGGGCGTGGTGGCCGTGGTCTTGCGCAGCGCTGCGGTGGAGGTGGTCAGACCGGCAGCGGTGGTCGTGTAGGCGGAGGGGTCATGCGCGGGGCTGAGATCGGAGAGCGTCGCCAGGTCGAGCTGGCTGACAAACCCCGCCGGGCCGCCGGTGTTGGCGAAGCCGGGCTGCAGGAATCCGAGGATGGACCCGTCGACCGGGCGGGTCTGCGCGATGGGTCCGATCGTGGGCGCGTCTTTGGACTGATACAGCGCGATCATGCGCACGGTGTCGCTGTACTCGACATAGACGGTGTCCGCGAGGCTGGCACCCACCGGTTGCGGCTGCCCGTAGCTCGCCGACAGCGCGGCGGCCATGACGCGTGCCGAGGCCGCGGCCTTGCTGCTGGTGCCGAGGCCCGTCAGCGGGAGGGTCGCCGCGGGCACGGCCGAAGTGCTCGGAGCCGGCGCCGTGCTCGTGGCGGTGGCGTTCGGTACCGAGACGCTGGCGGACGGGTCGGTGATTGCTCCTGTGCTCCCGCTGGCGCAGCCCGCGGCGAGACAACCCAGCATCGCGAGTGCGGCGCCAACGGTCGTGGCGCGCACGCTCACCGCGCGTTGGGAGACGATCCGGCGGGTCCGGCTGAGCCGACGATCACCGTTGCGCCATCACCGTCGGCCGCCGAAGCCTTGGCCGCGTGCTGGCCGGCCCGGGCAGCGTCACCGGACAGCCCGGTGCCGCGCAGGCGCGGAACCAGGACGACACCGAGGACCGGGACGCCGCTTTCCGCGAGCATCTGTGCTGCCTCGAGCGCGTCGTCGCGGGTGGTCAGCCGGGTCTCGGCCACCAGGATCACAGCTTCGGCACCGCGGCCGAGCACGAGAGCGCTGCGGGTGGTGGTCCAGACCGGCGCCTCCACGACAACGTGGTCGTAGTGTTTGCGCAGGTCGCGAACCAGGTCGAGCATCCCGTTGCCGTGCAGCCGGTCGAGCAGCGCCTTGGGCTGGCGGCCGGGGGGCAGCACGCCGAGGCGCTGGTCGTTCAGGTGGGTAAGCGTGCCGCGGACGTCGGTGAACCCGAAGGCGAGCGCGTCGCTCAGGCCGGGCGCGGCCGGGATGCGCAGCCGCAGCGGCGACACCGAGTCCGGCGAGGCGCACACCAGGGCGCACGACGAGCCGTCGGCCGACAGCGAGGCAGCGAGGTTGACGGCCACCAGCGAGCCGCCCGCACCGGCGGACAGCGGGACGACCAGGACGGAACGGGCCACACCGCCGGCCACCAGCCGGTCACGCAATTCGCGCACCGGGGCGGCGCCCCCGAACTCGGCGTTCAACTGGCCGAGGCTCTTCACGACGGGGGTGGACAGTTCGGCGAGCACCGGCAGGCCCACGCGGTGGGTGAGCTCGGTGGCGTTGTAGACCCGGCGGTCGCGGCGGACCGCGACCAGCGCCAGGACGGCACCGAGCAGCAGACCACCGAGCACACCGCTGAGCAGGACGAGCGAACGCTTCGGCGAGCTTGCCGAGGACGGCAGGTTGGCCGGGGTCAGCAGCCGGCCGGCGGTGACCTTCTGCTGAAGCAGCGGCAGGATCTGCGCGTTGATGTTGGTGATCTGCTGGGTGAGCAGGCTCACCTGCTGCTCGGCATAGGCCCGCTGCGGGGAGCTCGTGTTCGTCGAGAGCGTGGCCAGCTGGCCGGTGTAGTCCTGCAACGACTTCTGGAGCGCCGGCAGCTGGTCCTGCAGCGTCTTGAGCTGCGCAGCGATGATCGCCTCGGCGATCTGAGTGCGGTTGGACAGGTAGCTGTTGGCGAAGACCTGGGCGCAGGCGCGCGCGTCCAGCGCGTTGCCGGCGTGGCAGGAGATGTCGAGCACGGCCGAGTTCGGCGGCACCGTCACCTTCACCTTGGCGGCCAGCTGGCTCGGGGTGAGGCTGGTGCTCAGACCCTTGGCGGCGAGGCTCGCGACCGTGTTGGAGGTGACGATCGCCGCCTCGGTGTCCATGTCGACGTTGGCCGTCGCGTTACGCGAACCGTTCGGAGTCGTCGAGTCGCTGACGCCGGTGTCGGTGACCTGGACCGAGGCAGTGGACGTGTAGCTCTTGTGGACGACGTTCAGGTAGCCGGCGGCCACCGCGCCCCCGATCAGCAGCCCCAGCAGGACGAGCCACCAGCGCCGCCCCAGCGCCGTGCCGTAGTCGGACAACGACGTCGGACCCGGGTCAGACCCACTGCGCGTTGAGGCAGCCGCCAGCCCGGATGAGTGCGGAACGCTTGACATGTGGCCAACCCCTCGCGGCGCAAATTTGTTGTTCGTATCGGCCATTCTGCCCGCTCCCTTAGTCACGCGGAGCTGAACGGGCAGGTGACCGGCGACCAAAAACATGCCTTCCAGGGAGGCCGATGCCGAAGGTTGGCAGACTGCTGGCACACCGCCAGTTCAGTCGACCAACCGCTCTGCTCTCGCGTCCTATAGCCCTGGAGGACACCCGGTAGCCTGCTGTCATGTTACGAGCACCGGGTGTGCTGCGTGGCCTCTTCTTTTGAATCACCCGAATGATGTACCTAACCTGCGCGAGCGGAGTAACCGATACCGCCAAAGCGCGCAATCGAACGCGGCTAAAAGTTTCGAAATCGTTAAGCAGCGCCTCGCCCGCCCGCTACACCCCGAGGACGCCGACAAAGCTGCGTAGCATCGACTGCCCTGACAGAAAGGACGCGGCTTCGTGACAGCTGGCCCGGTAGTCGTCCTGATCCTTTCGCACCGCGATGCGCCGCTGGTACGCCGCCTGGTCAACAGGCTCACAGCCGGTTCGAACACCGCCGTGGTCGTCCACCACGATCCGACCGGCCCGGCGCTGGAACTTCCGCGCTCCTCGGCGGTCCTCACGATGCCTTCCCCGCAGCACGCCGAGTGGGGCCGCATGTCACTGGCGCTCACGGTGGTCAACGGGCTGCGCTTCGCCGTGACCCACATCCCCGAACTGTCCTGGGTGCTCGTCATCTCCGGCCAGGACTACCCGACCCGGCACATGAGCGCCATCGAGAAGGACCTCGCCGCGTCGACGAAAGACGCGTATCTGCGGTACTTCAGGGTCGATCGCCGTCCCGGGAACGACGAGCACCACTGGCAGCAGCTCACCCGTCGCCGCTACCTGCACAAGATCAGGCTTCCCGGGACACACCGCTCGGTGCCGTTCCCGCGCCGGCATCTGTTCGACGACCGGGAACTGTCGCTCTACGTGGGCGACCAGTGGGTGAACCTGCGGTCGAGCGCCGTCGAGCACGTCTTGGAGCAGCAGTGCCGGCTCCCAGCCGTCGCGCGCTATTTCAACTGGTGTTCGATTCCGGATGAGGGCTATCTGTCGACCCTGCTGTTAAACAACGCGGGGCAGCTGGCCATCGAAGCCGATCGCCGACGTTACATATCGTGGACAAAAGGCCAAAATCATCCTGCTTTACTGGAAATCGGCGATGTGCGAAAAGGCCGCGTCGGGCACCGATTTGTTTGCTCGAAAGGTGGACAGCGCGCGCACGCCCGATGTGCTGGACATGTTCGACCAACTGGCGAGCGTCTGAGGTCACCGTGCCGAAGGCCGCCCGACAGCAGACCCGCATTCGCCGCTGGACCCGCCTCGCCGTCGCCGGTGCTCTTGCGGGAACGCTCGCCGCCTGCGGCGGGAGCAGCAAGCCCGCCGCCTCCCCGTCGACCTCGACCTCACCGTCGGGTAGCCGGCAGGCCGGTGGTTGCTCCGACTCGGTGCGCGACCCCACGTGTCGCGTGCTGTGGGGAACGTCGGCCCAAGGCGGGTCGGTCGGCGACCTGGAGACCGTGATCGGGCGCAAGTTCGACGTCATCTATTTCTTCGACTCCATCGATTCCGGCGAGTTGCCGACCGCCGAGGAGCGACAGGTCGTCGCGAACGGCCAGACCTTGCACATCAATCTGGAATCCCGGGAGTTCTCCAAGCCGGGACGTCCTGCCGTGCGCTGGTCCGCCGTAGCCGCCGGCGCCTTCGACGCCACCCTGACGAGTGCGGCGAAGGGGCTGGCCGGGCTGCGACAAGCCGTTCTTCGTCACCTTCGACCACGAGGCCGACAACAAATCCAAGATCGCTGCCCGCGGGACGCCGGCCCAGTTCGCGGCGGCGTGGCGACACGTGCGCCAGGTGTTTCGTGACGCCGGCGCCACCCAGGCGATCTGGACCTGGGTGGTGACGGGATATCCCCCGAACTACCCGACGGTGCAGCAGCTCTATCCCGGCAACGACGCCGTGGACTGGATCTCCTGGGATCCCTACGACTCGCGCGGGTGCCAGAACGGCGACGTGGGCAGCGATCCCCGGCAGACGTTCGAGGAGATCGCGCGTCCCTTTTACGACTGGCTCGCCACCACCGGGGCCAAGGCCGGGATCAGCCTGAAGAAGCCATACATGATCAGCGAGACCGGCAGCGCGTACGACCCCAAGGATCCCGCGGCGACCGCGGCCTTCTTCGCCTCGATCCCCGCCGGTCTGCGGGCGCTGCCGCGCATCCGCGCCGTGACCCTGTGGAACCAGACCGCCGGTGACTGCAACTACATGGTGAACGGCATCTCGCAGCTGCAGCAGACGCTCAAGAACACCGCCTCCGCGCTGGGTTCCTCCCGGGGCTAGCAACCCTTCAGGGCAGGACGATCACCGCCGGCGGGCTCTCCGGCAACGTGATCACGGTGGGCGGGCTCGTCGGCAGCACGACGGACGGGCGGCCGGCCCGCCACAGCAGGGCTAGCGAGATGAACGTGATGACGAGTGCCGTGGGCACGGCCGAGTAGAAGAAGGCGTAGAACGGCGCCAGATAGAGGATCAATCGCGCGGCGACACCTTCCGGTGTCCGGTTGTGGCGGTAGCGGAAGCCGGCCAGCACGATGAATCCGTAAAAGAGCAGCACGCCGACGAAGCCGTTGTTGATCAGGATGTTCCAGAGCTCGCCCGTGCTCCCGATCGGCGCGTTGCCACACGTGGGGCAGGAGGAGGTCTTGCCGATGGCGATCGAGTCCGGACTTCCAAGCACGGACCTGGTGGTCCCCCATCCCACGATGGGCGAGCGCACCGCCGCGTCGAAAGCGGCGGAGTTCAGGTTGTAGCGGATGGTGTTGCTCTGCCCGTGGCTGAGCCGGGCGTCGACGACGGTCTTCAGCGGGCGTGACGGTGAACAGGACGCCGGCAAGGGCGCCGATCCCCAGGATGGCGGCGATGAGGCTGAACCTGCCGCGCAGGGCGAGCTGAAACCCGAGGAAAAGCAGCGAGATGCCGAGTCCGATCCAGACGCCTCGGTTCAGCGAGTAGATGATCGGGATCGCCGACAACGCGAGCAGCAGTGCGGTGTACGTCCTCGACGTGCGCGATCCCCGGATCCAGCCGGCGACGACGAACCAGATCAGCAGCAGGGCGATGTTGTTGCCCCAGTTGTTGGTGTAGGCGAACGGCGCCTTCGGGCGTGGTGACGGCGTGGTCGTGCCGAGGATGTCCTGAACCTGCGCAAAGCCGGGATGAACCAGCTGCCGGACGTAGTACGTCGAGCGCAACCCGTGCGGCAGGGTCATCTCCAGCGGGGAGGTGAAGTTGAAGCTGCCGAAGAACGTCCCGAGCAGTCCCCCGGCCACGACGATGCCGAAGAAGGAGGCCAGCAACCGGACGACCCTGCGCGTGGGCATCTCGTCCTCGGTCAGGTTGCCCAGGTACAGCAGCACGACCGTGGCGGCCAGCAGATTCGCGACCCGCACACCCCAGCCGACGAATCCCCCGCTGGTCGCGAGGGTGCCCGGCAGGTGGGTGCCGATCATGCCGGCGCCCGCGATCGGCCCAGACCAGATAGGCCATCCAGAGACCGAAGAACGGCGGCACCCGGACGCGGTGCGGGCGGCTCCAGAGCCGGTACAGCATCGGCATCGAAACGATGAGCCAGACGAACTCGCCGAGGCCGAGCGCCCAGAACACCGGGAAGCCGATGATCCCAATGGTCAGCGGCCGACCGGCCTTGGTGCCGCCTGCGCGCACCGGTGCGGTCCGCGCGGCCGGAGGATTCGGGGGCGCCGGACGCGGCTTCGCCACCGCGGTTGCTGATGTCACGCCAAGGCCCCCCGAGTGACAGACATCACCGATAGTCACGGCTCCCACATCGCTCAGAGTGACCATGGCGGAGGCCATACCTGGATCTGGAGGCGCCGTTCGTGACGGCCGCAACACTCAGGAGGGCAGGCATCACACGACAATGACCCAGCATAGGCACGTCAGCAACCGAATCTCGGCGGTCAGCCTCCGATTGGATCAACGCCGTTTCACCAATGTGAACGGTTACGCAGTGTCCGTAGGTCTTCGCGTCCTGAATGTGGCAGAGATGAGGAAGATAGCCCTGAGTGATGACGGCGATGGTGTAGGCGGGTCCTGAACGCGTTGGAGCCCCACCCCGCGGGGGTGGGGCTCCGACGGCGGAGCGGTTCGATCAGAAGGACGGGAGCGGCGTGTTGTACATCGGGTTCTGTGCCAGGGCCTTGAACGCGGCCAGGCTCTGCGGCGTGGAGTCGATCCGCGTCGGGTAGCCGCCGGAGTTCCAGTAGACGAGCGCCTTGATGGCCGGGTAGCTCTTCTCCAGGTTGGGCATGTTCTTGAAGAAGTTGGCCTTGGCGTTCGCGTCACTGGTCTCCGTGACGCCCCACTCACCGAGCATCAGCGGCTTGTCCGGGTGCACGGTGGTGGCCCACTTGTAGAAGCCGGCCCACCGGGTGCCGTCCTTGCCGTCGGCCATGGTCCCGAAGGTGCCGCTGGCAGTCGAGTAGGGGTCGTAGGCGATCCAGTCGACCACGTCGTTGCCGGCGTAGAGGTCGTTGAACCAGGACTGCTCGCACCACTTGGAGTAGCCCATGTAGTTCATGACGAACACGACGTTGGTGACGCCGTCGGCCTTCAACCGCAGGACGACGTGGCGGTACATGGCGGCGTAGTCCGCTGCGGTGTAACCGGATCCGGCGGTGGGCTTGATCTCGTTCTCCGGCTCGTGGTGCACCGCAAGGAAGAATTTCTTCGTGTAGTGCGACTTGATGTAGGCGGCCTCGTTGTCGATCTCCTGGTCGACCGCAGCCACGCCGGCACCGACCTGCGCCCAGGTGTGCCCGAGCTCAGGCTTCCAGTTCTCGTAGAGGATCTGGTTCTTGCCGGTCGACTTCGCCATCGCGATGTCCGAAGCGCTCGGGAAGAGCTGCGTACCGGTGTGGTAGAAGTGGATCAAGTCCGCGGGACGACCCTCCTGCACCTGCAGGTTGGTCAGCGCCTGGTCGTAGCTCTCGCCACCGAGCGGGACGGCACCCAGGCCCCACCACACGCCGCACGACGGCACCAGCATGGCCGAGACGGTGCAGTTGCCGCCGACCGGTGACGGAGTCGGGGTGGCAGTCGCGGTCGGGCTCGGGCTGTCGGTCGGCGTCGGGCTCGGACTGTCGGTCGGGCTAGGACTGTCGGTCGGGGTGGGGCTAGGACTGGTCGGGTCGGGGTCGGGGTCGGAGTCGGGCTCGGAGTGTCGGTCGGGGTCGGCGTCACGCCAGGCTTCGCCGCCGGCTTGGTGGCGCCGTAGCTGACCACCAGCGACGGCGCGTTCTTTCCGCCCTGACGGGAGTAGAACGACGCGATGCTGTCGGCGACCGGGTTGGAGACCGTGAACGTGTAGGCCCCGTTGGTCACCTTGAACGCCGGCGTGACGTCGACGTCCAGCGACCAGGTCGTCTTCGCCGGGTGCACCGAGGCGACCGTCGAACCGATGGCTGGAGCGTTGGTGCCGTTGATCAGCGTCTCCGACCAGCTCGACGTGGAGATCCCGACATTTACGGTCGCGGGCAGGGGGTCGCCGGCGCGGTGCAGGACGAGGTGGGCGGAGGTGACGTACCGGCCCGCCGGGACGCCGCTCACCATGAACTTCAGGTACGAGGCCGTGCCCTGGTCCGGAAGCGGGCTGGCGATCAGCCGGGTGGAGGTGCCCGTGTTGGTGCCGCTCGCCGGGTTGCCGTAGACGAACGCGTCGGCGCTCGGGGCGAAGGTCAGACGACCCGAGGCGGCAGGCTTCTTCACGCCGGTGGAATGGCCGCCCCCGGCGACCAGCGGGGTACAACCAGCAGTGAGTACGGAGGCCACGGTTGCCAGGCCGAGCAGCGCCCGACGGCGAGTGACACGTGCGGCGCGGAGATCGGCCGGCTGCGCACCTGACGAGGAGGCTGGGCGGCCATCAGCGTGGCCCAGGTTTCGGCTGGAAGTCATGAACCCGACATCGGGTCAGCACGAAACCGGTTTTGAGGATCCGCCCCCCAACTCACCCATCCGGCGCAGCAAACCTTTAGACCGAAGGGGCTATGAGTCCCAACGGAGGCACTCCAAATGCCCTACGCCACAACCCCAGGAAAACGGCAATTGCGACAAAGTGTTCGCGCCCGTTTTTGCGGAACGGCGTCGAAAGACCGGGCGGATTCGGGATGAAGGCGACCCGGCATTGCGGCTTCGGGCGGCCGCCGAAGGCTAGCAGGCCCCTTTGCGGCGAAGCACCGCTCCCGGGGTCTGAAGCAGGATTCGCAGGTCCCACCAAAGCGACCACGAGGCCACGTAAACGGTGTCCAGATGACGAAGGTCGTCGTAATTCAAGTCGCTGCGCCCGCTGATCTGCCAGAGCCCGGTCATTCCCGGCGGGACGTCGTAACGCCGGGCGGCAGAACCCACGATCTGCGCAGCCTCATCCGGAATGAAGGGGCGCGGCCCGACGAGCGACATCTGCCCGCGCAGGACGTTGAACAGCTGCGGAATCTCGTCGAGGCTCGTCTTGCGCAGAAAGGCGCCCACCCGGGTCACGCGCGGGTCACTGCGCAGCTTGAAGAGCGGGCCGGTGCTGTCGCTGGCCAGATCCTTGCGAGCGCTTTCGGCGCCGACTTCCATGGTGCGGAACTTGACGATGCGGAACGGTTCGCCGCGCCGGCCCCACCGCTGCTGCCGGAAGAAGATCGGCCCGGCGGAGTCGAGCCGGATGGCAACGGCCGTGGCGAGGATCACCGGTGTCAGGACCACCAGCGCAAACCCGGCGACCGCGATGTCCAGGGCGCGCTTCATCATGCGTGCCGAGGTCGACAGCGAAGCCGGCGCCACGTGCAGCAGCGGAATCCCGTCGATCTCTTCGAGCGACGAGCGCCAGGAGAGCATCTCGAACATGCGGGGGACGACCGAGACCGAGACCCGGTGGTTCAGCTTGCGCAGGATCTCGAGGGTGTCGTGGCCGGGGGTGCGGGAGAACGTGACCAGCACCTGGTCGACGCGGTAATCGTCAACCAGCTGCACCAGGTCGGACAGGCCGCCGAGGACCTTCTCTCCCGGCGGCGGGTCGCTGTCGACCATGCCGACGACCTGGATCCCGTCGAATCGGCCGAGCCGGCTGGAGACCCGGCGGGCGACCTTGCCCGAGCCGACAATGAGGATGCGGCTCGTCTGAGCCCGGCCGGGCAGCGGCAGCAGGCGCGCCAAACGGCGGCCCACCGGGATGGACACGGCACCGGGAAGCGCGGCCAGCGCGGCTGCGCTCACGCCGAGTCGCGAACCGGAGAACAGCGTCAGCGCGACAATCGCCGTGGGATAGCCGTAGAGAGCCGCGCGCCAGCTGCGCACCCCGACCGGTGACAGCCTTCCGCGTTCGGAGCGGTACCCGCCGTGAATGACCATTCCCAGCAGGCTGGCAACGACGGTGAGAGCGACGTCAGCGGCGCCGAAGTGGCGGGTGGTACCGACCCGGACCAGCCACCCGCCGAGCAGCGCGGCGAGCGCAAGCACGACCGCGTCCGCGAGCACCAGGGCGGCGATCTCGATGAGGCGACCTGGGCGACGGGGCGTCGTGAGCGGCGCGTCGATCGCGTCGACGACGGCGCTGGTGACCAGGTCGGGGGCCATCAGCCGGCCTTGCGAGGGCACGTTTGACGAGGTCAGAGGTGCGCTACGGCGGCCCCGTCCGGAATGCCCGCGGCGAACCGGGGCCTCGGACGACATCCCCACCGGGTAGGCGTCGGCGGCATCCATACCTACGACCCCTCCCCGAACGATGTGCTTTCGAACGGCGTGCTGCCGATTCCGAGGAGAACCCCGAAAGAACTGGGCGCTGACCCCATCGGCGTCATCACCTGGCACCTGAGCAGCGCTTGGGCCGCAGAAGACCCCCCGAGTGCTGCCTGCGACCGACCCACGATGAACACTCTCCGTTTACCTTCGCCACTCTGCGCCATCAGTCCTCCTCATGCAGGCCAATCGAGGAGAAACGTCAGGACTCTCGCCTCGCCGCACCTTTAACGCCCTGTACCAGGCATACGTGACGCGCCGTGACGGGTGAAGGCCATTCGGGTGACGCATTGCCGACAGCAGTGTCGGGACTACTGCGAACGGGTGACGGGGCGAGCCCCACGGCTGGGCGGTGGGCCGCGGGCGGGGTTCGCCGCGCCGCGCCCGGGTAACACCACCAGAGATAGTGAGCGCAAGGAAGTAATTTCTCACCGGCTGTAGTCATTACCTGCAAAAGCTGGGTGCCGCGGAACGGCTCACGCTGGCGAGTGTCGATATCCAATATTTGTCCTCGCGGGACGACGTTACGCTCTGCTCACGGCTCGTCAGCTAGCGGCTTTCCGGCACATTGGTGATGGCGCCAATCCGCTGCGTGACAGGCATGAGAAGAACCACAAACGTCCTCAAGACGGCTTCGGCACTCACCGACGATTCCGGTACAGTCCGTTCACCGTCGCAAACGCTGCTCAAAAGGGGCACACGGCGGAACGCCAAACCAGACGCGTACTCAGCGCGTCTGGGCCGGGGACCCAATCTCGTGGGGTGAATCGGCGCCGTAAACATCCGGCGCCGTAGGGCAACCTTCTCAGCCCGAACCCGTCAGCTCACCTGGCCGGCGGTAGGAGGAGGAGTACCCCCATGCTGCATGCCCACAGTAGATCGACTCTGCTTGGGAAATCGCCGGACGACACGACAATGCCTGCGTCCGGCCGCCAAAAGGTCCGCGTCAGATTTCTGTTTCCGCTGACGTTCGCGCTCGTCATCGGGTTCGTGGCCTCCTGTTTTCCGGCAAATGCTGCCACGTCGGTCGTGATGGGTGGCGTCGGTAATGTGTCCACCCTTTCGAGGGCGGCTGGAACGGCAGTTGCGGAAAACCGGTATGCCCACCTGAACCAGAATCCGCCGAACACCAAGATGATTAATGCGACGCCGAATTCCAATTGGGCGACGTATGCCTCCTCAAAGCCGGGCTCCAAGGCTTACAGCGACACCGTTCGCTGGGGAAATGCGCTGAAGGCGCGCGGCGGAACGATTTGGGTGGCCTTCAGCCATGAGCCGGAGTCGTCCGCACACGCCGGAATGGGCGGTAACACCGCCTTCATCGCGGCGTACCGCCATTTCGTCACGATCATTCGTGGCACCGGCGCGCGCAACGTCCAGTTCGTGTGGCAGATGACGTCCTACGCCTTCCAGGTCAAGTCCGGTGACCGGCGGTACGCCCCCAAGTGGTACCCGGGCGCGTCCTACGTCGACCTGGTCGGGGCCGACCCGTACAACTGGTACACCTGCGGCGGCAACCGCGGCCGCGGCCAATGGACCCAACTGTCCACGCTCACCCAGCCGGTGCTGAACTGGGCGCGCGCCAACCACAAGGGCCTGGTCCTGCCGGAGTACGGGAGCCAGCAGGGTCCGCAGCGCGCGCAGTGGCTGCGCAACGCCGGAGCCTGGGCTCGGGCGAACGCCAACACGGTCAAGGGGATGTTCTACTTCAACGTCGGTCCGCAGGGTCCGTCCCTCGGCTGCCACTGGGTGCTCTCCTCGAGCGCTGACCTCTCCGCTTTCGCCAACGGGGTCGTGCGCTGATCAAGCTGCGCCGAACGCGCGTGGCGATCGTGGGCCAGATCACCGGTACATGATCACCGCGAGTGCCCCGCCGGGCTCGCCCTTCGCGAACCTGGCGGGGCACTCGCATGTCCGGACCGACCGCCGCACCTTGTCCGTGGCAATGTGCTAGCGGTGAGAAACCGATATGTCGGGGTCGCCCAAGGGGCTCTGCTCGGCCTGCGCCGCGGCTTCACGGTGCCTCTCGGGTGCCGAATCGACACCTTCCCGCGGGTGGCGCGAAACCCCGGCATCAAGGATGCCCGAGTGATCCTCGGCCGGCATTGCCGGCTGTTCTTCGGCGTCGGCTTCTACTTGCGGGGCAGCGGGGCCCGGGTGGAGATCGGCGCGCACACCTACCTGAACCGCCGCACCGAGATCACCTGCCACGAGCGGGTCAGCATCGGCGAGCACTGCGCGATCGCGTGGGACGTCAGCATCATGGACACCGACGCCCACACCTTCTCCGGCCAGCCGCACACCGCTCCTGTGACCATCGGCGACCACGTCTGGATCGGCGCCCGCGCCGTCATCCTCAAGGGCGTCACGATCGGCGAGGGGGCCGTCGTCGCCGCCGGATCGGTCGTCACCAAAGACGTGCCGCCCGGCGTGCTCGTCGGCGGGAACCCGGCCCGGGTGATCCGCGAGGGCGTGCACTGGTCCGGCTGAACGGCCCGGCGGACCTCAATTCGCCTTTACGGCAGTGACTGCTACGGCAGTGAGGTTTGGCGGTCCCGCGGCGCCGAACCCCCGGCGAAGGTGTAGCCCGTCGAGGCAGCAGCTGCCGTGACTTCCGGGTCGTGGTCCGGCCCGTCGAGCAGCTTGGTCGCGACGACAAGAACGACGAGCAGCAGGGCGCCGAAGATCAGCCCGCCGACGATGTCGCTGATCCAATGCTTGCCGAGATAGAGCCGGGAGTAGGACTCGGTGTAGGTGGCGAGCGCCAGAACACTCCAGGCGCCCACCGCCCACCTGGTCCGCGTCAGGTTCAGGCGGCGCAGCACCAGATAGATGATCAGGCCGTAGATCGAGACGAGCCGTGCCACCCCGCCGGAGGGATAGGCGCCGAGGTCCACCGGTACCGGACCGGTACGCGCCGCCAGCAGCTTGAGGGTGTGCTGGAGCTGATGCTCGACCTCGTAGGCGGTCAGGATGAGCACCGCCGGGACCAGCACCCCGATGCCGCGGCGGTGACGGAACCACGCCACCGTCAGCACGACCATGAAGATCGCCGCGACGACCTGCGTCTCCCGGTTGTTGCTCATCTTCGTCAGGGTGCTCATGGCCGAGTGCAGCCAATGGGTGTGCGATCGCGGGAGCACCCAGTTGTAGACCTTGTGGTCGTTCGTGGTGAACTTGCGCGCGGCGTATCCGACCGCCCAGCAGATCGCGATGATGACACCGGCACCTGCAGCCAGGGCGAGAACGCACCCGGACACCCGGCCGAAGCCACTCCGCACCCGCGCCACGAACCCGCTCGGACCGTCGATCCACCAATCCCGGGGGGCAAGGCTGGGCGCGTACCGCAGCGTCAGAAGCGCGCCACCGAGCAGGATCACGAGCATCGGGATCACGTATGCCCAGACCAGGATGTGCAAGGCCCTCCCCCGTCACCGTCGCGGTCTGATCCTATTTAACGGGCTCTGTCGGCCTGGTGCCGTATTTCCGGCACAAAGCGGCACCAATCAGCTCCGCACCGGCTGATTAGGCTCGACGCGTGGCGGGCGGCGGCGTTGCGCAGGGCGCCGGCGAGGGATTGGTGTGCGTCGGCGACAGCATCATCAGCGCGGAGCGGTCCTGGGGATTCCTGCTGGCCGGCGCCGGCCATTGGCCGCTGGTGCGCCATTCGGCCCGCGGCGCCCGCTCCTGGCAGGTGCTCGACCAGCTCCCCCACCTGCGCGGACACCGTTTCGTGGTGGGCGCGCTGACCGTGGGCGCCAACGACCTCCTCTTCGACTGGAATGCCGAGCGCTATGCGGCCAACCTCCGGGCCATCCTGCAGGTCATGAATTCGACGTGTGACCAGGTGCTGCTTCAGAGCTTTCCGCAATCATTCCGCGCATTTCCGGGTTCGTCACCGCAGCGCCGCGCCGCCGTTGTCGTGGCCGATGAGATGATTCGTGCGGCCGTTTCGGATATCGGCGGCGCCATTGTCGATGGCAGCGACCTGAAAGGCCGGCTCCTGTGCCCCGATCGGGTGCATCCGTCCGTCCTCGGGCATCTGGTGCTGGCAGACCGCGCCGCCGGGATCCTCGGGCTGGACCGGCGCCCCTCTGCCGGCGTCACCGCCGCTCGTAACGACCACAGCCGCATCAGATACGCCGCTGCCAGCGCCCGGGCAACGGTCCGCGAAGCGCTCGCCCGCGGGCGCAAATCGGCCTCAACCCGCTGAACCGAGCGCGGAGCGCGGATCCGGCTCCGCACACCCCACATACATATGCACCCCTTCGGGGGACGACAAGGGCCCGTTTGCCGAGACAGATTTGTGGTCAGCGTCCCTTCCCGCAGCCCCCGATGCGGGAAGGGACGCCTACTCCTGCGGTTTCGCGAGGTGTCAGGACTCGGTCGCGAGCCGAAGACCGAATCCGACGAGGACGAGGCCGGTCAGCACGTTGAGCCGGCGCCGCACCGCGGGTCGGTTCATCACCGCCGTCACCTTGCCGGCGAGAACGAGCAGCGCCAGCCAGTAGAGCGCGGTGAGCACCAGGAAGATCGATCCCAGCAGCAGGGAGGCGCCGGCGATCGCACGGTGATCGGGGATGAACCCGGGAAGGAACGAGATGAAGAAGACCCCGACTTTCGGGTTGAGCAGGTTCGTCATCAGCCCGGCGGGGAATCCGCTGCCCAGCAGCCCGCGGCGGCCGGGTGTCACCACCAGCCCGGCGCGCCGAGCCCGCAGCGCGGCGATGCCCAGCCAGGTCAGGTAGATCGCCCCGGCGATCCGCAGGATGTCGTAGCCCACCTGGCTGGCCCGTAGCGCCGCCGCCAGCCCGAATGCCGCCACGCACACCCAGAGCGCCAGACCGCACAGGTTGCCGAGCGCCGTGAACGCACCCTGCCGGCGGCCACCGAACAGGATGTTGCGCAGCACGACGAGCGTGTCCGGCCCCGGCAGCAGCACGATGAGGATCGCCGCCAAGCTGAACGGCAGCACGTCGACATGCACGCCTGCGACCGTATCCGGCCCACGCTTCCAGCTGAAACAGTTTAGGGATGCACATCCAGCGGATCGCGGGGATCGTCTTCATCGCTGTGGCGGCCACCGCCTGCTCGTCGGGCAGTCATCGCGCCGGCCCGTCGGCCCAACCGACAGCGAGCACCGCCCCTGCAACGGCTCTGCCCGCTGCCGAACTCCGCTGCGCCGACGTCATCGGAGACACCCCGCCGACGGCGGGCATGCAGGTCATCGCCGACGCCGTTGCGTTGCCCAGCCTGCGGATGCCCGCCCTCCAGGCAGCACCGACCGGGGATTCCGGCTCCACCCGGCTCTTCGCCAAATGGGGCCTCCTGGTTCGCGCCAAGGCCAAAGCCGTGCTGACGGTCGCCGATCCGGGGCACGTCTCGATCGGCTGGGGCAACCCGGGGCCGGTGACCAAGCGGTTCGTCATCCCCGGCTGCGGGTCGAGCGGGTGGCTGGCGTTCGCCGGCGGTTACTACGTCGACCGGCCGCGGTGCATCACCCTGGAGGTCACCTCGGGCACCCTGCGGCAGGACGTCTTGCTGGGTGTCGGCGAGCCCTGCCCTGGTCAGCGCCCGCCACCGGTCGCCTGACCATCAGCTCGTCTTCCGGGCGCGTGAGGGTTGCACCCGCTTCGGCTCCCCCGGCATCTTCGGAAACTGCGGTGGATACGGGGCGTCGCCCTGCCCGCGGTCGCGCTCGTCCTTGTCGGCCAGTTCCAGCAACGGCTCCAGGGAACCTACGGTCGCCGGCTCGTCGATGGCGGCGTGCACGTCGCCGAGCCGCGCAAAACGGGCCGGCATCGTCGCGATCGTGAAGTCCTCGATCTCGGCGTCGGGCACCTCGTCCCAGGTGAGCGGAGCCGAGACGGTGGCGGTGGGCCGGGCGCGCACGCTGTAGGCCGAGGCGATCGTCTGATCGCGGGCCATGCGGTTGTAGTCGACGAAGACCCGCTCACCCCGCTCCTCCTTCCACCAGGCGGTGGTCGCGAGGTCGGGCCGGCGCCGTTCGACAGCACGGCCCAGTGCGAGCGCCGCGCGGCGGGCGGCGGTGAAACCGTGCTCCGGCGGAACCCGGATGTAGATGTGAATTCCCTTGCTGCCGCTGGTCTTCGGCCAGCCGACGAGCCCGAGTCCGTCGAGTTCGGCCTTGACCTCCAGCGCCGTCTCGACGACGTGCGACCAGCCGGTGCCCGGCTGCGGATCGAGGTCGATACGCAGTTCATCGGGGAGCTCGGTGGCGGCCCGCCGCGACGGCCAGGGGTGGAAGTCCAGCGTTCCGAGGTTCGTCGCCCAGACGACGGCCGCTGCGTTGGTCACGCACAGCTCGTCGGCGTGCCGCCCGCTCGGGAAGTCGACCCGCGCCGTCTCGATCCAGTCGGGCCGCTTGGCCGGCACCCGCTTCTGATAGATGGGCGCCGAGTCGGACCCGTCCGGATGGCGTTTGAGCACGCACGGCCGCTCGTGCAGGGCGCGTACGAGGCCGCCCGCGACGGCCATCACGTACTCGACGAGATGCAGCTTCGTTTCACCGCGGGCGCTGAAGTAGACCTTGTCGGGATTGGTCACCCTGACCGGGATTCCCTCGACGTCGAGTTCGACGAACGGTGAGGCCACCCTGCCGATGATGTCAGCGCGTCAGCGGCTCGGACGTGACCGGCTCGCTGGCGGCCTCGGGCTGCTGCTCGGCTTCCAGCGCCACGGCGCGTCGCGCCAGCGCGTACGTGGCCGTCAGCGCGGCGGCGAAAAGCGGCCATCCCTGGGCGAGCTGCACCGCGGCGAGCCATCCGGGTCGGTCCGCCAGATACAGCAGGCCCTGCACGACGGCGCGCAGCAGGAAGACGAAGCCCCAGATCATCGTGGCCTGGTTCATCGCGCGCAGCAGCTTGGGTGACTCGCGCCAATGGGCGAAGCGCGTATCGATCGCGCCCATGACGTAGCCGATGTAGGGCTTGCGGATCACCAGCGACACGACGGCGACGACGGTGAGCGCAGCCTGCGACAGGATCCCCGGCAGGAAGAAGCCCTTCGCGCTGTGCGTCCGATGGGCGACGAAGGCAGCGATGCCGATGCCGATGAAGCCGGCAAAGGCCTGCTGGACGGGCTGGCGGCGGATCAGCCGGAAGGCGACCAGCAGGACGCCGAAGCCGACGGCCGCGTAGATCGCCGGGGTCAGGCTGGTGACGGCGTTGACCACGACGAAGATGACGGCGGGGATGCCGGTGTCGAGGATGCCGCGTGGGCCGCCGATCGCATCGGCAAGCATCGTCGAGCTCACGGCATGAGAAGCGGGCCGGCCGCCCTGACCGGCGTCGGGGGTGGAAGCGGCCGGAGCGGTGGCTTGCGTGGCGTCAGGAGCCTCGCCGTCGCCCGAGCCGGGCGTCAGGCCGACTTTGCGCCCTCGCAGATCAGCTCGTAGCGGGGATTGAAGATCGTGTTGCGGTGGTCCTGCGAGGTCAGCCGGCCGTGGAGCACGATCGAGCGTCCGGCCTCGATGCCGGGAATCCGGCGGCGGCCCAGGAAGACGGCGACGACGCTTCCGGAGCCGTCGTAGATCTCAGCTTCCAGGCTCGGCGCTCCCGCCAGCGACTTCAGGGTCACCGAACGGATCGTGCCGGCGATGCAGACGCTGTCTCGCTCGCGGCAGTTCGACACCTTCTCGGCGCCGACCACCTCGACCTGACGCTGCAGCTGCTGGTCCTCGAGCTCACTTTCGTCAGCGGTCAGCCGGTGAAGACGCCGGCGCAGCCAACTCTCTTGTGACACCGCCGCACCTCCTCCCGCTCACTCGCTCTTGATGCCCTCTGGTTGCAACACTCACGTCGGCCTAAGTGTGCCCTCATGTGAAGCGGTGTACATGCCCCATTCGGGTCAGTGTGACCTGCGCCGCTCACGGATCGTCAGCGGGTCTCGGTGATTGTCGGACCCGGGTCGAGCTGTTCGAGCGTCGGGCCCCCTTCAGCGGCCTGCGCGGCCTGCGCCTCTTCCGCCGCCTGCACGGCTTCCGCAGGCAGCTTCAGCGGCAGCGGATCGCGGATCGGCATCGCGTCCTTGCCGCGAACGACGACGGTGGAACGGAAGACGAATTCGAGCCGGGCGGCGGCCTCGTGGTCGAGCGCCGCCGGGCCGGAGAGCAAGCCGCGCAGAAACCAGCGGGGGCGGTCGACGCCGATGAAGCGGGCGGGCGCCAGGGCGCCGGGCTGCTCGGTGGGGATGTAGGCGGTGAGCTCGGTGCCGAGGTCGCCCTCGACCTCTTCAGCCCGGCCCCCGGCCGAGACCAGGGACTCGGCGATCTCGGTGCGCACCTCGTCCCAGATCCCGGCCGACCGCGGCGCGGCGAACCCGGCCAGCTGCAGCATGCTTTCCCCGTCGGCGAGGACCAGCTGCGCCGGCTCGCCGGTCTGCTGGTCGACGTCCAGGCGCAGCTCGAGCCCGTCGACCATGGGCACTCGCAGCGAGCCCAGGTCGATGCGGGGAATCTCGTCGTCCGGGGCGCTGTCGACGTCGAACGGACCGCCCTCGACGCTGACCTGCCGGGCGGGGGCAGGCTCGGCGCTCTCGCCTTCCGGCTCGCCTGACTCCTCGCCTTCCGGCTCGGCTGACTCCTCGTCGGTCAGCTCGACCGGCTCCTCGTCGTCGTGGCTCTTGCCCTTACGCCGGAACACCGTTGTCCCCCTCTACTGCGCTCGTCTGGCCGAATCCGCCGGTAGAGCCGAATCCGCCCTCCGCTCGCACGCTTTGCGGCAGCTCGTCCACCTCGGTGAATATCGCCGTCTCGACCGCTTGGATGACCAACTGGGCGATGCGATCTCCGCGGCGCAGCTGCAGCGTCTCGCGAGGATCGCCGTTGTGCAGCACCACCTGGATCTCCCCGCGATAGCCGCTGTCGATCGTCCCCGGCGAATTCACCAGCGACACGCCGTGACGAGCCGCCAACCCGCTACGCGGATGCACGAACGCGGCGTAGCCCGGCGGCAGGGCGATCGCGATGCCGGTGGGCAGGAGGGCACGCTCCCCCGGCGGCAATTCGACGTCCACGGCCGTGACCAGATCCGCGCCGGCGTCACCGGGATGCGCGTACGACGGCAGCGGCAGCTCCGCGTCCAGCCGCTTGACGCGCACCTGCAGGCCCATGGCCGAGAACGCTACTCGTCCGCACGGCCGAAGGGTGCGCGCGCCGCGCGCCGTGGGTACGTTGCTCGGCATGGCAAATGCGGTGGACAAGCTCGGCTGGAAACTCATGGGGGTCGGCGCGGCCACCGCCGCCGCGACGGCTACCCGCAAGGCGGCGGAACGCGTCTACCAGACGGGCATCGGCGAGGCGCCGCCGGAAAATCCGAGCTCGCCGGAGGTTCCGCTGCGCCAGGCCATCCTCTGGGCCGCGCTCTCGGGCGTCGTGGTCGGGCTGGTCCGGCTTCTGGTCGAACGCACCGCAGCTGCCGCGTGGGTGCGAGCGCGCGGAGAGCTGCCGCCTGGCCTGCGCAAGCCCGAGAAGAAGGACCCCGAGAAGAAGGACAAGGCCAAGAGATCGTCCGACGTCAGTGGCTCTGCTGTCGATGTCTCTCCTGTCGATCACGCCAACAGCTGACCCGTGGCTACGCACGGCGCCGTTGACGCGATCGGCTACGCGGGTGTGGCCGGCCTTTCGGAGCGCCTGCGCAGCGGTGCGCTGACGAGCGTCGGCCTGGTCACCGAACTCCTGGCCCGGATCGAGGCGCTCGATCCGCAGCTGCACGCCTTCGTCCAGGTCCGCCGCGACGCTGTGCTCGAGGAAGCCGCGACCGCCGACCGGGCCCGGTCGGACGGGGACGAGCGGGCGCTGCTCGGCATTCCCGTCGCCGTCAAGAACAGCGTCGCGGTTGCGGGCATCGCCACCGGCCAGGGCACTGCGTCAGGCGAACGGCCCGCATTCCGGGACGCTGACCTGGTGGGCGCCCTACGCGCCGCCGGATGCCTGATCCTCGGTGTGACGACCATGCCGGAGCTGGCACTGCATCCCTACGGTCCGGCGCGCAACCCGTGGAACACCGATCGGACGCCGGGCGGTTCGTCCAGCGGGTCAGCGGCGGCCGTTGCCGCCGGGCTGGTTCCAGCAGCCACCGCCAGCGACGGGGGCGGCTCGATCCGCATCCCGGCGGCGTCCTGCGGCCTGTTCGGGCTGAAGCCGACCCCTGGACTCGTCCCGGACGGTCCGGAACGTTCGGGATGGCACGGGCTTTCGGTCAACGGGTTCCTGACCCGCAGCGTCATGGACACCGGGCTGCTGCTCGACGCGGTGTGCGCCAGCAGCGGTTACGCGGCAGCGGCCGCCGCGGGTCCCGACCGCCCGCTGCGGATCGCCGTCAGCGACGCCTCGGCGTTCCCGATCCGCGTCGCGGCATCCTGCACCGACGCGCTCACCCTGACCGCCGAGCGCCTTGCCGCGCACGGCCACACGATCAGCGAGCACGACCCGGCCTACGGGTTCCTCGCCCCGGCGTTCCTGCCCCGCTACCTGCGCAGCGCCCGGGACGGCGCCGTCCGGATGGTCGACCCCCAGCTGCTGTCCCCGGTCGCGAAGGTTCCGGCCTGGCTCGGCCGGCACGTCTCCCTCGAGGCGGTGCGACGGGCGCGCCACCGCGGTGAGCAATGGGCGGCACTGGTCACCGAGCAGACCTTCGGCGACGCCGACGTGCTGCTCACCCCGGCCCTTCCCACGCCCGCCGACGCCGCCGCGAACTTCAAGCCGGGCCGGCCGGTGGCGACGGCGTTCCGGTCATTGCAGCGCTCGGCCTACACCACGGCGTGGAACATCGCGGGTTTCCCGGCCGCATCCGTACCAGCCGGCTTCACCGCCGACGGCCTACCCCTCGCCGTCCAGCTCGTGGCACTTCCGGGCCGCGAGCGCACCTTGCTCGGTCTGGCTGCCCAGCTGCAAAGGACGTTCGACTGGACGGGCCGCCGACCTCAGCTTTGACGCTCTAGGAGTTCGCATGTCGTTAGCGCCAGACCAGGCCGCACCTACCGTCAGCGTGCCGAAGACCTTCGAGTCGCTCAATCCGGCGACCGGCGAGGTGCTGGCGACGTACCCGGTGCACGACCAGGCTGCCGTGCAAGCCGCGGTGAGCCGGGCGCGGGAGGCTGCGCAGTGGTGGGCCGAGCTCGGATTCGACGGTCGCCGCACGCGGCTGGCCGCCTGGCGGCGCCTGCTGGCCCGGCGGGCCGAGGAGCTCGCCGAGTTGATGACGCGCGAGAACGGCAAGCCCCAGGCCGACGCAGTGCTCGAGATCATGCTCGCGGTCGACCACCTGGCCTGGGCGGCCAAGGCCGCGCCGAAGGTGCTCGGGGTGCACAAGGTCCACTCCGGGATCCTGGCTGCGAACCAGGCCTCCACTCTCGAATACCCGCCGCTCGGCGTCATCGGCGTCATCGGGCCGTGGAACTATCCCGTCTTCACGCCGATGGGCTCGATCGCGTACGCACTGGCCGCCGGAAATGCCGTCGTCTTCAAGCCCAGCGAGTACACCCCCGGTGTAGGAGCGTGGCTGGCCGACACGTTCGCCGAAGCCGTCGCCGGACCGCCCGTGTTCCAGGTGATCACCGGGCTGGGTGAGACGGGCGCTGCGCTCTGCCGGGCTCGCATCGACAAGCTCGCCTTCACCGGGAGCTCGGCGACCGGGCGCAAGGTGATGGCCGCCTGTGCGGAGAACCTCACGCCGGTGCTGATGGAGTGCGGCGGCAAGGACGCGCTGATCGTCGACGACGACGCCGACATCAGCGCCGCCGCCGACGCCGCCCTGTGGGGCGCGATGAGCAACGGCGGCCAGACGTGCATCGGTGTGGAACGGGTCTACGTCACCGAACGCAACTACGAGGCGTTCATCCGCGAGGTGACGACCCGCTCCCGCGAGGTCGAAGCCGGAACGTCGTACGGGCCGATCACGATGCCCGGGCAGCTGAAGATCATCGAGCGGCACATCAAGGAGGCGCTCGAGGCGGGCGCCCGGGCTGTGGTGGGCGGCCACAAGAGCGTCCGGCCGCCGTACGTCGAGCCGGTGGTGCTTGTCGACGTGCCGGCCGATGCGTCGGCCATGACGGAAGAAACCTTCGGCCCGACCCTCACCGTCACCAAGGTGAAGGACGCCGACGAGGCGGTGGAGCAGGCCAACGCCACGGGCTACGGCCTGGCTGGTGCCGTGTTCGGCAAGGCGCGGGCGATGGACATCGCCCGCCGCATGCGCACCGGGATGACGTCGGTGAACTCGGTGATCGCGTTTGCCACCGTTCCCGAGCTGCCGTTCGGCGGGGTCGGCGAGTCCGGCTTCGGGCGCATCCACGGCGCCGACGGCCTGCGCGAGTTCACCCGGCCCAAGTCGATCACCCGCCAGCGCTACGCACTTCCGGTGCCGCTCACGTCTTTCCGCCGGCCGGCAGCGGCCACCGGGGTGCTCTTGCGGGCGATGCGCGCCCGGCACGGACGGTAGCTTGCTGGCGTTCGGCAGGATGGGGGCGTGCCCCTCTACGCCCTCGGCGACCGCGAACCCGACATCGATCCCACCGCCTACGTCCACCCGGACGCGGTGCTGATCGGAAGCGTGACCATCGGCCCGGAGTCGAGCGTCTGGCCGTCAGCCGTGCTCCGCGGCGATCACGGCGAGATCCGGATCGGCTCCCGCACTTCCATCCAGGATGGGACCGTCATCCACTGCACGCCGACGTACCCCACGGTTGTCGGCGACGACTGCGTGGTCGGCCACCTGGCACACCTGGAGGGCTGCACGGTCGAGAACTTCTCGCTCGTCGGCAGCGGCTCGATCGTGCTGCACGGCGCGCTCGTGCGTACCGGGGCGGTCGTCGGGGCCGGCGCCGTCGTCCCGGGCGGGATGGAGGTACCCGAAGGTGCGCAAGCGCTCGGCGTGCCCGCCACCATCAAGCCCGGTGCCGCGAGCCCGGGCCTGATCACGCACGGCCGGGATGCCTACGTGTTCAACGCCGGCTGGTACGCCAAGGAACTCCGCCGCCTCGACTGAGCGGCGCCAACCGAAAATTCGAGGAAACCTACGCTTTGGCGCGCGAAAACGTAGGTTTCTTCGAACTTTTGGTGATCACGAGCTGTCGGCGCGGGGTTCCTCGGCGAGCAGGGCCGAGAGCGGGCCGAAGAGGGCGGGAGGGGCGGCGATCGTCAGCTTCTCCCCCGGCGGCGAGCCGTCGAGCCCGGCGACGGTCAGGCCGGCCTCGCGAGCGATGAGCGAGCCGGCCGCGCGATCCCAGGGTTTGAGACCCTGCTCGTAGTACGCGTCTACGATGCCTTCGGCCGTCAGGCACAGGTCGACCGCGGCCGAGCCGAGCCGGCGAATGTCACGCACTCGTGGCAGCAGCCGGCTCACGACCTCCGCCTGCCGGGCGCGGCGGCTGGCCTCGTAGCCGAAGCCGGTGGCGATGAGAGCCTGCGCGAGCGCGGTGGCTGTCGAGCCGCCGAGCGGGATGGCGTCGCGCGACGCGCCCTCGCCGCGCGCGGCGACCCACGTCATGCCGAGCAGCGGAGCGTGCACCACGCCGATCAGCGCCTCCTCGACCGACGCGTCGGCAGGGCAGGCGGCGATCGAGACGGACCAGAACGGGATGCCGTAGAGGTAGTTCACCGTGCCGTCGAGCGGATCGACGACCCATTCGATCCCGGTCGTCGACGGGCGTGCTGAGCCTTCCTCGGCGAGCAGGCCGTCGCCGGGGCGCAGCTCGTCCAGCCGCTTGACGATGAGCGCCTCGGACGCCTTGTCCATCGCCGTCACCACGTCGGTAGGTGAGGACTTGGTAGCCGCCACCGAGACGTGCGACCGGCCGTCGGCGAGCAGCGTGCCGGCCTCCCGCGCAATCCGCAGCGCCGTGTCGAGTAACGAGTCGAGCAGCGCCCCGGGATCGGTCACCGCTCGAGCAGCGAGCGCAGCACGTACGGCAGGATCCCGCCGTGCCGGAAGTAGTCGGCCTCCCCCGGCGTATCGATGCGCACGACGGCGTCGAAGCTCTTCTCGCCCGCCTGTACCGCGATCGTCGCCGTCTCGTGCGAGACGTCGGCCAGCCCGCGGATCGTGAACTCCTCCTCACCCGTCAGGCCGAGCGACTCGCGCGTCTCGCCCTGCGGGTACTGCAGCGGCAGCACGCCCATCCCGATCAGGTTGGAGCGGTGGATGCGCTCGTAGGACTCGGCGATCACGGCCCGCACGCCCAGCAGCGCAGTGCCCTTCGCCGCCCAGTCGCGCGAGGAGCCCGAGCCGTACTCCTTGCCGGCCAGCACGACCAGCGGGACACCGTCCTCCGCGTACTGCTGCGCCGCGTCGTAGATCGACTGCCTGCTCGCCGTCCGGCAGGTGGCGGGTGACGCCGCCCTCGGTGCCGGGCGCCAGCTGGTTGCGCAGCCGGATGTTGGCGAAGGTGCCGCGGATCATCACCTCGTGGTTGCCGCGGCGCGAGCCGTAGGAGTTGAAGTCCTTGGCGTCGACGCCGTGTTCGGACAGGTACCTGCCGGCGGGCGAGTCGCGCTTGATGGATCCGGCCGGGCTGATGTGGTCGGTGGTGACGCTGTCGCCGAGCATGGCGAGCACGCGCGCGCCCTCGATGTCTGCGACGGCAGCCGGCTCGCGCTCCATGCCCTCGAAGTACGGGGGCTTGCGGACGTACGTCGAGGCGTCGTCCCAGCGAGAAAGCCTCCGGCCCGGAGTCGCCGAGCGGCAGGCCCTGCCAGCGCTCGTCGCCGGCGAAGACGTCGGCGTAATCGCGGGCGAACATGTCGGACTGGATCGCGTCACCGATGACGTCGGCGATCTCCTTCTCCGACGGCCAGAGATCGGCGCAGATAGACCGGCTCGCCGTCGGATCCGGTGCCCAGCGGCTCGGTGGTGATGTCGAGGTCCATCGTCCCCGCGAGCGCGTAGGCGACGACGAGCGGCGGCGACGCGAGGTAGTTCATCTTCACGTCGGGATTGATGCGGCCCTCGAAGTTGCGGTTGCCGGAAAGCACTGAAACGACGGCCAGATCGCCTTCGTTGACAGCCGCGGAAATCTCCGGCTGCAGCGGGCCGGAGTTGCCGATGCAGGTGGTGCAGCCGTAGCCGACGAGGTTGAAGCCGAGCTTGTCGAGATACGGGGTGAGCCCGGCGCGCTCGTAGTAGTCGGCGACGACCTTGCTGCCCGGGGCGAGCGTGGTCTTCACCCAGGGCTTGCGCGAAAGTCCCCGTTCCACGGCCTTTTTCGCCAGCAGCGCGGCGCCGATCATCACCTGCGGGTTGGACGTGTTGGTGCACGAGGTGATCGCGGCGATGACGACGGCGCCGTGGTCGATCTGGCAGGGGGTGCCGTCGAGGTCGATCGGCACCGGGTTGCTGGCCCGCTCGCCGCACCTCGCCGACGTTGCTGCAGACGACCGGCGCGTCGGAGGCCTTGCTCTCGAATGCGGCCATCGAGTCGCTGGCCGGGAAAGACTCCTCGGAGGCCTCGTCGAGCCCGCCGTTCTCGGAGTCATGCTCGACGTAGTCGCGCAAGACGGTGCGGAAGCCGTTCTTCGCCGCCGCCAGCGGCACCCGGTCCTGCGGGCGCTTCGGTCCGGCGAGCGACGGCTCGATGGTCGACAGGTCGAGCTCGAGGGTCTCGGAGTAACGCGCCTCGCGGCTCGGGTCGTGCCACAGGCCCTGCTCCTTGGCGTACGCCTCGACCAGAGCGACCTGCTCGTCGGAACGGCCGGTGAAGCGCAGGTACTTGAGGGTCTCGTCGTCGATCGGGAAGATCGCGCAGGTGGAGCCGTACTCGGGGCTCATGTTGCCGATCGTCGCCCGGTTGGCCAGCGGTACGGCCGCGACGCCCTCGCCGTAGAACTCGACGAACGAGCCGACAACGCCCTTGCGCCGCAGCATCTCCGTGACGGTGAGCACGAGGTCGGTGGCGGTGGTGCCGGCCGGGCTCTCGCCCGTCAGCTTGAAGCCGACGACCTTCGGGATCAGCATGCTGACGGGCTGGCCGAGCATGGCGGCCTCGGCCTCGATACCGCCGACGCCCCAGCCGAGCACGCCCAGCCCGTTGACCATCGTGGTGTGGCTGTCGGTGCCGACGAGCGTGTCGGGATAGGCGCATGCCCTCGTGATCGACGAAGACCACGCGCGCCAGGTGCTCGATGTTGACCTGGTGGACGATGCCGGTGCCGGGCGGCACGACCTTGAAGTTGTCGAACGCGCCCTGGCCCCAGCGCAGGAACTGGTAGCGCTCGCGGTTGCGCTCGTACTCGAGCTCGACGTTGCGGCTGAACGAATCCGCGGCGCCGAAGAAGTCGGCGATGACGCTGTGGTCGATGACGAGCTCGGCCGGCGCCAGCGGGTTGATCTTCGAGGGGTCTCCGCCGAGGTCGCGCATCGCCTCGCGCATGGCGGCCAGGTCGACGATGCAGGGCACTCCGGTGAAGTCCTGCATGATCACGCGAGCCGGGGTGAACTGGATCTCCTGGCTCGGGGTCGCCGCCGGGTCCCAGTTCGCGACCGCGCGGATGTGCTCGGCGGTGATGTTGGCCCCGTCCTCGGTGCGCAGCAGGTTCTCCAGCAGCACCTTCAGGCTGAACGGGAGCGTGTCCGCACCGGAGACCGCGGACAGCCGGTGGATCGCGTAGCTGCGCTCGCCGACCTTCAGCTCGCCTCGGCTACCCGCACTGTCCACTGTGTTGCCAGCCATCCGTCGACCTCCTCGTCAGTCGCGCCCGTCGGGGCGCTGTCCGATCCTTTCAAATCGGGCTGACGTTCTCCTGGCCGGATCCGACCCTGAGAGATCGTTAGCCTTGCTAAAGGTTAGCACGAGAGAGGTACTCATGGTTGCCGTTCAGCTGCTCGTTGCCTGCCCGTCAACCGGGCGTGCGGCGCGTCCCCTACTGTCCAGAGCATGACCGACACCCGGTTCCTGCCACTGACCGGCGCCGAAAACATCCGCGACCTCGGTGGCCTGCCGCTCGCCGCAGGGGGACACACCCGCAGCGGAGTGCTGTTCCGCGGGGACACGCTGCAGGAACTGACCCCTGAAGACGTCGAGCTCTTTCGCCGGTTGGGGCTGCGCACGATCATCGATCTACGGACACCGATGGAGGCCACGAAGGAGGGCCGCGGCCCGCTGGCCGACGAGCCGATCCGCTACGAGAACCTGCCGTTCATGCCGGACGAGCTGCTGATGTCGTCGAACGACGAGCGCCACCAGGTCATCGTGGCTGAGCGGCGCGAGCAGGACCGGGTGGAGCACTACCTCGGCTACCTCAAGTACGCCGGTGACCGGGTCGTCGCGGCCGTGAAGGTGATGGCCGAGCCGGACGGGCCGCCGGCGCTCTTCCACTGCGCCGCCGGAAAGGACCGCACCGGCGTGCTCTCCGCGCTCGTGCTCGACGCGGTGGGCGTCGAGCGGGATGCCGTCGTCGCGGACTTCGCGCTGACCAATGAGCGCCTCGAGCGGGTCGGGGCGCGGCTGCGTCGCTTCCCCACGTACGCGAACTACACCGGCCGGCTCTCCAACCAGGACATGTCCGCCGACCCTCAGACGATGATCGACGTCCTCGCAACCCTCGACGATCGCGACGGCGGGGCGGCCGGGTGGCTGCTCGCGAACGGCCTGACCGACGCCGAACTGGCGTCGCTGACGGCCGCCCTCACCGGCTGACGCTGAGCTGCACGCCGGAGCGTGTCAGGCGCCTCACGGCGCGTTATGGCGGCATGAGGCGCCGAGATGTTTCACTGTGTGTTGGGACGCCATTGCGGAGTCTCCGCCAAGACCCCCACCGGCCGTGCCCCACCCCCGAGTGCGCGGCCGGTGGGCCTGGCTTGGCTTAGCTGGCCTGCCTCGCCTCACATCAGCGCTTGCCCAGTACCCGCCCCAGTTCCCGGCGGGCGACGGTCCGCAGGTGCACCTCGTCCGGGCCGTCGGCGAGCCGGAGGGTGCGGGCGTGGGCCCACATCGACGCGAGCGGGAAGTGCTGGCTCACCCCGCCCCCGCCATGGATCTGGATCGCGCGGTCGAGCACCGCGAGCGCCGCGCGGGGGGCGGCGACCTTGATGGCCGAAATTTCGGTGCGCGCGCCCTTGGCGCCCACGTTGTCGATGAGCCAGGCCGCCTTCAGCACCAGCAAGCGTGCCTGCTCGATCTCCAGGCGTGACTCGGCGATCTGCGCCTGCACCACCCCCTGATCGGAGATCGGGCCGCCGAATGCCTCCCGCGAGGCGGCGCGCGCGATCATCATGTCGAGCGCCCGCTCGGCCATGCCGATGGCGCGCATGCAGTGGTGGATACGGCCCGGCCCGAGGCGCGCCTGAGCGATCATGAAGCCGTCGCCGGGGGTGGCGATGATGTTGGACGACGGCACCCGCACGTTGTCGAAGACCAGCTCGCTGTGGCTCTCGCGATCGAGGTAGCCGTACACGTCGAGGTCGCCGACGATGGTGACCCCCGGCGTATCCATGGGCACCAGCACCATGGACTGCTGGCGGTAGGTAGCGGCCGACGGGTCGGTCTTGCCCATCACGATGAGGATTCGGCAGCGCTCGCCACCGGCTCCCGAGGTCCACCACTTGCGCCCGTTGATGACCCACTCGTTCGTGGCGTCGTCGTGGACGATGCTGGTGCGGATGTTGGTCGCGTCGGAGCTCGCGACATCGGGCTCGGTCATGGCGAAGGCCGAACGGATCTCGCCGTCCAGCAGCGGCGTGAGCCAGCGTTCCTTCTGCTCGGGCGTGCCGAAAAGGTGCAGCACCTCCATGTTGCCGGTGTCAGGAGCGGCGCAGTTGATCGCCTCGGGGGCGAGCTCGACGCTGCGACCGGTCAGCTCCGCCAGCGAGGCGTAGTCCAGCACGGAGAGCGGATGACCCTCGCCCGGCAGGAAGAGGTTCCACAAGCCGCGCGAGCGCGCCTTGATCTTCAGCTCCTCCAGGATCGGCGGGTAGGCGTGCGTGCCGTGGGGCTGGGAGCGCAGCCACTGCTCGTAGACCGGTTCGGCCGGATAGATCTCGTCGTCCATGAATGCCTGCAGGCGACCCAGGTAGTCCTGCGCTTGCGAGCTGAGGGCGAAGTCCATGTCCGGCAAGTTACGCCCGTGGCAGCACTCGCGGGTCACCGACGAGTACGGTCGGCATCCGTGGACTTCCGTGACACTCCGGACGAAGCCGCCTTTCGGGCCGAGCTTCGCGTCTGGCTGCGCGACAACCTGCCCGAAGGCTGGGCCGACCAGCCGCCGCATGTCGGGACGTATGACGAGGATTTCCTGCGGGACTGGAGCCGCCGGCTCTACGACGCGGGGTACGTCGGGATCACCTGGCCGGCCGAATTCGGCGGCCGCGGGCTCGGTCACACGTTCCAGGGGATCTTCCTCGAGGAGAGTGCGCGGGCCGGCGCTCCGCCGCACATCGGCGGCATCGGGCTCGGTATGGCCGGGCCGACGATCATCGCCTGGGGAACGCAGGAGCAGAAGGCCCGCTATTTGAAGCCACTGCTGCGCGGCGACGAGGTCTGGTGCCAGGGCTTCAGCGAGCCGGGAAGCGGCTCCGACCTGGGCGGCGCCCGCACCTACGCCGAGCGCGACGGCGACGAGTGGGTGGTGAACGGCCAGAAGGTGTGGTCGTCGTGGGCGCACATCGCCGACTTCTGCATTCTCGTGGTCCGCACCGACCGGGAGGCGGCCAAGCACGCCGGGCTCTCGTACCTGCTGGTCGACATGAAGGCCCCGGGAGTCGAGGTGCGCCCGCTGCGCCAGATCACCGGTGATCCCGAATTCAACGAGATCTTCTTCTCCGACGTGCGGGTGCCGGTCACGAGCATCCTCGGCAATCCGGGTGACGGCTGGAAGGTCGCGATGACGACGCTGCTGCACGAGCGCGGCACGCTGGGCTTCGCGCTCACCGCCCGGCTGGAGGTCGCCGTCGAGCAGGTCATCGCGCTGGCGCAGCTGAAGAATCCGGACGGCAGCCGGGCCGCCGACGATCCCGTCATCCGCGACGAGATCGCCAAGGCCTGGATCGACCTGCAGTCGCTGCGCTACACCAACTACTCGTCGCTGACCTCGCTGGTGCGGACGGGGGTGCCGGGTCCGGAGGGATCGGTGGCCAAGCTGCACTGGAGCGAGGCCAATCAGCGCGTCACCAAGCTCGCGTTGTCCATCGAAGGGCTGGCCTCGCAGCTCGACGGTGCCGGCGGGGTGTGGGACGGCTACTGGCAGTACGAGCAGCTGCGCAGCCGCGGGAACACTATCGAGGCGGGAACGTCGGAGATCTTGCGCAACATCATCGCCGAGCGCATCGTCGGGCTGCCGAAATCCCGCTGAGCGCCTTCCGCCTTTTCGCCGCAAACAAAGGACTTTCACGTGGACTTCGCCTTCTCCGCCGAGCAGGAGATGCTGCGCGCCGCCGCGCGCGACTTCCTCGCCGACAAGGTGCCGGCCGAGCGGGTCGTCGCGCTGGCCGAGACGGACCCGGCGGCGCGGGCCGACGCCGGAGTGACCGAGATCTGGCGCGGGCTGGACGAGCTCGGCTGGCTCGACCTCGAGGACTTCCTCGACGAGGCAGTGCTTTTCGAGGAGGCCGGCCGGGCGCTGCTGCCGGCGCCGTACCTGCCGACGGTCGCCTTCGCGCGTCCGGCGCTCGTTTCCGAGCAGCCGGTAACCCTGGCCTGGGCGGAGGACGCGTCGCCGCTCCTGACGTCCAAGCAGTGGGCGACCAGGGCCGACGCGTCAGGCCGGCTCACCGGCGTCAAGCGACTGGTGCCCGACCTCGCGCTGGCCGAGCGGGTGGTCGTCGTCACCGCAGGCGGGCTCTACGCGGTCGATGTCCCCGCCGCCGGAGTCAGGTCGCTGTCGACCGTCGACCGGCTGCGCCCACTCGGCGAACTGACGCTGGACTCGACCCCGGGCGAGCGCGTCGGCGATCTGGACCTGCTGCCGCTGATCCGCCGCCGGGCCTTCGCGGCGCTGGCCTGCGAGGCGGTGGGTGTCGCGGGGAAGGCACTCGATCTCGCTGCCGCGCACGCCAACGCGCGGCAGCAGTTCGGCCGGATCATCGGCACCTACCAGGCGGTGAGCCACCAGATCGCCGACATCTTCACCGCGCTCAGCCTGGCGCGCTCGCTGGCGACGTGGGCGTCCTGGGCCGTTTCGGCGGGCGACGAGAGCGCCGACCTGGCCTGTGCCGCAGCGAAGTCCGCCGCGGGTGAGGCTGCGGTGCTCGCCTGCGAGAAGGCCATCCAGGTGCACGGCGGGATCGGCTTCACCTACGAGCACATCCTGCACCGCTATTACAAGCGGGCGCAGTGGATCTACTCCTTCGAGGGGACGAGCCGCGCCCAGCGGGCCGAGCTCGCCGCGGCTCTGCTGGACGCCGCGCCGGTGGCGTCATGACCGCCGCCCGCGTTGCGCTGATCACCGGTGCGGCCGGCGGGATCGGTGCCGCCGTCGCGCGGGCATGCGCGGCGCGCGGCGACCGGGTCGTCATCGCAGACGTCGACACCGACAACGGCCCGGCGCTTGCCCGGGAACTGGACGGCCTCTTCGTCACGACAGACGTGAGTGACCCGGCGGCCTCGCGTGCTGCCGTCGAGGCCGCGGAAGGCTCGTTCGGAAGGCTCGACCTCGTCATGCTGAACGCGGGAATCGGCCTGCTGGAGGGGCCGATCGAGCGCATCCCGCTCGAGACGTACCGGAAGATGATCGCCGTCAACGTCGACGGCGTGTTCTTCGGATTGCAGGCCGCGGTGCCGGCACTGCGCCGCTCAGGCGGCGGGTCGATCGTCGCGACGGCAAGCCTGGCCGGGTTGGTGCCGACTCCCCCGACGCCGATCTACGGGCTCACCAAGCATGCCGTCGTCGGGCTGGTGCGCTCGGCGGCGATCCCCCTTGCCGAGCAAGGGATTACGGTGGCCGCGATCGCACCCGGCTTCGCCGACACCGCCATCATCGCGCGTGATCTGCACAAGTTCCAGGAATCGAACTTCCCGCTGCTGACCGCCGACGAAGTGGCAGCAGTCGTGCTCAGGGCGTTCGACGGTCCGGCCGGCGCGGTGTGGCCGATCCAGCCGGGCCGCGAGTCCGAGCCGTACGCATTCCGGGGCGTTCCCGGGCCGCGAGCGGAAGGTTTCACCGGCGAGCTACCGAAGGGCCTCTTCGAATGACCGACATGACGGACACGCTGACTGCGGCCGAGGAGGATCCGCGGCGGGGCGCACCCCCGGAAGCCGTGGGTCCGTATCTCGCGGGCGTGCTCGGCAACGACGGATGGTCCGACTGTTCGGTCGAGCTGGTCTCCGGCGGCAAGAGCAACCTCACTTACGTCGTCACGAGCCCGGCCGGCGAGGTCGTGCTGCGCCGGCCGCCGCTGGCCGCTGTGCTGCCGACGGCGCACGACATGGTGCGCGAGCACCGGGTCATCTCCGCGCTGGCCGACACGGATGTGCCGGTGCCCGCCGTCTACGACCTGTGCACCGACACCTCGGTGGTCGGGGCGCCGTTCTACGTGATGGAGCGGATCAAGGGCCTGATCGTGCGTGACACCGTTCCGGTGGGTTACGCCGACTCCCCCGCCGAGCGTTCGCGGATCACCGATGCGCTGGTCGACACGCTCATCGCGATCCACCGCGTGCCGATCACGGGGGCGCTCGAGGGCTACGGGCGTACCGACGGCTACCTCGCCCGCCAGATCAAGCGCTGGAACGCCCAGTGGGAGGCGACCAAGGAAGCGCTTGCGACGACCGGTTTCTCGCTGGAGGCCGTCGACCAGCTCGCTGCGGACCTTTCGGTGAGCCTGCCCGAGCAGCGCGAAACCACCTTGGTTCACGGGGATTTCCGGCTGGACAACACGATGCTCGACCCGCACGATCCGGGCCGGATCCTGGCCGTCCTGGACTGGGAGCTGTCGACCCTCGGTGACCCACTGGCCGACGTCGGCATCATCGGCGTCTACTGGGGCGACCGCACCGCTCCCCCGGACTCCCACCAGCTCACCAGCCGGGTAACGCTCGAGCCCGGATTCCCTTCACGTATCGAGGTTTTCCGGCGATACGCCGAACGTTCCGGACGCGATATCAGCGCCCTGCCGTGGTATCTCGCCTTCGGTTACTTCAAGCTGGCCGTCATCTCCACCGGCATCGCCGCCCGCCATCAGGCGGGCGGCATGATCGGCGAGGGTTTCGACACGGCCGCCGCGACGGTGCCGGGCCTGGTGAGCAAGGGGCGGCAGGTCCTCGACGAGGGCCTCACGGCGTAGCCGGGTCCTTGACCACAACCTGCAAACGATGTGATGCCTTCACCGCCGAAAGCACCACATCGTTTGCTCGAACGGGAAGAGACGTGGGCCTGGAGGGCACCGCATCGTTTGCCTAGCGGAGAAGACACGGTCTCGCAGGCGGCCCCGGCGGGACAGTCGCTAGTCTGTCCCGCCGCCCCATCCGATGCTCAGCTCGGTCGTCGTCACGAGCACTTCGGTGTCGGCGTCCCCGGCAACCGCCAGCACGTCGGCGAGCTTGGGTTCAAGCTCGTCCAGCCCGGCTCCGTCGACCTCCACCAGAACCGTCACGGCGCCGCCGAGGACGACGGCCGTCCGCGCGCTGCCGAGCCGGCCCGCGAGTGTGGCGACCGCCTCCGCGCGCGAGAGCGGGACGCGCAGCAGCGCCAGTGCGACGGCCCGCTCCCCATCGAACGCCACCGTGCCCGGAGCGGTGGCGTCGCCGTGCAGCCCCGACGACACCGCCAAGAGCCGCGCCGAAGGACGCCCGACGGTCTCCGCGACCGCCTCGACCAGCGCGTACGCGGACCGCACGTCAGGTGCGGTGTACGCGGCGAAGGCGGCGACGCTCCCCGAGACCGTGACGGCCGCGAGCCGTAGCAGCTCGTCCTCGACCATCTCGAACAGGGCGCTGCGCGTCTCCGGCGTGACGGAGTCGAAGAAGAGGTAACCGTCCATGGCGGAGATCTTTACATGATTGCGGCCGGTGAAACCCCCGGGCGAACGGCGCGAAGTGTGCCGGCGGCGGTCAGGTGCGGGGATCGCGGCGCAGCGGATGCTCGGGCGGCACTTCAACCAGGGCGACGGCCATCCCGTCCGGGTCACGAAGCCACGACTCGATCAGGCCCCACGGCTCGCGTTGCGGGGCGCGTACGAGCGCCTCGGGCGGCAGCTCCCCGGCGACGACGAGAGCCTCCAGCCGTTGCCACTCCGCCCGCGCGTCGCGAACCTGCAGCCACAGGCGCAGCTGCGGAGCCGGAGCGGTCGGCGGCGCCTGCCCGGAGATCTCCAGGAAGCCGCTGCCGGCGAAGTAGACGATCCCCGGATGCTCGGGCGGCCCGAACTCGCGGGCGATCGCGAGCCCCAACACCTCGCCGTAGAAGTGCCGGCTCGCCGCCGGGTCGGCGGGCGTGATCAGCAACCGGCTGCTGAGCACGTCCATCAGCGCGGCCTTCCCCGCCGGTCCACCCCGATGCGGATGCCCTTGCCGTAGACAGTTATGCCGCCCGCGGAGACCGTTGCGCCGCGAGCGAGGTCCTGCTCGCGGTCAACGCCGATCCGCTGCCCCGGGCCGATGACCACGTTCTTGTCGAGGATGGCCCGGCGCACGACCGCGCCGTGGCCGATCGTGACCCCGTGGGCCAGCACGCTGCCTTCCACCCACGACCCGTCGTGCACGCGCACGCCCGGCGAGAGCACCGACTGGTGGACCTGCGAGCCGCTCACGATGACGCCGTGGCTGATGAGCGAGTCGGGCACCGAAGCGCCGTTGACCACCTTGGCCGGCGGCATGACTCCCGGGTTGGTCAGGATCGGCCAGTCGCTGTTGTAGAGGCTGAAGGTCGGCGTCACCGAGATGAGGTCCTGGTGGGCGTCGTAGTAGGCGTCGAGCGTTCCGACGTCCCGCCAGTAGCCCCGCTCACGCTCTTCGACGCCGGGCACGTCGTTGTCACGGAAGTCGTAGACCTCCGCCTGGTTCTGGGCTGTGAGCATGGGGACGATGTCGCCGCCCATGTCGTGGCGGGATTCCTCCGATGTGGAATCGCGGCGCAGCGCGTCGAGGAGGACATCGGTGGTGAAGACGTAATTGCCCATCGACGCGTAGACCTGATCCGGCGCGTCCGGCAAGCCCGGCGGATCGGTCGGCTTTTCCAGGAAGTGCTGGATCGACCGGCCGTCCCGGCCGGTGGAGATGACGCCGAACGCGCTCGCCTCCGAGCGCGGGATGCGGATCCCCGCGACGGTGACACCGGCCCCGTGGGCGATGTGCTGCTCGACCATCTGCCGGGGATCCATCCGGTACACGTGGTCGGCCCCGAAAACCACGACGTAGTCGGGGCTCTCGTCGTAGATCAGGTTCAGCGACTGGTAGATCGCGTCGGCTGAGCCGGAGAACCAGCGCGGCCCGAGGCGCTGCTGAGCCGGGACCGAGGTGACGTAATTGCCGAGGATGTTCGACAGCCGCCAGGTTGTCGTGATGTGGCGGTCGAGGCTGTGGCTCTTGTACTGGGTCAGCACGGCCAGCTTCGTGTAGCCGCCGTTCACCAGATTCGACAGCACGAAATCAACGAGCCGGTAAATGCCACCGAAAGGCACGGCCGGTTTCGCGCGGTCGGCCGTCAGCGGGGCGAGCCGCTTGCCCTCACCGCCGGCCAGGACGATGCCGAGCACGCTGGGCGCCTTCACGCTGCGCAGCATAGGACTAACGACGTCGTCCCCGCTTGGGGCAATAAGGTTCGGGCATGCGTGTCGCGCTGCTGACCCGCGAGTACCCGCCGGACGTCTACGGAGGTGCGGGGGTACACGTCGAGTACCTCGCTGCCGAGCTGGCGCGCCTGGTCGAGGTCGACGTCCATTGCTTCGGCAAGCGCGACCCCGCCGGTCCCCGCGAACCGGGGCTGCCTCGCGTCCACGGTCACCCGCCGCTGCGCGAGCTCGATGGCGCCAATTCGGCCGTCGGCGTGCTCGGCACCGACCTGTCGATGGTCGCGGCTGTCGGCAATACTGACGGCGCGCAGATCGTGCACTCCCACACCTGGTACGCCAACCTCGCCGGCCACCTCGCCGGGCTGCTGCACGGGATCCCGCACGTCGCCACGACGCACTCGCTCGAGCCGCTTCGGCCGTGGAAGGCCGAGCAACTCGGCGGCGGTTACGCCCTCTCGTCCTGGAGCGAGCGCACCGGCCTCGAGGGAGCCGATCGGGTCATCGCCGTCTCCCGCGGCATGAAGGCCGACCTCCACCAGGCGTACCCGGCGATCGAGCCGGAGCGGATCAGCGTGGTCTACAACGGCGTCGACACCAACACCTACCGGCGCGACCCGGCAACGAACGTCCTCGACGCGTTCGGGATCGACCGCGGGCGCCCGTACGTCGTCTTCCTGGGACGCGTCACCCGCCAGAAGGGCGTCTCGGTGCTGCTGTCCGCCGCCCTGGACTTCCGGCCCGACGCCCAGCTGGTCCTGCTGGCCGGACCCGCGGAGACCGCGGAGCTCGGCGCCGAGGTCGAGGCCCTGCTCGAGCGGCTGCGGGCCGCCCGCACCGGCGTCTTCTGGATTCCCGAAATGCTGCCGCGCGAGTCGGTGATCCAGCTGCTGTCGCACGCCGCCGTCTTCGTCTGCCCGTCGGTCTACGAGCCGCTCGGCATCGTCAACCTCGAGGCGATGGCCTGCGAGACGCCCGTGGTGGCCAGCGCCGTGGGCGGCATCCCCGAGGTGGTGGCCGACGGCCGGACCGGCCTGCTGGTGCCGCCGTCCGAGCCGGCCGCGCTCGCCCGGGCGGTCAACCGGCTGCTGGACGACCCGGCGCTGGCCGCTGAGATGGGCCGCGCCGGCCGCCGGCGCGCCTCCGCCGAGTTCAGCTGGCGAGCCATCGCCGAGCAGACGGTTGCCCTCTACGAAACGATCATTACCGGCAAGTAGCTTCGCTGCATACGATGCACGGGTGGATCTGTCCGACAGCGCGGTCGACGCCGACTTCCGTACCGAATTCCGGGCCTGGCTCGAGGCCGACATCCCCGCTGAATGGCACTCCAGCGACTTCTGGATGCGCACGTCGCCGGCCGAGTCATTCGACCTCCGCCGCGAGTGGGAGGCCGACAAGGCCCGGGCCGGCTACGCCGGGATCAACTGGCCGAAGGAGTACGGCGGCCGCGGCGGCACCGCCACCCAGAAGGCGATCTACGACGAGGAGATGGCCCGCGCCAACGCCCCGCTCACGGTCAACACCCTCGGCCTGACCTTCCTCGGCCCGACCGTCATGGCCATCGGGTCCGACGCGCAGAAGCGCGAGATCATCAAGCCGATGCTGCACAACGAGATCATCTGGTGTCAGGGCTTCTCCGAGCCGGGCGCCGGATCCGACCTCGCAAGCCTCACCACCCGCGCCACCGATGCCGGCGACCACTGGGTGGTGAACGGGCAGAAGGTGTGGACCACCAACGCGCTGCATGCCGATCGCATGTTCGGCCTCGTGCGCACCGATCCGGAATCCTCCCGTCACCGCGGGCTTTCCATGCTGCTGATCGACATGCACGCCGAGGGGGTCGACGCCCGCCCGCTGAAGCAGATGACCGGCAACGAGGAGTTCGGCGAGGTCTTCCTCACCGACGTGAAGGTGCCGAAAGAGGCCGTGCTCGGTGAGGTCGGCGCCGGCTGGAATGTGGCGATGCTGCTGCTGTCCTTCGAGCGCGGCTCGTCGGCGATCGGCCAGTACACGCGCTTCCGGGCCGAGTGGGACGACATCGCCAAGGTGGCTCGCGAGACCGGCCGCGCCACTGACCCGGCGCTGCGCCAGCGGCTCGCGGATGTGCTCGTCAACCTCGAGACCCTCCGGCTGCACTCCTGGCACATCCTCACCAAGGTCCAGCAAGGAGAGCAGCTGGGCTTCGAGTCGTCGATGACCAAGCTCCAGTGGTCGGAAACCCACCAGGATCTCGGCGAGGTCTACATGGATGTCCGCGGGTATGCGGGGCAGGAAATGCCCGGGCTCCTCACCTCGGACCTCGATCCGCTCACCGAGCTCTTCCTGTGGTCGCGATCGGAAACCATCTGGGGCGGCTCGTCGCAGGTGCAGCGCAACATCGTCGCCGAGCACGTGCTCGGCCTTCCCCGCTAGCAACCGGCTCGCAAGAAAGGCACCCGGGTGTTCTTCGCTCTCACAGATGAGCAGCGCGCGCTGCAGGAGTCGGTGCGCGAGTACCTGGCCGACCGCTTCCCCACCTCGGCGGTGCGGGAGCAGGTGTACGACGCGCCGGAGAGCGACGGGATTCCCGACGCTCTGTGGCAGGCGTACGGCGAGCACGGCTGGCTGGCCGTCATGGTTCCGGAGGACGCCGACGGGCTCGGGCTCGGCGTGCTGGATGCGGCGGTGCTGAGCCAGTGCCTGGGTGCGGGAGTGGCGCCCGGACCGTGGCTTTCGACCGTGGTCGCCGGTGAGGCGCTGCGGCTCGGCGGCGGCGGGTCGGCGGGCTCATCAGTGGCCGCCAAGTGGCTCGAGCGGATCGCCGCCGGCGAGGTGAAGCTGGCGTTCGCGCCCGACCTCGGGCTGCCGGTCGAGTACGCGGCAGTGGCCGACGCCTTGGTCGCGGTGCAGGAAGGCAAGCTCACGTTGCTGGAGCCCGCGGCGTACACCGTGACGCCGGTGGCGGTGCTCGACCGGACCACCCGGCTCGCCCGCGTCGAGGTGACAGGCTCGGGAATCGACCTCGACCCGGCCGCCATCGCACCGGTGCTGGCGCGCGCGACCGTGCTGACCGCGGCTGATCTCACCGGGATCGCGCGCGAGGCCCTTTCGCGCACGGTCGCCTACGACAAGGAGCGGGTGCAGTTCGGCAAGCCGGTCGGCTCGTTCCAGATCCTCAAGCACACGCTGGCGGATCTGCACATCGCGACGACGATGGCCGAGCATGCCGTGCTCTATGCGGGCTACGCCATCGACACCGACCGTGAGGACGCCGCCCTGGCCGTGAGCGTCGCCAAGGCCAAGGCGAGTGACGCTGCGCGTGACGTGACGGCGGCGATGATCCAGTTCCACGGCGGGATCGGTTACACCTGGGAGCACGACGCGCACTTCTTCTTCAAGCGCGCCAAGCGGCAGGAGTACGCGTACGGGTCGGCTTCCGAGCACCGCGAGCGGATCGCGGCCCTCACCCTGGGCAGCTGACCCGTCAGCCGCGACTCTCGCGAGGTATGACGACCCGACCCGTCGCGTCGACACGACGGGTGCGGCGGGTCGCGTCGAGATGCTCGAGGAGCGGCACTGCGATGCGCCGCGTCGTGCCGAGGGCAGCGCGCGCGTCGCTCACCGTGAAGGGGGCGGGCAGCTGAGCGAGCCGCCTGACGGCCTCGTCGGGAGCGTCCGGCAGCAGCACCACCGGTCCTGACGGGCCGGCCAGGCGCAGCAGCAGTCCCTGCCGTACGGCGGCCGCGAGGATCTGGATCGTCATGCCTGCTGCCGCGAGGTCGCCCGCGTCCGGCGCGTCGAAAGGGTTGTCCCGCAGTCGTTCTGCGACGGCGTCGTACGCAGCTTGAGCCGCGGGCGGAAGGCCGGCAGCCGCGGCTGGCGCGAGCCTGCCGTTCTGGATGCGGAGCCCGGCAGCGGCAGCAAGCGGCTCGATCAACCGCGGTTCGGCGATGCCGAGTTGCTCGGCGGCCGCGCCTACGGGAAGGCCGCCGGCGAGCGGATCCGCAGCAGTCGCATCAGTCACGACGCGCTTGAGCTCACCCGCCCAACGGTTCCAGGACTGCTCGGTCAGCAGCAGCCCGCCGACCTCGCGAACCCCTTCAGGCAGCGGCTCGTCGAGACCCAGCACGCCCAGTTGCGCGAGCAGCCGACGCGAGACCGCACCGCGCCGCTCGACCTCGGCGACCGCGTCGAGGCCGCAGGCGAGTTCGGCGGCGCGCGCGGTCGACGAGCCGCGCCGTGCAAGGGACGGCGGATCGATGTCGGCCACGGAGACGGCGGCGACCACGGCCTGCCGTCCGGGATCGCGCAGCAGCGCCCGGTCGCCGCGGCGCAGTGGCAGCGGCCAGTCGAGCGTCAGGCGCGCGAAGCCCGGGCCGAGCGGGCGGACGCGGGCCGTAACGCTCGCAGCGCCGAGATGCAGGACGAGTTCGGTCGGGAGCTCGGTCAGATCGGTGCCTTCGGCGGCGGCGACGTCGGCCGCGCGCGTGAGCAGATCCGAATCCGGCGTGAGGAGCGCGTCTCCCCGCGAGACCTCGGCAAGGCTGGTTCCGCGCAGGTTCAGCGCGACCCGCGCGACGGCCGCGACCTCCTTCTCCGGGCCGCCCAGCGCCTGGAGGCTGCGAACGTGCACGCGCCGCGATCCGCCCGCGCCGGCGAGTTCGAGCTCGTCGCCGACCCGGATGGTGCCCGCGCCGAGCGTCGCGGTGACGACCGTGCCGGCACCGCCAATCGTGAACGCCCGGTCGACCCACAGCCGCACCCGCCCACTCGTCACCGGCGCCGGCAGCCGGGTGATGAGCCGGTGCAGCGCGGCCCGCAGCTCGGGCAGCCCCGCACCGGTGCGGCCGGAAACCGCGACGGCCTCGAGCGTTTGCGCGCCGAGGGAGGTTTCGCGTAACCGCTCGAGCACGTCCTTGCACACCGGCTCGGGATCGGCCAGATCGCTGCGCGTCACGGCGACGAGCCCGTGCCGTACGCCGAGCGCGTCGAGCGCCGCGACGTGCTCCGCGGTCTGCGCCGCCCAACCGCCGTCGGCGGCGACGACGAGCAGCGCCGCCGGCACCGGCCCGACACCCGCCAGCATGGTTCGCAGGAACCGGTGATGGCCGGGAACGTCGACGAAGGCCAGCTGCTCACCGCCGGGTTCCAGCGTCGTCCAGGCGTAGCCGAGCTCGATGGTGAGCCCGCGCCGGCGCTCCTCCTCCAGCCGGTCAGGCTCCATCCCGGTGAGCGCCTTCACCAGCGTCGACTTGCCGTGATCGACATGCCCTGCGGTGGCGATGACGTGCATCAGCGGCGCAGCCACGGCAGCGAGCGCGGCACGGACGGCGGCGGCGAGGTCGCCGTCCCGCTCCGGTGGGACGGCGCGCGGGTCGACCAGGCACCGGCCACCGTGCACCCGCGCGGTCACCGGTGGGCTGCCGGCGCGCAGGAGTTCGGCGCAGCGTTCCGGAAGCGCGAGCGCCCAGCCGGGCAGCTCGACCCCTGGCGCGCCTCCCCCGCCGACCGCCCCAGCGCTCGGGACGGGCTCACCGCCGCCCGCCTCGGCGGCGAGCTCGAGAACGCGGCGGTGCAGCGCATCCGCAGTCGGCGTGCAGCGCCTGCCAGGTCGGGGTCGGCGGGGTGCGCAGCGTGGCCTCGAGGGCGGCGAGCGTCAGCTTGTCGACCCGGAACGCGCGGGCCAGCGGAGGCCGGCGGCACCGCTCGCACCAGCGCGGCGTCGCCCGCGATGATGCCCGCCTGCGGGCCGCCGAGCAGCTTGTCGCCGCTCGCCGTCACCAGGCCGCGCGCCGTCGCGCAGCGCGGTGGCGAAGTCCGGCTCGTCCGCCAGCAGGGGATCGGGCTGCAGCAGGCCGCTTCCCACGTCGACGACGACGGCGGACCGAGTCCCGCGAGTTCGGCGACGTCGACGTCCGACGTGAAGCCGGTGATGCGGAAGTTGGACGGGTGCACCTTCAGGATGCAGCCGGTGTCAGGGCCGACGGCGTCCGCGTAGTCGCGCAGTGCCGTGCGGTTGGTCGTGCCGACCTCGCGCAGCCGGGCGCCGGTGGACACCAGCAGATCGGGCAGCCGGAACCCGTCGCCGATCTCGACAAGTTCGCCGCGGCTGACGACGACCTCGCGCCCGCCGGCGAGCACCGTCACCGCGAGCAGCAGCGCGGCCGCGCCGTTGTTGACGACCGCGACGTCAGCGGCGTCGGGCAGCTCCTGCGCGAGCGCTTCGAGGGTGCCGCGGCCGCGCCTCGCCCGGGCCCCGGTCGCCAGGTCGAACTCGATGTCGACGGTGCCCGCGCTGCGGGTGAGCGCGTCGATGGCTGCCGCCGACAGCGGGGCGCGCCCGAGGTTGGTGTGCAGCACCACGCCGGTCGCGTTGAGAACTTCGCGCAGGCTGGTGGACGACGCGGGCAGCAGCCCGAACGCCTCGGCAGCAACGGCGGCTACGTCGGGCTCGAGATCGCCGGAGCGCACCCGCTCCTGCGCCTCGCGTACCGCCGCCTTGACCGTCTCCCGGCCGAGTCGCTCCGCCGCCGCGGCGAGCGCGGGGTCGGCGAGCACCGCATCGGTACGCGGCACGTGCCGACGCGGCTCGTTATCGGGCGCAGGCGGCACGGGTCAAAGCGTAGTTCGCACGAGCGCGGGCACCAGCCGCGCCGGGATGCGGCCGCTGTCGTAGAGCCACTGGTAGGCGTCACGCAGGGTCACGCGCGGGCTGCGGAATCCGACGCCCAAATCGTCGATGGTCGCCTGGTCGTCCATCGGCACCATCAGCGAGGCGGTCTCCATCGCTTCGCGGCTGAGCGGGAAGCTGAACGGGATGACGCGGCGCACGACGTCCCCCGCGCCGCCGAGCCACCGCAGCACCGGGCCCGGGATGGGCGGGCGGCGTACCGGCCGGCCGGTGACATCGGCGACGAGGTCGCACAGCTCGGGCCACATGACGTAGTGATGGCCGGCGAGATACCGGCGCGGCCCGAGCCCGGGGGCGAGCGTCGCGGCGATCACGGCGGCGATGTCGCGCACGTCGACGAGCAGAAAGCCGCTGTCGAGCGCAACCATGGTGAGCCGCCGCCAGATGATGGCGGCGCGCATCGCCTCCGATCCGCTCGGATCGTCCGGGCCGAGGATGCCGCCCGGGTAGACACAGACGATCGGCGCGCCGGACGCCTGGAGCTCGCGCGCGTAACGCTCGCAGGCTGCCTTCGATGCCGCGTACGGCCGGGTCGCCGGCGCGACCGGGGTGTCCTTCGTGAGCAGCACCGGGCCGCCGGGATGGAACAGCGCGCTGATGCTGGAGACGTAGACGATCGGATCGAGGCCGAGCCGGGCAGCGGCGCCGAGAACATTGCGGGCGCCGCGCTCGTTGACTTCGCGGGCCAGGCGAGCCTTCGCCCCGTCGATACCGACGACAGCCGCCGCGTGCACGACGGCCTCGCATCCCTGCATCGCTGCCCGTACCGCGTCGGCGTCCACGATGTCGCCGCCCACGACGGTGACGTCGGCAGAGTCGAGCCCGCGGGCGGCAAGCATCTGCTCTGCCCGCTTCGGCGAGCGGACGAGCAGGGTCAGCTGATGTCCGTCGGCGAGCAGCGCGCGGACGGTGTGCGATCCGACGAAGCCCGTCCCGCCGGTCACGAGTACGTGCAAAGCGGCCCCTGCCCGTCCGGTATGAAGGTGACGTGTCTACCACGCCATCCGGTCCCTCGCCCGCCGCCCTGCAGGAATTGCTGGATCGGGCAGTGCTGCGCAACCTCATCGAGAGTTACGCGAACTTCTGCGACGCCGGCGAGCCCGAACGCACGGCCGGTCTGTTCACCGAAGACGCTGAGCTCGTCGTCATGCTCAACCCGGGCGGCGATGCCACGTCGGTACGGCGCGGACACGAAGAGATCGCTTCGGCCATGGCCGCGCTCTCGCGGTACTGGTCGACCATGCACGTCATCGCCAACGTCAATCAGGAGATCGACGGCGACACGGCACGTGGCCGGATCGGCTGCGTCGCCCACCACATCGAGGGGCCTGAAGGCGAGCGGCGCGACCGCGTGCTGAACATCGTCTACACCGACCAGTACGTGCGCACCGAGGGCACCTGGCGGTTCACGTCCCGCGAGGTGCGCGTACTAGCCGTGGAGAAGCGGCCGCTAACTATCGAATAGCGCCTTTGCGGCCTCGCTGAGGTCGGGCTGGTTGGCGATGCATTCGATACGCGTGCCGTCCGGGTCGGTGATGTGCACGGTCACGATCGACCCGCCGCCCTCACCGAATCCGGGAAGCTCGGTGAGCGTCTGCCGGTGGAACGTGCCGCCGTTCGCCTCGGCGAGCTCGGCCAAGTCGTCGGCCTTCTCCACCCGGAAGCACAGGTGAGTGAGACCGAGCAGGTTCATCGGGCGGCGCGAGCCGTCGCCCATGACCTCCGGCTCGCGGTAGCCGATGAGCTCGATGTTCAGATCCGGCCGCGCCAGCAGGCATGACGTGAAGTTGCAGCCCGCAACCTCCATCGTGCCGGCGATCTCCGGACCGAGCTCGGCATCGAAAAGGTGCTTGAAACCAAACACGTTTTCGTAGAACCGGCGTGAGGCTGCGAGGTCGCTGACGCAGATACCGACGTGAGAAAAAGTCTGAATGGCCACGGGGGCAACCTAGCGCGCCCGCGACGAACGTCTACGGCCGGTCGTCGTCGGTCAGTTCGACGCGAAACGTGCCGCGCTGGCGGTGGGCGTGCTCGATGACGTCCGGCTGGAGCGTGTAGCAGGAGGAGTCGGCGTTGATGCTCTCAGCGGCGACCCGCATGCCGTCGAGGTTGATGTCGCGGCTCGGTGCGATGTGGCAGGCGCGGCGCAGGATCGTCGCCGGCTCGCGCAATGCCGGGTCGAGCTTGCCGCGCCAGCTGACGAAGTCGGCCGCAGCAAGGGTGCGGCCGTGGAACGGCTCGTCTCCGATCAGGGTTTGCCCGTCGAGCGTCCACTGCAGCAGGAGCTCGCCGTCGCGCTCGACCTTGGCATCACGGACCGGCGCGAAAGCCGGCGTGACCTCCATCGCGTAGACCGATGCCTCGGTGTCATCGACGTGCGCCAGGGCGACCCGGGTGAGATCGACCATGTGCACGCAATTGGCGGTGCGCCCGCCGGGCCACCCGAGCCCTTCACGCGCCTGAGCGATGGTCATCCCGGCGGTACGGGTCACGCCGGCGATGCCGAACGGGCACATGTCCCACGGGAGCCGAACGCCTTGCGGCACGGCCGAGATGATGCGCCCGGCGTCATGATTGATGACGACCTTCATGTGGTGCACGTGGTCTTGCATGTGGGCCTCTATGCGACCTCTACCGTCGCCCAGCACGCTCGGCCGCAGCGTGATGCGCCGGAAGTACGGCTCACCGCTGCTTCGCACGCTTCACCCACGCTTTCACACCACGCCCTCCTGATGGAGCCGGCCGATGCGTTCATTGTCCAACCCGAGCCAGGCCAGCACCGAATCGGTGTGCTCGCCCAGCCCCGGCACCGCGCCGAGCCGAAAGGTCCAGTTCGGTGAGATAGGCGGCGGAAGCACGGCGTCCAGCTCCCCGACGGGCGAATCGACGCGCGTCCAGCGCTGCCGCTGCGGCGAGCTGCGGATGGTCGATGAGGTCCTGGACGCCGTTGAGTTTCGCGTGACCGATACCGGCTTCGTCGAGCCTGGCCTCGATGTCGGCCGCCGTGCGCACGGCCGCCCAGGCGGCGATGACGGGGTCGAGCTCACCCCGGCGCGCGACACGCTGGGCGTTGCTCGCATACGCCGGCTCCGCGGCGAGATCGGGACGCTCGAGCGCAATCGTCGCCAGGCGCTTCCATTCGGCGTCATTGGTGGTGCCGAGCACGATCGTCTCGCCGTCACTGGTGACGAACGACGCGTACGGCGCGACCGCCGGTGAGCCGACGCCCACCGGCTCCTGCTCGATGCCGGTGCCCATCGTGTAGTGCAGCGGGTAGCCCATCCATTCGGTGGCGGCGTCGAAGAGCGCGACCGAGATGGCCGCGCCGCGGCCGGTGCGCTCCCGCTCGTAAAGCGCGGCCAGCACGCTCGAAAACGCGTACATCGCCCCGCCGACGTCGGCCACGGGAACGCCCGGCTTGGCCGGCTCGCCCGGCCGTCCGGTGATGGAGCACGAGCCGGACTCGGACTGCACGAGCAGGTCATAGGCGCGGCGCTGCTGCAGCGGGCCACCGGCGCCGTAGCCGGAGATGTCGACGGCGATGAGCCGGGGGTGACGCGCGACGGCTTGCGCGGCAGCCAGCCCGCGCCGTTCGGCCGCGCCGGGCGCGAGGTTCTGGATGAGCACATCGGCCTTTGGCAGCAGCAGTTCCATGATCTCGCGCGCCGGCTTCGCTGCGCAGGTCGAGCGTCAGCGACTCCTTGCCGCGGTTGCACCAGACGAAGTGCGCCGCGATCCCCTTCACGGCATCGTCGTAGTCGCGGGCGAAGTCGCCGCCCTTCGGGTTTTCGATCTTGACGACGCGAGCGCCGAGTCCGCCAGGTGGCGGGTCGCCAGCGGCGCCGCCACCGCCTGCTCGATGCCGACGACGAGCAGTCCTTCGAGCGGAAGGCTCACCCTTCGTTCCAGGAGTCGACCCGGTCGGAGCGGGCCGGCTGGCGGCCGATCCGCAGCGGCGAAAGCGGGGCGTCGAGCATCAGGAAGCGCCGGAAGCTCGTGCTCCGGGTGTAGAGGGTTGCCTGCCAATCCCGTAGCGGCCCCTGGTACTGCTGGGATCGTTGATGGCGAGCTCGAAGCCGAGCCCACGAATCCCAGTCGGGGATGGCCCAGATCATCAGGCACTCGGATTCGTCGATCATCGACGTGCGCATCGCGGCGACGAGCTCGAAACCCGCACCCGAGTACGCCGGAAGCATCTGGGCGCGCACGAGTTCCAGGAAGTCGGCAGCCGTGCCGGGAGCAACGGTCACCATCTCGTGGGCGTAGACCGACGCCGCGCACGCCATCGGCGTTCAGCTCCTCGATCGTGCGGGTCCACGGCGCGGGAATCATCACGCGGTCGAAGCCGCCGCTGCGGTAGCCGGCGGCCTCGTTCCACCACTTCTCGAGCTTGGCGTCCTGCATGTTGGGGCGCCCGGTCTCGTGCGCGAGTCCCTTGGCCAGCCCGGGAAAGCCGTCCTCTTCCCACATGTTGATGACCCGCGGCCAGCGGTCGGTGGAGCCGATGACGCCCCACACGCCGAAGCAGAGCTGATGGCGCTCTTCCTGCGCGATCGGGCTCCAGTTGGCGGTCATGTGATGCATGTACTGCGGCCGGTTGGCGCCGATGATGTCGATGAACTCGTGCGTGTAGACCTTGGTGTTCACCCTCGGACCGTAGCGCCCGCGAGATCCGGATCAGCGCCAGCGGTGGACGAGGCGGCGCGAGAGCTCCTCGAGAATCGGCCCGGGCGCGTCCCATATCACGCGTGCCGCTCGGCGTTTCGCAGCTGCGGATCCAGCCGCAGGCCGGCGACCGAGCCCACCGTCGCCAGCGCGTCGGCGCGAGCCGGGTCGAGCGGACTCCAGCCGGATGCCGACGCCCATGTCGCGCGCGATCTCCAGCACTGTCGGTGCGCGTGACGCCGGGCAGGATCCGTCCATCGAGCGCGGGCGTCACCAGGAGCCCGTCGACGATGGCGATGACGTTGGCGCGCGTGGATTCGAGCACGCCGGCCTCGTCAGCGAGGATCACGACGCGGCCCGGATGAGCCTCTTCCAGCTGCGCCTGCGGCGAACGGTCGCACCACTTGTGCGGGCCGAAGCCGGCGGTCGCCATGACCACGACGGCGGCCTCGCCGTCCTGCTCGCCGACGCCAGCTCGGTGCGGCCAGCCCGGCTGCGCGTGAGGCGCACCGTGCCGTCCGGTGCAACGTCGACCCGCTGGCGTTGCCAGCACGTGTCGTGCGGCTGCGTCGCGGGTCAGCGCTCGGACGACCTGCGGCGGAACCGGCGCCTGGTAGAGCTCGTACAGCGAACGTTCCAGCCGCGCCAGATGTTCGGCGCGCTCGAGGGGCTCGCCGCGGTGCAGCAGGCAGGTATCGAAGACACCCGTCGCCGCGCGCGGATCGGCATCGGGGCGGGCGGCCGCAGGATCGTCCACCTGTCCCCCGATCGCGTTCAGCAGCGGCCAGGCTTTGTCGAAACATTCCCACCATTCCTGGGCCGGCGTGGAATCGACGGTGATGCCGCCGCCGACGCCGAGCGACAGGCGATCGCCGGCAGATCTCGGCGGTGCGGATCGCGACGCTGAACTCGGCGCCCGCCCCGGGACTCACATAACCGATGGCCCCGGTGTAGACACCGCGCGGGCCGGATCCTCGAGCTCGGCGATGATCTCGAGCGCGCGGGCCTTCGGCGCGCCGCTCACCGACCCGGGGGGAACGCCGCGCGCAGCAGATCGCCGTCGGTGACGTCGTCGCGCAGCTGCGCCTCGACCCCACTCACCAGGTGCCACACGCCCGGTGCGGCGACGACGTCGAGCAGCCCGCTGACCGCGACGGTGCCGACCTCGGCCACTCGCGAGAGGTCGTTGCGCATGAGGTCGACGATCATCACGTTTTCGGCGCGGTCCTTCTGCGACCCGGCGAGCCGCGCCGGCTTCCTCGTCCGCGGACGAACCCCGCCGCGGGCGCGTGCCTTTGATGGGCTGCGTGAGCACGTGCCGGCCCTGCGGCGCAGGAAGAGCTCCGGCGACGCGCTGACGACGTGAGTGCCGCCGAGGCGCGAGATACGCGCCGTAGCGCGGCTCAGCGTCGGCAGCAGATCGGCGGCGAGCCGGCCGCGCTCCCCTCGAAGGGGCCGCGAGCGTCAGGCAGATGTTGGCCTGATAGATCTCTCCGGCGCGGATGTGCTGGACGCAGCGTTCGATGGCCCGGCATGTGCGGCCAGCCCCCGGTCGGCGATGACCGGGCCGAGCCGGTAGCGTTCCGTCGGCACCGGCGCGCAACGCCTCGACCAGCGCGCGCGCGGCGCTGCTCCAGGAGTCGCGTCGTCGATGATCCCGAGCAGCGCCTCGTCCCACCACTGCCCGTCGCGATGGCGCAGGAGGTTCGGGTAGAAGCCGAGCGCATGCGACGACTCGGTTCGAAGCCGAACCAGCCGAACCAGCCACCACCGACGGCCTCCGGCGGCCTCGCTGGACACGCGGTAGCTGATCGAGCACGCGTAAAGGGGTCGGCGCTGCCGACGCTGCCACGTCGATCGGGTCGGCCGCGCCAGCACGATCTCGCCGGCGTCCCACCGGCCGGTCAGCACCACCGGGGCTGAGGCAGCTGCCCGGCCAGCCGCAACGACGTCGGCGCCAGTGAGCGCCGGGCAGCGGCGACCGGACGCGCGTCGACGCGCGACGGGCCGGCTCATCGCCGCGCGGAGACACGGCCCTAGGATGGCCTCCATGGACTTTGCTTTCAGCGACGAGCAGGAGGAGCTGCGCCGAACGGTCCGCAGCTTCCTGGAAGACAAGTCGCCGGAGAGCGAAGTACGCCGGCTGATGGACACCACCGAAGGCTACGAGCCCAAGCTCTGGCAGCAGATGGGCGAGCAGCTCGGGCTGCAGGGCCTGGCGATTCCCGAGGAGTACGGCGGCTCCGGGCTTCAGCTTCCTCGAGCTCGGTGTGGTGCTGGAAGAGATGGGCCGCGCGCTGCTGTGCGCGCCGTACTTCTCCACCTGCGTGCTCGCCGCCAACACGCTGCTGCTGGCCGGTGACGATGCCGCCAAGGAGCAGTACCTTCCGGGCCTCGCGAGTGGCGAGCAGATCGGCACCCTCGCGCTGTGCGAGGAGGACGGCCGCTGGGACGAGCAGGGCGTCACATTGCAGGCCGTCCGGCGGCGGCGACAGTGCGTGGACGCTCACCGGCACCAAGATGTTCGTCCTCGACGGCCACACCGCTGACCTGATTCTGGTGGCGGCGCGCACCCCGTCAGGCATCAGCATCTTCGCCGTCGACGGCGACGCGCTCGGGCCTGACCCGCACCCCGCTCGGCACCCTCGACCAGACCCGCAAGCAGGCTCGCCTCACGTTCGACGGCACGCCGGCGCGGCTCGTCGGCGCGGAAGGTGCAGCATGGCCGGTGCTCTCGCAGGTGCTCGATCTCGCCGCGGTCGCGCTCGCCGCCGAGCAGGTCGGCGGCGCCCAGCGGGTGCTGGAGATGTCGGTCGAGTACGCCAAGGTGCGCGTGCAGTTCGGCCGGCCCATCGGATCGTTCCAGGCCATCAAGCACAAGTGCGCCGACATGCTCGTCGAGGTCGAGTCGGCCAAGTCCGCCGCCTACTACGGGCTGTGGGCGGGTTCGGAACTCAACGACGAGCTGCCGACCGTGGCGAGCCTGGCGAAGGCATACTGCTCGGACGCCTACCTGCACTGCGCCGCCGAAAACATCCAGATCCACGGGGGGATCGGCTTCACCTGGGAGCACCCGGCGCATCTGTACTTCAAGCGGGCCAAGAGCTCGCAGCTGTTCTTCGGCGATCCGACCTACCACCGCGAGCTGCTCGCGCAGCGCATCGGCGTCTGAGGCGGCTTTCCGTACGCCGGATCAGCCCGGCTGGCCGGCGGCGCGGTCCTCCTGCTCGAGTTCGCGCTTGAGCAGCTTGCCGGTGGCGTTGTAGGGCAGCGACTCCCGGAACACCACGTACGTCGGCACTTTGAAGGCCGCCAGCGCCTCGCCGACGAAGCGGCGGATGTCGTCGATCGACGGGTTGCAGCCCGGCGCCGGTACGACGAACGCCTTCACCTCCTGGCCGAGCGTCTGGTGGTCGACGCCGATCACGGCGGCATCGGCGATCTCGGCATGCTCGACGAGCCGGTTCTCGATCTCGATCGGGTAGATGTTCTCGCCGCCGCGGATGATGAGGTCGCGCATCCGGCTCTCGAGGGTGAGGAACTCCCCGTCGGTACGGCCGAAGTCGCCGGTCTTGTACCAGCGGTCGGCGTCGAGCACGGCTTTCGTGGCTTCCGGGTTGTTCCAATACTCCTTGAAAACCCCGGCGCCCCAGATATAGACCTCGCCGACCTCTCCGGCGGGAAGCACGTTGCCCAACGGGTCACGCACCTGAACCTTCATCGTGATCTGCCCGGTGCCGACGGTCTCCGGCCGCGCCTTGAACGCCGGCCCGCCGAGCCGGGTACCCATGCCGACGGTCTCGGTCATGCCGTATCCCTGGCCGGCGCCGACGTGCGGCAGCGTCGACCACAGCAGCCGGGCGAGCTCCGGCGGGAAGACGGCGCCGCCGCCGCCGAGGGTCTGCACGCTGGACAGGTCGTACTTCTCGATGTCCGGGTGCTGCAGGATCCGCCAGAACTGGGTGGGCACGCCGCTGAGCGTCGTGATGCGGTGCTTCTGAACGAGTTCGAGCGTGGTCGTCTCGTCCCAGCGCCCGGGAGGTGGCAGCACGAGCTTCATCCCGCTGTGCGGCGCGTTCGTGAGCGGTCCGCTGCCGGAGATGTGGAAGATCGGGGCTGCGAAAATAGCCGACGGCTGCGGGGCTTTTGCCGCGACCTCGGGAGAGATGCCGGCCGCGGCCATGCCGACGGCACCCGCCGCGGTGTTGGTCAGCGCGAAGTGGATCCAGTTGCGATGGGTGTTGACCGCGCCCTTGGAGCGCCCGGTCGTCCCGCTGGTGAAAAGGATGGTGGCCGGGTCGTCCTCGTCGATTCGGGCGGTGGGCAGCGGGACGTCGGAGCCGTCGGCCCGCAGCCCCGCGGCGGCGGCGACCTCCATCGGCACCAGCGGCGGCCAGGCGTCGATCTTCTCCGGCGTCGGCAGCTTCTCCAGCAATTCCAGCCGTCTCGGGTCGGCCAGCACGACGACCGGCTCGCTGAGCTCGATGCCGTGCGCCAGCTCCGGGGTCGTCCACCAGCCGTTGAAGTTCGACAGGATCGCGCCGAGGGCGAGGGTCGCCCAGTAGCACAGGACGTACTCGACGGTGTTGGCGGACGCCAAGCCCACCCGGTCGCCCTTGCTGACGCCGTAGTCACGCTCCAGCGTCTGCGCGACGCGGGCGATGCGCGAAACCGCGTCGGCGTATGTGATCTCCTCCCCCTCCGCCGAGACCAGGAAGACCTTGTCCGCGTGGATCCGGCCGGCGTTCTCGATCACCTGACGCAGGTTGCGCGGCCGCCTGGCGAACACCTCCGCGGGCGCGCCGAGCACGTCCTCGACGACGATCTCGAACGGTGCGCCGGGGCCCAGCAGCCGCTCGCGAGCTGCGGGCGAGAGCGCGTCAGCGCCCTTCCAGGTGAGGGTGACGGGCTCTGCGCTCACTTGTCGAGCTTGAGCACGCGTGCGGCGTTGCCGCGCAGGAACTTCGGCCACACCTCGTCCTTGAACGCCACCTTGGGCATGTCGGTCATGATGCGCTCCATCGACAAGCCCATCGGGTAGTAGCCGGCGTAGATGATCTTGTCGGCGCCGCGGGAGTTGGCGTAGGCGATGATCTTCTCGTCGTAGTGCTTGGGAGCGAAGGCGCTCGTCGAGTAGTGCAGGCCCGGCCACTTCAGCATCAGCTTGACCGCGAGCTCGGTCCAGGGCTGGCAGCCGTGGCGCGTGACGAAGGTGAGCTCCGGGAAGTCGTACATGACCTCGTCGATCAGCTCGACCTTCTGCGGCGCGAACTTCAGCCGCGGCCCGGGAACGCCCGCGCAGCAGAACACCGGGATGTCGAGCTCGCAGGCCTTGGCGTAGATGACGTAGCTCTTCTTGTCGTTGATCGCGACCTGCGGGAAGGTGCCGGCCGGAAACATCGTGACCGAGCGGATGCCGTACTTCTCGTAGTTCTTGACCATCGCGCGCGCCGCGTCGACGCCTTGGTTGGGGTCGACGCCAAGGCTCGGGATGAAGCGGTCGGGATGCTGGCGGAGCGCCCGCTCGCCGTCGCCGCCCTCCTCACCGACCCCGATCATCCCGTACTCGATGTTGTACTTGTCCATCTGCTCGAGGGTGACGGCGACCGGGTCCTCGGCGCCGTGGTACTCGTGCGGGACGTCCTTGAACATGTACTGCGCCGGGAAGGAGAACTCGTTCTTGGACTCGGCGTCCTTCGTCTGGCGTGTGATGAAGGCGTACGTCTGGGCGACATCGCGCATCGGGAAGCCGATCATCGTGTCGATGATCGGAACGTTCGTCGGCATCGCCATGGGTGGCTCCTATGTCAGCCGCGACCCTGAAGGTCACGGAAAGGTATGTCGCGGTCGACCTGCTGCTCGCGGGGCAGCCCGAGGATGCGTTCGGCGAGGACGTTGCGCTGGATCTCATCGGTACCGCCGCCGATCTTCACCGCCCACACGCTGTTACGCGCGAACTGCCATTCGCCGTTCGAGGGCGCGTCCGGGCCGGCGAGCGTGCCTGCGGTGCCTTCTATTTGCAGGCCCAGCTCGCTCGCGGCGGTCATGTACTGCCCGACGAGCAGCTTCATCACCGACCCTTCCGGCCCGGGCGGGACCCCCTTGGACAGTGCGGTGCGGGAGCGCAGGCCGAGGTAGCGCAGGATCTCGTTGCGGGTGACGACGTCGGCAATCCCCTGCCGCACAACGGGATCGCCGGCCAGGCCGTTCTTGCGGGCGAGCTCGATGAGGGCGGGAACCTGCCCCCTGCTGCCGCCACCGCCGATCATCGCGCGCTCGTTCGCGAGGGTGGTGCGGGCGACGTTCCATCCGTCGCCGACCTCGCCGAGCACGTTGGCCACGGGAATCCGGACGTCGGTCAGGAAGACCTCGTTGAAGTGGTATGCCCCGCTCGCCTGCCGCAGCGGGCGCACGTCGATGCCGGGCGTGCGCATGTCGACGATGAAGTACGTGATCCCGCGGTGCTTGGGGACGTCGGCGTCGGTGCGCGCGAGCAGGATCGCCCAGTCGGCGGCGCGGGCGCTGGAGTTCCACACCTTCTGCCCGTTCACGACCCACTCGTCGCCGTCGAGCACGGCTCGGGTGCGCAGCGACGCCAGGTCGGAGCCGGCACCGGGCTCGCTGTAGAGCTGGCACCAGATCTCCCGGCCACTGATGATCTTTTCGAGGTGGTCGGCCTGCTGCTGCTCGGTGCCGTGGGCCATGAGCGTCGGCCCGACCATGTTGATCGAGACCATCAAAGGCCCGTTGGAGACGGTGAAGCGCGCCTGCTCCTCGGCGAAGATCGCCGTCTGGATAGGACTGGCGCCGCGGCCGCCGTACTTCTTCGGCCACGAGATGCCGGCCCAGCCACCCTTGTGGAGTTCCGCTTGCCAGGCCCGCGCGGCGTCGTGGTTCTGCCGCTCGTGCCTGCCGTACTCCTCGGGTGTATTCGCCGCTTGGAGGTGCGGTGGCACGGCCGGGAACTGCGCCTCGAACGCCGGTGCATGAGCGGACAGCCATTCGCGAGCTTCCGCGCGGAACGCGGCCTCTTCGGCCGAGTCCGACAGCTCCAAAACCGTCCTCCTAGCATCTGTAACCGCGTTCTAGGGGATGCTAGCGCCATCGCTCACACGAGGAGGGGACGGGTCCATGCCGTCAACTGACGCCGCGGTGGAGCGGCTGCTCGCCGAGGCGGCTGCGGCGATGGACGGTCCCGGTGGCGCCGCGCTGCCCGTCCAGCCATTGGGTGCGGATGAGTCGTTCGTCGCCGATTTCGTCCTGGCCGGAGGCGCCGTGGTGCGCGAGGAGCGGGCGGCGGACCTGGCGACGTTTGCCGAGCGCACGGGGCTCGGGGTGCTGAATGCGTTCACCGCCAAGGGGATTTTCCGCTGGGACAGCCCCTATCACCTCGGCACCGGATGCCTGCAGGAGCGCGATCTCGCCCTGGCCGGAGCCCGGCCGGACGCGGCTGTGCTCGTGGTCGGGGTCGATGTCGACGAGTGCCCGCCGGCGCTGCTGCGAGGCGCCGGGATCGAGGCTTCCGCGCCGGGATGGCGCAGCGTACCGTCGAGCGGCTTGCTGGAGGCGGCCGATCGGGTACGTCCGAGCTGGGGATCGCCGCCGACGCCTCCCCCGCAGCCCGAGCTCTTCCAGGTGCTGTGGGACATCGCGCAGCCGCTCTACAAGCTCGAGGGGGCACCGCTGAACCCGGCGCGGGCCGCCTCCGACGTGGCGGGCGTGCTGGGCGCCGACGGGATCGTCTGCGCCGAGCCGGGTCTTGCGGGTTGGTGGATCGGCCGCACCGTGCCGACGACCCGGCTGGGGAGCGTGGCGATCCCGGCGGTCGGGCGTGCGGGGGCGGCCGTCGCTCGGGCCTTCCTCATCGCATCTGCGGGTGGGACGGCGCTCGCCGTGGTCGACGAGGAGCTGAGCCCGGCGGCCCAGGTGCTGGTCGAGCGGGCCCGCGAGCAAGGGCTGGCGTTCGTGGTCGAGATCTGGGGATCGCGCGGTTCCCTGGCGGACGCTGAGGACCACCGGACCCAGGCCGCCGATGCGCTGGGTGCGCCTGGCGTCACGATCCTCGAGGTGCCGATCGACTACTCGCCGACGGCCACGCTCGTCGACGCCGCCGGGCCTCTCGTCGCCTGGGGTTCGGAAACCTGAGCCGACCCGGGGTCGCGCACACGATCCGGTGCCGACCGGCGGCGATGGAGTTTTCGCGCATGCAGACGATCCGGTGCCGCCATGCCGGTAGGCAACACGTGGGTCCCGCCAACAGTGCATCTGCCGTCACGGGAAACTAGGCCACGCGTTCATCAGCGGCGTGGTCGGTTACATCCGGATCTGCTTGAGCGGACGTTGGCGACCATGCCAACTGCTGAGCATCCAGCACCGGCAAGCGTTGAATGCCCTGCTTCAGCATCAGTCGTGCGGCAGCTGAGACGGCGGTTTCAGTCGTGGTGGTGGTCCGGCTCGCCGTTGTAACGTCCTTCACAAGACAGTTCTCCGGGTCTTTGCCTTGGCCGATCGCTCCGGCGATCTCGGCATAGCTAAGTGTCCCCAGGGGAATCGGGGTGTCGCAGCGCATGACCACCAACGCCGGGTCATGGGAATGCCGAATCAGATATGTCGCAGCCGCGAGGTGGGCGCCAGGTTCGATACTCTGCGTCGGTTTCATGATCTGCCCGACGCTCGCGGAATCGGTGAACGGGCGGTGTACCAGCACAATGGTCGGCTTCTGGTCGTTCATGGTCTTCTTCCTTTGGCGAGTAACGTTTGCGGGTTGATGACGTCAGCGTCTAGTCGGTGACGGAAGATCGCCGCCGACTCGCTTCAGGCACGGGTGCGAAGAGGTGGATGGGCGTGCTGGCGCCCTGGTGAGCGCCTGGGAGGGCGCACGCAGGTGGGCTACCGGAGGTCAACCAGCTCCAGGTTCTGGTCCGCGCTCGAGCGCCTCGATGGCACCGAGCATGTTGCGTAACCCGATCTCCTGGCGCTCGAGGTCACTCGGATCGAATAGCCATTGATCCTGTGGCACGGCGCGAACTTGCTCGGGGTCGTCGATGTGAGCGATTGCGAGTTCCTGGGCGACCTCAGCCTTCAAACTGATGAGAAATTCGGCTTCGCTGCTGAGCCAGTCGTCTCCGCTTCCGACGGCCATCACTGTGACGCCGAGCTGGCGACCGGGTACTCGCGAGCCTGTCCGTCCCAGTCGAAGTAGCTGGCCTTGCCCAAGAGGGCTTTGCCAGCGGGAACGAGGGATTCGCGCTTGAGCTCGGTCCCGAAGTACTGGGCGTGTTCGTCGGTGACGACATGCCGCGGATCGTTGGTCGCGGCCAGTGCCTTGCGGAAGAAGTCATCCATCCGATAGCGCACGGGCCCTGCGATCTCAACGATCCCGTTACGCGGTGAGCCGCATGCTATGGCGGCCACCACCTGAGCAACGTCGTCGCCGGCGATGGGCTGGAAGTACACGGGAGGCATCTTGACAGCGCCCCCTTCAGCGGCGCCATCGGCAATGCCTGCAACGAATTCGAAGAACTGGGTTGCGTGGACGATGGTGTACGGAATGGTCGAGTCCTCGATCAGCCGCTCCTGGCTGGTCTTGGCGCGAAGGTAGCCGCTGTCTGGCAGCCGATCCGTTCCGACGATGGACAGCGCGACATGATGGCCGACACCGGCTGAGGCCTCGGCGGCGAGCAAGTTGCGAGTAGACGTTTGGAAGAATTCCATCACCGCGGCGTCCTCCCACGACGGCGAATTCGATACGTCGATAACGACCGACGTACCGTCCATCGCGGCTTTCAACCCTTCGCCCGTGAGAGTGTTGACGCCCGTGTTCGGCGCCGCAGCCACGGTCTCGTGGCCCCGCTCCTTCAGCAGCCCTACGACCTTCGAACCGATGAGGCCGGTCCCCCCGATAACGACGATCTTCATGATTTCCCCTTTCTCCATGGGAGGTTTCATCGTTCTGTTCCTTCATCCAGACCAGTCAGCCCCGGCACTTGTGGCATGCCTCAAGGCGCTTGGCTGGGCCTCGGCGCGATCACGAATGCCGCGCAACATTCGGCGCATCATCGGGTAGTCGGCGCACTCCATCAGCACCACGGTGAGCGCCGCCAACGGACGCTTCCATTCGTAGAGCGTGCGCATTCGAGTGACCACTCGGGTACGGCCGCCGGCGACGGGCTCGAGGCGCCAGGACCAACTCCGGTTGGGTGTACGCCAAAGCAGCCATGACGGCCTTTCGAAGCTGTCGACAAGAAAAGCAGTGCGCTCCGAGGGTTTCGGGACCATCGACAGCCATTGACCGACGTGCTGATCCTGAAGTTCTGGGACGACTCGGCGAACGCTGGGACGGGCGAAGTTGTCTAGCAGATCGCCGGCGTACCACCCGGCGCGCCGGAAGCCGACTTGGACCAGCCACGGCCAGACCTCATCCGGAGTCGCGTCGATGGTGATGGCACGAGTGCACCGGTACTGGGCCTGCGGCAGCAGACTGTCTCCCGGCATCGCAGCAGCCGCCTCCTGCCGAGTGGCACCCCACGTGAGATGCCAGTGCCGCAAGAAAGGCGTGATCACGTACCAGGGCAGATCGGTGAGCGCGTCACGGAGTTGACGACCCAGAGCTTCACCGATCGGTGGAGGCGTCGCCCAATTCCCAACGTTCGGCCGGACAGCGCCCTCAAGATCCAGGACCTTCACATCCATCGTTGGCTCCCGTCGCAGTCATCGGCATCGAAGGATGCGTTGCTACGACGGTCGGGGTCAGCGGTAGGAGATCGCGCCCTTGGGAATGCGTGGGCGCTGCGTGGTCTGTACGGGCCACGCATTTGCCGCTGCCACCAAACCTTGCTGCGCTCGGACCGGCTAGCGCGTAGGAGCGCAGGTCAGGCTGTCTCTGCGGCGATCGCAGCGTCGGGCAGCTTCGCGTGTAACTGTCTCCGGGAGCTGATCTCGAGTTTCGCGAACACCTTGCGCAGGTGCCATTCGACGGTGTGTGGGCTGAGGAACAGCCGCGAACCGATTTCCGGATTCGTCAACCCCTCGCCGGCGAGCCGGGCGATCTGGGCCTCCTGGGCGGTGAGTTCGATCCGTCGTTCCGGAGAGCGTTTGACAACCGTTTCGCCGGTGGCTTGCAGCTCGCGACGGGAACGTTCGGCGAACGCCTCGGCTCGGAACCGGTTGAACATGTCATATGCGATGCGCAGATGATCACGCGCATCCGTGCGGCGGCCCGCACGTCGAAGCCATTCCCCGTAGAGCAAATGCGCGCGCGCGACCTCCACGCGGATCCGGGTGCGTTCGAGCCGCTCGATCGCCTCACGGTAGAAGGCGTCAGCGGCCTCGCCCTCGGTCACCAACGCGCGCGAGCGCGCCAGCACTCCAAGCGCCCAATCAGTGCCGGCGGCCGATGTCCGCTCCTCAAGGCGGCGCAAAGCGGCCACGGCGACCTCCGGCCGCCCGCAACGAATTGCCCCCTCCACGACCTCCGGCAGCGCAGCACCGGAGTAGCCGTAGTCGCCCTGATCGGTCGCGCGCGTGGCCCCGTCCATCGCGGCCTCGTAGCGGCCCAAGCCGTTGTTGAGGACGGCGCTCGCATAACCGGCCAGAGCCACTACCGGCCCCTCGGAACGCGTGGACTCGGCGTCGCTGCCGAGGTTGATGAACTTTGTGGCGTCGGCTTCGATACCTCTCCATGCCGCCAGGGGGATGCGCGCGTACAGATAGGCGACGTTGCCGGTTGCTTCGGCAATGATGTCCGACTCCTGGACAGCCGCCTCGGCCTCGACGACCTCTCCACCGAACAGGTGAACGCCTGATCGATACACGAGTGCGATGGAAAGCAGCCCGAGTGCCCCCGTATCACGGGCAAGCTGCACCGCGCGAGTAGCGACCGCATGGAAGGCGTCGTCGTCCCACAACTCGAACACCGTCATGGACTGAACGATCGGCGTCAGCATCAGCCAACGCATAATCTCACCGTGGCTTTCGAGAGCCTCGTTCCGAACCGCCTGGAGTGCCAGCCTAAGAGTCGGCATGGCAGCACCGGGTCCCTCTACGCACCGCTGCGCCAAGCCGTCGAGGACCAGATCTATCGACCGTCGCGGCTGCTGCCGAACCGGTGGCGCAACGCGGGCTGCTTCGGCCACCGCCAACACACCCGAGTCAGCGTTCCCGCGCCCGGCGTACATAGCCGCCCCGAGCGCCTCGAGATACGTCTCACGCGCCGATCCGGGATCGAAAGGTTCCAGCCGTTTGGCCGCATCGACGAGCAGGCTCGGACCATCACTACCGCGATCGAACATGAAAGCGATCTGCGCGCGCAGGTGCGCTACGCCGGCGCGTTGGGGCTCATCGAGCGGAGTGAGCTCCGCAGCTGCGAGCAGATCCTCAGCGTCCTCGCGACCACCTGCGGTAAGTGATGCCCGCGCGGCAGCGAGCGCACGTGCTCCCCGTCGTAAAGGATCCGGGGTCAGCTCCACAGCCTGCTTCAGGAATGCAGCCGCGGCCACAACACCGCCGCGACGCTGGGCACGGTCGGCGGAGCGCTCGAGCTCCGACGCGACCGCCTCGTCCAAGCCGGCCGCCGCATGCGCACGATGCCATGCTCGACGATCAGGATCCACCTCAGCATCGGTCGCATCAGCGAGCGCACGGTGCACACGCTGGCGAGCGTGGGCCGAGGCCGCCTTGTAGACCGCGGACCGGACAAGCGGATGCCGGAACCGCACTCGCGCGTGCAGCTCGATCAGCCCGGCCGCCTCGGCTGGATCCGATGCGCCCCGCCCGACACCCAGTTGCTCCAAGGCTCGCAGCAGCAACGGCACATCGCCGGTAGGCTCCGCGGCGGCCGCGAGCAGCAGCACCTGCGTGTCATCAGGCAGTGCGTGGGCTCGCCCGGCAAAGCTCTGCTCGATCCGATTTGCCAGAGGCCCCCTGCCCGGCACCGCGAAACCGCCCGCTAAGTGCGCTGCCGGGAAATCCCGTGGCAGCTCGAGCAACGCAAGCGGGTTGCCACGGGTCTCCGTCAGGATCCGGTCGCGTACCCGCTCGTCCAGCCGCCCCGCAACCGCGGATTCCAGGAGCGCCCGGGCGTCGCTGCCCCGCAAACCAGCCATCTGGAGTTGCGGCAAGCCCGCGAGTACGTCGTGTTCATTCGACTCACGTACGGCGAACACCATCGCAACCCGCTCCGCCAACAGTCGGCGGGCAACGAACGCGAGCGTCTGCGCCGAAACCCGATCCAGCCATTGGACGTCGTCAATCACGCAAACGAGCGGCTGTTCGCCGGCGAGGTCGGACATCAGGCCCAACACCGCCAGCCCGACCAGAAAGCGGTCCGGCGGCGTCCCTTCGCTCAGTCCGAACGCTGTACCCAGCGCCTCCCGTTGCGGATTGGGCAGCCGATCCAGCCGATCCAGCAGGGACGCACATACCTGGTGCAGCCCGGCAAACGCGAGCTCCATCTCCGACTCCGCGCCACCAGCCCGGACGAAACGACATCCCGACGTGCGCTGCACAAAGTCATCAAGCAACGCGGTCTTGCCCACACCGGCTTCACCGCTCAGTACCAGAACTCGACTCCGACCCGCCCGCGCATCGGCGACGAGCGCATCCAGTGCCGCTCGCTCATCATGTCGATCATGAAAGCCAGGGCCGCGACTGCCACCTCGCATTTGCCACCTCTCTGGCCCCAGGGCTGACGGCGAATGACGCAAGCGCTGCGCCGATTGTGACCTACCGGATGAGACCACCCGGCGCCGACGGTTCGGCCAGACGTGCGTCGCGTCGGCAACGAATCAGATGACCTTCAATACGGCCACAGTCCGCCGCGGTGGGATCGAAGCAGGCGCAGGCGAATCGCACCCGACAACTCGCTCTCCGAGGCCAGGGGCCGCAACGGAATGTCTGTCCGCACATGCACCTAGTGCCGTTTCTCGCGCACATCGAGAGCGGCGCGAAGTACCGACCACGCCGCTGACAACGCCCTCATCTGCCGCGATCAGGGCGACGGGGGCAATCGACCATCGGCACAGTTAACGTGCGGCGTGGTCGTGCACTTCCGCTTCTGCCGAGAACGGGTGCGCGCTCCGGGTGCTCTGGCAGGTGACGGCCTGGTAGGCACGAGCAGCCGACGGTGGCGGTGCGCTGCGTAAGCGGAGTCAGAGCGGGTGATCTCTTGACGCCTGAAGGTCGGGCTGCCGTCACAGTGTCAAGCTAGGCCGCAGCGTTCCTGGAGCTCGGAGAGAATCGCTCTCTCGCGCTTGTTGATGGCGCCATTCACCGTGGCCACCCGGCTGGCCGCGTCGAGGATGTCGCTCAGGTCGCCTAGCTCAGCATCAAGGCGACGCCACACCTCATCGGGGTCGACTTCGACGAGGCTAGCCATCTGCTCGTCAACCACTTGGTGCTTATCCCGCATCCTCATCACCAGGTGACGCATCAGCAGCGCCTCTTCGTCGGAGATCTTGCCGTCCGCCATGATGACGAGCCACGCGACCCAGAGCAGCAGTTGGGGGTGCTCACCCCGATCACAAAGGTTCCCGGCGAGCTCGATCACCCGGGCATCGGTCCGAAAGACAGCTCTCGCATGACGCCCCGCGATCTGTGTTGTGTAGCGGTTCACCACCACCGCAAGCGGGACGCCCACCAGCGGAATGCCGATTTTGATGACGCTGCGTTGGAGCAGGTACTTGCCGACGACGGGGAGCCCCTTTGCGGCGGCAAGGACGGATCTTGAGTAGAAGCGCTTTATGAGCGGCCGCACCATCGCCGGGACGACCTTGACCACGCCCTCACGGACTGCTTCCCCGCTCTTGATCGTGAATGCAACGCGGATCAGCTTCCACAGGTCGTCTGTCAGCCCACGAGAATGCGCAGGTCGGCTTTGATGACCTTCCCGGCGAGGTTGTAGGGTAAAGAGTCCAGCAATTGCAGGCGTTCTGGCCACTTCTGGCGCATCAGTCCTTGCTCGGCCAGGTGAGCCGTGAGCGCTTCGAGAGTGGGCGGATTCGAGGCGTCGACGGCGACGACGCAGGCGCACGCCTGCTCGCCCAGTTCCGGATGCGGCAGGCCGATCACGGCGACATCAGCGACGCCGGGGGCCGTGATCAGCAGGTCCTCGACCTCGCGGGCACTGAACGTCTCGCCCTTGCGGATGATGACGTCCTTGATGCGCCCAGTGATGGTCAGATTGCCGGCGGCGTCGAGCTTGCCGAGGTCGCCGCTGCGCAGCCAGCCTTCGGCGTCGAATGCGTCGGCGTCGAGGCTGGAGTCGAGATAGCCGCGCATGACCTGCGGCCCCTTGACCCGTACTTCCCCGTCGACGATGCGCAACTCGACACCCGCGCACGCCCGCCCCTCGGAGCCGGCGAGCACGTCCTGCGGATCGTCGAGGCGGGTGCAGGTGAGGATGGGTCCTTCGGTCATGCCGTACGAGGAATGCACGGGACGGCCGAGCTCCTTGGCGATGAGGGCGAAGTGGCTCGGCGGCTTGGCCGCTCCCCCGCTGGTGTAGAGCCGAACATCCGGGAAGTACGGCGCCTCGGGATGCGCCCGCTGCGCCGCGATGTACATGGCGTGGTGCGCGGGTCCGGTGCCGGCGATCGTCACGTGATGGGTATGCAACAGATCGCAGACCGAATCGGGCTCGACGTACTCGGTGAAGATCAGCACGGCGCCGCACAGCAGGCTGCAGGTGAACCAGACGGCACAGCCGCCGATGTGCGCGATCGGGAAGACCATCGCGATGCGGTCGTCAGGACCGATGTCGAGACCGTCGGCCATCGCCGCGCCGCCGGCAGCTGCCGAAAGGTCGGTGTGCATCGCGCCTTTGGGATCGGCCGTGGTGCCTGAGGTGTAGAAGATCCACCGCACCTCGTCGTCACGCTCCGGCGCCGGCGGCAGGCGCGCGGGATCGCCTTCGGGCAGCGCACCTTCGAGCATGGTGAGCGCCGCACCCGTCTCTTTCGCGGCCGCCGCAGCCACTCCGGCCAGATCGATGTCCCGCCACCGCGGCGCGACCAGCAGATGCTCGGCCCCGGTCTGCGCGAGGACGAACGCGATCTCCCGTCCCCGGTAGATCGGCAGCACCGGGATCTGCACCGCGCCCAGCCGGCACAGCGCCGCCGTCAGCACCAGAGTTTCGATCCGGGTCGTCAGCTGCCACACCACCCGCGATCCCGGGCCGATGCCGAGCTCGAGCAGGCCGGCGGCGGCACGTTCGGCAGCAACCCGAAATTGCTGGAACGTCAGCGATCTGCCGTGCTCGTCGGCGAGCATCTCCAGCTCAGGTGTCGCCGCAGCCCGATCGAGGACGAGCGACCAGACAGTAGCCACGAACGAGAAAGTGGTCTAGCTGGCGCTGAAACGCAGGCCCGGGTGGCGCGTCTCGAAGATCTCCTGAGCCATGATCGACGGCAGCTCCTCGGCCACCCAGCGCTTCTCGCCCGAGTGGACGGTCTTGCGCTCGGTCCAGCCCTTCATCCAGATGATGCGGTCGTCCAGGCAGCGGATGACCTGGCCCGTGACGTACTGCGCGTCATCGCTGGCGAGCCACGCGGCAAGCGGCGAGCTACCGGCCGGATCCATCGGGTGGTACTCGTCAGCACCGAGCGCGTCGGGCTCGAACGCGTCTCCGGCGCCCGGAATCGATGCGGTGATACGGGTGAGCCCGGCCGGGCCGATCGCGTTGACCGTGACGCCCATCTTGTAGAGCTCGAGGGCAAGCGTGAGGGTCAGGCCGACGATCGCCGCCTTCGCGGTCGCGTAGCTGGTCTGACCGAAGTTGCCGCCGAGCCCCGCACCGGACGTGGTGTTGATGATGCGGCCGGTAAAGGTCTTGCCTTCCTTGGACTGCGCGCGCCAGTACTTGGCGGCGTGATGCGAGACGTTCCAGGTGCCCTTGACGTGGACGGCCATGACCGCGTCGAAGTCGGTCTCCGGCATGTTCCAGATCGCCGCGTCACGCACGATGCCGGCGTTGTTGATGACGATGTCGAGCTTGCCGAATGCGTCGACGGCCTGCTGGACCAGCTCGCCCGCCTGCTGGTGGTTGGAGACGTCGGCGAAGTTGCTGACCGCCGTCCCACCGATCTTCTCGATCAGGGCGACCGTCTCGTCCGCCGCGCGCCCGGCGCCCTCGCCGCGCACCGAACCACCGAGGTCGTTGACCACCACCTTGGCGCCCTGGCGGGCCAGCTCCAGCGCGTGTCCACGGCCGATGCCGTGTCCCGCGCCCGTGACGATGGCGACCTTGCCGTCGAGCAGACCCATCCGAACGACCTACTTTCGCGAATGCAGACGTGAGTAAAGAACGATCAAGCTCTGCATATTGTCTACCATTGCCGCGTGGTGCGTCCCTCCGAACCCTTTCCGCCCGACGTTCCCCCGACGATCCCGGCCGCGGTGGCCCGAGCGGCTCGGCTCTGGCCAGACGCTGAGGCGCTCGTCGATGGCGACATCCGCTTCTCCTTCGCGCAATTGGCGGAACGCGTCGACGAGGCGGCGCGGGCGTTCATTGCCTCGGGTCTGCAAGCCGGTGATCGCGTGGCGATCTGGGCGCCGAACAGCGCGCGCTGGATCATCGGGTCGCTCGGGCTCTACGCGGCCGGCGGAGTGCTGGTGCCCATCAACAGCCGCTTCAAGGCGGCCGAGGCGGCGCACGTCCTCAACACGTCGAAGGCGCGCTTTCTCCTCACCGTCACCGACTTTCTCGACACCGACTACGTCGAGCAGATCAGGGGCGAAAAGCTCGACGCGCTCGAGGAAATCATTGTCATCGCGGGCCCCGATCGCGACGATGCGACGAGCTTTCCCGCCTTCCTGATGCGCGCCGATGCGGTGCTGCCGGCCGCGGTGAAGGCACGCTCGGACGCACTCGGCCCGGATGACTTGTCCGACATCATCTTCACGTCGGGGACCACCGGCAAGCCCAAGGGCGCCATGCTCACTCACGGCGCGAGCACGCGTACCTACACCAGCTGGTCCGAGGTCGTCGGGCTGCAGGCGGGCGACCGGTACCTGATCGCATACCCGTTCTTCCACACCGCCGGGCTCAAGTCCGGCGTGCTGGCCTGCATTTTGACCGGCTCGGTCATCATCCCGCATCCGGTGTTCGACGCGCCCTCGGTCATGGCCCGGGTGGCGAAAGAACGCGTGACGATGCTGCCCGGGCCGCCGGCCATCTTCCAGACACTCCTGTCGGCGGACCGGGGTGACTACGACACCAGCTCGCTCAGGCTCGCTGTCACCGGTGCTGCCGCGGTGCCTGTCGAGCTGGTCGAGCAACTGCGAACGGAGCTGAAATTCGCCTCCGTCGTCACCGGTTACGGGCTCACCGAGACGACCGGCACGGCGACGATGTGCCGTCACGACGACGACCCGGTCATCATCGCCACGACGTGCGGCCGGGCGATCCCGGGCGGCGAGGTCTGCGTCGTCTCGGCGTCCGGCGAGCAGCTTCCGCCTGGCGAGCCGGGCGAGGTGCTGGTGCGCGGATATCAAGTGATGAAAGGCTATTTCGGCGATCCGGCAGCCACCGCGGAGGCCATCGACTCCGACGGTTGGCTGCACACCGGCGACGTCGGCGTCCTCGACGAAGCCGGCAACCTGCGCATCACCGACCGCATCAAAGACATGTTCATCGTCGGTGGGTTCAACGCCTATCCGGTCGAGATCGAGAACGTCATCCTCGGCCACCCGGCAATCTCGCAAGCAGCCGTGGTGGGCGTGCCGGACGAGCGTCTCGGTGAGGTCGGACTGGCGTTCGTCGTGCTGAAGCCCGGGGCGTCGCTGGATCCGGACGAGTTGGCCGCGTGGTGCCGCGAGCGGATGGCGAACTACAAGGTGCCGCGCGCGGTTCGCATCGTCGATGCGCTGCCGTTGAACGCGACCGGCAAGGTGCTCAAGTACGAGCTTCGCGCCACGGCCGCCGGCTGATCAGAAGTGTGGCAGCGAGGGCCAGCGCTCGCAGGCCCACGAAGGCCAGCTCCCGTACTCCGGGGGCACGCGCGGGATGTCCGAGCCCTGCAGCTCGTCGTCGTCGGGCGCCTGGAACTGGGCCCTCCACTGGTGGAGTTCCACGTCGGTCATCCGGAACGTCTGCTCTGGCGTCAGCAGGAAGCGACGGGTGACACGCCGGCGCTGCTCATCGTGCTCGATCGGCAAGTAGACCACCTCGCACTGCGCGCCGACGGTGCCGGCGATCCACCGCAGCGCTGAGCGCTCGTCCTTGCCCCAGAACCCGAAATCGAGGACGACGTCGACGCCCAGTTCCGCCGCCCGCATGCCGATCTGGATCAGCTTGCCTTCGACGAGGTCACGCTTGTCCGGCGGGTTCTCATCGCCGAAGAGGGCGATCTGCCACTCGTCCGGCGTCAGCCGCAGGGCCGGCGCGCTGGTCTCGAGCTCCTTCGCGTACGTCGTCTTGCCCGCGCCAGGAAGGCCGACGATCAGATAGACGGTGGCCGGTCCGATCCGAGGCTCGGCCGGCTCGGTTTGCTGGTATGCACCCATGCAACGGCTCCTGTGGAATGGCCGGGGCCGGGCAGCACGGTGCGGCCGCCCGGCAGGAAGCCGGCGGCGCGGAACCGCAGAACGTGCCTTAGGACTGTCCCAGCGCCGTCAGCGAACGCGACGGGAACGAGTCACCGACATGCATGCACCCATGGCGGTGATGCTACCGATGACGGGCGGGCTCGGTCAGGTGTCTCGAGGAACCCCTTTGTTTGCAGTGGTCTTTGTCGCTCGGATGAGCTAGACTCGACCACATGTTCGAACGGTTGAGTCCTCCTGCTGTCGTCGCCGCCGCCCTCATCGCCCCACCCGGACCCGACATGATCGCCGCCCTGGAAACGGTCGACCCCCTGGCACTCGATCCCGGAGCCCGGGTCGATCTGATGGTCGCCTGGGAACGCCAAAGCTGCTGGGTGATCGCCCGCGGCCAGCCGGTGATGGCCGCCGTCGGCCACGCCGCCCGGCTCGCCGCCGAACCCTGGAACGACGAGGCCGAAGTCACCGAACTCGGCATGCGGTCCGCCCACGCCGAGATCGGCGCCGAGATCGGCGCCGCGCTCCGCCTCGACGACCACGAAGCCGCCACCCGGCTGGACATCGCCGCCACCCTCATCTCCGACCTGCCGGCCGTGCACCAGGCGCTGTCGGCGGGTGACATCTCCCCCAAGCACGCCTGCGCCATCGTCGACTCCACCCGACCCCTACCACCCGACAAGGCCCGCCAGGTCGCCGACCGCGTACTACGCCGCGCGCGTCATCAAACCGTCGGACAGCTCCGCCGCTGCCTGCGCCGCGCGGTCATCGCCGCCGACCCCGACGGCGCCACCGACCGGATCCGCAAAGCCCACGCCGACCGCAGCCTGCAATGGTGGCCCCGCGACGACGGCATGGCCGAACTCCGGCTCTATGCCTCCGCGACCGAAGTCATGTCCGTGTTCAACGCCGCCGACGCCATCGCCCGCCAACTCAAAACCGCCGGCCCGGCCCGCGGCACCGCCCACTGGCAGCCCATCGACGCACTCCGCGCCGACGCCCTCATCCACCTCGCCGCCGGCTGCGACCAGCGGCCCGCCCCGGCCGCCGTGAACATCACCCTCGACCTGCCCACCCTGCTCGGCCTGCACGACAACCCCGCCGAACTCGCCGGCTACGGCCCACTCCCCGCCCCGCTCGCCCGCACCCTCGCCGCCGACGGCCGCTGGCGCCGCATGATCCTCGAACCCCAAACCGGCGCCCTCATCGACCTCGGACACACCAGCTACCAGCCCACCGCCGAACTCGCCCGATACGTCAAAACCCGCGACCGCACCTGCATCTTCCCCACCGTGCAACCGCACCGCCGCACACTGCGACATCGACCACACCCGCCGCTACAACCCCCACCACCCCCAAGGCGGCCGCACCGACCGGGACAACCTGCACCCCCGCTGCGGCAACCACCACACCCTCAAACACAAAACCCGCTGGACCCCCCACGCCAACCCCACCACCGGCCACACCACCTGGACCAGCCCACTCGGCAAGAAATACACCGTCACCCCCACCGACCACCGCAACACCACCACACCAACCCAGCCGCCCTTCTGAGCTACCCGCGCGAGCTCGGGCCCTGCCCCTTCTAGGGACGGCACCTTCAGCGGGGCCGCCACCGCTTCCAGTGAGCCGTCGCAGCGGCGCGCACCTTGCCGTCCCAGATCAATTCGACCGCGCACGTCATCTCGGCTTCGCTCGCCTCGGTGACCTCTCCGCGCAGTTGAACGCTCTCGTGAAGCGGGCTGGGTCGCAGGAAGCGCACCTCGAGCCCGGAAGTGACGTAGGCCAGCGGGGCGCCCGGGAGCGGCGGCCAGTCACGCAGCTTGGCCTCCAACATCACCGCCGCCGCACTGTGGCAATCGAGGACGGTCGAGATGATCCCGCCGTTCAGGTACCCGACGCCGTTGTCGTGCTCCGGCCATGGTGTGAACGTCGCCGTCACGTGTCCGTCGGCCGGGTAGCTGCGCAGGCGCAGCCCCTTGGGATTGGCGTGCCCGCAGCCAAAGCACCTCAGCGCCGGATAAAGCTGTTCCTGAATGCTCAAGCCCGCGGACAGATCGTCTGTCACGACGACCGAGGGTAGTCGCAAACGGCGTTAGGATGCACGCCGCAATCGACTACCGCGGACGTGGGTATGCCCGGGCGATGCTGGAGCATCTGCTCGCCACAGCGCGCGAGCGGGGCTATCAGCGGATCAGCCTCGAGACCGGCAGCCCGGAAGCGTTCGCGCCGGCGCGTGCGCTGTACGCCGCGGCCGGCTTCGCGCGCTGTGGCCCGTTCGGCGACTACCCGGACAACGAGTTCAGCACCTTCATGAGGCTGGAGGTGTCCGAAGGCTAAGACCTGGCCTGATGCATGAGCGTGGCCACCTGCTGATACCGGCCGACCGGGACGAGGTGAACTCCGTCGAAAGCGCCGGAGCGCCTGATGGCCGCGACCAGGTCGAGCGCGCGGTGCACGCCGGCATCGCTGTCATGCTCCAGCGCGCTGATGAGCTCACCGGGAACGTTGATCTCCGGCAGGTCCGCGGCGATGCGTGCTGCCATCTTCGCGCTCGCCATCACCAGCACTCCAGCGAAGATCTGCCCGGTGAAGTCCACGGTCTGCCGCCAGGAAACGAGCCGGTCCACGTCGTACGAAGCCTGGACGAGCCAGAAGTCCGCTTCCTGCTTCCACGACGGGGGCGCCGCGCCGCAGCGCACGGTGACCCCGAGCGAAAACGTCGCGTCCGGATAGGCGCGGGCCTCGGCGAGCATGCGGCGCACGGTGAGGTCTGACCGCGCACCGTCGACCGGGTCATCTCCCCTGACGAAGAGGAAGTCGCGCACGCCGTAGGCGGCCGCGGTCAGCAGGTCGCGCCGGAAACCCAGCAGATTCCGGTCGCGGCTGTTGACGCACGCGACGGCCCGACCGCCGAGATCGGCAACCTCACGCGCGACCGCGATGCTCGACACCGTCGCGCGGCCGAGGTGGTTGTCCGGGATGAGGAAAAGGTCGGTGACGCCGTCGAACGCGACGATCTGGCGCCGCACCCGGCGCAGATCCGGCGTCGTCGCCGGCTCGATCTCGCACAGGACGGAGAAGGCGCCGGCGTCGTCAACCACATCCCCATTATCCGTCACGTGAGAGCAGCTCGCGGTGCAGCACCTTGCCGGCCTCGTTACGCGGGAGATCGGCGACGGTGACGAAGCGCACCGGAATCTTGAACGGTGCCAGGCGTTCCCGGGCTGCCGAAGCGAGCGCCTCCCCGTCCACCTCGGCGCCGGGCGATGACGGCACCACGAAGGCCCACGGCACCTCACCGAGCCGTTCGTCGGGAGCTGCCACGACCGCGACATCGGCGACGGCCGGGTCGAGCCGCAGGACCTCCTCGACCTCGGCGGGGAAGACCTTCAGGCCGCCGCGGTTGATCATGTCGGAGACCCGGCCCTCGATCCAGAGGAAGCCCTCCGGGTCGACACGGGCCACATCCCCGGTGCGGAACCAGCCGTCGGGCAGCACCCGGTCACCGAGCGGGCCGCCGTCGGCGTAACCGGCCGCCGTTGCGGGCGTGCGAACCTGCAACTCCCCCGACGACCCGTCGATACGCACCTCGACACCTTCGTGCGGACGGCCGATCGAGCCGAGCTTCGACTCGCCGAACTCGCGGGCATCCGCCGCATTCCAGCCGACGATCTCGCCGCCGATCTCGGTCTGCCCATAGCAGTTGAGCACCGTCACCCCGAACTTGTCGCGAAACCGCCGCGCCTGCAACGGCGAGAGCGGAGCGCTGATGCTCCGCACGTATTTCAGCGGCGAGAGCGTCGTGACTTCGGGCGTATCGCAGAGCATCGTCATCGCCGCCGGCGGCAGCACCGTCGAACGCAGCTGGAAACGCGGGACGAGCTCGGCGAAGGCGATCGGGTCGAAGCGCTCCATGAGGATGGCCGCCGCGCCGACCCGGAAGGCGAAGAGCACGTTGTAGATGCCGGCCGACAGCGCCATGGACGTCGGGATCAGGTTCGGCATCGGAGCCTTGCGCGCCGCGATCGTGTCGCTGCCCGCGCCGAGCAGTTTCTTCAGCACTGGCTCCAGAAGCTTCAAAAAGCCGCTGTGGCGCAGCAGAACCGGCTTGGGACGGCCGGTCGTCCCAGACGTCCACTGCACCAGAGCGATATCGCCTTCGTGCGCAGGAACGTCCAGCGCAGGCGAGGGCGGCGCGGCCCATGACAGCTCACCCGCCACCACAACGGGGACGGCCACGCCGGCCGGTGCTTCCCGGGCCACGAGCAACGCGGGGTGGGTCGCCGACAGGTAGTGCTCGAGTTCGGAAGCGGTCACCCGCGGGTTGACCGGCACGTACACCGCGCCCGCGTACCAGACCCCGAACATCGCGGCGACGACCTCAGGCCCGTTCTCGAGCATGACCGCGACCGGCTGTCCCGGCTTCACGCCTGCCGCCGTCAAGGTGGCGGCCAGGTCTCGCGCCGCCTGCCGTAGCGCCTCGCGGGAGACCTCCCGCGGGCCGGCGAAAACGGCGATCGTCTCGGCGTCGCCGGGGCGCTCCTCCAGCAGGTCCAGCAGGCTGGCCATCAGCGCGGGCCCGGCCCGGTCCCGGCAGTCTTCTCGGTGTCGAGCGGCAGCCAGTTCGCCGGGCGCTTCCCCGCGAAGGCGAGCGGCCCCTCCTCCTGATCCGGGTGCCCCCACAGCGAAACGAGATCAAGCGCGCCTTCACGGCAGGCCTGGGTGAGCCCGCTCTCGAGCGCACCCCACAGCGCCCGCTTGGTCGCGAGCATCGCGGCTGGGGAATTGCGGGCGATCTTCTCGGCGAGCGCCTGAGCTTCCTCACGAAGCTTCTCGGGCGGGTCGACGATCTGCGAAATCATCCCGAGCTGCAACGCCCTTTCGGCCGACATCCGCTCGTGCCGCCCGGTGAGCGCCATCCGCATCACCGCTTCGAACGGCATCTTGCGGATCAGGCCGATCGCTTCGAGCGCGACCACCTGTCCGACCGACACGTGCGGATCGAAGAACTGAGCATCGGAGGCGGCGATGACGATGTCGGCGTCGGCAACCCAGTGGAACGCGCCGCCGGCACACAGCCCGTTCACCGCCGTGATGACCGGCTTGGCCACCCGCTGATGCCAGGACGTGAAGTGCAGGTCGAACTTCCCGGCGGACTCGCGGTAGCGCTCCATGCCGATGCCGTCGCTGGCGATCTCCTGGACGTCGACGCCGGTCTGGAACGCGCGCCCCTCGCCGGTGTGCACGATGACGCGCACCTGCGGGTCGCGATCGAGTTCGACCCAGGCGCCCGCGAACTCCTCGCGCATCAGCGCGTTCATCGCGTTCAGCTGGTCGGGGCGGTTGTTGATGAGCCATCCGACATTGCCCTGACGTTCGAGCTTCAGCGTCTCGTATGACCCGTATCCATCGCTCATATCGCGTCCATCTCTCTCATCGCTTCCGTGCGGTAGGCCGCACTCAGTCCCATTTCCAGCGCAATCCAGAGCGCTCGTTTACGTCGTGCCAGCTCGTCCGGCTCGTGCTCGGCGATGCTCTCGGCGAGCGCCTGCGCCTGCTCGCGCAGCTGCTCGGGCGGATCGACGACCTGCGAGAGCATGCCGAGTTCGTACGCCCGCTGCGCGGACAGCCGCTCGTGGCGTCCCGCCAGGGCCATCCGCATCACCGCCTCGAACGGCATCTTGCGCGCCAGGCCGATCGTCTCGTACGCGCTCACCTGGCCGACCGAGACGTGCGGGTCGAGGAAGCTGGCGTTCGCCGAGGCGATGACCACGTCGGCGTCGGCGATGAAGTGCAGCCCTCCGCCGGCGCACACGCCGTTGACTGCGGCGATGACGGGCTTGCTGACCCCGTTGTGCCACGCGGTCAGTTTGAGCTCGGCGCGCTTGGTACGGCGCGACTGCTCGCGCAGCGCCTCGGGCCGGCGCGCCAGCTGCACCACGTCCAGCCCGGTCTGAAAAGCCTTCCCCGCACCGGTGTTCACGATGACGCGCACCGAGGGGTCGGTGTCGAGTTCCCGCCAGGCCGTCTCGAGCTCGGCCAGCATCGTGGCATCCATCGCGTTGGCCGCTTCGGGACGGTTGAACACGAGCCAGCCCACCGGTCCCGAGCGTGACACCGAAAGCGTCTGGTACGCCGCCTCGACAGTCATCAGCTACGCGGAACCTCACGCCAGGGCTTGCCGTGCCAGGGGTCCGGCTCGCGGGGCAGGCCGAGCACCCGCTCGGCGAGGATGTTCTTGTTGACCTCGGTCGTGCCGCCTTCGATCGTGTTGGCCCGGCTGCGCAGCATGCCTTTGACCTCATAGGGCAATGCGTCCGCGTATTCGGCAGATTCAGCACTGCCGCTTCCGCCGTCTGCCACCCAGGCGGTCGCATATGCCCCGAGCAGGTCGGTCGCGAGCATCTGGGTGCGCTGGTTCAGCGAGCCCGATGCCACCTTGCCGACCGAGCTCTCCGCGCCGGGGGCCCGGCCGGCGCGCAGTAACGCGCGCACCCGCGAATTCGTCCAGCCGCGGATCGCGTCCTCGCTGTAGAGCCTCATGAGCTCCTGGCGGACGACCGGTTCGTCCCAGCCGCCGGGCCGCCCGGATTCGCTGATCCGGCGGGCCAATGCCATGAGACTCGCAATGCCCCCGCCGCCGATCCGGTCAACGCCACCAGAGCCCGAACCGGAGACCATCTGACGCTCTCCGGAAAGGGTCGCGCCGGCTACTCGCCACCCGTCGTCGACGGCGCCGACACGGTGGGAATCAGGAATGCGAGCGCCGTCGAGGAAGACCTCGCAGAAGTCGATCTCACCGGTGATGTGACGCAGCGGCCTGACGTCGACCCCCGGCTGGTGCATGTCGATCAGGAAGTACGTCACCCCGTTACGCTTGGGGACGTCAGGGTCGGTACGCGCGAGCAGCACCGCGAAGTCGGCGGCAAAACCCCATGTGGTCCAGACCTTTTGGCCGTTGACCACCCACTCGTCGCCGTCCAGCTCGGCCCGGGTCGACAGTGACGCGAGGTCCGAGCCGGCGCCCGGCTCGCTGAACAGCTGGCACCAGATCTCCTCGGCGCGCACGATCGGCGGCAGGAAGCGCAGCCGCTGCTCCTCGGTGCCGTGCGCGAAAAGCGCAGGCGCCGCATTGTGAATGCCGAGCGGGTTCAGCCGGCCGAGGTTGTAGGGCCTCAGCTCGGCCTCGATCAGCCGCGCTGCAGCGGGCGGAAGGTCGAGCCCCTCGTACGCGACGGGCCAGGTCGGCGCGACCAAGCCGGAGCGGCCGAACACCGGATACCAGGCTTCGTAGTCAGCACGCGAGCGGACCGCCCGGATCGCCCGCGTGCCACGGGCAGCCGCCTCGCGCCACGTGGCCGGGACATACTCCTCGATCCAGGCCCGCACCGCAGCGACGAGCTCATCGCGCGGGGTCTCGGCGTTGACGGCGAGCCGCGAGTCGGTCGAACCCACCTCAGCGTCCCTCGAACTTCGCGGGGCGCTTGCCGACGAACGCGGCCATCCCCTCGCGGAAGTCCTCGCTGCGCGAGGAGAGCTCCATCGCGAACGCCTCGTTGCGCAGCGCTTCCTCCAGCGACGCCGATTGTCCCGCTGCCATCAGCCATTTGGCGAGGCCGACGGCCACCGTCGCGGACCGGGCGAATTGCGCGATGACATCCTCTGCAGCCGCATTGAGTTGGTCGGGCTCGACGGCCTGGTCGACGAGCTGCCACTCGGCGGCCTCGCGTCCGCTGACCACGCGCCCGAGGAGCAGCATCTGCCGGGCCCGCACCTCGCCGATCCGCCGCGGCAACATCCACGAGACACCGCTGTCGGGCGTGAAGCCGCGCTCGCAGAACGGCGCCCAGAAGCGCGCGTCGTCCGCGGCGATGGTCACATCGGAGGCCAAGGCCATCGCCAGCCCGATGCCGGCGGCCCATCCTTGCACGATGCAGACCACCGGCGTCTGCACGGTTTTCAGCAGCGGGATGCAGCCGGTGTGCCTGCGACGGCAGCCGGCGCTGGATGCTCCCGGCACGCGGCCGCTTCTCCACCGAATCGGCAGGGCCCCGGGCGTTGCGCGCGATGACGTCGGCACCACCGCAGAAGTGTTTGCCCTCGGCGCCGAGGGCGATCACGCGCACCGCCTCGTCCCGTCCGGCCGCATCGAGCGCATCGATGAGCCCGCTCACCATCGTGTCGTCGAGCGCGTTGCGCTTATCGGGCCGGTCCAGCGTCAGCCGCAGAACCCCGTCTGCCAGCGCGATCGACAGGCCCGGCCGGGAGTCGTACGCGCTCACTGCGCCTCCTTCTCCTTGAAACGCTCGATGATGACGTCGAGCGCCTCGCTGAGGCTGGCGCCGTGCCCGCCAGGCGGATCGGGCAGCCGTACCGGGCCGTGCTCACGGCTCGGCAGCAGGATCGTCGCGTGGCCGGGGGTGGTGACAACGCCTCGCTGGTTGGTGGCGCTGAGGTCGATGTCGACTGCCGGCCGGTCACCTTCCGCCAGGTAGCGGCGAGTGACGGTGCCGCGGATCCACTGGGTGTCCCCGACGTAGTTGAAGGCCCGGAACTCGCAGTCCAGCTTCCACAGCCAGGCGTCGTCGCCCATCCAGTCGGTACACGCGTGGATCAGCCACGTCTCACGCATCCGGCCGTAGTCGTAGGTCGTCGGGCTGACCGGCCCGGCGGGCGTACTCGGGATCCCAGTGCACCCGCTGCATCACGTCAGGGATGTTGTAGTCGTCACGGTGATAGAAGCGCGGGATGCGTGCCCGCACCCGGGCGCCGAGACGCAACGGTTTGATGCCGTACAAACCCATGCCCATACCGACGTGCCAGCAGATCATGTCGGTGACCTGGAGCGGACCCTTGACGATGGGGCCGAGCGGATCGCCCTCGCGCACGTCCTCCCACCACCGCGGCTCGGCGCCGCGCGGGCCTTCGCTCGCGTACTGCGCCTCGATTTCGGCGATCTGCTCGTCGGTGTAGTGCTGTGGCTCGACCTTCGCGTACTTGCCGCGCTCGCGCGCCTTCTTGCGTTCGGTACGGGCCATCATCCGGTACTGGCCGGACAGCAGCGTGCCGTCATCGGTGGCGAACACCTGACCGGTCCACTCGTGCACGGCGCGCTCGGCGAACTCGCTGGCCTTGTCGTGGATCCCGACCAGCGCGTTGCGCCGCCAGATCCGCTGCTCGGGACGCAGCGGCGCCCACCATTCGCGGGCGCTCGCGGCATAGAAGGCATGGACTCCGCGCAGCGGGTCGCCCTTCATCAGGTCGCGGTGCTCTTCGGGCACCCGCGCAACCTCGTCCTCGCCGATGAGGGTGTCGCCACCGACCAGCACCGGCGACGCGATGGGGCCCTCCCAGCGCGTCCTGGTGGCGTAGTCGGGGTCGCACCACAGTGGGTTGTCGTCCCCGTAGGCAATAGCGGTGTTACGAAACGCGTCGATGCCGGGACGGCGGTAGTGCGGCGGCTGCGGGTGGGGCTCGGGGATGCCGATACGGGCCCGCAGCGTCGCGACGGCTTCGTCCGTGATCGCCGCAGGTGGCCTTGAGGACGGGGTGCTCACGCTGACGGCCGGACCAGGTCGCGCGCCGCCAGCAGGGCCACCACCGCGTCGCCCTGGCGAGCCATCATCGCGCGGCATTCGCGCTCGGCGAGCTCGCCGTCGCGCGCCCGCACCGCCTTGGTGATGGCAGCCATTCCCCGCTTCTGGTGGGCCATGGCACCGGGAACGGCCTCGAAGAAGTTGCCGGGAACGATGTTGCGCAGCAGCCTCGACAGCGATGCGAGCCGCGGTGAAGCGGCCATCGCGAAAAGCTGCCGCAGGTACTCGTTGTTCGCGACGCGGAACGACTCTGAGTCGGTGGCCTGCTTGAGCTTGCGATGAGCCGCCACCAGATCGGCGATGGCTTCGTCGCTGGCCCGCTCGGTGGCCCGCTGCGCGGTCAGTGCGAAGATGAGCCCGAAAACGTCGTAGTGGTCGCGTACCGCATCCTCGTCGAGCCCGTGCACGAAGGCACCGCGATGAGGCTCGATCATCAGCCAGCCCTCACGGTCCAGGGCGATGACGGCCTCGCGCACCGGGATACGGCTGACTCCGAGTTCGGCGGCGATCTCGTCCTGGCGCAAGTGGTCGCCCTGCTTGAGCTCACCCTCGAAGATGAGCTGCCGGATGTGCTCGGCCACCAGCTCGCCGCTGCTCCGGCGATGGCCCCGGCTCGCCGAATCGGCCACCGGCAGCGTCGTCACGACCGACGCGGCCCGCGGCGCTCGGGCCATCAGGCTGCTCCCGCTGTCAGCAGCGGCAAGCCCTGCACGCCGCGGACGTTGCTCGTGACATGCCGCACCGCACGCGACTCGTCGACCGCGAAGTCTGGCCACCGCGCCAGGATTTCCTCGAAGGCGATCCGGATCTCGAGTCGGGCGAGGTGCGCGCCGAGGCAGCGGTGAATCCCGTATCCGAAGAACATGGTCGACGGATCAGCCTCCCGGGACAGGTCGAAGCGGTCGGGATCGGGATAGGCCCGCTCGTCGCGGGTGGCCGAGCCCGTGATGAGCATGACCTTCTCGCCCGCCGGAATCGTGACGCCGTGCAAGGTGACGTCGGTCGTCGTGGTGCGCCCTTGGAGCTGCGAGGGAGGGTCGAAGCGCAGGATCTCGTCCGCGGCCGGGGCCGACAGCGAGGGATCAGCGGCGAGACGGGCTTTCTCGTCAGGGAAATTCGTGAAGGCGATGCAGCCGTTCGGTATGCCCTTGGCGACGGTCTCATGCCCGGCGAACCCGAGCTCGAGGAACCGGAAGGCCGCTTCGTCGTCGGACATCCGGCGGGTCGTCTCGCCGTCCTCGTCGTCGATGACCTCGGTCTCGAGCAGGATGTTGATGATGTCGTCGATCGGGTGCTTGCGGCGCTCCTGGATCAGCCCCAGATAGATCCCGAAGAGGTCGGCGCTCCCGCCGACGACCTCGTCGAGGTCGACCACGTCACCGCGCTGCGACACCCGGTCGGACTGGACGTGGATCTCGTGACGGAGCTCGTGCGGGATGTTCAGCAGCTCGCTGATGACGTCGAGCGGCAGCTGGACCGCGAACGCCTCGGCAACGTCGAACTCGGCTTCGCCCTGGAACCCGTCGAGCAGCTCGCCGCAGCGCCGGCGGATGTAAGGCTCGAGCTCCATGATCCGGCGCGGGGTGAAGACCTTGCCGATGATCTTGCGGTGCCACCGGTGCTCCGGCGGGTCCTTCACGATGAGGAACGGGCTGTCTTTCTCGGTCCCTTCGATCGTCACCCCGCCCGTGCTGGAGAAGCGCTCCCAGTCGTTGTGGGCGGCGAGGACGTCGGCGAAGCGTGAGAGCGCCCAGAACTTCAGCGTTTCGTTGTGGTAGACCGGGCGCTCGTCACGCAGCCACCGGTAGGTCGGATACGGGTCGCAGAACGTCTCGTAGTCATACGGGTTGAATTCGAGCATGCGACGCCCGCTCCTTCGCTGCGGCAACCGAAGCCCATAATGTATATACCTGCTGGCTACTCCGCGAGCGCCGGCATGACGACTTCTTCGATGAGCCGCAGGCTCTCCCACGCGAGGGCCGGCGGGATCCCGCCCATCATCGGATGCAGCAGTGCACCGGCCATCGGGCCGGCTGCCTTCAGCTCGTCGATCAGCTCCTGGGGCGTGATGACCCGGTACTGGCCCGTGGCCTTCAGCTGGTCCAGGTTCTCGAACGTGGTGTAGCCGCCCTCGGCGCCGATGCCCGCCTCGGCCATCCACTGGCCGTAGGCGTTCGCCTCGTGCAGCGCGTACGGCCCGATCTGCTCCCAGCCGCGCTCCACATCCTCGGTGACGTGGAAGAAGCTGGTGTCGCCGCCGAGGTACGGGCCCGGGTCGGGACGGCCGTATTCGATGCTGGCCCCGCGGTAGAGCTCCCAGATCTCCTCGCTGGAAGGCATGAAGCCCACGCCGAGGCGGGCGGCGCGCCGGGCGGCCGGTTCGGAGCTGCCACCGAGCTGAAGCTGCGGACCACCCGGCGTTGCCGGTGCGGGTGTCACCTGGACGGTGCGGCCGCGGTACTCGAACGGCTTGCCGGTGAACGCCTGCTGCAAGGTCTGCAGCAGCTCCGTGGTGCGCGCCGCGCGCTTGTTGCGCGGAGTTCCGAACATCTCGAACTCGCTGGCGACGTAGCCATTCGTGACGACGAGGTCAAACCGGCCGCCCGAGATCGCGTCGATGACCGCGGCGTCTTCGGCGACTTTCAGCGGGTCGTGGAAAGACGAGACGAGCGCGCCGATCAGGATGCGCAGGTTCTTGGTGCGCGCGGCGATCGCGGCGGCCAGCGGAAGGGCACTCGGCAGGTAACCGTCGGGCGAGCCGTGGTGCTCGGAAAGGATCACCATGAGAAAGCCCTTGCGGTCGGCCCATTCGGCCATGTCCAGGGCTGCCGCGTAGCGCTCGGCTATCGGGACACCGCAGAAGTCGGGGTTGCGCAGGTCGAATCGGATGGTGAAGAAGGCCACCCACGGAAGTCTGCCGTGCGCACAAAACGGACTCCTCGGCGGGCCTCGCCGCGGAATCAGGGCGAGGCCTCGGTGAGTTCTCGTTACGCTCTGGGGATGGCACGCGCGGTGCCGGCTCCGCAGCCGGTCGAGAGCATGACCGACCGGCAGCTACAGCGGCGGGAGGCTCTGCTCACCGCCGTCATGGAACTGGCCGCCGAACGCGGCATCGACGACGTGCAGATGAAGCTCGTCGCCGAGCGGTCGGGAGTCGCGCTCGGCACCACGTACCGCTACTTCGCCTCCAAGGAGCACCTGCTCGCGTCGGCGCTGGTCGAGTGGCAGGCACGGCTGACGGATCGGTTGTCCGCCGAGCCCGCCCGGCTGGGCGGTGACGATCAGCGGGTCGAACGCGTCGTCGACTTCCTGCGTCGCGGCATGCGCGGCTTCCAGCGCTACCCGAGCTACGCCGACCTCATGGTGTACGTGGCGGGGTCGCGCGATCCCTATGCCAGCGAGGCGATGCACACGCTTTCGGTGCGCACGAATCGCGTGCTGCGGCTCTACCTCGGGCCGGATCCGGACCCGGAGACGTTCGACACGATCAGCTTCCTGATCGGCTCGGTGTGGCTGAACGCCATCATCACGTGGCGGGCGGGCCGCGATTCGCTGGATGACGCCTACCGCAAGATCGAGAACGGGGTCCGCCTCGCGTGTGCGGGCCTCTATGCGGTCGCGGACAAGCCGAGCATTCCGGCGCCTGCCGTGGGCCTCGCCTAGGCGGCACGTTAGCCTGCACGGCTATGCAGACACGGGCCGCGATCCTGTACGAGCCGCACACCCCCTGGAAGATCGAGACGATCGAACTCGATCCGCCGAAAGCCGGCGAGGTGCTGGTCAAGCTGGCCGCCACCGGGCTCTGCCACTCCGATGAGCACGCCGTCACCGGCGACATGCCCACGACGTTGCCGCTGATCGGCGGTCATGAAGGTGCGGGACGCATCGAGGCCGTCGGCCCGGGAGTCACCGAGCTCGCCGTCGGCGACCACGTCGTCTTCAGCTTCCTGCCCAGCTGCGGGCGTTGCCCGTCGTGCGCCGCGGGCCAGCAGAACCTCTGCGACCTCGGCGCCCACCTCGGGGGCTACCAGATCTCCGACGGCACAGCGCGCCATCACGTGAACGGCCAGGACCTCCACACCATGTGCCTGCTCGGAACGTTCGCCGAGCACACCGTCGTCAACGTGGCGTCCGCGGTGAAGATCGATCCAGATATTTCCCTCGAGCGGGCCTGCCTGCTCGGCTGCGGGGTCACGACCGGTTGGGGTTCGGCGGTGTACGCGGGGCAGGTCGGCCCGGGCGACGCCGTCGCCGTCGTCGGGGTGGGCGGGCTCGGGTCGAGCGCCGTTCAGGGGGCGCGGCTCGCGGGCGCGGAGAAGATCTTCGCGATCGACCCGGTCGCGTTCAAGCGGGACAGTGCGAAGGCATTCGGTGCCACGCACACCGCCGCGAGCATTGCGGATGCTGTCGAGCTCATCCGTGACGCGACCGCCGGACGCATGTGCAACCAGGTCATCTCGACGATGGGCGTCGGTCGCGGGGCGGAGGTCGCGGGCCTGCTGAGCCTGGCCGCCAAGCGCGGCAAGGTCGTCATCACCAACATCCACCCGTGGAACGAGATGGAGGTCTCGGCCAACTTCCTCGAGCTGACGCTCTGGGAGAAGCAGCTGATCGGATCCATCTTCGGATCGGCCAATCCGCGCTACGACATCCCGCAGCTCGCCCGGCTCTACCGCGGTGGCCAGCTCGACCTCGACGGGATGGTGACGCGTACGTACTCGCTCGACGAGCTGAACCAGGGATACGCGGACATGCGCGACGGCAGGAACATCCGCGGAGTCGTCGTCTTCGACTGACGCCGGGTCGGCGGTACGTCGCGGATGGTCGCACGCATCAGTACCCTCGGCGTCGATGCTTGAGCCCAGCGAGACCACCGAGACCGTCGCGCGCAGGCGCCGTACCGACGGCGAACTGACGGCCAAGCGCGTCCTCGATGCGGCCGCCGAGTGCATCCTGCAGCTCGGCTACTACCAGGCGAGCTCGAACGAGATCGCCCGGCGGGCCGGGGTCACCTGGGGTGTCATCCAGCACCAGTTCGGCACGCGCGAAGGCTTGCTGCTGGCGGTGCTCAACGACCGCTGGGCCGCGATGGAAGCTCACATGGCAAGCGCCGACGTCTCGGGCGAGACGCTGCAGGAGCGGCTGACCCAGGTGTTCGACGTCCTGGCCGCGCACTACGGCGCGGCCGATCATCTGGTGCAGCTGCAGATCCTGCTCGACCTCAGCCACAACCCGAAGACGTCCGCCGAAACCCGGCGGGCCGTCGCAGCGCACGGCCAGGAGCTCACCCGGGCCTGGGTTCCGCTCTTCGAGGGCGCGCTCGGCGAGGCCGCCCGTGAGACGGACCTGGTGCGCTTCGCTTTCCTGACCCTGCGCGGCTACTTGCAGGGCGGCATCATCTCGGCGCACATCAGCGCTCCCATGGACGACACCGTGCCGCGGCGCATGCTGATCGAAGGGGTCGCCTCGGCGATCCAGGCGGAAGCGGCCCGGCGGGGCATCTCGATCAGCTAGCTGACGACCGTGCTCGCCCAGACCCCGAGCCGGTCCCAGAGCTCGGTGCGATTGGGTGCGACGTTGTGATTGTGGCCTGAGCCGGCGAGCTCGAACAGCGAGATGTCGGGGCAGCTCGCGAGAGCATCACCGGTCGCCCGGGCGTTGCCGGTGATGTCGCGCTCGCCGTAGCCGACGAAGACCGGCACGTCGATGAGTTTCACGTCGGGCGCGGTGCATTTGAGCATCGAGCCGAGCCCGCAGATCGCCAGCAAGTGGGAGGCGCACCGGTCCATGGCCGCCAAGCCGGCTTCGGGGACGGGCATCCCGGCGAGCAGGAAGTCCGATCGCGCCGTCGTGCCCTTCGGGAGCGGCCGGCCGAAGCGCGCCTTCGCCAGGTCGACGAGACGAAGGGCGAGCGCATCCTGATCGCCGACGATGGCCTTCTCCTCGTCGGACAGGAACCCGGCGAGCGCCGTCAGCTCGTAGTGGTCGCTGTGCGCATAGCCGAGCAGCCCGAGCCCGGCGTAGGGACGGTGCCGCGCCTGCACGGTGACGGTGAGCATGCCGCCCATGGAATGGCCGACACCGATGGGGATTCCGCCGAGCCGCCTTTGAAGTTCCGCGACTGCGGCCGCGTCGGCATCGGCCACGACCGCGGGCGTGAGCGTCCAGGGATCCTCGGGAGGCGGGCTCTCCCCCACTCCCGGGTGGTCGATCGCCACGACCACAAACCCTTGCGCCGCAAGGTGTTCAGCCATGCTGAAGCCGGGTGCATCAAGGTCGAAGTAGCGCCGCGACATGCCGCCGCCCGGCAGGCAGTAGAGCACGCGCCCGTTGCGCTCCCCGGACGGTTCGACGATCGTCGCGGCGAGGCCGGCGACCGTGAGCTCGGTGCGTTTCACAGGCCGTAGATGCGGGCCGAGTTGCCGCAGGTGATGAGCTCTCGCTCGCCATCCGGGACGTCGGCGAACTGCCGGTCGACGATCTCGCGCGAGTTCGGCCAGGTAGTGGCCGGATGCGGAAAGTCCGTGGACCACAGGATGTTTTCGATGCCGATGCTGTGCCGCTGGCTGAGCCCGACCTCGTCGTCCATGAACGTTGCGGCCATGTTGCGGTGGAAGTACTCGCTGGGCTTCAGCTTCATCCCGGGGAAGTGATAGCCGCGCCCGCTCTTGCGGTCGAGGCTGGCGAGGAAGCCTGGGATCCAGTACAGGCTGGGCTCGACGAAGACGATCTTCAGCTTCGGGAAGCGCTCGAGCGTGCCGGTCAGGATCCACCAGGCGACGACCTCCGAGAGCGCCAAGGCCGGCAGCGAGGTGAAGATGCCCGCTTGCGGCGTGGGATCGCGCTGGAGAACGTCGTAGAGCGAGGCGCGATTGCCCAGGTGGTGGCTGATCGAGATACCGGTCTCCGACAGCACGGCCCACAGCGGGTCGTAGCGCTCCTCGTGATAGTCCGGCAGCCCGAACTCGCTCGGCCAGTTCGGCAGGTGGACCGAGCGGGCACCGAGTCCGGCGAGCCGCTCGACTTCCTTGACCGCGTAATCGATGTCGATGATCGGCACCTGATACGAGACGACGAGCCGGCTCGGGTCGACCGAGGCGAAATCGCTGAGGTGATCGGTGAAGGCCCGGCTGATCGGCCGCCAGTCCCCCTGGACGAGGCCGAAGGCGCGGAAGGCGCTCACCTCCGAATAGAGCACCTCGGCGGCGACACCGTCGCGATCCATCGCTTTCAGCCGAGCGACCGGATCGGAATAGCCCGGGTCGCGAAATGCGTCAAGGTCGAAGTCACCCAGCGAGAGCTTGCGGCCGCCGCGCATCTCGTCGTCGATGCGGGCCTGCTCGGCGATCGCGCCGTCGAACGCCGCGTGCAGCCGGCTCGGAACCCGCTCCCGGATCGCGTCGAGGCTCACCGCGACGTGCGAATCAGCGGAGATCAAGCGGCTCATCGTGGGTGCCTTTCGTCGCGCCTCTTCCGGCGGAGTCATACTAGGTACTATGGTTAGCCGGTGCAAGAGGACCCGCGCCGCCCTGCCCCGATCGTCACCGACGACAGCGCCTTCTACTGGGAAGCGGCCGCCGAAGGCAAGCTGGTCGCCCAGCGCTGCGGCAGCTGCGGGGTGCTGCGCCACCCGCCGCGGCCCATGTGCGGGCACTGCCAGTCGCTCGAGATCGAGATCGTCCCGCTGTCGGGACGCGGCACGCTGTACAGCTACGCCGTCCTGCACCATCCGCAGCACCCGGCGTTCGACTACCCGGTGCTCGCAGCGCTCGTCGACCTCGACGAAGGCATCCGGCTGCTTTCCGAACTGGCCGACGTCACCCCCGCTGACATCAGCATCGGCATGCCGCTGACGGCGGGGTTCGCTCCCACGGTGGACGGTATGGCCGTTCCGGTGTTCCGCGCGGCGAGCAACTGATGGCCTCCCGGCTCGCGAACGCCGCCATCGCCGGCGTCGGCTTCACCGAATTCTCCCGCTACGCCGGGCGCACCGAGCTCCAGCTGGCCTGCGAGGCGATCGTCGCTGCGCTCAAGGACGCCTCGCTCACGCCCGCCGATGTCGACGGGATCGTCAGCTACACCATCGACCCGGTCGAGGAGACCGAGCTGGTGCGCTCGGTAGGCATTCCGGAAGTCGGCTTCTCATCGCGGATCCCCTACGGCGGCGGCGGATCGATGGGCACGCTGCTGCACGCGGCGAGCGCGGTGGTCTCGGGAGCCGCCGACGTCGTGGTCGCGTACCGGGCCATCCGAGCCCGCTCCGGAGCGACCCGCTTCGGCGGGGCCAAGACCTCACCGAGCCCAACGTCCGCGCACTCGGGCACGACGTCGATGCAGTGGGCGATGCCGCACGGCGTGCTGACCCCGGCATCGTGGATGGCGTTGAACGCCACGCGGTACATGCACGAATACGGCGTCAGCAGTGAGGATTTCGGGCGCGCGGTGGTGCAGCTGCGTGAGTACGCCGCCGCCAACCCGGCCGCCTGGGGCTACCAGCGCCCGATGACGCTCGAGGACCACCAGGCGTCGCGCTGGATCGCGGAGCCTGCAATGCATCTGCTCGACTGCTGCCAGGAGACCGACGGCTCGGTCGCGCTCGTCATCACCAGCGCGCAGCGCGCGGCCGACCTTCCCCATACGCCCGTGCTCATCGGCGCCGCTGCGGGCGCCGGCCTTTTCGAGCAGGAGATCGCCTCCGACCACTACCGGCCCGACCTGTCGGTGATGGACGGTTCGGTCGCCCTCGGCCGGCGGCTGTTCGACCGGGCGGGCTTTCGCCGTGACGAGATCGACGTCGCGATGATCTACGACGCCTTCTCCCCCATCCTGCTGATGCAGCTCGAGGCCCTCGGCTTCTGCGGCCTCGGCGAGGCAAAGGACTTCGTCGCCGGCGGCGCGCTCGGCCCGAAAGGCGCGTTGCCCTGCAACACCAACGGCGGCCTCATCGGCGAGGGCTACATCCACGGGCTGAACCTGGTCCTGGAGGCCGTGCGACAGTTGCGCGGCACCGCCGTGAACCAGATCCCAGCTGCCCGAACCGTCCTGGTGACCGCCAGCCGAACCGGCGCGATCCTGACCCGACCCTAGAGAGAACCCCCATGACCAGCGTCCTCGATGGCGTTCGCGTACTCGATCTCTCGTCCGGAATCGCCGGGCCGATCACCGGGATGCTGCTGTCCGACCACGGAGCGGACGTCATCAAGGTCGAGCCGCCGGGCGGGGATCCGCGACGCGGCAATCCCGGATACGACGTCTGGCTTCGCGGCCGGCGCAGCGTCGAGTTGAACCTTGCGGCGGCGGCGGATCGGGAGTGCTTCCTCTCCCTGGTCGACACGGCAGACGTCGTCCTCGAGAGCTTCAAGCCGGGAACGACCGCGCGGCTCGGCATCGCCGCCGACGCGTTGCTCGCGCGCAATCCCGCCCTGGTCTACTGCTCGATCACCGCCTACGGGCCGCATGAGGGCCTTCGTGACCGGCCGGGCTATGACGCCCTCGTCGCGGCCCGGGTCGGGATCCTGCACGAGCAGCGCGGCCACCTCGGCGGCGCGCTCCCCCGCATGCACGGCGAGCCGCCGTATCTGGAGGATCTGGAGATCCCCGAGGGGATGCCGCCGGGCTCACCGCGCAGCGGACCGGTCTTCACCTACACCCCATGGATGAGCATGTCGACGGCGTTCATGGCCACGACCGGGATCAGCGGCGCACTGTATGCCCGGCTGCTCACGGGGCGCGGCCAGCACGTCGAAACCTCTTTGCTACAAGCGGCTTTTTCGTCCACCGCGTCCAAGTGGATGCGTGTCGAGCATCCGCATGCGACGGGGTTGCGCTCGTGGGTTTACGACCAGCGCGCGACGAAGGGCATTTTCCAGTGCTCCGACGGGCGCTGGGTGCAGCAGTGGGTGCCGAACCCCGCGTTCGTGCTGTCGAGCGCCGACGGCGACACCCTCGAGTTCCGCGGCGAGCACGACCGGGTACGCGACGATCCGGCCCGCATCCCGCAGGACCCTGAGAACATCGCGGTGCTGGCGTACTACCACCCGCTGATGGCCGAAGCGTTCGCGCGCTTCCCGAGCGACCAGTGGGTGGAGGTGGCGCGCCAGGCGGGCGTGCCGCTCCAGCCGGTGCGCACGCCTGAGGAAGCGCTCTTCGATCCGGCGCTGGAGGCCGAAGGTGCCGTGGTCGACCTCGAGCATCCCGAGCACGGCTCGCTGCGCCAGGCCGGCATTCTCTACGGGCTGAGCAGGACTCCCGGCCGCGTGCAGGGCCCGGTGCCGACCGTCGGCGCGCACACCGAGGAGGTCCTGAGCGAACTCGTCGTCGGACCCGCGCACGCACCTGCGGTGACGCCGGCTGCCGACCCGTCGGCAATGGTCGGACCGTTGGCCGGCATCACGGTGCTCGACCTGGGCTTCGCGGTCGCCGGACCGTTCGGGGCCCAGGTGCTGGCCGACCTCGGCGCGGACGTCATCAAGGTGAACACCTGGCGCGATCCGTGGTGGCACGCCTCGCACATCGCCTACGCCGCCAACCGCAACAAGCGCAGCATCGGCATCGATCTCAAGACCCCCGAGGGCCTGGCGGTCTTCCATGCCCTGCTGCAGCGCGCGGACGTCGTGCATTCCAACATGCGCCGTGATGCCATGCGACGGCTCAAGTGCGACGAGGAATCGCTACGGGCGGTGAACCCGGACGTCATCTACTGCCACACCCGGGGCTTCGACCGCGGACCCCGCTCGGACTCCCCCGGCAACGACCAGACCGGCTGCTCGCTGGCCGGGGTGACACACGAGGACGGCGGCTGCAACGCCGGCGGCAAGCCGTTCTGGAGCCTGACGTCGTTAGGGGACACCGGCAACGGCTTCTTCTCCGCTATCGGTGTGATCCAAGCGCTCTATCACCGCCGGCGCACCGGCGAGGCGCAGGCGGTCGACACGTCAATCCTCAACGCCGGCATGCTGGTCGCCTCCATGACGGCGGTGAAGCCCGACGGCACCAGCCTGCCCAAGCCGCAGCTCGATGCCATGCAACTCGGCTTCAGCCCGTATTACCGGCTCTATCAGGCGAACGACGGCTGGGTCTGCCTCGCCGCTGTGGATGGCCGGCACCAGCGGGCCTTGCACGACGCGGTGGGATCAGAGGGCCTGGAGTCGTGGTTTGCGGCTCGCAGTGCAAAGCAAGCGTTCGAAACGCTCGACGCCGCAGGCGTTCCGTGCGAGATCGCCGACGACGATTTCGCGTTGCACGTTTTCGACGACCCGGAGATGAAGGCCAAGGGGCTCGTCGTGCGCCACCAGCATCCCAAGGTCGGCTGGTTCGACAACTACGGGACGACCATCAACTTCTCGGGGACACCGAGCCGGGTCCGGATCCCGGCGCCGATCTGCGGCCAGCACACCCGCGAGATCATGCACGAGCACGGATACGACGACAGTGACATCGACAAACTGATCGAGGCCCGCGCGATCTTCGAGGACCTCTGGGTCGACTGACCTTTACGGCAACGGGCGGTAGTCCGCGGCACGATCGACGTTGGCGTAGACCGCGTCGCCGATCGGCCGGCGCTGCTCTTCGGCGATGTGGCCGAGCAATCCGGCGGTGCGCGCCAGCAGGGCGATGCCGCGCAAGCTGTCGACCGGGAGCTCCAGGTCGGCGAGGGCGGCTCCGCACACGCCGGCACCGTTGAGGGCAAGCGTGCGGCCGAGGATGGCCGGATGCACACGTCCGATGGCGGCGAAGAGCTTCAGGTGCGGGCCGAGCGTGCCGCTCTCGCCGGCGATTTGGTACATGACGGCGGTACGCGGATCAGCGACCTTGTGCACCGGATGGCCGAGCCCGGGTACGAGCTTGCGGGCTTCACGCTGCCGGCGAACCGCTACCGTCGCGAGTTCATCCCAGCCGGCGTCACCGGTGGGGATGGCACCGTCGTGGGCGGCGAGCGCCTCGGCGAGGAAGCGGCCGCAATCCTCGGTCACGCCGAGGAAGCGCGAGCCTCCGCCGAGGATGCCGGCGGCGAGCGCACCCTGGACCGACTCGGGTGCACCGGTCAGCGTCAGGCGGGTCGCGAGCGCGGACGGGGTGAGGCCGTGGTCGGCCAGCGCGACGAGCACCGCCTCGAAGACGCGCAGCTGCCCCGGCGCGGGACGGCGCCCGGCGATCAACCAGAAGGCCAGCTCGCCGAAGCTGATCTGACCCATCAGGTCGCCCGCGAGGTCGTGGCCGAGCACGGTGATCGAATCGGCATCCGAGTGACCGATGGACGTCGGGTACTGCGCGTCAGCCACGGCGTGAGCCTTCCTGGGTGTCGACTTCCTCGTCCGGATGTCCTTGCGGCAATTGGTGTTTCGCCACGCGCTGGGTCGGGGTTCGGGGCAGCGCGTCGAGCCGCTGCCAGTAGCGCGGCACCTTGAACGGGGACAGCCGCTGGGCCGCCCAGGCGCGCAGCTCGGAGAAGTCGACGCCTTCGCGCAGCACGACGAACGCCTTGATCTCCTCCTCGGACAGGTCGGAAGGGACGCCGACCACCGCGCACTCGATGACGTCCGGGTGGGAGGCGACGGCTTCCTCGACCTCCGCGGGCGAGAGGTTCTCGCCGCGGCGGCGGAGCACTTCCTTCTTGCGTGCCACGAACGTGTAGACGCCGCCCTCATCGCCGGTCACCAGATCGCCGGTGTGCAGCCAGCCGTCGCCGGTGACGGTCGCAGCCGTCTCCTCGGGCATGCCCCAATAGCCGGGCGTGATGGTGGGATTGCGCATCATCAGCTCGCCGACTTCGCCGGTGGCTACGGGCTTTCCGTCGTCATCGACGACCTTGGCCTCGTTGACGACGCCGAGCGTCGGATGCTGGCGGACCGTGCCGAGCGTTCCGTACAGCCGCGTGCTGTGCGGCCAGATGAGGCCGAACGGGCTCTCCGACATGCCGTAGCCGCAGACGATCTCGATCCCGAACCGCGCTTCGATCTCGAGGTGCCGCTCGCGGTCCGGGGCCGGTCCGGTGTAGCAGCGGCGCAGCGGGTTGTCGGCATCGTCCGGACGCTCCGGCTGGCGCATCAGGATTTCGAGCATCGCCCCGATCGCGTTGAACTCCGTCGCGCCGTGGCGGCGCGCCGCCTCGATGAAATTGCTGGCGGAAAAGCGCGGGAGGAGCACGAGTCCCGCCCCGCAGGCCAGCGAGCCGAGCACCGAGTACGCGGGTGCATTGACGTGAAAGAGCGGCAGCGACGTCATGAGCCGGTCGGTGTCGTCGAGCTGCATCCAGAACGGAAAGCCCTCCCCCGCCATGGCGTACGCGCGGTGAGTTTGCATGACGAGCTTGGAGCGTCCGGTGGTGCCCGATGTCGGGATGAGGATCGCGATGTCGTCGGGGGTGACGTCGCCGATCGCAAGCTCGGCGTCGCGGCCGCTGAGGTCGGCGACGTCGACGAGCGGGGTACCGGGTGCGTCGAAGAGGCTGCGGAGCTGGTCATCGGTGACGGCGAGCTTGGGGTTGGTCTGCGCGACGATGCCGGCGATCTCGGCCTGGGTGCTCGCCGGGTTGACCGGCACCGCGATGGCGCCGAGCGCGCTGACGGCAAGCCAGGTCAGCAGGTACGGCGGTGTCGTGCGGGCGGTGAACATGACGAGATCGCCGTGGCCGATACCGCTGTCAGCGAGCTGCTCGGCCGCGCCGCCGACCCGGCGCGCGGTGTCGGCGAAGGTCAGCTGAACGTCGTCAGTGCGCAGCCAGACCCGGTCGGGCGTGCGCGCAGCGGCCTCTGTGAGCAGCTGCGGGATCGTGCGCTGCAAGGCGGCTCAGACGTCGGTGCGGTAGATGTCCTCGACGATTCCGGGAACGAGCTTGCTGGCGACGGTGTGGTCGAGCGCACCGGACGCGCGCAGCTCGGTGACCGCCGGTACCGGGTTGTCGTCGGCGAACAGCCGCCGGTCTCCGTAGTCGGCGGGACGGCCGGTCGCATCGAGGGTCCACCACGACGCCTCGAGCGCCATTCCGTGCGGGTCGCTGAAGTAGATCGAACGGATGAAGCCGTGGTCGACGACGTCGGTGACCTCGCAGTTGTGGCTCTTGAGGCGATCGCGCAGCCGCAGGAGGGCGTCCTCGTCGGGCAGGTTCAGCGACAGGTGGTCGAACTGCGACGCCTTCGGGTACGGCACGCCGGCGGGCTTGGCGTAGGAATCCAGCGGCTGGTCGGCGTACTCGAAGAAGGCGATCGTCTGCTCGGGGCCGATCTCGAAGAAGTAGTGCCGGAAGCTGGGCGTCCCGATGGTGGAGACCAGCCGGGCGCCGAGGACACCGTGCCAGAAGCGGACCGTGGCGTCCATGTCGGGAGTGACCAGGGCGAGGTGGTTGACGCCGCGCCAGCCGGGGGTCTCTGAGGTCGCTTCCATGAGGTGAAAGTACGCCCGTAGCTCGCCGCTCGGCCACACGCCTCGCTCACCAGAAGCTTGCACGGTGCAAGCATCGCTTCTAGGCTCTGCGCTGTGAATAACGCCCGCGTGCATCACGTCGTCTGGTGCGTGCACCGGGAGAGCCTGGCCGGCCTGCAGGAGTACTGGACCGAGGCGCTCGGGGTGCCGCTGGTCTCGTCGCATCTGGAGGACCTGGGGCTGCACCTGCTGATGTCGTGGGAGGCGGGCGTCGAGATCGTCGCTCCCTCCGTGGAGGCGGGTTCGTTCACGCCGGCGCTCGAGGCGTTCCTCGATGCGAAGGGCGAGGGCGTCTTCTCCACCGTGTACGAGGTCGACGACCTCGACAGCGCCGTGAAGGGCGCTGTCGCCGCCGGCGCCACCGTCACGTTCGAGGACATCATCGAGCCCGACACCCTCGCCCAGCGCCTCCATTGGCCGGCCGATCGGCAGAGCTACCGGCTGCGCCAGGTCGGCCTGGTCGAGCGCTTCGGCACCACCGTCTGCCTGCAGGAAACCCGACCGGCGTAGCTCACGCGCAGAAAGGTCTGACATGGCACTCGACGCGGCCGAAGAGGCCCTGGCCCATGCCCACATCTCCTCGCTGCTGGCCAAGTACTACCAGGCCATCGACAACGGCAGGTGGGACATGCTCGACGCCGAGGTGCTCGCCGACGACGCCGTCTGGGACGTCACGCAGACCTCCCCGACCGGCGGGAGCATTCACGATTCGGTGAAGGGCCGCGCCGAGATCCTCAACTGGTTCGCCCAGATCATGGGCGGCGATGCGGCCATGAGTGAGGGCACCTGCCGGCACTTCATCTCGACGCATGTGATCGACGTCGACGGCGAGACCGCCCGCTCCAGCAGCCACCTGCAGGCCTTCGACACGCACACCCTCCTCATGCTGTCGAACGGCACCGCGAAGGCCGAGCACGTGAAGACCGACCGCGGCTGGCGCATCAGCCGTTACGACCTCGTCGAGAACATCACCGACGCCGACATGGCGGCGTTCAAGCAAGCGGTTCCGCGCTGAGCGCCTGATGCCGTACACGCCCGGGCAACTCTCGGATCTCGAGTGCATCCGCGACGTCGCTCGCCGGTGCGCGCACTCGCTCGATCGGCTCGACGCCGACGGCATGCGCTCGGCCTACTGGCCCGACGCGCACGACGACCATGGCCCGGAAGGCAGCCACAACGCCTGGGATTACGTCGACATCGCGATGCAGTCGCATCAGCGCTGGCGGCCCAGCATGCACAGCTTGCTGAACCATCTCGTCGAACTCGAGCCGGACGGGCGCACCGCCCACGGCGAGATCTACGTGATCGCCTACCTCTTCGAGGCCGATCGGCCCGCGCTGCACACCTGGCTCGGCCGGTATCTCGACCGGTACGACAAGCGCGGCGACGAGTGGCGCATCGCTGAACGCGTCGTCGTCCACGAGGGGTCACGTACCGACGATCCCTTGGTGGAGATGCCGTTCCCGGTCCACCTCTTCCGGCAGGGTTCCTTCGACCGGCCGTCGTCAGGACGTCCCATCGGCCCCTGATACGCGGCCTCCGCTGACCGGCACGGCGCGCGGCCGTACCTCGGGAGCGCTCTAGTCTTGGAGCGTGGCCTATTTCGTCGTGCTGCGACGCGCCGGTCCGGAGTGGGACGCGACTCGTCCCATCGAGCAGCAAACCGGCTGGCGGGAACACGCCGCCTTCATGGACGGGCTCGTCGAACGCGGCTTCGTCGTCCTGGGTGGACCGCTGGCCGACGAAGAGCGTGTGGTGCTGGCGGTCGAGGCAGACAGCGCCGGCTCGGTTCGCGAGACGCTAGCGGCGGACCCGTGGAGTGGATCGCATCTTGTGGTCGAGACGGTCGAGCCCTGGATCATCCGCCTCGACAGCCGTCGCCTGTAACGGATCAACGCGCGGGCCCCCGCGTAGCTGCTGACTGCCCGCACCCGCATCAGAAAGCGGGACGGCCTCGGGCGTCGGCCGGCAGAGCGCCCGAGATTGCTCCGGTTCCCGCGCGGGCTTGGGGTCCCGTGCTGATCAAGCCGGTGATCGACCCTCTGATGCGCAAGTCGATGTGCCCGACCTGATCACCGGCATGTGTACACATATGGGCAGCAGCCGCGTCGCCGCCTGATGGGCTCGGACCACGCTGCCGCGGCGCCCGATAGCGACATAGCCGCTCAGGGCGAACCGGCGGCAGTAAACGCCGGGGTTCTGGCACCTGGATTTGCTGCCACCGGCGGACACCTTCGCCGGTGCGGGTGCCCGAGCCAGCAGCGGCAGTAAATGCCGGGCCTCTGACCCCCGCATTTACTGCCACCGACCCAAACTTGGCGGCCACGCGAAGCGCGCAGAGCCGGATCTCGCGCGGTTCGGGGCCCCTGGTTTGCTGGCGCGCATGCGTGTTCCTCGTAGGGTTCGTTCGTTTTGGTCGACTTCGAAACCTACGAAAAGGGACGCGTATGCGCGTCCCAACATTGAGGCCGTTAGAGCGGCCTACGAAACTCCCAGCGCTACCAAGCGGAACCCCGCCTCAGCAACCCCTCGGCTCACCCACAGAAAGCCGAGGAGAGCCACACATGTGTTCGATTCTAGCACCGAGCTCTCAGCTCAGCCAGCCAAAATAGCCTGCAACCAAAGAGCTTTTGGCCCCGCGTAACGCCGTACTACTGGGAAGCGTCGGCTTTCGCGGGCGTGAGGTTGAGCTCCTGGGCAGAGCTGAGGGGGCTCAGCTCTGAACGGACAGCCGCCATACGGTCGCTCTCGCTGGTGTTGAGCGGATGGTGGCAGGCAGCCAGGTCGCCGTCGGGATAGCGGGCGAGCGGCGGCTCGATCTCATGACAGATGTCGGTGGCGAACCGGCATCGCGTGCTGAACCGGCAGCCGGGCGGCGGGTTCGTGGGGCTCGGTGGTTCGCCGCGGGTAACCCGCTGCTTGCCCTGACGGGCGAGATCGGGGTCCGGGATCGGGATCGCGTCGAGCAGGCTCGCCGTGTAGGGATGGCGCGGTCGCGCGTAGAGCGACTCGGCAGCCGCCAGCTCCATGACCTTGCCCAGGTACATGACGGCGATCCGGTCGGACACGTGACGGACGACGCTGAGGTCGTGCGCCACGAAAATGTAGGACAGCCCGAGGTTGTCCTGCAGGTCGTCGAGCAGGTTGACCACCTGCGCCTGCACCGAGACGTCGAGCGCTGACACCGGCTCGTCAAGGATGATGAGCTTCGGCTCGGCAGCGAGCGCGCGCGAGATGCCGATCCGCTGGCGCTGGCCTCCGGAGAACTCGTGAGGGTAGCGGTTGGCGTGGTCAGGATCGAGGCCGACCTGAACGAGCAATTCCTTGACCCGGGCGCGCTGCTGGCCACGCTCGACTCCGCGCAGGCGCAGTCCGGCGCTGACGATCTGCACGATGCGCTTGCGGGGATTGAGCGACGCCTGCGGGTCCTGGAAGACCATCTGCACTTCGCGCCGAAAGGGCCGCAGGTTGCGATTCCTGCTGTGGGTGACCTCCTTTCCGCGGAAACGGATGGTTCCGGAGGTCGGTTCGGTGAGGCGCACGATGGTGCGCGCGAGCGTCGTCTTGCCGCAGCCGGACTCGCCCACCAGACCGAGCGTCTCCCCGGGGCTGAGTGAGAGCGTGACGTCGTCAACCGCCCGCACGTATTCCTTCGAACGGCGGAAAGCGCCTACGCGCACCGGGAAAAGGACGCGCAGGTGCTCGATCTCCAGCAGCGGCTCCGCCGGCGTCTCGGGCTTGGATTCGGTCTGCTTCACCAGGGGGTCTGTCATGACGCGGCCACGTCCGGAAGCCGGGGCAGCCCGATCGCGCCCTCGACGATGCGCAGCTCGCGCTTGGCTTCCATCGTCAGGTGGCAACGGTCGGGATGGGCGGCGTTCATGCCCCTCGCACGCAGCTCGGGCTCCGTTTCGCAGATGGGCATCCGGTGCGGGCAACGGGGAGTGAAATGGCATCCTTTCGGCAGCCGCAAGAGCGACGGGGGCGAGCCGGAGATGGTCGGCAATCGCTCCGGTCGCTCCTGGTCGACGCGCGGCACCGAACCGAGCAGCCCCCACGTATACGGGTGCAGCGGATCGCTGAACAGCTCCCGGAGCTGGGCCTCCTCCACGACCCGGCCGGCGTACATGACGACGACACGGTCGGCCACCTCGGCGACGACCCCGAGGTCGTGCGTGATGAGCAAGACGCCGACGCCGGTCTCGGCCCGCAGATCCTCGATTTCCTCGAGGATCTGCGCCTGGATCGTCACGTCCAGCGCGGTCGTCGGCTCGTCGGCAATGAGGATTTCGGGCGAGCAGGAAAGCGCCATGGCGATCATCACCCGCTGCCGCATACCGCCGGAGAATTCATGCGGGTACGAGCGCGCCCGCTCTTTGGGCCGGGGAATGCCGACGCGGCCGAGCAGCTCGACCGCGCGAGCACGCGCCGCCTGTTTGCTGATCTTCTCGTGGGCCCGGATCTGCTCGGCGATCTGGTCACCGACCCGGTACACCGCCGTCAGCGCGCTCATCGGATCCTGGAAGATCATGGCGATGCGTGCACCACGCACGTGTTGCATGAGGTCGTCGCTGGCGCCCAGCAGCTCGGTGCCGTCGGCGAGTCTGGCGCTGCCTTCGATGATGGCGTTCGGCGACCGGGTGAGCCCCATCAGCGTCATCGCGCTGACGGACTTGCCGGAGCCGGACTCCCCGACGATCGACAGCACCTCGCCGCGCCGGAGTGTGAAGGAGACGTCGTCGACCGCCTGCAGCAGACCCGATTCGGTACGGAAACCGACGCGCAGATGCTCGACCTCGAGAAGCGTCTCAGCAGTGCTCATGAGGCACTCACCCGGATCCGCGGATCGAGCACCGCATACAGGATGTCGACGACCGCGTTCATCAGGATGACGAAACAGGCCCCGAGCAGCGTCACCACGAGCACCGGCGGCACATCCAGCGAGCGCACCGACTGAGCGGCGTACTGCCCGATGCCGTTGAGATTGAAGACGACCTCGACGACGAGTGTGGAACCGCCGATGACGGCAGCGAAGTCCAGCCCCCAGAGCGAGACGATGGGAATGAGCGAGACACGCAGCACGTGCCTGACGAGCACGCGGCGCCGCGGGAGGCCCTTGGCGTATGCCGTGCGCACCGCATCGGTCGACAAGGCGTCCAGCACGCTGGAGCGCAGCACTTGCGCGTAGACGCCGATATACAGGATGGCGAGCGTGAACCACGGCAGCACCAGATGCTGGAACCACTGCACCGGATCACTCGTGATGGGCACGTAGCCGCCGGCCGGGAAGATCGTCGCCTTGAAGGTGAGGAAGTAGAGCAGGATCGCCCCGACGACGAATGTCGGCGCGGAGATCCCGACGAAGCTCACGGTCGTGATGGCGACGTCGGAGAACTTGCCGGCCCGCAGCGCACCGACGACGCCGAACAGGACGCCGATGGCGAGCCAGATGATCGCAGCACCGATCGCGAGCGAGAACGTCGCCGGAAGCCCGCGCTTGATCTGCGAGAACACCGTGACATGCTGCGCGTAGCTCTGGATGGAGCCGTTGAAGATCTGGTGCATGATCCGCCAGTACTGCACCCAGACCGGCTTGTCGAAGCCGTACGCGTGACGCACCGTCGCGATGTCGGCCGTGGTCGCCGTGCGGCCGGCCAGGCGCAGCGCCGGATCGCCGTTCGGGATCGCGATGAAGATGAGGAAGGTCAGCACGCTCACCAGGAAGAGCACGATGATGGCCGACGCCAGCCGGCGGCTGATGAATGCAGCCAGGCCCACGGTTAACGCTCCGTCCGGATTCGGGCACGGGGATCGAACGCCTGACGCAGGCCGTCACCGAAGATGTTCACGGCCAGCACCGCAAGCACGAGCATGAGACCCGGCACCAGCGTGAGGTGCGGCGCGCTGGTCACCTGATCGACACCGTCGGCCAGCATGGTCCCCCACGACGGGTTCGGCGGCTGTACCCCGGCGCCGAGGAAGGACAGGCTCGCCTCGAGCACGATCGACTGCGCGAGCTGCAAGGCGAAGAAGACAATAAGCGTGGAGAACAGGTTGGGCAGGATCTCGCTGGCGATGATCCGCAGCCGGCCGTATCCCAGGGTGCGGGCCGCGTCGACGAATTCGCGCTCGCGCAGGGTGAGCACTTCGCCGCGCAGTGGCCGGGCGACATAGGGGATGTAGACCACCCCGATCACCAGCGAGGGCAAGATGTTCGAACCGCCCTCGATGTGCAGCGGCCCGATCGCGAGGCCGCCGACCGCGAGGCTCACCCCGAGCGCGACGCCGAGCAGCAGCGCCGGATAGGCCCAGATGAGGTCGAGCAGCCGGGAGATGATGGTGTCGGTCCAGCCGCGGAAGAAGCCGGCGGTGACGCCGAGCAGCACGGCGCCGATCATCGTGATGACCGTGGCCAGCAAGCCGATCTCCAGCGAGTTGCGCCCGCCGTAGAGCACCCGCACCGCAACGTCGCGGCCACTCGTGTCGGCACCCAGCAGGAACTTCGAGTGCCACGTGGGACCGGTCGGCACCCCGGTCAGGCTCACGACGTTCTGCTGCTTGCCGCCGACGTTGATCACTTCGCTGATGTGCTGCGAGTTGGGCCCGGTGTGGGCGATGTCGTGCGCATACACCGGAGCCAGCGCGCACGCGATGACGATCAGCAGGAACAACCCGCCGAAGACAAGCGCGAGCTTGTTACGACGGAGCCGCTGGAGCGCAATGCCCAGCGGCCCCATGTCAGAGGTGGTGGCGCCCTCCGAGATCTCGGAGGGCGCCACCGCCACGTCTGCCATACGCAGGCCCTACTTCAGAGAGATGGTGTTGTACTCCAGGTAGGCCACCGGGTTGAACACCGCCGAAGCGAAGTCGACTCGGGTCGAGGTGAACTTCGGTGCCGTCTGGTAACCGTAGACCCCGAAGTAGGACTGGGACTGCACGTACTTGTCCAGGTCCTGCCAGCCGCTGGCGTTGTCCTTCAGCTGGGCGGCCGGGATCGCCTCCAGCCTCGCGAGCGGGCCGTCGATCTTCGGGTCACTCACGTTGCCGAAGTTCTCGTTGTTCGTCGGCTGGATGCTGGAGGTGGCCAGCAGCAGGTAGAAGTCCGACGGGTTCGGGAAGTCCTGGCTCCAGTCAGCGAAGCCCACCTGCGGGTACAGGCTCTGGTTACCGATCGTCTGGAAGTACACCGAGTCCTGGATGACCTTGAGCGAGGCGTTGAAGCCCAGCTTGTTCAGCAGGTCAGCAAGGTAAGCGCAGTACTGCTGGCGGGGGCTGCGGGTCTCACTCCAGACCGTGACCTTGGTACCGGCCAGCCCCGCGTCGGCGATCATCTTCTTCGCCTTGGCGACGGTGTCTGCCGATGGCACCACGTCCGGCTGCCCGAAGCTGCAGGCATCGCTGACGTGACCGGTGATGGGCGGCGGGAGGAAGTAGCAACCCGGCGTGAGCGAGCCGCTGGACAGCCGCGAGAGCGCCGTGCGGTCCATGGCCATGTCGACGGCCTGGCGGGCCGCCGTGTTGTTGAACGGCTTGACCTTGGTGTTGAAGAAGAAGTAGTAGGTCGAGGCCAGCGCTACCTTCTGGTAGCGCGACTTCTGCGCCTGGGCCTGGCTGAGCAGGCTGGCCGGGATGGTGTCGCCCGGGTCGAAGACGTCAGCGCTGTTGTCGAGCACCTGCTGCGCCTCGGTCTGGGTGTTGCTGTTGATGGTGACGTTGACCTGGTCGAGATACCCGGTCGGGATTCCGGGGATCTTGAAGCCGGCGAACGAGGGGTTCTTCACCAGCGTGAAGGAGGCGTTCGGCACGATCTTGCCGAACTTGTACGGGCCCACACCCACCGGCGGGTTGTTGGACATGACCTTCATCGGGGTGGTCGACGGAACCGGTGCGGCCGCCACGAAAGCGAGCAGGTTGTCGAAGGCGCCGTACTGCTTGGTCAGCGTGAAGGTGATCTTGCCGGTCGCGTCATCGGTCGTGATGCCGCTGATGTCGGTGGCCTTGCCGGCGTCGTAGTCCGCGGCGCCCTTGATGTAGCCGGTGAAGAACGACTTACCACCCCAGCTGATCTTGATCGACCGCTCGATGCCGTACTTCACGTCCGAGGCCTTGACCTTGGTGCCGTCCGAGTACGTGATGCCCGACCGCAACGTGACGGTGTAGGTGAGATTGTCGGACGAGATCGTCGGCAGATCCGTCGCGAGGGCGGGAATCAGATCGGTGCCGGGCGTGCCCTCCTTGTAGGCGTAGGTCAGCAGCGGCGTGTACACCATGTTGTCGCCTTCGAGCGCCTGGGTGGTGTAACCGAAGCCGGGGTCGAGGCTGTCCGGTGCGGTGCCCATCAGCACCTTCAGGGTGCCGCCCGGCTTACCACTCGAGTTGCCGCCGGACTGGGGCGTGGTGCCTCCGGAGCTGCTCGAACCGCCGCAGGCCGCAAGGGCGACCGACCCTGCGACGAGCGTGCAGCCGAGTGCCCAGGCTCGCCGACGCGAGCTTCGTGACACGTTCATTTTCTGCTTCCTTCACATGGACGGGACGGCCAGCCGAATCGGCATGCGCGGCTGACTTGGCGCACCTGTTGCTTCTTCGACGAATACCAGGCGGAAGGCTAGCAACAGTTCTTCGCAAATGGGTAGTCCGCCAAACATTTTCTACCGGACTGCCGCCGACGGGGCGGGATTGTTATCAATCCGTGTCAGACCCTTGATGGTCCCGTAACAGGCCGAGGCTGTGCATCTCGCGAGCCGGCCACGGTGGTCCGCTCACCGCGGGCAACGGCGATGAGCAGCGCAGATGACCTTCCGGCGGACGCGAGCTGCGGTCCAGCCAGCCGCTGGCCGCCCCGGCGGGTAGCCGCGAATCTCGTCCGGCACCGGTTTCCGGCGGCCCCGATCGGATTTCATCGGACGTGACGCGAATTGTCGCGAGCAGCGACAATGGAATCTTCCGGCCGTCACGCCGAGCTGCCGCGGACAATAAGCTCGATAAAGACAATCGGCCACGCGACGCATTACCGAGCCGGTCATCCAAAACGTTGCCGGCCGGGCCGGGAAATGTCAGCAGCCGACGAGTCGCCGAGCGTCCCAAGACGTCGGAGGTAGCGGTGACCAGCGGATCAAGGTGGCCAACGCGCCATCCTGTCAACCGAATTTTCGATGAACTCCGTCGCATCGGTGATTTCTCGCGGGCGCCTGAATCGTTTTCCGAAGCGACCGGCGGTTCCTACGCGGGATACCGTGGCCGGCATCGGTTCCGGTCGGCGGTTTCAGCAATCAGAGACAGTTGCCAGGCATTTTGCGGGAAACCTTCAGTTCGGCAGGATAAATCACGCGAACCTGCCCTTCATCCCATCAAATCGTCACGTCAAATGGACAGGCCCGAACATCGGCGGGGACCAGGCGCGGCGAGCCGCTCCTGGGCTCAGGCGACCACGGCCGCGCGCAGGATCACCCGCGCCGGATGAGCAAGCACGGCAGGCTGCTCCCGAGGGTCGGCACCGAACACGACCAGGTCCGCGGGAGCACCCTCGGCGAGCGGATCCGGGAAGCCGAGCCATTCCCGGGCCCGCCAGCTCGCTGCGCCGATGGCGTCCGCCGCCGGGACACCGGCGGCGATCAGGGCCTGGATCTCATCAGCGATGCGACCATGGGCGAGCGCGCCCCCGGCGTCCGTACCGGCGTAGATCGGGATGCCCGCTTCGAAAGCCGAAGCGACCATCGACTCCACGCCGGAATGCAGCCGCAGCATGTGCTGCGCGTAGGCCGGGAAGCGGTCGGCTTGCGCTGCGATCGTTGGGAAGTTGGCGATGTTGATGAGCGTGGGAACGATCGCGATCCGCCGTTCGGCCATGACCTCGACGAGTTCGCCTTCGAGGCCGGTGGCGTGCTCGAGACAGTCCATCCCCACCTCGACCGACTGCGCCACACCGTCCTCGCCGAAGACGTGCGTGGTCACCCGGGCGCCCGCGGCATGCGCGGCAGCAACGGCTTCCGCGAGCACCTCGGTCGGCCAGCAGGGCGTCAGATCTCCGGCGCTGCGGTCGATCCAGTCCCCCACGATCTTGACCCAGCCGTCACCGCGGGCGGCCTGCTCGGTAACCGTCTCGACGAGAAGTTCGGGCTGTACCTCGACCCCGTAGCCGCGGATGTAGCGCTTCGGGGCGGCGACATGGCGCCCGGCACGGATGATCCGGGGAAGGTCAGGGCGCTCGTCGATCCAGCGGGTGTCGGACGGAACCCCGCAGTCGCGGGCGAGCAGCACCCCCGCGTCACGCTCGGCGATCGCCTGACGTTCCTGGGTGCCCTCGTCGACGGCACCGTTCGCATCGAGGCCGATGTGGCAGTGCGTGTCGACCAGACCGGGCACGATCCAGCCCTCGGCGACGGTCTCGTAATCCGCCGGCCGCTCGTACGTGATCCGGCCATCCGTCAGCCACAGCTCGACATGCTGACCGTCCGGCAGCGCCGTCCCCCGGATGTGCAGAGCGCTCACGGTTCGATCCTGCCCGACACGACGTCCACCGGCAGGTCGAGGAATCTCCCGTAGCGCGCGGCCGCTGCCGCCAAGGCCCGTTGACCGGCCGTGCCGAGGTCGCGGTTCAGGTCGGCTCGCAGCACGACCCGGCGCCGCTCGATCGAGCGCTTCCATCGCCCGGCGAACTGACCGCGATACACGATGACCGGCGCCACGAGCACGCCCATGCCGGCCAGTTCGCGAGGCACCTCGGCGGAGGCGAACAGCGCCGAGCGATCCCGGTATGCGACGACGTACTCGTCGTAGTTCGGCAGCAGGTGGACGGTGGGCGAAAGTCCGGGGACGGAACCCGCCGCCCGCTCGGCGCGGTCGGGGTAGCCGGCGATGTCCGTCGCTCGCCGCGCCTCGCTCAGGGTCAGTCCCGACCACCAGGCGAAGTCCGCGTCCTGCGCGGGTCCGTGGCTCGCGAAGTACCGCTGGGCGAGCTCGCCCAGCGCCTCGTCGCGCTCCCGCGCCGGCGCCGCCGCAAGGCGCTCGTCCACGAGCGCGTACGTGTGCTGGCGGCCGCGCATCGTCCCGCTGCAGATCAGTGCCTGCAGCTCGCACCACATGGCGATCAGGCTGAAGCGAACCGTGTCGCTCGCGTCGATGCCGTCCGCGGCGAGCACGTCGCGCAGTTCCTGGCGAGTCAGGTGCCGCCCACCGCCCAGCGCCGCGCAGATGAGGTCACCGCAGCGGGCGAGCGTCGCCGCGTCGAGCTCGGTACGCCGCAGATACGTGCCCATGGAGGCCAGCACCCGATCACCGGTCAGCTGCTGCATCCAGCGCAGGTCGGCCGGCGCCACGAGGTGCCAGGTCGGCCGCAGCACGTGCGTCCGTACCAGCTCCCCCGCATCGAAGGCTGCACGCAAACCGGCCTCGGTCGCGTCCGCGCACCGCTGCCCGACTCCCCAGAGGCTGGCAGTGAAGTCCTGCGCCTGCACCGCGCCGAACCAGCCGACCGCACTCACCGGGTCGGCGAAGCGCGCGCCCGTCAGGTGCTGGCGCGCCAGCCGTTCCGCCGTGACACCAGGCAGCTCAGGACCAGACCTTGACGATGTCGTCGACCGTGGTGAGCGTCGCCAGATAGCCCAGCGTATTTGTCAGCGCGTCGGCCGCGTAGCTTTCGGGCACGCCGACGACCGCATCGGTCGGCAGCACGATCTGGTAGCCCAGGTCGGACGCCGACAGGCAGGTGCCCATGATTGCCACGTTGACCGAAACCCCAATGGGCACAAGGGTTTTCGTACCCAGGTTGCGCAACACGGCATCCAGCTCGGTGCCGCCGAACGGGGTCAGGCCGTGCACCCGGTTGACGATGATGTCCGACGGGCTGAACTCGAGTTCGGGGATGAGCTCCGTCGCCGGACTGCCCTCGAGCATCTGGTCGGGCTGGCGCAGGATCGCGGCAATCATGCGGTTGTTGCGCGACAGCCCCGCCCGGTCGGCGCGAAGGCTGATAGTGGCGTGCACGACGCGGGCTCCGGCGGCGCGGGCCGCGCGCACCAGGCGCTGCGCCGCCGGGATGCTTCCCGCTTTCTCGACCGCTTCCAGCAACGCTCCCCCGCCGAACGACGTCACCTGATCGCCGATGACACCGCGCTGCATCTCGACGGTGAGGACCACCGTCTCGGCGGGTGTGAGGAGCTCGTCAAGGCTGGGCATCAATCCTCCGGAGTCGAAAGGGGCTTAGGAGAGGCTCGAGAACAGGGCGTAGGAGGGATCCTCCGGGTCGCGGCGGCTCGCCTTGCTGGCCGGGCTCACCTCATCGGAGGACAGCTGCTGCGCCGTGGTGAAGTCCTCGACGTAGTGGCGCGCCGCGATTCCCCAGCGGCCGTCGCGCCGCTCCCACCGGTCGAGGTAGCGCCCGCGGGAGGTCACCTGCGTCACCGTCCCCATGGAGTCCGGCACCGTCCACAGCGCCACGGTCACGTAGGCCTCGCTGACCGCCTGCTCGCCGGAAGCCCCGACCTCGACGAGGACGTTGCTGATCTGGTGGCTGTGCCGGGCGAAGTTGCCGTGGGTCTCGGTCACCCAGGCGGCGAACCCGGCCCCGCTGCCCTTGAAGATCTCGCCGTAGTCGGCGCTGCCGTCCTCATGCCAGATCGATGCCGCGAGCGCCTCGTCACGACGGTCCATCGCGCGGCAGTACCGGGAGTGGGCGTCGCGGATCTCCTGCTTGACGAGTAGATCGCGCAAGCCGGGCGGGCCCTCGTGCGGGGTCATGCCGCGAACCCGAACTGCCGCCGGCGCAGCGGCGGGACCAGCTCGACGTACTCGGGGTGGCGTTCCATGAAGCTCTTCACGAAGGGACAGTGTGGCAGCGCGCCCAAGCCCTGTGCACGGGTGGCCTCCAACGCGGCCCGGATCAGCGTCGACCCGAGGCCCCGACCTTCGTACCGATCGTCGATCTCGGTGTGGGTGAAGTCGAGGTTCTCACCGACCCGGTGATACGTCACGAAGCCGGCGACCTCGCCGTCCACCGCGATCTCGAAGCGCCCGCGCTCCGGGTGATCAGTGACTGTGGGTACAGCGGCATCGGTCACGAGTGCAGCTTCACTTCACCGCGACCGGCGCCACCGGCGCGCCGAGCCCGGCGACGAAAGGCTCCGGAGTTGCCGTGAGCAGGAAGTCGTACTGGCCGTCCTCGGCGCAGTCGGCGGCGAGCGCCTCGAGGTCCCAGTTCTGCCCCTGCGTGAGGCCCATCTCGACCAGGTGCAGCAGGTGGACCGGCAGCGGCAGGTCCTCGTACTCGCACGGGAAGACCTCGAAGACGATCGTGTCGTTGGCGACGGCCGCGACCTCGTGGGCGTGCAGCCAGGGAGCCGTCTTCATCGAGAATCCCGGCGAGGGGAACGTGTAGGCCATCTTGTCGCCGGCGTGCAGCACCTGGATCTGACCGGTACGCACCAGCACGATGTCTCCGGAGCGCACGCTCACCTTCGCCATCTCAGCCGCTGCGTCGAGATCCTCCGCGGTGAGCGCGTAACCAGGATCGAGCCGCTCGACGCCCTTAGCCCGGGCGACGTCGAGCAGCACGCCACGCGACACCAGCGGCCCTACCTTGTCGATGCCGCACTTCGCCGCCCCGCGCGTCGTCAGGGACGCGATCGGGGCGCCGTTGTAGATCCGGTTCGAGTACGTCGCATGGGCCAGGGAATCCCAATGGGTGCCGGCCTGCAGGCCCATGACGACCGAGTCGTCGCTGGTGCAGAACTCGTCGATGTTGCCGGTCATCGGGTCGTTGATGGCGAGCATCGTCTTGAGCGGATTGATGCGCCCGGGGATCATGCCGATCTGCGGACCGTCGGACGACAGCGGGATCGCCAGACCGAACGTGCGGCCGCTGCGCACCGCTCCCATGGCAGCCTTGACCACGTCGGGCGTGATGAAGTTCAGCGTCCCGCGCTCGTCGCCTTCGCCCCAACGCCCCCAGTTGTTGACCTTTTCGGCGACCTGATGAAATTCCGCCCGCATGTGCGCGCTCCGTTTCGTCGTCAGCGGTCGTGGGGGGCGGGGAAAGCCGAGATGACCTCGCGCCCGAAGAGTCGAATCATGTCACGGAGCTCGGTGAAACTCCCCATCGTCGAGGGCCCGCTGTGCGCGGGCAAGCCGGCGCCGAAGGCGGCATGAACGTGGGTCGCACCCGTCGTCTCCCGGTAGCGCTCGACCTGACCGATGACCCGCTCGGGGTCGCCCCACAGCAGCCGATCGGCGGCGACCTCCTCGGGGCTCACGCTCTCCCCCGCATCGATGCGGGCGAAAAGCTCCTTCTCGGCGTCGTCCTCGACCGACTCCCGCCAGTGCTCCATGAGACCGCCGACGTACGCCGGCAGCACCTCGTCGCGGACCTGCCTGTCGTCGCTGCCGAGCCAGGCATACCGGCGCAGGATCCAGTCGCTTCCGCGTCCCGCCTCCGCGGCCGCATCCCGGTAGACCTCCAGGCACGACTGCGCTTTCGCCAGCGACTGCACCGGCCCGCACAGCCACGCGTCACCCAGCCGGGCGGCGCGCTCGACCGCGACGTCGGCGACCCCGGCCACCCATAGCGGCGGGTGGGGGCGCTGCACCGGGCGGGGGTGGACGGTCAGTTCGGGGAAGCTGTAGAACCGGCCGTCAAAAGCGGTGTTCTCGTTCTCCCACACCAGCTTCAGGATCGTCAGCGCCTCCTCGAGCCGGGCGCCGCGCGTACGGAAATCCGAGCCGTGCACCTGGTATTCGACGGGCCACCAGCCCAGGCCGACGCCGAGGGAGATCCGGCCGGCCGACAGCTGATCGATGGTGGCGACCTGCTCGGCGACCCGCACCGGGTTGTGCACCGGCAGCTGGAAGATCCCGGTACCGACGCGCAGCGTGCTCGTCCGCGCCGCGACGGCGGTGAGAAACGTCAGCGGATCACTGGCATTCCCCGGCATGAAGTGGTGGTGGCCGATGGTCGCGGTATCGAATCCGGCCTGCTCCGCCTCCTGCGCGAGGGCGAACGTCTCACCGAACGGGTCGGCCGCACTCTCATCGCGCAGGACCGGCAGCGAAAGCGAAAAACGCATTGCCGTGCCTCGATTTTCGGCTGTCATGAACCGGCCGCTCGCTCGGACCGCTTGACCCCGGGATGGACGCGCGGCTCGGGCCCGTACATCTCGCGCACGTCGGTCCAGAACCTCTCCCACGTAGGCCAGGCACCCGGAAGCGTCGGCCACTTCGAGAACGTGCGGTAGTTGGGATCGCGCTGCCCGGTCGGCACCCGGGCCTCGCGGTACCAGAAGAGCAGCTTGCGGGCCCGGAAGAGCCAGCGTCCCTCGACCCGCTCGTACCGGTCCTCGTACGCCCCGGCGAGCCGCGCCCAGGAGCTGTCGTGCTGCTGCTGCTCGGCGGTGAGGTAACAGACGCCGGTGGCGCGCTCGTCGCTTTCGATCGTGACCAGGTGATTGGTGGCCTGATGGATGCTGGCGCCGAACGTGCTGTCGTTCTCCAGATACATCGCGCGAAACGCCTCGGGGCCGGTGCCCCAATGCCCGCAGTCGACGTCGGGAACGAAGAGCGACGCGATGAAGTCCGGATCGCGCCGGTCGATGCCGACGACGTACCCGACAGCCAGTTGCTGGATCTCGACGATGTCTGCTGCACGTTGGGGGTCCACGTCTCGACCCTCGCACATGCCCCGCGGCGGCCGAGCAAGCGCTAGACGAGGAAGCGGAACGCCGCCTGCTCCGGCTTGATCGGCTCGACACTCAGCGGGAGTTCGGCCAGCCGCGACAGCAGCGGTTCCAGGTCGGTGCGGCGAGCGAGCTCGATGCCGACGAGCGCCGGCCCGGTCTCGCGGTTGGAGCGCTTCACGTACTCGAACAGGACGATGTCGTCGTCCGGGCCGAGCGCGTGGTCGAGGAATCGGCGCAGGGCACCGGGCTCCTGGGGGAAGGAGATCAGGAAGTAGTGCTTGAGCCCTTCGAACACCAGCGAACGCTCGACCACCTCCGGGTAGCGCAGCACGTCGTTGTTGCCTCCGGAGAGCACGCAGGCGACGCGCCGGCCCGAAAGCGGTCCGAGTTGGTCGAGGGCTGCTGCCGCGAGCGCCCCCGCGGGCTCGGAGATGATGCCGTCGGTCTGGTACAGGTCGAGCATCTCGCTGCAGACGCGGCCTTCGGCGACGCTGCGCATCTCGACCGGGCTGCCGGCCACGACCGCGTAGCTGTGGTCTCCCACCCGGCGCACCGCGGCGCCGTCGACGAAGGTGTCGATCTGCTCGAGGGCCACCGGGTGGCCGGCGGAGAGAGCCGCCGTCATGCTCGGGGCGCCGGCCGGCTCGGCGCCCACCAGCCGCGGGGAGTGCTGCTGTCCGGACAGCCAGGCGACGGCGCCGGCGAGCAGTCCCCCGCCGCCGACCGGCAGCACGAGCACGTCCGGCAACGCTCCCAACTGGGAGACGAGCTCGGCGCAGACGGTGCCCTGCCCGGCGATGATCCGCGGATCGTCGAACGCGGGAATGAGCACCGCGTCGGTCGCCGAGGCATGAGCGACGGCTTCCAGGCTGGCGTCGTCATAGGTGTCGCCGACCAGCTCGATGGTCAGGTGGCCCCGTCCGAGCTCGGCGATCCGGTCACGCTTCTGCCGCGGGGTGGTGCGCGGCAGGTACACCGTGCCGCGGATGCCGAGCAGCTGGCAGGACAGCGCGACGCCCTGCGCGTGGTTGCCCGCGCTGGCGCACACCACTCCGGCGGCGCGCTGGCGGGCAGGTAGCTGCGCCATGAAGTTGTAGGCGCCGCGGATCTTGTAGCTGCGAACCGGCTGCAGGTCCTCGCGTTTGAGGTAGACGTCGGCGCCGGTGACCGCCGACAGCCGGGCGTTGCGCTGCAGCGGCGACGGCTGCACGACGCCGGCGAGGCGTTCGGCAGCCGCGTCGACGTCGGCCGCCGTCACGAGTGAGCCGCTCATTCTCCCGAGTCAATCAGCCGCGAAGATCAACTGCCGCGCACGCGCCGTCACCTGTGGTCCGGCTGAGTAAGCGAAGCGGCAGTAAATCCGGGGGCTCTGGCACCCGGATTTACTGCCGCTGGTGGTTCACGTCGCTAGATGCTGATCCCGGCCTTGCTGACGGCGTCGTAGCGAGCGGCGACGTCAGCCCAGTTGACGATGTTCCACAGCGCGTTGACGTAGTCCGGCTTCACGTTCTTGTACTGCAGGTAGAAGGCGTGCTCCCAGGCGTCGAACACCAGCAGCGGGGTGGTGCCGATTCCGACGTTGCCCTGGTGGTCGTAGACCTGCTGGACCGTGAGCCGCTTGCCGAGGCTGTCGTAGGACAGCACACCCCAGCCCGAGCCCTGCGTGGTCGCGGTGGCCTGGGTGAGCTGACCCTTGAAGCCGTCGAAGCTGCCGAAGTCGGCGTCGATGGCGGAGGCGAGGGCGCCGTCCGGCTTGTCGCCGCCGTCACCGGACAGGTTCTGCCAGTAGAGCGTGTGCAGGGTGTGGCCGGAAAGGTGGAAGGCGAAGGTCTTCTCGAGGCCGACGATGGCGCCGAAGTCACCCTTCTCGCGGGCCTCGGCAAGCTTGTCGAGCGTGTCGTTCGCGCCCTTGACGTAGGCGGCGTGGTGCTTGTCGTGATGCAACTCGATGATTTCGCCGCTGATGTGCGGCTCGAGTGCCGCGTAGTCGTAGGGCAGGTCGGGCAGCGTGTAAGTCGCCACGGGCAGTGCTCCCTCATGAATGTTCGACGGACCGGATCGTCCTGCCCGAAACGTTAGTCCTTATGCGCCGCGAAGATGATCGAGGCCTGCCTCGGGACGGGCTGTGGGCGGCCACCTGCAACCACCGGATCTGCGATAGGTTCAGGGACGCCAGCGATGGACGCGGAGGAAGCCGGTGCGAATCCGGCGCGGTCCCGCCACTGTGTACCCGGGGAGGTACCCGGGGAGCGATCCTCACCGCGGCCACGGCCCGAACTGTGGGCCGGAAGGCCGAGGGGAGCCCTGATCCGGAAGCCAGGAGACTCCGGCCATCGACCCGCCAGCCCGGGGCGAGGACCCCGAGTGAGGACCGCCGCGATGCCGCCCGCCCGAGCCGTCACCTGATGCGGACATCTGGGTGGCTCGCCGCTCCCGGCGCGCAGCGTGCTGCCGGGATCGGGCTGGGCCTTGCCGGCGCCCTGGGAGTTCGGCTCGGCGGCCCGACCGTCTACCCGTACGGCCTGTCGAGCCGTCCCTGGCAGGGCGACGGCCGGGATCCGGATGCTGCCGATGTCGTGCGCGCAGCGTGGCTTTCGCGAAACGTCTCGGTCGCCGCGGCCGCCGTATCCGCGGTGCTCGCCCTTGGCGGGCTGGCTTCGGGACGGGCCGCATGAGCAGGGCGCTGCTGGTCGCCGGCACCACGTCCGACGCCGGCAAGAGTGTGGTGACCGCAGGGTTGTGCCGCTGGCTCGCCCGTCAAGGCGTGCGGGTCGCGCCGTTCAAGGCGCAGAACATGTCGCTGAACTCGATGGTGACGGCCGACGGCGGGGAGATCGGCCGGGCGCAGGCGATGCAAGCCGCAGCCGCCCGGGTGCCCGCGGAAGCGGCCATGAATCCCGTGCTGCTCAAGCCCGGAAGCGATCGGCATTCGCACGTGGTCGTGCTCGGGCGTCCGTACGCGGAGGCCGACGCGCTGTCCTATCGCGAGCTGAAAGGCGCGCTGCTCGACGTGGCGACGGACGCGCTGGCCGGGCTGCGCGCCCGGTTCGACGTCGTCATCTGCGAGGGTGCGGGCAGCCCGGCGGAGGTCAATCTGCGCGCCGGCGATCTCGCGAACATGGGCCTGGCCCGCGCCGCCGGCCTGCCGGTGATCGTCGTCGGTGACATCGACCGCGGCGGGGTGCTGGCCCACTTCGCCGGCACGCTCGGCGTACTCGAGCCGCAGGACCAGCGCCACATCGCCGGCTTCGTGGTCAACAAATTCCGCGGCGACCCGGCGCTGCTCGCGCCCGGACTGGAGTGGCTCGAGACGGCGACGGGCCGTCCGACCTTGGGTGTGCTGCCGTGGCGCGAAGGGCTGTGGCTCGACGTCGAGGATTCGCTCGATCTCGACCGCCGCGCCGTAGCGACGGGTGCGCCGGTGGGCGACGAGGTGCTGCGGATCGCGGTCGTGCGGCTGCCCCGGATGTCGAACGTCACCGACGCCGACGCGCTGTCGGCCGAGCCGGGCGTCGAGGTGCGGATCGTGACGTCGCCCGGCGCGCTCGCCGACGCCGATCTCGTCGTGCTGCCGGGAAGCCGGGCCACCGTGAGTGACCTGAACTGGCTGCGGGACAACGGTTTCGAGCGCGCGCTACACGAGCGGGCGGTCGCCGGTCGACCGATCATCGGCATCTGCGGCGGCGTGCAACTGCTCGGGACCAGCATCGTCGACGGCGTCGAGTCCGGAGCCGGTTACGTCGAGGGTCTCGGGCTGCTGCCGGTCACCACGCGCTACGCCCCGGAGAAAGTACTGAGCCTGCCGCGCGGGCAGTGGCACGGGCACGACGTGACGGCCTACGCGATCCATCACGGGCGTGTGACGGTGGAGTCGGGAGAGCCGTTCCTCGACGGCGCGCAGGTCGGGTGCGTGTGGGGAACGACCTGGCACGGCATCTTCGAGAACGACGGCTTCCGCCGTGCCTTCCTCAGCCGGGTCGCCAATGACGCCGGGCGCCGCTGGCTGCCGGGCACCGTCGCGTTCGCGGATGTGCGCGAGGCGCGCCTCGACGCGCTCGGTGATCTGGTGGAGCAGCATCTCGACACGGCAGCGATCTGGCGGCTCATCGAGGACGGTGTGCCGCCCGGCCTGCCCGATGTGCGCCTCGCTCTCGGCCAGCCGAGCGGGGTCGGCGCATGAGTCGCGGCAGTGACCAGAGCGGGACAGCCATGCTGCTGCTGCTGCTGCTGCCGACCGCGGGCTGTACATGGCAGCACATGGCAGCAATGACCCCGTCAGCAATCCCCCTGCTCCGGTTCGGCGCCAGGGCATGCGGCGAAGTCGAGATCTGTCCCACCGATGCCATCAGTGAGGTGTGGTCGTGAGTCCGCAGCCGATCCGGCCGGTACGCGCCGTGCACCCGATCGAGGCTCGCTCGTACCAGATCATGCGGTCACGGGTCGATACGTCGGGGTTGCCGCCGCTCACGCGTGCCGTGGTGGAGCGCATCATCCACGCCAGCGCCGACCTCGATTACCTCGGCGATGTCCGGGTGTCTTCGGAGGCCGACCTGGAGAAGGCCCGCGAGGCGCTCGTCTCCGGCTGCCCCGTGGTGGCTGATGCCCACATGGTCGCCGCGGGCATCACCAGCATCAAGGCGATCTGCCGGGTGCGTGACGTCGTGGCAGCCAAGGGCCTCACCCGTAGCGCAGCCGGCATCCGCCGCGCGTTCGGCGAGGTGGGCCCGGGTGCGGTGTGGGTGATCGGAACTGCCCCTACGGCACTTGAGGAATTGCTCACGCTCGACGCCGATCCGGCGCTCGTGGTCGGCCTGCCGGTCGGGTTCGTCGGGGCGGTCGAATCAAAGGCTGCACTGCGCGCTTCTGGGCTGCCCTCGATCGGCAACGTCAGCGAAAAGGGAGGATCAGCCGTGGCGGCTGCGGCAGTCAACGCGTTGCTGTTCGCCGCTCCCCCGATCCGGCGAGCGCCCGCGCGTCCTCGAGACCGCGCCTGAGCGCTCGAGCTCGACCGGCACGATCGGCACGGCGAGCGCCGGGAGAATCGCGGTCAGCGCAAACGCCGCCGGATAGCCGACGGCACCGATGAGCGCGCCGACCACCGGCGGCACGGCCGAGGCCGCCAGGAACTGCGCGGTGTTCTGGGCACCCATCGCCCGTCCGCCCCAGAACGGCCCGCCGATCTCCGCCACGGAGGTGAAGGCCAGCCCGTTGTCGGCGACGCTGATGACCGTCGCTGCCACCAACAGTACGACCGACACCGGCGAGTCGAGCCAGTCGGAGAGCGCGAGTGCAAGCATCACAGCGGCGGCGGCCACGGCTACCGCCCGCAGCGGCCTCATCCGGCTGCGCACCCGGTCCGACCACGCGCCGGCGGCCATGCGTCCCGCCGCCCCGAGCACCTGCGAGCCGGTGATCAGCAGCCCGGCGGCACCGGCCGACCAGCCGCGGTCGCTGATCAGCCACACCAGCCCGTACGTCCACACCACGAACTGCGGTACGACCAGCAGCACCGACACCCCGTGGATACGCCAGAGCAGCGAGCTCGTCCGGTACGGGTTGGCGAGGGCCTCGGGCGGCGCCTCGGCCCGGGAGACCCGCGGCGGATCTTTGATGAGGAACGCGCACGCCAGCGCCATGGCCCCGGCGACCGCCGCCGGCAAGGCCAGCGCACCGCCCAACCCGTGCGCCGCGGCCAGTGGAGGGATCGTCAGCGCTGCGAGCCCCACTCCGAGGGGCTGGGCCATCTGCCGGATCCCCATGGCGAAGCCGCGCCGGTGCACCGGGAACCAGCCGACCACCACGCGCCCGCTCGCCGCATTGGTGCTCCCCGCCGCCATCCCGCCGAGCAGCAGGAACGCGCCGACGAGAACGTACGGATGCGAAAGCGCCGCCCCGGCTGCGGCCGCTGCCGTGCCGAGCAGCCCGGTGACGAGGACGCGCCGCTCGCCGACGCGGTCGACCACCGCGCCCCACGCGATGAGCGAGAGCATCAAGCCGACCGTTGGCATGGCCACGAGCACGCCGGCGGCCGCGAGGCTCAGGTGGTGCCGGTCATGCAACACCGGGATGAGGAACGCCGCCCCCTGCGCGAACACCGAACTCGACGCCTGAGCCGCCATGCTGACCGCGAGCATCACCCAGCGCCGGGTGGCACTGATCGTCTCCACGGAGCATCCTAGTATTTGGGACGGGCTTCTTGAGATGTGGTACGCGCACGGCCGACTTTACCCCGCGCATCCTTGACACGACACGTCGCTCACCGGTTACTCGCGCTGCCGTACGGGAAGCCGGTGCAAGTCCGGCGCGGTCGCGCCACTGCTGCCCCTTCTACCGGGGTGCCCGGCGGCGGGATCTGCGGCGATTGCGTCCTGAGCGCTGAGCCGCCCAGCAGGCTTCCTGCGGTTGAATGAGAGCCATGGCTGAGACGTCTGGGATTTCTGAGACCTCTGGGACCCCTGGAAGCACTGCGCGCATGCTGCCCGGCAAGCCCGTCGCCGAAGCCGTGCTGGCCGAGGTGGGCGAGCGGGCGGCCAAGCTGCGCGAGCAGGGCGTGACCCCGAGCCTCGCCACCATCCTGGTCGGCGACGACGATGCGAGCGCCGGATACATCCGCGTCAAGCAGCGCCAGGCGGCCGAGCTGGGATTCGAGTCGCCGCACGAGCACCTGCCCGCGTCTGCCACCCAGGCCGATCTCGAAGCGGTGATCAAGGGGTTCAGCGCCGACTCGTCCGTGCACGCCATGCTGGTGCAGCACCCGATCCCGGGCCACCTCGACTACGACGCCGCGCTTGCCACGATGAACCCGGACAAGGACGTCGACGGCATGCATCCGCTCAACGTCGGGCGGCTCTCGCTCGGGCTTCCCGGCCCGCTCCCCTGCACTCCGGCGGGCATCGAGGCGCTGCTCGCGTTCTACGAGATCCCGGTGTCCGGCCGCGAGGTCGTGATCCTCGGCCGCGGCGCCACCCTCGGCCGACCGCTGGCCGTAATGCTCGCGCAGAAGCGGCCGACCGCGAACGCCGCCGTGACCGTCGTGCACACCGGCGTGCCGGACTGGGCGCGTTACACGACGCGGGCCGACATCCTCATCGCAGCCGCCGGCGTGCCGGGCATCATCCAGCCCGAGCACGTCAAGCCCGGCGCCACCGTCGTCGGCGGCGGTGTGCGGTACGAGGGCCGGCGGCTGCTGCCCGATGTCGACGAGAGCTGCGAGCAGGTGGCCGGGGCCATCACACCGCGGGTCGGCGGCGTCGGCCCGACGACGGTCGCGATGCTGTTCCGCAACGCCATCGCCGCGGCGGAGCGCGCAGTCGGCCGGTAAAAAGCCCTTCAGATAAAGGACGTTTCCTCGGCCAGCCCGAGCTCCGGCCAGCCGCCGGCCACGATGGTCTGCATGTTGCACCACCCCTCTCCGCCACCGACCGGATCGCTGACGCGCATTACCGCGTCGCGGATCTGGTGGATCCGCGGTGCGACGGCGGGGTCGGTGCAGTCCGGGATGTGCTCGCCGTCGACATGCAACGCTCCTCTCCACTCGCCGTGATGGTGGCCGTCGAAGCCGAAATACAGCCCGACGCCGAGATGGACGCCGGTGTCGCCGAGCGCCTCGACCGTGATCGGCCGTGTCGAGCCGTCGCTCATCGTGAAGTTCAACGTGCCGCCGAGGATCCGGCGATTACGGGTGTCATACCGCAGGTCCGGCTCGAGCTTGGCGATCCGCGCCACGCTGCCGTCCCGCTCCTCTACGCTGCCTTCGAACCAGCGCTCCTCGTAGCCGAACGCACTGGTGTGCCGGTACTGGTGATGAATCGCGTAATAGCTGCCATCCGGGCGCTGCAGCACCATCGGCGACCACGAGAACTGAAACGCGACCCCGGACCCGAGCCCGTGCGACGGCTCGACGTCGGTCACCGGTAGGCCGACGTCATGACGCACGCCCCACGAGTGGTCTCGCGTGGAGAACCAGGTGTCCGGCGTGATCGCGGTCCGGGCGCCGTCGAGCTCGACCCAGCCCTCGGCGAGCCCGGACTGGTGGTAGCGCAGCAGATCCGTGTCGAGCCGGTAGCCGCCGCGCGCCCGGCCGCGGTGACGGGCTTCGAGCACCGGCGGGGCGACGGCGGTGAACGTGAAGTCGAACGCGATCGGCACCGGCAACGGCTCCCCGTCAGCGGGCAGGCAGGAGAACCGGATCCGCTGCAGGGGTTCGACGATCCCGTACCCGAGCGGCCCGGCGCCGAGCTCGTCCGGGGCGTCAGCCAGCCGCCGGCTCGCGCGCACCGTCCACTGCTCCCGGCCCCGGGAGACGCTGGCGTACCCGTCGAAAACATTGCGGTTGGTGTACTTGCCGACGCCGAAGCCGACCTGCAGCGACCCATCACGCGCTGCCGCCATCGCGCACACCTTCTCGGTCCACGACCGGTCGGCATGCGCGACGTACGACTGCGTTTCGACGATCTGGTGGGAGAACCACTCATCCGCCGCCACCAGCGGGCCGTCCGGATTCTGCTCTGTCACGGCTGCAACAGTCCCACAGCCCTTTCAAGCCGGTCCTGCACGGGGCCTAGGTGCGCCGGGGTGTCTGGGTGGCGGGGCGGAAGAGCGGTCGGCGTTGGCCTCGCAGTGGTGGCCGGCCGTCGGGTGGGTGAAACCAGGGGGTGCGGTCTTTGTCGGTGCCGATGGTGATGGTCCAGCCGCCTTCATGGCATTTGTGATGATGGTGCAGGCAGAGCAGCAGGAGCTTGTCGGCGTTGGTGGGTCCGAGGTGCACCCAGTGGTCTTTGTGGTGGACTTCGGTCCAGGACGCGGGCCGGTCGCAGGCGTGGAAGGTGCAGCCGCCGTCTCTTGCGACGATGAACCTGCGTAACCCGGGTGGGGTGGAGCGGGTGGAGCGGCCGTAGTCGAGGATCTGGGACTGGCTGTTGTAGACGGCGGGGATGATGTTGGCATCGCAGGCCATTCTGCGGATCGCCGCGGCGGGCAGGCGCTGGCCTTCCGGGGTGCCGCCGACACCGATCCCGTCTTGCAGGGACTCATGCGACATGCCGAAGATGAGGGTGTGCCGGCCGGGACTTTGGCCGTTGCAGTCCTCGGCATGAGCGGTGGCATGGCGGGCGAGTTGGACGAGCGCTTCGGCGCGGCGGTGGCCGGGGGATTCGGTCATCACGTCACAGTCGGGGTCGGGTTTGCGGGTGAACGCCGCCAGCGCGGTCGAGACGATCAGCCCGGCTTCCGGATCAAGCCAGCCGTCCAGGCGCCACATCCCGCCGATCGTTTCGGACAGGTTCAGATGCTGCCCCGCCCGTTTACGGGCGGCTTGTTCATCGGAGTGCTCGGGGGCGGCGGCGGCGAGCAGTTCGGCGGCCAACGTTTTGAGCTGTTCGACGGTCAGCCCGGCGGCATGGTCGGCGAGGAACCCTTCCAGGTCCAATGCCAGGTCGTAGCCCAGGCCGCGGATCGTATTCGCGATGACCTGGGCATGATCCATCCCGAGCTGCCCGGCCTGCCAGACCTTGGCGGTGACCGGCATGGTGTCCGAAAGCGCCCGGCCGAGCCGGACCCGCCTGCCCGCCCACGCCCCACTCTCGCCGGACAGGTTCTTCACGTACTGGCGATGTCGATGCTGCCCCGTCGGCGGTGAAGGCGCCGGTGCGGTCGACGCGTTCGATCAGCCGGCACGTCAACAGCTCACCCTGACGGACCGCACCCAGGATCTCGGGCAGCACTTCGGCTGCCAGCACCCCGGAGGTGTCGGCGGTGACCGCGGCGGCGAGCTCGCCCGCGAGCGTATGCATCTGGGCTGCTTTCGCGGCGAACTCTGACTCGAACGTGTATTCGATCCTAGCAGCCGAACCAGCAGCGCAGCGCGTTATCCACAGCCGTTTTCAGCAGTTGCCGGGCCGGGTGGCGAGACGCCCAGCCGCGGCATTCAGCGATCACGAAGCGGTGACGCCGATACTTGGCCCATGGCCATCCGCACCAGCGCCGCGCGATCAGCGGCAGGGACCGGCTGGGCGCCGCCCGCGCCGGCGGTCCCCCGCCGCTGGCTGGTGCAGGAGGTCTGGCTGGTCTTCGGTCTGTCGCTCGGCGCCTCCGGGGTCAACGCGCTGCTGCACCTGCTGGCCGACCTCACCAACGGCAAGGCACTGCGCGCACAGACCGCGCTGCTGAACGGCTCCCAAGCCCCCGGCCGCCCCTGGCTCGATCTCGCGCTGCAGCTCACCGGGATCGCGTTCGGGTTGGTGCCCGTCCTGCTGGTGGCCCATTTCCTGATGCGCTCGACCGAAAGCCTCGCCGACATCGGCGGCGACTTCCGCCAGCCCCGGATCGACGCGGCCAAAGGTGCGGCGGTGGCGGCCGTCGTCGGCGGCGCCGGGCTCGCGTTCTACCTGATCGTGCACGCTTCGGGCGCGAACCTCACGGTGGTACCCGAGGACCTGCCAGACGTCTGGTGGCGTCTCCCCGTCCTCATCCTGTCCGCGGCGCAGAACGGCACGGTCGAGGAAGTCCTTGTCCTCGGCTACCTGATCCGCCGGCTCGGCCAGCTCGGCTGGAGCGCCCCGCGCGCAGTGGTGGTCGCCGCGGCCGTGCGCGGCAGCTACCACCTCTACCAGGGCTTCGGCGGCTTCGCGGCCAACTTCGCGATGGGCCTCGTCTTCGGCTGGCTCTTCCTGCGGTGGAAGCGTGTGATGCCGTTCATCATCGCCCACACCTTGATGGACACCGTCGCTTTCGTTGGCTATGCGGAGCTGGCCGGCCACGTTTCGTGGCTTCCGGTCCCCCACTGACGCAGCTATCGCGAATACGTCAGACTCCTGCCATGCCCGAAGAGCAGCTCGCAACTGGAGACACAGTCGGCTCGGCCGACATCGGAGTCACCGGCCTCGCGGTCATGGGGCGCAATCTCGCCCGCAACCTGGCGCGGCACGGCCACCGGGTCGCGCTGCACAACCGCAGCTACGCGCCGTACCCAGTCACTCGTCGACGAGCACGGTGACGAGGGGACGTTCATCCCGAGCGAGAAGATCGAGGACTTCGTCGCTTCCCTCGCCAAGCCGCGCGCGATCATCATCATGGTCAAGGCCGGCGGCCCGACGGACGCGGTCATCGACGAGCTGGTGCCGCTGCTCGAGCCCGGCGACATCGTCATCGACTGCGGCAACGCACACTTCACCGACACGCGCCGGCGCGAGGCGGCGCTTCGGGAAAAGCAGCTGAACTTCGTCGGCGCGGGCGTCTCGGGCGGCGAGGAGGGCGCGCTCAACGGGCCGAGCATCATGCCGGGCGGTTCGGACGAGGCCTACCGCAAGCTCGGACCCATCTTCGAGTCCATCTCGGCGCACGTTGACGGAGTGCCGTGCTGCGTGCACGTCGGACCCGGACGCCGCCGGCCACTTCGTGAAGATGGTGCACAACGGCATCGAGTACGCCGACATGCAGTTGATCGCCGAGGCGTACGACCTGATGCGCCAGCGCCTCGGCGCATCCGCCGAAGAGCTCACGAAGATCTTTGAAGAGTGGAACGAGGGGGACCTGGAGTCGTTCCTCATCGAGATCACCGCGAAGGTGCTCGCCCACGTCGACGCCGCCACCGGCAAGCCGTTCATCGACATCGTCCTCGACCAGGCCGAGCAGAAGGGCACCGGACGCTGGACGGTGCAGAACGCGCTCGACCTCGGCGTGCCCATCACCGGCATCGCCGAAGCGACGTTCGCCCGCGCCCTGTCCGGCGGCGTCAAGCAACGCCAGGCGGCCCAGCAGGTGCTGCCCGCCAACACCGCACCGGCGACCGTCAGCGACCGCGACGCCTACATCGACGACGTGCGGCAGGCGCTCTACGCCTCCAAGGTGGTCGCGTACTCGCAGGGCTTCGACCAGATCGCCGCCGCCAGCGAGGAGTTCGGCTGGAGCATCGACAGCGGTGCGATGGCCCGTATCTGGCGCGGCGGCTGCATCATCCGGGCGCGCTTCCTGAACCGGATCACCGAGGCGTACGAACGCGAGCCGCAACCTGCCGCTGCTGCTCGGTGACGCCTACTTCAGCGACGTCGTCAGCAAGGCCGTGCCGTCGTGGCGCCGGGTCGTGGCGGACGCGGCGCTGTCCGGAGTGCCGTCGCCGGCGTTCTCGTCGTCGCTCGCCTACTACGACGCGGTGCGGTCCGAGCGGCTGCCGGCCGCGCTCATCCAGGGATTGCGTGACTTCTTCGGCGCCCACACCTACCACCGCACCGACCGCGAAGGCACGTTCCACACGCTCTGGTCGGGAGACCAGAGCGAGACGGAGGCTTGAGACTTGCAGACCCGCGTTGCCGACATGCTCGGCATCGACATCCCGATCATCCAGGCGCCGATGGGCTACATCGCGCGTGCCCAGCTAGCGTCAGCGGTCTCGAACGCCGGAGGCATGGGCATCATCGAGACGTCCTCCGGAAGGCTCGACGAGGTCAAGCTCGAGATCGAGAAGATGCGCGACCTCACCGACCGGCCATGGGGCGTCAACATCGCGCAACTTTTCATCCGCGATCGCGTGGGCTTGGAGACGACCGTCGAGTTCGTCGTCTCGCACGGCGTGCGCTTCGTGACGACGTCGGCCGGTGACCCGTCGGTCCTCACCCCGACGCTGAAAGCCGCTGGAATCACGGTGTTTCACGTGGTGCCTACCCTGCGCGGGGCGCTCAAAGCCATCGCGGCCGGAGTCGACGGGCTCGTCGTCGAGGGAGTCGAGGGGGGCGGCTTCAAGAATGCCGATGGCGCGTCCTCGATGGTGCTGGTGCCACTGATCGCTCAGGCCATCAAGCAGATTCGCGACGTCCCCATCGTCTGCGCCGGCGGGGTCAGCGACGGCATCTCCATGGCGGCGGCGTTCACGCTCGGGGCCGAGGGGGTCCAGATGGGCACCCGGATGCTGACGGCGGCCGAGTCGCCGGTCCACGAGAACTGGAAACAGGCGGTCGTCGCCGCAGCGGAAACCGACACCGTCGTGGTGAATCGTTACGCGAAACCGTCGATGCGCACCCTGCGCACCGATCTCTCGTCGTCAGCCGAACGCGCCGAGAAGGCGCCGTCACTGGCCATCGACGGGTTGATGGACCTCTACTTCGGCGGCGAGATGAACGCCGCGTACGCGATGAGCGGCCAGGTCGCCGGCCGGATCACCGAAGTGCTGCCGGTACGCGAGATCCTCGAGACGGCCTGGCGGGACTGCCAGGCCCGGTTACGCGAACTCGGTGCCGCCGCGACAGCCTCCCCCGAGCGCGTCCAGACCTGACGGCGGTCCGACCGATACAAGCAAAGCGATACCCTCCCCGGGGCGGCGAACGTTTCCGGGGAGTACACGCAATGCGCTGTAAACGATCAGTATTTACACCGCATCGCGTGTATCGCGCACATGGGATCCAAGACCCAGGAGACGCACCGGTTCGCTTGTTCGCCACGCAGTGAGATGGAACTGCTCCGTCGACGGCCCTTCACGCGACTCGCCGCGGTTCGAGAAGCGCGCCGTACCCGGCTACGCGCTTTACGTGGCCGCCAAGTTTGGGTCGGTGGCAGTAAATGCGGGGGTCAGAGGCCCGGTATCTACTGCCGCTGATGGCTCGGGCACCCTGCACCGGCGAGCATGTCCGCCGGTGGCAGCAAATCCAGGTGCCAGAACCCCGGCATTTACTGCCGCCGGTTCGCCCTGAGCGCCTATGTGCCGTTACGCGCTCACGAGTTCGGCGAGACTCCGCCGCCGTTCGCGGTGAGTACGCCGCTCCAAAGCCACATCGCATCGCGTGTCACCGCCATCAAGGACTCCGGACGTCGATACCCAGCAGTGGACAACGCCGCTACTCGGTGCCGGCCGACTCCGCGGTGACGAAGTCGCGCCGCAGCCGGGTGAGCTTCAACGTCGTGATGTGCCACTGACCATCGATCTTCTCGTAGGTCTCGTGGTAGTGGCCGTAGCCGTGCAAGTGCACCAGCGCGGAGCCCTCGGGCCACCAGAGCTTGTCCTCCATCGCCCAGATGCCCCGAGCGGTGGTGTCCGATAGCAGCGTTATCTCGGGCATGTGACCGTGGTGCACGGTCGTCACGTCGGCGATGTTCTGCCGCAGGTACGGCATGAAATCGGCGACGCCATGGTGCACCGTGCCGTCCTCACCGGTCATGTCGATCTCCACATCGGGCGCGAAGACCTGTGCCATGCCGTCCCAGTCCTTGGTGTCCATCAAGCGGAAGTAGCGTGCCTTCAGCTGCTTGATGGCCTCGATGTCGTCCATCGCTTCCTCCTTGAAGCCGGGCTGAAAATACAGCCGCCGGCCGGGAGGCCCGACCACGGCTGCTCGAGCGACTTACCTACGAAACGGTCAGCTTCCGAGCACGGAGAGCGGAACGTTGCGGAAGCAGGTCAGCGGCACCTTCGCTCGAACCCGCCCCGTACTGGCTTGCTGAACGCCGGAGATGATGTCGAATCTCTTGCCGATCGCCACCGCTTCGAGCACCGGTGTCGTTCCAGAAGCACCGGTGGAGCCAGCAGCTGGAGCTGGAGTGGGAGAAGCCATGTTCCGTCCGTATCAGGAAGCAGCGGCACGACGGAATGCGGTCGTGCGGTGCTCGGGGTCGGTATCGATCTTGGGAATGATGTGCTTGCCGATGAGCTCGATCGTGCGAACGGTCTCCTCGATCGGAGCCGGCCCGACGCCGAAGACGAGCTGGTCGACGCCGATCGACTCCCACGTCTTCGCCTGCTGCAAAGCGTCGTCCGGATCACCGAGCAGCAGCGCGCCCGCATCCAGGTAGCTCGGGATATCGGCCAGCGTCGGCTCGGGAATGCGCTCGGGCCAGTTGGGCACGTGCTCGGGGTGCGGGAACGTGTCGTGGTAGCGGAAGACGTTCGACACCAGATAATTCGGACGTGCCTCGACGTAGGAGCGGTAAGCCTCGTCGCGGTCCTCGGCAACGTACGCGGCGAGGCAGCACATCAGGTTGTCGTTGACGAAGGCGCCGATCGGCTCGGCGTCGGCGACGGCCTTTTTGTAAGAGGCGACAGCTTTTTCGGCCGATGCGAAGTCACCGACCGAGAAGCCCAGCACTCCCAGCCCCTTTCGCGCGGCCATCTCGTAGGAGGACGGGTTGCCGGCGGCGTACCACATGGCCGGGTGCGGCTTGTGCCGCGGCTTGGGAAGGATCTTGCGAGGCGGCAGGCTCCAGTACTTGCCTTCGTAGCCCTCGTAGGTGTCCTGCAGCCACATCTTCGGGAATTCACCGATGACGTCTTCCCAGATCTCGCGCGTGCCGGACAGATCTTGCATGCCGGGCAAAAATCCGAGGATCTCGTGGCTCCCGGCGCCCCGGCCGGTGCCGAATTCGAAGCGCCCATCGCTGACGTGGTCGAGCATGGCGACGGTCTCGGCCACCTTCGCCGGATGGTTCACCTGTGGCAAGGGATTGAAGATGCCCGAGCCCAGATGGATCCGCTTGGTCGTCGCAGCGAGGTAGGACAGCACGACGTGGTTGGCCGAAAGATGTGAGTACTCGTCGAGGAAGTGGTGCTCCGACGCCCACACGTACTTGAAGCCGGCCTTGTCCGCCGCCTCGACTGCCGCGATGTCATAGGCGATCGCGTCCCACTCCCAGTCCGGGTTTCCCGGACGGCGGAACTCCGGGCTGTAGCCCTGAATGAAGATGCCGAACTCCATGGCGACCTCTCTGACTGTCGGTCTGTCGGGTTCTGGGATGGGGTGCGCGATTCGCGTAGTTCAGGTGTACCTGACGGGGACTCAGATCACGTCGTGAGTCACCATGGCATAGCAACGCCGCCGTTTGTGCGCAATACCTGACCTGTGACAAAACGTGCCGCCTTTCCGGCAAGGTAGAGCACGGTCAGCGCGATGTCCTGCGGTTCACCGACCAGGCCGAGCGGCGATTGCGCAGCACGTGGCCCGAGGACAGCGTCACGGAGCTGCTCGTCGACGCTGCCGTCCTCGCGCAGGAAGTGCCGCGAGGTCATCGCCGTGAGCGTGAAGCCGGGGGCGACCGCGTTCACCCGGATCCCGACCGGCCCTACCTCCATGGCCAGCGTGTGCGTCAGCTGGGCGAGCGCGGACTTGCTCACCGCGTAGGCCGCCAGCGTCGGCGCCGGGAAGTCGATCGCCGCCGAAACCATGTTGATAATGGATCCACTGCCGGCCGGCGTCATCGCGGCGACGGCCGCCTGGCAGCCGTACATCGCGCCGCGGAAGTTGACGTCGAAGACCGCGTTGAATTGCTCATCGCTCATGTCTGCGACGAGCACCTGATCGATGACCCCGGCGATGTTGCACCAGACGTCGATCCGGTCGTGCTGGGCCGACACCTCGGACGCGAGCTCAAAGACCGCGTCCCGGTCGGAGACGTCGATCTCGCACGGCGTGGCACTGCCGCCGCCCGCGCTGATGGCGTCAGCCGTCACCTTCGCGCCGTCGGCGTTGCGATCAGCGCAGATGACCATGGCGCCGGCCTGAGCGAGCAGCTGGGCGGAGGCGGCACCGATACCGCTTCCGGCTCCGGTCACGACGGCCACCTGACCGTCGAGAGCGAATGCGTCGGCAAATCCGGGAAGGGGACTCATCGCTTGGCCTCCTCAGGCGCCTGCTGTCGAACGTGGGATGTGGGTTCGCGTCCGTGCACCGCCGCCGTGACCTCGTCCGCCGCGGCGCGCAGCAGCTTGCCGTGACGAAAGACGTCGTCGCCGCGCAACTGCCGCGGGAAGCCGACCAGTGTGAGCGCAAGACTCACGCGCCCGGCAGCGTCGAAGATCGGAGCGGCCAGGTAGCTCAACCAGTAGTTCGCGGACTCGTCGAGCTCGATGAGTTGGTAGTCCTCTTCGGTCAGGTCGCCGACCAGGCGGGCGGCTTCACGCGTTGCGAATTGGCCGCGGGCAAGCTGCGACGCAAGGGCGCGACCGAGCCGCTCGCGCACCGGGTTCTCCAGCCCCATGGCGAAGCCGCGGTCGTGCACCGCGCGCAGGCCCCGCCGGTAGCTGTCGGTGAGCTTGCTTTCGGCGCCGATCCAGGGACTGAACGCGGCTTCAACGGCCTGGTCGTGGGACCAGGCGAAGAAGACGGTGGCAAGCGGCGGCACGAGCGGGATCCGCTGCCCGGTGGCAGCGGTGACCGACAGCGGAGCGGGCACTCCGCTCTTGGCGAGGATCACGATCTCGGAGCCGACGACTGCGCTGGCCATGCACTCGAGTCCGAGTTGTGTGCCTAACTCACGCATCTTGTCCTGAGCGTAAGGCAGCTCCGGATAGCCCTGACGAGCCGCCTCCCCCAAGGCGATCAGGCCAGGGCCGAGCCGATAGCTCGGGCCGGAGGGATACCGCAGCAGCCAGCGATTTGACGTGAGCGACGCCAGCAGCGCATGGACGGTGGCCTTGGACAGCTCGGTCTGGCGGACGATCTCGGCCAGCGTGAAGTCCCGCTCGGGCTCGGCGGACAGCAGCGCGAGAACACTTGCGGCACGCTCGACACTCGGATTGCCGCGGCTCACCGGGAGGTGCCCGCTTTCACGCCCGCAGCCCGAGCCACCGCGCTGCCGATGGCCTCGGCCATGACGGCGTGCCCCTCGTCGCCGGGGTGCACGCCGTCCGCAAGTTGATCGCCGCTCAATAATGGCAGCCCGCGGATCAGCTCCAGCGGGCCGCCGGCGGTTTGGGCGAACTCCTCGATCTCGGCGCGCAAGTCGGCGAGCGTCGCTCCCAACCGGTTGGGTGTCTGCTCGGCGTCGGGCCGGACCACCGGGCTCCATACGACGATCGGCGTCTGCGGGTGGCCCTCGCGCAGGATCGACAGGAACGCCCGCAGGTTCGCAGCCAGCAGAGCGCGGCTGTACGGGATGCGCGTCCAGCAGTTGGTGCCGTATCCCAGCGAGATGACGTCGGCGGGAAGCTTGGCGAGCTGCTCGGCCGAGGCGAGCTCGCCGCGGCAGGAGCCGGCGTAACCGAGGTTCACGAGATCGAGCCGGTGACGCCGGGCTGCGACGGCGGGCCAGCAGTACGCGGGCCCGCTGGCGACCCACCCCTCGGTCAGCGAGTCGCCGTAGGCGAGCCAGCGCGGCCCGCGGGGCGCAGGCTCGAGCGAGCCGCCGACCGGCCGTACCGCCGTGAGCGTCGGCTTCATGCCTTCCGGGAGGTAGACGGTCAGGACGTCGGCCGAGCCGACTGTGTAGTCAGCGTCAGCGCCGCCGACCTCGAGCGACACCGTGCCGCCATCCAGCGTGGCCGTAGCGGTCGCGACTTCCTGGTCGCCGCGCCAGGCGCTGAAGGTGGTTCCCGCACCTTCGCCTCGGTATCCGAGATCGTCGGTGGCGCAGGCGTAGTCGATCTCGATGCGCGACGCGTCACCGATGAGTTCGAGCCGCACGCTCACCGGGATCTGCGCGGTGCCCCAGGTGTCCAGCGGCAGCCGGTCGTCGGCGGGATCCGACCGCGGATACGGGGTCGTTTCGTTGCCGGGCCACGCCGCACCGCGCAGCGCGTCCGATAGGAGCACTCAGACCCCTTCCGGCAGCGGGTAGGGGAACTTCACGCCGACACCGCCGTCGACCGTGAGCGTCTGCCCGTTGACATACGCCGAGAGGTCGCTGACGAAGAAGAGCAAAGCTCCTGCGATGTCCGAGGTTTGCGCGACCCGGCGCAGCGGCGCGTTCTCGGCGTTGCGCTGCTTACCGGCCTCGCCGAGGTAGGCCGAGACCCGGGGGGTCCAGACCACACCCGGCGCGACGGCGTTGGTCCGCACGCCCGACGGACCGAGCTCGACCGCCGCCGAGCGCACCAGCGACATGAGCCCCGCCTTGGCGGCGCCGTAGGCGGCGTGCTGGGGCGCGCCGGTCAGCCCGGAGACGGAGGCGACGAAGACCATCGATCCGCCGCCGGATTCGGACAGGACGCGGCCGAAAAGCTGGGTGATCAGCTGGGCATGGCGCAGCACGATGCGGAAGTGCCAGTTCCACTCGTCGTCGTCCATGTCGATGAGCGGCCCGTAGTGCGACATCCCGATGATGTCGACGACGGCGTCGACCCGGCCGAGCGCCGCCGTCGAATCGGCCACGAGCCGCTCCATCTCGGAACGTTCGGTGGCGTCGCCGGCCCAGGCGATCCCGCCGACCTCGGCAGCGATCTCCTCGGCCAGATCCTTCTCCAGGTCGACGCACACGACCCGGGCGCCGCACTGGGCCAGCGCGTGCGCGGTCTGGCGGCCGATGCCGGTGCCGGCGCCGACAAGCACGACACCCTTGCCGTCGAGCCGCAGGCGCCCCGGGAAGTCGGGAACGGGCGAGCTGTCGGTTCGCGTCATGCGCCGGCCGCCGCTGCGGCGGGAGGCGAAAGCTTCGGCTCGTAGGCGGCCAGCTCCGGGATGACTTCCTTGCCGAGGACCTCGATGGTGCGCTTGATGTCCTCGTGCTCGAGGAAGCCCCATTGCACGTAGCAGATGAGCTCGTCCACGCCGAGGTCGGCGTAATGCTTCATCTTGCGGACGCAGGTGTCGACGTCACCGATGACGATCATGTCGGCGGCGTCGAACGTCTCGACCGGGACCTCGCCCTTCAGCAACCCGGTCAGCAGCGGGAACGCGGTGTCCCGCTCGTCCGGTGACAGGTGCGGCAGCTCCCAGTCGAGGGTGAACTGCGCAAGGTTGCTGTACCACCAGCCGACCGAGTCCCAGACCTGGCGGTCGGCCGGCCGGCGCTGGTCGCGGACGTGCACCAGCGTGTAGGCGGCGACCTTGTTGGTGGTGACGTCGGTGAGCGGCGTCGGGTTCTGGGCCGCGGCCCGGTACGCCTTCACCTGCGCTTCCATCTTCTCCAGCGGCTGCATGATCGAGAACGACAGCAGGCCGAGCCCGTTCGACCCCGCGACCTCGGCGGAACCCTCCGAGGTCGCGGCCATCCAGCACGGCGGGTGCGGGTCCTGCCATGGTTTGGGCGTGACCATCCGCTTGGGGAACGTGAAGCGGTCGGATTCGTACTCGAAGTACTCATCGCGCCACATGCCGCAGACGATCTTGATGGCCTCCGCCCAGTCGTCGCGCGACTTCTCGCGGTCGACGCCGAAGGCGGTCTGCTCCATCGGGGTCGAGCGCCCGGTCCCCCACTGCACGCGCCCCTGCGAAAGCAGGTCGACGGCAGCCACCTTCTCGGCGATGCGCTGCGGCGGGGTGAAAGCGAACGGCGTCAGCGTGACGCCGAAGCCGAGCCCGATCTGCTCGGTGCAGGCCGACAGATGCCCGAGCAGCACCTCGGGCGCCGGGCAGTGCGAGCGGCCTTCGCGGAAGTGGTGCTCGACGGCCCAGATGGTGTTGAACCCGACCTTGTCGGCAAGGCGGATCTGCTCGACAGCCTCCCGGTAGGCGCGCCGCTCCGCGTCGCGCTGGCCGTACGGGTGCGGTCGGCCCCACGGTTTGGGAGCGTCCACCTCATACAGAACGTCGAGTTTCACAACCACCTACCCGGTGCCAGATTCGTATATACGAACGAACGGTCTCAGCGTCGAACAACCTGACAGTGACCTGACGCCACGTCAAGTCGAACGGCGGGTAAAGGGCGCACGGGCACGCGCGGTACGCTGCCGCCGCTGGCAGCGGCATCAGATCACAGTCGAATAACGCTGCCGCCCGCCGCCGCCACGGCGGGTTCCAATGACGGATCGACCGTGCATTTCAAGCAGTCCGAGCAGTCCAAGCAGTCCGAGCAGAGACAGTGAAGGGGCGACAGCTTCCATGGGGCGTTTATCCGGCCGGGTGGCCTTCATTACCGGCGCTGCGCGGGGGCAGGGCCGTACCCACGCTGTCCGGCTCGCCGAGGAAGGCGCCGACGTCGTCATCTCCGACATCTGCGCCAAGGTCGAGACCAACGGCGTCGCTCCGGCGACGCCGGACGATCTCGCCGAGACGGTGCAGCTCGTGGAGAAGACCGGCCAGCGGGTGATCGCCGAGCAGGCCGACGTCCGTGACCTCGCCGGGCTGGAGGCGCTGGCCGAGCGGGCCGTGAACGAGCTCGGCGGCATCGACGTGGTCGTGGCGAACGCCGGCATCCTGTCCTGGGGTAACGCCTGGGAGCTGTCCACCGAGGCGTGGAATGAGCTCATCGACATCAACCTGACGGGCGTCTTCCACACCGTCCGCGCGACCGTGCCGCACATGATCCGGGCCGGAAAGGGCGGCTCGATCATCCTCACCAGCTCGTCGGCCGGGCTGAAGGGACAGCCGTTCACGCTGGCCTACACGGCGGCCAAGCACGGCGTCGTCGGCATCACCCGGGGACTGGCGAACGAGCTCGGCGAGTACGACATCCGGGTCAACAGCATCCATCCCGCCGGCGTGCGCACCGAGATGATGAACGTCGACGGGCTGTTCCAGATGATCACGGCGAAGGCGACCACGCTCGGACCGATCTTCATGAACACCCTCCCCCACGAGTCGATGAAGCCCGAAGCCGTCTCGGCCGTCGTCGCGTTCCTCGCCTCCGACGACTCGCGCTACCTCACGGGCGCGCAGATCCCTGTCGACCTCGGCACCCTCAACCGCTGACGCGCTCCACACCCACACGTTCCGGAAAGGTTTCGCTCATGACCGCAACCGCAACATCCCGCACCGGCAACTGGGGCCGCTGGGGCGACGGCGACGAGCGCGGAGCGCTCAACCTGCTCACTCCCGAGGTGGTGCTGCGTGCGACCCAGGCCTGCCGTACCGGCAAGGTCTACAACCTCGGCCTTCCGGTGCAGCGCAGCGGCGTGCCGGTCTTCGACTACCGCGGCGCCCCGCAGCGGCTCACCTTGACCAGCCAGACCGACGAGGCGAACTTCGCGGTCTACGGCGCCCCGAGCGGCCTCGGCGCCAACGAGGATGTGCTCGTCATCGCCGCTCACAACGGCACCCACATGGACGCGCTCGCCCACGTCTACTCCGACGGCAAGATGTACAACGGCTTCGACAAGGACTCGTTCCAGTCCCAGAACGGCGCGGGGCACTGCGGCATCGAGCAGACCGGCGGCTTCGCGACGCGCGCGGTGCTCGCCGACATGGCCGGCCACGCCGGTGTCGAATGTCTCGAGCCCGGCTACAAGATCAGTGGTGACGAGCTGGAAAAGTGCCTGTCGGCACAGGGGGTTTCGGTGCAGCCCGGCGACGCGCTCCTGGTGCGCACCGGCTGGCTCGACCTCTTCGACCGGGTCACCGCCGCCGGCGAGCCGGCGCCGTTCGCACAGCCTGGCCTCTCGCTGTCGTGCGTCGAGTTCATCCGCGACAACGACCTCGCTGTCGTCGGCGCCGACAACGCGGCGATCGAATGCATCCCCTTCGACGAGGACCGCTTCCTGGCGGTGCACATCGAACTGCTCGTGAAGCTCGGCATCACGCTCGTCGAGCACCTGCAGCTCAAGCACATGGCCGCCGACAAGTGCTATTCGGCGCTCTTCGTCGCGGCGCCGATGCTGGTGACCGGCGGCAGCGGCAGCCCGGTCAACCCGATCGCCATCGGCTGATCCGAGCGTCCTACCGATGACAGCCGGGCCCGCAAGCCTGACCGGCGAGTCCGGCGATTCAGCCGTCGGCTCGTTCGATCCGTACGACCCGGCTGTCATTGCCGACCCGTATCCGAGCTACGACCGGCTGCGTCCGCACGGCCCGGCGTACAACGCCGACCTGAAAGTCTGGTTCCTGCTCCGCTTCGACGACGTGCTCGCGGCGGCCAGCGATCCGGAGCGTTTCAGCTCGGCCGGCGGCATCGACATCGGCCACAGCGAGAGCAACCCGGCCCGCAACGTCTTCACGCTGGACAATCCGGAGCACGACCAGCTGCGCCACGCGGTGAGCGCGAGGTTCACGCCGCGCGCGATCGCCCGCTTCGAGCCCCGGGTGCGTGACCTGGTACGTGAGCACCTCACGCAATTCATGGGTGACGGGCGCTGCGAGCTGATGAGCGCGCTTGCCATACCGCTGCCCATCATCGTGGTCGGCGATCTGCTCGGCGTGCCGCCGCCGGACCGGCCGCAGTTCCGGGAGTGGGCCGACAGCCTGGTGCATCAGGACCCGCGGGACGCGCAATCGGTGATGCGGGCGCGTGCGGCGGGGCAGCATGTCGCCAACTACTTCATCGAGGAGCTCGTCCGGCGGCGGGCGGATCCGCGTGACGACCTCATCGGCGACCTGCTGCAGACGGAGGTCGGCGGCCGGCTCATGACGCCGGCGGAGGTCGTGGGCTTCGCCTTCGCGCTCATCGTCGCCGGCACCGAGACCACGACGAACCTCATCGGCAACGCGATGCTTGCGCTCGCGGACTTTCCGGACGAGCGGCGCCGGTTCGCCGCCGAGCCGGCGTTGGCCGCCGCTGTCGTCGAGGAAACGTTCCGCTACGACTCCCCCGTTCAGGGCCTGGCCCGGGTCACCACCAGGGACGTGGCGATCGGCGATGCGATGATCCCTTCGGGCGCCCGCGTGCAGCTGCGCTACGGTGCTGCCAACCGCGACCCCCAGCGTTACGCGGACCCCGGCTGCTTCCAGCTCGACCGGCCGCCGCCGCCGGGGATCCGGCATCTGGCACTCGGCCACGGCATCCACTTCTGTCTCGGCGCCGCTCTCGCCCGGCTCGAAGGAACGATTGCATTGGAGGAACTCGTGCGGGTCATGCCCGAGTGGGACGTCACCAACGTGACGCGGCGGCCATCGGCCGAGGTTCGCGGACCTGCGACCCTCGACCTGACCTTCACGGCGACGGCTGGCCGATGAGCCCGTCGAGCGTCAGCGAAACGCCGTCCACCGGGCCACTCGCCGGTATCCGCGTCGTCGAACTCGGCATGTGGGTGGCCGGCCCGGGCGCCGGCGGCATCCTCGCCGACTGGGGCGCCGACGTCATCAAAGTCGAGACGCCTTCGGGTGATCCGGCCCGGACGTTCGGAAAGATGATCGGCGGCGACGGCAGCACCAACCCGCCGTTCGACCTCGACAACAGGTCCAAGCGCAGCATCGTCGTCGACCTCGACACCGAGGGGGGACGGGCAATCGTCGCCGAGCTCGTCGCCGGCGCCGACGTGTTCTTGTCCAACATCCGGCCGGAAGCGCTCGAGAAGCTCGGCCTCGGGCACGAGACGCTCATGGAGCGCCACCCCGGGCTGGTCTACGGCCTGGTCACGGGTTACGGGATCGAGGGCCCGGACGCCAACCGGCGGGCCTATGACATCGCGGCGTACTGGGCGCGTTCGGGCATCGCACACGCGCTGACCCCGCAAGGCGGCGACCTTCCCTTCCAGCGCGGCGGGATGGGCGACCACACCGTGGCCATGAGCGCCGCGGCGATGATCAGCGCCGCCCTGGTGCACAAGGAGCGGACCGGCGAGGGTCAGTTCGTGACGACCTCCCTGCTGCGGCAGGGTGCGTACACGATCGGCTTCGACGTGAACGTGGTCCTCATGTGGGGCCACAACATCATGGTCGGCAACCGCCGCACGATGGGCAACCCGTCGATCAACAACTACACCGCCGGTGACGGCCGCCGGTTCTGGATCGTGGGCCTGGAGGCGGAACGGCACTGGCCGCCGCTGGCCCGGGCCGTCGGGCATCCGGAGTGGCTGACCGACGAGCGCTTCTCGACGCCGATGGGCCGCGCGCAGAACGCGACCGAGCTGATCAGCACGCTGGATGAGATCTTCGCGACCAGACCGCTGGACGAGTGGGCAGAGATCTTCGCGCAGGAGCCGGACTTCTTCTGGTCGCCGGTGCAGTCGGTCAACGATCTCGTGGTCGACCCGCAGTTCTACGCCGCCGGTGGGGTCGTGACCGTGCCGGACGAGGACGACGGCGTGCTCATGGTCGCCACTCCGGCTGACTTCCACGGCACGCCTGCCGGTCCGCGCTTCCGGCCGCCGCGGCTCGCGGAGCACACCCGGGAGATCCTCGGCGAGCTCGGGCGCAGCGACGGCGAGATCGCGGCGCTGATAGCCGACGGGGTTGTGTTCTAGCCTGAGCCATGGGTTCGATCGACCTGAACGCCGACCTGGGTGAGGGTTTCGGCGCGTGGCGGATGGCTGACGACGCTGCCCTGCTGGAGCTCGTGACCAGCGCCAACGTCGCGTGCGGGTTTCATGCCGGTGACCCGTCGACGATGCGCCGGGTGTGCGCGCGGGCTGCGGAACTCGGGGTGCGCATCGGTGCCCACGTGAGCTATCGGGATCTGGCCGGGTTCGGCCGTCGCCACATGGCCGTCGATCCCGAGGAATTGCGTGACGAGATCACGTACCAGATCGCGGGGCTTGACGGGATGGCCCGCGCCGCGGGCACCAGGGTCAGCTACGTCAAGGCCCACGGGGCCCTCTACAACCAGGCTGCCGACGACTTCGAGCACGCGTCGGCGCTCGTGGCCGGAACGTGGGTGTACGACCCGACGCTCCCGCTGCTCGGGCTGCCCGGTTCGGTGCTGCTGCGCGTCGCGACTGAGGCCGGTGCGCCCACGGTGAAGGAGGGCTATCCGGATCGGCGCTACACCGATGACGGGCGGCTGACCCCGCGCGCCGAGCCGGGGAGCGTCCTGACGGAGCCGGATGAGGTTTCCTCCAACGCCGTGCGCCTCGCCGCTGCAGGGGAGCTCGCGTCGCTGTGCCTCCACGGTGACAACCCGGCAGCGCTCGACCTCGCCCGCCAGACCCGGCACGCGCTGCTCGCGTCCGGCACCAGGGTCGCGGCCTTCGCGTGACGGCGCCGTGACCGTTTCAGGAGTCCGGCCCGCAGGTGAGCGCGCCGCCCTGCTCGACTGCGTTGCCGAAGCGGCCGGCGTGGCGTCCGCGGTACGCGTCCTCGCTGACCGGCTCGGAGTCAGCCTGGAAGAGGTGGTGCCGGGCGCCGCTACCGTCCTTGTCGTCGCCGCGAATCCCGTTCATTTGCAGCGCTTTCTCGAAGCAGTGGCCGAGCTGCCCTCGATCGAGGCGTCGGCTGGTGCGGCGCCCTTGGTGGAGATCCCGACCCGCTACGACGGACCCGATCTGCCTGACGTGGCGGCGGCCACCGGGTTGGACGTGGCCGAGGTGGTCCGCCGGCACAGCGAGGTGACGTACCAGGCCGCGTTCACCGGATTCGCGCCTGGCTTTGCGTATCTGCGCGGACTCGACCCGGTCCTGCGACTGCCCCGGCGAGGAAGCCCGCGCCCCGCCGTCCCGCCGGGTTCGGTTGCCATTGCTGACCTTTTCAGCGCGGTCTACCCGCGATCGAGCCCCGGCGGCTGGCACTTGCTCGGATCCACCGACGCCTTCGTCTTCGACCCGTCGCGCGATCCCGCGGCGCTCATCGCGCCCGGTACCCGGGTGCGCTTCGTACCGGAATCCGCGCCGTGACAGGCCTTCTGGAGGTCATCGACGGAGGCTTGCTGACCACCGTGCAGGATCCCGGCCGGCCCGGGCTCGCGCATCTCGGGATCTCACCGTCAGGCTTCCTCGACCCGCCCGCCGCTCGGCTCGCGAACCGTCTGGTGGGCAATCCGCAAGCGGCAGCGGTGCTGGAGACGACCGGCAGGGGACCGACATTGCGCCCTCGCGACACCGGTGTGGTCGTGGCCGTCGCCGGAGCAGCAGCGGCAATCCTCGTCGACGGGCGCGCTGCGGATCAGTACGCCTCGTTTCTGCTGCAGCCGGGGCAGACGCTCGAGATCGGGCGGGCGGTGACGGGCCTGCGTTGCTACGTAGCTGTGCGCGGCGGGTTCGCGGTGTCCCCCGTGCTCGGCAGCCGCTCCACCGACCTGCTCAGCGGGCTCGGACCACCTGTGGTGCGCGGCGGTCACGTGCTCCCGGTTGGAGAGGCGATCGCCGGGTCGGTGCCGGCAGCGGATGGCGTCGCGTATGCGGACCTGGCGGCGTCGCCCGTGATCGGCATCTATCCCGGCCCGTCACGCGATTGGTTCACCCGAGAAGCTCTGCAATTGCTGGGATCTCGCGACTGGTTGGTGGACCCGGCGAGCAGCCGTATCGGCCTTCGGCTGAACGGGCCGGCCCTCGAGCGCTGCCGCGCCGGTGAGCTCGCGCCCGAGGGCATGGTGACCGGTTCGATTCAGGTGCCGCCGAACGGATTGCCCGTCCTGCTGCTTGCTGACCATCCGACGACGGGCGGCTATCCGGTCATCGCGGTCGCCCGAGAGGCCGACCTGCACCACGCCGCCCAGGCCGCGCCTGGTACGGCAATCCGGTTCAGGCTCCTGATGCCCGGCCTTTGAGGAAGCTCAACGTCGTGTGGACCGCGGGCGAGCCCCTTTCCCTCAGACCGCTAGCAGTCCCTGGGCCGCCACGTACGTCGCCATGACCCAGCCCTCGTGGCGCGGCAGCTCGACGCCGGCGAAGCGGTTGAGCGCGAGGAGCGTGTCGGTGGTCAGAAAGAGCGCGCCGCCGGCGGCTGTCACCGGGCGGCCGGTGTCGAGCGCGGTGACCGCCATCGCCGCGAGCGCCGTGCTGTACGCGATCACCGGGTAGCGGTCGCGCCCGGTGTGCGGCCACAGATAGGCGTTGAGGCCGATTGCCGCGGCGGCGAAAGGCAAGACGAGCGCCGGATGCTCGCGCACGAGTCCCGTCCCTCCGCGCCTGCGAAGCGCCTGGATCCACGCGAGGTGGCCGGCCAGGAATGCAGCAAGGCCGGCCGTGAACGCGCCCTGACCCTCCCCCAGCAGCGCCACGTCTCCCGCGCCGCCGAGCGCCAGCGCCCGCTGCGTCAACCGGTCGCGACCGATCATCAGCGTCGGCATGAGCAACGGCTTGGTCAGCCACCGCAGCCTGTCTCGCCCCGATCCAGCCCCAGCCGCCAGCGCCACATCGGCCACAGCCACCGCCACGAACGCCGCCGTCGCCCGCCCCCGCTTCCCCACCCCGCCACCCTCCCACGCCCCACCTCGGCGGCGCGCGGGAGAGGGTCAGGAGGGGTCGGGCAGGCCGAGCATGTCGGCGAGCAGGAGGGTCGCTCCGTTGACCCGCTCGAAGCTCTGGTCGGGCGGTAGCTGGCCGGCGTCGACCATGCGGCGGGCGGCGCGCAGGACGATGATGCCGAAGCGGAAGCCGGCGAAGACGTCGTAGTAGCCGACGTCGCGGGCGGTGCGACCGGTGGCGTCCTCCCACATGGCGACGGTCGTGGCGTCGTCGGGAAAGCCTGGCAGCGTTGGGTTTTCCATACCCGCGGTATGGAAGCGGCTCATGAAGAGCCACCAGCCGAGGTCGACCTCGGGCGGCCCGATCGCCGCCATCTCCCAGTCGAGCACGCACACCGGCTCGAGGTCGACGTAGAGCATGTTGCCGACCCGCGCGTCACCCCAATTCAGGCAGTCGCCGCCGATCTCCGGCGCGTGATCGAGCAGCCACTGCAGGGTCGCGTCGAGCACCGGGTTGGGCACGCCGGTCGCGGCCCACTCGTACCAGCGGCGCGCGCTCTCGAGCTGTTCGTGGAAGCCGAAGCATCCCGAGCCCGGCGCGAAGTGCCGCAGGTCCAGACGTTCCACGTCCAGTGCATGGATGCGCGCGAGCATCGCGATCGAGTTCACGTACATGCGCGATTGCTCGTCCGGCGAGAGGGCCAGCACCCATCCGATCTGGGTGTACGGCGGCAGGTCGGGCGGGGCGTCGCCGGTCACCTCGCGCATCACGTAGAACGGGGCACCGAGCACGGACGGGTCTGGCTCGTATCCGACCAGCGGCGGCACCGGCACGTCAGTCGCGCCGAGCGCCTGCATCGTGGCGTACTGGCCGGCCAGGTCGTAACGGTGATACAGCGACGTGCCGGTCGGCGGCCGCCGCATCACGAAGCCGCCCGCGTGTTCCAAGCCGTTCTCACGCCACCGCGCGCGCAGCATCACCGTGTCGTTCGACGCGCCGTTGCGCGGCGGCCCGGAGCTGCTGCCGATACGCAGATCCGTCGCACCCAAAGCGCGTTCGAGCCAGAGTTCGAGCGAGGCGGTGTCGGCCAGCGGCGACGGGGCCAGCGGCCCGCTCACGCCGGCTCATGGATGTCGAACGGGCCGGCCATTGCTTCTCCTCACGCGAGCCGGTCTGGGCCGCCGGCTCACCATGGGACATCTTGACGTGCGGCCCACGTGAGGCTGCGATCAGGCCACTCCGGCCTGAATCAGTGCACGCTCGTATCCGTCGCGCTGAACTTCGCTGCGCTCAGCCGAGACGCGGTCTGCTGCTAGCGAGGCTCGATGACCACCGCCGCGTTATGGCCGCCCATCCCGATCGACGACTTGAGCGTCGCACCCGGACGCAGCGGGGTGACGCCGTCCAGCAGGCGAGGATGCCCGGCCGCGCGCTGGCGCGGCGCCGGCACGATCCCGCGCTCGAAGCCCAGCAGGCTCGCCGCAACCTCCACCCCCGCCGCCGCCCCCTGGCAGTGGCCGGCGAGCGGCTTGACCGAGAAGACCCCGGCGTTGGTCAGCAGCGTGTCGAGCATCTCCCCCTCGGTCGCGTCGCACTGCCGCGTCCCCGGCCCATGCGCGTTGAGGTACGCAATCTCCTCCGGACGCTTTCCCGCGCTCGCCAACGCGTCGGTGTAGCAGCGCCGCACCTGCGCACCGCTCATCTCGATCGAGGTGACGTGGTGGGCGTCGTGCGACATGCTGCCGCCCAGCAGCCGCCCGTACGGACGCGCCGACCGCCGCGTCAGCACGAACCCGACCGACGCCTCACCCATCAGAAAACCCCGGCTGCCTTCCTGGAACGGGCGGCAGGCGTCCTCCGGAGCGACGTCGGTGATGGCGACACCGAGCTTGCGGAAGTGGATCACGTTCTCCGGCGTGCAGGAGATGTCGGTTGAAAGCACCAGCACGTCGCTGGCGAGACCGCCGTCCAGCCAGGCCGACGCGGTGAGCAGGCCGGCGTTGCCCGAGGCGCACATGGCCGACACGTTCATGGCGGGCCCGTGGAAGCCGAATTCCTGCATGAGCGTCGACATCGGGGTCGACGGCATCAGCGACAGGTAGCGGCGAACCGGCAACGTGCCGTCGTCCACCAGGTAGAAGTCGCGCCACAGGTCGACCTCACCCAGCACGACGCTGTGCACGAGTCCGACCGTCGGCCCGGGAGTCCAGCCGCGTTCGAGGGCGTCACTGACCGCTTCGCGCGCGGCGGCCCGCAGCGCGCGGGCGAACCGGCTCGGCCCGTCGGACTCCAGGCCGCCATCAGCCACGCGGGCGACGAACGCCTTGCCGCCGGGGCACTCGTCGTAGCCGTCGTGCGGCAGCACCGCGCTGACCCCGGAGACCAGTCCCTTGATCAGCGGCTCGCGTCCCCAGCCGTAGGCCGTGACCGCTCCGATCCCGGCGAAGTCGATCGGCTCGCGTGCCCCCACGGTGCTGCTCATCTGGCTCCCTCAGCGCCTCGGCGCGGGCCCTGGTGACCCGTCGCTCTCTGCGCCCGTCGGCCGGCATCCGCAGGAGATGCAGCACAGCGCTGGGGCGGGCTCGTGTTGCACCACTCGCACGCGATGGAGCCGCCCGCCACAGACCGTGATCAACGCCGCGAAAGACTGCTGCGAACGCGACCGCTACGGCACAGGACGTGACGATGCGGGACGAACGGACGCCGGCCCCGTCATTGCCACGCTGCGTGACGGCGGAGGCCAGCGGTTCAGCTCAGGAATGAGCCGTCCGTCGCGCGGCTCACCCGGCGCCAGCGCGCGCCGGGGGTCGTCCCGGTCGGGGTGGTGTCCGCATCGGCCACCGATGCGGGCTGAGCGCTGAAGGGCTCGGCCGCCGCTTCGGGAGTGCCGCGGGAGCGGGCCGCGGAGCGGCTGATCCAGCCACGCACCGTCGAGCGCGGCAGCTGGAGGCGACGGCTGATCGCGTGCACCCCGACCCCGGAAGCGGATGCCGTCAGCGCGGTACCGATCACCTCGACGCGATCAAGCCGCCTCAGCAGCATCAGGTCCGGCAGCACGACGTGGGTGCGGAGGCACTCGCGGCAGCGCGCCCGGCGGGGACGGATTCGCAGGTAGCGGGTCCGGTCGCGGACCCAGCGCCGGCGCGCATACCCCCACGGCCGGAGCCGGCCCGCACATCCGGAGCACCTCAGCCGACCCGTCGCCATGGCCACGCCGAGCCGCGCGGCCGGCGTCTTCGTGACGATCAGCGCGTCTCCCACGTCCAGGGTGCCCTGCCTGGCTCCCAATCCCGGTCAATCCCTCCCAAAGGATTCACCGGATCGACGGGTTTCACTAGTGGGCAATTGCTGCCGAAATGAGAAGGAGAGAAGCGAGAGGACGTCGAGAGGTACGCGGTGCGGGTTCCGGTGGGTGAGGCGTCCTCGCCCTGTGCGCTGCCCACGCAGCGCCGGGGGGAGAGCGTGACGGACCGCGAGACCGCCTCGTGGGAGTGGAGCCCGACCTCCGGCGAGCTGCGCTGGCACGAGCCCATGCGCGCGGTTCTCGGCCTCCCCGAGGCCGGTGGCGAGGACGTGCGCGAGGTGCTCGGCGAACTCCTGGCGCCGATCCTGGCCGCCCCCCGCTGCCCCGGTGAGGTCATCGACCTCGAGCACACGCTGCATCTTCCCCGCCGCGCCGCCCGGCGCTTCAAGATCCACGCGCAGTGGATGGCCGGCTACCGGGCGACGTCGCCCGCCCTCGGCGGGACCGTCACCGACATCACCCACGCGAACGAAGCCGGCACCCCCTCGGAACTGCGTGACCGCTACCGGCTGCTCGTCGAGCTCAGCCCGGACGCGATCGTCGTGCACTGCGACGGTGAGATCGTCTTCGCCAACCACGCGGCCGTCGACATCGTGGGCGCCGCGTCGGTCGACGACCTGCTCGGCCATCCGATCCTCAGCTTCGTCGCTCCCGAGTCGCACACCGGCCTGCTCGAGCGCATCGCGGGCATGCGCGAGACCGACACCTACTCCGAGCCGGCGGAGGCGTTGCTGGTGCGCGCGGACGGTACGTACGTCCTCGTCGAGTCGACGTCGGTACGCACCCGGTGGGCGGACAAGCCGGCGTTCCAGGCCATCCTGCGCGACCTGACCGATCAGAAAGCGGCCCGGCAGGCGCAGGCCCGCTACTCCGCAGCCGTCGAAGCCCTCGACGAAGGACTGCTGATCGTCGACGCGGACGACCGGGTCGAGACGGCGAACCCCGCCGCGCTCCTGCTCCTGGCGAACCCGGGTCTGGTGGGCCAGCGGTTCAGCGCGGCGACCCGGCTCCTGGACGAAGATGGCGACCCGCTGACAGCGGCGATGATCGGCCTCGAGGACACCCGGCACCGGGGCACGGCACGGCCCGCCTTCACGGCCTCGCTGAAGCGCCCGGACGGAAGCACCACCTACCTGTCGGTGTCGATCCGGGCCCTTCCCACCGAAACCGGTGAGGGCCCGTTCCCCGTCGTCATGTGCCTGCTCGACGTCACGGAACGGCATGCCACCGCCGAGCTGCTGCGCTTCGAGGCGCGCCACGACCACGCGACCGGGCTGGCGAACCGCAGCCTCGTCCTGGAGACGATCGGCGAGCTGCTTTCCGCTCCCGACACGCCCGTCGGGGTGCTGTTCATCGACCTCGACCGCTTCAAGATGGTGAACGACTCCCTCGGCCACGACGCCGGAGACGCGGTGCTGCGCACCATCGCGCGCCGGCTGGCCTACGAGGCGCCGCGGGAGAGCACCGTGGGCCGGCTGGCCGGGGACGAGTTCATCGTCGTGCTCCCGCATGCGACGGTGGAAGCCGCGCAGGCGCTCGGCGCGCAGCTGCTGGCCCGGCTCGGCGAACCCGTGCGGATCATGCGCCGCGACCTCGTCGTCACCGGAAGCATCGGCATCGTCGTCACCGAGCCCGGGCCGGGGCAGGGCGTGGGCGGCCGCAAAGACGTCGGCGCCACGGACGTGCTCCGCGATGCCGACGTCGCCATGTACTACGCCAAGCAGCACGGCCGCAACCGGCTCGCCACCTTCGACGAGCGTTTCCGGCGCCGCGCCGTCGACCGCCTGGCGCTCGAGGAAGAGCTCCGCCACGGCCTTGCGACCGGCGAGCTGCACCCGGCGTACCAGCCGATCGTCTCGCTCGACACCCTGGCGACCACGGCCGTCGAGGCACTCGCCCGCTGGACGCACCCGCAGCGCGGAGCGGTGCCGCCGACCGTGTTCATCCCCATCGCCGAAGAGACCGGGCTCATCGCCCCGCTGGGCCGGCTCATGCTGGCCCGCGCCACCCAGCAGGTCGCCGCCTGGCGGGCGAGCGCCGAGACGTCCGGTCTGGTGATGTCGGTGAACCTCTCGCCGCGCCAGCTCGCCGACCCGCACGTCGCCGATCGGGTCGCCGAGCTGCTCGCCGCGCGCCAGCTGCCGGCGTCTGCGCTGACCCTCGAGATCACCGAGAGCGCGCTGATGGACGATCCGGACCTCGCCGCGCAGACCCTCACCCGGCTGCGCAACCTCGGCGTCGGCATCTCGGTCGACGACTTCGGGACCGGCTACTCGTCACTGTCGTACCTGCGGCGCTTCCCGGTGACCAGCGTGAAGATCGACCGGACCTTCGTCGACAGCCTCGGTCTCACGCGCGACGACGACGCGATGGTCGCCGGCATCGTGAACCTCGCGCACACGCTCGGCCTGAAGGTCGTCGCCGAAGGCGTCGAGAACGAGGCGCAGTTGCGGACCCTCACCGAGCTCGGCTGCGACTACGCCCAGGGCTACCTGTTCTCCCGGCCGCTCCCGGCGGAGGAGCTGACCCCGTTGCTCGCCGCTAACGCTTCGATGACCACTGCAGCGGCAGGTGCTTGACCCCGTTGATGAAGTGCGACTGCAGGCGCTGCACCGGGCCGGCGATCGCGAGCTCCGGTAGCTGATCGATCAGCGCTTCGAACAGGCAGATCGCCTCGAGCCGGGCGAGATGCGCGCCCAGGCAGAAGTGCGGCCCGCCGGAGCCGAAGGCGACGTGGGGGTTCGGGTCGCGGGTGACGTCGAGCCGGTCGGGTGCGTCGAACGCGCCCTCGTCGCGGTTGGCGGAGGTGTACCAGAGCAGCACCTGCTCCCCCGGCAGCACCTGCTGGCCGGCCACCTCGGTTTCGCTGGTGACGGTGCGGGCGAAGTGGGTCACCGGGGTCACCCAGCGCAGCAATTCCTCTACAGCCACGGGGATTCTGGCCGGTTCGGCGCGCAGCAGTTCGAGCTGATCGGGATTCTCCAGCAGGGCGATGACGCCGCCCGTGACCAGGTTGCGCGTCGTCTCGCTGCCGGCGTTGTGCAGCAGCAGGAAGAACAGGTTCAGGTCGAGCTGCGAGAGCTGCTCGCCGTCGAGCTCGGCCGCCAGCAACGCTGACATCAGATCCGTGCCCGGCTCCTGCCGCCGCTCGGTGCACAGGTTCTCGGCGTAGCCGTACATCGCGCCGAGCGCAGCCATGATCTCGTCCTGGCTATTCGCGAACTCGGCGTCGTCGCCGCTCATCATCTGCTCGGTCCAGGAGAAGACCTTTGCCCGGTCCTGCGGCGGGATGCCCAGCAGCTCGGCGATGACTTGCAGCGGAAGTTCGACAGCCAGATCGGTGACGAAGTCGAACGTCCCCATGCCCGAAACGCGCTGCAGCTGCTCGTCGACGATCTCGCGGATCCGGTCGGTGAGCCGGGTGATCCGGCGCGGGGTGAAGCCCTTGTTCACCAGTTGACGGCGGCGGGTGTGCTCGGGCGGATCGAGGTTGATCAGCAGTGGCAGGCTCGGGGCGTCGGGATCGTTGCCGCGCACGGTGAACGGGTCAGGGTGGTTGGAGAAGATCTCCGGGTTGCGCGAGGCGGCGACGACGTCGGCGTGGCGCACCAGGGACCAGTAGACGCGCTCGCCAGGGCCGGTCAGCTTCACCGGCCCTGGTTCGCGGCGCAGCCGGGCAAACGCCTCGTAAGGCACGCCCTCGACCCAGTTGGTCGAGACCATCGGATTCAGTGCCGTCGGATTGACATCGGCAAGGGTCGAGCTCATGCGTGCGAGCCAATCCCAGATACTTACCCCGGTCAAGCAAAGCCGCCTGCGACGCGCGCGGTACGTTCACGCCCATGAGTGATCTGACCGGACGCGTTGCACTTGTCACCGGCGCGGCCCGCGGCCAGGGCCGCTCGCACGCGCTGCGGCTCGCGTCCGAGGGTGCCGATCTCGTGCTGTGCGACGTGTGCGCGGGTTTCGAGACGACGGACTATCCGGCGGCGACGACCGAGGACCTCGAGGAGACGGTGCGGCTGGCCCGCAAGACGGGGCGCAAAGTGCTGTCGCGCCAGGCGGATGTGCGCGACCTGCCGGCGATGCAGCGCCTCGTCGACGACGCGATCGGCGAGTTCGGCCGGCTCGACATCGTCGTCGCCAACGCCGGAGTGATGTCCGCCGGCCGGGCCTGGGAGCTCACCCCCGACCAGTGGAAGGACGTCATCGACGTCAACCTGACCGGCACCTTCTACACCCTGAAAGCCGCCGTGCCCGCGATGATCGAGGCCGGCAACGGCGGCTCGATCATCATCATCAGCAGCGCCGCCGGACGAAAAGGCACCCCGTTCGCGGCGCACTACTCGGCGTCCAAGCACGGGCTCGTCGGCCTCGCCCGAACGTTCGCGCTCGAGGTCGGTGAGTACGACATTCGCGTCAACACGGTGCATCCGGTGGGCGTGAACACACTGATGGTCTCAGGCCCCACGTTTTCGGAGCTGCTGTCCGCGGTCACGCTCACGATCGGGCCGACGTACATGAACACCCTGCCGTACCTGTTTCTCGAACCCGAGGCAGTCACGAACATGGTCGCGTTCCTCGCCGGCGATGAGTCGCGCTACTGCACCGGGCAGCAGTTCGTGGTCGATCTCGGGAACACCTCGCGCTAGGAGCAGATCGCGACTCGGCTGAGCGCAGCGAAGCGAGCGCGGGTCTGCGACCATGACCAGAGCAGATCGCGACTCGGCTGAGCGCAGCGAAGCGAGCGCGGGTCTGCGACCATGACCAGAGCAGATCGCGACTCGGCTGAGCGCAGCGAAGCGAGCGCGGGTCTGCGACCAATGACCTGAGCGCAGACCCTCAGGCGTCCCGGCGGCGAACGGCGATGACGGCCACCGTCACGAGCACCGCGGCGAGCGCGACGAAGATGCCGGACTCGATCCACTGGAACGTCCAGTAGCGCGAGGCAGGCTGGAACTTCACGATGCTGCTGAAGCCGTGCTGTGCCAGGCACGCGTCGCTCGCCTGACGGGATGACGTCGTGAAGCATTCCGCGGGAAGCCGGAGCGGGCCGGAGAACGCCTTGCCATGCAGCAGCGTGTCCGTCGACAGCAGCCACGAGCCGCTGGGGATCGCCCGGTGCTGAAATACCGGCTGCACAAGGGTTTTCGCCGCTTGGTAGTAGGGACGGACGTACGTCTCCACGCTCAGCCGTACCGCCACGAAGACCGCGACCGTCACGGCGAGCGCCGGCAGCACCCGTCGCAGCACTGCGCCCGCGGCGAGCCCGAGAGCCACCCCGAAGATCGCGTAGGCGACAGGCATCACGTTCTGCACGTCGAACTTGCCAGGATCGAAGCGGTTGCCGTTCAGCGAGTTGAGCGTTCCCGACCACCACGTCACGATCGCCGAGACGGCCGCACCCCAGAGGGCCGCCGCAAGAAGCAATACGGCGATCTTTCCGCGGAGCCAATCGCGACGGCGGACGCTCTGGGTCCAGACCAGCTGATGGGTGCCGGTGTCGAGCTCACGGCCGACCGCGGTGACCCCCCAGAACAGTCCCATCAGCAAGGGCACCGCGGCGCTGAAGTTGACCAGATCGATGATGGCGCCGTCACCGTTGAAGAGATTCAGCTCGCCGCAGGTGTTCGTGCCTCCACAGACGGCAAGCGCCGAGTGGTAGTCGTTCGCCATGTGGACGCCGGTGATCCACAGCAGGACGGCGAACGCCGCGAACGCGAGGCCCGCAACGGCACCCTGGGCGCGATGCTGACGCCACAGCAACCAGGTCATCGGACAGCTCCTGACATCGTTGTCACGCCCGGCGCGTCAGGGTCCGGCGCGTACCGGTCACGACCCATGTAGGCGAGGGCGATGTCCTCGAGGCCGAGCTCCGTGACGTCCCACCCCGGGTCGAGCAACGGCCCGTTGAGCCGCACCCACGCGCTCACCTGGCGATGGGTGCGCTCGATACGCAGCACGGTGTGGTCGCGTTCGAGCGCCTCGGTACTCCGCTTCGGCGCGGTGAGCAGCCGGTGCGTCGCGAGCACCTCGTCGAGGTCGGCGGCGAGGGTGAGCCGGCCCGCATCGATCAGTATCAGGTGGTCGCAGATGCGCTCGAGGTCGCCGACGAGATGGCTGGACAGGACGACGGTCAAGTCTCCCTCGGCGACGGCCTCGGCGAGAACGCTCAGAAAGTCCCGACGGGCCAAGGGATCGAGCGCGGCGACCGGCTCGTCGAGCAGCAGCAGGCGCGGCCGCTTACCCAGCGCCATGGCGAGCGCCACCTGCGCCCGCTGGCCGCCGGAGAGCGTGCCGACCCTCTGGTCGAGCGGGATGCCGAGCGAGCGGATGCGGTCGCGGGTGAGCCGCTCGTCCCAGCGCGGATTCAGGTGCGCGCCGAGCGCGAGATGGTCCTCGGAATTCCAGCGCCGGTAGAGGGGTACCTCTTGCGCGAGGAATCCCACGTCGCGCAAGAACTCTCTGGTGTCGCTCGGCTGCTTGCCGAACACGGTGACCGTTCCACTCGACGGTGCGGCCAGCCCCGCGATCAGTCGCAGCAGCGTCGTCTTACCGGCGCCGTTGGATCCGACCACGCCGCTGATCCGCCCCTCCGGCAGATCGAACGTGCACTCCGCGAGCGCCCATGTGGACCGGAACCGCTTGCCCAGCGACGCTGTGCTTACGGCGCTCATGCCACCCCCTCACCGTCGATCGCCCGCGTCGCCAGCATCGTCGCGCGGAGCAGGCTTTCCATGTCCCCGTCCTGCAGGCCCGCGTCTCGCGCCTTCGTCACCCAGCGCTCGAGGCTGCGACGCAGGGCGGCCTGCTCGCCCGGAGGGGGACCGTCCGGGCGGCGCAGGGCAAACGTGCCCACGCCCTGCCGGCCCTCCACGAGACCGTCCCGCTCGAGCTCGCGATAGGCCTTCAGCACCGTGTTGGGGTTGATCGCGAGTGAACCCACGACCTCCTTGACGGTCGGCAACTGGTCGCCGGGACGCAGCACACCGGTCAGCAGCGCATGGCGCACCTGCTCCTGAAGCTGCAGATACGCCGGCACGCCGGAACGGGCGGTGAGATGAAAGACGAGCAACGCCGGCTCCTTCATCGGACAGGCTGGTAGCCGAGTTATCTAGTCGACTAGATAACTAGTAGAGCAGCAGAGCCGAGCCGCGTCAAACGCCACCGACCCGCCCTCCCCTCCTTTGCGGGCGGGCCGGCTAGTGGCTGGGACGCGGCAGGCCGAGCACCCGCTGGGCGACGATGTCGCGCTGGATCTGGCGGCTGCCACCGAAGATCGCCTGGGCCCGGGACCAGATGTAGTTGGCCCACAGCTCACCCTCGTCGAGTACGCCTGCCGGGCCGGCGAGGTCGAGCAGCGCATGATTCAGCAGCTGCTCGGCGCGGGTCATGAGCAGCTTGTCGAGCGAGCCCTCCGGCCCGGGGGCGCTGCCGTCGAGTCGCTGGCAGGTGCTGCGCAGGACCTGCAGGCGCAGGGCCTCCAGCTCGACCCAGGCGTGGGCCAGCCGCTCCCGTACGCCCGTATCTGCCACGGCACTTCCGTTGCGGATACGGGCTTCGGCGATCGTGAGCATCCGCCGCAGCCGCGCTGTCCAACCCATGTCTGCCGGGCCTCGCTCGAATCCCAGCAGCGACATGGCGATTTCCCAGCCCTGGCCGGGTTCCCCGACCCGCAGGCTCGCGGGCACCATCGCGCCGGTGAAGAAGACCTCGGCGAATTCGCTGGAATCGTAGGCGGTGCGCACCGGGCGGCATTCGATCCCGGGAGTGGACATCGGGACCATCACCATCGACAGCTGCTGGTGCGGGCGGCCGGCAGCCTCGCCGCTCTCGGTGCGCACCAGGAGCAGGCACCAGTCGGCCCAGACCGCCTCGCTGGTCCAGAGCTTCTGGCCATCGATGCGATAGCAGCTGCTGCCGTCCTCGCCGGTGGTGAGCACGCCGCGGGTCTTCAGGGAGGCGAGATCCGATCCGGCGCCCGGTTCACTGAAGCCCTGGCACCAGTGCACGGTGCAGTCGAGCAGGCCCGGCAGGTGCTCGCGCTTCTGCTCCTCGCTTCCGAAAAGCCTGATGGCGTTGGCGATGTGGTTGAACGGCGGGCCGGGCGGGGCTCCGGCCGCGGCGAGCTCGTCGTTGACGATGGCGTCGTAGAGCAGCGAATGCCCGTGGCCGCCGTACTCGGGCGCGAATGACATGCCGACAAAGCCGGCACCCGCCAGGGCGCGGTGCCAGCGATGCAGGGCGGCCATCCGCTCATCGCCGTCCGCGGGCAGCACGTGCGGAGCGTGGGCACTGAGCCAGTCGTGCACCCGGGCGCGAAAAGCCGCCTCCTGAGTGGAATCGGCAAAGCTGAGGCCCCCCGGCTCCTGCCCGGCTGACGAGACGGACAGGGACGATGCCGCGGCCGGTGCTACAGACGGGCCCGCTGCTCCGAGCGCGCCGAGCCGCCGCTGCGCGATGGCGGCATAGAGCGACCGCGGTGCCCCGAACGTCTCCGCGTCGAACAACACCCGGCGCAGCAGCAAGTGGAGCGGATGCTCCCACGTGACGGCGATGCCGCCATGGGCTTGCAAGGCGATCTCGACGATCTCGCGAGAAGCCGCGCCGCAGAAAGCCTTGGCCTGCGTCACCGCATCGCTCGCCGCCGCGGTGTCGACGGGGGCGAGCGCGTCCACCGCCCAGGCCGCATGCCACACCGTGCTGCGGCACGCTTCGACCAGCACCGCCGCATCGGCCAGCAGGTGAGCAAGCGCCTGGTTGGCTCCGATCACCCGCCCGAACTGCCGGCGCTCCCCCGCGTATTGCACCGCCATCGCCAGCGCCCGCTCACCGAGGCCGAGCGCATCAGCCGCGAGAGCCATTTGCGCGAGGGCTGTGATCCGGTCACGCGCGGGACCGTCGATCGCATGGTGGCCGAGCAGCTCGCCAGGATCGGCAACGTTTCCGACCGCTGCGACGCGCGTGCGATCCAGCGTCGCCTGCCCGCTCACCGGCGGAAGGGTGTGCCGGCGCAGTACCCCGCCGGCGTCGAGGGTCAGGCCGTGCGTCGCACCGAGCGCATCGAACGCCACCACCGGCTCGTCGGGGCCGGCGATGCGGCTGAGGTCTGCCGTCAGCAGGATGCAGTAGCGCAGCCCACCGTCGGCGACGGACTCGGTGTCGGCCTCGGCACCCGTCGCCGCGAGCAGGGCGGGCGCCAGAATCCCCTGGGAGAGGTAGGGCGCCGGGCAGAGCGCCTCGGCGAGCCGCTCCGTGACGAGCGCGGTCGCCACGGCGGTCCCCGGATCCGCGGTGGCCGCCATGCCGAGCAGCCCCGCCTTCGCCAGCGCATCCCATGCCGCGGCGGAGCGCTCCGGGGTGGGCGGAAGGTCGCGTATCCCGCTAATGGCATGCTGGGCGCCGAGCCGGGCAGCAGTCGCCGAGATCAGCTCCTGCTCTCTGCTCAGCCGCACGTCCATGGCTCTAACCTCTCATCTCTCGGCTCGACCGCTAGGAGGCGCTCCGCATGGCGCAAGGACTGCCCGAACCCCCCGATCCCGGCGCAAGCGCGTTGCCACCCGGCACGTACGAGGGCGAGACCGTCTTCGTGACGGGCGCCGGCACGGGCCTGGGCAAGGCAATCGCTGCGGAGTTCAGCCGGCTGGGCGCATCCATCGTCATCGCGAGCCGCAAGCCCGAGCACCTTGCCGACGGGCAGGCGGCGATCGAGGCCATCGGCGGCAAGGTCCTCACGGTCGGCTGCGACATCCGCGACCCGGAGCAGATCGCCGCGGCCTTCGACACAGCGCAGGAGGCTTTCGGACTTCCCGGAATCCTCATCAACAACGCGGCCGCCAACTTCCCGGTGCCCGCCGAGGACATGTCACCCAACGCCTGGCGCACGGTCGTCGACATCACGCTCAACGGAACCTTCTTCTGCGCCCGCGAATTCGCCCGCCGCCACCTCGGCGCCGGCACGCCAGGATCGATCGTGAACGTCGGCGCGTCCTATGCCTGGACCGGCGGCCCCGGCTTCGCTCACTCGGCTGCTGCGAAGGCGGGCGTGAAGAACATGGTGGAGACCCTCGCGGTCGAGTGGGGTCCTTACGGCATCCAGGTCAACGGTCTCGTGCCGGGCCTCTTCCCGCACGAGGACATGACCGCCGACATCAAGGGCAACCTCTCGCGTACCAGCGACAAGGACGTGTGCCAGCCGGCGCTGCGGGTCGGCCGGCTGCGCGAGCTCGGCTGGGCGGCCACGTTCCTGGCCTCGCCGTACGCCCGGTTCATCTCCGGTCACACGCTGGTGGTCGACGGGGCGAACTGGCAGCGCCGCACGCTGACCAATCCGCCCGTCGTCACCGTGCGGGACCAGATGGGCAAGGGGCCTTTCGCCTTGTGAGCGAACGAATCAGACGACAGATTCGCCCTTGAGCATCGCGCCCGCATCGACCCGGATGTTCATGCCCGTCAGGTAGCGCGACTCGTCGCTGGCGAGGAACGCGACGAGGTGGCTGATGTCGATCGGGTCGATGAACGGGATCGGCATCGCCTGCATCGCCGGGAACGCGAGCATGGCGTCCTCACGGGTCGGGTGCGGGATGTCGGGGCGGAACGCCTTGTAGACGTCTTCGTTGTGCAGCAGCTGGGTGTCGCAGTTGGTCGGGTGGATGCCGTTGAGCCGGATCATGTGCGGCGCCAGCTGGAGCGCGAACACCTCGACGTAGCGGAAGATGGTCTGCTTCGACCAGGCGTAGCCGGAGCCGCCGCCGCCCAGCGCCGGGTTGTCCATCAGCCCCTTCATCATCCCGGCCGTCGAGCCGGTCACGATGACGGAGGCGCCCGCCTTCAGGTACTTCAGCGAAGCGCCGACGGTGTGCAGCACGCCGATCAGGTCGACGTCGACCCCGTCGACAAAGCTCTGCAGCAGGGTCGGGTCCTTCATGGCGGTGACGCCCGCATTGGCGACGACGATGTCGAGGTGCCCGAACTCCTTCACTCCGTCCTCGAGCAGCGACTCGAGGTCGGACTTGATGCGCACGTCGCCCTTGCGCGCGATGATCCGCCGGCCCTCGGCCTCGACTTCCTTGACCGTCTGCGCCAGGTCTTCGGGGGTCGCCAGCGGGTAGTTCATGCTGCCGAACGTCTCGCAGATGTCGACCGCGATGATGTCGGCGCCTTCTTGCGCCAGCCGGATCGCGTGGCTGCGCCCCTGACCTCGGGCCGCCCCGGTGATGAACGCAACCTTGCCGTCGAGTTTGCCCATGGTCTTCTCGATTCTGGTCAGGCGCCGAGCAGCGGCGAGTCGGTGTTGGAAGGCCACTCGGGACGGTAGTAGCCCCGGAAATGCAGCTCGCCACCGCGTAGCTCGCGGACTGTCAGGAAGTCGCCCTTGTAGCCGCGGTGGTCGTACGCGGCGAACGTCAGATACGTCGCCGGGCCGCCGTTCGTGCACGGCATCCACTTGATGCGTTCGAGGCCGAGCTTGACCTCCGCCGGGATGGCGATGGACGCGTTGGCAATGCCGTGGATGGCCGCGCGGGCGGTGTCGTACGACAGGGCGACGACGACGTTGCGCGAGGTGCGGCCGAAGCGCTTGGTGAAACGCTCGAGCATCGCCTCGTAGTTGGGGTTGGTGCCGTCCTCCCCGAGCTGGTCGACCCCGTGCCAGCCTTCGAGCCCCTCGGCCCACGCGTTGGAGTTCGAATAGAACATGAAGGCCGTACCCATGAAGCGCGGCGGATCCCAGTCAAGAGCCTTGAACGCCTTGGCGAAGTTGAACGTCGAGTAGCCGTAGCCCATGTAGACGATCGCCTCGGCGCCCGCGTCACGCATGGCGGCGACGCTCTCCTGGAAGCCGCGCGGGTTGGGGCCGAGCGAGACCTCGCGCAGGATCTCGACCCCCGCGTTCTGGGCTGCGACGCGGAAGTACCCCGCGTAGTCCTCGCCGGACGAGCCGCGCTCCCAGAAGAAGCCGACTTTCCGGTAGCCGTTCTGGCGGCACCAGTTGGCGCCCATCGTCGACTCCGACGGGATGTCACCGTTGGCGACCGTGAAGCAATACTCGCCGAAGTAGCGCACCGCGCCGGTCCAGGCCAGGCACGCGACGCCGGTCTCGTTGATCAGATCGCGCAGGTTCACCGCGTTGTCGGAGATCATCGGGCCGGCGATGACGACGCAGCCCTCCTCGACCAGCTTCAGGTACCCGGCGCGGACCTTCCGGTAGTTCTCCCGCGGCAGACCGCGCGCGTCAACGGTGATGATCTCGACGGGGCGGTCGTAGACGCCTTCGTTGAGCGCGTCCTCGAGGGCGAGGATGGTCGAGTCGACCCAGTCGGCCAGCAGCTGGCCGATGTCCATGTCGACCAGGATCCCGATCTTCACCGGCTCGAACGGGTCGCCCTGCGTCGTCATCCCGCGCGTCGGCGGGTAGATGACGATCGACTCGACCGCCTTCTCCCCGACCCGGCCACCGCCCTGGTACCAGAGCTCGTTCTGCCACGAACCGAGCTCGGCCGTATCGACGCCGGATTGGACCGTGGACACCGCCCGGTCGTCGCGCGCGATCCCGTGATCGATCGGGGCGGGAAACATCCGCTCGGCGTACTTCGGCTGCTGCTCCTCGGCCACGGTGCCGGTTCCCCTTCCGTTTGCTGTCAGACGCTGCGCAGTGAATCACAAACCACCTGAGATGAACACCGGTTCAGTAGAGCGGCTCAGCCGACAGCGAACCGGGGCACGGATCCGGGCGCCGGGAAGTTGTGCTGGCCATGGCAGAGGCCGAGCCTGCGGAGGAGAGCGCGCTCGACGCGTACTCGCGGATCGTCGTCGAGGTCGCGGAGAGCGTGCTGCCGAGCGTGGCCAGCCTGCGCGTGCGCGGGCGGCGCGGCGAGGGCGCCGGGAGCGCGGTCGTGCTCACACCGGACGGGCACCTGCTCACCAGCGCGCACGTGGTCGAGGGTGCGAGTTGCGGGACGGCGGCGTTCACGGACGGGGAGAGCTCGCCGTTCGACGTCATCGGCAGCGACCCACTGAGCGACCTTGCCGTACTGCGGGCCCGAGGCGGAACCCCGCCGCCGGTCCAGCTCGGAGACGCCACCCAGCTTCGGGTCGGCCAGCTCGTCGTCGCCCTCGGCAGCCCGCTCGGCCTGTCGGGAAGCGTCACCGCCGGAATCGTCAGCGCGCTGGGACGGTCGCTCCCGACGCGCTCCGGCCGGGTCGTCGACGACGTCGTGCAGACGGACGCCGCGCTCAACCCGGGCAACAGCGGCGGCGCGCTCGCCGACAGCAGGGGGCGGGTCGTGGGCATCAACACCGCCGTCGCCGGCGTCGGACTCGGGCTCGCCGTACCGGTCAACGACACCACGCAGCGCATCATCGGCGCGCTGATGACGAGCGGCCGGGTACGCCGTGCCTGGCTCGGCATCGCCGGCGCCCAGGCACCCCTACCGCCGGCGCTCGTGGCGCGCACCGGACGCAAGAGCGGGCTTCGCGTCGCGCAGATCGTCCCGAACAGCCCCGCCGACGAAGCCGGGCTCAAAGCCGGAGACCTGCTCGTCGCCGTCGGCGGCACCCCGGCGGCCAGCAGCGGCGAGCTGCAGCGGCTCATGGTGGCTGACGCGATCGGCAAGCGGATCGAGATCACCGTCTGGCGCAACGGCGCGCTGGTCGACGTGATCGCCTTCCCGGGAGAGCTCGCTAGCGCCTGATCGAGGTTGCGCACCGATCCGTCGACCTCGGCAGAACATGTCGTTGGCGGGTGCCGTAAGGGCGGGATGGGCGCTCGGCGCGGCAATCTCATCGCCGACGCGCCGCACGACCCGCCACTTCCAGGAAGTGGCGACGCGCCCATAGGGCAAACCCAGACTCGGTGGCAAAGAGCCTGCCAATAGCGACGATTCCCGGGTGTTGCCCGCGCAGTAACGGGCGGCGGAGTTGGGCCGGTGGCAGTAAATGCGGGGGTCAGAGGCCCGGTATTTACTGCCGCTGATGTTCGGGCACCCGGCACCGGCGAAGGTGTCCGCCGGTGGCAGCAAATCCAGGTGCCAGAACCCCGGCATTTACTGCCGCCGGCTCGCGCTGAGCGCCTATGCGCCGCTGCCGGGCGCGCTCAGCGGCGCTCCGCTGCGCATCAAGGCTCACGCCTGTCTCGCGCTTCAACACGTCCCGCGGTCGCGATCGCCACGTCCCGAGGCAACGGGTTCCGAATGCAAGCGATCGGGCGTGGCGACAGCGCTTTGCCTGTAACGAGAAAATGGGTCTCGATCGCCTGGTACAACGCAACGCTTGTTCTCCGCGGCCAGCGGACGTTCCGCTCCGACAGCCCTCCGGGTTTGCCGCATCACACGTTGCTCACGTCTACTGAGGGCATGAGGCGATTCGCTGCCTTGAGCGCAGCTGCGCTCGCCGTCGCGCTCGCCGGCTGCTCCGCGAGTTCCGCGTCCAAACCCGCCCTGGCGCCGACGCCGAAACCCTCGGCGCCGGCGAGCAGCCCGGCTCCTGCGTTCACGCTCCCCGTCGCGCATCCGACCGTCTGGGTCTGCAAACCGGGGATGGCCGCCAACCCTTGCGAGGGCGGCCTCGACGCCACCGTCATCCAGCCCGACGGCAAGATTTCACTCGAGCCGTTCACCCCGGCCAAGAACCCGAAGATCGACTGCTTCTACGTCTACCCGACGGTCTCCACCGCCACGTCGGTCGCAGAACCACTCGCCCCGGAGCCGGCGTCGATCGCGACGGCCCGTTCCCAGGTGGCGCGATTCCAGTCGGTGTGCCGGCTCTTCGTGCCCGCGTACCGGCAGGTCACGCTCTTCGGCCTCGAGCAGGAGCTCAACGGCAAGCCGATCCCGGCGGCGGTCATCGCCCAGTCGAGGGCTGACGTCGTCTCGGCCTGGCACGACTACCTCGACCACTACAACGGCGGCCGCGGGGTCGTGCTGCTCGGCCACTCGCAAGGCGCCGGTCAGGTCATCTCGCTCCTGAAGACGGAGGTCGACAAGAGCCCGGCCGAGCGCGCCAAGCTCGTCTCCGCCATCGCGCTCGGCGGCAATCTCCTGGTGCCGCAAGGCAAAGACGTCGGCGGCGATCTGCAGAACATTCCGGCTTGCCGCGCGCAAACCCAGCATGACTGCGTCGTCGCCTACAGCTCGTTCAGCTCTCCCCCGCCGGCCGGCAGCCTGTTCGGACGAGCGAGCCACGCGGCGCGCGTGGGCGGCGGGGAGTCCGCTCCGGGAATGCAGGTGCTGTGCGTCAACCCGGCGGCGCTCACCGGCGGCACCGCGCCACTGCATCCCTACCTCCCGACGGCCAGGATCGGCACCAACCTCGCCGCTCAGGACCGCGGCACGCTACCCAAGTACGACACCGGCTTCGTCGCGTATCCCGGCCAGGTCACCGGAACGTGCCTGAACACCGGCGGCGCCTCCTGGCTGCAGATCGACGAGCCGCACCCCGGAGTGCCCGGTAAGCGTGTCTCCCTCGTCCAGCCGCTCGGGCCCACCTGGGGGCTGCACCTGCTGGACTTCAACATCGATCAGGGCGATCTGGTCAGCCTCGTCAGCGCCCAGGCTGCTAGCTGGAAGGCTTAGCGCCCATCGTGTTCTGCGGGCGATTGCGCGACAGGAACGCGCCCGCGTCGGCCAGGATCACCTGACCCGTCACGCATCGAGCGAGATCGCTGGCGAGCCACACCACCATCCGGGCCAGCTCGTCGTGCTCGGTCATGCGCCGCAGCGGGGTCGACGCGACCAGCGCGGCCATGTGCTCATGGTTGAACACCGGCGCCACCGTCTCGGTGAGCGTCGTCCCGGGAGCGATCGCCAGCACCCGGATCCCGCGCGGACCGAACTCGACGGCCATCGTCTGCGTCATGTGGTTGATGGCGGCCTTCGACGCACCGTAGGCAGCCATGCGCGGCGACGGCCGGGTCGTCTCACCGGACGTGATGTTCACGATCAGCCCGGGGCGGCCCCCGGCGAGCATGACGCGCGCCTCGGCAGCCCCGGAAAGCGCCGTGACGATGAGGTTCTGGTTGACGATGTCACGCCAGTGCGCGCCGTCGAGCGTCTCGAACGGTCCCGGCGTCTGGCTCGCATAATTTCCGACGTTGTTGACCGCGACATCGAGCCGGCCGAACAGCGCTGCCGCCTCCTCGACCATCGCGACGAGCGCGTCGTCATCACGCGCGTCAGCGATGACGGCTTGCGCCTGGCCGCCCTCGGATTCGATCTCCTTGACGACCGCTTCGGCCTTCTCGCGCCGGATGTCATGGACGACGACCGAGGCCCCGGCCCGGCCGAGCCAGCGGGCGATCTCCCGACCGATGCCGGCGCCGGACCCGGTGACGAGCGCGCCCTGACCCGAGAGGTCAATGGCGATGCTCATGCGCCGGTGGTGAGCAGCGAGACGATGCGGTCGGTGGCGTCATCGACCCATTCGCGCAGGGTCGGCTCATCGGTGCCGCCCACCGGATGCGGCAGCACCAGCTTGCGGGTGTCGGCGAGGCCGAAGCTCGATGAAAGCGTCACGGCGATCGGCTCGAACTTGGTTGTGGTGACGACGACCGCGGGCTTGCCGGCCTTCTCCAGCTCGATCGCGTCCGACACCGAGTAGGCGGTGCAGCTTCCGCAGTCAGCCATGCCGGTCAGTACGACGTCGGTCTCCTCGAGCAGCCGGCTGAAGATGTCGCGGGCCATCGGAATCGCCGCATTGGCCGACATTCCGAATGGGCCCTTCTTGGTGACGAGCGTGACCTCCGCGCCGGTCTCGGCGGCCAAGCGTTCGGCGGCGTAGGCCAGAACGAAGCCTGCGTTGGGCTTGCCGTTGTCGAGGGCGCCGATTCGTAGACCCTTGAGCGAACCGGGCGAAGGAGCCAGTTTGGAGACCTCGGGCCGCGGCTCGGACTCAGGCAAGTAGATCGTCGTCATCGCAGTGCTCATCAAAGATCAGCCCTCCACTGGCAAGGTGACGCTGCGGGTCATGCCCCACGACGGAATCACGAGCGAGTGCTTGCCCGGTCCACCGGCCACCACGACCTTGATGTTGCCCGGCTCGCCCGTCATCGGGAGCATGTGGTCGTCCGGGACCGTCTTCATCCACCGGGCCCACGCAAGCTCTTCGAAATGGTGGCGGAAAACCGAAGCGGGCATGCGGGCCCGGTCGAACAGGTACGAGGAGACGTCGTCGCGCGACATCGCCCGCTGCGCCATGCTCGCCGCGTGTTCCGGCCCGAGGATGATGAAGAACTCGCCCTGGCTGATCGGGGCGTTGTTCATGCCGAGCGAGGTCATCGCTGACGCGATCTTGTCCAGGATCAGCTGCGGCTCGCCGGCCGCCTCGGCGTCGTGCACGTTGTGCGGGCCCTCGCCGCAATGCACCGTCACCGCGCTGCGGGCGGTCACGCCGCGGCTGCGCGCGTAACTCCCCCACGGCGACTCGGCGAGGTTCTCGGCGCCGCAGAACGTGTACTTCGCCGGCTGGCCGTGGGTCGCCGCATCACCGAAGCCCGGCTTGGCGCCCGCGACATGGAGCATGGTGAGCCGCACGGCTCGGCCGACCGTGGCGTTGGCCCGGTTGCCCGGCCCGAAACACCCGACGCCACCGGTGAATCCGCCCTCGGCGACGGCGTCGCCGTGCACCAGGATCAGCGGCGCCACGAGATGCGTCGTGGCGTTCACGCCGCGCAGGTTCATCTCCGGCGCAGCGAGCGCCCGCAGCGCGGTGAGCACGACCGGGAACGTCGCCGGCGGGCAGCCGGCCATGACCGCGTTGATGGCGGCGACCCGCCGGGTCAGGGCACCCGCCCGCGGTTGAAGGGTGAAAAGCACCTCATCGGGATCGCCGGTCGCGTACTCGAGCATCGCCTCGACCCGCGCCGATGTCGGCGGGACGACGGGCAGCCCGTCGCCGAGGCCGCGCTCTTCGAGCCACGCGAACATGGCCTCCGGCGACTCGTCCGAAACCTGAGCCTGATCAGGCATGTACGTGGCGGTCACCCTGACACTCTCCCTTACGCCTCGCCCGCGTCGATCAGCGCCATCACCCGAGCGACGAGCGAGTCCAGAGCGTCGGTGCCGTCGAGGTGGAGCTCCGGGCGCGGCGGTGCCTCGTACGGCGCGTCGATCCCGGTCATTCCCTTGAGCTCGCCGGCCGCGGCCTTGGCGTACAAACCCTTGGGATCACGGGACTGGCAGACCTCGAGCGGGGTGTCGACGTAGATCTCGCAGAACCGGAGCGCTCCTTCTTCATGGCTTGCCCGGACCTTGTCGCGGTCGGCCACGTACGGGCTGATCACCGGTACCAGCACCACCCAGCCGACACCGGCGAAGAGCTTGGCCACCTCACCGACGCGCCGCACGTTCTCGGCCCGGTCTTCCGCGGTGAGCCCCAGGTCGCGGTTCAAACCGTGCCGCAGGTTGTCGCCGTCGAGGATGATGGCCGGCCGTCCCGCTTCCAGCAGCATCCGCTCGACCGCTACGGCCACCGACGACTTTCCCGACCCCGACAGGCCGGTGAACCAGACCGTCTGTCCATCCGGAAGGCCCAGCAGTGTGCGACGCTCCTGCGGGCTGATGCCGTCATGCCAGCGAAAAGATCCCTTGTCAGTCATGTCACCGCACATCATGTCAGGAGCGCGCCATGAGCGATGCAGCCGTGGTGGCGCGCGACCTTGTCGTGGCTCGCGGCAAGCGGGTGGTGCTCGATGACCTCACGTTCGAGGTGCCGGCAGCGACCGTGACGGGCCTGCTCGGGCCGAGCGGCTGCGGGAAGACGACACTCATGCGCACGGCCATCGGCGTCCAGCGGATCCGCGGCGGTTCGCTGCAGGTCCTCGGCCGGCCCGCCGGCGATCCGGCCCTTCGTACCCAGGTGGGGTACGCGTCGCAGGGCGCGTCGGTCTATCTCGACCTGACCGTTCGGGAGAACATTCGCTACTTCGCCGCGGCCCTGGGCGCCCCGTCGGCAGACGTCGCCCGCGTCATCGATGCCGTCGACCTCTCCCGGCACGCAGGCGATCTCACCGGCAACCTGTCCGGCGGTGAGCGCTCACGGGTCAGCCTCGCCGTCGCGCTGCTCGGCACCCCTCGGCTGCTGGTGCTCGACGAGCCGACGGTGGGTCTCGATCCGGTGCTGCGCGAGCAGCTGTGGGACCTCTTTGCCCGGCTGGCCAGAGACGGACTGACGCTGCTCGTCTCCAGCCACGTGATGGACGAGGCGGAACGCTGCGACACGCTCGTCCTGATGCGCGAGGGTCACGTGCTGGCGCATGAAACCCCGGCGCGGTTGAAGGAACGCACCGGCACCACCGACCTGGACAGCGCGTTCTTGCATTTGCTACGCGAGGAAGGGGCGCCGAGATGAAGCTGTCCCGGACGCTCGCCACGGCGGGGCGCGTGCTGCGCCAGTTGAAGCACGATCCGCGGACGGTCGCCTTGATGATCGTCGTGCCGTCGATGCTGATGGTGCTGCTGCGCTACGTGTTCGACTCCAAGCGCGAGTTCAACATCCTGGCGCCGTCGCTGCTCGGCATCTTCCCGTTCACGCTGATGTTCGTGGTCACCTCGATCACCACCTTGCGCGAGCGCACCCTCGGCACGCTGGAACGCCTGCTGACCACCCCGCTCGCCAAGCTGGACCTGCTCGCCGGCTACGCGCTCGCCTTCAGCGCCGTCGCCATCGTGCAAGTGCTCGTCGTGGTCGGGGTGTCGACCGCGCTCGGGCTCGACGTGAAAGGCAATTTCCCCGGCGTGCTGCTGGTAACGCTGCTGGATGCATTGCTGGGTGTCGGGCTCGGACTTTTCGCGAGCGCGTTTGCCCATACCGAATTCCAGGCTGTGCAGTTCCTGCCGCTGGTGGTCTTCCCGCAACTATTTCTCTGCGGGCTTTTCCGGGCCCGCGACCAGATGGCGACGGTGCTGCGCTGGCTGTCGGACGTGATGCCGTTGTCGTACGCGGTCGAGGCCCTGAAACGCGCAGCGGCGCAAAGCGACCTGGACTTCGCCTACGCCCGTGACACGATCGTCATCGCCTTCTGCGTGGCCGTCGCCGTCGCGCTGGCCGCCGTCACTCTGCGGCGCACGACGGACTGAACTGTCGGCTGCGTCACCCGTTCGGCTGCATCACGAAACACGCCAGTAAGGGGTTTATCCAGGAAGTGTTTCCGGGGGCCATCTGCTCGACTTTTCGGAGAGAATCATGCGTAACCGGGCCACGAGTCTGCTGAAAATCCAAACGACGTCGATCGTGGCCGCCCTGGCACTCGCCGGCGTGGGGCTGTCCGGAGCCCAGGCAGCCCAGGCAGCTCAGGCAGCTCAGGCGGCACCGGGAACGCCCACGGTCAAGCTGACGCAGCCGACGTTCACGTCGATCGCACCCGACGGTGATGCGACGTCGTACCCGAGCACCTGGGATGCCGCCTTCACCCTGCACTGGACCGTGACGGCGCCGGCCGGGGTGTGCGGGCAATCCATCACGTATCAGGACTACGACACGCTCGGCGGTGATACCGACCCGATCCTCGGGTACGCCACCGCGACCGACCCGATCCCGAGCAACACTGCGCGCTCCTACAGCGGCGGGGACGGCTACTGGCTCGACTTCCTGCGCGGTGGGTACAGCGCCGTCATTCGCGTCACGGACTGCCGCGGCGTCCAGGTGGCCGGCAACCCGGTGCACGTCGTGCTCCAGCCGGGTGACGACAAGGACTCGGCGATGACCTACTCCACGGGCTGGAAGGTCGCCAACTGCACGTGCTTCCCCGGCGGAACCTCGCACTGGACGTCCACCAGGAACGCCGCCGTCAGCTTCCGCACGGCCAAGCCGCTCGACGCGAGCGGAGTACGGCTGGCGTTGATCATGCCCAAGGGTCCCAGCCGCGGATCAGCCGCGCTGTACATCGACGGCGTGTGGAAGGCGACCATCAACACCTACAAGGCCGGAGCCAACGTCAACGGCACGATCGTCTACCAGACGCTGCTTCCCGGCACGGACACCCACGCCGTGAAGCTGGTCAACCTGGCGACGGCCGGGCACCCGAGGATCGACCTCGACGCCACCATCAACGGCGGCTGAGCTAGAGGTTCCAGACACGTGTGGCGTTGCCGCAGACGATGAGCTCGCGCTCGTCGGCCGGCACGCCCTGGAGCTGCTCTTCGACGATCTTGCGGGAATTGGGCCAGCTCGTCACCGGGTGCGGAAAGTCGCTGGACCACATGATGTTCTCGACACCGATGAGGTCACGCAGCCGCTCGAGCGCGATGCGTTCCTCGATGAACGTGAGGTAGACGTTGCTCTTGAAGTAGCTGCTCGGCAGCCGGCTGATGGCCGGGAACTGGTAGCCCTGGCGGGTCATCATGTCGTCGACGATGTGCAGCCACCAGGCCACCCACGCCAGGCCCGGCTCGACGAAGACCACCTTCAAACGCGGGAACTTCTCGAAGACGCCGCCCATGATCCACATGCCGAACGCCTCGGCCGTCAGCAGGCCCGTCACCGGCACCATGACGCCCTTGTTGGGTGTCGGGTCGCGGCGCATGAGATCGTCGAGGTTGGTGTTCAGCCCGATGTGGCAGCAGATCGGCAGGCCCGTCTCCTGGATCAGCTCGAAGAGCGGCTCGTAGCGCTCGTCGAAGTATTCCGGCAGCCCGAACTCGCTCGGAAAGACTGGAAGCTGAAGGGACTTCGCGTCGAGCGCGACGACCCGGCGCACCTCGGCGATCGCGAGGTCGATGTCGTGGATCGGCACCTGGTAGGAGACGATCAGCCGCTTCGGGTCGGGCGCTGCGAAGGCCGACAGCACGTCGTTGAACGCCCGCACCGACTCGCTCTGGCCCTCCTTCATGTCGGCGAGATACCGGAAGGCGCTCACCTCCGAGTAGAGGACCTCCGCCTCGACCCCGTCGGCGTCCATCGCCGCCAGCCGAGCGACCGGATCGCCATAGCCCGGATCGTTGAACGCCGAGTTGGCGTCCGCCGCCCGCATCGCCGCGCCTGCCTTGTTGGCTGCACCCGCGCCGCGCGCCATCCGCTGGGTGAAGGCGGCCACGGCGTCGTCGTAGGCGGCATGGAACCGTGGATCGAGGTTGGCCTTGATCTGCTCATGCGTCACCTGCACGTGCGAATCGGCGGAGATCAGGCGCTCGGGTCGGGTGGCGGTCATCGGCATCTCCCGCGGCGAAAACATAGTGGGCACTAGGTGTAGTGCAAGCTAGCACGTGACAGTGCTCGGGGATACCCCGCGCACAACGACTGCGAGTGGCTTGACGGCGAGCATAGTGACCGCAATGCTTACGCCGGTGAACCCCGTCCTCGCACCCCAACCGACCACCGACGACCGTCACTACTGGGACGGGATCGCCGCGGGGCAGCTCCTGCTGCAGCGGTGCACGCAATGCCAGACCATGCGCCACCCCCCGCGGCCGATGTGCAGCACCTGCCATTCGCTCGAATGGGAAGCCTTCCCGTCCGACTGCCGGGCGACGGTGATCAGCTGGATCATCCCGCGCCATCCACCAGTGCCCGAAGGCGAGGAGCAGCTGATCGCGCTCGTCGAGACGACCGAAGGCGCGCGGCTCGTCGTCAACCTGCACGGCTTCCCGATCGGCGAATCCGTGAACGACGCACGCATCGAGATCTTCATGCACGACGTCGGCGACGGGGTCATCCTTCCGCAAGGACGCCCGCTGCGAGCCGGACAGGACGCCTGATGGACCCCGCCGTCTCCGCAAAGGCCGCCATCGCCGGCATCGGTCACACCGAGTACTCGAAGAATTCCGGGCGCTCGGAGCTGCAACTCGCAGCGGAGGCGTCGCTGGCCGCCATCCTCGATGCGGGCCTGTCCCCCGCCGACATCGACGGGATGGTGACCTTCACGCTCGACTCCAACGACGAGCTCGAGCTGATGAACTGCCTCGGTGTCCGCGAGCTCAACTACTTCTCGCGTACCACGAACGGCGGAGCCGGCGCGTGTGCCACCGTGATGCACGCCGCGATGGCGGTGGCCAGTGGCATGAGCAAGGCGGTGCTGGTCTACCGCGCCTTCAACGAACGTTCCGGCCGGCGCTTCGGGATGCCGGCAGCCGGCCTTCGCTCCAAGGCGGAGAACTACTCGGCGCCGTTCGGCGTGCGCACCCCGGCACAGGCGTATTCGCTGACGTTCCAGCACTACATGCACCGCTACGGGGTGACGAACGAAGACCTCGGTCTCTACAGCGTGGTCGCCCGCCAGCACGCGGCCACCAACCCCGACGCCTGGTTCTACGACCGGCCGATCACCCTCGAGGACCACCAGAATTCGCGGTGGATCGTCGAGCCCGTGCTGCGCCTGCTGGACTGCTGCCAGGAGAGCGACGGCGGGGTGGCGATCGTCGTGACCAGTCCGGAGCGGGCGCGCGACCTCCCACACGGCGGCGCCCGCATTCTCGCTGCAGCGCAAGGAGAAGTCGGCGGCAGCGCCATGATTTACGACTACTACCACCCGGATGTCTCCAGCAGCCCCGAGTTCAGCCTCACCGGGCGCCAGCTCTACCGGGACTCGGGTCTGACGCCAGACGACATCGATGCCGCGATGCTGTACGAGAACTTCAGCCCGGTCGTCTTCATGCAGCTGGAATCATTCGGTTTCTGCGGGCACGGCGAGGCCCGCGATTTCATCGCCGAGGGCAACATCGGCCTCAAAGGCAAGCTGCCGGTGAACACCCACGGCGGCCTGCTCGGCGAGGCTTACATCCACGGGCTGAACAGCATTCTGGAAGCCGTTCGCCAGCTCCGGGGTACGGCTGCCAATCAGCTCGGCGCGGTCGACCATGTGCTGTCGGCGTCCGGCCGCAGTGCCCTCATCCTCGGCCGCTGCTGAAACCGCCCATGACATCGGCCGTTTCCCCGCCGTGCGCTGTGACTCCAGAGTCTCCAGCGCCCGACAGCACTCACCAGCGCATCCTCGAGGCGGCGCTCGACTGCATCCTCGAGCGCGGCTTCTACCGGGCGAGCAGCAACGAGATCGCTCGGCGGGCCGGCATGACCTGGGGTGCCATCCAGTACTACTTCGGCACCCGGGAGCGGCTGATGCTGGCCGCCCTCGAGGTGTCCGACCGCGAGTTCGAGCACTTGCTGGCGACGGCCGACCTCAGTAGCGGCAGCACCGCCGAACGGCTGGAACGGCTCGGCGAACTGCTGTTCCGCCAGTACGGGCGGCCGCGCTACCTGGCGGCGCTGCAGATCGTGCTGAACCTGGCCCACAACCCGCAGACCTCCGCCGGGACGGCCGCCGCGCTCATCGACGTCAACCGGCGGCTCTCGGCGCAACTGAACGAGCTGATCCGGCTCGCGATCGGCCCGGCGGCGGACGAGCAAACCATGTCGCTCGTGTTCCACGCGCTGCGCGGCCTTGCGGTGTCGCACCTGATCTATGTCCAGACCTCGCCGGCAGAGATCACCCGCCAGGCGTCCGATCTGCCAGGCGACTGCCGCCGGCTGGCCGTCGCCCTCTCCCGCCTGATCGAAGGCGGTCCGGGCTAGTAGGAGCGCGGCAGGCCGAGAGTGTGGCGAGGTTGTGCGAATTCGAGCCGTCCTCGGGCTCGGTGATGGCGAGGACCATGCGCCCACTGTCTCCCATCCCTGTGAGCAATGACTCCTCACCCGCAACAAGGTGCGTGGCCCAAGGTCCCGAATGTTCAGTCCAAGGCCCCGCCGACCAGGCTGAAGATCACTGCAATGTGGTACCGCAAAGCGCCGAATCTATAAGGGAAAGCTCCTCGTGTTGCAAGCCGTCGGGCTGGAGGGAGGCAGTCGCCGATGTCGATCGCGCTGGCATCCGTCCTCATCCTGGGCATCATCACCGGCTGCGTCGTGCTCGCTCTCACGGCCCACCTGCTCACCGAGCGCCTGGCCCGACGGATGACCGCGGCCTCATTGATTCGCAGCGCCGAGGCGCTCCTTCAGGCGAGCGCGGCTCACCGAACCCGCTGACCGCCGCTGAAGCCCCCTTAGGCGTAAATCCGCTTGAGCAGCTGAGCCGTTACGCTGCGCCGCACCCCGCCGAGGACTCCGGAACGAATAAGGGCCGCGCGCGCCGCGTTCGAGCCCGGACCCCCATGCACCCCGCCGCCCGGATGGGCGGACGAACCCGCGAGGAAGAGCCGGTCGATCACGGTGGCGGCTCCGGCAAGGCCTGGCACCGGACGGAACACCAACTGCTGATGCAGCTGCGCCGTACCGCCGTTGATCGCTCCCCCGACCAGCGCAGGGTTGTGCTCCTGCAGCATCGCAGGGGACTGCACGTGCGTGCCGACGACGAGCCGCCCGAAGCCTGGCGCGTGCCGCTCGATCGTCTCCATGACCCGCTCGACCTGACGCGCGACACGCTCCGGATCGTCCCCGGCCTCCTGCGGCAGATGGGTGTAGGCCCAGGCCGATTCCGTGCCCGGCGGTGAGCGGCGCGGATCACTGGTCGTCATCTGGCCGACGAGGACGAACGGGCGCTGCGGGTCACGTCGCATCGACAGCGCGGTGGCGTACTCCGAGAGCCCGTCCATGTCGACGCCCATGTGAACGGTGCCGGCACCGCGCGCACCCCCGGCGGTCCACGGCACCGGTTCGGAGAGCGCCCAGTCGATCTTCAGCGTCGCCGCGTCCCACTGGAAGTTCGCCAGATCCGCCACGAGCCGCGGCGGCAGGTGGGCGTCGCCGACGAGGTCGCGGAACAGCTGCGGCGCGGGCACGTCGGCAAGCACCGCCCGGCGGGCACTGACCACCTCACCCGAATCGAGCACCACTCCCGTTGCCGTGCCGCTCGCCACCCGCACCTCGCGCACCGGGCTGTCCAGCCGGACCTGCCCTCCCCTGGCCTCCAGGCGGGCAACCAAGGCGTCGACGAGGCGGCCGGCACCCCCTTCCGGCACGGGATACCCGTAGCTTTGCCCGAGCATGGTCAGCAGCCAGCCGTAGACCGCGCTTCCGGCCGCGTCCGGAGACAGATCGGCGTGCAGCGCATTGCCCGCAAACAGCATCGGTGCGCCCTCACCGCGGAACGCTTCCTCGCCGAACCGGCGCACCGGCAGGATCGCCAGCCGAGCCAGCCGCAGCGCCGCGCCGAGCCCCAGCCTGCGCACCAGCCGCTGGCCCGGCATCACGGGTGGGAACGGCCGGAAGAGCGCGTCGAGCACGAGATCTTCGATCCCGTCCCATTGATCGCACACGGCCGCCCACGCCTGCGCGTCAGCAGCGTCGAACTCGGCGACCGATTCGGCGGTGCGGCCGCGGTCACGCGAAAGCACCGCGCACCGGTCATCGGGGAAGACGTGGGCGAGCACTGCAGGCGCATGGCACCAGCGCAGCCCGTAGGCGCCGAGGTCGAGGCTTTGCAGCACGGGCGAAGCCGCCGTCAGCGGGTAGAAGGCGGAGAACAGGTCGGACAGGTAGCCGGGCGCGGTCACCTCGGCCGAGCGCACGGCTCCCCCGGCATGCGGCGTCGCCTCGCAGACGACGACGTCCCAGCCGGCGTCGGCGAGCAGGTTTGCGGCGACGAGACCGTTGTGGCCCGCACCGATCACCACGGCGTCGGGAGCGGAGCCCTCCCGCGACCCATCGCTGCCCGAGGCCCGGCGCATGTCCACAGCCTGACCGTACGGCTGATCACCGAACCGCGAGCCGGACTCGGGCTCCAAGCCGCAGTGCAGGCCGGTGGCCTATGTTCAGGGAGTGTTCGAGTTGGGCACCGATGGTCCGTCGCTGATCATCGCCGCCATCGACGGGTCCGAGACATCGCTGCGCGCGGGTGCGTACGCCGCCGGCCTGGCCCGCCGGCAGGGCTCGAAGCTCGCTCTCGTCTTCGTGCACACGGTCGGCGGTTTCGCGCGGTCGGTGCCGGGGGCCGTCCCCGCGGTGGCGGAGGCGAACCGGATGACCGCGGACGACCTGAAGAAGACGATCGAGGAGCAGTCCCGCCATCTCGGCGTGGACTCGGTGTTCTACGAACGCGAGGGAGCGCCGTTCAACGAGATCGTGGCGCTCGCGGATGAACTGCGCGCGGACGCCGTCATCGTCGGGGCGTCGACCCAGGCCGGGCACCGCTTCGTGGGCTCGCTCGCGCTCCATCTGGTGCGCGCAGCACGCTGGCCCGTCACCGTTGTCCCATGACGGCGCGCGGAGGAAACAGCCGCGGGTGATAGAACCTCAGCCCGTGAGGATTCTCGTCATCGGGGGCACCGGGCCGACCGGACTGCCGATCGTCAAGGGTCTGGTCGCACACGGCCACGACGTGACGATCCTGCACCGCGGGCTCCATGAGCACCCCGACACTCCCCCGGCTGTCACCCACCTGCACGCCGACCCCTACGACGAGCAGTCACTCGCCCCGGCGCTGCACGGCACGACCTGGGACGTGGTCGTCGCGATGTACGGGCGGCTGCGGCGCATCGCCGCGCTGACGTCCGGCAGCTGCGCGCACTTCGTCTCGGTGGGCGGGGTGCCGGCGTATCGAGGCTGGACCAACCCGTGGCTGTACGACCCGGCCGGCCTTCCGGTACCCCGCCGGGAGGACGCCGAGCTCGTCGCCGACCCGGACGAGGACTCGAAGGGTTACCGCATAGTCCGCACCGAGGAAGCCGTCTTTGCCGCCCATCCGCGAGCCGCCCACTTCCGGTACCCGTACCTCTACGGGCCGCACCAGCCGGTTCCCCGGGAATGGCTCGTGGTGCGGCGCATCATCGACGGGCGCAACCGCATGATCATCGCCGACGAGGGCCTGACGCTGCATCACCAGGGCTACACGGAGAACGCGGCTGCCGCCGTGCTGCTCGCGATCGAGCATCCCGAGCGCTCGGCCGGCACCATCTTCAACATCGGCGACGAGGAAGTGCTGACGGTCCGCCAGATGATCGAGCTGTGCGCGTCGGCACTCGGAGCCGAGCTCGAGCTGATCTCCATGCCCTACGACCTTGCCGTCCCCGCCTGGCCGCTGCTCGCCCAGCCCCTTCCCACACACCGCGTGCTGGACATGTCACTGCTGCATCACCAGCTCGGATTTCGCGACGTCGTTCCGGCGCGCGAAGCCACGAAGCGAACGGCGCTCTGGCTCTACGAGAACCGCCCGCTGCCCGGCGGCACCGAGGAGATGGTGCTGACCGATCCGTTCGACTACACGGCCGAAGACGCGCTCATCGACTCGTGGCTGTCCGCGCGGGCGAGCGTCAAGCTGCCGGAGTTCGCCGCGATGCCCGGCTACGGTCTGGCCTACAGCGGTCCACTCGGCCGGCCCCGTACCCAGAAGGAGTTCGTGGAATGAGCGCCGGGATCAACGGGGCCGCAAGGCCGATGAGCGGGATCCGGGTGCTCGACCTGTCCATCGCGCTGACCGGTCCGTATGCCGCGGCGCTGATGGCCGATCAAGGCGCCGACGTCATCAAGGTGGAACGGCCCGGCATCGGCGACATCGCCCGCTGGGTGGGCGTCGCGGTGAACGGCATGAGCTCGCTGTATCTGGTGTGCAATCGCGGCAAGCGCTCCATCGTCGCCGATCTGTCCAAGCCCGAAGGGGTCGCGGTCGTGCGCCGGCTGGCCGCCGAATGCGACGTTTTCCTGCAGAACTACCGGCCGGGCGTGATGGACAAGCTCGGGCTCGGCTACGACGACGTGCGGGCCGACAACCCCGACGTGGTCTACGTCTCGCTGTCCGGCTTCGGCAGCAGCGGGCCCTACCGCGACCGCAGCGCCTACGACACCGTCATCCAGGCCTACGGCGGGCTCGCGATGAATCAGGCCGATCCGTACGACGAGGTTCCGGTGTTCCTGCGGCAAACCGCGGCCGACAAGATCACCGCCATGTACGCGAGCCAGGCGATCGCCTCGGCGCTGCTCGGCCGTGAGCGCGGCCTCGGCGGCCAGCATGTCGAGCTGTCGATGACCGATGCGGTCGTGTCGTTCCTGTGGGCGGACGCGGCCGCGAACGAGGTGCTCCTCGACTCCGACCACTCGATGAACTCGAGCTTCGTCGCGGGCTTCCGGCCGATGCGCTTCACCGACGGCTGGGGGATCACCACCCCGACGTCCGATCACGACTTCGCCGGAATGTGCCGCGCCCTCGGGGTTTCCGGCTACGACGATCCCCGCATCGCAACCATCTCCGAGCGCGTGAAGCACCGCGATCTGGTCACCCCGATCATGGACATGTGTTACGCGATGGCGGCCAACATGTCGACCGAGGAGGCGACCGCGAACTTCGAGCGCGAACGCGTTCCCTTCGCGATGATCCTGACCGCTGACGAGCTCACCCGAGATCCGCATGCGGTGGCCATCGGGCTGTTCGAGGAGTCCGCCCATCCCATCGCCGGACGGGTACGACTGCCACGCCATCCGGCCCGCTTCGGCGCGACCCCGGCCGCGCTCGGCGGCCCGGCACCCGGGCTCGGCGAGCACACCGACGAGATCCTCACCGAGTACGGAATGGGCGACCAGATCGGCGCCCTGCGCGACGCAAAGGCCGTGATGTGAACGTCATGCGCGCAGTACGCAATACCGCCTCTGGCATCGAGGTGCAGGAGGTGGCCGAAGGCGAGCGCGACGGTCTGACGGTCGTGAACGTCGTCGCTTCCGGTATCTGCGGATCCGACCTGCACATGCTCGAGTGGGGTCCGCTGCCTTTCACGCTCGGGCACGAGATCGGCGGTCAGCTCGACGACGGCACTCCGGTGACGGTGTGGCCGCTCGTGCCGTGCGGCGAATGCGACCGGTGCCTGGCCCATGAGCCGCAGCAGTGCCGTACCGGCAACTCGCGCATCTACGGGGTCGGGCCCGAAGGCGGCATGGCCGACCGGATCCTCGTCGATCCCCGCAACATCGTCGCGCTGCCGGACGGTCTCGCCGCGCGCGACGCCTGCCTCGTGGAGCCGATTGCGTGCTCGGTCCACGCATTCCGCCGCGCCGGGGTGTCGGCGACTGACCGGGTCGCCGTGGTCGGAGCCGGGAGCATCGGGCTGGGAGCCGTGTCGGTGGCCCGATTCTTCGGCAACTCCGTCGACGTCGAGGCGCGGCACGAATCGCAACGCGCCGCCGTGGCAACGATCGGGGCCGGTTTCGTCGCGGCCGGGGCGGACAGTGAATATGACGTCGTCGTCGACGCGGCGGGAACGTCGAGCTCGATCGCCCGGTCGCTGCAGCTGCTGCGCCCGGGGGGCACGATGGTGGTCGTCTCCAGCCAGTGGGGGCCGGTGGAGTTCCCGATGTTCTTCGCCTCGGGAGAGCCGACGATCGTGACCGCCAACATGCATGGACCGGGCACGAGCACGAAAGACCCGGTCGGGGGCACCACCGACATGCAGGAGTCGGCCCGCCTGCTCGCGGCGATGCCCGAAGTCGCCGAAGCGATGATCACGCACCGCTTCCCGCTCGACGAGGCACCGCAGGCATTCGCCATCGCAGCAGACCGGTCGTCCGGCTCGATCAAGGTCGTGCTCGAGCCCTGAGCCGACCTCCCGGTGAGGTCAGCCGCGGCCCGGGTAGCTCGAGTACCCCGGGAAGTTCCCGTGCAGGCGCTCCTTGTCACCCTGCGGGCCCATCGTCACGGCCTGTACCAGTAGGTCGCCACCGACGAACGCGCCCTTCCAGGACTCGCCCATGCCGCCGAAGACCTCTTCACGGTCTCCCCGGCTGCGCGGCTTGTTGACGCCAACCTTGAAGGCCAGCAGCTGCTCGGCGATGCGGGCGCCGAAGTCCGGGTCGTCGGTCGCGATGCTGCCGACGAGCGAACCGTTGCTGGCGTTCATGGCGGCGAGCAGCTCGGACTCGGTGTCGACGACCACGATGGAATCCAGTGGCCCGAAGGGCTCGGCATGGTGCAGCGACCACGACGCGGGCGGTTGGAGCACGCAGGCGGGGGCGGCATAGGCGGACGTGTCCTGGCCGTCGAGGAAGACGCCGTCGCTGACGCGCCCGTGATAGATCGGGATCCCGTGGCCGCGCAGGGCCTCGTTGTAGGCGTCGGTGAGGTCACTCGCTTTCGTGGCGTGGATGACCGGGCCGAAGTCGAGTTCGGGCATCGCGTCGTCGGGATTGGCCACCGCCAGCGGATGGCCGAACCTGATGGCGTTGACCACCGGCAGGTACATCTCCAGGAACGCCGGCATGAGCCGGCGCTGCACGACGTAGCGCGGGTAGGCGGTGCAGCGCTGCTTGGCGTACTCGAATCCCTTGCGCAGGTGCGCTGCCAGCTGGTCCCAGTCGCTGAAATCCCAGACGCCCCAGGTGTTCAGGCCCTCCTGCTCGAGAAAGTGGCGGCGGCCGGTGTCGGCGAGCGCCACCGCCGCCTTGCGCCCGTTCGACCGCCCGCCGACAAAGGCCAGCGCGCCGAGACCCTCGCTGCGGATCAGCGCCTCGCCGAGCGAGGCGCCCTGCCCCGACACCAGCGTCACCGGCAGCCCGCACCGCCGCATCAGCGCGTGCGCAAGGGTCAGGCAGTGAAAGCCGCCCTGGCTCGGGGTTTTCGCGACGACGGCATTGCCTGCGAGTGCCTGCACGAGCTCGGCGTGCACCTGCACGCTCATCGGGTAGTTCCAGCTCGCGATGTTCGACACCGGCCCCGGCAGCGGGGTGCGCAGGCGCCCCTCACGGCCGGTGAGCTGACGCTCGATCTCGCCGACGTACCAGCGCACGCCGTCCAGGGCGCGGTCGACGTCGGCGCAGGCGAGCCGCCACGGCTTGCCGATCTCCCACACCAGCAGCAGGGCCAGCAGGTCGCGGTGCGCGGTGAGCGCGTCGACGGCCTCGGTCACGCGGAGCTGGCGCTCTTCCAGGCTGACCTTCGCCCAGTCCTGATGTTCCTGGCAGGCGGTGGCGACGGCCTCTACCGCGGTGTCGAAGTCGATCCGGGGCGGCCCGGGAATCGGGGTGCCGTCGATCGGCGTGACATGGTCTCCCGGCGTCCCCACGCGTCGCCACTCGCCATGCAGCAGGTTGCGCAGGCGGTCGGGGTCGAACGCTTCGGGGGCCACCTCCACACACCGGGCGTAGGTCTCCCACCATGAGGTGCCGCGCTTCAACGTCAGGCTCATGGCGTCAGAGCCTATGGGCTAGCGGTCGGCGTGCGGACGGGATTGGTGACCTGGATCACGACCTTGCCGACGGTTCGACGCTCGGCCAGGTCGGTCAGCGCCCCGGGAATGTCACCGTCGAGCGTCAGCTCACGGTCGATGACCGGCCTGATCCGGCCCTCACGGGCGTGGTCGAGCAGCTCCTCCCACATGTCGCGGCGCCATCCCGCGTCTTCCGGTGCGCTGTAGCCGCCGAAGTACACGCCTACGACGTCGTAATTGCGGTACAGCGCATGGTTGGTGGGCGTATCGGCCAGCTCCCCGCTCGCGAATCCCACGATCAGCAGGCGTCCTTCACGGGCCATCACGCGCCGAGAGGCATGCAGCACGTCGCCGCCGACCGAGTCGTAGACGACGTCGACCCCGCGTCCGCCGGTCGCCTCCTGGACGGCGGCGATCAAGCCGCGCATGTCGAGATCGCGATAGTCGATGGCGACGTCAGCGCCGAGTTCCTTGCAGAGCTGGACCTTGGCGGGCCCTCCAGCGGTCGCGATGACGCGGGCGCCGGCGATGACGCCGAGCTGGATGGCCGCCGACCCCACCCCGCCGGCCCCGGCGTGCACCAGCAACGTCTCCCCGGCGCGCAGTCTGCCTCGCCGGAAGAGCGCCAGGTGACCTGTCGTGAACGGGATCAGCATCGCCGCGGCATCAGCGTCGGCGACCTCACCGGACCCGCTCGGCATCGCGTACAAGCCGGTCGCCCGGATCTGGGCGATTTCGGCAAGGGCACCCCGCGGCGGCCCGGCGACCCCCACGACGTGGCGCCCGAGCAGTTCGGGGTCGACGCCCTCGCCCACCGCCTCCACGACTCCCGCCGCCTCGAACCCGGGCGTGAAAGGAAGCTCGGGCTTCATCTGGTACGTGCCCCGGCACAGCCGCTCGTCAGGCAGATTCAGCGCGGTGGCGCCGACGCGCAGCGCCACGGTTCCCGGCTCCGGGTCGGGAACCGCCAGCTCGCCGAACTCCAGGACGTCGGCCGGAGCGCCGTGGCGAACCACCGACCAGCCCTTCATCACCAGCCCTCGCCGCGATGGGCATCGAGTGGCGGCGGCGGCCCGATGGGCTGCGGTGCCACCCCGTCGATCGTCCAGGGCGGCGGCGGGATCTCGCCATCGAGCGGACGCACCGGAGCGGCTGGGATCCCGGCCGCCCAGAGCTTCGTGAGCCATGCACCGGCCGTCTCGGTTGCCGCTGCCCGGGCGGCTGCTACCGCGATGTCGGCGCGCGGGGTATCCGGGTCCAACTCGAGAACGTCCAGCATGACGGCGGCAAACCGCATCGGGGTCTGCACCAGAAACCGGACGCCGTCGCTGCCCGTCAGCACCAGCGTGGCGGGCGTGCGCAGCGTGCCACTGCGGTCTGTCACGGCCAGCCATTGCCGCAATGCTCCCGCCAGGCTCAGCTGGATATGAGCGCCGGCACCGGTACGGGAACGGGCCACGAGCGCAGCCAGTACCCCCTGCGCGGCACAGGCGCCGCCGGCCACGTCCCCGAGCTGCACGGGCATCGGAAGCGCCGTGCCGCTCCACCCTTCCATCAGCTCGACGGCACCCGTCCAGGCCTGCACCGGTCCGTCAGTCGCCGAGATTCCGGCCAGCTCGTCCCCCGGATCGAAGCCGGTGATGGAGCACGTGATGAGCCGCGGAAAGCGCTCACGTAGCGATGCCCCGTCCAGACCGAAACGGGCCATGACGCCGGGACGCATGTTCTCGAGCACGACGTCGGCGTCCCCGGCGAGCCGCAGGAACTCCTCCTTGTCCGCCGGGTCCCCAAGGTCGAGCGCCACCGACCGCCGGCCACCGTGCAGCGCCCGCCAGTAGAACGACGGAGCCGGGCCGCCTTTCCACCCCGCGCGGGTCGGATCCCCCGATGGCGGCTCGACCTTCAGCACGTCGGCCCCGAGGTCCGCGAGCGCCCGCGTGGCCAGCGGTCCGGCCAGGAACGTCGTCACATCCAGCACTCGCACGCCATCCAAGAGGGTCACGTGCGGACCGTATCCGCCGCCCGTCCTCCCACCGCAACTGGCCCATAGCGGACTCTTCCTGCGAGCACAGCCGGCGGATAGCCCGCCTTCCGACGCTGCTAGGCATGAACATCCGCCAGAGAGGCCGTCGCCAGGTCACCGCCGTCACCGCGGGGCTCGCCGCATTTGCTGCAGTGGGGGCCGGCGGCGTCGCCGTGCTCGCCCGGCATGACACCGACGCCGAGCGCAACGCGTCGTCGAGCACCAGCACCGCAACGACCAGTCCCTCGCCTTCCGCTTCCGCCACGGCGGCACCTACGCCATCCGCCTCGGCTTCCCCGTCGGCACAGGCGTCGACCGCCGCTCCGGCCGCCTCTCCCAGTGCCGCACCGAGCGCGACCGTGACGCAGCCCGCGCAGCAGCCGGTGCAGCAGGGACCCGCCGCCACCTCCGGCGGTTCGTGACCTCACCGGCGTCGCTCAGGCCTCTCACAGGCATCCCACAGCGGCGCGGATCACCCTTGATGCATGGCAAGCTGGTTCAGCTGGAAACACCACCATGAAGCTGCCACCCGGCCGCGCCTCGATGTCTGGCTGAATCCCTCGGCGGGCCAGAGCGTTTCCGAGCTCGCCGGGCAGCTGGCCGGGTCCGTGCATCTGGTGGTCGTCCCGAAGACGGGCACCCGGCTCGCCGATATCGCAGTACTCCCCGATCCCGAGCCGGCTGAGCTCGAAGGCATCCGCCGGGTGCTTCCTCAGCTGCGCCTGCTCGCGACGACGCGGACCTCCCCCAGCGCGCGGCTGCGGGCCGTAGCCGATCGGGTGGGCGCCCGGCTGCTCACCAACCCGACGCCCGCCGAGCTGCTGAGCGAGATCAACCGGGCGTGCCGCGAACGAGCGTCCTAGCTCGCGTCGAGCACCCGGAAGACGGGGAAACCGTTCGCCGCGGCTGCGATGTCGGCGTCGGGGCTCTTCGCGCTGAGACCCGGGAAGAACGCGCCGACCTCCCAGGCCCAGCGCCGCAGGTACTCGCGGATCACGGGGATCTTGGCGTCGTCGGCCATTTCCTCGCCGCGAAACGCCTCCACCCGGCGCCCGACCCGCAGCTCCCCCGTGCCGGCGACGCGCAGGTTGCGCACCCACTGGGTCTGGCCGCGCGGGGCGACCAGGTAGCGCTGGCCGTCCATGGTCAGCAGATTCACGGGACTGCTTCGCCATTCGCCGCTCTTGCGACCCCGAACCCGCAGCTCACGCGAGCCCATGACGCTGATACCCATGCGGGTGAGCCGGCGCACCGAACGGTTGAAGACGTTGCGGGTGAACCATCCTGGTTCCAGGTAACGTGTCTCGCTCATTTCGCGTCCTCTGCTCTGGTTCGAGAGCGGTGCTCTCTGTTCGTTGTCCACCTTGCCGAGTCGGGCGGCTCATGTCAAGAGCACCGCTCTCGGTTCTTGCCATTGCTCTTAAAGGAGTTCATAGTTCTCGCCATGACGGTCACCAGCGCCCCTGCCGGCGCCCGCGCGCGCGTCCGCGCCGAGCTCACCCGCGAGATCAAGGCCATCGCCCGCGAGCAGCTGGCGGATGTCGGAGCTGCCGCATTGTCGTTGCGCGCGGTCGCGCGCGAGATGAACATGGCCTCGTCCGCGGTGTACCGCTACTTTCCCAGCCGCGACGAGCTGCTCACGGCATTGATAGTGGACGCCTACGATGCCGTGGGCGCCGCCGCCGAACTCGACGAGGCGGATGTGCGGCGCACCGATTACGCGGCTCGCTGGATGGCCACGGCACGCGCGGTGCGGGAGTGGGCCGTTACCCATCCCCAAGAGTTTGCTCTCATCTTCGGGAGCCCGGTGCCGGGCTACCAGGCGCCGCAGGACACGATCGATCCAGCGGCTCGAATCCCCTTGCTACTGCTGGGGATCGTCAACGACTGTGCCGCCGCGGACAAGCTGAGCTCCATCCCCGACCAGCCGATGCCGAAGGTGCTGCGCGCTGACCTGATGGCGCTCGCGGAGCAGGCCGCACCCGACCTCACGGCCCACCAGCTGGCCAGGGTCGTCATGGGCTACGTCGAGCTGATCGGACTCATCAGCTTCGAGCTGTTCGGCCATCTGCACAACGTGATTCACGACTACGGCGCGCACTTCGACTTCCAGCTGCGCCGGGTCGTCACCGAGCTGGGGCTGCGCCGTGCCGCCCCTCCCCCATCGTGAAGCGGGAAGCTCCGGCCAGACTGTCGGCCGACAGCGATCGCATCCCGTGCTCCCACTCCGCGGCCATGGCGGCCGTGAGCTCCTGGCCCTCCTGCCCGTACAGCGAAAGCCGGTCCTCGCGCAGGCAGGTCTGCGGGAAAGCCGCCAGCGCAGCCGCCAGCTCCAAGGCCTCCGCGAGCGCCTGACCCGGCGCGCTCACCCGGTTCACCAGGCCCATCGCCAGCGCCTCCGCGGCGCCGACCCCCCGCCCGGTCAGGATGAGATCGAGCGCGCGCGATTGACCGATGAGCCGTGGCAGCCGGACCGTTCCGCCGTCGATCAGCGGCACTCCCCAGCGCCGGCAATACACACCCAGGACCGCGTCCGGGTCGGCGACCCGCAGGTCACACCAGAGCGCAAGCTCGAGCCCCCCGGCGACGGCGTGGCCGCAGACCGCCGCGATCACCGGCTTGCCCAGCGCGAGCCGGGTCGGACCCATCGGACCGCGACCTTCTCCCGGCGGCCAGATCGGCATCGTGCCGGCAGCAACGGCTCTCAAGTCGGCGCCCGCGCAGAACGATCCGCCGGTGCCGTGCAGCACCGCGACCGACGCGTCCGGGTCGGCGTCGAAGGCCACGAAAGCGTCGTGCAGCGCCTGAGCGTGCTCCCCGTCCACGGCATTACGCACCTCGGGGCGGTCGAGCGAGACCAGGGTCACGGCATCGCGGCGGGTGACGGACACCGCCATCAGGACTCCCCGAGCGGATGGGCCGGTTCCACCGCGAAGTTGTTGAACAGCACCTTGTGCGCGTACCACGTGTTCCAGTGCTCGGTGAGGTACGCGATCTTTCCCTCGGCGTTGAACCGGAAGACGAAGCAGTAGACGTTGCGGTACGGCTGGCCACCCAGGGTGGTCGAGTGCTGGGTGTGCTGGCGCACGACATAGTCGCCGTCGGCGAGCACGAGCACGTCGGTGAAGCGGTTGGTGGCGAGGTCGTAGGAGTCGATGCCCGAGTTGCCGTGCCGCTGGCCGGAGCCGCGCAGGATCTTGGTGATCTCGGCGATGCCCTTGTGCTCGGTCTCCCCCACCATCCCGGGAAGCAGCGGAAGCCCGTTCCACCAGACGGCGTCATCGGCGAAGAGCGTGGCACGATCGAGCTCGCGGCCCGCCTCGAACATCCGGTTGACGGTGTCGATGTTGGCCTGCTCGCGTTCGGTGTACGCCGGCATCAGGCCCCCGCCTCCTCGCCGCGGAAGCCGTTCCACGAGGCGACCTCGCGCAGGGGGCGACGAGCCGCCAGGCCGAAGTCCGTGCCGATCGTGTAGGCCACGGGAAAGAGGCCCACTTGCGTGTACTGCTCGGGAACGCCCAGCAGCTCGGCCATTTGTGCTTCCTGGTGAAGGTGGATGGTGGTCCACGCGCTGCCGAGCCCGCGCGACCGCAGCGCCAGCATGAAGCTCCACACCGCAGGAATGACCGAGCCCCACATGCTCGCCTGGTAGAAGACGCTCGCGCCATCGACCCGTCCGGCGAGCAGCGGCAGCACGAGCACCGGCACCTCTTCCAGATGCTGGCGCAGGTGCATCACCGACTCCGACATCCGGATGACTTCGGGCGCGCTGCGATCGGCGACAACGGGCTTGTCGGCTGAGACCCCGGATGCCGCGTAACCGTCGAGGCTCGCGCGGTAGACGTCGGCCACCTTGGCCCGCAAACCCGGGTCGTCGATGAGGATCCACCGCCACAACTGCCGGTTGGAACCATTGGGGGCCTGCAGGGCAAGCGAGAGGCATTCCTCGACGACGCTGCGGTCGACGGGCCGCCCGAGGTCGAGGCGCTTTCGCACCGTCCGGGTCGTCGTCAACGCCTGCTCGATTTCCATCCCACTCCCCTCGCCGGCCGCACTTATCGTGGACCCTATGAGTACGGGATGAGTGGCGCCGCAGACACCCTCGACTCCCTGCGCGTCGGTCCGCAGCTGCTGCTGCCCGGTGCCGGAGACGGCCCGCTCGCGGGCCTGACGTTCGTCGCCAAGGACGTCTTCGATGTCGCCGCACATCGGACCGGCGCCGGAAATCCCACGTTCCTCGCCGAGGCGAGGCCCGCCCGCCGGTCTGCCGCGGCCGTTGTCCGCCTGCTCGAAGCGGGCGCCACGTGCATCGGCAAATCGCATACCGATGAGTTCGCGTACAGCCTCGAGGGACGCAACGCCCACTACGGGATCCCGCACAACAGTGCGGCGCCGTCCTGCGCCCCGGGAGGCTCGTCGAGCGGGACGGCCGCCGCGGTGGCGGGCGGCCTGGTGCCCTTCGGGCTCGGCACCGACACGGGCGGATCGATTCGCGTGCCCGCTTCGTACTGCGGGCTCGTCGGTTTGCGGCCGACGCACGGAAGCATCAGCACCGAGGGGATGGTTCACCTCTCACGACGGTTCGACACGGCCGGATTCCTCGCCGCCGACGCCGCCATCGCGCACCGGGTGGGCGACGTCCTGCTGCCGCCGGGCAGCGCGCTGGTGCCGCGACGGATGGCCATCATCGCCGACGCCGAGCGGTACGTGCCGCCCGGCGTCTGGGAAGCCTTCGTCGCTGCGGCTCGAACCCTTGCCGCCGGGCTCGGCTTGCCGTGCGACTCCGTCCCGCTGCCAGGCCGCGAGTTCGACCGCTGGCTCACCACATTCCGGACACTGCAATCCGCCGCGGCGCACGCCGAGCACGGTGGCTGGATCGCCGCGCATCCGGGGGCGCTTTCTCCTGACGTCCAGCAGCGATTCGCCGCCGGCGGTGCCGTCGGCCGGCACGACCACGAGCAGGCGGAAGGCACCCGCTCGGCTCTGCGGTCGGCGATACTCGAGGTCCTCACCACGCCGCCGACCGTGCTGCTGATCCCGTCCGCACCCGGCACGGCCACTCCGCTGTCCGCCACAGCGGAGGAACTGGCCGCCATCCGCCCGGCGACCCTTCGCCTCACCAGCGTCGCCGGCATCGCGGGCACGCCGGCACTCAGCCTGCCGCTCGCCACCGTGGGCGGACTCCCGCTGGGGGTCTGCCTGATCGGCGCCCCGGGAAGCGACCGTGCTCTGCTCGATCTCGCCGTTCGGCGACAGTAGAGGTCATGACCACACCTTCGGCCGCGCCCGCAGCACCAGCGGCTTCTCGCCCGCAGCATCCGGTCGTCGTCGCGCAGCGCAGGCACAGAGCGTCCAACGTCCAACTGCGTGTCGCCGACGCCATCACCGCTTTCGCCGGATCGATGAGGTTCGTCTACATCCACGCCGTCGCCTTCGCCGTCTGGATGCTCGCTGCCGAGAAGAGCCCGTGGCCCACCCTGACGCTCGTGGTGTCGCTGGAGGCCATCTTCCTGTCGACTTTCGTGATGATCGGGCAGAACCGGCAGGCCGCATTCCAGCAGGCAAAGGCCGACCATGACTTCAACGAGCAGGAACTCGAGCTGAAGACGAACACCGAGCTGACCCGGGCCATCCACGTCCTCACCACGGAGTTGCACCGCCGGATCGTGGTCGACGATCCGCGCTAGCGAAGCGTGGATCCGTATTCGCGGGCCTACCTCGATCCGGCGTGGGCAAGCCGATCAGCATTTTTGGGAAATCCCGGAAATGGTTAGTTACGGAAAGTTACGCTTGGTCCCCGACTAGTGAGGAGACGGCCGAACTGTGGCGCGACTCGATCCTTCGCGGGCGCCCATCAGCGGCCGTTTCACCGATGCGGTAACCCTCGGCTCGTGGCGACGGCGCCGGCGCATGGCGAAGCTGCTCGCCGAACTCGACCGGCGCGACCGCGATGCCGCCCTGCGCCTTCCCCCGAAGAGCAAGCCGACGACGCACCGGCTCGGCTCTCTGCTGGTCGCCCTGCTGCTGCTCGCCGCCGCCGGCGGGGTGGTCTATGTGGCGCGCCACCATGGCAGCCATACGTCCGCCGCGGCCACCAGCCATTCATCGGCGATCGGCGACGACACGGCAACGAGCGCCGAGACTGTCCAGCACCTCAACGGATTCGTCCCGTCGCCGGGAGTCGGTGAGCACAAATCGCGGATTCTCCCGGCGACGACGGCTCCCGCCGGCAGCGGCGGCTACAAGCTCTTCGCCACCCCGTCAGGGCAGCTGGAGCGTTACGACCCCTGCCGCCCGATCCACTACGTGATCCGCGACGAGAACACCCCGCCCGGTGCAGACCTGCTGGTTCAGCAGGCCGTCGCCGCGGTTTCGAAGGCCACCGGGCTGCAGTTCATCAACGACGGCAGCACGACCGAAAAGCCGGCACTCAACCGCAAGGCCTACCAGCCCAGCCGCTACGGGGACCGGTGGGCGCCCGTGCTGATCGCCTGGACGACTCCGACGGAGATTCCGAAGCTGCAGGGGGCCGTCGCCGGTTGGGGCGGCTCCGAATCCTTCGCACTCAGCGCCCACGATGCCCCGGCCTTCGTCACCGGCATCGCGTACCTCGACACCGCACAGCTGACGCAGATGCAAAGCGAACCCCACGGAAACGTCTTCGTGAGAGCGGTCATCGAGCACGAGCTCGGCCACGTTGTGGGGCTGAACCACGTCACCGATCCGGCCCAGCTCATGTATCCCGTTGGTCGCGGTCAAACCGGCTACGGCGCCGGTGATCTTCGCGGACTCGCCATCGCCGGCAGCGGAGCCTGCCACCCCGAGCTGTAGGGCTAACCGACCGCGGCAGTGGGAGCGGGTTCCTGCCGGGGTTGCCGTGAGGCGCGCGTGGAGTCGGCGTCCGCGTCGTGAATCGACAGGGCGAGGACAGCCCCGACGAACGCAAAGCCGGCGGCCACGGCGAACGCCGCATGGTAGGCCGCGAGATCAGGCGTCGCGCCGCGCCGGGTGGCGGCGAAGCCGACTGCTGAGAGCACGGTTGACAGCACGGCGATGCCCGTCGCACTGCCGAGCTGGCGCACCGCGTTGAACAGGGTCGACGCCCGCCCGGTGCTGGCCCGATCGATCTGCGCCATGCTCGCGGCCTGCGACGGGACCATGACGTGGGCCATGCAATAGCCCAGGACGAACATCAGCAGCCGCATCTCCCACAACTGCGAGCGGCTCGAGATCGTCGTCATCAGCACCATCGTGGCGCCGAGCGCCACCAGCCCGCCGACCATGATGCGGCGCGGCCCGATCGGCTGGTACAGCACCCGGCTCACCACCTGCGCGCCGAGCATGACCCCGAACGCCTCGGGGAACGTGGAAAGTCCGGAGGCGAGTGCCGACAGCCCGAGCCCGTCCTGGAAGAAAAGCGCGACCGTGTAGAGGATTCCGAGGAACGAGGCGGTGGAGACGAACAGCACCGCCGAGGTCGAGCGGAAGATCCGGTTGCCGAACAACCGCAGCGAAAGCAGCGGCTCCCGGGTACGCAGCTGCTGGCGGAGCAATGCTGCCAGCAGGGTCGCGCCGACAACGAGAGCGATGACGATATGGGGCTTGCTCCACCCGGACTGGCCGCCCTCGCTCACCCCGTACATGACCGCCGCGAAACCGATTCCCGAGAGGATGAAGCCGACGACGTCGAAGCGGCCCGCGTGGTCGGACTCCTGGTCGGCGAGGAAGATCAGCCCGAAGATCAGGGCGGCGGCGCCGATGGGCAGGTTCACCAGAAAGACCCAGCGCCAGGACAAGCCGGTGACGAGCACGCCACCGAGCACCGGACCGAGCGCCGGCGCGAGCGTGGTGGGAATCGTCAGGATGCTCGCCGCGCGAACCCGCTCCGCCGGCGGAAACGTGCGATACAGCAAGGCCATGCCGACCGGCGTGAGCATTCCGCCGCCGACGCCCTGCAGGATGCGGAAGAGCACGATCTGCCCCAGGTTCTGGGCGAGCCCGCAGAGCGCCGAGGCGATCGTGAAGATGACAATGGCGGTCAGCAGCACCCGCCGGTGGCCGAACCGGTCGCCGAGCCAGCCCGACGCCGGGATCACGACGGCGAGGGCGACCAGATAGGAGACCGCAACGGCGCTCACCGATGTCGCGGACGCGTGGAAATCGCGGGCCATCGACGGGAGCGCCACATTGACGATCGTGATGTCGATGATGTTCATGAACATGGCCGCGACGAACACGACACTGACGGCGATCTTCTGGTTGAAGGTCGCCTGACGGCGACCGGTCATGCGAAGAGCGAGAGTTGCTCGACGGCGGGTATCGCTGGGCGGGCGGGCAGCCGCGGGAAGCGCTGCGGACGCGGGAACCAGGCCGACGGCGGGTCGACGGCGGGTGCGTCGGCGGCGACCGGATCGATGCTGCGATCCGTGACGTCAACGGTCTCGGCCAGCACGCGCAGCGCGGTGGGCACGCTGTAGATCAGGCCCAGCGACGCGTACACCGCACGCACGCGCTCGGCGTCGAGCGGAAGCACTCCCGGGTCGCCCGACAAGAGGCTCAATTCGGGCGTCACGTCGTCGTGCAACGCCATGACGTCGCAGTTCACTTCCCACGCCGTTCGCGCCTCCGGGGCCGCCAGCCGGCGTGCGGCAGCCGCGCCGACGGCCGCGAGGACCCGCTCGCCGCCGCGGGCGAGATCGTCGAAGGCGGCGCGGGCCGAGCCGAGCGCGGCCAGCAGCTTGGCGGCGGTCTTCGGGCCGATGCCGCGAACGCCCGGCAGGTTGTCGGAAGCGTCGCCGCGCAGAGCAGCGAAATCGCGGTACTGCGAGCCGTTGATGCCCAGCAGGAGCGGCAGCCGGGCGGCGGTGAGCAGCGGCGAGGCCTCCACGCCGCCGTTGATGATCCGCAGGACGCTGGTGTTGTCGTCGATCAGCGCGAAGGCGTCGCGGTCCGACGTCATGATCACCGTCTGCGCGCCGCCCGCGCGCGCCTTCGCCGAGACCGAGGCGAGCACGTCGTCAGCCTCGAATCCCGCAGGTACCACGACGGCCACGCCGAGATCGCGTAGCCGCTGCACCGCCAGCGCGAGCTGGTCGACCAGGCACTGCGCCTTGTCGGTCCGCTGCACCTTGTAGTGCGGCCATCGCTCACGGCGCACGCTGGAATCCGGATCGTCGAAGCCCACGACCACGGCGTCGGCATCCACCCGCTCGACCGCGGCCACGATCTGCGTGATCAATCCGCGTACCGCCCAGACGGGCTCGGCGGCAGCGCTCAGGTTCGAGGCCGAGCCGGCGGCAGCGTGGTAGGCCCGGTGGACGAGGGAGTTGCCATCGACCGCCAGCACCGCCCGTACCCGACCCACGACCTCACTCTGCCTCATCGCCGCCCGCGCGTGGAGCTTGGCCGCGGCGAGCCGCGAATGCAAACCGCGGCGAGCCGCGAATGCAAACCGCGGCGAGCCGCGAATGCAAACCGCGGCGAGCCGCGCGACGGATCGGTGGAATGCTTGCGGTTGCTCAGACGCTGGAGGGAACGTGCCTGCCATAACAGTTGACGACCTGAGCGTTCTCCCGGCCATCGCGGCTCCGGCGCCGGACGCGCGCCAGCGCCGCGTCGAGTCGGTGACGACGGCGCCGCGCGGCTTCGAGGGTGAGGGCTTCCCGGTGTTCCGGGCCTTCGCCGGCGTCGATCTCGCGCAGCTGGATCCGTTCATCCATCTCGACCAGATGGGCGAGGTCGACTACGGCCCGGGCGAGCCCAAGGGCACGCCGTGGCATCCGCACCGGGGCTTCGAGACGGTCACGTACATGATGGACGGCCTGCTGCAGCACAACGATTCCCAGGGCGGCGGCGGACTGATCACCGACGGCGGCACCCAGTGGATGACGGCCGGCGAGGGCATCCTCCACATCGAGACGCCGCCCGAGCATGTCGTCGCCTCGGGCGGCCGCTTCCACGGACTGCAGCTGTGGGTCAACCTGCCCAAGGCACAGAAGTGGGTTCCGCCGCGCTACCAGGACCTCGAACCCGAGCAGGTGCTGCTGCTCTCGTCCCAAGACGGCGGAGCGCTCGTGCGGGTCATCGCCGGTGACGTGGCTGGAGACACTGCCGGACACCAGGGACCGGGCTCGACCTACACGCCGATCACGATGATCCACGCGACGCTTGCGCCCGGCGCTCAGCTCTCCCTGCCGTGGGCGGCGCAGTTCAATGCGCTGGCCTACGTACTGGCGGGAGCTGGCTCGGTCGGGGCGGAGCAGCGTCCGGTTCATGCCGCCCAGCTCGCGGTTTTCGGCACCGGTGACGCGATCACCGTCACGGCGGACGCCAAGCAGGACAGCCGCAGCGCCGCGATGGAGGTGCTGCTGCTCGGCGGTCGCCCGATCCGGGAGCCCGTCGCCTGGGCGGGCCCGTTCGTGATGAACACCCGGGCCGAGGTCATCCAAGCGTTCGAGGACTTCGAAGCCGGACGCCTCGGCCAGGTGCCGGCCGTGCACAACGCGCCGACCGACCTCGTGGTCGAGGAGACCGATTCACCGCTCGACTGACCCGCAGGTCAGCTGCCGGCGGCGGCGTCGGCTTTGGCCGCCTGCTCCTCGCAGCGCGTGGCGCCCATCTCGCGCAGCGCCCGGGTGAACACCTGCTCCACCACCGCGACCTGCTCCTCGGACATGGCGTCGAACAGCAGCTGGCGAACCGCCGCTGCATGTGACGGTGCGGCCGCCACGATCGCCTTCCGTCCCGCGGGGCTCAAGACGACCCACGCGCCGCGCCCGTCGCCGGTGCAGCCCTCACGCGTGACGAGGCCGCGGCTCTCCATGCGGCGGATGTGATGCGAGAGGCGGCTCTGCTCCCACTGCAGGAAGTCACACAGCTCGAACGGGCGCATGCGGCCCTCGTCGGACTCGCTGAGCACGACGAGCACCTCGTAGTCCGGGAGAGATAGCCCCGACTCGGCCTGAAGCTGGCGGTTGAGCCGGGCATTGAGTTCGCGGTGCAGGCCGAGGAACGCGCGCCAGGCGAGCTGCTCGGGTGCGCTCAGCCAGGTGTCCGTCATCTCGTTCACACCCCCGGGAATTGATGATGCGTCATGTATGTTCTACGCTCTTAGATGACACGTCATCTACCCGATTTCTTCCCAAGGAGGATCCCACGTGACCACCGCCACCAGCCAGCTCACTGCTCTGACCGGCACCTACACGCTAGACCCTGCCCACTCCCGGATCGGTTTTGTCGCCCGGCACGCCATGGTGACCAAGGTCCGCGGCGCGTTCAACGACTTCGAGGGCACCGCCGTACTCGACGGCGACAACCCCGCGAACTCCTCGGCTCGCGTGACGATCCAGGTCCACAGCATTGACACCCGCCAGCCCCAGCGCGACGAGCACCTGCGCAGCAACGACTTCCTCGCGATGGATGAGTTCCCGCAGATCACGTTCGTCTCGACCGGCGCACGCCAGGTGGACGAGGAGAACTTCGAGCTGACCGGCGACCTCACCGTCAAGGGCGTCACCAGGAGCGTGACGATCCCCTTCGAGTACCAGGGCGCCGCTCAGGACCCGTTCGGCAACTCGCGCGTCGGCTTCGAGGGCGCTGTGGCGATCAACCGCAAGGACTTCGGCGTCAACTTCAACGCCGCCCTCGAGACCGGTGGCGTCCTCGTCAGCGACAAGATCACCCTCGAGTTCGAGATCTCGGCTATCAAGAACGCTTGAGATGCGCGACCGGCAGGCCGCGCTCTACACGGAGCGCGGCCTGCCGTCGTCGCACCCTGAAAGGGACTACTGACATGAAAAGTGCACTGCTGGAGCCCAAGGTCGACATCCGACGCGCCGATGAGCGGCCGAAGACCAACATCGGGTGGCTCGACTCGAAGCACTCGTTCTCGTTCGGAAGCCACTACGACGCGGCGAACACTCACCACGGCCTGCTGCTGGTGAGCAACGACGACCGCGTCGCCCCCGGCACCGGCTTCGAGACCCACCCCCACCGCGACATGGAGATCGTGACCTGGGTGCTCTCCGGCTCGCTGGTGCATCAGGACTCGACCGGCAACTCCGGCGTCATCTATCCCGGCCTCGCCCAGCGCATGAGCGCCGGCACCGGGATCCTGCACTCGGAGAAGAACGATTCGTGGCGGCTGGCCGGCGGCCCGGAGCACTCCGAGCCGGTGCATTTCGTGCAGATGTGGGTCGTCCCGGATGAGGGCGGCCTCACCCCTGGCTACGAGCAGCTCGAGATCGACGGTGAGCTGCTCTCCGGATCTTTGGTGCCCGTAGCGTCTGGCATGAGCAAGCACGAAGGCGCCGCCGCGATCCGGATCAACAACAAGTACGCCGCGCTCTACGCCGCCCGGCTGCAGCCCGGCCAGAGTGTCGAGCTGCCCGAGGCGCCGTATCTGCACCTGTTCGTGCCACGCGGTGAGGTGACGCTCGAGGGCGCCGGTTCAGTGGGCGCGGGTGACGCCGTGCGCTTCACCGCCTCGGGCGGACAGCAGGTCACCGCGGCCGAGCCCTCCGAGATCCTGGTGTGGGAGATGCACGCGACGATCGGCTGACACCTCTCGCGGCGTTGCGGTCAGGCCTTGTACAGCCCGTCCGCGTACCCACGGCCGTAGTACTCCTGGAGCGCCTCGACGGATTCGCCGGGGCGCTCGATGGTGCGCGCGTACTGCACGCGTGATGGGGCGGCGGCGGGATCCCACGTCGCCGGATCCCACAAGGCCGAACGCATGAACGCCTTCGAGCAGTGCGAGAACACCTCATCGACGTGGACCACGAGGACCAGCGCCGGGCGGTGGCCCTGCACGACCATGTCGTCGAAGAAGGGTGCTTCGCTGACCAGCTGCGCATGGCCGTTGATGCGCAACGTGTCAGTGCGCCCGGGGACCAGGAAGAGCAATCCCACCTGAGGGTTCTCCAGCACGTTGCGGAAACCGTCGACGCGCCGATTGCCCGGCCGGTCGGGGACGGCGATCGTGTGCTCGTCCAGGACGTGGGCGAAGCCGGGCGGGTCACCCTTGGGGCTCACGTCGCAGCTGCCGTCAGCCCCGGACGTGGCGATGAGGCAGAACGGCGACGCGGCAAGCCAGGCCCGATCGAGCTCATGCAATGAGCCGCGCACCTTTTCGGCGACCCGCTTGACCGGCGTGCCGACCAGTCCGGTCAGCTGATCGGCGTCGGCGATGACCGTCCATGTCGCGTCTCTTGTCGTCACGCGACCAGTGTCGCAGGCCATCCCTTCACCTGAGCGTCATTTTCTGGGCAGCTGATGTTCGGCTGCCGCAGCAGTGCAGCGTCTGTAATGCACAGCTATGCGAGTCATCGTGGTCGGCGGAGGAGTCCTCGGCGCTATGCATGCGCTCTGGGCTCATGACACGGGACACCAGATCGTCCAGCTCGAGCGGGAGGCGGCTGCACGCGGCGCATCGGTGCGCAACTTCGGCCTGGTGTGGGTCGGCGGCCGGGCGCCGGGTGCGGAGCTGCAGCTGGCGCTGGCAGCGCGAGAGATGTGGACGGCCGTCGCGGAGCGAATCCCCGGGGTCGGCCTGCGCGCCGACGGTTCGCTGACCGTCGCGCGAACCGAGGACGAGCTGCTCGTCATGAAGGAAGCCGCGAACCTTCCGGACGCCGCCGAACGCGGATACGGGCTGCTCGACCCAGCCGGGGTGAGACGGTTGAACCCCGCGCTGCGCGGCGCGACCGCGGGCGGCATCTACTGCAGCCGCGACGCCATCGTCGAGCCGCGGCAGGTTCCGGCCGCGATCCGCGAGCACCTGCGAAAGAGCGCGCGCTACCGCTGGACACCGCTGACCGAGGTGGTCCAGGTACGCCCGCACGGAGTGCTCGACGGCCACGGTGAATGGCACGACGCGGACGTCGTCATCTGCTGCACCGGCGCGGCCCATCACGGGATAGCCGCTCACGCCGGGCCGCGCAAACTGCGTCGGGTTCGCCTGCAAATGCTGCAAACCGAGCCGCTCGATGAGACGCTCACGACGTCCGTCGCCGACGGCGACTCGCTGCGCTACTACCCCGCGTACGACCTCCCCGCCCGGACGCGGCTCGCCCCGCAGGACCCGGTGGGCGCTGCTTGGAAGAGCCAGCTGCTCATGGTTCAGCGGGCGAACGGGGAGCTCACGATCGGCGATACGCACGCCTACGCCGAGCCGTTTCCGTTCGACCTCGACGAGGAGCCCTACGACCACTTGCGCGCCGGCGCCGAGGCCCTGCTGGGCCGTCCGCTGCCTCGCACCGTCCGGCGATGGGCCGGGGTCTACAGCGAGACCACCGATGGCAACCCGTATCACCGCAGCGAACTGGCGCCCGGCGTCGTCCTGGTCACCGGACCCGGTGGTAAGGGCATGACCTGCTCCCCCGCCATCGCTGCCGAGACCTTCGCGAGCCTGGCGTGAGCGCGCCCATCCGGGTCGTGGCGCTGGACATGGCCGGCACCACGATCTCGGATAACGGCGTTGTCATGGACGCGTTCTATACGGCACTCGTCGATGCCGGGCTGGTCCACGGTTCACAACCGTGGGAGTCGGCCGAGCAGCGCGTGCGCGACACGATGGGGCAATCGAAGATCGCGGTGTTCCGGAAGGTGCTGGGCGACGAGGCGGCTGCGCTACGAGCGACCACGGCTTTCGAGAATGCCTATGAGAGCGCTGTCCTCGCCGGACGGGTCATCCCGATCTCGGGTGCGCACGAACTGCTCGACAAGCTGCGTGCTGATGGGATCAAAACCTGTTTGACGACGGGCTTTTCCCAGCGCACACGGGATCTGCTGCTCAAGCAGCTCGGGTGGGAAGGTGTGGCCGATCTCGTGCTGTCACCGGCAGATGCGGGACGCGGGCGACCGTTTCCCGACCTGCTCTGGACCGCGATGCTGAAGCTCGGCGCAGACAGCGTCGAGGAGGTGGCCATCGCCGGGGATACCGCTTCGGACATGGAGACCGGCCGGCGGGCCGGGGTGAGCGTGCGCTGCGGCGTCCTCACGGGAGCTGACGACGAGGCCCGGCTGCACGCCGGCGGAGCGACGCACGTTCTCCCCTCCGTTGCCGATCTGCTGCAGATGTTGGGGCAGCGGCAGTAGACGGCGGGGCCGGAGCCCCGGGATCTGCTGCCGCCGGGCTCGGTGGTTCGCGCCATTCAGGTCATTCCCCGCCGGCGATGACGAGCCGGTAGCCGGCGTCGTAGGCGATCAAAACCGCGATTCGGCCGCGGACCACGCGCCGCAACTCCGCGAGACCGCGCTCCACATCGCCCCAGTGATGGACGGTCAGGATCGCCATGCCGGCGGCGAAGTCTCGGTCGCGAAACGGCAGCGACTCCGCGACGGCACGTACGGCAGGGGCCGCGCCCGGCAGGCGCTGGCGCAGCATGACGCTTGACGGATCAACGGCAACCACAGGCAACTGGGTCGGCTCGTATGACCCGGCTCCGGCGCCGACATTGATGACCGGTCCTGCTGATCCGACCGCGGCATGAACCTGTGCGGCGATCCGAATATCGGGGCGTCGCAAGACCGCGTAGCCAGAACCGAGCCGATCGTAGAGGGCCACGCCCCCATGATCCATCGTCTGCTGGCGCTCCGGCAACGGGCTGACCAACCCGGGGAAAGTACCCGTAAATACAGGTGTTTTTGTCGGTGGGTTCGGTTAGACTCGACCACATGTTCGAACGGTTGAGTCCTCCTGCTGTCGTCGCCGCCGCGCTCATCGCCCCACCCGGAGCCGACATGATCGCCGCCCTGGAAAAGGTCGACCCCCTGGCCTTGGATCCCGGAGCCCGGGTCGATCTGATGGTCGCCTGGGAACGCCAAAGCTGCTGGGTGATCGCCCGCGGCCAGCCGGTGATGGCCGCCGTCGGCCACGCCGCCCGGCTCGCCGCCGAACCCTGGAACGACGAGGCCGAAGTCACCGAACTCGGCATGCGGTCCGCCCACGCCGAGATCGGCGCCGCGCTCCGCCTCGACGACCACGAAGCCGCCACCCGGCTGGACATCGCCGCCACCCTCATCTCCGACCTGCCTGAGGTTCATCACGCGCTGTCGGCGGGTGACATCTCCCCCAAGCACGCCTGCGCCATCGTCGACTCCACCCGACCCCTACCACCCGACAAGGCCCGCCAGGTCGCCGACCGCGTACTACCCCGCGCGCGTCATCAAACCGTCGGACAGCTCCGCCGCTGCCTGCGCCGCGCGGTCATCGCCGCCGACCCCGACGGCGCCACCGACCGGATCCGCAAAGCCCACGCCGACCGCAGCCTGCAATGGTGGCCCCGCGACGACGGCATGGCCGAACTCCGGCTCTATGCCTCCGCGACCGAAGTCATGTCCGTGTTCAACGCCGCCGACGCCATCGCCCGCCAACTCAAAACCGCCGGCCCGGCCCGCGGCACCGACGGCTGGCAGCCCATCGACGCACTCCGCGCCGACGCCCTCATCCACCTCGCCGCCGGCTACGGCCCGCTCCCCGCCCCCCTCGCCCGCACCCTCGCCGCCGACGGCCGCTGGCGCCGCATGATCCTCGAACCCCAAACCGGCGCCCTCATCGACCTCGGACACACCAGCTACCAGCCCACCGCCGAACTCGCCCGATACGCCAAAACCCGCGACCGCACCTGCATCTTCCCCACCGTGCAACCGCACCGCCGCACACTGCGACATCGACCACACCCGCCGCTACAACCCCCACCACCCCCAAGGCGGCCGCACCGACCGGGACAACCTGCACCCCCGCTGCGGCAACCACCACACCCTCAAACACAAAACCCGCTGGACCCCGCACGCCAACCCCACCACCGGCCACACCACCTGGACCAGCCCACTCGGCAAGAAATACGCGGTCGTCCCCACCGACCACCGCGCCACCACCACATCAACCGACCCGCCCTTCTGAGCTACCCGCCCAGCTGAGCCGCCTCGTTCACCGGTCGGCTGGGAACCGTTCGGCTCCCGCAACTCTCCGGTCGCGGAAACGTCAACCACTCGCCGCCCGGTGTGCATCTGATGCTCGCCGCGGCGTCACGTCGAAGGACCCATGCAGACACCTCGCGCTGAGTCAATGAGCGCGCAGGGCCGGGATCGGCCCACGGGAGGAGTTCAGCGTGATTCGCTCGCGCAGTGCGGTCGCCGTAAGTACTGTGGCCGCGTCACTGACCGCCGTCGCGGTCATCACCGGCTGCGGAAGCAGCAGCAAGGCGTCGACCAATACCGCTGCGACGACGGCGACGACCATCGCCTCGGTCGGCGGCATGGACAAGCTCGTCGCCGACGCCAAGAAGGAAGGGCAGCTGAACGTCATCACGCTGCCCGCCGACTGGGCCAACTACGGCACGATCATCACGACGTTCGAGAAGAAATATGGCATCAAAATCAACAGCGCCAACCCGGACGGCAGCAGCCAGGACGAGATCAACGCCGTCAAGCAGCTGAAGGGCCAGAGCCGGGCGCCGGACGTGCTCGACATGGGCCGGTCCTTCGGCGTCACCGCCCAGCAAGCCGGGCTGCTTGCGTCCTACAAGGTGGCCACGTGGGACAACATCCCCGACAACGCCAAGGCCAGTGACGGCACCTGGTACTCCGACTACGGCGGCTATGTGGCCATCGGCTACGACTCATCGAAGATCAGCGACCCGCCGGCCAGCTTCGCGGACCTGCTGAAGCCCGAGTTCAAGAACAAGGTGGCCATCAACGGCGACCCGACCAAGGCTGGTGCCGCGTTCGCCGCGGTGTACGCCGCAGCCCTGGCGAACGGCGGGTCGTTCGACAACATCCAGCCCGGCCTGGACTACTTCGGCAAGCTGCACAAGGCCGGCAATTTCGTGCCGGTGACGGGCGGCCCGGCGACCGTCCAGAGCGGGCAGACGCCGGTGCTGATCTGGTGGGACTACCTGGAGGCGTCGGGCCCGGCCAAGCAGGTGTCGTCCTGGAAGGTCGTCATTCCTTCGGATGCCCAGTACGCGGACTACTACGTGCAGGCCATCAACAAGACCGCGCCCCATCCGGCAGCCGCCCGGCTGTGGGAGGAATTCCTCTACTCCGTCGAGGGCCAGAACCTTTGGCTGCAGGGCAAAGCGCGTCCCATCGAGCTCGACACGCTGACCCAGGACGGCACCGTGGACAAGACCGCGCTCGCTGCCCTCCCGCCGGCTCCGTCGGGCGCCATCACCTTCCCCTCGATCGACCAGCAGACCAAGGCGAAGGCTCTCGTGGCTCAGAAGTGGGCTGCGACGGTCGGGTCCTGACCGCGGCCAGGTCTTCGAACTGCCGTGACAGCCCTGACGATCGACCGCAAGCAGTCGGCTGCCGGACGCGTGGCTTCGGCCCTGCGTCCGGCAGCCGGGCTGCTGCCCTTCGGGCTCTATGCCTTGCTGTTCCTGGGATTGCCGACCCTGGCGATCGTCATCGGGGCATTCTCGGCACCCACCGGCGGGGCGACACTCCATAACCTGAGCGTCGCCTCCGAGGGCGTCTACCGCACCGGGTTCGTCACGAGCTTGGAACTCGCGATCCTCACCTCGGTCGTGCCGGGAATCCTCGGCCTCATCATCGCGTACGCGGTCCACACCGCGCGGCACGGAAAGATCCTGCGCCGCGTGGTCACCACCGCCTCCGGCGTCTTCGCGAACTTCGGCGGGGTGCCGCTCGCGTTCCTGTTCATCGCGACGCTCGGCACCACGGGGATCGCCACGAAGTGGCTGAACGCGATCGGGCTCAACCCCTACGAGCATGGTTTCAACCTCTACACGTTCAGCGGTATCGCGCTGGTCTACATGTACTTCCAGATTCCGTTGATGGTGCTGGTGATCACGCCCGCGCTCGAAGGGCTGCGGCCGGCCTGGCGGGAAGCCGCGCACGGGCTCGGGGCCGGATCGTGGACGTACTGGCGGCTCGTCGGCCTGCCGGTGCTCGCGCCGTCCGTGCTCGGAGCGGTGCTGCTGCTGTTCGGCAGCGGCTTCGCGGCGTACGCGACCGCCCAGGCGTTGACGAGCGGAAGCGTGGCGTTGACCCCGATCCAGATCGGCTCGTTCCTGTCAGGCAACGTGATCTCCGGCCAGGAGAACGTCGGCAAGGCGCTGGGCCTCGGCATGATCGTCATCGTCGGTGCGGTGATGATCGTCTACGTGCTCCTGCAGCGAAGGGCATCGCGATGGCTGCGGTAGCGGCAGGCGATTACGCGACCCCCTATTCGGTCACCTCCCCGGAGCCGCAGCCGGTCACGGGCACGCGCCCGAAAGCCCGTCCCGCCTACTGGCGCTGGGTAGTGCTGGTGCTGACCGCCGGCTACTTCCTGCTCCCGCTCTACGCCGCCGTGCGTTTCACCCTTCGCGGTACCGACGGTCACACGACCGCCGCGGCCTACCGGGGGATCGCCCATCAGCCGGGATTCACAGACGCTCTGACCCTCTCGCTGAAGCTCGCAGCAGTGACGGTCGTCGTCACGCTCGTGCTGCTCGTGCCAACTGTGGTGTATCTGCATCTTCGACTGCCCAAGCTGCGCCGGGTCGTCGAGGCGATCTGCCTGCTACCCATCGTGATTCCGCCCGTGGTGCTGATCGTCGGCGTGGTGCAGGTCGCGCCGACCCGCTTGAAGGCCACCCCGTATCTGCTCGCCCTGGAGTACGTGGTGCTGGCGCTGCCGTTCGCCTACCGCTCGCTCGATGCGGGGCTCGCGGCCATCGACCTCCGGACGCTCGTCGACGCAGCCCGCTCGCTGGGCTCCGGATGGGTCAGCACCCTGATGCGGGTCGTGCTGCCCAACATGCGCTCCGCGGTGATGTCGGCGACCGTGCTCACCGCGGCACTCGTGCTCGGCGAGTTCACCCTCGCCAGCCTCGACCAGTACCAGACGTTTCCGGTCTGGGTGGTCGCGTTCGACCAGGATGACGCCCGGGTCTCGGTGGCAGTCTCGCTGCTGGCTCTCGTCCTCACGTGGGCGCTCCTGCTCTTGCTTTCCGCGCTCGACGTACACCGGGCACGGCGGGTCACGGCACCTGGAGACACTGGAGACACTGGAGACACCGCATGACCACGAACCCGCTGCGCACCGCCACCGAGGTGAGAATCGGCGAGCACACCGCCCCTACAGTGACGACGGGCAAACCCGGCGGCGCCCTCGTCGAGCTTCGGTCACTGCACCGCCGCTTCGGTGCGACGCTCGCCCTCGACGGGCTGTCCCTGACGATAGCTCCGGGCGAGCTGGTGGCGCTGCTCGGTCCTTCGGGTTGCGGGAAGACGACGGCGCTGCGGGTACTGGCAGGCTTCGAACGGCCCGATTCCGGCGAGGTTTTCGTCGACGGTGAGAACCTCTCGCGGCTCGCCGCCCAGCGGCGCGGCATGGGCATGGTCTTCCAGAGCTACAGCCTCTTCCCCAACATGACCGCACGCGACAACGTCGCCTTCGGGCTGCGGGTACGCCGCCGGCCCGCCGCCTCCCGCCGCAAGACCGCCGATGAACTGCTCGACATCGTCGGCCTCGCTCCCCAAGCTTCGCAGTACCCACACCAGCTCTCCGGTGGCCAGCAGCAACGGGTCGCGCTCGCTCGAGCCCTCGCCATCGAACCGCGCGTCCTGCTGCTGGACGAGCCGCTGTCGGCACTCGACGCGAAGGTCCGGCTGCAACTTCGTGACCTGATCCGCTCCGTGCAGCTGCGGCTCGGGACGACGACGCTCTTCGTGACCCACGACCAGGAAGAAGCGCTGTCGATGGCTGACCGGGTCGGCGTGATGCGCGCCGGGCGCCTCGAGCAGATCGCGCCGCCTGACGAGCTCTACGCCGATCCGGCAACGGCTTTCGTCGCCGAGTTCGTCGGGACGATGAACCACGTGCCGGCAATCCTGACGCCAAGCGGTGCCCACGTCCTCGGCCGCGCCGTTGCCGTGCGCGACCGAGCTGATCGGGCCTCCGGCGACGCCGTCACGGCGCTGATCCGTCCGGAGGGCCTGGCGCTCACCGCGTCGCCGGCGGGCGCCGGCATCGTGTCCGGCAAGACGTTCCTCGGTTCGGTCACCCGCGTTCAGGTCCTGCTCTCCGAAGACGTGAGCGTGCGGGTCGACGTCCCGAGCACCACAGCCGGTGCACTGTCATTGGGCGACCCGGTGGACGTCACCGTCACCGCCCATTCCGTGCTGATCACGGACGGCGTATGACCACTGCGGATCGCCGGCTGCTCCCGGGGCCCGAGGGTCCAGGGGGTTACCGGCGCCTGCAGGAAGCGCCCGGTGAGGCTCATCACCGGCTTGCCGGCGCGACGCTCGCACCCGGCAGCCGGCCGCTGCTGACGTTCATCCAGCTGTCGGACACCCATGTGATGGACTCGCAATCACCGGCGCGGGTGGAATTGCTCGACCGCTACGCCGATCCGGATCTCGTGCCGCCGGGCGAGACCCGCACGGTCGGCACCTACCGGCCGCAAGAGCTGTTCACCCATCAGGTCGTCGAGGCCATGGTGCAGGCCGCCAATGCCATCACGGAGGGTCCGGTCGCGGGCGGCCCGATCGACTTCGCCATCGTGACCGGTGATCTCACGGACAACGCACAACTCAATGAGTTGCAGGCCTTTCTCGGCTTGCTCGACGGCGGTGCGGTCACTCCCGATTCCGGTGACCCGGAGCGCTACGAGGGGGTCTCGACCAGCGGCGACCCGCGTTACTGGCATCCGGGCGGCGAGATCGCCGACATTCCCCGCGAGCGCTACGGATTCCCGACCGCCGAGGGAGTCCTCGACGCCGCCCGGCGTCCCTTTCGGGCCAGTGGCTTGCGGATGCCGTGGTTCTCCGTCTACGGCAACCACGACAACCAGCTGCAGGGGACCATCCCCGCCAGTCGGGAGCTCGAACGCGTCGCCCTCGGCCGCGTCAAACTCATCAGCCCGCCTGGATCGCTGGATGCCGCCCAGGTGCTGCAGCGCTTGGAGGACACGGAGGTGAGTGCGCTCGACGAGTTGCTGGGCGGCAAAGCCGTTACCGTGACCGCCGACCCCGGGCGTCGGCTCGTGACGCGATCGGAACATCTCGCGGCCCACCTCGCCACCGGGCGACCCTCCGGCCACGGCTACGGCCAGGAGAACGTCGTAGCAGCGATCTGTTACTACGCGTTCGACTGCGGCGAACGCGTGCGCGTCATCGTGCTCGACACCGTCAACTCCCATGGCGGCTGGCAGGGTTCGCTGGACCCGGCGCAGCTGAGCTGGCTGCACTTCCAGCTCGCCGCCGCAGCCGACCGGCTCGTCGTTCTGTTCAGCCACCATCCACTGGAGACGATGGTCAACGACCGCGCTCCGGCGGGACATCGCCGGGTACTCGGCGATGAACTGCGCGCGCTGCTGCTGGCAAGCCCGAACGTCGTGCTGTGGGTGAACGGTCACACTCATCGCCACCACGTCAGTCCGGTATGCCGGGCGGACGGTGGGGTCGGCTTCTGGCAGGTGACCACGGCAAGCCACATCGACTGGCCGCAGCAGTCGCGCGTCGTCGAACTGCTCGAGGCTCCCGATGGCACCGTGACCGTTGCCTGCACCGTATTCGACACCGCCGCCCCGGCCCGGGCGGAATCGAGCCGGGACGATCCGCTGGCACTTGCGGCACTGTCCCGTGAACTTTCGGCGAACGACTGGCAGACCCGCGATGCGATCGTGGCCGGCGGCGCGGGAGCGGGAAATGCTGCGGACCGCAACGTCGTCCTCTCGATCCCGGCGCGGCCCCGCAGCCGACGCGCATCCGCGCCCTCCGGGGAAGCCATCGCGCTGGCCGGCGAACTCCTCGCGCTCGTCGACGGCATGGAAGACCTGCCGTACGGCGGTGAACCGGTCAGCCAGCGCGCCCACGCCCTGCAGTGCGCCACCCTCGCCGTCGCGGACGGCGCCCGCGACGAGCTCGTGGCGGCAGCGCTGCTGCACGACATCGGCTACACGCCATGGGTCCAGGCGGCGGCCCCGCGGCGCAGCCACGAGCGCGCCGCCGCAGCCTTTCTCACGGCGCGGCTGGGCGAGCGCGTCGCCTGGCTGGTCGGCCATCACGTCGCCGCCAAGCGCTACCTGGTCGCGGTGAAGCCGGGCTACTCCGAAGCGCTTTCGGACGCGAGCCGGCGCTCGCTGCGGGCCCAGGACGGCCCCGCTTCTGCCGCTGAAGTGGCGACCTGGCAGGCCCACCCGTGGTGGCCGCAGGCGGTGCTCCTGCGCAGCTGGGACGACCGGGCCAAAGTGCCCGGCGCGCCCACGCTCTCGGCATCCTGGTTTCGCAACGTGTTGGCCGGCCTCGCCGCCCGGTAACACAGCGAGTGTCCCCATTCGGCAACACGTGGGGTCGATGGCACCGCTGCGGCCGAATCTGATCGAGAGCGAGCTGATGGCGTGCTTTGTGTGACGGCAGGGGTGGGGGCTTTTCGTCTTTGACCTTTACACTACGATCGCATACAGTGTATGCCATGGCAGCTCCGACGTCCGTGCGGTTCGATGAACCGGTCACCGCACGGTTGGCGTCATATGTTGCGCGCCACCCTGGCTTGACCCGGTCTGCGGCCGCCGCCCGGTACGTCGACGAGGGCCTTCGCATGGACGAACACCCCGGCATCATGTTCCGGGACGGTCCGGCCGGCCGCCGTGCAACTGTCGTCGGTGGCCCCGACGTCTGGGAGATCGTCCGCGCGGTGAAGGCAGCTCGCTCGGCGGAGCCGAAGCTGCCAGACCGAGCGCTGCTGACGATGCTCGAAGAGAACACCGGTGTTTCTCGCCGCATGCTGCGCACCGCGCTGGATTACTGGGGCGCGTATCCCGATGAGGTCAATGCGCTCGTCGAATATGCGGAACGCGCGGAAGCCGAGCACGCAGCCGCGGCTGAGCGGGCCGCGGCGCTGCTCACCCCGTGAAGCTGTTGCTGGACGAGATGATCGGTCCCCGGGTAGCACAGGAGTTGCGCGACCGAGGGCTTGACGTCGTCGCCGTTGCCGAGCGGACGGACCTGCGCGCGCTGCCCGACGACGCCGTGTTCGACGTCGCCCGTGAGGAGCGCAGGGCGCTGGTGACGCTCAACATCGGCGACTTCGCACGCCTCCACCAGCAGTGGCTGTCTGAGGGGCGCCAGCACTGTGGCCTCGTGATGGTGACAACGCAGGCGTTCCCGCAGAACCGCAGCTTCGTGGGGGCGTTGGTCAGCGCGCTGCACGCGGCGGCAAACAGCTCGTCGCCGGCACCTGGTGACGTGCTGTACCTGCGCCCACTGCCGCGCACCTGACCGCCCGGCACCGGCACGGACTGCACCGATACGGATAGCTGCTCTACCGCGCCTGCCGCGAGGCCGGTGATCGCAACCAACCGACCTTCGGCAATGTCGTTGTCAACGGTTCAGGTGTGAAAGCGGGCTGCTCATTCACGATGGCCTGGAAATCCACGGACCAAGCCTCACCCCGAACGGGGCTGCCCCTCAACCCCAAAGACATCACCCGCATAACCCCGCCGACTCGCGAGATGCGTCCGCTATCGGCACGTCTGCGCGTTTGCACTGCGCAGTCGGTTGGCCGACTGGCCTCGACACACTGTCAATCGACGGTGAAGACCTCATGAAGCTGTGTCCTCCGATACGGCCCCGTGTCGCTCGGGATTCCGACGGCGAGGGTGAACCGGTAACTCCCCGGATCAAGCGAGGGGAGCAGGAAATCCAGAGGCAGCGGTCTCGCGATCGCCTTGATGTAAAGCCTGTCTGAATCACGGAGAAGCTGACTGGTCGGCGGATGATCGCCCCGTCGACTGTCCAGCCGGAAGGCCAGCGTCCATTGCTCGCCGTTGCGGCGCTCCAGCAGCGCGACCCCGCTGGTAGTCAGACGACCAAATGGGTTGTTGGCCACGTCTACGCGCACGGAAGCCTCGGCTGCCAATGGCCACGGGCTCATCACCAATGTCAGCGGCTCCATCGTCCTGCCTCACATATCCGAGCGCCGGTCCAACACATGTGGGCTCCACGCTAGTGCTCGGCGCAGAGCCCGGATGTGCGCGAGAGCGGCATTCCGCGAGATAGCGACGGACCGCCGTAGATCACCGCACCGGTGTCGTCGAGGACGCTCGTGATGTCGCTCGTAGGGAAGAGGTCGACCGTTGCACCGTCCATGCCGGGACTGATGTTGGTGGTGACATGCGAGTGGTCGTCGCCGACGTCATTGCCCCAGGCGATGTTGAAGACCGGCAGCCGGCGCCCATCCCGCAAGACGACCGTCGTGCCGTTCATTATCTCGCTCGTGCAGCATGTGGACGGGGTTCGCGTCAGCGAGTTCTGGCTGCACGCTGTTGTCTCCCCCGACTGCACGATAGTGATCCGGCCTAGCGGCAGCCGAACGCCCGAGAGCGATACGCAGGGCGCTGCTCTGACGTTAGCGGCCGCCACGGCCGAGACGCCCTGATGTTCCCGAGTGGCGCCCTACCGAGGGTTGGGTCCGATGGCGATGCGTGGTGGAGCGGTTCGTGACGCCAGGCGTGCCGCGAGCAAGCCGAGCGTGACGGCGACCAGTGGCACGACGAGTAGCAGGAAGACCGCTCCATCAAGGTTGTCGCCGATCACCCAGTCCCGGTAGTTGCGGGCGCCGCTTTGGGCGAACTCCTGCTGTAGCGAAGCTGTAGTCCGTCCACCCCCGGTGACGTAGGTCGTTGCGACATAGGACACGAACGTGAACAGGCTGGCAGCGATCCCGGCGTAGCCGACGGCAACGCCGGCCCGGTCGCGGTGGCGCTCGCTTCGTGCGACGCCCGCGCCAAGGACGCAGATCGGGATTGCGATGGAGAGCACGGTCGTCGAGCCGACGACGCCGCTGTTGTGTCCGGCCCACCATCCAACAACGATCGCGGGTGTACTGGCCACCAGCGCGGCCCACCGCGTCGACCGGGAACCCATCTTGCTCAGCCACACGCCGATCACGGCGTAGCCGGTGAGGGCGACCACGACGACGGCCGTCATGACGATCCACAGCCATCCGGTGCGCAGGTACGGATAGTGGATCAGTGCCCCGGCTGCGAGGCCGAAGGCTCCTACGGCGGCTACGCCGATCAACCCGCCGCCGAGCGTGGCCGCCGCGTCAAGATCGCGGCGTGGGCGCAGCATCGCGCGAACACAGCCACGAGCGAACCGTCGACGGACCCGAGGGTCGTCAAGAGCGTCGTGCTCGGCCAGCATGGCCACGATCCAGCTCCGCTCCGCGGCGGGCGACACACCGACCAGCCCTCGGAGCAGGAGGGCAGCAATGCCGTGCTCCGAACCGCGGTGGGTGGCGAGAGTCCAGACCGCAGCCGCCAGCAAGGCCGCAACCACGATGATCACGTGGCGGCTCCCGGGCGCAAGGTCGCCCGCTCGGCCCGGCCACGGCGAGCGGAGCGCACCCATTCGTGGCCGGCCGGCGTCAACCGGTACAGGTGACGCGGGGGCCGACCAACGGGGGCGTTGGGCTCCCACGTCGCGTCCAGCAAGCCTCGCTCCGCCATGCGCATGAGGATCGGATACAGCGACCCGGACTTCAGCCCGGTCTCGACCATCAGCTCATATCCGTGACGCCATGTCTCCGGCTCCTCCGCCAGAGACGTCATGACGGTGAGGCTCGCAGCGGTGATTCGTACTGAATCCACAAGCCTAACCCTACATAGGTAGAGTACGGCGAGCAAGCTCTTTCAACGAGGCCACCCACGAGTTCAATCCGACACTCCGGCGGCTCGCACGGACCGTCCGGTAGCCGGATAGCGCGCGCCTAAACACCCGACCTTCGCCATGAGTGGTGACGTCCAGCGCCGGCGACGAGTCTGTGCTGTCATCGACACCACGCGCTGCGTTATTCGCGGTCGCCAACTCTCTCAACTCCCCCTGTGCGGACCCGGGGAGGCATGCCACGATCGGACGATGACCGGACCCACGCGCGGATTCCTCGGCCGGCGCCACACCGAGCGCGACCCCCGACTCCCACCGGGCCAGTACGACGTCGGCAGTGACTTCCCGGTCCTGACGGCAGAGGTCACCCCGCATCTGGTTCCCGAGCACTGGACGATGACCGTCGACGGGCTCGTCGCCAGCACCCACACCTGGACGTGGCAGGACATGCACGCGCTGCCGCAGTCGGAGTACCGCGGTGACATCCACTGCGTCACGACCTGGTCGAAGTTCGACACGAGCTTCGGCGGGGTGAGCGTCGACCTGCTGCTCGACGTGGTGCAGCCACTCCCGCAGGCGACCCACGTGCTCGCCACGTCGACCACCGGCTACACCACCAACCTGCCGCTCGAACACATTCGGGACGGCCAGGCCTGGATCGTCTGGACCCACGAGGGCCAGCCGCTCCCCCGCGACCATGGCGGCCCGGTGCGGCTGCTGGTGCCGCATCTGTACTTCTGGAAGAGCGCCAAGTGGGTCACCCGGCTGACCCTGCTCGACCACGACGAGCACGGTTTCTGGGAGCGCAACGGCTACCACGACCTCGGCGATCCGTGGCGCGAGCAGCGTTACCAGGGTGACTGAAGCTGGTGACTGAAGCTAGTGACTAGCGCTCCCGCCGGTGGCATGCGCGCGGCGACCGTGCGCAGCGTCAGCCACCCCAACCCGCATGCGGTCGTCCTGCGGCTCGAGGTCCCGGATCGGGTCGATCACCTGCCCGGCCAGCACTACACGATCCGGCTGACCGCCGAGGACGGGTACGTCGCCCAGCGCTCGTATTCGCTGGCCTCACCGGCCTCGGATCCGCTGCTCGAGTTCTACATCGAGCGGCTCGACGACGGTGAGGTGTCGACGTTCCTCGCCGAGGTCGTCGAGCCCGGCGACCAGCTCGAGATCCGCGGGCCGATCGGCGGCTGGTTCGTCTGGAACGGCGACCGACCGGCGATCGGTCTCGGCGGCGGCTCCGGGGTGGTGCCGCTCATCTCGATGCTGCGCCACGCGGCTGACATCGGCCGGGAAAGCCTGCTGCAGCTGGCCGTTTCCGCCCGCACCCGAGCCGACCTTCCGTACGCCGACGAGCTGGAAGCCGCGGGAGCCCTGATCGTCCTCACCCGCGAAAACAGTCCCGCGGGACGGCCGCGCGGACGGCTCGCCGCCGCGGAGCTGCGATCGCTGGTGAACGCCGACGCGACCTGCTACGTCTGCGGTTCGAACTCGTTCGCGGAAGCGGCCAGCATGCTGCTGGTCGATCAGGGCGTGCCGGCGCAGCACGTGCGGATCGAGCGGTTCGGCCCCAGCGGGTGATTTGCTGATCCGATGCGTGCTGTCGGAGTCGTCCGTCACGGTGGTCCCGAAGCTCTCGAAATCGTCGACATTCCCGAAAGGCATGCCGGGCCGGGGCAGGTCCGGCTTCGCGTCCACGCGGCCACCGTCAATCCGACGGACACCTATCAGCGCAACGGCGCGTTCGCAGCTGTGCAGGCGAAGGTCGGTCCGCCGCCGTACGTGCCGGGTATGGACGCCGCCGGCGTGATCGACGAGGTCGGTGAGGGCGTCACGCAGCTCTCCGTCGGTGATCGCGTGATGGCGATCGTGCAGCCGAAAGGTGCACATGGCGGCTACTCCAGCTCGCTCGTCTTGCCCGCCGGTTCCATCACCCAGCAGCCGGCCGGGACCGACCACGTCCAAGCCTCGACGCTGCCGATGAACGGCCTCACGGCCCGGCTGAGCCTCGACAAGCTGGCCCTGGCGCCCGGCCAGACGATCGCCGTCACCGGTGCCGCCGGCTGCTACGGCGGCTACGTCGTCCAACTGGCGAAGGACGACGGGCTGCGCGTCGTCGCCGACGCTTCGGAGGCCGACCGGGAGCTCGTGCAGCAGTTGGGTGCCGACATCGTGTTGGAGCGCGGCCCCGGCTTCGCGGGCAGCGTGCGTGAGCAGCTTCCGGAAGGTGTCGATGCGCTGGCCGACGGTGCGATCACGGGCGATGCGGCCTTCGGCGCCGTGCGTGACGGGGGCGCCATCGCCGTCGTGCGCGGGCCGCAAGGCGAGCCGGGCCGGGGCATCACGGTCCACGAGATCTGGGTACGTGACTACCTGACGGCCTGGGACAAGCTCGACCGGCTACGCCAGCAGGTGGAAGCCGGCGTCCTCACCCTGCGCGTCGCTGGCGTCTACCCGGCAGATCAGGCACCTGAGGCGCATCGCCGGCTCGAAGCCGGAGGCACCCGGGGACGGTTGGTGCTGACGTTCTAAGGCGTTCTCAGGCGTTCTCAGGGCCCGGGTCGGCCGGCGCGGGGACGACGAGCACGGCGATGTCCTGCCGGCGCATCAGCCGGCGGGCGACCGAGCCGCCTTCCATGAAACGCCGGGTCATGCCTCGGCTGGTGGCACCGACGGCGATCAGCATCACCCCGTGCTCCTCGGCAACGCGGGCCAGCAGTTCCGCCGGATCGCCGTGGCAGGCGTGATACGTCCACTCGACGTCGAAGCCCTCCAGCAGCGTTCGGGCGTCCTCCTTCAGCGCCTCGACGGTCTTGCCGGCCCGCTCCTCCCACTCGGCGGAATCGGCGTCGATCGGAGTGTCCGACAGGTCCACGACGTGCACCACGTGCAGATGGGCACCGAGGCGGACGGCGAGGTCGGCGGCGTAACGGACGGCGGCGCGGCTTGCGGGCTGGCTGTCATGGCCGACGAGCAACGCCGTACCGTCGCCCGCCCGGCCTCCCGTCATCGGGTGGCTGATCCGGTGCAGGATGCGGCCGTACTTGTCCTCATCGTTACGGGTGTCCAAGGCGACCTCCCGGGGCCGATGCTAACCCGGTCGCCACCCAACCCGGATTCGGGAGTTATGTCGCGATCGTCAGGGCCAAAGGCCCTCGTAGCAGGCTGTGCGACGGCGGATGCTGGAAACGTGACAAAAGATCGGAAGCACCAGGCCTCGGTCCGCGAGACCGGTGCTGACGATCCCGCGTGCAGCCACCGGCACGGGCTCATCGAGCTGGATCGGGAAACCAGTCTGGCGCTGCTCGCCGGCATCGAGGTCGGGCGCATCGCGTGGTCCGACGGCGGTCGTGTGATGGTCTTTCCGCTGAACTTCGTCCTCGAGGGTGACTCCATCTTCGTGCGGACACCGAGCGAAGCGATCCTCGCCGCGGCGCGCACGCATCCAACGCTCACCTTCCAGGGTGACGACTTCGAGCCGGGTGTGCGCACCGGGTGGACGGTGCTGGTCAGCGGACCCGCCGAGGAGGTCGAGCCGGGCGCCGAGGCGGACCGGGTGGGTGAGCTTGTCAAACCGTGGAGAGGCAACGGTTCCCTACGAGTGCTGCGCATCCGTGTCGAGACGGTCAGCGGGCGGCGCCTGCTGCTACGGCCGGGCTCGATCGGATCGCTGTACATCCGCTAGGCAGAGCGAGGGTGAGCGCGATGGTGAACGACTCCGCTGGACCGAAGCTGCTGGAGCTGTCCCACGACGAGTGCTTCGCCCTGCTGGCCACCCGCCGGGTAGGCCGGCTCGGCGTGGTCGCCGAGCACTATCCCCTGATACTTCCGGTGAATTACGCGCTCGACCACGATGTGATCCTGATTCGCACTGGGCTGGGCACCAAGCACGCGAATGCCTTGCACGCGAACGTCACGTTCGAGGTCGACCAGATCGACGAGCCGGGTCACGGCGGCTGGAGCGTGCTGGTCAAGGGGCTGGCCGAGGAGATCACGGCCGCCCATTCCGAGGCGATCGTCGAGCGGACGAAGGCTTTGGCACCGACGCCCTGGGCGCCGGGTGAGCACGACCACTGGATGCGCCTCATCCCGCACGGCGTTTCAGGACGCCGGCTCATGCCTGGATCGCTCGCCGACTTCTTCGAAGCCGCCGCCTACCTCTGATCGCGGCCGGGAGTTCGATACCGCTTTTCGATACCGCTTGACGACCGGTTTGCCGTCTGGGTACACACTCGCCATCTGTGCACGATCGGCGCGGAGGAGGCGGACACGATGGAGCGGTCGGCGGGAGTCAGTCTGATGCGGCGGGCGGTCGACATCGGCGTTCGCATGTGGCCGGAGATGGCCGACCGCTACATGGAAGTTCCGCTGGACTACTTCACCGACCCCGCCTGGTTCGCGAAGGAACGCACGTTGTTCGAGACCCAGCCGCTCGCCTTGATCGCCTCGTGCGAGATCGCGAATCCGCACGACTACGTCGTCCGCAATGCTGTCGGACGCTCGATCCTGGTGACCCGCGATGCGGACGGCGTGGCGCACGCTTTTCTCAACTACTGCCGGCACCGCGGCGCGGAGCCGGCGTGCGGTTCGGGCAACCGGCGGCACTTCTCGTGCCCGTACCACGCGTGGGTTTACGACACCAAGGGCGCGCTCGTGAACATGCCGCTGCGCGACCGCCACGACAGCCTGGACCTGTCGCAGTTCGGACTCGTGGAGCTTCCCAGCGAAGAGCGTCACGGTTTCGTCTGGGCGATCCTGACCCGCGACCAGCCGATCGACGTGGCTGCCCATCTCGGACCGCTCGATGACGAGATCGGCCGCTTGGGCTGCGCGCAGATGCGCTACTACCCCTCGCACGAGGAAGCCGCGATCAACGCAAACTGGAAGTCCGTCGCTGAGGGTTTGCTCGAGGGCATCCACGTGCCGATCGTGCATGCGAAGACGTTCAATCTGAATCCACAGGCGCAGAACGTCGACCTTGCCTTCTACGACGGGTTCGGCCCGCACGTGCGCTGGGGTCTCGGGCTGTTCGACAACGAGGGCGCCGCCCAGCTCGGTCGCACTCCGGAATCGCAGTGGAATCCGGATGAGTCCATCGGCTGCATCTGGCTGCTCTCCCCGGGGCTGCTGCTCGCCAACGAGTTGTACGGCGTCATCTACGCGACGTTGACTCCCGGCAGCCACCCCGGCGAGTCCTACTTCCGATATGGCTGGCTCAGCCCGGTCACCGAGGCGCCGGAAGGGCTACCCGGTCCGGAGGATCTAGCTGACCGTGCCAGGCGGGCCGTCTACGAGGACCTCGCGGTCTGGCAGGGCTGCGGCCGCGGCCTGTCCCGAGGGCAACACGGACACGAGCTGATCGGTGCCAACGAAAAGGGCCTCCAGCTCTTCCACGAGGGGCTCGCCGCAGAGACCGGATATCCCGGGTTGAGGTATCGCTGAACGGCTAAGCCACCCGGCGGCCGGCCTCCAGCACGACGACCTCGTCGAAACCGGCGGTATGGCGCCGATCGTGAGTGATCAGCAGCACGGACTTGCCGTGGGTCACGGCGCGGATGTCGTCCATCAGCGCGTCGGCGGTCTCCTGGTCGAGATGGGCGGTCGGCTCGTCCAGGACGAGCACCGCAGGGTCGGCGAGCAAGGCGCGGGCGAGCGCGATGCGCTGGCGCTGGCCACCGGAGACGGAGGCGCCGTGCGTACCCACCGGGGTGTCCCATCCGAGCGGCAGTGACTCGATCCAGTCGAGCAGCCGGGCCCGCACGGCGACGGCGTCCAGGTCGGCTTGCGATGCGTCCGGGCGCGCCAAGCGGATGTTCTCGCGAATCGTGGAGTCGAAAAGGTACGGGTCGGCCAGGCACCCGCCCACCACGCTGCGCACGTCGTCGCCGGACAAGTGGGTCACCGAGACCCCGTTCAGCGTGATGTCCCCGCCGTCCAGGTCGCGCATCCGGGTCAGGGCGGTGACGAGCGTGCTCTTGCCCGCACCGGAGCGACCGAGCAGCGCCACATGGCGGCCCGGTGGCAGATCGAGGCTGACGCCGTTCAGCACCTGGGGACCGTCCGGGGTGTAGCGCAGCCGGACGTCCCGTACCGCAAGGTGCACCGGCCCTTCCGGCAGGGGCACCGGACGGGCCGGCTCGGTCACCGGATCGGGCAGGTCGATGACTTCGAAGATGCGCTGGGCGCTGGTTCGCGCTGCGGCCAGCTGCTGCGCGGCGGCGCTGAGCGGTCCGGTCGCTTCGAAGGCAGCGAGCCCGGTGAGGACGACCGCGGCGAGCGCGACCCGGCTGAGGTTTCCGCCGTGCTGTGCCGCCACCGACACCAGCAGGATCGCCCAGACGGTCGTGCCGACGGCGAAGGTGGACAGGCCGGATCCGAGCGCGGTCGCCACGGCGGAGCGCCGGGTCAGGCGGGTGAGCCGGTCGTCCGCGGTGTCGAAGGCGGCGATCGCCTCGGTGTCGGCGCCGAAGGCCACGAGCTCCGCGGCACCGGACACGATGTCACCGGCGCGGGCCGTCAGGTCCCCCCGCGCGGCCGCGAGCCTGGCGTCGGCACGCTGTGCCAGCAGTGCCGTCATCCATGGCACCCCGATTCCCGCGCACAGCAGGCCGATGGCGAGCGCGGCACCTGCCGGGCCGTAGATCGCCGTCGCCGCTATGACCGCACCGCCGCCGACGCCAACCGCTACCAGCGGCGGGGTCAGGCCGCGGACGAAGACTTCTTGCACGCCGTCGACGTCGGACACCAGTCGCGACACGAGGTCGCCGCCGCGCAGCTGTCGATATCCCGATCCGGCGATGCGGGCAAGCCGCTCGTAGACCGCGACCCGCAAGTCGGCGAGCACCCGGAAGGCGGCGTCGTGGCTCGCGAGGCGCTCAAGGTAGCGGAAGACGCCTTTGCCGATACCGAAGGTGCGGACCCCGACGACGGCGACCGCGAGTGCCACCTCGTTGGGATGCTCGGACGCGCGGGCGATGAGGAACCCGGAGACACCGAGCAAGGCGACACCGCAACCCACGGCCAGGATCCCGGAAACCACAGCAACGACCAGGGTTGCGCGCAACGGACGGGCCAGCGCGAGCATGCGGCGCAGGGGCGAGGCAGGCGTGCTGCGCGGAGCCAGGACGGTCGTCATCGCTGGCCTCCTGCCGGCACCAGAACACGCTCGTGGACCAGCCGCCCCTCCTGCAGGCGCAAGACCCGATCGGCACCGGCCGCCCACACCGGGTCGTGCGTGACGACGATGAGCGTGCGCCGCTGCCCGAAGCCGGTGATGCCGGCCATCACCTCGTCCGCCGTCTCAGCGTCGAGGTGCGCCGCCGGTTCATCGAGCAGCAGCAGGGCAGGATCGCGTACCAGCGCCCGGGCGATGGCCACCCGCTGCCGCTGGCCGGTCGACAGCAGCGAGCCACGCTCACCGACCGGCGAATCGAGACCGTCGGGAAGCGCTGCGATGAGCGCTGACAGCCCGGCTCGCTCGGCGGCGCGAGCGACCGCAGCTGTACTCGCCTCGCGGTCGCCCAGCCGGATGTTGTCGGCGATGGTGCCCCCGAACAGGTGGGCATTCTGCGGAACCCAGGAAATCTGGCGGCGCAGCCGGGCGATCGCCTGCCGATCGAGCTCCGGCACATCGACCTCGCCGATGCGAACCGCGCCCTCGGTCGGCTGGATGAAACCCAGCAGCAGCGAGAGCAGCGTGCTCTTCCCGGCGCCGCTGGGCCCGACGATAGCCACGTGCTCCCCCGGCTCGATGCGCTCGCACAGCCCGTCGAGCGCGGGACGATCGCGCCCCGGATAGCGCACCGTCACCCAGTCGAAGTGAATGGATTCGGTACGAAGATCAGCCGAATTCGGGTCGGCGGTGCTTTCGCGTCGAGCCGGTCGTTGCAGCTCTTCGTCAAGCACGTCAAGGACATCAGCCGCGGCAGCCACCCCCTCGGCGGCGGCATGGAACTGGGCGCCGACAGAGCGCAGCGGGAGGTAGACCTCCGGGGCGAGCAGCAGGACGAGCAGCGCCGATTCGTAGCCGAGGTTGCCTGCCAGCAGGCGCAGACCCACTTCGACCGCGACGAGAGCGGTGGACAGGGTCGCGATGAGCTCCAGCGCCAGCGATGACAGGAACGTGATGCGCAAGGTCGCCATCGTCGCCCGCCGGTGCTCCTCGGTCACCCGCCGGATCGTCTCGGCCTGCGCCTTGGCCCTCCCGAAGACCTTCAAGGTCGGCAACCCCTCGACCACGTCGAGGAAATGGCCGGCCAGCCGGCTGAGCAGCTTCCACTGCCGTTGCGTTCGGGTCTGGGTGTGCCAGCCGATCAACACCATGAAAACGGGGATGAGCGGAAGGGTGACCGCGATGATGACGGCGGAGGTCACGTCCGAGCCGGCGATGCGCGCCAGCACCGCCACCGGCACGATCGTCGAAAGCACCAGCTGCGGCAGGTAACGCGCGAAATACGGATCGAGCGCGTCGAGTCCCCGCCCGGCCAGGGCAACGAGCTCACCGTGGCTACGCCGCCCGAGCCACTGAGGGCCCAACTCCACGATATGACGCAACAACTTCCGGCGCAGCTGCGACTTGGTCGCCGCGGCCGCACGCAGCGCCAGCGCTTCGCCGCCGTAGCCGACGAGCGCCCGAGCGCCGAGCACCGCCCCCAGGACGACCAGGCTGACCCACAGCGGGCCGATCCCCGCAGAGGCATGGGCGATCACGTGAGCGAGCAGGCCGGCCTGGGCGAGCACCAGAGCCGTCATAGCCAGGCCGGCGACGACGGCCCCGCCCAGAAAAGCCCGCGCAGCGCCGGCCTGGCGAACCAGTCGCGGGTCCAGCGGCCTCACGCCTGACCGGCGGGCACGGGATCTGCGTCGACGTGACCACTTTCGACGTGACCGGTGACCCGCTTGCGGAAGACCCAGTAGCTCCACGCCTCGTAGGCCAGCACGATCGGCGTGAAGAAGAGCGCCACCCAGCTCATGACGCCGAGCGTGTACGGCGACGATGATGCGTTGCGCACGGTGAGGCTGAAGGCGTCGTTCGTCGTCGACGGCATCACGTTGGGCCACAGGTTGCCGAACAGCGTGCCGACAACGAGCAGCAGGACCAGTCCCATGGCCGCGAAAGCCCAGCCTTCACGGGCTTTCAGGTTGGCGTACAGCGCACCCAGCAGAGCGACAGCTGCGAGCGCTGCCGTCGCCCACGTCGCCGGCTTGCCGGTGTCGGCCTGGGTCCAGATCAGGAATGCCGCAGCCAGGACGACGGCGACGATGCCGATCCGTTCCGCGAATGCCCGTGCCTGGTGACGGATGTTGCCGTCGGTCTTCAGGGCCAGGAAGAGCGCGCCGTGCAGCATGAAGAGCGTCAGGGTGACCAGGCCGCCGAGCAACGCGTACGGGTGCAGCAGGGTCAGCAGGTTTCCGGTGTAGTGGTGGCTGGCATTGATCGGCACGCCGTGGACGATGTTGGCGAATGCGACACCCCACAGCAGGGCGGGCAGCGCGCTGCCGACGACGATCGCGATGTCCCACCGTTGCCGCCACACCGGATCCTCGGACTTGTTGCGATACTCGAGGGCGAGCCCGCGCACGATCAAGCCGACCAGGATCAGCAGCAGTGCCAGGTAGAAACCGGAGAACAGGGTGGCGTACCACTCCGGAAAGGCTGCGAAGGTGGCACCCCCGGCGACGAGCACCCACACCTCGTTGCCGTCCCACAGCGGGCCGATGGAGCGCAGCATGGCCATCCGGTCTTCGGGGTGCCGGCCGAGCACGGGCAAGAGCATGCCGACGCCGAAGTCGAAGCCTTCAAGGAAGAAGTAGCCGCCCCACAGCACGGCGATGAGAAGGAACCAGACGGTCGTGAGATGCATGTCAGCCTCTGCCTAGTAAGAGAAAGCCAGTGCTGGCTCGGGCTCGTCGGGAGACATCTTGTCGTGGTCGTCGGGCAGCGGGTCGGCGCCTTTGCGGATGTAGCGGAGCATCAGCTTCACGTTGAATACGGCCAGAATCCCGTACAGCACCGTGAAGACGATGAGACTGATCAGAGCGGACGCGAGGCCGGTTCCGGAGACCCCGTCCGCGGTCGTCATCACGCCGTAGACCACCCAGGGCTGGCGTCCCATCTCGGTGAAGATCCAGGCAAAGCTATTGGCCAGGAAGGGGGTCGCCACAGCGAAGATTGCCGCTCGGTAGAACCAGGTGGAAGTCGGGATTCTGCGCCGCCGCATGAGCCAGAGGCCCAGGACGGAGACCAGCGCCGCCAGCACGCCGAAGCCGATCATCAGGCGGAACGACCAGTAGGCGATCGGGACGTTTGGCCTGTAGTTGCCGGCACCGTACTTGGCAACCTCTTGCGCCTGCACCTGGTTGATGCCGTCGACCTTGCCGCTGAACGATCCGGTGGCGAGGAACGACAGCACCCGCGGGACGCGGATGGAGAATTCTTCCTTGCTGCCGTTGAGACTTCCGACGGTGAACAGCGAGAACGAGGCAGGCTTGCTGGTGTTGTAGAGCGCCTCGGCAGCCGCCATCTTCATCGGCTGCTGCTTGGTCATGATCTTGCCCTGGATGTCGCCGGACACCGCGACGCCGATCGAGGCCACCAGCGTGATGACGAGAGCGACCTTCGCCACCGGTCGGAACAGCGCGGTCTCACGCTTGCGCCACAATTGCCACGCGCTCACCGCCAGGACGAACGCGCCGGCCGTGACGAAAGCTCCGAAGATCACGTGCGGGAAGGTCACCCACAACGTCGAGTTCCCCAGAACCGCCCAGATGCTCGTGAGTTCCGCGCGGTGCTTGGCCGCATCGATCTTGAAGCCGACGGGGTGTTGCATCCACGAGTTGGCCGCGAGGATGAAGAACGCCGACAGCAGCGTGCCGAACGCCGTGGCCCAGATCGAGGCCAGGTGAAGCTTCTTCGGCAACCGGTCCCAGCCGAAGATCCACAACCCGAGGAACGTCGACTCGAGGAAGAACGCGAGCAGGCCCTCCATCGCGAGCGGGGCGCCGAAGATGTCGCCGACGAAGCGCGAGTAGTTCGACCAGTTCATGCCGAACTGGAATTCCTGCACGATTCCGGTGACGACGCCGAGCGCGAAGTTGATGAGGAAGAGCTTGCCCAGGAAGCGCGTGACGCGCAGGTATTCGGGCTTGCGGGTTCGGTACCAGGCCGTGTGATAGCCGGCGACGACGAACACGAGCCCGATCGTCAGGGGTACGAACAGGAAGTGGTAGACGGTCGTGATGCCGAACTGCCACCGCGCGACGTCAAGTGCGGCCCCCACGAGCTGACCTCCGTTGGCATGCGAAACGGCGACCCGGTGTCGCTGTCCTCACTTTCGCGGAAAGCTGCCGCGAAAATGTCAGGCTTTCGTCGTTGCTTGCGGGACTTTGGTCCACCTCGAACGGGCCAGCTACTGTCCAGTGAAACGAGCTGCAACAAGGGGCGAATGGAGACCACATGTCAGCACCCGCGCCGGAGCCGCAAGCGCCTACTGGATCCGCGGTGGTGGTCGGCGTGGACGGCTCGCCCGCCTCGAAGGACGCCTTGCGCTGGGCGGCCGATTACGCCCGGCTCACCCGCACTCCCCTGCTGGCCATCAGCGCATGGCACTGGCCCGTCACCATGGTGGTCTCGCTACCGGCGCCGGTGGATTTCGATCCGACAGCCGACGCCCAGCGAGCACTGGACGCCATCCTGGCTGAAGTGCTGGGCGACGATCCCGGCTTTCCGGTGACCACCCGGGTGGTAGGCGGCGCAGCGGCTGAAGCGCTCATCGCCGCGTCACACGGAGCACGGCTCCTCGTGGTCGGCAGCCGCGGTCACGGCGGCTTCGCCGGGCTGCTGCTGGGGTCGGTGAGCGAGCAGTGCACGCACTACGCCGCGTGCCCGGTCGTCGTGGTACGCCACCGCGGCGCCCACGAGGCCGGCTAGGTGCTGGTGGGCTTGCCGCCCGCAACGTAGAGCGCCGCCTGGGTGCGGCTGCGCATGCCGATCTTCGCCAGCAGGCTGGACACGTAGTTCTTGACGGTCTTTTCGGCGAGGCCGAGCCGGGTGCCGATCTGGCGGTTGGTCAGCCCCTCGGCGATGAGGTCGAGGATGCGCCTCTCCTGGTCGGTAAGTGACGCCAGCCGCGGGTCCTGCTTGGGCCCCGACCGCAGCCGCTCGAGAACGCGCGTGGTCACCTTCGGGTCCAGCAGCGACTCGCCGCGAGCCACCCGCTGCACCGCCTCGACCAGCTGCAGACCGCGAATCTGCTTGAGCAGGTAGCCGGCCGCGCCGGCCATGATGGCAGCGAAAAGCGCCTCGTCGTCATCGAAACTCGTGAGCATCAGGCACGCCGTGTCAGGTAGCCGTGAGCGGATCTCGCGGCACACGTCGATCCCCGTGCCGTCGGGCAGCTGCACGTCGAGCACCGCAACCATGGGCCTGGTGGCGACGATGCGCGGCACGGCCTCCGAGGCGGTGGCGGCCTCACCGACAACCTCCAGCCCGGATTCCTCCAGCAGGGTCCGCAAGCCCTGGCGGACGACCTCGTGGTCGTCAACCAGAAAAACCGTCACTTCTTCGGCCATGACTCCGGCGTCCTCTCCACCTGGCTACCGATCGCGTCGAGGCAGGCCGCCCCACCGGCGAGCAGATGGGGAAAAACTACACGCATTACCGGAGCTGGCGTGAATACACGTCCCTTTCTGGCATGCGTGGCGCGATCTGCGCCTTCGCATCGAGGACGGCGAGCCCGTCCGGAAGCGCGACGACCGGATTGAGGGTGAGGGCGACCAACTCGGGGTGATCGTCGGCGAGCTGCCCGACGCGCATTAGGAGATCCTTGAGCGCCGCGACATCGCAGGGCGGGCTGCCGCGATAGCCATCGAGCAGCGGTGCCATGCGCACGGCCGTCACGAGCTCGTCGGCGTCGACGTCGGTCAGCGGAACCAGACGAAATGCCTGGTCACCGATCAGCTCGGCCCAGAGCCCGCCGAGCCCGAACGTCACCAGCGGCCCGAAGCTCGGGTCAGCGGCCACCCCGATCATCGTCTCCACGCCGGCCGGCGCCATCGGCTGGATGAGGGCACCCCACATCTTGCGGCCGACGGATTGCTGTACTGCCGTGTATGCCCGGCGCACGGACCCTTCGGTGCGAAGTCCCAGGCGCACGCCGCCGATATCGCTCTTGTGCACCAGGTCGGGACCGACGGCTTTCACCGCGACGGGCAGACCGAGTTCCATCGCAGCCTTACCCGCCGCCCGGGCCGAAGTGACCAACCGACTCGGCACGCAATGGATGCCGTACGCGGCGAGCAACCGCTCCACGCTCAGCGGGTCGAGCCAGCCGCCCTCTGGCGTCTCGGACAGCGACCGCCCGATCAGTTCCGCCGCTTCCGCTGCCTGGATGTCAGGAAAATCGGGCACGCTGCCGGTCGGCCGATCGCGGAAGGCGCGGTATTCGCACGCTCGCGACACCGCCCGAATGGCGGTCTCCGGGAACGCGTAGGCGGGAATGCCCCGGCCGCTGCTGACAGCCGGGCTGGGCAGCGCTCCGGTCGTGGCATCGGCGCCCACCTCGGTCACCAGCACCGGCTTGGACGCGGTTTCAGCAGCTGCGTGGAGCGCCGCCATCAATTCCGCCCGCGGCGTGTGTGGAGTCGGCGTGATGATCGCGAGCAGCGTGTCGACCCCGGGATCGTCGAGCACCGCGCCGACAGCGGCACGAAACTGGTGTGCGGAGGCACTGGTGAGCGTGTCCACGGGATTGGCGACGGCGGCACCCTTCGGCAGCACCTTGCGCAGCCGCTCTTGCACCGCGGCGCTCAGTTCCGGAAGGGCCAGGCCGAACTCGGATGCCGCATCGGCGGCGAGTACGCCCGGCCCGCCGGAGTTGCCGACGATCGCGATGGAGGGGCCGGCAGGCAGCGGCTGGGTGGACAGCAGCGTGACCACGTCGATGAGTTCGCCGACGTGGTCCACATTGATGACGCCGGCCTGCCGGAAGAGCGCATCGACGGACCGCGCTGGTTCGGCAGCCGCCGCAGTGCGCGAGCGGGCCGCGCGGGCGCCGACCGCCGTTCGCCCCGCCTTGATGGCGACTACCGGCTTGCGCGCCGCGACGTGACGAGCCAGCCGGGCGAACTTGCGGGGATTGCCGAACGATTCGAGATAGAGCACGGCGATGTCCGTCGCCGGATCGTCGTCCCACCAGGACAGCAGGTCGTTACCGCTGATATCGGCCTTGTTGCCGACCGACACGAAGCTGGACATCCCGATACCGGCCCGCCTGGTGTGCTCGAGCAGCGCGATCCCCAGACCGCCCGACTGGGTGAGCACCCCGACCCGGCCGGGCAACGGCAGGTGCGGCGCGTACGTCGCGGCCAGACTGACCCCCGGCGCCTTCGAGGTGACGCCGATGCAGTTGGGGCCCACGACCCGAACACCCGCCTCCCGCGCCGCGGACAGCATCCGCGCTTCGAGTTCGGCGCCCTCCGGACCGACGTCGGAAAAGCCCGGAGAAAGCACGACCATCGCCTTCACCTCAGCCGCCCGGCAATCGTCGACGACGGCGAGTGTCTGGTCGGCAGGCACCGCGACGACGAGCAGATCGACCGGGCCCGGAACGTCGGCTAACCGGGCATACGTTCGCAGGCCGCGCATCGTTCGCGGTTTCCCGGCCGCCCCGATCGGAAGGATCGGATAGATGGCGCCGGTGAACTCCGCTTGCAGCAGGTTGGAAAGCACGGCACCGCCGACGGTCCCGGAGCGAGAGCCGGCGCCGGCGATGGCGACCGATCGCGGGCGCAGCAGCGGCATGAGGCTGGCGCACGTGGCGGCGCGCTCGTGCTGGTCAAGCGCGGTGAGCACGTTCGGCCCCGGAGTCAGATCGATCGAGACCTGAACCGTGTCGAGCGAGCGGCGAAACGTCACCGTGTACCCGGCCTGTTTCAACACGTCGAGCATCGGTGCGTTGTCCGGCAGCGTTTCGGCGACGAAGCGGTTGATGCCCCGCAGCCGGGCGAGCGCCGCGAGGTGTTCCATCAGCAGCGTCCCGATCCCTCGGCCATGCTGGTCGTCCGCCACCAGGAAGGCGATCTCCGCGACGCCCTCGGCGCCGACGGGGGTGAGGTCCTCTTCGATGCACTCGTAGGCGGCGACACCGACGAGACGGCCCTGCACCTCCACCACCACCGCGCCGTGATCCCCGGTCCCGGGACGCACCAGCCGGCTGACGTAACGGCCGGCAGAAAGCTTGGAAGCGCTGAAGAAACGCAGGTACAGGCTCCGCGATGACAGGCTCTCGTGGAGCACGAGCAGGGCATCGCGATCGTCAGCCGACATCTCACGCATGACGGCGAGGGCACCGTCGCGCAGGACCACGGTGCGCGCCGGCGCAGCCTGTGCTGCAAGCGCCGTCATCGAGCCCCACCCCTCAGTTAGGTGCAGCAGTCGGCCGCCCGAAAGCCGCCGCGCTACGACCCTATTTTGTCTGTGAACCCGGCGGTTTAGGGCCCCGGTGTCCAGGCGAGTGCGGGTCGGTCCGCAGCAGCCGGAGGACCAGGTTGGCCCACTGCTCGAGATGGCGATCCGGCAGGAAGTGGTCGTTGACCGACTTCTGCGCCCGCTGGCCCATCTCGGCCGCGCCTTGGGGGTCGTCCAGCAGCCCGCAGATGGCCGCCCCCACAGCCGCGAAATCGTGGGGATCGTCCACCAGGATCCCGGTGTCGCCCGACACGATCTGCGACTCGATGCCGCCGACGCGCGTCGCGACGACCGCGCACCCCTTCCACATGGCCTCGGTGACGGTCAGTCCGAAGCCCTCGGCGAGGCTCTTTTGCACGACGACGCTGGCTTCGCGCTGCAAGGCGTTCACCAGCAAGGCATTCTCGTCCGGATCGTTCATCGGCAGGCACGCGAGGTGGATCCGCTCACGCGCGGCTGGAGGCAAGGCGGCCCACTGCGCCATGCACTGGTTCAGGACCTCAGCGCCTTCGGGGTCGTCGGTCACCGACGTGACGTTGGGTCCGGCGAGCAGCAGATGGCAGTCGGTTCGTGGGAGGACGTACTCGGCGAATGTGGCCATCAGCCCGCCCATGTCCTTCAGCGGGTCCCACCGGGATACCTGGACGACCAGCTTCGCGTCGAGGGGCGGGGGCGGCCCGGACTGCAGGATGTCCGCGGTGCGTTCCACCCGGCCAGGAGATCCGTCGCGCCGGATGAATGTCAGCGCCTCCGCCGGGCCCCCGTCCGAGACCAGGCCGGCGGCCTGCAGTATGCCTCGCGAGAAGTCCGGAGTCAGCGGAATGTTCTTCGGTGAGAGCGGATCGATCGACGGAGCGATCTCCGACGAGACGCGCCCCTCCACCCAGGACGGCAGGTACGCCGTGCGACTGATGACCATCGGCACACCGGCGAGGTAGCGGCGCAGGAATTCCCAGGCCCGCTCCGTGGCAGCGTTCGCGGTCGCCGAACCGACGTGGCAGCGCCAGGCGACCCGGGCCCCGGCGGCCATGAGTGGCAACGCGAGACCAGCCGTCTGCGGGTCGTGCAGGATCACCACGTCGCCTTGGCGCACCGCCGATTTCAGGTCCACGACCTGATGGCGCATGACCTCGTCGTAGAGGTCGCGATCCGGGCCGTCCATCGCCACACCGGTGTCGACCCCGTGGAGCATGTGATGCAGCCGCTTGGTGAAGACGAAGAACTCCGGCGGAGCCTCCGGGACCATCCACCGCACATCGAGCCCGCTGCCCCGGGCGTACCCCAGCAGGGTGTGCAGCATTTCCGCGACGCCACCGCCGGCGGCGGTCGAGTTGACGTTCAGCACCATGCGGGTGCCGAGCGCTTCGCGAACTGTCTCCCCCTCGTCTTCCAGCAGTTGCACCCGCCGCTCGCCGAGGATGTCTCGAAGCAGCTCAGGCGACAGAATTGGAATGGGGACCGACTGCAAAGCCATGGCCGCCTGCCCTCCGATGTCGCGCTTGAACCTCTCTAGCCGCAGACCTTAATGCCAGTTCTGGTTCCCCGCTGACCAGGGAGAGCCATTCCCGCCGGTGCTCGGCCAGCGGTCTGGACGGCACGATGAGCGTCGAGCAGGTTGCGTGGTGGACGCAGTAGGCACTGACCGACCCGAGCACGACGCTCCCGAGCGCGCTGTGCCCGTGGCTGCCGACGACGAGCATGTCGGCGTCGGTGGACTCGTCGACCAGCACGGGCCCCGGGTCACCCGGGATGAGCACCGGGTCCAAATCGACGTACGCCGCCTCCGGCTCGGTGCTGAGACGCTTGATGACGCTGTCGAGGATGTGTTGTGCTCCATCGACGAAGCCGGCGATGTGCGCAGCCTGCTCCGGGGAGCACCCGATGAGTGCGATGGCGCTGTGCCAGACGTGCACGAGCGTCAGCGTGGCGCCGCACCTGTGCGCTTGATGGAGTGCCCAGCGCGCGGCCGACAGTGCCGCCTCCGACCCGTCGACACCTACGACGATGCGCTTGACGTCCCGCACGTTGTCCCCCTGCCGGCTTCGAAAGCTCCTCTGTGATTACTGTCGCCGTCATGAGACCCCCGGAGAACGAGGCGAATGCCCTGCGCCGTCGGGACTTTCCGGGGTTTTGTGCGCGCAAATGGGTGACGGTCGCGGCGATGCAACCGGCCTAACCGAGGCCCAGGCAGGACCGGGGTCAGCCCCACGTCAGGATGTCGTCCACCGGTCGGCGGGGCGTGATGAACTGACGCGCGTAAGGGCCGGGATAGCCCAGCCGCAGCAGCACCTGCACCACTCCGGGCACACGCAGCACTTCGTTGACCCGCACTCGCGGAACCATCCGGTCGAGCGGCTGGTTGAGCAGGCTCGCCGCGGCCCCGCCGCAGCTGGCCGTCAGCAGGAGCGCGGACAGCGCGACGCCGGCCATCAGCCAGTCCTGGATGGTGTCGCCCGGCGTGTAGAGGGCCGCAACGTCGGGATTCTCGGGCGTCGCCTCGGCCGGCGCCGCCTCGGCCGAGCTGCCGGCCGTCACGCTCCCGTCGACATCGAAGTCCCGCTGCCGGAAGACGCCCGCGGACGCCATCGTTCCCCGGGCCACAGCCGAGCGCGGGATGCCGTCCGAGAGTTGCTCCCCGGGGCTGAGCTCGTCCTCCCACCGGCTCCACACGGCGAGCTCGTGCTGCGCTTGCTCGTCCGCAGCGAACGCCTCGTTGGCCTCGGCGACGAGACGGGCGATGTCCTCGCGCTCCCCCGGCCGCTCGACGGCCCGAAGGGTGCATCCCTCAGCCTCGACCGCCCGCTCCAGGTCGACGACGAGGCCGCGCGTGAGCCGCTTGGGAACGAAAGTGTCGCGATACGAGCGACGCTCCCAAACCGCCTGCAGCAGCGCCCATTCTTCGGAGGACGGCGCGTGGTCGGTGGCTGGGCCGGGGATCATCCGAGCGAGGTGATCCGGGTCGTCGGGGTCGGGCATGAGCCGCACATCGACGTCGCGCCCGACGCCGCGAATGGCAAGCCGGGCGTGATGCAGCGCGGCACCGCAGGAGACCGCGAGGAGCCGCCCGGGCTCGTCGACGTAGTGCAGCTGGCGAGCGCGGTCGGCGAAGACGTCGATGACGTATCCATCGCTGCGAAAGCGCCACGGCTGAGTGTTGTAGACCGAGGGAGCAAGGGCCGCCACCGTGACGATCTGGCGGATCAGCTCAGTGGGCAACGGCCCGTCGCCGGCCGCCGCTTCCTTCATCTTCGACAGCGGAACGAGCCCGACCGCTCGCGGACGCCCGGCGGCACTCATGCGTTCCCTTCCCGAAGCTACGACGCTGTCGGCTTCTGACGCAGAACTTAGAACTTCGACGCCACATACTCAACGAGGTCGGCCAGCCGTGAGGTGTAGCCGAACTCGTTGTCGTACCAGCCGAAAATCTTCACCAGCTGGCCGTCGGCCATGGTGAGACCCGCGTCGAAGACACACGATGCCGGATCGCCGACGATGTCCCGCGAGACGAGCGGTGCGGTGTTGTAGCGCAGCACCCGCGAAAGCGGTCCCGTCGTGGCCGCCTCGTGAAAAGCCGCGTTGAGCTCGTCCACAGTGACGGGACGGGAAAGCACCGCCGTCAGGTCGGTCAGCGAGCCGTCCTCGACCGGCACCCGTACGGCGAGGCCGTCCAGGCGGCCGGCGAGTTCGGTGATGACGACGCCCGTGGTGCGGGCAGCGCCGGTCGACGTCGGGATGATGTTGACCGCAGCTGAGCGCGCCCGGTGCAGATCCTTGTGCGGACCATCGAGCAGCGTCTGATCGCCGGTGTACGCGTGGATCGTGGTCATCAGACCCTTCTCCAGCCCGAAGTTGTCGTGCAGCACCTTGGCCATCGGCGCGACGCAGTTGGTGGTGCAGGAGGCGTTGGAGATGATGTCGTGCCGTTGCGGGTCGTAATCGGCGTCGTTGATGCCCATGACCACGGTGAGGTCGACATTCTTGCCGGGCGCCGAGATGATGACCTTGCGGGCGCCGGCAGCAAGGTGCGCAGCGGCGTCTTCGCGCTTGACGAAGCGACCGGTGGACTCGACGACGATGTCGGCACCGAACCCTGCCCAGTCGAGCTTTGCCGGATCGCTGACCGCGGTGACGGCCACCTTGGTCCCGTTGACGATGAGAGCCTGATCGGCAACCTCGACCTCGCCCGGGAAGCGACCGTAGGTGGAGTCGTAGGCCAGCAGGTGCGCCAGCGTCGCCGGGCTCATCAGGTCGTTGACCGCTACCACCTCGAGGTCACGCTCGACGGCGATGCGCAGGAAGCTGCGCCCGATACGGCCGAACCCGTTGATGCCAATGCGTGCGCTCATTCGCGATCCTTCGCTTTTCGTCCGATTTATTCGTGGCGTCGCCTCGCGATTTCGCGAACGTTCGACCCTTTCGACCCTTTCAATCCGACGGGCACGCCGGAAGGGCCGAACGTCCCGACGTTCCAAGGCCGAGCGGCCAGGTCCCAATAGCCCGCGCCGGTGACCTTCTGCCCTGCTCAGCGGCCCAGAGTGGGGTGTTTGCTAGACCCATGACCAGTAGCTTCGGTGACGGTGCTCCAGCCCTTCGCCACGAGAAGCTCTGCCCCGACGGTGCCGACAGCGGGAGCTACGAGATCCGTTACGTCGACACCACCGAAGCCGCGGCGTGGGCGAGCGAGCGCGGGTTCCTTTTCGGCCAGGACGACGTCCTACCGGTGCTGATCGCGTACTTCGACTGACCCCCACCAGCGGCCGGGCGCGAAGGCAGGTTGAAAGCAGAGCTCAGGAAGGCCCGAGATGGAGCGTTTCAGAGTCGTCATCTGCGGAGCCGGGGTTGCCGGAATCGAAGCGCTGCTTCGCCTGCGCCGGCTCGCCGGCGATCGGCTCGACGTCGTCCTGCTGAGTCCGGGCGCCTACCTGGACTACCGGCCGCTCGCCGTCGTCGAACCCTTCGGCCCCGAGCAGGCGCGGCGCTTCCCCCTGGATCGCATTGCCTCCGACACCGCTGCCCAGTGGCGGCAGGATTCGCTCGGCTGGGTCGACCGCAGCGCGCAGTGTGTCTACACCTCGACCGGTGACGCGCTTCACTACGACGCGCTCTTGCTCTCGGTTGGCGGAAAGCCTTGCCCCACCAGTCCTTTCATGGATGCGTTCAACAGCCGCCACGGCGCCGGGATGTACCGCGAAGTCCTCGACGGGATGGATGCCGGGCGGGTGACGAACCTGGCGTTCGTCGTCCCCGAGGACCCCAGCTGGCCGCTTCCGTTGTACGAGCTCGCGCTGCTCACCGCTGACCGGGCGGCCGCGAAGTCCCAGCAGGTCGAGCTCACGTTCATCACCCCCGCGTCGGCCCCGCTCGCGGTCTTCGGCACCGCGGTCAGCGACCGGGTCACCGCACTCATGAAGGCGGCCCAGATCCGGCTCTTCTGCAATACGCGTGCTGAGATGCCGGCCCGGCGCCGGCTGCAATTGGCGCCATCGGGCATCGAGCTTCGTCCGCATCGGACGGTGAGCCTGCAGCGCCTCACCGGACCCGACGTCCCGGGGATCCCGGGCGACGCCCGCCACCGGTTCCTCGAGATCGACCAGCACTGCCGGGTGCGCGGCGCGGGGAGCCGGATCTTCGCGGCAGGCGACGCCACGGACACTCCCGTCAAACACGGCGGTCTCGGAGCCCAGCAAGCCGACACCGCTGCCGCGGCGATCGCTCATCTCGCCGGCTGCGGGCCGGCTGCGCGTCCGCTCTACCCGGTGTTGCGCGCCGCGCTCCACACCGGCAGCGGGTATCTCTACCTCACGGCTGATCTGATCGCCGGGCACGGGTGGAACGCGCGCATCGACGACGAGCCGATCTGGGACGCCAAGCACAAGATCGACGCGAGTGAGCTCGGGCCATACCTGGACGGCGTCAGCGTCAACTGAATCGTCAACTGAAATGAGGTCAGCGGCGAGCGGTCCGCTGCCGCGGCACGACGACGACCGGGCTCACCAGATGAGCGACGCACCAGCGGCTGACGCTGCCGAGCGAAGGCAGCCGGCGCCGAATCGTCCCGCTGCCGTGCTGACCCAGGACCAGCGCTTCGGCTCCGCGCGACTCCTCGAGCAGGACCTCGCCGGGGTCGCCGGCCCTCGTCACCAGCTTGATGTCGACCGGCGGCACCGGTGGCTCGGCCTGCATCCGAGCAGCGACCGCCGCGGCGATGACGTCGAGCGCCTGCGACGACGGGGCCACCGTGACAACGCGCAGCGGCAGCCGGCGGCGCGCAGCTTCGTCGGTGGCCCAGCGGAACGCATCGAGTGACTGCGGGGAGCCGTCCATCCCGACGACGAGGAAGTCACCCTCGTTCGCCTCGCGAGTCTCCTCCAGCGCCGGCACCAGCGCGACCGGGCACGATGCGGCCGCGGCCACCTGGCGGCTGACCGAAAGCGCCGCCAGTGCTGCCATGTGGTGTACCGAACCGAGCACCAGCAGGTCAGCCCGGTCAATGGCATCGGCCATGGCCACCTTCGCCGGTGCCGTCACGACGGTCGTGCTGACGCGAACGCCTGGCATCGTTGCGATTTCGCTGCGATCCACGATGGTTTCCAGCGCCCAGCGAAGGTCACTCACGACGGCGTCGGCTACTTCCTGGAGATCGCCGACCAGGTGGCGCGGCGGCTCGGCGAGCTCCCAGGCCATCACGGCCTCGATCTCACCTCCGGTGCCCCGGACATGGCGGGCCGCCCAGTGGAGCGCCTCGAGGGAAGCATCGTCGCCCTGCACACCCACCACGACATGCTCCCGTCCGACGGGAGGCATCGTTTCGGCTGTCCCCGGCTCGCGGGCGGCGCTCATGGCCCGTCACCCGGGACCTGCGGCACGACGGCAACGTTGCAGGAGGCGTGCTGCAGGCAGGCGGCGCTGGTGGAGCCGAGCAGCAGTCGCGCGATTCCGCCCTGTCCCCGGGATCCGACGACCAGCAGGCTTGCCCCTTCCGCGGCCTCCAGCAGGACGCCGACCGGATTGCCGTCCAGCAGCCGTAGCTTCACGTCATGGCGCTGGCCGGCGTCGATCGTGCGATCGAGCAGGTTTTCGATGGCCCGGCGGTCCCGGTCGCGCCGCTCCGCCACATGGAACAGCTCGTCGATCCGGATCGCCTCGGTTTCCGACACCGCCCAGGCGTGGATGACCTCGAGCGGCAAGTGGTGGCAGCGGGCGTGCTCAGCCGACCAGCGCAGCGCCGTCACCGACTCCGGCGATCCGTCGATGCCGACCACCACCGGGCGCCGCCCGGCGCCTGCAGCTGTCTCGTCACTCGACTCCCGGACGATCACCGTCGGGCCTGCGGCGTGCCGCGTGCAATGCAGGCTGACCGATCCCAGCAGCAGCCGGCGTACCGGGCCGAGCCCGCGCGCGCCGACGACCAGCACATCCGCCGGGCTCACTTCGCTCAGCAGCGCATCGACCGGTTCGTCGTCGCTGACCAGCACTCCTACCTCGCCGGGAACCGGAGGCGGCGAGACGGTCAGGGCAAGATCGGCGACGGCGCCCTCGATGACCTCGCGCGCCGCCGCATCCAAGCTTTGCGGATCGGGGCCCGCCGTCCGGGTCTGCACCTCGAGCGGCCGGCCGTAGTAGCCGTACGCCAGCAGGGCCGTCACTCCCGCCCCCCGAGCCCGCCCTTCGGCGACCGCCCATTCGAGCGCCCGCTGGGCTCCGGGCGAGCCGTCGACACCTACGACGATCCGCATGGATGCTCCTGTCCGGGTAGCTTTGAGGTCTCTTGTCCAGACTGGGCGCCAAGCGCTCGGCCGCGGCAGAGTCCAGCGGATGGCTCGATCAGGCCCAAGGTCCCGAGGGATACGCCATGATTCGCCCTGAGGCGCGAAGAAATGGTGGCTAATTAGTTACGCCGAGCGCAAACTTCACCCGGCAGGCCGATGATCAGGATCCAGAGCGCGGTCTGGTGGAGGACACTGGCCAGGGAGAGGGGGATGGCCGCGAAACGAAAGGAGGAGCGAGTGACGCAGGGAGCGGAGGCCGGTGTCGACCCGATTCCCCAGTCGGACGGCGAACCCGGCGTGACCGCCGGATCCAGCTCACCGGCGCGCGACGAAGACGCGACCGCCGGGGAGGGCTTACCCACAGCCGGGCCCACCGCGTCCGAAATCACCTTCCCGCAGATCGCCCGCCTCGAGCTTGACGACCTGCTCGAGCAGCTCGTCGAGCGGGCGCAAGACGTCATGAACACCCAGGGCCGGCTACGCGGGCTGCTCTCCGCCACCCGCGCGATCGCGTCCGACCTGAGCCTGCCCGCGCTGCTGCAGCGGGTCACGCAGTCGGCGTGCGACCTGGTCGGAGCCCGCTACGGTGCCCTCGGAGTCCTCGGCCCCGACCGTGAGCTCGCCGAGTTCATCACCGTCGGGGTCGATCAGGCGACGATCGAGGCCATCGGCCCGCTCCCGCGCGGCAAGGGCATCCTCGGCCTGCTGATCTCCGACCCGCGGCCACTGCGGCTCGGCGCGCTCGCCGAGCACCCGCAGTCGGTGGGGTTCCCGGAGCACCACCCGCCGATGAAGAGCTTCCTCGGAGTTCCCATCCGGGTCGGCGACCAGATTTTCGGCAACCTCTATCTCACCGAGAAGATCCAGCAGTCCGCGTTCACCGCCGAGGACGAGGAGCTGCTGACGGCGCTCGCGTCGGCGGCGGGCGTCGCGATCGACAACGCCCGGCTGTACGAGATGGAGCAGCGCCGCCAGCACTGGCAGCGCGCCGCCGCCGACATCTCCCGGGAACTGCTGGCCGGCGACACCGACCCGCTCCCGATGATCACCCGGCGCGCGCGGGAGGTCGGAGAGGCCGACTTCGCCGCCGTGCTCCTGCAGGTCGCCGGCGCCGATGATCTGGTGGTCGCGGCCGCGGACGGTTCGGGCGCCGCAGAGCTCCTGGGCCGCGTGATCCCGATCGACAAGTCGCTGGCGGGCAAGGCGCTGCTGGACGGCCGCGACCTCGTGGTGTCGGATGCCCACGCCACCGGTGAGAACTACACCGCAGGAGCCGACGTCGCGGACGGACCCGCGCTGCTCGTCCGGCTTCCCGACACCGGCGAAGGCATGCCGGGCGTACTCGGGCTCTCGCGCGTGCGCGGCGCCGCTGCGTTCAGCAGCGACGAGCAGGACATGATCGAGGGCTTCGCCGACTACGCGAGCGTCGCGCTCAAGCTGGCCCACGCCCAGGACGCGCGCCGCCGGCTGCTGCTGCTGGAAGATCGCGATCGCATCGCCCGGGATCTTCATGACCATGTGATCCAGCGGCTCTTCGCGGCCGGTCTAGGCCTCACCGGGCTCGCCTCACGGACCTCCGATCCCGAGATCCGCCAGCGGCTCACGCAGTACACCGATCAGCTCGACGACACGATTCAGGCGATCCGGCAGACCATCTTCGCCCTGCAGCGCCACCGCGAGACCGGCGTGCAGGCCCGCGTGCTGGAGATCGCGCGTGACGCCACGGGAGCGCTCGGCTTCGCTCCCGACCTGCGCTTCGAGGGTCCGCTCGACGCCATGATCGACAGTGAGCTGATCGATCACATCTCCGCGGTCGTCCGCGAATCACTCGCGAACGCGGCCCGGCACGCCGACGCCACGAAGGTGTCCGCGACGCTGTCCGTGGCCGACGGGCGCACCCTGGTCATCACGATCACCGACGACGGCAAGGGAATCGGCGACCCGGACCACATCAGCGGCCTGGGCAACATGCGCTCGCGGGCTGAACAGCTCGGCGGTTCGTTCACGATCGAGTCGCCGGTCCCTCCGGGGCCGGGCGGCACCCGCCTGGTGTGGACGATCCCGCTGCACTCCGGAGAGTGAGGCGGCCGGACTCAGGCCGGGCTGGCGGCGGGCGTCTCCTCGAGCACTGCGGAAAGCAGCCCCGGCCAGCGGGACGCCAGCTCTTGCCGGCGTAGCGTCAGCACCCGCTCGCGCCCACGCGGCTCGGCTCGGGTGATCCCGGCCTCGCGGAGCACTTTGAGATGGTGCGAGCGGGTCGACTTGGGCATCTCGCATCCCACGGACTGGCACGTGGACACCGCTCCGGGCACGGCGATCTGGCGCACGATCGCCAGCCGGGCCGGATCGCTCAGGGCGAACAGGACGGCAGCGAGTTCGAAGTCGCTGACAGCCGGATGTTCGAGATCCACGGCGACAGCATACGACCGTTCCGAAAAGAGTTCGACTCTGTTGGAACAATCTGATGGGCTGCAACGGTTCCACAGGGATCGAACCGTTGGGAGACTCGGATGTCGTTCTCACCCCGCCGCAGCGTCGGTTTCTGGGTACTCGCCACCGCGCTGCTCGCGTTCTTCGCCGCCTCCAGCGTGCCCACGCCGCTCTATCTCGTGTACCAGCAGAAGTGGCACTTCTCCGCCATCACGCTCACCTTGATCTTCGCGGCCTACGCCGCCGCGCTACTGCTCACGTTGCTGACGGCCGGCGGGCTGTCGGACTACCTCGGCCGCCGGCGCGTCCTCGCCGGCGCTCTGGTGCTGGAGCTGCTGTCGATGCTCGCCTTCGTTTTCGCTGACGGAGTGGGCTGGTTGCTCATGGCCCGCGCGGTGCAGGGCGTGGCTACCGGCGCCGCAGCCGGTGCGCTCAGTGCCGGGATCGCCGACCTCGCACCGGCCGGGCGCCCGACTCTGGCCGCCGCCGTCAACACCGCCGCGCCGTCGACCGGGCTCACGATCGGCGCCGTCACGTCCGGTGCCCTGGTGCAGTACGCCCCCGCGCCTCGCGTGCTGGTCTTCATCTCGCTGATCGTCGTCTTCGGCGGCCTGCTGCTCTCGCTGGCGCTCGTGCCGGAAACGGTGAGCCCGCGCGGCGGATCGCTGCGTTCCCTCCAGCCCAGGGCCAGCGTGCCACCGGCCGGACGCAGCACGTTCCGGGCCATGGCGCCGGTGCTCATCGCGACGTGGGCGGTCGGAGGACTGGTGCTCTCACTCGGCCCATCACTGGCAGCAGGCGTGTTCGGGGTGCGCAACCACCTCGTCGGCGGCCTGGTCGTCGCCGCCGTCGCGGGCTTCGGCGCCGCCGGGTCGGTGCTCAGCCGCACGTGGGCTCCGCGGCCGACGATGGTGCACGGCGCGCTGGTGCTCGTCGTCGGGGTTGCCCTGGTCCTTGCCGCCCTCGGCACCGAATGGACGGCGCTGTTCTTCACCGGCCTCGTCGTCACCGGATGGGGATTCGGTACGGGTTTTGTCGGCTCATTCGGGGCCGTGGCGTTCATCGCCACCCCGCAGCAGCGAGCCGAGCTCTTCGCGTCGCTGTACGTCGTGAGCTACCTGGCCTTCGGCGGCTCGGCGGTGCTCGCCGGCCTCGCCGTCCCGTCGTTCGGATTGAAGCAGACCGCCACCGTGTACGGCGCCATCGTGATCGCACTCTCGCTCGCCGCCGCCGTCAGTGGTGGCCTGGGCCTGCGGCACCGGAAGGTCACCCTTCCCGAGCCCACGACCGCGTACGAAGGCGGCGAAAACCGGGTGCCTGCCACGGTTCGCTAGCCCCACCGAAGGTGATTGCCGGCCACGGAAAGGAAAATGACCCCTGCGGAGGGACCGAATACGTGCCGATGTGACCAGGGACGTGAATTCGCCATCCGCCCCGCCACCGGCCGCCCGCAATGACGCGCGGCGGCGATCGCAGCTGCGCTGCTGCCCCCACCCAGCTGCCCTCTTCGCCCTGGCCGGGGTGGTCGCCATGACGGCGATACCCACCCAGATGCTGAAGGCGTCCGCCTCAGACGCGATCCGCTTCCCCGCGGCCATCGCCGCCACGCAGGCCGCGGCGAAGAGCACTCTCGTCTCGGAGATCAGCCACCGTGACCGGCAAGCGGTGAACGCCGACGGCTCGAACCTCTCCCGGCGGCTCTCCAAGGACGCCGCGCTGCGTCGGACCCTCGCCGAACTGCGCTCGGCCGGTACGGGAGTCGCCGCCTCCTCGGTCGTCATCGGTGGATCGGTCGCCGACATCCCCGCGGTAGCGGTCACGGCGTATCAGCAGGCGGCGACCGCCGCCAACCGCGCCAACCCGCCCTGCGACATCTCGTGGACGCTCGTCGCCGGCATCGGCCGGGTCGAGTCCGACCACGGCCGGTACGGCGGCAGCTCGCTCGCGCCGGACGGCGAGGTACGCCCCGCCATCCTGGGCCCGGTGCTTTCCGGGACCGGCGGCAACGCCGCGATTGCCGACACCGACCACGGGCGCTACGACGGTGACACCCGCTGGGACCGGGCCGTCGGCCCCATGCAGTTCATCCCGTCCACGTGGGCGACGTGGGCCCGGGATGGAAACCGCGACGGGGTAGCCGACCCCGAGAACATCTTTGACGCTGCCCTGTCCACGGCCGATTACCTGTGCGCCTCCGGCGGTGACCTGAACACGCCCGAGGGCGCCGAGCGGGCCGTGCTGTCCTACAACCACTCGCTGGACTACGTCCTCGTGGTCCTGGGCTATGGCAGCGCGTACGGCGGGCAGGACCTCTCCCCCGTCTCGACGGAGATCGCCCAGTACCTGGCGGCGATGGCCAAAGCGCACGCCACGGCTTCGCCGCCGGCGAAAAAGCCGGCCAACAAGCCCGCAAAGAAAACCGCCCAGCCTTCCGCCCGTCCCGCGGTGAAGCCGTCCGTGACACCGACACCCAAGCGGGCACCCAAGCGGGCACCCAAGCCGGCACCCAAGCCGACCCCCAAGCCCACGAAGAAGCCGGCGAAGAAGCCGACACCCAAACCCACGTCGGCGAGTCCCACCACGAAGCCGACGAAGACGCCAACCCCCACCCCGGCGCTCACTCCAGGCACGCCGGCAACGGGCTCCATCGCTCCCGCAGCGACCGTCAGCACGCCGTAAGGATGAACCCCCGCCCGCAGCGATGAGTTCGCGCTGGCCAAAGCGTCATTGCGGGTGATGAGTTCACACAGCGGGGGGCGGCGTCGTCGTCGTGCGGGTGCGGGGACCGGTCAGCCCTGACCAGGCCCAGCGCCTTTATGCCCGGCTGCAAACCAGCCTGGACGAGCGGGACCCGGTGTGCCTGTCCTGCCGCGTCGAGGGGCCCGCCGACCTGAGCGTGCTCGACGTGCTGGCCCGCATTGCGCTCATGGCCGTGCGGCGCCACACCAGCGTTCGGGTGACGTCTGCCCGTGGCGACCTGGAAGGGCTGCTGACGCTCACCGGGCTGGCGAGCGTCGTCACCGTCGAATCAGAGCGCCGTCGCAAGAGTGCTGGGAAGGCCGAAGCGCTCGAAGAGCGTGGTGTCGAGGAAGTGGTGGACGTGGGCGATCCGACCGCCTGAAATCTCCACCACCTGCAGCGACCACGGCGCCCAGCCACCCTCGGGGTTGACCCGGTACTGGCCGAAGGCGGGCATTCCATTGGCCGAGGTGGGCACCAGACGCGAACCCTTGCAGCCGATTCCGAAGCCGAGGTACCAACCCGCCAGGTCTTCGCGGCCCTTGAGCCAAAGCGCCAGCGGCGGCATCGAGATGCTCGCGTCCTCGTGCAGCAAGGCGACCAGCGCCGGGATGTCGTAGGCCTCGAACGCCTTCACGTACCGGGCGAGCAACTCGCTGTCCGCGGCGGAGAGCGGCTCGGCGCGGTCGGTGTCGGCGTGCCCGGTCGCGGACAGGGTCGCCCGGGCGCGCTGCAGGGCGCTGTTGACCGACGCGACGGACGTCTCGAGCAGCTCGGCCACCTCAGCCGCCTGCCAGCACAGCACCTCGCGCAGGATCAGCACCGCACGCTGGCGCGCGGGCAACGACTGAAGAGCCGCGACGAAGGCAAGACGCACCGTGTCCTGGAAGACCGCGCGCTGCGCCGGATCGCCGTCCAGCGGGATGACGTCGCCGTCGGGCGTCGGCTCGATCCACGTCGCCTCCGGCAGTGGATCGCCCGGCGACGTGTTCGACGGCACCGGACTCGACAGATCCATCGGCAGGGCTCGCCGCTCCCGGCCGCGCAGGATGTCGAGGCACACGTTGGTCGCGATCCGGTACAGCCACGAGCGCAGCGACGACCGGCCCTCGAACCGGTCGAGACTCTGCCAGGCCTTCACCAGCGCTTCCTGGACGGCATCATCGGCGTCGAACACCGAACCCAGCATCCGGTAGCAGTATCCCCGCAGCTCGGTGCGGTACTGCTCGAGCTCTGCCTCAGGCGTTTCGGTGACTGCCAAGCTCATCCAAACTCGCCTTCCGTAGATCACGACTGCCGCTATGAACGGATATGGCGCCCAGCCTCGCATACCGGCGCGGCGGCGGCCTACCCCTTTTCCGTCTGGTGGACGTTCGCGGCGCGCAGAATTCATCGGTCCGGCCCCGCGATGCGACAATCACGCTTTCCTGCAGACAGTCACGAGGAGCTGCCCCGTGCGACAACCGCGGCTGGCCGAGCTGGTGGCGGCACAGCTGCGCGAGCGGATCGTCGACGGCACGTTGCCCGACGGGGGTCACCTGCCACCGCTGGACCGGCTGGTGGAGGAGTTCAGCGTGAGTCCCCCGTCGATCCGGGAAGCCCTGCGAATCCTCGAGAACGAAAGGCTGATCACGGTCCGGCGCGGCAGCGTGGGCGGCGCGGAGGTGCACCGGCCCAAGCCCGACGCCGCCGCGTACATGCTCGGCCTGGTGCTGCAGGCTTCCGAAACCCCCGCAGCCGACCTCGCCGAGGCGCTCACCCAGCTGGTGACGGTCTGCGCCGGCATGTGCGCCCGGCGGCGTGACCGGCGTAAGGCGGTGGTCCCGGCGCTGCGCCGGGCGATCCGCGAATCGCTCGCGCACATCGACGACGCCGTGCAGATGGAGCGGTGGGCACGGCAGTTCCACCATGAGCTGATCCAGGGCAGCGGGAACGCGACGCTGGTTCTCGTGGCCGGAGCGCTCGAAGGCCTGTGGGCGCGGCAGGAAGAAGCCTGGACGTACCGAGTGACCCAGGCCCATGAGTCACCCGGAGCTGCGCTGCGCGAGCAGGGCCTGTCAGACCATGTGGCGATCGCTGATGCCATCGAGTCAGGCGACAGCGAACTCGCCGCGAAGCTCGCGCGCGAGCACGTGAGCCACCCGCAGATCTACCAGGTGCGCCGGCGCGGCGCCCGGGTGCGGGCGACTGATGTCTCGTGGGGCAGCCGGACCTCCTGAAGGCTCGGCTCAGAGAGCGGAGACCGCTTTCTCGCACACCGTCCCGACGAAGAAGTCTCTGTTCGCCGCGGTGTGCAGCGAGACCGGATTCTCGAAGGTGAAGGCGCGGAAGTCGTCCGTGCTCACGACCTCGTCGGTGACGAGCTCGTAGGCCTCGACGAGCACCTCGTTCATCACCGGTGCATCCCAGTGCGAGATGTCGGTGCCGAGGATGGGGTGCAGGCGAACCGGACGGTGCTTGATGGTCGTTCCGGTGGCCCAGCCGACGAGCGGATCGTCCGCCTCGCAGCCGAAGTACAGGTGGTCTTCGAAGGCGGCGATGATGTCGGCAACCGACTCGAAGCCCGCGGGCGCGAAATCGTCCAGCTGCGCCGGCCGGCCGGGCGTGCGCGAGAAGTCCTGACGGAGGCGGTCGAGGTTGCCGCGTACCGCGTCGTCGGCGTACTCGTCGATCGTGCGCAGCAACGAGCCGACGTCGAGGATCGCGGGGTCGAGGCTGCCGATCGCTCGCGCATTGCGCTTGTCCCAGTGTCCGATGAGGTCGGCGAGCAGGCTCACCGCCCAGGCGACGCCGCCCTCCAGGAAGCCGAATCGCAGCGTCGGGAAGCGCGCGAAAACCCCTCCCATCACGAGGGATTTGGCGAGCTCGTAATGGCTGACGGCAAGGCCACCGATGTGGTTGAACGAGTAGTTGGTGACCGAACGGGTCACGCGATGCGCCTGCAGGCTGCTGTGCGTCACCGGGGTGACCCCGAGCTCGACACAGGCCGCCCAGAACGGGTCGTAGTCGTACTCGCTGTCGATGCCGAACGTGTCGAGCCGGTAAGCCTGATCGCGGGGATCGTCGGTGAGCTTGCGGATGGCGTGACCGGCGATGACGATCGACTTGAAGCCGAGCTCCGAGACCGCGTAGCGCAACTCGGCGACGGCCTCGTCCGGGGTGTTCATCGGGATGAGCGCGGCCGACGACAGCCGGTCGGAGTACGGGGTGAAAAGCCGGGACGTGTAACGGTTCACCGCCCGTAGCACCGGCGCGCGCAAATCGTCGTCGCGGGCGTCCAGCATCCCGAGCGACCACGACGGGTAGGCGAGCATGTAGTCGATCCCGAACTCGTCGAGCCGCTCGTACATGAGCCGCGGCACGTGTGCCGTCGCCCGGTCGTAGCTGTCAGAGACCGGGTTGCCCCACCACGACGGCATCGAGCGCCAGGCGCGCCGGATCTGCGGGGTCGTGCGATCAGCCGGGAAGACGGCGGTGTCGAGCACGTACGACGCGCTGGCGATGAACTTCTCGCGCAGGGCGGACCCGCCCGACTCTTCGAGGTAGGAGACGATCTCGTCGTTCATCAGCGGGCCGAGTTCCATGAAGTGGCCGTCGGCGTCGACGATCGGATGCCCGAGCTCGCGGCGGATCTGGGCTGCTGTCAACGAATGAGCCGGCGCGGCGGTCATACCTGTCTCCCGTCGGTGTCGGGCGATCGGGGCAGCCCGTCGGGACCGTAGGCGAGGCCGGCGAGATACTCGACCAGCAGAGCATATTGCTGGCCGCCGGTGATGTCGGTGTCGCCGAAATCCCCGCTGACGACCGCCCGCGGAAAGCTGATCTTCATCGCGGAGATCTCGGCTATGTCGTAGCTTTCGACGTCTTCGGGGCGGACCCGGTAGAGCGTAGCGATGACCGCCGGATCCAGCACGCGACTGGCCCGAAACGCCTCGTGCACCGCGGGATCGGCGAAGAACAGGTCGATGGTCAACATGAACGGGCCGGCGTCCTTACTGCGGATCAGCCGGAAGTTGCCCCGCACGCGCTCGAGCCCGTCCGCCGTCATCGGACATCCTGCACGGTCATCCGGAAGACCGACCGGCGCTCGGCCTCATCGAGCACCACCGCGTGATTGAGCGTGAACCGGCAGACCGGACCACGGTCGACCACAGGCCGGCTGTAGGGGTGGGCGAACGTCGTGATCGACCCGCTCCACTCCTTGATCGGCCAGTGCAGCGCGACATGGTAGGCGGCGCGAGCCATGGCAGATGCGATGTGCTGCGTCGGGGCGAGCACGTCGAAGTTGAGCACCGCCTCGCGCGGGATCGCTCGAGTCGGCTCGCCGGTAGTGGCTGTGGTCCCATCCGCGCCGTAGACAGTGATGCGAAGGTCGTAGTCGCTCTCGCCGAAGGTGCCGGCAAGCCGCTCACGCGTGTGCGCGGTGAGCGACGGCAACCAGGTGTCGAGCTGGGTCAGGATCATCGGGTCACGCGTCGAACCCCAGAACGAGGACATGAAGCCGGACAGCGCTGCACCTTCGAGCTTGGCCGTGTACTCGGCGGCGGGCGTGAAGGTGCCGCCGACGACGCGGGTACGGCGCTCGTCCAGGGCGAAGTAGGTCGCGTCGCGGGCATCGAGCGTGCCGGAAGGCTGCACCAGCCGGTAGGGGTCTGCAGTCTCGTAGAGCGTGTGCGCCGCGACGCTGCGCGGGGTGCAGCGCAGCGCCGGGTCCAGCGGTTCGAGGACGAACCCCTCGTCGTCGAAGGTGCACGCGAGGCAGTCCTGGCCGGCGCGGTTTTCGGCTGCCGCTGAGCCGCACTCGATGATTTTGGCCGCGTTCCAGACCGCGCCCGGGTCGAAGCCGCGCGCGAGCGGGATGGCAGCGAACAGCGCCGCATCGCTCGCCCGGCCGACGAGCACGACGTCGGCACCGGCGTCGACGGCCTCCTGGATCGGCTCGGCGCCGGCCATGGCGACGATGTGACCGGAGGCTCGGAAGGTGTCCTCGTCGATGCCTGGCGCGCCGGGCAGTTCCCGCACGTCCCCCGCGCGGTACTTGCCAGCGAGCCATTCGCGCTCCGGCTCGCAATGGATCGTGGCGACCCGGGCGGAAAGGCCGGCCGTCCGCAGGATCTCGGACGTCATCTCCAGGTAACCGTCCACGGCCGTATCGCCGCCTCCGCCGCCGCACGATCCGATGATGAGCGGTACGCCGGCCTTTCGGGCAGCCAGCAGCCCGAGCCGCAGATCGCGCTCGTACGCCTCGCGCGCCCAGATCCACTCGCCGGTGCCGAGGTAGTACGGCCCGCCGTCGGTCGAGCCGGAGTCGGCGGCGATGAAATCGAGCGGCCCCTCCAGGGCCCGCGCCAGCGAGCTTTCCTTGAAGCCGGTGCCGAGGCTGCCGTTCAGCGCGAGGTAGCGCAAGGAGCCCATCGTCACCACCTCGCATGCACTCCGGACGGGCGCGCCGGCTCATCCCAGCTGCCGGCTCATCAAAGCATGTAATGATTGTGGATATGACATCGACTGGCGGCGTCGCGCCGTACCGGCTGGTCGACGCCGACACCCACGTGAACGAGCCACCGGACCTCTGGACCTCGCGGGTGCCGGCGCGGGAACGCCCGCGGGTTCCGCATCTGCAGCGGTTCGAGGAGGGCGACGCCTGGGTCGCCGAAGGCGTCAAGGATCCGATCAACTTCGGGCTGAACGCGGCGGCGACGTTCTCCCGCTTCGAGCGCAAGGCGTGGGTGCGCTTCGACGACATCTCCCCCGGCGGTTACGACCCCGCGCATCGCCTCGCGGAGATGGACGCCGACTGCGTCGATGCCGCCGTCTTCTACCCCACCCCGCGGCTGTCGCAGATCGTCATCACGCATCAGGATCCGGCGCTGCATCTGCTCATGGTCCAGGCCTACAACGACTGGCTGATCGAGTACTGCGCGCACGACCCGGCGCGGCTCGGCGCGATCGTCCTGCTGCCCAACCGCGGGGTCGAGCAGGCCGTCGCCGAGGTCGAACGCGTCGCCGGGAAGTCCGGGGTCGTCGGAGCGCTCGTCGGTCTCTTCCCGCACGGCGACCGCGACCTGTCGACCAAGGATGACGCGGTCTGGCAGGCGCTGGTCGAGGCGGGCCTGCCCGCGCACATCCATGTCGGGCTGGTCGACGCGCCACCCGAGGACGTCTACGCGCCGGACCGGATCACGGCCGGCCGGGCAGCGGCCGATCTGCGGTTCCTGCAGGCGCCGACCATCATGGTCCAGTTCCTCAATTCCGGTGTCTTCAACCGCATTCCAGGTCTCGACGTGGTGATGGTCGAGGTCGATGCCGGATGGGTGCCGTACGTGACGGAACAGTTGGACAACCGCTTCCGGCGCCGGGCCACCGCGCGTGACACCCGGCTCAAACCGCTGCCGAGCGAGGTCGTCCGCCGCCACTTCCACTTCACCTACCTGACCGACCACTACGCGGTCGTCAATCGCCACCGCATCGGGGTCGACCGGCTCATGTGGTCCAGCGACTTCCCGCACTCCGGCAGCGACTGGCCGGACAGCTGGCGCACGATCGACGCCGACTACGCGACGATCCCGGCCGAGGAGCGCGACCAGATCCTCGCGGGGAACGCCTTACGGCTCTACACGTTCGACACCCGCTGATCCCGCGAGATCAGATCACGCCGAGAGCGCGGGCCCACTCCAGGTTCTTGCGCGCCGAACCGACGTGGGCGATGTGCACGACGTGTCCCTCGCCCTGGTTCGCATCGCCGTAGACGACCGAGCCACTCCCACGGGCCTCCGCCTCTGCGGCCAGCCGGTCGAGGTCCGACCAATACGTGAGCTCCTCACGCGTCGGGCTGAACACCTCGTGCACCAGCGGCACATGCACCGGATTGCCGATCATCATGCCGTAATAGCCGAGGTCGCGCAGGTGCGTCGCCCAGCGGCGGAGGCCGTCGGTGTCGTCCACGGCGCCGCCCCACATGCCGCTGATCGGATAGCGGATGCCCGCCGCCCTCGCGTCGATCAGCACCTTCGAACGCAGGAAGAGCGTCTCGGTGCCCTCGGCGCTCCAACGGAAGCCCACAGCCTGGTGGATGTCGCCGAAGCGGGACACCGCTCCGCCCATGTAGCGCACCCGCGGCGAGGCCATGGCGATCTCATAGGCCGCGCGGATCGCCTGCGACGTCTCGAGGATCGGGTAGCTGACCGTTGCGCCGAGAGGCAGGCCGAGGTCGCCTTCCATGCACGTGAGGAGCGCGTCCGCCGCGTAGATGTCGGCCGGACCGGTCACCTTGGGCAGCAGGACGCCCGCCAGGTTCGGTCCCATGACTGCCCGCAGATCCTTCAGGGACTGCCCCGTCTTCGGCGGCTGGATGCGCGCGAAGACCAAGGGCACCCCGGGGCCGGGCGGTGTGGCGTCAACTGCCTCCCGTGCCACCCGGCGGGCCTGCTCGCGTACCTGCTCGGTGCAGGGGGTGCGCGGCTCCTCGAGGTCGATCACGACCGAGTCCGCGCCCGACTGCAGCGCGGCGTTCACCTCGTCAGCATCGTCGCCGGCAGCGAAGAGCACCGTGCGCAGCGGGCGGGCGGGCCGGTCGGACTGGACCTCATCCATGTGGCGGGACGCTAGCCGACGCCACCTCGGACGTGGTCGTGGGGGCAACGGCCGCTGCGGCAGCTGTTGGCTCAACCGGATTCGGCCTGCCCCCGATGAGGGACAGGAACTTCGCCTGGCGGCGTCTCCAGGGCTGGTTCCGCCGCTCCGCAACCACACATTTCTGCGGTCCGTACCAGCGCCGCGCCCATGGACTATCCGGCTTCGCCAGGCGCACGGCACCCACGATTCCCACGAGCGTGATGAAGGTGCTGAAGAAGGCGAGCCACGGCTTGCCCTTCAGCGCCGTCACGAGCGTGAAGCCCAGGTTGACCACCACGATGGCCACAGCAAACCAGCGCGCCGAAAGCTCACTGGGCCGAGGATCGCTCACGCCGAACGGAACGGCGTGTACGAGCAGCAGCACGATGACAAGGACGGAGACGATCACGGCGTCGATGGAGCTGCGTCCCTCTTTGGTCCAGTAGACGTCCTTGAGCCGCAGCAGCAGCGCGAACTCGTCGAGCACCAGACCCGCACCGATGCCGAAGGCGGCCGCCAGGATGTCGCGCCACGGATGCACAGTGTTGATCGCGAACGTGGCGGCGCCGGTGCCGAGCATGAGGATCACACCGAAGAGCTCGTGGTGCAGGTGCACGCCACCCGCCGAGACGTTTCCCGGCCACCACTTCACCTGCGCCCGGATCATCCGGGTGCTGGTGCGGATGAAGACGAAGCCGCCGATCAGTCCGATCAGTAGCAGCAGCAACGGCTGCTTACCCGACGAGACGATCTCGTCGTGGTACCTGCCGAATACCCATTGCCAATCCACGACCAGATCTTCCACCCGTAGCGCGAGCCGACCAAGGTTCCTCGAAAGCTATCTGCCGCGGCTCACGTCCCCGTCTCCGCCGCCGCCTCGGCGGGATTACCCGGAGCCGAATGCCGGGGCAGCAGGCGATCGGCATATCTCGCGAGCGTTCCGAGCAGCAGCCAGAGTGCGCCGACGCCCACCGCGTTGATGGCAACGCGGAGGTAACCGATGCGTCGGGGATCGGCGAACGGATAGGCATAGAAGTCCACGATCGGACCGCGGATGAGCGCGAACACCATCCACGTGATGGCAAACAGCAGCGACAGCACCACGACCCGAGGACTGATGAGGTCTCGCGGACCGAACGCCAGCCATCCGGCCAGCGCCAAGATCGGGCTCACCGTGTGCAGCAGCGCGTCGGCCACGGCTGCTGAACCCTGCAGCTCCTGCAGATGCGCCAGAGCGATGTGAAACAGCACGAACGTGATGGTGATCGAAATCAGACCGGCGAGCCGGAACACCCGGAACACCGCTGACGTCCGCTGCAGCCGCCAGGCAAGCAGACCTGTCGTGACCCCGATCGTGAGGTTCGACCAGACCGTGAAGTAGCAGAAGACGTTGAAGATCCGCGCTCCAGCGCTGTGAAACTGAGTGCCTTTGAGGCCCGCCGAAATGTGAAGCTGGATGATCATCCCGACCAGCACGGCGAGGCTGTTGAGTCCGAAGAACCCCCTGGCGGCGCGTGCTGATGGCATCGGCCGCTCAGGCGACCTGAGGGTCACGCGGGCCGTGTGCCTCCGAGGCGAGTGGCTGCTTGTCCTCGAAGACGTAGCGGAAACCGAGCCCGGCGAGCGCCGCACCGACGAGCGGCGCCAACCAGAACAGCCACAGCTGGCCGAGCGCCCAGCCATGGACGAAGATGGCCGGCCCGGTGGAACGGGCCGGGTTCACCGAGGTGTTGGTCACCGGGATGCTGATCAGGTGGATCAGCGTGAGCGCCAGACCGATCGCCATCGGCCCGAAGCCAGCGGGCGCGCCCCGGCCGGTCACTGCCAGGATGACGATCAGAAACGCTGCCGTCATGATGATTTCGGTCAGCAGACCGGATCCCAGGCTGTACCCACCCGGCGAATGCTTTCCGTACCCGTTGGCGGCAAGCCCATCGGCCTTCAGGGAGTAGCCCGGCTTGCCGTTCGCGATGGCAAGGAGCACGCCGGCAGCCGCGATGCCGGCGACAACCTGCGTCACGACGTAAGGCAACACGTCTCGCGCGTTGAACCGCCCGCCGATCCACAAGCCGACCGTCACGGCCGGGTTGAAATGGCCGCCCGAAACGTGCCCGAAGGCGTACGCCATCGTCAGCACGGTCAGCCCGAACGCCAGCGCCACCCCCAGCAGTCCAATGCCGACATCGGGAAATGCTGCTGCCAGGACGGCGCTCCCACAGCCCCCGAGTACGAGCCAGAACGTTCCGACGAATTCTGCCGCCAGGCGGCGCCCTATTGCGCTCATGCCGGTTTTCCCTGCCCCTCCGTACGACGGATTGACCTCCGCGTGGCCCCGGCGCGGTGAGGGCAGGCTAGCGAGAACCGATCTTGCACGCCAGCTATGAAGAAGTGCGCGTGTCGAAAGGCGCCGACTGTGGCCGCATTCAATTCGCGTAATGCACGTGTATCGAGCCGTCTCCAACATGCAGGTCCATCTTTGCCTCAGCAGCCGGGTCGGTAGCCACCGCGACGTCCGTGGCACCCGAGCCGGACTGCCGTATTGCATACGGCCCGCTCCCGCGCGGAACCGAGATGTTGATGCTGCCATCGCCCATGCGGGTGGTGACGCGAGCGGGTGCCGCGGCCCAATCGAGGTTGACGCTGCCGTCCCCGGCGGTCACCTCCACAGTCTTCGACCTCAGGCCGGAACCGTGGATCGAACCGTCGCCGGTGTGGGCCACGACCGATGCCCTGACGCCGTCGAGGCTCAGGATGCCGTCGCCGAGATGCAGCTGCAGCGGTGCCTGCTCCGGCACCGTGATGACATAGTTGATCTGGCAGTTCTGCCCGAAAATGCCACCCGGGCAGTGGTCGGTGAGCGAAACACCAGCGGACGAGGTCCTGCCCCCCACTGTCGGACGCTTCAGCTGGTAGTGCTCGGTGTACTCCACGTCGACCGTTCTGGTGTTGGCTGCCCGGATCTGCACATTGCCGTCGCCGACGTTGAGCGTGACGCTTCCACCGGACCAGGCATAGGAAGCCCGGTGGTGCTCGCTGGTGCGAGCGAGCATGCCGACAACGGAGAACGCGCCCCAGGCAATCCCGGCGAGCATGATCGGAACGCCGATCGCGAGGGCGATGGCCCGTCCAGGCGTGGCACGTACCGCGGTAATCGGTGTCATGACAAGGCCTCAGCTCTCGAGGTAGCGCAGCACGGCGAGTACCCGGCGATGATCGGAATCCGCGGGGAGCAGGTCGAGCTTGGCGAAGATGTTGGTGACGTGCTTTTCCACGGCGCCCTCACCGACGAAGAGCGTTGCTGCGATGGCAGCGTTGGACCGCCCTTCGGCCATCAACGCGAGCACCTCTCGCTCACGCGAAGTGAGCCGCGCCAGCGGGTCACCTTGGCGGCTGCGGGCGAGCAGCTGGGCGACGACCTCGGGGTCGAGCACGGTGCCGCCCTCCCCCACTCGGCGCAGGGCGTCGACGAACTCCTCGACATCGGCCACGCGGTCCTTCAACAGGTAGCCCACGCCACGCGTCTGACCGGCCAGCAACTCGCTGGCATAACGCTCCTCGACGTATTGCGAGAAGACCATGACGGCCACCGTCGGCCACTGGCTGCGGATGACGAGCGCCGCGCGGAGCCCTTCGTCGGTGAACGTGGGCGGCATGCGCACATCCATCACCGCGATGTCGGGTTGATGCTCGGCCACAGCGCGAAGAGCCGACTCGCCGTCGCCCACAGCGGCGACGACCTCGAAGTCCGCCTCGGCCAGCAGCCGGGTGAGACCCTCCCGCAAAAGCGCTGAGTCTTCGGCGATTACGACCCGCATGGCATCTCCACGAGGAGTGTCGTCGGACCACCTTGTGGGCTGGTCAGCTCAAGGATTCCGTCAACCCCGGCGACCCGGTCCCGCAGACCGGCGATACCGCTGCCGCCGGCGCCGTCGGCGCCGCCGACGCCGTCATCGGAGACCTGGACGAAGACGCGATCCCCGCGCCGCTGCACGCTCACAGCTGCGTGTGACGCCTGGGCGTGTTTCGCAACGTTGGCCAACGCCTCGCTTACGACGAAGTAGGCGATCGCCTCGATGGTGGGGCTGCAGCGCGGCTCGACATCGACACTGACCGAGACCGGCACCGGCGAGCGTCCGGCCAGGCCAGACAGGGCCGCGTCCAGGCCGCGGTCGGTCAGCACCGCAGGATGGATCCCGCGGGCCAGATCGCGCAGCTCCTCCAGCGCCTGCTTGGCATCCTGATGAGCTTCGTCCAGCAGGCGGCGCGCCGCCTCCGGGTCCTTGTCGTACTGCGAGCGGGCCCGGCCGAGGTTCATCGCGACGGCGACGAGCCGCTGCTGAGCACCGTCGTGCAGGTCGCGCTCGATACGCCGGCGCTCGGCGTCGACCGAATCCACCACCCGGCTTCGACTGTCCCGCAGCTGGTCGACCTCACGCTCGAGATCACGCGCGGTCGGGCCGAGCATCGCCCGCGCCAGCACCCCTTCCAAGCTGGTGAGCGCATAGGTGAGCAAAGCAGCGACCGCGATCATCAGCAGCCCGGCTGCGGCCAGCAGCCAGGCCGTGCGCTGATCCGTCGCCGTCAGGATTCCCGCGTCGGCACGGCGGCTCGGCACGCGGTGCAGCCACCACGGCATCGACAGCATCGCGCCTGCAGTCGCCCAGGCCGAGATGACGACCGTGAACGTGACCAGTCCGAGCACGAAATGCACCAGGAAGTAACCGATCGCCCGCCAGGTCGGCCCGTGCGTGAACTGCTTACGCCAGCCCTTGGCCGGTCCTGGCGCATCCGGGATCTCAATCCCGAGAAAGAGCCGGATCCGGCGCCGTTCCAGCCCCGCCAGCCGGCGGCAGATCCATCCGACCAATACGAAGAGCGGGACTCCGAGCAGGAAGGCCGGCAACAGGCCGACGGACAGGGTCACACCGACGACGCACACAACGAAAGCGATGGTCGAGACGAACAGATCCGTCACCGGCATGACCAGGCGCAGCAAGCCGCGCAAGACCCGAGAGGACCGCACAGGCGGCTCACCCGCCGCGATGGCAACGGTGTCCACGGTGCTCATCGGTCTCACCTCCTCGGTCTGGCGCCGGTTCTTTGCGACGTCGTCAACGTTAGTCAGCGGCCGCCGAACCACCCATCCTGCTAGCCGACGGATCGGGGGTGGGGCTAACCCCCGAAATGCTCGTGGGGTCACCGGAGTGACCGGCCGGGCTGCCTTTCCTAACGTCAGGAACCGGTCGGAGCAAACGCTCTCCGGCGCTGACGCGAAGGGATATCCGACGATGGCCCAGCAGCCACGCAGGATGAGAAATCTGGCAGGTGCCGCCGGTGCTTGGAGTGCCCGCCACCGCTGGCCGGCGATCGGGCTTTGGATCGTGTTCGTCATCGCCGCGATCGCCATTGGCAACGCCGTCGGCACCACGCAGACGAAAGGCCCGGCGGGTGAGCCCGGCGAATCCGGTCGCGGCGATCGCGTGCTGCATGCTGCCGGGTTCGACGCCCACGCGTCGGAACTGATCCTGGTGCAGTCCAAAACATTGACGGTCAATGACGCCGCGTTCCGGGCCGCGATCAACGACACCGTCGAGGCGGTCACCGCCACCGGGCAGGTTCAAGACGTCCGCTCCCCGCTCACCTCGGCCGGTGCCGGCGCGACCACCAGTGACGGGCATTCCGCGCTCATCCGATTCGACGTCAGGGGTGACAGCGACTCCGCCGATAGCCGCATAGCGCCTGTGCTGACGGCAGTTTCGCATGCTCAGCACGCGCATCCCGGAACGCGGATCGAGGAGTTCGGCGATGCGAGTGCGGACAAGGCACTCAGCAAGGCGCTGGGCGGCGATCTGCATCGGGCCGAGGTGCTGTCTCTCCCGATCACCCTCGTCATCCTGTTCTTCGCGTTCGGTGCCCTGGTCGCCGCGCTGCTGCCGGTGGGCCTGGCGTTCACCGCCTTCCTCGCCGCGGCCGGCCTGCTCGCCCCGCTGAGCAAGCTCATCCACACCAACCAGACAGCGTCCACGGTGATGCTGCTCGTCGGCATGGCGGTCGGCGTCGATTACTCGCTGTTCTACCTTCGCCGCGAGCGCGAGGAACGGCGCAACGGCCGATCGCCGAAGGACGCTCTGGCCACGGCTGCGGCGACTTCCGGGCGATCGGTACTTGTCTCCGGTCTCACCGTCGTGGTGGCCATGGCGGGCATGTTCCTCGCCGGTGATTCCACCTTCTCTGCGGTCGGCGAGGCCACCATCCTCGTCGTACTGGTCGCCGTCGCCGGCTCGGTGTCGGTGCTGCCCGCGTTGCTTGCATTGCTTGGCGATCGGGTGGATCGGGGGCGGCTCTGGTCTCGTCGTCGGGCGGCGGCAGCTCACCCGAGCGCTCGACGCGGCTGGTGGAACACCCTCGTGGCGGGTGTGTTGCGCCGGCCCGTCGGCTCGGCTGCCATCGCGGTGCTGATCCTCGTCGCGCTCGCCGTCCCGGCGCTCGGCATGCGCACGGCGAGCCCGGGCGCCACGGACATCCCTGCGAGCCTGTCGATCATGCAAACGTACGCCCGTATCCAGCAGGCCTTCCCCGGCGGCGCCGGCCCGGCGAAGATCGTGGTGCAAGCCCCTGACGTGACCGCCGCGCCGGTAGCGGATGCCTTGAAAACGCTGGAATCACGAGCTCTTGCCAGCGGTCAGGCGCAGGCGCCTTTCACGGTGGAGGTCAACCCATCCCACACCGTCGCGGTGGCGAGTGTCGGGCTCATCGGGAATGGGACGGACGGCGTTTCGATCCATGCCCTCAACACCCTGCGCCATGACCTGGTCCCGGCATCGTTCGCCGGTTCAGGGGCGACGTGGGTCGGGGTGACGGGACAGACGGCGCAGTCGGTCGATTCCAGCGCGCAGCTTCGCCATGCCCTCCCGCTGGTCATCGGCTTCGTGCTGGCGCTGGCGTTCCTGCTGCTGCTCTTCGCTTTTCGCTCACTCGTGGTGCCGCTTCTCGCCATCGGTCTCAACCTGCTGTCGGTGGCAGCCGCCTACGGCGTGCTGGTGCTGGTTTTCCAGCACTCCTGGGCGCAGGGAATCCTCGATTTCACGTCCACCGGAACGATCGCGAACTGGCTACCGCTCTTCCTCTTCGCCTTGCTGTTCGGGCTGTCGATGGACTACCACGTCTTCATCCTCAGCCGCATCAAGGAATTGCACGATCGTGGGCTGTCCAACGAGGAAGCCATCCACGAGGGAGTGCGCGCCACCGCCGGTGTCATCACCAGCGCCGCAGCGGTGATGGTGGCGGTGTTCGCCATCTTCGCCACGCTCTCGCAGGTGTCCATCAAGCAGGCGGGTGTGGGACTCGGAGCGGCGGTACTGGTCGACGCCACCATCGTGCGCACGGTTCTGCTGCCGGCGTCGATGGCGCTGCTCGGCGAGCGCAACTGGTACCTGCCGCGCTGGCTGCACTGGCTCCCTCGCATCGGCGGCCATGTCGAACCCGGAGGAGCCGAAAACATCGTGGTGGAACACGGCGGTACGGCGCCGGATGAGGCGCCAGCGGCTCGTCGGCTGACAGGTGTCACGACATACTCCGAATGACCGAATCGGGTGGCGTCGCGCAGATTCTGGACGGGGAGCGCGCGACGCTCACTCCCCTTCGGAGGCGGCACTTCCGCTTGCAGCAGACCGCCGGAAGCGAGTGACGCACACCACGTGCTTCCGGCACTAAAGTCCCTGGCCTGCAAGGGACAGCGGATCAGAATGACGTCATGGCTGAGATTCCGATCCTTGATCCCGTTGAGCCCCTGACGGATCTTTTCGGCCTGCGCGGTCTCGAGCAGGACGGCGTTGCGTCGCTTCATGACACCGAGGCTGAGGCCGGGGACGAGCAGGGGGTGCTGGACGAATACGACATAGACCATAGGGCTGCCCGCCAGATCGGCGTCGCGCTCGACTGCTCCGACGACGAGCCGATTCTGGACTGAAGGCAACGGCCCGTGTCAACCTCCCGGGCTGGGCAACGCTGACCAGCCCGACCAACGCGTGACATCGACCGCCAGCACCGGTCCTTCAGGCCGCTCGCGGCGATGCTGCGGATAGCGCCCGGCGAGCAGCTCGACCGCTCGCCGGGCCTCCGCATCTGCGGGGTTGATGATCCGGCCGCGGCCATCCGCGCGAACCCACCACAGCGCCTCCCAGTCGTCCTCGTAGTGGTCGACCAGAAGGGACACCCTGGGGTTGGCCCTGACGTTGTCGAGGCGCCGTAACGCCATACTCCGCTTGGGTTTTGCGTCGACTGCGCTGTAGACAGTGTCACCGTCCATTGCAAAGACGATCGGGACGAGATGCGGCTGCCCCGCGGCATCGGCGGTCGCGAGTCGCGCCACGCGAGCGGCGGTGAACCGTGATCGTGCCTGCGCCGGATCCACAGCTGCACGCTAGCCGCGGGCTTCGTAGGCCTCGAGAACCGCCCCAGGCGTCGGATAGATGTCGTTGTCGGACTCGGCCAGTAGGCGGTAACGAATGAGCTGCACCCGCACGTTCGGCCCCACCGATGAGACGACGAACCGGGCAGATTTCGGCACTAGCCGGCGCAGCGTTTCCGCGGCGGTGAAGTCGATATCCGCTATTCCGGCGCAATCCAGACACAGCCAGTCGAGCGTGACCGGAGAACTCGCCAGGGCTCGCAAATCGCTCGCAAGACGGTGCGAATTCGCGAAGTAGGGATTGGACGGGAAACGATAGACGACGAGGCCCCCGGAGGTGCGCTGGTCCGCGGTGACCGGAGCGTTCTGCCAATGACCACCATCCTCCCTGATGAGTACGGAGGTGGCCGGACCGTAGCTGTGCCGCAGGTGGTCGATGATCGAGGCGATGACCGCGACGGCGAGACCCTGCTCGACGCCGAGCCCGATCACCGCCACCGCGGTCAGCACGGCGAGCGCGAACTCCCACAGCCGCACCACGCGTAGCCGGTGCAGCCCCCGGATGTCCACGAGATCGATGCCGATGAGAAAGACGACCGCCGCCAGCACCGCGAGCGGCAGGTGGCTCAGCGGACCGGTCAGTACCAGCAGTACCACGAGCACCACGACACAGGTCACGAGCTGAGCCAGCTGGGTGCGCCCGCCTGACTCGTCGACCATCTCCGTCTTGGTCGGGCTGCCGTTCACCACGAACGCGCCACTGAACGCCGCGACGATATTGGCCCCGGACAGCGCCAGGATGTCCTGGTCGTCATCGAGCTGCTCGTCGTATTCGGCGGCATACGCGCGGGCGGTCGCCGAACTCTGCGCCAGGATCACGAGGAAGATCGCAATGGACGTCCCGAAAAGCGCGCCGGTGTCGTGGATCCCGAAGGCGGGTGAGCCAAAGGACGGCAAGCCGCCCGGGACGTGCCCGAGCACGCTTACCCCGTGGCGGTCGACGTGCAGTGCCCGGCTGAGCGCGATGGCCGCCACGACGGCAATGAGCGCGCCGGGGACCTGGCGCGCAATACGGCGCGTCACCAGGACAACGGCGATGACGGCAGCGGCGACAGCAAGCGTCGTCAGTGACGTATCCCCGAGGTGACGCAACACCTCGCCGAGCAGGGGAAGCGTCTGCGTGGCGGTGACCCGGATCCCGAGCAGCTGTGGCAGCTGGCCGATCGCCACCGAGCTGCCGACACCGGTGAGAAACCCGATGAGCACCGTGCGCGAAAGGAAATTTGCCAGGAAACCCAGCCGCACGAGCCGGGCGATGAGGAGCAGCACACCGGCTATCAGGCCGGCGAGGGCGACCAGCTGCAGATACCGGTGGGTTCCGGGGGCGGCGATGCCGGCCACCCCGGCGGCGAGGATCGCGGCCGTCGCGGAATCGGCCGCAACCACCAGATGGCGGGACGAGCAAAGGACGGCGAAAACCGCCATCGGCAGCAGCATCGTGTAAAGGCCCGTGACGACGGGCATGCGGGCGATGCTGGCGTAGCCGAGCACCTCCGGGATTCCGAGTGCAGCCAGGGTCAAGCCGGCCAGGACTTCAGCCGGCAGCCGACGGCGCGTGATCGGCAAGACGGCAGTGAGGACCGGAAATCGCCACGCCCTCGCCGAGCCGGAACCGGACATCCTTCTGCTGTACCTCATCGCGACGATGGCGCTGGACCCTGCGTAGGCAGCGTAGAGCGTGCGCGGCAGGACCAAGGTCGGCCCGCGCCGGGAAGCATGGCCATTTCCCGAGAAGTCAAGAGGGTGAAGCGTGGACGTATGACCACACACTCCACGCCGGGTGCGCACCGGATCGTCGTGGGCGTCGACGGTTCGGAGTCTTCCAAATCTGCGCTGCGGTGGGCGGCACGCCTGCTTCCGCTGTTCAACGGTGCGATCGAGGCCGTCATTGCGTGGGAGTACCCCACGAGCTATGGCTGGGGCGCAGCGCTGCCGAACGACTGGCGGCCCGATCTCGACGCCGCGAAGGCACTGGAATCGGCCGTGGACGAGGTCTTCGGCACCGAGCGGCCTCCCGCTCTCACGTGTCGAGTGCAGGAGGGACGCGCCAACTACGTCCTGCTCGAGGCGAGCGTGGGCGCGGATCTGCTCATCGTGGGCAGCCGCGGGCACGGCGGTTTCGCCGGACTGCTGCTCGGCTCGGTCAGTGCCGCCTGCACCGAACACGCGAAATGCGCGGTTCTCGTCGCTCACGGAGATCCCCAATAGCCCCCCGCCATGGGGGACAAAGCGGACGTTGACGGTACGGATTCCCTCGATTGCAGCGAGTAATGCCAACGATTCCGTGTAATTCGACTGCTCAGTCAGAAAAAGTGACCTTCGACCCTGCCACGAACCCGCTCAGATCGCTTTCCTTTATCCAAAGACCAGTTCAGCCAGCGGCGATCGGGAGGGCCCGGACGGGCGCGGACCACTCATCCCTGCGATGAAACGGGCCGCCACGGGAAGGCATGGGAATGGAGCTGACGCAAGTCACCGGGGCGGCCCGGGCATCGGCGCTTCGGCGCGTGCACCGCCTCCCGGAGCGAAACGACCAGCAGTTTCGGGCGCTGCTCGAGGCCGCGCCCGACGCCATCGTCGGCGTGGACGGCACCGGACGGATTGCGGTCGTGAATGCCGAAGCCGGACGGATCTTCGGTTACACCCGCGAGGAGCTGATGGGCTCTCCCATCGAGATGCTGCTTCCGGAAGCAGTACGCGCAGCTCACGAGGCCCACCGGGAGAACTTCGGGGCGGACCCGCACCCGCGGCCCATGGGAGCCGGGCTTGCCCTGTCGGCGCGCCGCAAGGACGGCTCGCTCTTTCCTGTCGAGATCAGCCTCTCGGGCGACATCGACGGCGAGGACTCGATGGTCATCGCCGCCGTGCGCGACATCACCGCCTGGCGCCAGATCGAGTCGGACCTGCGCGATGCCGTCGCAGCGGCCCGAGCCGCGAACGACGCAAAGACCCTCTTTCTCTCGCGCATGAGCCACGAACTGCGCACCCCGTTGAACGCGGTGCTCGGCTTCGGGCAACTGCTCCAACGTCAACTCAAAGGCAGCGAGTACGCCGAAGCCGTCGGGCACATCGTGAAGGGCGGCCGTCACCTGCTCGACCTCATCAACGACGTCCTGGACATCGCGCGCATCGAGTCCGGTGAGATGTCCATCAGCAGCGAGCCCGTCCCCGTCACCGGCGTGGTCGAGGAGACCCTCCAGCTGATGCAGCCGCTCGCGGAAGCCGTCGACGTCTCGCTGCTGCTGCTGCCGGGCACCGCCGGCGACTACGTGCTGGCCGACCGCCAGCGGCTGCGCCAGATCCTTTTGAACCTGCTGTCCAACGCGATCAAGTACAACCGGCCCGGTGGCAGCGTTTGGGTCGGCTGGCACTGCGCGGCCGGCCACGTCGCTCTGGAAGTACGCGACGACGGCCCCGGCATCGACCCCTCGGCGCAGCACCGGCTCTTCACCCCCTTCGACCGGCTCGGGGCCGAGGCAAGCGGTGTGGACGGCACGGGCATCGGGCTGGCGCTCACCCGTTCCCTCACGGAGATGATGGGCGGGTCGATCGCGGTCGACTCGGCGCCGGGCCAGGGCTCGACGTTCACCGTCACGCTCAAGAGCACGGATGGGCATTTCCCGCCGCAGCTGCGGTCACCGGAACGACGCGATTACGCCGAGACAGCAGCCAAGGATCCGGCGACCTTGCTCTACATCGAGGACAATGCCCCGAACGTGCGGGTCGTCGAGCATCTGCTTCGGCTACGGCCGCAGTGGCGGCTGGTCCATGCGGCGCTCGGCTCGCTGGGAATCGAGCTCGCCGAAGCTCACCAGCCCGATCTGGTGCTCCTCGATCTGCACCTTCCGGATCTCGGCGGACACCAGGTGCTGCAAGCCATCCGCGCCCGGACGGCGACGCAGCACACGCCCGTCGTGGTGCTGACGGCCGACGCGAGCACGGGGCTCGCCCACCGGCTCCGCGACGCCGGAGCAACGGCCTATCTGACCAAACCGCTCGACATCGACCAGGTCCTGGACCTCCTCGACGGCGTGATGGCGGCCAAGACGGCTAACGGACGATGACCGGACAGCTGGCGAGCTACAGCGACATGCGCGTTCTCGTAGTGGACGACAACGCCAGCAACGTCGCGCTCATGGCTGCTCTGCTCCACGAGCAAGGGCTGCAGCTGATCGGCAGCGAAACCGACGCTCGGCAAGTGCCGCGCCGGCTGGTGGCTGAGGATCCCGATCTGGTGCTCCTCGATCTGCACATGCCCCACGTCGACGGCCACACTCTGCTGGGCCAGATCCAGCGCTACGCCGCCGGTACCTACCTTCCGGTACTCGTCCTCACGGCGGACACCACCACCGAGGCCCGTGATCGCGCTCTCGCACTGGGTGCGCAGGACTATCTGACCAAACCCGTCGACGCGGCCGAAGCGACCCTGCGCATCGCCAATCTGCTGCAGACCCGACGCCTGCTCGGCGCGCTGCGTCGGACCGCGGAACCCGCTCCCGAGGAGCGGGGCCAGCACTGGACCGACCAAGACGAGCGGCGCCGGCGAACCGACGCGGTACTGCGTGACCGCAGCATCACTCCCGTCTTCCGGCCCGTGGTTGACGTCCACACGCTGGAGACCGTCGGCCACGAAGGGGTGTCTCGTTTCCCCGACGGCGGTGCGCTCAAGCCGCAGCAGTGGTTCGATGACGCCTTCGCGGTGGGCCTCGGCCCGGAGCTCGAATGGCTGGCTGCAGCATGCGCACTCGGTTGCCTCGACGCGCTGCCGGCCGACACCTTCCTCGCCATCAACATGTCGCCGGCGACCATCCTTTGCACCAGCGAGCGGGAGCTGTGCCCACCGGGCGCCTGCTCGCGGGTCGTCATCGAGCTCACCGAGCACGTCCCGATCGAGGACTACACGGCGGTCGAGCGCGCTCTCGCGGTGATGCGGGGCTTGGGAGCGCGGCTCGCGGCCGACGACCTCGGATCCGGGTACGCAGGCTTTCGCCACCTGGTCAGCCTGCGTCCCGACATCATCAAGCTGGACCAGTCGCTCGTGCGCGGCATCCATGCCAACAGCGGCCAGCGGGCGCTGGCCAGCGCGCTGGTCGCGTTCGCCGGTGACGTCGGAGCCCACGTCATCGCCGAGGGGGTCGAGGAGTATGCGGAGCTCGACGCGCTGCGCGGCCTCGGCGTGCCCTGGGCACAAGGGCGCTACCTCGGCCGGCCCGAGCCGCTCGGCAGCCGGGCAAGCGTGCTCAGCGCCGATTGACCCACGCTGGACCCCGCGTCGCCGACGTGCTAGAACGACGTTTTAGCAAATCCGAAACGTTGATTCGATCTTGAGGGGCCACTCGTGGAGAGAGAGCTGCTCATGACGGGAATCGGCGGCCAGGGGGTTCAGCTCGCCGCCCAGCTGATCGCGAAGGCTGCTACCCGGTTCGGGCGCTACGCCCAGCTCTTCGGCAGCTACGGCGGCATGATGCGCGGAGGCAACACCGATGCCACGCTCATCATCGGCTCGCAGCCCGTGCAGGCGCCGCCGATGGTCGGGTCCGCGTGGTCGGCGCTCGTGATGCACCACGAGTTCGCTCCCCCTACGCTGGCCCGGCTGCAGCCGGCCGGCGTGCTCGTCCTCAACACGAGCGTCGTCACCGCAGAGACGATTCCCCCTGTACCAGCGAGCGTTCGGACCGCTGAGATCCCGGCATCGGAGCTCGCGATCGAGCTCGGCTCCCCCGCTGCCGCCACGATGGTGGCGCTCGGCGCCTACGCTGCCGTGACGGGAATCCTCGCGATCGAGGAGCTGGTCGAAACGTTGCCCGAGGCGCTGCCGAGCTACCGGCGTCAACACGTAGCCAGCAATGTCCGCGCGCTGCAAGCCGGCGCGGCCGCCGCAGCGGGCTACGGGATTCTCGACGCGGCATGGCCGAGCGCTGCGCGGGCGGCATCGTGACCGTCGAGCGGGTGCTGACTCGCGGCACGGTCGTCATCGATGTCGAGGCCTGCAAGGGCTGCGAGTTGTGCATCGACGCGTGCCCTCCCCGCGTCCTGGTCATGACCGAGACCGCGGTCAACAGCCGCGGCTACCGCTATCCCGAGCTCTTCGCCGGCTGCATCGCCTGCCAAGCTTGCACCGCCATCTGCCCCGACTTCTGCTTCCAGGTCTACCGCTATGACGAGCCGGTCGAGCTGGAAGCCTCGCCGGCGGCCGAGATCCAGCCGGAGGCGTGACATGGAACTGATGGAGGGCTCGGAGGCCATTGCCGGTGCGCTCGTCGCCGCCGGCTGCCGGTTCTTCGCCGGCTACCCCATGACGCCCTTCACCGAGGTCCTCGAACACATGGCCAAGCGGCTGCCGGCCGTTGGCGGCGTATGCATGAACGCCGAGAGCGAGCTCGAAGCAGTCGGCATGGCCTGGGGTGCAGCGGCCACCGGCATGATCGCCGCGACCGGTTCCACCGGCCAGGGCCTGTCGCTCATGCAGGAGTCGCTGTCGGAGATCTGTCTGGCACGGCTGCCTCTGGTCGTCGTCAACATGGCCCGTGCCCAGGGCGATTACTGGCAGTCGACGCGCGGCGGCGGCCACGGCGACTACCGCCATCTCGTGCTCGCCCCGGCCGACGTCACGGAAGCGGTGACGCTCGCGGCGGACGCGGTCGACATGACGGTCCGCTGGCGCAACCCCGTACTGCTGTTCGGCGACTACTTCCTCGCCCACACCTACCAGTCGGTCGAGCTTCCGCCGATACGCGAGCTGCCGCCCCGGCCGGAGTGGGCGCTCACGGGCGCGAGCGGAGGGACCGGGAGCGCCAAGCTGATCTCTTCGCTCGGCAGCACCAAGCAGCGCGAGGGCGTCGGCTACGACCTGTCCGAGCATTACGCGACCGGGGTCGCCAACACCGAGCAGATGCTGACCGGCGAACCGCCACGGATCGAGACGCTCTGGTGTGATGATGCCGAGGTGGTCGTCGTCGCCTTCGGTACCCCGGCACGGTTCATCCGTGATGCGGTGCGCGCGCTGCGCGAGTCGGGTGAGCGGGTGGGTTTCGCCCGCCCGATCACGCTGGTGCCCTTTCCCGGCGCGGCGATCGCGCAGGCCGCGCAGGGTTGCCGCGCGGTCGCGGTCTACGAGAACAACCAGGGCCAGATGGTGGACGACGTCCGGCTCGCGGTGCTCGGCCGCGCCCCCGTCACGTTCATCGGAGGGCTGTCGATGGACAGCTCCGGCTTCGGCATCGCACCCGACCTCGAGGTAGGCCTGCTCGCCGATCGCATCCGCCGGGTCCTCGCGGCTGAGAGCGAACGGGGTGCGGCATGACGATCGACACCAGCCCGACGCCGCGGGGGACGCAGCGGATGCTGCCGATCCTGCCGACCTCCGAACCCCCGGAGCGGGCGTCACGCCTCATCCACGATTTCACGCCCGACCTCATCGAGGTGGGCGCGCACCATCTGTGCCCCGGCTGCGGCGAGCCGATCGCGATGCGCTCCATCGTGGAGGCCGTCGCCGAAGCAGGCGCCATCCAGCAGGCCGTGGCGGTCTTCGGAATCGGCTGCTACACCGCTTTTTCCAACAACCTCGACTGCGAGGTGCTGCAGGCGCTGCACGGCAGGGCACCGTCGCTTGCGACCGGCGTCAAGCGCACCCGGCCGGACCTTCTCGTCTACACCGTGCAAGGCGACGGCGACATGGTGAACGAAGGTCTGCAGGAGGTGGTGCACGCTGCGGCCCGCGGTGAGCAGATCACCTGTTTCATGTTGAACAACGGGGTTTTCGGCGAGACCGGCGGTCACATGACGGCCACCACCGTGCTCGGCCAGCGTACGAAGAACACCCTGGACGGCCGCGAGGCCGAGGCGCACGGCTACCCGATCCTGATGAGCAACCTGCTCGCCGGCCTGGAGGGCGTCGCCTACGTGGCCCGGGGCGCGGTCAACAGCCACGTCAATGTCAACCGCACCAAGAAGATGATCCAGCGCGCGCTGGAGATTCAGCAGCAACGACGGGGATTTTCCTTCGTCGAGATCCTCACCATGTGCCCCACCGGATGGTTCATCGAGACCACGGAAGCTCCCGGCTACCTGGCAGATCAGCATGCTGCCGTGCACAGCATGGGCGTCCTCAAAGACCCTGACGTCCCGGCACGCAAAGGGTCGTGACGTGCCTGGCCTGACGATCGGATCGGTCTTCCGCAACGCCGCGCGCGCCGTTCCCCATCGCCCGGCAGCGGCGATCGGCGACCAGGTGCTGACGTTCGCCGACATCGACCGGCAAGCCGATGCCATCGCACATGGCCTGGCGCGGCAAGGGATCCGGCGCGGCGATCGGGTGGTCTGCTGGACCGGCACGCAGCTCGATGCCGTCCCGGTCTTCGCCGCGCTCGCGCGGATGGGCGCCGTCTACTGCCCGCTGCCGGCGAACCTCGGACCGGAGGAGGCGCTGCGGGTGCTCTCGGTGGCGGAGCCGGGGCTCCTGATCGTCGACGACGATCACACGTCGCAAAGCCAGCATCTGTCGGACGTTTGCCGTGTCATGACCCTCGCCGAGGTCGCCGTCGCCGCGGAGCCGGGCGCCGGTGTCTTTGCCGACGCGGCAGACGAGACGGACACGCACGTGCTGTTCTTCACCTCGGGAAGCACGGGACCGCCCAAAGGCGTCATGCTCTCGCACCGAGTCAACTACTTGCGCAGCCATCCCGGCTCCCAGGAGGAACCACGCGGGGCGATGGTGTGCATCTACCCGCTGTTCCACATGGGCGCGTGGACCATCTCGCTGCAGCAGTGGCAGGGGCGCGATCTCGTCGCCTATGTGCCCAAGCCCGAGGGGGCGGCGGTGTGTGCTGCGGTCCGGCAGTTCGGCGCGGAGCGGCTCAACGCCATGCCGGCGGTGTGGCAACGGATCCTGGACACCCTTGACGCCGAGAAGGCGACCGGCGCAGCAGGGGAACTGCCGACGATCCGCCTCGCCGACAGCGGGACGTCAGCCACCCCTCCGCCATTGCTCGAAGCGATCGCCAGAGCGTGCCCGAACGCCTGGATCCGCATCTTCTACGGCTCGACGGAAGCCGGCAACGTCGCGTCGCTCACCGGCGACGACGTGTTGCGCAAGCCGAACAGCTGCGGCCTGCCGAGCCAGGCGACCGAGGTTCGGCTCGACCCCGACACCGGTGAGTTGTGCGCGCGGGGACCGTTGCTCTTCGACGGCTATTACGGCAATGCCGAGGCGACCTCTCGCGCGCTGCAGGACGGCTGGTACCGCACCGGCGATCTCGCTGCCGTCGATGAGGAGGGATACCTCAGCATCGTCGGGCGCGCGCACGACGTCATCCGTACCGGCGGTGAGTCCGTCGTGCCGACCGAGGTGGAGAACGTGCTGCAGGGGCTGCCCGGCGCCGCGGAGATCGCCATCGTCGGCCTGCCCGACGACACCTGGGGTGAGATCGTGTGCGCGGCCATCGTTGCTGAAGCGGGAGCCGTGCCGCCGTCCCTCGATGCTGCCCGGGAGTGGTGCAACGGCAAGCTCGCGAACTTCAAGCATCCACGGGTCCTGCGGCTCGTGGAGGAGATCCCCCGCACCCCGGCCACCAGCCAGATCCAGCGCAGGCTCATCGTGGAAGCTCTCGTCAAAAGCAGTCCCAACAGCTTGGAGGCATCGTGACCACCACGCCCATCGTTCCCGGGCTCGATGTGCCGGAAGGCGTCGAGCGCGTCGGCTCGAAGCTGCTGTTCGAGAACGATCGGGTGCGCGTCTGGGAGCTGCGGCTTGCGCCCGGGCAGCGCGAGGCGCTCCACGAACACAAGCACGACTACGTGATGATCCAGATCGATGGCGACAAGGTTGCCGGCGAGTTCGAACCCGACTCCGGCGGCCCGTGGGGTGGCCAGAGCTACGTCGAAGGGGACGTCGCGAACGGCTTGGTCCTCTTCGCCGAGAAGGGTGGCCGCGAGCGCGCTCACAACGTCGGCCAGGTCCCGTTCTACGAGATCATCGTCGAGCTCAAGGACTGAGCGCGACCGGTCTATGCTGTCGGCTCATCGAATCGACGCATGACGACGGCATGGGGACGGTGGTCCGGGATGACGCAGGCGACCTTCACGCGGATGGACGACGCAACGGCCCAAGAGCTGGCGGTGGTCGTCGCCGAGGCGAACAAGCACCTGCACGGTCATCTCGTCGACACGATCATCGGCATGCTGGACGCGTTGAAGGGGCCGACGCTCGGATACGCCGTCGACCGCTACGAGCACTCGCTGCAGACGGCGTCCCGCGCGCACCGCGAGGGAGCTCGTATCGACATGGTGGTCGCCGCCCTGCTGCACGACGTCGGTGACCCCATCGCACCCGCCAACCACAGCGAGCTGGCGGCCGCCGTCGTCGCGCCCTACCTCGATGCCGAATCGACGTGGGTCGTTCGCCATCACGGCGTCTTCCAGGGCTACCACTACTGGGACCGGATCGGCCTGGACCGCAACACCCGCGACCGGTACCGCGAAAATCCCCACTTCGATGCAGCAGCGCACTTCTGCGCCGCCTGGGATCAGGAGGCGTTCGATCCGGCCTACGACACGCTGCCCATCGACACGTTCGTGCCGATGCTGCGGGAGGTCTTCTCCCGGCCGGCCAGCGGCTTCGGTGTCGCCGACGACTGACCCGGGGCGCCGTTACGGACGCAGCGCCCGAAGCGCGAACGAGACCAGGTGCGCGGTCTCGCCGCGGGTGGGAGCGGTGCGGGCGAACAGGTGTGCCTCCATCGCCCCGAGCGTCATGGTGTAGATCACCTGCGCATCACGGGTCGGCTCAGCGCTGGCCATCGAGCCCACCGCGGCTCCGTCTTCGATCACGGCGGCGAGCAGGCCGATCAGGACAGCCTCGGATTCCGCGTGCTCACGAGGGAATGCTTCGCGCAGCCGCGGCAGGCCGGTCAGGAACGGCCTGGTGCGTGCAGCGGCCTGCCGGTCGGCAGCCTGCGCCAGCATGCCTTCGATCCAGGCGCGAAGCCGCGCCGGCGGCGTGCGAGCCTTGGAGATGCGATGCGTCAGGTAGTCGGCCAGCCGGCGCCGGCCGTCATCGAGCAGGACGAGCAGCAGGTCGTCCTTCGACCTGAAGTGGCGGTAGAAGACCTGGGTCGACAGCCCTGCCTCGAGCAGGATGTCGCGCACTCGCGGGTCGACCGCACCGTCGCGGGAGACGACCCGGTACGTGGCCTCGACGAGTTGCTCGACCTCCTGCGTCGCGGCCGCTACCCGTCCCGACAGCGACCGCGCTACGGCACGCGCGACTGCAGGCCCCGCGACATTCGCCGGCCCGCCCACGGCCGGAAGCTCAGCCGCCGACACGGGCGTCGACCTCGTTACGCAATGGCTCGCCCCGAAGATAGCGGCTCACGTTGTCGCGGAAGAGCTCGTGAAGGTTCGACCAGAACTTGCCTGGAGCGGTGGCGCTGTGCGGCGAGATCAGCAGGTTCGGCGTCTGCCACAGCGGCGAATTCGCCGGCAAGGGCTCGGTGCGCGCCACATCGATCGCGGCGCCGGCCAGATGCCCGGATTCGAGCACTTCGACCAACGCCGAATCCACGACGGCGCTCCCCCGGCCGACATTGACGAAGAGTGAACCCGGACGCATTTCAGCGAAGAGCTTCGCGTCGAAAAGATCGATGGTGTCGGCAGTTTCCGGCAGCGCGGCGACGACCGCATCGCTGCGGCGCAGGATTTCCGGCAACCCGCCGGGGCCGAAGAGCTCGTCGACATCCGGATCGGTGTCCCCCGGCTGAGCCGAGCGCCGCTGTGCCAGGACGGTCATGCCGAGCGCCCGGGCGCGGCGAGCCACCTGACGACCGATGGCGCCCAGGCCGGCGACGCCGAGCGTCATGCCGTCCACCTCACGGCCGTAGGTCGGCTCCCAGGTATGACGGGACGCGAGTGCGTCGATCTCCGGCAGCCGCTTCCACATCTGCAGCAGTCGCGCCAGGACGAACTCGCTGATCGACACCGCATTGACGCCTGCAGCGGTCGTCAGGCGGATTCCGGCATCGGCCAGCCCTGCCGAGGCGAGCTGGCTCACCCCGGCGCCCATCCCCTGCACCCAGCGCAGGTTCGGCGCCAGTTGCCCGACATCGAACGGCAGGTCCATGGCGACCACGACCTCGACCCGGGCGAGCGCGTCTCGCACCTCCGCAGCCAGCGGCGGCGCCTCGCTGCGCAGGTCGGCCGCCGGATCAGCACCCCGCCGCCCCCGCAGCTCGGACGTCTCCAGATACCTCGCCTCGATCACCTCGATGCGCGGATCGAGAGCTGCCAGCGCGGAAAGGTCCGCGTCGAGCAAGGCACGAGGGCGCACCTCCCAGTCGGTGGGATACAGGATGCCGACCACGACGGGCGGACGCTCGGGCTGGGCCACGGCGAACCTCCATGAGAAGGGCGCTTGTCGAACGGCATTCTGCCCTACCGCAACGACGTTTCAGTGCGCGCCTGACTTCCGCTGGTCACGGAACGGTCTCGGGCCGAGAGCACAAGGTCCTCCACAGCCGGCTCTCGCGTCAGCAATGCGCAGGGTCATGGTCCCGCACCCATTGAGCGCGGCTGCGCTTCGCCCGATACCCCAATGGGATACATGCGCTCCCGCGTGCAACTCAAGGAGGACGCCGTGCCAGCCATCCGAAAGCCGGCCATCGCCGTCCTCGCCCTCACCGCCGCCGTTACTGCGGCCTCCTGTGCGAGCGCCGGCAAGGCAAGCGCCCCGCGGCCCGGCATCAACCGAGCGGTGACCCTGCAGACCATGACGGTCACCGCGCGAGACACCCGGGTGGGCAAGCCGGGCGGCACGTTCCGCCTGGCCATCGGCGAGCCGGTCGCGATCGACCCCTACAACGCCCAGGAGTCCGAGGGGCAGCTCGTCACCAAGAACATCTTCGACACGCTGGTCACCGTGACCCCGTCGGGCACGCTCCAGAAGCAGCTTGCGGCGTCCTACGCGCGTAACGCGACGTGCACGCTGTGGACGTTCGAGCTCAAGCCCGGGCAGCGCTTCTCCAACGGGGAAGCGGTCGACGCGCAATCGATCCGACGCGGCATGACCCGGGCGGCGCTCGGCACGGCCACCTCGGACGTGGCCTACCACATGGCCGGAATCATCGGCTTCGACGCCTTGCAGGCCAACAAGGCGACCTCATTCGCAGGAGTCACCGCCAGCGGGCTGACCCTGAAGGTCAAGCTGAGCGCGCCGGACTGCGAGTTCGACCTCAAGACGACCCAGCCCGTGTTCAGCCCGGTACCGCCCGAGGCCGGAGCGGCCGACAACGCGACCTACAACGACATGCCGATCGGTAACGGGCCGTTCATGATGGCAAGGCCTTGGCAGCACGACAAGAGCATCACGCTCGTCCGCAACCCGAATTACACCGACGGCGCGAAGCCACTGCTGGACAAGGTCGAATTGACGATCTACAGCAGCAATTCCGACTTCGAGTACAACGGTTTGGTACACGGCGACTTCGACTACGCGCGGGTCATGCCGGACAACCTGCAGGCAGCGTTCAAACGCTTTTACGCGCCGTCGGGCAACTCCTCCGGATTCATCAAGTACCCCTCATGGGGCGTCAACTACTTGCTGACCAACGTGCACAACGCGCCGCTGAACTCCGTAGCGGCACGTGAAGCGGTGTCGTACGCCATCGACCGCAACGCGATCGTCCATGGGGTGCTGGCCGATTCGGTCACCGTCGCGACGTCGCTGGTATCGCCGGCCTTCGCGGCGCAGGGCACCTACCAGCCGGGGATATGCGCGTCGTGCGTCAAGCAGGACCCGACGAAGGCGCAGGCTGCCGCCGCAAAGGCCGGGCTGCCGCCGGGCAGCAAGGTCAGCATCGAGTACAGCACCGGCGGCGGCGCCGAGGGCTGGATCCAGGCAATCGCGGGCGAGTTGAACTCCGTGCTCGGATGGAAGGTCGACCTCAAGCCCGAGCCCTTCAAGAAGGCTCTCCAGGACGAAGCCGACCCGTCCGCGTCGGGCCTGTTCCGGGACGGGTGGTTCGCTGACTATCCGACGGCTTCGAACTTCCTGGGGCCGCTGCTCGGCACCCAACCCGCGGACAACCCCGGCGCCAACGACGCCTTCTACAGCAACAAAGACGTCGACCGGTTGCTCGCCGCGGGGCTCGCCGAACCCGACGCGAGCAAGCGGGCTGCCGACTTCCGCCGTGCCGAACAGATTGCGATCGGCCAGGATCTGGCACTCATCCCGCTCTGGTACCGCACCGAATACCGCGCCTTCGACGCAAGCAAGTGGGTCGGGGTCAACAACGACTTCTTCGAGAACCCGACTCTTCGCACAATCGGGCTCAAGTGACGGCCATGAACGCGACGTGTCTTCCTCCCAGTGAGCCTTCTCCCCCTGCCCTTGCGATGCTGACGGACCGGGCGACTCGCGTCGCTACACGAGCCGAGGAGCTTGCGCGAGCCGGTCGGGAGGACTCAGCGGCCGTCGCCGAGCTGCGGCAGCTGGCGCGCGCACGCCGGCGAACGCTCGCGGAAGCTGCCGGGCTCCTGCGGATCAACGGCGAGCATCTCGAAATCCGCTGGCGCAACCGGGCCGTGCGGCTGCTCACCGCCGCGGTAACCGGCTACCCGGTCAAGCCCGAAGACCCCTCGGTGTCCGCGCGACTGGATCTGCTGGAGCATCTCGCCGCGCTTCCTCCGGCGCTCGCATTCCAGGAACTGGCCAGGCGCGAGCCACGGCTCCTGGCGCTGCACGACAAGCTGAGCAGCTCCCGCGCCCACCAACCGGAAGCTTCCGATTTCGCCCGGTGGCTCTCGGTCAGCACGGTCATTCACGACGACCTCGTCGATTTGCTCGGTCACGGCCGCCGCGAGTTCGATCCGGTCTGTTCAGCGGTCGTTGCGTACGGGGTCGCGAGTGCGTACCTCGCCGAGCTGGCGGCTTCGCAATAGTCCACGCCGTCCCACCCGGCCCGCCAATCTCATCAATTTCGACGATGCCACCGGCGGCTGCGCTCGTCACCCTTTTCCTCATGACCCGCCGACAGGGTGCGGGCGCCTACTTGGGGGTAGTTCATGAGGAAATCACGGGCAGTCCGCGTCGCGGGCTTCGTCGGCGCGCTGGGCGCCTCGGCTGCGCTGGTCGGCTTCGCCGCCAGCGGCACGGGTGCGTACTTCACCGAGAGCCACAGCGGCCAGATCAACACCTCGACCGGTGATGTCAAGGCCAACATCAGCCCGGCCAACGGCGTCCTGACGTTCGCCAGCCTGCTTCCCGGTCAGTACAAGGACCAGACCATCAGCTACCAGGCTCTCGGTACCGGCGCCGAAGACATCTGGCTGGTCTTCCCGACCGGTGACGGGACCGGCCTCGGCAACCCGTCCGAGGCGTTCACCGGCAAGCCCGACGACAACGCCGGCGGCGGCCTCGGCCGCTATGGCCATCTGGCCGTCAGCTCGCCGGCAGGTAGCTTCACCTCCTACAACCTGAGCAACGAGGGCACCACGTCCGGCCACACCGGCGCGACCTGCCACGTGGACGCTTACGGGCACGGGGGAAGCAACCAGCAGGCCACCGACAAGAATGACCACTCGGTGCCCTTCTGCGCGCCGGCCGGCGCCATCCTGCTCAGCAGCAACCTGACCTACGGTCAGACCAGCAGCGCCACGATCACCTTCGGCTTCACCCCGCTGCTGACCGGGCCGCAGGACGCGCCGAACTCGAAGCTCGCCGAGTACAAGATCGTCGCGACCCAGCACGGCATCTTCCCGAACAACCCGAACAACCCTTGATCGGCTAGCTCGATCACCCGTCAGTGGCGGGTAGCCGCGGGGCTACCCGCCACTGGCCGCATTCAAGAGACTTCCGACGAAAGGCGGTTTCCGTGAAGGCAGCACGCCGAATCCTGCTTGCGGCGATCGTTACGGGGTTGGTCGGCATAGCGGGTACCGGAGTGTGGCTGTGGCACATCGGCTACCGGGCCTACGTCGTTCACACGGGGTCGATGTCGCCTCACTACAAGCCTGGCTCGGTAGTGATTGATGGCCCGGCCAGCGGCCACTACCTCCCCGGCGAGGTCATCACGTTCCGCCACTCGCCGTACACCACTGACGTCGTCACCCACCGGATCACGGACATCACGCCGACCGGGCTCATCCACACCAAGGGCGACGCCAACCGCACCGCCGACGTCTGGGACATCCGCCCCGACCAGGTGCGCGGCAGGGTGATCGCCGGTATCCCCCTGGCCGGCTACGTCGTCGTCTACCTCCAGCACCCCGCCGGAATCGCATCGGTCATCACCGCCGTCCTCGCCCTGATCCTGCTGTGGGAACTGTGGTTTTCAGAGGGCAAACCGGTATTCATGACGGTCGCTTCGGCATAGGAGTCACTCGGCTGGCCCCGCTCACGTCACCCGGACGGCGGTAGTATTTCTAAAAGGCGAAGCAACTTTCCTTGAAGCCCTTTTTCCGTCCGTTTCCAGGGCTTAACTTCAGGTTGTGCTCGAGGGCTCAAGTCAGGATTTCGACTATCAGGGGGCAGACCGGCGACGGCGCTCTCCACAGCTGACCGCGCCATACAGCGTTCCGCAACTATTGCTTGTCGGAAATGTTGTCGCCGCCGTCGCCCTGGGCCTGCCATTGCTCGCCGCCTACGCCGGCGACCGCCTCTTGCCTCCGGAGCTCTACACCGGAACGCAGGTGCTAGGGAGCTGCTTTTTCGCCTGCGCCGGGGTGCTCTGCCTGGTTGGCTGGAGGCTGGTCGGCTACGCCCGATCCGCCTACGTCGGTTGCGCATTCGCCTTCTTCGGTGTGCTGACCGCACCGCTTCCCCTCGTCGGCGATCTGCTGCCGGACGGCGGCCAGCCAGGGCTCAGCGCTCCGCTCGCCAGGGCCGCCATCTCCCTCGGAGCGCTGTCGCTGGCCGCCCGAACCGGCTGCAGCGCGGATATCGTCTCGCGACTCCGCCCGACGCGGCTGCTCGCAGGCGCCGGCGCCATTGCCGCCGCCAGCTATGCGGTACTTGTCGTGCTGCTCGGCGCAGTCGGAGCCCCCGACCGCCTGCCGTTCTTTGCTTGGACGATCGCAATTATTGCGGCCTGCTGGCTAACCGTCGGCAGCTGGTTCGTTGTGCTGGCTTTCCAGGGACGCCAGGGCATGTGGTCGGGTTTGGCGATCCTGCTGGTCGGCGGGCAAGTGGTGTTGCGAGTGCTGTGCGTCCATGCCCCGGCGACGTGGATGTTCCCGGCCGGCACCCTGCTGCTCGTCGCTGCGGGTGCCGCATTGGCCGGCGCGGGCAAAGGTCTCGTCGATGTGTTACGTCACCAGGATCGCAACCAGCTGCGCCTGTCGGTAGACCTGCAGGCGAGCGAGGATCAGATCGCCGGCGAGCGCGACCGCCAACAGGAGCAATTGCACGACGTGCGTTCGGCGCTCGCCGCCATTCGTTGCGCCAACGGCACTTTGAACCGCTACGCCGAGCGGCTCGATCCACGCACCAAGGCCACCTTGGTCGATGCCTTGACCAAGGAGCTCGGCCGGCTCGAGGGTCTCGTCGATCCGACGGTGGGCCAGCCGATGACCGACTTCGGCCTGGACGCAGCGCTCGGCCCGCTCGTGGCGACAGAAGCCAGCCTGGGGAGCGAGATCCACCTGAACGTCGGTGATCTCGCCGTGCACGGCCGACCGGTTGACACCGCTGCTGTCGTCCAGAACCTGCTGGTGAACGCGCGCCGGTACGCGCCGGGCAGCGTCATCACGGTTCACGCAAGCGCGCGCGACGGGCGGATCGAGATTCAGGTCGAGGACAGCGGCCCGGGCATCCCGGAACGCGAGCGCGCCTGCATCTTCGAGCGTGGTGTGCGGGGCAGTACCGCACACGGCAGCGAGGGCACCGGCTTGGGCCTGTTCGTCAGCCGTCGGCTGATGGCCGAGCAGCAGGGAACGTTGCGGCTGCGCACCGGGGCGGCCGGTGGCGCCTGCTTCGTGCTCGACCTACCGGCTGCTGAGCGAGTGCCGGTCAATCGTGCGGCGGATGTGGTCGAATGCCTACCGTAGCTCCCGCAGCCACGCTCGGCAGCGTCCTGATCGTCGAGGACCACCAGCTGCTCGCGCAGAGCCTGGCTTTCGCCCTCATGGCAGAGGGTTTCACCGTGACGGTCGCGGAACTGAACTCCCCTGCCTCCGTGCTGGCTGCTTCCGAGCGGTCTCAGGCCGACATCGTGCTGCTCGATCTGGACCTCGGCGGCGACGTCGGTGACGGCTTCGGGCTTGTCGCCCCGCTGCGCGAAAGCGGGGCACGCGTGCTGGTGGTGAGCGGCAGCACCAACCGTCCCCGGCTCGCCGGCTGCCTCGAGCAGGGAGCGGTCGGTCTGTTGCCGAAAAGCACGCCGTACGAAGGACTCGTCGACGCTGTGCTGGCCGTCGCCGCCGGTCGCCCGGTGATACCCGAGCAGGAGCGGCACGCGCTGCTCACCGAACTGCGCACCTGGCGCATCCGGCAGCGCGACGACTTGGCTCCGTTCAGAAGCCTCACCGCCCGCGAGTCGCAAGTCCTTTCCGCCCTGATGGATGGCCAGCCCTGCGAGGCGATCGCCGCGGCTTGGTTCGTCAGCGAGGCGACAGTTCGCACCCAGATCCGCGGCGTCCTCACCAAGCTGGGAGTGAGCTCCCAGCTGGCGGCCGTCGCGCAAGCGCAACGCGTTGGCTGGTGCCCTCGCCTGATCTGATACCAACAAGTCATGGGAGCGCACTCGAGAGCAGCCGCGGCATGAGCGCGGACAGCCGGTTGCCGGTGCTCCCGGCTGACATCGACCCTGCCGACTGGCCCGAGCTGAGCTATCGGCTCGGCCTGACCGACGGCCTGCCGACGTTTCCGCCCAGCCGCGAGGTCGTGGCAGCACTGGTCGACGGAAGCGGCCGGCAGGCATCCGACCTCGTCGGCGCCATACCGCCGAGCGGACGGATCGCGACCGTTCAGGATGTGGCAGCCAACGCCGCCATGGCAGGTTGCCTGCCGGAGCATCTGCCCGTCGTGCTGGCGGCGGTGGATGCCATGCAGGAGCCGCGCTTCAACCTCGCGGGCGTCGTCGCCACGACCCATCCCTGCTGGCCCCTCGTCATCGTGTCCGGATCTGCCGTCGGCCGTCTCGGCATGGCCACCGCCGAGTCGGTCATGAGCGGCGGTGGAGTGCGTGCCAACGTGACGATCGGCCGGGCCGTGAAGCTCGTCATCTGGAATGTCGGCGGTGGTCGCCCGCGTGAGCCGGTACAGGAGATCCTCGGTCACCCGGGACGGCTCAGCTACTGCATTGCCGAAACGCCGGCGAGCGCAGGCTCACCGTGGCCGGCGCTGCACGACGCGCGAGGCGTGCCCGCTCCTCACGGGGCAGTCACCGTCTTCGCCTGCGAGGCGCCGCAGATCGTCAACCCGTGGGGCTTCACCACGTCGGACAACCCGCGCATCGGCGAGCAATGGCTCGGCTCGATCGCCGACCAGATGGCGACGCGCGGCAACAACAACATGCACACCATGGGCGAGATGCTGGTCGCGTTCACCCCGTCGATGGCTCGCACCCTGGCGCAGCAGGGCTGGACCCGCGAAAGCGTCCAGCAGCGGCTCTGGGAGACGGCCCGGCGGCGGCTCGGCGACATCAAGCTCAATGTCGACGGCACCCCCGCCACAGGTCCCGCCTCGCGTTACGACTGGTGGCCCGGCTGGATCGACCAGACCGACCCCGAGACCCGGGTTCCGGTCACCTGGTCGCCCGGCGACATCCATGTGATCGTCACCGGAGCAGACAGCATTCCCTCGTCCGCCGTCTTTCCGTCGTGGGGTCACCTCGGCGGCTTTGCCGTCACCCGCGCCCTTCCCGAACCGACCGGCACAGCGGAGGCCAGCTGATGCACATCATCGATCCCCGAGGCCGGAAGCTCGACGTCGAGCGCCGCCTCGCACCCCGTCGCGGCGGCCCGAATGGCGTGCGGCGCATTGGCTTTCTCAGCAACGAAGGCGAGCACCTCACCGGCCCGCACTTCCCGGGCTACACACGCGTGCTCGAAGCGGCACTGCGCGAACGGCTCGGCCCCCTCCAGGTTCACCGCGAGATCAAGCCGGTGCTCTCCCGGCCGGCGGAGCCGGACATGCTCGCGCAGTTCCTCGAGTACGAAGGGGTCATCAACGGCCTTGCCAAATGAGGCTCCTGCACGTCGGGCAGTTTGCTCGACTCGGTACGGCTCGAGGAGCTGGGAATCCCCACCGTCACGTTCGTGACCGCGCCATTCGCCTCTGCGGCGCGCACGCTCGCCCGCATCCACGGCTTGCCCGACATCCCGCTGGTGATCGTCGCGGATGACTATCTGGAGAACGCCGACGATGTCATCCGCGAGCGCACGGCCGGCATCCTCGATGACCTACTCGAAGACCTTTTCGGTTCTCCCCGCGCTCACGATTGACCGTAGGCGCTCGCATTCGCGTGGCTCATCGCGCTGACGTAATCACCACGTTCCCGGTCCACGGCGTCCGATCCGGCGGGTGCGGCGAGCATGCCGCGAAAGTCGCCGATGCCGGCGAAGCCCTTGCGCTGCATCCACCGCGTCAAGCCGTCCCGCAGCACCTCCGCGTGCTGCGGGCCGTGACGCAGCAGCGCCGACGCCGTCATCACGACGTCGGCCCCGGCGAGCAGGTACTTCACCACGTCCGTCGCGTCCTCGACCCCCGTCGTAGCGGCGAGCGAGGCACGGATCCGCCCGTGGAGCAGGGAGATCCAAGCGCGCGGCAGCCGCGCTTCAGCCGGGCTGGAGAGCGTCACGTTGGTGACGGCCGTCAGCTTGTCGCAGTCGATGTCCGGCTGGATGAAGCGGTTGAAGAGCACCAGGCCGTCAGCGCCCGCGTTGTCGAGCCGGCGGGCCATTTCGCCGGTGGAGCTGAAGTACGGGCTGAGTTTGACGGCGACGGGGATGCCGACGGCTTCCTTGACCGCAATGAGCACATCCAGATACCGGCCTTCGACCTTGCGCCCGGAGACCTGCGGATCACCCGGCAGGTAGTAGATGTTGAGCTCGATGGCACTCGCGCCGGCCTGCTCCATGGCCTGGGCGTAGCCGGTCCAACTTCCCGGCGTGATGCCGTTCAGGCTCGCGACAATCGGGATGTCGACGGCAGCCGCGGCCCGCTCCAGGAGGCTCAAGTATCGCCGCGGCCCGAAATCTTCGTCGGCGTCCGCGGTGAAGTAGGACAGCGACTCACCGAAACTGTCGGCTCCCGCATCGGCCAACCGTGCGTCGCGCTCGGCATCGCGGCGCAGCTCCTCTTCGAACAGCGAAAAGAGCACCACTGCGCCGACGCCCGCGTCGGCCAGCCGACGAACCCCGTCCACTGTGCGCGAAAGCGGTGACGCCGACGCGACTATCGGGCTGCGAAGGGCAAGGCCCAGGTACGCCGTCGTCAGGTCCATCATGGCGCCCTTCGCGAGTCCTCGGGAAAGTCCACGGCGCTACGGGACGCCATTTCCTCGTAGACGTCCCAGCGCCGTCGAACCTCCTGCTCGGCGAGCCCGAGAAGCCGTTCGGATTCTTCGGGGTCGGCGCCCGCCAGCGTCCGGTAGCGCAGCTCCCGGAAGCGATAGGCCGACAGCGGGATCCGCGGCCGCGGCGAGTCGAGCAGGAACGGATTCTGTCCGGCCATCCGCGCCATCGGGTTGTAGCGGAGGAGTGGCCAGTGCCCGCTGGCCACCGCGCGGTACTGCTGGTCGAGTCCGGAGTTCATCTCGATGCCATGAGCGATGCAGTGGCTGTAGGCGATGATGAGCGATGGGCCGTCGTAGGCCTCCGCCTCACGAAACGCGTGCAACGTCTGCTGCGGATCGGCTCCCATGGCGACCCGGGCCACGTAGACGCTGCCGTACGCCATCGCCTGCAAAGCAACGTCCTTCTTGGGCATGGCCTTGCCGCCGGTCGCGAACTTCGCGACCGCGCCGAGCGGTGTCGATTTCGAAGCCTGCCCGCCGGTGTTGGAGTAGACCTCGGTGTCGAGCACGAGGATGTTCACGTTGCGACCGCTGGCGAGCACGTGGTCCAGGCCGCTGGATCCGATGTCGTACGCCCAGCCGTCGCCGCCGACGATCCAGACGCTGCGCCGCACCAGATGGTCGACGACGCTGGCCAGATCGGCGGCCGCCGGTCCGGACACGTCGGCGAGCCGGCGCTTGAGTTCCGCGACGCGCTCGCGCTGCGCCCGCAGCTCCGATTCGCGCACCTGGGACGCCTGCCGGATCTCGTCGACGAGTTCGCCGCCGAGCTCGCCGCGCAGCTCACCCAGCCGCCGGCGGGCGAGGTCGAGCTGGCTGTCGGCGGCCAGCCGGAAGCCCAGTCCGAATTCGGCGTTGTCCTCGAACAGCGAGTTCGACCAGGCCGGCCCCCGCCCTTCCGCATTGCTGGTCCACGGTGTGGTCGGCAGATTGCCACCGTAGATCGACGAGCAGCCGGTGGCATTGGCCACCATCAGCCGGTCGCCGAACAGCTGCGAAAGCAGCTTCACATATGGGGTTTCGCCGCATCCGGCGCAGGCACCGGAGAATTCGAAGAGCGGCTCGAGGAATTGCGTTCCGCGTACGGTGCCGAAATCCACCCGCGAGCGGTCGATCAGGGGCAGCTTCTCGAAGAAGGCGATGTTCTCGCGTTCGGACGCAACGACGGGTTCGCGGGCGCCTAGGTTGATGGCCTTCACGGTGTCGGCCGGCGGCTTCAGCGAGGCGGTCGGCACGACGACCGGGCAGGCCTCCACACACAGCCCGCAGCCAGTGCAGTCCTCGACATAGACCTGCAACGTGTAGCGGGTGTCGGGCAGGCCGACAGCGTCGAGCGGGGCCGAGTGGAAGTCCTTCGGGGCTTCCTCCAGGCGGGCACCGTCGTAGTACTTGGAACGGATCACGCTGTGCGGGCAGACGAAGCTGCAATTGCCGCACTGGATGCAGTTATCGGCATCCCACACAGCGACGGCGTCGGAGACGTTGCGCTTCTCGTAGGCGGCCGTGCCCGCAGGATAGGTGCCGTCCACCGGGAGGGCGCTGACCGGCAGCGCATCGCCGCGCCCGGCCATCATCTCGGCGGTGACCGACCGCACAAATTCGGGCGCATCTGCCGGGACCATCGGAGGCATCTGACGAGTGGCGGTCACCCGGTCCGGAATCTTGATGCGGTGCAGGGCCTCGAGCGTGCGGTCGACGACGGCCTGGTTACGGGTGACGACGTCGGCGCCGCGCTTGCCGTAGGTCTTGGCGATGGATTCCTTGATGCGCGCAATCGCCTGCTCGGCGGGAAGCACCCCGGAGATGGCGAAAAAGCACGTCTGCAACACGGTGTTGGTGCGTCCGGCCAGCCCGGCCTCCCGCGCGAGCCGGCCGGCGTCGATCGCGTGCACCTCGATGTCCTTCGCCAGGATCTGCTGCTGGACTTCGCGCGAGAGCGCATCCCAGACGCTGTCGGGTGAGTAGCGGCAGTTCAGCAACAGGGTCGCGCCACGGGCGGCGCGACCGAGCACGTCGAGCTGATCGAGCAGGCCGAACTGGTGACAGCCGATGAAGCTCGCCTGGGAGACCAGGTAGGCCGCGCGGATCGGCCGCGGCCCGAAGCGCAGGTGAGAAACGGTCTGCGATCCCGACTTCTTAGAGTCGTAGACGAAGTAGCCCTGAGCATGCAATCCCGGTTCGGATCCGAGAATTTTGATGGTGTTCTTGTTGGCACCGACGGTGCCGTCGGAGCCGAGGCCGTAGAACACGGCGCGCACGGTGTCCGCGGGCTCGATGTCGAACGTGGAGTCGTAGCTCAGGCTCGAGCCGGAAACGTCGTCGTCGATCCCGATCGTGAACCGGCGCCGAGGTCGATCGTTGGCGAGCTCGGCGAAGACTCCGGCCACCATCGCGGGCGTGAACTCCTTGGATGACAGGCCATATCGCCCGCCGCACACCCGCGGCATGAGCCGTTCGCCGTCGGCGACGGCCTCGGTCAGCGCGGCGACGACATCCAGATAGAGCGGCTCTCCGATGGAGCCCGGCTCCTTGGTGCGGTCCAGCACGGCGATGCTGCGCACCGACACGGGCAACACGTCCAGCAGTTCACGCGACGGGAACGGCCGGTACAGGCGCACGGTGACAAGCCCGACGCGCTCACCCTGACTCACGAGTGCATCGACGGTTTCGGCGATGGTCTCGGCGCCCGATCCCATGGCGACCAGCACCCGCTCCGCCTCGGGATGACCGGTGTAATCGACGATTTTGAGCGCGCGACCGGTCCGCTCCCCCAGCTGGGCCATCAGATCGGCAACGACCTGGGGCGTTCTCGCGTAGAACGGATTGACCGTCTCGCGCGCCTGGAAGTAGATGTCGGGATTCTGTGCGGTGCCGCGGATGAACGGTCGCTCCGGCGAGAGCGAGCGGCCGCGGTGGGCCTCGACCAGCTCGTGCGGCACGAGGGCGCGCAGGTCGTCGTCCGACAGCAGCTCGATGGTGTTGAGCTCGTGGGAGGTGCGGAAGCCGTCGAAGAAGTGCAGGAACGGCACCCGGGTGCGCAAGGTGGCCGCCTGTGCGATGAGCGCCAGGTCATGCGCCTCCTGGACCGAGGTCGCGGCCAGCAAGGCGAAGCCGGTCTGCCGCACCGCCATCACGTCGGAGTGGTCACCGAAGATGGAAAGTCCTTGGGCTGCAAGGGAACGCGCGGCGACGTGAATGACAGCCGAGGTCAGCTCGCCGGCGATCTTGTACATGTTCGGGATCATCAGCAGCAGACCCTGCGACGCTGTGAAGGTTGTCGCCAGCGCGCCGCTCTGCAGCGATCCGTGCAGTGCGCCGGCCGCGCCGCCTTCGCTTTGCATCTCGACGACCGTCGGCACCGAGCCCCAGACATTGGGCCGCCCGTGACTGGACCATTCGTCGGCCAGCTCGGCCATCGGCGACGACGGGGTGATCGGGTAGATGCAGCAGACCTCGTTGAGCCCGTAGGCGACCGACACGGCAGCCTCGTTGCCGTCCACCGTCGCCCGGGTCACGGCCTGTCCTCCGAGACCATCTCGATGGCGTGTACCGGACACTGGTCGTAGCAGGCTCCGCAGCCGGTGCACCGGTCGTAGTCGAAGCGGTAGCGATTGCCCTTTCCGAGCTTGACGATCGCGTCTTCGGGACAGGCGCCGAGGCACCCGTCGCACTCGAAGCAGTTGCCGCACGACAGGCAGCGGCCGGCCTCATAGGTGGCCGCAGCGGCGGTGAGGCCGCCGACCACCTCATCGAATCCCTGGACCCGCTGCTGCGGTGCGAGCTCGGGCTGCCGGCGGGCAGCGGCGTCGCCGAAGTACCACAGATGCAGCTTCTCGAACGTCGCGAGCGGATGCTTCGGCCTGGGAAGCGCCGGCCGGCCGCGTAGCCACGCGTCGATGTGCCGTGCCGCTTTCTTGCCGTGCCCGACGCCCACGGTCACGGTGCGTTCGCTCGGCACCATGTCGCCACCGGCGAACACCCCCGGGCAGCCGGTCATCATCGCAGCGGAAACCTGCACGACGCCGTCCCGGGCGACATCCACGCCATCGAGGACTTTGAGGAAGTCGGTGTCGCTCTCCTGCCCCAGGGCGAGGATGACGCTGTCGGCGGAGAGCGTTTCCAGCTGCCCGGTCGGTTGCGGATAGCCCGACTCGTCGAGCTCCATCGCCTCGACCTGAAGCTGCGGGCCGTCGAACGCGGTGATGGTGCGCAGCCAGTTGATACGCACGCCTTCGCTTTCGGCGTCGGCCGCCTCCTGCTCGTGGGCCGGCATCTGCTCGCGGGTGCGCCGGTAGACGATGACGGTCTCTTCCGCGCCCAGCCGGCGGGCCACGCGGGCCGCGTCCATCGCCGTGTTGCCGCCGCCGTAGACCGCGACCCGCCTGCCGATGTCGGGTGCCGCGCCGGAGGCCACTTCGCGCAGGAAGCTGACGGCGTCGAGCATCGGCCCGGCGTCACGCGTCGGTATGTCGACCCGCTTGGAAAGGTGGGCGCCGACGGCGACGAAAGCGGCATCGAACCCGCCCTCGCGCCGCTCCGCGTCCAGGTCGGTGACCCGATGATCGCAGACCATGCGCACGCCCATCTCCGCGATGCGGGCGATCTCGGCGTCGAGCACGCCACGCGGCATCCGGTAGGCAGGGATTCCGTAGCGCATCATCCCGCCCGGTTCGCCGCCGGCATCGCGGATCTCGACCTCATGGCCGAGCCTCGTGAGGTGATAGGCCGCCGATAGCCCGCTCGGTCCGGCGCCGATGACGAGCACCCGCTTACCGCTGCGCTCCGCCGGAAGCTCGAATTTCCAGCCGCTTTCAAGCGCGAGGTCACCGAGGAAACGCTCGACCGAGTGGATCGAGACGGAGCTGTCGAGGTTCGCGCGGTTACACACCGACTCGCACGGGTGGTAGCAGACCCGGCCGTGGATCGCCGGGAGCGGATTGTCCTTGGTGAGCTCGCGCCAGGCCCGCTCGTGCTCGCCATGCATCGCGAAACCAAGCCAGGCTTGGATGTTTTCGCCCGCCGGGCAGCCCGAGTTGCAGGGTGGCAGCAGGTCGAGGTAGACCGGCCGGCGCGCCTGGACGGGGGCGGCGCCCAGCCGGCGGTGCACGAGATCGGGCAGTGGTGTCACGTCGCGGGGCGGTCCCGTCATGCCCGTCTGCTCCCGTCGCAGAGAAATCCGGAATTGCTGGCTTTTCCCACGCTATTGAGGACGCCGGCAGCGTGGTGCGAGGCAAACGTCCCCGGCGGCGGGACCTCATGCCCACGGATTCGGGACCCTCCGCGGCAGGCCAACGCATCTTGTGCGCGCCTCGGACCAGCATCGATGTGTGCGGCGGCCGGTCAGGGCCAGGTAGCGTGCCGGGCAACGCGTTCGGGACTTTGGTCCCGAAAGACGAAAGGGACGAAAAAGCGCGTGGACCTTTCGAGCACGGCCGCGGAGCTGTACGGGCTCGCGCCAGGCGATTTCGTTGCCGCCCGCACCGCGGCGGAGAAGCAGGCTCGGGCTGCGGGCGACCGCGAGCTCGCCGGCCAGATCCACGCGCTCGCCAAGCCGACAGCCGCGGCCTGGGTGGCCAACCAGCTGGTGCGCCGCCATCCCGACGAGATCGCCGCGTTGCGTGACCTCGGAGCCGGATTGCGCGAGGCGACGGCAAGCCTGGAAGGCGAGCAGCTGCGCCAGCTGTCCCAGCAGCAGAACCGGGTCATCGCAGCGCTTGTCGCCCAGGCGCGCAGCCTGGCAAAGGCCGCCGGCCAGCCCCTGTCGGAAGCCACCGAACGCGGGCTCGAGGGAACGCTGCGCGCGGCCCTCGCCGACGAGCAGCTGGCGCAGGAGCTTGCCGCCGGCCAACTGTCGACGGCTCGGGAACATGTGGGCTTCAGCGGCGCGATCGCCGCCGATGCCGTACCCAAGCCTGCCGCCGCCGCTTCCACCTCGAAGCGCGCGGACGACCTGGCCCAGCGGCGCCGCCGCCGCGAGCAGCTCGAGCAGGCCCGCGGGAAGCTATCCGACGCCCGCACGGCCGAACGCGAAGCATCCGCTGCACTGCGCGACGCCCAGGCAGCCGTCAAGGAGGCGGCAGCGGCCCTGAAGAAGGCCGAGCGCGAGCGCGACCACGCGCAGGCCGCTGCGCACGAGGCCGCCGAGCGCGTGCAGGCCGCGACGGACGACCTGGAGCAGCTGAACGACTGATGCGCAGCGCCGGCTACATGTAACCGATCTCCTGCAAGCTGCCGACGTAATTGCCCATCATCGACTGCACCGTCTGGTCGTCCCCACCGGCGTACACCTGGACCTCGAAGTCCTGCACGATCGATGCAGCTTGGGCGTTCAGCTTGAGGGTGTCTTCGTCGGCGACGATGGCCAGCAATTCCGAAACCGCGCCTTCGATGATCATGAACCCGCCGTCGGTACCGGTGAGCGAGAAGTACTCCCGGTGACTGCTGATCCGCCCCGACTTCGCGTACTCCTCGAACCGCATGACGGCATTGCCGAAGACTTCCATGCCCTTCGCCTCACGGCCCGGGACGTTGGCTCCCCAGCGGATGACGACTGCACCGTTCATGGAACCTCCTCGACAGCGTGCCGTTGATGGCGGCCAGAATCCTCTCGCCAACCCGGGCTGGCAACCGATTCCGCAGAACGCGGTGTTATGCCAGAAATGGCACACTGGCAGGCATGCCAGACGACGCGGCGCCCGAATCGATCGACTCCGTCGACAGTGAACTCGAAGACGACGGGGTCCTGGACTCGTCCGACACCCTGGAAGGCAATGCAGGCGACGATCCGCTCGACGCGGGTATCGACGCCGGAGAGCGCTACGCCGGGTCGGAGCGATTCGGCACGACGCTCGAGGAAGAGCGCGAAGGCGAGTCGCTCGACCAGTTGCTCGCCGAGGAAGAGCCCGACGTCGACCCCTATCGGGAAGCGCGGAACCGGGACTACGGCGTCGACCGCCCCGCCGGCCGGCTCGTCGAACCCGACGAGGGGGCGCACGAGACCGTGGAGGCCGACCTCGTCGGAACCGACGTGGGCTATGACGGCGGCAGCGACTCCGCCGAGGAAGCGGCCGTTCACATCGTCGATGAGGACAATCCGCCCGAGGTGTAGCGGCGATGAAGCTCAAGCTCGATCTGCACGACATCTACAACCGGGGCAGCGACATCGACCGGGCGTTGCGCGACATCATCGACGAGGCCGTGGCCAAGCGCGTTCGCACCGTCGAGATCATTCCCGGTAAGGGCTCTGGTCAGCTGAAGAAGCGGGTGCTGCGCTTCCTCGACCAGAAGGAGATCAAGGCGCTGTATCACCGGGTCGAGAAGGACTCGGACAACTTCGGCCGAGTGTTCGTGCACTTCAAGTTCAAATAGGCCCAGATCGCGGAGCGCTCCTGCGCAACTCCCGCCAAAATCTCAGCTGAGCATGATCTGCTAGATGGGGTGTCCATCCACGAACCGGTGACCGGCCAACCGGAGCCGCCCACCGTGCCCGGCCTGCCCGTGGTCGCGGCGCCCCGCCCGGGCCGGTTTCGATCGTGGTGGCGACGCCATCCCTGGATGCGGCGGATCCTGCTGGCGTGCCTGGCGCTGCTGCTGGTGGCGGTGCTTGCGTTCGTCACCATCTGGAACGTCACGCCGGGTGTCTCGGACGCCCGGGCTCGCACTGCTGCAATCGTGACCGGTCACGACGGGATCAGTGACAACGGGATCCCGCCGCTGAAGGTGAGCCGGGCGATCGTGGCCACCGAGGACAGCCGCTTCTACTCTCACCACGGTCTCGATCCGCAGAGCACCGTGCGTGGGTTGTATACGTTCGTCACCCAGGGGAAGCTCGAGGGCGCGACGATTAACGCCCAGCTCGCCAAGCTGCTGTACGGCGGCAACCGCACCGGCGTCTGGGAGACGACCGAAGAGGCGATGCTCGCCATCAAACTCGACGACAAGTTCTCCAAGCGCCAGATCCTGGCGATGTACCTCGACGCGGCCTATTTCGGTCACCAGGCATGGGGCGTGGAGAAGGCGTCACGGGTCTACTTCGGGGTCCCGGCCGATCAGCTCTCCTGGGGTCAGGCGAGCCTGCTGGCCGGGCTGGTCAATGCACCTACCGCCTACGACCCCACCGCCCACCTGATGCTCGCCCGCTCCCGGCAGCGTCACGTGCTGAACCGGCTCGTCGCCACGCACGTGCTCACCCCGGCGCAGTCCAACGCCGTCTTCGCCGAACCGCTGAATCCGGCGATACCTTTCGGCGGCTGAGCGCTGCCCCGCGGACGGTGCAAAGATCACCGTCATGCCGCAGCAGACGCCAAGCCCGAAGCTCGACGGGTACGAGGACTTTTCGTTCGAGCATGACGGGCTCACGCGCCAGGTGTTCAAAGCCGGCTCCGGCCCGGCGATCGTCATCGTTCCGGAGATCCCCGGCATTCACCCGGGCGTGCTGGAGCTTGCCCAGCGCTTCATCACCGACGGCTACACGGTGTACCTGCCGTCGGTGTTCGGCCGGCCCGGCAAGCCCCCGACCCTCGGCGAGGTCGCTCGCTCGTTCCCCCGCGCCTGCGTCGCCCGCGAGTTCGCGGTGCTCGCCGACCGCACCAGCCCGATTGCCCACTGGCTACGCGCGCTGGCCGCACGCGCGCACAGCGAATGCGGCGGTCCGGGTGTGGGCGCGATCGGCATGTGCTTCACCGGCGGTTTCGCGCTTGCCATGGCTGTCGATCCAGCGGTCCTGGCGCCGGTGATGAGCCAGCCGTCGCTGCCGCTTCCGATGGGGGCGGCGCGCCGCCGCGGGCTCGGTCTTGATGCCGCGGACGTGTCGGCCATCAAGGAGCGCACCAAGGACGGGCTATGCCTGCTGGGGTTGCGGTTCACCGGAGACAAGGCCGTTCCGCCGGAGCGGTTCGAGCGGCTACGGGAGACGTTCGGCGAGGCGTTCGAGAGCATCGAGATCGACTCCTCGAAAGGCAACGCCTACGGCATCAAACCCCGGGCGCATTCGGTGCTCACCATCGATCTGGTCGACGAGCCCGGCCATCCGACGCGAGCCGCGCTCGATCGCGTCAAGGAATTCCTCGGCGCGCAGCTGAAGCCTGCCGAACAAGCCGGTTAGAGCACCGGAGTTCCGTACATCTCCCCCAGCGGGTCGGCGATGAGCTCGAGCCGGGCACCGTCGGGGTCGCGAAAGTAGACCGACACCTTGCTGTGCACGACGTGCTCGATGCCGGCTGCTTCGAGGTTGGCGACGAGATGGGCCCAGCGCCCGGGTTCCACGGAAATCGCTATGTGGTGCAAGCCCCCGAGGACCTCCTGGTACGGGCCGACGCCGAGGCCCGGAAAGTCGAAGAACGCCAGCAGGTTTCCGTGGCCGAGGTCGAAGAAGAAGTGCGTCGAGCCCGGGTAGTCGCGGTTTTCGATGACTTCGGTGAGCGGGAACTCCAGCACGTCTTGGTAGAAGCGCACGGTTCGCTCGACGTCGCTGCTGATGAGTGCCGTGTGATGCACTCCGCGTGCCGCCGAGGGCGGCCGCTCTCCCGCGGGTCGCAGATAGGCCTGGCGGATCCGCTCCCGCTCGGCCGCACGGGCGTCCAGGTCAAGGCTCATGGAAGCGAGTCTCACCGCGCAGCAGGCCGCCTGTCGAGCCGGATGAGGGATCCGGCGACCGCGAGGATCACCACCAGAATCACCGCGGCGAACCCCAGCAGGCTGGTGCGCTGCTGGAAGTGCTGCACCGCGATGCCGAGCCCGATCACGGGAACGGTGAGGCCCGCGTAGGCCATCAGGAAAAGGCCCGCCAGTGCCTCACCGCGATGCTGCGGATCGGCCATGCCGGCGACCGTCGACAGGCTGCCGCGAAAGAGCACGCCCGCACCCGCACCCGCGATCGTCCCGCCCACGAGGAACAGCGCCAGGTCGGGATACCAGACCGAGACCGCCAGCAGCGGCAGGCTTATCGCCATCGTCGCGAGGCCGATGACGACCTGCCTCCCGGGAGGTACCGCGACGAGCAGGCTCTGGACAAGTGCGGCCGCACCGAAGACGAGCAGGACGACCGTCCCGGCGAGGATGCGGGCCGGGTGGCCGAGCGTGCCGGCAATGAAGCTCGGCGCCAGCGAGGTGAAGAGCCCGAAGACAGCGAAGGACGCGAATCCCGCCGCGGTAATGGCGGCGTAGCGGGCCCGGTGCCGACGTTCGACGGAGATCCGTTGGGGGCGGTAGCGCGGCTTGTGTTCGGGGACGTCGATCGTCTCCGGGACGGCCAGCATCGCAAGTGCGGCGAGCACGATGAGCCCGAGGAAGACGGCGTACGGGATCGACAAAGGGCTGCCGACGAATTGCGCGAAGATCCCGGAGACGAAGGCGCCCAGGCCGAGGCCGCCGATATTGGCTGCCGTCGCGACGAGGTCGGCGCGCCCACGGCCGGCGTCGGGCCGGGCGCGCTGGTGCAGCTCAGCCAGGTAGGCCGTCGCCGTGGCGGTGAGCGCCCCTACGGCGACGCCGGAGACGAAGCGCGCGACCAGCAGTCCGGCTTCGCTGCGCCAGATCAGGAAGATGACCGCGGACACCGCTCCGAGCAGCACCGCCGGGACGAGCACGCGGCGCCGGCCCAGCCAGTCGGAGACGTGGCCGGCGAGGAAGAGGCTGGCGATGACGCCGACTGCGTAGGCGGCGTAGATCAGCGTGACCGTGAACGACGAGAAGCCGTCGCGGCGCTGATAAAGCACGTACAGCGGCGTGGGGACCGTCGTGAAGGCCATCGAGATCGCGAACGTGGCGGCGACGATCCAGAACGCGGGGCCGGACGCGACGGCTGCGTCTTCTGGCGACCGCCCGGAGGTCACGGGCACGCGTGTGGACAACTGTGACACGTCATCTATTTTGCCCACCCGCGGGCAGGTCAAGCGGTCACCAGGCGGGCTGCCTCCCGGTGAGGCCGATCACGCGGTCGAGCATGGGGCTGCCGTCCGGCACCTCGACGATCGGACCGAAGATGCCGTTGCTGCGGGCCATCTGGCCCATCTCCGTGTCCGCGCTGACGAAGCTCATCAGGGCTTCGAGCAACGTCGGGTCGCAGTCGAACGGCTGCCGACTGGCCCGGGCCACGTCCCAGCCATGGATGACCAGCTCGTCCAGCGCGACGATGCCGCAGATTTCGCCGGGCAGCTCAACGCCGCCCACCTGGGTCATCCCGGTCCACGCTTGCGGATCGCTCCACGCCTCGGCGAGCGTGCGGAGGTCACGCGCGATGCGGGTACGCCAACCGTCCTCCAGCTGCGAGGCATCGCCGGGACGCGGCGGTTCGCTCAGCAGGCCGGGGTCCTTCCTGGCAGCGGCGGTGAAGGCGAGGGCGAATCCGCCGACGTGGTCGACCAGATCGCCGAGCGAGTACTCGACGCAGGGCGTCGGCTCGGAGAGCAGCGCGTCCGGGACGCCGAGGATGAGGTCGGTCATTTGCCGAGCTGCCGGGGCGAGGTCGGGGTGGGTCTGGACGGCCATGCGCAACTCCTTCGTTCGGGCTCGCACGGGTAGACGCGGGTCCGGACGCAAACTCATCGGTCCTTGCGCCGCTGCGGTGCGAAGCTCTGGGAAATGCCTGTGGATAACCTTCTGATCTGCTGCTACGACTGCTAGAGTCGAACACATGGTCGAAGTCGGGTTCGCGGAGAAAGCAGCACAAGCTCATGCGCTGCTCGGCGAACTCGCCGCCGCGGTCACCGCCGACACCTCCGGGGTGCTGGCGGCCGAAGTGCTGCCCGAGATCCTGGGTGCGGTCCGTCAGGGTGAGCTTTTGACGTGCCGGCTGATCGAACGGGTCGACCGTACCGGCGCCTTCACCGCCGACGGGGCAGCGTCCACGTCGCAGTACCTGAAGAACGTGTCCGGGGAATCCGGGGCGTGGGCGGGCAGGCGGGTCCGGCTGGGCCGGGCGCTTTCGGACACGATGCCGATGACCGGGAAGGTCTGGCAGGCTGGGCAGCTCGGGATGGATCATGCCCAGGTCATCGCGAATACGATCCGCGGCCTGGGCTACGACCTGGCATTGGATATGGAAGGGTTCCTCGCCGACCATGCCGCCGGGCTGACCGTCGAACAGCTCAAAACGTTGGCCGCCGAACTACTCGCCGCCGCCGCCCCCGAGCACTCCGACGAGGAAGCCGCCCGCAAACGGGCGGCGCAGCATCTGAACCTGTCCGAAACCATCGGCGGGATGTGGCGCCTGGACGGCTGGCTCGACCCGGAAGCCGGGCTGATCGTCTCGACCGCGCTGGCCGCGTTCACCCGCAAACCCGACCCCGACAGTGACGTGATGACCGAATCCCCCGGCCACCGCCGCGCCGAAGCCCTCGTCCAACTCGCCCGCCACGCCACCGCTCATGCCGAGGACTGCAACGGCCAGAGCCCCGGCCGGCACACCCTCATCTTCGGCATGTCGCATGAGTCCCTGCAAGACGGGATCGGTGTCGGCGGCACCCCGGAAGGCCAACGCCTGCCCGCCGCGGCGATCCGCAGAATGGCCTGCGATGCCAACATCATCCCCGCCGTCTACAACAGCCAATCCCAGATCCTCAACTACGGCCGCTCCACCCGCTCCACCCCACCCGGACTACGCAGGTTCATCGTCGCAAGAGACGGCGGCTGCACCTTCCACGCCTGCGACCGGCCCGCGTCCTGGACCGAAGTCCACCACAAAGACCACTGGGTACACCTCGGACCCACCAACGCCGACAAGCTCCTGCTGCTCTGCCTGCACCATCACCACAAATGCCATGAAGGCGGCTGGACCATCACCATCGGCACCGACAAAGACCGCACCCCCTACTTCCACCCACCCGACGGCAGGCCACCACTGAAAGGCCAACGCCGACCCCTCTTCCGCCCCGCCACCCAAACACCCCGAAGGACCTGAGAAGTCCTGCAAAGGCTGAGATTTGAGGCCCGAAGCTTGCTCGGTTCCTTCGCGAGCGCTGACGCTTGACGCGCAGTATCGGGCACCACAGGGCGCGTAGGGATGGGATCATTTGGCGCATTGACCGCCTCGCCGACATGCCCCCGCATCCCGATCCGAGGTCGTCGCCCGAGATGTGCGCCTTGCTCGGCGTCCAACCAGACACGGCCGAGGATCTACTGCGCACTTCGGAGCATTTGTGGGATGCCACGGAACGAGCCGGACCCCCTCTACGATTTCAGTGTGATAGCAGGGCGCAGAGTCGTCGGCCGCCCAGGACAGCGGCTGTTCAGGCTGGCGCTCGAAAGCGACTGTCATGAGCCCCGGTACGGCACCGTGGTAGCGCTAGGAACGGGGGAGACTAGGGCGAGAGCCTACGAGGGTGTCGCCGACCCGGCGTGCTCACCAGGCGTGTTGTCGCTCCGTCGCGGGTTGCTGCAGCTCGCTCGTCGCTGCGACCGGTCCTGGCAGGCACAGTCGACGGCGACAGGCACCTCATGGCGCTCAAGAGGGGAATCAGCGGTGTCCGAGGTGGAGCGGGTCGTAGCGACCGACGCCGGCATGTTCATGCTGTGGCAGCCCGAGGCGTTCGCTGCCGTCCATGACTACGACTCCTGGGCCGTGGAACTGGAGGATGACGCCGACATCGCGCGGCATGTTCGCGCGGGTCACTGCGTCCCGGTGAACATCGGGCAGGACTTCGCCGCCGCGTTCGTCGTCAGGGTCGCTACCGATGAGATGCCGGCGGAGCTCAGCGTCCGAGAGGCCACGTACCTGGTGGTCGCATCGGAGCCGTACCTGTTCGAGTCCGAGGGCGGTGCTCACCTCGACGGCATCGAAAACGTCGGGTCGGCGACAGGACCACGGCTCGAGGTGCCCGCCGGCCGCTGGGCGGTTACAGCCCACATCATCGACTGGGAGGCAGAGCCCGGTGCGAAGCAGCCGACCGGACGGCCGGCAGGTGGCGCGCTGCCGGATTTCGTAGTCCTGCTCAACCGCGCTCCGGCCGAAGGGATGCCGTTCAGGACTGCCGTAGCCACGTTTCCGCCTCCGCAGGCGTAGCCAGCGCGGCGCGTCCTCGCCTCGACCCGGGTGGTTGCGATGGCACCTACGGAGGAAGGGACCCGCCGTAGGCAGCGGACAGCGACTTGGTCGGACCCGCTCAGACGCGCAAGGACCCCGGATGACGAAGCCGCTGCGCCGGGACGAGGGTCGATGCGTGGGTCGTAGCTGCCACGTTGCCGGTCCGGCTGGCCACCGCCTTGTTCGGCGAGCTGCCGCAGGTACGCCCGGTAGCGAGTTTCCAGGTCGTCCCCATTGAGGTGGTTACGGACGAGTCCGAGCAGCACGTTGGTGCGGTTGGCGTTGCGCAGGACGAAGGAGCGGGAGTCGAGGAAGTCGCGGACCCGGCCGAGCGCAGTGTCCAGGGCGGCGGTCGAGTGCTGCCAGGGAGCAGGTGGCGTACTCCGACTTGGACGCCAACGTCCTGCTGGATGCCGGAAAGCCAGGCGGTAGTGGCCGGGAAGCCGACCGCCTTCTCGTTGAGCTCCTGCCAGCCCTCCTCGCGACGGAAGGCGGTGTCGAGCCTGCGTCGCAGGAAACTGTTCCAGCCGGCCCAGCCGTCGGCGGCCATGAGCTCGGCGCCGTTCTCGTGCAGGTGGTGTTCGCAGCGCAGCAGGAACGGCTGTGCGAACGACGGCCCGGGCAGCTTCGGCCAGACGGCCCGGACAGCGTTGGCGATTTCGGGCGCGTCGTCGGTGACGGCGAAGCGGGGCGGGACGGTGGTGTCGAGGCTGCGCAGCAGCTGCTCCCACTCGACCGCGGTGGCGCGATGGCTGGCCCGCAGCGCCCAGACGCGGCCGCGGCCGCGAGCCGGATAGCCGTAGGCGCCGAACACGTTGAACGCGAGCTGCCGCCGCCCGGTCCGGCGGTTCTCGACCATGAACCTGGTCGAGTCCAGTACGAGGGTCTCGGGCCATTCCCGTTCCGCGTACTGCTCGAGCGGTCCGGGACCGAAGGCGTCGAGCCACTCGGCGACGACCGCACCGCCGTGGTCTCCGTCGAGCCGAGGTCGTCCGGCTGCCGTTCTGGCCCGGTCGGCTGCCCGGTAGTAGGACGCGCCGGTGCCAACCGCGACGAAGGCGGCCGCGACCTCGCGCAGCGGGAACGCGTAGCTCCACGCAACGACCGGGCCCTGATGCGTCTGGACTGGGTTGTCGCACGTGTCGCAGACGGCGGCGAGCACGGCCTGTCGCGGCAACGGCGGGACGAAGCGGTGGAACGGCCGCACCTCACCGGTCGCGGGGTTCAAGACTTCGTCGACGCAGCGATAGCGCTGACGCGGCGGCGAGCCGTACTACCCGTCCTTGACGACCGGCCGCTGCTCGTGGCCGGCGCGTGGGCAGGACGAGGCGGTCAAGAATCGGCGTCTGCTAGCCAGCCGACCGGAGATACTCGTGGGTGACTTGCCTGACAAGCCTGGCAGCTCACCAGAGGCAGCCGTGCTCGCCCGCCAGCAGCTCCTGCCGGCATTGCTCCGACTCCCGGCGAAGCAGCGCGCCGTCATAGTCCTGCGCTACTACCTGGACCTCAGCGAAGCCGACATCGCCATGGCCCTCGGCTGCTCTGTGGGAGCTGTCCAGACCCAAGCGCATCGAGCCCTGCGGCGGCTGCGCGCCGACCAGCAGCTATCCGACCACACCACGACCGAGGTGTGACATGACCCGTGACCTGACCCGCCTCATGCAGCTAGCAACGGGTGACCTGTGCAACCCCATCCGACCGGAACAGACCCTTGTGAGCGTCGGCCGCAGGCGCCGGCGACGCCAGCTCACGGCGGCATTCGCCGGCGCAGTCGCCGTATCTGCGGCGGTAATCGTCCCACTCGCGATGGCCGGGACTAACGAAGCTGGCACCCAGCAGCTCGTGCCCGCCACCTCCGCGCCGCAGGCTCCGACGATCATCGGCAGCGTGTACGGCGTCAATGTCACGTACCTGCCGACTGGATGGTCCGCCCGCTCTCAACTCATGCTTGCCACGTCGGCGCAGCCCGCCGCTGGCGCCGCACCGCCGGAAACGTCTGGCGGCATATTGGTCTATCAGGACTTCGGTCCCGCCCTGCCTTCACCCGGGGCAATGACCGAATACGCGACGATCGCGGTGCAGCGGGGAGCGAGCGCCGACCTCGACACGTTGGCGCGTGACAACAAGCTGGCCGTTTCGTGGATGACCGTCAGCGGCCACCGCGCCCTCCTGCGCCAGGAGTACGTCCTTACCAACGGACCGGATAGCAACCCCAAAGCCTCGACGAACGCCTACAAACTCGAATGGGTACCGCAGGCCGGCGTCACCATCAGCGTCCGTGTCAACCGAAGCGACCAGGGCGCCCTGATAGCCCAGCGGATCGCCGATGGTCTGGTCGTGGGCGCACCGATTAGACCAGCCAATCCGTCCGGAGCAACCGCCGCCATCCACGCCGCCATAGAGCACGCCTTCACCGGCGGGCAACCCGACGCAACCGTGCTCAGCGGCGTACAGAAGGGCGAGGAACTCACGACGGTGCTGCAGCAGCTCAAACGCACCAATGCGGCCGTCGCCGCCAGCTCCCGGGTCACCGACCCCGGCCAGGTGTTCTTCTTTGACGCCCGACACGCCACCGTCGACGCCACAATCACCTACGCCTTCAACGGCAGCCACGGCGGCTTGAAGGGACTCGCCATGATTGACGACGGAACCGGCTGGAAAGTCAGCCAGGCCGACTTCTGCAACGCAATCCAAACGCTAGTACCGGCCTGCCCCCCGCGCTAAGGACGTTCGCCAAGCCTGGCGTCGGTGCCTGGTTCCTCGTGGCTGACGGATTGAAACAAGATTCGGTGTCGCGCTTATGTGATGCGACTACAGGGCGCTCGGGAACCGGCACTACCGGGCGTTCCGGTTCGTCGAGCGGTCTAACCTGCAGACGCCAAACCGGACGAGGTGCGAATCGCCATTTCGTCACGGCATCGACACAGATCAAGGGACAAGGTCGTTGCGATACGAAGTAACCGTTCGAGTATCAGTGGATGTTGAAGACGAGGACGCAGTGCGAGCAGAAGCATTCTCGATCGTCAACAATGCTCCGGGTCAGGAAGACTTCGCGAGGCTAGCAACCCAGACCATTGAAGCTGGGCTTTCGACGCTGCTGGTTCAGTCCCGTGACATAGAAGAAGCGGTCCATGCGCTGGCTGCACGGATTTCCGGGATGCGCTTGGTCGGTCTCAGCGCAAGCGACGGCGACGTGAGGGCGACTGATAGGCCAACTCAGGAGACGGTGGGGCAGGAGCCGCAGACGCGAGAAGAACTCGATGCTTACGTCAAGGCGCGCTTCAACGGATGCTCGGGCTGGGAATCTTTCGGCGATGTCGGGGCCGGAGCCACATTCAGGTGCCACTGCGGTGAGATGAGCGGTGCCTTCCCCATGGAGGACGCGACCATTGAGGCCCTTCAAGGCCACGTAAAGGCGAACTCGAGGGCGCGGCGCGACTATGTCGCGTCATGGCACCAACGACACTCGCAGCCGGATTCCTAACCCGTCGAGGCTGGAAGGGTGAGCGAGTTGCCCGTCGTGCAGAAGTGCGCTGCCGAGCGCTTCTCGCGCTCCAGAGCCGGCACTCTGCGCGCTTCGAATGGCATGATCCGCGAGTGGCAGAGCCGGAACCGTCGAGCTGGTCGTCCCTGCTTCCGGGGTTGAAATCGACGCTCGACGCGCTCCTGGACGACGAGGTCCGGCACGGCGCTGTCTTGACCGAGCAGGAGCTGGCGCGGGTGGCGGCAGCGCACAACTTCCGAAGGTCGGAGCCGCACCTTCTCGCCCAGGCCACGCCGTACCTGTGGGAGTACTACCGGGCCACGGTGGCCGAGTACACCCCCGAGCAGTGCAAGGAGTACGGCCTTCCGCTGCTCACACCGAGCACGGACATCTGGACGCACGTATCCATCAGGACGCCGCCCAGCATCGAGCTGGGACGACCGCCACTGTCGCCTGCCCGCGCGTACATCTCCTTCGAGGGTGAGGTCTCCTGGGAGCCCGAGCACGGCCTCCAGCTCGTTGTCGAGGATGGCCTACGCATCTGCAAGGTCGGCCCCTACGACGGGCACGTCACGATCGCCCATGCTTTCGGCGACAGCTCGCTCCTTGGAGTCGTGTTCAAGCGCTGATGGCCGGGCTCCGGTCTGCGCGCTAAGTGCCGCTCTCGGGCGCTTCCGGGTTCGCTCCGCAACCGGCAATCTGCGCGCTTCGCGTGGCCGCGAAGTTGGGCCAGTGGCAGTAAACGCGGGGGTCAGAAGCCCGGTATTTACTGCCGCCGATGGTTCGGGCACCTGCACCGGCGAAGGTGTCCGCCGGTGACAGCAAATCCAGGTGCCAGAACCCCGGCATTTACTGCCGCCGGTTTGCGCCGAGCGCCCATGTGCCGTTCCAGAGCGCTTCGGATGCGTGAGAGCCGGCAATGGCGGGCACTTTCAAACGCCGTAAGCGTCGGCTTGTCCGGAGTCCGAGCGGCAGTTAGCGCTCAGCGAGATGCAGCGGGTCGACATCGCTCGGCAACGCAAGCACGGCTTCATACACGGCTTCCTCGGGGGCCATGCCGTCCGACGTGCAGCTGGCACGTCGCCGAACTCGGGCAGCCCGACCACGTCAACGAACTGACCCTCGACCACATCGGCGACTAGCTCGGCCCCCCAGGCAACCAAGGAGAACTCAACGGCCAGAAGCCGCCACCCTGCCGATGCTTTCGAGGTCGGCCGTGAGCCGGGCAGTCCGATCCTGATGCGCCGGGATGACGGTGGCATACAGGTGGTGGAGCAGGGTCGGCACTGTCAAGCCATCGCACGTCGACGCACTTGTGGCTCCACTCCCCCGTCCGCGTCACGTCGGACGCCACGCGCCACACCGCGGCCGGCGGCGCGTCGACCACGATCTCGACGCGCCTGGTCCTCTGGACCTGCGCCATGACCGACCTCCGGCTTCGCCCTCAGGCGTTGCTGATCACCTTCTCCGCGAACGCCTCCATCGCGTCGATCTTCTCGCTGACCGGCGAGTTGAAGTTGCCCGCCTCGGTTTGCGCGACCATCCACGGCGCGCACATCAGGGCGGTGACCCCGCGGTCCTCGAAGCGTCGCAAGACGTCCGGAGTGGGCTCGGCGTACAGGGCCATGACCGTCTCGAAGCCGTCGATGGTGCGTCCTGCGGCTTTCAGATGGCCGTGCAAGCGATCGAGGACGGCATCGGCGTCCTCGACGGAGTACGCGTTGCCGATCCAGCCGTCGGCGAGGGTCGCCGCCCGGCGCAGCGCCGGCTCGGAGTCACCGCCGATGTAGATCGGAATCGGCGAGTCGGGCACGGGCGAGATCTGCAGCGGCTCGAAGTCGTAATAGGTGCCGTGGAATTCCTGGAACCCACCGCGCCACAGCACGCGAAGCGCTTCCATCATCTCGTTGAGCCGCTTGCCGCGGTTGTGGAAGTCCTGCCCGGCGAGCTCGAACTCCTCCTGACACCAGCCCGCAGCCGCACCGAGTGACACGCGGCCGCCGGAGATCACCGCGGCGGACGAGACCAGCTTGGCGACGGTGAACAGGTCACGGCCCGGCGCGATGTAGACGTTCGTGGAGAACTTCAGCCTCGTGGTGACCGCAGCCATGGCGCTGATCAGCACCCACGGGTCCGGCCACGGCGTCTCGGGCGACCAGAACGGCTCGCCCGTCGGCGTGTAGGGGTACTTGGACTTGCGCTCCTGGGGCGAGAAGACGTGATCGGAGACCGTGATCGAGTCGAAGCCCAGCCGGTCGGCAGCCTGCGCCACCTCCAGCAACTGATCGGTTTCCAGGAACGCAACGGCCTGCCAGAACTTCACCGGGGGACCCCCATCGTCGACGTGTGCCATGGCTCGGGTTAGCGTCGCGCACGAGCTTTCGCTCGCCGCCGGCGCTGGTTGGAGGAACATATGATCACGAGCCGCCCCGAAGCCTGGGATCAGGTGGTCGACGTCGTCGTTCTCGGCTCCGGCGCCGCGGGCCTTTCCGCCGCGATCCTCGCCCATGACGGGGGTGCCGAGGTGCTGCTGCTGGAGAAGTCCGACCTGTTCGGCGGGACGACGGCGGTGTCGGGCGGCATGCCGTGGATCCCGCTGAACAAGCACCTGACCGAGGTCGGGGTCACGGACACCCGCGACGAGGCCATCACGTACATCCGGCGGCTGGCGCTCGGCACCGAGCCCGACCCGAAGCTCGTCGAGACGTACGTCGACACGGCCGCCGAGATGCTGGACTACCTCGAGACCAAGACGCCGCTGAAGATGTCGGCACCTCCGGGCTTTTCGGACTACTACGCCGACCAGCCCGGCGGCAAACCCGAGGGTCGCTCGGTGGAGCCGGTGCCGTTCGAGGCCGGGGCGGAACTCGGTGAGTGGGCGCCCCGGGTACGCGTCGGGCCGCACCTGCCGTGGCTGACGATGGAAGAGGGCGGCAAGTTCCTGACCGGGCGTGACCTGCCCGATGCCGACCTCGCCGAGCGGCGCCAGGCGAGCGATACCCGCGTGCTGGGAGCGGCATTGGCGGCGTCGCTTTTCAAGGGTGTGCTCGACCGCGGGGTCGAGGCGCGCAGCGGGACGGCCGCGAAGGAACTCGTGGTGGTCGACGGCGCGGTCATCGGCGTGCGGGTGAGCACGCCGGATGGGGATCAGCTGATCGGCGCGCGCCGCGGTGTGGTGCTGGCCTGCGGCGGCTTCGAGTGGAACAAGCAGATGGTCGCCGGGTTCATCGGCGAGGAGATCATGCCGCTCAGCCCGCCGTACAACGAGGGCGACGGCCACCGCATGGCGATGGAAGCCGGTGCGCAGCTGGCCAACATGATGTCGTTCTGGGGGCAGCCCGCGCTCCTCGAACCCGGCTTCGAGATCGACGGCCGGCCGGTGCCGCAGATGGCGTCGATCCGCAGCATGCCGGGCGTGATGATCGTGAACCGCTACGGCGACCGCTTCATCAACGAAGGCGCGACCTATCAGGACTATCCGAAGGCGCTGCAGTCGTACGACCCGGTCGCCGTGGATTACCCGAACCGGCCGCCGACGTGGATCGTCTTCGACCAGCAGGTGCGGGACACCGCGGTGGTGCTGCCGACGGTGCTGCCCGGCCAGCCCACGCCCGACTGGATCGTCATGGCATCCACAATCCCTGAGCTCGCCGAGAAGATCGGTGCTCCGCCGGAGCGCCTCGAGACCACCGTCGCACGCTGGAACCAGCACGTTGAAGCCGGCACCGACCCGGACTTTCACCGCGGCACCTTCTGGTGGGAAGCGTTCATGACCGGCGGTCCGACGCCGGAAGCGTGCCTGCGCCCGGTCGCCACGCCGCCCTTCTACGCGACCCAGCTCATCAACGGAACGCTCGGAACTCACGGCGGGCCGCGCATCGATGCGGCGGCGCGGGTGCTCGGCGCCAACGGTGACGTGATCCCCGGCTTGTACGCAGCGGGCAACGCGTCGGCGTGCGTCTATGGGCGGGCTTATCCGGGCGGTGGCGGGACGATCGGCCCGGCGCTGACGTTCGGCTACCTGGCCGGCCGGGCCGCGGCCGCGGAGACCCCGCGCGCCGTTTAGGTGAGGGCGTCGTACACCGAGAGGGCCTGCTCGACGGTGCGCTCGCAGTCGATGGCGAGCAGCAGGCGGCGGTTGACGAGATCGGCGGCCGCGGCTCGCACGTGAGCCTCGTACTCCTCGCGCGGCGGTAGCGTACGACCGCTGAGCAGCGGCAAGCGGCTGCCGACGAATTCGTAGAGGACGTCGGGTAATCCGGGTTCCGGGCGACGCGGATTCCAGCCGGTGTACGCGGCTACCGGCACCGCGACGGCGGGAAGCGCGATCCCCGCGCGCTCGTTGCCGTCGTCGTCGATGGCCGAGACCACCGCGGGCCTTTCGGCGCCGAGGCGCAGCGGCCAGCGCCCGATGCCCCGGGCGGCCTGTGGGCCGAGGTCGACATCGCGGGTGACGTTGAGCTTGGCCGGATCCGGGAGATGCCCCGACGAGGCGGCGAACGTCGCCAGGATCTCCTCACGCGTGGCGGCGGTGCCTTCGGCCCACGTCGGCACGGCTTGCGGCGGCGGCTCGGTGCCCTCGCAGACCCAGGCGACGAGTGCCTTGAACAGGGCGCGCAGGACGGGACTGACGTCGTGCGTGTGCACCGGATTCGCCGCCGGCATCTGGTCTTTGATCGGCATACCGCCGATGTGGTCGGTGCCGGCGAGCAGGTACGCGCGCGCATCGGGATCGACCGGGCGATCGGCGCCGGTCTCCGGATCGATGTGCACGAGCGCGCCGTCGCCCCGCCAGTACTCCCACGAGGTGTTGGTCAAAAAGAGCTTCGGGGTATGACTTTTTGCCCGCTGCGGCGCCAGCAGCGACGAGGTGTCGTACGGCGGCAGGTTCGAAAAGCCGATGACGTGGGTGAGCGAAGGCTGCGCGTACCGATGGTTGAACTCGCCGCGCCGCCCGCCGGCGATGTGCGCGAAGACGCCGTCGAAGACCATCTCGCCGTCCTCATCCGAGTTGCGGCCCTCGTACAGGAACTGCCGTAGCAGCCGGCCCGATTGGGAGACGCCATATCCGAACGCCTGGCTGAAGGCGCCCTCGCGTCTGAGGTGAGGAGACCGCGTCGCGCACGGCGAGCAGACCGGCGCCGGTGACCGGGCAGAGGTTCGTGCGGTAGACGAGCGTGTACCAATGGAAGGCCGAAAAACCTCCTTCTAGTGCAACGGTTTTCGCGTCGCTGAAGCGCCACTGCGACCGCTCGATGGCCACCGGTTCGTCGTTGGGGGCGACGCGCACGTAGAGCACCGCGTCCGGATCGTCGAGGTCGGCCGTCGGGTAATCCGTGAAACGGAAGAACAGCGCGCTGTCGGAGAGCGGATGGTCCGGCTGGTCGATGTCCGGACGCCACTCGATACGCAGCCAGCCGGGTTCGACATCGGCGATCGGCGCGTTCAGGCCGATGACCCCGGGAGCACGAATGCACATCCCATTGCCAGCCGCACCAGGCGATGGTCCAGCCCTGCTCGAGCAGATGGCCGTCGCCGGGATGGAGCTGCTCGGAAGGCCCGAACGCCAGCGGTGCGTCGGCACTGAACGGGACGCCGCCGAGGAATCCGCGGTTGGCGACGACGAAGAGCAGGCGCCCGTTGCCTTTGCCGGTCGGTCGCAGCAGGCGCAGATCGGCATCGAACTCGACGCGCCCTTCCGCGTCGCGTGGCGCGCGGTCGAGGTCCGCGATCCCCTGGTTCGCCGGGGCGAGCGGATCGACCGCGAACTCGGCCATCGCCGACACCCATTCGTACGACCCGCCCGTGCCGAATGGCCGGCCATCGGCGAAGGGCTGCACCAGCGTGTCGCGAAGTCCGCGTAGGGCCATGCGGCAAGCGTCGCACGAGCGGAATCAGCCGGTAGCTCCGGAGTCCGCACCCGCCTTGGCGCTGACCGGCAGCAGCAAATGCAGGACGCTGAAAAGAGCGCGGAAAAGGTCATGAAAAAAGCCGCCTCTTGCTAGTATGGGAATTCTCTGCTTCCACGCAAGAAAGGCCGCACGTCTTTTGCCTCAAATTCAGATTAACACGCCCCGAGAAATGCCGTCAAGCGAGATTCCTGCGCTCGCGAGCGAGCAGGCCTACCTGACCAGGCTGTACGAGCGGCTCGACGACCTGCGCCACCAGACGTCCCGCCGGCTCTCGCACAGCTCGGTTGGGTCCGACGGCTGAGAACGACCAGGCCGCAGCAGAACGCGAGTCGTTCGCGGAGCTCTACCAGGACCGCAGTGCCGAGCTGAACGCCGCCGAGCGCAACCTGTGCTTCGGCCGGCTCGACCTCGATGACGGCGAGCGCTTCTACGTCGGGCGTCTTGGCCTGCGTAGCGAGGACCGTGATCAGCTGCTGGTCGATTGGCGCGCCCCGGCATCGCAGCCGTTCTACCGCGCCACCGCCATCGAGCGCTACGGCGTCACCCGGCGCCGTCACCTGCAGACCGCGCATCGGCGAGTAGTGCGCCTTGACGACGAGATACTGGACCTGGAATCGGCCGACCCGGCTCAGCTGACCGGCGAGGCCGCGCTGCTGGCTTCGCTCCAGCGTCATCGCACCGGACGCATGGGCGACATCGTCGCGACCATCCAGAAAGATCAGGATCGCATCATTCGCGACGACCTCAAGGGAATTCTTGTCGTCGAGGGCGGTCCCGGCACCGGTAAAACGGTGGTCGCGCTGCACCGGGCGGCCTATTTGCTCTACACCTACCGCGAACAATTGTCGCGGCGGGGAATTCTGGTCGTCGGGCCGAACGGTGCGTTCATGCGCTACATCGATCAGGTGCTGCCGTCGTTGGGTGAGAACGATGTGGTGCTGGCGACCGTCGACACCCTGCTTCCGGGAATTGCGGCGACGGCGGCAGAGACCGCGCAAGCAGCGCGGATCAAAGGGCGGCATGAGATGGCCGGCGTGCTGGAACGCGCCGTTGCCGGGCTGCAACGAGTGCCGCAAACGACGGTCGAGATCACGGTCGACAGCACCACGTACCGGCTGACCCCGCAGGCGGGACGCAAGGCGCGGGATCAGGCTCGCGACCGCCGCGACCCGGAGACCGGCGAACCGTTGCCGCACAACGTCGCGCGGCGCGCGTTCATGCACGCACTGCTCGGTGAGCTGGCCCGGCAAGCCCTTCGGGAGGCCGGCGAGCGCACGCTGGACCTGGACGATGTCGCCGAGATCCGCGGCGAGCTGGCCCAGGACGCTGCGGTGCGCCGAGCCATCGACGTCCTGTGGCCGGAATTCACGCCGCAGCACCTGCTGGCACTGCTGTACGCGCAGCCCGGGCGGCTGGACCTGCCCGACAACGAGCGCGATGCTCTGCGCCGCCCGCAGCCGGGCCCGTGGACGCCGGCTGACGTGCCACTGCTCGACGAGTTGGCCGAGCTGCTCGGTCCGACATCGGCGACCGAGCGCGAAGCGCGCCGGCTGCGGCAGGCCGAAACCGCCGAGCGCGAGGAGATGCTCGAGTACGCCGAGCAACTCGTCGGCAATCTCGCGGAGACGGAGGCGATCTTCCTGCCGCCGCTGGAGTTCGACACGTTCGTCGAGTGGATCGCCGGTCGCAATTCCCAGCCGGCGGCGAGCGGCTCGCTCGCCGAAAGAGCGACGGCTGACCGTAACTGGACCTACGGACATGTCGTCGTGGACGAGGCGCAGGAGCTCTCCCCCATGGCGTGGCGGATGCTGATGCGGCGCTGCCCGAGCCGATCGATGACGGTCGTCGGCGACCTCGCCCAGACAGGTGCCGCCGGCGGTGCCGACTCGTGGGCACAGGTCCTCGACCCGCTCGTGGCCGGCCGCTGGCGCACCGCGCGACTTTCGGTCAACTACCGCACGCCGAAGCCCGCGATGACCCTTGCCGCCACCCTCTTGCCACCGGCGAGTGAGCCGCCGCTGTCGGTGCGGGATAGCGATGAGGAGCCCTGGAGGGTCGAGGAATCGGGGGACGACGAACTCGTCGGCCTTGTCCGGCGGGAATCCGAGCTGATCGGCGACGGTCGCGTCGCCGTGATTGCTCCGTCCTCCCGCATCGCCGAGATCGCCGCCGCCCTCGACGTGGCTGCGGGCGCCGACCTCGACGCACCGGTCGTGGTCCTCTCTCCCGACCAAGCCAAAGGTCTTGAGTTCGACTCCGTGGTCGTCGTGGATCCACGTGGGATCGAGCAAGCGTCAAAGCGCGGAAGGTCCGACCTTTACGTCGCGCTGACCCGCACCACGAACCGGCTCGGGCTGGTCCAGGACTCAGCCCTCGCGGGCCGGCTCCCCGACGACCACGAGCAGGCTTCCGGTCTCGACCTGCGCGCCGACTGACACGGCGACGGCGGTGACAGTTCCGGCGGAAGGAGCGGTGAGGGTGTGCTCCATCTTCATCGCCTCGAGGACGACGACGGGCTGACCCGCCTCGACGACGTCGCCGTCGGACACCAGCACCCGAACCACCGAACCCGGCATCGACGCCATGAGCGACCCCGGCGCGAGCTGAGCCGAGGGTTCGGGAAAGCGCGGAAGCTCCGCAAGCGTCAGAGCTCCATCAGGACCGGCGACATGGATTCTCGCCACGGGGCCGGCGGCCGCAGCGGTCTCCTCGGCGAGGACGTGGACGTCGTAAGAACGCCGGACCAGATCAGTCTCCAGGATGACGGTGACACGGTCCGACGAGGTCGAGGTGGCGGAGACGAGGGAACAGTTCAGCGGCTGGCCCAGGACCTGCGCCCTGAGGCCGTCGCGGCTGACGGCGTACGCGACGTCGATGGGATCCTCGCGGTTCGTGCTGGTGTACTCAACCCGCTGAGGCTGGCTCGGGTTGTTACGCCATCCGGAAGGCAGGGCGGCAAGCACGCGCGCGTCACGCCGCCGCAGCGCCGCCTGCGCCAGTGCCGCGGCGAGCGGATACTCGGGTGCCGCCCCGGGATCGATGAGCGGAGCGGCGAGTTCATCCAGGCCGACCCGGTCGAAGAAACTGGTATCGGTATCTCCCGCCAACCACGGCTTGGACTCCAGCACACGAACGAGCAGATCCCGATTCGTCACGAGACCGCTGATCTGCGCCCGCCGCAGCGTTGCCGCGAGCAGGGCGCTGGCCTGGCTGCGGTCCGGCGCCCAGGCGATGACCTTGGCCAGCATGGGGTCGTAGGAAACCCCGATGCTGCTGGACGTTTCAACCCCGCTGTCGAGCCGAATCCCCCGCGCCGCGCCGCCGCCGGGCGCCAGTCCGATCCCGCCGAAGGCGCCTTGATGCTGGACGGTGAATGCGTCCAGACGCCCCGCCTGCGGCAGCCAGTCCCGCAGCGGATCCTCGGCATAGAGCCGTACCTCGATGGCCGACCCGCGGAGTGCCGGACTGCGGGCATCAGCCGGAAGTGGCTGCCCTTCGGCGACAGTGAACTGGAGATCGACCAGATCGAGCCCGGTCACGGCCTCGGTGACCGGATGCTCGACCTGCAGTCGCGTATTCACTTCCAGGAAGTAGAACGCGCCATCCGGGGCGAGCAGGAACTCGACCGTGCCCGCGCCGACGTAACCGATGGCCTGCCCGGCACGGACGGCAGCGTCGGCCAGCCGGGCACGAAGTTCGCCGTCGACGGCGGGCGACGGCGCTTCCTCGACGACCTTCTGATGCCGACGCTGGATCGAGCATTCGCGCTCGTGCAACGCGACCACCGTACCGTGCACGTCACCGAAGATCTGCACTTCCACGTGCCGGGCCGGCGTGATGAGCCGCTCCAGAAAGACCGAGCCGTCGCCGAACGCCGAAGCCGCCTCGCGACGCGCCGAGTCGACGGCAGACAGCAGCTCCGAGCGAGCGGGTACTGTCCGCATGCCCCGGCCGCCGCCGCCGAAAGAAGCCTTGACGAGCAAGGGAAATCCGATGCCGTCAGCGGCTGCAAGAAGCGCGTCACCGGAGGCCTCGGAGACGTCGGCCGAGGGCGCGGTCGGGACCCCGGCCGCACTCATCAGCGCCTTGGCAGCGGTCTTCGAACCCATCGCCTCGATGGCTTCGGCCGGCGGACCGATCCACACCAGACCCGCGGCGATGACGTCGCGCGCGAACCGGGCGTTCTCAGAAAGAAAGCCGTACCCCGGATGGACGCAATCGGCCCCGGCCGCATGGGCCGCCGCGATGATGAGATCGCCGCGCAAGTAGGTGTCAGCGGGCGCGGTGCCGGGCAGTCGGACGGCCAGGTCCGCCTCACGCACGAACGGCGCATCAGCATCCGCGTCGCTGTACACGGCGACGGTGCGCATTCCACGCGCCGCGGCGCTGCGGAATACGCGGCGCGCGATCTCCCCGCGGTTGGCGACCAGCACGCTGTTCACAGCCGGAACACCCCGAAACCGTCGTGTACACCGCGGATTTCTTCGCTGTCGACGACCGACAGCGCCATGGCGAGCACGGTCCTGGTGTCGCGCGGGTCGATGATCCCGTCGTCGTAGAGCCGCGCCGAAAGGAAGAGCGCCAGCGACTCCGCCTCGATCTGCTCCTCGACCGACGCCCGAAGCTGGGCGGCAGCATCCTCGTCGTAGGGCAGTCCCCGGGCGGCGGCACTCTGGCGGCCGACGATGTCGAGCACGCCGGCCAGCTGCGCCGGACCCATGACCGCGCTCTTGGCGTTGGGCCAGGTGAACAAGAAGCGAGGGCCGTACGCTCGGCCACACATGCCATAGTTGCCGGCCCCGTACGACGCTCCGAGCGTCACGGTCAGGTGCGGCACCTTGCTGTTGGAAACGGCATTGATCATCTGCGAGCCGGCCTTGATGATGCCACCCTGCTCGTACTCGGTGCCGACCATGTAGCCCGTGGTGTTCTGCAGGAAGAGCAGCGGGGTGTCGCTCTGATTGGCCAGCTGGATGAACTGAGCGGCCTTCTCCGACTCCTCACGGAACAGCACACCCCGCGCATTCGCCAGGATTCCCAGCGGATATCCGTGAATGCTCGCCCACCCGGTGACGAGCGAGGTGCCATACAGCGGCTTGTGCTCGTCGAACCGGCTGCCGTCGACGATGCGGGCGATGATCTCACGCGGGTCGACCGGGATCCGCAGATCAGCCGGGGCCAGGTCGAGCAGCTCGTCCTCGTCGTACAGCGGTGGGTCGGCTGGGCGGGTCGGGCCGCGGCCACGCTTGCGCCAGTTGAGGTTTCGGACGATCTGGCGTCCGAGCCGCAGCGCGTCTACCTCGTCCACAGCGAGGTAATCGGCACTGCCGGACACCCGGGCGTGCATCCCGGCGCCGCCCAGCGACTCGTCATCGGCGTCCTCCCCCGTCGCCATCTTCACCAGCGGCGGTCCGGCGAGGAAGACCTTCGCCTGTCCCTCGACCATCACCGCGTAATCGCTCATCCCGGGGATGTAGGCACCGCCCGCGGTGGAGTTGCCGAAGACCAGCGCGATCGTGGGAATTCCTTCGGCTGACAGCGTGGTCAGGTCGCGGAAGCCGCGGCCGCCGGGGATGAAGATCTCGGACTGAGTGGGCAGGTCGGCTCCGCCGGATTCGACGAAACTGATGTACGGCAGGCGGTTCTCGCGGGCGATGTCATTGGCGCGGCCGAGCTTTCGCAGGGTGAACGGGTTGGTCGTGCCGCCGCGCACAGTGGGGTCGTTGGCGTTGATCATCACCTCGACGCCCTCGACCACCCCGATACCGGTCACCGATCCGGCCCCCACCGGGAAGGCCGTCCCCCACGCCGCGAACGGGCTCAGCTCCAGGAAAGGGCTGTCGCGGTCGAGCAGCAATTCGATGCGCTCACGGGCGGGAAGCTTTCCGCGGGCGCGGTGACGTTCGACGTACTTCTCACCGCCGCCGCCGTTGACCTTCACGCGCTCCGCGTCCAGCTGCGCCAGCAGCTCCAGCAAGGCCGAGCGGCTTGCCGCCGTCGCCTCGCTCGGCACGAACCGGCTGGACAGGACGGTCATGCGCGCCCCTCGACCGGTCTGCCGAGACCCACGCTGGCCGGATCGTCAAGCAGTGCGACCGGCGCGTCGACGTGGCGCGAACGCAACCACTCCCCGACCGACTTCGCCTGCGGATCAAAGCGCGTACCGGCGGCGACCCCTTGTCCGAGCAGCCCCGGGATCTGAAAGAGCAGTGCCCGAACGTTGGCGAGTTCTTCACGCGTGACGGCAAGGGCAGCGGCTTCGGGAAGCAGCTCCTTGAGGCGCTCGGTCGTCAGGTAGGCCGACAGCCAGGCGAAGGCTGCATCGGTACGCGTGTAGACCCCCAGCGTGCACGCGCCGCCCTTGTCGCCGCTACGTGCCCCCGCCAGGATTCCCAGCGGGACCCGACGCGTGTTCCCGGCGAGATCGAACGGCGACCGAGCCGGAGCCGCCGGCCGCGGATGCGAGTGCGCGGGCTCGGAAGGCGCTGGTGCGGTCGAGGGCTTCGCCGTCGATATCCACGACTTCCTGGACATCGGCGCGCTGTACCCAGGCCGGTGCGTAGACCCCGTACGGCGCCGCATCGCTGGGTGGCGAGGTGGCGAAAAAGCCCGGAATGCTGGACAGCGCGCTGGCGATGACGGGTCCGGAGAACGCGCGCCCCACCTTCGCCCGATCGCTGTCCTTGACGCTGAAGTGCAGCAGCGCGCTGGCCTCCTCGGCCGTCGCCGCATCCGCTCGTTCGGTGCGGGCCAGGGTGATCGTCACATCGCTGGCGGCTGCGAGCGCGTCGGCCAGCTGGCGTTGCAGCAGCTCCGCTTTTCGTTCGATGTCCAGGCCGGTCAGGGGAACGGTCATGCTGGTGCGAAAACCGCCGAGGCGGTTGGTCGACACCTTCAGCCACGGGCCGGGCGGCTCGCCGTGCACACCGCTCACCGATACCCGGTCAGGCCCCTCCTGCTCGAGCCTGACGGTGTTGAAGAGGCTGACGACATCCGGCCCGCCGTATGCGGCTCCCGTGCATTCGTAGAGCAATTGCTCGGTGACGGTCGCGACGGTCACGGCGCCGCCGGTGCCCGGATGCTTGGTGATGACACAGCTTCCATCAGCAGCCACCTCGGCCAGCGGAAAGGCCACGTGGTCAAGCATTGCCGGATCGGCGCCGGGGGCGTCGAGCAGGTCAGCGTAGAGGCTGAAGTTGCCGGCCGTCGCTTGTGCGCCGCACTCGAGCAGATGGCCGGCGACGGTCGCTCCCGCGAGCGCGTCAAGGTCGGCTGCTGTCCAGCCGTGGTGCCACATTGCGGGTCCGACCACGAGGCTCGCGTCTGTCACCCGTCCGGTGACGACCACGTCGGCCCCGGCCGACAGGGCGCGCGCGATTCCGGCGCACCCGAGATACGCGTTCGCGGTGAGCGGCACCGATCCCGCTTGCGGCGCGGTCTCTCCGTCGACGGGCGGCGCCTCCCCGCCGGCCAAGCGGGCTCTCGCCACCAGTTCATCCCACTGCGCGATGAGGTCATCACCGGCGACGGTCGCCACCCGTACCGAGAGGCCCTGCCGCGCGGCGACTTCTCGCACGGCGCCGGCGAGACCGGCGGGGTTGAGGCCCCCTGCGTTGGACACGATCCGCACCCCGCGCTCCAGGGCGTCGGCCAGGCACTCCTCCAGCTGCTGAAGGAACGTCCGGGCATAGCCGGCCGCGGGATCTTTCGCCTTCTGCCGGCCGAGGATCAGCATCGTGAGCTCGGCGAGATAGTCGCCGCAGATCACATCGACGTGGCCGCCGTCGAGCTGCTCGCGCATCGCCGACAGCCGATCGCCGTAGAAGCCCGAGCAATTCGCGATGACCAAAGGGGAACTCATCGCGTACCTGACCCGTGGCGCGGCTCCCGTCCGCGTCCCGGAGCACCCGCGTAGGCCTGGGCGATCGTGGCCCATTGCTGCGCGCCGGCACCGTGAATGGTGAGCTTGAGGTCGTCCCGGTGCCGTCGCTGCGTCACCAGCAGGCAGAAGTCGAGCGCCGGACCGGACACCCGGTCATCAGCATCCGGCGGTCCCCACGTCCAGAGCTCGCCGTCCGGTGCTTCGAGCTCCACCCGTAGCGGCGAAGCCGGTATCTCGAGGCCATTGATGGCATACGCAAATGGGGTTGCCCGCACTCCGATCTCCACGATGTGCCGCAGCCGTGCAGTGGCCTCCCGCGTCTGGCCGAGCGCGTCGACCACATCCTGACCATGTGCCCAGGTCTCCATGAGCCGCGCGGTGATGAATGACGGCGCGCTCATCGGCGGGCCGAACCACGGGATGCGCGCCCCGTCAGGGACCCCGCGTAGCGCCGCCGCGAGGCGCCGCCGACCGGCACGCCAATTCATCAGCAGTTGCAAGGGATCAACGGACCTCCCTTCCGCCACGGATCCCTCGACGAAGCCACCGACCGCTTGGCCTTCGGGCGAACGCATGTGCGCGACGAATTGTTCGAAGCCCTCCGGATCCGTGGCCGCCCGCAGGGCCGCGAGGTCACTCGAATTCAGATGCGTGATCGTGTCACGGATGTCCCAGCCTTCGGCCGGCGTGGGCCGGAGCCACTCAGCCACGGGGAGATCGGCCACGCGGGCGTCGAGCTCGTCGGATTCGGCGGCCAGATCACCGAGTAGCGACTCCACCAGTTCAGCACGGCTCATGGGGTGAATCCATCGATCGCGGCGAGCACTTGGAGCATGACCTCGTCCGCACCGCCCCCGATGGAGGTGAGGCGGGAATCGCGGAAGAAGCGCGAGGTCCAGGTCTCCTCCATGTAGCCGATCCCGCCGTGAAATTGCATGCACGCGTCGGCGACCTCCCGGGAAAGGCGGCCGGCCTTGAGCTTGGCGATGGTGGCCTGCCGTGTGGTGTTCTCCCCGCGCATGTAGGCCTCAGCGGTGGCGTAGTTGTAATGGCGCAGCAGGTCCACCTCGGCGGCGAGCTCGGCCAGGCGGAACGCGATGTACTGATTGGCGATCAGCGGCTGCCCGAACGTGGTGCGCTGGCGCAGGTAGTCGCGTGTGCGGTCAAGCGCACGCTGTTGCGAGCCGACCGCCGTGTAGGCGGCGAACATGCGCTCGACGACGAACTGGGCCATCTGCTGCTGGAAGCCGCGTCCCTCCACGCCGATCGTGTTGGTGACCGGAATCCGTACGTCGTCGAGGGCGAGTTCGGCGGTGTCGGACGAGCGCTGACCCAGCTTGTCGAGCTTGCGTGACACCCGGAAGCCGGGGCTGCCCGTCGGGACGATGAGCTGGCTCATGCCGCGATGGCGGGGCGCCCCTTCTGGAGCGTCGGATGTGCGAGCCAGCAGGCACACCCAGTCCGCCTGCACGCCGTTCGTGATGTAGAGCTTGCGGCCGTTGATGACCCACTCGTCGCCGTCGCGGACCGCTCGGGTGCGGATCGCCGAAACGTCCGATCCCGCATCGGGTTCCGTCACCCCGATGGCGGCGACCAGCTCGCCGCGGATGGCCGGTGCGAGGTAGCGCTGCTTGAGCTCCTCGGTGCCGAACGTCGCCAGGGACGGCGTGGCCATCATCGTCTGAACGCCGATCGCCATCGGCACTCCGCCGCAGCCGGACCCGGCGAGCTCCTCGCACAAGATCACGCTGAAGAGATGGTCGGCCCCCTGACCGCCGTAGGCAGGGTCGTACTCCAGCCCCAGCAGCCCCAGCGCTCCGAGCTTCGGAAAGAGCTCATGGGCCGGGAACATGCCCGCCCGCTCCCACTCGTCGGCGTACGGGGCGATCTCCCGTTCGACAACCTCGCACACCATCTTGCGGAAGGCGTGGTGTTCCTCGGTGAACGCAACCATGGATTCCCGCGACTCCCGCTAGACCGAGCGCACCCAGGACGGGTCGCGCTTTTGCGCGAAGGACTGCATGCCCTCCAAACCTTCCGCTGAAGCGAAGCGTTCGGCGGATAGCTGCGCCAGGTAGGCGAAGGCCTCGTCGGTCGGCAACGCACGGATCTTCGGCACCAGTTGCTTGGTCAACGCCAACGCCTGCGGACCGCCCCGCATCAGCATGTCGACCACACGGGCTACCTCGTCGTCCAATTCACCGATGCTCGCCACCACGTCGATCAGTCCGATGTCCCTGGCCTTTTCGGCGGAGAAAACCTCAGCGGTCAGGAACAGCCGGTGTACCGCTTGCGGCGCCACCCGGCGCAGCACCGGGACGGTGATGATGGCCGGCACCAGCCCCAGCCGGACTTCGGTGAAGGAGAAGGTGACCTCCTGCGGCGCCACGACGAGATCGCACGAGGCGAGCAGCCCAACACCTCCGGCGCGAGCCGGGCCGTTGAGCCGGCAGACCACCGGCTGATCGCAGGCCCAGAGTGTGGTGAGGATCGCCGGCAGCTCGTTGATGGGCTGGGCACCCGCACCGGATTCGTTGGCCGCGCGCTGCTCCTTGAGATCGGCACCCGAGCAGAAGACCGTGCCGGCGCCCGTCAGCACGATGACGCGGGCGTCCGGATGGGCAGTCGCGGTATCGATCGTGCGCGCGAGGTCGCCGAGGAGGCGACGGGAAAGGGCGTTTCGGTTGTGCGGCGAGTCGAGGACGATCTTGGCCACCCCGTCGGCGACCTCCAACCTGACCAGCGGGTCGTCCACCGTCACGCCTCCCTGCCGTGCCAGCCACCTTGGCTGCCCACCGTAGACGACCGCGTGACTTTCTGCCCTGGCGTGGCGCCCGCCCTGTTGCAAGGCTTGGAAGCGTCGCAGAAGGAGTGAGCTTCCATGTCCAGCACGGCTGAACCCACTGCCGCTTCGAGACCTGCCACCACCCCTGAGTTCGAGCGGCTGAACGAGGCCCGTGAGCTCGAACGGGTCGTTACCCGCCTGCAGGACAGCTATCCCACCCTTGCTCCAGAGCAGGTCCGCACGGCAGTGAGCGTGGCCGTTCACGCGTTCGACGGCGCCCCGGTGCGGCACTTCGTTCCGCTTCTCGTCGAGCGCATGGCCCGCGAAAGCTTGACCTATGTTCGCGATGCCCAGGCGGGCTGACTGACAGGGTAGGACCGGCTCTCGAGGGGTCCCGGGCCTGAGGTCCCGACCGTTGCGGTCCATCGCCCCCGCGCATGGGGAGTTTCGGTATCTGTCTGGAGGGCCAGGTTCGGGCGAGGGTGAAGACATGCGCCGACACAAGAGCATCCCGCCGCAGAGCACCCCGACCACGGTGCAGGACGCCCAACCGGCCGATCAGGACCTCCAGCAGTCTGAGCCGGCCTGGGTGCTGGACGTTGCTTGCTGCTGCCCGTCACGACCCGCGGTGCGAGTTGTCATGCCCGTAGCGGACGACCGGCCGCACACCGCCGAGCTGCTGCTCTGCGGCCACCACTACCGGGCCTCACGCGAGGCGCTGGTGCAGGCCCGGGCTTCGGTTTACGACCGCGACGGGGCCCTGATCTCCTCCGCCTGCGCGGTCAGCTGAGCGTCGCGTGTGCGCGCGCTTCAACGACCCGTCGACAGGTCGGCAACGACGGGAACGGCCTTCGCCGCAGCCCGAAGCAGCGCGGTCGAAACTCTCGCGACGCGCCTGTGGATAACGCGCTGAGCTGCCTATCTCGGTGCTAGAGTCGAACACATGGTCGAAGTCGGGTTCGCGGAGAAAGCAGCACAAGCTCATGCGCTGCTCGCCGAACTCGCCGCCGCGGTCACCGCCGACACGTCCGGGGTGCTGGCAGCCGAAGTCCTGCCGGAGATCCTGGGTGCGGTCCGTCAGGGTGAGCTTTTGACGTGCCGGCTGATCGAACGGGTCGACCGTACCGGCGCCTTCACCGCCGACGGGGCAGCGTCCACGTCGCAGTACCTGAAGAACGTGTCCGGGGAATCCGGGGCGTGGGCGGGCAGGCGGGTCCGGCTGGGCCGGGCGCTTTCGGACACGATGCCGATGACCGGGAAGGTCTGGCAGGCTGGGCAGCTCGGGATGGATCATGCCCAGGTCATCGCGAATACGATCCGCGGCCTGGGCTACGACCTGGCATTGGATATGGAAGGGTTCCTCGCCGACCATGCCGCCGGGCTGACCGTCGAACAGCTCAAAACGTTGGCCGCCGAACTACTCGCCGCCGCCGCCCCCGAGCACTCCGACGAGGAAGCCGCCCGCAAACGGGCGGCGCAGCATCTGAACCTGTCCGAAACCATCGGCGGGATGTGGCGCCTGGACGGCTGGCTCGACCCGGAAGCCGGGCTGATCGTCTCGACCGCGCTGGCCGCGTTCACCCGCAAACCCGACCCCGACAGTGACGTGATGACCGAATCCCCCGGCCACCGCCGCGCCGAAGCCCTCGTCCAACTCGCCCGGCACGCCACCGCTCATGCCGAGGACTGCAACGGCCAGAGCCCCGGCCGGCACACCCTCATCTTCGGCATGTCGCATGAGTCCCTGCAAGACGGGATCGGTGTCGGCGGCACCCCGGAAGGCCAACGCCTGCCCGCCGCGGCGATCCGCAGAATGGCCTGCGATGCCAACATCATCCCCGCCGTCTACAACAGCCAATCCCAGATCCTCAACTACGGCCGCTCCACCCGCTCCACCCCACCCGGACTACGCAGGTTCATCGTCGCAAGAGACGGCGGCTGCACCTTCCACGCCTGCGACCGGCCCGCGTCCTGGACCGAAGTCCACCACAAAGACCACTGGGTACACCTCGGACCCACCAACGCCGACAAGCTCCTGCTGCTCTGCCTGCACCATCACCACAAATGCCATGAAGGCGGCTGGACCATCACCATCGGCACCGACAAAGACCGCACCCCCTACTTCCACCCACCCGACGGCAGGCCACCACTGAAAGGCCAACGCCGACCCCTCTTCCGCCCCGCCACCCAGGCACCCCGGCGCAGCTAGGCAACTCAGAGTTGCAGGATCCTGGCGGAGATCAGGTAGGCAGCGGAAACGGCCTCCGGGTCATGGAGATCTCCCGGCTCGTCCAGCGTCGCCTCGGCGCGCGCCCGTACAGCTGCCCCGGGATCCGACGCGACGAGATCGGCGCACAGCCCTGCCACGGCGGCGCTGGCGTCGTGATCGTCCAGCCCGTCAAGGGCGAGGCCGTTGTAGAGCATGGTCGCGACCTCGCGGAACACCTCGCGAGCCAGATGGAGCTCCACCTCCGGCCGCCGGCGGGCGACAGCATCTGCTACGGCCAGGAACTGATCAAAAGGCGGCTGTACGGTGCTGGTGGCCATTCCCCGAGGCTTCCAGCACACCCAGCCGCTCGCAACCGGATATGGGCTCAGCCGAGCTCGGGCCAGAGCTCCAGCGCGGTTCCGCCGAGAAAGCGCGCCTGCTCGGCCGGCGACAGGTCCGCGCATGCCCGGCGGCCGTAGTCCACGATCTCCGGGTACGGCTCGCGGTGATGCTGCGGGTAGTCGCTGCCCCACATCAGGCGCGCCACGCCGAAGCTTTCACTCAGCCACTCGAGGACATCGGCAGGCGCCGCGCCGGCCTGCTCGCCCATCGCGAGCATCGTCGTCGTCACCTTGAGCCGGACGTTGTCGTAGACCGCAAGCCCCAGAAGTGCCTGCGCCGACGGGGATGTGAGTCCCTCGCCGAGGTCGACGAAGCCGCAATGGTCGATGGCGATCGGCTGATCGGGTGCGGCTGCCAGCAAGCCGGCGATGCGCGGCAGGTCGGGCTCGAGCACGCAGATGGACAGGCGCACGCCGAGTTCGGCGGCGAGCCGGAGCACGCCGAGCGACGACGGATCACCCAGCCAGTCGGGGTCAGCCGGCGGAATGTTGAACAGCCGCAGGCCAAGGACGCCGCGCTCGGTGCACCAGTAGCGCAGTACGGACTCGCGCTCGGGTGACGTCATGTCGATGACGGCCGCATTGACCAGCCGCGCCGGGTCGAGCGCTCGCGCCTCGGCGACGTAGCCGTTGTCGAAGCCGTACGCACCGGCCGCCTGCACCAGCACCGCCCCGTGCACGCCGCCGCTGTCCAACGCCGCCAGCAAGCCGGGACCATCCACCGGGCTCTCGCGTACCCACTCCGCCGGAAAGTCCGGTGCCTGCGACGGAAAGCGCGCCCGATCCGGCGAGACGACGTGGGTATGAGTGTCGATGACCGGGGTGCCGGGCGCACTCACGACGCTTGCGGCGGCTCAGCTGATGCGCCGGATGAGCCATCCACCCGCTGACGGAGCTTCGAACGAATCTGGTCGGGCGTGTAGGACTTGCGCCGCTGCTGCTCCCGCGCGATCGCCACGCCGCCGGCAGCGACACCGGCGACTCCCGCCAGCCCGAGGATCTTCCACACGCGCATGCCACTACGCTAGCTGAGTGTCGGAAGCCGCCTTGAGCCTGGCTGAAGCGAGCGCCATCACTCACACCGGGGATCTGTGGCTTTTCCGGGGGTTCAGCGCGGCTGACCGCGCCATCCGGCTCACCACCAACTCCCCCGTGAACCACGTCGGCATGGCGATCGCGATCGACGACATGCCACCGCTGATGTGGCACGCCGAACTCGGGCGGTCCCTCCCGGACGTCTGGAGCGGCGAGCACCAGCGCGGGGCGCAGCTGCACGACCTGAACGCGGCCGTCACGACGTGGGCGCAGAAGTACGGGCAACGCGCATGGCTCCGGCCGCTTGAACCGCCCGTCACGCGCGAGATGGAAGACGCCGCGCTACGGACCGTGAGCCGGTTGGACGGCACTCCGTTCCCGTCGATGGCAAGCCTTGCGGGGAGCTGGCTGAAGAGCCGCGCAGGCAACGTCCGGCGCCGTACCAAGAAAGAAGAGGACGCCGACCTCGAATCGGCCTACTGCGCCGAGATCGTGGCCATGACCTACGTGGCGATGGGCCTGCTGCCGAGCGACCGGCCGGCCGGCTGGTACGACCCGGGCCGGTTCTGGAGCGGCGATCGGCTGCAGTTGCTCAGCGGGGCCAAGCTGGGCAACGAGATCGAGGTACGGACCGAGGCGAGCTCAGCTGACGTAGGCGCCGAGCCCCGCGTGTAGCGCGCTGAGCGCCACCTTCGCGTCACCGAAGAGCATCGCCGTCTTGGGGTTGGTGTAGAGCTCGTTGTCCACGCCGGCATAGCCGTGGCCCATCGAACGCTTGATGACGATGACGCTGCGGGCGTGGTCGACATCAAGGATCGGCATGCCGGAGACCGGGTTGCCGGGTCGGCGCGCCGCCGGATTCGTGACGTCGTTGGCTCCGACGACGAGAACGACGTCGGTCTCCTTGAACTCAGGGTTGATTTCCTCCAGGTCCCGCAGCAGCGGGTACGGCGCGTTCGCCTCTGCCAGCAGGACATTCATGTGTCCCGGCATGCGCCCCGCCACGGGGTGGATGCCGTAGCTGACCTCGACCCCATGGTCGATCAGCGCTTGGCCGAGTTCGACGCACTGATGCTGCGCCTGAGCCGCCGCCAGTCCGTAGCCCGGCACGATGACGACCTTGCGGGCGTACGCAAGCTGCAAAGCGGCGTCGTCGACGGTCACCTCGCGAATGTTGCCGACGGCGCCGGCCGGGCCGCTCGCCTGCTCGTCGCCCGTTCCGAAACCGCCCGCGATGATGTTCAGCAGCGAGCGGTTCATCGCGTCGGCCATGAGCTTGGTGAGGATCCCACCGGCTGCGGAGACGAGCGCGCCGGCGATGATGAGCGGGATGCTGTCGACGACGAAACCAGCCATCGCGACGGCACTTCCGGTGAAGGCGTTGAGCAGCGAGATGACGACCGGCATGTCGGCGCCGCCGATGGGCACCGTGACGAGGATCCCGAGCCCGAGTGCCGCCAGCGTGAGAACGATAAGCACCGGCACGCCGCCGTGGCCGGAGATGTAGGTGACCGCTGTCGCGGCTGCGACGATCGTCAGCGTCAGGTTCAGCGCACGTCCGCCGCGGAAGAACATGGGCCGTCCGGGGATGTGCCCGGCGAGCTTGCCGCCGGCGACCAGCGAGCCGGAAAACGTGACCCCGCCGATGAGGAGGTCGAGCGTCGTGGTGAGCGTGGTGCGGATCGGGAGTTGCCCGAGCGGCTGCGAACCGGCGTGAGACACCGCGTCGCCCGCCGCGATGAGCGCGGCCGCGCCGCCACCCACGGCGTTGAACAGGCTGACCAGCTGCGGCATCGAGGTCATCTGAATCCGCCGCGCGGTGATCCCGCCGAGCAGCGTGCCCACGATCAAGCCGGATACCAGCATGACCAGAGCGATTCCGGTCATCACGTGATCGCGGGCGAGCAGCGCGATCGTGGTGACGAACGCGAGCACCATTCCCGCGCCGGACACGTAGTTGCCGCGCCGTGCGGAGGCAGGCGAGTTCATCAGATGCAGGCCCGCGACGAAGCACGCGGCTGCGATGAGGTACAGCGAATGGACCAGGGTGTCGAAGTCGCTCACTGCTCGCTCCCCCTCGGCGCCGGCACCTCTCGCCGCGCTGACCGGAACATCTGCAACATGCGGTCGGTGACGACGTAGCCACCGACGACGTTCATGGCCGCGAAGACAGCGGCGACGAAGACGACGAAGTAGCCGAACGGTGTGTCGGCCACTGCGGCGAGCACCATGACACCGACGACCACGACCCCGTGGATGGCATTGGAACCGGACATCAAGGGCGTGTGCAGCGTCGCCGGCACCTTCGTGATGACCTCGAAGCCGACCATGAGGCTGAGCACGAAAATGGTGATGTCTGCAAAAAGCAGCGGAGTCATCGGACTTCTCCTTGCGAGGCATGGGCCTGCGTGGCAGCAAGCACCGCCGGATGGACGATCTCGCCGTCACGAGTGACGAGCAGCCCAGCGGTGAGTTCGTCATCGGCGTCGAGACGAAGCGCGCCATCGACGGTCAGGTGAGTCAGCAGCGCCGCGAGGTTGCGCGAGTAGGCGAACGAGGCGGCCTTGGCCATCGAGGACGGCAGGTTGCCGGCGCCGATCAGGGTGACGCCGCGCCCGGTGACGATCGTGGTGTCGGCGACGATGCCTTCGACGTTGCCGCCCTGCGGTCCGGCCGCGAGATCGACGACGACGGATCCCGGTGCGAGCGCGGCGACCGCGTCGGCGCGCACCAGCACCGGTGGCCGGCGACCCGGCACCTGCGCCGTGGTGATGACGATGTCGAAGCCCGCAATGGCTTTCGTCATGGCAGCTTGCTGGGCAGCCCGCTCGTCGTCGGTGAGCTCGCGGGCGTAGCCCCCCTCGCCGCCGGCGGATACCGGCCCGCCTTGGACCGACAAGTCGAGGAATGACGCGCCCGTCGAGAGCACTTCGTCGCGGGCAGCGTCACGGACGTCGTAACCGGTGACCACCGCACCGAGCCGGCGAGCCGTGCCGATCGCCTGCAACCCGGCAACCCCGGCACCGAGCACGAGCACCTTCGCCGGTCGCATGGTTCCGGCGGCTGTCATGAGCATCGGGAAATAGCCGGAAAACACCTCGGCCGCCACGAGCGCCGCCTTGTAGCCCGCCGCATTCGCCTGCGACGAAAGGACATCCATCGCCTGCGCGTTGCTGAGCGTCCGCGGGAGCCCGTCCAGGCTCAGCGCATTCACCTTCGCTTCAGCCAGGCTGGTGGCCAGTTCCGGATTCGTTCGTAAGTGAAGGAGCCCGATGAGGGTGCGACCGGGAAGCAGCGCCTCGCGGCGCGCGACGTCCGGAGGCTGGACGCACAGCAGGATGTCGCTTCCCGAGATGACCGACCGGGTGTCGCCGATGGTCGCTCCCGCGTCCAGGTAGCTCGCGTCGTCGTGCCAGGCGCCGTCACCAGCGCCCGCTTCCACGGTTACCGCGTAGCCGAGTTTGATCAATCGGCTGACACCGTCGGGCGTCAGGGCAACGCGCCGCTCGCCCGGCGCGGACTCCCGGAGTACGCCGACGGTCGGGCTCGTAGGGCCTGTCGTCGTGGTCTGCATCGGTGGCAAAACCTTCGCTGGCTTCGTAGTTGTCCCCGCATGGGGCGGCTCCTTCTACCCTGTCGGTTTTCGCCCGGTCTGCAGCAGCGCCTATCAGCCCGATCGGTACCGACTTAGGTCCCGAGAAATCCCTATCCATCCAGGTCACCGTGGGCAGCGCGGACGCCGACGGGAGATCGTGGCTCTGCCGGACGGGTGTCAGACCGAAGACCTGTCTCCCGTAGAAGCTCCCGGGTCAGGCGCAGGCGTGCTCCCCCGTCCGGTCGGCGCCGGCAAGGCTGTGGCTCGGCTGGGAGCCGTTGCCTTCGGCTGCTTCGCCGTCCTGGGATGCGCACTCGCATTGGCCGGAATGCTGACCGAGCGGACGTTGCCCTCCTCGACTTTCGCACCATTCGGCGGGTGGCAGCTGAATGCCTTGGCCATCAGCCTCGCCATCGTGCTGTTCGCGCTGCTGATCGCCTCCGTGGTCGCTCTCCGTCGCAGGTACCGCAGGCTGCGCGGCCGGACTCCGCACCGCCGGGCGGTCGTCGTCGCTGCGTTCCTGCCCGGCGCATTCCTCGGGGGTCTCGCCGGCAACCCGATGGCGTCGGTCGTCTCGTGGGTCTCGCTCCACACGGCAGATGCGAGCCACGCCAGGATCGAGGAGCGCCAGCTGCTGACCGAATACGGCACGGCGCCGCCGGTCCACGCAACGGGAAACGCGGCGCCGTCCGGAGCAATCGCCGACCGAATACTGCAGACGTCGGATCTCGGGCCGGGGTGGTACAGCCAGCAGCGGCCAAACCCGGCGGAGGCCACCACCAGCACAGCAGCAAAGCGGCTCGGAGCCACGGAAGCGGTTCGGATGCAGCTGAACCAGGCGCACTGGACGGGTGCTGCCTGGTTGCCACAACACCTTCTGCTCGAGAACGTGCTGCGCTTCCGGTCAGCGCAAGGGGCCCGGCGCTACCTGGCCGATCTCGTCAGCGAGAAGATCACGGCACCCGTGGCCGTCACCGCGGGTACCACTACTGCCATCGTCTACGAGGGCGACCTGCGCGACGCCGCCTGGAGGTCGGCGAACTTCGTCGTCGGGGCGGATCTGTTCAGCCTCCGCATCAGCGTCGACGCCAGCGGCACTCCCACCGCGACGGCGTTCTCCGCGCTGGTCACGAGGACCCTGCACCGGGCCACGAGCGGACGCTAGGACGCCAGCGCGCTGAGCGGGACATCCGGGTCGGCGAGCTTCGCCGGATCCACCGCCCTGCCCGCGGTGATGATGGCGCGGATGTCCTCGACGACGTCCCAGACGTTGACGTTCATGCCGGCGGTCACGACCCCGTCGCGGTGGTAGAAGGCGATGAACTCGCGCTTGCCGAGATCCCCGCGGATCACGACCGCATCGTCGGCACTGGCATAGCCGACGTACTCGAGCCCCAGGTCGTACTGGTCGGAGAAGAAGTACGGCAGCCGGGTGTAAGGCTGCGGGTCCCCGCTCGCGTTCGCCCCCGCAGCGGCGCCCTGGTTCAGCGCGTTGGCCCAATGCTCGATGCGGATCCGGCGCTGGTAATGCGGGTGCCAGGCGTTGGCGATGTCGCCGGCGGCGTAAACGCCGGGCGCGCTGGTCTGCAACAACTCGTCGACCACGACTCCGTCGTCGATGTCCAGTGCAGCGGCTTCGGCGAGCTCTACCCGCGGGGCCACTCCGATGCCGACGACGACGAGGTCCGCAGGCTCGACGCGACCGTCCGCGAGCACGACCTGCTCCACCGCCGACCCGCCTTCCAGCTTCTCGACGCCGACCCCGAGCCGCATCGCGACCCCGTGGTCGGAGTGCAGCCCGCTGAAGACACCGCCGACCTCCGACCCGAGAACCCGGTAGAGCGGCACCTGCAGCGGCTCGATCAGCACCACGTCGGCGCCCATCTGCTTGGCCGATGCGGCGACCTCCGAGCCGATCCAGCCGGCGCCGATGACAGCGACCCGGGAGGCCCGCTTGATCGCGCCCTGAAGCGCCAGCGAGTCGTCCACGGTGCGCAGGTAGTGGACGCCGGAAAGGTCGGCGCCGGGCACCGGGAGCCGCCGCGGGGCTGCTCCGGTTGCCAGGACGGCGGCATCGAACGCGATCGACCCGCCCCCGCGCAGCTGCGCCCGCTTGCCGCCGGCGTCGAGCGAGGTCACCGGGTCGCCGCTCACCAGCTCGATCGAGTGCTCGCCGTAGTAGCCGGCCTCGTGCACTCGCGCGGAGTCCGGCTCCTTGTCGCCGCGCAGCACCTCCTTCGACAGCGGGGGCCGCTCGTACGGGTCGTGGGCCTCCTCCGCGACCAGCACGATCCGCCCGTCGAAGCCGCCTTCGCGCGCGCCTTCGGCGGCCTTGGCGCCTGCCAGGCCACCGCCGATGACCAGGAGGGTGCTGCTGGAATCCATGGGCGTCTCCTTGCGTGCGCAGGCCGATGACGAGCGGCTCGGAATGGAGCGGCGTGGTCCGATATTTCTACATCTCGGGCCGGGGCGCGAAGTCCGCCGCACCCGGCGATGCATCGGGCGGGCGAACCAGGGCAGACTTGACCCCATGGGACGCATCACGGCGCGGCGCCCCGCCCTCCGCATGTCCAGCACGCCGGAGCTGCCGGTCTCCCGGGTCGAGACGCTGGCCGTCGAGGAGCCGCTCGAGCTGCGGGTCGACGGTCGGCCGCTGGCAGTCACGATGCGCACGCCGGGCTCCGACATGGAGCTGGCCGCCGGGTTCCTGCTCGCCGAGGGCGTCGTCACGGCGGCTGAACACGTCAAGACGATGCGCTATTGCGCGGGCACCGATGCCCAGGGCCGCCAGACGTACAACGTGCTGGACATCGTCCTGGGCGACGGGGTCGCCCCGCCCGACCCGAGCGTCGAACGTACGTTCCTGACCACATCGGCCTGCGGGCTGTGCGGTGCGGCCGGCATCGAGGCGGTACGCCGCCGCAGCGCGTACGCGGTCGCCGACGACCCCCTTCGCGTGACGACGGGACTCCTGGCCGGCCTGCCGGACGCGTTGCGACGCGAGCAGTCCGCCTTCGACCGCACCGGAGGGCTGCACGCTGCCGGCCTGTTCGACAGCGCGGGAAACCTGCTGTGCATCCGGGAGGACGTCGGCCGGCACAATGCGGTCGACAAGGTGCTCGGCTGGGCGTTGATGACGGGTCGGGTGCCATCCCGCGAGACTGTGCTCATGGTCAGCGGGCGGGCGTCGTTCGAGCTGACGCAGAAGGCCTTCATGGCCGGGGTGCCGCTGCTCGCTGCAGTGTCGGCGCCGTCTTCGCTCGCAGCTGAACTGGCGAACGAGGTCGGCATGACGTTGGTTGGCTTCTTGCGGGGCGAGACGATGAACGTCTACTCCGGAAGCGAGCGGGTGACGGCGGTGGAACCAGCAGACACACGAACCTCAGACACAGCGACCTCAGACACAGCAACCTCAGTGCGGCAGCGGTGACCGACGAAGCCGTCGTCGAGGCAAGACCGTTCTCCGGCAGCACCGCCTGGACCCAGAGCAAGCTCACCCCGCTTCGGGTCTTCCTCAGTACCGAATCCGGCAGCGCTGCGATCCTGCTGGGCGGGGCGCTGGCAGCACTGATCTGGGTCAACGCCGACGCCCACTCCTACGACAAGACCTGGGCGACGGTGCTGTCGATCCGGCTCGGATCCTGGGGCGTCACGCAGGATCTGCGGGAGTGGATCAACAGCGGCCTCATGACGTTCTTCTTCTTCGTCGTCGGACTCGAGGCGCGCCGCGAGTTCGACCTCGGCGAGCTGCGCGAGCGCCGGCGCGTGCTGCTCCCCGTCTCGGCCGGTCTCGGCGGGATGGCCCTGCCGATCCTCATCTTCCTCGCGCTGAACGCGGGTCATGCGTCACGTCACGGGTGGGGCGTCGCGATGTCGACCGACACCGCTTTCGCCCTCGGCCTGCTCTCCGTGGTCGGCCGCCGGATACCCGATCGGGTAAGGCTTTTCCTGCTGACCGTCTCGGTCGTCGACGACCTGGTCGCCCTCGTGGTGATCGCCGTCGCGTACAGCAAGCATGTCTCCATGCAGCCGCTGATCCTGGCGCTCGTCTTCTTCGCGGCCATCCTCGGGGTGCGCGCGCTGCGGGTGCGCTACGGGCTGGTCTACGCGCTGCTCGGGGTCGCTGCGTGGGTCGCGCTGTTCCACTCGGGAATCGACCCGGTCGTCGTCGGCCTCGCGATGGGTCTGCTCACCTACGCCTACGCGCCGTCGACCGACGAGCTCGAGCGGGCGACCGGCCTGTTCCGGCTCTTCCGCGAGCAGCCGACAGCGGAGCTGGCCCGGGAGGCACGAGCGGGCCTGGAAGCGTCGCTGTCGTTCAACGACCGGCTGCAGCAGCTCTACCACCCTTGGACCAGCTACCTGATCGTGCCGGTCTTCGCCCTGGCCAACGCCGGAATCCAGATCGACGGCACGTTCCTGTCGAAGGCCTACACCTCCCCGATCACGCTCGGCATCATCTTCGGCTACGTGCTCGGCAAGCCGGTCGGTGTGGTGGGGGTCGGCTGGATCGTCACCAAGGTGTCGCGCGGCCGCGTGGTGCTGCCCGTCGGATGGGCCGCTGCCGCGGGCGCCGGCGCCGTGGCCGGCATCGGCTTCACCGTCTCGATCCTGATCGCGTCGCTCGCCTTCCACGGCACGGAGCTTCGCGAGGCCAAGCTCGGCGTGCTCACGGCCGCGCTCGCGGCATCCATCCTGGCGTGGGCGATCTTCCGCGTCACATCGCTGCTGCCGCAGCCGCTGCGCGCCCGCGCACTGCTCGGTACCGCCGAGACGATCGTCGATCTAGCCGCGCCGGTCGATCCGGATTACGACCACATCCGCGGTCCGCGCGAGTCGCCCGTCACCATCGTCGAGTACGGGGATTTCGAGTGCCCGTACTGCGGGCAGGCCGAGCCGATCGTGCGCGAGTTCCTGGCCGATCACGGCGACGTGCGTTACGTCTGGCGACACCTTCCATTGCACGACGTCCACCCGCAGGCGCAACTCGCGGCTGAAGCGGCGGAGGCGGCTGCCAACCAAGGCAAGTTCTGGGAGATGCACGACCTGCTGCTCACCCGGCAGGATCATCTGAAGCTGTCCGACCTCATCAGCTACGCCACCGAGCTCGGACTGGACCTGAAGCGTTTCAAGGAAGAAATGCACCGCCACACCCATGCCTCCCGCGTGGCGGACGACCTCGATTCGGCCAGCCTTTCATCCGTGTCGGGCACTCCCACCTTCTTCATCAACGGCATTCGCCATTACGGCGCGTACGACATCGCCAGCCTGACGGAGGCTGTCAAGATCGCCAAGGCGCGGGCGTCGATCGCGGCGGCCACCGCCTCTCCGGCGTGATCGGCCAGCTTGATCACCCCGAGTGCGTGGCACCCGTCACCCATGCGCTAGCTTGCGCTCATGAGCGCCGAACACCCCGAGTTGGACCCTTTCACCGTTGAGGGATTCGTAGCCGAAGGCGCCCGGCGCACCGGCGGCTTGGACGACTTCGGCGACGGCCCGTTCATCGAGCCGCTCGGCCTTTTCTTGGACTCGCTGGAGAACGAGGCCCGCCTCAACGAGACTGGCCGCCTGATTGCCCGCGAGCGGGCATTGCTGCACGTCGTGAACCGCTTGAACTACGTCAACGACCGCAAGCTCTATCCCGAGATCGCCGAGCAGAAGATCGTGCGGCCGGTCTTCATCATCGGCTTCCCGCGCACCGGCACCACGATCCTGCACGACATCCTCGCGCAAGACCCTGACAGCCGTGCGCCGCTGACATGGGAGGTGACCTTCCCGTCTCCCCCGCCGGAAGCCGCGACCTTCCACACCGACCCGCGGATCGCGCTGACCCAGTCGATGATGCCGACGCCGGAGACCGAGACCGAGCGCGACCGCCAGTTCAAGGCGATGCACCCGATGGGCGCCGAGCTCTCGCAAGAGTGCGTCGTGATGATGGGCGAGGCGATGTGCACGCCCTTGTTCCACAACCAGTTCCGGGTGCCTACGTATCAGGACTGGGTGGACACCGGGGCTGACTGGTCGCACGTCTACGACTTCCACCACAGGCAGCTGCAGCACCTGCAATGGCGAGCTCCGCAGCGTGACCGGTGGGTGCTGAAGACCGGAGCTCACCTGTGGGGGCTGGAGCATCTGCTGCGCACCTATCCCGACGCGCGCATCGTCTTCACCCACCGCGACCCGGTGAAGTCGGTGACCTCGTACGCGAGCCTCACCTCACTCGTGCGCTCGAGTGGGAGTGACGACGTCGATCGTTTCGAGGTCGCCCGCGACTGGAACCCGCGGCTGCGCCACGCGCTCGAGCATGCGATGGCCGTGCGCGCCGCCAAGGAGTATCCGGACGCCATCTTCTACGACATGTACTTCCCGGACTTCGTCGCCGACCAGTTCGCGGTCGTCAGCGACATCTACAAAGCCCTCGAACTGCCGATGACCGAAGCCGGCGCCGCGGCGATGAAGGCGTTCATCGCCGACAACCCCAAGGGAAAGCACGGCGTCCACAGCTACACGCCCGAGGAATACGGCATCGACCCGGATGCGGTGCGCCGTGACATGGCGGCCTACATCGAACGCTTCGATCTCAAGCCCGAATGACCCCAGCCAACAGTCGATGACGAGGTAGCCACCATGAGCGAAACCGTGCCCACAATGCGCGCCTGGCGGGTTCACGAGTGGGGCCAGCCGCTCGACGTGCTCCAGCTCGACACCATCCCGATTCCAGAGCCCGGGCCGGGCGAGGTGCGGGTCAAGAACCAGGCAATCCCCTTGAACCTCAACGACATCGAGCGCATCAACGGCGGCAACATGATGGTGATCCCGCCGCTGCCGTGCATCCCCGGTATGGAGGTCATGGGCGTCGTCGAAGCCGCCGGCGAAGGCGCCGAGCAGTGGCTGGGCAAGCGGGTGGTGTCCACCACCAACGGCGCTACCGGCGGCTACGCGGAATACACCATCTGCGGCACCGTCTCGATGTTCGAGATGCCCGAGGACATTCCGCTTCCCGACGCGGCGGCCCTCTTCTTCCCCTTCCACCTGGCGTGGCTCGGCCTCTTCGAGCGCGGCAAGCTGAAGGCGGGCGAGAGCGTCCTGATCCATGCCGCTGCTGGAGGCGCCGGGTCTGCTGCGGTGCAGCTCGCGGCAAACGCCGGTGCCCGGGTGTTCGCCACGGCCGGCAGCGCGGAAAAGCTCGAGCTCTGCCGCGATCTCGGCGCTGATGTCGTCATCAACTACAAGGAGCAGGACTTCGCCGAAGTCGTGCTCGCCGAGACCGGTAACCGCGGCGTCGACGTGGTGTTCGACAACGTCGTCGCCGGCATCTTCGAGCAGACCCTCAAGTGCGTCGCCTATGACGGGCGGCTGATCATGATGGGCTTCGCCGGCGACAAGACCAAGGCCGATGAGCCGTTCATCATCCCGCGCAAGGTGATGGCCGCGAACATCCAACTCGGCGGGGTACTGATGTCCTACGCCGCTCCCGAGACGGCGACGATCGTCAAGCAGATGATGGGCTTCAACTTCCTGCCGCGCGAGCTCGGTCAGCGGATCAACGACTCCGTCATCGAGCTGGTTCGAGCCAAGAAGGTGCACGCCGTCATCGGCCGGCAGAGCCCGTTCGAGGAGCTGCCCCAAGCGATAGCAGCGATGGGTCAGCGGGAAACGACCGGGCGGATCATCATCACGCTGTAGTCAGCCGGCCAGGTAAGGCGCGCCCGCGACACGTTCGGCACCACCTTTGCATTTGCGCGGAATTGCCGGTTTGTTGTAACCGGGTAATTTCGCTTCGTCATCGGGGGCCAGTGTGCGCACCAAGGTCAGGACCAGGGTCGGCGTCGCCGTGGGCGCCGCCGCGATTATCGGCTTGGCCGGTGGATGCGTCTACAACACACCGTCCCCCGGGACGGGCAGCGCGTTCAACGACGTAGCCACCATCTCCAAGACCAACGCCTGGGCCGTTGGTACCACGTTCACGAACACCAACTTCACTGCAGCCCGAGCGCTCATCGAGCACTTCGACGGGCACAGCTGGACCCTGGTGACGCCCCCGAGCACGGCGGGCGCGTCGCTGTCGAGCGTGGCTGCCGTCAGCGCGACCGACGTGTGGGCGGTCGGCAGTGGCCACACCCTGCATTGGGACGGTCATACCTGGAGCGTCACGACCGACCCCGCTGGCCTACTGGTCGGCAAGGTGGCCAGCGGACGCGGCGGCGCGCTGATGGCCCTCGCCCTGAACACGTCGACGAGCACGTTCGAGGTTCTGGCCCGATCGGCGAACAACTGGCAGCCGATCGCGACGCCGACACCGCCCCTGCCGACCTCGGGACGCTCGTGCGATGCGGTCCTGGGCCTCGATTCCCTGACATTCTTGACGGCGAACGACGTCTGGGTTGGCGGGGTCACCAGGAACAGCGGCAACGCCATCACCAGCGAGTGTCCCTACGTCGCGCACTGGAACGGGTCGGCCTGGACCACCTACGCACCACCGGATGCCACCCACTCCGCACAAAGCACCATCACGGCGATCAGCGAGAGAATTGACGGAACGGTGTGGGCGGTGGGACAGGGTTACCAGGCTCAATCCGGGCGCGTCAGCTATCCCGGTTTCGCTGCTCGCTGGAACGGCTCGGCCTGGCAGGGCCTGTGCAACTTCGGTTGCAGCTCGATCGCGTTCACCGACATCGACGCCACCGGCACCAGCGTGTGGGCCACGGGTATCTCCACCGCACAGCCCGGCGCATCCACCCCTAATTTCATGCTCATCAGCCGTTGGGTGGGCAATGGTTGGGCTGCCCAGCCAACCCAGGAGATTCCGTCCGGCCCGCCACACGACTTCCTGACTCGAGTGTCAGTGCGCGGTGGCTCCGTGACGTCCGGCGGCTACTTCGTGGCTGCTGGCCGGCTGAATCCACTGATCGATGTGCGCAGCGACGGATAGGTGGCCGGCGGAGATCTAGCGCCGTTACGTGAGCCGCGCCCGTAATCCTCGTCAGGTCTGGCTTGCCGCCTCGCGAGGATGCGGCAGTGCTGCCTTGCCCGGCTCACCGAGGGCGCGCTCCTGCCGGCCGCGTGCCTTGGCGAGATACATGGCGGCGTCGGCGCGCTTGATCAGCGAACGGGCATCCTCTCCGGCGCGCGAAAGTGCCGCACCGACACTGGCGCTGGGGATCACCGTCATGTCAGCCAGGGTCACCGGCTCGCGCACGAGCGCGCCCACCCCGTCGGCGAAGGCGACCGCGTCGGATTCGCTGGCCAGACCGGTGACGACGATGAGGAACTCATCCCCGCCGAGCCTTCCGGTCATGCCCCGGGCGTCGCCGATCCCCTGCAGCCGCCGGGCAATGTGCACCAGCAACTCGTCGCCGGTCTCGTGTCCGAACTCGTCGTTGATCGGCTTGAAGTGGTCCAGATCGACGAAGATCGCAGCAGCCCGGACCCCGGCGGCGAGTTGCTCGGTCAAGTACGCCATCACCGAGGCCCGGTTGTGGCAGCCGGTCAGCGTGTCGATGCTCGCCTTGGCTCGCAGCTCATCGCGCAGCCGCGCACTTGCGGTGATGTCGGTGAAGCAGCACAACGCACCGGGGACACCTTCGCCTTGACCGAGAGCGATGATGTTCACCGACAGGATGCGCAGTTCGCTCGAGGCGGCGGGGCGCAACACGACCTCGAGCTCGCCGTCGAGCCCATCCGTGAGCGCAGCCTCGAGCGCAGCGTTGAAGCTCGTCCGGCTGCTGGCGACCAATGCAGTCGCTATTTCATCGAGCGACGGCGGCTCTTGCGTGCCGACGATCGTCGCGAGCCGGTTGTTGACGTACAGCAGCCCGCCGTCGGCGTCGACCTGCAGCACTCCGAGCGGAAGCGATTCGGCAAGACGGCGAAACAGCCGCTCGCGCCGGCCGAGGTCTTCGTGGGCCTTCATCTCATCGGAGATGTCGGTGAGTTCGGCGAGCACCGTCGGCTTATCCCCCTCGGCTTCCGGGGGAAAGATGGTGTGCTCGGTCTCGATCCAGAGCCAGGAGCCGTCGGCGCACCGGTGCCGCGAACGCACCCGCTGCGAGCCCTTCTTGGCCAGCAGGTCCAGCCAGGCCACGATGGCACGCTCATGATCGTCGGGGTGCAGGAATTCGGTGGAGCGCTTGCCGGCCATCTGGCTCGGTGCCCAACCCAGCATGCGGCTCGCACGATCGTCGATGTCGAGGATGACCGCATGCTCGGACTTGCGCATCGTCGCCGTCCGCGGCCGCACCGAGGTCGCGAGCGCGCCCGCGAGATCGTCGGCAAAACGCACCTGCTCCACAGAGGTTTCCGCGGGACTCAGGGCCGCGATCCAGACACCCAAGCTATGGCGCATGTCGATCATCGTGAGCGTCAGCAACCGGGATGAATCCTGGCGGGCCCGCACCTCCGTGAAAGAGATGCCGTGGGCCACTGTCGTCTCCCAGGCGGTGACGACCTTCATCGCTTCGGCCGGCGCCAGGACATCGATGATCGTGGCGCGGTCCTGCGGCAGCGCTATCGCCTGCTCATCACGGATGCCGAAGTGTTCATGCAATGGGATGCGGAAGCCCTCGTCATCCACTGCCGCGAAAAGCGCATGCGGATTGGCGAGCAGCGTGGCGAAAGCCTCGTTGCGCTGCTCGATGGTGCTGTGATCCCCCGTCACCGGTGTCTTATCGGAGGTACCGACGGAATCCTTGACCCCACGCACGGGTAGCCCGGCGTTTACCCCCCGGTTGGCGGAGGGCGGTTAGGCTGCGCGCGTGAGTACGGGATCGTCCGGGTTCGCCCTGACTCGCCGCAGCCTGCTGGCTGGGGGCTTGATCACGCTCGGGGCGACTGCCTGCGGGGGTAACTCGGGCAAGCCCACCGCCGCCCGCACGAGTCCCGCGCTGCGCAGCCCCTCACCGTCCCCGACCGTGCTGCCGACGCAGCCTCCAAGGCCCGGCTCGCTACCGAATCCGCACCTGCCGGTCGGCACCGACACGTTGCCCGAGATCGAGCACATCGTCGTGCTCATGATGGAGAACCACTCCTACGACAACTACCTCGGCATGCTGCGCCGCGGCGACGGCTTCACGCTCGATGGCGCCGGCCGGCCGACCAATTCCAACCCCGACGGGTCCGGACCCGCGGTGCGTGCTTTTCACATGCCGGCCACGTGCCAGTTCAAGACGAAGCCGAGCCAGGCCTGGGACGCCAGCCACATCCAGTACGACGACGGCCGCAACGATGGCTTTGTCCGCAGCGACAGCGGCCCGGTCGCGATGGGCTACTGGGACGAGCAGGATCTGCCGTTCTACTACGGGCTGGCGAAGACGTTTCCGCTCGCCGATCGCTACTTCTCGTCGGTGCTCGCCCAGACCTTTCCCAATCGCCGTTTCCTGATCGCCGCCACGGCCTACGGCCTCGTGGACAACCACCTCACCAGCGTCACGGATCCGCCCCCGCCGAACGGCACCATCTTCGACCGCCTCAATCAGCACCACATCACGTGGAAGAACTACTTCTCCTCGCTCGCCACGGGGCTGCTGATCAATGGCGTCAACGCGAACAACCCCGGCAAGCTCGTGCACATCGAGCAGTTCTTCACCGATGCCGCCGCCGGAAAGCTGCCGTCGTTCAGCATCGTCGACCCGGACTTCGACAAGAACTCCGAGGAGAACCCGCAGAACATCCTCAAAGGCGAGGCGTTCGCGGCAAAGGTCATCAATGCGGTGATGCAGGGACCGCTCTGGCCCAAGACCCTGCTGATCTGGTGCTATGACGAGCACGGCGGCTACTACGACCACGTACCGCCGCCGGCAGCCATCGCACCCGATTCGATCGCCCCGGTGATCGCACCGCAGAAGCAGCCGGGAGGCTACGACCGCTACGGCTTTCGCGTGCCATGCGTGATCGTCTCGCCGCGCGCCCGGCGCAATTACGTCTCACACGTCGTGCACGACCACACCTCGATCCTCAAACTGGTCGAGACCAAGTGGAACCTGCCGGCCCTCACCTATCGCGACTCGGCAGCGAGCAACCTGCTCGATTCCATCGACCTGAAAGGCACGCCGGCGTTTCTCGACCCGCCGACCCTGCCGGCGCCGAATCAGGACCCCAAAGCGATGGCGTGCACGACGCTCACCACCCTGCGGCCGGAAGCCACCTGACCGCACGCCCGAAGCCGGGGTGAACAATCCCTTCAGAGACTGCGCCGGCCGTTCCCCGAGAGGACCCTTGATGGAGCTCGACCCGCTCGATGAGCACCCGATCCACCAGGTGCCGATGTCGTTCGCCTACGTGGCGACCAGTGACCGCAACACCTACGACCGTTGCATCTACCAGGCGCTCGATCACTCCGGTGAGACCGAGATGCTGACCGGGCTCGGGGTCTACCCCAATCTCGGCGTGATCGACGCGTTCGCTTCCGTGCGCCGCGGCGACAAGCAGTGGAGCGTGCAAACGTCAGGGATCCGGCCCAAGGACAAGCTCTCGCAAAAGGTCGGACCTTACGACCTTCGGGTCGTCGAGCCGTTCCGCGAGCTGCATCTGCGCTGCGACGGCGATGACCACGGCGTCGGGTTCGACCTGACGTTCCGCTCGGAGTACGAGCCGATGCGCGAGCCGCAGCACGTGAAGTACGGCGGCCCGACGGGCAAGGTCATCATCGAAGGCTGCCGCTACGCGCAGGTCGGCACGTGGGAGGGCGAGATCCGGGTCGACGGCACAACGCTCGCCGTCACGCCCGAAACCTGGACGGCGACACGTGACCGGTCGTGGGGCATCCGCCCCGTCGGCGAGGCCGATCCGCAAGGACGACCCGCGGACCGGGAGCCGGGTATCTGGTGGGTCTGGATCCCCATCAGGTTCGACGACTTCGCCGTGCACTTCATGTGCGAGGAGGATCCGGAGGGCTTCCGCACGCTGAACTACGCGGTGCGGGTCTGGCCGAGCGCCACCGGACGCAAGATGGAGCAGCTCGGCTGGCCCGAGATCGACATCCGCTACCGGCCCGGGACCCGCATCCCGGAGGGCGCAACGCTGCATCTGAAGACGGTCGACCGCAAGTCGCTCGAGCTGGACATCGAATGCCTGACCGGAATCCCGCTGCATCTCGGGTGCGGTTACGGCAGCGGGGATGGCTGGAACCACGGCATGTGGATGGGTGAGTCCTGGGTCAATGGCCGGACCTATGACTACGCGGACCCCGAGATCCAGGCAAAGGTGCCGTGGGGCGGCACCGACCATCTCGCCCGCGCCACCCTCGACGGCCAGCAGGGCTACGGCGTGTTCGAGCACGGCACCGTCGGACGCCACCTGCCGACCGGCATGACCGACATGATGGCGGTCGCGCCCTGAGCGGGGAACCGCCTGACGGAGCTGGCGCGCAGGTGTTGCTCGACGCCGCTCAGCGGGCGGCGAACTACCTGGCGGGGAAGGCCGAACGGGGGGTGTTCCCGGGGCAGGAAGCCGTCGCAGCGCTGAAGGGGTTCGGCGACGAGCTCCCGGACGGGCCCACGCCCGTGCGAGAAGTGCTGGCGACGCTGGACGCCATCGGCTCGCCGGCGGCGGTGGACGTCACGCACGGTCGCTACTTCGGCTTCGTCATCGGCGGAACCGATCCGGCGGCGACGGGAGCGGCAGCACTTGCCGCTTCCTGGGACCAGAACGTCGCGACACCGGTCATGTCGCCGGTTGGCACGCACCTCGACGGGATCGCGGCGCGCTGGGTTTGCGAACTGCTCGACCTCCCGCGCGACGCGACGGCGACCTTCTGCGCCGGCGCGACCGTCGCCAACCTGACGTGCGTCCTGGCTGCGCGCGATGCGCTGCTGCACCGCGCGGGATGGGACACCCGGGTCAAAGGTCTGACCAAGGCCCCGCCGCTGCGCGTCGTCACCTCTGAGGAGGTGCACGTCTCGGCGTTGAAGGCGTTGCACATGGCAGGGATCGGCACCGACGCCATCACGTTCGTCCCGACCGATGAAGCGGGCCGGGTGCGCGCCGAGGAGTTCCCGGACGTCGACGACCGGACGATCGTGCTCCTGCAGGCCGGCAACGTGAACACCGGCCACAGCGACCCGTTCCCTGAACTCATCCCGCGCGCCCGGGCAGCGGGCGCCTGGGTGCACGTCGATGGAGCATTCGGTTTGTGGGCGGCCGCCTCTCCCCGGTTCCGCCGGCTCGTCGCCGGCGTCGATCAAGCCGACTCGTGGGCCACCGACGCGCACAAGTGGCTGAACGCTCCCTACGACTCGGGGATCGCGATCTGCGCGCGGGAAGAGGACCTGCGCCGGTCGTTCGCCGCCGACGCGGCGTACCTGCTCGGCGAATCCGGCCGGGTGCTGATGCATCTCGGCGTGCAGATGTCGCAGCGGGCGCGGGGGGTGGAAGCGTGGGCGATCATCGCCTCGCGGGGACGGTCGGGCATCGCTGAAATCGTCGACGGCTGCTGCGATCTCGCGCAGCAATTCGTCGCGCTGCTCGAAGCCCGCGGAGCCCGGATCCTGGCGCCGGTCGTGCTGAACCAAGCGCTCGTTCAGTTCAAGGATGACGCCACCACCGACGCCGTCATCGCGGCGGTGCAGCGCGACGGGACGTGCTGGGCCGGCGGCACGACCTGGCAGGGCCGGCGGGCCATGCGGCTGTCGGTCTCCGACGTCGCGACCACACCCGATGACATCGCCGCGAGCGCGCGTGCGATCCTTCGCTGCTGGGAGCAGGTCGAGAACGAGCACAGAACGAGCACAGAACGAGCACTGACGGAAACAAGGAAGTGAGCACTGGTGATTTCAGCTGTGGCTGCCGACGACCCGGTCATTATCGAGCGTGAAGGTCCGCTGCTGATCCTGACCCTGAACCGTCCCAAGCGGATGAACGCTTTCACCGGCAGCATGCTGCTGCTGCTCTCGGACGCGTATGCCCAGGCGAACGACGACGACGAGATCCGCTGCATCATCCTCACCGGTGCGGGCGGGAACTTCTCCTCCGGCGCCGACCTGCGGGCCATGGCCGGCGATCCGGACGACCCGCACGCTGCCGCCCTCGCCCAGCGTTTCAAGGACGATCCCGAAATCGCGCAGCGCGGATTCCTCAAAATCAATCGCCCGCGCAAGCCCATCATCGCCGCCGTCGAAGGCGTCGCGATCGCCGGCGGCACGGAAATCCTGCTCGGCACCGACATCCGCGTCGCAAGTGAAACCGCCCGCTTCGGTGTGTCGGAAGCGCGCTGGTCGCTGTACCCGATGATGGGCTCCGCGGTGCGGCTGCCGCGCCAGATCGCCTATACCGCTGCTGCCGAGATACTCCTGACGGGCAAGCACATCCCGGCCGCGGAGGCGCTGCAGCTCGGTCTGGTGGGCCACGTCGTCCCGGAGGGGCAGGCGCTCGCGAAGGCCAAGGAGATCGCCGCGCAGATCTGCGCCAACGGCCCCATCGCCGTCGAAGCGATTCTGGCAACGATCCGCGAGACGGGCGGGATGACCGAAGCCGAGGGCTTCGAGCACGAGCGGGAGCGCGGCGCCATGGTTTTCGCGTCCGAGGATGCCAAGGAAGGCCCCAAGGCTTTCGCTGAGAAACGCACCCCGCAGTTCAAACGCCGCTGAGACGGGAATCCCACAGGTCCGGACACGACGGAGGAAGCGATGGCGAAGAACGAGGACCAGTCCGCAGCGCCCGTCATCATCGAGGCGGCGATCAACGGGGCGACCCCGAAGGAGCGCAACCCCAACGTCCCTATCAGCGCCGAGGAAATCACCACCGATGCCCTTGCGTGCCTTGAGGCGGGCGCTGCGATCATCCACGCCCATTGCAATCCGGTCGGCGGCCCTGACGTGGAGGTCGCCGAACGCTACCTGGCGGCGTTCGAGCCGGTCTGGCAGCAGCGCTCCGACGCCCTGCTCTACCCGACCGTCAATTTCGGTGCCGGCGACCTCAGCTTCGGCCACCTGGCACCGATGGCGGCCAAGGGTCTGCGGGTCGGGCTGCTCGACCCCGGATCGCTGAACTTCGGACGCCGTGGTGAGGACGGCCGGTTGACCGGTGGGTTCGTCTACCAGAACTCGTTCGATCGCATCGGCGAAGTCTTCGAGCTGCACGAGAAGCTTCACCTCGGCCCGAGTCTCGCCATCTACGAGCCGGGCTTCCTGCGGGCGACGATCGCCTGGCACGAGGCGGGCCGGCTGCCGGCGGGCACCATGGTGAAGCTGTACCTGTCGACGGATCAAGGTCTGACCGGTGCACCTTTCGGGCTTCCGCCGACGGCCACGGGCCTTGAGGCGTACCTCGAACTGCTCGAGCCGACCGGCTTGCCGTGGGCGGTGTCCTGCGTCGGCGGTGACCTCGGCCGCAGCGAGGTCGCCAAGCTCGCGCTGCGCCGCGGCGGCCACCTGCATCTGGGCCTGGAGTTCTACGGCGGCGACCGGCAGCCGGCGAACGTCGACCTGGTGCGCGAGGCAGCAGAGCTGTGCGAATCGGAGGGTCGTCCGGTCGCGAGTTGCAAGGAGGCCGCCGAGATCCTGGGGCTGCCCCACGGCACCTCTGGCTGATCCCGGGCGTCGCCCTCCTTGCGGCGATCGGATCCCCTCGTCGGTCCCGCGTGGCCCATGAGCGGCGGCAACGCCCTCCTTGTTCCGGAAAAATCCTGAGCCAAAAGTGTGTTCCGGGTCACGTCCAGCCGCGCGAGGCTCTAAGGTTGCGCCACGCCGCGTCAAAGGCTCCTGCCTGCGCTGGACGCGTCGCGACCTATCTCGGTTCGACAGACCGGAGTTCGCAATGTTGCGAAGCACCACCGATCGTCGGCGTCGCCACGCGCCTGCAGCGCTGGCAGCCATCCTGCTGATCCCCGTCGCACTCGCGGCCTGCGGGCGCTCGTCCAGCGGGGGTGGCGGAGGGGGTACCACGCCGACCAACTCGTCGAGCGCGTCGGCGTCCGCCGCGGCCAGTGCGGCCGGCGACTTCGGCACGCAGAAGGCGATCTGCGGCAAGGGCAAGCCCGGCACGACGACCGCCCGCGGGCTCACGGCCACCCAGATCCGTATCGGCGTCACCGCTGACCCGGGCGCGGCCGTCGCGCCCGGCCTCGAGCAGGAGTTCTTCGACACCGCCGAGGGCTTCGCGAAGTGGTGCAACGCGGCCGGCGGCATCAACGGCCGCCAAATCGTCGTCGACAAGTGGGACGCCAAGCTCTTCAACGTCGGTCAGGTCATGACCTCGGCGTGCCAGAAGGACTTCATGCTGGTCGGCAACGGCAACGCGCTCGACGCGACCGGCGTCAAGGTGCGCCTGGGCTGCAAGCTCGGCCAGATCCCCGCTTACGTGGTCTCACCACAAGCGACGGTGGCCGGCCTGCAGGTGCAGCCCTCGCCGAACCCGTCGAACCAGATCAACAACGGCGCTCTTCGCCTCCTGGCCAACAAGTACCCAGACGTGAAGACCGCCGGCGTCTGCGTCATGGGCAGCAACCTCGCGTCGTTGACGCCCGTCGGGCTGCGCACCAGGGAGTACCTGCAGAAGCTGAACATCAAGGTGGCCAGCTACATCGAGCCGCCGCCGCAGGTCGACAACTGGCGTCCCTACATGGAGCAGTGCAAGGGCTCCGGCGCCAAGGCGCTCTATCTCGAGACCGCGCAGGACCCGTCGCCGGTGATCCAGGCCATCAAGAACACCGGCTGGAACCCGGACTTCCTCTGGTACAGCGTCCAGTTCTACGGCCCGCAGGGCGTTTCGGCTGCTGCTGCAGCGAAGACGTTCCCGCCGAGCTACATCCAGTTCCCCGCCCTCCCCTTCGAGCTGGCCGACCAGTATCCGGTGGTGAAGCAGACGGCCGACATCGTCAAGGGGGCCGTGCCCGGTACCAAGCTCACCGAGTTCACGCTCTCGGCGATGAGCGCCTGGACCCTGTGGGCCAAGTCCGCCACCGCGTGCGGGGCGGACCTGACGCAGGACTGCATCCTGCAGAAGGCCGGCAGCCTCACCGACTGGGACGCCGGAGGGCTGTACGCGCCGCACTCGACGATGGCGAATGCCGACGCGTCGCCGTGCATCACCATCGTGCAACTGACGGCGACCGGTTTCGTCTACGCCAAGGACGTCACGCAGCCGACCCAGGGATCGTTCAACTGCGAGGCCGACAACGTCCTGCCGGTCAAGACCTACCAGTAAACCGCCAGTAAACCGCTAGCCGCGCCCCCGGCCACTGCCGTCAGGTGGCCGGGGCCTGCGAACGCTTCGGCAGCTTCCAGTTCGGCCGGACCCAGTGGCAGGTGTAGCCGTTCGGGTAGCGCTGCAGGTAGTCCTGGTGCTCGGGTTCGGCTTCCCAGAAGGGGCCGGCGGCGGCGACCTCGGTGACCGCCTTTCCTGGCCACAGGCCCGACGCGTCGACGTCGGCGATCGTGTCCTCGGCGACCCGCTTCTGCTCGTCGGTGGTGTAGAAGATCGCCGAGCGGTAGCTCATGCCGATGTCGTTGCCCTGGCGGTTGCGCGTCGACGGGTCGTGAATCTGGAAGAAGAACTCGAGCAGATCGCGAAAGGACGTCTGCTCCGGATCAAAGATGATCTCAAGCGCCTCGGCATGGGTGCCGTGGTGGCGATACGTGGCGTTGGGGACATCGCCGCCGGTGTAGCCCACCCGGGTCGAGATCACGCCCGGCAGCTTGCGGACCAGTTCCTGCACTCCCCAAAAGCAGCCTCCGGCGAGTACGGCGCGCTCTTCGGACATCGGGTTCCTTCCGTAGCTTGCTCGTCGATACAGGCAACCACGGGGCGGGCCCTGTAGTTCCCGGTACCCCCCGAGGCTCGGGGGGCGGCCGAAACGCGTTGGCCTTTCCCCGCCCGATTGCCGCGGCCGGGTGGCTAGTGAGATTTACAATCCACCCGTTTCCAGACTCGGTTCGGTGAAGTGCACGGGATAGGTGCGACCGTGACGGGGGTGAGATGTGAGCGTCACGTTGTACCGCTGCCAGTGCGTCTACCGGCGCGGCCTGCTCAAGTGCCCGCGTCCGGCTCACCTCGAGGTGACGATCTCCTTTCCCTGCGGATGCCTTCCCACGAAGGACTACCGCGCGTGTGAAAAGCACGCCCACGACCCGATCGCCGCTTGCGCGATCTGCGGCGCCCCGGCCGTCAAGTCCAAGCCGGTGCTGATCTGAGCGCTTCAGGTAGCGCGGCGCTGGCGTTTCAGCCGCTAGAGACCGGCGGCCTCGCGCAGCGCGCTGCGAGCTTCCAGGTCGTCGAGTGCGGCGAGCGACCGGGCGAGGAAAGCGTCGGCGAAGACCCGCCGCGCCGGTGACGCGTCCTCGGGGAATGTGACGACCTGGCACGACGCCGGGACGGTGTAGGCCGCGTGAACGCGATGGGCGAGCCAGGCGTCGTCCCAGCCGATGTCGGCTCCGCCCAGCGACCGCCGCACGTCGAGGTAGTGGCGCAGCAGGTCGCGCTCATGCGCTCGGCGCTGATCGGGGTTCAGACCCATGGTGAGGAAGTAGCTGACGTCGCGCATCGGCGTGTTCAGGTTGATGATTCCCCAATCGAGGAACCCGACCCGGCCGCCGTCGACGCCGTCTACGAACAGGTTGCCGATGTGCGGGTCGCCGTGAATGACGGTGTGCGGGCCCTCGTGCCAAAGTGCCTGCAATTGCTCGTGTTTGGCGATGTAGATCTCGGCAACCTCGACAAAGGCATCGGTCAGCCGATCGCGGTGGTTTTCGATCCCGTAGCGCAGCATGGGACCGCCGTAGGCGTTCGACGGCGAGGACACGGCCACCCAGGGCGCCTCGGCTGCCCGGCGCGCCGGATCCTCGAAGCGCACGTGCATCTCGGCCAGATCTTCGAGCGCGCCTGCGGCGCCATCCGCGGATATCCCCCACGTGCCGTCCGACACCTCGCACGTGCCGACGCTGAGATCCTCGAGCAGCAGCGCGAAATCCCCGTCGTCCGTGGTCATCGCCGCATGCGTCACGGGAACGCGGAGTGAGAGCTTGGGCGCGAGGTTCGCGTAGAACAGGACCTCACGCTGTCCCATGCCGGTCGCGATGATGGTTTCGCGCCGCGCCGGAGCCGTCGGCGGGAGCTTGGCAAACATGGTCGGCGGCGCGCTCGATGCGCCGGCGTACTCGAGCCGGATCCGGGCATGGGCATTGGTGAGTTCGTGCCGTTCGATCACCTCGACACCGGTCACCACAGCGTCGGGGTGCCGCTCGCGCAGCGCCGCGTTGAGCCAGGCCGGGTCGATGTCGCCGGCCAGCCTCGGTATGGGCATCAGCCGCCGTCCAGCACGATCATCTCGCCGTTCATGTACGACGAGGCGTCGCTGGCCAGGAAGAGCGCTGCGCCCACGATCTCGTCGGCAGCCGCGATGCGCCGGACGCCGACCCGCGCGGCTGCCTCGACGGCGGCCTGCTCGCTGGGCAGCGACGAACGCAGGCTGTCGGTGTCGAAAGTGCCGCAGATGATGCCGTTCACCCGGATCCCGCGGGGCCCGAACTCCTGTCCCGCCGCTGCGGTCAGCGCATTCAGGCCGGCCTTCGCCGCCGCGTAGACGACGGTGAAAGGCGACGGATGCGTCGACGCCTTCGAGCTGATGTTGATGATCGCCCCGCCCGCAGGCATGTGTTCAGCCGCGAGCCCCGACAGGCGCAGCGGTCCCTTCAGGTTCACCCCGATCGTCTTGTCGAACAGGTCGCTCGTGACGCCGCCCAGCGACGGCGGCACGGGCGCGATCCCGGCGTTGTTCACGAGCACGTCGACACGGCCGAACGCGCCGACCGTCTCGGCGACCAGCACCTCGCACGCTGCCCAGTCCGCCACGTGGCACGCCACGGCAAGGCTGCGGCGACCCATCGACCGGATCTCTTCCGCGACCGGCTCGCAGGCGTCGAGCTTGCGGCTGCTGACGACCACGTCGGCGCCTGCTTCGGCGAATCCGAGCGCCATCGCCCGCCCGAGCCCCTTGCTCGCGCCGGTGACGACGACGACTTTTCCGTCTGCCCGCAGCGTCGGGATGCTCACTGCCCCTCCGAGACGATCTGGTCGGCACTTGCGAGCAGCAGATCCGCCTGCGCGCCGAAGAATTCGTGGATCGGCTTGCTGGACTCGCCCCGCTGGAACTTGGCGTAGCTGCCTTCCAGCGCGATGGCAAGCTTCCAGCGGGAGAAGACGTCATACCAGCCGATCGCCGACACATCGCGGCCTGACGCCGCCGCGTATCGCTCGAGGAGCTGGGCCTTGCTCGGCAGGCGCTCGGCTTCGAAGCGCGGCTCCTTGGCCGTGCCGAGCCGCATGGTCCCCTCGGGACCGGGATGGAAGATGAGCGCCCAGGCGAGGTCAACGAGGGGATCGCCGATCGACGACATCTCCCAGTCGACGATCGCCAACAGTTGCACGGGAAGGCCCGTTGCATACAGCACGTTGTCCAGCTTGTAGTCCCCGTGGTACAGCGCTGGCGGCTGGTCGGGCGGGCGGCCCGCCTCCAGCCAGCCGGCCAGTCGCTCCGCGGCTGGGAGCTCTCGGCCACCGTACGAGTGCAGCTGGGCGAGCCACCGCGCGATCTGGCGTTTCAGATAGTTCTCGGGGTGGGCCATGTCGCCGAGCCCGCAGGCCTTCCAGTCCACCGCGTGGACGGCGACGAGCGCGTCGATGAGCTGTTCCAGTGCGCGGCCGTGCTGCTCGGGCGCTGCCGCCCACGCCTCGGGCAACCGGTCGCGGATGGGCACGCCGTCGACCCGGTCCATCACGTAGAAGGGTGCCCCGAAAACCGCGCTGTCGTCGCAGGACAGGATGGGCCGGGCGATCGCGACCGGCTGCTCCTTGATGGCATCGAGAATGCGAAACTCGCGCAGCACATCATGAGCGGTCTGCGAGCTGGCGTGGCGCGGCGCCCGCCGGAGCACCCACCGGTCACTCCCCCGGAGTACGGAGAAGATCTCGCAGGAGCCACCGCCACGCATCGCCTCGACGGCGATGTCCTGCCGATCGCCGAGATGCCGGTCCAGGAACTCCTTGAGCGGCCGGGGGTTTTCGCCGCTCATGCCGCGGTGGCCGTTGCCGTGATGTCACAGATCTGGCCGAGGCTTTCGATGACGAAGTCCGGAGCCGTCTCGGGACCGCCGCCGTGGGACGGCTTGCCGTCCGCCACCAGCCACGCGGTGCGCATTCCGGCCGCAGCCGGACCATGCACGTCGTGCACGGTCGAATCGCCGACGAACAGCACGTGCTCCGCCGACGTGCCCGCCTTGCCCAACGCATACGCGTAGATCGCCGGATCGGGCTTGCAGTAACCGGCTTCCTGCGAGCTGGTGAGCGCGTCGACGGCGCCGGCCAGGCCGAGCCGTTCCGCAAGTGGGTGCATCAGATCGTCGTCGATGTTCGAGACGATCTGCAGGTGCAGCCCGGCGCCGCGCAAGCGGGCGAGCGTCTCCAAGCAGTCCGGGCGCAGCCGCGCCCCGTTGATGGTCGCCGCGTACTGCCGCTGCAACGCCTCATCGGCAGCAGCGGCCTCGAGCGTGCCAGCGAGCTGCTCTGCCATCGCGACGAACGCGGTACGGAACAGGTCGGAGTGCAGATACGACGGCGCTGCCCCGACCGCCCGGTACGCGACACCCATGCCCGCGCGATACGCCGCCCGCAGTTCGGCGTCAGATCGCTGCACGCCGATCGCCTCACCCACGAACCGAAGCTGCGCGAGGTGGACGTCCCGCAGCTCGCGGTCGCTGAACAGGGTGCCGGCGAAGTCGAGGAAGACTGCTTCATAGCGCGGACTCACATCACCCCCGCGGCTGCCCGCAGCTCCTCCCACTTGGCCTCGGCAGCCGGACGTCGGCTCGGGATGTGCTCGCTCGGCCAGCCGACAACCGGCTTGTACTTCTTCAACAGGGTGCGCGCGAGCACCGACTTGTGCAGCTCGTCCGGCCCATCACCGATCGGCCCGAAGCGGGTGCCGCGATACCACGCCTCGACCGGCAGATCGCTCGAATAGCCGAGCGCGCCGCACACCTGGATCGTGCGGTCGAGCACCGCGAGCACGACCTTCGATACGTGCGCCTTGATCATGCCGAGGTCGGCCCGGACGGCCGAGGCGCCGTACTTGTCCATCTTCCACGCGGTCTGGAACGTGAGCAGCCGGGCCGCCTGAATCTCCATATGGGACAGGGCAACGTAGTCCTGCACCATCTGATGCTGGCCGAGCAGCTTGCCGTGCGACGAGCGGGAGACCGCCCGTTCGCACATGATGTCGAGCGAGCGCTGCGCCTGCCCGAGCCAGCGCATCGAGTGGTGGATCCGGCCGCCACCGAGGCGTTGCTGGGCCAGCACGAACCCGTCCCCCGGCGCGCCGATCAGGTGATCATGCGGCACCCGGCAATCGGTGAAGACGACCTCGGCGTGGTTGCCCGGGCGTCCGTACTCCGGATCGGGATGGGCCATCGTTCCGATGTCGCGCACCACGTCCATCCCCGGCGTGCCCTTGGGCACGATGAAGATGGACGCGTGCTTGTGCGGCCGGCCCTCCGGGTTGGTCTCGGCGAACACCAGCGTGATGTCCGCCGATGAGGCGTTGGTCGTGAACCACTTGTGGCCGTTGATGACCCACTCGTCGCCATCGCGCACGGCCTTGGTCTCGACGACGGTCGGGTCAGCCCCGGCGACGAACGGCTCGGTGAGCGAGAACGCGCTCGTGATGTCGCCGCGCAGGTTGGGCCAGAGCCACCGCTCCTTCTGCTCGTCGGTGGCACCGTGCGCCAGCAGCTCCATGTTGCCGCTGTCCGGGGCCTGCACGCCGAAGATCACCATCGAGTACATGCAGCGCCCGATGATCTCCGACATCTGCGCCAGCTTCAGCTGACCGAAGCCCGGACCGCCGAGCTTGGGATCGAGGAAGGCGCCCCACAGACCCTGCGCCTTCACCCGATCCTGCAGGTGACGCTTCACCACAGCCCACTCGTCGGGCGGCAGCTCCCGCAGGATCGGCTCCAGCGGAATGAGCTCGGTGTCGATGAACTCGCGCATCCACGCGAGCTCAGCCTCGAGCTCCGGATCAGCCTCGAAACCCCAGGCCATGGCGCCGCCCTCCGTCGATTGAATTACAGCGTAATCCAATCCCCCAGCGCAGCTGGTCTCGCCTTAGCTGAAGGGATTCAGGCTGTTAGCGACGACGAACATGCTGAAGTACTGCGCCGCCGCACCGTAGGCCTGGCCGAGCCCGACCTTCGCACCCTCCACCTGGTGCTCGCCGGCCATCCCCCGCACCTGGAGGGCGACCTCGGCGAAGCGCAGCAGCCCGGAAGCACCGATCGGGTTGGACGAGAGCACGCCGCCGGACATGTTCACCGGGAACGCACCGTCAAGGGCGGTGTCGCCGCGCTGGACCATCTTCCAGCCCTCGCCCTTCTCGGCGATGTGGTGGCCTTCGAGCCACATCGGCTCGTACCAGCTGAACGGCACGTACAGCTCGGCGCAGTCGATCTGCTCGAGCGGGCGGGTGATCCCGGCCTGCTGGAACACGTCGGCCGCGCAGTCCGCCGCGCCCTGCGGCGCCACCGGGTCACGGCCCGGGAACTGCGACGGCTCCGAGCGCACCGCCGTCGCCAGCACCCACGCGGGTGGACGACCCGCCTTGGCCGCGGCCTCGCCGCCCTCCTGGTCGGTGAAGATGACCGCGCACGCACCGTCGGACGACGGGCAGGACTCGAGGAAGCGCACCGGGTCCCACATCATCGGGGACGCCAGCACCTTCTCCATGCTCATGTCCTGAAGCTTCAGGTGGGCGTACGGGTTCTTCAGCGCGTTCAGCCGGTCCTTGACCGCGACCATCGGGCCGATCTCCGACGGCGCGCCGGTGCGGTGCATGTATGACCGCATGTACGGCGCGAACGCACCACCCGCACCGAGCGAGAAGCCGCGGCCGGAGCCGAGCGCGAACTGCGCGTTGCCCTCGGACTGCTTCTGATACGCGACCGCCATCACGCGCTTGTGCCGTCCGGTCTCCACGTGGTGAGCCGCAACGATGCCGGTCGTACCGCCGACGGAGCCGGCCGTGTGGACCCGGAACATCGGCTTGCCCGCGGCGCCGAGCGCATCGGACAGGTAGAGCTCCGGCTTCATGACGCCTTCGAAGAGGTCGGGCGCCTTGCCGACCACGACCGCGTCGATGTCCGACCAGTCCATCTGGGCGTCTTCCAGCGCACGCGACGCTGCCTCACGCACCAGGCCGCCGAGCGAGACGTCCCAGCGGCGCGTCTTGTGCTGGGTCTGGCCGACGCCAACGATTGCACAGGGTTGGTGAGCCATCAGTTCTTGCCGCCTTCTGTGTTTGACGACTCCAGGATGCAGACCAGGTTTTGCTGCAGGCACGGGCCGGAGGTCGAATGCGCGAGCGTGCGGTGCTTTCCGTTGTCACGCACCTGCCCCGCGGCCTCCGCGATCCGCACCAGGCCGGTGGCCATGATGGGATTCGACGACTGCGGCCCGCCTGAGGGATTGACGATGGTGTCGCTGCCGAGGCCGAGCGCCGAGACCAGCAATGGCTCCTCGTGGGTGAACGCCGACTGGATCTCGGCGACCTCGATCGGCCCCTCTTCGATCCCGGCGGCCTTCGCCGCAAGGGTCGTCGAGTTGGACGTCTTGAGGTCACGCATGCCCGGGTAATGCAGCTCGCTGTAATGCGCAAAACCCTTGATCCAGACGGGATTTTCACACATCTCGCGAGCCTTGTCGGCGCGAGCGATGATCAGCGCGCAGGCGCCGTCGGTGATGGGCGGCAGGTCGTGGCGGCGCAGCGGCGCGCGCACGTAGTCCTCTTTGAGCAACGCGTCGGCGTCGAAGTCGCCCGTCACCTGGTTGTAGGAGCGGTCCTTACCGGCCTTGCGGTTGCGTGCTGCAACCTCGGCCATCTGGCGCTCGGTCACGAGACCGGCCTCGAGGAGCGCGCGGGCCTGCAAGCCCGCGAACGTCACGGCGTCGGCGCCGAGGGGCGCAAGGTAGTAAGGGTCCATCTCCATCGAGTAGATGAGCGCCGGGTCGGCCGTGGACGAACGCCCCGAGCCCATGGCGAGCGCGACGTCGATGTCGTCCATCTGCAGCCGCAGCCACGCCTCGTACAGCGCCCAGGCGCCGTCCATCTCGACGTGACTGTCACGCTTGGGCGGCCAGGCACCGACGGCGTCGATGTTCTGCACGAACGAGAACGCCTGCCCGGCCACGTAGTCGCAGCTTCCGGCACACGTGAAATCGACCTCGCGACGGGTGATGCCGGCGTCCTTGACCGCGCCGCTCACGACGTCGTTGAGCATCTGCGCTTCGGTCTTGTCGGTGTTGCGCACCATCGGCGAGATGCTCCAGCCGATGATCGCGATGTCATCGGGTGCTGTGATCACTATCGGCCGTCCTCAGTTGAGTTTGTTCGCGAGATCGGGTTCGGTGGAGTCGGGCTCTCCCGTCAGCCGGAAGCCGATGAGGCCCCCCTCGGCGCGCGGGTTGTCCCGGCCGGCGGTTCCCGTCTCGTCCCAGATCGCCTTGACGCGCATGCCGATGCGGATGTCGTCGTTGGGTACGTCGACAAGCGTCTGGTAGCCGAGCACCACGTCGGTGTCGTCGAGCCACACATGTGCGCGCGAGAACGGCTCGGTCGCCGTCTGCCCCGGGTACTGCGTGGGGGTGATGATCGTGTAATTGGTGACGACGCCGGTCTGCGGCAGGTCGACCTCGTGCTCGGAGGTGAGCTCGATCGCGTCGATCGGGCAGAACCCGCGGCCGCCGGTGTAGGTGCGGCTGCAGATCGGGCAGCGCAGACCGAGGAACCGGCCTTCCTTGCCGGCCGCCTCGGCGCGCTCGACGTTAGGCGTGATGGGGATGCGGTACGCGATCTCCGCGTCGTACTCCATCATGGTCACCGGCTCTGCCGCGCCGCCGCCGTCGTGGGTCTGCGCGCTCTCACCTGGAACGAACGCGTCGATGTCGGTGATGTGGCCGATGCGCTCGGCCTTCCACCGCGGCGCGACGCGCATGCCCGTCGACATCGCATCGATCGATCCGGCGTCCACCGCGTGCATGAGCGCGGTGTCGGCGCCGTCGAGCTTGATGAGCGCGAAGGCGAACGGCTTGCTCAGCGGATGCTGCGAGGTCGGCTTCGCGACCCACGTCCAGTCCTCGACCGTGCCCGCGGGCCCGACGTCGACGAAGTCGTGGCCGAGCTCCGCGCCGGTGGCGGGGTCCCACTCCAGCGGCGGCACCAGAACCTTCGAACCGTTACGTATACCGATGATCCGCTGCTCCGTGAGCGCCGTCATGAACGCACCGAGCACCGGACCGAGTGACCGTCGATAAGGAAACTTGATGGTCATCTCTGTTACTTGCACCAAAGCGGTCTCCCTAGGACGGGATGGGTTGCCTTCGGAAACTTACAACCCGCGTTCGCGGTATCTGTCAGGGCCTTCCCCAAAGGAGCCGCTTCAGCCTTCCCGCTGGAGCTGTCACGGCGCGCCCGTGGCACCATCAGGCGGTGATCGCTCCACTCACCGGATATCGCGTCGTTGACCTCACCGTCGACCGCGGCGAACTCTGTGGCCGCCTGCTGGGCGACCTCGGCGCCGAGGTCATCAAGGTCGAGCCGCCCGAAGGGTCCAGCGCCCGCGGCCTCGCGCCGCTTCACCGCATTTCCAGCGACAGCAGTGGCACGAGCCTGTTCTTTGCCGTGCGAAACGCCGGTAAGAAGAGCGTGGCGCTCGACCTTGCCACGCCCGAGGGTCTGGAGCGGCTGCACGAGCTGCTCGCGCACAGCGACGCAGTGATCTCCTCCAGCGAGGCCGGCGCGGGGCTCGACGCGTACGAGCTCGGCGCGCACCACCCACATCTGGTCGTCACGTCGATCACGGCGTACGGGCTCACCGGGCCTTGGTCGGGCCGCCTGGCGACCGACAGCGTCCTGACCGCCACCGGCACCATCGCTTTCAAGGCCGGCACGCCGGAGAAGGACCCGCTTTGCCCGCCGGCGAGCTTCGCCGACGACGGCACCGGCGCCACGTTCGCCTTCGCGACGCTCGCGGCCCTCTGGCAGCGCGAGAACGATCCTGACGGGCCGGGCGCGGGCCAGGTGCTCGACTGCTCGGTCAACGAGGCCATCGCCAACATGGGCGACTGGTCGATGTCGAACAACTACATCCGCCGGGCCGCGGGCGACAACGGGCCCGAGATCCGCACCGGTGCCGGGCCGGTATGGCCGTCGCTGCGCTGCAAGGACGGCTTCGTGCGCGTGGTCATCCTCGCGCCGCGGCAGTGGCGGGCGATGCGCGCCTGGCTCGGCGAGCCCGAATACCTGCAAGATCCTGCACTCGAGACGCTCCCCGGCCGGCTCGGGATCCAGGCCGTCGTCATCAACCCGCTGATCGAAGAGCTCTTCGCCGACCGCACGATGGACGACATCGCGACCGAGGCACAGCAGCGCGGCATCGTCTGCACCCCGCTGGCGACCGCTGCCGACGTGCTGCGCAACGAGCACTTCAAGGCGCGCGGCTCGCTGGTCGACGTCGACCTCGGCGGCGGACTGCGCGGCCCTATTCCTTCAGGGTTTTTCGAGGTCGACGGGAACCGGGCCGGACCGGTGGCCGGTCCCCCGGCCGTGGGGCAGCACACCGATGAGGTCTTCGCGAACCTCGGCCAGGCGCGCAGTTCTTCCGGCAACACCGCCGTCGGCCTGCCGCTCGCCGGGCTGCGCGTCGCGGACTTCGGCATCGGCGGTGTCGGGGTCGAGGTCGGCCGGATGCTCGCCGAGTACGGGGCGGAGGTGCTGAAGGTCGAGAGCCGCAGCTACCCGGACTTCATCCGGCTCGCGACCGGCAGCGAGATGTCACCGTCGTTCGCCTCGTCCAGCCGCTCGAAGCTCGGCTTCGGCGCCAACGCCAAGCACCCGGACGGCAACCGCGTCCTGAAAGACCTGATCGCCAAGTGCGACGCGCTCGTCGAGAACAACTCGACCGGCGTCATGGATCAGCTCGGGCTCGGCTACGAAACCTTGAGCGAGGTCAACCCAGGGCTGGTGATGCTCTCCAGCCAGCTGATGGGTTCGCGCGGGCCGTGGGCCGATTTCCGCGGCTACGGCCCGAGCACCCGCGCCGCCGGCGGCATCGAAATGCTCTGGAACTACGACGATCAGGACGAGCCCGCCGGCGGGATGTCGATCTTCCCCGACCACCTGTGCGGGCGGCTCGGCGCGCTCGGCATCATGGCGGGGCTGCTGGGGCGGCGCCGCGGTGACGGCAAGGGCGCGCACGTCGAGGTCGCTCAGGTGGAGGCGACGCTCGGCATCGTCGGCGACCTGCTCACCAAGGAAGCGCTCGAGCCGGGCACGGTGAAGGCCGCCGGCAACCGGCGCGACCGCGGCGTGCCGTGGGGGCTGTTCCCGTGCTCCGGCGAGGACCGCTGGGTCGCGATCACCGTTCGCGACGACGCCGACTGGGCAGCCCTCGTCTCGGTGATGGGTTCACCGGGGTGGGCTACGGATGTTGAACTGCAGGCGGCTGCGGGCCGGCTCGCGCGTATCGACGACGTCGAGCGCGGGGTGCGCGAGTGGACGTCGGGACTGGTACGTGAGGACATCGCCGAGTCGCTGCAGAAGGCCGGTGTCCCGGCGGGCGAGATGCTGACCGCGCTGGAGTCGATCCAGAAGGAGCACTACCTGGCCCGCGGCTTCCTCGTCGAGGTCGACCAGCCCGGTGTCGTCGGCGAGAAAATGGCGATGGACGGGCCGGGCTTCTACGGCTCGCGCATGGCGCCGGTGTACATCGCCAAGGCACCGTGGGTCGGCGAGCACACCCGTGAGGTGTGCCGCGATCTGCTCGGCATGGATGAGGCGGAGATCGAGCGTCTCGTCGCGGAACAGGCCCTCGAGGTGACCCCGCCACCAAGTTCCGCGGCATGAAACCAACGCTGGTGCCAGGGCTGTCCAATCGCATGACGTTCGAGGTGACCGCCGACCGGATCACCGACCATGCGGCGGCGGCCGTCCTCGCCACGCCCGCGATGATCGGGCTCATCGAATGGACCTGTTTCGGCGCGACGGCAGATCACGTCGAAACGGGCGAGACCACGGTCGGCACCCACGTCTGCGTGAGCCATGAAGCGCCGGTGACGCAAGGCGAATCCATCGACATCAGCGCAGAACTGCTGACCATCGAGGGACGCAAGCTCACCTTCGGCGTCGAGGTCACCGGTCCGCGCGGGCGGGTCAGCGCAGGCACGCACCAGCGCGCCGTCATCAAGATGCCGAGCTAGCCGGCACACTCCCGCAGGAAGGCGTGCAGCCGATCGCGGGCCATCTTGCCCAGCACCGTCGGCGCCGACTCGATGCCGTGCGGACCCTCGGGATAGACGGCGAGTTCGACCGGCGAACCGGCGGCTTCCAGGCGTGCCGCGAGGAAGGTCGAGTCGTCGAGCAGCCAGTCGGCCGTGCCGACGGTGATGAGGGTCGGAGGCAGGTCGTGCAGCGGCGCCCACAGCGGGGAGATGGCCGGGTCGCGTGCCTCTTCGAGGCTGCGGCCGGGCAGGTAGTGCCTGCGGTTGTTGCCGTCGCCCGTCGCATAGGGAACCTTGCCGACCATCTGGATCGTGCTCGGCGTACCGCCCCAGTCGTGGACGCCGTAGCAAAGGTCGACACCGGCGAACGGCGGCGTGCCGCCGAGCCGGTCGCGTAGCCGCACCATGGTGAGCAGCGACAGGTACGCCCCCGCCGATTCACCGCCCACGAGGAGCCGGTCGGTGCCGAACTCGGCCGGCGCGTTGTCGATGAGCCAGAGCGCGGCAGCCTCGCAGTCGTCCGGTCCCGCGGGGAACGGATGCTCGGGCGCGAGGCGATAGTCGACGCTGGCCACGGCGAGATTGCAGGCTTCGGCGATCTGCCAGTTGCGGGCGTCCATGCTCAGCGCGGAGCCGAGCGACATGCCGCCGCCGTGGAAGTGCAGGTAGACCCCGTTGACGGTTTCGGGCTTCATGAAGCGAATCGGGATCGGCGCGCAACCGTCAGTCCGGCTGGGGATCTGGCGCACTTCGGGGAAGTCGTAGCTGGTGAAGCCGAACAGGCCGCCGGGCTGCATCGCGTCACGAATCCACGCGAGGCCCTCAGGCGTGCTCGTGTCGATCGAGCTCATCGCCGCCGTGGCTTCCATGACGCCGGCGTTGTACGCCCGCTGCTCGTTGACGTACTCGAGCAGCGCGGGATCGAAGAGTGCCATGCGCGGAAGGAAACCACGAGCCGGGGCGGCTGGCGATACCGGCTGCCAGGGATCTTCCGGTTTCGTCCGCTTCGACGTTGCCCGGTGTTTTCGTCCCGGTCAGTTTGGGGGGCCAGATTTCGGCTGAGCCAGCCGAGCGCTGGGAGCCAAATGAGGCGACCGGAGTGCGTGGAGAGCGTCGAGGAACCAGCAGTCGGCGCGGCCGGCGCAGGCGGTGGCCCGTCGCCGGCGTCGCAGCGGCCAGCGTTCCGTTTCCTGAACGGCACCCTGCTGCCGAAGGGTGAGCTGATCACGCATTACTACGGCACCGGCCACGTGAGCCTGGACAACTACATCTCGCAGGTGTCCGGCCAGGCGCCGAACAACATCACCAACAGCGACTGCATCACGAACCTCACGACGTGCGCCGGAACCAACACCGAAGGCGGCACGACCGGTGGCTTGACCGCCGCGGACCTGTGGCTCAAGCACTGGATGCCGCTGATCATGAACTCTCCCGGCTACAGCACGCTGCTCGGCCAGTTGGGCGCGTACGCGGCCGCCGGGGTCGCTGCACCGACGAAGCCGGGCGACATGCCCGGCGGTGGGCAGATCGGCGCTGTCCTGCTGAACCCGCGGCTGATCGCGCCGGGAACCGTCAACGCGACCGGCTCCTACAACCACTACTCGTCCCTGCGCACCTTCGAAGACCTGCTGGGCATCGATGACGGGGGCGGCGGCCTTTCGCGTCGGGCAACGGGTCGACCCACGTGCCGCGGCGTGTTGGATGCGCAACGCCCCTCCGGCGTCGGGGCGACGTGGGAGACTCAGCGAAGCATGTCGCCGCCCGGTAAGGGTGCGCAGAAGTCCGAGTCTGCAGGGGGAAACGTACGTGCCAGGCGAGTCCGCAGAACATCTGATCTCCCGGCGTACCCTGCTCGCCGGAGGGGCTGGGCTCGTCGGCGCCGGCGTGCTCACCGCCTGCGGTTCCTCGACCTCCTCGAAGACTCCCGCGAAACACCCCTCCACGAAACCAGCCGGCTCGGATCTCGGCGCGGTTGAGCACGTCGTTTTCCTCATGCAGGAAAACCGTTCCTTCGACCACTACTTCGGCACGTACCCCGGAGTCCGCGGCTTCGACGACCGGCCCAAGAGCGGCTTCGGTAACTTCGCGCAGGCATGGCCGGGCGGCGCCAGCAAGACCCTGCTGCCCTACAACCTGGCGTCGGCCACCGCACAGCTGTGCTCCGGAAACTCGGACATCCCCATCCATGACTGGAAGCCGCAGCACGAGAGCTGGGCGGGCGGTGCCAACGACGCCTTCGTGAAGACGCATGCCCAGTACGACGGCGTGGCCAATGCCCCGCTGGTCATGGGGTATTTCACGCGCAAGCAGCTCGACTTCTACTACGAATTGGCCAGCCGCTACACGATTCTGGACCACTACTTCTGCTCCGTCATCGGCCCGACGATGCCCAACCGGATCACGTTCATGTCCGGGATGGTCGACCCGGCCGGCGCCCATGGCGGTCCTGTGCTGGAAACCCCAGGGTTCGACACCTCGAAGGACGCGGTGGCTTCCGTCGAGTGGGACACCATTCCCGAGGCGCTCGAGGACAAGGGCGTCAGCTGGAAGATCTACCAGCCGCCGGGAACGTCGGTGGGCAAGAACGTCAACGTCGCCCTCGCCGACGGCTTCAACGTCATGCTGTACTTCAAGCAGTACGTCAGCAAGCCCAATTCACCCTTGTATCAAAAGGCTTTTCTGCCGAGCTGGCCGAATGACTTCGAGCAGGACTGCAAGACCGGCAATCTCCCGTCGGTCAGCTGGATCCTGCCGCCCCTCGGCTGGTCCGAACACCCGAATTCGTCTCCGGTAGCCGGGCAATATTTCACCCATCGGATCATCTCCGCGATCCAGGCCAATCCGGAGCTGTGGTCGAAGACGGTGATCGTCTTCAACTACGACGAGAACGGCGGCTTCTTCGACCACGTCGTCCCGCCGACCGCGCCCGCCGGCACCGCGGGTGAGTACGTGACCACGTCACCGCTTCCCAAGGATTCCGGCGGGACGGCGGGGCCGGTCGGGCTCGGGTTCCGCGTCCCGGCAATGATCATCTCGCCGTGGAGTGCCGGTGGCTACGTCGATTCGACGGTGTTCGATCACAACTCCGCGGCGCTGCTGCTGGAGCAGCGGTTCGGCATCGTCGCTCCCAACGTCAGCGCGTGGCGGCGAAAGACCGTCGGCGATCTGACCTCGACGCTGGGATTCTCCAAGCCCGACAACGCGGTGCCCTCGCTGCCGGCGACCCCGCTCAACCTGCAAGCGGGCTGCCCGACACTCACCAACCCGGTTCCGTTCGTCACGCCACCGGAGAAGATCAACGTTCCCGAGGCGCAGGCGATGCCGTCGCAGGAGCCCGGGAGTGCGCGCCGGCGCGGCTAGGTCTAAGTTTCTGCGCATGCAATGGAAGATCGGCGACGTGCGCGTCACCAAGGTGGTCGAGCACGAGATGGCCATCCCCCTGAACGGACTGCTGGCGGACCCTCCTGCTGATGCCGCGGAGCGGCACGGCTGGCTGAAGCCGGACTTCGTCGACGACGCCGGCAATGCCCAGCTGTCGATCCACGGCTTGGTGATCGACACCGGTGACCGCCGCATCCTCGTCGACACGTGCGTGGGCAACCTCCGTGAGGGCCTGGCGTTTCCGCCTTCCGAAAGCGGCTTCATCGACGCGCTGGCCGCTGCGGGATATGCGATCGAGGACATCGACACGGTGGTCTGCACGCACCTGCACTTCGACCACGTCGGGTGGAACACCCGGCTGGAAAACGGTGAGTGGGTCGTGACATTCACTAACGCGCGCTACCTGATCGGCCGGGCCGAGTGGGAGCACTGGCTGGTCACCGACAGCGATTACAAGAACATCAGCGACACCGTTCGCCCCGTGGTGGAGGCCGGCGTGGCCGATCTCGTCGAGGTCGATCACCAGATCTGCCCGCAGGTACGCCTGGTTCCGACTCCCGGCCATACCCCGGGTCACGTCAGCGTGGTCATCGAGAGCGGCGGTCAGCGCGCGGTCATCACCGGCGACATGGCACACCACCCGTTGCAGTTCGCGGAACCCGAGGTGGGTTCGCCGGCCGACAGTGACTCCCCCATGGCCGCCAAGACGCGTCGCATGTTCCTCGCTGAACGCGAGCAGGATCGCGCGCTCGTCATCGGCACCCACTTCGGCGGGCCGACCGCGGGCCGGATCGCCGCCGACGGCGACGGGTGGAGGCTGGTGGCCGAAGCCGGAACGTGAGGCGCCTACTTCGGCTGAAGCCGGGCGCCGCCGTCGATACGGATCGTCTCGGCATTCAGGTAGCTGTTGGTGAGAACCTCGACGGCGAGTGACGCGAACTCGTCGGCGGTGCCGAGCCGATCGGGGAAGAGCACGTCGCGCTTGAGCTTGTCCTTGAACGCTTCCGACGCCTCGCCGGTGCCGTAGATCGGGGTGTCGATGAGCCCGGGCGCAATGCAGTTGACCCGTACCCCGATGACGGACAGATCGCGTGCTACCGGAACGGTGAGCCCGACGACCCCGCCCTTCGAGGCCGAATACGCCGCCTGCCCGATCTGCCCCTCGAACGCCGCGAGTGACGCGGTGTTGAGAATCGAACCGCGCTCGCCGTCGGCCTGCGGCTCGTTGGACGCCATCGCGGTCGCCACCAGCCGGATGCAGTTGAACGTGCCGATCAGGTTGATGTTGATGACTCGGGTGAACTGATCGAGATCGAACGCCGACTCATAGGTCGGCTGCCGCCCGACCGTGCGCATCGCGCTGCCGATACCGGCACAGTTCACCAGCACCCGCAGCGGACCGAGCTCCTTCGCGTCGTCGATCGCCGCGATGACGGTCTCGGTGCTCGTGACATCGGTGTGCGAGTAGCTGCCGCCGATCTCCTCGGCCAGAGCGAGCCCGCGCTCGTCCTGGAGGTCAGCGATGACGACTTTGGCGCCGCGCCCGGCGAGCAGCCGCGCCGTCGCCTCACCCAGCCCGGAAGCGCCGCCGGTGACGATGGCGGATGCGCCGACGATGTCCATCGCGTCAGCCTACCCAGCGGCGGAGAGGGCTTTCTTCGCCGCGAACCAGCCGGTGAGCATCGCGGCGAAGTGCTTCGGGTCGTAAATGTCCTCTTCGTACGACCAGAGCCCGTCGCCCGCGTACTTCAGCAGCGTGAAGTTGTACGCCTGGTGGATGCTGCCGTCGCCGGGGTCGGCCATCCGGTTCCAGACATGGCAGGTGATCCAGCCGCGCGCCTCGTCGATGATGTACCACTCGATCGGGAAGAAGGTCATCTGGTCGATCGGCGGGGTGGTCATCGTGTTGACGATCCATTTGCGGATCGCTTCGCGGCCGCCCATGCGCCCGTAGTTCGACTCGATGTACGTGGCGTCTTCGGTGAAGAGGTCGGCCCACGGGTTCCAGTCGCCCGACGTCCCGGCCGCAAGGGCCACCCGCTGGTACTCGGCGAAGGCGTTCTCGAGCTCGTCCCGCGTCCAACGTCCCATAGTTCTCCCCAAGCTCGCGGCGCCGGCAGCACTGGGAGCACTGCCGATCTTCGCCGAAGCTATCGCCCGCCTTGCCGCCGCCTCGCGCCGGGTCCGCGCATACGATCCGAGGCCCACCCGACTCCAGCTCGTTCTGGGTCGAGCAAACGATGCGGTGCTTTGACCGGCGAATGCACCGCATCGTTTGCCCGGCGCTGAAGCGGCTCCCTCCCCGAGCGCACCGGATCGTATGCGTCTGTCAGAGTCGGTCGGGACGCAACGGGAGGCGCCATGGCCGACGGCCTCAGCAACATCGACCGGCAGATCGAGGGAAAGATCGCGCTCGTCACGGGCGGCGCGAGTGGGATCGGCCGAGGCATCGCCCATGAGCTCGCCCGGCGCGGCGCCGACGTGGTGCTCGCGGACATCCATGAGAGCCGGCTCGCCGAAGCCGTCAGCGAAGTCAAGGCGATCGGCCGGGAAGCGCACGGCGTCCTGTGCGACGTCTCCAAGGACGCGGACGTGGAGCGCCTGCGCGACGACGCCTTCGAACGTTTCGGCCGGGTCGACATCCTGTGCAACAACGCCGGAGTCGCCGTGATGGGGCCGCCCGAGCGGGTCGAGATGGATGACTGGATGCACATCCTGCAGATCAACCTGCTCGGCATCGTGCGTGGAGTGCGCGCCTTCGTGCCCGCCATGATCGAGCGCGGATCCGGCTACGTCGTCAATACCGCGTCGGTGGCCGGCACGTGGGCGTACACCTGGGACAGCCCCGCGTACATCACCTCGAAGTTCGCCGCGTTCGGCTACTCGGAGGCCATGGCCCGAGCGCTGCGCCCGCAGGGCATCGGAGTCTCGGTGCTCTGCCCGGGCCTCATCACCACCAACCTCGGCGAGTCGGTGCGGGTGTCAGGCGTCCCGGAGGACAAGCGCGCGGAGTGGTTCTACCTGCCGGAGCACATGCTCGACGCGAAAGACCCCGAGGACGTCGGGCCCATGGTGTGCGACGCCATCAAGGCCGGGAAGTTCGCCATCTTCACGCACGCCGAAGACGAGGAACGCTTCAGAACCTGGCATGTGGACATCGACAAGTCGCTGGCGGACGTCATCGCGAGCTCACCGGTGCCGCCACGGATCGTCGGCTGAGGCGCACCGGTATCGCGTCGTAGCCGCGCAAGACGCGAGTGCCGCGCCGGGTCGGGCTTGCCGCGAGCGCCAGATCGGGGAAGCGGTCGAAGAGCGTCTTGCAGGCCGATCTCGCCTTCGATGCGGGCAAGCGCGGCGCCCAGGCAATAGTGCACGCCGGCGGAAAACGCCAAGTGCTCCCGGGCATTGGCCCGGGCAACGTCGAACCTGTGCGGGTCGTCGAAGACGGCCGGATCGCGGTTGGCGCCGCCGATCAGCGCGATGACGAGCTGGCCGGTCTTCAGCTCGGTTCCGGCCAGCCGGGTGGGTGCCATGGCCACGCGCGCGGTGCGCTGGACCGGCGATTCGTAGCGCAGCACCTCCTCGACCGCGTTGGGCCACAGTGACGGCTCGGCGCGCAACCGCTCGAGCTGGTCGGGGTGCTCGACGAGCGCAATGGTGCCGTTGCCGATGAGGTTGACGGTCGTCTCGAATCCGGCGCCGAGCAGCAGCATCGCGGTCGCGGCCAGCTCGTCCTCGGTCAGCTGCTCCCCCTGATCCCGTACCGCGACGAGCTGGCTGAGCAGATCGTCACCCGGGCTCGTGCGCAGCTGCGCGAAGTGGTCGAGCATCCACGCACGCATGGACTTAAGGTCTTTCTCGGCGCGCCGGAACTCCCGGTACGTGATGCCGATGTCCAGGGTGACGGCGGCACCGTTGCCCCACGACAGGAACTGCTCGCGCATCGCCATGGGCACGCCCAGGATCTCGGCGATGACCGTGACCGGAAGCTGGGCCGCATAGGTCGCGACGAGATCGACCGGCTCGGACGCCTTCACAGCCAGGTCGTCGAGCAACTCGCCTGCCAGCACCTCGATGCGGGGACGGAGCGACTCCATCGCCCGAGCGGTGAACACCTTGCTGACCAGCCGGCGGTAGCGCGTGTGCACCGGCGGGTCGACCGCCAGCATCGACGGCGGATCGACGGGGGTCGGGACGGCGCCCCACGTCCCCATCCGCAGCACCAGCGCCGTCGGGAACGGCATCGACTCCGGCCGCAGGCCGACCCCGAACGTGTCGCTGCGCAGCACGTTGGCGCACACGCTGTGGCTTGCGCTGACGAACCCGAACGGACCCTGGCTGATCAGGCCGCGCTCGCGAATCGCGTCGTACATCGCGAACGGATCGGCACGCAGCTGCATGTCGGTCATGAGCCGGGCGTCCAAGCTGCCGCGCCGGGCATGGCGGCGCAGCAGCGCCCCGGCGAAACCGTGGCGAGCCATCCAGCGGACCCGCGAAAGGGCGCTCATGCAGCCCAGTCTGCCAAGAGCGGCCCAACGGCGTCGGGCTACATTCCCGTGCCATGACAGAAGTGGGAATGTGCCCGGCCACGCTCATCGCCGACTTCATGAGCCCGCGGGCGACGACGTACGCGCCGCCGTGGATGCCGCGCTGCGCGCCGGCGCCTCGGCGGCTTCCACCTGGACGCTGCACTTCCCGGCGCTCGGCGGCCTGGAGGCCGCCGCGAAGTGGCTGAACAGCTCGGGGATGCGCACCGGATGCGTCGAGGCGGCGGCGAACTGGGCCAACAACGACCAGGCCGCGGCGCAGCAGGAAGGTCGGCAGATGGCGGAGGCCGCCGCAGCGCTCGGGGCGCCGCTGATCATGGCGGTCTGCCTGGAGCCGACCCTTACCGACATGGACCAGGCCCGCGACAACCTGTCGGTCCTCGTCGCAGAGGCGCGCGGGGCGGGTGCCCGGGTCTGCGTCGAGTTCCTTCCGTGGACGGGGATTGCCGACCTGGCGACGGCGTGGTCACTCGTCGAGCCGCTCGGCCCCGATGCGGGTGTCCTCGTCGACACCTGGCACTGGCAGCGCCAGCCCGGTGGGCCGAACCTGCCGCTGCTGTCGAGCATTCCGGGCGATCGCGTCATGTACGTGCAGATGTGTGACGCTGCCCCGGGCACGTCCACCGACATGGCCGAAGCGATGACGGGACGCCTGCTGCCGGGCGACGGGGTCGTCGACTTCGCCGCCCTCATCGCGACGCTGAAGCAGATCGACGCGCATCCGTTCGTCGCGCCAGAGGTGTTCAACCCCGATCTCCTCGCGCAACTTGGCGCCGACGACTTCGCGCGCGAAGCCATTGGCAACTCCGCGCGGATGTTCGCCGCCGCCTGAGCGTGAGCCGGCGAACGATCTGGCACTGCATGACAGCTGGCCTATTGTGAGCAAGGCAGGCGCCCAGCCAGGGCGTGCTCACGACTCTCGCGCAGGAGTAACCGTGCAGGTTTACGACAAACTGTTCATCGGCGGAGAGCTCGTCGCCCCGCTCGGCACCGACACCATCGAGGTCATCAACGCGTCGACCGAAGAGGTCGCCGGTCGCGCGCCGGAGGCGACCACGGGTGACATCGACCGCGCCGTCGCCGCCGCCCGCGAGGCGTTCGACAGCGGCCCCTGGGCCCGGACCTCCGCACTCGAGCGGGCGGAGATGCTGCAGCAGCTCTCCAAGGGCATCCAGGCGCGCTACCAGGAGTTCGCCGAGGTGATCTCCACGGAGACAGGCTGCCCGGTCACGAGCTCGGTGATGATGCAGGTCTTCGCGGCGACGATGGTGATGGACTACTACGGCGGCATGGGCGCCGACTTCCCGTTCGAGGAGCAGCGCCAGGGCGTCATGGGCCCGGTGCTGGTCCGCCGCGAGCCGGTCGGCGTCGTCGGCGCGATCGTCCCCTGGAACGTCCCGCTGTTCGTCACCGCACTCAAGCTGGCCCCTGCGCTGATCGCCGGCTGCACGGTCGTGCTGAAGCCGTCCCCCGAGACCGCTCTCGACGCCTACCTGCTCGCCGAGGTCGCCACTGAGATCGGCCTGCCCGCCGGTGTGCTGAACATCGTCACGGCGGGCCGCGAGATCAGCGAGCACCTGGTCACTCACCCGGGCGTCGACAAGATCTCGTTCACCGGGTCGGGCGCTGCCGGCCGGCACATCGCCGCGCTGTGCGCCCAGGACCTGCGCCGGGTCACGCTGGAGCTCGGTGGCAAGTCCGCCGCCGTCGTGCTCGAAGATGCCGACCTCGACGCGGCCCTCGGCCACATCGTCTCCAACGGGCTGATGAACAACGGCCAGGCCTGCATCGCGCAGACCCGCATCCTGGCCCCGAAGGGGCGCTACGCCGAGGTCGTCGACGCGCTGGCCGCCAAGGTCGGCGCGCTCAAGGTCGGCAGCGCACTCGACGCCGAGACGCAGATCGGCCCGCTGGTGGCGAACCGCCAGCGCGACCGCGTGCTCGGCTACATCGAGAAGGGCAAGGCCGCCGGCGCCCGCGTCGTCACCGGTGGTGGACGCCCGTCCGACCAGGACCGCGGCTGGTTCGTCTCGCCGACGGTCTTCGCCGACGTCGACAACCACATGATCATCGCGGAGGAGGAGATCTTCGGCCCGGTGCTGTCGGTCATCGAGTACGACGGGCCGGACGACGCGGTGCGGATCGCCAACGACACGACCTACGGCCTGTCCGGAGCGGTCTACGGCGAGGACGTGGGCCTCGCCACCGACGTGGCTCGCCGGCTGCGCACCGGCACGGTCGCGGTCAACAACATGTCGCCGATGGACTTCGCCGCCCCGTTCGGCGGGTTCAAGCAGTCCGGCCTCGGCCGCGAGCTCGGCCCCGAGGGGCTGCAGGCCTACCTCGAGTACAAGACGATCACGCTGCCGAACGCCGCACCCGCGGTCGGCGCCTGATAGTCCGCCCGCGCTGATGGTTCTCACCACTGCCATCAGCGCGGGTGTCGCGACCGTCACGATCGACCATCCGCCGAGCAATCTGGTCGACGGTGCGTTCATCGGCGCGCTCATGGAGCTGCTCGCGCGCGCCGAGCCCGACCCTGAGGTCCGGGTCCTGCTGTTCCGCAGCGCCGACCCGGACTTCTTCCTGATGCACGGCGACGTCGAGCAGATCCTCGCGATGCCCACCGGGCAGTACACCCCCCAGCTCGAACCGAACGTCGCGGCACGCACTTTCGAGCGCCTCTCGACCGGCCGGCTGCTCACCATCGGCCTGCTCGACGGCGCGGCCCGCGGGGGCGGCTGCGAATTCCTGTCGGCGCTCGACCTGCGCCTGGGTTCGCCGCGAGCCGTCATCGGGCAACCCGAAGTCCCCATGGGGATCCTCCCGGGAGCCGGTGGGACCGCTCGCTGGCCCCGGCTCGTCGGCCGGGGGCGGGCGCTGGACATCCTGCTGAGCGGGCGCGACGTCGACGCGCAGGAGGCGCTCGGCATCGGCTGGCTCGACTGGCTCGTCCCCGCGGCCGACCTGGAGGCGGAAGGCGCAGAGCTCGCCCGGCGCCTCGCCGCCATGCCCGCGAACTCGATCGCCGCCGTCAAGCGCATCGTCGACGTCTCGCTGGGATCGCTGCAGCCCGCGCTGATCGCCGAGTCCGACGCGCTCGCCGACCTGACCTCGAACGGCTACCACCACGCGCCGATGCGCGCATTCCTGGCCGCGGGCGGTCAGACCCGAGAGGGCGAAACCCAGCACATGAGCGAGCTCCTCGCGGCGATGATGGAAGGGACGAATCGGGACTGAAGGCCCGGTCCGCGCGCAGATTTTCGCGCTGATACTGAGGGCAATGCCATGCGACGACGCCAGCAACGAGCCCCGGAACGAGTTCACCATGCCCAAGTCCACATTTCCGGCACAGTTCGATCAGCCGTTGCCAGCCCACGCCGACCACCCCGTCCTCGCCACCGAGGGTCTGGTGGCGCTCAGCAGCACCGACAGCCTCCGCCTGCTCGCCCGCAACGAGGTGGGTCGCATCGTCTACACCGACGGCGGCCTGCCGGCGGTGACCCCGGTCAACTACGCGTTCGACGGCGCGCACGTCCTCATCCGGACGAGCGAGGTGTCGCAGCTCGTCCGGAAGGCGCCGAACGCGATCGTCGCGTTCGAGGTCGACGACCTCGATCGGCAGGCCCGGCGCGGCTGGAGCGTGGTGGTCACGGGGCCGTGCGAGATCGTCACCGATCCGGACAAGCTCGCGCATGTCGCGTCACTCAACTTGAATCCGTGGGCCGAGGGTGAGCGCAATGTCGTCCTGCAAATCGCCGCCACCATCGTCACCGGATACCGCATCGCTCGTGATGACAGCGCTCGGGATGACAGCGCTCGGGATGACGAGGCGGAGAAGGTCGTCTAGCGCCCGGTCGATATGTTGCGGTCATGGGTTCGCTCGACGGCCGCCGCATCGTCCTCACCGGCGCCAGCGCGGCTGCTGCCGCGATAGCTGACGCGCTCGCCGCCTCCGGCGCAAACGTGCACCGGATAGCCGAAGGGTTCGGTTCCCAAGCCGAGGTCGGACACGCCTTGGCGCAGGCACGGACCGCGCTCGGCGGGGTCGATCAGGTGGTGCACGGCTGGGTGCCGGGGTCGGTCATGACCGCGGCGTCGTTCATGTCGCTCTCCGAGCAGGCGTGGTCCGACGGATGCGAAGCCGCGCTGTCGGGAGCTTGGTGGCTCGCGCGCCAGGCGATCCCCTTGCTGCTGGAGACCCGCGGCTCGCTGGCGTTCCTGGTGCCGACGATCGGGATGTCGGGGGCCGCCGACTACACGATGCTGGCCTCCGTCGCCGAAGGCATCCGCGTGCTGGCGAAAGGCTGTGGTCGCCAACTCGGGACGGACGGCGTCACCGTCAACACCATCGCCACAGCCGCCCACCTGTGGATGCCTCCGGATGATGCGAAAGCCGTCACGGGAGCGACGACGCTGTCGACCCCGGCGTTCGGGCGCAGCGGCGATCCGGAGACCGACCTGGCGCCGCTGATCGCGCTCCTCGGTCAGCCGGAGGCCCATTTCATGACGGCGGGGACGGTCGTCGCCGACGGCGGCATCTGGATGGGGCTGTGATGGGCGGGCAACTGCTGGACGGGCGCACGGTCGTCGTCACCGGAGCGGGCGGCGGGGTCGGCGCCGGCATCGCGCTCGCCTGCGCCGAGCACGGGGCCAACGTCGTCATCGCCGCCCGGCGCACCGAGACCGGTGATGTCGTCGCCAAGCAGATCGAGGACCGCGGCGGCGCAGCGCTGTCGGTCCGCTGCGACGTCGGGGATGCTGCCGACGTCGAGGCTGCCGTTGATGCGACCGTCGAGCGGTTCGGCGGGCTCGACTGCATGGTGCACAACGCCCTCGCCCCGGTCGGACCGCCGCGGCCGATCCGCGACGTCCCCGACGAGGTCTTCGCGGCGATGATGTCGACCGCCGTGCGCGGCTCGTTCCTGTGCGCCCGCGCGGCATTTCCGCAGTTACGGGATCGGCAGGGCTCGCTGATTCTGCTCACCTCGGCAGCCGGAGTGGAGGGCAGCCCCTACCTTCCGGCGTACGGGATGGTGAAGGCGGCCCAGCGCGGCCTGCTGAAGAGCCTGGCCCGCGAGTGGGGGCCGCTCGGGATCCGGGTGAACGGCATCGGCCCGGTGGCCATGACCCCGGCAATGGAGGTGGTCGCCAAGACCAGCCCGGTCTTCACCGACGGGTTGCTGGTGAACCGCACGCCGCTGCGCCGCATCGGCGAGCCGGAGCCCGACATCGGCCCTGTCGCCGTCTTTCTCGCCAGCGACCTGGCGCGCTACATGACGGGCCAGACGCTCATGGTCGACGGCGGCGGGTTCATGGCGTTCTGAGCACGCGCGCGAAGACCACCCTCGCGGCGATCGATAACGCCGTTCTAGACTGCGCTTCACCGCGAGGAGGCGAGTCAATGAGCAATCTCAACTTCCAGTTCTTCGACTGCGACAACCACTACTACGAGGCGAAGGACGCGTTCACCCGGCACATCGAGCCGCAGTACGCGAAGCGCACGATGCAGTGGGCCACCGTGAACGGCAAGGAGCGCCTGCTGGTCGGCGGCGCCATCAACCACTTCATCCCCAACCCGCACTTCGACCCGGTCTCCAAGCCGGGCGCACTGGACGAGTACTTCCGCGGGCGCAACCCGAAGGGCCAGGACACCCGCGAGCTGTTCGGCGAGCTCGAGCCGATCTCGCCGGCATACCGCAATCGCGACGCCCGCATCGAGCTGATGGACAGGCAGGGAATGCAGGGCGCGATCTTCCTGCCGACCCTGGGCGTCGGCATGGAGCAGGCGCTCATCGGCGACGTGCCCGCGATGCTTGCCGCCTTCCGCTCGTTCAACCGCTGGATGAATGACGACTGGGGCTTCGCTTACAAAGAGCGCATCTTCGGCGCGCCGTACATCACCCTCGTCGACCCGCAGAACGCCGTGAACGAGTTGCAGTACGCGCTGGACAACGACGCCCGCTTCATCGTCATGGTCCCCGGCCCGGTCATGACCCCGGCCGGCGGCCGCTCCCCCGCCGACCCGATGTTCGACGAGTTCTGGCAGCTGGCCAACGACTCCGGCATCACGGTGCTCTACCACGGTGGCGACAGCCGCTACAGCAATTACCTCGTCGACTGGGGCGAGGGCGGCCACACCGAGTCGTTCCGGGCCAACGCCTTCCGCGGCATCGCCTCGCCGAATCCGACCCAGGACACCCTCGGAAACCTGCTGGCCCACGGCCACTTCCACAAGTTCCCGAACCTGCGGGTGGCCGTCATCGAGACCGGCTCGGACTGGGTGTTCCACCTCTACGACAAGCTGAAGAAGTCCTACGGTCAGGTGCCGTACCTGTTCCCGGAGGACCCGCGCGAGACGTTCAAGCGCCACGTCTGGGTCTCGCCGTTCTACGAGGACGACCTCGCGGGCCTGAAGAAGCTCGTCGGCGTCGAGCGGATGCTGATGGGTTCGGACTACCCGCACGCCGAAGGCCTCGAGGACCCGGGCAGCTACATCAAGGACCTCAAGAACTTCAACTTCACCGACGACGAGTGCCGCCTGGTCATGCGTGACAACGGCCTCGAACTCGCCAGCCGCAAGCCCGCCTGACCCTTTGGGCTCACGGTCCCCAATGGGCGGGACGTCGTAACGACTCCGGCAGCTGGGTGCGGCCATCGCCGATGGCCGCATCCACTTGCGCCTGAGTCAGAAAGAGCGTTTGCCGCAGGTCCGCGCCCGCGACGTTCGCCGCGCGCAGGTCGGCACCCGTCACATCGGCGAGCTTCAGACGCGCGCCCCGCAGGTCGGCTCCGAGCAGGGACGCGCCGCGCAGATTGGCGCCGCCCACCGGGGCTCTGGCGCGCTCACTCACCCGTTGCAGTACCGGGTTGACGGCGGCCCGATGCGCGGTGATGTCCAGCGCGCACAGGGCCTCAGCGTCTCCGTCGGCGAGCCGGAGCGTCTCCTGCCTGGCGGCCGCGATCTCGGCCTGGAAAGGCTGCGCGGCATCGAGCGCGGCGGCCTGCTCGAGGAGCCAGAGCAATTCGTGCAACTGGCGCATGATGGCGAAGACCGCGAACATGCGCTCCTCCTCGCCCGGCCGGTCGCGCCAGGAGTCGCCGCCGAACGTGCCCTCGCTCACGTGCTGCCCGGCGCCGAAGCAGTCGTACACCGCACAGCCGGAAAAGCCCTTGGATCGCAGGGAAGCGTGAATGCCGCAACGAAAGTCTTCCTGCAAATGGCGGCACGGCCGGCCGGCCGGCTTGGTGTAGCCGAAGTCTGCCGATTTGGCGAAGGCGGGAGCGACGCAGCACAGCCCGAAGCAGCGCGTGCAGTCGGCGCGCAGCTCGATCACGCCTGCAACTTACGCGGGCTTGGCCTTCTTCTCCGGGTTGACCCAATCGGTCGGCGGCCACCCCGGAAGCAGGCCACGACGCTTGGTCTCGCGCTGGGCGAGCACGATCTGCCCGCGTAGTTCCTCGGCATCCGGGCTCGTGGCGAGCCAGGCGATCGCGACGCCGATGACCGGAGGCGTGGCGACGGCGAAGTGCTCCGCGAACTGACCGCCCGTTCCGCGCGCCTCGGCAGCTTCCGTGACGACGTAGCCGGGGTCGATGCTGAACGCGCGGATGCCCTGGTCGCCGTGCTCGACCTCGAGCATCGGCGCGACCCGGGCGAACGCGGCTTTCGACATCGCGTAAACCATGCCCCAGCCGCCCTGGCCGATCTTCCCCGGCGGATCGCGATAGGCGGTCGCCGAGATCATGTTCATGATCGTGCCGCCGCCGCGCTCGATCATCTTCGGCAGCACCTCACGGATCAGCACCAGCTGGCCGAAAACGTTGCCCTCGAAGATCTTGCGCAGGTCGGAGAAATCGACGTCCAGGAACGGCACCATGGTGCCGGTGCCTTGATAGATGCCGTTGTTGACGAGCACGTCGATGCCGCCGAAATGCTCGATGGTGGCTGCGGCACCGTCGATGAGCGACTGGTGGTCGAGCACATCCATGCGAACGGCAAAGGCCTGGGCACCCTGGGCCTCGATCTCCGCGACGGTGGTGTCGAGCGAGCCGGGCAGCACCGTGCCGTCGGCGTAACGTCCTTCGCCTTCGTGCAAGGTGCGGGCGGAGACGGCGACGTCGTAACCCGCCTTGGCGAGCTCCACCGCAGCGGACTTCCCGATGCCCCGCGAGGCTCCCGTCACCAGTGCCACAGGACGTTTTTCAACCATGGCGGCAACCTACCGGCCTCCCCGGTGTGCTTCGGTGGCCGGGTGCGCTGAGAGAGTGAGCGGATGGCGAGCATCGTTGCCGATGGTGGCTGGGCCTACGGTTTGCAGCTACCGGTGCAAACCCTGACGCGGCGCCACATCGACCCGTGGGAGCAGGACGCCACAGTCGCCGATCTGGTGTCTGTCGTGCGGAAGGCCGAGGCGACCGGTTGCGCGTTCGTCGGGGTGTGCGATCACGCCGCCATTCCGGCGGAGGCCAAGGAGCTGTCGACGACCTGGTACGACCCGGTCGCGACCCTCGGATTTCTGGCGGCTCACACAACGTCGGTACGGCTGCTGTCGGAAGTTCTGGTGGCAGCGCACCACCATCCCCTCCAGACCGCCAGTGCCTTCGCCACGCTGGACCATCTGTCCGGCGGTCGGGTGATTCTCGGGTTGGGGGCCGGGCATCTGGAAGGCGAGTTCACCGCACTCGGCACCCCCTTCGCCGAACGCGGGGCGATACTGGACGAGACCCTGGAGTCGCTTTCCGGCGTCTTTCGCGAGCCCTACGTGTCATTCGCTGGCGAGCATTTTCGTTACGGGCGGGTGGGAGTCGCGCCGCGGCCCGTTGCGGGAGCGCTGACGACGTGGATCGGCGGCAAGGGCAAGGCTGCCTGGCGCCGGACGGGCCGCTTCGCCGATGGCTACATCCCCATGGGAAATCCCCTTGCGCAGTATGGGGAAATTGTCGACACCATCCGCGAGAGTGCCGCGGCACATGGTCGTGACGGCGCCCGCATCGACATCGGTTACATGCCCGGCCCGGCGCATCTGACCGGCGGGCAGCCAGAGGGCCTGCTGCCGATCCAGCACCACAGCGCGGAGTCGCTCGCCGAGCAGATCACCGCGGGTCGAGCCGCTGGCGCCGCGGTGATGCACCTGAAGTTCCGCGGGCGCACGCTTGCGGAGTACCTCGAGCAATTCGACGCGTTCGCCGAGCGCGTCGTCCCGCTCGTCAGCTCGTGAGCTCGAAACCCTCGAGCGTTCCCTCCTCTCGCGACATGTAGGTGCCGTACGGCAGGACGGTGCTGTTGACGTCCTGGCCCCCCTGGATCGAACTGTTCATGTCATCAGATGTGCCCCGCATCACAGCCGGATCGCTGCCCTCAGGGGTTGATGCGCACCACCACGCGGCCCATGGTGCGGCGCTCGGCGAGATCGGTGACCGCCTGTGGCGTGTCGGCAAAATCGACGATCTGGGTGACCAGCGAGCGGTAGCGACCCGCGGCGAGCAGATCGTCCAGGGCGGCCTGCGTTTCGGCGTGAATCTCTTTCATTCGCGGCCGCGAGTACCCGCCGAGAGTCACGCCGACCAGGGTGTGGTTGAAGAGGTAGAAGCTCGGCGGATGGGGGAAGAGCCCGCCTGCGTGGCCGCACAGCACGTGCCGGCCGTCGGGGCCGAGCGCACCCCGCAACTGGGCCGCGCCTTCACCCTGGACCGGGTCGACGATGACGTTGACGCCTTCGCCGCCGGTGAGGGCGCGCGCTTCGGCGACCACGTCCTGGCTCTGGTGGTCGATGGGCTCCGCGCCGAGCTCGCGCACGAAATCGGCCTTCTCCTTGCCGCCGACCATCGCGAGCACCCGAGCGCCCGCGGCCACGCACAGCTGGATCGCAGCGGATCCGATGCCTCCGGCGGCGCCGGTGATGAGCACGGTCTCACCGGACGTGACCCCGCCGCGCCGGATCGCCGCGTGGTAGGCGGTGTGAGCGGCGATCATGAGCCCGGCCGCGTCCTCGTCGCTCAGCGAATCGGGCACCTCGAAGATCGACGAGATGCCCACCGCGATCGGCGCGAGACTGCCCCACGGCTGGATGCACACCGCAGCCACCCGCTTGCCGAGCAGGTCCTGCCGTCCCGGCGAGGCCTCGATGACTACCCCGACACCCTCCTGGCCGGAGATATAGGGCCGCAGCACCGGGACGGGATAGGTGCCGCGCGCCATCGTGACGTCGGGGAGCGCCAGCGCGGCCGCTGACATCTTCATCAGCACCCAGTCCGTGAAAGGCTCCGCCCCCGGCTGGAGCGGCACCCAGCCGCCAAGGTCCATCCCGAGTCCCTCGAAATCAGCGGGCTTCGGCTCGGGCACCTCATCGAGGACGAATTGCTCTCCGGGCTCACCGAACCCGTGTACGCGCCAGGCTTGCATGGGGGAACCTTCGCACGTCGCCGGAACTGATCGGCAAGCGACCCCTCTCCCTGATACGGTCGCCTGCCGTGGTCCACGCGAGCGAGCTCGACCTGCCGGATTTCGACACCACCGACACCACGCTGCACGGCGAGCAGTTCCATCAGGTGATGACGGACCTTGCGGGCCGCTCCTGGCTGGCGCGCACCCCGCTCGGCTATGCGACGCTCGACCGCGAATCCGGCGAGTTCTTCCTCCGCAGCCGCGACGCCACCTTCCCCGGCCAGAAGATCGCCGAGCTCTTCGCCATCGACGACGGCCCGCTGCGCGAGGAGATCGACCGCAACATCCTGCACATCGACGGTGACGACCATCGCCGGCTGCGCAACCTGCTGAACCCGTTCTTCACCCCACGCGCCGCTGACCGCTGGCGGCCGGTGATGCGTGAGTTGCTCACGGATCTGTTCGGCGGGGTCTCCGGCCAGGGTGCGTGCGAGTTCGTCGAGGCCTTCGCCAAGCCCTATCCCGCGCTCACGATCGCCCGCGTCATGGGGGCACCGCGGGGCGACGCGCCCCGGCTGCACGAATGGTCCAACTGGATCCAGCGCCAGTTCGACGGACCGAGCCTGGCCACTGAACGTCCGCGGATCGAGCAAGCGGTTCAAGAGTTCTACGTCTGGTGCCGGGCGCTGCTCGATGCGCGGCGCCTCACGCCGGGCGAGGATCTGATCTCAACGCTCATCGCCGCAGAGGAGGACGGGGACCGGCTCAGCGACGTCGAACTCGTGAACCTCGTGCTGAACGTGCTCGTCGGCGGCGTCGACACCACACAGTCCCAGCTCGCCCACGCGCTGCGGCTCTTCGCGGGAGCTCCCGACCAGTGGGCGTTGCTCGCGCGTGAGCCGGAGCGCAGCCCGCAGGCGGTCGAGGAAGTGCTGCGTCACGAGCCCATCACGCCGTTCACCGCGCGCATCCTGACCCGGGACGTCACGTACCGCGACGTCGAATTCCCCGCCGACACGGTCATCATGGTGTGCTCGTTCACCGGCAACCGCGACGGTGAGGCGTCGTCCGCCTTCGACATCACGGCTTCCCGCAGCACCCGGCTGATGACGTTCGGCGCCGGGATCCATTACTGCGTCGGCGCCAACCTGGCGCGCGCCGAACTCGAGGAAGGGCTGGCGTTTCTCGCTCCCCGCCTGCCGGGGCTCAGGCTGGACGGTGAGCCGGAATTCGGCACCATCCAAGGGATTTACGGCCTGGATCGGCTACCGATCCGCTGGGACTGAACCGGTCTCAGGGTAGAACTGGCGCGCCCACTTGCGGAGCGCGTTGATCGGGCCGTCCTCGGGAACGAGCGGCGCGCCTTCGACGTAGACCTTGTGCTCCCAGATCGGCACGTCGCGTCCGGTGTTCTCGACCGTCGCGTCGATCATCGCCTGCGCCTGTGCGGAAATGACGCCGTCGCCGGTCTTGTCCTCGACGAGGAAGAGCAGCCGCAGTTCGACGAACTCGTCGTCGATCGGAGTCGTCGACGTCAGGAACCACATGTTCGACTGGGTGTGCAACCAGACCAGCCCGAGGCCGCTGGCCTCCTGGGTGGTGAACTCGATCGGGACGCCGTCGACCACGACGAGCGAGCGCTGCCGGTAGACGTGCTCCTTGATCTCGTACTCGGCGCGCAGCTGCGGCCCCACCTCGTGCACGTAGGTGAAGTGCGCCATGTCAGGGATGTTTTCGCACAGCTCCTGGGTGTGCATGCGGATGGTCCACCCGGCCGTCTCGTAGCCCAGCCATCCGGGCAAGCCGAACTCGGGACGCTCCGGCGGCTCCCAGGTCGGCTCCTGCCCGGTGTCGCTGCACCACGCCATGATCAGGCCGCTGTGCTCGCGGACCTGCCAGGCGTTGAGCGACACCTTCGGCGGCCGGCCGGGGACAGTCGCGTACGGCACCTCGACGCACCGGCCCTCGGCGTCGAAACACCAGTGGTGGAAGGGGCATCGGATGCCCTCCCCCTCGACGGCCCCGCCGTAGCCGAGATGTGCACCCATGTGCGGGCAGTGCGCGTCGATCAGCACGGCCTGACCGCCGCCGGTGCGGTAGAGCACGAGGTCGCGGCCGAAGTAGTGCAGCGGGAGCACGTCGCCGACGCCGAGGTCAGCCGACTGGCGCAGGAAGTACCAGCCATCCGGATTCGGCGGGAACGGGTAGCGATAGCGCGGCGCCATGGCGCGGACTATAGGCCGTGCCCGCGAGCCGCAAACCGTTAGGGCTGGAAGCGGTAACCCATCCCCGGCTCGGTGATGAAGTGGCGCGGACGGCTCGGCTCCGGTTCGAGCTTGCGGCGCAGCTGGGCGATGTAGATACGCAAGTAGCTGCTGTCGGTGTATCCCTCCTGCCCGCGCAGGCGGGCCAGCAGAGCGGACTGGCTGATGAGCCGACCCGGGTGAGTCACCAGCATTTCCAGCAGATTCCATTCGGTGGGGGTGAGCGAGACCCGCTCGACGCTGCCGTCGGCGGCGGTGCGCTCCGCTGTCTTGGCCTCCAGGTTGATGGCGACCGCACCGATGCGGATCAGCGCATCACCGTCGGCCGGTCCGGCGCGCCGGGTCGCCGCTCGGAGCCGGGCGACGAGCTCGTTGACGTCGAACGGTTTCGTCACGTAGTCATCGGCTCCGGCTTCGAGCGCGTCGACCTTGTCCCCGCTGCCGACCCGGCCGGAGAGCACGACGATCGGGGTACGGGTGTAGCCGCGGATGGCCCGGATGACGTCCATGCCGTCGAGGTCCGGCAGGCCCATGTCGAGGACGATGACGTCCGGGGAGACGGCGGCCGCCTCGTTGAGTGCCTCGGTGCCGTTCGCGGCGATCGTCACCGCGTAGCCGCGTGCGGTCAGGTTCAGCGCCAGCGCCCGCTGCATCTCCGGATCGTCTTCGACGACGAGGACGCGCGGTGCCCGCGAGCCGGAATCGGTCACGCCATCGTCCGCGCCGCGGCCATGGGAAGCGATACCACCACGGTCAGGCCGCCGCCCGGGGTGTCCTCCATCGTCAGGGAGCCACCCATCGCTTCAGTAAACCCGCGGGCGATGGCAAGTCCGAGTCCGACACCGGGGCTGCCGGCGGTGGCGAGGTCGTCGCGCCGTTGGAAGGGGGCGAACGCCTGCTCCCGGAAACCTTCGGGGATGCCCGGGCCGCGGTCGATCACACGCAGTTCGACGACAGCGCCGTAGCTGCTTCCGGCCAGCCGCACCGGGTGTTGAGGCGGGCTGTACCGCAAAGCGTTCTGCACCAGATTGGCGATGACCCGCTCGAGCAGGCCGGCGTCCGCCGTGACTTCGGGAAGGTCGAGCGGGACGTCGACGTCGACGGCCCCGGACGGAGCTCCCATCCGATCGACGGTGAGCGCGACGATGTCCTCCAGACCGAGCGGCCGCGGGAAGACCGATAGCACCCCGGCCTGCAGGCGCGACAGATCCAGCAGGTTGGTGACGAGTTCGGTCAGCCGATCCAGCGCCGTATCAGCGCTGGCGAGCAATTGCTGGCGATCCTTCTCGGCCCAGTCGATGTCGGCCGAACGCAAGCTCGACACCGTGGCCTTGGCAATCGCGAGTGGGCTGCGCAGGTCGTGACTGACGGCGTTCAGCAGTGCCGTGCGCATGCGGTCGGCCTCACGAGCCGGCACGGCGGCCGCCGCTGCCTCCCGGAGCTGACGCTGCTGGTAGGCGACGGCAACCTCCGCGGCGAACGCGGCCAGCACCCGGCGATCCTCGGCCGGCAACGCGCGTCCGCGCAGCACCAGCGCGAGGTCGTCCGCCGCATTGCTCCCGAGGGGGCTCCCGATGGGCACCTGGATGTCGCCGTGCTCGGGCTGCTGGCAGGGATCGCGCCCCACGGCGGCGACGCACGACCAGCCCCCGGGACCGGAGGACTCGCGACGCAGCAAGCTGACCGACTGCATGGCGAACGTCTCCATGACCCTGTCCAGCAAGGCCGGCAGCGCCTGCTCTCCTCGCAGCAAGCTGCCCGCGAGCGTGAAGAGCGTCTCGGCTTCGGCTCCGGCACGCGCCGCTTGCCTGCTGCGCCGGGCGGCCTCGTTCACGACAGAGCTCACCAGCACGCCGACGACGACGTAGGCGACGAGACTCGCGACGTCGTTGGCGCTGTGGATCGTGAAGCTGTGCATCGGCGCGGTGAAGAACCAGTTCAGCAGCAGGGCGCTGGCGATCGCCGTCACCAGCGCCGGATAGAGGCCGCCGATGAGCGCGGCGACGACGACCACGACGAGGTAGATCAGCGCGTCGCTGGCGAGCGTCGTGTGGTGGCGCAGCCCGGTGAGCGCGGGCGTGAGCGCGCCGAGCAGGACGGCGGCAACGGCCGCTCCGGCAATGCGGCGCTGCGGGCTGAGCCCGCCGCCGAGCCGCGGCAGCACGCGGCCGCGCCCGACGTAGTCGTGGCTCACCATGTGGACGTCGATCGGGCCGGACAGCCGGGTCGTCGTCGCCCCGACGCCCGCACCCGTCAGAGCGGCGCGCAGAGCGCCGCGGCGACTCGCCCCGAGCACGATCTGCGTCGCGTTGTGCGCCCGGGCGAATTCCAGCAACGCCTTCGGCACGTCGTCGCCGACGATCGAGTGGAAGCTGCCGCCGAGTGATTCCGCAAGAGCCCGTTGGGCCGCCAGCGAGGCGACGCTCGCCCCCGCGAGCCCGTCGCTGCGGGCCACATGCACCGCGAGCAGCTCGCCGCCGGTGGCTCGCGCCGCGATACGCGCTCCCCGGCGCAGCAGCGTCTCTCCTTCGGGGCCTCCGGTGAGACCGACGACCACTCGCTCGCGCGTTTCCCAGGTCCCTTCGATGCCGTGTTCCTCGCGGTAGCGCTGCAAGCCTTCGTCCACCTGATCGGCCAGCCAGAGCAACGCGAGCTCGCGCAGCGCCGTGAGGTTGCCGGTGCGGAAGTAGTTCGACAGGGCTGCGTCGACCTTCTCCGCCGCATAGACGTTGCCGTGGGCCATCCGGCGGCGCAGCGCCTCCGGCGTCATGTCCACGAGCTCGACCTGCTCGGCCGAGCGCACCACGGAATCCGGAACCGTCTCGCGCTGCGGGACCCCGGTGATCGCCTCCACGACGTCGTTCACCGATTCCAGATGCTGGATGTTGACCGTGCTGATGACGTCGATGCCCGCCTCGAGCAGCAGTTCCACGTCCTGCCAACGCTTTTCGCGTGGTGAGCCGGGCACGTTCGTGTGCGCCAGCTCGTCGACCAGCGCCACCGTCGGATGCCGGGCGATGACGGCATCGACGTCCATCTCCGTGAACGTCGCCCCCCGGTAGGTCAGCTGCTTGCGGGCGATGACTTCCAAGCCCTCGAGGCTTTCGGCGGTACGCGGGCGGTCGTGCGTCTCGGCGAACCCCACGACGACGTCGGTGCCGCGGGCCGAGCGGCGCTGACCCTCCTCGAGCATCGCGACGGTCTTGCCGACGCCCGGCGCCGCCCCGAGGTAGATCCGGAGGCGGCCGCGTGCCATCGCTGCCCTGCTCAGGCGGCGTCGAGCCCGGAGACGGCCTTCTCGATGACCGAGAGCCCCTCGTCCAGCAGGTGATCGGGCATCACGAGCGGCGGCAGGAAGCGCAGCACGTTGCCGTACGTGCCGCAGGTCAGCACGACGACCCCGTCGGCGTGGCAGGCCCTGGCAATTGCCTGCGCTGCCAGGGGATTGGGGGCCTTGCCGCCCGGGGTGACGAGCTCGATGGCCTGCATCGCGCCGCGGCCCCTGACGTCGCCGATGACCGGGTGCGACGCCTGCAACGCCCGTAGCCGAGGCTCCATCTGCTCGCCGATCGCGCGGGCACGGTCGACCAGGCCCTCCTCCTCGATCGTGCGGATGGCGCCGAGCGCCGCCGCGCACGCCACCGGATTGCCGCCGTACGTCCCGCCCAGCCCGCCGACGTGGACGCTGTCCATCAGGTCGGCCCGTCCCGTGACGGCGGCCAACGGAAGACCACCGGCGATGCCTTTCGCGGTCGTGATGAGGTCGGGTACGACGCCCTCGTGCTCGCAGGCGAACCAGTCGCCGGTGCGAGCGAATCCGGTCTGGATCTCGTCGGCGACGAAGACGATGCCGTTCGCCCGGCAGTACTCGGCAAGCCGGGGCAGGAACCCTTCGCCGGGCACGATGAAACCGCCCTCGCCCTGGATGGGTTCGATGACGATGCAGGCCACATTGGCGGCGCCGAGCTGGCTGTCCATCAGCGAGATCGCCTCGGCGGCGGCTTCCTCACCGCAACGCTGCGGGCCACTCGGCCAGCGGTACGGGTAGGCCATCGGCATCCGGTAGATCTCGGGTGCGAAGGGGCCGAAGTGGTCCTTGTACGGCATGTTCTTGGCGGTCAGCGCCATCGTGAGGTTGGTGCGCCCGTGGTAGCCGTGATCGAACGCCACAACGGCCTGCCGCCCCGTCGCCAGCCGGGCGACCTTGACCGCGTTCTCCACGGCCTCGGCGCCGGAGTTGAACAGCGCGGAACGCTTGTCGTGCGTGCCCGGGGTGAGCCGGGCGAGCTCCTCGCAGACCTGCACGTAACCCTCGTAGGGAGTGACCATGAAGCAGGTGTGGGTGAAGCGGCCGACCTGCTCCCGCACTTCGGCGACGACCCGCTCGGCAGCGTTGCCCACGCTGACGACCGCGATGCCGGACCCGAAATCGATGAGCGAGTTGCCGTCCACGTCGACCAGCACCCCGCCGGCCGCCCGCTCGATGAAGACCGGGAGGGTCGTGCTGACACCGCGGGAAACGGTGGCGTTGCGGCGGGCCATCAGCTCCGTCGAGCGCGGCCCCGGGATGGGAGTGAGTACCCGCCGCTCCTGCGGCAGCTGGGATCCAGCGGAGATCACGTCGGTCACGCAGGTAAGTGTGCACCGTGGAGTCAGCGCGCGACCCGGGCTAGATTCTGCGAAAGCGCAGATTCCGGATTAGAGCGGACAGGTAGGACGCCGCGGTGCATCCTCTCGGCTGGCTTGCGTCGAGCGACGTGGCGCGATGGCTCGCGCGCCGCGATCTCGGTCTGGCGGCGCTTCGCCGCGGCGCCCGGACCGCCATTCTCATGCCCGGGCTCTTCGCCCTCGGCGACAAGGTGCTGACCAACGCCGATATCGCCACATTCGGAGCGTTCGGCTCTTTCGCGATGCTGCTGCTGGTGGACTTCGGCGGCCCGCTGCGCGATCGGCTGCAGGCCCAGGCCGGATTGGCCGCGGTCGGAGCCGTCTTCATCTGCATCGGGACGCTCGCCTCGCGTTCGGCCTGGATCGCGGCCATCGTCATGGCGGTCATCGGTTTCGCGGTGCTCTTCGCCGGCGTGGTGAGTTCGACGCTCGCGGGAGCGTCCACGGCGTTGCTGCTCTCACTGATATTGCCGATCACCGTCAAGGCGCCGAACTCGGCGATCGGCGACCGGGTCGCCGGCTGGGGGCTCGCCTCGGCTGCGAGTCTCATCGCGATCGCGCTGCTGTGGCCCGCTCCGACGCGTCACCCGCTGCGCGCCCCGGCTGCTGCCGCCTGCCGCGCGCTGGCTTCCCGGCTCCGCAAGCACATGGCGTACCTGCTGAAGGAAGCCGGCGCGCCGTCCCGAGCGGAGGTCGAAGAGGCGTTCCAAGAGGCGGAGGACGCGCTCAGCGGGCTGCAGCAGGCGTTCCTGGCGACGCCCTACCGGCCGACCGGGCTGGCGACTCCGGCGCGCACCGTGGTCCGTCTGGTCGACGAGCTGAACTGGCTGCGAATCGTGCTCGCGACCGGGCACGACGTCGACGCGGCCGTGGTCAATCAGGCGTCGTGCCGGGTCAAGAGCTGCGCCGCGACGGTGCTGGAGCAGGCGGCTGCCGTCCTCGGCGACACCACTCCGGCCGCAGGTCATGGCGATCGGCTGCGCGCGGCTCTCGCCGACCTCGACACCGCGCTGACCGCGATGGAGCACAACGCCACCGTGGAACTGCCGGTGCGCCGGGTGCCCGCGCCCGCGGGTGACAGCGTCGCCATCGACGGAGGCGTCACCGAGGTCCTCAGCTCCCTCGACCCCAGTTTCCGGGCTCAGGAGCTCAGCTTCGCCGTCTCGCTCATCGGCAGCAACGTCGAGCTTCTCGAAGCGGCCGAGCGCCGTACCTGGTGGCAACGAATCCTCGGACGCCAGCCGGCCGGAGTTACGGGAACCGTCACCGCGGCGCAGGAGCGCGCGGCCGCGCACGTCGACCCGCATTCGGTGTGGCTGCACAACAGCGTGCGCGGCGCCGTCGGGCTCGGGCTTGCCGTGCTCATCGCCAACCTCAGCGGAGTCCAGCACGCCTTCTGGGTCGTGCTCGGCACGCTCTCCGTGCTGCGCTCGAATGCCCTGAACACCGGCCAGAACGTGCTGCGCGGCCTGCTCGGCACCACCGCAGGCTTCATCATCGGAGCCGGGCTCATCGACCTCGTCGGAACCGATCAGACGCTGCTGTGGTTCCTGCTGCCCGCCGCGATCCTCTTCGCGGGGATCGCCCCGGCGGCCGTCTCGTTCGCGGCCGGGCAGGCCGCCTTCACCCTGACGCTGGTGATCCTGTACAACATCATCGCTCCGGCGGGCTGGCGCGTCGGACTGCTTCGCGTCGAGGACATCGCGATTGGTTGTGCAGTCAGCCTGCTCGTGGGGCTCCTGTTCTGGCCGCGGGGCGCCGGAGCCGCCTTGCGCACCACGATCGCGCAGGCCTACACCGACAGCGCCGTCTACCTCTCCAACGCCGTGAGTTTCGGGATGCTGCGCTGCGACGCGAGCGGCCCGGATGCGCCCGCCCCGACCGACGACGCGCTCCGGGCTGCCGCGGCCGGTCGCCGGTTGGACGACGCTTTCCGCAGTTACCTCGCCGAGCGCGGGGAGAAACCGCTGCCCCTCGCCGATGTGACCCGGCTCGTGACGGGTGTCGCGGGCCTGCGACTGGCCGGCGACGCCGTGCTCGACCTGTGGCAGCGCGAGCGCGGTACCTCGGTCGGCGATCGGTCGGCGGCCCGGCGCGAGCTGATGGCGACGAGCGCGCTCGTGCGCACCTGGTACGAGGATCTCGCCGCCAGCCTGGTCAACGGGCGCCGGCTGCGCGACCCGCTGCTTCATGACCCCGTCGCCGACAGCCGCCTCATCGAGGCGGTGCGCCACGATCTGCGCGACGAGGACGGTCATGCCAGCGCCACGGCGGTGCGCATGATCTGGACCGCCGACCATCTCGACGCCGCCCGGCGGCTGCAGTCCGCGATCGCCGGTCCGGCCCGTGACGCCGTGCAGATCGGGTCCGAGCGGCCCCGCGGATTCGCCTGGCCGCGCCGGCCGGCTCAGGCCGTCGCGAGCGCAGAATCCTGACCGTTTGCCCTGTGAACAAAGGACTTTCATGACCGACTACCCGCAGATGATCGTTCCGGTAAACCATGTGGAGCCGGTCCCGCGCCGGGTGCGCGCCACGCTCGGTGGGGTGACGGTTTTCGATACGACGCGCGCGCTCTATGTCTGGGAATGGCCCAACTATCCGCAGTACTACATCCCGGTGGACGACGTGCGGCCCGGCGTGCTCGTCGACGAGCAGAGCTCGCACCCCTCGCGCCGCGGACCCGTCGCGTCCTACGGCCTGTCCGCCGGTGGCGTCTCGCGAAAAGCGGCCGCGCGACTGCTCACCGGCGAGGTCGTTCCCGAGCTCGCGGGCACGGCACGCTTTGATTGGGAGGCGCTCGACGCCTGGTATGAGGAGGACGAGGAGGTCTTCGTCCACCCGCGCAACCCCTACACGCGGGTCGACGCCTTGCGATCGACCCGCACCGTCCGCATCGAACTCGACGGCGTCGTGCTGGCGGAATCGGCATCCCCGGTGATGGTCTTCGAGACCGGGCTGCCCACGCGCTACTACCTCAACCGCACCGAGGTGAATTTCGCGGCGCTCGTGCCGAGTGACACGGTCACGCGCTGCCCGTACAAGGGCACCACGTCCGGGTACTGGTCGGTGCGCACCGGCGAATCCGTTGTCCCGGATCTGGCCTGGGCGTACGACTTCCCCACCCGGCAGCTGCTGCCCATCGCCGGGCTCATCGCGTTCTACAACGAGCGGGTCGACGTCATCGTCGACGGCCGGGAACTCGAGCGGCCGAAGACGCATTTCTTCAGCTGACCGGGCAAAGCCGACTGTGACGAATCAGCTGGACGGCACTACCGTGACAACTCAGCCAGACAGGCCAGCTGGGAGGACTCATGTCGGAGCAGAACGAGCCTGAGGTACGCAAGGACCGGCGCGAGCACGGCGGCGCACCGGCTCACCCGGACGACGACGCGCTGGCGCGCCGCACCGAGCAGGAGCGGGTCGACGCGGGGCTCGACGCGTTCGACCCCGATGACGTTCCTCCGGCCACGGATGCGGCACCCGACGACGACTCGTCCCATGACGAGGCGTACCAGGAGGCCGACGCCGAAGTGAAGCGTCAGGAGGCGCAAGGCGAGCTCTACACCCTCACCGAGGATCACCCGTACCCGCCGACGCGGTACGACCGTTCGTAACGGGCCGGGGCTCTGGCACCGCTCCTTCCGCGAGCTGGGCCGAAGGCACGATCCGCGCGTGGTGGCGGAAGACGTTGTCGGGATCCCAGGCTTGCTTCAGCGCCGCGAGCCGGTTGAACTTCTCGTCGCCGTAGGTCCACCGCACCCGGGCGTCGTCGGCGTCGGCGTCGAGGTTCAGGTAGGTGCCTGTTGCGGCATACGGCGCGGCCTTGGCGTTCAGCCCGCGGGCCCAATCCCGGTTGACCGCATCGTCGGCCGGGTCGCTCCACGCCGCGATCGGGTGGAACAGCCAGTGGGCGCCGCGGTTGGGGAAGGCGGTGGCCTGCTCGTCGACCTCGTGCGCAGCTGCCCCCATTTGCGCGACGATGGTGTGTGACAGGACCGACTGCTTGGCGATGGTGGCCTCGACGGCATCGGCAATGAGCGACTCCGGAATGGAGTCGAGGTAGCTCGCACTCCAGTGGTTACGGAAGCCGGGAGCGTTGCCGCCGTCGATCATCGACTGCAGCGCCAGGTAGGGCATCGGGCCGATCATGTCGACCAGCGGCGGCCCGAACTCGCGCAGTGGCTTGAGCGTCCGCTCCCCCGCCGCCAGGTCGCTGTCGAACCAGGCCGCAACGACGGAAAGGATCGGCATGCCGACGGCTCCCTCCGGGATCCCCGGCCTGGGCGGCGCCGACATGAACACCAAGGCGCCGCCGAACGCCGGGTGGTCAGCCACGAAGTCCTGATACCTGGCCGCGACCTCGGCGGCGCGCTCGAGCGGGTGGATCAGGATGCCGCCCTGGAACACCGGCCCGACCTCGTGAAGGCCGAAGGTGAATGTGGTGACGGCCCCGAAGTTGCCGCCCGCGCCGCGCAGCCCCCACAGCAGATCCGGGTTCTCGTCGGCACTGGCGGTGACGACGCGGCCGTCAGCAGTGACGACCTCGGCAGAGATCAGGTTGTCGCACGACAGACCGTGCTTGGGCGACAGCCACCCCTGTCCCCCGCCGAGCGTCAGCCCGCCGATGCCGGTGTGGGTGACCCGCCCACCCGGGGTCGCGAGGTTGTACTCCTGCGTCGCCGAGTCGATGTCGACCCAGGTTCCGCCTCCGCCGACGGTCGCCGTGCGCGCCTGCGGATCGACCGTGACCTGACGCATCCCGCTGAGGTCGATGACGACGCCTTCGCACAGCGAGCTCCCGGCGACCCCGTGACCACCCCCGCGCACCGAGATCGCCAGCCCGGCGTCGCGCGCCACACGCAGCGTCTGCGCGACCTCACCGGCATCTTTCGGCCGGGCGATCGCCGCCGGCCGGGTCTCGATCATCGCGTTGTAGATCGCCCGGGCGGCCTCGTAGCCGGCATCCGCCGGGGCGATGACCTGCCCGGAAATGCTCTCGCGCAGACGGTCGACGATGGACGAACCCATGGCATTCTCCTCGAGAAGGGCCAGTGGAGGCACGGACGGCTGTCTCGTCGTCGGCAATCTAGCGAGCCTGCTGGATGCCCGAGTGCAGTTCAGCAAAATGCCATAGAGGAGCGACAGAGGAGACGCATGTTCGAGATTTCCGGTCCCGTGCTCACGTGGCTGCGCTCGGACAAGCGCACCGTTCTCGTCCGGACGGTCGACGTCCAAGGATTCAGCGCCCGCTGGCCGCAGGACGGCCTCGCCGCAAGCATCCGCGAAGGGCGAACGGCCGCCGTGGGTCACGTGCTGGGGGGCGCCGCCGCGAACGCGCTCGAGCCGCTGCTGGCCGCTGCGCTGTCCGATGACGTGCCGGCGACGGTCCGTGACATCCGCATCGGCGACGACGAAGCCGTGGCCGCGGGACTGTCGTGCGGCGGTCAGGCGCGGGTGCTGCTGCAGCCGGCTCGTGACATCCCGGAGGGCGTGTGGGAGGCGCTGGCCGACCGCGAAGCCGTCTGCCTCGTCACGGCTCTGGACGGTCCCTCGGTTGGCGCGACGACCTGGTTCAGCCGCCGCACGCTCGCTTCGCACGAGGACCCGTCACAGGCGCCTGACCCGCAGGCGGTGCGGTGGTTCGGGCGAGGCGTCTGCGCCGCGACGGTGATGAGCGTTGCCACCGGGGGCGAGAGCCTGGTGACGGCCCTCTGGCCGACCAGCCGGTTGCTCGTGATCGGCGACGGTTTGCTCGCGGCGGCGCTGGAGGGTGTCGCCCGGCTGCTGGAATGGGAGCCCGAGGTCGTCTCCGGAGTCGACGCCGCTGTGGCCGCCGTTCGCGGGCTCGGCAGCGCCGACGCTCTCGTGGTCCTGACGCACGACCGCGATGTCGACGGTCCCGTCCTGGCAGCCGCCTTGGAAACGGCGCCCGGCTACGTCGGCGCATTGGGCTCGCGCCGGACGCAACAGGCGCGGGCAGGATGGCTGCGGGACCGCGGGGTTACGGACGATGCGATCGCGTCCATCCACGGACCGGCCGGGCTCGACATCGGTGCCCGCACGCCGGGCGAGATCGCGCTGTCCATCGCGGCGGAGATCGTCGGTTTGCGCAGCGGAGCCAGCGTCCCCGCGCTGCGCGACCGCAGCGGTCCGATCCACCTCGACGGGCTGCGCACTCCACCGGCGCGATACAACAAGTGAATATTTGATCCAGCCGCCGGGAGGAATTCGTGAGCGACGGCAGCTATCGCGTCATCCAGTGGGCGACCGGTTCGATCGGGCAGATCTCGATCCGCCACTTCGCCGACAACCCCCGGTTCGACCTCGTCGGAGTGCTCGTCACCAGCGCGGAGAAGGACGGTCGTGATGCGGGCGAGCTCGCCGGCATCCCACCCCTCGGAGTGCGGGCGACCCGCAGCGTCGACGAGATCGTCGCCCTGGAGGCCGACGTGGTGAATTACGCGCCGCTGTACGCCGACATCCCCGACCTCGCCCGGATCCTGCGGTCGGGCAAGGACGTCGTGACCCCCGTCGGGTTCGTCTACCCCAAAGGTCTGGAGCAATCGGTTCAGGACGAGCTGGCGCAAGCGTGCGCGGACGGCGGCTCGACCCTCTTCGGTGCCGGCATCCACCCCGGCTTCTCCGGCGACCTGCTGCCCATGGTCGTCTCGCGGCTCTGCACCCGCATCGACAAGGTCACCGTGCAGGAAGTCGCCGACCTCGCGCCGCATCCGTCACACAAGATGAACTTCGAAGGCCTCGGCTTCGGGCGCGATCCCGATGAGGCCCGCGCCGACCACAGCCCCCTGATCCGCACGATGGAGACGATCTTCCGCGAGTCCATGCTGCTGCTCGCGGACGGGCTCGGCGTACCGGTCGACGAGATGACGACCGAGTTCGACGTGGCCATCGCCAAACGCGACCTCGACGTGCGCAGCGGGCACATTCCCCAAGGCACCGTCGGCGGCATGCGTCACGAATGGATCACCTGGTCCGGCGGCAGACCCGTCATCGTCTTCCGCAGCTTCTGGAAGATGGACGACGACCTCGACCCGAACTGGGGCTACGGCACCGTGAAGTACGCGGTGATGATCGACGGGGTGCCGTCGATGAAGCTGGAGTTCGAGCCGACGTCGAAGCATCCGACCGGTGACGAGGGCTACTGGGGACGCATCTGGACCGCGATGAACGCCATCAACGCCATCCCCGCCGTCGTAGCCGCCTCGCCGGGCATCAAGACGCATCTCGACCTTCCGCTGGTACGCCCACCGGGCCTGGTGCGACCCGCCACTCCCCTTGTTTGGTAACGGGGTTATGACAGCCACTGGCCTCCGTTGACGGCGAGGTGCTGACCGGTCACCGGCGCCGACAGCGGCGAGCAGAGGAAGAGCACCGAACCGGCACATTCGTCCGGGGTCGGGAGGTGTCCCAGCGGGATCTCGGTCGACTTCGTCTCGATCCACTGCTCGAGCGTCTGGCCTGACGCGTCGGCTGCGCCCTGCCCGAGCCGGAAGAGGTTGTCGCCCGCGACGGGTCCGAGGAAGATGCCGTTCACCCGGATCTGCTTGGGTCCGAGCTCCAGCCCGAGCGTGCGGGTGAGCGCGGCGAGTGCCGCTTTCGACGTCGAGTAGGCGCCCATGTTGGCGGGGAATCGCACTGCGGCACCGGAGTTCACGAGCACGATCGCTCCCCCGCCGCCGCCCTGCATCACCGGGACGGCGGCCTGCACGAGTTGCAGCGCGCCGAAGAAGTTGATGTCCATGATGCGGCGCCACTCGTGGGGATCGGCACTCTCAGCCGGGCTCCAGTCGCCCTCGTGATGGCCGTTCTGCACCACGACGTCGAGCCCTCCGTAGCGCTCGGCGGCCTCGGCGACGATCGCCTGGCAAGCAGCCGGGTCGGCGATGTCGCACGCGACAGCGTGGGCTTCGCCGCCGGTGAGGCGGATCTCGTCGACCAGATCCTCCAGCCGGTTCCGCTGTCGTGCCCCGACGACGACCCGGGCGCCGTGCGCCGCAAAGCGCAACGCGATGCTGCGGCCCATTCCGGGGCCGGCACCGGTGACGATGGCCACCTTGCCGGCCAGCAGCCGGCCCTCATTCACCGCCGCCTCACTCGTACTCACGCGTGTGCCTCCTCAGCTGCCATCGGGATATCCGCCGCGGTGCGTCACCACCTGTCCGGATAGGGCTGCAATCCTTGAAGAATCGGGCCAGCGACGATCACGCGCCGAGGTCCAGCAAGATGTCTTTGGCCCGCCGCATCGTCTCTGCGGTGTCGTGCACCTCGCTACCGCTCAAACCCAGCATCCGCGAAGGCACGTTCACCATGTACAGGCCGCCGCGCGGAACGACCGCGATGCGGCTGATCATCCCGCCCGACTCAGCCAATGTCTCCCACACCGGCGCATCGCTGGCCTCTGGCATGGCTCGAACCCTATTCGCCGCGCGGAGTCCTGCCCGCGGAGCACACTGGTCGCGATGCGCAAGCAATACAACTTCTGGCCCGGGCCCGAAGGACTCGACGCCTGGGACGTCGACAGGCTCATCGCAATGTCGGCCGACTTACCTGTCGTCAAGATCCCGCTGTCGGCCCTCACCGAGTTGGACACCGCCTACTGGTTCAAGGACGGCCAGAGTCCAACGGTTCGATCGGTGGTGGAACATGCCCGGCTGATGCAGGCTGCCGACCTGTCCTTTCCGGTGATTCTGGCGGCTGAGGGCCGGGTGATGGACGGCATGCATCGCATCGCCAAGGCATTACTGCTCGGCCTCGCCACGGTCGACGCGGTGCAGTTCCCCGTGACACCGGATCCCGACTACCGGGGCGTGCTGCCGGAGGACCTCCCGTACTGAGTCCTAGGTGCGTCGGGGTGCCTGGGTGGCGGGGCGGAACAGCGGGCGGCGTTGGCCTTTCAGCGGGGGCCGTCCGTCGGGTGGGTGAAACCAGGGGGTGCGGTCTTTGTCGGTGCCGATGGTGATGGTCCAGCCGCCTTCATGGCATTTGTGATGATGGTGAAGGCAGAGCAGCAGCAGCTTGTCGGCGTTGGTGGGTCCGAGGTGCACCCAGTGGTCTTTGTGGTGGACTTCGCTCCAGGACGCGGGCCGGTCACAGGCGTGGAAGGTGCAGCCGCCGTCTCTTGCGACGATGAACCTGCGGAGTCCGGGTGGGGTGGAGCGGGTGGAGCGGCCGTAGTCGAGGATCTGGGACTGGCTGTTGTAGACGGCGGGGATGATGTTGGCATCGCAGGCCATCCGCCGGATCGCCGCGGCGGGGAGGCGTTGGCCTTCCGGGGTGCCGCCGACCCCGATCCCGTCGGCGAGGCTCTCATGCGACATGCCGAAGATGAGGGTGTGCCGGCCGGGGCTCTGGCCGTTGCACTCCTCGGCATGAGCAGTCGCGTGCCGAGCCATCTGCACGAGGGCTTCGGCGCGGCGGTGGCCGGGGGATTCGGTCATCACGTCACTGTCGGGATCGGGTTTGCGGGTGAATGCGGCCAGCGCGGTCGAGACGATCAGGCCGGCTTCCGGGTCGAGCCAGCCGTCCAGGCGCCACATCCCGCCGATCGTTTCGGACAGGTTCAGATGCTGCGCCGCCCGTTTGCGGGCGGCTTGTTCGTCGGAGTGCTCGGGGGCGGCGGCGGCGAGCAGTTCGGCGGCCAACGTTTTGAGCTGTTCGACCGTCAGCCCGGCGGCATGGTCGGCGAGGAACCCTTCCAGGTCCAATGCCAGGTCGTAGCCCAGGCCGCGGATCGTATTCGCGATGACCTGGGCATGATCCATCCCGAGCTGCCCGGCCTGCCACGTCTTCGCGGTGACCGGCATGGTGTCCGCAAAGCCCGGCCGAGCCGGACCCGTCTGCCCGCCCAGGCCCCACTCTCGCCGGACAGGTTCTTCACGTACTGGGATGTCGATGCGGCGCCGTCGGCGGTGAAGGCGCCGGTGCGGTCGACCCGTTCGATCAGCCGGCACGTCAAAAGCTCACCCTGACGGACCGCACCCAGGATCTCGGGCAGGACTTCGGCTGCCAAAACCCCGGAGGTGTCGGCGGTGACCGCGGCGGCGAGTTCGCCGAGCAGCGCATGAGCTTGTGCTGCTTTCTCCGCGAACCCGACTTCGACCATGTGTTCGACTCTAGCACCGAGATGGCCAGCTCAGCGCGTTATCCACAGGCGATTCCGAAGTTCTGCAAGCCGCCGGCTTGGCCGGAGGCGGCTCCCGTGGGACGAGCTGATCGCGGCCCGAAAGTCGCCACGAGCGGCCGTAACTACGCCAGTACGGCAACGCCTGGGGCCGATGGCAGCACAAGTTGCGCCTGCAGGTGCACGAGCCGGGCCGCGCGATAACCGGCTACCGGGCGGATCATGGATGCACGCTCATGCCGATGGTTGGTCAGTTCCGAGTCCGCGGAACGCCAGGCATAGCGTCCGCGCCAGGAGGCGCTGGCATCGGGCATAGGGTCAGCGGGTGCCAAAGGAGCTGAAAGGGAACCCGCGACGCAAGCCACCCGAGCCCGCAACGGATCACTCGGAAATCGAGGACTGGTTTGGGCGCCAGATGCCGGATCTTCAGCCGATTCTGCGCAGGCTAGACGAGGTGATTCGAGCGGCGATCCCCCGCCTGAACTACGCCGTGAAGTACAAAAGGGCGTTCTACGGTCTGCCCGAGCTGGGGTGGCTCATCGAAATCGCGCCCTACGACGTCTCCGTCAACGTCCTCTTCCTTGGCGGAGCGAACTTCGATCCCGCACCTCCGCTCGGCAACACCGGTGATACCCGCTATATCAAGATCACGGTCGAGGCCGAGGTGACTCAGCCGGAAGTCCTCGGCTGGATCAACCAAGCGGGACGAACGCCTGGTTGGAAATGACGAACCTGCCCGCGGTGGCGTGCCCGGCACTCTCACGCACACCTACTTGGCGGCCATTCTCCCCAGTGGCTGTTGGGGGCACTTCGATCGAGTCGGCCACCCAAAAGCGGGACACAGCGCGCTTCTGCGGGCGTGAGCGCGCTCCTACTAACCGTCGTGGTGGTCCATCTAAACGCGCAGACGTTCCCGCGCGCTTCTCGTCAGCGATGTCGCCGGCACTATCGTGCGTCGTGCCCTCATACTTTGGAGCCGTATGGCACCACGGCTACAAGGACGACCCCGTTCACATGTGGTACGAGCTGGCCGAGGATCGGACAGAGACTCGGAAGGTCGAAGAGTTCCCTTATGGGGTCCGTCTGCGCGCAGATATCGAGCACCCAGACGGCGAGACCGGCCTCGCCTGGGAGCCGATGCCGTCGCTGGAGTTCATCGACGCGCAGGATGAGTTTGCCACTCACCCGCTGTCCCAAGCCGAGTTCGAGGAGATCTGGGCATCCGCTCGGTACGAGCGGTAAGTGCTACTACCGGGCGCTTCTCTAGAAGGGCGTCCCAAACTGGGCAAGGTCGGTCGCGTGGTTGCTTGCCGAGTAGAAGAACGGTGTGTCCCCTGGCCCGGCCGGCGAGGACGCCACGGCGGCGACCAGATAGGTGTACCTGCCGGGTTGGCTGCCGGGCGGGCCATCCCCGTCCAGGTAAATTGCCCATGCAACTGGATCAGATACACGTGCGCAGGCATGGTCGTAACGTTCAGCCCGAAATGCTCAGCGACCTTCGCCGCGTCAGCGTCGACGAACTGCGCGGAATACACGAGCCCGTTGTAATCCACGATCGCTTTGGTGACAGCCTTGGCGAAGGCGGTAGGGATCGGGAAGCTGCCGCACTCGACTAAGAACGGGCCGGCGCACGGGAACTGTGTCATTTGGGGGGTCGGTTGCGGTTCCGAGGTGACCGGTGCCGACGGCGATGCGGTCGTGGTAACGGTGGCTGAAGATCCGGTCGTCCACGTCAGCGATATTGGAAGCACGATCGCCGCGGCTACAGCAACGACCACACCAACCGCCGTCGCAGCCATCCGGCGACGGCGGACTCCGTTTCCTCGTCGCACCAGCGCATCAACGTCCAGCACGACGCTCGCCGCCTGATCTGCCCGATGCTGAAAGACCTGTTCGAGGTCGGTGGTGTTCATGATCCCTGTCCTTCGTGAGCATCCAGATGGGGCGACAAACGCAGTCGTTCTAGAGCCCTGGCAGTCCGGCTCTTGACCGTGCCGACAGAGCACTCCAGCAGTGCTGCGGCCTGTTCGACGGTGAGATCCTCGTAGTAGCGCAGCACCAGAACGGCCCTCATGGCGGCTGGAAGGTCGTCGAGCGCACGATCGAGCACGTCTCGGTCATCGAGGTCTTCAGCGCCAGAAGGAGCCGCCAAGGCCCCAACCATGCTGCCGGGTAGTTCCGCGACGCTGTGCCGCCGGCGCTCGCGCGCGAACGAGTTGAACAACACCCGCCGCGCGTATGCCACCGGGTTATCCGCCCTCGACACCCGCTCCCATGACACGTAGAGGCGCACCAGTGTGTTCTGGACCAGATCCTCGGCATGGCCATGGTCACGGGTGAGCGCATACGCCGAGCGCAACAGATCCGCACCACGAGCGCCGACGAAGTCGCGGAACTCTGACTCCCGGTCCATACGCATAAGAGTCCATTGCGAGCCACTTCGGTTCCATCAAGCGCGCAGAAATGCCGTTACCAGGCGGTCCACGGCCGACTAGGCCCGGCGTTGAGTTCGGCTGGTATGGCCGACCACTTGTGCTGCCATCGACCCCACGTATTGCTGTAGTGGTAACTACGGGGGGTCAAGCGGCTCGGTTGGGATAGCTCCTCGGTAGCCCTGGTCGCCGGGCAACGGTTGCACCGTGACGCCTGAGCTTGTGAGGAACTGGCGGATCTGCGAAGCATGTTCAACGACGTGTACGCCTCAGATCGGATTGGGTTTGTACAGCGCCTGGCGCGGGATCACGAGGACCACCCCGTGCGTCGCGTGGGGCGCCGTCACGGTCGTGCCGATGCCCGTGGGGTCGTGATCGCCGTGCAGCTCGATCTGCTTCGGCACCTTCCCTTTCGCCAGCGAGAAGTACAGCGTGACCACCGCCGTGTCGTTGCCGCCGAGCTGCACCGGATTCAGCTGCCGCGCAACGTCCATCGCCTGGTAATCCGGCGGCTTGGAAAGGCCGTCACGATCGACCAGGCGCTGCGCCGCCGTGTCGAATGCGTGCACGGACTTGTCGAGGTTCTGCACCGCGAGATGCAGACGGCACAGCTGCCCGGAGTAGTCGATCTCGGCGTGGGTGCCGATCTGGTACGTGATGCCGCACTCGACGCCGAGAGGTGTGAGCCGCAGGTTCCCGTCGATGCCCCCGTCGCTCGCCGGGAGCAGCACCTCGCGCGCATCACTGGCCGGAAGCTTCAAGGTGAGCGACGGTGTCGCCGCGGGCCTTGGCGACGAGGCCGCAGCCGGATGCGACGAGCCCGAACACGCTGCCAGGCCGGCAACGACCGGCGTCAACACCGCAGCAAGGGCTGCATGACGGAACCTCACCGGCTCATTCTGCGACGGAAGCAGCAAAATCGGCAGCGAGATAAACCCACGCTCGCTTGCCGGACAGCAGCTCCACCGGGAAACGCCGGTAGTCGTCGACCTCGTACGTGTCAGCCGCGGCAAGCTCGGTCGGTGTGATCGTGAAGAGCGTGCCGGCAACCGAGTCCGACGGCTCGCCCGTGGGGCGGACGATCGGGTGGCGGGCGCTGCCGCTCGCAGCGATGACGTCAGGATCGGTGATCTGAACCCAGTCCGTGCGATGCCCGGTGAGGACGTCGGGGCTTCCCTCCAGCGTCCGGCCGAAGTTCGACCGTTGCACCTCCTCCTGCTGCAACGTGCCGTAGGAGAAGAGATGCACGGGCGTCTCGGAAGGCCCGATCCGCTCCAGAGCCAGGCGCCCGGCAGCGGTCAGGGAAACCACGATCGTGGCGAGAGCCGCTGCCGCATCGCCAGCGGCACGCAGCACGATGACCTCGTCCCAGCCGTCGGCGATCGCATCACCTGTCCGGCTGGCGTCCACCAGCAGCTGCCGCCCCCGCAGCCGTGCAGCAGCGGCCACGTCAGCAGCAAATTCTGCTGCGAATGCTGAAGATTCGGCTTGCACCATGATGCATAGTGCATCGTCGGGATGCAGCGGAACCAGATGATCCGCGACGCGACCCACGACCCGGCCGCGTTGCACAAGATGCTCGCGCGACTGGCTCATCCGGATCCGGGAAGGCCGATCATCACGGAAACGAGGATCGCCGGCTCGTCGCCGACCGGACGCCAGCGGTGCGGAGTCGCCCGCTGGATCACGACGTCTCCCTTGCCAAGCGTCGTCGCGGGACCGTTCTCGTCCAGCGCAAGCTCGAGCGCGCCGCCGAGCACGATGTCGATGTCGATCGTCTCGGTGGTATGCCAGCCCGCGCTGCCAGGATCGTGGCCGACCCCGAAATCGACGCGGCGGAAGGCGATTCCGCGGCCGGCGGGCTCGAGTTGCCATGGCGCGGGCGCGTCGCCGCCCTGGCTGACGCTCGCCACCGGACCGCCGGTCTGCCAGAAGTCGTACAGACCAACCCCGCCGGGGCCGGCCGGTGCGATCGCGATGCCCGGACCGCCGAGCGCAGCGACGCCGGAGCGCCCCTCCACATCGACTCCCGTCACGAGGCGCAAGGGCCGGGCATCGGGATCACGCGGAAGGGCCGCCTCCTCCGGGGACGTCATAGCTGCAGGCGGCGGCTTGGCAGCCGCATCCGGCGAGATCAGCACCGACAGGAAGGTGCACGGCTGCTCACCGACCACCCGCCAGCGATGGAACGAACCGCGTTGCACGACGGCCGCGCCCGCTCCGAGCGGGTGCTCGCCGTCGTCGAGATCGAGCACGAGATCACCCTCGACAATCACCATCAGGTCCAGGGTCTCGCTGCGATGCCAGCCGGGAAGGGCCGGATCCTCGTAAGGCACGCGCAGCCAGGTGTCATCGACCGGCGTGCCCGCGGGGAAACCGGGAAAGCGGATGAGCCGGCCGGCCAGGCCGCCGCGCGACGGGAACATCCCCCGCGCACCGGGCGGCGGCTCTCCCCCGTCCGCCGCGCGGGCCGCCGGCTCGTGCAGCCACAGCAGCTCCGAGACCCCGTGTCCCGCGGGCGAGCCCACGGTCTCCGGCGGAACCCCGTCGGACAGAAACGCTGGACTGCCGTCGGAGGCGAAGCCCGTCACGACACGGCGCACCGGAAAATCCGTCACATGGGGACGCTACCGCCGCGGGGTGGCCCGGCGGGACCTTGGGCCCTCAAGAACAGCCGGCCCGGCCCATGGCCCCGCCGCCGGAAGCGGCCGAACCTGGAGATGCAGGCAAATGTCGAACCGCAATCTCCAGGAGGCGCCCGTGTACTCCACGTACGAGGTGCATGTGATCGAGCACTTCGACCAGGCCGAAGTGATCGACGGTCTCCCGTTCGAGCTGGCGTACGCGATGGCCGCCGCCAGGCACGGTGTCGTCGTCGAGCGCGTGCACTACGAGCTCGACTCGGGCACCTTTCCCGCGCCGCGCCGCGGCTGAGCGAACTACAGGCGGGTCAGGACCGCCGAGCAGGAACTGACGTCCACCCCGCCGCTGGGCTCGACATCCAGGTTGGTAATGACGCCGTTGTCGATGATCGCGGCGTAGCGCTGCGAGCGCTTGCCCAGGCCGAAGCCGGATCCGTCCATCTCCAGGCCCATGGCCTTGGTGAACTCGCCGTTGCCGTCGGCCAGCATCACGATCGAATCGCCGACCTGCTGGTCCTTGCCCCACGCGTCCATCACGAACGCGTCGTTGACAGCAATGCAGGCGATGGTGTCGACGCCCTTGTCGGTGACCTCTTTGGCGTGCTCGACGAATCCGGGCAGGTGAATGCGGGAGCAGCCGGGCGTGAACGCACCCGGCACGGCGAAGAGCACGACCTTGCCCTTGCCCAGCACCTCGCCGGTACGCACGGCGACCGGTCCTTGCTCGCCCATCGTGCGGACCTCGACATCGGGAACCTTGTCGCCGGCGGAAACGGACATGCGTGACCCTCGCAGACTGATCTGTAGTTGGTTTTCTCTTACCAACGGCTATCCAACAGCATCGCAAGCCCGCCGCTTCCCTAGCAGGCCGGGGCCGCTCCCAGGCGCACCGGAGGTGTATCAACGGACATGGGATCGAGCAACCTCGTGGAGGCCGGCTGTGAGCGCGAAACAACAGGTGCTGATCGATGGTCTGGTCTTCGGTGAGGGTCCGCGCTGGCACGACGGCGAGTTCTGGTTCAGCGACATCCACGGCCGACAAGTCCACCGGGTGACGCTCGACGAGAGTGGCCCGGCTCTCGGGGTGAAGAGCGACACGATCGTCGCCGCATTCGACGACGACTCCCCCTCCGGACTCGGCTGGCTGGCGGATGGTTCGCTGCTTGTGGTCGCGATGGAGACTCAGCAGCTGCGCAAGGTCGACGCCGCCGGCAACGTGACCGTGCACGCCGACTTCTCGCAGCTCGCCCGCGGGTCGCTGAACGACATGATCGTGCGTGACGACGGCACCGCCTACATCGGTGACATGGGCAGCCGGATCTTCTCCGAGCATCCCGACCACAGCGTTCCCGGCCAGACCCTCATGGTGACCCCGGATGGCACCATGAGCTGCGCAGCAGACGAGCTCGGCTCGCCCAACGGGCACATCCTCACCCCGGATGAAAAGACCTTGTACGTCGGGGAAAGCAGCCGCGGGCGGGTCACGGCATTCGACGTCGCCGCCGACGGCACGCTCTCGAACCAGCGCATCTTCGCCGATCTGCCGCCCGCCGAGGGCCTGAGCATCTCCCCGCCTGACGGGATCTGCCTCGACAGCGAGGGCGCCGTCTGGGTCGCCGACCCGATCGGCAAGCGGCTCATCCGCGTCCTCGCCGGCGGGGTGATCACGCAGACCATCGAGTTCGGTGGCGCCGTCGTGGTGGCCGCCGCCCTCGGCGGATCGGATCGCCGGACACTGCTCGCGTGCGTCAGCGATGACTGGCGACGCGAGGGCGCGGTGGAGCGGCGCAGCGCGAAAATCGTCGCGATTCCCGTCGACGTTCCAGGCGCGGGCAAACCCTGACCGGTCAGGCGCTGGCGATCAGCAGCGCTCCCAAGGTCAGCATCACCGCAGCGATCCCGGTGTCGAGGATGCGCCAGGCGACGGGACGCGCGAAGACCGGTCGTAGCAACCGCGCGCCGTAGCCGAGGCCGAAGAACCAGGCTGCGCTGGCGAGCGCTGCTCCCGCGGCGAATGGCCAGCGCTGGCCGTGGTGGGTGTTGGCGATGGCACCGAGCAGGACCACGGTGTCGAGGTAGACGTGAGGGTTGAGCCAGGTCAGCGCCAGGCAGGTCGCAGCCGTGCTCGAGGCACCGGCGCTCCTTCGCGGGCTGTCAGCCAGCAGCACGGCGGGCCGGCGCGCGCGCCGCGCCGCCATATATCCGTAGCTGATCAGAAAGGCGCCTCCGGCGATCCGCACCGCTGTCAGGACGGTGGGCAGCCGGGTCAGCACCGCGCCGGCACCGAGCACGCCGGCCGCGATGAGCACCGCGTCCGAGGCGGTGCACAGTCCCGCCACCAGCCGGATGTGCTGGCCGCTCAGCCCCTGTCGCAGCACGAAGGCGTTCTGCGCTCCGATCACGACGATCAGCGACAGCCCGAGACCAAGACCCGAGACCGCTGCGGCAAAGGAAGACGACCACGGCACGTATCGAACGTAAGCATCCGACCGTATTCAGACCAGCTCATCTTTCTGACTGTGCATTAGCATTCCTTAATATGGATTTTGAGCTCTCCCAGCTTGCCGCGCTGAGTGCCGCGGTCTCGGAAGGCACGCTTGAGGGTGCGGGCCGGGCGCTGCACATCACGCCGTCGGCGGTGAGCCAGCGCTTGAAGGCTCTCGAACTTGCGGCGGGGCGGGTCCTACTGGTGCGCAGCAAGCCGGTCCGCGTGACGGCGTCGGGCCAGCCCGTGCTGCGCCTTGCGCGACAGGTGGCGCTACTGACCGCTGACGCCGCCGGAGAGCTCGGCTCGTCCGAGCAGGCTGACCCATCCGACCTCGCGACGGCTGGGCCGCCGCGTCCGGTGACGATTCCCCTTGCCATCAATGCGGATTCGCTCGCGATGTGGGTGCTGGAGGCTCTCGCGCCGCTCGCCGGCTCGCTGTGCTTCGACATCCAGCGCGAAGACCAGGCTCACACGAGCGCACTGCTGCGCGATGGCACCGCCATGGCAGCGATCACCGCCGACGCCCAGCCGGTTCCGGGCTGCTCATCCACCCCATTGGGAAGCGTGCGATATCGCTGCATGGCCTCGCCCGGGTACGCCGAGCGCTGGTTCTCCGGCGGCGCCGGCACCGCAGCATTCGCCATGGCACCCGTCGTCGTGTTCGACCGCAAGGACGATCTGCAGCACCGGTATCTGCGCCGGCGCACCCGTAAGCGACTCAATCCCCCGGCGCACTATGTCCCGTCGACGGCCGACTTCCTGTCGGCCGTCCGGCTCGGATTCGGCTGGGGAATGGTGCCGGTGGTGCAAGCCGAGGAGCACGAGAGGAAGGGCGAATTGGTCGACCTCGATGCAGGCGGCTCGATTCGCATTCCGCTGTATTGGCAGCAGTGGAAGCTGCGCTCACCGTCGCTCGACCGCGTCGCCGGCGCCATTCGCGACGCCGCCCAGGCCCACCTCGAGCAGCCTGCACCGCGACCTTCGCGACGTCGTGTTACATCCGCCCGATCTGCTTCGTCTGCTGATTGACGCCTGGCGGCGGTGAGGAAGGTGACGGATGAGCGAAGGTGACGGGCTCGCAGGCCTTGCCGATTCGGTGGGGCTGGCGTTGCTCGTCGTGCTCGAGACTCTCACGCCTGACGAGCGTCTCGCGTTCGTGTTGCACGACATGTTCGCCATGAGCTTCGAGGAGATCGGCCGTGTCCTCGACCGTTCGGCCGATGCGGCCCAGGCGCTTGCGAGACGCGGCCGACAGCGGGTGCAGGCCGCCTCGACGGATCTCGAGGTCCGGTGACCTTGCCCAAGTCGCTCGCCCGCGCCATCCTGCGTGCATGACCGAGCAGCCGAACCAGCGGCAACTCAGCGACACCTCGACCCGTTTTGTCGTCGACTGGCAGGTGGGAGCCGGAACCGCACCCGATGGCCAGCAACTCGTGCTGCTCGCGCTCGGATCACTCGCCCTCGGCACCGAATACGCGCAAGCGAAAGGACATGAAGGGGAGGCAGAGGAGCTGCTGCACTTCGTCATGAACGCTGACCGCGCCCAAAGACTGGCAAAGGCGCTCAAATCGGCAGCTGACTAGCCGAGAACGCGCTACAGGCCGGCGGGACGGGTGCCGATGACGCGGGCCGCTTCGAGATCGGCCTGAGTCGCCGCGTCGACGCCGAGCACGTCACGGAGAATCTCGGCGTTGTGCTGGCCGAGCGTGGGTGCGGCACTGTGCAGCCACCGGTGACCGGGGGCGCCCAGCACGATCGGCATTGCCGGCATGAGTGCTTTGCCGACGTATGGGTGGACCAGTTCCTCGAAGAAGCCGCGCGCCTGCAATTGCGGATCATGCAAGAGCTCGGCCGACAGGGTCACGGCGGCGGCCGGAATCCCCAGCAATTGCAGTGCTTCAGCGGCCTCGCGAGGTGAGCGCTGGCGAGTCCAGGCGGTGACGGCGGCATCGATCCGATCGGCGTCGGCCCGGCGTCCCTCGGCGGTCGACAGCGACGGCTCCGCAATGAGATCGCGAGCACCGATCGCGTTTGCGAGCACCGCCCACGTTTCGTCTGTGGGCGCGGCGATCGCCACCCAGCAATCATCACCGGCGGTGCGGTAGACACCCTGCGGAGCGGCGGCCGGCCCGCGGTCGCCGTCACGCATCATCACGCGCCCGTAGGCAGAATGCTCGACTACCAGTTGCGCGGCCACGTTGAGCGCCGCCTCGACCATCGTCACCTCGACAAGCGCCCCGGCACCGGTCCGGCGGCGGTGTTCGAGCCCGACGATGGTCGCGAACGCCGCATGCAGACCGGCGATCGGATCGCACGCGCCGCGCGGGATCACCGGCGCGCCATCGGATTCGCCGGTCAGCCACGCCATCCCGCTGACCTGCTCCATGGTCTGCGCGAAACCCACGCGATCGCGCCACGGCCCGTCGAGCCCGAAAGCGGGCATCCGCACCATGAGCGCATCCGGGTTCACGGCCGAAACGGTGTCCCAGCCCAGCCCGAGATTGGACATGACGCGCGGCGAGAAGTTCTCCATCACGACGTCGCACGAGCCCAGCAAGCGGCGGGCGAGCTCATCCCCCTGCGGTGTGCCGAGCTCGAGGGTGACGTCACGCTTGTTCTGGTTGACGGCCACAAAGACCGATCCGGTCTCCCACCAGTGGTCGACCGTCGGCGGCTTGCCTCCGGCAAACCGCATGCCATCCGGTCGTTTCAGGCCTTCGACCTTCACCACGTCGGCACCGAGCGACGCGAGCACGAGACTGCCCGCCGGACCCGCCCAGAAGGCGGTCAGGTCCATGATGCGGATGCCGGCCAGGGGACCGGGCGGCTCGCCCATCGCGGCGAACTCTGCCGTCCCGCGCGGCGCCCACGACACGTCGTCGGTGTGCTCGCCGATCCCTGGAGCGGCAGCGAATGCGCGAGCCGTCCCGCCATGAATGCGATACGGCGGACGGGGCTGCACGAAACCCGCCGGGTTGCTGACGAAGACGCCGCGCTCGACGAAGTGATCGATAGCCGTGATGGTGTCGGGCGATCCGATCGGCGCGACCGGGATACGCATGGCCGACGCCAGCTCGATGATGTCCGCGGTCGTCCGTTGCGTGGTCCACTCACGCACCGCGGCGTCGAACTCCGCTCGGCGACGCTGGCGGCCCGCGAAAGACGCCAGGTCAGCGTCACCGAGCCACTCCGGATGCTCGATCATGACCAGGAAGTCCTGGAACTGCTGGGCAGTGATGGTGCAGAAACCGACGTAACCGTCGGCAGTCGGCTCGATCGACGGCAGCTCCAGGCTGCGCCCCTGGCCCGCGCCCATGATCTGCGCCGTCACGACGCCGAGCCCGCCCATCGTGATCAGCATGGCTTCGAGCAGCGAGACGTCGACGAGTTCCCCGATCCCGTGCTCGCGAGCGCGGCGGGCATAGGCCAGTCCCGCCACTGCTCCGTAGGCGCCGCCGATCCACTCCCCCAGACGCCCCCCGGCCGCCAGTGGGATGCGGTCGGCGAGCCCGCGACCGCCGGTCGAGCCGCAGCGCGCTTGGAGGGTGAACTCGGTCGACGGCTCCCCCACGCTCGGGCCGGTGAGTCCGAAGGGCGTGATCGCGATGACGACGGTCGACGGATGCGCCGTACGCAGGTCAGCAACCGTCGCAGCCGAGATTCCTGCATCGACGATGACCACGTCCGCCGCTGCCGCCAGCGCGCGAACCTCGGGGTCGTCAGCCGTGCCGACGACGGAGCGCTTGGACGTGTTGAGAAAGCCGAACAGAGCTGAGTCGCCTTCGGCCAGCGGACCCCCTGCGGTGTAGCGGCGCATCGGATCACCCGAGGCGGGCTCGACTTTCACGACGTCCGCCCCGGCGTCGGCAAAGAGCTTTCCCGCGTACGGCCCGGCGATCTCGCCGGCGATCTCCAGCACCCGCAGATGCGAAAGCGGGAGCTCGGCTTCAGGCACCGCCCGGCTCCGCGGCGCCCGCCGGCCTGAAGTACGGAAGGGCAAGGCCGCCGGCAAGCTTCTCGAAGACGACGGTGAGCCTCATGTCGACGCGGATCTCATCAGTGTCGAGCCCGATGAGGTTGGTCATCATCGAGTAGCCCTCGTCGAGATCGACCACGGCAGGCGCGTACGGGGTCGTGAAATCCGGGGTGACCGGACGCCAGACGATCGTGTAGCTGTACAAGCTGCCGTGGCCCGCACTCACCTGCCATTGCAGCGCATCCTTCAGGCAGAAGCGGCAATGCGGCGCGGCCGGAAAGTCCGGCTGGCCGCACGACGCGCAGCGCACGTAGCGCAACTCTCCGGAGAGCGCGCCTTCCCAGAACGGTTCGTTGTCGGCACCGTGCGCGCCGACCGGCAGCGGCCCGTTCTGCGGCGACAGCAGGGCCATCAGTTCACCGCGCCGAGCAGCATGACCATGTGGAAGAGCGCCCCGGCGCCAGCGCTCGTGCACAGCGCCGTTTGCGCCCCCGGCACCTGTGCGCTCACGCATTCCCCCCGCACCTGCTGCACCCCGCGGATCACGCGCTGCAGCATCTGCACGTTCGCGCCCGCGTGGCTGAACGACATCGTGCCTCCGTCGGTGGTGACCGGATGGCTTCCGGTGATGTCGATGTGACCGTCGTCGACGAAGCCGCCGCCCTCGCCCGGACCGCAGAATCCCAGCGCCTCCAGCTGACGGATGATCTCGAACGAGAACGGGTCGTAGAGCTCGAGCACGTCGACGTCGTCGCGGGTGAGGCCGGCCATCGCGAACGCCCGGTCAGCGCTGCGTTTTCCGATCAGGCCGTTGGGGTGGACGCCGGAACGCCCGGCCAGATCCCACTTCGGCGGATAGCGATAAGCCGGTCCGAAGTACTCGGTGCCCCCGCCGAGAACGGCGACGGGCGGCTTGCGCAGATCGCGGGCTCGTTCCTCCGTCGTCAGCACCAGCGCGCAGCCGCCCTCACTGGTCGTCGAGCAGTCGAGGATGTGGAACGGGTCGGCGACCATCCGGGAGGCCAGAATGTCGTCGGGCGTGAACGGTCCACGTCCGGAGTAGACCGCCTCGGGATTGGCGTGGCCGTTGTTGCGAATCACCGCCGCGACGCGGGCCAGCTGCTCGGGCGTCGTGCCGTACATGTGCATGTGGCGGCGGGCCACCAGCGCGAACTCGGCCGCGGTGAAAAGCCCCCAGGGAATGACGAATTCGTGGCCCGGCCGGGTCCACGGGGCGGTCGACTCCCGCTCGGTGTAGACGCCGGCTTCCGACGTCACGAGCAGGACCACGTCGGCCAGCCCGGCAGCAATCGCCGAAGCAGCTTCGAGAACCATGTTGACGCCGAACTGCATGCCCATCCAGGCGGGACCCAGCCGGAAGTCGTAGATCAGCGGATTGCCTTCGGCGCCCGCGCTGACCCCGTCGACGTCTTCGAGCGTGAGGCCGGCGTCGGCGAGCGCTGCCTGCGTGGCGGCAACGTTCAGCGATCTGGACGTCTCGCCTGAAAGGCGCCGGGCCTGACGCGTGTTGTGCACACCCACGATGCACGGGCGTCGCCCGGCAGATGCATTGGTCAGCAGAAGTCCGACCCCCCGTCGACATTGATGTTTGCGCCCGTCATGTACGTGTTGCGCGGCGAGGCCACGAACGCGATGACGGCACCGATTTCCGCCGGGTCACCCGCCCGTGGCAGGTGAGCCGGATGGCCGAAATGCTTGTTGATCCCGTCCATCACCGCGTACAGGTCGTCGGGATCGATGTCGACCCCGCGCGCCCAACCCTTCAGCGACTCGGTCGCGAAACTGCCCGGGGACACGGTGTTCACGAGGATCTCGTCCTCGGCGAGATACTGCGCGAGGTTCTTGGTGACGCTGGTGACGACAGCCTTGGCGGCGGTGTAGGCGATGAGGCCGGGACTCTGCCGCTTCGTGGAGTGCGCCGACAGGTTGACGATGCGTGCCCAGCCGGCGGAGCGCATCAGCGGCAGCGCGGCGCGGATGCAGCGGATCATGCCCATCGCGCCGATGTCGAAGGCGGAGAGCCAGTCGTCGTCGCTCAGCTGGTCGAAGCTTCCGGTCGCCGTCGGCCCGGTCGCGTTGACCAAGATGTTCAGCGACGGCCAGCGCGCGGCGAGCGTCTCGAACGCCGCGACCACTTGGGCGTTGTCGGTGATGTCGGCGCGCAGCCCGAAGGCTTCGGGCGCTCCGAGTTCGAGCAACCGCGCCACCGTCGCATCGAGGTCCGCCTGGGTGCGTGCCAGGACAGCGACCTTCGCCCCGTCAGCGGCGAAGCATTCCGCGGCGGCGCGCCCCATCCCCTGGGTGCCGCCCTGCACCAGAGCGGTGGCACCCGAAAGTCCCAGATCCATGGCCGAAGTGCTACCTGTCGGCCGGGACTCGGGCCCGCTGCGTCATGGCGCGCCACTTGTCCAGATCGCTGTCGTCGGCGGCGCGGCCGACCCGGGTGACCACGTCGACGTCCGGCGCTTCGGCACGCAACGCGGCGGCGGTGCACCGGTCGCGACTGCGCGTCGTGACAGGGTCGAACTGGTAGTGCCGCATCGCGTTCTCATGGGTGATCTTGTTGGCGACGGACGGGTCGACGTTGTTGACCGCGAAGAGCTCGCTGAGCTCCTCCGGGGCGTGCGGCCAGTTGCTGTCGGAATGCGGGAAGTCCGACTCCCAGCAGATGTTGTCGGTGTTGAACTTGTCCAGCAGCCGCACGCCGATGTCCTCGCCGATGAAGCAGCACAGGAAGTGCCGGAGGAAGACGTCACTCGGCCCGCTGTAGCCCTTCGGGAACGAGGCCTGGGTCCAGCCGCCGTGCCGCTTGTACGTGTGCTCAGCGCGCCACAGGAAGTACGGGATCCAGCCGATGTCGCCTTCGGTCAGCGAGAAGCGCAGCGACGGGAAACGCTCCCACAGGTCAGCCCAGATCAGCTCGACCATCGAGAACGTCGACATGATGGGCGAGAGGTTCATCGCCACGCTGGCCGGCGCGTCGCTACTGGTCATCGCGGCCGACGAGCGTGACGCGCTACCGACGTGCAGGCACAGGACGGTGCCGGTGTCGACGGCCGCCTCGTACAGCGGATCCCAGTAACGCGTGTTGATGGATGCCATCGCCAGCGCTTCCGGGTTCTCCGAGAACGTCACGGCGTGGCAGCCCTTGGCGGCGAGCCGGCGCAGCTCCTTGGCGGCAAGCTCGACGTCGAACAGCGGCAGGATGCCGCACGGGATGAAGCGGTCGGGGTAGGCACCGCACCACTCGTCGACGTGCCAGTCGTTGTAGGCCTGGATCATGACCAGGTTCAGGTCTCGGTCAGGTCCCTGGTTCAGCACCTGACCGGAGAAGCCGGTGAAGTTGGGGAAGTTCAGGCCGGCGAGCTGACCACCCGCGCTCATGTCGCGCACTCGCTCGTGAACGTCGTAGCAGCCGGGGCGCATCTGGTCGTAGCGCGAGGCGTCGATGTTGAAGAACTCGCGCGGCTTGCCCGCCACCGCGTTCAGCCCGAGATTGCGGCCCCGGACGTTCCCGTAGTACCACTGCTGGACCCCGCCGGCCTCCTCGACGACCCGTGGCGCCTGCTCGAGCCAGCGCGCCGGAACATGGTTTTCGAACATGTCCGCGGGCTCGCAGATGTGGTCATCGACACTGATGAGAATCATGTCATCGGCAGGCAGGGCACTCATGAGGCCTCCTCGCTCGAACGCTGCAGGAACGCTGCAGGATCATCGTGCACCCGCGGCACCGGCGACCCGACAGCAGGTCGCTGCTGATCCTAGTTTGTATATATGATCAACAGTTGCTGAGGGTCAGGCCTTGAGGTACTCGGCAATGGCTGCGCGGTGATACCGCGGTGATCCCAGCTGGCTTTCCGCCGCTTTGATCGCGCGCGTGAAGTGGTGCAGCCCGGCGGCGTCGAGCAGTCCCCAGCCGCCGCAGAGCTGGTGTGCGCCGGCCGCAATCGCGAGGGCGGATTCCGTCGCGGTGACCTTGGCCGCCGCGATCGTCGCAAGCACGTGCGGCGAACCCAGCGGCCCCTGCTCCGGCGCCAGCAGCGACGCTGCTTCGGCGACAGCGTCGCGCGCGGCCACGAAACCGAGATACAGATCTGCCGCGCGCAGCTGCACGCCCTGCAGTGCTGCCAGCGGCGCACCGTACGCCTGGCGCGACTTCACGCGGCCGGTCGCCATGGACAGCAGCCGGGCGCTCATCCCGACCAGCTCCGCGGCGAGCGCAAGCGTTCCCAGATCCTGAGCGGCATCCATGGCGTCCACGCCGCGCCGGTCTCCCGGCGCACCTCCCGCGAGCACGGCGGACGGCTCGACCTCCACAGCATCGAAGTCCACATCGGTGAGCCGGTCGCCGGTCAGGGTCGGGCGGGTCTGCCGGCGCACCCCCGTGGTCTCGGCGGGTATGACGGCGAGCAGCAGCCGGCCCCGCCCACTGCGCGCCGGCACCAGAAGTTCTGCCGCGGTGTCGCCGTACGTCAGATGGCGCGCGACCCCGGAGATGCGCCAGCGATCGCCGTGCTGCTCTGCGGTCAGCGAGACGTTCTCGACCCCCGGGAGACCGGAGGCTCCGTGCATCGCGAAGGCGAACCGCTGGCCGGCGAGCAGCCGGGCCAGCGAAGCCCCTGCGGTCTCGTCCAATCCCGCCAGCGCGGCGAGCGGCTGCACGAGCCCTGAGTGCACCGGAAGCGGACAGCGCGCAAAGCCGATCTCTTCCAGCGCGACACGGAGCACCTGCGGGTCGTGCAGCCGCGAGACGAAGCTCTCCCGAAAGGCATGCCAGAGCGGCTCGGCATAGCCCGCTGCGGACTCCTGCGCAGCGCCCAGCCCCGCGAGGCTCCATGGCGCCAGCACCGCGCGCACCTCGTCGCGCACGGGGTTGCCGTCGGCCAGCAGGTCCAGCCCGGCTCCGGTGCCGTTCATCATGAGCGCTTCCGCTCAGCACGGACGCCAAGGGCCGCCGAGGCGATGCCGATGCGGTGCACCTCGTTGGCACCGACGCCAATGGATCCGTCGAACCGGAAGAGGTACTCGTAGCCGAACCGCCCCCGCGCCGGCGCGCCCGGCGCCACCGGGCCGAAAAGCGTGCCGGAGATGGTGCCCGCCGGTCCGGCGAGCTCGCTGCCGAACTGGGCGAGCCGCTGAGCAAGCTCGGTCAGCACGACCTTGCCGGTCGATGCGGTCGCGGCGCTGCGCCGGCCACTGAGTTCCTCGTCGACGAGCCGCAGCGCGCTACGGCGGCCGGTCTGCAGCTCGACCCAGAGCCCCGCGAGCCGGTCGGCGACGACCGGATCGTCGATGGGCCGGCTCCCGTGGCGTTCTTCTTTGGCGTACGCGTGGATCTCGTCGAACAGGCGCTGGCACCAGCCGAGATTGAAGCTGCCGTTACGTTCCTGATCCACCGCGTACGTCAGCTGATGCCAACCGTCGCCGGGGGTGCCGAGCAGAGCTTGCGGCGGGAGGGCTACATGGTCGAAGACGATCTCGAACAGGTCGTAGCCGACCATCGTGCGCTGCCGGATGACGCTGATGCCCGGAGCACGCATGTCGACGACGAACATGCTCGACCCGCGCCGGGCCGGCACGCTCGGGTCGGTGCGCGCGATGGTCAGGCAGAAGTCGGCCTTGTCGGCTCCGGTGAGCAGGGTCTTGTGGCCGGACAGCAGCCAGCCACCATCGGCCTGCGGAATCGCCGAACTCGCCAGCGCGCTGAGGTCGTTGCCCGCCTGCGGCTCGGTGTAGGCGATGCACATCTCGATGTCGCCGGACACCATGCGCGGCAGCAGCTGCGCGTGCTGCTGCGGGCTTCCGAAGGCGATGACCGGCGCTCCCGCCAGCACGATCGCGGTGTCGATCACCGGGGCGTGGTGGTAGGCCGCTTCGAAGCCGAACGCGGCGGCGAAATCCGCCGGCCTGCCGCCGCCGCCATGCTCGGCGGGCACGCTGATGCCGAGCCAGCCGCGGCGCCCGGCCTCTCGTGCGAGCTCACGCTCGAAGCCTTCGGTGAGCCCGGTGCGGTCACGCGGATTCGCCTGTGCCGCAGTGCGTTCGGGTGTCAGCTGCGCGGTGAGCCAGGAGCACACCTCGGCGCGGAACGCCTCCGCGCCTGCCCCGAAACCGGGCCCGTCATGGGTCACCTGCTACTGCCGGGTCTTGGGAAGCCCGAGGTAATGCTGCGCGATGTGGTTGCGCGCGATCTCACTCGTGCCGCCCTGGATCGTGGTTACCGCGGAATGCCGCACCGCTCGTTCCACCTCGCCCCGCGCTATCGGATCCATCCCGCCATGCGCGTCGTGACGCAGCATGCCGGCGACCCCGACGACCTCTTGCAGTTCGTGCGCGGCGCGCTTGTAGGCCATGCTCGCGAAGTGCTTGGCGATGCTGCCTGCAGTCGCCGGCGACTGGCCCGACGCACCGAGTTCGGCGGTGCGCTGGGTGAGCAGGAAGGCGACCTCCGCGTCGATGCGTGCCCGGCCCATGGCCTCCAGCACGGCCGGATCGTCCGCGGGACGGGTTCCGTCCGGCCCGGGCGTTCGCGCCCAGGCAGCCACCTGCGACAGGAGCGGTTCGAGAAACGCCGTACCCCCCATGACACCGCGCTCGACCGACAGCGCGGCGGCCATGACCCGCCATCCCTCGTTCACCTCACCGACACGGCAGTAGTCGGGCACCTCGACGTCGTCGTAGAAGACGACGTTCGTCCGCTCGTCGGCCATCGTGTAGATGGGCTGGATCGTGATGCCCGGCGTATCGAGCGGCACGACGAACATCGTCAGACCGAGGTGCTTCGGACGCTCCGTGTCGGTACGGGTAAGCAGCAGGACGTAGCCGGCCTCCTGCGCCAGCGTGGTCCACATCTTCTGGCCGTTGATGCGCCAGGCCGTGTGCTCCTCGTCGACCGGAACGGCCCGGGTGCGGGCGGCCGCGACGTCGGAGCCCGATCCCGGCTCGGAGTAGCCGAGTACCGCGATGGTCTCGCCCGCGAGCAGTCGCGGCAGGACCCGCGACTTCAGTTCCTCGGAGCCGAGCTGCTCGATGACGCCGATGACGATCATCGTGATCGATAGCCCGTGGTAGGGCGCATCGGCCAGCTCGAGCTCGCGAAACAGCGCCGCCATGCTGTGGGAGACGGCCGCGCCTTTGGTGCGCGTCGTCGCCGTCGCCATCCATCCATGGCTGGCCATATCGGCATGCAGCTTGGGGTCGTGCACGGTGCCGGTGTCGTGCATCCGGCGTCGCATCTCGTCGGTGAGGTTGTCGGCCAGGAAGGCACGCACCTCACCAGCGAACGCGGCGACGTCCTCGTCCGGCAGGAAATCCGTCACGCTCGTGCCTCCCTGACCACAGTGCTGCCGAGCTCACGCAGCTGGGCGCGCGGTGCACCGGTCACCAGCGGATACGCCCGCGCGCGGCGATAGAAGAGCTGCGCGTCGTGCTCCTCGGCGACGCCGAGGCCACCGTGGTACTGCACGAGTCGAGCCGTCGCCTCATGTGCGGTGTCGGCGGCAAAACGCAGCGCCATGAGAGCGAGTTGCGCGCCGGTCGCCCCGGTCGTCGAGCGCGAGCCGGTCACCAGACTCCACGCCGCCTCGCGGGCGAGCAGCGTCGCGCCGTCGATGGGTCCGGGAAGGTCGGCAAGACCATGCTGGACGGCTTGGAACGACCCGATCGGAACGCCGAACTGCTCCCGCTCTTTCACCCAGCGGTTGGCAATGTCGAGCGCCGACGCGGACAGGCCGGCGAGCCAGGCGGCCACCATCGTCAGCCACTCGCTGCTGGCCGTCGCGAAAGCGTCACGACCCGCAAGACCGGTGGCCAGCACGACGCGGTCACCCGAGCGCAGGTCTCGGTCGGCGATCGGGAGATTCCCTTGATTCGGCAGCGCCTGGCGCGGCGGTTCGGAGCGCACGGCGACCAGCTCATCCCCGTCGAGACCGATGACGAGATCGGCGACAGCTCCCGCCGGGACGACGAGTGCGGCGCCATCGGCCACCCGCGGTGCGATCGTCGCGATGAGGTCCCCGGCGACCGCCGTCTCGAGATCCGGATGACCCGGATGCAAAGCCGCCAGCAGCGAGACGGCGACCGCGTGCTCGTTGAACGGCACCGGCGCGAGGATGCTGCCGAGCTCCTGGGCGACCGCCGTCAGCGCGAGCAGATCCGCGCCGCCGCCTCCGAGGCTCTCGGCTACGGCGAGCCCGGGCAAACCGATCGAGCACAGCTCGGTCCACAGCTTGGGATCGTGTCCGAGTGGCTCGGCATCGCGAGCCCAGGACGGTCGGCCGGGTGGCGTCTGGCTGACGCAGACGGCCGCCGCGGCAGCCACCGCCGCCTGCGCCATCTCATCCAGTGAAAGGTCCATCAGCTCCAGTCCGATCGCGGCGACCGTCTGAGGCGCCCCTGGGGCAACCGTATGTCCCCCGCTACGTTCCCAGAAGCCACTGTGACAGTGCGCCGGAGAGGAGACGTCCGTGGGTGAGCGCTTGGCCGGAAAGGTCGCCCTGGTGACCGGCGGGGCACGCGGGCAAGGAGCGGCGATTGCGCGCCTGTTCGCCGCCGAAGGTGCCCGCGTGCTGGTGACCGACGTGCTCGAAGCCGATGGCCGGGCCGTCGCCGACGAGCTCGGCACGCAGGCGGCCTGGCACGCTCTTGACGTCAGGGACGGCAAGCAGTGGTCCTCGGCGGTCGCGGCCTGCACGCACACCTTCGGCCGGTTGGACGTGCTCGTCAACAACGCCGGAATCGGGCATCCCGCCGCGGCGAATCGAAGACGAGACGGCCGCGGACCATCGGTTCACCTTGGACGTGAACCTCACGGGTGTCTGGAACGGCATACGCGCGGTGATGCCGGTCATGAAGGCTCAGCGGTCCGGGTCGATCGTCAACACGTCGTCGATCGACGGGCTCGTCGGAACGGCCGGCATGGCGTCGTACGTCGCGAGCAAGTACGCCGTCACCGGCCTCACCCGCACCGTCGCCCTCGAGGCCGGGAAGCGCGGGATCCGGGTCAACGCGGTGCACCCCGGTGTGATCGAGACCCCGATGGTGGCCAATGCTCCCGCTGAAATCCGAGCACGGCTCGACCGGCTCATGGCTCGCCAGCCGATCCCGCGCGCCGGCACTCCCCTGGAGATCGCGTACGCCGTGCTGTTCTTCGCCGGGGACGAGAGCTCGTACTGCACGGGTTCTTCGCTCGTCGTCGACGGCGGCCATATCGCCGGGCCGTGGCGCGAAGGCTTCGACGAGTGACGAGGACTAATCCGGACTAGTCCCCTGCCGTAACGCGTGGAGCGATCTCGGCGAGGATCCGGGTCAGCATCGCGGTGCCGTTCTGGCGCACCGCGGGAAGCAGGATCAGGTGGCGCGCGCCGGCGTCGACGAACTCCTGCAGCTTGCCCGCGACCTCATCCGGCGTGCCGGTGACGGCCACCCGGTCGATCATGGCGTCGAAGTCCTGCCGATACGTGCCGCCCAGGAAAGCCGCAGCACGTGCGCGGGCCACGGCGCGATCGTCGTCGACACTGATCGGGACGTACGCGAGCCAGGCGAAACCGTCCAGCGAACGGCCGCAGGCCTGCGCCTCTGCGCGGATCGTCGCCACCGATTCCGCGTAGCGGCGGGCCGAGAAGAGATAGGGCATCCAGCCGTCACCGAGCCGGGCGGCGCGGCGCATCGCCACCGCGCGGCGGCCGGCGACGAGTATCGGCGGACCGCCCTGCTGCGCAGGAGCAGGATGGATGCGCACCCCGTTCATCGCAAAGAGCGGCCCGTCCCAGCTGACTTCTTGGCCGGTCCAGAGCCGGCGCAGCAGACCGATCGCCTCGTCCATCCGGGCGCCGCGGCCTGCCAAGGGCACCTGCGTCGCGGCGAACTCGGCCGGATACTCGCCTCCGGCACCGACTCCGAGCGCGACGCGTCCGCCGGTCACGTTGTCGAGGTCGGCGATGGCCTTGGCCACGATGGCCGGCGGATACAGCGGAAGGAGCAGCACCGCCGTTCCGATCAGCGTCGCGGTATCGACCTGCTCGCTGAGGCGGGCGAGCCAGGAGAGCGCCTCCGGGCTCGGATTGCGCGACGCGATGTGGCCACCGACCCACAGCGACCGCGCGCCGGCGCCCTGCAACTGCTCGACATCCGAGCGGGCGGCCGCAGCGACGCATCCGAAGCTCAGCCGGCCGGCCGCGAGTACGGCGCAAGCGTGCGCGTCGTCCCGGGGCACAGCGTGAATTTAATATCCGGGCGCGCGCGCCGGGATGACACCTGAGCTCTGCCGAGGCACCAGGCTCGCCGCCGCCTGCGGGAACGTCTTCCCACCGGCCAGCAGGAGCAGGCAGGCGTCTGCCGGAAGCGGGCGCGAGAAGAGATAGCCCTGCACGAGCGGGCGTCCGAGTTCGAGGAGCTGCGCGAGCTGCTGCTGCCGCTCGATTCCTTCGACGATCACCTCGACACCGAGGTCCCGGGTCAGCCGCAGCAGCGCGGAAAGGAAGTGCGCCTGGCGCGGGTTGCTGTCGAGCGTGTCGATGAACGACTTGTCGATCTTGATCGAGTCGAGCTCGACCATGTGCAGCTGCGCCAGCGACGACTGGCCGACTCCGAAGTCGTCGAGCGCGATCGCGATCCCGCGGCGACGCATCTCGGCGATCGCCGCGCGAGCCGCTTCCGGTTCCTCGAACGCGCCTGATTCGGTGATTTCGACGACGAGCTGTCCCGCCCCGAGACCGTGCTCGTCCACGAGCCGGTGCACGAGGGTCAGGAAGGCCGGGGACGTGATCTGGGCCGGCGGAACGTTGACCGCGACGCTGACGCGACCATGCCCGAGCGCGATGTTCCACGCGGCGAGCTGGGCGCAGGCGCGGCTGATCACGTAGGCGGTCAGCTCATCCATGACCCCGCAGCGCTCGGCCATCGGGATGAACACAGCCGGTGGGACGGTCTCGCCGCGATGCACCCAGCGTGCCAGCGCTTCGACGGCTGTCGCCTGCCCGGTGTTGAGGTCGACGATCGGTTGGTACGCGAGTTGCAGCTGACCGCTCTCGATCGCTGCCCGCAGCGCCTCGGCGAGCTCTCCGTCCTCGAACTCCGCCAGCGACATGCCGTTGCGGTAGAGCACGATGCGGTCCTTGCCGGAGCGCTTGGCGGCATACATCGCGGTGTCGGCACGGATGAGCAACTGATCGGCCGTCGTGGGTGCGTCGTCCGGGCCGAGCTCGAAGACGCCGATACTCGCTCGCACGTCGACGGTCGCCCCGCCGAGCACGAACGGGGTCCGCAGCACGTCGACGATCCGCGACGCGAGAGTGACCGGGTCGCCGTTGTCCTCGGTGAGAACGGCGAACTCGTCACCACCGAGCCGCGCAACGGTATCCCCGTTACGTGTCGCCCCGTTGATGCGTTCGGCAACGCGCACCAGCAGCTCGTCACCGGCACTGTGTCCCAGGCTGTCGTTGACGAGCTTGAAGTCATCGATGTCGAGAAACAGCATGGCCAGCGGCCGCAGGTCACGCTGATGCAGTTCGAGCGCATGACCCAGCCGGTCTTGAAAGAGCGCCCGGTTGGCCAGGCCCGTCAGCCCGTCGTGAAACGCCTGATGCCGCAGCTGTTCCTCGCGTCCGGCGAGCGCAGCCGTGAGCTCGGCGTTGCGGCGCAGCATGAGGTACTGGCGCAGCAGCATGGTCATGACGACCGCGGCCGCGCACGCCTGCTGATAGACGTTCAGCAGGTGGCCGCCTGCACCCAGCGCCAGGGTGACGGCGAGCGCGGCAACCACCGGGGCGTAGGTGAGCAGAGACGTTCGGTCGCGGACCAAGCCCGCGGTCGGGGACATCGGGGCGCCCAGCCGTTCGCGGGCGACAGCGGCGAGCGCGATGAGCACGAAGGCTGCCATCCAGCCGAGATCGACCGCACCGCCGTCGTAACGCGTTTTCGCCGTGAGGTAGGCGAACAGGCTGTCTGACAGCACGATGAGGCGCACCCGGCAGCCATCAGGGTGAGGGAGACCTTGTTCCCCGGGGCGCGTGCCAGCATCAGGATCACCAGCATCAGGACGAGGAGGTCGCTGATCGGGTACGCGAGCGAGACCCCGAGGGTGAGGCCACTGCCGGCCGGGTGACTGGAAACGGCCGTCAGCACCGTCTCCCATGAGATGGCCCGAGACTCCTCCCCATGAGCGAGTCGAGCACCCGATGACTGCCTGGCGGGATCCGGGCTCGTCGGGTAGCTCAGCAGGGCCGCACCGGCGAATAGGGGAAACCGAGGTAGCCGACGTCAGCCAGGGAGGGGAAGGGATTCTTGCCCTGACCGAGCTCGAACCACGACCACAGCCCCTCGCCGACCGTCCAGCTCGCTGCGGCCAGAGCCATCAGAGCCAGGCGCGTCGAAGCTTGCGGGAAGGCGTGAACGGGAGCGCCAGAGCGCGGCGCCGGCCGCCACCACAGCGACGACAAGCTCGCCGAGGTCGTCGAAGTAGAAGCCGAATCGGGTCGGGCCAGCGGTCGAGCAGGACGACGGCCGAGACAACCATGATGGAACCGCGAACACCAGCGCACTTGCCGGCAAGAGGCGGGGGCGGCGAGGCCGCGTGGCTTGGCTCGCGGCACAACACCCTCCGATAGCCTCGCGACCGCGTCGACCCCTGACTGCCGCTCACGATGCGT
>CAVQCZ010000005.1:0-1128882 GCA_963711135.1 uncultured Actinomycetota bacterium
CGCTCAGCTCAGGATGATCTCGGCAGGAGGTGTTGTTCCTGGGTGTCTGAATCCGGCGATTTTGATCCCCGTCGAGGCGCTCCGTATCCGGCTACGCGCTTTACGTGGCCGCCAAGTTTGGGCCGGTGGCAGTAAATGCGGGGGTCAGAGGCCCGGTATTTACTGCCGCTGATGGTTCGGGCCGCCTGCACCGGCGAAGGTGTCCGCCGGTGGCAGCAAATCCAGGTGCCAGAACCCCGTCATTTACTGCCGCCGGCTCGCCCTGAGCGCCTGCGTTATCGCGCGCCCCGAGCCCGGTGCCATATCATCGCCCGGCCGCACCGTTTCGCTCACCTCTGAATAGCGTGCCAGGCTCAGGATCAGGCCGGCCGCGGGACGTTGAGCTCCTCGGCGTTGCTCAGCAGGATCTTGCGGCGGTCGGCGTCGCTGAACTGCTCCAGCTCCTCGACGTAGTCCAGCGGCTGCGGCATGCCCTCGATGTGCGGCCAGTCTGAGCCGAAGACCACCCGGTCGGCGCCCATGTGGAAGGCCGTCTCGTTGACGTCGTCCTCCCAGAACGGGTTGATCCAGATGTTGCGCCGGAACGTGTCGACCGGGTCCTCGGTGAAGTAGCCCGGGGTCTTGCGCGCTGTCGAGTGCAGCTTCTTGAACAGGTCGGGCAGGAACGTCGAGCCGTTCTCCACCGAGATGATGCGCACATTCGGGAAGCGGTCGAAGAGCTTCTCGAAGACGAGCGACGCGAGCACGTCCATGATCGCCCGCTCCATGTTGAACGCGGTGACCGAGGGGCGCATCCCGCCGGAGAATTTGGCGGAAAACCCTTCGCGGCCATAGCCGTTCGAGCTGTAGCCACTGTCGCCGGCATGGATCACGACGGGGATGCCGGCCTCGTTGACGCGGGCCCAGAACGGGTCGAACACCGGGTCGGCCATGCCGTAGGGGCCGTGCTCGGTGAAGACGGCCGCGGGACGCATGACGACGTTGCGCGCGCCGTGCTCGACAGCCCGCTCGAACTCGGCGATGCCGCTCTCGAGATCGGCGAGCGAGATGTACGGAGCCGCGAACAGCCGATCCTGGTAGTTGTAGCCCCAGTCCTCCTCGACCCAGCGGTTGAAGGACTGGAAGAGCAGGGCGACCGCCCCCGGGTCGTGCTTGAGGAGCTCCTCGTAGATCATCCCGAGCGTCGGGAACATCCAGACCTTGGACAGGCCCTGCGCGTCCATGGCGGCGAGGCGCGCGTCACGGTCGCGGTACTCGGGCCGGATCGGCTCACGCTCGCGGAGCATCTCGATCGGGGTGCGGCCCTCGGCATTGCCGCGGAAGTACGCCGACAGCGCACCAGCCGGTGACACCGGGTCGAACGTCGGGTTGACCACCGCGTGGCTGACCCTGCCGCCGATCACGTGGTACTTGCGGCCGTTGATCTCGCACCACTGGATGACGCGCTCGCCCCACCGCGGGTCGAGGTGCCGGGTGAACGCGTCGAGCGCTTCGTAGTAGTGGTTGTCACCGTCGAACGCGGCAAAGTCCAGGCCGTGCTGAGGGGTGACGGAATGACCCGTCCCGGGCTCCACCACTGTCGTCACGATGATCATCTCCGCTCGCGCTTGCCAAAGTTCTCGTCACAGCCTGACACGAAGTCAGGTCATAGGTGAGCGTATGACCCCGCCGTAGTCTGGATGCAGCCTGCTCCGTGCTTGCCCAGACCCGCCCGAAGGGCTGTTTGCGTGTTCGAAACCCTCTCCAACCGGCTCGACAAGGTCTTCTCCTCGCTGCGCGGCAAGGGTCGGCTGTCCGAAAAGGACATCGACGCCACGGCCCGCGAGATCCGCATCGCGCTGCTCGAGGCCGACGTCGCCCTGCCGGTCGTGCGCACGTTCATCGCGGCGATCAAGGAGCGGGCGTCGGCCTCCGAGGTCAGCCAGGCGCTCAATCCCGCCCAGCAGGTCATCAAGATCGTCAACGACGAGCTCATCGCGATCCTCGGCGGCGAGACGCGCAATGTCCGCTACGCCAAGACCCCGCCGACCGTGATCATGCTTGCCGGTCTCCAGGGCTCCGGTAAGACGACCCTCGCCGGCAAGCTCGGGCTCTGGCTCAAGTCGCAGGGGCATGCGCCGCTGCTGGTGGCCGCTGACCTGCAGCGTCCCAACGCGGTGCAGCAGCTGCAGGTGGTCGGGCAGCAGGCGGGCGTGGAGGTCTACGCCCCCGAGCCGGGCAATGGCGTCGGCAATCCGATCAAGGTCGCGGCCGATGCGCTCGCCGTGGCGCGCCAGAAGCTGTACGACGTCGTCGTCGTCGACACCGCCGGCCGCCTCGGCATCGACGCGGAGCTGATGCAGCAGGCCGCGGACATCCGCGACGCCGTGCATCCCGACGAGGTGCTCTTCGTCGTCGACGCGATGATCGGCCAGGACGCCGTGACGACCGCGCAGGCCTTCCTCGAAGGCGTCGACTTCACCGGCGTCGTGCTCACCAAGCTCGACGGCGACGCCCGCGGCGGGGCGGCGCTGTCCGTCGCCGAGATCTGCGGCCGTCCGATCATGTTCGCGTCGACCGGTGAGAAGCTCGCCGACTTCGACGTCTTCCACCCCGAGCGGATGGCATCGCGGATTCTCGGGATGGGTGACGTCCTCACCCTCATCGAGCAGGCGGAGCAGGCGTTCGACGCCTCGCAGGCCGAAGAGATGGCCGCCAAGATCGCCGGCGACGACTTCACGCTCGAGGACTTCCTCGACCAGATGCTGCAGATGAAGAAGATGGGGCCGATCGCCAACCTGCTCGGCATGCTTCCGGGCATGGGCCAGATGAAAGAGCAGCTGGCCCAGGTCGACGACAAGGACGTCGACCGCGTCATGGGGATCATCCGCGGCATGACCCCGCAGGAGCGCCAGCAGCCCAAGATCCTGAACGCCTCGCGCAAGTCTCGCGTCGCGCGCGGCTCCGGCGTGAGCGTCTCCGAGGTCAACAAGCTGCTCGATCGCTTCGAAGAGGCCCGCAAGATGATGAAGCAGATGGCCGGGATGGCGGGCCTCGGCGCTGCTCGTAAGGCCCGGCGGCAGGTCAAGAAAGGCAAGGGGGCCTCGCGCAAGGGCAATCCAGCGGCTCGCGCCGCAGCCGCCCAGGCGACCCCCGCGGCCCGGCCCGAGAAGACGTCCGGGCAGAACCCGTTCGGCCTGCCCGCCGACGGTCAGCTGCCCGACCTGTCCAAGCTGCAGCTGCCGCCCGGCGGTTTCAACCTCCCGAAGCCGCCCCAAGGACCGCAGCCCCGCAGACCTCCCCGCGGCTGACGCTCCGCCCGCGGCTGAGGTTCCCCCTGCGACACGGCGGCCGTCGAGTCGCTTGTGGCACACTGGTCCGTCGAGTGCCTTACGGGTGCTCTGCGGGTGTGCGGCCCTCTTCCGCCTCCGGCGGAAGCATCGTCAGGTTGCCCGTGCGTCGCTGCGTCCCCACTCGGTCGACCCGGTCAGCCATCCTGAGACTGGAGCAAGCGAAACACGTGTCCACCAAGATCAAGCTGATGCGCCTGGGCAAGATGCGCGCGCCGTACTACCGGATCGTCGTCGCCGACGCCCGCACCAAGCGCGATGGCCGGGTGATCGAGACCATTGGCAAGTACCACCCGAAGGAAGATCCGAGCTTCATCGAGGTCAATTCCGAGCGGGCGCAGTACTGGCTCGGCGTCGGGGCGCAGCCGACCGACCCGGTCGCCGCCATCTTCCGCGTGACCGGTGACTGGCAGAAGTTCAAGGGCGAGCCCGCACCGCCGCCGATGAAGGTCGCCGAGCCGAAGGTCGACAAGGCCGAGACGTTCGCCGCCGCGGCCCGCGCGTCGGCCGGCATCACCGACGTCACCGCCCCACTCACGCCGAAGCCGGCCAAGAAGTCGAGCGCCAAGGCGGACAAGGCGGAGAAGGCTGCCCCCGAGGCTGCCGAGGCGAGCGCGGAGGCTGAGGCGCCGGCCGCCGAGGCCACGGCAGACGCACCGGCAGCAGACGCGGCTGGGGTGTCACCGGACGACAGCACCCCGGCGGAGTAGGCGTGCTGGAGGCTGCGGTCGAGCACCTCGTCAAGGGCATCGTCGAGCACCCTGACGACGTATCCGTCGCCGAGCGAAACGGCCGGCGGGGACGCACCCTCGAGGTCCGGGTCCACCCCGACGACCTCGGAAAGGTCATCGGGCGCGGCGGGCGCACCGCCAACGCGTTGCGCACGATCGTCGCCAGCGTGGGTGGCCGCGGGGTCCGGGTCGACGTCGTCGACACCGACCGGCGCTGATCGGCTCCGGCCGCTGACCCGCCCGCCCGGCGCCGCACGCCCCGGTGATGCTGCCGAGCGGGTGGTGGTGGGACACGTCGCCAAGGCCCACGGCATCCGGGGCGAAGTGGCGGTCGAGGTGCGCACCGACGTGCCCGAGCGCCGCTTCGCCGTCGGCAACGTCCTGCATACCGACCATCCGGACGCTCCGACGGTCACCATCGACGCCGTCCGCCCTCATTCCGGCCGCCTGCTGATCACGTTCGAGGAGGTCAGGTCGCGCGACGTGGCCGAGGCGCTCAAGGGCACGGTGCTGCTCATCGACGCCGAGGAGGTCGGGGCGGTCGGCGAGAGCGAGGAAGCAGATACCTGGTGGGACAGCGACCTCATCGGGCTGTCAGCGCGCACCGTCGACGGCACCGTGCTCGGACCGGTGAGCGACGTCGTGCATGGTGCCGGCGGCGAGCTGCTCGCCATCACCCGCGAGGACGGTCGCGAGCTGCTGGTGCCGTTCGTGCACGCCATCGTGCCGACGGTCGATCCCGCCGCCGGCGTGCTGATCATCGATCCACCGCCCGGTCTGCTGGAGCTCTGAGTCCGGTGCGCCTCGACTTCGTCACGATCTTCCCGGACTACTTCGCGCCGCTGGACCTCTCGTTGCTGGGCAAGGCCCGCGAACGCGGCGACCTCCAGGTCGCGGTGCATGACCTGCGCACCTGGACCGACGACGTGCATCGCACGGTCGACGACAGCCCGTACGGCGGCGGCCCGGGGATGATCATGAAACCGGAGCCGTGGGGACGGGCGCTGCGCGCGATCACCGGTGAGACACCGGAAGGGCACCGTTGCGCGGCGCCCTCGCCCGTTCGCATCGTGATGCCCACACCCGCAGGTCGCCGCTTCGACCAGGATTATGCCGCCGAGCTCGCGATCTGCCCGTGGCTTGTCTTCTGCTGCGGCCGTTACGAGGGAATCGACGCGCGGGTCGCCGACGCCTGGGTGGACGACGAGATCAGCGTCGGTGACTACGTCCTCGCCGGGGGAGAAGTCGCCGCGCTCGTCATCGTCGAGGCCGTCGCCCGGCTGCTGCCCGGGGTGCTGGGAAACGCCGAGTCCGCCGGGGACGACTCGTTCTCCCACGGCCTGCTCGAGGCGCCGGCGTACACGCGGCCGCCGGAGTGGGAGGGGCGTGCGGTTCCGGAGGTGCTGCGTTCGGGCGATCATGGGGCCATCGCAGCGTGGAGGCATGAGCAGTCGCTCCAGCGCACCCGCGACCGACGCCCCGATCTGCTCGGTCTCACGGACGTCCCAGAGGCCTAGCTGCTGCCGACGTCGTTGGGCGGAGTGCCCTCGCTGTGGCACAGTAGAGAATCGCCCGTCGCGCGCCTCTCGCGGATCGATCCTTTCCTGGTCGGCCCCGCGGGCAGCAGCCAGGCCGCACCCGTACTCCCGTGCTCCCGATCAGAGGAATCCATCATGCACACCCTTGACGACCTCGACGCCGCGTCGCTTCGCGACGATGTGCCGGACTTCCGGCCGGGCGACACGCTCAAGGTCCACGTGCGGGTGGTTGAGGGTAACCGCGAGCGCGTCCAGATCTTCCAGGGCATCGTCATCCGTCGCCAGGGCGGCGGCGTCCGCGAGACGTTCACGGTGCGCAAGGTCAGTTTCGGCGTCGGCGTCGAGCGCACCTTCCCCGTGCACACCCCGATCATCAGCAAGATCGAGATCGTCACCCGCGGCGATGTGCGCCGCGCGAAGCTCTACTACCTGCGCAGCCTGCGAGGCAAGGCCGCCAAGATCAAGGAGAAGCGCCAGCCGGTGAGCCGGTGATCGGTGCGCCGCGCGTCAGGGCGGGTACAGGGCGTCATCGCGCGCAGGCATGACCTTCCCCGGCAGCGAGGGCGAGCCTGACCCGCCTGCTCCGGCAGGCCATGATGGGTACGTGGAGGGCGACCCGGATGCGCCGGTCGATCTGAGCAAGGGCGCAGGAGCGACGGACGCCGCCGCCCACGCGCCGGAGAGCGCTCCGAGCCCGCAAACGCGGGTGGCGACGACTGCGCCCGCATCGCCCGCATCGCCCGCATCAGCCGCTCCGCGCCCCTGGTGGCAGTTCTGGCGGCGCGAGCCGCGCGACGAGGAAACGCCGCCGAAGAAGAAGTCGCTCGCCCGCGAAATCCCGATCCTGATCCTCATCGCTCTCGTCCTCGCGCTGCTGATCAAGACCTTCGTCGTGCAGCCGTTCTACATCCCCTCCGGGTCGATGGAACAGACGCTCAAGATCAACGACCGCGTCCTCGTGAACAAGATGATCTACCACTTCCGCGACGTGAAACGCGGCGAGATCGTCGTCTTCGACATCAAGGGCACCGGCTTCGCCCCGTACGCCACCCCGCTCGCGCCGCCGTCCAACATCGTCAGCCGCGGTTTCCGCAATCTGGAGAACCTGTTCGGCCTCGGCCCGAACAACAGCGACTTCATCAAGCGGGTCATCGGCATCGGGGGTGACACGGTCGCCTGCTGCGACGCCCAGGGCCGCGTCACCGTGAACGGCAAAGCGCTGGACGAGCCGTATGTCTACCGCGATGGTCCGAGCGAATCCAATCGGCAGTTCGGTCCGGTCAAGGTCCCCAAGGGCCAACTGTTCGTGATGGGCGACCATCGCAACGACTCGGAGGACTCCCGCGTCGCGGGCACCTTCCCGCAAAGCAAGGTCATCGGGCAGGCATTCGTACGGGTGTGGCCGCTCAGCACATGGCGCGGCTTCGGCGTCCCGAAGACCTTCTCCCAGCTGCAAGCCGCCGGAGGCGCCGGCGTGGGTCTGCTGCTGCCGCTGTGGCGGCGCCGCCGGAAAGGCCGGCGGCAGTCGTGGCGGCTGCCGGTGTTGACCGGACCATCGGGTCGCGAGCCGGACTAAAGTCGCCCCGTCATGCCCTCTCGATCCCGTCCGCGAGCGCGATCAGTCAAGCGGCGGCGTGCCCCTGCCCCGGCTCCGCTCCTGCTGGCTCCGCCGCCGCTCATCGTGCGTGGTGACGGCGGTCTGTGGTGCTACGAGCGGGCCCTGCGCCGGGCAGGTTTCCAGCATGTCGCCGGTGTCGACGAGGCGGGCCGCGGCGCGTGTGCCGGGCCCCTCGTGGTCGCGGCGGTCGTGCTTCCCGAGGGCCGGCGCGGCGAGATTCCCGGCCTTGCCGACAGCAAGCTGCTCACCGCGCAGCAGCGCGAGATCGCGTACGAACAGGTCGTCGCCCGGGCGGCGGCGTGGTCGGTCTGCGTGATCCCGACGTCTGACGTCGACCGTCGCGGCGTCCACCAGGCGAACGTCTCCGGTATGCGCCGTGCCGTCGCCGGGCTGTCGATCCTGCCCGGCTACACGCTGACCGACGGCTTCCCCATCCCAGGCATGCCGTCGCCGTCCTGCTCGGTGTGGAAGGGAGATCAGGTGGTCGGCTGCGTCGCCGCCGCGTCCGTGGTCGCGAAGGTCACGCGCGACCGGATGATGCGGGAGCTCGACACCCGCTTCCGCGAGTACGGTTTCGCCGGCCACAAGGGCTACTGCACCCCCGAGCATGACGCTGCGCTCATGGCGCACGGGCCGTGTCAGGAGCACCGCTTCTCGTTCATCAACGTCCGCCGGGCGGCCGCGGCTCACGGCGGAGTGGATCGGTTCGCGACCCGTCCCGTCGTGATCGGGCAGGATGACGAGATGGCCGACTTCGCCGCAGCGCTGGAGGGAGTGGCGTGAGCGCCGAGGACCTCGAGAAATACGAAACCGAGATGGAGCTGCAGCTCTACCGGGAGTACCGCGATGTGGTGGGGCTGTTCACGTACGTCATCGAGACCGAGCGCCGGTTCTACCTCGCCAACGACTACCGGCTCGACGTCCGGGGCAGCGCTGACGGCGAGGTCTTCTTCGAGCTGTCGCTGCACGACGCCTGGGTCTGGGACATGTACCGGCCGGCCCGGTTCGTCAAGAACGTGCGCGTGGTGACCTTCAAGGACGTCAATGTCGAAGAGATCACCAAAGCGGAGCTGTAACCCCAGGCCCGATGGGTAGGGCCTCGGTATGAGCGAAGAGGCGCCCCAGGCAGGCTCGCAGGACCCACCGGCCGCCGACCAGATGCAGACCGAGGCGATGCCGGCGGACGAAGCCCAGTCCGCGCCTCCCAGCGGCAATCTCGGCTCAGCCGACCCGCAGGCGCCGACGCCCATCGCGCAGTCCGCCGTCGACGGTGGCGTACCACGCCCGCAGACCGAACGGCGCAGTGACGTCCCCGGCCGTCCCGGCTCGCCGGAGCCCGACGAGGCCAGCGGGCAGCCGCCGGTGACCGGCAGGGCAGGCGCGCCCGACCGGATCGTCGGCGAGGATCCCGGGGAGGGTGTCGGCGGGGCCGCCGGACAAGGCGACGGCCGGCCTTCCGGCGAGGTGAAGCCGGACGCGGGAGGACGTGTCAACCCCCCGACCCCCTAGTGGGGATGAAGCGCGCGCATTCACAGAACCGCTGATTGCCCGGCTTTGACCGACGCTTTTCGGCACGGTCGTGCTGCCGGCAACTGGGCCGGCATTCACGAGCGGGGTGGCGGCGCACATGCGGGTCAAGGATGCGGTCGGCCGATTCGGTGAGCAGACGGCCGCCCGGCAGCTGGCGGCGGCTGGGCTGACGATCCTCGACCGCAACTGGCGGCCCACCGGTAGCGGCCTTCGAGGCGAGCTCGACCTTGTCGCCCGCGAGGGCGATGCCATAGTGATCGTCGAGGTCAAGACCCGTTCCGGCACCGGCTTCGGTACGCCGGCCGAGGCGGTGACGGCCGATAAGGCGCGCCGGATCCGTCGCTTGGCGGTGGCGTGGCTGGCGGCTCATCCCGGGCTCGGAAACGCTTCGGTCCGGTTCGACGTGGTCAGCGTCGTGCGCATGGCCGGCGGCGTCACCGTCGAGCACCTGCGCGGGGCGTTCTGATGTCGCTGGCACGGGCGTCGTGCGTGGCGCTGCTGGGTATCGAGGGTCATCTCGTCGAGGTCGAGGTTCACCTGTCGGAGGGGCTTCCGGGCGTCACGCTGATCGGCCTGCCCGACACTTCGCTCTCCGAGGCGCGTGATCGGGTGCGCTCGGCGGTGGTCAACAGCGGGCACAAGTGGCCCACCCAGCGCGTCACCGTCGGGCTGTTCCCGGCCGCCTTACCCAAGTCCGGCAGCGGTTTCGACGCTGCCGTCGCCGCCGCCGTGCTGGCGGCGTCCGGCGACGTGCCGCCCGAGTCACTGGCGGGCCGGGTGCTGCTCGGCGAGCTGGCGCTGGACGGGCGGATGCGCCCGATTCCGGGCGTCCTCGCAGCCGTGCTGGCGATGGCGGAGAGCGGGTTGTCGCGCGTGGTGGTGCCGACGGCCAACGCTCGAGAAGCCGCGCTGGTGCCCGGCGTCGAGGTCGAGCCCATCGAGACGTTGCGTGACCTGGTCCGCCTGCTGCGCGGGGAGGATCTGCTCGACATGGTGCCGCGACCACCGGCGGCGCCACCCGATCCGCCGCCGATTCCCGACCTGGCCGAAGTCGCGGGCCAGCCGACGGGCCGGCTCGCCATGGAGCTCGCCGCCGCCGGTGGCCATCACGTGCTGATGCTCGGCCCGCCCGGAGCCGGTAAGACCATGCTGGCCGAGCGCCTTCCCGGCCTGCTGCCGCCGCTTTCGGACGAGCAGGCGCTCGAGGTCACCGCGGTGCATTCGATCGCCGGCGTGCTCCCTCAGGAGGCGCCGCTGTTGCGGGTCCCACCGTTTCGCAGCCCGCATCATTCCGCGAGCTTGGCGGCCCTAGTCGGCGGCGGGAGCCGGTGGCTCCGGCCGGGTGCGGCGAGCCTGGCCCACCGCGGCGTGCTGTTCCTGGACGAGGCTCCGGAGTTTGCGCCGAAGGTGCTCGACGCGCTGCGCCAACCGCTCGAGAGCGGGGTGATCGAGATCGCGCGAGCGTCGGGCAGCGCGCGCTTTCCGGCGCGTTTCACGCTGGTGTTGGCAGCCAATCCCTGCCCATGCGGCAAGTCGGGCACCCCGCGCGGTGACGTCATCTGCACCTGTCCGCCCCGGGTGCGGCTCGGCTACCGGCATCGGCTGTCAGGCCCCCTGCTCGACCGGGTCGATGTGCGGGTGCGGCTGGAGCCACCGACGCGTCGCACGTTGACGGCCACTATGGCTGATTCGGAGGGAACGAGGATCGTGGCGGCCAGGGTGGCCCAGGCGCGGGAGGCTGCCGCCAAGCGACTGGCCGGCACGCCGTGGCGCGCGATGGCTGACGTTCCCGGTCCGCAGCTGCGGGCGCGCTGGGATCTACCCCGTGCCGTGAGGCAGGCCTCGGACAATCAGTTCGACGCAGGCCACCTGTCCGCCCGCGGGCGCGACCGGGTGCTGCGCACCGCGTGGACCCTGGCCGACCTCGCGGGCGATCCCGCCCCACAGGCCTGCCACGTCCAGCAGGCGTTGACCCTCCGGCTGACCGGTGGCGTCTGATGAGCGGCTCGTTACCGACCGGTGATCCGGTGCTCGCTGACCGGATGGCGCGGGCGGCGCTGGTCCGCGTCACCGAGCCCGGAGATCCCCGTGTGGCCCGCGAGGTCGCCACCTACGGCGCGGTCGAGGCCTGGGCTCGGGTGGCGGAACTCCATCCGAATGTCTCACCCGAGCGTGAGCTGAATGCCGCCGCGAAGGCTGGGATGCGATTGCTCGTTCCGGGGGACGACGAATGGCCGTCCGGATTGGCTGACCTCGACCGAGCGGGATCCGGCGTCGATGTCACCGCGCCGCTCGCGTTATGGGTGCGCGGCCCGCTGAAGCTCGCCGACGCCGTGCGCTGTGCGGTCGGCGTCGTCGGATCGCGAGCGGCCACCAGCTACGGGCTGCATGTGGCCGGCGAGCTCGGGTTCGCCCTCGCCGAGAAGCAGTGGACGGTGGTGTCGGGGGCCGCCTACGGCATCGATGCGGCGGCCCACCGCGGCGCTCTGGTGGCTCCTGGTCCGACCATCGCCGTTCTGGCTGGCGGAGCCGATGTCGCCTACCCGCGCAGCAACGAGGCGATGCTGACCCGGATCGCTGAGGAGGGTCTGGTGGTCAGCGAGGCGTCGCCGGGGGGCCTGCCGCTGCGTCGCCGGTTTCTGGTACGCAACCGGCTGATCGCCGCGCTCTCCTCCGGCACCGTGGTGGTCGAGGCGGGCGTACGCAGCGGCGCGCTCAGCACGGCCCGTCACGCCCGCCGGATCGGCCGTCCGGTGCTCGCCGTTCCCGGGCCGGTCACCAGCGGGTTGTCGGCCGGCTGTCATCTGATCCTGCGCCAGTGGCCGGAGGCGGTGCTGGCGACCACAGCCGAAGAAGTGATCGAGGCCGTCGGCCCGATGGGGCAGCTCGCACCGCTGCCGCTCGGCCAGGCGGGGCCGCGTGACGGGCTGGACGAGGTGATGAAACGGGTGCTGGAAGCGGTCCCTTCGCGGCGGCCGCGCGACGCCGGATGGATCGCAGCGCACTGCGGGGAGAGCCCTTTCGTCACCTCGCGGATGCTGCAGCCGCTGCTGGCCAACGGGCTGATCGAGCAAACCGCAGACGGCTACCGGCTCACCGACCTCGGGCGGCAGCCGGCGGGCGGCGCGCCGCCTTGACGCTGCTCGCGGGCCTGGCGACCGTGAGCGGATGGGGTCGGGAGGCGGCGGTGCTGCGCGGGCGGGCGCCGAGCAGGCGGACGGGCCGGCGCCGGGCCTCGACCCGGCCTGGGAAGACGCGCTGGCCTCGTTCGAGACGTACCTGAGCGCCGAGCGGGGCCGTTCTCCCGCCACCGTCCGCGCCTACCTCGGCGATCTGACCAGCCTGTATGACCACGCGACGCGGCTCGGGCGGCCGGCACTCGCCCAGCTCGACGTCGCCGTCATCCGCAGCTGGCTGGCTCGAATGCGTACCCAGGGCTGCGCCGCGTCCACGCTGTCGCGGCGGGCGTCGGCGGTGCGCACGTTCAGCAGCTACGCCTCCGGCCGCGGGCAGCTGAGCTCGGACGTCGCCGCGCGTATCGAGGTCGCCCGGCGTGGTCGCACCCTGCCGCACATCATGTCGGCCGCTGCTGCCGAGCAGGCGTTCGCCGAGTTGGACGAGCCGCCGCCTGATCCGCAAGAGGGGCCCCCGGCGTCCGACGATCCGCTGGCCGCGGCGGTCAGGCTGCGTGACCGGCTCATCGTCGAGCTGCTGTACGGAACGGCCATGCGCGTCTCCGAGCTCTGCGGCCTCGACCTGCCTGACATCGACCCGGGGCGGCGGCTGCTGCGCGTCATCGGGAAGGGCGACCGGGAGCGCCGCGTTCCTTACGGCGCCCCCGTCGAGCGGGCCCTCGAGTCATGGCTGCGGGAGGGCCGGCCCACGCTGCTGCGGCCGGGCAGCGGAGCCGCTCTGCTGCTCGGCGTGCGGGGCCGCCGCCTGGATCCGCGCACCGCACGAACGGTCGTCCACGAGTGGACCCGGCGCGCCCCGGGTACTCCCGACCTGGCACCACACGGCCTGCGCCACAGCGCAGCCACTCACATGTTGGAACGTGGTGCCGATTTGAGAAGCATCCAGGAGATGCTGGGTCACGCTAGACTCGCGACCACGCAGCTCTACACGCACGTATCAGCCGAGCGACTGCGAGTTTCCTATGAACGGGCGCACCCCAGGGCATGAGGCCGGGGCGACTCATGTCTAGTGTCGCTGCCTCATCTGTTGGCGGCAACGGCCGGGAGCAACCCGGGCGTACGCGTACCGAGCCGAAGCCTGTCGATCGCCAGCTCGAGGAGCTGTGGAAGGAATTCAAGGCCGGCGGCGACCCCGTCGTTCGTGAGCGCCTGATCCTGCATTACGCCCCGCTGGTCAAATACGTCGCGGGCCGCGTCGGTGTGGGTCTGCCGCCGAACATCGAGCAGGCCGACCTGGTCTCGTACGGCATCTTCGGCCTGATCGACGCCATCGAGAAGTTCGACCTGAGCCGGGCCATCAAGTTCGAGACGTACGCCATCAGCCGCATCAAGGGCGCGATCATCGACGAGCTGCGCTCGATCGACTGGATCCCGCGCTCGATCCGCAGCAAGGCCCGCGAGGTCGAGCGTGCCTACGCCGCACTCGAGGCGAAGCTGCACCGCACGCCCACCGAGCCGGAGGTCGCCGCCGAGCTCGGGATCGGGCTCGACGAGCTGCACGCGATTTTCGGGCAGGTCTCGTTCGTCAACGTGCTGGCCCTCGACGAGCTGCTGAACGTCAATGGCGAGAAGGGCGACAAGGTCAGCCTGGTCGACACCCTCGAGGACACCCGGGTCGAGGACCCGGTGCGGGCCTTCGAGAGCCAGGAGACCAAGCACTTGCTGGCCCGGGCGATCAACCTGCTGCCCGAGCGCGAGAAGATCGTCGTGACCCTGTACTACTACGAGGGCCTCACGCTCGCCGAGATCGGCCAGGTCCTGGGCGTCACCGAAAGCCGGATCTGCCAGATGCACACCAAGGCCGTCCTGCAGCTGCGGGCCAAGCTTGCTGACCAGCGAGGCTGAGCCGGTTTACCGCCGGTACGTGCCGGTTACCCTCCGCGGGTGAGCGACGTGCCGACCTGGGCTCGGGTGCTGCTCTACGCTGCCGGCGCAATCGCCACGGCGGTCGTGCTGTATGCGGTCAGCTACCTCGCCGTGCGAGCTGCGCTGCGGGCGTACTTCACCGAGCAGCGTGAGGCCGCGCGGCGGCAGGAGGACCTGCTCCGAACCATCGCCACCGCTGCCGAGTACGTCGCCGATGTCGCCGACGCCTGGGCGGAGGGCGAGGCCGAGCGGCGCGCCGTCGGTTCATCGTCGCCGCCGGACCATGATCACGCCGGCGCCGGCGAGGGCGGCGACTGACCAGGTCACGCCGGGGGTGACGGTTGGCGGCAGGGCGCCGGCCGTGCCCACTTTCGCTGCCTGGACCTGATCGGACGCACCCGTGACCGGTACGGCCCCGGCCACGGCCGGCGGGAAGAGCCGTATCTGCTGGGCGCCGAGCCTGCTCAGCGGATCCAGATAGGTCTCGCCGCGCAGCAGCCCCCAATGCAGGCACGCGGCCGCCGGGCAGCCGTGATGCCCGGACTGCAACCGTCCGATCAGCGCCCCAGCCGCCACTTCGGCTCCCCGCCGCACGGCCGGCTGGACCGGCTCGTACGTCGTGCGCAGCGTCCCGTGGACCACCACGACCACCCCGCGGCCGGCCAGCGGCCCCGCGTAGCTGACCACGCCATCCGCTGCGGCCGTGACGGCCTGGCCCGGCTCACCCGCCAGATCGACGCCGCGATGCCCGGCTGCGTACGGGGTGGCCGGCTGCTCGAAATGTCGGGTCACCGTCATCGGCCGCACCGGCGACTGCCATCCACCTGCCGTCGCAACCCCGTTGCCCATCAGCATCACCAGCGCCGCTGCCAGCAGGAGCGCTCGCCCTAACCTTGCCCCGAGATTTCGCACCGCACCAGCACAGCCGGCCGCGGGGCCTGGCGCGACCGCAAAGGGCCTGGCTGTGGAGGGGGCTGCGCCGTCTTCAGCGGCGGCCGAAATGGCACGCCGGTTGTGTGCAGCCCGTGCGCGTTCCGGACGGCGTTATGCAGGTGCGGGCCAACGACCCCGCCGCGTACACTCGGAATGCACTACCTGCACTTTGTCTTACACAGAGGGCAGCAAACCAACAGTCCGGCCAGCAAGCACAACAAAGCACAACAAGGCACAACGAAGTACAACGGCCGGCCTGAATACGCACGTCCTTCTCCGGCCGCCGGCCGGGTCGGGCCGCAGCGGTCCCCGCGGATGCGGGGTGCGGACCCGTCAGGGCGTCAGGGCCTCACGCCACCCGGCGCATGGGGCAGAAAAACCGAGAGAGCGAAAGGACGCACCAGGCGATGGTCGTCACCATGCGCCAGCTGCTGGAGGCTGGGGTCCATTTCGGACACCAGACCAAGCGCTGGAATCCCAAGATGCGCCGGTACATCTTCACCGAGCGCAACGGCAACTACATCATCGATCTGCGCCAGAGCGTCGACTACATCGACCAGGCGTACGACTTCGTCAAGCAGACCGTGGCCCACGGCGGAACGATCATGTTCGTCGGCACCAAGAAGCAGGCTCAGCAGGCGATCGAGGAGCAGGCGACGCGCGTCGGCATGCCCTACGTCAAGGAGCGCTGGCTCGGCGGGATGTTGACGAACTTCCAGACCGTGCACAAGCGGCTGCAGCGGCTGAAGGAGCTCGAGGAGCTCGAGGCCACCGGCGGCGGTGACGCGATCCGCACCAAGAAGGAATCGCTCGTCCTGTCGCGTGAGAAGGCCAAGCTCGAGCGCACCCTCGGCGGAATCCGGGACATGCAGAAGATCCCGAGCGCGGTGTGGATCATCGACACCAAGCTCGAGGACATCGCGGTCGGTGAAGCGCGCAAGCTGAAGATCCCGATCGTCGCGATACTCGACACCAACTGCGATCCGGACGAGGTCGACTACCCGATTCCGGGCAACGACGACGCCATCCGTAGCGTCAACCTGCTCACCAAGGTCATCGCTGACGCGGTCGCCGAGGGCCTGCAGATGCGCGCGGGTGCGTCGGGCGACAAGGCAGATGCCGGGGTCGGCGCGGGTGAGCCCCTCGCCGACTGGGAGCAGAGCTTGTTGGGCGGCGACGCCGAGGGCACCCCGGGTGTCCCGGCGGCGGTCGATCCGGCGGCGGGTACCGGAAACACGGTAGAGGGTGCGGGAGCATCCGAAGCCCCAGCCGCCACTGAACAGCCGGCAGAGGCCACCACCCCCGCTCAGTAGCCGCGCGAACGCACTACTGATCATCAACGAGACAAAGGAAGAAACAGTGGCTGAGGTCACCGTGGCCCTCATTCGAGAGGTCCGCGAGCTCACTGGCGCCGGCATGAGCGACGTCAAGAAGGCGCTTGTCGAGGCCAATGGCGACAAGGCGAAGGCGGTCCAGGAGCTGCGCGAGAAGGGGATCGCCAAGCAGATCAAGCGGTCCGGCGAGCGCGACGCCAAGAACGGGTTGGTTGCCGCCGCCGAGGGCGCCATGATCGAGCTCGCTTGCGAGACCGATTTCGTCGCCAAGAACGAGCAGTTCCAGGAGCTGGCCGGCGAGATCGTCGCTCACGCGGCGAAGGTTCGCCCGGAAAGCGTCGAGGCGCTGCTCGCCGAGACGCTCTCCGATGGCCGCACCGTGCAGTCCAGCATCGAGGCGCTTGCTGCCGTCATCGGCGAGAAGCTCGAGCTGCGCAATGTCGTCACCTTCGACGGCAAGGTCGCGGCTTACCTGCACCGGCGGGCCTCCGACCTGCCCCCGCAGATCGGTGTCCTGGTCGCGTTCGACGGCGATGGCGACGCCGCAGCTGAGGCTGCGCGCGGAGCTGCGATGCAGGTCAGCGCGATGCGTGCGCAGTACGTCACACGTGAAGACGTGCCGGCGGACATCGTCGCGAACGAGCGCTCCATCGCCGAGACCATCGCGAAGACGGAGGGCAAGCCGGAGGCGGCGCTGCCCAAGATCATCGATGGTCGGGTCAACGGCTTCTTCAAGGAGGTCGTGCTGCTCGAGCAGTCCTCGGTGCGCGAGCCCAAGCGCACCGTGAAGGCGCTGCTGGACGAGGCGGGCGCGAAGGTCACCGACTTCGCTCGTTTCGAGGTCGGCGCCTGACCGGCACGGGCCGGAGCGCGTAAGCAACACGACGGCGGGGCGGTGAATCGATCATGATTCGCCGCCCCGCCGATTCGCGTCCTCGGGCAGACTGGCGAAGGATTCATGTCCGAGCGCCCAGAAGGCCGTCCGCCCCCGAGGAGTCGCCCCGTGACCCAGCCCGCTGACACCGTTTCCGACCAGCCCCGCTGGTCGCGGGTCCTGCTGAAACTGTCCGGAGAGGCCTTCGCGGGCGGGGAGCCGCTGGGGATCGATCCGACCACGGTTGCAGCGATCGCTCGTCAGGTCGCCGAGGTCGTCGCCAGCGGCGTGCAGGTCGCGATCGTCGTCGGCGGCGGCAACATGTTCCGCGGCCAGGCGCTTGCCGATCGCGGGATGGAGCGGGCGCGCGCCGACTACATGGGCATGCTCGCCACCGTCATCAATTGCCTGGCATTGCAGGACTTTTTGGAGCGTGAAGGGGTCAGCACGCGCGTGCAGTCGGCGATCGCGATGGGTCAGGTCGCCGAGCCGTACCTGCCGCTGCGCGCGATACGGCACATGGAGAAGGGTCGGGCGGTCATCTTCGGCGCGGGCCTTGGAGCGCCGTATTTCTCCACCGATACGACGGCCGCGCAGCGCGCGCTGGAGATCAAGGCCGAGGCGGTGCTCAAAGCCACCAAGGTCGACGGCGTCTACGACAGCGACCCCAAGCGCAACCCGGATGCGGTGAAGTTCGACTCGCTCACTTACACCGAGGTCCTCATGCGGGGCCTGAAGGTGATGGACGCGACGGCCATCAGCCTGTGCATGGACAACGCGCTGCCGATCGTCGTGTTCGACCTGCTCACCGAAGGCAACATCCTGCGGGCGGTCCGAGGTGAAAAGATCGGCACAGTAGTGACGGCCGCACCGGAGAGGACAGCGTGAGCGCATGAGCAGCGATGACGACACCGACATCGACTTCGAGCTGCTCGAGGCCGAGGAGAAGATGGAGAAGGCCGTCAAGGTGGCCCGCGACGAATTCGCCACCGTCCGCACCGGCCGGCCGACGCCGGCGATCTTCGCCCGCATCATGGTCGACTACTACGGCACCCCGACCCCGGTGCAGCAGCTCGCGTCATTCAACGTGCCCGAGCCGCGCATGATCATCGTCAGTCCCTACGACAAGGGCTCGCTGGCTGCGGTGGAGAAGGCGATCCGCGACAGCGACCTCGGCGTGAATCCCAACAACGACGGCACGATCATCCGCTGCGTCTTCCCCGAGCTCTCCGAGCAGCGGCGGCGCGATCTCGTGAAGGTCGTACGCCACAAGGCCGAGGAGGCCCGGGTCAGCGTCCGCAGCATCCGGCGCCACACCATGGAGTCGCTGGAGAAGATGAAAAAGGACGGCGACGCCGGCGAGGACGACGTTCACCGCGCGGAGAAGGAGCTCGAGGCGCTGACGCACCGCTTCGTCGCCTCGGTGGACGACTTGCTCAAGCACAAGGAATCCGAGCTGCTTGAAGTCTGAGGTGGCCGACACTTTGGCTGCCGAGGGCGCGACGAAGACCGGACGGGCCGGGCGCGATCTACGCGCGGCGATCATCGTCGGCGTCTGCCTCGCCGCGCTGCTGTTCGCCACCCTCTTCACCGTCAGGGTGCTGTGGATCGGCGTCATTTGCTTTTTCGTCGGCATGGGTGCGTACGAGCTCGCGAGCGCGCTGCGGGTGGAAGACCTGCACCTCCCGCGGATCCCGGTGACGATCGCCGGGGCGGCCGTGCCCGCCGCTGCCTATGCGCAGGGGACCAACGGGCTGGTCATCGCGTTCTTCATCGCGGCCGTCGTTGCGCTCGGATGGCGGGCCTACGATCCCCGCCACTTCGATCCACCGGCGGTGCTGCGGCGCGATCTCGCGGCCACCCTATTCACGCTGGCCTACACGGGGTTCCTGGGCGGCTTCGCGTCGCTGCTGTCGCAGCCGTCGGACGGTCCCCGCCGCGTGGTGATCTTCATCGCGTCGGCGGTCGTCAATGACATCGGCGGCTACGCGGCGGGCGTGCTTTCCGGGGGGCGGCACAAGCTGGCTCCGCGCATCTCGCCGGGCAAGTCGTGGGAAGGGCTCGGCGGGTCGATCGTCGCCGGGTGCCTGACCGGGGGCCTCATGTTCCCGTTCCTGCTGCACCGTTCGGCAGGGCTCGGCATCGTGTTCGGGCTGGCGAGTGTCGCCGCCGCCACGCTGGGCGACCTCAGCGAGTCCATGCTCAAGCGCGACATCGGCATCAAGGACATGGGTCACCTCTTGCCGGGCCACGGCGGCGCGATGGACCGTCTCGACTCGCTGCTCGCGACCGCACCCGTGGCGTACCTGCTGCTGACCGCTTGGGCCTAGCCGTTTCTGTGGGAAAATGGCAACGGAGATGAGCCTTCCCCTTGCTGCGGCGGGCGCCGCGTCGGGGCGGCGCGCGGTCCCGCGCCACCTCGCCGACCTGGCTCCCGACGAGCGTCGGCGCGCGGTCGCCGACCTCGGCGAGCCCGCGTACCGGGCGCAGCAGCTCTCGCAGCACTACTTCGTGCGCCGCACCACCGATCCGGCCGCGATGACCGACCTGCCGGCGGCGAGCCGCAGCGCGCTGGTGGAAAGGCTGCTGCCGACCCTGCTCACCGCCGTTCGTGAGGAGATCTGCGACGGCGGCGACACCGTGAAGACGGTCTGGCGCGGGCACGACGGCGTGCTGATCGAGTCGGTCCTGATGCGCTATCCCGACCGGGTCACGGTGTGCGTCTCGAGCCAGGCCGGGTGCGGGATGGGCTGCCCCTTCTGTGCCACCGGGCAGGGTGGGCTCACCCGCAACCTGTCGACCGCGGAAATCGTCGAGCAGGTCGTGGCCGCGCAGCGCCGGCTGTCCCGCGACGTCCCCGAGGGTGAGCCGGGCGGCCGGCTGTCCAACGTCGTCTTCATGGGCATGGGCGAGCCGCTGGCGAACTACACGTCGGTGGTCGCCGCCTTGCGCCGGCTCACCGATCCGCATCCGCACGGGTTCGGCCTCTCGCAGCGCTCCATCACCGTCAGCACCGTCGGGCTCGTGCCGCGGATCGACGACCTGGCCGGCGAGGGGCTGTCGGTAACCCTCGCCCTCAGCCTGCATGCGCCGGACGACGGGCTGCGCGACACGCTGGTGCCGGTCAACCAGCGCTGGCCGGTCACGGAGGCGGTCGCCGCCGCGCTGCGCTACGCACGGCGCACCGGCCGGCGGATGACGGTCGAGTACGCGCTCATCAACGACATCAATGACGATCCGGCCCGGGCCGACGCGCTGGGCGAGCTGCTGCGCGGCACCCTCGCGCACGTCAACCTGATCCCGCTGAACCCCACACCGGGCAGTATCTGGACGGCCAGCACGCCCGCCCGCGAGCGCGAGTTCGTCCGCCGGTTGCGCGCCGCCGGGGTCGCCACGACCGTGCGCGACACCCGGGGGCGTGAGGTCGCGGCCGCCTGCGGGCAGCTCGCCGCCACCGCGTGATGCGGTCAACGGCCGCAGCCGCGCTCGCCGTGGGGGCAGTGGTGACTCTTGCGGCAGCCGGATGCTCCAGTTCGCCGCAGAAGGCCGCGACCAGGCCGGTCGCACCCACCACGTCGGCAGCCGAGCCGAGCCTCGCTCCCACCCCGAGCGCCTCCGTCACCATCCTCCCGGCGCCGACGAAAACGCCCGGCCCGACCCGGCCCACCTTGCACCACGCGTCGGCGACCCCGCCGCCGGTCGCTCCGGCGGCGCGCGTGTGCCATGCCCCCTCCGGGCCGCAGACCATCGCCGGCCGGCTGGTCATCATGGATCTACCGGCGCACTTCCCGGCCCCGGTCGTCATCGACTTCCACGGCGGCCGCCAGAGCGCGCAGCAGGAGCACGGATACTCCGGCCTCGGCCCGGCCGGAGCGAGCCGCGGGTTCATCGTCGCCACCCCCAACGGCACCAACGGGCAGTGGAACTTCTCGGGCACCGAGCCGCTGCCGGACGACGCAGCGTTCACCCAGACGATCGCGACCTACCTGGCGTTCGCCGGCTGCTCGAACGGTCGCGTCTACACCGCCGGCATCAGCGACGGGGCTGACATGGCGGTCGCCGCGGCCTGCCGGGTCGGCGCGGTGCGCGCCGTTTTCGCCGTCGCGCCGAGCATCACGCCCCGCGGCGCCTGCACGAAGAAGCCGTACACCGAGGTGCACGGCACCGCCGACCCGATCGTCCCGTACTCCGCCAGCGCCTCCGGCAGCTTCGCCGACGTCCCCTCCGAGCCGGTGGCGTCACGGTTGCCGTTCTGGACGGCCGGGTGCAGCGGTCCGTCCTCGGCGGCCTCGCCCGGTGCCGGTACGCAGGTGCAACGCTGGGTGTGCGGGGGACGCACGGCCACGCTCTACACGATCTCGGGCGGCGGTCACACCTGGCCGGGGGCCGTCGGCCCGGAACCGGCGGCCGGGCTCGGCGCCCGCGCGGCGTGGAGCGCCGACGCCGCAGCGCTGAACTTCTTTCTCAGCAACTGACCGGCTCGCTCCTGGCTCCAGCGGCAGGAGGGCCTGCCACACTGGGAGGGTGACGGTCCGCGAGGTGGTGCTGCTCGGCTCGACCGGGTCGATCGGCACCCAGGCCATCGACGTCATCCGCCGTGAGCCGGAGCGCTTCCGCGTCGTCGCCATCGCCGGCGGTGGCGGGCGTCCGGATGAGCTGGCCGCCCAGGCCATCGAGCTCGGCGTCGAGGCGGTTGCCGTCTCCCGCGCCACCGCGGCCCAGGACGTCCAGCTGGCGCTCTACGCGCAAGCCAAGCGCAGCGGCCACGACCGCGGCGACTTCGTGATGCCCAAGGTGCTCGCCGGACCCGACGCCGTGACCGAGGTCGCCGCCTGGCCGTGCCACACGGTCCTGAACGGGATCACCGGCTCGGTCGGTCTGCAGGCGACGCTGGCCGCCCTCGAGGCGGGCCGCACGCTCGCGCTCGCCAACAAGGAGTCGCTGATCGCCGGCGGGCCGCTCGTCCTGCCGTACCTCGACCAGATCGTGCCGGTCGACTCCGAGCACAGCGCTCTGGCCCAATGCCTGCGCGGCGGTAGCAGGGGAGAGGTCCGGCGGCTCGTCCTGACCGCCAGTGGAGGACCCTTCCGCGGCCGCAAGCGCGCGGCACTGGCGAACGTCACTCCCGAGCAGGCGCTCGCCCACCCCACCTGGGACATGGGGCCGGTGGTGACGCTGAACAGCGCGACGCTCGTGAACAAGGGCCTGGAGATCATCGAGGCCCATCTGCTCTTCGGGGTTCCGTACGAGCGCATCGACGTCGTCGTGCATCCCCAGTCGCTGGTGCACAGCATGGTCGAGTTCGTCGACGGCTCCACGCTCGCTCAGGTCAGCCCGCCGGACATGCGGCTGCCGATCGCGCTCGGGCTCGGCTGGCCGGACCGGGTGCCGGACGCCGCCCCGGGCATGGATTGGACCCGGGCGCAGGCGCTGACGTTCGAACCGCTCGACGCCGAGGCCTTCCCCTCCGTCGCCCTCGCCAAAGCCGCAGGTCAGGCCGGTGGCAGCGGCCCTGCGGTGTTCAACGCCGCGAACGAGGAGGCCGTTGCCGCGTTCCTCGCGGGCCGGCTTCCCTTCCTCGCGATCGTGGACGTCATTGAGCAGACTCTCAGCCGAGTGGCTCTTCGGGAACTCCGCACACCTGCCGATGTGTTGGACAGTGAGAACGAGGCGCGCCGTCTCGCGCGGGCGCTGATTTCCGGTATGTCGACCCAGGAGAGCTGAACGTGGCGTTGATCGGTGCGCTGGCCTTCGTGCTTGCGCTGCTGGTCTCGGTGGTTTTGCACGAGTTCGGGCATTTTGCGACAGCGAAGGCCTTCGGGATGAAGGCGACGCAGTTCTTCGTCGGATTCGGACCCACCCTCTGGTCGCGCAAGAAGGGCGAGACGGAGTACGGCTTCAAGGCCATCCCGGCCGGGGGCTTCGTCAAGATCGTCGGGATGACTCCGCTCGAGGAGCTCGACGATCCCGACGACGACAAGCGCGCGTTCTACCGTTTCTCCGCGGGCCGCAAGGCGATCGTCCTGGTAGCCGGCTCGACGATGCACTTCCTGCTGGCGATCGTGCTCGTGTTCCTCGCCCTGCTCGTGTCGCCGATCGCCACCTCGGCGTCGGTCATCAGCGCTCCGGCCACCTGCCTGTCCACCGACGCGACCCAGCCGTGCACCAGCGCCGATTCGGGCAGCCCGGCCCTCGCGGCGGGGCTGAAAGCCGGTGACCGGCTGATCAGTGTCGGTGGCACCTCGGTGACCTCGTTCGACCAGCTGCGCACGGCGATCCAGGCGGACAAGAACGGTGCCCCGCTCGTCGTGAAGTACGAGCGTGACGGCACGGTGCACACGACCACGGTCACGCCGGTGCTGCAGACCCAGCCGACCGGCAGCGGGGGGACCAAGCAGGTTCCCATCTTCGGCATCACCGCGCAGCAGGAGCACGTCGGCGCGGCAACGGCGGCCCGCAAGACCATCACCACGCTCGGCACCTTCGTCACCGGAACGGCCAGCTCCCTCGCCCATTTCCCGCAGCGCATCTCCACGATCTTCAGCAGCCACCGCGACCCGAACGGCGCGGTCGGGGTCATCGGCATCAGCCGGGTCAGCGGGGATCTGCTGAGCGGCGGCGTCGGGGGTGGTGGCGGCATCGGGTGGGACACCCGGATCGGCGACTTCCTGCTCCTGGTGGCCGGGGTCAACCTCTTCGTCGGCGTCTTCAACCTGCTTCCGCTGATGCCGCTGGACGGCGGCCACCTGGCCGTTGTCGGGTTCGAGCAGCTGCGTGACCGGCTGCGCCGGATCCGGGGATACCGCGGTCCGCTCAAGCGTGTGGACATGACCAAGCTGCTGCCCGCGACGTACGCTGTGGTTGCGATTTTCGCGACGCTGACCCTGGTGCTCGCGGCTGCTGACATCGTCAATCCGATACGTCTGGGGTAGTCCGTGTCCGTCGGTCTCGGAATCCCGCCCGCACCTCCGCGACCGTTGGCCAGGCGCCGGCGCAGCCGGCAGGTGACGGTGGGCAACGTCAAGGTCGGCGGCGACGCGCCGGTGTCGGTGCAGTCGATGACGACGACGCTGACGGCCGACGTCAATGCGACCCTGCAGCAGATCGCCGAGCTCACCGCGGCCGGCTGCGAGATCGTCCGCGTCGCCGTTCCCAGCCAGGACGACGCCGACGCGCTGCCGACCATCGCGCGCAAGTCGCAGATTCCGGTGATCGCCGACATCCACTTCCAGCCCAAGTACGTCTTCGCCGCGATCGACGCGGGGTGCGCCGCCGTGCGGGTCAACCCGGGCAACATCAAGGCGTTCGACGACAAGATCGCCGAGATCGCGAAGGCGGCGTCCGCGGCCGGCATCCCGATCCGCATCGGGGTCAACGCCGGCTCGCTCGACAAGCGGCTGCTCGCCAAGCACGGGAAGGCCACGCCGGAGGCGCTGGTCGAGTCGGCGTTGTGGGAGTGCTCCCTTTTCGAGGAGCACGACTTCCGCGACATCAAGATCTCGGTCAAGCACCACGATCCGGTGATCATGATCGAGGCCTACCGGCTCCTCGCCGACACCTGCGACTACCCGCTGCACCTCGGTGTCACCGAGGCCGGTCCGACCTTTCAGGGGACGGTGAAGTCGGCGGTGGCCTTCGGGGCGCTGCTCGCGGAAGGCATCGGAGACACTATCCGCGTCTCGCTGTCGGCCCCTCCGGTGGAGGAGGTGAAGGTCGGCGCCGCCATCCTCGAGTCGCTCGGAATGCGGCCGCGCAAGCTGGAGATCGTGTCGTGCCCGTCATGCGGGCGGGCCCAGGTCGACGTCTACAAGCTCGCCGACGAGGTGTCTGCCGGCCTGGAGGGCCTGGAGGTTCCGCTGCGGGTGGCCGTCATGGGCTGCGTCGTCAACGGCCCGGGGGAGGCCCGTGAGGCTGATCTCGGGGTCGCTTCCGGCAATGGCAAGGGGCAGATTTTCGTACGCGGCGAGGTCGTGAAGACCGTTCCTGAAGCTCAGATCGTCGAGACCCTCATCGCCGAGGCGCTGATCCTCGCCGAAGGCATGGACACCTCGGCGCAGGAGTCCGGCAGCCCGACCGTCAGCGTTTCGTAGCTGCCCGGGCGTGCGGGCACGCGCCGCCCGGTTAATGTCCGTTCGTGACGCGCGGATCGGCTGGTGGGGAGGCCCGGGTCCGCGTCCTGACCGACTCTGACCTGCCTGCCGCCAGGTCGCTGCTCGAGCGGCGCCCTGTCGTCGATGTCTTCGTCGCGAGCCGGGTCGCTTCCGCCGGCCTGTCCGAGTGGCGCCTGGGCGCCCAGGCCTGGGGCCACGAGCACGACGGCGAACTGCTCGCCATGTGTTACGCCGGAGCCAACATCTGGCCGGTCTGCGCAGGGCCGGAGTCGATCGATGCCTTCGCCGCCTACGCCCGCCGCCGCCACCGCCGATGCGCGTCGATCGTGGGACTCGCGTCCGAGGTGCTGCCGCTGTGGGACCAGCTCAAGCGCGCCTGGGGGCCACCGCGCGAGCTGCGCGACGACCAGCCGCTGATGGTCCTCGACCGGCCGCCGCTCGTGCCGCCCGACCCCGAGGTGCGCCTGGTGACGCCCGCCGAGCTGGACATCCTGCTGCCGGCCGCGGTCGCGATGTTCACCGAGGAGATCGGCGTTCCGCCCGAGAGCGTCGACCTCTACCGCGCTCGGGTCGCGGAGCTGATCAGCGCCCGGCGCTGCTTCGCCCGCATCGAGAACGGCCGGGTGCTGTTCAAGGCCGAGGTGGGCGCCGCGACCAGTGCCGCCTGCCAGATCCAGGGGGTCTGGGTCGCCCCGGCGCTGCGCGGTCGCGGGCTCGGCACCTGGGGCACCGCCGCCGTGGCGGCCGCGGCGCAGCGTGACATCGCCCCGATCGTCAGCCTGTACGTCAACGCCTTCAACGTGGGGGCGCGGAGGGCGTACGACCGGGTCGGTTTCGTGCGCCGGGAGACCTTCGCCAGCGTCCTGTTCTGAGCCCGGACGGCGGCCTTCGCCCATGCGGGTGATTCTGGCTTGAGTCCGTATTGTTAAGTGCCTCGGTGGAGTTAACTGAGTACATCAACTTTTCATCAGGTCGAGGGGCCGTGCTCGTCCCTCTCAGGGGGTTTCGGTGTCCAACCCAAGTTCCAACTCAGCTCGCCGACGAGTCGGCTTCGCGGGCGCCGGTGTGGCGCTCTCCGCGGCACTGGCGCTCTCCGCGTGCGGGGCCGGCTCCAGTGGTACCAGCACCAGCTCGGGAAGCGGTGCGAAGGTGAAGCTCTCGCTCGTCGCCTACTCCACCCCGCAGGCCGCCTATCAGCAGCTGATCGCCGCGTTCCAGCAGACCCCGGCCGGCAAGAATGTCACGTTCAGCCAGTCCTACGGCGCCTCCGGCGACCAGAGCCGCGCGGTCGTCAACGGCCTTTCGGCCGATGTCGTCGAGTTCTCGCTCGCGCCCGACATGACCCGCCTGGTCAAGGCGTCGCTGGTCGCGGCGAACTGGGACTCGGGCCGGTACCAGGGCACCATCACCGACTCCAACGTGGTGCTGGTCGTTCGCAAGGGCAACCCGAAGGGCATCAAGGACTGGGGCGACCTGACCAAGCCCGGCGTCTCGGTCGTCGTTCCCAATCCGATCACCTCCGGTGGCGCGCGCTGGGACATCATGGCGGCCTACGGCACGGCCTCGAACAAGGGTGCCGACAAGGCCGCCGGCGTCGACTACCTGAAGAAGCTGTTCGAGAACGTCGCGGTGCAGGACACCAGCGCGCGCAAGGCGCTGCAGACCTTCACCAACGGCAAGGGTGACGTCCTCGTCTCCTACGAGAACGACGCGATCTTCGCCCAGCAGCACGGGCAGTCGATCGATATCGTCACGCCATCCGGGACGATCCTGATCGAGAACCCGATCGCCGTCACGACGGAGAGCAAGCACCCCGAGCAGGCGCAGGCGTTCCTGGACTTCCTGTACAGCAAGCAGGGTCAGGAGATCTTCGCCGACAACGGCTACCGGCCGGTGGTCTCCGGCGTCACCAGTAGCAAGGTCTCGTTCACCACGCCTCCCGGTCTGTTCACCATCAAGGACCTCGGTGGCTGGACCGACGTGACGAACACCTTCTTCGACGCCGACAAGGGCATCGTCACCCAGATCGAGCGCGACAACGGCGTCTCGACGAGCAAGTGACGGTGCGGTGATGGCAACTCCGACGCTCGTCAAGGAGCCGCGAAAGGACGGGGCGCCGCCGGCCCCGTCCGAAAGCGGTCCTCACCCCAGCGCGGCGAGCCGGCACCGGCGCCGGCTGCCGTACGGGCTGTTCCTCGGAGGCGGGCTCACCACCCTCTACCTCAGCCTGATCGTCCTGATCCCGCTTGCCGCCGTCGTCTACACCGGCACCAAGGGCGGCTGGCACGGCTTCTGGCACGCCGTCACCATGCCGGACGCCTGGTCGGCACTGAAGCTGACGATCGTCGCCAGCCTGCTGGTCGCCCTGCTGAACCTGGTCTTCGGGACGCTCATCGCCTGGGTGCTGGTCCGCGACTCGTTCCCCGGCAAGAAGATCATCGACGTCCTGATCGACCTGCCGTTCGCGCTGCCGACGATCGTCGCCGGCCTGGTGCTGCTCTCCCTTTACGGGCCGAACAGCCCGCTCGGCATCGACATCGCCTACAAGCAGACCGGCGTCGTCGTCGCGCTGATGTTCGTCACGCTGCCGTTCGTGGTCCGCACGGTCCAGCCGGTACTGATCGAACTCGACCAGGAGATGGAGGAGGGCGCCGCGTCACTGGGCGCCTCCCGGCTCACCATCTTCCGCCGGATCATCCTGCCGAACCTGCTCCCCGCAATGCTGGCGGGCACCGCGCTCGCCTTCACCCGGGCGCTGTCGGAGTTCGGCTCGACCGTGCTGATCTCGGGAAACATCATCGGCAAGACCCAGGTCGCCGCGGTGCAGATCTACGGGCAGATCGAGAACGACAACCAGGCCGGCGCCGCGGCAGTGTCGACGGTCCTGCTGGTCGTGGCCCTCGTCGTGCTGCTCCTGCTCACCTTCATCCAGCGCTGGGCGGTGCGTCGTGGGAAATGAACAACTCCCGGTTCGGGCGCCGGGTTTCAGGCGCTCAGGTCGGAGTCCAGAGAGTCCAGAGAAGGCCCGCCGACCGCGCCGCAACGGCTCGCGTGGCTATCGCAGTCAGAGCTGCAGGACGAGTCCGGTCTCGCGCTGGACGCTGCGCCTGATCGCGCTGGCGTACCTGTTCTTCCTGCTGCTCGTCCCGGTCGCGTTGGTGTTCTGGCGCACCTTCGAGCACGGCGCCGGCCAGGTGTGGGACGCGCTGACCAGTCCCGCGGCGACGCACGCGCTCCGGATCACCGCGGAGACCGCCGGCATCGCCACGATCTGCAACACGATCTTCGGTGTCGGCATGGCGCTGCTGCTGGTGCGTCACCGCTTCTGGGGCCGGCGGCTGCTGAACTCGCTGATCGATCTATCGATCGCGGTTTCGCCTGTGGTTGTTGGACTTTCGCTGATCCTGATCTACGGCCGCTTCGAACCGGTCGGGCGCTGGCTGGCGGGCCACGGCGTGCAGATCATCTTCGCCCTGCCCGGCATGGTCATCGCGACAATCTTCGTCTCGCTGCCGCTGGTGGTGCGCGCCGTGGCGCCGGTACTCGAGGAGATCGGCACCGATCAGGAGCAGGCTGCGTACACCCTCGGAGCCTCGCGCTGGCAGGGCTTCTGGCGGATCACGCTGCCGGGGATCCGCTGGGCGCTCGCGTACGGCGTCGTGCTGTCGCTCGCCCGGGCGCTCGGCGAGTTCGGCGCCGTCGCGGTCGTGTCCGGAAACCTCGAGGGCCAGACCCAGACGCTGACCCTCTACGTGCAAGAGCACTTCGAGAATTTCGACCCGGTCGGGGCGTACTCGGCCGCTTTCCTGCTGGCGTTGATCGCGATCGTCGCGCTCGTCGTCATCTCGGTGATCAGGCCCAAGGAGAACAGCTGATGGCCATTCGCGTGCGCAACGTCACCAAGCGTTTCGGCGACTTCCTCGCACTGGACAACGTCTCGCTCGACATCGAGGACGGCGAGCTCACCGCCCTGCTCGGCCCCAGCGGCGGCGGCAAGTCCACACTCCTGCGGATCATCGCCGGTCTGGAGCTGCCCGACAGCGGGACGGTCGAGATCAACGGCGTCGACCTCACCCTGCTGCCGCCGCAGCGGCGCAATATCGGCTTCGTCTTCCAGCACTACGCCGCTTTCAAGCATCTGAGCGTGGCACGCAACGTCGCGTTCGGCCTCGAGATCCGCAAGCAGCCGAAGCCCGCGATCAAGGCACGCGTGAAGGAGCTGCTCGAACTCGTGCACCTGGAGCAGTTCGGCGACCGCTATCCCTCGCAGCTGTCGGGCGGTCAGCGCCAGCGCATGGCCCTTGCCCGGGCGCTCGCCGTGCAGCCGGAGGTGCTGCTGCTCGACGAGCCGTTCGGTGCGCTGGACGCGCAAGTGCGCAAGGAGCTGCGCGCCTGGCTGCGGCGCTTGCACCACGACGTCCGCGTGACGACCGTCTTCGTCACCCACGACCAGGAAGAAGCGATGGACGTGGCCGACCGCATCTTCGTGCTGGCGGAGGGCAGGCTCGAGCAGCACGGCACTCCGGACGAGCTGTACGAGCGCCCGGCGAACGACTTCGTCATGGGGTTCCTCGGCCCGGTGACCAAGCTGAACGGCCGGCTGGTGCGGCCACACGACCTGGACATCAGCACCATGCCCGCGCCGGGATCGGTCAGTGCCCGCATCACGCGCATCGCACGTCTGGGCTTCGAGGTCCGGGTCGAGCTCGACATCGACAGCGACGAAGGCACGACCCCCTCCTGGGTGCAGGTGACCCGCGAACGCGCGACCCGGTTGGGCATTCGGGCCGGCGACGGCGTCTACGTCTGCAAGGCCGACGGGCACCGGCTGGCCGAACCGGTCGGCGCGATTTTCACAAGGGGGGCTGGGGACTAGTCACTGGTCGCAGACCCGCGCTCGACTTCGCTGCGCTCAGTCGAGTCGCGGTCTGCTCCTAGGTACCGTTGGCCTGGTGCTAAGGATGTCCCGGCTCTTCCTGCGAACCCTGCGTGACGCCCCTGCCGACGCAGAGGTCGCGAGCCACCAGTTGCTGGTGCGCGGTGGCTACGTGCGCCGGGTGGCGTCCGGGATCTGGAGCTGGCTGCCGCTCGGCAAGGTCGTGCTCGACCGGGTCGCCACGATCGTGCGCGAGGAGATGGACCGCATCGGCGGGCAGGAGGTGCTGCTTCCCGCCCTTTTGCCGAAGGAGCCGTACGCCGAGACCGGTCGCTGGGACGAGTACGGCGATCTGCTCTTCCGGCTCAAGGATCGCCGCGGCGGCGATTACCTGCTCGGGCCGACGCACGAGGAGCTCTTCACGCTGCTGGTGAAGGGGGAGTACAGCTCGTACAAGGACCTGCCGGTGATCCTCTACCAGGTCGCGAACAAGTACCGCGACGAGGCGCGCCCGCGTTCGGGGATCCTGCGCGGCCGCGAGTTCGTCATGAAGGACGCCTACTCGTTCGACATCGACGACGCCGGGCTCACCAAGTCCTACGAGCTGCAGCGCGAGGCCTACGTCCGCATCTTCGACCGGCTCGGCCTCGACTACCGCATCGTCTCGGCGGTGTCCGGAGCGATGGGGGGGTCGGCGTCGGAAGAGTTCCTCGCGCCGACCCCGGTCGGCGAGGACACCTTCGTCTCGTGCGCGAATTGCGGTTACGCGGCGAACGTCGAAGCGGTCACGTTCACCCCGCCGTCAGCGTCAGCGGGCGAAGCTCCCGCGATGCAGGAGGTCCACACCCCGGACACCCCGACCATCGAATCGCTGGCGGCCCACCTCGGCATCGAGGCCGGCAAGACGCTGAAGAACGTGCTGGTGAAGATCGACGGGGCTCCGGTCGCCGTGGGCGTTCCGGGTGACCGTGAGCTCGACCTCGACAAGCTCGAAGCCGCGGTCACGCCGAGCGTCGTCGAGCCGTTCGAGGCCGCCGACTTCGAGGCTCATCCCGAGCTGGTGAAGGGCTACGTCGGTCCGCAGCACGGCCTCGTGACGTACTACGCCGACCCGCGCATTTCCGAGGGGACGAGCTGGGTGACGGGGGCCAACAAGCCCGACCACCACGTCCTTCACGTGACGGCCGGCCGTGACTTCACCGTCGAGCGCTATCTCGACGTGGCGACCATTGCCGAGGGCGACCCGTGCCCGCGCTGCGGCCACGAGCTGGTGATCGGCCGGGCCATCGAGATCGGCCACATCTTCCAGCTCGGGCGCAAGTACGCCAACGCGTTCGAGCTCGACGTGCTCGGCCCCGAGGGCACCCCCGTGCGGGTCACGATGGGCTCGTACGGCATCGGAGTCAGCCGTGCTGTGGCGGCGATCATCGAGCAGAACCACGACGAGCGCGGGCTGATCTGGCCCGCGGCGGTCGCGCCGGCCGACGTCCACGTCGTCGCCATCGGGAAGGCCGGCCAGCAGGAGGCCGCGGTGCAGCTCGCTGAGTCCCTCGAGCGTGCCGGCCTGCGCGTGCTGCTCGACGACCGCGGGACGAGTGCGGGTGTCGCCTTCGCCGATGCCGACCTGCTGGGCGTGCCGACCATCGTCGTGGTCGGAAAAGCCTTTGCCGGCGGGGAGATCGAGGTCAAGGACCGGCGCAGCGGCGAGCGCCGTACCGTCGCGCTGGCTGACGCGGTGGCGCACTTGTCGTCGAGCCTGCCGTCGTCCGGCTGACTGTGACCGAAGGTGGCAGCAGCGACGGCAGCTATCGCCGCCTTGGCGCGCACCAAGGCGGCGTTCACGCTGCACGAGTACGCGCACTCCGCGGGTGCGGCCTACGGCGAGGAAGCCGCTGAGGCGCTCGGTGTCGACCCGGCGCGGATGTACAAGACGCTCGTCGTGGACGGCGGTGGCCGGCTTGCGGTGGCCGTCGTGCCGGTAGCCGGTTCGCTCGATCTCAAAGCCATGGCCGGCGCGCTGGGCATGAAGAGCGTGCGGATGGCCGAGGCCGCTGACGCCGAGCGTGCGACCGGCTACGTGGTCGGCGGCATCAGCCCGCTGGGTCAGCGCAAGCAGCTGCCGACCGTCGTCGACGGGAGCGTCATCGGCTGGCCGACCGTCTTCGTGAGCGCGGGCCGCCGCGGACTGCAGGTCGAGGTCGAGCCGGCGGCGCTGCTGTCGCTGACCCGCGCCACTGTCGCGCCGATCGGCCGGCCGGTGAGGGCGCTGTGAGGGCGCTGTGAGGGCGCCGTGACTGTCGAGGCCGTCGTCTTCGACTGGGGCGGCACGCTCACCCCCCACCACACGGTCGACCTCCTCGATCTGTGGCGGGCGGCCGCCCGGGTGCTCGCGCCCGACCGGGTCGAGGACGTGGCGAAGGCGCTCGCCGCTGCCGAGGCGCGGTGGTGGCAGGAGGTCGGCGCCGGCGGCCACAGCGGCACGACGTCCGAGTTGCTCGCCGCCGCGGCGGCCGACACCGGTCTCGACGTCGACGCAGTGGTGCACGACGCGGCGCTCGACGCGCACCTCGACGCCTGGACCCCGCACACCATCACCGACCCCGAAGCGGCGCCCCTGCTCTGCGCGCTTCGCGAGCGCGGAATCCGTATCGGCCTGCTCTCGAACACCCACTGGCCGCGGCGCTGGCACGAGCACTGGCTCGAACGCGACGGCGTCCTGGATCTCATCGACGTCCGCGTCTACACCTCCGATCTGCACCACACCAAACCGCATCCCGAGGCGTTCCGGACCGTGCTTGCCGCGCTCGAGGCCAGCGCGGAGCGTTCGGTGTTCGTCGGCGACCGGCCGGTGGACGACATCAGCGGGGCCAAGGGTGTCGGGATGCGTGCCGTCCTCGTGGAGAACTCCGATGTGCCTGGTCATCCGGTGATTCCTGATGCCCGAATCAGCCGGTTATCTCAGGTATTGCCCCTTGTCGATCAATGGTGTTAACAATGGAATTCCGGCAAGTTGCCGAACAGTGCTCGCCCCTGCGCGCCTGACCAGGCAGCATTGGCCGACATGATGGTCCCCGAGACTCTCGACGACGCCGAGGCAGCAGAGATTGCACTGGCTACCCGGATGCGGCTCGCCGTCGGGCGGCTGCACCGGAGGCTGTCCCGCCGGGCGGTCGGGGGACTGACGCCCTCCCAGCTGTCGGTACTCGTCACGGTCGAGCAGTACGGGCCGCTGCGGCTCGGTGAGCTCGCCAGCCGCGAGGTCATCACCCCTCCCACCGTGACCCGGTTGGTGGCGAGCCTGCACGAGCGCGACCTCGTCAAGCGCGTGACCGATCCGGAGGACGGCCGGGCCGCGCTGATCGAGGTAGCGGACGATGGCAAGGCGCTGCTCGACGAGATCCGGCGCGAGCGCACCGCCTTCATCGCCCAGCGCATCGCCCGCCTCGATCCGGAGTCGCGGGCCGAGGTGGCCCGAGCCGTGAGCCTGCTGGAGCGCTTGCTCGACACTCCCGAGGACAGCTGACGCCGCTCCCCACGGTTCAGCGTCCCGGCAGTCCCGGCAGCGGCGTGACGGCCGCGCTCGGTGCGGCTCCGCCGAGCGTCCGCAGCTGGTAGGCCCGCACCGCCGCGGAGGCCAGCACCTGAATCGCCGCCGGCCGGTGGGAAGCGGTGCTCGCGGCGCCGACCGCTGCTGTGGCTGCGACGCAGAGCCGGTCTTCGATACCGGCGAGAAAGCGCACGGCGGCGGCGGTGCTGCTCAGCGGATACGGCAGGGCGTACGCCGCCAGCGGCGGCGGCGCGGTGCCTCCCGCCGCCGCGATGGTGTCGGTCAGACTGTCGCGGCTCTCGCGATGAGCGTCGTAGCCGGTCCGGACGGCGGAGATCAGCGCGCCCGGGGCGGAAAGGCTGACCAGCACGGCGCCCGCGGTCCCGTAGCCGTAGACCGCGGCATGCTCGCCGGCCAGGAGCCCTTCGAGTCCGGTAGCGGGAGCGTTCACAGCCTTCTCACGAGGGCTGTGGCCCCAGCAGGCTGACCGCGACGGAGGCGCTCGCCGAAAGGCTGGCAAGCAGCGGCGCCAGGGCCGCCGACGCCGTCGTGCAGTCGGTTCGCCGGGCCACGGCAAGGGCGCGCTCGGCACCGGCCAGCGCAGCGGCCGACGGCGCCGGACCTGCGGCCGGCTCGGCCGGAAGCCGGCCGGTCAGGGCTCGCAAGTGCGCGCGGTGCACACCGCGGATGGTCGCGAACGGCTCGGCCCCGCCGGGTGCGGCTGCCGCGGCGAGCAGGCGGCGTTCGTCGGCGATCGCCCGCTGGCGCAGCCGCTCGTCGGCGGCGGCCACCGGATCCGCAGTGGCGGTCGGGTGGCCGGTGCTCGAGCCGCCGGCCTTGGGCGCCGGCCCGGACGAATCACAACCGGCGGCCAGCCCGACCCACGCGGCGAGTCCTGCCAGCCCACCGGTGCCGGCCACGACCCGACGGCTCACGCGCAACTGCTCGGCCACGATCCTCAGCCTGGCACACCCCCGGACGTACGCTGCCCTGGAGACCGGAGGCCGGCTGTTCCTCCAGTGGGCCGCCGGCGGCTACCGGTGAAGTGCGGCGCGCGAGGTGGGAAAGGAGCTGACGTGTCCCAGGCCAAGGCGGCCCCGAAAGAGGCTCTCGTCAGTCTGCTGGAACCCGTGGTTTCCGCCGCCGGCGCCGAGCTGGAGGACGTGTCGATCAGCCGGGCGGGCAGCCGCAGCGTCGTGCGGGTGGTCGTCGATCGTGACGGAGGCATCGACCTCGACGCGGTCGCCGATGTCAGCCGCGCGGTCAATTCCGCGCTGGACGCCGACCCCGACGCCATCCCCGGTACGTACGTGCTCGAGGTGACCACCCCGGGAGTGGACCGGCCGCTGACCCAGCCGCGGCACTGGCGGCGGGCTCACGGGCGGCTGGTCTCCGTCACCCGCCGCAGCAGCGCCCCGCTCACCGGCCGGGTGAGCTCGGCCGACGACGAGAAGGCGGTCCTCGTCGGGGACGACGTGCCGGGCGGGAGCGTGGCCGTCGCCTACAGCGATGTCAGCCGCGCGGTCGTCCAGGTCGAGTTCAACGCGCCGGACACCGGGACGGCGGCGACATGAAGCTCGATCTGGCCGCGCTGCGCAGCGTCGAACGGGAAAAGGACATCTCTTTCGACGCGCTGGTCGACGCGATCGAGACGGCGCTCGCGACCGCGTACCGGCACAACAACGAGTCCGCGGCGCCCGACGCGCGGGTACAGATCGACCGCGCCACCGGAGACGTGGTCGTTTACGCACGGGAGTACGACTCCGGGGGTGAACTCGTTCGCGAGTGGGACGACACCCCGGAAGACTTCGGGCGGGTCGCCGCCACCACCGCGCGTCAGGTGATCATCCAGCGCTTGCGGGACGCGTCGTCGGATGTGACCTACGGAGAGTTCGCCGGCCACGAGCGGGAGGTCGTGCTCGGTCTGGTCCAGCACCACGAGCAGCGCGCCGGAAGCAAGATCGTCATGGTCGATCTCGGGAAGGGCTTCGAGGCCATCCTGCCGCCCGCCGAGCAGGTGCCGGGGGAGCGCTACGAGCACGGCGACCGGATCCGGGTCTGCGTCGCTTCCGTCACCCGCTCGCCGCGTGGCGTGTCGGTGACCGTCTCGCGTACCCATCCTGAGCTGGTACGCGGGCTGTTCGCGCTGGAGGTTCCGGAGGTCGCCGACGGCAGCGTCGAGATCGCTGCGATCGCGCGCGAGGCCGGTCACCGGACCAAGATCGCGGTGCGGACCCGGGTGCCCGGGCTGAACGCGAAGGGCGCCTGCATCGGACCGCTCGGCTCGCGGGTGCGGGCCGTCATGGCCGAACTGCACGGCGAGAAGATCGACATCGTCGACTGGTCGGACGACCCGGTGAAGTTCGTCGCGTCCGCGCTCTCGCCGGCGAAGGTCTCGTCGGTCGAGGTGGTCGACGCAGGCCAGCGGGCGGCTCGCGTCGTGGTGCCGGACTATCAGCTCTCGCTGGCCATCGGCAAGGAAGGGCAGAACGCCCGGCTGGCTGCGCGTTTGACCGGATGGCGCATCGACATCCACAGCGACACCGAATCGGACACCGCATCGGACACCGAATCGGACACCGAATCGGACACCGAATCGGACACGGAATCGGACACCGCATCGGACACCGAATCGGACAAGGGGCCCGGGGCACCGGCAGTGCCGGGCGCCGCCGGGCCCAAGCCCTCGGCCACGACTAACCGCTGACGCGAGCGCCGTGCCCGGGGCGAGACGCGCCGAGCGCGCTACAGTTGACACGGCGCGTCGTTCGGCGCCGATCCGGACATGTGTCGGGTGTCGGAGCCGAGCGGGGCTGACCGACTTGCTGCGCGTCGTGGTCATCGAGGGCGTTCTCGTTCCCGATCCGCGCCGGCGGCTGCCGGGAAGGGGTGCCCACCTGCACCTCGACCCGCAGTGTTTGGAGTCGGCGATCCGCCGCCAGGCGTTTCGCCGGGCGCTTCGGATCACCAGCAGCCCCGATGTGGATCAGGTGCGAGCCCACCTCGAGGAGCATCGCAAACGGGCAGGTCAGGGACGTACAGCAGGATCGCAGTGAAAACCGCAGCCGTTCGGAAGTGGGTTTGTCTGATGGACGCTCGATGAGCACTCAGCGATGAGTTCCCCCATGCCGTAAGAGCAGGTCGCGCGGGCAGCCGCGGGCCTAGAGAAGGAGCACCGTGGCAGGAAAGGCCCGCGTCCACGAGCTGGCCAAGGAGCTTGGCGTCGACAGCAAGACTGTCCTCGCCAAGCTGAAGGATCTGGGCGAGTTCGTGAAGTCCGCATCCTCGACCGTCGAGCCGCCGGTCGTACGCAAACTGAAAGAGGCACTGGGCGAGGCAGGCGTAGCCGCCCCGTCCACTGCACCGGCGGCGCCGGCCAAGAAGGCCGCGCCGGCGAAGGCTGCCGCCAAGCCTGCCGCTGCCGCCGCCCCGAAGCTGGACGTTCCTGCCAGCCCGGTGGCTCCCGCCCCGGCACCCGCGGCTGCGGAGCAGACCCCGTCTCTGGGGGCTCAGCCGCCCCAGCCGGTGGCTCCGGCGGCGCAGGCCCCGGCCGCTCCGGCCGCCCCGGCGGCGCCTCCCGCGCGTCCCGCTGCGCCGCGTCCGGGCGTTCCCGGCCGTCCCGCAGCGCCGCGCAACGTTCCCCGCGGCCCCGGCAACAACCCGTTCACCAGCCCGCGTCCGGCGCCGGCTGGGCCGCGTCCCGGGGCGCCCGGTAGTGGCCCGGCGGTGCCGCCGGACGCCGAGGCGCGTCCGGGCGGCCCGACCCCGAGTGCCATGCCTCCGCGCCCCGCCCCTCGTCCGGGCATGGGACCCGGTCGGGGTCCGACACCGGGAAGCATGCCGGGTCGCGTCGGGGGTCCCCGTCCGGCCGGTCCCGGTGGGCCCGGTCGCGGTCCCGGCGGTCCGAGCCGCGGACCCGGCGGTCCTGGCGGTCCGGGGGGAGGCCGCGGCGGTGGCTATGGTCAGGGCGCTCCGAGCCGCGGCCCGGGCGGTCCCGGTGCCGGCGCGGGTGCTGGCGGCGGCGGTCCTTACCGTCCCGGCGGCCCGTCGGGCGGCGGTCCCGGCGGCGGTCGTCCCGGCGCTCCCACCTCCGGTGGGCGCGGGCGCGGCGGCACGACGCAGGGTGCGTTCGGCCCTGGTGGCCGCGGGCGTCCCGGCCGGCAGCGCAAGTCCAAGCGTGCCAAGCGCCAGGAATTCGACAACATGCAGGCCCCGACGCTGGGTGCCTATGTCCCGCGCGGCAACGGCGAGACCATCCGGCTCCCGCGCGGCGCGAGCCTGGCCGACTTCGCCGACAAGATCGACGCCAACCCCGGGTCGATGGTCCAGGTCGTGCTGACCCAGCTCGGCGAGATGGTGACGGCTACCCAGTCGTGCACCGACGCGACGCTGGAGCTGCTCGGCGAGACGCTCGGCTACCGGGTTTCGATCGTCAGCCCGGAGGACGAGGACCGCGAGCTGCTCGAGTCCTTCGACCTGGAGTTCGGCGGCGATTACGAGGACGACGCCAACCTCGTCGCCAGGCCTCCGGTCGTGACGGTCATGGGTCACGTCGACCACGGAAAGACCAAGCTGCTCGACGCGATCCGGCGGGCCAACGTCGTCGCCGGCGAGGCGGGTGGCATCACCCAGCACATCGGTGCCTACCAGGTCCACGTCGAGCACGAGGGCGAAGACCGGGCGATCACCTTCATCGACACCCCGGGTCACGAGGCGTTCACCGCTATGCGTGCCCGCGGTGCGCAGGTGACCGATATCGCGGTGCTGGTCGTCGCCGCTGACGATGGAGTCAAGCCGCAGACCATCGAGGCGCTGAACCACGCCCAGGCGGCCGATGTGCCGATCGTGGTCGCGGTCAACAAGGTGGACAAGGAAGGCGCCGATCCGGCGAAGGTGCGCGGCCAGCTCACCGAGTACGGCCTCGTCGCCGAGGAGTACGGAGGCGACACGATGTTCGTCGACGTCTCCGCCATCACCCGCCAAGGCATCGATGCGCTGCTCGAGGCGGTGCTGCTCACCGCAGACGCCGCCCTCGACCTGCGGGCCCCGGAAGACATCGACGCGCAGGGCGTCGCGATCGAGGCTCACCTCGACCGCGGTCGCGGTCCGGTCGCCACGGTGCTGGTGCAGCGCGGAACGCTGAAGGTCGGCCAGTCGGTCGTCGCCGGCGACGCGTACGGCCGGGTGCGGGCGCTGCTGGACGAGAACGGCGACCAGCTGCAATCAGCGGGCCCCTCGCGTCCCGTCCAGGTGCTGGGCCTCACGGCCGTGCCGGGTGCGGGCGACAGCTTCATCGTCGTCCCCGACGATCGCGTCTCGCGCCAGATCGCCGACAAGCGGGCTGCTCGCGAGCGTGCTGCCGAGCTCGCCACCAGCCGGGGCCGGATGACCCTCGAGGACGTCCTTGCTCGTATCAAGGAGGGCGAGGTCAACCAGCTCAACCTGATCCTGAAGGGTGACGGTTCGGGTTCGGTCGAAGCGCTCGAGGACGCGCTCGTGAAGATCGATGTCGGCGAGGAGGTCAGCCTGCGGGTCATCGACCGGGGCGTCGGTGCCATCACCGAGACCAACGTCATGCTCGCCGCCGCGTCCGACGCGATCATCATCGGCTTCAACGTCCGGCCGCAGGGCAAGGCGCGCGAGCTGGCCGACCGCGAAGGCGTCGACGTGCGCTACTACTCGGTCATCTACCAGGCGATCGACGACGTCGAGCAGGCGCTGCGCGGCATGCTCAAGCCGATCTACGAGGAAGTGCAGCTCGGTTCCGCCGAGGTGCGCGAGGTCTTCCGGGTGCCGAGGATCGGCAACGTGGCCGGCTCGCTGGTGCGGTCGGGAACCATCGTCCGCAATAGCAAGGCCCGACTGGTCCGCGACGGGATCGTGATTTCGGACAACCTCACCGTCGAATCGCTGCGGCGCTTCAAGGAGGACGCTCGTGAGGTGTCCGAGGGTTACGAGTGCGGTATCGGGCTCGGGTACAACGACATCCGTATCGACGACGTCATCGAGACCTACGAACAGCGTGAGGTTCCGCGAACCTGAGAAGGAGTGATGTCCGCAGGCGGGTCGCTGTGATGTGGGTTGGCACGCTCGAACTCGACATGCTGCTGGGTGGACGTGGTGGACCGGACCTGCGGGTGCGCTCGCTGAAAGAGAAGCGCTCGGTGGTCCGGCCCATCGTTGCCGAACTGCAGCGCCGGTTCGCCGTGGCCGCAGCCGAGGCCGGGCACCTGGAGCTGCATCAGCGCGCGCTGGTCGGGGTGGCGGTCGTCGGCGCCGACCGGGCGCACTGCAGCGAGGTGCTGGACCGGTGTGAACGGCTGGTGGCGGAGCGGCCCGAGATCGAGCTGCTGTCGGCGGGAAGGCGGCTCATCAGCAGTGGTGACGACCTCGGGGCTGACCCGGGCGGGAGGTTTCGGTGACTGGAGAAGGAGAGGACCGTGGCTGATCATGCCCGCGCACGCCGGCTCGGCGTGCGTATCCGCGAGATCGTCGCGTCGGCACTCGGCACCGAAGTGAAGGACCCGAGGCTCGGGATGGTCACCATCACCGACGTGCGTGTCGGGGCCGATCTGCGGGATGCGACGATCTTCTACACCGTCTACGGCGACGACCTCGAACGGGCCGAAAGTGCAGCCGCGCTCGAGTCCGCAAAGGGGGTGCTGCGCACCCGCGTCGGCCGTATGACGGGGGTCAAGAACACACCCACTTTGGAGTTCGTCCATGATGAGCTACCGAATTCCGCGCGCCATCTCGACGACCTGCTAGCGGCGGCCCGAGCCGACGACGACCGGATCCGCGCAACCCGCGCAACCGCCGTGCCGGCAGGTGACGTCGATCCCTATCGCCACCCGGAGGACGAGTGAGCCGCTTGATGCCGGCAGACGTCTCGCGGGATCCCCGCACCTGCTGCGTTGATCGACCTGGACGGTGTCTCGGTCGAGGTTGGTCGTGAGGTGGACCATGCAGAGGTGCTCGACGTCATCAAGCAGTCCATCGCCGGTGGCGGATGGGTGCTGTGCTCGGGCACATCCAGCCGGACGCCGACGCGCTCGGCTCGGCGCTGGCCCTGGCTTTCGCTATCCGCAGCGCCGGAGGTGACGCCTGCGTCAGCTTCGATCCGGGACCGCTGCCGTTCGGGATGCCGCCCAGCCTCGACTTCCTGCCGGGCGAGCAGCTGCTGATCTCACCGGCGGCGCTCCTGCAGCGGCCGGCTCCCGCCGCGGTGATCACGTTCGACACCGGCACCCTCGAACGGCTCGGTGCGCTCGTGCCGTTCGCCGAGCCACGCGAGGACGGTCCGCCGGTGATCGTCATCGACCACCACGCCCGGGGAAGCGCTTTCGGTTCGATGCGCATGGTCGACGCCGGAGCCGCCGCCACCGCCGAGCTCATCGCCGACCTCATCGACCAGCTCGGCGTGCCCTTCGACGGGCCGATCGCGACCTGCCTGTACGCCGGGCTCGCGAGCGACACCGGTTCGTTTCGCTACGCGGCGACGAGTCCCGGGTCGCACCGGCTCGCCGCCCGGTTGCTGGAAGCCGGCGCCCGCCACGACACCATCTCGGCTTTGCTGTGGGACAGCCGTCCCGCCAGCTACCTGAAGGTGCTGTCCGGCGCGCTCGACCGGGTGCAGACCTCAGGCGAGGTGATCTGGACGTTTGTCACCTGCGCCGATCTGGCCGCCGCCGGCGCGACGCCGGAGGAGACCGAAGGGATCGTCGACGTCATCCGCGGCTCGCGCGAGCACGAAGTCGCCGTCGTCCTCAAGCAGGATCCGGCCGCCGGACCCGATTGCTGGAAGGCGTCGGTGCGCTCGCGGGGTCATCTCGACGTCGGCGCGGCTTGCGCACAGTTCGGCGGGGGCGGCCACCGGCTGGCGGCGGGTTTCAGCGCCGAGGGCTCCCCGGAACAGATCGTCAGCCGGCTTCGCGCGGCGCTTTCCGCTGCTCCGTGATCCGGGCGTGAAGGCGGGGCCGGTCCCCGGCGGGCTGGTCATCGTCGCCAAGCCGGCCGGTCTCACCTCCCACGACGTGGTGGCCCGGCTCCGCCGGATCGCCGGCACCCGCCGCGTCGGTCATGCCGGAACGCTCGACCCCGCCGCGACCGGTGTGCTGGTCTGCGGAGTCGGGCGCGCCACGCGGCTGCTCGGCCACCTGCTGCTCGCCGAGAAGGCGTACGACGCCACGATCCTGCTCGGGATCCGCACCAGCACCGACGACGCCGAGGGCGAGGTGCTGGCCACCCGGCCGACCGCGGGCATCACGGATGAGCAGATCGCAGCCGCAGTGGCGAGCCTGACCGGGCAGATCGAGCAGGTTCCGAGCGCGGTCAGTGCCATCAAGGTCGGCGGTGTGCGGGCGTATGCGCGGGTGCGCGCCGGCGAAGAGGTCGAGCTGGCCGCTCGCCCGGTGACGGTCGAGCGTTTCGACATCCTGCGCCGCCAGGGGGACCTGCTGGACGTGAGCGTGGCGTGCTCGTCCGGCACGTACATCCGCGCGCTCGCCCGCGATCTCGGGGAGTTGCTCGGCTGCGGCGCCCATCTCACCGCGCTCCGTCGGACCCGGGTCGGGCCGTTCAGCCTCGATGACGCCCACACGCTCGAGCAGCTCGAGCAGGAGCTGACCCTGCTGCCCCTGGGCGACGCTGTCGGGGCGATGTTCCCCGTCGTGAGGTCGACGATGAAGCGGCCACCGCCCTTCGGCACGGCCGCCCGCTCCCGGCCTTCGGGGTCAGCGGCCCGGTCGGCGTCTTCGACGCCGCCGGGCAGGTGCTGGCGCTGGTCGAGGATTCGGGCGGACTGGCGCGGCCGCTCGTCGTGCTGCATCCGGCGTCCTGACTTCTGGCAGGCTGAAAAGGGTGCAGCGCTGGCGCGGGCTTTCGGCCACTCCGACCGGATGGGGACGTTGCGTCGTCACCATCGGCGTCTACGACGGTGTGCACCTCGGCCACCGCAAGATCATCGGGCGCGCCGTCGAACGGGCGCGGGAAGCCGGGCAGCCGTCGGTCGTCGTGACCTTCGACCCGCATCCGAGCGAGGTGCTGCGCCCCGGTTCGCACCCGGCCGTGCTCTCCACCCCCGGATTCAAGGCCGACCTGCTGGAAAGCCTCGGCGTCGACGTGCTCTGCGTGCTGCCGTTCACGCTCGACTTCAGCCGGCTGCTGCCGGACGAGTTCGTCCACGAGGTGCTGGTCGACGCGCTGCACGCGAGTGCGGTCGTGGTCGGGCAGAACTTCACCTACGGCCGCAAGGCGGCCGGCAACGTCGAGACCCTGGCCCGCAGCGGCCGGACGTTCGGCTTCGCGGTCGAGGGGGTCCCGCTGCTCGGCGACAACGACGGGGCCGAGAGCGCCATCAGCTCCACCTACATCCGCTCGTGCGTCGCCGGGGGCGACGTCGCCGCCGCCGCTCGGGCTCTGGGCCGCCCGCACCGCATCGAGGGAATCGTCGTCCGGGGTGATCGGCGCGGCCGTGAGCTGGGCTTTCCGACCGCCAATCTGGCGACCACGCCCTACGCCGCCGTCCCTGCCGACGGCATCTACGCCGGGCACCTGCGCGAGGAACCCGGCGGCCCGCCGCTTCCCGCAGCCATCTCGATCGGCACCAACCCGACGTTTTCCGGGCGCGAACGCCGGGTCGAGGCCTTCGTGCTGGACTTCCAAGCCGATCTCTACGGCGAGCACGTATCGCTGGATTTCGTGGTGCGGCTGCGGGCCACCGAGCGTTACACCACGTCAGAGGCCCTCGTCGAGCAGATCCAGCGCGACGTCGACCGCACCCGGGAGCTGCTCGGAGGCAGTGGTGAGGGTCCGGCCGGAGCAGCCGCCGATTAGGCCACCTGCCGCAGGACCGATCACCCGTCCGGGTGGCCAGCCACGACCCTCGGCGGGCCGATCTGTGACGTGTCGGAAGTACCGACACTTGGATCGGAAAGGCAATCCAGTGGCGATCAGCAAGGTTCTCGTCGTTGACGACGACACCGCGGTGCGGCGCCTGGTCTGCGACGTTCTCCAGGCGTACGGCTACGACACCGTCGCGGCGAACGACGGCTTCTCCGCGCTGCGCATGATGCAGACCGAGCACCCCGACTGCGTGATCCTCGACGTGATGATGCCCGGGCTCGATGGCCACGCCGTGCTCAACCGCATCCGTGAGAGCGAGGGCGGCAGCGACCTGCCCGTGGTCATGCTGACCGCCGCCGCCGACGATGCCCAGGCGTGGAAGGCGTGGACCGAGGGTGTCGACTACTTCCTCGCCAAGCCTTTCAACCCGGACGAGCTGCTGAACTTCCTGGCCTACCTCGGCGCCGATTAATCGGCGCTGCACGTCCGGGCGTGCGCTAGGGCTTACGCCGGCACCACCCGGTGCTCGACGAGCACTGACGTTGGTCTGCCGGTGGTAGCCTCGTTGCTGCCGGGCGTCCGTCCGGTCCCGTCGCTTGCCGTCGGCGTGCATGGAGCACCCAGGGCCGCGACCCAGACATACAAGCTTTGAGGAGATCAGGGCGTGCCGCTCGCCACCGACGTTAAGCAGCGGATCATGACCGACTATGCGACGGTCGAGCGCGACACCGGCTCACCCGAGGTCCAGGTGGCCCTGCTGTCGCAGCGGATCAAGGATCTCACCGAGCACCTGAAGCTGCACAAGCACGACCACCACAGCCGGCGAGGGCTGCTGCTGCTCGTCGGTCGTCGTCGTCGGCTGCTCGACTACCTGCGCAAGACCGATATCGCTCGCTATCGCTCGCTGATCGAGCGGCTCGGCCTGCGTCGCTAGTCAGGCGGGGTCTGCCGGCCACCCGGTCGTCAGCCCCGCTGCCTAGGCAAACCCGCCGGGCCGCGCTCGAGCGTCGGTCCTCGGTGGTGGCCTCCGGGCTCGCCAGCATTCTCGCTGAAAAGACCCCGGAGACTTCGACTGAGCACCGACCACCTCCCCGCAGGCCCGGCCAACGAGGAGGGAGACCCGTGGAAGGGTCCAACGAAGAAAACGGCACCTTTGAGGCCGTTGCCACCATCACCAACCCCGGCGGGACGCGCACGGTCCGTTTCGAGACCGGCCGTTTAGCTCGCCAAGCCGCAGGTTCGGCCGTCGCGTACCTCGACGACGAGACCATGATCCTGTCGGCCACTACGGCCAGTAAGCGGCCGAAGGATCAGCTCGACTTCTTCCCGCTGACGGTCGACGTCGAAGAGCGCATGTACTCCATCGGCAAGATCCCCGGCTCGTTCTTCCGCCGCGAAGGCCGCCCGAGTGAAGACGCGATCCTGACCTGCCGGTTGATCGACCGTCCGCTGCGGCCCTCGTTCGTCAAGGGCCTGCGCAACGAGATCCAGATCGTCTGCACCATCCTGTCGCTCAATCCGCGCGACCTCTACGACGTCGTCGCGATCAACGCGGCCAGCGCCAGCACCATGCTTGCCGGGCTTCCGTTCTCCGGGCCCATCGGCGCGACGCGTATGGCATTGATCGCCGGCCAGTGGGTCGCGTTCCCGACCCACGAGGAGCTCGAGCAGGCCACGTTCGACATGGTCGTCGCCGGGCGGGAGCTCGATGGCGGCGATGTGGCGATCATGATGGTCGAGGCCGAAGCCACCGCCGGGACGATCGAGCTGATCGCGGGCGGTGCCACGGCGCCGACGGAAGAGGTCGTCGCCGCTGGACTCGAAGCTGCCAAGGCGTCGATCGGCGTGCTCTGTGCCGCGCAGCGCGAGCTGGCGTCCAAGGCCGCCAAGGAGACCGGCGAGTTCCCGCTGTTCCACGACTACGAGCCCGACGTGCTGGAGGCCGTGACGGCCGCCGTGCGCACCGAGCTCGCCGCAGCGCTGCAGATCGCCGGCAAGCTGGAGCGCGAGGAGGAGCTCGATCGCGTCAAGGCACTCGCTCAGGAGCGCGTCGCTCCGAACTTCGAGGGCCGCGAGAAGGAGATCAGCCCGGCCTACCGGTCGCTGACCAAGACGCTGGTGCGCGAGCGGGTCATCCGCGACAAGGTGCGTATCGACGGCCGCGGGCTCACCGACATCCGGTCGCTGTCCGCCGAGGTCGAGGTGCTCCCGCGGGTGCACGGGTCGGCCCTCTTCGAGCGCGGCGAGACCCAGATCCTGGGCGTGACGACGCTGGCGATGCTGCGCATGGAGCAGATCATCGACACGCTCAACCCGGACAACCGCAAGCGCTACATGCACAACTACAACTTCCCGCCGTACTCGACCGGTGAGACCGGCCGGGTGGGTTCGCCCAAGCGGCGCGAGATCGGTCACGGCGCGCTGGCCGAGCGGGCGCTGATCCCGGTGCTCCCGGCCCGGGAGGATTTCCCGTACGCCATCCGTCAGGTCAGCGAGGCGCTCGGCTCCAACGGTTCGACGAGCATGGGTTCCGTCTGCGCCAGCACGATGAGCCTGCTGAACGCCGGTGTGCCGCTGAAGGCGCCGGTGGCCGGCATCGCGATGGGTCTGATCAGCGAGGGCGGCGACTTCGTCACCCTCACCGACATCCTCGGCGCTGAGGACGCGTACGGCGACATGGACTTCAAGGTCGCCGGCACCAAGGACTTCATCACCGCGCTGCAGCTCGACACCAAGCTCGACGGCATTCCGGCCTCCGTGCTCGCTGCCGCGCTGCAGCAGGCGCGCGGCGCCCGGCTGACGATCCTCGACGTCATGAGCTCGGCGATCGACGCGCCGGACGAGATGGCGCCGACGGCACCGCGGGTCATCTCCATCAAGATCCCGGTCGACAAGATCGGCGAGGTCATCGGGCCCAAGGGCAAGATGATCAACTCGATCCAGGACGACACCGGTGCCGACATCACCATCGAGGACGACGGCACGATCTACATCGGCGCTACCGACGGCCCGACGGCGGAAGCGGCCCGGTCGGCGATCAACGCCATCGCCAACCCCCACCTGCCCGAGATCGGCGAGCGCTACCTCGGCACGGTCGTGAAGACGACCAACTTCGGGGCGTTCATCTCGCTCACCCCGGGCCGTGACGGGCTGCTGCACGTCAGCAAGATGAAGGCGCTCGTGGGCGGCAAGCGGGTCGCCAATCCGGAGGACGTCGTCAACGTCGGCCAGAAGATCCAGGTCGAGATCGCCGAGATCGATCCGCGTGGCAAGATCAGCCTGACCCCGGTCGTCGCCGATGGCGACGGCGGCCCAGGCAGTGACGGTGCCGACACCGGCGAAGGCGCGCCGGATCCGGCTCCCGCAGGCGCTGCCGCAGAATGATCGTGTGACCGTCGCGACCCCGTCGCAATCGCTGCTCGGCGGCACCGTTCAACGCACGGTGCTGCCGAGTGGCCTGCGCGTCCTCACCGAGAAGGTCCCAGGTGTGCGCTCGACGGCCATCGGGGTCTGGGTCGGGGTCGGCTCACGCGACGAGGCGCCAGGTGAAGCGGGCGCGTCGCACTTCCTCGAACATCTGCTGTTCAAGGGCACCGAGGCGCGAAGCGCGCTGGACATCTCGGCCTCGCTGGAGGCCGTGGGCGGTGAGCTGAACGCGTTCACCTCACGCGAGCACACCTGCTACTACGCGCGGGTGCTCGATCGCGACCTTCCGCTAGCCGTCGACGTCGTGTCCGACATGGTCACGGCGTCGCTGCTGCGCGACGAGGACATCGAGGCCGAGCGGGGAGTCATCCTCGAAGAGATCGCCATGCATGAGGACGATCCCGCTGACCTGGTGCACGACGTGTTCTCGAGCGCCGCGCTCGGCGACGGACCGCTCGGGCGTCCGGTGCTCGGCACCGCGGGGAGCATCGCGACCCTGCAGCGGGCCGACATCGCCGAGTACTACCGCGCTCGCTACATCCCGTCGGCCACCGTCGTCGCCGTCAGCGGCGCCCTTGATCACGCCGACGCGCTGGCCGCCGTCACGAAGGCATGGGACGCGGTCGCGCAGCTTTCGGCGGAGCCGCTGCCGACCCGGCGCGGAGCGCGTCGGCCCTATCCGGGGCGCGGGGTCCGGGTCTCGCGCCGCAGCAGTGAGCAGGCTCACCTGATCCTCGGCACGGCCGGGATCTCGCGGCACGACGATCGGCGTTACGCCCTCGGATTGCTGTCGAGCACGCTCGGCGAGGGCATGAGCAGCCGGCTGTTCCAGGAGATCCGGGAAAAGCGCGGGCTCGCGTACTCGGTGTACTCGTTCGCGTCGCACTACGCCGACACCGGCCTGTTCGGCATCTACGCCGGGGTCGCGCCCAAGCGCGCCGTCGAGGTGCTGGCGCTGTGCCGCGAGCAACTCGAGATCGTCGCGGCCGATGGCATCACCGGACGTGAGCTCGAGCGCGCCAAGGGCCAGGCTCGCGGCGCGCTCGCGCTCGGCCTCGAGGACACCGGTGCCCGGATGAGCCGTCTCGGCAAGAGTGAGCTGGCCCAGGGCGAGGTGCTCTCGGTGGACGAGACGCTCGCCCGCATCGACGCGGTGACCCTCGATGACGTCAGCGCGGTCGCCGCTGAGGTGCTGGGGCAGCCGCTCTCGCTGGGAGCCGTCGGCCCGTTCGACGTCGGCGAGCTGGCCGGCGCCGTCGCCTGACCGGCTGGAAGGGGATCGGACGTGACGCTGAAGGTCGGGGTACTGGGCGCCCGCGGCAGGATGGGCGCCGAAGTGTGCGCCGCCGTCAGGGCGTCGTCCGATCTGGAGCTGGTCGCCGAGATCGACGAGGGTGACGATCGCGAGGGGTTGCGAGCCGCCGAGGTCGTCGTCGACTTCACCGCCCCTTCCGTGGTCATGGGCAACCTGCGTTGGTGCCTGCAGGCCGGCCTGTCGGTGGTGGTCGGCACCACGGGCTTCGACGATGCCCGGCTCGAAGAAGTGCGCGAGTGGCTGAGGCAGGCACCGTCGTCCAGCGTGCTGATCGCACCCAACTTCGGCATCGGCGCCGTGCTGATGATGCGCTTCGCCGAGCTGGCGGCCCGGTGGTACGAGTCCGTCGAGATCATCGAACTGCACCATCCCGGCAAGGTCGACGCACCGAGCGGCACCGCCCGGCGTACTGCCGAACTGATCGCTGCGGCGCGCGCTGAGGCCGGACTCGACCCCTCTGGTCCCGACGCCACCTCGACCGCGCTGGAAGGTGCCCGCGGCGCCCGCCACGCCGGTATCCCGGTGCACGCCCTACGGCTGGCCGGGCTCGTCGCCCACCAGGAAGTGCTCTTCGGCACCGAGGGTGAAACGCTGACCTTGCGCCACGACTCCCTGGACCGGCGCTCGTTCATGCCCGGCGTGCTGATGGCGGTGCGTGCCGTCCGCGACCGGCCGGGCCTGACCGTTGGCATCGAGGACCTGCTCGGGCTATGAGGGCACGGCCGCGTGACCTGGTGCTGGTCCTGGTCGTCGCGCTGGTGTTCTACTGCTTCCTGATCGGCGTCGGTGGGATCTCGCTGCTCGGCGACCACCGCTGGGCAGTCAAGGGCTTGGGTCTCGGCGTGCTACTGCTGCCGCTGGTCGGCCTCGGGATCGTCGCGAACGAGCTGCGCTTCGGCCGGGCGACCGAGCGGCTCGCCCGACTGCTGCAGGAGCCGGACGACCCGGTTCCCGCCGACCCGGACGCGGCCTTCGAGCTGCGCAAGGTCGAGGCACTCGCGGCGCCTGACGATTGGCGCGCGTGGTATCGCCTCGCCGTCGCCTACGGCCATGCCCGCGACACCGCACGCGGCCGGCGCACGATGCGCAAGGCGATCGCCCTCGAGCGCGCTGCCGCTGCCGCGCCCACCCGGCACGCCGCTTAATCCTCTCCGCACGTTCGGGGGTGCGGAGCGGATTAATCGGCGGGGAATGGGGGGTTAGGCGAGCTCGGCGACGAAGATCACCGTGCCGGGGAAGAGCTCGCCGCGCAGCGGGCTCCACTGACCCCAGGGACGGGTGTGGCCGGCCGGCCACTCGGGCTCGACCACGTCGAGGACCCGGAATCCGGCGGCGACCAGCTCGCGTATCCGGTCGCCCATGGTGCGGTGCGCTTCGACGTAGACCGGCCGCCCCTCAGGCGTGACCTCCACGTACGGGCGCCGGTCGAAGTACGAACGTTCGACGACCAGCCCCGCCGGCCCCGGATCATCCGGCATGCACCAGCGCATCGGGTGATTGGTGCTGAACACCCAGCGCCCGCCCGGCCGCAGCACCCGCGCGACCTCGCCCATCACCGCCGCGCTGTCGGTCACGAACGGGATCGCCCCGAAGGCCGAGCAGGCGATGTCGATGCCGGCGTCGCGCAGGGGGAGCGCGGCCGCTTCGGCCTGCACCAGAACCGGCGCCGGCCCGGCGTCGGCTCGTACCGCGCGCTGCGCATGCCGCAGCTGGCCGGCGGACAGGTCGAACGCGATCACCTCGGCGCCTTGGGCCGCCAGCCAGCGCGCGCACTGCGCCGCTCCGCAGCCGACCTCCAGGATTCGCCGGCCACGCAGCGAATCCGCAGGTCCGAGCAGGCGCGCCGATTCCTCGCGCAGCCCTTCGGGGCACCAGACGAAATCCGCGGCGGTCGGGTCACCGGACGGTCCGGCGAGGAACTCGCCGTGCTCGGCCTGATAGGCGTCCGCCTCGTCGTCCCACCACGACCGGTTCGCGGCCGCCGCGGCAAGGGGGGCGACCTCCGCATAGCCGACGATCACCTCCGCGGCCGCGGATTCACGCGGGCTCGCCAGTTCTGCGCCGCCACTGTCGGAACCGCCACCCACAGGGTTATCCTGCCGGATTGGGCGCGTTGAGCTTGCGTCCAGCTGTTGCACATTGACCAGCCCAGCCCGTGACATACACTGGCTGGTGCACAGGGGTCTGCGTGGTCTCAGACGTAGCGGATCCGCTCGACTCGTCTCACGGTCTCGCAGCAGTTCCGGCCCGGCGGTTCGACCCGGCCCTTGTGATCCCGCTTCGATCCCTGTCCGGAGACCAACCCCTTGACGATCAGTGCAGCCGACGCTCCCGCCACTGCAGCTTCCGAAAGCCCTGCGGGCATGGAGCACGTAGCAGTGAACGATTTCGGCTCTGAAGAAGAGTTCCTCGCCGCAATCGATTCCACGATCAAGTACTTCAACGATGGCGACATCGTTGACGGCATCATCGTCAAGGTCGACCGTGACGAAGTCCTGCTCGACATCGGCTACAAGACCGAGGGCGTCATCCCCTCGCGCGAGCTGTCGATCAAGCACGACGTCAACCCGAACGAGGTCGTCTCCCTGGGAGACCAGGTCGAGGCCCTTGTCCTGCAGAAGGAGGACAAGGAGGGCCGGCTGATCCTGTCCAAGAAGCGCGCCCAGTACGAGCGCGCCTGGGGCACGATCGAGCAGCTCAAGGAAGAGGACGGGGTCGTCACCGGCACCGTCATCGAGGTCGTCAAGGGCGGCCTGATCCTCGACATCGGGCTGCGCGGCTTCCTGCCGGCGTCGCTGGTCGAGATGCGCCGCGTGCGCGATCTGCAGCCCTATGTGGGTCGCGAGCTCGAAGCCAAGATCATCGAGCTGGACAAGAACCGCAACAACGTGGTGCTCTCCCGCCGCGCCTGGCTCGAGCAGACGCAGAGCGAGGTGCGCAGCGAGTTCCTCGGCAAGCTGGCCAAGGGTCAGGTGCGCTCCGGTGTGGTCAGCTCGATCGTCAACTTCGGGGCGTTCGTCGACCTCGGCGGCGTCGACGGTCTGGTGCACGTCAGCGAGCTGTCCTGGAAGCACATCGACCACCCGTCCGAGGTGGTCGAGGTCGGCCAGGAGGTCACCGTCGAGGTGCTCGACGTCGACATGGACCGCGAGCGCGTCTCCCTGTCGCTGAAGGCCACTCAGGAAGACCCGTGGCGCCAGTTCGCGCGCACGCACGCGATCGGCCAGGTCGTTCCCGGCCGGGCCACCAAGCTCGTGCCGTTCGGCGCGTTCGTGCGGGTCGACGAGGGCATCGAGGGTCTCGTCCACATCTCCGAGCTCGCCGAGCGTCATGTCGAGCTGCCGGAGCAGGTCGTGCAGGTCGGCGACGAGATCATGGTCAAGGTCATCGACATCGACCTCGAGCGGCGCCGCATCAGCCTGTCGCTCAAGCAGGCCAACGAGTCCTCGCACGACGTCGAGGCGACCGAGTTCGACCCGACGCAGTACGGCATGGAAGCGCACTACGACGACGCGGGCAATTACATCTACCCCGAGGGCTTCGACCCCGAGACCGGCGAGTGGTTGCCGGGCTACGAGGACCAGCAGCGGGCGTGGGAGCAGCAGTACGAGGCTGCTCGCCAGCGTTACGAGCAGCACATGAGCCAGCTGCGTGCCGCCCAGGTCGCCGAGGCCGAGGCGACCGGGCCGTCGTCGTACTCCTCGGAGTCCGAAGCGGGCTCGTCCGCCCTGGACGAGGAGTCGCTGCGCAAGCTGCGTGAGCAGTTCGGTAACGAGGACTAGAGCCGCGTAACACGTTTGCACGAAAGCCCCGCCGGCGTTGCCGGCGGGGCTTTCGCCTGTGTACGCCCGACCGGTTCGTCCGCTAGCTCGTTCGCGAGTCAGGTATCCGGTGTGTGACTGCCGCTCCTGGTACGCGACAATTCCCGGGTTGCAAACCAGCTGTCGCACATTTGTCGAAAACCTAGCGCCCGATCTTGCCGCCCCCTAACGTGATCTCGCGGATCGTCACCGCTTCGGCAAAGCCCATGCTGCACTTCTCACCCGAGGAGCCCCGCCCAGTGATCCCTACGTTGCTCGGCCGCATCCAGACCCGGATCTTTGCGCTGGCCCTCATCGGATCGATCGTCCAGCTGATCTTCAGTCCGATCCTCCCGGGCATCCCGTCGGGAGCCGACCTCGGCAAGGTCTACAAGGCCACCTTCGGCATCCTGATCGCGACCATCGTGCTCGGAATTGTCTGGGAGTTCGTCTACCACGCGCTCATGCAGTTCCGGTGGGAGAAGGACTGGCCGACCCTGTTCGGCTTCCTCACCGTGATCAACGAGGGCGCGCTCGTCTGGGGATGCGTCAAGTGGGACCTCATCCCCGGCGTGCCGAAGCAGCTGGAGTTCAAGACGTTCGTCACCGACTTCCTCATCGTCTGGATGCTGACCTTCCTGTTCGTCAACGGCCCGATGCGGGTCCCGTTCGTGTTCTGGCGTCACCGCGGCGGCCGGCTGATCTGACCGCGCAACTGCCCCGATGTGTCTGACGCGGCGTTTGATGAGTAGCTCGAAAGGATCACAGTGACCGACTGGGACGGATTCCAGGCCAGGGTGCACCCCGGAGACGGGATCATCGCCCGCACCGCGGGTGGTGCGCTGGTGCTGCCCAACCCCTCCGCGAATCAGCAGACGATCGATCAGCTGCTGGCACTCGTACGCGATGCGCAACCGGGTGGTGGCCGGGCGCTGGCCCGCAAGCTCGCCGGGATCCTGGCGTCGGCGGAGGGCGATGACAACGTCGACCTCGCCCTGCTGGCCCCGCTCAGCGGCGGAGACATCGCCGTTCTCGTCGTCGGGGATGTCGACGTCAGTGCCGACGGCTCCGAGGGCCCGCTGCGCATCACCGGCCGCGATTCGTTGACGTGGGTGGACAGGGTGCTCAGGGCGCCGACCCACGTGCAGGTGACCGGCGGCTCGGCAAGCGGCGGCTCGCTGGCGGCCTCCGATCTCGTCGCCGGCATCGTGCCGGGCAGCGGGCTGAGCCTTGCGCCGCGCGGTGACGCTCCGGCCATGTCGGCGCCGCCGGTGTCGCCTGCGAGCACCGCCGCCGAGGACAAGCCGGTCATCAGCACCTCCAAGCCGGCCGATCAGGCGCCGCCTCCGCCCCCGCCGCCCCCGCCTCCGCCGCCCCCTCCGCCGCCCCCTCCGCCGCCTCCGCCGCCCCCTCCGCCCGTGGAGGTGCCGGAGTTCCAGGTCGAGTCGCTGAGCGACGCGAGCGCGCCGCCGCGCGAGCCGTTGCCGCTGCCCGATGAGGAAGCTCAGGTGCCGGCCGGTGCGGCACACGCGCAGGTGAAGGGCGTCTACTGCAAGCGCGGCCACTTCAACGACCCGATGGTGCAGTTCTGCACCGTCTGCGGGATCAACATGGTCCAGCAGACTCCGGCCCTGGTGGACGGTCCTCGGCCGCCGCTGGGAGTGCTCGTCTTTGACGACGGCTCGGTGTACCAGCTCGAGCAGGATTACGTGCTCGGCCGCCAGCCCGAAGGGGCGCCCGAGGTCATCTCGGGTGCGGCCCGCCCGCTGCGGCTCGAAGACACCGGAGGCACCGTCTCGCGGGCGCATGCGCTCATCGCGCTCGAGGAGTGGACGGTCCGGCTTTCGGACCACGGCTCGGCGAACGGCACCTATATCGCCATGCCGAACAGCACCGACTGGCAGCCCGTCCCGCCGAACGGCCGGATCGTGCTGACTCCGGGCACCACGATCAAGCTCGGCAACCGCACGCTGAAGTACGAGTCGCACCGCGGGCAGCGCTAGCCCGCGAGCCCTTCCGGTCGCACCCAGTAGGAGTTGAGAGAGCCGTGAGCAACGAGACTGTTGTCGGAGGCGCGTACCCAGGGCCGCCGGCGCAGGGAGGTCCCGCCGCCGCTCCCGCTGCGGCTCCCGTCGTCCCGCGGACGACCGGGACGCACACCATTCAGACGCCGGGCACCGGAGTCTTCGAGCGCGAGCAGATCGGCGGGATGGGTGATCTCACCCCTGAGCTGATCGACACCCCGGTCTGGTCCGACGACATGGTTGCCCGGGCGGGTATCCCCATCGTGGACATCCCGTTCGTGACCGTGGGCGGTGGCATCGGCTCGTTCGTCATGGTCGACCACCTGCGTATCGCCGGTGTGCCGGCGAACCAGATGGCCGTACTCGGCGTGAACGACAACCCGTGGGACACCTACGAGTACCTGACCCGCGTCTCCCAGGTGCCGCGCGGCGAGCGGCTGCGTTCCGACGCGGCCTCTAACCCCGACTGCATATGGGGTTTTCCGAGTTACGCGATCCGCGAGGCCTGGCACGGCAAGAAGGGTTACGTCGCCACGGCGAGCGGGGTGAAGAAGCAGTCGGCCCTCGGCGCGAAGCTGGCTCCGCTCTACAACGTCCTCACCGAGCCGATCCTCACCGATTACTTCACCCCGCGGGCCGGGCAGGCGTTCGAGAGCATGGAGCGCGAGGCCAACCGCATCGGCTACCGCTCGATGTACCGCAAGGGCCTGGTACGCATGGTCCGCCGTAGGTCGGGCGCCGGTTACTTCACGATCCTCACCCCGCCGCCCGGCGCGTCGCAGACCAAGCGCGTGGCGTTCCGCAGCCGCTTCGTGCATATTGCCGTCGGCTACCCGGGCTTGCGCTTCCTGCCGGATCTGCAGGAGTACCGCACGCGTACCCAGGACTACGCCCGCGTCGTCAATGCCTACGAGCCGCACGAGCACGTCTACGACGAGCTCAATCGCCGGCCTTGCACCGTGTTGATCCGTGGCGGCGGCATCGTGGCCTCGCGCGTATTGCAGCGCATCATCGACGACCGCAACCTCAAGGGCGCCCAGACGCAGATCGTGCACCTGCTGCGTAACTACCAGGCGTCGCGGCACGGGCCCAGCGTCTTCAAGCGCCGCAAGGGTTTGTACGGCATCGGCATCCAGGGCTTCAACTGGCCGAAGTCGAACTGGGGCGGCGTCTACAAGCGCCAACTGGAGAAAGCGACGCCGCAGGAGCGGGCAGAGCTACTCGGATGGCAGGGCGGCACGACCACTCCCCACCGCAAGCTCTGGCTGCAGCAGCTCGCCGCCGGTGAGAAGGGCGGCTACTACCGCCAGCTCATCGGTCAGGTGAAGGAGGTCAACCAGACGCCGGACAACCGCATCCTGACGGTGGTGAACACCCAGCAGGGGCTGGTCAACATCCCAGCTGACTACATCATCGACGCGACCGGCCTCGAGGCCGACATCACTGAGCACCGGCTGCTCAAGGATCTGTTCGACATGACGGGTGCGCAGCGCAACCCGTACGGCAAGATGCAGGTCGAGCTCTCCTTCGAGGTCACCGGTACCCGTAACGGTGACGGGCTGATCTTCGCGTCCGGCTCGGCGACGCTGGGCGGTCCGTACGCGACCGTCGACTCGTTCCTCGGCCTGCAGTACCAGGCGCTGCGTATCACGGACGAGCTCCACAAGTACGGCTTCGGCAAGAAGCTCGGGATCGGCCGCTCGACGTCGCAGTGGTGGAAGTGGGTACGGCAAAAGCCCTTGCCGTAACGGCGTTACGAGGTAGCACCAGAAATTCGAGGAAACCTACGGTTTCGGAGGCGAAACCGTAGGTTCGCCGCGAACTTTTGGGATGTCTAGACGGTCGGCAGGCTGGCGCTCGCCGGCTCCCGCGCCGGGAGCACGATGGATCCGGCGGCCAGCAGCGCGGCGAGCTCACTCTGGTCGGTCAGCTGGCTCGGCCGTACGCGCAGCAGCCCGATCGCCCCGGGCGGTACCTCGGCGCCGAGTTCCAGCGCGACCAGGCCACCGGGCGCCTTGCCGTCAGGAGCGATATCGGCACGAACTCCGAAGCGGGTGATGCCGATCCGCGAGTCCGGAGATGCGGCGGCGGCTGCCGTCGTCGATGAGAGCGATGGACGTCGCCGCGCGCCGCCGCCAGGCGCACGGCCAGCGCGATCGCGGCCTCAGCGGCGTCACCGTCGTGCGCCAGCGCCGTCACCGGCCCACCGGCCACGGCGAGGTCGATCGGACCGTCCCACACTGCGACCGTCCCCTCCACCGAGCCGAGCAGATTGTCCCGATCGATATCCGCCATCGGCGAAAGCACGACCACGTCGGCGTTGCTCGTCGTCACCTGAGCGATCGCGTCTGCAGTCAGGTCGGCGCTGAACCGGGAAAGGACGGCGCAGTCGATCCCGCGGGCCCTGATGGCCTCCGCGTGCACCTCGAGTTCGCCCATGATTCCAGCAATTTCGGCCAGTTCGATGGACAGTCCGCTGCCGAGTTCGAGCGGTGCGGTCTGCTGTGCCCGGAAGAGGCTGAGTACAACTTGCGACGGCTGCTCCGATGCGGCCAGGTCGGTCGCGAGCGAGATGAGGGGCGCGTCGGCGGAGACGTCACCGAGAAGGACGACGACCCGATAAGCATTGGGAATCCCGAGCGCCTCGCGTTCGGCCTCCTCCACGTCCTTGGCGATGATGCGGTCCGGGTAGACGAGTTTCAGCAGTGGTGTGGTCATGATCGTCGTCACGATGGCCATCACGACGAGCATGGTGAAAAGCTGCACGTCCAGCACACCCAGCTTCACGCCCACCTGCAGCAGCACCAGCTCGGTAAGGCCGCGGGTGTTCATCAGCAGGGCCAGCGCCCCCGACCTTCGGTTCGGGATGCCCTGAACGCGGCCGGCGAGATACGCCCCGGCGAACTTGCCGCCGATGGCCACCGCGAGCACCGCGAAGAGCTCGCCGAGCACCTTGCCGGTCAGCTTCGTGATGTCGACGGAAAGGCCGCTGACAATGAAGAAGATCGGTAGCAGCAGGAGCACGCTGATCTGCTCGAGCCGCTCGAGGATCTCGCCGAAGAGCTGCTCGGTGCCGTCACGCGGGACGACGAGCCCGAAGACGAAGGCGCCGAAGATGAAGTGGATCCCGATGTGGTCGGTCACCCACGCCGAGAAGATGAGCCCGACAAGCAGGAAGGCGAGCACGTCGGGAGTCAGGCGCCCGGCCCGGTGGTAGATCGGCACCAGGAAACGTTTGAGCAGCGGCCGCACGACCGCGAACATCACCGCGACGTACAGCGCCGACCAGCCCAGCACCTCTTGGACTGACATCTTGGTGCTGCCCGCGATCGCTGAGACGAGGGCGAGCAGCGACCAGGCGGCTATGTCGTCGATCGCGGCCGAGGCCAGCGCGATGACCCCGAGTGGGGTGCGCGCCATGTTGCGCTCGTTGAGGATGCGGGCGAGCACCGGAAACGCGGTGACGCACATCGAAGCGCCGATGAACAAGGCGAACGGCAGCTTCTTGACGTGATGTCCGTCGGCGAGCTGCGAATGGCTGGCTGTAGAGCGCGAGTGCCAGCAGCGCGCCGCCGGCAAAGGGCAGCACGATCGACGACAGCGAGATGACGCCGGCCTTGCGCTCGTTGCCTTTGATCAGCTTGAGGTCGAGCTCGAGCCCGATGATGAACATGAAGATGACCAGGCCGAGGTTGGCGAAGGCTTTCAGGATCTGCGTGACGTCGGCCGGGAAGAGCACCTCGGTCAGCGTGCGGTCGCCGTCGTGGAACTGGCCGAGCAATGAGGTGCCGAGCAGGATTCCGGCCAGGATCTCCCCGATGACCGGCGGCTGGCCGATGCGCTTGAAGAGCCGGCTGAGCAGTCGCGCCAGGACGACGACGAGGACGATGGCGATGAAGACCTCGGCGGTGCGGTCGGGAAGCGGCGCCGGATTCTCTGCTGCCTTCGCGGCCAGACCCGTGACCATCTCGGCTCCCACTTGACGGACAACGTCTTCAAGGGTCGCCGGGAGCAACCCGAATCAGGCTAGAGCCTCGCAGCTCAGCCGTCTGCATGTTGGCCGTTTGTCAGTTCCGCGATAGCTGATCCGGGCCGGCGAGCCCGCTGTTAGCGTGTCGACGTCGGAGCAGCCCCGCAGTCGCGGGTGATGAAGCAGCGGGGAGGGCCGTGGACGGCATCGCGGACTACACGTTCATCCGCCCCTTGGGAGAGGGCAACCACGGGACGTATTACCTGGCCACTCCGCCATCCCGGCTCGGCCTCGAGGCCGGCAACGTCGTGGTGAAGGTTGTCGCGGGCCAGACCACGCAGGAGACGTTCAGCAAGGCCACGCGCGAGCTGAAGGCGTTTGCCGCCGTGCGGTCGCCGTATCTCGTCCGGCTGTACGACGCCGGCCAGCAGGCAGGCACCTTCTTCTACGCGATGGAGTGGCTGGAGCGCGGCTCGCTCGCCGCGCCTTCGAGCGAGCTCAGCAAGGATGCGGCGCGCAAGGCGGTCGCGGACGTGGCCCGGGCGGCGCACGCGCTGCACGAGGCCGGGATCGTCCACCAGGACATCGCACCGGAGAACGTCCTGCTCGCCGAGGATGGCGGCCGGCTCGCCGATCTCGGCCTGGCCAAGGTGCTCCAGCCCGGCGTCACGGTGACCAGCCTGGGCAGCCGCAGCATCGGGGCGGTCGAGTACGTCGACCCGGCCATGCTCGCCGGCGGCCAGCCCTCCCGGCTCACCGACGTCTACAGCCTCGGCATGACGTTGCACCGGGCGCTCGCGGGCACGGGCATGTTCGGCGACATCTCGTCGGGGCAGCCGATGATGGCGATGCGGGCCGTGCTCGCCGGGACACCGAAGCTGGACCCGTCGCTGGGCCCGGAGGAAGCCGCGCTGATCAAGGCGTGCATCGATCCGGATCTGTCGCGTCGGCCGCGCACCGCGCTCGAGGTCGCCGAGCGTATCGATGCCCTGCCGGTGCCGGTGGGCAGCCTGCCCGCGGTTGCGAGCTAAGCAGCCGAGTGAAGGTTGTCGGGCTCACCGGGGGGATCGGCGCCGGCAAGAGCACGGTGGCGAAGCTGCTGGCCGCCCGCGGCGCCGTCATCGTCGACTCCGACGCCCTTGCCCGGGAAGTCGTTGCGCCCGGGACCGAGGGGCTCGCGGAGATCGTCGACGCTTTCGGGCCGGGCGTGCTGCAGCAGGACGGCAGCCTCGATCGTCCCGGGCTGGGGCGCATCGTCTTCAGCGACCCGGCCGCGCTGCGGAGGCTGGAGCAGATCACCCATCCCCGGATCCAGGCGGAATCCGCGCGGCTGATTGCGGACGCCGAGGCTGCGGGGGCGCCGGTGCTCGTGCACGACATTCCGTTGATGGTGGAGAGCGGGGCCCAGGACACGTTCGAGACGGTGATCGTCGTCGAGGCGCCCGATGAGCTGCGCCTTTCGCGGCTCGAGCAGCGCGGGCTGCCGCCCGAGCAGGCTGTCGAGCGCATGAAGGCGCAGGCCACGAACGAGGAGCGGCGCAAGGCCGCCACCTACCTGATCATCAACGACGGGACCGAGGAGGAGCTGAAAGCCCGGGTCGACGAGGTCTGGAGCGCGCTGATCGGCTGAGCTGTGCCCGGGGGGCATTTGCGAGGGCGGATTCTGTCGGAGGTCTGTGGTGTTCTCTTAGTCGTGAGCCCCACGATTACGCGCCCCAAGAGTGACATCACCCGTAGCGAGCGTCCGTTCAAGGTTGTCAGCGACTTCGAGGCGAGCGGCGATCAGCCGGCCGCCATCGATGAGCTGGCCAAGCGCATCCAGGCCGGCGAGCAGGATCTCGTGCTGCTGGGCGCGACGGGCACGGGCAAGAGCGCGACCGCAGCGTGGCTCATCGAGCGGTTGCAGCGGCCCACGCTGGTGCTCGCTCCGAACAAGACCCTGGCGGCGCAGCTGGCCAATGAGTTCCGCGAGCTGCTGCCCGAGAACGCGGTCGAGTACTTCGTCTCGTATTACGACTATTACCAGCCTGAGGCCTACGTGCCGCAGACCGATACCTACATCGAGAAGGATTCGTCGATCAACGACGAGGTCGAGCGGCTGCGGCATTCGGCGACGATGAGCCTGCTCACCCGACGCGATGTGGTGGTCGTCGCGTCCGTGTCCTGCATCTACGGTCTGGGCACCCCGCAGGAGTACATCGACCGGTGCGTGCGCCTCGCGGTCGGCGAGGAGTACGACCGTGACACCCTGCTGCGCCGGCTGGTCGACATCCAGTACTCGCGCAACGATCTGGCGTTCACCCGCGGCACGTTCCGGGTGCGGGGTGACGTCGTCGAGATCTTCCCGGTGTACGAGGAGCTGGCCGTCCGGGTCGAGCTGTTCGGCGACGAGATCGAGAAGCTCACGTACCTGCATCCGTTGACGGGCGAGGTCGTCTCCGAGTCCGAGCAGCTGCTGGTCTTTCCGGCGACGCACTACGTTGCCGGTCCGGAGCGGATGGAGCGTGCCATCCGCGGCATCGAGGAGGAGCAGACCGAGCGGCTGGCCGAGCTCGACCGCCAGGGCAAGATGCTCGAGTCCCAGCGGCTGCGGATGCGCACCACGTACGACATCGAGATGATGCGCCAGGTCGGCTTCTGCTCCGGCATCGAGAACTACTCGCGGCACATCGACGGCCGCGCTGCCGGCACCCCGCCGCACACGCTGCTCGACTATTTCCCCGAGGATTTCCTGCTCGTCATCGACGAGTCGCACACCACCGTGCCGCAGGTCGGGGCGATGTACGAGGGCGACATGAGCCGCAAGCGCACGCTGGTCGACCACGGGTTCCGGCTGCCGAGCGCGATGGACAACCGGCCGCTGAAGTTCGACGAATTCCTCGAGCGCATCGGTCAGACCGTCTACATGTCCGCCACTCCGGGCAAGTACGAGCTGGCCAAGGCTGACGCGGTGGTGGAGCAGATCATCCGCCCCACCGGGCTGATCGACCCGGAGATCGTGATCAAGCCGACCAAGGGCCAGATCGACGATCTGGTGCACGAGATCCGGCTGCGGGCCGAGCGCGACGAGCGGGTGCTGGTCACCACCCTGACCAAGAAGATGTCCGAAGACCTCACCGACTACCTGCTCGACCTCGGCTTGCGGGTGCGCTATCTGCACAGCGAGGTCGACACCATCCGCCGCATCGAGCTGCTCAAGGAGCTGCGGATGGGCGAGTTCGACGTGCTCGTCGGGATCAACCTGCTGCGCGAGGGTCTCGACCTGCCTGAGGTTTCGCTCGTCAGCATTCTCGACGCTGACAAGGAAGGCTTCCTGCGTTCGGGCACCTCGCTGATCCAGACCATCGGCCGCGCCGCCCGCAACGTGTCGGGCCAGGTGCACATGTACGCCGACAACATCACCCCGTCGATGCGCCAGGCGATCGAGGAGACCAACCGGCGGCGGGCCAAGCAGGTGGCCTACAACACCGAGCGCGGTCTCGATCCGCAGCCGCTGCGCAAGCGGATCGTCGACATCCTCGACGATCTGGTGCGCGAGGGTGCCGGCGGCGAGATGATCGGCGGATCGGGGCGCAGCCAGTCGCGCGGCAAGGCGCCCGTGCCCGGGATGTCGTCGAAGTCGGAGTCGGTCGGGCCGGCACGCCGCGGAGCTCGCGGGAATGCCGAAAGCCGAGCTGGCGCAGCTCATTCAGCAGCTGTCCGACGAGATGCACGAGGCCGCCAAGGAGCTGCACTTCGAGCTGGCGGCCCGGCTCCGTGACGAGATCGCCGAGTTGCGCAAGGAGTTGCGCGCCATGACGGCGGCGGGCGTCGGCTCAGGGTGACGTTGCGGGGCCGGCTACCAGCCGCGCTCGCGCCGCTCCTGCAGGTGGGGCCGCTCGACATTGGCCAAACGGTCGGCGCCGGGCAGCAGCGGCGCCCGGCCGGTCAGGTTGATCAGCGACCTGGACGCGACCGCGTCGAGCTGGCGGACATGGCCGAACGCTCGCGGCGTCGAGCATGCACATGACGCAGTCCAACTCGAACTCGTCTCCGACCACTCGCAAGATCAGCTCACGGCACACGCCCACCATCGACCAGGTGGAGAACGGCTCTCCTCGCTTTTCTGGACTGTTGCTGATCGCCTCGCGCAACGCGGGGTTTCGCTGGGGGTCGCCGATCGCCACCGGGTAGTAGGTGGGTTCCGACCATCGGTCAGATCTCGTCACGGTCGCCTCCGCGGTCCGGGGGGCCATCTGGTCCGATACGGCTTAGCGCGGCGCGGGTGTACGGCGAGGCTCGCGAGTGGGTCAGCTTGCGGTGCTGCCCCGGGCGGTGAGCCGTGACTTTGTCCCAGCCGTAGACTAGAATCCTGGGCTATGGAAGGTATGGAGACGCTGCCGCTGGCCGACGCCAAGAGCCAACTGAGCGCAGTAGTCGAGCGTGCCGTTGCCACTCACGAACGCACGCTCATCACCAAGAACGGGCGACCGGCGGCGGTGCTGCTGTCGATCGAGGACTGGGAGTCGTTCCAGGAGACGTTCGACGTGCTCTCTGACCCCGAGGCGATGGCGGCCATTCACGAAGCCGAGACCGCCGACGCGTCGGAGTTCGCTTCGCAGGAGGACATCGACGCCATCGTGGCCGAGCGGAAGGCGCGTAAGCGCGCTTGAGCTACACCGTCAGATTCGCCCCTGCAGCTAAGCGGAAGATCAGCGGCGACACCTGGCCCTTCGCTGTACTCGATGCGGCCATCGCCTTCATCAAACGCGGCCTGTCCGACAAGCCGAAGGTGGTCGGCAAGCCGCTACGTGGCGCGCTCGCCGGCACCTACGCGGCCAGACGCGGCACGTACCGCATCCTCTACAAGATCGACGACGTCCGGGAGCTGCTCACCATCGTCGACATCGACCATCGCCGCAACGTGTACCGGCCGCGATGACCGATACCGCTCCGTATCCGGCTACTCTCGGACGCTCCGCATCGTCGCCAGGTTCGCGCCGGTGACAGTAAATCCGGGGGTCAGAGCCCCCGCATTTACTGCCGCTGACGTCTGCGCCATAGGCAGCTCGGCCGGTGGCAGTAGATCCGGGTGCTGCAGCCCCCGCATTTACTGCCGCCAGGTCCTGGCGCTCTCGATGTGCCCATCGCGGGCGGGCGCGAGCCAGCACTATCCGGCGCTTCAAGGCTGCTTTTGGAGACACTGTTCACGGGCGCGTCTTCGCTCGACTGAGGCAGGATCGGCAACGTGTCAAAGGCAAACCTCGCACGCCTTTCGGGCCGCGATGATCCCATAGCCGTTAGAGCGTTGGCACGGGTAGGGGCTGTCGTTGACGGCCCGTTTCTACACTCCATCGACGCGAGGACGCGGCTTGCGCTGGGTCGGTACGGGGCGCGCACTCCAAGTCTGGCCCCGCGGCAGGGCGACACCCCATGTGCTCCGAGCCGGGTTACTTGCAAGCGCGATCTATGCGGCCGCCTCTGGCGAGGATCCGCGCGACACGATGATCGGCCTCGCCCTGCACTATGACGTCGCCGAACGTCTCGGCGTCGATCCCGCCGCCGTCTTCTGCGATGTCGCGGCCCAGATCGCGGAAGCGCATATCGGTGGCCTTCTTCGCGACTTCGGCGATCGGGACGACATCACGCTGCCGGCGTTCGGGTGGAGATATGTCGAAACACCCAACGGTCCCGACTACGCGCTTGGCGAGATGCACGGGTAGCCGGCCGTTCCGATCGTTGGCTGCTGCCGGCATAAGTGCCCCTACCGGGCGCTTCGGGGCGCGGTCTCTGAGTCAGGGCATTGAGCACTCGGCAGACGCGATTGTCCGTTCGCAGCCGTCCGGCGACCAATCATGATCGCCCACCTTCGTGAGTCGTTGGGGGGCGAAACGGGCCGTACTTTTCCTTCATCTCTTATGCGCTGAGTGTCACCAGCCGCGCTCGCGCCACTCCATCAGGTGCGGGCGCTCGGCGCCGAGGGTCGTGTCCTTGCCGTGGCCGGGGTAGATCCACGTCTCGTCCGGTAGCGGGCCGAACACCTTGCGTTCGAGGTCGTCCATCAGCGAGGTGAAACGCTCAGGGTCCTTCTCGGTGTTGCCGGGGCCGCCGGGGAAGAGGCAGTCGCCGGTGAAAAGGTGCGTGCCGGCGTCGTCGGCCGGGGGCTCGTACAGCAGCGCGATCGAGCCGGGCGTGTGGCCGACGAGATGGATCACCGTGAGCCGGGCCTGGCCGACGCTGATCTCGTCCCCGTCACGCACCAGGCGGCGCGGCTGGACCGGCAACTCGGAGGCGTCCGCGGGATGCGCGACCCCTTCGGCACCGGTGGCCTGGCTGATGGCCTCGAGCGCCTGCACGTGATCCCAGTGCCGGTGGCTGGTCACGATCGTCGACAGGCCTTCCGGCCCGATCAGCTCGAGCAGCCGGTCGGGCTCGTTGGCCGCGTCGATCAGCAACTGGTCACCCGTCACGAGGCAGCGCAGCAGGTAGACGTTGTTGTCGAAGTCGCCGACCGTCACTTTGGAGATCCGCAGGCCCGCCACCTCGCGGACGTCGGGCGGCCCGCCGCGGGTGACAGTGCCGGTATACGCACTGGACATGTCGCCATCCTGCCTCAAAGCGCGCGGGACTACTCACGCCTCGGCGCGCGTTTTGTCAGAGGGTCTCCGTAGAGTCGCGAGTACGTGAAACCGGGGCTGAATCACAGGTGTTGAGGGGCGTCGCCGGGCGCCTGGGCGGAGGAGCATGGCTGAGCGTCTGATCGTGCGGGGTGCCCGTGAGCACAACCTGCGCGATGTCCATCTGGATCTTCCCCGTGATGCGCTGATCGTCTTCACCGGGCTGTCCGGGTCGGGCAAGTCCAGCCTCGCCTTCGACACGATCTTCGCCGAGGGTCAGCGGCGTTATGTCGAGAGCCTGTCGGCGTATGCCCGGCAGTTCCTCGGTCAGATGGACAAGCCCGATGTCGATTTCATCGAAGGTCTTTCCCCGGCGGTCTCGATCGATCAGAAGTCCACGTCGCGCAATCCGCGGTCGACGGTCGGCACGATCACCGAGGTCTACGACTACTTGCGTCTGCTGTACGCGCGGGCCGGCCGTCCGCACTGCCCGAAGTGTGGCCGTCCCATCGCGCGCCAGACCCCGCAGCAGATCGTCGACCGGTTGCTCGAGCTCGATGACGGCACGCGTTTTCAGGTGCTGGCGCCCGTGGTGCGCGGCCGTAAGGGCGAGTACGCCGAGCTGTTCCTCGACTTGCAGACCAAGGGTTTCGCCCGCGTGCGGGTCGACGGCCGGATCTACCGGCTGGCCGATGAGCAGATCAAGCTGGACAAGCAGAAGAAGCACACTATCGAGGTGGTGGTCGACCGGTTGACGGCGCGCGCCAGCGCCAAACAGCGGCTCACCGATTCGGTCGAGACGGCGCTGCGGCTGGCCGATGGGCTGGTGCTGATCGACTTCGTCGACATCCCCGAGGGCGAGGCCGGCCGCGAGCGCATGTTCTCCGAGCATCTCGCGTGCCTGTACGACGATCTGTCCTTCGACGAGCTCGAGCCACGGTCGTTCTCGTTCAACTCGCCGTACGGCGCCTGCGCCGCCTGCACCGGCCTCGGCACCAAGAAGCGGGTCGACCCCGAGCTCGTCATCCCCGACCCGTCGCTGCCGCTCTCGCGGGGAGCGATCCAGCCCTGGGCCACCGGGCACAACGCGGAGTACTTCGGCCGCTTGCTGTCGGCGGTCGCCGACCACCTCGGCTTCGACGTCGACACGCCTTGGGAGCGGCTGCCGGCCAGGGTGCAGGCAGCGTTGCTCGAGGGTCTCGGCGATGAGCAGATCCACGTGCGCTACCGCAACCGGTTCAACCGGGAGCGCTCGTACTACACGAATTTCGAAGGGGTCATCGCCTACCTCGACCGGCGCCACCGGGAGGCGGAGTCCGATTCGGCGCGCGAGCGCTGGGAGGGTTACCTGCGCGACATCCCGTGCCCGACGTGCCGGGGCACCCGGCTCAAGCCCGAGTCGCTCGCGGTCACGATCGGCGGCCGTTCCATCGCCGAGGTCGCCGAGATGTCGATCGCTGATTCGGCCGCTTTCCTCGGCACGCTGGAGCTGAGCGATCGCGAGGCGCAGATCGCCGGCCGGGTGCTGAAGGAGGTCGATGCCCGGCTGGCTTTCCTGCTCGACGTCGGTCTCGACTACCTCTCGCTCGACCGGGCGGCCGGCACGCTCGCCGGCGGTGAGGCGCAGCGCATCAGGTTGGCCACGCAGATCGGCTCCGGCTTGGTCGGGGTGCTGTACGTGCTCGACGAGCCGTCGATCGGCTTGCACCAGCGCGACAATCGCCGCCTCATCGAGACCCTGGTACGCCTGCGCGACCTCGGTAACACCTTGATCGTCGTCGAGCACGACGAGGACACGATCAGAGCCGCCGACTGGGCCGTCGACATCGGCCCGGGTGCGGGTGAGCACGGCGGTGAGGTCGTCGTCAGCGGGCCGGTGCAGGAGCTGATCGACAGCGAGGAGTCGCTCACCGGGGCGTACCTGTCGGGGCGGCGCAGCATCCCGATTCCCGACATCCGGCGGGCGCCCGACCCGGGCCGCCGGTTGACGGTTCATGACGCTCGCGAGCACAACCTGCGCGACGTGACGGTCGGCTTCCCGCTCGGCTGCTTCGTCGCGGTGACGGGGGTGTCGGGCTCGGGAAAGTCCAGCCTGGTCAACGACATTCTGGCCAGCGTGCTCGCCAACAAGCTCAACGGTGCACGGGAGGTTCCGGGTCGTCACCGGACGGTCAGCGGGCTCGAGCATCTGGACAAGGTGGTGCGGGTCGACCAGTCGCCGATCGGCCGCACTCCGCGGTCCAATCCCGCGACCTACACCGGCGTCTTCGACAACATTCGCAAGCTTTTTGCCGAGACGACCGAGGCGAAGGTACGCGGTTACCTGCCGGGCCGGTTCTCCTTCAACGTCAAGGGCGGCCGCTGCGAGGCATGCGCCGGCGACGGCACGATCAAGATCGAGATGAACTTCCTGCCGGACGTCTACGTGCCGTGCGAGGTGTGTCACGGCGCCCGGTACAACCGCGAGACCCTCGAGGTCCACTTCAAGGGCAAGTCGATCGCCGACGTGCTCGACATGTCGATCGAGGAGGGTGCCGAATTCTTCGCCGGGCTCCCGTCGATTGCCCGGCATCTGAAGACGCTGGTCGAAGTCGGGCTGGGTTACGTGCGGCTCGGCCAGCCGGCGCCGACTCTCTCGGGCGGTGAGGCGCAGCGCGTCAAGCTCGCCTCGGAGCTGCAGAAGCGCTCGACCGGCCGCACCATCTACGTGCTCGACGAGCCGACTACCGGCTTGCATTTCGAAGACGTCCGCAAGCTGCTCGGAGTGCTCGGAAGGCTGGTGGATCAAGGGAATTCGGTGATCGTGATCGAGCACAACCTCGACGTGATCAAGACCGCCGATTGGATCGTCGACCTCGGCCCGGAGGGTGGCACCGGCGGAGGCCGGGTGGTGGCCGAAGGCACCCCGGAGGAAGTGGCGGCGGTGCCCGAAAGTCACACCGGCCGGTTCCTGGAGCACGTCCTCGGCGAGCGGGTGGCGGCGAAGGCCAAGAAGTCAGGACCGGCGAAGGCGCGTACGGCAAACAAGCCCGGCGCGAAGGCGGCAGCGTCAGCAAAGGCGGCGAATGCCAAGGGGGCCGCGAAGCCGGCGGCGAAGTCGCTCAAGCCGGCTGCCGGGTCCGGCAAGCTCGTGACGGCGAAGTCCACGGCGGCCGGCTCGGCGGCGTCGGCGGGTAAGGCTCCGGCGCGCCGGCGCCGGGCGGCCGCGGCGAATTAGCCGGGCAGTACGACGACTAGCGCCGCAGCAGCTGGCTGATCACGAGGTCGAGCGCTTCGGCGGAGCGTTCTTCACCGGTGGGGTCGAGCTCGTCGGTCCGGTCGAGGAAGCCGCGCACCACCGAGCAGGGCGCGCTGATCCACGCCGGGCGTCCCGGCCGGGCGAGGCGCAGCAGGACCCGCTGGCCTCCCGGCTCGGGCTTGATATGAACGGCGCCGTCGCCGGTCGGCTCTTCCAGGCCGTAGCGCAGGAAGTCGCGTAGCACGACCCAGGTGCCGCGGGGCAGCGCCGGGTGATCGGGTGAGCTGCTGACGATGAGGTTGACGGCGAGCGGATCGGCCTTGCTCCAGCTCAGGGTGAGGACGGTGATGCGTTGCCCCGGCCGGCGCGGCGGGATCGGGGCACGCGGGATCGACCCGGCCGCCGGGCCCGCCGGGGCCGGAGGCACGGCGCGGCTGACTACCACGTCGACCACCACATCGCCCTGCTGCACCGAGCAACCGCCTCCCTGGCAGGCGCGAACGCGACGAGTCTGGCACGTTCGGGTCGGGGGACTTCGGGCGGGGCAGCGCCGTACAGCGTCCAGGGTCCGCACGGTGCCGCACGGTGCCGCACGGTGCCGCACGGTGCCGCCGACGCGACTACCCTTTGACAGCGTGGCGAATCGGGAGATCGGTGAGGCTGAAGGTCCTCCCGCCGCTCCCCGGGCCTCCCGCGACATGGTCCCGAAGCGGTCCGCGGCGATCAGCACGTCGCGGGCGCCGTGGCGCCCGGCCGTCGGCACCATTCCGGAAGAGCCGGGCGTCTACCGGTTCCGTGATTCCAGCGGCCGGGTCATCTACGTCGGCAAGGCCAAAAGCCTGCGCAGCCGGCTGAACTCCTACTTCACGGGCGACCTGCATCCGCGCACCGAGCAGATGGTTCGCACCGCGCGCGCGGTCGACTGGACCGTGGTCACGACCGAGGTCGAGGCGCTGCAGCTCGAGTACACCTGGATCAAGCAGTACGACCCGCGCTTCAACGTCCGCTATCGCGACGACAAGAGCTATCCCTGGCTCGCCGTGACCCTCGACGAGGAGGTCCCGCGCCTTCTGGTGATGCGCGGCGCCAAGCGCAAGGGCGTGCGCTACTTCGGGCCGTACTCCCACGCCTGGGCCATCCGCGAGACGCTGGATCTGCTGTTGCGCGTCTTTCCGGCGCGTACGTGTAGCAACGGTGTGTACAAGCGGGCGCAGCAGGTGGGGCGGCCCTGCCTGTTCGGCTACATCGACAAGTGTTCGGCGCCGTGCGTCGGCCGGGTGACGACCGACGAACACCGCGAGATCGTCAATGATTTCTGCGATTTCCTCGCCGGGCAGACGAGCCGTTTCGTGCGGCGGCTGGAAGCCGAGATGCGTGCCGCCGCCGATGCGCAGGAGTACGAGCGTGCCGCTCGGCTGCGCGACGACGTCGGTGCGCTGCGCCGGGCCATCGAGAAGCAGGCGGTCGTGCTGTCGGACGCGACGGATGCCGACGCCGTCGCCTTCGCGCAGGACGAGCTGGAAGCGGCGGTGTTCGTCTTCCACGTCCGGGGCGGAAGGGTGCGCGGGCAGCGCGGCTACGTCGTCGACCGGCTCGAAGGAGAGTCGCTGCCCGATCTCGTCGAGAGCTTCCTGTCGCAGGCGTATCTGGTCGACGGCTACGAGGTGCCGCGCGAGGTGCTGGTGCCCGCGGCGCCGCACGACGCTGACGTCGTCGCCGAGCTTCTCACCCTGCAGCGCGGCGCCAAGGTCGACGTTCGGGTACCCCAGCGTGGTGACAAGCGGGCGTTGCTCGAGACCGTGCAGCGCAATGCGCAGCAGGCGTTCACCCAGCACAAGCTGCGGCGCGCAAGCGACCTGTCGGCCCGCTCGAGGGCCCTGTCGGAACTGCAGGAATCGCTGGGCCTTGCCGACGCCCCGCTGCGTATCGAGTGCTTCGACATTTCCAGCCTGCAGGGCACGAATGTCGTGGCGTCGATGGTCGTCTTCGAAGACGGCATCCCGCGCAAGTCCGAGTACCGCCGCTTCGCCATCCGGGGCACCGCTGGACAGGCAGCCGATGACGGAAGCGTCGAGGGCGGCGACGTGGACTGGATTCATGAAGTGGTGCGCCGCCGATTCGCCCGCTATCTCGAAGAAATCGCGGCGCCAGCGGCGGATCAGCCGGGCGCGGCCGATCCGACACTGGCCGGCGAGGCCGACGGGGTCGCCCCGCCACCGCGCAAGTTCGCCTACCCGCCGAACCTCGTGGTCGTCGACGGCGGCTTCCCTCAGGTGAACGCGGGAGCCGCCGCGCTGGAAGATCTTGGCATCGCCGACGTTGCTATTTGCGGGCTGGCGAAAAGGCTGGAGGAGGTCTGGGTGCCGGGCGATCCCGATCCGATCATCCTTCCGCGCAGCAGCGAAGGTCTCTACTTGCTGCAGCGGGTTCGCGACGAGGCCCACCGGTTCGCGATCACGTACCACCGGCAGAAGCGGTCCAGGTCGATGATCGAGAGCACGCTCGACGGCGTGCCCGGGCTCGGGGAGACCCGCCGGAAGGCGTTGCTCGCCCGGTTCGGATCGCTCAAACGGCTGCGCGCCGCGACGGTCGAGGAGATCACCGAGGTGTCGGGGATCGGCCCGCGGACGGCCGACGCCATCGTCGCCGCGCTCGCTGCCAAGCCGGCCGAACCTGCCGTCGACCCGTCGACCGGAGAAATCCTCGACCCGTCGACCGGAGAGATCCTCGACGCGTCACGGCGAGGTGCTCTCGGCGTGACCGGAGCCCCAAGCGCGCCGCCGTCCCCGACGCCTGTCCAGCTGGCGATCATCACCGGCCTTTCCGGCGCCGGTCGCAGCACCGCCGCGAAATGCCTCGAGGACCTCGGCTGGTTCGTGGTCGACAACCTCCCGCCGGCGCTCCTTCCGACACTCGCCGAGCTCGGCATCCGCTCGCAGGGGACCGTCGACCGGATCGCTGCGGTCGTCGACGTTCGCGGTCGCGCGTTCTTCGCCGATCTGCGCGAGGCATTGCGGACCCTGGACGAGCGCGGCACCCGGCCGCGGATCCTCTTCCTCGAAGCTTCGGACCGGGCCTTGGTGAGTCGCTTCGAGAGCGTGCGCCGCCCGCATCCGCTGCGGTCGCTGGAGCCGCTCGTCGTGGGGATCACCGCGGAGCGGGCGTTGCTCACCGAGCTGCGCGGCGAGGCCGACCTGGTGCTGGACACCACCGACCTGAATGTCCATCAATTACGGGAGAAAATCGACGCCGCGTTCGGTGGCCCCGGCCGCCCCGCGCTGTACGCGACCGTGATGTCGTTCGGCTTCAAGTACGGGCTGCCGCTCGACGCCGACGTCGTCCTCGACTGCCGTTTCCTGCCCAACCCGCATTGGGTCGAGGGGCTGCGCCCGCAGACCGGCCTCGATCCGGACGTCCGCGACTACGTCTACAGCCGTCCGGGCGCGGCCGAATTCCTCAACAGCAGCAGCGAGCTGCTGTCGATCATCCGCACCGGATACGAGCAGGAAGGCAAGCGTTTCCTGACGCTCGCCGTCGGCTGCACGGGTGGGCGCCATCGCAGCGTGGCGATCGCGACCGCGCTGGCCGACCAGATGGTCGAGGCGGGCGTCGAAGTGCGCGTGGTGCATCGCGACCTGGGGCGCGAATGAACGGATCGCCTGCGGTGGTGGCGTTCGGCGGTGGCCATGGGCTCGCCGCGAGCCTCACCGCGCTGCGCCGGGTGACGTCCCGGCTGACCGCCGTTGTGACCGTCGCCGATGACGGCGGCTCCTCCGGTCGGCTCCGGCAGGAGCTCGGTGCCCTTCCTCCCGGCGATCTTCGCATGGCGCTGGTGGCTCTCGCTGCCCGCGAAGGGCGATCGGCGCAGTGGGCGCAGGCGTTCGCTCACCGCTTCAGCGGCAGCGGCGAGCTCGCCGGTCATGCGCTGGGCAATCTCGTGCTGACCGCGCTGGCCACCGAAACCGGCGATCCGGTGCGGGCCTTGGACGCAGCCGCCGAGTTGCTCGGCTGCCACGGTCGCGTGCTCCCGCTCTCTCCGGAGCCGGTGGACATCGTCGCTCAGGTGAAGGAGCAGTCCGGACGGACGGCGGCGGTGCGCGGTCAGGTGGCGGTGGCCACCACGACCGGCCGGGTCGAGACCGTCGAGCTGGTGCCGAGCGACCCCGCGCCGTGCGCCGAGGCGCTGGCTGCTGTGGCTGCGGCTGACGCGCTCGTGCTCGGCCCGGGTTCGCTGTTCACCAGCGTGATGCCGCACCTGCTCGCGCCCCGCATGGCGGAGGCGATCTTCGCCGCGCCGGGCAAGCGCATCCTGGTGCTGAATATCGCTGCGCAGGCAGGTGAAACCACGGGCTTTGCCCCGCATACTCATCTAGAAGAAATCGCTCGGCTCGTTCCGGCTCTACGGCTGGACGCGGTCATCGCCGACCCCCGGGTCGTTCCCGAGCTCGGAAGCCTCCGGGATGCGTCCGACGCGCTCGGAGCGGCGCTGATCCTGGCGCCCGTAGCGGTTTCCGGGAAGCCCCACCACGATCCAGTGACGCTCGCGGCGGCCTTCCGTCGAGTGATGACCGAACTAGTTGACGAAGGCTAGAGACACGCCGAGCTGAGACTGACTAGGGTCGCAGGAGGCAGAAGAAGGAGACTGTGCGTGGCTGCAATGACACCGACGGTGAAGGACGAGTTAAGTCGACTCCCGACGGGAAAAGCCTGCTGTCGTCGCGCAGAAATGGCGGTGATTCTGCGGTTCGCCGGGGGATTGCATCTGGCGAACGGGCGGGTGGTCGTCGAGGCCGAACTCGACACCGCGTCTGTCGCCCGCCGGCTGCGCCAGGAGATCGCCGAAGTCTTCGGCCATCCCTCGGAGATCGCGATGCTTGCGGCCGGCGGCCTTCGGCGCAGTGCGCGTTGGCTCATCCGGGTCGACCGCGGCGGTGAGGCCCTCGCCCGCGCGACCGGGCTGATCGATCAGCGCGGGCGCCCGGTTCGCGGCCTGCCGCCGATGATCGTCACGGGCGGGCTGTGCGACGCGGCCGCCGCCTGGCGCGGCGCCTTCCTGGCGCACGGTTCGCTGACCGAGCCGGGGCGCTCGTCGTCGTTGGAGATCACCTCTCCCGGCCCCGAGGCGGCGCTCGCGCTTGTGGGTGCGGCTCGCCGGCTGGGGGTGCAGGCCAAGAGCAAGCAGGTCCGAGGTGTCGACCGCGTCGTGATCCGGGACGCCGAAGCGATCGGCGCGATGCTCATCCACATGGGCGCCCAGGACAGCGTGCTGGCTTGGGAGGAGCGCCGGATGCGGCGCGAGGTCCGGGCCACCGCCAACCGGCTGGCCAACTTCGATGACGCCAACCTGCGTCGTTCGGCCCGCGCCGCCGTCGCTGCGGGTGCCCGGGTGTCGGCGGCCATGGAGATCCTGGGCGGCCACGTCACGGCAGGCAACGGTGACGCGCCGGTGACGGAACCGGCGCCCGAGCACTTGCTCGCCGCGGGGGAGCTGCGGCTCAAGCATCCGCAGGCGTCGCTGGAAGAGCTCGGCGCCCTGGCCGACCCGCCGATGACCAAGGACGCGGTCGCCGGGCGTATCCGCCGTCTGCTGGCGCTGGCCGACAAACGGGCCCTGGCGCTTGGATTGCCGACGACCGAGGCGGCCGTCAGTCCCGAACTGCTCGAGGGAGCCTGATCAGATCGATGTGAAATCGGTAGGCTGCGCCGCGTAAACAAAATCGCGTCCGGAGGCTGCGGTGAGTATTCGAGTAGGCGTCAACGGGTTCGGCCGGATCGGGCGCAACTTCTTTCGCGCCCTGGCAGGTGCCGCCGGTTCTGACATCGAGGTCGTTGCGGTCAATGACCTCACCGACACCGCCACGCTCGCGCACCTGCTGAAGTACGACACCGTGCTCGGGCGGCTCGGCAAGTCGGTGACGTCCGGCGAGGGTTCCATCACCGTGGACGGCGCCTCGCTGAAGGTGCTGTCGGAGCGCGACCCGGGCGCGCTGCCGTGGGGTGACCTCGGCTGCGACATCGTCCTGGAATCAACCGGTCGCTTCACCGATCGCGACTCTGCGAGCAAGCACCTGGCCGCCGGCGCCAAGAAGGTCATCATCTCCGCTCCGGCCAAGGGCGAGGACATCACGATCGTGATGGGCGTGAACGACGGCGGCTACGACCCGGCCGCGCATCACGTCATCTCCAACGCGTCGTGCACGACGAACTGCGTCGCCCCGATGGCCAAGGTGCTGGACGAGTCGTTCGGCATCGAGCGCGGCTTCATGACCACCACCCACGCGTACACCAACGATCAGGTGATCCTCGACTTCCCGCACAAGGACCTGCGCCGGGCGCGGGCGGCGGCGCAGAACATCATTCCCACCTCCACAGGTGCCGCAAAGGCCACGGCGCTCGTGCTGCCGCAGCTGAAAGGCAAGCTCGACGGCATCTCCATGCGGGTGCCGGTGCCCGACGGTTCGGTCACGGATCTGGTGGCGACCCTCAAGGCCGAGCCGCAGGCCGCTGACATCAACGCGGCTTTCAAGGCTGCCGCCGACGGGCCGCTCAAGGACGTGCTCGTCTACACCGAAGACGAGATCGTCTCCAGTGACATCGTCGGCTCGCCCGCGTCGTGCACGTTCGACTCGAGCCTGACGATGGCGAGCGGGCCGATGGTGAAAGTCATCGGCTGGTACGACAACGAGTGGGGTTACTCGAGCCGCCTGGTGGACCTCGTCGCTCTCGTCGGCTCCCGGCTGTAGCGCGGGGACCGGGCGACTGTGCAGGCACTTGCCGATCTGCTCGCCGCCGGAGTTCGCGGCAAGGTGGTCCTCGTTCGCTCGGATCTGAACGTTCCGCTGGACGGATCGCACGTCACCGATGACGGCCGCATCCGGGCCAGCCTGCCGACCATTCGGTCGCTCGCCGACGCCGGCGCTCGCGTCGTGGTGTGCAGCCATCTCGGCCGTCCCAAAGGCGTGTTCGAGGCCCGGTACTCGCTGGCCCCGGTCGCCGAACGGATGAGCTCGCTGCTCGGCTGGCCGGTGCCGCTGGCGGATTTCGATCCCGACACCGGGGTCGTCGGGCCGGTCGCGACCGACCTCGTCGCCGCACTCGGCGACAGCGATGTGGCCCTGCTGGAGAACCTGCGTTTCGACGCGGGTGAAACGAGCAAGGATGCCGGGCTGCGCGGCGCTTTCGGTGACCGGCTCGCGTCCCTGGCATCGCTCGGCACGTCGCCCGGCGCGTATGTCGACGACGCTTTCGGCGCCGTCCACCGCGCCCACGCCTCGGTTGTCGACCTGGCGGCGCGTTTGCCGCACTACGCCGGTGGTCTGGTGCTGCGCGAGGTCGAGGTGCTCCAGAAGCTGACCGGCACGCCGGCCAAGCCGTATGTCGTGATCCTCGGTGGCAGCAAGGTCAGCGACAAGCTCGCGGTGATCGAGGCGTTGCTGCCCAAGGTCGACAAGCTCCTGATCGGCGGCGGCATGTGCTTCACGTTCCTGGCCGCGCAAGGGCATGACGTGGGCGGCTCGTTGCTCGAAGAAGCCATGATCGACACCTGCTCCGGGCTGCTGAAAAGCGCCGGCGGCCGCATTCTGCTCCCGTCGGACGTCGTGGTCGCCGACGAGGTGTCGGCGGACGCCAAAGCGACGGTGGTCGCGGCAGACGCCATCCCGAGCGGCATGAAGGGGCTCGACATCGGTCCGGAAAGTGGCAGGGAGTTCGCTGCGGCGCTGCACGGAGCGGCGACGGTGTTCTGGAACGGCCCGATGGGTGTCTTCGAGCTGCCGCCGTTCGCCGCCGGCACGCGCGCCGTCGCCGAAGCGGTCGCCGACCTGCCGTCCGCACTGACGGTGGTGGGCGGCGGCGACAGCGCGGCGGCGATACGCCGGCTCGGCTTCGATGAGGCCCGCTTCGGCCACATCTCCACCGGCGGCGGCGCCAGCCTGGAGTACCTGGAGGGAAAGGTGCTGCCCGGCCTCGCCGCACTGAACGACGATCGGGACGTTGCCCTGACGGGCGGGCAGCGCTGATGGCGCGCTCGGGCGGCCGCAAGCCCCTGATTGCCGGCAACTGGAAGATGAACCTCACGCACCTGGAAGCGATCGGCCTGGTGCAGAAGATCGCTTTCGGCCTTCGCGAAGGCGAGGCCGAGCAGGTCGAGATCGCGGTGCTGCCTCCCTTCACGGCCATCCGCAGCGTCCAGACCCTGATCGAGGGAGACCGGCTGCCGATGGTCTTCGGCGGCCAGGATCTGTCGACTCATAGCAGCGGCGCGTACACCGGCGAGATCGCCGGGCCGATGCTCTCCAAGCTCGGCTGCACCTACGTGACGGTCGGGCACAGCGAGCGCCGCCAGTATCACGGCGAGGATGACGCGACCGTGGCCGCCAAGGCGCGCGCCGCGTACGACAGCGGGCTCATCCCGATCATCTGCGTGGGGGAGTCCGAGCAGATCCGCGAGGAGCAGCGTCACGTCGAGCACGTCGTCGAGTCGCTGACCGGCTGCCTGGCCGACGTACTGGCCGAGCACGTCGAAGAGCCCGACGGCCATCTCGTCATCGCCTACGAGCCGGTCTGGGCCATCGGCACCGGAAAGACCGCCACGGCTGCTGACGCGCAGGAGATGTGCCGCTGTCTGCGCCAGCGGCTGGGCGAGGTGATCAGCCCGGCGGCAGCCGAGCGCACCCGCGTGCTCTACGGCGGCTCGGTCAAGGCCGATAACGCGGCGGAGCTGCTCGCCGGGCCTGATGTGGACGGCGCCCTCGTAGGCGGGGCGAGTCTCGTCGCCGAGGATTTCTGCGCCATCATCCGCGGTGCCCTGCCGGCGAATGCGGGTGCGAGGCGTCCTGCCGGCACGTGAGCTTGCAGCTGCGGCCGATCGACGAACCGGCGGCGGAGGCGATCTTTTCCGGGGCCTGCCCGGAAGGATTTGCGTGCGCGCCGGACTACCCGGCGCAGGATGACCGGGTCGCGGCGGGGATGTTCCTCGAGCGGCTCGCCGCGGGTGTCGATCCTCGTCCGTTCGGCCCGTTTGTCGTCTGCCTCAACCCGGATGACATTGATCGCACAACAGCTCCCGCCGGTGCCGGACTGATCATCGGCGGCATCGGCTTTCACGGGCCGCCGGACGAGACGGGCCGGGTCGAGATCGGCTACGCCATCGTGCCCTCGCAACGCCGTCGGGGGTACGCCACCCAGGCACTTCGGCTGCTGGCCGAGCGAGCTCAGAGCCTGGGTGCGGCCACGTTGATAGCCGAAACCGAGGTCGACAACGACGGCAGCCAAGGGGTGCTGACCAAGGTGGGTTTCGTCCGTTATGCGCAAGACGATCGCACCGCCTGGTTTGAGCGAGCGTTGAGCTGACGATGATCCAGGCGGCGGGCGGCACAAGAAAAGACCTGAACGGCCGCTCAAGACGGCAAAGTTTCCGCCGAATGGCGCTTGCGACCGCTTTCCGCCACGGTCACGAGTTCACAACATCTCCGGCGCGCCCCGTGCACGGAAGGACACTCGGCGTGTTCAATTTTGTCAAATGCTGTGCAGCTTTTGTGAATGCCCGTGCGGGTGTTCGGCTCGCAGCCCCCGGATCCTGGCCCGCCTGCGGGCAGACGGAAGGATGAGGATGCTTCGAGGGAAGAAGCCGGCTGTCGCCGTCGCCGTGATGAGTGTTCTCGCGGTCGCGGCGTGTGGCAGCAGCGGCGGCTCAGGTAGCGGAGGCGGGGGAGGCGGCGGCGGCGGCAACGGCTCGGTGGATATCACCAAGCTGAGTGACACCCCGATCGACAGCCGTGTCGGCAAGCCCGGCGGTAACTTCCGGCTCGGTATCAGCGAGCCGACGTCCATCGACCCCTACAACTCCCAGGAGTCCGAGGGCATCCTCGTCACCAAGAACCTCTTCGACACCCTGGTGACGTCCGACGTCAAGGGCAACGTCAGCAAGCTGCTCGCGCAGAGCTACAGCTCGAACGCCGACTGCACCGACTGGACGTTCGAGCTCAAGCCGAACCAGAAGTTCTCCAACGGGGAGGCGGTCGACGCCGAGTCGATCAAGCGCGGGATGACGCGCGCCGCTATGGGGACGGCGGCGTCCGGGGTGGCGTACCACATGGATGAGGTCAAGGGCTTCGACGAGCTGCAGAACAGCAAGGCGACCGATCCGACGAAGGTCGACTTCACCGGTGTCACCGCCACGGGCAACACGCTGAAGATCGCGCTCACAGCGAAGGACTGCGAGTTCCCGCTGAAGACCGCTCAGCCGGTCTACAGCCCGGTGCCGCCGGAGGCCGGCGCCGCGACGAACACCAAGTTCAACGACCTGCCGATCGGTAACGGGCCGTTCATGATGCAAGGGGCCTGGCAGCACGACAAGAGCATCACGCTCGTGCGCAACCCCAATTACACCGACGGCCCGAAGGCGCTGCTCGACAAGGTGTCGCTGACCATCTACGACACCACCGACTCCTCCTACGAGGTCAAGGCCTTCAAGAACGGTGACTTCGACTTCGCCCGGGTGTTCGCTGACGACCTGCAGGCCTCGGCGGACAAGTACTACAACAGCGACACGGCGAAGAACCAGTTCATCAAGGAGAACACCTTCGGCATCGACTACCTGATCCCGGACGTCACGACCAAGCCGCTCGACTCGGTGGCCGCCCGCGAGGCGGTGTCGTACGCGATCGACCGCGACGCCATCATCAAGGGCGTCCTGAAGAGCTCGCGCACCAAGGCGACCTCGATCGTGCCGCCGGCCTTCCAGAGCCAGGGCACCTACCAGCCGGGAATCTGCGCCTCCTGCGTGAAGCAGGACACGAAGAAGGCCAAGGAAATGGCGCAGAAGGCAGGCCTGCCGGCCGGCACCAAGATCAACCTGTACTACAACACCGGCGCCGGTCACGAAGGCTGGATCCAGGCTGTCGCCGGTGAGGTGGAGCAGGTGCTCGGCTGGAAGGTCAACATCGTCCCGATGCAGTTCAAGACGCTGCTGAAGGACGAGAACCTTCCGGATGCGACCGGTCTGTGGCGGTCCGCCTGGAGTGCTGACTACCCGACATCGTGGGACTTCCTCGGCCCGCTGCTGGGAACTCAGCCGGCCAACAACCCCGGCCAGAACAGCGGTCGCTACAGCAACAAGCAGTTCGACAACCTGCTGGCCCAGGGTCAGTCGGAGCACGACGCGAGCAAGCGGGCCGACGACTACAAGCAGGCCGAGAAGGTCGCCATCGGCCAGGACCTGGCGCTGATCCCGCTGTGGTATCGCACCCAGTACCGCATCTTCAGCAACAAGTTCGTCGGGGTGAACCTCGACTTCTTCGAGAACCCGAGCCTGGCCACCATCGGGCTGGCTTCCTAGCACGCTGCGGCACCGGGCCGGGTCACCCTCTCGGGTGGCCCGGCCCTGTACCGCACAGTGCGAGAAGGGGCCGGTCGGAGTAGCTTGTGGCGGGTCGCTCCGGCCCCTCGCTATTCCTTAGCCGTAGCAGATTGAGGAGGTGCGACGAATGCTCAAGTTCGTCGTCCGTCGCCTCCTTCAGATGGTTCTGGTTTTCTTCGGGGCCACGATCATTCTGTTCAGCGCGCTGTTCCTGTTCGGCAATCCGACGGACAACCTGACGGGGGCGGGCAAGCGTCCCACGCCCCAGCTGATCCATCAGCTCGACCAGAAGTACGGCTTGGACAAGCCGATCTACGTGCAGTACTACAAGTACGCCGAGGGCTTGGTCGTCCGGTTCGACCTGGGAACCAGCTACCAGCAGCAGAACCGCACGGTCGCCAGCATCCTGCCGCCGAAGCTGGCGAACACCGCGAAGCTCGCGGTCTTCGCCATCATCATCGAAATCATCGTCGGTATTGCCGTCGGCATCATTGCTGCGGTGTTTCGATATTCGCTCTTGGACATCATCACGACGATTTTGACGACCGTGACGATCGGTATCCCCGTCTTTGTCATCGGTTTGCTTTTGCAGGAGATCTTTGTTTTCAAGCTGCATTGGCTGCCGTTCCTGTTCAACGGGTCTTTCCAGTCCTATGTGCTGCCGGCGATTGCGCTGGCGGCGATCGACGCAGCGCTGGTCGCGCGGCTGACCCGCGGTTCGATGCTGGAGGTCATGCGCGCCGACTACGTCCGTACGGCGACGGCCAAGGGGCTGCGCAAGCGGACGGTCATCTTCAAGCACGTGCTGCGCAACTCGATCATCCCGGTCGTGACCTACCTGGGCATCTCGTTCGGCACGCTGCTCGGTGGCGCGCTGATCACCGAAAGCGTGTTTGCGCTGGACGGGCTCGGCAACGAGTTGGTCAGGGCCATCCACAACAATGACAACCCGATCATCATGGGCGTCGTCATCTACGGCGTGATGGTGTTCGTGCTGGTCAATCTGGCGGTGGATCTGCTTTACGCTGTGCTCGACCCGCGGGTGAGGTTGGAGTGATGACCATGGACCTGGTCGAGCTCACCATCCGGCGGGGCCTGCCGGAGGCGGCGATCGCGTGAGCGAATCGACCACCGTGTCGCAGGACCCGGACCGCGAGGCCAACAGTGCCAGCGGCGCCGACGGTGCCAACGGTGCCGACATCATCGATACCGACGTTCACGAGCCCGAGCTCCAGGCGCTGAGCGAGGGCGGCGATGTCGAGTCCACCAGCGGAGCCGTAGCTGCCGCGGCCTACGGCCTCGCGGTGGCGACCGGGCAGTGGAAGGACATCCGCCGCCGCTTCGTGCGCAACAAGCTCGCCGTCGCCGGCCTCGTCATGCTCCTGTTCGTCGTCGTGCTGGCGATCTTTGCGCCGGAGATCTCGCCTTACCAGCCGAATGCCCTGGACCTGTTTCACGTCCAATCGCCGCCGTCGGCCCAGCACTGGTTCGGCACCGACATCGTCGGTCGTGATCAGCTGACGCGCGTCATCTACGGCACCCGGATCGCCCTGCTGGTCGGGATGTCATCGATCCTGCTCTCCGTCTTCATCGGCGTGATCCTGGGATCGATCGCCGGCTATTTCGGGCGTTTCTGGGATTCGCTGATCATGCGCATCTGCGACATCTTCTTCGCGTTCCCGATCCTGGTCGGCGCCATCGTCATCATCACCGTGGTCGGGCAGGGCGTCACACCGGTGATCCTGGCGCTGGCCATCTTCGGCTGGGCGACGATCGCCCGGCTGCTGCGCGGTTCGATTCTTTCGGTGCGCGAGTCCGAGTACGTCGAGGCTGCCCGCTCGCTGGGGGCCAGTCGTTGGCGCATCGTGACCCGCCACATCCTGCCGAACAGCTTCGCCCCCGTCCTGATCTATGCGGCGTTCAGCGTCGGCAACGCGATCGTCGCGGAAGCCTCGCTGTCCTACCTCGGTGTGGGCGTCAAGCCCGATGTCGCCGAGTGGGGCAACATGGTCTCCGCCGGTCAGGGAACCTTCCAGTCGCAGCCGTGGCTTTCCCTGCTCCCCGGGGGGGCCGTCGTGTTCACGGTGCTGGCCTTCGTCTTCATCGGCGACGGGCTCCGCGACGCTCTCGACCCGAAGCTGCGGTAGGGCGGCCCGATGAGTGCGCAACCCGTCTGGGAAGGCCCCGGGGATGAGTCCGGTGCCGCCGACCTGACCAAGCCTGCCCGGCGCCCGACCGTCCAGGAGGATGTCGACCCGCTGCTTTCCGTCGAAGACCTGCGGGTCCATTTCCACACGGACAACGGCGTGGTGAAGGCCGTCGACGGCGTGAGCTGGGACGTCCGTCCCGGGGAGACGCTGGGCATCGTCGGCGAGTCCGGCTCCGGCAAGTCGGTGTCCGCCATGGCGATCATGGGGCTGGTGCCGTCGCCCCCGGCTACGTTCCCGTCCGGCCGGATCATTTTCCGGGGTGAGGATCTGCTCACGGCAAGCGACTCGCGGCTACGGGCCTTGCGCGGCCGGGAAGTCTCGATGATCTTCCAGGATCCGCTGACGGCCCTGAATCCGGTCTTCAAGGTCGGAGGTCAGATCGCCGAGGTGATCCGCGTTCACGAGTCGCTGTCCCGCTCGGCCGCCAAGGCCCGCGCCGTCGACCTGCTCGGCGAGGTCGGCATCCCCAACCCGCGCGGCCGGGCGCGGGAGTACCCCCACCAGTTCTCCGGCGGTATGCGGCAGCGCGCCATGATCGCGATGGCCCTCGCGCTCAACCCGGCGCTCCTGCTGGCGGACGAGCCGACAACGGCCCTCGACGTCACCGTTCAGGCCCAGATCATGGAGCTGCTCGAAAAGCTGCAGGAAGAGCGCGGCACGGCGATCGTCCTCATCACCCATGACCTCGGACTGGTGGCGAGCCATGCCGACCGGGTCATGGTGATGTACGCCGGCCGGGTCGCCGAATATGCCGGCACCGAGGAGGTTTTCTACCACCCGCGCCACGCGTACTCGCTGGGACTGCTGTCCGGCCTGGCGCGCCTCGATCAGCGGCGGGCCGACCGGCTGGAGCCCATTCCGGGATCGCCTCCGAGCCTGATCCGGGTGCCGCCGGGATGCCCGTTCCACCCGCGCTGCTCGTTTGCCACCAAGGTGTGTCGCACGGTCGTTCCCGCCCTCATCGAGCTGGACACCCCCGGGCACCTGGCTTCCTGCCATCACAGCGACCTGGTCGCGGCCAAGGCCGAGGGCGGCGGGGTCGCGCCGGCCGAGGACCCCCACTCCGGCGAAGGGGAAAGCGCATGACGGCGCCCAGCCTGGAAAAGGCGCCGCCACCGGCGTCGGGCGAGGGGCCACTGCTTTCGGTCGTGGACCTGAAGAAGTACTTCCCGATCCGCAGCGGCATCGTCTTCCAGCGCCAGATCGGTGCGGTGAAGGCGGTCGACGGGGTCAGCTTCGACGTCCGCCGCGGCGAGACCCTGGCACTCGTCGGTGAGTCCGGCTGCGGCAAGAGCACCACCGCGCGCACGGTTCTGCGGCTGCTGGAGCCGACTGCGGGCACCATCACGTTCGACGGTGAGGACATCACCAACGTCGGGCCGCGCCGGCTACGCCTGCTGCGCCGCGAGATGCAGATCGTCTTCCAGGACCCGTACGCGAGCCTCAACCCGCGCCAGACCGTCCGGGCCACGCTGCGCGAGCCGTACCGCATTCACGGCCTTCCCGAGGAGGGAAAGGTCGCCGACCTGCTCGAGCGGGTCGGCCTCGCGCCCGAGCACGCGAGCCGCTATCCCCACGAGTTCTCCGGCGGCCAGCGCCAGCGCGTCGGTATCGCCCGCGCCATCAGCCTGAACCCGAAGCTGGTCATCTGTGACGAGCCGGTCTCGGCACTGGACGTGTCGATCCAGGCGCAGGTCATCAACCTGCTCGAAGACCTGCAGCACGAGCTGGGGCTCACCTACCTGTTCATCGCCCACGACCTGTCGGTGGTGCGCCACATCGCCACCAACGTCGCCGTGATGTACCTCGGCGCGATCGTCGAGATGGCCGACCGCGACACGCTCTTCGAGCGGCCGTCACATCCGTACACGCAAGCGCTCATCAGCGCGGTGCCGATTCCCGATCCGATAAAGGAGAAGCAGCGTCAGCGGATCATCATCTCGGGCGACGTTCCGAGCCCGGCAAATCCGCCGAGCGGCTGCCGTTTCCGCACCCGCTGCCAGGTCTTCGCGAACGAGTTGAACGACGCTGAGCGCGAACTGTGTGTCAATGCGGATCCGCAATTGATCGACCGTGGTCAGGGCCATCCGGTCGCTTGCCATTACGCTAGCGCACGGGTGGTGGTATGAAGTGAGACTTCTGTTGGCTGTGATCCTGGTCGTGACCAGCCTGATCATGATCGCGCTGATCCTGTTGCACCGCGGCAAGGGCGGCGGCCTGTCGAACCTGTTCGGCGGCGGCGTCTCGTCCTCGCTCGGCGGCTCGTCTATTGTGGAGAAGAACCTCGACCGGTTCACCATCGCGGTGGGCCTGGTGTGGTTCGCCTCGATCGTCAGCCTCGGTTTGCTGGACAAGAGCTGAGCCGGTGCATGGCCGGAGCCCGCGGCACCGGCTGACCCGGAGTCCGTCCCCCAGCCGAACCTGCGCGCGAATCGGCTGCGCCGCCCTCACGGTCGCTCTCGCCGCCGCAGCCTGCGGGGGCGGCGGCGCGGCGAAGCCGAGCCCCACGCCGGCGACGCCGAGCCCCACTCGGAGCGCCGGACCGAAGCCCGGCGGCACGCTTCGCATCGCCGGGGTCACCCGCGTCCTGGACCTCGATCCGGCGGCGCCGGTCAATGAGCAGGCGCTCGTTCCCGGTCAATCGGCGGTGTCGGTCGCGCAGGGCAACCAGCTGATCGGCCGGCTGGTGCTGCGCCAGCTCTACAGCTATCCGACGGTCGACCCGACCCAGCCGAGCGCGGTGTCATCAGCGCCGGCTCCCTCGCCCAGCCCGCTGGACAAGTCCATCGCGAACAACGGCACGACCTCGTCCGGGCCGGTGCCGGATCTGGCCGGCGAGCAGCCGAAGATCTCCGACGGCGGCCGCCTCGCGACCATCACGCTACGGACCGTGCGCTGGGACGTCCCCAGCGGGCGACGGGTGACCGCCAACGACGAGGTGCGCGCCCTGAAGCGGCTGTGCCTGCCGCAGATCAGCTCCCCGGTACGCGGCTACCTCGAGGAGTCCGTGGTGGGATACGCGGCCGCCTGCCAGGCGATCGCCGCCCATCCGCCCAAGACGCTGGCCCAGCTCGACGCGGTCACCATCGCCGGCGTGACCACCCAGGGCGACACCACCCTGCGGATCCGGCTGATTCGCCCGACCAACGACCTGACCGACATCCTGTCGCTGCCGGAGACCTCGCCGCTGCCGATCGAGTCCTTCGAGGGCATCGCTGTCACCGGCGATCCGCTGGACTTCGTCGGCGACGGGCCCTACCGGTTCGTGGCGCCGCAATCGGGCGAGACGTACGCCCTTTCCCGCAATCCGTCGTGGAGCCCCGGCAGCGACCCGATGCGGCATGCGTACGTGGACCACGTCTCGGTGCGCGGGGGCATGACGGCCGCGAAGGTCACTGAGCTGGTGCAGTCCGGCGGTGCGGACCTCTCGCTGGACGTGCCGGCGACCTCGGCGCAGGCGTCTTCGGCCGCGTCTGACGCCGTCATCACAACGGCGTCGCAGTCCAGCGTGATCCTTGCGGTCGGTTCGCGGGGTCCGGCTTCGCCGCGCCTGGCCCTTCCGGCAGTGCGGCGCGTGCTCGCGGCCTGCATTGATGCCACGACTCGCAGCCGCATCGCGACGGCGCTGGGGGCCGGGCTTGCTACCGCGACCGACGCGCTGCTGACCAACCTGTCGCTCACTCCCGATGGCAAGCGGACCCCCTCACCGTCGCCGAGCCCGCCGAGCCCGACGCCGAGCCCGACGCCGAGCCCGACGACGACTCCGTCCTCGGCGCCCACGCCGGGCGCGTCGTCCGGCCGGACCGTCTCGCCGAGCGGCGTGGCGTCTCCCACCGCCAGCCCGACGTTCCCGCCCGCCCGCTGCGCTCGCACCATCGGCGTCACCGGCGGGGTGTTCACAATGCTCATCCCGAACACCCCGCAGTCACATGCGGCGGCGAGCATCCTCGCTGCGCGCTTCGCCATTGCCGGGGTCCGGCTCCGCGTTGTCGCACCCAGCCCGGCGCAGTACGCCGCACTCGTTCGGCTGGGCGGCTGGGACCTGCTGCTCGCTTCGCGTCCGGTGCGCTACCCCGCGCCCCGCAGCTTCCTCGCTCCGCTGCTCGACCCGGCCTGGCCCGGAGCCGACGCGGTCTCGCTGCGGCGCTCGACGGCCATGCTGAGCCAGCTGCTCACGGCTACCGCGGAACGGCAGAAGGACGCCGCGAGCGCTGCCTGGGTCAGCCTCGACACCACACTCACCACCGAAGCCGTCGTCATCCCGCTGGCCCAATTGAGCACGGTTTACCCGCGCGGTCCGAACGTCGAACAGGCCCCGGTCTCACCGCTTTTCAGCAATGCGGACCCGGCGAATGTGGCCCTGGGGTCCACGCGTCCGGGGGATCCTGCACGCAGTCCTACTGCCACGCCGTAGCATCTGCTAGGCACGCCTTCCCGGGGGGTTGGCGGGCCGCATAAGTCGACTGACATAGCGCCGACTAGCTCGCAAGACTGCAAGCCGCGGGCGGCTGTCGCCGGATTGAAGGAGTGCCAGTGGCTGGTGGCGCGGGAGGCAGCGCGATTCGCGGAAGCCGCGTGGGGGCGGGCCCGATGGGTGAGTCCGAGCGGGGGGAGCGGGCACCGCGGATCCGTATTGCCTTCTACTGTGCTAACGGGCACGTGACCCGGCCGTCGTTCGCCGAGGACGCCCCGGTGCCCGAGACCTGGGACTGCCCGCGCTGCGGCTACCCGGCCGGCACCGACCAGCACAACACGCCACCGCCGCCCCGCAACGAGCCGTACAAGACGCACCTGGCCTACGTCCGTGAGCGGCGTAACGACGCCGACGGCGAGGCCATCCTGCAGGAGGCGCTCGCCAAGCTGCGCGGCCGGTAGGCCAGCGCAGCGCGGTTGGGCGAACCGTCAGGGGCTGGAGATGCGGTTCAGCCCGGGCGGGAGAGCGGAGGCCGCCGCCCGGTCGAGCAGCCAGAGCGTGCGGGCGCGTCCCACCGCGCCGGCGGCGGGCACCTGAAGCGGTCCGGCACCGGACAGCGCCATCCGCGCAGCGTCCGCCTTCTCGCCGCCCGCGGCGATCACCCAGACCTCGCTGGCCGACTGGATCGCCAGGTGTGTCAGGCTGATGCGGGTCGGCGGCGGCTTGGGGCAGTTGTGCACGGCGACGACGGAGCGCTCCTGCTCATGCGCCGCCGGTGATTCCGGAAAGATCGACGCGACGTGGCCTTCCGGGCCGAGGCCGAGCAGCAGCACGTCGAAGCGTGGCACCGGGCCGTGGTCCTCGTGGTGCGTACGCGAGGCGAGCGTGTCGGCATAACGGGCAGCGGCCGCGTCGGCGTCGTCACCGTCCTCGCCGCCGAGCCAGCCCATCGGGAAGACCCGTGCCGGGTCGAGGTCGACGTGGTCGAGCAGCGCGTCCCGGGCCTGCTTGTCGTTGCGCTCGTCGTCGTCGCGGGCGACGAAGCGCTCGTCGCCCCACCAGACGTCGAGCCGGTGCCAGTCGACGGCCTCGACGGCCGGGCTCTCGCGTACCGCGCGTAGCGAAGCCACCCCGATCCCGCCGCCGGTCAGCACCAGGCCGGCGCTGCCCTTGGACGCCTGGGCGTCGACCAGGTGCGTGATGATGCGCGCGGCGACGGCCTTGGCCAGCAGGCCGGCGTCGCGGTGGATGATGACCTCGGCGGGAGCGCTCACTTCTTGGCCGGCTTGCGTCCCGCTGACGTCGCCGCTGCCTTCGCCGCTTTCTTGGCCGGCGCCGGCCGTGTCTTCTCGTCCGCCTCGGCGATCTCGGCCGCGTCAGCACTCGAGGTGCCGCTCATCGGGTCGTGCCAGATGTGCTCGCGCTTGGGTGAGCGGCGGCTGAGGTTCTTCACGCCGGTCCAGGACGACAGCGCCTCGGCGAAGACCTCGTCGGCGTCGAGGCGCCGGACATCCTCGGCCAGCAGGTCGCCGAGATCGCGTGGCGTCAGCGGCATGACCCGGTCAGCCTGGTCGGCGCGCTTGATGACGGCGCTGCGCTCGTCGCGACGCTTGATGCTCAGCTGCGACGAGGAGCCGTCCTCCGAGAGTTCGAAGGCCACCTCCTGGATGTCGCGGCCCGAGACGTTCAGATGCACGTCGATGCCGAGCTTGCTCCGTAGCCAGCCGACGAGCAGCGCGGTCGGCGGGCTCTCGGCGCCCGTCACCGTCGCCGACTTGGGGGTGGCCGACATCGAGTCGAACGCGGCGGCGACCAGGGCGCGCCAGGTGGTCGTGCGGGCCCACGAGAGGTCGGTGTCGCCCGGCGCGTAGTCGGCGGCGCGCTGCTGCAGTGCGGCCATCGGATCGTTGCCGCGCATGCTTTCGGTCACCCGGCGGTCGGCAAGAACGCCCAGCGGATCGTGGGCAATCTTGTCCGGCATCGCGCCGTGCCACCACGTCACCACCGGTGCATCGGGGGCGAGGAGCGGCAGGACGACCGATTCGGCGTGCAGCCCGAGCCGGCCGAACATCCGCATGATGACGGCCTCTCCCGGTCCGAGCCGTCCGCCGATGAGCACCTCGGCGTCGAGGCGCGGGTCGGGCGCCTCCAGATGGCGCCGGATCACCAGCAGGATGCGGCACGGATGGGCGGAGGCCGCCGCCTTGGCAGCCGCCTCGGCCTCGGATACGCCCTCCTGGTCGGTGACGACGACGAGGGTGAGCGCCAGGCCGAACGCGAGAGCGCCGGCCGACCGGCGCTCGGCCTCGAGCGCGCGGACGACGTCGGAGCCGGTGGTGTCCCACAGCGTGGTCAAGCGAATCTCCTATCGAAACCTTCGGAGGAGGCTGAAAAGTGCTGCAAACAAAGGGTTTTCATGGACGGCGCCACGAGCGGCCCTCCCGGGCCAGCATCTCGTCCGCCGCGCGCGGACCCCATTCCCCGGCGCGGTAGAGGTGCGGCTTCTTGCCTGCCCAGAATTCCTCGAGCGGGTCGACGACCCGCCAGGAGTGCTCGACCTCGGCATTGCGCGGGAAGAGGCTCTGATCGCCGATGAGCACGTCGAGGATCAGCCGCTCGTACGCCTCGGGCGAGCCTTCGGTGAACGCCTCTCCGTAAAGGAAATCCATGGAGACGTCGCGCACCTCCATGAGCGTTCCGGGCACCTTGGAGCCGAAGCGCAGCGTGACGCCCTCGTCCGGCTGCACGCGGACGACGAGCTGGTTGTGGCCGAGCTCGGTCGTATCGGTCGCCTCGAAAGGCAGGTGCGGCGCCCGCTTGAACGACACCGCGATCTCGGTGACGCGCCGCGGAAGCCGCTTGCCGGTACGCAGGTAGAACGGCACCCCGGCCCACCGCCGGGTCTCGACCCCGAGGCGCACGGCAGCGTACGTCTCGGTCGTCGAATCCTGCGGAATGCCTTGCTCGTCCAGGTATCCGGCCACGCGCTGGCCGGCGAGCCAGCCCTGCTCGTACTGGCCACGGATCGCGTCGTGCTCGAGGTCGTCCGGCAGCGAAATGGCCCCGAGAACCTTGACCTTTTCGGCGCGCAGCGCGCTGGCTTCGAACGAGACGGGCTCTTCCATCGCGGTGAGCGCGAGCAGCTGCAGCAAGTGGTTCTGCAACACGTCACGTGCCGCCCCGGCACCGTCGTAGAAGCCGGCGCGGGTGCCGATGCCCACGTCCTCGGCCATCGTGAACTGGACCGAATCGACGAAGTGGCTGTTCCAGATCGGCTCGAAGAGCGTGTTGGCAAAGCGCAGCGCCAGCAGGTTCTGGACCGTCTCCTTGCCCAGATAGTGGTCGATGCGAAAGACGTCGTCGGCGGTGAAGACGTTGTCCACCAGGTCGTTCAGCTCGCGCGCCGACTTCAGGTCGTGGCCGAACGGTTTCTCGACGACGACCCGGCGCCATCCGCCGGACTGCTCGTTCGACGCCATCCCCGTGCGTTCCATCTGCTTCAGCACGGCCGGGAACGCGGGCGGCGGGATCGACAGGTAGAACGCCGCGTTACCCGTGATGCCGTGGCTGTGCTCGAGGTCGATCAGCTGCTGCTTCAGATGGTCGAAAGCGTCGTCGTCGTCGAAGGATCCGGGGACGAAGCGGATGCTGTCGGCGAGCCGCTTCCAGACCTCCTCACGAAATTCGGTACGCGAATGGGTCTCGGCAGCGGTACGCGCGAGCTCGGCGAAATCGCCGTGCCCCCAGTCGCGCCGCGCGAAGCCCAGCAGGACGAACCCCGGCGGCAACAACCCGCGGTTGGCCAGGTCGTAGATCGCCGGGATCAGCTTCTTGCGGGAAAGGTCACCGGTGACGCCGAAAACGACGAGCGCGCACGGGTCCGGGACGCGCGGCAGCCTCCGGTCGCGCGGATCGCGCAGCGGGTTGGCCCGCTGTGCAAGGGCGTCCGTCACTTCTGCGCCCCCAGCTGTTCATCGATGGCCTCGATGAGCTGATTCCAGGAGTCCTCGAACTTCTCGACGCCCTCACGCTCGAGGGTGTCGACGACGTCGTCATAGTCGATCCCGACGGCCTTCAGATCATCGAGCACCCGTTGGGCGTCGAGGTAATGACCGCGGATCGCGTCACCCTCGATCACGCCGTGGTCGTACACCGCATCCATGGTTGCCTCGGGCATGGTGTTGACGGTGCCCGGCGCGACCAGCTCGTCGACGTAAAGGGTGTCAGGGTAGTTCGGGTCCTTGACCCCGGTGGAGGCCCAGAGCGGACGCTGCGGCTTGGCCCCGGCGGCGGCCAGCGCCTTCCAGCGGTCGCCGCCGAAGACGCCTTCGTAGTGCTGGTAGGCCAACCGGGCGTTCGCCACGGCCGCCTTGCCCAGCAACTCCTTGGCTTCCTTCGTCCCGATCTTGCCGAGCCGCTTGTCGACCTCGGTGTCGACCCGGCTGACGAAGAAGGACGCGACCGAGCCGATCCGGGACAGGTCCACCCCGGACTTCTGGGCCCGTTCGAGGCCTTCGAGGAAGGCGTCCATCACGAGGTCGTAGCGCGCCAGGCTGAAGATGAGCGTGACGTTGACGCTGATGCCCTCGCTCAATGCCTGGCTGATGGCCGGCAGGCTGCCCATGGTGGCGGGGATCTTGATGAACAGGTTCGGCCGGTCGACGAGCCACCACAGCGCGCGGGCCTCGGCGATCGTTTTCTCCGCCGAGTCAGAGATTCTCGGGTCGACCTCGATGGAGACCCGGCCGTCGACGCCGTCGCTGGCGTCATACGCCGGCCGCAGCACGTCACACGCGTCGCGCACGTCCTTGGTCGTGATGGCGCGCAGCGCTTCGCCGACGTCGACCCCGCGCACCGCCAGGTCATTGAGCTGCGGGTTGTAGAGGTCGCTGCCGGAGATCGCCTTCTGGAAGATGGTCGGGTTGGTGGTGATGCCGACCAGGCTGCGGTCACGGATCAGGTCGCTGAGGTTGCCTGTCTGCAGCCGGTCCCGGCTGAGGTCGTCGAGCCAGACGGCGACGCCCGCCTCGGAAAGCTGGCGTAGTGGATCGCTCATGAGGGAGCCCTTCTGTGCTCAGTTGCCGAAACTGGATGGACTAGTTACCGGTGGTGGAGCCTTGGGTGGCCCCGACCTTGGACAGGCTGGAGTGCGCCGCCGCGACGATGCGCTCCGGGGTGATGCCGAACTGCTCGTAAATGATCTGATACGGCGCGCTCGCGCCGAAGTGTTCCACCGAAATACATTCGCCGGAATCGCCGACGAAATCGCCCCAGCCGAGCGAGACCGCCGCCTCGACGGAGACCCGGGCCTTGATGCCCGGCGGCAGGACGGTCTGCCGGTAGCTCGGCTCTTGCGCCAGGAACCATTCCCGGCACGGCATCGACACGACCCGGGTGGGCGTGCCCTCGGCCTCCAGCGTCTCGCGCGCCGCGAGCGCCAGGCTCACTTCCGAACCGGTCGCGATCAGGATGACTTTCGGGGTGCCGACGCTCGCCTCGGCGAGGATGTAGGCACCCTTGGCGGCACCGTCGGCCTGCGCGTACTTCTCGCGGTCGAGCGTCGGCACGCCCTGCCGCGACAGCGCCAGGGCGACCGGGCGGTCGTGCTGCTCGAGTGTCGTGCGCCAGGCGACGACCGTCTCGTTCGCATCGGCCGGCCGCACGACGTCGAGGCCCGGGATCGCGCGGAGCGCCGCGAGATGCTCGACCGGCTGGTGGGTCGGTCCGTCACCGCCCAGCCCGATCGAGTCGTGGGTCCAGACGTAGATGACGGGCAGCCGCATCAGGGCGGCCAGCCGCACCGAGCCGCGCATGTAATCGCTGAAGACCAGGAACGTGCCGCCGTAGGGCCGGGTGCCGCCGTGCAGCGCGATGCCGTTGAGCGCCATGCCCATGGCGTGCTCGCGGATGCCGAAGTGCAGGGTGCGGCCGTACGGTCCGCGGTCCTCGGCGGTGTCGGCCTCGAAGGAGATGGCTCCCTTCATGGACGTGTTGTTGCTGCCGGCCAGGTCGGCCGAGCCGCCCCACAGCTCGGGAAGCACGTCGGCCACCGCGGAAAGCACCTCACCGGAAGCGGCGCGGGTGGCCATGCCCTTCGGGTCGGCGGGGAAGGTCGGCAGGGCCTTCTCCCAGCCGTCGGGTAGCCGGCGCTCGGTCAGCCGGTCGAGCAGTTCGGCCCCCGCCGCGTTGCTCGACCGCCATTCCTGGTAGCGGGCGTCCCACGCCTCGTGGGCGGCGCGTCCGCGGTCGACGACCTCGCGCGCGTGCGCCAGCACGTCGTCCGGCATCTCGAAGTCGATCTTGGGGTTGAGACCCATGATCTCCTTGGTGGCGGCGACCTCTTCGGCGCCGAGCGCGCTGCCGTGGGCCTTCCCGGTGTTCTGCAGGTGCGGCGCCGGCCAGCCGATGATGCTGCGCATCCGGATGAAGCTCGGCCGGTCGGTTTCGGCCTGGGCGGCCTTGAGTGCCTTGCGGAGCGCGTTCACGTCCTCGGAGTGCGCGACGTCCTGGACGTGCCAGCCGTAGGCCGCGTACCGAGCCGCGACGTCCTCGCTGAACGCGACGTCGGTGTTGCCCTCGATGGAGATGTGGTTGTCGTCGTAGAGCACGATGAGGTTGCCGAGCCGCTGGTGGCCGGCGAGGCTGGACGCCTCGGCCGAGACACCCTCCTCCATGTCACCGTCGGACACGATGACCCAGATGGTGTGGTCGAAGACGCTCTCGCCGGGCTTGGCGTCCGGGTCGTACAGGCCGCGCTCGCGCCGCGCCGCCATGGCCATCCCGACCGAGGTCGCGACGCCCGAGCCCAGCGGGCCGGTGGTGACCTCGACCCCGAGGGTGTGGCCGTGCTCCGGGTGGCCGGGGGTGAGGCTGCCCCACTGGCGGTAGAGCTTCAGGTCTTCGAGGGTGAGGCCGTAGCCGGACAGGTACAGCTGGATGTACAGCGTCAGGCTGGAGTGCCCGCAGGACAAGACGAAGCGGTCACGACCGATCCAGTTCGGATCCATCGGGTCGTGGCGCAGGAATTCCTGGAAGAGCAGATAAGCCGCGGGGGCCAGGCTCATGGCCGTTCCGGGGTGGCCATCGCCTGCCGCCTGAACCGCATCCATGGCCAGAGCCCGGATGTGGTCAACGGCCCGCCGGTCGAGGTCTGATGCCCAGCCGCTGTCTGCGGACTTGCCTGCAGACCGTTCTTTGGTGGTCGTCACGCGGCCAACTCCTTCCGAGCGTGTCTGCTATGCAGGTAAAACGCTACCCGCGACGGCTGCCCGCCGCGGACGCATCTGGCAACCGGCGATCTCTCACCGGCTTTGAGGATCATTCCGTGTTCGCGCAGTTTGGCCTACCCCTGGGCGTCGCGTTCACGACTCGTTCAATCGGCCGCGCGGATCGGCGAGGTTGCGAGCTGACGCACAAGGCAGCTGACATCAACGGCGGCTAGAGTGGGCAAGCAGTTCGATCGCCCGCGGCAGAGCGCCGCCCGAGCACGGTTCGCCGCCGCGCCCGCCCACCGGATGAGGTCTGTTTGTCCCTCCTGGCTCCGCCCGGGTCGCGCCGCAGGCCGGCTCGCCGCGTGGTTCCCACCGATGAGGTGCGCAGCCAGTCCGAGCAGGCAGAGCGCGAGTCCGGGGCAGCGACCGACCTCGAGGTCGTGGCGCCGATCACGTTCGGTCACCGGATCGCGGCCTATATCGCGCTGACCAAGCCGCGGATCATCGAGCTGCTGCTCGTCACCACCGTCCCCGCCATGGTGCTGGCCGCCCGCGGCTTCCCGGGCGGCTGGACCCTGGTCGCCACCCTGGTCGGCGGCAGCCTCGCCGCCGGGAGCGCCAATACGATCAACTGCTACGTCGATCGCGACATCGACGAGGTCATGCACCGCACCCGGTCCCGCCCGCTGGTGCGTCACGAGGTGGCACCCGGCTCGGCGCTGATCTTCGGCCTGGTGCTCGCCGTGCTGTCGACCGTGCTGCTGGGCTTCACCACCAACTGGCTGTCGGCACTGCTTGCCGACGGCGCGATCGCGTTCTACGTCTTCGTCTACACGATCGGGCTCAAGCGCCGCACGCCGTCCAACATCGTCATCGGCGGGGCGGCCGGCTGCTTCCCGGTGCTGATCGGGTGGTCGGCCGTCACCGGCACCGTCGGCTGGTCCGCGGTCCTGCTGTTCGTCGTGGTCTTCTTCTGGACCCCGCCGCACTTCTGGGCGCTGGCCATGCGTTTCCGCGACGACTACGCGGCTGCCGAGGTGCCGATGCTGCCCGTTGTCGCCACCCCGGTGGCGGTGGCGCGGCGGATCGTCGCCTACTCGTGGCTGATGGTGCTGGCGTCGCTGGCGCTCGTCCCCGTCGGCCGGCTCGGCCTGATCTACCTGGTGTCAGCAGCGGTGACGGGTGGCTGGTTCGTCCTCGAAGCGCACGCGCTGCTAGCCCGTGCCACCGCCGGTCGCGACCCGCGGCCGATGCGGCTTTTCCACTTCTCGATCACCTATCTGACCCTGCTCTTCCTCGCCCTCGCCATCGACCAGCTGGTCTGAGACCGGCACGCGTCCGGTGAGCGTGAGCCGCAGGTAGAGCGCCAGGATCCAGAGCAGCGTGGCGCCGGCCACGTGAATCGCGACCAGGCCGACCGGGATCTCCAGGAAGTACTGGACGAAGCCGATCGTCGCCTGGCCGATGACGGTCAGGGTGAGCGCGTTCGCCAGCCGCCGGCTGACGTTGGGTCCCGAGGTCAGCCGGACGGCGAATGCCATCGCGATGATGAGGCCGGTCAGCAGCATGGCCGAGTCGGCGTGCAGCTGGGCGGCGCTGCGGATGTTGATGTCGAAGCGCCGGACGTGCCCGGTGTCGCCGCTGTGCGGGCCGGCGCCGGTCACGACGGTGCCGAGGATCAGCACGGCGGCAGCCGCCAGCGCGAGCAGGTCGGCGAGCAGCGCCAGCTCGCGGCGGGCCAGCCGGACCACCGCGCCGGACGGTTGCCGCGCCCGCATGTCCAGCACGACCGCGTTCCACAGCAGCAGCATTGACAGCAGGAAATGCCCGGCCACCAGGGCGGGATTGAGGTGGAAGATCACCGTCAGGCCACCGAGGACGGCCTGGCCGATGAAGCCGAGCACCAGCCCGCCGGCCAGCCAGGTCAGCTCGCGGCGCCGCTGCTGGAGGCGCAGCGCCCCGACGACGAGCACCGCGATGAAGATGCCGACACCCGTGCTGACGACGCGGTTGCCGAACTCCACGAGCCCGTGCAGCGAGTACTGCGAGCGGGCCACGAACGACCCGTCTCCGCACTGCGGCCAGGTCGGGCAGCCCAGCCCGCTGCCGGTGAGCCGCACCGCGGCGCCGCTCACCACGATCAGGCCGAGCAGCACCATCGCGATGCGCGTGAGACGCGCATAGAGCGGGGCCGACACGGGTCGGCGCAGCGCCGAAAGGCGGCCTGCGCGCACGGGCTCGCTGGTTGACGTCATCGCCGCCCAGCCTACGGTTGCGCGCGGCGGCTGGGCTTGGAACCTTCGTAAGCTGCGGTGATGGTCACGGAGGTCGGCAGGGTCGCGATCGCCACCTCCCGGGAAGTCGGTGAGCTGGACAAGGACGCACCGCGCCTGGCTGATGCGCTCGCCGCCCGGGGCATCAACGCGCAGCTGTCCGTCTGGGACGATCCGTCGGTCGACTGGTCGGCGTTCGACCTCGTGGTCGTGCGCAGCACCTGGGACTATCCCCGCCGCCGGGACGCGTTCGTGGCCTGGGCCGAGCAGCTGCCGCGGGTGCTCAATCCCGCTGCGGTGCTGCGCTGGAACACCGACAAGCGCTACCTCGCCGACCTGGCGGCAGCGGGCGTCCCGACGGTGCCGACGCTCTTCCGCTCTCCGGCCGGGGCGGCCCAGCTGCCGGACTGGGACGAGTTCGTGATCAAGCCGACCATCTCCGTCGGATCCGCCGACACGGCGCGCTGGAGACGCGGCACCGACGACGTCGCCGCCCTGGCGCACCTGCGGGAGCTGCAGGCCGCCGGCCGGACGGCGATGGTGCAGCCGTACCTGAGCGCGGTCGACGCGAGCGGCGAGAGTGCCCTGCTGTACCTCGGCGGCGCGTACAGCCACAGCGTCCGCAAGGGCCCGCTGCTCTCAGCGGGCGCGAGCCCCGTCCCCCTGGAGATCGGCGGCGACTATGACGCGCGGGAGCAGATCGACCCGCGGGAAGCGACGGACGGCGAGCGGGCCATCGCCGATCAGGCGCTGGCTGCCGTACCGGGCGGTGCGGCAGGCCTGCTCTATGCGCGGGTCGATCTGCTGCCCGGTCCGGATGACACGCCGCTGCTGCTCGAGCTCGAACTCACCGAGCCGTCGCTCTTCCTCTGGACCGCCCCCGGGTCCGAGCAGCGGCTGGCCGACGCGGTCCTGGGCGCGCTGACCCGCTAGCCGTCAGGCGTACTGCGGAACCCGGCAGGCGCCGTCGACGTCGAAGATCACGTTGATGCGTCCGAACGCGACCCATGAGCTGATGCACAGCGCCAGCTCGACGAGCTCGTCATCGCTGAAGCCGGCATGCAGCCGCTTCCAGAAGTCCTCGTCGAGGTTCTTGTGGTCGAGGGCGAACTTCTCCGCGAGCTCGGCGGACAGCCGCTCGCGCTCGGTGAAGCCCGGCCAGTCGTACTCGCCGATGTGGGCGTAGAACTCCTCGTCGATCTGGTCGGCCTCCGGCGCGCGCTCGAGCACGTCGGTGGCGCTGCGGAAGTTCAGGCAGACCTGGCAGTTGTTGATCTGCGCGGTGCGCACGCGGGCCGCTTCGAACTCGCGGATCGGCAGCGTGCTCTTGGCGTAGACGGCACCGGAGAACGCGCCGGCGGGGTGGGCGAGAGCGGGCGCCCGCTCCGTCCAGAGGTACATCATCGGGTCCTTGCCCTCGGGCACGGCGATACGCGGCATGCGATCAGCTTCGCATCCCGAACGGCGGGTACGCGATACCTATGCCGAATTACGAAGTGAACAGCCCGGCGGTGAAGCTCGCCCGCAAGCTCATCGACGACAGCAAGTACGACGACAAGACCGAGTGGTCCGACGCGGCCCCGTCGGCCGACGACGCCAACAAGGAGATCGACAAGCAGAGCTACGACGAGTTCGCCGACTGGCACCTGGCGGTCGACAAGGACGCCAATGAGGGAACGAAGGCCCGCTATCGGTTCCCCTACGGCGACTTCACGAAGGTCAACCGGGCGGCGCTGATCCATGCCAAGCAGCGGGCGAGCCAGAACGACCACAAGAACATCGAAAAGGCCGCCGACGAGCTGCTGCAGTACCTCGACAAGAAGCGGGGATAGTTCGGCCGCTCACTCCCAGCGGAAGCTGCTACACACCAGTGTGCGGGAGTATAGTTTCACCTCGTCATCACGATAGGGGGGCGAATGGCGAGGGAAACACCACGGGTGTCCGAGGCTGAGAGACACTGGCAAGACCTGCGCAAACAGCACGACATTGCGCTGAACACCAGGGAAAACGAGCGGGCGATGGTCCGCCGCTTCGCGGCGTTCGTGAACGACATTCAGGTCGGGCACGTCACGCCGAACCACGTCAGGCGGTTCTTTTACGACGCTAAGGCGGGCATCAAGGACAACCACCGGATGCGCCTGGTCACGGGCGAACCGATGCGGCCCGGATCGTTCAATAAGGCACGGCTGCACCTGCTGAACTTTTTCGCGCACTGCCAGGTGGAAGGTTGGGCGCGCCGCACGGACTTGATGATGTACGTCCGCAAGGCGCAGGACGTAACTCAGGCCGACCGGCTCAGGCTGGACCAGCAGCAGCTACTCAGCCTGATCGACCAAGCCGACGATCCGCGCGACAAGGCTGTCATTGCCCACGCGATGAACACCGCTGGACGGGCCAGCGAAATCACCTGGCCACGCATCAAGCACGTGGACCTAGAAAGCGGCTGGCTGAACGTCTACCTGCAAAAGACGCGCGAGGCCGACGACATGGCCATCACCCCGCACCTGGCCGTGTATCTGCGGGCGTGGCTGCTCGTCTATGAGCGCGCCTGCGGGCCGCTACAGCCTGAGTGGTACCTGTTCCCCGCACGTGTATCGATGACGGCCAACGAGTACCAGCCGACCAGGCCGCTGCGGCGCGCACATGAGGTCATCCATCGGGCGCTAACGGCGGCAGGGTTCGAGGAGATACGCGGCCAAGGCATTCACACCATTCGGCGCTCAGTGGCCCGTCTGGCGTTCGATTCGTGGTCGTCCAACGGGTCGTACGACTCCGCGCTGCGCATGGTGCAAACGCTTTTGCATCACAAGCAGATCACCACGACGGAAATCTATTTGGGCCTGACGCCCGATAAGCACCGCCGCAACGCCGCGATGCGCGCGGGCTTCATCTTCCCCGCTCCTGCGGCGGCGACGCCCCTGCGGGTTGTCTCGCTTGACTAGCGCCATCTTTCGCGAGCCATGCCGCAAGATGACAGCGTGAACCATGGATGGATGAGGCAGCGAACTGCTCTGTTGTCGCGCTGTGAGACGCGAATATGAGACCGCTCAAGGCGCAGCCGCGACTTGTGTTAGTCGTTGCGGCGGCTGGCCTCCTCGCAGCGCTTGCAGCGGGCTGCTCCACGGATTCGACACCCGTACAGGTGCAACCTCAGGCGACGCGGACAGCGCGAACGTCAACACCCACTCCAACCAAGACGGTCGGGGCGGCAACTCTGATCGCCAACGCCAATAAGGCGTTGGCGACAATTAGATCGGTGCATCTAACCGGCAGTTTCACCGAAGCTGGACCCTCAAGCCATTGGCTGACTCAGCCTGCTGGGACAGTAGCCGTACAACAGTCCTTTGACTTGCGGGTCGCGACCACTGGACCAGCGAAAATGCGGACGCCGATTGCGCAGGGCTGGGTGAAAGGCCCATCGTTCTCCATGGAGATCATCCGTGTCGCGAACAAGATTTATATACACGGCAATGCTGGCTTTTACCGACTGCTTGGTCCTAAGGCGGTGCCTGAGACAGGCCGGTGGTTGGCGTACACGGTCACGGAATTTGAGGAAACAGGCACTCCGAGGCCGCAGAACACTGTCTTGGATGGGTTGACGCTAACTCCCTCCACCCTACCTATTCCTGATATATCAGGCACAGTCCTTCGGGAGTCTCCTGAGGAAACATTGGGCAGTCAATTGGTGATTCCAATTCGCGTCATTCAGAGCGGCAACTTCGGCGTCTCGTCTGTGCTCTACCTCGCTGCTAGAGGAGTGTCGCTGCCAGTGAGGGTGGCTGTCGAAAAGTCCACCTACGCGGGTGCCGAAACCCTCAACTACAGTGAGTACAACGGTCCTCTAGTAGTTAAGGCTCCGACCGACGCCGTTGACATAAGAACGGTTCAGGTGCCATAACATCAGCCCTGGGAGAGCTTCGTTGCGTAGAAATGAGCGTTTCGGTCCCGACCCGTTAATTTCTTCAAACGCGCGTTAGAGGCCATTGGAACCGTCGCGCTCTCAAGGTGAAGCGCTTGCGCTTCAAGCCTAGTACACCCGTCAAACGTGCGTTAGGAGCGCTGGATTCGAGATTCGCATCATAGAGCGGTCCAGCCCGGCGTAGTCCTCGGGAACGCCATCCGCCAACCGGGTGATTAACGGGGGGGTGTCAACAAAAGGACCGTTTAGTTGACAACATAGCTCCTATGTCGCCACCAAGAGTTATTGGCTACCTTCGGGTCTCGACAATTGAGCAGCAACAGTCCGGCGCGGGCCTGAGTGCCCAACGAAAGACGATTCAAGATGAGTGGGATCGGCGCGGCGTCCACGGTGAGTGGGTAGTGGATGCGGGAGTAAGCGGGGCGGTTCCTCCGAATAGGCGGACTGGTCTCGGTTCAGCCCTTGCCGGCCTGGACGGCGGTCAGTTCGGGGCAATTTTCGTATCCCGTCTGGATCGACTCGGAAGGTCGTTGCAGGATGTCGCCGCCCTGCTGGACCGAGCCGAACGGCAGCGCTGGTCCATTGTTTTCTGCGACACCTCGGGCTTAGACCTGTCCAGCGCGACCGGGAGGCTGGTCGGGGGAGTCCTCGCGTCAGCGGTGGCCCTGTCAGTCTGATCTGGCCCCACCGTGACGGCCTGATTTGGCTCCACCTCCGACACGCCGGGTGCCTGTTATGACGGTCTGATCTGGCCCCACCCCGAAGGCTTGCCGTGTTGCTGGCGGCGTTCGGGAAGGGCAGAAGTGGCGAGGTCGAGGGTGGAGTTGTTCGAGGCGATACGTCGCGATGACCGGGTGGAGCAGTTGTCGGTCCGGGCCTTGTCTGACAAGTACGGGGTGCATCGCAGGACGGTCCGCCAAGCGCTGGCGAACGCGGTCCCGCCGGAGCGGAAGACCCCGGTCCGGGTGGCGCCGAAGTTGGACCCGGCGAAGGCCCTGATCGACGCGATGTTGACGTTGGACTTGACCGCGCCGCGCAAGCAGCGTCACACCGCCCGGCGGATCTTGGCCCGGCTCGTCGATGAGCACGGGCTGACCGACCTGACTTACTCGGCGGTGCGGGACTACGTCGCGAAGCGCCGGCCGCAGATCTGGGCCGCGGCCGGCAAGGGTCTGGAGGACGCGTTCGTGCCGCAGACCCATGAGCCCGGCGCGGAGGGCGAGGTCGACTTCGCGGATCTGTGGATCGATCTGGCGGGGGTGCGCACGAAGGTCTTCTTGTTCACCATGCGGCTGTCGTTCTCGGGCAAGGCTGTCCACCGCGCCTACGCCACTCAGGGCCAGGAGGCGTTCCTGGAAGGTCACCAGGCGGCCTTCGAGGTGTTCGGGGGGACGCCGATGTTCCACATCCGCTACGACAACCTGAAGGCTGCGGTCTCGCGGGTGCTGTTCGGTCGCACGCGCACCGAGTCGACCCGCTGGGTGGCGTTCCGTTCCCACCATGGTTTCGAGGCGTTCTACTGCCACCCCGGTGTCGAGGGCGCGCATGAGAAGGGCGGCGTGGAGGGTGAGGGCGGCCGGTTCCGCCGCAACCACCTGGTCCCGGTCCCGAAGGTCGACTCGATGGTCGAGCTCAACACCCTGCTGATCGGCTATGACCTCGCCGATGATGCCCGTCGGATCGGCAACCGCACCTTGAGTGTCGGGCAGCACTACGCGTTCGAGGCCAGCCTGCTGCGGCCGCTGCCGACCGAGGTGTTCGAGACCGGCCTGGCCCTGACTCCCCGGGTCGACCGGTACTCCCGGGTCACGGTGCGCCAATGCTTCTACTCGGTCCCGACCCGACTGATCGGCCACCAGATCCGGGGTGTCCTGCATGCCTCCGAGCTGGTGCTGTTCAGCGGCCGCACCGAGGTCGCCCGCCATGAACGGGCGACCGTGCGAGGCAGCGAGGTGTTGGTGCTGGATCACTACCTGGAAGTGCTGGGACGTAAGCCCGGCGCGCTGCGCGGCGCCACCGCCCTGGTCCAGGCTCGGGCCGCCGGCACCTTCACCAGCGCGCATGAGGCGTTCTGGGCTGCGGCCCGCAAGGCCCACGGCGACGGCGGTGGCACCCGAGCCCTGGTCGAGGTGCTGCTGCTGCACCGCCACCACGCCCACGCCGACGTCGTCGCCGGCATCACCGCCGCGCTGCTGGTCGGCGCGGTCAGCCCCGACGTCGTCGCCCTCGAGACCCGCAAACACCAACAGCAGCAGGCCAATCCGGCTCTGCCAGCGGTCGACGATCCCGTCGTGGTGAGCCTGGCGGAACGTCGGCTCGCTGAACTCACCCACCAACTCCCGACCGACCGTCGGCCGCCGCCGTCGGTCGCTGCCTACGACAGCCTGCTCACCGGAACGAGGAACGCATGACCGGCACCACCGCCACGACGACCACGACCAGCGCGACGATGGAACGTCCGAAGAGCACCGGCAGACAACCCAGCGAGCAGGCCATCGACGCGGCGATCGACGCCGCCACCCGACTCCTGCGGCTCCCGACGTTGCGGGACCGCTACGGCGAGTTCGCCGACGCAGCAAGCCGCGAGCAGCTGTCCTACCGGGCGTTCCTGTCCGAGCTGCTGCTGGCCGAGTGCGACGACCGCGAAGAACGCCGCGCGGCCCGCCGAGTCGCCGAAGCGGGCTTCCCCCGACCCAAGACCCTCGCGGACTTCGACTTCGCGGCCAACACCACGATCAACCCGGCAACCATCAACACCCTTGCCGGCTGCGGGTGGGTCAGCAAAGGCCAGTCGCTGTGCTTGATCGGTGACAGCGGCACCGGCAAGAGTCACCTGCTCATCGGCCTCGGGACCGCCGCCGCGCAAGCCGGCCACAAGGTCCGTTACGTCCTGGCCGCGAAGCTCGTGAACGAGCTCGTCGAAGCTGCCGACGAACGCCAGCTGTCCCGGACCATCGCACGCTACGGCCGGGTCGAGCTCCTTTGCCTTGACGAGCTGGGCTACATGGAACTCGACAAGCGCGGCGCTGAACTGCTGTTTCAGGTCCTCACCGAACGCGAGGAGAAGACCGCCGTCGCGATCGCCAGCAACGACAGCTTCAGCGGCTGGACCAAGACCTTCTCCGACCCCCGGCTCTGCGCCGCCATCGTCGACCGACTCACCTTCGGCGGGAACATCATCGAGACCGGCACCAGCAGCTACCGACTCGCCCACGCCCGCACCCAACGACAGCAAGCTGGGGCCACTTCAAGCCGTCACCCTGGGGCCAAGTCGAGTTGACACGGCCATCAGCGGCGGCATTCGAACGCGACTTGGCACGCCAGCGGACACGCGAAGGGTTGGCGGCGAAGCGAGCGCAGGGCGTCCGACTGGGGCGTCCACCTGTGTTGGATGAACAGACGTTGACCTTCATCCGCACTTGCCGAGAGCGTGGCATGAGCCTTCGAGCCATCGCCGCCGCACTAGACGAGACGGGCATCGCCACGGCGCATGGGGCCGAAGGTTGGCATCCATTTTCCGTCGCAAAGGCCCTGAAAAGAGCGGATGCGACCCAAGCCCACGCCGTGTCGTCAGTCCCAACCAGCCTCAATACGGCTCCTCGTGGTACCGATGTGCAGTAGAGTGTGAAGCAGCGAAAGGTGTCTCATGACCGGGCCGTTCAGCGAAGTGCCACCCGCTGAGGAACATCTTGACTCCGCCCCCCTTCCCTCGGTGCTGGCCCAAATCAGGTTTCCGAAGGCTCCTGTACTGCTCAGTGAGGCCGGGGCTCAGCGAATGCTTGACCTACTCCGAGCGCGCTACCCAATCTTGCGAACGCAGCCGCAGCTTGGTCTCGTCATCGGCCCTCCGGGCGTGGTCACTCAAGCCGCAGGTCAGCAGCTTGCATTCTCGGATCGAGACGGGGCGTGGACCGTCATTGTCAACGACGATGCCATCGCCGTGCAGACGCGGAAATATGACAGTCGTCAAGATTTCTGCGAGCGCGTAGATGAAGTGTTCGCGGCCTTGGCGGAGCTTGCTGACCCAGTAGTCTTTGACCGTTTGGGCGTGCGGTACACCAACCAGATTGACGGGCAACTACTTGATCGCTTAGGTGAAATCATTAAGCCCGAAATGCAGGCTGGCTTGTCCGTTCCGTTAGATGGAGGGATACAGCTATCCCATTGTATTTCTGATGCGCTTTTCTCATTTTCGGCGCAAGAGAAACTTCGCGTCCGCTGGGGGCGCGTGCCAGCCAACGCGATGGTCGATCCCGGGATTGACGTTCGGACAGAAACCTCCTGGTTGCTAGACCTGGACGCCTGGACTGAGGGGCAATCAGATTTTTCTACCGAGTCGCTGAGCGAGCTAACAAGGAGGTTGGCAGAGCGGTGTTACCGGTTCTTCCACTGGTCAGTGACGGACGAATATCGGAGGACCTTCCGCTAGAGCAAACCTTCACGCTCAACTACGACGCGCTGCTCACGGAGCGCCTTGGAACTGGTTGGCACGGAAGGCCATCGCAAGGACTCGGTGTACTAGGCCCACAGGCTGGTACTGGAACACGCGGAGTGGCTAGCTCGCCAATTCGAGCACTCGTTTGCGTGCCCGCTGCTTTCGTGTTGGTGCTCGGGAGCACCGCAGCGCCGGGTATGTCTCCCTACGACGCCCTTCGAGGAACGGCCAACCAGCACACAATCGCGTCAAATGCTCCTCGACGGGTGACGCCTGCAAAAGCCACAGCACTCCTTGAGCGCACGCCGGCGATCCTAGTCCGCACGCTGCACGATGCATCTGGCTTGACATGGGAGCAGTTGGCCCGCCTCGTGGGCGTGTCCAGGCGCTCGATCCACGCATGGGCAACAGGCGCTCGACTGACCGCGCACCACCAGGAACGACTCGCTGAGCTCTACACCGTGATCACAGATCTGGGCGGGGGCGATGCCCGCCCATCGCGGGTCCGCGATCTTCTACTGGAACCGAAGGCGGGCGGAAGCCTCTTTGACCAGATTCGGCGCGAATCGAGCCGCGACAACGTCAGCGGTGCGACCCTGACTCCCACCCGACAAATGTTCGCAATGCAGTAGGTGCCCTGACCGTTTATGGCCGAAGGTACGCAGGACGTGAATGAAGCCCCGCTCTGGGAGCAGGGGCGGCATATCCCCGCGATACAGAGGCTGCCGGTTCTCGTATCGAGTCCGACTGGGGCCAATACCGATTACGAATCGTGCCCGTATGGCGTCGTGATCGTCAGTCAAACGTGCGACAACGTGCGAGACGCAATTGACCGCCCATACTGCAATGTCTCCAAAGTAGTCCAACTGGACGGCGAAGCGCTCAGAAATGCCTCAGCGAGGCGGGCACCACGATACGTCCGCGCCTACGGACTCGAAAGCGACATGTTTATTGATCTTGATTGCGTTGCTACGATAAGCAAGGACTTGCTTCGCTCGTTAGAGCTTGGTGCTGGATGTTCGACGGATAGCGAAACACGGTATTTCGGCTCAGATGTGGGCCGCAAGTATTCGCGATTCCCCTTTCCTGATGATGTCGCGGAACAGGTGAATCATGCCCTCAAAGATCAAATTGTCAAGAAACACGGTTCTCAGGGGGCACTAGGCACGCTTCTGGACCGCCACGTGTACCAGCTACGTTTACAAGCGCAACCTAGCTGGATGACGGATGACTTCGACGTAGAGATAGTTATTATTCTCAATAAAGGAGCCTTGCCGTACTACGACGAACCACCAGCCCGCATAAAGGCGCTGGACTCCAAACTTCGGTTCGACAATGACGGAGTTCCGCAGGCGAGTAACGACCAATTGAGCAAGTGGCTTCTCGGTGCTCTCGAAGGTGGGCAGGAAGCCGAGGCGTACTTTCTATGGCTAGCGTTAGCAGCGAAGTGGGCTGCGCAATGTAGCAGCGTAGCCCCTGTTTCCGGCACGCAGCGCCAGTTCGTGGGTCGGGTAACCACAGTCGATGAATTCAGCATCGAGGATGCTGACGCCAGTGAACAGCTGGACGTAGATTATTTGTCCGGCCCTCTGCCAAGACGCCCCGTGGGCGACTAATGTCGCAGCAAATCAGCTGCGATGGAACTGTTGTGGTAAGCCGTGGACTGTCCTGCGAGTAGGTCTGCCATCTACCAGATGGAGCCTGGTGGATAGATTTCTCCCCTTGGCAACGAACATTACTGTTCGTTGCAAGGTAGGGAACGTAAACGGCTACCGTCAGTCACACGTACGGATGAGTCACGGCTCAGGAATTACACTGAGCATCTGCGGGGATCAGCACACGCCTCTACTTCGTCCCATGTGCGGCTGTTCGCGGCGACGTTCGAGTATTAGGGCAGACCCAAGCTAATACCGGGCGCGTGCTCGCCTTGATTTCGCTCAAGGCCCTATATTGGAAAGCGCTCGTCGCGGAGGCCAACGCTGCGATGCGAGGATGGGATCAGATGTTGCCTGATCGCTCTAGTCCGCTTCGGCTTCTCGGGTACGGCCCCGCTCCGGTGTGATTTGCCTGGCCGGAGTACCAGTTGATCCGTCTTTTAGTGCTGGTGACGAGCCAGGCAGAGTCGGCGCTCTGCGCGCATGAAGTTGTTATTGGCAACTGTGTACTCGGCTTTTCGACCAGCACACTGTTGAGCGACCTTAAAGCGTTGCGAGATTTCGCCCTGGGCGTAGCCCTCATCCAAGCGAGCGCTAGCCTGCCGCCCAACGCAGGGCTTCCAAGCGCGGTTTGATCGCGTCGGCAGCGTTCGCGAGCATCCTGCGATGCGCCGTGCAAACCGGCACCACGGCCATTTCATCGCCCAGCATGATCCGTACCGGCTGCACGTCGAACGCGTCGCACATCGCGCAGCTAACGATGGACTCGCGCGGCACATCCGGGCTACTGATCGGGAACGTGTCAGCCTCGCGGCGCGGGACGTACGCAAAGCCGTGCTGACGGTCGTAGTGGATCACCAGGTCACGCTGGCGTAGATCGGCTGCCCAGCGTTCCGCTCTGCCGCGCTGAGCGTCCGTCAGATCGCCACCCTGAGCGCGCGCCCACAGTCTCAGCATGGTCAGCGGGTGCGCCTTGTCGTGTTCCTGAGCGACGCGCCACGGGATTACGTCGTACCGCTTCGCGGGTCCGGTTTCGCCAGCGTTCCGGAACCGCAGGAACACAGCGCCCTTGGTCACGCCGAACTGCTCAGCGATTTCGGCGTACGACATGCCGCCGTCGCGCAGACGCACTAGCTCTGCCGTGTCGGGCAGCGTTTTCGGTCGCGGCATGGCGTTTGCAGTCTAAACGGACGTTGAGAGATTTGTATACACCCGTCCGGAGCATGGTCAGAGCATCGGAAGCCATGTACGTTCGTACATTAGGGCCTGCAAAACAGCAGGTCAGACGGGGTGAACTACTCCCAGCGGAAGGTGCGCGCGGCGAGCACGCCGGCGACGCCCGCCCAGAGTGCGAGCAAGCCGAGGTCGCCCCAGGGCATTGACGCGCCGGCTTCGAAGACCCGGCGCAGCCCGGTGGCGAGGGCCGTGCCGGGAAGGATCTTGGCGAAGCCCTGCAGCGCGCCGGGCAGCCGGGAGAGCGGGAAGACGATCCCGCCGAGCAGCAGCAGGACGAGATAGATGCCGTTAGCGGCGGCGAGGGTCGCCTCGGCGCGCAGCGCGCCGGCCATGAGCAGGCCCAGCGCCGAGAACGCGGCGGTGCCGACGATCAGCAGGACCAGCACGGCGAGCGGGCTGCCGTGCGGGTGCCAGCCCAGCGCGTAGCCGACCGCGATGAGCACGACGATCTGCAGGATCTCGACGCCGAGCACGCCGAGCGTCTTGCCGAGCAGCAGGATCCAGCGGGGGAGCGCGGAGGCGCCGAGGCGTTTCAGGACCCCGTAGGAACGCTCGAACCCGGTCGCGATCGCCTGGCCGGTGAAGGCGGTGGAGAGCACGGCGAGGGCGAGCACTCCGGGCGTGACGAAGTCAACCGGGCGGCCGCCCAGCTCCTTCTCGTCGGGCAGCAGCTTGACCTTGGTGAAGAAGAGCAGCAGGCCGACCGGGATGATCAGGGTGAGCAGGACGGATTCGCCGCGGCGCAGCGTGAGGCGCAGCTCCATGAGGGTCTGGGCGCTCAGCATCCGCGTCCAGCGCGCTGCTCCGGGCGCCGGCGTGTACGTGCTCACGGGGTGACCTCATCGGTCAGCTCGACGAAGACGTCTTCCAGCGAACGCTGCTGGACGCGCAGGTCCTCGGCCAGCACGCCCTGCCCTGCGCACCAGGCAGTGACCGCCGCGAGCAGCTCCGGATCCACCGTCCCGTGCAGCACGTACGTGCCGGGCGGGCCCTCCTGCCCGGTCACCCCCGCGGCGAGGCCGGCCAGCAGGGATGCCAGCTCGAGACCCTCCCGGGCGCGGAAGCTGAGCCGCCCGTCAGCGCCGGTCGCGGTCAGCTCGGCGGGGGTGCCGGCGGCGACGAGCCGGCCGTGGTTCACGATGACGACCGCGTCGGCGAGCCGCTCCGCTTCGTCCATGGCGTGGGTGGTCAGCACGACGGTGACGCCCGCGGCGCGCAGCTCCCTGATCAGCTGCCAGGTGTCGCGCCGGCCCTGCACGTCCAGGCCGGCGGTCGGCTCGTCGAGAAAGACCAGCTCCGGGCGGCCGATCACGGCCATCCCGAGGGAGAGCCGCTGCTTCTCCCCGCCGGAGAGCCGGCGGTAGGTGGTGCGCGCGACGTGGGTCAGGCCGAGCCGCTCGAGCAGCTCGCCCGGATCGAGCGGGTGGGCGGCGTGGGCTGCCATCAGCTGGAGCATCTCCAGCGTGCGGGCACCCGGGTAGCAGCCGCCGGCCTGCAGCATGACCCCGACGCGGGGCCGCAGCCCTCGGGCGTCGCGGATCGGGTCGAGACCCAGCACGCGCACCTGGCCCCCGTCGGGCCGCCGGAATCCCTCGCAGATCTCGACCGTCGTGGTCTTGCCGGCGCCGTTGGGTCCGAGCAGCGCCGTGACGCTTCCCGGCGCAACCTCGAAGGAGAGCCCGTCTACGGCATGCAACGAGCCGTAGGACTTCACCAGCCCCGTGACCTCCACCGCCGCCTGCACGGCTCCGAGTCTAGGAACGTCAGCACGTCCGTGGCCTGAGCGTGATCACGCTCATGCCCGGTGCCGGGGAAACGCTGCGGCTCAGCCGGTGAGCCGCAGCACCGCGGTGCTCCCGTCGAAGTCCTTGGTGTAGGGAGGCACAGCCGTGCCGAGGATGATGCGGTTCGCGGGGTCGGTCGTCAGCGACGTCGTGAAGAGCTCGTTGATCTGCTGCCCTCCTACGCCGGCGACCACACTCTGCCCATTGATGCCGAACGTCTGGTCAAGCGCACCGGTGGGCGTGAACCGGTAGACGCGCAGCGGATGGGGAGCGAAGGACCCCGAGCTGGTCGCGATCGCGCGTCCGAGTCGATCGATGGCCAGCAAGCCGCCGTGCGTTCCTGCTGAGCCCGGCATCCCGGCGATGCCGTTCCAGCCAAAGCGCAGGTCCGGCTTTCCGGCAGCGGTGTAACGCACGACGAACGGGGCGATCGGAGTGGTGTCCGGGTGATCGACGTCGACGGTCATGGTGGGCCGGTTGCTCTTGTCGACCACGACCTTGTGCAGGCTGACGTTGGCCGGCAGCGTCAGCCGGCCGCTCTGGCCGAAAGCCTGGGCGAGCGCGCCGGTCGTGGTGAGCTTCTGCACGCTGACCGGACCCTTGGCGAAGTCTGGCTGGGTGGATACGTAGACGCTGCCATCAGGACCCACTGCCTTGAACTCTGCGGCGGTCGGGCTACCGCCGTAGACGAAACCGGCATCACGTTGCCCTGACGGCAGGTAGCGCAAGACCGTGCAGCTTGTCGTGAAGACGCAGTGCGAGACGTAGACGTCCCCGTCGGGCGCGACCTGGAAGCCGGTGAGCACGCTGGACCGGTCCGCCGTGAAGGGAAGCGTCACCGTGCCGAACGACGTGTCCTGCTTGCCGGCGGCGGTGTAGGCGGTCATCCGCAATTGACTGTCGATGAAGTACGCCCGGCCGTCCGGCCCGAGGGCGCTTTCGCGTGCCGCGACGGCGACCCGTCCGGAGGTGCCGTAGCTCGGATCGGGTGAACCGTTCGGATTCAGCCGGACGACCATGGTGCCGACGCCGGTCTGGACGCCATTCAGGCTGTCGACCATGATCTTCCCGTTCGGCAGCAGGACGTCTTGCGACTCGCCGTACTGGGCCAGCACCTGCAAGCCGCCGTTGCCGAAGGTCGTGTCGGGCACCCCGGTGCAGGCGGCGAGCGCAGCCGCGACCAGCCCGACGCCGGCAATTGTCCCGAAGATGCTTCTTCTTCGCATATGCCACCTTGCCATGGCACCCGGGCACCCGTCTCGGCTCTGGCCGTCCCCTCCGCGGTCAGAACCGAGCGGCGGGCACCCGGTACGTGCTGGCTTTCCACGCCAAGCGGCGCAGTCCTGCTGAACGGTCGTTCACGAGTTGACCAGCGCTTCGGCGGCACCGAGCCCCAGCGCCTGGCCGCCGGCCATGCGGGCGGCGTCGGCGGTGGTGTCGTCCGGCTGGGTCTGGGAGTCGCGTTCGGCGGCGACCCGGCGCCGGTAGTACTCGACCTCCCGGTTGCGACGCTCGTCGTCCCAGCCGAGCACCTCGCCCATGAGCGCGGCAGCCGGCACCGCGGCGGCGAGCCCGCGGTCCCACGCCTCGATCGAGATGCGCGTACGCCTGGTGAGGACGTCGTCGAGGTGCAGCGCCCCTTCGGCCATCGCCGAGTAGACGACCTCCACCTGCAGGTAGTCGTCCGCGTTGGGCAGCGGGGTGGCGAGCTCGGGCCGTTCCCGGATCAGGTCCAGCAGCTCGTCGATCAGGTTGCCGTAGCGGTGCAGCAGGTGCTCGATCCGTACCGGATGAAGGCCGGAGCTCTCGGCGATGGCGAGCCGCCGGTTCCACAGCGCGGGATAGCCCTCCGCTCCGATGAGGGGGATGGCATCGGTGACGCACTCCGGAACGCTCCCGGGAACGCTGCGGTCGAGCGCCCCCGCGGCGCGGTCGATCGCGTCGCGCGCCATCACCCGGTACGTCGTGTACTTCCCGCCGGCGACCACGACCAGACCGGGCACCGGCATCGCCACCAGGTGCTCGCGGGAGAGCTTGGACGTCTGCTCCGATTCCCCGGCCAACAGCGGGCGCAGCCCGGCGTAGACGCCCTCGACGTCCTCGCGCGAGAGCGGGGTGACCAGCGCGGCGTTGAGGTGGTCGAGGATGTAGTCGATGTCGCTGCTGCTGGCGGCGGGATGCGCTTTGGACAGCCGCCAGTCGGTGTCGGTGGTCCCGATGATCCAGTGCCGACCCCACGGAATGACGAACAGCACGCTCTGCTCGGTGCGCAGGATGAGCCCGGTGTCGAGCTGCAGCCGGTCACGCGGGACGACGAGATGGATGCCCTTGGAGGCGCGCACCTGGAACCGTCCGCGGCCCCCGGCGAGCTCCTGCGTCGCGTCGGTCCAGACCCCGGTCGCATTGACGACCACGCGCGCCGCGACGTCGAACTCGCGCCCGCTCTCGCGGTCGCAGACCCGCACTCCCGACACCCGCTCACCCTCGCGCAGGAAGCCGATCACCTGCAGGCCGGTGCCGACCGTTGCACCGTAGGCGGCGGCGGTGCGCGCGATGGTCATCGTGTGCCGGGCGTCGTCGACCTGCGCGTCGTAGTACTGCAGCGCGCCGATCAGGCTGTCCTTGCGCAGCGCTGGGGCGAGCGAGAGCGCCTTGCGACGCGAGAGGTGACGGTGGTGGGGAAGGCGGTGCTCGCGCATGGTGCTGCGGGTGCCGAGCGGCAGCAGCGTGTCGTAGAGCAGCACCCCCGAGCCGGCGTAGGCGCGTTCCCACACCCGGTGCGTGAGCGGATAGAGGAACGGCACCGGCTGCACCAGATGGGGGCAGAGCCGGGTGAGCATCAGATGGCGTTCGCGAAGGGCCTCGCGTACCAGGCCGAATTCCAGCTGCTCGAGGTAGCGCAAGCCGCCGTGGATCAGCTTGCTGGAACGGCTGCTCGTGCCGGCGGCCCAGTCGCGCGCCTCGAGCAGCGCCGTGGACAGCCCGCGCGTCGCCGCGTCCAGCGCGCATCCGGTGCCGACCACGCCGCCGCCGACCACGACGACGTCGAACGTCTGGCCTTCCAGGCGTTCGATCGCCGCGGCTCGGGCGTCGGGGCTGAGGTGCACAGGTTCCATGGTGACGTGACTACCCGCCGGCCTTCATTCGGCGTCCTCGCGCGACCAGTGACGTGCGTGACTAACCGCCTCGGTCCAGCGCTCGTGCAGCCGGTTGCGGGTGACGACGTCCATGCGCGGCTCGTAGCGCGCCTTCGTCCTGCGCAGCTTGGCCAATTCCTGCCGGTCCGCGTAGACGCCGGTCGCCAGGCCGGCGAGATAGCCCGATCCGAGAGCGGTCGTCTCGGTGTTTTCGGGGACATCGAGCGGCAGGTTCAGCACGTCGGACTGGAACTGCATCAGCCACCGGTTCGCCGTCGCGCCGCCGTCCACGCGGAGCTCGTCGAGGTGGACGCCGGACTCCCGTTCCATCGCATCGATGACGTCCTTGGTCGACCAGGCAATGGATTCCAGCACGGCCCGTGCGAGGTGGGCGCGGGTCGTTCCGCGGGTGAGCCCGATCAGCACCCCACGCGCGGCGGGATCCCAGTGGGGTGCGCCGAGCCCGGTCAGCGCGGGCACGAACCACACGTCGTCGTTGGACTCCAGGCTTGCCGCCAGACCTTCGGTTTCTGCGGCGCTCTCGATGATTCCGAGCTCGTCGCGTAGCCACTGGACGGCGCTGCCGGTGACCAGGATGGAACCTTCAAGGGCGTACTCGACCGGATGCCCCTCGAGCCCATAAGCGATCGTGCGCAGCAGCACCTGCTGGTCGGTGATCTGATCGCGGCCAGTATTCATCAGCACGAAAGAGCCTGTGCCGTAAGTGTTTTTGGCCGATCCCTGCGCGAAGCACCCTTGGGCGAAGAGCGCCGCCTGCTGGTCGCCGATCGCCCCGGCCACGGGGACCGAGGCACCGAAGAACGCGTCCGGGTCGGTCTCGGCGTAGACCTGCGAGCTCGGCCGCACTTCCGGGAGCACCTCGGCCGGAACGTTCAGCGCCTCGAGGAGCTGCTCGTCCCAGCCGACCGTGCCGATGTCCAGCAGCAGCGTGCGGGAGGCGTTGGTGACGTCGGTGATGTGCAGCCGGCCGCCGGTCAGCTTGTACAGCAGCCAGGAATCGATGGTGCCGAAGGCCAGCTCGCCGCGGGCGGCCCGGTCGCGTAGCCCGTCGACGTGCTCCAGGATCCAGGAGAGCTTGGTGCCGGCGAAGTACGGGTCGAGGACCAGTCCGGTCTTCTCCCGTACGACAGCGGCGTAGCCGTCGGCGGCCAGCCGGTCGCACAGCGGCTTGGTACGCCGGTCCTGCCAGACGATCGCGCGATGCACCGGCTCGCCCGTGGCGCGGTCCCACACCACGGTGGTCTCACGCTGGTTGGTGATCCCGATCGCCGCGACGTCCCTGGCGCGCACGCCCGCGTCGGCAAGCGCCTGCTCCACGACGTCGGTCGTGACCGACCAGATCTCCTGCGGGTCGTGCTCCACCCACCCCGGGCGGGGGAAGTACTGCGTGAACTCGCGGTAGCCGCGACCCCGCACCTCGGCTTGCTCGTCCAGTACGAGGACGGTGGTGCCGGTGGTGCCCTGGTCGATCGCGACGACCGGCTTCACTGCTTGGTGCAGGTGAAGCTGACCGAAGCGTTCGTTCCGGATCCCTTGAGATCGAGCGTGTCGCTGCCGTTCCAGGTCGCCGCGTACTTGTCGAGCGCGCCGCCCGCGAATGCCACCTGGTCGCCGCTCGACCCCCACGACCCGCCGATGCCGCCACCGCTCACCGCGTAGCTGTTGTCGGCGGCGAGAGTCAGCGTTCCCCCGTCGGTGCTGCTGTCGTTGCCGGTGCAGCTGTAGGTGCCGGTGAGGGTGCCGGTGAGGGTGCCGCCGCCGGCTGCGGCGTTGACGTCGAAGACCTCGCTGGACGGCGGCGCCGTGATCGACACCGGCTTGTTGTAGTTGGCGAACGTCACCGTTCCGCCGTCGCTGCCCTTCGAAGCCAGCAGCAAGGGCACGGCCGGGCCGGTGTTGGCGATGTCGAGCTTGGAGCCGTCTTTCTGCGTGACGACGGCGACCTTCTGGCCGTTCAGCGTGTCCTGCGTGACTGTCGGGTTGACGGCGTTGCTGCCGGTGCCGCCCTTCAGCAGGCCGGCGAACCCGTCCAGGGTGAAGAGATCGAAGTCGCTGGTGCTATTGGTCTTCAGCCACTTGCCGTTGAGCTTGTCGAGCACCGCGGTGTTGTTGCCGGCGTACTTCTTCAGGAAGTCCTGATCGCCTTTGATGAAGACGGTCTGGCCGATCTTGATCAGCTGCACGTCGTTGTTGCTGATCGTCAAGGTGCCTTTGGAGTCGTTGCCGGTCAGGCTGACGTCGAAGCGGATCGTCTGGCCGCCGGAGCTCACGGTTCCGGAGATGCGGGCGGTCTTGGCGTCGCGCAGGGCCTGGCGGGTGGTGGCGAGGGCGTCGGTGGCGCTCTGCTTCTCGACGCCGTTCAGCGCCGGGCCGCTCTTCTTGCCGCCGGTGACCACCAGCACGACCGCCACGATCGCGCCGATCACCACGACTGCTGTGGCGCCGATGATCCACGGCTTCTTCGACGTGCCTTGCGGGGAGGCCGGCGGGGGCGGCGGATAGGCCGGCGGCTGGCTGCCCTGCTGGCCCCAGGCGGGCGCGGTCGCCGGGTAGCCCTGGCCGCCGGTGCCCGGTCCGGTGTTCCAGCCGCCCTGCTCCTGCCCCGGCGGGGGCGGGGTGGCGACCCAGGTCGCGGGAGGGGGGGTGTGGGCGCCCGAGGAGATGTCACCCGGGTCCCACTCCGCCGGCGGCTCCCAGGGGTACTCCTCGGCGCCCTGCCCGGCGGTGCCGACGAGCTGCGTGCTCGAGGGGTCGGGCATGCGCGTGCCGCAACGCACGCAGTACTCGGTGCCGTCAGCGTTGGCTTGCCCGCAGGTGCGGCAAGTGGTGGCCATGTGAAGCGCTCCCCGGTTCCGTGTGGCGTCGGGAGGAGCGTATGACCACCGGGCCCCGATTCCCGGGACTTTGCCGGATACCCGACACCCGTCTTTCGGCGGCTGACCCGTTTCGCCGGGGCGCCGGGAAGGCGGTGACCGAGCCCTCTTCGACGCGGCGGCTGATTTAAGGCACACTGGTGTTGTGAAAACCGCGTCGGAAGCGTCGGGGATCGTTCTCCCGCGCTCCACCGACGCTATTGATGCCCGTACCCGCGATCGGGTCACGCAGCTGCTGCTCGAGCTCGGCCCGAGCACAGCGGCCGAGCTCAGCCGCCGGTTGGGGCTGTCACCTGCGGGGATCCGTCGCCATCTCGACGCGATGTGCGTGGCCGGGGCGATCACCGCAGGCACGCCCCGGGCGTTGCCGGCCAAGGCGCAGCGCGGCCGCGGCCGTCCGGCCCGGCTGTACGCGCTGACGGATGCCGGTCATGCGGCCGGGCCCTCGGCATACGACGAGTTGGCCACCAGCGCGCTCGGCTTCCTCGCCGAGCACGGCGGCGCCGACGCGGTCGGCGAGTTCGCTCGCCAACGTGCCGCCCATCTGGTCGACCGGGTCAGTGCGCGGCTCGAGTCCGATGCCACCACCGACGCGGCCGACGTCGCGGCGGCGCTGACCGCCGAGGGTTACGCGGCGACGGTTCACCCCGTGGCCACCGGCACCCAGCTGTGCCAGCACCACTGCCCGGTACAGGCGGTGGCGCAGCAGTTCCCGCAGCTGTGCGACGCGGAAACGGCCGCGCTGTCCAAGCTGCTCGACACCCACGTGCAGCGCCTCGCCACGATCGCCCACGGCGACGGCGTCTGCACCACCCACGTACCTGCCCGTAACCCGAATCCACCAGATGACCCTCACCGGAAGGTGTCTCCATGACGGCTCTGAAGCCGGAGCTCGATGGCCTCCAGGGAATCGAGAATTACAAGTTCGGCTGGTCCGATGACGACAGCTACGCGCTGCACGTCGAGCGCGGCCTGTCCGAGCAGGTTGTCCGCAATATCAGCGCGCTCAAGAGCGAGCCGGAGTGGATGCTCGAGCTGCGCCTGAAGGGCCTGCGGCTGTTCGAGAAGAAGCCCATGCCGACGTGGGGTTCCGACCTGTCCGGCATCGACTTCGACAACATCAAGTACTTCGTGCGCTCCACCGAGAAGATGGCCGCCACGTGGGATGACCTGCCGGCCGACATCAAGGCGACCTACGACAAGCTCGGGATCCCCGAGGCGGAAAAGCAGCGCCTGGTCTCCGGTGTCGCTGCGCAGTACGAGTCCGAGGTCGTCTACCACAAGATTCGCGAAGACCTCGAGCAGCAGGGCGTCATCTTCGTCGACACCGACACCGCGTTGCATGAGCACGAGGAGCTCATGCGGGAGTACTTCACTACCGTCATCCCGACCGGTGACAACAAGTTCTCCGCGCTGAATACGGCGGTGTGGTCGGGCGGGTCGTTCATCTACGTGCCCAAGGGCGTGCACGTCGACATCCCGCTGCAGGCGTACTTCCGCATCAACACCGAGAACATGGGCCAGTTCGAGCGCACGCTGATCATCGCCGACGAGGGCTCTTTCGTGCACTACGTCGAAGGCTGCACGGCGCCGATGTACTCGTCCGACTCGCTGCACTCGGCCGTCGTCGAGATCGTGGTGAAGAAGGACGCCCGGGTGCGCTACACCACCATCCAGAACTGGTCGACGAACGTCTACAACCTCGTCACCAAGCGGGCCGCTGTGCAGGCCGGCGGCACGATGGAGTGGGTCGACGGCAACCTCGGCTCCAAGGTCACCATGAAGTACCCGGCGGTCTGGCTGCTCGGCGAGCACGCCAAGGGTGAGACGCTTTCCGTGGCTTTCGCCGGGGAGCACCAGCATCAGGACGCCGGGGCCAAGATGGTCCACGCCGCGCCGAACACGTCGAGCAACATCGTGTCCAAGTCGGTCGCGCGCGGCGGTGGGCGCACGTCCTACCGCGGGCTGGTGCAGATCCAGGAAGGCGCCACCGGCTCGAAAGCCACGGTGAAGTGCGATGCGCTGCTGGTCGACACGATCAGCCGCAGCGACACCTACCCGTACGTCGACGTCCGCGAGGACGACGCATCGATCGGGCACGAGGCCACCGTCAGCAAGATCGGTGACGACCAGCTCTTCTACCTGATGAGCCGCGGGCTCTCCGAGGAAGAGGCCATGGCCATGATCGTGCGCGGCTTCATCGAGCCGATCGCCCGCGAGCTGCCCATGGAGTACGCGCTCGAGCTGAACCGGCTGATCGAACTGCAGATGGAGGGCAGCGTTGGCTGACGTCAGCGCACGCACGGGCTCGCAACCGCGGGTCTTTTCCCGTGATCCGCAGGCTTTCCCGGAGCCGAGCCACCGGGTCGAGGAGTGGCGCTTCACGCCCTACCGGCGGCTGTGCGGGCTGCTGACCGGTGAGCCGGCCACGGCGGAGCTGGGCGTCACCGTCTCGGCGAGCGGCGCGACGGCCGAGCGCATCCCGATGGACGACCCGAGGGTCGGCCGGGCGCTTGTGCCCTCCGATCGCGTAACGGCGTTATCGATGGCGGCGGCGAACGAGGCGCTGCTCGTGACGGTCGCTCCGGAGCAGCCCGACGCTCTCGTGACGATCGAGGTGAAGGGCGGCGGCGGGCTCGGCTACGGGCATCTGGTCATCGACGTCGGCCGTTTCGCGCGTGCCACCGTCGTGCTCGACCATGTGGGTTCGGGGACGTTCGGAGCGGGCGTCGAGGTCGTCGCCGGTGATGGCGCCGACGTGACGGTGGTGTCGCTGCAGGATTGGGCCGACGACGCCGTTCACGCCGGGGCACACGCGGGTCTGGTCGGCCGTGACGCGCGCTACCGGCACGTCGTGGCGACCCTCGGCGGTGATCTGGTCCGGCTCGTTCCGACCGTGCGATTCGCCGGACCCGGTGGAAATGCTGAACTTTTCGGCCTCAGCTTCACCGATGCCGGCCAGCACCACGAGCACCGGCTCTTCGTCGACCACGAGCCGCCGCAGTGCCGTAGCCGGGTGACCTACAAGTCGGCGTTGCAGGGCGACAAGGCCCATGCGGTGTGGATCGGTGACGTGTTCATCGGCCCGAAGGCGATCGGCACCGACACCTACGAGCTGAACCGCAATCTGGTGCTCTCCGACGGCGCGCGCGCCGACTCGGTGCCGAACCTCGAGATCGAGACCGGTGAGGTCGCCGGGGCCGGCCACGCCAGCGCGACCGGCCGCTTCGACGACGATGCGCTCTTTTACCTGATGTCACGGGGGATTGCGGCGGAGGAGGCCCGCCGGATCGTGGTACGCAGCTTCTTCGCCGAGGTGCTCGCGGCGATCCCGGTGGATGAGGTACGTGACCGGGTCGCAGCGGCCGTCGACGAGGAGCTCGCGCGTTACGGGCAGCAGGCGGGACAGGTCGCGTCATGAGCTGGACCAAGGTCTGCAGTCTGTCGGAGCTGGAGGAGGATTCGGCGATCGGCGTCGAGGTGGGCGCCGAATCGATCTGCGTCGCGCGTTCCGAAGGCAAGGTCTACGCGCTGCGCGACGTCTGCTCGCACGCCGAAATCGCTTTGTCTGAAGGCGAGGTCGACGACGGCGCCGTGGAATGTTGGCTGCACGGTTCGCGGTTTGACCTGTCGACGGGCATGCCGACCGGGCTGCCCGCCAACCGGCCCGTCCCGACGTATCCGGTCAAGGTCGAGGGCGACGACGTCCTCATCAGCCTGTAATTACTGCACTTTTCGAGTCTGGAGCGAAACGCATGAGCACCCTTGAGATCCGCGGCCTTCGGGTTTCGGTCGAGGACAAGGAGATCCTGCAGGGGGTCGACCTGACGGTGTCCTCGGGTGAGACCCACGCGATCATGGGTCCGAACGGCTCCGGCAAGTCGACCCTCGCGTACTCGATCGCCGGCCACCCCAAGTACACCGTGACCGAAGGCAGCATCACGCTCGACGGGCAGGACGTGCTGACCATGGCCGTCGACGAGCGGGCGCGCGCCGGGCTGTTCCTGGCGATGCAGTACCCGACCGAGATCCCGGGCGTGACGGTGAGCAACTTCCTGCGCACGGCCGCGACGGCGATGCGCGGTGAGGCGCCCAAGCTGCGGCTCTGGATCAAGGAAGTGCGCGAGGCCATGGCGGCGCTCGAGATGGATCCGGCTTTTGCCGACCGCAATGTCAACGAGGGCTTCTCCGGCGGAGAGAAGAAGCGGCACGAGGTGCTTCAGCTCGAGCTGCTCAAGCCGCGGATCGCGATCCTCGACGAGACCGACTCCGGCCTCGACGTCGACGCGCTGCGCGTCGTCAGCGAGGGCGTGAACCGGGTGCGGGCCTCCGGTGCTGGAGAAAACGCAGTCGGCACACTACTGATAACGCACTACACGCGGATCCTGCGCTACATCACGCCGGACTTCGTGCACGTCATGTCGGGCGGTCGCATCGTCGACTCCGGCGGAGCCGAGCTTGCTGCCACGCTCGAGAACGAGGGCTACGCGCGGTACGGCGCGTCTGAGGCTGCATGAGTAGCGACTGGCCGTACGACGTCGAGAAGATCCGCGCCGACTTCCCGATCCTGAGCCGGCGCATCCACGACGATGTACCGCTGGTCTACCTCGACAGTGCCGCCACGAGCCAGAAGCCGCAGGCGGTGCTCGACGCGGAGCGCGAGTACAACGAGCGCCATAATGCCAATGTTCACAGGGGAATTCACACACTGGCCGAGGAGGCCACCGCGCTGTACGAGGGCGCGCGCGAGAAGGTCGCGAGCTTCCTCGGCGCGACCGATCCCCGCGAGATCATCTTCGCCAAGAACGTCACCGAGGGGCTCAACCTGCTCGCCCGTTCGATCGGCGAGGGGCTGCGCCCGGGCGACGAGGTCGTCGTCACCGAGATGGAGCACCACTCCAACCTCGTGCCGTGGCAGCTGGCGTGTGAGCGGTCGGGGGCGACGCTGCGCTGGTTCGGGCTGACCGAGGACGGCCGGCTCGACCTCGAAGGCGCTGACGCCGAGGGGCTCATCAACGAGCGCACCAAGGTCGTCGCGTTCGTGCACCAGAGCAACATCCTCGGCACCGTCAACCCGGTGAAGGAGATCGTCGCGCGGGCCAAGGCGGTCGGGGCGATCACCATCGCCGACGGCGCGCAGTCGGTGCCGCACGGGCTCGTCGGTGTCAACGGGCGCGAGGGCGACATCGCCGGTCCGGCGCAGACCGTCGCCGAGCTCGGCATCGACTTCATCGGCTTCACCGGCCACAAGATGCTCGGACCCACCGGAATCGGCGGGATCTGGGGACGCTACGAGCTGCTCGCCGCGCTGCCTCCGTTCCTCGGCGGCGGCGAGATGGTCGACATCGTCACCATGGCGAAGACCACCTATACCGAGCCGCCGCACCGCTTCGAGGCCGGCACCCCGCCCATCGCGCAAGCCGTCGGGCTCGGCGCCGCCGTCGACTATCTGCAGGCGCTCGGCATCGGCCGGGTCGCTCGGCACGAGCACCTCATCACCGAGTACGCGCTCGGCCGGCTGGCCGAGGTGCCCGGGCTGCGGGTCATCGGACTGCCGACCGCGGCCGGCCGCGGGGCGGCGATCTCGTTCGCCCTTCCCGGTATCCATCCCCACGACACCGGTCAGCTGCTCGACGAGCGGGGGATCGCCGTGCGGGTCGGGCAGCACTGCGCGCGTCCGGTCTGCCTGCGCTACGGGGTGCCGGCGACCACCCGGATGTCGGCGCACGTCTACACGACCACCGAAGAAGTCGACGCGCTCGTGGAAGGTCTGCAGACGGTTGTGAGGTTCTTCAGCAGGTGATGTCAACGTGAGCAGTCCGCAGCTGGAATCGATGTACCAGGAGATCATCCTGGACCACTACCGCCACCCGCATCACAGCGGCTTGCGCGACCCGTACGACTCCGAGGTCCACCACGTGAACCCGACGTGCGGCGACGAGGTCACCCTGCGCGTCCACCTGTCCGGGGAGGGCGCCGAGCAGGTGGTGGACGACGTCTCGTACGAGAGCGAAGGCTGCTCGATCTCGCAGGCGAGCGCGTCGGTGCTGGCGGATCTGGTCATCGGCAAGCCGGTAGGCGAGGCGCTGGCGACCGAGCGGGCGTTCAGCGAGCTGCTGACCTCGCGCGGCATGGTCGAGCCCGACGAGGATGTGCTCGAGGACGGGATCGCGTTCGCGGGAGTGTCGAAGTACCCGGCGCGGGTCAAGTGCGCGCTGCTGTCGTGGATGGCCTGGAAGGACGCGCTGGCCCAGGCGGGCGCGTACGCATTGCAGAAAGAGGACTCCCATGGTTGACGCAGCGGCCCTCACGGCCACAAAAGACGACGTGGAAGAGGCGATGCGTGACGTCGTCGACCCGGAGCTGGGCATCAACGTGGTCGACCTCGGCCTGGTCTACGGCATCGAGCTCGAGGTGAGCGAGGCCGGGCGCGCAGCGATCCTTGACATGACGCTCACCTCTGCTGCCTGCCCGCTCACCGACGTCATCGAGGACCAGACGATGTCGGTGCTGACCGGCGGCCCCGAGCCGCTGGTGGACGACGTGCGTATCAACTGGGTCTGGATGCCGCCGTGGGGTCCCGACAAGATCACCGATGATGGGCGCGAGCAGCTCCGGGCGCTCGGCTTCAACCTCTGAGCCCGCTGCGGGCGCTAACCTGCGCCTGTGTCCAGCGATCAGGAAGCGCGTGAGGCGCGCCTGCGCAAGTCGCTGACCTGGGCTGCCCTCGGCGCGGTGGACCTGGTCAAGAGGCCGCGTAGAGCACGGACGGCGAAGGCGCCGGCCACGCACGATCACATCGTCGACTGCGCGCTGTACGTCGACGGCGTCCGGCGCGAGGGCCGGCTGCCGATGGGCGGCGCGCTCGCGGCGGCGCAGGAGAGCGGCGGCTTCGTCTGGATCGGGCTGCACGAGCCGACGGATGAGGAGATCTCCGGGCTCGCGGCCGAGTTCAACCTTCCGGCGCTCGCGGTCGAGGACGCGGTCAACGCGCACCAGCGGCCCAAGCTGGACCGCTACGGCGACATCCTCTTCCTGGTCTTCAAGAGCACCCGGTACCTCGAGCATCCCGTGCTGACCGTCAGCAGCGAGGTGGTGCAGACCGGTGAGGTCATGCTCTTCGTCGGCGCGAACTTCGTCATCAGCGTCCGGCACGGCGCGCTCGGCGCGCTGCATCGGATACGCGCCAGGCTGGAGGCGGCGCCGGAGACGCTCCGGCAAGGCCCCGCGGCCGTCATCTATGCGGTGGCCGACGCGACGGTCGACGGCCACCTCGCCGTCGCCGACGCGCTCGAGGACGACGTCGACGAGATCGAAGCTGCCGTGTTCGCGCCCCGGGTGGGCCGCGACGTCGGGCGCCTCTACCAGTTCAAGCGTGAGGTGCTGGAATTCCGGCGCAGCGTCGTGCCGCTGCAGGGCCCGCTGGCCGAGCTGCGCGCCGCGCCCGAGATGGCTTGCTTCACCGAAGAAATGCGCGACGTCGACGACCACTTGCAGCGAGTCTCGGAACAGGTGGCGGGATTCGACGAGCTGTTGAACGCGCTGCTCGATTCACAACTTGCCCGGGTGTCGGTGCAGCAGAACGACGACATGCGCAAGATCAGTGCGTGGGTCGCCATCGCGGCCGTTCCGACGATGCTGGCCGGCATCTACGGGATGAACTTCGATCACATGCCCGAGCTGCACTGGACCTTCGGCTACCCGCTGCTGATCGGCGTGATGGTGCTCGTCTGCACGGGCCTGTACCGCTTGTTCCGCAAGAGCGGCTGGCTCTAAGAGCCTCGCTAGCAGGGCGTTTGCCGCCCTGAACGGGTGCTTCGCGACCGTAAAAGCGGTACCTGCGTCCATTCGGGAAATTTTTGGTGACTTCAGCCGCAACCCGTCGTGGGGGGCGTCGTTATGCCAAGCGCTGGGGGGCTAGTTCCTACACATCAGAAACTGGAGTCCCAGCATGGTGGCATCCCCAGCCCCGGTCCGTCCCCGTCCCGCAAGCCCCCGCCGAGCCCAGCAGCCCTCGCCCCGCACCCGGCACGTATCCCAGCGTCCCCAGCAGTCCCCGCCGACCCGCGATCGATCCAGCGTTACGCCGCGACGCACTACCTCCCCCCTCAGCGTGTTCGTGGCCGCCGCAATCGTCGCCACCAGCGGGATCTACTTCGTCACGGCTGGTGCCGGATCGACACCCACGGCCAAGACGCGGTCCGCCGTCGATCCGCTACCACCCGTGGCAAGCGCGCTGAACTCGGTCGGCGGAACCGTTTCCGGCTTGCTCGGCGGCTCGCCCGGTTCCGGAAACAACCCGTCGACCGGCCCGAGCAACAACCCGCAGCCGCAGCCTCAGCCCTCGCAATCTCAGCCGTCGCAATCGCACCCGGCTCCCGCCCCCAATCCCCAGCCCAGCCCGACCACCGGCGGGGGTAACGGCGGCGGCGGAGGCACCGGCGCCGGTGGCTGCAGCATGACCGTGAAGCTCGTGCCGACCTGCTCGGGCGCCCTGTGGGGCATGGCCCTTCCCGTCGATCAGGTCGGCAACCTCGAGCAGAAGGTGGGCCGGCCGCTCACCGTCGTCAAGGAGTACGCGGACTTCACGAGCGCGTTCCCGACGTCCGCCCAGCAGCAGCTGATGAACAGCGGCCACATCCTGCACTTCGCCTGGACAGCCAAGCTCTGGAGCAACCAGAAGGCGACGCCGAGCTGGAAGGACATCGCCGCCGGCAAGGATGACGCCAGCGTCATCATCCCCGAGGCCAAGCGGCTCGCCGCCGAGCAGACCCCGTTCTTCATCGACTGGGATCACGAGATGGATGGCAAGACCCGCGCCTCCTGGGGTACGCCCGCCGACTACGTGGCCGCCTACCGGCACATTCACGCGGTGTTCGCCAAATACGGCGTCACCAAGGCGGTCTGGGCGTGGGTGCCGACCGGCTGGAAGGGCAACTACAACAAGGTCGGCAAGTACTACCCCGGCAACGACGTCGTCGACTGGATCGGCTGGGATCCCTACAACGGCAGCGTGAATGGTTGGCAGACCCCGCAGCAGGTCTTCCAGACCTTCTACGACTTCGTGAACAAGGGCGGCCTCGGCGCCGGAGCGGAGTCCAAGCCGAAGATGCTCGGTGAGTACGGCACGGTCGCCGATCCCAACAACGCAGGCCGCCGCGCCCAGTGGCTCGAGCAGGTGCCGGCCGCCGTCCAGGCGCATGCCGCAGCTGCGAGCCGTCGAGTACTGGAATGCCAACGAGTTCGCGCTGAACAACACCGACCTCTCCGGCTACGCGAAGGCAGGCCACAGCGCCTACTCGCAGATGCGGGGGTAGCTCGGGGGGCTATCGGGGGGCTATCGGGGGTGATAGTCGCGGCCGCTACCGGCGAGTTAATGACAGCGCCGGTAGCGGCCGTTCCACGTACTATGGCCGGGTGATCCAGAGGGAGTGACGCGCGTTCGTGCGCTGCTGTCCTGACCCTCTTTTCGGAAGCTTCTGATGATCACCGCTACGGATGTTGAACTGCGCGCGGGCGCGCGCTTGCTGCTGTCCGGCTGCACCTTTCGCGTCGGCCCCGAGGATCGGATCGGGCTCGTCGGGCGAAACGGCGCCGGCAAGACCACCCTTACCAAGGTGCTGGCCGGTGAGGGTCAGCCCGCTTCCGGCGCCGTCGTGCGCTCCGGTCCGATCGGCTACCTGCCGCAGGATCCGCGTACCGGCGACCTCGACGTGCTCGGACGCGACCGCATCCTTGCCGCGCGCGGGCTCGACACCGTCGCCGCCGAGATCGCCAAGCTCACCATCCAGCTGAGCGAGACGCCGGACGACGAGCAGGTGCTCGCGCGGTACGGGCGGCTGGAGGATCGGTTCACCGCTCTCGGCGGGTATGCCGCGGAGGCGGATGCCGCTCGTATTGCTGCGAATCTGGGACTTCCGGAGCGGGCGTTGGAGCAGCCGTTGCGCACCTTGTCGGGTGGTCAGCGGCGCCGCGTGGAGCTCGCCCGGATCCTGTTCAGCGAGGCGGGTGAGGGCGGCACGCTGCTGCTCGACGAGCCGACCAACCACCTCGACGCCGATTCGATCGGGTGGCTGCGCGACTTCCTGCGCACGCACAACGGCGGGCTGGTGGTCATCTCGCACGACGTCGATCTGCTGGATGCGACGGTCAATCGCGTCTTCCATCTCGATGCGACCCGGCAGGTCATCGACGTCTACAACATCGGCTGGAAGCGCTATCTCGCGCAGCGGGAGACGGACGAGCGGCGGCGCCGTCGCGAGCGGGCCAACACCGAGAAGCAGGCGGCGGTGCTGACCGCGCAGGCCGACCGGATGCGCGCCAAGGCGACGAAGGCCAAGGCGGCGCAGAGCATGTTGAAGCGCGCCGAGAAGATGCTCTCGGGCCTTGAGGATGTGCGCCAGGCCGACAAGGTCGCCAAGCTCCGCTTCCCCGAGCCCGCACCCTGCGGCAAGACCCCGCTGCGCGCGTCGGCACTGTCGAAATCCTTCGGCTCGCTCGAGGTTTTCACCGACGTCGACCTCGCGATCGACCGGGGGAGCCGGGTGGTCGTGCTGGGCCTGAACGGCGCCGGAAAGACGACGCTGCTGCGGGTGCTGGCGGGCGTGGAGATCCCTGACACCGGCGAGGTCGAGCCCGGCTTCGGCCTGCGGATCGGCTATTACGCGCAGGAGCACGAGACGCTCGACCCCGACCGCTCCGTGATGGACAACGTGCGCGCCGCCTCACCGGGCACGCCCGACCCGGAGCTGCGCCGCGTCCTCGGCGCGTTCCTCTTCTCCGGCGACACCGTCGAGCAGCCCGCCGGCACCCTGTCCGGCGGCGAAAAGACCCGGCTGGCATTGGCGATTCTCGTCTCCAGCAGTGCGAACGTCCTGCTGCTCGACGAGCCCACCAACAACCTCGACCCCGCCTCCCGCGCCGAGGTCCTGCGCGCTCTCACCACCTACCAGGGCGCGGTCGTGCTCGTCACCCACGACGAGGGTGCCGTGGAAGCCCTGTCGCCGGAGAAGGTCCTGCTGCTCCCCGACGGGGTCGAGGACAACTGGTCGGACGACCTCGCCGACCTCATCGCCTTGGCCTAGCCTCAGGCGCCTCGCCTGCGCCAAAAACTTCGAGAAGCGCACGCTTTCAGGCGCTCAGACCGTGCGCAAGTCGAAGGTTTTGGCGCGTGGTGGCGACTTCGTCGACGACCCGGTCGGGTTCTCCGAACACGTCCTTCCACGTGAAGCGAAGCAAGGACCAGCCGGCCGCCATGATGCGGTTCTGCCGTTTCCGATCCTCGTGCACCGCAGCCGGCCTGTCGTGCACCTCGCGGCCGTCGGCTTCGACCGCGAGCCGGCAGCTGGGCCAGGCGAAGTCGAGCCTGGCAAAGCAGACGCCGCCCACCGTGAAGAGCCGGAACTGCAAGGCTTCCGGAGGTAGGCCGGCGCGGACGAGAAGCAGCCGCAGACGCGTCTCCAAGGCCGACTCGGACCGGCCGTCGGCAAGGCGCAGCGCCTCCTTCAGCCGGGCCTCCCGGCGCCTGCTGAGCGGGTGGCCGTCAAGACTCCAGCCGAGAGCTAAGGCGCTGTCGAGAGCGCAGATGAGCTCGTCCAACGGGAGGATCCCGGCCAGATCGGCCACAGTCCGCGCGAGGCTCGTCACGGGAAAGCCCTTGCGCCGGACACGGTCGGCCGGGTCGAGCCCGAATCGGACACGCATTCCGCTGCGCTGCCCTCGCAGGGTTCCGGTCGGGACGATCAGCTCGGGCAGTTCCGCTGGGCTCCAGATCGGCAGACCCCACAGGTCATAGAGCCGGGCTCCCGTCGTACTGCATGCCGCGGCTTCCGGGCAGAGCAGCAGCCCCGCTCGCAGGCTCGATCGAAAGGGGTCCGGGGGATCCGGCTGCACGTACACCCCGCGCGCCGGGCGCGACCACCCGCGGTCGACCAAGGCGCTCAACTGGCGTCGCGTCAGGCCCGCGTCGAGCGCCTGTGCCGTGGTGACAACGCCGTCCTGCCGGCGCAGGAACGGCCGCAGCGCCGCCGCCTCGGGATCCATGTGCCCATCGTGGCGGCTGTTCCGGGCCGGAATGAGTTGTCCACAGGCGGCACCAGAAATTTGGAGAACGGTACGCTTCAGAGCCCAAAACGCGTGTGTTTCTCGAAGTTTTTGGTGCGGGGGTCACCAGGTGGTGCGGAGGACCGCCTCGATGACGACGGCGCCGGCGGCACCGATGGCGACGGGCCAGAAGGGGACGGGGCCGGCGTCGACCCCCTGGCCGCGCGCGGGTGGCCGGACGGCGGGGGCGACGGCGGGAATCAGCAGGAACGGGTAGAAGGCGAGCCAGGAGCGTTCGACCTCACCGCGCGAAAGCCCACTGAGTACGGCAAAAATGACGGCCAGCCCCGCTCCGACGACGAACGGCCATCCCGGCGTGAGGTGCAAGCGTTGCAGCGCGCGGATGATCGGCGGCCCGCACGCGATCAGCAGCAGCAGCAGGTCGAGAAACGCCCAGAGCAACCACGATCGGTGCGGCCCGACGCGCAGCGCGAAGTCCCGCTGCGCCGCGGAAAGGCCGCTGGTCCAGGTGAAGCCGGCGATCCAGAAGAGCACAAGCGGCACCAGAGCACCCGCACCGGTGAAGACGTTCAGCAGCGGGCGGCGCCGTACGAAATACACGGCGACGACGGAAACTCCGAGCCAGGCGACCGCGTAGTTCAGCATCGCATCGAACCCGAGGACGAGCCCCGCCCCCAGCGCCCACAGCGGGCTGCGATGCGGCTCGCTGCCCACCACGCCCAGCGTGACGAAAGCGGCGGCGAGCAGCAGCACGATCCCGTCCATCGACACCGCCAGCCATACCGCGTACGGCGCCAGCACCAGGATCGGCAGCAGCCGGCGCGCGGCGGTCTCGTGGCACAGCGAGCGCACGGCCACGGCCAGCAGCGGCACGTACGCACACGCCAGCACGGTCAGCGCAATGCCGATGGCTTCCGGCCGGTGGATCCCCAGCTTGCCGAGGAACCACAGCAGGAGCACCGGGCCGGGCGGATGGGTTCGCGTCGCGACGCCGTAGTGCGGTGCCTGCTCGACGAACGTGCGCAGGAAGTGACCGGGATGCGAACCGACCGCCGGCACGTCGCGCAGGTATTCGGCGGACGACGCGACGGGCGCGGCGAATCCGTTGCCACCGTCCACCAATGCCAGTGACATCGCCCACCACAGCGCCGCCAGGTACGAGGCACCGACCAGCACGGCCCAGCGCAGCCGGTCGGCGACGCCCGCCCGGACGGCGGCGAGCACCGTCACCGCCGTGGCCGGGGCCAGCAGCGATCCCACCGACACTTTGAAGCGGAAGCGGCCGGTGAACGGCGCCCCGGCCGAGCCGACCCGGGCGTTCGAGGGCCACCGCGGCGGCCGTCAGGGCCAGCCCGGCGGCCACCAATGCGGCCCAGATCAGCACTTCACGGGCTTGCCGGGCACCTTCGCCGGAGCCGTGCAGCTGGGGGTAGCGCAGGCGCGGCGGGGGCCGATGCGGGTGCGCGGCAGTGACACGTCCGGCCGGCTCCACAGCTTCCCGCACGAAAGTCACGGTAACGACAGGCGTTTGCCCCGGGTGGCACCATGGCATCGGGGTAAGTGATGATCAGTGCACGACCGAACCAGCACCAGAGCGGAGGAGCAGTGGCAGAGCTCAAAAAGGGAAGCCGCATCACCGGGGCTGAGCGGGACAAACTCTCGAGCGACCTGCGCAAGAAGTACGAATCGGGTCAGAGCATTCGGCTCCTCGCGGAAACGTCCGGCCGGTCCTACGGTTTTGTGCATCGCATCCTGTCCGAGTCCGGCACGCCGCTTCGTGGCCGCGGCGGCGCCACGCGCGGCAAGAAGAAGGTTTGACGGCAGCTTGACTACACCTGAGGCAGCGCCGGGGGCCCAGCCCCTCGAGCTGCCGGGAATCGACCTGCAGGAGGCCGGGCTACGGGTCGACCGGGCGGGCCCCGCTGGAGAAGTCGTCACGATCACGCTGGCGCGTCCCGAGCGGCGCAACGCCCAGCGCCCTGCGACCTGGCTGACCCTCGACGCGATCGGCCGGGCGCTGCCCGGTGACGTGCGCGTGGTGGTCGTCACCGGCGAGGGGCCGTCGTTCAGCGCCGGGATCGACCTTTCCGTGCTCACCGAAATGGCCGGCGGGGGCGCATCGGCGGTGCCGAGCGAGGACACGATCGGCACCTATCAGGCCGGTTTCACCTGGCTGTCACGGCCGGACATCATCTCGATCGCGGCCGTCGCCGGGCATGCCGTCGGCGCCGGCTTCCAGCTGGCGCTGGCCTGTGACCTGCGGATCCTCGCGGAGGACGCGCAGTTCACGATGGCCGAGGTGAGCCGCGGCCTGGTGCCCGACCTCACCGGCACCGAGGCGCTCGTGCACCACATCGGTTACGCCCGCGCTCTGGAGCTGTGCCTGACCTGCCGGCGCGTCGGGGCCGCGGAGGCCAAGGAGCTGGGGCTGGCCAATCTCGTCGTCCCGCGTGACCAGCTCGAGCAGGCGACCGGTGACCTGGTCGCGGCGCTGCTCGCGGCCTCGCGTGACGCCAGCGTCGAGACCAAGGCGCTGCTGCTACGGGCGCGTAACCAGGCGATCGATCCGGCCGGGCAGCACCGCGCCGAGCGGGAAGCCCAGCGCCGGGTGATGCTCGGAATCGTGGGCGCGGGCGACTAGCCGGCCGCCAGGGAGGATGAGGGCATGGATCTCGCCCTCACCGCCGAGCAGGAAGAGCTGCGCCGCACCGTCCGCCGCTGGGTCGACGATGTCGTCGTCCCGCGGGCCATCGAGAACGACCGGCAGGAGCGCTTCCCCACCGAGGCCCTCGAAGGGCTGCGTGAGCTCGGCCTGATCGGGCTCACGATCGCTCCGGAGTTCGGCGGGGGCGGGGCCGATCCGTTCGACTACGTGCTGGCCGTCGAGGAGCTGGCGCGGGGAGACGCGAACGTGCGTTCCATCCTGTCGGTGCACCTCGGCCTGGTGGCCAGCCCGCTGATGCGCTGGGGCACCGAGGCGCAGAAGGAGCGCTGGCTGCCGGCCATGGCCTCGGGGGAGACGCTCGGCTGCTTCGGGCTGACCGAGCCGGACGCCGGGTCGGATCCGGCGAGCCTGCGCAGCACCGCCGAACGCACCGCGGATGGCTACGTCCTCAACGGCAGCAAGATCTTCATCACGAACGGGACCATCGCGGGGCTGGCGTTGATCATGGCGCGCACCGGCGGGCCGGGCGCCAAGGGGGTCAGCGCCTTCCTGGTGCCGACCGACACCCCCGGCTTCAGCGCGTCGAAGGTGAAGGGCAAGCTCGGGCTGCGCTCCTGTGACACCGCGGAGCTGGTGCTCAAGGACGTTCACGTGCCGAAGGACGCGCTGCTCGGCGAGACCGAGGGCATCGGCATCAAGGTGGCGCTGTCGGCGCTGGACGACGGCCGGATGTCGATGGGCGCGTCCTGCACCGGGCTGTGCCAGGCGGCGCTGGAGACGATGATCGCGTACACGACGCAGCGGGTGCAGTTCGGCAAGCCGGTCGCCGGGCACCAGCTGGTGCAGGAGCTGATCGTCGATACGGCCGTCGAGACCGACTGCTCGCGGCTGCTGACCTGGGCCGTCGCCGACCTCAAGCAGCGCGGCGAGCCGTACGGCCTGGCCGCCAGCAAGGCCAAGCTCTACGCGTCGGAAGCGAGCGTGCGGGCGGCGAACAACTGCGTGCAGGCGCATGGTGGCTACGGCTACATCGACGAGTACGTAGCCGGAAAGCTGCTCCGCGACGCCCGGGTGACGACGTTGTACGAAGGGACGAGCCAGATCCAGAAGCTCATCATCGGCCGCGCGCTGACCAAGCTCTCCGCGTTTTGACCGGGAATGCGCAGGCCGGCGAGATGATTACACCGTTGCAGGAGGTGCGGCTTGGCTAATCATCCGCCCATTCAGGTCATGCGGAGCTTCCGGCGCGATCCCGAGGTCACCCAGCGCAAGCTCGCGGCGGGAACGGTCCGGCGGATCTTCCGGTTCGCCGCGCCCTACAAGAAGTGGCTGATCACGTTCCTGGTGATCATCCTGGTCGACGCGGTGGTCGGCGTCGCCAATCCGCTGATCCTGAAGAAGATCATCGATGACGGGGTGGCGCCGGGGAAGGCGCACGGCGATCCCGGCCTGGTGCTGCAGCTCGCGCTGCTCGTCGCGGTCCTCGCCCTGGCCGACGCCGGCCTCACGCTCTGGCAGCGCTGGTACTCCGCGCGCATCGGCGAGGGCCTGATCTACGACATGCGGGTCAAGGTCTTCGACCACGTCCAGCGCATGCCGATCGCGTTCTTCACCCGCACCCAGACCGGCGCGCTGATCAGCCGGCTCAACAACGACGTGCTCGGCGCACAGCAGGCGTTCACCGGCACGATGTCGTCGGTCGTCAGCAACTTCGTCAGCGTCGTCCTGGTGATCACGGCGATGCTCACGCTCTCCTGGCAGATCACGGTGATCTCGCTGTTCATGCTGCCGATCTTCGTGATCCCGGCCCGGCTGATGGGACGCAAGCTGCAGGAGATCACCCGCGAGGGCTACGGCCTGAACGCGAAGATGAATACGACGATGACGGAGCGGTTCAACGTCTCCGGCGCGCTGCTGGTGAAGCTCTTCGGACGCCCCAACGAGGAGACGGACCAGTTCGGACGCCGGGCCGGGCGGGTGCGCGACATCGGCGTGCAGTCGGCCATGTACTCCGGCATCTTCTTCGTCGCCCTCAGCCTGGTGGCGGCGCTGGCGACGGCGATCACGTACGGCATCGGTGGCCGGCTCGCGGCTGAGCGCTCGCTGCAGGTCGGCACGCTCGTCGCGCTGACCGCGTATCTCGGGCGGCTGTACGGCCCGCTCACCGCGCTGTCGAACGTCCGCGTCGACATCATGACCGCGCTGGTCTCGTTCGAGCGCGTCTTCGAGGTGCTCGACCTGCCGCCGGCGATCGTCGACAAGCCCGATGCGGTCGCGCTCGACGCCGAGATGGAGCCGTCGATCGAATTCCGGGGCGTGGACTTCCGCTACCCGTCGGCCGAAGAGGTGTCGCTCGCGTCGCTGGAATCAGTGGCGGTGCTGGATACGACCGTGCCGCAGCAGGTGCTTTTCGACGTCTCGTTCCGGGCGGAGCCGGGCGAGCTGGTCGCGCTCGTCGGGCCGTCCGGTGCCGGCAAGACGACGATCACCCAGCTGGTCACGCGGATGTACGACGTGCAGGCGGGCGGCGTCTTCGTCGGCGGGCACGACGTTCGCGACGTCACCCTCGAGTCGCTGCGCGACCTGGTCGGCGTCGTCACCCAGGACGCGCACATGTTCCACGACACGATCCGGGCCAACCTGGCCTACGCCCTTCCCGGCGCCACCGACGAGGCGCTCTGGGCGGCGGTCGAAGCGGCGCACATCGGGCCGCTGGTCCGGTCGCTGCCGGACGGGCTCGAGACGGTCGTCGGTGACCGCGGCTACCGGCTGTCCGGTGGGGAGAAGCAGCGGCTCGCGATCGCCCGGCTGCTGCTGAAGGCGCCGAGGGTCGTCGTCCTCGATGAGGCGACGGCGCATCTGGATTCGGAGTCGGAGGTCGCCGTGCAGCGGGCGCTGGCGCAGGCGCTCACCGGCCGCACGTCGCTGGTGATCGCGCACCGCCTCTCGACCGTGCGCGACGCCGACAAGATCCTGGTGATCGACGACGGCCGGGTGCGCGAATCGGGGCGGCACGAGGAGCTGCTCGCCGCCGGCGGGCTCTACGCCGAGCTGTACCAGACCCAGTTCGCCGCCCAGGCGGGGGCGTCGCCGGACGAGCTCGCGGAGGCGCTGGAGCCGGCCGGGTAACGCTCGGCTCGGCTCGGCTCGGCTCGCGTAAGCGTGAGGGCACGTCCGGGCGTGCGGAGCCGATTAATCGCCGCCTGCGGAGGGCCCGCGTAAGCGTGGGTACACGCCCAGGCGTGCGGAGCCGATTAATCGCCGCCTGCAGAGGGCCCGCGTAAGCGTGAGGGCACGTCCAGGCGTGCGGAGCCGATTAATCGCCGCCTGCGGAGGGCCCGCGTAAGCGTGGGTGCACGTCCAGGCGTGCGGAGCCGATTAATCCGCGCCAAAACTGGGGGACGCGGCCGACCTAGTCCCAGGAGGCCCTATTCGCCCATCAGCTCCTCGGGGTGGTCGAGGTTGCCGGAATCGACGGAGGGCTCGGGCGAGGTCTGCCTCTCGCCGTCCATGAGCTCCCTGGCCTGCTCATCCGGGACGGAAATGTCGACGTCGCCGTTGGGCTGGGGATGGATGGCCGGGTTGCTCATGGCGCCCCCGTACCCCCTGGCCCCCGCCGCCACTCCTGCAACCCGTTGTCGTGTAGTGGTGCACGGCGCCCGCGGCTACTCCGGCCCCTCCGACGGCCTCGCCCTGAGCGCCGTAGGCGTGCGAGTGGAGCCGCAGGTCAGCGGAAGGGTAGGAGCTGCACCGACATCCCGTCGTTCGCCCAATACTGGTCTCCGCCCGTGACGGTGAGCGCAAGGCGCTCAGCCACAGCGATGCACAAGCCGTCTCCCAACGACAGAGAGCCGTGAGCCGGATCGGCCCGCGAGACGGAGATCAGCTCGGCCGCGCGTACGACGTCTGCGGCGGTGATGTCCTCGATTTCGATGCCCATCTCCAGCAGCGACGCGAGCAGCTGATCAGACGGCAGCCGATGGCCCTTCTCCGCGGCGCGGTACAGCACCTCGACCATTGCCGACGCGGGAACGACGCTGACGGCCAGGAGTCGGTCGACGGTCTGCGTGCCGCGCTCGTTCAGCACCCACGCCAGCAGCGCGGAGGCGTCGAGGACGACCCGCCGGTCGCCGCTCACAGACCCAGGTGCTTCAACAATGCTGCGCCGGCGGCGTCACTGTCCTGCTCGCTGGACGGCGCTGCCTCGCGCGCCATTTTCTTCGCGACGAGCGCGCCGTCCTCATTGCGCATGGCCCGCACGTCTGCCGTGGTGTCGACACCGGTGGGGTCAGGCGCCGCACCCCAGACGCGGGCGCGGACGGCATCCTTCGTCTCGATCAGTACCTGCCCTTCGCCCACGAAACGCGCCACGAGCTCCGCGCCCTCCTCGATCCGGGCTGCTCGGCGGACCGCCGACGGCAGTACGACCCTGCCCTTCGCGCCCACATGGAACGGGGCCGACACCGTGCCACGCGAAGGATTCATGGTGTCCATATTGCGCTCGGGTGGCGCGCACTTCAAGGTCGTGCCACCCGGACTCATCCGGCGACGGAGGAGGGCTCAGCTGGGTGAGGTCAGCGAGAGGTCGTCGGCGTAGAAGCTCTGGCCGGCCGACATCTTCCCGTAGACGGCGAACGACAGCGAGTCGTTCGTATTGGGGGCGGTCAGCGTCTGGCTGAGCTGCTGCCAGCCGGTCTTGGTGGCCTTGAGGGTGACGGTCCTGTCGAGGACGAGCGTGTTGCCCTTCCACTCCCGCAGCTTCATGGTGATCTGCTGGCCGACGAACGTCGCGTTAACCCAGACCGACTGGGTGTAGACCGTGCCGGCGACCGTCTTCTGCAGCCAGCGCGGGTTGTCGTTGAAGCCGCTGGACAGGTTCTTCGCGCCGGTCAGGCCGGCGACCTTGATGCTGGCCGTGCCGGTGTGGCCGACGGTGGCATCGCGGGTGACGGCGACCTTCGCGTTGGCGCCGTACTTGCCGGTCCAGCCGGTGAGGCCGCTCTCGATGCTCGCGTTGCCGACCCATTCCTTGAACGGCGGCGGCGGCGTGCCGACGGTGTCGGTGTCGGAGGCGCCGCAGGTGCTGCCCGCGTTGGAGCAGGCCGTGTCGGTGGTGGTGGTCTGCGCGCCGACGGTCAGCGACGTGCCGCCGGTGGCCTGCAGGGTCAGGGTCTTCGAGACGGCCTGGCCCGGGGTCAGCGTGCCGACGTTCCACGTCACCGTGCCCGTGCCGACGGTCCCGCCACCCGCGTCGACGATGCTCGCGTTGGACGGGATCGCGGCGGTCAGCGTCACCCCGGCGGTGCCCGAAGAGGTGCTCGGGCTGCTGACACTCGCCTGGTACGTAACGTTGTTACCGACCTGCACCGATGAGACGCCATCGCTCAGCGACGTGGTGACCCCAGGCGCGGGCGGCGGCGGGGGAGCGCCCGCGCGCGAGAAGGTCTGGGTGTAGACGACGCTGCCGTAGGTGCAGGTGTCCTTGCCGCTGCCGGGGATCACCGGCCCGCACAGCAGCTTCACCTGCAGCTGATGGGTCGCGGCGTTGTAGGCCGCGGCGAGGATGCCGGTGTGCTGCAGGCGGAAGAGCGAATTCGGGTCGGGCGTCCTGTCGTACGAGACGGATCCCGAGCCGCCGCCGCCATCGGTGATGTTGACCAGGCCGCCGATCGGCTTGAAGACCTCTTCGCCGTGGACGTGATGGGCGACGTTGAGGATGTACTTGCCGTTCGGGTGCGCGGCGGTGGGGCTGTACTTGGCGGCGAGGGTGTTGGTCGCCGTGCGGATGACGGTGTCGATCTGGCTGCTCAGGCTGGTGTACGCGGGCCGGTGGCCGTAGGTGACGATGAAGTCGATGGTGGGATCGGCCTGCGCGGCGGCCATGATCGGGTCGGCGCGCTTGCCCCAGTCGGCCTGCGCGCCGGACTCCGTCTCCGGGTAGGAGATGTAGAGGACGTGGCCGGCGGTGAAGTAGCCCCAGTCCTCGCCCTGGCAGGTGTTCACCTTCGAGCCCGTCGCCCAGCCGCAGCCGGGGTGCTGGATCTTGGTGGCCGTGTCGGGCGGGCTGCTCTGGGCGTTGGTGATGAAGCTGCGGCCCTTGTAATTCTCCATGGTGTCGCGGATGGCGCCGGGCACGGAGTCAGGCTGCGGCGAGCCGTACTCGTGATTGCCCCAGGCCGGCTGGAAGGCCGCACTTTCCGACCACGCCTGCTGATCGGTGTAGTACCGGTGCACCGCCGGGGTGCCGCATTCGTTGGCGTAGGAGATGTCGCCGCCGTGCGTGACGAAATTCGGGTTCTGCGCGGCGATCAGGCTGTGGATCTGGGCCATCCAGGCGGCGCAGACCGTGGTGGACGTGTCTCCCACGTCGACCCAGGTGAACGATCCGGTGGGGACGGTCGTGAACGTGTGGTCGGCGCCGCCGCTGCCGATCTTGTAGTGGTACGTCGATCCCGGGGTGAGCCCGGTGAGCTGGACTTCCTCGAACGGGCCGGTCGTATCCACCGGGGTCACGGCCGACGCAGCCGCCGTCGCCGAATTGCCGTAGGAAGCGTCGGGCCCGTAATAGATCGCCGTTTCCGCGCCGCGCCAATCGAAGACCACGCTGCCCGGCGCATTTCCGTACGAATAGTGAATTTCGTCGACCGTATCGGCTGCCGCTCGGGCCGGGCCGGCGGCGAAGAGTGCGAGCGTCGCGATCCAGCCGATGGTCAGCCCGAATGCGGTCGCCATCCGGCTGCGGCGGATAAGGCTGCGGCGGATAGGCATTGGTCCACCCCGACCCAAATGGGAATTTGTCTGCCTCGAGTCAAGCACCTTCACATGATCGGCGAGGGAATTCACCAACTTCCCAGATGTGATGCCGCCCATGGCCCAACCCCGGCATTGCCTGCTCGCATAGCGTCGAGCGGTGGGATCGCGTGCGCTGGACCGGGTGCTCGCATCGCCATGGACGCGCTGGCTGCTGCCGGTCGTGCTGGCCGGCATCGCGCTGATCTTCGACGCGATCGACCGGGACACCCCGTACTCGGTGATCCGGACCGGGCTGCTGGACGAGCCGTCCCACTTCGCGACGACGGCACTGTGCGTACTGGCGCTGCGGCGCTTCATGACGCTGCGCGCGTCGTTCGTGGTCGGCGCGCTGATCGCGTCGGTCGCGATCGACCTCGACCACATCCCCGGCTACGCGGCTCATGAGACGTTCTCGCCTGTCCACGGAGGACGCCCGTACCCGCACAGCATCGTGACGGTCCTGGTGTTCGTGGCGATCGGCGTCGCGAGCCGGCGCTGGCGAGCAGCGGCGGCCGGCGTGGTGTTCGGCCTCGTGACCCACTTCGTGCGGGACATCTGCGAGGGGCCGCCGGGGGTCGCGCTCTTCTGGCCGCTGTCCCATCACGTCTACATCGCCGACCGCGCGGTCTTCTGGGCGTTCATCGGCGCCGCGCTGGCCATCGCCCTCATGCCGGGCCACCGGCCGGCCGGGACCGGTGACCGGGAGCCGCGTGACGAGGCTCGGGTGGCGGTGGGCTGAGTAGGGGCTAGTAGGCCCCGCGGCCGGCGACGACGGCGCCGACGGTGCGCGCGATGATCGTGAGGTCGAGGACGAACGACCAGTTCTCGACGTAGTAGAGGTCGAGCCGGACGCTCTCGTCCCAGGAGAGGTCGGAGCGGCCGGAGACCTGCCAGAGGCCGGTGAGGCCGGGCTTGACGAGCAGCCGGCGGCGGGCGTCTTCCTCGTACATCTCGACTTCGCTGGGCAGCGGCGGGCGCGGGCCGACGAGGGACATCTCGCCGATCAGCACGTTCCACAGCTGGGGGAGCTCGTCGATCGAGAAGCGGCGCAGCACCCGGCCGACGCGGGTGACCCTCGGGTCGCGGCGGATCTTGAAGAGGACCCCGCCGCTCTCGTTCCTGTCGGTGAGGTCGATGAGCAGGTCTTCGGCGGCGTCGACCATGCTGCGGAATTTGACCAGCTGGAACGGCGCCCCGCCGACCCCGCTGCGGGTCTGGCGGAAGAAGACCGGGCCGCGGCTGTCGAGCTTGATCAGCAGCGCGGTGGCGAGCAGCACGGGGGAGAGCACCAGCAGCATCAGCGCGGCGATGACCCGGTCCATCGCGCCCTTGAGGATGCGGGTGGCGCCGCTGAACTTGGGCTCGGTGACCTGGAGCAGGGAGAGCGCGCCGAGCGGCCGGACGTTGATACGCGGGCCGGCGACGTCGGTGAGCTCCGGGGTGAGCAGCAGGCTGGTGTCGCTGCCCTCGAGCTGCCAGGCGAGCTGGCGCAGCCCCTCGCGGCCGAGGACTCCGGAGCTGGTGATGGCGACGGTGTCGGCTTCGACGTCGGCGGCGACGCGCCGGGCGTCGGTCGGGCGTGCCGAGCACGGGGACACCCTCGGCGATCTCGGAATCGGTGGCGGCAAACGTGCAGGCGCCGATGACGTGCAGGCCGTGGTGATCGCGCCGGGCCAGCTCCTGAAGCAGGTGCTGGATGTCGCCGACATTGCCGACGGCCAGCACTTTGTGCAGGCAGCGGCCGTGGCGCCGGGCGCGCCGCAGCAGCGAGATCGCGACGAGCCGGCCGATGGTCAGGACGACGAAGCCGCCGGGCAGGGCGATGAGGAAGAAGCCGCGGGAAACGGTCGACTTGGTGGCGTAGGCGACGAAGCCGCTCAGCGCCATCATGCGGACGGTGCCCTCGAACAGCGCCTTGATCTGCTCGGTGCCGGTGCGGACGCGCTCGCGCTCGTAGGCCCGGCTGATGGCCAGCAGCGCGATCCAGGTGGGCGCCAGCAGCATGGCCGCTGTCTGGTTCAGGAACGGGTAGTGGTGCGCGTCGCCGAACCGCAGGCGAAGGCCGCCGAACGTGGCCAGGCTGACGATCACGACATCCATCAGGAGCAGGGTGCGGACGTACCGGCGCTCCCAGCGGGCGGCTTGCGCGAGCGGCCCCGGGTCGGGCGCGTGGTGGACGAAGCTGCGCCAGCCGCGAAGGGGCGTGACCGTGACCGGGCGCGGGCGGGTCTTGGTCGACTCACCCGTCGGCATCGCCGTCACAACCAGTCACCCCCCCGGTGAGCGCTCGTACGCGTATGTCATTTGCGCTGCCACCCACTGTTACCGAAGTCGACGCGTTTGTTCGCGATTTCCCGGAAGAGTCGCGACGAAGTGTGATCGCTCACGGATCGTAGGAGTGCCGCCGGTCACGCCATGCTGTTGTGACCGAATCGTGACAATGATTGCGAGCAGTTCCCAGGCCTCTCTCAGCTAATTCAGGCATTGCGATGTCGGACGTACCGAAGTTGAGCGGATCGAAACTGAATTTTCACGTTCGGTCGTGGAAAGCACGCTTAGTGAGCGTCTGCGTACGTTTAGTGGCTTTGGTCTCTCCGCCGGGAGCGGCGCGTAAGACGTTCGCCTCCCGCTCGCGGGGATCCGCGCGGTCGCGCTGTGTCAGCATTTCGGGCGCCGAACGAGCGCCGGCCGTGGCGCCGGTGTCCTCCCGGTGCATAGTCACCCTGCGTATGGACGGATCGTGGACGCGGGGCGCCCAGGCCCGCATCCATGACAATGAGTTCATGACGGCGGCGGCCCTTCCTGCCGGGCGGCGGCTCGTGGTGGATTTCGTCAACCAGGGCTCGTCCGGCTCGGCCGTGATGGGACACGCCAGCGTGGAGAACGCGCTGCGGAAGGCCTTCGCCGATTCCGATTCGATCGACGCGCGCTTCGTGAGCTTGCCGCCGTGGACCCGGCTGCAGCGCGCCGCCTCCGCGGACTGGCCGCCGCTGGGCCGGCTCGACCTCGACCTGCAGGCGCTGCGCTGGCACCTCGTCGAGGGTCACCGGGCCCGCCGGGTCGTGCAGGAGCTGCGGGGGGAGCGGCGCCCGGATCTGCTGCATGTCAGCAGCCACGTCGCCGCCTTCCGGATCGCCGACCTCGGGATCCCGTACCTCGTCAACGTCGACGCGACCGTCGATCAGTGGGAGAGCATGGAGCGCCTCGGCCGCCCGCGCCGCGCGCACTCCGCGCGCCTGCTCGCCCTCTCGCGCCGCCTCGAGCGGCGGGCCTTCGAGCGCGCCGCCGGGATCGTGGCGATGTCGGAGTGGACGGCCGAGGGTGTGCGCCGCGCCGTCCCCGGCGCCGAGGTGCACGTGATCCACCCCGGCCTCGACCTTGACCTCTACCGGCCGGCGACGCCCGAGGAGCGCGCCGAGGCCGGCTCGGGCTCGGTGCGGGTGCTCTTCGTGGGCGGGCGCTTCGAGGAGAAAGGTGGCCCGCTGCTGCTGCAGGCGATGGAGCCGCTGCTGGGCAAGGGCTTCGAGCTGGATCTCGTGACCTCCGAGCGCGGCGTGGATACGCCGTACCTGCGCTGGCACCGGCTGGGCCCGGGCGATCCGCGCCTGCTGCGGCTCTTCCGGCTGGCCGACGTGCTCTGCCTGCCGACTTTCCGGGATGCCGTGCCGTGGGTGGTGCCGGAGGCTTTCGCGTGCGGCACCGCGCTCATCGCGACTGATGCCGGGGCATTACCGGAGTTCATCGGACCCGGCTCTCCCCGCGGAAAGCTCGTGCCCAGGGGTGACGCCGCCGCACTGCGGCAGGCTTTACGCGAGCTGTCGGATCCCGCTGCCCGAAGCGGCTATGCGCGTAACACTTTCGAGTGGGCGACGCGGAAATTCGACGTCGCCGCTCAGGGGCAAAAGCTGGAAAAGCTGCTGCGTTCCGCCGGCCGGAATTCCTAATACGCGCCGCGGCCGGCGACGACGGCCCCGACCGTACGCACGATGATCATCAAGTCCATGACGAACGACCAGTTCTCGACGTAGTAGAGATCGAGCCGCACGCTCTCCTCCCACGAAAGGTCGGACCGGCCGGAGACCTGCCACAGGCCGGTGAGGCCGGGCTTCACGAGCAGGCGGCGGCGGGCGTCCTCGGCGTAGATCTCGACCTCGCTGGGCAGCGGCGGGCGCGGGCCGACGATCGACATCTCGCCGGTGAGGACGTTCCACAGCTGGGGGAGCTCGTCGATGGAGTAGCGGCGCAGCAGGCGGCCGGCGCGGGTGACTCGCGGGTCGCGGCGGATCTTGAAGAGCACCCCGCCGGATTCGTTCCTGTCGGTGAGGTCGATGAGCAGGTCTTCGGCGGCGTCGACCATGCTGCGGAATTTCACCAGCTGGAACGGGGCCCCGCCGACGCCGCTGCGGGTCTGGCGGAAGAAGACCGGGCCGCGGCTGTCGAGCTTGATCAGCAGCGCCACGGCGAGCAGCACCGGGGAGAGGATGATCAGCAGCAGCGCCGCGAGCACGCGGTCGAGGGCTCCCTTGACGACCCGGGCGGCGCCGCTGAACTTCGGCTCGGTGACCTGAAGCAGGGAGAGCGCGCCGAGCGGGCGGACGTTGATACGGGGCCCGGCGACGTCGGTGAGCTCGGGCGTCAGCAGCAGGCCGATGTCACTTCCCTCGAGCTGCCAGGCGAGCTGGCGCAGCCCTTCCCGGCCGAGAACGCCGGAGCTGGTGACGGCCACGGTGTCGGCGGCGACGTCGGCGGCGGCGCGGCGGGCATCGGACGGGCTGCCGAGCACGGGGATGCCTTCGGCGATCTCGGCGTCTTCGGAGAAGGTGCAGGCGCCGATCACCTGCAGCCCGTGATGCTCGCGCCGGCTGAGCTCCTGGATGAGGTGGCGGACGTCAGGCAGGTTGCCGACGGCCAGCACCCGGTGCAGGCAGCGGCCGCGGCGGCGGGAGCGGCGCAGCACGGTGATCGCGATCAGCCGGCCGATCGACAGGGCCACGAAGCCGCCGGGGAGCGCGATCAGGAAGAAGCCGCGGGAAACGGTCGACTTGGTGGCGTACGCGACGAAGCCGCTCAGCGCCATCATGCGGACGGTGCCTTCGAAGAGGGCTTTGACCTGCTCGGTGCCGGTGCGCACGCGCTCGCGCTCGTACGCCCGGCTCAGTGCCAGCAGCGCGATCCAGGTCGGCGCCAGCAGGTAGGCCGCCGTCTGGTTCAGCAGCGGGTAGTGCCGCGCACCGCCGAACCGCAGGCGAAGGCCGCCGAACGTGGCAACACGACGATCACGATGTCGACACCAGCAGCGTGCGGACGTAACGGCGCTCCCAGCGGGCGGCCGTCGCCAGCGGGCCGGGGGCGGGCGCCGGGGAGACGAGATGGCGCCGATGAATCGCGACGTGGCGCGGCTTCGGGGCGTCTGACTTCTGCTGGGTCGGAACCGTCGCCACTTCAAGTCACCCCCCGATGACTGCCCAACGACCCTCAGCCCATTGGCGTCGGCTTCACTCTTACCGAAGTGCCTCCGCTTTGCTCAAGCTTTGTGAACAAAATGAGCCGGGCCGGCAAGCGCCGGGCGTTCGGGTGACGCCGCCGTTGACATTTCTGTCACATTGTCCCTGCCGGTGCCTTAGGTCAGCGCGGGGCGTGACTTGTCAGACGCGATCGGTTATTCGTTTCCCGTAGCTCAATTCCAGGTTTTTCTCTTCCGGTGAGCCGCTATGGCGTGGTGGCCGGCACGAGGACGTCGGCCAGAGCGTCCAGCGCGGCAGCCACCTCGCTGACCATCCGGCGGTAGGCGCTCGGGCGGCGGCCGATCGGGTCGGCGATGTCCATCTCCTCGAGCGGGGTCGCCAGCAGGCCGCGCTCGGCCTGAAGCCAGCGCAGCACCGCGCGCGCCCGGGCATCGATCGCGGCCGGCAAGCTCAGCCTCACTTCGAGCGGCATCTCGGCCAGCAGCCAGGCGCACTCGCGCATGGTGAAGGTGTGCTCGTAGGCGTCCGGCCAGTCCTTACCGATACGCGCGCGATGCTCACGGGTGCCCGTCAGGATCAGGTCGGCGGAAGCGACGATGGATCCCGTCAGCTGCCGTGACCGGTATTCGGCCATCCCGGTGCAGCCGCGCTTGGCCAGCAGCTCGGCGATGGTCGCGTCCATGCGCCAGCCGTTGGCGCAGGCGACGCCGGCGCTGGCGACGCTCAGCTCTCCGGCTGCCCCGCCGCTGTGGATCCGGTGGCGCAGGATCGTCTCAGCCGCGGCGGAGCGGCAGATATTGCCCGTGCAGACAAAGAGCACGTGAAAGGGCTGCGAGCGCCGCCGTGCCGACACAGCGGTGAACGTACGCGCTACGGGACGTAGGGCGACTTGAGCGGGATGTAGATGTAGCGCGGCGCCTTGTAATTGGTGACGGTGCTGAAGCTCCGGCTGTTCCAGAGGTTGTACTGGGCGAGGTCGACATTGCCGTTCGGGAGCACCTTCGTGACGACGGCGACGTGGCCGTAGTGCCCGGCGGTGAAGGTCTCCCACCCGCCCGGGATCGACCAGCTGGTGTGCTCGCCCGAGTGCCATTGCGCGATGGCGCCGACGCGAGGCGTGGCGCTGACGGTGAAGCCGACCTGGCGGGCGGCGGAATCCCAGGTGGTCGCGTCACCGAAGACGGCCACGCCCTTGGGGCCCCTGGTCTCGTAGCCGAAGGGCGTGCCGTGGCTGTTGAGATACCAGGCGGCATAGCTGACGCACTGCCGCTTGGTCAGGCCGTACGGGTCGCTGCCATTGGTGGTGTCGCTGGCCCACGGGTAGGCGTTGAGCGCCGGCGCCGCCACGGTGTGCGGCGACGCGGCCCGGACCGCCCACGGGGAGTCGTAGGTGGGCATGATCGAGACCGGCGCCACCTTGGTGACGCTGCTGCTCGAGGCGCCGAAGGCCGCCACCTGCGCGGGAGTACATGCCGATACCGAGAGGAACGCAGCCACGCCGAGGGCGGCGAGGGCGCCGCTGGTGCGTCGCCGGGGCAGTCTGGTAATGGACATACCAGAGGTATCGGGCTGCGGCGAATGGCGACTTGACCGCTACGCCAAATTGCCGAAAGTTTTTAATTCCCCCGAAAAGGGCAATCAAGGTTTGCTATTTCCTGCCGAAGGCGCTGTCGCCGGGCGGCCCCACCACGCGTGGCCTGCGTGACCTCGCCCGGGCGACCTCGACCCGAGGGCGCGGGAGATGGGCTGCGGGTCCCGCCGATCGGTGCCGGCGGCTCCGCGGCGAATATGTGAAAGTCACCACGGATCGGTCGATGAACTGCCCGTAGTGAGCCTCATTTCAGGGCGTGGCGCTCGCCTCACCCGTGTTTCGGCCTGAGGGCCACACGATCGCGTGACCGTCCGGATGCGTTTCGTGATTTGAGGCCTGCCGATGTGCTGGTTCCTTTGCAATTCCAAGATCGTCGCGAGCGGCTCGGCAAACCGCAGGTGGTAGCCATGATGAGGCTCGGACGACCCCAAGCGTTCCAGCTTCGAGCGAGGACCAATGGCCCGAAGCCAGAAATGAACTTCATGCCCATCCATATTCGCTGATCAAGGCTCAGTAGAGTTCACGTGTTTTTAGCGCGAAAGTGTGGTCAGGGCGCAGGCCTTGCGCTACGTTGCGGATAACTACTTGGCTCGGGGGTCGAAATGGGTAAGAGCACGGTGGTCCGAAGCATGGCGGCAGGCGGCTTCTTGCTCGGCGCGCTGGCCATGGGAGCCGTCCCCGCATATGCGGCCTCTTCCGGTAGTGGCTCAGGCCAGACCACGTGCCCGTCGGGCAGCAGCACGTATCCGAGCTGCGGCGGTGGCTCCGGCTCGGGCGGCGGCGACACAACGTGCTTCTACGGCGGCACCTTCCCGAACTGCCTGCCGGCCCCGCCGTCGACGGGTGGCGGTGGTGGAACGACCACGGGCACCGGCGGGCAGGGCACCGGCTCAACCGGTGGCACCCCGCCTGCTACTGGCGGTGGCGGATCGACGACCATCACGGCGTCGGGTGGCGGTGGCGTGATTCCCGCGACCACGACGTCTTCCTCATCCGGTGGCGGCCTGCCGTTCACCGGCTTCGAGGTCGGAGCGGCGTCCGCGGTCGGCCTGGCCGCGATCGGCGGCGGGGCCATCCTGATCGTCGCCTCACGCCGTCGCCGCCGTGGCGAGGGACCTGCCGCGAGTTGACCGCTGCGGCTGCGGCAGCAGAAATTCCGTGCGTGATTGCGCGGAGGTGGCTTGGCGTGCGGCTATGCGACGAGCCCTTCTCCCCATGCGTTTCTCATGTTTGCCGCTCATAAAGTGCGGCGTGTGTGGGGGTAGCCTCTGTGCGGTGCCCGTGAGAAATCCTGGGGAGTTGCGGGAAAACCAATCTTCGGTGCACTTTTCAAGGGAAGATAAAGCACCCAAGGCCGCGTGAGTTCGGGGGAAGATTGGATCTCAAGCAGTACCTGCGAGTGCTCCGGGAGCAATGGTGGCTGATAGTCGCCTGCGTTCTCGTGGCGGCTGGTGCGGCTGGCGCGCTCGCCTGGACCCAGACCCCGAAGTACGCGGCGCACATCAAGCTCTTCGTGTCCACGAAAGACAGCAATAGCGCAACGGCGGCTTACCAGGGCAGCCTGTTCGGCCAGCAGCGGGTGAAGTCCTACGCCGACATCATGTCGAGCGACATCGTCGTCAGGGCAGTGAAGCTTCAGCTGAATCTGCCTGACTCCGTGAGCGCGCTGCAGGGCGAGATCAGCGCCAGCGCGCCGCTCGACACCGTGCTGGTCAACGTGACGGTGACAGACAAGGACCCCGTCCGGGCTCGGGATATCGCCAATGCGGTCGGCAAGCAGTTCACGACCCTGGTCAATGAGCTGGAGACCCCGCAGGGGCAGACGGTCTCGCCGGTCAAGGTCAGCGTCGTGCAGCCGGCGGTGACCCCGACCGCCCCCGCCTCACCGAACAAGAAGCTCGACCTGGCGCTGGGCATCCTCATCGGCCTCGCCGTAGGGATCGCGCTCGCGGTCCTGCGCGAGACGCTCGACACCTCGGTCACCACCCGGGAGCAAGCCACGGCGCTGGTCGACGGCCCGGTGCTGGGCGCTTTCCGCGATGACGACAAGGTTCGCAGCCGGCCGCTGATCGTCAGCGATGATTCGTTCTCACCTCGAGCCGAAGCTTTCCGGCAATTGCGTACCAACATTCGCTACCTCTCCGTCGACCAGAGCGTGCGCTCACTGGTCGTGACGAGCGCCCTCGAAAGCGAGGGCAAGACCACGGTCGCGGTCAACCTGGCGATAGCGCTGGCGCAGAGCGGCGAGCAGGTGATCCTCGTCGACGCCGACCTGCGCCGTCCTCAGGTGGCGGAGCTGCTCGGGCTGAACCCCCAGGTCGGGCTGACCAACGTGCTGGTCGGGATGGCCGCCATCGATGACGCGCTCACCACATACCGCAAGGGCTTGCCGTTGCAGGTGCTCACCTCCGGCGAGGTGCCGCCCAATCCGAGCGAGATCCTCGACAGCCATCGCATGGAGGATGTGCTGAGCGAGCTCCTCAAGCGATCTACGGTCGTGATCTTCGACAGCCCGCCTCTGCTGCCCGTCACCGACGCCGCGATTCTCACCAAGATGACCGACGGCGCCCTGCTGGTCGCCCGCGTCGGCAAGACCCGGCGCGACGCGCTCGCATCGGGCGCCGAATCACTGCGCCGCGCGGGCGGTCGCGTCCTGGGCGTCGTGCTGAACCGCGTCCCCGCGCGCAAGAAGGGCAGCTCGTACGGCGGATACGGCTATGGCTACGGGGGCTATTACGGCTCGAAGCCCAAAGCGGAGCCGGCTGAGAAGCATCCCGCCACTACCGCGTGAGCGAAGCCACGGCGCAGGCCGCCGGCACCGGTCGCAGACGGGACATCAAGCCCGTTCGACGACGCCGGCGCTGGGTGTGGCCGCTGGTGACCTTCTTCGTGATCTTGATAGCACTGGCCGCGTGGGTCGGGATTCGCGCGCTGCTCGCTCGCGACCATCTGATGAAGGCGCGGGCGGAGGTGTCGCGGCTGCGCGCTGACGTCTCCAACGGTGACGTGGCTGCGCTGCCCGCCGGCCTGGCGAAGGTGGAGTCGGAGGCCCGCGCTGCGCGCGACCTCACCGGCGACTTCATCTGGTCAGGGCTCGCATCGCTGCCGTTGCTCGGCCGCACCTTGTCGTCGAGCCATGACCTGGCGGTATCCGTCGATCAGCTCGTCGACACGACGCTCAACCCGCTGATCCGCGCCTCGCAAGAAATCGACCCGAAGGCGCTGCGCCGCCCGGACGGGACGATTGATCTCGCGCGGCTGTCAGCCGTCGAGCCGGATCTCGCGAAGGCGGAGACGGCCCTCAAGCACACGACGGCCGTGGTGAATGCCATGGATCTGCGCGGAGTCTTGAGCCCCGTCGTCAAGGCGCGTAACGAGTTCACCGATCAGCTGAATGGCCTGGTCGGCACGGTGGATACGGCGTTCCGTGCCTCGAAGATCGGGCCGGCCATGCTCGGTGCGAACGGCCCCCGCACATACCTGATGGTCTTCCAGACACCGGCGGAGTCGCGCGGCACCGGCGGTCTGGTCGGCTCCTACGCGATCATCAAGGTCGACAAAGGCAAGATCATTCGCGAGCAAACCGGAAGCAACGAGGAGCTCAAAGATAGCCCGACCTCCGTGATCAACCTCGGCGACGAATTCAATACGCGCTACTTCCAGACCGGTGAAACCCAGGCCTGGCGCAATGCGAATTTCACCCCGCATTTCCCGTACGCCGCGCAGATCTGGCAGAAGCTCTGGCAGAAGCAGACCGGCCAGCTCGTCGACGGCGTGATCGCCGTCGACCCGATCGCGCTGGGCTACCTGCTTGACGCCACCGGTCCGGTGACCTTGAGCGACGGTGAGGTCATCTCCGGCAAGAACGCGGCGACTTGGACGATGGTCACCTCGTACGCGCGTTATGCGAACGACAACAACAGGCGCAAGGATCTCAACGTCGAGCTGGCCACGAAGACGCTCGACCGGCTGACGTCGGGTGTTGGCCGCCCAACCGCTATCTTGAAGGCCCTGGGCAAATCGGCCGGGGAGCGCCGGCTCCTGGTGTGGACCGCTCATTCGTCGGAGGAAGCCGAGCTCAGCGGTACGCCTCTCGCCGGTGAACTGCCGAGTACCCCGGGCCCGTTCGTCGCGCTCGTTGTGCGCAACGCCAGTGGTGACAAGCTCGACTATTACTTGCAGCGCAGGCTTGACTACCGCGTGCTCAGCTGCAGCGCGACGACTCAAACGGTTCAGATCACTGCGACGCTGACCAACGCGGCGCCGTTGAAGGGCCTGCCCGGGTACGTGACGACCCGCAGTGACGGGCGCAAGGTGCCAATTGGGCAAGACCGCGTGAATGCCAGCATCTATGCAGCCCGCGGCGCCAAGCTTAAGCTTGCACGGCTCAATATTCTGCAGGCGGATGTCCATCTTGCGACCGAGCGCGGACTCGCTGTCTACGATCTCGACATCGAGCTGCCGATCGGCAAGCCGCAGGTTTTTCAGGTCACCATCACGGAGCCCCTTTCGAAGGAGCCACTTCGGTATCTCGTGCAACCGCAGGCGAAGCCGCTGACGCTGACCGCTGAGACGAAATGCCCGTGAAGAATGGGTACTCAGCGCTACTGTGCCTGGACCATTTCGCTGACAATCTCGATCGGCTCGTAACACAATGGTGAGGGGGGAGTGGGTAGCCGTCAGCGGCGCGTTAGCTCGTGGTCAGGGGGTCGCATACCAGCCAAACGCGGGTAGTTTTATTACGAGTTTCGGCGGGGTCACGTGGATCTGAGGCAATATCGCGGACTCGTCCGCGAACAATGGTGGTCGATCGCGCTTTTGCGCCGTCGTGACTATCGGCGGCGCCGCCGCCGTCGCCTGGACCCCCAAGTACGGAGTCCATACCCAGCTCTTCGTGTCGACCAAAGACAATTCCGACGCGGCTGCGGCCTACGACGGCAGCCTGATCGGGCCGCAGCAGCGAAGTCATACGCTACGTGCTTTATTTCGGCGTGCGGTCGCTTCAGCCGGAATCGTTCCTGCTGTGCTGATGATTTGAAGGCATTCCAAGGTCAGGCCTGCTCGACAACCGCGGATGCGGCCACGCCGAGCCTCGGGATCGAATTACGCGGCGCTGCTGCACCGAAAGCCAGCTAGTCGATCAAGCATGACCGGGGTGCCTTCAGCTGTCAATGAGGATCATGCCTGCAGAAACTCAGCGAGCATGACCCCCTTCGCCAAAAGTTCGATACGAGGTCTTCGAATGAACGACATGTCCCCGTCTCGGAAACGTCGTACAGTGAGCCTGGGGGGGCGAGATGCTTGATCGTCGGAGTTCGGTGCCCAATACTTCACGCATCGGGGTGAGCGCGCTCAGCGACCTTAGCGCGTCTTCAATCGCGGCAGAGGACCGAGAGTTCCGCCCGATAGACGTGAGTGAGCCAAGGCGTTCGCGTGGCGACACTTTGACGTTGAACGGGCCACGTAGACCCGCATGGCTATTAGTGGCGACTGCGGATGTGTTGGGACTCTTGAGTCCGGTTCCCTTTCGCGCAAGCGGACGATTGGCGTTGGCTGGTTTTGCACTTGTCTCGCTTCTGCTCCTGCACCAGGCTGGAATGTTCCGCGCCAGGCTACATCTGTCTATACTTGACGAGATACCTAAACTCGTCGGGCGCGATGTCTTGGCGGTAGCGGCAATAAGTCTGCCCCTCATGATTATGAAAATCCGGCCATCGGTTGCTAGTTTCTTATCTATCTCCGCCGTCGCCATCTGTGCCCACATCATTTGCCGAGCCATTGCGTATCGGGTGATCGGGTCCGTGCGTGCACACGGCGGCGCCACCTACCCGGCTTTGCTGATCGGTGGCGGCATTATATCCGCGCAGATAGCCGCCTCATTAATGGAGCGGCCCCAGTACGGCCTTCGACCCATCGGGTTCCTAGACACGGATCCTTTGATGGACATCGGAGGCTCTGGGCCGATACCACATTTAGGGGATCTGTCGGAACTTTCGGAGATTCTGCAGCGTCGGAGGGTAAAGGTGCTGATCATCTCGTTCGCCAACCTTCCCGACTCCGCTATGATTCAGACGCTTCGCGCGAGCACCGTGGCGGACTGCGAAGTCTTCATAGTGCCCAGGCTGCACGAAGCATATAGGCACTTGGACCAGTCCGACAATATTGGTGCTATCCCCGTGCAGCGAGTCAGGCGAAGCCCGCGTATGGGTCCTTCATGGCGTCTCAAGAGGATTCTTGATGTGCTCGTCAGTGCTCTTCTCCTCGTTGTAGCTGCGCCAGTAATGTTGATAGCGGCGGTGGCTGTGCGGCTAGAAGGTGGTTCCGGGGTGATCTTCCAGCAAACCCGTGTTGGTCGGGACGGCCGAGAATTCAATATCTACAAGTTTCGGAGCTTGCGGCCGGCAAGTGACAGCGAGGGCTCGACACTCTGGTCCGTCGCGTCCGACGCCCGGATGGGCTGGGTTGGGAAGTTCATACGCCGGACTTCGATAGATGAGCTTCCCCAGCTATTCAACATCCTTCGCGGTGACATGAGTCTCGTCGGACCTCGTCCGGAGCGCCCATTCTTTGTGGCGCGGTTCACCGCAGAGCATTCTAATTACTTCCATCGGCACCGGGTTCCCTGCGGCTTGACCGGGCTCGCCCAGATTAGTGGATTGCGAGGAGACACCTCGATTGCCGACCGTGTTAGGTATGACAACTACTACATCGAGAACTGGTCGATCTGGCTAGATGTCAAGATTCTCTTGATTACGGCGAGGGAGATCTTCTGTGCCAGCGGGTCCTAGGGCCGCACTCCATCGGGGGAACGTGTTCAGTGGGTGCCCCTGCGTGATTGAAGTCGCACCCTGCCGCCGACGTATGATGATTGGTGGCGTGGCTTGACTTCAATCGGCGCAGTGGCGCTTATCCTATTTGTCGCTGTGTCGGTATTGCGTCCGCGAGTGTTTCCGTACGCGCTCGCATTGAGCGCTACGGTGCCCAGCGCAGCGGCCCTAACGCTCGGGTCGAATGGCTTGTCGCCCTTTTATTTCGGAACAGTCTTTGCTGCCCTAATCCTAATTCTAGGGCCCAGCCAGCCGATTCTCACGGGTCACGCGGTAGATCAAGTTCAGCGCACCGCTCGCCGTCTGTGGCTTTTCCTAATCGTCTCTCTGCTGGTGACGGCCATATCCCCGGCTATCTTCCATGGGGTGGGCGTCTACGTCCCCAAGGCTCGGGCTCGACTCGCAGGCGGGAAGTCTAAGCCCGCTGAATTACAGCGTCTCGAATGTCGCACAACTGATCTACCTTCTCTGCGGAATTGTAGTATTTTACTACCTAGCACGATCCGAAGTGTCGGGAGATAAACTGCTCGCGTTCGCTCTCTGGAGCGCGATGGTATTGCCGCGGCCATATACATTACTAGCAAGCTCGGAATCCATTTCCCTTACGGACTGATTGATAATGGACTGGCGCGGCACTACTCGGTCTATGAGGCCCGCGCCAGGGGTACGTTCGCTGAACCTTCGGCTTTGGGGCGTGCGGCGCCGTCGCTGTGATTTACTTCGCGCTGCGCGCTCTTCAGTCGACTGGCAGAAGTCGTATGTCGGCAGTCGCAGGCTGTCTTCTTTGCCTCTGGATCGTGGGCCTGACCCGGTCTGGAACCGCCGTGGCGGCAATCGCTGTTGCTGGCGGATGTGGGATCTTGGTCGCAGTCGTGCGAGTGATCGCCGATAAGTCGCTGACTATTCGGCCGGGACAGGTCGGATTGATCGCCGCCGCCGTCCCCGTCTTGGCTTTCGCAACTCCAACCGCCTACGGCTTCGTCGCCGGGATCGTAGCGGATAAGTCGGGGAGCGCATCGCAGACTTCCCGGCAAGCCGCAGACCACGCATCCCTCAATGTTCTGAGTCGCACGGATTATCTGGGGGCTGGTCTCGGCAGCCATCGAGCGTCTAGCCTCGTCTTGACTCTGTTGGGGACCGTCGGGGTGCTAGGCACATTGCTGTTTGCTCTTGCTGTTCTGAGCACTGTGCGGGCCGCAGGTAGGTTTGGCTACTTGCCAGTGCTCGGCGCTTTGATAGCCGAGCTAGCTGCGCAGGCAATTGCGATTCCGGACCTATCTTTTCCCTGGCTATGGCTGAGCCTGGGGTGCTGCGCTAATGCGACGTTGCGGATGCGGGGGGCCTCGGACGGCACAATGCAGGCGTCCGGTCCTGTCCACGGCCGGCCACCGGCCCCTCGGAAAATTGGTTCTCAACACGCCGTGTCGCGTCATTGAGGGCGGGTGAGGGTTTTGGGAGAATTCGCTGTTGCCGTTATTGTTCGCCGCGTGGCCTTCGGTGACGGCATTGGCGGCCTCAGCGAGCGTCGGCCATGCACATTCGAGCGCTCGCCGCCGCAGGGATACCTGCAACTCTTTACGTCGATCCTGCCAACATATCGGGCGAGCCGCCGGCGGGCACTTCGGTATGTGACGTGGCCTGGCCTCGCGGCGCAACTGGGCCAGGAACGCCCGGTTTTGGACCGGCATATCGTCGCTGGAATAGACGGGTCGCACGGGCGCTGAATCGTGGCGGCACCAGTTCCCATATATGGCATTTCCACGGCGCATCCGTGGGGGCGCTACGTTGGACTGAGGATCGAACGCGCCGGCAGGTTGGCGTCGTTCTAAACCCCCATGGGATGGAGGAGTTTGGTCCTCTGTCAATTCGGACGGCGACTAACAGGCTTCTCTTGCGTGCAGAGACAAAGTTGGGTTCTCAGGCAGACTCAATCATTGCAACGGATCCCTCGCTTATCCAGGCAGCCGAACGAAACCTTCGAGTCACCCGGAATATGATCCAACTTATTCCCAACGCGATCGACGTCGAACGACTGCGGTGCCTTGCGTCCGAAGCACGTCAGACTCGAACAGGATCACTTGAGATCGTCACTGTTGGGCGAATCTCTCCTAATAAAGGATACGACCTTCTCGTAGAAGCTCTGACGATACTGCACCGCGAGAGCCAGCTTCCTCAGGACTGGCGTTGGGCGCATTTCGGGAGCGGCAACGGGCTTGCCGAGATAAGGCGGCAAAGTGAGAAACACTTTCCGACGCACATGCAGATCTATGAAGGTGCCAGCGATGCGCAAGTGCAGGGTGCGTTGTCGGTCGCCGATCTCTTTGTGCAGCCGTCACGCTACGAGGGAAGTAGCCTAACGACTCTCGAGGCTATGGCCCACGGAAGGGTTGTTGTCGCGACTGCGGTTGGGGGAATCCCCGATAAAATCAAAGATGGATAACCGGCTACCTTGCGTCGGAGATCTCAGGCCACGGATTGGCGTCTACCATCAAACGAGCCCTGTCAGGTGAGAACTCATTGGGTTCAAACGCGAGGCAGTGGGTTGAAGCAAATCGTGACCTCAATGGCGTTACTGGGGCGTACGTCGACCTCATCGGGACCTTATCGGTCGAAGGACTGTGGGTTGCCTCACATGCGATGGCGCAAGCGGCCGACTCCCGCATCGTCGTTCCGGCGCGGAAACGATCTCTCCTTCTCGATGCAGTTCATAATACTGGCATCTGGCCGCGCGATATCGAGCGTAGCACAAGCGATCGTATTCGCCCTGCTCGCACGATCGGTTAGGCCACGGCTGTTCGGGGAAATCGCCGCAGTTAATAGCCTGTCCACGTTCGCCGCCGTACTGCTGGACTTAAGTCTGGTGACGTACATCGCCAAACACCGCGCTCTAATGATCATGATCAGGTGGCTGCTGCTGTGCGGCTCAATACTTTCTCCACGGTACTGCTTGGTCTTGCTCTCACCATTCCGTTTGTGATTGTCTACGGGACGGGACCGATGCTTTACGTCGCACCGCTTGTTGCGGCGAGCAACGCCATGGATAAGAATGTCGATACGCTGAATGTCATATCTATGGCTGACGGTGAAGCGAGCGCTGCGGCATCCTCTATCTTAATACGCCGAATCGGGTGGCTCTTATTGTTTCTGGCCCTTCGTGCGATGAGGGTGGAAAAGGATCCATCGCATTTGCTGCATCATGGCTTGGCTCTTCGGCCGTCGGACAGTTGCATGTCAGAACTGTAAGTCGAGACGCGGTCTCGGGCGGTCACGGGTACAGCTGGGGACGTATCGTCCGAGAGTCGTTCCCCTACCTAGTTAATAACGTGGCCACTAATGTGCGACTCCTTGACTCGGCCCTCGTCTCGTCAATCTCGGCGTCTGTCCAGGCTGGCTTTTACTCAGCAGCGTCGAAGCTGGTGGCTCCGTTCCTGCTAATTCCCTGAACCTTGACCTCACTCGTGGTTCCAAATGTCGCACGACTCTCGCCGGGCGAGGCGCGGACGGTTGCGAGGAGGATTGAGCTCGCTGGGGCGGGCTCGCTGTGCGTGGTCGTCGGTTTCTGCCCTTTCGCAGGGTGGCTAACCAAGTTGGTTTTCGGTGCGTCGTACACCAGCGCGACAGGCACGCTCATTGTTGCCCTCCTTTCGCTTCCGTTTGTCGCCCTGTCGGCCCCTCTAGGGGCAGTCTTGCAGGGCCAAGGTGAGCAACAGTACGTGGCCGTCAATGCGGTGACCTTTGGGTTCGTGATCGGAGGAGGATTGTCGATCGGTGCACTGATCGGTGGTGGGATCGGTGCCGCCGCTGGTCTAGGAATCGCCTATCTGATGAAATGCGCGAGCCTCATTGCCGAGGTTGAGAGAAGGTGCCGCGAACACGGCGAACAGGTTGAGGTGCCATCAACCTCGCAAATCTAGACGCCAGGGCTAGCATCCCCAGATATCAAAAGAGTGTTCGGAGATGCTTGGTGGCCCAAGGCCAGGTCGTCGTGTCGGGTAGGTACCATCGGGTCGAAGGAAAGGTCAGCGCTTTGGCTCCCAAATGGAATATCGTGGGGCGATCAGAAGAACGAAGGTCCCGCTTGCACACGCAGCGAGGAGAGCGAATCTCGCTGCGGGAAGCGGCCAAGATTCCAAGTCTCATTTTGGAGAGGCTTATTGGTCCGGTACGTCCGCGGCCTTGGATGGCGCCCGGTGCTATAAAGTTTCTTGATAAACACTTGTCACGGCGACAGTGTTTAGTTGAACTAGGGTCTGGCGCCTCAACTGCGTGGTATGGAGCCCGCGTAGGTCGCACGATTAGCATCGAGCCTTCTGCCGAGTGGGCGAGGAAGGTGGAGGCGACGGTCGGAGGCCTCAATACCGTTCAGATCTGGAATATGTCTATAGCACAGGGCCTTCAACGACTTCCGGACGATCTGCGGATAGACGTGGTAATCGTAGACCATAGTAGTGATCAGGGTATATCACGTCCGGAAGCAGTGCGTCTCGTCGCGCCGCGAGCCGAGATGGTTGTGCTCGATGATTCCGATCGTCCTGCCTATCAGGCGGTTGATGAGCTTCTCGTCGGTTGGCATTCATTCCGGTTCACCGGTATGCGAGCGCGGCCCTTTATGATGACGGAGACAACTATATTCACTCGCCGGGAATGAACAGACTGTCGCCATCCCAAGGATGGTTACCCACAGAGCTCGTGTTGCGTCAGATGGTTTATTCAGGTGGGTTATAAGGGTGGTTAATCCTGTGGAGAAGGTGGCGATTGTTCACGAATGGATAGCGGCTAGGGCTGGTTCTGAGCAGGTGTTCGAGGCGCTTGCCGGGCTTTGGCCTACGGCCGACCTCTTCGCGCTCACGCGCGATCGTGATGTCGTTTTCGAGACGGGAGGTAGAGAGGTATACACAACATTTCTTGATCGCCCGTCGCTTCGCAACCGACGCGAACTAACGCTTCCTTTGATGCCGCTTGCTTGGCGACGTCTCGGATGCAGGGACTATGATCTGGTTATAACATCGCATCATGCTTTCGCGACATGTAACCGCCTGGCCGGGCGTGGGCGGCATCTTGCATATGTGCATTCGCCGGCACGCTATATATGGACCCCAGAGCTAGATGGTCGTGGAATGTCGCGGGCGTTGATGCCGGTGCGTTGGTCGCTTGGCAAGCTTGACCGGGCCGCGTCGAAACGGCTACACGGTATTGCTGTTAACTCGAATGAGGTGGCGAGTAGAGTCGAGCAGTTCTGGGATCGTGGCGCAACGGTCATCCATCCACCAGTATCGGTCGAGTACTTTGGAGAGTACTACGCTCTATCAGGCGGTAGCCCTCGGCTTAAGGGACTGCCTGAGGAGTATCTTCTCGGATTTGGGAGATGGATTCCTTACAAGAATCATAGTGTAGTGATGGAAGTTGCCAAGTCTTTGGATCTGCCCGTGGTAATCGCAGGATCGGGCCCGCTGGCAGGCGAGTTGCGTTCTGCGGCGGGAGATTATGCTGGTCGGTGTTTCGTTATGGAGCGTCCATCCAGGGCCGAGGTCAGGGAGCTGTACCAGCGGGCAGCCACTCTTGTCTTTCCAACCCAAGAAGACTTCGGCATCGTGCCGGTTGAGGCCATGGCCGCCGGTACTCCGGTGGTGGCCCTCGGTGTCGGCGGGGCGACTGAGACGGTTGTAGAAGGGGTTACGGGCGCTCTCGTTCAGGAACACAGAGTTTCGAGCTATGCCGCCGCCGTGGATCGAGCCATTGGGTGTTCGCCGGATGCTTGTCGGGAGCAAGCCAGAAAATTTAGCCTAACTCGTTTCTTGCATCAGGTGGAAGCCTGGGTGTGTGAAGTGGCATGACAGCGCCAGAGCGATCCACCTGTGTCTTGGTTCTTGGTACGGCGGATTGGAGTGCCCCTATTGCGACAAACCAACATTATGCAGTGCGGGAGTTAGCCCGGAGTTTTGCGGTTATGTTCGCGGAGGGGACGGGTACAAGACGACTCCGCCCTTCTGACGCGGGACGGTTAATACGCCGACTGAAACGGACTCACGATCGGACGATCCCCTGTCGCGTCCTTCCGGCCTCCGTGAGTCTGATTAGCCCGTCGGTGATCCCGTATCATGTCGATGCGGTGCGTTCCCTTAACAAGTGGCTGTTGGCACGTTCCGTACGGGCCTGGCTGGACTACCCGGGTGTCAAGACGCTCTGGACCTACACACCTTTCACTTATGGGCTTGAGAACCGAGCGAACATTGTCATATACCACCTTGTTGACTTGTTGCACGAGAACCTCAGCGCCCAGCGGGCGGCGCTACTTAAGGCTGAACGTGAGCTCTCCATTGATTGCGATGTAGCAATTGGTTCCAGTTCCGTGGTGGCGAGTCATCTTCGGTCTCAGGGCTTCGAGCCCGTGCAAATGATGGAGAACGTGGCCGATACTGAGGTCTTCTCAATGCAGCCTGAACGAAAGGATCAGGACGACACTCGACCGGTAATCCTTTTGACTGGCGCTCTCTTGGTTGAAAAGCTTGATGTGGAGTTGCTTCGGAGGTTGGCGAGCGAGTTGCAGGGGATTGCCACTGTTCGATTCATTGGCCCGGTCTCCGGGTCGCGGGGAAGTCAGGCGGCGTGGCGCGAATTGAAGGATGCGGGTGTCGAAATGTGTGCCCCTTTGCCGACCCATAAGCTGGCAAATGCGTTGGCTGCTGCGACGGTTGGAGTCATTCCTTATAGGTTGACGCCGCTCACGGCTGGAATAAGTCCGCTTAAGCTCTACGAATTCCTCGCCTCTGGTCTACCGGTGGTGGCCACGCCTCTGCCCAGCATTAAGGAGGTTGAGGGTGCGGTCCTGGTCCGTCCCGCTTCCGAGTTCGTTGAAGCTGTGGCTGAAATCGTCGCGTGCCGGGGGAGTGGTTGGCTGCGTCAAGTGTGGCGAGGCGTCAAGCCCTGGCCCAGCCGCATAGCTGGGTCCAACGCGGGACTGAATTTCGAAACCTGGTTGACCGTCTAATGAGCCAGTTGCCTTAGACGATGTGAAGGCGCCGCGTGGCCGCGAGGACCTCACTCGCAGGTTGCTGTTGGTTGCCGGTCAGGTTTGATCCTCGCCGGGTAGAGCCAACACTTTGCGGGGGTACCGATGGAACGAGAGCCGACGAGAGTCGGCCGGATGTGTATTCGAGATTGGTCGTCCCATGCGCCATCGACGGGGACACCGGCGAGCTGATCCGCGCCAGATTGCACCCACGGCGCGAGGTGATTCTGCGGTGGCTGCGGGATCCCCCAGGCCCGATCGCGGTGGTCTTTGAGGCCCGGCGGACGGGGTTCACCCAGGCAACTGATTCCGCCCGTGACTCAGGGGATTGGCCGTTATTCGTGGTCTTTGTCCGGATCTATTCGGGAAGCCGGGGTCAGCGGCGGCACGTTTCGTCCGCATTCCGCCGGGGCAACATCCACTTTTCACGCCGCCCGGTCTACGATTTTCGCGTGAGTCGCCGGGTCCGAAAGGTGCTCTCGTCGGAGAGCAGTAGCTGCCTGTTCTGCCAGGCAGAGACCGAGCATGACGTCGTCGTGACGGGGATCCGTCGCATCCGCCTTTTCGGAGGACCCGCCCGTGACCTGCACATGCGCGCCGTTTGCCGCAGGTGCGGCGGCTACCGCGTCATCCCGCAGTAGAAGGCTCCCGCCGACTCCTGAAGGTCCATCAGGCTTGAACCCGCCTCACCCGTTATATGAGGGTGACGAGGCGACGCTCCCGCTCTGAGCGGGGCATCTCTCCCATGTGTGGCCGGTTTGCCTACCACGAAATTCTGCATGTCGAAAGACCACTGCCTGACGATGAGGCGCTATGGCCGTCGCGAGCCCTTTGGGGTGGGTGGTGTGCCGCCGCCGCCGTGGCTATTCGCGAAACGCCCCTCCCAGCAAACACGGTTCTGCGGCCAGCGCGTTGAAACCAGCGCCCTCGGCCGATCTCAATGGCCTTGACGCCCGGAGGCCGAAGTCCAGCACAAAGCAAACGCGGGACCGGATGCTCAGCCGTGCCCTTCCGCTCGGATGGGTGAAGGCGCCCACCCTCAGCTGTCGGCGGCGTGAGAGCAGGGCTCTTTCACCAGCTGGCACCGAGACCAAGAGAATTTGCGAGCATGGGGCGGTGACAACGGCCGTCGCGTTCGCACTTCTGACCCTCGATCTGGCTATCGGCGCGGCCACTGTTTGGGGAATTGGCTGGGTTGTCTTCTGGCTGGCGACGCGTGCCAGTCGTCATGCGCCTGTCGGGGGCGCCGTTGACGAACCCATGTCGACGGCTCGCCGGGAGCGCGGAAGGTGTCACCGCAGCTGGCTGGCCACACCTGGCGTCGAGTTGTCCTCGTTCGGTCTGCGCCTTCGGCGAATGACGAGGCGTCGGCAGCGCCGAAACGACCGCGAGCCGCCAGCGTGGAGCCGGCAGAAGGCGTGGAGCCGTTGCCCGAGCTGCCTTTCGACTCACGTCTTCATGTGTGGAGACCCGGCAGCAGCGGCACGAGGAGCGGGCATTGCAAAAGGTTAGAGGGTTCTAGCGCACCCTCCTGAGCTGCCGAATCTCAGGTCGCGTCAATACGGCGGCTATATCCTCACGCCCGTGGGGGGATTGTCCGAGCTGTCCCGCGCCGCGTGAGCACCGACGCGGCGCCGGTCGCGCTGCCGGAGGCCAAGCCCAAGCCTGCGCGAGGCTGGATATCGAAGACCGCACTGATCCTTGGTGAGCTGCTGATCACCTTCGGCGTCATTGTCGGGCTGTTCATCTTCTACGAGCTGAAGGTCACCGACTGGCAGACCGCGTCGACGCAGCATCGGCTGACCCATCAGCTCCAGCAGCAGTGGCAGACGCCGATCATCTCGCCGCCGCCGCCGCCGACGCCGGCCCCCGTCAAGGTCAAACCCAAAACGATCACAGCTCCGTCGCTCAACATTGCGGAAGGCCAGGGCTTCGCCGTCTTGCGGATCCCGCGTCTTGGCCCTGACTATCAATGGGTAGTGGTCGAAGGCGTCAACCACGGTGATCTCGAGAAGGGGCCTGGTCATTATCCCGGGACGGCGTGGCCCGGCCAGGTCGGCAACATGGTGATGAGCGGCCACCGCACCACCTTCGGCCATCCCTTCAACCGCTTCGCCGAGCTACGCCCCGGGGACGTCGTGAGCCTGCAAGTGCGTACCCACGTCTACGCCTACAAGGTGCTCGGGACGCAGATCGTCGACCCGAGCGACATCGCCGTCATCTGGCCCGTGCCCGGAAGATTCGGCGTCAAGCCGACCAAACGCCTGTTGACCATGACCACCTGCAATCCCGAGTACTCGGCAGCCCAGCGCATGGTCGTGACGGCAGAACTGGATGGATCTACCTGATGTACGGCTGGCTTTGGAGGCATCTGCCCGGGGGAGCGGCGCTCCGGATTGCTCAATGCCTGGTGCTGTTTGCGGGCATCGCCGCGCTGCTGCTCTTCGTCGTGTTTCCCGCCGTTGAGCCGCACCTGCCGTGGGGCAACGTCACGATCCACCGGCAGTAGCCGCCGCCCCCCGCGTCACTGCGCGACGAACACTGCCCGCCCGGCCCAGCCGCCGCCCGCGAAGCCGTCCTGGACGGGCCGGGTCGTCACGGTGGTGCCGTTGAAGCCCATCTCGTACAGAGCACCGGAGCCGCTGGACGCGACGAAGAGCTTGCCGCCCGCGACGAACATGCCGCCGGCGTTGACGAAGTTCATCAGGCCGCCGGGGTTGACCACCGGGATCCGGACCGGGCTGACGACGCCGCCGGTGTCCTGGCCGGCGCGCGGCGAGGCTTCGGTGCCGGGGGTGAACCAGCGCCGGTAGAGCCGGGGATCGCCGACCATCGTGTAGAAGATCGCCCGCCCGTAATAGAACATCGACGTGATGCGCGGGATGTCGGTGTAGAAGCTGCTCGGCACGCCCTGGTAGGTGTTGCCGGATCCGGTCTGGATGGTGTCCCACGTCGGGTCGTCGTACGGGTCGATCAGCCGCGGCGGGCCGTACGTGCCGCCGCCGGCCAGGCTGAACGTCCGGTAGTAGAACTTGCCGTTGGCATCGCCGTAGTAGACGCGCCCGTTGAGGTAGAACGCCCCACGTGCCGAGCTCCAATTGATGCTGTTGCTCGCGCCGGGGACGGGGCCGCCGGCGCCGTTGGCCGGGTTGAAGTTATGCGCCGTCACGGTGCTTCCCGCGACGAGGATCTTCGTCGCCGTACCGGTGCTGTTGCCGACCGGCAGGGAGCCACCGGCGTACGGGAAGTACGCCAGCTCCGAGCGCGGGTAGCGGCCAGGGCCGCTGCAGCTGGCACCGTTGCCGGGGCCGATGCAGTCGGTGTCGCTACCGAAGAAGACACCCGTCTTCGTCGCGAGGATCGCAATAGTGCCGTGGCCACGGGGGTTTCGGCCCGGGTTCCAGGCCAGCGGCTCGCCGTTCGCGGGATCGAGCGCCGCGATGCCCGCGCGCGGGACGCCGCCGTTATCGGAAACGTTATTGCCGTAAGGGTTGTTCAGCCAGCGCTGGTGACCCCCGACGTACACCGCCGCCGACGTGACCGCCACCGAGTACAGCGAATCCGAGCCGGTGTCGTCGATCCACGTCGGCAGCACGTTCGCGCCGGACGCCCCCGCCTCGAAACGGCTGGCCGCGTCGCACGGCTGGAACGTGCCGCCGACAAAGCCGCCCGTCGTCGTCACGACGAAGTAGCTGCCATTGGGCGCCCACGCCACCTGCGTCATGTAGGAGTCGAACGCGGGATAGTCGCATCGGCCGTGGTAGGCGAGTGAGTTCCACCCGGGATCGACGGTGGCCGCCGAATCGCCGAGCGTGATGTTCATGATCTGGTCACGCGCGTAACCGGTGGAGGGATTGTTCTGGTCGTAGACCTGGGTGAAATTGCCGATGACCATCATCCGTGCCCCGTCGGGGGAGACGGCCATGCTCGCCACCCCGACGGCCCCGGCGACGCCGCCGTGGTTGGTCGGGTTGAAGTTGTGATGGCCGGCGACGTGAACGGTGAGGTAATTGTCGAGCGCGCCGGTCGTGGCGTTGACGGACGCCAGCCCGAAGCGGACGACGCCGTTCACATGGCTGAAAGCGCCGCCGATCAGCAGGCGGTTGCCGACCAGCTGCAGCGAGCTGACCGAGCCGTCCACCACGACCCGGAAGGAGGAGATGATCGAATGCCGGACCAGGCTGTAGAGGGCGACGCTTGTCCTGATGCCGCCGGCGCTGGTGAACCTGCCCGCGGCATAGAAGCCGTGGCGGTCTGCGGAGGTCTGGAGGGCGAGGACCTCACCGTTCGTGGTCGAGGCCGGGAGCACGCCCGAGACCGGGCCGGTGGGGGCGCCCCAGGCAGCCAGGTAGGGGCGTGACGCACCGTTGACTTGCGTGAAATTGCCGCCGGCGACCATGTAATTGCCCACCTGGGCGATGGCCGCGACGGTGGTGCCGAAGCCGCCGCTGGTGGGGCCGGTGAAGTTCGGGGTGCCCGCCGCCGGGATCTGGCTCACGATGGTTCCGGAATCAACAGGCGGATTTGTTGGCGGTGTGCACGCGCCCGCCAGGGCTGCTATCAGTGCGACCGCCGACGCGAGGGCGGCAATTCGACGTGGTCGACGGGGGCCGCTCCGGAACCGATTCATTGCGGGGCCGCCGGTGGCCGGGCGCCGGCTGTCGTGGGCTGGTCACGCTCACTGCGGAGCGGATGCGGCGGGCGTTCGCCCCGCGCGTCGACCATGTGCACTGTGTCTCCCCCGAGCGCTTTGTCCGATCTGCGAACGTGTCCAACCTAGCTGCGCGAGATCGGCTGGTACATGACTTTGCGCTTTGGAACGTCCGGCAAAGCGTCTATGTGGAGGCCGCCGTCGTCCGAGCGGCCGGGCGGATAGGGGAACTGAGTTTCATGCGGTTTTGAAATGCATGACGACGTGCAATCTCGAATACTCGGCGGCCCAGCGGGTGGTGGTGACCGTGGAACTCGTTGCGGCTACGTGACGGGCCCGGCGGCAAGGCGGTCGAGCAGATCCCCGGCGGCTCGTCGGCCGCCGAGACTCAGCAAGGCGGGCACGTAAAGCAGGAGATCGATCATGACCTCGCCCGGCCCCGGACGGACGGTGTGCCAATCGTCGATCAGGCGCGAGACCGCCTCGAGGGGCAGCTCGTTCACGCGCATGCCGATGGCGGCAGCAGCCAGGGCGCGCCCGGCAGGCCAGAACTGATAATCGACCGAATGCATGGCTGCCACGAGCCGCGGCACGGCCGCGGACGGGACAACAGCTGCAATCCTCAGCAGCGCAGCGAGCCGTTCCTCGCGGTCCAGCGCGTCGACCAGCGTGAGCGCTTCGTCCGCCTCGCCCAAAGCGGCCAGGCGGACGAGACAGGCCGAGAGCAGCCCCACGCGAGAGGAGCCTGACGAGAGTTGCTGGCTGCCGTCCAGCAGACGCCGCAAGCGCCGCGCGTCGAGGCCTGGACACAAATCGGCCATCATGCTCGCCCACGTCGTGGTCAGCGCCCAAGGAGACGACCGGCCGTCCAAGATGTCGTCGGGCACGAGCGCAGCTGCCGCATGCTCGTAGAGATCTGCCGGCAAGGCGCTCAGCATCAGCGCGGTCGTGCTCGGGTGCAGCATTGGCGTCGTGAAGGCATCGAGGGCGATGTCCAGCGCGTCCAGCCGGTCGTCCGGGGAGAGCAAGCCCAGCGTCGCCGCCCGGATCACTGGTCTGGCATCGGAAGTCGCGTCGATCAGGTCACGACGGCTCACGCTCATGCCCGTTTCGAACTGACCGGCTACCGCAACCACTGCCCATGCCAGCGGCCGATCCCAGCTTTCGCTCATGGCAAGACCAAGCGTGATCGCGTCCTCCGGGCCGCGCGCTGCCGCAAACCGCTTGAAATGGTCGACCATGATCTGGTCCTTGTACGGGTGCAGACCGCGGCGGCTCATGTAGCTGGCGGTCCGTAACGCGTCCGGACTCGCACGCTCGTCGGCCTTGAGTTCCCCGCCGATGAGATGGAAGGCCTCCATCGGCAGGGTGTCCTCGGCCCCGATCGGGTCACCGAAACTGGACGCGACTGCCAGGAGCTCGGACCCCGTCAGTGGCGAAAATCGAGCGGCGACGGCCGCTGCCGCGCAGCGCATCGACCGGTCTCGTATCGCCATGAGCCCACCGGCCGCTTCCCCAAAGATCTGCCGGCCAGCGGCGACACGCAGCACCGTGAGCCCAACTTCGGTCTCGTCCGGGTCGTACTTCGTCGAAGCCCGTGCTAGCGCAGCCTCGACTTCGCCGCACTGCGCCTGCCGGGAAAGCAACGCGACGAGGGCTTTCGAGCGCGTCTCGCGCCTGCAATCCGCAGCGATGTCGAGCGCTCGATGAACGTGGGCGAGGTCGAGGTGGGGAGCCACGGCCGCCAGATGGTCGGCCTTGTGCCAATCCCCTGGGTCGAAATCGTGTAGGGCATCGAGCACCGCAGCCGAAGCGCCCTGCGCGGCGAGCGTGGAGAGGGCCTCGGACACCGCTGTGATGGACAGGCGACCAAATATCTCGGGGATCGACTCGGTCAGGATTGTGAGGAGATCGGCGTGCCTGCCCAGCGGTGCATGCGGAAGGAGTTGGACGTCGGCGAAAGGCTTGAGGCCCGGCTGGTCGCGGAGCAGGTCATGCGCGATGGCCCGTGCTCGTACCCAGTTGCTCGTGCTCAGGAACGGCGCAAGAGCCTGCAGCGCATCATCAGAGTTGTATTCCGACCCTTCACTTTCCAGCGCGTCGAGGCAGCCGACGACGTGTCGCTCTCGCTCCTGCGCCGTCATCCAAGGAGCGAGCTCGCCAAATGCGTAAGCGCGGTCCGTTGCCCAGAGTTCGTCGAGTTCCTTCCCTATCGGCCACCAGTGGGCGTGGCGGCGCAGCTCGCGCTCCAGGACGCGCCAGGGCTCGTCGCCGAACGCTCGGACGGCGAGCTCGCGATCGATGCGCGGCGCGAGGTCTGCGAGGCGGACATCGTCCTCGGCGACGTCGATGCCTTGCAGGATGTCAACCCGTTCCGTATCGGAAAGGGCGGGAAAGATGGCGACCAGACCTGCCAGCCGAACGGCAGGGGAGTCGGTCTCGTGGACAAGTGCTCGCGCTGACTCCAGGTCGCCCTCCTCGACGAGCCGGCTGACGACGCTGACCGATGCTTCGATGAGCTCGTCGTCGTAGCGGGCGTCAAGCCCACGCACTATCGAGATCGCGAGCTGGATCCCTTCGCCGCTGAGGGCGGGCGCCAGGGCGGTGAGGTAGCCGGCCCGGTTTGATGAATACTCGAGGCGGGAGCAGCGCGAGAGTGCCCTACGCTGCGACCACAGGCCGTGCTTGATCAGAGCAGCGGCGAACGCGCCGTCAACAAGGTCGTCAGCAGCTGCCGCGCCGGCACTCAAGAACGTGCACCACGCTCTGAGCGCGGGCCAGCGCGCGCTCGCGCCCGATGCGACGGCCGCCGCGTCTGCCCGAGCAGCCGCGGAGTGCACGCGGTCGATGTCATCGATCCAGCCGGCGAGGTCATCGTTCAGCTTCATCCAGGCCGAACGCCACTCAGGGCTGAGCAGCTGCAGCATGCGGCCGGGATCAGCCTGAGCTCGCTCCAGATGCTGGCCCAGATGGCGAACCGCGTACGGCGCCGGCTCTTCGGGTGCGGGGATCAGCGAGCTTCCCGTCCACTCGATGAAGACGCGGTCGAGTGCTGCGAGGTCGCCGTCATCGCGCAGGCGCGCCAGCCGGTGCTCCTGCAGTCTCGGGTGTGCGATCGCGAAGACGCGGGGGCTCGGGCTGATCAGCAAGCGGTCAAGGGCACCAAGGGCAAAGTCGAGGTCGTCGCCACTGATGGGGAACTCGAGGCGCGCAAGCTCGAGCAGGCCCCGCCGTTCGAGCGGCCCCAGGGCCGACGTGAGCAGATCGAAGACGCGGCGGGTCTGCGCGGAAGCGGCGTCGCCCCAAAGGCGCTGCTGGTCCTCCCACCAGCGATCGAGGAAGCCGGCGAGCCCGCCGCTGCTGTCGCGTAACCAGTCGCTCACCGAGCCCCGGTCCTGAAACGGATGCGCCCAAAGATGGCTGGCGTACAAGCCGACCACGAGCGGATCTCCGCCTGAGATCTCGTGCAGTTTGGCAACCAGGCCCGGATCGTCTGCCAGAGTGCTGAGCGACGGACCCATGTGCGTCAGCACGTCTTGGACGTCGCCTTCGCTCAAGGTCCCGAGCGCCACCACGTCAGCCCGCGACCAACCGAGGTCTTGCAACCAGTCGCTCGGAGCGGAGTGAGACGCCGTCAGCCTGGCGGAAACGAGAAGCTTGACATCAGGGTGCGGCGGTTGCGGGAAAAGCGACGGTCCGAACTGCCAGCCCGACGTCTCGTCGAGACCGTCGATGACGACCAGCACGCGAGTGCCCTCCGGCGGGGAGCGGAGCATGAGCTCGCCCACGACGTCGCGCCAGTCATCAGCAGAGTCTCCGAACGCGGGCTCTCCGTGAACCGCCGCCAGCCGGGTCGCCAACGCGCGAAGCACCGTCGCTTGCCTGTTGAACTCGAAGCGAATGCTGATGGGCACGAAGACGATCTGAAGGCGCTCTCGCCGGTCGGCGGCGGTGAGGCGGTCGCACCAGCGGGCCACCAGCGACGACTTGCCGCGACCAGGCGGCGCGGCGACTAGCAGATACGGCTGCTCGGCCTGCCCGAGCCAGGAGTCAAGCCGGCGAAATTCTTCACGGCGCCCACCGAACGGCTGCGGTCGCTCCGGAGAATCCCGATACTGCGCAAGGAAATTTGCGATAAGAGCGGCCCCGGGCAGCGGGCCGCCGATCCGTTGCTGCCACCCGCCGTAAACCAGGATGACGCTGCCACCCGCATGGACGTCCTGGAGCTGGAAGACCGGCCGGTCGGGAGCGGGCGGCAACCCTCCCGGCGCCGCTAAGGGTTTGCCGGGCCGCCGCTCTCGCCGGCTTCGACGTTCGAGACCGACAAGCCGCCCCGCAGCTTCAGCCCTTCGCCGCGAAACCCAGTTCCCGTCGCGCGAATGGTGCCCACGTGGATGAATTCGGCCTCGACATTCTTGAGGTCGATGCCGATTGCGGCGGCAGCCCCGGAGTCGCTCTCGCGCACCGCCGCAACCAGCTGGCGCGCCAGGTCCAAGAGCTCGCTATCCTCTTGGGCGCCGCCGTCTGACAGATCCTCCGCTACGGAGGCACGCTTTGCCTCAGACTCTGGCTTGCGCTCCAGATCGTCCAGCACGACGTTCTTGTAGCGGCTCGAAAGAAGCCGCTTGATCGCGCCGTAGGCGTCCTTCACGGCTGCGGTGGCATTTTCTTTGAAGCCGGCGGCCGCTCCGGCGGCGAGCGCGGCCACGATCAGCGAGACCGGGTCCATGCGCGGAACGTATCGCTTGAAGTCCTGGAGATAAACCCCGTGCGGACCCTCGGCGGACGACGGGCAACCCGGAGAAACGGGCGGCTCTTGCCTTGGAGGTAGGTCAGCTCACGGTGATGGTGAATGACTGCATGAACGCCCCGGTGCTGTTGGTGGCGGTAAGGGTGAGCGGATAGCTGCCTGCCGTCCCTACCTTTGCCGTGCCACTGAAAGTTCGGGTGGCGGCGCTGTAGGTGATGCCCTTGGGCAGCGTGCCGGTCTTGGTGATCTTCGGGTTCGGGAATCCGGTGGCGGTGGCCTGGAAGGAGAACGGGACCCCGACGGTGGCTGACGCGCTCGCCGGGCTGGTGATCGTCGGCCCCTCGTGCACCTTGAGGGTGAGCGTCCGGGTGGTACTTCCCAGGCCGTTGGTCGCGATGATGGTGATGGCATAGCTCCCGCCGCTGCCCGCGAGCGGGGTGCCGCTGAGCGCGCCCGTGCCGTCCCCGTTATCGGTGAAGGCGATACCCGCGGGCAACGGGCCGGACTCGCTCAGGGCCGGGGTGGTGTAGCCCTTCGCCGTGATCGGCAGGGTGAGCGATGAGCCGACGGTGACGGTGGCGTTCGGGGCCTTCACGATCTTGGGTGCTTTGGTGATCGCCAGCGTGAAGGTCTGGCTGGAGGTGCCCGCGGTGTTCTTCGCGGTCAGGGTGAGGGTGTAGATGCCAACCGCCCCACCGCTCGGGGTGCCGGCGATCGTGGCGGTGCCGTCGCCGTTGTTGGTGAAGCTCACCCCTGCGGGCAGCCCGCCGGATTTGGTCAGCTTCGGTGCCGGGTAGCCGCTTGTGGTGACGGTGAAGCTGAACGGGACGCCGAACGTCTCGGTGTCAGCGGCGGGGCTCGTGATCGCGGGTGGCCCCACCGCCGGGCCGACCGCGACACCGTAGATCACCGACGGCACGTAGCCGGTGAGGGCGGTCTGGGTGCCGTTGGGGGCGATCTCGACGAGCTGGAAGCGATTGTTCGCGCCCGGGGTGGTGCCGGTGATCGCGCCGGCGAAGACGTCGCTGCCGTCATCCGCGGCGAGGGCGTATGCAAGGACCGGGGCGATGGTCGAGTACGTCCCGCCAGCCGGCGGGATCGCGGCGATCTGATTGTCGTGGTCGAGATCGGTGTAGACGTTTCCCGCCTGGTCGACGGCCACGCCATACGGGGCCGGGACGTCGGCGAGATCGACCTGAGGGCCGCCGTTCGCCGGGATCTCGTTGACGTCATAGTGGCCGAAGTCGGAGAAGAAGACGTTGTCGTGGGAGTCGACCGCAACGCCGGTGGGATAGAGCACGTTCGATCCGACCGCATGCGGAGCGCTCCCGTCTCCGGGCACCTCCAGCAGCCCGTTGTACGGCAACGTGGCGTAGGCGACGTAGGCATTGCCCTGGCTGTCGACCGCGATGGCGGTCGGCGTCTGAGAATTGCCGGGAAGCTTCCCGCCGAGGTAAGCCCCGGTGGGCGAATACTCGACGATGCCGGGCGACCCGCTCTGCGCGATCCACACGTTTCCGTTGTGGTCGACAGTGACACCTCGCGGATCCGTCAGCCCGCCGGCGAACAGCGCAGGCGTCGTCGGGTCTGACGGGGTGATCCGGTAGACGCCGTCCGATTGCGTGTAATAGACGTCGTGCGGGCTGGCGGCCGGGATGAAGGTCTCCGTCGCGGTGCCGCACGGCTCTCCGGTGTCGACGGTGCCGCTGCTATTCGCGTCGGCGCATCCGGTGACGGTGTCCTGGCCCGCGGTCGCAGGGCCCTGATAGCTGAACGTGCACTGCCCGCTCGCGTCGGTGGTGCACGAGCCGGTCGTGGTCGTCGCTCCCGCGACGGTGAAGAGCACCGTGCCGGCTTCCACCGGGTAGCCGCCGGCGTCGTCCACGGTGGCGGTGACCGTAGCGGCGGCTCCCACGGTGTTGGCCGAGGTCGGCGGTGAGAGTGTGACGCTCGCCGGCACCTGCACGGGAGTGCCGGTGGACAGGAAGATCGCGCTGTAGCCCGATTGCGATCCGCTGCCGGAGCTGCTGGTGGCGTAGGTGTAATCCTCCCCGCCGGCGTTTCCGATGCCAGAATCTGTGTAGAGGCCTGTCGGTGTTGGGATCGTGGCGGTGTAGGTCACGTTGGTGAGGAATTCGACCGCTTGCGTCTCCGCTTGGGGGATGATCGTAACCCCGTCGAAAGCTCGTACGTCCGCGGTGAGCCGGAAGCAAGCACCGACCGGGTTAAGGCCTGAAGCGACCGCCCAGTCCCGCGTACCCGAGATCGTCGTGCTACCAGACGTGATGGTGAAGACGCCGTGGAATTGCGTCGTGGTGCCTATATTTACCGGCTCCGTGTAGTACAGGAAATTGTCCGTGGGCTGCGTCTGAGGGCTGATCTGCGCGGTGTAGGACTCGGTGAACGTGCCCGGGTACGGCCCGGCGGCGTGTCCGCTGACCGTGCCGCTGAGTGTCGTCACTCCGGTGGGATTGCACTCGCTGGTGATGTTGTTCGAGCCGACGACCGGGACGATGTCTCCGCCAGAGAAGAAGCTCTCCCCTTGGAGGCTTGCCGGCGGCGTCGCGGCCGAGGCGGTGCTGGCAGTGACAATTCCCGTCGCGACCATTCCCAGTAACGCCAACGTGGCCGCGCCGCTTCGACGTAAGCGTGACATGTGAATTCCCCCAGCGCGAAAGCAGCTGCCGGTGCACGAGGATGGGTCCCCCGACGCGCCTTCGAGTCCGGCTTCGGGCAGAGCGTAGGGCCAGGCCGCACCGGTTTGTGTGCGAAATTTGAAATTCGTTGAAATTCGCAGCGACGACCCCGGCCGGATTTGACACCTCATTCAAATAAATATCGATCCAGGGTGCTTCGGTGAAATCCGGCTCACCGTGACCGTTATTAGGTGGGGGGCAGCCAGCGGCGAGCGCGCGACTGCACTTCTCGACGTGGGTTTGACGGCGAGCTCAGGTGTCTTCGTCCCGATCCCCGTCGAACCCGCAGCGGCACTCCGTCAAGGCCTCTGCGCACTCGTCACAGCGGTCGGCGCCGTCCGTGATGTCCTTGTCATCGGAGTCAAGGTTTTCCGTTTCGGGAAGGACTTCTTCCAGAAGTAGTGCGAGATCGACCGGATCGGTGGGAGGGAACATCAGCCTTCTCCTTGGCTAGCGACGCTTGCCCAATCCGGGGAGCCCTCCGTTGACGAGCCGCGGCTGGGGCACCCGGAAGTCGGGGCAGATCTGCTTTCCCGTTACAGCTTCTTTCCGGCTGAACGTCCGGCGGTGTTCAGCCTGACGTCGGTACTCGAGTGGCGGCAGTCCGGCGGTCGTCTTCGCCCACGAAGTGCTCATCGGCACCACGCGGTACGAGCCCGCGGGCAACGACTTGTACCGTCGGACTCGGAGCGTGCAAGCCACTGAGTTGACCGAGTCGGCATCGGTCGAAACTCGAGAGGGGCTCGTCTCCGGTCGTGCAGGAGACTGGCTGCTCAAAGGAGAACATGACGACGTTGGATCGTCGACGCCCAACACTTCCAGTCGGCATACCGAGACTCCGGCGACTGAGAGCTAAACAGGTTTGTCGCCGGATCGGCCGAAGGCGACGTTGGCGAGGCCTTTGACGTACCAGGTGCCGTTGCTGGGTCGGAAGACGGCGTAGTCGGTTTTGCCGTCGCCGTTGAAGTCGGCGGCGAGGGGGATGTCGCCGGATCGGCCGAAGGCGACGTTGGCGAGGCCTTTGACGTACCAGGTGCCGTTGCTGGGTCGGAAGACGGCGTAGTCGGTTTTGCCGTCGCCGTTGAAGTCGGCGGCGAGGGGGATGTCGCCGGATCGGCCGAAGGCGACGTTGGCGAGGCCTTTGACGTACCAGGTGCCGTTGCTGGGTCGGAAGACGGCGTAGTCGGTTTTGCCGTCGCCGTTGAAGTCGGCGGCGAGGGGGATGTCGCCGGATCGGCCGAAGGCGACGTTGGCGAGGCCTTTGACGTACCAGGTGCCGTTGCTGGGTCGGAAGACGGCGTAGTCGGTTTTGCCGTCGCCGTTGAAGTCGGCGGCGAGGGGGATGTCGCCGGATCGGCCGAAGGCGACGTTGGCGAGGCCTTTGACGTACCAGGTGCCGTTGCTGGGTCGGAAGACGGCGTAGTCGGTTTTGCCGTCGCCGTTGAAGTCGGCGGCAAGGGGGATGTCGCCCGACGTCCCGAAGGCCACGTTGGCAAGGCCTTTGGCATACCAGGTTCTGTTGCTGGGTCGGAAGACGGCGTAGTCGGTCTTGCCGTCGGCATTGAAGTCCCCGAACGGCCAGTCTGCCCGGCGAACGGTCTTGAGGGATGCGTCATTGAGCGTCACCGCCCCTGCGGTAGCGGCATGGGCATATCGCCGACCGCTATTGACCAGCCAGCCCGATTGTGACGGGGTACCGATCAGCTGCGTCCCGTTCATCGGCGTGCGCAACAAGTGGGCCGCGGGGGTCGATGCGTTGTCGACATCCCACTGGTCGACCAGCACGGACGACTGCGGGCCTCCGAAGGGTGTCCAGTCGGTGACAGGGAAGGCGGTCCCGCCGGCGACCCGGTAGTACGCGCCGCTGATGGTCCGAAGGAACGTCCCGCTGGCGGGTAAGGATCGCAGGTGAGCGGCCGGATTGGCGGTGTTGTCGACGTCCCATTCGTCGACGGCCACACCTGGCTTGGGGCCACCGATTGCGGCCCAGTTGCTGAGGTAGAGGGGTGCGCCGCCGGCGACGATGAAAACGCCGCCACCGGAAGCATCGAGGATGGTGCCGTCGAGGGGCACGGGCCGCAGGTGGGCGGCCGGATTGGCGGTGTTGTCGACGTCCCATTCATCGACGGCCACACCTGGCTTGGGGCCACCGATTGCGGCCCAGTTGCTGAGGTAGAGGGGTGCGCCGCCGGCGACGATGAAAACGCCGCCACCGGAAGCATCGAGGATGGTGCCGTCGAGGGGCACGGGCCGCAGGTGGGCGGCCGGATTGGCGGTGTTGTCGACGTCCCATTCGTCGACGGCCACACCTGGCTTGGGGCCACCGATTGCGGCCCAGTTGCTGAGGTAGAGGGGTGCGCCGCCGGCGACGATGAAAACGCCGCCACCGGAAGCATCGAGGATGGTGCCGTCGAGGGGCACGGGCCGCAGGTGGGCGGCCGGATTGGCGGTGTTGTCGACGTCCCATTCATCGACGGCCACACCTGGCTTGGGGCCACCGATTGCGGCCCAGTTGCTGAGGTAGAGGGGTGCGCCGCCGGCGACGATGAAAACGCCGCCACCGGAAGCATCGAGGATGGTGCCGTCGGCGGGGACGGCGCGTAAGGCGTCAAACTGCGCCTGCGAGATCTGGGAGACCGGCTGATTGCCACCGACGGCCGCCCACGAGCTCACATACAGCGGGGCGCCTCCGGCGATTCGGTAAACAGCAGGCAATCCCGTCACGACGACAAAGGTGCCGTCAGCCAGCGCCCCGGAACCACCGCCGACGTCGTGAGGGTGCAGGAAAGCATCGACTGAACTGGCTGCTATCCAGCCGGCATCGGTGTAACCATTGGTGGTTGCCGAGGTGAAGTTGTCAGCCACGACATGGACTTGGCTGCCGCTCACCTGGTCGACGTAAGCAACATGCCCGAAGCCGGCGGCGACTTCGGAACCCCACCAGGCAATGGATCCCACCGCTGGGGTGTGGTTGCCGCCGCCGTTGTGACTGGCCCAAGTAACAGCGTTTCCCCAGTTACCGGGATCCGCCATGCCGTTCTGCTGAAGACGCCAAGCGGCGTACAGGGTGCAGTTGTGATAACCGTTCGCCGTTTGCGCGTAGCTGGCGCCGTAGTGTGTCCAGGCCCACGTGCCGGCGGCGTTGGCGCCGGTGTAGCCGGGGGTGCAGGCATAGCCGTAGCTCAGGCAGTCGGTCTGGGATGCTGACGCCGGAGATGCAGCAACAAAAGTCAGCGTAATCAAGGCGGCCGCAATCGACCCCAAGAATGCTACGCATGACCGGACACTTTTCCGGCCGCCAAACATCTCCACCCCCGAGTACTACTACTCGCAATCACGATACGCAGCAAAACGTTACGGCGCAGGCGAACGCGAAAGTCGGGGCGAGATTCCGGCGTGGCCGCCGAAATCGTCGGCGCAATCATGAGCCCGGCGCACGATAGAAGTAACGCCGTTATCGCCAGTTCGATCCGCCGCGTCTGCCTGTTCCTGAGGGATCACAAGCGGCCGTGCCGATGCCCAACGCAACGGCAGCGGTGAAGAGAGCGAGCATCCTTTTGACATTGCGGCGCCTCATCACTGCCCGAGATCCTTCTCGCGTACGTCAGCCAACGCGCAGTGAGTGATTGGGGTCTTGGACGAGACCTGTGATGTGCAGCCGGCGGGGGTGGTAGCCGCTACGGTTTTCGCCGAGCCAGTAGGAGGCGTAGGCGAGGTACAGCCGCCCGGTGGGTCCGACGACCGGTGAGGCGCCGCCTGGTCCCTGGCTGACGTCGTTCACCTTGCTGGAAAGCAGGGGAGCGACTCCGCCGGCGGGACGGGTGCAGGCCGCGCGGGGACCCTGGCGGCAGATCGCGTACCCGGTGGCGTAATTACTGCGGCCGTCGCTGTCATTCCAGGCGGAGTCGTTGGCGGAATAGAACAGGTAGGTGACGCCGCCGTAGTAGAGCATCGACGGGTTCTCGATCGTGCTGCCTTCCCAGGCCGCGGCGCGGTTGGTCTGCAGCAGCGTGACGACGGGCGCGCCGGGAAGCGGCAGGCCGTTGCTGCCCAACTGCACTGATTTGATTGATGATTCGACGCCGCCGACCCTCCCGGCTGCCTTCCAGAGCAGGTAGTCCTTCCCCGTTGTCGGGTCGTGGTAGGGATAGGGGTCGATCGAGCCGGACGGGTCGGAGGCGACTGGCTGGCACTGGATCGGACGGATGCCACTGATGTCGCGGAACGGCCCCATCGGGCTGGCCGCGCTCGCGACGGTGAGGCAGAAACGCCCGTAGCCGTGGGGATCTCTCGGGTCGCCCGCGGCGCTCGTCCTCACGGCGGAGTAGGCGTACCACGTGGTCGCTGACGGTGTGGTGATGCTGAACACCGATGCGGCCCAGTACGTCTCCTGCTGCCATTTGTTGCCCGCGACCGCGGTCTTCAAGCCCCAGGCGGCGGGACGTACCAGCGCGTCGTTGTTGAAGAACTCATTCCACGGGGTGTCCCCGTAGGCGAGCAACTCCGGTGGGACGCCGTTGGTCCAGTTCGGATCGTTCGGGCTGGAGGCGCTGCTCCAGTTCCGGTGGATGGTCCACGTCTTCAGGTCGGTGCTGGTGAGCACGCCCAGATACCTGCCTCCGGCGGAGGAGCTGTAGGCGTAATAGGTGTTGCCGATTCGCAGGATGTCCGGATCGCCGAAGTCGCCCTGCCAGGTCAGGCCGCCCTGGAACCAGCCATGCGGAAGGGTTGCCGACGCGTTGTTGGCATCAAGCGTCGGCGCCACCGGGGTGCCCTTGGGCACGCACGCGGCGATGCCCGCGAAACCCACAAGTGCGACCAGCGCCGGGACGGCCCTGCGCCAGCGCAGCCACCTTGACCTCATGCGGACCTCAATCAGCGTTGAACTGCGCTTCATCACCGGGTGGCGTTTCGCGTGGGGCAGATCGTCCGGGCCCTCGTAGGACGTTAGGGCATGTTTGGCGGTCTGTTCGCGGATTTCGAATTTACGGCGGTTTAGGCGCAGGAGGTCCGGGCAACTCTCGGCACGCGCGATTTCGAGCCGACCACGTCTCGCCGCTCATTATTTGTAGAGCGTGTAAATAGCTGGCGGTCGCGGGTGAATCGGGCTGCGGGATTGTCGCGGCCCGCAATGATCCCGTCAGCTGTGGGGAACGACGTAGAAGACCCAGCTGATTGCGCTCGATCCGCTGCCCAGGATGGCGTGCCAGCGACCTGCGGCGAGCGGGTTACGCGCGAAGACGAAAACTGCGTGATCGCCCTGCAGGATTTGCCGTCCGGTGGGTCCGTAGACCGGATCACTCGTCTGATAATTGACGCTGTCGATGACGCACAGCGTGTTGTTCGTCGACGAAAGGATCGACCTGCCGTTAAGGCTCATCAGCGCGGGGGGAACCGACGTCGGATTATCCGGAAGCATGGCGATAACCGGGAGACCCCACCAGCCGCTGGCACCGCCGGGACAGGCTTCCCGGGGATCGGGCGATTCACCGCCGTACGAGTTCAGCCCGACGACCTCGTTGTTGCCGGGAAACACGATCGGAGTCCTGATGGTGCCGTCGCCGGTGAGCCCGGAGATCACATTCAGCCCGGCACCGCTCGAGCTGGCGGCGAACGCGGATTGTTCAAGGCCGGGCCGAAGGATCCCGATCGCGTGGAACGGAGCGGTCATCCAAATCTCGACGATCGCCCGCTGGGCTCCGGGATTCAGGAAGCCCTCGACGAGATTCGACGCGCCGGCTTGCTCCGCCCCGGCCTGGGTGTAGTAGGGGCTGGCCGGGTTCTCGGTGTGCAGGCTTTGATACTGGCCGGTGAAATAGCTCGCAGGCGTGCGGCTCAAGTAGTTCAGATGCGCGTTGAGCCCCGCGGTCCAGCTGGTGTTTTCCGTGACTGGCGGGAGCCCGGAGCCGGCGCGGTAGTAGTTCAGCGTGGCAAGCCAGCTCGCTGCAGAGCTGAGCTGATCGGACGGCAGCACGCTGACGGCGCGGCAGCCGAGAAGTTGATTGGTTCCGGGCGTACGCACGAGGTTGTCGGCGGTAACGCACACGAGATGGCTTCCCGCCACGGCCGTAACGGCTTTGTCAAAACCATGATTCGGCCCGGCGGCGCCCTTGAGCGCTGCGACGTCCGGTCGGGGAAGGCTTGCCGTCACGACCGTTGGGTGGCCGTCGATGCTGATCGTGACCGGAATGGCGGCGTGGGCCGAATCCTGGTCCCAGGCCCAGCCGGTGACATGAATGGTTCCGCTGCCGGAACTCAATGAGAACGCTGCACTCAGCTGGTTGATGCCACCCTGCGGCTGGCAGGCGATCAAGCCCGCCGCCGCGACGGCCAACGCCGCGAAGCTCCCGATCAACCGACGGTTCCGCATGTGCTCCTCGTCTCGAATGACATCGTGTGGCGCGGCCGCGGCGGCTTAGCCGATACGCAGCGACCAGCACTTCATGCGGACCCAAATCAACGTTAAAGCACCGCTGCCGGCGCGTCCGCTGAACGCCCGTATTTTCCTGGCACAGCCGCTCCTTAGCACAGCCGCTAACCGTTGAACCGAATTTCAGTAAAGCGGCGCGCCTATCTTCAGCGCCTGTCAGCATTCTTGCGTGCGCTTCAAGAGAACACGCCAGCTCATCGCCGTCAGCGCAATGTTCGGTGCTGCTTTGGGAGCCTTGAGCGCCTGCGGGACGCCGACCGTGCCTTTGCCGACCGGGCAGCCGGGAGCGGCTTTGATTTCGACAGGCCCCGGATCGCGGCAGGTCTTCTGGCGCGACCGGGCATCGCATCAGGTCTACTACCGAACCTTTTCTTCCGGCGGATGGTCTGCCCCGGTTTCACTCGGCAGCAACGTGATCCAGGGGGTCGGTGCCGCGGTCGACTCGGCCGGGGTAGTGACCATTGCGACGGTCGGGACGAACAAGGCCGTCATCGTGCGTACGCGGCAGCCAGGTGGCAGCTTCTCGCCGTGGCAAAACCTCGGCGGCGCGGCCTACAGCCAGCCGGCCGTGGTCGCCCCTGCGCCACAGGTGGTGCGCGTGCTGATGACCGGAGCCAACGGCATCCCGTACATGCGGACCGAAGACCATGGGCGCTGGGGAGCGTGGGTGAAGCTGCCAGGCGCCCTCAGTGAAGCGCCCGCCGCGGCAAGGCTTGCGAGCGGAGCACTCATCCTCGAAGGGATCGGAACCGACAAGGGCCTTTACGAGCTGGCGATCTCCGCCGGCGGAATTCCCGTCGGCAGCTGGGCCAAGCAGGGAGGCCGTTGGGCGAGCACACCGGCCGTTACCGTCGATCCGGCCACCGGCGATCGAACCGTAGCGGTGCGCAACGTGTTCGGAGTCCCCGAAACAAGGACGTTTCTCAACGCCCGTCAGGTGTGGACCGCCTGGAGCGCCGTCGGCTCGACGGCTGTCGTTTCGGGTCTGACCATGACTCGTTCCGGATCAACGACTGTCATCGCAGCGTTCGACCGGGCGGGTTCCTTGGACGAGACGACTACCGACGATGTCGAGGCTGCGACGCCCGCGTGGTCGGGGCTGCGACCGATCAGCACGCTCATCGTTCCTCCAACGACGAAGGCCGTTTCTCCAGCCGCGGTCAGCGCGGTCGTCAACGCGCCTGGCGGGACTCAGACGGTGACGCTGGCGAGCTCAGCACCGGCAGTGGCGCCCGGTGACATCATCGCCTCCGACATCGGCGCCAACACACCCGATGGGCTGCTGGCCAAGGTCACCGGCGTGACGACCGATCCGGCTACCGGGGCGAGCACGGTGACGACCACGCCGGCGACTTTGCCGGAAGCCGTGGCCAACGGCAGCTTTGATGTGTCCGCCAGCCAAACGAGCGGCCAGCTGCAGCCGGCGATCGCAGCACCGAACACCACTCCACACCTCAGCCTGGCTCCGCGCGCCACGAATGGCAGCGTCGTTCAAGCCATCAGCAAGAACGTGTCCTGCTCGGGAAGCGCGTCAGCGAGTATCACCGGGTCGATCAGCGTCGTGCCCAGCTTTCATCTGTCTGGATCGTGGAGCCTGTTCGGCGGGGTGACTGCCGCGAGCTTCACGGGGACGGTCACCGAAGACGCCGATTTGAAGGCGGCTCTCACCGGGGCGGGCAGCTGCAACCTGGCAGCAACTCCGCTGCTGCCGAAGCCCATCAAGTTCAGCCCCATCACGTTCACCGTCGGGCCGATCCCCGTGGTCGTCGAGCCCGAACTGCAGTTCTATCTCGACGGCAAGGGGAGTATCAGCGCGTCCGTCACTACGGAAGCCCGCCAGCGGCTGACCGCGACCGCCGGGCTCAACTGGACCAAGTCCGGCGGGCTTCATCCGGTCAGCGGGCTCACGAACACGCAATCGTTCACGCCTCCGACGGCGACCGCCAACGCCGGCGTGGAGGTGGGAGTGGCGCCGAAACTCTCGTTGCTCCTCTACGGGCTCGCCGGGCCTGAGATCGATACTCGTGGCTATCTGAAATTCTCCGCTGACACGTCTCAAAGACCATGGTGGACGCTCAAGGCAGGGCTTTCCGCGGGTGCATCCCTGGTCATCCCAGCACTCAAAGTGAGCTTCGGAAATCCCCGCATCATCGGTTTTGAGAAGACCCTGGCGCAAGCCACCACCACGCCGCCCGGCGGCGGCACCCCGGCCCTTACCGTCACCCCCGCGTCCGGCCCGTACGGCATTGAACCGACCGTGACTTCGGCCAAAGCCTGTCCGGTGGCGAGCGGCGGAAGCGCGGTCATCAGCATCACCCAGAACTTCGCGCCGCCGACAAGCAGTTCCACCTACTCCAACTCCGTGCCACTCGCGGCGAACGGCTCCTGGAGCTATGTCGACGGAATCGGTATTTGGGGCATCACCCCCGGAGACATCCCGGTCACTTCCGTGAACTATGCGGTGACCTGCCGGGACGCCGGCGGGCATACCACTCAGCAGTATCAGCCAGCCACGGTCCAGCTGAGCGCAGGGCTCACCTTGACGGGCGGGCTCAGCCAGACCCTCGGCAATGGCAGCCACGTCGTCACCATTCGGCCCAACGCCGGCTGCCCGATCGCGGCGACCTCCGTCCAGATCACCGCCACGTACTTGGATTTCAGCGCCGCCCAGCAGAGCGAACCAAGCGTGAGCGTGACAGTTCCAGCGAACGGATCGCAGCTATGGGGCCCGGCCAACGTGACGCTTCCCGCCTCGCCGACGGGCTCGAACTACGTGGCGGCTTATGCCGAGTGTGACCAAGCCGGGGCCACCCCGAGATTCTTCTATACCGCGGTGAACTTCCTCATCTGACCCTCGGCGGCGCCGGCAGTGCCGAGTTCGTGACGCCCGGTGGCCCCGGTACGGCAGCAGGTGGGGTCTTGACGTGTGTCGCGATCAGCATGCAGAATCCGTGCTGCGTGACCTTCCACTGGCCGCCGACCTTGACCGCGCCTTGACCGCCGCTGATACCTGTCGACCCTGGACGTTCGAAGGTCAGCGAGTAGGTGACGTCCGCGTGACTAGCGTCGCTGAACAGGACCCGGTCGACCGCGATCCGAACGGTGCGAGCCGTCTGCGGCTCCCGCCTTTTGAAGTCGGCCAAAACGGGAGCTAGCGACTGCCCGTTTTCGACTGCCGCAAGAACGGTCGCATCCGGCGTCCCACCTGTGAATGCGTCAGCGAAAGCCTGCCGTATCAGGGCTTCGTCCTGCGCGCTCGGCAGGCTCGGTTGGCCGGGGTGAACGACGAGGCCGGCGGCCATGCGCTGCGCATCGGAAGCCGTCGCTCCGAAAGTCGCGGAGATGGTCACCGTGAGGCCTGGCTGCTCGACCCATTGCAGGTAGTACGTCGGGGCTGGGAAAGCCGGAGTGCCGTCGGCCGGCAGCGACGCGAGCAGCCCCCCGTGCCCTCGGACGGCAACGTGAGTCGGAGAAAACCCGTTTTCGGAGGCCAGGTTCAGGGCTGACGGTGCGCCTCGCTCCACCAGCAGCGACAGTCGTGGAGCGGCCTTGTCCCCGGCCGTTCCACGAAAGTCCTGTGACGCCGAGGAACTCTGCCCAGCCGGCCTCAGACTCGCGCGTTCCGCCGTGAAACCTGGCGGCACCCAGGTGACACCGATCCCCGACAGTCGCGCGATCTCGGCCACCGTGCTGACGCTGGGCGAATGGGCCGGCGCTTTAAGGGCAGATGACGACCCATCGGCGCAGCCAGTCATCACTGCGAAGGCGGCAAGGCAAGCCAGGAATCGAGGGCTCACAGTCTCCCTACTGAGCCTCGTCGGTCAGACGCAGGAGTCATCGGCGGACGTCAGTCTCGCACAAACCTTCCCCACATTTCACGCTCGGCAGCGCGGCGTCAGGTCGGTAGTGGGGAGGCAGGGCGGTAGTCTCCCGAGACCCCCGGGGGTGACGTTGCACAAGACGACGTAGCGGGCGCCGACGCTGGACCCTTCCGGGACCTGACCCGGATGAACGAACGGCCCGCGAGGCGGCTACGGGTCGGCGACCCCTGTTGTCGGCGCTGGCAAGTTTGCGCCTTCAACCGGCCCAGGAGGCCACACCGGTCGTTCAGCCGGCGTGGTAACCAGTGCGACGCATGCCAACCGGACCATCACAGGCATCCTACGTTACATGTTGCGTAGGACGGTGGTTTCGGGTTACCGTACAGAGGTGGTGGACAGGGTGGTTGTCGGGGGGCTCGCGGGGTTCGCCTCCTCTTTCGAGGTTGTGCAGAGCGAGCGGCTGAACCGCGCCCCGGCGGCTGTCGTGCAATCTGTTGCCTCCCGGGGAGCGGCGGAGATACGCCGGTATTCGAAAGGCACCGCCTACCTCATTGGCGCTGACCTGGCCGATGACCTGGTGCAAAAGGCGAGCGAGCACGACGAGTTCATTCGCGACTTCGTTGCCTGCCGTCCGTATCTACGGGCTGCGGTGACAGCTGGTGTGGACCCGCTGGAAGCGCTGGAGACGCTCCTGGACGTCGAGCCGGCCGGTCATCTGGCAGTGCGCTGGCAGGGTCTGGCTGAGCTGATGAGCCGTACCCCTGTGGCCCTTGTCGCCGGCGAGGACGGCGCCGCGACCTGACCAAACAGTCGAAGGCGCAACGCGCGGCGGTCATAGCCGGCTGGAAGCTCGTCAACGACGAGCCGAGGGTCGCGTTTGCCAACTTCGCCTACCTGCCGGCGTCCGGTGCCGCTGGCTCCCTGAACCACGACATGTACGCCGATTTCCGGCAGGTTCGACGGGTGCGATACGACGACCTCATGACCGCTGGCCGGATCGCGGCCATGGACCACGACGCCCGGGTCGCATTCATCCGCCGCGAGATGTACTACAAGTACCGCTGGATAGTCCCGATGGCTGACGTGCGGGCGCTCGAGGCGACACGCATTCTTGCCGACCCGGCGTTCGCCGGGCCAAAGCCCGCCTGGGCGAAGTAGGCGGCTCGGGGCACTCGTTTCCGCGCACGAGCGCAACCCCACCGTGACCGACATAGGTTCATTTGTTCGCGCTCGGCAAGGAATGTGCAACGGACGCAGGGGAACTCGCCCACCCTTGGGCTGTCGGTGCGGCGCGCCGTAGCAGGCTGCGCTCAGCAAGAAGGGGCTGCGCCGAGTGTCTCACCGCCCGGCGCCGGCCCCTTCCGCTGCGGGACAGTTTCACGGGCGTCGTACTCGCCTCCACTGCCCAACGCGGACAGTGTCGGCACGCCCGGGTCCACGACACCACCGGCTCCACACCATCGGTCATGCGCTGGCAGCATCTCCTCAGACCGTGAGGGTTGGGGTCGCCGCAGACCGCGCGGGCTTTGGCGGCGGCACCACTTGTGCAGCCAGCTGTGCCTGCCGGATCCCGTCTGTCCGACTCCTGTAGTACAGTGTGTAACACAGGAGGTCGTGGTGTCGCTCGATGACTTGATCAAAGCGCTCGACGACGATTCCGCCGGCACGACGACGAGTTCAGTCCGGCAGACGATCGGGCTGCGTCGCGCCGTCGCCGAAGCCGTGGGCATGGGCCTTGCCGAATCGGCCAACGACCTGACCAATGAGGCGCTGCGCGGCGTGCTGGACGCCTTCGCTCAGCGGCAGGCTTTGGAGCAGACATATGCCGAGCGGCCCGAGCTGCGTCCGACGTTGGCCGAGGTAGCAGCAGCGCTAGCGGTAATGGACCGCTCACCGCTGGTCGATCGGCCTGATCTGCTGGCTCGCGCCGAGCAGGAGCTGGCGGCCTGGCGGCCCGGGGCCGGCGCCGAGGACGTCCTGGTCTGGGCGACCAGCCTGTTGGCCCACGAGGCAGCTTCCGCGGCAGTCGGAGCCTGAGCTGTGCCGGGACGCGCGAGACGCAGCCGCAGGGCGCACCCGACACACACCCTCGTACTGGACAACGAGGCAGTGCAGGCCCTGGCCGATCTGGCGCACCGCAAACACCGTCAGCTGCTCGCCTATGTGGATGCGGCCGCGACGCGCAACGCTGTGCGGGCAGACACGGTGCGCATTCTCATCCCAGTAGCCGCGCGGGTCGAGGCCGGTGTGGCGCGATCATCGTCGGCCCTGCTCGGCCGCTACCGGGCCGTCGACACACCACTCGACGGCGCCCGTGCCGACCGCGCGGTACGCCTGCGGCTGGACGCCGGCGGCTCGGCGGTCGATGCTTGCGTCGCCGAGGTGGCGGTGACCGCCCCGGCCGGAGAGGTCACTGTGCTGACCTCGGATCTGACCGACCTTCCGCGGCTTGTGGCTGACCATCCTCGAGTACGCGTGCAGCATCTCTAGAGCTGCGGTAAGCCGCCTGCTGCACGACCCTCGTCGGCCGGCAACGACTGCTCTGCGGCATGTGCAACGTCACCCCCCACGTGTTGCCGTAGTGGAGTGGGCGGGGATAGCGGCCTCCGGCGGGGGCTGACGTCGCGTGCTTGCGTGATCCGGGTCACTAATGTATAGCATTAATAGCTTCGGTTAGAAGCTGCTTCTGCTTCGGTCAGGAGACCGCATGTCGCGTCGCTCAATGCAGCCGGTTCACTCGCGCAGTCGTCGACCGGTCCGCACGGTGACGCTTCCGGCGCTGGTCGTTGCCGTCACGGTGGCGATGTTCGGTTGCGGGCGATCGGGGAGCACGCCGACGGCGGGTACTTCTTCAAGCAAGCCCGCGCCCGCGAGCAGCGCGACCACCTCGGCGGCGCCTGGTGATTTCGGCACTCTGAAAGGGGTCTGTGGCCCCGGCAATGCGAGCGGGGCGACTGCCCGTGGGGTGACAGACACGACGATCCGGATCGGTGTGACGGCAGATCCCGGCTCCGCGGCGGCTCCGGGATTGGAGCAGGAATTCTTCGATACCGCTGAGGGTTTTTCGAAGTGGTGCAATGCCGCAGGCGGGATCGACGGGCGCAAGATCGTCGTCGACAAGCTGGACGCGAAGCTCTTCAACGTCGGCCAGGTGACGACGAAAGCCTGCCAGAGCGACTTCTTTCTGGTGGGGAACGGCAACGCGTTCGACAGCGCCGGTGTGAAGATCCGCGAGGCTTGCAAGCTCGGGCAGATCCCCGCCTACGTGGTCTCCCCGCAGGCGGTGAACGCCAGCTACCAGATCCAGCCGGCGCCCATCCCGTCCGACGAGATCAACGACGGCGCCATGCGGCTGCTGACTGCGGCCTTCCCTGACACGAAAACCGGTGGGATCGCCATAGCCAGCAGCACTTTGAGCTCGATCATCCCGACCGGCCTCAAGGCGCAGGAGTACCTCAAGGATCTCGGGATCAAGGTGGCGGTGCTGCAGAACCAGCCGGTGCAGATCGACAACTTCCGGCCCTACATCGAGCAGCTGAAAACCGCTGGTGCTAAAGGGCTTTACCAGATCACGTCGCAGGATCCGAACCCCGTCGTGCAGGCCATGCGCAACGTCGGATACAACCTCGACTGGATCCTTTTCAGCACCCAGTTCTACGGACCGCAGGCGGTGGCGGGCGCGAAGTCGCTCGGCACGTTCCCGCCCAGCTACGTCCAGTTCCAAGCGCTGCCGTTCGATCTGGACAGCAAGTACCCGGTGCTCAAGCAGACCGAATCGATCGTCAAAGCTGCGGTGTCGAACCCGAAGCTGACCTCCTTCACCCTGTCGTCGTTCAATGCCTGGCTGCTGTTCGCCGAATCCGCAAAGGCCTGCGGGTCGAACCTGACCGTGGACTGCGTCTTGCAGAAGGCCGGGTCATACTCGGACTGGACTGGCGGCGGCCTTTACCCGAAGCAGGATCTGCGGCCGGGCCAGCAGCATGCTTCGCCCTGCATCGCGCTGGTGAAGCTGACCACCAGCGGCTTCGTCTACGACCAGCAGGCCACTGACCCGACCTCCGGCGACTTCCCGTACAACTGCGATCCGCTGAACGTGAAGAAGGTGAAGACCTACCTGACCAGCTGAGCCGCTGAACGTGCGGTGTCGGCTGCACCGCGCCGCTTTGAGCTCCGTCTCTTGGGCGAGGGCGCCGCGGACGTCGGGGCGGTGAGCATGGCGGCGGCCATATCGACGAGATTCGCGGTGAACGCATCGGCGTCCAGAGTGAGCGGCTCTCCGTCCTCGATGGCTCGTGCCCGCTCGGCGATCAGCGTCGTCGCGGCGCGCAGCATGCTCGATCAGCCTCTCGTCGCGCAGCGTTTCGGGCAGCCCACGCCGATCAAGATCCTGCCGAGCCAGATCGAATGCCTTGACGACGGCGGGCGGCTCGACTTCGCCGATCAGGTGTTGGGGCAGGATGCGCAGGTAGTCACGGCCGTCGGCGAGAAGGAGATGATCGGCCATCGGCCCGAGGATCACCGCGACGACGGCGTGCAGCGAGGCATTCGCCTTCAGCTTCGCGAGGCGCCTCGCCCGGTCGGCGTCGATGACCGCGGAGTGCCGCTCGAAGATGGCTCGCAGCAGACCTTCGCGACTACCGAAGTGATAGTGCAGCGCCGAGGCATTGCGCTGCCCGGCCAGCTCATTCAGCTCGCGCAGCCGGGTCTGCTGGATCCCTTCACGGGCGAAGAGGTGCTCCCCGGCGCGGATGAGAGCGGCTTTGGCGTCGGCCATGGAAGCGATCGTAGTGACTCGATTAATCGAATGCATTAGAGTTCGGGACGTGACGACTTCACTGGCGCCTGAGGCGCATACGGCAAGTCAGCTCAGCGTGCGGCGGATCGCCGGGGCGCTCGGTGCCGAGATCCGCGGCGTTCGCCTGGCAGACCTGGACGATGCCGGCTTCGAGCAGGTGCGCAAGGAGCTCATCGCGCACAAGGTGATCTTCCTGCCCGAGCAGTTCCTCACGCCTGACGCGCACCGCGCCTTCGCGGCGCGGCTCGGCGAGATCGAGATCCATCCGTACTTGCCGAAGCTGGATGACGAGCACCAGGAAATCGTCCTGCTGCGCAGCGGCAGCGGGTACATCGCCGACGTCTGGCACACCGACGTCACGTTCGCCGCGTCACCCCCGAAGTTCTCGGTGCTCAACATGCTCGAGCCGGCCCCGTACGGCGGCGACACCATGTGGACCAATCAAGCGCTTGTCTACGCCAGCCTTTCGACCCCGATGAAGGAGCTGCTGCTCGGCTTGACGGCGCTGCACAGCGCCCGCAAGTTCGGCGATCCCGAGACGAAGGCCGAGCACCCGGTCGTGCGGCTCCATCCCGAAACGGGGGAGCCGTCGCTCTTCGTGAACCGCCAGTTCACCGAGCGCATCGTGGAGCTCAGCAAGGGCGAGAGCGACAGCCTGCTGGCATACCTCTACAGCTTCAGCGAGCAGCCGCAATTCACCTGCCGCTACAGCTGGACAGCCGGCGCGATCGGCATCTGGGACAACCGCGTCACCCAGCACTACGTCGTCAACGACTTCGAGGGCGAGCGCACGATCAGCCGCGCCACCGTCATAGGCGATGACCCCGAGCCGGCCGGCGACATCTCACGCTGGAGCCCGCATGTCATCGGGCGCACTTCCGCGGCGGCGCACGAAAGCTGAGCCGCACCCTTTTGCCGGCTCAGATGCCTTCGTCCCGATTCTCTGCGGACCCGCAGCGGCATTCCGTCAAGGCCTCTGCGCACTCGTCACAGCGGTCGACGCCGTCCGCGATGTCGTTGTCATCGGAATCAAGGTTTTGCGTCTCGGGAACGACTTCTTCCAGAAGTAGTGCGAGATCGACCGGATCGATGGGAGGGAACATCTGCCCTTCTCCTTGGCTAGCGGCGCTTGCCCAATCCGGGTAGCCCTCCGTTGACGAGCCGCGGCTGGGGCACCCGGCAGTCGGGGCAGACCTGCTTTCCCGGCACAGCTTCTTTCCGGTTGAACGCCCGGCCGCACCGGTGGCAGGTCACCCTCGCCCAGCGTTTGTGGCAGGCCGGGCACCGGGGCGTGCCGGATTCGGTGTTCAGCCTGACGTTGGCACTCGACTGGTGGCAGTCGGCGCACTCGTCGGCGATGGTTCGAAGCGCGCGCAGGGCGTGCAGGCGCCGCATCCTCGCTCGGGTTCGAGGATTGGGCAGCTGGTCGATCAGCTGCGCAGCTTCAGCGAGCTTGAGCCGAGCGGACCCGGAGCTGGCATCTGCGATGTCTTTTTCCGCGGCGATGAGTAGACCAAGGATCCGGCGGTCGTCTTCGCGCACGACAGTGCTCATCGGCTACCCGTTGGGGCGGGTTGAATTCGGCGGTCTCTGGGTTGACGGTGCTTATGGGCGCTGGGGCGCGTCGTGTCGCCGTGAGCAATCCCAGTTGATGGCCACCCTCCGAGGAGGAACTCCGCCGTTGGTGCGCTGGATATCACGCCGCTTGCTGCCACGTCTCGTCCTTGGGCGACCGGTGTGATGTGAAATGCGTGGCAAACGTTTGGAAACGTGGCTGGGAGCAAGAAATGGTCGGCTTCATACCCGGAAAAGTCGTGAAACTCGAACGTCGGAGCCGGGCGTGCGAGAGACTTCCTCGAGTCGAGGCCGGCGCAGAGGCTGGTCACCAAGGAGGAGGAGATTCCGCTGAAGCGCTTGCGTGCAAGGATCCGGGTAGCGCTCTCGCTTTTCGCAGGACTGACCCTTCTCGGTTCGCTCGCGGCCGTCGCGCCCGCGGCCGCGGCCGGTTCGTCGCCTTTCAAGATTTTGGTACTGGGTGATTCTTACTCCGCGGGCAATGGCGCTGGCGCCTACTATGGTCCCGCCGGATGCTGGAGATCACACCGGGATTATGCCGAAGACCTGGCAAATATGGCGCGTAAGGCGCCGCACAATATGACTGTTGACGTCAAGAATGTCGCCTGCAGTGGTGCAGTGACTGCTGATATCTTCAATAAAGAGAGTGGGCGTCCGGCAGAGTTAAACGCGGTGGACAAGTCCTACAACCTGATCCTGCTGACCATCGGCGGTAACGACGCCTACTTCGCGGATATAGTGCGGTACTGCCTGATCGCCACGACTCGAGACGGTGCCAATTGCAACCAAAATTTGGCGCGGGCGGAGTCACTGATCAACTCGGGGACTATCCAGCAACGGGTAACCAAGGTCTTGAAGGCGGTCTTGCAGCACGCCAGCCCTAGCGCCAACGTCGTGCTCTTGGGGTATCCGATCCTGGAAGGCGACACTTCCTACACCCTCCGATCTGGGCATGGAGGGCCCATCATTCAGGTCGGGCGACGCCTTCATGCGATCAGCTTGGCGGGTGAAAAGTCGCAGAGCGCCGCGGTGCAAGCCGCAAATGGGTCCTCGGGACACCGGGCGCGCTTCATCAGCGTTCAAGCGCTCTTCAACGGCCCTCCGTACCACGGCCTGTACGCCAAGAAGAACAACCCACACCGCTGGATGGTCCAGCCATGGATTGACGCGACATTCGCGAGCAAGGAAACCTTTTACCATCCAAATCCCACAGGATGGAGCAAAGAAGCAACCTTGCTGTGGAGCGACGGCGTCATCTCCGGAAACGGTCCGTCGCCGCCGATCATCACGACCACCGCTCTGCCGGCGGCGGCGCAGGATCAGCCGTACACCACCGAGTTGACTACGTCTGACCACCGCGCCGGCAGCTGGAAGGTCACCACCGGAAGCCTGCCTCCTGGCCTGTCTTTGACCGGGTTCACGATCTCCGGTATCCCGACGACGCCAGGAAACTTCCCGATCACGCTGCAATTCACTGACACCGCCAAGCAGACCGCCTCTGTGGTTACCGCGATCAGTGTCGTCGGCACCTCCCCGGCGCCTGCCGGCGACGTCTATGCATGGGGCACCAATCCTTGTGGAGGCCTCGGGGATGGCACGGCAACGAACTCCTTCACGCCGGAGAACGTCGCGAACCTCAACGGGATGAAGGAGATCTCCGTCGCTTACACGGACTTCCGCAGTGGCACCACCTGGGAGGTCTACGGGCTCAGAAGCGACGGAACGGTTTGGGGTTGGGGAACCTGCGGCGTAAAGGTCGATTCTCTCAGCCCAGTGCAGATCCCCGGGCTTGAGCACATCGCCGATCTCCAGGTCAGTGCTGGACCCACGAATTATGCGCTCGCGTCAGACGGAACCGTGTGGGCTTGGGGCTTCAATGACGGAGGTGGCTTCGGCAATGGCGCGCCGCTCGACGCTCAAGCGACCACAGCCTTCCAGATTCCCGGCCTGGCGCATGTCACTCAGCTGCTGGGCCTTGGAGAGGGCGGCTATGCCGTCGAATCCGACGGATCCGTATGGGGATGGGGGACTGTCGACGTGGGTGCCCCCGCGGATCCGGGCACGGGGGCGCTCCCTATCCAGAGCACTCCTATCCGGGTATCCGGGCTGTCCGGGGTGAGAAGCCTTTCTCTATACGACCAGGGTGCCAACTACGCGCTCAAGACCGACGGCACGCTCTGGGCCTGGGGCGACAACACTTGGGGCGAGTTGGGTACCGGCAGCTCGAATACCAGCGACTCGGCGCCGATCTCCAATCCGGTGCAAGTCACGGGGCTCCACGACGTAGTCGCTGTCAAACACGGAATCCAGGAGAACTACGCCTTTGAAAGCGATGGGAGTCTCTGGGTCTGGGGAACGATCCGTCAGGCCGGAGACGACGGAATAGCGGCTCCCTTGCTCTACCAGCCCACCAGAGTCCCGTCTGTTCCCGCAGTCGCGGCCTTCGACAAATATCCCCTGCAGGCCCAGGTCGTCCTCACGCGTAGCGGGCAGGTTTGGGAGCTCGGGACCGCGTTTGGTCAAGTGACCGGGCTGCCCAGCGTAACGTCCGTGACCTGCTGGAACGGTTGCTATGCGGTCGCGCAAGACGGATCCGTCTGGGCATGGGGATTGAACTACAGCTCCTGGTACCCACTCACCACGCAGCTGCCAGCGGACACGTACGACAGCCCGACCAAACTGGACGCCTTGTCCAACGTCGTGGACGTCTTTTCCGAAGGCAGGAACGTCTATGTCGTCACTGGCTCACCTACGGGGTAGGCAAGGGCAAAGCGTTTTCGGCGACCGCCGGTGACTTGCGCACCCAAGCCGCCCGCGCCGGCGCCCGGAGCTGGCGGCTGCGATGTCCTTTTCCGCGGCGATGAGTAGACCAAGGATCCGGCGGTCGTCTTCGCGCACAAAGTGCTCATCGGCGACCCGTTGCGGCGGGTTGAATTCGGCGGTCTCTGGGTTGACGGTGCATATGGCGCTCAACAGCGCGCGCCCGTGTGCCGACATTGTCGGTTATGCCGGTGATCAAGCGCGGGACCTATTCCATTGTCGGGGTCGCCGGACCGCATGGCTGGGACCGGATGCGGGCGACTCGGAAAGCCAGCGCCCAGAGCCGTGCCGCCAGCCCGCCTCCGGCTCGGAAAGTGCTCGGCGGCCAGCGGGCATACGCGGCAGCAACCGGGCCATGCGCGAACTACGGCGGCGCCGGCCATCCGAGTACGAAAGGCGCCGCCTGCGCCTCGCGTGCGGCCGGCCGTCGCTCCCGTACCCGTCTGGGTCCTACCGGACGACACCGCAAAGGTCGACCCGAAGATCTGGCATACCGCGTGCGACACGCGAGCAGTCGCCCGGGACCTTTACGCGCTTGAAGACCGTTCGCAGATGCTGATCCTGCTCCAGGAGACCGATCGATGGTTCGCCGACCGGCTTGCGCCGGTGAGCCGCGTCGTGAAACTCGCCGCGGAGATCACTGCCTTTGCCGAGTGGGCTGGTCTCGATTACCGGCTGCTCGAGATGCTCGAGATGCAAGCCGGCGCGGATGGAACCTGACGTGTTGATGTGGACGATCGGTCTGCGGAGATTTTAAGAGTGGCTGCAATCGTCGTTCCACCGTCACCGTCGCCTTCGCCTTCACCTTCGCCTTCACCTTCGCCGAAACTCACGGTGAAGTTGCCGCTGGCGACCATGTAATTGCCGACCTCGTCGACGGCTGCGACGGTGGCGCCGAATCAGAGCCAGCGAGCTACATCTTCACGACCCGCCCTCTGGGGCACCCGTTCAGCTTTGGCTGCGAGCGTGTTCGATTGGGTCTGCCCAGACCCGTTCGACTTCCTGTACACGAACTGCAAGGCCACCGACTCTGAGCGGATGCGGATGGTCATCGACAACGCCTACGGGCGTCGGCTCAGCTACGAGCCACTCATCGGCGAGATGTGAGGGGACAGTCGAGGATCTTGGCCCTACGCTGGGTATTTAGGCGCGGTTATGTCTGACGTCAGGTCTATCGTGGACGCATGACCAAGTACTCGGCAGCAGACGTGGCGGCCGAACTTCGCCGTGAACTTCCCGGTCTGGGCGAAGTGAAGCTGCAGAAGCTCCTGTACTACGTCCAGGGCCGCCACCTGCAGGTATACGGCGCTCCGGCGTTCGCTGATGAGATTGTCGCGTTCGATATGGGTCCGGTGGTGGCGAGTGTCTGGCGGCAACGAAACGAACCGCCCACGGGGCTGCCGATCGACGATGATTCGCTACTGCTCAGCATCGGATACGTCGTCAGCAAGTATGGACAGCTCTACGGCACTGCACTGATCGATCGAACTCACCACGAGCGCCCATGGCGGGCGGCAGACGCCGAGCGTCGTCGTCTGGGGGCACGTTCGGCCCCAATTTCGATCGAGGTCATGCGGGAGTTTTTCATCGGGGAAGCAAGGGCCGAGCGAAAGATACCCATCGAGCTTTTTGAGCGGACGCGGTCTCTGCGCCTGGACCCTTTGCCGCCGCCAAACCCCGTCGATCCCGACAAACTGCTGAGCCGAGTTGACCAGGTCGTCTGAACCCTGGCGATTAGACGATCCCTCGGAGAAGCTAGATCGTTGGATAGCTGAGGACGAACCGAGCGACGAACTACGCCGAGCCATCATCGTGTGGCTAGTGAGTTTCGATGATCCATACGTCGGCGAGCCTGACCCAGAGAATCCCGTTGCGTGGGGCGCTGTTGCGATGAAGCTGCCACCTAACGTGCAGATTCCCGACCAATGTGTCTATGTCGCTTACCGGGTGAGCGCCATAGAACGGCGCATTTTCATCGACGGGATCAGCACCTTGCCATGGCCCGTCTAGCGCCCCGGTGGACCGGACGGGAAACGAACCCGCAAGCCAACCGTCCAAGGGTCGGCAGCGCACCAGCGCCCAGCCCAGGGACGCGGCGCGTCAGCATGACTTCGCCGAGCGTCCCTACTCTGAGTCTGTGGCCGACAAGGGTGAGCCGTCGAACGAATTACGCGAGCCTGGCGAACGTCAAAGACAAGCCCGTGATGCCGCGACTAAGGCAGCGCAGCCCGATGCGCGACGTTGACGTACTCCTGGACGACGCCGACGAGCAGCTCAAGCGCGTCCGCGACATGTATGAGGCAAGCCTGCAGGCAAAGGATGCTTCCGGTCCGCTTCAAGCTCGGATCAAGAACGTGCTTGAGAACCAGCGGTCAGCGCTGGATTACCTGGCGACGGCGATTACGAACCGGGACGGCAAGCAAGGTACGAAGCCGCAGTTTCCGTACAGCTTTGAGCCGGAAGAGTTCGACAAGTGGTTCGACAAGGCCATGCCCGGCGTGCGGGCAGCACGAGCCGATATCGCGGATGCGTTCCGTCGGCACCAGCCCTTCCAGCCGGGGCACGACTGGGTTAAGGACTTGGCGGCCCTGACGAACGAAAACAAGCATCGGCAGTTGACGCCGCAGTCCCGCGATGAGACGCGGCAGATCGATACACGTCGCGGCGGAACGGGAGCGGGGGTTGTCTTCACGCCATATCAGCCTGGGAAGGGCGGCGTCTCGTTTGGCGGCGACCTCGTCATCAACGGGGTGCCCGTCGATTCGCAGACACTGTTGCCGATTGGTGGCGGTCCGAAGCCATATATCGAGACGATCTATGTGGACTGGCTGTTCGCCGACCCGCCGAAGTCAGCGCTCCGGACTCTGGAAGAGATCGCGGCAGGCATCCGTCCCGCAGTGGCAGACATCGTTCAGACGGCTGGCCTGTAACGCTCAATCGTTCGCTTAGCGCGCTGGTAGGTTTTGCGCTCACCCGGCGACTCATTCATAGTCCCCGCACGGGAGAATTCGCAGAGATGCGCGATCACGTCACATAGTTCGGCGATGGCGAACGCCTGCTCAGAGTTGCATTTGTCAACCCGCATGTTCCCGAACTATCCACAGTCTGCTTGGTACCCGACGGTTGGAGAGTGTGACAGCCGCCGTGGCGGCAGCGAGGGTGCGCTCATTCAGGCACCACAAACTCCCGTCAGATCGGCGGCCACATTGCAGTAGTTCGTGTCGAAGCCGACCAGACTTCCGGTGATGACGCCGCCGGTGAGGGTGAGCGTGCCGTAGCCGGGATGGTCGTACTTCCCGTTCGAGATCTGGTCCTTGACGGACAGGATCGCGCCCTGCGCCGTCCAACTCGAACCGGCCTGCTGCCAGGTCGCGATCTGGAAGACGATCTGCTCGACCGGGCCGCAGCATCCCAATTGCGCAAACGTCGAGCCGCGCCCGTCCTTGCTGATGGTCATGCTTCGGGTGTGGCCGCCCCACGAGCCGGCGAAAGGTGCGCAGGCGCCGGGGCATGCCAGCGAGGCCGGCTTCGCCAGATGCGACCAGACGCCGGTTTGCCCCGCATGGTCAATGGCGCCCTGGTCGACGCTCACCGACGGCAGCGCGATCCCGTGGGGGTTGATGGTGTCCCAGGCGATCACGTAATACGGAGCCCCCGCGGTCATGCGGTAAACGCGACCGGTCTGGCCTCCGCGGATCAGAGAGCCGTCGGCGGGAGTCTTGGCGAGGTGCGACCAGATCCCGCCGGCGCCGGCGTTGTCCACGGCGCCCTGCGGGATCAAGATTGTTGGCTGGATCTTCCCGCCGTACGCCGCCCAGGTACTGACGTAGATGGGAGCGTGGCCGGCTACGCGGTAGACCTGGCCGTGCGATGTGGTGCTGGCGGAACTTCTGATGAAGGTGTTGTCGGCCGGCCAGAATCGCATCGCGTTCAGTTGAGTTCGGCTGATGGAGACGGTGGGCTCGAGATGGCCGTACGGGGCCCACGTGTTGACGTAAATCGGTGCCCCGCCGGCGATGCGGTAGACCTCGTTGTTGTCGGTGGTGCGTAAGAACGTTCCATTGGTCAGCTTGGGCAGCGTCGGTGGCACAGCGATAGGACGGTGCAGCACGCCGGTCACCGGGTACGTCCAGCCACCCCCGCCGGGAATGGTGATGCTGGACGAGCCGTCCCACGTCGCTTGACGTTGCACGGCGAACGAGTTCTGTGAGACGAAGACGATCGAGTACGTCCCTGCGGCGTTTCGGGTGATGGTGTCGACGATGCCGACATGGCCGTCCGGCTCTGCCGGACCGCCCGGCGGGACGACGTTCAAGCTGATCGCGTCACCCGGGCTCAGGTACGTGATCTGACCCTGGGTCTGGCCGGTCAGCCCGGCGCGGTGGGTCTGCCAGATGGTGTTGCCATTGGCATAGGGCCACGACCCGGTTCCCCAGCCGCGGGTGTCGTAGAGCCGGGTGACGAGCTCGACGCATTGGTATGCAGACGTCGGACTTCCGTCCTGGGTCGAGGACTTCACGTCGACGCCTTGCCCGCCGAGCCAGCAGGTGCCCGGCAAGAGGACAGCGCCGTCAGGGGTGGTCGTGACCGGGAGCGGTGTGCAGCTTGCGGTGACAGCGGAAGCGGTCGCCGGCGCAATGATGAGCCCAGCGCACGACAGAAGTAACGCCGTTATCGCGACGGCGGTTTGACGCCGGAGCTTGCTCAGTGTGAACGCAGTCTGCACTTGGTTTCCTCTGGGTCTGCGCTGAGACGTTAGCGGGCCCCTGTAATTCTGGGGCGCGATTCCAACATTTGAATTCCGTGGAAGCAGGAACGAGATTTCAACATTGATCGCCAAGCCTCGTTTGGCCGTCCGACGAGCGGCTTCTCGCGTACTTCTACCGTTTTGAGAGGATTTCGGGCCCCCTTTTCGAGCATCCTCATGACCATTGCTGGCTCATCGGAGTTGGGTGACTACTCTCGGCGAGAAAGGTAAACCGAGCCTCCTTGGCGTCGACGGCGCGATAGGTTTCCTTGGGTTATGTGGTACGTGATTAGTGCGGGCCGAGAAGTGCCGCGCCGTAACATTTTTTCGCGCTCGAGGGGGAGACGTGGACCGGGCCCTGGGTAGCCGGTACGTGCTTGGTGAACGGCTCGGCCGTGGCGGCATGGGAACGGTCTACCGGGCGACGCGTCGAGACGGCGGCCCTGACCGGGCGGTCAAGCTGCTCCGCGAAGACCTCGCGGAAAACCCCGTCGTTCTTACGCGCTTCGTCCAAGAGCGCAATCTGATGCTCACGATGCGCAGCGAGCACCTCGTCACCGTCGAGGACATGATCGTCGACGGCGGCACCGTCGGCATCGTCATGGAATTGATGCAAGGCGGCACGCTGCGCCGGCTGGCCACCGACACCGGCCCGATGGCCGCGCCGACCGCCCTTCGCCTCACGCGTCAGGTGCTTGACGGGCTCGACGTCGTGCATGCCAACGGTGTCGTGCACCGTGATGTGAAGCCGGAAAATGTCTTACTCGATCGGCCCGAGAAATCCGGGGAAACAGTAGCGAAGGTCAGCGATTTCGGCATTGCACGCCTGCTCGACGGCCCGCGGCTGACCGAGGCGTCGAGCTATCTCGGCACCGCGCACTACGGCGCTCCGGAGATTGCCCACGGCGGCGCAGCGACTTTTGCCGCAGACGTCTACGCCGTCGGCGTGATGCTGTACGAGCTGATGGCGGGGTGTACGCCGTTCGCTGGGCTGGCACCCTACGTCGTCATCGAGCGGCAGATGGAGCAGGCTCCGCCGCAGTCACCACTGATACCGGAGGCGCTCTGGTCGGTCGTGGCGCGCTGGCTGTCAGCCGATCCGGCAGCCAGGCCGCCCGATGCGCGGCAGGCCATGCTCGAGGTCGACGACTTGCTGAAAGCTCTGTCCACGCCGAGGATCTCGCTTCCCGGTGTCATCGTTCCGGCACAGGCTGAAGCGCCGTTGGATTCGCAGCATGGGGGAGCGTCGTCACCGGGTGCCGGCTCGCAGGCGTCCGGTCTTGCACCGCTACAAGTCGCTCCGGATCTCGACGTGGATCTGGACCTGGAGACGCGCCTGCGTAAGCGCAAGTCGCCGGCGGCCGCGGAAGAGTGGCCCCGGCATTGGCCGTCCCAGGCGGGCTACGACGGAACCCCTCCCTTCGGGATGCCAACGGACGCTCCGCCAACCGACAGAGCTCTCGATCCCACGGAGCAACGTCCCGCGTCCCCCCCGCCGCCGCACGAGATGCACCAGCAGGTGCCCGCGTGGGATGTCGACACCGGTCAAACGCGGGTCATCCCACGGAGCAAAGGCATAGCCATTGGCGCAATCGCGGCGGTCGTCGTCGCCGGTGCCACCGGTGGGATCATCGCCGTTTCCAGCAGCAGCGGCGGCGGGAAGGGCAGCACCGCCGCTATCAGTCCTGCCGCGAATGCAGCACCCACGGTGCGATTTCCGGCGGAGAAGTACCCCGGCGTCGGAGTCACCGCCAACCGCACGTGGACGATCAACGGGGGAGCGCATCCGACGCTCCATGGCGTGCTCGTCTTCCACACGACACGGAACGTGCCCGCCCAGATCGAGGAGCTGCTGCCGGAGTCGCTGATTCAGAACGTCAGCCAGGTGACGTTCACGCCGCAGCCCAAAGTCATCAAGGCCGATCCCATCGTGCAGTACACGTTGCCGGCTGAAGCGGGCCAGACCGTCACCGAGACCTATGACATCCCGGTCTCGGCTTCAGACGTCTCCGACTCTCAGCTGCAGCGATGGGCGGCAGCCCAGATGGCTGAGTCGGGGGCGAACTATCGCCAGTCGCACACCCTGAAGTCGATTGCCTTCACGGCGAAGAGCATCTCCGTCGCGATGGGCTCGCACGTTCAGCTACAGCTCGTCGGCAAGCTGCTCGACGGCACCACGGCACCCTCCGTGGCGTTCGGCGGGGCGGCCTTCCACAGCGTCGATCCGCGCTACGCCAGCGTCTCCAGCACCGGTGTGGTCACCGGAGTCTCGTCCGGAGCGACCGTCATCACCGCCAAAATCAAGTCGCTGAGCACGAACATCACGGTCTCCGTGACCCCGGCCGAAACCGCTACGGACGGGGCCACTACGAGTCCCAACGGGAACGCGCCTGGGGGAGCTGTCTCGACGAGCGGCAGGCCCACCCGGACGTCGACCAGCACTGCGATCACTGACAATTGCTCGCCCGGTTCACCGAACAACTTCTGCCAGACGGTTGACTGCAGTGCGAATCCGGCAGCTGCGGGCTGCGGTGTTGTGGATTGCAGTGTGAATCCGGCACCTGCGGGCTGTGGTGGCGTGGATTGCAGTGCGAATCCTTCGGATCCGTCGTGTACGGGCGGTACGACGGTCGACTGCAGTGCGAATCCTTCGGATCCGTCGTGTACGGGCGGTACGACGGTCGACTGCAGTGCGAATCCTTCGGATCCGTCGTGTACGGGCGGTACGACGGTTGACTGCAGTGCGAATCCTTCGGATCCCTCGTGTACGGGCGGTACGACGGTCGACTGCAGTGCGAATCCTTCGGATCCGTCGTGTACGGGCGGTACGACGGTCGACTGCAGTGCGAATCCTTCGGATCCGTCGTGTACGGGTGGCACGACGGTCGACTGCAGTGCTAACCCTTCGGACCCCTCGTGCTCGAGCGGAGGGTCGACGGGCGGCGGTACGACGGTTGACTGCACGGCGAATCCGACGGCTGCCGGCTGCCCGGGTGCCGTGTCGCCCGCAAATCCGCCAACGGACAGCAGCTCGCCGGCCGCCATCACAGGCACGGGATCAACGGGTGCGACGCCCAATGTCGTGGGTGGCACCGTCACCAGCAGCGCACCCGCGGGTTAAGCCGTTCGACGGTGGGGCGCGCCACGTCATGGCCGCTTCGGCGCAAACGCAGCGCGCACATCGCGGACAAGCGTGAAGTCACATGTTGCATAAATATTCGAATTCCGCTCACTTCATGGCCCACGCGATGAAAAGGTCATAGCAAGCGTCCGCAATCGCGTAATCGTAAGAAACAACGGGGGTTTTGCGTGAGTCGGCCAGGTCGAGTACTGAAGCGCGGTGGTTTTCTTGGCACCGGTATTGCGCTAGCCGTGTTGCTGGGATGCCTGGCCGGTTGCGCACCGGGTGCAATTTCCGGTGCCCCCACGGCGAGGCCCGCGTCGGAATCTGCCATCGTCAGTTGGACGATGCCTAATGACCGTTCCATCACCGGCTACCAGGTCATGTGGGGCTTTCACAAGTGGATCCCCTGCGCGAAAAGCCCCTGCACCGTGAGCCATCTGCTCTCCGGGAGCAGGTACTCCTTCGTGGTCCGCGCGATCAACCGTTCCGGAGGGGGACCCTGGAGCGCTGCAAGCAATGCCGTAACGCCGTTACCGCCGCCCACCTACAAGGTGCCGCTCAGCACGCTCTGCCGGCTGCCTGGCTCGAATGACTACATCTGCGGAACGGACTACAGCGGCACCATCCAGGTCGGCGGCGAGCTGTTCCAGTACGTCGATCAGACCAACGGCTTCTCAGGCGCCGAACCGCCCTACTGGGATCTGCTCGTCTCCGATCCCGCTAACACCTGCTTCAGCCTGACGATTCAGTACGCCTCACCGGATCAGGTGTCCAACGTCGGCCAGAACTCCTCTGTACAGCTGCTGCAGGTCGGCGTGCCTGCCGTGCAAAGCACGACGGCGCGTGGGACGGTCGGCACGCTGACGGCTGATCTGAACGGCTCTCCGTTCACGTTGGAGGGGAACTCCAGCGACGGCGAGCAGGTCTTCGCCGACGGCTACGCGTTGTGTCACACGGTCAGCGGCACCTAGCCGATCGGGTGGCCTGCGGAGGCAAGGCCGGGCGCCGAGCTGGAACGCGAAACCTCGGCCAAGATGTGACGGGTCTTGGGGCAGTGAGACGAGCGGAAGTTGCCGGAAATGCGGGAAAACGCGGGGCAGTAGTGGGTAGCCTGCTCGAAACGTTGAAGGGACGGCGGGGGGCATCTTGACGACGCTGCCCTTCGGCGTGGCGCCACTGAAACCGTCGGACCCGACCTCCCTGGGCCGCTACCGTTTGCTCGGTCGCATCGGTGCCGGCGGTATGGGCGTCGTCTTCCTTGGCGAAGGTTCACGCGGGCTGGCCGCAGTAAAGATGATTCGCAGTGAGTTCGGCGACGACGAGGCGTTCCGGGGTCGGTTCCTGCGGGAGCTTCAGGCGTGCTTCCGCGTCTCCGGAACCTTCACCGTGCGCCTGCTCGACTTCGATGTTGCGGCCGACCCGCCGTGGCTCGCGACCGAGTATGTCGCCGCACCTAATCTCGAACAGCTCGTTGCACGTGACGGGCCGCTGAGGAACGGCGCGCAGCTGGCACTTGCCTTAGGACTGGCCGACGCGTTAGCGACGCTGCATGCGGATGGCATCACCCACCGCGACCTCAAGCCGTCCAACGTGCTGTGCCCCGAAGGGGGCGTGAAGGTTATCGATTTCGGTATCGCGGCGACCGAGGACGCGGCGGGCCACACTTCAACCAGCCAGGTGCTGGGAAGCCCGGCGTGGATGGCTCCAGAACGGCTGACCGGCGGGCGGGCGGTACCGGCGGGCGACATCTTCGCCTGGGCGGGCATCGTGAGCTTCGCAGCCTGCGGTCATGCGCCCTTCGGCGGCGACTACGGGCGGTTGATGTACAGCATCGTCCACGGCGAGCCCGCCGTGGACTACGAAAAGGTAGCGCCTGCGCTCCGCGAACTCGTCGCTGCGGCATTCGCTCGGCAGCCAAGCGAGCGACCGACCGCGGCTGAACTATTGACCGGGATAGCAGGCGTCGCGCAACCCGCTGCGGGTCAAGTGGCCGACGAATTCTCGCGGCTGCTCGGCGGGGACTGGACCCGCGGTGAAGATCTCGCCGTGGTCGGTGACGCCCCGACCGAAGCCGACCGGATTGCCGACGAAGCGGAGCCGGCGCCACCGCTGAGGCCGGAAGAGTCGCAGGGGGGCGACGCTGAACTCGCCGCGACGATGCTTCGGCCTAGTGCCCGCCCGCTCGAGGCCGAGAAAACGCTAGCAAAGAGGGAACATCTTGCCCTCGAGAAGACCGCCAAGCGGCCGCGCGAGGACAGCAGCGTGCCCCTTGGCGGCAGCCCTCGCCGTCCGCTCGCAGGGCCTGCGACAGCGGCTCGCAAGAGTCGTCGGCGACCGCTGGTCATGCTGGTTGCCGCAGCGGTCGTTCTGCTTGGCGCAGGTAGCGGTATCGCCGTCGCCCTGACCTCTGGTGGTGGTTCGGCCCGAGCTGGTTCGGCTCCTGCTGCGAACAGGTCCTCGTCCGCGGCATCCGCCAGCAAACTCTCCGCGCCAGCGGCAGGAAGCTTCGGAAGCCTGACAAAGGTTTGTGCGCCGGGCAACGGGACGGACGGGTTGGGCCGCGGCTTGAGTGGCAAGACGATCCGCGTCGGCGTTCTGGCCGACGCAGGGGCCGCTGCTGCGCCGGGCCTGGGGCAGGAGTTCTTCGACGCTGCAGACGCCTTCGCCAAATGGTGCAACGCCGCTGGCGGCATCAACGGGCGTCAGCTCATCGTCGACAAGCTCGACGCGGCGCTCTTCGACGGCGCTCAGCGCATCAGCGAGGCCTGTCAAAGGGACTTCATGCTCGTCGGCGGCGCCAACGTGCTCGACTCCGCCGACGTCAAGCCGCGCCTTGCATGCAACCTAAGCCAGATACCGGCGGGCAGCTTCTCGCCGGAGGCGGCGAATGCAGGGTTGCAGGTCCGCCCGACAGCCGGACTCCCTGGCCTCTTTCCCGTAGGCCCGCTGCGCCTGCTTGCCGAGGCCGATCCGACTACCCAGCAGGCGCTGGGGATCGGCAGCAGCACCCTGTCGTCCATAGCCATCAATGCGAGTGCGGCACAAGCGGCCTACCAGAAGCTCGGCTACAAGGTAGTGGCCCTGCAGTCCCGCCCGCCGACGGTCGACAACTACCAGTCCTGGTTCGAGAAGATGAAGCAAGCTGGAGCATCGGCCGATTTCGAGCTCGCAAGCGTGAATGTCGCCCCGATGTTCGATGGCATGAAAGGCGCCGGATTCCAGCCGGATTGGGTCCTGCTGTCACCAGGGGAGTACGCGCCCTCGCTGGTTCAAGCGGCAGCAAGCTCCAGCTACCTGCCGAACACCTATGTTGGACTGGACTTCCTGCCATTCGAGCTCGCGGCGAAGTTCCCGGTCGTGCAGCAGGTGAAAGACATGCTGTCCGCGGCGGTCGCTTCCCCGCGGTTCGATACCAACACGATTCTGGCTTTCAATGCTTGGATGCTGTGGGCGCAATCAGCGACGGCGTGCGGGGGGGTCTTCACCCCGCAATGTGTATTGCAGCAGGCTGCGTCGCACCCGGCTTGGGACGCGGGGGGCCTGATCGCTCCCGTAGACACCAACCCGGCCTCGTATCGTCCGAGTGACTGCACACTTCTCATGCGACTGACCGCTGCAGGCTGGGTCTACGACTCCCAGGCGACGAAGCCCAACCGCGGTGTCTACAACTGTGATCCGAAGAATCTGGTCACCACGCCAAGTAACGAGCCGGGCGCCTAGGCGCTGGAGGGATCCATGGCCGCATTCGAAGGACTCGATGTCGAGGCTGTCCAGGCGCAGGGTGCGCATCTGAAGGCCCAGGCGTCGCACCTCGACGGGATCATTCACGCTGTCTCAGCACTCGTGTCAAACGCCGACGCTGTATGGGCGGGCCATGATTCGACGGTGTTTGCCGGGGCGTGGCATCAGCAGCACCGCCCGGCACTCGTCGCTGCTTCCGCGGCGGTGGCCGGCCTTGGCCAGTCGGCCATCAACAACGCCACGGATCAAGCTACGACGAGCGCATCGAGTGGGTCCGGTCTTGCCGCCTCCGTCGCCCCGGGAAGCAGCTGGCAAGGTGGGAAAGATGCAGGGATCGCGGCTCTCGACGCCTTGGGCGTGTACGGAGCGGCGACGACGTTGCTGCCAAATCTGATGTCGAAGTTCCCAGGTATCGCTGGAAAACTGGATGTGGCCGGCCACATCGTCGATGACGCGAATTTGGGGGTCGACGGCTATCGGCTGGGTCAAGATGTCGCGGAAGGACACTACGTGCAGGCGGCCGGCGAGGGATATGACGCCGTCGCGGACGGGTTGAAAACCGCCCACACTCCAGTGCCGTATCTCATCGGGGTGAACATGTCGGTGTGGAAATCCGTCTACCAGGACAGCCAGCAGGTCGACTGGTCGATGCCGATGCCCAATCCCTTGAGTGGCAGTAACTTCAAGGACATCTACGTGTCCGGAGCATGGTACGGGCTGAAGACCGGTGTCGGTCAGATTCTGGGGGACCTCTGATCGTGGACCCTGTGATGCATGCCGTGACGTTGACGGACGACGAGGTCGTTGCCGCCGCCATGGGTTTCGGCGTGGCTTGGCGCTCGCCGTTGCCGACCGTGGACAGTTCGTCCACGGTGGACCTGGCGGCCGCGGCTCGCCGGGGGTGGCGTTCCTTGACCGCGCGCGAACTTCTCGGGCAGCGGCGCGCTAGCGCGCGCGGCCTCGCTACCCCACTCAGCGAATTGCTCGCTCCGGCATTCTCGCCTGCCACGCCGACGGTCATGTTCGTAGCCGACGACGTCAATGCCTGGCACTTGAACGAGCCGACAATTGTGGGATATGAGCCTGCGCCAGGAACCGGGGAATGGCTTGTAGAGGCGGTGGATGCGACGGGTCTGCACTTTTTCGAACGGGGACTGCGCGCCGACACGCTTCAGCTGTTCCGCGCGACAGCGGACGCGGCCTATGAGCGGGGAGTCTCGACGATCGAGGATGGGGCCGAGATCAGCGACCGGCTATGGCTTTGCTTCGGCGGCCTGGCGCCAGACGGCGAAACGCTGAGGATCGCCAAGGGTAGATCCGAATGGATCTCCGTCACCGCCGGTGCAGACAGCCCGCGGTACGTCCGGTGCAGAGTCTGCCCGAGACGCTTGACGCGGCCTTCGCGCCGCATTCGGTGACCGGCTAGCAGATCCCGCCCGTCAGACGGTGCGGCGCCGGAGCAGCGAGATCTGGGACGACCGAGGTCGTCCCAGATCAGCTACTCACTGACTCGAGACTCGTGCCTGTTCCTGCGCGTTGTTGATCGCCGACTGCCCAAGGCCGCGGACGGCTTCTTCCGCGTTGTGCAGTGCAGGCTTGTGTTGGGTGTTCCACCAGTCCGCGAACTGCCGCGCGTCATTGCCCTGCCACACGGACTCCAGCTGGCGAACGATGCCGTCAACCGCGCTGATGACACCGTTGATGGCGTCTGCCTGGTGCTGCAGCTGGTGACCGAGACCGGTGACGGCCTCAACGTCCATTCCTACCTGTGCCATTTTCTTTCTCCTTCACTTTCGTTGTGAGGCTTCAGATTTCAAACGTGCGTGTCATTCGAGGCCGACCGAACTGGCCGCCGTCATCACGATAGTGATGCGGACATCGTGGGGGAATGGGGAGAACTCCCCGGTTTTACTGCGGATGCCTGGCTCGTAGGCAGCGGAAGCTGGATCGTCGTCGTCGCTCCTCGGCGAACGAGAAAGCCGCGACCGGCCGGGAAATCGCCCCTTCGGCAGCGTGGGAAATCCGTCCTGAACACCGAGCCGTCGATCTGGTCGGGTTGCAGGCAGAAGCCGGCTTCGAGCAGACCTGGCCACCGTCAACAGCGGATAGCTGGAGTTGAACGCGCCCACCTCCCCCTCGCACAGCACCAGATGGCCCCGCCGCGCCGCCGTCTTGATGAGGTTCTGCAACGGCACGTCTGCGGCAGTGTTGAGGAAGTCCGGCAGTCCTTCGATGAAAAGGGTGACCGGTGCCGCTCCCGGCGCGTCGAGCTGAGGCAAGAGATTCGCGCAGAAGTCGGGGACTTCGTCGGCGCTGTCGATGTTCAGCGTCCAGCGGGCGAGCTCGGACAGGCTCGTCGGCACCGAACCGATGCGGTAGGACGCCGTAGCGGGCCGACAGCGAGCGACGGATTCGACAAGCGCGGCAACGGCGCTGGTACGGCCACTTCCGGGAGGGCCGGTCACGATGAAGACGCCCTCAGCCGAAAAGCCGACGGGCGCCAGCGTGACCGCAGATATGCCGAGCACGGGCTGTCCCTCGACGGCAAGCGGAAGTTCGCTGAGCTGGATGTGATCAGTGAGGCGCTGGATGGGCGGGGCGGGAGCCACATCGGCACGCCTCATGGCTGTCGACAGCCGGCGCATCGCTCTGGCTTGCGCATTGGGGTCCGGGTCGGTACCCAAGATCGCAACCTGCACTTCTGACTCGTCCAGCAAGCCGCGTCCTGGGGGAGAGGACGTCTTCAGCACATCCGATGGCAGGCCCGCGAGCGCGTAGTCGGCGTCGTCAGCCATCCGCAGTACCAGCCGGCGCTGAAGGCTCGACGCCAGAGCGGTCGGGACGGCGCCTGGCCGGTCGGCGGAGAGCACGACATGGATTCCTACCGGGCGACCGTCGGAGCAGATGCTGACGAACATGTCGAACAAGCGCGCGCGCTCGCCGGCGTCGTACGCCTGGCGGAACGCCGGCAGGCCGTCGACCAGGAGCAGTATTCGAGGCTCCTGAGGCTGTTTCGCCCGGGAGCGATAGTCGGTCACCGATCCCGCGTTCGCCGCGGAGTAGAGGGCGGCGCGCTCGTCCACCAAAGCGCGCAACCATCGCAGCAGGCGGGCGATGCGCTCGTCGTCGTTCCCCGAAATGATGCTGCCGACGTGTGGAAGCTCCTCGAGGAGAGAAAGGCCCCGGGAGCCGAAGTCGATGCCGTAGACGTGGCAGGGACCGCCGCGAACGGTGAAGCTTGCGGCGATGGCAATGGCCCGCAGCATGGTGCTCTTTCCCGACCCACCGGTGCCGTAGACGGCGAGGTTGCCGTCACGGTCCGGGCGGAACGCGACGGTGGGTTGGGATTGGTTTTCCGGATCGTCGAGGAGGCCGAAGACCAGCTCGTCGTCGCGTCTGCGGGACGGAACCTGGGACTGGTTGGACAGGTCGTAAACCGTGCCGAGCTCGTTGAGCCAGGGCTTGCGCGGAACCGGTACTTCCGCTGATTCGCTCGCCTGCCTGATCGCACCCACAAGCCGTTGGATGTCGGTGGGGCCGAGGTCGGTGTGTACGGGTGCGCCGGCCGCGATCTCCCAAACCCGCCCGGAGCCGAACGTCAGCTCCTCGACCAGGATCTCGGGCGGCGGGGGTTCGGCCTTTGTCCAGCCGCCGACGTAGCCGGCTTGAAACGGCACCAGCCGGCCGGGTCCCGTCTTCGAGACCGAGCGTCCGGGCAGCGACGGGTCAAAGAACGCGGCCTGTGGCGAGCCGAGCACGTCAGTGCTGTCGTACTCGTCAGCCATGCGGAGCGCCAGGCGCAGGTTGGTGTTCGCCCGCAGCTTGTCCTTGATGACTCCGGCCGGCTGCTGAGTGGCGAGTATCAGGTGGAGCCCGAGTGAGCGTCCACGCTGGGCCACATTGACCACACCGTCGACGAATTCCGGGACCTCTTGCACCAGAGCTGCGAACTCGTCGACGACGATCACCAGGCTGGGAGGCGCGTCGGTCTGGCCGAGCTTCTCCAAGCTCATGAGGTCTTTGGCCCCATGGGTGCTCAGCACCTTCTCGCGGTAGCGAAGTTCGGCGGAGAGCGAGGTCAGCGCCCGCCGTACCAAGTGGGGGCTCAGGTCGGTAACGAGACCCACGGTGTGGGGGAGTTCCACGCAATCCCGAAACGCCGACCCACCCTTGTAATCGACCAGCAGGAAGGTCAACCGCTGCGGACTGTGAGCCGCCGCCATGGCCAGGATCCAGGTTTGCAGGAGCTCGCTCTTGCCTGATCCCGTCGTCCCGCCGACGAGCGCATGCGGACCGTCAGAGCGCAAATCGAGTGCATGCGGCTCGCCTGCCGCCTGCCCGATGACGGCGCGAAGAGTTCCCGCATGGCGCACCGGCTCCGCAGGTGCCATCGGTCCGGTGAGGATGGAACGATTCTCGGTCCAGCGACCGAGCACGGAACCAGCGGTGGCGTCCAGCCGCGAGCCCGGCAGACCGAGCAGCGAGACGCTGCGGGGAAGGTCGCTGTCGTCGTCGATCCTGGCTCCGGCATCGACGATCGGCGAGAGCATTCGGGCCAGCAAGTTGGCGTCTGCGGCATCGACGAGATCGGGTGAGACGGGCTCTACAATCTCACCCGACTGGACGTAGCCGATCCGGGTGTTGGCGTTCTGCACGTTGCGGGCATCGATGAACGTGCGGCAGGCCGCGGGAAGCAGACCGGGAGTCGGGGCGAGCCACACGACGAAAACCCCGTGCTTCCAACCGGTTTCGGCGAGCTCGACCAGGCGACTGTGATCGACCGGAGCATCCGCTTCGATCATTACGAGAGCCGCAGGCAGAAGGTCCGGAGCATCCGAGCCGGCCCGCTGCTGGATCACCGACTCTATTTCCGAAATCAGCTTCACCGCATCGGGGGCCGTGCATGCCAGCTGGCGCGCCTCGATGGGGCTGTGCACAGAGGTCGTGTGCGGGAGCCATTTCAGCCAGTCCCAGTCGGCGGCGGATGCCGAAGACGCGAATCCGGTGATGACCAGCTCCGCGGGGGAGTGCAGGACCGCTGCCTGGCAGAGCACGGAACGTGCAGCCGCCAGCAAGGCGGGACGCGGTCCGGCTATGCCAAGTGCTCCATCTTCAGCAAGCCGGGCAACCACGGGGACGGAATCGACAAACGAAAACCGCTCGGTTGCGGCGATGGCTTCGTGCAGCAGCGCACGAGAACCGCGTGTGCCCGCTGGCAGCCGCACAGTGCTGCGCGACGCCTGACGGCCGAGCCCCAAGCGGATCTCGGCGAAGCCCGGCTCGCCCGGACGACGGGTCCAGAGCAGATCGGCATGGCGTGCGGCGGCGTCCAGGCAATCCCGGGAAGACGGGTGTTCCTGCAGCCGGGCGGCAACCTCAGCCACGCGCGCCTGCTCGGCTCGGTCGACCGTTTCCGCCAAGTCGGCCCTGAAGGCCTTGACCGCAGCGCGATGACCCGACCGGCCGGAGAGCCGGGATTCAACCGCGTTTCCGATCAGCATGAGCGGACTCAGTGCGATGAAGATCAGCGACGTTGCCGACTTGGTGATGAGGAAGAGCAGACCGCCGATCACCAGAGGGGCAATCAGTGGCACGAAGGGGAACCGCGATTGCTTAGGCGGGTCAGGCAGCTCCGGGACGTCGGATTCCAGTCCCTGGAATCGGGGCTCCAAGCGAGGAGGGCGTATCCAGAGGATGCTGGACTGGTCGCCGTCGGTGGCCGTGCGGGGCGCAGGTGCGGCCTTCAGCATCAGCTCCGAGTCGCCGGCAAGGACCCGATCTCCCACCCGGAGAACACACCGGGAGATGCTGTCCCCTCCGACCGATAGGCCGTTCGCAGAGCCGAGATCCGCGATCTCGACGTCGTTGGTGACGTTGAGCCGAGCATGCTGACGCGAGACAAGTGGATCGTTCAGCGTCACCTCGCAGTTGGGGTCTCGTCCGATGAGGCTGCTGCCGCGGGCAAGCCGGAATTCCTTGCCGGTGTCCGGTCCAGCCGTTACCGCAAGCACCGCGACCCCTACCGCTTCCGGGTCTTGGTAGCGGTTCCCCTCGCGGCTGAGCGTGACCGTAGCGCCCGAGCGCAGTCCGCTTTCGCCGAGCGGAAGCCGGGGATCAAGCGCCCGGGTGTCGCGGCTCACGACCGCGAGGGTCGCCCGTTCGTCGCGGATGAGGCTGCTGCCGGTGTCTGCAGTGTCGGCGGTGCTCAGGAACCTCGCGAGGTCGCCGACTGTGGCTCGGGCATCGGCCGTCACGAGGAGATCGACGGTGCTCCCGCCGGAGCGCTGAAGCGTGAATTTGAGTTTCACGACGGAGTGTCCGTGAGTGAGGCCGCCGTCAGGTTAGGCGGAAGCAGGGATCGCAAGCTGAGGGCGGTGCGGATCCGTTGCCGGCGGCTGAGCGAATCTGTCATGGTGCGTCGAGTCTTGTCGACCATGCTCCAGTACTCAGCAGCCGCTTCCGGTGACAGCGCATCCGGACCGAAAATGCGCGCGTCCGCGGCGATCGCCAGCGGGCGGACATCGTGCTCACCGATCGCCGAGGCCTGCTCGCGCCGGGTCCGCCCACTGGGAACGGCGAAGCCAAGGTCGCGCGCCAGGTCCACAATCTCGTGCCAGCCCCGTGCGATGCGCGTTTGGGCGGTGCCCCGCTGACGTCGTCGTGACCGTCGCCGCGCCTTCGTGCCGACGACCACACCGACGAAAAGCAATACGGCGAGGATCGGAGGGCCGCCCCACTGAGCAGCAGTCACAAGGAAATGCGGAATACGAAACCCGGCGCCGGCTTGCTTCTTGTGATTGGGGCTGGAGTGCAGCGAGCTGGTGTCGGCCGTTGCGGCGGTGTCGAGGGTGCTCGGCGGCCGCGTTGGATTCGGCGGTGGCACGATCGAGGCGGTCGCGTCAGACACCTTCTGCGGAGGCTGTTTCGTCGGCTTCTTCGACTGCGGGGGCATGAACTTCGTCTGGGGCACCGCAACCCACCTGCCGTCACCAAGGTGCATCTCGACCCAAGCGTGGACGTCACGACCTTTGATCACGCCGTTGGCCTCGGGAGTGGCTCCGAGTACGACCCGGGTCGGCATCCCGAGATCGTTGGCCAGCAGCGCGAACGCGGCCGCGTACTGCTCGTCGTCGCCGACAATCTGCGTCGAGTTCAGAAAGGACGTGAGGCGCCCTACGCTGTGTCCGGGCAGGTACTGGCCTTCGCCCTTCCCGCCATCGCTGTAGAAACCCGCAGTGTGCAAGTGCGTTGCCACCGCCTGCACTTCAGCCCAGACGTCACCGGTCTTCCCGGCCCATTGCGCGGCGCGATTGGCGACGAAACTGGTAACCGACGACTGGAGGGCTGGTTGGCCGTACGGGCGCAATTGCTGCGGCGCCTTGGTATCCAGCACCGTGTGCAGCGTGTACGTGTCGCCGGCCTTGAGCTGATCCGTGACCACTCCAGCGGAAGTCGCGAGGTTGTAGCGGAAGCTGGCGGCATGGCTGGTGCTGTCTGCGCCGGAGAAGCTCACGGAACGCAGGCTGCCCGCCTCCGGAACCCAGGCGTTGGCGTCAGAGATGGCCGCATACCCCGGCGCGATGGTGATTTCTACTGCCGTCGATGGGCCATTCGACTCCGCGGGTATCCGGGTGCCGACCTTCTGGAAAGAGTCTTCAGGCTCGTTGGAGCTGACCAGGCTTCCTGAGCTGGCACCCCAGACCGAGCCGTTGTAGCTGTCGAGTACGGCGAAGCGTAGGGGCTGCCCTGCGGGTAGGCCGTGCACCGTCAGAAGTTGCTGGTCGTAGAGCAGCTTGGCGTCTTTCGTGTACTTGCGGAAGCCGACCAGTGGGCTCGCGTAGGTGCTCAAGTCCAGCGGAGGCTGAACATAAGCCCGCACCACAACCCGTTTGTGGGTCGACACTCCAGGCAGATGCGGCCCCACAAAGGCCGCGAGCGGCGCGGTTATGGCCAGCAGCGCGACAGCCGTCACGGCGCGGCTGCGCTGCCGGCTTCCGTTCTGCACCAGCGGATTGATGCGCTGAGACCGGACAGCCGCCCACCCGATCGCAACGGCAGCGAAGCCCAAACCCTGAACCCAGCGCGCGGCGGGCTGGGCCGTCCCGAGCAGGATCACGACCGATAGGAGCGCGATCGGTGCGAGCAGCGGCGTGACGGCGTTGCGCAACCGCCGGGCCATCGTCATGCCGATGGCTCCGCAGGCGAGACCGAGCAGGTACGGCAGGACGAGCAGCGGCCCGCTCCCGTCGACCGGAGGCAACGTGGTCACCAGCTGCTTCCAGCCGTTGACACTCACCGACGCCAAATGCTTTACGGCACTCGCAGTGGGAAGCACCCCGATGGCGGTCTGGGTCCGCAGCGCGATGGCGCCTCCGAGCAAGAAGAACGTCAGAACGGTGACGACGGCAATGGCGATGATCGGCTGCCGGAGCACGTTGGCGAAATGGCCGATGAGCAGACCTAAGACGAGTCCAGCCACGCCGACGAGAAGGTAGGACTGGCCGGTGTACGTCGTACGGAAGCCCAGCAGGGCAACGACCGACAGGACTGCCAGAAAGCCGGCGTCCTGCGCGTCGGCACGCGTGACCCGCCAGTGAATGCGACGGACCTCGCGACCGGCACCGGGCGAAAAAACAGCGCTACTCATTGAAGACCTATTCCGCGAAGAAGGCGGGGAAGGTCAGTCAGCCCGGGTAGGGAGAGCACTGTCACGCTGTTGCTCTCCGCGATGTCGACCCGATTGCTGGGATCGACGCGGATGACGACCTTGCGGGTCTCAGGGGCAAAACGCGAGGCGGCCACCCTCAGATCGATGAAGGCGGGCAGCGGGCCCGTCACGATGAACGCCAAACTGGTGTCAGGGGCTTTGCGCACGGCGTCGCCCGCTTGGTGCAGGAGCGGCGGCTGGCCCAAGCCGGCACGGCTGAAGGCGTCGAGTGTCAGGTGTGCCGGCTTGCGGTCCGCGAACTGACCGCCAGTGAGGACGGTCGTCTCCATCTCATCCAAGATGGCCCGTACCGCAAGGGAAGCTCCGACTTGCAAGGCGACCTCGAACGTCTCGGGATCGTCGTAACTGCCGGCGTGCCCGTCGACCAGGACGAGCAGCTGGGACCGGCGCGTGTCGAGGAACTGGCGCACGAGAAAGGGTGCCTGCGGGTTAGCTCCCATCGCCTTGGCGGACGAGCGCCAATGAATGAACCGCCGATCGTCCCCGGGGGCGAATTCCCGCAGCGCGTTGAACGCGAGGTCGCTCATCGACAGGTCTGTGGTGGGTTGGCCCTCGAGATCGCGCAGGAGCCCCGAGCCGAGCGATGGGACTGAGATCGTCTTGGGGTGCACGAACAGCTCCGTCATCTCCGTCCACGGAACAGCGCGGCGCAGCAACCCGAAAGGATCCCCACGAACGGTGGTTGCCGGGCCGATCGGGATCACCCCGCGGGCGTCGGTCGGCACGACAAAGAGCTCCTCGTGTGCGACGCCCGGGCGCAGGCTGGGAAGCGAAAACCGCGCCTTGGAGGTCGCGATCGGGAGCTCCAAGGCAAGCGAGAAGAGCCGCGCACGCGAAACGTTCGTCACGCTGACTTGACCAGCCGCCGGGGCGCCGACGACGACCCGGCGCGGGTGTACCTCGACCGAAACGCGAAGCGTGGTGCGGCCGATCGTGAGGGCGATCGCCAGCACGATGACGATGAGGCAGAAGGCTGCGATGAGAGCGAGTTCGATCCAGTGCAGCCGCGAGCTGAGAATCCACAGGATGACGGCAGCGACCAAGACGGTCCATCCGAGCGGAGTGACGACGCTCGTGACGGGCCGGGACAGCCGGACGGCCAGCCGTCCGCGCGCCCGTGTCCGCTGCAGGAACGGGGCGGCAGCACTTCGCAGCGCCGTCGCTTTCGCAACCGCTTGGCCCGCAGGGCCGCTCAACGTCTTCGGCATGTGACTCTTAGGCCGCCCGTTCCGCCGGCGGAACAACCTCATCGAGGATGCGCTGGATCACCTGTTCCACGGTCACGCCGCTGAACTGCGCCTCGGCGTCAAGCAGCAGCCGGTGGCCAAGCAGCGGCCCGGCGAGCTCCTTGATGTCGTCGGGGATGACGTAAGGTCCTGCCCTCGGCCGCGGCCCAGGTCTTGGCGCAGCGCACGTACGCGAGGCAGCCGCGGACCGACAAGCCCAGCCGAACGTCGGGACGGCGTCGCGACTCCTCGGCCAGCCGGCTGACGTAGCCGAGGATCGCAGGGTCGACGTGAACCTCGTCGGCGAGGCCGGCTCATCTGCGGCGACGACATTGGCCGTGATGATGGGCTGCACCGCGGCGGTGCGGTCGCGACGCTCGGCCACGACGAGACAGCAGCGCGACGGTCGCCTCGTGGTCGGGATAGCCGAGATTCGTCTTCATCAGGAACCGGTCGAGCTGAGCCTCCGGCAGCCGATAGGTGCCGGCCTGCTCGATGGGGTTCTGGGTGGCGATGACCATGAAAGGCCGCCGACGGCATGCGCGACGCCGTCGATGGTGACGCGGCCCTCCTCCATGACCTCGAGCAGCGCCGACTGGGTCTTCGGCGAGGCCCGGTTGATCTCGTCGGCGAGCACGATGGTGGCGAAGATGGGACCGCGGATGGAACTCGAAGTCCCGGCTGCGTCTGGTCGTAGATCGTCACGCCGGTGACGTCCGAGGGCAGCAGATCGGGCGTGAACTGGATGCGGTTGTGCGTGCCCTGGACCGTGTTCGCGAGCGCCTTCGCGAGCTGGTCTTGCCGGTGCCCGGGTAGTCCTCGAGGAGCAGGTGACCCTCGGACAGCAGGCAGGTCAGCGCGAGCCGCACAACGTGGTGCTTGCCGAGCACCGCGACCCCGACATTGTCCGCCAAGCGGTTGAACGTCTGGGCGAACCAGGACATCTGTTCTTGTGTAGCAGTCATATTCCACCTAACCCGTATGGCCGTAAGAATTAATTGTGTTAGACGTGGCGCCGTTGATCTTTGCCCATACATGGTAATTCTGCGATCCATACCCGAACCATCTCGAGGCCGACCCTTGACCACTGGAATTGAAGGTGATCGATTGGTGCCACCAAACGCCGTTGTCTGGAGCATCGTCGTACCAGTAGACGGTGTAGGTGGTATTCGGCGCAAACCCGGTACTACTGAGATTGATGTAATGACAGGAGGAATCGCCGCCGCAATAGGATGCCGGTGCCGACCCGCCCCAGCTGATGGAGATTTGTTGAGGCGGCGGTGGTGCCGCGCCGGTGCTGCCCGTATCGCTTTGCGACGCAGATGCGCGGCCCGGATCGGAAATGGTGGCGGTCAGGGTGTCGGAGCTGCTCCACGGGATGGTGTCCGAGACGTTCCACGAACCGCCGCCGTTCACCCCGAAGGTCTGGTGTTGACCCGCACTCGTCGAGACATCAACGGTTGCAGGCCTTCCGTTCGAGTTGGCACTAACGGTGAAGGTGACGGTCTGACCGCTCACGCTGTGCGTGATGGTGGGCTGCTGGAAAGGCCCGTACGTGGTCACGGTGGCAGAAGCCGATCCGCCGCATGCGCTACCCGCAAAGGCGTCGCTTCCGTGACTGCCGTTGCAATCCTGCAACAGGATGGTGGTTGCCTGACCGTTGGTGAGGCCGCTGATGGGTTCGGTGACTCCCGACTGGCCCGCGGTCGGCATCGGCCACGATCCGCAACTTCCTCCACCGCTGATGGTGCAGTTGACCGTGGAACTGGCGCCATAGGACGGAGGCGCGTCGAATGTCAACGTCGCGCCGCCGTCTTGCCCGGTCGCAGTCGCCGTGAAGTTCTGCGGGGTTCCGGGAGTTGCCGTGGCTTCCATTTGCACGGGATCACTGGATGGTGAGGTATGCCCGGGACCGGTGGCGGCGTTGGCTGCGATAACGGTGTACTGGTAGATCGTCCCGTCGTTCGGTAGGCCGTCGTCGGGGCACGAGGTTGCCGCCGTGATGCCGGTACAAACCGTCTTGGTGCCCGAGCCGCCGGTACGCGTGACGGTGTACGAGGTTGGGGCCGGGCCGTTCGGGTCGTCGGGCGTCCACGAGACCGTAACCGCGCGGGTCGCCGCAGAGTCCGTCGATGCTACGAACGTTGGAGTCGAGGGTTTAGCGGGGGCACCGGCCGACTCACCGGGGACGGGCTGCGGTATGCCACGCCCCTGCGCGTTGATCGGCGTGACGGTGAACGTGTAGGTGTGGTCGTTATCCAGGCCGCTGATCGGTGCGCTTGTTGCCGTTCCTGCGGCTGTCGAATGACCGCCGTTGTCCCAAACGATGTCGTAGGACGTCAGAGGACTGCCCTCGTTCGTCGCGGGATTCCAGCTCAGCTCCAGTGAACCGTCCTGGGGATTGCTCGTTTTCAGTCCTGAAACGGCGCCCGGCACGGTGTCAGGCTTTGCCGTTGCCGAGGACCCGCTGGGGTCGCTCCAATCGACGAGGTTGTGCGCGCGGACGGTGAAGGTGTACGTGCTGCCGTTGTGCAATCCCGTGATCAGGCATGGGGATGCCGAGCACGTCTGCGTGCTCGAGCCGTAATTGACTTCGTACCGGTCGATCGGCGCACCGTTGTTGGCGGGCGTCGTCCAGGAGAGCTCGACCGAGCGGCTCAGCACAGTGCGGCCAACCTGCGGGGTGCCTGGCGGATCCGGCTTCCCCAGTACGTGCAGCGTGATCTGACCGGTCACCTGCCGGCTCGCAAGCGAGGAGTTGGTGGAATCGCTGACGAGCACCGGGAACGTCATGGTCCCGTGGGCGTTCGCGGCCGGCGTGATCGTGACCGTGGATCCCTGGAAGGAGGCGGTCGCGTTGCTGCCGTTCGCCGTCACGTGCAGGACGCTGACCACCGCGTCGCGTAACGGTGACGACACGTATCCCTTCAGATCGACTGTCGCCGTGCTGCCGGCTTTGACGCCGTCGATGGTGACCGGGGTGAATGACGGTGGTGCCGCCTCCTGCACCCTGAATTGGAGTGTCGAAGGCGTGGCGTCCGTGCCGTCTGCTTTCACCACCAGGACTGCAGTCCTGCCCGGCGTCGCGCCGCCTGCCGCCGTGACACTCAGCGTCGAGGTCCCGGATCCGCCGACGGCGAGGCCGTCTGAGCCGCCTTGCCACGAGCCGGAGAAACGAAGCTGGCTTCGCTCCTGTGCGGTTGGCGTCCAGACGTGGCAGACCGAGGGGATATCGACCGCTACTGCAGGGCCTCCCGTTGTGACCGTCAGCGGGCTTTCGGGGCAGCGCAGCACCGGAGTCGGCGGGCCCACCTGCACGGGAACCGTAAGGACCGCGGTCTGCCCGCTGGGGTCGGTCAATGAGTTTCCATCGGTGACTTCAAACGTGATCGCGGCCGGGCCTACATATCCGGGACGGCCGGTGAGGACGAGCTGGTCCTTACCGGAATTGCGTACCGCCAGGCCGCTTGCCGGGCTTGCCCAGATGTGGCTGGTGATCGTGAGTCGTACAGGTTTGCCGGCGGGGTCAATCACGAGATCCGCCAGGGGCACGGTCTTGGTAGCGCCCTTGTCGATGGAGATCGAAGCCCCGGGTTTGGTGTACGGGGCCCCGGAACCGACACCCGGGACGTGGATTACCGCGGCCGCCGTTGCACCGCCGGCGTCCTTGATTTCGTACGCGACGGTTTGGGGATGGTCGAGGACCGGGATCCTCACTTTCCCGTCGGTGGTCACCGTCGCCCCGGGAGCGAAGACATGGCTGACGACGAGCTGGTCGGACGGGCCGTCGGGGTCGACGGCCTTCGCCAGGACGTCGACCGTGACGGCAGTGGCCTTGGGACCCGGCTTCGCGTCGGTATCCAGGGCCACGGGCGGGATGTCATGCTGCGCTTCACTGCGCACCGTCAGTGTCCCGACAGCCGGCGTGCCGAGTCCGTCAGTGACCCCGTAGAGCACGACGACGGGCTTCCCGGTGAGCTGCGGGGCAGTGACCTCAATCGGACCTTGCGGCGAGACCAGGACGGTTCCTGCCGGCAGTTGTGAGTTGCTGGTGCTCAGCGGCTGGATCTTCACGTTGTCGTCCGGTGCCACCAAGTCGTTCGACAAGACGTCGACGCTCAACCGAGTTCCAGGGCTGGCCACGATCGTGTCGTCGACCGCCACAGGCGGTTGCGGGTCGCCGGCTGGGACGACGGCGATACGGACGGTCGCCGAGCCGGTCTTGCCGTACCGGTCAGAGACCACGTAGGTGAACTGATCGGTCCCGCTGCTGGTCGGGTACGCCAGATACGTCAGCGAGTGCATGCCGATGCCGGCGACGCGACCCAGGGTCGGCGCGGAAGCGATCCCGGTAACGGTCACTGAATCGCCGTCCGGATCTACCCCGGAGGTCGTTACCGGAAGGGTGATGGTGTCACCGGCGACCACCCGGGCCTCGATATCCGCGGGCTGCGGGTTGTGGTCCGGGTTGGCCGGGGTCGGAGCCGGAGTCACGGTGACATGCAGGTGCCCGGTCGCCTGATCACCGGCGGGGTCTTGCGCCACATAGTCGACCAGCACGGTCTGCGTTGTGTTGACGCTGGAAGGCGCAACGTAGCGCACCAGGTTTCCCGTGACGTATGCGCTGCCCCACTTGGCCCCGGTAGTGCCGTCTGGACCGGTAACGACGAGCTGCCCCTGGCTCGCTCCGGTGACTCTCGTCGCTAGTGAGATGGGATCGCCACCCGGGTCCGTGTCGTTGTCGAGCACGGGTACCGCAGCGGAATCCCCGACCCGCACAGTGGCGAAGTCGTCCTGCGGGACAGGCGTATCCGTAGCAACCGCGGGGAGCTGCCGTACCAAGACTTCACCGGTGGCGCTGCTGATGCCGTCCGTCACGGTGTAGCGCACCAGGAGTGGCAACGCGCCAAGCGATGAGGAGAGCGCCTTGATACGAAGCCAATGACCGGAAAGGACAGCGAGCTGCAACTGACCGTTGTTCGCGACTGCAGTTGCTGACTGGACGGCCAGCACCTTGCCCGCCGGGTCATAGTCATTGGCCAAGACATCGAGGATCAAAGGCGCTTGCCCGTGCACGACAGCTGTGTCGGGCATGGCTACCGGGGGCAGGGTGGTCGTCGATGCGGGTTTGACGTTGATGCGAATCTTCCCGGTGGCGAACGGGGCATTGCCGAAGGCTGCCTGGTACGTGAGCAGGAATTCGCCCGGGTGCGACGCCGTCACCGTGACACGGCCGAGCCTCACATCGGTGTCGACCTTGAGACCTTCGGGCGCTGCCACGGGGCCGGCCAGGGCCAACTGTGCTGACGGCGAGCCCGGGTCGGATCCGGGAAGATCGTTGTCCAGCGGGTGCAGCTCGATCGGCTGGCCCACCTGGCCCTGCCCGACATCGGGTTGCGCGATGGCGGCGACCGTCTTGGTTTCCGCCGGACCGCTGACATTGACCGTAAAGCTGTGCGGGACCGCCGGGCTGAGCCCGTCCGACACGTGATAAGTGATGGTCTGCGGGCCGCCGGCGACAGGAGCGCTGAAGAACAGCCTTCCGTCCGGGCTCGTCGTGACCGAGCCGCTCGAGGCGGTGGCGTCGGTGAGGGCTACCGGGTCGCCGTCATAGTCACGCCAGTCAGCGAGCACGGGGACGGACAGATGACCACCTGAAGCAACGTTCCAGACAGAATCGTGGAAGCCGACGCGCAGCTTGGGCGGGTCCTCGTCGGATGGGCCGCGGGCCTGAACGGTCACATCCCCAATGACAGCAGGGCCTTTGCCGTCATCGACGGTATAGGTGAACGTGGTGTCACCGCTGCCGGGTGCCATCGAGATGACCACGCTCTGGCCATCGGGCGCGATCGCGAGGGTGTCAGCCGGATTGCTTGCGGCGCTGACTCCAATGACCGAAAGAATGTTGCCGGCCGGGTCGGAGTCGTTATCCAGCACGTGCAAGACAGTCGTGCGGCCCGGGCGTGCGCCAAGCTGAATCGGCTTGACGTTCGGCTTCTGATTCTGCGTGTTGAGGCTGATGTCGTTGTTCTTGGTTTTGTTGCTGTTGCTCTGAATCGGTGGCGGCTTGACAGCAGACCAGTCATCGACCTTCAGGTGGTTGTCCACGTCCCAGACCGCGCCGTTCGCGACATCGTTCAAGACGATGCTTTTGCGATTCAGCCGGAAGACAGGCCGGGTCAGGTTGGGATCGCCTCCGCCGAGGCGTGTCTTGACGGCGGCCGAATTCGCGCACCCTCGAGCGTAGGCTCCGGGCCGCCCCGCCCACGCGGCGTAGACGCATCCGCCGAGAACGACAGGGGCTGCGGGGGTGCCTGTGCCGTCGCCCGACAGGGTAGTGACCTTGCCGGAAGACAGGGCGACGGAAACGAGCCTTCGGTCGCTGGCGAGCACCACCGCCGTCGATTGAGGCCCGGGCTGCTGTAGCGTGCCGGCGACGAAGCTGCCTTTAAGCGAGAAGGTGGCTCCGGTAGATGTGGCAATGGAGCCGGTGTTGCTGTCGAACGCCACGAGGGTTGATCCGACCGCCGTGATGCGGATGCTCTGGAACGCTGTGGCGAGCCGGGTTCGCACCGGCTTGGCAAAACCGGCCCCTGCTGGGCTCAGGGTTACCACAGTGCCGTTGGTGGAGGCGGCGTAGACCGTGCCGTCTTGAGCGACGGTGAGCGCCGGCTTTCCACTCGACCGGGGCAACGTGGCGATAGCCGTCGCGCTGGTGGGCGCTACTGCGCTGAGTGAAGTGACTCCGGTGTCCGTGTCCACTCGCTGGGCCCACAGCTTCCCGGTGGAGGGATCGAGGATCGCCAAGCTGCCGCCGGTGATCTGCACGTCGTCGTTTGAAGGCACGGGAATGGCTTGGTTGGTGAGCACGACGGCGCGATTCACATCGACCGGGAAAAGCTTGCCCTGCGTGTTGTCTCGCGCGATCACGGCTGCACCGTCTTGCGACACGTCAAGCGTGGAGGTTTCGCGCGCACCGCCGGGCGGGTTGAACGCCCCGTCGAGCGCGCCCGCCGGTTTGTTCACACGTCCGAAAAGGTCTTGAGCGTTGTTCGTGACCCAGATCCCGCCGTCGTGGAGATTCACGTGTTGAACGGGGTATCCGTTCGACGTCAGGGCGAACGCCACGAGGGTGGAAGCCCCCACTGCCAGAGCCGCAGTTGACGCAAGCGCCGTCTGATGGCGCTTCAGAAACCCCAATGCATCCCCCGGAACATCTAACCTGAAAAAAACAGGTACGGCCAACTGGTGACTCGTCGTCCTTTTGGCAGCGTGTCAGTTGCCGCTCCAGTCGGCGATGGGGAGAACTCCCCGCCTGTAAAGAGAATTGCGAGGCGACGACCGTGCTACGCGTTCGCCAATCATGGGGCCTCCGTCCGGTCGAGGAGGCTCAGATCGTCACGATGCACGAGCCGGGTAGCGAGTGCGAACTCCACCAACCTGGCGCGACGATTGACGGCCAGGCGCTCCGGTCCTCCGTGTAGCCCCCGGACCCCGACTTGAGTCAGTCGCTGGCAGACGTTGTCCAGCTTGCGGTTGAACTTGGTGATCGGCCATCCGAGACGCGCGGCTGCTTCGGCGGATGTCGGCACCGTGGATGCCCCGCGCTCGCCGCGCCTCAGGGGCTGCTCGCACAAGGCGATGACAAGGAGTCTCTGGTCCGGCGTCAAGGAAACCGGCCCGACGGTCGTGATTCCGGTGTCACTCTGCTCGGCGAGCGCAGGGGTGTACGGCGCGGCCTCGAGCTGCACCTCGAACTCGTAGGTCGTGGGACCTGCGGTGAACCAGACAATGTTTCGGCTGAAGACCAGCGGAAGTCTCGCGCCCGGGGCCAGCCAAGCCTGCATCGTGCCGTGCTCGTCGGCGATGGTGGCGGTGAGCTGGGTGCCGAGATTGCTGAGCACCCACAGCGAGTCCTGGTCGGCAAGCTGCAGGAACTTGCGATGCAGGTAGGGGTTGTCGTCCACCGTGAGGTCGCCGTCCCTACCGATGGTGAAAGGCCGCGACGGGACGACGACGTATCTCTCACCGCAGAAATCGATCGTTGCAGCGGGCAGAGCCGCGGCGGAGACGGGCATCATGGGCTGCACTTCGCGGCCGACCAATCGACAGCAGCATTGCTGCCGTCCGCACGCATCACTTTGATCTGCAGGCAGACAGGCGTCCCCGCGGGGGCGGACAGCGTCAGTGAGTTGTGTTGCGTGACACCGTGACGAGCATTGTCGGAGGTTCTCCACCTGAAGGTGTCGCTGGCCAATGAGGCGTCGTAGGTCCAGCCGAACTGGACTGCGCCAGCGCTTGTCCGGGTGGCTGTGATCTGCGGTGTGCCAGGCGGAATCGCTTCTCCCGCAATGCCGGCGTCCTGCGGGGGCGTCGTCTGCGAGGTGCTCGCTAGCGCGTGAGCCTTGGGCTTGCTCCCGGATGACAGTGCTACTCCGACGGCGATGCTCGTCGCGATCACGACGGCAGCGGCTGCTACGACGAGGTAGCGTCGCGCGCCCCGGTGGGTTTCTCCGGCTGCCTCGGCTACTACGCCGCCCTGAGGTATTTCGGGCGACACCGGCTTGCGGATGGTTGACGGCAGCTCTCGCTTGTGTGCTGCGGCGCGGTCGACCGATCGCGCCGCCGAGCCAGCCGAAGTCGCCTCGGCCGCCGGGGAAGGAGCTCGACCATCGGGAGCTTTCGGTGGCGGCGGTTGGACGAACTGCCGCCTCGAGCCCGGTGGGCTGGGCGGGGGAACGAGGGGTACGCGCTGCGGGGTTCGGACTGAGGTCGGCGCCTCTTCCCCGCCCCCGATTACGCGGCGAACAGCTTGCGTCTGCTCCTCTGCCAGGACCACGATGTCAGTGCGCGGAAGGCGAAGCTCCTGCTCGACCGCGAGGAGGGACCGAGCTAAGGCAATCGCGGACTCCGGCCGAGCGCTTGGATCCTTCGCCATGGCCTGCTGAAGAAGCCGCTCAAACGTGGTGGGGACTTCGGCGCGGCCGGTTGGGGGCGGCGGGGTGTCCCTGATCCTGCGCATGAGCGCGTAGGCCTTGTTGTCCCCGCGGGGGACCTCGAACGGAGAACGCCCGACGAGCAAGTGCCACAGCGTTGCGCCGAGCGAGTAGACGTCGGAGCGGACGCTCGCCGATGCCGTGCCGTAAAGGACCTCGGGCGGTGCCCAGGGAACTGAGACGCCGCCGTCCTCCTCTTCCGCCTCAGCGGAGGCGAGTTGAGCAGCGATACCGAAATCGGTAAGCCCAGGCGCCCCGTACTGGCTGGTGAGAATGTTCGCCGGCTTGATGTCCCGGTGCAAGATGCCCGCCCTGTGGGCGGTTTCCACCGCGCTGGCGATCTGTATGCCGATGCGGATGACCTCGGCGACAGGCAGTCCACCTTGCGCCGCCCGCACACTCAGGTTCGGGCGCGAGTAGTAGCTCATGAGCAGGAATGGACGGCCATCGTCGGTTTCGCCGGCAGAGAAGACCGGGACGATGTTGGGATGGTCGGCCAACGCGGCCATCGCGTTTGCTTCGGCTACGAATTGCCGACGAACCCCATCATCGAGATTGCCGACGCGGAGCACCTTGACGGCGACCTTGCGTCGCGGCATCTCTTGCTCGTACAGGTAAACATCGCTGTATCCCCCAGAGCCGAGTGGTTCGAGGTAGCTCAGACCAGAGATCTCCGGAATCGCTTCGGACAACGGCCGTTTCACGCTTCCACCTCGAAGGTGAAGGTGACGTCATCTGTCAACGCCACCACAGTTCCCGGCTCGATCAGCTGTGGATCGCGGGGGCGCAACTGTGTGGGTGGTTGACCGGGAAGCGTGACGACAGTGCCATTGGTCGACTCGAGATCCTCGACAAAGACCAGCCATCCGTCCAGGAGAACCTGAGCGTGTGTGCGCGAGATGTCCTTGTCGCGGCTGGGCAACTGCATCACGTGCGGCCGATCTCGTCCCTCTTCCGCGGGCGCTTGAGGGGCTCTCCCCATGAGAACGCCCTTGTCGAGTGACACGACGTCGCCGGTGCTGAACCTCAGTACACCGAGTGCGGGTCGCGGGACCCTCGTGGGTTCCTGGGTCGGCATGGTCTGTCGGCATACTCGACAATTGCCGGCGTGGGCTGGGCTCAGGTGTCCTGCCGGGCAGCGGGCAGCCAAGACGATCGGGCCCACTTCTTGCACGCCCGTGGGCGCTTGCGCTGCCAGGAGCTGAGCTCGACTGATGGTGTTCTCGCTGAGCTCTTCGCCGATGTCTTCCGGATCGAAATTCAAGGTCGGTCGGGCGGCCGCCGGGACCGCTGGCTCGGCGACGGGGGAGGCGGCTTGCGGCGGAGCGGGAGCTGGAGATGACTGACGCTTCCAGGGCAGTTCGTCGATGAGATCGGAGCTGTCGTCGGTCTGTGGAAGCAGGGTGTCGTCAGGAAGGAGAGTCGAGTAGGAGTCCGCTCTCGGCGCCTGCGTTGGAAGCCGGGTCATCGGGTGAGGTTCAGCCTCGCCGGGCGATGTGGCAGGACCCGCTACGGGGGTCGGCTCGTCGTCGCCCCGCTCCGTCACCGGGCCTTGCGTGGCGCCGAAGAGATGGTCGTAGTCGTCGGCAAGTGCATCTTCCGACTCTTCCGCGGCCAGCGGATCGTCAGCCTGGGCGAGCGGCTCCTGCGGCGTTTCGGGTGCTGGCGGCGTTTCGGGAAGGGACGGGGTTTCGGGTGCGGGCGGCGTTTCGGGCAGGGGCGGCGTTTCGGGTGCGGGCGGTAGCGGCGACGGTGCCGCGAGATCGAAGAAGTTTCCGCCGTCGCTTCGGCTCGGCGGAGCGAAGTGGACGTCCACTGTCTCTCGTCCGGGTTTCGAAGCGTCGCTCGGCTGAGCGGGAATGCTCAACCGTCCGGCCAGGACGACACCGCTGCGCAGCGGCAATTCGACGTCTTCCTGGTCCTGGCTCCCCTGGACAAGGGACAAGGCTCCCGCCGAAGCGGGAGCCACATGTTCGCGCCAGGTTGGGGCGTACTCCGAGGTCATCTCAAAGTTGGCACCGCCTGGCTGGGTCCAGATACCGCGCGACTGACCGCGCAGGATCACCCTGAGCACACCTTCCCGGACGCTGGCCAGGGCGAAGTCGCTGACAACCCGGAAGCCGGCCTCCAGGATGGCGCCGAGGATCTCGTCGGGGTCGGCGTCTCTTCGTATGAGTCCCCAGCAGGCGAGGACAACCTCATGATTCGCAGGAATTTCCGCCAACAGCCAGGTTCGCTCTCCGGCGAGGCAGACGAAGGGGCCGGGTACGTAGGTGATTTCAGCAAGCGGCGACTGAACCAACTCAATCGCTCCCGATGCGGCGCAACCGCGGGGCCGTGGTTTCATCGACCGGCTCTGGAGCGAGGCCGGGTGAATGGTCGACAACGATGACCGAGACGTTGTCCCGCCCACCAGCGGCGAGGGCGCGGCGAACGAGTGCCTCGGCAGCGTCGTGTGGGGTGGCTTCCGTCGCAAGCACGAAATCAATGGTCGAGTCGGGCACCTCGTTCGTCAGCCCGTCTGAACAGATGAGGAAGCGCTCCCCGTCCTCAGGCGGGAAAACCCAGAGATCCGGACTGGGCGACGGGAGACTTCCCAAGCAGCGCGTCACGACGTTCCGGCGGGGATGCACGCGGGCGTCGGCTGGGCTGAGTGCTCCAGACGCGACCATCTCTTCCACCTCGGAATGATCGACCGTCAACTGTTGCAATGCGCCATGTGCGTAGCGGTAAACGCGTGAGTCTCCGATGTTGAAAACGAGCCAGTGAGCACCACCAGACAGCTGGACCACGGCCAGGCCGGCGACTGTCGTCCCCATCCCGATTCGGCTGGACTCCGTCGCCGCGTTAGCGAGAATGGTGTCATTCGCGAGCGACAGGGCGCCCATGATCTGCTCCGACGTAAGCGATTCGACATCGGCCAGCCGGCCCAGCACCTCGACCGCGATCGAGCTCGCAACGTCGCCGGCCGCGTGACCGCCCATCCCGTCAGCCACCGCGCACAGTGTCGACGAAGTCAGCACGGCGTCTTCGTTGACCTCTCTCAGAACCCCGACGTTGGTCACCGCGGACGCCAGGACCGTCAACATGGAACGGCTCCTGCCAGCGCTTGAGATTTGACAGCCTTCCGTTGAGCATTCGAAATTGCAGCCGACCCGTCAGGCAGAGAAGGCAAAAGCAGACTGAATCCTAGCGGCACGGCCCGGCCGGCGGACCGGGATGACAAATATGTATATGCGATTTGAGTTGACGCCATTAGGACCCGGTCTGACTCAGCCATGACGGGCTTCGCCCAAAGAATGTCACGGCTTCACGGTTGAGCCAAAGCGTCGCCACGATCGTGATGTCCAACCCGATGCCGATGAAGAATCCGAGGGAATGCGCGCCACCGATCAGCTGAAGGACGATGGTGATGAGGCTGACGGCTGCTGCAACGATCGGTGCGCTGTGCTCGGCGTCGCCCACCAGCTTGTAGGAGACCACGAAGCCCACCGCAAGCAGCAGCATGAACAGCCCGACGACGTAGTACTTGCCGTCGAACTTGCCGAGCAGGAGATACAGGAGAGCGATCAGACCGACAAGACCGCCGTTCACGGCGAGCAGGACCTGAGCGATGACCACCGGTGCGGGACGATCGCCGTCACGCGTCCTGGATTGAGCGAAGTGGTCACGCACACTCTGCGGGAGCCATAGCAGGGCGCAGGCAATCGCCGAGCCGAGAAGGATCACAGCCCGCCACGACCCACTGCCACTTCCGCCACTGGTCGTGTCGGCACCGGAGCCCGAGAGGGCGCCGATGACCAGGGCGAGGGCGAGCGCCACGGCCAGACCCCGACCAACCCGATCTGCCTTGAACAGGAGGTAGGCAACCGCCAGGCACGCCGCGCCGAACGCTGCGATGATCAGCAGAAGGAGAAGCAGCACCCAAGCAAGTTGACCGAAATACGGGCTGCCGAGCGCCTTCGCGATATCGGGGAGGGGGCGCAATCCCTCGAACAGCGTGTAGACGCCCATGGTGACAAGGGCCCCGATCACGATGAGCAGCTCGTTGGGAACCATGGCTAGGAGCCGCGGCGCTGCGGGTCTCGAAGGCAGGGGGGGTGCTGGTGACGTGAGGGGCGCCGCAGCGGGTGCGGCCGGCTCCCCGCCGAGTGTTGCGGGCGATCCGAAGCTCGCCGTCGGAGGCGGCACAGGCGCTGCGACAGCGGCGGGCACGATCGGACGGGAGATCGGGCGGAGGGTCGTTCTTTCGACGTCGGGATCCAGGCGGTCGTCAGGTGCGTTATCAAGGTGTGGTGCGCTGCCGGCCGGGCGATAGGCCGGCAGCTCAGCGGCCGGCCCTTCCTCGATGCTCTGCCACGAGTACCCGCAGTGGGCGCACTGAGGCACCCTGACATGGACCCGTTGCCCGCACATCGGACACTCGGGTGCGACCTCGTCCCCCACGACTACCTACCCTTTTTTCTGCTAATGGGCGGTCATAAAACAGTTGCCGACCGCATGACACTGTCTCGCATCGGGTGGTGCTTTGTGGCCCGTTGTCGAGATTTTCTGCGTGATCTTGGGCGGCTGGAGTCGGGAAAGGCGCTACCCCCTGCTCGGCGAATCCGACCTGCCCCAGCTCAGCGCGAGGCTAAATCGTTGCCGTTCAGTTGAGAATGGGGAGTTCTCCCCAAGCTGAATCGCTCGATCAGCGCTGCTTCTTGGGCTGCTGCGCCCTAGCATTGGCTCCGCCGCCTCTCGGGATGGCGGATCTCGGCGACGTTCAGCTACCGATGCTGCGCGCCGACTTGGACTCGATGGGAGGACGGCAAATGGTTGCCATCGAAGGTCTCGACGTCGAGTCGGTCCAGGCGCATGGCGCTGCGTTGAAGGCGCAGGCGCAGCACCTGGAGGGAATCGTGCAGGCCATTTCCGCGCTGGTAAGTCAAGCCGAAGGCGTCTGGCAGGGGCAGGACGCTCGTGACTTTGCGGGCTGGTGGCATCAGCAGCATCGGCCGGCGCTGCTGGCGGCGGCCCAGTCCGTTGCCGGGCTCGGCACCTCCGCCATCAACAACGCGGCTGAGCAAGCACGGGCAAGCTCGGCAGCCGGGGGTTCTGGTGCGGCGATCTCGCACACCGCTGCGGTCAGCGCGGGTGTCGGCGCCGCGGCAGTCGGGGCCGCGGCGCGGCTGGCGGCAGGCTCGTCGTCGCCGTCGACCTCTCCCGGTGGTTCGAGCGCGGGCGCGACGACCGGGACGCTCGCTCCGCCATCGGGTGGCCTACAGGGCTACCGGGCTGGGGCTGGCTTGCATCCCAGTACCGCCGACTGGGCCCAGGGAGCACCCGCGAATGGGCAGGCGGATCAGTGGGGAAAGGCGGCCAACAATTGCACATCGTGGGTTGCCTATCGCCGAGCTCAGCTTGGCCTGTCCATCCCAGTTGGCAACGGTGGTGCCATGGGCCATGACCCAGGACTCCCTCCGACCCTGGGGGCGGTCGTTTCCTATGGCGCCGGAACGACCAGCGATCCGGGGCACGTCATGGTGGTCGAGCAAGTGATGAGCCCTGACCGTTTTCGGGTAAGTGAAATGAACTGGGACGCAGCCGGAGGATTCCGGGACAACCAGGTCTGGGACCGGCTTCCCAACGGGATCTGGCAGCGTGAATCAGGCGGCCTGGCCGAGGCGCTGAAGTTCACCCCCTGACGACTCGATCCTGTCCAGCCATCTCGGTAGTCATGCTCTGCGAGGCACGATGCACCTGTCAGTTCACTCTCAATGCCCAACCCCGGGGGAAGACATGCAGGGATTCCCCCAGGGGACTTTGTCGCGCGGCGTAGCCACCGAGGGGGAACGATGCAGGGCCTGAAGGCTCCCCGCACCCAACGATTCTCACGAGCTTTCATAGCGCTGGCCGCCGGTGGTCTCGTCGTGTCTTGCTCCTCCGGACCTGCCTCCGGGGCGGCGGCCAAGTCTCCGTCCTTCAGCCAATCAAGCGTCGGTCCCTCGTCGCCTCGTTCGACGCCGACTTTGAGATTGGGTCGGGGTCCCGCCGCTCCCGCGGGGTTTCGGTACGCCATTTCTCTGACGGGATTCGCCGCAGATGCCGTGGTGACCATCACTTGCAACGACAGTCGCGACCCTCGGGGGTTCTACACCTTCACGTTGCATACAAACGCCGATGGAGATGCTTCAACGGCCAGCTACTGCTTTTCCGGCGATGGCCCCGACCACTGGCTGACGGCTAATGGTGTGCAGTCGAATCACGTTACGTGGTAACGCGCCCGGGCACGCCGGTCGAGGCCGCGTGCGCGGCCGGCGACTAGCGGCACCCCCCGGCAGGACCGCCGTGGTGCAAGCGGCTGCCAACCGGCAGGGCTGCCGGTTGGCAAGCTCAAGGCGCGCCAGCACATTGCATGTTGTGCCGGCACCGCTGTCTGTGAGCCGGAGTCGCGTGGCGCTCCCGGCAGTCACGCGGCTCGGGGACTGAGCATGACGGCGAGCGCGCACCTGCAAGGCCGGGTCGAGGCTTTGCTGCGTCGCAATGATGTGTTGTTCCAGCTTTCTGACGATGGCGCCTTCGTGGCGGCATTTGGCGGCGACGGCATCCCGCCGCTCGTCGTTCGCTTGACGGTTTCCGAGGGCCCGGCACTATCGTTCAAGGCTTTCTTGGTTTGCCTCTACACGGCAGATTGGGCGCCCTGCCTGTACGTGCAGCTCAATCGATGGCACTGTCGCGAAAGGTGGCCCCGAGGCTTCGTCGTCTTCGATGAGCCCAGCAGCTCCAGCGCGATCGAACTTGCTGTGTTCGCCGACCATCATGTGCCGCTCAGTCCGTCCGTCAGTGACGGGCAGCTCGATCTGTGGCTGTGGTCTTTCGTCGCGGCTGCCGATGACCTGCTGACGACGGTCTATTTGGCTGCGCCGGAGGAGGCGGATCCTTTGCCGATGCCGTCTGCGGCCGAGCTGGATCGCTGGTTTCAAGCGGAATGACGTCGTCAACGACCATGGCAGAGTCGCGTCGCCCGCCCGGCCGTGCCGCCGTCACTTTCGACGCGCCGCAAGGGCCCGAAGTCGCCGTGCTCAACGATGGCGACGTGGTCAAGTTCGGACGCGGCGACGGCTGCCATATCCGATTCGGGTTTGCGCCGGTTGCCGACACCGGAGTCCCTCGTGTCGCCGGCCTGTTCGTCGTCGCCAATCAGCGAGTCTTCATTGAAACGACGGCGAATCCTGGCCGGCCCGTTCCGGAGGTACGCGTTGCCGGACAGCCTCCGATGCCGGTGGGTGTCGGTGCGGGTTTCTCGCCTCCGGCGCAAGAGTTCCGCGTACTGGTTCGTGGCGACAAGGACTGGCAGTTGCACGTACGGGTGCGCGGCGCGGAGATCGTGGAGCAACCCAGCATGAGTGATCCGCTCACCAAGCGATACCAGCTCAAGCTGACGACGACGCAACGACGTGTCCTCGCTGCCTACGTCGAACCGCTACGGCGCGGGCGACATGAACCCGCGACCCATCGTCAAGTTGCCGACGCGTTGGGGTACCACCCGAATTCGGCACGTGAAGTTGTCTACGAACTGTGGGCACGGATGTTCGCCAGCGGCATCCCCATGCCCGACCGCTCGGACAAGAGGATCGCCGTTGTCGAAGCAGTCTTGCTGCACGGTTTGCTGACCTGAGCGATGGCACCGACATCGGGGAGCCTCTTCACGGGGCCCGTTGCAGATCCTCGTCGGTACGAGGTGACCGCCGTCGACGTCGAACAGCCGCTGGTTGGGGGAGAAGGACTCACATTCCGCGCCGTCGAAGTCGAAACTGGCCGGGTGGTCGCGCTCAAGTTGCTGACCCAGCTGAGCTCCCCCGAGGTCGCCGAGCTCGAGCATCGGGCATCCGCATTCGTCGGCCTATCCCATCCGCATCTCATGCGGCATCTGGAAGTCTTCCTCGGCCCTGCGCTCATGGCGGAAGTGCCGGCATCCCCTGAGGACTTCGACGTCGCCTACTCGGTCGCAGAATGGATCGATGGCGTTCCGCTGACGGACGCCGTGGCGGTCGAGTCCAAGGCGACGGCCCTGCGCTACCTTCCCCAGATCGGGCAGGCGCTGGCCTTCCTGCACGGGCATCGCGAAGACTCCACCCCCGCCGGCATCGTGCATCGCGACGTCAAACCCTCGAACGTCCGGATCGCAGCGGAACGAGATGCTGTCCTGCTCGACTTCGGAATCGCCCGCCCCCTGCAAGCCGATGACATGACTCAGGGAGTCGGCACCTATCAATGGAGGGCCCCGGAGGTACTCGGTCCCAGCGGCAAGCAGACATCCGCCGTCGACGCATGGGGGCTCGGCGCGCTCGGACATTGGATTTTGACCGGTGATCCGCCGGATCTCGACGGGGCTGGACCTTCACGCGAACGAATGCGGGCTGCTGCTGCCGCCGCCGGCGTTGCCCACGGCGACGCGGTCGCTGATCAGCTCGCCCAGCTCCTCGAAACAAGGCCGCAAGATCGGCCGGAGCTTGAGCGATGGATCCGGACCTTCGAGCTGACACTCGATGGAAGCCCACCTCGCCCGCGATCACGTCGGCGACCCGCGGCGGTGGCCGCGCTACTCGCCCTCGCTCTGGGCGGGGGTATCTGGATCGCTGTGGCCGCCAGTGGCTCCAGCACACGGGATACGAAATCGCTCCGCGCGCCGGCCGAGTGGAAAGTCCCCTGCGACGGCAGCATCGCCACCACTATCGCTAGTGGGGCCCTCCCCGGGAGCTCCATCACTTTCAGCACACCGCAGTCGCTCGCCTCGACCCCCGCCGATCAGCAGATCATCAGCTCGCCTATCAAGGCCGACGGCAACGGAAACTTCCTGCTCCGGTGGAGTTGCGGGCGACAGGACATCGGACGTACCTGGACGCTCGGATACCGGGCGGGTCACGCGGTCGGATCAACGCACATCGTGGCCACGGACCCCGTTGCGCAAGCGGTTATCGTGCCCAACGGCACGTCGTTCCTCGGCCGTCAGGTCCTGCAGTCGTCGTCGGGGGCACCCATCCTCTTCGCCGGTGATCAGGTGGATGTCACCGTCGTCGGACTCGGTTCAGCGGCGCCGACAGCTGCGCCTGACATCACGTCGCAAGACAACTCCGACCTCGTTTCCAGCATCACCTCGTCGAACCCGCGTGTCGCCTCGATCGAACAGACCAGCGCAGGCTGGACCCTGCACGCCAACAGCGCCGGGCAGGCGAAGCTGACTGCCGTGGGCAAGGACATCTCAGCAAGCCTTGCGGTCGTGGTCCGATCGGCGCCGACGCAATCAGTGCACCCCGGTCAGCCCCTGGGCACGAGGGAGGCGGTCACCCGCTTGCAGGAGGCTTACCACGCCACTGCGCTGAACGACGTGAACAGCGCCACTGCCTTCGTCGATCTCCTTCCCAGCTGTGGAACGGTTCCCGCCGTCAGTTACGCCCCGGGACAGCAAGTCGACCTCGGGGATCTCAGCCGGCAGGAACCACTGGAGATCGTCGCGACAGTCTTCACGTCCGACAGCCAGGCTGATGCCTTTCTGCGAGACGTCGCTCAGGCGCTGACGGCACGCGTTGGTCGCAGTTGCAGGCTCTTCAGCTCCGAGCCGCCCGCAACTTTCGGAGTTGTAGGCCCGGCGTCAGCTACCGGCTTGGCGATCATTGGGGCCGTCACGGACTCGAGCGGGACCTCGCAGCCGGTCTACGTCGAGCGGGTTGGCAACGTCGTCGTGCTTCTCCATGGCCCCGCCGACGAGGTCGCCGACACCAAGCACCGCATCGCCGACTCGCTGAAATGAACGCGTGGAGTGGTCACGTTCCGTCCTCGCAAGTGACTCCCTGTAAGTCTTTCGGTGAACATCGTGCGTCGCACCTGGCGTGTCGGGTTTGTCATCGAGGTCCAGCATGGGCACTCTTTTGATGAAGACGACATCGTCCGGTACGACGATGACTACGGCAGGACCGACGTTCCTGAGGACGTAGTCACGCTCTGAAGTCCCCATCCGCCAACTACCTTTCACTTTCACTGCTGACTGGCGTCCTTCGGCGCATCGACGCTGCCGTCGACCGCGTATCGGAATGAGTCGCCACCGGGGCCGCCACACACGCACCTGCGTGACTGAGCTTTGCCTTGCGCTGCAGGCATTTTGGCAGGGCTCGGGGGTCGTCACGTCTGCCCACCCAGGCGCTTCAGGCTGCCCAAAACCCGAGGAAGACTTATTGCCAGCTGCGCGCGGAAGGTCTGGACGCGCGCTTCACGCTCGACCTGCCGGACGAGCCGTCGTTCGTCTTCCTGACGCTGCCGACGCCGAACGTCGGAAAGTCCTTTGATTTGAGTGCTTTCACGTCTGGCGCCCGTAGCGTTACCGACGCGATCCGCCGCTCGCCTGGGCAGCACACCGTCGTGGTGCGATCGACGGTTCAGCCTGGAACCACTGAAGGTCTGGTGCTGACCAAGCTCGAGTTCGGCTCCGGCAAGCAGGCCGGAAGGGGCTTCGCGCTCGCGTGCAATCCCGACCCTGCGCGCCGCCACGGCGGAGGAGGACTTCCGCCATCCCTGGATGATCGTGATCGCCTCGCGGGATGAAGCGACGTGCCTACGGGTGCGCGGCATGGTCGAGCACCTCGGGCACGCACGTCATGGAGTTGTTACGGCAGCGGGTCACGCGCCTGCCGGTGGTCAAGCCGCAGGTCATCTGCGGCCAGATCCACAGCACCACCGACTATTTGATCCTGGTCGAACTGGAGGCCAGCAAGCTCTACGTGCGCTACAAGGACGACATCGCCGGAGTGCTCGACGCCGACTACCGGCTCGGGACCTACTTCCGGCTTCGCGTGGTAGCGAGCGACGGCTTCGTGGACGTCTACTACAACGGAGTTCACAAGGTGCGGCACGCGTTGGCTGCCGAGGGTTGCTACTTCAAGGCGGGCTGTTACGTGCAGTCGAGCACCGCGACCGGTGACGCGCCGACTGCGTTTGCCGCGGTCGACATCGCCGAGCTGTCGGTGTCACACCGCCGCGGAGGCGTCCGCTCGGTGGTTCATGGGGGTGGCGGCAACACGTGGGCGTTGGGTGGCTCACGTTCGCCGTGCGCGCCGACCTGTCCGCTCGAATCGAGCCAGGGTGAAGCCCGTGGCGATAAAGGCCGCGACAACACCGACCCAGCTGGCAAAGCCACCAAAGTCGTGTCCCGTGAGCCAGCCAATGCTAGCTGCCGCGAAAGCCACTGCAATCCCGACAGGCCCGCCCACAAGCACGGCCATGACAATGTCCAGTGCCACCTCATCAGACTCGCGCCGGGTCACACGCCAGAGGATCCGCCAGTTGTCGATCGCGGTCCAGCTGAGGCCCGCGAGCGAGCGTCTTCGCCTCTTGAAAAGTCGCAATGGAAACGGCGCCAAGCCTGTGGATAACTCGCTGAGCGGGCCATCTCGGTGCTAGTATCGAATGCATGTTCGAGTCGGAGTTCGCCGCGAAAGCAGCCCAGCTGCACACCCTTGCGGGCGAGCTCGCCGCCGCGGTCACCGCCGACACCTCCGGGGTTTTGGCGGCCGAAGTGCTGCCGGAGATCCTGGGCGCGGTCCGTCAGGGTGAGCTTTTGACGTGCCGGCTGATCGAACGGGTCGACCGCACCGGCGCCTTCACCGAGGACGGGGCCGCGTCCACCTCGCAGTACGTGAAGAACCTGTCCGGGGAGAGCGGGGCCTGGGCCGGCAGGCGGGTCCGGCTCGGCCGGGCGCTTTCGGACACCATGCCGATGACCGCCAAGACGTGGCAGGCCGGGCAGCTCGGGATGGATCATGCCCAGGTCATCGCGAATACGATCCGCGGCCTGGGCTATGACCTGGCATTGGACCTGGAAGGGTTCCTGGCCGACCATGCCGCCGGGCTGACGGTCGAACAGTTGAAAACGTTGGCCGCGGAACTACTCGCCGCCGCCGCACCCGAAGCCTCCGACGAGGAAGCCGCCCGTAAACGGGCGGCGCAGCATCTGAACCTGTCGGAAACGATCGGCGGGATGTGGCGCCTGGACGGCTGGCTCGACCCGGAAGCCGGGCTGATCGTCTCGACCGCGCTGGCCGCGTTCACCCGCAAACCCGATCCCGACAGTGACGTGATGACCGAATCCCCCGGCCACCGCCGCGCCGAAGCCCTCGTGCAACTCGCCCGCCACGCCACCGCGCATGCCGAGGACTGCAACGGCCAAAGTCCCGGACGGCACACCCTCATCTTCGGCATGTCGCATGAGTCCCTGCAAGACGGGATCGGGGTCGGCGGCACCCCGGAAGGCCAACGCCTGCCCGCCGGCACGCTCCGCAGAATGGCCTGCGATGCGAACATCATCCCCGCCGTCTACAACAGCCAGTCCCAGATCCTCGACTACGGCCGCTCCACCCGCTCCACCCCACCCGGGCTCCGCAGATTCATCGTCGCCCGAGACGGCGGCTGCACCTTCCACCGCTGTGACCGGCCCGCGTCCTGGAGCGAAGTCCACCACAAAGACCACTGGGTACACCTCGGACCCACCAACGCCGACAAGCTGCTGCTGCTCTGCCTTCATCATCATCACAAATGCCATGAAGGCGGCTGGACCATCACTTTCGGCACCGACAAAGACCGCACCCCCTGGTTCCACCCACCCGACGGACGGCCCCCGCTGAAAGGCCAACGCCGCCCGCTCTTCCGACCCGCCACCCAGGCACACCGGCGCAGCTAGGACGCAGGCTGCAAGCGGAAGGCGTCGAGCATCGTGTTCGGCTCCCGGCCGGTGACGACGAGCGTGTGCGAGCCGGCGGACAGGGATACCGTGCCGCGCGCGGCGAACCACGACCAGGCCGTCAGATGCTGGCTGAAGCCCCACTTGTTCGTCACGCCGCTGTCGAAGCGGTAGTAGATCGAGTCGGAGCTTGTCGTCGGAGCGATGACGCGGGCGGCGAAGGTGTAGAGGCCGGGCTTGGTGACGCTGAACGTGTACGTGGCGGTCGCCGCACCTTTGGTGCTCTGGATGAGGTACCAGCCGGCCTCGGCGTCGGCACGTGCGATACGGGCCATCGACCCGGTCCGCGCTCCGGACTCTGCCTCGAAGCCGATATCGCCCGTAGCTGCGGAGGTTTGCTGGGATCCGGGGCCGGCGGGGATGGTCACCGGACTCGGCGACGGCGACGGCGTGGTCGTGGGCACGGGGCTCGGAGACGGCGCGGGGCTCGGGGCCCGGGTCGGCGAAGCGCTGGGGCAGGGCGACTTGAGGCCGGGAAGCGCGTAGCCCTGCAGATAGGGCGAGCCGGCGAAGCCGTTCGCGCACGTCTGGCCCTGCGATCCGCTGACCTTGTTGAGCACGGCGACCGACGCGTCGCTGCTGAAACTGTTGGCAATGATGACGTTTCCGTGCCCGTTGTAGGCCGGGGTGTCCGTGCCGAGCTTCAGGCCGTAGCCGCGGCTCGCGCTCACCAGGTTGTTGCTGACGGTGTTGTTGTAGCCGCGGATCTCGAGGTTGCTGCCGTCGAATGTCGCGGGTTCGTCGTCGAACGCGCAGAGGTTAGAGGAGACCACGTTGTCATGGGCGTTTTCCTTGATGTCGACGCACTCCGACCCGAACGTCTCGATGTGGTTGCCGGTGATGACGTCGTAGGAGGTCGCGTCGTCGGCGGCCATCGGCTGCGACGTGTCGCTCGGGCTCGTGCCGAGGTAGATGCCCTCACCGTGGTGGTACTTGTACGACGACACGTCGTTGCCCTCGCCGAGCCGGCCACAGTCTTCGATCATCGAGTTGCTGATCTCGTTGTGGTTCGCGTCGTTGTGCATCCGGATGACTCGCCGCCGGCGCCGCGCAGGAACATGTTGTCGATGTGGACGTGGCTGACGCCGATCGCCGTGACCGCCGAGCCGAGGTAGATGAGGCGGCTGTCGGAGACGCGCTACTGGATGCTGTCCTTGAACGGCCGGACCGCCGCGAGCGTCGTCGGCCAGGTCACGCCATGCAGGCCGGGCTGGCCGTCGATCGTGAAACCGGAAATGTTGTAGTAGCTGTTGTTGACGTTGAGAATGCGGCCGCCGCCGGAAAGCACGGTCTGGTAGCGCGTTGCCGTGGAGAGCCCGGATTCCGTACCCACAATGGAAATGGGTGCTGACGCGGTTCCGTTGACTTTCGTCGTCGGCTCTTCGCGATACGTGCCGGGCGCCAGATGAATGGTCGTGCCGGGCCTCGCGACGTCGAGCGCGGCTTGGATCGTCGCGAGCGGAGCGCTCGCCGTCGTGCCCGCGTTGCCATTCGAGCCCTGGGGCTGACGTAGAGATCGGTAGCCCCGGCCGTTGCCGCCCGACCCGGCCAGGCCATCGAGATGGCCGCCGCCACCACCAAGGCCACGAGGAGCACGCGGAGCAGGTTGAAGAAGGCGGGTCTGGCGGACATGTCTCGATCGTGCCGCCGTCGCGGGACTGAAGAAGCGAACTACTTGTTTCGGGTGAAATGGTGTACACCGCCGGGCTGCCGGGCGGCGGCATTTCGGGTCGTGCCCGCGGAATGGAAGCCCCCGACGATTCGGTGTCGTAGCTTGGCGGTCGAGGGGCGGGGGATATGGCGCGCGAGCTATTGCACGAGGAATACCTCTTCATGCATCGTCGCCGTGCGGGCTGCTGACCCGAGCGCGACCAGCTCGCTCGCGTCGCCGGACGGGCGGTAGCCGCGGCCGAGCGGTCCTACAGCCCGTACTGCAGGGCCCAGGCCGCGAGCGCCTCGCGCTTCGCGTCGAGCGAGGCCGTCCTGGGGTCTCCCGGATACCAGGGCATGGAGATGGTCGCGGTCACGCCGCGCCCGGCGAGCTCGGCGTGCAGGTCTGGTGACGGCATCGCCTCAGGGATGACCATCGTCATCGGCGGCTGCTGCGACGGGTAAGGCGCCGCACCCGCGCTCGCGCGTTCCTCGGCCAGCTGCTCGAGCAAGGTCCACACCTCATCGAGCGGGTAGTTCATGCCGAGCCAGCCGTCGTGCCGCGCGGCCCGGCGCAGGGCAGCCCGCGCCTTGCCGCCCACCAGGATGGCCGGCGGAACGGCCGGGACGGGAGCCATCGCCACCTCGCCACCGCCCGGCGCCGTCGCCGACCCGGTGTGCAAGAGCTCGCGGATGAGGCCGAGATCGCGTTCCATCCGCTTCCCGCGTGTCGCGGGGTCGTGGCCCAGCAGGGCGATCTCCTCGAGCAGCCATCCGGCGCCGACGCCCAGCGCGAAGCGGCCGCCGGACAGCACCGACAGGGTGCCGGCAGCCTTCGCCACCGACCACGGGTCGCGCATCGTGACGACGTAGACGTACGTCATCACCCGCAGGCGCGTCGTCACGGCCAGGATCGCCGCCGCCGTCGTCATCGGATCGACGAATTCACTCGACGGCGTAAAGGGATTCTCGCCTGACGGGTGCACCGACGTGAAGCCCACGGGGATCGCCACGTGATCGGCGAGCGCGACCCCGGTGAAGCCGGCGGCTTCGGCTTCCTTGGCGATGTCGAGGATCTGCGCGGTGTCCTCGAACATGATCGGGAGCCAGTGCTCCAATGCAGCAGCCATCAGTTCACAACTCCGACGCGGCGTCGCATACCGCAGAACATAGCGGCAGAGCCGTCAATCCACGTCGTCACCTTTCGGCGCCTCGGCCAGGGTGATTTCCCCGTCGCGGAACAGGAAGCGGCTGTAGGAACCTCGACCGACCGGAATCCGCCAGTGCTCGCCCGTTGCGTTGCTCAGCCGCGCGCACACCAGGCGGATCATCACCGCATGGGTCACGGCGACTATGGGCTCGCCGATGTGGCGTTCTCCCATGAGGCGCATCGCCTCGAGGATCCGCTCCTGTGCATCGCGCAATCGCTCGCCCGAGGGGCACACCGACCGGCCCGGATCGGTCCGGTAGAGCTCGAACGCCACGGGGTCGTAGACGGATGCCTCGTCGGCGGTCATTCCCTCCCAAGCGCCGTAGTCGACGTTGTTCAAACCGTGGAGGATGCGCAGATCCGGCACGCGCGACTCATCAGCGATGATCTGCGCGGTCGCGATGGTTCGGCGCAGCGGGCCGGTGTAGACCGCCTTGACCCCTCGGGGAGACAGGCATCGAGCCGCGTCCACAGCATCCTGGTATCCCTGGGCGTCAAGGGGCACATCGCGACGGCCGCGGTAGCGGTTCTGCACGTTCAGCGTCGTCGTGCCGTGCCGGACGAGGTACAGCTCGCAGGTCCCGTCCAGCCGCCTCTCCTCGGCCGATCGTTCCAACAGCTGCTCGCTCATGCGCCCTCCAGGAATCCGACTGTTCCTATAGAGAGGTCGCGAAGATTGCGTTAGATACGAGCGCTGCTCACGGAATGCGGATCCACGAGGTCTGGACCGGCGCACGATCATGGGACACGTAGCTGACGACGACGCTCACGAGGCCGTCTTCTATTTCGAGACTGCCCGAACCTGCCTCATCCAGGACGAGCTGAGTCGGCTCCGGGCCGTGAAGCACCTCCGCCTCTCCCGCACGGCCGGCGACCGACGAGATGTGCAGCCGCGAGCGTCCTGCGCCGTGCGACACCCGTAACTCGAGCTCGTCGGCGTCGGCGCGAAAGGAGTACACGGCAGTGCCATCAGACTCGACATGCCGATGACGCAACTCCGCGACCGTCACACCCGGGCGCCGCGCGCGGATCGCGCGCCTGGCTGCAGCGGCCACCTCGGCCGGTAGATCCTCGTCCAACGCGTCCTCGGGGACGGACGGAGCCAGCCAGGGCTGCAGTTCGCCGTCGACGCTGCCGCTGTCGTTCGGGGTATCGGTCATTCAGGTAGTCGCTCCTAAATTCGCGCCACGATGCCGACTATCCGACTCAGCCGCTGGTCGAGACCGCGTCTCCGATGCCACCTTCCATTATCTGGCGGAGGCGACGCAAGGCCCTCCCGCGCGTCGGGCCGATGCTACCGATCGGCACGTTCAGTTGGGCTGCAACTTCCTCATAGCTGGGCGGCTCATCCTGCATCAACAGCGTGAGCATGCGCCGGGTGCGGCCGGGCAGTTGATCGAGCGCTTCCCTGACGCTCACCGCCGCCTCTTGCCGCAAAAGGGCCGCATCAACGGCGTCGCCATCCTGCGCGTCCTCCTCCACGCGCGTCATGTCCTCCACCAGCAAGACGGCTCGGCTGCGGGATTGGCAGCTCAAGCTCTCGCGACGGGCCGTCGTCGCCAGCCAGCTTCCGACGGAGCCGGGATCGCGAAGCCGGTCGATGTTCTCGCACAACCTCAGCCACGTCGTCTGGCTGACGTCCGCGGCCTCGGCAGCGCTCAGCCGATAGGAACGGGTGATCGCCCAGATGAGTCCTCCGTACTCGGCGACAAGCGCATCCCATGAAGCCTGATCTCCGTCGGCCGCCGCACGCACCAGCGCCGCCGCCCTCGTCCGGTCTGAACTCATGAAGGCGTGACCTCATCCTTGGGGGCTGCATCAACGTCTGCCGATCCGAAGGAGGAAGGCGAGCATTCGCGATCGACTTCCTGCATGAGCCACTCGGAGAGGTGCTCGGGGGATTGGCCGTCACGCGTCGCGAGCTCGAGCCGAAGCCATACGAGTTGAAAGACCTCCAGCGCATCCCGGCGCGAGGGGCAGGCGGCCCGTGCCCGCCTCCAGACGTCGGACGCATGGAGCGTGACAGCGGCGTCCCAGTCGAAGGGCGGCGGTCCTTCGTGCTCGGCGAGGCCGGTGACGACACGGCCGTTTCCGTGAGGAAGGGAGCCCGCCGCGAGCCCTTCGCCGGCGGCCCCGGCTTCCGTGGACAGCAAGAGACCATTCGATCCCATGCCGCTCGATCCCATGCCGCGGCGACTTCGATGGGTTTCAAAGTCCATTCGGCCATCCCCCCCGAGCTGGCTATCACCCTCCTAGGGTGTCGTTATTCAAGCTAGAGCATCGCTTGGGTTAAGAACTGGTAAATGAAATTTCAATGAGAGGTTTCTGGGCTCCTTGCTAACGGAACGTGGTCAGTTCCTGACGAACCGCCAAGTGGCTGATGGCGCTGGTAGCACTGTGTAATCGAACCGCGCTACGCCGTAGTGGTGTGCCCTCATCGATCGTCGTCATGGGCCTGAATTGGCAATCTGTACGGCACGGCGGCAAATTACCGGGTTGGCCTTAGTCGCGAGAAAAGGCCGGCCTTTCCGTCGGGAAGGGAGCGGTCCGGACCGGCATCGGAACGTTCGGTACGTGACCCAGGTACCACCGGCGACTGCGGCACGCCCCCGTCGTCACGACGGTCGCGACGGCGACACCACCCGCCCAGCGGACCTCGTCCGCGGCGTGAGCGATGAGCTTGGAACTCGTGTGTGCACCGTCGACGACGAGCAGCGCGGCGTCGGTGACTCGCAGCAGCGCCATCGGGTCCGACGACGAAAGGATCGCCGGTGCGTCGACGAGGACGATGTCCGCCGTCGCCAGAAGTTCGGTCATGACGCGGGGCAACCCGCTTCCGGCCAAGAGATCGCCGGGGGCCGGCACGACACCGCCGGCAGGCAGCAGGCGCAGGTTGTCGATCCCGGTGTCGAGGAGCGCGTCCTCGACGCTGCTTTGCTGCGACAGCACGGTCGCGAGCCCGGCGAACGTGGGATCGATACCGAGCCGCCTGGAAACGGCATCGTCGCGCAGATTCGCCCCGACGAGCACCACCTTCGATCCGGCGGCGGCGAATGCCTGAGCGAGGTGAAGGGCGGTCGTCGTGCACCCGCTTCTCGAGGTTGCCCCGGTCATGAGCAACGTCCCGCCGTCAGGCAGCAGCGTCTGCTGTACCCGCGCCCGCAGGTAGCGGTAGACCTCGGCGGGCTGAGGCTTCGCCGAGCCGTGGCGCCGGCGTAAGCGCCACCGCTTGCGGCCCGCGGGTACCGCGCCCAGCACCGGCATCCTCGTCACCTCGGTGAGGTCGGCGATCCCGCGAAGGTGCGTGTCGAGCCGGTCACGCGTGACGGCCGTGGCGATGCCGAGGGCCAGCCCGAGAATCCCCGCGACCACGAGATTGAGAGTGAGATTCGGGCTTGCCGGGTGTGTCGGCAGCGTCGCCGGACTGATGACGGAGGCCTGGACAAGACCTGCCAGCGGCGGCTTGACCGAGGTGGCGTGCGGGACGTGGACGCCCTGATCGTCGAGGTACTGAAGGTAGGCCTGCGCCATCGCGGTGGATCGGCTCTGCGCTTCCTGCGCCGATGCGGACGTGGCGGTGATGTCCAAAAGTTGCGTGTCAGCAGGCGATTTCACGCTGATGTTTCGAATCGCCGAGACCGGCTCGTTCAGGATGGCGGCGGCGCGTGCCTTGACCACGGCCGACGCTGCTACCGCCGCCTCCGTGCCCATGTCTGGTGGCTGTGCAGGGCTGCCGCCCGTGAAGACTCGGGGATTGACGACCACCCGAGTCGTGGCCGAGTAGGTCTTGGTCTCGCGCAGCGTGAGGAACGCGGCAAGCCCGATGACGGCTGCAGTCATCACCACGATCCAGAGCGCGTAGGTGACCAACAACGGGCGGTCACCGAAGCGCGTGGCGCGCCGGGGTGCGGTACGGGAGTCGACGAGATCCACGTGACTCAGTCCTCTCTCCGGTGCTGGACCGGGGTAGGTGCTCGCGAAGGGAAAGCGCTATTGGCGGGCCGCGTTACTCCCAGCAGTGCCATCAACATGTAGAAGACGTCGGCGGACCCGCGATACGTCACGTGCGGGTCGAACAGCATCAAGACCGTCATCACGCCGACGACGACCATCAGCGTCCGGGCGACCGCGGTCACGGCGTCCGGCGGTCCCTTTGCCACTGAACGGGCGGTGCGCAGCACGCGGGCGAGGAGATAGCAGAACGTGAGCAGCAGCGGGATGCCGCCGGCCCACAGCAACCACGTGTAGCCGCTTTCGATCCAGACGTACTGGCGCGCTTGGGTCGTCACTGGCACGCGCGCGGAGAGCCGCACACCGAGTACCGGGTTCCAACCGGAGAAGAGCTGCGGCCAGAAGTAGGTGTGCAGATTGTGCAGGCGTCCCGACCACGAGGTGGGAACCCCTTGCGCCGAACTGAATCCGCTCAGCCGGTTGTTGATGGTGTTCTGCAGCAGGAGGTATCCCAGCATTCCCGAGCCGGCGGCGGCGAGCAGGAACCGGGAACTGCGATTGACGACGCAGATGAGCAACACCGCAATGAGTAGCCCGAGCATGCACGAGAACTCTGCGGTGGCCAACGCGCCGACGCCGAAGAGCACCGCCAGGCAAATGAGGATCCGTCGCCGGCCGATTCTCAGACTGATCAGTGCCCCCGCGAGCGCCAGGCTGTAGATCAGAAGGTCACCGGTAGCCGCCGGCAGGGCTAACGTCGAGCTGCCTCGTCCAGTGGCCAGCGATCCCACAACGCCGAGAGGTGCGTAGTACTGGTTAAGCAGCCGTTGAACGGGCCCGACGTGACCCACCTGAAGCAGGGCCACCACGGCGACGACTGCAGCTGAGCAGAGGCAAAGCATGAGGCAACGCTTCACCTGCGCGGCGGTCTTCACGCTTGCGGCCACGATGATGTAGACGCCGACGAACTTCCAGGGGATCAGGGCATAGGCAATGTCGTCCGAGGTGATCCCGCGATGCCGCAACGTCATGATGAGCAGCGGCAGGATCGAGGCCGCTGCGGTGTAGGTCAGGATCGCGGCGTCCACCGCGTTCAGCTGGAGCCGACGACGAGAGGCCGTGCGCATCCCGATCAGGGCTCGGGTTCCCAGCGCAATCGCGAGCACCACCGCCAGCGCCTCGTTCGGCCGGAGCACTGGTATGGCCGCTCCGCGATTGATACCGACGACGAGTGGCGTGAGCGTGATGAGCAGGTACGCGGCCGCCGGGGGATGAAGCATCACGATGACCACGACGCCCGCGAGCACCACCGCCGACAGCACGAGCACCGGTGCAATCGTTGCCAGTACGGCGCAGGCGACCACCGCGGAAACCGAACCGAGCACGATCGGCACGTTCAGCGTCGGGGGCCCGGGCCGCCACATCCAGCCGAGGGCCGGTGGAACGTTCGAGGTGCTATCCGCCCTGTCGTGAGCTGACGCTGGGCGGACGACGGAGCCCGGACCGGGTATGACGGTCCGGTCCTCGAGAAGTCTGACGGCCGGTTTCATCCGAGAAGCTCTTCCGCTGTTCGCAATGACGCGCGATGGCGGCCGCCACGCGGCCGCAGGGGTAGCGAGGCCGCCACCCAATCCAGCTCGGGCGCGAGGAACACGATCTGGGCGGCGAGGTAGATCGCCGCACCCGCTGCCGTCGTGGCGACGAGCGCGACAGCTGCGCCGCTCCGGCCCGGCAGCCAGGCGTCGATCCGGTCGGCCATCGCCCAAGCGGGCAGGCCCATTGCCAGTCCCGCGACAGCGAGGCGGCCGAGGCTTCGGCGCAGCGTCTCGCCGCCGCCCTTGAGCCGTCGCTGCAGCCGGATGTACAGGATGGCGGCCGAGGTGGTGACGGCGGCGGAGTAGCCGCAGCCCAGGCAGAGCGGAACCGCCGCACCGTGAAGCGAAAGCGCTATCGCGGCTGCCGACAGGCAGAGCACCGTTTGAACGACCATGCCCCACGCGGGCGTGCGGGTGTCGCCGCGCGAGTACGAGCCATACGTACTGACGAGAAAGACCGTCTGCGCGATCACGGCCGGAGCGAGCGCTGCAATCGACACCGCGATGACGTGGATCCCCTGCGGCGTGCCCATCCGGCCTGCGGCCATCAGGGTGGCGAGCGGTTGGGCCATGACGAGAAAGCCGACCGCTGCCGGCACGGTGATGAACAGAGCGAGCGCGTACCCGCGCACCAAGGTGTCGCGGAACTGAGCATTCTGGCCGCGCTGGTGCAGGCGAGACAGCCGAGGAGTGAGGGCCAGCGCTACGGGAGTCGCACCGATCGCGATCGGCAGGGCATAGAAGTTCATGGCGATCTGGAAGCCGACGACCCCTCCCGGGACGCGGCTGACCACGCTGAGCATCACCAGCACCTGGACGCCGAACAGGCCCGCCTGACCGAGCGACGGCAGCGCACGCCCGATCAGTTCTCGTATCTCCGGATCCCTTGTGGCTGGTCGCGGGGCGAGCGTGACCCCTACGCGGTGGGCGCCCCACCACTGGGTTACCGCGTGCAAGACAACGGCCCCTGTGCTTCCTAGTCCGAGGAGGAGCAATTCGCCATCGGGAATCCCGGCGGGCCGGGCCGCAGTCCCGAAAAGCAGTCCGGCGGCGATCAAAACCCCAATGACACCAATGTTTTCGATGGCGGGAGCTGCCGCCGCGAGCGCGAAGCGGCGATGCGCATTCATCACGGCGGTCGCCGTGCCGACCACGGCGTAAAGAAACACCTGTGGCAAGAGCAGGGCGACGAGGATGGTCAGCTGAGCCGGCGGAGCGCTTCCCTCGTGGCCTCCTGAAGCCCAACGCAGCACGGCCGGCCCGCCGAACAGTGCGACGGGCAGGAGGGGGAGGAGCGCGACGAAACTGAGGCCAAGGAAACCGCAGGCGATCCGCTGCGCGCGACGAGCGTCTCCGCTGTCGATGTGGCCGACCAAGGCAGGAACGAGCAGCGACGAGAAGAGGGAGCCGGCAAGAAACGTGTAGAAGATGAGGTTCGGCAACACGTTGGCGAATTGAAAGGCGTTGCTGAAGAACGTCGGCCCGAGCACCGCGCCGATGACCGCGACGCGGACAACGCCCGTCGCCCGGCTGATCATCGTCCAGGCGGCTACCGAGAGCGAATCCCGGGTGGCTCCGTCAGGCGACGCCAGGCTTTCGGTGTCGAGGCCGCCCAGCGCCGGCTTGCGGTCGGGGTCGGGCGGCATCGGGACCACTGCGGCTTCGCCAGCGGTGACCAGCGCCCCGGGCTCGGCCGCAGCGCATCTGTCCTCGACAGCTGCGGACCTGACCGTCACCGCGCATCGCCATACCGGAAAAGCACCGGGACCGTGCGCAGCAAGATGCCGAGGTCAGTCCGAAGACGCCAGCGCTCCACATACGCCACGTCCAGCGCGAGGGCCTGGCGCATCGTGAGCCGACTGCGTCCGCTGACCTGCCAAAGCCCCGTGATTCCGGGCCTTACACGAAAACGCGCTCGGGCATCGGGCGGGAACAGTTCGGCTTCCCAGGGCAGGGAAGGGCGTGGCCCGACCATGGACATCGTGCCGAGCAGCACGTTGAGCAGCTGAGGCAGCTCATCGAGGCTGGTACGCCGCAGAATGCGTCCGATCGGTGTTATCCGCGGATCCGCGGAGAGCTTGTGCAGCCCACCGGACTCGGCCGCATCGCCTCCGGCCATGTGGCGGGTCACGAACTCGCGGTGAATGTCTTCCGGGCATCCCTGGCGCATCGTCCGGAATTTGAAGAGGACGAACGGCTGCTCATCGCGGCCGAGCCGGATTTGCCGGAAGATCGCCGGGCCGGGGCTGGTCAGCCGGATCGCGACGGCGATGAGCAGCATCGGCACGGCGATCAGCGCCAGCAGAACGAAGGCCATGGCGAAATCCAGGACTCGCTTGCGCGGGCCGCAGGCATTCGTAACCGAGATCCCGTCGCCGCGATCCGGCTGCGGTCCCGGGCGCCGCGACGACAGGTTCGAACCCGCCTGGGTGCGCCCGGCCGATGTCAGGCTCATGCGCCTATCGCCCTGTGCCAGTCGGGCGAAGCGAGAGATCCGACTGCAGGAAGCGGAAGCGACTCGCGGACTGTTCGTCGGCCTGGACTCGGTCCTGCACCGCGATCAGGTCTGCGACCCTGCCGCGCACCTGCGCCGGATTCCCGTAAGCGACAGCGCCGGCGGGGATATCGCGCGTGACGACGGAGCCGGCGCCGATGAGCGCACCGTCGCCGATCCGGACGAAGGGCAGCACCGTGACGTTGACACCGAGCTGCGCGCCGGCCCCGATAAGTGGTCCGGACATGGTCCGGGCCGAGTCGTCGTCGCCCGGGTACAGGTCGTTCGCGATCGTCACTCCGGGCGCGAGGAATGCGCCGTCCTGCAGTTCGGTGTACTGAGCCACGTAGCAATTGGTGTGGATTTTCACGCGGCTGCCGATGCGGCAGCCGTAGTCGACGACCGAGTTCGTCCAGATGGACACGTCGTCCCCGATCCGGCAGCTCTCGCGCACCACAACTGCGTGACCCGTTGCGAACCGATCGCCGATCTCGGAACCCAGATAGATCACGCTTCCACTGCGAACGTGGGCATCTCTGCCAATGCGCAGCGTCCGATCGGCGCCTCGCCCGCCTTCGTAGCCGAGGACTACCCCCGGCTCCGTTCTCAGGCCGTCCCCGAGATCGACCGTTGAACGCATGGTTGCCTCCCTCAGCACTCCAGATTCAGCTGGGACAGCACTTCCAGCAGCGCCCTGCTCACCCGGTCGACCTCCGCGAGGGACAGGTGTGGTGCGAGCGGGAGCGAGAGCAACTGGTCTGCCGCCGCCTCCGCGACCGGAAGCGGACCATCGAAGTAGGCCGAGTAGGCGGGGCACAGATGGCAGGGCGTCGGGTAGTGGATCCCGGTTGCGACACCATGCTCCGCCAACGCAGCGCGCACCTCGGCCCGGTGCGGCACGCGAACGATCGCCAGATGGTGGGCAGCCGTGACCTCCGGTGCGACGGTCAGCAGGCGCGCCGCGCTGCCATCAAGGTTCTGGCGATAACGAGCCATCAGGTGGCGGCGCGCGGCGTTCCAGTCGTCGAGGCGTCGCAGCTTGGCCGAGAGCACCACGGCCTGGATCGCGTCCAGCCGGCTGTTGGTCCCCACCTCGACGTGCGCGTGATGGGATCCGCTGCGCCCATGGTCGCGCAAGATGCGAAGGCGTTCGGCGAGCGCGTCATCGTCGGTGACGACGGCTCCCGCGTCGCCCGCCGCTCCCAGGTTCTTGCCGGGATAGAAGCTGAAACAGCCTGCCAATCCGAAGGATCCGGCGATCCCGTCGCGCCAGCGGGCGCCGTGGGCCTGCGCCGCGTCCTCGATGATCACCAGTCCAGCGTCTTGCGCGAGCGAGGCGAGCGCGTCCATGTCGGCAACCTGGCCGTAGAGCTGGACGACGACGAGGACCCGGCTGCGCGGGGTGAGCGCGGCCCGCACAGTCTCCGGCGTGATGAGCAGGGTGTCGGCACACACGTCGGCGAACCGTGGAACTCCCCCGGCCAGCACGACCGCTTCGGCCGTGGCGACGAACGTGTTCGCCGGCACGATGACCTCGTCGCCGGGCTCGAGACCCATGGCACGCAACGCGAGGACGAGCGCGTCGGTTCCGTTGCCGACGCCGACGGCGTGCCGGACCCCGCAGTACCGCGCCCAGTCGCGTTCGAACTCCTCGACGGCCGGGCCGCCGATGAAGTCTGCTGAAGCGAACAGCGACTCCCATCGCGCGGAGATCTCCGGCCACACCTCCGCGTTCATCGAGGGGAGGTCGAGGAACTTGACGGGTTCCGGACCGGGATCAGTGACGGCAGGAACCGCTTCGACGAACGTGGTCACTGCGGCGCCACCACGGCGGCGGCCAACGCGTCGTCGGCAGGGCTCGACACCTGGATCGGCACCCGTGGCGCCCGCCGGAGCCGCAGCTCATGTGACTGCGACCCGGGCGCCGACCAGATCTCGTCCATCGCCACGGACCGGCCACGCTCCAGCGAAAGGTGAACCGCTTCAAGCACACCCACGACATCGAGGCCGTTGATGCCGTCGGTGTGCGGCCGGGTTCCTGTGGTGATGCAGTCGATGAAGTGCTGATCCTGCACGGCGAGCGGCTCCCGGAATTCGACCACCGGCGCGACGATGTCGCCGTAGCGATAGAGCATCGGGGGCTGGGTCAGGTCATCGCCCTCGCTGATGGTGGGAAGCTCGACGCCTTTGTCGTGCACGCGGATGCGCTCCTCGGCCGCGAGGTCGTTGTAGACGGCCATCTTCTTGCTGCCGACGACGGTGATGCGGCGGACCTTGCACGGGTCCAGCCAGCTCACGTGAATGTTGGCGGTGAGGCCCCAGTCCTTGTAGTGCAGACGGATGTAGGCGACGTCCTCGAAGCGGCGGTTGGCATGCCGTGCCGCCCAGGCGTGGACCGTGTCGGGATGCCGGCCGAGCAGATGGTTCATGATGGACACGTCATGCGGGGCCAAGTCGTTGACCACGTTCACGTCCGACTGGTACAGGCCGAGGTTCAGCCGTGCCGAGTCCAGGTAGTAAAGGTCGCCCAGGGACTGGGATGCGATGAGGCTCTGCAGCTTCCACACCGCGGCGTTGTATTCGAAGGTGTGTCCCACCATCAGCGTGGTGCCGACGTCGTACGAGGTCGCCACCAGCTGCTCGGCATCGGCGTTGGTCGTGGCCAGTGGCTTCTCGACCAGAACGTGCTTGCCGGCCCGCATCGCCTCGAGGGCGAGCGACACGTGGCTGGTCGGCGGAGTCGCGACGATCACGGCATCGACGTGAGGGAGGGCTGCATCCAGCGAGGTGTATCCCCGGTCGGAAGGATAGGCGCGAGCGAAGCTCTCGAGCCGCCCCACTCGTTCGTCGATCAAGGCAACTTCGGCGACACCGTCGACGCCGTGCAGAACACGGACATGCTTGGAGCCCCAATAGCCGCAGCCGATGACGCCAATGCGAATGCCGTCCACGTTGCTCCCCTGACTGTTTGGGCGACCCGGTCCCCGGGTTGCAATTTGAAGGCGACGAAAGACAAGAGGCGCACGGAGTCCACGTGATACGAAATGCCCGCCGATACGTCGGGGACAGCCGTGGTCAGGCGCAGAAGTCCAGATAGGCGGCCTCGGCGGCGCGCCTGGCGAAGCTCAGGCGGGGGTCCTCGTAGCGCTCGGCGAACTGGGCTTTGCGGGCATCGCGTTCTGCGGACGGCAGCCACGTATCCCCTGGAGCTTCAGCGTCATCCCATCCCTGCGCATCGCTGGGCAAGCCGTCTACGATGATCGCCTGCAGCTCGGCGCGCGAGACGACGCCTGACTCGAAGCCGAGGAGCGTTCGCGACAGGGTCGGCCTGAGCCGGACGAGATCGTTCACCGCAGCGATCGCATCCGGCGTGGGCACGAACGGCGTGAAGCTCGTACCGAAGCGCGCGTTCACCGCTTCGATGACCGCACCGAAATCTTCCGTAACCGTGGCGAATTCGCCGAGGACCAGGCGATCCCGGTACGGCAACAGCCGGCGGTAGAAGCGCGCGTATGCATGGAGGGCGTCACGCACATCAATGTGTGGCTCGCGCACGATCTGCGACAGCACGGCACCCCGTGGCTCACGGATGAGCGCGATCGCGGGGATGCCCCGAACGGCGGCGGTGATCAGCTGCGCGGGGGCGTGCAGGTGATGCGCCATCAACACCGGCCGCGGCTGGCTCAGCTGAAAGGCGTAGACCGCGAACGTCGTGGCGCACCGCGTGTATCCGTCGATGACGATCTGGGTGTCCGTGCCGACGACCTGAGGGCTCGGACCGGGATATCTGCGCCGTGCCATCGGCAGGTAGGCCACGGGGTGCTCGCTCATGTGCGTGCGAAGGCGGGTCCGCCCGCGGTGAATCCAGCGTGGTGCCCATGGGGGGGCGGTGTTCACGCCACACCTACCGGAGCCGCGTCGAGCGACATCACGCGGTCGCCGACGGCCGGGACGAGGGAGCTCCACACCGCCGTATACGTCGCGCCCTGGTGCTCCCAGGCGAGCTGCTCCGCCACCCGGCGCATTCCGGCGGCGGCAAGCGCCACCCGCCGGCTCGAATCATCGAGCAACGCGGCGATCGCATCGCCAAAAGCCTCGACGTCGCCGGGTGAAACAAGGACGGCGGCGGACTCGGCAAGCCTGCGTGTCTCGGTGAGATCGAAAGCTACGACCGGCAGACCGAAACCCATGTACTCCTGCACCTTGACCGGCGACACGATGGATTCCATGTTCGGCTCGAGCCCGATGTCGGCGGTGGCGAGGTAGTCGGCTGCGGTGCTTTCGTCGACCCAGCCGGGGAAGTCGACGAAGTCTTCCAGCTTCAGTTCGGCGGCGAGCTCCATCAGTTGCGGGCGCGTCTCTCCCGTCCCCGCGAAGACGAACTGGCAATCGGTGCGGCCGCGTACGTGCACGAGATGGGCAGCTGCGCGCAAGGCGAGGTCGACGCTGTCCTGCGGGCCCATGAAGCCCAGCCACAGGGCGAGATGCCGCCTCCCCTTCCGGAGATCGATGCGGATCGGGGGGGTCGGCGGCCGCTGAAGGCGCGGGCCGTTACCGACGATCGACACACACCGCGGCGAAATGCCACCACGCCCGGTCGCCATGGATCGCAGGCTTTCGTTGACCACCAGCACGTGGTCAGCCGCCCGGTAGCTGGCTCGTTCGAGTGCGAGCAGTATCCGATTCACGGCGCCGCCGTTGCCACCGTAGCGGGCGCGATAGAGCTCGGGAGCCGGATCGCGCTGATCGAACACCAGCGGCCGGCCCAGCATGCGAAACAGCAATGCCGGGATGAAGTAGATGTCAGGATTGCCGGCGATCTGCAGGCCGTCGAAGCGTTGCTCCCGAAACGCCCGGAGCATGAGCCTGGCGATGGCGGCGAAGGAATGGCCGTACTCACGGATGTATCCGAGCCGAGACTGCGCCTCTGCCGGCGGCCGGTACTCGTAGAGGGTGACGGCCGGCAGTCGCGAGTTCGCGTCGTCGGCCGGGCAGATGACACTGACCTCGACTCCCGCCTGCTGGAGCGCCACCACCTGCTTGCGCAAGCGGTGGTCGCGGGCCAGCGAGACGTTCTCGACGACGAGCAGGATGCGAGTACTCACGTCAAGCCCGGGCCGGTCGTGGCAGCGCGGTAATGCGCCGTGATGTTCGTCGTATCGAGCGCCGTGTTGTAGAGCGCTACGTCATCGATGCGGCCGGCGAGGAAGTACGCCACGCCTCCCTGAGCACCGATCGCACCGCTGATGTCGGCGGTAGCCGTGGCGGGCAGGTCGGTGCGCTGGCCGATCAGGACGGCGTCGCGGTAGAGACTCAGCGTGCTGCCTTGCCGGGTCAGCACCCAATGCACCCACGTATTCACGTTCGACGCAGCCGAATTCGGCTGGAGGACGTACTCGATCCCGTTCAACCAGACACCCGCATACGCGGCCGTCGAGCCGCTGGCCCCGGGCCGGGCGAGCAGTCGCACCTTGCCGTTGGCACCGTAGAGCGTGTTGTTGGTGCTCGAGGCATTGGTCAGGTACGTCCACCCCTCGATGGTGAAGTCAACCGTTGTCGGCAGAGACGGCAGCGTCAGGCGCTGGTTGGTGCCGTTGAAGGTCGCAGCGGTGTCGGGATCGTTGCCGATCGCCCCGGCGCTTCCCAGTGTGACGCCGTTGACGTAGGTGCCGTCGGCAGTCCCCTTCGCGTCCTTCGCGACGGTTCCGCTGGCCTCACCCAGGCGCCAGTAGTCCGTCAGACCGCTGGTGCCGGAGACGAGATCCGCGTAAGCCGGCGGTGGAGGCGTGGCGGTGGGGGCTGGAGCGTTTTCACCTGCGGCGTAGTGGTTTGCCACCTCGTCGCTGGTGAGTGCACTCGTGTAGAGCGCCACCTCGTCGATGCGTCCCGTCAGCGGGAACGCGGACCCGTTGCTCTGGGTTCCGATCCAGCCGGAGATGTCGGCAGTAGCCGTCGCGGGCAGGTCCGTCCGCTGACCGATGAGCACGCCGTCCCGGTAGAGGGTGAGTGTGTTGCCCTGCCGGGTGAGCACCCAATGCACCCACTGGTTCAAGTTGGACTGGGACGTCGTGGGTTGAAGGACGTATTCGGTGGCGTTCAGCCAGACTCCGGCGTAGGCCGCGGTCGGTGAATTGGGGGTGCCCGGCCGCGCGAGGATGCGCACCGTGCCGATGCCGCCGTAAACCGTGTTGTTCATCGGCGACGCGGCGGTCAGGTAGCTCCAACCTTCCACGGAGAAATCGGTGACGGTTTGCTGGAGGGGCAAGGTGATCCGCGCGTTCGAGGTGCCATCGAAGGTAGCCGCGGTATCCGGGTCATTGGCGATGGCGCCCGGGCCCCCGAGCGATACGCCGCTGCCATAAGCGCCGTTGACCGAGCCAGTCGTATCCCATGCGGTCGTCCCGCTTGGCTCCCCGAGCCGCCAGTGCGCTCGCAGGCTGCTTTGGGTGTCGACAAGCTGTCCGTACCCCACCGTCGAGGCGCTGACAAAGGCGTACGGCGAGTTGCCGCCCGTATTGACGGCGCTGAGCCGGTAGTAGTAGACGCCCGCAGCCAATCCGGTGTCGCTGTAGCTGGTGGCGTTGGCCGGCAGGTTCACCGAAGTGACGCTCTGGAACGAAGGCGACGTGCTGCGCTCCAGGAGATATCCGGTCTCGTCGGTGGCGTTGTCGGTCCAGCTGAGCGCCACCGAGTTCGGCGTCGGAGCCGCGGACAGATGGTCCGGCGCCAGTGGGAGCTGGGGGACAGGGAGGGGGGCCGGAGCGTTCTCACCCGCGGCGTAGTGACTTGCCACCTGCTCGACGGTGAGCGCGCTGGTGTAGAGCGCCACCTCGTCGATGCGACCCGTGAGCGGGTAGGCGGAGCCGTTGCTCTGGGTGCCGATCCAGCCGGAGACGTCGGCTGTAGCCGTCGCGGGCAGGTCCGTCCGCTGACCGATGAGCACGCCGTCCCGGTACAGGGTGAGCGTGGCGCCGCTGCGGGTGAGGACCCAATGCACCCACTGGTTCAGGTTGGATTCCGACGTCGTGGGCTGCAGGGCGTACTCGGTGCCGTTGAGCCAGACTCCGGCGTAGGCCGCGGTCGGTGAATTGGGCGTGCCCGGTCGAGCGAGGATGCGCACGGTGCCATTGCCGCCGTAGACGGTGTTGTTCATCGCCGTTCCGGTGAGGTAGCTCCACCCTTCCACCGAAAAGTCGGTAACCGTCTGCTGGGTGGGGAATGTGACCCTGGCGTTCGGGGTGCCATCGAAGGCGGCCGCAGTATCCGGATCATTGGCGATGGCGCCCGGGCTTCCAGGCGATGCGCCCGTCCCGTAGGTCCCGGCGAGAGCGCCGGTCCTGTCCGCCGCGGTCGTCCCGCTCGCCTCTCCGAGACGCCAGTGGCTTCGCAGGCCGGACTCGGTGTCGATGAGTTGGCCGTACGGAACCGTCGAGGCGCTCACCAAGACGTAGGGCGAGTTGCCGTTCGCATTCACGGTGCGCAGCCGGTAGTAGTACACGCCCGTATCCAGTCCGGGATCGCTGTAACTGGTCGTGTTGGCCGGCAGGTCGACCGAGGTGACGCTCTGGAACGACGGCGATGTGCTGCGATCCAGGAGGTAGCCGGTCTCATCGCTCGCGTTGTCCGTCCAGCTGAGCTCTATCGAACTCGACGTCGGCACGGCGGTCAGGCCGCTCGGCGCCAGTGGCAACGGCTTCGAGCCGGCGACGAACCGGTTGAGGACGTTGGCCGTCATCTGCTGGATGCGCGGGTCCGCATACGTGTCACTGCCGTCGTTGTAGAGCCCGAACGACCATTCGATGCTTCCCGCGGCGAACACCCACGCGCCGCTAGGCGCCTGGTACACCGAGGACTGCTGGTACTCGGTGGCGCCGGTGGATGTCGTATAGGGAGAGCTCGATAGCAGCGTGTAGGTGCCGGCCGCCGCCGTGGGAGCCTTGTAACCGTTGATGTAACGGTCCGTTTCGTAGCCCACGATCTTGGCGACGGACGTGTTGTCCGTGAGCCCGGTGCCGGCGTATACCCAGTTGGAGGTGTTCGTCGCGATGAAGGAAGCCGGGGGAGCCCCGTCAGGCTGCTGGCCCGTTCCTGTCAGCCCGATCAGCTGCTGCTCGGGCCGGTTGACCGCGGGATCGCGCCAGCGCACCGTCGCGGTGCTGTCCTTCACCGGGTCGAGCGTCGTGTCCTTGTAGCACACCAGGACGCGATCGGCGACACCCGACGCCGAGGACTCGAGCCGTGCCTGCCAGTACACGTCGTTGCCGCCGAAGAAGGCGACGTTCACGCCTTGGTCGCGGGCTGCGGACACGTTGTCGAACATGCTCTTCGTCCAGTACTCGTCATGCCCTACCGACAGGAACCCGTTGTGGTTCAGCAGCAACGAGCCGCTCTTGGCGGTGTCGATGTTCGTCGCGTACGTGACGTCGTAGCCGTTCTGCTCGAGCCAACGGACGTACTTGGCCTCGAACTCGAAGTACTGCCCGGCGCCATCGCTTTCCGCCGAGTACGGACGGTCGAACGACACCTTGGTGGCGCGCTGCGTGCCGGCGCCGGTCTTCGCCGCCGAGCTGTTGTAGTCGTACAGGCTCTTACCTGTTGCCGGCAGGCCGGTGAAGTTCGGGCCGTCTTCCGGGTAGTTGTTGTACGCCTCGTAGGTCGTCACGCTCTGCTGGTAAAGCAGGGCTGAGTGCCGCGAGTCGTCCCTGACGACGAAGGGGATGTAGCTCTCGAAGTTCTGCGCATTCGTGAGCTTGACCATGTAGACGCCGCTGAGCCAGCTGGCCGGCACGTTGAGCGTGTAGCTGGCCGACCAGCTGCAGGCGACCTCGCCCGTCGTCGGATCCATGGGACACGTTGCCTGCTTGATGCCGTTCAGGTTGGGAACGTGGAGCATCAGCCGGCCGCCGCGGTTCTGGTAGTAGCCCATGCGGTAGATGTCGAGCGTGAACTGCTGCGCCGGGTTCACCGTGACGTAGAAGGTCACGGGCTGCCCGATGTTGATGCTCGTCGCCGACGCATATCCCTTGATCTGCTGGGTGATGTCGTCGGCACGGAGCCCGTCGAACTGCCAGTCCGTGGTTCCCGGCAGCTGGTTCTCAGCCGTGATGGTGCTTCCTCCGGACGAGAACGCGACATGGATGAGGATGGTGTTGGTGTCCTCGACATTGCCCGCCACATCGACGGAGAAGGCCTTGAGCGTGGTCGTCTGCGCGAGGTTGATGGGAGCGGTGTAGGCGATTGCCGTCGGGCTCGTCGCCGGGTCGGAGCCGTCCAGCGTGTACTTCGTCTGGGCAATGCCGGAGCCGCCCGCGTCACTGGCCGACAGGGTCACCATGGTCGGATTCGGATACGTGATGTTCGGGTTGCAGGGATCGCCCTGAGTGCCGCACTTGAGCGGGGTCGTCGGGGTGAAAATGTCGATCTGCACCGGCTGAGCGGCGGTGACGCCGAAGTTCCCGGCGGCGTCGAGGGATGCGGCCCGCACCGTTGCGGTTGCGGCTACGGCGAACGGCGCCGTGTACGGCACTGCGGTGGAACTGGTCCGGGGATCGGTCCCGTCGGTGGTGTAGCGCATCGCGGATGTGCCGGATCCGCCGGTGTCGGTCGACGTCAGGCTGACGGTCACCGGTGACGTCCGATACCAGGTGGCACAGGCAGCGCCGTTACAGGAGATCGCCGTCGTCGGGGCAGCCGTGTCCACCTGGATCAGCTGGGATTGCACGACTTCGGCGTTCCCGGACTTGTCCGTCGAGTAGTAGTTGACGGTCGTCGTCGCGGCGACCGGGAAGGCGGCGGTGTACACCTTCGCGGTAGCGCTGTTGACCGGGTTCGAGCCGTCGGTCGTGTACCGGGTGCTCGCCAGACCGGACCCGCCGGTGTCCGTTGCCGACAGCGTCACCGACACGGACGAGGTGTAGTAGCCCGAGGAACAGCTGGTGGCGTTGCACTTGATGGACGTGTTCGGAGGAGTGTGGTCGCCGGCCGGCGGCTTGATCAGGATCGGCTGTGCCTTTGTGGGTTCTGCGTTTCCTGCCGCGTCCAGCGAGATGTACTTGACGGTCGAGCTCGCGCTCACCGCGAACGCCGTCGTGTAGGTCTTCGCCGTGGCGCTGGAGCTCGGATCGGTCCCGTCGGTGGTGTAGCGGATCGCGGAAACCCCGGAGCCGCCGGTATCGGCGGCAGACAGCCGTACGGTGACGGCCGCCGCGTAGCTCGCGGCACAGGCTGCCGCGTTACACGTGATGTTGCTGACGGGTGGCGTCGTATCCATGCGAACCAGTTGTGACTTGACGGCTTCGGCATTGCCGGCCTTGTCGACCGAGAAGAACTTGACGGTCGTGGTCGCGGTCACGGGGATGGGTCCGGTGTACGCCGGCGAGGCCGTCGTCGGCGTGGTGCCGTTGGTGGTGTAGTACGTCTTGCTGACCCCGGAGGTGCCGATGTCGGTGGCGCTCAGGAGCACCGAAGCAGGCGAGGTGTTGTTCCACCCGGCGGCGTTCGGAGCCGGCGAGATCGCGCTCGTCGTCGTGGGAGCGGTGGTGTCCGGCGCCGGGTTGCCGTGGCACTGCGTCGTCCCCGAGTCGGTGAAGGCCGATCCCGCGATGGGGACATACTTCCAGTCGTAGCTGGTCCCGTGCAGTGTCATCTTCAGGACGCCGAAGGTCTGGTCGTCGGACACCTGGCTGTTGGGGGCGCGCGGGGTGCTCAGCGCCATCAGGCTCTCGCCGCCGGTGCCGACGATGAACTCCCGGATGCCGTTGGGATCGGCCTTGGCATTCATGTCCTGCAGACCGAACCGCTCGTAGAAGTGCTGATGCCCGTTGAGCACGACGTCGGCGTGCGCGTTGTAGAGGTCGGCGTAGAACGCGTTCAAGGTGTCGTCGCCCTGGCCTGCGGTCGATGAGTAGCGGGGCTCGTGCCAGTAGGCGAGCGTGCAGGCGTTGTGGTTGTTCGCCAGGTCCTGCTTGAGCCACAGCTCCTGGGCGCTTCCGGCCTGGCAGCCGGGGGTGACGGGGGTCTGGTCGTAAGGGGTCTGCCCGAAGCACTGCTCGGAGTTCAGGGCGATGATGTGCCAGGCGCCGATGTCGAAGCTGTAGTAGCCCTTGCTCGGGTCGCCGGCGCTCGCTCCGAAGTAGGAGAAGTAGCCGCTCGCGTCGTTGGCGCTGGAACATCCCGTTCCGCCGGTGTTCTGATACTCGTGATTGCCCGGCACCGGGCTGGTGATCGACTTGACCGTTCCCCACGTCGGGTCATAGACCTGCTGGAAGGCGCTCAGCGCACCGCAGTTGTACTGCTCATCGCCGAGCGGCAGGACGGCGTTGACGGTGCCGATGGCGCCGCCGGGTGCGAGTAGCGCGGCGGTTGCCTTCTGCTGGCAGTCCTGAGGGTCACCCAGTCCGACATTGAACGCCGCATTGGATGGGTCGCAGGCGATGTCGCCCACCGCTGCGATCACCGGGTCCCCACTGGTGGCCGCGAGCTTGACCTGAGGGGTCGGCTGCGCCGTCGTGGCAGTCGCGGCCGCGAAGCCGCAGATCAGCAGCGCACTGATCAGCCACGGACGCCGGCGAACACGACGGCGTCGCGGCTTAGCGTCCATCCGGTCGGTACGGGATAAGCCGGATTGACCCATTTCTTGTCACCTCGTCGGTGTGGCGGCTCACGCGGGTATTGCTCAGAGGTAGGAGCAGCCGGAAGTGACGGAGATACGTCCGGAGGGAAATGCGTTCTGATGGCGGGTCGAACGCTCACCCTGAGTGCGCCTCCGGCTACCCGTCAGTGCCGTTTTCGGCTGCCGCCCGGTCAACGTGACCGCCCGCGTATCAGGACAGTTGCCGGCCCCTCTCTCCCTTGACGGAAGCGTCGTTCCGGCGCCGCATGACAGCTGCGGCTTCGTCGTTCGTTCCGGTCGGCCGGGAGGCAATCAGCAGTGAGACGGATCCTCGATGCAGCCCGGATCGACGTGGACGAGAGCGCGTCCCCCATCCGGCGCCCCAGCCGGCTCCAAGCACCCGCCGTCCAATTCGTACCGTCACCCCCCGAGCCGCGGACGGGATGGGCGGCGGGCCCAACGTGTGCCGACGCCTCGCCGAAGCGAGCCTGACATGAACGTGGGCTCGGCGGACTTGACGCACCTGCTTGTTGCTGTCGCTCTGCTCCTCGCCGCGGCTCTCGGGGTCGGCTCAGCTTTTGCCGCGCTGCGGCTGCCCCGCGTCATCGGTGAGATCACCGGAGGCCTGCTGCTGGGCCCCACCTGCCTCGGTGCGATCGCTCCCGGGCTGCAGCAGCAGGCGTTTCCTCGTACCGGCGTCACTGCCACATCGCTCGGCGTCATCTACCAACTCGGCTTGCTGCTCCTGCTGTTCTGCTCCGGAGTGGAAACGCGCGCCGTCTTTCGTCGCGGAGATGAGCGTGCAGTCGGCGCCATCACGGTCGTCGGCGTCGTGCTGCCGTTCGTGCTCGGCCTCGGACTCGTGCAGTTGCTGAACGCCCCGGCACTGGAGGGGCCGGCTCATAACGATGCTGCGCTGGTGCTTGTCTTTGCACTGGCCATTGCTGTCACGAGCATTCCCGTCATCTCGCGCATCATGTTCGACCTGGGCATCCTGCACACGAGTTTCGCCCGAGTGGTGCTTGCCGTGGCGGTCGTCGAAGACACCGTTGTGTACGTCATCCTCGCGATTGCTCTCGGACTGGCCGGCTCCGTGACCGGCGCGCCTTCTCTGGGAGTCCAGGCGGTCCTGGGGATCACACCGGGCTCTGCGGCAGATGTCGGCGTTCATGTTGCGGCGACGCTGGCGGTCTTCCTCCTGGCGTTGCGCATCGTGCCCCGCTTGCTCGCCAAAGTGTTGAGCAGGACCGCCAAGTGGCAGGGGGTCTCCAGCCCGGTTGCCGTCCACCTGCTGTTCATCCTCGTGATCGCTATCGCATGCCTGCTGCTGGGAATCGCCCCGATGCTCGGCGCATTCCTCGCGGGCATCGTTCTCGGATCGCTTCCGGGGAAAGCGGGGGCGTCGGCACGCGGAGCGATCAAAGACTTCTCGTTCGGGCTCTTCATCCCCGTCTACTTCGCTGTGGTTGGCCTGCAACTCGACTTGCTCCATCACTTCGATCCGCTGTTCTTCCTGTGGTTCCTGGCATTCGCCTGCGCCGCGAAGGGGCTCAGCGCGTATGCCGGTGCCCGCATCGGAGGCGAGGCGCCGCGCGCTGCGTTGAACCTCGCCGTAGCCTTGAATGCCCGCGGGGGCCCGGGGATCGTCCTGGCGTCCGTCACGTATGGCGCTGGAATCATCAACCAGGAGTTCTTCGCCTGTCTGGTGTTGCTCGCGGTCATCACGTCCCTGCTGGCCGGCTCCTGGCTCGGTCGTACGGTGCGGCGCGGCGACCCGCTTCGGCCTCCCGCCCAAGCCGTCATCGGGAAGTCTCGCGAAGCGAGTCGTCGCCCGAAGGTGTCGTCTGGATCCCTGGCGCGAGAAGGTGAACCGACATGAGGGCAAGACGGCGGTGCGCTACGGTTGTGATCGCCTTGCTGGTCGCAGCGACGGCCTGCAGCAGCGGGCAGAAGCTCGCGCCATCCGCTGCGAACAAGCCTCGGCCCGCTGGTTCGGCTGCGGTCCAAGCAGCGAACGGCTCGTCGTTGCACATCAGCGAGAACCACTTGGTCGACGGGGCCGGCTACACCGTCCAGCTGCGCGGCGTCAACGTCTCCGGAACGCAGTACGCGTGCGCCGAAGGCTATGGCATCTTCGACGGGCCATCGGACGACGCGGCAATCAGCGCCATGCTGACGTGGAACGTCAACGTGGTGCGCGTTCCGTTGAACGAGGCCTGCTGGCTCGGCAGCAAGACCGTGAAGGCCAAGTACTCCGGGCGCAACTACCAGAATGCGATCCAGGCCTACGTCGATCGCATCCGCGCGCATGGCCTCTACGTCATCCTGACACTCGCGTGGGCAGCGCCGGGGACGAAGAAGACGAACGATTCCGCAGCAATGGCAGACCGGGACCACTCGCCGGCCTTCTGGGCCGGCGTCGCCACGGCTTTCGGCAACGACGGCGGCGTGCTGTTCGACCTGTTCAACGAGCCGTACCCCGATCGCAACCGTGACGCCGACGCAGCGTGGCGCTGCGTGCGCGACGGCGGCCGGTGCCCGGGCTTCACGTATACAGCGGCCGGTAGCCAGGAGTTGCTGAACTCGGTGCGCGGACAAGGCGCCCGAAACGTGGTGCTGGTCGGGGGGCCGCAATATGCCGGGACGCTCAGCCGATGGCTCGCCTATGCACCCAGCGATCCGCTGCATCAGCTCGCGGCCTCGGTGCACATCTACTTCGGTACTCCGAGCGCACCCGATTGGTCACCCTGCTATCGCGAATCATGCTGGCAGTCGCAGATCCAGCCGGTCGCCGCGCAGGTTCCGGTCGTCATCGGCGAGTTCGGAGAGCACGACTGCTCCTTTGGCTTGCTGAACGGGACCGCAGAAAGCCCATCGCAGTTGTCACTTCTCGACTGGGCGGACGCTCAGGGGGTCAGCTACCTGGGGTGGGCCTGGTTCGTCGGAAGCTGCGCCGACGAGCCATCCCTCATTCAGGACTACAACGGTCAGCCAACCCCCTACGGCGCCGGATACCGCGCGCACCTATTGGCCGTCACGAAGCCGGCGTGACGGCGCCGTGTATCAAGCGGCCCCAGAATGCGTCTTATAGGAGTGCAACGCGCAAGCGCGCCGCCGGCGCCGCACGGGGGGACCCTGGTCGATCTGTTCGCTCGGGTGGGCCCCGACGCCAACGGGGCGTGCTCCCGGGCCCCGGCGTGGAACCTGACGCCCGAGCAGCTGTGCGACCTGGAAATGTTGGCCACCGGAGCGTTCTCGCCCTTGACCGGCTTCATGCGTGCCGAGGACTACCAGTCCGTCTGTTCGGACATGCGCCTCACCAACGGGCTGCTGTGGCCGATCCCCGTTGTACTCGAGGTCCCGGAGAACGTCGGTGCTTCGCTGCGTCCCGGGGGTCTGCTCAGGCTGTGCGGACCGGACGGGCGGCTGCTGGCACTGCAGACGGTCGAGCAGAAGTGGCGCCGTGAGCGACAGGCGGAAGCGCAAAGCGTGTTCGGCACGGCAGACCCTGACCACCCGGGGGTCGCTGCGCTATTGCGTGGGCCTGCCGGGGTCTGTATTGCCGGCCCATTGCAGATGGTCAGCGTCGTCCCCCATTCAGACTTCCCGCACTTGCGGCATTCTCCCGCCGAGCTTCGTTCGAGATTCGCGGCCGCCGGCCACCCGCGGGTCGTGGCGTTTCAGACGCGCAACCCGATGCACCGGGCGCACTTCGAGATCACTTCGCGGGCTGCCGAGCAGTCGCAGGCCCATCTCCTGCTGCACCCAGTGGTCGGCATCACCAAGCCTGGAGACGTGGACTATCGCGTGCGGGTGCGCTGCTACGAAGCACTCTTGCCGTCTTACCCGGCGGGTACGGTCACGCTCGCGTTGCTTCCCTTGGCCATGCGCATGGCCGGACCGCGGGAGGCGCTGTGGCACGCCATCATCCGCAAGAACTACGGGGCTACCCACTTCATCGTCGGACGCGATCACGCCGGGCCAGGGCACGACCGTGCCCGCCGCCCCTTCTACGAGCCCTACGCGTCCCAAGAGCTGGTTGCGCGCCACCAGTCCGAGCTCGGGATAACGGTGCTCACGTTCCCGCACCTGGTGTACGTCGTGGAGCTGGGCCGATTCGTGCCCGAAGCCGAAGTCCCGCCTGGCACTCGGGCACTCGTGATCTCCGGGACGGAGCAACGGCGAAGGCTGTCACGGGGCGAACCACTGCCCTCCTGGCTGACTCCCGCCCCGGTCGCTGCTGCGCTGAGTTCTGCTGCCGGTGTGCCCCTGAGCGCCTCAATGGTTGGTGGAACTTGATGGGGCCCTTCCGTCAGGCCTGGCATGCCCTGAGCGCGCCCGATCTCGTGGTCGAGGATGTGCCCCTACTCGCGCGAGGCAGGCACGCGCATCCGCGGCAAGGGGCAAGTCTGCTGGAGCTTGTCTCCGTTTACGCGCAGGAGCCTTGGAGCATCTACCCTCCCTCCGTCAACCGAGCGCTGGCGACGGCAGCCCAGGCCGTCAACGACCACACCAGCGATCGGGGTCGTCGCCATTTGATTCCGCTGGTCCGCTTTCTCGCTGAAACCGGAGGCGGGGATCCGAACGCCAGCTACGCGGTGGCGACCGTTTGGTTGGATGCGGCCCTTCACCTGGCCGATGCCAAAGTCAGCCGCCGATTCCGCGCGGTTGAGGACGATGCCGCGGTGTGGGAAGCAACGGTCAATAGGCCAAGACGTTTCGGCGTCCACCGGCCAGCACATTTGCACCGGATGGACACTGCCATCGGTCAAGCCGTGGCGGCGGTCGCCGCCGCCGAACCGGATCCGGCAACCCGTGATGCGTCGCTGCGGAGGCTCCTCGTCGCCGCCACGACGGCCGCCCGCCGGGCCCGTGGCCTGTCTGACGCGGCGCCTGCCATCTCCGTTGTCGAACCGGAACATATCCGCGTGGTCAGACAGTGGGTGGCTGAGCCCGGCTGTGATTGGCTGCACCCTGGTGTGCCGCCCGATTGGGGAGGCTGAGCACGCGCGAGTGTTCGGTGTACCACCCGCCTCGCACCTGCTGGCGTCATCGTGGCCGGGGCTAGTCCAATGATGCCGCCGGCCTGCCCGTGAACAGGGGGCAGACCGGCGGCGGTCATCATGAAATCGCCTGCAATGACAGGCGAATTCGTCAGCCGGTGACGGTGTAGGTCAGCGTCTCGTTGAGGGTCTTGCCTTCGTCGACGTTGGTCAGCGCAGGTGCGCCGCTAAGGCCGCCGGCGTAGGTCGAGATGTGCATGATCATTGACGCTCCGGGGGCGAGAACGTACGAGCCTCCGGGGGTCAGGTTGACACCGGTGCAGTGGGCAACGCTGCCACTGCAGACGTAGACGCTGTCCTCTCTGGCGACGCTGATGTGAACGTCGTTAGCGAGGGGCGTGACGTCACCGCTGGTCGTCAGCTGAAGGTTGGTGACCGTCGCGGTGACGTTGCCGGTGTTCTTTGCGGTGATCGTCTTGTAGTTGGAGAACGAGGAGTTCGTCGGGCCGATCGCTGCCAGGGTGAGGGCCGGCGGCGAGTCGACGGTGCCGTTGACCGTGCTGGTGCCGTCGCTGAGCGAGACGGTGAGGGTGCCGGTGTTGATGGTCTGCGACGCCGTCGGGGAGGTGATGAAGTCGGCCCCGGCGCCGGCGCCGATGGTCGCGAAGCCCGCTCCGACGATCGTGAGTCCGATCAGGACCTTGTTGATCTTGCGCATTTCGTGCGCTCCTTACAGGGTGGTGCAGTGCGCGAGCGACCGGTGGATCAGCTCGCGATCGTGCTAACTCCCAGCCGGCGATGCACCGTCAGGGACGTTTCTCCGGCCACGGCGTGGCCGGAAGCGTTGGAGGAGCGACGCAGCACCGAGGAATGCAATTGCTCCCAGCAGAATGCGGGCTCCATTTGCCGCCCGGAAGTCGACGATCCATCCGACGTAGGGCAGCCGGGCGATCGTCCGGTATTGATCACCTTGCAGGACGATCCAGCCGGTGTCCGTGACGTTGTTGGCGTCGCCTCTGGTCTGGATGGCGACGGAATTGCCTTGCTGCCGGATCGCGACAATGCGGTGGACGCGCTGGCCGCCTCCACCCTTCGGCGGGACCTTGACGTTGACGATGTCGCCGACGTGCAACGACGTCGCCGGCACCCGTTCGGTGAGCATCGCATCGCCGGGGTGGTATCCCGGCCGCATCGACCCGGACAGCACGGGCGTGACCGCCAGCCAGCCCGTCGCGGTAGCAATCGTGAACGCCGCCAGCAGCGCCAGAAGCAGCGTGCCGAGGGCCCCGAAAACGCGCCGAACCGCAGGAATTGCAGGGCGTTTCTGCAGTGCCCCCGCTGGCGCCATCGCCGAAGCTCCATCCGTGACGCGCAGGCCAAAGGCCCACGCAGTACGCGGTTGGGTCGGTCTCGCCGCTAACTCCCCGCACGGTCAGGCGACCGGTCTCTCCGTGCCCGCTGAGGCGGGTCGGTGAGGACCGTACGGATCAGTGCTTCCCCCGATCGCCGGACCACGAGGATCCGGCGACGAGATTCCGCTAACGCGAAATCTGTTACCAGAGTAATTGCGCACTGCAACAGTCGAAAGGCTGCAATCGGGTGACAGCCGGGGGACCTTTGGCTGGGCTATTCGAGGCAAATTCCCGGAATTAGTGGCCGCGGCTCCCGCCAGCGAGGTTCAATCTCGAGCCGGCGGGAGGGCTGCAGGCGTATTCAGCTATTCCGCTTCTCGATGGCACCCGGATTGGTGACCCCGAGGAAGTAGTCGCCCCAGCGGGTGGACTTGATCGGCTTGCGGGGACGGTGCGGCGTCGGGGTGGGCCGAGAGTCGAGGGTGTCCATGATGCGGTCGCGCGGACCGTTCAGCCGGAAGGCCAGCCAGCCGAGCATCCGGCCGTGCGGTGCGTGGGGATGGGGACGGGTCGGCGCATGGGCGAGCGCGCGCCCGTAGTCCGCGACGAGGCGGCGCTGGTCACCGCCCGACATGGCATCGGTGAGCCGGTCCAGCAGGCGATGCTCGTGCTCGGCTTGCGCCTGCAGCTGGGCGATCAGCCTGCGCCGGACGGTGTCGGCGTCGACGTTCAGCGTGAGCGCGTCGCCACAGGCGAGCTGCTCCACCGTGCGCAGCGTGCGTTCCAGCTGGAAGGACCTGCGCCGGAACGCGTTGACGTCCGTCCCGTCGCAGAGCCGGCTCATCTCGCGGTGCATGACGTGCTGCAGTGCCGCGAGGTGCGCGCACATCCAGACCACCGCATCCAGCGGCGGCGCCTGCTCATCGCGCAGAGCACCTAAGGCGTGTTCATACGCGTCTTCGATGACGTGGAGCGGCTGCTCGTGGCGAGAAGCTGGAACATCCGCGAGCTGCCTGGCGTCCATCTTGCGCCCCTTCTGAGATTCCAGTCCGAGGCCCCTGCAAAACGGTAAGCCCGGGGCGTCCGATATGTCTACGCGCCCCGGGCAGCACGGAGGGCTACAGGCTGGCCTTCAGGAACGCCACGATCGAACTGTCGAGAGTCCAGAAGAGCGGATCGCCATGCGCGGTGCCCGCCACCAGGTGCGCCTCGTACGGGAGCCCGGTTGCCGCGAGCTTGTTGGTCACCGACTGCAACTGATCGGTCGGCAAGAGCTCGCTGGTGCTCTGGGCAAAGTACAGCGCCGCGTTGTCGGTCTTGTCGACCATGGCTACCGGAGAGTTGTTGGCCCACGTCGACGGGCTCGCGGCGTAGCTGGTCTTGAGCAAGTTGTATTGCAGCGCGCCGGCGCCCCACCACCTGCCGGCGACCGGGCAGTTGACCGTCGTGCATCCGGCATCCTTGGCGACCTGCGGGAAATCGAAGATGCCCGACAGCATCACGGCCGCCTTGATGCGGTACTGCGGCTGGGAGGTCGGGGTGAAGAAGGCCAACCCGGCCGCCTCGGTGCCGGCAGACGATCCACCGATGACGCCGATGCGATTGGGGTCGATGCCGTAGTCCGCGGGCATGCGCCTTGATCCACCCGATGGCGTTGGCGATGTCCCAGTACTCGTTCCACAGCGGATTCGGTGATGCCAACTCGTAGTTGATCGTGAACGTGGGCCACCCGGTGTTGTTGACCATCCAGTTGGCCATGCCGGCGTCGTCCGCCTTGTCTCCCCAGCCCCAGCCGCCCTCGTGGACGAACACGACAGCCGGACCCGGGGTCGTCGGGGTGGAAGCAGGCAGGTACGCGTCCAGCTTCTGCACGTTGCCCGTCGACTGATCGGTGAAGTACGGGATGTCGGTCTGGACCGTCGGCGTGCCGGTTGACGCGCTGGCAGGCGAAAGGCCCGCGGCCGTGGCGCCGATGGCGACGGCCAATGCGGCGGCGGCAACAAGGCGAATTTTGAGTTTCAACGTCAGCCCCGAATGCAGTGAAGAGATGGTGACGGGACGACGTTAAATCGTCTAGAAAGGGATGAACAGTATTTTCAACGGCAAATGGACAGTATCCCTACAAAGTAGCTAAATGTGGCTAGGCGGGGTAGTCGCCTCCTCCATCCGCCGGAGCTACAGCTTGCCCTCGCGTTGGGTGGCGATTGACTTCGGTTCGGGCTCGGCCGAAGCATCAGGCGCCGATCGGCATTTCCGCCGGGTGGTTGGCGGCTCGCTCCGAGAGGAGTCCGCCGCCGCTCTTGCGGCGCGGGCCCAGGGATCGGGCGCCGCCGATCCAGAGCCCCGACACGGTGGCAATGGCAACGACCGCGAGCCAGCACGGCCAGCCGCCCGGCGGACTCCAGGCCGCGCCGTGCCAGAAGGCGATCGGACCGCGGATGCCCACGGCATACCGCCTGCTGTTGACGAACCATCCGAGCGCCTGCGCGAGAGGCCATACCGCGAGTACGGCTGCGGTGCACCACCGACGCCAATAAGGGACGACCTCCCCGGCGACGAGGGGCAACAGCGGGAGCAGCGGCAGCAGGTACCTGCCACCGACGCCGAAGCCGGTGCCGGCGTTCACGATGATCAAGGCGCCCAGCATCGCGAGGTAGCCGACACCGGCGATGCCGACCGGCCACGGGCGTCGGCGCGCGGCAACCATCAGGAGTGAGGCGATGGCCAGCAACCACAGCCACGCCACCGGCCGGGGGGCCGATACCTCTCCGGTCCAGCCGAATGCGGCCACCTGCTGAGTGAGGACCCGTACGGCGATCCGCCTGACATCGGGGATCCCGGACGATCCGCGCAGGCCCGAGGCAAAGTGCCACAGGCTGCTGCTCGCGGCGGCGGTGACGAGCAGTGCGAGACTCCACTTCGCCGCCCGCGCGCGCAATGCGACCGGCCGCGAGAGGGCTGACACGACGAACAGGAAGCCGACTTCGGCGGGTCCCGTCGGCCGACTCCACGCCAGCACGGAGCCCGCGACGCAGACCAGCACCCATCCTCGCCCGCGGCGCAACGCTGCCAGCAGAGCCGCCGTGAGCGCCATGGCGGAGGCGTATTCGATGCCGCTCGAGTTGAGCGAACCCATCAGGAAGAGGGCGCTCGGCGTGAGTGCGAGTGCCGCTGATGCCAGCCGGCCGAGCGTGTCGACATAGGCGAACAGCGCAGCGGCTATCAGGGCAAGGCACGCCGCCAAAGCAGCAAGCCGCGCGAAACGGAAGCCGCTGGATTCACTGTTTCCCAGTCTGGCGGCGAGGCCCGGCAGCAGGTAAGGCACCGGTTGATACGCACCGACGTACGTCTCGTTGAAATGGTGGCCGGGCCTTGTCGGCACATCGGAGCAATTGGCCGGCACGGTCGGTTTCAGCGCGAAGCAAGGAAGCGTGGTTCCCACCGGGGAGAGCTGCGCCGGTACCCGGAAGCGGCGCGTGGTGGAATCGAGGTAGGTCTGCTGGGCCGGCGTGATGGGAGCGTCCGACCACGTCGCCGGAGTGCCGCGCCAGTCACCCGCGCCGGTCGCGAGAGCGCGAATGTAGTGGGCGGGCTCGTCCGGGGCCGCGCCGAGCGGGTCGGTGACCGCCCATGCCAAGCCGAAAAGCCCTGTGACGACGAGGAAAGCGGCGATCCGCCACCGCAGCGCGCCTTCGTTCACCCGAGGACTCGCATGATTTGTGGCAGCGCCCGGTGCGGGTCGGCTCGCCGGTACGTTTCGCATTGAATCAGGGTGAGCAATGCCAGGGTCGCTAATGAGCCCACGCGAGGAAAAGGCACGGTGTGGTATTCACGTCCTCTCCAATAGTCCCTGTGTTGCGGTTGCGTTTTGCGTCATTAGGTAAACTGCCCCGCGCCGCGCGGAGTTTGCGGATAAGCGGTACGCGGGGAGGCCGGGTAGGTAAGAATCACCCGTGTGACGACTGGCCTTTTTCCCGCCTCGGAGGCCCCCATGCAGTTGCGCAGTTCGACGTGCCGCTGCGGCCATCCGAGCGTTGCGCACCGGCACTATCGAGCCGGCACCGAATGCTCACAGTGCTCATGCCAGAAGTTGCGCCGTCCCTTGCTCGTGCGGTTCCTCAAGCCACGCTGACGACTGACGGCCACGCCCGTTCAGGGCTGTCGTGGCTGCATTGGTGGGCCCGTCGCTCCAGGCGCACCAGGTCCACGATGCGCGGCTTGCGCGCGTCCGGCAGGACGAGCGGCGTTGCCGGGTTGGGCCCGCGCCGGCGCTCCGTAGCGATCGTGCGCAGGACGCGAAGGCCGTCAGTGAGTGCATTCAGATTGCTCACGCCGTGAACGCGTTCCGCTTCGTAGGACGGCACTTCGACAACGCGTAACCCGGCGCGCGCAATCCGTACGTTGATCAGCGTCTCGACCTCGAAGCCATCACCCCAGTGCATGGATTCGCACGGCTGCCTTGCCTCGAGCCCGAGCACCGGCAGGCAGTCCCGCCAGAACGCGTTGTAGCCGTAGCAAAGGTCGGAGTACTTCGTCCCGTGCGTGGCGTTGACCAGGCCGCTGAGAGCACGATTGCCGAGGCGCCGCAGTCGTGTGATGTCGCCGCTGCCGCCGCCGACGGCGAAGCGCGTGCCCTTGGCGAAGTCGGCGCCCTCCTCGAGCACCCGGACGAAGCGGGGGATCTCCCGCGGGTCCGCCGACCCGTCGGCGTCGAGCATGACGATGATGTCCCCGGTCGCTTCCAGGAAGCCGCACGCGAGCGCGTTTCCCTTGCCGCGCCGCGTCTGGGTGAGCACCCGGACGTCGGGGCGGAGCTGGCGGGCCACCTTCACGGTGTCGTCAACCGAGCGTCCGTCGACGACGATGACCTCGTGGACGTCGGGTAGCAGGCCGAAGACAATCGGCAGGTTGCGCGCCTCGTTGAACGTCGGTATCACCACTGACACGCGGGGCGAGCATTCCTCGCCTGCACTCCACTGCACGTCTTCCCCCGATCCTGCGCGACATGGCGAAGCCGGGCCGCCCTGGAAGCCCACCTGACTTGTTTCGTCGTTGGCGCGCGTTCACCTTCTGCTGAGGTGAAATTTGCGTTTCCCCGCCTGCGCTGTCTGCGGCGAAGCAACCGGACGTAACGTTTGGCCATCGAAGAGCGAGGGCTGGCGCGCCGCCGTCCGGTGCCAGGTGTTAGCCGGTTTCGGGCTACAACGACGTCGGGTGACGATAGATACGGGGGGCGGCGGCGTCGAAGACCGCGCACCGCTGCCGCCCCGTGCTGCGCGCCCTGGCTCGCCGCGATCGCCCTGCTGGTGGTGGTGCTCGGGGGGTGCTCCGGTGAATCGGGTCACAGCGCTTCGTTCAACCGGCAACGCCTGCCGGTCCAGCAGCTTCGCGTCATGAACTACTACCCGGCCGATGACGGGTGGACCCTGATGTGGACCCACTACTCGCATTCGCGCACCGTCAGCGACTTCAAAGCGATCGCCTCACTGGACGCCAACACCGTGCGCGTCATCGTGCAGCCGTACACGTTCGGCTACCCGCGGGTCCTGCCCAGCATGAAGTCACGGTTCGACGACATGCTCGCGGTTGCCCGGCAGCAGCACCTGAGCGTGCAGCTCTCGCTGTTCGACCTGTGGGGCAACTACGACGAGATCGGCGCCTCGAAGACCTGGCTGGAGGGTTTGCTCAGCGGCCATCAGAACGACGTGACCATCGCCCTCGTGGAGCTGCGCAACGAGATATCCGCCAGCCCCGCCGCCCTGAGCTGGGCCCAGGCGATGCTGCCCGAGCTGGAACGTCTCCTCCCCGGTACGCCACGCACCCTGTCAATCGCCGGTGGCGACGCCGCGCAGGCGATGCGCTTCGTGGCTTCCATCAGTCGCGCCGACCTGAATGTCATCGACATCCACTTCTACGGGCTCCCGTCAGCACTGCCGGCGCTCCTTTCAACGGCGAAGGACATCGCGGCCGGCCGGCCGGTCATCGTGGGTGAGGTCGGCTACCCGACCCTGCCTGACCACGGAACGGGCGGAGAGGCCGATCAGGCCGACTACTTCCGCCTGATCGCCGAGCTGGTGAAGGCCGCGGGACTACCTCCCTTCGCGCCGTGGGTCTTCAGCGATTTCTCATCGCAGGCGATCCCCGCGGCCGCCGGCGGAGCCGGCAAGGTCAGGGAATACCACTTCGGGCTACGGCGCCTGGACGGCAGCTGGAAACCCGCCGCGGCTGTGGTGCGGGCCATGTTTCGGCAATGAGTCAGCAAGGCAGGCGTCACCTGCTCGACGCTCTCGCGTTATCCCCCGCAAGCAGGCTCGGCGGCGGTCGCTGCAGGGGCCGAACACGCCGCGGGGGAGTGCATGTCGAAGGGTCGCATCATTGTGCCGCCGAAGGTGGCGCGAGCAGACTTCAGCAAGAGCCCCTCCGGGCCGGAGCCGATGCTGCTTTACTCCCTGAACTTCTACGCCGAGCTGATCGAGGAGCTTGCACGGCTGGTACCCAACCCCGACATCGTCGAGGTGGGGAGCGAGGCCGGGGCAACGTCGCCGGTCCTGGCCGATCTGGCGGCGGCTAACGGTGGCCGGCTCTACGTGGTCGAGCCCTATCCGTCCCCAGTGTTGCGCGACCTGTCGGCCCGTCGCGACAACGTCGAGGTGATCGAGGGCCTCTCGCCGCAAGCGCTCCAAGCCATTCCGCAGGCGGGGCTCTATCTGCTCGATGGTGACCACAACTACGGCGTCGTCACGGGTGAGCTGGACGTGATCTTCAGTCGACCGGCCGCGGTCGACAGCCTCGTCCTGATGCATGACGTCGGCTGGCCATGCGGGCGCCGCGATACCTACTACGCGCCTGATCTGCTTCCAGCCGACCAGGTTCACCCTCACACCTTCGACCGCGGCGTCACTCTCGAAGGGCTGGCAGGCGCCGGAGAAGGGTTTCGCAGCGAGGGGCAATATGCCCTGGCTCTTCATGAGGGTGGGGCTCGCAACGGCGTGCTCACTGCGGCGGAGGACTTCATGGCGACGCGCCCTGACATCCAGCTGCTGACGTCCCCACTCGTCTTCGGCATCGGCCTGATGGGGTCTGGCGAATCGCCGACGTGGAAGGCGGCCGCTGAGGCATTTCGGCCCTACGCGGAGAACCCCACACTGGCGCGGATGGAGCGCAACCGCGTGCAGCTCTTCCTCGAATTCCTCCGGTTACGGGACGAGCTACGTAGCATCCGGTCTCGCTCGCTGCGGGCTCGGGCCGGCCGGCTGAAGCAACGGATCGCGGCGGCCCGTGGCGGCGTGCGCGCAGGTGGCAGCAATGACTGACCCGTTCACCAACCCGCTGAAGGTAGCCGTTTTCGGCAACTCGGTCGGCTTGCTCGTGGCTGGGCGATGCGGCAGCAAGGGCCCGTATTTCAGCTATCCCGCGGCCTTGGCTCGTTGCACGTCACGCGGGGTCGGCTTTGATGTCGACAACCACTGCCGGATCGCTGGGATCGTCACCGAGGCCTCGGGGGCGTGGCTGAATCCCCTGGCACGTACCCGTCCCGACATCGTCGTCCTGCAATTCGGGGGCTACGAGGCGTTTCCGCGCTGGGTTCCGCGGCGCGTGACCTCCGCGCTGATGGGCATCTCCCGGCACTCCGGACGCTTGCGCGGCCGATACTGGCATGCCGCCACCCGGCTTCTTGCGCTGCTCAGCAAGTGGGAGTGCGCGCTCGACGAGTACACGCCGATGCACCTGGGTGGTTACCTGTCGCTCAAGCGGTTCGAAGCCGAACTTCGCCACGTCTGCAAGCGCATACGGGCGCAGCTCGGCTGCCGCATCGTGCTGATGGATACGCACGCTCCGGCTCGGCGGGCGCCGGTCCAGACCAAGAACGTGTTCGCGCGGATCGAGGCAAACAACCGCGCCATCTACCGGGTCGCTTCCGAGCTGGGTCTCGAAGTCTTCTCGCTGGCCGCGCTCGTCGACGAGATGGGCCGGGACAAGGTGCTGGGCGACGGGGTTCATCTGCATCGCGAAGCGCACCTGCGGGTCGGGCAAGAGCTGGCCGACTTCCTGACTCGACCCTTCGCCTGACGTCGTGACCGGCACCACGGTCCATCCGGCCGCAGAACCGGTCACCCGCAGGGTGATCGCCTCGACGCGCGCCCTGCTGCTGCGTTCCGCCTGGGAGCGCGTCCTGAGCCTGGTGGCCACGCTGGCCGTCGCCAGGCTGGTCGTGCCCAAGGAGTTGGGGCTCGCCGCCCTCGTCCTCACCATCACCGCCTTCGCTACCACCCTCGTCGATGGCGGAATGACGATCAGCTTCATGCGGCTGACGGACGCGCCGACCTGCGGTCAGTTTCGCGTAGCCCGCAGGCTGCAACTCGGCATCGCGGTCGCCGTGATCGCACTCGCCGAGAGCGTCATCCCCTTCTCCAAGGTGCTCGGCGTTCTGCTGGTCGTGGACTGCCTGCAACTGCTGACAGATCCGTTCATCCTGCAGCCGAAGGTCATGCTGCAGCGCGAGCTCGAGTTCGGTGGGCTCGCGGTAGCGGACGCGCTCGGCGTGCTCGCCCGCGCCCTCATCTCTTTGGGTATCGCGGCTGTCTACCCGCATGCCCTGGCGCTCGTTCTCGGCGACCTCAGTGCGGCGCTCGTGACGGCGGTGGGAATCGTCTTCTTCCTGGCTCCCAAGGCGCCGCAGCCCCGGCCCGGAGGGGGGCTGACGGCGGCGGTCGACGTGCTCCGCGACGGGCTGCGCTTCCAAGGATTCACGCTCATCATCACGCTCCGGGATCTGTCATCGGCATCCCTCATCAGCGGCCTCGTCGGGCTACGGGCGCTCGGGCTCTTTCAGTTCGCGCAACGAGTCCTGAGTCCGGTTCTTGTGGTCTTCACGTCCTTGTCGCAGATCGCTGTGCCGGTTGGCGTTCGCGTCATCAATGGCACGCAGACGGCAGCGCGCCGTGTGCGGCAGGGCTACCTGCTCAGCGGTCTGGTGACCGCTGCAGTGCTGGCGATGGTGGCGGCACCCGCCCACTGGCTGGTTCCTGCCGTGTTCGGCAGGAGTTGGAATGACGCCACACCTTTGATTGCCGCCATGGCTCTGGCACTCGTCATCAACGGTCCCTCGGTCACGTTCGGCGTCGGTCTCGTCCTCGCGGCGAACCGGACAAGGTTTGCGACGTTCGCCGCCGCAGCGTGTGCGGTGCTCTTCGTGGCGACGCTCGCCGCGCTGCATGCCTTCGGCGGCCTGCGGGCCATCTCCATCGCGTGGGTGACCTCCGCAGCGGTGGAGGCCGCGATTGTCGTCGTCACCTGCAAGCGGCTGCTGGGGATCGAGCTGGGGTGGCTCACCATGGTGCCGATTCCGATCTTCGGGCTGGCGTACGGCGCCGGCTACTGGTCGGGCAAAGCCATGTCGGGCTGGCTGATGCACAGCGTCGTAGCGGCAGGCTGTGCGGGCTTCGTCAGCCTGGCGCTCTCGGCCCCCATCGGATGGAGTGCTGCCCGCGACCTCGCGAGGGCCTCTCGCGCCGACCCGGAGCCCGCTGACCTACCGGCAGAGACGAGCGAAACCTCCCGCCCGACGTCCGAAATGAGTGCGACTTCAGCATGAACACCGGTCTTGCCAGCTTCGACATCTTCGACACGCTGCTCACGCGTGCGGTAGGCGCGCCCACGTCACTGTTTCTGCTCCTGGGGAAAGTCGACGACGTGGTGCGGCTGTCCGGCTGCGGTGCGGAGGAGTTCGCCCGGCTGCGGATTGCCGCCGAGCGGCGAGCCCGCATCGGCCGTCGCGAGGTCACCCTTCGCCAGATCTACGCGGAATTCGGCGCCGGCCTCGGTCTCTCCCCGGAAGACCAGCGAGCACTCGCTGATCAGGAACTTGCTCTGGAACGACGGCTTTCTCGTCTGGTCCCGGGAAGTGACCGCCGGCTCAAGGACGCGTCGGGCGGCCGTCGCGTCGGGCTCTCGGACATGTACCTGCCCGAAGCGTTCGTCTCCGAGCTGCTGCAGCAGCACGGTCTCGACGGGCTGCTGGACCGGCTGATCGTCTCGTCCGAGGTCGGCGTGACGAAGTCCGATGGTGGGCTGTTCAGGCATCTGCTGGAGACGGAAGGCACAGCGGCGCGCTGCGCCCGCCATGTCGGTGACAACGCGTTGGCCGATGTCCGCGTGCCGCGTCTGCTGGGGCTTTCGGCCGAGCACCTGGGCGCGGCAAAGCTCAATCGCTACGAGGAGATCTGGGAGCGACACCGGTGGGAGACCGGGGGGCTCAGCTCCTTGGTGGCGGGAGCCTCACGTCTGGCGCGGCTGCAAGCGGGCCAGGTAAGCCCGGAGCTGCTCCCGGTCATCGAGGTGGCGGCGGGGGTGGCAGCACCCACCCTCAGTGCCTACATCCTCTGGGTCTTGCGTTCGGCTCAGCGTGAGGGTCGGCGGCGCCTGTACTTCCTCGCCCGCGACGGTGAGGTGCTCTACCTGATCGCACAGCGCCTGGTCGAGAAGCTCGGCATCGACTTGGAATTGCGCTACCTGTACGGAAGCCGCAGCGTCTACCACCGGGCTGGGCTGGCGACGAAGGAGATTGCAACTGCCGCCTGGGCGTGGAACGCGATGTACCGGCTGTCCGCCTTCCAGGTGCTGCAGCGGCTGGGCCTGGGTGACGACCCGGCCCGGGCAGCGCTCATGAGGCTGGGACTCGACGATTCGGCTCCCGCCACCGAGGACGTCATCGAGCAACTCACCGGTGACGAGCAGATCGGCCGGGAGATCAGGGACTCGGCCGGGCAGCTGCTCGAGCGCGTACGGGGTTACCTGAGGTCGGCCGGGCTCTTCGACGGCACGCCTTATGCCGTCGTCGACACCGGTTGGGCGGGGCGCATCGTCGAGTCCCTGACCGCGCTCTTCCCGCCGGGCGTCGAGCCGCTCGAACGGTGCTACCTGTTCGGTTACATGAAGCTCAAAGGTGCCTATTCGGCGCCGGATGTCATACGCGCTTACCTGTTCAACGAGTGGGCCGGGATCGGATGCCGGGAAGGCCTCGATCAGGCTTACGGGCCACTGGAGTCGTTCGCCGCCGCCAATCACGGGATGACGGTCGACTTCCTCGGCCCGGAGCGAGGCTATGAGCCGGTGCTCGCGTCGCCGACGAACCCGGTGCTCGACGGCTGGCCATGGGAAACGTACCGCGCAACACTGATGCGCTTCGTCGACGAGTGGCTGCTCGATGAGGACATCGCGGCGCGAGATGCGGACCTGCGGTCGGGCGTGGCGGATGTGCTCACCGAATTCTGGTCTCGACCATCGGTGGACGAGGCGGCTGCCTGGGGATCGTTCGTCTACGAGGACGACATCCTCGGCGCCTCACGCAACACCCTCGCCAAGGCAATCCGTCCGGGCGACTTCCTCGGCAAGGTGGGCCGCCGCTACGAAGGCAAGCGGCTCTGGCTGGCGGCGTCGGTCCAGCTGAGCCCTGCTCCCGTAAGGCCTTTCGCCCGCGCCGGTCTCTGGTTCAACGAGTGCCGGCGATCGGAGCAGGGGACCGCGGCGTTCCTGCCGCGCAAGTGGGCGCGCCGAGCTGACCTGATCCGGCTGGCCGCGACGACGAGGTCTGCCAGGAAGGCCGGCCGGTGAGCGTTGCCGAACTCGCGCCATCTCCTGAACGAACCGCGGAGCACTCGGCACTCCGGCTCTGCGTCGTGGGATCGGGCTGGAGATTCACCAGCGGCATCAGCTATTACACGTGCCGGCTGGTGGGTGCTCTCGCCGAGCGCCATGAGGTCTCGGCCGTTCTGATGCGGCGGCTGATCCCCCGATTCCTGTATCCCGGACGCGAGCGTGTCGGGCGCCGGCTGCACCAGCTCTCCTATCCGCCAGCGGTCTCCGTCTTCGATGGCGTCGACTGGTTCTGGATCCCCAGCCTGTTTCGCGCCCTGCGCTTCGTTCGCAGGCAACGACCGGACGTGCTCGTGCTGCAGTGGTGGACGGGAGCCGTGCTTCACAGCTACTGGATGCTGACGCGGCTGGCTCGCCGGATGGGCATCCGCGTGGTCGTGGAGTTTCACGAGACGCAGGACACCGGCGAGGCTCGGCTACCGCTGGCGGGTCGATACATGAGGGCACTCGCCCGCCGGGTGCTGTCCAAGGCGGACGCCTTTCTGGTGCACTCGGCATTCGATCACCGGCAAGTGAGCGGGTCCTTCGAGCTGGGGTCGCGGCCGGTGCGCATCGCGCCGCACGGCCCGTACGACCACCACGCGCCGGTGGGGATACATCCGTCTCCGGAGCCGGGAGTGACGCGGCTGCTCTTCTTCGGAACGATCCGGCCGTACAAGGGCCTCGAGCATCTGGTCGAAGCGTTCGACATGCTCACCGAGGAGGAAGCCGAGTCGTTCCGGCTGACGATCGTGGGGGAGACCTGGGAGGGTTGGCGGCATCCGCTGGCGCGCGCACAGAGCAGCAGGCATCGGGATCGCATCGAGATCGTCAACCGCTACGTCAGCGACGAGGAAGTGTCGGCGGCGTTCGCGCAGGCGGATGTCGCCGTGCTGCCGTACACCCGCTCCTCCTCGAGCGGCCCGCTGCACATCGCGATGGCGCACGGGCTGCCTGTGGTCCTCACCGACGTCGGGGGGCTACGCGACGCGGCGGAGGGCTACGACGGGGTGCTCTGGGTGCCGGCGTCGGATCCGGCGGCGCTGCGGGCCGCGCTGGTCAAAGCTGCGGATCAGCGGACGATGCGCTATCAGGATCCGAGGTCGTGGGACGACACGGTCAGTGCCCTGGAGGAGCTGCTGCTCGAGCTGGACCCCATGGTCTCGGTCAGGCAGCGCTCGTAGAGCAGGAGATGCTCGGCGGCGACCTCCCGCCAATCGCGGATCGCCCGGCTGCGGCCACGGGGATCGGTCAGCGCGCGGTCGAGCGCGGCGGCCAATGTCGAGCAGTCGTCGTGCCGGTAAAGGTCGTCGCCGGTACGCCCGGCAAGGTCGAGCACCTCGCGGTGCGCCGGGATGTCCGACAGGATGGCGCGGGCTCCGGCCGCCAGCCCCTCGAGTGCGGTCAGGCCGAAGGCTTCCTGCTCCGACATGCTGACGACTGCATGCGCCGAACGCAGCCAGCGCGCTACCGCTTCGCTGCCGACCCGTCCGAGCAGCCGAATGTCATCGCGTCGCGCGTGCTGCTGCGCCAGCACTGAAAGCCGGCCCCGGTCGGGCCCGTCACCGAGGATGACGAGCTGCCCCGGCGCGGTGCAGCGCGCGAAGGCGGTGAGCACGGTGTCGACCCGCTTGTACGGCTCGAGCCGTCCGAGTACGAGCAACGTCGGCGGCTGGTCCGGATAGCGATCGGCGGCGGCTATCCATTCGGTGTCAACGGCGTTAGGGATGATCTCGCAGCGGTCGGCACAGCGCGGAAAGTCCCGTAGCAGCAAGGCTTTTTCGGTGCCGGAGACTGCGATCACCGCGGCGGCGCGTTCAACCAGCCTTCGCCCCAGCACCCGGTAGGGCCGGTGCGCGATCGTGCTCAAGCGCGTATGCCCGGTGCCGTGGTAGTGCGGAGTGAAGACGAGTGGCGTCCGCTTCGGTGACACCAGGCCGGCGAGCGCGGCGGTGACGTGATAGCTCTGGGCGTGGACGAGATCGACGTCACCGGCGTGACGCCGGACGTGCCGCCACAGCGCTGGTGACACCGGATACCGGTCAGAGCCCGAGCGTGGGAACCGATGAACACGTACCCCATCGCGGATCTCGGAGCTGTCACCGCGGCCGGCGGCGTCGTGCACCCAGGCCTCGACGTCGACCCCCAGACGGGCCAGCTGCTTCGTCACCTGACTCACGTGAGTCTCGACCCCGCCCAGCGCCGGCGCGAAACCCGGCGCGATGAAGGCCACTCTCATCGCGGCGTGCCCCCTGACAGCCGTACCTGCTCGACGGCGTCGAGGATGCGGTCGACCGATCCGGCCGGGGGTGCCTGGATAAGCCGGCGTGCAACCGACCGACGGCGGTCGCGATGCGGATCCTCCCCCGCGAGCACCAATTCGAGCTCGCTCAGCAGGTCGGACTCCTTCTCGACAATGGGACTGGGAGTCCAATCGTCGAGCGGATGCAGCAGGAATCGGCGGTCTGCCTCGTAGTCGCGGCGATCCGGGAAGTAGATGAGCGTCGGCCGATCGCGATACAGATAGTCGATCCAGACCGACGAGATGTCGGAGATGAGGGCGTCGGCCTCGGCGAGCACGTCATAGGTGCCGAGGCGGATCGGGCGCAGCTCCCGGTCGAGCACCTCGTGGACGTTCGGTGCCGCGGCGGGGTCGTTGCCGGCTTCATAGGGATGCCGGCGCACGAGCAGCAGGCTGTCGTACCGCGTCATCAGATCGGAGAGCCGTTCCAGCAGGCCGTCGTTGAGCACCAGCCCAGATGACAGGCCGGTGCCGCCTTGATGAGCAAGCCGGCCGCGGTAGGTCGGCATCCAGGCGACGACCCTGCGATAGCCGGTGGCGTCGATGTTCAGCCGGGCGAGGGCGTTCGATGAGTCCGTGCCGGCGAGCGGCTCGACCCGGGGATGGGCGAGCACGCGCACCGAATCGCGGGCGACCCCGAAGGCTGCTGCCAGGATCGGCAGGAAGACCTCGGCGCTGGCGATCGTCAGGTCAGCGGGCACGGGCTGGCTGTCGCCGTCGAGCAGCTGAATCGCCTTGATGGGCATGCCATGCCAGAGGTTCACGGTGCGCTGGCGGGCACTCGTCAGGCCGAGGAAGTGGGGATGGGTGAACATCACCCAGCGAGAGCGTGCGAGCAACCACAGGCAGCGCCACGAGCCTTCGGTGCAGCTGCGAACGCCGGGCGGAAGCTCACCCGGCCTCGCCGGTCGCGTCAGCACCAGCACTACCGCTATGCCGCGGCGCTGCAGACCCGCGATGAGCACCGGGGTAGAGGAGTCGAAGTCCGGATACAACGCCAGGATCGCCTGATTCCCTTTCGGTATCAGGCTGTTCAGACACCGGATGCATCCCGCTGCCGCGCTGCGCAGCCGCCGTATGAGCGAGCGCTGCAATGCTCCGCGGCTCATCCCGATGCGAGGCCCTCGTTGGCGACCAGCAGGTCTTCCTCGAAGTCGACTTCCACGACGTCGAACGCCGAGATGTCGACCGGTTCCACCCGCAGATCGTGGTGAGCGATGGCGAGTTCGAGGCCGCGTTCGAAGTAGTCCTGGTCGTCGCAGCGTTCGAGCTGGCGGATCAGCGCGGCCTTGTCACGGCCGGCGATGTAGTTGATCCCGATCGCCTCGCCGAGGCCGCCCTCGACCGTCTTCGACAGCTCGGCGATGAAGCCGCTGCCGTCGACGGTGTACTTGACCTCTTCCGCTCCCACGGCGGCGGTGTTCGTGCAGACGAAGGAGGTGTCGGTCGACAGCCACGGCTCCAGCACCTGCAACACCTTGGGGCCGAAGACGACGTCGCCGTTCATCCACAGGACCCCGCCCGGCCCGCTCAGCCGCAGCGCTCGCAGCAGGCTCTTGGACGTGTTGGTCTGGTCGTAGCTCTCGTTGTAGACGAAGAGGTTGTCGGGGAACGCCTCCATGATGAGGTCATGCTTGAAGCCCACGACGATCGCCGTGCGCGCCGCGTCCCCGAACGTCTCATGCACGTTTGCCAGCTGGTTTTCCAGGATGGAACGCCCGCTGGAGAGCCGGACCAGCGGCTTGGGAAATGGGCGTCCCAGCCGCGTGCCGAGACCCGCGGCCAGAATCGTGACCTGAAGCGTGTCGAGTGCCAAACTCGCCTCCTTCCTCGACGGGGTAAACGAAGGGCCGCTCAGTGGGAAACGCCCTGTGACTCACGTCCTTCGGGGGCGAGCACCCGGTGATACAGCTGCTCGAACTGCGGGATGACTTCATCGGCGCTGAACTCGGCGGCCCTGCCACGGGCTGACTCCGAGAACGCCATGCGCAGCGGCGCGTCAGCAAGCAGGCGGTCGATGCGGTCGCGCAAGTCCCGCGGCCGACCCGGCGCGACGAGATAGCCGTCGCGGCCGTCGCGCACGATGTCGGCCAGGCCGCCGATGGCGCTGGCGACCACCGGCGTCCCTGCGGCCATCGCTTCGAGGGCCACCATGCCGAAGGGTTCGGGCCATCGGGATGGGACGACGGCGACGGCGGCGCGCTGCCAAGCCGCGGCCACCTCCTGGCGGGTCAGCTGCGCAACGGAGCAGCCGGCAGGAAGCCGGCGGTCCAGCGGTTTCGTGCTGGCAATCAGCAAGTGCGCCTTCGGTGGCTCGGCGGCCTCCCAGAGCTCGATCAGATCCTCGAGCCCCTTGTACTCACCGGGGTCACCGGCGTACATGACATACGGCTGCGGCGGCAGCCCGGCGGCCGGCGGCTGCGGTGGCAGCTGACTCGTGCTGGGCAAGAAACCGGGGATGGTGACGATGGGCTGTGTGACATGGGGGTCGAGCGCCCGGGCGACAGCGGTGCTGAGCGTGATGAAGGCCTGCGGACGTAGCCATCGCCGTCCGGCCACCGTGCCCGCGGTCATCAGCGCCGATTTGGTGACGCCGTAGCGGCCGGCGCCGCACCGCACGCACGCCGCCTTCGGGCCAGTGCAGACCTCGCCGGATGTGGTGAACAGCGTCCGCAGCTGGCACACCATGCCGTAGTCGTGCGCGGTAAAGACCAGGGGAGCCCGGCTGCTGCGCGGCAGCGAAACGGCCAACCAGCTGTGGCCGTGAATCACGTCGGGACGCACGGCAGCCACGAGCTTCGCCAGCTGGCGGCTCGCGCAGGGATCGGGTAGCGGCGGATGAAACGGGCGCGCCGTATCCGCATGCTTGACGAGCGCCGACGCAGCGGTCTTCACGGTGTGCAGGGTCACCCGTGGATGGGACGGACGCGCGGCGCCGGAAAGCGTAGCGACGTGGATGTCATGCCCGCGCTCGGTGAGTTCGGAGGCGAGCGAGTCGACGTGATGCTCCAGACCGCCGCGCACCTGCGGCGGGTAGAAGTCGCTGAGCATCAGGATGCGCATGGCCGGCCATCCGTCATGAGGGCCGCGACCACGGGTCGATCGAGTAGACGATGTAATTCTGGCTGCGGTATATGGCCTTTGCGAACGTCGATCCGTTAAGCCGCTGCAACGCCGCTGTGTTGACCCGTCCCGGCGCATAGCCCGGCCACGGCCGCTGTTGCGGAAGCTGGTTCTCGATCCGCTTGTCGAGGATGAAGTAGCGGAAGTCTCCGTCCCGCAGGGCGCGCACCACGACCGGCGACGGAAGGCCCTCCCGGTAAAGCGCGAACACCGGATTCTGGTTCGGCTTCGGGACGTTGAGCGTGGTGTACGCGGTGAGTTGCTCACCGGTGAACCGGTCGGTGACCACGTTGGCGCCTGCGGGCAGATGCTTCGCGGCCCAGTCGGAGAGCTGGGTGAGCTCAGGCGTCGAGAATCGGGTGTCCGCGCCGAACGTGGACGGGCCCGGGAAGCGGTAGTGCAGGTCGACGCCGACGGCCACGTTTCCCATGGCAGCGACGACCAGCGTGAGGCTGCCCAGCAGCAGCCCCGCTGCCCGACCCCGCCCGCCCAGGCGAGGAATGACTCCGGAGACGATGCCCGACAGCGCGGCGGCGGCCAGCAAGGAAAGCCCGACGTAGGAAAAAGCCCAGCTTCGGTGGGCGGTTTCACTTCCGGCGCTGGTGAGCGTGAGCGGAAGGGAGACGAAGTACAGCGCGCCCAAGGCCAGGAAGACCGCGTTGTCCCGCAAGGCACGTCTGCGGTCCGGTCGCCGCCAAAGGACGATGACACCCGCGAGAGCAGCGATCAGCGCGAGTACGGGTGTGGCGAAGGCTGCTGCGCGCTCGTAGACCGGCGGAGCCGAGGGTCCGCTGAACAGCGAGCGGCCGGCGGCGGTGCCAGCGCCTCCGGTACCACCCGACTTGCCGGAGCTCGAGCCGCCTATCAGGTGGAACGCCTGCGTGATGCCCTGCTGGACGTGAGGCCCGATGTAGGACGCCGTGGGGGTGGCGTACGTCGTGACCCACAGCAGCGTGCCGACCGCGGCGGTCACCGCAACCAACCGCGAGCCCCGCACGGCGCGCTGCCGGGTCAGTGGGTCGGCCTGCGGCGCCGTGACGAAGACCGCCGCGAGGATGCAGCAGAACGCCATGATGAACGCCGAGATGTGATGCGTCGTGATGCACGCCAGGGCGCCGGCGACGCCGAACGCGGTCCAGGCGAGCGCCTTTTGGGGGCTGGCGGATTGACGCGCCCGCATGACACACAGGAGCGTGGCGAAAGCCAGCGGAAGGCCGAGCGATTCGTAGCTGTACTGGCTGTCGAAGTACAGGAAGCTCGGGTTCAGGGAAAAGATGAGCGCGGCAAGGAAGCTCGGCGTCGGCGCCAGCCTGACCGTGCGGGCAAGCTGGTAGACCACGACAAGGCTGGCGCAGTGCGCGGTCAGGATCACGAGCTGGCCGCTGTGCCAGGTGGAAAGCCGGGTCACGAAGTGAACAAACGCGGTCAGCGTCTCCAGGCCCGGGTAGTACTTCACGATCGGCAGGAACGCGTTGTCCGGGGTCAGGTGGCCGCTGGAGACGATGTCGTTCACCTGGCGCCAATGGCCGTACTCGTCGAAGTACACCGGGCCGCCCACGCTCATCAGGAACTTCGGCAGGTACGTGAACAGCCCGAAGCCGACGAGCAGCGTCAGCTGGCTGCCCGGCCTGGTGTAGCGGAAGCAGCCGGCAGCGAGCGTGACGATGACGGCGATGAAGTACGAAAGCCAGAAGACCGCGATGTGGGCACCGCTGCTCGAATGCTTCGCCTGCGAGTAGACGGTGATGATGCCTGCGGCGGCAAGGATGAAGTGCGCGAGGATCAGGCCCAGGAATTGCCAGCGGTCCTTGGGGGATTGGTCAGGGGTGCGCGCGCTTCGGTCGTCCGGCGCCGGGGCGCGCAAAAGCACGGACGAACCGCTCGCCGCCTGCACATCGCCCCCGTCGCTGGTCTGAGACTTGCTCTCCCAGACATCAACGGACGAGTCGGCCTGAGGTTGCTGGTCCGCGGCCTCTCATGCCGGCAATTGGCGTCAGCCGGTCGTCGCCCAGGTCGCGCGGCTGAAGTAAGCGGTCCCGGTGTTGGCTTCGCTGCGCAGGTAAATGCGGACAGACGCGGCTGCCTGGGGGGCTTTGGCGGTCACTGCCAGCGTTCGCCACGCAGTGGTCCCGGCGGGAAGCGCCGGGCTCGACGAGTTCCCGATCCACGCCCCGTTGGCGTCGGACCAGCCGAGCGTCACGTCGGTGAGGCCCGCCGCCGCGACGCCGCGCGCCTGCACCGAGACCTGCCAGGTCTGCCCCGGCCGGACGGCCTGCGTCGGCACGGTGTACCAGGCGCTGATACCGCCTGGCTGGTACAGCGTGTCGCTGAGCGCCAGGGCGTTGTCGCCGCCCACGCCTGCGCCGGCAGCGACCGACATCGTCCCGGTCGGCATCCAGGCCCACCAGGCGGCGGGAAGCACGCCGGCGATCACGTCGGTGAAATTGCCGTTCGTCGGGGCTGCGGTGAGCGTGTTGCGGAACGCGGACGTCACCACGCTTGCCGCCCGCTTCGCGGTCCCGTCCAGGTGGTAGAGCCCGAAGGAGAGCTCACGTCCGGCCAGCCCGATGGGAGCACCGGACGCGGTGAAGTCGTACAGGGTCCACGGTGCCGCCGGAGCCAGCCCGGCGGATGTGGCGGCGAAATCCACGACGCGGTACCAATCGGCCTGCGCCGCCTCCGCGACTTGCGTCTGCAGGGCGGTGGCCCCGTCGAGGTATGTCGAATAGCCGGCCTCGCCGACGAAGAGCGGGGCGGGCGTCACCGTGGCAATGGCCGACAGGAACGTGCTGTAGGCGCGGTCGGCCTGGGCGTAATAGTGCAGATCGAAGATGTCGGGCTCGGCAGTGGTGAGAGCGGCCTTGAGCGCGGCCAGGCCCGCCACCCCGGAAGAGCTCGCCGTCGACACCGTCACGGGCGTCAGCGGCAGCAGCGAATGGATCAGCGGGATCTCGCCCCGAACCCAGGCCATCGCCTGCGAGTCCGCCGGGTTCACCTCGTTTCGGACCTCGACGAGAGCCACCCGCGAGTCATTGCGATAGGGCGTGAGCAGCGCGGTCGTCCACGCGCGGCTTCCCGCCAGATCGGGGTAATTTCCCCAGCCGTCGAAGAGTGTGAGCTGGACCGACAGGCCGTGGCTCGCGGCGATCGAGACGGCGGAGGCGAGCCGGGCGGTCATCGTCGCGTTCGGCGTCGGGTAGCCGAAGACGTACGGGAAAACGATGATCCGGACCGTGTTGGCGCCGGTGCCCGCGGCCTTGGCCATGTCCGCGTCGAACTGTGACGCCGACCAGTCGTTCCACATCTGCTGCCAGGAGTGGCCCGAGGGGTAGTAGTTGAGCAGCCGGATGGAACGGGCCAGGTTGGCGCTCGCTTGAGCGCGTGAAGGCGGCGTGGTGGATGCGGTCGGCGTCGGCGTCGGCGTCGGCGTCGGAGTCGGCTTCGGAGTCGGCTTCGGAGTCGGCTTCGGAGTCGGCTTGGCCTTGGCGGCGCTCGCTGCGGAAGTGCCTGCGGCGGGCAATTGCTTGAACGTGCACCCGGACACTGCGAGCAGGCCCATCAGGAGGAGGGGCAGCAAAGCGGCTTTCGCGCGGTGGATGTGGTGGCGGGTCACCCCTTAGGTGTCGACTTTGTCCCGTCCTGTCTGTAGTCGCAGATCCAGGTGCTTGCGGTCCCGTCGGCTCACGCACGAACGATCGTTCGCGAAATGTACGGCTTCGTCCTAGAGTTGTGGATCATGTGGCACCGGGGGATCGCCCTGACGCTGGCCCGCCGGATGCGGCTGGCGCCGTACGGCCGCGCGCCGCCGCCCAGTGGGGTACGGCACGCAGCTCGCTGCCTGCGGCTGCGGCGGCACTGCGATCGTCCGGCGCCGCGGCGCTTGCTGGTGGGGCCGGGCGTTGTGGTCGATCGCGACATCCGCACGTCCTTGACCATCGGAGACGGTGTCGAGTTCAGCCGCAACGTGCTGCTCTACCTGCACCGGCCCGGGGCCAGGATCACGATCGGCGCCGGCAGCCTGGTGAACTACGACACGAAGATCTTTTCCTCTCGAGAGGTCGTCATCGGGACGAACACCTTCATCAGCTGGAACGTCACCATTACCGACAGCGATTTCCACCTCATCGACGACGCGCTCGCCCCGGACTCGCCGGTGCGGATCGGCTCGAACGTCTGGGTCGGCGCCGGCGCGATGATCCTCAAGGGCGTCGAGATCGGGGACGGGGCGATCGTCGCCGCGGGCGCCGTCGTCACGACCGATGTCCCCGCGAAGACACTGGTCGCCGGAATCCCCGCCCGGGTCGTGCGCGAAGGGGTCTCCTGGCGCTGAGCACGGCAGGCAGCGTTGGCCTCGGCGGCAGTAAATGCCGGGGTTCTGGCACCTGGATTTGCTGCCACCGGCGGACACCTTCGCCGGTGCAGGGTGCCCGAACCATCAGTGGCAGTAAATACCGGGCCTCTGACCCCCGCATTTACTGCCACCGACCCAAACTTGGCGGCCACGCGAAGCGCGCAGATTGGCCGGATACGGAGCGTCTCGACGGGGATCAAAATCGGCCGGATCTAGACACCCAGGAACAACACTTCCTGCCGAGATCACCTGGCGCTGAGTACGGCAGCAAGGCGAGTGTGAGCACAGGCAATGCGTGATCCCCAGGCGCCTGGGGCTTTTCCCGGCAACAAGCGATCTGGCGTAGCTACGCCGCTTTGGCTGTATCAGGCAACAGCCCGTCGGCGTCCCCGAACGACGGATTGATTGTTCTGCACCCGTTGGCGATTCTTCCGCCGAGGAATCCGGCCTTCCGCGACGGCCGGCGCTGAAGGGCCGGAGCGCTCGATGGGTGCGGTGTAGCTTTCTCGCGTCGCAGATTGCGTGAGGAGCTCACATGACAACGGCGTGTCCGGTGCACCGCGGCGAGAACGGCAACTGGGTGTTCACCGGTTACGCCGAGGTGCTCGGCGCGGCGCAGGACGTCGCAGCCTTCCGGGCGAATTTCCGCGCGCCCGGCGTCGAGGTGCCGCCGGAGGAGCAGTTCGTCAACGAGATCCCCGAGCCGCGCCACGGGCAGGTCCGCAAAATCATCAACTCGGCCATCGCCAGCCATCGGCTCACCGGTGTCGAGCCGCTCTGCGAGCAGCTGTGCCGGGGGCTGCTGACCGGGCTGCGCGAACGCGGTGGACCGGTCGATCTGGTCACCGAATACGTGATGCCGGTGCCCAACAGCATCATCGCCCACCTGCTCGGCGCCGAGCCGGCCGACTACGCGAAGTGGGCGGCGTGGTCGGAAGAGGTCGTGGAAGGCACGTACCCGTCGCTTTATCGCAACGAGCGCGGTGTCGGTTTCGCTGGTGCGCACCCGGAATTCGCCGCCTATGTCGACACCATCATCGCCGACCGCCGGGCGCATCCGCGGAGCGACTTCGTCACCCGGCTGATCACCCGCGAAGTCGACGGACGCACCCTCACCGACATCGAGGCGCGCGTCCAGCTGGTCTTCCTGTTCATCTCAGGCAACGAGACGACCCGCCATCTGCTGGGCAACCTGCTGCACCGAATCGCCGACGATCCGGCACTTTTCGCGCAGCTCGCCGCTGACCGCGCGCTCATCGAGGCAGCGATCGAGGAGTCGCTGCGACTCGACCCTCCGGTGAAGCTGCTGATGCGCACGTGCAGCGCCGAGACCGTCGTCGCGGGGGAGCGGATCGCCGAGGGCGAGCCAGTCATCTTCGGGGTCGCGGAGGCCAATCGCGACGCGTCGAAGTTCGACGAGGCCGAGGATTTCCGGCTCGACCGCCCGGATTTGCGAAGGCATCTGGCTTTCGGCGGCGGCCCGCACGTCTGCCCCGGCGCGCACCTGGCCCGCATGGAGGCGCGGGTGGCGGTGAACGTGTTGCTCGACATGGCGACCGGCGCCCGGATCGAGCCCGGCTTCAGGTACGAGAACGTGCCCGTCGTGTGGGCGAACGGACCGCGGTCATTGCCGGTTCAGGTGTCCTGGGCTCGCTAGTCGGCCTGCTTGGGCAAGTGGTCGACGCGCCACGCTTCGGGCCGGCGTCCCGCCGCCAGACCGCCGTCCACGCGTAACTCCGAGCCGGTCAGGTACGACGACTCGTCCGACGCCAGGAACAGCACCGCGGCGGCGACCTCGTCGGCGGTGCCGACCCGGCCGAGCGGCAAGTCGGCGAACCGCGTCTGGAAATCTTCCTTGGCCACCGGCAGCATCGCCGTGTCGATCGATCCCGGCAGGACGGCGTTGACGCGGATACCGAACGGGCCGAGCTCGATCGCGGCCGTCTGCGTCATGCCGCGCAGCCCCCACTTCGACATGCCGTACGCCCCGTGCCCGTACATCCCGGCGGCACCGGCCCGCGACGAGATGTTGACGATGCTGCCGCCTCCGCGCGCCGTCATCGCCGGCACGACGGCCTGCAGCCCGAGCAGCGCGCCGATGAGGTTGACCCTCAGCAGCCGTTCGAAATCGGCGACGGGCTCGTCGACGAGTGGCCGCGTCCAGTAGATCGCCGCGTTGTTCACCAGGATGTCGACGCCGCCGAAGCTCTCGGTGGCCGCGCCGACGACCCTCGCCCAGTCGGCCTCGCTGGTGACGTCATGGGCCAGCGCCAGCGCTGCTGCGCCGATCTCTTCGGCGACCGCCTTGACGTCGGTGTCGAGCACATCCGTGAGCACGACCTTGGCGCCTTCTTGCGCCAACCGCCGTCCCTCAGCGGCGCCCTGGCCACGCGCCGCGCCGGTGATGATCGCTACCTTGCCGGCCAGCCGGCCGCCCGAATTCGACACGGCGCCGAGTATCCACGCTCAGGCGGGGCCGCCCGCGCGCTGGGTACGGGGGGCCGTGGAGGCGGGCGTGCGCACCAGGCGGTGCAGGGCCAGCCGCGCGATGGGGGCGTAGAGCACCAGCACGGGCAGCGGGCCGTGCATGGTGAGCCAGGTGGCGCAGCCGATGTCACGCGCGTCGACGCCGTGATCGAGCCGCAGGCGCAGCGGGCCCAGCGCCGCCCGCCATGACCAGCGTCGCCGCTTCGCGTCCACCTCGAGGACCTGGAACGCGACGGGCACCGGCAGGATCGACCACACCTCGCCGGTCAGCCCGGGGCGCAACCGCCCGATCGCCACGACCCGGCGAATCTGCGGTGCCCACTGCACCCATCGCTGCGGGTCGGCATACGCCTCCCAGACATCCGGTGCCCCAGCCGGACCCTGGGCGCGCACCGTCAGTGACGACATGAAGCGAAATGTATTCGCCGACCCGGGAAGATCGCGGGATGCCGCGCGTAGCTGAGAATTCACCCGTGCGTCCTCGCTCGCCGGCCGGAAAGTCGCCGGCCCTGCCGCTCCTGCTGTTGACGGTGGTCTCGGCGTCCATGGACGCGACGAGTTACCTCGGGCTGGGGCACGTCTTCCCCGCCAACATGACCGGCAACACCGTGCTGCTGGGCATCGCCCTCGCCAGCGGCGACCACCCCGCAGCGCTGCGCTCCGCGACGGCCCTCCTCGCCTTCCTGGCCGGCGCCGCATCGATCGGGGCGACCCTGCCCGAACGCGTCTCGAACCGGGCCGTCCTCGCCGTGCTGGCCGCGGAAATCGCCGCGATCGCAGCGCTGTGCGGGTGGTGGCTCAGCACCTCCGCGCATGCACCCACCGGCGGTGTTCGTTACGGGCTCATCGCCCTCGCCGGTCTCACCATGGGCTGGCAGAGCGGCCTGACGAACGCGCTGAAGGTCCCGGTCTCGACGACGTACATCACCGGCACCTGGACCGCGGTGAGCTCGGCCGCCGGCCGCCTCCTGCGCGGCCGGGACGTGAAGGAGCCGCAGGCCGGCACGCGCGAACAGCTGCTGCGCGCGCTGGTCGTCGCGGCCTACTTCGCCACCGCCTACCTCGCGGCCCTGGCTTATACCCACGCGTTCGGCGCTGCCACCGCCATCCCGCTCGGCCTGCTCGTCGTCGTCTTCGTGCTGGCGGCCGCAAATGAAAGCATGGGGGCGTGAGTCAGCTCGACGACGTTCGCGGCTGGGTGCAGGCCGCCTCCCGCGTCACCGTGCTCACCGGCGCCGGCATCTCGACCGACTCGGGGATCCCGGATTTCCGCGGCCCGCAGGGCATCTGGACGAAGGATCCGGCGGCGCAGCGGATGTCGACGCTGTCGGCCTACGTCTCCGATCCGGAGCTGCGTGTGCGCTCCTGGCAGAACCGGCGGGTGCATTCGGCGTGGACCGCGGAACCGAACGTGGGACACCGGGCGCTCGTCGACCTCGAACGCAGCGGCCGGCTCGTCGCGATCCTCACCCAGAACATCGACGGGCTGCACCAGAAGGCCGGCTCGTCGGCGGAGCGGGTGCTGGAACTGCACGGCACGCTCTGGGAGGCCGAATGCCTGTCGTGCCGGGAGCGCCGGCCGATGGCCGAGGTGCTGGACCGGGTCGACGCGGGCGAGTCCGACCCGCCGTGCGCGATCTGCGGCGGCATCCTCAAGTCGGCCACGATCAGCTTCGGCCAGGCGCTCGACCCTGACGTGCTGCAGCGCGCGTTCGAGGCGGCGGCGGACTGCCAGCTCTTTCTGGCCGTCGGCAGCTCGCTCACCGTGCAGCCGGCCGCGGGCACCTGCGGGGTGGCGCTCGAGTCCGGTGCGCGCCTGGTGATCCTGAACGCCGAGCCGACCCCGTACGACGACCTCGCTCACGCCGTGCTGCAGGCGCCGATCGCGGACGTGCTGCCGGCGCTGCTGCCGAGCGTGTGACCCCAAGGCCAGGGGCACGCTAGCCTGCCCGGCATGCGCGTTCCGCTGACAAGCATCGATTTCCTGCGCCGGGCTGAACAGGTGTACGGCGACCGGATCGGCATCATCGACGAGCCGACCCAGCCGGCCCGAAGCCTCGGCGAGATGACCTACGGCCGATTCGCGGTGCGCTCACGGGCGCTTGCCGCCGGTCTCGACGAGCTCGGAATCGGCCGCGGTGAACGGGTCGCCGTCGTCAGCGAGAACTCCGCCCGGCTCCTGGAACTGCTCTTCGGCGTCACCGCGTACGGGCGGGTCTGCGTGCCGATCAACTTCCGGCTGCAGACGTCGGAAATCGCCTACATCGTCGAGCATTGCGGGGCCACGGTCTTCCTCGTCGACCCCGAGCACGAGCATCTGCTCACCGACGTGACCGCGCCGGCGGTCAAGCACCGCTTCGTGCTCGGCAAGGACTACGACGACGGGCTGCTGCGGCCCGAACGCGACCCGGTGCCGTGGGAATCGCCGGACGAAGACGCGACGGCAACCATCAACTACACGTCCGGCACGACCGCGCGACCCAAGGGCGTACAGCTCACCCACCGCAACATCTGGATCAACGCCGTCACCTTCGGCCTGCACACCGCGACCACCGACCGCGACGTCTACCTGCACACGTTGCCGATGTTTCACTGCAACGGCTGGGGAATGCCGTACACGATGGCCGGTCTCGGGGTGCCTCAGGTCGTGCTGCGCAAGGTCGACGGCACGGAGATCCTGCGCCGGGTCGAAAAGCACGGGGTCACGCTCGCCTGCGGAGCTCCTGCCGTGTGGAGCGCGGTGCTCGAGGCGGCAGCAGCCTGGGAAGGCCCGATCCCCGGGCGCGACACGATGCGCATCGTCGTCGCGGGCGCACCGCCGCCCACCCGCGTCATCGCCCGGGTCGAGGAGGAGCTCGGCTGGGAGTTCACCCAGATCTACGGCCTCACCGAGACGACCCCGCTCGTCACGTCGAACCGCACCCGCGCGGAATGGGACGGCGAGACCCCACTCGAACGCGCCCGCCTGCTCTCGCGCGCCGGCGCCCCCTCCATCGGAACCGAGGTCACGATCTCCGACTCCGGCGAGGTGCTGGTGCGCTCGAACACCGTCCTCGACGGCTACTGGGAACAGCCCGACGTCACCGCGCAGGCGCTGTCGGACGGCTGGTTCCACACCGGCGACGGCGGCACCTACGAGGACGGCTACGTCACCATCTCCGACCGCCGTAAGGACGTCATCATCACCGGCGGCGAGAACGTCTCCTCGATCGAGGTCGAGGACGCGATCTTCAGCCATCCCGCGGTGGCCGAGGTGGCCGTGATAGGCGTTCCGGACGAGCGGTGGGGCGAGACGATAAAGGCGTTGATCGTGACGGCCGAAGGCGAGACCGTCACGGAGGCGGAGATCATCGCCTGGTGCAAGGAACGGCTGGCCCGGTACAAGGCGCCGACGTCGGTGGAGATCCGGGACGCCATTCCGCGCACCGCGACCGGGAAGGTGCAGAAGTTCAAGCTTCGCGAGCCGTACTGGGCGGATCGTGAGCGGCAGATCAACTGATGCGAGGATGGATCGCATGGCCGAGGGTCATGACCCGGACGAGCCGCGGTTCGCCGGCCCACCGACCGCCGGCATGCGCACGGCCCCACCGCTGCCCCCATGGAGCACCGAAAGCCCGGTGACCTGGGCTCCCACCTCGGACCCGGCTCCGCCGCCGACGACTGCCCCGCCGGACCACTCGCCGCCGTCCCGGTCCGACCTGGAACCCGTCGTCGACTACGGGCCGGGCGCGCAGCTCCCGGTGGCGCCCCGTGACGGGCTGGCGCTGTCCCGCGTCGGCTCGGCGGTCGCCGCGACCGGCGGGCTGCTGGCCGCGCTCGGCAGCCTGTTCACCTGGGCCACGCTGCGCCTGACCGCGAGCGGCACCGATGCACAGGGCTTCAACGCCGAGCCGTCGTCGATCACCTACGACGGCCTGTCGCTGCTCGAGGGCCGGATCATCCTCGTGCTGGGCCTGGTGGCGATCGGGTTGAGCGTGGCCGCGGTGCCGCGTACCGCTCACCGGCTGGTCCCCATCGGGATCGCCGTCACCGGCGGGGTGGGCGTCATCGTGATGGCGTTCGCGGCGATCGGTCATCCGGTGGAGCTGGCGACCCTGTTCCGGTCGTACCGGCAGATCGACGCGGTGAAGGTGAACCTGCCCAACGGGGCGGGTACCTGGTTGGCAGTGATCGGCGCGCTGCTCATCCTGGCGGGCGGATTACTGGCGCTGATGCGAAGCAGTGACGTGCAAGGGGAAGGGCGGCCATGAGCGAGCAGCCAGTCGCAGCCGAGGAGTCCGTTTCCGACATCGAGCAGCCGGACCCTCCCGCCCCCACCGCCGCTCCCACTGCCGCTCCCACTGCCGCTCCCACTGCCGCAGCCGGCCCGAAGGCGGACGCCCCGGCCGGGATCACGTTTCAGTCGATGTCCGACCGGCTGACGCTGGGCCTGCTCGCGGCGGTCATCGGAGCCGTGCTCGTCTTCATCTCGGCGTTCCTCACCTGGTCGACGGTCGACGCACGCAGCCAGGCCGGCGGCAAGATCGCCGGTGCCGTCACCGACTCGATCGGGATCGCGGGAGGCCGGCTGGGGACGGCGACGCTGGTGCTCTCACTCGCGTCGCTGGCGATGGTGACGGTCATGCTGCTGCCCTCGACCAAGCCGTGGGCCTGGCAGGTGCTCATCGGCTTCGGCCTGCTGTCGGTGTTCTTCACGCTGATCGATGTGATCTCGATCCCGCGCACCCTGCGGCCGGACAACTTCACCTGCCCAGCCGGCGTGAGCTGCACGTTCCACCGCAGCATCGGTGCCGGCGTGTGGTTCACCCTGATCGCGTCGCTGCTGATCGTCGCGGGGGCGTACGTCCACCACATCCGGCCGGTGCCCTTCCGCGCCCCGGGCTCGCCGCTGCGGCCCAGCCGGGTGGATCTCATCAAGCGGTCGGCCGCGTAGCTCCCTCACGCGGAGCGGTCACCGGGTCGTCGCTGCCGAGCTCGGGCATGGTGCGCGCCTGACTCGCCTCGGAGACCGGGGTGGCGTAACGGTTGCCGGAGCGGCCTTTGCGGGAGACCCCCTCGAGAGCGTGCGAAAGGTTGCGCGCCGTGTAGACGAGGGGGACGTGGCTGAACGCTTGAGGGAAGTTGCCGGTCATCCGCTTGGCGACCGGATCCCACTCCTCGGCGAGCAGGCCGACGTCGTTGCGCAGGCTCAGCAGGCGTTCGAAGAGTTCGACGGAGTCATCGAGCCGCCCGACCGCCGCGTAGTTGTCGGCCAGCCAGAAGGTGCAGGCGAGAAACGCGCCTTCACCCGGAGGGAGCCCGTCGACGTCCTCGGTGGTCGAGTAGCGGCGCACGAAGCCGTCGGTGAAGAGCTCCTTCTCGATGGCGGCGACGGTGCCTTGCACGCGCGGGTCGCTGCCCGGCAGGAAGCCGACCAGCGGGATGTTCAGCAGCGCGGCGTCGAGCTCGCGGGAGCCGTAGTACTGGGTGAAGGTCTGGCGCTCGGCGTCGTAGCCATTGGCGAGGATGTCGGTCCGGATGCGGTCGCGTAACACCTGGTATCTCTCGAGCGGGCCGCGCAGACCCTGGTCGGTGATGGTGCGGACGGCACGGTCTGCGGCCACCCAGGCCATCACCTTCGAGTGGACGAAGTGCCGCCGGGGCCCGCGGACCTCCCAGATGCCCTCATCGGGCTGTGACCAGGCGGATTCCAGGAAGTCCATCAGCTTGCGCTGCAGCGCCCACGAGATGTCCTCCACCGGATCCTGGTGCTTGCGTCCCTCGCGTGCCGCGAGGTCGTGCTGGGTCTGGCGGGCGACGTGCAGGGCGTCCATCACCTCGCCGTAGACGTCGAGCTGGAACTGCTCGACCGCAGCATTGCCGATGCGGACCGGCGCCGCGCCCTGATAGCCCGGCAGCCAGGGGACCTCCCATTCCGCCAGCCGCCGCTCGCCGCCGACCCCGTACATGATCTGCAGCTTCGACGGGTCGCCGGCGATCGCGCGCAAGAGCCACTCGCGCCACGCTTTGGCCTCCGTGACGAACCCGGCGTCGATCAGCGCGATCAGGGTGATCGTCGCGTCGCGCAGCCAGCAGAACCGGTAGTCCCAGTTGCGCACACCGCCGAGCTTCTCGGGCAGCGACGTGGTGGCTGCGGCGACGATGCCCCCGGTCGAGCCGTAGGTCAGGCCCTTCAACGTGATGACGCTGCGCCGGACCGCGTCCTGCCAGCGGCCGTCGTAGCTGAACCCGGACATCCACGAGGCCCACCACGCCTCGACCCGGTCGATCTCGGCCCGCACGTCAAGGGTGGGCGAGGGCTGGCGGTGTGAGCGGTGGTAGACCAGCTGGAACGTCAGGGACTCGCCGTTGTGGATCTCGAAGTCGCCCACCGTCGCGAAATCGCGACCGGTGTGCTTGACGTCGGAGCGCAATGTGAGGGCGTCGGGCCCGGCGATGGCGGACGTCTCGCCGCCCATCCTGCGCACCCAGGGCACGACCGAGCCGTACTCGAAGCGCATACGCAGCTCGCTGCGCATCTTCACGTGGCCGCTGATGCCCTCGACCATCCGTAGCACCACGTGCTGGTCCTGCAGCGGCATCATCGCGTCGACGAGCCGTACGGTTCCGGTGGCCGTCTCGAACTCCGTCTCCAGCACGAGCGTGTCACCGCGGTAGCGCCGGGACGACGAATGGACGGCAACCTCGTGCGGAGCGATCTTCCAGTGGCCGTGAGAATCGTCACCGAGCAGGCCGGCGAAGACGGCGGCAGAGTCGAAATGCGGCAGGCACAGCCAGTCGATCGACCCGTCCAGCCCCACCAGCGCCGCCGTGTGGGTGTCGCCGATGATGGCGTAGTCCTCGATCCGCAGAGCCATCAAACAACTCCAGCCAATTAGATTCGATGCGTGCGCCGTCTCGGTTCCGCTCGTCGCCTGCCTCGGCTGATTGTCGTGCAGGTCGCCGGCGTGGCATTGATCGGGGTGACCGTGTCGTGCGCCACCAAGAGCAGATCGGACGAGTACGTCGTCACATTCGCGCCCGGAACGGCCACCGCGACGGCGCGCGCGGTCGGGGAAGCGTGCCCGCGATTCGGAAACGCGACGCTCGAGCCGCCGGACAAGAACAACCTCGCGACCTCGCGGGCCTATCCGGTGCGCTATGACGTGTCGAAGGCCTCGTCAGCCGACAAGGCGGCCCTCACCAACTGCCTGAAGAAGTACCCCATCGTCCGCGGGGTCCGTGAGAACAGCCTCGACGACAACGCCTAGCCGTCTTATGCGCCGGCCTTTTCGGCGCCGTCGCGCAGGGCGCCGCGGGCCTGCGCCAGGCTGACCAGGATCGTCGCCAGGGCGGCCAGGCCACCGAAGATCAGGCTGCCACCGGTCCACCAGCTCGAGAACGGAAACGCCGACACCGTCCCCTCCGCGATGCCGAGGGCGACGAGTCCGAGCGAGGCCAGGATGCTCAGCGCCGTCGACCAGGGCTTGGCGACCGCCTGCTGCGCCAGCTCAGCGGCCTTGTGGCGGGCGGCCTCGAACCGCCGGCGGGCCCACTCGTACTCCCACGACAGGATGAAGAATCCGAGCGCGATGACCAGCACACCCGGCCCGGGCAGCGCCAGCAGAGCGACCCCGAGGCCCAGCACCGCGACGCCGACGACGGTGACCAGCACGCGGCGGACGAGGCGGGCGCTCGATTGCAGGATCATCACCCTCATCATGCCCACATGTTGCTGTGGAGACCCTGCATGGCGGGCTGTGCCTGCGCTGCGGGGCGCGAAGGGCTAGCGTCCGGTCATGACGAACCGCACCTACCGAGTCACCGAAATCGTCGGCACCTCGCAGGAAAGTCTCGACGACGCGATCCGCCACGGCATCAGCCGGGCCTCGCAAACGTTGCGCAACCTGGACTGGTTCGAGGTGACCGAGATCAGAGGCCACCTGGAAGGCGGTGCGATCGAGCACTACCAGGTGGGGATGAAGGTCGGCTTCCGGCTGGAGGATTAGGAGCAGATCGCGACTGCGCTGAGCGCAGCGAAGTGGAGCGCGGGTTTGCGACCAGTGTCACTGACCACCAGCACCGACATTCAGGTCGCGCGCGTTCAGGGCGCGAGATCGCGCAGCACGCCCGCCGGGTCGTGGTCGCCCGGTGGTGGCCACGGCCAGCCGACGGTGCCGTCGCCATGCCAGCGCGGCACCAGATGCACGTGCAGGTGAAACACCCGCTGGCCGCTCGCCTCACCGGTGTTCTGCCGCAGGGTCAGGCCGTCGGGCCGCAGCCGGGCGCGGATCTGCCGAGCGACGATCGCGCACGTCCTGCCGACCGCCGCGGCGACGTCCGGGTCGGCGCTCCACAGATCGGTGACGTGAGCGCGGGGAATGACCAGGGTGTGGCCGCGGGCCGCGGGGCTCGCATCGAGCACCGCGAGGCAGTAGTCGTCGGAGGCGACGACGTGCGCGTCCGCCTCGCCATTCGCGATGCGGCAGAACGGGCACTCCGGATCGGTGGGCAAGGCGCGCGTCGCGGCCTGCGCGGCAGCATCGACGCGGGAGGACATGACGTCCATCTTTCCGCACGGTCGGCGAACGGGGCAGGCTGGTCGTTCGATACCCCCGATGACCGAACGACCAGCCCGTTCCCCGGAAGGCGCGTCCCCCGCGCTCCCTCTATGGTGATAACGGCCTTGAGCAGGGGCTACGACTGCGCCGCCTTGCGTCACTTCGCCTTGGGCCAAACGGCCTACGGCTCTGCGGCGAGCAACCGAACCCGCCCCTGGTGAACCGCGCTGACCAGCGGCTACCGGCGCGCCGACCGGCAACCGAGCGGGTCGGTGAGCGAGCATCTGGCTGTGACGGCACCTCACGGGCCGGGGCCGCAGCCGGCTCGGCCGCCCGCATGGCGCCGCCCGACGCATGGTGAGCATCGGTGGCCCTCCGCGGCGGCGGTGGTGGTCGTCGCGGTCGTCCAGCTGCTGCTGCCGGCCAGGCTGACGCTTCAGCCGCGCTACCTGACTCCGGCGATCGAGCTCGCCCTGCTCGCCGTGCTGGTCGCGCTCAATCCCGGACGTATGGAGCGGCGCGATCCGCTGCTGCGCCACCTGTCGCTCGGGCTGACGGCGATCCTGTTCGCGGCGAATGCCGGCAGCGGCGCCGGCCTGGTCGTGGACTTGCTGACCGGGCATTCGAGCGACCGTCCGAGCGTGCTGCTCGGCACCGGCAGCGCGATCTACGCGACGAACGTCGTCGTCTTCGCCCTCTGGTACTGGGAGCTTGACCGAGGCGGCCCGGTCTCCCGCGGGCAGGGGCTGCGCGCCTTCCCGGACTTCCTCTTTCCGCAGATGCAGGCCGGCGACATCGTCGATCCCGACTGGGAGCCCACGTTCATCGACTACCTGTATGTGAGCTTCACGAACGTGACGGCGTTCAGTCCCACTGACACCCTGCCGCTCTCGCGCTGGGCCAAGCTGCTGATGATGCTGCAGTCGACGCTGGCGCTGCTGCTCGTCATTCTCGTCATCGCGCGGGCGGTCAACGTCCTGCACTAGCTGCACTAGCGTCGATCTCGTGGAAAGCCTCGACGCGCGTGGCCTGACGTTCCCTTACCTGGCGAGCGGGCCGGAAGATGGCTCGAAAGTGCTGCTGTTGCACGGGTTTCCGCAGTTCTCGCTCGAGTGGGCGGCGCAGCTCTCGGCCCTTGGTGAGGCGGGCTATCGCGCTGTCGCGCCCGACCAGCGCGGCTACGCACCCGGCAACCAGCCCGCGGAGGTGAGCGCCTACCGCGCCGACGAGCTCGTCGCCGACGTGATCGGGATGCTCGACGCGCTGGGCTGGGAGCGCGCGCATCTGGTGGGCCACGACTGGGGCGGCTCGGTGGCCTGGCACGTGGCGGCACGCCATCCGGAGCGGGTGCGTTCGCTGACCGCCGTGTCGACCCCGCATCCCCGGGCGTTCACCGCCGCCATCGACAGCGGAGGCGAGCAGATCGCCAAGAGCGCGTATTTCGCCACCTTCCGCGAGCCGGGAGCCGGTGAGAACGCGCTGCTCGGGGACGACGCGAGCGCGCTTCGCGAGGTGCTCGCCGACTTGCCCCATACGGAGCGCTACGTCCAGCGCCAGCGTGAGGGCCAGACGCTGACGTGCGCGCTGAACTGGTATCGCGCGATGCGCCGGCGCGACAGCGAGCAGACGGGAGTGGTGACGGTGCCGACGCTGTACGTCTGGGGCGACGCGGATCCGGCGTTCGCCCGTGAGGCGGCGGAGGCGACCGGCGAGTACGTCGCCGCCGCGTACACGTTCGTGGCCCTGGCCGGCGCGGGCCATTGGATTCCCGAGACACGCGCGAGTGAGCTCAACCACCTGCTTCTCGCTCACCTCGCCGGAACATGAGCGCGGCCGGCGGCGATCTATAGGTTCAACGCATGACGACCCGCGTGGCGCTGGTGACCGGTGGTAACCGTGGCATCGGGGCCGCCTGTGCCCGGGCTCTCGCCGCAGCCGGCGACACGGTCGTCGTGGCTTCCCGGGCCGGTGCGGACCTGGACGATCTTCCGGGCGTCGCGATGGACGTGTCGGACGCCGCCTCGGTGGACGCCGCTTTCGCAGCTGTCGAGGCCGCCCACGGCCCGGTCGAGGTGCTGGTGTCCAACGCGGGCATCACCCGCGACACCTTGCTGCTGACGATGCCCGAGGACGCGTTCACCGAGGTGCTCGACACCAACCTGACCGGCGCGTATCGGGTGGCCAAGCGGGCCGCCAAGGGGATGCTGCGGCTGCGCCGGGGCCGGCTCATCTTCGTCGGCTCGGTGTCCGGGCTGCTCGGCTCCCCGGGCCAGGCCAACTACGCCGCGTCCAAGGCCGGGCTCGTCGGGCTCGCCCGGTCGCTGGCCCGCGAGCTGTCATCGCGGAACATCACTGCCAACGTCGTGAGTCCCGGTCCGATCGAGACCGACATGACCGGCGCGCTCACCGAGCAGCAGCAGGCGGCCCTGGTCGGAGCCGTGCCGCTGGGGCGCATGGGACACCCGGAGGAGGTCGCCGCAGCCGTGGCGTTCCTGGCATCAGCCCAGGGCGGTTACGTGACCGGCGCGGTGATCCCGGTCGACGGCGGTATGGGAATGGGCCACTAGCTCTCGCGTCTGCCGGCCATTCTGGCCTGCCACGCCCGGATGTTCCCGGCGCCGACGGCCGCCACCAGGGCCGTCGCGATGATGATCAGCAGGCCGGGCAGCGCCTTGTCGCCGACGAAGCGCGCGAACGGCGAGCCGTCCGCTGCCTTCGACGCCTTCTCGCCGGCAGCGATGAGCGGCGCCTGAACGGCGGCCAGCTTCGATTCCGGCGCGGCGAGCAGGGGTGACGGGATCGAGTCGGCGAGCGGGGAGCTGCTGAGGTCGGTGAAGCCGGCGATGCCGAGGCCCGGTAGGAAGGCCGCCGCCGGACCGAGCGCGCTGCTGCCGTCGGCCGACGAGGCCGGCTTGGACGTCGAGCCGCTGCCGGACGCGGCGCCGCTCGTGCCGCCCGTCGTCGTGCCGCCGCCGCCGTGCTCCCGCCGGTGCCGCCGGTGGGCGAGCTGGAGGGGCTGCTGCTCGGCGTTCCGGACGTGCCCGGAATGGTCGTCCCGCTTCCCAGCAAACCGGACACGGTCCCGGTCACGCCGGTCACGGTCTTGGTGACGGTGCCGGTGACCCCGCCGACGACTCCCGTCAGCGGGTCGGGCGCCGGCGACGGTGCGGTACTCGCCGGAGGGTTGGTGGTGGGTGCGGCCGTCGGGAGCGGAAGCTGGGACGTGATGGTCACCAGGACGCCGTCGACGCACTTCAGGCCGTCGGGGATGAGCGACGTGAGCGCCGGGGGCGGGCACGCCGAGCCGACGCCGAGGGTGGGGGTGCCGATGGCGTAGGCCGGGGATGCCGCCATGGCGATCAGGAACGCGCCGGTCGCGGCGCCGGAGACGATTCCGGCACGACGAACGAGCTTGCTGGGGGACATAGCGGTGCCGAACCTCCGAGTCAGGGGCTGTCCCTCAGTGCAACGATCGTGTTCCCGGTTGGTAACGCTGCGAGTGGGGTTCGTTCACCCGTCGCGTCCCGGTTGGTGGCTAGCTCTCCCGCACCTGGGCGCCGAGCCGCCGCGACGCCGCCGTCAGCCACTGCTTGGCGTGGGCATCGAGCGCGTCCAGCTTGCTGCGCATACCGGCGAGCTTGGGCGCGAGGGCCTTGATGTTGCCGGCTGCCACGAACCCGACGATGGCCGTCGCGATCACGACGAGCAGGCCCGACAGAGCGTTGCGGGCGGCGAAGCCGAGCAGGTTGTTGTCCTGCGCCGCGCGTGCTGCGGCTGCTGCGAGCTCCGGGGCGGGCACCGGCTCGACCGACGAACCCGTCGAACCCGTCAGGTAGCGGGAGTCCAGCAGGACGGAGCTGAAGGGCTGGGTCCAGGCCTCCGCCAGCGAGATGGACGCGGGGCTGAGCGCTGGGGTGCTGCCGCCGCTGCCGGTGTGGCTGGTGAGAATGCCGCCGGCACCGCCGCTACCCGTGAGCACTCCACCGCCGGAGCCGCTGCCGCCGGAGCCGCTGCCGCCGGAGCCGCTGCCCCCGGAGCCGCTGCCCCCCGAGCCGCTGCCCCCCGAGCCACTGCCGGAACCGCCGCTCACGGGAGGCAGGCCGGGGACGCTCGGGACGACCGGGACGCCGGGCACGGTCGTGCCGCCGCCGGAGGTCGTGCCGCCGCTGCCGCCTCCGCTGAGTAGGCCGCCGCCACCGCCGAGCAGACCGCCGCCACCGCCGAGCAGGCCGCCGCCACCGAGGAGCCCGCCGCCGCCGCCGCCACCGCCGGCGTTGGTGACGGTGCCGCCGACGCTGCCGGCCGTGCCGCCGACCGATCCGGTGACCGACGTGACCGTGCCGCCGACGGTGCTGCCGACGCTGGTGACGGTGCCGCCGACGCCGGGCAGCTGGCCACCGATGCTGCCGGTGGTACTGGTGATCGTGTTGCCGACGGTGCTGCCGACGCCGGTGACCGTCTTACCGACCGAGCTGGTGACACCGCCAACGGTGTTCGTCACTCCACTGACTACGGGGGCGACCGGGTTGCTGGAGGGGGGAGTGACCGAAGGGACGCTCACCTTGGGGACGCTCACGCTGGGGACGCTCACCTTGGGCACGCTCACGCTGGGGACGGACACCGGCAGCGAGGGGGACGGCAGGGACACGCCCGGGATCGGGCTGCTGCCTCCGAGGGCGTTGGTGATGGGGGCGGTCAGCGCGCTGATGACGGGGGTGGGCGCCGGGGCAGGCGCCGGCGCGGGTGCGGTCGTGGTGGGGATGCTGACCGGCAGGCTCGGCACGCTCGTCGGGATCGTCGGCACCGACACGCCCGGAAGCCCGAGCGCCATGGCGCCGCTCGCGGTCGCAATGCCGGCGACGGCGAGCGCCAGGGTGGCTCCGGCGACGCAGCTCACACGCTTTCCGGCGCGTGACGTCGTCCGGGACTGGGTGGTGGCACTCACGAAAACCTCCGGCGTGCTGGGGAACGGCCGGCGTACACCCGGTGGGGGTCGGGCGTCGGCTGGGGCTGGGTGGAACGGTGACGCGGATCTTGGGAGTCTGTGACGGCTGTTACCCCTCCTAACGCCGACTCATTCATCTGGTTTCGGGTGGAAGAAAAAATGTTTCGATGGGGCAGCCCTGACCCGGGGCTCCGTCCAAGGAGGTACGCGTGAGCTGGTGGTGGTGCCTGAATCACTCGCGAGCCGAGCAGGACCCGAACGTCGACGCGGGGGCCGCCGACAAGCTCGGGCCCTACGACACCGAAGCGGCCGCGAACAACTGGCGCCAGCAGTTCGCCGAGCGCAACGAGCAGTGGGACAAGTGGGACGAGGAGGACCAGGGGCGCCGCAAGAAGTAGCGTCTGCGCCCCGGGAAGTAGCCGGGCTCCCGCCGCGTTCGGCATGATCGTCAGGGTGGCGAACTTCGACGCCCTCCTGCTGGTGTCCTTCGGCGGCCCCGAAGGCCCCGAGGACGTCCTGCCGTTCCTGCGCAACGTCACCGCCGGGCGTGACGTGCCCGTCGCGCGGCTCGCCGCCGTCGCCGAGCATTACGCCTCGTTCGGCGGCGTCAGCCCGATCAACGCCCAGAACCGGCAGCTCGTCGCGGCGCTCACGGCGGAACTCGCTCCCCGCCGCGTCTACTGGGGCAATCGCAACTGGGCCCCGTACCTGCCGGAAACGCTCGCGCAGATGCGCGCCGACGGGGTGGCCCGCGCCGCCGTCTTCGTGACCTCGGCGTACGCGTCGTACTCCTCGTGCCGCCAGTACCGCGAGGACCTGGCGGCCGCTCATCCGGGCGGCCTGCACCTTTCGAAGCTGCGGCACTACTACAACCACCCGCGGTTCGTCGCAGCGCAGGCCGAGCAGGTGGTGGCGCTGGGAGAGCGGCTGGCGGCGGATACCCGGCTGCTGTTCACGGCGCATTCGATCCCGATGGCGGCGGCGCGCTCGAGCGGGCCGCACGGCGGCGCCTACCCGGCGCAGCTGGCCGAGGCGGCCCGGCTCGTCGCCGGGCAGGTCCGTGAGCGCACCGGCTGGAGCGGTGAGCACGAGGTCGTGTGGCAGAGCCGGTCAGGGCCGCCGTCGGTGCCCTGGCTGGAGCCCGACATCAACGATCGGCTCGAGGCGCTGGCTGCCGAGGGGGTCCGTGATGTCGCCGCCGTTCCGATCGGCTTCGTCAGCGATCATGTCGAGGTGCGCTACGACCTCGACACCGAGGCGGCGGCGACGGCGGCACGCGCCGGCATCCGCTTCGTCCGTACGGGCACGGTCGCCGGCAGCCGTTCGTTCCTCGAGATGGTGCGTGAGCTCGTCGAAGAGCGCGAGAATGGGCTGGTCCGGGTCACGGTCGGCACCGAGGGGCCAAGCCCTGACGTGTGCCCGCTCACCTGCTGCCCGGCGCGCTCGCCGCGCCCGGCAGCCGCCGCTGAACCACAGGACATGAACCCCCCGCTCCGGGAAGCCGATCGGGGTGGCCAGGCGTTGGAGAGGAAGACATGAGTAGCGAACACGTCTTCGAGGCACCCGAGCGCTTCATCGTCGGCACCGTTGGCCGGCCGGGTGAGCGCGCCTTCTACCTGCAAGTGGTGAGCGCCGGCGAGATCGTCACCGCTGGGCTCGAGAAGGCCGAGGTGGCAGCGCTCGCCGAGGGTTTGCAGGTGCTTCTTCAGCAGGTCAGCGTGGACAGCGAGGCGCCCGTCGAACCGGCCCCCGTCGACTCGGCCCCGCTCGAGACCCCGTTCGCCGAGGATTTCCGGGTGAGCGAGCTGTCGGTGGCCTGGGACGGCCAGCACGTCATCGTCGAGGCCGGCGGCTCGGGCACCGAGGGCGACAACGCCGGCCGGATGCGCGTGGCCCTCACCGTCCCGGCCACGCACGCTTTCGTGATGCGCGCCGAGAAGGTCGTCGCCGCCGGGCGCCCGCCCTGCGTGTTGTGCGGCCTGCCGGCGGATCCGGGCGGCCACGTCTGCCCGCGTCTGAACTAGCTTTGAGGCCATGGGACGTCATGGCGGACAGCACTCCGAGTTGAGCCCCGCAGCAGCCGAGCGGGCCGCGCTGTGTGACCTGTTCCTGGAGGTCGGTGAGTCGGCGCCGACGCTCGACGCCGGATGGGACGCCGGTGACCTGCTGGCCCATCTGCTGCTGCGCGAGACCCGCCCGGATGCTCTCGTCGGCGTGCTCATCCCGCCGCTCGGCGGGTACACGGCGCGGGTCCAGCAGCAGGTGCGCAGCTCCCAGCCTTTCGCGACGCTCGTCGAGCGGCTGCGCAGCGGCCCGCCCGCCTGGAGTCCCGTGGGCCTGCCGGGCGTTCGCGACCGTGCCAACCTGCACGAGTTCTTCATCCACCATGAAGACGTGCGGCGCGCACAGCCCGGATGGTGCGTGCGCGACCTGCCGCTCGAGACCCGTGACGGGCTCTGGCGCATCGTGCGGCTGATGGCCCCGCTGCTGGTGCGCGGGGTCAAGGACACCCGCATCACGCTGCGCACCGATGACGGCGGCGAGCGCTCGCTGGGCCGCGCCGACTCCACGCACGACGTCACCGTCACCGGCGAGCCCGGGGAGCTGCTGCTCTACCTCAGCGGGCGGCGGGCGTTCGCCGAGGTGAAGATCAGTGGCTCACCCGCCGGTCAGGCGCGGCTCGCCGCGGCGAAGCTCGGGATGTAGACCACCGCTCCAGGCGTCGATCTGAGCGCCCGTCCTGCCGTGAACGGCCGCTAGGCCACTGCCCGCGTCGTCACTTTCGCGGCCTTCCGACGACCGCGTCTGGTGGCGCGTTCGGTCTTGCGCCGCACCGACTCCTTGCCCTCGGTGTCGACGCTCGCGATCAGCAGCCCGCCGAGCATGCTGGCGTTCTTGAAGAAGTGGGCTTGCTGGCCGACCTTGCGGGTGGGGTCCTGCTCTTCCCAGAAGCGGTGACCGGCGAGTGTCGTCGGGATGATCGAGCCGGCCAGCGCGAGCGAGGCCACCCGCGGGAACCTGTTGAGCGACAGCAGCGATCCGGCCACTATCTGCACCGCGGCGTTCACCTTCACCGCCTGCTCGGTGGACGTGATGTTGAGCTTGGCCATGCCGGGCTTGCTCGGGATGTCGAGCTTCTCGGCGCGCGCCATCCGTGGCTCCGGGTTGCGCAGGGTTTCGATGCCCCCCTGGATGAACGTCGACGCGAGCAGCGGGCGAGCGATCCGGCGAACCAGCACGAGAGCCTCCGGTGAAGCGGCGATCAGTCAATGGCTACCTCCTTGACGTGCCACGCCTCGCGACAACCAAACGGATCAGCTGACGCGAGGGCGCAGCGCGGCAAGGCTGCGCTCGCGCCGACAGCCGGCCCAGACACCGCTGCCGTACGCCAGGTCGTCGGCGGCGCGCAGCAGCGTCCAGCGGAACGGATCCAGCTCCGGCCGGGCCCGCCGGTATTCGGCGGCGGCGGGAAGCAGCATTGCTGCGGCGGCCAGGCGGCGGCCTCGCCGTCCGGCCGCGAGCAGCAGCGGCAGCGCCAGTGGCGCGTACGGCCGGGTGAGGGCCTCAGCGAGCGCCCGGCCGGATGCGAGCGCCCCGCCGCCCACCAGCTCGGCGGCGAGCGGAAGCGGCCGCTGCACGGGCAGGGTCCGGGCCAGCCGTCCGGCGGCGATCGTCAGGGTGCCGGCGGCGGCCGCCGGGTGGCCGGCGACGAGCAGCGACCAGGCTGCGAGCGTCCACCGGTTGATGGCGAACGGAGCCAGCTTCCCCGGATGGCGCGCCGCCAGGGGTGCGGCGGACGAGCCGTACCCGAACCGCTGAGCGGCGGCGGCGCGCAGCGTGGTGCGGTGGGCATGGCCGACGGCCGATGCCGGCTCGTACCGCACCGTCCAGCCGGCCTCGATGAGCCGCCAGATCAGGTCGACGTCCTCGCCGAAGCGCAGGCTGTCGTCGAAGAACGGCGGCCCCTCGCCGAGCGCAGCGCGCCGCACGACGAGCGCCGCGGCCGGAAGGTAGGACACCCGCGAGCCGGGCGTCACCTTCGCCGGCGCCCGGCCGAGATCCAGCGGTGAGCGGGCCGCGTCGTAGCGCGCCAGCACGCGGCTGATCGGCCCGGACGTCTCGTTGGTCCGGGCGGCGACGACGCGTGGGGCGACTGCGGCAACCTTCGGATCGGCGAAGTGCGGCAGCAGCGCGTCGAGCCAGCCGGCTGGGGCGACGACGTCCGAGTCGAGCACGGCGACGAACGGACGGCCGGCCGCGGCGATCCCGGCATTGCGCGCCGCGGCGGGCCCTTGCGCGACCGGATGGCGGATCGCCGCGCCGGCGAGAGGCACGATCGAGCCGTCGTCGACGACGATCACCTCGAGCGCGGGATCCAGGCCGGCGAGCAGCCGGCGCAGCTCCCGCTCCCGGTCACGGACCGGGATGACGACGCTGACCTCGGCGAGCCCGGGTCCACCACGCGGACGGGGATGGGCGAAGCCGGCGTCGATCAGCCTGGCGGCCAGCGCCCGTCCCGTCGGGGAGTCCCATTCGGCGCGCGCCAGCACTCCGCGGGCCTTGTCCGACAGCGTCAGCAGCCGGCGGGGGGATCCGCCGAGCAGCACGCGGTCGCCGTCGAGCCGGCGCACCGCGTCATCGAGCAGCGGCGAGCTGAACGTCACCAGCAGGTCACCGGTAGCCGTGCTCGGCCAGGTAGTTCAGCAACTCGTCGGCGCACGTGGCCGCGTCGGCCTCGACGACCCGCCGGGCCCGGGCCGGCACGAGCATGCCGGAGAGGGCGAGCACGCGGTCGCGGGGATCGGCTCCGGGCGGCGCGGCCAGCGGTCCGGCGGGCGCCCGGAACGGGCGGAGGCGCTCGTGCACCTCGCCATGCTCGCCGACCGGCAGCGGGGTCACCTCGATCGTCGCCTCGCGGGCGGCGAGCACGCCGGCGAGAGGCGCCCGCCGCAGCCGCGGCCCGGCCTGGACCGACAGCACCGCCGGCGCCGTGAGGCGCAGCCGCTCCCGGCGTCCTCCGTCGAGCCGGCGCTCGACGAGCAGCGCTTCGGAATCGGCCGTCACACTCGTCAGTCCGAGCGCCTGGGCGCACCTCAGCGCGGCGGCGAGGAATGCGGGCATCGCACCGCTGCCCCGGTCGAGGCTGGCGTCACCGCACAACGCGTACCGCGAGCCGGCGGCCGGCGTAGCGAGCGCCGCAGCTACCTGAAAAGAGCCTGCGCCATAGGCGATTTCGACGCGGATGGCCTTCGTGGCACCGGCGGCAAGTGCCTGCCGCAGCATGGCGTCACACACCGCCGAGCTGTCGGGTGGCGCTGCCGAAGCGACGACGATCTCCTCGCCCGGCTCGGCGATCTGCAAGGCGGTTTCCAACGCGGATTGGTCAGCCGGCGAGGCGCCGAACGCCCGGTCGGCCGCACCCGGGACCGGCTCTCCGGTCAGCGGGTCGAGCTCGACGCGCAGCTCGACGCACTTCTGCAGGACGGTGATCATGCGCGCCGGTAAGCGACGCCGGCGCCGCCCTCCGGATAGCTCCAGGTGAGCGCGCCTTCGCTGTTGCAGACGAGATAGCAGGTGCCGCACTCGAAGCACTGCTCGTAGTTGAAGAGCACGCCACCATCGCTGGTCGGCACGAAAAGCCCTGCGGGGCAGGCACTTACGCAGGCCTTGGTGGTGCACGAGCGGCACACGTCGGAGTCGACCGTGATGTGCGCGGCCGGCGCCACCCGGAAGTCGACGGTGGCCATCCGGTCCTCGAAGGAGGGCCCGTCGAACGCCCGGTTGGCCTCGTCGGGCGGCAGGTACGTCGGAAGCGGAAGGTGCGTGGTGCTGCTGCTCATCCGAAGCTCCGTAACGTCACGTAGGCGTCGTGGGCGAGGTCGCGCATCCGCAGCCCGGAGCGCTTGATGCCGTCACGGGCGACGCGGACCGCCCCCGGCTTGGGAGCCGGGTTTTCGACCGTGAACAGTCGCTCGACGGTGTCGCAGGCGAGCTTGGGGTACAGCTGCTGCATCCGCTGGGACATCAACAGTTCCGGCACCCGGCGCAGCTTGCGGTGGTCGGCCAGCACGAAGCTTGCGTCGAGCTGGCGCCGGTACGCACCGAGCCGGGTGGCGCTGACGTCGTTCGCGGCCAGAGCGTCGTGCGCGACCTGCCCGGCGGTCATGCCCGAGCCGATCGCAAAGTTGACGCCCTCGAGCCAGATGCCGGCCGCGAGGCAGAGCGCGGCAGCGTCGCCGGCGACGAGCAGGCCGTCCGTGGCGATGTCCGGCATCGCGTCGTAGCCACCCTCGGGGATCAGGTGGGCGCTGTACTCCTTGAGCTCGCCGCCCTCGACCAGCGGTGCGATCGCCGGATGCGCCTTGAGGCCGGCGATCAGTTCCTCGGGGCGGACCTTCGACGCCGCAAGCGCGTTGACGCTGACCACGATCCCGACCGAGACCGTGTCGAGATTCGTATAGACGAATCCGCCGCCCGGGATACCCATCGTGCAACCGACGATCTCGATGTCCACGCCGTCGCGGCCGCGCACGGCGAACCGCGATTCGATCTCCTCACGCGGGAGGGCGAGGACCTCCTTGGCGCCGAGGGTGAAATTCTCGGCGGAGAAGTTCGGATACAAGCCCGCCGCTTTGGCGAGGAAGCTGTTGACGCCGTCGCAGGCGATGACCAGCCGCGCCCGCAGATCGCCGCCGGGGCGGTCGGTCGTCACCCCGCAGATGCGGCCCGCGCCGTCGCGCAGCAGGCCGGTCGCCGTCGTGCTGGTGAGCAGCACCGCGCCCGCCGCCTCGGCCTTGCCGGCGAGCCAGGAGTCGAAGTCGGCGCGGTACGTCGTCGCGCCGTTGTAGGGCGCCTCGCCCCACGCGGTGGTGCGGTAGTCCACCGTCAGCGCCTGCGTGCCGGTGACGATCATCGTCTGGCGCCGGGTGATCCAGCGCTGCATCGGCGCCTCGTCGTACCAGCCGGGGATGAGCCCGTCGAGCACGCGGCCGTAGACGACACCGCCGTACATGTTCTTGCTGCCGGGATACGGGCCGCGCTCCAGCAGGGCGACGCGCCGGCCGGCCCGGGCGAGGGTGAGCGCTGCCGCCGATCCCGCGGGGCCGGCGCCGACGACGATGACGTCGAAGTCCGGCTCTGCGGCCTGCGATGGTTCAGACACTGGCGTGCACCTCCAGCCGGGCCGCGAGCGCGGCGAGCAGCTCGCCCACATCGCAGACCAGCGCGAGCTCGGCCCGGCTCATCATCGGGCAGCTGGGGTCGGTGTTCGCGGCGACGATGTGGCGGGGATCGCCGATGCCGGTGAGGTGCTGCACCGCACCGGAAATGCCGAGGGCGACGTACAACTCGGGGTCGACGCTCACCCCGGTCGTCCCGATGTAGCGGGCCGGATCGACCCAGCCGAGGTCGGCCGCGAGCCGGGTGGCGCCGAGCGACGCCGACAGCGCCGTCGCGATGCGGTCGAGCGTGCTCGAACGCTTCGGGTCCGCCGAGGCCAGCGCCGCCGGCGATGATCCGGCGCGCTTCGGAGAGGTCGACGGTCCCGGGGTCGGCGGCGAGCAGCTCGACGAGTTCCGCGTCCGGCGCGGCGGTGGGAGGCGCCAGCGGGAAGCTGAGCTCCCGGTACGTCGCGCCCAGGGTGGTCGGCAGCGGCAGCTGCGCGGTGTTCGGCAGCCGGGTGAGGACGGCGCGCGGGTCGACGGCCACCTCGGCGAGCGAAGCGCCTTCCCACCGCGGAACGAGCGCGACCGCGTCGCGTACTTCGAGGGCGCCGGCGACGAGCGGGCGGTCGAGTGCAGCCGCGAGCCGCGGGGCCAGATCGCGGCCGTCGGGCGAGGCGGGCAGCACGATATGCCCGGCGCTGCGCAGCAGCGGGGCGAGCTGCTCGGCCCAGCTTCCCGGCGCGAAGGGGCCGGTGTCCCAGCCCCAGGTGGTGAGCGCGGCGGGCAGGGCGGCCGCGGCTTCCGCGCACCCAGATCCCATGAGCACGACCAGCCCGCCGGGACCGATCTCCCACGCGACGTCGGCGCCGCCGAGCGGCAGCGCACCATCGCGTACCGGGATCACGACGACGGCGCTTCCCGGGCCGGGACCGGCGGGTGTGCTCACAGCGCTCATAACGCCGCTCCGACCCGCTCGCCGTCGATCACGGCGGCGTGCGCGCGCCGGGGAGCGAGCGCGTCACCGATGCGATGCACCTTGATGCCGAGCTGCCCGGAGACGGCTTTCAGCTCGCGGTAGAGCCCGTCCACCGGCGCCGGCGGCACGGCCAGCACGATCCAGTCGGCCCGCCGCGACGACATCGTCCCGGTGGGATGGTGCAGCACCGAGAGCCCACCTTCCTCGTCGAAGCCCATGATCACGCAATCGGTGGTCTGCCGGATGCCCTTCGCTGCCGCTCGGATGTTCCAGCCTTCGAGGTCGAGGGTGATCCCGAGATCCTGGGCGACGACCATGCCCGGGGTGAGCACCTCGACGCTCGCGCCACGATCGGCCAGCAGTTCAGCGACCGACGTGGACTGGTGGAAGCCGAGCTCGTCGACCAGCAGCACGACTCCGCTCGGATGGGCCTTGCCCTCGAGGACGTCACGCACGTCGCAGGTCGGGATCGGCGGCACTGACGGCGCTGCGGGCAGCCACGGCGGGCGGGACGGCGTCGCCCCGGTAGCGATGACCACCGCGTCCGGGCGCAGGCGGCGGATCATGTCCAGGTCGACCGTGACCCCGCACTCCAGCCGGCCACCGGCCCGCTTGAGCTCCGCCTCCTGGTTGCGCACCAGGTCGCCGAACTCGGCGCGGGAAGCGACGCTCGCCGCGATACGCACCTGCCCGCCGGGATGGGCCGCCGCCTCGTAGACCGTGACGTCGTGGCCGCGCTGCGCGGCTGCGATCCCGGCCTGCAGGCCCGCCGGTCCCGCCCCGACCACGAGCACCTTCCGCGGCCGCAGCGTGGGCTTGGGCAGCGGCCGGGCACCGACGACGGCTTCCCGTCCGGTCCGCGGCGCCTCGATGCAGCCGAGCCAGCGGTTCAGCCCCATCCGGCCGACGCACTCCTGGTTGCACGACAGGCACAGCCGCACGTCCTCGCCGTGCCCGGAGCGGGATTTGCGGGCGAAGTCCGGGTCGGCGATCTGCCCGCGCACCACCCCGACCATGTCGCACTGGCCCGCAGCGATCGCCCGGTCGGCCTGCAGGGCGTCCTTGAAGCGCCCGACGCCCACCACCGGAAGCCGGGTGGCGCGGCGCAGCGCCGCCGGGATGAACAGCGCGTAGCCCGGCCGCACGGCCATGGACGCCTCGATCATGTAGAGCGTCTGCGTCGCGACGCCGATCGAGGTGTTCAGGTAGTCGACATGGCCGGTGGCCTCGACGAGTTTGGCGACCTCGACCGCCTCGTCGATCGTCGTGCCGCCCTCGATGAGCTCGTCGCCGCAGAGCCGCACGCCGAGCGCCAGGTCGCGGCCGATCGCGTCACGCACGGCGGCGACGAGTTCGAGCAGCAGCCGCGCCCGGTTGTCCAGCGAGCCGCCCCACCGGTCGGTGCGCACGTTCGTCGCGGGGGACAGGAAGCCGCGCACGATCGAGCTGTGCGAGCACTGCAGTTCGATGCCGTCGAAGCCGCCGTCACGGCAGTGTTCGGCGACGAGCGCGTAGCCGGCGATGATCTCGGCGATCTCGCGCTCGTCGACCTCCTTGGGCACCTCGCGGAAGAGCGGGTCGGCCACCGGCGACGGCGCCCAGACCGGCAGCCGGGTGTACATGCCCGAGGCCTGGCCGCCGTTGTGGTTGATCTGGGCGAAGATCGGGGTGTCGTGGCGGTGGACGGCATCGGTGATCTGCCGGTAGCCGGGGATGACCGCCGGGTGGAAACCGTGGATCAGCTTCTCGTACGGCCAGTCCGTCGGGTGGGTCGAGTGCTCCTCGGTGATGATCAGCCCGGCACCGCCCCGCGCCCGGGCCGCGTAGTACTCGGCGTGCTGCTTGGTCGGGAGCCCGTCCTCGGCGTAGTTCGTCAGGTGAGCGCTGAAGACGATGCGATTGGCGATCGTCACCGGGCCGAGCCGCAGCGGGGTGAAGACGTGCTTGAAGCGCGCTCCCTTCATACCTGAGCTCATGCGCCCGCCTCGGAAAGCGCGGCGGCGGCGCGGCGGCCTTCGAGGATCGCCTCGTAGATCGAGCGCGGGGCGACGGCATCGCCCGCCCGGATCAGGCTCGGCCGGGCCCGCCAGAGCGCGTCGTCGGGCAGCCGGTGGCCCGCGTCGACGACGAGCTGGGCCTTGACCTCGCGGGCCTCGCCGGTGAACCGGTCCGAAAGGTCGACGACGCCCGGCCGTACCCCGCGCAGCACGCTGCGCCGGATGAGGGTGACGCCCGCGGCCTGGAGCCGCGTGCCCGCCGGGGCGAGATCACCCGAGCGGGCCAGCTCGTTGCCGACCAGCAGGTCGGGCGTGACGAGGGTGACCTCGACGCCGGCTGCCGCGAGGGTCTCGGCGACGCTGATGCCGACCGGGCCGCCGACGGGATCCCAGACGCAGACCGGCCCCTCCGGAACCTGCTCGGCGGGCGCGGCGAGGAACTCGTCGGCGCCGAGCACGGATCCCGGGACGGTCTCGCTTTCCAGCGTGTAGGCCCGGGCTCCGGCGCGACCACCGGTGCAGAGCACGATCCGCTGGCCGGCCGCTTCGGCTCGCTCGAGGTAGCCCTCGTCCGCCTCGACGCCCAGCTCGAAGGTCACGCCGAGGCGGCGGCACTCGGCGTCGAGCCAGTCGGCGATGGCGGCAAGCCGCTCCCGGCCGGCGGCCGCGGCAGCCGTGCGGACGGCACCGCCGGTGCGCCCGGCACGGTCGATGACGCGTACCCGATGACCGGCCACGGCAGCGGCGCGGGCCGTCTCCAGCCCGGCCGGCCCGGCGCCGACGACGAGGACGTCCTGCGGGCGGCGGGTGGGCGCGATGGCGTCGGGCTCGCGCGTCTCGTAGCCGGCCGAAGGCTCGGTCACGCAGCTGACCAGCATGTTGCGCGGGTCGCGGACCAGGCACGTCTGGTTGCAGAGGATGCAGGGCCGCGGGGTCTCGCCGGAGGCGGCCTTGCGCGCCAGGTCGGGGTCGGCGAGCTGGGCGCGGGTCATCTCGACGAGGTCCGCGGCGCCCGACGTGATGGCTGCCTCGGCGTCGTGGAGGTCGACGACCGACCCCTGGAGCACCACGGGAACGCCGATGCCGGCGCGGACCTGCCGGGCCAGGTCAGTGTTGAACGCGGGCGGGGTGTGACCGTCGGGCCGGGTCGCCGCGACCGAGAAGATCGAGCCGCGGACGACGGCGACGTAGTCGACCAGGCCGGCGGTCGCCAGTTCGGCGGCCACGGCGGTGGCGGATTCGGGCGTGAGGCCGGCCCAGGGGGCGAGCTCGTCGCAGGACAGGCGAAGCCCGACGATCCCGCTTCCTGCCTGCTCGCGTACGGCGGTGAGTACCTCGCGCGCGAACCGGAGCTTGTCGGTGCCGTAGTCGTCGCCGCGCAGGTTGGTCAGGCCGGAAAGGAACTGGCGGATGAGACTGTGCTGGCCGGCGTTGATCTCGACGCCCGCGCAGCCGGCGTCCATCGCGATCCGGGTGGCCTGGGCGAAGCCGGCGACGACCTCCTCGATGTCGTCGTCCTCCATCTCCTTCGGCACCTCGCGACCGGCGACCTCGGGCACCGGTGAAGGCGCCCAGAGCTCCCGCTGCGAGTACGCGCTGCTGCCCTGCAGCCCGGCGTGCCCGAGACCGGCGAGCACCGCCGTGCCGTGCGGGGTGCAGGCCGCGACGACGTCTGCCCATCCGGCGGCGCAGTCGCTGGCCAGCGGCGCGCGCTCGTACGGCCAGTCCAGCGGGTGCACGCTGGCGATCTCGGTGACGATGACGCCGGTGCCGCCAGCCGCCCGGCGCGCGTAGTACGCGACGTGCCGCTCGCTGATCGAGCGCCCGCGACCCAGATTGGTCTCGTGGGGACCGAACATGAGCCGGTTCGGGAGGCTGCGCCCTCCGAGCGTCACCGGGTCGAGAAGCTGCACCCGTCTACTAGACCATGACGCGCGCGTAACAAGGTGGTGCTGCGCAGGTCATGGGGTATTTCACGCCCGAGCTGGAACGACGCCGCCAGCAGATCCGGTCGTTCTGACGACCGAATTTGCTGGCAGCGCCTCGTCAGGCGACGGAAAGCGGCAGGGAGCGACGCGAGTGGCCCGGGCCGGGTGAAGGGGCGCTTCCAGCAGCGACGGCGAGCAGCGCGGCCTCGCCATGGCCCAGCGCGCACTCGGGGTCGGGACCGTCGAGCGGCAGGCCGGTGAAGAACTTGGCCGCCATGCACCCACCGCGGCACGCGTCGTAGGAGCCACAGGAGTTGCAGGCGCCCTCGCTGCCGGGCTCGCGCAGCTCGCGGAAGAGGTCCGACCCGCGCCAGACCTCGGTGAAGCCGCCGCCATCGCGTACCGAACCGGCCTTGAACTGCTCGTGCAGCACGAAGGGGCAGGCGTAGACGTCGCCGATCGGGTCGATCAGGCAGACCACGCGGCCGGCGCCGCACAGGTTCAGGCCGGGCAGCGATTCGCCGAGCGCGGACAGGTGGAAGAAGCTGTCGCCGGTCAGCACGTTCTCGCCCGCGGCGAGCAGCCACTGGTAGAGGTCACGCTGCTGCTGGGCGGTCGGGTGCAGCTCGCCCCAGGTGTCGGCGCCGCGGCCGGCCGGGCGCAGCCGGGTGAGCCGAAGCGTCGCGCCGTAGGAGTCGGCGAGGGCCTTGAACTCGTCGAGCTGGCTGACGTTGTGCCGGGTGACGACAACGCTGATCTTCGGGTTCTGGAAGCCTTCGGCGGCGAGGGCGTCGAGCGCCCGGATCGCCATGTCGTACGAGCCGGTGCCGCGCACGGCGTCGTTGATGCCGGCGTCAGCGCCGTCCAGGCTGATCTGCACGTCGACGTAATCGGTGCCCGCGAGCCGGCGCGCCTCCGCCCGCCCGATCCGCACGCCGTTCGTGGAGAACTTCACGCCGACGTCGTGGCCGATCGCGTAGTCCAGCAGCTCCCAGAAGTCCGGACGGACGGTGGGCTCCCCACCACCGACGTTCACGTAGAAGACCTGCATCCGCTGCAGCTCGTCGATCACCGACTTGCACTCGGCGGTCGACAGCTCGCGGGGATCGCGCCGGCCGGACGAGGACAGGCAGTGCACGCACGCGAGGTTGCACGCATACGTGAGCTCCCAGGTCAGGCAGATCGGAGCGTCGAGGCCGCGCTCGAACTGCTCGGTCAGGCGCACGTGAGAACCTCCGCGTCAGCGAGCGAGGCGAGCGCCCGCTCGTAATTGGGCTGATCGCGCTCCGGAACCCCGGCAGCGATCAGCGCGGCGCGCGCGCTGGGCTGCTCGGCGAGCGATCGCACCACCGTCACCAGCAGCGGGGTCTTCAGGAACGTCAGGCGCCGGTTGCCGAAGTGGTAGGCCAGCGCCCCGAACGGCTCCGGACGCAGCGCAACCCGGGGCGAGAGCGACCAGCGCTGCTCGGGATCGAACGCCATGACAGGCTTTCCAGCGGGGCTAGCGCGGTCTAGTAGACGCCGCACATGCCGTCGATGGACACCTCTTCGACGAGGGACTCCTCGGCCAGCAGCTCGCCCTCGGGCAGGTCGCTGGTGAGCTCGTCATCGGTGACCGGCGGTGCAGGCAGGGTCATCGTCGGTGGGGTCATGGACAAAGCGTCGCACATCCTCGGGGCGGCGGCACGCAGGGCCGCGCAAATACCTGGGTGGCTGGACGGGCAAACTGATGGTTGTGACGAGTGCGCTGCTGCCCGCGGGCGTGACCAGTCCGGCAGCGCTCGGCGAGCGGCTGGCCGGCTCCGGCTACCTGGCCGACCCCGGACTCGCCGCCGCGTCCTACCTGGCGATCGCCATGGGACGTCCCCTGCTGCTGGAAGGCGAGGCAGGCACCGGGAAAACCTCGCTGGCGTCGGCGCTGGCCGAGCTGATCGGCGCCCCCCTGATCCGGCTGCAGTGCTACGAGGGCATCGACGCGACCCAGGCCCTCTACGACTGGGACTTCCCGCGTCAGCTGCTGCACCTGCGCGCCTCCGAGGCCGCCGGCAGCGCGAACGGCGGCGAGGCCGACGTCGAGCGGCTGGAAGGCGAGCTCTACACCCGGCGGTTCCTGCTGGCCCGCCCATTGCTGCGGGCGCTCGAGACCACCCCGAGCGTGCTGCTGATCGACGAGGTCGACCGCGCCGACGACGAGTTCGAGGCGTTCCTGCTCGAGGTGCTGTCGGAGTACTCGGTGAGCATCCCGGAGCTCGGTACCGTCCGGGCGGAGGTGCCGCCGGTCGTCGTCCTCACCTCCAACCGCACCCGCGAGCTGCACGACGCGCTCAAGCGGCGCTGCTTCTACCACTGGCTCTCCCACCCCTCGGTCGATCGCGAGGTCGCGATCCTGCGCGCGCGGCTGCCCGAGGTGACCGAGCGGCTGGCCCGGCAGGTCGCGCTCGCTTCGGCGGCACTGCGTGAGGCCGGGCTGGTGAAGGCGCCCGGGGTGGCCGAGAGTCTCGACTGGGCACACGCCCTGCTGGTGCTCGGTGCGGGCGAGCTCGACCCCGAGGCAGCAGCCGCCACCCTCGGCGCGGTGCTGAAGTACCGCGAGGATCAGGACCGGGCCGCCGAGCTCGACTGGAGGGCCGTGCTCGCCGGTGCCTGAGCCGAGCGATCCCCTCGTCGCCCTCGCCGGGTTCGGCCGGGTCCTGCGGGCTGCCGGAGTCGGTGCCGACGGGGGCCGGGTCGCCGCGTTCACCGAGGCGCTCGGCCTGCTCGACGCGTCACGTCGCGAGGACGTCTACTGGGCCGGGCGGCTCACCATCTGCGCCGACCCGGACGACTTCGCGCGCTACGACGCGGCGTTCGAGGCCGTGTTCGGTGCCGGCACCCCGGGGCAGCGTCCGGCACCCGAGCCGGCGGAAGAGCAACCGGCGGCAATGAAGGTTTCCGCGGGCGGGGCGGGGCCACCCCCGGAAGACGCGAGCGACGACACCGAGCGGCTCTACGTCTCGGCCAGTGCGGTAGAAGCCTTACGCCACAAGGATTTTTCCGAGCTCACCGCTGACGAGCGCGCCGAGCTGGACCGGCTGCTGGCCGCTTTCGCGCTGCCGGGTGAGCGCCGGCGGTCCCGCCGCCACCGGCCCGCGCCCCGGGGTCCGCTCGATCGCCGCCGCACGGTGAACGCGGCGCTCGCCGCCGCCGGAGAGCCGGCGCGGCTGGCCCACCGCCGTCCGCGGCCGCGGCTGCGCCGGGTCGTGCTCCTCGTCGACGTCAGCGGTTCGATGGCGCCGTACGCCGACGCGCTGCTGCGCTTCGCCCACGCGGCCCGGCGGGGTAATTCCCAGGCCGCGCCCGGCGGGGGTGCGCCGGTCGAGGTCTTCACGCTCGGCACCAGGCTTACTCGCGTCACGCGGGAGCTGAGCCACCGGGACTCCCGCGTGGCGCTGCGCTCCGTCATGGCAGCCGTGCCGGACTGGTCCGGAGGTACCCGGCTCGGCGTGCTGCTGCGTGACTTCCTCGACACCTGGGGGCAGCGCGGCATGGCGCGCGGAGCGGTCGTGGTGATCCTGTCCGACGGCTGGGAGCGCGACGACCCGGCGCTGCTCGGCGAGCAGATGGACCGCCTGCACCGGCTGGCCCGCCGCGTCGTGTGGGCGAACCCGCTGCGGGCCCGTCCCGGTTACGCCCCGCTCGCGGCCGGGATGGCCGCAGCCCTCCCGCACGTTGACGACTTCGTCGCCGGAAACAGCATCGCCGCGCTGGAGGAGCTGGCCGGCGTCATCGCTGGTCGCCTGCATCGGGCCGATAATCGAAGGCTGGAGCCGTGACCACCTTGAGATGGGGTCAACATGCGTGATATCTCCGCCGACCTGCGCCGCTGGTGGGATGCCGGTGAGCCGTTCGCCCTCGCGACGGTCGTCGGTGTCAGCCGCTCGGCGCCTCGTGCGCCCGGCGCCGCGATGGCCGTCGGGCCGGAGGGTGTCGTGGTGGGAAGCGTCTCCGGCGGCTGCGTCGAAGGCGCGGTCTACGAGCTCGCGTCGGAGGTTCTCGAGTCCGGCGGGCGGGATGGTGTCCCCGCCGCGCAGCTGACCACCTACGGCTACAGCGACGAGACCGCGTTCGCCGTCGGGCTCACCTGCGGCGGCCAGATCACGCTGCTCGTCGAGCGCATCGACGCCGAGCGCACGCCCGACTTCGGGCAGCTGCTCGACGACGTCGAAGCCTCCCGGTCGGTCGCGGTCGCGCAGGTCGTTGCGATCGACACCGGCGATACCGGCGATACCGGCGACACCGGCGAGCCGGCGCTGGAGATCGGCGCCCGGCTGCGGGTCACCGACCTCGAGACGACCGGCACCCTCGGCACCAGCGGGCTCGACGTGGCCGTCACCGACGACGCCCGCGGCCTGCTGTCCGCCGGCCAGACGGGTCAGCGGCACTACGGGCCGCACGGCGAGCGACGGCAGGACAACGTCACCGTCTTCGTCGCCTCCTACGCCCCGCCGCCGCGGATGCTGGTCTTCGGGGCGATCGACTTCGCCGCCGCCGTGGCGCGGATCGGCGTCTTCCTCGGCTACCGGGTGACGGTGTGCGACGCCCGCCCGCTCTTCGCCACCGAACGCCGCTTCCCGGACGCCCACGAGGTGGTCGTCGAATGGCCGCACCGCTACCTGGCGCGCAGCGTCGCCGCGGGAGCCGTCAACCCGCGCACGGTGATCTGCGTCCTCACCCATGACCAGAAGTTCGACGTGCCGCTGCTCGAGGTCGCGCTGCGCACGGACGCCGGCTACGTCGGCGCGATGGGCAGCCGGCGCACCCACGCCGAGCGGCTCGAGCGGCTCCGCGAGCGCGGGCTGACCGAGGCGGAGCTGCGCCGGCTGCACTCGCCGATCGGGCTCGACATCGGAGCGCGCACGCCGGAGGAGACGGCGGTGTCGATCGCTGCGGAGATCATCGGTTCGCGCTGGGGCGGAACCGGCAAGCCGCTGCAGACCACCGCCGGCCCGATCCACAACGACGTCGACCGGGAGGCCTCACCAGCGCTGCCCGCACTGACCGACGCGGGCGCATGACGGACCCGCTCCCTGCCCTCCCGCAAACCTGCGGAGTGCTGCTCGCGGCCGGTGCCGGGCGCCGCATGGGCACCCCGAAAGCCGACCTCGTGCTCGCCGGGGAGACGTTGCTCGAACGCGGTCTGCGGATGCTCGCCGACGCCGGGTGCGATCCGGTGCTGGCCGTGGTCGGGGCGGCCGTCCCGCAGGCGCCGGACGCGCTCGCGACGTTCGTGGCGAATCCGGATTGGGAAAGCGGGATGGCCTCGTCGCTGCGGGTCGGCCTGGAAGCCGCGACCGGACAGGCCGCCGTCATCGCGCTCGTCGACCAGCCCGGGATCACCGCCGAGGCCGTCCGCCGGCTCAGGGCAGCCCATAGACCGGGCTTCGCGACCGCGGCCACCTTCGGGGGCGAGATCCGCACGCCCGTGCTCTTCGACCACGCGCTGTGGCCTGAGGTGAGCGAGGCCGTATCCGGTGACGCGGGTGCCCGGCACTGGCTGCGCGGCAATCCCGATCGCGTGATCGCCGTAGCCTGCGATGACGTTGCCGAGCCGGCCGACCTGGATATGCCCGAGGATCTGATTCGCTGGAAAACCCCGCAGGGTTAACGAATTCCTGAGAACGTCAGCGCCGGAACCTTTTAGACGTATTCAGCCTGACAGTTCATCGCGAATGGCGACGTTACGTTCTGGCTGGAAAAGCGCTCTGAGGGCAAAGACGCAAGCCAATGCGACCGGGGGATCACGTGGAAATCGGGGTCCTGTTCTGCGATCAGGTCGGGTCGACGGCACTGCTCACACGTCTCGGTGATGCGCTCGCCGACGAGGTCCGCCGAGACCTGTTCGAGGTGTTGCATCAGGCTGCTGAGCGCTGCCGCGGCGAGGTCATCAAGGGATCCGGCGACGGGCTGATGGTGGTCTTTCCTTCCGGCTCGGCGGACGCGTTGCGGTGCGGCGAGCTGATGGTCACGAAGGTTCATCGGCTCGCCCGTCGAGAGCTGTGGTCGGAAGTGGCGTTGAAGGTCGGTGTTTCCTACGGCGAGGCCATCTTCGACCGCGACGACTGGTACGGCGCCGCCGTGAACCTCGCTGCCCGGCTGTGTGCTGCTGCGGCGTCGGGCCAGGTGCTGGCGAGCGCAGCAGCGATCGATGCGGCGATGGTCGACGCTGCGGGCTGGGACCCGCTTCCGGCCATGTCGCTCAAGGGTTTTCCGGATCCGGTGCCGGTGAAAGGCAGCCGGATCGACAGCAGCGACCAGCCCCAATGGCCGGTGGTCGTCGAGTTCGACGTGGCCGGTGCAGCGGCGCTTGTTGGCCGCGAGGCGGAGCTGGATCAGCTCGAGACCGCCTTCCATGCAGCTTCGGCCGGCCCTTCCGGCGTCGTCACTGTCGCGGGGCCCCCCGGCGCCGGCGTCTCCCGGTTGCTGGGGGAGTTCGCGGGGCGGGTGGGCGGCTCCTGCGCAGTCTTGAGCGCTCGCGTCGACGCCGGAGCGGGCTGGGCAGCGCAGCTGGTGCGCAGTCATGCGGCCACCGCTCGTCGCCAGGACCTGCAGGCCGATGCCGGGGCGGATGCCGCCGCGCTCACGGCCATCTGCCCGCTCCTCGGGCTGCGCCTGGAGGTCGTCCCCCAGAGCGATGGTCACGAAAGCGCCGAGGCGCTCCTTTTCCGGTTGCTCGCGCGCATTTGCCAGCGCGTGCCGGTGCTGGTGGTGCTTGACGGCCAAACGCTCGACGCCGAGGTATGGCAAGCACTGCCGCCCCGAACACTCGTCGTGGCCGCTGGGCGGATGGAACCCGGGACGGCCCAACGCGAGCACACCCTCGTGCTGGAGCCATTCACCGCGGATGAAGTCCACGCGATGCTGAATGCGGCGTTGCCGACCGAAAGGTCCTGGCGGGCAGCCCTCGATGCGCTGGTGACCGTTGAGACCGACGGGGTACCACGCGACGTGGTTGCGGTCGTCGACGAGTTGAGACGCGAGTCGTCGAGTCGCGATCCCCGGCCGGCGGCGGCCTTCGACGCCGTCCGGCGCGCAGTGCCGTACAAGGGCCTGCAGGTCTTCGCCGACGACGACGCGGTCCGCTTCCACGGCCGCGAGCGGGCCGTCGACGACGTCATGGCTGCCCTGGACGAACGGCGTTTCGTGGCTGTGGTCGGGTCGTCCGGCTCGGGCAAGTCCTCCGTGGTGCGAGCCGGCTGCCTGCCACGGATTTCCGCGCGGGGCAGCGAACTCATCGTCGTGGCGCCAGGGGAGGATCCGCTCCGGACGTTGGCGGTCGCCTGGTGCCGGGCCAGCGGGGGGGACCCGGAAGCCCTGCATGAGCGGCTTCAGATGGACCCCACCGCGCTGGAGCGCCTGCGGCCGCCGGGCGCCGGGACCGTACTCGTGATCGATCAGCTCGAAGAGTGCTTCACGCTGTGCACCGACGAGCAGGTACGCGACCAGTACTTGCGCACGATCACGCATCAGACCTCCGACCTGCGCGTGCTGACGACGCTTCGCGGCGACTTCTTCGGCCGCGCGTCCGAGCACCCGGAGCTGGCGGAGTCGCTGCGCTCGGGAACGGTCCTGATGACGCCGCCGACCCGCGCCGAACTTCGGGAGATGATCGAGGCGCCTGCCCGGGCTGCGCATCTGCGGCTGGCGGCGGGGCTGACCGATCTGGTCCTCGCCGACGTGACGGAACGGCCCGGGAGCCTGCCACTGCTCTCGCATGCCTTGCGCGAAACCTGGCGGCGCCGCCGCGCAAACACCCTGTCGATCGACGGCTATCGCGTAGCCGGCGGCGCCACCGGGGCCATCGCGCGCACGGCCGACAGCGTCTTCGACCAACTCAGCGACTCCGAACGGGATATCGCCAAGCGAATCTTTCTGAGGTTGACCGCCCTCGGCGAGGGAGTCGAAGACGCCCGGCGCCGGGTGCCCACCGAGGTGCTGCTCGCCGGTGCCAGCGACGCCAGCCAGCGCGTGCTCCACACCCTGACTGCCGCCCGGCTCATCACCGCCGACACCGATGCCGAGGGCCGCGACATCGACGAGCTGGCACACGAAGCGCTGCTACGCGAATGGCCCCGGCTGCGCGAATGGCTCGACGAGGACCGCGAGGAACTGCGCGCTCTTGCGCATCTGGAAACCGCCGCCCGGGACTGGGATGGCGCCGAACGTCCCGAAAGCGAGCTCTACACCGGCCGCCGGTTGGACGGCGTCGAAGGAGTCTCGCCGGACAAGCTGAACGACCGGGAACGCGCCTTCCTCATGGCCAGCCTCGATCTGCGGGTGGCCCGTCGCCGGCAGGCCCGTCGAAGCCGCCGCCGGCTCCAGACATTCGCGGCGGTTCTCGTCGTGCTCTTGCTCCTCGCGACGGGTGCGGGGGTCATCGCCATCAACAAGAGCAATGACGCGCAGGCCAAGACCCGCGAGGCGCGCGCTCAAACCCAGCAGGCGCAGCAGCAAGCGCGGATCGCGACTGCCCGCGACCTGGCGACGCAGGCGCAGTCCCAGCTGGCGACCCAGCCCGCCGTGGCGATGCTGCTCGCGGCGGAGGCGGTGAAGTTGCAGGACTCGCCGCAGAACCGGGCCACCCTGCTGACCACCGTGTCCAGCTCACCGCACCTGGCACGCATCGCCCAGGGTTTCGGTCAGAAGCTGGCCAACCCCCTCGGCTACTCCGGACCGCTGGCGTCGCGCTTCTCGCTCAGCCCTGACAGCCGGGTCGCGGCGGTCGTCGGGGACGGGGGCTCCCTCCGGCTGTGGGACTTCCTCACTCAAAAGCCCCTGACGCCTGAGATCAAGGTTGACCGGTCGGCGGTGGTGAATGTCAGCTGGTCCTCCACGGGGACGCTGGCCGTAGCGTGGGCAGACGGTGCCATCCGGCTCTTCTCGGGATCGTCCGGGCGGCAGCTGCTCGATGCGCCGATCCACCTGCCGAAGCCTCAGCAGACAGCGGTCAGCCCGGACGGGACGATCCTCGTGGCGAAGGATGCGAGCGGCATACTCCACCGCTGGAGCCTGCCGGACGGCCGGGCGCTCGGGTCACCGCTCGATCTGCACCTTGGTGCCATCGACTCGTTGCTTTTTCGTCCCGACGGCGAGCGGCTTGTGGTCGGGGACGTGGCCAGCGGAACCGTCCACGTGGTGGACCCGGTTCGGGGCACGGAGACTACGTCGTTCTCGCTCCAGGCCTACCTGCCGGACGGCATCCCTGCCGATATCGTCGGTTACAGCCCGAACGGCCGCAGCCTGCTCGTCGTGCCCGCCTACACCATCGGCCCCTTGACGATCAACGCTGTCACGGGCAAGAAAGAGCGCGCCTTTTCCTTTCCCCAAGGGGTACCCGGACTGGCCGGCGAGGCCACCGGCGCGGGCATCGCGGTCGGAGCCGCTTTCAGCCCCGATGGGCGATACGTCGCACGGATCGACCAGGACGGGACGATCGTCGTCTGGCGTACGGCTGACGGGGCCGACCTGGACAACAGTGTTGACGGCTCGAGCGGTGGTGCCAACGGGCGTATCCATTTCGGTTTCAGCCAGTCAGGACAACCGATTTCGCTCCTGGCTTTCACTCCGGACGGAACGCATTTCGTCACCGGGGATGACCACGAAATCTTCACCTGGGCCATCAACGGGAATGCTGCGCTCCCCGGAAGCGGGCAGGAAACCAGTCCAGCGGAGGGCGCGAGCTTCGCTTTAGGAGCCGTGGGCCCTCGGCACACGTTCATCGCTGCTGACGGCGCCGGCCACGCCGGCGTGTGGAACACCGACACGGGCCGTCGCATCGCCTCCGGGATCAAGATCCCGGCGGACCTCAGTGCCCTGACAGCTGACCCGGTCAGCGGCGCGCTCGCGGTGATCGCTGGCCAGGCGGCCCAGGTGGACCTGATCGGTCCGGGGCCGGCCTACGCCATGGCCGGCCGTCTCACCGTCACGGGTTATCCCGAGGGCGTGGCCTACTCGCCGGTCGGCAGCCGGCTCGCGGTGGTGTCCAGCCGGCTTGGGCCACCCAGCGCGACATCAGGTGGCGCTCCCTCCGTCGCAGACGGGTACCTGACCGTTTTCGATCTGAGCAAGCCCGGCCATCCCTCCTTCAGCCTCAAGGTGGACACCGCAGGTGCCCGATCCGTGAGGTGGAGCGTCGATGGCAAGAAAATCCTCGTGGGGGGCGATCCGGACGTCGTGACGGTCGACGCGAGTACCCATGTCATAACTCGGCGAGCGCCGGTCCCCAGCTTTCAGATCAACGGTGTGGGATCGGACATTCTCGGCGAGGGCTTCGTCGAAACAGACTCCACGTATGCAGGCACCTTTCTTGCTGGGAGTCAGACCGGCCGCGTCACGTTCTACAACCAGCAGGGCGGCGCCAAGCTGCCAAGCCTTGTCGCGCCGGCGCCGGTCTTGGCCGCGGCGATCAGCCCCGACGGCAAACTCCTCGAGACCTTCGGCGCCGATGGAGTAGCCCTGTGGCAACTTCCCACCGGCAAGCGTCTTGCATCAGGGCTCAAGCTCCAAGGGCTATCCGCTTTCCTGGACGACGACCGCCTGATCGATGCCGAGCCGTACGAAACGGCCACGCTCATCGACCTCAGCCCCGCGGCCCTGATCCGCAGCGCCTGCACAATCGCTGCGCGCAATCTGAGCAAGCAGGAGTTCGCCGACTATCTGGGGTCCGCTTCGTACCACCCGACGTGTGCCCAGTGGCCGGCAGGCAGCTGAGCGCGCCACCCCCGTAGCCTGTGACGCTCAGGACCTGACTCGCTGGGAGCGCACGTGCAGCTAGAGAATTCGTTCACCGTCCCTGCTGGAGTCGAGGAGGCGTGGGGCGTCCTGCTCGACGTCGAACGCGTGGCGCCGTGCATGCCGGGGGCGGCGCTGACCGGCCACGACGGCGACAACTTCCAGGGCACCGTGAAGGTCAAGGTCGGGCCGATCGCCGTCACCTACCGCGGCACGGCTGAGTTCGTTGAACGCGACGACGCCGCGCACACGGTCAAGATCAACGCGAAGGGCCGCGAGACCCGGGGGAGTGGCACGGCCAACGCCACCATCAGCTGCACGCTCACCTCGGAGGGCTCCGGTACGAAGGTCGACGTCGTCACCGATCTCGCGATCACCGGAAAGCCGGCGCAGTTCGGCCGCGGGGTGATCGGTGAGGTGGCCGGAAAGGTCATCACGCAGTTCGCTGACGCGCTTGCCGAGGAGATCTCGTCCGGCAAGCCGACCGCCCCCGAAGCACCCGCGGAGGCAGCGACGGCCGCGCCGGCGGAGGCGGCTGCCGAGGTGGCCGACGAACCAGAGCCGGCCGCACCGACTCTCGCCGCCGCGCCGGAGGCAGCGCCTCCGGTCCGGCGCAGCGCCGAGGCCATCGACCTGCTCGACGTCGCCGGCGCCCCGGTCGCCAAGCGCCTGGCGCCCATCGCCGTCGTGGTCGCGCTCCTGCTGATCTTCCTGGCTCTTCGTCGCCGCCGCTGAGATCTCAGCGTTTTCCCAGCTTTCACCCGATCAGGCTCATGACCGGCGTCATGATCGACCGATAACTGATCTCAGGTAGGCGCTACCGGTCGTCTGGCGGGGACTCGGCGGCGCCTACCTTCGTCTTCAGGCCTGCGCGAGCAGGGCGCGTTGGGCTTCCTCGGCTTCCAGCCGGGCCGCTTCCGCCTCCGCCTGGGCTGCCTCGGCGATCGGCTCCGGATCGAGCAGCGCCGCCGCGAGCGCGTCGGCCGCCAGCTCCACCTGCCAGGTCCGGGCCCCACCCGTCGCCAGAAACGCCGTCACGGTGTCCGCCTTGATCGGGTCCGGCGGGCTCCACGCGAGCTTTCGCTGCAGCGCGGGCTCGAGCAGGTTCTCCACCGGAAGCGTGTGCTCGGCAGCAATGCCTTTCAGCGTGTAGCGCGTCGCCGCGAGCCGGGCGGCGGCGGCCGGATCCCGGTCGGCCCAGCGTCCCGCGGGGGGCAGTCCCGTGCTGGCGGCGGGACCGGGAAGGTCGGCGTCCGGCAGATGCATGGCTTCGTTCAGCGCGTCCCACCAGACCGCGATGGTGCGACGCATCCGCGGTCCGGAGAAAACCGGAAGGGCCGCCAGCGCCTCGCGCGACTTCGGTGAGGTCAGGGCGGCATTGACGATCGCCGCATCGGGAAGGACGCGACCGGGCGCGATGTCGCGGTCCCGGGCCCGGGCGTCACGGGCGAACCACAGCGCCCGCACCAGGGCGAGCTGGCGCCGGCTGCGGATCCGGTGAATGCCGCTGGTGCGCCGCCACGGATCGGCCGGCGGCGGCTTCGGCTCGGCCTGCACCGCAGCGGCGAATTCCTGCTCGGCCCAGTCGAGCTTGCCCTGCCGCTCGAGCTCGGCACCCAGCAGGTCACGCAGCTCGATCAGCAGCTCGACGTCGAGCGCGGCGTAGCGCAGCCAGTCCGGCGGAAGCGGCCGGGTCGACCAGTCGGCGGCCGAGAAGCCCTTCTCCAGCGTGTAGCCGAGCAGCTGCTCGACGACGCTGGCCAGGCCGACCCGCTCCAGGCCGGCCAGGCGGGCGGCGAGCTCGGTGTCGAACACCCGCGACGGCCGTAACCCCACCTCGGCCAGGCACGGCAGATCCTGGTGCGCCGCGTGCAGGATCCACTCCTCGTCTCCGATGACCTCGGCGATCGCGCGGAGGTCCCCGAACGGGATCGGATCGATGAGCAGAGTCCCGCTGCCGGCCCGGCGCAGCTGGACGAGATACGCGCGCTGACCGTAGCGGTAGCCCGAGGCGCGTTCGGCATCGACGGCGAGGGGACCGGTGCCGGCCGCCAGCCGGGCGACGGCGGCAGCCAACTGATCCGGGTCGGCGACGACGTCCGGGACGCCGTCAGCGGGCTCGGTCAGTAAGACCGCCCGCGGAGGATCCTGCGCCGTCACGAAATCCGACACTACGACGCGGGACCGGACGAGCCGGGCAGAAGGCCCACCAGCGAAGGAGTCGGCGCGTCAGCGGATGACGCCGGCGCGCATCGCGAGCGCGACCATTTCGGCGCGGTCGCCGGTGCCGAGCTTGCGCGCGATCCGCGCCAGGTGGCTCTTCACCGTCAGGGCGGAAAGCCCGAGCAGCTCGCCGATCTCCTTGTTGGACTGGCCGTCGGCGACCAGGCGCAGCACCTCGATCTCGCGGCCCGAGAGCTCAGCGGCGAGACCTTCGGCGCTGCCGGTGCCGCGCAAGCCGGTGGCGAGCAGCGGGGCGACGGAGGGGTCGGCGTAGACGCCCCCCGAGAGCACCCGGCGCACGCCGTCGGTGACGACCATCGCGGAAGCGTTCTTGAGCAGGTAGCCGTGGGCGCCGGCGACGAACGCGGCGCGCACCGAGTAGGGGTCGTCCGCCGCGGAAAGCACGACCAGCCGCGGCCAGCCCCGCTCACGAAGGTGAGCGACCAGGTCGAGGCCGCTGCCGTCAGGAAGTCCGAGGTCGAGTACGGCCAGGTCCATGGGTCCGCTGCGGGCGCGGGCGCGGGCCTCGGCGACAGTAGCTGCCTCCACGACCTCAGAGGCGCCCATGGCACGAAGCCGGGCAACCATGGACTCGCGCATCAGGGGATGGTCGTCCACCACCATCGCGCGGAAGCCGCCGCTCTGTTGTGCAGCCCGGTCCTGCTGGGTCGGCAAAACCCGGGCATCGACGCTACGCGGGGTCTGCGTGGTCACCGTTCCTCCAGAGCGGTCAGTGTGCAGGCCAGCAGTGGTGCTGATGGCCGAGGAGATGCGTCCGGTCCGCTGCTGCGTTCGGCCGACATGCCCTCCCCATGACCTTCGGCTGATCGAGGGGCTGCCTGTAGCGCGTCGTTGTGGTACCTGCGCCGACCGGGTGATCTTCATTGCGCCAACCGGCCCAACGCACAAGTGCAGGTGCCCAGGTGCCGACTTAGAGGAAAGGCGACAGCACGCCGGCTAGGTGCTGCCACCGAATGCGTAAGCCACATTTCAGTCATATAGGTCTCAGTCATAGAGGTCCGGAGCGGGGGTGAAGGCCTGATGGTCCGCCGGCGTACTCCGCGGGCCCTGCGCGTGCTCACCATCGCCGCGGCAGCCGGGTCGGCCGTTTTGACCTGGGTTCCAGGGCTGCTCGGCCTGCCCGCGGCCGACGGGGGGCTCCTCGGGTGCCCCGCCGTCGTCATCCCGGGCATCGCTCTGGTCCTTGCACTGTCGTCGCTGCTCGACATCTCGCTGCCGCTCGGGCGTGCCCAATGGAAGGTGCGCGGCCTCGACGCGGCGGGCGCGGCGCTGCTGCTGCTGTGCGCCGGACCCGGACTGTGGCTGGCCACCGGGATGGCGGCCGGCCTGCTGCTGACCGCCGGCCGGATCTCCGGCGGCCGGCGCTGGCGTTCGATCGAGTACGCGACCGTCTCGGCCTTGCTGCAGACCGCCGTTGCCCTCACGGTTACCTGCGCGCTGCGGTACGGCGGCGTCGGGCCGATCCCGTCGGCCGTCCTGGGACTGCTTTTCGGCACCGTCACGCGGCACGCGATGGCCGCCGGCGGCGTGGCACTCACCGCGCGCCGCCCGCTGCTGGGCCTGCTGCTGCCGCGGCTTCCCGCCGAGCTGTACACCGCCGGTGGTAACGGCGCGGTCGGGCTGCTGATCGGCTGGCTGCTGGTGCACGCGCCGCTCGGCATCGGCGGCCTGGCGGTGCCCGGCCTGCTCGTCGCGAGCGCGTACGAACTCCAGGCCCGCCGCAGTGCGGAAGCGAAGCTCTTCGCCGCGCTCGCGATCGAGCAGCAGCGCGCGTCGGGACGCTCGCTCGAGCAGTCGGTCACCGTGCTGATGACGGTCGCGGCGCGCATCCTGGGGGGCGCCGACGTCGAGCTGCTGCTTTCCGGGCCCGAGGGGCTCGTGCGGTACGTCGGCGACGAAAGCGGCGTCAGCGGCCGGGCCCGGGTGGATCCGTCGGCGTTCGACGCACCCTGGGTGCGCCACCTGCTTGGCCGCGCATCGGTCCACATCGCCCACGACGACGGACGGCCGTCCTGCGCGTTCTCGGTGGGGACCGGGGGAGCGACGCGTGCCGTCGTCGTCGCCCGGCGTCCGCTCGGCGGGTCGAACTTCACGCGGGCCGATGCCGTCTTCGCCCGCGCGCTGGCGCGCCAGGCGTACCCGTGGCTCACGCCGACGCAAGAGCTGGCCATGGCCGGCAATCCGCGGCTCGAGGTGGTCCGGGAGATCGCCCGCCGGATCCTCGCGGCGCCCGAGCCCACGTCCGACCCGCAGTGGTCGCGGCTGCTGCTGGACGAGGTCCACCGGATGGAGCGCGCGATGGCTGCGCTGCTCGGCAGCGCTCCCGGCGGAGCCATCCCCTCGCCCCGCGAGCCCCGCGAACCGCGCGACGAGCGGGAAGCCGAAGCGCCGGCCCGGCCGCACGAGGATCCGGGCCCGGCGCCCGAATGGACCACCACGGGGCGCCTGCTGTGAGAATCGCCCGTCGCCCCGCCTTCCCCCTCGCGGTCTGGGGAGCGCTTGCGGTGCTCTTCAGCGGCGGCGCCACGCTGGTCGCCGCCACTTTCGGCGGCCTCTACCCCGCCCTCGGGGTGCTGGCCGCCACGCTGGCGCTGGCGGCGGTGGGCGGCCATGCGCTGGGGCAGCAGTTCGAACGCGTGCGCACCCGGGCGCTGGCGCAGCTGGTCAGCGGCGACGAGGCCGACGCCGCGCGGCAGCCGGCCGAGCGGGTGCTGCGCGGGCTGCGCGAGCTGCGCCGGCTCGATGAGGCGATGAACGCGCTACGCCAGCGCATCCAGGTCGCCGACGAGGTGGCCGAGCGCTACCGCCGCGATGCGGACAGTGCCGGGACCGGGATGTTCGAGCTGCTCTCCGGTCTGGTGGCAGCTGAAGAAGGCACCCGCGGTCAGCTTGCCGCCGAACTGCACGACAGCGTCGCCCAGTCTCTCGCAGCGGCGCGCCGGCTGCTGTCCGACCCGTGCGACGCCGGCCTGTGGGCCGAGGTCAGCCCGCTCGTGGAAGAGGCCGAGGACGCGCTGCGCGCCACGATGGCCCGCACCCGGCCACCGGCGCTGCGCGACGGAGATCTCGCCGCCGCGGTCAGCATCCTGCGCGACGACTTCGACATGCGTTACGGGCTGCGGGTCACGCTGGAATGGCCGGAGGTGGAGTACCCCCTGCCGCTCGCGACGGCGGTGACGATCTATCGCTTCTTCCAGGAGGGCCTGCTCAACGTCCTCAAGCACGCCGACGTCGACGAAGCTGTCGCCTCGCTGGCGGTCGACGGCCAGCACCTCACCGCCGTCGTCCGGGACAACGGACCGGGCTTCGACATGACGAAGCAGGCCGCGGCCGGCGTCGGGGGCCGGCACGTCGGACTCGGCCTGCTCCGGGAGCGCGCCCGGCTGGCCGGGGGTTCGGTCGACGTGATGAGCGCCCCGGGCGCCGGAGCGAGGCTCACCCTGCGCCTGCCGCGCCCCGCTCCGCCGCCGACCTGGGTCGACCCTTCCCTCGCGTCGGCTGACGCCTCAGCGGTCGCGAACGCGGCTGGTCAGTGACACGACCCCGTTGGCCGGTGGCTCGCCGGCCATCATCGTCATGAGGTCGCACAAGGCTTCGAGATGGGCGGCGATCGACGCCGGGTCGTCCGGTGACCACACCGGCGACCAGGAGCAGCGCAGCTCCACCTCGCAGGTGTCGTCCTCCTCGCGAAGCTGACCGAACCGCGCGGAAGCCGTGGTGGTGACGGTGCCGGCGAGGGCCGTGATCGTAGCCTCGCGGTCGGCGAGCGCCTCCTCCAGCCACGACCAGGTGACCTCGGGAAGCATCGGGTCGGTGATCATCTCGGGGTCGAGCCCGGCCCTCGCGTAGCAGGCGACGCGGAAGGTGCCGCCCCACGCGGGCTGTCCGGCCGGGTCATGCAGGACGACCAGGCGGCCGGCGGCGAGTTCGTCGTCCCCGCGCTCGAGCGATGCTGCGAGGGCGATCCCGTGCGGAGCCAGGCGGGTCGGCCTGCCCGCCTCGCGAACCAGGATGTCGGTGCGTGCCTGACCGGCGTGCAGCAGCGCGTCGACGACCGCGTCGAACTCGTGCGAGACCGGCTCGGGCTCTGGGGAGCGCACGGACTCACCGTAGGCCGGTGGCGCCGGGGGCGATTCGGCCGCCCCTCCAACGGGGAGCGGCCTGAGACGGGCGGTCACGCGACCCGATGACGCGCACGTTGCCGGGAATCAGCCGACTCGGCCGCCAGCCGGAAGATCTCCTCCTCCAGCGCCCCCACGAACACGGCGGACCCGCACGTCACGCAGAACCACTCCGGGCAGTCGAGCCCATGCCCCTCGGTGCACGGTGGCTGCTCGAACGCGCTCTCCTCGCGGCACTCTGGACATACCAGCCACATGGCGTTCTCCCTCCCCACCGTCCTCGAGTCGCGTCCCAGGCGCCGTGCAACGGTCGCACGCGGCCTGGACAGAACCGCGGACCTCGAACAGGTGTGTCGGCCACACGCACTACTCGCCGGCCACATGGAAGGATCGAACCGTGCACCCCGGGCTGGAAAGCGCGCCGTTCCTCGCGGCAGCGCGACGCCAGCCCGGACCGACGCCGGTCTGGTTCATGCGTCAGGCGGGCCGGGCGCTGCCGGAGTACCGCAAGCTGCGCGAGGGCGTCGCGATGCTCGACTCGTGCCGCGACCCCGACCTGGCGGTGGAGATCACCCTGCAGCCGGTACGCCGGTTCGGCGTCGACGCGGCGATCTTCTTCAGCGACATCGTCGTCCCGCTGGCCGCTGTGGGCGTCGACCTCGACATCGTCGCCGGCACCGGCCCGGTCATCGCCGAACCCATCCGCGATCAGGCTGCCGTCGCGGCACTCCGGCCCCTCGAGCCGGACGACGTGCCGTACACCACCGAATCCATCGGCCGGCTGGTCGAGGAGCTCGGTGCCACCCCGCTGATCGGCTTCGCCGGCGCCCCGTTCACGCTCGCGAGCTACCTCATCGAGGGCGGCCCGAGCCGCACCTACGCGCACACCAAGGCTCTGATGTACGGCGAGCCGGAGATGTGGCACGAGCTCGCCTCCCGGCTCGCCGACATCTCACGCACCTACCTGCAGATACAGGTGGCCGCCGGGGCGAGCGCGATCCAGCTCTTCGACAGCTGGGCCGGGACCCTGTCCGAGGCCGACTACCGCGAGTACGTCCTGCCGCACAGCGCCCATGTGCTGGCGGGCGTGGCGGACGTGCCACGCATCCACTTCGGCGTCGGCTCCGGCGAGCTCCTGCGGGCGATGGGCGAGGCGGGAGCCGACGTCGTCGGCGTGGACTGGCGGGTGCCGCTCGACGAGGCGGCGCAACGGATCGGCCCCGGCAAGGCCGTGCAGGGCAACCTGGATCCGACGACGCTGCTCGCGCCGTGGCACGTGATCGAACCCCGGGTGCGGCGGATCCACGCCGAAGGCCGGCGCTGCGAGGGCCACATCTTCAACCTCGGCCACGGGGTCCTTCCCGAAACCGATCCCGACGTGCTCACCCGCGTCACCGAACTGGTTCACGAGCTGAACTCATCGTCTGAGGGAGCATGAGCGGCCGGGTCCTGATCGTCGGCGGCGGGGTCGCCGGGCTTGCGGCGGCGATCGCCTTGCGCGGCAAGGCGGAGGTGACCCTGCGCGAGCAGGCACCGCGGGTCGGCGGCAAGCTCCGCAAGGGACCGCTCGGTGTCGAGGAAGGCGCGGAGGCGTTCCTGTGCCGGCTGCCCGAAGGGGTCGCCGCCGCCGGGGAAGCCGGCCTCGAGCTGACCCATCCGAGCGCGGCGCCCGCCCGGCTCTGGCTCGGCGGCAAGCTCCGCAAGCTGCCGGCCGGAACGCTGCTCGGCGTCCCCGGCGACGTGCGGGCCGCTGCTCCCGTGCTGGGCCTGCGCGGCACCGCGCGTGCTGCCCTTGACCTCGTGCTGCCACGCACGCGGGTGGACGCGGACCCGGCCGTCGGCGCGTATGTACGCGCGCGGCTCGGTGACCGGGTGGTCGACCGGCTGGTCGATCCGCTGCTCGGCGGGGTCTACGCGGGCCGCGCCGATCAGCTGTCGATGCGGATGACCACCCCGCAGCTCGTGCCGGCCCTGAAAGAGCGTTCGCTGCTGCAGGCCGCTCGCCGGCTGGCGCCCAAACCCACCGGGCAGCCGGTCTTCGCGACGCCCGTGCTCGGGATGGGGCAGCTGGTGCAGCGGCTGGGGGAGGTGAGCGGCGCCGACATCATCGTTGGCAGCCCGGTCACCGACCTCGACCGTGACGGCGACGGCTGGCGCGCCGACGGCGAGACCTATGACGCGGTCGTGCTCGCGGTGCCGAATGCCCCCGCTCGCAAGCTGCTCGCACCGCTCGGCGTGGAGCTTCCAGCGCTGGAGTACGCCAGCGTCGCGCTCGCCACCTTCGTCTTCCCGAACGACACCGAGCTGCCCGAGGCGAGCGGCTTCCTGGTGCCGACCACCGAGCGCCGGCTGATCAAGGCGTCGACGTTCCTGTCGTCGAAATGGGCCCACATCGCCGAGGGATTCGACGGGGTGATCGTGCGGTGCAGCGCCGGACGCGCCGGATCGGCCGGCGATCTCGCCCGCTCGGACGTCGAGCTCGCCGGCGTGCTGTGCGCGGAGCTCGCCGAGGCCACCGGCGTGCGCCGCAAGCCGCTCGAGACGAGCGTGGTGCGCTGGGGCGGCGGCCTTCCGCAGTACGCGCCGGGCCATCAGGAGCGCGTGGTCGCCGTCCGCGAGGCGCTGCCGCGCGGGATCGCGGTCGCCGGAGCGGCGTGGGACGGCGTCGGAATTCCGGCGTGCCTGCGCTCGGGCACCGCCGCGGGGACGGCGGTCGCCGCGCTGCTCGGCGAGTAGCGCAACCTCAGGCGGCGACGGCGAGCACGACCGTCCGGTGAGACAATGAGCCCATGGCCGAGAGCGAGAAATCTGCGCGCGAACTCAACGACGAGTTGCTCTATTGCTGCTATGCGGTTTTCCGGGCGCGGGCGCCGCTTCCGCAGGACCGCGGCGAGCTGGCCGCGGAGGCCGAGGCGCTGCTCGAGCAGGCGCTCGCCAAGGACGTCTACACCCGAGGCACGTACGACATCAGCGGCTACCGGGCCGATGCCGACCTGATGATCTGGTGGACCTGCCCGGATCCCGATGTGCTGCAGGAGACCTACGGCCGCTTCCGGTCGACCGCACTGGGCCGGCAGCTCGAGCCGGTGTGGTCGGCGTACGGGCTGCACCGGCCGGCGGAGTTCAACCGCAACCACATCCCGGCGTACGTCCGGCGCGAGGATCCGCGGCGCTACGTCTGCGTGTATCCCTTCGTGCGCTCGCTGGAGTGGTACGTGCTGCCCGACTACGAGCGCAAGGGGATGCTCGCCGAGCACGGGATCATGGGCCGCGAGTACCCGGATGTGCGGGCCAATACCGTCGCCGCCTTCGGGCTCGGCGACTACGAATGGCTGCTCGCGTTCGAGGCCGACGAGCTGCACCGCATCGTCGACTGCATCAGGCACTTGCGCACCAGCCGTGCGCGGCTGCACACCAAGCTCGAGACCCCCTTCTACACCGGGATTCGCAAGCCGCTGGCGGAGATCGTCGCGAGCCTGGCCTAGCAGCTACGCGAGCTGCGTGTGCCAGCGCTGCTGCCCCACCGGCTCGCCCATGTCCAGCTCGCGCCGGGCGCCGTCGGGCTCCCATCCAGCGCCTGACAGGAACGTGTGCAGCGGTGCGTCGGCGTCGAAGGTCCAGGTGCGGGCAAAGGCGTAACCGGCCTCGTCGAGCGCCGTCACGCCGGCAGCGAGCAGCCGGCTGCCGTGGCCCATCCGCTGCTCGGCGGGGGCGACCGTGAGGGCGAGCAGCTCGCCGTCGGCCAGCCCGGCGTCCTCGTCCTCACCCGGACCGGCCGCCAGGTAGCCGACGATCCGGGCTCCGCTGAGCGCCACCAGCAGACGATGAGCAGGGGACGGTGGCGTGCTGATCGCCGCCCGCCAGCCGGCTTCCACCAGCGTCACGTCCAGCGCGTCGAGGGCGCCGGCCGGCAAGCGCGGTGCGTAGCAGGTACGCCAGGTGTCCACCTGGATCTCGGCGACGGCGAGCGAGTCGCCGGTCCGCGCGGGCCGCACGCTGGCATCAGCGGCCGTCGGCTCGGGGGCGCTCACACCTTCGGGAACTCGGGACTCCAGGTGCCGTCGTCACTGCGGACGAAATCACCGAGCAGGCCGGGCAGCTCCGGGACCATGATCTGGGCGACCTGGTCGAAGATGCGCCGGATCTCGTTCTCGGCGCCGGAATCGGTGCGGGCGGCGATGACATGCCGCAGGGCGCGGATGTTGACGGTCCAGCCGATGCTGGTGGCCACGCCGTCGGGGGCGTAGCGGCGCAGGCCGGAGGTCACTTCCTTCTTGCGATGGAACGGCACGCCCTCGGCGTCGAGCCCGAGCTTGTCGGCGGCCATGACCTGGAAGTGCTCCATGCGGGCGAGCAGGTCCTGTGCCTCGACGAGCAGCTCGGGGTCCTCGCGGATCTCCTGCGGGTGCTCGAACGGCAGGTCGGTCAATCGGACGAAGCGCAGCGACTCCTGGGAGAACGCGCTGCCCGCGCGGTGGCGTACCAGCTCGTGGGTCGCCACCCGGGACACGTTGAGGAAGACGAACGAGTAATTGGCGTGCTCGATCACCGAGCCGTGGCCGCTGCGCAGAATGTTCGTCAGGTAGGCGTCGGTGTCCTCACGGATCCGCGTCACGTTGGGGTTGAGCCCGATGTCCCACGACCGGTAACACAGCCGGCCCATGAACTCGACGAGCCGCTCGCCTTCGGCGCGCTCGTCCTTGCCGCCCGGGCGTATCCGATCGAGCCAGGCGGTGCCGCCGACCGCCTCGAGATAGGCGCGAACACCCTCCCAGTCGAGCGCCGGGCGGGCGATCAAGAAAACTTGCGGACTGACCTCTCGCACGCGGGCCAGCGTACGGGGAGGGGCGGCGCGGCGGGTCCGTGGCACGCCGCCGGCCGCCCTCATCGCCGGACCGGGGCTCGTGACCCGCCAGGCCGGGCGAACGGCGGGCAAACACGATCGGGCGAATAGGCGGCGCGCCGTAGCAAAGGCGTCGCGCAGCGTCAGGTGTCTCTTACCCTAGGGCAGCTTTCCGTGGCTCGCGCCACGGAAGAACTTCCCCGAGAAATGAGACTCGATGCGATCCGCCCGCCGGCGCGCCTTTTCCGTTTTCACGGTCAGCCTGACTGCCCTTGCCGTCGCTGCCCTTCCGGCGTTGACGTCGGCCGCTTCAGCGCGGGAGACGCCGCGCGTGGCGCTCCAGGACAGCCATCCCTCCTGGGCGGTGAGTTCTGCCGAGGTCAGTCAGGCGCCGGCCGCCAAAACCGTCGACGCCCGGGTCTATCTCAGCTCGCGAAACGCAGCGGCCCTCGACGCCGCTGTCGCCGCTGTGAGCACGCCGGGCAGCGCTGGCTACCGGCACTACATCACTCCCGCGCAGTTTCGGGAGAAGTACGGCCCGACACCGCAAGCTGCCACAAAAGTCAGCGAATGGCTCCGTAGCGCCGGGCTCAAAGTTTCCGCCCTGAAACAAAACGGCCGGTATTTCGAGGTCACCGGTTCGGTGAAAAGTGCGCAGAAAGCATTCGGTACGCAGCTGTCGCTCTTCCGTCGCGGCGGCGGCACTTACCAGGCGCCCGCCGGGCCGGTCACCGTGCCGAGCACCGTGGGCCCGTACGTGCTGTCCGTCACGGGGCTCGACGAGGCACCCGCCACGGTGGCGCCGAAATCGAGCCGGGACATGCTGCCCAGCCAGGCCCAAGCCACGCAGGCGATGAAGAAGCAGACGCCCTCCGACTTCCCCGTGGGCTTCCGCGACGCCCAGCCCTGCGACACCTTCTGGGGCGGGTCGACGGCAGACAAGCTGCCGGACTTCTGGGGCCGCCCGCTCTATTACGACGTCTGCGGCTACCGGCCGGCGCAGCTGCGCAGCGCCTACGGCGTCCCGGCGGGCCTGACCGGCAAGGGCGTGACGGTGGCCATCATCGACGCCTACCGGTCGCCGACCCTGCTGTCGGACGCCAACCGGTTCGCCAAGAACTCCGGCGACCCCCAGTTCGCCCCCGGGCAGTTCCTCACCCTGGGTCCGTTCAAGCCCTACAACGACCAGGCCGCCTGCGACAGCGTCAACACCTGGTACCCGGAGCAGGCCATCGACGTCGAGTCGGTGCACGCGCTCGCCCCTGGCGCCACCCTGCTGTACGTCGCCGGGGCCAGCTGCAACGGCCTTGACCTGCTCGACTCCGAGGTCGGCGTGGTCGACGACAACCGCGCCTCGATCGTCTCGATCTCCTACGGCGACGTCGAGTCCAACGAGTCCCCGGGGCAGGTCATCTTCGACACCTACCTGTTCAAGCAGGCGGCGCTGCAGGGGATGGGCTTCTACGTCGCCACCGGCGACAGCGGCGACAACACGTTCGCCACCGGGGTGAAGCAGGTCGGCTCGTCGTCGTCCAACCCGTATGCCACCGCGGTCGGCGCGACCTCGCTGGCGATCGGCTACCACGGCCAGTACAAGTGGGAGACCGGCTGGGGCACCAAGGTCTGGTCGCTGTCGCCCAACGGGAAGGCCTGGGTCGACCCGCAGTTCCGCTATGGCGGTGGGGGCGGCACCAGCATGCTGTTCACCAGGCCGAGCTACCAGACCGGGGTCGTGCCGGCCGGATCACCCTCGGGGCGGGGGGTGCCCGACGTCGCGATGGACGGTGATCCGAACACCGGCATGCTGCTCGGGCTCACCCAGCAGTTCCCCAACGGGGTGTTCTACGACGAAGCCCGCGCAGGCGGCACCAGCATGTCGACCCCGCTGTTCGCCGCCGTCCAGGCGCTGACCAGCGAGGCCCAGCACACCCGGCTCGGCTTCGCCAACCCGCGCATCTACGCGCTCGCGCGCCAGCAGTACTCGGGCACGAGCAGCGAGCCTGCGGCGTTCCGGGACGTGACGGGCGAGCACGACGGGGCCGCGGTCGTGCGGCCGGACTTCATCAACGCCGTCAGCCCGGCCAACGGCATCACGTACACGGTCCGGTCCTTCGATGACGACAGCTCGCTCGCGACCACGACCGGATGGGACGACGTCACCGGTGTCGGGTCGCCGTCGCCGGCGTACTACTTCGCGACCGGGACCTGACCGCTGCCGGCCGATCGCGGAAGTTGTTTTCATCACTTGGCGCCCGGCGCTCAAGGCGGGCCCCGGAAAGTGCCGATCGATTTGTCACCCGCCACGCCCGTAACCCCCGGACGGGTGTGGCGGGGCTAAAAGCTTCGCGCCGCGCGCCGGGTATCCAACGGGCTTTTGTCAGCGGTCGGCACTAGCGTGGCAGTCATGGGAATCCTGCCCCCGGCCCCCTTCGGTCGCCTGCTCACGGCAATGGTGAGCCCGTTCACCGCTGACGGCGCGCTCGACGTGGCCGGTGCTCAGGCACTGGCCGCTCATCTGGTCGATCAAGGGTGTGACGGTCTGGTCGTCAGCGGCACCACCGGAGAGTCGCCCACGACGAGCGATGCCGAGAAGGACCGGCTGCTGCGTGCGGTGATCGAAGCGACGGCGGGGCGCGCTGTCGTGGTCGCGGGTGTGGGTACCTATGACACTGCTCACACGATGGAGTCGGCGATCGCCGCCGAGAAGGCCGGTGCCGCCGGCGTGCTGGTGGTGACCCCGTATTACAACCGGCCGCCGCAGTCGGGTCTGCTGGCCCACTTCCGTGCGGTCGCCGATGCCACCGACCTGCCGCTCATGCTCTACGACATCCCGGTGCGCACCGGCATCCCGATCGCCACCGAGACCCTGCTGCGCCTCGCCGAGCACCCGAAGATCGTCGCGGTCAAGGATGCCAAGGGCGATCTGGCGGCCAGCAGCGCGGTGCTCGCCGCCACCGATCTCGCCTACTACTCCGGCGATGACGTGCTGAACCTTCCGCTGCTGGCGGTCGGTGCGGTCGGCGCGGTCAGCGTCGTCTCGCACGCGTTCGCGCCGCAGATCCGCGAGCTGGTCGATGCGTTCGACCGGGGTGACACCGCACGGGCCATCGCCCTGCACCACCAGCTGATGCCGGTGTACTCCGGCTTCTTCCGCACCCAGGGCGTGATCTTGACCAAGGCGGCGCTGCGCTGCCTGGGCCTGCCGTCCGGCCCGGTGCGGTTACCGCTCGTTGACGCCACCCCGGAGCAGGCGGAAGTCCTGCGCGCCGATTGCGCTGCCGCCGGGCTGGAGCTGCCGGCATGAGCCATCCGCATCCGGATCTTTCCGCACCCGGTCCGCTCGCCGAGGGTGGCCTGCGGATGGTCGCCCTCGGCGGCCTCGGCGAGATCGGTCGCAACATGACCGTCTTCGAGCACGCCGGCCGGCTGCTGATCGTCGATTGCGGGGTCCTCTTCCCCGAGTCGGACACCCCGGGCGTCGACCTGATCCTGCCGGACTTCAGCTCCATCCGCGATCGCCTCGGCGACGTCGAGGCCGTGATCCTCACCCACGCCCACGAGGACCACATCGGTGCCGTGCCGTTCCTGCTGCGCGAGCGTCCCGACCTGCTCATGGTCGGCAGCCGCTTCACTCTCGCGCTGCTGCGGGCAAAGCTCGCCGAACACCGGATGAAGCCTCCGACCCTCGAGGTCATCGAGGAAGGCCATGCCAGCTTCGGGCCGTTCGACTGCGAGTTCTTCGCCGTCAACCATTCGATCCCCGATGCGCTCGCCCTGGCCATCCGCACCGCCGCCGGCACCGTGCTGCACACCGGCGACTTCAAGATGGACCAGCTGCCGCTCGATGGCCGCATCACCGATCTCGGCGGCTTCGCCCGGCTCGGGCGCGAAGGCGTCGACCTGCTGCTGTCGGATTCGACCAACGCCGAGGTCCCGGGCTTCGTCACCAGCGAGCGCGAGATCGCGCCCGTGCTCGACGACGTGTTCCGCACCTCCGAGCGGCGCGTCATCGTGGCGTGCTTCGCGAGCCACGTCCACCGGGTGCAGCAGGTGCTGGACGCGGCGCAGGCGCACGATCGCACGGTCGCTTTCGTCGGCCGGTCCATGGTGCGCAACATGGGCGTCGCCCGCGATCTCGGGCTGCTGCGAGTCGCCCCCGGCCTGGTCATCGACGCTCGCGAGATCGACGCGCTTGCCGGACAAGCACGTCTGCATGATCTCGACCGGTTCGCAGGGCGAGCCGCTGTCGGCGCTGTCGCGCATGGCTAACCGCGACCATCCGGTGCGAATCGAGTCCGGCGACACCATCGTCCTGGCCTCCAGCCTCATCCCGGGCAATGAAAACGCCGTCTACAGCGTGATCAACGGGCTCACCCGGTGGGGTGCCAGAGTGATCCACAAGGATGTGGCAAAGGTTCACGTCAGCGGCCATGCTCCCGCCGGGGAGCTGCTCTACGTGCTCAACATGACCCGCCCGAGCAACGTCATCCCGGTCCACGGCGAGTGGCGTCACCTGCGCGCCCACGCCGAGCTCGCCGTTGCGAGCGGGGTGGCGCCGGAGCGGGTGCTCTGCGTGGACGACGGGATGGTCGTCGACCTGGTGGACGGGCAGATCGCGGTTGCCGGAAAGGTCGACTGCGGCTACGTCTACGTCGACGGCAGCAACGTCGGCGACGTCTCCGAGGAGCAGCTCAAAGACCGTCGCATCCTGGGCGAGGAAGGCTTCATCACCATCACGGTGGTCATCGACTCGACCACCGGCAAGGTCGTCGGCGGCCCGGAGATCTTCGCCCGCGGCTTCACGGCGCTGGGGGAGGAGGCCTTCGGCGAGGTACGCGAGCGAGCGGCTCAGGCGCTCGACGACATGCTCGCCGAAGGCGTCTCGGAGCCGGCCGCGATGCGCCGTGCCCTGCGCCGGGTGGTGGGCAAGTGGGTGGCTGACACCTACCGGCGCCGTCCGATGCTGGTGCCGGTGGTCGTCGAAGTCTGAGCCGCCGGAAGCGGTCAGACCGTCGCGGGCTTGCGCAGGGTGACGGGCGCCGAGATCGCGAGTGCCGGCCGGCGGCTGGCCATCCAGCGGCGGCTGCGGTCGGTGCAGGCGAGGGCGAAGAGCGCGCCGAGCATCAGCGAGCACAGGTGGCCCATCGCTGACATGTCAAAGCTGTCCAGGCCGACCAGCAGCCCGGGAATCACGATCGCACCGGAGACGACGGCCGCCAGTCGCAGCTTCCAGCTCCCGAGCACCAGGCAGGCGGCGATGGCGGCGAGGATCACGTAGCTCGGGCCGACGTCGAGGATGTCGACGTCCGACCGGGGCGCATCGTGCCAGGCGATCTGCACCAGCAGCATGCCCTCGGAGATCAGCGTGGCGAGGATGTGGGTTCCGAAGACGAGCAGCAAGCGCGCGGCCCGGCGCCGAGCTTGCGTTCGAGCCCGCCAATCAGGATCAGCGTGAGCGGCAGCCACAGGAAGCCGTTGCCCAGATCGACGAAGGCGCTGGCCGGCAGCACGAAGAGCGGGTCGAGCGCCAGGTGCGTGATGTTGGTGCTGGCCGCTCGGGCGATCGCGATCTGCTGCTCGGTGCGGCAGCAGCGCCATGACCGCTTCGATGGCCACGAGGCTGAACGGCGAAGAAGGCGGCGAGAGGGGTCGCGCGCACGCTCGTCCAGGTGCGCGCAGTGGCGCCGAGGAGCGGTGAACGAGAGCGAGAGGGTGCGACACGAGCGGCCTTTCCGTCGGCGGACGGCGTGCAGCCCTCTGTCCGCGTGTTGCGGGCGGCGGCTCAGCGGCGAAGGCGCCAGGTCCTAGGTCTTGGCACCCCATCGACCGATAGCTCGAGGTTCTGCACGTACTTTCGACCCTGCCCAACGGGACTGGTCCCGATGTGGCGACGGCCTTGGAGCTCGCTGTGAGTTCCGTCGCGTCCGGGCCTGACCGGGTTTGTTCGCCGCGCGCAACTTTACTGCTTGTCGCCAAAGCCGAAGCCGAAGCGATTTCGGAGCGTCAATGGCCGGTCCGGGGCCGGCGGCGTGCAACCGTGTGACAGGTGCCGACCTCGACGAGGGGCGGCCGGTCGCCCGCGCGCTCCGGCACCCGCCCCACCGCCAGCCCGTGGCAGGCGTCCACCTGCCAAGGCGGCCAAGCGCGGATCCGCGTGGCCGGGGCCGGCCGGCGAAGCGCCCGCCGCTGCTCATCGTCCTGGTCCGGGCGCTCTGGCGGCTGCTGCGCGGCATCTGGCTCGGGATCGCCCGCGGCCATCGGTGCCGCCGCGCGCGCCGTGGGCAGCGGCGCCCGTGAGCTGAAGCTCGAACCCGCAGCTCGCCGCGACGGGCTGGCACTGACCGCGTTCGCCGCTCGCGGTCGTGGCGGCCGCCGCCGTCTGGTGGTCCGCCGGCGGCCCGGCCGGCCGCGTCGTCGCGAACCTGCTGCGCAGCGTCGTGGGGGCGGGAGCAGCGTGGCTGCCGCCTCTGCTCGTCCTGCTCGCCTGGCGCATGGTGCGCCATCCCGCCGATCCCGGCGGTCGTGGGCGGTTCGTCGTCGGCTGGCTCGCCATCGCGTTCGGGGTGCTGGGCATCGTCAGCATCGCTCACGGCGTCCCCGACTCGACCGACGGCGCGGCGGCCATGCGCCGCGCGGGCGGCGACATCGGCTACCTGTCCTCCTCGCCGCTGTCGAGCGGCCTCACCGCATTACGTGGCCGCACCGCTGCTGGGCTTGCTCGCGATCTTCGGCATCTGCGTCCTCACCCGCACCCCGCTCGCGAGCCTGCCTTCGCGGCTGCTGCAGCTGCGTGACCAGCTGCTGCACCGGACGCCGGAGCAGGACGCCGACGACACGGAGCTCGAGATCGACCTGCGGGACAACGTGCCGCCGGCCAAGCGCACCCGCGGCGCCTCCCGCAGCCGGGTGGGTGTCTTCTCGACGCGGTGACGCTCCTTATGACGTCGGCGAAGGACAAGTCGCCGGGGCTGGCGGCCCAGCTCGGCAACGCTCACGCAGCAGTGACGACGACGAGTCCGACGACGCTGCGCCCGCCGCCGGTAAGGCGCCGCGCCGCGCGACCCGGTTCCCGTCCCGAAGAAGGCCGAGCAGCTGCCGCTGCCCGCGTCCGGCGACTACAAGCTGCCGCCTCCCGAGCTGCTGCGCGACGGCAGCCCCGCCAAAGCGCGTACCAAAGCCAACGACGCGGTCATCGCAGCGCTGACCGACGTTTTCCGCGACTTCGACGTCGACGCCGCCGTGACCGGCTTCTCGCGCGGACCGACGGTCACCCGTTACGAGGTCGAGCTCGGACCGGCGGTCAAGGTCGAGCGCATCAAGGCGCTGCTGCGCAACATCGGTTACGCGGTCAAGAGCCCCGACGTGCGGATCATCGACGTCATCCCCGGCAAGAGCGCCGTCGGCGTCGAGATCCCGAACACCGACCGGGAGAACGTCAGCCTCGGCGACGTGCTGCGCAGCGCCGCCGCGACGCTGGATCCGCATCCGCTGCTGGCCGGGCTCGGCAAGGACATCGAAGGCCGGTTCGTCGTCGCGAACCTGCAGAAGATGCCGCACATCCTGGTCGCCGGCGCCACCGGCTCCGGCAAGTCGACGTGCATCAACACGCTGATCACCTCGGTGCTGGCGAGGGCGACGCCGGAGCAGGTGCGGCTGGTGCTGATCGACCCGAAGCGCGTCGAGCTCACCAGCTACGCGGGCATCCCGCACCTGGTCACCCCGATCATCACGAACCCGAAGAAGGCCGCCGAGGCGCTGCAGTGGGTCGTGCGCGAGATGGACTACCGCTACGAGGACCTGTCGGCCAGCGGCGTGCGCCACATCGACGACTTCAACCGCAAGGTGCTGTGCCGGCGAGATCACCGCTCCGCCGGGCAGCGAGCGCGTCTACACGCCGTACCCGTACCTGCTGGTGATCGTCGACGAGCTGGCCGACCTGATGATGGTCGCCCCGCGCGACGTCGAGGACTCGATCGTGCGCATCACCCAGCTGGCCCGCGCCGCCGGTATCCACCTGGTGCTCGCGACCCAGCGCCCGAGCGTCGACGTCGTCACCGGCCTGATCAAGGCCAACGTGCCGAGCCGTCTCGCGTTCGCCACGGCGAGCCTCGCCGACAGCCGGGTCATCCTCGACCAGCCGGGTGCCGAGAAGCTCGTCGGCCTCGGCGACGCGCTCTTCCTGCCCATGGGGGCGAACAAGCCCAACCGCGTCCAGGGCGCGTTCGTCTCCGAGGACGAGATCGCCAAGATCGTCCGCTACTGCAAGGAGCAGGCGCAGCCGGTCTACCGCGAGGACATGGAGCCGCCGGCGCGCGGAGTCGCAAGCGGGAGATCGACGAGGAGGTCGGCGACGACCTGCAGCTGCTGCTGCAGGCGGTCGAGCTCGTCGTCAGCACGCAGTTCGGCTCGACCTCGATGCTGCAGCGCAAGCTGCGGGTCGGTTTCGCCAAGGCCGGCCGGCTCATGGACCTCATGGAGTCGCGCGGGGTCGTCGGGCCGAGCGAAGGCTCGAAGGCGCGCGAGGTGCTGATCCGGCCCGACGAACTCGAAAGCGTTCTGGTCACCCTGCGCGGCGGCTGAGCAGCCCGTTGTGAGGCCGCTGACGAGCGCATTTCCCGGCGCGGCGAGTCCGGCAGCGGGCGCCTGACCGACTTACGCTTTCCCGGTCGATTCTTGTTGCGGAGTGGGTGACGCGGGTGTCTGTCGCCGAACAGGCGGACGCGAGGACGGGTGAGCCCGGGCCGGTCGGCGCCCAGCTGGCCCGGGCCCGGATCGCGCACGGCCTGTCGATCGACGACCTGTACGAGCGCACCAACGTGCGGCCCGTCGTCATCTTCGCGCTCGAACGCGACGACGTGGGCCCGAGCGGCGGTGTGGTCTACGCGCGCGGGCATCTGCGGACCCTGGGCCTGGCGCTCGGCCTCGACGTCACCCCGCTGCTCGCCGCCTTCGACGCGAGCCACCCGGCCGCGCCGCCGCCGGTGGTGAGCGCCCGACTCCGACGATGCTGGTGACCCCCGAGCCGACAGGCGGCGCGGCCGGCGGTCGGGATCGGGCCCGCGCTGGCCGCTGGTCATGGCCGCCGTCCTGGTCGGTCGTGATCGTCGTCGCGCTGGTGCAGCTGGTGCTTCCGGGCTCAAGGGCGACGAGGTCCATCACCCCGTCCGTCGCCGAGTCCGTCGCCGGCGACGGCCCGGACGCGTGGCGCCGAAGCCCTCCCCGACCCTGCCGTCGCTGACCTTCCCGGTGCCGGCGCAGGGCGTGACGGTGCGCATCATCCTGGCCAGCAAGCCGGCGTGGCTCAGCGTGTACGACGAGCGGGGCTGGTCTTCCTGATCCAGCGCACCGTGCAGCCGTCGACGAAGGCGCTGGACCTGCACGCCGACGGCGCGTTGAACGTCACGATCGGAGACGCGAGCGCGGCGGCAGCTGTCGTGCAACGGCCATCCGCTCGGCCCGCTCGGCGGTCCCGGGCAGGTCGTCACGCTGAACCTGTTCCGCGGCACCGCCCAATGCCCGGGCTGACGGCTGATCGGGCGCGCTGACCCGACGGCTACCCTCTGAGGGTGCCTCCCCGTCGTGCTGCCCTCGTGACGCTGGGCTGCGCGCGTAACGAGGTGGACTCCGAGGAGCTCGCCGGGCGGCTGACCGCGGGCGGCTGGTCGATCGTCGACGACCCGGCGCGTGCCGACGCCGTGCTGGTCAACACCTGCGGCTTCATCGCCGCGGCGAAGAAGGATTCGATCGACGCGCTGCTGGAGGCGTCCGACTGGCCGAGGTCGGCACGTCCGGTCGTCGCGGTGGGATGCATGGCCGAGCGCTACGGCCACGAGCTGGCCTCGTGCGCTTGCCGGAGGCGTCGGCCGTCCTCGGCTTCGACGACTACCCGGCCATCGCCTCCCGGCTCGATGCGATCGTCCGCGGCGAGCGGCCCGAGCCGCGCACACCCCGCGCGATCGCCGCACCCTGCTGCCGATCAGCCCGGCGGCGCGCGGTGCGCACGCTGTCTCGACCCCGGGTCACGGGGCGGTGTCGTGACCTCGCGCGCTGCCGGCCGGCCCCGGGCCCCGCACGCTGCGCCGCCGGCTTTCCGGGGGCCCGGTCGCGGCGTTGAAGCTCGCGTCGGGATGCGACCGGCGCTGCGCCTTCTGCGCGATCCCGAGCTTTCGCGGCGCGTTCGTCTCGCGGCCGCCGGAGGACATCCTCGCCGAGGCCGAGGTGCTGGCCGCCGACGGCGTGCGCGAGCTGGTCCTGGTCAGCGAGAACTCGACCGCGTACGGCAAGGACCTCGGTGACGTGCGGCTGCTGGAGCAGCTGCTGCCGGCGCTGGCGGCGGTGTCGGGGGTCCTCCGGGTGCGCGTCGTCTACCTGCAGCCCGCCGAGGTCCGGCCCGGGCTGCTGGAGACGATCCTGACGACGCCGGGCGTCGCGCCGTACCTCGATCTTTCGTTTCAGCATGCAAGCGGCGAGCGTGCTGCGCCGGATGCGCCGCTTCGGCGACGGCAGCCGCTTCCTCGACCTGCTGGCCGAAGGCGCGCCGGCTCGCGAACCCGAGCTCGGTGCGCGGAGCAACGTCATCGTCGGCTTCCCCGGCGAGACGCGGGCGACGTCAGCCGCGCTCGCCGCGCTTCCTCGAAGCCGCCCGGCTCGATGCCGTCGGCGTCTTCGGTTACAGCGACGAGGAAGGCACCGAGGCGGTGGGCCTTCCCGGCAAGGTGGGCGCGGCGACCATCGCCCGGCGCGTGTCCACGATCGTCGATCTCGCCGAGCAGCTCACCGCCGACCGCGCGCAGCAGCGGATCGGAAGCGTCGTCGAGGTCCTGGTCGAGGAGGTCGACACCGCTGCCCGGCTGGCGGAGGGACGGGCAGCCCACCAGGCGCCGGAGGTCGACGGCTCCTGCACGGTGCACTGGCGCGCGGGCGCGGACGCTCCTGCTGTGGGCGATCTGGTGCGGGCCGAGGTCGTCGCGAGCAACGGCGTCGACCTGGTGACCGAAGCTGGCCGAGCTCGCCGGCCTTGTGGTGCCGACAGGGCGCCGTGCGGTGACCGGCGGCGACCTGACCGTGGATCCCCCGATGACCCCGCTTCCCGATGAACCTACGCTCCGCGCGCCGCGGCGGGCGCGGGTGCCGCGCGGCGCAGGCGGGCGCCGAGGCGGCAGCCCGGATCCAGCAGCGGCTGCAGGCCGTGCCGGCGGTTCCCGACCCGGCCGGGGATGCGCGCGTCCGGTGTCGGCGTCTGGAACGTGGCCAACGCGCTGACGATCTTCCGGCTCGCGCTCGTCCCGGTCTTCGCGGTGTTCCTGTTCATGGGCAGCGGTCACGAGACGGCCTGGCGCATCGTCGCCTGGGTGGCCTACGCCGCCGCGGCGACCACCGACCGCCTCGACGGGCAGATCGCCCGCGCGCGGGGACTGGTGACGGAGTTCGGCAAGCTCGCCGATCCGATTGCCGACAAGGCGCTGGTCGGGACGGCCCTGATCGGGCTTTCGGCGCTGCACGACCTGTCGTGGTGGGTGACGGCGGTCGTGCTCGCCCGCGAGCTCGGGGTCACCCTGCTGCGCTTCTGGGTGCTACGCCACGGCGTCATCCCGGCGAGCCGGGGCGGGAAGCTGAAGACCTTGCTGCTGAACATCGGCATCGGGCTGTACGTGCTGCCCCTGTCCGGGGCGCTGCACGTCGTTGCCGCGGTCATCCTGGGTGTGGCGGTGGCGGTCGCGCTGGTGACGGCCGTCGACTACGTCGGCACCGCGCTGGCAATGCGCAGGGATGCCCGTGCGCGCTGAACTTCTCGCCGTCGGCGACGAGCTGCTCTACGGCGACATCCTCAACGGCAACGCGGCGCAGCTCGGCCGCCAGCTGGCCGACGTCGGCATCACGGTGACGCACAGCGGCGTCGTCGGCGACGACATCGAGACCATCGCCGACGCGCTGCGTGCCGCGCTCGGCCGCGCCGACGCGGTGCTGCTCACCGGTGGCCTCGGCCCGACCCAGGACGACCTCACCCGCGAGGGGCTCGCCCGCGCCGCGGGAGTGGAGCTGGTCCGCGACGAGTTCCTGGAAGACCAGCTTCGCCGCCGCTTCCGCGACCTGCGCCGCAACGTGCCCGACATGAACTACCGGCAGGCCGACCTGCCCGCCGGCGCCGAACCGCTGCCGAACGAGCGCGGCACCGCACCCGGGATCCGGCTGGAACTGCTCGGCGGGATCGCGTACGCCATGCCGGGGCCGCCGCACGAGATGCAGGCGATGTTCGCCTCGTCCGTACTGCCCGATCTGCTGCGGCGCGCGGGCGAGCCGGCCGTCGTCGTGCACCGGGTGCTGCACACCTCGGGAATGTGGGAGTCGGCAGTCGCGCAGGCGATGGCGCCCGAGGTGGACCGGCTGGCCGCGCAGGTCGCGGCTGGGGGAGAGCGCAATCCGACGATCGCGTTCCTGGCGTCCGGTGGCCAGACCCGGGTGCGCATCTCGGCTCGCGCCGCCAACCGGACCGAGGCGCTACAAACTCATCGAGTCCCATCGAGAAGTTCGGCCGCGAGGCGCTCGGCGAGGGCGTGTACGGCATCGACGACGAGACGCTGGAAGGCGTCGTGCACGGGCTGCTGCTCGAGCGCGGCGAGACCGTCGCGGTCGCGGAGTCGCTGACCGGCGGCTTGCTCGCGGCGCGGCTGTCGGAGACGCCCGGCGCGAGCGAGACGTTTCGCGGCGGGATCGTCGCGTACCAGGCAGAGCTGAAGGATCAGTTGCTCGGGGCCAACGCCGTCGCTGCGCGGCGCGGTCACCGAGGAGACGGCGCAGCGGATGGCCGACGGGGGCGCGCGATCGGCTCGGCGCGACCTGGGGGCTCGCGACCACCGGCGTGGCGGGGCCGACCGAATCCGAGGGCCATCCCGTCGGCACCCTGTATCTGGGCCTGGCCGGACCGGGTGGCACGCAGACCCGTCACGTCCAGCTTCCGGGTGACCGCCCGCTGGTGCGGATGCTCAGCGTGGTGCAGGCGCTGGATCTGCTTCGCCGTTCGCTGAAGGGCTGACGTCCGCCGCGCAAATGCGGGTGCGAAGGGTGGGCATTCGGCGTAAGAATTCCGCCCAGGGCTGATCGGCCCGGCGGGATGACTCAGGGCGTCGGAGTGGTTGTACGGTGAGTCTCCATCGCCAATTCCGGCGCAGACGTCCACCTCGATACCTGGGAGGTGCTCCATGGCTGTTCTCCGTCGCCTCATCGGTGACGCGTTGCGTCGCGAGCGCCTCGCTCAGCACCGCACCCTGCGCGAGGTTTCCAACGACGCGCGGGTATCCCTCGGCTACCTGTCCGAGGTCGAGCGTGGGCAAAAGGAAGCCAGCTCAGAGCTGCTGGCCGCGATCTGTGACGCGCTGGAGGTCCCGCTGTCGCGGGTGCTTCGTGACGTCAGCGACGAGATGGTGCTTGCGGAGCTGGGCGCCGTGCACGCGGTCGCCTCTCCGGTGGGCGCCCTGCCCGTCCCGGGCTCCCGGCCGTCGCTGGTCGTCAACCGCGCCGCCTGAGCGTTCCCGGCGGGTCCACGCGCTTACGCGGGTGCCAACCCCGGGGTGACGTGGCAGCATCGGCACCATGCCGAATTTCTTCAGGCGCTTGTTCCGCTACTCGAATGCGTACGCGAACAAGAAGTTCGACGAGAAGGCCGACCCGGCCATTCAGATCGAGCAGGCGATCGACGACGCCAAAAAGCAGCACCAGGCGCTGACCGCCCAGGCCGCCACCGTGCTCGCCAACCGTCACCAGATCGAGATGCGCCTCGCCCGCCAGATGAGCGAGATCGAGAAGCTCTCCGACTCGGCCCGGCAGTCGCTCGTGCTCTCCGACCAGGCCCGCGCGTCGGGTGACCTGGCCAAGGCCAACGAGTTCGAGCAGGCGGCGACGACGTTCGCCGGTCAGCTGGTAAGTGCCGAGTCGGCCGTCGAAGACCTGAAGGCGTTGCACGGGCAGGCGCTGTCGGCGGTCGAGCAGGCCAAGCAGGCGGTCGCCGACAACGAGTTCCGGCTGCGGCAGTCGATCGCCGAGAAGTCCAAGCTGATGACCCAGCTCGAGAGCGCGAAGATGCAGGAGCAGATGAACGCCGCGCTCTCGACCATGTCCGAGCTGGCACCGCAGGGCGACACCCCGACGCTGGCCGAGGTCCGCGAAAAGATCGAGGCCCGCTACGCCACCGCGCTCGGTCATCAGGAGCTGGCGGGCACCGGCGTCGAGGCCGCGCATGCTCGAGGTCCGCAAAGCCACCATCGACTCCGCCGCGTCCAGCCGGCTCGAGGCGATCCGCGCCTCGATGGGCGGCGGGGCCGCGGCCGGCGGAACCCCCTCGCTGGAGAAGAAGGCGGATCAGGCGGCAATCGAGGCCGGCGACGCGTCAGCTCCGGGCGTGTCGAGCACGCAGGGTCAGCAGGCGCAGCCACCGGCGTGATCCTCCGGGAGTTCGGCGCCGGGGTAGCTCAGCCGGGCTGGCAGTGCGGGCACCAGTAGGTGTCCCGCTCGTGGCCGGGATCGCCCTGTGACGCCTTGCGGATGGGAGTGCGGCAGCGCCGGCACGGCAATCCTTGGCGGCCATAGACGTAGTTGGAGCCTGCGCGCCGCAGATCTCCCGTGGCGGTCTGCCCGGCTCGCTCGCGGTTGGCCATCAGGACCCGGTGCGAAAGGTCGATCAGCCGCGGGAGGTCCTTGACCTCCCCTACGCGGCGATACGGGTTGACCCCCCGCAGGAAAAGCACCTCGCAGCGCCACATGTTGCCCAGCCCCGCCATGTTGCGCTGATCGTTCAGGGCGGCACCGATCTCGCGGTCCGGCGCCCTCGACAGCCGCTGCAGCGCCTCGAGCGCGGCGTCCGGACCCCAGTCCGCGCCGAGCAGATCGGGGCCGAGATGCCCGATGGCGTCGGACTCGCCGGCCGTCGGTAGCAGTTCGACGATCGCGAGCTGCACGCCGACGCACACCGCTTGCGGGTTGGCCAGCACCACGCGTACCTGATGGCTCGGTGCTCGCCACCGCTGCCCCGGCCGGTAGATCTGCCAGCTGCCCTCCATCTTGAAGTGCGTGTGCAGCGTCAGGCCGCCTTCGATCCGGGTGAGCAGGTGCTTGCCGCGGCTTGCCACACCCAGCACGGTGCGCCCGGTCAGATCGGTGGTCGCCAGCTGAGGTACCCGGAAGTCGCTGCGCACCAGCCGGCGTCCGGACAGCACTGCATCGAGCCGCCGTCCTGCCAGCCACACGGTGTCGCCCTCGGGCATGTCCTCATGGTGCCGCGCGGCGGGCGACGGCCGCGCGTGCCACCTCAGAGTCGGGTCAGCCGCGCAGCCGCAACCCCCGCGGCGTCGCCCGGAAACCGGCTTCGGCGAGCGCCGTCGCCACCGCATCGGCCCCGAAGACGTGCTCGCCGTCGGCTCGCTCCACGGACAGCTTGCCGAGCGCGCCGGCGCGCGTGGCCGTCGCCAATCCGTTCGCCGCCGCGCCGAGCGCCGCCGGATCATCGCTCCACGTCAGCAGTGACTTCCCGCCCCGCTCGACGTACATCACCAACTCGCCGGCGACCAGGACCACGAGCGCGCCCGCCTTGCGCCCGGGGACGGTGCCCGCCGGTGCTCCACGCATCCGGCCACGGGAGCGCCGCCGCCGAACGGGTTGGCCGGATCGGTCGCCGCGAGCACCAGCGCCGGCTTGGCCGCGACCGGCCCGCGCCGCATCGCGCACCTCCCAGCTCGGGGGTACCGGTGCGGTCCACGCCGGCTCCTCGTCGGCGCGTTCCGCCTCTGCCGCCAGCGCCCGCATCCGGTCGACAGCACCGGGCACGGCGAACTGGGCCGCGCCCAGCCCCTCGACGAAGTAGCCGCGGCGGCAGCGCCCGGCATCCTCGAACGCCGACAGCACCGGGTAGACGGCCGAGAACCCGCCGGGGATCTGCTCGGCGGCGACCGCACCCCGGGTCAGCACCCCGTGGCGGTCGAGCAGCGCTTCCGCCACGGCGTGCAGGCGCCGGGTCGCCGCCGATTCGCGATCGGGCAGCCGCCACCAGCGCCCGCCGGCTGTCGGCGGACCCGCCCGGGTCGGCAGCGAAGGACGGCCGTAGCGGGCATACCGCGAACGCCGCCGCGGCGATGCGGCCGAAGCCCGTCGGCCGGCTACCCGCCTTGCCGGCGAGCAGCACGCGCAGTGGCGCCAGCGTGTCGTTGGTGACGTAACCGGCCCAGACCAGGTCCCACAGCGCGGCCACCAGCGTCTCGTCATCCGCCGACTCCGAACCGCCCCATGCCGCGTCGGCGATCGCGCGGAAGAACAGTGCTTGGCCACCGTCGAGCGCCGTGAGGATCGCGTCGTGGGTCGGGGCCAGGCTCAACGTGTCGAGCGGACCGGGAATCAGCAGCGCTGCGGCCTCCGCGGGCACCAGGCGGACCCAGCCGTCGTTGCCGGGCAGCGAGCCGGCGCCCGCCCAGACCACTTCGCCGCTCGCGCACAACTCATCCAGCTGGGCGGGCACGTAGTCACGCACGCGCGAAGGCAGGATGAGCGTCTCCAGCGCGCTCGCCGGAACGGCTGCCCCGGCCAGCTGCTCGATGGCGCGGGCGAGCGCGTCGGCCCCGCGCCGGGCGGCGCTGCCGGCCCCCTGCCAGTCGGGAAGGAAGCGGGTGAGGGCGCCCGGCGGCACCGGCTCGACCTCACGGCGCAGCTTCGCCAGACTGCGCCGGCGCAGCATGCGCAGCACCTCGGCGTCACACCACTCGCGACCCGACCCGCCAGGCCGGAACTCCCCGGGCAGGACGCGCCTTCGCGCCGCCAGCCGGTCGAGCGCACCGGTCACGAGCGCGGCGCCGAGGCCGTAGCGCGCGGCGACGTCCGAAGCCACGAAAGGCCCGTGCGTGCGGGCGAATCGGCTGACGAGATCCCCGAACGGATCGTTGACGGGCTCGAGGAAGACCTCGGGGACACCGACCGGCATCGGGATGCCGAGCGCGTCACGCAGCCTTCCGGCGTCTTCGACGGCGACCCATCGCTCCTCGCCCGCGATCCGCACGCGCAGACGCGCGGCGGGCCGCCTCCAAATCGGCCAGCAACCCCTCGACGGTGCTGGCCTCGTCGACCGTCAGCCGCGCCGTGATCTCGGCTGGGGTGAGGTCACCCAGCACCCGGAGCAGGTCAGCGATCCCCTCGACGCCGTGCGCCTGCCGGCCCGGTGCCAGCCGCTGCAGCTCGGCCTCGATCTCGGCCAGCGCGTCAGGGTCGAGCAGCTCGCGAAGCTCCGCCGAACCGAGCAGCTCGGCGAGTAGCCGGCTGTCCAAGCGACAACGCCTGCGCCCGGCGCTCGGCGAGCGGGACTGTCGCCCTCGTACATGAACGCGCCGCACGTAGCCGAACAGCAGCGAGCGCGCGAACGGTGACGGGGCCGGCGTTTCGACCTCGACGAGGCGCACCGCGCGGCCGGCCAGATCGCGCATCAGCGATACGAGCCCGGGAACGTCGAAGACGTCTTGCAGGCACTCGCGCACGGCTTCGAGGACGATCGGGAAATCAGGGTGGATGCTCGCCACGGACAGCAACTGCGCCGCGCGCTGACGCTGCTGCCAGAGCGGCGTGCGCCGGGTGGGATCGCGTCTGGGCAGGAGCAACGCGCGCGCGGCGCATTCGCGAAAACGGCTGGCGAACAGCGCGCTGCCGCCCACCTCCGCCTGCACGATCTGCTCCACGTCCTCGGCGGCGAGCAGGACCAGATCGGCGCTGGGCGGCTCGTCACCGTCGGGCAAGCGCAGGATCAGGCCGTCGTCGGAATGCAGCACCTGGGCGTCGAGCCCGGTGCTCTCCCGGATACGCGCCGCCACTGCGAGCGCCCACGGCGCGTGGACCTGCGCCCCGAAGGGCGAGTGCACGGCGAGCCGCCAGTCGCCGAGCTCGTCGCGGAAGCGTTCGACCACGATCGTGCGGTCGTCCGGAAGTGCTCCGGTCGCCTGGTGCTGCTCGGCCAGATATGCCAGCAAGTTGCTCTGGGCCCAGTCGTCGAGCCCAGCCGCAGCCAGCCGGGCCTCAGCTGCCGGCGGATCCAATGCGGAGAGCTCCCGCGCGAACGCTCCCATCGCCCGGCCGAGCTCGATGGGCCGACCCGGGGCGTCGCCGTGCCAGAACGGCAGCTTGCCGGGCTGGCCGGGAGCGGGGGAGACGAGCACCCGGTCGGCGCCGATGTCTTCGATCCGCCAGGATGACGAGCCCAGCAGGATCACGTCGCCCACGCGGGATTCGTAGACCATCTCCTCGTCGAACTCGCCGACCCGACGGCCCGGGCCGCCGCCATCCGAACCGGCCACCAGATAGACGCCGAACAGGCCGCGGTCGGGGATCGTGCCGCCGCTGGTGACGGCGAGACGCTGCGCTCCGGGGCGGGCGGTCAAGGTGCCGTCGATCCGGTCCCACACCAGCCGCGGGCGGAGCTCGGCGAACGCGTCGGACGGATACCGGCCCGCCAGCATGTCGAGCACACCCTCATAGGCGCTGGACGGCAGGCTCGAATACGGGGCCGCCCGCCGGATCAGCTCGAGCAGCTCCAGCGCATCCCACGGCTCCACCGACACCATCGCCACGACGTGCTGGGCGAGCACATCGAGCGGATTGCGCGTCACGGTGAGCGACTCGATGGCCCCGGCGGCCATGCGCTCGGCCACGACAGCGCAGGGCAGCAGATCCCCGCGGTGTTTGGGCAGCACCACTCCCGTGCTCGCAGCGCCGACCTGATGGCCCGCGCGCCCGACCCGCTGCAGCCCGTTGGCGACGCTCGGCGGTGACTCGACCTGCACGACGAGATCGACCGCGCCCATGTCGATGCCGAGCTCCAGGCTGCTGGTGGCGACGACGCAGGGCAGCCGGCCGGACTTCAGCGCCTCCTCCACTTCCGAGCGCTGCTCGCGGCTCATGCTTCCGTGGTGCGGACGCGCCACCTCGGTGAACCCGGCCGCCGCGGCTGGCGCCGACCCGCCGATGCCGGCCTGGCCGGCGAGCTGCGCGGGGTAGCGCGCCACGGGCGGATAGGGGCCGGACGGCTCACCGATCGCGCCCGGCTCGGCGTTCTCCGCTTCCTCGAGGGCGTCGGCTTCGGCCAGCTCGTTCAGCCGGCTGCAGAGCCGCTCCGCCAATCGCCGCGAATTCGCAAAGACGATCGTGCTTTTCGCGCTGCGTACCAGCTCCAGCACCCGCCGCTCGATACTCGGCCAGATCGATGTGCGCGCCTCAGCGGAAGCAGCGGATGCGCCCGGGGCCGGCGCCCCCGGAGCCTGCGGAAGCGGCGCGCTGACCTCACCCAGCGCCGCCATGTCTTCCACGGTGACCTCGACCCGCACCTCGACCGTCTTGCTGCCGGAGGGCGCGACGACATCGACCGGCTGCCGACCGCCGAGGAAGCGGGCGACCTCCGACGCGGGACGCACCGTGGCCGACAGGCCGATGCGCTGGGCGGGCCGCGGCAGGAGCGCGTCGAGGCGCTCCAGGCTGACCGCCAGGTGCGCGCCCCGCTTGGTGCCGGCGACGGCGTGGATCTCGTCGACGATCACCGTCTCGATACCGCGCAGCGACTCCCGCGCCTGGCTCGTGAGCAACAGGAAAAGCGACTCCGGCGTGGTGATCAGGATGTCCGGCGGCGACGTGGCCAGGCGACGCCGCTCGTCGCTCGGCGTGTCACCGGAACGGACACCGACGCGAATGGACGGCTCGGGAAGGCCCATCCGGGCGGCGGCGTGGCGGATTCCGGCAAGCGGCGACCGCAGATTGCGCTCGACGTCGACTGCCAAGGCCTTCAGCGGGCTGACATAGAGCACCCGGCAGCGGGCCAGCTTCTCGACGGGGGGCGGGCTGCTCGCCAGCTGGTCGAGTGCCCAGAGAAAGGCGGCGAGCGTCTTGCCCGAGCCCGTGGGAGCCACGACAAGGGCATTGCGACCTCCGGCGATCGCGGCCCACGCACCCTGCTGCGCCGGAGTGGGCGCGGAGAAAGCAGCCGTGAACCAGGCCCGGGTGGCCGGCGACAGCTGCTCGAGTGCATCGGAAGTCACCCCTCGAGTCTGCCGCGCGGGTGTGACAAAAAGCGCGGGCCGCTGTACCTGTGGAGCATGCGACTGACCGACTTCTGGTACCGGATGGGCGAGCAGTTCGGTCCGGCGTACGCCGAGTCGCTGGCACGCGACCATGTCATTGCCGGCCTGGGCAGCAGGACCGTTACGCAGGCCCTGGCCGACGGCGATGACGCCAAGCGCGTCTGGCGCGCGGTGTGCGACGAATTCGAGGTACCGGCGCGCTACCGGTAGGCGCAAAGCCGTCGGCGTGTCGATGGCATCTCGAACGCGTGTTCGTTTAGATTCGGCGGCACCGGTTTCGATCGGCGTTTTCCACAGATTGCGCGGCACCCACGGTTTTGTCGCAGGGGTCGCCTAGCGTCCCGCTTGTTCCCGACGAACCCACAACCGTCATCGCACTACCCGGAGGAGCTTTCGATGGCCGGCCTTGACCGCGATAAGGCGCTCGCGAATGCGATCGCGCAGATAGAGAAGTCGTACGGCAAGGGATCGATCATGCGGCTCGGCGATGATATTCGCCCGCCGATCCAGGTCATCCCCACGGGCTCGATCGCCCTCGATGTCGCGCTCGGCATCGGCGGCCTGCCGCGCGGCCGGGTCATCGAGATCTACGGCCCTGAGTCCAGCGGTAAGACCAGCCTCGCGCTCCACGCGGTCGCCAGCGCGCAGGCTGCCGGCGGGATCGCCGGCTTCATCGACGCCGAGCATGCGATGGATCCGGAGTACGCCAAGCGGCTCGGCGTCGATACCGACAGCCTGCTGGTGTCGCAGCCTGACACCGGGGAGCAGGCGCTGGAAATCGCTGACATGCTGATCCGCTCCGGTGCGCTCGACATCATCGTGATCGACTCGGTGGCCGCGCTCGTGCCCCGCGCCGAGATCGAAGGCGAAATGGGTGATAGTCACGTCGGTCTGCAGGCCCGGCTTATGAGCCAGGCACTCCGCAAGATCACCGGCGCGCTCAGCAATTCGGGCACGACCGCGATCTTCATCAACCAGCTGCGGGAAAAGATCGGCGTCATGTTCGGCTCGCCGGAGACCACCACCGGTGGTAAGGCGCTGAAGTTCTACGCGTCGGTGCGCCTGGATGTGCGGCGTATCGAGACCCTGAAGGACGGCACGGAGGCCGTCGGCAGCCGGGTCAAGGTCAAGGTCGTGAAAAACAAGGTGAGCCCGCCGTTCCGGGTCGCGGAGTTCGACATGATCTTCGGCTCGGGCATCAGCCGCGAAGGCGGGCTGATCGACATGGGCGTGGAGCACGGCATCGTCCGCAAGGCCGGCGCTTGGTACACGTACGAGGGCGAGCAGCTCGGCCAGGGCAAGGAAAACGCGCGCGGCTTCCTGCGCGACAATCCCGATCTCGCCAACGAGATCGAGAAGAAGATCAAGGAGAAGCTCGGGATCGGGGCAGTGCTCGACGCGGAGCCGATCAATCTGGTCGATCCGGTGCCGTCCACCCCGGTGGACTTCTGATCGGACCGGTCGCACATGGCGGGCCGTTCGAGCCCACGCATCCTGCTGGCGAAGTCGCCGGAGGAGATGGAGTCGGCGGTTCGGGAGCGCTGCCTGAGTCTGCTGTCCACGCAGCCGCGCACCCGAGCCGAGCTTGAGCGCAGCCTGCTGCGGGCGGGCGCGCCGGAAGAGATCGTGGCCGCCGTGCTCGATCGGCTGGAGCGCGTCGGCTTGGTCGACGACACCGCCTATGCGCAGGCGTACGTCCGCACCGGAGTCGGGGTTCGGCGCCGGGGTACGCGCAGCCTGCGGGCGGAGTTGCGCGGTCGAGGGGTCGCGCCCGAGGTCATCGATCTGGCGGCGGCGGAAGTCGACGACGACGATGAGCGGGCGACGGCCGTCGCCCTGGCCCGGCGGCGCGCGCCGGGGATGGCACGGCTCGCTCCCGAGGTGCGCCGCCGGCGCCTGATGGGACTGCTGCTTCGCCGCGGGTTCAGCAGTTCGGTGATCAACGAAGTGCTGGCAGAGGTGCTGGCCACTGTTGATGACGAGGACAGCGGCGAAATGGCGGCCGCTGACGAGGACGACCTTTGCGTGGCCGAAGGCGGCACCAGCGCGTTGCCGGACTGTTAACGCCAGGGGAAGGCCGGTGCCGGCCATCCTTGACGATCAAGAGCGCGAGTCCTAGCGTCCCCCGCAGGCAGGAGGATCACCGCAGCTTCGTTGCGGGGCGAAATAGTTCGGTCGAGAGTTGGTTGCTGCAGGCCAAGGCGCACTGCTGAGAGGGGGTCACACCGGGGATCAGGCGGGCAGCCGTCTTCTTCGCTCGGCTCGCGAGTGGTCGGCCGCGTCAGCGGATCCGGCTCGCGTTCCGCAATCCTCCTCACACTGGTCGCGATCGAGCCTCCGCCCGAAGCGACAGGAGGAGGACGTATGAACGCTGTGGTCGCCGTACTCCTCGCGCTGGTACTCGTTGCCCTGGTCGGCTTGGGGCTCACGCTGCTGCGCGTTCAGCGTCGGGTGACATCCGGGGCAGCGCCCGCCACCGGTGGCAGCCAGCCGGTGGCGGCTTTGGACGCCGCCGCCGTCGAGTCGGCGCGCACCCAAGCTCTCGCCGACGCCCGCAAGCAGGCGGCCGAGCTGGTGAGCCGGGAGCTGGACGATGCGCGCGAGCAGGCCCGCGCCGAGGCGGAGCGTTCCCGCGCGCGGCTCCGGGAAGAGGCGGAAGCGCTCCGGGCCGAGGTTGCCGTCGAGATCTCCGAGCTGCGAGCACGCGCGGAGCGCGAGGCGAGCCAGGCGGCAGCCAAGGCCGCCGAGACCGAGCTGCAGCAGCTCGCCGCGGCCCGCGGCGAGCTCGATCAGCGGGAGCAGCGGCTCGTCAGCCGGGAGGTCCGGCTCGAGGAGCGTTCCGAACGCCTCGAGCAGGAGGCTCACGAAGTCGTCGCGCGTGAGCACGAGCTGGCGCGTACCGAAGCCGACATCGCGCGTCGCAAAGCCGAGCTGGCCGACATCGAAGAGGAACGGCGGCGGGTACTGGAGCAGGTCGCCGGGCTCACCGCCGACGAGGCCCGGGCGGAACTGGTCAAGGACGCGCAGGCGCAGGCCAAGCGTGACGCGGCGCTGATAGTGCGCGACATCGAGGCCAAGGCACGCACGGAGGGAGAGGACCGGGCACGGCGCATCGTCACCCTCGCCATCCAGCGGGTCGCCAGCGAGCAGACCGCCGAGTCGGTCGTGTCGGTGCTGCACCTGCCGAGCGACGACATGAAGGGCCGGATCATCGGCCGGGAGGGCCGCAACATCCGCGCCTACGAGGCGGTCACCGGAGTCAACGTCGTCATCGACGACACCCCCGAGGCCGTGCTGCTGTCGTGCTTCGACCCGGTCCGGCGCGAGGTCGGGCGCGTCACCCTCGAAGCCCTGGTGCTCGACGGCCGCATCCATCCCCAGCGCATCGAGGAGGAGTACGAGCGGGCCAAGGTCGCCGTCGAGGCGCAGTGCGTCCGGGCCGGCGAGGACGCGCTCGTCGAAGTGGGCATCGCCGAGATGCATCCCGAGGTGATCACGCTGCTCGGGCGACTGCGCTACCGCACGAGTTACGGGCAGAACGTGCTCGGCCACCTCATCGAGTCGGCTCACCTGGCCGGGATCATGGCTGCGGAGCTGCGTCTGCCGCCTGACCTCGCCAAGCGCGGAACGTTGCTGCACGACCTCGGCAAGGCCCTCACCCACGAGGTCGAGGGCAGCCACGCGCTGATCGGCGCGGAAATCGCCCGCCGGTACGGCGAGCACGAGGACGTCGTGCACGCCATCGAGGCCCACCACAACGAGGTCGAGCCGCGCACCATCGGCGCGGTGCTGACCCAGGCCGCCGACCAGATCAGTGGCGGCCGGCCGGGCGCGCGCCGGGAGAGCCTGGAGTCCTACGTCAAGCGGCTCGAACGGATCGAGCAGCTGGCGGCGGGCCTGCCCGGCGTCGAGAAGGTGTTCGCGATGCAAGCCGGCCGCGAGGTGCGGGTCATGGTGATGCCCGATTCGGTCGACGACATCGGCGCGCAGGTGCTGGCGCGGGATCTGGCGAAACAGATCGAGGAAGAGCTCACGTACCCCGGTCAGATCCGTGTGACGGTGGTACGGGAGACGCGGGCGAGCGAGATCGCCCGCTAACCAGCCACCGATCGCCGGCGAGAGGACCCCGCGTGTTCCAAGTGACCTTCGACGCCGCCGACCCGGCTGCCCTTTCGGCCTTCTGGCAGCAGGCGCTGGCGCCGCTCGGGTATGAGCCGGCCCCGCCGCCCGCCGGGTTCGCGGACTGGCCGGCCTTCCTGGCGGCCCAGGGCGTGCCGGAGAGCGAATGGAACGCGGCTGCGGCGCTCGTCGACCCGAGCGGACACGGGCCGCGGCTGTTCTTCCAGCGGGTGCCCGAGCCCAAGACGGCCAAGAATCGCGTGCACCTCGATCTCGGCAGCGGCGGCGGGCCGAGCGTGCCGGTCTCGCAGCAGCGGGACGCCGTCGACGCGGCGGTGGCGCGGCTGGAAAGCCTTGGGGCGACGTTCGTCGAGCGCTCCGAGGAATTGGGTGTGGTCTGGGCGGTCATGCACGACCCGGAGGGCAACGAGTTCTGCGCCTGAACTGCCCCGACGCGGCCGCCGGCCGGTCGCCGCGACGCAACCGGCCGTAATCTCGACGCGGTGAGCACGCATTCCCTGAGCTCCCCGGCGCCTCGTACCTACGAGGTGCGCACCTACGGGTGCCAGATGAATGCGCACGACTCCGAGCGGATCTGCGGTCTGCTGGAAGAGGCGGGCTACGTCGCCGCCGCGGATGGGACCCCCGACCTCATCGTCTTCAACACCTGCGCCGTGCGGGAGAACGCCGACAACCGGCTCTACGGCAACCTCGGCCACCTGCGGCCGGTGAAGGACGCCCACCCCGGCATGCAGATCGCGGTCGGCGGATGCCTGGCTCAAAAGGACCGTGGCTCGCTGGCCAAGCGCGCGCCGTGGATCGACGTCGTGTTCGGCACGCACAACCTGGGAAGCCTGCCGGTGCTGCTCGAACGCGCCCGGCACAACGGCGAGGCGCAGGTCGAGATCGCCGAAGCGCTCGAGGTCTTCCCCAGCGTGCTGCCGGCCCGGCGCGATTCGGCGGCGAGCGCCTGGGTGAGCATCAGCGTCGGCTGCGACAACACGTGCACCTTCTGCATCGTCCCGAGCCTGCGCGGACGCGAGCGCGACCGCCGGCCGGGTGACGTGCTGGCCGAGGTCGAGGCGCTCGTCGAGCAGGGGGTCCTGGAGATCACGCTGCTCGGCCAGAACGTCAATTCCTACGGCCGCAGCTTCGGCGAGCCGGGAGCGTTCGCGTCGCTACTGCGCACCATGGGCCGTGTCGACGGGCTCGAGCGCGTGCGCTTCACCTCGCCGCACCCGCGCGACTTCACCGACGACGTGATCGCCGCCATGGCCGAAACCCCGAACGTCTGCCCTTCGCTGCACATGCCGCTGCAGTCCGGCTCCGACGACGTGCTTCGCCGGATGCGCCGCAGCTACCGCGCCGAGCGCTACCTCGGGATCATCGAGCGCGTAAGGACGGCCATGCCGGACGCCGCGATCACCACCGACATCATCGTCGGTTTCCCGGGCGAATCCGAAGCCGACTTCCAGGCGACGCTGGATGTCGTGCGTGCCGCGCGCTTTGCCGGGGCGTTCACCTTCCAGTACTCCAAGCGCCCGGGTACGCCGGCTGCCGAGCTGCCCGAGCAGATCGACCCGCAGCGTTGTGGCCGACCGCTACGGCCGGCTGGTCGAACTGCAGGACGAGATCTCCTGGGAGGCCAACCGCGCGCTCGTCGGCCGCGAGGTCGAGGTGCTGCTCGCCGAGGGCGAAGGTCGCAAGGACGCCGGCACCGGACGGGTGTCGGGCCGGGCCCGCGACGGCCGGCTGGTGCACCTGAACGCCGCCGATGCGCCGCAGGCCCCACGGCCGGGCGACTTCGCGGCGACCGTCATCACCCGCGGCGCACCCCACCACCTGCTGGCCGACGGGCCCTTGCTCGGCGTGCGCCGCACGGGCGCGGGCGACGCTTGGGCGGCCGGCAACCGGCCCGCCACCCCGCGGGCCACCGGTCCGGGAGCGGAAACCGTGGGCCTCGGGCTGCCCCGCGTCGGCGCGCCGGCGTGAGCACTGCAGGATCCAGCCCGCAGGATCCAGCCCAGCAGATCCAGCCCAGCAGGATCCAGCCCTGCGCGTGGCCGTCGCCTTCTGCCCTCACCCTCCGCTCCTGGTCAGCGAGGTGGGCGCCGGTGAACCGGTCGCCGTCCGCACTCCTGCCGTCTCGGCGGTGGGCCGGCTCGCGGCACTTCCGATCGAGCGGATCGTGCTGGTCGGAGTCGCAGACGCAGCTGCGGAGTACCGGGCCGGGTCGTCCGGCGCGTTCGCCGGGTACGGCGTCGACCTCGCAGTACAGCTGCCCGGCGAGAGGATGGGCGCCGACGCGGGTGGCCCGCTGCCGCTGTCGCTGGCAGTCGGTGCCTGGCTGCTGGCGCAGGCGTCGTGGACCGGTGGCTTCCTCGGCCTGGCGTGCGACCCGGACGGTGCGCTGCCGGAGGTGACACTCGGCAGGGGCGACGGGCTGCTGGTCATGGGCGACGGGTCGGCCCGGCGCACGGAGAAGGCGCCGGGGTGGCTGGACGAGCGGGCCGCCGGTTACGACGCCGACGTCAGCACCGCACTGGCCTCCGGCGACCCCGCGCGGCTCGCCCGGCTCGACCCGGAGCTCGGCCGCACGTTGCTCGCGGCCGGGGTCCCCGCCTGGCGAGCGGTCGGGCGCCTGCTCTCCGGTAGCAGCTGGGACGCCGAGATGAGCTATGACGACGCGCCCTACGGGGTGGGCTACCTCGTCGCGATGTGGTCGACGCCGGGGCCGGCCCGCCTGCGGGACTGAGCTCGTGCCTCGGGTGATCGCGATCGTTGGCCCCACCGCGACGGGCAAGAGCGATCTCGCGGTCGCGCTTGCTCAACGCCTGGGCGGGGAAGTGATCAACGCTGACTCGATGCAGCTCTACGCCGGCATGGACATCGGCACCGCCAAGCTCACGATGGCCGAGCGGCAGGGGGTCGCGCACCACCTCCTTTCCCTCTGGGATCCCCGCCGCACCGCCGATGTCGCCACCTATCAGCAGCTGGCCCGAGCGCAGATCGACGCGCTGCTCGCCGCCGGTCGCCCGCCGGTGCTGGTCGGCGGAAGCGGCCTGTACGTACGGGCGGCCCTCGACGCCATGGAGTTCCCCGGCACCGACCCCGGGCTGCGTGCCGAACTGGAAGCCGACCTCGCCCAGCTCGGACCCGCTGCGCTGCACGCGCGGCTGGCCACGATCGATCCGGAGGCCGCCGCAGCGATCCTGCCCGGCAACGGCCGGCGGCTCGTCCGGGCGCTCGAGGTGGTCGCGTTGACCGGGCGGTTTGTGGCCCGGCTGCCGACTCCCGAAGCGGTGTACGACGTCGTCTACCTCGGGTTGGACCGTCCCGATCTCGACGCCAGGGTGGCCGCGCGGACCCAGCACATGTGGGATGCGGGCTTCGTCGACGAGGTCAGGGGTCTCGCGGTGGCGGGCCTTCGGGAGGGCCGCACCGCCGCGCGGGCGCTCGGTTACGCCCAGATTCTCGGTTGGTTCGACGGGGTGCTGCCCAGCGAGGAGGCCGCCAAGGCCGAGACGGTGCGCGCGACATGCCGATTTGTCCGCCGGCAGCGTTCCTGGTTCCGCCGTGACCGCCGTATCGAATGGCTACCGTTTGCCGGCGCCGAGGGCTTACAGTCCGCCACGAGGGTCCGTTCGACCCAGCTCGCTGCAGCCGAACGGCTCATCGCCGCTGCCCAGCACCGATAGGTGCCGAGAAGGAGCCCGTAACCGGCCTGGTGAGCACGTGCTCTTGCTCGCTTCGACGGCTTGGACGCAGGGGGATTGAGGGCGAACCATGAGCGTGTTGCTGGATCTGGATCTGGCCGATGACCTGCGCGGCGCCCACGAGCGCGGTGAGACCGTTCTGCACTTTCAGCCCGAGATCGACCTCGCTTCCGGGGGCGTCGTCGGCATGGAAGCCCTCATGCGCTGGGCCCACCCGCGTCGTGGGCTGCTCCCGCCGAGCTCGTTCCTCGACGTCGCCCACAAGGCGGGCCTGCTGCTGCCGCTCTCGACCTGGGTGCTCGAAGAGTGCGCAGCCGAGCGGGCCCGGTGGGAGGCGCTGCCGCCACATCCGACGGTCGGGCTGTGCCAGCTCTGGGCCAATGTCCCGGCCGTCCAGCTGGCCGCTGCCGGTTTCGTCGACTTCGTCGGCGAGCTCTTCGAGCGGCACCAGCTGCCCCCGCGCTCGCTCGGCCTCGAGTTCAGTGAGTCGACACTGGGTGATGTGGGCTCCGCCGCGACCGGTCTGCTGATGCAGCTCCGTGACGTCGGCTGCGCGCTGGCCGTGGATGATTTCGGCACCTGGTACTCCTCACTCGCGCGCTTCGAGGAGATGCCGGTCGACGCCGTGAAGCTCGACCGCCGGTTCGTGCGCGGGCTCGGCGTCGATCTGGACGACGACTCGATCGTCGCCTCCGTCGTCCGGCTCGCTCATGCCCGTGATTTGTACGTCGTCGCCGAAGGCGTCGAGTCGTGGACCGAGGGCGCTCGGCTGTGCGAGCTCGGGTGCGACCGGGCGCACGGCTTTTTGTTCTGCGGACCGCAGGAGGCCACCCGGGCGCGGTCCATGCTGGCCCGGGGTGGGGGCTGGACGCCGGCGTCGCCCGAGGCGCTCGCCCGTGCCAGCTCGCTGGCGAACTCGCGCACCGGCCCGGAGCCGAAGTAGCCTGCTAGCTGATGAGTGTGGACGCGCTGTCGGAGCTTGCCGAGCTCGCAGCGCTGGCGTCCGCGCCCGGTTCGGGGCTGGCGTTCGCCAAAGGCGAGGGAACCGGTAACGACTTCGTCCTGTTGCCCGACCGTGAGGACCGCCTGCGACTTACTCCGGAGCTGGCCCGCCGGTTGTGTGACCGCCGGTTCGGCATCGGCGCCGACGGGTGCCTGCGCGTCGTGCCCGCGGCGGCCGGCACCTGGTTCATGGACTACGTGAACGCCGACGGCAGTACCGCGCAGATGTGCGGCAACGGTGCCCGGGTGTACGCGCGCTACCTCGTGGCTGTCGGCTGGGCGCAGCCCGGTGAGCTGCAGCTTTCCACGCGCGGCGGAGTGCGCCGGGTGGAGGTTCCGGCTGACCCGGTCGGCGACATCGCGGTCGATATGGGCCCGCCGGTGGTCGATGCGACCCCCTCGGCAGCCACGATCGGCGGGGTGCGTTACGAGGGCACGCCGGTCTCGATGGGAAACCCGCACCTGGTCTGCCCGGTCATGCATCCCGCAGCCCTCGACATGGTGTCCGCACCGGACTTCGACGCCGGGCGCTTCCCGCAGGGCGTGAACGTCGAGGTATACGCGCGCACCCCGAACGGGCTGGTCATGCGGGTGCACGAGCGCGGCTCCGGCGAGACGCTCTCGTGCGGCACCGGGGCGTGCGCTGTGGCGGTAGCCGACGCGGTCGGGCGCGGTGAGCAGTCCGCCGACGTCTTGGTCGATGTCCCGGGAGGCCGGCTTCGCGTCGTGTGGGAAGGCGCCTCCGTCGTGCTGCACGGCCCGGCGAACATCGTCGCCGCGGGACGGTGGTGGGGCTGAACCCGCTGCAGGCGGCTTCGGGGCTGGCCGCTCCGGTCGGGCTGCTCGGAGGCTGGTTCATGGCGTCGCGGTCGACCTACGCCTACGGCAGCGAGCTGGGCTTCGAAGGCATGACGTTCTACTACCTCGGCCGCGGCGGCGCCATGGGCGACGTCAGGCCCGAGGTCGTCTCCAGCGCGATGACCTTCTTCCCTCCTGCGCTGGTGGAGACGATGTGGCAGGCCGGCAAGGCGGTCATGACGCCCGGCGCAGCGCTCGCGGCGTTTTCTGAATGCTGCTGGCGGTGGGGCCGCAAGCGGTTCGCTGCCGTGCCGGAGCTGGAGCGCACGAATCAGCTGCTCGCTCGCGTCGCCGACTCCGCCGACGCGGCCAGCCTTCCGCTCTTCGCCGGCTGGCGGGCTGCGCCCCGGCCCGCCGACCCGCCCGCGTCAGCGGCGCATCTGCTGCACGTGCTGCGCGAACACCGCGGGGGAATCCACGGGCTCGCGGTGCTGGCCAGCGGACTGACCCCGGTGGAAGCGGCGGCGGCCAGCGCCACCGACTACTACAAGCCGCAGTCGGTGGGCTGGACCGATCCTTTGCCGGACGTCACCGACGAGCTGCGTGCCCGGCGGCAGGCGGCCGAGAAGCTGACCGACCGGATGGTGGCACCCGCCCTGTCCGTCCTGGAGCCCGCAGAGCTGGACGAACTGGTGCAACGCGTACAGGCGCTGGCCGCCGCGGCGAAATCAGGATGACGCAGCCCCATTCTCGCGTTGAACTGGAGACGATGACTCCAGTTACTGCCCGGGCGCCGATGCCCACCGACAAGGCCGATCCCGCCGACTTCCACGATCGTGGAAACGCACCTTCCGAGGCCGACCCCGAGGCGCCTGCCTGGTTCGAGGCCGAGGGCGAAGGCTACGACCTCGAAGACCGCCAGGCGCTTCGCCGCGTGGCGGGGCTGGCCACCGAACTCGAAGACGTCACCGAGGTCGAGTACCGCAAGCTGCGCCTCGAGCGGGTCGTGCTGATCGGGGTGTGGGACTCGGGCACCCAGGCTGACGCCGAGAACTCGTTGACCGAGCTTGCCTCACTGGCCGAGACCGCCGGCTCCCAGGTGCTCGAAGGTCTGGTGCAGCGGCGTGCCAAACCCGACGCCGCCACCTACATCGGGTCCGGTAAGGCCCGCGAGTTGCGTGACGTCGTGGTGACGACCGGCGCCGACACCGTGGTGTGCGACGGCGAATTGACCCCCGGCCAGCTGCGTCAGCTCGAGCAGATCGTGAAGGTCAAGGTCATCGACCGGACGGCCCTGATCCTCGACATCTTCGCCCAGCACGCGACCTCCCGGGAGGGCAAGGCGCAGGTCGAGCTCGCCCAGCTGTCCTACCTGCTGCCGCGGCTTCGTGGCTGGGGCGAGTCGATGACCCGTGCCGGTGCGGGCATCGGCACCCGGGGTCCCGGTGAGACGAAGATCGAGACCGACCGACGCCGGATCCGCTCCCGGATGTCACGGCTGCGCCGCGATCTCGCCGGCATGTCGACGGTCCGGTCGACCAAGCGGGCGGGCCGCCGGCGCAACTCGGTGCCTTCGGTGGCAATCGTCGGCTACACCAACGCCGGCAAGTCGTCGCTGCTGAACCGGCTCACGGGCGCCGGCGTCCTGGTCGAGAACGCGCTGTTCGCCACGCTCGACCCCACCGTGCGGCGCACCATCCTGCCGGACGGGCGAACGATCACCCTGACCGACACGGTTGGTTTCGTTCGCCACCTGCCGCACCAGCTGGTGGATGCGTTCCGATCGACTCTGGAAGAGGTCGCCGAGGCCGACCTGCTGATCCACGTGATCGACGGGGCTGACCCCGATCCCGAGTCACAGATCGCGCGGTGCGCGAGGTGCTCGCCGAGATCGGCGCCGCCGAGCTTCCCGAGCTGCTGGTGATCAACAAGGCGGACGCCGCCGACCCGCTCACACTGGGGCGGCTGCGCCGGGCGCTGCCGAACGCGGTGATCGTGTCGGCACGCACCGGCGAAGGTCTCGGCGAGCTGGTGGCCGAGCTCGAGAAGCGGGCCCCTCACCCGCCCGTCGAGGTCGAGGCGCTCGTCCCGTATGCGCGTGGTGATCTCGTCGCTCGCGTCCACGAGATCGGCGAGGTGCTTGCGTCGGATCACACTCCCGACGGCACCCTGCTGCGGGCGCGAGTGCCCGCGGGTCTGGCGTCCGTGCTTGCGACATTTGCACCGCCCGCTCCCGGTCCCGTCGCCTGACGGTGGCGGCCGCAGGCCGCCACCGTCTCACTGCTGCGCACCGCCGGGTCAGACCTTGCGCAGCACCGCCACGACCCGGCCCAGCACGACCGCTTCGTCGCCGACGATGGGCTCGTAATTCGGGTTAGCCGGCATCAGCCAGATGTGCCCGTCCTTCGCCCGGTAGGTCTTCACCGTCGCTTCGTTGTCCAACATCGCCGCGACGATGTCCCCGTTGTCGGCGACCGGCTGCTGGCGTACCACGACCCAGTCGCCGTCGCAAATCGCAGCCTCGATCATCGACTCGCCCTGCACGCGCAGCAGGAAGAGCGTGCCCTCGCCGACGAGCTCACGGGGGAGCGGGAAGATCTCCTCAACGGCCTCCTCGGCCAGCACCGGGCCGCCGGCGGCAATGCGCCCCACGACCGGCACGAACGCCGGTGTCGGATGCGTGCTCAGCGGACCGGACTCGGTGTCGACGCTCGGCAACAGCACCTCGACGGCGCGCGGCCGGTTGGGATCGCGACGCAAAAACCCCTTTGCTTCCAACGTTTTCAGCTGGTGGGCGACGCTGCTGGTGCTCGTCAAACCGACTGACTCGCCGATCTCCCGCACGCTCGGCGGGTAGCCCCTGCGGTCGACCGCCTCCCGGATGACTTCGAGCACCTTGCGCTGCCGCGGGGTGAGGCCGGTCTCGTCCGGAGGACCGTCAGGAAAGTCGCTCACATTGCTGCCACGCCGCCGTGCCGACCGCCGCATCGGCGTGGCCGAGCCTTCGACCCCCGCCTTCGGGGCGCTCTGGCGGCGGCCCTCGGGGCGAGGCCGACCTCCGCTGCCACTCGCACCCTGCTTTGCCATCTGTCGCTCCTCGCTAGCCCGAATCGGGCCCTCTCGCTTCTGTGACGGCTTTGACCGTAGCCGGTTTTCGGACAGCTTTCAAACACACGTTCGACCGTGTCGCGTTTTTGTCGTACGGTCGCGCTACAACCTGAAAGTCGAACACGGGTTCGACGGTGATCGCGCCCAGCGACCACCAGCGATGCGGTGGAGGTGTGGGAGATGGCTGCTTCAGTGGCGTCTACGTGGGGGCCTGGATTCGTTGTCGGTATCCGGCGTCCGATGGCTTTTGCCGGACGGCCGAAGGGACGTTCGGGAGTTCGGCCCGTGCAGGCGGCGCCGGTCCGCCCGTCGGTCCAGGAGTTCGCGCCCGCCGCGGCTCGGCCGGCGCAGCCGGCGCCGCCCATGCGGCGGCGCTTCGAGGCCGCGCCGTCGGTCGTGACCCCGCCGGTGTCGCGGCGGGCGCGCCGGATCGAGCGGCCGGCATCCGGTCCGGTCCGGCTGCGGCCCCGGGTCCGGCGAGACCGGGCGCGTTCCGCGGCACACCACGGGCGCGCGGTTCCCACGAAGCTGCGGCTGACTCGCCGAGGCCGGGTAATGCTCTTGCTCCTGGCGGCGGTCGCGGTCTACGCGGCCTTCGGCCTGGGGCGGGCCAGCGCCGACGCACCGCACTCGCCGGCGCCTGCTTCGGCCGTCGCGGTACAGCCCGGTGACTCGCTCTGGACCATCGCGGTCCGCGAGTTTCCGAACTCCGATCCGCGCGACGTCGTCGGCAGGTTGAGGTCCCTCAACCACCTGTCCACGGCTGACCTCGCCGTCGGCCAGAAATTGCTCCTGCGCTAGGCCCGAAAGCCCTCACGATGCGTGCCATGTCGTCTACGCAGAGCAAAGCCGCCGCGACTCGCCGGTGCGACACGCCGCCAATGGGCTTGCTCGCCGATGGGCGCAGCCCTACTGTCCGGGACACAACATCTTGTAGTTACACCCATGTAAGTCATCCACAGGTTGTTCAACAGGTTGTCCACGGATTTGTGGCCGTTACCCACACGGGTGTCCACAGCCCCCTGGTCAGCAGCCCGAGAACGGCAGACGTCTTCATGGGTCCAGCGAAGAGGAAGGGTGGCCCGGGCCGATGCGCTGTCCCTTCTGCCAGACCTCTGACAGCCGGGTTGTCGACAGCCGCGAAGCCGACGGCGGAGCGGCGATCCGGCGTCGGCGGTCATGCGGTGCCTGCGGCCGTCGCTTCACCACTCTTGAGGCAGCCACGTTGCTCGTGGTCAAGCGCAGCGGCGCCACCGAGCCGTTCGGCCGCGAAAAGGTGATCGCGGGCGTCCGCAAGGCTTGCCAGGGGCGCCCGGTCGACGAAGACGCCTTGGCCTTGCTCGCGCAGCGGGTCGAGGAAAACGTCCGGGCAGCCGGCCGCGCCGAGGTCAGCTCCGACGACGTTGGCCGGGCTATCCTCGGCCCCCTCCGCGAACTGGACGAGGTCGCGTACCTGCGGTTCGCGTCCGTCTATCGGGCGTTCGACTCCCTCGAGGATTTCGAGCAGGAGATCGCTTCCCTGCGGCGCGATCACGCTCCCGACAGCGACACCCATGCCGTCGACCTCGGCCCCGATGCTGCTGACCGTGCGGGTTCCGCGTCCCCTCCGTCCACCGCTTTTGCGGCGTCCGCTGTGACCTGATTGGTCCGCCGCGGCGCCCGGAGTCTTCCGCCAATTCCCGGCACATCCGGCCACCCCGGTTGTTGCTAACAACGAAAGGTAGGACCGCATGACTGAAACCGTTACCGACCCGGTCGCCGCTGCTTCGGCCACGCACCGAGGGCTGCGGATCGGGCGCGTCTTCACGTTGCCGGGCACCCATCCCTATGACCAGGTGACCTGGGATCGGCGCGACGTCGTCATGACGAACTGGCGTGACGGGACGGTGAATTTCGAGCAGCGCGGGGTCGAGTTTCCCGACTTCTGGTCGGTCAACGCGGCCAACATCGTGACCAGCAAGTACTTCCGCGGCGCGCTCGGATCGCCGGACCGCGAGAGTTCGCTGCGCCAGCTGATCGATCGCGTCGTCGGGGCCTACCGGCGTGCGGGTGAGGCGAACGGGTACTTCGCCGGTACCGAAGACGCTGAGATCTTCGAGCAAGAGCTCACCCACATGCTGCTGCACCAGATGTTCAGCTTCAATTCGCCGGTCTGGTTCAACGTCGGCACCACCGCGCCTCAGCAGGTGAGCGCGTGCTTCATCCTCGCGGTCGACGACCAGATGGAGTCGATCCTCAACTGGTATCGCGAGGAAGGGCTGATCTTCAAAGGCGGTTCCGGCTCGGGCATCAACCTGTCGCGCATCCGCTCGTCCAAGGAGCTGCTCTCCTCCGGTGGCACCGCCTCCGGACCGGTCAGTTTCATGCGAGGGGCTGACGCGTCGGCCGGCACGATCAAGTCCGGCGGCGCCACCCGGCGTGCGGCGAAGATGGTCGTGCTGGATGTCGACCACCCCGACATCGTGGAGTTCGTCGAGACGAAGGCCCGTGAAGAGGACAAGATCCGGGCGCTGCGTGACGCCGGCTTCGACATGGATCTCGGCGGCGCTGACATCGTGTCGGTCCAGTACCAGAACGCCAACAACTCGGTGCGGGTGAGCGACGAGTTCATGCGCGCCGTCGAGAATGACGGTGATCACCACCTGCGGGCACGGCTCGATGGTTCGGTCATCGAGACGGTGAAAGCGCGCGAGCTGTGGAAGGCCATCGGCCAGGCCGCGTGGGCGTGCGCTGACCCGGGCGTGCAGTACGACGACACGATCAACGACTGGCACACCTGCCCGGAGTCGGGTCGCATCACCGCGAGCAACCCGTGCTCGGAGTACGTCCATTTGGACAACTCCTCGTGCAACCTGGCCTCGCTCAACCTGATGAAGTTCCTGCGCGACGACGGCACGTTCGACGGTGAGCGTTTCGTGCGGGCCATCGAGCTGATCATCATGGCGATGGACATCTCCATCTGCTTCGCCGACTTCCCGACCGAGGCGATCGGCGCGACCACCCGGGCGTTCCGCCAGCTCGGTATCGGCTACGCCAACCTGGGCGCGCTGCTCATGGCTACCGGCCACGCATACGACTCCGAAGGCGGCCGGGCGCTGGCGGCCGGCATCACCTCGCTGATGACCGGCACCGCCTACCGGCGCAGCGCCGAGCTCGCCGCCGCCGTCGGTCCGTACGAGGGCTACAGCCGTAACGCGGCGGCGCACACCCGGGTGATGCGCAAGCACGCCGCGGCCAACGACGCAGTGCGGCCCATCGGCGCCGACGACGCGCGCCTGCTTGCGCTGGCCGCAAAGCAGTGGCAGCAGGGGCTGCGGATGGGCGAGCGCAGCGGCTGGCGCAATGCGCAGGCCTCGGTCCTCGCGCCGACCGGCACGATCGGCCTGATGATGGACTGCGACACCACCGGCATCGAGCCCGATCTGGCGCTGGTCAAGGTCAAGAAGCTGGTCGGCGGTGCCAGCATGCAGATCGTCAACCACACGGTGCCGCGGGCGCTCACCGTCACTGGGATACACGGACGAGACCAAAGAGGCGATCGTCGAGCACATCAAGGAGCACGGCCACGTCGTCGATGCTCCCGGTCTTGCGCCCGGAGCACTACGAGGTCTTCGACTGCGCGCTCGGCGAGCGGGCGATCGGCCCGATGGGCCACGTGCGGATGATGGCGGCGGCTCAGCCGTTCCTGTCCGGAGCCATCAGCAAGACGGTCAACATGCCGACGTCGCGCCACCGTCGAAGAGGTCGAAAACATCTACTTCGAGGGCTGGAAGCTCGGGCTCAAGGCGCTCGCGATCTACCGCGACAATTGCAAGGTCGGTCAGCCGCTCAGTGACCTCAAGGGCAGCCGGGCGGGCGCGAGCGGCGGCGCTGGCAAGGCCGAGGCTCACGTCGAGAGCCGTCCGGTTCGCAAGCGGCTTCCGAAGAAGCGTCCGTCGCAGACCATCTCGTTCGCGGTCGGTGGTGCCGAGGGTTACCTCACGGCGGGCTCCTACCCCGATAACGGGCTGGGTGAGGTCTTCATCAAGATGTCGAAGCAGGGCTCGACCCTGGCCGGCGTCATGGATGCCTTCTCCGTCGCGGTCTCGATCGCCTTGCAGTACGGGGTTCCGCTGGACGCCTACGTCTCGAAGTTCATCAACATGCGCTTCGACCCGGCCGGCCTGACCGACGATCCGGATGTCCGGCTCGCGCAGTCGGTGATGGACTACCTCTTCCGCCGGCTCGCGCTGGATTATCTGCCGTACGAGCGCCGGGCCGAACTCGGCATCTTCACCGCTGAGGAGCGGGCGGCGCAGACCGCGTCGGCATACGGCACCCAGTCGGCGGATCTGGATTCGGAGGGCGTCGACGTCGAGTCGTTGCGCACCTCGGCTCCGGTCGAGCCTTCGGACCAGCGACCCGAAACCTCGTCAGGGGGAGGGCCGACGGCCGGCCTGATCGATATCCAGACGGCGGTCGACGCTCCGCTCTGCTTCACGTGCGGCATCACGATGCGGGCGGCTGGCAGCTGCTACGTCTGCGAGCAGTGCGGCAGCACAAGCGGATGCAGCTGATGGAAATGGTCACCGGGTCGTCCTGGGCTTTTTTCACCAGATGTCCGTGATGGTCACGAAAATGTCCGCGTGGTCACGGTGACATTCCGTATGAAGGTTCATACGCATTCGTGACCTTCATACAGCACGACCGCATCACCCCGGCCTCCAAACGGAGGCCGGGGTGACGTCGTTGCCGCCGGCAGGGCCGGTGGGACGGTAGCGGCGTCGGTCGCGGGCCGGGAAGGGGGGAGGCTGTGAGCGCGTACGAGGAACTCGACCGGACCGGCGGGTGCGGCGAGCAGACCATCGCACTGCTCCGGACTCTGGCAGCGCAGGTGACGCGCGGCAGTTCGTTCCCACCTTCGAAGGAGTACGACAGGTGGAGCGACGAGGCGGTCGACGACTTCCTGGCGCTCATGTTCGAGAAGAAGGGCCCGCAGTTCGTCATCAGCTGTTTTGTGCAGGCCAGCGATGACTCCTCGCTGGAACGCTTGTTGATAGCGGCGATTCGCAACCACCAGGTCGTGTTCGCCGACTGTGACTTCACGTTCGACCTGGTCGCCGCGCTTCCCGTCGCGGTCAGCGAGGATGTGCTCATCGCCAACCGGGACGAGCAGCGCTGGGAGCGGTCGAACACCAGGACCCTCAAGCGGCTGATCGCCGAGCGCAATGTGGCGACCGGCGGGGTGTTCGTGCACCAGGTCTGGATGGTCAAGGAGCTCAAGGCCCAGTACTCCGAGTTGGAGACGATCTGCGGGCTGGTCGTCGAGTCGCTCACCTACCTCGCGGTCACTCGCAAGCTCACCGCGCCCGACGCGATGCCGCGACGTTGCGGTTCGCGGCAACCGCAGTGCTCGGGCCGGTCTTCGACCCGACCGGCGTCGATGACCTGGCACCTGACTGGAGCTGGCAGCAGCGGCAGACGTTCACCTCGGTGTTTGCGGCCGCCGCGGACCGCGCCGACGAGGCCGTACGCCTTCAGCGTGCCGGCGATGAGCTTGCGGCTGTCGATGCGTGGCGGGCGCTGCTCGGCAAGGAGTTCCCGCCAGCACCGAAGCAGAGCGCGACGCAAGCGCTGCGTGGCCTCGCTGCTGGCAGCGTGACCAGCACTGGCCGGGTGACCTCGACCCTGGCGGGGGTTCAGGCTCAGCGCCCGACGCGGTCGTGGCGATCGCGCTGAGCGAGGCGTTGGCAGACCCGGCCGGCGCTGCCGGCCGGCTGCTGGCGTCATCGTTGTACGGCGTTGCCGAGGCGACCGGCCGGCGCGGCTGCTCGGGAGCCGCCGTCTTCGAGTTGACGCTGCACCCGATCCCCGCGCTCGAGGCGGAAGGCTTTCCGCAGGAGCGAACCCGGATCGTCGTTCTTGCCGACAGCACAGTGCATGCCTACGTGCTGGAGGGGCGGGACCGGCCCTTCAAACACCGCAACCCATGGCCCGGACGGGACCTGTGCCTGCAGTACCCGCAGGACGACCCCGCCTTAGAGAACTCGGGAAGCCCCCGGACCTTCACAGGTCCGGGGGCTTCTTCGCGTCCGTAGCCAGCTCAGCCGGTGCGGCGCCAGTGCGCCGGCCGAATGTCGGGGACCTGCTCGAGCAGGCCGAGCTCGGCGAGCCGGTGCAGCGCCGCGGTCGTGCCCGGCACCCGGTAGTCGATGGCGTCCGCGACCTGTCTGGTGCTCAGGCCTTCGGGACCGGCCAGGCCTGGCAGGTCGAGGATCTGCCGCTGGCGGGGACCGAGGCCGGCGCGCACGTCATCCACCGGCAGCCCGGCCTCCAGGGCGGCGGCGAACCGGACCAGTGCGGTGCCGACGTCCCGGGCGAGCTGCGCGAGCGCTCGGGAGGGCAGCGGCCCACCTTCCGGCGGAGCGGCGGTGTCGGGCACGTTCCGATCGTGGCGCGCGGGGCCGCCCGCAGCGGAGCAGGCGCGCCGTTCAGAGCTTCCGCGAGCACCCGTCAGAACCCGCCCACGATGTGACGTCACATGTGCCCGCTTGACATCAGCGAGGCGACGGCGGACCATCGACGACATGACGCGTTCGTCGTTCCCTTTGCGGCTGACTGACCCAGCCGTGCGCGAAGGCGTCCGGGAAGTTGCCGCACACGAGCATCTCAGTCAGAACGAGTACATCGAGCAGGCGATCCGCAACGACCTCGTCGCTCGTGGCGAGCTGCGTGCGCAGCAGCTCGCCACGGCCGCAGCCCGGCTCAGCCAGCTCAGCGAGCAGGCGCACGCCGACGTCGTCGAACGCAGCCTGAGCGCGTTCGCCGAGGGAGAGGCCGGCCCTGACCCGCTGCGCATGCGGGCTCTGCACCGCGACAGCGCCGGCTCGCAGGTCCCGACCCCTCCGTCCCGCCGGCTCGCCGGCATCCTCGACTCTGTCGCAGCGTTCCGCACCTCCTGAGGTGCCCGGACCGGTCTGGGATGACGACGACCCGCGCGACACAGCTCGCATTGCCAGCAACGCCGGCTCGGTCGTTGCCGCCTTCGTCGCTGACAGAGCCACGCGGCAGCCACCGACCCTGAACCTCGCCTGCTCCTGGCACGAGCGCCTGTACGACGGCTGCCACGTGCCGTCAGCGCAGTACCGCGGCGGGTTGCGCGGCGACACTGCTCGGGCCGATCTGGTGGGCTACGAAGTCGGCGTCGGTCCGCTTCAGGCCGACGGCCTCACGGAGAAGGTCGGCATCTGGTCCGCCGACGTCGGCGCAGCCGTCCGCACCCTGCTCGGCGAGGTCGACACGGCGCTCGCCGTCTTGGACGCCCGGTTTCCCGTCGGTGTCCGGCCCAGCACCGTCGACGAGCTGAGCGCGCTGGTCGGCTTCGTCGCCGCCGTGCACGGCGAGTGGGTCCGAGTCCACCCGTTCGCCAACGGCAACGGGCGCACCGCACGTCTGTGGGCTGCGTGGCTGGCGCTGCGCTACGGGCTGCCGGTGTTCGTCACGGTCAAACCGCGACCCGACGACGTCGCCTACGCCCGAGCCGGGCGGGCGTCGATGGGCCGGCCTCCGGACTTCACCGGCGATCACACCGAGGCGGCGAACGTCTTCACGCACCTGCTCGCGCTGGCACTGTTTCCGTAGTTCGGGCCGGTCCGGCCACCACGGGGTTGGCGAGCGCGGGGTCGGGAACCGCGCGGCGGGGCATGTCCGTCAGTGTGCCCGTCGGGCCGGACAGCAGGGATCGCCCGAACGGGTACCGCCCACGCACCGGTTCCACCGACGTACGCGGATCAACGGCGTGCCGTGCAACCTGTGGGGCCGTTATGACGATGACCAGCCAAGCCGCTCTTTGCTGATACGTCGTTCCCGAGCTTCATACGGAATGTCCGGCGTGACCTTGGACGGACACTTGGATGACTGTTTCCAGCTGAGCAGATGTCATGACGATGGATGGATGGATGTCGATCATGGGCAGAGGCGACGACAAGTTGCGGCGTAGAAGTTGACAGGTTTCGGGGCGAAGTTCGAAGGGTTTTCTCGCGAGCCATCCGGTCGGCGCCTCGGTGAGTGTGAGTTGCCCGAGCCTCCCGGCCGCTGGCGCACCCCGGCTGCGCGTCGCGGTTTCTCCCTCGAGGGGCTCCCGGCGCTCATGGCCATGGGAGCTTCCTGGGCGTAGCTCAACGACTGTGTCCCCGTCATGGGGGACGTCAGCAGGCGCGACTTTGGATGTCTTGCCCGGGCGTTTCAAAGCGGTCAGCGAACAAAGTCTCAGGGTGGGTGCGGCCATGCGCCGGTGCCCATGGCTTGCGGTCAGCGCAACGCCTCTGCCCGTTGGGTCGCCCTGGCCCATCCGACGCGGTTGCGGCCCTGCGTCTTCGCGCGGTAGAGGGCCACGTCCGCGCGCCGTACGAGTGCCTCGACGTCATCCCCCGGTTCGGAAAGCCCGATGCCGATCGAGCAGGTGAGCCCTATCACCTGGCCGGCGGTCTCCAGGCTGCAGCCGTCCACCGCCGCGTGCGCCCGCTGGGCCAGGGCCAGCACCTCAGCGCCGGGCGCGTGCACAGCCCCGGCGATGAGGAACTCGTCCCCGCCGATGCGCCCGACCACGTCTGAGCTGCGGGCGGCAGATTGCAGCGCACGGGCTGCTAGCTGGATCGCCTGATCACCCGCCTGGTGGCCGTAGTTGTCGTTGAGCGTTTTCAATCCGTCAAGATCGATAAACAAAGCCATCACCGCGCCGCGTTCGCGGGCGACGCGTGACAGTTCCCGGCTGACGGCTTCGAAGGCCGCTCGTCGGTTCAGCAGGCCCGTCAGACCGTCTTCGGCAGCGACCTCGCTGAGCACCCGCCGTTGCCGTTCGGCGGCCAGGATCGACTCCCGGAGCCGGTCCAGCGTGGTCTGCAGGGCAAGCCCGGTTCGGCCGGGCAGGGGAACGTCCAGCGCCGGCGCTGTCGGATCCGCGGCCAGTGTCACTGCGTAGTCCTCAACGGCGGCCAGCACTGCCGTCATGTCGTCGACGGCGGCGATGGTATCGGCAACCTCACGGGGTCCGGCCGGCGCGATCACTGCCCCGCTGAAAGTACCCTCGACCGCGTTTCGGGCGGCGGCGGCCAGCCGGCGCAGCGGGCGCACGATCGCCCGCGATAGCAGCAGCATCGCGGTGATGACCAGCAGCAGGCTGAACCCGAAGATGGCGAGCTCACTCTGGTAGCCGGCAACTGCGTTCTGTCTCCCATGATGGGCCACGTCCTGCATGTCGGCAGCTGCTGCCACCAGTACGTCGGTCAGATCGTTCAGCCAGACCGGCTCCTTGATGAACGCAGCACCGTAGGCGAGCGCGTCAGCGGCCAGCGGTGAACGTTTCCCGGCCAGCGCCAGGTCCACCGTTTGGCTGACGATCCGTCCCCAGTCGATGGCCGCGGGATCGCGCTGCCATGACCGCCATGCTGCGGCGGCCCGCGGCCCGAGCCGACCGGGGAAGCCGGTGGCCGCCGTAACGAAGGCGCTATTGGCCTCGATGAGCGCTTTCACCGTCGGTGGGCTGCCGTTGCCCGCCACGGCGTCGCGGACGTCGGCCGCCATCCGTGTCGCGGCGCTCAGCACGGTGAAACTGTCCGCGGTGACCTCCACCAGTTGCGTCAGTCGCCCGCTACCGGTCTGATAGGCGCCGACATTCCGGCGCAGCTGCGCGAACTGTCCGAACCAAATGGAATCAATGTCGGCGGTGAGCTGTGTGAAGACGGCCGAAACGGCGGGACTGCGAGCGTGTCCACTGTCGACGTCGGGTCGCAGGAGCCGCACGCTTTTAAGGTCGGTGGCCAGCGCCGGGTTGGTACGCAGCACCGGGTCGGAGTCGACGACCCTCCGGGCGGCACGCAGCGCGGACAGGTAGTCCACGCCGAACGTGCCGCGTATCTGGGCGGCACTGACGTGGAAGTCGGCGGCCTGGGCCAGCGCAGCGGACGGGACGTACTCGTCGAGGATGGCTACCCGCGTGGTCATGAGGGAGGCAAGGCTGGCCGCACCATCCTGGACGCCTTCGGCCGCGCGCGCGGCACGCCCGCTACTCAACGTCGCCGAACCAGTCACCGCCGCAAGGGTCGTCAGCGGGATGAGCAGCAGCAGCGTCAGCAGCACTGCGGTGCGCGGCCGGCGGGGCCGGCCAGACAGGTGCATGGTTGACACACCTCCCGACTTCGCCACTCTCACCATCGGCAGCACCGCGCCACGGCCTAACCCCAAATGACCCAAAGCCCTTGGGCGACCAACCGGCTGACGCCAACAACGCTCGGCTTCTCTTGGTCGCATGTGAGGATCGGCGCAGACGCGGCGCCGGTCGACCAAGACGTTGAAGTGATCATCGCCGATGCATGACCGCACCGCGCAGGCCGGCTCTGCGGGGACGATTCTGCAACGGCAGACCGGTTCAGGCCCGTCAGGCCGTTCAGAATCATCTAAAGCTCGTCGATAGAACTGGCAGTCGATCCGGCTTGGAGGTCCCTGTGAGGACGACGGCGGAGCGGCCCCTGAACGGGTCGCACCCCGTCCACCCCGCCTCAACAGCACCTGCCGCCTCGCCCGGGTGTTTCCCGGAGGGCGGACGTTGATGGCCGGCAACCCCTCACGTCACGAATCAGCGGGACGGCGCATCCGGGACGCGTGGCGAGGCGCCTGGAAGCGCGTCAGGTCAGCCGATCTGATGGCCGACTCCAGCGAGTCGCTTGCCGTGATGTTCGCGGTCAGCGGCTTGCAAGCGCTCGTGATCCTAGCTTTGCCGCACTGGCCACTCGCGCATCCTGCGCTGGTGCTCGTTATCGCCTTGGCGGCAATGGGCTCGGCTGTGGTGATTCACCTGGCGAGGCGGCGCCTGGCGGTTCGGGGCCAACGGCAGCTGATGGACCTCGGCACCGCGGCCGCGAGCCTTGCCGTGTTCGGTTGCGGTCCTTCTCCCGTCTCGATGAGCGCGGCGCTTTTCTACTTCTGGGTCGTGGCCTACGCGGCCGCCTTCTATCCACCCGCCGTGGCTGCACGGCACGTGGCTGTCGTGGGCGTCCTCTACGCAGCCGCGCTCGCCGTCGACTCGAAGCCGGCGTTCGCCGGGCAGTGGATCCAGGCGATGACGGCACTGTCCGTCACCGCATTGTTTGTCGGTAGTTACGCCTCCAAGACCCGGCGCGTCGCGGCTGCGCTGCAGTTTGAGACCTTTCATGACGGCTTGACGCGGCTTCCCAACCGGGCGCTGTTCCTGGACCGGCTGGACCACGCACTGAGCCAGGCACACCGCCAACCATGCCCGGTCGCCGTCCTGCTGCTGGACCTCGACGACTTCAGGACCGTCAACGACAGTCTCGGCCACGGTGCTGGCGATGAACTCCTCGCTGCGGTCGCGAAACGGCTGGCGTCCGTCACCCGAGCGGCGGACACATTGGCCCGGCTCGGCGGCGACGAGTTCGGCGTCCTGTTGGAGTCCGGAACAATGCCGCAGGCGGCCGAAAAGGCTGCTGCCCGCATCATCGAGTCGCTCGAGACTCCCTTGCCGCTACGGGAAGCCGAGGTGACGATAGGCGCGAGCATCGGGATCGCCGTTCGCCAAGCCGAAGCCTTGACCTCCGAGAGCTTGCTGCGCGACGCCGATCTGGCGATGTACCTGGCCAAGCGGCACGGAAAGAACCGCTACGAGCGCGTTCGCCCCGGCATGCAGGACGAGGCACTCAAGCACCTCACGCTGATCACGGACATGCGGGAATCCCTCGACCGCGGGGATTTCACGGTCTTCTACCAGCCGATTGTGACGGTGCCCGCAGGGACACCCAAGGGTGTCGAGGCGCTCGTGCGCTGGCAACATCCTCGTTACGGCCTGCTCCCGCCCGGCGAGTTCGTGAGCATGGCCGAATCCACCGGGCTGATCCTTCCGCTGGGCAAGTGGGTGCTCACGGAAGCCTGCCGCCGGGCGTCGGCCTGGCGTCAGGCCGCAATCGTCGATGACGACTTTTACGTCAGCGTCAACCTCTCACCCCGCCAGCTCGCTGACCCCGCACTCGTCGCAGACGTGGCCCAAGCTCTCGGCGACTCGGCACTCCCGCCGAACGCTCTGGTCCTCGAGATCACCGAGGGCACCCTCATGCTGGAGTTCGACGTCGGGCTGGCCTGCTTGAAGAACCTCAAGAAGCTCGGCATACGACTCGCCCTCGATGACTACGGGACCGGGTACTCCTCACTCAACCGCCTTCGACGGATCCCGGTGGACATCGTCAAGATCGACAAAACATTCATCGACTCCGTCGCGAGCAGCAGCCAAGCGCGCGCCCTGGTGCGAAGCATCCTCGACGTCACCCACGCGATGGGCATGATCTCCATCGCGGAGGGAGTCGAACGCAAAGACCAGTCCCAGGCGCTCGCCCAACTCGGCTGCGACTCCATCCAGGGATACCTCTACGGGAAACCTGCCCCAGCGACGGACACCCTGCTCACGCTTCGCCGGCTGAAAAGCGCGAGCACCGCACTCCGGGACAACACCGCTAACGGTTTGGCGGCAAGCCGGCCGGTGCCGCTCATGGCGACCGCGCCGACGGGCAGTGCCTCGCGATAGGTGACGACGGCAGCTTCCGTCCGGGTTATTGAGAATGCATCGATCGGGCCCCGGTGCGCCGCCGGCCTGCTCGGGCCCCTCGATCAGCCACTCGTCGCCGCTGCGCCGCAGCGAGCCCGTTGCCGTGGAGCATCAGTCGCGTCAACAGGCGGGCCGACCGCTCCGTGACCCGTTCCTCGCAGCCGGGCCGTTGGATTTCGCATGGCGGGATGATCTTGGTGCAAGTTCGGGATGATCAAGGAACCGCTTCGGGATTCCGTGATCTTCCGAGCGTTCAAGATGGCCTCTGACTTGCGTTAGAAGAAACCTGTCGTCGCCTCGAGCAGAGCATGTCGATGTTCTCGAGCGGTGTCCGCCCTGAAAGCGGCGGACACCGGAGTCCAGATTCTGGTCGGGCACTGACGTGGTGCGGCGCAGCGCGACAGCGGACGGGCTGCGCGGCTGACGGAAGCTCTTGGGCATAAGCCGGAGCCTTCAAGCCGTTGACGCTTTGCTCCGGCGTTTCAGCAAGCGTCGTAGCCGATCAGCACCGCTGGAAGGCCGGGGGATGGCTGTCTGGCGAGGCGGCGCGAAGGTTGTTGAAACGCTCACCACATCGGGGTAAGCCGCAACCTGCGGGAGCAGTTCGTCGTAGAGCGCGACGTCGGCCCGTTCCGCCTTGATGCCAAGCGCGCAGGCTTGCGCGAGCGTGTCCGGAGCGGACAGCCCGTCAGCTCTGACGTCAGCGACCTCGTTGCGGCATCCTGCTGAACCGGTGCAGGCGTGGGCGGCGGGTGGCCAGCGTCAGAACTCGCTCGTGAGGGTCTTCGCGACCGTGATCGCGTTGCCGATCGGGATCGCAAAACCGACGCCGATGCTGCCGGAAGCGCTGTTCGAGAGCGAGGCTGCGGCGGTCACCAGACCGATCACCCGGCCATTGATGTCGACCAGTGCGCCGCCGGAGTTCCCCGGGTTGATGGCGGCGTCGGTCTGTACGGTGTGGCCGGGGGCGCGGCACCTCACGCAACGGTGCCTCTGAAACGGCGGATTCGTAGCGGTCAGGAATCGTCGCGGCCATCGCGGTCACCAACTTCGCTACTTTCACGTCCCTCCGGCAAGCTGCGTGCGAGCTGACGGAAAGCCATGGCTTCGCTAGGTCTGTGTGGTCATGTCTGTGCCTCGATCTCCCGGATCGCCAGCCGCACGCGCTCGTCGGGATCGGACAGTCCCGGCTGCGCGCCCAGCTTCGGCGGCAGCTACTTCCGCGGTGATGTCGGCGCCCAGAGCGAAGACGCCGTGCGGCTCACCGTTCACGATTCTCGCAGTGAACTCGATCTGCACGTGGCGTTCCCGGCCGGTGCTGAGCCCTGGCTCGGTGACGGCGGGAACGTGTTCCATCACGTGCTCCCTGCCCGCGCGTCCCGCCCAAACGCACGTGACGTGCCCTACGACCATCCTCCGTCCGCGCCTGTAGCAGAGGCAGAGACTTTGGTCCCGCGAGCTCGGCCGGGGTGCAGGCTCACCGCAGCCGGCGCCGCGCTGTGCGGATTTCTTTGCGTCGGTGTTGCCGACCGCGAATCCCGGAGTAACGCGGCCTGCCTAGCGTCCCGCGAAACGCCGCCAGAAATCGCTGGCGTCGACCTGAAGGGAAACCCGCCTCGTGACCACCACGACCGAGGACCTCCTCGACGTCAGTCCGGCGCCTCCCACGCTCCGCGGGGGCAGGTGGCTCACCGACTGGCGGCCCGAAGACCAGGCATTCTGGGAGCGGACCGGATCCCGGATCGCCATACGGAATCTGGCTTTCTCGGTCTTCTCCGAGCACATCGGCTTCTCGATCTGGAGCCTGTGGTCGGTTTTCGTGCTCTTCCTGACGCCGGCCTACGGCATCAGCGCCGACCCCAAGCAGGCCGCCGCGGAGAAGTTCCTGCTGACGACACTCCCGACGGCCATCGGCTCCGGCGTCCGGCTGCCCTACACGTTCGCGGTTGCGCGCTTCGCGGGGCGCAACTGGACCGTGGTCTCCGCGCTGCTCCTGGTGATTCCCACGCTGGCTGCGGCGTTCGTACTGAAGCCGGGCGTGAGCTACGGAACGCTGCTCCTGCTCTTCGCGCTGGCGGGTGTCGGCGGAGGCAATTTCGCGTCCTCGATGGCGAACATCAATTCGTTTTCCCGCAGCGCAGCAAGGTCTGGGCGCTCGGACTCAATGCCGGCGGCGGCAACATCGGCGTTGCCGTCGTCCAACTCGTCGGTCTCGCGGTGCTCGCCACCGCCGGCAAGGGACATCCGCGCGTCTTGCTGGCGATCTACATCCCGCTCGTCGTGCTCGCCGCGCTCTGCGCTGCGCTCTTCATGGACAACATCGCCCACGTACGCAACGAGAAACGGGCCATGCGCGATGCGTGCACATACACCCACACGTGGGTCATCTCGCTGCTCTACATCGGAACCTTCGGGTCTTTCATCGGCTTCGGTTTCGCATTCGGCCAGGTGCAGACGAACCAGTGACGAGCACGAGGCCCGGCGGCTCGCCAACGCCGTCATCGGGATTGCCGGTGCCATCGGTGCTTTTGGCGGCGTGCTGGTCAACGTCGCCTTCCGCCAGTCGTTCCTTTCCACCAAGACGGGCGCCGCCGCCTACATCGGCTTCATCGCCTCCTAGATCGGCTTCATCGCCTCCTACGTGGTGTGCGCCGCCATGACGTGGGCGGTGTACCTGCACCGCTCACGGCGGCTCGTCACTGTATGACGACGAAATCCCAATAGCAGCAGCATATTTGCATGATCAGGGAGGGAGTGGATGGGCAGCAGCTATGACGCGAGCTCCGGGGCGCCGGCGGTTGGCGCGGCAGTCGACGACTTCTACGTGCGCGTGATCGCCGACCCGGGGCTCGCGCCGTACTTCGTCACCACCGACCTGCAGCGGTTGAAGACGCATCAGCGGGCGTTCATCGCAGCCGCACTGGGTGGCCCCGAGATCTATGCGGGACGCGACATGGCGGCAGCCCACGCCGGAATACCCATCAGCGACGCGGATTTCGATGCAGTGGTCGGCCACCTCGTGGACACGTTGACGGGTCTTGCGGTCCCCGCCGAGATCATCGGGCAGATCGGCGAGCGTTGGCTCCCCTTCGCGATGAGATCGTGACGCGCGAGATCTCGCCTGAGGCCAAGGCGTCGTAGCGGGGTGGCCTCAGTAGCGGCGGAAGGTGTCGAGCGCACCTACGCGTTCGGGCTCAAAGGCGAGCCGGTACCCGCGCTTGACGACCGTCTGCACGATGCGAGGATCGCCCAGCGCGGCGCGCAGCCGGCCGATGGCCACCTCCACAGCGTGCTCGTCGCCCGCTCCGGGGAAGAGCTCCGAACGCGTGACGACCTGTCCCGGTCGCGCGAGCAGCACGCGCAAGAGCGCCATCCCGGCGGCGCTGACCGGGGCGAACCGGCGGTCGACGACGACGCCATGGCCGCGCACATCGAGTTCGTGGCCGGCGGCATGCAGGCGCACTCCGCGGCGCTGGGGGAGCTGCTCGACGATTTCGCGTACCAGTGCACCCAGCCGCCCGCGGGCCGGCTGGATGACCGGGATTCCTTCGCGCAGCAAAGGCCCGGCGGTGACCGGTCCGACGCAGGCCGCGAGCACCGACTGCTGCAGGGCGGTACGCACCCGCTGTCCGCAGCCTTGTGAATCCGCCACGTGCAGGAAGCTGGCGGCGGCAGGGGCGCTCGTGAACGCGACGCAATCGATGGCGCCGGCGGCGACGGCTGCGATCATGCGCTGAAGCGGCTCGATGTCAGCGGGCGGGACCCAGCGGTAGACCGGAACCTCGATCACGTCGGCCCCGGCCAGGCGCAAGGTGTCGACCATGTCGGACAACGGTTCTCCGTGCAATTGCACGGCAATGCGCATCCCGGTCACGTCGAAGTTCGTCATCAGGTGCTCGAGCACCTCCGACGACGACTCCGACTCCGGCGACCACTCTTCGCGCAGTCCTGATGCGCGGACGGCTCCGCGCGCTTTCGGGCCACGGGCCAGCACTGTCGCACGGTCGATGGCCGAGCACAGCCGCTCGGCGAGCCCCCAGGTGTCAGCGGCCTCGACCCACCCCCGGAAACCGATTCCCGTTGTGGCGACGACGATGTCGAGCGGCGCCGCAAGGCAGGCCCGGGTCGCCGCGAGCAACTCCGAGTCGTCGGCGAGCGGCACGATCTGGATCGCCGGTCCGTAGACAATGGAGGCGCCGCGCCGGGCGAGCGCGGTGCCGAACTCCTCCCGGCGCCGGGCGGCGGTGATGGCTACCGTGTAACCGGTCAGCGGCTCCACCGCCGGCACCGGCTCGGGCCGGGCGGTGCTCAAGGCGCTGTCCGGGAGTCGCCGATCGCTACCAGCACCACTCCATTGTCGCAACGAACCGGATAGACACGAAGGCTCACGCCCGGCTCATCCAGGCAGCTGCCGGTACGCAGGTCGAACGCCTGCTTGTGCAACGGCGAGATCGCGACCGGCACGTCGCCGCGAGTGCCGACGATGCCCCGCGACAGCTCCGGGGCGGTCGCGGGTGAACCGGCTCAGAGCTGGCGGAAGGTGACGAAGTGTGCCAGCTCGATGAGGTCGGCCTTCACGACCTCGGGAGCGCGCAGGGTCTCGACGTGATGCTCGGCCCGGCTCAGGTGGCTGCGCGCCTCGTCGAGCACCCACTTGTGATAGCCGGCGGTGCTCAGCTCGTTCGCCGCAGCTTCGAGGAGTTCTTCCGGTGGCTCGGGGCCGTCACCGAACATCACCGCGCGTAAGGCGTCGAGGCTGCCGTCACCGGATTCGAGCGCTGCGGTGATCGGCAGCGTCTTCTTCCGCGAACGCAGATCGCCGAGCACCGGCTTGCCGGTGACGTCGGAGTCGCCCCAGATGCCGATCGCGTCGTCCACCAGCTGGAACGCCAAGCCGAGCTCCTGGCCGTACCCGCGCAGCAGCTGCACCTGATCGTCGGGTGCGCCGGACAGGATCGCCCCGAGAGCCGAGGCGCATTCGAGCAGCGACGCGGTCTTGCCGGCCGCCATGCGGCGGCAGTCGTCGAGCGTCACGTCGCGCCGCTTCTCGAACTCCAGATCCAGGGCCTGGCCCTCGATCAGCTCACCGACCCGCCGGTTCATGAACCGCAGGCCGTCGAGCGTGTGCGCGCTACCGGATTCGAGCACGCGGTCGATCGCCAGCGCGAGCAGCGCGTCGCCGGAGATGATGGCGGCGCCGGCTCCGTAGGCCACCCAGGCCGTCGGGCGATGGCGGCGCCGGGTGTCGCCGTCCATCAGGTCGTCGTGCAGCAGCGAGAAGTCGTGCACGAGTTCGACCGCGACCGCGGACGCGATCCCGTACTCATCGGGACCTTCGACGGCCCGCGAGGAGAGCATCGCCAGCGCCGGCCGTACGGCCTTGCCGGCAGGCCGCCCTGACGGCTGCCCGTCGACGTTGGTCCAGCCGCGGTGGTAGGACTCGACCCGCTCCAGGCCCAGGTGCAGCCGGGAAACGGTCTCGCGGATCGCCGGTTCGGTGATCTCGCGCAGCTCCCCGAGGACCCGGGGAAGGCCGTCGGCGCCGGTCGCCTGCGGTGCGTAGATGGTCATGGCCGGCGTCCCGCGAGGCTGCGCGCGGCGACCTTCGCCTTGTCTGTGCCGGACAGCGAGAGGCGCTCGGAGCGGATCGCCGACGGGTTGCGGGCGATCACGCCGTTGAGCCGGTGGTAGATGCCCGCCATGGCTGCGCAGCACGCGAAGCTTCGCCGGTCGAGGAGGTCCAGCAGAGCAAAACCGTCGCGGTACCACTGCTCGGCACGTTCGGCATCAGCGCGAATCAGCTCCTCGAAAGGCTCGACGGGGCCGCCCAGGTTGCCATTCTCGTCGAGTTCGAGCGTCACGCCGAACTTCTCGAGATCCTCCGCGGGCAGATAGACGCGGCCGTTCTGCAGGTCTTCGCGGACGTCGCGCAGGATGTTCGTCTGCTGCAACGCGACGCCCAGCCGGTCGGCGAGGTCGGCTGCGTAGGGGTCGGCGTTGTCGCCGAAGATGGCCAGGCAGAGCCTGCCGACCGTGCCGGCGACCCGGCGGCAGTAGAGCACGAGGTCGTCGAAGGTCTCGTAGACGGTTCCGCGAACGTCCATCTCGATGCCGTCGATCAGCTCCTGAAGGGCGTCGATGGGCAGCGGGAAACGTCTGCTCGTGTCCTCGAGGGCCAGCAGGACGGGGTCGCCGTTCGCCGCGCCGAGGTCATCCAGCGAGGCGCGCAGAGCCGCGAGGCGGGTCGAGCTTGGTCTCCGGCGGCAGGCTGCGGGTCGTCGCCGACGTCGTCCGCGCGCCGGGCGAAAGCGTAGACAGCTGACAGGGACGAGCGCTTCTGCGCAGGTAACAGACGTATTCCGTAGGAGAAGTTGCGCGCCTGCTGGTGGGTGATGCGCTTGCACTCCGCGTACGCCTCATCCAGCGTCGACACGTTCGCGGTCACAGGCCTCCGTCCGCGAGCCAGCTCGAGTCTCCAGCGACATCCGCCCGCAATTCTGTCACGAGGTCGCGCTCATGCAGCCGACAACGCACGGGCAGCCGACTGGCCGCTTCGTACCGCGCTCTCCATGGTCGCGGGCCATCCGGTGCGGGTCCAGGCTCCTGCCACGACGAGTCCCGGCAGTGCGGTGCGGTTCGGTGGCCGGTGCGCGAGCTGGCCCGGCGACTGCGCGAACGTCGCATGGGGTTCGCGGGTCACGAGCACGCGCTCGACGTGCCGCGGATCGGCTCTCGGCAGCAAGCGGGCGAGTTCGGCCACGAAGGTCTTCTCGATCTCGGCGGCCTTGCGTTGCTGCCACTCGGCCGCGGCCGACAGCGAAATGGCCAGGTACTGGCCGCGCTGCACCCCGGCTGCCGCCGTCCGGTCGAAGACCCATTGGACGGGGGAGCCGAGCGCGGCCGCGAAGGGCTCGGCCATCACGCAGCCGGTCGTAGAAGACATGCACGTTGACGATCGGGCTGCTGCCCAGCGCCCGCAGGCCGGCCGGGTCGAGGCCCGCGCCCACCGGCGCGAGCTCGGCGACGGCGTCATGAGGCACCGCGAGCACCACCGCGCTCGCTGCCAGCGTGCGGTCATCGGTCTCGACCTGCCAGCCGCCGGCGGTCTGCGTCACCGCACGCACCCGGCTGCCGGTGCGCACGACCGCTCCCAGCGATTCGAGCTTGGCCGCGCCCCGCGACCCCGTGCAGCTCGCCGAGCGGCACCCGGCTGTAGCCGATGTCGGCGCCGCCGGCCGTTTCGAGCAGCCCGGTCTTCACGACCTTCGCCGCCAGCGCCAGGCTCGCGTCACGAGGATGCGCGTTGAGCGTGGCGACGGTCAGCAGCTCCCACAGCGCAGGCAGGCTGAGCCCGCGCTGACCGTGGCTGTCGAGCCAGGCGCCGAAGTCGCGCCCGTCCACCGCAGGATCTTGCTGATCGAGCAGGGCGAGCTGCAAGACGGCCGGCACGCTGCGCAAACGCTGCGCGAGCGGCATGGCCCCGTAGCGCAGCAGACCGCCCGCAAGGTGCAGCGGCGGCGGCAGGGGCAGCCTGCTGCGGCGCAGGCGGGCGGTGCGGACCTCGGACCCCTCGCCGTGCAGGACCGCCACGTCGAGCCGCGGCTGCAGCTCGGTCAGGTGCTCGACCCCGAGGCGCTGTAAGAAGCCGCGGTAGGCGGTACAGCAGCGCAGGAAGACGTGCTGCCCGGTATCGATCGTCACGCCATCACGGGAAAAGGACGCCGTCGCGCCGCCGAGCCGGGGGCGCGACTCGAGCAGCGTGACCTGCCATCCCGCTTCCGCCAGCTCGAGCGCCGCGGCGAGCCCGGCCAGGCCGCCGCCGACGACGATGACATCCCGGTCGCCCTGTTCAGCCACGGATTCCGGCCGCGGTCAGGATGCGAACGGTGTGCCAGAGCACGCGGTGCTTGCGCGGGTGGGGCGTGACATGAATCGCTTCGGCGCCAGCCGCGCGGACGGCGTCGAGGGCGGCGAGGCCTCCCGCGGTGAACCCGGCGATGGCGACCCGCAGCACGCCCGGAACCAGCCGGGCCAGCGGCGTGCCGGACGCCAGCAGCATCCGCGCTCGCTCGGCGACGTCGGCCAGCAGCGCCTCGACGGCGGCCCGCTGGTCCGCCGTGAGCGTCCCCGTCGGATCCGCGGCCACCGACAGCAGCTCCGGCGTCACGCCATGGCGGGCCATCGCGTCCTGCGGCAGGTAGATCCGGCCGGCGGCGAGGTCCTCGCCCACGTCCTGGAGGTGCTCGGCGATCTGCAATCCGGTGCAGACGTCGTCCGACAGCGCGATCCGGCGCTCGTCGGCGAGATCCCACAGGGCGAGGACGATGCGGCCGACCGGGTCGGCGGACAGCCGGCAGTAGCCGCGCAGAGCGGCGACGTCGGCGTAGCGCCTGACCTCCTGGTCCATCCGGTTGGCGGCCACCAGGTCGTGGAACGGCTGCAGCGGCACCCCCCGCTCCCGGACGAGCGGGACGAGCGCGGCGACCGGAGACAGTTCGGGACGGCCGCTTTCGACCCGGTCGAGGTCGTCGTCGATCAGCTCGAGCAACGCCAGCCGGTCGCCCGGAGCCTCGTCGCCGACGTCGTCGATCAGGCGGGCGAGGACGTACACGTCGAGCAGGTGGCGGCGGCGCTCGGCCCGCAGCAGGCGGCTCGCGACGGGGAAGTTCTCTCGCTTCGCCCGTGCCTCATCGAGCGCGCCGATGCGTGCATCCAGCCATTCGCGGCTCGCCGGCGTGACCTTCATGGGCGCTGGAACGTCAGTTTTCGGCATTTTCTTGCGTAACGAGTGCGGCAAATCGACGCACCGGACAGGAAATCCACAAGAATGGAGACGGCAACGGAGCCTCCTTGCTCGATCGGCCGGTTCAGGATGTCGTCCTGGGCGCGTCCGCAGGGCGCATCCCAGTACTACACGGCCGAGCGGGCAGAATGATCGCAAGCGATGAGGAATCGGAGGTCGCAACCGATGAACCCAGCTTCGGTGCGATTGCTTCTGTTACTCGCGGTACCGGAGATCTCCGCGCACCTTTGCCGTCCGTCGTGGGCCCTGCCCGCGTTGCCGGTAGTGGCCGTCGAGCGGGCTGCATGAGCATCGCCTCAGAGCAGGTGCCCGCCGGGTCACCCGAATGGGCTGCTTCCCCCGAGCCCTCCGAGCCCCAAGGGCGCACTGCCGGCGGGGCAGCGGCGGCGCTGGAGCGCGCCATCGCGTATCTGCGCGAGCACCAGGCCGAGGCCGGCTGGTGGAAGGGCGAACTCGAGACGAACGTCACGATGGACGCCGAGGACCTGCTGCTGCGCGAGTTCCTCGGAATCCGCACCGACGAGGAGACCGAGCAGGCCGCCCGGTGGATCCGCTCCCAGCAGCGTGAGGACGGCACGTGGGCGAACTTCTACGGCGGTCCGGGCGACCTGTCCACCACGATCGAATCGTGGGTCGCCCTCCGGCTGGCGGGCGATCGGCCTGACGCGCCGCACCTGACCAAGGCCGCCGAGTGGATCCTGGCCCGGGGAGGCGTGGAACGCTCCCGCGTCTTCACCCGCATCTGGCTCGCGCTCTTCGGATTGTGGTCCTGGGACGAGTTGCCCAACCTTCCACCGGAGATCATCTTCTTGCCCCGGTGGTTCCCCTTCAACGTCTACGACTGGGGCTGCTGGGCGCGGCAGACCATCGTCCCGCTCACCATCGTTGCCACGCTGCGTCCGCAGCGGACGCTGCCCGTCGGGATCGACGAGATCTGCACCGGCCAGCCTCCGCCGCCGCTCATGCCGAAGCGCTCGTGGGGCGGTTTCTTCCAGCGGCTCGACCGCGTGCTGCACGCGTACGCCAAGCGTCCGATCCGGCCGCTGCGGCGGCTCGCCATGCGCCGTGCGGTCGACTGGATCGTCGCCCGGCAGGAGGCCGACGGAGGATGGGGCGGGATCCAGCCGCCATGGGTGTATTCGCTGCTGGCGCTGGAGCTGTCGGGGCGGTCGCTCGACTCGCCCGCGATGGCAGCCGGCATCCGCGGTCTCGAGGGATTCTTGATCCGCGAGCAGACGCCGGCGGGCACCGTGCGGCGTCTCGAAGCCTGCCAATCGCCGGTGTGGGACACCGCCCTCGCGCTTAACGGCTTGCTCGACGCCGGGGTCTCTCCTGAGGATCCGATGGTGCACCGCGCGGCGAGCTGGCTCGTATCCGAGGAGATCCGGGTCTGCGGCGACTGGGCTGTGCGTCGTCCCGGGCTCACCCCGGGCGGCTGGGCGTTCGAGTTCGAGAACGATGGCTACCCCGATACCGATGACACGGCCGAGGTGCTGCTTGCACTGCGGCGAGTGCTGCCGAGGGCCGAAGGTGATGGCAGCGCACTGAAGCGCGGTATGGACTGGATGGTCGGCATGCAGTCCAAGGACGGTGGCTGGGGTGCGTTCGACGCCGACAACACCCGCGAAATCGCGTACAAGCTGCCGTTCTGCGATTTCGGCGCGGTGATCGACCCGCCGTCGGCAGACGTCACCGCTCACGTCGTCGAGGCGCTGGCGGCCGACGGGCTCGCTGAAACCACGGCCTGCCGCCGCGGGGTCGATTGGCTCGTGCGCGCGCAGGAGGCCGACGGCTCCTGGTTCGGCCGGTGGGGCTGCAACTACGTGTACGGGATCGGCGCGGTCGTGCCTGCTCTGGTCGCTGCGGGCGTGGCGGCTTCCTCGCCGGCGATCCGGCGTGCCGTTCGCTGGCTGCAGGAACACCAGAACGCCGACGGTGGTTGGGGCGAGGACATGCGCTCCTATGACGACCCGGCCTGGGCGGGACGCGGCGAGTCCACGGCATCCCAGACGGCGTGGGCGCTACTGGCGTTGCTGGCCGGGAAGGGCGACAGGGCGAGCATCGAGCGGGGGATCGGGTGGCTCGTCTCGACCCAGACCTCCGACGGCACGTGGGACGAGCCGCAGTTCACCGGCACCGGTTTCCCGGGCGACTTCTACATCAACTATCACCTTTACCGGCACGTCTTTCCGGTGTCGGCTCTGGGCCGCTACTGCCTCGCGGGCGGGGAGCACCATGGTTGATCCGCGAGGGCGGTTGACGGTGTTCGCCCCGCTGCGTGCCGAGCGTGCCGCGGTGCGCCGGGCGCTGCCCGAGGCCGCGGTCGTGCGCACCGGCATGGGAGTGAGCCGGGCGGCGAAGGCTGCTGCGGGAGCCGCGCTGGGGTCCGGTCCCGTTGCCGTGCTCGGTGTCGCCGGCGGAATCGCGCCCGAGGTACACCCCGGTGACGTGGTCGTCGCGAGTGAGGTTCGGGGCGACGGCGGGACCTACCCGTGCCCCTCGGCGCCGCTGCTGGCGTCGGTTCTGCGTCAAGCCGGATACCGGGTTCACGTCGGGCCGCTGGCCACGATCAGCGGCACGAAACCGGCGACCACACCGGCGCAGCGGCGCACGCTGATGGACTCCGGCGTGCTCGCCGTCGACATGGAGACCGCGCCCATCGCCGCCGCTGCCGCCGCCGCCGGCGCGGCCTTCGCGGCGGTGCGCTGTGTCACCGATACGGCTGCGGCGCCGCTGTTGCACCCGGGCATCGTCAGGCGCGGCATCTCCGCCTTGCGCACGCTGCGCCGCATTGCTCCGCTGGTGCAGAAGTGGGCAGCCGCGGCGGATGCGCGCGAGATCCTCCTGGCGTCACCGCGCTCGTTCTGCGCCGGGGTGGAGCGGGCCATCGACACCGTGGTGGCCGCGCTCGACCGTTTCGGTGCTCCGATCTACGTGCGCCGCCAGATCGTGCACAACGCGCATGTCGTCCAGGATCTCGAGCGCCGGGGCGCGGTCTTCGTCCAGGAGCTCGACGAGGTGCCCGACGGCGCCCGGGTCATCTTCGCCGCTCATGGCGTGGCGCCCCAGGTGCGGTCGGAGGCCGTCAACCGCGGCCTGCGCTTCATCGACGCCACCTGCCCATTGGTCGCGAAGGTGCACCAGGAAGTTCGCCGTCATGCGGATCAGGGACGCACGGTGTTCCTGCTCGGCCACAACGACCACGAGGAAGTCGTCGGCACCGTCGGGGAAGCCGCCGATCGCGTGGTGGTCATCAACGGGTTGGACGAAGCCCGCAAGGTCATGGTCCCCGATCAGTCGCGGGTCGCCTACGCCGTCCAGACCACCCTGGCCGTCGACGAAGCCGAGCAGGTGGCGCAGGAGCTGCGCAGGCGCTTCCCGGCGATCGTGGCGCCGCCGACCGACGACATCTGCTACGCGACCACCAACCGGCAGAAGGCTGTGCGCGAGGTGGCCGAAGGCGCCGATCTGGTGATCGTCGTCGGGTCGAAGAACTCCTCGAACTCGGCCCGGCTCGTCGAGGTGGCCGAGCGGGCGGGGGCGGACGCCGTGCTCGTCGACGACGCTTGCGAACTCGACCTGGATCGGCTCGCGCGGTGCCCGCCGCATCGGGGTGACTGCCGGGGCTTCTGCCCCTCCGGGCCTGGTCGACGAGCTCGTGCAGTGCCTGTCCGGCCTTGGGCCCATCCACGTTTCTGAGCGTGTAACAGTGACCGAAGACATCCGATTCGCCCTGCCTAAGGAGGTGACCTGACGTGGGAATGCCGATGAGGCAGAACCTTCGCATCGGGTCGTATTTGCTCAAGCAGAAGCTGCGCAGGGTGGAGAAGTTCCCGCTGGTGCTGGAGCTCGAGCCGCTCTTCGCCTGCAACCTCGCGTGCGCGGGTTGCGGCAAGATCCAGCAGCCGGCCCATCTGCTCAAGCAGCGCATGCCGGTGGAGCAGGCGGTGGGGGCAGTACGCGAATGTGGCGCGCCCGTCGTGTCGATCGCGGGTGGCGAGCCGCTGATGCACCCGCAGATCGAGAAGATCGTCGACGCGCTGATCGCCGACAAGCGCATGGTGCTGCTGTGCACCAACGCGGTGCTGCTGCCCAAGCATCTGCACAAGTTCACCCCGCACCGCGACTTCACGTGGGTCGTGCACATCGACGGTCTGCGCGAGCGGCACGACGAGTCGGTGTGCAAGGAGGGCGTGTTCGACGAGGCCGTCGCCGCCGTGAAACTCGCGCAGTCCAAGGGTTTTCGTGTCGCGACGAACACCACGTTCTTCAACAACGACACGCCCCAGACGGTCATCGAGGTGCTCGACTACCTCAACGACGAGCTCGGCGTCGACAACATGCAGATCTCTCCGGGCTACGCCTACGGGAAGGCACCCGACCAGGAGCACTTCCTCGGCGTGCAGGAGACGCGGGAGCTGTTCAAGAAGGCCTTCGACAGCGGCCGCCGCAAGAAGTGGCGGCTGAACCACTCGCCGCTCTTCCTCGACTTCCTCGAGGGCAAGGCTGATTTCGACTGCAAGCCATGGGGAATTCCGTCGTACTCGCTGCTCGGCTGGCAGAAGCCGTGCTACCTGCTCGACGACGGTTACGCCGCGTCCTGGCAGGAGTTGCTCGACACCACCGAGTGGGAGAACTTCGGCCGTGGCAAGGACCCGCGGTGTGCCAACTGCATGGCGCACTGCGGTTACGAGCCGAGTGCCGTGCTGGCGACGATGAGCTCATTGCGCCAGAGCATCCGGGCAGGGATGGGAGCGTAGTCAGCTCGCGTTGCGCCGGTCGGTCAGCGTTGCGGCGAAGGTCTCGCGGGCGGCACCCAGTCGATCACATCAGCCGGCGGCTGCTGCTCCTTCGTGCCACGCGGTGCGATCGCGGCCCAGCGCCTTGGCCGCGTACAGAGCTTGATCCGCCTTGTGCACCAAGGCATCGACGTCATCACCGGGCGCCGAGCAGGCCAGCCCGATGCTGCAGCGAAGCGGGATGAGGGCGTCACCCGAGATCAGCTCGCAGGATGCGACGGCGTGCCGTAGCCGGTCGGCGAGGGCTTGAATCTCATGAGTCCCGTCGATCGCGCCGGCGACGACGAACTCGTCACCACCGATCCGGGCGACGATGTCCGACTCGCGGGCACCATCGCGAAGTGCCTGTCCGGTAAGGCGAATCGCGTCGTCGCCGGCCTTGTGGCCGTGACTGTCGTTGATGGCCTTGAGGTTGTCGAGGTCGACGTACAGCATCATCACGGTGGCGGACTCGCGGCGGGCCCGCGCCAGTTCGCGGCGCAGGGCGGAGCGCGCCGCTTGGCGGTTCAGCAAGCCGGTGAGCGAGTCATGGGTGGCCATCTCGTGCAGGATGGCGCGCTGGCGCTCAGCGTGCCGGACCGATTCCCGCAGCCGGTTCAACGTCGTCTGCAAAGCGCGTCCGGTGCGCCCCGGAAGCGGGACGTCGAGCGACGGAGCGTCCGGGTTTTCGGCCAGAGTAACGGTGAACGCCTCGACCGCGCTGAACACCGAAGTCATTTCATCGACCGCGGTGATGGTGTCGGCCACCTCGCGCGGGCCGCTGGGCTTCACGGTCTGGAGCGCGAAGTCACCCTCGGCCACCCGCCGGGCGGCCGCTGCGAGCCGCCGCAGCGGCCGCACGACCGCTCGTGCCAGCAGGATGGTGGCGCCGGCGGCAAGGAGCACGCTGAGGCCGAAGACGGCGACCTCGGCGCGGTAGCTGCGGTCGGCCGACAGCGCCTCGCGGTGCGCGACGTCGCTCATGTCGGTCGAAGCGCCGACCGTCACCGCCGTCAGCTCCGTCAGCCACCGCGGCTCTTTCGTGAATGCGGCTCCGTAGGCGACGAGATCTGTCGCCAGCGGGGATGTGCGCCCGGCAAGCGCGGTGTCGACGGTCTGCGTGATCGTCTTCTCCCACGCCCGAGCCTGTGGGTCTGCCAGCCAGGTGTTCCAGGCAGCGGTGGCCCGTGGGCCGAGACCTGCGGGAAACTCATTCGTACTCGAGGCGAACGCACCGTTCGCCTCGATGAGAAGCTTCACGCTCGCCGGCGTTCCCGGCCCGTTGACGACCAGGTTGCTTTGCTGCGCCCGGCTCGTGGCCGCCATCAGGACGGCGAACGAGTCGGAGAGCGCGTCGACCCGCTGGGCCACCAATCCGGTCTTGCCGGTCAGCTTCTCGATGTTGTGCTGCATCGCCTGGAAGCGCACCCGCCAGACGTTGTCGACATCCGCCTCGAGCCTCTCGAAGAACGTCCTGATCGTGTCGGCGGTGGCCGAACCGTTGTCGATGAGCGGCCGCAGCTGGTACAGCCGTTGAAGGTCGGCAACGAGGATCGGGTCCGAGCGCAGGGCCGCATTGGCGTCCAGGGGTTTGCGGGCATCACGTAACTGTGCTTGGTAGTCGATCCCGAAGATCTGCTTGACCTGCGCCGGGCTGATCTTGAACGCCGCAGCCGCGGCAAGCGCCGAGGACGGCACGTACTCGTGAGCCACGAGCACCCGGGCGGCCATGAGCTCTCCGAGCTTGGTCGCGTCGCGTTCCACGCGGGCGGAAACCTGGTGCTGGGTACGGCTCTTCGCCGCAGAGCTGCCCGTCAGCGCGGCGAGTGCCGTGAGCGGCACGAGCAGCACCAAAGCTAGCAGCAGTGCCACCCGCGGACGGCGCCATCGCCATCGGCGCGGGGGCCTCGTAGCGGCCACGGGTGCCCTCCAGATCAATGACATATGTGTCATCGGCGGCCGTGGCGGCTTTCTGTCGCCCGAACGGCCTAACGGAGGTTGTGGCGGCGGTCTCTTTGGCCGGTGTCAGTCGGCAGGTGCGTCGAGCCGTACCCGGCCATCGGGCTCCACGCTCCAGCCCGGGTTGTACGCCACCTCCCAGATGACTCCGTTCGGATCGCGGAAGTGCCCGTGATAGCCGCCGAAGGAGGCGTATTGCGGCGCTTTCACCACCACGGCACCGGCCCGCTCAGCCGTGCTGACGACGCGGTCGACCTCCTCGACGCTGCCGACGTTCTGCGAGAGGGTGACGCCGCGTATCGGAACCGACGGCGTCTCCGGCTCGCCGAGGTCCGCGCTGAAGTGCGCGGCGTCGAAGAGCCCGAGCATGAGTCCGTGGCCGACCTGCAGGAAGAGGATCTCACCGGGAACGTCGAGGGTCGCGGTCCAGCCGAGGCCGCTGACGTAGAAGTCGCGGGCCGCGTCGAGATCCGCAGTGGCAAAGGTGATGAAGCCGGCGCTCTGCTTCATGTGCCGGCTTTGGCCTTCTGCCGCTGCCGGCCGAGCGTCTCCAGCAGCCGGAGCCAGATCTCGCTGGGGGTGGGGTAGCTCGGCACCGCATGCCAAAGCGCCGCAAGCGGAACCTTGGCGATGATGGCCACCGTCGCTGCGTGCACCAGATCGGCGATCTCCGAGCCGACGAACGTGGCGCCGACGATGGTGTCCGTCGACGGGTCGATCACCAGCTTCGCGCGGCCCGCGTACTCCTCGCGCATGACGTACGTGCCGGCCAGCGACGCCAGGTCGTACTCGACCGTCTCGACCGCGATGCCCTGCTCCCGGGCCCCGCGCTCGGTGAGGCCCACCGAGCCCACCTCAGGATTGGTGAACGTGACCTGCGGGACGTGACCCTGATCGGCGAGATCGACGTGCCGGCTGAACGCGCTCGTGTCCAGGGCGGCGCCGGCGGCGCGGGCGGTGATCACGTCACCGCAGATCCGGGCCTGGTACTTGCCCATGTGTGTCAGCAGGGCGCGGCCGGTGAGGTCACCGATCGCATACAGCCACTCGCCAGGGACGGCCGTCACGCACATGTGGTCGTCGACGTGGACGAACCCACCTTCTTCGAGGCCGACAGCCGGCAGGCCGATTCCGGTGCTGTTCGGGCTGCGCCCGGCCGCGATGACGATCTCGTCGACGACGATGACCTCGCCATTGTCCAGGGTGACCATGACCTCGCCGCCGTGCGGAACGCCATAGCCCGCGTCGTTCACCTGCGGCCGGGAAACGGCTGCCACGCGCGTGTTGAGCTCGACCCGGACACCCGCGCCGCGCAGGTAGTCGGCGACCATCTCGCCGGCGAACGGCTCGTTGCGCGAGAGCAGTCGGGGCTGACCCTCGACGATCGTGAGCTGCTCCACGCCGAGCCCGTTGAGCCAGGTCGCGGCCTCGGAGGCGACGACGCCGCCGCCGATGATCAGAACCCGCTGCGGGATGGTGTGGATGTTGGTGACGTCGCGGGAGGTCCATGGTCGCGCGTCGGCCAACCCGTCGATGGGCGGGATGGCCGCGGACGAACCGGTGTCGAGGATCACGGCCTGCCGTGCCGTGATCGTGCGCGTGCTGCCGTCGGCGCGGGTGACCTCCACCGTCTTCGCGCCGGCCAGCCGGCCGTGGCCACGGATGACGTCGATACCGGTCGTCAGGCACCACTGCACCTGCGAGGCGTCGTCGAGATGGTTGACGATCGTGTCGCGGCGGGCCAGCACCGCGTTGACGTCCAGCTCGCGGCCGAGGAGCGCCTGCTTGACCCCGGGCAGGTGGCGTCCGATCTCGAATACCTCGACCGGGCGCAGCAATCCCTTGCTCGGCATGCACGCCCAGTAGGAGCACTCGCCGCCCACTAGCGCTTCCTCGACGATGACGGTCTCCAGGCCGGAGTCCTGGCTGGCGTATTGGGCGGCATTCTCACCCGCGGCAGCGCCGCCGATGACGATGACATCCCACTCGGAGCGATCCGGATCAAGCGAGGCCACGCGAGCACGCTAGCGCAGGTGAGGAAAATGCGGCGAAGGATCGGCTTGACAGTGGTTGTGAGTAGTCACTAACATCGCTTACATGGCAAGCAGGAGCACCGCGGAAGAGCGCCGCGAGGACGTGCTGCAAGCGGCTCTCATCGAGTTCGCTTCGGGGGGTCTCGACGGCACGAGCACCGACGCCATCGCCCGCCGGGCCGGCATCAGCCAGCCCTACCTCTTCCGGCTCTATCCGACGAAGAAGGCCCTGTTCGTCGCCGCTGTGGAGCGGACCTTCGAGCGCGTCGTGAAAGTCATGCGCGAAGCCGCGGAAGGCCACTCCGGGATGGACGCGAAGGAGCGCATGGCCCAGGCCTACATCGAGCTGCTGCGCGACGAGACGTTCCTGAAGCTCCAGCTGCACGCCTACGCCGCGGCCTGCGACGACGCCGACGTGCGCGCGGCCACTCGGCGCGGCTTCGGCCGGCTGTGGGACGACGCCATCATCCTGACCGGGATGTCGGTCGACCAGTCCCGCGAGTTCATGGCGACCGGCATGCTGCTCAACGTCGCCGCGGCCATGGGCCTCGGCGTGGACTGCCCCCAAGACCTGGCCGAGCGCTTGCTCGGCGCTGCCACCGCGGCCTGACCCCCGCGCCCGTCGTTAGACCGCCCGAACCCCTGCGAAATTCATTTGCCCTGAGTTCCGTCTGCCCATCAAAGTTAGTGGCGACTCACTAGCCACTCTCCAGACAGGAGAACGTCCGATGGCTCAGCCCAACCTCCTGCGGGCCCGGCCCCGCACCGCCGGCGCCGCGGCGACGATCATCGTCACGTCGGTGGCGGCGTTCATGGTGGCGCTCGACAACCTGGTCGTGACGACGGCGCTGCCGTCGATCCGCGAGCACCTGCACGCCGGACTCGAAGGCCTGGAGTGGACGGTGAACGCGTACACGCTGACCTTCGCCGTGCTGCTCCTGCCGGCCGCTGCGCTCGGTGACCGGCTCGGCCGCCGCCGGGTCTTCCTGGCCGGCCTCACGCTCTTCACGCTGGCCTCGGCCGCCGCCGCGCTCTCGACGAGCGCCGACATGCTGATCGCCGCCCGCGCGCTGCAGGGCATCGGCGGCGCCGCGGTCATGCCGCTGTCGCTCACCCTGCTCTCGGCTTCCGTGCCGGCCCATCGCCGGGGAGCTGCGCTCGGCGTCTGGGGAGCCGCGTCCGGGCTGGCCGTCGCGCTCGGTCCGGTGGTCGGGGGAGCGGTGACGCAGGGTGCCAGCTGGGAGTTCATCTTCTGGCTCAACGTGCCGATCGGCCTGCTGCTCGTCCCCGCCGCCCGGCGCGTCCTCGCCGAGCACGCCGGCCCGACGACGCACCTCGACCTTCCCGGCCTGCTGCTGATCAGCGGCGGTCTGTTCGGCATCGTCTTCGGGATCGTCCGCGGTAACGGCCATGGCTGGACCAGCACCCAGGTGCTCACCGGGCTCGCGGTCGGCGCCGCCCTCGTCGCCGCCTTCCTCGTGCGTGAGAGCCGCACCGACGCGCCGATGCTGCCGCTGCGCCTTTTCCGCAGCCGTTCCTTCAGCGCCGTGAACGTCGCCGCGCTGCTGATGAGCTTCGGGATGTTCGGCAGCGTCTTCCTGCTCTCGCAGTTCCTGCAGTCCGCGATGGGCTACTCGCCGTTCGCCGCCGGGCTGCGCACGCTGCCCTGGACCGCGATGCCGGTGCTCGTCGCTCCCATCGCCGGCCCGCTGTCCGACCGCATCGGAGGCAAGCCGCTGCTCGCCGCCGGGCTCGCGCTGCAGACCGCCGGGCTGGGGTGGATCGCCGTGCTGACGAGCACGACCGTCACCTACCCGGCGCTGATCCCGGCGTTCGTGCTCTCCGGCATCGGCATGGGGCTGTTCTTCGTGCCGGTCGCCACGGTGGTGTTCGGCAGCGTGCGGGTCGACGAGCAGGGTGTGGCGAGCGGGACGAACAACTCCTTCCGCGAGCTCGGCGGAACGATGGGCGTCGCGGTGCTGGGATCGGTCTTCAGTGCCGCCGGCGGCTTCGGTTCGAAGGCCGCGTTCGTCGACGGGCTGCGTCCGGCCCTGATCGTCGGCACGATCGTGCTCGGGCTGGGCGCGCTGGCTGCGACGCTGATCCCGAACCGGCGCAGCACCGCGGCGGTCGTCGACGAGTCGACCGAGGCCGTGGCCGAGCTGGTGACCGTCTGACCGCTCCCGCAGCAAGAGGGGCCGGCGCCTGCGCGCCGGCCCCGCTTTGCGCGCCTAGACGATTCCGTGGATCTCCGACGTCGCGGCGACCTTGCCGAGCCCGCGATAGGCCTGCTGCGCCGTGCGCTCGCCGCGCACGACGGCCGCGACCTCCTCGGCGATCGGCACGTCGACTCCATGCTGGCGAGCGATTTCCACGACACTCTCGGCACTTTTCGTGCCTTCGGCCACCATGCCGAGCTGGGTGGTGATCTCCTCGACGGTGCGGCCGCGGGCGATCTCCTCGCCGACCCGCCGGTTTCGCGACAGCGGCGACAGGCACGTCGCCATCAGGTCGCCGAGCCCGGTGAGGCCGGCGAAGGTCCGCGGGTCGCCGCCCATCGCGACGCCGAGGCGGGTCATCTCGGCCAGGCCGCGCGTGATGACCATGGCGCGGGTGTTGTCGCCGACGCCCAGCCCCTCAGCCATGCCGGCGGCGATCGCGATGACGTTCTTCAGCGCGCCGCCGAGCTCACATCCGACGACGTCGCCGTTCGTGTAGACGCGAAAGACCGTGCTCGCGAACACGCGTTGCAGCGACTCGGCAAGGTGGTGGTCGGGCATGGCGATGACGGCGGCGGCGGCGAAACCCTGCAGCACTTCCCGAGCCAGGTTGGGACCTGAGAGCACGCCGGACGGATGGCCGGGCAGGACGTCCTCGATCACCTGGGTCATGCGCATGTGGGTGCCGCGCTCGAGGCCCTTCGACAGGCTCACCAGCGGAATCCACGGACGCAGGTGACCGGCGATGTCGGTGAGCGTTTCGCGAAAGCCTTGCGAGGGGACCCCGACGACGACCACATCGGCGTCGTAGACGGCTTCCTTCAGATCCGTCGTGGCGGCCAGCCGCGGGTGCAGTGGCAGGCCGTCGAGATAGTCGGGGTTCTCGTGCCGGTCGTTGATGGCGTCGACGGTGCTCGGGCGCCGTGCCCACAGGACGGTTTCGGTGCGTGCCGCGGCGAGTGACGCCACGGTCGTCCCCCAGGAGCCGCCTCCGAGGACGGCAACGCGGATGTCGCGGGTCATGAGCGGCTCCTTCGCTGCTGCCCGTGTTGCTGCTCGTGATTCAACACGCCAAGCGGGGCAGACTGCGAAGCATGCCGAAGATCGCCACAGCCGATCGGGTCGACCGCGAGCAGATGCTCGAATTCGTGCGCCCGCGCCATCACTGCCTCTTGCTGACGACGCGGGTCGACGGCTCGCCTCAGCTGAGCCCCGTCACGAGTGGGATCGATGACGCCGGCCGGCTCGTCGTCTCCACCTATCCCGAGCGAGCCAAGGCCGTCAACGCGCGACGCAATCCGATCCTCTCGGCGTGCATCCTGTCCGACGACTTCGGCGGCCCGTGGATCCAGCTCGACGGAGCGGCGGAAGTCCTCGACATGCCCGAGGCGCTCGAGGGACTCGTGGAGTACTTCCGCTGCATCTCGGGTGAGCATCCCGACTGGGACGACTACCGCGCGGCGATGCAGCGGCAAGGAAAAAGCCTGCTACGTATGACGATCGAGCGTTGGGGTCCGGTGGCGACGGGCGGCTTTCCGGCGCGGCTCGGCCGATAAAATCGGGCAATGCCATCCGTCATCGGTGCCTCCCACCTTGCCCTCACGGTTCGTGACATGGAGGCCAGCGCGGCCTGGTACCAGCGCGTGTTCGGCTGGACGGTGCTCCGTCGCCTCAGCGCTGAAGAGGCCGGTTCGTCCCGGGTGCTCCTGCTCGATCCGGAGTCCTTCTTCGTCGTCGGCCTGTGCCAGCCGGCGGACGGCGCGGGCGGCCGGTTCGACCATCGCACGACGGGCCTCGACCACTTCGCCTTTCTCGTCGCCGGCGATGAAGAGCTGGCGCGCTGGTCTGCTCATCTCGCGCAGGAGGGCGTGACGCCGTCACCCGTCCGCGACGTGCCCGGCCTCGGCACGTTCATTTCCTTCGAGGACCCGGACGGCATCCAGTTCGAGCTCTGGATGAACGCCGTCCGCTAGCCGCTGCCGCTGGTGCCGTACTCAGCCGGTCGCAGCGGCGTCAGCGCCAGCTGTCGCCCGCGGCGCACGCAGCGAACGCGAGGCGAAACGCGTCGCGCACGGCTCGCGAGACCTCGCGCAAGGCCTCCATGCGCCGGGCGTCGGCTGCGGCGCTCAGCGGCTGCTCACCCGCAGCGAGCTCGACGACGGCTTCCAATCGCTGAGCGGTCGTCAGCACCCGAATGGCCTCGGGCGGGGAGCCCGCCGGCAGCGGCAGCTTGAGGCCGCTGCGCTTGCGCAGCGACTGGATCGCCGCCACGATCTCCGGGCTGAGCCGCCCTACCTGGCCGATCTCCGCGATCACCTCCGCGGCGGCCGTCACGCTCGCTGACAGGACATGCTCGGCTTCACGCAAGGTGCCGGCGTTCGCCGGGCTGCTGGACAGGTAGCCCGCGATCGGCATCAGCTCCCACTCGACCGTGACGAGCGGCTCGAGCGACGAACCACGCACGTCGGTCTCCGGGACGAGCAGCCAGCCGTGGCCGGTCGGCTCATGCGGGTCGGCGGACTCGTGGGGCTGCACGGCGACGGCCTCTCCGGCCCGCAGCGCCCGTGCCAGCATCACGCCATTCAGCCCGTCGGGATCGCCCGGTACAGGAAGCCGAAGCGAGACATCTGCCGGTGCCAGGCGGCGCAGCAGGGGCAGCATGCGCGAGAGCGGAACCGAGCCCGACTCGTCCGGCAGGCCCCGCACGGTGTGGGGAGCGTCACCAGCCCGGGAGCCGCTGAGCAGGTCATCGCTGGCCGCCCGGCCTCCGAGCCAGGCGCCGAGCCAGGCGGTCATCAAGCCACCGAGCAGCAAGGGTGCCGGAGGCCGCGTAGCCGGGTGGATATGCGGGGTCGGGTGAGTCATCGGTGTCAACGCTACCGGGGGCGCTGGATCGGACGCATGTCGCGCTGCGCGAGGGGGAGTGAGCTGGTCGCTGATAAGCTCATCGCTGGCGGACGTCTTCCGCCGCTCATGCGGGCGAGTGGCCCGCGAGGTCGCTCCTCTACAGGCGATTCGCAGCTTGCTTCGACAAGCCGCGGCCACCGTCTCCAAGCATGTCGCGGCCGAAAACCGCTGATGGAGTTTTTTCGTGCCTGAGCACGTGCGTCGCCCGCGGGCGGCCGTGTCCAACAACCCTTCTTCTTCCAAGAGCCGAAACCCGAGCAATCGCAGGGGTTCGGCGCCGCGTCGCCGTACCTCCGGCCGTTCCGCGGTGCCGGCGCCTCGCCGCAATTCGCCGTCCGCCCCGTCCAGCCTTGATCTCGCGCTGACGGCTGCACTTTCCGCCCCGGTGCCCGCCGATCTCACCTTTGCCGAGCTCGGCCTGCCCGCCCCGCTCGTCACCGCGCTCCACCGCCGCGGAATGACGGCACCCTTCGCCATTCAGGCCCGGACGCTGCCTGACGCTCTCGCCGGTCGCGATGTTCTCGGCCGCGCGCAGACGGGATCGGGAAAGACGCTCGGCTTCGGCCTTCCAGCGCTCACCCGCCTCGCCGAGACGGTGGGGGAGCGCGCCGAGCGTTACCCGCGCGGGCTGGTCCTGGTTCCCACCCGCGAGCTGGCCCAGCAGGTCGCTGACGTGCTCGCACCGCTCGGCCACGCTGTCGGCGTGCGGGTCACCACCGTTTATGGCGGTGCGCCGATGGGTCGCCAGATCGAGGCGCTGCGCCGTGGGGTCGACCTCGTGATCGCCACTCCCGGCCGGCTGATCGACCTGGTGGAGCGCGGCGCAGTCCGGCTGGACCGCGTGGTGATCACCGTGCTGGATGAGGCCGACCACATGGCCGACCTCGGTTTCCTGCCGGCGGTTACCCAGCTGCTCGACCAGACGGTTCCGGGCAGCCAGCGCTTGCTGTTCTCGGCCACGCTCGATCGCGGGGTCGACAAGCTCGTGACCCGCTACCTGAACGACCCGGGCTTTCACGCCGTCGCGCCCGCCAACGCGCCCGTCGAGCTGGCTGATCACCGGGTGTTCGTGCTGCCGTCGACGGAAAAGCTTCCCATCGCCGCCCAGATCGCCGCCCGCCCGGCCCGCAGCCTGTTCTTCGTGCGCACCAAGCATGGCGCTGACCGGCTGGCTCGCCAGCTGAGCAACGCCGGTGCGCCGGCAGCGGCGATCCACGGTGACCTGAACCAGAACCAGCGGCAGCGCGCACTCGCCGGATTTGCGGCCGGGCACCCTCGCGTGCTCGTGGCCACGGACGTCGCCGCGCGCGGGATCCACGTCGATGACGTCGACCTCGTCGTGCACTTCGATCCGCCGAACGACTCGAAGGACTACCTGCATCGCTCCGGACGCACCGCCCGGGCGGGCGCCAGCGGGACCGTACTGTCGCTCGTCGAGCCGGCGCAGGTCCGATCGCTTGCCAGCCTGCACGAAGAGGCCGGTGTCAGCCCGGTGAGTCACCGGGTCGCGGTGGGGCATGAGGCCGTCACGGAGATCGCCACCTCCGGTGAGCCGGTACCGCCGCCGCCCGCCCACCCCGTCGGACGGCCTTCTGGTCAGCGGACCAGCTCGCGTTCGAGCGGTGTCCGGAAGCGGGGAGTGACGCGGACGTCGCCGAGAAACTCGGAGGTCCGTGCCGCCTCACGTTCCACCGCGGCGCGCCCGCCTCGGCCGACGTCGGCCAGCAACCGGTAGGCGATCTCGCCGTCCTTGCGCTGAGCCCAGCCTCCGACGATCTGGCCGTCCCACCAGATCGTCGGCCCCGGATTGCCGGACCGGTCGAACAGCGCGGCCTCCCTCGTGTGGTCGCGGTGTTCGGGATCGAGGTAGAAGTCGCGGCCGGTCCAGCCCATGACCGTCGGGTCGAGGGCGGGGAGTAGCCGCGCGGCGGGCGCCGCATCTGCGTGGCTCGGCGGCGAGGTCATCGTCGGCGAGGGCCAGCGCCGGCGCTGCCTCACCGACGTCCACGGCGACGGTGGCGAGCGGCGCGAGCGCCTTCTTCGTCGCGCCCGCCGTCCAGCCGGTCCACCACTGCACATCGGCCGGGGTAGCCGGCCCGAACCGGGCGAGGTAAGCGCGGGCAAGCTCGACCTGCGCGGCGGCCGTCGGCAGCTCTTCCGCGCTCGGCGGCGGCTGCGGGGCGACCGACCAGCTGTACTGGCTGCTGATCCAGGATCCCTTCGGCTTGCCGCGCACGATCCGTCCCTCGGCCGCGAGCACGAAAAGCACCCGGGTCGTCAGGCTCTGCGTGCCTCCGGCAATGTGGATCTGCTGCCGGAGCCCGGGGACCGCGGCACCGAGCTCGGTGCCGTAGGCGTCGCCCCGCTCAGTGAGCGCGTCCATGGTGGCCTCTTCGAGCCGCGTCAGGAACGTGGCGCCGTCGCGGGCGAGGCCATCCTGCTCGATGAACGCGATCAGCCTGGTGCGCTCGCGCTCGGCGATGGCCCTGGTGGCGGCGGCGTGCAGAACCGGCGCGAAGTCTGTCGTGACGACGAACATCGTGCGGCGCATCCCCAGCATCCGCACGAGCGAGCGGTCCTCATACAGGGCCCGGTCCAGCGCCCCGCTCTGCGGCGGGCAACCCCGCGCCGCCGCCGCGAGGTGCACCGACGCCGGGTCGGTCGAGTGCAGCGCCACGAGCGCCGACGTGATCGTCGCCGGGTCGGGCTCGGGCGCGGCGAACAGCTGGCGCGCAACCAGCCGGGCCCGCCGCTGCTGCGGGCTCATCTTCACCACAGCTGCATCCTGCCGCTCGCGCCAAACCGCGGGGAGACGGGCGGCCGGTGTGAGGAGGGCGACGGCGCCATAAAGACATGGAGAGCGCGGCGAACAAAGTTGTAGTGTCTAAAAGGTTGCCAGAGAGCAAGGATTGAGTGGTCGCATGCCCGAGCTGTCGCCCCAGCGGCGGATGCTCGTGCTTGCCATCTGCTGCATGAGCCTGTTCATCGTCGGCCTCGACGTGACGATCGTGAACATCGCGCTGCCGTCGATCAAGAGCGATCTCCACGCCTCGGTTTCCGGGCTGCAGTGGACGCTCGATGCCTACACGGTCGTGCTGGCGAGCCTGCTGATGCTGGCGGGGTCGACCGCTGACCGGGTGGGACGGCGCCGCACCTTCCAGACCGGTCTGGTGATCTTCACGACCGGCTCGCTGCTGTGCAGCCTGGCTCCCGGCCTCGGGTGGCTGGTGGCGTTCCGGATGGTGCAGGCGGTGGGTGGCTCGATGCTGAACCCGGTCGCCATGTCGATCATCACCAACACGTTCACCGAGCCGCGCGAGCGCGCCCGCGCCATCGGCGTGTGGGGCGGGGTCGTCGGGCTCAGCATGGCGCTCGGACCGGTGATCGGCGGGGCCCTCGTCGCGTCGGTCGGCTGGCGCTCGATCTTCTGGATCAACATCCCGGTCGGGATCACGGCCGTGATCCTCTGCGCGCGCTTCGTCCCGGAGTCGAAGGCTGATCGCCCGCGGCGGGTCGATCCGGTCGGCCAGCTGCTCGTCATCGCCGTCCTCGCCAGCCTGACCTACGCGATCATCGAGGGCCCGAAGGCGGGCTTCGCCTCGGTGCAGAACGTCGGGTTGTTCGTCTTCAGCGCCGCCTGCCTCGTCGCCCTGATCGGGTACGAGCGCCGCCGCGTCCAGCCGCTCGTCGAGGTGCGGCTGTTCCGCAGCGCCCCGTTCAGCGGTGCGACGGCGATCGCGGTATTCGCCTTCGCCTCGCTCGGCGGTTTCCTGTTCCTGAACACCCTGTATTTGCAGGACGTTCGAGGGCTTTCCGCTCTGCACGCCGGGTTGTACACGCTGCCGATGGCCGGGATGACGCTCATCTTCGCGCCGATCTCCGGGCGGCTCGTCGGCAGCCACGGACCCCGCCCGTCGCTCGTGGCCGCCGGCATCGCGATGACCGTCGCCACGCTGATGCTGACGCGGCTCGAGGCGAACACCTCGGTGGCGTGGCTGTTCTCCGCCTACGCGATCTTCGGTTTCGGCTTCGGGATGGTGAACGCGCCGATTACCAACACGGCAGTCTCCGGGCTGCCGCGCGAACAGGCCGGCGTTGCAGCAGCGTTCGCGTCGACCAGCCGCCAGATCGGCTCCTCGCTCGGAGTGGCCGTGATCGGGTCGGCCGTCACGGCTCGGGTCATCGGAAATTTCCGCACCGGATTCACCCCCGCCAGCCACATCGGCTGGTGGATCCTCGCCGGCTGCGCGCTCGGCGTCCTGATGCTGGGAGTCGTGACCACGGGTACGTGGGCGCGGTCCACAGCCGACACGGCCGCTGAGCGCATGACTGAACCGGCCCGCGGCAGCGAACTCGCCAACGTCGCCTGACCGCCCCACGCTCAAGCGTCGAGCAGCCGCCAGATGCGCTGCACCGAAACGGGTTGCCGGGTGCCCAGCGACTGTGCGAACAGGCTCACCCGAAGCTCCTCGATCAGCCAGCGCGCCTGCTCCGCCACCGCAGGCGTTGCCTTCTCGGCTGCCGTGGTGAGTTCGTGGATCTCGTTCATCCGCACCCGGTCGCGCTGCGGGTCGGACCCGACCTGATCGAGCCGTCGCCTCATCGCGCGCACGTAGCGCCGCAGATCCGGAAGGCGATCCGCCCCGGCCCGCGTGACGAAGCCCGGCCCCACCAACGCCGCAAGCTGGGCCCGTACATCGGCCTGCGCCTCCGAGACTGCCGCTGGTGCCGGGCGGCCCAGGATCGCGAGGACGTCGGCCGCGCCGGCGACGATCTCCTCGACCTGATGCGCGTTGGCTTCGGTCGCAGCCGATACCCCCGAGCGCACGGCCGCCGAAAGGTGCTCCCATGACGGCTCGTCCCAGACCGGCCCGCCGCCGGACGACATGAGCTGATCGACCGCCGCCGTGTGGCAGTCGCTCAGCAGCGCAGCCACGCTCGCGTACGGGTGCGCCGACAGCACCAGCTTGGCCCGCGTGCCGAGCCGTGAGGTGATGGCCTTGACCGGCGACGGGGTCGTCAGCATGAGCAGCCGCCGGGTGCCCGCCCACATGGACCGCTGCTGCTCGGCTTCGGACGCCAGTATCCGAAGGTCCACCGCCGTGCCCTGGTCGACCAGCGCCGGATAACCGGTGACGACACCGTTCGCGACCTCCCGGCTGACCGTGCGCGGGAGGGTGCCGCCAGGCCAGCTCGTCAGGCCCGATCGTTCCAAGCCCTCGCCCGCCTGCGCGACGGCCGCTTGCACGCGAGCTGCGAGCCGGGTCCGGAGTTCGCTGAGGTCCTTGCCCGTGGCCACCACTTCGCCGCCGTCCTCCACGGCGAACGTGGGCCGCAGATCAGCGGGAACCTTGTCGAGCTGCCAGGCTTCGCGCGGCACCGTGACACCTGTGCGGCGGCGCAGGGCGCGCCCGAGCTCGTCGAGGAGTGGTTGCGCCGGATCGAGGTCGGCGAGGACGTCGGCCGCCACCGTGGTCGGCGGGGTGAAGCTGCGCCGCAGCGTCTTCGGCAGCGAGCGCAGCAGCGCGACGATCAGCTCCTGCCTCCGTCCCGGTACCTGCCAGCGCAGCTCGTCATCTCCACCGGCAGCCACTTTCGGCAGCAGCGCCAGCGGCACGTGCACGGTCAACCCGTCCTCGTCGGTGCCCGGTTCGTAGGTGTAGCTGAGCGGGAAACGCCCGTAATCACGGGCGATCTCGTCGGGATAGGCCTCCTCGTCGACGCCGTCGCCACTTGCGAGCAAGGCCTCGGGCGTCAGCGTCAGCAGGTCCGGATCGCGGCGGCGGGCGCGCTTCCACCAGCTGTCGAAGTGGGCGCCGGACACCACCTCCGGTGCGATGCGCTTGTCGTAGAACTCGAAGAGCGATTCGTCGTCGACCACCAGATCCCGGCGGCGGGCACGATGCTCGACTTCCTCGACATCCTCGCGCAGTCGCTGGTTCGCCGCGAAGAACGCGTGGTGGGTGCGCCACTCGCCCTCGACGAGCGCGCGCCGGATGAAAAGTTCCCGCGACAGGGCCGGGTCGATCTGGCCGTAGCCGACCTTGCGGCCGTTGACGACCGGAAGGCCGTACAGCGTGACCCGTTCGTACGCCATCACCTGCCCTCGCCGTTTCTCCCAATGCGGCTCGCTGTAGGTGCGGGTGATGAGGTGCTCGGCGAGCGGCAGCGCCCACTCCGGTTCGATGCGGGCGACCACCCGGGCCCACAGCCGCGACGTCTCGACGAGTTCCGCGGCCACCACCCAGCGCGGCGGCTTCTTCACGAGAGCGGAGCCCGGGAAGACGGCGAACCTCGTGCCGCGAGCGCCCAGGTATTCGCGGCGCTCACCGTCGCGCATACCGACATGCGAAAGCAGCCCGGCCAGCAACGCCTGATGCACCGCGTCGCCCGGTGCCGACGGCGCGAGGTGTGCCGTGGCTCCCGGTAACTGCAGGCCTTCCGCGGCGTTGCGGAGCTGGGTCACCAGGTCCTGCCACTCACGCACGCGCAGGTAGTGCAGGAACTCTGCTGCGCACATGCGCCGGAAGCTGCTCGACGATCTGCTGCGCTGCTGCTCGGTGAGATGACGCCACAGGTTGAGCATTCCGAGGAAGTCCGACGTGGGATCCGCGAAGCGGGCATGGCTTTCGTCGGCCGCCTGCTGGCGATCGGTGGGGCGCTCCCGCGGGTCTTGGATCGACAGGGCCGCAACAACGACGATGACCTCGGGAAGGCACCCCAGCCGGCCCGCCTCGAGCACCATCCGTCCCAGCCGCGGGTCGATCGGCAGCTGGGTGAGCTGACGCCCGACCGGGGTGAGTTTCGCGTGCCCGCCACCACTCGGCCGGGTGAGCGCACCGAGCTCGTGCAGCAGCGCCAGCCCGTCGCGGATGCCGCGCCTATCGGGCGCGTCGACAAACGGGAAGTCCTCGACCTCACCCGGATCACCGAGTCCCAGAGCGGCCATCTGCAGCAGCACCGACGCGAGGTTGGTTCGGGTGATCTCCGGATCGGTGAACGGTGGCCGGCTGTCGTGATCCTCCTGCGAATAAAGGCGAATGCAGATGCCGTTCGCGAGCCGCCCGCACCGGCCGGCGCGCTGCAGGGCTGACGCCTGTGACACGCGCTCGATCGGCAGCCGCTGAACCTTGGTGCGGAAGCTGTACCGCGAGATCCGGGCGTTGCCGGTGTCGATGACGTAGCGGATGCCGGGCACCGTCAGCGACGTCTCCGCGACGTTGGTGGCGAGCACTACGCGCCGGCCCGGATGCGGGGCGAACACGCGATGCTGCTCGGCCACCGACAGCCGGGCGTACAGCGGGACGACCTCATCCGCCAGCCGGGCAGAGCCCTTGGCGCGTCCCAAAGCGTCGGCGGCGTCGCGGATCTCGCGCTCGCCGGAACAGAAGACGAGGATGTCCCCGGGCCCCTCGGCGGACAGTTCGCGTACCGCCTCGACGATCGCCTGTGGCTGGTCGAGCTCGCGGCCGGCAGGATTGCCTTCCCGGTCGAGCGGGCGGTAGCGCAGCTCGACCGGGTACATGCGGCCCGACACCTCGATGATCGGAACGGTCTTCTCCGGTCCGAGGCAGCCGGCGAAATGGGCCGCGAAACGCTCGGTGTCGATGGTCGCCGACGTGACGATCACCTTCAGATCCGGCCGGCGGGGCAGCAGCTGTGCCAGGTAGCCCAGCAGCAGGTCGATGTTGATGCTGCGCTCGTGCGCCTCGTCGATGATGATCGTGTCGTAGCGGCGCAGCAGCCGGTCGTGCGCGATCTCGGTCAGCAGGATGCCGTCCGTCATGATCTTGACGAGCGTCCGGTCGCTGAGCGTGGCGTTGAAGCGCACCTGATAGCCGACGACGTCGCCGAGCTCGCCGCCGAGCTCCTCCGCGATGCGGTCGGCGACGGTACGGGCAGCGATGCGGCGTGGCTGGGTATGGCCGATGAGTCCGCGCACCCCGAGCCCGAGCTCCAAGCAGATCTTCGGGAGCTGGGTGGTCTTGCCCGATCCGGTCTCACCCGCGACGACGACGACCTGGTGGTCGCGAATGGCCGCGCGCACGTCGTCGAGGCGCGACGCGATCGGCAGCTGCGCCGGGTAGGTGACCTGTGGCACCGCCGCCCGGCGAGCCTCGACGCGAGCGCGGGCAGCCGCTACGGCCCCGGCGACGGCAGCGCGCTCACCTTCACTCTTCGCCTGCTGGAGCCGCCGCCGCAGCCGGTGCTCGTCGCGCAGCATGAGCTCCGGTAGCTGCTGCAACAGCGTGCCGGTCATCCCCTCAGGCTGCCACGTGCCTGCCCGGGTGAGCCGAGCCGGAGCGGGAAGCCGCTACGCCCGAGGTGATGCTCAGGTGGCGTTGAAGTGGGCCGGGTCGGGCCCGATCCGGCCGGCGCCTTCCTGGCTCGACATCCCGGTGAGCACGGCCATCTCGCCGTCGTCGAGTTCGAAGTCGGTCACCTCGAGGTTTTGCCGAATGCGCTCGGGCGTCACGGATTTCGGGATCGCCACGTTGCCCAGCTGCAGGTGCCAGCGCAGCACGACCTGAGCCGCGGTCTTGCCGTGCGCCTCTGCCACGGAGCGGACCGTCGGATCCTCGAGCAGCCCCTGGCCCTGGCCGATGGGGCTCCAGGCTTCGGTCGCGATCTGGTGCTCGCCGTGGTAGGCGCGCAGCTCGTCCTGCGGGAAGCGGGGGTGCAGCTCGATCTGGTTGACCGCCGGAACGACGGTCGCTTGGGACCGCAGCCGGTTCAGGTCGTGGATCGTGAAGTTGGACACGCCGATGGATCGGGCGCGGCCCTCGGCGTAGACCTTCTCGAGCGCGCGCCAGGTGTCGACCTGGTCGCGGCGAGAGGGCATCGGCCAGTGGATCAGGTACAGGTCGACGAAGTCGAGCCCCAGCTTCTGCAAGCTCTCGTCGAAGGCGCGCAGCGCGTTGTCGTAGCCGTGATCGCTGTTCCAGAGCTTGGTTGTGACGAAAAGCTCATCGCGCGGTATGTCCGAGTTGGCGAGGGCTTTGCCGACGCCTGCTTCGTTGCCGTAGGCCGCTGCGGTGTCGATGAGCCGGTACCCGGCGGAAAGAGCGGTTTCCACCGGCTCGATGACCTGGTCAGGAGGAACTTGGAAAACCCCGAATCCGAGCTGGGGAATCGTGTGGCCGTTGTTGAGGGTGAGTGTGGGAATCGGCGCCATGCTGTGAATCCTCCGCATGTGGACAGATCGTCGAGAGGTGGCTAATTTCGCGGTCCGCGGCGTGGCTGGGCCGTCACGTGCCCGCTCCAAGAACCGTTTCCCATTTGCCGGCCGGCAACCGCGTTCACTCGAATGGGTGTGATCTCGCGTCGCTGCGCGCTAATGGCCGGCAAATGGGGGATCGTAGCAACAGCATCACCGTCAGATGCGAAGAGGAGAGTCGGTGCCTTCCGGCCGTTTCGCCAAGCTCGCGCCCCGTCCCGCGCGACGCGGCGTCGCGTTGATCGCGGCGCTGGTCCTGGGTGCGGTGACGCTGCTTTCCGGTTGCCAGCCGGCGCCCATCTTCTCGATGGCGTCGACCGGCGATTCCATCGCGCGCGGGTTCGACGCGTGCGGCTTCTTCAAGGACTGCCCGGCGGTCTCCTACTCCACCGGAAACGACCCGGTCACCGACAGCCTCTATCAGCGCCTGCTGCCGACGAATCACGGCCTGGCGGGCCACTCGTACAACGACGCCGAGGTGGGTGCGCAGGCGGTCGACCTCTGGGGGCAGATGGGTCTCGCCGTCTGGCAGCAGGCCGACGTGGTCACCGTCCTCATCGGCGCGAACGACGCCTGCGCCCCGACCGTCGGCCAGATGACCTCGGTCGAGAGCTTCACCAACTCCGTTGAGTCGGCGTTCGCGCTCTTCTTCGGCAGCCGGCCGGGCGCTCGGGTCGTCCTGTCCTCGATCCCGAACATCTACCGCGTCTGGCAGGTGGCCCACAACAACAAGAAGGCGCAGCTGATCTGGAAGCTCGGCCAGATCTGCCCGTCCATGCTGAGCAATCCCACGTCGATGGCGCCCGCCGATCAGGTGCGGCGCTACTTCGTCGGTCTGCAGATCACGAAGTTCAACGCCGCGCTCGCCTCGGTCTGCAAGCAGTACGCCGGCTGCCGCTGGGATGGCGGTGCGTTGTGGCGCTACCCGTTCCAGCTCTCGCAGCTGAGCCCGTACGACTACTTCCACCCGAACGCGCTGGGGCAGCGCGCGATGTCCACGCTCACATGGACCACGTACCACAGTGGTTCCAACTGACAAGGTTCCAACTGACAAGGTTCCAACTGACAAGGTTCCAACTGAGCCGTCCTCCAGCCGGCCGCCGACGAGATCAGGCAGCTCCGGCCGGTGCTCGAGGAACGACCCCGAGGCGGCCAGGTCGTAGAGGAACCAGGCATATCCGCAGTCGTCGAAATCGATGACCGTGACGGGGCCGCTCGTCCCATCAGCGCCGTCGTCACCCACCAGCAGGTTGGCGGCCCGCAGGTCGGCGTGGATCAGCCCGAACCGATCGGGCGCGCCTCCGTAGCGCGAAAGTGCCTGCCGTACTTGGGTTTCCGCGGCTTGCAGCACGTCGCGTTCAGCCGCCGCATAACCGGCACGCCAGTCACCCCAGCGTCCCGGCGTCCCGGTGTCGGCTCCGAGCGGCGGCAAGTCCGAAGACGAGATCCAACGACCGTACGACTGAGCCCACCGAGCGCGCTGCACCTTCCGTCATCACCGCCGTGCCTGCGTCTCCAGGTGCCGACGCTAACTGCTACCCGAATGGAGCAACGGCTTCGCGGCCGGCCCCGCCGATGACCAAGAGGACGCGAAATGACGTCTTTTCCGGGGGGTCAGCGCATGGGGACGAGCCGTTGGCGGTTGCGCCGCGCCGCCGTTGCGGCGCTCGCCGCGCTCTGTGCCGGCGCCGTTTCGACCGCAGCGCCCGTCGCCGCCGCTGTACCTCCCGTCACGTCAGCACCCCCCGTCTCCCCGACGTCGCCGCTGCACGGCATGGGCGTGACGCGCTCGCCCGGCCAGACGTCCGCGCCGGCGATCGGGAGGACGGCATTGTCGGTACTGGCCACGACGTCGACGGCGGTCCCGGCCGCGGTGGACCTCTCCCGTTTCGACCCCAGGGTCGCCGATCAGGGATCGGTCAACTCCTGTGCCGCGTGGGCTATCGGCTACGGCATGCTCGGCTGGTTCGCGAACAGCCAGGGCCACGTCGGAGCTCCGTTCGCTCCCATGTACGCCTACTCGCAGCTGACCACCCCGCGCGACACGGGTGCCTCCCCGGCGGCCGTGCTCGAACTGCTGCGTACCCAGGGCATCGACACGACTGCGAGGTACGCGCCGGGCCACGGCGGGTCGTACTGGTCCTACTTCGACTGGAGGCACAAGCCGACGGCGGCGGAGAAGTCGGCTGCCATCGCCAACCGGATCACCGGATGGGTGACGCTCTACAACACGTTCGGCTCGCCGGGCGCGCTCGCGGTCGCCAAGCTGAAGCAGACCCTGGCGAGCGGGCGTCCGGTGGCCCTCACGATCGGCGTCTTCGGCCGCTTCGAATGGGCCAGCGGCAGCGCGGTCATCTCCTCGGCCGGAAACCTCGGCCGCATGCTCGGGCTGCACGAGGTGCTGGCCGTGGGTTACGACAGCCGCGGCGTGAAGATCATGAACTCGTGGGGACCGTACTGGGGTAACGCGGGCTACGGGATCCTCGACTGGAACTACATCTCCCGGTACTCCTACGAAGCCGAGACGGCCGGCGGTTTCGTCTCCACGACCGCGGCGAACCGGCCCACGATCACGGCGATGACCCCTTCCGCCGGATCGATCCGCGGTGGGCAAACGGTCACGATCACCGGCACCAACCTGGCCAACGGCATCGTGAGCATCGGCGCGCACAGCGTGGTGCCGACGGCGGTGAGCGCTGACCACAAGCACCTCGCGTTCCGCACTCCCAACTACCCGGCCGGAGTCGCCTACGTACGCGTGGCGACGCCGACGGGGGACAGCCCTGGACTGCCCAGCTACCGGTACGTCAGGTAAGCGGATCGGCGGCGGCCGGAGCGTGCCAGCCCCGCGGATCGACGCCTCCCGGGACGCCGGCCTGCGGGTCATAGGGCGTTCGCGTGAAGACGAACGAGGCGATCTCCAAGGCCGCCGGCGCGCTGCCGGTCGCGTCGCCTCCGGTGCCTCCGCCGATGCGTAACGTCTCGCCCGCGAAATAGCCGTCCTGACCGATCCAGCTGCCGTCACGGCCACGGAGGAAGCGCGCCGACCTCCCGCCGGGAGGATCAGCGTCGAGAGCGAGTTCCGCCGATCCGATCGCTCGCAACGTGAAGGCCGAGGTGCCCCAGAACCAGCGGCCCAGAGCGGCAAGCGTGCCCTCGGGTGGTGGAGCCGGCGCCCAGCCAGCCACCGGCAGCGGTTCGTGCTCGGCCAGCAGGCGAGAGAGTTCCTCGGCGAGCGTGGGCCGCAGGCCCGACGTGGCATTGGCCATGATGACGGCGCCGTCTCCGCTGGCCGGCTCCATGCGGATGACGGCGAGAAAGCCCGGCATCGACCCGCCGTGGCCGAAGGTGCGCTCACCATCGGCGTTCCAGACCTGAAGCCCTAGCCCGTAAGCACCGGTCCAGGGCGCGCCGCGCCGGTCGTCCCAGGCCAGCGGCTCGCGCATCTCCTGCAGCGTCGCCGCCGAGAGCACCTCGCCACCGTCACGCAGGAAGGCCGTCCAGCGGGCCAGGTCGGCGACGGTGGTCCACAGCTGGCCTGCGGGGGCCATCGCGCCGGCGTCGTGCTCGGGTTCGACGAGCAGCAGATCGGCGAAAGGATGGACGGCGTAGCCGGTGGCGTGCGCCGGCTCGGGCCGCAGCGTGGTGCGCGACAGCCCCAAGGGGCCGAGCACGTCCGCGGCGAGCGCCTCGGCCCAGGGCATCCCGCGCAGCCGGGCCACCAGTTCGCCGAGCACTCCGAACCCGACGTTGGTGTAGTGAAAGCGCTGTCCCGGGCGGGTCAGGCGCACGGGACCTTTCCCAGGGGTCACCTGCGCCGGATGCAGCGAAGCGGCGACGAGATCGTCGAAGCTGCCGCCCGTCGTGCGCTCCCACCACGGCCCGGCCGTCTCGGCACGCAGCCCGGACGAGTGCGACAGCAGCTGGGCGACGGTCACCCCGTCGAAGGCACCCGGCAGGTGGCGCTCGAGCGGATCGTCGAGGTCGAGGGCTCCCGCGTCGCGAAGGCGCATCACCTGGACCGCCACGAACGTCTTGGTGATCGACCCGCAGCGATACTGGACGTCGGCCGGTTCGCCGGCGATGCTCCCGGCGCCCGCCGACCAGACGAGTTCGCCGCCCCGGATCAGCCCGGCGACGACCGAGGGCAGGCGTTGCTCGGCCTGCTCGCGGGCCAGGCGTCGGGCGAGCGCGGCTTCGGTCCGGGCCTTCACGTCAACAGAGGGTAATCGGCCGGTGGCAGACAGCTCGTTACGACCCGCGGCTAGTTGACCGCGGAACCGATGAGGTGACCCAACCCGTACGTGGCTGCGGTGGCTGCGGCCACCATCAGCAGCTGGGTGAGCGCCCCGCGGATCGGACGCTCGTTCGTCAGCCGCGAGACCACCGCTCCGCCGACCACTGCCGCCACCGCCGCGCAGGCGAGCGCGAGCCACAGGTTCGTGGCGCCGAACAGGATCGGCACGAGTGGGATGAGGGCGCCGAAAGCGAACGCCAGGAAGCTGGTGCCGGCTGCGACCCGCGCCGACGGAAGCTCCTCGGGATCGACACCCAACTCCTCACGGGCGTGGAAGCGCAATGCGAGATCGGTGTCGGCGGCGATCTCGTCAGCCGCCGCGGTCGCCGTCTCCAGCGACAGGCCATGGTGCATGAGCATGTGCGCCAGCTCGAGCTTCTCCGCCTCGGGGCGGCGCACGAGCTCACGGCGTTCCGAGGCGAGCTCCCGGGCCACCATTCCGTTCTGCGCGTGGACACTGGTCCACTCACCGGCCGCCATGCTGAACGCTCCGGCGATGAGGCCCGCCAGGCCGCTGACGACGAGGAAGTGGTGCGAGGCCCCGCCGCCGCCGACGCCGGCGATCAGGCTGCTGTTCGTCACCAGTCCGTCCATGGCGCCGAACACGGCAGCGCGCAGCCACCCGCCGCTGACCTTGCGGTGGACGTGATGGCGTTCTGTGAGCTGGGCCTGGACGTCCGGCGACATCTCCGGGATCTCCGGTGCGGCGGCGGACATGCCCCCATTGCACCCTGCGAATTCAAGATCGTCCAGGAAGGGAAACATGCCCTTCCTCCGCATCAGACCGCCCGGCGATAGGCCCGAGCCGCCAGTGGCACGAAGACGAGGGAGATCCCGGCGATCCACGCCACCGACTGCGCGAAATGCACGATGGTCGGGCCGCCGAGCGTGAGGTCGCGCAGCACGTTGCAGATGACCGTGACCGGGTTGACCTTCGCAAACGCCTGCAGCCAACCCGGCATCGATGCCACCGGCACGAAAGCTGCGCTCGCGAACGTCAGCGGGAACAGCCAGATCAGGCCGGCGGACTGCACCGTCTCCGGGTCACGGATGCTCAGCCCGATGAACGCGGCCACGGTGCAGATGGCCACGCCGAAAGCGACGGCGATGAGCACCAGCAGCAGGGCAGCGAAGAAGTTGGTGTGGATCCGGAAGCCCACGGCGTAGCCGACGGCGATCATCAGCAGGACGCTGAACAGCCCGTGCACCGTGTCTGCCCCGAGCCGCCCGAGCAGCACGGCGGAGCGGCTCATCGGCAGCGAGCGGAAGCGCTCGACCAAGCCGTTCTTCAGGTCGTCGGCCAGCCCGATCGCCGTACCGAAGCAGGTGAAGCTCGCGGTCTGGACGATGATGCCGGGCAGCAGGTAGTCGACGTAGCTGCCGTTCGGCACCTTGATGGCGCCCCCGAAGACGTAGCGGAAGAGCAGCACGAACATCACCGGCTGGATCGCCGTGAAGACGATGAACGCCGGTACCCGCACGTAGCGCAGCAGGTAACGCTTGGCGAGGATGGCCGAGTCCTGCACGACCCAGGGCATACTCACGCGAGCTCCTTCACAGTGGCTTCGTTGGTCAGCTGGGCGGCTGCCTCGTCGACGTCCGCGGGGCCGGACTCGTCGCTCGCGGTGCGGCCGGTGAGGCTGAGGAACACGTCGTCCAGGCTCGGCCGGCGCAGCTCCAGCGCCTCGATCGGTACCGCGGCCGCGTCGAGCCGGCGGACCAGCTCGGTGAGCAGGGCGGGACCTTCCTGGCCGGCCGGCACCACGAGTGCGCCGGGCTCGCCGTCGCTGTGCACCTCGCCGTGGCCGAGCCCGGACAGCGCAGCCATGGCCCGATCGGCCTTGTCGGGAGTGACCCGCACGGCGAGCACGTCGCCGCCGATGGAATCCTTCAGCTCCTGGCTGGTGCCACGGGCGATGACGCTCCCGTGGTCGAGCACGACGATGCCGTCGGCGAGCTGGTCGGCCTCCTCCAGGTACTGGGTCGTCAGCAGCACGGACGCGCCGTCGCTCACCAGGTCGCGGATGAAGTCCCACAGCTCGGCCCGGCTACGCGGGTCGAGACCGGTGGTGGGCTCATCGAGCAGCAGCACCTTCGGCTGCGCCACCAGGCTCGCGCCGAGGTCGAGCCGGCGCCGCATGCCGCCCGAGTACGTGCGCACCGGCCGGTCGGCCGCATCGGTCAGCCGCAGCCGCTCCAGCACGTCGCCGGCCCGCCGCCGGGCCTGCTTGGTGCCGAGGTGATACAGCCGCCCCACCAGTTCGATGTTTTCGCGACCGGTGAGGTTTTCGTCGACCGCGGCGAACTGGCCGGCGAGGCCGATCATCTTGCGGACCTCGCCGGGGGAGCGCACGACGTCGATCCCCTCGATCTCGGCGCGACCCTTGTCCGGCTGGATCAGCGTCGTGAGCACGCGGACCGCCGTCGTCTTCCCGGAGCCGTTGGGCCCGAGCAGGCCGAGCACCTCCCCGCGGGGAACCTCGAGACTGATGCCGCGCAGGGCCTGCACCGCCTTGGGAGGCTTGCCGAACGCTTTCCAGACATCGTCGACGAGCACTGCCGCCGAACTACTCACCTGATCTCCTTAAGCCGGTGTCGGGCGCCGTGCGTGTGGTGCCCGGCTGCTCCCGCCGCGCAGAGGTGTCGAAGCGGGCGGAAAATGGACGGGATGGGGCAGGTTCACCAACGCTCTCAATCCTGACGCCGGGGTGCGACAGAATTAATCGCGGTCAGTTCAGCCGGTCGAGAAAAATGTCGAGGGCTTCTCGGGTCTTTTCGCGCTGCTGCTCCAGCAAGTGGGCGGCACCCTGGTAGCCACCGCCCGCAGTCAGAGCGGCCAGCGGGGTGCCGATGAGGCCGAGCTCGAGCGAGCCTTCGGCGAGGCCGCCGATCCCGAAGCCGATCGCTGCCAGTGCGGGAACCCCGACCAGGACGCCGACCAGCCGGCTGCGGTAGCTGGTGATGTCGGCGGTCAGGGTGACCCGGCTGGCATCGTCGCCGGCGGGGACGACGTCGACGCGAATCCGGTTGAGGTCTTTGAGCAGCAGAGCGCCGCGGAAGTCGATCCCGCGCCGCACACTCGCCAGCATCCCCTGACGCGGCAGCCACTCCCCGCCCAGGCCGCTGCGCCGGCCCCGCATGAACAGGTGACGGCTGAGCGCCCGGTCGAGCACGTCGGCGACCCGCTCAGCCGGTATCGGCAAACGGCGGGCGACCGCCGCACTCGGATCCATCGCGCTGGCCGGCATCGGAGCGGGGAGCGTGACCCCGTGCTCCAGGCTGCCGCGCCGCCACTCCGACAGTGCCTGCCCGGCAGCGTCTTTCGAGACCCCGGCCTCCTGCAGGACCGCAAGGACGGCTTCCTCGTCGAGCATCGCGTCCGGCTGTCCGGCGCCGGCCAGATGCAACTCCGCCGCGCGCTTGACGACAAGGGCCAGATCCTCCTGGGACAGCCGCCGTGCCATAGATGCAGGATAGGCGCCGAGGAGCGGCGGCTTGCTGCGATCATCGGCGACGTGCCGGCTTCTGCGCGCCCCGATGTCGTGATGGCTCTCCAGTTCTGGCCGCGCGGCGGCTCCGCGCAGGTGGTGCGCTACCTCGCTCCCGAAATCGTCCGTGCCGGCTGGCCCCTTTCGCTCGTCACCGGCTCGCTCGGGGGTCCGGGTGACGACGGCTACGCGCCCCAGTTCTTCGCGCCGTTGCCGGTGACGGCGGTCGATTACTCGGCAGCGATGGATTCGTGGCGGTCCGGCGGTGATCCTTTCGCCGCGGACGTTCCGTTGCATCCCTCGTACGAGGACCGCGAGGGCGCGCCCGACCGCGTCTACGCCGATGTCGACGACGCCGACTTCGAGCGTCAGGTTGCCGCCTGGTCGCGGGCCCTCGTCTCGGGCGGCCTGGAGAGGGCGCGGGTGGCGCACCTGCACCACCTCACGCCGATCAGCGAGGCCGTGTACCGGTTGCGGCCCGACCTCCCGCTCGTCGTCACCTTGCACGGCACGGAAATGAACATGCTCGAGGTCATCGAGCGCGCCGACCCGGTGGCCGCGCGCTGGCGGTACGCCGCGCAATGGGCCGATCGCATGCGCACGTGGGCGGCGCGGGCCGATCACGTCATCGTCGATTCACCCACCGACAAGACCCGAACCCTGGCGCTGTTCGACGTTCCCGCCGACCACATCACGATCGAGGCGCCTGGCGTGGATCAGCAGCGCTTCCGCCCGCACCATCCCTCGCCCGAGGAGCGCTTGCGCTTGTTGCGCGAATGGCTCGTCGACGAGCCACGCGGATGGGACGAGTCGGGGGTGATCGGTTCGGTGCGTTACACCGAGGCCGAGCTCGCCCCGTTCGCCGATCCAGCGGTGCCGGTGCTGATCTTCGTCGGGCGCTTCACCGAGCAGAAGCGGGTACCCCTGCTGCTGCGCGCGTACGGGCGGGCTCGGCGCGAGTACGGCCTGCGCGCACCGCTGCTCATCTGGGGCGGCTTTCCGGTCGAGTTCGAAGGCGAGCATCCGGTCTCGGTGGTGCGCGCGGAAGGCATCGACGGCGTGTTCTTCACCGGCTGGCACGGTCACGAGGAGCTGCCGACGGGCCTCGGGTGTGCCGATGTCTTCGTCTCGCCATCGGTCGGAGAGGCTTTCGGTCAGGTGTTCATCGAGGCGATGGCGTGTGGCCTCCCCGTGATCGCGGCGGCCTCCGGGGGCCCCCTGTCGTTCGTCAACGACGTGGCCGGCGCGCCGAACGGCTGGCTGGTCGCCCCCGACGACGAGGCGTCGCTCGCGCAGGCGCTGGCCGAAGCCACGACCGGCCCGGACGCCGCCGGCGAGCGGGCGAAACGTTCCGAGAACGCGCTGGGACAGGTACGTGCGAGGTTTTCCTGGTCCGCCGCGGCGCGCCAGGTGGTGGCTGTCTACGAGGAGGTCGTCCGATGATCGTCCAGGCTCCGAGCGGACGCCAGGTCGAACTGCGCCACGGCGAGCAGCGCGCGGTGGTGGTCGAGAACGGCGGTGGGCTGCGCACCTACGTGGCCGACGGCCGTGCGGTCGTCGACGGCTATGCCGAGACCGAGCTGGCTTCGGGGGGCCGCGGACAGGTGCTCTTCCCGTGGCCGAACCGGCTCGCCGGCGGTCGCTGGAATGACGACGGCGAGACCCGCCAGCTCCCGCTGTCCGAAGGCGGCGCCGGCAACGCCATCCACGGGCTGGTGCGCTGGGCGGCGTGGGATGTGCAGCCTGCGGGCGAGGCGGCGGCGACGGCATCGCACGTCCTCATGCCGCAGCCGGGGTACCCGTTCCGGCTGGCGGTCCGTATCGACTACCGGCTGAGCGCGGGTGGCTTGACGGTGACGACGACGGTTCGCAACGAGTCGACGCGACCGGCGCCGTTCGGGCTCGGGTTTCATCCGTACCTCTCGGCGGCCTCCGCCGAGGAGGGTCTCGTCGACGGGTTGGAGCTCACGATTCCAGCGGAGACCAGGCTGCCGCTCGACGGCGGCATCCCGGTGGGTCGTGAACCGGTTTCCGGCACGGAGACGGATTTCCGGAGCGGTCGGCGGATCGGCGCGCAGGTGCTCGATGACGCCTTCACCGACGTCCAGCGCGGAGTCGGTGAGCTCGCCCGGGTTTCCGTGAGTGGCGCACGCATCTGGGCCGGCCCCGGGTTCGACTACTTGCAGGTCTTCACCGGCGACACGCTCTCGCCGGACGCCCGGCGCCGCGGGCTCGCGGTCGAGCCGATGACCTGCCCACCGAATGCGCTGGCGACCGGCGAGGGCCTGGTGTGGCTCGATCCCGGCGCGTCGGTGGAGCTCGAGTGGGGGATCGAACCGGCATGACCGGATGCTTCAGCCGGCGACGGTGAGGTGGCCGGTTTCGACGAGCCGGGCTGCGACGCGATGCACCTGAGCCGGGTCGATCTCGGCAGCCGTCGCCAGCAATTCGGTGATAGCGGACAGGGGCAGCCGGCCATCGCAGCCGGCCATCAACGCGGACGTGATCGGATCCACGCCGACCGTCTCCGGTAGCGCCTCGGCGCACATGACGCGCCGGCTGGTGACCGCCCAGTCGTCGCTGTGCCGTTCGGACTCTTCGATGAGGCGGGCATCCGACACCATTCGCAGGTGCGCGCCGGAGAGCGCCTCGGGGTCCCGATGCTCGCGGGTGCGATCGAGCCAGCCGCCGATGCGTTCGGCGTTCGGACTCCTCGCTTCAGTGCGGAGGTCGAACGCGCGAACCCGCGGCGGTGCGTCGGTGCGACGGAGCACCACCAGCCCGTACGCGATGCCATCGGCGCCGAGCGTCGCAATGTGCTCGAGCCAGCGCAGGGAGCGCGCCGTCGCCTGCGGCTCGGGCTCGTCCTTGTCACGCCAGAGCGCCACGTGTTCCGCCGGATCGAGCACCTCGCGCAGCAGCACCAGGGCGTCGACGCCGCCCGGGATCATCTCTGCCGGGCGGGCGCGCCAGTCGGCGGCGCTGCCGACCACCCAGGACGTCAGCACCTGGGCCACCCCACCGGGCGCCAACGCGGCTGAAGCATCTCGCAGCAGCCGGGCAAGCCCGCTCTCGCCGCCTGGCGCGTCGCGATACAGCAGCCCGTCGCTGTCGGGCGGCGCCAGCACGAAAGGCGGATTGCTGACGATGAGGTCGAACTCGCGACCCGCCACGGGTTCGAGCAGATCGCCGCAGAGCAGCTCCACGGCGTCCGGCTGGACGCCGCTGAGGGCAAAGGAAAGCCGGGCCATCGCGATGGCGCGCGGCAGCGCATCCGTCGCCGTGACACTGGCGCTGTGGCGTAGCAGATGCAGCGCCTGCACTCCTGATCCGGTGCCGACGTCCAAGGCCGCGGACATGCGGTGGCGAAGGGTCGCCTCGATGAGCGTGGTCGACGCGGCACCGATGCCGATGACGTGGTCGGCCGGCGGTGGGTGGAGCCGTTCGATGTCCGAGGCGAGCCACCAGTCGTCCTCGTGCGGGCGCAGGTCCAGTGCCGCTCGGACCCGGCCGGCCCCGGCGCTTTCGAGGACTTCCGGCGGCAGGAACGCGGCCGTGGACTCACGTTCCTCCCGGTCGAGCAGGAAGAGCCGGATGAGCACGTCCAGCCTGCCGTCACCGGACGCGGCGGCGAGGGCCGGAACGGGGTCGTCGCGTCCCATCGCCGCGGTGGCGAGCGGCCCGAGTCGCGCATCCACCCCGGCGACGGTGTAGCCGGCTTCACGAAAGAGATCGCGCAGCCGGTCGGCGACGGGCAGCAGCCGGCCCGGATCAAACGTCACCGGACCAGCTTGCCTTCTTGAGCTATCTCGACCGTCACTGATCCGGTGCAGGCGTGACCCGCGAACGTGGCCTTGATGCGGATCACGTCAGCACCGGGACGGCCGACCGGGCGCAGCTGCACCGCGAAAGATCCGCTCGGCGCAGTGGTGGTCCGGATGCCGTTGAACGAGGACCGCTCGCCGTCGCCCCACCGCGGACGGCCGGCGGGAAATGTCAGCGGCGTGGGGCAGGATCGCGACGTGCGCGCAACCGGTGGGCTGTCGTGCGGGCAGGCCCGCCGGGTCGCCCTCGCGGCGCAAGGTTTCATCCGTTCACGCCCTGGGGCGCCGAGCGCTCGCCACTTGCGCGCGACCGTGGATCGGCTGCATCTGCTGCAGATCGATTCGGTCAGCGTGCTGGTGCGCAGCCACTATCTGCCGCTGTTCAGCCGGCTCGGGCCGTACGACCGGGCGGCGCTCGACACGCTCGCCTGGCCGTCGCGTGGCGAGCGGCACTTCTTCGAGACGTGGGCCCACGAAGCGTCGCTCATGCCGGTCGAGTACGAGCCGCTGCTGCGTTGGCGCAAGGCGCGCGCACGCAACCACGAAGGCATCTGGGGCGGCCCGTCGCGCATCGCCCGGGAGCGTCCCGAGCTCGTCGCCGATTTGCTCGAGCGGGTGCGCCGTGAGGGCCCGTTGTCGGCGAGCGAAGTGAGCAAGCCGCGGGAGCGCACGCCCGGACAGATGTGGGACTGGTCGGAGGAGAAGCGCGCGCTGGAGTGGCTGTTCGTTACGGGCCAGCTGCATGTCGCGAGCCGGCGCTCGTCCTTCGAGCGGCTGTACGACGTCCCCGAGCGGGTGCTCCCGGCAGCCGTCCTGGACGCGCCCACGCCGCCGGAGGACGAGGCCCGCGCGCAATTGCTGATCCACGCTGCCGAGGCGCTCGGCGTCGCCACCCTGGGCGATCTTGCCGACTACTTCCGGATGAAGGTTCCGGCTGCCCGGCCGGTGCTGGCCGAGCTCGTTGCGGCGGGGGAGTTGCTGGAGACGCCGGTGGAGGGGTGGAAGCAGCCGGCGTACCTACGGCCCGGTGTGGTCGTCCCGCGGCGGGTCGAGGCGGCTGCGTTGCTCACGCCGTTCGACCCGGTCGTCTGGGAGCGCAGCCGGGCCCTGCGGCTCTTCGACTTCGATTACCGCATCGAGATCTACACACCGCCGGCCAAGCGCGTCTTCGGCTACTACGTCCTGCCGTTCTTGTTGGGCGACACCCTCGTCGGTCGGGTGGATCTGAAGGCCGACCGGGCCCGGGGCGTCCCGACGCTGCACGTGAAGGGAGCGTTCGCCGAGTCCGGCGCCGACCATCACGCGGTGGCGGCGGCGTTGGGCACCGAACTCGGGGAGCTCGCCCGGTGGCTCGGGACTGGCCGAGATCGTCGTGGACAATCGCGGCGATCTCGCAGCTGTCTTGAGGGGGCAATTCGCCTGAAAGGGAGGTCAAGCGACGGTGTGATTCCGACCACGTTCACCTGCGCGTCACCGTCGCCAAAGCGCATAAGACCTGCATATAGGGGCCAAAAGCGGGTCTTCGGCCCTGACCCGGTCGACCCGGGTGCCGCCTAATCGTCACAACACGCGATATGAACTGTGGGGCGGCGGAGACTGATACGGGCCGCCGGCCCTCTCTCACCGGGCGCAGCGATGGCGGACCGATCGATGAACGGAGACCCATGGCCCTGACCACTCCCGAGCGAGGGCGCTCGGTACCTGGTTCTCCGGTACCGCCCGAGCGCAGCCGTATCCGCGCCGCGGTCAAGGCCCGTACCTATCGCACCGACCGCTGGTGGGTGCCGCCGCTGGTGCAGTTCCTCGGGCTGATGGCGTTCATCGTGTACGGCACCGTCGCGGCCTTCCGCAACGGGCACTACTTCGTCGACACCTACCTGTCGCCGTTCTACTCACCGTGCCTGACGAACAAGTGCATCGACCACTACACCCCGGAGTTCCTCGGCGGTTGGTGGCACTTCTCGCCGGCGTTCCTGATCCTGATCTTCCCGCTCGGCTTCCGCTTCACCTGCTACTACTACCGCAAGGCCTACTACCGGGCGTTCTGGCTGTCACCGCCAGCCTGCGCGGTGCCCGACGGTCACCGGAAATACACCGGCGAGAGCCGCTTCCCGCTGCTGATCCAGAACATCCACCGCTACTTCTTCTACATCGCGATGCTCTTCGCGATCCTGCTGACGTACGACCTCGGCCGGTCCTTCGAGGTCGACGGCCACTTCTTCATCGGCGTGGGCACGGCCGTGCTCGCCATCAACGTCGCGCTGATCTGGATCTACACGCTCTCGTGCCACTCGTGCCGCCACATCATCGGCGGTCAGCTGAAGTCGTTCAGCAAACATCCGCTGCGCTACCGGTACTGGAAGTTCGTCAGCAAGCTCAACGCCCGGCACATGCTGCTGGCCTGGCTGAGCCTGATCTGGATCGGTCTCGCGGACCTCTACATCTGGCTCGTCTCGAACGGCACCATCACCGACTACCACTGGATTTCCTGATGAGCGAGTCGAACGTCCACACCGCGCCGATACACGCGACGGCAGCTGAGGTCCACGACTACGACGTCATCGTCGTCGGGGCCGGGGGCGCCGGACTGCGCGCTGCGATCGAGGCCCACGAGCAAGCGGAGCCCGTACCGCGATCGTCTGCAAAAGCCTGCTCGGCAAGGCGCACACGGTCATGGCCGAAGGCGGTCTGGCCGCCGCGATGGGCAACGTCTGGCCCGAGGACAACTGGCAGGTGCATTTCCGCGACACCATGCGCGGCGGAAAGATGCTCAATAACTGGCGCATGGCGCAGCTGCATGCGCAGGAAGCGCCCGACCGGGTCATGGAGCTCGAGGACTGGGGCGCGGCGTTCGACCGCACTCCCGACGGGCGCATCCTGCAGCGTGACTTCGGTGGCCACCGTTACGCGCGGCTCGCCCATGTCGGTGACCGCACCGGCCTGGAGATGATCCGCACGTTGCAGAACCGTGCGGTGTCGCTGCGGATCGACGTCTTCATGGAATGCACCGTGCTGCGGCTGCTGACCGAAGGCGGCCAGCCCGGCAATCGCATCGCCGGGGCCTACGCGTACTGGCGCGAGTCGGGAACGTTCGTGCAGTTCAACGCGCCGTCCGTGGTGCTCGCCACCGGTGGTACCGGCAAGTCCTTCAAGGTCACGTCGAACTCGTGGGAGTACACCGGGGATGGCCAGTCGCTGGCCCTCGAGGCCGGTGCCGATCTGATGGACATGGAGTTCGTCCAGTTCCACCCGACGGGGATGGTCTGGCCGCCGTCGGTCAAGGGCATCCTCGTGACCGAGGGCGTGCGCGGCGACGGCGGCGTCCTGAAGAACAGCGAAGGCCGCCGCTTCATGTTCGACTACATCCCCGAGGTTTTCGCGGCGGATACGGCCGACACCATCGAGGAAGCCGACCGCTGGTACGAGGACAAGAAGACGGCCCGCCGGCCACCCGAGCTGCTGCCGCGTGACGAGGTCGCGCGCGCCATCAACTCCGAGATCAAGGCCGGCCGGGGATCACCGCACGGCGGCGTCTTCCTCGATATCGCCTCGCGCCGTCCCGCCGAGTACATCCAGCGCCGGCTGCCGTCGATGTACCACCAGTTCAAGGAGCTGGCTGACGTCGACATCACCGCGGAGCCCATGGAGGTCGGGCCGACCTGCCACTACGCGATGGGTGGCATCCGGGTCGACGCCGACACTGCCGCTGCCACTATCCCGGGGCTTTTCGCCGCCGGTGAGTGTGCCGCCGGGATGCACGGCTCGAACCGGCTCGGCGGTAACTCGCTGGGCGACCTGCTCGTCTTCGGTCGCCGCGCGGGCGGCGCCGCTGCCGACTACGCCCACGCGCTGGCGCCGAGCAAGCGCCCGAAGGTCGGACCAGAGCCGAGGTCAAGGCGGTCGTGGCCGACGCGCTTGCGCCCTTCGAGCGCGACCCGGCGAACAACCCCTACACCGTGCACGCCAAGCTCCAGACCACGATGAACGACCTCGTCGGCATCATCCGCACCGAGGCCGAGCTCGAGCGTGCGCTCAAGGAGCTGGACGCAGCTCGATCAGGAGGCGGCGGTCGTCGGCGTCGAGGGTCACCGGCAGTTCAACCCCGGCTGGCACCTGGCCGTCGACCTGCGCAACATGCTCCGCGTCTCGCGATGCATCGCGATGGCCGCGCTCGCCCGGCACGAGAGCCGGGGCGGTCACACCCGCGACGACTATCCGGCGGCTGACCCGGAGGTGTTCGGCAAGCTCAACCACGTGCTGCGCATCCGCGGCGGCGAGCTGCAGCTGTCTGCCGAACCGTTGCCGCAGATGCCGGCCGATTTGCAAGAGCTGTTCGACCCCGCTCCCGCAGCGACGGATGAGAAGAAGGCGGATTCCTGATGGGCTACGACCTTTCCATGCGGGTGTGGCGCGGCGATGCCGAAGGCGGCGATCTGCGCGACTACAGCGTGCCGGTGGAAGAGGGCGAGGTCGTCCTGGACGCCATCCACCGCATCCAGGCCACGCAGTCGGGTGATCTGGCGGTTCGCTGGAACTGCAAGGCCGGCAAGTGCGGCTCCTGTTCCATGGAGATCAACGGCAAGCCCCGCCTGGCCTGCATGACCCGGCTGTCGACCTTCGAGCCCACCGAGACCATCACCGTCACCCCGCTGCGCACGTTCCCGGTGATCCGCGATCTCGTCACCGACGTGTCGTTCAACTTCGAGATGGCCTCGCGCGTACCGGCTTTTGCTCCGCAGCCGCGCGAGAAGGACGGCACCTACCGGGTCAAGCAGGAGGACATCGACCGGGTCCAGGAGTTCCACAAGTGCATCGAGTGCTTCCTGTGCCAGACGGTGTGCCACGTCATCCGCGACCACGACGAGAACAAGGAGAAGTTCGCCGGGCCGCGCATGTTCATCAAGTACGCCGAGCTCGAGATGCACCCGCTCGACACGAACGATCGCCGCGATCTGCTCCGCGAGAAGGCCGGCCTCGGGATGTGCAACATCACCAAGTGCTGCACCGAGGTGTGCCCGGAGCACATCAAGATCACTGACAACGCGATCATTCCGCTGAAGGAGCGCGTCGTCGACAACTCCTACGACCCGCTGGTGTGGCTCGGTCGCAAGATCCGCCGCCGCGGCAAGGGCGACTAGACCTCACGCCTTTCGGGCCGGGGTCCGCGAGTCGCACCCGTCACCGCGCGAATCCGGGCTTAACGTCGCAGTCATGGCGCAACCGGTTCTGGTCCTTCGGGATGTCACCGTGCGCCGCGGCACGAGCGCGTTGCTGACCGGCGTCGACTGGACCGTACGAGACGGTGAGAGCTGGGCGGTGCTCGGCTCCAACGGCGCCGGGAAGATCCACGCTGCTCCAGGTGGCGTCGACCATGCTGCAGCCGCACGTCGGGTCAGGTCGAGGTGCTCGGGGAGCGGCTCGGACCCGGCTCCGAGGTGGACGTCTACGAGCTTCGGCCGCGGATCGGTATCGCGAGCCCGACCGTCGGTGAGCGGATGCCGGCCGGCGAGCTGGTGCGCGACGCCGTCGTCACCGCCGGGTACGCCGTGATCGGTCGCGGCAACGAGTACTACGACCCGGCCGACGACGAGCGCGCCCTCCGGATCCTCGAGCAGCTCGGCTGCCGGCGGATCGCCGAACGCGCGTACGGCACGCTTGTCGGACGGGGAGCGCAAGCGGGTGCAGATCGCCCGTGCGCTGATGACCGATCCCGAGTTGCTGCTTGCTCGACGAGCCGGCTGCCGGGCTCGACCTCGGGGCCCGCGAGGCGTTGCTGCGCCGCCTGACGCGCGTGATGGCCGACCCGGGCGGTCCGGTGCTGGTGATGGTGAGCCACCACGTGGAGGAGATCCCGCCCGGGATCACGCACGTGCTGCTGCTGCGCGCCGGCGCCGTGGTAGCCGCCGGTCCCATCGCAGAAGTGCTTACGGGAGACCCGCTTTCGCGCTGCTTCGGTCTCCCGCTCGCCGTCGAAGTGGTCGGCGCCGGCCGGTACTCGGCGCGGCTCGCCCCGCCGCCTCCTTCCGCCCGGCTTGCCTCCTTGCCACAGGAGGAGCCGGTTCGGCGCGCGGTCTCAGCGGTCAGACCGGCACCTGCGGCGCCGGCGCCGGCGCGGGCAAGCAGCCGGCTGGCCCGCGAGGGCGACGAGCGCGCCGAGGGCGGCAGCGATCGGCCCGACCAGGAATGCGCTGCGCACCGAGACCGCGTCGATCAGCAGGCCACCCAAAGCAGCGCCGGCCGCGACCCCGACGTTGATCCCGGTTGCCTGCCAGGTGAAGCCTTCGGTGCGGCTGCTGGGCGGCACCACGCGGGCGACGAGTCCGCTGGCAGCGATGAGCGTGGGCGCGATGGACAGCCCCACCAGTAGCGCTGCGGGTGCCAGCTGCCAGACGGACGCGGCGGCAACGGCCGGCAGGCCGCCGACGGCGAGCGTTGCCAGCGTCAGCCGGTAGCGCACAGCGAGATCGCGCCGCCATGGGCGTGACCCGTACCAAAGCCCGGCGGACATGCTCCCCAGCGCGATGAGCCCGAGCAGCAGACCCGCCAGACCGGATGCGTGGTGATGCTGGGCGAAGGCGATCACCGCCACCTCCACGCTGCCGAACACCACCCCGACGAGCACGCTGCTGACGATCACCACCCACATGGCGGGGATGCGCCAGGCCCCGGTTTCGAAATCGTTGGCGAACGGTGGCGGCTCGGAGCTCTTCGCACCGAGAAAGACGACGGCGCCGCCCAGTCCCAATGCCGCGGCGAGCAGCGGGGCGGCAAGCGTCGTCCATGCCGCCAACGCGGTCACGATCGCGGGCCCGACGATGAAAATCGCTTCATCTGCAGAGCTTTCCAGTGCGAGCGCGGTGGACAGTCCCTCGCCGTTGCCCAGGAGATGGGTCCACCGGGCGCGCACCAGCGAGGGGAACGGCGGCTGCCCCGCCCCGGCGATCACGGCTCCCAGGAACAAGACCCCGGTCGGCGCGTGCGCGGCTGCCGCGACCGTGATGATCGCGATGCCGGCGAGAAAGAGTGCCAGCAGCCTGGGAAGCACCGCCGACTGCCCGTAACGGTCGACGAGCCTGCCGACGAGCGGCGTGACCGAGGCCTGCGTCAGCGTGTGGGCCGCGCTCGCCGCGCCGGCGATGCCGTACGAACCGGTGCGGTGGCGTACCACGAGCACGATCGCGATGGTCATCATCGCCATGGGAAAGGCGCCGACGAACCCGCTGGCCGCGAAGCGGAGCGCCCCCGGGGTGCGCAGCACCTTCCGGTACGGGCTCGTCACGCTGGCCATGCTGCCAGCACCGTCCCCCGGCCGGTCGAGCCGGCGGGAGCCGGGATGGATCAGCTCTGCGGGGAACGCACCGGGTCGGCCGGGAGCACCACCGTCTGCGTCGGCTGCCCACCCTCATCGGACACGACCTCGGCCTCGACGACGTCAGCCTCCGCAGCGTCGCTCGGGGTCGCGGTGATGACGCCACCATCTGCCGTCACGGTGGGCCGGAAGACCGGCTCGAGGTCACGCGGCGCCGTGCCGGGGCGAAGCCGGCGGGGCTGGCGCAGCAGCGCCCGGCAGTGCTCGGCAAGCGTGTCGGCCTCGGCCTCCAGGGCGGCCACGTCGTCCGGGTCGGACACCTCGCGCAGCCGCCGGCCGATGTCCGAAAGCTGCGCCAGTGCGTCGGAGAAATTGAGCTGGCTGACCGTCACCGGCCTCCTCCTCGTGGTGCGCATTCGCGGCGCTGCCAGGGCAATACCCAGTGGGATCACCAAGGCAGCGAGAATCAGCCATATCTGCGTGACAGCAGCGCCCGCGATCACGAGCGCTGCGATGACGGCCGCCACCAGCCGGATCCGTCGCAGGCGACGCGCCCGGATCGCCTGGGTACGGGTGGTCGCCTGCCGGATGTCCTCGGCGAGGCGGTGGCGGACCTGCTCCAGCCGCCGGGCCGCACGCCGCAGGGCCTCGTCGCGCGCATCGACCACTTCGAGCACGGTGTCCTCGACGAGCGCGCGGGCGCGCTGCAGCCGTCGTACGACCGAAACGGTCGCCTCCTGCGCGGTCGGGTAAGCCTGGTGCGCGACTTCCTCCACCGCCGCCGCCTCGTCCGGCGAGCCCAGCCCGGAGAAGACGGGGGTGGCCGACGCGGCAACAGCGCGCACCACCGCCTCGGAGTCGAACGGCGCGAGACTCAGCGGGCGCCCGTCCTGGCGCAGCAGCAGGACCACGTCGTGCCCGGCAAGCGCCGCCTCCCGCAGGCCGTTGGCGAGCTGGTCACCCGCGGCCGACCCGCCGATGTTCGGGGCGTAGACCTTGACCTCGACCTCGAAGCCGCAGTCGGCGAGCAGCTGCTGGGACGCTTCGAGCGCCGGGTCACCGGAGGCGGCGACGAGCGCGATGGACGACGGGGCGATCGGCACCTAGAGATCACGCTGACGCTCGGCGAGCCGGGCCGAGGACGCCGCGCTGCGCACCTGCTCGCGACGCTCGGCGAGCCACGCCGCGGTGGGCTGCGGGTCCAGCGCCGTCACCTCGAAGATCGCGCAGTGGCGCTGCGGGTCGTAGCTCAGCAGGCCGCCCGCCCGGATGAGATGGCCGTCGACCAGCAGGTCATCGACCGCCACGTCGTGCAGGCGGCGCAGCGTGTCGTCGATGGCCAGCCGGGCGTCCGGCAGCAGTTCGCAGGGCAGCGTGCGCATACCCTCGTCGGTGTCCTCGACGAGAACGAACGCGTCCACCGAGCTGCCGTCCGCCGCCTCGACGCCGGCCGTGCCGGTGCGCAGACCGCGCAGCGTGCCGTAGACCCAGATCCGGCGCGGAAACGCGGTGTGGAACTGATCTTCGATGGCGCGCAGTACATCGCCCACCTGAAGCAGGCGCCGCTCCCCGTCCAATCGCGCGCCACGCTCGGTCACGGCGCCGAGGATACGGACCGCCGGTGCATTCCGCCGCGTGGCGCGCCACAACATGCGGTGACGACGTTGTGCCGCGAGCCCAGGGACAGTGGTATGCCTGCTCAGTGCATCCGCTGCGGCGCGCTGGACTAGCCTGCAGATCATGGCGTTGTACCTGGCCAGGGTGCCTGAGGCTGACGAGCTGCTTGATCAGGATCCACTGGCACTCCTGATCGGCATGCTGCTCGATCAGCAGATCCCCTTGGAAAAGGCGTTCTCCGGGCCGCTCGTCATCAAGGAGCGGATCGGGGGCAGCCTCGACGCCGCGGAGATCGCCCGCTACGAGCCCGAAGCTTTCGCCGCGCTCTGCGCGAAGCCGCCGGCGATTCACCGTTTCCCGAAGTCGATGGCCGCGCGGGTGCAGACGCTGTGCCACATCGTGGTCGACGAGTACGACGGCGACGCGGCGGCGGTGTGGACGAAGGCGAAGGACGGCCAGGACGTCCTCAAACGACTGTCGAAGCTCCCTGGGTTCGGCAAGCAGAAGGCGCAGATCTTCCTGGCATTGCTGGGGAAACAGCGCGGGATCAAGGCCAAGAGGATGGCGCGAGGCCGCCGGTGACTTCGGGGTGAAGGGCAGCTACAAGTCGGTGGCCGACATCGTCGACGACACCTCACTCGGCCGCGTGCGGGCCTACAAGAAGGACATGAAGGCTCGCGCGAAAGAGGCGCAGCCGGCGGGCTGATCGCTCATCGATCGGCTCTCGGCGAACCTTCCCGGATCCGGCGAAGTGCCTCGAGCCCGGCGCGCAAGCCGGCGATCTGGCGGGGGCCGCACACGTCGGCGAGCTGGCGGTCCACGTCAGCAACACCGGCGCGCACCGCTCCGGCCGCCGCCAAGCCGCGATCGGTCAGGCTGATCGTCAGCCGCCGGCGGTCCTGCGCGTTGACCTCCCGGGAGAGGTAGCCGCGCAGGACGAGCGTGTCGATGAGCTGGCTGGCGGCTTGCTTGCTGACCTCCAATTCGCGGATCAGGTCGCCGACCGACGCGCCGCGGCCCGCCATGCCCCCGAGCACGTACGGGGCGTTGCGCGGGAGGTCGTCGAATCCGGCCTCGGTGAGGCGGGCCACGATCGCGTTGGCGTATGCCCCGCGCGCTCCCCGCAGCAGCACCGGGATGGTCGGTAACTCCTGGCCGGGGTCGGATGCCATGTGCACGACCTTAGGAGCGCGGGTCGGCGACCAGTGACATGGCATCAGCTCGGCTTGGGATGGGCTTGGAAGAAGTCCCAGATCGTCGCGGTGGCGTCGAGGCCCATGAAGGGTGGGTCGAGTTGGGCCGCGACCGCGCTCTTGGGGCCGGGCTGCCCGGCCACTGATGCCCGGCCCCCGCGATGGTGACGAGCTCGACCGAGCGACCGTCCGGGCAGTTGGCGATCGACCTCGTCACCGCGCCCGACGCCTGGCTGACCGGTGCCGCGCAGTGGTCCAGGGCTCGCCAGGTGCCGATCATCTGGGGGATCGGGGCGCCGGATGTGTCGGCGGGGTTCGGGCCCGGTGCCGCCGTTGTTGCGCTTGCCCGAACCGCCGTTGAACGGGAAGGTGTCGTCCGCGAGCCCGTGGATGTGGATCACGGAAATCGGCTGGGGCGACGGGCAATCGCCGAGCAGGTTCGTCGAGTCCGGTCCGATGGCCGCGAAGATGTCGGTGTCGCAGGCCAGCCGGTAGTCCATCGCGCCGCCGTTGGAGATGCCGGTGGCGTAGATCCGCTTCGAATCGATCGGCAGTGATGCGGAGATCTGCTGCACCACCGCCGTGATGAAAGCGGTGTCGTCGACGTGCTGCGCCGCCGGGGGACCGCAGCAGCCGCTGCTCGCGGCCCAGGTGCGGTGATATCCATCCGGATACGCCACGACGAAGTGGCCGGTGTCGGCCTGCTGATCCCAGCCGTAGGAGCTCTCCGCCTGCTGCGCGGTGCCGAGCGCGCCGTGCAAGACCACGACCAGCGGTGCGGATGCCGGAAGGTCGGCAGGCCGGTACACCAGGTAAGAACGCTGCAGGCCGCCGATCGACATCGAATGCGACGACGTGCCGACCGGGATCGAGACGGCCGGCATCGGAGGCGTTGAGAGCTGCGACGACGGATGAGACGACGCTGAGGGTGCCGCCGTTGCCGACGAGTCAGGGGGTGAAGTCGGATTCGCGCCTGACGACCCGCACGCGGCGAGTGCCAGTGTGGCCGCGACGATCGCCGCCGAGACGGCAGCGAGCCTGCGCTTCCAGAGGTTTCTGAAGGTCGACACCGACTCTCCTTTCACAAAGCGGCTGCTCATGACCATCAGAGGGCTTGACTGTCAAGCTCCTTGACGACCGAGGTAAAGGTTCTGTCAGGAGGTGACGGGCTCGTGGCCAATGCTCAGCTCCGTCGCGGTGTCTGGGTGGCGGGTCGAAACAGGGGCCGGCGTTGGCCTTTCAGCGGGGGTCTGCCGTCGGGTGGGTGGAAGTAGGGGGTGCGGTCTTTGTCGGTGCCGAAAGTGATGGTCCAGCCGCCTTCATGACACTTGTGATGATGATGAAGGCAGAGCAGCAGCAGCTTGTCGGCGTTGGTGGGTCCGAGGTGCACCCAGTGGTCTTTGTGGTGGACTTCGCTCCAGGACGCGGGCCGGTCACAGCCGTGGAAGGTGCAGCCGCCGTCTCTTGCGACGATGAACCTGCGTAACCCGGGTGGGGTGGAGCGGATGGACCGGCCGTAGTCGAGGATCTGGGACTGGCTGTTGTAGACGGCGGGGATGATGTTCGCATCGCAGGCCATTCTGCGGAGCGTGCCGGCGGGCAGGCGTTGGCCTTCCGGGGTGCCGCCGACCCCGATCCCGTCGGCGAGCGACTCGTGGGACATGCCGAAGATGAGGGTGTGCCGGCCGGGGCTCTGGCCGTTGCAGTCCTCGGCATGAGCGGTGGCGTGCCGGGCGAGTTGGACGAGGGCTTCAGCGCGGCGGTGGCCGGGGGATTCGGTCATCACGTCACTGTCGGGATCGGGTTTGCGGGTGAACGCGGCCAGCGCGGTCGACACGATCAGCCCGGCTTCCGGATCAAGCCAGCCATCCAAACGCCACATCCCGCCGATCGTTTCGGACAGGTTCAGATGCTGCGCCGCCCGCTTGCGGGCGGCTTCCTCGTCGGAGTGCTCGGGGGCGGCGGCGGCGAGCAGTTCCGCGGCCAACGTTTTGAGCTGTTCGACCGTCAGCCCGGCGGCATGGTCGGCCAGGAACCCTTCCATATCCAATGCCAGGTCATAGCCCAGCCCGCGGATCGTATTCGCGATGACCTGCGCATGATCCATCCCGAGCTGCCCGGCCTGCCAGACCTTCGCGGTGACCGGCATGGTGTCCGCCAAAGCCCGGCCGAGCCGGACCCGCCTGCCCGCCCAGGCCCCACTCTCCCCGGACAGGTTCTTCACGTACTGGGATGTCGATGCTGCCCCGTCGGCGGTGAAGGCGCCGGTGCGGTCGACCCGTTCGATCAGCCGGCACGTCAACAGCTCACCCTGACGGACCGCACCCAGGATCTCCGGCAGGACCTCGGCTGCCAAAACCCCGGACGTGTCGGCCGTGACCGCGGCGGCGAGTTCGCCGAGCAGCGCATGCGCTTGTGCTGCTTTCTCCGCGAACCCGACTTCGACCATGTGTTCGACTCTAGCACCGAGATGGCCAGCTCAGCGAGTTATCCACAGGGCCGATCCACGGGGGTCTTGGTGGTAGTCGGGTTAGGCACGTCGCGCCGAGAGGGCGTAGGGATAGCCGCTCGGCGTCCTGCCGCACACGAGAGCATTACGGTCCGGCAGCGTCGCTGAGGTGTCTCGTGACCAGCGCAGGACCGCCTCGCCCTGCGCGTCGCGCACGAGGTAGCCGCCGGAAGGCAGCCGCCGCACCAGCCGGTAGCCGTACTCATGCCGGCGGTTGACGTACCCGAGGACCCGTTCCGTCGCCGCCGCCAGCGGATCTGGCGGCTGTGCCGGCATGGGGGCAAGCGTGACCAGCCACGAGACGACGACGGCGATCACCGCCCCGAGCGCGATTTCCTCCAACCGGTCGAGCAGCAGGCCGGTGCCGCGCTCGCCGTAGTACCCGTACAGCAGCGCGAGAACGGAGGTGACGCCGCCCGCCCAGAAGGCGTAGTTGAGCGGCCGCAGCCACGCCGCCACGCCGAGCACGGCGAAGATCAGCACGATCGCCCAGGTGCTGCCGGCCGGAGCGGCTGCGGTCACGAGCGTCGCCCCGAGCGTGCCCACCGCTGCGCCGAAGACGCGCTGCACACCTCGCCACAACACCTCGGAATGCTCGGCGCCGCCGCTGCTCACCACGAAGGCCGTGATCACCAGCCACGGCCAATGCAGCCCGAACAGCCAGCGCCCGAGCACGAAGGCGAGCGTCAGCGAGATCAGCATGCGCAGCGCCATCCGGTCGACCACGGCGGCCCTCGAGCGCGACGCCGATGGCGTCGGCGCGGGCTGGACCGGCAGCCACCGGAAGCGCTCCGCGACGGCGAAGGTCGCGGTCACCCAGGCGAGGGCCACCACGGCGATGAGCGCTGCCCACCAGCGGGACGACGAGCCCGGGGAGCCGGCGGCCACCGGAGCCGGGGCGATCAGGATCGCTATCAGCGGTAAGCCGGCCACCGCGCCGAGCCGCGCCACCGTTCCGGGGAATCGGCGTGCCCAGAGGCTCCCGCTCACGGCCACGACGAAGAGGGCGTCGCCGATGTTCGGCCGGGCAGCCATCTGGGTGCCGACTTCGGTCGCACCTACCGCGACCAGGGGCAGCGCAATCAGGGTGAAAACCCGAGCGTTCGCCGGCTTTCCGGGCTGGCGCCGGCTCATCGAAAGGGCCAGGACCACAGCCAGGATGAGCAGGTTGTCGGCCAGCCCGAAGGTGTCCTTCAGCGCCAGCGCGGTGCCGAACGTACCGAGCATCGCCGCCAGCGACGTCACTGCGACCGGGAGTCCAGCGCGCAGTCGTGCGGCGAAGCCCGGCATGCCCCGAGCGTTCCGTCCGACTTCTAGACTGTCAAGCTAATTGACTAGTCGGCGAGACTCATCAGGGAGCGGGTGAGATGGCAACCACGGCCTCGGGCGTTTGCACAACGAAGGTCAATGTCTCCTGGAAGTACAGCTCGACGTGCTCGGCATCGTGTGAGAGGTAGCCGATCGAGAGGTCCTGGCCGAGGTGCAGCTCGAAGTCGCCACCCCGCGTCGAGAGCAGGAAGGCGCCCTCGATGGCGGGAGCCCAGATGATCTCACCGTCCAACACGCGGGAGATGTGTTCGAGGATCGGGTAGCCGTAGTCGGTGGATTCAGCGACCGCGGTGTAGGCGTCGGCGGACAGCAGCAGGCTGTACGGCCCGTCGACTCCGGCGAGGCGCAAGGAGGTGAGCGCCTGCGCGACGACGTTCGGAAGTTCACGCTCGTCGGAGGGCAGGGTGAAGGTCGGATTCGACGTGCTGGCGCGCAATCCGGCGATGCCCGCTGCAGCGAATCCGGCGCTGACGGCTCGGTCTTCGGTGAAGGCGATGGTCTTCGCTGCATCCTTGACCGGCTGCCAATCGGCGTCTTTGGCGCCGCGCTCCACGTCGTCCACGGCCTGCCGGGTCACCGTGAACGGAAGCCGGAATTCCACGATGGGCTGGGTGATGCGGCTGCGGGCGCGTACGCCGGTGGCGGGGGACGCGAGCTCCTGCAGATGGCCGGTGCCGACCGCGGCCAGCGCTTCACCGCCTGGACCGATCACGTCGACCACGCGCCGCGCCGCGACGTGACGCGTGAAGGTCCGGCGCGCTTCGGCTTCGATGTCGGCCCAGGCCGCGTCGGAGATCGGCGCGAGTTCGCGATGCAGGTTGTTCATGCTGTATCTACCTCGGTTCCCTTCAAGCTTCCGATGCCGAGCGATTGATCGACGGGGCCTGCTGCTGCAGCCGGCTGACTTTCGGCCGCGCCGAACGGTGGTGGATCGTCGAGGAAATCCGCCGTCGGGACGAAGAACAGCGTTCCGGTGACCGGGGTGGAGAAGTCCAGAATCCGGTCGTCATTGCCGGCCGGATTACCGACGAACATATGCGTGAGCATTTGCTCGGTCACGTCCGGATGTGCTGCATAGCCGATGAAGTAGGTGCCGAACTCACCCGCACCGACCGAGCCGAACGGCATGTTGTCCCGCACGATCTGGCGCTCTGCACCGTCCGGGTCGGTGATCGTGTTCAACGCCACGTGCGAGTTGGACGGTTTGACGTCGTCGGCCAGTTCCATGTCGTCGAGCTTGGTGCGGCCGATGACGCGCTCCTGCTCCTCGACCGAGATGGCGTTCCACAGGTCGATGTCGTGCAGGTACTTCTGCACGATGACGTAGCTCCCGGCGGCGAAATCGGGGTCCTCGTCGCCGATCAGCACCGCTGCCGACGCGGCCGGGCCCGTCGGGTTTTCGGTGCCGTCGACGAAACCCAGCAGGTCGCGTTCGTCGAAGTACTTGAATCCGTGCACTTCGTCGACGACGGTGGCGTGCGCGCCGAGCCGTCCGGTCAGCTTGCTCGCAAGCTCAAAGCACAGGTCCATCCGCCGGGCGCGGATGTGGAAGAGCAGATCGCCGGGCGTCGTCACGGAACGGTGGTGAGGTCCGGCGAACTCCGGCAGCGGATGCAGCGCGGCTGGGCGGGGATCGCCGAAGAGCCGGTCCCAGAACTCCGATCCGATGCCGACCACGCACGCGAGCTCCCCGTCGGGAATGCGGAAGCCGACCGACCGGCTCAGCCCGGCGACGTCCGAAAGCAGCTCGCGAGCCACCTCCTCGCCCTCAGGACCCACCGTCACGACGAGGAAGATCGCAGCCTCGGTGAGCGGGGTCAGGATCGGCTGCGGCTGTGCCGGAGTGCCGGTAGGCGGTGTCAGCGTCGGTGTCGGCGTCACCATGCGGGCTGTCCCTCCCCGGTCGCTGCGGCGTGGTTGGTGTTCATGCTGTCAGAGCGGCATCCGGCGGGCACGACCGGCCGTGGCCCAGTGGCTAGGCGTCGTATCCCTCGAGTCGGTGCAGGAGCCACCCCGGCCCCTCGGCCGGTACGGGTGCGACCCGGCGCCGCAGCTCCCGGTCGGACGTCACGACCAGATCGGTCCCGGCCGCCTGCCGGACGATCTCGTCGTCACCGCTTGCGGGCGCGTGGACCACCCGCAACCGGCCCGTGGTGCCCTCCTCGCGGCCTGCGCGCGCCGCGCCCTCCAGCACGAGCACGACCTCGCTCGCCGCGTCGGCGGCGACGAATGCCTCAATCGCAGCGGCGAGCCGGCCCGCCGCTCCGGCACGGTCCCGCCACCAGCCGTTCGGACGCGAGCCGACGACGTTGGCGGCGTCGACCACGATGCGCGTCACGCTGCAACCGTACGAAGCTCAGCGCGCAACGCGATCGCCCCGGGGCTGTGGATGTTGCGCGGTCGTCCACAGGGTCCCCGTTCGGCGCCCCATGCGGCGCGCCGACCGGGCAGGCTCGCGCCGTGCCTATTCACTCAAGCTCCCCTTCGCCGTCCCGCCGCTCCCTGGCTTCGCCGGAAGAGGCCCACGTGCTGCGCATCGCGGCCCGGGCGGCCGAAGACGCGGGTGACTTCCGCGGGGCGCTACGGCTGGTGCGGCAGCTGCCCGCGAGCGCTCCCGCCGAGCGCTGGTCACGCCAGCTCGAGCAGGTCGTCGCGCTTCCCGACGACGCGCCACTGCGCGCGACGTGGCTGGTGCACCCAGCAGTTCGCTGGGCCCTCGAGCGGCCCGCCGGCGAACTGCTCGAGAGGTATGCCCGGCTGCTGCTCATGACGCTGGGTGTGCTGGGCCCGGAGCGTGAGCAGTTCCTCGGCCGCGTGGCCGCGACCGATCCGGTGGTGCTCGACGCCGGCCTGTTCGACGGTGGGCTGTTCGGCCGCTACCTCACCGAGGCGCTGGATCCGGGCCTGCTCGCCGGCGCCGGCTACCTCACCGACTGGTCGCAGCAGCCGACGTCGGTCTGGCGCCTGGAGCGGTGGAGCGAGCAGGCGGCGCTGCTGTACGACCTGTGGTCGCTGGAATCTTTGCGCGTCCTTGCCTGGCCCTCGGGGGGCCAGCTGTCGCCCGGCGCGCTGCTCTTCGGTCGCCTGGTGCCCGTCCCGGGCCGGGTGGGGCACGCCTTCGCGCTGCGCCCGGTCCGCGTCGACCAGCGGTGCGCGGTCAGGCTCCTGCGGTCGCGCCGCCGGCACGCCGATCCCGAGGAGCGGTTACGCGCCATCGCCCGTTTCCGGCGTCGGGATGGGCAAGGCCGGGCAGCAGCGTGAGCGCAGCCATCCGCCGGGTCCGGTCAGCTTTGCAGCTCGCCCACCCACTGCTCGACGTCGTCCGCAGCGCGCGGCAGCGCTTCCGAGAGCACCCGGCATCCGCTCGCCGTGACGAGGACGTCGTCCTCGATGCGCACGCCGATTCCCCGGAATTCGGGCGGCACCGTCTCATCGTCGGGCTGGAAGTAAAGGCCGGGCTCGACGGTGAGCACCATGCCCTCTGCGAGGGGCCCCCGCTGGTAGGTCTCGGCCCGCGCGTTGGCGCAGTCATGCACGTCAAGTCCCAGCATGTGCGACGTGCTGTGCAGCGTGTAGCGGCGGTGCAGGCCCACGTCTTCCTGCAGCGATTCCGCCGCCGGCACCTCCAGCAGGCCCCAGTCCTCCAGCGCCTCGGCGATGACGGCCATGGCCGCCCGGTGCGGGTCGAGGAAGTCGGCGCCCGGCTTCGTCGCGTCGATGCCGGCCTGCTGAGCCGCCAGCACCACGTCGTAGACGCGGCGCTGGACGTCGCGGAACCGGCCGTCGATCGGCAGGGTGCGCGTGACGTCGGCGGTGTAGAAGCTGTCGACCTCCACGCCCATGTCGAGCAGAGCCAGGTCGCCCGGCCGCACCCGGCCATCGTTCTTCACCCAGTGCAGCGTCGTCGCATGCGGGCCGGTGGCGACGATCGATCCGTAGCCGACGTCGTTTCCCTCGAGCCGCGCGCGGCGCCAGAAGGTGCCCTCGACCCAGCGCTCGCCGCGATCCATGGCGGTCGCCGCCGGCAGCTCGCGCACGCACTCGGCGAAGCCGCGTCCGGTCACCGCTACGGCCCGCTCGAGCTCCCCGATCTCGAACGCGTCCTTCAGCAGCCGCAGTTCGCTGCTGGCGACCGCCAGGGCCGATTCGCGGGGCTTGTCGCCCGCCCGGCGCACCTTGCGGTCAATCCGCCGGTCGACCCCGCGGAGCACCCGGGTCGTGCCCGGGGCGAGCCGGTTGAGTGCTCCGGGCAGCTCGTCCAGCGGACGGCAGGTGATGCCGAGCGCCGTCGCCGTCTCCTTCACCCCGCGCCGGGGCCCGACCCATAGCTCCCCGTAGCGCCGGTCACTGTAGAAGGCCGACGTGGCCCGGCTGGCCCGGTCGGCGAGGTAGAGCACGCCTTCGCCGCCCGGATGAACGATCAGGACCGCGTCTGGCTCGGCGCAGCCCGTCAGCCAGACGAAATCGCTGTCCGGCCGGAACGGATAGTCGGTGTCGTTCGCCCGGACCTTCAGCGGACCGCTCGGGATGACCAGCGTGTCGTCCGGGAAGAGTGCAACGAGCTTGCTTCGCCGTTCGCGTGCACTGGCAGCCACCGGCTCGGGCTCGGCCGGCAGGCCCGCGGGCGGTGCCCAGCCCGTCGTCATGAATTGCTCGAGCCGGCTGGCGGTCGGCAGGTCATGGCTGGCCGGTGGCGTCTCCGGCGTCTCGGACACCGGCTCCCTCGCCGGCGCGTCGGCCGGCTCCGGGGCGTTATCCGGGTCCTTTGTTGCCGCTCGCTTGGGGTCGAGTTGCATATCCGAAGGGTAGGCCCTGGCGCGCGAAGGCCGGTTCGACGCCGGGCGGCCCCGCGCGGCGTTGACAGTAAGTTGACCGAATGAGGGCGAACGGGCCGCTGGCCGGGCTTGTCGTAGTCGACCTCAGCCGCGTTCTCGCCGGCCCGTTCGCCACGATGCTGATGGCGGATCTCGGAGCTCGCGTGATCAAGGTCGAGCGGCCGGTGCGGGGTGACGACAGCCGCGCCTACGGTCCTTTCATCGGCGCCGATTCGCTGTACTTCGCCCGGGTCAATCGCGGAAAGGAGTCGATCGCCCTCGACCTTCGTTCCGCGGGCGACCTCGAGTTGCTGCACGCGATGCTGGTGCGGGCTGACGTGCTGGTCGAGAACTTCCGCCCGGGAGTCATGGACCGCCTCGGCCTCGGCTACGAGGCGCTCGCCGAGCGCTACCCCCAGCTGGTCTACGCGAGCATCTCGGGCTTCGGCCAGACCGGTCCGTGGCGCCTGCGCCCGGCTTACGACTCGGTGGTGCAGGGCACCAGCGGGCTCATGTCGATCACGGGAGCCCCGGACGGCGAGCCCACCAAACCCGGATTGCCGATCAGTGATCTGGCGGCGGGGATGTACGCATTCGGTGCCATCCTGGCGGCGCTGCGCGGACGTGATGCGGGCGGCGGTGAGCCGGCGGGCGGCCGGGGGCGGGGGAGCAGGGTCGACATCGCCATGCACGACGCCACGGTTTCGCTGTTGGAAGGCGCTGCTCTCGCGTTCCTCGCCTCGCGGCAGGATCCCCCGCGGATCGGCAACGCGCACTACGCCATCGCCCCGTTCGACACCTTCCGGGCCAGTGACCGGCCGCTGGTGATCTGCGCAGCCAACGACGGGCTGTTCGCGGCGCTTGCCGGCACCGTCGAGCGTGAGGATCTGGTGACCAATCCGCTGTTCGTCACCAACGCGCTGCGTCACGATCACCGCGACGCGCTCAAGATCGAGCTCGAATCGGCCCTCGCCGGCAAAACGGCGGGACACTGGCTGGACGTTCTCGGGGCCGCCGGGGTGCCCTGCGGCCCGGTGTCCACCGTCGCCGACGCCCTCACCTCCGAGCAAGCCATCGCCCGTGACCTGGTCATCGACGTCGGCGGCCTGCCGATGCCGGGAAATCCGATGAAGCTGTCGGGGTATCCCGACACCAGTCCGGAACCGGCACCGGTACTCGATCAGCACGGGCCGGCACTGCGGGCCGAATTCGGTATCTGAGCTCACCCACCCCGTTCTCCCGCCGGCGCATTAGCTTTGGGGAAAAGCGCCGATAGACGCTGCACAACCGTCGAAGCGGGTAAAGGTCGCGAAGCACACTGCCGACCCTTCCCACCCTCCAACTCCCACCCCCAACCGCGAAAGGAGCGCCCTCGGTGCCTGTCAGGCCGGGTTCTTTCGCCGCGCGCCTCGCGCTTGTGGGCGCCGCGCTAGCGGTGGGAGCAGGCCTCAGCGCCTGCGGCTCAGGGGGAGCCGGCGGGTCGGACTCCGGCGCTCTGGCCGTCCCGTCCTCGTCGTCCGCCGCGCCGACGCCGGCGGCCACACCGACTCCGACGCCGACCACCGCGGCGACGCCGACCCCATCGGCCGCCCCAACGACGGCGAGTCCGACACCGACCCAGCCGCCGCACGTCGGGCTGCAATCGGGCGACAAGGGTGCCCAAGTGCTCGCGCTGCAGAAGCGGCTCGTACAACTCGGTTTCTGGCTGAGCGCGACGGACGGCTCCTACGGCGACACCACGCAGCAGGCCGTGCTCGCCTTCCAGAAGGCGGCGGGCCTCGAGCGCGACGGCGTTGCCGGACCGCAGACGATGAAGGCCCTGCAAGCCGGGGTCACGGTGGCACCGCAGAGCACGTCCGGCCATGTGATCGAGATCGACAAGACGCGCCAGCTGGTGCTCATCGTCAACAACGGGAAGATCGCCAATATCTTCAACACCTCGACCGGCAGCGGCCAGCCCTACCAGTACGCCGGCCAGACCTACATCGCGACGACCCCTTCCGGGCATTTCACGGTTTTCCGGCAGGTCGACGGTGACGACCCCGGCCCCCTCGGCGACCTCTGGCGTCCGAAGTACTTCAACGGCGGCATCGCACTGCACGGGGCCGCTTCGGTTCCCGGATATCCGGCGAGTCACGGCTGCGCGCGGCTGAGCAACGCCGCGATCGACTGGTTCTGGAGCACCAGCCAGGCGCCCATCGGCACCAACGTGTGGGTGTACTAACCGGACCCGGCTCGCGTCCGGCTAGCCAGCCCTTTCGGGCGGCAGCCGGTGGCTCTGACCGGCGGGTTTGTCGAAACGTACCGGGGTGACGGTCGAGTCTTGCGCGTGCTCCTGGTCGAGCCGCTCCAGCTCTTCGCGGGTCAGGTCCAGGGTCGCGTTCAGCTCGGCGCCGAGCAGCACCGCCAACGCGGTCACGTACAGGAACAGCAGGAGCGCAAACGGCGCGGCCAGGGCCCCGTACGCGAGGGTGTGCGCAAAGACGAACCTGATGTACGAGCGCAGCCCCCAGCTGCCCAAGGCCCAGATGATCAGGGCGAACAAAGCGCCAGGAAGCGCGGAGCGCCATCGCCGCCGGTGCGGCACCGACAGGTGGTAGAGCGTCGCCAGGATCACCAGTGCCAGCACCACGGCGATCGGCCAGTAGATCGAGGTCACGGCATGGTGCACCCATGGTGTGGTGTGCTTGCCGAGCAGGCGGTCGATGTAGGTCGGGCCGAGCACCAGCGCCGGAAGCAGGAGCACACCCGACAGCACCTGCAGGATGTAGAGCCGAAGCGCCAGGAGGCGGCTGCGGACCGCGCCGCGCTCGTGGCGTTCGCCATAGGCGATCGTGATCGTGTTGACGTAGGTGGCCATTGCCGACGAACCCGACCACAGCGACGTGATGAATCCGATGGAGATGACGTCGGGACGGCCGTTGCGCAGGATGTCGTCGATCGTGGGCTTGACCGTTTTCTGCACGGTCGAGGCGGTCAAGAAATGGCCGGCGGCCTGCAGGATGCTGTGCTCGACGCTGTCGACGGCGCTGTGCCCGGTCAGCCCGGCGAAATAGCCAATGGTGCCGAGTACGGCCAGCAGCAGCGGCGGTAGCGAGAGCAGCTGCCAGAATCCGGCTTCGGCGGCCAGGCCAAGGATGCGGTCGTGCCACCCACGGGCCAGCGTGCGGCGCAGCGTAGCCATGGTGTACAGCCGGCGATGGCGCCGCACCATGGGCTTAATCATGACGCCCCAGTGTGACCGACGTTGTGACCAAGTGCTGGTCATCGGGGTCTTGAGCGATGCTGATGTCGCGCGGACGGGTGAGCGGGCGGGGCCTGCGCCGGCGCGGAATCGGCCAAAAACAAACACCCGCCGGCGCCGGAAGAGGCGCGGGCGGGTGTCCGGTGAAGCGGTGGGTCAGCCCCGGGTCGGGGAGAGATCGAGCTGATGGGACTCGTCGTGGATCTCGACGGCGACCTGGCCGAGCTTGTCGCCGTGGGCACGGGCGTGGTGGAGGCAGAACAGCAGTTCGCCGCCACCGGGAAGGACAACGCGGACATATGCTTGCGCGCCGCACCGGTCACAACGGTCGGTCGCGGTCAGAGCTGGAGTCGGTGGGGAAACGGTACCTGTCACGCCTACCTCCAACGTTCAGTCGCCCGCAAACCTTCCGGGCCGTTACTCGCACGCATCGTTCCTGTCTATGCCTGTTCTACCGGGATTCAAGCCGTTATCAGGGGCGAGAACGCTCACAGACATGGAACGTTTTGAAATCGCAACCTGGCCGTTACGAACGCCGGGCCCCGAAGACAATGTCGTCCCAGGCAGGTACGGCGCTGCGGCGCTTGCCGGATTTGGCCGCGGGCCGGGTCGGGCGTTCGGCGGCAGGGCGCGCGTCGGCCTCGACAGCATCGTCGGCCTCGTCGCCGGCTGAAGCCGACGGCTCCAGCGCCTCGTGACGTCCCCCGACACTGCCCGATCCGGGAATCTCGTTGGCGCGGGGGGTCCAGTCCGAGGTTTGAGGCCGCGACGGGGCCGGCGCGGCTGGTGACGCGGTGGGGGATGAGGTGCCCGGGATGTCATCGAGCGTGGGCGTGCTGGACGGAGCCTGCGCTCGGGGCGCCATGGGCGCGGCGGCGCCTTCGCCTGGCAGCACGACCAGCCCGGAGCGTTGCGACAGCAGGCGGGAAGTCGTGTCGGCCACGGTCGACTCGCCGACGGCCCGGGCCGGTGCGAGCGGCGCCGGCGGCTCCTGCGGTGCCGGAGGGGCCACCGGCTCCGCGGTGACGCCGGTGGCTTGTGCGACAGCGATCAGCGACTCCGCGCTGCTGCGGGACGGGCTCAGCAGGCGCTGGGCGCCGCTGTCATGTGCCCGCACCCGGCGCGCGGCGCTGTCCCAGGTCCATTCGGCGTGGTGATCGCCGAGGTCGACCGTGACGAGCCAGGTGCCGTCGGGCCGGCGGCGCGCCAGCCACTGGGCCAGGACCGGATCGAGGCCATCGTCGGCCAGCCGGTCGTCGACGACGGCGCCGAGCTGGCGGCCGGGGCTGACCCGGTGCGGCCCGGGCGCGGTCGCCCGGCGCACCTCATCCACGATCCGCACGCGCTCGGCGGCGATCGGTGCCTCGTAGCGGGCCACTCGGGCGACGGGAATCCCGGCAGCCTCGGCCACTTCCTCAGCCGTTTCTCCGGCCCGCAGCCGCGCTTGGATCTCGCGAGGCGTGAGCGCGCTCTCCGGACGGTTTTCCGCGATGCTTGGGCGTGGGCGAAGCATGGCTCGCAATCGATCGTCGGCGGGGATGTGGAAGGCCGTGTCCGGCGATGTCTCGGCACTGTGCGGACCGGCGATATCGGTCAGCAAGATCTGCTTGCCGTCATCCGAAACGCGGACGGCACGCAACTCGCGCACAGTGGCCTCCTGAATGGTTCGCGTGAGACCCCAACCTTGCCATGAACGGGTGCGCGAGTCTGCGTGACACCCCCGTTAAGTGCGGTGGATCGGCGGCGTTGTGCGTTAGGTGGTCGCCTTCTTCGCGGGCCCGCGCTTGGCAGCCGGGCGCTTCGCCGCTGTCGCGGCCGGCGCCGCCGTCGCGGTGCCCGAGGATGCTGCCTTGGTCGCGGCGCGCTTGACGGGAGTCCGCTTGGCTGCGGCCGTTTTCGCCGGGGTTTTGGCGGCTTTGGCGGCTTTGGCGGCGGTGGTGGCCCTCGTCGTGCGCTTGGTTGCCGTGGACTTGGTTGCCGTGGACTTGGTTGCCGTCGACTTCGCGGCAGCGGCCTGCTTCGCGACGCGCTTGGTGACCCGCTTCGTGACGCGCTTGGCGGGAAGCGCCTTGGTCACGTGGCGAACGTCGCTGCGGGTGACGTCGGCCGAGGCGGCCACCACAGCGGCTCCAACGATCCCGGCATCGTTCTGCAGGGTCGCCGGCACGACTGTTGCCTTCACCTTGAGCAGCGGGATGAACTTGTCGGCCTTCCGGCTGGCGCCACCACCGATGATGATGATGTCGGGCCAGAACAGACCTTCCAGCCGGCGCAGGTAACGGTCGACGCGCTTGGCCCACTTCGCCCAGCTCAGACCCTTTTTCTCGCGCGCGATCTCCGAAGCCGCCTTTTCGGCGTCCTTGCCGTCGATCTCGATGTGGCCGAACTCGGTGTTGGGCAGGAGCTGCCCGTGCAGGAACAGCGCGGTGCCGATGCCGGTGCCGAACGTCGTCATGAGGACGACCCCGTGCTGGCCCCGTCCGGCCCCGTACACCATCTCTGCCACGCCCGCGGCGTCCGCGTCGTTCACCACGATGACCTTGTTGCCGGTGGACGCGGACAGCGCCTGCTCGATGTTGGTGCCGATCCAGCTCTTGTCGACGTTCGCGGCGGTCAGCGCCTCGCCGTTCTTGATCGCCGCGGGAAACGTCACGCCGATCGGGCCGGTCCAGTCGAAGTGCTGCACCAGTTCCGCGACCACCTTGCCGACGGCCTCGGGTGTTGCCGGCTGAGGGGTCGGGATCCGCACCCGCTCAGCCGTCAATCGGCCGGTCGACAGGTCGACGGGGGCGCCCTTGATTCCGGTGCCTCCGATGTCGACGCCGAAATGAATCGAAGAGCTGCGTGCGGAGCCGGGCGTAGTCATGTCAGCGAACCTTTCACAGCCCTCGATGTCGGGTGCGGTGATGGTGCTTGTACACCGCGTCGGCTCTTCATACCGCGATCAATGTTCCCGTGGGCGGCGATGAATGTTCCCGTGGGCCGCGATGAATGTTCCAGAGGGCGTTGCCCGGGGGTAAGTACGCGCGTTGCCACAGGTACGTAACTTCCGCAAACAGGGGGTGTGGGCCGTTCTCAGGCAGCGCATCGGTCGCCGGGACGGGCGCCGAGACAGTCGCCTGCGCGCACGGCGGCGTCAGGCAGCGCCGGCGCTCGTCGCTGCTGCGACGCTGGCCGTCCTCGCCACGGGGGCGACGGTCGCCTATTCGCGTTCGCACGCAGCGACGGCACACCGGCAGACCACGATCGAGCGTGCTCTCGACGATGGAAAGGGGAGCACCCACACCCGGATCGCTGCTGCGCCGCCGGCCGTGCCCAGGGCGCAGCCCGTCGCGGTGGCCGGACTCGGCCGGCTGTACCTGCCGGACGCCCTCGTGACCGCGTCCCGCCCCGTCACGGCCGCTCAGCTGGCGGCGCTGCGCGCCATTCCCGGGATCCAGGGGCTGACCACTGCTCTGCGCGGCACCACCACGCTCGGCACGCGCCGGGTGAACGTGCTGGCCGTGGACCCCGGAACGTTCCGCGCGTTCACCCCGCGCCCGACCGCGGCCTCGGACCCGCTCTGGCAGGTGCCGGCACAGGGCGAGGCGATCGCGTCCTACGAGCTCAACAAGCAGGCCAAGGTCCCGTTGGGCGGACGGCTGGCGCTGGGTCGCCTCCCGGACGAGCGGATCGGCGCGCTTGCCGAGTTCTCGCTGCCGCAGGTCGATGTGGTGGTCGGCGCAGCGCAGGCGCCGGAGGTTGGCGCGGTGACGCCGGTGGCGTTGGTGAGCGATCCGAGCGCGGACGCGGCCGCCATCAAGACGGCGTTCGCGCGGGTGCTCGGCAGCCCGGTGAGCGTCGACCTGCTGCGTCCGACTTTCACCCAGGTGCCGTCCGGAGGCGGACACCTGACCGCCAATTCGCCCATCGACCTTCGCACCCTCTACCAGCGCGCCGCGGCCACCTGCCCCGGACTGCCTTGGGGAGTGCTGGCTGGGATCGGGCAGGTGGAAACCGATCACGGCCGGGTCAACGCCGTCTCGAGCGCCGGCGCGGAAGGGCCGATGCAGTTCCTGCCTTCGACGTGGGCCACGTACGGGGTCGACGGCGACGGAGACGGGAAGGCGAACATCTTCGACCAGGCCGACGCCGTGTACTCCGCGGCGCGCTACCTGTGTGCCAGTGGCGGCGGCCAGCCCGACACCCTTTATGACGCGATCTTCGCCTACAACCACTCCGACTATTACGTGCGGACGGTGCTTTCGCTCGCCGCCCAATACCAGGGTTCCGGCACCTGAATTTCACGCTCCGGCTACGGCCAGCCGAAGCACTTTGTGACGAACAATGAAACCGGTCCCTAGAGTGGGAGGATGGCGATCGGACATCTGGAGCAGGTGCTCCCCACCCCGCTCGCCGACACGTTCGGTCGTGTGGCCACCGACCTGCGGATCTCGCTGACCGACCGGTGCAACCTGCGCTGCACGTACTGCATGCCGGCGGAAGGGCTGCCGTGGATCCCGGCGCCGGAGCTGCTCACCGACGACGAGGTGCTGCGCCTGGTGCGTATCGCGGTGACCCGGCTCGGCATCGGCCAGATCCGGCTGACCGGCGGCGAGCCGACCCTGCGGCCGGGGCTTCCCGGCCTGATAGAGCGCATCGCCGCCCTCGAGCCCCGTCCGGAAGTGTCGCTGACCACGAACGGGCTGAGCCTGCACCGGCTCGCCCCGGCTCTGGCCGCTGCCGGCCTGGATCGGGTCAACGTCAGCCTCGACACCCTGCGGCGCGAGCGCTTCGAGCAACTCACCCGGCGCGATCGGCTCAGCGACGTGCTCCGCGGGCTGGACGCAGCGGCCGAGGCAGGGCTGACGCCGGTCAAGGTCAACTCCGTGTTGATGCGCGGGGTCAACGACGACGAGGCCGCTGAGCTGCTGGAGTTCGCCCTGTCGAAGGGTTACGAGCTGCGGTTCATCGAGCAGATGCCGCTCGACCCGCAGCACGGCTGGGACCGGTCGAAGATGGTGACGGCCGACGAGATCCGCGCCGACATCCTGGGCCGGCACGCGCTCGAGGCCGAGCCGGGACGGGGCAGCGCTCCCGCGGAGACCTTCCTGGTCGACGGCGGCCCGCAGAAGGTCGGGATCATCGCGAGTGTCACCGCGCCGTTCTGCGCCAGCTGCGATCGGGTGCGCCTGACCGCCGACGGCCAGGTGCGCGATTGCCTGTTCGCGCGGACCGAGTCGGATCTGCGGACGCCGCTGCGCTCGGGCGCGAGCGACGACGAGATCGCCGCCCGCTGGGTCATCGCGATGCGTGGCAAGAAGGCCGGCCATGGCATCAACGACCCGAGCTTCCTGCAGCCACCGCGCCCGATGTCCGCCATCGGGGGATGACCAGCTATGACGCCGTCGTGCTGGCCGGAGGAGCCAGCCGCCGGATGGGCGGGGGCGACAAGACCACCCTCGCGCTAGGTGGCGTCAGCTTGCTGGACCGAACCCTCGAGGCGGTCGTGGATGCCGAGCAGACGATCGTGGTGGGCGTGCCTCGCCCGGCCCGCCGGGAGGTGCGCTGGACGCTCGAGCAGCCTCCCGGAGGCGGCCCCGCGGCGGCCCTCGCGTCGGGACTGAGCCTGGTGGCGGCGCCGCTCGTGGTGGTGCTCGCGGGAGATCTGCCGTTCATCACGCCGCAGACCGTGGGCCGGTTGCTCGCGGCGGCGAGTCCTGCCGGCTCGGTCATGGTCGACCAGGACGGGCGGCTGCAATGGCTGCTCAGCTGCTGGCCGACCGATCTGCTGCGCCTGGCGCTCGGCGGCGACCAGGCCGGGCGGTCGCTGCACCGGCAGCTGGCGCCGCTCACACCGGCAGCGGTGAAAGGCGCCGGGATGCGCCCGGAGTGGTTCGACTGCGACAATCCAGCTGACCTCGCGGCCGCAAAGGAGTTGCTCGATGAATCCGCTGGACGCTTGGCTCGCTGAAGCTTCCGCCGCACTCGGTGTCGATCGCGCCGCGATGCCGCGAGATCTGCTGCTCGACCTCACCCGTGACGTCGCGCACGGGGTGGCCCGTCCGGCCGCGCCGCTGACGGCCTTCCTGGTCGGCTTGGCGGCGGGAAAGTCCGGGGGCAGCGCCGAAGACGTTCGGGAGGCCATCCGCAAGCTTGCGACTGTGCTCGCGTCGCACACCCCGACGCAGCCGTAACACCCGCTGTCACGCATCGGTACCGGCACCTGGGAAGGTAGGGCTTTGCCGGCGGCGGCAAGTTCGAAGGGGTGGCGGACGTGAACGGCGCAGGCAAGTCGGTCGCCGGCCGGGCGCGTGAGACGTTGCTCGGCTGGCCGGTGGCGCGCCAACTGGTCGGCACGGACTTCACCGGCCGGGGCAAGGCCGCGCAGTCGGCCCGCTCCGCAGCCCTCACCCCGCGTACCGCGACCGCCGACAAGGTGGTCCCGAGCATCTGCCCGTACTGCGCGGTCGGCTGCGCCCAGCGGGTGTACGTGACGGACGGGAAGATCAGCCAGATCGAGGGCGACCCGGACTCGCCGATCAGCCGCGGCAGGCTGTGTCCCAAGGGCAGCGCGAGCGCCCAGCTCGTCACCACCCCGTCGCGCATCACGAAGGTGCGCTACCGCCGCTCGCACGGGACCGAGTGGGAGGACCTCGATCTCGACACGGCAATGGAGATGATCGCCGACCGGGTGCTGGCGACACGAGCCGAGTCCTGGCAGGAGTTCGTCGGCGAGCCGGGGAAGGAACGCCGTACCCGGCGGTGCATGGGCATCGCCTCGCTCGGCGGCGCCACGCTCGACAACGAAGAGAACTACCTGATGCGCAAGCTCTACACCGCGATGGGCGCGGTGCAGATCGAGAACCAGGCGCGCATTTGACACAGCTCCACCGTCCCCGGTCTGGGGACTTCGTTCGGTCGCGGCGGGGCCAGCAACTTCCAGCAGGACCTCGCCAATAGCGACTGCATCGTCATCGAGGGCTCCAACATGGCCGAGTGCCATCCGGTCGGCTTCCAGTGGGTCATGGAGGCCAAAGCCCGTGGTGCGACGGTGATTCACGTCGATCCGCGCTTCACGCGTACCAGCGCGATGGCCGACGTCCACGTGCGGATCCGCTCGGGCAGCGACATCGCGTTCCTCGGCGGGCTCATCAACTACGTGCTGAGCCGCGGGCTGGAATTCCGCGAGTACGTGGTGGCGTACACCAACGCGCCCACCATCCTGCGCGAGGACTTCCAGGACGCGGATGAGCTCGGCGGGCTCTTCAGCGGGTACGACGCCGAGGGCCGGCACTACGACCAGTCCAGCTGGCAGTACGAGGGAATCGCGACCTCCGCCGCGGCGGGCAATCGCGGCGTCTCGTCCGCGGAGAAGCGGGGTCGCGAGACGTCGGCAGGTGACACCCACGGTTCGGGCGGGGCGAGCCTCGGCGAGGGCGATATCGAGCTGGACCCGACCCTCGAGCACCCCCGCTGCGTCTTCCAGGTGCTCAAGCGCCACTACGAGCGCTACACCCCCGAGATGGTCGAGCGGGTCTGCGGCATCCCGCCGGAGACGTTCCTGCGCGTGGCCGAGGAGATCACCCGCAATTCCGGGCGCGAGCGCACCACGGCGTTCGCGTACGCGGTCGGCTGGACCCACCAGACCAAGGGGGTCCAGATCATCCGGGCGGCGTCGATCCTGCAGCTCCTGCTGGGAAACATGGGCCGGCCGGGTGGCGGGATCATGGCCCTGCGGGGACACGCCAGCATCCAGGGCTCGACCGACATCTCGACCCTGTTCAACACCCTTCCCGGGTACATCCCGTCACCGGAGGCCACGGCGCATCCGACGCTCGACGAGTTCGTCGCGGACAACTCCGCCGCCACGGGATTCTGGGGCAACATGCGCGCCTACACCGTCAGCCTGCTGAAGGCCTGGTGGGGTGAGGCGGCGACGGCGGAGAACGACTTCTGCTTCGACTACCTCCCCAAGATCACCGGTGACCACGGCAACTACCAGTCGGTCATCGACATGATCGACGGCAAGGTGCGCGGCTACTTCCTGTGGGGCGAGAACCCCGCGGTGGGAACGGCGAACGGCCGGATGCAACGCAAGGGGCTGGCCAACCTCGAGTGGCTCGTCGTCCGCGACAACGTGATGATCGATTCGGCGTCGTTCTGGAAGGACGGGCCGGAGGTCCTCGAGGGTGAGTGGAACCCGGCCGACATCGGCACCGAGGTGTTCTTCCTGCCCGCGGCGACGTACGTGGAGAAGGACGGCTCGTTCACCAACACCCAGCGCCTGGTGCAGTGGCACACGAAAGCCGTGCAGCCGCCGGATGATTGCCGCAGCGATCTGCACTTCGCGTACCACCTCGGACGGCTGCTGCGCGAACGGCTTGCTGCCTCCGGCGACGAGCGCGACCGGCCGCTGCTGGACCTCACCTGGGACTACCCGACCGAGGGGGCGATCCAGGAACCGAACGCCGAGGCGGTGCTGGCCGAGATCAACGGCTACGCCGTCGCTGACCGGCGCCCGTTGCCGGCCTACACCGAGCTGAAGGACGACGGCACGACGGCGAGCGGGTGCTGGATCTACTGCGGCGCCTACGCGAACGGGGTCAACCAGGCGGCGAGGCGCAAGCCCGGCCGCGAGCAGAACGCGGTCGCGCCGGAGTGGGCCTGGGCGTGGCCGAACAACCGGCGGCTGCTGTACAACCGCGCCTCCGCGGACCCCGAGGGCCGGCCCTGGAGCGAGCGCAAGAAGTACGTCTGGTGGGACGCCGAGGCCGGCAGGTGGACCGGTGAGGACGTCCCGGACTTCGAAGCCACCAAGCCTCCGGACTACGTGCCGTCCAAGGACGCGAAGGCGCAGGACGCGATTGCCGGCACCGACCCGTTCATCATGCAGGCAGACGGACGCGGGTGGCTCTACGCGCCGAGCGGGCTGGTGGACGGGCCGTTGCCGACACACTACGAGCCGCAGGAATCACCGATCGACAACCCGATGTACAGGACGCAGTCGAACCCGACCCGCGAGCTGCACGTGCGGGCCGAAAACCCGTTCAATCCCAGCGGAAGTGAGCCCGGCAGCGAGGTCTACCCGTTCGTGCTGACGACCTTCCGGCTGACCGAGCACCACACCGCAGGAGGTATGAGTCGCGGCCTGCCCTTCCTTTCCGAGCTCATGCCGGAGATGTTCGTCGAGGTGTCGCCGCAGCTGGCGGAGCTGCGCGGGCTGGAACATGCGGGTTGGGCGACGCTCGTGACGGCCCGCAGCGCCATCGAGGCGCGCGTGCTGGTGACGCCGCGGATGGCACCGCTCACCATCGGCGGTCGCGTCGTGCATCAGATCGGGCTGCCCTACCACTGGGGCGGAAACGGTTTGGTTCCCGGCGATTCCGCGAACGATCTGCTGCACTCGGCGCTCGACGCCAACGTGCACATCATGGAGACGAAAGCCTCGACGGCTGACATCGTCCCCGGCCGCCGGCCCCGCGGTCCGGCGCTGCGCGCGCTGGTGGAGACCTACCAGCGGCGCGCGGGCATCACGAGGGAAACGGGCACCCGATGAACCATTCGACGGATCCCGCAGCGGCGAGCGGCTGGCTGGATCACCCGCCGCGCCTGGGGTTTCTCACCGACACCTCGCTCTGCATCGGCTGCAAGGCGTGCGAGGTCGCCTGCAAGCAATGGAACTCCGTCCCCGAGGACGGGATGAACCTGCTGGGCTCGTCCTACGACAACACCGGCGGCCTCGGGGCGTCCACCTGGCGCCATGTGGCGTTCATCGAGCAGACCGTGCCGGCACCCGATCCGGGCGCCGGGGCTGACGGCTTGCGCTGGCTGATGTCTTCGGACGTCTGCAAGCACTGCACCCACGCGGGATGCCTGGACGTCTGCCCGACGGGGGCACTGTTTCGGACCGAGTTCGGCACCGTTGTCGTGCAGGAGGACATCTGCAACGGCTGCGGCTATTGCGTTCCCGCCTGCCCGTTCGGGGTGATCGACCGGCGTGAGGAGGACGGCCGCGCCTGGAAGTGCACCCTCTGCTATGACCGGTTGCAGAACGACCAGACGCCGGCGTGCGCGCAGGCGTGCCCCACGCAGTCGATCCAGTTCGGGCCGCTGGAGGAGTTGCGCGAGCGGGCGGTCGATCGCGTGCAGGAATTGCGCGAGCGCGGCGAGTCGGGGGCGCGGTTGTACGGCGACGACCCCGGTGACGGCGTCGGCGGGGCGGGCGCCTTCTTCCTGCTGCTCGACGAGCCGGAGGTCTATGGCCTGCCGCCGGATCCGGTGGTGCCGACGCGTGACGTGGTGGCCCTGTGGCGGCAGACCGCGGGCGCCGCCCTGATGTTCGCGGCCAGCGCTGTCGTGGCCTTCGTCGGGAAGCGGCGATGAGCGCGCAGGGCCAGCACCGCTCGCCGGACCGCCCGCGGCGTCGCCGCCGGGCAGACCCCAATGCGGTCGTCCCGGAAGCCGAATTCACCTCCTACTACGGGCGTCCCATCGTCAAGGCGTCGCCGTGGAAGGCCGACATCCCGGCCTACTTCTTTCTCGGCGGGGTGGCGGCGGGATCCTCGGCATTCGCCGCGGGAGCCTCGGTGACGGGCCGTCCCGTCCTGCGCCGGCTCACCCGGCTTTCGGCGCTCGGGGCTATCACCGGCAGCGCATACTGCTTGATTCACGACCTCGGTCGGCCGGAGCGCTTCTCCATGATGCTGCGCGTGGCGAAGCCGACGTCGCCGATGTCGATGGGCACCTGGCTGATCTCGGCCTACGGGCCGGCGGCAGGGCTTGCTGCTGCCGGGGAACTCGCGAACGTGCTGCCCTTGCCCGCAGCGCTGAAGCGGCTGCTGGGTACGCTCGCCGCCCCCGCCGGCTGGGCTGCTGCGGCACTCTCGCCGGCGCTCGCCACATACACGGGCGTGCTGATCGCCGACACGGCGACCCCGGCCTGGAAGGAAGCGGGCGGGACGATCACGGCCGCGTTTGCCGCGGGTGCGCTGGCAAGCGCTGCAGGCGTTGGACTTTTCGCGCCCCTGGACGAGTCCGTTCCGGCCCGCCGGCTGGCGATCGCGTCGACCGTTGGAGAGGTCGGCGCCGTTTTCCGGATGGAGAGGGCCGCCGGCCTTGCCGGGGAGACGTTCACGCAGGGGCGCGCCGGCCGGTTCGCACGCGCCGCGGAGACGCTGCTCGTCGGCGGAGCCGTGCTCGCAGCATTCACCCGGAAATCGCGTATCGGCAGTGCCCTTGCAGGCACGGCACTTCTGGCAGGTGCGTGCTGCGAGCGTTTCGCCGTGTTCGAGGCCGGTCAGGCTTCCGCGCGCGACCCCAAGTACACCGTCGTCCCTCAGCGGGAGCGCATGAATCAGCGGGAACGGCTCACGCGGCAGGAGCCGCCTGCGCAATGATCGCGCGCGTGTCGATGCCGGCCGGCAGCGTGCCGTAGGCCTGTCCCCAGTCGCCGCCGAGGCGTGTCGCGCAGTAGGCGTCGGCGATCGACGGCTGGGCGTGCCGTACGAGCAACGAGCCGGCGAACACCTGACACATCCGCTCGACCAGCCGCCGGGCATTGCTCTCGTCGGCATCCACGACAGCTTTCTCGAGCTCGGCCGTCGCTGCATCGAGCCGCCGATCCGCGCCTGCCGCCATGGCGAGCTCGCGGCGAAACGCCTCCAGACTCTCGGGTTCGCGGGCCATTGCGCGCAGCACGTCGAGCGCGTTGACGTTTCCGCTGCCTTCCCAGATGCCGTTCAGGGGCGCCTCCCGGTACAGCCGCGGAAGCCCTGATTCCTCGACGTATCCGGCGCCGCCGAGGCATTCCAGGGATTCGGCGGCGTGACGCGGTGCGGTCTTGCAGACGTGGTACTTCGCCACGGCGGTGCCGAGCCGGCGCAGCGGCGTTTCTCCCGCATCCACGGCGTGAGCGAGGCGCATGGCCAGTAGCGTCGCCGCCTGGGATTCGATTGCCAGGTCGGCAAGGACATTTGCCATGAGCGGCTGATCGACGAGTGTGCGTCCGAAAGCGCTGCGATGGCTGGCGTGATGGATCGCCTGAGCCACGCCTTGCCGCATCCCGCAGGCGGAGCCGATGACGCAGTCGAGCCTGGTGGCGTTGACCATTTGGGCGATGGTGGCGACACCTCGGCCCTCGGGACCGACCATCCACGCGAGCGTGCCGTCGAACTCGACCTCGCTCGACGCGTTGGACCGGTTGCCCAGCTTGTCCTTAAGACGCTGCAGAAACAACGGATTGCGCGTGCCGTCGGGCAGTAGGCGCGGCACGAGGAAGCAGGACAGGCCGCCGGGGGCCTGGGCGAGCACCAGGAAGACGTCGCTCATCGGCGCGGAGCAGAACCACTTGTGGCCGGTGAGGACGTAAGCGCCGGACTCGCCCGTGGGAAGCGCGCGGGTGGTGCCGGCGCGCACGTCGGACCCACCTTGCTTCTCGGTCATGGCCATGCCGGCAATTGCTGAGCTCTTGCCGGGGTGTAGCTCGCGGTCATACGTCAGCTGGCTCAGCCGCGGCAGCCACGCCGTGGCGATGGCCGGGTCGACGCCGGGCGCGGAAAGCGCCGGGACCGCCGCGTATGTCATCGAGATCGGGCAGCCATGCCCGGCGTCGGTCTGCGACCACACGTAGAAGCCGGCCGCGCGCACGACGTGGGAGCTCGGCCGCGCCTCGACCCACGGCGGCGCGTGCAGCCCGTGCCCGACCGCGGTGCGCATGAGCTCGTGATAGCTCGGGTGATACTCGACCTCATCGATGCGGCGCCCGTAGCGATCGTGGGTGCGCAGGATCGGCGGGTAGCGGTTGGCCTCGTCGGCCCAGCGCTGCGCCTCGGCGCTCCCGGCCAGGATCCCCAGCTCCTGCAGCCGCGGGATCGCCCACGCCGCGCCGTAGCGCTCCACGGCCTCGTTGAGCGTGCGATCGGCGCTGAAGACGTCGTAGTCGACCAGCGGCGGCGGCTGGTTGGTGACCTCATGGGTGGCGGCCATGCGTCCATTCTGCGTCCGAAAGCCGGGGCCTATGTCACGGCCGGGTCGTCGTCCGCAGAAATGCTGGCGTCGGCCCGGCCTCGGCGCGAAACGATGATGAGATCCCCTCCGTCGACGAGTACGTCGACGCCGGTGCCGAAGACCGAGGTGAGGCGGTCGACGCGCAGCACCTCTTGTGGCCGGCCCGATGCGACGATGCCGCCGGCGGCCATCAGTGCAATCACGTCCGAGAACTGGCCGGCGAGGGTGAGGTCGTGGACCGCGCTGACCACGGTGAGTCCTCGCTCGCGGCGCAGGTCGTCGACCAGTTCCAGGGCGTCCAGCCGGCGGCCGAGGTCCAGCGCGCTGGTTGGCTCGTCCAGGAGCAATACCGGGGCCTGCTGGGCCAGCGCCCGAGCCAGCACCAGCCGTTGCAGCTCCCCCCCGGACAGGCCCGCCAGCCGGCGGTCGGACAGTCCGCCGAGCAGGAGACGGTCCAGCAATTGCGTGCACAAGAGGCGGTCCGCGGCGCGCGGCGAAGCCACATACCCCAGGTACGGGGTCCGCCCGAGCAGCACGTACTCGGTCACCGTCATGTCCGGCGGGAAGACGGGTCGTTGGGGGACGTACGCGACGAGCCGCGCAAGCTCGCGGCGGGAGAGGGCACGGACGTCCTGACCGCCGAGCCGGACGTCTCCTTGATGGCGGACCTGGTGCGCGAGGCAGCGCAGCAGACTGGTCTTGCCGGCGCCGTTGGGCCCGACCAGCCCGAGCCACTGCCCGGTGCCGACCGAGAGCGAAACATCCCGCAGCACGGGCGCGCCGCCCAGCGTCAGGCTCAACCCCTCGGCGGTGATCACGTCAGCTGCTCCGCGGTCCGGCGGGAGCGCAGGACGAAGAGGAAGAACGGCGCCCCGATACACGCGGTCACCACGCCCAGCGGCACCTCGGCGGGCGCCTGCACGGTGCGCGCGGCCAGGTCTGCCAAGATCAGGAACGCCGCTCCGAGCACCATCGACAGCGGCATCAGCAGCCGGTAGCCGGCGCCGGCGGTAAGCCGCACGGCGTGCGGGACGATGATCCCGACGAAGCCGATCAGGCCGCTGACCGCGACCGCGGCCGCGGTGCCCAGCGTCGCGGCGGCCACGACGACCAGGCGCAGCCGCACGGTGTCCAGACCGAGGCTGGCGGCTTCCACCTCCCCTACGCGCAGCACGTCCAGCTGGCGGGAGTGGGCGAGCAGGATCAGCCCGGCGACGGTGACGTACGGCAGGATCGTGACGACGTCCGACCAGGAAGCCAACGTGAGCCGGCCGAGGATCCACGAGTACACGTTCTGCACGGTGTCGATGTGACGCTGCTGCAGGTACGTCTGCACTGCCGTGAGCAGCGCGGCGACGGCTACCCCGGCGAGCAGGATCGACCCGGTGCCGCCCGCGATGCCCGGCGCCGAGGCGTGCCGGGAGGTGCCCAGGGCGTACGTGAGCGCCACGGCGGCGACGCCACCGACGAAGGCGACCGGCGGCAGCATCTGCGTCGAGCCGCCCGAGACGATCACGATCGTGGCGCCGAGGCCGGCTCCGGCGGCGATACCGAGCAGGTACGGGTCGGCCAGCGGATTGCGGAAGACGCCCTGGTAGGACGCCCCGGCGCCGGCCAGCATCGCGCCGACCAGCGCGGCGAGCACGACCCGCGGCAGCCGTACCTGCCACAGGATGTCGGCGTCGAGCGAGGGCACCGGCCGGTGCGCAAGCAGCGGCAGATGGTTCGCCACGATCTGTAGCACGGTCGGGAAGGGGATGGCGGCCGGTCCCACGGAGATCGCCGCGAGCGCCGCGCCGGTGAGCGCGACGAGTCCGAGGGGCAGGGCGCGCATGGCTCAGCTCCCTGCGGGCTTTCCGGCCATCGCGTCCGCGACGGTCTGCAACAGATCGACGATCCGTGGCCCCCAGCGGGAGGCGATGTCGTCGTTCAGCGCTACGACGTGGTGCTGCTGCACGGCCGCGATGGCCGACCAGCCCGGGCGGGCGGCCACAGACGCGGCAGTGGCCTGGCAGCACAGGCTGTCGGCGAGCAAGACGTAGTCCGGGTCCGCCTTGAGGATGAACTCCGCGGACAGCTGCGGGTAACCGCCGCTCGCCGACGCCCCCGACGCCGCGTCGGCGATGCTGTGCAGCCCGAGCAGCTTGAACAGCTGGCCGACGAACGTCGACGAGGTGACGGTGTAGTAGGTCGGGTCCAGCTCGTAGTAGTACGAGGCGGACTTCAGCGGGTGCGGCGCGGCGGCCAGGATGCGCTGGATCTGGCCGCGGATGAGAGCGTCCTCCTGGCGGGCCTGGGCCGCATGACCGGTCGCGGTGCCGAGCGCGCTGATCTCGGAGTAGACGTCGTCGAGCGTGGCAGCGGCGGGCAGCACCAGCACGGGCACGGACAGCCCGGTCAGCCGCTTGACCAGCCCGTCCCGGTCCGCGTCGATCACGACGAGGTCCGGATGCTCGGCGATCAGCGCCTCGACGTTCGGCTGCGTACCGGACAGCTTCGTGCGGGGTGCCTGCTTGGGGTATGTCGAGTACTCGTCGACGGCCTTGACCTGGTCGCCGGCGCCGATCGCGTAGAGCATCTCGGTCGAGGTCGGCGAGAGGGACACGATCGCGGTCGGTCGGTGGGCGAGCCGAACCGTGGCTCCCGCGACGGTGACGGTCGCGGGAAAGCCGGTGTGAGCGGCTCCTGCAGTGGCTCCTGCAGTGGCTGCGGCACTGGTCGGCGCGCTGGACGACGACGAGCCGCAGCCGGACAGGCCCACGGCGAGCAGTGCTGGGACCAGCAGAGCGGAAAGCCGGCGCCACCCAGGATGGCGGGCAGGATGGGTGTTACGCATGGGTTTCCTTCATCAGGCGGGGAGCCTGAACGCGCCCGCCGCGGCGCCGGAGCGCCGAGACGCGCCGCCCTTTCTCCGAGGACAGTCGTCTCACGCAGGACAGGCGTCCGGGCTCGTCCCCCGAAGGGGCATCACCGTTGCGGGACAGCGCCGGGATCACACCGGCTTCGCTGCGCTCTACGTCACCCCGGAGACTGCTGGGGCATTCAGGACTGTACCGCTCCCGCTGGGCGCCGAGGACGCAGCGTCAGATTCAGCGCACGGTGATCTGCCCCGCCGGGCCATCGACGAGCTCGCCGATCACCGGATGCCCGGCGAGCTGCGCGCCGACCAGCAATCCGCCGCTGGTCTGGGCGTCGGCGAGCAGGAGCAGCTCGAGGTCGCCGATGCCGTGGACGTCGAGGTGCGGGCGTACCCAATCGAGGTTGCGCTTGCTGCCACCCGGCATGAACCCTTCGCTGGCAAAGGTGCGCGCGCCCTCGAGGTAGGGCACGGCGGAGGCGTCGATGACCGCCGCGCAGCCGCTGGCGCGGGCGAGCTTGTGCAGATGGCCGAGCAATCCGAAGCCGGTGATGTCGGTGGCGGTCGTGGCGCCCGCATCGAGCGCGGCTGCCGCGGCGGCGGCGTTCAGCGTCGTCATGGTGTCGATGGCGGCTTCGAACCGCTCGCCGGTGGCCTTGTGCCGGTTGTTCAGGACCCCGAGACCGAGCGGCTTGGTCAGGGTGAGCGGCATGCCGGGACGCCCGGAGTCGTTGCGTAGCAGCCGATCCGGATGCGCGACGCCGGTGACGGCCATCCCGTACTTGGGCTCCGGGTCGTCGATGCTGTGGCCGCCTCCCACGATGCAGCCGGCTTGCGCAGCGACCTCGAGGCCTCCGCGCAGCACCTCGCGGGCGAGCTCGAACGGCAGCTTCTCGCGCGGCCAGGACAGCAGGTTCACGGCAAGCACCGGACGGCCGCCCATCGCGTAGACGTCGGAAAGTGCATTGGCGGCGGCGATCCGGCCCCAGTCGTAGGGATCGTCGACGACGGGCGTGAAGAAGTCGGCGGTGACGACGACCGCCAGCCCGGGCGCGACGACGGAGACCGCCGCGTCGTCGCCCGTGTCGAGCCCGACCAGCAAGCCGTCACCGGTCTGGCCGGCAAGGCCGCGAACGGCTTCTTCGAGCTCTCCGGGCGGGATCTTGCAGGCGCAGCCGCCGCCGGACGCGAGTGTGGTGAGCCGGATCGTGGTGGGCGTCGCCATGCGCCCACGCTAACTGCCGATCAGCCGGGGTAATACCGCAGCTCTACGACGTTACGGTCCGGGTCGCGCACGTACAGCGATTGCGCGTTGCCACGGGCCCCGAAGCGAGTGTCAGGGCCGTCCACGACCTCGAAGGTGCCCGCCGCCACGACCGCGTCCCAATCCGTTGGCTCGACGACTAGGCAGAAGTGGTCGACGTTCTCGGCGCCGGCATGGTCTGCCGGGGCAGCGAGGATGTCGATGATGACGTCGTCGTTCACCCGCACCGAGGGAAAGAACACCTCGCCGCGGCGCCACTCGTCGACGCGGACCCCGGGAAGGCCAAGAAGGTCCTGGTAGAAGGCCAGTGAACGCTCCACATCGCTGACCCGGAGCACGAGGTGATCAAGGCCGGTCACGCGCACTGTCATCGGCCGAGGGTAAAGCCGTCACCGAATTTTGTCGGACGCTTGTGCGACGGTCCGGCTATGCGCTCGATCCGATTGCTGCTCGCTGCAGACGTCCACCTTGACGCTCCGTTCAGGTGGGCCGAGCAGGCCGTCGCGCGTGCCCGGCGGCGGGCCTTGCGTGACGCCGTGCGCCGGGTCGCCGCCTTGGCCGGGGAGCTCGGCGTCGACGCTTTGTGTTTCGCGGGGGACCTGTACGAGCACGAGCGCGCGGTTCCGGATACGGGGGAGTTCTTGCGCTCGGTGTTTGCTGACGTGCCGTGCCCGGTGCTGCTCGCGCCCGGCAATCACGACTGGTACGGGCCCGCGAGCCTCTACGCCCAGGTGGATTGGCCGCCTCACGTCATGCTTTTTCGCGGCGACCGGTTGCAGCCGTACTCCCTGACCGAGGGCTTCACCGTGTGGGGCGCCGCCCATCGCGCCCCGGCGAATACCGATGGTTTTCTCGACCGCTTCCGCGTCGATCGGAGCGGCATCTCGGTTGCGCTGTTTCACGGCTCCGAGCGCGGCGGCTTCGAGCGGCAGGAGTCCGGGAAAGTGCCGCACGCCCCGTTCACGTCGGATCAGGTGCGCCGCTGCGGGCTCGCCCACGCGTTGGTCGGCCATTTTCACCGGCCCGTTCATGGGCCGTTCCACACCTATCCCGGCAACCCCGAGCCGCTGACCTTCGGGGAGAAGGGGGAGCGCGGCGCCGTGCTGGTGAGTGTTGCGGAAGATGGCGCCGTCTCGCGGCAGGTCTATCCCGTTTTCGAGAGCCCATGGCACGACATCGAGGTGCGGGTCGACGGTGCTCGCCACGCTGACGAGATCCGAAATCAGGTCGACGCGGCCTTGGTGCCGGCGCGCGGCGTCGTCCGGTTGACGATCAGCGGCGAGGTCGCACCGGATCTCGACCTCAGCCGGCTCGACCTCACCGGTCTCGGGCGCCATCTCGATGCGCTCGTCCTGCGGCCGTTGCAGGTTTCGCCGGCGTACGACCTGGAAGCGCTGTCCGCTGAAGCGACGGTGCGCGGGCACTTCATTCGAGACGTGCTCGCCAGCGGCCTGCCCGAGGACGAGCAGCGGCGCGTGCTCACCTTGGGCATGCGGGCGCTCGACGGCCGGCTGAGCGAGATGGTGACGGGCTGATGCACGTCGAGTCCGTCACCGCACACGGCTTCGGCCCGCTTTCCGGGCAGACCTTGCGGCTCGCCCCGGGTTTCACGGTGATCGTCGGCGGCAACGAGTCGGGCAAGTCGAGCTGGCACGCCGCCACCTTCGCGGCGTTGTGTGGGCGCCGACGCGCCCGTGGCCGGCCGGGAGCCGACGAGCAGCAGTTCATCGACGCCCACCAGCCGTGGTCCGGGGAAAGCTGGGCGGTCTCATGCTGGTTGCGCTTGGACGACGGCCGTGAGATCGAGCTACGGCAAGACCTTTCCGGGAAGGTCGAGTGCCGCGCCACTGATGCGTTGCTCGCGCGTGACGTCAGCTCCGAGATCATGGTCGATGGGAGCCCTGACGCCTCCGCCTGGCTCGGGTTGTCACGCACGGCCTTCCGGGCGACCGCGTGTGTCGGTCAGGCCGAGGTGCTGAAAGTGCTCGACGCCGCCGATGGTTTGCAGCAGGCGTTGCAGCGGGTGGCGTCGACGGCGGGAGTCTCCGGTACCGCCGCCGCTGCCATCGACCGTCTCGAGGCCTGCCGACGTGAGGCGGTCGGACGTGACACCGCGTCGGCCGTCAAGCCGCTGCGCCGCGCGCTCGACGCGGTGGCCGCCGCGCAGGAGCAGCTGGCGGCCGTGGACGGGTTGCGCGACGACTGTGCCGATCTGTCCAACCAGCAAGCCCGGCTCGACGCTGACGTCGAGGTCGCCGAATCGGCAGCAGAGCGAGCGACCCGCGACGTTCAGGCTGCGGCAGATGCGTTGCGTGCGGCGGAGCTGCGGGCCGCGCGCGATGAGCCGGCCGTGCCCACACCGCCGCTGGATCTGCGCCGGTTCGGCGTTGCCGCCGCGCTCGCGGCACTGGCCGTGGGCTTGCTGGTGGTGGCGACCGTCGCCGGATCCGTTGCGGTAGGTGCCATCGCGGCTGGATGTGGGGCGCTGTCGGCGTGGAGGGTTGCCAGGACCCGGCGACGGGTGCCGCAGGGGAGCGCGTGGCGAGAGTCCGCGGGGATCGCAGAGCTTCGGCTCGAGCTGGCCGAACGCGAGGCCCTGGCCCATCGGGCGCGGATCGCGCTCCACGAAGCGGGGCTTCGGGTCGGCCGGGCCGAGGCCGTTGTCGCGGAGCGGATGCGCGCGCTGCCGTCCCGAGCCGAAGCCGAAGAAGGGCTCGCTGCGGCCGAGCGGGAGCTTGCTCGCGTCCGGGCGCTGGACCAGACCCTGTCGCACACCATCGATTTCCTGCGTCGTGCGCAGGAGCGGGTGCATCGCGAGGTGGTGCCGGAGCTGACCGGTTTGTTACGGGAGTGGCTGCCCAGCCTGACTGATGAGCGGTATGTCGACGCGCGGATGGATCCGGCGACGCTGGCCGTCGAAGTCTGCGGTCCCACGCGCGAATTCCGGCGTGCCCAGCTGCTCAGCCACGGCACCGCCGAGCAGATCTATCTGCTGCTGCGAGTGGCCTTGGCTGCTCGGCTGACGGCCGGACACGACACCTGCCCGCTGCTGCTGGACGACGTCACGGTGCACGCCGATCCGGAGCGCACCCGGCGGATGCTCGAGCTGCTGCACCGGATGTCCGGCGAGCGGCAGATCGTGCTGTTCGCCCACCAGGATCAGGTGCGGGAGTGGGCCTACGCGCGGTTCGACGGCGAGCGTGACGCGTTGATCGAGCTCCAGCCCGTCGGAGCGGAGCCGGCGATGACGTAAAGCGAATCAGAGCGGCTTCCAGGACGGCTCGCGGCGCTCGACGAAGGCCGTGAAGGCCTCGTGCAGCTCGCCGGTCGACGTGCACATGATCTGCGTGCGGTTCTCCAGATCCAGCGCGTGCCGGAAGCTCGGGGCGTCGATCGTCTGCCACATCGTCTCTTTCGTCATCCAGGTGGCCAGGGGAGCGTTGGAGGCGATCTGGCGTGCCGTCGTCATGGCACGCTCGAGCAGCTGATCGGGCTCGACCAGGTCGGTCAGCAGGCCGATGCGGTCGGCTTCGGCAGCGTCGAACACCCGCCCGGTCAGCAGCAGCTCGGCCGAGCGGGAGGCGCCGACGAAGCGCGGGAGCAGGTAGCTCGTCCCCATGTCGCACGCGGAGACGCCGCGCTTGATGAAGACGGCGCCGAAGCTCGCGGCCGGCGTCGCGATGCGGATGTCGCAGGCGAGGGCAAAGGCGAAACCGCCGCCATGAGCGGGTCCGTTGATCGCGGCGATGATCGGCAGCCGAACGCGATGGATCTTCTCGAACAGTCCTGCCATGAGTTCCTGGGCCATGAACATGCGCGGGGTGGCGCCTTGCGAGGCCGTCATGAGCCGCCCGAGGGGGTGCGCCGAGAGGTCCTCGTCGCCTTCGGAACCCTTCATGTCGGCACCGGCGCACCACGCCGGTCCGGCGCCCTGGATCACCACCACGCGGGCGGCCGGGTCGGCCGACAGGTTGTCGATGATCCCGTGCAGTTCGGTGAGCAACGGCATGCTCAGCGAGTTGCGCCGGTGCGGCCGGTTCAGCGTGATGCTGTGGATGCCGGGTTCGAGTTCCTCGACCGTCGTGTCGGGCATCAGGGTTCTCCTCGGGACGTGAACGTGAAGCCGCAGCGTCCCACCACCATGAAGGGGCGCTCGAGCCGGTCTGGTTGGGTGAGGGCATGAGTAACAGCCTGGACAGTGACGCCCTCGCATACATCGCGATAACCCGGCTGCAGAACGAGTACGCCGACGTGGTCAGCCGCCGCGCCTGGGATGAGGTCGACGATCTGTTCACCGACGACTCGAACGTGCGGCTGAATCTGCCCCCCGCCGCGCCGCTCGACTATTCGGGCCGGGGCGGCATCGGCCCGTTCATTGCCAAGTCGATCGAACGGTTCGAGTTCTTCCAGTTCGTGATCCTCAACGCGACCGTCCGCGTGCTCGGCGAGAATTCGGCGACGGGCCGGATGTACATGTCGGAGCTGAGGCAAGACGCGGCGAGCGGCGGCTGGAGCACGATTCACGGGATCTACCACGACACCTACCGCCGCGATTCGGGCGACGGCAAGTGGCGCTTCGCCGACCGCCAGTACCAGAGCCTGCGGCGCAGCGGCGGCCAGCTCATGCCCTTCCCCGCGGCGCACGCCGGCCCGCTGTAAAACGGGCCGGGTCCGAGCAGCTAGACGATGTCTTCCGGCTTGAGCTTGCGGCTCGCGATGCCGTCGAAGCCATTGCCGCCGGTGTAGGTGTCCTCGCCGACGATCATCCCGTTCTCGTCGAACGGCCAGAGCGTCGCCATCCGGGCCTCGTAGAGGTAGTACGCCGACTCGTCGTCGACCGGGATCCCGCGGGCGGCCAGCGTCGAGCCGGGATAGGCCATCCGCATCACGCCCTCGGTGAGGATGCAGTGCTTGTCGACGATCAGCCGGTCGATGTCGAGCTGCAGCCGGGTGGCGCCGGAGGCGATGAAGTCCTCGTAGAAGCGGCGCACCGCGGCCTTGCCGGTGGGGCTGGACTCCGGCGGGGCCCCGTAGGCGTGGTAGTTGGCGTTGTCGGCCAGCGTCACGAGCAGGCCGTCCAGGTCGCCCGCGGCTTCGGCTTTCATGTGGGCGAGCACCAGCTCGAGGTTGTGCCGGAGCGTCGGGTCGGTCTCGGCGGCGAGGCGCTCCTCGACGGCGGCCCACGTACGTGTCTGTTCGATGACTGGCATGGGCAGGGAGCGTAGCCCTGCCCGCTGCGTGGGCTGCGCGGGGTCACATGGCAAGGTGCGGTGGACGACACGCTACGTGTGAGTGCCGAGCGAGAGGACGCCGACGACGATGCCTCGGGCCGCTGGGGGAGACGCGATCAAGCCGCTGCGCATGCGCGTGGTCGACCTGTCGACCGGCATCGCGGGCGGCTATTGCGCGAAGCTCCTTGCCGATGCCGGGGCGGACGTCGTGAAGCTCGAGCCGCCCGCAGGTGACCCGCTGCGCCGCCGTTCCGCGTCGGGAGGCGCGGTCGATCCGGTCGTCGGCGGACCGCTCTTTCAGTACCTGCATGCCGGGCAGCGCAGCGCTGTCGTCGACCTGAACGAGACGGCCGGACGCGAGCTCGCACTGCGCGCCGCCGCCAAGGCGGATCTCGTCATCGAATCGTTCGAGCCGGGCACGATCGAAGCGCTCGGGCTCGGTGCGGACGCGTTGCACATCCGCAATCCGGCCACCACGCTGGTGTCGATCTCGGCGTTCGGCCGCGGCGGCCCGTGGAGCAACCGTGCGGCCACGGACTTCACGTTGCAGGCGTGGTGCGGATCGCTGGCCTCACGGGGAATTCCGGGCAGCCCACCGGTGGGAGTCGGCGGGTCGGCAGGGGAGTTCGTGGCGGGGACGGCAGCGGCATCGGCCGCCGCGCTCGCGGTGCTCGCGGCCCGGCGCAGCGGTCGTGGCCAGCATGTCGATGTCTCCGCCCTCGAGACGATGATCCTGTCGTTCACGCCCTACCAGCCGATTTTCGCCCAGATCGACGACAAGCTGTACGGGCGGTCCATCGAGATCCCCTCGATCGAACCCGCCGCGGATGGCTGGGTCGGTTTCTGCACCATCACGCACCAGCAGTGGGCAGATTTCAGCGCGATGGTCGGCCATCCCGAGTGGGGCGACGACCAGAGCCTGTCGTTCGCCGCGGGCCGTATGGGACGTCGCGCGGAGATCCGTGACGCGATCGCCGGGTGGACCCGGACGCGCACCGTCGCCGAGATCGTCGAACTGGCGTCACTGCTGAGGATCCCGGTCACGCCGGTGGGAAACGGCCACACCGTGCTGGAGATGGAGCACTACGTCGAGCGCGGCGTCTATCAGCAGCACCCGGGTGGCTTCCAGCAGCCGCGCCGGCCGTACCTGCTCGGCAATTATCCCTCGCCGCTGCCGCTGCCCTCGCCGCGCCTGGACGAGAACGGCGAGCAGGTGGCCAGCGAGTTCGCCGACGCGGCGGTCACGCCGCACGGGGCGCCGGCGGCACCGAATCCCCCGCGCCCGCTGGAGGGGCTGAAGGTCGTCGCCTTCGTCGCCTTCTGGGCCGGGCCCTTCGTGGCGGCGTACCTCGCCGCCATGGGAGCTGACGTCGTCAAGGTCGAGTCGATCCAGCGTCCGGACGGGATGCGGTTCGCGGGCGGGGTCAAGATCGGTGACCCGCAGATCTTCGAGTGGTCCGCGGTCACCCACGGAGCCAATGTGGGTCTGCGTGACGTGACGCTCGACCTCAGCCGCCCCGAAGGCGCCGATCTCGCGCGCCGCCTGGTGCGGGGCGCCGACGTCGTTCTCGACAATTTCTCGCCGCGCGTGCTCGACGGATTCGGCCTGGGGGAGGAGGAGTTGCGGTCGGCGCAGCCGGACGTGGTCATCGTCCGCATGCCGGCTTTCGGGCTGGACGGCCCGTGGCGCGACCGCGGCGGTTTCGCCATGACGGTCGAGCAGAACTCCGGCCTCGCGTGGCTCACCGGCTTCCCGGACGACGGTCCGCTCGTGCCGCGCGGCGTCTGCGACGTGCTCGGCGGGCTGCACGCGGTGCTCGCCCTGCTCGGCGCGCTCGAGCACCGGCGGGAGACCGGCGAGGGGTTGCTCGTCGAGGTGCCATTGGCCGAGTCGGCGTTGAACATCGCGGCTGAGCAGACGATCGAGTGGACCGCTAACGGCGTGCTGCTCGAACGCGGTGGCAACCGCTCCTTCGCCGCCGCACCGCAAGGCGTTTATCCCTGCGCCGACGAGGATTCCTACGTCGTGCTGGCTGTGGAAACCGACGCGCACTGGGCGGCGCTGAAGGCGGCGCTCGGCCGTCCCGAGTGGACTGCCGACGAGAAACTCGATACGGCTACCGGCCGGCATGTCGCGCATGACGCAATTGATGCACGACTCACGGATTGGCTGCGTGATCGGCCAATGCTGGATGCCGTCGAGCACCTGGCGGCGCACGGGGTCCCGGCGGCGCCGACCATCGATGCGCGCCGGCTCAACTGGCTGCCGCAGATCGATGCGCGCGGCTGGCTTCAGCGGCTGGAGCATCCCGTCACCGGGCCGCTCGACTACCTCGGGATGCCGATGACATTCTCGGGGATGCCGCGCCCGCTCTTCTGGCGCGCCGCCCCGACGCTCGGGCAGGACAACGAGGGGATCCTGCGAGCCCTCGGCTTGAGCGATGCCGACATCGCCAAGCTCGCCGAAGACCGCATCATCGGCACCCGACCGGTGTGGATGTGAGGTCAGCCGCCGCTTCGCGCGGTGTACGGCTCGGCCGCCGGCTTCCATTGGATGACTTCGATGGGCAGCCCGTTCGGGTCTGAGGCGGTGAAGGCCCACGAGTTGTCGAACTCGACGGGCTCGCTCTGGCACGAAACGCCGGCGGCCGTCAGGCGCCGGTGCGCTGCGGCCGCGTCACGCACTTCGAAGGAGATGAGCGCGCCCGGGGCGGCCATCTCGCGCCAGCTGTGCTCGAAGAATTGCAGCACGGCACCCGGGGCGACGATCCCGCGCAGCATCCGGCTCGTCGCTCCGGGAATCCCCGTCACCGCTTCGAATTCGGCGCCGCCGAGGTCGCGGCGCATGATCGGCTGGTAGCCGAAATGCTCGGTCCACCACCGCTCAGTGGCGTCGAGATCAGCGACCTGGACCGAGATGTGGGAGACGCGGGCGAGCCCGGCGTCGAGCAGCGTGTGGTCTGGCACGTGACTGCCTTTCGGTTCAGAGCAGCTCGGCCAGGCGGTCGACCTGGTCGAGGTCGGGGATCATCGGGCTGAAGTAGATCTCGTCGGCGCCCGCCTCGGCGAAGCCGTCGATGGCCTTGCGGATGCCGTCTTCCGACGTCGTCGTCACAGCATTGACGAACCAGTCCTGGGTCTGCCTCGGCAAGTAGCCGTAGTAGTTGCGCAGCCATTGCTCGGCTTTCGCCGGGGCGTCCGGCCCGAGCGCGAAGTACGTTCCGGCCACCCAATACGGACGCCCGGGGCGTCCGCCGGCGTTCCAGGCGTCCGCGACCCCGTCGTAACTCTTGCGCTGTACCGACGGATCCGGCGTGAACTGGAACGAGATAAGCCCGTCGGCGAGCCGGCCCGCACGTTCGAGAGCCTTCGGAACGAACGCACCGACCAACAGTTGCGGGCCGCCGGGTGTCGCGGGCTCCGGGCCGACCGCCGGCACGCCTGGGCTCGGCTCCTCGCCCTTCCAGATCCGGCGGATCTGGGTGAGCTGCTGCTCGAAGACCGCGCCGCGGCCGGCATACGGAATGCCGGCGGCCGCAAAGTCGTCCGGCCGTTCGCTGAGCCCGACGCCTAGCACGAATCGTCCGCCGGTCATGCGGTCGAGTGATGCCGCCTGCTTGGCGAGCATCGTCGTGTTGTGCAGCGGCGCGGCCAGCACGGTGGTCATCAGCCGGATCCGCCGCGTCACGGCGCCGGCGGCTGCCATCGTCATCAGCAAATCGTGGTTGCCGAAGGCCACCCGCTCGCCGGAGCTGAGGCTGGCGAAACCGGCTTCGTCCGCCCGCTGCGCCCAGCCCAGCAGCTGCTCACCCGTCACGTCCGGAAACATCGACGGGAATCCGATGCCCAGCTGCGTCATCGAGCTCCGTACGTGTTCCAGGGCGTGTCAGCGTCCTTGGTGAACTCGACGAACTCGATCACCTGCCGGTCGGGGGCTTCGACGAAGAAGATCTGGCAACCGGCGGCATCGTGCACCGCCCCGCCCATGGCGAAGGTCAGACCTTTCGCTTTGCAGTCTTCGAAGGCCTTTTGCGCGTTGTCGACGGCGCACGAGAAGATCGACAAGCCGGTGCCTTGCGACCGCGGCTCCGGCCGGTTCCAGCTGGCGAAGTTGAACTCGACGCGGGTGCCGCAGACGACACCACCCACGGCATGGGTTCGGGCGCCGGGCGCCCCGACGAGCTTTTCGAACTCGGGCCCGTCGACGACCTCCTCCCACTCCTGCTCGAAGCCCAGGACGTCCCGGTACCACGAGACCGTGCCGGGAATGTCGGTGGTGGCAATGACCAGATGGTCGATGGCTCGCAGTCCGGCAACGCTCATGGGACTCCTTGGTTCGGAAGGGCAACGCCGCGAGGGGATTGTGCCGCTGCCGGTATGGGCGGACGCATCCGGGATCCCGGCAGGCGCGAAGATGAGGCATGACGTGGCCGACGGAGATCGCCGAGTTCCGTCCGCAGGAGAGCCTGAAGGCGGTCATTTCCGGACTCGGAGCGACGGCGGCCCGGCTCGGTGACGTGCTGGCAGCACGTGGCGCCCAGCGACCCATGCTTGTCTGCGGCTCCAACGTGCGGCGCTCGCCGAGCTTCGACATGGTCGTCCAGGCTATGGGTGGCGCACCAGTCGTCTTCGATTGTGTGCGGCCGCACACTCCGGTCGAGGTGGTGGAGGCAGGCGCGGCGTTGGCACGGGACGAACACGTCGACGCGTTGGTCGTCGTCGGCGGAAGCAGCGCGGTCGACTGCGGCAAGGGCATCGCCCGTCTGGTGACATCCGGCGCCGATGCTGTCGCCTCGCTGACGCCGCTGGACTTCGGTCGCTTCGACATGACCGGCCGGGTCGGCCCGGATGCGCTGCCGTTCATCAGCGTGACGACCACCCTGTCGTTCGCTGAGTTCCTTCCCTTCTGGGGCGCCCGGCATGCGGCGCTCGGTCGCAAGTTGCCGTACGCCGACGACGGAGCGGTCATCCGCACCGTCATCCTCGACGGGCTCGTGGCAGCGCACACTCCCGATGAGGTGTGGGCGCAGACGGGCGTGAAAGCCATCGACGACGCGATCGCCTCCTTCTGCCGCGCAGAAGGACCCGATCCCTTTCGCGACCCGATCGACGTCTCCGCTCTTACCGCCCTGTGCCACTGGCTGCCGCTGTCGCTCGGCGAGGATCGGGCAGCCGCGCGCCAGCACGTACTCACCGCCGTGTGGATGACGAAGTTCGCGCTCCCTCGACTTGCCCGCCCAGCTGTCGGCGCCTGGTTCTCGACCGCGGCCCGCCACGCGCTGGGCGGGGTGTACGAACTGGCTCATGGGATCGGCTCCTGCGTCGCGCTGCCAGTGGCGGTACGGGCACACGCCCAAGCGGCGCGCGCTCGGCAGGTGCAACTGGCCGAGGCTCTCGGGTGGCCCGTCGGAGATCCACCGCTGGAACCCGGCTTGCTGCTCCTGCTCGAAAGCCTCGGCGTGCCGACCTCCTTGCGGCACGTCGGGATCGACATCGCTGACCTGGACGCCGTCGTCGATCAGGTCATCGCCGAGGCGCCACGGCTCGGCTCGCGTGACGATGTGCGGAGCCTGTGTGCGCAGCTTTGGTAGCGCCCTGGTCAGGTGATCAGAAGGGCAGACGTCTGAAACGTCATTGTTTGCAGTGGGTTTCGGCGTCGGGGTCGCTTCGTCGACGATGGCTACGGGGCTGCGGTGGTCGATGGGTTCGACGTGGTAGGTGTGGCCGGTGGGGCTGGTCCAGTACGCCTGTCGGGTGGTGGGGTGGGTGCGGAGGGTCCAGCGGCCTTGGTGTTTGAGGGTGTGGTGGTTGGGGCACGGCGGGTGCAGGTTGGCCCGGTCGGTCCGGCCGCTGCGGGGTCGGCGGGCCGGTAGGGGTGTTTGTGGTCGAGGTCGCCGTGGTGGGCGGCGCGGTTGCAGCTCGGGAAGGTGCAGGTCCGGTCTCGGGTTTTGACGTAGCGGGCGAGTGCGGCCGTCGGCGTGTAGCGAGCTGTGGCCGAGGTCGAGCAGGTGGCCGGTGTGCGGGTCGAGGATCATCCGCCGCCACCGGCCGTCGGCGGCCAGGGTGCGGGCCAGCGGGGCGGGGATCGGGCCGTAGCCGGCGAGCTCGGCCGGGTTGTCCTGCAGGCCGAGCAGGGTCGGCAGATCGACCGTCACGTTGCACCGCCGGGCGGGCGGACCGTGGCGGCGCCTTGGGTGATGAGGGTGATCAGCGCATCGGCGCGGTGCGCGTCGATGGGGAGCCAGCCCGGCTCACCCTGCCCCGGCCCATCCGCTCGGGTCTGCTTGGCGATGGCGTCGGCGACGTTGAAGATGGTCATGATGTCGGCGGCGGAGGCGATGAGCCGCAGTTCGGCCATCCCGTCCTCGCGGGCCCACCAGTCCAGGGTGCGTTCGGCGTGGGCTTGCTTGGCGCGTTCGGCCGCGCTTTTGGGTTCGACGGCGAGCACGGCCCGTTTCAGTGATCGGCGCAGCTGGGCGACGGTCTGCCGGCGGGCCCGGGGCAGCACCCGGTCGGCGACGATGCGGGCCTTGCCCGCCGGCAGCGGGCCGGTGGCTTCGGTGATGGCTTTGGCGTGCCAGAGCGAAATCTCGCCCTGTTCGAGTGCGTGCTGGACGGCGGGGAGGTCGGTGGTGAGGGTGCGGGCCAGGGCCAGGCTGTTACCGGCGACGACAGTCCGAGACCCGCAGCGCGGCGGAGATCTCGGCGTGCGCGGCCCGTAGCGCGATCTCCCGCAGGCCGGTCTTGTCCGACCCGTCGCGTACTTCGGCTTCCACCGCATCCCCGACCGCCGCAAGCGCGGGCTGGGTGAGCGCGGCCAGCCAGGCGTGCTGGCGGTCCAGCGCGATGAGCAGGTCGACTTTCCCGTAGTCGGACAGCTTGTCGGGGACGATGCCGGCAAGGGCGGTCAGCACGTCCGGGCCGGGCGGGGCGATCAACGCTGCCGCGATGATCCCATGAGGACTCAGATTCTCGAACATGTGTGCGAGTCTACCCGCCGCCACCGACAAAAGCACTGCAAACACAAGGGTTTCGAAAGGTTGTGCCGGCCGACACGATGCGTTGGTTCTGGGTCTCGGGGGTCGATGGTCAGCGGCCCTCAGCGGGCTGCTGATGCCGATGCACATGAGTGATGTCGCAAGCGATCACACGCTCCCGGCCGAGGCAAGATGAGCTATGCAGTTCGGACGACTGGAATTCGAGCCCGCTCAGGGAAGCCGCGAGCTACTCGCTGCTGCCACGGCCGGCGCGCTGCCCACCGCGCTGCCCACCGCGGAATCGGACGCGGTGCTCGTCGCCCCAATAGACCCGGATCTCGCTGATACGCAAGCGTTCTGCGCCCACTACGAGATTCCGCCCGAGGCGGGTGCGAACTGCGTGATCGTCGAGGCGAAGCGTGCCGAGCGCACCTGGTATGCCGCGTGCCTGGTGCTCGGCAGCGACAGGGTCGACGTCAACGGCGCGGTCCGCAAGCACCTCGGAGCCAAGAAGGCGTCGTTCGCAGCGATGGACACCGCCACCGCGCTCACCGGCATGGAGTACGGCGGCATCAATCCGATCGGGTTGCCCGCGGATTGGCCCGTGCTGGTTGACGAGAGGGTCGCTGCGGGCGAATGGCTGGTGATCGGCAGCGGCATCCGCGGCTCGAAGTTGCTTGTCCCCGGAGCCTTCTTGGCCGCGCTCCCGACTGCCGAAGTCCTCCCGATCGCCCGGCGCGGCTAGCGCCCTAGTTCTGCGCGCCGCGCACGAGCTTGCCGGGCCGGGCGCCGGTGTCGACCCCGTGCCGCCGGATGACGGCGCCGGACACGACTGTGGCGTCGTAGCCGTCGGCGGTCTGCACCAGCCGCTTGCCGCCCGCCGGCAAGTCATAGCGCATCTCCGGCAGGTGCAGCCGCAGTGCAGCGAGATCGATGACGTTCAGGTCGGCCTTCTTGCCGGGCGCGATGACGCCGCGATCAGCGAGGCCGTACGTACCCGCCGTCGCGCTCGTCATCTTCGCGACGACGAGCTCCAGCGGCAGCCGTCCCGCTGCGCGGTCGCGTACCCAATGGGTGAGCATGAAGCTCGGCATGCTCGCATCGGACGCCGTCGCGCAATGCGCGCCGCCATCGGACCCGCCGACCACCGTGAGCGGATGGGCCAGCATCTCGGCCATGGCGTCGAGGTTGTGCTCGGCGTAGTTCACGATCTGCAGGCTGAGCAGGTTGCGGCCGTCGTTTGCGAGCATGTGGTCGTAGATGACCTCGAGGACGTCGCGGCCTTCCGCCGCCGCGATCGCGGCCATCGATTCGTCGCCGGACGGCTCGTACTGCGGCGGGTCGCCCATCGAAAACACCATGTCGTACGCGAGGAATCCGTGAGTCGGATCGCCGAGTGCGTTCATCTCGGCGATCAGCGCAACCCGCACCTCCGGCCGTCGCAGCCGATCGAGGCGCTCCTCGAAGGCAAGTGCCGCGAGGGGTTGCCACGTCGGCGCGTACTTGAAGGGGTGGAACGAGGTGTCGAAACCGAACAGCAGGCAGAAGCCGCGGCCATGAACCTGAGGGAATGCAGGCAGGCCGGCGTCGGCCATCGCCGCCACCCGATCGAGGTCGCTGCGCCACCGGTCGGGCTTGCCGTGGCGCTGGTTGACCTGGAAGATCGTCGGCCGATCACTGGCCTCGCAGATCCGCCGCATCATGTCGAACTGGCCGCCGAGGCCGGCCTGGAAGCCGCCGACGCCACCGTTGGGCACCCACTCGACCGTGCCGCCGCCGAGGCGCCCCATGGCGCCGATGATCCCGGCCAATTCGTCTTCCCGGGCATACGTTCCCGGCACCGGGATGCCGCTTCGCGACCGGTGCCCCTCCAGCCGGTTCGTCGAAAAGCCGAGCGCCCCGGCCTCGACGGCCTCGGCGACGAGCCGCCCCATGAGCGCGATCTCGTCGTCCGTAGCAGCCGCTTCGGTCGCGCCGCGCTCTCCCATGACGTAGCTGCGCAGCGCGCCGTGCGGCACCTGGGTGCCGATGTCGATGGCGCGCGGGATGCCGTCGAGGACGTCGAGGTACTCGGGGAAGGTCTCCCAGCCCCAGGCGATTCCCTCGCTCAGCGCGGCGCCCGGGATGTCCTCGACGCCTTCCATGAGTTCGATCAGCCAATCGCGCTTGTCCTGCGTGACAGGAGCGAAGCCGACGCCGCAATTGCCCACGATGACGGTCGTGATGCCATGCAGCGACGAGGGTTCCAGCACCGGGTCCCAGGTCGCCTGACCGTCGTAATGGCAATGGATGTCGACGAATCCGGGCGTGACGATGCGACCATCGGCCTCGATGACCTCGGCACCCTCGCCGACGGAGCCCGCTGCCCCCACCGCTGTGATCCGGCCGTTGTCGACGGCGACGTCAGCCCGCTCAGGGGCGGCGCCTGTCCCGTCCACCAGCGTTCCGCCGCGAATCACCAGATCGTGCATGGCGAACTCCTCTGCCTGGGGTGAAGGCAGGCTACCGACCTGGGATCAGAGCGTCAGCACGACCTTGCCGAACACCTCGCCGCTCTCCAGCATCTGGTGGGCCGAAGCGATCTCCTCGAGGGGCACGGAGGCATGCACGACGGGGGTGACGTCGCCACGCGCCACGAGGGCCAGCAAGTGCTGCATCGTCTCGCGGATCCGCATGTTGTCCGGCCGCCCGACTCCGGTCACGGTGAGCCCGAGCGTGAATACCCTCCCCAGATGCAGCTCGGCCCGATGGCCGACGGTGACGCCGGTGGTGACGTAGCGGCCATTCGCGCCGAGCGTCTTCACGGCACGGCTGAACGTCGCCGCTCCGACCGGGTCGAGCACGACGTCGATGGGCTTTGCACCCGTGATAGCCCCGAAATCCCAGGAGTCCGGCTCGGCGACGTGGTTGACGACACCAGCCGCGCCGAGCGCCATCGCCCGTTCGGCTTTCCACTCGCTGCCGACGGTCGCCACGACGTGCGCCCCGGCCGCGCGTGCGATCTGGATCCCGAAGCTGCCCACTCCGCTGCCGCCGGCGACGACGAGGGCGATCTCACCCGCCGCCAGGCGTCCGCGGTTGATGAGGCCGTCGTAGGCCGTGCGCCCGGCGGTGGGGATCGCGGCCGCCTGCTCGTAGGAGCACCCCTCCGGCAGGGGGAAGACCAGCGCGGCGGGAACGGCGACCAGCTCGGCGTGAGCCGCCTGCACGGCGAGCCCGACGACGTCCGTACCCACGGCGAATGGCGCCTGCCGGGCAGCCAGCGACCCGACCGCCTCGATCGTGCCGGCGACGTCCCGGCCGCCGATGTGCGCGCCGTGGATGGACATTCCGTGCGAGCCCTCGCGGAAGTAGACGTCCACCCGGTCCAGCGAGGTCGCCCGGGTGCGTATCAGCACTTCGTCGGCCTTGAGCTCGGGCGCAGGTCGCTCACCGACCACAAGCACCGAGAGGTCGCCCTGCTGGTCGTGAAAGGCGGCGCGCATAGGCCAGCTTTATCACCGCTCGGTCCCGCAGGTGGGAAACGTCACGCCTTGATCACGTGCGCTCAGCGAGGGGAATGCCTACGCTCGACAAGTAGTTGGTACCCGCAAGTAAACGCCTCCGAGCGTTGGCGGGCGCCGGCGACTGAGCCGAAGGAGCATGCGAATGGCCAGCGCAATCGCGCAGCGGCCGCACTCGGCCACCCCGCCGCCCGAAGGCGGGCTGGCGGCCGGTGAGTACTCGCATCGCCAGATCCTGGTCATCCTTTCCGGGCTGATCCTGGGCATGTTCCTGGCGGCTCTCGACCAGACGGTCGTCTCGACCTCGATCTACAAGATCGGCCTGAGCCTGCACGGCCTCACCGCACAGGCCTGGGTCACCACGGCGTTCCTCATCACATCGACGATCGCGACCCCGCTCTACGGCAAGCTCAGCGACATGTACGGCCGCAAGCCGTTCTACCTCGCGGCCATCGCGATCTTCGTCGTCGGATCCATCGCGTGCAGCTTCTCCACGTCGATGTACATGCTCGCGGGCTTCCGGGCGTTCCAGGGCATCGGCGCGGGCGGCCTGTTCACCCTCGCGCTGGCCATCACCGGTGACGTGATCCCGCCCCGCCAGCGCGCCAAGTATCAGGGCTACTTCCTCGCCGTGTTCGGTACGTCGAGCGTGCTCGGCCCGGTGGTCGGCGGTGCCTTCGCCGGGCAGAACACGCTGCTCGGCATCGACGGGTGGCGCTGGATCTTCCTGCTGAACGTCCCTATCGGCATCCTCGCGCTCTACGTCATCAACCGGGTCCTGCAGATCGACCACGAGCACAACAAGCAGCAGAAGCTGGATCTGCTCGGTTCAGTGCTGCTGATGGTCTGCCTCGTCCCGCTGCTGCTCGTCGCCGAGCAGGGCCGCGAATGGGGATGGGGATCAGGGAAATCGCTGTCGTGCTTCGCCATCGGGGCGATCGCGCTGGTGCTCTTCGTGTGGGCCGAGCGGCGGGCGGGGGATGCTGCTCTGCTGCCCGCCCGGCTCTTCCGGGTACGCGCGTTCACCATCGGCTCCGCGCAGTCACTGATCATCGGTATCGGGATGTTCGGTGGCCTGACCCTGCTCCCGCTCTACCTGCAGCTGGTCAAGGGCAACTCGCCGACCACAGCCGGCCTGCTGACCCTGCCGCTCATGGTCGGGCTGATGACCGGATCGATCACGTCGGGCCAGGTCACCTCCCGCACCGGGCACTACAAGATCTTCCCGGTCGTCGGCAGCGCGGCACTCGTCGTGGGAATGCTCATGCTCTGGCGGCTTTCCGCCGACAGCTCGCTGGTCTACGCGGGCTGGTCGATGGCCGTCGTCGGGCTCGGCATCGGGATGAACATGCAGACGGTCGTGCTGGCGATGCAGAACGCCGTGCCGCCCCGAGACATCGGGGTCTCGACGTCATCGGCGACGTTTTTCCGCCAGATGGGCGGCACCATCGGCGTGGCCGTTTACCTTTCGATCGTCTACTCGATCGTCCAGGACCACATCCGCAACGCATATGCGGCCGCCGCGAGAACACCCGCGTTCATCGCGGCCGCCATGGCCCATCCGGACCAGATCGCGAAGCTGCGCAGCGGCGGCACGAGCAACAGCACGCTGAACGACACCTCGTTCCTCAGCCATTTCAATGCGACGCTCACGCATCCGTTCAAGCAGGGCTTCACGTCGGCGCTGACCCTCGCGTTCCTCGTCGGGGCGTTCGTGCTCGTGCTCGCTTTCGTGTTCGCTGTCCTGCAGCGCGAGGTGCCGCTGCGCAAAGTCGGCGCCCAGCAGGCGGCGGCCGAGGAAGCGGCTGCGCAGGCCATCGGCTAGCCGGTCACGGCGGCTCGGGATCGGTCTGAAAACATGGCCGGGTGACCGAGGAGGCGCCAGAGCGCAGCGCGCTCGCGCGGGAGTATCGCGACCGCGGGTGGTGGCGCGACGAGACGCTCGCGGACGACATCGCCCGCCATGCCGCCGAGCGGCCCGACGCGGCCGCGTTCATCACCGAGAACGATCGGGTCAGTTGGCGTGAATACGCCGATGCGTCGGACCATCTCGCGGGCGTGCTCGTCGCAGCGGGCTATCAGCGCGGGGAGCGGGTAGCGGTCCAGCTGCCCGACACCGCGGCCGTCCACATCGCCTTCGTAGCGCTGGAAAAGGCCGGCCTGGTCGCGGTCGGGATCGGTGCCCGTGCGGGTGACCGGGAAGTGCGATACCTGCTCGCGCGTACTGGAGCCGCCGGGTTCATCACGCACGCCGAGCATCGGGGACGCGCCGTCGCTGACGAGTTCGCCGGCCTGCAGTCCGCCGCGCCCCAGCTGCGCCACCACCTCGTTCTTCCGGAAAAGCAAGGGGATCGGACGGTCACCGTCGACGGTGACGTCGTCGCCCCGGCTCCGCCGGAGCAATGGCGTGAGCGCAAGCTCGGTCCCGATGAGCTCTGGCTGGTCAACTCGACGTCTGGGACGACCGGGCTGCCGAAGTGCGTCATGCATCACCAGAATCGCTGGTACTACTTCCACCGGATCGCCGAGGACGTCGGCGGTTTGCGTACCGACGAGGTGTTCCTCGGCGCCGTCCCCGCCCCGTTCGGGTTCGGCCAGTGGACGTCGCATTTCACGCCCACGCTGCTCGGCGCGCCCACCGTGGTGATGGAGCGTTTCAACGCCGCGAAGGCGCTGGCGCTCATCGACCGCGAGCAGGTGACCGTGCTGTGTGCGGTGAGCACGCAGTTCGTGCTGATGCTGAACGCGCCGGACCTCGATCGCTACGACCTGCGCTCGTTGCGGGTCATGTTCACCGGCGGCGAGATGATCCCGTACGAGCGGGCGCGCGATTTCGAGCGCCGCACCGGGGCGATGGTGCTGAACTTCTACGGTTCGAACGAGAGCGGCTTCGCGACCGCCACGACGATCCATGACCCGGTGGACAAGCGGCTGCGCACCGCGGGGCGCGTGCAGCCCGGGACCGAGCTCCGGCTCTACGAGGACGGGGTCGAGGTCACCTCGTCGGGGCGCGGCCAGCCCGGCTCGCGGGGCCCGGCGATCTCGTTCGGCTACTTCGACGATCCAGCTGCAAATGCTGAACTGTTCACCCCGGACGGCTTCGTCCTGCACGCCGACGAGGTGACCCTGGACGAGGAGGGGTATCTCACCGTCGTCGGCCGAAAGTCCGACATCATCATCCGCGGCGGCAAGAACATCAGCGCTCCGTACGTCGAGGACGAGGTGGGGGAGCATCCGGCGGTCGCGCTTGCTGCGGCGGTGGCATCTCCTGACCCGATCTTCGGCGAGCGGGTCTGCGTCTACGTCGAGCTGACCGCCGGTCAAAATCTGGAATTGGAGGAACTGGTGGCGTTTCTGCGGGCTCGCGGAGTCTCGTCCGAGTACCTGCCCGAGAGGCTCGTCGTGCTGGACGAGCTGCCGCGCTCGAGCGGCGGCAAGCTCGCGAAGGGCCAACTGCGCGACGACGCTCGCCAGCGGTTCGGAGCGGGCCGATGAGCGCCGCTCTCATCACCGGCGCGGGCCGCGGCCAGGGTCGGGCGCATGCCCTCACACTCGCCCGAATGGGATACGACGTGGTTGCCCTGGATGCACCGAAAGGGCTGACGACCCTGCCGTACGAGCCGGCCACCGAAGCGGAGCTGGAAGAGACCTGCGCGCTGGTACGTGAGGCAGGGCAGCGGGCGGTGGCCGTGGTGGGTGACGTGCGCAACACGGTTGACGTCGAACTTGCCGTGCAGATGGCGAACAGCGACTTCGGCGGGCTCGATGTCGTCGTCGCGAACGCCGGCATCTGCACTTTCGCGCGCTTCGACGACATCACCGACGAGCAGTGGGACGAGATGCAGGCCGTCAATCTCGGAGGGGTCTTCAAGACCCTGCGCGCCGCACTGCCGACCATGCGCGCCCAGGGTTCGGGCCGGCTGCTCGCCACGTCGTCGATGGCGGGTCGCGGCGGTTCGCCGAACATCGGGCATTACGCGGCCATGAAGGCCGGTGTCATCAGCCTGGTGAAGACGCTCGCCCTCGAACTCGGCACCAGCGGCATCACCGTCAACTGCCTGTGCCCGACGACGACCGACACCCCGATGGTCCACAACCGACCGATGTACGGGCTGTTCGCGCCCGACATCGCCGATCCCACTCCCGAGACGGTGCGCCATCGCTACGAGGCGATGAACCCGATGCGGGTGGCGTGGCTCGACCCGCAGGAGATCGCCGACGTGATGGCGTTCCTCGTCTCGGACGCGGGCCGGCACATCTCGGGAGCGGTGTTCGAGATCAGCGCCGGGGGGAGCGGGGCCGCCCTCTAGGTGACGGTCAGCCGGCGGCGGGCACCAGCGGCCCGACGTCGACGGGCCAGAACGCGCCGCAGACCATCCGGAGCAGGACGCCGCCCTCGGCGCTCAACCAGGCCGCGGACAGGTAGACCGGGTCACCGCCGAGCCGGCGTGCCAGCCGCTCGAGCGTGGGATGCACGGACCGGTCCACGGCTGCGCGCAGCCGAGCGCCGTTGGCGAATGACAGCACCGTGGCGCCGCGCTCATGATCGAGTTCTACGTGCTTGAGCTCCGGCTCGGCCGACAGCAGCGTTTCCAGCGCGGGTCGGGCGGCCAGCGTGAGGCGGTGCCGCTCATGCCGGCTCGCGGTAGCCAGCCGCCGGGTGAATTCCCTGTCGAATGCGGGAACGACGAATCGCTGATCGATGGCTTCCTGCAGCCTCGGGTCGACACCGCTCGCAGCGGATCTCCTGCGTGCGATCCATCGCCACGCGCCCGACCGTTCGCCGTCCACCCGTACACCGCCTTAACTCGCCATCTTCAGCGATAACGGCGACCATCGCTGACGAACATGTGAAAGGGCTGTGCGCGCGGAGTCGCGTTCCTTCAATCAGGTTACGAGACCGCGGACGAACGCGGCCTGCCCGGCGTGCTGCAGGCAGTCCGAGATCACACTCACGAGGCGCACGCCGAGCTGCACCGGCGGATCCCAGCGGTCGTCGACGATGCGGGTCAGCTCGGAGTCGGGGAGCCGCCGGACGTAGTCCAGGGTCTGCTGGAGGACCGCGTCGAAATAGCCGGTGAGCTGGTCGGCCGTCGCCTTCACGGCGTCGACCTGCTGGTCGTCCATCCCGTATCCGGTCTCACCCTGGTCGAACGGCAGCCCGAAGCGGTCATACCAGCCTTTGGACGTCCAGACCTGGTCGATGCCCGCCGCGTCGGCGATGTGGTCATCCTCGACCCGCGTCAGGTGCCAGACCAGCCAGGCGATGCTGTTGGAGCTGCCGTCCACGCGGGTCGCGAGCTGATCGGGGGTCAGCCCGTCGACGGTGTGGTGCACGACCTCGTGCACCCGCTCGAACGCATCGACGAGCACATCCGCGCTGGCCATCACGCCTCCCTGCCGCTGACGAAACACCCTGCCGCCAGACAAGCGTAGGCCCCGTCGGGATCAAGCGACGGGGCCTACGCTTGTCTGGTTTGTCAGGCTTGCGCGTGCTGGTGCAGCTCGGCGAGCTCGCGCTCGACCAGAGCCTCGTGCTCCTCCTCGTCCTGCTTGGCCTTCTTCGGGCTCCAGCGTCCGCTGAGCAAGAAGATGAAGGGGATGAACACGATCTGAGCGATGAAGCAGACCCACCACCAGTGCTGCCACTGATGCGGGGTCCGGTCACTGTCACGGGTCAGTTTGGCCAGCACCGCCGGAGGCAATCCCTTCTGAGCTGCCGTGAGCAACGTGCCGAGGCGCAGGACAGCCTGCTGAGATGTCGGGATCGCCGTATTTGCTGCCAAGAGCGCATTGGCGTACGGGGTGACCACCGCCAGATCAGCCTTCACTGCCGGCGATGCGAGGGCGAACAAACGCGTGGTCGCCTCCGCCTTGGAAATGTTGAGCTTCTGGGCGATCTCCGTCTCCGCGGTGTTCAACAGCGCCGGTGCCAGGGAACCGGCGCTGAGCGCCGCGAGCGTCTTCGCGTCGATAGCGCTCGCAGTGGTGAGCTCCTGGATCCGGTTGGTTGCGATCTGCTTCACGCGGTCCTGCGTCGCAGCCGACGCCCCCTGATGCGCAGCGACTTCTGAGAGCGCCGTGGGGAGAACTGCCGTGTTGGAAGGATTCTCCAGCAGGGCAACGGAGGTGGCGGGATCGAGGGCTGACAGCGTCGCCAGCGCCTTCGGGTACTTGTTGGCCGTAGCGGTCACGTCGGAGCCCTTAGCGGCAGGCGCCTTCGCCACAATGTTCAGCGCCGCGTTCAACGTCGGAGTGCTTGCCTTCGCGTTGATGAGCTCCGCGGCTTTCTTGGGAGTGATGTTGTCGGCGACCTCACCGAGCGCCTTGGCGACCAGTGCTGAATCGTTCGGGTTCTTGTTGAGTCCCTTCGAGGTGCTTGGGTCAAGGGACGTCAGGACTCCGACCTGGGCCGGATATCTGCCCTGGGTGTCGACGAGTGTCGAGGTGGACGGCACCACGTAGGTCAGGATGAGCAGCGCGATGGTGACGACGATTCGGATGATCCAGCCCCAGACGGCGAGGCCGGTGGCGGTGGCAGCAGGATTGACCTTCTCGACGGTCTCGGTGAAGGCCGCCATCCAGGCGCAGTAGGCCATGCCGCCGCCCGCGGCGATGATGATGAACAGCACCGCGAGGTGGTAGTAGCCCGTCGCCGGAGCGGTCGCGGCGACGGCGAAGAAGCCGATGCCGACCAGGCTGATGGCTGTGCCGAGGACCATGAAGGGCTTGCGCACGCGCAGCGTGTCCGACAGCAGACCGGTGACGACGAGGGTGATGGCGTTGGTGATCCAGTACCAGTTGGCGAGCGCGTTGGCCTTGGACTCGGAGTATCCGTAGACGGTCGCGAAATAGACGACCGCGAAGCCCGCGGCGATGTAGTAGAGCAGCAGGAACAGGCTGATCGCGAACGCCGGCCCGACGATGCTGGGGCGGATCATCTGCCGCCACAGGCCGCGGGTGAGGTCCTCGATCTTGAGCCCGGCAGCGCGCGCCTCGACCAGTACGCGGTCGCGCATGGTGACCATGAGCTGGTCGCGGATGCGGGGCGAGAGCTCACGCAGCCCGATGAAGGCGATCAGGAAGACGGCGAGCCCGATGGTGCCGCACAGGTAGAACTGGAAGCGCCAGTTCGGATGGCTCGGCAGCGTGTGGCTGGACACCTCGGTGACGACGAGGCTGCCCAGCACCGGCCCCAGGGTCCAGAAGCCCATCGCGAAGCCGCGACCGACCTGCGGTGAGAAGTCTCGGATCAGGGCCGGCGTCGCGACGAGGACGATGCCCTCGACGAAGCCGACGCAGGTGTAGATGATCATGAACGCGACTTTGTTGGGCGCGTGCGGGAGCGCGAAGGCGTAGAGGCAGCCGGTGATCAGCAACCCGTACGTGACCAGATTGGCCCGGCCCCAGCGGTCAGCGAATCCCGCAAGCAACGAGGCGAAGGCGCCGACCCCGTTCGCGACGATCGAGATGACCACGAACCAGGTGAAGGTCATGTTGTAGTTCTGGATGATCTGCGTCGCGACGGCGCCCTGCAGGTAGAACTCGTAGTACAGGATGATCGTCGCGAGGACCGTGACCCCGAGGTAGAACGTCCGAGGCCCGGTGTTCGGGTAGTGCGACAGCTGGCGGGTCCAAAGGCTGCGACGAAAGCCCATCGCAGGGGCCTGCCCGACGCTTTCGGTTCCTGCGGACAACGCGACCTCAACTTCCTTGTTGTGGAGCCGGTCCCACCAGGCAAGTTGGTCGCCAGGTGTGACTGTGACCTGGGGCACAGTATCCACAGGGGCAGCGTTTTGGCCACCCACCACACAACGAATCGCCGTGCCCGGTTAACTCGGAGTTCTCACTACGAGCCTCGGGCGACGCGCTGTCAAGCCGATCGGGCCAAAGACCTGGCCGATTGCTCCGAACGGCCTAACGCTGACGATGCCGCGGGAAGCTCACCACTTGCTGGAAGGTCGGACGGTTTTGCCAGTCTATGGCCGGCTGGCCGACGATCCCGAGGGCACGGAACTCGATCGCGTCGAACTGCGGCATGGTCTGCTTCGCAGCAGCCGCCGTCGGCGAGAGCGTCCAGGAAGCGACGTTCGTCGATCCGCCATTGGCGGTCACGAGCGCCGCGTACGCTTTCGCGAGCGCGCCGTCGATGGACGCTGCGCACGTCGACGGGCCGCCGCCGCACCAGGTGGAGGTGACCGCCGCGGTGAACCCGGCGGTGACCGGCTGCCCGCGCAACTGCTCGAAGGTCTTGAGCAAGTAGCCCTCGTAGCCGGCGTCGAACGCGCTGCCCAGATGCTGCCCGCCGCTGTTGGGCGTATTGATGAACGGCATCGGCAGGATGTTGTAGCCCTCTGCGGTGGCGCCGCCGTTCGAGCCGGACGCACCGGTGCCGCCGGCGCCGAGCAGCGGGTCGTAGATGGCGTGGATGACGAAGCGGGATCAGGGTGTCGTCGATGGCAACTGCCGCGGCGTGGTCGTACTGGGCGTCACCAGCGGCGGCCTTCTTGCGATGCGCGCCTGAGGTGACCCAGTTCTGCAGCTCGGCGAGCATGGCCATGACGCCCGGCGGCTCCGGCCGGTTCTTCAGATACGCCAGCAACTGCGGGACGACGGTGACGCCGTCGAGGTCCTGGGTGGCGGCGGTGGCCATCGCCGTGACGACGTCGGCGCGGGTCAGCTTGCCGCCGTGCTTGGCGAGCTGCGCCTTTAGCTGGTTCACCAGCAGCACGGACCGGTAGACCGGGCCATATCCGTACTGGTCGTCGGCGGCCGAGAACTGCGGCGCCGGCTTGTTGTTCCAGCTGATGAAGAAGCCCTGCGCCGGGTTCGTCTCGTGCACATGCTTCGAGGCGGGCAGGAATCCCTGCCATTCGGCGTTGCCGGTGCCCCACGCCGGCAGGTTCGGGTCGACGTTCTTCGGCCGTACCGGATCGAGACCGCTGACGAAATAGCCGGTGTCACGGTCGTCGACGTAGAGCCAGTTGAACGTGTAGTCGATCTGCGCCGCGCCCTGCATCCAGCTCGCGACGTCATGCGTGAGCGCCGGCTCGCCCCACCGCAGGAAGCCGATGACCGAGTCGATGTCGTGGTTGTACGTGGAGCGCTGGTTCACAACGGCGACGGGAGCACCGACCGCCGTGGTCCAGCCCTGCACGATGCCGTGGCGGGTGAGGTAGATGTCGTGCGTGATGACGGCCGGTGCCCCGATCCCGCCGGGCTTCGGGATGGCCACCTCGCTGAAGGACTCGTGCGTCATCGGCAGGCAGGCGCCGTTGAACTCGTAATAAGTGCCGTGCGCCGCGGGTGCGCCGCCGCCCGGATTGCAGATCTTCTCGAGGCGCTGGTCGATGAGGTCGCTGCCGGCCGACGTCGCCGACCACGCGTAGTCCTCGCCGCGGCCGAGCTCGACGAGGCCGGTGCCGGGGAACGACGCGCCTTCCGCGGCGTAGTGGGGAGAGTGCAGGTCCTCCAGCATCAGGATCTGCGGCGCGAAGTAGGAGACCTGCGGCCCGAAGACGGCGATCGGGTGGCCGTCGGCGGAGTCCTTCCCGTTGACCACGAGCGCGTTGCTCATGTGCTTGGGCATCGCCGCAAGCGACGTCATGATCGTCGTCGCGGTCGGGTTGGGCGCGGTGAGGTTGCAGCCCGGCGTGGTGTTGGTCGGGCCGCCGGTGAGTGGGGCGCTCGCGTTGTCCGGCATGGCTGTGGTCGCGGGGTTGACCGCCCCGGGGATCTCGTACGGGAAGGACTTGTCGACGACGGTGGTCGGTGCCGCCGGATCGTTCTGCTCCTTGAACTGCCTGAAAGCGCTGGCGCCGGTGGTCGTCCCGAGCTGCTTCTGCAGGTACTGCAGGAGTGCCGCGTTCTTCACCTCGATGCCGCCGCCCTTGCCGAAGATCCCGCCGATGAGCCCGGCGATCGAAACGACGTCGGCGTCGGTCCAGTGCTGCGGCGGGGTCAGGGCCGCGGCGTAGTCGGCGGGGAGCAGCGCCAGGTTGGTGCGCGTGGCGTCGACGTAGGCATTCACGCCGGCGACGAAGTTGTCGATCATCGACTTCGCCATGGCGCCCTGGGCCCCGTACTCCTTGGGCAGGGCATCGACCTGAGCCTGCGCCTGGGCCGGGGTGTACGCGGAGAGCAGCAGCTGGTCATGGTCCATCTGCTCGAATTCGCAGGAGGACCCGAGGAACGCGGCGAGCGTGCCACTGCCGTAATGGCGCAGCACGTCCATCAGAAAGAGGCGGTCCTCGGCCTGCGCGTAACCGGCGCCGAACGCCATCGACGCGTCGGTATTGCCGTAGATGTGGGGCACGTCGTGGGTGTCGCGATAGATGGTGACGCCGGCTGCGGGCCGCTCGGTGCGCGTGACGTCCCCGGGTTGCACGCCGAAGGACTCGTCGTCGTAGTAGGTGGAAAGTCCAGCATCTGTAAGGTTTTGCGAGCTGTAGATCAGGCTCGAGTATTTGCCCAGCTGATCGCTGCTCGCCGCGGGACGGGTCTGCGTCAGCTCGAACTTTGCCGCGTCTGCCAGGTTCACCAGACCGTTCTCACCCGGCGGCAGGATGCTCATCGCCCGGCCGTCGGCGTAATCGTTCGCGCGGTAGGCGGTGCTTGGCGTCGAGCTCGCGGCATTGCCTGCGGTGGCTGTTGCGGTCGCGGCCAGCGCAAACGCGCAGAGCAGGGCAATGCCAACGGTCAGCCGGGGTCTGGGCATGTCCGAATGGATTCGACGCCCGTCGCCGAAGTCCTGCTGGTTTCCACGCCTCGTCCATGGCCGAGCGGCAGTAAATCCCGGTGCCCTGGCACCCGCGTTTACTGCCGCCGGCCCAAAGATTGGAGGGGAACGAGGTCGCCGGGTGAACTCAAGGTAGGGAGGAAACTGTTCGATCTACTCACCATGCGCAAATCAGCCGTGGCCGCAGCTCTGCTGAGTTGCCTCGCCGTGGCAGGTGCGCTCGTCGGCTGCAGCACAGGCACCAGCGCGCCGACCCCGCGGCCTGGGCAGCCGCTCGCAGACAGGTACGCGGTCGGGATCCGCACCCAGACCATCCTCGACAACGCCCGCTCTACCGCGTCGCGGGGCGATACGCCGGCGCATCCGGGCCGCGTCCTCGCGACGTCGTTCTTCTACCCGGCTGCGACGGGAGCGATCAGCAGCACCGAGCAAGCAGGCGTGCCCGGACGCAAGGGTGGTTTCCCGCTGGTGGTGTTCGCCCACGGGTTCGATGCGAATCCCGCCAGCTACCGTGTGTTCCTGCACACGTTGGCCGCCGCCGGCTACGTCGTCGCGGCTCCGACCTTTCCGATCGAGGCCGCGATTGCTGGAGCGGGAGCGGCGCGGCGCAGCTACGCCGAAATGGCGAACCAGATGTATGACATGTCGGCCGTCATCACCGCCGTCTCGCACTGGGCAGCCGACCACACCACCTGGTTGAGCGGAGTGGTCGACGCCTCCAACGTCGCAGTGGTCGGGCACTCCGATGGGGCGATGACCGTCGCCGGCATGGAGCTTTCCACCGGCTACTACGACAGCCGTCCGAAAGCCGCCATCGTGCTTTCCGGCGCTGGACTACCCATACCCGGTGCGACCTACGGCAGCCGACACACCGTGCCGCTCCTGGTCGAGCAGGCGACTGCGGATCCGTACAACCCGGCCGCTGCCGGCCGCTACCTGTTCGACAGCGCACACGGGCCGCGGCGGTATCTGTCACTGACGGGCGTGTATCACATGTGGCCGCTCAACGGCGGTGACTACATCAGTGACCTGACCCGACGTGTGGTGGTCGCCCAGCTTGACGACACGCTGAAGCACGATACGTCGGCGGCCGGTCGGCTCTCGGCCGCGGCGCAGGTGCCCGGTTACACGAGTCTGCTTTTCGGATTCTGACCCATCGCCGAGCACGCAGAGGCGGCGGCAGATCGACCGTGTGAGTGACCCTGCTTCTACGTCCTCGAGCGTCAGGAGGGCAGCAGCACGGCGGCTCCGTTCACCCGACCCGCCGCGAGGTCGGCTAGCGCGTCCGGAGCTGCGTCGCGCGGGTAGGGCGTCGTCGTCACGCGAATCCCGATGCGGGCCGCGATCTGCAGGAAGGCCTCGCCATCGGCTCGGGTGTTCGCGGTGACGCTGCACAGATTGCGTTCCTGGAAAAGATGCTGGTCGTAGTTCAGCGGCGGGATATCGGACAGGTAGATGCCGGCGACCGAGAGCGTCGCGCCGCGGTCGAGCGTCGCCAGCGCCGAAGGAACCAGCTCGCCGGCGGGAGCGAACATGATGCCGGCGTCGAGCGGGACGTCGACGGGGTCGAAGCTGTCACCGACGCTCGCGGCGCCGAGGTCGCGAGCGAGCCGGCGAGCCGCCTCGCCTCGCGAGCGCACGTGAAGTTCCGCTCCTGCCGCGAGGGCGATCTGGGCGGCGAGATGAGCTGATGCGCCGAACCCCCAGATACCGAGCCGGCCCCCGGGTGGGAGCTCCGCTCGGCGCAGCGCGCGGTAGCCGATGATGCCCGCGCACAGCAGCGGCGCGGCCTCCTGTGAGGAGAAGTTCTCCGGGATCGGATACGCGTACGCCTCGTCAACCACCGCGGATTCGGCGAAGCCACCGTCGGCGTCCCAGCCCGTGAAACCGGGGTAGAGGCACAGATTCTCCTGCTGGCGTCGGCAGAATCGGCACTTGCCGCAGGTGTGCCGCAGCCAGGCGATACCAATCCGGTCGCCAACCGCGAAGCGCTCGGCGCCCTCGCCGAGGGCGTCCACGATGCCCACGACCTCGTGCCCCGGAACGACCGGGCTCTTGTGCAGCGGAAGATCGCCTTCGGTGATGTGCAGATCGGTCCGGCACACCCCGCAGGCCTCGATCGCCACCCGGATCTCACCCGGCCCGGGCTCGGGGGTCTCGATTTCTACCGGGCGCAGCAAGCGAGCTTCCGCCGGCCCTTGCGTGACCACCTGCCATGCGTGCATGCCGCCGATTATGGCGGGGCCAACTGGACTCGATTGGCCGGTGGCGGGGATCGTAGGGGTATGAAGTACACGCATCTCGGACGTAGTGGCCTGCGGGTCAGCCGGATCTGCCTCGGCACGATGAACTTCGGTCCGCTCACCAGCGAGGCCGACTCGTTCACCATCATGGACACGGCCCACGAGCAGGGCATCAACTTCTTCGACACCGCCAACGTCTACGGGCAGAAGGCGGGCAAGGGCGCGACGGAGACGATCGTCGGCAACTGGTTCGCCCAGGGCGGCGGCCGGCGCGAGCGCACCGTCATCGCGACCAAGCTCTACGGCGACATGGACGACTGGCCGAACTCCGGCAAGCTGTCGGCGCTGAACATCCGCCGCGCGCTCGACGCCAGCCTGCGAAGGCTGCAGACCGATTACATCGACCTCTACCAGTTCCACCACGTCGACCGCGGTACGCCGTGGGAGGAGATCTGGCAGGCAATCCAGGTAGCGGTCGATCAGGGCAAGATTCTTTATGCGGGAAGCAGCAACTTCGCCGGCTGGCATCTGGCGCAGGCCCAATCAGCTGCCTGGAACCGCAATTTCATGGGGCTCGTCAGCGAGCAGTCGGTCTACAACCTCGCCCGCCGCAACATCGAACTCGAAGTGCTGCCGGCGGCGCAGCACTACGGCATCGGCGTCATCCCGTGGTCGCCACTGCAGGGTGGGCTGCTCGGGGGAGTGTTGCGCAAGGAGCGCGACGGCAGCCGGCGGCTGCAAGGCCCGGCCGCGGGCTACCTGAAGAGAAACCGTGAGCGGATCGGGGATTACGAGGACTTCGCCGCCGAACTCGGGCATGAGCCCGGCGACGTCGCGCTGGCGTGGTTGCTGCACCAGCCCGGTGTGACGGCACCGATCGTCGGTCCTCGCCTCGCCGAGCATCTGGAGTCGGCCCTGCGGGCAGTGGACCTCGTGCTCGACGACAAGGCGCTGGCCCGGCTCGACGAGATCTTCCCCGGGTACAAGAGCGCGCCGGAGGACTACGCGTGGTGACGGCCGCGCCGCACAGCGACGATCCACACGAGGCGGATCTGGTCAAGCGGTTCGGATCGGCCAAGCGGCCCGGGCGGCCGGTGGCACACGCCCGCCCGGCGGGAGCGAGCGCCGAACTCGTCGAAGCCGCCGGGAAACTGTCCGAGGCACTGGAGGTCGTGGAGCATGCCCGCGGGCACCTCTACGCGTTCCACCGGCTGTCGGGTCATGCGGACCTGACATTGCAGGAGGCTGTCACCGCGTTGCGTGACGCCGGCCGGCCCGAGCTCGCCGGGCAGGTCGAGCAGGTGCTGGTCGGACGTGACGTCGTGCGCGACATGTGGACCTTCCAGCTCGTCGAGGAGTATGACGAGCAGTACTGGTCGGTCTTTCGGCACGTGGAGCACTCCGTGCGCGATGCGCTGATGTCCGGGCGGCCGCACGTCTACGAAGCCGAGATGAAGCACTCCGAGCAACGGGGCTGAGCGGCCCTACCCCGAGCGCGCCGGAACGGGGCAGACCGGCGGCGCGGCACTGCGCAGCACCTCGTTGCGCCCGAGCTGCAGCCGGTGGTCCCGGCCGGGCGGCGTCTGCGGACCTTCGATCCGCACCGTCAGGTCCGGCTCCTCGACGCTGACGATCCAGCCCGTGCCGAGCCCCGGCACCAGCACGTCGATGCCGGGGGCGGCGCCTGCGGGATCGAGCGGCGCGGGCAGGTCCGGTCCCGTGGTCGCGTCGTCCTCCGGATCGGAGGCGTCGGCCTCCCCGCCCGCCGGCTCGTCGAAGTCGAGGGTCAGCTGGTCGTGGTCGGTGAGGCCCGAGAAGCCGACACCGAGCAGGCGCAGCGGTTCTCCGGTCGGTGCGGCGGCCGCCAAAGCCTGTTCTGCGGCGCCCAGCAGAGCCCTCGGATCCGTGGTCGGCTGCCGCAGCGTGAGCGCTCTCGTGACGGTCGTGAAGTCGCTGAACCGTGCCTTCACCGTGACGGTGCGCGCCGCTCCGCCGTGGCGCATGAGGCGGCGCCGGGCCTGCTGGAAAGTCTGATTCAGCTGGGCGCTGTGCGCTTCCCGTCCGGTGATGTCGAAGGCGAACGTGCGCTCGGCGCTGATGCTCTTGGTCTCCCGGTCGCTTTCCACCGGCCGCTCGTCGATTCCGAAAGCGAGCTGGTGCAGCCCGGTCCCGTGGGCCACGCCGAGCAGGCGCACGAGGTCGGCCTGCGGCGTCTCGCGTAGCTGGGCCACCGTGCGGACACCGATGCCGTGCAGCACCGACTCGGTCGCCGGGCCGACGCCCCAGAGCTTGCCCACCGGCGTCGGAAGCAGGAAGTCGTCCTCCTGCTCGGCGGTGATCACGGTCCAGCCATGCGGCTTGCCGGCCTCGGACGCCAGCTTGGCGATGAGCTTCGAGCGGCCGAGGCCGATCGACACCACGAGTCCCGTCCGCCGCCAGAATTCGCGCCGGATGCGGTCGGCCGTGGCCAAGGGATCGGAGCTGCTCCCGGCGGCCAAATCGACGAACGCCTCATCCATGCTGATCGGCTGCACCAGCGGGCTCGCCTCGCGCAGGAGTTCCATGAGGGCGGCGCTGTGCGCGCTGTAGGCCTCGAACCGCGGCGTCAAGAAAAACCCCGACGGGCACAGCGTGCGCGCCCGTGCTGTCGGCAGCGCCGAACCGACACCGAACCGGCGCGCCTCGTAGCTGGCGGTCGCCACGACGCCGCGCGGCCCGAGCCCGCCGACGATCACCGGGAGACCCCGTAGCGAAGGACGCTGGCGCTGCTCGACGGCGGCGAAGAACGCGTCGGCATCGAGGTGCAGGACGCTCGGCTCGTCACGCATGAGCGGCAGTCGTCCGTGGCACGGCATCACATTAGGTCGCCGCTCACAGCTCGGGCAGGCGCGCCAGCAACCAAAGCCCCGCAAGCGGGGCCGAAGGTCCATCTCTGATGACGTATCTGCGTCAGCGTGCGCCGCCGATGGCACAAAGGTGAGACGGCTGCCCCTGCGGGTTCGGCGCCGCGGTGACAGGCGCGTTCCGCTCGTCGTGTCCTTCGGCGCGGTGAGCCTCGCGCTGACCCTCGCTCTGGGTGTCGTGGTCGCCTGGATGCTCGACCGCACGATCAACGAGCACAGCGTGCGGGCGTTGGAGAAGACGACGACCACCTCCGTTGCGGTCGCCTCGAAGGTGATCATCGCCAATGCCGGCGCGGCGGACCCTGACGTGATGACGTTCGCCGAGCAGCTGCAGCAAGTGAAACTGATGAACACGGCAGCGAGCGTGCTGAGGCAGACCGGCTCCAGCGTTGCCGCCGAGGCGTTGCTTCCGAACGCGACGGTGATCGGCGGTGTCGGCGGAGCGAAGTTCGGCACCAAGGAACTCATCGATCCGGGCTTCCGCGCCGCTCTCAAAGGTCAGACGGTGACGCGGCTGCTGTACCGCAGCCATCCCGGCGCCGTCTCGGCCGTCGAACGTCAGCTGCTCGCCAAGAACGGCGACCTGCTCGAGGTGCAGATGGGCTTCCGAGTCTCGGACACCTCGCCGGTGCTGGTCGTCGTGCGCACCTATGCGGCGATGGCGCCGACACAGCGCCAGGCAGCCTCCGACGTCCGCCGCACGGTGGGAGTGCTGGCCGCCGGCCTGCTGGTCTTCTGGGTGTGCCTGTTCCGGATCGTCGCCGGCGCCTCCAGGGCGCTCTCGCGCCAGTCGAGGGACAATGCCTACCTCGCCACTCACGACGCGCTCACCGGCTTGCCGAACCGGGCGCTCGTCCGCGATCGCGCGGAACAGGCCATCACGGCTAGCCACCGCAGCGGCAGCCACGTCGGATTGCTGCTGCTCGACCTGGACCGGTTCAAGGAGATCAACGACACGCTCGGGCACCGCTACGGCGACACCCTGCTGAAGGAGGTCGGACACCGGCTGCGCGAGCACCTGCGTGACACCGACACCGTCGCCCGGCTCGGTGGCGACGAGTTCGTCGTCCTGCTGCCCAGCCTGCGTTCGGGCGTCGTCGCCGTCGAGGTCGCCGAGAAGCTGGTCGACGTGCTCCAGCGGCCTTTCATCATCGAGGGTGCGGCGGTGGATGTCGGATGCTCGGTCGGGGTGGCCGTGACGCCCGATCACGGCGAGGACTTCGACCTGCTGCTGCAGCACACCGACGTCGCCATGTACGTGGCCAAGAAGGACAGTCTCGGTGTCGTGACCTACGCGTCCGATCTGGATTCCCACAGCCCCGAACGGCTCGCACTCCTCGGTGGTCTGCGCCGGGCGGTCGACGAGCCCGATCAGATCGTCGTGCACTACCAGCCCAAGGCCAATCTCTGCACCGGTGAGGTGACGGGCGTCGAAGCGCTGGTGCGGTGGAAGCATCCGGAGCAGGGACTGCTTCCGCCGAACGACTTCATCCCCCTCGCCGAACGCACCGGCATCATTCGCCCGCTCACCTGGGCGATCCTGCGCAAGGCCCTGGAGCAGAACCGGCGCTGGGCAGACGAGGGGCTGCTGCTACGGGTCGCGGTGAACATCTCGCCCCGCTGCCTGCTGGACAAGAACTTCCCCGAGGGAGTCGAGCGGCTGCTCGCCGAAACGGGGGTCCCGGCGCAGCGGCTGGAGCTCGAACTCACCGAGAGTTGCGTCATGAGCGATCCCGAGTGGGCGCTGGCCATCCTGCAGTCGCTTCGGGAGACCGGCATCCGGCTCGCCATCGACGACTTCGGTACGGGTTACTCGTCCATGGCGTATCTGAAGCAGCTTCCGGTCACCGAGCTGAAGATCGACCGCACGTTCGTGACCGAGATGGACCGTGACCCGAGCGACGCCGCGATCGTGCGATCCAGCCTCGAACTCGCCCGCAACCTCAACCTCGACGTCGTCGCCGAAGGCGTCGAGACGCAAGCCGTCTGGGACCAGCTCACGCGCCTGGGCTGCGCCAGTGCCCAGGGCTTTTTCCTGTCCCGACCGTTGCCGCCCGAAGACTTCACGCGCTGGCTCGCCGAGCACAATGCGCACAATGCGCACAATGCGCACAATGCGCACAATGCGTCGAGAGTCTTGACCGCTCAGGTGTGAGAGCGCACCGCGGTCAGCCCTGGGCGAGCAGGGCCAGGTGGTTCCACTCCCGCCACGTGGCGAGCCGGCTCTCGTAGTCGGCGGTGGCGATCGCGAGCGGAACCTCACCGAAGAAGACCCGCAGCGGCGGGTTTTCGGCGTCGACCAGCTTGAGCACGGCAGCCGAGGAGGCGCGCGGATCGCCCATGCTGCCGGTGCGGCCCTTGCGAGCCTCGAGTGCCTTGGCGCGTACCTCGTCATACGCCTCCAGCGAGGTCGCGTGCCGCGCCGACGAGCCGCCCCAGTCGGTCGAGAAGCCGCCGGGCTCGATGAGGGTCACCTTGATGCCGAAATCGGCGACTTCCTGCGCCAGCGCCTGGCTGAATCCTTCCAACCCCCACTTGGAGGCGTGATACGCACCGACGTTGGGAAACGCTGAGATGCCCCCGATCGACGACACCTGGATGATGTGGCCGCCGCCCTGAGAACGTAGGTGGGGCAGTGCGGCTTGGGTGATCCACAGGGCGCCGAACAGGTTGGTCTCGATCTGGTCGCGGACGTCGGCTTCGGACAGCTCCTCGATGAAGCCGAACTGCCCGTAGCCGGCGTTGTTGACGATGACGTCCACCCGTCCGAAATGTTGGAAAGCCCTTGCCACGGTGGCGAAATCGGCCGCTCGGTCGGTGACGTCGAGCTCGAGGGCGAGGATGCGCTCGCCATAGGTCTCGACGAGATCCTTCAGCGACTCGACGTTGCGTGCGGTGGCGACGACGCGGTCGCCGCGATCGAGCGCGGCGACGGCCCATTCGCGGCCGAACCCGCGGGAAGTACCTGTGATGAACCAGGTTTTCATCAGTTCTCCTCGGCGATGGTGTGCGGCTGTTGTCAGCTCTGTACGAGCCGGATCGAGGCCTCCCACAAGGCCTCGGCGTGGTCAGGATCGAGGGCGTACTCGGCGACCCCGTTGGACATGTCAGGGGTGTGCCGGAGGGCCTCGTTGCAGTCCTCGAAGTAGCGGCCGCCGGCTCCGGCGACCAGCGGCGAGGCGGCCAGCAGGACGCTCGTCGCGGCGCCCTGGGCCGTGTCCTTGACGAAGCCCGCGGCGGTGATTGCCGCGTCGAAGTCGTTCGGGCTCATATGCCGCGAGAGGTTGGTTTCGGCGATCGCACCGGGATGCAGCGCATTGACTTCGAGCCCGTCGGAACGCCAGCGCCGGTAGGCCTCGACGGCGAAGAGGATGTTGGCGGTTTTGCTTTGCCCGTAAGCCACCCATGGGTCGTACGGGCGCTGCTGGAAGAACAGATCGTTCAGGTTGACATCGCCGCGAAGATGGCCGCGCGAGCTGACGCTGACCACCCGGGCCCCCTCGGTGCGCAGGGCCGGCAGCAGCCCCGTGGTCAGCGCGAAGTGGCCGAGGTGATTGGTGGCGAACTGCAGCTCCCATCCGCGCGCGGTGCGGGTGAGCGGCGCTGCCATCACGCCGGCGTTGTTGACCAGGATGTGCAGCGGACCGTCCCACGCGGTCGTGAACGCCCGCACCGAGTCGAGGTCGGCCAGGTCGAGCAGCGCTACCGTGGCGCGATCACCGATCGCGGCGGCCGCGGTGGTGCCCTGATCGGCGTTGCGTACGGCGATGACCACCTCGGCGCCCGCGGCTGCGAGTACGCGCGCCGTTTCCCGACCGATCCCGGAACCGGCGCCGGTGACAACTGCTCGCTTGCCGTGCAGATCGAGGCCAGCGGCCACCTCTGCCGCCGTCGCGGCGGCTCCGAAGGGGGTGGTGATGCGGGTGTCCGGTGGCATGACGTCAACTCCCGTCCTACGATGGAAAGGTCGAACCGGAGGAACCTCCGGAACGGCTCCAGCTAACCGGAGGAACCTCCGATTAGTCAAATCCCCTGCTGGTCAGGTACCGAGGAGTGATCGTGGCCACCCGTCCCTTGCGCGCCGATGCGCAGCGCAACCGCGACCGGCTGCTGGACGCTGCGACGGCGGCGTTCGCCGACGAGGGTGAGAAGGTCGCGCTGGAGACGATCGCCGCTCGGGCCGGAGTCGGGATCGGCACCCTCTACCGGCATTTCCCGGACCGCAGCGCGCTGATCGTCGAGGCCTACCGGCACGAGGTCGAGCAGCTGTGCTCGTCAGCCGAAGGCCTGCTCGCCGAGCTCGCGCCCGACAAGGCGTTGCACGAGTGGATGGATCGCTTCGCTCGTTACGCGGCCACCAAGCGCGGGATGGGTGACGCGCTGCGCTCGGCGGTGGCCTCCGATTCGCCCATGTTCGCGGATACCCGCGCGCGGCTGGTGGCGACGCTGCGGTGCTTCACCGACGCCGGCGCCGCCGCAGGCGTGCTGCGCCGTGATGTCGATCCGGAGGACGTCATGCGTCTCATGGGCGCCGTCTGGCAGGTCCCGATGGATCCCGGTTGGCAGGACGATGTACGCCGCATCCTGAGCCTGCTGGTCGACGGGCTGCGATACGGCGCCTGAGGCGCTGCGCGCGGCATGGCGGCGAGATGCCGGATCGCGGGCATCGAGGCGGGCGACTGGCGTAAAAATGGCGGCATGGGTTTTTACGGGGAGCAGGTCGTGCCGCGGTTCGTGAACGTGGCGTGCGGGACGAAGGCGCTGCACAAGCTGCGGAGCCGGGCGTGTGCCGGGCTCGCGGGCGACGTGCTCGAGATCGGCTTCGGCTCGGGTCTGAACATCCCCTTCTACCCGCCCGCCGCCATGCGCGTCGACGCCGTCGAGCCTTCCGATGTGGGTTGGAAGCTCGCCGGCGAGCGGGTCGCCGCCGCCGCGATCCCAGTGGAACGGTCCGGGCTCCGCGGGGAGTCGCTGCCCTTCGCCGATGAGACGCATGATGCGGCGCTTTCGACCTTTTCGCTCTGCACGATTCCCGACGCCCCGGCCGCGCTGCGTGAAATCCACCGCGTGCTCAAACCGGGAGCGAGCCTGCATTTCGTCGAACACGGCCTCGCGCCGGACCTGGCCGTGCAGCGGTGGCAGCGCCGCCTCGAACCCGTCCAGAAGCGGCTCGCCGGTGGCTGCCACCTGACGCGGCCGATCGAGGAGATGGTGACCACCGCCGGCTTCACGATCACTGAGCTCGACGTGTTCTACGCCGATGGCCCGAAGACCCTGGGAGCGTTCAGATTGGGCGTGGCAGTACGGGAGCCTCGCACCGGTCCCTGCTAGAGCGCGTGCACCGAGATCAAAGCCCGGACTCGTCGTGCACCGATTCGTGCTCGGTACCTCGATTTCTGAGCAGCGCGGCGCGGCGGGTGGCTAACCGCTGCTGCTCGGAGAGCGCGGATCGGTGAATCTGACGGCGCTTGATGGCCGTCGCCCGATCGATGGATTGCATGACTGCTGCCTGGTCACCGTCGGGAAGACCGGCAAGCAAAGTGACAAAGAGATCTTCGCGGTACTCCATGGAGCCGCTCCCTGCATCCCAGAGGGCGCGGTCGAAGCGCACCCCGGATAGAAGCTGCGCTTTCAGCCTGTAAGCAATTTATCCCATTTCGCGCAAGAGGATGCGTCGCGCCGCTGTGATTCCCGTCGGACCAGACCGGCGTGCCGCCCAGCGGGCAGCGGAACCGCCAATAGGCCGCACTATGCAACGGTTGAGGCGTTCCGGCCGGGGTCGTGTCAGCCGACCGCCCGCAGATTGTGGCCCGAGCCCGGTCAAGCGAGGGTGAAATCGGCCAGCGTGTGGGGTAAGCACAACGCAGGTGCGATCGAGGCGAGTCTGCACTAAACAGCGGTGAGCCGCCGGAACCACCGATCGCGGATCCGAGGGTTGTCTCATGGGTGAACTCACATCCCACGATGTCCGCCTGTCTCGGAGCAATCGAGGAGGACATCTTCCTGCCGGACTCGCCGCCACGCTGAGCGAGCTGGCCCGTCAGCTGCAGCGAGAGCCGGACGACAAGCAGTTGCTGAAGCTGGTGTCTGTGGCGGCCGCCCGGGAGATTCCCGGAGCCGATTGGGCCGGGGTCACAGTGTTCACCGGCGGGCAGATCCACACGGCGGCTGCCAGCGATCCAATCGTCCTCGAGATTGACCGGCTCCAGTACGAGATCGGCGCAGGCCCTTGCGTCGAGGCTTCGACAGAAGGTTTCACCGTCCGTTCCGATGACCTGGAGACGGACGGGCGCTGGGCTGGCTTCCCGCAAGCGGCGGCCGAGCGCGGAGTCCGGGCCATGATGTCGATGCAGCTCTTCGTCCAGGAGCGTGATCTGGGCGCGCTGAATGTTTACGCCGCGAAACCGGATGCCTTCTCTGATGACAGCGAGACGATCGGGCTGCTGCTGTCCGCCCACGCCTCCGTCGCCTTGGCGAATGCCCTGCAGGTGAAAAACCTCAGGGTGGCGGTCGACAGCCGGGACATCATTGGTCAGGCGAAAGGGATCTTGATGGAGCGCTACAAGCTCACCAGCCAGCAAGCCTTCGACCTGCTGGTGGGGGCCTCGCAGACCACACACCGCAAGCTGCGCGAGGTCGCCATCGATGTCACAGAAACGGGCGAGCTGACGAGCGGGCGATGAAGCGGCGCGACGGCCTGGTGGTTCAGGCCGCCACACCTCACCGTCGCCGATGTCCGGGCATGTGCGACGGCTACCTGTCGCAATGCCCCTGACATTCGTTACCACACTCGTTTCGGCGCGACTTGTTGGCGTATCAGCGGATCTTGGGCTCCTCGCCCGTCTCGATGAGCATCGCTGCGAGGTCTCGAAGCTTGGTCTGCGTGACGTTCGAGGTATGTGCCAGGCGGTCAAATGCGGCTTGCGGGGTGATCCGGTGGCGTTCGACAAGGATCCCGACGGCCTGACCGACTTGCTGCCGGCTGTCCACTGCCACGCGCAGGTTGGTCTCGACATCGGCTTGCGCCAGCACGGTTGCTGCATGCCGTGCGAAAAGGGCCAATCGCTCCCGGCTGCCGTCGGCAAACGGACGCTCACCGTCCAGGAAGACGCTCAGCGTCGCCTTGATGTTGCGAAAGCTCAGCGGCAGCGCCAGCTCGAAACGAAAACCGAGTCCGTGCAGGTACTTGCCGTGCTCGGGCCATTCGTCAGGGTTGCGGGCGTCGAACTGCCGGAGTTCGGCGTCGGACATGGTGCAGTAGGCCGGGCCTTCGTGCGAGCCGAACTGGGTCTGCGCCGCTTCCCGGGCCGTCATCGTGGTGCCTTCGACGACGAATTGCTTGGGCTGAACGATGAAGGTCACCGCTGCTCCGTCCGCCACCCCGATGTCAGCGGCGGTCCGAGCGATGGACTGGGCGAGCTGCCCGACGCTCGCGTTGCGGTTCAGGCCGGCGGATATGCCATAGCAGGCGTCGAGGAGCGCCCGGTCGGCTTCCGTCACCGACCCTGTCGTTGCACTCGAATTCGGGACAGTGACCTGGCTGTCCGTTGGTTCGAGCAGCCAGGTCAGCCGCGCTTGCGAGGACACCGGGTCCAGGCTGGTGGTTGCCGTCACGCGGACTGCGAGTGTGGTGTGATCGCGCCGGATCAGGTGGGCGACGGTCGACGCGACGCTGCCTGGAGCGGCCTTGCTCACGCGGCTGATCAGGGTTCGGATGGCGGGGCGATCCTCGACGGCGAAGCGGGTGGCGATCGGACGGGTCGTGCGCGTCATGGTCGCCTGCAGGAGCTCGTCGGCAGCCATGGTGGTGGAGACGATCGCTCCGAACGGATCCGTGACGACTGTGGCCGGCGCTGCTTCCGCGCGAGCCGCCTCCGCGGCCGAACGGATCTCCAGCTCGGCCCTGGTGGCGTCGAGCTGTTCCTGCTGGGCCAGCAATTCGGCGTCGGCGACCAGCAACTCCTCGCTGAGATCGCTGATTTCCGTCAGGAGGTCATCGGCAGCGGGCTTCGCACCCTCTTCGGCCAAGGCAGTCAATCGCGTCCGGCGAGCGCGCAGCTCGTGAAGCAACTCGTGCAGTTGGATGGAACCGTCCACGGTTCGTCCTTCCTCTACCTGCCCATCACTGGGCCCATCGCGACATCGACGTCAGCTGCCGGTAGACCTTAGGCTTCGTCGCCGTCGACTTCCATCAGCACCATGGCCCCACCGCGCTCGCGCTCCGTGCCGTCAAGCGATGCGACGGTCACCCGCAGCTGGACGCTGCGGCCCAGGCGGTCCACCGCATTCACAACCATTCGTGATTTGCCCACGCGATGATCGAGCGCGTCTTGCAGGGGCTTGCGTAGCGCCTCGCGGGGTATTCCGCTGTCAAGTTCCAACAGATCATGGCCTATGGCTTGTTCCTCGCGCAGGTCCCACAACTGCTGAGCCTGCCTGTTCCAGAAGCGTGTCTTCCGATCGGGGCCGACGACGATGACGACCGCGTTGAGCCCGCCGAGCACCGATTCCATGAATCCGTTGAGCGCGTCGACCTCGCCCGTCCGCTCGCGCAGCGCCTCGTTCGCGGTTTGCAGCTCGTCGGTCGTGGTCTGCAGCTCGTCGTTCGTGGTCTGCAGCTCCTCGTTCATCGTCTCGAGTTCCTCGTTCGAGGACTGCAGCTCTTCGTTGGTGGCCTCGAGCTCTTCAACGGTCGACTGCAGCTCTTCGTTGATGGTCTCGAGCTCTTCGTTCGTCGACTGCAGCTCCTCGTAGGCCATTTCCAGTTGGCGGTTGGCGGCCTCGACCTCGGCCTGCAGCTGGCGGAAGCGGGTCACGTCCGTGAAGCTGATGGCGACGCCCACGCGCTGGGTCCGATTGTCGACGAGTGGAGTCAATTGGATGTCCAGGAACGTCGTTTCCCGCTGGGTCCGGTGATACGCCATTTCCCGTAGCAGGATCTGCTGTCCCGTCTCGACAACGGTGCTCAAATGCGAGCGCAGCTCAACGGGGCGGTAGGAAACTTCAAGATCCTGGAATGCCCGTCCCACGTCGAGCTCGCTGAGTGCAAAAAGCGTGGCTGCCTTGCTGTTGACGAGCGCCACCGCTCCGTCGGCATTCACGACAATCTGTGCCACCGGGCTTGCCGTGAGTGCGGCGGTCGACACCGTCAGCTCGGGTGGTTCGGACTCACCGAAGGGGGTGCTGCGATAGGTGAAACGCGGGTAGTCCACCTGCGTGCGCAGCCCGGGCTCGGTTTTGCGGAAGAAGCGCCGCTTGCGGTCAATGGCCTTGAAGGAGCCGCTGTGGTTGATGAGCATCTCGGCCTTGCCCAGGAACAAGATGCCGTTCGGACGCAAAGCGAAGGAAAGCTTCGATAGGACGTGTGCCTGTGTCTCGGCATTGAGGTACATCAGCGTGTTGCGGCACGCGATGATGTCCACCCGGGAAATGGGCGCATCCCGGGTGAGGTCATTGCGGCCGAATATGACGTTGCGCCGAAGTTCCGGCCGTACCGTGCTCCTGCCGTTACTGCTCTCGAAGTACTTCTCTCGGCATTCGGGTGGCAGCCCACGCAGCTCCCGCTCGCTGTAGCTACCGGCGCGGGCGGTGGCGAGTGCGTCCTCATCGACGTCGGTGGCATACACCTTCACCCGGCTGCGATACGCGCTTGGTCCGAGGATCTCGCACAGCATGATCGCCAACGTGTAGGCCTCCTGGCCCGATGCACAACCCGCCGACCACACGCGAACAGGTGAGGTCTCCTCGTGGTCCGTTTCCTTGGTGAGCACCTCCCGAAGGTTGTCCCACGCTTCCCGGTCACGGAAGAATCCTGTGACGTTGATGAGGATCGTGTTGAACAGCGCCGTGAATTCGGCGGTGTCCACTTGGAGGCGGTCGGCGTACTCGTCGAAGTCCTTCACCCCGATCTCACGCATGCGGTGTTGCACGCGCCGGACGAGACTCGGCCGCTTGTAGCCGGTGAAGTCGAAGCCCCGGCTGTCGCGTATGTACGTGAGCAGCCCTTCGAACGACTCGCTGTACACGAGCGGATCAGCTGTGGCGTCGCCCGCCATCCGTTCTTCCGAATGCTCAGGCATTTCCCTCCTCCATCTGCGCAGCGCCCATCACCCCGGCTGCCAGGACGCTGCGGATCAGTCCGGCCGCCCGCACCGCCTCATCGGCTTGTTGAAGGTAGCGATCCCGGGTGAGCGGATCGCCGCCCACCTCGGCACGCTCGGCGAGCGCCCGGCCCAGGTCCACTTTCTCTTCGAGGATGCGAAGAGCCATCCACAGGGCCGTGTCGAGCTGAGCGGACTGCTCACCGAGTAGCGCCGCAGCCGACCAGGCATGCCCCACCCGGCAGCGGAAACGCAGCAGCCTCTCGTCCTCGATCCGATAGAGCGATCCGGCGCAATCCGGGCAGGAATAGCCGGAGGGAACGCCCGGCCGTTCGGGCGCCCCCATGGCGGGGCCCTTCATCACCGCCATGTCGGCCTCCATGGACAGCAGATCGGATGGCGGCGGTTCCGGCCGGGCCGGGTCGCCCGAGACCAGCTGGGCAAGCTTGGCACCGAGCTCGTGGGCCGGCGCGACGAGGTCTGCACCGGCCATCTCGATGACATGGCGGGGCATGCTCGGGAACAGTGCGTCGGACGGGTCCTGGGCGACGACAAGACCGCCGCGCTGGTGGACGGCGAGCGCGCCGGCCGTGCCGTCGTCGAGCATCCCGGACAGCACGACGCTGATCACTCTCGGCCCGAGGGTGCGGGCTGCCGTTCGAAACAGCGCATCGATAGCCGGTCGGTGGCCGCTTTCGTGTGGGCCGCGAGTGAGCAGGATCTGGCTGTCGGCGCAGACGAGATGCCGGTCGGGGCGGGCGACGAAGATCGTTCCGGGTGTCAGGTGCTCGCCCGAGATCGGAATCCGGGCGGGGAGCTTGCCGGCTCGCCGCAGGATGTCGGGCAGGACCGAGATCCCGAAAGCCGGCATGTGCAGGACGACCAGCACCGTCGCGGGAAGGTCCGGCGGAAATCCGGCGACGACCTCCCTCAGCGCTTCCACCCCACCTGCCGACGCGCCGATCACGATGACGTCACGGCGTACGAGTGGGGCCTGTCGGTTCACATCGGCGCCTTCCATTGCCCCGGTCTCGTCAAGACGGTGAGCGGACGCTCAATCCTTGAGGTCGAAACGCGAAGCGTAATAGGCATGGCGTCCGCGGCCTAATGTCCTGACCTGCGCCTATTCGTGGACTTTGCCCGATAGGTGCATGGATGCAACGTCCGGCGCACAGCAACTGATGGGACCGTCGCCAGCGCTCGGCTCTCAGCCGAACCGCTGCCAGTGACGGAGCTGACCGCAGGCGGAAAGGAACTCTTCGGCGCCGTTCTTCGACAGGTCGAAGAATCCGCCATCGAGCTTCTCGGCGAGGCCGGTTGCAGCGAACAGCTCGGCTGCGCCGGGCAGGTACGCGACGAACTTCGAATGCGCGAAAGCGTCGGACACGAAATCGCGGGCGGGTGGCAACTCGGAGAGCGCCTGCGCCGCCTCGGTGGTGAGCAGCAGCGCGACGGCGTCGTACAACACCGAGGGTGCGCCATCGAGCTTCTGGTCTGCAGCAACGACGGTGCCTCTGGCGCTCGTGACGCCGCCGACGGCGGGAGCCACGATCTCCACGCTGGCGCCGGCGCTTTCCGCCGCCGACTTCAGCGCCTCCAACGCATCGTCGGCGACCCCGTCAGCGACCAGCACTCCGAGCTTGCGCCCGGTGAAGTCCTGGGGCCCGTTTTCGATGATGCTCAACGCGGGTGACGGCTTGAGCGTGATCGCGTCGCGCGCCGCCGGCGGCGGGTCGGGAAGCTCGCCGAGCCGGAGTCCGGTGGCGACCGTTTGCGCGAAGTCCTCGTCGACGTTGCGTAGCGCTGCGACCATGCGCCTGCGGATCGACACCTCGTCGCACTTGCTCAGCTCGAAGACGAAGGAGTCCGCCATGTGGCGTTGCTCGACCGGGGTCTGGCTGAGCAGGAATTGGCGGGCCTGGCTGTAGTGGTCGGCGAAGCTCTCCGGCCGCACCCGGCGCTTGTGACCGGAGGCCTCGGCGGGATAGCTCTCGAAGCCGCGAGCGGGATCCTCGCGCGGACCACTGGCGGGCGGCTGCCATGAGTTGGGCTCGTAGTTGACGCGCCCAGCCGGATTGCTCGTCGCCATGTGGCCGTCCTGCTGGAAATGGGCGATCGGGCACTTCGGTGCGTTGACCGGCAGCTGCGTGAAGTTCGGGCTGCCGAGCCGCTTCAGCTGGGTGTCCAGGTAGGAGAAGTTGCGTCCCTGCAGCAGCGGGTCGTTCGTGAAGTCGATGCCCGGCACGATGTTCTGGGTGCAGAACGCCACCTGCTCGGTCTCGGCGAAGAAGTTGTCGACGACCCGGTTCAGCACGAGCTTGCCGACCCGCCGGACCGGTAGATCCTCCTCAGGAATCAGCTTTGTGGCGTCGAGGACGTCGAAGTCGAAAGCGTCGGCCCAGTCGTCGTCGAACAGCTGCATCCCGAGCTCCCACTCGGGAAACTCGCCTTGAGTGATGGCATCCCACAGGTCCCGGCGGTGAAAGTCCGGATCGGCCCCGTTGATTTTGAGGGCTTCGTTCCAGACCACGGACTGCAGGCCGAGCTTGGGCTTCCAATGAAATTTCACGTAGGTGGATCTGCCGTCAGCGTTCACCAGCCTGAAGGTGTGAACGCCGAACCCTTCCATGAAGCGCAGGGAACGGGGGATCGCCCGGTCCGACATGATCCACATCAGCATGTGGGTCGCCTCGGGCATCAGCGATGCGAAGTCCCAGAAGTTGTCGTGTGCTGTTTGCGCTTGGGGAAAACCGCGGTCGGGCTCTTGCTTCGCAGCGTGGATGAGATCAGGGAACTTGATGGCGTCCTGGATGAAGAAGACGGGGATGTTGTTGCCGACAAGGTCCCAGTTGCCCTCGCGGGTGTAGAACTTCACCGCGAAGCCCCGCACGTCGCGCGCGAGGTCGGCAGAGCCTTTGTTTCCGGCAACTGTCGAGAAGCGGACGAAGACCGGGGTCTGCCGGCCCGCTTCGGCGAACAGGTCGGCCCGTGTGATGTCGGAGAGCGATTCGAACGGCTCGAAATAGCCGTGCACGCCGAAGCCCCGGGCATGGACGACGCGCTCGGGAATGCGCTCATGGTCGAAGTGAAAAATCTTCTCGCGGAAGTGATGGTCCTCGAGCGCGGCGGGACCGCGGTCGCCTACGCGCAGCGTGTTCTGATCATCCGCTACGGGCATACCCTGCGCGGTCGTCAGCGACGGGTGGCCCTCGTCGGCGACCTGGTGAGTTTCCCCGCTCGGCGTTGATACGGACCTCGCCGGCTCTGCCATCGCTATTCCTCCATGGTGTCGTGCCATCCGCAGCTCTCCTGTTGGAGAAGCCCTCCCCAGCACGGGAAAAATCACGCGTCAAATCCGAGCCCGTGGATCGCTGGTTCAGGGGGCTGGCCCGGCCAAGGCGTTGCTCCCGAAGTGACAGGGCCGCCGAATGGGTCTACCGTCGGTTTCGCTCAAAGAGGAGCCCATGTTGGTTCGCTGATGATCTCACCAGCGCGCCGGCAAGGAGAGTCCCAGAGCTGAGGGACCTGAATGTCTGTCGTGCAGCAGCGAGTGATCAGGCGCCGCATCCCGCGTCCGGCGGTATGTACCGACCATGCCGGCCAGAACGATGTCGGGCTGGTACGCCCGATGCGCGTAGCCCTGACCTTGGATCCCGACGGAATCCAAGCGGAGATCAGCGGGGAGCTGGACTGCAGCACGGCACCCCGGCTGGGTCGGATCCTTCGCCTGATCGAGGGGTTCGCAGATCCGGTCTCGGTTGATCTGTCGGGCGTCGCATTCACCGACAGCAGCGGCTTGTCGCCGCTGTTCGAGTCCGCGTTACGGCGCGCGACTCATGATGCAGATCCGATCTACCTGAGCGCGCTCAGCTACCCGAGCCGTCGCGTGCTCGACCTGTTGAACGACCTCCCCGAGGTGCGTCTGCTGAACCGGGTGGGCGCGGCGCGCTAGCCGTTCGCCCGGCCGGCAGCAGCCGCACCATCGTCGTGGGTGCGCACAGCGTCCTGTGAGTCTGCCCGCGCTACGGATGACCGGCATGGGGGATGTCGACCTGAGTGGTCCACAGTCGCCCGCTGCCCGCCGCCAGGTCGGGCATCGGCGGGGTGGGGCAGGTGATGACGAAGAGCTGCCGCCCGTCGGCGCCGCCGAGAGTGCAGGCATAGGCGTGGTCCGGTGTCGGTATGACGTCGGTGATCTCGCCGCCTTCGCGGACGCGGACCACCTCACCGCGCGACGCGTCGGCGAACCAGATCGAACCTTCGGCGTCGAGGACGCATCCGTCTGGTGATCGCCCGGAGACTTCGGCCCAGATCCAGCTTTCGCCGAGGCCGCCGTCGTCGCCGATCGGAAAGGCCCGGTACTGGGCCGCGAGCGTCTCGCCCACGATGAGCGTGCGCCCGTCGGGCGTGATGACCGACCCGTTCGGAAACATCAGGGGCTGCACGGCGGGGCTCGCCGTCCCATCCGGCCGCACGATCGCAAGCAGCGCGGGCTTGAGTGGCTCGCCGCCGAGCAAGTCGCTGCCGAAGTTGCCGACGTACGCGGTGCCATCCGCCGCGACCACCATGTCGTTGGTGTCGCCGGTCGCGATTGCCGAAAGGTCTGCGTGTCTGACCAATGTCCCATCGGTCTCGCGCCGCAGGATCGCCCGCCGGTGCATGGACACGACGAGCAGCCGTCCGTCCGGCAACCAGCCCAGGCCGCTCGGCCGGTCGTCGAGTTCGCATTCCACTCGTTGCTTGCCGTCGGTGCCGACCGACAGCACGTGCGCAAGCACGAAGTCGGAGAACCACAACCGGTCCTGGTGCCAGCGTGGCCCCTCACCGAAGCCGAGACCGTCCACTAGCAGTTCGAGCTCGCGAGCGTGGGGTGCAGCGGTCATGGGCTGCGACGCTAGCAATATCCGCTTCGCGGCCATGGCGTCAGGTACGGGCGTCGGGCCTCGCGAGACTGGCGTGGTGCCCACCAAAGCACCCGCTCGGCCTTGGACTAATCGGCATTGGCCTAACCTGCCACCATGCTGCCTCTCGCCCGCGACGCCATAGTCGACGAGGCGGCAGGTGGCCGTAGTGTCGATATGGCTGCACCGTGGATGCAGGCGCTCGGGCGGGTCATCGACAGCGCTCGGGACGAGGGCAGACTCTCGGCACCCGGCGCTGCGGCGTTCTCCGCCAAGCTCTCGCAGCTGGTCGCAGAACGGCTTCAGGCCGAAAGCATCCTGGGACGAAATCCTGCTGTCACGGAGCGCGCCCTCCCGGTCCGGTTCGCCGTCGCGGGCATGGGCCGGTCGGGAACGACTCTCCTGCAGCGGCTGCTCAGCTGCGACCCCGACGTGTGCTTTCTGCCGACGTGGCAGGCAATGCGGCCGGTGCCACCGGTGCGCGGCGGCGCCGCCGGCGCTCCCAGCGACACCCGTCGCGACGAGGTGGCCGAGCAGATCGCCGCCCTCGCGCGGGCCAACCCGGAGTCGATGCGAATCCACCCGCTCGACGCCGATGCGCCGGAAGAAGAGGTCTTCCTGCTGCAGCATTCGTTCGCGTCGATGCTCTTCGCCCTCAGCTGCCCATTGCCCAGCTACAACGAGTGGCTGGCCGCCACCGATCACGAGGACGCTTACCGTTTCGCTTTCGACCTGTTGCGTCTCAACGAATGGGCCTCCGGGCTGCCCGACGGCCGTCCTCGGATCATGAAGTCGCCCCAATTCCTGCTCGATCTGCGGGTGGTGACCCGGCTGACCCCCGGGGGAATCGTGGCTCAGACCCACCGCGATCCGGTCGACCTCGTGGGCTCGTACTGCAGCACCTACGCGAACTCCCGGCGTCGCTCGATGGCCTGCGTGGATCTCGTCGAGCTCGGCAGGGAACGGCTGGACTTCCTGGGGCTCATGGCTGACCGGGCAATCGCGGTGCGCCAAGAGGCGCCGCCCGAGCGTTTCATCGACGTGCATTACGCGACGCTCGTGCACGATCCCTTCGGCGTCGTCGAGCGGCTCTACGCGGCTGCGGGCGTCGAGCTCACAGCCCGGATACGGCAACGCATGCAGGCCTGGCTCGATGACCATCCGCAGCATCAAGCCGGCAAGCACACGTACAGCCTCGGTGACTACGGGCTCGACCGCGCAACGGTAGAAGACCGCTTCGCCTCATATCTCGAGCGTTTCCAGGTGATTCGCGATGACGACACAATCTGACGTCGCCTCGGCGTATGCCCGGTTCATCGCGGCGGCCGCCGGCGCACGCGAGGCGCTGCTCGGAGCTCGGCCCGATCGCAGCCCGATCGACGATGCGGACGGCGAGCTCTTCCTCGCCGGCCTCCTCGAGGGAGCGATGCAGTTCGTCGTTTCCGATCCCACTCGCCCCGCGTTCATTCCGTGGGTGAGTCCCACGCGGCGTTGGATGGACAACGGGCGTGACTCGGTCTACTGGATGGCGCCCGTGGACGGCACGCGGCGCTACCGGATCTCCGGTCGCCGCGGCGACGAGTGCTACCTGTCGTTCACGTTGTATTCCGGCGATCCCGGCCACCCGCAGCATGTGGTGGCCAACTGGAATCATCGCGATCTCGCTGCGGCGCCGGGTGATTCGTACGCGTTCGAGATCGATCCTCCACCCGATGCCTGCTACGTCATCAGCCGCCAGTACTTCGACCGGCCACTGCTCGACAGTCCCGGGGTGCTCCGCGTCGAGGCGCTCGGGACGGCCTCGCCCATCCCCGATGACCCTGCGCTGGCGTCCCGCTGGCAGGCCGCCACCGCCTTCCTGAGGGCGATGACGACCCCGGCGCGGGCGGGCGGGCCACCGCCGGCCTACGTGTCCACCGTGCCGAACGTCATGGGTGATCCCTCGGTGTGGAAGGAGTCGGAGGGCGGCGGTCGCGGAACGCCCGATCAGACCTACGCCCTGGGCCCGTACGAACTCGGGCCGGACCAGGCGCTCCAACTCGACTTCGCCTTCCCCTCCGGCGCGTACGCCAGCGTCGCGCTCTGGAACCGTTTCAGCCAGACCGTCGACCGGCGCTTCAACCGCTCGACCCTCAACCATCGCGAGACCACGGCCGAACCGGACGGGCACACCCGGATCGTCGTCGCCCATCGTGACCCGGGCGTGCCTAACTGGCTCGATACCGGCGGCCGTACCCGCGGCACGCTCTTCTTCCGTTTCCTGCTCGCGGAATCGCCGCCGCCACGCATCAGCAGCACGGTGCGCCCCCTCGACGGCTGAGCCGGCCGTCAAGGCAGGCAGATGCGCGGGAGTTCGAACCAGCGTAGGGCTTCGAAGTTCGCTTGCAGTCCGGTCGCCTCGCCGGGCTGCCACGAAGGCTCGTCCGGACGCCCCGCCAGCAGTGCGCGGGCCTGGTCGAGTTGGACGGCAAGGATGTCCTCATCGGCCGTGGCGTGTGCGGAGGGGTAGGTCAGCTGCCCGGCGCTGTCGTAGCGCAGGTCGTGGAGCGACAGCGGCGGCTTGGACGGCCCGTTGCGATGACGCCACAGCCCGGTCTCGGGTTCGAACCGGTAGTCCGGCAGCAGCTTCCAACCCTGCTCGGCGAGCAGGATCACCGAGTCGATCAGGTAGTCGCAGACGGCGTCGCTGATGAAGTAGTTGAAGTTCACCCGGGTCCAGCCGGGTTTGATGCCCTCGCAGCCGACCTCGATCTCCTCCTCGAAGGCGTGTGACAGCGGGGCGTCGATGCCCAGCAGTCGGTGCCCATACGGTCCGGCGCAGGAGCAGCCGCCGCGGGCCTGGATGCCGAACAGGTCGTTGAGGACGGCCACAACGAAGTTGTGATGCAGCCGGCGACGGCCGTAACGGACCCCGAACGACACGATCGAGAGCCGGTCGGCGTCGCCGCGGCCGAGAATCTCTATCGCCGGATAGGCGCCCCAGCTGCGAAGAGCTCGCCGCCACAAGCGCTCCTCGCGTTGCTTGATCAGGTCGGTGCCGACGGCCTGCTTCAGCTGGAATGCCAAGCCGGCCCGGATGGCCCCGACGATGGCGGGGGTGCCGCCCTCTTCGCGGGCCACCGGGTCCTCGAGGTAGCGGTGCTCGGACGCGGAGACGAAGGCGACCGTGCCGCCGCCGGGGACGGTGGGCACGCTGTTGGCAACGATCGGCCGCCGGACGGCGAGCACGCCCGGGGTCTGCGGGCCGCCGATGAACTTGTGCGGGGAGATGAAGACGGCGTCCTTGTAGGCCAGGGGACGTTCGGGCGGCGCTGTCATCCGGATCGGCACATACGGTGCGGCGGCCGCGTAGTCCCAGAACGAGAGGGCGCCGTGGCGGTGCAGCACGACGGCGACCGTTTCGGTGTCGGTCAGGATGCCGGTGACGTTGCTGGCCGCCGAGAAGCTCCCGATGCGTACGGGGCGGTCGGCGTAGCGCTGCAGCTCACTTTCCAGACGCTGGACGTCCAGGTGTCCTGTCTCGTCTTCCGGGATGACGACGACGTCGGCGATGGACTCCCGCCAGGGCAGCTCGTTCGAGTGGTGCTCGAACGGGCCGACGAAGACCACCGGCCGCTCATCCGGCGGGATCTTTTCGCTCAGGTGGTAGGCGGCGTCCAGGTCGTTCGGGATCCGCAGGTTGAGGATCGCGATGAGCTTGTCGATCGCGCCGGTAGCTCCTGATCCGGTGAAGATGATCAGCGTGTCGTCGTCACCTCCGACCGCGTCGCGAATGATGTCCCGGGCGTCCTCGCGGAGCTGGGTCGTCTGACGGCCGGTTCCCGAGCTCTCGGTGTGGGTGTTCGCATACAGCGGGAGCACCTCGGTGCGGACGAAGTCCTCGATGAATGTGAGGGCGCGGCCGGAGGCGGTGTAGTCGGCGTACGTCACGCGGCGTGGCCCGTAGGGCATGCCGACGACCTCGTCGTCACCGATGACGCTCGCCCGAATGCGTTCGAGCAGCGCAGAGCTCGGCTCAGCCAGGCGTTCGTCCCGAGGCCCATCCACCCGCGTAGCTTCGCGCAGCTGCTGCAGAAACTCGTTGTCTCCGAGCAATTCCAGGCGCCTCCAAGCGACGCTCGAGGCCACAGCCTGGCTGGCATGGGCGGCCATCGCCTCCCGCTGGCGGCTGCGGTCGACCGCGATTCGGTAGTCGATGTCATACGGGTCGGCGCCGACGAACGCGGCGTCGTGTTCGGCATTGAGGGTGCGTGCAACGGTTGACGGGATCGTCCATCCGAGCACCGGCAGGTCGAGCAATTCGGCGGCGGCCAGCGCAGCAGCGGTGGCCGCGGCATGGTCGGGGTGGCCGGTGACGCCGGACGACGCGAACGCCAGGATGCCGTCGGCGTGCACCTGCTTCGCGGTATCCATGATCTCGCCGGTCAGCCGGCTTCGGCAGACGTTCGACAGTTCGCCATCCGGGTAGCTGAGGATCCGGGTGTCCGTCAGGCCGAGCACCCGCGCCGCCTGCTCGAGCTCGCGGGCACGCACTTGGTGGAGGTCGCCGGGGAGCCCGTGCACGGTGGATGCCTCGCCGTGCGTGAAGCAGAGCACGGAGGCCCGGGCTCCGTTGCCGACGAAGGCTCTCAGCACGCCACCGAGACCGAATGACTCGTCGTCGGGATGGGCGACGACCGCCAGCACTGAGTTCCAGGCAGGTAACGGACCGCTTCTCGCTGCTCTCATCGACTACCACCCATGACGACGCCGACCATGATTAGGAGTCCGATCGTGCTTCGGGCTTGCTAGCGGCGAGCAGAGGCGAAAGTCCTGGCGTGGCAGCGCGGCGCAGCACTTCCAACCCGTCGACGCCGAGCAGCGGCGCAAGCCCACTGGCTTGCGCCGCAGTTCCTTGCTCGGCAGCGCTCGTCACGACCTACGGGGTGGCGGTAGAAGTGGCCAACGCGCGCATCGTGGCGCGGTGCTGCTCAGCCAGCTTCTGACGCTCAGTGGCCGACAGCTTCTGCCGGTCGGCCGCCTGATCGCGCCACTGCTGGGCTTCGGTGGAGTCGTGCAGCGGGCAATCAGCCGGGTCGCCGTAGCCGCCATTCGTCATGCGTCCGTAGCCCGCGCCCGCCGGGCCTGTCGAGGCCGGTCCGTGGTTCGCGCCGCCCGAGTTGGCAGTCGCGGCGACAGCCGCCCCGGCCGGCACTCCAAGCGCGACCACCATGCCGGTAACGATCAGGATTCGCTTGCCGTTCATGGTCATTCACCCTTTCGCTTCCTGCCGGCTTTTGCCGACACCTTCAGCTTCGGCCGAAGGTGTGATGCCCCGCGCGCGGCTCGGATGAAGGTTCGGTGAAGGCCGTTGCGGCGACCGCCTCGCGATGCTGGCCGGCCGCGTGAACACCCATCTCCGCGGATATACCCCCCGGCGTATAGTGCAGATGAGCACTCGGGACCGAAGGGACACCGCGCCGTGGATGCAGCAGGATGGGATGCCCGCTACTCCGGAAGTGATCTCGTGTGGGGGTCGGAGCCGAACAGGTTCGTCGCCGCCGAACTCGAAGGGCTGGAGCCCGGCCGCGCTCTGGATGTGGCCTGCGGCGAAGGGCGCAACACGGTCTGGCTCGCCCGCCAGGGCTGGCACGCGACCGGGGTGGACTTCTCCGCCGCGGGCGTGGGCCGCGCCGTGCAGCTGGCCGCCGCGGGCGGAGTGTCCGATGAGACCGAGTTCGTCGTGGCCGACGTGGTGGCCGGCCCGCTGCCGGCCGGCCCGTTCGATGCGGTGGTGATCGCCTACCTGCAGCTGCCGGCCGGCCAACGACGACGCGCCGTACGGCTGGCAGCCGGAGCGCTCAGCAGTGGCGGCACCCTGCTCGTCGTCGGACACGACGCGCGCAATCTCGCCGACGGCGTCGGAGGACCGCAGGACCCAGAGGTTCTGTACAGCCCGCAGGACATTCTGGATGACCTGGATGGGATCGCGGACCTTGTCGTCGACAAGGCCGAGTCGGTCTCGCGGCCGGTGGACACCGCTGACGGTCCCAAGGTGGCGATCGACGCGCTGGTTCGGGTACATCGCGACGACACGGTGAATCGCGCAGGCTGAACCCCGACCTGTAGTCACTCAGGACGCTGCCTTTGACGCGGAAGGAGCATCGATCGGCGTGCTGCTGATCGCCATCCCGGTCGGGTTGCTGATCGGGCTTTCGCTCGGCGCCCTCGGCGGCGGAGGCTCGATCCTGACCGTTCCCGCCCTGGTCTACCTGCTGAACCAGTCTCCGCATGCGGCAACGACAGGTTCGCTGCTGATCGTGGGGATCACCGCAATCGCCGGAACGGTGGCTCACCTGCGCGCCGGGCGGGTGCGTGCCGCCCAAGGGATGACTTTCGGTGTCCTCGGTGTGGCCGGCTCCTGGGCAGGCAGCGGCCTGTCCGCTCACGTGAACCCGAACATCCTGCTGGCCGCTTTCGCGGGCCTCATGCTGGCGGCTGCCGCCGTCATGTTCGGCCGCTCTCGCAGCGTGCCCGGCGCGTGGGGCCGAGGTCGCGACGAAGCCGTCCCGCCGCAGCAGCGGGTGGCTCAACCGGGTCCGTCACCGAGCCCACGGATCGATGCCTGCCGAGCCATCAGGGTCGTTCTCGCCGCCAGCGTGGTCGGCCTGCTCACCGGTTTCTTCGGCGTCGGCGGAGGATTCGTCATCGTCCCAGCACTCGTGCTGGCCCTGGGGTTCGAGATGCCGGTCGCCGTCGGTACGTCATTGCTCGTCATCTCGGTCAACAGCGTCAGTGCCCTGGCGGCCCGGCTGGGCACTCACGTTCATCCTGACTGGCCGCTGCTCGCCACCTTCACGGCGGCCGCGATCGCTGGTTCATTCGTGGGGAATCGGGTGGCGTCCCGCGTCGATGCCGGCAAGCTGACCGTCGCCTTCACCGGGCTGCTCGTCATCGTCGCCGGCTACACCGCTGCCCGCTCCATCCCGCACCTGCTCTGACGACGGGGGTTCGTCCACAGCTTCCTCTCATCAGAACACGGCACGGTTTGTCCATACTTCGACCGGCTGAGGATCGCAGCCTCATCCGCGGCGGCCGGACCGCGCCGCGGCGCGAGTCCGCGTGTGGTTGCTGACGGGAGGGTCGAGAGAGCCGGTGGATGAGGACGTCGCGGTCTCACCTCCCGCTGTTGCTGATGATCACAGCAACCGCGCCAAGGGCCGCCGGCGATCCCGGTGGTCCTGGCTGGTCGACGGCGCGCTGCTGGCGGCGGCGTACGGGATCTACACCCTGGTGCGCAACACGGTTCCGGACCGGCGCGCTGACGCGCTGGCCCACGCGCGGGCGCTGCTGCACGGCGAGCAGGTGCTGCATCTGGATCCCGAGCGGGCGCTGAACCGGGCGCTGGCGACCGATCCCGTTCTTGCCAACGTCGCCGACTACTACTACGCGACAATGCACTTCGTTGTTGTCATCGCTGTGATGGTGTGGCTCTACACCCGTCGCAATGCCGTCGCCCGGCGCTGGGCAGCGGCCTGGTACGCGATGAATCTGCTCGGCCTGCTCGGTTTCTGGCTGCTCCCGACCGCACCGCCGCGGCTGCTACCCGGCGCCGGATTCGTGGACACGGTGGTCCGCTTTCATACCTGGGGCAGCTGGGGCGATGGCGCGGTGGCCTCGGCGTCGAACCAGTACGCGGCCTTCCCGTCCTTGCATGAAGGCTGGGCACTGTGGGCAGCGATCACCGTCGCGATGAATACGCGTCGGCGATGGCTGCGCGTCGCGGCTTTCGGCTACCCGCTCGCCACCGGGCTCGTCGTACTCGGCACGGCGAATCACTACCTCGTTGACGTTGCCGCTGGAGTACTCACCTGTCTGCTCGGCTTCGCCGCAGTGCAAGCGGTTCCAGCGCTCGGGCGGCTGCGGGCCGCCGCTTCAAGCCGACAGCCTGCCCTGTCGTGGCGGCGCCGGCCCGTGCTCACCGCGGCTGTGGTGCTCGTGCTGGCCGCCGTTGCGGGAGGAGCTGCGGCCGGCGTGCTGGCTCAGCGCCGCACCAGCAGGCAACGTCTCGCCGCGCGCCGGGTGTCCACCGCTTACCTGGCCGACTGGGCAGCGGGCCGGTACACGTCCCTGGCGCAGCTCACCGACCAGCCGGGCACTGCCGTCACGGGCTACTACGAAGCCACCATGCGGCGGCTGCACGCGTCCGGCGGCCAGTTCCAGCTCGGCGCCGTCAGGCTCGGGAGCAGACCTCGGGCATCGTTCACCGCGCGCCTCGACATCGAGGGGTATGGCGACTGGAGCTATGCCGGCCAGTTGCCGCTCTCCCGTCGTTCCGACGGCCGGTGGCAGGTCGCCTGGACCCCGGCCGCGCTGCACCCGGCCCTCCGCCTGGGCGACGAGCTGGCTCTGGAGGTCGGTGCTCCGGTTCCCGGTCACGTGCTGGATGACACCGGCGCTCGCATCCGCGGCGCGGACAGCGCCCTGACCGGCAGCATTCTGGGCGCGCCGGCTGGGACCGCCGCCGGACCGAAACTGCTGGCCAGCCAGCTCTCCGCGCGGCTGACCGGCAAAGGCGCTGCCACCATCACTGTCCTCGACGAGGCCGGCCGGATCGCCTCCCGGCTGCACACCTTCGCCGCGGTCCCTGGCGTGAACGTGCGGACCACTCTCGACCTGCGGCTGCAGCAGCTCGCCGAACAGGTCGTCGATGACGCTTCCGGGCCCACATCGCTGGTCGCCGTCGACACCGGCACCGGGGCGGTGAAAGCCGTCGCCGACAACCCGCAAGCCGGGCAGCGAACGGCCCTGTCGGGACGGTTCGCCCCGGGCTCGACCTTCAAGATCGTCACCGCGACCGCCGCCCTGGAAAATGGCTACACGCTCGACTCCACCGTGAACTGCCCGCCCACCATCAACGGCGGCGGCTTTACCTTCCACAACGCGGGCGGCGAGTCCTACGGACCCATCACCTTCAGGAAGGCCTTCGCGGTCTCCTGCAACACCGCGTTCATCGGCATCGCCGAGTCACTGCCGAAAAGCGCCCTGGCACATGCTGCCGCCTACTACGGATGCACCGTGCTGCCCGCCGGCGCTCCGCAGAAGCGTGCCTTGACCATCCCGTCGTTCGCCTGCAACTACCCGCCCGCGGACGGCGCGGAGTACGCAGCGTCCGCCTTCGGTCAGGGCCAGGATCAGGTCAGCCCGCTCGGAATGACCATGATCTGCGCCGCCGCCGCCAGTGGCGACTGGCACCCGCCGACGTTGTTGCCCAGCGGAACCCTCAGAGCACCCGCTAGCCCGTTGCCGGCAACCGTCGTGGCCGAACTGCACACCGCGATGCGATCGGTTGTCACGTCAGGAACGGCGACGTCGATCGCCGCAACGCCGATCGCGGGCAAGACCGGCACCGCCGAGTACGGGACCGCTGACCCGCCTGCCACCAATGCCTGGTTCACCGGCTACCTCGATCACTACGCCGTCACCGTCCTGGTCCAGAACGGCGGGTACGGCGGAGATGCGGCGGCGCCGCTGGCGGCACGTTTCCTGACCGCCGCGCAAGCGGCCGTACCGTCGTAGCCGGAGGCGGTGCAGAGCGCCGGTCACCGCGAGCGCGCGGCCACCTTCGCGTGGACCTGCGTCATGTCGAGATCCTTGACGGCGGCAATGACCTGCTCCAGAGCCGGTGCCGGAAGTGCCCCGGGCTGGGAGAAGACCAGGACCCCCTCGCGGAACGCCATCAGGGTCGGGATCGAGCTGATGCCCGCGCTGCCGGCGAGGGCCTGCTCGGCCTCAGTGTCGACCTTGCCGAACACGATGTCGGGGTGCGCTGCGGACGCCTTCTCGAAGACCGGGCCGAACATCCGGCACGGCCCGCACCAGGAAGCCCAGAAGTCGACAAGGACGATGTCGTTGTCCTCGATGGTCTGCTCGAACGTGGAACCGGTCAGGGCGACGGTGCTCACGGCTGCTCCGATCTGTCGGTGATACCCATGGGGGTATAACGGGGAACGTGCCGGGCTCATTCCCCTCGGACCGGTTCCGCGGGCCGGTTCGGCGTGGGAAGAAAGATGGGCTCGGCCCGACGGTTCACGACTGTGGCGGCACGAGTCAGCGGGTACAGCGCGAATCCGATGGACACGGCGGTCGCGTGGCCGAAGCTGGTGAAGCTGCCGTCCACCAGCATCCCTGCCGAGACGTAGCAGACCAGTCCCGCAGCCCAGATCCAGCGCCAGCGGCCGCTTAGCCGGTAGGTGAAAAGCGCAGCGACGGCGGCGAATCCATAGCTGACGCCGACATCGACAGCGTCCTCGAGATGATGCGACGCGATGCCGCTCCGGATCGCCAGCCACACCCCGATTGCCGTCAGCAACGTCGCGCCGACGTGACCGGCGGCGAACGCGATGAGCCAGCGGCCGGTTCCCAGCCAACGCTCCGCCGGTGCCAGCACCACCACGTAAAGGACTGCCCAGAAGAGCAGCTCGTAGTTGGACAGCCAGAAGGCGCTTCGCACCAGCACCCGGATCGGGTCGCGGCCGAGGTGGTTCAGGTTGGTGCTCTGCTCGTGCAGCATGGCGTCGACGACACCGGCGCTGGCACCCACCAGCACCCAGGTGGTGACGGTCAGGATCGCGAGGTAGGCGAAAGTCGCCGGCGAACGGCTTACGAAGGCGCGCACCTGACCGCGGTGGCTGGCCCACCATGAGTTCATGGTCGTGGCACCGGGCCAACCGTGCCGCAAGCCGTAACGGATCAGCAGGATCAGCGCGACGAGAACCAGCAGGACCACGGCGTGTCCTCCGTCTCAGCCGGCATTGGTGGCAGGCGCGTCAGGCAAGCGAGAGGAAGAGCTTTTCCATCTGCTCGCTGTCGAGGTTGTCGACGCCTCCGCTGTCGACCAGGCACTGCTTCAGCCCGGTGGAGATGATGGCGAAACCCGCCCGGTCCAGGGCGCGCCTGACCGCCGCGAGCTGGGTGACGATGTCGGCGCAGTCGCGACCTTCCTCGATCAGCCGGAGCACGCCGCCGATCTGTCCCTGCGCCCGGCGCAGCCGGTTGACGACCTTGTCCATGTCTTCGCGCGGTATGGCGACCACGGTTCCTCCTCGACTGTTGAACCAGGGTACCCCACGGGGTATGTGTGAGACGGTCGAGGCGCACTCGCGTGCGCGAAATCCGATCGGCGGCGTTCGACGCTGCGCTCCGGCGTCCCCGGATGGCCGGCAAGCTCGAAACCGGCTTGTCAGCAAGGACTTTTGGCCTGCTTGCAGATGCCCCCGGACTCTAACCCCGGATACCCCCTCCGGTATCTGCTAGGGTGAGCTGACGCAGCCGCGCGCCACCGCCGAATGCAGCCGTCGGCCAACGGAGGAAATCGTGACCACGACCGCCGCACGTCCCGCCAGCTCACCGAGCGAACATGCACCACGCCGGGGATGGCTCGCCCGTCTCGGTGCCTGGTCGGGCACCCACTTCCGCTTGGTGCTGGTCGCCTGGCTGGTGGTGCTCGGGGTCTTCGGCGCCTTCGCCCCCAAGGTGATGTCGTCGCTTTCGGGTGCCGGCTGGCAGGACAGCGGCAGCATGTCCGTGAAGGCCCGTGACGTCATCGCGAAGGACTTCGCCGGCCTCGGATCCACCGCACTGCAGGTCGTTGTCGTCGACAAGAACGGGCCGATCGCGAGCGACCCCGCCGCGCAGCAGGTGATCACTCAGGCCACCGCGCTTCTGAAGGCGGATAAGCGCGTCAGCACGGTCGTCGCGCCGCAGCCGGGTCTGAGCCTGTCCAAGGACGGACGCACCGCCATCATCCAAGCCGGCGCGAAGGCAAACGCGAACGAGATGGTCCGGGCCGCCGATGACCTCGTGAAGCCGATCACCAAGCTGTCCACGACGAACGTGTCGGTGCAGCTGACCGGATCGAGCGCACTGTGGGCGAACTTCAACAAGGTCAACCACGCCGCGATGATCAAATCCGAAGTGTTGTCGTGGCCCGTCACGATGATCGTGCTCATCATCGCCTTCGGCAGCCTCGTCGCCGCCGGCCTTCCCCTGATGCTGACCCTGGTCGGCCTGCTGACCGCGGCAGGCGCGCTCGTACTCGCCACGCACATTGCACCGGTGAGCATCTGGGCGCTCAACTTCGCCATGATGTTCGCCCTCGCACTGGGCATCGACTACGCGCTGTTCATCGTCGTCCGATTCCGGGCCGCGCTGCACGCCCGAGCCGACGATCCCGATCGCGTCAAGGCATCCATCAACGCCATCGCCGAGACCATGGGCACCGCGGGAAAGGCCGTCGCGTTCAGCGGGCTGACCGTCCTGGTTGCCCTGACGACCGTGCTCATCGTCCCGAGCCCCGCTTTCCGCAGCATGGCCCTGGGCATCATGCTCTCGGTCGTCGCCGTGCTGGCCGCCACGCTCACCCTGCTACCCGCCGTCCTGGGCAAGCTCGGACGCCGCATCGACGCCGGACGGATCCGCCCGCCCGGGGCCGCCCGCCGCGCGCAGGCGCGCGCTGACAGCCGCGAAGCCGCCGCAGCCATTGCGGTCCCTGACTCCAGGTCTGTCTCCCACCCGCACCTGCACCACACGGTCGCCGGCCTGGAGCGCTTCCTGCACCACTGGGGTGCCATGCTGCACCGCCGCCCCTGGCTCGCCGGCGGCATCGTCATCGTGATCCTCGGTGCCCTGGCGTGGCCGGTCACCCAGCTGCGCACCGGCATGCCCAGCATCACGATCATCCCGCAGAGCCAGACCGCCCGCGCCGGCTACTACGACGTCGTCAACGCCTTCGGCCCCGGCGCTCCCGGCACGCTGTCGGTCCTTACCCCCGTTGCAGATCGGGCCAAGACGGCTGCCGTGCTCGCCACGGACAAGGGAGTCGCGGCGACGATGCCGGCCGGTTCGTCCGCCGGGTGGACCATGACGCTCGCCATCCCCACCACCGACGCCTCATCCAAGGCCACCGGCACGACCATCGACCGGCTCCGCTCAGAACTGCCCAAGGGCTCGCTCATAGGCGGCGCGGCTGCCGAGAACCATGACCTGGAGAAGGTCCTGTCAGCCCGCACGCCGCTGGTGTTCGGACTCCTCATCGGGCTCGGCTTCCTGCTGCTGCTGATCGCCCTTGGTAGTCCACTGGTCGCGTTCGTCGGCGTCGTCACCAACCTGGCCTCCATCGCCGCCGCCTTCGGCGTCGCGAAATGGATCTTCCAGGACGGCCACCTGTCCGGCTTCCTGAACTTCCAGCCACAAGGCTTCGTCGACGCCTGGGGTCCACTGTTCTTCGGAGCCATGCTCACCGGCGTCGCCATGGACTACACGCTCTTCCTGCTGTCGGCAGCCCGAGAGCACTACGACCTGACCGACGATCCGCAGCACGCCATGCGGATGGCCCTGCGGACCTCCGGGCGCGTCGTTGTCGCCGCCGCCGGCGTCATGGTCGCCGTCTTCCTGACGTTCGCGCTGTCCGGACCGCTCGCGCCGAAGGAAATGGGCATCATCCTGGCCGTAGCCGTCTTCCTCGACGCGCTGTGCATCCGCATGATCCTGCTGCCCGTCGTCCTGCGGCTGACCGGTCACGGCGCCTGGTACCAGCCGAAGTGGCTCGGACGCATCCTGCCGAACGTCCACTTCTCGCACTGACCCGAAAGGCATACGCGTGACTGACTACGCCATCAGCGTCACCCTCGAAGCCGGCTACTCAGAAAGCATCGAACGTGTCCGCGCCGCGCTAGCGGCGCAAGGCTTCGGCGTGCTCACCGAGATCGACGTCGCCGCCACGATGAAGGCCAAGCTCGGCAAGGACATGCTCCCGCACCTCATCCTCGGCGCCTGCAACCCACCGCTCGCCCATCAGGCCCTGAGCGTCGAACCGTCCATTGGCCTTCTGCTGCCGTGCAACGTGGTCGTGCGATCCCTGGACGACGCCCACACGCTCGTCGAGGCGATGGATCCCGCTGTCATGGTCACCGCTACCGGCAACCCCGAACTCGCGACCGTCGCCGAACAGGCCCGTGAACGGCTTGTCACCGCCCTCAGCACACTCACCCCTGCGAGGACCTCATGACCGTGCACGCCACCCAGCCGCACCCGTCGCTGACGGCGACGTGCGCCGCCGCCACCAGGCCGCAGACCCGCATCCTGTTCGGGATGGCGGGAACGTTCACCCTGCTCGGAACCCTGCTCGGCGCGTTCGCCAGCAAGTGGTTCCTGCTGCTGCCGGCGCTCGTTGCCGGCAACCAACTCCTGATGGCGGCCCTCGGCTGGTGCCCCATGTCGCTGCTGCTGACCCGGCTCAACATCGGGACTGGCAAGGCGCCCCGGCTGCCCTGAGCAGCCGTCAGCGGTGCATCAGCGCGAAGACGCCCCACCCGAGGTGTTCCCGCTCGTATCTGGCATAACGAGCGGGTGCCGAGGTCAGTTCGGCCCTGAGTTCGCCGGCGAGCTCGTCGTCGGGGTTCCGGTCAAGCCAGCGCCGGATGTTGAGCCACTGTGCCGCTCGATACCGGTCCCAGCTGTCCTGGTCGGCAAGGACCATCTCGACCAGGTCGTAGCCGAGTTCCCCGAACTGGTCGATCAGGGCGTGCAACGGGAGGAAGTCGTCCCGGCTCTGCGCTTCGCAGGCCTCCACGGTGATCTGGTCGGGTGGTTCCCGCCGCCAGTACGGCTCACCGATCAGCATCGTGCCGCCGGGCCGCAGGCTGCGTTGCAGCAGGTCGATCGTGCCCGTCACGCCGCCGCCGATCCACGTGGCGCCGACGCAGGCGGCAAGGTCCACCGGTTCCGCGGCGACGTAGCCGGCGGCGTCGCCATGAATGAAAGTCACCTTGTCGGTGACGCCCAGTTCGACGCTCCGGGCTATGGCCTGGCGGGTGAAGTCGCTGCTCAAGTCGACACCGGTCCCGATGACCTGATGGTCACGAGCCCAGGTGCACAGCATCTCGCCCGAGCCACTGGCCGGATCGAGGATGTGGGCGCCCGCGGCAAGATCCAGTGCCTGTCCCAGCACCTCCAGCTTTTGGCTCGTGAACGGGTTGTGGATGCGATGGCTGCTTTCGCGGATGGTGAAGACGCGAGGAATATCCATAGCCGGATTTCCTGTTCGGTCGGGTCAGTGACCCTTGCGGATCATGCGCAGCATCCGCAGGTTGATGACCGCGAATCGCCATAGCTGATACGGGATGTTCGAACGAAGGCGCAGGGTCCGGTCGGTCGGCAGCGGCGCGGAAGCGATGTGTTCCTCGGCGGTATTCATCGACGTTCTCCTTGAGCGGTAGGCGTCTTCGTGGTGCCCGGGCAGAGCGACCGGCCTCGTGGCTACTCGGGGAGCAAGGCCCATCCGAGACGGGCTTTTGCCTTGTAGATGAACAGGAAATGCAGCAGGTGCTTGACCCAGTGCGCGGCGAGGCCGACTTCTCCGTAGGTGTCCTTGAGGCTGCGCCCGTGGCCGGGATAGCGGACGTAATCGGGAACCACTGGATACATGGTCATCGCTGCTGCCGAGCCCTTCCGCAGCCCCGCGCCGGCAGAGGCGATGCAGGCGGCGCCCATGTGTGCCATGGACGCCGGATGCGTCGGCGTTGTGGCCTTGCCTTTGATCATGTCAGCGATGCTGTGGGCGACCTGGCGGCCCATGATTCCGGACGGCATGCCGGTGCGCGGCGGGGCGGGGGAGATGACCGTGCCGTTCGGGCTGACGCGTGGCTGTGAGATGGGGTGCGGCGGCGCGAAAGCGATACCGATCCCGAAAACGTTTGCGTATCTGGGTGACTGGTAGGTCTTCGGCCAGTCCTCGGCGCGCCACTCGTCGAAGGGGCGCTGGGTGTAGTCGGCGTCGACGCGCAGGAATCCGTTCGGTGCGAACAGCTCGGCGGTGATGTCCTGGCCGCTACGGTCGAAGGCTTTCAGGTCTGCGCCCCGGAATGGGGGCAGCAGCATGGCGAAGTCGAAGTCCAGTGCGCCCTGATCGCCGTCCAGCGTTTCGTAGAACAGCTTTCCGGGTTCGATGCGCTCGACGTGCGCCCGCAGGATGGCCTGCACGCCGCGTTCGCGGAACAGCGACTCGGTCCAGGTCTGGCTGGTGGTGATGAACCCCTGCTGCTTGAAGGACATGCCGCCGACGCCGAAGTCACCGAGTTCGTACTCGTTCGTGAGGTAGATGACGTCGGCCAGCTCCCGCAGCCCTCGAGAGCGCAGCTCATGCTCGACGTTGAAGGTGTACTCGAACGCCGCACCTTCACACGTGCAGGTGCCGTGCCCGACGCCGATGACGAGACGCTGCCGCACCCCGGAACGCAGCTTGGCGATGACGTCGCTCAGCGCTGCCGCCGCCTGTTCGGCGTGCCCCGGCGTGCAGACCGAGAGCGAGTTGCCGTCGGGACCGAGTCCTGGCGTTGCGGCGAAGTTCAGCTTGGGCCCGGTGGCGTTGATCAGGTAGTCGTAGCTGATCCGGGCCGTCTCCCCTTGACGTTCTTGCGACGTGTAGACGACTTCCACCGTGGGCCGGCCGTCCGCCTCGTCGCCCTCGGGGCGAATGGCAACCGCTTTTGCCTGCTCGAAGGTGATGCCCTTGCGTCGGTAGACCGGTGCCAGCGGGAAAGTGACGGACTTCGCCGACATCCGCCCCACCCCGACCCAGATGTTGGACGGTATCCAGTTCCACTTCGAATTCGGCGATACGACAAGAACCTCGTGCTCCTTGCCGAGCAGCCGGCGCAAATACAGCGCCGCCGTATGACCGGAGATGCCGGCACCCAGAATCACGACACGTGCCATGGAAGGCTCCTCGTGCACGAAAGGTCGTCAGTCGATCAGATCCACTACACCCCATGGGGTATCACTCGGACAGGGCACAAAGGCTCTGTCTTTCCGGGTCGCATTGCTTTCAGCGCCGGAACAGGCGCCCTAGTAGCGAACCCTCCCGTGCAGTGGGCGGGCAGGCACACCGCTGGCTGCGTGGGACGCCTGCGAGCACCTGCTCGACGTGGCGTCCGCAGCCGCTGTAGCTCGCTTTGCCGCACTTGCGGCAGGTGGTTCGGCTGCACATGGTCAGCCCACCACCGCGGGGGTCGGCATTGCCTCAGCGTCGGCCGGGTGCGCCGCTGCATGAAATTCCTGGAACGCGGCGTATCCGCGCGGCCCGTAGATGGTGGCCGGGCCACCGGTCATCAGGATCGCCACCCCGATTGCCTCGGCGGCTTCCTGAGAGCTGGCACCGTGGCGTACGGCAGCATGGGCATGGGCGGCGATGCACCCGTCGCAGCACTCGCTCACCGCGATGGCGAATGCGATGAGCTCCTTGGTCTTGACGTCCAGCGCCCCCGGGCTCAGCGCGCTGTCGTGTAACGCCGCGAACCCTTTGTAGACCTCAGGAATAGCTCGCCGAAGTTCCCGGGCCGGCCCGCGCAACGCCTCCTGCACCGCACTGCCGTACCCGTCATGTCCCGCATGGTTGGTCATCCGACCTCCTCAGGCTGCGCGGCGCCCAGCGGTGCCGCCCAATCCATTGTCGCATACCCCCCGGGGTTTATTGGATTGCGTCGAGGTGCTCTGAACCACGTCAGCTAACGATCTTGAGGAGGAGGCGTGGAAGGCGAGGGAGAACGTGCCGCAGCCACGAGGCTCGGTACCATGACCGGGCTATTCAAGGAGGCGTACCCGTCCTGGTGGGCGGCGCGGTCTTCAAAGCCGCTGTGATCCACCCAGTCTCAGTGCTCTGAGCATGGACAATGGCTTCCGACGGGTCGGCGTAACGTCCTCTATGGCGCTTGTATGGCCAACCCTCTTCCGAAGGCCCAAAGTTGCTGTCACTGACCGCCATCGAACATGTGCTGAGTGTCACAGGATGAATGTCCGTTATGCCCAGATCAGACCAGTGAAGGGCTCGGGACGCGGCGCACTGGTGATCGGCATGACAAACCTTCTGCCCGACCTGACCGCCATGAACCAATCCGCCTCCGCCGCAGCAGGCATCCCGAGCCATGCGAAGGGCGCGGACAAGCGCCGGCGCGCTGCGCGCATTCCGACCCCGCTTCTCGAGATGCCGGCCTCTCTTACGTCGGGTGCCAACCCGCTGCTGACGGTGGATGCCATCTGCGAGGAGCTCGGCATCAGCGAGGACACCTGGGCGAAGTGGCGCAAGGACGGCCGTGGACCCCGGATGCATCGGCTGCCCAATCGCCAGCTCCGTTGCCGCCGTTCCACCCTGGCCGAGTGGCTGGACACCCTGCTCGAGGGTCGTGAGGCGGCGTGAGCCGCCGCTTGCGTACGCCATCGGGGGTGAGTGTCCCCGGCGACGTGGTGAAGCTGTCAGAGGAGTTGCGCCACCCGGCCCCGGGGAAGGTACAGGTCCGGTGGAACCTGCCAGGGGTCGGCGTCAGCAGCCGGACGTATCCGGATACCCGTGCCGGTAAGGCAGCCGCGACGAAGAAACGCAAGGAACTGGCCGGCTTGATTGCCGCTGCGGCGCCTTTCGACACGGGCACGCGCGAGCCAGTCGCGTGGTCCGGAGCGCTGGCAGAGGAGCAGGCCGCCAACGCCGATACTGCCCAGCGTCGCGACTCCTTGCTGGAGTACGCCCGCGCCTTTCTTGAGACGCGCTGGCCAGACGTTGCCCCACGGAGTCGCGGGAGTCTCATCGAGGTATTCGCCGTCGCCATCTGGGCGCACACCGACGACCGGCACCGTCCCGATCGGGAACTCTCGACAGCGTTCGCCAAGGAAGTGCTGCCGCCTCTGACCGATCAAGCATTCCTGGACGTGTGGTCTGGGCTTGCGGTCTCCGTTGCCGAAGCGGGCACGGCGCTTCAGGCGGCGAGCCTGCCGGTGCGTGACCTGATGGAGGTTGACCGCATCCGGCACCTGGACCGGGTGCTCTCCACGAAGATCGACGGAACGGAGGCGTCGCCGGGGTATCGCCGGCGCCGGCGCGCGGCGCTCAATCAGCTGCTGGCACAAGCGGTACGTGACGGGCTCCTGCCCTCCAACCCGTTAGCCAAGCTTCCGTTGCCGAAGAGGCGGCGCACGGTCAAGCGCATCAGCCAGCGTGAGGTCGTCAGCTTCGCAGCGGGGGAGGCGCTCTTGGCGGCGTGCGCGGCAGACGAGGCTACCTACGTCTGGACGGCCTTCTTCGCCCTCGGACTGTTGGCCGGTATGCGTCCGGCTGAGATCGGGGGCTTGATGTGGGGCGATCTGACGCTTCCGGAACAGGGGTGGGGGCAAGCGCGGCTGTGGGTCGCGCCGCAGCGCGTTTCCAGAAGGGTGAACGCCGGTGAGACCCGTAGCCGAGGACCGCTGAAATGGCGTGAAGAGAATGAGGAAAGGCTGGTTCCGCTGGTGCCGGCGTTGGTTGCTTTCCTGCTTCAGCACTGGGACCACGCGCCTGAGGAGAAGCGAGGGCCGGCCGATGCCGTATTTCTCAACACCCAGGGCAACCCGGTCAACCCGAATGATGGCAGCCGGGTACTTCGCGGCCTTCGTACCGGCGTCTTCTGCGACGTCGAAAGCCCGCACCACATCGCGGACGAGACCCATCCGCTTCGTCGCATCGTCCCCTATTCGCTGCGCCACCACGCCGCGACGGTCTGGCTCGCAGCCGGTGTTCCCGGGACAACGGTCGCCGAGCGCCTCGGTCACAGCTACGCAACGCTGACGAAGGTCTACGCGGGATTCCTGCGGGACGACCGGTCTCAGGACAACGCACGCATCGACGCCTGGTACGCAGAGCACAGACAGGACGACGTCCCGGACGAGGTGAACCCACCGGGGGAGGTCGGCGACGACGAGCCCGAGGATGCGGACGTCTGATTTCCCCGTCCTGTCGTTGAAACTGCGGCGACATCCCGGCGGCGGAGGTGTCCCGTGAACTCGCTACGCGAAGCGTCAAAGCCTGCCTGAAGGGGACTTGATGGCCCGTCGTGGGGCACCTACCCCAGTTCGGCCACGGGACATGCCGCAGCGCGTTCGCGTACCTCTTCACCTCCACACTGTCTGTCGCGCTGCCTGATGCCCAGTTACCTCGTCATGCCCCTGAGAACGGACGCCAACGCCCGCCCGCCGCCCACCGCCCGCGCTTCCTGAGCAACGCGACCGCTGCGCCCCGGGCGACGAGAGATGCGGTGGTAATCGGGTTGGATAGGCCGCATGCCGGTCATCGGGGAGCCCTCCCACCCGCAAGCGCTCTTCATGGGATTCCAGCCGGACGACCCGGGCTACCTGGCGATGGTGCAGCTCGTTGCGGCCTCACGGCTCATTGAGCCCGACGGCCTCACGGGCATCCGCGCGGTCGAATGGGACATTCTCGTCGTCACGGGAGATGTCGCCGATCTCAGCGGGATCCCGGGGCACATGCACGTTCTCGCACTGGGATGCGCTCGTCCCGGGCTTGTGCGCAGCGCGGCCGGTTGGGTAAGCGTCGCCTATTCGCCCACTCAGCCGAGCCCGACGTTGACTGTCGCTGGCGATCTGCCTGACCCGTTGCGGGCGGCTCGTCATGCGGGAGCTCGTGCCCTGGCTGCAAGCCCAGCCCATGAAGCCGTACCTCGCCGGTGGCGGAAGCCTCTAGCGTGGACCAGGGGCCGCTGACCCACTGGCCCCAGGTGCGGCACGCGCGTTCGTGCGGGACGCGGACGGGCATTTCATCGCCGGAGACTTCGAGCGTTCTGGGGGGACTACCCGCGGCGGGCGGTGCTGGGCGTTGCCGTTTCTGCCGGAGCGTCCAGAGCTGTGGCTGTCGGCGGCACTGGAGGACTGGCACGAGAAGACGCCGGACCGTGTTCCAGCGGCGGCCGGCTGGCGTTCCCGGACGACCTGGCAGACGCCGGAAGAGACAGCCGTAACCAGCGCGTTGGAACAGCTGCACCAGGAGCGGGACGTCGCCATCCGGGAGTTCGACCGGCGCGAAAGGGAGCTAGACAGCGACCGTGTGGCCGTGACCGCGGCTGCAGATGCCGGTATTCGACGGCTCCTCACTGCGCAAGGCGACGAGTTGGCCACCGCCGTAGCCGAAACGCTGCGCCAGCTCTGCTTCGCTGTCGAGGACGTGGATGACGCAGTCGCCGCGACGCCCGGCTCGCCGAAGGTTGAGGACCTGCGCGTCAGCGACGCCGACGACAGTTCCTGGACGAACATCACCGAGGTCAAGGGATACGCCGGCGGCGCCAAGCTGTCCGACATCCAGAAGCTTGGCAGGTATGCGGCCTTGTATCTGCAGCGGGCGGGCGCGCTGCCGGGAAGCCGCTGGTACGTCGTCAACCAGTTCATGAACGATGACCCAGACGGACGGCAACGCCCACTCGTGGGCGCCGACGAAGATGTGACTGTGTTCGCTGAAGATGGCGGGTTGGTTATCGACACCCGCGACCTTTTCCGTCTCCTCAACCGGGTCGCTGGTGGACAGATGACCGCAGCTGAGGCTCGCATGCTGTTGCGCGGTTCGGTCGGCATTTTTCAACTGCCTGGCTGAGTCAGGCAGTTGCCACGGCAGCGCCGGTCCTCCGACGGTGAGCGCGATTGGGCCCCCGGCACCAAACTCTTGGACCAAGGCCACATAGGTGTGGCTCTGCTTGAAGCCGATGCGATGTTGGAGGCGGTTGTCGGCCTCAGATGGCAGTACCAATGCGACTGCCGCGAACCTGGGAGAACACGTGTCGGGACCGACCTTGACACCGGTGACGTTGCCGCCGTGGGCCAGTTGGCCGCTATTCGATGGCCCCGCCCGTCCGAGGCCCATCCGCATCAGCTTGCCGAAAGGGCTAGAGGTGAGCGTCCGGTGTACGCCGAGCGGCGGCGCCCAGGTGGAAAACGTGGGAGAAGCCCTGCGGATCCGTGACCACGCTCATGAGGTGTCCGGCGTCCTGCCGCTTGCGGCAGACGGCACGGTGGAACGGGGGCAGTACCCGCAGTTCCCGAAAGGTCTCATCTGGCGTCGGTTCAGGACGCCACCCTCGAGTTTTGGGTACGACAAGCTTGCGCCAGTTGTAATCGCGCTTTTCGACGAGTTCGATACGCGCGATTGGGGACAGTTGACGGTCGCCTGGCGGGCGGTGGAAAGGGCCAGCCGGGACCGGCGGGCCGCGGTGCGGATATTGGCCGGGTGCCAGTGTGCGCAGGGCATCACTCAGTTAGTCGCAGACGGGGAGTTGCCAAGCATCACGTTGGAAACGCCACCGCCCAGTGGCTTCTGCCCGCCGCACTTCGGATGTCGTCGACAGGGTCAGGCCGAGGCGCGATTGCGATCGGCAGGCTTGGGGCTGGCCCCCTTCTACGTCCACGCGTCTGACCCGCGACGCCGCGTGCTGGAAGCGCTGTGGCGAACCTGGGCGGGCGATCCGCCGAGCCTGTTGGAAGCGGCAGGCTTCGTGACAAGTGACGCGGACGTTGCTTGATCTGTCGTGGAAGTCGGTGCCGATCCAGCCAACTCTTGATATTTGCGGACGACCTGTCTACGGCCGGCCTCAGCGGCCTCGCGCGTACCGGCTCTCCGGACTATTCCGTCTGGGTTGGCGGCCACAAATCCGCGATTGCGCTGGCGCGGCGTTTCCGCCTGGTGAACCCAAACGCCGTGAACACTTGGCAAGCGATGGCATTTCGAGCGGTCGAGCGTTGCCTTGTGGCTGTCGGCGACGGTTCTGCCTAGCGGCACGCAATAGAGGTCGTCGAGGTCGTCGGCCACGAGCGTGCTTGTCGTGTAGTAGACGGCTGAACAACGACGTCTGTGGTGTCGGCACCAGTTGCATCAACGCCTGAAAGGTCCGCCCCCAGCAGGCTCGCGCGTTGCAGGCAGGCGTCGCTTAACGTGGCTCCCTGAAGTTGGGCGCCAGCGAGCGCATCTCCTGCGAGGTTGGCGTCGCGAAAGTTGGCGCCGCGTGCGTCGATGCCGCTCAGATCCAGTCCGCGTAGATCGACCCCAGAAAGGTCGGCTCCCTGTAGTTGCGCTCCACGTAAATGAGCGTTGGCGAGCATTGCCCGTGTTAGCCGTTGGCCGCGAGCTTCCAGTGGCTTCTTAGCTGTTGGTTGGGCCGATGTGGATGCCTTTGGGGCCGGGGTGCGAGGAGTGTAAGGCGTGAGGCCAGTAAAGCGCTCCGAGGACGAGCAGACCGGCGAGCAGGGCCACACCCTCTGCAAGGTATGGCGACCTGCGCTGCGGCAGTACTTCGCGAAGCACAAACGTGAGCGCGGTGGCACTCACAGCGGCAGCAGCAGCGGCGGTTCCCAATCGGCCCGCCTGGCTTCCGGTAACCGAAACGATGACGATGGCGGCCGGCGGGAGCAGCCAGATTGGCAACCTCCGGACATGTCTCGCCGAGCCGGCCGGGTTGCTTTGGCCAGGCGGAAGGCCCGTGCTACTCATCAAAAGGATGGTCTCAGCCTGGGGGTTTCTTGCCATGCTGCCGCGCCGTCGCGGCTATCCAGCTGTAGACGCCAGGGGAATGCGGATTTACCTTTAGTCAGTTTGCGAACATCATCTGCTCAGAATGAACGAGGTCTGAGACAGGTCGGGAGGTGGAGTCCGTGGTTGAGGTGCCTGCATTCCCGCCACCGGGTGTTTTGCCTTCCCTCACCGCCGACAACGACCAAGTCGCAATCTGGAAGGACGGTCGGCTCGTTTGTCCGATACATCCCGATCTTCGACTGCGCGCTCATCAGGGGTCGTCGACAGAACTCAGGTGTCCCGACGGGCATGTACTTGGGAGGCCTGCGGAGCGTGCGAGTTGATGAGGACGGTTGCATCGTTGGGGAGGACGAAGCATCGCTGCTGACGCGACCTTGGGTACCGGCAGCACCATCGGGCGCTATTTCAGCATCGTCAGCGTGGTGCCGTCGGTCCTGCTGGCTGTCTGGGTGTACCTGCTGTTGTTGACTCAACCATTCGGTTCGGGACCTAGCTTCGGTTTGCTCTCCAATCACTTTTCACACTTCCAGGTCGCCGAAACAGCGGCGGTATTGGGAGGCGCCCTGGCCATCGCGTTGTTCTTGCATCCGCTCCAGTTCACCATCGTGCAGCTGCTTGAGGGGTACTGGGGTCCGAGCGCGATGATGCGCCGACTGCGCGTGAGCCGGACGGCAACGCATCTTGCGCGCTGGGCGAGGAGCGAAAGCGTATTAAGCGGGGACGACAGTCTCAGCGAATACCTCGAGTCAGGCGGGAACGTCCCAGCGGCTCTGGCCCCGTCAAGGGTCCTGACACATCCGCTACGCACGAAGGAAGCGCTTCAGCTTCTGGTGGCGGCCGAGACGGCAACGACTGTGTACGACAGCTATCCCGAGGACCCCAGTCACTTCCTGCCTACCAGGCTCGGAAACGTCCTCCGTCGCAGCGAACTCACCGCGGGCGCCAGTTTCCGGCTTCCAGTGCTGCGCTTCGCGACCCACATCGGAATGGTGGCCGAGCCGACCCACACGACATATCTCAATGATCGACGCACCGAGATGGATCTCGCCGCGCGACTGTGCGCGAGTTCGTTGATCGCGACAGTGGCGGCGGTCGTGTGCATGTGGGCACATGGGCTATGGCTGTTGACTGCTCTGCTGCCGTACACCCTTGCGTGGCTGTCGTATCGCGGGGCGGTCAGCAGCGCCTCCAGTTACGGGACGGCGCTGATTGCCTGGATGGACCTGAACCGCTTCGCACTCTATGAGGCTCTGCGCCTCCCGCCAGTCGAGGACGCCGATGCGGAGCGGAAGCAGAACGAGCTGCTTATTGACATGCTGAACGGTTCGCCGCGCTACCGAACTGCGTACGAGCGCTCCGCTGGCGCAGGCGGCGTCAGTAGCCGGAATCTCTGCGGCTGCGAACCCTACGATAGCTAGTGCTGCTCGCCGACAGGATTCCGCTCGGACAGGTACTTGGCGCTCTTGCCGTGCGCCGACCGGTATTTCACTCCGAAGCGGACTTTCAACTGGAGTTTGCCTGGCAAGTGCGCCTTGCCGCTCCAGATCTGGCAGTACGGCTGGAGACCCGCCCCCTGCCCGGCGTCCGTTTGGACCTGCTGCTGACCGATGCTGAACAGCAGAGCCGCAGTGCACTCGAGCTGAAGTACTTGACCCGGGCTTGGAGTGGCCAGGTCGCGGGGGAGTGGTTCGAGCTAAAGACCAGGGCGCACAGGACATTCGCGGCTACGACGTCGTCAAGGATGTAGCCCGTGTCGAGGAGTTCGCCGCGATGGCGCCCGGCACCAACGGCGCGCTGGTGTGCCTGGCGAACGACGCGTCCTACTGGCGCGCTCCTGGGCATGACCGCGAAACGAACGCTGGTGCCTTTCGCCTGCACGAAGGGCTCGAGCTCAGCGGCGAACGCGCCTGGGGGCCGATGACCGGAGCAGGCACACGCCGAGGACGCGAGCACCCGCTGACTATCCGTGGCCGTTATCGGCTGGCATGGAGCGACTACGCGCTCTTACCCGGCCGCAACGGCGTGCTCCGGGTCCTTGTCGTGCCCGTCGTAGCTCCCCTCGCTCCACCTGTCCCGGCGAACCCAGCGCTAGTCGAGCTCATTGCGCATGAAGTGGCTGGGTCCGATGGCGACGGCCGGGTCGGCGAGTAGGAGATTCGCTCGGGCGACGACATCGCCGACCCACGCCATCTCTGGGTGGGTCCGTGCAAGGTATGTCGGTAGGACCTGGGATACCGGCAGGGCGGTGGGAGAAAACCCGACGAAGTAGAAGCGACGACGCAGCGCGCTGTCCAGCAGGGCGATAGAGCGGTCGGCGCTGTTCATCGTCCCAATGAAGTAGAGGTTCGGTGGCAGGCGGAACTCCTGCTGCGAGTACAGCAGCCGCGCAGGCTCGTCGCGGTATTCGAGCAAGAAGTACAACTCGCCGAACACGCGCGCGACGTTGCCCCGGTTGAGTTCGTCGATCAGGAGTACATGGTCGTGCGTCGGGTCGGCGGCCGCTTGTCGAGCCATCTCCAGGAGCGGCCCATCGACTCGCTTGAAGCCGGATTGGTCGGGACGTGGCCGCAGGCCCTCTACGAAGTCCTCATAGGCGTACGACGGGTGGAACTGGACGAGCCGCACCCGCTTCTGTGAGCCCGCAAACCAAGTCGCCAACCGACGGCCAACGAACGTCTTCCCTGTCCCCGGTGGGCCGTGAAAGACCACCTGGCCCTTGTCCTTCAGGAGCTGCACGATCTCGTCAAGGAAAGGCTCGTCCAGGTACAGGTCGTGCGCGACGTCGGCTAGTGCCACGGTTTCGGCAACCGCGCTGTCGGAGTCCCGATCACCATCGGCGTCCGTGTCCTGATCGGGTGTCGTGCCGTCCGCAGCTTTCCCGGGAGGCAGGCTGTTCTTGCCGGCTCTCCAAGCGGATAGTGCCGCCGTCTCCTCCGGCGACCATTGGCTGGGCGCTTCCTGGTTGACCAGTGCCCAGACCAGTCCTTGAGCGTCCAGCCGATCCCGCAGCGGCAGGTTGGCGGCTTGGCCGGCCTCGAGTACCTGGTCGAGGAAGGTCAGAAAGACGTCGTAGCGCTCTCCGTCAGTGGCCCGCGGCTCGGGTTTGGAGAATCCCGACAACCGGTATGCCTTATCGACGGTGTTGGCGCGCCACGGTGGGCGCGCGACGATGTCGATGGCTGATAGCAGAAAGGACGCGACGCTGAGCCGGGCCCCGGTCCCATGCAGCACGTCGTCCGGAATCTCGGCGAGGAATGCGTCGATGCCAAACGGGCTCGGATCGGCTCGCAGACGGTTGAGTGCAGCTGCCGATCGCTCGCGGTCACTTTCCAGCCAACTGATGAACGGATCTCTTACCTGCCAAGCGACGAGATTGGTCTCCTTGGTCAAAGCGGTCCGAACCGAGCGCGGCCAGTCATCCGCGCCGGCGTCGAGTTCAGCCATGGCCTCCTTGAGTCGTGCCGCGGCCGCCAGTTTGTATTCGCGCTCAATGTCGTCGAGGTCTACGTCGCTTAGCAGACGGACCGACCAGGCGGACAGCGCCTTCCACTTGGCGGATTGCGTGTCCCATTGCCAGCGATGTGGGCTTCTGTAGAAGTTCACGTATGACTGGGCGCCCCATTCGCCGTTGGGCTGCAGGCTCGCTGCGACGCGGGCGAGTCGCATTGGCTCGGGCACTTCCGTCGGCCCAGCCAGGTCTGGCCAGCGTCCGAGGATGGCTTGGCGGTGCTCGTGGCTCAGCACGGCAGGGAAGACATCCGGGAAGAGCAGGTGCTCGATCGCATGTCGTTGAAGGAGCGCGCCCTGGTCATCCAAGGTGTCGAGCAAGCTGACGAATTGGGCCGGATCCTCTGCCACCTGTCGTCGGCCCATCTCAGGTAGCTGCTTGACCGCCGCGACCACCTCGATGAGGTATCCGAACAGGCGCCAACGCCGGGAGTTGTAAGCCTGGCCTGGCCGTACAAGCCCGGAATCGAGGGCGTCAGCAAGGTCAAGGGGAAGGGGCGCGGTGCCGGCGGTGAAGCCGAGCACGCCCTGCACGATCTCACGCTTGCGCGCGCCGCTAACGACATCCGCGCGTGCGACCAGAAGGTGGACATACAGCAGCTCAGCCGCGAGTTGCACTCCTGAAGCGCTTGTCGATGCAAGCTGGCCGCGTAGCTTCGCCATGAAGTTCTCTGAGCTCGCATCGGGATGCTCAACGAAGTCACCGACAAGGGCCTGGGCATCCTGCAGCGACGAGCCAGGCCGATCATCAAACAGGGCGAGGTCCTGAGCCAAGCAGCGATCGCGCCAGCGCGCAGCGGCGGCGTACACGGGTTCCGCAGACGGATAGGGAATGCGAGTTACCGGCATACGCACACTCGACCGGTATGGGGGCCAACGCGCAAGCATCTCCTCAATGGGCGCCGCTTCCAGTCATGGAGAGCTCCAAACCACTTTCGAACATGGTAGGACGCAGTAGAACTGCTCAAACATCCGCCGACGCTGAAGCGACTCATCCCAGTGTCTCGGCTTTGGGCAGGAAAGGTGACGCATCGCCGGACCACAGCACGACGAGGGCATCACGTGCGCGTGATGCCGCCACATAGAGCAGGAATCGCTCGCGGTCGCGGGCGTCGCCACGTTCTTCAGCGGTCTGGTTGGCGAGCACACGCTCGGAAGGCAGGCTCGCCTGGTCTACGCCGAACAGGATGACCCGGCTGAACTCGAGTCCCTTCGCACGGTGCATGGTCATGAGCCTGGGCGCGTCGGAGCGGGTGGGCTCGCGGTCGGACACGACGTGGGCTGGTAGCCCGCGGTCGCGGAGCCCCTGGGCGACAAGGTCTCGCTGATGGGCCGTGCGCGTGAGGATGCCGATGCTGCCGGCTTCTACGCCGCCGCCATGCTCCGGGCGAGTCCAGGCGCGGACGGTGTCTGCGGCGGCATCGAGTTCGTCGGTGAGTCCGGTGCATGGAAGTAGCAGGGGTTTCGGGCCGGTCATCGCCGACCGATAGCCAGCGGTGCTTTCCGCATCTCCCTCAAGGTCCGTCGTATCCGCGCCAGCCAGGATTCCTACGGCAAACCGCAGATTCTGAGCAGTGGTGCGGTAGTTCAGCCGCAGCCTGCGGCTTCGTCCACGCAAGGCGATACCGAATCGGGAGAGCACCAGTTTCTCGCCGTAGATGCGCTGATGAGAGTCCTCGGCGATGAACAAATCGTCTGGGCCTTCTGCGACCAGCGAGCGTAGAAGTCGCCAATGCCCGGGGTGAAGGTCCTGCGCTTCATCAACGATGACGTGGTCGGCGAGCCGCATGCCGTCGCGGGCTGCCAGGGCGTCGGCGCAACGACCAGCCAGCGTGGCGATCTCGGCGAAGCTCGCGGTTTGTCCGAGGGCCAGCTGCCGCCGGTAGGCCTCGACCGCGGTCCAGACGTCCAGTCGGCCCGCTCTGGACAGCCGGGTTCCACGGCCCGGTCGGGGCACCCTCAGGTACGCCTCACGGGTGGTCAGGTCGTTCGCGAGGACCACCATCCGGTACTCGGCGAGCAAGAAGGACGGTCGTGCGAGATCGCCTGCGAGGCCGGCGGTGCGCGCAGCGTCAGTCCACGCATTTCTCTCGTCTGCATCGGTGAGGGGTGCGGGGATGCCTCCGCTGGCGAGTAGTTCTCCGCCGACTTCGATACGCAGCGCTGCGGGCACCGATGTCAGTACCTCGAGCGCGAGCTGGTCCACGCCTCGAACGGTGACCCCGGCACGCCCTAGGGGCACCTGCGGGACTGAGCCGTCCAACGCCTTGAGGTCACGAGCCAGATTCTCGGCGAGGATGCGCGTGAACGTGGTGAGCACGACCCGGGCACCTGCGGTCTGGGCCAGGTGACGGGCCCGGTGCAGAGCAACGACGGTCTTTCCGGTGCCTGCGCCCCCGGAGAGGCGGTAGGCGCCGGAGGTCGGCAAAGTGGCGTAACGACGCTGCTCGGGGTGAAGGAAGATGCGCCATTCCGAGAAGGGCCGGTCGAGGATGCGTCGCAGTTCCTCGTCGCTGTCGATGCGGACGAAATCCATCTGACTACCCGGCCGCTCGAGGGCGGTAGCCACTTCGTCCTCGCTCGCCGGCACGAGTTCGCCGGCGGCAACCGGCTGGCCATCGACCGAGATTCCCAGCTGTTCGAGAACCTCCGCCAGCGGTGTCCCTGTCGCGATTGCGAGCAGAACATCGCCCTGCCAAGGGGGCGTCAGGACGTCGCCGGCAGCCGCGATGAGCGCGTCATCGTCGGCCGCAGTGATAGCACGTTCGGCAAGGCCGGGTGACAGGCCCACCGCGGTCAGCTCGGGGACGCTGAAACCAGCAAGCGGTCCGGTCTCGTGCGCCAGTACGGGTTCGGACGAAACGGCTGACCGCTTCCGTACGCCGGAGGCACATCTTCCCGAACTTCGAGCACGCCGCTGACTGGATTCGTGGTGAGCACGATGCGCTCCGCGAGGCTGTTGGCCTCGTCGTGTTCGGCTACTGCAGCTAGGACGAAGTGTGGTTCGGGTTGCTCACTGACGAGAAACATGACGGCACGGACGCCGTCGTTGACGCGACCGGTACGCACGCGCGGATCGCGGGAGCCTTTGATGGGCTCGATGTGCAGGCCCGGCGCGGTGGGGTCGTCCATGAGTTTCGTCAAGAAGTCCCAGGCACGTTTCTTCAGCGAGCCGTCGATGTCCAGGCTCTTCTTGAACTGCCTGGACAGCGTGATGTTGCTCATTCGGCCTCTCCGGGAGCGAGCAGCGCGAGGAGTCGCTGGGGGTCTGGGTCGATGACGTTCCAGCCGTCGTCGGTGAGTTCGGCGACGGCATCCGGGTCGCTGCTGATCAGGACTGCGATCCGTGCGTCGGGCCAGGCGAGGTCGATGGGTAGCCCCCCGTCGGTCTCATAGCCTTGCTCGGGGAGTGGGCTGCCGCCGGCGGAAAGAGCGCGGAGCAGTTCAGCTTCGAGGTCGTCGGCTGCCGTTTCGACTAGCGCGGCCCACGCTGCTGGCAGCGCAGTGTCACCTGTGCCCAGTTGCTCAGGCGCGGGGACGGCCGCTGTGGTGGTCTGTGAGAGCGCTATCGGCTGCGCGAGGCGGGTCGCGTGGCCGAGGAGGTTGGACAGGGCGAGCCAGCACCGCCAGGCCGCGATGCCGTCGTCAGTTGTGAGGGCCGAGTCGCGATCGTCCACGACGACCACTGCGCCGACATCAAAGGGAGCACGCGCACGCCCAGCGGCGGCGAGCGCCCACGCCGACTGCTTCCACACCCACGCTTGGAGCTCCCCATCGCTGGGCCCGACCGCCAGGGTCGTTGAGCCAGTGATGGCGTCGGCGGCCATGGCGGGCAGGGCGGTTCGGTCCACATCGCGACGCGCTGGTGGAGCGGCCTGCATGAGCGCCAGCGGCAGCCCATCGGCCAGCTGCTGCCATGCCTGTGGCTTGGGGTCCATTACCCAGGCGACAAGCTGGGTGACCGCGTCCGCAATCGGCGAGCTCGTCCGGTACGGAACCGGCGGGTATGACTGACGCGCGGATTCGCACGAGTCGGTCGCGGATGTGGGGTGTGTACCAGGCTCCGCCTGCGGGAGTGGCGGCCTCACCGCGCGTCTTGGCCTCGAAGGTGCGCACGTCGTCGTCAGTGACTGCCCACACTCGATGACCGGCAGCTCGTACTGCAGCTCGTTTCGACGCGTCGTCGGCGATGCGGTTGTTGGCCGGGCTGGCGTGCCAGGTACGGCCGTCGGTGAAGATGAAAACGCGGGGGATGGTCGGGTCTTGGCATAGCAGCTCGAAGTCGGGCTTGCAGCCGGCAACTGGAACTTGTGGCCGTAACGTCCACCGCCGGTACGTCATCCCGGGAACCCCGAGCCTCAGCTCGGTCCCTGCGAGCTGCGGTATCTCCTGCACGGCGACGCCGCGATCGCGAAGTGCAGCAGCGAACGCGAGCCGGAAGCGCAACTCGAGGGCGCTTTCAAGGGTCGGAGCGGGGATGTCGGCGACCGAACGCAACTGTTCGGGCTGCCACGGCGTGCCCGACTCGTCACCAGTGCCGGCCGACAGCACGTCGGCGAGGATGTGCTCGGCGCGTACCCGGGATGTTCTCTCGACCATCCACGGAGGGGTAAACGGCAACAGGCACTCGTGGCAGGCCAGCAGGTTTTCCGCCGCGCAGGTGCAGCTTCGTAGCACGTTGAGAGCGCTGTTGAGTAGCTGCTGGACGCGGTCCGGGCGGGCTAGGTCGGCAAGGTAGCCGGTTCCGCCAGGCACCCGGTCGTGCAACAGCAGCGCGGTACGCGGCTGTCCCTCGACGGCCATGTTGACTTGAAGGACGTCAAGGTGATCGGGCGATCCGCCTAGCAGCTCGCGCAAACCCGAGGAGCAGCGCGGCGCGCAGCGACGGGACTGCGAACTCGTCCAGCGTGAACTGCGGCGGAACGAGCACTCTTACTGCTTGCGTCCGAAGAGTGCGCCCGAGTGCGATTCGACGGAAATCAACGTCCATCGCCGTGCGGTGTGGGCACCAGGCCCGATGCCGGGTGTCCTGCAGGTCACGAACGCCCGGCTGCGCTGCCGGGACGACTCCGCATCCGGGGCAGACCTCGAACATCGGAGTCCGCACGTCCCACCCGGCAAGCCGGCGGTCCGCCGCCTGTTCACCTGAGCGCCCGACGTTGAGCCAGCGGATCTCGACCTGCTGGATGTACTCGGCGCCAAAGGGGTATCCGCTCAGCTGCCAGGCGTCGCTGACCTGGTCCGGATCGATGTCGGCGGCCGGCACCACGCTGAACTGGCGGCGGTCACGTTCGTCTCGTGCATCGCCGATGGCAGCGGCGTCTCGGTCGATCTGGGCCGACACTTTCTCCAGAGGGAGAACCGAGAGCGCCTGGCCGGTGTCGGCGACTCCTGGGTCGCCGCACCGCGGGCAGGTGGCAGGGATGTGCGTTTCCGGTCCCTCGGAGTCGCGATGCAGCCGTGACCATCCGCAGGTGGGGCAGATTCGCCAAGTCTGGAGCAGGCCGTCAAGGTCGCTGCCGACGTCCACGGCGTCGATGCGTACGGCCGCGGCCTGGGCGTAGAACGTCGCGCCGGGTGCCCATTCAGTGAGGGCTGCAGCGCTGCCTCGGTGGTAGCTCCGGGGCTCCTCCTGGTAGTTGCCGGTGTCCTGATCCACCCAACGCAGCGACACATCGAGCGTCACTCGGTCGTCGAGCAGGCTGTAGTTGGGCAGCACGCCACGTTCTTCGAGGGCATTGACCCAGAACTGCGTCTCAACGGCACTTCGCCGTCGCGTGAGGTACCGCAACTCGGATTCGGCCATTCGAGCTGCCAGGTGATCCTCGGCAGTCGCGGTCGGGCGTGCCGCAGCGGCCCTCAGCTCTGGGAGCTTGTCCTGCACGTCTCCTCGTCGGTGGGCCAGATCCTCTACCTCACGGCGGTAGCCGACTGCCGCTCGTTGAAGCAGCAGGGCAAGACCGGACAGGCTGCCCTCCGCCACGCCTACCCCGGCCCATTCCCGAAGGTGTTGCGCCGTGTCTGTCCGCACCCGATCGCCGAACAGCGACAGGAATGCCTCGCTGTCTTCCTCGGCGCGGCCTGACGTGTCTGCCAGCAGTGAGCCCATCCACGTGCCTGCGGCCCCGGCGTCGTCGGGGAAAAGCCCGGCAGCGGTCCCGGGATCCGTCGCACCCGCGGCGGCTCGACGGTCGAGAAGCCAGCCGATGTACTGGCGTTGCAGGATCTCGATCGCATCGAGGTACGTCGCCGGTGGCCGAACGTCTCCGTCGATGACCGACAACGGGGCGGCGAGCCGATGGACGTTCTGTCCACGCCCGCGGACAAACGCGAGGATCAGAGCGTTTCCAGTGAGGCGACCGGCACGCCCGACCCGCTGAACGTAGGACGCCACGCTGCGCGGAAGCGACCCCAGCATCACGGTGGACAGGTCACCGATGTCGATGCCGAGTTCAAGGGTGGGCGTTGCTGCCAGAACGTTCGGAACAGCGGGCCCGACGCCGTCCCTGAAGGCGTCCTCTACTGCGAGCCTGACCTTGTCCGGCAACAGCGAGGTGTGTTCGTGAGCGACGACGCGGCGCATGTCGCTGCTGGCGTAAAGCTGGCGGTAGTAGTCCTCGCCCCGCTCGGCGCGATGCAGCGTGCCTGGGCAGCCCTGACGAAGGCAGGCCGCCTCGAAGAGATCGGCGACTGTGCGATACCCGCCCGGTGTAAGCGTGTGACAGACGTTGCAACGCAACGCGAGTAGACCGCCGCTTAGCCCTGCCGGATCAGCAGCGGACACGACGACACGTGCGGGGTCTAGGGCGAAAACAGTCGCCGTTGTTTCGGTTCTGCGCGTCACAAGCCAGCCAGCGGCAGCACATTCCTCGACCAGTGCCCGAGTGACAAGTCCGCCATCGCGGGGGGTGACAAGCAGCTGCCGCTGGGCCCAACGGGCGTACCAAGACGCGGTCCCGGTCAGGCTGTCCAAGGTGTCGGTTCGCGTTCCCGTTGTGGGAAACGCAGGAGCCGATCGGCCCGGCGGAAACGACGGCAGGCCCTGATCGCGAGCCCGCCCCCGACCTCCGGTGAGCAGCCAGCGATTGCCGTCCCGATCGATGTACGAGTCCAACCAGGCATGCCTGATGCCGCCGCGCGTGCGCATGCGTTCGAGGACGCCGCGAACCCAAGCAAGCAAGCGTGCGTCGTCTAGCTCCGTTCCGAGCACGGCGTCGGTATCGGGGGAGAGGCTGTGCTGTTCGCGAGCACGACCAATAGCGCGGCGAGCGGCGCGTAGCACGGTCTCTGAGGAGCCGATGTCTACGTCAGCAACGACCGAGCCCGTCAGCTCGAGCGTTCGGCCCGTCCGAGCGTTGAGGCCAAACTCAAGGGCGGCATCAAACGCCAGCCGCTGTTCGACGAGTTTGCGGGTCTTGAGACGGTCTTGCTGACTGCCAGACGGCTCCCAATAACGGCGGAAGTTCTGCCAGTCTGTCAACGCTGGCGGTACCAGCCGGTAGCGGCGTATCGGGTCGTCGGCGGCGCGCTGCACCGCTTCGCGTGCGACGTCTTCGAGGCTGAGCGGTCCGGCCGCGATGATGGTGTCGAGGAGCGCCGCCCTCAGACTGAGGGCGTGTGAACGTGCTTGGACGAATCCCGCGGTGTACGCAGCATCTTGAACGCTGTCCGTGAAGAGCAGGGTCTTCTTTTCGGCTGGGTCGAGCTGTGCGGCGCCGAACAACGCCGAAAGCGTCACCGACGTCAGGGTCGCGACACCACTACCCAAGAAACGAATGCCGTCGGGTTGCCGGCAGGAGGGACACGTCTGTGCGCGGGCGGCCTTGTCGTCGTCCCACCACGTGAGCACGGGCACTAACCGGGTCTCGTCCGGGTCGGCGATCCTTTCGCCAGGGTCGGATGTCAGTTCAAGACTGCTGGTGTCGAGCCAGAGGAGGCCATCGACCTTGACGTCCTCGCCAGCAAAAGCAGTCGCCTCGCCTGGAGCGTGCAGCATGGCGCGGAAACGCTGATCGCCGCCCGCGGCTGCCCGCCGGATGGCGTTCTGGGAGGAGTCCACCGCGCGGCCTGTGACCGTGCGGAGCGCGCCCCACCCGGCACGGCCGCAGTGCCTGCAGTACAGCGACGGCAGGAACAGCTCCGAATCGGCGTGGCTGCCGTCATCAGCCCACCGGAAGGAGGCGGTGGTGGTGACCTGACGGTCGATACGAGACACTTCACGAACCCAAAGCTGAACGTCAATACCCAGCATCTGCCGCGCTTCTGCGCCATCGGCTTCGGCACGGGCAAGCGAGAGAAGTCCCAGCAGCGCCTCGACGACCGTCACGCCATCCGCCCGGTCAGCACTGGTGTCATCGGGGAGGATGGCCGCCGCAAGGTCACGCGTGGCAACTGGTCGGTGTGCTGCTTCAAGCATTTGCTGCACCCAGGGGTGCCCGGAGAGCAGCGCTGGCAGCAGGCCGGGTCGGCGAAGCCGACGCAGGTCAGCTGCGGTCAGTTCATCGCGCGTTCCATCATCGCTCGCCGGGGGTGCGTAGAGCGCGCCTAGCAGTCCGATAGCGGCCGCTTCCGGACCCTTCCGCGCTTCCTCACGGACCGCGGCAGCCAGCAGCGCTGGATTGGGCAACGCTCGCTGCACAACGCCGGCGACTGGCTGGGCATGCTGCGCGATCCATTCGCCCGGGGACAAGCGTTCTTCGCGGACAACGACGTCCTGGTCAAATGGACGGCCGAAGACTGTCGCCGCGAAGTTGCGCATCGCTTCCAGCGAGGGGGCGGTGCCGCCACCGAGGGTTGCGGACGTTGCCACAGGCACTACGTCGCCCAACGGCGCATCCTCACGGGCCACACCGATCGCAGAACCCAGGCGACGCAACAACATCGCCACATCCGTGCCTTGGGCACCGTCGTACGTGTGGAACTCGTCCAAGACGATGTACGTGAGCGACTCCGCGGCACCCTCCCAGAGGCCGCGGTCGTTTCCGCGGAGCAGTAACTGGTCGAGCATCTTGTAGTTGGTCAGCAGGATGTCGGGCGGGTCGGACCGCATCACTTCCCGCGAGGTAATCAGGCCGCCGGCCGAAACCTGCGTCCGCTGGCCTTGTTGCTCACCCGTGTAGATACCAGCGGTGATGCCAGCAAGACGCGGATCTGTCGTCAGAATCCGCGTCAGTCGTGCGGCCTGATCATTCGCCAGGGCATTCATCGGATACAAGATGAGGGCCTTTAGCCCTCGCTGACCGGCTGAACGGGAACGCAGGACGTGGTCAACGATGGGCACGAGAAACGCTTCGGTCTTTCCCGACCCCGTACCCGTAGTTACCAGTGTCGGCCTCGGCGGCCCGTACTTCGACGAGAGCCGCTCGAACGCTCGGGCCTGGTGTACGTGTGGCGTGAACTCCTCAAGCCACCAGTCCAGCGGAACTGTCCACGTGCCATCAGCTGGACGAAACGGCAACCGCAGACGCACATACGGGCCGCGGAAGATGCCGCTGTCCGGGTCCGTGAGGAATGTCGTGAGTGCGGCCCGAACGTCGTCGTCCGTGAGCGCGAACGTCGTCGTTAGGTAATCGGTCAGCGCCCGGCGAAGATCACCCGCCTGAAGCGAGGGCAGCAACGGCCCGCTCATGTAGTCGCCGCGCTTCGCGCTGCGGCAATGTCCGCGAAGTGTGCATGTGCTGCACGTAGATCAGGTTCACGGTCAACCCCAGAGAAAGGCGCTACAAAGTTGCGCTCTGGACTCTCGAGGGCCATCGGAGGGCGCCCGGCTACAAGTGCCCTGCGGTAGTGCCGCGCGACGTCTGCTGGGACCTGTCGCCCGAACCGGTCGTACAGAGCAACGCGCTCGTAACCTTGCAACACTGGAAACTGGGTCCGATAGATCGCCGATAGCTCGTCCGCGCTAAGCCCAAGCATCACGGCGACGATCGCGTCGATCTCAACCAGGGCTTGACGGCGGTCGCTCGCCCTTCGCAATGGCGAGTCAGTTGACCACTCTGGAGTGACTGCGCCTATCTCCGCTCGCCCCGCGTAGGGCACGCCCACTCCCGGCACCCAGCGATCCACCAACCAGTCTGCGGAAAACAAGCGCGACCACAGCGGGGCGTACGGGCGGACCAGACAGTTCAGCCGCAGTGTTCGCAACAGAAGTTCCGGCTCCAAAGGGTGACCGCGTAGATGGGGGAGCTTCGTGAAAACTCCGACAGTGACGTCGGCAACGCCAGCAGCCTTTACGAAGAAGTCGGACGTGATGGCAGACCAAATCCCGCAAGCCACGACCAGGTCCACAGGGTTGGCTGTAGACAGGCTCTGAACCTGGTGAAGATGCGTGGGGCCAGGGATAATTAGGGCAGCCTGAAGACTTCGCTCTGTGGCCGGATCCACACGTTTACGCCACGCGAGGCGAAAGAAACCGTTGCTTGGCAGATCATCCCAGTGGGGATAGCTAGCCTCGAACTTTGGGTAGGGAACGGCCCTTTGGTAAGTCGTTCGAGGTACGAAGCCTTCGCTCAGCGACTCGAGATCCAGCACGGAGTAGTCGGCCCGGTTTCTTGCCGATTCATTCGGCTCTTGGAAGAAGGGATTGGCGACGAAGAGATGCGGCCCTTGAAGGATGACGTCTGACCAGGTTGACGGAACGGCTGGACTTCGCACAATGAGTCCCAGACGACGGTCTCTGTCCTCCTCCCAGCCCCGTGTCCATTCGAATGGAAGGTCGCCAAATCGGGGCGCGTCAGCAAGTTTGTTCAGCACGGAGGCGCTCGACTGGTTGACCGGTGAAAGCATGCGAGCACGTTCAGGTGGGGTGCCCGGCACGTCCAGCAGTGCCGCCCACCGCCTAAGAACTGATTCGTCCACGAGCACGATGCGCGAGCGGTGCGGTCGGACGTCCCAATGGTCGTTGTCATCTCGGACACCGGGCTCTGGACCAGTCCCGTCGTGCACCATTGACCGATCAACCACATCGGGTTGGTAGATCCACGCGGCGTGCATAAAGCGAGCCGGACGCTGCGCCCCGTAGACGTGGACGCCGAATCCTCGCTTGTCGCTGATTTCCGAGAAGACGTACATGTTGTTCTTGAATCCCCAATGCCGACGTAAGCGGCGATACGCCTCCTCTCGCAGACCGCCCGCGCGGAGTTCGGTGAAGTGCGATTCGGGGTGAATTAGAGAAACGATTCCAGTCGGAGAGGCGCTTCTCCAGGTCCGGTCCATAAAGCACCGATACAGGTCAGGCTGCAAACCATGCAGTAGCGGGCGATCTACCGCGCTTCCGAGGTGCGCGTTAGTGGCCGCCTGCTCGGTCCGTTCATCGAGAAACCACTCCCGAGCACCAGGCAACGCGAGCGTACTCAGTCGGCGTGCCGCCCGGTCGCGCTCGCTCGCGTTGGCAGCGAGCTGCCACCACGGGTCGTACTCCGCCAGCACGCCAGCCTCGTCCCACGCCGGTCGCACCCAGGGCGGGTTCCCAACCTGGAGGTCGAAGCCACCCCGGGCGAACACCTGCGCGAAGTCCAACTCCCAGTGGTAGAAGCCCTGCTCCTTCGCAATCTCATCCGACACAGCCAGCCACTGGTGATTCGCCAACGCTCCTGCGACCGACTGGGAACCCGCAAACTGCCGGTCAAGCAGTTCCGCATCATCGAGTTGGCGCCAAGAGAGGTCGGCGGCAAAGCTGACCTGGCCGGCTCGTTCGGCGGCAGTTTCGCGGACGCCTTTGCCGGCGAGGGCCTCAAGTCCGTCGAGCCAAGCATCCCATCCGGGAGGCTCGGCATCGGTTGTTATGGGCCAGTACCAGAGGGCACACCAGGCGTCCATGAGTCGCCGTAAACGTCGGTAGGCACTGTCCTCGTCGTTGAGCACGACCTCGACCTGTTCCCGCGTTACTGGCTCATCGGCGGATTTGACGGATCCGCCGCCCCAAACAGAGGCAGTGCGGCGGATCCCGGCCTCGGCCACTTCTAGTCGTCGTCGCGTCAACCCCCAGAGCACCTCGACCCTTTCGGCAAGCCGCGCCAACCGACCCCGCTGGGCACGGTTGGGCGCCCTGAGGATCTCGGTTCGCCAACTCCGCAGCCGGTCCCGCCCTTCCGGTGCATACGTTCTTGTCTCGGGGGTGTCGGCGACCGCGCCCCAACCTGCAGCGGGCAGCAGGAAGTGATGGATGCCGTCATCGACGTCGGGAGTGGCATTGAAGTCCGACGGGTCACGTAGCGGCACGTCCCGCGGCACTGTTGTCAGCCACGTCGTTCCGTTCAGGTAGCTCGGGTCGTAGACGGCTCGTCGAGCGCCGATGAGACTGTTTCCCCGGCGGAGATGTAGTCCGTACCACGGGGCGGCGAGGCCGGCCTGCATCGTGTCGAGCCAGAGCGACACCTCAGCGAGTTCAACGGCAGTGGCGTTGAGGTCAACCCCGTACACCTGATGAAGGGCCAGGTAGGCCTTGACCCGCTGCAGTTCGGCGGGGTAGTCCTCTGCGGGGATGCGTACCCCCAGCTCGTCTTGCCGGCGGCGCAAGTACTCAGCGGCGAGCTGTCGCACTGCCTCGATGGCAAAGGCTCCGGAACCGAGGGCTGGCTCGCAGATGGTCAATTCGAGGATGTCTCGAGCATTCGTGACCGTGCCGTCCTGGTCGAGGAGTTCGGCGAGCGCGTGGTGAACCACCGAACGGGTCAGCACCTCTGGGGTGTAGTACGAAGCGGACTGCTGACGCTCTCGGCCTGCCAAGCGGTAAACAAAAGTGCCACGGCGGTGAAGCACCGGCCTTGATTCGCCAGTCCGCTCATCTGTTGTCCGTACGAAAGAATCATCAGGGACGTCGTGGACGCGTTCCGCGGGCAGAAGCCAGGTTCCGCCCCCTGGGTCCCCACCCCGAGCGACCTCGTACAGGTCGGTGTCGGCGACGAAACCGGTCCAGGACATCAGTCCTTCGTAGACGGCTCCGAGCTGGTTGATACCGAGCTGAGCGTAAGAGATGAAGCCGCGGTCGCCGCCCCGCTTGGGTTTCGTCAGCAGCAAGTGCTCGAGCACGAGCTGAAGCGCGGCGTTGCCGAGACCGACTTCGTCGATCAGCTTGATGGCGCCGTCCGCGAACAAGTCGGCGCGCAAAGGGTGGAAGACCAATGCGTCGTCGTCCGCCGGCCCCGCATCCGACGCCCGCGCTTTGGGGCCTTTGTCTACCAGGTGGAACAGCAGGCTAAGGGAGTCGAAAAGATGCGTGCCGTTCCTGGCCTGTTCGGAGCTCAGCTTGACCAGGACCAGCTCGCGGAGCCGGTCGAGCCCGTAGCCAGCCTGATACTCGGGCGCTTGGACTGGCAACACCTCCAATTGCGGTGAGGCTTCGGCGTAGAGCAGAAACAAGATGCGGTAGAGGAATCTAAGCGACTGGCGAGTGAGGTCGCGCGCGAGGTCCGGAACGTCGTAGACAGGCAGTCCTTGACGGTGTCGCCGGGCGACGACCTCGTTCGCGATCAGCTCGACCGACAGCCGGACCCCGTCGCGAAGGTCGGCGGAGACGCCCACCGTGTGCTGGACGGACTCGTCGAGAAGGGTCAGCCACCGTGCTGTGCCGTCGTCTTCGGGCAGCAGCAGATCTCGGCCGACCATCGCGGCAGCATGTTCGAGCTCGCCAGCCCGTTTCCTGTCGCGGCGATCGGCAACAACGGCGAGATCGACGGCCAGCCAACGACCTTCGGCCCATCGGCTTCGTTCGGCGAGCAACATCATCCCGCCGGCCTGAACAAGCACGAACGGCGGAGCGTCATCCGTCAGGAAGATCGCCGAAATCGTTTTGGCCACTGCTGATTGCGGTTTGCCGTCAACCGTGGCGGGCGAAAGCAGGCGTCCTGAATCCGGATCGAGCAAGTCCTCAACCGCCTGAACGGGCGCGGCCTCCAGCATAAGAAGTGCTGTGCCTGTTGGCGTCGGATGTTCGATGCACTCCGGTACTCGGATCTCGTCCCCGGACCGGTCCGAACTCCAAGTGGTGGGCTCGCGGTCTAGCAGAAGAGCCGCGCGCACCTGTTGATGGACGCCGCGGGCATCCTCGTCGTCGGTTGATTCCGCCAGCTTCACAAAGGCGTTGGCGAGCGCGAGCGCGGCCTCGCGTAGACCCGACCGCGACGTGCGGACCTCCTCCGTCTCCTCTTCATCCCAGCGTGCCCTGAGCCTCAGCACCTCGGCGAAAAACGTGCCCGAACGTGCGTCAGAGGTCAGGTAGTGCTCGGAGATCCAGGACTCTCCGACGATGACCGAATCGAACGTTGGCATCAGCCGCCGCTCCCATCGGCGCCCTCTGCCGGCACGACGACCACGAGGGGTCGCAGCAGCCGCTGACTCGCGCGCAGCGACAAAGCGATCTCTTCCTCGACGCTCACCTGACGCGACAACCGCCGTACCTTGGCCAACGCGGAGCCGTGGAGCTCAAGCTGCAGCTCATCAGCTCGCGTACGCCAGCGGGTACGCCTGGATGACCACGAGGCGAGTCGCTGGCCAAGGTCACTCTGTTGGGTGCGTTCGGCAAGGTCCAAGGTCCTCGTAGCGGCGTCCACCGCGGCCGGGACCAAGGCAGAGAGTGCGTCGGTAACGGTCGCCGCACCCGGGTTGACCGCGGCCGTCTCGAGTCCCGTACCGGAAAACAGCTCCATGCCTTCCACGACTTCAGCGACCGCCTGATCGGGACGACCTGATGGGAACTCGACGGAAACGAGTTGGCGTGTGACGACTTGTCCACGTCGATTCATGAGAGTGGCGAGAACCAATACGCGCGGCGCATCGACGGGGCCGCGGACCAACGGGACTTCGTTGCGTCCAGCCGAAGCCAGCACCTTGTCAGCAGCCCAGTCCAACACCGGATGCATGGGCGATAGGAAGTGCGCCTCCGGCCACGTCGAGCCGCCCGCCTGACCCTCCCGAGCGGCGCGCAGACCGTCGCGGGCGACGGCTGGTGAGGTGGCGAGAAGGAATCGTTCTCGGACCTTGCGCTCGGCGACGTAGGACTGTGGCAAGGCATCGAGGCGAGAGCGGAGGTCTGCTGGAGGAATGAGCGACACCAAGCCCTGACCCTCGTAGACCTTCCATCCGACGCCGCCGCGTCGGCTTGGGGCGTCGTCGTCCGGTGGCCGTGAGGGGTCCTCGTAGGCGTCGGTCAATGCGTCCGTCAGGAACGCCAGGTCTGTTGAGTACAGCGATTCGCGAGGCCGGCTTGGCGGCGCCGGCGGCAGCTCCTCGCCTGCTGCTGCGAACTGCACGTCGAAGGCTGCAAAAAGGTCGATGTCTTCGCCGACAACCGGGTCGGGCGCAATCTCATCAAGCTCGCGGCCGCGGATGAGGGCGTCACGGATAGCCTCCTCTTCGCTGCCCGCGGAGTGCAGCTGCATGAGACTGGCGGCATCGCCAAGAGTGGTGTGCGCGAGATGCTCCTTGGCCAGCAGGCGCTGGAGCACCCGCACGTCGCCGCTGAAACGCTCGTCCGACGGAAGCACGGCGAGCGCGGCAATCTGCGGAGGGTGCTGTTGGCCGTAGCGATCGATGCGCCCGTTCCGCTGCTCGATTTTGATCAATGACCATGGAATGTCGACGTGGATCAGGTGATGGCATTGGGCGTGGAGATTGACGCCTTCGCTGGCGACATCACCGGTGATAAGCAGCCGCACCGGGCTGGCCTTGACCTTGAAGTCGTCGACGATGCGTTCCTGCTCGACGTCGGGGAGCCCGCCGTGAAGCACGGCAATCTGGTTGGTCTGCAAACCCAATCTCGCCGGAAGCTCCCTCGCGAGCCAGGTCAGTGTCGCGACTCGTTCTGCGAACAGCACTGCTCGGGTTTCCGAGCGTCGTCCGACCCCAGCGTCTTTTAGGTAGCGAACCAGGGTGGCGAGCTTGGCGCTCTCGGAGGTCAACGCTGTGTGGCTCAAGTCGCGTAGGCGTTCGAGCGCTTGCCGCTCACGTTCGCGACCTCCCGCGGCGTCCGCCGCAACTCGCTTCAGACGAGCTTCCACAGTCTCGACGAGGGCGGCGGGGGAGGACAGGAATGCCTTTGCGAGTGTCCAGGGGAATAGCGCTGACCCTCGGTCCGTCACCGGCGAAGAGCCTTGCGGGTAGAGCCAGGCGGCCGACAGCTCCGCAGCGACGGCGTCCTCCGCGGCGCCGGCGGTCACCGGGATGACCTTCGGTTCCGGGCGGAGAGCCCATTCGGCGCCCACCTCAGCGGCGACCTCGGGGGAGTGCCGGTGCCGACGGACGAAGAGGCGACGGACGTCAGCGATGTCGTACTCGCCGTCCGGGCCGACAGCGGTGGGGTCGAGCAAGCGCAGCAGTTCGGCGAACGATTCCTTCTTGCCGTTGTGCGGCGTCGCCGAAGCCAGTATCAGCGCCTCGGTGTTCGGTGCGAGAGTGCGGGCCAGCTCGTTGTTGAGCGTCGCAGTGTTGGTGATGTTGTGCGACTCGTCTATGACGACGACGTCCCAACGATGCCGTTCCAGAAACGAGCGGTAGCGCGGTGATTTCAGCGTGTCGATCGAGACGATGATGCGCCGGTAGTAGGTGAAGGGGTTGCGGCTCGCGGGCAGCTTCTGCCGGACGCGTTGCAGGCCGTCGCTGTCGAGGCGCACAAGCGGCAGGCCGAAACGACACCACAGCTCGTGTTGCATTTGCTCAAGGACATGGCGAGGCGTCACCACGAGAATCCGATCAGCTCGCCCACGGCGGGTGAGCTCGGCAAGGAGCATGCCTATTTCGAGGGTTTTGCCGAGGCCAACTGCATCGGCGATCAGAATCCGAGGCCGGAGATTTTCTCGCGATAACGCATGAGCAACGGCCCGGCGCTGGAACTCGAGCCGGTCCACCAACATCCCATCGGCCACGGTCAAGCCTGGATCACCGAAGGGGAGCGGCGTACGTCGAAGCGTCGCCTCCAGCCACAGCCGCGTCCGCCTGTGCCGGGGTGAGGGGTCGGCGACGAGTCGGGCCTGACGCGGGTCAAGGAGCTCGATCGTGTCAAGGGTGTCGTAGAAGGTCGCGGTCGTTTCTCGGACCAACTCAGACAGGCCGACGACGTCGAGCCGCCATCCGGCCGACGTTTGCTCTGCTGCCGTGACCAGCCATTCTTCGTCGCGAACGACCACTGTGGAACCCGGCGCGAACGTTGCCAGTCTCGAACACCCCCCTTTGCCGATGTGAAGCAACCTATGACGACTCCACCGTGGGCGATGCCTTCGGAAGCGTGGGGCCGTGGTCGCGTGTCGCAGCAGTCGCCTGGAACCGGTCAAAATGCGGCCACCCATTGGCCCGATTCGGAGACTTTGCCGGACCCCTTCGGCCGGCTCAAATTCCACCAGCGAAGTTTCCCTTGGAATAGTGAGCGTTTAGAGATGAATCTGAAATGCGGACGGGATTTTCTAACTGAAGGGCGTTTGTACGGAATTTCGCCGACCTGTTCGTGTTCACTGGACCCCATGCCGGCAATGGGCTCAAAGCACACGAACGGGTGGCGTCACCTTGTCCCGGAGCTCTTGGCGCGACACCAGCGCGATGGCGGTTCGTTCAGCGCTTGGGCCCGCAATGCCGGAGTAGGGCTCGCAACCGTCCAGCGGTTTACCGGCGGGACGTGCCAGCCGAACTCCTTGACAGTCGCAGCACTCGGGCTCGCGCTCGGGCGACGGCTCGAGTTGCTCCCGTGGCGCTCATCCACGGACACCGCAAGAAGTCGTCAGCCGGCGTTGCCAGAGGAACAGTCCGTACCGCGCACGGACGCTGCCGGGTTGCTGTCGCTGGTTGGTGCTGAACTGCGGCACGCTCGCCGGGCCGCTGGCATCACTGCCGCTGAGACGGGCGCAGCGATTGGCTCATGTGCCGCAAGCGTGCTGCGTGCCGAACGCCCCGGACGGCCCTACCCCGATCTCGAGACACTTGGTCTGCTGGCGGAACAGGCCGGGTGCTCCTTGACCTGGATGCCGGTGACTGCGCCTTGGCGAGTGCGACCGTGGCAACTGCCGAGCGTCCAACCACCAACTCGAGCGCAGCGTCTTCGGCACGCGCGGTCTGTGGGTCGCGTCGCCGGACAGATGCTTTCCCTTCGTGGCGACTGGGCCACACCACGGCATGTGATGGCAGAGGTCACCGCCGAGCGCGGATGCCCTCCGGTATTGGACGCGGCGGCGTCTGTCGCCTCAGTGTTCGACGGCGCCCTGTCTTGGCTCGGCCCGGATCATCCGGACCCCCGAAGGCGCGATGCGCTGCTGTACGACGAATGGGCGCGGCTGGTTGACCCCGATTCCGCGGCATGGGCGTGGCTGAATCCGCCTTACGGGATTGGCCTGAGCGCCTGGACTGAACGGGCTGTGGCGACGGCTGCCGCAGGATTGCCGCTGGTTTCTTTGTTGCCATGTCGGACTGACACCAGATGGTGGCACCGAGACGTCGTCGCGACGGACGCGGTCGTTCGCTTCTTCCGCGGGCGTCTCGCCTTCGATGACGGCGCGGACCCGGCGCCGTTCGCGAGCGTGCTGGTGACTTGGGAGTCACCGTCCCGGCAATCGGGCTGAACGTGGCTAGCGAGAGGCCAACGGGTTCTGCGCCAGCGCCGGAGCTCGGCATCTCAAGGCGAACCACGAAAGGCGGCAATAGTTCCCGAAAGCATCGGCTGCGACGAAGGTCGAAGCTCAGTCGTCCTCGTCGTCCTCGATAGCGTAGTCATAGAACAGACTGCAAAGCTCGACCTGCAGCTGACGCAGCCTGACGAGCATGGCAGATGGCTCGGTGTCTGATTCCGCTTCCGACGATTCGTACGCACACACGATGTTCTGAATGGATAGCGCCGCGGTCCCGATCCTGGTGATCATGTCGGTCCGCTCCGTGAGCGCCTCGGCGATACAGTTTATGGCCACATCACGCTGGCGCTCCAACCGCCTGACCTGCTGCAACGTGGCTGACCTGCCCGCTGCTCGCCATCACCTGTCAACCATCGACCGCGAACCGTCCCGCCCTGAGGCGAGGCGCTCACGCGGGCGACATTGTGTTTCGTCTCACGTCGCGACCTTGATGCCACCCCGACGTCTTGCAGGACGTTCGCGGACATGCACAAGAACAAGCCCCTTCTCGTCACCGTGGACCTCGCCGAGGCGACTGCCGCAAGGCCTGAATACGTTCCTGTGGTTCTGCTCGAGGCGGCGCAGGCCGTCCTCAGCGCGGAGGGCGACAGGCTGTGGCTGGAGGCGGAGGCCAACAGGAACCGCCCCCGCAATGCCGCACGTCGAAACCGCAGCCGTCGGCTTGAGGCGCTGGCCGAGGGACTCGAGCCGATCATCGTCCGCCGGCGTCATGTGCTGGACGGCAATGACGTACGAGGCGCTGCCTACCCCAGGTTCCTCGACACGGTTACAGAAGAGCGCGTGGCAGCTGCTCAGGCGGCGCAGCGGAAGTGCCTTCAGATCGAGGACTTTCCCGACCTGTCTCAGCAGCAGTGGGAGTTCCTTATGGGTCTCGGGCCCACGTGGAAGCTCGGTGTTGCCGAACTCCTCGGCGCCGCCCTTGACGCTTGGCCCGACCAGTCTCCGGTGCGACTGGATGCTTTACGTGCCTGGAAGCGCCGCGAGCACGTAACGAACTTGGCCAAGACGGTCCGTGACGACGCGGTGTGGGCGCAGAGGAACGTTCAGCGCCTCGAGCGCGAGGCCTCCAAATCGCTCGGGCTGGCACATCAGCTCGCAAAGGAGGCATGCGCGCAGTCGATAGCTGTGGCGGCTGGACATTCGGACGCCGACATTCTGGACGTGGCCGCCGATCTCGACGACGGACTGTTGGAGCGCTTCGCGGACTCCTCGGCCGGAGGGGCCACGCCCGCCCAGGCGCTCAAGGCGGCGCTCCAGCCGACCAACGGCGCCTGACCACCCTCAGGCAGCGGTCGAACTGCTCCTGAACTCTTAGCGCTGGTTGATGTCGAATGTTTGCGGGTCACTGCTGATACGAGTCTCGCCGCGGAGTCGCAGCGAGCCGGCTGGGCCGCTGCGCCCGGAGACGTAGGTGTCGTACGCGGGAGGGAACGGGGCCTTGGCCCACCTGGCCTGCTTCAGCCGGGCTTCTGGCGCGGCCATGGCATCCACGCCTACGGGCGCTCGCCAGCAGGACGTACACAGCACTCCCCAGCCAGAGACAGCGACTTCCGGAAGCAGGAGCACCCGCGCCGCGAGGCCCCGACAGCCCCGGTGGGGGCAGGGGACGAGCCGGATGCGCTGCTTGTCGCTGCCGGGGGTGTATTCGAAGAAGGCGGGTCGTTTGAAGCCGAGGCCGTATGCGGCCCGGTCCTCCGGCAGCACCCACCGTCGAACGTCCGTCTTGGCGTCCAGGCCGGTGTGTGCGGCGATGACGGCGACAGGTAGCCCCTGCACCTGGTGTTGCGGCAGAGCGAGGGTGGCAGCGACCTGGTGGATGACGGTGGTGTCGTCGGGGCAGGCGGCGAAGCCCCATTGCGGCGGGTTAGTGATGTAGGTGTCGGCTACCAGCTGACGCCAGCCTGCCGACCAACGGGCATGGCCAGGCTGTGGCTGGTCGGTCAGGGCGGCGAAGACAAGGCGCTTTACCGCCGGGACCGGATGGTCGATCAGGGCGCATTTGATGGCGCGGTCCGTGATGCCTTGCCCCGCGAGCCATGGCATGAGCCTTTTGACGATGATGGCCCGGCGTGAGGTGTCATGGAGCGTCGCGAGTTCGTCGATGTCGCGTGCTTGAGCGAAGACGGCGTGGGCGATCGTGTCGGGCAGCACGCCGGCCTTTCCGGACTTGGTGCGGATGTTGGTGATGGTCCCGGCAAGGCTGAGGTCAGCCGTCCCGCCAGCGGCGAGGGGAAGGCGGGCGACACAGCTGTATTCGAGCAGGTCGGCTCGCGGGGTGAACCTCCAGTCCTGGAGCGTGGACCCGGCGACTGTGGCAGCACGCCAGGATGCTTCACCGTTGTTCAGAGCTGCCCGGCGAAGCGCCTCGGTCAGGTACGCGGCGACGCTGATGTTCACCGAGATGCCCTCGACGGCTTCGGTGTGGGAGGTGGTCGTCGTCAGCTCGGCCAACAGCTGGGAACAGCTCTTCTCGTGCACTGCGGCGGCAGTGTCGGCGTCGTCGGCAAGCTGGTCGTAGGCCTTGAACTTGTCGTGCCTTCCTTCGGTCAAGAACGCTGCCGCTGCCTTACGGAGTGAGTCTGCGTTCGACTGCTGCTTGTCCCGTTCAGCAGTGATGGTGTCAAGCTTTGCCCGGACGATCGCGAGGCGATCGGCCTCCGCGTCACGCGTCGCCCGGCGGGCCGGGAGCGTGACCGGCGCAATCGCTTGATCGAGAAGCTTGGCCCGTACTTGCGTGTCCAGCTGGCATGAAAGGTCGCCGGCGAGTTCGGCTAGGTTGGCCGTCGCGTGGACGTACCGCAGGGGGTTGGTCTGCTGGATGCTCCACCCGCGACGCCCGCCTCCCGGCTTGCTTCCTTCGCTCCAGGGTCGCCGGAGCACCACGAAGTTCTGCCGGCCCGGACGGCTGTGACGGCTGTTGTTCACCCGGGCGCCGATCGTCCATTCGAAGGGGTCTTTCGGGTCGTCGGAGTCGGTGGTCCAGATACCGAAGTCCTCAACGATGCGACGGATCGCGGTGTCGTGGGCCCGGCCGCCTCGGGGGCGCCGCGGCCGGGTCTCCGAGAGCAGGCGCTGGATCAGGTTGTCCCAGATCTCGTCTGGGATTCCCCAGCCGATCAGTTCCTCGCCGGTTTCGGGGTTAACGGGAAAGCCCCAGCTGGCCTCGAGGGGGTAGTAGCCGTACTCGTCGTTTGGCCCACGGAATACTGGCCTTTCGCCCTTGGCGTCCGCGTCACGTCCGCGGATGTCGTTGGTCCGGATCTGGAAGTAGATGCCTGTCTTGTAGAGCAAGATTTTGTTCAGATACAGGCGCTCCTCGAGCGTCAGCTCTGGATCCGCGGCGCGCTCGGCCGGCTGCCGGGGCTTGAAGCTCGTGTTGATCAGGAACGACCTCCCCGTCCGGTACAACGCCTCGACATCGAGACAACCAGCGGTGGCGACCGCCAGTGGGTCACGGAAATCCACGTCGCCGAAGATGCCGCGGTAGGTCCCGTCCACAGCTTGGCCGCGCCGCGGAACGTCACTGACGGCCAGGAGCCGGGTGATCTCCCGCCATGGCGTGTAGCGACCGTCCGCGTCCGAACTGACAGCGGCTTCGACGATCTGCTGCAGGACCGGCGCGAAGTCCCACATCGCTTCGGGCAGGTAGCCCTTGGTCGCGTCTTTGATGCGCCGGTTCGTGCCGGGAATGCGGCGGTGCCGGTAGCCGTGGGGCATCTGCCGTTCTGAGCAGGTGACTCCGCCGTCCTTGGCCTTTTGCACGGAGGTGCCCGTAAGCTGCTGCCGCCTTTCATGATCTTTTTCCTTGCCGAATACGCCGAGAATGGCCAGGGCTGCGCGGTCGTGGGTCGGGTGATAGGTGGACGTGCCGAAGCGCATGAGCAGGCCGCGGTCTTCACAGGTCCGGTGCATGAGCGACCAGTTGACATTGTCGCGGGCGGCGCGAGTCAGGTCGGCGGCCCATCGTGTCCAGCGCAGGCTGTCGTAGTGCCGCAGCACGGCCAGGACGAGCGTCGTGAACGCATTGAGATCGGGCCCGTCGTACATGAAAATCTGTCTAGCGGCTGCACTCGATGTCACTCGGAAGAACAACGTCTTTTCACCCGCCCACACGCAGGCGACGAACTCGTCCGACGAGGCGTGTGGGTGGATGTCCGACATGCGGATCCAAGTCAAGCGATGGTCCGTTGCCTGGCCGCGACGGGCTGAGTCGAAGGCGTCTTCCGGGATCGCCGTGTAGGCCGCGACGTCAGGATCATTCGGGAGCAACTTCGTCGTTGTCCTGACCTGGGTAGCGACTCCGGCCCGATCGTCGGTCACCGACCAACGGTCCCAATGGACACCCTCGAACATCCCTTCGGGGAGTAGGGCGGCAAGGGTGCGTGCCACCTTCCGTTCGGTGAACAGCGACTGCATATCGATCATCGGGTGCTCCTTCGGTCTTCGGTGCGGTCGAGGTGACCGTGCCGGGAGCACCGTTGGTGGCAGTCACACCGATACAACACTCGGCACTGAATGAACCGGGTGAGGAATCCAACAACCCGGTCACGACCCTGAAACCTGCTGCCCAGCAGGCATGAAATGACCATGCGCGGGTGCGTAGACCGGTTCGAGGTCGGACGTCTCGAGGGCAGCGAAGTCGGCATCCGCCATGGCTCGGAGGCGGTTCAGTAACTGCTCGTAGGCGGGGGTCGGGTTGTCCGTCCGGTGACGGTGGGTGGCGTCCATGCAGGGACCCGTTGGCGCGAGTGTCTGGGTCGCAAATGAGCGGCCGCGCCAAAGAACGCGCGAAGCCAGCCAGGCACGCTTGTCCGTCGGTCGCGCGCAATCGGCTAGCTCGAAGGGAGCGGCTCCTGCGGCGGAGGAGGATGTCGTTGCTGGCTTTGCCAATGTCCTCGCTGCATCCGCAACGCGACGTGCGTCTGCGTCAGGTTTGAGACGACTGATTGGTAGAGCGATGAGGTCTTGTGCCGCCTCTACGTGCGCCTAGCTGTGACTGCGGGCCTCAGGCGAACCTGCGGTTTCCGCGTCACATTCAGCGACGCTGAACGGGCGCCAAGACCTTGGAGAAGGTCATGATCAACCCAAACCATCCTCCGACCCGTGGCCGTATCCCTACCCAACGGGGACAGTCGTCGCCCGAGTTGGACCGTCTGTTGCGACACCGGCGGCTCGTTGCCACGGACGTGATGCGCCGGCTGTCGCACCAAATCCCTTCCACTTTTGAAGCCATCGTGGCCATAGAGTGCGCCATTGCCGCCGACTGGCCGCTGGTCTACGCCACGCAAGCCCAAGCGTGGCTCGTCATGGACGCGGCGCAAATCCACAACCCAGACGTCATGCTGATGCCTGGCTGCTGGTACTGCGAGGCAGCTGGCACGACGTCGCCGGCGATGCTGCCGGGAACCCCGGAACGGTGGGCGAAGTGACCGGCGGCGCACGCTTGCGCGGGACGGTCATCAGCTGCCCGATCGACCGGCTGTACACCGAAGGTTTCGGCGCGTCCGGCATCCAGCCGGACGATCCGTGCCCTGTCTGCCAATGTCGATTCGGCGACCATGTCGCCACGCTGCCTGGTGACACCACGCTGGAAACGTTGCTCGATCGCACCGGAATGGTGGAATGCCCGTCCTGTGATCGAGGCTGCGGGCCATGGAGCATTCAGCTACCTGGCTGGTAAACCAACCACCGCAGGGGCGGGACCGAAAGGTCCCGCCCCTGCGACGCGTACGCGGGGTCCGCGTCAGGTGAGGTTAGAACAGCGCCAGCTGTCCATGGCACCCGTCAAAAGGAGCGAGGACCCGTGTGCCGTCGGCGCGGTCGAGGCCGTTCACGTAGCCGGTCCTGATTACCAACTCGCCATCCTCACCCTCCAACAACGCCGCGCCCGGCAGGAAAAGTTCGAGAACGCGGGAGAATCCAGCCAAGCTGTCACCCGACCGGAAGCCCAGCAACCACTCGCGGTCAGTGCCCGGGTCCGTGAGAACGTGCTCGGCGCCCTGGTACTCCAACTCCTCGAGCTGCTCGTCGGTCAAGAACGAGACGTACATGTCCGTCCCGTGCCGTGTGCCGTTCCCGTCATGAATCGCGACGTGTTGCATAGCGAATCCCCTTCATCACCTGCCGCCACGGTGGCGACGAGATGGGACGGTCGGCGACTGCAGCCGGTGTGCACGTATCCACATGGTGACGGCGGCCACATCGCCGATTTCGGATGAGGACGCTGAGGCGGACCCCGGAGGATTCTCCGGGGTCCGCTGTCTCAGCCGCGCAGCATTTGGGCTGCGCCGGTGAGGTGGGTCTGCAACTCGGTACGCAGCCCCTCGGCGCATTTGCCGATGTCGTCGAGGTGTCGCCGAGCGTTCCCGGTTGACCGGGTTATGTCGTCGAACCGGCCGAGCAGCTCGACAGCGTGCTGCAACTCAATGCGGGCGTTGCTGAGGTCCTTGCCGCTGCTGTCGCTTCCACCGAGGGCGGCGGCAAGCACGAGTTCGCGTACAACGCTGAGGACCAAGAGGAACAGGTCCTGATCGCCCACCGCGACCGCCCAGGATGTTGGGTCTAGCCGTAGCAGTCGTCCGGGTCCGGGTAGGTGCGCGGGGTCAGGGACGACGATCAGGCAGCCCAAGGCGTGACGCACGGTCTTGGCGTTCGCGGATGCGGCGACCAGCTCCCGCATCGTGAAAGGCCGGGATGGCCTTGCCTTGGCTTCCACGGCCACGTCGAACGCCTTCCGGGACCCCGGGTCCGTGTAGACGGACGACTACATCGCCCGTCTTGGCGGTTCCGCCCGGTGCTGGGGTGCCGCCGGTAGCGGTCCAGAGGTCACCGGTTGAGGCGCAGGACGCCGCGACGGTGTCGACAACTGTCGATTCCCAATCGGCGCCCTTGACTTGGCTGACTTGTGCCCGGGTGCGTTCAGCGGCCCGGCTGGCGGCCAGCGATGTCTGAAGGTCCGCAAGACCTGCGGTGAGTTCCTTGCGACCGAGTTCGAGCGAGTGCGAAAGGTCCCTTCGGAGCTGATTGAGAGGGCCGGTCGGGTTCTCAGTGCTCAGGGTCGACCGCATCGTCTCGCTGTGAACCCGCAGGGCACTTTCGAGCTGTGCCATCGCGCGGTCGTGCACCTCCGTGACGGAGGCCCGCACGGCATCGCGGACCGTGCCGGCTTCACCGGCGAGCGCCCGTTCGAGGCTGGCAGGCAACTCAGCAAGGGTGCGTGCCGCCGAAACGGCTGTGGCACGTTGCCCGTCGTCCAGTTGACTCAGCAGAGCCTCCATGCCGGTGAGGGTTCGGCGCGCCGTCGCCTCAACTTCGGCCGCGAGGCCGGAGAGAGTTGCCGACAGCGTGCTCGTGCTGTCGGCCGCCGCGCTGGCTGCGCTGGTGGCGAGCATGCCGATGGTGATCGCGTTTCGAACGCTCTCGGCCAGTCCTTCGGACCCGCGCTGGGCGAGCTCGGAGCGGGCCAATCGCACCGTTTCCGGGTTGATGATTCGTAGCTCCCGGATGACGAGCGTCGAACCGTCCAATGCCACAACGGCGTTAGCATCGGGCGCTTCCCGTTGTTGGGGGAGCGACGCCGGCATGGTCATCGGTCACCCTTTGCCGGTGATGGCAGGTCGAGCGGCAGGCCGAGGGCCAGCCGCCGACACAGCGGGCAAAGGCCCGTGGCGCCGTTTTCCAAGTGTTCCCAGGCCATTACGGCCTGCAGCAATGCCGGCTCGACCTGGCGCCAGATGTCCCGGTGCCGGTCGGCGAGTGCTTCCTCAACGGCGGTGAGCTGGTCGAGCAGCTGGCCGCTGAGCGGGTCGTCGTGGGCGTCGGCCGAGACGTAGCAGGCCGCGATGGCCTGCCAGGCTGACAACAGTCGGGCGAAATCGTCGGCGCGGTGGTCGCGCTGGCGTGGGATGGCGGTTAGCGCAGGCGCTGACCACTTGATGGTTTTCACTACGACTCCATGAGGATGTCGCCGTGCCGTGGGGGAGAACCCCCGTTGGCACGGGGGTGTAGGTCACCCGCAGCCGACCGTCGGAGCTGCGGAGGACAGCACAAGACCTGGAGTCGGGCTATTTCCAAACCCGGCTGATAGCCCCGGAGTCAGCCGTGCGTGTCGTCAATACAGGCCGCGGTTGTGGCCGGCGGGTATCCGAAGGTGAAGCCGCTGACAATCAAATCGTCCTCGGTCTGAGGGCTGGTCAGCTGACTGACGACGAGATCGCAGGCGGAGAGCCGCTCAAGTCTGCGCAGGGCGGATCTGAGTGGGAACCCTGGCAGTTGACGTCGGTACTCGTCGGCGAGCCACCGCAGCTCCCCGTCGGAGGCGATGGGACCGGGGCGGGCGATGAGCATGACGACGTGCAACTGACCCAGGCCATTGATCCATCGAGGTCCTGGTATCACCATCAGCCCCGCGGCAATCGCGCCGGCGGCGAGAAGATCGGTGTCGGGCTCGTCGCCCCAGAGCAACCCGGCCGGCTTGCGCTTCTCGATGACGCTGCCGAGGATGATGGGCTCGTGCCACAGTGGCCGCCAGGAGTCTGTGGAAGCATCACAAGTTGGATAGTTCGTGGTCGGTCGCTGGGCGTCGCCGGGCACCATCCACGGGGTGAGCGTGTGGACGAGGTTGCCGAAGCTGTGCCGCGGTCCGGGCTGCCCGGTGAAGAGCGAGGCGCGATAGCGGTAGCGGTAGATTGCCCGGCCGTTGTTCACGATTGCGGTGCGGAAGCCGCCGCTGACGCGCCGTTGATAGGCGCCGTGCAGGGAGTTGCCGTCTTGGTCGATCAGCGGCCCGGGCTGCGATGAGCGCGGGTAGGGCAACTTCTCGAGGAGTTCGTAGTGGGCGGTGGTCATTGGGGCGCCTTTCGGTTTCGTCCCGGCGGCGCCGGGCTCATGCCAGACCACGGTGCCGCCATCGCGCGCGCCGTCATTCAACTCAGCGCTTGATGTTTCAGCCCAGACCAGGACAGCGTGACCGTGTTGATTCGCAAGGTCTTCAGGCGATGTCGCCGTGGTCTGGCCCTGTCAGTCTGATCTGGCCCCACCGTGACGGCCTGATTTGGCTCCACCTCCGACACGCCGGGTGCCTGTTATGACGGTCTGATTTGGCCCCACCCCGAAGGCTTGCCGTGTTGCTGGCGGCGTTCGGGAAGGGCAGAAGTGGCGAGGTCGAGGGTGGAGTTGTTCGAGGCGATACGTCGCGATGACCGGGTGGAGCAGTTGTCGGTCCGGGCCTTGTCTGACAAGTACGGGGTGCATCGCAGGACGGTCCGCCAAGCGCTGGCGAACGCGGTCCCGCCGGAGCGGAAGACCCCGGTCCGGGTGGCGCCGAAGTTGGACCCGGCGAAGGCCCTGATCGACGCGATGTTGACGTTGGACTTGACCGCGCCGCGCAAGCAGCGTCACACCGCCCGGCGGATCTTGGCCCGGCTCGTCGATGAGCACGGGCTGACCGACCTGACTTACTCGGCGGTGCGGGACTACGTCGCGAAGCGCCGGCCGCAGATCTGGGCCGCGGCCGGCAAGGGTCTGGAGGACGCGTTCGTGCCGCAGACCCATGAGCCCGGCGCGGAGGGCGAGGTCGACTTCGCGGATCTGTGGATCGATCTGGCGGGGGTGCGCACGAAGGTCTTCTTGTTCACCATGCGGCTGTCGTTCTCGGGCAAGGCTGTCCACCGCGCCTACGCCACTCAGGGCCAGGAGGCGTTCCTGGAAGGTCACCAGGCGGCCTTCGAGGTGTTCGGGGGGACGCCGATGTTCCACATCCGCTACGACAACCTGAAGGCTGCGGTCTCGCGGGTGCTGTTCGGTCGCACGCGCACCGAGTCGACCCGCTGGGTGGCGTTCCGTTCCCACCATGGTTTCGAGGCGTTCTACTGCCACCCCGGTGTCGAGGGCGCGCATGAGAAGGGCGGCGTGGAGGGTGAGGGCGGCCGGTTCCGCCGCAACCACCTGGTCCCGGTCCCGAAGGTCGACTCGATGGTCGAGCTCAACACCCTGCTGATCGGCTATGACCTCGCCGATGATGCCCGTCGGATCGGCAACCGCACCTTGAGTGTCGGGCAGCACTACGCGTTCGAGGCCAGCCTGCTGCGGCCGCTGCCGACCGAGGTGTTCGAGACCGGCCTGGCCCTGACTCCCCGGGTCGACCGGTACTCCCGGGTCACGGTGCGCCAATGCTTCTACTCGGTCCCGACCCGACTGATCGGCCACCAGATCCGGGGTGTCCTGCATGCCTCCGAGCTGGTGCTGTTCAGCGGCCGCACCGAGGTCGCCCGCCATGAACGGGCGACCGTGCGAGGCAGCGAGGTGTTGGTGCTGGATCACTACCTGGAAGTGCTGGGACGTAAGCCCGGCGCGCTGCGCGGCGCCACCGCCCTGGTCCAGGCTCGGGCCGCCGGCACCTTCACCAGCGCGCATGAGGCGTTCTGGGCTGCGGCCCGCAAGGCCCACGGCGACGGCGGTGGCACCCGAGCCCTGGTCGAGGTGCTGCTGCTGCACCGCCACCACGCCCACGCCGACGTCGTCGCCGGCATCACCGCCGCGCTGCTGGTCGGCGCGGTCAGCCCCGACGTCGTCGCCCTCGAGACCCGCAAACACCAACAGCAGCAGGCCAATCCGGCTCTGCCAGCGGTCGACGATCCCGTCGTGGTGAGCCTGGCGGAACGTCGGCTCGCTGAACTCACCCACCAACTCCCGACCGACCGTCGGCCGCCGCCGTCGGTCGCTGCCTACGACAGCCTGCTCACCGGAACGAGGAACGCATGACCGGCACCACCGCCACGACGACCACGACCAGCGCGACGATGGAACGTCCGAAGAGCACCGGCAGACAACCCAGCGAGCAGGCCATCGACGCGGCGATCGACGCCGCCACCCGACTCCTGCGGCTCCCGACGTTGCGGGACCGCTACGGCGAGTTCGCCGACGCAGCAAGCCGCGAGCAGCTGTCCTACCGGGCGTTCCTGTCCGAGCTGCTGCTGGCCGAGTGCGACGACCGCGAAGAACGCCGCGCGGCCCGCCGAGTCGCCGAAGCGGGCTTCCCCCGACCCAAGACCCTCGCGGACTTCGACTTCGCGGCCAACACCACGATCAACCCGGCAACCATCAACACCCTTGCCGGCTGCGGGTGGGTCAGCAAAGGCCAGTCGCTGTGCTTGATCGGTGACAGCGGCACCGGCAAGAGTCACCTGCTCATCGGCCTCGGGACCGCCGCCGCGCAAGCCGGCCACAAGGTCCGTTACGTCCTGGCCGCGAAGCTCGTGAACGAGCTCGTCGAAGCTGCCGACGAACGCCAGCTGTCCCGGACCATCGCACGCTACGGCCGGGTCGAGCTCCTTTGCCTTGACGAGCTGGGCTACATGGAACTCGACAAGCGCGGCGCTGAACTGCTGTTTCAGGTCCTCACCGAACGCGAGGAGAAGACCGCCGTCGCGATCGCCAGCAACGACAGCTTCAGCGGCTGGACCAAGACCTTCTCCGACCCCCGGCTCTGCGCCGCCATCGTCGACCGACTCACCTTCGGCGGGAACATCATCGAGACCGGCACCAGCAGCTACCGACTCGCCCACGCCCGCACCCAACGACAGCAAGCTGGGGCCACTTCAAGCCGTCACCCTGGGGCCAAGTCGAGTTGACACGGCCAGTGGTCGGAGACCGCGTGGCGTCGGTGCGAGTCTCACCGGCTGCCGCTTGGGTGGCGCTCCCGGTCATCACCTGGGCCAGAACAGCTCGCAAAGGGTTCGGCAGGTATCCAGCTGTGCCGACGCTGGGAGGACGTGGACACGGTGGCCGCGGCGTGCGCCAGCCATCACCCGGACTGTGCGGCCGAAGGCCGCGCGACCATGGCGCTAAGGAGAACGTAGAAGAAAAACCTAGATTCCTACAGGTCAGCGACACCTTGTGCGTGACCGTTTGCGCACACCTACTTGACAACTCGGACACGCCACCGGACCGGTCCAAGGCGTTGCCCGCGCACGGCGGCGACGGGAGCGTCGGGAGGCGTCATGGTCGAGTTGGTGAACCCGCAGACCGGTGAGTTGCATTTGGTCGGCATCGTCAAGAAGCCGAGGCACAAATTGCCGTTCGTCTGCCTCTTCCAGGAAGAGCTGCTGACGGTGGTGAAGACGGCTGGCCGAGACCTTTCTGGCGGTGAATGGCTCGTCTTGTGCTTGGTCATGGCGACCATCCCGTTCGGGAACGTGACCGAGCAGTACGTCACAGAGATGGCCGAGCAACTTGGCAACGACCGGTCTACCACCTCGCGGGCGCTCGCCGTGCTGCAAGCGCATCAGCTGATCCATCGCACTCCCGGCAAGGGTCGGCGGCCGGCCAAGGTGATGCTCGACCCGCGCCTCGCGTTCCGGGGCAACGTCCGTGAACGGTGCAAGGCGATGAACAGCGAATGGCCGTGGCCGGAGCAGCGGCCGCGGCCGATCAAGTCGGACCCAGCCGGCGCCTAAGAGATCGGGAAATTCCGGCCGGTGCCCTAGCTTTGAATTGGTCCGCGCAAACGGTGTTGACCATGCCGCCTCCGACCGATGCCCTTTGCCAGCTCCTCACCGAACAGCACGCGACCCGGGAGGACATGTTGGCCACGCTCGACGTCGTCGCCACTGCCTTGCTTGCCGGCAGCCGTCTGGCAACGCTCGCGGCAGAGGACGACCCGGATGGGCGCCAAATCGCCCACGCTGAGTGGCACGCGGTTGAGAAGTTTGCCGCCGCCATCGACCAGATCCTGAGAGCAGCCCGGTATGCGTTGCCGCCGGATCTCTGGCAGCACCTGTAGGGCGGGCGAGAAGGGCCGCTGTTGTCGCCACAGGTACCATGAAAGGTGGGTAAAAGCCAACTTTCGTAGTAGTGAGGCCGAGGTGTCTGCTTTCGAGGCCCGAACGCGAGCGCGGGGGTTACCGGCGCCGCTCGCCGGGGTCCCGTTCGGGGTCCTGCGCCCGATCGACGCGTCCGCCGTCTACGCCCAGCCCAGGCCGGAGTTCCTCCGCCTCGTGAACCGGGGTGTGTTGCACAAGATCGCTACCGGCTACTACGCAGTCGTTCCACCGATGTTCTATGACGGCCCATGGCTTCCCACACCGGAAGCCGCCGCGTACGGAATCGGCAGCGCCGACTACGGGCCCGATGCCGTCGTCCTCATGGGGCTGAGCGCGGCAAGACTCCACGGCGCGATTCCGCGAGCGCTCGGTGTCGCTGTCGTCGCCGTCCCGAAGCAGCGTCCTCCGGTAAAGCTGACGGACCGTCCAGCGACCGTCGTGTTCGTCATGCGAGACACTGCCCGCTTGGACGTCGAGCGCGTTCCCACCGATCTCGGCAGCGCCCTGATGACCTCCATCGAACAGACCCTGCTGGACCTGGCGCATCGTCCGAACCTCGGCGGCGTACCGGACGAGGCGCAGGCTGCCATACGCGCTCTATCGCTTCGAGCCGACCCGGCGGTCCTCGCAGAACTGGCACAGGCCCAGCGACTTCGGGCGGCGTTGGCTCGAGCTCGAGTTTGGGTCGGGGCGTGAACGCGCCGTGATCACCCGCTGAAATGGCCGACTCGGAGCCTGGGCGACGTTCCCGGTCGCAGGCCGGAGCTTCATCCATGTCGGGGGACGCCTCGACCACCACGGTGGAGGAACGCCATGGCGCGAAACGACTTTCCGATCGTCACTCCCGTCGGCGCGTCCGCCGCGGTGGTTTAGGCGCCGTGATGTCAGTCCACGTTGCCGTGGAAAGGACGACGTGAGCGTCGGCCTTCCGGTTTTCGGCCAAAGCGGTCTCGGAGACCGCCATATTCAGGGCCGCGCGAAAGTTCCGCCGAGAGGGCCACAGCGACGTGTTGTGCCAGGTTGGGCGCTACCGGCGGGACCCGTCCTTATGCAGCCAGTGGGCGAACTCCCGAATCGGGTGGTCGACCTCGGTGAGAACCACCGCCCGGGAGATCTCCTCGGGCCACGGGAGCTTGCCCTGGGCCATCGCGAGGATGAGCTCGGCACGCAGCTCAAGGCTCTCCGCCTCCATCAATCTCTCGCCGGCTGCGCGTCTCAGGACGGACTCGATGTCGACGGTTCGGAGGTCACGTCGTCGGGCGGCGCGAAGGATGCACGCGACGATCCTGTTCGCGTAGAACCGACCCGAGAAATAGAGGTGTGGGTCGAGTACGCGCGACAAGGGGTATTGACTTCGCTCGGACAGCTTCTTTCCGTTGCGCAGCTTCTGGATCGCTGACGCGACCGAGGCAAACAGCTGTGCGTCGGTCAGATTGGCACCGAAGATTTCAGCCCTGCCCAAGCTCGGAGAACTGGTACTGCCGCGTCACTTGGTAGTCGCGCAAGAGAGCGTCCCGCGCAGCGTCGAACTCCTGCTGCGTCGGAGACTGGTGGCTGATCGCGTGGACGCTGCCGCCGGCCCGAGGAGCGGCCGCGAGGAACAGTTCGTCGGACAGACCGGCTTGCACGTCTTCCAACCTCCGCAGCCGGTCCGCGAGCGCTGGGTCCAGCCGATGCCCGGCGCGGTGGCGCCTCAGCAGGTCGAGCTCTCGGCACCATGGGCACTCATCCGTGTCCCAGTTCGGCAGATCGAGCCGCTCGACGGCAAGCACGTTGTCAGGACCGCTGTAGTCAATGACGCCTTGCCAGGCCCCGGCCTCTCCCGGACGGGCGACCCCGACAAGCACGAAAACGTCGGCGTCCTTGCGATTAGTGACCACCCTCGCCTGCATGAGGGAGGTCTTCATACGCCGAATCCGGGTTCCGGTGATCACGACGTCGTCGACGAACAGGATGCCCTCCGCTGAGAACAACGCCGCCCGGTCCTCGGCCTCCAGGTTGCCATACGCCTGCTGCTCGCAGGGCACGTGGCGCACGCCGAGCACCTCCGCGGCGAGCCTGCCCAACGCCACCGCCGCCCCGTGCGTCGGCGAGGTAACGACCTGAACGCGGCCCCGGAGCCGCGCCACTTCCCTCTCGCAGCGCTCGCGGAACAGTGTGCTCTCGAGCAGCAGCCGTTCGACGTCGATGTAGACCATGTGGTGGCGGTCGCCCGCAGGCCCGGTGCGGTGGACGCGGACGGCGTCGGTGTCACGGTAGGAGCGCATAAACTCTCGCGCGCTGCGGGCCGCCTCTCGAGAAATGGTGGTCTCCTGCACCGCGGCTGTTAGCGCCAGCAGCAGTGATTGGCGGTCCACAGGGACGAGCGCCTTCCGCTTGGCGAGGCACGATTGGCACGCCCCCGGCGACGACGACATGACGGGCTCGCTCAGCAGGTGCATGGTCACGACCGTCGACGGGTCACCCTCGCCCGCTTGTTCGTTCGCGTAGAGGCGAACGATCCGGGTAACACGAAGCCCCGCGGCGGTACACGCCTCGCGAAGCGTCCGCTCCGTGTTCCCGGTGCTGTGCACCGACGTGATCACCATGGTGTTGGTCGTCTGCCCGGTGGTTCCCGCGAAGTTTTTGAGCCGCTGCTGGAGGCGCGCCCCTTCGCCGTACTCTTCGGCTGAGGTAACCAGCGGCGTCGTTCGAACGCGCTTTGGCGCCTCCCGTATGGCGTAGTTGGCCAGGACGTGGCCGAACCCGAGGAGGGTCCAGGAGTCGAGCACGACGACACCGAGCCGCTGACAGTAGGGGAGCAGCCAGAAGGCCGCGCCTTCCATCGCGTCGATCGACTGCAGCGCGTAGCCGGCGCGGACGAATCGCTCGTAGTGCAGACCGTTTGGCCCCTCGTAGTGGAACTCCGGGTTGGCGGGCAGGGTTGCCCCCGGCTCATGCAACCCGCTGCCGAAGTCAAGGTCGCGCAGCACTGGAAGCAGCCCCGGCCCGATGTCGGACGCGAGCTCCAGCGTGTCCGAGTCGACAAGCTCGTGGAGCGCTGATGTGGGCGACCACCAGAGGAGCAGCCGACGCGCGTCCGGGAACCGTTGCGCGAGCCGAGTCCTGACCACCTGGTCGTCTGCGAGCGCCTCGGCGACGTCCCTGTGGCACTTGACGACGACGACGTCCGCCTCCGCGATCCGTGGGCCGAGGAGCTGATCGACCACGTAGTCGAGGTACTCCAGCTCGAAGGTCGCCGGGAGCCGGATGAACAACAGTGTCCCGCCAGCGGGCACCTTCACGGGCGTGGCGGCCACTTCGGCGTCGGTCACCTCGTCGGGATGCCCTGGCGACACCACGATGCAGCGGAGCGGTGTCATCGGTCGATCGGCACCAGGAGAGTGATCGCCGTCCCCGCGGCGTAGCCGTGAGCACTGACCTTCCAGAGCCCCGGGTTAGGCATGCGCTCCGGTCCGCCCGCGACCGTCCACTCCGCCCGACCGCCTTCGGGCGTCACCGAGGTTCGGAACAATGAGTGGCGGCCGCTGCGGACCTGAATCGCTCCGTCGCGCCGGTGGAGGTTCTCCAGCATCGTGGTCAGTCCGCCGCCGGAGCCCGGCGTCAGCTTGCGCGAGCGGGCCGGGTTGAACGCGTCGACGAGGACGCGAAGCTCGTCCGCGAGATCCCCTCTGTAGATCGCGGTATTGCCGGACAGGGAGGCGGGGATGCCTCGACCGCTGTCCGCGACGGTTATCTCGAGGAACCCGCCGAGCTTGGGGCGGCGCCGTGTGACGCCGCCGATGTACTGCCGGAACGCCGCGCTTTCCGGCAGCTGCTTCTCGATGCCCGGCATCTGATTGAGGTTGATCCGCTTCACCTGAAGGAGGCTTAAGCCGTCCGCGTCCACGTCGACAGCGTGCTCGCGCACGTTCTCAAGGGCCTCGGCGACGTAGGCGACAACCGCCGGGTGGAATGTGTCGCCAACACCGCGCCCGCCGGCGAGCGTCTCAAGGCGTTCTCTCAGCTTGTCCGGGCTCGTCTCGGCGAATACCGTCTTCGACGCCTTCGAGAGCAGAGCAGCAGCCCGGTCTAGAACGGCGGTCTGCCCGCCGGTCGTCGTCACCACTCCGTCCAGGCCGAGTCGATCAGCCTGCGCGGACCGCACCTCGGCCAGGACGTCCTCGTCGTCGTGGTCATGCAGCGTGGTTGCGTATTCGGCGAGCAGGTGCATCGTCGGGTCGCCGAGCGCCACATCCCAACCTTGCGACGGCGGTGTGGTTCCGCACAGCCTGTATGCGGCCTGGACGTCGACGCGCATGCCCTCGGCGCGATAGCGCGCCAGCATGCCTCAGCATGCGCGCATCGCCGCCCGGAGCCGATCTTGCCGCCCCCCGGATGATCACCAGCAACGGGCTCCGCACTTCGTTGAGGCGCGCCTCCACGTCAGCCGCCGTCAGCGGTCGCGGCAGCTTCCAAGTCGGCTCGGCTGCAGTCACCCCGCGAGTATCACGGGGCGATGGGGCCGGCGAGGTGGGATTTGCGCATTTGGCGGCCCGAGGGTGGCGTTCGCTTCTTACCCCAGGTCAGCGACGTCGGCCCGCGCCGCTGTCAGCAGCTGTCAATTCTGACATGGGATGCGCAGCCCGGTTCTCGAACGGCGACGAGCTCGACAGGCGACTGCTTCGCCCACCCAGGGGTTCGCAGGGCTCGACAGCCGCACAGCACTCTCATCGGCATGAACGCTGATCGCGGCAGAGGCGGATGCCGGGTGCCGCCAGGTCGTGGGTCGTGGGTCGCAGAAGGCCGGCCAGTGCTCAAGCGGCCGCAGCGCCACACGGGCCGACGTAGCGTGAGCGATGGTCGACTGGGACTTCATCTCGCAGGAGCCGACGATCAACGACGAGATTGAGCTGATCAGCGATGGCGACGGCCTCGCCGTCATCGGCGAGCCAGCGGCCGTCGATCGCTTCCTTGCCTCCGAGGGACTGGTGGCGACGAGAAACTTCGACTTGCCCACGCTGCGAGGTGTCATGAGCACCACCGCTGCCGCCGGGGAGGCGGGCTCAGGGATTGCAGCCAACTCAGGGCGATGGGTCAAGCTGACGAAGGAGTCCGCAGAACTGGTCAAGAAGCACGGGCTGCGCGAGTCCAAGTCAGGTCTGAAGACCGGCGTCGTGAAGGGGAGCAAGGGCCAGGTCAAGACCTTCGTGCAGTTCGCGAAGCGACCCGGCACGGCGCTGAGCAATCCGACCGTTCTGGCGGGAGCAGCAGGCGTCATGGCACAGGTCGCCATGCGACAAGCCATGGATGAGATCACCGAGTACCTCGCCGCGATCGACGAGAAGGTCGACGACGTGCTCCGTGCGCAGAAGGACGCCGCACTGGCCCGGATGATCGGGGTGGCCCTGGTGATCGACGAGTCGCGCATCATCAGTGAGCAAGGCGGCCGCGTCAGTCAGGTGACGTGGTCAAAGGTGCAGGCCGCGCCCGCGACCATCGCTGAGACCCAGGCCTACGCTTTGCGGCAGCTCGACGCGCTGGCGGACAAGCTGGAGTCCAAGCGCAAGCTCTCCGATCTGGCAGAAGCCGCTGTGCAAGCCGAGGAGAAGGCGCAGGAATGGCTCGCCGTCCTGGCTCGCTGCTGGCAGCTGCAGGACGCGATCGCCGTACTTGAACTCGACAGGGTGCTCGATGCCGCCCCGGACGACCTAGACGGGCATCGCCGCGGCCTGAAGGCCGCTCGGCAGAAGCGGCTCGAGCTCCTTTCACGGACCACCGAGCAGTTGACGGCCCGGCTCGACGCAGCCGCAACGCGGGCCAACACCAAGGTGCTGATGCACCCGGCGAAGTCCCGGGACGTCGTGTACGCAAGCAACCATGTCGGGACCGCCGTCGATGAGTTCCACGGCCGACTGGGCATCAGCAGCGGCCGGCAGTCCGTCGAGGCGCGCTCGTGGGGGGACGCGGCCGCTCAAGTACGGGCCAAGGCACTCGAGACCAGCGGTGACGGCGTTGACGCCGTGTGGCGTCTCGGCAAGGGCACCGTCCGAACTGCCAAGTCCGCTGGGGGTCAGGTCTCCCGACGGGTCAGCAAGCGACCGTTCCTGCGGCGTGGTCCCTCGGGTCGGGGCGACGAGTAGGTCTGAGCGTGGCTCGACAGCAGGCGCGGTTTCTGGGCCTCAACCGCGGCACGACAAGGGGCTACGCCCCCGTTGCATGCTTCGCGATAGCAGACCGTCCATCGCTACGGGGGTTGAAAGCTTGCCTAGGCAGTTGACGAAACCAGGGCATAGCCTGAGGTGACGCGAAAGGATCACGGTGTCAGCAGGGTCGTTCGACACGAGAGCTCGACTTCCTCGTGGAACGCTTGTCGTCCTGCGCCCGGCTTGACCCTGATCGTGTCGTTGGCCGAGCGCTGAGCCACTTCTTCTCGCGGAATGCACGAGGAAGACATCTTGTCCCAACAGATAGCCCCTGGCGACATCGTTCGGCTGACCGCCCGGCCTGAGGTCGCGGGAGCCGTCGTGTCCATCGACGATGTGGGCGCAGAGGGCCGCTATTCGGTCTTTCACGACGGCGCTGTGCATCAATACCTATCGTCGCAAATCGAGGCTGTCGCCGCGCCAGCGAGGGCGACCCAGATAACAGCGGTGGATTTGCACGCGGCACTAACCGCCGCACTTCTACTCGACGAAAACAGCGACTACCTACACACTCGCAACGCCGGGCGCGTGGACTACGAGCCCTACCAGTACCGCCCGGTCCTGAAGCTGGTCGAGTCGGACCGACCAAGGATTCTGATCGCCGATGACGTAGGGGTCGGGAAGACCATCGAAGCGTGCCTGGTGCTGAAAGAGCTTCAGGCTAGGAAGCGGGCCGACTCAGTCTTGGTGATCTGCCCGCGCCCGCTCGTCGTCGACGACAAGTGGCGTAACGAGCTGAAGCGATTCGACGAGGACTTCGCGCATCTCGACAGCAGAGCCCTGCGGTGGTGCCTAGAGGAGACCCTCCGCGATGGCGTTTGGCCGACGCGATACCGCAAAGCAATCATTCCTTACTCACTCCTGGACGAGACACTTCTGACGGGAAAGCGCGCAGGGTCCGAGGAGAGTCGCAAGCCTCGACGACCTCGCGGGCGAGCTGAGGTTTGACCTACTCATCGTCGACGAAGCACACCACATCAGGAACCGCGAGACGAAGGCATACCAGAATGTCCGCCGATTAGTCGATGCCGCAGACGCCGTTGTGATGCTGTCCGCGACGCCGATACAAACGCACAGCCAGGACCTATTCACGCTGGTCAATCTGCTCCGTGACGACCTCGTGCTCGACTGGGACGACTACCAGGTGATGTTGGAGCCCAACGAGTACTTGTACGACGCATCGCAGGCGGCCCGCACCGCAGCGCAAGGCTGGCAGCTCGCGGTGACGGAGAACCTCCATCGCGCACTACAGACGGCGTGGGGACGGGACGTCATGTCGACTGACCCACGCGTCGCGGAGCTTCGCGAATTCCTCGAGGGCGACCCGTCTGACGACCGCGCCCGTATCCGGGTGATCCGCCATATTGAGGCGCTCAACACCTTCTCCGAGATAGTCACTCGTACGCGGCGACGGGACATCGGAGAGTTCACGACTCGTAAGCCGTCCACTCCCGAAGTGGACTTCACCGAGCTTCAGCAGCAGGTCTACGACGCTGTAATTACGCTTGGCGAGAGGATTGCGCGCACCCGCGCACCCGCGATCCCCGTCAAGTTTCTGATGTCGATGCTCTACCGACAGGCTGCGAGCTCGATCACTGCACTTGCGCCGATGATCGAGGACCTATTCGAGAATCGGCTACGCGGGGAAATGTCAGGGGAGGACGAGGAGTTCTCGCTCACGTCAGAACAGGTCGACGACTTCCGCTCGGAGATACGCACGATCCAAAGGATGGCCCAGCACCTGGTCGGCGCACCCGACCCAAAGGTGGACTCGCTACGGCAGATAGTCGAGGACAAGGCGGGCGCAAGCAACAACAAGGTGCTCGTGTTCAGTACCTTTAGGCACACAATCGAGTACCTCGCTCAACGGTGTTCTGAATGGGGTATCCGGTTTGCGGTGATGCACGGAGGCGTTCCGGACGACGAGCGGAGGTCGATCCGGCGCCGTTTCAAACTCGACAAGTCTGACCCACTTGCGTTCGACGTCATGCTCTGCTCTGAAGTCGGCACGGAGGGCTTGGACTATCAGTTCTGCGACACGTTGGTGAACTACGACATTCCCTGGAATCCGATGCGGATTGAGCAACGAATTGGCCGTATCGATCGTCGTGGACAGAAAAGTGAGACCGTCGCGATCATTAATCTCCTCACGCGAGGGACGATTGAGGCCGAGATCTACTGGCGCTGCCTGTCGAGGGTCGGTGTCTTCCACCGGGCGCTCGGGGGCAGCGAGCAGATCCTCGGTGAGATCACGACTGCGGTCGTGGACATCGCGACCAATCTCCAGATGTCGCCGGATGACCGAGCGGCGGCACTTAGGCAACTCGCCGACAACAAGATCTCCCGGATCGAGGAGGAGCAACGCCTAGAGGACCAGCAGGCGAGCCTGTTAGGCCAGAGCGGAGCCTCATTTGACGAAGACGTCGCTGAAGCGTCCACCGCCTGGCTTGATGAAAACAAGCTCGCCAACCTCGTCCGAAAGTACTTGGAGACGCTCCAACCAGGACGGAGCATTGCCCTTCGGCCAGGCCGAGTCGCTCATGTCCCGCTAAGCGCCGAAATCGCTGGAAAGATCATCGAAGACCTCGACGAACGCGCGACAGAGGCCCACAGATTCAAGCGGCTCCTGCGCAAGGACAGGGTCGCCCTCAGGATGACGACCGACGCCGCTCTCGCTGAGGAGTCTGACGACATTGAGTTGCTCGGACCGATACACCCGCTCGTGCGAGTTGCTGCTGCGAGTGCGCAGGCCACTGGTCCTGTGCAATCGACGCTGCGGGTTACCTCCGCCCTGGTACCACCGGGGCGCTACCCAGTCGCTGTGTACGCATGGACCAGATTCGGCGCTCGTGTATCTCTCACACTGCGGTTCGTGGCGGAAGTCCCCCAGATCGAGGAGAACGCTGCAGCGCTGCTAGCTGCCTCGTCGGGCGGCGACGCCCCGGCGCTGGACGAGGCCGCCACAAGGATGCTAGACCGGCGTCACGCGGCACTCTGGGCGGAAACCCGTGCCACGCACCGGGACCGAGAGGCAGTGTCGACGGGACGTCGAATCGCCGCGCTCACCGCGCAAAGGGCCCGTCGCCTCGCCGTGGTTGGCCGTCAGCTCGACGCAGCAACTCACCCGGACATTGCCGTCATGAAGGCTGGCGAGCTACGCGCAGCCGGAGCCGCATTTGACCGCCTGCTGAACGCTCAGAAGCAAGCAGGAGGGCGGGCCGACTTGACTGCCCGGCATCTTGCGAACGTTCTGCTGGAGGTGGTTGCACCATGACCGGTGGGGACGAAGCGGTTCCGCAAACCTTCGAGGACCTGGCACCGCTCCGCCGCCAGGGCGTCGATGGATTGCGAGCAAACGGCTGGGAGACCGGCTTCCGAAACCTCCTCGCGAACCTTTACCCGGACAATGCGCACTTCATCTACGAGCTCCTCCAGAACGCCGAAGACGCCGGCGCGCACGAGGTGACTTTCGATCTGCAGCCGCAGGGACTGCACGTGCAGCACGACGGCTCGAGGCTCTTCACAGTGGCCGACATCGCGTCCATCACCGGCATTGGAAATTCAACCAAGGCCGACGACGCGACGAGCATTGGCAAGTTTGGTGTCGGCTTCAAAGCCGTTTTCGCGTACACGCAGAGGCCGGTCATCCACTCGGGCGAATACTCGTTCGAGATCGTCGACCTGTTCGTCCCGACTCGCGTGGAGTCCGACGCTTCTCCCGGTCGGACCACGTTCTGGTTCCCTTTCGACCGCCCGGACAAGCTCCCCGAACGAGCTTTTTCCGAAGTAAGGAAAGCACTTCAAGACATCTCGCGGTCCACTCTGCTCTTCTTAAAGAACATCAGGTCGATCGCGTGCTACTTCCCCGAGAGCGACGACCGACTGCTCGAACGTCGCGAACTCGACGACCGCATCATCGCGATCGAAAGCGTCCACGAGGAATCAGGGCCGAGCTATTGGTACCGCATCACCGGCGACGTGCCTATCGGTGACCAGAAGTTCCCAGTAGCTGTTGCGTTAGCGCTGGAGAAGTCGTCAAAGGTCGAAGAAAACCACGAACTGCTAGCTCCCGACGCCAGTCTGTTGGGCACGGGCAAACGGATGCAGCGGAAAAGCGCACCCGAGCAATTCGTTGTCCAGCCTGTCGACGGCCAGGTATTCATCTACTTCCCAGCCTTCAAGGAAACTTCCGGGCTTAGGTTCCACATCCATGCGCCATTCGCCTCAACGGTCGCGCGAGACAGCGTCAGGGACGACGAGGGGAACAACGATCTGATTGCCGGCATCGGACGTCTCGTTGCGGAGACCTTGCCCGCAATGCGTGACGCAGGTCTGATCAGCGACGGACTCCTCAGTGCCCTGCCCAACAACGATGACATGCTCGGCGACCGATACGAAGTCATTCGCGAACATGTCATCGCTGCCTTCGAGACCGAAGCACTCACTCCCGTAGCCAACAAGGGTGGCTTCAACGATTCTCGCTCACTTCTACGATCGGTAAGCGCTCTCCGGGCGGCACTGACGCCCGAGGATGTTGACCTACTGCGAGAGATTTCTGTCGGGGTCGGCGACAACCGCGCCTCCGGATGGCTCCCGGACCGCGATGGACGTCCAGGCGCGTTTCTCAAGTCGCTTAGCGCCATCGACTTCGCGGCGTCCGACCTGTCGGAGGTGTTCGAAAGGGTCGGTGGGATTGCGAGGGAGGCCGAATACTGGGGTGAAGACGTCGACGAGGACGTCGACGATGCTGACCGGACCGATTTAGCTTCGTGGAACGACTGGATCTCAAGTAAAGACGACCAGTGGCTTCGCTCCTTCTACATCGCCCTCGGACGAGTCGCGCAACAGGGACACAACCCTTACAGCCGGGGCGACTACCGCTACTACCAGTGGACTGACCCGTTCGTGGACAGCCTGGCGGTAGTTCCGATTGTCCGCGCTCACCTCGGAGGAGAGGTGCAGCACCTGCTTGGTAAGAACGCGTTCCTTCCCGCGATGCCCGGAATCGCTGGGGAGGGCCTCGTTCTCGAACCCCTCATCGCAATCGGCGACGGAGAGACCAAGACCGAGAAGCAGGACGCGCACGCACTGCGGCAGTTCTACTCCTACGCAGGGGTGAACGAGTGGGACGCGGCCGCGCAGTTGGAGGCGCGTTTTGCCGCGTACACCCCAGGCGCGAGCTTTGAGCTCCAGGAGCACATTGACGACCTAAAGGAACTTGCCCGGCTTCTAGAAGAGAAAGGCGTCTCCTCAACGACATACTCCAACCGCCCGATTCTCCTCGCCGGCTCCGAAAACGGGCTCTCCTGGCAAGCACCGTCCCGCATCTACATCGACGAGCCCCACGCACCGACAGGACTCAGTGCACTGTTCGAGTCGGATGCGTTCACCGGACAGAACCGCCCCCGGAGGCTGGCAGTCGAGTACCTCGACTGCGGCGCAGACGTCGTTGATCTCGCTCGCAAGCTCGGAGCGAAGTACTCCATCGAGATCACCGGCACAAGCCCAAAGTCGGGCAACCGAGAATTTGATCCGAGCTGGTCGAACATCGAGACCCACAAGATGGTCTGCCGCGACTGGACCATTCAGCACTTCAACGCGATCGTGGCGACCGACGACGTAACACTCCTTCGTGCGCTCTGGAGATTGGTCTCCAAGGCGCCGGATGATCGCGCCGAAGCGCGGTACCAAGCCAACGCTTCGCGGCCGTTGCACAAGATGAAGTCCCAGCTGCTACAGAAGCTCACGACCGTCCCGTGGGTGCTCGATCGTTATGGGAACCGCAACCTGCCAGAAGACATGACGGCACACGACCTTGACTCAACGCTTGAGCTCCCAGCCGCCGCTCCATTGCTGATTCGCGCTGGGTTTGGCCGAAAGGCGACCGCGACCGCGACCGCGACCGCCGAGGCCGACGAAGCCGCGCGGAGGTTCGGCTTCGACTCCTCCGATGACCTCGCGCGAATCGGAGAGCTTCGCAAGAAAGATCCAAATAAATTCAAGGAATTCCTCGACAAGTTCCAAGAGGAGGTCGAGTTTCCGGAGGACGCCTCACTGGCGCCGGAGCGACGCGCAAAGCGAGCGGCCGCAGCCGCAGAAGACTCTCCCAAAACAAGATTTGAGGAACGGCTACGGTCGGTCCGCGTTCAAGTGCCGGGGCATCTGAGCGCTGCACGTGGCTACCTCCGCGGGCTCTACACGAACTGTGACGAGGTACTTGTTTGCCAAATCTGCACGGAAGCCATGCCCTTCAAGGTGCGCGGTGAATACTATTTCGAAGCAATTCAATTCATGCGTTATGCACAGCGAGAGTTGCGCGAGAACCGCCTCGCGCTATGTCCGACGTGTGCCGCAAAGTACAGGCATGCCAACGAAACCTCGCCCAAGAATCTTAGGGAGGACCTTCTGACTCAAGAAGTCGGCACGCGAGGCAGCATCGAGGTGGACGTAATGCTTTGTGGTGAGGAAAAGAGGATCCGGCTGGTCGGAAAGCACGCCATCGATCTGCAGGCTGCCCTGCAAGCCATCGACGGCTCTTCGCTTGATTCCCCGGAGTCTGACGACGACTCGGTAGTTGAGCCTGAGCGGTAGACCCGTGGTCGATGGGACCGCAGCCGAGGGTGCGTTCACTGGCAAAGGCCAGTCCGCGCCCGACCCGACTTGCGCATCGAATCCCGTTTCGGACACCACTTGCGCTCCATGCGAAGGGCCACTCTCTTCGCGGGCCATCGGCCGCTTGAGACCAGCGCGGACCACTTCCCAGGCTCTGGGCTGGTCACTCGCTCATCGGTGGAAGGGGAAGTAACTGACCACGCCGCTGGCGAATGCCAATTGTTCGATCGCCGCGTCGCCCGAATAGCGGTGGTCCACGACGTCGAGCTTCGCCTGGCGGCGCTACCAGTGATAGTTCCGCTCCCGGGGTGCGGCGGCGAGTCGGTGGACCCGCGGGCGAGCTCGATGTCCGCTTGAGGCGTCCCGCCTTCCGCTGTCGGCATCCGTACGGGTGGACAGTCTCGCAGCGCGGACGTCCTGGGCTCTGACCCTGCCGCAATAGCTCAAACTAGAAACGCGACCTGAGCGGCAACGCGCCGAAGGCCCGCTCACCGCGTATCTCATGCGATGGCGGGGCCAGCGCATGACCGCTCGGGGTGAGTCGGGCCTTCGGTGTCTACGCCTCCGGACCGTTCCGCCCCTCACGGGATAGCGGTCGTTGTGCCCTATGTGAACTCTGAGTGGTTCGGACCTTCGGCTGATTTAGAACGTCCCGCATCGTCGAGAAGCTGCCAGTAGCTGCGACCTTCCGACGAGGTGACCCTCGTTACAACGGTGTGGTCCCCTTCAGCGATGGAGGAAGCAGCCGCCGCGGGTTCCATCAGATCGCCGCCGCATAGCGGGAACGCCTCTCCAGCATAGGAAGATTGGTGCGCGCATCTTCTCGAGCTTTGTGCCGGCGGCGCGTCGGGATGAGGCCACCCGTTTTGGTTCCATCCGGCCTTTGCTGGCGAGAGCCCCAAAGCACACAAACGGGTGGCTATGTCGCTCATCAATCGGGGCCACGGGACGCCAACATGGCCTATTCGCGGGTCGCGCCTGCTGCGTTCAGCGCGTCGTACCGGATGCCTGGGTCTTGACCGGTTTCTACTGTCGTCGGGCGAACAGGGGGCGAGCAGCTGGCATGGCGAAGTGTCCGCCCGCCTTCCCAGAAGGCGCGCTCTTCAGAGTTGCCCGGACGTGGTGCGGATTGCTCAGGCCGCCGTCGGGGTCGTTGGGCTGGGTAGGTCGGACTGCGGCCAAGGCGCGTAGCCGACGGAGGTGAGCGTCCGGCTCAGCATTTCGGCTTCGCAGTCGCCAAACGCGACGGCGATGCTCGCCAGCAACTCGTCGAAGGTGGCCGACCCGACCGAGCGGGCTAAAGCGTGCCGGGCGTACATGCCTGCGTCCATCCAGGACAGTTCAGGTCGGGATAAGGCCATCTCCGCCCACGTCGGGCCGACCCGCGCCCACTCGGTCTCCAGCAGGGGCTCGGGTTCGGACGAGGAACAGTCATTCGAGTCGAAGAACGCGACCATCCAGACGTGCAGTTTCGACTCGGCGCTCGTCGCCGATGCCAAGTACTGATCCATCGAGTCGGCGTGGAGCGGGATACTCCCGGTGACGTCGATAGGGATGGGTATTTCGTCGAGGTCGTGACGGCCGGCGCCCAAGAGGCCATGCGCCAGCGTGCGGATTGCTGGAGTTCTGGGCGCGTGTTTCGTGGCGACGGCCCACCCGATCAGGCCGACCATCATCCTGGCAACGATCAGGTGTATCGGATGGAAATAACTTGGTGGTGTCGGCGACCCGATGAGCCGCAGCAGCGCGTCCATGAGCTGCCCGGTGGTCTGGCGGCCGTACCCATCGGTGGTCTCGCTGCTGTGACCGTTGCGCCGCGTAATCCGGGTCAGCACCGCGCCGTCGCGCGTGACGAGCGTGCTGAATCGGCACTCGACCCGCTGTGGGTGTTCATACGGCGGCACGAGAGCAATCGATCGGTCAACACCGTCCGGATACGCCCAGGCTTCAGTGACAAGCAACACGCCCTCCACCCAGCTGGGTAGCCGACGGGCGGCGAGCAGATGGTAAGGCTGACCCTCACCCGGTACATCGACCTCGAAGGCAAGAAGAGTCCCGGCTGCAGGGCAATAGCCCAGCTCCCTTGTCACCCGCTTACGAAGTCCCGGCGGCAGGGCGGAGCTCGGTGTGAGCGCGAACAGCTGCATGGGCTGGTCCCAGCCATGCATGGCGTATGACTCATCCAACTGTCGAAGAACGGTTTCAAGGACTGCATCGGGGGCGGTTTCTGCTTCTGCCGCGAAGGGGCGGACGGTGCTGAAGTCGGGAAAGATGCTGCAAGTGCTGGGAACGGACATGTCGGTGGCGTGACCTTCGGGGCGAGGAGTTCGTTGAAATGGGTGCGGCGGGCTCGGTGTATGCGAATGGGCGAGTGTCAGAACTCGGTAAGCGCGAGACGTAGGGCATCGAGGCGCGGGACGCCCAGCTCGTCGGACAATGCGGCCACTCGAATCAGCGCGACTGCGGTCAGCACGCGGTGCAGACGCTCCGGCGCCTCGAGGTCGCCCAGCATCGCCACCGGGGTATCGAGTCCGACGCGTGCGGCAGCGCAGGCCAATGTGGCCGTCACGAAGTCCGGCTCGTCGCCGTCTTGGAGCACGTGGTGCTGTTCCGCGGCGTCAAGCAGCCTGTACATCGACTCTTCAAACCAACTGTCGCCGGAGACCTCTGCGACGGCGTTTCCGGTGAGGCGGTGGGCGTTCTCTGCGAGAAGTAGCAGCCAACTCGCGAGGTAATCGGCGCGCAACGGGTCCCCGGTCATCGCCTTCGAGAGCGCGCTGATTCGCCGTCCAACGCCGTCTGAAGGTTGAAGCAGCTTCCAGAGAATGCTCTGGCTGCGAGCGGGGTCGAGCAGGTCTTGGGCGGAACATCCGACGTCAGTCATGACGTCGTCACAGCGCTCGACGGACGACGAGACACGGCGTCGTTCCATCCGGTCGGCCGAGTGCAGGCATCGGGGAGGGGGCCGAACTCAAGGCTCAGGTCGATGAAGGACGATTGCCGCGCCGACCAGTTGTCGCTGGTCGAGGAGTGGATGACGCGGGCGGGCGAGTCGGGGGTTCTGGTGCTGGACAGGGCAGGCTCCTGACAAGCGAACCGGCCACGAGATGCCGGTTCGCGAGGCGGCCCGGACTATCCGGAGCCGCGGTCAGTAGCCCGCCGGCGGAGTGCCTATGGGGCCTGACTCAAGCAGTCTGCCGGGCGTCCTCGTTTTGACACGTGCGCAGGCATTGCACACTTGCCGATTTCGGCCGACAGGAAGGCGTGGCGTCCCCGGTGGAGTCGAAGGCGGACGGCGTTGACGAGGAAGTCGCCCGCCTCATCGCCGAGCTCGGCGCAGCGTTCACGGCGTCAGGGGCCGGCATCCGTCAGGTGGCCTACCTAGCCGAAGTCTCCCCGGGAACCATCCGCAATCTGCTGGCTGGCCAGCGGACGCCCCGCCTCGACGTTTTCAGCCGGGTCTGCGGGGCTCTCGGACTCAGGGTCGAGTTGGATATGCCCGGCGGCAGTGCACGCCGTACTGACGGGAAGCCTGCATCATTTCCGACGCTTAGCCATGAGCCCTACGTCAAGCCGCTGACTTTCATCGAGCGCACCAGCAGCATTCACGGCTGGGCCGCCATGACGCACGGTGTCCTCGCTGTAGAGCTGCTTTGGGTTCTTGAGAATGAACTGGATTTGACGCGCCAGGAAGCGGCCGACGCTTGGGGGATCGACCTCTGGACGCTGCGCCGGCTGCTCTGGCGGGAGACATCGCCGCGCCTGGACACCCTGGTACGCATTGCGGTTGGCGCGGGGCGGTGCGTTGTGCTTACGGATTTGGCAGGCCCGGATCGGGTCATGGCTTGGGATGAGTCGTCCACGGGTGGCCAACCAGCCGTTTGAGGCGACAGACCTGGTTGGAGAGCGCCTACACCAGTGGCCAACCGACGCTGTCACGAACGCTGAAGGCAACGGCGGTCAGCCCAAGCAGCAGTCGGCGTTCCGCGTCGCATCCGCCGAGAAAGGAGAGCATGACCCGGAGAACAAAATCGGCGCAGTCGGGGCTGTCGAGGCTGTCGATGAGAGCGTTGAGGACCGTGACGCCGTCCGGGGTCGTGCGTAGCGTGACGGCGTCTACCCAGTTCTGGTCGGCGAAGTTCTGGACCATGAGGAACATCGAATCGGCGAGGTAGTCCACTGCGCAGGCCCAATGGTCGTAGTCGCTCGATGCGTGGCGCAGGAAGCTGAGGAGCGGCAAAGGCTGCGCTTCCCCTGTGGCCATGTCGGTGATGGCGAAGAAGTGCCGCTGAAGGATGCGCCTGCTGTTGATCATGTTTCCTCTTCCAGTCCGCCGTTGTTGGCGTATGGACTGGTCCGGACGCTCTGGAGGACGTCAAGTAGCCAGTACGCCGCTGCGGCGAGTCCGGTGACGGCTGCGCCATGCGTGGCCGTCGGGTCAGCTGCGGCCCGCGGGCGTCACGGGCTAGCGAGGGTCGTGGCGCCGTCCGGCGTCGCCCACCGCGGGTACAGCGCTCGATCCGGTGGGCTCGAAGCCACAGCGACGTGGTCGGTTACATCCGGTTCTGTCGATGAGTGAAACGCCATCGGCCTGAGAGCCCGCGACGGGCGCCGCGGACCACCGTTTGCATCGACTCGCTGCTGGCGGCGAAGCTAGCTTTCGACGGCGCTGCGCAAACCAGCGAACGCGTGAACGTCGTTGAACTCCAACACCAGCCGGGCAGCCTCGCTGACGAACGCGCGTAGCTCATCCATCGTCGTTTCCACGGTTGCGGAACTGCCGTCGGTAATGGCCTTGTCCCTCATCGGCCGGTGACCCCAGAGCCTGCCGTCGGGCTGAGCGGGAAACGAACTATGCACAAGTTCATTGCGGCGGTCGAACACCGCCTTGGCCCTGTCGCAGAACACGCCTATCTTCTCTGGTCCGGGTTCGGGGAGTGTGCGGGAAAGCTTGAGCGCAACGCGGATCTGGGCGCTTGCGGACTCGTGCGTGAAGCTGCCCTAACCGGCACGCTCGAGGGTGTGCCGAAGCGTTGTCACCTTGTCCTCCAGTACCGCGCATACGCACACCACCCGGCCAATGGCGCAGTAGAACTCGTTCGGGTGCGGGCACAGAACCCCGACAGGGAGGCCGTACTCGTCGACGCTGTTCGGCCTTTGTACGGGCAGCATTATGGCTGAGGCAAAGGCCGTCCGCACTTGGTTATCAGCGCACAATAGGCCGCAGCTCAACCGCATCATCGGGAACATTCCTCTCGTCTACAGGGCAGCCGTAGGGGCCGCGGCGCCTAAGCCCCGATCCACCGTGTAGCCGGGTGATCGCTCTTTATTGATCTTCGTTTGGCTGGTTGCTGGCGGGGGCGTGGGTGGGCTGCCGATCTGCTCGGCGTTTCCACTTTGTGTTCGGTTCGGGCCTGGCGGCGTGGGCGGTTCAGGCCGCTGCTGGTGGTCCGGTCGCGGCGGTGAACAAGCGCTGCCATCCCTTCGCCCAGGGCCAATTGGTCGGTAGGTGCAAGGTGGTGCGCCGACCTGAGGTGGCCACTCTGGCGGGAACGTTGATCAGCTGTGCGCGCAGCGTCGCAGTGGTGGCTTTGGCGTGCATGGCGGTGGCGAGGCTGCCGGCGGCGCGCAGCAGGTTGAACGCCATCGCGGCGAGGACGAGCCAGGCTGAGTTGGCGGCGAATGATGCGCAGGGCAGGTGTGCCAGCGGCCCGTTCTTGAGGTCGGCGATGACCTGCTCGATGATCGCGTGGCGGCGGTGGTCGGCCTCGGCGGTGAGCATTGGGCGGGGTGTGTCGGTGAAGACCGCATGGTGGCGCCAGACGCGAAACAACTCGCCTTGCGCGTTCACCGCAACATGGTCGGGATTCTGGTCCCGGACGCGGCGCACGATCAGCCGGCCGGTGACCTGGTTCTTGGTGGCTCGGGAGGTGAAGGCGGTGAACGGTACTTCGGCGACTTCGGCGTCGCTGACCCACTGGCCCAGTTGTTCGTCGAACACCGCACGCGGGTAGCGGATCGTCGTCCACGCGTCGTCGGGTATCGCCCCGATCGCGGCGGTGACAGCCTTGTTCTTGCGGGCGGTGATGGAAAACCGCACGCCGTGGCGGCGGGCCGCGGCGATGACGTCATGGGTGTAGTAGGCGCTGTCACCGCGCAGCACCAGCAGCCCGGCCACGCCGCACGACCGGGTGGTCTTGATGGCGTCGGCGGCCAGCCGGGCCGCGCCGCGGGCCGAGTTCGCCGACCCTTTACGCAGCCTGGTCGCGACGATCACCGGCGCGGTCGTCGCGGTGCTGACCGTGGCGAGCAGCGCGTTGAGGCCTTTGACGCCGGAGTAGCCGTAGCCGGCGCCCTGCTTGGCGTAGCCGAACGTGGCCCGCACGGTGTCGTCAATGTCGAGGAAGCTCACCTCGGCCGCGGTAGCGACCAGCGGCGCGTGGCGGGCCAGGGCGGCGGTGAACCGGGCCGCGACGGCGTCGAGCTGCCGCACGTGACCGAAGGTGAAGGCGCGCAGGAACGTGCCCAGCGTCGACGGTGCCCGGACCCCGTCGAACAGGCGGCTCATTCCGCCGTGGCGTAGCAGATCCATGTCGTCGATCGAGTCCGCGCCGGCGATCATCCCGGCCACCAGCGCCGACACCTTCAACCCGGCCGCACAGCCCGCTCCGCCCGGAACGCTCAGCTGCTCGCCTGCCAGATCGCCAAAGCCGGCACGGTGCGCCAACCCCAGCACCGGAACGAGTCCGGCGGCCGACACCAAATTCGGATCGTCGAACACCGCGCGGCGAACCGGAGCGACGTGAGATAGTTGCATCCTCGAGATGCCCTTCGTGACAGCCAGAATCGGTTCCTAGACAGCTCTGATTCTCTTGCTGCACAAGGGCATCTCGGCGTTACGGCACGCTCAACACCCCAAGATCCACGGTGGATCAGGGCTAAGCAGTCCGCTGGCGCGCCCGTAGAATTCTTGCGTGAACGCGAACCCCACCGTTGCCCTTGTTGGTCGCCTGGCATCGATCCAGCGCCGCCAGATGGGATCTTCGAGCACGGTGTCAGCTCGGGCGCAGATCCGGATCGCTGGGACCCACAGCAACGCTTGTAAGTCTCGACCATTGCCCGCCTCGAGGTGGACGGCGAGACCCTGTAGTAGCAGTCCCTGCCTCTTTGCCACCGGCTGAATAGCAAGAGTCCAAGACATTGGGTGCAGTCCGGATGCAGAGCTAGCTTCACCAAGACGGCAGAGAGGACGATCGTCAATGCGAGTCGCAAGGGTGCGACTGCAGCGCTTCCGGGGTTTCGAACAAGCTGAGATTGTCCCGGACGCTGACGTCGTCGTGGTTGGCGAGCCGCGAGCCGGGCGCTCCGATCTGATCACAGGGTTACGTCGCGTGCTAGAACCTCGGAGCACGACGGCGCGGCCTAACGATCTCGACGTCTTCCGCCCTTTTGCCGCTGCAGGCAGCGCCACCGAATTGACCGAGGTCGAGGTGTCACTGCTCGATCTCGACCCGGCTCTTTCACAAGACCTCAACGATCGACTAGAGCCGCTCACCCCGGAGACAGGCCTGCCCGCAACCTCGGTCAACGCGAATGGTGCCGAGATGGGGTTACGCCTCTGCTACCACCTTCGCTATGACGACGTGACCGGAACCGCTGAGCACTGGGTCGACTATCCGCTCTCCAATGTGCGGGCTTCCCGAGCCGAGCGCGACCTGCTTCCCGTAGTGGTCACGACAAATGGGGCCCCGCTTCAGCTTCGTGCGGAGGGCGTGTTCCGCAAGCTGGCTGCCGAGGTCGACGAGCAGGGACTTCTCACGTCGCTCGAGGATTCGGCCACTGATGTGTCGTCCGCTACCGACAGGCTCTCGCAGAGCAGCGCCGTGAGGGCCACGGTGAAGGAGGTACTGGCCGAGGGAGCGGCTCGAGTGCTCGATATGCAGGGGCCCGCGCCTGAGAATGACGTGCACTTTGTCGCCGAGGACGGGTCGCTGAGCGGCTTACTGCGCGCCATCCAGCCGTCGATTGAGCTCGACACAGCCGGGCCGCTGCCGCTTTCGTCGCACGGCTCTACCGCAGCCGGCGTCCTCGCCGCTGCAGAGGCGGTCCGGGCAGCGTCTGCTCCCGGCGCAGTCGTGCTCGCCGACGATTTCGGCGATGATCTCGACGCTGCCGCCGCGGAATACCTGGCAGCGCTGCTCCGCCGCAAGACCGGTCAGGTCTGGTTGTCGACACGTAGGCCTGAAGTGGTGCGAGCCTTCCAGCCTGAGGAGGTGCTGAGGCTGACGCGCAGCCACGGGGGTCGCCAACAGCACCAGCTCCCGTGGACAACCGACAGGAAAGAAAGAGTCGCGCGGCGCCATCTTCACTCGATGCTCGTACCAGCGATGACCGCTCGGGGAGTCGCCCTGCTGGAAGGGCCACATGACTTTGAGGGCTACAGCGCCGTGGCCGACAGGCGGCTTCGGGCTTCGGGTACTCCGCCGCCGGCTGCGTCGGGCTTCAGGCTGGTTCCGGCGGGAGTGGGAGATGGAGGAAAGGAGCAGCTGCCCAAGCTAGCTCGGCTCGCTGGCGAGCTTGGCTTTCATGTCAAGGTCGTGCTCGACAATGACAAGCCGGGCTCGGACGCCCAGCTGGTAAATGACCTCACGAGTTTGTGTGAGCAGGTGATCCGCCTGCCGCAACGGACGGCGGTTGAGCGCGCCCTCGTCCGCGGATTGTCGAAGAGCAGCCTGCGGACCGCGTTCGAGAGCATCAACGATAGCTACGGTCTTGGGATCGATGTGTCAGCTGTCTCCGACAACGACCTCGAGGACACAGTCGCTGATGCGCTCAAGAAGAAGGGGGGACTGCACCAGCCCTTCGTTGATGCACTGCCTGCAAGGTCTGCCCCGCCGCTGGCGGTAGCGGTACTCGATGCACTAGCCCAGCCGGCGGTCACTCCAGTACTGCTCGAGATCCCGCCCCTATGAGTTACACGCCGACTCCCAAGCAGCAGGAGGTTATCGACGCGGACGACCCCGTCCTCCTTGTACTCGGCGGAGCGGGTACGGGAAAGACGACAACTGCCGCGGCAGCCGTGCGGGCAGGCTTAGAACGACTTGACGCGGTCGGCGGGATCGATGGGCGGGCGCGGCGGCCGCTCCCGAGAGCGCTGTTTCTATCATTCTCGCGATCCTCGGTAGCGCAGATCTTGGACCGGACGGCCGGAGTTCTTGGGCCCTACGCGGGTCGTGTCGAGATCACGACATTCCATTCCTTCGCGTGGCGTCTCGTTCGCCGGTGGGGCGCTGTGATCGACCTCGCTGAACCCACTTTGGCCAGCAGCGCTGAGGCGAAGCTCTTCAACGTCCCCGGCCGGCTCCTCTACGACGACCTCCTCCCGCGCGCCATAGAGCTGTGCGCGGTGCCCGCAATCCGCGAGCAGCTGCAGCGGCGGTGGTCGATCGTCGTAAGCGACGAATTTCAAGACACCGACGACCGGCAGTTCGAGCTCCTGACGAAAATTCGCGGCAAGGGCAGGCTGCTTCTCCTCGGCGATCCCAACCAGTGCATCTACAGCACGCTGCCCGGGGTGAAGGGGGTCGGGCCGGAACGCCTGGCCGCCGCGATGGCCCTCGAAGGAAGCCGACAGATCGATCTTCCGGATGCGTCGCATCGCGATCCGAGCGGCGTGCTTCCTGCCGCGGCGGCGGCTATCCGTCGACGCGAGTTCGATCACGAAGCCGTGACGACCGCACTCGAATCGGGCCGGCTCCAGGTCCGTACACAGCTCCCCCTGGATGAGGAATCAGACGCGGTTGCCGCCGTCGTCCAACAGCTACTCGGGGAAGGCCATAGCGTCGGAGTGTTCAGCCACCACATCGACGCGACCACAGCTCTATCGGATGAGCTGCTTGGTCGGGCTGTAGATCACGAGACCATCGGGCTCTCAGAGTCACTCGGAGCAGCGCTTGACGTACAGCACGCGATGGTGGAGTACGCCCTGGGTGCGACCACATGGACGGCGGTCCTTCAGCGATTAGCCATCTTCATAACAAGTGCGGTACGAGGAGCGCAGGTCCCGAAATTGGCGTGGATGCTTCTCGGGCAGCAACAACTGCCGGCAGCACTGGAAACTCGGCTTGAGGAGCTGCGTCGAAACCTGGCGGGGCTCTCGGTCGACGAGGCACTTGTTGCCGCCCAGCGAGCGCTGGAGGCCATCGGCTACAGCTCGGGTGCGAAGTTCTGGGAACAAGCCTCCCGTCTACTACGACCACTCACGGTTAGCAGCATGCGCCGCGGTGCGACTCAGGACGAAAGTCTTGAACTGCTCGAGGCCGCGGTGGCCGACCGCCGCGCCTCAGTTCTCACCTCGGCAAGCGGTGAACCGACGGCGCCCGTTCAGCTGATGGGTCTCTATCAGACTAAGGGCCGAGAAGCCGACGCGACTGTCGTAGTTCTTCGTAGCACCGACTGGTTCGGCCACGAGAGCCGCGAACCGTTCGAGGTAGGGTCGCGGCTTCTCTATGTGGTCCTAACTCGAGCCCGCCACAAGACGGTCGTGCTTCTTTTCGGAGACCGCCCACCGGCCTTGGTTGCCCCACTCGTGAGACTCACGACGCCCTGACATTGTCCAGAGGGCGCCGACGCAGAGCGGCCCAGACGGACGACTTCACATCTGCGTCACGGCAGGTCGACCCCGGCAAGCGCAAGCAGGTGGTCGTACACCAGAGACGAGCCGGATTCGATGCGGTCGTAGTCGACGTCCACACGGTCGAACTCCGGGTCCGTCTCGGCGGTGATTGCGCCAAAGAAGCGAGCGAGTGCCTTCAGGCAGTCGCGGCCAGCTAGCAGCATGTCGACTCGGACCTCGACACCGGGGTCGACGACGTACCGCACAAGTTCGTGAGCGACTTCGTTTCGGTGCTGTCGTAATTCGTGCAGCACCTCGGCCTGGGCTTCGGTGAGCGCGTCCATCTTTACCAGCCATCGGACGGACGCGTCGAAAGGATGTTTCGCCAGGCTTAGGACGTGGGTCTTGTATTCATCGCCGTAGAGGAAGCCCGACTCGTCGAAGCCCTCGAGGAAGAAGCCGCGAACGTCGTCGTAGACAGACGTCTTGATGAGCTCCCATCCACTGATCAAGGCAGATGCTCGGACCAAGGTGAGTGTCGTCGACTCAGGCAGGAGTTTGCGTTCGAAGTCGTCACGGCTCCATTGCGTCACGATGAGGAACAGTACGGAGGCACGCCTACTTGCTTCCGCGAAATTTCTGCGCATGTCGTCGGCTGCGGGCCATCGAGAATGCCGTCGATGACGCAGGGTCCGGTAGAAAGCCGCCCCACCGGAAATGCCGTCGACGACCGTTGCCGGCTGAGCCTTCGCACTTCCGGCATCCACAGGATGTGCCAGCTCAATGTGGGCGCGCTGCGCCGGCAGCGGTGGTAGCTGCCAGTCCACCCACCAGGCCAGGTAGCAGCGAGGCCGCAGTTGTTGTGCACCTAGGTCGAGGCCTTGGACCGAGTTAGGTCGCCGCCGCGGCGGAGCGGGTACGAGGGCGGCAGGGAGGAGATCAACATGAGTCGCCGTGCGCGGGCGGTAATGCTCCGCCGGTCAGACGAAAGGTTCCGACATCGCTCACCCGCGGCGTCGGTTACGTCCGGATCTAACGACGAGCGAAGGTGACGTCGTGCGCGTTGAAGCTAGCGGGCACCTACGGACCCTTGTCAGCAGAACGGGGTCGGCGGCGAGTTCGTTCCTCCCCGGTGGATCGGTCGTCGCGGACGACGCCTTCGGCGCGGTGTGCGAATTTCACCGGCGCCTCCGCGTGGTGGCGACTCCTCAGTACTGGCCGTACGTTCCGTGACCGGGGCCTATCCTCCGGGCAGAATCTGTCGCAATGGACGCGTGGACGCTCGCCGAGGACCACGCACGTCGTAGCGACCATGTCCGCAGCCTGCTGGCTGACCCCGCAGTCGGTGAAGGAGCTAGCGAGGCCCGCACGCCGCGCGCCGCTCATACCGAATCCCTGACCATCGTGCGGTTCTGGCATGACCCCAGCGGACCGCCGTCCGACGTCGCCGAGTGCCTCGACTCGTGGCACCACGCCGCCTCAGCAGCTGGTGCCGAGTTGCTGCTCTTCGACGACGACCAAGCCCGCAGCTTCATCGCCGAGCACTACGGAAGGACGACCTCGCGCACGTATGACACGTGCCCGCATCCGGCGATGCGTGCGGACCTGTTCCGACTCTGCTACCTCGTCGCTAGCGGCGGCGTGTACGTCGACGCCGACGACGCGCGCGTGGGCGAGCTCCCCAACGGCTTCCTCGCCCCTAGCCAGCTGCAGCTGCAGCCGCTGTGCTACGACCAGGAGACCAACGCGATGGTCCCACAACGTGTGTTCCTCCATGCTTCCCCGGCCCAGAGCGCGCACTGGACGTTCTACGCGAACAACGCCCCGATCGCCGCGCCTCCTGACCACCCCGTCCTGATCGCCGCCCTCGAACAAGCCCTCAGACACATCGAGCTCGCCGCCAGCAGTGATGGAGGCTGGGACATCCAGGCGACGACCGGCCCTGGGAACCTGACCGCCGCGCTCGTCGCCCACAGCGTCGAACTCGCCCGGACGGGAAACCGCCTGGACGTTCGCTGGCTCGACTGGGACGCCGTCGCCGTCAGCCGATACCCCCTCTCGTACCGCGACGACGCGCGAAATTGGCGGCGATGGAACGGAACCGAGCGGGTGTGCCCACCCTCGGCCGTGGCTCCATGAACGTCGACTGGCACAGACCCCCGCTCGACCGCGTCGTCGAGCGGGCTGCGGGTCATGCCCGGCACGCGACCAGGCGCCTGTCCTCGCCGCGGACGACCAGCATCGGGCGCGACGGCTGGATCGGACGAATCCACGTAATCAACCTCGACCGTGAGGCCCGCCGCTGGGACCGGATGGCACGTGAGCTCAGCCGGATCCGCACACCGGAGGGACGGCTCATCGAGGTCACTCGCCGGTTCAGCGCCGTGGACGCGCGCCAGTACTCCGAGGAGGACCTTGACGCGCACCCGGACGTCGCCAGGACGTACACGCTGGCCGACCAGCTGTTCGTCCACCCTGACCCGCTACTGGCCGCCCGCGACGACCTCGGCACCCGCCGCATTCGCATGACCCGGCAAGAAGTCGCCGTCGCGCTGTCACATGTCCAGGTGTGGCGCCGCGTCGCCGAGCAGGACGTCCAGCGCGCACTCGTCCTCGAGGACGACGTCTTCTTCGCTCGCGGGTTCGGGCTGGGCCTCGACGGCGTCGCCACCCAGCTTGACGACGAAGTCAGTGACTTCGACGTCCTGTACCTGTCCTACAAGCAGGCGCCCGGCGAGGGGGTAAGACGTGGCGCACGCGGCCGCGTGTTTGACCCGGTCACCGGTCTGTGGCAGCTCTCCGGCTACGTGCTCACCCGCCGCGGCGCCCGGTGCCTTCTCGACAGCCTCCCGGTTGTCGGACCAGTCGATCTCTGGATCAACCACCGTTTTGCGGACCTGAACGTGCACGCGGTGAGGCGGCCACTGATCCGCCAACGGTCCGGTGTCGCCTCGTCGAACCTGTACTCGGTCCTGCCCGTCCTGGCCGAGCTCGGTTCGATCACCCGGGAACGGCCCCTCATGGTCCGGTCCGGCAGGCGCCCGGTTCCCGTGATCGTGCACGGGGAAGCCGGGTCGGGTCATGGTGCTGCCGCCGAGGCGCTGTCGATGCTCGGTTACCGCTGCTGTCAAGACATCGCGAACCCGCCCGCAGCGATGCTCGAGGCCGTCATGGACGGCTCGACGGCGTTCGATGCCCACGTCAACATTCGGGGGTTGGGCCCCGAGACATGGACGGCGGTGCAGCGGGCTCGGCCTGCTACGAAGTTCGTCCTGACGGTCCGCGCCGCCGGGCCAGTCCTCGACGAAGGGATAGCGGCCGTGGTTGCCGAGCTGCGGCAGCAGGACCCCTCGAGCGTGCTCGTACTGTCCGCGGACCATCCCGACCCTTGGCAGCAAATGGTCAACCTAGTCAGCGCGCACTACCCGGCGCACCAGTACCCGAGAGTCCCCGATCGGGCGCCGCGGAACCTCGCGTTCGACGACAACGGAGCAGCGCTAGTTGCGCGGTGGTGGCGGTCGGACCGGTCACCGTGGATCCTGCCCCGAGGGGTCGGTTCCCCGCTCGCCTTCGCTGATCCGTCAGGCGCTCCGCTCGGCTGTGCGGCCGGAGCCCAGGCTGCGCACAGTTGTGCCGTCGCAGCCACATCAGCAGGGTGGGTCGCCGGCACGGAAACGCTGCGGCCCGCGGGCGATCTGCTGGATGTCGGCGACTTCGTGCGCCGCGACGACACCTTCCCAGGGAACCTCGCCTTGTTCACACCCGATCGCGTCTGCCCGACCGCCGATGGGGTCCTGCTGCAGCTCGATGAGGATCCGTCGCTGGTCCGGCGTTACGCGTCTGGCGCGATCGCTTCGGCGCGCCGGTATCTCTACGGTCGGTTCAGCGCTGGACTGCGAGCGAGCAGCGCCGAAGGGACTGTGACCGGGGTGTTCCTGCACAGGAGCAGTCCGCGTCAGGAGATCGACATTGAGATTCTTGGTCGCGACCCGACGCGGATGCTCACGAACGTGTACTTCAACCCCGGCTGCGAAGGCGACCGCCTCGAGTACGGGTACCGAGGCACGCCCGCGGTCGTCGACCTCGGCTTCGACGCGTCAGCCGAGGTGCACCTGTACGAGATCGAGTGGTGCCGCGACGTCATCCGCTGGATCGTCGATGGGCGGGTCCGGCACGTCAGACACGTCTGGGACCCCACACCGGTGCCACACCGGCCTATGGAGTTCGACGTAAACCTCTGGGCACCGCGGTCCAAGGAGCTCGCAGGGCGCCTACGGAATTTGCCGGCGACCGCGGAGATCGTCGGGCTCGGCGTCAAAGCTGATCCGCGCCGCAAGCAGAGTGAAGGGTCGGCCGCGCACGGAGTCGGAACGTGACTCACGAGCCGGTCGCACCAGCGAGCATCCGCCGCTCAATCGTCGACCCTGAGAGGTTCGTCCGCCGGGTGACGCTGGAGGTTCGTGGCTCCTGCCAACGAGGTCCGGATAGGGGTGTCAGCGACCGATGAATCACGCTTCTGAGGCGTCCGCTCATGCCGCTGACCGCGCTCCTGTGGCGCGGCGCCAGCAGCCAAATCCGCCCCTAGCGGCCGGTCGACTGCGAGATCACCACCGCAGACGAGAGTTTTCGTCTGGCCACATGAAAGCTCAATTGCGCGTGGCACCTGGGTCCCTAGGGCCTCCCGGACGTGACAGGTTCCCATCTGGATGCGCTCGTGGGCAGGAGTCGGCCATTACCGCTGAGCCAGGCCGCTACGACGTTGTAGTCGTGCAGGGCGAGGCGGGTGTGCAGATCCCGCTGGAGGCTGATCGCATCTTGCGTGAAGCGGGAGGTAGTGACGACGAGCCCTCCGGTCGCCCCTCGGTGCACCACCTCGCCCCAGAGCGCACGTACCACGGGGACGCCCACAGGCTTCGACCATCGCTTGGCCTCCACGAGGTACAACAGCGACCCGAGTTCACTGCTCCGAGCGATTGCTAGGTCGTAGCCGCCATCCCTGGTCGCCGCCGTAAGATTTACGTCAAAACCTTTCCTGTCGAACAACTCCGCGAGAACCTGTTCGAAGACTCGCCCATCAAGGGAGTGTAAAAGCTGCGGGTCTCGCTCGAGCCTGCGCATCACCTCGTCGCTAACCCAGCGAACTGACCTAATCAGCTGAGTCGCTTCGGCCGACGACAGAGAGAGCGGCTTCCCTTCCGGGTCCTGCAGGCCACCGGCGGCGGCACCGAATGCCGTTTCGTCGAGGCTGCGTTGCTCCAGGTGCCTGCGACGCGCGTCCCTGCGCGGGCCGTCCACTTCCATCGGGTAACGCGCATCGTCCCAGTCCTGCTGGACGAAGACTCGCCTGGCGGCTCGCTTGACGCGAGGAAAGCCTGCCTCCTCGTCACCCCAGCTTTCCCCGGAGGGCGCGTCTACTTGGTCCTCAGACACCGGCATGGGAGGGAGGCTGCGCCAGTCCTCGGGGACCTCAGCGTCGCGCAGCATGTCCGCAAGGCGCGGCTCGCGCTCGCGGGCCCTCGTAACCACCTGCGACAAGCGCCGCCTCAGCGCCGTGCCCCAGCCCAGAGCCGGTGCTTGCTCCATCGCCCCTCCCGCAGTCAGCGCGCTCTCACCTCCTATTCCCTGCGCGCAGCGGCGCAAGCCCGGTGATGGCAGTGGCGCGACCATGGAGGTCGGCGACTACCTGCATCTCGGGCGGCACGTCGCCGTGGTCGGCCCCACGCCCGGAGAGTTCCCCGTCGATCATTTGGACACCGAGTACGCCATCGCCCAGTTCAAAGTCCTCCTTTCGTACGCGTCGCGAATCCTCGCGCTCGCCGCTGCTGGCTAAGCCGGCGTCCTGCTACCGATCGTGGGCGGGGTGAGCTGAGCCGGGTGTCCGCTACTGCGAAACTGACCGCGGCGTCGACGACGCACTCATCTGCCGCCGGCCGCACCGTTGCTGGTTGCCCACTTTCCGCGGTGGTCGTTGCGGCGGGCAGCTGGGCCCCCACGACTACAAGCGGGTTTCCTCGCCGTCTGGCTTCCCGTGATCGGGTAGCCAGTGCTGCTGCCATCCGTCCGCGTCACCAAGCAGCACACGCTGGCCAAGACCTGCGAGCCATAGATGTGTCACGCCGAACGGGAGCGGGGGCGCGTCCGGGGGTAACGCGTCACCGGTCCACAAGCCGTACGCGACGGAAAATGGCAGCGCGCTCCAGTGGACAGCAATGAATAAGTGCCGTTCATCGCCCGCGCTCGCAGCCACCTTCTGAATGCGCCTGACAATATGGGGCTCGTCGAAAGCGTCCAACAGAGCCTGACGAAGGCCGGTGAGTCCAGTGTCTACTCCGCCACCCCGGCCAGACGGCATTACCATTGCATCTCGGACAAGATCACCTTCTCTGCATGGCACATCCGGGTGCCCGACCATGTCCGAGGATGACTCCTCCACGAGCCAGCGGAGATCAGGATCTCGTTCGTGGAGACCCCAACGCAATTGTTCGGGGCGCGTTGCGCCCGCGGCCTCGCAACGCAAAGCGATGCCTTCGTAGACCTCGCGTAAGCGGGGGAGATCGCGAACGTCCCCCACCTGGATTGTCCACCACCAGCGCCCCGGACATGGCCAGGCGTACCCATCGCGATGCAAAAGGCTGTCGGTTTGCAGAGCTCCAGGCGCTGCCAGGGACGTGACCTCAAATGAGGCGCGGCGCCCATCGGCCAGCGTCAACACCGCATCCACAGCTGCTTGTCGGCCGTCGGTATCCCAGGCGCGCGCCCTCGCGCCGAGCACGTGTTCAGCAACCAGACAAGCGAAGCGCTCTTGCTGGCTTAGTCCCCGCAGCGGGTCGTCCTTCTCGTCCATACAGGCCTATGACATCAACAAAGGCCGGTCGGCGCGCAGAAGTGGCGAAGAAGGTCCTGCCGACTGGCTCGTCCGCTCATGCCGCGAATTGTGCTACCGCCGATGGGTCTGTGTTGGTGGGGGCCGCAGTCGGCTGTCTGCTACGGGGGCCATCACTTGTCGCACTCTCGGCGTGCCGCCACGTCTCCTGCAAGCACGGCAGCGCGCTTGCCCGCGAAAGACCCGAGCACCGCGTACGCCTCCCCGCCCGGTTCGTTCGGTCGTCGCGTCGCGGCGGTGTCCCCTCGGGCACCGGGCCCTGCAACCCGGGCTCTAGCATCGCTAGATGGATCCGTCGCGAGGTGTGCGTGTACGTGGCAAGGCAGCCGATGCCGTGGTCTCGGCTGTCGATGCCTTTCGAGACGCGATTGGCGACGTGGTGTTGGAGCGGCTCACGCGTCCGAAGTACGCCGATGCAGAGGACGTAGCGATGAGCGTCCTAGACAAGCGCATCGCCGGATTGACCGCCAAGACGAGGCGCGGTGAGAAGCCGATACAAAAGGACTCACAGACGATCGACCTCCTGAAGGACATCAAGTCTGAAATGCAAGCTGCGTTCGACGAACGCTGGAACGACCGTGACCGCCAGGACAGGCGAGGTGATCGGGAGAGCGCGGCACGGGCAACGCCGGACTAGCACGGGTTGTGTAAGCGCCGCGCGCCATGACCGCGAACGATGGTCTCGCCTCAGTCGTGCGCGGGTCGCGTTCACGTTGTTCCGGGAAACGTCCGCTCATGCCGCGACGCGTTACGGCGCTGGTTACCTCCCATTGCCTGAATAAGCCACCGCGCCGACAGTCGTCGACCGACTACCACGCCTGTGCCCGGTCTCCTGGGCGGTGGGTCGGCCGTGTTGGATGGCTGCAGCAGGCTTCATCAATGACGTGTGTCGGGAGGTCCGGGTTCGTGCGGCTGCTGTATTTGAGGAAGCGCTACACGGTGGAGCCGGACTCCTTCATCGGCCGAAGCCTGGTCCGCCATTTGGCGCTGGAGAACGAGGTGGTGCTCCGCAGCCAGGTCGCCGACGTCTCGGCGCTGCCCGACTGGCTGGAGCGGCTGCGGGACGAGCTGGTCGATCTCGACGAGCTGGCCGGCTTCGACGCGGTGTTCATCGAGGGCGCGCTGACGGTCTCCGGCGGAGAGTGGAAGGTTCCGCCGGATGCGCTGGACCGGTTCGTGCGCGCCGGCGGGCAGGTGGTCCTGGCCGACATGAACCGCGACGTTGTCGGGCGCGGCGCCATCACGGCCGAGTTCGAGCAGGCGTTCGGCGTGACGTATGTGATGACCGACTCCGGCCATCCGGAGTACCTGCTCGATGAAGGCGCGCGAGGTGACGCTTTCCGCGGCTCGTGGCGCATGCATGCGTCCGAGCAGCTGGTGTCGGGATGGGTGAAGGAATGCTTTCACGGGGTGGACAGCCTAGTCGTCTCCGCGCCGGCGGCGCTGCACACTCTGGCAGCCGAGCCGCTGGCGAGCTCGAACTGGTCGGCCAGCATGGGCGACACCCGGATGAACGGACCGGATCCGTGGTTCTGGGCGTCGGTCCTCAAGCGGGGTGCCGGGCATGCGGTGCTGCTGGCCGCGAACTTCAGCCATGACCTGAACGTCGACGCCTGTCCGGACAACGCCCGCTGGCTTTCGAATGTGCTGTCGGCGATGCATACGCGTAGCCGCGAGGAGCTCGCTTGGCAGGCCGGCCCGGTCACGCCGCCGACCGCCGCCGCTGTTCCGGGCACGGCCGCAGGAGGCACGGATGTCGCCGGGCTGCTCGCGCAGGAGGAGGGGCTGCATCTGGAACGCAAGGCGAGCGCCCGGTTGTCGGTCCCGGACGGGGCGAAGATGGCGGCGCTCGAGCATGCCGTGGCCAAGTCAGTTGCCGGGATGCTGAACGCCGACGGCGGGACGGTGCTGGTGGGGGTGGCCGATCACGGGACGGTTGTAGGTCTGGAGCGAGAGTTCGGGAGCGTGAGCCCGCCGACGGCTGATGCCTACGAGCGCTGGCTGTTGAAGATGCTTGCCCACTCCTTGGGGATGCCGGCGGCGGTGAAGGTTCGGCTCGAGTGGCATGTGGTTGACGGCCGGCGGGTGGTGGCGCTGCACTGCGGGCTGGCGGCCGACCCGGTGTTCGTCGCGGCGAAGAAGGGTGTGTCGGACGCGGAGGGGTTCTATGTCCGGCTGGGTAACGCGACCGAATGGCTTTCGGGCAGGGCGATGTCGGACTACATCCGCCAGCGGTTCTGACCCGCCCGCGGGACGGGGTTGCGGCGGTTGCCATCGGCCGCTTCAGTAGTTCCGGGTCAGGTGGTCCCGGCGGTGGCGTCTCCGCAATGGGCTGCGCCGGCTGACTAATCCGCCCTGGCGTCTCTCTGGCCTGCTTCCTTCCTGACCTCACCTGAACGCCGTGTCCTCGCGCTTCATCGTGAGGAACTATGAGCAGTCCCGGCACAGCGTCCCGCAGGACTCGTTCATCCGAATCGGTCACGTCTGGCGCGGCTTGTGGCATCCGTCCGACGGGAGGCACGGCAGCCACCGGCTGGTTAGTTGGCCCCTTGGCCGGGCTCTACGGACAGAACCGCTCATGCCGCGAGGTGGATCGACCTACGCTGGCGTGGTGCCACATCGCGCCCGTCAAGACGTTGCAGCCCTGCGCGATGGCGTCGACATCACCCTCCACGCCCGCCGGTACTTGCAGGGTCGCCGAGACACCGCCCGCTACGCATCCTTCGACTACTGCTTCAACTACTTCCAGTCGTTCCACGACGAATGCCGCCTCCCCGCTCTGACAGAGGGCGGCCAACTCGAGATGTCTTGCTTACAACTCGGCTTCTATCTCGCTAGCTGGGGCATGTTCCGGGGCAAGGCAGCCCTACTGCAGCACAGCGCCAAGAGTCTGGGGGCAGCCGTCCGCGTAGTGGCCGCTGCACCGGAAGCGGTGTGGCGGGCAGATGCTGACGACTACAGCCCACCCGTCCAAGCGGCGCTCAACAGGGTCTACCGAGAGTTGCGCGCAAGCCTGCCGGGCGGCCAATCACAGACGCTCATCACAAAGACGATGCTCGGGGTCTTCGGCTGTATTCCTGCCTACGACCGCTACTTCCGTGTCGCCTTCGGGGCAGCGACGTTCGGGCCCAAGTCCCTTGCTGGCTTGGAGGAGTATTACCGAGCCAACGCGGACGCGATCGACGCGTACCGAGTCCCCACCATCGACTTCGCAACAGGGGCCGACAGCAAACGCCGCTACACGAGGGCGAAGGTCATCGACATGGTGTTCTTCACCAAAGGCCTGGGTGCCGGGATGCCTATGGGCTCGGCAGAGGTGTCGTGCGATGCATTCGGCGCGGACCAAGTCAGGGAAGTCGCAGACGCGCCGTAGCCCGCGGGACAGAGATCAGACGCGCCTCGCGTCACTGTCGCCCTGTGCGTCTCGCAGATGCCGATTGAGCCATTGCCAACGAGACGCACTCGTCTACCGCGTGATCGCGCCCTTCTCAACGGTCATTCGTGGGTCGCGCGTCGAACTGCAGGACCGGGTAGCGACGCTGCATTGCAGAGCCGGCGTCCGGGTGCGCCCGAGCGACCCTCTCAGCCGTCACCCCCAAAACCTTCACAACAGCGGTGGACGGGAAGACCTGGCGGACTTCGTTGAGCTGGGTCCACACGTGCTGATGACCGGCAGGCGCGACGAGTGCCCATACGACCCGATCGGCCTGGTGACTGCTAATGAGGTACTCAGCGAGCGCGAGGTTCCGCATCGGCTGGGAGCGGCTGCGGCGGACCCAGCAGCCGCCGTCGTCGGCCACTGGCGGCGGCGCACTGACCTGCCGGTCGGCGAGTAGGTCGGCGTACGCGCGTGTGCGCATCGCCGGGTTGCGTGTGTGATTGCGCAGCATCCAGCAGCGTTCCGGCTGCTCACCGAACAGTCCCGGGGTGCGGCATACATCGCGCCACGGGTTCGCGCCGCTGGCGAAAGCCGAGCACTCACCGAAGCCGTCCTCGGTGAACTTCACCTCGATCAGGACGGCGATCCGGTTGGCGCCGCCGTCAAGGCAGTCGATGCGTACGTCAATCTGGGTGGCGTGCGGACTGCCGGAGCGTCCCTCGCGCAGGACGTCGTCTGCCGCGCTCCACTCGTACGTCCAGGTGATCTTGGCGGGGCTGTCGATGTCCAGGTCGGTTAGGACGGCGCGCAAGCCAGCGTCGCCAAGCGGCGCGAACAGGTTGAGCGCGAACGCCTGACTGGAACGGCGGTGCAGGACGTACTTGTGGAGGAGGCCCCTTTCCTTGAGGTCGTGGTATTCCGCTAGGGCCTCGGGTCCGAACGCTGCGTCGGCGCCGCGGTGGTAGTCCGCTCTCACGTGCTCGTCACAGCTGCGATGGGCGCGTCGCCGTTGGGGAGCGCGCTGCTGGTGACGGCGACCCACCGCGGAGGGGCGCACGGCGGCTCTCCGTGCGTGCCGGCGAGCAATGGCTGCGGCGTCTGTGACGAAGCCAGGTGCGTGATCGTCGGCGGGTTCGGGACGGCATCGGGCATCAGGTTGCCGGCGGATCCGTGAGCAGCGGCAGCGGTGGTGGTTGTGGCGGCGGTGGGCAACTCGGCGATCAGCACTCGCCATGGAACGTCGCCGGCGATCGCCTCAAGCACGCCGTAGAGATAACGGTCGTAGGCGCGGCCCTTCGCGTCCTTCGCGAGCACGAGGGTCATGCGGTGCCTGCTGCCGGCCGGATCGGTCGGCCAGCCGCCGCGGCCGCGAACGGCAGTCGTGTTCGCGCACGCCCAGATCCAGTACTCCAGAGCCTGCAGCGCCACGGCGCAGTCGCCGCCGATCTTGGTTTCGATGACGTCGAGGTCGCCGCCGGGGGTCGCGGCAAGGAAGTCGATGAAGCCCGGCCGGCGCCGCGAACGCCATGCCGGGTACTCACGGTGGAAGAAGAGCGCGTCGACGCCGGGCAGTTTGTGCGCAGCGAGCGCCGCCTGCAGCTGGTGCTCCCGGTCGTCGTCATCGACGCGTTCTTCGCGCGCCGCGACGGCGCCGGAGATGGCTGGGACCAGGACCGCCAGGTTCTCGTCGGTGACGGGGCCGGTCAGGGTGAGCTTCTCCGGCGCCGGCTTTCCTGGCCCTGGTTTTGTGTAGTTGATGCCTGCCCGCACAGCAAGGTCGCCGCTTCTCGTTCGGCTTGCCTGAAGGACGCTGCGACCGGAGTGCGTCCATAACTGGTACGTCGGGCGGTGCTGTGCGGTCAGCCCAAGCGGCTGGACCGCGCGCAGCAGCGGGTCTAGCCACTCGGCCCGGTCAGCGAGTTTGTGCTCGCCGATGCTGCGCTCAGGTAGCGCCCGGGCGGACGTGAGGACCTCGTCGCGTGCCGGTACGGTCAGCGTCCGGATGCCTTCCGGGGTGCTGAGGTGGACCCGGACAGGGGTGCGGATCCATGGCAGCAGCCGCAGCACCGGGTCGGCGAAGCCGGGCGGTAGCACGAGGTGCAGGGTCCGCTGGCTCTGCCATGCAAGGGCGTACGCGAGGAGTGTCACGGCGTCGTGCGGGTCCTCATGCGGGCCCATGACGACGATGAGGTGCTCGGGCCCAACGGTGAACCAGCTTGCGAAGCTGGTGAGGCGGCGGGGTACCCCGAACGGGCTGACCGGGCCCCCCGCGACGGTCACCGCGATCTGCTGCGCGATCGTCGCGTACGCCTTGCGGGCCGTCGGCATCGTCGACAGCTCGGCGCCGCCGATCTGCGCGGGCAGCGTGGCCCCGTACTTGGGCAGCGCTGCGCGCACCGCCTTCAGAGCGTGCGTGTGCGACGACTTGCCGAGCCCCGGCAGCATCGTGTCGGCGAAGAGCACCGCAGGGGTATCCGCTGAGACGTCGAGGGCGAGCGCGGCGGTGTCGCCGCGAATGAGGAACCAGAACCGTTGCTCGAGCGGGTCGGCGCCTGCGGCCGCCCTGCGTGCCGCGGGGACCTGCGCGTACAGGTCGTTGCGGGCGTGGTTGTCCGGGCCGTGGGCACTTGCGGAGCGCCAACACCACGGGACGCGGGCGTCCTGCTGCACCGCGTATCGCAGGATCTCGTGCATGAACCGCAGGGCGTGCCGGGCAGCGCCCGGCGTGGGTACATCGCCATGGCCAAGTGCGTCCGCAATGCGCGCGGCCTGTTCGTGCGGGTCGCCGCCGCGGCTGACGGGGGCGAGCGCGTCGACGGGATCGCAAGTCGGCGTGGATTTGCTGTCGCCGTGGATCCACACCCGTCCCTGGCGGATGATCTTGATGTGGGGGCCGTTCGGGAGCAGACCGCGGTGCGGAATGAGGTTGAGCCAGAGCGTGTCGTAGTGCCCCTCGAGCTCTGACACCTCGAGAAAGAACGCGACCGGCAGCACTTCCGCGAGTGCTGCGGCGAGCTCGACGCTGGCGAGGTGCCGCCCATCGGCCTCCGGCAGCGCCCAGTACTCAGAGCGGTCGCTAGTCCCCATCAGCGGCGACGGTACGGCCGGGACGGGGTCCCGGCAACGCTCCGCAGCGGGACTGTCGGCTGCCCGGCTTCGCCGTGCAGCATTGTGATGCCGTCAGGGGCACAGCTGGTGCACGTCCGCTTCTGCCGCGATGAGCCAGCTGCCCAGCGGGCAACCATCGGGCCATGGTCGGGCGGACACCTCCAAGGCGATCTACGACCAAACACATCTCGAACGCAGCAGCAACCCGGTGCGACCCTTCGACCCTTCGACGCGGTGGCGGACTTCCCGAGCCGGCACTGTGCGCGCCTCGTTGGGAGAAGCCGACCCGTTCCGGTTCGGCGGGGCCCTTGCCGGGTGACCGCCCCAGAACACAGGAATGGGTGGGTGCACGTTCTTACGAGCTCGTGGTGGCGTGTCCGCGCGACGGAATGCGCCCTGCGCTTGGGTCCGCACCGAGGGAACAAATCGAAGGGTGGCGGTCTCGAACCGCTGGTGGCGTCGAAGCACATGCTCGATCTACAGGAGCTCATCGAGCGCGACCTAGAGAAGTGGGCCTCGCCTTCGTCTCGACCACTTAGGGCTTGGGCAGACCGGGGTCGGGCATGACCCCGGCGGTCGGACGCCCCCACCTTGCTGCTCCCGGTTTGGGAACACCCTGGCTCGTCGTGCAGGCGACATCCGGCGCTCTCTTATGGCGCCTGTATGGCCGCGATCATGGTAAACAGTGGCGCCAAGCGGCGGTTGGTGGCATCCCGCTCGCAGTCGCCGCGACACGGCCTGCTTCCTGATTGAGTAGCAGATCCGCAGGTCAATGGCATGATTCTCGCACTGAGCAGCACCGATAGAATGGAACCGTTCTCCGAGGAGGCGTATCCGTCCTGGTGGGCGGCGCGGTCTTCAAAACCGTTGTGGCCGAGGACCTCGGTCAGGGGGGTTCGATTCCCCTCCGCCTCCGCTACCTGCAGATTTGGATGTCCTGACGGACTGTCAGATGATCTTCCGGTGGGTCTCTCGAGAGGCCGCGTGCCACGTACGTGCCACTACGGTTGATCATGGTGTGGATCGAGGCCATGGCGGGCTACGTGCAAGCAACTTCAGGCGGCGCATCGGGAGCACGGCTGGCGGCGTTCTGGGACAACCATCTCGTACCGATGGCTGGATAGGCAGGGCCGGCCCGCGATCCCTCAATGCAACAGTGCCGCCGGCCGCGACCTCTGCCCGATCCGCAACCAACACCTGTGCCGCTGTGGCCACAGGCGTGTTGTTATGCGCTGCCGATGGGAGAGTCGGCGGATTCGCAGGCTGGCCTCGCCAAGGACGACTACGGCGCCGACCTCAAGATCGCCTGTGATGGCGTCGAGGTTGTCGAAGAGGATCCGAAGGTACAGACAAGATCATCCCAGACGCTGCAGGCCCATGACGCCGTCGCCCAGCGCCGTGGATCACGTTTCGGCACTCACAGCCAGGCCAGCCTGCTAAGAGATGCGATTCTGGACCGTTAGAAGGTACACTTCCGACACAGCTTGTCGTGAGGGAGGTGTCGTGGCTGTCTCAGCAGCTGCTGCCCGAAATGGCAGGGCGCAGGTTGGCGTGCCGCGTGTTCTTGCCGCCATGCCGCTGCGGACGTTTCGCGCTCAGGACGCCATAGTTGCCTATCCACATCCGCGGCCCCAGCTTGCCCGTTTGGAGCAGGCGGGGGCGTTGCACCGGCCGGCATGGGGCTACTACATCGTCGTGCCCCAGGAGTTTGCGGGAACGGATTGGATGCCGGCGTTGGAGGCCACTGCGGCAGGCATCGCCACGGCGACCTTCGCGCCGGCGCGGGCGCCGTTGATGGGTGTCTCGGCCGCCCGCGTGCATGGTGCGATCCCGCGCGCGCTGAGCACTGCGATCGTCGCCGCGCCCGTCCGACACGACGCGATACAGCTTGTCGATCGCACCGGACGTATCCAGTTCGTCAAACGAGACACCAGCCGTCTTGACGTCATACCCGTCACTACCGAGCTGGGTCGTGCGATGGTCACGAGCATTGAGCAGACAGTGCTGGACCTTGGCCGCCAGCCCGCCATCGGTGTCGCCGATGACCAGATTCCGGAGGCGTTACGGGCGCTGCTGCCGCGCTGTGACCATGTTTTGCTGGCGGAGCTGGCCGGCGTACAGCGGCTGCGTTCCGCTCTTGCCCGTGTCGAGGATTGGGCTCGATGACCGATCCCAGTGGTCTCGATCCCCAAGCGGCGGCGCGGATCGCCCGGCAGTTCGGTGTCGCGTTCGAACAGGTACGCCGGGACCACCTCATCTCGCTCACGCTCGCCGCACTCACGCCGCTCAGCGACCAGCTGGTGTTCTTCGGTGGCACTGCGCTGGCCACCACTACGAAATTGCCACCGATGAACCTGTCCGCGACCGTCTCCGGAGCACCTTCAACGCGCTCGCAGCCAGCATCTGACTCTCCAGGACGCGGCCTTCACGCTGCCCCCGATCGGCCAACGCCGACACCGCCGGCCGTCGCACGCATCGAGAACCTCAGCTATGGCTGCATGGGCGGACAATCCGTGTCGGTTGGCTCTGACGACAACCCCTGGCAGCGGCAAGATGGCCGTAAGCGCCAGCATGATCTCCACGACCTGACCGCGTTGGTCGTGCGCCCGGCACAGGTACGTCCAGCAGCTTGACCCACCTGACAGGAGCCGAGTCAACGAGAACCTGGGCGGACCCTTTGCTCATGCGAGCCTCGCAGCCAGCCCAGTTCAAGCTGCTGTGCATGATCGTATTTGAAGTCGCTGAGGCCTGTGTCGCCGTAATAGCGAGAATTGCGACCGCCGTAGCCATTGCGGCGCCGATCCGCCTACGTCGAGCTCTTACTGGCAACCCCTGGCCGTGTCAACTCGACTTGGCCCCAGGGTGACGGCTTGAAGTGGCCCCAGCTTGCTGTCGTTGGGTGCGGGCGTGGGCGAGTCGGTAGCTGCTGGTGCCGGTCTCGATGATGTTCCCGCCGAAGGTGAGTCGGTCGACGATGGCGGCGCAGAGCCGGGGGTCGGAGAAGGTCTTGGTCCAGCCGCTGAAGCTGTCGTTGCTGGCGATCGCGACGGCGGTCTTCTCCTCGCGTTCGGTGAGGACCTGAAACAGCAGTTCAGCGCCGCGCTTGTCGAGTTCCATGTAGCCCAGCTCGTCAAGGCAAAGGAGCTCGACCCGGCCGTAGCGTGCGATGGTCCGGGACAGCTGGCGTTCGTCGGCAGCTTCGACGAGCTCGTTCACGAGCTTCGCGGCCAGGACGTAACGGACCTTGTGGCCGGCTTGCGCGGCGGCGGTCCCGAGGCCGATGAGCAGGTGACTCTTGCCGGTGCCGCTGTCACCGATCAAGCACAGCGACTGGCCTTTGCTGACCCACCCGCAGCCGGCAAGGGTGTTGATGGTTGCCGGGTTGATCGTGGTGTTGGCCGCGAAGTCGAAGTCCGCGAGGGTCTTGGGTCGGGGGAAGCCCGCTTCGGCGACTCGGCGGGCCGCGCGGCGTTCTTCGCGGTCGTCGCACTCGGCCAGCAGCAGCTCGGACAGGAACGCCCGGTAGGACAGCTGCTCGCGGCTTGCTGCGTCGGCGAACTCGCCGTAGCGGTCCCGCAACGTCGGGAGCCGCAGGAGTCGGGTGGCGGCGTCGATCGCCGCGTCGATGGCCTGCTCGCTGGGTTGTCTGCCGGTGCTCTTCGGACGTTCCATCGTCGCGCTGGTCGTGGTCGTCGTGGCGGTGGTGCCGGTCATGCGTTCCTCGTTCCGGTGAGCAGGCTGTCGTAGGCAGCGACCGACGGCGGCGGCCGACGGTCGGTCGGGAGTTGGTGGGTGAGTTCAGCGAGCCGACGTTCCGCCAGGCTCACCACGACGGGATCGTCGACCGCTGGCAGAGCCGGATTGGCCTGCTGCTGTTGGTGTTTGCGGGTCTCGAGGGCGACGACGTCGGGGCTGACCGCGCCGACCAGCAGCGCGGCGGTGATGCCGGCGACGACGTCGGCGTGGGCGTGGTGGCGGTGCAGCAGCAGCACCTCGACCAGGGCTCGGGTGCCACCGCCGTCGCCGTGGGCCTTGCGGGCCGCAGCCCAGAACGCCTCATGCGCGCTGGTGAAGGTGCCGGCGGCCCGAGCCTGGACCAGGGCGGTGGCGCCGCGCAGCGCGCCGGGCTTACGTCCCAGCACTTCCAGGTAGTGATCCAGCACCAACACCTCGCTGCCTCGCACGGTCGCCCGTTCATGGCGGGCGACCTCGGTGCGGCCGCTGAACAGCACCAGCTCGGAGGCATGCAGGACACCCCGGATCTGGTGGCCGATCAGTCGGGTCGGGACCGAGTAGAAGCATTGGCGCACCGTGACCCGGGAGTACCGGTCGACCCGGGGAGTCAGGGCCAGGCCGGTCTCGAACACCTCGGTCGGCAGCGGCCGCAGCAGGCTGGCCTCGAACGCGTAGTGCTGCCCGACACTCAAGGTGCGGTTGCCGATCCGACGGGCATCATCGGCGAGGTCATAGCCGATCAGCAGGGTGTTGAGCTCGACCATCGAGTCGACCTTCGGGACCGGGACCAGGTGGTTGCGGCGGAACCGGCCGCCCTCACCCTCCACGCCGCCCTTCTCATGCGCGCCCTCGACACCGGGGTGGCAGTAGAACGCCTCGAAACCATGGTGGGAACGGAACGCCACCCAGCGGGTCGACTCGGTGCGCGTGCGACCGAACAGCACCCGCGAGACCGCAGCCTTCAGGTTGTCGTAGCGGATGTGGAACATCGGCGTCCCCCCGAACACCTCGAAGGCCGCCTGGTGACCTTCCAGGAACGCCTCCTGGCCCTGAGTGGCGTAGGCGCGGTGGACAGCCTTGCCCGAGAACGACAGCCGCATGGTGAACAAGAAGACCTTCGTGCGCACCCCCGCCAGATCGATCCACAGATCCGCGAAGTCGACCTCGCCCTCCGCGCCGGGCTCATGGGTCTGCGGCACGAACGCGTCCTCCAGACCCTTGCCGGCCGCGGCCCAGATCTGCGGCCGGCGCTTCGCGACGTAGTCCCGCACCGCCGAGTAAGTCAGGTCGGTCAGCCCGTGCTCATCGACGAGCCGGGCCAAGATCCGCCGGGCGGTGTGACGCTGCTTGCGCGGCGCGGTCAAGTCCAACGTCAACATCGCGTCGATCAGGGCCTTCGCCGGGTCCAACTTCGGCGCCACCCGGACCGGGGTCTTCCGCTCCGGCGGGACCGCGTTCGCCAGCGCTTGGCGGACCGTCCTGCGATGCACCCCGTACTTGTCAGACAAGGCCCGGACCGACAACTGCTCCACCCGGTCATCGCGACGTATCGCCTCGAACAACTCCACCCTCGACCTCGCCACTTCTGCCCTTCCCGAACGCCGCCAGCAACACGGCAAGCCTTCGGGGTGGGGCCAAATCAGACCGTCATAACAGGCACCCGGCGTGTCGGAGGTGGAGCCAAATCAGGCCGTCACGGTGGGGCCAGATCAGACTGACAGGGCCAAACCCCCGAGGCGATCACTTTGTACGGAATGGACCTAAACGTCTCGACCCTTGCTCCGCCAGTAGTCGCGCCAGTAAGCCTCGCTCTCCGACTGCGTGCGCTGATCCGCAGGTGGTAGCTGACCATCGGAAGTCTCGGGCCGGAGCTTGCTGAGATCCATGAAACCGTGCGGGCTGCCGCCCTTGACTCGGGGGCTCGACCCAAATAGCTCCCGGCCTTCAGGTGTGCCCCTGATCTCATTGACCCACATGAGGTTGATGACGCTGCGGGTGCAAGTCGGCACGGTTAGCAGTAACCCGGCAAGGATGACCCACTGCTTTGATGCTGCCGCTACCACCAGGAGTATCAAGCTCAGGCCGCCGAAGACCACGGCCAGAATGATCTCTTCGGTCACGGACATACGGGCCTTGCGGGGTGATGGTTGGGTCATCGGCAGATCGTCCCCCGGAGGTAAATGCCGAGTCTCTCGGCGTCGCGCGTGCAGCGTATCCATCGGCTGTTCAGCGCGCGGGTTTTTGCGAGGGTTCGAGACTCGGCCGGGTGGGACGTTGTTCGCCGATAGATACTGCAATTGGCGATTCTTCGTGTTAGGAGATCTCAGATTCAGCTAGCGGCTCTTGTCAGCAAATTGGCCACAAGGGACAGATGCCGAGAAACGCCGCGTCGAGGGCAGCCGACGGCAATACCTCGGGTAGCAAGCCTCCAGTGTCAAGGGCCATTGAGATCTGCCCAGGGGCGGTCGTGAAACCTGCCCGGTGACGGTCATGAGATGTGCCCGGTGGTGGCCATGGGATCTGCCCATTGCGGCCACCACCCGGCTTGGGTGTTTAGGCCAGTGGCGTGACTCCTTGTCCGGCGAGGGCTTGGGAGAGCCGTACTGAGTCGCCGCTGGTCTGGCAGACGTGGGCGTGGTGCGGCAGCCGGTCGACGGTGGCGGTGGCGAGGGTTTTGGGCATGAGTTCGTCGAACGCAGCGGGGTGGCAGGTTCGAGGAGATGGCGACCGAGCGTTTCTCGTAGGCGGCGTCGACCAGTCGGTAGAGGCCTTCGGCAGCGTCCTGGGAAACCGGCAGCAGCCCTATGTCATCAACGACCACGAGCTCTGCTCGCAGGACCCGGGCGATGGCTTTGCTGACGGCGTGATTGGCCTGGTGCCGGCGCAGGAGCACGCCGAGGTCTTCCAGGGTGAACCAGGCGACTTTGAGTCCGGCTTCGACGGCTTGCTGGCCGAGCGCTTCGAGCAGGAACGTCTTGCCGGTCCCGGATGGTCCGCAGCGACGAGGTTCTCCCTCCGACCGATCCATTCCAGCGTCCGTAGTGCCTGCGGGGTCGGCGCCGGGATGGAACTCGCCGCCGGTTTCCACGCCTCGAAAGTCTTGCCGGTCGGGAACGCGGCAGCAGCCCGCCGAGTCGCGAGCGCGGAACGTTCCCGGCCGGCGGCTTCTTCGCCGAGCAGGGTGCGGAGGACTTCGGCGGGTTCCCAGCGTTGCGCTTTCGCGGTTGCGATCACCTGCGGGGCGTGGCGACGGATGTGCGGCAACCGCAGCCGGCGCAGCAAAGCCTCGAGGTCATCCGGCAACGGTGGGGCGGCCGGAACCCCAACAGCGACAGGCACATTCGCGGCCGTCGCCGGTGTCATGCGGTCACCTCATCGGCCTCGCCGGTGACGGTGCCGCAGATAGTGGGCTCGCCGAGGGCAGCCCAGCCGGCGGTGCCTTGGGTTAGCGACCGGTCCTCACCGGGCGCGGTGCGTCGGGCCGGCGGAGCTGCGGGCGTGATGGTCCAGGATCGACGCCAGGTCCCCTCCGCCGAACCGGGCGCCCCGGCGGCATGGCCGAGTGCCCAGTCGACATCGACCCTGCCGACGTTTCGCGGTCGCGACCGCGGCAGCCGTCTTCACCCGCATCCTGCTGGTGCCGGCGGCGGCCGCCTCCGTCAACCACAGCCGGGCCCCGTCGCCGAGAGCGCGGAACTCCGCATCGGCGGCGGTGCGAGCCTTCGGAGTGCGGCCGAGAGCCCCGGCCGGCGCGGGCGGAAAGTAGCGTGCCACCGGCGGAACGTCCCGAATCGCCGGCTTGAGAGCCGATATCAGGGGTCCCGCGATCTGGTGCCTGGCCGCTGGGGCAGACCTTCGATTCGGGCCTAGGCTCTGGCGCCACAGCTGAACTATGGCCGCGGATGTGGCTTCCAACCGGGAGTCACGGAATCGGAACCCCGGGACTCGGTGCCTGCGGGTCGCGTTGAGGCCACGACATTGGCTTGCCGGACGGTCGATTCACTGCTTGTACGGCGCGTCACGCCCGAGCATAGAGGATCTTGGGAGTCGCCAGAGTTGACCGTGATAGTGATCCTTGAACTCCGGTGAAACGGCTTGGTGCCGCAGCACCTCCCAATCATCCGGGCCGTCTCGCGGCGGGTCATCGGTGATCGCACCCGAAGGCGTGGCCGATGCATCCCTCGCGAGCCGCCGGAGCCGGTCCGCAGCGGCCGCCTTGGCCCACAGGCGAGTTAGCTCCAGGCAAGCAACCGGTCCGTTGGCAACGTGCATTGACACCCTCACAACCCGTCGAGGGGGCTCAATCATGGTCGCTGTCACGGTGGAATCATCGGCGAACGTGGGGCGCGAATCGGCACCGGTCACGAGATTCGCCACCTGGTGGTGGCGAACTTGGCCCGCAAGCGTACGGCCAGAGCGCCGGGCGGCGGCTCGTCCAAGACTCCACGTCGCAAGCGCGGCGCCGGTCAGTCCGCCCACGAGAAGCCACGTGCCATCACCGCGGACAAAGTTCCGGATGTCCCAGACCACACGCAGGTTGGTAAGGGTCAGATCCGCCTCTTCCGTGGAGCGCCAGAGCGTCGTGTATTGCTCCCGACCAGAGTTCGCCTCGGCGCTTTCCGCGGCGAGGCTGCCATGGCCAGTCCAAAGAACCTGTTCGCCGGGGGCAAGCAGCAGATGGCCATCGGCGTCAAACACCGGGATCGTGTCCGGATGAATGGTTGAGGTACCGAACAGACAGACGTCGAGCATTTGACGGGGAGCCCGATCGTCGACCGGACTTCCTGCCGCGCGTCGCTGCACGCGTCCCGCGAGGTGCCGGAGCTCGTCGGCTAGGTCTTTATCCGTCTCCTTGCGAGTCTTGCCCGCCGCTAGGACCTTGAGCACACCGACGATGACCCTTTCAGTGGCTACCCGCGGAACTAGGACCGCCTTGTACCTGACGGTCGTGACCGCCGCGTCATTGCTCATCCGTTCGGTCAGAGTCACTGACCCGCTACTCCCGTCTGACCCTGACCACTCCAATGCCTGGTTCGGCTCGACGCGCGACCAGTTGCAGGCGACCCGGTGTCGGTCGTCGACCAGCACAAACTCGCCGCCCACCGATGGCGGCTCAGTGACCAGGACGTTGTCCCAGCCCTTGAGCCACTTCAAGGTGATCACGTCCTGCCAGACGGTTGGCGCGCTAGCACTGATCTCGCGCTCTGTCTCGCCCGTTAAACCGACCATTCGCATTCAGCCTATTCGTAGACGACGAGACTATGCCGGTAAGGGCGCCGCCGACTTCACGCCAACCTAGCGACAACCAAACACTAATGGTCAACTACGCGATGCAGCGTTGCACCGATCGCCGGATTGAGACGAAGGCATCGCTGCGGCGCAGGGTCGCGCCTTCAGGAAATTTTGCGATTCTCTTCGCAGCGGCGGAACGTATAGAAGCCCATCATGTACGCGGAGTTTCCCGATTCCCACTTTGAAACCGAGGCGTCGAGCAACTCCCAGCCCTCGCGGCAAATGCCGTTGACTAGTTCAATCTCCTGAACGGGTTGGAGCGGCAGGCCATAGCGCCCGGCAACGTAGCCCTGCAGGAGCCAAGCGGCCTGGGTGTACTGGAAAACGTGGTCCCCCCGCCGGAATGCTTCGCCAGCCCTGGGCAGGACAGTCTCTCTTGGATCCTGATCATCGCTCATCTGTGTCTCCTTGTTCGATTGCGCTTCTGCCGCGCCATCCAGTGACCTAGCTCTGGATCGGTCAGGACGCGAGTAGTCGACTACCACGGGCTTCCCTTCAGACGCGAGGGGAGTACCTCGCGGGTGATCATGGCACGGGCAACGCCCTAAAGCTGCGTTTCGCCAATAGTTGCGTCCAGGGACGTGGTGTTTGATTCCCCGCTTGATGTGCGTGGCGTCGTGATGTGAGACGGCCATTGCGTGATCCTCAACGAGATCTTGCGATGGAACTCGAGACGAGGGGTCACACGATGGCCGCAGCACCCAGTATTGACCTGTCTGGCTGGCTTTCTGAGCAGTTGGCGCAGGCGAGCCCGGATCTGCTTCGGGCGATGGTGGCAACGTTCGCGGAGGCGTTGACGGGCGCGGAGCGGACGCGGTGTGCGGGGCCCGTTCGGGGTCCGCAGCCAGGAGCGGGTCAACACCCGTAATGGCTACCGGGTCCGGGAGTGGACACCCGGGCCGGCAGCATCGAGCTGGCGATCCCGAAGCTGCGTCAAGGCAGCTACTTTCCCGACTGGCTGCTCGAACGTCGCCGCCGGGGGGAGGCAGCGCTGGTGACAGTGGTGGGGACCAGCTACCTGCTCGGGGTCTCGACCCGGCGGATGGAAAAGCTCGTAGAGACGTTGGGGATCACCCGGCTGCCCGAGTCTGCGGTCAGCGAGATGGCCAAAGACCTTGATGGTCAGGTGGAGGCGTTCCGGACCCGGCCGCTGGACGCAGGCCCCTACACGTTCCTCGCCGCGGACGCGCTGGGGCAGGTCCGCGAGGGTGGCCGCACGGTCAACGTGCATGCGTTGCTCGCGACGGCGGTGAACGCCGAGGGCCACCGGGAGATCCTCGGGCTTCAGGTCAGCTCCGCTGAGGATGGAGCCGGTTGGCTGGCGTTCTTCCGCGACCTTTGCGCCCGTGGACTGTCCGGGGTGCGGCTGGTGACCTCCGACGCCCACCGCGGGCTGGTGGAAGCCATCGGTGTCACGCTGCCTGGTGGGCCCTTTCGAGGACCCGCCCCTGCGTGGACTTCGCATGGACTTACGAGCCCCTCAGTCGGTCCTCAACTAGCGCGCACTCCTGCGCCAAAGCCTCATTCTCGTTCGGGTCTGCCCAGGCTTTCATTGACCGGTGGCTCGAGGGGATCGTCATAGGTCAGAGGACCTGCATCGTCGCTGTTCCATTCCCGAGGGCTGGACGACACACGGTCCCGGACTGGAAAGCCCTGCAAAGAAAGGGTTTTCGACCCTGAGCGGCGTCGGGCGCCGAAGTCGTGGCTGGCCGCCTTCGATCGAGTTCCACTCTTATTGCCGGCTGCTTGTGCGTCAATCTCGGACCCGCTGCGTGGACTTCGCGTGGACTTAGCGAAGCCATGACCTCGGGCTCCTGCCCGGCGGCACCACGGTAAACGTGGTCTGCATCGCGGCCGGCGCAACTGTAGAGGGGACCTCCGAGTGGGACAAGCTCGATGACGGGTCCTACATCCTAAGGAAATATGTGGTGGGTGACGACATAGCGCTGCCTTGTTGATCGCACGATCGGGCGCTTGGGCCTTGGGTGGATCTCTCCCCGAATCAGTGCTGCCACCGCTCAGCGAACACGCAATGCGTGCGAAGCCGACTTGCCCGGGAAAGCGAGTCTGGGCGGGCTCGCATCCACCAACGCCAAAAGCGACGCGTCGAACCCGGCAGCCCCGTCGGGCACGGTTTGTACACACCGCCACAGCGCTGTTAGCTGCCTCCATCGTTGATAACCATCGCCTTTGCCGCCGCATACTCCTCATCGGTCAGCGCACCTGAAGAGTGCAGCGAAGCCAGCTGAGTTAGCTTGGCGACAAGATCGGCAGGAGAGGTGTCTGTAGTTGCCGGCGTATCGGCAGCCGGAACCGAGAACCTAGCCAGGATGTCACCCCAATGGCTGCGCAGCTCTGGAACAGGTGCGGGAACAGCGAAATACAGCTCCTGGCTCCCGTGGGCGTTCACCGTTACATATGAGGCGCCTTCTTTCGCCTTAAATCCCCAAGCGAGCAGCCCTAGCAGCATGAGGCGGGGAACCGTGACCCTCTCTTTCAGTTCCTCCGGACCCTCCACGTGTAGGTCTGTCACCGTCTCCCAGCGCCAGCGCAAGCTTGGTGCAGAGTGGTTCCCAACAAAGATCGATACACCGAGCTCGCCAAGGAACATCTGGCCCTTCTGCCCCTGCACCATGTCGGTGGTGCCTCCGGCGACTCGACCAGCGGCGGCAATCGGCCACGTGGCCTTCGTCGCCCACCACGGAAGTTGCGCCGCGTGCTGCCGAGTCCGGTCATCGCCGGCGTCTCGTAGGCACTCAACCAATTGATGCACCTGCGAAGCCGGTCTACCAGGAGGCGCACTGAATCGAACGACACGGTCTACCGACACGACCGAGAACGCCGCTGGCTGACCGTTGGCACCCTGCTGCTGGTAGTCGCCGACGCAAAGGTCGGTCAACGGCAGCCGAACTGCGGGCTGCTTACCGATGATGTAGATCAGTCGGGACGGGGTGGCGGCGACCCCTCCGGACAACGCCGTGTCAAGTCCACGGCCGGCTGCAGACGACCGCACCTCTGACTGCACCGATGCCACAGCTAGCACGGGCTCGCCGGCAACTGCTGCTTCCATGGCACCCCGCAGGGCGCGCGGTAGATCCGAGGTATTCAACTGCTCAGCCATGGCCGGAGTCTGTCACCATCGACAACCTTCCGACCATCGAACGCAATCCAAGAACCAGTAAGGGTCTGCCCTTGCTTCAGTTGCCCCCTTGGCCGTGAGGATCGTCGCCAAGCTGGGTATCGGCGGTACCTGGACCACTGAGACCAGCGGCGTGAAATCCGAGGTCCTGACGGTTGACTCTGCCGGCCCCGTTCTCGGGGTTGTCAAAAACCGATGGGACTTTCTGCGCCCTTCTATTCCTTGAAGGCCTGTCGCGCGTGCGCAACCACTTTGGCAAACCGGCAGGGCTACCGAGACGGAAACCAAATTGTCGCCGTCGGCTGAAAAGTGACGGCGACAGGGGCGATTGCGGTCGCGGGTTTGTGCTTCTTCTGCGGTGGGGTTGCTGGTGTGCCGGGTGATCAGCATCTTCGGCGGTCCGAGCGGTGAGTCTCGGGCAGGCTGCGGGATTTGGTTACCGCGTGAACTCGCCGCAAGCCACGCGGCCCGGCAATCACGACCGGATCCAGCATCCGGTCGAACGTTGCCCATGTCGCTTTCGGCTCTGACCATCAGGGCGGAAGTTCCGGTCAATCCAGCCCGCTGAGGTCCGGCGTCGTTCAGAATGAGCGCTGACGGCTTCCGGCTAACGGCGGGCGTCGGTCGATCGGCCAGGGGGGAACGTGCGAACGAGCGGGCTTCCCGCGGACCCATCCGGCGCCATTGGGATTCCGCCGCGCACCTACTTGCCGACGTTGCTGTTGCTCACGCTGGTCGCGACCGCTAGTTGCTCGGCCGATAAGCATCCGACGCCTGCATCGCCGACTGCTGCAGCAGGGGCGATCGTTCCCCCGGCCGCCAGCGGCTCCGGCGCGGCCGAGGATCGTGCGTACTTGACGGGTCCAGGTCGGCCGCTGCTCCTGGTGCATGCGCTAGCAGGTCGTGTGATTTCGAAGCGCAGCATCGCTGACTGCAAGGGCAGCCTGCGTGTGTTTCGCGCCCTGTTTGGGTCTGACCCCGTCGGCGGCACGGCAGCCGTCGGCCCCCCGGCGGCAGACTCGGTGACCCTTGAGCTAGCGAGTGATGAGACGTCCGCCTTGAGCGTGGCGCTCACCACCTGCGTCGCCGGCTTACCTGCTGCGAGTCAGGCGGTTGGCAGGCTGACGTCCATTCATGCCATCCTCGACGCCCGGCTCCATGACGAGATGGTGAGCTCGCCTTGAGCGCGCCGAGCCGAGGCTGGAGGCTGGCGATGACCGTACTTGTCGCGCTCGGCCTGCTAGCGCTGTCAGGTACGGCAGGCGGGCCGGTGGCCGAGGCTTCTCCCGTCAAGCAGCACATCAGTTGGCTGGCCGCGGGCGATTCCTACTCCGCGGGGGAAGGGCTGCCGCACCCGTCTGGTAAGTGCGACCAGGCGCTTCCCAGTTCCGGGTCCAAGACGTGGGCCCAGGTCGCATGGGAGCACATTCACACCGCCGGCCAGGTGTTTGCGGCACCGGACCTCGTGGCGTGCACTGGGGCGGTCACCTCCAACCTGTTTGAATCGGTCGACAAAGCCGGCGTGACCGAATGGGCCCCGAGCCGCGGTACCTACGACCTGGTCACGTTTACCTTCGGCGGAAACGACATCGGTTTCGCCGACATCATCAAGCAGTGCATTGGCGTGTCCCTCACCTCATTGCCCACAGACGGCGCGCTGCATTGGTGCCCGGCCGACTCGACCATCCGCGCCCGGATCACCAACCTCGCGGACACCTACCGGACGTTCCTGAAGAATGTCGCCGATCGGATCGTGAACCCTGGCGGGAACGTCGTCGTAATGGGCTACCCAGAGTTCGTCGAGCTACCGGACTTCTGGCACCGCTGGGAGAAAGCCGTGGGGCTGTGCTGGGGTCTGGCTCCCGTGGACGCCAGCGAACTGCGTGGCCTCGCCGGTGACCTGAACGCCACAATCGGCCAAGCTGTCGCCGACGAGAACGCACTGGCACCCAACCGGGTGCATCTGAAGTTTGTCGACGTTAACGGCGGAGGCGGCGGCATCGCCCTCGACGACGCGAACCTCTTCGAACCGTCAAGCGGCGCACGACACAACCTTTGCTCCGCCGGGACGCCGTGGCTGAACGGCTTGAATGCTTCCGACGCGTTCCACGGGATCAACCCGGGTGGTTGGACGAACGGCTCGTTCCATCCCAACCAGGCCGGTGTCGACGCCGAAGGCGGCCTCGCCGCCGCCGTTATCAGCCGGCTCGACTGGTCAACGCTCGGTCCAGCAAAACCGAGGAGCCTGCCTGAAACCTGCGGCGTGATAACCGGCCGGGTAGGAGGAATGCTGACGGTAAGCGTCGTCAACGGCACTGTGTCTTGCCCCGATGCGCTTCGGGTAGCAAAGGGATACCAATCGCTGCCCGAATCACAGGTAATGGGTAGTGCCGCCGTCGGGCATGTTGGTGCCTGGACATGCGCCTCGACGTCCGGAACTGATTTTCAGCAGACCGGCCACGCCAGCGATTGTGAGTACGGCAACCAGAGAATCTCTCTTGACGCCGCCTCAGGCGCGACCAAAACGGGTCGGATCCTGTCCACCGACGGCATCGGCCCGATCAACTTCGGCATGTCCATCCAACAAGCAGAGGCTGTCACCGGCGCCGTGATCGTCACCCGGGAAGCGGGCAACGGCGCGTCCTGCCTTCAGGGGCAGTCAACGGCTCTACCGGGCGCGGTTTTGGCAATAGTGAACGGCAACGTGGTTGCGGCGGGTGCTGACTACAGTTCACAGAACGACGATTGGAGGACCCCGTCAGGCTTTCATTACGGAACGCCAATAACGAGTATTCAAATGCAATATCCGGGACGGCTGGCCAGTCGCCCCTACCTTTCGTCGCCAGGCTATACCGAGTACGACCTGATCGTCTCCGGTGGTCACGCCATCTCATTCATCGTCGACGACGCCAGCGGGACCGTAACGTCTATGGCCGCCGGTGCCTCCGAGAACGTCGTCGGAGTCGAATCGATCTGTGTCTAAATGAAAGGCTGCGATTACACCCGGCTGATCGGCAGCCCACTCAGAGACTCGGACTAGTCGAAATCCTGTGGGTGTCTGCCCAGGCTTTGGTTGACCTGTTGCTCGAGGGTATTTCCCAGCGCGAGGAGTCAGCATGGTGCCGGTCGCCCGACCTCCAAAGCCATGCACTGCAAGGATTTTCGGCACCCTTTGCGACCTTGAGCGGATGATCGATGCCCGGCCTGCTCCTAGCGAGATCCCTCTAGCTCTGGCTGCCTTGTGCTCCACAGCCGGGTTCGTCGCGTGGACTTCGCGTGGACTTAGCGACGGACAATCGCGGTCTACAACGGATCGTCGGGGACACGCCGCAGCGGTTTTCCAGCCGACAGTCTCACAGGTCGGGGGCCTGTTTGTGCAGGTCAGCGGCCTGGCTTGAAACGGCAAGTCTCGAGCTTCAAAACCGTTGTGACCGAGGACCTCGGTCAGGGGGTTCGATTCCCCTCCGCCTCCGCTACCTGCAGGTTTGCGGTTTCTCGGACCCGGGTTGGCGGCCCATGCAGCGGCCAAAATGAGGCTCCGTGGACTTCGCGTGGACTTAGCGACTGACAACCCCGGACAACATGACGGATGCCCAACCTTGCACACTCAGGGGCAGATGGTCTCCACAGGCAACTCCTGGCGCAGATCTCGGCGGGCCGTCGTAACGTTGTTATCTCGGCCAGTCGGGAGCGCCGACGGTGAGTAGATGCTTGCTCTTCCACCTATCCGGCTTCACGACCAAGGATCCGCATCGCGTAGCGCGGTCGGTAGAACGAGGGTTGCCAAGGCGAGCAAAGGTCGTTGGGGCCGATGACGTACTCGGGTGGGACGTTGTGCCCTCGTTTTCGCTGGTGAGCTGCACCACGCTTGGCACGCTAGTTTCTCCGCCGTCGACTGTGCTGCTCCGCCAGGAGGCTTACCGTGCTCGGACTCGAGGTCGACACGCTCGATACGACCCTTGCGGCCATCTGGGAGCCTGCGGCGCGCGTCGACAACAGGGATGGCAGCTCCGTTACCGAGGGTGCGACCGCGAAGTTCATGGCTAGCAAACTCGCGATACCCGCGCGGGTTCCTGCGGGCCGGCTTGAGCCTTGCGCCGGGCGCTGGGTGGATGAGCGCAGGGCGTCGCGGATGACGTGCGGCCCAGGAGCGGCTGGTTACCTGCACGACCGCTGAACGACGAAGGAGCCAAGTGTGGCTACCGATCGCAAAGGCTTCCGGCGACTCGCGGTCGTTAACCGCGGGGAGCCCGCCATGCGGCTGCTGAACGCTGTCGCCGAGCTTCGCCGCAGCGGCGGACCGAACTATCACACGATCGCGCTGTTCACCGACCCCGACCGGCACGCGTGGTTCGTCAGGACCGCCGACGAGGCGGTCTGCCTGGGCCCCGCCACGGCCGCGGGTAACGGGCAGCGGATGGTGTCGCCCTACCTCGACTACGAACTGTTGGAGCGGACCCTGGTGTCGTCGGGGGCGGAGGCGGTGTGGGTCGGCTGGGGGTTCGTGGCCGAGCACGCCGAGTTCGCCGAACTGTGCGAGCGGCTGGGCATCGTCTTCATCGGGCCGTCCGCCGACACCATCCGGCGCGTGGGCGACAAGATCTCCTCCAAGCGGCTGGCCGAGTCTGTCGGGGTACCTGTCGTCCCGTGGAGCGGTGGCCCGGTTGACCGGCTCGAGGACGCCGAGGCGGCCGCCGCCGAACTCGGGTATCCCTTGATGGTCAAGGCCACCGCCGGCGGCGGCGGCCGCGGCATCCGGCTGGTGAGCGCGCCGCCGCAGCTCGCCGCCGCCTTCGCGGCTGCGCGTGCCGAGGCGGCGCACGCCTTCGGTGATCCGACCGTGTTCCTCGAACGCCTGATTACCGGCGGCCGACACCTCGAAGTGCAGGTCATCGCCGACTCTGGTGGCACGGTGTGGACTCCGGGCGTGCGTGACTGCACGATTCAGCGCCACCACCAGAAGGTGCTGGAGGAGTCCGGTTCGACAGCCCTGACCCGCAAGCAGACCGACGACCTTCGCGCCGCAGCAGCGCGGGTCTGCACGGCGGTCAACTACACCAACGCCGGCACGGTGGAGTTTCTTTATGACCCTGCCGACCCCGCGGCGTTGCCCCGCCTGATGGAGGTCAACGCCCGGCTGCAGGTCGAGCACCCGGTGACCGAGCTGACCAGCGGGCTCGACCTGGTGAAGTTGCAGCTGCACGTCGCCGCGGGCGGGCTGCTTCGGGGGGCTGAGCCCCACCCGGCCGGCCACGCCGTCGAGGTTCGGCTCTATGCCGAGGATGCCGACCATCACTTCGCGCCGGCGCCCGGCCGGATCAGTTACCTGCGCCTGCCCATCGGGCCCGGCATCCGGGTGGACGCCGGGGTGATGGAGAGCGACGAGATTCCGGCGGCTTTCGACGCCATGATCGCGAAGATCGTCGCGTGGGGCTCGGAGCGGGACGAAGCGTTCGCCCGGCTCGGTCGCGCGCTGAGCCAGACGAGCATCGTCGTCGAGGGCGGGGCGACCAACAAGGCGTTTCTGCTCCGGCTGCTGGATCACCCAGACGTGCTGGCCGGCCGGTTGCACACGGGATGGCTCGAGGAGGCACTCGCCCGTGGCGACTTCGCCGCGACCCGGTTCGGCGACATCGCGTTGCTGCGGGCCGCAGTCGACGCCTACGAGCAGGAGGCGGACACCGTCCGGCAACGATTTCTTGCGGCTGCCGCCCGGGGGCGCCCCGAACTCGACCCTGAAGTCGGGCACGGGATCCAGCTTCGCTATGAGGGCGTGCCCTACGACGTGCGTACCTTGAAAATCGCCGAAGGCAGTTACCGGATCTTCTTCGGGGACCGCAGATTCGACGTCTGGGTCAGCGACGTCGGCCGCTACGAGCAGCGGCTCGCTTGTGCCGGGCGTGTGTACCGGGTATCCACCGTGACGGACGGCCCCCGCTACCTCGTGGAGGTGGAGGGAGTCACTCACAGTATCGGGCGCGACGAAGGCGGCATCATCCGAGCTCCGGCGCCTGGCGTCGTCGTCGCCCTGCCCGTGCAGCCGGGCGATCAGGTCGCGGCAGGCGACACGATCGCCGTCATCGAGATGATGAAGATGGAATCGCCCGTTCTTGCACCGTTCGCGGGCCGGGTGCGTGAAGTGACGGCCGTCCTCAACGTGCAGGTCGACGCCCGAGCGCCGCTTGTGCAGCTCGATGCGGCAAGTGACGACGAGCCAAGCGGCGACGGCGCGCGGTTGGACTTCGCCGACGCGCTCGGCGCGGCTGAGCCGGCAGGCGACGTGGACGGCCGCGCGATCGGTGGCCGGGTCGAGACCGTGTATGACGGGTTGCTCGCGTACGCGCTCGGCTTCGACCTGGACGACGGCGACGCCAAGCGGCTGCTCGCCGCGCAGCTGGCGCTGTCCTCCTTGAAGCCGGACGAGGAGCTGCGCCGCCGGGAGAACGAGGTCCTGGGCGTATTCACCGACCTGTGCGCGCTGTCGCATCGGGCACCGGTCACCCTCGGCGGTGTCGAGAGAGGGATCGATCCCGACCGCGCGACCGCGGGGATGGAGCTGGCGCACAGCCCGCAGCAATACCTGTTCGCCTTCCTGCGTTCGCCCGGGCGGTCCGTCGACGTTCTGCCCGTACGGTTCCTCAAGCGGCTGGAGTCCGCGCTCGCTCGCTACGGCGTCGACAGTCTGAAGCCGAGCCTCGCTGCGGAGGATGCGCTCGTCCGGCTCTTCCGGGCATCCCAGCGGCTCGGTGCGCTCGTGCCCGCGGTGATGTCCATCCTCGACCGGCGATTAGAGCACCGCTCGTGGTTGCCCGTCGATGAGCCGGAGCTCGCAGGTGAACGGGCACGGCTCGATGATCTGGTGGTCGCCGCGCAGTCCCGTTACCCAGGGGTCACCGACCTGGCGTGGGAGACCCGGTTCCGCTGGTTCGATGTTCCGCTGCTCGAGGCGGCGTTCTCGCGCGTGCAGGACGACGCGGAAGAGGACCTGGCTCGCCTTCGCGCCGACCCGGACGGTCCCGACCGTCAGCGGCTGATCGACCGCCTGGTTGCCTCGCCCCAACCGCTGCGGCCGATGCTGCTGGACTGGTTCCGGCGCAGCGATCCCGCCATGCGTTCCGTGGTGCTCGAGGCAGGGACCCGGCGGTACTACCGCATCCGCTCGATCGAGTGCCTGCGGGTGATCGAGGACAGGGGCCGTCAGTTCTGCACGGCCGAGTTCGACGAGCCGGACGGCCGCGCCCATCTGGCGGTGGCCTTCGGCGACCTCGTGGAGCTGCCCGACATCATCGCCCGCGCCGCCGATCACCTCTGCGCCGCGAGCCTGGACCGCTGCGGCGAGCGGCAGGAACGCGGCCTGCTCGATGTCCACGTGTGGTCGGACACCCCGGTGAACAGCACCGACGAGGCGCAGCTGCTCCTTCGGGCCAGGCTCGAGGCCGCCGGATTGGACCGGGCGGGGGCCCTTTGCCCGGGACTGCGGCGGCTCGACGTCACCCTCACCGCCGCCACGCTCAGCGAACGGGATGCCCAGACCTACCACTTCAGCTACGACTGCACTGGCGACGGGCTCGTCGAGGACCGCTTGTACCGCAACATGCACCCGATGCTGGCGGAGCGGCTCAACCTGGGGCGGCTGTCGGAGTTCGACATCGAGCGACTTGATTCGGTCGAGGACGTCTACCTGTTCCGCGGCATCGCCCACCTCAACCCTCGCGACGAGCGGCTCTTCGCGCTCGCAGAGGTCCGCGACCTCACTCCGGTTACGGACGAGACAGGCGTGATCGTCGGGCTGCCGCTGATGGAGCGGATGTACCTGCAAGCGCTGTCCGCGATCCGCCGCGAACAGGCGCACCGCCCCCCCGGCAAGCGGCTGCTGCACAACCAGATCATCTTCTACGTGCGGCCGCCCTGGATCGTGCCGAGCGAGCTGTGGCGTGAACTGGCGCATCGGCAGGCACCGGCAGCGAGCGGGCTCGGCGTAGCCGAGGTCGTCATCCGGGTCGCCATCCCCGACCCGACGGGGACGCTCTCACCCGCGGAGTTGCACGTGTCCACACCCACCGCACGCGGGGTGGTCGTGCGGCTCGCAGCGCCGCAGTACGACCCGGTCCCGCCGATGTCGGAGTACGAGTGGCGGGTGCTGCAGACCGAGCGTCGGGCCGCGCACTACCCGTACGAGATCATTCGCATGCTGACGCCACCGGCGGATGCCACCTCCGACTTCCCGCCGGGCGACTTCACGGAGTACGACCTCGACCCGCGGGGCCAGTTGGTCCCGGTCGAGCGTCCGTACGGTGAGAACGCCGCCAACCTCGTGGTCGGTGTGCTTCGCAACTTCACCCCGTCGCACCCTGAGGGCCTGGTGCGGGTCGCACTCCTTGGTGACCCCAGCCGCAGCCTGGGGGCGCTGGCTGAGGCTGAGTGCCGGCGCATCATCGCAGCCCTGGACCTGGCGGAATCCATGCAGGTTCCCGCTGAGTGGTTCAGCGTGTCCTCCGGCGCACTGATCTCGATGAGCAGTGGCACCGAGAACATGGACTGGATAAGTGCGGTGCTGCGCCGGATCGTCGAGTTCACCCAGGCCGGCGGCGAGCTCAACGTGGTCGTGACGGGGATCAACGTCGGAGGCCAGCCGTACTGGAACGGCGAAGCGACGATGCTGATGCACACGCGCGGAATTCTGATCATGCTGGCGGAAAGCACGATGGTCCTCACCGGAAAGACATCCCTGGACTTCTCCGGCGGCGTCTCGGCCGAGGACAATCTGGGCATCGGTGGGTACGAGCGCATCATGGGGCCCAACGGTCAGGGGCAGTACTACGCGCCTACGCTGCGCGACGCTTGCGAGCTCCTGCTGCGCCACTACGCGTACACGTACGTGAGCCCCGGGGAAAGGTTCCCGCGCCGCACCCCGACGTCCGACCCGCCGAGCCGGGACGTGCAACGGTCACCGCATGCCCGCGCGGAAGGCACGAGTTTCGTGACCGTGGGCGAGATCTTCTCCGCAGAGCACAACGCCGACCGCAAGAAGCCGTTCGACATCCGCTCGGTGATGCGCGCGGTCAGTGACAGCGACACCGAGTCGTTGGAACGTTGGTCGCACTGGCGCGACGCCGAGACGGTCGTCGTGTGGGACACCCGACTCGGCGGCATTCCGGTATGCCTGCTGGGTATCGAATCGCGGCCGCTGCGCCGGGAGGGCTTCGTGCCGGCCGACGGACCGGAAAGCTGGACGTCAGGCACGCTGTTCCCGCAGTCCTCCCGCAAGGCTGCCCGGGCAATCAACACGGCCAGCGGCAACCGTCCCCTCGTCGTGCTCGCCAATCTGTCCGGCTTCGACGGCTCCCCGGAGTCGATGCGCGGCTGGCAGCTGGAATACGGCGCGGAGATCGGCCGCGCCATCACCAACTTCCGCGGGCCGATCGTCTTCGTCGTCATCTCCCGCTACCACGGAGGCGCGTTCGTCGTCTTCTCCAAGGCACTGAACCCCTGCCCTGGAGGTGGCGGCGGTGGAGGGCTCCTACGCCTCCGTCATCGGCGGCGCACCCGCAGCGGCCGTCGTGTTCGCTCGAGACGTGACCAAGCGGACGCAGGCGGACGAACGGGTGGCGGAGCTCGGCAAGAACGCCGCCGCTGCCACTGACGCCGAGCGGCTGAAGCTGCAGGCTCGCCTCCGGGAGGTGACGGCCGCCGTTCGGGCGGAAAAGATCGGCGAGGTGGCTGCCGAGTTCGAGGCCATTCATGACATCAATCGGGCGCGCGCGGTCGGGTCTGTGGATGTGATCATTCCGGCGGCGCGCCTGCGGCCATACCTGATCGACGCGTTGGAGCGTGGCATGGCCCGGGAGGTGGAGCGTCTCGGGGCGTCACACGACGGGCCGGTCGCGAGTAGCAGGTCCGTCCAGATCTGAGATCCCTTTACGGCCGGGATCAGGTGCCGGCACCCCGCCGGTGTTCGGGTCCAGCAGACGGAGGGCCAGGCTCAACTCCTCCACCAGAGCCTCTTCGCCTCGGTCGATCGCTTATGGAACATTGCCAGCGCGGGTCGGGGTTGGTTACCCGGCGGTTGCGAGGTGTCTTGCGTGGATGAGGCCCCGCTTACCGTTGCGCGAAGATCGCCTCGAGGATGCCTCCCCACTGGTTCAGATGCCGATCGGGCAGGAACGACTCATGCACACGCGCGCGGGCCGCGTCTCCCAGCCGCCGTGCATACGGAGCGTCGGCGAGCAGCCGGCGCACCGCGGAGGAGAAGCCGTCGAGGTCGGCGGGGTCGTTGATGAGCAGCCCGGATTCCCCATCGGTCACCTGGTCCGCGATGCCTCCGACCGCGGTGGCCACCACAGGGCGGCTTTTCCACATCGCCTCGGCGACGGTGAGGCCGAAGCCCTCCGCCAGACTTTTCTGCACGACGATCGTTGCGTGCCGCTGCAGGGCGTTGACGATCGCGGCGTTCTCGTCCAAGTCCTCCAGGGGGAGGCAGGCGAGGTGAATCTGCCGGCATACCGACGCGGGAAGCCGGCGCCAGGCGTCCTGGCACGCGGCGAGGTCTTGCGCGGCCTCCGGATCGTCCGCGACTCCGGTCACCGGCGGTCCTACGAGCAGGAGGTGCGCGTCCGTAACGGGCGCCACCTGTTCAGCGAAGGCGGTCAGTACGCCGCGCATGTCCTTCATCCGGTCCCAGCGGGAGACCTGGACAACGAGCGGTACTTCGGGCGGAGGCGGCGGCGCAGTGTCCAGGAGGTCGGCGTGCCGGTCGACGCGGCCAGGTGAGCCGTCCCGCCGCAAGAACGGGGTGGCGCGGTTGCCGGGTTTCCCGGCAAGGAGTTGAGCCTGCAGCAGGATGTTGCGGACCACGGTCGGGTCGAGCTGCTGGTTCTTGGGGGACAGCGGGTCCACCGACGGTTGGATGATCCGCAGCCGGTCTGCCGGCACCCATGGCGGGGCGAACCCGGGGCGGGAGAAGACGAACATGTCCGCCGGCTCGAGGTAGCGGCGCAGGAAGCCCCACCCGGTGGTCGTGAAGTCGTTCGGCTCGTCTCGACCGATGTGACATCGCCAGATGACCAGGGCACCGGCCGCCTGCAGCGGCGCGATCAGTGCCGCTGTTTGCGGGTCATGCAGGACGACCAGGTCGCCGGGACGGACGATCTCGCCGAGTTCGCGGGCGTTGGCGGCCAACGTCGAGTCGTAGACGTCGTGTTCAGCCTCGCCCAGGGCCTGCCCGTCGCCGGGATGCCCGTACAGATGGTTGTGCAGCCGTTTCGTCACGGCGAAGAAGTCCGGGTCACCGCCGATCACCAGCCACCGGGTGTCGATGCCCAACCCGCGCGTCTGCGCAAGCATGTTCGCCAGCATCTCCGCGACCCCACCGCCGGCCGCCGTCGAGTTCACGTGGATGAACGCGCGCAGCCCTAGAGCATTTCGGACCGCGCGGGCCAGTTCCGCGGTCGCCGCAGTCCGGGCAGGTCCGATGACCGACTCAAGCGAGTCTGGCGGCAGGAAGCCGACCCGGACCTCCTGCAGTTGCTCCATCCGTGCCACCTTCGCCGTCGGTTGCCTGCGTCACAGGATCGCACCGGCAGGGCACTGTGAGGTGGAGAAGTGGCATGAGGCTGATTGAGCCCGATGCCGCCAGGCCTGCGACACGGGCCTGTGACGAGCCGTTCCGGCGACGTGGGCCGGTCGGATGTGGTGCTCGATGAAGCCGTGGTTCGCGTCGATCACCTCGGAAGTGCCCCCAGGGGCGGTCACACCGTTCAGGGTTTGGCCTTCGCCGCCGACCCTGTTTGGCGAGCGGTTGCCCTGCGTTGGCGAGGCACGGTGGGCTTCACCGACGGCATCGGTTCTGGCTTGTCGGCCAGGGTGAGCACCTCGTCAAAGCCCTCGCGCAGGCACCGGATCATGACATCGCCGTCGGGCACGGCCGCGGTGTCGAGATTGACACCGACATAGCACGTGTCGCCGTAGGAGATGAGGGTCGCGTTCAGCGATGAGCCGCCGGTGGGACTGAAGGCGTAGTAGGCCTCCACGGGCACACCGGCGCAATAGATCTGCTCCCGGAGGCCGGGGACGTTGCTGGCGACGAAGTCAACATGCTTGGCCATGCCCTGCAGGTAGGCGGCGGGCAGTCGGTTGACCGCACCGAACAGTCCTTCCACGTGCGCCAGTGCGGGCTGGGCGCGAAGGTGCGCGACTCTGGCGCCGATCAGACGGATGCGCTCAGCGGGGTTGGTCACGTCGATCGGGACGACATAGCGGATCAGCGCGATCCGATTTCCGGCCACTGCGTCGCCGTCGGCCCGCAAGTTGATCGGAAGCGTGCCACGCAGCTGATTCACCGGACGCCCGTGACCTTGGTGGTAGATGCGTAGCCCGCCGGTCACGGCAGCCACGAACGCGTCGTTCAGCGTGCCGCCGGCAGCGTGCCCTGCCGCCTTCATGCGATCCGTGGGCGCGTCGAGCAGCATGTACCGGCGCCGGAGGCCGCGGCTACGCATAACCGGGGAGAGAGTGTTGTTCGCTGGGGCCAGCACTTCGGCGACCGACCGTGCGGTCGCGATGACGCCGTTCGCGGTTCCCACAGGATGACGGGCCGCCTTCGCGATCGTTCGGAGCGAGGCTCCCGCGACGAATCGGCCAACCTCGAGCACCTGCCGGCCATTGAAGGTCAGTGTCTCGCGCAGCGATCCGCTGTCCGGACTGGGCGGCGGCGGCAGCGGGGGAAGCGGGCGCAGATCCAGGCCGTCCGGGCGGGCATCGAACAGGCGCCCGAGCAGTTCCATGCCGCCGACGCCGTCGGTCAGGGTGTGATGCACCTTCAGGATGACGGCGCTCCTGCCGCCCTCGAGCCCCTGGACAACGGTGCACTCCCACAGGGCACGCATCGGGTCGAAGGCGGTCGCCCCGATCTTGGCGGCAAGTTCGAGGACGGAAGCGAGCGTTTTCGGTTCGGCAGCCTCGACGCACCGAAGGTGCCAATCGAGGTCGAAGTCGGGGTCGACAACGAACATCGGCGGGGCAAGGTGCAGTACGGGCTCGATGACCCGCTGCCGGAACATCGGTGCGACCCGGCTGATCCGCTCCAGCCGGTCCGCCAGCACCGGCATGGCCGGCGGGCCGTCGAGGACGGCGAGCAGAACGATGGTCATCCGCAACAGCGGATCCTGCTCCATCGTCCAGGAGAAGGCGTCAGTTTCGCGCATGTGGGCGTCGATCGAACCAGGCATGACGCACCCCTTTCGTGTTCAGGACGCTGGCATCAGCCGGCCTGTCGTGGCGCCGACGTCCGCGGCGAAGTCGTGTGAGCTTTCCCGGCCGCGGCAGATGGCGCAGGAACCGGCCCGGCCGGGGCGGCGGCCTGCACGAGCCGGGCGAGATCGTTTTCGATGGCCTGGCTCAGCACGTCGAGATCGGTAGCCGTGTCATAGTCGCCGGTGATGCCGAAGGTCAATTCCTCGCCGTAGCTGTAGATCGCGATACCTACCCGCACGGTCGACGAGATCGGCACGTACGGGAAGAGTTCGCGCATCGGGTGCCCGTCGGCTTGCAGCCGGTGGCGTGGCCCGGGGATGTTCGTTGTGACGGTGACGATCGTGCGCTGCGGCACCCGGAATCCCAGCCGCGTGCCGAGGGAAACGAGCGGGAAAGGTTCGAAGGCCGCGAGTGCAGTCATCGCCTCTCCGGCCACCGCTTCCTTCGAGGCTTTGAGGGCGGTCATGCGCTTGCGGACCTCAGCCAGCCGCGCGACGGGATCCTCGATTTCTATGGGCAGGTATGGAAGAAGCAACGAGACGCGGTTGTCATAGGTGTGCTCCTGGCCGGGAACACGCACGGAGACCGGCACCAGCGAGCGCACCGAATGGGGATCCAAGGATTCGCCGCGCGCCTGCAGCAAGCTGCGGAACGCGCCGCTGATGATCGTGAGCACGACGTCGTTCAAGGTGCCACCGAAGGTCTCGCGCACGACCTTGATGTCGGCCAACGGGGCCCGCGCCCATTCATAGCGCCGTTGCTGGCCGATCGTTCCCACCAGCGATGAACGCCGGACAGGCCAGACCGTCCGGGCGAGAGTCAAAGATCCCCGGCCGACGTCGGCAACGCGCCGAACAAAGGGCCGGGGCGAAGCCAGGCTTCGTCGCAGCGCATTCAGCCCGCGCAGCGGGTCCAACGCCAGATCACCCAGCGCGCCCGCGAGGATCTGGATCTGCGACGGTTCGGGGGCCGGCGTCCATCGGCCGGTGGAGGGGACCCCCTGTTGGGGTTCGAGCATGACGCCCAGGAGATCGGTCCCCGAGACACCGTCGACCATGCAGTGGTGCAGTTTGGTCAGAAGCGCCCAATCACCCGATTCCAGTCCCTCGATCATCCAGACCTCCCACAGCGGTCGCTCGCGATCGAGTCGCTGGGCCATCAACCGGCTAACCAGTGACCGCAGCTGAGCCATCGTTCCCGGGCGCGGAAGCGCCGTCCGCCGCACGTGGTAATCAAGCATGAAATGTGGGTCATCTACCCAGACCGGTCGACCGAGGTCATACGGCACCCGCCGGACCTTCTGGCGGTATCGCGGGATGAGTGGCAACGCCTGGCGGACCAGCTCGAAAATCACGTCCTGCGCCGGCGCCGGCCCCTCGAAGATCCCAACCGCTGCGACTGCCATCGAGGTGTGGAGGTCCTCGTCCTCGGCTTCGAGAAACGCCGCATCCAAAGGGCTCATACGGTCCACGGCGACTCCCTCCGCCGCGCTCAGATTGGCCGCACCGAACCGGCCGGGATAGAGCCGAACGTCCCTCGGATCGATGGACCATCCGCCGCCGTACCGTGGATCGGCTTCACGCCCGGTTCGAACACGTAGGTAGTACGACGCCGACGTGATCGGTACGCCCTGTTCCGGGATCCGAAAGGTGTCGACCGTATGGGACAGTGAACCTGCTCCGGTAATTGTCGATGCACAGGACGCGTCTCTCTATTCGCGTAGCCAGAGCATGATGGCGGCGATGACGACTCCGGCGCGGTAGTTGACGGCGTGTTTGTCGTAGCGGGTGGCGATCGCCCGCCAGTTCTTGAAGCGGTTTGAAGGCCCGTGCACAACGTTGCGGCCACTCCACCCGGGTGCACGGCATGGTTCTCGCCTGGCCTCAGGACTCGTCGTAGGAGGCGTCCGCACTTGCCTGATCGACGTAGCTGTCAGCGGTGTCGGGGTAGTTGGATGCGGTGTCGGCGTAGTTCGAGGCGGTCGGCGTAAGTCGGACTCCGCGGTCTGCGTGTCGCCTGATTCCAGCGCGGTTTCGCCCGCGGTCTGGTGGGTATCCGCGGTCGATGAGAAGTCATCAGCACTAGAGGCGAGTGCGGGACTTTCGGCACTGCCAGCTTGAAGCGGTCTCGTGAGCTACTGCTCTCCATGTCACTGCGAGAAGGCTCAGGCGCGCTCGCACCAAGCCAGCCGCACACCAGAGGGGGCACCGATGGCGCACATTGGCGAGAAGGTCGCCCGTGAGGTCGCCGAGGCCGCACGCGAGACCGAATGGAGCAAGCCTTCCTTCGGCAAGGAATTGTTCCTCGGGAACTTCCGGCTCGATCTGATCTCCCCGCATCCGCGCCCGCAGGAGGGTGACCGGCAACGAGGTGAAGCGTTCCTCGGCACGTTGACGCGCTTCCTCTCCGAACGCGTCGACCCGTTGCAGATCGAGCGCGACGCTCGCATCCCTGAGGACGTGATCGAAGGGCTGAAGGAGATTGGCGCCCTGGGGATGAAGATCCCGCAGGAGTACGACGGTCTTGGCCTCACCACCGTGTACTACAACCGCGCGCTCGCCCTGGCGGGCTCCTGGCATTCCAGCCTGTCGACACTGCTTTCGGCTCACCAGTCGATCGGAGTCCCGGAGCCGGTCAAGAGTTTCGGCACCGCTGAGCAGAAGCGCAAGTACTTGCCGCTCGTGGCCCGCAAGGAAGTCAGCGCTTTCCTGCTCACCGAGCCGGACGCCGGCAGCGACCCGGCCAGGATGGTCGCCGCCGCCGTCCCCATCGATGGCGGCGCCACATACGAGCTGAGTGGACGCAAGCTTTGGACCACCAACGGTGTCATCGCCGATCGGCTGGTCGTCATGGCGGTCGTACCGAAGCCGACGACCGATGCTGAGCGGGAGGCAGGCCGGCGCGGCGGCATCACCTGCTTCATCGTCGACGCGCATGCGCCCGGGGTCACGCTCGAACATCGCAACGAGTTCATGGGCCTGCGTGGCATCGAGAACGGCGTGACCCGACTCGACAAAGTGCGGGTACCCGCCTCAGACCGGCTCGGTAAGGAAGGGCAGGGCCTGAAGATCGCGCTTTCCACGCTCAACGTCGGGCGGCTGGCGCTGCCCGCCATCTGTGCGGGCAGCGCAAAGTACTCGCTGCGGATCGCCCGGCAGTGGTCCAAGGAACGCGTGCAGTGGGGCCGACCCATCGGCGAGCACGACGCCGTCGCCCAGAAGATCGCCTTCATCGCCGGGACCACATTCGGCCTGGAGGCGGTGCTCGAGTTGTCCGGCCACATGGCAGACGAGAACCGCAAGGACATCCGCATCGAGGCGGCTATCGCCAAGCTCTACGCCAGCGAGCTGGCTTGGCTCGTCGGTGACGAGCTGGTGCAGATCCGGGGCGGACGCGGCTATGAGACGGCGCAGTCACTCTTCAACCGCGGCGAGCGGCCCGTGCCCGCCGAACAAATCCTGCGTGATCTGCGTATCAACCGGATCTTCGAAGGGTCCAGCGAGGTGATGAAGCTGATCATTGCCCGCGAAGCCGTCGACCAGCACCTCGCCGTCGCCGGCGACCTCATCGAACCTGACGTGGCACTGCGCGCCAAGGCAAAGACCGCCGCCAAGGCGGCTGGGTTCTACGCCCGCTGGCTACCCAAGCTGGCCGTCGGACCCGGCTCGGCCCCGCGATCCTTCGCCGAGTTCGGACCGCTCGCCACCCACCTGAGGTTCGTGGAACGCTCGGCCCGCAAGCTGGCCCGCTCCACCTTCTACGGCATCAGCCGCTGGCAGGGCCAGCTGGAGAAGAAGCAGGCTTTCCTCGGGCGGATAGTTGACATCGGTGCAGAACTTTTCGCGATCAGCGCGGCCGTGGTGCGGGCGCAGATGCTCGCCGAGGACGGGGAGCCGACCGCGACCGAGCTGGCAGACCTTTTCTGCCTGCAGGCGCGCCTGCGTGTCGAGGGCTACTTCCACGCGCTTTGGCGCAACAACGACAACCACAACTACCGGGCGGCGCAGCACGTCCTCGACGGGCGGTTCAGCTGGGCCGAGGCGGGGGTGATGGACCCCAGCGGCGATGGACCGTTCCTGGCGGCTCCACGCGGAAGCGAGACGGATCAGATCGACCTGCGTGAGCAGGCGACGACGACCCCGTAGCACGGCACCGTCGAAGGTCACCCGTGCGCGGGACCTGCGGGCTCCAGCCCGGCCTCTTCCCTCGCTGGCGGCTCTGCGGGCCAACCACGACCCGTAAGGACGGCTATGGACGATGCGGCGATGACCGGGAGCACTGCGGCTGTTGCGAGACCGGATGCGCGGCGCGTCCAGACGGCGCAGAGCCCCCTTCGGGCGCGACCCGCATTTCGTGACGCGAGTCCTGAGGCTGACAAACCTGGAGATGCGCTACTTCCCACCTGAGGGGTCTTCGCGGGACGAATGACCCTCGACGCCACGTTGCGCGGTTGCTACGTTTCGCCCCCGTCGTGAGAGCGAAGCGACACGATCGACGCTCCGCCGACGACGGTTTCTCCAGACGCGCCGGATCCGCAGGGGGAAGCATGGACAGTTACCAGCCAAGGTTCCGGACTGTCGGTCACGCTTTCCTGGACATGGTCGACCGGCAAAGCGATGCCACGGCGCTGCGATGGAGGCAGGGTGCCGCCTTCGGCTCCTCGAGCTGGCGCGAGTACGCCGATACGGTGGCTCGCATCGCAGGTGGGCTGCGAGGACTCGGATTCGCTCCCGGCGACCGAGCTGTGCTGCTCATGCGCAACCAGCCGGCGTTCCATGCGTGCGACATGGCGGTGGTGTTCAACCGCGGCGTCCCGATTTCCATCTATACGTCATCGTCCCCGGAGCAAATCGCGTGGCTCGCCGGCCACTGCGACGCAACGATCTGCTTTGTCGATCGCGCTCTGCTCGATCGTGTCCTTGCCGTGCGGGATCGCCTGCCGCGATTGCGAAGCATTGTCGTCATTGATGACGACATCGTGGACCTCGCCCACGCCCGGGACGACGTGATCCCGCTGGCAAGGCTCTCCGAATCAGAGCCGCTCGATCTGCCTACAGCGGCCAGCGCGCTGCGGCCGGACGACCTCGTCACGGTGATCTACACGTCCGGGACGACCGGCCCGCCGAAGGGCGTCATGCTCACCCACGCCAACGTGGTCGCGGAGTTCGGCGCCCTGCGGCCGCACATCGGTCCCGACGGCCACAACGAACGCGTCGTGTCATACCTGCCGATGGCGCACGTCGCCGAGCGGATGGTCAGTCACTACCTGCCGGTCTTCTGGGGCAGCCAGGTCACCACGTGTCCCGACATCGGACAGTTGAGCCAATACTTCGCGGACGTCCGACCGACGTTCTTCTTCGGCCCTCCGCGGGTGTTCGAGAAGATGTACGCCGGGGTACGCGCGGTGCTCGCCGCGGCGGAACCGGAGCGACAGGTGGTGTTCGAACAGGCTCTGGCCGTCGGCCACCAGGTCGCCGAACTGCGGGCGCGGGAAGCGGAGCTGCCTGTCGAGCTGGCGGAGCAGTGGGCACGCGTCGATGCCGAAGTACTCGGGCCGGTCCGGAGCCTGCTCGGCATCGACCAGATGCGGATCATGGTCAGCGGTGCAGCGCCCATCCCCGTGGAGGTACTGGTCTTCCTGCGCGATATCGGCGCACCCATGTCGGAGCTGTTTGGCATGTCGGAGAACACCGGCGCCCTGATCTGGGACCCGATCCGGGTACGTCCCGGCGCCGTCGGTCGCCCGCTGGAGGGCGTGGAGCTGGCGGTCGCCGCGGACGGCGAGCTGCTCTGCCGGGGTCCCGTCGTCTTCGCGGGCTATCTCAATGATCCGGGGCGCACCGCCGAAGCACTTGACTCGGAGGGCTGGCTGCACACCGGCGACATCGCCTCCATCGATGCCGAGGGCTACGTCCGGATCATCGACCGCAAGAAGGAACTGATCGTCACCGCGGGCGGCAAGAACGTCTCCCCTGCCAACCTCGAAGCCGAGCTCAAGACGATCCCGCTGATCGGTCAGGCCATGGTGGTCGGCGACCGCAGGCCATTCCTTGCAGCGCTCGCGGTCCTCGATCCGGAGGTGGCGCCGGCCTGGGCCAGGACCCATGGGATCGAGGTCGAGTCGCTGAGCGAGCTCTCCCGACATCCAGCCGTAATCGACGCCGTGGTGCAAGATGTCGCCGATCTGAATCAACGGGTGTCCCATGCCGAGGGGATCCGCCGGATCAGCCTGTTGGGTGAGGAGTGGCAGCCGGACTCCGAGGAGCTCACACCGACCATGAAGCTGAAGCGCCGCGGCGTGCTGAACCGGTACGGACTGATTGTCGAGGAGCTGTACTCCGGTGGCGGGGTCTCGGTCGACACCGTGCGGATCCCGGACCAGGGCACACCGATCAGGGCAGCCGCGGACTGACCTTTCGGTCCTACGCACGGGCCCGATTGCGCAACTCTGAAACGACGCCAGCTATGCGCGGAGGTAACGATGCAGCTTCACGTGTTGGCAGTGGACAAACCGCCGACCTGAACGTCATCATCGGCCAATCGCACTTCATCAAGACGGTTGAGGACGTGCATGAGGGGCGTTGTTGCGTTGATTGATCGAGGGCGGCATGGCCCGCGTAAGAGGGCGAGTCAGGCGCAGGCTGCAAGCATCGCGAAGGCGAGGCGGAACCGGTCGTGGGTTGGTTCGTCGGTGGCAATCTCGTAGTGGCCGCGACGAAGCTTCTGCACGAACGCGTGTCCAGCTGACACGGTCTGAGCCGACCGAAGTCGATGCAGGCCGCGCATCGGCCGAAGCCTCGCCTTGAGTCGACTGTGGTCGGCTTCGATGGGATTGTTCGCGTGCTGCTCGAGGACGTGCAGGGCCGCTGGCAGTTGCTCGTCAAGCACGCGCGGGTAGGCGTGCGCACGGTCGGTGGTCACTTCCACCGGACGAACGCCGACCGCAAGCGCCCGGGAGAAGAATGCTCTGGCCGCATCCAGATCGCGGGCGACCGACAGCATGACGTCGATGACCGGCCCGTGTTGGTCGACAGCGCGGTGAAGGTAGGTCCAGCGCCCTGCGACCCGCACGTAAAGCGCTGCACCCACCGGTAGATGGTCACGTGATCGACCCGGATGCATCGTTCGGCGAGCAGCTCTTCAACGTCGCGGTAAGACAAGCCGTATCGCAGGTAGCAGCGGACCGCGACAGCGATCACCTCGCGGGGGAATCGGTATCCGGCAAACGCTGACGAGCGGCAATCGGTCACCGGACCAGTCTCCCGTCCACGCCGACCAGCCAACGCAACGGAGCCGGCGATAGCAAGCCACGTAACGCCGTTACGAGCGTGCGGCGGACTAGGAGTGGACTGGCACTTCCGCGCTCGGCCAGCTGCGGCTGCAGGGCTGGCCGTAACGGTGTTACGACGGCGCTGCTGGGTTTCGTGGACTTGGCGTGGACTCAGTGGCGGACAAGAGCGGTCTGTGGGGGAGTGTCATGGATCGTCGGCCTCCCATGTCGCGCTCGTGGATCGGCAGGTCCCAGGCTAACCGAGCGAGGCGGGCGTGGAGATGCGGTAGGGCTTCTCGCCGGGCCGCGACTTTCGTGTCGACCGCCGCCTGATCGGCTGTCTCAGCGTCTCGCGACGCGTGTGTCGCCGCTATTGGGAGTGAAGGTGGTTGCTGTCTCCTGAGGTGCCTGTACGCATCAGCGCGGCGGCCGCGACGCCGGCGCGGAGCGCCTGCGGCGAGCTGAGGACCGCGGGACTCGGCCATCACGGCCCCCTACTTGCGCGCCAGACCTTGGCGGTGTCGTTTCGCGCGCATGCCTCGACCTTGCATCCGAAAGGTCCTCCTCCATGTTAGGAGCACTGATCGTCGTCACCAGGGGCCTTGGTCACGACCCGCCTGGCCGATCGACCCGTCGGTTCTGACGGTCGTGCCCGCCGCCAACTCATTCCTGCGAGCTTTCCACCCGTCCGGCCACGTCGCTGGGATCCTGATGGTATCGTTTTCCCATGGAGGCAATCATCGACAACGCTGGCCGTGTCGTGGTGCCGAAGCCGATCCGCGACGCGCTGGGGCTGCTGCCGGGCACGGTGGTCGATATCTCGCCATACGGTGCCGGCGCCCAGCTGGTGCCGGCCGGTCGTACCGCCCGCTTGGTGGACGAGGGCGGTCACCTTGTCGCCGCCGGTGAGACGCCGGTCGACGACGACATCGTTTTCGCCCTCATCGACGCGGGCCGGAAGTGACTGTCGGCGTCGATACGAGCGTCGCGATTCCGCTGCTGGTCCGCTCCCATCGTGAGCACGAAGCAGTCGTTCGGTGGTGGGCCGGCCAGCAGCTCGCGCTCAGCGGTCACGCGCTCGTGGAGACTTATTCGGTACTCACGCGGCTCCCCGGGGACGCCCGGTTGGCACCATCTGACGCTGTCCGGCTGCTCGCAGCCCGCTTCTCATCCCCCCTCATGCTCAGCAGCTCCCGCTCCAGACGACTCCCGGAGACGTTGAGCCGCCTCGGCATCGCCGGCGGTGCGGTGTACGACGCGATGGTGGCCCTGGCCGCGAAGGACCACGATGTACCTATCGCCACCCGTGACGGACGTGCACGCGGCACGTACGAGGCGGTCGGAGTCCACGTCATCGTGGTCACCTGATCACCTGATCACCTGACCACGGCACTGTCGGACGGTACGGCGTCAGCCGACCCTGACCTCATAGCTGGCCGCCAATGCGCCTCCCGGCTGGCCGTAACAGTGTTACGACTGGGCCACCGGTTCTCGTGGACCTCGCGTGGACTTAGTGGCGGACAGCGGGGGTCCGTGGGGGAGTGTCACGAAGACGGGAGATACGACTGCCACTGACGCTCGAGGATCGCGAACTCACCAGGCGCATCATAAGGATCACTCGTCTGCAGAACCCGCAGATCAAACGCGAACGGTGAGAACAATTGCAGCTGGATCACCCAGGCCGGCGGACGAGACGTCGAGGCGAGCGATGAGGATTGCAGGCGCGAGCGTGCTGCTTACCGGGGCGTCCTCGGGCATCGGTGCAGCCACTGCACGGATGTTCGCCGAGCGGGGTGCGGTGGTGGGTCTGGTCGGGCGCAGGCGGGAATTGCTCGAGGCGGTGCTGGCGGACTGCCGCCGCCACTCGCCCGGATGCCAAGCATGGGCGTTGGACCTGTCGGATCTATCGGCCGCTGAGGACTTGGTGGACGAGGCTTCCGAGTCGCTCGGCGGGCTCGACGTCCTCGTCAACAACGCTGCAGTCCCGAAGGTCACCCCTGTCCCCGACCTCACTGCCGCGGTGGTGGAGGAGGTGATGCGGGTCAACTTCCATTCCCCGGTACGCATGACGCTGCGAGCGCTGCCGAGAATGCTCCAACGACGAGCGGGCGTCATCGTCAACGTCGCCAGTGTCGGCGGTCGGATGGGCATCGCCCACGAGGCCGCTTACTGCGCCAGCAAGTTCGCCCTGAGCGGCTGGAGCGAGGTGATGGCCATCGACCTGGCAGGGACCGGCGTGGACGTGCGCCTCATCCAGCCCGGGCCGATCGCCACGGACATCTGGGACCGCCCCGGCGAGCGGCATGCCGTGTATGACGGGCCCAAGGAGCCACCGGAGGTGGTGGCGCGCGGGATCCTCGCCGCCATCGAGGGCCTCGGGTTCGAGCACTACCTGCCTGACATGAAGGCGGTGGTGGACTACAAGCAGTCCGACACCGAGGGCTACCTCGCGATGGCGGCGAGCATGGCCCAAGCGTCGCGCAGCGAAGGGGAGGACAACGGGAGATGAGAGCACTGCTCTGGGGCGTCGAGGGCGACCCGTGGACCCCGCCTCCCGGCCACGAGGACAACCCGCTCGTCGCGAACCTCGCGTCGAGCCCGATGTCCCTTCGCGAGGTGCCCGACCCTCCCTTCGTCCGCCCCGACTGGACCGTCGTTCGCCCCAGGCTCGCGGGCATCTGCGGCTCAGACTCGAAGATGGCCCTGCTGGACTTCGGCGACGAGGGTGTCGACAACGCGATGGCCGGGCTACCGGGGCGGTCAAGGTGGCGTTCGACCACCGCTGAGCCAGCTTTCCTTCACAGCCAGCGTCGGGAGTTCCGCAGCGCCGTCGCCATGATGGTGAGTGTCGGGTTGTGGGCACCGGAGGTCGGAAAGACCGAGCCGTCGGCGACGAACAGGTTGTCCAGCTGGTGGTAGCGCCCGTTGGCGTCGGTACTCGACGTGGTGGCGTCCTTGCCCATCCGCAGGCCCCCCATGACGTGCTGGGTAGTGGGCACGTTGGCGCCGGCGACGGGGGTTTGCGGCGAGGAAGCGGCGGAGACGGCGGCAACCTTTTGGGCGCCGGCCAGGCGAAGGATCTGGGCGATGCGGGGGAGGTAGAAGTTCTGGGCGGCTAGCTCGTGAGGTCCCGGCTGGTATGTGATTCGAGCGACTGGCTGGCCCCGATAGTCCTTGACTTTGGGGTCGAGATCCACGGTGTTGGTGCGATAGGGCAGGTCCTCGCCCATCATGGATATGCCGACCAGCCGGTTGCGCAAGATGCTCGATCGCATCAGCTCTTTGAACGCCACTCCGAACGGCTTGGCCGGTGAGGTCACCGGCAGGAGGGTGCGGTAGGTGTTGGCCTCGTCCAGCACGATCCCCTGCTGTGACCCGCCCAGCTCCAGCCCGCCCCCGCGGAAGTAGGGCAGCTTGGCGGCCTTCGCGGCGGCGCGGGCGCCGGGATAGTCGGGGTCGGCGAAGTCGTCACAGTCGTGCGTGATCGATCGGCCGACCTGGGCGCCGGGCACCTGATCGAGGAAGATCCCGCTGCCGTCGGAGAACCAGTGGAACATCAACCAGCGCCCGGCCGTCCGGTGCGGGTCGGGCAGCCCGGACAGCGCGACCAGGCGGGACGACTCGATGGCGTTACCGGCCAGCACGACCAAGTCGGCCGACTCGGTGTGGCTCGCTCCCGCCCGCTCCCACTGCACCGCGGTGGCCTTGGTCCCGCTGGTGCGGATGGCGGTGGCGCAACTGAGGGGGCGAACCTCAGCCCCAGCCAGCACCGCCCGCCGGAGGGGAGCGAGCGCCCCCACCCGGGCGTTGATCGGGCATCCGTAGTCGTTGCAGAAACCGCAGTTGTTGCAGGCCGGTCTGCCGCCGTACGGCTCGCTGTTGATGGCCATCGGTACGGGGAAGGGGTGCAGGCCAAATCGGCTGCAGCCCTCAGCGGCGAGCAGCGATGAGTACTGACCCGGCCCCGCCGGCATCGGGAGCGGGCCGGTGCGTGGGGCGTGCTTGAGCACGACGTCGGGAAGCGCGCTCACATCGCCGGCGACGCCGATCAGCGCCTCGATCTCGCTGTAGAACGGCGCAATCTCCGCGTAGTCAAATGCCCAGTCGCTGACGTCTGCTCCGGGGACAGGTCCCAGCAGGCTCAGCTTGGAGAAGTCGATGTTCCAGAAGCGTGGCGTGTCTGCACCCCAGTGGACCGCGCCGCCGCCGACTGTCTGGGCCAGCGCCTGGACCAGCCCGACGAAGCGCGGCTTCGTTTCCGTCGCCGACCACCGGTAGGTGCGGGGCTCGGTCAGCGGGTCGGGCTTGCAGTAGAAGCGGCTGCGTTTGAGGTCGTCGTTGGACCACGAGGTCGACGGGTTCTCGGCGCGCAAGTCCCCGTAGCTGTTGGGCCCTTTCTCGAGGACCACGACATCGAGGCCGGCTTCGGCCAAGGTCATGGCCGCCACCGACCCTCCGGGGCCGCTGCCGATCACTATCGCCTTCACGGGGCCCGCACCGGGGCCGGAGACACGGCGGACAACAGGTTGAGCACGTTGACCACCGAGGCGGACGGCTTCAAAGCCTCCCGGGATAGCGGCGACGACACGGTCGCTGCGGGAAAGCCGCGGGGCTGCATATCTCCGGGGAAGCCGATGTCGTGCCAGCCGACCAGACCGGCGTTGCCCCCGTACTCCGGCGCGGAGTACATCCCCTCGATGGCATGAGCGAACAGTAAGTCGGTGAACCCCGTATAGCCCTCCGGCAGGGCGGGGACCTTGGGGTTGGTGGCCAATACCCGGTCACGACCGGCGGCGTCCAACCCGAGAAAGCCCCGGGCACCGGCTGCCCGGTCCAGCGCCGAGAGGCCCTGGTCGTACGCCAGCTTCAAGCTGGCCAGCCGAGTCCTCCAAGTGGCCGAGCGGTCCGGGTCGAGAGTCAGGAAGTCGGCCATGTCATCCCGGCCGCCGCCGGCCCGGCCGGAGAACGGGCCGGACGCAAAAACCGTCGGCGGAGATACGAGCAGTGCGCCTATCAATGTGGTGATGTAACGGGTGACGTTCGCCTCCCGGGCCCCGGGATGGCCGGCCTCGGCCGGGTCGTCGTTGGGGCCGGGAATCAAGCGCGCGGTGGCTTCAGCTATCAGCTCGGTCTGGTGCTGATCGAATACGTCGCGACGGCTCCCCGGCGCATGGCCTGCCGACGGGCTGCCTTCAGGCGAACGGCCTCCCGACGAGCAGGCTTCCAGTACCGCGACCGGCACCAACGCAGCCAGCGCCATACCGGTGCCCTGCAGCACATGACGCCGAGAGATTTCCCTCGTCAATGACGTATCCACCCCACAAGGAACGGTATACACCGCCTCACGCCTCGGGCGATGACCCAACGGAGGCCGCGCGCGTTGCGGGCGGGTTCCGTCGAGGCCTTGATTGACCGATCGCTCGAGCGGGTCCTCCCAGCCCAGATCCGCCCAGCAGCCCTACCTGAGTCTTGTTGCGTGCCACGTGCCCGACCCACCAGCGAACCGGTGTTTCAGCTAGCGCGGGATGGGTGAGTCCGGCGCCACCGCCTGGGAGATCGACGCGGCGATATTCGGCCCGACGTCGGTCACATTGCCCTGACTGTCGAAGGCCGACGGCAAGTACGTGGCAATGACGGCGATGGCGATCTTCTTGGACGGAAGGTAGGCCACCTCGGCTCCGCTGCCCGCGTAGAACTTGTTGCCGGTGATCCATGGCCCTTGCAGGATCGTGGCCATACCGAAGGCATGGGTGGACGTGAGCGTGTTGCACGCGCTGCAGCCCGCCTGCTTGTGGCCGAAACCGACGAGCCCCTTGCTCATCTGGATCGCGTAGGACGCCGGCGAGAGCAGCTTGCCGTCACCGATGTCCTGCACCGACGTCGTCAGGTCGGTGATGTCGCTCGCCTGAGAGGCGCCCTCCGGCACCGTCCACGAGGGATCCCAGAACGTCGTGTCCTCGTAGAACGGGATCTTCGCCGGGATCTGAAGGTCGACGCGACGCTCGCTGCTATAGGTGTGCAGCACCGGGCCGGGGATGTCAGGCGTGTTCGAACTCGTCGTGTGGGTGAGCCCCATCGGCTTGAAGATGTACTGCTCCATCAGCTGGTTCATCGGCTTGCCGCCGACCTTGACGAGCACGGAGCCGAGGATCAGGTAGTTGGTATGCGCGTAGGCCCAGTTGGTTCCGGGCGCAAAGGTTTCGGGAGCGGAGACGCCGATCTGGATCAGTTCATCCCCGGTCCACTTACGGAACGGGTTGGTGTAGATGCCGTTGATGAGGGCGGTCTGATAGACGAAGTCGGCGTATCCGGAAGTGGAGTTCGCGAGCATCTTGATCGTGACATCGTTCGCGCGCGGAAGGTCCGGCAGGTATTTCGAGAGCTTGTCGTCCAGGCTGATCTTGTGCTGGTCGACGAACTCCATGAGCATCGTCGTCTCGTACATGTAGGCCACGAACCCGTTGCGCACCTTCATGTCGGTCGTCGCCGGCACGCCGGTCATCGACTCGCCCATCGCGGCGGTGTAGGTGTTCTGGCCGTTCGTCGTCACGCGGACGATGAGCGCCTTGATCCCGTCCTGCGCCATGGCCCGCTGGGAGATTGCCGCAATCTGATCCTGCAGCGCACCCGACCGCGCCGAAGAGGCTTTGGTTGTCGTCGCGACGGGTGGGGGCGCTTGGCCGCCACCCGTTGTCGATTGACCGCATGCGGCGATCGCCAGCACCCCGGCGACAGCGGGGAAGGTGTACGCGCGCCGGATGCGTGAGGATGCCAGCACAAGTCGGACGTTAGACCCTGGCGGCTCGCGCACTTCGATGTGTGCAAAGCGGTCAAAACCTGGCCGTCATGGCTATTTCGACCTTTAGCGTCGATAACTGGGCTTTTGACCTTTCAGTCCTGGCGCCCTGGTGCATGCCTCCCTGCCCCGGGATCGGCGATCTGCTGGCCGGTGATTAACCTCAGTACCTGCGCCAACGCCTGACGACGCCGCTGATGCGACGTGGCGGATGGTCGGCGGGTCTTAGCTCGACGCCGGTCCCTTCAGCCACCCAGCGCTTAGAACGCTTGTTGAATGTCTTGGACCATTTCGGCCTGATCGGCTGTGACGTGTTCGAACTCCGCAGGGGTGGAGATGGGGACGTTACCGGTGGCGATCATGACCGTGAGGAGCCGGCCGCTCTTGGCTTGGATGTAGCCCGCGAGGCTATTTCCGAGGACGATGGTTTGGTCCGCTGCTGTGCCGACGACTCGGTTGCCTGTCTTGACCCGAGCATGCCCCGCGGCCGGTGAGGTTGTCAGCACGTTGGCCAGCGTCCCGGTCCGGCCGAGTACCGGAAGGGAGTGAAAGCGCGTCGCGCCAAAGCGGGTCGATAGCGCTCGGCGGTCAAACGTTGCCAGGGCCGCTGGTGACGTGCGGTCCTGATCGTTGGACCCCGCACCGTCGAACGGGAAGATGCTGCTGGTGGAGACGCCCAGCCGCTCGGCCAGCTTGACCTCGGCGACCAGTCCCTGCTGGCAATCGGTGCTGCCTTCGCTGACCGCGGCTAGGCAGGTCATGAGGTCGGCGCCGCGATTCCAGCTCACCTGCAGGATCAGGTTGGAGAACTGGCCCAGGACGGCTGAAACATGTTCGGCGACCTGGGCTGCCGGTTGGTAGCTCCCGGTGGCAGGCAACAGGTTCTCCGGGTTAGGGCCGGTCGGCGTTGCCGACACGGTGACCCCCGAACGCTGCAGCGCTTCGATGAATGCCGTACGCGCAAAGGACGATGGATCGTCGATCTCATGAACGACGAGCGTCGGGGCGCTCCCTTGCGCGATCTCACCCGTGACGACCAGCTTTCCTGGCGAGGGTTCGGTGATTTGCAGCGGTGCGACGGTCGCACCCTTCGCGACGGTCACTGCTTCATTCGTGACGCTGTAGCTCGCGGTCATTGGTCGCCAGTTGATGGACGCGAGGTGGCCTACCGCTCCGGGTGTCACGACAACGTCAATCAGGTTCTCGCTGACCCAGATGGGTGAGATGAGCCCGTCAGGAAACCCGGTGTAGGTCCGGAAAAGGCGTCATCTATCAGCACGTTGCCGTTCACGTGCGTCACGCCCGAGGCGCGCACTTGTTCGGCGAGCTGGGCGAGACCTGACAACGGGTTCCCCGGCGGCTCGACAGCGCCGGGCAAGCCGATGTTGGCGTAACTCTGGTTCAGCTTCGGCAAGCTTTCGTAGTAGACGGTGCCGTTCTTCTGCACACGCAACCCAAGGCTGGGATCGCCTGAGGCCACGAGGACGAGATTGCCCTGCAAATTTCCGCCGACAACCGAGCCCTGACGGTAAACGGGAGTGTGAAACCGGTAGTTCGACCCGTATGCGTCGAGCGCAGCAGAGACCGCCAGAAGTCAACAGCCCTGCTGCGTAAGGATTTTGGCACTCTGGGCAGTCTTGGACGGATGGTCGATGCCCGGCCCGGCTTCGAGGGAGACTCCTCTGAGCGCCGGCTGTCTCGCCGGCGACGGCCACGTCCGTTGCATGGACTTCTCGTGGACTCAGCGACGGGCAATTGCGGTCTTGGGCCGAGGGCTAATGGCGTAGCCGGTGCTGCCAGCGCTCGTAAGCCGTCTTGGTGATGAATCGGAAGGTGTTGGCGGAAGGCGTTCCGGGACGAGGTCGCCGCGCGCTGTGGTGCCCTTCGAGTAGGCGGCGAAGGATCGCCGACCCGCGTAGCGCGGCGAGCAACATGACGACAAAGGCCAACAGCCCGAGCAGGATGCTGGGGACCGTTGAACCCGTCATGACGGCGAAAACCAGAATCGCTAGCCCGAGGACGAAAAGGAAGCCGGAGCGCCGGAGTCTTCGGCTCGCATAGCTGGTCGCCGTTGCCGAGCAAAGTGTCTTGACGAGTTTGGCATCGTCCGAGCGCAGATCCCGTTCAAGCTGCGCGAGGACTTGCTGATCGTGCTCCGAGAGCGGCATCAACGCTTCTTCCGTGACGCTGCGTGAAGGACTGCGCCAAAGCCAATCTACGCCTCGGACTCACCCGGGGACGAACGGCGACCTAGCGGTTCTTTCCCTCTGTGAACACGCCATACAGCATGATCGCCAAGAGCAGAGCCATCAGGGTGAAGAACGTGATGTAGAGACCGGCCACCGCAATTCGCCTCCTGACCTGCGACCGAGCGCAGGCCGTCCTCTGATGATAGCCCTGCCATCGATGCCAGTTCGGCCTCGTCGCCTTCGTTTCGGATTCATCCGGGACGGGCCGGGTAGTAAGGGGTTCGCGGCGCGCACGCTTTACTCGGTAGGCGCGGCGTGCAGGCTATTTTCGACGGCCAACTCTGAAATTTCGGGTCCAGCCCTCGCCCGAGCGCAATCCGCCAGCGCACGCGACTCGGGGGGCTTAAATGGGCGCTCACATGGGCGTAGTGCCCGGTCTCAGTACTGGAAAGCCATTGGCGGCGCCGAGCGCTATGGATGGGCGTGGCCGGCCATGGTGATTCCCGACCGTGCAGATCATGCGGCGGGGCAGATACATCTGCTGGGCGGCGACGCATTGAGCCCTGCGCAGGCGCGGGCCATCGTCGGGGATGCGCTGGCCACGTTGCCCGAAGCCACCGTCGCCGTCGCGCAGCTCCTCACCAGCGAACTAGTGACGAATGCGGTGGTGCACGCTCGCACCGACTTCGAACTTGAGATCGCCATCACCGAGAGCGGCCCGCGTATCACGGTCCAGGATTGCTCGTCGGCAGCACCGCAACGCCGCCCCCCGAGCGTCGATCTTGCCAGCGGCCGGGGGCTGGCACTGGTCGCCGGCCTGTCCTCGGCGTGGGGCTGGGAACTAACTCCCTCCGGCAAACGGGTGTGGTTCGAATTGGGCTTGGCTAACGCGACGACGCCCGGGTAAGCCCTCGCAAGCTATTCGAGAATGCTGCCGGGCATTACGCGCGATGCGTGCCGGGAGCCGAGGTGGGGGAGTCGCCAGGTGGAGCCGTCAGTGCGAACGCGGGCAAATCCGATGGCTTGCCCGAGTACCGTGGAGCTAGGTGTTCGCGGCGTGTGCGGGGGTTCGCCCTCCGACGAGAGATTGCCTTGTGGCTGCGACTGAGGACGCCAGCGCGCAGCGGCGTGACGATGCTGCCGAGCTACGCGACCAGGCAGCGAGGCTGCGTGATCAGGACGCGCATGCGCGTGTCGAGATGGCCGGGGCCCAGGCCAAGGACGCCGAGCGTCGGGACGTGCAAGCCGCTCGCCGTGATCAGGAAGCCGAGTTGCGAGACGCAGCGGCGCTACGTTCCGAAGACTGGCCCGGCAGGAGTGACTCGCAGCCGGATTCCCGCGCCGCGGCCGCGGCAGCGCGGATGGAACTCGTCCGCGCCACCCTGGCTGCGCCGTACGGTGTAGGTCAGTGAGAGGATGGATCGTGACACTTTCCGCACCGACCGTGGCAGCCGTTCTTCGTCGCGCTGGCCTGGTGCCAGCTGCCAGCACCCGACCAGGCATCCACGTGACAGCCAACGGCCCCGACGAGGTCGCGGTCGAGACGGATATGGGAGCACCCGCGGCGAGCGCGGAGCTGCACGATAGGGCGCGCATGGCCGTGCGCGCTGCGGGTTATCCGGTGCGCGTGCCGAGTCCCGATTCGGCGATCTTTTACGTGACCCGGCGCCCCTAGCGTCATCCGGTCCGACCGGCTCCATCGCGTCGGTCGAACGTGCCTTTTCAAGGTTGGTTCGAGAACAGCCCTGGAATGTGTCCCGGAACCCGCGGCGCGTCTTTCGGGGCGGGATCGACTCCCACGATCCGCTCGAAGAGCCGCAGATAGTCCTCGATCATGCGATCCGCACTGAAGTGGGCAACGGCATGAGCCCTGCACGCCCAGCGGTCGATCGCGTCGAGACGGCTCACGGCGGCGACCGCGGCTGCCACGTCCGCAACGAGAAAGCCGGTGACTGCGTGTTGGACGGTTTCGGGCAGCGCGCCCAGCGGGCTGGCAATGACCGGGGTGCCGGTCGCAAGTGCTTCGACGACGGCCAGGCCGAAGGGTTCGGCAAAGCTGATGAGATGCACAAGAGCCTTCGCACCGCCCAGTAGTTGGTCGCGCTCAGCCCCGCCCACCGGGCCGACATAGCGGACCGAAGTCCCGTCGATCTCGGGCTGTACGACGTCCCGGAAGTACTCCCGGTCCTGGACGATGCCGGCAATGATCAGCGGCACTCCCGCCGCCCTGGCTACCTCGATGGCGCGGTGCACGCCCTTGTCAGGATGGATCCGGCCGAGAAAGAGCAGGTACTCACCGCCCGCCGCACGGTACGTGAATTGCTCTATGGGGATGCCATGATGAATCGTCGCGTCGTACTTCAATTCGGGCGAACGATCGGCCGCGCTTATCGACACATAGTGAGCAATGTCCTGGTAAGCGCGAAAAACCGGCAGGATTTGCGGGGACGAGAATCCATGGATTGTCGTGACCATGGGCGTTGAGACGAGTCGACTGTATGTCAACGGCATAAAGTCAAAATGATTCGCGAGTATGTCGAATTCCCCGGCGCGCGCGAAGGCTGCTCCGTTGTGTAGACCCTCGCAGACCTTCGCGTCGGCGCCCGGGGTCTCTTCATAGCCGGACTCGACAGCGGCGTGCAGGTGAGCGGCCGTGCTCGAATCACCGGTCGCAAACAGGGTGACCTGGTGGCCACGGGCGACGAAACCCTCTGTCAGCGTGGACGCGACCTGTTCCCACGGCCCATAGCTGACCGGCGGCAGTCGGTGGGCTACCGAGGCGATAACGCCTATTTTCATGGGTTCCCTTGACGCTCAGGCGGTGCGGATTTGGGCGTCATCGCGACTCGACACTCCAACGTCGACCCGTCCAAGGTACCCCGCGCGCCTGCCGGCGCTCGGTGCTATCGTGAAATCTGCTCGGATTTTCGCGTGCGAGGTGCTTCTCGCGCAGAAAACGAGAATTTCTGGGTAGTTGCAGCCGATCAGCTCGAGACCTTTCCGGCCGATCTCCCACGTCCCGCGCGCTGCGACGCGCCACCGGCCTGCGATTCGCGCGAGGCCGACCGCGCCGACGAGGAAGGCCAGGCCTTGGTGTCTTACGGGGTATTGAGTACCTACCCGCCAACCCAGTGCGGGCTGGCGACATTCAGCCATGCCCTCGTCCACTCGTTGAATGCCGCGCGAGCCGTCCCGGAAGTCGCGCCCGGAACGAAGGCCGGCGTGGTGGCCGTCGTCGATCAGTGCGAGCGGCGCCCGCTACCCGAGGTGACCCATCAGTGGGTGCGGGGGTCTTCGGGTGGAGCGCGGGGAGCGGCAGCCGCCTTGAACGAGTTCGATCTGGCGATCATCCAGCACGAGTTCGGCATCTTCGGTGGCCGCGATGGGTCCGAGATCCTGGCAGTCGCGCAGGCGGTTGCGGTGCCCATGATCGTCGTCCTGCACACAGTCCTCGTGAGCCCGACCTTCCGTCAACGGGCCATCCTCGAGGAGTTGATGGGCAGGAGCGCAGCCGTGGTCGTGATGACCGAGACGGCCCGGCAGCGACTGCTCGAGCACTACCCGGCAGATCCGGACGCAGTGCGGGTGATACCGCATGGCGCAGCTGATAACAGCGTGGACCCGGCCATCAGCAGGCTGCCCAATCCGCGTCCCGTAATCCTCACCTGGGGTCTGCTGGGTCAAGGCAAGGGCATCGAATGGGCGATAGAAGCCATGAAAGACTTGGCCGACCTCACCCCACCTCCGCTGTACCGGGTGGTTGGCGAGACCCACCCCCGGGTCGTCGAGCGGGAGGGGGAGCAATATCGGAATGCCCTGACACGCCGGGCATTCCAGCTGGGGCTCGCGGATTCGGTGGAGTTCGATGCCCGCTATCTCGATGCCCTGGAACTCAGGCGCGTCGTGCAGCAGGCTGACGTCGTCCTGCTGCCTTACGACTCCGTCGAGCAAGTGACGTCAGGGGTATTGATCGAAGCTGTGACGGCAGGCAAGCCGATCGTCTCGACGGGGTTCCCGCATGCTCGTGAGTTGCTGGGCAGCGGCGCCGGCTTGGTGGTCGACCGATGCGACCCGGTCGCGATCGCCGCCGCGCTGCGGCGCGTGCTCTCCGAACCGGGCTTGGCTTCGCGGATGGCAGCGGCCTCGAAGCGCCTGGCGCCGGGTCTGCTCTGGCCGGCGGTCGCGGCGCAGTATCGCGACCTCGCCGGCTACGCCGCGCTTTCTAGCGCGCACCTTGCGACCGCGTGAGGCTCCCTGCCGTCTCCTTCGCCCATCTGGCCCGGCTGACCGACGACGTGGGATTGTTCGAGCACGCCAAAATCACCACGCCGCGCAGGGCTCACGGCTACTGCCTCGATGACGTCGCGCGCGGCCTCGTCGTCACCGCGCGAGAGCCGCGGCCATCGGCTCAGGTGCTCGAGCTGGCGCAGATCTACCTCCGATTCGTGGCCGCGGCCCAGCACGAGGACGGCAGTTTTCACAATCGTCGTGGGAGGGATCGCGGCTGGCAGGACGCGTCCTCGTTCGACGACTGCTGGGGTCGCGGCCTGTGGGGCCTCGGCACCGCCGTTGCCCGGTTGCCTGAACTCTCTGCCCGGGCGCTGGCCGGGTTCGACATCAGCGCGATCGGGCGCTCAGCATGGCCACGGGCGATGGCGTTCGCCGGACTCGGGGCAGCCGAAGTGCTCACGGTCAACCCCGGCCACGCTCCCGCCGCCGCGCTGCTTGCTGACGCCGCCAGGGTCATCGGATCGCCCGCCACGACAAGGGATTGGCGCTGGTGTGAGCCCCGCCTGCGGTACGCGAATGCCGCCCTTGCCGAGACCCTTCTCGCCGCCGGCGAGCTCTTAGGCGACGGCGGCGCCCTTACCGATGGGCTTGCCATGCTCGGCTGGCTCTACGCGGTGGAAAGCCGCCCGACCGGCCTGTCCGTGACGCCCGTGGGTGGCTGGGCCCGGGGCGAGCCACGGCCAGGTTTCGACCAACAGCCGATCGAGGTGGCGGCATTGGCTGACGCCTTCGCTCGCGCGCTGAGAATCACCGGCGACCCGATCTGGAGCGAGGCCGTTTGCCGTTGCGCACGCTGGTTCCTCGGCGAGAACGACGCACGCACGGCGCTCTATGACCCCGAGAGCGGCGGCGGTTGTGACGGCTTGGAACGGGATGGCCGCAACGAGAACCAGGGCGCCGAATCCACGCTCGCGCTGATCTCCACGTTGCAGCAAGGGCACCGCCTGCCTGACGAGGAAGCATGACCGACAGCGACGGGCTCGTGCGCCGCGGGCACCTGGTGCTGCGCGCCGATCCCAGCCGTGTCATCACGCGACTCTTCTTGCCCGGTCAGGAGATTCTGGCCAACGGGATGTCGCGGGCCGATGCCGTGATCCGGCGCATTCTCGACATGGACGAAGAGGCCGTCGACGTCGAGCTTGCCGCGACTCGGGCCCGCTTCGACACCCGGCACCCGCAGCTAGCAGCCACCTGGGACAAGCACGCCGCCCTCATCGCGCATCGGCTGCCATGGACGTCCGACCCTTCGGCGGCTCGACGCGAGCTGCTTGGGTCCTATTTCACCCTGGAATACGCCGCGGAAGCCGCAGCGCTGTTCAACCCGTCGGTCGTCGCCCATCCCGACCAAAGCGGGCTCACCGCCGGCGAGGTCCGTTTCATCATGAGCGTGCGGGCTGTCGGCGAAGGCCACGTCTCCAGCATCGGCTTTCGTACCGGCATCTTCGCGGCACCCGACCGCATCAGCCTCGACGAGCCGGGACCGTTCCTCGTCACCGGCGAGGCGAGACCAGCTTTGCTGTCGCGCGAATTCGTCCGGACCGCGCTCTCCGAGCGGGGCCGGACACCGCTGGCAAACCACCTACTGGGCATGCTGCCAACGGAATTCACGGCCGACGACTTGAACCGAGCCTTCGCATCAGTCATGCGCGAAGAGCTGACGCGAGGCACAGCGGCAACACTGATCGGACGAATGCGCTGGATCGCGTCATGCAACTACCAGCTCGAGTTTTCCGCCGACCGTGACGTGTCAGAGCGACTCATCTACCCGCATGCTCCCGACGAGTCCCACGGCATCGAGGACGCGCGCTTCACGCGGTTCACCGATGACGAGGGAGAAGTCTCCTACTTCGGGACGTACACCGCCTACGACGGGGCCAGAGTCTCCCCGCACCTGCTGCAGACCAAGGACTTCCGAACGTTCACGGTGTCGCAGCTCGTCGGCGGTGCGGCTCAGAACAAGGGGATGGCGATCTTCCCGCGCCGCATCGGCGGGCAATACCTGGCGCTGACCCGATGGGATCGCGAGGCCAACAGCATTGCCAGCTCCTCGGACGGGCATACCTGGAGCGAGGGCGACACCATTCAGACACCCCAGCGGCCGTGGGAACTGATCCAGCTCGGCAACTGCGGGCCACCCATCGAAACTGACCGAGGATGGCTCATGCTGACCCATGGCGTCGGGCCGATGCGCAGCTACGGCATCGGTGCCACCCTGCTCGACCGCGACAATCCGACTATCGTCCTCGGCCGGCTCAGGGACCCGTTGCTCACCCCGGCACCCGACGAACGCGACGGTTACGTACCGAATGTCGTCTACTCCTGCGGCGCGCTGGTCCACCAGGGGACGCTTCTGTTGCCCTACGGCTGCAGCGACTCGGCAATCCGATTCGCATTCGTTGACGTCGACGAGCTGGTCAAAAGGCTCAGCGCCAGCTCCCGGTAGGTGCCACGGAGGATCCGGCCGACGCTCGCTGCACGTCCCGATGTGAAAGCCGTCGCGATGGGTGATCGCACGTCGCCGGGAGGGCAGACTGTGGCTATGGAAGCGTCGAAGCCGTTGATGCCGGCAGCGGATTTTCCGGTCCAGCACATCCGCATACACGGTGAAAACCTTGCGTACCGGCAAGGCGGCCAGGGTCCGGTGCTGCTGCTCCTGCACGGGATCGCCGGCAGCTCCGGCACGTGGCTACCTGCCATGAGGTTGCTGCAGCACGACTACACGGTGCTGGCTCCGGACTTCCTCGGGCATGGAAAGTCGGCCAAGCCTCTTGGCGACTACTCACTCGGCAACCACGCGAGTGGTATCCGGGATCTGCTGCACGCTCTGGACATCGAGCGGGTGACCATCGTCGGGCAGTCCTTCGGGGGAGGCGTCGCGTTGCAGTTCGCCTACCAATTCCCCGAGCTCTGCGAGCGTCTGGTCCTCGTAGACGCCGGGGGACTGGGCCGCGAGGTGAGCATTCTGCTGCGTCTGATCACTTTGCCGGCAGCCGAGTACGTGTTGCCGCTCTTTTTCCCGCGTTTTGCGCGGGGATGGGGAGATCCGGTCGTCAGGTTCCTGGGCGATAGGGGCATTCGCAACCCTCGGGCGATGGAGATGTGGCGTGCGTACCGATCGTTGACCGAAGACGAGAACCGCCAGGCCTTCGTCCGCACGATGCGGGCCGTCATCGACCCGGGTGGCCAGTCGGTAAGCGCGATGAGCCGGCTTTACCTCGCAGCCCACCTGCCCACGCTGATCATCTGGGGTGAGCAGGACCGGATCATCCCGGTAGCGCACGCCTATCAGGCACATGAGGCCATCCCCAACAGCCGCCTGGAGATCATCCCGGGAGCCGGCCATTTCCCCCACGTGGAAGAGCCCGTCCGATTCACCGACATCCTGCGGGAGTTTCTGCGCACCACAGAGCCCGGGTCATTCGTGTCCGGAGAACGCCGTGAGCTCCTTCGCCAGGCGCCGGGTAACGCCCGATAGCCGGGGAGCACGAGGTGCGAGCTGGTGCTGAGGGCTTACCATCAAGATGCGCCACTTCGGCGTCAGCCCCTCCCGGTTTCGGGAGGAGATAGGCGGTCCCCGTCATGGGACCCAGCGACGTGCAACAAGCCCCAACCGCCGGCGCCCACCTGGCCACTCCGACCGGCTCCAGGGTCCCCACCAGGGCCCCACAACGATCGGATCCCGGCCCGGGCGGCCCCGAACGGCGGGCCCGCCGCCGCTGGATCGCTTTGTTATCAGGCATGTTTGCCCTGCTGATCGTGCTCGTCTTTGCCTTGCAGAACCTGCACACTGCCAGAGTCCACTTCCTCGGATTCGCCTGGAGCGCGCCGCTCGGCCTGATGTTGCTGTCGGCGTCATTGCTCGGCGGAATCGTCGTCTTCACCCTCGGCTCGATCCGCATCGTGCAGCTGCGCAAGCCCGATCGCGGGCGCAACGGCAAGCCACAACGGCGGTCGTCATGACCGTAGTCGCGGCGCCCATGCGGCTCGAAATCGTCGACCGTGCTCCTCGGAGCCACCAGCCGACTCTGGACGGTGCCTGGTGGCCGCGTTCCCGGAACCTCGCCGCGGAACTACCTGCGCTCATCACCGAGCTGCGTAGCCGAGGGACACGGATGAGCCGGGTGCTGTACAACCCGGCCACGTGGGACAGCCTGCCTCCGCGCAAGCTGGGTGCCGATGGGCGGATCATCAAACTCGGATGGTTTCGCAGCATGGATCCGCACGTCCTGACACTGACCACTGTCGGCGGGCAAGAGCGATATGACCTGCTCATCGTGCCGCCGAACGCGACACCCGCTGCCGCCGGAAGGGCCATGGCGGCGGCGTCCTCCGCGGACAACCGTCGATCGGCAAGCACCGTTCTCGAGCGGGCAGCCTGAAGGTCGGCCCGCCCTTCGGGATCATCATGACCCTCCACCTGCGCGTAGCCTGAACGTTCCCGCCTCTGTTGGTCAGGATCAGCGCTGGTGAGAGACGGCTCCCGAGGAGTGCGGTTGTCGTCTATTGCCGTGCAGGAGCCCTCCGCTGACGGTGCGCGGTCGGGCACGCCTGATGTCTGAGGCCGTCCCAGTGAGGTCATCCGCCATTTGTGCGTCGCCTGCGTCGATCTTCTCGACGTCAGCGGTGCCGGGGTCTCATTGATGACTGACCGCTACCGGGCGGAGTTGTCGCCGCCAGTGGCGACCTGGCAATTCAGATCGAGGAATGGCAGTTCTCGCTTGGTGAGGATCCTTGCAAGGACGCGTATCACGGCGGACAGCCCGTCATCATCGGCGATCTGGCCGGAGATCTGACTGGGGGAGTCGCTCACTGGCCGATCTTTGCCGACCGGATCCGGCAAGCCGGCGTCCGGGCGATCTTCGCGTTCCCGCTGCAGGTCGCGGGCACCACCGTTGGTGTATTGGACGTCTTTCGTGATCGGCCCGGGCTGCTCAGCAGCGAGCAGGTTGGTGTGGCCAGCGCGTTCGCCGATCTCACCGGCGCGCTGTTGCCGGCTGTCCTGCGCAGCGACGGCGACGAGGGAGACGGGGAACCGATCTACCGATACGAAGTCCATCAGGCGACCGGCATGGTCGCGGCCCAGTTGGATGTCAGCGACGGGGAGGCACTGACCCGGCTACGCGGCCGCGCCTTCGCCGACGGGCGTACCGTCAGTGAACTTGCCTCCGACGTTGTCGCTCGCCGAGTTCGTTTCAACAAGGAAGACAAATGACCGATTCCGCCAAGTTGACCAGGCCGACGGCAACCGAACCGGATGACGCTTCGCGAGAGGAAGTGTTGTCCGAGCTTTTCGTCGCTCTCGCTGACACCCTGGTCGCCGATTTCGATGTCGTCGAGCTCCTCGACAGGCTGGTCAGCAGTTGTACCGAGCTGTTCCACGTGAGCGCCGCAGGCGTTCTGATCTTCGACTCCACCCGCCGGTTGCGGCTGGTGGCCGCGTCCAACCAGCGGGCCGAGCATCTGGAGGTCTTCCAGATTCAGGTCGACGAGGGCCCATGCCTGGACTGTGCTCATAACAGGACCCCAACGTCGGTGCCGGATCTGTCGACCGCCAAAGATCGCTGGCCGCGGTTCTATCCAGCAACGGAGATCGTCGGATTTCGCGCTGTGCACGCGGTGCCGCTGCGGTTGCGGGAAGTGGGCCTCGGGGCGCTCGGTTTGTTTCACACCACCCCCACCAGCCTGGCTGTGCGTGATCTGCACACGGCGCAGGCTCTCGCCGACGTCGCGACTATCGGCATCCTGCAGCAGCAACACGTTCATCAAGCCGCGATCCTCAACGACCAGCTCCAAGGAGCCCTTGACAGCCGGGTCGCCATCGAGCAGGCAAAGGGAATCCTTGCCGAAAATGGCAACATCACGATCGACGCCGCCTTCGACCGGCTGCGCCGCTACGCGCGCGACCACAACCTCAAGCTCAGCCAGCTGGCGCGAGCGGTGTCCGCGCGCGAGATTCGCGGCGCCGACGTCCTCGACGTAACGAGGCGCTGACAGCGGCGCTTCGAGGGTCGGACTTGGCGTCGGGAGTAACTCGTCCCGCGGCGGTAGGCTGGTGTCGCGAGACGTGGCGAGTCTGGAATCGACATCGCTTGCCTGCTCGGTCGCGGCATTCAAGCGGCCCATCAGAGCGCAGTCGAAATCTCCTGGACAGTCACCATGGACACAACGCTTTCCCCACCCCCGTCACGCGTGAGTCCTTCAAAGGATCTTTTCGCGAAAAGCAAAGCGTCGCGGGTGCCGCTGACCGAGGTGGTCCCGGCAGTCGCGAGCGCCGGGCAGACCATGTTGCTGTGGCTGATCCTGGTAGGGCCGCTCGCGGCGATCGCTCTGGGAACCACGCTTGCTGCCTGGGCTGGAATTGGCCCCACATGGCTTGATGCCATCCTCGCCGTGACGTTCTACGCCATCTCCGGCCATGGAGTCACAGCCGGGTTCCACCGCTACTTCACTCATCGAGCGTTCCGCGCCAAACGCCCGCTCCGCATTGCGCTAGCCATCGCCGGGAGCCTTTCGGTCGAGGGCTCGGTCATCGAATGGGTCGCCGCACACCGCCGCCACCATGCTCACGCCGACATGCCGGGCGACCCGCACTCGCCATGGCGATTCGGCACGAGTGCTACGGCGTTGACCAAGGGGCTGATCTGGGCGCACGTCGGCTGGCTGTTTGCCGACGAAGGCACCAACACTGAGAAGTTTGCCGCTGACTTGCTGGCGGATCGGGACATAGTCCGGGTCAACGCCCTGTTCCCGTTGTGGATCGTGACGAGCCTTTTCGCCCCCGCGCTGTTGGGCGGGCTGCTGACGCTGTCATGGACAGGTGCGCTGACCGCCTTCCTGTGGGCCGGCCTGGTGCGGATGTTCGTGCTCCATCACGTCACGTGGTCGGTCAATTCGATCTGCCACGTCGTCGGAAACCGGCCATATCGCTGTCGTGACAAGGCGACCAACTGCTGGCCGCTCGCGCTCATCTCGATGGGCGAGAGCTGGCACAACCTGCACCACGCTGACCCCTCCTGCGCCCGCCATGGCGTGGACCGTGGCCAGGTCGACTCGACCGCCGTCCTGATCCGGGGCTTCGAACGCCTCGGATGGGCCACCAACGTTCGCTGGCCGGACCGGACGAGGCTGGAAGGCCTTCGCATGACCAAGCAGTCCTGGACCGCTACCTGATCTCGCTCGCTCCTGCCGGCCAGGCAGTCGGTGCGGTAGAGCGGGATGCGGCGAATGCCTCGAGCGACTACAGTCAAACCGAGCTCAGGACCTCGGCTCGCAGCCACCGAGTATCTACTTCGGCGAGGTCTAACCATGGAAGATCGATCCGACCTGAGCGACATCCTGCTCGACGGCCTGGATGACGCCGAGCGCGAGCACGTCGTCAGGACCATTCGCGATGCCCATCGGTGCCGGCTGGAGCACCTGAGGTCCACGGCGCCGGCCGTCGGCGACCGGCCAGCAGCGGCACTGCCATGCCGGGGGCGTCGTTAGCCCGCCTCGCCGAAAAGGCTTATGCCGCAGGCCTTTGCGCGATGGGGGCTACGCTTCGCTGCTGACCCAGACGCCAAGCACGTGCGCGAAGTTCACGACGACCGTGGAGCGTTCGACGCCGCCCGGCGGCAGGATCTGCGGAAGCTCGACGACCCGAGCGTTACGCAGCGCTTCGGTGCACAGCGCGAGCGTCTCCGCCGGATCAGCACCCTCGGGCAATCCCAGATGCAGCTCCGAGCCGGCGGCGGAAAGGTGTAGAGAGTGTTTCATGCTCGTCCCTATTCGTTGGGGGAACGATCAGACGGCGTCAGACCGGCGCATCGGCGTCATCCTCACCTGTCACTAGGGTCAGCCTATGTCGACCGTGATGGGGCTTCGGCGTTGACCTGGGGACGCCGGAGGCTGCTGTGGACCGCGGCAGCGGTGGCGAGCGCCGGGGTGTGGGCTTGGTTCGCCAGCGGGGTGCGCACCTTTACGCGTCCGGCAGAGGTGCTGACCTTCGTGCCGGGTTTGCTGGTGCTGCTCCTCACTGTCCGCTTCCGAGTCCGGTCGCGATCCCAGCGCGAGACAGCGAACGCGATGGCGGGGTCGGATCGCGGCCGGGGAGCCCGGAGGTGGCTGCCCTGGGTCGGCATGGCTATCGCGATCGGTGGGCTCGAGATGTCGGAGCTCTTCTCGCAGCCCCGCCAGGCACACCCGACGCTGAGCTCGCTGACCAACACGATCCTGGAGCCGCACCCCAGCCGTTTCGTGGGATATGCGCTCTGGCTGCTGGCCGGTTGGCTCTTGGTGCGGGATCTGCGCCGTGAGTAGTCACACCGTCGCGATCATCGCCTATGTGGTGCTGCTGGGCGTCCTGATCGCGTTGGTCGTCGGGGCCCGGCACAGCGCAGGCTCGATTGTGACTGGTGGCCAGGTTCTGCTGGCCATCCGGCGGCGCCTGGTGGGCCGGATCGCCTTGGTGCTCGTCTGGTGGTGGCTCGGATGGCATCTGTTCGTCAGGTGAGGACGGCAATGCACACGGGTGTCGCTCAAAGCAGGATGAACGGATGGAGCTCCGGCCGGCATATCCGATTGCCACGGCTCGCCTTCACCTCCGTCCGCTGACGACGGAAGACATCGGCGCGCTGCTGGCGTACCGCGGCGATCCGATGGTGTGCCGCTACCTGCCCTTCGAAGCGATGACGCCGAAGGTCCTCGCCGCCCGGATACGGGGCGATCTCGGTAGGCGCGAGATCACGGGCGAAGGGGAAGCGCTGACCCTGGGCGCCGAGCGGATAGGGGACGGTCGGCTGGTCGGTGACGTGGTGCTCTTCTTTCACTCCGAGCACCATGGGGCCGGCGAGATCGGCTATGTCTTCCATCCGGAGGTGGCCGGCCAGGGCTTCGCCGCGGAGGCGTGCACCGCCATGCTCGACCTGGCGTTCGGGAGCCTGGGGCTGCACCGCGTCGTCGCCAAGATGGACGGGCGCAATCACGCCTCGATGCGCTTGGCTGCGCGCCTCGGCATGCGGCAGGAGGCGCACCACGTCAGCGCCGAGCTGTTCAAAGGAGAGTGGTCGGATCTGGTGGTTTACGCGATCCTGGCCGAGGAGTGGAGTGCCCGCCGGCTGAGCTGACCCCGGCACGGAGGACATCCGCCTGACGATGGAATCGTTCGCTCTCATCCTCGCCGACAAGTGATCTTGCGGTAATGTTGGGTGATGACCGGAGGATTTCACGAGACCCTCCGGTCGGACCCTGCTCAAGATCACCCACTGGTCCTCCGTGATCCGCTCCCCGCCGAGCTCGGTCCCAGCAGCTCGCTGGCCCGTCAGCTGCGCGCGGGCGGACGAGTGGTCCTGCTGGACGTCGGGATATGCGCTCTCGAGGCACTCCGGTGGACGGGGGTGCGTGCAGCGGTGCTGCTGCCCGTCGCCGGCAACAACCCCTTGGTTCGGGCGGAGACGGTGAGCGCGCCTGGATGCGCGCTCCTCGCCGGCCTGCAGCTTTCGCTGACCGACCTGATCGAGCTTTCCGGCAGCCCGCTGATCGAGGCCGGTGGCCGCACGGTCGGCGCCGAGTACGCGGTCGGCCCGGGCCGGCTGGTCGTCCTGCCCGGGCGATGGAGTGGCCGGCTCGAGAGCGGCGACAACGCGATCGCGCTGATTCGTGCAACGACGGGCATCGCGGGATCCGCCGAGGAAGAGGCCGAGCTGGCCCGCCGGTCACGTCCAGGAGCTCGCTCGCCGCATCCGCACATCGAGCAGGTCTTGGCCAAGGACTGGGATCTCGGATTGCTCGCCGAGGCCGGCTCGGACATCAACGCAGCGGCATTCACGCGAGCCGCCGGACATGCCGGCCGCTCGCTACCGGCCGACGTTCACGACGGTCTGATCGACTTCGTCGACCGTGGCAACGACGGCGGTGCGCTACTCGTACGAGGGGTTCCGGTCGGCGATCTTCCGCCGACTCCGGCGTTCCCGAGCTCTGCCGAAAAGTTCAACAGAATCAGTGAGTTTGCCCTGCTGACGGTTGCTCGGCGGCTCGGCCAGCCGGTGGGCTACGCACCCGAGCACGGCGGTGATCTGGTCCAGAACATCTCGCCGGTGGCGCGAGACGCGGAGCGCCAGGTCTCCACCTCGTCGAAGTCCACGCTCGCGTTTCACACCGAGGCCGCGTTTCACCCTCATCGCCCGCGCTATCTCTTGCTGCTCTGCCTCAGGGGTGATCCAGCGGCGGCGACGACGCTGTGCTCGGTACGTGCTCTCACCGAAGCGCTGAGTCCGCGGGACCGGGCCGTGCTCGCGACCCCCCGGTTCACGACGGCTGCGGACGAGTCGTACGTCGGTGGCCCATCCTCCAAACGTTCCCATCCGCGGGCGATCCTGACCGGCGACCCGGCGCGGCCGAAGCTCTGGCTGGATGCCGACCTCATGCGCGGAACGGACAACGAAGCCCAAGGCGCCCTCGAGCGGCTGTCGGCTCTGGCGTCCGAGCTCGCGACCGGAGTGATACTCGAGGCCGGCGATCTGCTCGTCGTCGACAATGATGTGGCCGTGCATGGACGCAGTCCGTTCGAGCCTCGCTTCGACGGCACCGACCGGTGGTTGCAGCGGACCTTCGTCGTCGCCGATCACACCGCGGCGGATGGCGAGCGCGACGGCCGGATCATCAGTACGCGCTTCCTGGCGTGAGCTCGCCTGCTACGGCTCGCCGCGGGGCCATTGACGCGGCGCTCGCTGACCTTCCTCGACCCGCGAGGTCTTTCGCATCGGATACGACCGCACCTGCGCAGCCCGAAGTGCTCGAGGCTCTCCTGGCCGCGAACGTCGGGCACGCCGAATCGTATGGAGCAGACCGCCAGACGCGGGACGTCGTGCGGCGTTTCCAGGCCGAGATCCGCGACGATTCCGCCGACGTACGACTGTGCTCCAGCGGTACGGGTGCCAACATGATGGCGGCGGGCTTGGCGGCACAGCCGCGGCTCATCGCGGCGAGGCAGTCGCACATCGCGGTGGACGAGGAGAGCGGGCCGGCGTACCTGTCGGGTGCGAGCGAGACACTCATCGACGCGCCTGGCGGACGTCTCGATCTCGGTGCCCTGGACAGAACGCTTGCGGAAGGACCGGGACTGGTCTGCGTGACGGAGGCGACCGAGGACGGGACCGTCTACGGCATCGAGCGGCTGGCGGAGATCAGCTCACGGGCCCATGCCGCCGGGTCGTCGGTGATGGTGGACGGTGCCCGATTGCCCAACGCGTTGGCGTCCTACGGCGCGACCCTGGCCGACGTCTGGGCCACCGGCATCGACCATCTGGTCGTCGGTGGCAGCAAGGCCGGGCTGCTGGCCGCCGAGGCCGTGATCAGCCGCTCGGGTGACCCGGCGTGGTGGCGGCGGAGCGGCCAACTGCTGGCCAAGACTCGTTACGTCGCAGCGCAATGGTCGGCCGTCTTCCCGGAGAAGTGGCTGGCCGCGGCCCGCGCCGCGAACGCACGAGCCACCGAGCTGTCCGAGGCTCTGCGCGCCCGCGGCATCGCGCCTCTGCATCCGGTCGACGTCAACCTGGTCTTCCTCGAGCTGGATCCGGATTGTGCTGCGGCTATTGCCGATTGGGCTCCTGCCTCGCTGTGGGACCGGCCCGGCGTCATCCGATTTGCGGCCAGCTGGGACACCGATGCCGAGGACGTTCAACGGCTGGCGTGCGGGGTGCTGTCAGCCGTCGGTGCGAGCGCCCGCTGAGCCGGTCAGCACCACAGCACCGTCCTGCGTGACGGTCCGCACCGCGAGGTTTGCGGTTCCGTCGACGACGTCGGTGACGGTGAGGGTCGCCGTCAACCGGTCGCCGGGCCAAACCTGCCCGACCAGACGAGCGGTGTAGTGCGTGAGGGCGCCGCGCCCGACCGTCTGCTCCAGGAAACGGCCGGTGAGGCCCATCGTCAGCATGCCGTGCGCGAAGACCGACGGATAGCCGATGGACTGGGCGTAGGTGTCGTCATGGTGCACCGGGTGGTAGTCGCCGGAGGCGGCGGCGTACTGGGCCAGGTGGGTGCGGTTCAACGCCTCGACCACGACCGCCGAGTACACGGCGCCGGTGACCAGCTGCTCGGCCATTGCGACCTACTCCTCCGGCTTGCGTTCGGTGCCTACGGAGACAAAAGACGCCGTCACCACCGGATCGCCACTCGCGTCGGTGAAGTCGGTGATGGTCTCGGTGAACAGCAATCGCCCACCGCGCCGGCCTTCCTTCTCCCAGCGCCGGCCCGGCCGCACGGTCGCGGTGAGCTGCTCGCCGGCCTGGGGATGGCGGTGGTAGGTGAAGCTCTGCTCCGCGTGAAAGCCCGCGCCGCTGCCGGCCGGACGGTTGGCAGCACCCGGCCAGTCACGCCCGCTGCGGGGCCGGCGCTCGTACTCGGGGTCGAAGACGTCAGCCGCCATCAGGAAGGTCGGTGGCGCGATGCCATCGGGCTCGAGCGGTGCCTCAGGCTCGCCGACCGCGCGGCGGAACTGCAGCACCTGGCCGGCCTCGACGAGCACCTCATACGTGCGCATGCCACGACGCTACCGACCCTGCGATGCCGACCACCGTGCTACCGGGCCGGTTCAGTCCAGGGTCGCCCAGTCGCGGTCGGGGTACAGGGCGCAAGCGGGCGCGTACAGCCACTCCAGCCGGCGGCAGCGTCCCGCGAGGTAGGGCAGCACTTCGCCGTCGTCGAAGCCGCCGGCTGCAATGAGGCCGGCCACGGCCGCGACACCTTCCTGGACCGTCTCCGGACGCTTGCCGAGCAACTCGCCGATCGCGTCACGTTCCAAATCGGCGATGCGTCCGTCGAAGCGGCGCAGCCGGTCGACGCAGGCAGCCATGCGCTGTGCGTCGGCGAGCCGGCTGCGGGCGAAGGCGTCGTCCACGGACGGCAACACCTCGGTGGCAAGTGCGTGCTCGACCGCTTGGGCGAGTACGCCGGGCTCGCTTTCTTCGGGCAGCTGCGGAGCGTGCAAGGCGATGCCCATGCTCTCGGCGATGGCGTCGCACGTGGCTCGGTCACCGACGTACTGGTAGGCGAGGTACCAGGCGAGTGGCTCCTGGGCGCCGGCGTAGCGCGTGGCGGCGTGGATAGGGATCATGCCGCGGACGTTCTGCTGCACCCGGTAGTAGCGCACGGTCGCGAGATCGACCGGTATCCCGGACGCCTTCTCGTAGCGGTGCAGCACATCCGCATCCAGGCATCCGGACGGCGTCCAGAACTCGCGGACGCACATGTTGCCCAGGTCTTCGAGCGGATCCCCGAAGTGGCCCCACTCGAAGTCGACGATTGCCGTGAGCCGGTCGCCGTCGAACATGAAGTTGCCCGGTCCGGTGTCGCCCTGCAGCAGCGAGACGCGACTGACCTGCTCGGGCGCGAACCGGCGGAGCCAATCGAGCCCGTACGTGATCAGCGGGTCCGTGTAGGACGCGAGAAAGCCGCTCCAGGTCGCGACGATGGCGTCGACTTCCGCGAGCGCGCACTCGCGGGCCGAGCTCGGACGGCGTAAGCCGGGCAGCTGCGGCAGGCCGAGCGCGTCGAGGTCGAGGCGGTGCATCGCCGCGATGGCATCGACGAACTGCTCCATGATGCGGCGCCGGTCACCGGTGGCGGCCGCGGCGATCTCGCCGGTGCCGGAAACGCGCTGGAACAACGCGCACGTCAGGTCCGGGTTCCAGCCATGCACTGCGGCGACGGGCACCGCGGTCGAGCCCAGCGCCGTGACGATCGACGTCTCCTTCTCCAGCGACCAAGGGTTGCCCGGCTTCGGCTCACGCTCCAAACGAAGGAATCCCTCGAGCAGCGAGCCGTCCGGACGCTGCGCATCAACGACCCAGGCCTCCCGCCGGGCGACGTGGCGCTCGGCGCGCACCACGGGACCGCCCGCCACCTCGGCCACCCAATCCAGCATCGCGGCCGGCAACCCCGACGTCACACTCATGGCGGCACCTTAGCCACCCGCCGAAACCGTTCGGGCGGCCGTATCCCCAAGGAGTGCGTAACGCCGTTACGAGGCGGTCAAAGCCGGGCGGGCAAGGGCTTCAGCCAGAGCGAGGGGTTGCGCTCCGGCGGCGGTACACGTCAGGCGCACGCTGACCCACCTGGTTTGCGTCGCGGTGCCGAGGGTCAGGGTTCCCGGCACCCAGTCGGCCTCCAGCCCGATGCCGTTGATCTGATGGGGGAAGAGGTCGGTGCCGGATTCGACATCGCCGTTCTGCGCGGTCTCGTCGACCCAGCGATTGAAGGCCGTGAACGCTTGCGGATTGGTGTCGATGCTGACAGTGGCCGTCGTGCAGGCGGTCGGATGGCCGGCTGCGGTACGCAGGCTGCACTTCGTGTATCCGGGGCTGACCTCGTCCTCGAAGGTGCTCACGCTCACCCCGGTGCCCTGGGACCAGGCAGCCCCGAGCGAGGCAGGGCACGCTATTGCCCGAGGCTGCCCGGGCGGCGATGGCTGCGCTGCCCTCGTCGTCGGAGCCGGCTGCGGACGCGACTGACGTGACGGCGACGACGAACATCCGGCGAGGACGCTCGCGACGATCAGCCCGACGGCCAGGGACGCCATACGCATGACGCCAGTTTGCCCCGCCTCGCGGCGTCAGGCACCCCAGAGGGGCGGCTCACTCGGCGGGCGCGTCATCCTCGCGAATCTCGGTGTCCCCGCGCAGCACCTCCTCCGCGCCGGCGATGAAACCACGCCAACGCTCGTCGTCAAGGCCGGGCTGGGGGTTCTCGACGAGATCGTGGAGCTCGACGGACGTCGCGAACTCGCGCGCCCAGTCAAGTCCCTCCGCGTACCCGCGTTCGAGCTCAGCATCCCGTTGGCTACCAACGGTTGTGCTCATTGCCGCTCCTTCCTTCGCGGCGCGCTCCTGCAAGTAGGAGTGGATGGCCGTTGCGGCGCGACGGCCCGCGCCCATGGCCAGGATCACCGTCGCAGCGCCCGTCACGATGTCGCCGCCGGCGAACACGCCCTCTCGGCTTGTGGCGCCGGTCTTCGGGTCGGCGACGATGCAGCCATGGCCGTCGACATCGATGTCGTCCGTCGTCTGGGGGATGAGCGGGTTCGGGTTGGTGCCGAGGGCGATGACGACGAGATCGCACTCCAGCGTGAACTCCGATCCGGGCACCGGGACGGGCCGGCGGCGGCCTGACGCGTCCGGCTCACCGAGCTCGGTACGGATGCACTCGATGCCGCGAACCCATCCGTTCTCGTCGCCGAGTACGCGTTGCGGCAGGGTGAGCCAGTCGAAGATCACCCCTTCGTCGCGGGCGCGCTCGTAGTCCTCCGCCCGAGCGCCCTTCTCCGTCTCGGAGCGGCGGTACACGATGTGGCCTTCCTCCGCTCCAAGGCGAATCGCGCAACGCACCGCATCCATCGCGGTGTCGCCGGCGCCGATCACTGCGGCACATTTCGGCGTGCGGACGGGAGTGTCGTAATCGGGGAAGGAGAACGCCTTCATGAGGTTGACGCGGGTCAGGAATTCGTTGGCGGAGTAGATGCCTTTGAGGTTCTCCCCGGGGATGTTCATGAAGATCGGTGAGCCGGCGCCGGTGCCGACGAAGACTGCGGAGTAGCCGAATTCGCCGACTGAGTTGGTCGATGGTGACGGTCTTTCCGATGATCACGTCGCGGACGAACTCCACGCCGAGCGCCTTGAGGTGCTCGACGTCAGCATCGACGATCTCCTTCGGCAGCCGGTACTGGGGAATCCCGTAGCGCAGGACGCCGCCGAACGCGTGCAGCGCCTCGAAGATCGTCACCGGGTAGCCGAGCTGCGCGAGGTCACTGGCCGCGGTGAGGCCGGCCGGGCCGGAGCCGATGATGCCGATCCTTCTGATCGCGCCAGACGTCGGGAGCAGCGAACTCGCCGCCGTCATCCGTGGGCGCGCTCCCAGTCGGCGACGAATCGCTCCAGCCGGCCGATGCCGACCGGGTCCTGGTGGGGAACGAGCACGCAGCGCGACTCGCACTGATGCTCGACCGGGCAGACGCGACCGCAGATCGCCGGCAGCAGGTTGCGGCCGGCGATCGTGCGTGCGGCTGCACGCGAAGTCCTCCCGCGCCACGTGGCGGACGAAGTCGCGGATCGGCACGTTGACGGGGCAGCCCTGCTCGCACACCGGGTCCTGGCAGTTCAGGCAGCGGCGCGCCTCGGCGACGGCGCGTTCCACGGTGTAGCCCTCGGCGACTTCATCCCAGCTCTGGCGGCGTGCCTGCGGGTCCCGGCACGGCATCCCGGTCTTGTGCGGATACACGATCGGCATGGACGCTTACCTGTCCAATCCGGCGAGCTCGCGGGCCAGGGTTTCCTGCTCCTTGTAGGTCGTCATGCGGGAGTCCGCCTCGTCGAAGTCGACCTCGTGCGCATCGAAGAACGGCCCGTCGACGCAGGCGAATAGCGACTTGCCGCCGACGGTCACCCGGCACCCGCCGCACATGCCGGTCCCGTCCACCATCAGCGGGTCGAGCGAGACCATGGCCGGCAGGCCGCGCCGCTGCGTCGTCTGCGCGACCGCGCGCATCATCGGCATCGGCCCGACGGCGAAGCAGTGCGTGAACTGCGGCGCCTGCATCCAGCAGCTCCTCGAGCCGGCCGGTGACGAAGCCGTGGTAGCCGAGGGAGCCGTCGTTGGTGCAGACGTGCACCTCGTCGCTTTCCGTCGCCAGCAGGTCGGCGAGGATGACCAGATCGCGCGTCCGGGCGCCGACGATGGACGTGACACGCACGCCGTGCGAGCGCAGCTCGCGCGCCAGCGGGAACACCGCGCCCGTGCCGAAGCCGCCGCCGATCAGCACCGCGTGGCCCTCCGTCGGGAAGCTGGACCGCGCTTGCCGAGCGGGCCGGCGAAGTCGAGGAAGGTGTCGCCCACGTCGCAGCGCGCCGACGAGCGCGCTGGTGCGTCCCACTTCCTGGACGACGATCGTGATCGTGCCCGCGGCCCGGCTGAAGTCGGTGATGCTGATCGGGATCCGCTCGCCGGTCTCGGTGACCCGCAGGATCACGAACTGGCCGGGCGCTGCGTTGCGCGCCACGAGCGGGGCGTGGACGACGAACAGCTTGGTGATGTCCGTCAGGTCACGCTTCTCGATGATCCGTGCGGTGGTGTCCATGGTCATTCGCTCACTCACAAGAGAGGGTTCTCGTCCTTGGCCTTGAGCCGCTGCCAGCGGCGCTCGACCTCGGCCTCGATCGAGGCGAGCGTCGCCTCGTTGCCGGGCTTGCAGAGGTGCTTCGTCTTGCCCATCAGCTTCAGCCAGTCGGCGACAGCCACGCGCCGTCCGATCGGCTCCGGGTCGTAGGTGATGTGGGTGACGCCGCTGCTCGACTTCATACAGCGGGAAGAAGCAGGAGTCGACCGCGGCCTGGACGATGTCGACGCCGACCCGGTCCTCCGTCTTCCAGTTCAGCGGGCAGGAGATCAGGACCTTCCCGTAGGCCATGCCCTGCATGCTTGGCGTACCACTGCGCCTTGGCGGCCTTCGCCAGCAGGTCGTCCGGGAAGCCCTCGACCCCGGTGAAGACGTACGGGATGTTGGTCGCCGCCATGATCTGCGGGGTGTCCTTGTGGTGGAAGGCTTTTCCGAGCTCGGCGGGCCCTACGTGGCTCGTCGACGTCAGGTGGCCGAGCGGCGTCGAGTAGCTCAGCTGGCTGCCGGTGTTCATGTAGCCCTGGTTGTCGTACTCGACGATGATCATCCCGTGGTTGCGCAGCGCGGCGCCGATCGCGGCGCCCATGCCGATGTCCATGCCGCCGTCGCCGGTGACCATCACGAACGTGATGTCCTCGCCGGCCGGCAGTTCGCCGCGGCGCACGCGCTCGTGGAACATCTCGACGAGCCCGCTCAGTGTCGCGGCACCGTTCTGGAAGAGGTTGTGCACGTAGGTGATGCGATGCGAGGTGAAGGGGTAGCCGGTGGTGACGACCATCGCGCAGCCCGTCTGGTAGAGCACGACGACGTCGCCTTCGATGCCGCGCAGGAACTGGTCGAGCGCCGGGAAGACGCCGCAGCCGGGACACGCGCCGTGGCCGGGCATGAGCCGTTTCGGCTTCGTGGCGAGCTGCCAGTACGGCGGCGCGTCGACGTCGAGCCGGCCGTCCGGGCCCGGCTCTACTGTGAGCAGGCCGGTCGTCGTCTCCTCGCGGGTGAGCGGCGGCGCGCCGAGGCGTGGCCGCTGCCTCGCGGGATCGCCCGGCTCCACGCCGTAGTAGTCGAACGGCACCGCAACCGCGCCGCTGCTCGGCGGCCTCGAGCGCCAGTCGGAAGAACGCCTCGGCGTCCTCGGCGTAGAAGTCGCGCCCGCCGATCCCGTAGACCCGGCTCAGGCAGAGGGTGCGGTTGTCGCGGGTCGTCCTTGAGCGCCGACTTCACCTCGTGCGAGAGGTTGGCGCCGTGGGCGCCGTACGACGGGGAGCGCTCGCCGAGCACGACAGCCCGCACGCCCCGCAGCGCCTCGCGGATCGCGTCGGCGGGGAACGGGACGGATGACGTTGGGGCTGATGACGCCGGCCCGGATGCCCCTCTCGCGTAGCCGGTCGGCGACGTCCTTCGCGGTCTCGGCGGCGGAGTTGAGCAGGAAGACGCGCGACCTCGGCGTCGTCCATGCGGTAGCAGTCGACGAGGGTCATAGCGCCGGCCGCTCAACGCCTCGTACTCGGCGATGACCTCGGGGAGCGCGGCCTGCGCGGCAGCCATCGCCCGCTCGAGCTGGTACTTGTTGTTGATCAGGTCGGGATCGTTCATGTACGGCCCGATGGTCACCGGGTGCCGCGGGTCGAGCGCCGTCACCATCTCCGGCACCGGGACCGAGCCAGTGCCTGCACCGTGGCGCCGTCCTCGAAACTGAAGACGCGCCGCTTCTGGTGGCTGGTGAAGAAGCCGTCGAAGGCCACGATCGCGGGCAGCCGGACGTCGGCGCGCTCGGCGACCCGCATCGCGATCAGGTTGAGGTCGTAGACGGCCTGCGGGTCGCGCGCCATGAAGATCAGCCAGCCGGTGTTCAGCGCGAAGTAGACGTCGGAGTGGTCGCCGCGGATGTCCAGCGGCCCGCTCATCGCGCGCGTCGCGAGGTCGAGCAGCATCGGGAAAGCGGGTCCCCGACTGCACCGGCAGCTGCTCCAGCGAGTACAGCAGCCCCTGGGAGCTCGTCGCGTTGAAGACCCGGCCGCCGCCGGTCGCGGCGCCGTAGCAAATGCCGGCGGCGCCGTGCTCGCCGTCGGCGGGCACCATCACGATGCTCGTGCTCTGCCCGGCGGCCTTCATCTCATCGAGCAGCTCGGCGATCTCCGTCGAGGGCGTGATCGGGTAGTAGCCCATCACGTGGAAGTCGATCTGCTTCGCGGACAGCGCGGCCATCTCGTTGCCGGTGCGGAACCCGACAACCTGCGCGCTGGCGCGGTGCCGAGCCCTCGGCCTCGGCAGGTGCGACGGCCATCACTCGTGCTCCCTTCGCAGGCTCGAGCCATGGGAAGAGCGGAACGCGATTCTCCTCGGCCCAGCCGGGCTCCTCGCGGAGCTCGGTGAGCGAGCCGGTCGGGCACGCGTCGATGCACTTCAGGCAGCCTTTGCAGTAGTGGTAGTCGATGCCGAGCAGCCGCACGGCGATCTCGCTCGCTCGGGGTCGTCGGACCACACGAAGCACAGATCGGGACAGACGATGTCGCAGATCCCGCAGTGCGACGCACGATTCGGCGTCGTAGCTCGGGCAGGAAGCCCTGCCGCGACGTGCTCAGGTTCTTGACGACGCTGTTGCCCGCGTCGAGGATGATGCCGCCGATCGGGCGCGTCGAGGTAGCCGAACGCCGGTGCGGCTCGCTGGAGCGGCCGGCCCGGGTCGCCCGGTTCCGCGGCCCAGGTCTGCATTCGCAGCTCGCGATACCCGCGGTCGAACGTGCGGAGGTTCGCCTCGACGAGGTGCGCGTGGTGGGCGCCGAGAGCTTCTCGGCGATGGTCGCTTTGATCGCGTCGGGGTCGAGGAACGGGCAGACCCGGGCGACCGCGCCGAGCATCGCGGTGTTCACGCGCGTCTTCTCCTCGAGCGCGATGCTCGAGCGCGTCGAGCACGGCCACCGTCCCGGAGCGCAGGCCGAGCGTCTCCCGGATCTCCGCGGGGGACGATCGCGTGTTCACGATCAGGGTGCCCGTCGGCGGTCAGGCCGGCTGCCACGTCGAACGAGCGGGCCAGCGCCTCGTGGAAGACCGCGACCACGCTGCGGGCTCTCGATCGGGCTGCTCGTGCGCACCTCGCGGTCGGCCGGGCAGAAGCGCACGAACGACTTCACCGGCGTGCCCTTCTTCTCCGAGCCGTACGAGGAGAAGTGCGCGCCGTTAAGGCCCTGCCGCAGGACTCCGGCCTCGGCGAGGATCCGGCCCGCCAGGTGCGCGCCCAGCCCGCCGATCGACTCGAAGCGGATCCCGAAGAAGCCCTCGGCATCCGTCCCCGGAAGCTGGGGTGCTGCTGTGCCCGCTGGAGTGGCCGCCGCTGATGCTGACATCTGGACACCTCGAGACTCGAGAGCCGGCCAAAACGTGCGGTTCCGACCCTCCCTCTTGCATCGTGCCGAACCCTGTCATGGTCCACCGGGACGGCGAGGCTTCACAGAGCCGAAAGTCCTGAGCGGCCTCCTTAGAAGGGGCAGACGTCCGGAACGTCATTCACTGCAGGCGCTTTGTCCTCTTCTTCGACGGCCACTTGACTTCGGTGGTCGGCGGTTTCGACGTCGTAGGTGTGGCCGGTGGGGCTGGTCCAGTACGCCTGTCCGGTGGTGGGGCGGGTGCGGAGGGTCCAGTGGCCTTTGTGTTTGAGGGTGTGGTGGTTGGGGCACGGCGGGTGCAGGTTGGCCCGGTCGGTCCGGCCGGAGCCGGGATCACCGGGCCGGTAGGGGTGTTTGTGGTCGAGGTCGCCGTGGGCGGCGGCCCGGTTGCACGCTGGGGAAGGTGCAGGTCCGGTCTCGGGTTTTGACGTAGCGGGCGAGTGCGGCCGTCGGCGTGTAGGAGCTGTGGCCGAGGTCGAGCAGGTGGCCGGTGTGCGGGTCGAGGATCATCCGCCGCCAGTTGCCGTCGGCGGCCAGGGTGCGGGCCAGCGGGGCGGGGATCGGGCCGTAGCCGGCGAGCTCGGCCGGGTTGTCCTGCAGGCCGAGCAGGGTCGGCAGATCGACCGTCACATTGACCGCCGGCGGGCGGACCGTGGTGGCGCCTTGGGTGATGAGCGTGATCAGCGCATCCGCGCGGTGCGCGTCGATCGGGAGCCAGCCCGGCTCACCCTGCCCCGGCCCATCCGCCCGGGTCTGCTTGGCGATGGCGTCGGCGACGTTGAAGATGGTCATGATGTCGGCGGCGGAGGCGATGAGCCGCAGTTCGGCCATCCCGTCCTCACGGGCCCACCAGTCCAACGTGCGTTCGGCGTGGGCTTGCTTGGCGCGTTCGGCCGCGCTTTTGGGTTCGACGGCGAGCACGGCCCGTTTCAGTGATCGGCGCAGCTGGGCGACGGTCTGCCGGCGGGCCCGGGGTAGGACCCGGTCGGCGACGATGCGGGCCTTGCCCGCCGGTAGCGGGCCGGTGGCTTCGGTGATGGCTTTGGCGTGCCAGAGCGAAATCTCGCCCTGTTCGAGTGCGTGCTGGACGGCGGGGAGGTCGATGGTGAGGGTGCGGGCCAGGGCCAGGCTGTTACCGGCGACACAGTCAGACACCCGCAGCGCGGCGGAGATCTCGGCGTGCGCGGCCCGCAGCGCGATCTCCCGCACGCCGGTCTTGTCCGACCCGTCGCGTACTTCGGCTTCCACCGCATCCCCGACCGCCGCAAGGGCGGGCTGGGTGAGCGCGGCCAGCCAGGCGTGCTGGCGGTCCAGCGCGACGAGCAGGTCGACTTTCCCGTAGTCGGACAGTTTGTCGGGGACGATGCCGGCAAGAGCGGTCAGCACGTCCGGGCCGGGCGGGCGATCAACGCTGCCGCGATGATCCCATGAGGACTCAGATTCTCGAACATATGTGCGAGTCTACCCGCCACCACCGACAAAAGCACTGCAAATAAAGGGGATTCGAACCGCCGGGTCGAATCTCGTGCGCGGAACCCTAGCCGCGGGCGGCCACCGTTGCAGAGCGGTCGAATGCCGGCTGTGGGGGCTTCATATCCGCTGGGAAGAACGTCGCGCGCGCGAGGACGCGTCGCTGCGGGTAGTAGTCGCTCGCTCCGTAGTGCTGGAGTGCCAGGTTGTCCCAGAGGATCAGGGTGTCCTGCTCCCAGCGCACGCGAAACTGCAATTCAGGCAGTGTCGCCGGCGTGAACAACTCGTCCAGCAGCCGGTCGGAATCCCTCGGCTCCAGCCCCTGGATGGACGCGGTGAAGAGCGGATTGACATACAGCGTCGGCCTGCCCGTACGCGGGTGTGCGATCACTACGGGATGAGTGACGGGAGGGGTCTGCGCGCGCAGCAGCGTCAGGTCAGCGGCGTACTTCTGCGCGTAATAGCCGATGCTCCAGTCGTGCGTGGCCCACAAATGGGCGATGCGGCTGCGTTGTTCGGCGCTGAGGTTGTCGTAGGCGGCTGCCATGTCGGCGAAGAGGGTGTCTCCGCCTCGATCCGGAACTTCGACGGCTCGTAGCGTCGTTCCGGCAGTAGGCACTGGCCGGAAGGAACCGTCGGTGTGCCAGGCGTTTTCGTAGCCTGCGGTCGCGGCATCTCGCCCGAAGACGACTACGCAGTCTCCCTCCGGTAGCTCGCTCGTGGAAGCATCGAGTTGATCGTCGGTGAGCGTGCCCGCGAGTGCGAGGCGTCAAGGGTCCTCCCGTGTGTCGCGTAAAGGCGCAGCCACCACCCTCCCCGCTACTGCGTGATGCCGATCCGCTTCAGGCCGTAGAGCTCGATCGCGTTGCCCCGCAGGAACTTGTAGATCTCCTCGTCGGAGAGCCCGGCCTTCTCGCAGATGCGCCGTGCGGTGTCCTCCGAGTGCGGGAAGGTCGAGTCGGCGTGCGGGTAGTCGACCTCGAAGCAGATCTGGTCCATGCCGACGACGTGGCGATTGGCCAGGCCCGTCTCGTCGTCGAAGATGCAGCCCCAGATGCGGCCCGGCACGTACGTCGAGGGAGGCTGCTTGAGGCTGGTACCGAACTGGTTGTCCGCCCGTTCCTCCCACAGCTTGTCGGCCCGCTCGAGCACGTACGGCATCCAGCCGACCTGACCCTCGGCGTAGGCGATCCGCATCTTCGGGAAGCGGTCGAAGACGCCGGAGAACAGGTAGTCCACCAGCGAACCCATCGCGTTCTGGAAGGTCAGCACGGAGCTGATGATGAACGGTGCGTCGGGCGAGGTCGCCGGCATCCTTGACGAGGAGCCGATGTGCATGTTGATGACCGTCTCGGTCTCCTCGCACGCCGCGAAGAACGGGTCCCAGAAGCGGTCCTTGTCGTGCACCGACGGCAGACCGAGAGGAGTCGGATTCTCGGTGAAGGCGACAGCGTGGCTGCCTTTGGCGGCACAGCGGCGGATTTCCTCGGCGGCGAGCTGCGCGTCCCAGAGCGGGATCAGCGTCAGCGGGATGAGCTTGCCGGCGCCGTCACCGGCGCACCACTCGTCGATGATCCAGTCGTTGTAGGCCTTCACGCACAGCAGCGCCAGCTCCTTGTCGGCGCGCTCGAGGAAGGCCTGCCCGCAGAAGCGGGGCAGCACGTTGGGATAGCAGATGGACGCGTCCATGTGGTTCGCGGCCATGTCCTCGAGCCGCTCCTTCTGCTTCCAGCAGCCGGGGCGGATCTGCTCGAAGGTCACCGGCTCGGCGTCGAGGTTGTCGAAGCCGATCGCGGCCGACAGCTTCGGGAAGGGATAGATCAGGTCGTCGTAGATCCACCAGTCGCCCCACTCACCTTCGGGCGCGCCCTTCTCGAAGGAGAAGTTCCCGCCCTGGACCTTGAAGACGCCGCGGTCACGCTCGACGTGCGGAGCCCGGTCCTGGTACTTGGCGGGGAGCCGGTTGGTCCACAGATCCGGCGGTTCAACGACATGGTCATCGACCGAGATGATGCGAGGAATCGTTGTCACGCGTAGCAGGTTAGACGGGCGCACGGTGTGGCCCCGAACGGGGCTGCCCGGCCATGAACCAGACCACCGTCTCGCTGCCGTAGCGGGCCATCCCGGTCTCAGAGGTGGAAGCGGCTCACGTAGCCCCAGAGGTCACGCTCCGGGTCGAAGGCCCAGTTGGCGCTGGTGGGTGTCGGCCAGCTGTGCCCGCCCGTCGGTGAGATGTAGACGCTGGCGAACGCGCCGAAGCGAGCCTGTTCGCTGCTCGTCGCCGGCCAGGTGCAGCCGCACCAGTCACGGACCACTCCCAGCCCCGGCGCGCCAGGCGAAATGCCGCCGAATACCGGCACGATCGGGTCCGCTGCCGCTGCGATGTGACGCCAGATGGGTCTCGCGCACGTGGTGCCGAGGAACGGGCCGGACACCGATCCCGCAGCGGCGAAAACCCCTGGCGCGGAGCAGATGGCACGCAGCGCCATCATGCCGCCGTTGGAGAAGCCGACGACATAGACGCGGGTGGGGTCGACGGGCACCGTCGCCGATACGGCATGCACCACGTCGACCAGGTAGCCGACGTCATTGCGCAGCGCCAACGCGCAGCAGATGCCGGCGTTCCAGGCGCGCCGCCCGGCGACGAGCGGCGATGGCCGCTTCTTCGGCGCCGGCGTCGGCGTCGCGTGCGGCTTTGGCTTGGGTGATGGTGTCGGGCTACGGGTCTGCGCGGGCGACGGTGACGTGCTCGGTGGCTTGCTCGCAGGAGCGGTCGGACTTGGGGTGGGGGTTCGCGCCGGCGACGGCGTAGCGGAGGTCGGCACGGGTGTCGGGCTCGGCGGCGGATTGCTGGTCACCGGTTCCGAACCGGCCTTCCCCGTCACGTTGACGACGGCCGCGACCGTGGTGATTGCCGGATCCTCGGGCGCATTCGGGTAGGCGACGTCGAACCCGTCCAGCGCCGCAAGCGCGGTGAATCCCGTCTGCCCGCGCATGGTGAGCGCGTCTTCCCCCATGCCGTGAAGGACGAGGAGCAGCGGCCGCGGGCTGGTCCCCGGAGCTGAATCGAGCAACGTGACCTGGCCGTCAACGGCGAGCAGGTGATGCTGCTGCTGTACGGCGACTGCTTTCGGCACCGGTATAACCCGGTGGGCGCCGAGCGAATCGGGAGAAGCCACCTTGCGCGGCTTGGGTGGCGTCGTCGCAGGCTTGGCTGAGGTCGGACCAGGCGAGGTTGGAACAGTCGAGGGCGGCCGGGTCGAAGGCGCCGGTTGGGCGCGGTGCGCTGTCCCATTGGCGCAGCCCGCGATCAGGGCTGAGCACGTCAGCAGCGCCGCGAGGCCGGCCGGCCCAAAGCTGCGCCGCGGCATGTGCTCATCGTAGTGCCGCCCTAGCTCCGAAAAAGGGCCGTCTGTCGTATTTCCCGAGGCGGATCGTCACAATGATGCCCTCATCAAATCCTCATGCGTAACAACGCTATTAGCCGGGCGTTCATCTCGCGAGATTGACGAGCGCCTCGAACCTGCCGTGGTACCAGCAGGTTCTCGCGAATGAGCCGTTGCACTAGGTGATCGGGAAGTCGAAATAGGTGCTGGGATACGGCTCACCAAGCAGCGTGTAGTGCCACCACTCGCAGTCGTAGGACGTGAAGCCGCAGGCTTCCATGATGGTTCGCAGGCGCTCGCGGTTCTGGGCTTCGGCCGACGTCAGGTTCCTCGCTCCGTGATGCGAGACCCTGTCCATCAGGTCATGCTCGCCGCCCATGGCGGCGAGCTCGCCACTGGCCAGGTGGTAGAGCGTGAGGTCGACCGTGCTTCCTCGGCTGTGGCCTGACTTGACCGCCACATAGCCTTTGTTGAACATCTCGGACCGGTCGATGTTCGGGTAGTGCCGCAGCTTCGTCAGGCCGTCCTCAGGTTCTTGTGCCCAGCGCAGAAAGCGATCTACGGCTCGCTGCGGACGATAGCCGTCCCAAAGCAGCAATCCGAAGCCGAGCGCAGCGGCCTCCGTGCGCGCCTTCTCCAGCGCCGCGCACAAAGACTTGGTACCGACGATCCGATTGGCCAGGTATCCGTCCACTGGCTTGCCGGTGAAGTTGTCCCACGTGGCGTACTTGGCATCCCAGCGAATGCCGGCCACCCACTCGTCCACGAAGACGAAGTCACCGTTCATCGCAGGCTGCCGCCAAGCGTCAGGGAAATGATGCGGTCGATCACTTCGGAAAGCGGCAGGCCGGCGGCCGCCATCATGCGCGGGTAGCGGCTGTAGGAGGTCAGGCCGGGCAGCGTGTTGACCTCGTTGAGGACCACCTGACCGTCCCCGGTGAGGAACATGTCCACCCGGGCGAGCCCCCGGCAGCCCAGAGCGCGGTAGACGGCTTTGGCTGTCTCCTGGACCAGCGATCGGGACTCTGCCGATATGTCGGCCGGGACGATGGGAGTCGAGTTCTCCGAACCGCTCTCGGGCGCGTCCTCCTGATGGATCCGGAAGAAGCCATGCGACAGCGAGATCCGATCCACCTCGCCGGTGACCAAGCCGAAGCGCTCTCCGAGAATCGCGCAACCGACCTCGCTGCCGGCGACGGCCTCCTCGATCAGGACCTTCGAGTCGTACTGCCTTGCGGTCTTCACCGCGCCCGGTAGCTCCTCCTTGCAGGAGACCTTGCTGACCCCGAAGGACGAACCCGAGCGGGCCGGCTTCACGAATACCGGATAGCCCAGCCGATCAGGGATGATGTTCTGGTTCGCGGTGAGCGTCCAGAACTCGGGAGTGGCGATTCCAGCGCTGGCGGCGACGATGTACGCCAGCGACTTGTCCATGCACAAGGCAGAGCTCTGGATGTCGCAGCCCACGTAAGGAATGCCCGACAGTTCCAGCAGTCCTTGGATCGCGCCGTCCTCGCCCTGCTTGCCGTGCAGTACCGGAAAGACCAGATCCAGCGGGATCGTTTCGTACCGCCCCTGCTGCAGAACCAGCATGCCGTGCGCATTCCTGTCCGGCGAGAGCACCACCGGCCGGCTGTGACCGTTCTCCCAGTGCGGGCGCGGGCCGTCGCACAGCTTCCAGGCGCCGGTCTGGGTGATCCCGATGAAGTACGGCTCGTACTTGGCGAGATTCAGATTCTTGGCGACCTCTTGGGCGGACTTGATCGATATCGGATGCTCCTCGGAACACCCCCCGAACAGGATCCCGATTCGCAGCCTGCTCATGCCACCCGCCCGCGGCGCTCGAAATCCAGGCAGTTGGTGATGGAGTTCCGGACGGCGTCTCGCAAGGCGCGGTCGGTGTAGTAGGCGGTGTGCGGGCTGATGAGCACGTTCGGCAGACGCTGCAATCGCAGCAGCAGATCGTTCTGGACGGGCTTGTTCTTCCAGTCCGCGTAGAAGCTGCCCTCCTCTCCCTCGAGGACATCCAGCGCCGCCCCGCTCAATCGGCCTCCTTCCAAGGCGGAAACCAACGCCGCAGTGTCAAGCAGCCCGCCGCGTCCGGTGTTGACGACGACCGCGCCGGGCTTCATCTGCCCCATCCGCCGCCGGTTCAGCAGATGGTGCGTGCTCGCGGTCAGTGGAGTGTGGAGCGTCACGACGTCGCTTTGTCGCAATAACTCGTCCAGCGAGACGTAGTCGGCGTCCGTCGCCGGACGGCTGTCATAGGCCAGGACGCGGCAGCCGAATCCGTGCAACCTGTCGATGACCGCCGCGCCGATGCGTCCCGTCCCCACTACTCCGACGGTCAGGTCCCGCAGTTCTCTCGCGGGCAATTCGTCCAGCCGGTAGTCGTGCGAGCTGGAACGGCTGAAGATCGAACGTGCGTTTCGCGCCGCCATCAGCATCAGCATCAGGGTGTAGTCCGCAACGCTGTCGGGCGAATAGCTGACGGTCTCGACGGACAGTCCGAGGCTCTCGGCGTATGCCACGTCGATGTGGTTGCACCCGATGCTCCGCGTGGAGATGTACCCGACTCCGGCTTGGCTGAGCGCACGCAGAGTGGGTCGTGCGATCGGCGTCTTGTGGCCGACGCTGACGCAGCGCTTCCCGAGTGCCAGATCGACGTTGGAATGCGAGATCGCGGCTGCTGTGATGGTGGGCGTCACGCCGAAGCAGGGCGCCAGCTGCCGGAACAGCGAGGCTTCGGGCGGGTCGCATCCGTAGGCGGTGATTTCCGTTCTCCGCAGGGCTCGGGCTGCCACCACGCGTGTGCATCGGTTGCTCATGCTCAAAGCGTGGGCGAAGCGGTGTTCCCAGCACGTATGCAGATTTTGATATGCGGACGATAGGGTCGAGCGCGGAGCATCGTGACCATGCGTGTGTTGATCGTCGAGGACGAGCCTTTTATGGCAGAGGCCATACGCGATGGCCTGCGCCTGGAAGCCATCGCCGCCGACATCGCCGGTGACGGTGACACCGCTCTGGAGCTGCTGAGTATCAACGCCTACGACATCGCGGTCCTGGACCGCGACATCCCTGGCCCCTCCGGCGACGAAATCGCCGAGCACATCGTCGGCGGCGGTAGCGGGATGCCCATCCTCATGCTCACCGCAGCCGACCGGCTTGACGACAAGGCGTCCGGGTTCGAACTGGGCGCCGACGACTACCTCACGAAGCCGTTCGAGCTGCAAGAGCTGGTGCTGCGCCTGCGAGCCCTCGATCGCAGGCGCGGCTACAGCAGGCCACCGGTGCGGGAGATCGCCGGTCTGCGGGTGGATCCCTTCCGCCGCGAGGTCTTCCGCGACGGCCGCTACGTCGCGCTCACCCGCAAGCAATTCGCCGTGCTCGAGGAGCTCGTCGCTGCCGAGGGCGGCGTCGTCAGCGCCGAAGAACTATTGAAACGAGCGTGGGATGAGAATGTCGACCCCTTCACGAACGCCGTCCGCATCACCGTCTCCGCACTCCGCAAGCGCCTCGGTGAACCCTGGATCATCGCCACCGTTGCGGGTGTCGGGTATCGGATCAAGATTCCCTCAGCTGCCGGGAGTGAGGGAGCAGCCCGTGAATAGAGCGCCGGGCCTGAGCGTTCGCCTCAAACTCACCCTCAGCTATGCCGGCTTCCTCATGCTCGCCGGCATTTTGATGCTGGCGGCCGTGTGGCTTTTTATCCTGCGTTACATACCCAACGGCGTGATTTACCACCTCCATCCCTCCTGGTGGTTACGCACCCGTTCCGATCCGTTGCATGGCTTCGGGTCGGCTGCGGCGATCGTGCTGGCATTCCTGCTCGTTTTCGGTCTCGTGGGCGGTTGGTTGCTCGCCGGCCGGATGCTCGCCCCGCTGACCCGCATCACGTACGCCACCCGGGTGGCCGCGAACGGATCGCTCTCCCACCGCATCAGGCTGGATGGGCACCGGGATGAGTTCCGTGAGCTGGCCGACGCCTTCGACACCATGCTCGCGCGCCTCGAAGCGCACGTCGCCGGGCAGCAGAGATTCGCCGCCAACGCCTCCCACGAACTGCGCACGCCGCTGGCGATCACCCAGACACTGCTCGACGTGGCCCGCAGCGCCCCCGACGCCGATACCGGCGAACTCCTCGATCGTCTCTACACCGTCAACGCTCGAGCGATCGACCTCACCGAAGCACTGCTGCTGCTCAGCCGCGCTGACCAGAGAGCCTTCCCTCGTGAACGCGTCGACATGTCCCTGGTAGCGGAGGAGGCTGCGGAAGCGCTCTTTCCCGTCGCCGAAAAGAGCGGCGTCACCATCGAGACCCGCGGCGACATGTCCGCGACGATCGGGTCGCACGCGCTGCTGCTGCAGCTGAGCACGAACCTCATCCACAACGCAATCGTCCACAATCTGCCTGAACGCGGTTCGGTCTGCGTCACGACCCAGGTCAACCCCAGAAGCGTGCTGCTCACGGTCGAAAACACCGGTGAACAGCTGACCCCACAGCTGGTCTCCACGCTGGCAGAGCCCTTTCAGCGCGGCGGCGAACGCCTGCGCACCAGCCACGCCGGTGTCGGCCTTGGCCTGGCCATCGTGAAAAGCATCGCGCAAGCCCACGACGGAACCCTGTCCCTGGCTCCCCGGGCCGCCGGCGGCCTCCACGTTACGGTGCAACTGCCCGCCGCGTAGCAAGAATCGTTGCCGCTATCGCGTTGAACCCGGCAAGCTGTCGACATGGACCAGTCCGTCGAGCGCGCCCAGGCACCGCCGGCGCGCTACCGGCGATCGGCCGGCTCACCACGCGCCGAGGCCCGGCGCCAGGAACTGCTCGAGCGGGTCACCGATGATCTGTCGCGCAACGGCCTGGTCGACTTCTCGCTGCGCCGCGCCGCACGGGCGGCCGGTGCCACGCACAAGGTGCTGCTGTACCACTTCGACGGGGTCGACGATCTCCTCATTCAGGCCATCACCGCCTTGCGATCCAGGCGCATCGAGAAGGCCCTGACCGCCGCGGCCGACCGAGCAGCCCGTCAACCCCTGTCGGACTGGGTGCGCGCGGTGTGGCCCGTCCTGGTGGGTGACGAAGCCCGCGTACTCGATGCGGCCATCGGATTGGCGATGTACGACCCCGATCGCTACGCCGAACTTGCGCGCGGGGCGTCGCGGCAATACCTGCCCGCGCTGCTGGCGGCCTGTCCGCCGGGCTGGGCGCAGGGACGCAAACTCGAGGTCGCCGAGATGATCCTCGCGGTCTTGAGGGGTTTCCTCGTGGAATCGCGCACGAGTGGTGACAGTGCAGGTATCGCCGCCGGTTTCGAGGCCTTGATCCGCGCACTTCGCCGTGAGGAAGCCGGCGTCGCGTAGGCGTCGCTGGTGCGCACTGGCAGCGCCGTTATTCACTGGACCCCATGCGAACCACGTGGTTCGCTTCTCCCGATTGGTCGTCGCGAGAGAGTGTGGGGTCGGCATGCAACCAGCTGTGCAACGCGAGAAAGTCCGCTTCGAAAGTGGCGATGGCGAATGCGTCGCCTGGCACTATCCCGGAGCCAACGGCGCCTGCGTGGTCATGGCCGGCGGCTTCGCCGTCACCAAGGAGGCGGCGACCGATCAGTTCGCGGCCCGGTTCAATTCCGGCGGGTTCAGCGTGCTCGCGTTCGACTACCGCCATCTCGGCGAGAGCGGCGGGCACCCGCGCCTCGTCCTGCCGATTCGTGACCAGCTGGCCGACTGGCAGGCCGCCATTGCGTTCGCGGCAACGCTGCCCGGGGTCGACAGCGACAAGCTGGCCATCTGGGCGTTCTCCGCCTCGGGTGGATACGCCCTCGAGGTGGCGGCGCGAAATCCGGAGGTCGCGGCGGCGATCGCCCAGACTCCGAACATCGGGGGAGTCGCTGGGCTGCGCCACGCGGGGAAGCATCAGACGCAGCCTGCGATGCTGCGCCTGATGGGTCGGGCCATCCTCGACGCGATGGGTGCGCTCGTGGGGCGGCGGCAGCCTCGGCTGGTGCCGCTTGTCGGTGAGCCCGGTACGGTCGCGATGCTCGCCACACCGGATGCCCTCAGCGACGGCAATCGCGCGCTGGACCCGGAAGGTCGCCATTCGTCGTGGCAACGAAGTGTCGCGGCACGCTCAGTGCTGGGGCTGTGCTTGTACCGCCCGGCCCGCTATGCGGCGCGCGTGGGGTGCCCGCTGCTGGTCCTCGTCTGCGACCAGGATCAGACGGCTGCTCCCGCGTTAGCCGTCCGCGCCGCGGGCCGAGCTCCGCAGGGTGAGCTGGTACGGCTGCCCGGCGGGCACTACGCACCCTTCCTCGGCGAGCACGAGGCGGCCGTCGAGGCGGAAGTTTCCTTCCTGCGCCGGCACTTGTTCAAGGTCGAGGACGCCGATCGGCCACCCTCAGGTGCGGCCGAGTCGCGCGACCAACCCGTCGAGGTCGGCGACGGTCACCGTTAGCGCGGAATGGCCCTTGCGCCGGAGCAGGGTGGGCACCGGTTCGCTGAAGTGGACACACACGCCGGCGCGGGCATTCGTACCGAACGTCAGTCCATCGTCCGTGAATGACAGCCGGGCCCCGGCCGCCGTCCACCATCGGTAGTCGCGGGTGATGTGTGCCCCATCGATGTTGCTCAACGGCGTCTCGAGCTTCAGCAGCCCGAACTTCGCGACGAACCTCCCGTCGTCGGTGACCGTCACGCCATCCGCCCATGGACGAAGGCCGAGCGGGAGCCAGAACGGTGCGAGCCGCTTGTCCACCTCGTACTTGAAGAAGGCCGTCATGTCGTCTGCTCCTCGCCGTGTCCTGGACCGTGCCGTGGGACCGGAACCTGCCCGGCCCACGTCATTGCATACCCAGTGTCGCTGTGGGCGACGGAGCGGGTCATCCGAGCGGAAGCGGGGGGAGTGGTGACAGCGAGGCTAGCGGCGGCAGCAGTGACGGCAACGCAGGCAACGGCACCGGTGACACCAGCCCAGAAGGCAGCGGCAGCGGGACCAGTGATGTCAGGGGTGGCAGGCCGGAAACCGTAGGCACAGGAGCGGTCGTGCCGACGGACGTCGGCCCCGTCGGCCCCGTCAAGGCTCCGTTGCTCGACGGTGTACCACCTGACCCGAGGTCGCCGCCTGCGGGTGTTGAGCGCGAGAGGTTCGGCGCTGGGCTCAGGGTCGCTGGGTCACCGCCTCCGGAGGGCCGATTGGACGATGCCGCCGTACTTCCACGCTCGGTGGTAGGCCGCGCCGGGTGCCGATCCGTCACGACGTGTGCCGCGGCGGGTCGATCATGCGACGGCGGAAGGTGATGGGCGACGTGCTCGATGGTCACGCCCATCCCGCTCAGGACGCCGATGCCGCCGGCCACTGCGACCGGACCAGCAGCGGTCAGCACGCTGTCGCAGGCAAGCGCAGCAGCAGCGATCGCTCCTCCGCCGCCGATGACGCCACCGGCGTGCAGCGCCCTGCGGGCGCGTCGGCGAGAGGTCAGACCGTCCCGGCAGGTCCGGCACAGGCCGAGGTGGCCGGTAACGGCGGCGCGTTCCCGGCTCGTGAGTTCCTTCTGGTCGCGACACACCATGGCCCACCCCGCACAGCGGGGAATCTCCGCTTCGACCGCGCCGAGCCCGAGGGCCTCGCGGCCGGCGCGGTGGTGGCTGGCGACTTGGGCCGGTGACAGGCCGAGCAGCAGGGCCGCTGCGGACGGCGGAAGGCGACGGTCGTCGCACAGGACGGTCACCGCGCGCTGCAGAACGCCGGACTCGCTACCGGCATTCGCCTCTGCCCGTCCGCGTGTTTGACGGTGCAAGGCCGCGACGACAGCGCTGGAGAATGGACGGCCGTGGTCAAGGAGCGCGCTACGCGTGGCGGCCCGTACGGCGCGCGTAGCGGCAAATGGATGCCCCGTCCAAGCGTAGGCCAGCGGGTAGAGATCTTTGCGCATCCGCCGGCACAACCGGCGCCGCGCCATCCCGCTTCCACAGCGGGCGCGCTCGATCGATCGCAGATCTTCGGGACGATCGAGGCGCAATCGCGAAGCAGCTGTCACGCCGCAGCACGCTCCGTCCGCACCGCCACCCGACCGCCGCCGGACCGCTTCGCTTCGTACATGGCCTCATCGGCGACGAGGAAGAGGTCGGGACCGTTCCCGGGGTCCGCCAGCCAGCCCGCGCCGACCGAGAATCCCACCGGCGACGGTGCGCCGGACGGCCTCAATCCCGTGGCGCTGGCGGCAGCAGCCACGAGACGCTCTCCCCGGCGCCGCGCACTGTCGGCAGAGGTTCGTGGAAGCAGCACGCCGAACTCGTCGCCCCCCAAGCGGGCGACCACGTCACCGTCGCGCACCGCGCCCGTCAGCACCTTCGCGACATGCACCAGCACGTCGTCGCCGGCGAGGTGGCCGAGAGTGTCGTTGATCCCCTTGAACCCGTCGAGGTCTATCAGCAGCAATGACGGCGCGCCATTCCTTGCCGTCTCGGCCACGGCCCGCTCCAGCGCGTCGTCGAAAGCCGCGCGGTTGAGCAAGCCGGTAAGCGGGTCCCGGATGGCGCGGGCGGCAAGGACCCGCTGCGATTCCTGCACGTACGCGTCCACCGCGAGCAGCACGACCTGATCAAGCAGGTCTGACAGTCGCTGGGCAGCCAGCAGTAACCCCGCGGCATCGTCACTGCTGTCGCCGACGCGCCCCCACACAGCGGTGCGCAGCGCGAGAACGTCCGCGACGAGTCCGCTCGGTATGCGGCCTTGCTGAGCCCGCAGAACGCCGAGCGACGCGGCCGACTCCGAAAGTCGCACGGGAGTGGCGGCAGTAGTGAAGCCGGTGACGACGTCGGCCATCAGCTCACACGCCACAGTCGCCGGTGGATCGTCGGGACCAGCGAACCGCTGCAGCCATTCCGCTGCCTTAGGGTCAGAACCCAAGACGGCGTCGACATCCGTTGAAACCAGCCCCCGAGTCACGAGGCCCGTTATCGGCGCGGCGACACCCGGGACTGAAGTCCATCGAGCGGGCCGACGGTCGGTGGTGGTGCGGCAGAGCGTTGTGGAATTCAGCGATGAGCCATGGCCGGTATGGCACGCAAGGTATCCCAGGTGATCGCACCGATCCCGAAGCCAGGTTCGATCAGCCGCCGGCCGTACCGCGAGACATCGGCGCGGCGCAGCATCAGCGAGCGGTACACCCCAGCACCGCGGATGTCGCCGGCGAGTTGCGCGCCCACGATCATGCCGCCCCGCAGATAGATGGAGCGCACGGTGCCGTCGCGCTGCCAGCGCAGGATCTCGTCGGGATCGTCGGTGGAGCCGATAGCCACGATCGGTACGCCGAGATGCTTGAGGCTGTTCATCGACTCCGCGCCGCGGTAGATCAGCTTCGCCCCGAGGAGGTTCGCTGCCGCCAGGGGTGCTTGCGTGACGGCATTGGGGAAGATCGCGTGCACGTAGCGCTCGCCGGTGAGCCAGTCTGCCGCCTCGGCGACGTCGCCCGCGGCAACGACGCCGGGCACCGTCGTGCGTAACCCGTCGTCGACGTGGATTCCCCACCCGGTCTGGATCGGTGACTGCTCGAGGAACTCGGTGTGCGGCTTCACGCCGGTCGTCGCAATCACCAGATCCGCTGTCAGCACAGTGGAATCGGCGAGTCGGACGCCGGTGACCGAGGGCCCTCCGACGAACGCATCGGCCTGCACGCCCAGGCGCAATGTCACCCCACGAGCACGCAGCTCAGCCTCGGCCACCTTCGACGTCACCGGGTCGAGGACCCGCGGCATGACCCAGGTGCGCCTGCCGATGATCGTGGTGTCGACGCCGAGATCGCTGAGCAGCAAGGCGATTTCAACGCCGATGAGGCCGTTTCCGACGACCAGTGCGGTTCGTGCCTCGCCCCTTCGCACCCGGCCGAACAGTTCGGTCGCCGTGCGCAGCGACTTGAAGTCGAGCACTCCGGGGAGGTCGGCGCCTTCCAGCGGCGCGTGCAGCCGGCTGCCCGAGGCGATGACCAGTCCCTCGTAGGGAATGCGCTTGGCGTCGCTGAGCACCACCTCGCGGTTGTCGGTGTCCACAGCGGCAACGACGGTTTCCCGGCGCTCGTCGATGCCGAGCCGCTCGGCGACATCAGCGCCTTTCCAATAGAGGGTCTGATCGCGGCCGGTGAGGAAATGGTCGGCCAGCGATGCCGGTGAGTACGGCGGGAACGGTTCGGTGGAGAGCGCGGTCACCGAACCCGCCGGGTCCAGGCGGCGCAAGGTCACGGCTGCTGTGATGCCCGCCGGGCCGGTGCCGATCACGACGGCGCGCATCAGCACGTCACCGCCAGCTTGTCGGCCTGCTGGCCTGCCAGCAGGTCATCCGCCAAGTGCCGCACGGCATGGGCGATGCCGGAAAGTTCGAGCAGCCCGTCGACCGACGGCTCGCAGGCCATGACGCGTTCGTCGAACGGGAGGAGATGGATCGTGTCGAAGGTGGATCCACCCAGCGTCTCGATGTGCCCGAGCACGCGATCGCGGTCGGCCGCGCGACGCGATCGGTTGATGACGAGATGAACGCGGCCGATGCCGAGTCCACGTGCGAGCCGGGACGTTTCGATGCCCACCTGCGTCGCGTTGAAGGTCGGTTCGACCACGACGATGGCGCTGTCGAAGCCGCGCGCCAGCGCCCGGCCGAAGTGCTCGACTCCGGCATGCGTGTCCATCAGGACGAGCTCGTCCCGGTGTAGCCGCATGCCGGCGATCGCCGCTGCGAGCAAAGCGTTCTCGGGGCAGAGGCAGCCGCCGCCGGCCCGCTGGACCCCACCCATCACGAGGAGGCGAACCCCGTCAGGGCCGGTGATCGAGAGCCGGTCGACGATGTCGGCGGTGTCCGGGTTGAGCCGGAGCATGCCGCCGGCACCCTCGCCGGGGCGTGCGCCCGTCTTCTCTTCGACGTAGTCGGCTGCGGCGGAGACCGGCACCAGCCCGGCAAGAACGTCGAGGTCCACGCCGAGCGTGGCACCGAGGTTGCGCTGCTCATCCGCGTCGATGGCCAGCACCCGGGTGCCTTCCCGCGCGAACAGGCGAGCCAGCAGCGCCGTCAGGGTGGATTTGCCGACGCCGCCCTTGCCGACGACGACGATCCGATGGCCTTCGCCGGTCGGCTGGGTCGGGGCGGCGTGTTCCCCGCAGGTGCCGCACATCTCGCTCAGCCCAGGGCCGGTGCGACGGCAGTGGGGTCAGCCGCGGCATCACGGGTGTCGCGGATGTCATCGGCGGCGATGAACGGAAGCCCGAGTGCTTCGCGCTTGGCCTCGATGTGCCGGCGGATCAGCAAGGCGGCCTTGTCCGGGTCGGGCTCGACCGCGAACTTGGCGCCGACGACGCCGTCCAGGCCGCCGGCGAGCAGTTGCACGACGTGCGGGCTGCCGAAGATCGGTGGCTGCACGCCCAGCACGGTCGTGATGCCACTGGCCACGACATAGCTACCGATCGCGACCGCCTTCTCCGAATACCACTCCGGTGCGGCCCCGGCCAGCGGCAGCTGGTCGATGTCGACACCGAGATAGCCCGCGAGGGCTGCGGCGAGAGCGATGACCCGGCTGTTGTCCACGCAGGATCCCATGTGCAGCACGGGCGGGATGCCGAGTGCTTCACACACCGCGCGCAGCCCCGGCCCCGCCATTGCCGCCGACTCCGGCAGCATCTGGCCGGCCTTGCCGTTGGCCACTGCAGCACATCCGGTGACGAGGACCAGTATGTCGTTCTCGATGAGCCGGCGGGTCAGCTCGATGTGCTCGAGGTCCTGCGGCAACTTGGGGTTGTTGCAGCCGACCACCGCGACCGCGCCTCGGATCGTCCCCGCGGCAATGGCGTCGACAAGCGGCTTCGGCGATCCGCCGAGCGCGCCCAGGATGGCCTCGACCGAGAAGCCTCCCATCATCCGCACCGGCGAGTCGGGGATACGGACCCGCTCCTGGTTGCGGTCGGGGTAGGCCTCGACGGCCATGCGCACGATGTCGCGTGCGATCTCGGCGCCGTGCTCGGGGTCGAACGAGACGTGAGTTGCGCCCGCGAACTTCGCCTTGTCCGCAGTCGAAATCACCTTGGTGTGGTAGCACTTCGCGACGTCGACCACCGAAGGCATGATGCACTGGTAGTCGACCACCATCGCCTCGAGCGCGCCGGTGACGAGCACCAGTTCCTGCATGAGGTGGTTGCCCGCTATCGGGACACCCTTGCGCATCAGGATCTCGTTGCCGGTACAGCACAGTCCGACGATGTTGATGCCGGTCGCCCCGTAAGCCTTGGCCAGTGCCACCAATTCCGGATCGGTCGCGGCATCGACGATGACGTCCGACAGCAGCGGGTTGTGCCCGTGCAGCGCGATGTTCACCTGGTCGCGGCGTAGCACGCCCAGATTGACCTCCGACATGACCGGCTTCGGCGTGCCGAACATGATGTCGGACAGTTCGGTGGCGATCATCGAACCGCCCCAGCCGTCGGACAGGCTGGTACGCAGTGCGTGCAGCAACGTGTTGACGTAGTCGTTGTCGACGCCCATGTGGGTACGGTGCAGCATCTCGACGTTCTCGCGGTCGACCCCGCGGGGAGTGATGCCGAGCGCGGCCCACTTCTCGCGGCGCACCTCGGGCACTCGCGAAAGGAACGACAGGGACTGCTTGCGCGATCCGTAATCCTCGAGCAGCAGGTCGGCCAGGTCGACGGCGACCTGCGCCGTGTCACGACCTTCGGTGCTCACGCCGAGTTCGGCGGCGACCCGGCGCAGCTTGGCTTCATCCCTGACGCCGTAGCCCGATGTCTCGCCGCGAGCCATGGCCACGAACGTCTCGAGGATGTCGCGGCCGTGGTCGGAATGCGCGGACGATCCGGCCGCGATCGTGCGACCCAGGTTGCGGGCCACGATCACGTCGGCATCTGCGCCGCAAACGCCCTTCTGCGGGCCTTCCCCGAACGGATCGATCCGGCACGGGCCCATCGCGCAGTTACGGCAGCTGAGACCCAAGGCGCAATAGCCGCACTGCGGCTGCTGGGCGGCCAGCCGGTCCCACACGGTTTCGATGCCTTGGGCGCGGGCGGAATCGATCATCGCCTGCGCGTCGGCGTGGATGGTGAGCCGAGCGGGCTGGGCACCGTTCTGCTTTGCGCTCATGACCGTTCTTCCTCTCCGTCCGCTTTCGGCGCGTGGCCGTTGTGAGCCGCCGGCACCGCCGCTACCGCCTGAGCCAGATCGCCGGCTGCCTTCTCCGCGTCGCCCCAGGCATGCCACCCGGCCAGCGGATCACCGCCCGGCCGGTACCTACGCGCACCGCCGGCCGCAGCAAGGACGACGCCGGCGTCACGCAGGCGCCCGTTGGCGACCAGGTCGTTGATGTCGCCGTAGATCAGTGCGTTGACCTTGCAGACCTCGACGCAGGCAGGAGTTTCTCCGCGCTGCACGCGGTCGATGCAGCCGTCGCATTTGACCGCGACCGCCGTGTCGGGTCCCGGACCTTCGGCCAGCGGGTGGAACGTCAAGACGTCGAACGGGCAGACGACGGCGCACATGGCACAACCGATGCAGCGCTGATCGTCGATCAGCACCAGGCCCTGTTCCGCGTCGCGGCTGATGGCCCCGGCGGGACAGACCTGCTGACACGGAGCCGGATCGCAATGCAGGCACCGGTTGGGGAAGGCGGTGGTCGCGACCGGGCCGGGTTGGACGTGAATGCGTTTACGCGGGACGGGCGTCTCGAGGAAGGCCGTGCTGGCGTCCTTGCTGGCGGAGTGCTCGACAGCGCAGGCGATCTCGCACTGAAGGCAGCCAATACACTGCTCCGGGTTGACGAACACAGTGCGCATCACCGCCCCCTCTCAGGTGGCGTGACAACCCCTTCCGTTCAGTGTCCGAAGTACGCCGACGCCCACGTAGGGCCGTAAGTCTGCGGCGCCAAGGCTATGGTCCCGAGCAAGCCGCCGATCGGGGTACAGACAGGGCGTAATCGCCCTCCTATTGCCGGGCGTTCTCCAGCGCACGCCATATCGACTCCGGGGTGATCGGCAGTGAGTCCAGCTCGACACCGAACTCGCGCAGCGCGTCACAGATGGCGTTGCCCACGGCGGCCGCTGCCGGGATGCAGCCGACTTCGCCGGCGCCCCGGACCCCAAAGGGAGTGAAGGGGGAAGGCACCTGTGTGTGGTGCAACTCGATGGGCGGCATGTCAGGGAGCATCGGCGCGAAGTAGTCCATCATCGAGCCGCTCACGAGCTGGCCCGTCTCCGGGTCGTAACGCAGCTCTTCGCCGAGTGCCTGGCCGAGGCCTTGGGCCAGCCCGCCGAGGACCTGCCCTTCGATCAGCTTCGGGTTCACCGGCGTTCCGCAGTCGTGGACCATCACGAGCTTGTGGATCCGGAATTCGCCGGACTCTGCGTCGACTTCCACGTCGGCAGCTGCGGTGCCGAAGGAGTAGGCCGCGCCGGCAGCCTCGAAGTGCGCCGTCTCTTCCAGGCCCGGAGCCTCGCCGGGTGGCAAGCCCTGGCCCAGGATCGCTCGGGTGAAGACGGCGTCCAGCGGGACGCTCACGCTTGAACCGGCACCTGCCTCGACGACGTGGCCACTGACTCGCAGTTCGGCGGTTGAGTCGATGTCGAGCATGTGCGCCGCGATCCGCAACACCTTCTCCCGCAGGAGCGTCGCGGCCTGCTGTATCGCGCCGGCGGCGGCGATGACCGTCCGCGAGGCGAACGACCCCGTGTTCAATGGGGAAGCGCCGGTGTCGCCGGTGTGGACCGCGACGGCGTCATAGCTGATGCCGAGGGCATCGCTGCAGAGCTGAGCGAAAACCGTCTCGCTCCCTTGGCCGATCGTCGAGACGCCGGTGTAGAGGTCGATGGTGCCGCTGCGGTTCGCGCGCAGCGTGACGCTCTCGTGCGAGCCGAATCGTGATCCGCGGCCGGCGAGGAACTTCGAGCTCGCGTATCCGGTGCGCTCGACGTAGGACGCGAAGCCGATGCCGCGGTAGCGTCCGCCGCTGATCTCGTTGCCGCCTTTCGGGGAGTAGCCGATGGCTCGTGCGGCCATGCGAAGGCAGCGCTCGTAGTCGCCGCTGTCGTAGACGGCGCCCGTGGGATTGACCCAGGGGAAGTCTTCCGGCCGCACCATGTTCTTCGCGCGCAGCTCGACGCGATCGATGCCAAGGGTGCGGGCAAGCCGGTCGACGAGCCTTTCGTAGGCGAAGTTCACTTCAGGTTGGCCATACCCGCGGTAGGCGCCGATGGGCGTCTTGTTGGTGACGACGACGCGGCGTTCGACGTAGCCGTGGTCGACCTTGTACGGACCGTTGAAGACGACGGTTGACAGCTGCGAGGAGCCGAACGGTGAGTTGAGGCCTCCGAGATCGTTGCTGTAGACGTCACTCATCGCCACGATGCGTCCGTCTTGACGAGCACCGATGCGGTAATCGTGGACGGATTCGCGGCCGTGGGTTGTTGCCCGGAAGTGCTCCTGCCGATCCTCGACGAACTTGACCGGCCGCCGCAGCGACATGGCGTGCAGGCAGGCGAGCACGTCCTCCGGATAGATACCGAGCTTGAGCCCGAAGCCGCCGCCGACATCGCCCGCGACAACGCGAATGAAGGCCTCGTCCAACCGGAGTGTCTCCGCCAACTGGACGCGGATCAGCTGGGGCGACTGGGTCGACGTGTGCACCGTGAGATCGCGTCCCGGCCGGTACTCCGCGAGGACGGCCCGCGTCTCCATCGGCAAGCCGGTGACGCGGTTGACCCGGAAGCGCCCGGACACGACGACGTCCGCCGCTGCGAAATGATCGTCGATCTCCTTGGTGCCCTCGCGATTGGTGACGAGCAGGTTCGAGGCCAGGGTCAGAGGATGGATGACGGGTGCGTCCGCGCTCTGCGCTTGCAGGACATCGCTGACGTGCGGCAGCGGCTCGTACTCGATCTCGAGCGCCTCCAGAGCATCCTCCGCGATATGCCGGGTCGTCGCTGCCACGCTGACGACCGGCTGGCCTTCATACGTCGCGGTGCCCTGGGCGAGGGTCCAATGCGGAATCGCGGGCGCGCCCGGGACCGGTCGCAGGATGCTGATCGGCTCGGTACGGGCGGCAATGTCGGACGGGGTGAGCACCTGAACCACGCCCTCGATGGCGAGGGCGGCACTCACATCGATGCGACCGATCCGCGCATGCGGGTAGGGACAGCGCGCCACGGCCACGTGCAGCGCACGAGAGCGGTTGACATCGTCGGTGAACTGCCCTGCGCCGCGCAGCAGCCGGTCGTCTTCCTTGCGCTCTTGGAAGGTGCCGACGACGCCCTTCGTCGCGGTGTCCGGCGGTCGGACGTCGAGCTCAGTCATCGCTCGCCAGTTTCCCTTCGCTAGCAAGGTATTCGGCGACGGCGTCGACGATGAAGGCGTAGCCGGTGCAGCGGCACATGACCCCCGCGAGCTCGTCGCGTAGCTCCGCGCGGCTCAGGGCACGTCCCTGGGCAGCCAGCGCCGTTGTCGTCATGAGAAAGCCCGGCGTGCAGAAGCCGCACTGCAGGCCGTGGGCACGCTTGAAGCACGACTGCAGTGGCGTGAGCTCCTCGCCGTCACCGAGTGACTCCACCGTTTGGACGCGGCAACCGTCGAGCTGAGCGGCGAGCATGAGGCAGGACTTCACCGCCTGCCCGTCCACCATGACCGTGCACATGCCGCACACGCCCTGCTCGCATCCGACGTGGGTACCAGTCAGGCCCAGCTGCTGGCGGAGGAAGTCGGCTACATGCAGGCGCGCCGGAACCTGCTCGGTGCAAGGGGTTCCGTTGATCTCGGTGCGGATGACGACATTCGGCTCGGAAAGGCCGAGGGCAAGGGTGTCGGCGTCATCGAACGTGGCGACGCCCTCGAAGGCATGGGGAGCGGTCACCGGCTAGGCCTTTCTCGGCTGACGCAGGATGGCGATCAGGCTCAGGACGGCGGACGCGGCCGACAGGGCAGCGGAGATCCGGCACCAGCGCTCACTGACAGCAGGCTGTCCTGGGATGCCAGACGCCGTCGGGCTGAGTTCGCCTCGGGACGCCGGAATCGTTCGCGATCCGGCTGCGGTCGCGGGCATCTCCCCGGACAAGGCGCGTTCGAGGTTGCTGGCGAATTGTGCGGTGACCTTGCCGGCCTGCTTGGCGACGACCTTCTGCCCGACACTGCCCAACGCGCCGGCGAGGATCACTTCCCCCTGGACCACGACCGCGGTGCCGTCGCCGTCCGGCCTGAGATGGACGGCGTTCTCAGCCCGTATGTTGCCGACGGCGCCGCGCACGCTGCGCCCGGTCGCCCGAAACCGGATCATCTCGTTCGGGATCCGCTCGAGGATGGTGACCTTGGCGTCGAACGTCGCGTTCATCGGACCGATGCTCTGCGTCGCGCGTACCTGGAAGGTGTCCTCGTCGATGACGGCGATGGATTCCACGCCCGGCATGCAGCGTGCCACCTGCTCGGGCTGCTCGAAGAACGTCCACAAGGACGCCGGGTGCTGGGGGACGCGAAACTCTTCCGAAAGCTTCATCGGTGGCCTTCCCTGGCTGGCTGTGCAGGCTGGTCGCGCAGCTGGCGCAGCACGCGCTTGACGTAAACGGTCGTCAGGTGGCGCCGGTACTCGGCGCTGGCGCGAATGTCTGTCGGCGGATCTGTCACGGAGGCCGCTTCGGCGGCGGCCTCGGCGATGATCGCGTCGTCGAGCATCGTGCCCTCGACGAGTTGCATCGCGCTCGCAGCCAGCATCGGGCAATCAGCCACCCCGCCGAGACCGAGCCGGACATCCCGCCAACGTCCCTCGCCGTCGACATTGCCCACGGCGGCGACGCTCACTACGGCGAAATCGTTGTGGCGGCGGGTGCTTTCGGCGAAGGCGGCGTGCTTGGGGAACGCGGGGAAGATCACCTCCGTCAGCAGCTCGCACGGGTCCAGCGTGCTCGCGTACGAGGTCTCGTAGAGATCCTCGACGGCGATCTCGTCGCACCGCGGACGCTGCGCTCCCACCGGCGACACGGACGAAGGCACCGAGGGTCAGGCAGGCGAGCGGCATCTCACCAGTCGGATCAGCGTGGACCAGGCTGCCACCGATGGTTCCCCGGTTGCGTACCTGCCGGTCACCGATGTGCACCACCGTGCGGGCCAGCAGAGGGAGCCGCTCCCGCAGCTGTTCGGAACGTTCGATCTCGCTGTAGCGCACCAGCGCACCGATGCGAACGACCTCGGGCGTGACGACCACGCTACGGAGACTGTCGATGCCGTTGATGTCGATCAGCGCGTCCGGCCGGAGCAGTCGCATGTTGAGCATGGGCATGAGGCTCTGGCCGCCCGCGATGACTCGCGCGCTTCCTTCGTAGGCGTTCAGCAGGCCGACAGCGCTTTGAACACTGCCGGCCCGGTGGTAGCCGAAGGGCGCTGGTTTCACGAAGGCCTCCAGGTGCCGCGGAAGGTCAGACCTGCCGGCGAGGAGATTGCATACAAACATACAATCTGCGGCAGCGGCAAGCCGGCCGCTCCCGACGGTCAGCGCCGACCGGAATTCACCTGGAGGTCACTCGTGACTGTTCCACTGGCTGCCACGATCGACGCCCCAGCTCGCACCGCTGACGTCCTCGCCCGCCGGATCAGCCAGGAGATCCTCGACGGTGTCTTCCCGCCGGGAACGCGGCTGCGCGAGGTGAGCCTTTCGGAGCGTTACGCCGTGAGCCGCACGCCGGTGCGCGAGGCCCTGATCATGCTCTCGACGCTCGGGCTGGTGGAGCTGCTTCCCAACCGCGGAGCGACGGTGCTGCGGCTGTCGGAGGCCGACATCACCGATGTCTACCTGGTACGGGCGGTCCTGGAGTCGGAAGCCGCTCGCCGCGCGGCGACCCGGGCGGACGAGCAGCTGCTGGCGACTCTGGAGTTCAGCTGCGAGCGGCTGGGCAAGCTGCACCACGCGCCGGCAGCCGATCAGCTGTCGGCCGACACGTTCTTTCACTACGCGATTGCCGAGGCGTCCGGCAGCCCGCGGCTGCACGGGATGATCCGGCAGGTGTGCGCCATTCCCGAGGCCTATCGCTCCTCCACGCCGTACACCCCGATGGACATGATCGCGGCGGAGCAGCAGCATCGCGCCGTCGCCGAAGCGATCGGACGCCGGCGCCCGGCCCAGGCGTCACGGCTGATGCGATCGCATGTCGAGTGGGCCGGGGAACTGGCGGTGCTTCGGCTGATCGTGTAACGAGCTCATGAAATCGCGCCGACCGGCGTAGGCGGGGAGTAGGTTGCGCCAACCAAGCAACGCCTCCTTAGGAGCTGCCGTTCCGATGGAAACGAGATTGCTACGCCCGGCGCCTCGTGAGGCCGGAGAAGGCGAGCTGCAGTCGCTGGCCACGGCACTGCAGGCACTGGACTGCCTGGCGGAAAAGCCCGAGATGGGTGTGACCGAGCTCGCCCGGTGCCTGGGCGTTGCCAAGAGCAGCGCCCACCGGATACTCACCACGTTCGTAGCGAGCGGCTACGTGCAACGCGTGCCGGAGCGCAACAGCTACCGCCTCGGCATCCGATTGCATGAGCTCGGAGAGGTTGTCGCGGGGCGTAGCCAGCTTCGCGACCGGGCGCTGCCCCTGCTCGAGTCACTCCGTGCCCAGACCGGTGAGACGGTGCACCTGGCAGTGCCGGAGGGCGCGCAGATGTTCTACGTCGAGCGCTTGGAGAGCTACCACGGGCTGCGGTTCTCCTCCCGCGTCGGACGGCTGCGCCCCATCCATCTGACCAGCTCCGGCAAGGCGATAGCGGCTTTCAACCGCGAGGTCTGCGAAGCCGCGTGCGTCGCGGGATTTCCGGTGAGCACACCGCGCACGATCCGATCCCAAGCGCAGTTCATGCAATGTCTTTCCGAGACGCGCAGCCGCGGCTATGCCTTCTCCGTCGAGGAGGACGAACCCGGGCTGGCTTCGGTCGCAGCGCCCGTCTTCGACCGCACGGGAGTCGCTCGCGCAGCGCTTTCCGTGGCGGGCCCGGTCGCCCGCATGTCACGCGGAAAGATCCCTCAGGTGGCCAAGAAAGTGCAGGCCGCGGCCCAGGAGCTGGCAGCTCTCGAGGCCTCGTGGTGGACCGGCACCGACTACCGGTAATCAACATTTAACGCCGATCGTTCCGCCTGACGGAACGGTGTTCCCCATGCTGGAACGAAACCCTTTCCAGCCCGTTGGGTCGCTGTTCATGATGCGACCACCGCTCGATTAAGGAGCTTCATGAAGCCTGCGAACGCGACGTTCGGAAGCCCGTATGACGTGACGACCCCGCCTGGAGCCGAAGGCTGGGAATCCATGTATCCGAGCTACCTGCTCTTCGGTTCGGAGACGCGTGACCGCGACGAGCAGAAATTGTGGTTCTTCGACCAGATGCACAATCCCGAGCCGGTCTACCCGTTCGACCTGATGATGCCCGAGAGCTGGCTCGTCTCCCTGAACCAATACACGACCCGGATCTGGAACCTGCCGACCGCGCTCGGCATCGAGCAGCGCCTCGTGAACGGCTACCTCTATCTGAGCCCGAACGTCATCGACGACCCCGAGGAGATCGCCAAGCGCGCGCCCATCTTCGAGGCGCGGGCGCGGCACTATTTCGAGAACTGGGAGAGCATCTACGCCAACTGGATCGAGAAGGCCACCGACTGCATCGAACGGTTGAAGGCGATGCGGTTCGTTCCGCTGGGGGAGCGCGAGCCGGATGCCACCGTCTTCGAAGCCCGCGGCACCACCACCGCTTTCGACCTGCTCGGCCAGTACTCCCGCTATCTCGAGAACATGCACGAGATGGCCTACTACCACTTCGAAATGCTGAACCTGGCCTACGGCGCCTACCTGACCTTCCTGGAGTTCTGCCACCAGCACTTCCCGGCCATCACCGACGACATCGTCGCGCGCATGGTCGCCGGGATCGACGTGATCCTGTACCGGCCCGACGGGGAGTTGCGCAAGCTCGCCCGGCACGCTGTCGAACTCGGTGTCGCAGATGTCCTCAAGCGAGCCGCAGAACCGGCGGAGATCCTCGCTGCACTCGAGCAGTCCGAGGCTGGGCAGACCTGGATCGCCGCCTTGGACGAGGTCAAGGATCCGTGGTTCTACTACTCGACCGGCGCCGGCTACTGCCACGCCAACCGGGCCTGGATCGACGACATGCGACCGCCGTTCGCTGCATTGCGCGACTACGTCTCGCGCGTCGAGCAGGGCGAGAGCCTGGAACGTCCGACCCAGCAGCTGCAAGCCGAGCGCGAGCAGATTGCCGAGGGCTACCGCGACCTGCTCGACGACGAGGACGCGCAGACCTTCGAGAACCTGCTTGGCCTGTCCCGTCAGGTGTTTCCGTTCGTCGAGAACCACAACTTCTACGTCGAGCACTGGCATCACTCGATCTTCTTCAACAAGGCCAGGGAGCTGGGAGCCGTGCTGGTGGCGGCGAACCTGCTGGAGACCGAGGACGACATCTTCTTCCTGCACCGCTACGAGGTGTACAGCGCGCTCTACGAGGCGCAGGTCCGCTGGTCGATCGGAGTTCCCACACGCGGCGAGCACACCTGGCGCGCAACGGTCGCCAAGCGTCGGGAGATCTACGCCGCCCTCGAGCAATGGCGTCCCCCGGCTGCACTCGGCGTTCCGCCCGAGACGGTTACCGAGCCGATCACCGTGACGCTGTTCGGCATCAACAACGACACCATCGAGCGCTGGCTGGCGGCCGAGCGCGGGGAATCCGACTCGTCGACCATCCGCGGCCTCGCCGCGTCACCGGGAACGGTCGAGGGCACGGCGCGGGTGGTGATGCGCGTCGAGGAGCTCGAGGATCTGGTTGACGGGGAGATCCTGGTCTGCCCGTTGACAGCACCGAGTTGGTCGATCGTCTTCGCTCGCATCGCCGCAGCGGTTTCGGACGGCGGCGGCATCATGAGCCACGCAGCGATCGTATCGCGCGAGTACGGCCTGCCGGCTGTCGTCGCCACCGGCGTCGGAACGCAGGTCATCAAGACCGGCGACAGGCTCGCCGTCAATGGCAACGCCGGCACCGTAACGGTGTTGTCGCGAGCAGCTGATGCTCCCTCGTCGGCCTCTGCCCTCGTGGGCGAGGTGGTGCCGGCGTGACCGCAGTGAGCGAAGACGTGCGGCTGGTGATCCCGACCTCCGAGTGCACCCACGAGCTGCTGCCTCTCGTGGGCGGAAAGGCCGTCGGGCTCGGGTCATTGCTGCGGGCAGAGATGAACGTCCCCGCATCTTTCGTGGCGACGTCAGCGGCGTTCGCCGAGTACGTGAGCAGCGAGCCGCGGACGATGCCCTCAGCCGCCCGTGAGCTCGTCGCGCAGGGCTACCAGAGCCTGTGCGAGAGCCTCGGCGAAGAGGTGCCCGTCGCCGTGAGATCCAGCGCGACGGTTGAGGATTCGACCGACGCCAGCTGCGCCGGGCAGTTCCGCACCTATCTCGGGGCGACGGGTGTGCACGAGGTGGTGCGCGAGGTCGAGCAGTGCTGGGAGTCGGCCTTCGCGCCGCACGTCGGCAGCTATCGCGAGAACCGCGAGCTCGACTCCGGCGACGACGGTGGGGTGGCGGTGGTCGTCCAGGAGCTGGTACATGCCCGCACCGCCGGCGTCATGTTCACGCAGCATCCCCGGACCGGTGATCGGTCGCTGGTGGTCATCGAGGCGAGCTTCGGTCTCGGTGAAGCCGTGGTCGGCGGCGAGGTCACTCCTGATCTCTACGAGGTCAACAAGGTGACCGGCGGAGTGCACGAGCGGGTGCTCGGCAGCAAGAGCACCGAGCACGTGCTGCGCCCTGACGGTCGCCGCGTGTACACCCAGCCGGTCTCGCCGCAGCGGCAGGGCGAATGGGCGCTCACCGAGGCCGAGGTGACAGAACTGCTCGCCATGGCACGCCGGCTGGAGAGGTCGCTCGGGCGAGGCCTCGACATCGAGTGGGCGATCGGGTCGACGTCGACACGGCCGGATCACGAGGACCTGTACGCGTTGCAGGTTCGGCCCATCACGGTGTCACACACGCCCGGTGCGGCGACCCGCGCAGGCGGCACCGCCATCGACCTCATCGTCGGACGGCTCAGCGACTCCGGTGCCGGCTCATGACCGACAACGCCGGGCTGTCATCAGGCGAAGCCGACGTCTCGGCCATCGCCCGGGGCGAGTCCACGGCGACGGCGGTGGCGGAGGCGGCCCTCGACCGCATCCAAGCTCTCGATGAGACGATCATGGCCTTCCGCGTCGTCGACGAGTCGCTGGTGCGCGCTCGGGCCAAAGAGCTGGACGAGGGCTCGCACGGCGTACTGACCGGGCTCACGGTCGCGGTGAAGGACGTCATCGACACCGCGGATCTGCCCACCGGCTATGGCTCGCCGCTCTTCCCGGACCATCAGCCGGCGGCGGACGCCGACGCCGTGGCGCGCCTTCGGGAAGCCGGGGCGATCGTCGTCGGCAAGAGCGAGTCCACCGAGTTCGGCATGTTCGAGCCCACCCGCACGCGCAACCCGCATGACCTTTCGCGCACTCCCGGTGGATCCTCGAGCGGTTCTGTGGCGGCTGTCGCAGCCGGCATGGTCCACGTCGCGCTGGGATCGCAGACCGCAGGCTCCGTCATCCGGCCCGCCGCGTACTGCGGTATCTACGGCTTCAAGCCCACGCGTGGCTGGTCGTCGACGCGCGGGATCTGGCGGCTCGCGAAATCCCTTGACACGCTTGGCCTTTTCGCGCGGTCGGCGGCAGATCTCCGGCTGCTGTATGACGCGCTGCGGGACCGTCCAGCTGACGCGTCAACGCCATCCGGGCTCAGCGACCGTCCGCGCGCCCTGGTCCTGCGCTGTCACGAGTGGGGGGACACCGACTCGGTCGTCGACGACGCGCTCGACCTGACGTCTCAGGCCTTGCGAAGCGCAGGCTGGTCCGTCGCTGCGCTGTCCATGCCTGCCTCATGGACGGGCCTGCCTGACGTCCACAAGACCGTCATGGCGGCAGAGGTTGCCCGCAATCTCACGCAGCGACTGGGTGTTCGCGTAGCCGAGATCTCGGCCAGTGCCGGCCAGATCGTGGAGACCGGCAACCGCACGCCGGCTCCCGCGTACCTCGACGCCCTTGCCGCCCGTGACGAAGCGCTGGCCTGCGCTCGCCGGCTGGCGAGCACGGCTGACGTGCTGCTCGCACCCAGCGCGCTCGGAGTCGCTCCCATCGGGCTGGCGTTCACCGGCGACCCGGTGATGTGCCGCCCCTGGTCCTTGCTCGGCCTTCCTGCCACGAACGTTCCAGGCCACACCGTCGGCGGACTGCCCGTCGGTGTGCAGTGCGTTGGGCTGACGCCGGACGACGACAGCTTCCTTCGACATGTGGCCGCCGTAGAAGCGGCGATCTCAGAACAGGAGCCCTGCCCATGAACTACGACTTCGTCAACGTCTGCCGCGAGGAATTGCGCCTGTGCGGGGTTCACGAGGGCGAGGCGGTGGCAATCCTGAGCTCGGATGCGCCGGAAGAGCTGATGGGACACGCCGGGGCTTTCATGCAGGCCGCCAAGGAGCTCGGAGCGTTGCCTTACCACGTGCGTGTCCCGGCTCAGCGCGGTAAGGGCGCCGCCACGTGGGAGGTGGGAAGCACCCCGCTGACCGGCCATGCGCCGGCGATGGCCGCCCTCAAGGAAGCGGACATCGTCATCGACCTCGTGTTCATGCTGTTCTCCAAGGAGCAGCTGGAGATCCAGGCGTCCGGAACCCGGATCCTGCTCGCGGTCGAGCCCGCCGACGTCCTCACCCGGCTGCTGCCGGACCGAGCACTTCGCGAGCGCGTCGAGTTCGCGGGCGAGCTCCTCGAGTCGACAACGAACCTGCGCATCGAGCACGAGAACGGAACGAGTCTCAGCTACCGGCTCGGGCGCTACCCGGTCATCACCGAGTACGGCTTCACCGATGAGCCCGGCCGCTGGGACCACTGGCCGTCCGGCTTCATCTTCACGGGGGCCCACGACGACGGAGTCGACGGGCGCATCGTGCTCGATCCCGGCACGATCATCTTCCCGTTCAAGTCCTACACCCGCACTCCGATCACGCTGACGGTCGAGCAAGGGCGAATCGTCGACCTCGCAGGCGAACTCGACGCCGGCTTGATGCGCGACTACATGGACCAGTTCAACGATCCGGACGGATACGCCATCTCCCACATCGGCTGGGGATTGAACGAGAAGGCCCGCTGGTCCGGCCACATGATGGACACGCGGGGGATCGGTCAGGAGGGCCGTTCCTTCTACGGCAACGTGCTTTTCGCCACCGGACCCAACCAGGAACTCGGCGGAACCAACGGCTCGCCGTGCCACTTGGACATCCCGCTGCACGGCTACTCGCTGTACCTCGACGACCGCCAGATCATCGACCGGGGACGAATCCTCGTGCCCGAGATGCAACCCCGCAGCTGACCAGCGCCGGCCAGCGTCCACGAAAGGAAGAGCCCATGCAGAACCTCGAGGCCGGCGCCGCGATCGCGGCCGGCCAGGCGAAAGACAGATTCGGCTCGATCGAAAGCCGCGGGATCGACATGATCCCCGAAGTCGAAAGGCACTCGAAGCCCTCGGAACTCTTCCGGGTCTTCTTCGGACCTCAGTTCGGCTTCGGCAACATGCTTTTCGGTGCCCTCGCGATCGCCTTCGGACTCAGCTGGTGGGCGGCGTTCTGGTCCATCACCGTCGGTTCCATCGTCGGATCGGTGCTGTTCTTGGCCATCACCCCGATCAGCCCGAAGACCGGCACAAACTCGCAGGTCTCATCGGGCGCGGTCTTCGGCGTGCGCGGTCGACTGGTGGGTTCGGGCATCACCTGGTTCATCGCCCTGGGATTCTTCGTCATCCTGGTCTACACGTCCGGCGAGTCGATCCTGTTCACCTTCAACCGCTGGTTCCACACCTCGACCGGGACCGGTCAGCTCTCGATCGCCATGGCTGCCGTCATCATCGTGACCTGCATCGCCGCGATCTTGGGCCATCGCACGCTCGAGCGCAGCATCAGCGTCATCACGGTGCTGTCGATCATCGCTCTCATCATGCTGATCGCCGTATTCGCGCCGAAGTTCACGAACGTGCACGGCGGCAACTACCTGCTCGGCAGCTTCTGGCCGACCTGGTTCCTGGCGACCACGACCACGGCCTCCCTCCCGATCTCCTGGGCGCCCTTCGTCGGCGACTACGGCCGTTACCTGCCCTCGAACACCTCTCCGAAGGTGGTAGGCGCCTTCGGCTTCGCGGGCATCTTCTTCGGCTGCTGGATCGCCATGCTGGCAGCGGCTTTCGCGGCTACGTCGTTCGCTCCTGACGCGTTCGACTTCGTCGGCGGAATCACCAAAACCTCACCCGCCTGGTTCCTGCTCCCCATGCTCTTGGTGCTGGGCCTGGCGTCGAACATCGCCAGTGCGGCCATGTCGCTGTACAACGCAGCGCTCGACATCGGGTCCTGGCCGTTGTTCTACAAGGTGAAGCGGTGGATGCTGGCCGCCGGCCTTTCCGCGCTGGCGTTCGGACTGACCTACATCTTCGTCGTAGCGACGAACTTCATCACCAACGTCGAAGCCTTCGTCACCATCATGGTTGCCGTGGCGACGCCGTGGATCACCATCACCGGTATCCACTACCTGCAGGCTAAGGGTCGCTACTCACCGATGGACCTGCACACGTTTGCGATGCCCGGTGCCCGTGGCCGGTATTGGTACGTGGCCGGGGTGAATCCCGCTGCGCTTATCGGCTGGGGCGCGGGCGTCGCTCTCGGTCTGATGTTCTCGACGACCACCCTCTTCACCGGACCGTTGGAGTCCAGCGTGAATGGTGTGGACCTGTCCTGGCTGATGGCTGCAGTAGCCGGCGGTCTGGTGTACCTCGCCCTGACTCCTGCGTTTGCTGCTCGGGAGAGCGAGTCGGTGTCGATCTCTCTCCCGGGTCAGCCCGTAGAGGCGCGGCTGGGCATGGCATACGAAACCGTCTCCAGCGCGGCAACCCCGCTGCCGGAGGGCTGAGCTGAGGATGACGTCGTTCTTCTTCACCTCCGCCCAGCTGCGGATGCACGCAGCGAGACATGAGGGTGGCCCGGGCCGACCGATCGTGGTCGTGCCCGGGATCACCACCCCGGCCGGAGCTTTCGGCTTTGCCGCGAAGCGATTCGCCGCGATGCCCGGGGCGGGTGATGTCTACGTGCTCGACATGCGTGGCCGTGGCCTGTCCGAACGCGTCGGCCCCGGCGAGCATCGGGCCGGTGACTATGCCGAGGATGTGCTGGCGCTCATCGCTGCCGCGGGCCTGGATCGCCCGCTGCTGGTTGGGCATTCGCTGGGGGCGCGGGTCGTGACTGCGGCGCGGGCTCGCGTGCCCGGCCATTCGGCTGGACTCGTCGCCATCGATCCGCCGATGACCGGACCGGGCCGGCCGCCGTACCCCACCGGGCTCGACGTCTTCCTGAACGGAATTCAGGGAGCGCGCCGCGGGCTCGGCGTCGAGCAGGCCCGCAGCCACTACCCGAACTGGTCGGACGAGATGGTCGTCGAGCGCGGCGAGTGGCTCGGCTCCTGTGACGAGGTCGGCGTCATCGAGTCCTACGGATGGTTCCATCTCGAAGCCTACGAGCCCATGTGGCAGGAGGCCGAACCGCCGGCGTTGCTGCTTTTCGGGGATGCCAGTCCGGTGGTCAGCAATGAGGATGCGGCGCGCCTGGCTGACATCAATCCGCGGGCCGGCGTCGTGTCCGTACCGGGATGCGGCCACATGGTGCCGTGGGACAACCTTGATCAGACCGTGGACGAGATCAGCACATTCCTGTCGAAGCTCGAAGACGTCTGATGACGGGCGCTGAAATTGCCTACCGCCAAAGGGGAGAACCAATAGTGACAACGACGCTCGAGAAGGCGCCAACAGCCGCGCTGACAACTCACATCGAGCAGCAGGCTGCGGTCTGGATTGAGCCCTACAGCCAGGCATTGCATCTCGTGCGGGCCCGCGATTGGCTGGTGTACCTGCATCCGCAGGCGAGTCTCGAGGCCAGGCTGGCGGCGCTCACCCACGACATCGAGCGCATGATCCCGGGTGGTCCGAAGATGAACAAGGCGACGGACCGCTGGGATGACCCGCACTACCTCTACGCGCACGGCGCCAGGTCGGCCGAAGTGGTAGGTGTGTGGCTGCACGGTCAGCGTCCGCTGAGCGACTTCGTCTCGGTGCCTCAGGTACGCCATCTCATCACGCTCCACGAATTCGGCGGACTCGACGAAGGGGATCTCATCCAAGCCGCGGATTCCCTGTCATTCCTGGAGACGCTGCAGGATGTGGTCCTCGAGTGGGTGAAGAACGGCGAGTGCGGCGTCGCTCAGGCCAAGGCCAAGCACAGCTACATGGCCGATCGCATCCGGGTGCCGAGAGCGGCGGAGCTGGCAGAGCCGCTGCTGGAGGAGGCTCTCGCTTCGCTTGATGGTGTGGGCGACTAGCTGCAGTCACAGAGGTTTCGGCCTCGGTCGCGTCTTAGCGGTGCTGATTTTCACCGACTCGGGTCGTCACATCAGGCAGGTTGATTCGCCACGATCCGTCGGCTACGTCAAGGAACTCGCGAATTTCACATTAACGCGCCGGAAGAAATCCGCAGCTGGACGCCTCATGTGTTTCGCGGAAAGGTATCCGCTCCCACGCTCGTTGTGTCAGCCTGCCAACAGACGCGGCCGCCGGCGACGCCCACTGTCATGTCACCGGCGATAGCCACCTATCTGAGGAGAGCGTCATGGCTGACAAGAACATCGAGCCCAGCAACCCGGCGACCGCGAGCGATGCGCCGAAGGCTGACGGTGGCAAGACCGCCGAGCGCAAGAGCGCCGCGGCGAAGTTCGGCCGGAAGGTTGCGAACTTCCGGGTCCGCAAGAGCAACAGCTTCCGCGGAGCCTGATTCCGCGATGGTGATCGAAACCCGGCTCCTGGCTTTGGGGGTCGGGCTTCGTCATGTCCGGATCGCTGTTGGCGGGTCCACGGTCGTTGTGTCAGCGGGATAACAGACCGGCTCACTCGCCGCGGCGAGTATGAGTTTCAGCAGCAACACACACCCACCTGAGGGAGAGCGTCATGACCGACAAGAAGATCGAGCCCGTCAACCCCACCGCCACCGGCTCCGCGGACGCAAAGTCCGCTGAGGCAGCCGAGCGCAAGACTGCCGGCGCCAGCGGCCGGTTCCGCAAGCTGGCATCCTTCCGCGTCGGCCGCAAGTCGGGCCGGAAGACCAACAACTTCCGCTACTGATTCATATGACGACCGAGGCCCGGCTCCCGACTGTGGGGTCGGGCCTCGGCGTCCCCGAAGCCGCTGTCAGGAGCCCGCCGGCCACTGCGGGCAGGTCCTGTGATAGCGCCCAGATCCCAGATAGTCGGAGAATTCCTGCTTGGTCAGATTGCGTCCGACGAGATCGGCATGCTTCATCGCTCAAAACCTTTGGATGCAGGTCGACCACGTCGAACGCACCATGCTCTCCCGAGACGACGATCCGGTCGTTGTCCAAGAACGCTAGATTGCTGACGCCTTCCGTCAGCGGGAGTCCTGAGGCAAGCCGCTCGCCGGCTGGCAAGGACCAGAGGGTGAGCGTGCCGTCGAGGCCGGTGGCCGCCAGCAGCTGTCCGTCTGGACTGATCACCAAATCCTTGATAGCGGAAGGGGCAAGGAGCTCTCGCTTCTTGCTCGGTTCCCCGGTGGCCCGGAAGAACGTGATGTGGCCATCGGGCGTTGCGACGACGGTTCCGTCGTGCGGGGACGGCACTGCTGCTCTTTCAGTGACGGTATCTGTGTGCGCCACGATTTTGTGGGTGCGGAGATCTACTTCCGCGAAACGATAGCCGCCGGCAAAAAGGATTCGCGATCCATCGGTGGTCCAGCCGACGGCGTCGTCATAACCAGGGATCGGATCGATATGAATGCGAAATGAGGGGTGCTGCTTCGTGGTCATGTCGAAGACGGTCAAGTCACCTTCGGCCGTCACGACCGCGAGTTGATTGCCCGACGGCGAAAATGCGATCCCGAACAGCGTGCCCCCGACATGGAGTCGTGCTGTAACGACGGGGTTTGCGGTGTCGGTCAACAGGTCGATGCCGGCTCCTGGCGTAACCGACTCCACGGACCCTTCCGCCAGGGTGGCTGCCAGTACCCCATGGATGGGGTCGACGGCAACGCTGTTGGCAATCGCTGCCAGCCGCGGGCTCTCCCCGAGGGGGTGCAATGTTTGTGCGTCCCATATGTGGAGTCGCCCGTCGTCCCCGGAGCTGACGAGAGTCTTGTGCTGCCGGTCGACGACGATGCCGGTCGTGGTCACAGTGCTGTCGGTGGCGCCCGCAAGCGCGTCTCGATCGGCGAGATCCCACGTGATGACCTCGTGATTCGCGGCTGTGACGAGATGTCTGCTGTCGGCGGTGAAGGTGATCGACGCTATGGAGCCGGTCGTGTGGCCCACGAACGGGTGGCCGACCGCCGACCAGTCGCTGGTCCTCCAGACGATGACCGTTCCATCCGCCGAGCTACTTGCCAGGTATTTGCCGTCGGGACTGAACCGAAGCTGCTCGATGGGCGAGGTGTGACCTTCAAGGGTCTGCAGCAGCCGGCCGGTCGCAGCATCGAAAAGAGTCACCAGCCCGGAGGCGCTGTCGCCGGCGATGACTTTGCCGTCCGGGCTGTAGGTCAGAATCCGCAGGTCTTCCCCCGGGACCCCGCTTCGTTGCGCGGTCACTCGCCCGGTCACTGGGTCCATAATGCGAAGGTCTCCCGTAGCGCTGCCAATCGCCAACCGGTCTCCGGCGGGGTTGAATGCCACGTCGAATCGGCCGATTCCCTGGCCTGCGGCCGCGACGGAACTTGAGACCAAAGCGCCATCTGACGTTCGGTAGACGTGCACAGAGTCGTCGGGGTCGGCGACCGCCGTCAGCTCACCGTCGGAAGTAAACGCAACATCGTGGCCTCCCGATGCCAAGGCGACGGAAACCTTGCCTAAGGGCTTTCCAGTGCGCTCGCTCCAGGTGCGAAGGAGACCATCGTTCCAGGCGGTGGCGAGAACACCCTGGCTGGACCAGTGGAGCTCCATAGGGTTTTTGTCCACTCGAATGATGGGGGTGAGCGGCGCCTGCGAACCGAAGTCGAACTGTCTGAAGGAGCCATCGGTGTAGGCGACTGCCGCGGTCCGGCCGTCGGGGCTCAGAGCGAAATCAAAAATGTTCTTGCCAAAGCCCTCAGCGATGTGGGCCAGGTGAGGGCTGCCCGAAAGCACGGTCAGCAGTCCAGCGCGAGTCTCAGGGCTGTCGCGCAGCTCTTGCGCTTCGATCGCCAGGAGCAGCGCCACGTCCGGCTGGGTGCGCGCGAGCGCGTCGGCTTGAGTCGACAATCCGCGCGCCGTAGCCAGAAGCGCCTGCTGCTGCGCACGTTTGCCCTGGGCTACCGCTCTCTGCGCCTGCACCCGGGCGTCATGGCGTTGCCGGAGGGCGACAACGCCGGCGATGCTGGCGATCACCAGTAGTACGACGACCACGGTTGCGAATATCCGCAGGCGCCGCCTTGCCCGCCGGGCTGCCCGCAGTCGGGCCTCACGCAGGCGCACGCTGGACTGCAAGTAGCGATTTTCGCGGTCGTTCAGTTTGTCAGGGGCGATGCTCTCAGCGGCTTCGAGGCGGAGGCCGGCATAGAGCTCACTTTCAGGCTGACCCGCGGTGTCCCAGTCGCGGGCGGCGGTTTCGAGGTGCGCGAGTGCGCGCAGCTCGTCGCGGTCCTCGTCGAGCCAGCCGCGCAGGCGTGGCCATTCGCGCAACAGGGCCTCGTGCGCCAACTCGTCGACGTCGCGGCCTTCGGCGTCGGTGTCGGCGGTGATCAGCCGGGCGGCGGTGAGGACGTGAAGGACTCCCACAGTGCTGGTGTCGTTGGCGGCGAGGACGTCGACGGGCACCCGGCGGCGCGAGTCTTCAGCGCCTTCACCGAGGGCGGTCAGGCGAAGGAACAGGCGTTTGGCGATGTCTTGCTCGCTCGCAGTCAGCTGGTCGAAGACGGTGTCGGCGGTGCGGGCGATGGCCCCGGTGGCACCGCCGGCTTGCCGGTAACCGTTGATGGACAGGATGTTTTGATGCCGGCGCCGCCAGGTCTCGCGTAGCGCATGCGACAGCAGCGGGAGGCTGCCGGGCCGGTCGGTGACGTCGGCGAGGATGAGGTCGGCCAAGCCCGGTTCGAGATGCAGATGCGCTGCAGCCGCGGGGGCTTCGACGACGGCTCGAAGCTCCGCGGGTGTCGGTGGTGCCATCAAGACGGTTCCGGCGCGTAGCGCCTCGGCGAGGCCGGCGTGTTCGGACGCACGACCGAAGAAGTCGCCGCGCAAAGAGGCGAGCACCCGCAGACCGTCGGTCGGAGTCGTGATGAGGTCGAGGAACCGGTCGCGGGACTGCTCGTCGGCGGCGACGGTGAAGCATTCTTCGAGCTGGTCGACGATGAGGACAAAGCTGCGCCCATCGTCCGGTATCTCCAGGGCGGCGAGATCGTGGTCGCCGGTGGCTTGGGCCCACGCGGCCGCCAGGCTACGGACCGGGTCTTCCTCTGGCGACATGACGACGACGGTGCTATCGGCAGCGAGTCGCGGGAGGCAGCCGGCGCGGATGACGGACGACTTGCCTGAGCCGGAGGATCCGACGACGGCGACGAACGGCACGTCAGCCAGCGCGCTCATCACATCGTCGACGGCACGTTCCCGCCCATGGAATCGCACCGCATCACCGTCATCGAATACCTGCAAACCTTTATAGGGCACCGCCCGGCGGGCCGCGTCCAACGCCGACGCCTGATCGAGGTCCTTGGTGCGGGTCAGCTCATCGGTGACCGCAATGACATCGCGGGCGATGCCGTCGGTCTCAGCGATGACGAAGGCCGTCAGCTCGGCGTTGCCGACGAAGTCGGAAGGCAGCACGGCAGTGAGAAGGTCGCGCACTTCGGGCTGGTTCAGCGGCGCCAGCGGCATTGCGGGGCCGGTGACGTCGGCAGCGGCTTCGACTCGAAGGCCGATGACCACCTTGACCCGGCCCGCCAGCGACGGTGACAGCTGCGGGGCAGTGGCGATCCCATCAAGGGCGATCAGCACCGGACTGCGCTCGGTGATGCGCGCGAGCAGCCGATGGAGCAACAGTTCGGCGCCGAGCTCACCGGCTGCCGGCGCGATGCCGAGCCGAAGTCCCACCAGCGGGCAGAGTGCCGCAAGCGCGGCAGCGTCGGTGTCCGCGTCGGTACGAAGCTGCGTGGCCGTGGCGCTGGCCGCGTAACTGCGGACGAGTTGGGCGATCCATTCCGGGCCGGCGCCGTCATGGGCGGCGAGCACCGGCGCCCGGGTGGCGGCGACCCGGTCGGCGAACTCGGCCAGCAGCCGGCTGACCCCGACCCCAGGCGCTCCGACGACCGTCATCGTGGCCACAACGGCTGGTGCGGCAGCCCAGAAGGCCAGCAGATCGTCGAGCTCAGCTTGCCGGCCTACGAAGGGCGCGCTGCCTTGGGTGTCGAGTTCGGTCGCGATCGGCCAAGTGCCGCCGCCGACGACGTGCAGGCCCTTCACCGGGACCGGATCGGGGAAACCTTTCAAGGTCAGGGCCGGAAGCGTTTCCCAGCCGGACGTGTCAGTACTGGCGGTGTCCAGAGTGTCGGTGCTGGCGAGGATCTGGCCTGGTTCGGCGGCCGCGCAGAGCCGGGCGGCGAGATTGACGGCGGCGCCGTACCAGTCGCCCTTGTCGAAGATGGCGTCGCCGGCCGATACGCCGACCTTGAACCGGACGTCCGACCACAGCTCGCGGCGTGCGAGCCGGCCGACCATGGCGAGCATCAGTTCGCCGCACGAAAGAGCATCATGGGCACCGGACGGGAAGACGACCATCAGCCCGTCACCGGAGCTCTTGATGACCTCCCCGCGGCAAAGGTCGGCGGCCCGGTACAACACCTCGAAAAGGTCCCGGCGGACCTCCTCGGCCAGCGCATCACCGAGCCGGGTCAGCAGTGCCGTCGACCCCACCTGGTCGCAGAACAGCACGCCTAACTCCACTGTCACCCCCCCCGCGCGAAAAGGCCGAGCCACGGCGATCTTGGAAATCTGCTGACTGGTGGAAGCTATCGTCCAATCTGGCGCGCAAATCCCACAATGCGAACATCCAACGGCGTGCGTTCGCGACGATTCAGTCGGCAGCTGCACCGTCGTTGTGTCAGCCTGCTAACAGACCCGGCTTCCGAAGGCGCCCATAGTCAGCTCAGCAGCAGCCACCCACTCCGAGGGAGCACGCCATGGCCGACAAGAAGATCAAGCCCACGAACCCGTCCGTCGAGGCCAAGCCGGCCGAGGACCCGAAGGCCGCCGAAACGGCTGAGCGCAAGACCGCCAGTGCCAGTGGCCGGTTACGTAAGACCAACGGCGTGGGCTGCCGGTTCTAGCCGATTGGTTTCCTTGCGCCGATTCTTCTCCGTGGAATGGCCCGGTTCCCTACAGTGGGAGCCGGGCCTTTTCCTTTAGCGATTTGTGGGGGTGAATGTCGGCGAGTCCACGGCGGTTGTGTCAGCCGGCTAACAGACCGGCCGGGTCGCGGCGCCGAGTATCAGTTTCAGCAGGAACCACTTACCCGAGGGAGAGCGTCATGACCGACAAGAAGATCGAGCCGACCAACCCGGCCGTTTCCACCACGGACGCGAAATCCGCTGAGGCAGCCGAGCGCAAGACCTCTGGCGCGAGCGGCCGGTTCCGCAAGCTGGCGGCCTTCCGCGGCGGCCGCACGTCGGGCCGCAAGAGCAACAGCTTCCGCGGCGCCTGATTTCCCGATGACGACCGAGGCCCGGCTCCCTACTGTGGGGTCGGGCTTCGGCGTGCCCGAAAGAGCCGAACCTGATGTCTGGTCGGCACTGGCCGATCGTGTCGACCCGACGCAGTGGCGGCCCCGGCTCGCTCCTGACATCGAGACGGCTGCGGTGGAGGCGTCGGACGGAGCCGGCTACGTCATGGTCGCCAATCCGCGCGACCTGCTGCACTACCGGCTGACCCCCGAGGAAGCGGCGTTGCTGCCGCTGCTCGATGGTGAGCACAGCATCGGCGAGATCGTGGTCGACCGGTTCACCGACGACGGCGAGCTGGACGCGGCCTCGGTGGTCGGCCTGGTGCAGCTGCTGGAGCAAGGCCGGTTCCTGGACTCGCCGTTCGTGGATGCGGACGCGGCGCTGGAGCGCGCGGTGCACCCGGCAACTCTTTCTCGCCGAGTCGGCCGCTTCTTCCGGACGCTCTCGGTGGAGTGGCCAGGGGCCGAGCGGGTGGTGAAGTTCCTGCACCGGAATTTCCTGCGGCACCTGTTCACCCGTACCGGGCTGATCGTCGCCGCGCTCATCTCGCTAGGCGGGGTGGCGGCGTTCGTCGATGTGCTGCAACGGCATTCGTACAGCCTGCAGAACCGGCACTTCGGGATCGTCTTCCTCATCCTCATCACCGCTGACCTGATCATCATCTTCATCCACGAGCTCGGTCATGCGGCCGTGCTGGTGCATTTCGGGCGACGGGTCAAATCGGCGGGCTTCCGGATCTACTTCGGCGCGCCGTCGTTCTTCATCGAGTCCTCTGACGCGCTGATGCTGCCCCGGCACCGCCGGATCATTCAGGCTGCCGCCGGCCCGGGGCTGGAGGTCGTGGGCACGAGCCTGGCAGCGATCGCGCTGTGGGCCTTCCCGTCGAGCGGCGCGGGGGACGTGCTCTACCAGTTCGTGATCATCAACTACTTCGTGCTCTTCCTGAACCTGGTGCCGTTCCTGGAACTCGACGGCTACTGGATCCTGTCGGACACGTTGCGCCAGCCGGATCTGCGGCCCGAGTCGCTGGCGTTCGTCCGCCGCGGCATGTGGGCCAAGCTCCGCCGCCGGCAACGGCTGACGCGACGTGAATTGGGCCTGGCCGCGTACGGAACGCTGGGGGTGGCGTTCACGATCGCAGCGTTCGCGTCGGCCTGGTTCTTCTGGCGCCGGGTGTTCGGCGACACCCTGCTGACGCTGTGGCATGCCGGCGTCGGCGGAAAAGTGTTGCTGGCTGGGGTCCTTCTGGTGTTCACCGGTCCCGTGATCCGGGCGCTGCTGGTATTCGTGCGGGTCCTGTTCCGAGCTGCCCGGGCACGGATCGACGCGTGGCGCTTTCGCTGGCAGTCCAGCTGGCGCATCGAGGCCGCGAGGCTGCTGGACGAGTCGGGCATGTTCGGTGACGTTCCGGTGGAGACGCTGAACGAGTTGGCGGGCCGCGTGCGGCTGCGGGCCGTTCCGCGGGGTGGGATCGTCGTGCGGCAGGGCGACATCGCTGACGCCTATTACCTCGTGCGCTCAGGCCGGTTCGAAGCCATCGAGGAACCCGCGGACGGGACGCCTGCGCGCGTGCTGCGGACGATTCTGCGCGGGGAGGGGTTCGGCGAGTTCGGGCTGCTGGAGTCGGCTCGCCGCACCGCCACGGTCCGGGCGGCCGAACGCAGCGAGGTGTACGAGCTCGACAAGGGATCGTTCGAACGGTTGCTCGCGGGCCGGGCGGAGATCGCCGGGTTCGCGCCGACGTTGCACCAGACTGCCGAGCTAGCCGCGTTGCCGCCGTTCAGTCACCTGGCGGATGGCGACCTGCGGCTGCTAGCGGCCCAGGGAACGTGGGTCAACGCGGCACCCGGCGAGGTGCTGATGCGCCAGGGCGAGGTCGGCGACGCGTTCTACGTCATCGCGTCCGGGCAGCTCGACATCATCGTCGACGGTGCCGTCGAACGCACCCGTGGACCGGGCGAACACGTCGGTGAAATCGCGCTGCTGCTCGACCAGCCACGAAATGCCACCGTGCGGGCGGCGACTCCCGCGCGGCTCTACCGGCTCGACCGTGAAGGCTTCGCCACCTTCGTCGCGGCCGCTTTCCGGCAGGGGCACGCCCGGCCGAACGCACCCGTTCCGGTACGGCTAGGGTCGCTGCAGTGAACTGCTGGCACTGCAAGAACACCGCCGTCGGCGCCTGCCGCTTCTGCGGGCGAGGGATCTGCGAGAACCACGTCAACACCCGGCCTTACATCCTCGAGCTGATGCAGAACGACGGCCACACGCGAGCCCTCGTCGTCGATGACGCCTTGTCCTGCGGCGCCTGCCATCCGCGGCCCAACCCGCTGCCATTGCCCGAACTCGACTGAACGTCGGCATGTGCACCGTCGTTGTGTCAGCCGGCCAACAGACCCGGCCGCCGACGGCGCCCATAGTCAGGTCAGCAGCAGCCACCCACACCGAGGGAGTACGCCATGGCCGACAAGAAGATCCAGCCCACCAAGCCGACAGCCCCGACCGCGGAAGCCAAGACCTCCGTCGAGGACAAGACGGCCGAGCGCAAGACCGCCACCCGTAGCCGGCGGGTATCCGGCCGCAAGACCAACGGCTTCCACGGCGCCTGATTCGGCTACGGGCGAAGGCCCGGCTCCCTGCAACGGGAGCCGGGCCTTCGTCATGTCAAGCCGGCTTGGTCAGGTGCCTGACGGCCACTGCGGGCAGGTCCGGTGATAGGGCTCGAAACCTAGGTAGGAGTCGAATTCTTGCCTAGTCAGATTCCGCCCGACGATGGCGCATGCTTGTTTCGCCAGGGTTGACGGCGACAACTCGATGACGTCGAGGGTGTCGTTAGCCCCGGCAGCGACGAGGCGATCCTTGTCGAGGAACGCCACGGCTGTGTAGCCCTCGGTGAGCGGAAGAGCGGAAGCGACACGTTGACCAGCGGGTAGTGACCAGAGAGTGACCGTGCCGTCGACTCCTCCGCCGGCCACGAGCAAGCCATCCGGACTGATCACCGAGTCCCAGAGGGAGGATGCGGCGAGTAGGGGCCTTCGCGAGCTGGGTGATCCGTCTGGATTGAAGAGCTCTACCGCCCCTTGGTAAGTACTGACGGCGATGGTGTGATCGCGTGAAGAAGGCCGGAGAGTTCCCTCGAATGTGCCGAGTCTTTGATTCTCGCGGAGCACTACTTTACCTGTTTTGAAGTCTACGACAGCAAAGACTGAAATCCCGGCTGAAAGTATTCTGGTCCCATCTGAGGTCCAACCGACCGTATCTCCGCCGAGTGGGTCGACGCTGACCTGCAGCACTATCGGCGGATCGGCTTTTCTCAGGTCGAAAACGCACAGGGCGCCTTCGTCGGTGCTTACGGCCAGCAGATCCCCGGAGGGCGAAAACGACACACCCTGGGCGGTTCCTGCCAGCGGAAGGTGTCTCATCACGGTCGGAGATGCGGTGTCGCTGAGTATGTCGATCCCGCCGCCTGGGATCGAACTGAAATAGGTGCCGCCGGATATGGTCGCGGCGAGACGCCCGTGGACGGGATCAACAGCCATGTCTTGGACGACGGAGTTGAGACGTTCCGATGCGCCTAAGTACTCGAGCGTTTTCGAGTTCCAGACTTGAATGCGGCCCTTGTCACCGGCGGCGAAGAGCAGATTTCGGCTTGGATCGACGGAAAGCCGTGTGGTCCAGGTGGCGCTGAGGCTGGAGCGGGGCAAGGCCGTTCGGCCAGCCAGATCCCAGGTAATCACTTCGTGCGGCGCTGCGCTCACGACCTGTTGGCTGTTGCCCGTGAAAAGCACGGTTCCGGGGGCGCCGGTCGTGTGCCCGATGAACGGGACGCCGACCTCGGAACCGTCTCTGGTTCGCGACACCACGACTGTCTCGTCGGAGGCGGTGCTGGCGAGGTATTCGCCATTTGAGCTGTATTGCACTCGGTTGATATGGCCGGTGTGTCCCCCCAGGGCACCGCGCGGACGGCCGGTAGCCGAGTCGAAGAGCGTCACGATGCCCGACGCCGACCCGGCGGCGAGGGTTCGGCCGTCGGGGCTGTAGTCCAAACCGTCATAGCTCGCGGTCGGCGTGGCTATTTCCGGCACCACATCTCGCCCGGTGCGGGGATCGAGAATGTGCAGAACACCGCTTGGACTGCCGATCGCCAGCTGTGTTCCGCGAGGATTGAACGCCAGATCGCTGATGCCGATCCCGGCGTGCTCGGCCGCTGAGCTGACGAGCTGCAAACTCGGCCACCGCAGGATCTGAAGATTTTCTCTGGCGTCAGCGACGGCAAGCAGCTTTCCATCTGTGGAGAAAACTACGCCGTGCGCCCCAGGAAGAACCGGCAACTTCTTCGTGGCCAAGCGTTGACCAGTCGCGCCGTCGAAGGTCTCCAGCAGTCCGTCATTCCAGGCGGCGACGACGGACCGGTCGTTGAACCAGTGAAGGCGCAATTGATTGCTGCGGCTTTCGCTACTCAGTCTTCGTGAGATAGCAGTCTGTCTTGCGAAGTCCCAAAGTTGAAGACTGCCGTCGGTGTAGGCCACCGCGGCGGTTCGGCCGTCGGGGCTTAGAGCCAGATCCTCAACGTGGTCACCGAATCCCCTTGCGATGCGAGCCACGTGCGAAGTCGCAGAAAGCACGTTCAGCAGGCCGGAGAGCGTGTCTGTGCTGGGGTGCAGCCGCTGGGCTTCGACGGCCAGAAGGAGCGCGACATCCGGCTGACTGTGCAGCAATGCCGAGGCTTGGGCTGACAGACCACGGGTCTCTGCAAGCAGACTTTGCCTTTGCGCCTGGACTGTCTTCTTCCGCGCATCGTTGCCTTTGCCGATCGCAATCACCCCGGCGAGTGAGGCGACTACCAGTAAGACGACCAGCACGACGGCGAACGTTTGGAGACGGCGACGGCTCCGGCGGGCCTGACGCCGGTGCGCTTCCCGCATGGCGATGCTCGCGCTGAGATAACGCTTCTCGCGGTCGTTGAGCTTGTCGGCTTTGATGGTTTCGGCGGCTTCTAGGCGGGTTCCGGTGTAGAGGTCGGTGTCGGGTTGGCCGGCGGTGTCCCAGTCGCGGGCGGCGGTTTCGAGGTGGGCGAGGGTTCTGAGTTCGTCGCGGTCTTCGTCGAGCCATTCGCGTAGCCGGGGCCATTCGCGCAGCAGGGCTTCGTGGGCCAACTCGTCGACGTCGCGTCCTTCGGCGTCGGTGTCGGCGGTGACGAGCCTCGCCGCTGTCAACACGTGCAGGACTCGGATGGTGTCTTCGCTGCTGGCCGCCAACACATCGACAGGGACGCGGCGGCGTGAGTCTTCGGCGCCTTCACCGAGGGCGGTCAGTCGCAGGAAGAGTCGTTTGGCGATGTCTTGTTCCGTGCTGGTCAGCTGGTTGTAGACGGTGTCGGCGGTGCGGGCGATGGCGCCAGTGGCGCCGCCGGCTTGCCGATAACCTTTGATGGACAAGGTGTTTTCGTGGCGTAGGCGCCAGGTCTCACGCAGCGCGTGCGAGAGCAGCGGGAGGCTGCCGGGGCGGTCGGTGACGTCGGTGAGGATGAGGTCGGACAAGCCCGGTTCGAGCTGTAGGTGGGCGGCGGCCGCGGGGGCTTCGATGACGGCGCGAAGCTCAGCCGAGGTGGGTGGTGCCATCAGGACGGTTCCGGTGCGCAGGGCTTCGGCGAGCCCGGCGTGTTCGGACGCACGGCCGTAGAAGTCGCCGCGTAGTGACGCGAGTACCCGCAGACCGGCGGTGGGGGTGGTGATGAGGTCGAGGAACCGGTCGCGGGACGCTTCGTCGGCGGCGAGGGTGAAGCATTCCTCGAGCTGGTCGACCACGAGCACAAAGCTGCGGCCATCGTCCGGTATCGAAAGGATGTCGCCGTCGTCCTGGCCGGTGGCTTGGGCCCAGCCGGCCGTGAGGCTGCGCAGCGGATCGTCGCCCGGAGAGATGACGACGACCGTGTGGCCGGCGGCGGCCAGCCGGGGCAGGCAGCCGGCCCGGATCACCGAGGACTTGCCTGATCCGGAAGATCCCACGACGGCGACGAAGGGCGTGGTCTCGAGCGCGCCCATCACGTCGTTGATGGCCCCATCTCGGCCGTGGAAACGGACCGCATCGCCGTCGTCGAAAACCTGCAAGCCCTTGTAGGGAACGGCACGGCGGACCGCGTCGAACGCCGACGCCTGATCGAGGTCCTGTTGTCGGGTCAGCTCATCGGTGACCGCGATGACGTCGCGGGCGACCCCGGCGGTCTCGGCCATGACGAATGACGTCAGCTCGGTGCCGGCGATGAAGGTGGCTGGGAGCGCCGCGCGAACCAACGTGTCCACGTCGGCACCGCTCAGCGCGTCAAGCGCGACGGTAGGCCCGGCGACGTCGACCGCTGACTCGGCGCGCAGGCCACTGACGACCTTTATGCCGGCCGGCAGGGCCTGCGACAGTTGGGGCGGAGTGGCGATCCCATCGAGAACGACGAGCACCGGGGTGCGATCCCCGATGCGGGTCAGCAAGCGGAGCAGCACTTCGTCTCGGTTCAGCGGTCCGACTTGCGCTGTGACACCGAGCCGAAGTCCGACCAGCGGGCAGAGTGCCGCGAGGGCGGCGGCGTCGGTGCCGGCATCTGCGCGTAACCGTGTGAGTGTGGCCGTGGCGGCGTAGCTGCGAACCAGTTGCTCGACCCATCCCGGGCCGCCGCCAGAGCTGGCGGTGAGTACCAGCGCCTCGCCGGCCGCCACCCGGTCGGCGAACTCGGCGAGTAGCCGGCTCACTCCAACTCCCGGCTCTCCGATGACCGTGATGTGCCGGCTTGTCTCACCCGATGACGAGCCCCAGAAGGCCTGCAGCTCGTCGAGTTCCCGCTGCTGGCCGACGAACGCGGCTGTCCCTTGCGTGTCCAGCGAGGTGGGCATCGGCCAGCTGGCAACCTGCCCGTTGCCGACACTCAGGCCCCCGACCGCGACCGGCTCGGGGAAGCCTTTCAAGGTCAGGCTGGCCAGCGCCTGCCAGCCTGAGGTGTCGGTTCGGGCGGCGCCGTCCAAGGTGGGTGTGCTGGCGAGGATTTGACCGGGTTCGGCTGCCGCGCACAGCCGGGCGGCGAGGTTGACGGCGGCGCCGTACCAGTCGCCCTTGTCGAACACGGCGTCGCCGGCGGACACCCCGACCTTGAAGCACACGTCCGACCACAGTTCACGGCGGGCGAGCCGGCCCACCATGGCAAGCATCAGCTCGCCGCACGCCAAAGCATCATCGGCACCGGACGGGAAGACGACCATCAGCCCGTCACCGGAGCTTTTGATGACCTCCCCCCGGCACAGACTGGCAGCCCGGTACAACACCTGGAACAGATCCCGGCGGACTTCTTCGGCCAGCGCGTCACCGAGGCGGGTCAGCAGCGCCGTCGACCCCACCTGATCGCAGAACAGCACGCCGAGCTGCACTGCCACCCCCGGGAATTCCGAGTCCGGAAACCACGCGCCCTCATGAGAATGATCGCCGAACCGGGGAAAGCTACCGCATCCGCGACCCGCACAAAGTCATGATGCGAACATCCACCGCGTTCCGGCACGAATAGACGGATCGGGCGCAGCCATTTCTTCGCCTGAAAAAGTCGGCAGCCCTGCGGTTGTTGTGTCAGCCTGCTAACAGACCCGGCCGCCAAGGGCGCCCATAGTCAGCTCAGCAGCAAGCACCCACCGTCCGAGGGAGCCAGCCATGGCCGACAAGAAGATCCAGCCCAGCAACCCCACCGTCGAGGCCAAGAAGGCCGAAGACCCCAAGGCCGCCGAGCTCGCCGAGCGCAAGACTGCCACTCGGTCTCGCCGGGTGTCAGGCCGAAAGGTCAACGGCTTCCACGGCGCCTGAATCGGGGCAGGCGCGGGCGTCGTGCCGAAGCCAGCAGAGCTCCAAGGTGCCGCCGGCGCCAACGGCACCAAGAACTCGCTGGACTGCTGGCTTTCTGGTGCGCTCCACCGGCCTCGGCCCGCGTCAAGACTCCGGTCCTTCGAGAGGCCCGACTCCCTCAGGAGTCGGGCCTCTCGCTCGTTCGCGGCTTGCGGATGAATGTTGGCCCGCAGACATTCGCAATGGAGGTTCGGCGACAGACGGAAGGGCTCCTTCCAGGCGACCTTTCGGTTGCCCGCAGATCAGCGGGTTACCGAATGAATCGTCAGGCGGCCAAAAATGTCTACAAGAATCGCTCGTCCGACGCTCCACCGGCGCATGCTCGGCTGCCTCGGCTTGCTCGCGCTGACCGCCTGTTTGCCGCCCGGCGGCCCAACACCGTCGACGTCGAAAGCGTCAGTACCCGCGCTACCAGCCGTCGTGCGCGTCCCGGCGCCGCCTTTGCCGCCCGCGATTCCGGGGCCGAAGGCTCAGCCGGCGAAGCCCACCCTCCTCATCTACGGAGACAGCGTCACGGTCATGTCCGAAGGGGCCGTCAGCCTGCTTTACGGAGCCCAATATCGGCTGGTCTTCCGCGCGCACGGCGGGACCTCGATCTGCGACTGGACCGCGCATGCCGCCCAGGACCGTGCCGAGTACCACCCCGACCGGGTCGTCATCGCGTTCACCGGAAACGCGGCAACCTGCTCCGCGACTGACCTCCACCAGGGAGGCGTGACCGCCTGGCTCGCCAACTACCAGCGTTCACTGCTGAGCATGCGAAGGGCTTTCAGCGGCCTGCCCATTTCGGTCGTCGGATCGCCGGCCGTACTCCCGCAACCGGCGGTCACGTTCTATCCCGAGAATGGCAACCCGTTGCTCAACCAGATGTACCGGCAGATGTGCGCGCGATACGGCATGCACTACAACGCCAGTGCCGACGAGGCGCTCACCCCGGGACACGTCTTTCAATGGCAGCGCCCCGCCTTCCCGGGCAATGGGCCTGAGACGACAGCCCGGTTGTTTGACGGTGTTCACGTCTCACCGGCGGGCGCGCTGTATTACGGCGCCGCGCTGGGTGGCGCGTGAGGCTATTCGCTGCGAAACGTCGTCGAACGCACCGTCGTTGTGTCAGCCTGCCAACAGACCCGGCCGCCAAGCGCGCCCAGAGTCAGCTCAGCAGGAACCACCCACCATCCGAGGGAGCCAGCCATGGCCGACAAGAAGATCCAGCCCACCAAGCCGACAGCCCCGACCGCCGCCGCCAAGACTTCTGTCGAGGACAAGACGGCCGAGCGCAAGACCGCCACCCGTAGCCGGCGGGTATCCGGCCGCAAGACCAACTCATTCAAGTACTGACCGCCCGCACGCGAAGGCCCGGCTCCCGACTGCCGGGAGCCGGGCCTTCGTCATGCTGAAGCTGAAGTCTCAGGCGCCCGCCGGCCATTGCGGGCACGTCTTGTGATAAGCCTCGGAGCCAAGGAATTCGCTGAATTCTCGCCGGGTCAGATTGCGGCCCGCGATAGAGCAGGCGCTCGCCTGCAGCTTTGTGGGAGCAATATCTATGATCCCGAACTGATTTCCGAGCACCACCAGAATGCGGTGGTTGTCGAGGAAATGAAACTCGGACATGAAGTCGAAGTCCGCTCCGCGAGACGTCTGCCCAAACTTATCGAACTCGATTGGATCCGGTATCGGGTCTGAGAGTTGCTGGCCCGACGGCATCGCAAAAAGCCCGAGGCCCGCGCCGCCGTTGGCGGCCAGCAAGGTCCCATCGGGGCTGAGCGTCACGAAGACCTGAGGCGACCACAGCAGGTCGGCTCGCTTGCTCGGCATGCCGCTGGGGGTGGTGAAGACGATGTGGGCGCTTCCCCCCTCGCCGGCGACAGGCCCACGGGTGCCAGCAATGAATGACCCGTCTTTTGTGAGTTCGATCTGGTCGACTCCTCCATCCTGGGGCGGGAGTACTTGTTTTTCGACGACCCGGCGAGTCCGAGAGTCGACTGTCGACAGAATGTCTCCGCCAACGAGTAGGCGCGAACCGTCGGTGCTCCACCTAACGGCATCTGCGGCCAGGTCGTCTACTCGCACGCGGTAGCTCGGATTGACACTCTTTCCGACGTCATACACAGCGACTCCCGCGTCGCCTCCGTTCGAGGCCGTCGTGACGGCAAGCTGCTTGCCCGCCGGCGAGTACGCCGCGCCGAAGCCAATAACGGCTCCGGGATCGGCAAGATGCGAGATGACTTTGAAGGGGGCCGATGATTGCAATACATCGATGCCCGCTCCCGGCTTCGGTGGTCCATTGGGCGAACTGGTCTCGTAGAGCGCTGCGGCGATGTCTCCGGTCGCCGGGTCGACGGCCAAGTTCTCAATCCCTTGGCCGAGCCTTGCACTGATGCCAATCGGGCGAAGCGTCTCGGTGCTCCACACATGCACCCGCGCATCCGCACCCGCGACGATGAACCTCTTGCGCTTCAGGTCGAGGGCGACAGTCAAGGCACTCGTCGTGCCCCAATCCCCCTGACCATGCTCAGGCAGCGCGGTGTTCGCGGCGATGTTCCAGGTCAGGACCTCTCCAGTAGTTGCCGTGACGACCTGGTCGCCGGTGGGCAGGAAGGACAGCGAGATCAGATTGGCGCCGGCAAGGCTCAATGTGGTGCTGAGGCCATCGCCGAGGCGAAGGACTGTGGCCTTGCCGTAGCCATTGCCCACGGCGAGGTACTTACCGTCGGGGCTGTAGCTCAGACCGATCCGGGGATCTGGGTTTCCACCGTCTGGGGTACCTGTCTGGTTAACGCCGATGAAGCCGATTCCCGGGTACGTCTTTGACTTCCCGTTGGTCGTGTCAACGACGGTGACGCCGCCCTTGCCCGGACGGTTTCCGTGGGCGTTCATCGGCGCAATCGCGACATCGCGGCCATCCGGGCTGTAGGCGACGGCGGCGCCATCCTCGTTAGTCGCAACTCCCGGCCCGGTATCCAAGGCCGTGGCCGGGTCGATGACGTGGACGACGGCCGGTGTCCCCTCGACGAGTGCCAGCCGCTTGCCGTCCGGCGAAAACGCGAGACTGTTGGTGCTGAGAGCAAGGTTCGCCGGGAAGGTTGGTCTTGAAAGTGAGCAGCTTGCCGTCCGCCAGGCGCCAGCGGAGAAAGCGTCCCTGCGCGACGTCGGCTAACGCGAGGACGCTCCCGTCCGGGCTGAACGCCAAGCCGGCTAAGCCGAGTGTCACCGGCTTCGGAATCCTCAGTGCAGGTCCTAGGGCCTGTCCGGTGTGTTCGTCGAAGAGCCGTACGAGCCCGTCTTCCATGGCGACCGCAACCTTGCCTTTGGATGAGAAGGCCGCACCCGCTATCGGCTGGCTGTTAGCAACGGGAGGGGAGTCGGGTTTGATCGTCGCGAGGAGGGTCTGCGAGGCGAAATCCCAAAGCTTCACGGCATTGATGAGTCCGCTGGCGGATTCCTCGAGGCTGCCGGCGACCTTGCCGTCAGGACTTAGCCCAAAGTTTCTTATGTTGGTGCCGAAGCCGTGACTGATGCCAGCCAAGCGCGGGTTGGCCGATATTGCGCCGAGCAAGCCTGCCCGGGTCTGCGGACTGTCGTGGAGCTTCTGCGCCTCGGCCGCGAGCAGCATCGAAAGGTCCGGTTGGGTCGCCAGTTGTTCCTTCGATTGCGTGGTCAGGTTCTGCGCCGTCGCAAGTTGGGACTGCTGCTGAGCCTGACGGGTTTTCTTCTGCGCGTCGCTGCTCTTGTTGACGGCAACGATCCCCGCGACCGTCGCGATAAGCAGTAGCACGACCAGGACCGCCGCGAGGCTTTGCAGGCGGCGTCTGGCGCGGCGGGCTGCTCGGAGGCGAGCGTTACGCGTGGCAACACTCGCTGTCAGATAGCTGCGTTCGCGTTCGTTGAGCTTGTCGGCGCTGATGGTTTCGGCGGCTTCGAGGCGGGTTCCGGTGTAGAGGTCGGTGTCGGGTTGGCCGGCAGCATCCCAGTCGCGGGCGGCGGTTTCGAGGTGGGCGAGGGTTCTGAGTTCGTCGCGGTCTTCGTCGAGCCATTCGCGTAGCCGGGGCCATTCACGTAGCAGGGCTTCGTGGGCCAACTCGTCGACGTCGCGTCCTTCGGCGTCGGTGTCGGCGGTGATGAGCCGGGACGCGGTGAGGGTCTGCAGCACGCGAACGGTGTCTTCGCTGCTGGCCGCGAACACGTCGACAGGTACCCGACGGCGGGAGTCTTCGACGCCCTCGCCGAGGGCGGTCAGCCGCAGGAAGAGCCTTTTGGCGATGTCTTGTTCGGCCGGGTTGAGCTGGTCGTAGACGGTGTCGGCGGTGCGTGCGATGGCGCCGGTGGCGCCGCCGGCTTGGCGATAGCCGTTGATGGACAGGGTGTTTTGATGGCGTCGGCGCCAGGTTTCGCGCAGCGCGTGCGAGAGCAGCGGGAGGCTGCCGGGCCGGTCGGTGACGTCGGTGAGGATCAGGTCGGAGAGGCCGGGTTCGAGGCGCAGATGTGCTGCAGCGGCGGGTGTTTCGATGACGGCCCGAAGCTCGTCCGGAGTGGGTGGCGCCATCAGGATGTTGCCGGTGCGCAGCGCTTGGGCGAGGCCGGGGTGCTCTGAGGCACGTCCGTAGTAGTCGCCGCGCAGCGAGGCGAGTACCCGCAAGCCGGGAGTCGGGGCGGTGATGAGGTCGAGGAAGCGGTCGCGGGATTGCTCGTCACTCGCGAGCGTGAAGCATTCCTCCAACTGGTCGACCACGAGGACAAAACTGCGGCCGTCGTCCGGTATCGGAAGGGTGGCGGGATCGTGATCCCCGATGGCTTGGGTCCAGCGGCGGCGAGGGCGCGCAGCGGCTCTTCGCCGGGAGAGATGACGACGATGCTGTCTCCGGCGGCGGCTAATTGCGGGAGGCAGCCGGCCCGGATGACCGACGACTTGCCCGACCCCGAGGAACCCACGACGGCAACGAACGGCACGGCGGCGAGCGCGCCCAGCACGTCGCCCACGGCACGGTCCCTTCCATGGAAACGGACCGCGTCGCCGTCGTCGAATACCTGCAGACCCTTGAAGGGAACGGCACGACGGACCGCGTCCAACGCCGCGGGCGTGTCGAGCCGGCCGGTCGACGCGGCGCGGATCAGCTCGTCGATTGCGGCGACGACGTCTCGGACCACCCCGTCCGTCTCGGCAACGACAAACGCTGCCACCTCCGTCAAGCCCGCCGGGTCTGCCGCAAGCACGTTCTCGATCAGGACTTTCACGTCACCACTGCCGAGAGGCTGCAACGTGACGGTTGGTCCGGAGACGTCGGCGGCGGCTTCGGCGCGCAGGCCCGTGACGACCTTGACCCGGCCCTCTAGTGGCTGGATCAGCTGCGGCGGGGCGGCGATCCGTCGAGCACCACAAGCACGGGAGCTCGGTCACCGACGCGCGTCAGCAGCGGGAGGAGCAGCTCGCCGGCGGTGACTTGTCCGGGGGCAGGAGGGACGCCGAGGCGCAGTCCGACGAGGGGGCAGATCGCTGCAAGCTCGGCAGCGTCGGCGCCGGTTGCGGCGCGTAACTGGGTAACGGTGGCCGTAGCGGCATAACTGCGAACGAGCTGCTCGGCCCATCCCAGGTCGGTGTCGTCGCGGGCGGCGAGCACGATCGCACCGGCGGCTGAGATCCGGTTGGCGAACTCGGCCAGCAGCCGGCTGACTCCAACCCCAGCGTCCCCGACGACCGTCAGCGCGCTGACAGTCGCAGGAGGCGAGGCCCAGAAAGTGAGCAACTCATCGAGTTCTCGGTGCCGGACGACGAACGGCACCGTTCCCTGCATGTCCAATTCGGTCGCGATCGGCCGGACCATCCCGCCGCTGTCACCGACGTACAGGCCCATGACGGGGACCGGCTCGGGGAAGCCTTTCAGGGTCAGGCTCGGCAGCGCCTGCCAGCCGGAACTGTCCGTTCGGGCGCCGGCCAAAGTCGCCGTGCTGGCGAGGATCTGACCGGGTTCGGCTGCCGCGCACAGCCGGGCGGCGAGGTTGACGGCGGCGCCGTACCAGTCGCCCTTGTCGAACACGGCATCTCCGGCGGATACGCCGACTTTGAACCGGACGTCTGACCACAGTTCGCGGCGGGCGAGCCGGCCGACCATGCGGAGCATGAGCTCGCCGCAGGCCAGCGCATCGTCAGCGCCGGAGGGGAAGACGACGATCAGCCCGTCGCCGGAGCCCTTGATGACCTCGCCGCGACAGAGGGTCGATGCCCGGTGCAGCACCTCGAACAGATCCCGGCGGACCTCTTCAGCGAGCGCGTCTCCGAGTCTGGTCAGTAGCGCCGTCGATCCGACTTGATCGCAGAAGAGCACCCCTAACTCCACTGCCACCCCGCGAACTCAGAGTCGGGAAATCGGCCAGACAATCTGCTTGATCGCTGGACCGGTGAAAGCTATCGCACCTGCCATCCTTCAAATGTCACAACGCGGACATCCATCGGGTGCCGATACAAACAGACATACAAGTCCCCGGCTTCACCGAGAAAGTCCGGCAACGGATATCCGACACCTGAGTACCCGACTCATTTGTTCGCCTGAACGTCGGCGGACGCACGGTCGTTGTGGTCAGCCTGCCAACAGACGTAGCGTCCGGCGCAGTTTGGTCTAGCTGCCCGCAGGCCACTGAGGGCAGGTCCGGTGATACAGCCCTGAACCCAGGTATTGCGAGAACTCGCTGCGGGTGAGATTGCGACCGGCGACTGTGCAGGCGTTCGAGATCAAAGCCTTGGGGTCGAGGTCGACCACGGCAGTGCTGCTGTTTGCGCCTGCGAGGACGAGCCGGTGGTCATCGAGGAAGGTCACGACACCGTTGTTCTCGATGAGCGGCAGGGCCGAGACAATGCCCTGTCCGGACGGCAATGACCAGAGCGCGAGCGTCCCGTCCAGCCCCGTGCCGGCGAGCACCTTTCCGTCGGCGCTGACGGCAACGCCGGAGAGCCCCGCGTCGGTGGTGAACGGTTTGGGTTGCTTGGGGCTGCCGTCGGCGGCAAGCAGCTCGAAATGCCCTCCGAGCGTTCCGGCGACAATGGACCCGCCGACCGGATCGACCGCAATCCCGGTGAATTCGCCGCCGGGACTCGGCTGCCGAGAAATCGCCTTGCGGGTGCGGACGTCGATGGTGGCGAGCACTGAATGGCCCCCGGCGAGAATGCGGGTGCCGTCGGCTGTCCAACGGAGCCCGAAACCACCGCCGTCGGGGTCCGGACCGGTCACCGTGAACGAGGGGTACCGAGGCTTGGTGAGGTCGTAGACGATGACGTTGCCGATGATGCTGTGGACGGCGAGTTGGCGACCGGATGGCGAGAATGACAAGTATGAGGTGGCGTCGTGGATGAGGGGAAGGTGCGCCACTACCGTCTGCGGCATCGTCGGCGTGAGCAGGTCGATTCCTCCGTCAAATCCGGGCCCCTCGAGGTCGTGGCCGGAAGCCAGCCCGGCGGCGATGACCCCCGTCACCGGGTTAACCGCGACGTCGGTGATCTGATCGGCCAGCGATGCACCGACACCCAACGGTTGCAGCGTGTCTGAGTTCCAGAAGCGGAGCCGGCCGTCGTTGCCGGCGAGGACGAGCTCCTTGCGCTGCGCATTGAATGCCACGTCTTCAGTGGTCACCCCGGAATGGCCAGTCCCCGGCAGCGCCATGCGGTCAGCGATGTCCCAGGTGATGAACTCACGGGTGCTTGACGTGACGACCTGTTGGCTGTCGGGGTGAATCGCAAGGAGGTGATGAGACCCGTGCTGTGTCCGGTGAAGGGCTTTCCCACGATCGAGTCGTCGCTCGTGCGCCAGACGATGACGGTGCCATCCCGTCCACTGCTGGCGAGATAGCCCCCGTCGGAGCTGAACGCGACGTGGGTGACTGGTCCGGCGTGTCCGAGAAGGGGGTCACCTTTGGGGCGGCCCGTCGCGGTATCGATACGGTTCACCGCCCCCGAAAACAGTCCGACCGCCAGCGTGCGCCCATCGGGGCTGAAGGCGAGTGACCGGATCTGGCTCGGCATTCTGCTGACCGGCACGGTGTCCTTGCCCGTGGCGGAGTCCACGATGCGGATGTCGTTGGCGAGCAGAACCACCGCCAGTCGGCTGCCCGACGCGTTGATCGCGACGTTGTTGCTTCCGGTGACGTTGTGGAAGTCACTCGGCGAGTTGAGGCTGCGACCGTCTGGAAGGCTCCACCGGTAGATCGGGCCGGTCCCCGTCGTCGCCGCCAAGAGCTTGCCATCCGTACTCAGTGACGCCGCGTCAACGCCAGGAACCCGGAACGGGCCGCCCTGGAGTTTTCCGCTGTGTGCGTCGAAGACCTGGACCTTCCCGTCCTGCCAGGCAACGACGAGCGCACCTCGATCCGAGAAGGAGAGGGTGACGATCGAGCTGCGGTCAACGTTGATCTCGCCGGTGAGCGGCTTCTCGGAGGCGAAGTCGTAGAGCCGGAATGACCCGTTACCGCTGCTGACCGCAGCGACGCGGCCGTCAGGGCTGAGTTCGAAATCTACGATGTCTTGGCCAAAGCCTTGGGTGATGCGAGTGAGATGCGGGCTGGCCGACAGCACGGTCAAGAGGCCGGCGCGGGTCTCTGGAGTGTGTGCAGCCGTTCCGCTTCGGCCGCGAGGAGCATCGCCACACTGGGTTGCGTCGACGTCAGGGCCTGCGCCTGGGCCGTGAGTCCGCGAGCGGTTGCCAGCACGGTTTGCTGTCTGGCCTCTCGCGTCTGTTTGCGCGCATCGCTGCGTTGGCCGACGGCCACTATGCCGGCGATAGTGGAGATGACGAGCAGGACGACGACGACGGCGGCGAAGGTCTGGAGGCGTCGTCGGGCGTGCCTGGCAGCTCGCCTTGTGGCTTCGCGTCGTTGGAGGCTCGCGTTGAGATAGCGGTGTTCGCGGTCGTTGAGTTTGTCGGTGCTGATGGTTTCGGCGGCCTCGAGGCGGGTTCCGCCGTAGAGATCGGTGTCGGGTTGGCCGGCGGTGTCCCAGTCGCGGGCGGCGGTTTCGAGGTGGGCGAGGGTGCGGAGTTCGTCGCGGTCTTCGTCCAGCCATTGCCGCAGGCGTGGCCATTCGCGCAGGAGGGCTTCGTGGGCGAGTTCGTCGACGTCGCGTCCTTCGGCATCGGTGTCTGCGGTGATGAGCCGGGACGCGGTGAGGGTTTGCAGGACTCCAGCAGCGCTCGCATCGTTCGCGGCCAGGACGTCGGCAGGCACGCGCCGGCGTGAGTCTTCGGCGCCTTCTCCCAAGGCTGTCAAGCGCAGGAAGATGCGTTTGGCGATGTCCTTTTCAACGGTCGTGAGCTGGCTGTAGACGGTGTCGGCGGTGCGGGCGATGGCTCCGGTGGCGCCGCCGGCTTGGCGATAACCGTTGATGGACAAGGTGTTCTCGTGCCGGCGCCGCCATGTTTCGCGCAAGGCGTGTGACAGCAGCGGCAGGCTTCCAGGACGATCAGTCACGTCGGTCAGGATCAAGTCAGCCAAGCCTGGTTCGAGGCGCAAGTGTGCGGCGGCCGCAGGGGCTTCGATGACCGCGCGGAGTTCCTCGGGTGTGGGTGGTGCCATCAGGATGTTGCCGGCGCGCAGGGCTTTGGCGAGGCCAGGATGTTCGGACGCTCGGCCGTAGAAGTCGCCGCGCAGCGAGGCGAGGACCTTGAGGCCCGGAGCGGGTGTGGTGATGAGGTCGAGAAAGCGGTCGCGCCCTTGCTCATCGGCGGCAAGGGTGAAGCATTCCTCGAGCTGGTCGACCACGAGCACGACGCAGCCATCGCCGGATCTCACAAGCGAGGTGGGATCGTCGTCGCCGGCGGCCTGAGGCCAGACCGCGTTCAAGGCGCGGAGCGGGTCGTCGCCGGGGGACATGACGACGATCCTGTGGCTGGTGGCGGTCAGCCGGGGCAGGCAACCGGCCCGGATAACGGATGACTTTCCCGATCCCGAGGATCCGACGACGGCGACGAACGGCTCGCTTTCCAGCGAGTCCATCACGTCGGCGATGGCACTTTCCCGGCCGTGGAATCGGACGGCATCACCGTCGTCGAAGACCTGCAAACCCTTGTAGGGCACCGCCGCGCGGACCGCGTTGAACATTGCCGATGCGTCCGGCTGTTCAGTAGCCATGCGGGTGAGCGCGTCACAGACGGCGACGACATCGCGTGCAACGCCGTTGGTCTCGGCCATGACGAAGGTTGTCAGTTCGGCACCGCCGGTGAAATCGTCTTGGAGGGCGGCGTGCAGCAACGTTGCTACGTCGGCGACGCCCAGCGCCTCGAGCGTGAAAGTGGGTCCGGACACGTCGCTTGCTGATTCGGTGCGCAGCCCGCTGACCACGTTGACTCTCGCCTGCGGGGATTGAGTCAACGGCGGGGGAGGGGCAATCCCATCAAGCACGACCAACACAGGCGTGCGCTGACTGTCCGGCTCAGTAGCCGATTCAGCAGCACCTCGGGCGCGACGTCACACCCTCGGCGAGACCCCCAGGCGAAGGCCGACAAGGGGGCAGAGTGCCGCGAGGGCGGCGGCGTCGGTGCCGGCATCTGCGTGTAACCGGGTGAGTGTGGCCGTGGCGGTGTAGCTGCGGACCAGTTGCTCGACCCACCCGGCGTCGCCGTGCTCATCAGCGCTAAGCACGACCGCGCTCGTCGCCGCGACGCTGTCGGCGAACTCGGCGAGTAGCCGGCTCACTCCAACTCCCGGCTCTCCGATGACTGTGATGTGCCGGCTTGTCTCACTCGATGACGAGCCCCAGAAGGCCTGCAGCTCGTCGAGTTCCCGCTGCTGGCCGACGAACGCGGCTGTCCCTTGCGTGTCCAGCGAGGTGGGCATCGGCCAGCTGGCAACCTGCCCGTTGCCGACACTCAGGCCCCCGACCGCGACCGGCTCGGGGAAGCCTTTCAAGGTCAGGCTCGCCAGCGCCTGCCAGGCCTGAGGTGTCCGTTCGGGCGGCGGCCAAAGTCGCAGTGCTGGCCAGGATCTGACCGGGTTCGGCTGCCGCGCACAGCCGGGCGGCGAGGTGACGGCGGCGCCGTACCAGTCGCCCTTGTCGAACACGGCGTCGCCGGCGGACACCCCGACCTTGAAGCGCACGTCTGACCACAGTTCACGGCGGGCGAGCCGGCCCACCATGGCAAGCATCAGCTCACCGCACGCCAAAGCATCATCGGCACCGGACGGGAAGACGACCATCAGCCCGTCACCGGAGCTTTTGATGACCTCCCCCCGGCACAGACTGGCAGCCCGGTACAACACCTGGAACAGATCCCGGCGGACTTCCTCGGCGAGGGCGTCACCGAGGCGGGTCAGCAGCGCCGTCGATCCGACCTGATCGCAGAACAGCACGCCGAGCTGCACTGCCGCCCCCGGGAATTCCGAGTCCGGAAACCACGCGCCCTCATGAGAATGATCGCCGAACCGGGGAAAGCTACCGCATCCGCGGCCCGCGCAAAGTCATGATGCGAACATCCACCGCGTTCCGGCACGAATAGACGGATCGGGGCGGCCATTTCTTCGCCTGGAAACGTCGGCAACCCTGCGGCTGTTGTGTCAGCCTGCTAACAGACCCGGCCGCCAAGGGCGCCCATAGTCAGCTCAGCAGCAAGCACCTACCAGCCGAGGGAGCCAGCCATGGCCGACAAGAAGATCCAGCCCACCAGCCCCTGTGTCGAGGCCAAGAGAGGCCGAAGACCCCAAGGCCGCCGAGCGCAAGACGGCGAGTGCACACTCGGTCGCAAGTCGGGCCGCAAGACCAACAGCGCTCATTGCTTCTGACCGGAACTGCGCACCGGCCCGGCTCCCAACTCGAGAGCCGGGCCTTCGTTTGCCCTCAGTCAGCCCGGCGGCGCAGCCCCGGTAGGTCAGTGATGACAACGCGCCCGCGGGCGAGTTCGATGAGCTTGCGGTCGCACAGTTTCCCGAGAAGCTGGTTCACGGTCGGTCGCGTCGTGCCGCACAGGCCGGCGAGATCGTCCTGGGTGAGCGGGATGACGATGTTCCCCTGCGGGTCCGTCGGGTAGGTGGCGGCGAGCTCGGTCAGCTTGCGCGCCAGCCGGGTGGGGATGGGGACGTACATCGCATCCAGCAGTGCCGCGGACAACCGCCGGACTTCTGCGATCACCGACTCCAGCAGCGCTCGATCGATGGCCGGGTGGTCGCGGCGGAACGCGTCGATCTGATCCCGGTGCAGCGCCAACGTTTCCGTCGGTTCGAGGGCGGCGATCTTGGCGTTACGCGGCCCCGGTGAGACAACGGCCAACTCGCCGAAATGTTCACCGGGCCCGATGATCCGCAAGGTCGCGGTGTCCCCGAGCGGCGTCGTGACGCGCACCGCCACATGGCCCCGGTCGACCAGATGCAGCGTGTCGCCGGGATCGCCCTCGTGAAAGACGACTTCTCCCCGGCCGAATTTGCGGCGCCGCGCCATTGCCAGGAAGGCACGGGTCTCTTCCGGGGGGACGTCTTTGAACAGCGTCCAAGGCATGTCGCCTTCTAACACATTCGCGGGAAACCAGATCGCCTTTTGGTGATAATGGCTCCCCGCACATCGCGATCGCCTGGCCCGAAGCTGCCGTGGAGCACCGTCTCGGCCGTTGCGAGCCGACTCGCGCGACCGTTCTGCGGCAAAAACTATGAATTGCCCGAGTCGGGAGGGTGAGGGGTGGCCGACGTCTTGTCGCCGGCGGGTGCGCACCTGGCTCTCAGGCGTTCGTGAACCGCTGAGAAGCTTGCGTCGGCCGCCAACGACAGCAGGAGCCCTGATGACGACGAGCACCGATCCCGTTTCCCTTCCGACCCGCTTCGGTGCTTTCGTCGCGCCGTATCACGATCCCGCCGGCAACCCGACGCTGCAGCTGCGTCGCGATCTCGAGCTTGCCGTGCTGCTCGACGAGCTCGGCTATGACGAGGTGTGGTTCGGCGAGCACCACAGCGGCGCGTACGAGATGAGCGCGTCACCGGAAGTCATGATTGCCGCGGCGGGCGAGCGCACCAGACGCATCATGCTCGGCACCGGTGTCAACTCGCTGACCTACCACCATCCGTTCATACTCGCCGACCGGATCGTGCAGCTCGACCATCTGACCGCCGGGCGGGTCATGCTCGGGATGGGTCCGGGTCAGCTTCCGTCCGACGCCTTCATGATGGGCATCGACCCGCTGCGCCAGCGCGACATGATGGTCGAAGCGGCGGAAGTCATCGTGCGCTTGTTGCGCGGCGAGGTCGTTACCGCGAAGACGGACTGGTTCACTCTCGACGGCGCACGTCTCCAACTTCGTCCGTACGCCCGGGACGGGATCGAACTCGCGGTGGCGTCGACGTCCTCGCCTTCCGGTGCCACGCTCGCCGGGCGGCTCGGGCTCGCCATGCTTTCGCTGTCGGCAACCGATCCCAGCGGCTTCGACGCGCTCGACGCGAACTGGGGCCACTTCGAGCGCACCTCGCAGGAGCACGGCAATCCGGTGGACCGGGGTCGCTGGCGAGTCGTTGCTTCCATGCACCTCGCCGAAACCCGCGAGCAGGCCGAGCGGGAGATGGAGCACGGCGTTCTCGCGCTCAACGCCTACATGGAACGCATGGGCAACCGCAAGCTGCCGTGGACCGGCTCAGCACGTGAGGCGCTAACGCATTGGACGACGAACGGGCTGCCGAACTTCGGCATCGCCACCGTCGGCACGCCGGACGACGCCATCGCTACGATCGAGCGGCTCGCGAAAAAGACCGGTGGCTTCGGCACTTTCTTGTTCCTCGCCCACAATTGCGCCGACTGGCAGGCCACCCGCCGGTCGTACGAACTCTTCGCCGAATACGTGATCCCGGCCTGTCGGGGCATGAATGTTGTCCGGAACGCCAGCATCGACTGGGTCGGCCAGAACAGCGAGCGGTTCTTCGGTGCGATGCAGCAGGCGACGCGCGAGGCCATCGCCAAGTACAGCCGGCCGCCAGGCAGTTAGCTTCGGTGTCGCGGGGCCGGCTCACCGTTGTGTTCTCACGAAAACAGTCCGGCCGTCCGACAGGCAACAGCTATGGGCGTGGTTGTGCGGGAGCTTTGACCCGTCGGCCAAGTGGGGCCGGCTCGAAAGGAGCGAGCGACATGTCCAACTCTCTCTCACGGCTGCTGAGTCGGTCCGTCCGCACAGTCACCGGAAAGGCCAAACTGGCAGCGGTAGTCCTCGCGACAGGCGGTGTCCTGCTGTCGACGACGGGTGCCGCATCCGCGGCAACAACTTCTGCGCCCGTTTCCTATGCCTACAGCTACAACGCCTGTACGAACTGGCAGGACGGCGCCAACAGCCAGGGCATCATCGACCTCAGCCGGCCGATAAGCGTATTGAACTACACCGGCACCAGTTACCTGTACTGGGCGGCGCAGGTCCAGATACTCGTCAACGGACGCTGGTACGTGGTCGGCAATTACGCTGGGGCGTATGCGCATATCTGGGGTCACTCGGGGACCTCGCTGACGCCGATTTACTGGGCCGACAAGGCGAACAACTATGGGGTCTCCCTCCCGGTCCCGTCAGGCCATTCCTATCGCGTTGTGGGTCTCACGTACTGGTGGAACGGCAAGAGCTGGTTCCTGTCTAACTCGAGTCTCGTCGTCGCCTGCAACTTCTGATCGATCAACCGACAAGGTCCGGTTCTCCTCATGGGGAACCGGACCTTGTGGCGCCCGCAGCCTAGCCGCGACTGCTGGGCTCACCGGTGCCTACGTGGTACAGAGCGATGGCGTTGCCGCCGGCGACCTTCGCTGTGGTCTCCTCCGACAGCGGCTCGACCAGCCGTCGCAACGACCGCTGCCAGTCCGCCGGATGGTCGGGGTGCGGGTAGTCCGTGGCCCACAGGAAACAGTGCGCGCCGACGTGATCGATGACCAATGGTGCTGCTGTCTCATCCGGATCGCAGGAGATGAAGCACTGCCGGCGGAAGTACTCGCTGGGAGCCAGCGAGAGCGACACGAAGCGCCGGAAGATGGTCTCGCCGACGAGCGCGTCCATACGGTCGAGGAACGAACCGATCCACCCGGCCCCCGACTCGAGGACGCCGAGCCGCAGTCCCGGAAAGCGTTCCAGCGTTGAGTACGCGAAGAAGGAAGAGAAGGCCTGCTGCACGCCGATGCGGGCGGCCATGTTCGACATGAACTGCGCGCCCGCGTCGCCGATGCCGGGGGAGCTGTCCATGTTGGCGAAGCGGCTCAGCGTGTTGGCGAATCTCGGTTCGTAAGCGGGGTGGATCCCGATGGGTACGCCGAGATCCTGCGCGGCGGCCCACAGCGGGTCGAACTGCGGGTCACCATGAGGCACCCGGTCCCAGGTGAACGGCAGCACGAACCCGCCGCGACAACCGTCGGCGACGGCCCGGCGAAGCTCCCTCGCCGCGAGCTCCGGGTCGCTGAGGCTGAGCTGCGCGACGGGCACCAGCCGACCCTGGGAATCGCGGCAGAAATCGGCGAGCCAGCGGTTGTACGCGCGGGCGTAGGCGTCGGCAAGTTCGGCATCGTCGACGACGGAGGGCCAGAGCAGCCCGACCGTCGGATAGAGCACGACGCCGTCGAGGCCTTCCTTGTCGCAATGGGCTATGCGGTCGGTGGGGTCGCACGCGCCGAGCGGCATCGAGTCCATGTATCGCCGGTCGGGGCCGGGAACGGCGCCTTCCTCGCCCATGCTTCCGATGAGCGCGATGCCGCCGGGGCTCAGCCGGTCGAAGGGCCGGTTGTCGACCAGGACGACCTCGAGCCCGTCCTCGTTGAGGTCCAGCCGGATGGCCCGGTCGAGGTACTTGTGCTCGAGATAGTCGAGCCAGAGATTCGCCGGCTCCAGGACATGGCCGTCGGCGTCGACCACGTGGGCAGCCACCTTGCGTGTCTCGCTCACTGCCATCAACTCCTCCGCCTGTCGACCGCAGGAGCGAACGACGGGACCGACTGGAACCATTCACCGAAGACGTAGTCGAGCTCGAACTCCGAGCCGAGGGAGACGATGCCGAATCCCACGATGTCGGTGATGATCCGGCACTGAACCCAGTGCTTCGCCGGTCCAGCGGCTTCGTCGCTGGAAAGGACTGGCGACGCGGCGATCCGCGCGTCCACGGCGTCGCTGTACCCGGGGGCCGGGATGCGCTTGAAGATCTCGACACGGCCGGCCAGCGGACCACCGGCCCGCGTGTGATCGTCCAACCGCGCCAGAACCTGCTCGAGCTGCTCGAAGCTTCCGTAGCGGATACCGAAGTGCGACACCGCCTCGGCTTGCGCCTGCCGGCGCTCCAGATAGCCCTTCAGCGCAGGATGCATCTCAGCGCGGCCGTGGCCGAGCACGTCGAGGATGGTCTCTTCCAAAGTGAGCTGGCTGGCGTCGAGGCGCGCGACGAAGAACAGGTTGTCCGCGCGCTCGCTGCGGCCGCCGTCGAGCAGCGCGGTGAAGAAGCCGTCCGATCCGGGCGCAGGACCGTTGTCCAGCAGCGTGCAGCCGAGGTCCTCGAGCAGCAGGCGTGCCAGCTCAGAGTCGCCGGGTCGGTAGTGCAGGGCCATATGACCCATGACGGTGCCCCTGTTCTTGCTCACGTCCGCGGCACCGCGCATCGACGACCGCCGCGTCGTGCTGCACGGGCTCGATGTCGACCGGGATCGCGGACTGCCGACCATTCCGGTCAGGGGATCGATGTCATGCTCGGCGCTGGTGAGACCGGAGACGTTGGGGGCGGGCCAGCCGTGGGGGATCGTGACGGCATCAGGGGACAGGTGCTCGTCCCCGCGGACGATTCCCCGGATGCGCCCGTGCGCCGCGCGTACCTCGACCTCGGTGCCGTCACCGCCGAGCGCCGCCGCCTTGGTCGGATGGACCAACACAACGCAGTCTTCAAGCTCGCGCAGCTGCGAGTTCATCGTGCCGAGCTGGCGGTGAACGATCAGCTGAAGTTGAGGGGCCGGCGCCGGCGCCGTCTCATTCAGTTGATCCACAAGGGGTTTCGGGGGCGAGCTGCCAGCGACCCTTGGGAAGCAGCGCCTCGTACCCAGCCGAAGACGGCGCCGCTGTGGACGACACCGCTGCGGGCCGCGAATACGGCATCGCCGCCGCCGCGGCTGCGCGCAGCCAGCGGGCGAAGGAGGGCTTCGTCGGTCGCGGTATCGGCCGTGAGCCCGCCGCCGAGCACATCGAGGCCCAGCCGCTCGCCAAGGGCGCCGAACATGCGCCAGACCGGCCACCGCTCGGCCACCGGCGGCACGATCGCCGGCGTGAATTGCGTAGCAACCGCAAGCTGATAGGTGTCGAGAAGCCAGGGAAGGTCGGCTCGTTCGAGAGCGCCCGCCGCCGGCAGGACGTGCGTGGCGAGCGCGCTGGTCTCGGTGGGGAGCACGTCGATGACGGCCAGCGTTTCGAGTGCTTTCAGGGCGTCGTGCGTTCGCTTCTCGTCCGGGAAGACCAATGCCGGATTGCCGCCGACGACAAAGAGCGTTCGGACGTTGCCGGCCTCGATCTCACTGATGAGCCCGGCGCACGGCCATTCTCCGAAGCGGCGCGGCAGCTCGGGCCGGCTCGCGGGTCCCGCTCCGGGATTGCCGTCAGCCGCGGGTAGTTCCCGGGTGTCCAGCTGCGACAGGTACCCCGGGTTGAACCACATGCCGCCGGGCTCGTCGTAGGAGTCCGTCACGATGTGCAGCGCCCACAGCAGCCACTCGGCCAGGTTGGCAGCCCGGCTCATCGACACCCCGGTGCCGGTGAGGGCGCTCACGCGGCCATGCCTGCGCACGGTGGCCACGAGCTCATCGAGTTCGTCCATGGCGATGCCCGTACCGGCAGACGTGAGATCAGGCGTCCACGGTTTCAGCGCCCGACGCAGCTCGTCGCCGCCGCCGGCCCGCCCTTGCAGGAGCTGATCCGCGTCCGTCCCGGCAGCGGGAAGCAAGGCCCGAACCAGGTGGGCGAGAACCAGCCAGTCGCTTCCCGGTCTGGGGATCAGATGCCGGTCGGCCGCGCGGGCTGTCTCGGTGCGACGAGGGTCGATCACCCAGACCTTTCCGCCGCGGGAACGATGCCGGCGCAGCTGGACCAGCGGAGCGGGAATCGCGTTCGAATGCCCATGGGAAACAACGGGATTGCAGCCGATGAGGAGGAGCAAGGTCGACCGCTCGTGGTCCCAAATGGGGGTGAGACCCGACCATCCACCGATGAGCTCGGCGACCAATGGTTTCGACGGGGTGTCGATCGTCGTGGCGGTGTACTTCTGCGGCGAGCCCAGCACGCGCAGGAAACGCTCCGCCGCGCGGCGCCCGGCGCTGTCGAACGCGGAACCACTCGCGAGATACATCGCAACGCCGCTCGGCCCGGTCGCGTCCAGCGTGTTCTGAACGCGCTCGGCCAGGTCGGCGAGCATCTCGTCCCAGGGAACTTCGCGCCCAGCCAGGACGGGATGGTCGAGCCGCCGGGGATCGTGATGGAAAGCGGGCAGATGCCGGCCCTTGGGGCAGGTGTAGCCCTGGGATATCGGGTGGTTGGCATCCCCCCGGACGTGCCGGACCCGCTCGCCCTCGAGCGTGACGATGATGCCGCACATGGCATTGCAGATGCGGCAGAAGCTGGTCTGCTCGACCGGCTCTGGTGGCACCAGGGCATCATCGCAGCGCCTCGCGCGGGGCTGACGCGCGCCCCGCAATAGGGCACGTGCCTACTGGCGCCGGAAAGAACCTTCGCTCTTGCGCAGCGACTGCATTGTCCCAACGCTATGAAGCGCGTGTTACCGAGTGTGATACACGTCATGCAGGCCTGATCCAGCCGCTGCCCCCTGGAGTGCAAATGATCGTTTCGTTCCGGAACCGTTCCCGCCGTGCCCGAGGGGCTGCCGCTGCGTCGACCTTCGTGGTCGCGCTAGCGCTGGTCGGGGCGTGCGGACGGTCCAGCTCACCGACTCCACAGTCGAGCACGAGCACTTCGTCCGGAGCTAGCGCGAGCGCTTCGGCCACCAGCAGCGCCGGTCCGGGCGACTTCGGGTCGTTGAAGGCAATCTGCGGGCCGGGCAGCGCGAAGGGCGCGACGGCGCGCGGGGTCACCGACTCGCAGATCCACATCGGTGTGACCGCTGACCCCGGTGCGGCCGCCGCGCCCGGGTTGGAGCAGGAATTCTTCGACACCGCCAATGGCTTTTCGAAGTGGTGCAACGCCGCGGGTGGGATCAACGGCCGCAAGATCGTCGTCGACACGTTGGACGCCAAGCTGTTCAACGTGGGTCAGGTCATGACCGAGGCGTGCCAGAAGGACTTCATGCTCGTCGGTAACGGCAACGCGTTCGACAGCGCGGGTGTGAAGATCCGGGAAAGCTGTGGCCTGGGGCAGATTCCCGCATACGTGACATCGCCGCAGGCGGTCGATGCCACGCTGCAGGTGCAAGCGTCGCCGATTCCGTCGAATGAGGTGAACGACGGCGGTATGAGGCTGCTCGCCGACGCTTATCCCGCGACGAAGACCGGAGGTGTCGGAATCGGCAGCAGCACGCTCCCGTCCATCATCCCGACGGGTCTGAAGGCTCAGGAGTACCTGAAGGACATCGGCGTGAAGGTCGCGGTGCTGCAGAACCAGCCGGTCCAGGTCGCCAACTACCGGCCGTACGTCGAGCAGTGGAAGCAGACCGGAGCCGCGGGCATCTATCAGATCTCGGCGCAGGACCCGACGCCGATCGTGCAGGCGATGAAGAACGTCGGTTACAACCCCTCGTGGATCCTCTACAGCACGCAGTTCTACGGGCCGCAGGCCGCGCAGGCGGCGAAGGCTCTGGGCAGCTTCCCGCCGAGTTACGTGCAGTTCAACGCGATCCCGTTCGATCTGGCGAACAAGTACCCGGTGGTCCAGCAGGTCATCGACATCGTCCACGGAGCCGTGCCGAACGGAAAGCTGACCACGTTCACTCTCTCCTCGATGAGCGCCTGGCTGCTCTGGGCGAAGTCCGCCACCGCGTGCGGATCGACGCTGACGGTCAGCTGCGTGCTGCAGAAGGCGCAGAGCGAATCGGCCTGGAACGCCGGCGGTTTGTACCCGACGCAGGATCTGCGTCCGGGCCACATCCACGCGGCGGGGTGCATCGCCATGGTGAAGCTGTCGAGCGACGGCTTCGCCTATGACGAGAAGCTGACCCAGCCGACAAAGGGCCAGGAGCCCTTCAACTGCGACCCGGAGAACGTCAAGCCGGTGAAGACCTACATCCAGACGTCGTAGGCGGGTGCGGGGCAGCCCTAGTCGAAGCGCACCGGGAGCTTGTTGGGTCCTTGCAGCAGCTGGACGAAGCTGCCGGTGATGCGCACGTCCGGGTCGCTGTCGAGGCGCAGCTTCGGCAGGCGGTCGAGGATCACCCGCAGCGCCGTGTCGACCTCGGCCCGCGCCAGATGCGCCCCGAGGCAGAAGTGGACCCCCTGGCCGAAGGTGAGCGTCTGCATGGCGCGGCGTTCGACGTCGTAACGATCCGGGTCGGGGAAGACCGCGGGATCGCGGTTGGCGCCGAGCAACCCGAAGATGAGCGGCGTTTCCGCCGGGATGGCGATGTCGTGCCAGACCACATCGGCCGGGTTGCGCCGCGGCAGCAGCGGCACCGACGGATACCAGCGCAAGCCTTCTTCGGCGGCCAGCCGGCACCGTTCAGCGAGGTTCTCCCGTACGTGATCGAGCTGGTCGCGGTTCGTGAGCAATGCGAACAGCGTGGAGCCCAGGTTCAGATACGTCGTATCAGCCCCGGCGGGGAAAAGCAGCTTGAGAAACGCCATGATCTCGTCGTCGTCCAGGCGCTCTCCCTCGACCTCGGCCGTCGCCAGCTTGGACAGCAGGTCATCGCCCGGGTCGACCCGCCGCTCGTCAAGGATCGGCTTGACGAACGCCGTGAACTCCGCGGCGCAGCGCAGCGCCTCGTCGTAGTGCTGCTGGATGTCGAGAATGCCGATCGCCCAGCGCTGAACCTCGTCCTCTGCGTGCGGCGGCAAACCCAACATCCGCAGGATGATTCGGAAGGGATAGACCCGGGTGAACTCGGTGACGAGATCGGCCGAGCCCCTGCTCTCGATCCGGTCCACCAGCTCGTGAGCGATCGGCTCCAGCAGCGGCTCCACCAGACCGGGCATGAGCCGGGGGCGGAAGGCGGGGGACACCAGCGCCCGGTTCACCCGATGTTCCCGGCCGTACATGGATTGAATGTTGCGACCCATGACCTCCGTCGTCACCGCGCCATAGAACGCTTTCGAGGGAAACGTCTCCTCATCGCGTAGCGCCGCGTCGACGAGCTCATGGCTGCACAGCAGCAGCGTCGGCTCCCCGAATGAGCGCACCCATGCCGCCGGATGCGTCGCCCGGATCTCGTGCATCAAGGCCGGCAGATCCGGAACGTCATCGAGCGCGAGGTCGATGTCGAAGTCGAGCTTCTCAGGGGCCGCGATGGTCACAGCGCATCCTTTCGGGCGGGCGGTGCCGACGGTGCCGACGGTGCCGCGGTTGGACACTGGCGGGAGTCTGCCCGCTGCGCCCGCCCGCCGTCCAGTGCGCTGTGTGCCGGATCCCGCCTGGCTACGCGTTGGCCGCCATGGTCTGCCTCGGCCGCCCCGTCCGCCGACCTCGCAAGCTGTCCCGCCGGCCCGATGACCGATTCACGTCGATCGACCAGTTCGATGGTCTGCCGCTGAGCCAAGGAGGATGATCCGTCCTTGCCCGGCGCGACGAATGCATCGGGTACGAACGAACGAAGGGCCGAGGATGAAGCGGAACGAGGGGCGATGGATGGCCGAGCTCGACGGTGACTTCGTCGTGTTCATCATCGGCGCAGCGGTGCGCAATCCGATCAAGGCGATGAAGGCGCTGCCGTTGCTCGGCCAGATGCCGAAGATGCTGGCCGATCTCAGTGCCGATCCCGGTAAGGGGCTGCTCGGCTTCCAGCGTCACGGCGGCCCGTTCGGTGTCATCGTCCAGTACTGGCGATCGTTCGAGGACTTGGAACGCTTCGCGCGCAGCACGCAGGAGCGACACTCCAAGGTGTGGCGCAACTGGTACCGCAAGGCTCAGCACAAGAATTCCAGCGTCGGCATCTGGCACGAGACGTACAAGGTGCGGGCCGGGGACTACGAGGCGGTCTACCAGAACATGCCGCCGATGGGCCTCGCGAAAGCCGGCCGCCCGGTACCGATCGGCCGGCAGTTCACCAGCGCTCGTCAGCGAGCGGGAATGGCGGAACCCGCCCCGCTGCCGGCGCCGGTCGAGGAGGCCGCGCTCAGCGTCGACTGACCTCGGCAGGAAGTGTGTTCCTGAGTGTCTTAATGCGGCCGATTTTGATCCCCCTCGAGACGCTCCGTACCCGGCTACTGCGCGCTTCGCGTGGCCGCGAAGTTGGGCCGGTGGCAGTAAATGCGGGTGCCAGACCCCCGGCATTTACTGCCGCTGATGGTTCGGGCACCCTGCACCGGCGAGCGTGTCCGCCGGTGGCAGTAAATCCAGGTGCCAGAACCCCGGCATTTACTGCCGCCGGTTCGCGCTGAGCGCAGAAGCTTCGTTATCGCGCGCCCCGAGCCCGATGCCATATCGCCCGGCCGCCCCGTTTCGCTCACGTGTGAATAGCGTGCCAGGCGCGGCCGCTGACGCCGACGTCCGCATTTGGACACCGAGGCCAACACTTCCTGCCGAGATCAGCGTCGACTGAGTACGGCTAACCGACACGTGTCCGGCACCCGAGCCAGCGCGCTCATGGCCATCAGGCATCCTGAACGCGTGAGCGAGGCAAAGGAACCGTCCCCCTGGCGCAGCCTCAGTCACTACGAGGTGCTGGCCGCCGACTTCGAGACGGACGGTGCGGAGTGGGCCGACGTCTTTCCACCCGAGTTCGCGGAACCCGTGCCGGATTTCTTCGTGCAGGAGCTTCCTCAGTCGGGCTGGCGGAGTGTCACCGTGCGCGCCTGGGGCGACCGACCGTCCAACCGGCTCTTTGCCGCGCCCAGGGACGGTGGCTGGGCCGTCGTGAGTGTGGGGATCGTCCCTGCCGGACTGCCGATCTTCATGGGTGACATCGGGACCTACCAACTTCGTCCCGATCAGGAATCCCGCCGGCAAGGCCTTCGGCTCACCTGGAAGGACCCCCTTTGCGTTTCCGTCTCCGATCTGGACACCGTCACTGTGACGCTGACCAACACGACCGACGTCGCCTGGACACCTGATCCGCAAGATCACGCATTCGTCCACGGCCATTTTCTTGACGGCAACGGTCGACCCCCTGAGCGCTGCCACTTTGCCTACGGCGGGCACCAAGGTCAGTGGAGGAATGCCTCCCTCGCCCCCGGCGAAGCCTTGGAACTGCCGGTCAGCTTCGGCCACGACGATGCACCCGAACCGGGCAGCTACGGGATCGAAGCCATCCTGGTATCGCTGAATCTGCGCAGCCCCAAGGGCACGATCACGATCGTCGCCGATCCTCCGCCCGGCACCTTCCCGGAGAAACTACCGACCGAGCTCAGGGCGCCCCTGGAGGATCGGCTCGCCGTTCTCGAGGCTCTGCAGACGGCGCTCGACAATCCGCGGGCCGTTGTTGAACTCGCCGCCGAGAACGAATCACACGCCGACTTCCTGATCGCTGCCATGGAGGCCTTCGACGTCACCTTTGCTCAAGCAGTAGCCATCGGCGATATGCAGGTGCGCAACTTCTTCAAGGAGGCCCGCAGCAACCTGAAAAGGGACCTTCGGGAGGCACGCCGCCAGCTTGGGGAAGGTCCACCCAGCCCGTAGCCAGACCCGAACCTTGCGGTCAGGCCGACCGCAGCACCCGGAATCGCCGCATCGAGTCGGGGGTCTCAGCGCGAACCGGCGGCAGTAAATGCCGGGGTTCTGGCACCTGGATTTACTGCCACCGGCGGACATGCTCGCCGGTGCAGGGTGCCCGAGCCATCAGCGGCAGTAAATGCCGGGCCTCTGACCCCCGCATTTACTGCCACCGGCCCAACTTGGCGGCCACGTAAAGCGCGCAGAGCCGGATCTCGCGCGGTTCGGGATGCCGGTTTTCTTATGTGCGGCGGGGTGTTTGGAGGTGGACGGTGGGTTCGGGGTGGAGCCGCTTGGTGAGGTCTTGCTGGAGGAGGGGGCGGCGTTTGCCGATGAGTGGGGGTCCGCCGCCGGGTGGGTAGAAGTGCAGTGTTTGGTCGTCGATGAGCTGGTAGGTCCAGCCACCTTCGTGCACGCAATGATGATGAAAGGGGCAGAAAAGTTCGAGGTTGTGTTCGGCGGTCGGCCCGCCGTCGATGTGGTGGACCCGGTGGTGGGCGTCGCAGTAGCCGGGGGGCCGGTCGCAGCCGGGCCACAGGCACCCGCCGTCACGCAGGGCGAGGTTGAACCTTTGGCGGGGGGTGGCGAGCCGGTTCGGTACGCCCATGTCGAGGATGTCGGACTCGGTACCGAGGACGGCGGGGATGATGCCGTAGTCGCAAGCGAGGCGGCGGGCAGCGGCGGCGGTGATCGGGCCGTGGCCTTGGATGTCGGCCGAGCCGATGCCGGTGGCCAGCGCCTGGTAGGTGGTGACGACGATCAGGCTGTGCCGCGGCCTGGCATCACCGTGGCAGCTTTCGGCATGGGCCACCGCATGGCGGGCCATCTGACGGAGGGCTTCGGCGCGGCGGCGGGCGATCGGGTCGTCGACGATGGAAAGGTTCGGGTCTTTCTTGCGGGTGAACGCGGCCAGGGCGGCGGCGACTTCGGCGCCGGCCTCGGTGTCGAGCCAGCCGTCGATGCGATACATCCCGTCGAACGTGCGGGAGATGTTCAGCTTCTGATTCGCCCGGTTCTTCGCCGCCGCCGCCTCGGCGTCTTCGGGGGCGGCGGCGGCTTTGACGACCGCGGCCAGATCGGCAAGCTGCCCGGGGGTGATGTGCGGCGCCGCTTCGGCCAACGCGGCTTCGATCTCCGCCGCCAGATCGTCTTCCAACGTGGAGGTGGCTTTGCGGATGATCGCCGCGTGCGCCAGGCCGAGATCCCCAGCCTGCCAGCCGGCAGCGGTGGCGGGCATCCGATCGGCCAGCGCCCGGCCGAGCTGGACCCGCTCGGATGCCCACGGGCTGGACTCACCCGACACATTCCGCAGCCACGCCACCATCGACGCCGCACCATCGGCGCCGCGCCATCGGCGGCGAACTCGCCGCTGCGATCCACCCGCTCCAACAGCCGGCACGTCGCCAACTCACCGGCCCGGACCGCGCCCAGCACCTCGGGCAGCACCTCGCTGGCCAGCACCCCGGAGGTGTCCGCCGAGATCGAGGCGGCGACCTCGGCGAGCAGCGCATGAGCCTGCGCCACCTTCGCCGTGAGCTCGCCTTCGACCATGTGTTCGAGTATAGCGAGAAGCCCGAAGCTCGGCGACCCCATTTCTGCTTTATTTGCTGGGCTTCCAAGCGTCTGAATGAGCCGACTGGGCTTCGGCTGATGCGGTCAGGCTCAGGCGAGCACCGCTCCGCCGGCTACATCCAGCACCACGCCGCTGACCCACGATGCGCTGTCGGCGGCGAGGAAGAGCGCGGCTTGGGCGACGTCGTCGGGGGTGCCGAGGCGCTGCACCGGGTGCTGCGCCCGGAGCTGCTCCTGAAGGTCCAGCGGGATCTGCTGTGCGTTGCGCTCGGTCAGAATGGTCTCCGGCGCAATGCAATTGACCCGGACGCCGGCTGGGCCGGCCTGGAGCGCGGCAGTCCTGGTGAGCAGTTCCACGCCCGCCTTCGCAGCCGCGTATGCGAACGGTGAGTGGGCCGTCGGCCGGCGCGCGGCCGCGGACGAGAGCGTGATGATGCTGCCCGAACCGCGGGCTTTCATCCCCGGCAGGAAGCTCTTGAGCAGAAGGAACGTGGACGTGAGGTTGGCGTCGATGGACGCCTGCCACCCTTCCTCCGTCAGCTCCTCGATGGGTCCGGGTCGAACCGGGTTGCCGCCGGCGTTGGCGATGAGGACGTCGACCGGACCCCATTGCTGCTCGATCTCTTCACGCATGCGCTCGATGTCTGAAAAGGACGTGACGTCGCCAGTGACGGCCAGGCAATCGGCCGTCGTTTCGGCGCGAATGCTCGCGAGCATCGTCTCAAGAGCTGCTTCGTCGCGCCCATGCATAGCCACGCGCGCGCCGGCTCCGGCGAAGACCCGCGCGATTTGCGCGCCGATGCCGCGCGAACTGCCGGTGACCAGCGCCGTGCGGCCGGAAAGCGCGCTCACGAGCGCCGCCCCACATTGGCGGCGAGCTGGTCGAGACCTGCGGCGAGAGCCGCCAGCTGAGGGGCGGTCATGCCGCGCCGGAGCCGCCGGTCGAACCTCATCGCCGCGCCGCGAAGGGCGAGGAAGAGGGACTCGCCCGAAGCGGTGAGCGCGAGCACGTGAGTACGCCGGTTGTCCGGGGCACGGTGCCGCGTCACGAGCCCTTGCTGCTCCATCCCGCTGAGATGGTGCGTGAGCGTCGCCTCGCGTATTCCGACAGCAGCAGCAAGGCGCCGCTGGTTGACCGAATCGCTGATCTTGAGGTTCAGCAGGATCAGCCAGACGGGCAAGGACCCGCCGGCTGCTGCGAGCGCCGCATCGAAAGCGGCACTCACCTCCTTGGCGACGCGACTCAGCTGCAAGCCGATCGGCATGGTCTTCGGTGGGCTCACGGGATAATATTAGACACCTAACGATTAGAAAGCAAACCGTTAGGCAACGAAGAGTTAGCCACCTCAACATACGGCCATCACCCGTAGCGTCGGGCTCCGCGATCACCTTCTTCGTCCCGGCCGGCTGATGGGCAATTACGAACGCAAGAGACCTTCCAGGGCGCGGTGAGCGGCGGACGCAACCGCATCCGGAGAGCCCGGCAGGGTGAACACCTCCACTTCGAGTGGAATGCCCGGCAGCATCCTGGCAATGCGCGCCGACCAGCTTGCCGGCAGGCGGCGGTCGGTCATGCACTCGTCCCGTAGCGAGAGGGGACGCCGCTGCGCGTCCGGTGCGGGATCGGAGACCTGAAGACCGTGGATCAGCTCCACCTGCGCGGGGTCGAGCCATCCTCGATCGGGACCGCGGACGAGATGCCAGACGTCGAGCAGGATTCCGCCGCGAGCATGGCCGGCGCGCCGCACGATCTCGGCGGCGGCACCGACGGTCGCGAGCCCTGACCACGCGAAAGGCTCGATGTCGACGGCGATTCCCGCTGGCTCGGCCAGCTCGCAGAAGCGCAGGAAATGCTCCGCCGCCTGCTCCGGGTCCAAGGTCTGGCCGGTGGTCTCCAGGACGGTGATCGACCGGGCGCGCAACTCGGCGGCGATCTCAAGGGCGCGTTCGGGCTCGGTGCCCGGCTGGCCCGGCAGCCAAGCCGTCGCACCGTCGACCTCGGCAACGCGCAGGCCCAGATCGGCGAGCCGCCCGGCCAGGCCAGGCTCGTACTCACGCGCGTAGACCGAGATCCCGTCGAAGCCGACTCGGGCGGCGGCCTCGGCCTTTTCGAGGATCGGCAACGAGAATCCGAACGTTCCGCTGCAGACGATCACGCGGAGCCCAAAAGCTGGATCCAAGCGCCGGACTGCTCGCTCGAAGTCCGGATCGCATCGCTCACCCGCTGATTCTGCAGCGCTTCCGCGAACGTCGGAGTCGCTGGAGCCAATGGATCGATGATCCGACCTTCGATCAGATCGCGGAAGCGTTCCGCGAGCCGGGTGTACGCCGGCAGCTCGAGCCAGGTGAAGACTTCCCGCGGATCCGGGCTCGCCTCGGGTGGTGCGGGGAGTTCGAGATCGGCGGGCACCTCGACGACGCCATCGGAGCCGGCATCAGCAAAATGAACGTGGCCTGCCTCGAGTTGCACCGTGCCGGCGTCGCCGACGACCCGGCAGATCCGCAGCCCCGGGCCACGGGAGCCGGCGCAGTGCTGCAGGGTGGCGAGGCATCCCGACGCGAAACGCAAGCTCCCGGTGTAGGTGTCTTCGGCGCCGCCACGGCTGGCGGGTGACGTGTGTCCGAGCTGGCCACTGACTGCCTCGACCTCGCCGAACCAGGATCGGAACCGGTCGATGACGTGTACCCCAGCGGCATTGAGAATGCCTCCGCCGCGGCCGGTGTCGAACCACCAGTCCCCATTAAATGCTTCCGGCAGCCCGCCCGCCACCAGGCTCGAGTGCTGCACGAAGGTTGCAAGCTTTGGAGTGCCGATGGATCCGCGACGGATCAGCCGCGCGGCGAGCGCTTCGTCGGCGGCCCAGCGGAATTCGCAGCCGACCAGCGCCACCGTGCCGGCCCGCTGTGCGGCTAGAACCATTCGCTCGGCGTCGGCCGTGGATAGCGCAAAGGGCTTTTCGCACAGCACGTGCGCCCCGGCCTGCAAGGCAGCGAGCACCGGCTCGACATGAGCATCCGGTGGGGTCGCGACCGTGACCGCGAAAGGTGGCTGGACCAGCTCGAAGGCGTCACGCAGATCGGTGACGCCGTGAGCGATCCCGAGCTGCGCGGCCCGCGCGGACGTGCGCGAGGCGTCGCGGCCGACGAGTGCAACCACGTCGAACCCGGCAGCCCGCAGCGCCGGCACGTGCACCCGGCCGCCGAACGCGGTGCCGACGACGATTGCCTGCAAGGAAGGCTCCTTTCATTCCGACAGTGAGTGTCCGACGCTTCGGGGGTCAGGTGGTGACGCTGCCGCCGTTGACGTGAATCGTCTGGCCCGTCACGTATTCGGCCTCGTTCGACACCAGGTAGGCACACGCGTAACCGATGTCTTCCGGCTTGCCGATGCGACCTACCGGGATGGCGCGCGCGAGAGCTTCGGTGACCGTCCGGTCAGTTGTCGGCATGAGGCCGATGGCGAGCGTGTTGGCGGTGACACCGGCCCGGGCGTTCTCCATCGCAAGGTGACGCATGAAGCCGATAGCGCCGCCCTTGCCGCCGGCGTACGGCGACACACCGATGTGCAGTCCGACGGCGCCCGCTCCGGAGGCGATGGTCACGATGCGTCCCCAGCCGCGGGCGCACATCCCGTTGATGACGGCGCGGCAGCAGTTCATCACGCCGTACAGGTTCACATCGATCGGCCCGCGCCAGGACGCCGGATCCGAATCCTTGAACTGCGTGGGCACCATGCGGTCGACGCCGCCGTTACCCGCGTTGTTCACCAGAATGTCGAGTGGGCCCAAGGTCGACTCGACTTGATCGACTCCGCGCACGACAGCGTCATAGTCGGTGACGTCGAACCCGACCGCGAATGCGCGCCCGCCGGCTTCGGTGATGGCTCGGACCGTCTCTTCGGCGCGTTCGACGCGCACGTCGTTGACCGCCACGGCAGCGCCTTGGCCGGCGAGGACGCGCGCGATGCCGGCGCCGACGTTCTGCCCCGCCCCGGTGATGAGGGCGGTCTTTCCCGAAAGGTCCAGCATGTCGACGCTCCTGGTTCGCGAATGGCGTGGCGCTGCAGCCACGCGTCCGAATACTGCCTCAGCCCGCTGATGCCCGGGCGCCGAGGGGGAGGGCGCCGCGCTGGGCTATAAACCATCGAGAGCATCGACGGAAGCGAGGAAACATGGGCCCATCTGCCGTGTGCACGCTTGCAGGCCTGCGGTGAAGGCGGTCCAGGCGTTCCCGGACGGCCTGAAAGTGCTCGACGTTCCGGCACCGGAGCCGGGCCCCGGCGAGGTCCTGGTGAAGGTCGCGGGCGCCGGCTTGTGCCATTCCGACTGCATGATCTCCAAGCATCCGGTCGGCTTCGGCCGTTCCGACGGCATGACGATCGGCCACGAAACCGCCGGCTGGCGCGTCGACACGGGTCAGCCCGTCATCGTCCATGCCGAGTTCGGCTGCGGCAGCTGCGAGATGTGCCGGCGCGGCGCCGAACGGTTCTGCCCCGCGATCGCTCCGTCGCGGGGGGCCGGCCAGGGCCACGACGGCGGGATGGCCGAGTACATCAAGGCTCCCGCCCGGGCCCTTGTCGCTCTGCCGGATTCGATCGACCCGGTCAACGCCGGGCCGCTCGACGACGCGGCCCTCACGCCCTACCACGCGATCCGCACGTCGATGCCGTGGCTCGAGCCGGGCAATGTCGTCACGGTCATCGGCATCGGCGGGCTCGGGCACATGGCCCTGCAAATCCTGCGCGCGATGACGTCGGCGACCATCGTTGCCGTCGAGAAGGACGAGCGGAAAAGGGCATTCGCCGGCGAGCTCGGCGCCGATGTCGTGCTCGATCCGGACGACGACGCGGCGGCACGGATCAAGTCGATGGGCCTCGAAGGCGCGTCCTTGGTGCTCGACCTGGTCGGCGCCGACCAGACGCTCGCGCTGGCCGCAGCATGTGCCGCGCGGCTCGGCAAGATCGTGTGCATCGGTGCGTCGCTGGGGTCATACCCGTTCTCGATGATCACGGTGCCTTTCGAGACGATCGTGCAGACGACGTACTCCGGCGAGCCGTGGGAGTTGGAGGCCGTGGTGGCGCTGGCAGCGGCGGGCAAGCTGCATGTGGAGGCCACCCACATCGGCCTTGACGAGGTGCCCGAGCAACTCGAGGTGATCGACCGCGGCGAGCATGCGCCGGGCCGGTTGATCGCCGTTCCTTGACGCCCTCGCGCGAGGCCCTTGCCGCGTTGCAGTCGCCCGGCCAGAGGGGCATCCTGTGGCGGTGACCAACGGCCTGCCGAGCTACGCGTCAGGAACCTCGAGCACGCCACTGCTCGGTGACACGATCGGGGCGAACCTCGGCCGGACCGCGCGTCGCTGGCCCGACCGTGACGCGTTGGTCGACATGCCGAGCGGTCGGCGGTGGACGTATCGGGAGTTCGTGGGCGACGTCGATGCCCTCGCCCTGGGGTTGCACGCGCGCGGAATCCGCAAGGGTGACCGGGTGGGCATCTGGGCTCCGAACTGCCCGGAATGGACGTTGCTGCAATACGCCACGGCGAGGCTCGGCGCCATCCTGGTGACGATCAATCCGGCCTACCGGACGCACGAGCTCGCCTTCGTCCTGAGGCATGCCGGCGTGAGCACGCTGGTGGCCGCACCGGCGTTCAAAACCTCCGACTACGCCGGCATGATTGCCGAGGTAAGCGGCGATTGCCCCGAGCTCGCGTCCGTCGTCCTGTTCGGATCTCCCGAGTGGGAGCAGCTCCTGGAAAGCGGGCGGCGTGCGGACGGCGCTGAATTGGATACGGTCGCCGCGACGCTGAGCGCGGACGATGCCATCAACATCGAGTTCACCTCGGGTACGACCGGCTTCCCGAAGGGCGCGACGCTCACCCACCACAACATCTTGAACAACGGCTACTTCGTCGGCGAACTCTGCCACTACACCGAGCAGGACCGCATCTGCATCCCGGTGCCCTTCTACCACTGCTTCGGCATGGTGATGGGCAACCTCGCAGCCACCAGCCACGGCGCGTGCATGGTCATCCCCGCGCCAGGATTCGACCCCAAAGCCAGCCTCGCTGCGGTTGCGGCCGAACGGTGCACCTCGCTGTACGGGGTGCCGACGATGTTCATCGCCGAGCTCAACGACCCGGACTTCGCCTCTTATGACGTGAGCAGCCTGCGTACCGGAATCATGGCAGGATCACCCTGCCCGGTGGAAGTCATGAAGCAGACCATCGAACGCCTGGGGATGCGCGAGGTCGCCATCTGCTACGGCATGACCGAGACCTCGCCCGTCTCGACGCAGACCCGGGTCGACGATTCCGTCGAGCGGCGTGTCTCCACCGTGGGACAGGTGCATCCTCACCTCGAGGTCAAAATCGTCGATCCCGAAACGGGTTTGACCGTTTCCCGCGGTGTGCCGGGAGAGCTCTGCACCCGGGGCTACAGCGTGATGCTCGGCTACTGGAACGAACCCGAGAAGACCGCTGAGGTGATCGATGCGGCCCGGTGGATGCACACCGGGGACCTGGCGGTGATGGACGACGACGGCTATCTCAACATCACCGGCCGTATCAAGGACATGGTCATCCGCGGCGGGGAGAACATCTACCCGCGCGAAATCGAGGAGTTCCTGTACGGGCACCCCGACATCCTCGATGCTCAGGTCATCGGCGTTCCTGACGAACGCTTCGGCGAGGAGCTGATGGTCTGGGTGCGCTTGCGTCCCGGCGCGCCAGAGCTCACGGCTGAGGCGCTGCGGGAGTTCTGCACGGGCCGGCTCGCGCACTACAAGATTCCGCGGTACGTGCGTCTCGTCGACGAGTTCCCGATGACGGTCACCGGCAAGGTTCGCAAGGTGCAGATGCGCGAGGAGTCGATCGAGCTGCTCGGCCTGGACGACGTGGCACGCACCCGGTTCGCCTGAACCTGCCGATGGGTCATGCTCCGCGGCGTCTTTGAGCGGCTACGCGAGCGGCGAGTTCTCCCGTAATTGCAGCGGTTTTGCCGTCAACCCCAGTGCTTCGGCCGGACCTCGGTGACCACCCCCGCGGAGCCGGGCGTCGCTTCAACCATCAAGAAGGTGCCGTCAGACGGATCGAGATAAGCGCGGGTGACGGTCCCGGGCCCCGGGCCCGGCGCGGACTGCAGGACCGGGCAGCCGCTCGTCCACGATGCCGGCGAGCGGGCAAGGGGAGTCCCGGATGCTTCGGCGTAGGCGACGCCGTCGCGATGGCGGATACCGGGGTACAGGGGAAGCGAAGGCCCATCACCGGCCGGCAGCGCCTTTCCCGTGAAGGGGATCGCTGGTGCCGCCGCGCACCGGAGCCGCTCCTGCCGGATCGAGTTTCGCTTGCGGGCCGTAGCGGTCTGCGAGACCTTGCCCTGCCGCAGCACCACCCCGTAGACGCGGGCCGCCTCAGCCGCACCGAACAATCCCCGTGTGACGTCGGCGGCGACCTTCGCCGGATCGCGCAGCAGCGGATCGCCGACACCGCCTCCGCTGGTGCACCCGATCTCGAATGCCTCGCCCGCATCAACCACCACGCCGGCGGCCGCTGTCGACACCTGCTCACGCTTCCCGTCGCGCCGCCGTATCGCAAGCCGGGTCGTCGCACCCGGCATTCCACCGGCGGCTCCTTCGAGCGGGAGGTAGGCCCGCATGGCAAGCATCTGCCCGGTGAGTCGGTCGGTGCCGTGCGGGCGAAAGCTCACTTCGTTGCCGCCACCCGCACGGGCCGCCCCGGCGCCGAACGTCCCGGTGCGAACCCTCCGATGCTCGAACAGCATCGGATACCAGGACTCCAGGATCTCGATGTCAGGAATCTGCGCCGGCTGCGGAAAACCGATGGGAATGCTGGCCATTTCCTGACCGTCGCGGTCATCTCCCGCCCCGCTGCCGGTATACGCCCCGTCCATCAGCATCCAGGTGTCCGGTACGCCGCTGAGCCCGATTCCCGACCACGTCGTCAGCGCGATGGCGCAGTTCGTTCCCCATCCCATGACGGGCGCCGGACGATCCCACTCCGGCGACGCCCACATCGCCAGCCGCAGGCACTGCTGCATGACCTCGCTCGCCGTGAACGCAACGTGGATGTGGCCGGCATTCATCGGGGCAGGCGGTGTGGCGTTGACGATCGATGCCTGCGGGCAGTCCAGCGAGATCGGCGAGAGCAACCCTTCGGTGTAGGGCAGATCGGGCGCCATCAGCCAGGCGGCGTCCATAAGGAAGCTGCTCTTGATGATGTAGGGCTGGGAGTTGAAGAAATGCGGCGCCTGCGGCGAGGCCCCGGTGAAGTCGAAGTGCATGTGGTCGCCGGAAATGGTGAGCGTGCAGGGCAATTCGAAGAGTTCCTCGTCCCACTCGACCCAGCCGGTGGCCCGATACACACCGTCCGCCAGCAGGCTGATCCGGCGCCGCAGCTCCGATTCGGAGAGCTCTTGCAGTCGCCGGATGCCGGCGGTGAGCGGGCCTATGCCGTGGCGGTGCGCCAGTTCGACGACCTTGTCGTGGGCGACGTTGCCACCTGCGACGAGCCCCCGCAGATCCATCTCGACGAGGACGTCGAGCCGGACGTTCGTGCGGAAGATGTCCCAGACGTCGCTGACTTCGACCCCGGCGCGCAGCAGCCGCACCGGTGGGATGCGCAGCGCCTCCTGGAAGCATTCGGTGGCCGCAGGCGCGAAGGATCCCATCGCCATGCCGCCCATGTCGATCAGGTGGGCGGAAAGCGCAGCCCAGCCCACCAGCGTGCTGCCCAGGAAGATCGGCCGCTGAACGAACACGTCGTTGGGGTGCAGGCCGCCGCCGTTGTAGGGGTCGTTGGCCAGGAAGACGTCTCCTGGAGAGATGTCGTCGCCGTAGCGCTGCATCGTCGCGCGGATGGCTCGGGTCGCCGCGACCCAGTGATAGGTGATGACGCCGCCGCCGGCGACCAGGCCACCGTCGGCGTCGAGCAGCGTCGCCGAGTAGTCCTTCGACTCCGTCACGACGGGGCTGATCGCGGTGCGCTCGATGGTGTCGGCAGCGTCGTCGACGACTGCCTGCAACTGCGATCGCAGCAGCTCCAGCTCGATGGCGTCTGATGCGGTGCGGGAGCCGCTCCCAGTGGTCCGCCTGCTCGGTTCGGATCCGGTGACGGCGATCGCGATGGTCCCGTGCCGGCTGACCGAAGCCTCTGCCCCTTCCGGAATCCACACGGTCGTGTCGCGCTCATCGATGAGCGCCGGGCCGGTGAGGCAGTGCCCGGGCCTCAAGGCAAGCCCGTCGTAGCTCGGAACCTGACGCCACCCGCGGCGACCACGTCCGCTGCGCACGCGACGGCGACCCGCGGGGGCCACCGTCGTACCGGCGCGCACCCCGCGCCGCGCCGTCATGGCGATCTCGGACACCTCGTCTGCGGCCGTTCCGACGGCCCGGAGCGTGACCAGTTCGACCGGAGCTCCGAGCATCCGCGAGCCGCTGCCGTAGCGCCGCACGTACTCGTCCTCGAAGCGCTTGACCAGTCCCGCGATAGCGGCGGCGTCGACCTCGCTGCCCTCGAAGGGCACGGTGAGCTCCCACACCTGCCGGTAGAAGCGCAGATCTGCCTCGAAATGCACGACGCGTGCAGCAGAGGCAACTCCGTCAGCCGCGAGATCGGCTTGCACTTGACCCCGCAGCTCGTCGGCGACCTTCGCGACGACCTCCGCCTCACCCGGCAGCAGGTAGGCCAACGAGCGGACCCGTTCACGTTGCAGCTCAGCGGTCGCCGCTCCGTAGGCGGACAGCACCGACGACAACTCGGGGACCAGTACCTCCTTCATGCCGAGCATCTGCGCGAGGTCAGCCGTGAAGAGGGCTCCGCATCCGCCGAAGCTGGCGAGCGCGAAGTCCCCGGCCTGCAGGCCTCGAGCGTTCAGCCGGGACCGCACGGCCGTTCGCCATGCCTTCGAGCGCGAGGCGCCGGATGCCCCACGCGCATTCCTCGGCATCCAGACCCAACTGCTCGCCGAGCTCCCGGCACGCGCGCTGAGCGGCCGCGAGGTCCAGAGCCATCTCGCCACCGAGGAACCGTGCGGGGTCGAGAAAGCCCAGTACCAGCAGGGCATCGGTGACGGTCGGTTGCGTCCCTCCGCGGCCGTAGCAGGCGGGACCGGGCCGGGCTCCGGCCGACTGGGGCCCGACCCGCAGCATTCCCCGGGCGTCGACCCAGGCGATCGATCCGCCGCCGGCGCCGATGGACTCGGTCTCCACCATCGGCAGTGAGGTGAGCAGCCCGCCGATCTCGGTGCGCGTACAACGCGGCACGCGCTGCTCGGTGATCACTGCAACGTCGAACGACGTGCCACCCATGTCGCAGGCGACGACGTTCTGACGCCGGGCAGCCTTCGCCACCGACACGGCCGCAGCCACACCCGCGGCCGGTCCGGAGCGGGCGAGTGTGATCGGCGCGTGACGCGCCTCGGCCGCGGTCAGTACTCCGCCTGCCGAGTGCACCAGCAGTACCGGGACGCGCAGGCCCTTCTGCTCGAGGGTGGCGGACAGGGCGTCGATACCGGGAATCGCGGCGACGGCATAGGCATTCAGAACCGCGTAGGCGGTGCGCTCGAATTCGCGGATGGTGGGGGAGCGCTCGGAGCCGGAGATCACCGGCACCCCGGGCAACGCGTCGCGAATCGCTGCCACGGCGGCGAGCTCGTGCACCGGATTGCGAAACGACCACAGAAATGACACGGCGATCGACTCGCATCCACCGTCGTCCACGAGCCGGCGCGCTGCCTCGACCGCAGCCGCCGTGTCGATGGGGACCAGCACCTGACCGTCCCGGTCGATGCGCTCCGCAACACCGATGATGCGGTCGCGCGGCACGATCGGGTCGGGGTAGACCGACCAGACCCCGTCGTTGACCCGCCGTCCCTTCGCGGTCGGCAGCGAATCCTCGAAACCGGCTGTCGTGATGAGCCCGACCCGCACGCCGGTATGAGCCGTCAGGACATTGGTGACCGCGGTCGTACCGAGCCCGAAGCGGCGAACGCCGGCCAGCATCTCGTCCAGCGACAGCCCGGCCCGCTCGGCCACCAGCGCAGTGGCGTCCAGCACCGACCGGCGAAGGTCCGACGGCACCGTGGACACCTTCGCGCGCCAGACCGATCGGCCGGCGGCGAGGACGGCGTCGGTGAAGGTTCCGCCGACGTCAATGCCCAGGTATGACTCCACGGGACCCTCCCTCGTGCTAGCTGTCGAGCTTGAAGACCCTCACCGCGTTGTCGCGTAAGAACTTCGGCCAAGCCTCGTCTTTCAACGGGACGTTTTGCATCTCGTCGTGGATCCGCCGCAGCGAAAGGCCCATGGGGTAGTAGCCGGCGTACATCACCTTGTCGGCGCCGCGGCTGTTCGCGTACTTGATGATGTCCGCCGGGTAGTACTTGGGGGCGAACGCGGACGGCATGTAGTACAGGCCCGGCCATTTGAGCATCAGCTTCATGGCCAGCTCGGTCCATGGTTCAGCACCGTGGCGCATCACGATGCGCAGCTCGGGGAAGTCGTAGCAGACGTCGTCGAAAAGCTCGACCTTCTGGCAGGCCATCGGCACCCGCGGCCCGGGAACTCCGGCGTTGGAGACGATCGGGATGTCGAGGTCGATGCAGGTCTGGTAGATCGGGTAGTAGCGGCGGTCGTTGACCGGCACCTGCGGGTTGCATCCGGCCGGAAACGTCGTCACCGCCTTGATGTCGAACTCGTCCTTCGCCCGGCGGATCTTGCGGACTGCGCCGGTGATGTCGTTCGGGTCGATCTCCATGCTGGCGAAGAAGCGGTCGGGGTGTTCCCTCAGAGCACGCTGGTGCAGTTGCCCGGAGGGGCTGCCGATCATGCCTTTCGCCACGCCGCACGCATCCATCTCCTGCAGCGTGATCTCGATCGGGTCGGCGCCCTCGGGAAGGTAGTTCGGCACCTGCTTGAACATGTACTCGGCCGGGAATTCCATCTCCTGGCTCTCCGCGTCCTTGGCCAGCGCCCGCAGGTTCGTGTAATGCGAGCGCGCGTCGGCCGACGGGAAGCCGATCATCAGGTCAATCGCTCCGATGCCATTGCGCATGGCATTGGTATATCTCGCGGACCACGGCTGACCGGGGCTGGGTGCCCGGCTCAGTCCTCGCGTGTGGACACTCGAGTCGTGGCCACGTATGAGATCGACGGAGTCGTCCCCGTCATCGACCCCGCTGCTTTCGTCCATCCCCAGGCTTCACTCATCGGCGACGTGATCGTCGAAGCAGGCTGCTACATCGGCCCGTTCGCCAGCCTGCGCGGTGACTTCGGCCGTATCACGGTCGGCGCTGGATCCAACGTTCAGGACAGCTGCGTGGTGCACTCATTCCCGGGCGCCGATTGCACGCTGCAACCCGAGAGCCACATCGGGCACGGCGCCGTGCTTCATGGCTGCACCGTGAGTTCGCTCGCCATGGTCGGCATGAACTGCGTCGTGATGGATGGTGCCGTCATCGGCGAGCATGCGCTGATCGCCGCCAACAGCTTCGTTCCCGCCGAATTCGTGGTGCCGCCGCGTTCCCTGGTCGCCGGTAACCCGGCCAAGGTGATCCGCGAACTGGACGAGACGACGCTCGCCTGGAAGGCCCGCGGCGTTCGCGTCTACCAGGATCTGGCCCAGCGGTCGCTGGCGTCGCTCAAGCCCTGCGAGTCGCTGGCCGCGGCTGAAGCGGATCGCCCGCGGGTCAGCACCACGAGCGACGTCTCGCAACCGCTCCGCACCTTCCGCCGCCAGGAGCCCCATCGCTCATGACCGAATCTGCCCGGGTTCAGTGACGGCGCAGAGCCCGAGCCGGTAGTTTCACTACTTACTCACAACCAGACCGCAACGGCCGATGGCTGGTTGATGGGGCGTCGTCGCGCGTTGCGAAAGCGGAACCTAGGATCAGCACTGCGTTTCGGGGGAGGGTGAGGAGGGGGGATGCTGCGGCTGTCGGAGTTCGTGGTCGGTAGCGCGATGGACGCCGTCCCCGAGGCGCGACGGTTCGCTGCCGACGCCCTCTCCGATGTCGCGGCGGATGCCGTCGGCAATGTCCAGCTGGTTGTCTCTGAACTGGTGACGAACGCGCTCTTTCACGGTCGGCCGCCGGTGACCCTGCGCGTGAGCCAGCTCGAGGGAACCGTCCGGGTGGAGGTCGAGGACGCCGGTCACGCCCTGCCGGTCGAAGTGGCGTCCAGCGGGGAATCGATGACCGGGCGGGGATTGTCGCTGGTGTCATCGCTGTCGAGCGGGTGGGGCGTGCAACGCACCCCGATCGGCGGCAAGGTCGTGTGGGCGCAGCTGTCGGATTCCGCAGCCTCCTCGGGTGTTCACGTGAGCCCCGAGATGGATGTCGACGAACTGCTCGCTTACTGGGCGAGCGATGAACCGGTGGAGCCGCTGTTCGAGGTACACCTCGGGGCGGTGCCGACCCGCTTGCTGCTGGACGCGAAGAGCCACATCGAGAACCTGGTACGCGAGCTGACCCTGGCGAAGGCGGGGGAGGCGGCGAAGGGGCTGAGCCTTCCCGCCGCCATGGCCGAGGTCGTCACGGCCGTCATCTCGGAGTTCTCCGACGCCCGGGCTGAGATCAAACGACAGGCATTGGCAGCAGCGCGGCGCGGTGACTCGACGACAGAGCTCGTCATCAAACTCCCGATCGGCGCAGCGGATGCCGGCGAGCGTTACCTCGCTGCACTCGACGAGGCCGACCGGTATGCGCGGGCGGCACGGCTGCTGACATTGGCGGCGCCCCGCTCGCACCAGATCTTCCGGCGCTGGTACGTGCAGGCGCTCGTCGACCAGCTACGGGCCGTGGCCGAGGGGCAGCCGCAGCCATCGCCCGAGCCGTTCACGAGCGCACTGGCGGGCGAGGTCGAGCGGCTGTCGCAACTCGAAGACAGCTGGTCCAAGCTGCAATTGCTGCAGAAGGTGACCGCCGACCTGACCCAGGCGAATACGCCGGAAGAGGTGGCGCAGACCGTGGTCGACAACGCCTTCGACTTCCTCGGCGTGGACACGGCACGGGTCTTCCTGCTCACCGGCGATCAGACGCTGCGCTCGATGGCCGTACGCGGAGGCAACCCCGATCTGGTCCCGCGGTATCAGGAGTTCTCGATCGACGCTGATCTGCCCGGTGCGGAAGCGGTGCGGACGGGGCAGCCGATGGTGCTGCGCAACCTCGAAGAGATCCGGCGCCGTTTCCCCGAGCTGGTGCGCGCCAATCAGACCGAGCGCAGCTTGCATCTGGCGCCGCTCATCATCGGAGACCGGCCGCTCGGGCTGCTCAACCTGTCGTTCCCTGGGGCGAGCGAGATCGACGAGCGGGCGCAGGTGGAGTTCGTGGGCGCGCTGGCAGACGCCCTCGCTCAGGCGCTGGAGCGCACGCTGGCCATGGAAAGAGCCATGGAAGCCAACGATCGGCTCTCATTCCTTGCGGAAGCCTCGGTCGCGCTCTCCGGAACGCTCGACTTTCAGGGGACGCTCGACGCCGTCACGAGGCTGCTGGTGCCTCGCCTTGCCGACTGGTGCGTCGTGCAGTTGGTGAACGGCGACGAGTTGACCGCCGCGGCCATTCATCACACCGATCCTTTGAGGGTCGAGTCGGCGCTTCTGGCCGGCGAGCGCTATCCGACCTGGCTCGACGCCCCGATTGGCACCGCCGTCGTGGCGCGTACGGGCCAAAGCGTCGTGCTGCCGACTATCCCGCCCCGGCTCATCGAGCTCGTGGCCGCTGATGCCCAGCAGCTGGAGATACTCCACAACGTCGGGATGTCCAGCGTCATGCTCGTTCCCCTGACCGGTCGCAGCGGCGTCATGGGTGTCGTGACCCTCATCTACGCGGAGTCGGGGCGTCATTACGCCCACGCCGACGTGCCCTTCGTCGAGGATGTCGCCCGTCGTGCCGCCCTCGCGCTCGAGACCGCCGAACAGTTCCGCGAACAATCCGGCCGCCTGGCGAAGGTGACACGTGTCGCCGACGTCGCCCAGCGAGCCATCCTCGCACCACCACCCAGCCGGGTCGGATCGCTCTTGCTGACGGCTCGTTACGTCAGCGCCGCGGCCGAAGCCCGCGTCGGAGGCGACCTGTACGAAGTCGTCCGGCGGCAGAACGCCGTGCGGCTGCTGATCGGCGACGTCCGCGGAAAAGGGCTCGCAGCCGTGCGCACGGCCACGATCGTGCTCGGCGAATTCCGTGCTGCCGCCGTGGACATCGCCGACCTCGGCGAAGTCGCCGAACACATCGACCGCAGAATCCAGTCCTATCTCGGAGACGAGGATTTCGTCACGGCGACCATCGCCGAAGTCGCCGATGACGGCCGGTACTGCCTGGTTTGCTGCGGGCATCCTCCGGCTCTGTTCTCGAGCGCCGGAGGGCTGACGGAGCTGACGCTCGACCACGCCTTGCCGCTCGGGCTCGGCACCTCGCCGATCGTGCATTCCGGCGGCATGTCTTCGGGTGATCGGCTGCTGCTCTACACCGACGGCATCACTGAATCACGCCGTCCCGATGGCTCCTTCATCGATTTTCCGCGTATCGCGAAGCCGATCGCCGACACCGAATTCCACTCGTGTCTCGATGTCATCCTGACCGCGCTACGCCAATCGGTCGGGTCCGAGCCGGCCGACGACATCGCCCTGCTCGCCGCCGAGTACCGGCCGGCAAGCGGCTGAGATAAGACGGCGCCGCCACCCGAGCCGATTGGGCTCGGCTAGCGGCGCCGGTTGCCTTATTCCGCAGTGGGTTTAGTAGTAGTGGCGGCGCGGTCCGACCGCGTGCCCTACACCGCCGGCGATAGCGAGGATCGCGCCGACGACAACGGCAATGATGCCGAGCGTCCAGATGATCGCGACTTTGGCGACGAATCCAATGATGAGAAGTATGACACCGAGGAGGATCATTGCTGGGGCCTTCCTTTCCTGTCCTCTGGCTCAGACCTGGTAGCGGTCGACGGCTTGGTCGGCCGGCTCGACGTAGCTCACGCCATCGCGGCGGTAGATGACGTCGGTGCGACGCCGGCTTGCGAGTAGTGCCGCGGTGATGAGAAGTCCGGCGATCCCAACGATCATCAGGATCACGCCGACCGCGCCCAGCGAGACGCCGTTGACGTGGGTGGTCACCGCGAACTTGAGAACTGCCCCGAGTGCGATGAGCACGAGGCTTGCGCCAATGCGCATGGGTGCCGTCCTTGGTTGGGGTGAGCTCTTGTTGTGCTCACCGGTCGGGCAGGCATATGCCCGAGAGCCGATGCATCAAACAGGCGACTTTGGCAAGTCACCCGCTCGGATCAGCCGTAGGGTGGCGCTCACCTGCGGCATCCCAGCAATGGTGACTGTTCTAGTGTCGGGTGTCCTAGCAGGAGGTGCTACGTGCGTGCTGCGGTTCTGACCGGTGACCATACGTTCGAGGTCGCCGAGGTGCCGGACCCGTCACCCGGTCCGGGTGAGCTGGTCCTGCGGGTCACGGCCACCGGGATCTGCGGTTCGGATCTGAAGGCGTACCAGGCGATGCCGGCGGGCTCGGTCCTCGGGCACGAGTTCTGCGGCCAGGTCGCCGCGGTCGGCTCAGGGGCGGAAGGGTCGTGGCACGAAGGGGATCCGGTAGCCGCCATGCCGCTCGCCGCCTGCGGGCAGTGCCGCTGGTGCCTGCTGGGAGAGCCGGTGCACTGCACGCGGGTCGACCTCATCGGTGTCGGCGGGTCCTCGGGTGGGTTCGCCGAGTACGTGCGGGTGGCAGCTGGCGGCTCGTTCAGGCTTGCCGAAAGCGTAGGCGTGGCAGGGGCTCTGGTCGAGCCGATCGCCGTCGGCTTGCACACGGTGCGGGCGGGAGACGTCACGCCCGGCGATCGCGTGCTCGTCATCGGCGGCGGAAATGTCGGCGCCGCTGTCGCGCTCTGGGCCCGGCGGTGGGGTGCCCGTGAAGTTGTCGTCAGCGATCCGGCGGCGGCGCGCCGGGAGGCTGCCGGCGTGTTCGGGGCTACCGGTGTGCACGACCCCCATGAAGGTCCTCCGCCGCCCGGGTTCGACCTCGTCTTCGAGTGCGTCGGAGCGCCGGGTCTGATTCAAGCCGCGGTCGATGCCGCCGGTGTCCGGGGCCGCGTCGTGGTCGCCGGAGTCTGTATGGCTCCCGACACGATCGTGCCGATCAATGCGGTGATGAAAGAGGTTCAGGTCCGGTTCGCGGTCTACTACCGCAACGACGAGTTCGCAGCTGCGGCGGCACTGCTCAACGATGGCGGCTTCGCCGTCGATGCGTTCATCTCGGGCAGCGTGGAGCTGGCGGGGGTGCAGGGGGCCTTCGAAGCGCTGACGAGCCACGTGGGCGGCGCCGGCAAGACCCTGGTGACCCCGTAGTGATGGTCATGGGATCCATGGGAGGGCCACAGGACACGGCGCGCCGGCTTTGGCTGCGCTACGAGCTCATCCACGACCTCACGTACTTCAGCCCGCAGGTGCTCGCCCGCGCCAAGGAGCTGGGGATGCGCGGCTTTTGGATGGGCTACTTCGCCATGCGTTCCGCGCCGTTCGGCCAGGTCGATCCTGCGGTCGTGACGGCAACCTTCTTCGGCTTTCACCACAGCCGGGTCACTCGGGCGCTTCCGGACGCCTGGCTTCACACCACGCCGGAGCAGGCGCTGGCGGCGCGGCTCGAAGGCGTGGAGGAGGCGATCTCGCTGATCGCTCCCGAGCAGAACGTGCTCGCACGAGCGGCCGATCTGCTCTGGGCCGCGGCCCGGGCGGCTGCAACGGCTGGGCGCCCGCTAGCTGCGGCGAATCAGGCGCTGGCTCGGCCGGATTCGGCTGCGGGAAGCCTGTGGCAGGCTACCGCCACGTTGCGCGAACACCGCGGTGACGGCCATATCGCCGCCCTCGTCGCGCAAGGCGTCACCCCCGCCGAATCGCATCATCTGAAGATCGCCGCCGGCGAGTCCGACGCGGAGGCGCTTCGTACGGGCCGCGGCTTTCCGGACGACGAGTGGCAGCGGGGTTCCGACGCGCTTGTCGCGCGCGGCTGGCTCGACGAGAGCCACCGTCTCACCGAAGCCGGACGGCAGGCGCACGCTGAGATCGAAGCGGCCACCGATCGGCTCGCCGCGGCGCCGTGGGAGGCCATCGGACCGGACGCGACCAGTGAATTGCTGGCGCTTATCGACCCGATCGCCCGGGCCGTCGCGCATTCTGGGCTGATCCCTTCGCCGAATCCGGTCGGTCTGGTCTGGGATCCCGAGTGAACGCCCCCGTTTGAACGCGGTGGTCCGCGGGCCGTAGTCAGCTACCCACGTGCTCCGGCGATGTTGCGTCAGCTGGCAGTGACGTAGGTCTTGACGTGCTTGACGTTCTGCGGGTCGCAATTGAAAGGCCCGTCACCGGAGGTGGGATTGGTGACCTTCTCGTCATAGACGAAGCCGTCCGACGTCAGCCTGACCAGGGCGATGCAGGGGGAGGCCTCACCGGTCACCAGGTTCTGCGGGGGATACAGACCACCGGCGGTCCAGTCGGTGTGATCCTTGGCCTTCGCCAAAACGCAATCCATCGTGAGGTCGGAGCCGCAGGCCTTTGCCGAATCGGCGAACAGCAGCCAGGCGTTGAAGGATGAGAGCGACGACCAGGTGAGCTTGGGGTTGTGCACCGCGTCGCGAATGATGTTCTCGGCTTGCTTGAGCACCGGATACTTGGTGTCCAAGGCGAACGGCAGGGTCGGGAACTGGACGTAGCTCGGCGGAAAGGTGCCGAGTGCCTTCGCCCCGGAGATCGCTTGCGGGCCGTAGAACTGGACGCTGTAGAGGATCCAGTCGGGGGTGTATCCCACGTTCTTCATGGCCTGCACGATCGGGGTGGGATCCTGCGCCGAGATCTGGTAAAAGCCTTTGGCACCCGTGGTTTTCAGCTGCTCGATGTAGGGGCGGTAGTTGTCGACCTGGACGGGCTGGTTCTGCAGCACGGCCACCTTGACGCCGATGTCCTTGAGGTATTCCTGAGCCTTGAGCCCGGTCGGGATGATGGAGCTGAGCGTGCTGCTGCCGATGCCGACGCCTGCGGTCTTGGTGTCCGGGTAGGCGTCGGCAAGCAGGCGCATGCCACCGTTGTTGATCTCGTCGGAAGGTACGGGGGAGGCCTGCACCTGATATTTGGCGTCGACGGCCTGGGGAGACACGACGTACGCCGGGATCTGGCCAAGCTTGCAGTTCTCGCGGATCTTCACACCGGCGCTGTCGAACGCGTTGCCGTTACCGACGAGCATGAAGTCCTTCTGGCAGGCCTGGGTCGTGACCTGGCCGACGTTGAACAGCTTGGCGTCGAGCTTGTCGACGACGATCTTGCGGCCGTTGATCCCGCCCGCGGCGTTGCACCACTTCGTGAATCCGTCGGCAGTGTCGAAGAATTCCTGCTCCAATCCGGGGGCGGCGGCCGCGCCCGGGTCGGCCGTTACACCGATCCTGATGGTCGTGTCCGTCACCCCGCGCTCGGTGGCACCCTTCGCGTTGCCCGGGCCGCACACTCCCTTGAGGCTGCCGAAAGTGCCCGGGGCGGCGGAGGCCGAAGCGCTGGTCTGCGCCGCCGGCGCACTCGACTTCGCCGTCGTCGGGCTGCTTGCGCCGGAGCGTCCGCACGCCGCGAGGATCAGCGAGAGCGCCGCGCAGGCAGCGACCGGCACACCAAGCTTGCGCATCCTTTGTCCCATCATCTAGATCGATCTCTTCGGGGGTCCCGCGGTCGCGGGTTCAGCCGGTACGGCGTCGCGCAGTGCCGTGAACAGGGCCTGCGAGTAGGCAGCTGCCTCGTCGGGGATGAGCTTTGACATCGTGAAAGACCCGTGGAAATGGCCGTCCCAGCGGGTGACCCGCACCGCGACTCCGGCGTCAGCGAGGCGGCGCCCGAACGCCTCACCCTCGTCGCGCAGCGGATCGAATTCGGCCGTGGTGATGAGGGTCGGCGGCAATCCGGTCAGGTCGGGAGCATGCAGCGGCGAGGCGTAGGGGTGAGTGGCGTCGCCCTCGTCAGCGAGGTAGTAACCCACGTACTGCGCCACGGCCCCGCGGGTCAGCACCGGCCCCGACGCGTTCTCCTCGATGGACGGCTGCGACATCGTGAGGTCGGTGACCGGAATCTCCAGCAACTGGAAGCGAATCGACGGTCCCCGCCGATCACGAGCCATCAGCGCTACAGCCGCGGCCAGAGCCCCTCCGGCGCTCGCACCTCCGATGGTCATGCGATCGCCATCGACGTCCAAGTCGGCGGCGTGCTCGGCGGCCCAGCAGAGGGCTGCATAGCAGTCCTCTACCGGCACCGGGAACTTGTTCTCGGGCGCCAGCCGGTAACCCACCGAAAGCACCACGCGGTCGCTGCCCGTCGCGAGCCGGCGGCAGGAGGTGTCCGACTGATCCAGCGTCCCCAACCAGAAGCCGCCTCCGTGGAAGTAGACGTGTATCGGAAGCCGCCCCGGGCGCGGGCGATAGATCCGCACCGGCACGTCGTAGCCGTCCGCGGGGACCAAGGCATCGTGCTCGGACCACACCGGCGCGACGTCCTGAGCGAGGTCGCGGAACGTGCGGTCGGCCATTTCATCGGCGCGCGCCCGGGCCTCGGCGACGGTGGTCGCCGCCGGTGGCGGTGCACTGGCCGCTATGGCGGCAACCAGCGGCGCAAGGCCGGGCAGCAACGGCACGCGAGACCCGTTCCTCTCCTTCATTCCCGGCCGCCTAGGGTCTGACCAGGTGATTGGCACAGTGGCCGATCATTAACCGTCTGTCAAGTTAATGAATCAACCGTGTCGCCTCGGGCCCTCCCGGCGATAGCGTGTGGGCGACCTGCGGCGCGCAGGCACCACTCGTCGAACCGGGAGGTCTCGGACGCGATGGCCAGGACGCGTGACATCGCGAGCTGGGAGCTGAGTCGCCAGCGCGTGCTTTCCGCGGCGCTGGACCTGTTCGGCGAGAAGGGTTACGACGCGACGACGATGCAGGAGATCGCCGACCGCATCGGCATCACGAAAGCCGCCATCTATTACTACTTCCCGACGAAATCGGGATTGCTCGACGCCATCCTCGGTCCGACCCACGAGGAGGCCAACCGGCTGCTCGACCTGGCCGAAAGCCAGCCGACCAGGGAAGAGCAGATTGCTGTCGCGCTCAACGCCATGATCGACAGCGGGGTCGCCCATCGGCGGGCACTCGCCGTCCTCAACCGCGATCCGGCTGTCACGCGGCATCCGACGTACGTGCGGAACACAGTGGAATTGCAGACACGCCTGCTGCGCCTGTATTTCGGCGAGCAGCCGACCGCCGACGAGCGAACCGCTTTCTACCTCTCCTACGGGCTCTCCGGCGTCGTGCTGCACCTCGAGGATCTGACCGACGATCAACTGCGCGCCGCTCTGCGCCGGGTGCTGCATCGGACGCTGGCTTTGGAACTGCCCGCCGCTCAGTCCACTGAGGTGGATCAGGCGGTCGGCGACAGCTAATGGGACCGCGAGCCGATCGAGGCGGCTGCGAGCCCGTGCCCTACTCCTTGAACGGGCGAGCGTCGAGAATGGCGCCGGGATTGAGGATCCCGGCTGGGTCCAGGGCATCCTTGATCCGCCGGGTCAGCGCCATCACATCCTCGCCCAAATACGCTGGTAGCCAAGGCTTTTTCGAGCGCCCGACGCCGTGTTCGCCTGTGATGGTGCCACCCAGATCGATCGCCAGATCCATGATGGAGCCGAAGGCCGTCTGGGCACGCGCGGTAGCGTCCGGGTCGCTGCCGTCGTAGACGATGAGCGGATGGGTGTTGCCGTCGCCGGCGTGAGCGACGAGGGCGATCGTGGTCTCGTGCTCGGCCGAGAGTCTCTCGATGCCGCGCACCAGTGCCGGTAGCGCGGGCAGCGGCACGCCGACGTCCTCCAGCAGGAGATTTCCCAACCGCTCCAACGCCGGAAACGCCGCGCGGCGGGCCGCGACGAAAGCATCCCCTTCAGCAGGATCGCTCGTACAGAACACCTCGGTCGCGCCGTTGTCGATGGCGGCTCTCTCCATCAGAGCGATCTCCCGGCTCGCCGCGTCGCCGGGCGCATCGGATTGCAGCACCAGCAGCGCCTCCGCGTCACGGTCGAGACCGATGGAGGTGAAGTCTTCGACTGCGTTGATGGACGTGCGGTCCATCAATTCCGCCATCGACGGGCGAATCTGCGATGTGATGGCCAAAACGGCCTGTGCCGCCGACTCGATCGAGCGGAAGACGGCCACCATCGTCGACGCGGGTGGGGGAGCGGGAATCAGCCGCAGGATCAGTTCTGTGATGACCCCGAGAGTGCCTTCGGAGCCGACGAAGAGCTTTGTCAATGACAGCCCGGCGACGTCTTTGAGGCGCGGGCCGCCGAGCCGCACGGCCGTTCCGTCCGCGAGCACGACTTGCATGCCGAGGACGTAGTCGGTGGTGACGCCGTACTTGACGCAGCACAGCCCACCGGCGTTCGTCGCGGCGTTGCCTCCGATGCTGCAGATCTCGAACGACGAGGGGTCCGGCGGGTACCACAGGCCATGGGCGGCGGCTGCCTTTTTGACTTCGACATTGAGCAGGCCGGGTTGCGCTATCGCCACCCGGGCCACCGGGTCGATGGTGATCTCGCGCAAGCGTTCGGTCGACAGCACGACGCAGCCGTCGACAGCGGCAGACCCTCCGGACAGCCCGGATCCCGCGCCGCGGGGCACGACAGGAACTGCATGCTCGGTAGCCCAGCGCAGGACGTGCTGCACATCGCTGGTACTGCGCGGGCGGACCACGGCGATCGGCCATCCCGCATTGGTGGTCTTCGCCCAGTCCTGCCGGTAGGGCGTCATGGCGTCGCGATCGGTCAACACGCGGCCGTCGGGCAAGGCCGCGATCAGCGTCGCGAGATCCGTCATCCCCGCATTATCGACCAGCAGCGCGGCCGATTTTCGGCGGATGGGTCTGCCGCCCGCGGGTGCGGGGTAGGGGGACCGCATGGAGCGGGGAAGCGACAAGCACAGCAGCCGGGTCGACGAAGAGATGGCGCACGAAGTTTCCGGAATGATCCACGGTGGCCACGACTCCCGCGCCGAGGAGTGGCGCTCGGCAGAGCCGGCCGGCGAGGATCAGCCTGCAGCCACGCTTGGTGCCCAAACACCGCTCGCGGGCGGAACCCCGCACGGAATGAGCGCGGAGGATGTCGAAGCGCGCTCCGAGCTTGCCCAGTGGCTCGGCCGGGCGACCTTCCCGGCCATCGGCCAGGTCCTGCTCGAACACGTCATGGACGCGCAAGCGCCGGATCGGGTAGTCGACCAGGTACGAGCCCTTCCGGCGGGTCGCGAGTTCGCCAACGCCGGAGACGTGTGGCGTGCGTTGCATATCTCAGATGGCGGGCATGTCGAAAGCGAGCGCTTCTGACATCGCCCCCGATCGCGACCGCTCAGGGCCTCTCGGGAACGCTAGCGCCCCATGCGCGCCGGCGTGTTCACCTTGTCGGGCGCCACTTTGAGGATGATGCGGCCCTTTTCGCCGATGGGATTGGCGTAGTCCTTGCCGACGTACTTGTGCGACAACGCGTCGATGTGCCGACGCGCCTCACCCCCGTCGGAGGTCTCGACCACGCGACCGCGGACCTCCGACCAGTCCCACGGGTTGTCCTTGGAATGGATGAGGACCGTGATGCGGGGATCACGGGCCACGTTCTTTGCCCGCTGGCGCTGGGGCTCGGTGTTCACGAGGATGTGCTCGCCGTCGGTATCCACCCACGTGAGCAGGGCCTGGGGCTGCCCGTCGGGCATGATCGTCACAACGGTGGCGAGGTTAGGACCCTTCGCCAGCCGAACGGTGTCGTCGTCAAGAGGCATACCTTCATCCTGCCAGATAGATGACGCGTCAAACATCTCGGCCGAGCTGACCAGCCTGCTGCTCGCCGAGCATGAGCGTCGCGGAGTCGAGCTCACGCCACAGTCCGCGGCGGCTCTCGCTGAGCGGATCGCGGCGGCCCAAGGCCCGCTCGGCCGCACTCGGTACGTGCTGCAGCCAGCTGTCGGCCTGCTTTCCGCAGCAGCCGCCGCACGATTCGCCCCCAGCATGAAGCGGGCGCGCTTCTTCGACGAGCAGCCGAGGGCTGCCCCGCCCAGCATAGGGCGGTCGGCCTCTTCAGATGCGGACATGTTCCCAAAAGCCCTGTGTTTGCAGTGCTTTTGTCGGTGGTGGCGGGTAGACTCGCACATATGTTCGAGAGTCTGAGTCCTCATGGGATCATCGCGGCAGCGTTGATCGCCCCGCCCGGCCCGGACGTGCTGACCGCCCTTTCCGGCATCGTCCCCGACAAACTGTCCGACTACGGGAAAGTCGACCTGCTCATCGCGCTGGACCGCCAGCACGCCTGGCTGGCCGCGCTCACCCAGCCCGCCCTTGCGGCGGTCGGGGATGCGGTGGAAGCCGAAGTACGCGACGGGTCGGACAAGACCGGCGTGCGGGAGATCGCGCTACGGGCCGCGCACGCCGAGATCTCCGCCGCGCTACGGGTGTCTGACTGCGTCGCCGGTAACAGCCTGGCCCTGGCCCGCACCCTCACCACCGACCTCCCTGCCGTCCAGCACGCACTCGAACAGGGCGAGATTTCGCTCTGGCATGCCAAAGCCATCACCGAAGCCACCGGCCCGCTGCCGGCGGGCAAGGCCCGCATCGTCGCCGACCGGGTGCTGCCCCGGGCCCGCCGGCAGACCGTCGCCCAGCTGCGCCGCTGCCTGAAACGGGCCGTGCTCGCCGTCGAACCCAAAAGCGCGGCCGAACGCGCCAAGCAAGCCCATGCCGAACGCACGTTGGACTGGTGGGCCCGCGAGGACGGGATGGCCGAACTGCGGCTCATCGCCTCCGCCGCCGACATCATGACCATCTTCAACGTCGCCGACGCCATCGCCAAGCAGACCCGGGCGGATGGGCCGGGGCCGGGTGAGCCGGGCTGGCTCCCCATCGACGCGCACCGCGCGGATGCGCTGACCACGCTCATCACCCAAGGCGCCGCCACGGTCCGCCCGCCGGCGATCAATGTGACGGTCGATCTGCCGACCCTGCTCGGCCTGCAGGACAACCCGGCCGAGCTCGCCGGCTACGGCCCGATCCCCGCCCCGCTGGCCCGCACCCTGGCCGCCGACGGCAAGTGGCGGCGGATGATCCTCGACCCGCACACCGGCCACCTGCTCGACCTCGGCCACAGCTCCTACACGCCGACGGCCGCACTCGCCCGGTACGTCAAAACCCGAGACCGGACCTGCACCTTCCCGAGCTGCAACCGGGCCGCCGCCCACGGCGACCTCGACCACAAACACCCCTACCGGCCCGGTGATCCCGGCTCCGGCCGGACCGACCGGGCTAACCTGCACCCGCCGTGCCCCAACCACCACACCCTCAAACACAAAGGCCGCTGGACCCTCCGCACCCGCCCCACCACCGGACAGGCGTACTGGACCAGCCCCACCGGCCACACCTACCCGGTCGAACCCGTCGACCACCGCAGCCCGGCAGCCATCGTCGAGAGCCCGGAAATGCCGGAAAACAAAGCTGATCTGGACGGTCCCCCGTTCTGATATGGGCTGACTTGTTGTCAGGGGCGGGCCCACGAGTAGTCAGTCGTTGGCGTTGAGTTTCACCACGAGCGCCATGCCCGTTCGACCGGTGCACGTCGGTTTCAGTTGAACTCGGTAAGAGAGAGCACATTCCCATCGGGATCGCTGAACCATGCGATGCGGTCGCCGCTCGGAGTCGTCCACACGCCTTGGTTGTCTTGTTCCATCCCGTCGTAGCGGGCGAAGACGACTCCCGAGGCCTCTAGCTCAGCGATGACGTCGCCGATGTCGGTCACCCGCCAGCCGAGCACCGTGTAGCCAGGAGTAGCAACCTCGCCGACAAGCGTGATCCGCAGCATCGTCCCGTTGGCATCGAAGACGCACGCATGGGCATTCGCCTCGATCACGGGAAGCCCGAGCGCAGTCTCGTAGAAGGCCCGCGCCCTGACCATGTCCGCCGTGGAAGCGAAGGCGATCACGTGGTTCCTTGCAAGCACAAGAACCTCTCAACGTCGCAAACATGTGGGTGGCCGCCGATCAGCCTGGCACGCGCAACCGGACGTGTACACCGTCGTGCGGGGCTGCGCAAAGGCCCGTTCCCGAGTGCGCGAACCAGAGCCGCGTCGGTGTGGATCTCGTCGGCGTGCATCTTGGGTCTGGCCATCACCGGCAGTGTGTCGGCGGGCTACCGGGCGCGGCAATCGAGTTTCAGTTTGGCCGAATGCGCATGACGCCAGGATTAGTCAAATGCGGGGGCGACCGCAAACCGGGATCTGAGAATGCTCGCCGAGCCGCACCAATTCGAAAACGAACCCTCCCACAAGCCGGCGCTTCAGGCCGCTTTCGCCCGCGGCACCGTCTGGAGCGTTCAGTCTCGCCCCGGGACAGTTCGCGCGTATGTGCCAACCTCGCTCGCTCGGCGGCGTGAGGAGTGATCGCTTCAGGGTGGCAGTTAGGGGGCAAATTGCAGTCGTGCGGCAGTACCCGGTTCGGACGGGAGGAGCGCAACTGCGGCGAGCGTTGAGCCCCCTGTCGTCGCGTACCGGTCTAGGGATCCCACCGGCCTACCAGGTGAGGTACTGGACGGCAGTCTCCCCACCGGCTGCTGCAGTCACCCGCTGCAACGACCCGCCCTTGAGCCGGTCCAGCACAGTTGTCGGTTGGCCCGGCTTCTCGCCCGCCAGCGGCGGGTTGCAGTACAGGTAGGCCGAGACGAGCACGCCCTTCGCGGGGTCGGCTGCGAGGCTGTTGCCGTCGGTGCAGTCTCCGACGGGCCAGCGGGCCGTCGCCTGCAAACTCTGGTTGAGCCGAACCAGCGTGGCGGGTCCGTGCAGCCGCGTCGTGTCCGGTCCGCAAGCTTGGATGACATAAGCGTCGTTGTCCGAGACCGCCGTCGCCTGGTAGGTGCAGCCCGTCGGGACCCTGCTGATCACGCCATCTATCAAGGGCTGAGCGCCATTCGCTGGGACTTCGACGAGGTTGCTGTCGCCGAACTGGCCGCAGACGCCGTCGGAACCGCGCGCCGGCTGAGCGCCCATGGGCGGTCCGTACGTCACGAGCAGGTGTGCGCTGTCGGCGGTCCACTGCGGAGCACCCAGCACATGGCAGCGGGCAACGCGATCGCCGATGCGCCACGTTGTCCCGTCGCTGAGCCGCCGAATGACCAGGTGGGAGTTGAAATATGACGGAACGCACGGCGACGTGAGCGCTGCGACCTTGGTTCCATCCGGGCTCGGCCGGGCATCCGACAACCGTTCGTCGCGACCCAGTCGCCAGAGCACCGCGACGGCACCAGAGGCGATGTTCACCGAATCGACTTCGGCGCCGCATGTATCCGGCTTCGGTCCGCAGCCCGACACGTTGCTCGTGCACTCCGGCCCGGTTGTGTACGTGACCAACAGCGCACCCGCAGACAGTCGGGCCAACCCGCTGACCGTCAGCCCGTTACGGCTGCCGGCAATGACCTGACGGACGGTCTTTCCCGATCGCGCCGAGATCTCGACGACGGCGGAGTGACTCGACGGAGCAACGGCATAGAACGCATCGCCCACGCTGACCGGCGTGACCGTGTGCGTGCGCGTGACCGGAGGAGTAGCCGTTCGTGGCGCGCTGGAACAAGCACCTAGGACGCTGAAGAGGACGGCGGTCCAAGCCGCCGTTGTTCGCTTCCGCATCGCCGCTCCTATCCGCTCCGTCGGGGGATAGACGCGCGCGTCAGCGAGAAGGTTGCAGCGAACTCTCGCAAGCCCCGCCGCACCAATTTTGACGTCGGTGTCAGAACAGTTCTACGATCCCGTTATGCAGCTGGAAGACATGATCCTGGTCAGCATCGACGACCACATGATCGAGCCCCCGGACATGTACCGGAACCATGTCCCGGCCAAGTGGCTCGACAAGGCACCGAAGGTGGTGCGCAACGATCAGGGCGTCGACCAGTGGGTCTTCCAGGGTGAGGCGACCTCGACCCCGTTCGGCATGGCGGCGACCGTCGGCTGGCCGCGCGAGCAGTGGGGCTTCAATCCTGGCGCCTTTTCCGAGCTGCGCCCCGGCTGCTTCGACGTGCACGAGCGGGTGCGCGACATGAACGCCAACGGCGTGCTCGCGTCGATGAACTTTCCGACCATGGCCGGCTTCAACGCGCGGACCTTCACCGAATCCGGTGACAAGGAGATCGCGCTCGTCATGTTGCAGGCCTACAACGACTGGGCGATCGACGAATGGTGCGGTGCCTATCCGGGCCGGTTCATCCCGCTTGGGATCGTTCCGATGTGGGATGTCGACCTAGCCGTCGAGGAAATTCATCGCGTCGCGAAGAAGGGCTGCCGCTCGATCAGCTTCCTCGAAACCCCGCACGTGCAAGGATTTCCGAGCTTCCTGTCGGGCTACTGGGATCCGATGATGAAAGCGCTCTGCGACACGAACATGGTGCTCTCCTTGCATATCGGCGCCGGGTTCGACGTCATCAGGCGCGCCGAGGAGGCGCCGGTGGACCACCTCATGGTGCTGGCGTGCCAGATCAGCGCGATCACCGCTCAGGACCTGCTGTTCGGCCCGACGCTGCGGCGCTTCCCGGATCTGAAGGTCGCCCTGTCCGAGGGTGGCATCGGCTGGATCCCGTTCTACTTCGACCGCATCGACCGGCACTTCACCAACCAGGCGTGGCTGCACGACGGTGGTGACTTCGGTGGCAAGCTGCCCTCTGAGGTCTTCCGCGAGCACATCCTGGCGTGCTACATCACCGACCCCTCGGGCCTGCTGCTGCGTGACCGTATCGGGCTCGACAACATCGCTTGGGAGTGCGACTACCCGCACACCGACACCACGTGGCCGGAGTCCCCGGAATTCGCGTGGAAGGAGTTCCAGGACGCCAGGTGCTCCGAGAGCGAGATCAACAAGATCACGTGGGAGAACTCCTGCCGGTTCTTCGACTGGGATCCTTTCCAGCACATGGCCAAGGAGCAGACGACTGTCGGGGCCCTGCGTGCGATCGAAACGGTCGACACCACCCGGATGCCCCGCGAGGAGTGGCGCAAGCGCAACGAGGCGGCGGGGATCGGCGTCTTCTAGCGGCTCGGGGCGGCGCCCGTGACATTCAGGCGGACAGTTCGCCGAGCAGCGTGCCGAAACCGCCCTCGGCCCGTGGGGTGCTCCGAGAGCTGGTGACGACCGGTAGGTCCGCGGCGTGCCGCACCCGGCGACCCGCGGCGGCGATTGCCGCGAGGAGCGACGCATCTTCCGAAAGCGCGACCGCGGGCATCCCGCCGACGTCGCGATAGCAGTCGGCGCGCAGTCCCAGATTCGCGCCATGAACGTGAGAATGACCGTCGCTGCCGTTGTAGCCTGCCCCCCAAAGCGCCTGCAATTGCTCGGCTTTCGGGCCCCAGTACTCGCCCCAGTCCGTGACCCGGACAGTTCCCGCGACGGCATCCCAGCCGGCGGCCGCGTAGCCGAGCATCCGGCTGAGCCAGTCGCGCGGCACCAGCGTGTCGGCATCGGTCGTGGCCAGCCAGGAGCGCTCGTCGGGGACGGCAACGGGCCGAGCAGAAAGCAGAGCGGCGAACCCGGCACGGCGCGCCGCGCCCACGTTGTGCGCGTCGATCTCGACGATACGGAAACCTTGGGCCGCCTGGCGGCTCGAGTCACTGCAGGCGTCGAGCACGACGACGGTGTCGACGACGACCGGCACCTCGGCCACCGCTATCGTCAATGCTTGCAGGCACGACGGTAGGTAGGCCGCTTCGTTGTGGGCTGGAACAACCACTCCGACCCACGCGATGTCCGCGGCCACTATTCGACGAGACCTTCTGCTTGGGCGACGGAGCGCGCGGCCGGTGGGATGCGCTGGAAAACGTCGAGCAGGAAGTCCGCCTCCTCATGACGCACTGTGCGCTCGAGGTCGCTGCGACGGGCGAACTCGTCGTGCACGTCGTCCCCGCCCAGCGGGTAGTCCGCGACGGGATGGCGCCAGTGCACGGCCACCAAGGTGCCGCCGGGACGAAGGGCGGCGCGGCCTGCGGTGACGAGCGCAGAGAGGTCCTCGGCGGCGAAGTAGTAGCCGATCTCAGACAGCACGATGAGGTCGAAGCTGCCGGCCGGCCACTGGTCCGGGAGCCGGCGCTGCTCGACGGTCACCTGAGGCAGGTGTGCGGTGCGCGCTGTCGCGAGGCGCACTGCCTCGGCACTGGTGTCGACGGCAAGCAGTTGCTCGCACCGCGTGGCCAGATCTGCCGTGAACACCCCGATGGAGCAGCCCGCTTCCAAGGCGTTGGCAAATCGGGGACGAGGCAGCGCAGCGAGGGTCAGGTCGTACTTGCGACGCTCGTACCAGCGCGTCGCGAATCCCCATGGGTCAGCGGACCCGGTGTACATGCGCTCGAAGTAGCCGGCGTCGAGGGTGCGCCGTTGCGCGTACGGCTCATGCATCCGGCAGCCGCCCGTCGCCCCGGCCGGCCGCGAGTTCGCCGATGGCGGCAAGGTCGCGTTCGGCATGGCTTTGCCGCAGATACAGGGAGAGGTCGGCGACAGCCCGGGCGTGCCGGCGATCCTGGCAGAGCGGAGCCGGCCCGAGGGCGCGGGCGACGCGACCGATCACGTCCTCGGCTGCAGCTTCGACAGCGGCGCGCAGCCGGAGCGCCCGAAAGGCATTGCTCTCCTTGGGGATTGCCGGGTGGCGGTCGATGTCGGCAGCGGTCTCCCGCAGCAGTGCCGCGGCGCCCGCAAGAGCAACCTCCACGGCCCCCAGATGGGCAGTCGCATACGCGTCGGCCCGGCCGCTGCTGACCCGCGCGTAGAGCGGGGCGGCGACGGCGCGCGCCGCTCCCCACCAGGCGGCTGCAACGCCGGCACCGCCGTGCCAGAAGCCCGGTCGCGCCAGGTAATCACCCGGCTCACCGACGAGCGCAGCAGGCGCACCGGCGAACGTGACGGTGTAGGTCGCGGTGCCGGTCAGGGCCGTGCCCTGCCAGGAGGTCGGGTCAGCTGCTACTGCGGCGCTTTCGAGGGCGACGGCGAACAGCGCGCGCCCGTGCCGACCTTCGGCCGTGACGAGGGCATGCGTGTTACCGAGCGCCCCCGAGCACCACGGCTTCTGGCCATCGAGCCGCCAGCCGTCTCCGGCGGGGGTGGCCGTGACCGTCGACGCCGGACCTTCCGCCGCCCAGACACCCCAGCGCTGACCCGCCTGTGGGGAGTCAGCCCGCAGTTCGGCGAGGATGGCCAGGGCGTCGGCATGAGCCTCGAACAAGCGGCCCAGCGCGACGTCGACGCTCGCAACGGCGGCGAGCGCAGTCCAGCGGGACTCGGTGGCACCGCACCCGGGTAGGGGAAGCTCGAACGCCGCATCGCTGATGGACGCCAAGGCTGCCGATGCGCCGTCAACCTGATCCAGCGTCTGGCCGGCGGCCTCGCACTTGCCCGCCGCGGCGCGCGCCAGCTCGGTGAAACGTTCCTGCACCGCCGCAGTCAGTTGCGGACCGGCCGGTGACGCGGTTGCCACGACAAGCATGTACCCCGTGGCCGGAGATTATTCCTGACGGTCAGCTGGGCGGGTAATCGGCGTAGGGGCGCTGCTCGAAAGCCGAAAGCGCCGCGCCATGATGGCGCCCATGACCGAGAACTCCGAGGCTGACCAGGCGATCTCGTACTCTTCGCGCGGCAACACCAGGTGGATCATTCTCAAGGGCAGCCGGGGACGGGCGTTCGACCGCGCCCTGGTGCGCTACCTCGGGTTCTCTTTCATCACGTGGCAGTACGCGAAAGCTGCCGGAGCGGGGTACCGGTCGACTCTGCTGCTGACCACCGTCGGCAAGCGCACCGGCGTGCTGCGGGCTCGGGCACTCCCGTATTACCGCGATGGGGAGCGCTTCGTTGTCGTGGGCTCGAACGGCGGTGGACCGAAGGATCCCGACTGGGTCTGGAACGTGCGGGCGAACGCCTCTGCCTGGGTGCACGTGAAGCGTCGCAAGGTGGCCGTGACGGCCCATGTCGCCGACGGCGCGGAGTACGAGCGCCTGTTTGCCAAGCTCGCGGCGAAAGGTGACTCGCTCACCCGATATCAGCAGCGTGCCTCGACATTTGGACGCACCGTTCCGCTGGTGGTGCTGCAGCCACGGGCCTGAACTGGCGGGCCCGCCGCGCGTTGACCGGCTTCACCGGTTTCAGGCAATGAAAAAAACTGATGTTAGGTATGCGCGCTTTCGGCCGATGCATTAAGTGCAACCGCTGCGGACAACAGGTCTCTGGGGGCGGGACGATTCGCGTTGGGGGACTTCGGTGCTGGCTCGACTGCGCCTTGCGGCGACCGACCGAGACGAGGGCGGCTCCACCCTCGTCGAGCTTCTTGTCGTCATCATCATCCTCGGCGTGCTCGCCGCTATCGTCCTGCCCGTCTTCCTCAGCCAGCGCACGAAAAGCTATGAGGCGGGCCTGAAGACCGATCTGCGCACGGTCGCCAACGAGGTGCACTCCCAGAACGTCAGCAACGGGGACTTCACCAAGACCACGTGGAAGACCGCGGGTACCGCCGCCGCCGCCAACGCCTCGATCTCCGGCCCCGGCCAGGTCGTCGGCGACAGCACGTCCGTCGGCCTCAGCCCGGGCGACACCATCACGTGGATCGGCGCCACGCAGTCATCCTTCTGTGTCAAGGCGTTCAACCCCAAGGCTGCGTCCGCGTGGTACTACAGCCCCGCGAGCGGCATCAGCTCCACCGCCTGCACCAGCTGATCCTGCGCGGCCTGCCGGGCATTCTCAGCCCTCGACCGCGAGCCCTTCCGCCGCTCCGGCCTCCCGCCAGGCGGTCAGCAGCTCCTCGTACTCGGTCGGGGTGCCGAAGAAGAACCCGCCCTGGCGGGTGCGCTCGTCGGCCGTTCCCTCGTTGTTGTAGTACCCCGGCGTGCATTCCCTGGCGGTGTTCACCGAGGCCGCTCCGCGGGCCACGATCGTCGCGACCCACGCGGCCTCGGCAGCTTCGGACGCTTCGAATACGGCAACCTGCTCCGCCAGGGCCCAGGCCAGGATCCACGCGGCATGTTGCGACTGGATGTCGAACAGGTACGGGAAGTTCACCGTGAAGCCGGACTGATTGATGCCGAGGACGAAGCAGTTCGGGAAGCCGTTCACATGCATGCCGTGCAGGGTGCGGACGCCATCCGACCACTTCTCGGTGAGGGTCCGGCCGGCTTTGCCGACCAGCTGGAAGCCGGCACGCCGGGCGTATTCGGTGCCGACTTCGAAGCCGGTAGCGAAGATCAGGCAGTCGAGCCCGTACTCGACGCCATCGACGACGACACCGCCCTCGGTGATGCGCTCCACCCCTTGCCCGTGGGTGTCGACCAGGGTGACGTTCGGCTGGTTGAACGCCTGCAGGTACTCGTCGTGAAAGCACGGCCGCTTGCAGAACTGGCGGTACCACGGCTTGAGCGCCTCAGCGGTGGCGGGATCCTCCACGATCGAGTCGACCCGCGCCCGGATCTCTTCCATCTTGGCGAAATCGGCGATTTCCATCGACACCGCAAGCTCTTCCGGCGAAAGGCCGGTGGTGTTGTTCACCCGCATCGCCAGCAGCTTGCGCATGACATCGGTCCAGGAATCGTTGACCAGATCCTCCTCGGCGAACCCGCCCGCGGTGAAGATCTGGAAGTTCTCCCGGCGGTGCCGGTGCCATCCGGGCTGCAAGCCGGATGCCCAGTCCGGATCGGTCGGGCGATTACCCCGGACGTCGATCGAGGATGGGGTGCGCTGGAAGACATACAGCTGCTGGGCGTCGCGCGCGAGATATGGCACTGCCTGCACGGCCGTCGCACCCGTTCCGATCAATCCCACACGCTTGTCCGCCAGCTTCGTGCAGCCGCCGGTGGAGTCACCTCCGGTGTATTCGAAATCCCAGCGGCTGGTGTGAAACATGTGCCCGCGAAAGTTGCTGATGCCAGGGATGCCAGGCAGTTTCGGCTTCTGCAGATATCCGTTTGCCAGGCAGACGAACCGGGCGCGCATGGCGTCACCGCGATCGGTCGAGATGTGCCAGGTGCACGAGTCCGGATCCCAGCGCACCTCGGTCACCGCCGTTTGCAGGCAGGCGCCGCGGTAGAGGTCGTACTTGCGGGCGATGTTGCGGCAGTGCGCGAAGATCTCAGCGCCCTTGCTGTATTTCTCGGTGGGGACGTAGCCCAGCTCTTCCAGCAGCGGCAGGTAGACGTAGGACTCGACGTCGCAGGCGATGCCCGGGTAGCGGTTCCAGTACCAGGTCCCGCCGACGTCTGCGGCCTTGTCGATCAGCCTGATGTCCTGCACCCCGAGCTCGCGCAGTCGCGCTCCGACCAGCAGACCGCCGAAGCCGGCGCCGATGATCGCCACGTCGACCTGGTCGTGGAGTGGCTCGCGGGTGAATCCCGGATCGGCCCACGGGTCACGGGCAAAGTCCTCGAAATCCCCGGTGACTTCGACGAACTGGTCGAGCCCGTCCGGCCGCAGCCGGCGGTCCCGCTCGGCGCGATACTTCTCGCGCAGCGCTTCGATGTCGAAGCCCAACTCCTGAGTTGACGTCACCGGCGGCTGTGCGGGCATTCGCCGATTCTGCTGCATCGTTCAAACTGAGTGGGGGGAGGGAGGCGATCGTGACCACACCGTTCGACGGGCTGCCGAGAAAAGTCAGCGAGCGGTTGCTCCCGCAGCCGCACCCGCAGTGGCGCACGCCGATGCTCGCCACTCTCACCGAGGAGCGGTTCTCCGATCCGGACTGGATCTTCGAGCGCAAGTTCGACGGCATCCGCCTGCTGGCCTTTCGCGATGGTGACGAGGTGCGCCTGCGATCGCGCAACAACCTGGCGCTGGAGGCCACCTATCCCGAGATCGTCGACGCGCTCGCCGCGCAGAGTTGCCGGTCGTTCGCCGTCGACGGCGAGGTGGTCGCCTTCGAAGGCCGGCGGACCAGTTTCGAGCGATTACAGGGCCGCTCCGGAATCCGCCAGGCCGCAGCGGCGCGCGCCAGCGACATCGCCGTCTACTACTACGTCTTCGACCTGCTGCACCTGGACGGCTTCGACACGACGGGGCTGCCGCTCTCGTATCGCAAGCGGCTCCTGCGGCGGGCCCTCAGCTTCGCCGGCCCGCTGCGTTTCACCGTGCATCGAGTGGGCGTCGGTGAGCAGATGTACGAGCAAGCGTGCCGTCGCGGCGACGAGGGCGTGATCGCCAAACGCGCCAACGCCGGCTACGCCGCCGGCCGGTCGCCGAACTGGCTGAAATTCAAGTGCGTTCGCGATCAGGAGTTCGTGGTGGGCGGATACACCGCCCCGCGAGGCAGCCGGATTGCGCTCGGAGCACTGCTCGTCGGCTACTACGCGGGCGACGATTTCGTCTACGCCGGCAAGGTGGGAACCGGCTTCACCGAGAAGGTGCTTCGCGAACTGCATGAGCGACTGGACGAGCTGGCGGCGCAGGGGTCGCCGTTCAGCAAGGGTCAGCCGAGGGAGCGCGACGCGTACTGGGTCGAGCCGGAGCTGGTCGTGCAGATCGGCTTCACGGAGTGGACGCGCGACGGGAAGCTTCGCCATCCCCGTTACCAGGGCCTGCGAAACGACAAGCCGGCGATCGAGGTCGTTCGGGAGACCACGTAGCGCGAGGACTACCGTCAACGCATGACTGACGGGTCACCGAAGCTGGACGGGGCGACGGCGACGTTCCGGCACCTGGACGACATCGAATGGACCGTTGTCCAGCAGCAGCGCAACGCCGACGGCTCGGTGCTCGCGCGTCCGTGAGAAATGGCCGATCATCCGGCCCGACTTCCTGTCGGCGTATGTGCACTACGAGCCGGGAATGGTGGTGCGCCGCCACGGCCATCGCAGCAACCACATCGTCTTCGTGCTCGACGGCGGTGCCTGGATCGGCGGTCAATGGTCCGCCCCGGGCATGCACGTGCACGTCCCGCTGGGCGCTGCCTTCGGGCCGATCGTCGCCGGGCCCTCCGGTGTGACGTGCTGGGAGCTGAGCTTCGGCGAGTTCGGCGGCTGGGGCGATCAGCAAGAGCTCTACGACAACGAGATCCGCACCCGCGGCATCACGCCGTTGCCCGACCCGCCCATCGAGATCGGTGACTGGTTCAAAGATCCTCGCGGCGACTGGGGCACCGATCGCCCGTCGCCCAAAGTCTCGGGCCTGGCGGAAACGCTGGTGTCGATGGACGACATCGAATGGACCGAGGTCAAGCGGCAGCGCAACGCTGACGGGAGCATTTCCGCCGTGCGCGAGAAATGGCCGATCGCCCAGCCTGACTTCATGTCCGCCTACATCGAATACGGGCCGGGCATGATCACCCGGCGCCACGGGCATTTCGGGCACCATCTGGTCTTCGTGATCGCGGGCGGCGCGTGGTTCGGCGATCGCTGGTGTCCCGCAGGCACCCACATCGAACTGCCTGTCGGCGCAGCCTTCGGCCCGATCATCGCCGGCGACGAAGGAACGCTCTTCCTCGAGCTCACCGACGGTGACTTCCGCTCCTGGGGTGATCAGCCCGAGCTCTTCGAGCAAGCGATCGCTGCTCGCGGCGTCACACCATTGCCCGATCCGCCCATAGAATTCGGCAAATGGTTCGTCGACGCACGCGGCTACTGGGCGCCGCAAGAGCAGGCCACGGGTCCGTGATGGCCCGCCGATGGAAGCCGCTTCAGGCGTTGCTGCTCGCGCTCACGGTGCTCGGCATCACCGCGAGTGCCGCGTGTACGCCCACCAAGCCGCCGCCGTTGCGCGTCGAGGTCTGGGGCGATTCCATCGCCGGGCAGGCCAGCCCTTACATCAGCTTCTATCTCGGGCTCTCCGGCAAAGCCACGCCGAGGATTCACACCTTCCCCGGCAGCGCGATGTGCGACTGGTTCGCCGACATGCGTAATGAGCTGAATGCTTCCAATCCGGCGGGATTTCACCCGCAAGCGGTCGTCATCCAGTTCTCGGGCGACGCGTTCACGCCATGTATGAAGAACGCTGCCGGCGTTGCCTACAGCGGGCAAGCACTCGTGAACAAGTACGCGTCTGATTCGGCCTACGTCATCGGCCTGTTCACCCGGGCACATGTCCCGGTCTACTTCGTGAGCACGCCGATTTCACGCGCCCAAGCAGCCCAGGGCTATGTGGGGAACACCCCGCTCGGCGTGATGTTCTCGCAGCTGCCCGGCCGCTATCCGGCCGGCGGCCTGACCCGGTTCATCGACGGCGCAGCCGCCGTCGAGTGGCACGGCCACTACAGCGACACGTTGCCGTGCGCGCCCTGGGAGACGTGCACCGGGCACTGGCCGGACGGCACCAGGACCGTGGTGGTGCGCGAAGCCGACGGCGCTCACTTCTGCCCGGTCAAGGAGGTCCCCATCCCCGGGGGCGGTGGCTTCACCCAATGCCCGGTGTACATGGGTGGAGCGGCCCGCTTTGCCATGGCGATCTCAGGGCGGGTCCTGGGGGACTTCCACCTGAGTTGATGCGGGCGCATCAGTCGAAGAGCGCGTCGAGCCTCGGTATGTCCACGGCCGGCAGGTTCGCGGCCACCGGCGCCGGCGCGACAGGCCGCTGGGCCTGGACGATGTCCAGCGTTTGCAGTGCCTGCGAGCACAAGAAGCGGCTCTCCGGGGCGAAGCTGTGTTTGTCGTCCCGACCCCAGCGATGGTGCGGCATGCGCAGTGGCGCGTAGATCGACAGCTCGTCGCGAGCCCGGGTGACGGCGACGTAGAACAGCCGCTGCTCCTCGGCCAGCCCCTCGTCATCGCCGAGGGCCATGTCTGACGGAAACGCCCCGTCGACGGCATGGATGAGGTGAACCACCGGCCATTCCAGACCTTTCGCGGAATGAACGGTGGAAAGGGTGACGTAATCCTCGTCGAGGTGCGGCGGCTTGGCGTAGTCGCCGGTACTCGCGGGCGGGTCGAGCGTCACCTGAGCGACGAATGCAGCGAGGTCCGTGGACCGCTCAGCGGCGGAGGCGAGGCGCTCCAGATCACCGACCCGAGCCGCCGCGTCGGTGTAACGGCGCTGCACCAGCGGCATCACCATCGCGGTACACGCCGCGACCTGACCGCGGATCGCCTGCTCGGCCTGCGCTGCGCTGACCTGGCGCAGCGTCGCGTCCAGCCCCGTCCGAGCGGCGGCGGGTGCCGCGGCCACGATCTGATTGCGCCACTCGATCCCGGTCCTCGGGCGCCGCTCCCGCTGGATCATCGCCGAGCAGCAGTGGGAGCAGCCGGCTTGCCCTGGCCGGGCCGATTCCCTCGTGCAGGCGCAGCACGCGATACCAGGCGACCTCGTCTCGCGGGTTGCTCGACAAGCGCAGGGCTGCCAGGAAGTCCTTGACGTGAGCGGCCTCGAGAAACTTCAGGCCGCCGAACTTGACGAAGGGAATCCGGCGCGCGGTCAGCTCGACTTCCAGCAGGTCGCTGTGATGCCCGGTGCGCATCAGCACGGCATGATCGCGAAGGCGCTGGCCGGCTTCGGCGCCTGCCAGCACGGCGTCGGAGACGAGGCGGGCTTCCTCGCCCGCGTCGTAGCACCGGATCAGCCGCGGGCGTTGCTGCGGCCCGGGTGAGTCCGCTCGGTCGGCGCGGAGCATGAGCCGTCCGTCCGGCGCGGCTGCCGGACCGTTGCCCGGCCGCACCACGTTGGCGAGGTCGAGCACGGCTTGCCGGGACCGGAAGTTGCGCTCCAGATGCACGATCGTCGCGTCGGGGAAGGAGTCGGCGACGCTCAGCAGATGGCCGCTGGTTGCCCCGCGAAAGCCGTACACCGCCTGGGCGTCGTCGCCTACCACCGTCAGCCCGCTGCCTGAAGGACGCAGGAGAGCGACGATGTCGACCTGGATCTGGTTGACGTCCTGGTACTCGTCGACAAGCACGTGATCCCAGCGGCTCGCGAGCCCCTCCCGAACCGCCGGCTCTTGCAGCAAAGCGCGCCAGCTCAGCAGCAGGTCGTCGAAATCCAGCAATCCGCGCTCTCGCTTGCGCCCGGTGAAGTCCTTGAGCAGCCGCATGATGGCGTCGGCGTGCGGCTCGCACCACGGGTACTGGGCAGCGATGATCTCGCGGGCGGGCCGGCCGGTGTTCACCGCCCGCGAGTAGACGTCGGCAATCGTCGCCGCACGGGGAAGCCGGGTGCCGCCGCGGCGATGCCGGTCCTGGTCATTGGTCAGGCCGTGCTCGTCGCGCAGCAGGTCCAGCAGGTCGGCGACGTCAGACGGGTCGATGACCGACACCTGCGACAGATTCAGCAGGGAAGCGTGTTCGGTCACGAGCCGGTGGGCCACAGCGTGAAACGTCCCGCCCCACACCCTGCGGGCGGCCTGCTGGTCAGGGCACAGCAGCGCGGCCCGGGCCAGCATCTCGTCGGCGGCCCGGCGGGTGAACGTCAGCAGGAGGATGCGCTCCGGCGCCGTTCCTCGCTCCAGCAGGTGAGCCACCCGGCTGGTCAGGGTGCGGGTCTTGCCCGTTCCGGCACCGGCGAGCACGACCAGTGGCCCATCGCCATGCGTCACGGCCGCCAACTGCGTCTCATCGAGCCCCGCGTCCCACCGCGATTCGAACATACGAACGACAGTAGACCGGTTCCCCGTCGGCGATCGGCCTGACATGCCGGGGATCGCCGGCACCTGAGGCGCGCCCAGGTGCCGGCGATGACGGAGTCAGTCGAACATGCCGGGAACGTAGTTGCCGGCGGGCTGGCGGGTGATGGCGTTGAGGCGGTTGAACGTGTTCATCGTCGCGATGAGTGCGACAAGCACGGCGAGCTGGTCTTCGTCGAAGTGCTTGGAGGCATTGAGCCAGGCCTCGTCGCTCACCCCGCCGGCGCCGTCGGCGATGCGGGTGCCCTGCTCGGCAATCTCGAGCGCGGCGCGCTCGGCTTCGGTGAACACCGTCGCGTCACGCCAGGCGGCCACCATGTTCAGCCGTTCCGGGTTCTCCCCGTGGGCGACGCCCTCCTTGTAGTGCATGTCGACGCAGACTCCGCAGCCGTTGATCTGGCTGGTGCGCAGCCTGACCAGCTCCTGCGTTGCATAAGGAAGGCTCGAATCAACGAGGATCCGCCCGACGGCCTGCAGATGCTTGACGAGTTTCATCGCGGTCGCGTTCTCGTACAGGTTGAGCCGCGCGTCCATGGAGAATCTCCTTCTTTCGATGCACGTGTGGATCGTTGACACTGGTTCGACGAAGCGGATCCGGCGGATGTGACAGCGGGCGATACGTTGCCCGCTATGCCTGCTGCGTCCGCTCGGCCCGAGCCGTACACCGTCCACGTCGACGAGGCTGTCCTCGGCGACCTCGAACGTCGCCTCGAGGCGGCGCGCCTACCGGACCAGGCGCCGGGCGAGCCCTGGGAGCTCGGTATCCCGGTCGACGTGGTGCGCGAGGCCCTGGACTACTGGCGGCACAGCTACGACTGGCGCGCCCGTGAGGCGCGCATCAACGCATGGCCCAACTTCCAGACCGTCGCAGCGGGGGAGCGGGTCCATTTCATTCACGTTCGTTCACCCGAGCCGCACGCGACACCTCTGGTGATGACGCACGGTTGGCCGGGCTCCTTCGTCGAATTCCTGGATGTTCTCGGGCCGCTGTCCGACCCGGTGGCGCACGGCGGCGATGCCTCCGACGCCTTCCACGTCGTCGTCCCCTCCATGCCGGGTTACGGCTTTTCCGGCCCGACTGTCCAGCCCGGCTTCGACGCCTACCGCGTCGCCGACGCCGTCGCCGAACTCATGGCACAGCTGGGCTACGGGAAGTACATCGCCCAGGGCGGCGACTGGGGCGCCATCGTCACGCGGCGCCTCGGGGAGGCTTACGCCGACCGGCTGCTCGGCGTTCACTTCAACATGCTCTTCGCCTTTCCGGACGCGAACGATCCGGACGCGATGAGCGGGGTCACCGAAGCCGAACTCGAGCGCTTCGGCGCAGCGGCTGCCCGCATCGCAGGCGGCACCGGCTACATGGCCATTCAGAGCACGAAGCCCCAGACGCTGGCGTACGGGCTGACCGATTCACCGGTCGGGCTCGCCGCGTGGATCCTCGAGAAGTTCCAGGCGTGGAGCGATCTGGAGCCGGGAGGGCTGGCCGAAACCTTCGGATGGGACCGCCTGCTCGACAACGTCATGGCCTACTGGGCGACGAACACGGCCGGCTCGGCGGCACGGCTTTACGCCGAGTCGACCCGCCAAGGGCATGCGGCGGATCAGCCCTGGGCGGGACGGGTCGACGTGCCGACCGGCTACGCCAACCATCCCTTCGAGCTGCTGCAAACCCCGCGTGCGTGGGCCGAAAAGCGCTACCGCATCGTGCACTGGGTCGAGCAACCGAGAGGTGGCCACTTCGCTGCGTTCGAACGCCCGCAGCAGTTCGTCGAGGACTTGCGGGCTTTCCGGCGCTGCCTGGCCCAGCCCGGCTAGCGGACGGCGAGCCAGATGAGGCTGGCGACCCCAGCCGCGATGCAGTAGATACCGAAGGGCCTAAGCGAACGGTTCGACAGGTAGCGGGTCAGAAAGCGCACCGACAGGTAGGCGCCGATGCCGGATAGCGCGGAACCGAAGAGCACCTGGCCACGGATGCCGCTGCCGAGCGGGCCGGACAGGTCGCCGAGCTTCAGGGCGCCTGCGGCCAGGATCACCGGAGTGGCGAGCAGGAACGAGAAGCGGGCGGCGTCCTCCCGCGACAAGCCGCGCACGAGCCCGGCGACCATCGCGATCCCGGAACGGGAGATCCCCGGCGCCAAGGCGAAGATCTGGCTGGCGCCGATCGCGACGGCGGGCAGGACCGGCAGTCGGGCCAGCCGCTTGTCGGACTCCGGGCCGGTGATGCGCTCGTCGACGTAGGTGGTGTCGACGGTGCTGTCCCGCCGCCGCAGCATCTCCGCCCCGAGGAGCAAGAACCCGTTGACGATGAGGAAGACGGCGGTCGGATTGGGCTTGGCGAGCGTGGTGCGAAACCAACGCTCGGCCAGCAGGCCAACCAGCCCGACCGGGATCGTGGCCAGGACCAGCAGCCAGGCGAGGCGTTGGTCGGGTGTCTGCACCTTGCGTGTCGCGATGCTGCTCACGAGCCCTTTGATGATGCGCACCCAATCGCGCCAGAAGAAGATGACGAGCGCGATGGCCGTAGCGACGTGCATGCCGACGATGAACGCCAGGTACGGCGACTCCGGAGTGGAGACGTTCAAATCGCGCGCCCAGGACCCCCCCACGACGGCGGGCAGCAGGACGCTGTGGCCGAGGCTGGAGACCGGGAAGAGCTCGGAGACGCCCTGAAGGCCTCCGACCACGCCGGACTCTAGCCAGCTCAGGTGATGCACGGCCATTTGTCCCCCGGGTTCGGATGTGGGTCGCGATACTGAGACGGTGCCTGGACCGCGCTCGCTTACTACTATTACAGTAGTAGATGACAGGAGCGTGTGATGGCAACTTCGAGCGGGCGGCGCGGTAAGGGTGCGCTGGAGCGGCAGATCCTCGCCTGCCTGGCAACGGCGGATGAGCCGCTGTCGCCCGCACAGGTGCAAGCGGCGCTCGGCGGCGAACTGGCCTATACGACCGTCATGACGACACTCGCGCGACTGCATGCCAAGCACGCCCTGACCCGGGCGCTGAACGGGCGCGCCTACCGCTATTCGCTGGCAGGTGACGCGAACGGGGCGGTCGCCAACGTCACCGCGCACCAGATGCTGCGGCTGCTCGAAGGCACCGACCGGGCGCGCGTCCTCAGCCGTTTCGTCGCCGATCTCGATCCGACGGATGAGGAAGTGCTCGCCCGGCTGCTGTCGGTCGCGGGGGAGCGCGACGAGCCGGCCGGACATCGGCCGGAGCCCGACGATCCGAGCGCGGGCACATCGCCGGTATGAGCGCCTCCGCTTACGTCCCCATCGTCCTCGGATTGCTGGCATTCCTGGCCGGTGGTCGGATCGGGCGCGCTTTGCCTCCGGCGGCGCTCGTGCGCCTCGGGACCGGGCTCGCGCTCACGATCGCGGCGATGACCGGTGTGGTGCTCGGTGTGGCAGCGGTACTGAGCATGCGCATGCTGCAGGCTGCTGCCCGCGGTGGCCGCTCGCCCAAGGGGATCGTGCCGGGCTTCCCGCCCGCCGTCGGGGTGCTCGCCGCCGTTGTCGTCTTCGTGCTGCTGGCTTCAGCCGCCCACTGCTTCGTGCGCTCGGCCCGTGCCCTGGTGCGGGCCTCGGCCGACAGCCGGCGGCTCGGACCGATCCATGCCGGGCTGATCGTCGTCGACGCTGCGGTGCCGACGGCCTTCGCCGTGGCGGGCGCACCGGGTCACGTTGTGGTCAGCACGGCCATGCTGAACGCACTGGACGCCGGTGAACGCAAGGCGCTACTGGCGCATGAGGCGGCACATCTGCGCCACCACCATCACGTCTACGTCCAGCTGGCCCGGCTGGCGGCCGCCGCCAATCCGTTGCTGCGTCCCCTGGCCCGTGCGGTTGCCGAGGGCACCGAGCGATGGGCCGATGAGTCCGCCGCGGACGAGGTCGCGAGCCGCCGTCTGGTAGCACGCGGCCTGGCCCGCGCGGCGCTCGCGCGCCGCGACCACGCGCAGGCAAGCGTGCCGGCGGCAACGCTGGCCGCGGGTGATGTGCAGTTGGTCGAGCGGATCGACCGGCTGCTCGCGCCGCCGCCGCAGCGGGCGCGGCTGATCAGCGCTGCGGTGCTCGCGGTCGCTCTCGTCTGCGGGGTCGCCGGAACGGCCACCGTCCTGCAGGTGCATCAGCAGGTGGAACGCCTCGAACTCATCGGTGGAGGTCAATGACCGGCGAGGAACTCCTCTAGCGTCGCCAGCACATAGTCGAGCGTGGCGTCGTCGATGGCGTGGCTGAGCGGCAGCAGCACACCGCGCTCCATGACGACGTCGGCCCGCGGAAGCCCGTCCTCGGGAAGTCGCACCGAGCGGTCGCGCAGCATGGGCTGGCGGGCCACGTTGCCGGTCCAGATCGTGCGCGTATCGATGCCGCGTCCGTCCAGGAAGAGCTGGAGGTCGGGTCTCTGGAATCCAGCGCTTTCGCTGATGATCAGTGGGTAGCCGAGCCAGGCGGTCTGCAGGTCTGAGCTTTGGCGCGGACGCTGGAAGCGGCCGGGATGGGCAGCGAAGAATTCGGTGTAGGCGTCGAATGTTCGGCGCCGCCGATCGAGGTTGGCGTCCAGCTTCTTGAGCTGTTCGAGGCCGAACGCCGCTCCCATCTCCGACGGCTCGAAGTTCCACGCCAGCTCGTCGAAGATGAACTGGTTGTCGTAGCGGATCCCGTCGACGTCTTCCCAGAAGTTGCGCTCGCCTTTCTTCGTCCCGAAGAACTGCACCTCCGACCGGCGTCCCCAGCGGCGCAGCATGAGCGCCCGGTCGCGCGCCCGGTCGTCGTCCAGCAGCAGCATGCCCCCGTTTCCTGCGCAGGTGAGGATGTGGGAGTTGGCGAAGCTGGTCACGCTCATCGTCGAGCGCTGTCCGGTTGGCCGGCCGCGCAGGAGCGGCCCGAGCGTGTCGCACGAGTCCTCGATCGTCGGCAGTTGATGGCGGTCGGCGATCTCGCGGATCGCATCCCAGTCCGGGGCGTTCCCGATCAGATTCGGAAAGAGCAGCGCGCCGGTGCGCGGGGTGATCATCTCCTCGATGCGGGCGACGTCGACGCAGAAGGTGTCGATCTCGCAGTCGACCAGGACGGGCACCAGTCCCGCGCGCACGATCGGCGCGATGTCGGTCGAGAACGTCAACCCACACGTGATGATCTCACTGCCCGGCGCAAGCCCGAGCAACTCGACGGCGAGGTAAAGCGCCGACGAACCCGAATTCACCATGACACCGGCCTGCTTCCCGAACAGGGCGGCGACCTGGCGCTCCATCGCCGCGACGCGGCGCCCGGGCCACAGTCCTTGTGGCCCGGACCGCAGCACCTCCACGACCGCTTCGATCTCACGCTCGTCATGGACGCTGCTCGAGTAGAAGACACGCTCCATGGGGTGAAACCTATGGGGCAGCTGTTGGACTCTTACAAGCGTGGGGGTCGACGAGGAGTTTCGGGCGTTCGTACTGGGCAGGTACGCGAGCCTGCTGCGTTCGGCACGAGCGCTGACACGTGATGGGGATACCGCCGAGGATCTCGTCCAGAACGCGCTGATCCGGACGTACGCCTCGTGGGCTCGGGTGCAACGCGCGGACGATCCGTACGCCTACGCCCATCGGATTCTCTTCACGTCTTTCAGCCGTATGCGACGCCGGCGTCGCGTTTCCGAGACGCTGAGCGCCTCGATCGACCCGCCTCCGGAGTCGGGTGACCCCGAGACGGCAGCCGATGACCGCGACCAGCTGCAGCGGGCGCTGCAGGAACTGCCACCGCGCTACCGAGCCGTCCTGGTCCTGCGCTTCTACGAGGACCGGAGCGTCGAAGACGTCGCGGCGATCCTGGGCTGCCCGATCAACACCGTCAAGACCCAGACCGCGCGCGCCCTGGAACGGCTCCGGGTGTCGCCGCAGCTCGACCGGAATTCGACGGGGCGGTGACCATGAACATCAACGACCTGCAAGCGGTCTTGCGCGAGCGAGCTGACAGCGCGGGGGACGGCGACCCGGACATCGAGGTGTTGCTCGCCAAGGGGCAGGCGCTTCGCCGCCGGCGGCAGAGGGTGATGGCAGGAACGGCTGCTGCCGTTGTCGCGGCGATTGTGGCGATCCCGGTGTTCGTGGCCGGCGGCTCGAACTCGGGCGGTGGCCCGGCGACGATCGTGCCTGTGACGTCATCGCCGATTCCGGCGCCGACACCATCCACCGATTCGCCCACGCCGACACCCAGCATGACCGCAGCGCGCCCGTCTGCCTCGGCGACTCTCGCGCCGCCGGTCGTCACTACGTTGGGGCCTCCGCTCCCGTCGTCCGCTCCGGCCAGCGCCTCCGCATCGCCGGTCGACACGTCGATTCTCGTCTACGGCGACTGTCGGACTCCGACGTTCGAGCCTGCTGAAATCGTGCTTACCTGCGCCGATCACGGCCTGTTCTTCCAGGACCTGCAGTGGACCAGCTGGACCTCGACGCGTGCCACAGCGATCGGCACCGAGGTGTACAACGACTGCACTCCGAACTGCGCCGAAGGGCATTTTCGGTCGATCGCCAATGCGGCGCTCACCCTCACGACTCCGCTGCTGCCTCCCACCGGCGGGCAGCAGCTCTGGTCAAAGGCGTACTTCCGTCCGCAACAGCCGGGATATGCCACCGGCCCCCTTCACGGCGGCCCGTTCCCCCTCCCCGTCAGCCCCAGCTGATCCGGTGCTGAGACGATGGCCGCATGCCCGAGGAAGCGGCGGCGCAGCGGCCGGCGGCGAGTACCAGCATCACGTTCGACCAGCTGGAATCGCGGCCCGGCTTCTTCGCGACGAAGGCGGCCACGTCCGGCCGGCCGGCTAAGGTCACGTTCCTGCCCGACCCCGAGCGCCGCCCGCGTCACTACACGGTCATCTCCGTCGACGACCATCTGGTCGAACCGCCGCACCTCTTCGAGGGCCGGATGCCGAAGAAGTGGGCGGCGGCGGCGCCTCGCGTCGAGCTCGACGACGACGGGATGGAGTACTGGCTCTACGACGGCAAGCGGCACTACAAGGTCGGGCTCAATGCCGTCGTCGGGCGCCCGCAGGATGAGCTCAGCTTCGAGCCGACGCGGTTCGACGAGATGCGCCGCGGCGCCTGGGACATCGACGCCCGGGTGGCCGACATGGACCTCAACGGCATCTACGCATCACTGAACTTCCCTTCCTCCCTCGCCGGTTTCGCCGGGCAGCGCTACCAGCTCGGGGTGAGCGATCCCGACCTGGCGCTCGCCGTGGTCCGCGCTGCGAACGACTGGCATCTGCAGGAGTGGGCGGGCACGCACCCGGGACGCATCATCCCGTGCCAGCTGCCCTGGCTGCTCGATCCGCAGGTCGCTGCCGATGAAGTGCGGCGTAACGCCGAGCGCGGCTTTCCGGCAATGACGTTCCCCGAATTGCCGGAGCGTCTCGGCTTGCCGTCGCTGCACACGGGTTACTGGGACCCGCTGATGCAGGCCTGTGCCGAGACCGGCACCGTCGTCTGCCTTCACGTCGGCAGCTCCTCGAGCGCACCGACGACGTCGTCCGACGCACCGGGCGACACCATCGGCGTGCTCTTCTTCGGCTGGGCCATGTTCGCAGCCGTCGACTGGCTCTATTCGCGGCTGCCGGTGCGCTTCCCCGACCTTTCGATCTGCCTGTCCGAAGGTGGGCTCGGCTGGGTAGCCGGGCTGATGGACCGGCTCGATCACGTCGGCCGGTACCAGCAGATGTACGGCACCTGGACGGGGATCGAGCTCACGCCGCGGGAGGTGCTCGCACGCAACTTCTGGTTCTGCGCGATCGATGACCCGTCAGGGCTTGACCACCGCCACCGCATCGGCGTTGATCACATCTTGTTGGAGTCGGACTATCCGCATCAGGACGGGACCTGGCCTGACACCCAGCAGATCCTGCACGACCAGATCGGCCACTTCCCGGCGGCCGAACGGCGCAAGCTCACCTGGGAGAACGCCGCACGACTTTTTCGCCATCCGGTGCCCGCCGCGGTGCAAGAGGACCCGAACGCCTACTGATCGCACGATTCGAGGAGAGCCCGTGGGAAGCATCATGGCCGCCGACGACGTCCGCTTCCGCATCGCTGCGGCCCGGCGGATCCTGCACCGCGAGGGCTGCGACTCGAACGTCGGTGGCCATGTCAGCGTCCGGGCGTCGACGTCCGGCCATGGCGACGACGCCTTCTGGGTCACCGGGTTCGAGTACTTCGACCAGACCACGCCCGACCGGGTCTGCCTGCTGGGATATGACCTGCAGCCGCGCCTCGGTTCGCTGAAGATGTCGCCGGCCGTGAACTTTCATGCGCGCATCTACCAGCAGCGGCCGGACGTCAACGCGATCGTCCACCTGCACTCGCACTACCTCTCGGTGCTGTCCTCCACCGGCCGGACGGTCGGCATGTACAACGTGTCGTCAGTGCTCTTCCACGAAGAGCAGGCGACGTACGCAGACGACGGTATGAAGCCGCATCTGGCGGTGGTCGACGCGCTTGCCGACAAGCGGGTCGTCCTGATGAAGAACCACGGCGCGATCGTCGTGTCGGACTCGCTCGAGAACGCCACGATCGAGGCGGTGACCCTCGAAGCCGCGGCGCGCTATCACCTCGAATGCGAGGCCGCCGGGGGCACCGAGATCCTCGAGGCCGAGGTGCGCGCCGGCAAGGCGATGTACCGCAAGCACTACCTCCCGCACATGTGGGAGGCGAACTTCGAGCGGATCCGCCGCAGCGATCCTGACCTGTTTGCCTACCTGTCCCCGACGGACCCGCTCTCGGCCACCGCGCTGGGCTGAGGGCTGGGCTGAGGGCTGGGCTAGGGCTGGGCTGGGGCTGGGCGGAGCGGCGACCGCGCGCCTGGCGGAAACCGCGGGTTGCGGAGCGCGCCGGGTTGCACGAGCATCGGGGCCGTAAACGTCGGCGCGACTATCCGGGCCGCCCGAGTCCCTACGTCTCGGAAGGGAATCCCGTGTCTGAGCACCACCACCACGACGCCGTTGTCGGAGACATGCAGTCAGCGGAAAGCGAAGCTGCCTGCCCGGTCGTCGCAGGACCCCACAACCACCCCACCGAGGGTGCGGGCAACCGGGACTGGTGGCCTGACCAGCTGAACCTGAAAATTCTGCGCAAGCACCAATCGGTGGCCAACCCGATGGACGCAGGCTTCGACTACAAGCAGGCGTTCAACAGCCTCGACCTCGACGCCCTGACCCGCGACGTCGACGCTGTCATGACCGACTCGCAGGACTGGTGGCCGGCTGACTTCGGGCACTACGGCGGGTTCTTCATCCGGATGGCCTGGCACGGCGCCGGTACCTACCGCATCAGCGACGGCCGCGGAGGCGCCGGTTCCGGCATGCAGCGCTTCGCACCGCTGAACAGCTGGCCGGACAACGGCAACCTGGACAAGGCCCGCCGGCTGCTGTGGCCGGTCAAGAAGAAGTACGGCAACAAGATCTCGTGGGCCGACCTCATGATCTTCGCGGGCAACCGGGCGCTGGAGACCATGGGCTTTTCGACATTCGGCTTCGGCGGCGGCCGGGCCGATGTCTGGGAGCCGGACGAGGACGTCTATTGGGGTCCCGAGTCGACGTGGCTCGGCGACGAGCGCTACACCGGAGACCGCCAGCTGGAGAACCCGCTCGGCGCCGTGCAGATGGGTCTCATCTACGTCAACCCCGAGGGCCCGAACGGCCAGCCCGACCCGCTGGCGGCGGCCCGCGACATTCGCGAGACGTTCGCGCGAATGGCGATGAACGATGAGGAGACGGTGGCTCTCATCGCGGGCGGTCACACCTTCGGCAAGACGCATGGCGCCGCCGACCCGGACCGGTACGTCGGTGCCGAGCCCGAAGGTGCGCCGCTGGAGGAGCAGGGCTTCGGTTGGCGCAACAGCTTCGGCAGTGGCAAGGGCCGTGACGCCATCACCAGTGGCCTCGAAGTCACCTGGACCTCCACGCCGACGCGGTGGAGCAGCAGCTTCTTCGAGAATCTCTTCAAGTACGACTGGGAGCTGACGAAGAGCCCGGCCGGAGCGAACCAGTGGCAGCCGAAGGGTGGGGCGGGGGCCAACACCGTGCCTGATCCCGAGACCGGCGAGCTCACCCGCCCGCCGACAATGCTGACGACCGACCTGTCGCTGCGGTTCGACCCGATCTACGAGCCGATCTCGCGGCGCTTCCTCGAGCATCCCGAGCAGTTCGCCGACGCGTTCGCCCGGGCCTGGTTCAAGCTGACCCACCGCGACATGGGCCCGATCGAGCGCTACCTCGGCCCGCTCGTACCGCAGGAAGAGCTGATCTGGCAGGACCGGGTACCCGCGGTCGACCACCCGCTGGTCGACGCTTCGGATATCGCCGCGCTCAAGGCCCAGGTCCTGGCGTCCGGGTTGGCGGTGCCGCAGCTGGTCTCGACGGCGTGGGCGTCGGCCTCGACATTCCGCATCAGCGACAAGCGCGGCGGTGCCAACGGCGCACGTATCCGGCTGGAACCGCAGAGCGGCTGGGAGGTCAACAACCCCAACGATTTGGCGGTCGTGCTGCGCACCCTCGAAGGCGTGCAGCAGGCGTTCAATGCGAGCGCCTCCGGCGGGAAGAGGATCTCGCTGGCCGACCTCATCGTGCTGGCCGGGTGTGCCGGCGTGGAGCAGGCGGCGAAGGCTGCGGGGGTCGAGGTCACCGTGCCGTTCGCCCCCGGACGCACCGACGCCACGGAGGCGCAGACCGACATCGAGTCGTTCGCCGCGCTCGAGCCGACGGCCGACGGGTTCCGCAACTATCTCGGCAAGGGCCACCTGCTGCGGGCCGAGTACCTGCTGCTCGACCGGGCGAACCTGCTCAACCTCAGCGCCCCCGAAATGACCGTGCTCATCGGCGGTCTGCGCGTGCTCGGGGCGAATCAGGGTGGGTCGTCGCTCGGGGTCCTCACCGATCGCGTCGGCACGCTGTCGACCGACTTCTTCACCAACCTGCTCGACATGGGCACGACGTGGAAGCCGGTGACCGAGGACGCCGAAACCTTCGAAGGTCGCAATGCTGCGGGGGAGGTGGTGCGGACCGGCAGCCGGGTGGATCTGGTGTTCGGCTCGAACTCGGAACTGCGCGCGATCGCGGAGGTCTACGCTAGCGACGACGCGTCCGAGAAGTTCGTGCGTGACTTCGTGGCCGCTTGGGACAAGGTGATGAACTCCGACCGCTACGACCTGACCTGAGTAGCGGTAATCCACCCGGGCGTCCGGGCCGACCTTCGCGGCCGGCCCGGGCGCCCGGTTCGTTTGAGCTGATGGGAGACGGCGCATGAGTGTGCCCAGCCAGGCATCGGCGACATCGGCGACATCGGCGTCATCGGCTGACGCCTGGGTCGCCGCCCGGCTCGCCGCACCGGTCGACGCCCTCGAGATGCGGACCGTCGACATCCCGCCGCCCGGTCCCGGTGAGGTCCGCATCGCCGTGAAGGCGTTCTGCCTCGACTTCAACGACATCGACACCATCTACGGCCGCTACTTCCTGCTGCCGTTCCAGCCGCCATTCGTTCCCGGGATGGCTGCGGCCGGGGTTGTCGACGCGGTCGGACCCGGCGCGGAAACGTTGCTGGGCAAGCGCGTCGTCGGCACGACGGTGGGTGCCAAGGGCTCGTACGCGTCGGCGGCCCTGCTCGGCTCTTCGAGCGTGCAGCTGGCGCCGAGCTGGCTCAGCTTCACCGACGCTGCCGCGATGTACTTCCCGTACCTGCTCGGGTGGCTGGCCATTCGAACGCGAGCCCGCGTGCAGGCAGGGGACATCGTTCTGGTGCACGCCGCCGCGGGCGGCATCGGCTCCGGGGTCGTGCAGCTTGCCAAGGCGTTCGGGGCCACCGTCATTGCCACGGCGGGGTCCGACGAGAAGGTGAAGTTCTGCTACGAGCTGGGCGCCGATTACGCCGTCAACTACGCCACCGAGAGCTTCCTCGAGATCGTCAACGACGTCACCAACGGCCGCGGCGTGAACATCGCTTTCGACACGATCGGCGGGCAGGTCACCCAGGACACGTTCAAGGCGATGGCGTTCAACGGCCGCCACCTCATCGTGGGCTTCTCCGCCGACATCGGCGTCGAGGAGCATCCGATCAGCCTGCAGCCCGGCATCTACGGCAATTTCGACGTCTGCGGCGTGTGTTTCGCCTTCGTCGACTCGCCTCGCGGCCCGCGTGCCTTCGGCCTGAACTTCATGTCCACGGCAGACGGAGTCGCGATGTGGACCGACATCCTGCAGCTGGCGCGGCAGGAGAAGATCCGGCCGGTGATCGGTCGAGACGTCGCGTTCGAGGATGTGCCCGCGGCGCTGAACGCCTTGGAAAACCGGCAGACGATGGGACGCAACGTCATCACCCTGCCGTGAGGCGGGTGAGCTATCCCGGCTGTTCGATGACGAGTGCGGCCAGCTCATCCATCGCCTGCCGCCACTCGCCGATGTCCTTTCGCCAGGGGGCTGCGACCACGTGCTGGATGCCGGCTTCGGCGAACGCCGCCCGCTCGTCCCGGATCTGCGCCGGATCCATTCCCAGCGGATCCCAGCCGGTGCGCAACGAGATGGTGAACCCGGGCTCGGGACGGTCGGCACGCAGGCGGGCGACTATGGGAGCCGCCTGCTCCGGCGTCACCCCGATCAGCTGGAAACCCTCGCCTTTGGTGACCCCGCGCTGGTAGGCGACTTCGGATCGTCCGCCGACCCAGAAAGGGATCCGGCCGACGGGCTTGGGCAGCAGACGGATGTCGGTGACGCTGCGGAACTCTCCCGTGAAGGACGCCGGGTCATCCCGCCAGAGCACGCGAAAAAGCTCCAGGGCCTCGTCCAGCCGGCGACCTCGAGTGCGGAAGTCCGCTCCCACCGCGGCGTATTCGGGCTCGGACCACCCGACGCCGACGGCGAGCGTCAGCCGTCCCCGGGACAGCGCGTCCAGGCTCGCCAGCTGGTTCGCCAGCGCTACCGGCTCATGCATCGGTACGACCAGCACGCTGGTGCCGAGCCCGACCCGCTCGGTCGCCGCGGCGGCCCAGGCGAGCGTGAGCAGCGGGTCAAACAGGTGCGGCGACGGGTAGGCCTGCGCGGCGGGATGGACGATGTGGTCGCTTACCCAGACGTCGGCAAACCCCAGCCGTTCGGCGTCGCGGGCCGCGGTCGCGATGGCATCCGGCCCGCAGACGCGTCCGTACTGGGGGAGATGGATGCCGACCTTCACGACAGCTCGCGCGGCAGCAGGTATTCGACGAGTGCGGAGTTGAACAGATCGGCGCGTTCCCATTGCAGGAAGTGGCCCGCACGCGGGATGACGAACGGACCGGTCAGCTTGCTGAAGGCAAGCTCGCACTGCCGGACGAAGAGGTCGGACACGACATGGTCGTCCTCTCCGTAGAGGACCATCGTGGGCACGTCGACGACCTCGAAGAGCAGCGGCAGGTCCGACATGGGCTTGCCGTAGGCGAGTTCGTACGGCCCCCACGACGCGCGCAACTTGGCGGCGTCAGCGAACGGTTCGGTATGGAAGTCGATGTCTTCCGCCGTGAAGTTGCCCGGCGACGCCCACAGCCGGGGACCGTACATTCCGGCGATCCACTGCCGGCGCAGCTCCGGAGTGTTCAGCTGGGCGATGAAGCTGTCGCCGTCGCGACCCTGCTTGATCCGGTAGTCACCGGTCGGATGAGTGTCGTCGAGCTGTGTCGCGGGAAGGCCAGCGGCCTCGTACACGGCGCCGAGCGAGGGCGCGACGCTGTTGAAAAAGCATTGCCGGCGCACGAATCCCGGATAGCGCGCGTCCATGTCGAGCATCACCACGCCACCGACGTCACCGGCGGCCATCGTCACCCACCCGAAGCCGAGCACGTCATGGGCCAGTTCGTAGGTGTCGCGCGCGTAGGCGGCCATGTCGTAGAAGCCGTCGGGTGCGAGAGCCGAATCGCCGCAGCCGCGAAGGTCCGGGACCACGACGTCGAATCCCGCTGCGGCGAGGGGTGCGATGTTGCGCCACCAGATCCGCTTGGTCTCCGGATAGCCGTGCAGCAGGAGCAATGGCACCCCGCCGGCGCCCTCGCGGACGTACGCAATGCGCACGCCCGTCGTCAGGTCGGCGTGGTGGATCGCGAAGGCGTCAGGGTCCGGTGCCATGCCAGGAAGCTAGCGGATCGGGAAACGGGCGTTACTGCTTGTGCGGTGCGATGAGGTACTTCTCCCCGGTCGCCTGCTTCGCGTACTCGAGAAAGGCGTCGGGTTGCAGCGCCCCCGCAAGGCTCACTTCCTTCGTGTAGTGGCTGGCGAACGTCGTCTCGAGTTCGGCGGCGACCCGCTGGCGAAGCGCGAAGAAAGTGTCCATCCCAGCCCGCTCGAGGAAAGGCGTCAGCAGCCATCCGCCGATACCCCAGGCCATGCCGAAGTTTCGCTGCAGCACCGTAGGTCCCCGGTCGAGCCCGCCGTAGATGTAGACCTGCTTGTGGGTGCTGCTGCCGTACCGGTTGTATTCGCCGCCGGTGTTGGCCGCCGCTTCCATCGCCGTCAGGATTCGGCCGGCCAGCTCGCCGCCACCGATGGCGTCGAAGGCCAGCGTGGCCTTGGTGCTCCGCAGCGCGGCGATGAGCTCGGTCATGAACGTCGGCGATGACGAGTTGAGCACGTGCTCGGTGCCGATGGCCCGCAGGATCTCCTCTTGCTCTGCCTTGCGGACGATGTTGACCAGCGGCACCTCGTCCTGGAGGCACAGCTTGGCGAGCATCTGGCCGAGATTCGACGCGGCCGCGGTGTGTACCAGCCCGGTGTGACCCTCGCCGCGCATGGTTTCGACCATGCCGAGTGCCGTCAGCGGGTTGACGAACGACGAGGCGCCCGCGGCGGCCGGTGTGCCTGCTGGCAGGACGAGGCAGAAGCCGGCGTCGAAACGGCGGTACTGGGTGTACATCCCGCCCCCGGCGATGGCGACGGTCCGCCCGATCAACGCCTGCGCCGCATCAGTCGGGCCGCCCGCGACGACCGTCCCAGCCCCCTCGTTGCCCACGGGCAGGGACGCGCCGACCCGTCCGGCCATGGCCCGCATCACCGGCGCCGAAAGCTCGGCGGTGACCACGGGACGGTCGGGCGGCCCGGTGACCGCAGCCTGGCTCATGTCTGCACCGGCGAACAGGAGTCCGAGGTCCGATGGATTGAGCGGTGCGGCCTCGACCCGGATGAGGACTTCGTTGCCCTGCGGCGCATCGACGGCGACGTCGACCAGCGAAAGCTCGAGCATGCCGTCCGCCCGAACGAGCGAGCGCAGCTCCTGACCGGTGTCCGGCGTTGTAGTGTCCACGACTGAAGCTTGCGCCAGGGCGGGCATCATGTCGACATGAGTTCCCTTTCGGCCGGACCTGCACTTGATGCGTACGACGACGTGCGATTCGACCGCATCGCTCTCACGGGCCGGGACGGAGCGCGCTTCGAGGCGCTGAGCTATCTTCCCGACGGGCCTCCGGATCCCGAGGCGTACGAGGACTTCGAGACGCTGATCTCCTTCATCGATCGGCTCGACTTCGTGCGCGCGACGCATGACATGCTCGCCGGTGTCGAGCACGCCAGGACGCTCCCGACCGTCGACCCGGAGCGCGTCGGTGTGTGGGGTTACTGCACGGGCGCCACCCTCGCGCTGATGGCCGCCGCCACCGATCCCCGGCTCGGTGCCGCCGTGCTCTTCTATCCGAGCCAGCCGTTCTTCGACGAGCTGGGCGATCGCACGCCCGTGCATCCGATGGACCTGCTCTGGGGTATCCGCGCCCGCACGCTCGTGCTCTACGGCGATAACGACGTCGTCATGCCGAATGATCGCCTCGCCGAGCTTCGGCGCCGGCTGTCCGTCTGGCACGTCTCCCACGAGGTGGCCGTGTATCCCGGCGCCGGGCATGCCTTCTGCTCGGAGGTACCGCTGCTCTTTCATCAGCAGGCGGCCGACGAAGGCTGGCGGAGGGCGGCCGATTTCGCCGTCGACACGCTCAGCTGACCGGACGGAACCTCAGCAGTGTCACGTCGCTGCGATGGTCGAAAACGCCTTCGACCCGAATGCCGATCGACAGCTGCTGCGGATCATTCGTGACGATGGTGGTCGTGAGCCGGACGCCGTTGTCGAGTTCAACGACGGCGATCACCTGCGGGGGCCCGTCGGCGAACCAGGGAGCCGTCGGATGGTGCGCGACGCTGAACGCGTAGAGCACCCCGGAGGGCTCGACCTCTTGCCAGCTCAACGCGCCGGAAAGGCAGGTGCTGCAACGGATTCTCGGGTAATGAACCCAGCGGCCGCACGCGTCGCAACGTTGCATGAGCAGCTTCTCGTTCGCCAGCGCGTCCCAGTAGGGCCGGCTGATCGGGGTGGGCTGCACCTGCGGCGCAGCGAGGCCCTCGTTCGCCACCACTACGCGCCTTCCAGCAGCACGGCAGTCTGCTCACTCATGACGCCTCCGGTGCCGGAAACGTAAGCGATGTCGTGCTTGCGCAACTGCCGCGCGCCGGACCGGCCCTGGATCTGTGCGACGGCCTCGACCACGTGCGACATCCCGCCGGCGAGCCCGGGCTGTCCGAAGCCGAGTTGGCCGCCATGGGTGTTGCACGGGAAATCGCCGGCATAGGACAGGTCATGGCTCTTGACGAAGTCGAGCCCTTCGTCCTTTCCGCAGAACCCGGAATCTTCGATGGTGAGCAGCGCCGTGATCGTGTAGCAATCGTAGAGCTGGACCATGTCGACGTCGGCGGGCGTGCGCCCGGCCATTGCGAAGGTGCTACGCGCGGCGTGTCTGATCGGGGTGACATCAAGGCTGGGCGCGTACGTCGGCGTCTTGTGGGTGAGGTGCTCACCGAATCCCGTGACGACCACGGGACGGCGGGCGAGGCGGCGGGCCCGCTCCAGGCTCGTCACGACCACGGCCGCCCCTCCGGAAACCGGCATCACGATCTCCAGCATTCGCAGCGGTGAGGCAATAGGACGTGACGCGAGCACCTCCTCGGGCGTGATGGGTTTGCCGAAGAAGACCGCATCGGGATTGACGCAGGCACTTGCCCGCTGGTCTGAAGCAATCTTGGCGCGGCTTCGCTCGTCCCAGCCGTAGGCGTCGTGGTAGCGCTGGGCGTACATCGCGAAGCCCACGTTCTGCCCGAGGTTGCCGTAAGGAATGTCGAACTCGGCCTGGGGAGACCCCCACACGTTGCTGGACGCGCCGAAAAGCCAGCGGTCGTCGGGCGGTGGCGCGACGGGCGGCTGCGGCCGTGGTGCGGAGGCGCACGCGCAGACCACGACGTCGCACAAGCCCAGCTCGATGGCGGCTGCGGCGCGCCACACCATGCCCACCGAAGAGGCGCCTCCGAGGTCGAGCCGCTCAGCGAAGCTCACCGACCAGCCGCAGTACTCGGCCACGGTAGCCGGACTGAAGAGCGAGGACTCGCCGATGTCACTGCCGACGCAGACCCCGTCGACCTCTCGCGGGTCGATCCCGGCGTCCGCCAGCCCGTCGGCCGCCAGTTCGGCCCACTGTTCCAAGGAGAAGCGGGGAACGCCGGTGAAGTGCCGGCTCGGGGTGCGCTGCGCGTAGCCGACGAGCGCTGCCTCGCCGCGAAGCCCCATCGAATCCTCCCGCCCGCCGGGCGCTGCTGCCGGCTATCTGGACCTTAAGAGGTGCGCGGCAAGCAGGTGCGGGCCGGTGCCCGCCGGCGGCCACGGCCGGCGCACAATCGCTGGCACGCGGCACTGCTACCGAGGAGATCGAGCACGTGAATCGCATCGCCGCTCGCAGCAACCCCGGTCTGACGCTGGTGGCGATGTGCATCGCTCAGTCGATGATCCTGCTCGACAACACGATCGTGAACGTCGCGCTGCCATCGATCCAGCACGACCTCGTGGTCACACCGGGAAACCTCGAGTGGATCGTCAACGCGTACGTGCTGGCGCTCGCGTCGCTGATCCTCGTCGGCGGCACGCTCGGTGACCGGTACGGGCGGCGTCGTCTGATGCTCGTCGGCCTGGCGGTGTTCACCGCGATGTCGGCTGCCTGCGCCCTGTCGACCGACGAGCACGCGCTCATCATCTTCCGCGCGTTGCAGGGAACCGGCGCAGCCATCGTTGCGCCGCTCACGCTTTCCATCCTGTCTTCCACCTACCCGCCGGAGCGCCGCGCGTCCGCCTTCGGGGTCTGGGCTGCCGCCGCGGGGCTTGGCTTCGGCGCCGGGCCCATCGTCGGCGGCCTGCTGCTGAGTTCGTTCGGCTGGTCATCGGTCTTCTGGGTGAACGTGCCGATCGGCGTTGTCGGCCTGCTGCTGGTCTCGTGGGCGGTGCCGGAGTCACGCGATCCGTCGCCGCGCCGGCTGGACCTGCCGGGCTCCGGCCTGATCAGCGCTGCACTGCTGGTGCTCACGTTCGCGGTGATCGAGACCGACGAGGCCGGCTGGCTCTCCGGGCAGACGCTCGGGCTCCTCGCGTTCGCGGTCGTCATGCTCGTCACGTTCGTCTGGCACGAGCGCCGCACTGCGGATCCCATGCTGCCGCTGGACTTCTTCCGCAGCGCCCGTTTCACGGCCGCGAGTGCCGTCTACGCCGTGATGTACCTGGCCCTTGCCGGCGTGTTCTTCTTCGTGACGCTGCTCTTCCAGGACGTCAAGGGGTGGAGCGCGCTGCGGCTCGGGCTCTCGTGGCTCGTGATGAACGTGCCGTTCCTCGCCGTCAGCGTCGTGGCGGGGCGCCTGACCCGGCTGATGGGCACCGCCACCTGCTGGCTCGGCGTGCTCCTCGGAGGACTCGGCACCCTCGACTTCGCCGGTCTCGATGCCGGATCGTCGTTCTGGCGAGCCGTTCCCGGCTACTTGCTCATCGGGCTCGGCTACGGGCTTGCCGTACCGACGATTTCCGCAGCAGCGATGCAATCAGTGCCTGCTGAACGGTCCGGCGTCGGTGCCGGTGTGCTGAACACGGCTCGCCAGGCCGGCGCGTCTGTCGGGCTTGCCGTGCTGGGCTCCATCAGCTTGTCGGTGGTCGCCCGTGCCTGGGACTCGCGGATCCCGCAGCTTCCGGAGGACAGCCGGGTCGCTGCCCACGGTGTGGTCGAGCGGGTGGCCGGGGGAGAAGTGACGGCACTCCAGCAGCAGCTCGGTGGCAACGCTTCCCGGCTCGTCGCCGACTCGTTCGTGCCCGGCATGCGCGCCGCGCTGCTCGTCGCCGGCATCCTGATGCTCGTCGCCGCGGCGGGGGCGATTCTTGCCCTGCGCCCGCACCGGCCGGTACGCGAGCGGCTCGTGGGCTATCCCGCCGCGACGTTGGCCGGGTACGACGAGGCGAGGTAGCTCGCCGTGTCCTATCGTCGGCGTCGTCCCGAAGGAGCCGGCACGAAATGGGGAGTGACGTGGGTCGACTTGACGGCAAGGTGGCGATCGTGACCGGGTCCGGTGGCGGGATCGGCCGGGAGCACGCGCTGCTGCTGGCACGCGAAGGAGCCAAGGTCGTCGTCAACGACACGGGCCTGCGCACCGGCGCCGATGCTGCCTCGGTGGTCAAGGAGATCGAGGCGGCGGGCGGCACGGCCGTCCCCAACACGACCTCCGCCACCTGGGAGAGCGCCGCCGACATCGTCGCGGCCACCTTGGACGTGTACGGCCGGGTCGACATCCTCGTGAACAACGCCACGGCCGGCGCCATCAATGACCTGTGGAAGTTCACCGAAACGCAGTGGGACCGAACGATCGGCGTGAATCTCAAGGGCTACTTCGCGATGATCCGGGCCGTCGCCCCGGACATGTGCCGCCGCGGATCAGGAGCCATCGTCAACACCAGCTCCGGCTCGGGATTCGGCCATCCCGCGATGATCGCCTATGCGACCGCGAAGGAGGGCGTCGTCGGGCTGACTCGTACAGCGGCCAAGGAACTGGGCAGGTTCGGCGTGCGCTGCAATGCCATCCGGCCTTTTGCCACGGGAGTTTCGACGGCCGAGTACTCCAAGGACACCGGGCCCTGGATGCGGGTCATGAACCTCACGATGGGCGCCGAGCCGGGGGTCGAAAGCCGTCCCGACTTCGATCCCGCGCAGTTCCCGCCCAGCAAGATCTCGCCGATGGTGGTGTGGCTGTGCACCGACGCGGCAGCGAACGTCAACGGTCGGATCTTTCACGTCTCCGGCGACGACGTCGGGCTGCTTTCCGAGCCCGAGCCCGAGCGCGTCATCCATCAGTCAGGTGGTTGGGACCTTGACGGCCTCGATTCTGCAGCGCCGGCCGCGCTGACAGCCGGGCTCACCAACCCGTACACCCTCGATGCCTTTCCTGAACTGAAAGTCTTCGAAAACTGATCGCGTAGCAAATGTGACGGCGCAAACATGACAGTTGCGTGACAAAAACCGTCACGCAAGCGTCATGTTTTCGCCGACATGTTCGCTGTCCGAGAGCGACGCTATTTGAGTGGTTTCCGTCGCATGTCCTGACCAGCGCAACCGGCCCAGCCAGAACGGGCGCCGGCTCCCCCGAGCGCAGCGCGGTCCGCGGGCATGGACCGCTCGCGTCGCCGCGCTTGCGGCTGCTGCGCTGGCGGTAGCGACCGTCGCACTTCCTGCCCTTCCGGCGGCGGCAGCGAGTCCAGGCGTCAACGACAGCGGGACCGTCGCAAGCGCGGTTCCGGCCACCTTCACCCCGAACATCGTCGATGGCGCCGTCGAATCGATGGTTCAGGTCGGCAACCTCATGGTGGTCGGCGGATCCTTCACCAAGGTGACCCCGAATGCCGGCCCGGGCGCCGGCACTACCGTCACCCGCAACCACCTGTTCGCCTTCAACGCCTCGACCGGAGCGTTGAGCACCTCGTTCGTCCCCACAGTGAACGGGGAGGTCGATGCGATCGTCGCGAACGCTGACAGCACCGGCGTGTACGTCGGTGGCCTGTTCACGAGTGCCGGTGGGGTCGCCACCCGGCTTGCGGAATTCAACCTGAGCAACGGGTCCCGCGTCGGAACCTTCAACCCGTCGCTGAACGGTCCGATCAACGCCATGGCTCTCGTCGGCAGCAGGCTTTTCCTCGGCGGCAATTTCACGACGGTCAAGGGCACCACCCATCAGGGGCTGGTGTCGGTCAACTCCGCGAGCGGGGCGCTTGATCCGTACTTGACGGTCAACCTGACCGGTAACCACAACTACGGCCGGGTTGCGGGGTCGGCGCAGGCGCGGGTCGGCGCCACGGACATTGCTGTGTCGCCGGACGGTAGCCGGATGATCGTCGACGGCAACTTCATCAACGCCGCCGACACCGTGAACCCGAGCGGTTACGCCCGCGACCAGATCGCCAACATCATCCTCGGCTCCACCCAGGCGACGGTCGACCCGAACTGGAATACCAGCGCCTACACCCACGCCTGCTATTCATGGGCTTACGACTCCTACGTCCGCCACATCAGTTGGTCCCCGGACGGGTCGTACTTCGTCGTCGCCGCGACCGGCGGGTACTTCGCGAACAGCTTCCAGGACTGTGATGCGGCGAGCCGGTTCGAGGCATCCGCGACGGGCCTGAACGTCAAGCCGACCTGGACCGACTACACCGGCACCGATTCGCTGTACTCGGTGGCCGTCACTTCCGACGCCGTTTACGTGGGTGGCCACAACCGTTGGCTGAACAACCCGTACGGCCAGGACAGCCCCAAGAACGGGGCGGTCCCGCGCCCGGGTCTGGCGGCGCTCGACCCGGTGACCGGCGTACCGCTGTCCTGGAACCCCGGTCGCAACCCGCGCGGCCACGGCGCGGAGGAGATCTACGCGACCTCGGCCGGCATCTGGGTCGGATCGGACACCGATTACATCGGCAATTACCAGTACAGGCACCAGAAGCTCGCGTTCTTCCCCTTTGCCGGAGGGACGCCGGGGACGACCGACAACACCGGTGATCCGCGTACCGTCTTCGTCGGCGGTGCCAGCGGTAATTCCTTCACGGCCAACACGTTCGACCCGACGACGGGTGCCGGCTCGGTCTCGAGCAGCCAGCCGAGCAACGGCGGCGGCATCGCCTGGGGATCGGTCCAAGGCGCATTCGTGCTGAACGGCCGGATCTGGTACGGGCAGGGTGGCCAGTTCTACTACCGCACCTGGGACGGCGCCAACAACTTCGGCGCCGCGCAGCTCGTCGACCCGTACAACGATCCCTACTGGGACGGCGTCGTCACCGGATCGTCGCCGAGCGGCAGCACCTACCGCGGGGCGGTGACCAGCTTCTACGCCGAGTTCCCCAACGTCACCGGCATGTTCTATGCCAACCGATCGATCTACTACACGTTGTCGGGGAGCAAGAACCTCTACAGCCGGGCCTTCTCGCCCGACACCAGGTCCTCCTCAGTGGCGAACCAGGTGACCGGCGGCGTGATCAGCGGCGTCGAGACGACGGTCGTGTCGGGTGGCAACCCGGTCAACTTCTCGAGTGCCCGCGGCATGTTCGTCGCGAGCGGCTACCTCTGGTACGCCACGTCCGACGGCCTGCTGCACAAGGCGCCGTGGAACGGGACAACCGTCACCGGGGCCGGCAGTCTCGACACCTCGGCCACCGGCAATTGGGCCGGCAAGGCGGTGTTCGTTTCCCCCGTCGCCCCGCCGGTTCAGCCGACCGCCAGCTTCACGGTGTCCTGCCCGAACGCCACGTGCTATTTCGACGCATCCGCATCGACGGCGCCCGGATCGACCATCGCGTCATACGCCTGGGACTTCGGCGACGGCAGCCCGGCCGGCAGTGGAGTCAAGCCGACCCATGCCTACAGCGCCACGGGGACGTACCACGTCACCCTCACCGTCACCAATGCCCAGAGCGCGACCAACAGCGTGACCCATGACGCGGTCGTGACGACCCTCAACAGCAGCGGGATCGGGTTCGTCGCACAGGCGAACACGAACGGCAACGGCACCAGCGAGACAGTGACGGTGCCGTCGGCGGTCGTCGCCGGAGACGGGCTGATCCTGATCGCGACCGGCACGACCACCGGTTCGCTGACGGCGCCGGCCGGCTGGACGTTGCTCGGCAGCAAGACCGGCGGCTCGGCGTTGACTACGACCGCCTGGGAGAAGGTGGCCACCGGAGCAGACGCGAACTCTCCCGTCACCATAGGGTTCCCGGCCGTCGTGCACGGCACGGTGCAGCTACTGGCGTATTCGGGCACCAATGCAGCCGCTCCGGTCGCCGCGTCTGCCTCCAGCGCGATCCAGCAGGGCGGCACCTCCTACACGACGCCGACCAGCAACGTCCCGGCCAACGGTGACGTCGTGCTCTCCTACTGGGCGGCGAAGAACTCCTCTGTGACGGCGTGGACGACGCCGGCCGGTCAGACCATCCGGTCCGTTGCGGACGGGTCGGGCGGCGGCCGGATCAATTCGGTCGCAACCGACGGCGGCCCGGCGACCACCGGCCCCACCGGCGGCCTTGCCGCGAGCGTCAACGGATCGGCCGGCGCCTTTGCGGCTTGGACCATCGTGCTGGATGCTTCCGGCGGGACGCCACCGCCTCCGGCCAACCCCACCGCCGACTTCACCGCCACCTGCACGATGCTGGCCTGTCACTTCGACGCTTCCTCGTCGACGCCCGGCGGTGCTGCGATCACCGACTACACCTGGAACTTCGGCGACGGCAGCCCCGTTGACGACGCCGGCTCGGCCACGACTGCCGATCACACCTTCGGGTCAGCGAACACGTACAACGTCAAGCTGACGGTGACCGACGCCAACCACAACACGGGCTCCAAGACGACACCCGTCAGTGTCACTGACACTGCCGCGGCCGTTGCCTTCGTGGGGCAGGCCAACACCAACGGCAACGCGACCACCGAGACCGTGACGGTGCCCAGCAACGTGACGCCGGGTGATGCGCTGGTGCTCATCGCCACGGGAGCTACGGGAAGTCCGCTTTCGGCGCCGGCGGGTTGGACCGCGCTCGGGACCTCTTCGGGCAACACCGCGGTCACCACAGCCGCCTGGCAGAAGGTGGCACAGTCCGGCGATCCCGGCTCACCCGTGACCGTGACTTTCCCGGCGGTGGTACATGGCACCGTGCAACTGCTTGCCTACGCGGGTGCCACCACGCCTGCCGTCGCCTCGGTGTCCAGTGCCCTCCAACGCACAGGCACCTCCTACACCACGCCGACGAGCACGGTGACGCAGGCGGGTGACGTCGTCATCTCGTACTGGGCCGCGAAGAGCTCAGCCGTCACCGGTTGGACCACGCCGGCGGGCCAGACCGTCCAGTCGGTGGCTAACGGCTCGGGCGGCGGCCGGATCAACTCGGTCGCCACTGACGGCGGCTCAGCAAGCGCCGGACCAACGGGTGGTCTCACCGCCACGACCGCCGGCACGGCCGGTGCGTTCGCCGCCTGGACCATCGTGCTCCAGGGATCCGGCACAGCGCCGCCTCCGCCGCCCACGGCGAACTTCGACGTCACCTGCACGATGCTCGCGTGTCACTTCGACGCCACCACCTCGAGTGCCCCGGGCGGGACGATCACGTCGTATGCCTGGAACTTCGGGGACGGCGGCTCCGGCGGCACCGGGTTGACCGCTGACCACACCTTCGCGGCGGCGAATACCTACAACGTCACGCTCACCGTGACCGACAGCAACAGCAACACGGGCAGCAAGACGATCCCGGTCACCGTCTCTGACACCGCGCCACCGCCACCCACCGTCGCCTACGTCGGAGCAGCTGCAACGGACGGGAACGGCACGAGCGAGACGGTGACCGTGCCGTCGAATGTCGCCGAAGGTGACGGGCTGATCCTGATTGCTACGGGGGCCACGGGTGGTCCGTTGACCGCCCCGGCCGGCTGGATCCTGGTGGACACGGCCAGCTGGAACTCAGCGCTCACCACGACGATCTGGCAGCGGGTCGCTACCGCCACCGATCACGGCACGACCGTCAGCGTCGGCTTCCCGGCCATCGTTCACGGCACGGTTCAGCTGCTCGCCTATTCCGGCACCAGCACAGCCAATCCGGTTGTCACCGCTGCGAACCGGGTCACCGCCGGAAGCGCTACGACCTACCAGACGCCGGTCGCGACGGTGCCTTCCAGCGGCGATGTCGTCCTGTCGGTCTGGACCGTCAAGTCCTCCAGCGTCAACAGCTGGGCGGCGCCGTCCGGCCAGAACGTGCGATCCACTGCCTACGGGTCGGGCGGCGGCCGCATCGACTCGCTCGTCTCGGACGGTGGTGCGGCAAGTGCCGGAAGCGCAGGAGGGCTGACGGCAACGACCGACAACGCCGGTAGCGTCTTCGCCGCGTGGACGATCGTGATCGGCTGACCGGCCCGTCGCCCGTGCTTACGCGACGAGCTCGTGCTCGACGTCGAAGACCTTCTCCAACCGGGTCAGCGAAAGCATCTGGCGCACGGCATGGCTCGGCCGGCGCAGCGCGAAGTCCATGCCGGCAGCGGCGCAGCGCCGCCGGGCGGCAATGAGAGTCCGCAGGCCAGAGGCATCGACGAAGCTCACGTCGGCCATGTCGAGGACGATGCGGTCGGGCGACGATGCGGCGGCGGAGAAGATCGACTCGCGCATTCTTGCGACCCGGGTCTGGTCGAGATCTCCGTGAACCTCGAGGAGCACGGTCGGGCTTGCGCCAGCAGACGCCATGGGGTTGGACCTCCGTCGCATGGGGAGACTCGCGGTAAACCAAGGGTCGCCGACGGTGATGACGATTGCTGGACCGAAACTGTGACGGTTCCGTGCTGATTCTTGTCATGAAATTGTCATGACCTCGCAAAGCTTTCGACCGTACGAGGCTGCGATGTTTGAGTCATGTCACGCGGAAACGGGAAGCTCCTCGAGCACGGTCCACGAGTGCGGGTGGGCCGCGAAGGGGATATCGACTCCGCCGCCCGAGTCTCCCTTCACGGCTGCCTTGACGGTGCCAACGGTGAGAGCCTGCTGGCCGCAGTAGACAGTCTGGCCGACGGTGGTCTCACGCACATCCGGGTAGATCTGCGGGAGATCACGGGCTTCACGGACGACGGGATCTCTGCAGCTTCGGACTGCTGTCGAAAGGCGTCCAAGCTGCCGTGCGGGGTGAGCTTCCTCGTCTGCGCCGGAACCAGCCGGACCGCCTTGCTGGAGATATTCGGGCGAGGTTGATGGTCGTGCGGCAAGATGGTTCTTCGTGGGCGTTCCTGTTTTGATCGTTGAAGACGATGAGCGGATCCGCGCAGCTCTGAGCATGGCTCTGGAAGACGAGGGGTACGGCGTCTCCACCGCGGCCAGCGGGGAAGAGGCGCTCGGCATGGTGGCGGTGTCGGAGCCGGACCTGGTACTGCTCGATCTGATGTTGCCGGGCATGGACGGCTTCGAGTGTTGCCGTCGGATGCGCCGACTGAGTGACGTGCCGATCGTCGTGGTCAGCGCGCGCAACGACACGAGCGATGTGGTCGCCGGCCTGGAAGCTGGTGCCGATGATTACGTGACGAAGCCCTTTGCCATGCCTGAGCTCACAGCGCGGCTGCGGGCCTTGCGCCGCCGGGGGCGTGTTGCCTCCGGCGACGAGACCCTGAACATCGGTTCGCTCTCGATCAACCCGGCTGGCGGTGCCGTGAGCCGCGACGGCCGCCCCGTTCACCTGACGAAGACCGAATTCCGCCTGCTGTGCGAGCTGGCGTCCGCGCCCGGCCGCGTCTACAGCCGCGAGGCGCTCCTCGAGCACGTCTGGGGTTACGACTACCTGGGAGACGGCCGGATCGTCGATGTGCACGTGCGGCGGCTCCGCACGAAGATCGAGCAGGATCCGGCGCATCCGGACCATGTCGTGACAGTCCGTGGGCTCGGGTACAAGCTGCAGGTATGAGGTCGCCCCTGCGCCGGGTCGGCCTGCGCGTCAGGTTGGTTGCAACTTTTGCTCTCGGTGCGCTGATCCTGTGCCTGGCGCTGGCTACGGCCAGCTTCACGGTCACCCGCGGCTACCTGCTCGATCAGCGTGAACGAAGTGCAGAACACGCGGCCCAGACCCACGCTGACGCCATCATCGACGGCTTGACGACGCGCGGCACGCAGGTGGCGACGGTCCTCGCCGGGATCCGGCTGGGCGACGGCACCCAAAACCTGCTCCACTATGACGATCAGTGGTACACCTCGGCCGTCGGCATCGGACCCGATGATCTCCCCAGCGAGTTGCGGCAGCACGTCATCAGCGGCACGGGCGAGCATCAGCGCATCACGATCGACGCGGGCCCGGTGCTCGTCATCGGTTTGCCGCTGAAGGAGGCCCATGCCCAGTACTACGAGATCGCCTCGCTGGATGAGTTGAACTCGACGCTGCACACGCTGAGCGGCGTTCTGGTCATTGTTGCCGGCATCGTGACGCTGTCCGGTGCGGCGGCGGGCTTGTGGACCAGCCACCGGCTGCTGCTGCCGCTCACCCGATTGGCGGACACCAGCCGCGAAATCGCCGGGGGTCGCCTGGACGCCCGGATGGGATCGTCACCCGATCGCCAGCTGGCGAAGCTGTCTTCGGCCTTCAACGACATGGCAGACGCACTCCAGCAGCGAATCAATCGCGAAGTGCGCTTCACGGCTGACGTCAGCCACGAGTTGCGGTCACCGCTGACCACGGTGTCCACAGCTTTATCGGTGTTGGAAGGTCGACGCGATGAGCTGTCCGACCGCGGTCGGTCGGCGCTGGACCTGCTCTCGAGCGAGGTGAGCCGGTTCCATCGGCTGGTGGAAGACCTCCTGGAGATCAGTCGCATTGACGCCGGGACCGCGACCGACCTGGAGCCCGTCTGCGTCGCCCACATCGTGCTACGGGCCGAGCGGCTCACGTCGATCACGCCGGCGGTGGCGATCGAAGTCGACGCGAGGGCAATCAGTGCCTGCATTCTCGGCGACAAGCGCCGGCTGGAGCGCATGATCGTCAACCTGCTCGACAATGCCGGTCGTTACGCCGTTTCGGAGGTTGCCATCGGGCTCGATCGGCTGGACCCGGCGTCGGGTTCGATCCTTCGGCTATGGGTCGAGGACGACGGCCCGGGCATCCCTGTCCACGAAAGGAGGCGCGTCTTCGATCGCTTCTACCGCGCGAGTACGGGTGGGCGGCGCGGCGAGGGTGGAGGAGCCGGGCTCGGCCTGGCCCTGGTGCGTGAGACCGTGCGGCTGCACGCCGGCAGCATTCGTGTCGAGGACGCCGCGCTCGGTGGCGCGCGGCTCGTTGCCGAGTTTCCCGTTCACGAAGGCGAGCCGGCGTCGCCGGCAGGCGAGAGCTTGCCGCTGTCCAAGACGGGTCCTGCCGGCGGGTGATTTCGCTTCGCTCTCGTCGCAGATGCCTGCCGTGCGTCGTCGCGGTCTTGGCGACCTTCGGCTGCGGCGTCACGACGCAATCGCATCCGCACGAGCTGGCGACGGCTGCGAGTCCGCGGGCGACGTCGCTCGCGGGACCCGTGACCCGGCTGACGAACATCTTTTTCGTTCGCGGTGAAAAGGTGGTCATCTCCCACCGGGCGGTGCCTGATCCGGTGACGCTGCTGCGGACCGTGCAGGCATTGCTGAACGGACCGACGGCCGCCGATGCGGGCCACGGACTTCGCTCGGCACTTCCCGGAAGCCTGCGCCTGCACCGGGTTGCGATGGACGGCCAGACCGCCGTCGTCGATCTCACGTCTGGCCTGGGCGCCATTTCCAGTCACGAGCAGGCGCTGGCCTTGGCGCAACTCGTCTACACGGTTACGGCGCGGTCCGGGGTCGATGCCTTGCGGGTCCTGGTCGACGGTAAGCGGGTGCAGGTCGCTCGAGCCGATGGCACCTTGACCAACGGCGATCTGCGACGAGCCGACTACGTCTCTCTGCTCGGCACCTGAACATCGTCACCAGGCGGCCTCCTATGCTCGATCGATGCGTCGTTTCGAGAACAGGGCGGTTGTCGTGACCGGAGCGGCTTCCGGTATTGGCCGAGCTGCTGCGGGTCGATTCGCCGAAGAAGGCGCTCGGGTGGCGTGCCTTGACGTGAACGAGAGCGGCGCGCACGAGACCGCGGATCGCATCGCGTCGAGCGGGGGTCATGCCACCGGATATGCCTGTGACATCAGCGATCCCGAGCAGGTGGATGCAGCCACCCGGCGGCTCATCGCAGATCTGGGCGACCCCTACGTGTTGTGCAACGTGGCCGGCGTTGTTTCCGCCGGACCGTTGGAGGAGCTGGCCTTCGCCGAGTGGCAGCGGGTCATCGGCATCAACCTCACCGGGACTTTCCTGATGTGCCAGGCGTTGCTGCCCGCGCTCAAGCGCACCGGCGGCAACATCGTCAACACCGGATCGCGGCTCGGCGTCAACGGCCGTGCCTACCGCACGGCGTACTGCTCGTCGAAGGCCGGGGTTCACCTGCTGACGAAGGCGCTGGCGCTCGAGGTTGCCGAGCACGGCGTCCGCGTGAACGCGGTCCTTCCCGGCGCTACCCGCACCGGCCTGATGCAGTCAGCGCCGGCGTCGGATCCCAGGTTCGCGGTTGGCGCCGCCCGGAGCCCGCTCGGCATGGGTGAGCCCGAGGACGTCGCCGCCACTATCGCGTTCATCGCCTCCGACGAAGCGCGTTACATGACCGGCTCGATCGTTGCCGTCGATGGCGGCGTTACGGCCTGAGCTCACGTCAAGCCGAGCAACTTCGCCAGCTCCGGCTGATAGGCGATCAGGTCACGATTGAAGTCGGAGACGAATGGCCAGTCCTCGCCTTCCTCGGGGGCCTGGCGGAACCGTCCCCAATCCTCGTCTCCGGAGCGCTCCACCCCGACGACCGAGTACGCCTGCCGCTTGTAGGTGATGTTCTCCGGCTGCAGCGCGTGAGCGGCGTTGAAATGCTTCAACGCCAGGTCACTCAATCCCTGGCTGCGGTAGAGGTGCTGAGCCAGCTCGAAATGCGCGGCGGCTTGCGAGATGGCCGGCGAGCTCGGCTTCGACCGTTCGAGCACCTCGTCGGCGCCCAGGGCGTAGCGGCTTTCGGATCCTCTCGCGACCCAGTCACGAAGCCGCTCGAGGTACTTCGTGCGTTGCTCGCCATCGCCGACGAGCTGCACCATGCCTTCGGCGGTCGCGCCAATGGGAGGAGGAGTAGCCGGCTCCGGACCGCGAACGATGGTGCCCGTTTCGTCGATCCAGAGCACCATCGGGATGTTGGTGACCCCGAAGCGGGAATCCATGACGTGGGACTGGTCGAGCAGAGACGGATGTGTCGAACCGGCCTCGTCGACCCAGCGGCGAGCGATGTCGGCGCCTCCCATTTCCAGGCAGACGTCAACCAGTTCGAAGCCGGACGAGTGGAACTCCTCGCGCACTGCCTGCCACCCGGGCAGGTCCCAGCGGCAGCCTCAATACGGCGCCCACGCCAGGAGTAGCACCTTCTGCCCACGCAGGGAGGACAGCCGGAACTCGTTCCCGTCGAGGTCCGGCAGGGCGAAGTCTGACGCATCGGTGCTCGTGAGTGCCCGCCCGGAGACCGACTCCGGACCCAACGCCCAGATCTGCTCCGCCGGCTCGGCGACGAGAGCCATCCCCAGGCGCTCGGCCGTCACACCGACGTCAAAGGGGCCGTCCGGAAGCGGCACGCAGCTGTCGCCCTTGCATGCGCCCTCGGGCTTGATCTCCCAGCCCGAGATCTCCTGGAACTCGGTTGGAGACAGGTCCAAGCGCTCGAGCAGCATGTGCGGACTCTAGGTTCCGATGATCATCACGGTCAAGCTCGCGACGTCGCCCGCACCGCGACGGCGGCCCCACCGAACCGACGGCGATCGTTGGCTTTTCGTTCAACTGAGCGACGTCTCACGGTGGCCCCGTTCTCACAGCAGATCCCTAGGTTGCTGCCTGGGTACGCGCCCGACGTGCCCGGAGAGGAAGGCTCATGCGTGCGTTCCCACGCCGTACCGTCAGCATCGCCGCCGCGGGAGTACTCGGCGTCGCACTGCTGACCGGGACCGTGTTCGGTGCGGACCATCCATCACCCAACGATTGGCCCTACGCCTCCAGTGGGCCGGCGCCGGTCCTCGCTGCGGTCGGCGACATTGCCTGCGAGCCTGACAATCCGGAGAACGCGGCGAACCCCGCGAGCCTGAAGTGCGGATCCGCCGGGATCGGTGGATTCCCGGCCGAATACGCCACCGCCAACCAGGTCGAAAGCATGCACCCGGATCTGGTCGCGCTGATGGGAGACGAGCAGTATCAGGTCGGCAAGCTCAGTGACTTCCAAGCGTCGTTCGACAAGACCTACGGTGCGTTCAAGTTCCTCGAGCGCCCAGCCCCCGGAAACCACGAGTACTACGCGTACACCAAGCACGGTGACAACGAAGCCGGCCAGAACGGCGCCGGCTACTTCGCCTACTTCAACGGCACCGACGCGAACGGCAACGTGCGGCCGCAAGGTCAGGCTGGCGACTACAACCAGGGCTGGTACTCCTACAACCTCGGTGACTGGCACATCATCTCGTTGAACGCGGAATGCGCATCGCCGGCCTTCGGCAACAGTTGCGATCCGACAACTGGTGTGCTCGGTCAAGAAACCCAGTGGTTGGCGAAGGATCTCGCCTCGAACCACAACGCCTGCACCCTTGCCTACTGGCATCAGCCCACGTTCAGCGCGACCAGCAGCTCGGGAAGCGCCCCTTACACCGCCTTCGCCTCGACGGAGGGCGGCGCTGCTGACACCTGGTGGAAGCTGCTGTACCAGAATGGCGCCGACGTCGTGCTGAACGGACATGAGCATGTCTACGCCCGCTTCCAGCCGATGAACCCTAGCGGTCAGGTCGACACGCACAAGGGCATCACACAGTTCACCGTGGGCACCGGTGGCGAGGATCTCGACACACTCTCGACGCCAACGGCGCTTCAGTCCGAGCACGTGGTGACCGGAGAAGACACCGCTTTCGGCGTCCTGAAGCTGACACTGGGCCATAACGGCTACAGCTACAGCTTCAATCCCGCGGCGGCCGGGCCGGGTCAGGATGCCAGCGTCCTTTCCTACACCGACTCGGGCACCGGACGCTGCCACGGTCCTGCCCACCACGACAGGTAGGTACGCGACGCGCCATTGATGGCACGGTGCTCGATATCGGGCCGGCCGCTCCCTCGAGGGGTGGCCGGCCCGAGGCATTTTCAGGAGGTGTTACGGGAGCATTCACGTGACCTACGCCCTCACGTGGCCGGCCTGCCGAACACCCCACCGCATGCTGAGGACATGCGCGTGGCGATCGTCACCGAGTCGTTTCTCCCGCAGATCAATGGCGTTACCAATTCGGTCCTTCGCGTTTGCGAACAGCTCCACCGCCAAGGCCACGAAGCGCTCGTGGTCGCTCCGGGGTCGGGCCCCACCGAATGGGCCGGAGTGCCGGTCGTTCGCACACCCTCGATCCCGATGTGCGGCTACCGGGATTTCCGCCTGGCAATGCGCTTCCGTGAGATGACGGCCACCTTGCGCGAGTTCGCTCCGCACGTCGTCCACCTGGCCTCGCCGGCCCGGCTCGGGGCACAAGGCGCCGCTGCTGCCCGCCGGCTCGGTGTCCCGTCGATCGCGGTGTACCAGACCGACCTGGCCGGATTTGCCCGCCGCTACCACCTCGAGTGCGCGCAGGAGCATTACAGGGAGGTCGCGTGAGGATCGTTCAGGTTGCCAACTTCGTGAGCCCGACGTCCGGCGGGCTGCGGACGACCTTGCGACATCTGGCGCACGGCTACGCGCGGCAGGGGCATGAGGTCGTGCAGCTCGTCCCCGGCAAAGCCGACGAGCACGTGGACCACGCCTGGGGCACCGAGATCCAATTGCGCGGTCCGGCGCTTGCCGGGACGGGTTACCGGGTGCTGCTCGACGTGCGGCGGATCCAACGTGAACTGGCGAGCCTTCGCCCCGACGTGCTGGAGGTGCACGACCGTACGACCCTGCGCGGACTTGGTGTATGGGCGCGATCCAACGGGATTCCGGCTCTGGCGGTCAGCCACGAAAGGCTCGACCGGTGGCTCAATCAATGGTTGCCCGCGCGGTTGCCGCTCAAGCGTTGGGCGGACCGCTCGAACGGGGCGCTGGCCCGTTCCTTCGACACCATCATCTGCACCACCGAATGGGCGGCTGACGAGTTCCGCCGAGCCGGCGTGAGCAATGTGGTCATCGTGCCGCTGGGGGTGGACCCTGACGCGTTCCGGCCACGCTTCGTGCCGACCGGCGGTGCCGGTGGCGCGCTGCTCGTCATGGCCAGCCGACTGTCACGGGAGAAACAGCCTGAGATTGCTGTGGAGGCGGTACGTGAGCTCGTGCGCCGCCGCGTGCAGGTACGCCTGGTCGTCGCGGGCGACGGACCGCTGCGGCGGCAACTGCAGGCGGCCTCGGCCGGGCTGCCGATCACCTGGCTCGGCTTCGTCGCCTCCCGCCGTGAGCTGGCCGACCTGTACCGGGCGGCGGACTTCGCCCTGGCACCCGGCCCGGTGGAAACGTTCGGATTGGCGGCTCTGGAAGCGCTTTCGTGCGGCACCCCCGCCGTCGTCAACTGGCGCTCTGCGCTGCCGGAGATCATCGCGGACGCGGGGCGGGTCAGCGCCGGATGCGGCTTCTCCTTTGCTGATGCGGTCCAGGAACTGCTCGCCGAGCCCGCCGAACCGTTACGCAAGGCCGCGCGCCGCCGCGCGGAAGCCTATTCGTGGGAGGCCACGGTCGACGGGATGCTCGCGGTGCACCGCTCGCGGCTCGAGCGGCTGGCCGCATGACCGCGGTCTGCGTGCTCGGAGACAGCCTGACGTGCGGGCGTGGGGTCGGCGTTCGGGTGCCCGACGAGCAGACCTGGCCGGCATTGCTCGCCCGGTCGACACCCGGCATCGAGGTGCGCAGTCTGGCGGCAGCGGGGGCGAGGATTGCGGACGTTCGGCAAATGCAACTGCCACGCGTCGCCGCGGAGCAGGCGCGCGATGCGGTGATCGTGCTCATAGCCGGGCTCAATGACATCTGCCGGGCAGGCTTCGATGAGGATCGCATTCGCCAAGAGCTGTCCTTGACGGTGTCGACTGCCCAGGGTTGGGGTGCCGCGGTGGTGCTCGGGCGGTTGCATGATCCGGCAACGGTGCTCGGACTGCGAGGCCGCCTTCGCGCGGCGATCGCGCGCCGCCTGGCGGTGGTGAACGACGCGGTCGACGCCGCGGCGGACGGCGGAACCGAGGTACGTGTGCTGGATCTGGCGCAGGTGCCGGTGCTGGCGTCTCGGGGCGGGTGGGCGGCTGACCGCATCCACCCCAGCCCCGCGGGACACCGTGGCATTGCTTGCGCCGCTGGAGAACTGCTTCACGCCGCCGGTCTGGCACCGCCTTCGCGATTGGCCCGGCCACGACCCGCTTCGGGGGCGTCACACCTCCAGACAGCCTGGTGGGCGCTGCGTCATGGGCTGCCTTACGGCATCACGCATATGGCCGATTTCGGTCCACCAGTGGTGGCGGCGCTGGCGAGCCGGCTGGGCTAGGTGCGTTACCGACGTGTTGCAGAATCCTCCGATCAGGTGACTTTCCTTGGAACGAAGATGTGTTCCCCTTATCTTCTATGTGTGGACCGTGTTTGCGCGGAGCGCCGGTGCGCCCCCTCCAGCGCGTCTCTTGGCGCGTATGAGGGGTGACGAGCGCCAGCAGAAGGGCCTGCGGGCGGCTGTCAGCGGTCCGGTGCGCTCCAGGGTGCGCCGGGCTCAAGCTCGGGTGCCCGCGCTCGCGCTGGGCCGCCGGGGTGGAGCGCCTGACTACGTCGGGGTAGGCGCGCAACGGGCCGGTACCTCGTGGTGGCACCGGCTGATCGAGGAGCACCCGGCGGTGCATCCCCTCGGTCTGGGCGGGAAAGAGCTGCACTTCTTCGACAAGTTCTGGCGCGGGGGCTACGACGAACGTGACGGGCGCGCGTACGCCGAGCTCTTCATGCGTCCGCCCGGGATGTTCTGCGGCGAGTGGACCCCGCGCTACATGTACGACCCCTGGACGCCCCCGCTGCTGCGCCGGGCGGCTCCCGATGCGCGGATTATGGTGCTGCTTCGCGATCCGGTGGAGCGTTTCCACTCCGGGGTCTGGCACGCCGCAACGCACCTGGGCCCCGTCGATGCCGACGTCGTCAACAACGCCATCGAGCGTGGGCTCTACGCCCGCCAGCTGCAGCTGCTGTTCAAGCACTTCCCCCGAGAGCAAGTTCTGGTGTTGCAGCTCGAGCGGTGCCACCGGGAGCCGGCTGCGATGCTGGCCAGGACCTTCGCGTTTCTCGGCCTGGATCCCGCGGTTCAGCCCGAGCAGGACAAGTTCTCCGTCCCGCGCAATGCGCGGTCGGGTCCGCCCGTTTCGATCGATCCCAACCTCGTGGAGGCCTTGCCGCGCTTCTACGCCGACGACGTGCGCATCTTGGTCGACCTCGTGGGCGACGACATCGACCCCGGGCTTTGGCCGAACTTCGCCGGGCTGGCCGTGGCGTCAAGCTGGTGAGCAGCTCGCGTCGCGAAGCCACTTCCGCACCGTCCGGTGCGCCGGTCGGTAGCTCTCCAGCACGGCGGGCGGCCTACGAGTGCGTTCGGGCGAGGAACAGTCCGCATCCAGGGCACGCGGAGGTCACGCTGGAGCCTGTGATCGCCCGCGTGCCGCCCATCCGGCAAGGGTAGGTGCCGGCCGATCGTCGAGGGCATGACCAGCAGCCTGCCGACCGGCCCGCAGGTCTAGGGTCCGCCTCATGAGCGCAAGTTTCTTTCTGGTCGAGCAGATCGAGTATCCCGACGAGACGACGTCGAACGTGGACCCGGCGCTGGTCGAGGCCGCGCAACGCAGCGGTGCCCGGCGTAAGTACCTGGCTCGCGGCGAAGGCGGCTTCTACTCGCAGGTCTCCTGGTTTCCGCCCGGCTACACGGTGCCGGTCCATCGGCATGACCACAACGAGCTCATCATGGTTGTCGACGGTTCGCTCACGCTGCTGGACGGCGGCCCGACCCTGGGACCGCTCGACTCGATGGTCCTCGAAGCCGGCCACGAGTACGGCTTCACCGCAGGCGTCGACGGTATGACCTTCCTGACCGTGCGCACCGGTCAGGCCAGCACCGCTTTGACCGGCTGATGCTCCAAACGGGTGTAACTCAGCCCTTCTGCCGTTTCGGCCGCGACGCCCGTCCGCTTCACCCAGACTGACAGCGCCACCTCCGGGGGGTCGCGCTGCGGGTGAGCGCGCACGTGAGGAGCGTCGATGAGGAAGCGGACGCTGTCCATGGCTGGCGTCGTGGTGGCCGTGACTGCTGCGAGCACGTCCTGCCTGGTACCGAATCAGCACACCCTCGTCGGCATCAGCGCCGCCCACAACACCCCCGCTGCGATTGACACCGTCACCTTCCTCTTTCAGCAGGGCGCCCCTTCCGGGGGAAGCGCGCGCTACGTCGACGCGCCGCCGACCACGCCCAACGGCAAGCCGGTTTACGTCGATGGCAAGGCGTTCATCGTGGTGACCATGAACGTGGCCGTAGCTCATGGCGCCCGAAGCCTCAACACCAGCCCGATCGTGTTCTATCCGACCACCACGAGCAACGTCATCGAGGTGGCCCGCTTCGAGGATTATCAGGGACATGTGGGCTACGTGCTCGGGCTGCGCACAGGAGCCAATCCGCGTGTGAGCGTGGCGCGGTCCGCCAGCGCGGTCGTCGTCAGCTTGTCGGCTCCCAACTGAGCGGTGCTAGCCGGCGCGAAACAGCCCTGCGATCCCGCCTCGTCCTGCCGTGCGGGTGAGCTGATCGAGCGTCCCGGCGATGCCCCAGGGAAGTTGCCGTAGCGGCCGGCTGTAGCGCGACACCCACGACAGCGTCGACTCATCGCAGAAGCCCATCGCGCCATGCAATTGATGGCTGACGCGAAGCACGGCTTCAGCAGCCTCGAGCGCGGCCAAGCGCAACGCGAGGGCATCTGCTACGGCGTCTGGCCGCCGGTTTGCGATGCTCCACAGGGCGTAGCTGGCCAACTCGTAGACGCCGGCCCGCTCCACCTCGGCGTCGGTGAGCTGGAACTGAACGCCTTGAAAGCGCGCCAGCGGCTGTCCGAACTGCTCGCGCGACAACACGTGCTCGCGCGTCAAAGTCATTGCCCTGTCGAGCATTCCGAGCAATGTCCAGCAGCTGAGCACCAGGCCGAGTGCGGCTGCCAGGACCGGTCCGGAGCCCGCCGGTGTCAGGTCGAGGTCGACGACGAACTGCGCCGCCCGGGCCGTCGCCTCGCCGCTTGCCGGCACGGCGGTGTAGCGGCACCCACTGAGATCCGTTGCGGCCCAACGCAAATCGAGCCCGCTGACCGCGCCGGCGATGCGCCCCTCACCGACGACGATGAGCCCATCCGCGTCGAGATCAGCCGGGCGAGCCAGGCGTTCGGCCACCGGATACGGCAGGGCCCACCACCCGGCGCTGCGGCACAGCGCAGCCGCAGCCTCGAGCTCGTCAGCGGATTCGTAGGGCTGCAGATCCCAGGCGCCCAGGCCCGTCAGTACGGGCTCGACAAGGGAAGCACGGCAGCCCGGATCCCTCTCCGCGGCCTGAACCAACCCGTCGCCGCCTGCGTTGCCGAAGGCGCGCAGCGCGGCTGCCCCGAACGAGGTGGCCTCGTCGCAAAGCTCGATGTTCATCGGCTCGCCAGCAGCGCGCGGGAGAGCAGGATCCGTTGCATGTCACTGCTTCCGGACGAGATGGTGGCAGCGATCGAGTAGCCGGCATGGTCAGCCGCTTCAAGGCGGAACCGCTCACCCTCCGGTGAAGCCGGTGCGTAAGCGGCGATTTCGGTGAGCACGCCCGCGCTGTCCTGATCGAGGCGAGTCACGGCGATCCGATACGCCGCTGCATCCTCGGGCCTGACCTCGCCGGCGGCTTGAAGCGCAACAACGCGATACGCCAGCAGCCGGGCGCGGCGGGCATGCACCAGCATGCGCATCCAACGCTCGCGCAGCTGCGACGGCAGCCGAGTCCACTGCTCGCCGAGAGCATCGGGGGCAGCCTGCAGCAGCCTCTCGCAACGGGCGTAGCGGGCAATGCCGACTCGCTCGAACGCCAGCACTTCCTGAACGACTGCCCAGCCCCCGCCGACTTCCCCCAGCACGTCGTCGTCGGTCACGCGCAGGCTGTCGAAGAAGACCTCGTTGAGGTGATGCGGACCCATCATGCTGGCGATCGGCCGAACCTCGATCGCTGGGTCGTGCATCGGCACCAGGAAGATGGTCAGGCCCTGCTGCTTGCGTTCCTCGCGAGAGGTCCGGGCGAGCAGGAAACACCATTGCGCCATCGAGGCATACGAGGTCCAGATCTTCTGACCGGAGATGTACCAGGCGTCGCCGTCGCGGCGGGCCGTGGTGCGCACCGATGCGAGATCCGAGCCTGCGTCAGGCTCGCTGAATCCTTGGCACCAGATGACTTCGCCGCGGGCGATCATCGGAAGGTGCCTGTCGCGTTGTGCGGCGGTGCCGTGCCGCATGATGGTCGGGCCGACCCAGTTGACACCCATGTATTGCGCGCCGCGCGGCTCGTGATGCGCCCACATCTCCTCGCGTACCACGGTCTGTTCCCAGACGGAGCCGCCTCGCCCGCCGAACTCTTCCGGCCAGGCCAAGCACAGCAGCCCTTGCGCTGCGAGTAGCCGGCAGAACGCCTGCGTCACCTCGAGATCGGCCGGATCATCGGTGAACGCGCCGAGGAAGTTCGCCGGGATGTGCGCCTGGACCAAGGCCCGCAGTTCGCCGCGCAGCCGGTCGGCGTCCGGACCGAGCTCGTAGTCCATCCGCGTCAAGCCAGCGGCAGCTGAACCGAGACGACGCCCTTCGCCTGCACGCTGTCGTCCTGATTGCGCACGAGCACGTCGATGTCGGCAACGTGGACCCGCCGGCGTTCCTCACGAATGCCGGTCACCACACCGGTGATCAAGGTGGCGTCGCCGGTCAGCGCAGGATTGCGGTACTTGATGTCGGCGTGGTAGATGTGACCCCACTCGCCCGCCCAGGCCGCCACGTAGTCCAGCACCCAGGCACCCATCGATGCGCCGTATCCGTACCCGCGCGGCATTCCGATGTGCTGGGCCCACTGCGGCTGCAGGTGTCCGCGGGAAGGTCCGTAGTACGCACCGTCGGTCTTCTCGGGATTGGTGCGTTCGAGGTTGCGATCGCCCTCGTGACCCGCCATCTCCCTGGTGTAGCCGAGGTCTTCGCCTCGTACCGAGGTCGGACCTTTGGCCATGGCACCCCATGTCGTCATCGGGTAGGCGCGCCATTCCGTGGTGAAGCTCGCCAGGCTGTGCGGCCCCATGGCTTGCGGCGCCAGCTCGTCACCGACGTTCACACTCGACAGCAGCCGCTTGTCATGGCCGAGCGCCTGGATCTGGTCGATGAACGCGAGCCGGGTCGTTTCGAGCGTGTCGAGCTGCTCGCTGCTCCATTCCGGTTCGCCGCGCTCGGCGTCGTAGTGCTTTCGCTCCGTCGCTGCCTTGACCCGGTAGCGGATGGCCGTCGAGCGTTGCAGTGCGACCCGCTCGCCGCGCTGGTTGATGTAGAGGGTGTCGCCACGCTGGAAGCATGTCGGCCCGGCGAAACCGGTATTGCTCACCTTGTAGTCGAACGGCTGACGATGGCAGATCAGCTTGTCGCCCGGGAAGATTCGACCCTCGAAGAACCACCATTCGTCGCCACCGAACACCAGATGCGAATTCGGGATGCGACCGACCTGCGCCGGCGCGCAGCCGTGACTGGTGTCGGTGGCGACCGTGAACGACTGCGGCGCCACGAAGCCGCCGAACCGGCTTTGCGCCGCCCACGACTCATCGAAGTGCAGCGGGTTGGGATAGTGCATCGCCTGCACCCAGCGGCGGATGTCGTTCACCGCGACAGGCTCTTTCAGCTGCCCCGGCATGATGGGCACGCCCATGTGTCGCGCCAGGTCGGAGACATCCAGATCGTCTGCCGGCTCTTCGCTCATCGCGGCCCCTCGCTCTGCTCTCGCTCTCGCCCGCCGTCAGGAAGCATCGGACACCTTCGCAGGATCAGCGCCCTCCAGCCGTGCCGACACCAGCAGTCGCAGGTCGTCGTCACGCACCTTGGTCGCGCTGGCGGTCAGTGGAATCTCGCCCGCGCCGAAGATGAGCACCCGCTTCGGCACCTTGTAGGTAGCGACCCGCTCGCGTAAGAACGCCTGCAATGACTCGGGAGTTGCCTCGGCGCCTTCGGTCAGTTCGACGCACATGACGGCGATCTGATCGAGGCGCTCATCTGGCATGCCGATGACGCGGGCAAGGCGCACCTGCCCGCAAGCGCGCATCTGGACCTCGATCTCGGCGGGGGAGACCATCGCACCTCCCGTTCGGATCATCTCGGTACGGCGCCCCGTCCAGTGCAACTCGCCGCGCTCGTCGAGGTGTCCGACGTCGCCGGTGTGAAACCAGCCGTCGGCGTCGAAACATTCAGCGGGTGTCTTGCCGAGATAGCAGCGCATGAGTACGGGCCCGCGCACCAGCAGCTCACCTTCGGTGCCGCGTTCCACCACGGCTCCCGAGTCGGGGTCGACCACCTTCAACTGAACCCCGGGGAGGATCGCGCCGAGGCTGCGGCGGACGGCTTCGCGTCCCGCGTCGCTGCGATGGGCCGAGATGAAGGCGCACGTCTCCGACATGCCCCATCCGACCGGGGTCTGCCAGGCCGGATCACCGTGCACCGACGGATGGCGCGTGAAGACGGACTTGCCATACACCTCGCGGAGGGACGACAGGTCGGCCGACTCCCAGCCGGATTGCTCCTCCAGCGCCCGCGCCTGATGCGGCAGCGTGTAGGGCTCGGTGACGCGCTCGCGCGCCATCAGGACCAGCGCGTGTCCCGGATCGAAACCCTCCTGCATCACCCAGCACCCACCGGCGGCCAGGGTCGCGCCCATCGCGGTGTTCATGCCGGCAGTCCAGAACATCGGCAGAGCGGTCCAGAGCCGCGTCTTCGGGGTGCGGCCGAAGATGGCGCGCTGCACCCAGAACTGCAGCGTCGGCGCCCGGTGGACGTGCACCACCCCTTTGGGCTGTGCCGTGGTGCCGGAGCTGAAGATGATGAGCCCGTCGTCGTCCGGGGTCACCGCGGAACTCACTCTCGCGAGCTCTTCGGCCGGCACCCCGGCGCCTTCGCGCAGGAACTCGACCCAGTCGAGGTCGGCGAAGACCAGCCGGCATCGTGCCGGTTCGAGATCGGCGACGAAGCTACGGCGCCCCATCCGGGTTTGCGCCAGCAGGATCGCGGGCTCGGCCAGCTCGAGCAACTGAGCGAGCTCGGGGCCAGTCGCAAACGTCGACAGCGGAGCCACGACGGCTCCGACCATCGCCGCGCCGAAGAACGACGCCACCGCCTCCGGCCGGTTTGCCATGAGCACGGCGACCCGATCGCCCGGCCGCACGCCGGACGCGAGCAGCGAGCGCGCGACCGCTCGCGTCTCGTCCAGCAGCTGGCGATAGGTCCAGCGCACCGTCACGCCGTCGCGGAGCGGATCGTCGAACACCAGCGCCTCCCGGCGCGCGTGCTCGGCACAGACCTGCTCGATGAAGCCGCCGAGCGTCAACGGGCCAGGGCCATCGACCGTGGAGACCGGGGGACCGGCGGCCTCCGCCTTCACCCGCCACCTCCGCCCCGCTGCTGGCTTGCGACGGCGCTAACATAACAAAGATAGAAGGTTGGCTCGCGCGGACAGCGGCGCAGCCAGTTACGCCAGCTGCGGCGCCAGTCCGTCGACGGACATCTCCGAGTACTCGTTGTAGCTCCAGGCGCCCACCGCACCTTCGACGACCTCGCGCACTGCTTCCAGCGATTCGCCTTCCCAGATACAGATCCCGAGTCGGTGGTCGGGGGTGGCAGCGTGGATCGGCAGGGCAACATGTGCCGGGAGTCCGGCCTCCAGCGCTCTGGCCTCAGCCGCCTGGAAACCTTCGGGGTCATGGATTCGATGGATCACGCTGACGAACATGGGACTCCCAGTTGGCTACCGGGGCGGTTCATCCGCCCCACGACTGCCGATGACTAGCACGGTGGGTTCAACTCGAGCAAGGAAAACCTCTTCTGCGCCGGGCGTCATGCACGGCCTTTCTCTGACACAAGCGCTCAAAGCCAGGTCTTGCTTGGCCACGGACCATGCGGAGGGAAGATGTGGGGATGGCAGGCCAGGATCGGCGTGCAGCAGGCCGCTTGTTCAACGAGGTGCCCGAGCTGTATGACCGCGTCCGGCCGGACTACCCCGACGAACTGTTCGCCGACCTGCTCGCGATCACCGGGATTCACGACGGGTCCATGGTGCTGGAGGTGGGCTGCGGAACCGGCCAGGCGACGCGCGCTTTGGCAGTTCGCGGCTTCCGAATCTGCGCGGTCGAGGCGGGGTCAGGCATGGCCGCCGTCGCTCGTCAACGGCTCGGCAACTTCGACAACGTCGAGGTGAAGAATTCGACTTTCGAGGAGTGGGACAGCCAAGGCAAACACTTTGATCTTCTCCTTGCCGCCGCGTCCTGGCACTGGGTTGATCCCGACGTGGGGTGGCCAAAGGCGCACGCGCTCCTCCACCCAGCGGGTTGGATGGCTCTGATCGGCAACGTTGTGGTGCGCCGGCCGGGGGAGCTGGAGGTGTACGCCGAGACTGCCGACTTGCACGAGCGCTTCTGCCCCGGCAATCCAGATTGGGGTCATCCGCCGCTCGAGGAGGAGGTCCGCAAGACAAGTGACGGCTGGGGCGTGGGTGTCGAAGACCCCGGCCGTTGGTTCGGCCCCACAGAGGTGCGGTGGTATCCGGCCGTCCAATGGTTCGACGGAGCCGGCTTCGCTGATCTGCTCCGCTCGGCTTCCGTGTACCGACGGTTGAAGCCAGAAGTGCGCGATCCCCTTCTGGCAGCAGTCGCCGAGCGGATTCGTGAGCGCCTGGGCGACCGGGTGCCACGCCGGTATCTGGCGGTCCTTCGTGTCGGACGGCCTGCCTGATCACATTGGCCCGAAGACCTCAGGCGAGGCCTTTCGACGCAGGCGGCCGGCGGCAAGTGGCTGGTGCGCATCAGTGAGATACGCCGCCGGGGCGGAAGAGGGGTCGGCGTTGGCCTTTCAGCGGTGGCCTGCCGTCGGGTGGGTGAAACCAGGGGGTGCGGTCTTTGTCGGTGCCGATGGTGATGGTCCAGCCGCCTTCATGGCATTGGTGATGGTGGTGAAGGCAAAGCAGGAGCAGCTTGTCGGCGTTGGTGGGTCCGAGGTGCACCCAGTGGTCTTTGTGGTGGACTTCGCTCCAGGACGCGGGCCGGTCACAGGCGTGGAAGGTGCAGCCGCCGTCTCTTGCGACGATGAACCTGCGTAACCCGGGTGGGGTGGAGCGGGTGGACCGGCCGTAGTCGAGGATCTGGGACCGGCTGTTGTAGACGGCGGGGATGATGTTGGCATCGCAGGCCATCCGCCGGATCACCGCGGCGGGCAGGCGTTGGCCTTCCGGGGTGCCGCCGACACCGATCCCGTCTTGCAGGCTCTCATGCGACATGCCGAAGATGAGGGTGTGCCGGCCCGGGCTCTGGCCGTTGCACTCCTCGGCATGAGCAGTCGCATGCCGAGCCATCTGCACGAGGGCTTCGGCGCGGCGGTGGCCGGGGGATTCGGTCATCACGTCACTGTCGGGATCGGGTTTGCGGGTGAACGCCGCCAGCGCGGTCGACACGATCAGGCCGGCTTCCGGGTCAAGCCAGCCATCCAAACGCCACATCCCGCCGATCGTTTCCGACAGGTTCAGATGCTGCGCCGCCCGCTTCCTCGCGGCTTCCTCATCCGAGTGCTCGGGGGCGGCGGCCGCGAGCAGTTCCGCGGCCAACGTTTTGAGCTGTTCGACCGTGAGCCCGGCGGCATGGTCGGCGAGGAACCCTTCCATATCCAATGCCAGGTCATAGCCCAGGCCGCGGATCGTATTCGCGATGACCTGGGCATGATCCATCCCGAGCTGCCCGGCCTGCCAGACCTTGCCGGTCATCGGCATCGTGTCCACCAAAGCCCGGCCGAGCTTCACCCGCCTGCCCGCCCAGGCGCCGGATTCCCCGGACAGGTTCTTCACGTACTGCGAGGTGGAGGCGGCGCCGTCGGCGGTGAAGGTGCCGGTACGATCGACCCGTTCGATCAGCCGGCAGGTCAAAAGCTCACCCTGCCGGACCGCACCCAGGATCTCCGGTAGCACTTCGGCTGCCAGCACCCCGGACGTGTCGGCCGTGACCGCGGCGGCGAGTTCGCCGAGCAGCGCATGCGCCTGCGCTGCTTTCTCCGCGAACCCGACTTCGACCATGTGTTCGAGTCTAGCAGGGAAGCAGCAGCTCAGCGCCCGAAAACCCAATGGTTTCAGGCGTTTTCCGTGACTAGAGCCGAAAGCCGCCACGCAGCGAGGTCGCCCGCACAACCTTGGCCTCCGAGCCCTCCAACGAGTAGTGCTGCGAGTGCTCGAGATGGCGGCCCGCGAGCCGGCTCGCCTTGTCGGCCTGACCCTTGCCGATCGCGGCGACCAGCGCTTCGTGCGCCGACTGGACGGCCTTGCGGTACTTCTCGACCGGATACGTTCCGGCCGAGGTCGCCTGCTCTGCCCACTGGCGCTCCTGCTCAGACCAGAGGGTCTCGAGCGCGCCGACCGTGAGGATCATCGTCTCGTTGCCGCAGCAGCCCACCAGCCGCTCGTGAAAGGCACGCGCCAGGGCCGTGAAGCGCTCGCCGTCGCCGATCGCGTCGGCGGTCTCGTCAAGGCTGGCGCGAAGAACCGGCAGCACCGCCTCCTCGCGGTCTTCCCGCTTCGCGCACAGGGCGGCGGCGATGGGCTCGATGTGCCGGATGGCCGCCGCGAGGTCGGCGATGGTGCCGCCCCGCGATTGCAGCACGAGGCCAAAGGTGTAAGCCGAGGTCTCAGCGGTCGGAACCTCGATGACCGAACCGCCCTGATTGCCGCGACGTACCGTCAGCAGACCTTCGTTCTCAAGGATGCGCAGGGCCTCGCGCATCGAGGGCCGGCTGATCCGGAACTCTTCGAGCAACTCGTCCTGCTTGGGCAGCAAATCGCCGTCGGTGAGCTCGCCGTCGATGATGCGCTCGCGCAGTATTCCGGCGACTACTTCGGCCATCCGGGGTGGCTTGAACTGGGCGCGCCGGCCGCCCGTGCTATTCGTCGCTGCCACCTTCACCTCCGTGACCCGAATGTAATCGGATCCGCGTTGACGCCGTCGATCCTGAATTCTTATTGTTTGCCAAAAGGAGGTGGCGGGCGTTCGTGATCGCGCAGGTGCTCGACGCGGCGCTCGCCGCCCGCCCGGATGCACCTGCCGTTGTGGCCCGCTCCGGATCCCTGAGCTACCGCCAGCTCGACGCGCAGGCCGACGCCGCTGCGGCGGCGCTGTGGTCCCGCGGCGTCCGCCCCGGCGATCGCGTAGCAGCGTGCCTGCCGAACGACCTCGACATCGTCACCGCCTTCCACGGGACTCAGCGCATCGGCGCCGTCTGGATCGGAGTCGGTGAGGCGCTCACCGAAGCCGAGCAGCGTGCGCTGGTTGACGACTGCGCGCCGCAGGTCGTTCTTGCCGGTCCGGAGTGCAAGCTCGCCGATGCCACGACCGTGACCATGGAGCAATGGTCAGACCTTTGCACCAATGCCTCGAACGTGCCCCGGGTTCAAACCAATCCTCACGCTGCCGCGGCAATCGCCTACACCAGTGGCACCACCGGCCGGCCCAAGGGCGTCGTACACAGCCAGCACAACCTGCTGCTACCCGGGAGGGTGCTGGTCGCCTCGCGCGGCTGGGGTCCGGGCCTGCGCAAGGGCGACTGCTTTCCTCTGACGATCCTGAACATGCTGGTGCTGACGACGCTGCTGACCGCACAAGCCGGCGGATGCTGCGTCATCATGGACCGGCGGGACGCCGAGGGAATTGCCGAGTGGGTGACACGCGAGCGGATCGCCGTCTGGAATGGCGCACCCGCGCAGCTGTACGACCTGGCGCGCCGTTCTGACCTTGACCTGTCGTCTCTGACGGATATCTGGTGCGGGGGAGGCGACTGTTCGGACCAGTTGCGCGCCACCTTCCACTCCGCCCACGGGCAGCACGTGCGCGCCACGTATGGGTTGACGGAGGCACCCACGGTCGTTTCCATCGACCCGGTCGGCGATGAATGGCAGCCGGCGGCCAGCGGGCGCGTTCTCCCGCACCTGAATGTCGTCGCCCACGGCGAGAGCGGTGCCGCGCTCGAACCCGGTGGTGAAGGTGAGCTCGGTCTCGAGGCGGCAAGAAGCGGACCATGGGCGGGAGCGTGGACGCCGATGCTGGGCTGCTGGGAGGACGGCGCGGTGCGAGCATCGGCTACGTCGACGCTGACCGGTGACGTCGGGTCGGTCGGTGGCGACGGCTGGCTGCGCATCGTCGGTCGCAAGAAGGTGGTGGTCGTGCGGGGCGGGGCGAACGTCTATCCCGCTGAGGTCGAACGCGTGCTCACCGCGTGTCCCGACGTCGCTGCCGCAGCGGTCTTCGGCGTTCCGGACGAGCGTCTCGGCGAGCGCGTGGCCGCGCTGGTCGAGCCGGTTGGCGCAGAGCTCGACCTCGACCGCGTTCGGGACGTGTGCGCGAGCCAGCTCGCGCGCTACAAGGTTCCCGAGGTGTGGGCGACCGTGCCGCACCTGCCGACGAACGCGATGGGCAAGGTCATCCGAACCGGCCTGGACGAGCTGCTCGCGGCGGCTCGCTCATGACGGAGGAGGCAACGTCCGGCGCCGCGGCAATTTCCGAAGGTATCCCGATCGGGCAGCGGCTCGACGAGCTTGCCGAGGCCGATCCGGAACGCCCTGCGGTCGTCATCGTGCATCGCGACGGCAGCGCCGAGCAGCTGAACCGGCGCGAACTCAACGAGCAGGCCCGCCGCTGGGCGCGCGTCCTGAGCGCCCGCGGGGTGGGCGCCGGCGACCGGGTGGCCCTTCCCGTGCACAACTCGTTCGATCTCGTCCTCGGCGCGCTTGGCGCCTGGGAGGTCGGTGCCACGCCGGTGCCCGTACGGTGGGATCTGCCGGACTGGGAACGCGATCGCGTACTCGCGGTGATCGCCGCGGCAGTGGTGGTTGATGAACGGACAGGGCCGGTCCTGCGTGAGGAGGCGGCGAAGGCGTCATCGGATCCCTTCCGGTTCGTCACCCCGCCGCATTCGATGGGCATCTGCAGCAGTGGATCGACGGGAACGCCGAAGGTCATCCTGAACACCCGCCCCGGGGTGTGGACCAAGGAGCTTTCGATCCCGTTCGCCGAGAACTTCGGGCTGCCGGTGTCGCAGCCGCAGACCATCCTGGTCCCTGCGCCGATGTACCACACCAACGGTTTCATGACGTTGAACTCCATGCTCGGCGGCGACTGCCTGGTGATCCTGGAGAAGTTCGACGCGGCGCTCATGGTCGACACCATCGAGCGCTTCGCCATCACGACCTTCACCGCGACCCCGACGATGCTGCAGCGGGTGGCGGCCGTGCCCGGAATCGAGTCGCGTGATCTGTCGACGGTCGAATGGATCCTGCAGGGCGCAGCCGTCATGCCCCCGGCGCTGCTGCGAACGTGGTTCGATCTGCTTGCTCCTGAGAAGGTCATCATGGCGTACGGCATGACCGAGCAGCTCGGCCTGACCGCACTCACGGGTACCGAATGGCTCACGCACGAGGGCAGCGTCGGCAGGGGTTTCCGCGACACCGAGATCCGCATCCTCGACGAAGCCCAAAACCCCGTGCCCACAGGGGATTACGGCGACGTGTACATGCGCTCGCCCTCGACCGGCGCCTACGACTATCTCGGCGGTGCACCGCTGCTGCCGGCGACGGCTGATGGATTCGGCACGGCAGGCGACATCGGGCGGCTCGACTCCGAGGGATATCTCTACCTCGCTGACCGCCGCGTCGACATGATCATCACCGGTGGCGCGAACGTCTTCCCGGCTGAAGTCGAGAGTGTGCTGTCCGAGCATCCTGGGATCGCCGACGCCGTCGTGATCGGCCTGTCCGATGCGGACTGGGGGAGGCGAGTCCACGCCGTCGTCGAACGCATGCCGGACGCGCAGGCGCTTTCCGAGGCCGAGGTGATCGCGTTCGTCAAAGACCGCATCGCGTCCTACAAGGCGCCGAAGACGGTCGAGTTCGTCGCGCAGCTTCCGCGTAGCGCGGCAACCAAAATCAGCCGATCCGCACTCGTGCAGGAGCGAGGCGGCTGAGCAGACCAGCTGTATTCAGCGGCAGATTTTCGATGACAGAGTGGTCAACGAAAGGGCTACATCGTGCGCAAGTCAACGCGTAAGTCAGGAGTGGCCCTGGCCGCTGCGGTCGTCGTCCTCGCCGCGGCCGCCTGCGGGAGCTCGGGCTCCTCGTCCTCAGGCCCATCCGGCGGATCCAGCGCTTCCGGGGCGGCGAGCAGCGGGGCGGTGCCCACCAAGACCTTCACGGTCGGCTTGCTCGTCGACGCCACCGGGATTGCCGCTTCGGGCCAGAAACACGTCGAGGACGGCATGAAGGCGGCGATCTCGATCGTCGCCAAGCAGGGCTACGACATCAAGTACGTCGTCGCCGACACCCAGTCGTCACCGGCCGGTGCGCTGTCTGCCGCGCAGAATCTGGTGCAGCGCAAGCACGTCTTTGTGGTCATCGCGCATTCCGCGCTCTTCTTCGCTGCCGCGCAGTACCTCACGAGGATGAACATTCCCGTCATCGGTGCGCCTCAGGACGGCCCCGAATGGATCACGTCGAAGAACATGTTCGCCACGTACGGGGCCATCCATACCGAGAAGGTCACCACCACTAGTGGCCTGCTGCTGAAGATGCTTGGGGTGACCAACGTCGGCACCCTGGGTTACAGCATCTCGCCGAGTTCGGCCGAGGCGGCAAAAGCCTCTGCATTGTCGGCCGAGGCGGTCGGTCTCAAGGCGGGGTACGTCAACTCGAAGTTCCCGTTCGGCAGCACCGACGTCGGCCCGATCGCACTGGCAATGAAAGACGCGGGCATCGACGCCATCACCCCGGAGGTCGACCCCAACACCTCGTTCGCACTCATCACCGCCCTGCGCAATGAGGGCGTCACGTTGAAGGTGGCCCTGCTGCCGATCGGTTACGGCGCCGACCTCGACCAGACGAACCCCGCCTTGCTGCGGGCTGCGCAGAACGTCTATTTCGGGCTTCAGTACGAGCCGACCGAGTTGCACACCAAAGCAACCGAGACGTTTGTCGCCGCGCTCAAGGCGACCGGCGGCGTGACTGACCCCGGGCTGCCGACGTACGACGGTTACGCGTCGATCCTCATGCTGGTGCAGGGGCTGCAAGGAGCGGGCGACAACCCGACCCAAGCGTCGCTCATCACCTCCTTGTCCAAGATTCACGACTTCAATCCCGGCGGCCTGTACGGGTCGCATCCGCTCGACATCAACGACCGGGTCAACATCGTCGGTGGTCCCGATAACTGCTCGTACTTCGTGCAGCTTTCCGGCACCAGCTACAAGCCGGTCAAGAACGCCACCCCGCTGTGCGGGACGGTCGTTCAGGGCAAGACGGTGACGCCGTAACGAGGGTCCGGCTGCGATGTGGACACTGAGATCGTGAACCCATCGGGCGGCGGGCGCGAATTCACCATTGAGACCCACGATCCGGTCTACGGAGGGCTGACCTTCGACGCGGTGGCTGCCGGGCCTGACGACGGTGACCTCGTGTTGCTGCTGCACGGCTTCCCGCAGACGAAGCTGGCATACCGGCTGCAGCTTCCGGTGCTCGCTGCGGCCGGCTACCGGGCGGTCGCGATCGATCAGCGTGGCTACTCGCCGCGCGCCCGTCCGGTGGGCGTCGAGGCGTACCACACGGCCCACCTCACGGCTGACGTGCTGCGCCTTGCCGACGCGCTCGGGGCCGGCCGTTTCCACCTGGTGGGCCATGACTTCGGGGCCGTCGTCGGCTGGCAGGTCGCGGCACGCCACCCGGAGCGGCTCGCGACGTATACGTCCTTGTCCGTCGGTCACCCCCTGGCCTACCTCGACGCGTACGGCGACCCCTCCGGCGAGCAGCGCGAGCGCTCCAGCTACTTCGCATGGTTCGTCAATCCTGAGACCGACACCGAACTCGGCTCCTATGAACGGATGCAGGCGCTGTATCTGGCGGCAGGCTTGCCCGAGGAGGTCGCCGACGGGTACGCACAAGCGCTCGGCTCGCCCGAGGCGATCGGTTCTGGGCTCAACTGGTATCGCGCCAGCGGGTTGCATCAGATCGCCGGGCTGGCGGACGTGGTCGTTCCGACGCTACTGGTCTGGTCGACCGAGGACCCGGCGCTCGGGCTAACCCAGGCCACAGACACCGAGAAGTACGTGGCCGGTGCGTACCGTTTCGAGGTCATCGAAGGCGTCGATCACTGGTTGCCTGAGCACGCCGCCGATCGCGTCAATGCGCTACTGCTCGAGCATTTCCGGGCCTATCCCGTTGGCTGACCTGAGCGGCGACGCCGGAAGGTGCGAGGTCTGGACCACGGTTCTTGACGTCCTCGGGCCTGCGCATGAGGCTCTGCTGGACCCCGCGGAGCGGGTGCGCGCCGGCACCTACGCGCGTCCTGGCGACCGCTCCAGGTTCGTCCTCGGCGCTGCGCTGCTCAAGCTGGCGCTCGCCGCCGACACCGGGCTCGCTCCCGGCGACGTCGCCGTCGACCGGGAGTGTGACCAGTGCGGCCAGCAGCATGGCCGGCCCCGCGTTCCGGGCCTCGACGTCCATGTCTCCGTCGCGCATTCCGGGTCGGTGGTAGCCGTGGCGCTGACCCGACTCGGCCCGGTCGGTATCGACGTGGAGGAGCGGGCGGGCGCGCCGGATCCCGCACTCGTCCGCCGCGTCCTGGCGCCTTCCGAAAGCATCAACGCCGGGGCCGGCTTTCTTACGTACTGGTGCCGCAAGGAGTCGGTGGTGAAAGCCACCGGTGATGGCCTGCGCGTGCCGCTGACCGAGGTCGTCGTGACGGCCCCCGACAAAGCCCCGGCACTGCTCAGCTACCGCGGCACTGCCCTGGTGGCCACACTCTTCGATCTCGACATGGGCGAGCCGGACTATGCGGCGGCGCTGACCGTTCTCACTGCCGAGCCGGTCCAGCTCGTCGTCGACCGCGCCGACCGGCTGCTGCGGATCTGATGGCGTCGTCGTAGTAGCCGGCGAGCGACTCGCTCACGCGGGCCCAGGTGTACTGACGCACCTCGTCGAAGCCGGCGGCAACGAGCTGCTCCCGGTAGGCACGGTCGCCGCGGAGGCGCGCGATCGCGCCAGCCAGGGTCGCCGGCTCACGATCGGTGATCAGATGCACGCCGCGGGCGGTGCCACCGTCGGCGTGCTGGACCATGCCCACCTCCGTCGTGATGACCGGTAGGCCGCTCGCCCACGCCTCGAGCAGGGCCAGCGGCATGGCCTCGTAGAGCGAGGAGATGACCATCGCATCACTGCCGGCGAAAAGCTCCCGGATCTCGGCCGGGGTCTTCGGGCCGGCGAGTCGGACGCGCTGGGGGACGTTCGTACGGTCGATGAGGTCCTGCAGCTCGCCCTCGAGACTGCCCCCGCCGACGATGGTGACCTCAACCGTCTCGTCGAGCAGTCCGGCCGCCTCGATCAGCAACGAGTATCCCTTGTGTTTCTCCAGCCGCCCGACACTGATGATGGCGAAACGGTCGCGATCCGGGGGCAGCCGGACCGGCGTCCAGACAGCCATGTCGATGCCGTTGGGAAGCAGCACAACGTCGGCTCCGGCAGCCGACAGATGCCTGCGGTCCGTCTCATTCAAGGCGGTCACCAGCGCTGGGCGAGCCGCCTTTACCAAGCGCAGCTCAGCGCGATTGCGGACGAACCCGTGAACGGCCTCGCGTGAGGTAACGATGTGGAACGTATGAACGAGCGGGATCCGATAGACACGAGCTGCCAGAGAAATGACAAAAGCCATATCGACGGAATGTGTATGGATAACGTCGGGACGCTCTCTCCGGAGCACCCGGAAAGTCTGAAAGAAAAGCAGGAACAAGGACAGGAGCCTTCGCGGTGAAATCCGGTCCAATGCCTCCGGAGAATCTTTTACGCCAAAGCGGAACACTTCCGGCCGTCGCTCAGTAGCGTCACAGTTACTCGTCAGGATTCGAACGCTGTGCCCGGCGGCACGCTGCAACCGTTCGAGATTCGCGACAACAACGGCGTCGCCGCCATGCACCCCCGGGTACTTCTTCGAGGCATGCAGGATCTTCACAGCTTGGTTGCTCCGATCGAGGGATGTTTGTCCGAAGGGTAGTGACTTGGGCCTCCTGCCGTCGGCCGTTTTTCGGGAAGCCGCGCGGAGTTTCCGTTACACGTGGTTACATGACCGGTGTAGACGGATCGGCTGCGAGTGGCCGACTCTGCTCTACACGATCGCGCCTTGCGGCCGCGAAAAGACGCGCGTTCTCCTGCCGATCAGGGTGCTCGCTTCTCCCGCCAACCGGCCGCTCGCCGGGCCCGCGAGGTCACCCGGCAAAGCGGTCGCTCGCACAAAGCCGGGGCCGTAGCTCTGGATCTGTCGAGGGTCGGGGGACTTTTCGAGATGAGCACGCTGTCAGTCGTGATCCCTGCGCTGAACGAACGCTCGAACATGGAGCCGGTCATCTCCTCGATTCCGGTTCTTGAACTGGCCTCTCTGGGCTGGGAGACCGAGATTCTCGTGGTCGACAACGGCTCGACCGACGGGACCGGCGATGTCGCTCGGCGGGCAGGGGCGCGGGTGCTGGTGCAACCCGTTCGCGGCTACGGCAACGCGTACAAGGCCGGCTTCGCCAATGCTATCGGCGACGTGATCGCCACCGGCGACGCCGATCGCACCTACCCGTTCGAGATTCTTCCCGGCCTGCTGCGGGTGCTGCAGAAGGAGCGTCTGGACTTCCTGACGACCAACCGGCTGCTTGCCGCGGAGGCCGGCGCGATGAAGCCATCCCATCGGTTCGGCAACGCTGTGCTCACGCAGAGTAGTCGACTGATCCTGAAGGCTCCTTTCTCGGATTCGCAGTCCGGTATGTGGATGTTCCATAGCCGAATTCTCCGGACGCTCGACCTGCGCTCACCCGGAATGGCTTTCTCGCAAGAGATCAAGCACGAGGCGGTGGCGCGCGGATTCCGCTGCGGCGAGGTGCCCATCAAATACCGGGCGCGCGGCGGCGACGTCAAGCTGAACGCGACCCGTGACGGTTTGCGCAACCTCGGCCAGCTGGCCATGCACCGGATGCGGCGTGACCGCCCGGTGGTGCCGCCCGCGGTGATCGACCTGCGCCATTACGAATCGCACAAACACGGCGCTTTCATCGTTCACCAAGGTGGAGCGGCAGGTGTTGCCGAGCGAATGGGAGAAAGCCGAGAAGATCCGGCGTTGCCCATTATCGCCAGCCAATGATCTCGCGCGCGGGCCGTTTGTTCGCGCATTCTCCGGAAGGCGCGGCAGATTCGCGGATGCCGCCGAGCTGGTCCCGAGGGTCCGATCCCGGCGCGTGGCACCTCGGCATCCCCGTCGCCGCTGCCTGCCTGCTCGTGGTCAGCCTGCTGGCGGTGACCATGCCGCACCAGCCGGTACTCCTCGGCGCGGCTGGACTCCTGGTGCTGATCGCCGTGCTCGGCTACGCGACCTACTGCGCGCTGCCGGGCCCCCCGCGTGATCCGGCGGTCTGCGCGTTCTTGAGCGCGTGCTACGGCGTCGTCGTCCTCATCATGATCGGGCTCGCCGACAACACCATCCTTCCGCACCTCGGGGTCAGCCACCCGCTGCAGCAAAAGCCGGTACTGCTCACCGTCGAGCTGGTGTTCCTCGGCTTGTGCCGGGCCGGGCATGCGCGCTGGGAGTTCATGCGCAACTTCACCGTCGCGCGAGTGCGGGCGCTGCCGTCACGCATCAACCTGCGTCCGGCGCTGCTTCTGCTCTTGCCCGCGGCTGCCGCGAGCGGGGCTGTCGCACTCGACAACGGCCGCGGCAGTGGTGTCACGGTGACGATGCTCGTCGGCTGCGTCGGGGTCTTCGGTTACCTGCTGTGGCGCGGCGAACGCCTGCCGCGCACCACGATCCTGCTCGCGATCTATCTGATCGCGCTGTCCCTGCTGCTGATGACGTCGCTGCGCGGCCGCTACACGACCGGGCATGACGTGCAGCACGAGTACTACGTCTTCCAGCTCGCGAAAGCCCACTGGCACTGGGACATCTCGCAATTCCGCGATCCGTACAACGCGTGCCTTTCCATCACGATCCTGCCCGTCATGCTGGCGGGCATCTTCCATGTCAGCGACGTGATGGTCTTCAAGCTGCTCTTCCAGCTCATCTTCGCGCTGGTGCCGGTCGGCGTGTACCTGATCAGCGAGCGGTTGGCCGGCCGGCGTCCCGCCATGCTTGCCGCACTCGTTTTCGTCAGCTTCCCGACCTACTTCTCCGACATGCCGATGCTCAACCGGCAAGAGATCGCCATGTTCATGCTGACCGGGATGATGCTGCTGTTCATCGACCGGTGGCCGGGCGTGCGGCGCATCCAGCAGGCGCCATTCCTGCTGCTGGGGCTCGGCGTCGTGCTTTCGCATTACTCGACCAGCTATCTCATGGTCGGCCAATTCGGCATCGCCGTCCTGCTGCTCGCGATGCGACGCATGCCGCACATCACCCGGCGGCTGCTCAGCCTCAATCCCGAAGGCCGCCACCGCTTCGGCCACATCTCGCAGGTGCGCCTCATCACCGTGCCGCTGGTGCTGATCCTCGCGCTGTTCGCTTTCGTCTGGCAATCGCCGCTCACCCACACCGGCGGCAACGTCACGCAGATCGCCGGCCAGGTGGTCAAGTCGATCACCGGTGCGGAGAACTTCGACTCGCGCTCGGGCGACCTCTCGGCCAGCTTCTTCAACGGCAATGTCGATCCGGCGACACAGGTGCAGCAGTACGTGGATGCAGCGCCGCAGGGCCGAGTGCAAGGTCTGACCTACTACCCGGCGAGCGTCGTCGGCAAGTACCCGTTGGGTGTGTCAACCGACGAGAAGGCGGCCCTGACACCGATCGGCCGCGCCCTCGACAGCGCCGGGCTGAGCTCCTACTCGCTGAACTCCGCACTCCGCGGCGGGTCGGCCAAACTCATGCAGCTACTCGTGGTGCTCGGCCTTTTCGGCCTCCTCCTGCGGCGCCCGCGTAGCTGGGGTGTGCGCTGGGATCCCGAGTACCAGATGCTGTGCATCGGGGCGCTCGGCATCGTCGGGGCGATCGTCGTGCTGCCCTTCCTGTCGGTGGACTACGGCCTGCTACGCGCGTTCCAGCAGACGCTGGTGGTGCTTGCCCTACCGGTCGTCATTGGCTGCGCCATGGTCGGGTCGGCCGTCGGTAAGGCGGGGCGCAAGGTCGCGGCGGCCGGCCTGCCGGTCGTGTTCTTCGTCAGCAGCACCGGGATTGCCGCCTCCATCACCGGCGGCTATCTCCCGCAGCTGCACCTGAGCAACGCAGGTGACAACTACGACGCCTACTACACCCAAGACGCTGAAGTCGGCATCGCGCAATGGCTGACCCAGCAGCTGCCCGCCGGTCAGCGGTTCCCCAAGAGCTTGCAGGCGGACTACGTCGCGAGTTCCCGGCTGGCCGCCCTCGGATATCCCGGAGCCGGCGAGCTGGACATCAGTCCCGAGCTCACGCAGCAGAACGCATACGTCTTCCTGAGCTACTCCAACGTGGTGCTCGCACGGGCGTACGCCGAGCATCCGTCACTGATCTCGTATCAGTATCCGCTGGCGTTCCTGGATCAGAACAAGAACCGGGTGGCTGACGCGGGCGTGAGCCGGGTCTACCGGTGACCCGGGTGACTCGGGTGACCCCGATGCGGATCGCCATCGTCTACGACGCCGTCTACCCCTATGTGAAGGGCGGAGCGGAGCGCCGCTACTCCGAGCTGGCGCGGCGGCTCGCCCGGCGCGGCCATGACGTCCACTGGTACGGCATGCACTACTGGGACGGCCCGGCGGACGAGCGTCGCGACGGGGTGATGTATCACGGCGTCTGTCGCGCGAGGCCGCTCTACACCGCTAGTGGTCGCCGCTCGATCCTCCAGGCACTCGTCTTCGGCTTCGCCTGCCTGAAGCTGGTGCGTCGCCGCCATGACGTCATCGACTGCTGCGGCTTCCCGTTCTTCTCGCTGTTCAGCGCCCGCCTCGCCGTTGCACTCCGCGGCGGCATGCTCGTCAGCACCTGGCACGAGGTCTGGGGAGCCGCCTACTGGAAGACCTATCTCGGTCGGCTCGGCGCTTGCGGCGCTGCCGTCGAGCGGCTCGCCGCGCGGATTCCGCGGCTGATCATCGCCGTCTCGCAGGCGACCGCCCGGCGACTGTCCAGCGAATTGCACCGCAGCGGCAGGGTGAGCACGCTCCCCAACGGGGTCGACGCCGACTTTCTCGCCGGCATCAGCCCAGCGCCGACCGGCTACGACGTCACATACGCCGGCCGGCTCTGCGATTTCAAGCATCTGGAACTGCTCATCGACGCGCTTGCCGTAGTGCTGGCGAGCCGGCCTGAGACGACCTGTCTCATCATCGGCGACGGCCCCCACCGCCAGTTCCTGGAGAAGTACACCGCTGACGCGGGGGTGGCCGACGCCGTGACGTTCGCCGGCTTCGTCGAGGACCAGTCCGAGTTCTACGGGATGCTCAAAGCCTGCCGGGTGTTCGCCCTGCCCTCGCGGCGCGAGGGTTTCGGGATCATCGTCCTCGAGGCGAACGCCGCAGGCCTGCCGGTGGTTGTCGCGGACCATCCGGACAACCACGCCCGTGACCTGATCGATGCCACCAACGGAGAGGTCGTCGACGCGGACGCCGAGGCCTTCGCGCAGGCGCTGCTGCGACTGCTCGGCGAGGCTCCAGGCGGGCGTGCCGGGGCCTGCGAAGCGGTCGCCCGGCGGCACGGTTGGGACGCCATCGCCGTTGACTATGAGCAGGCTCTCGAACAATCCCGCGGGGAGGCGCTTGTATGAGCGTCATGACCCGCGCGGCCCATGGCACGCAGTCGCCTGCGCCGAAGCCGCCCAGACAGGGACGGCGGCGCGGCATCCGCATGGCCGTGGCCGCCATCCTCGTGGTCGTCCTCGCCGTCTTCGCAGTGAGCTGGACCCACGCTCCATGGCGCGATTTCGTCCACCGCAAACCCGCGTCCTACGTGGAGCTCAGCATCGCGGCTCCCGCGCGACTTCCCAGCACGGTGCCCTCGGGCGGGACGATCCGGTTCAGCTTCGTCGTCACGAACGTCGAGCCGGCGACGTCGCACCGGACGGTGAGCTGGGTGACCTCCGTGCGTGACACGGTGACCGGTGCCACGACGACCATCGCCAGCGGCAGCGCAGACATCCCCGGCGGCAAGACCCGGACCGTTGCGCAGCAGGTGACCATCAAGGGCACGCATCGCAGTGAGGTCATCGTCAAGCTCGGGTCGGGCCAGCAGGTCGACTTCTTCGTGGTGCCGAGCTTGCCGTGACGACCATCAGGCCACCGAGCCGCCACCGCTCTCCCGAGGGTCGCCACCGGCGGCCGTCGGCAGCAAAGCGGGTGGGCGACAGCGGTGTCGGTCGCCGGCTCAAAGCCGACCAACTGGTCTCGAACTCGCTGTACCTGATGATGAACACGGTCGCGATGGCAGCGCTGGGTCTCGTCTTCTGGCTGCTGTGCGCCAAGCTCTACACGCCGTCCGAGATCGGTGCCGGCACGGCGCTCATATCCGCCAGCGGCCTGATCGGCTTGGCCAGCCTGCTCGGGTTCAACGGCACGCTCGTGCGCTACCTGCCGACCTCCACGCGGCGCGATTCCCATGTGAACACGGGGCTTTTGCTCAGTGGTGTGGCGAGCCTCGTGCTGGGTGGGGGGTACGTCCTCGCGGTTCCACTGTTCGCGCCGAACCTGCGCTTCGTGCACGACTCGGTGGCGATGGCGCTCTCGTTCATCCTGCTGACCGCCGCGACGGCGATGAACCAGCTGACCGATGCCATCTTCGTGGCCTACCGATCGGCGCGCTTCAACCTCTACATCGACGGCGGCTTGCAAGGGGTCTCGAAAGTCGTCCTCGCCGTGCTCTTTTCCGGTATCGGCGCGTACGGCGTGTTTGCCGCCTCAGGAGCCGCTGCGGGTCTCGCCGTGATCGCAAGCGTCGTCGCGCTGATCCGGCTGTTCCACTACCGGCCGCGGTTGCAGGTCGATCGCGAGGTCTTGCGGGAGGTCTCGGGATACACCGGCGGCATGTACGTGGCCTCGCTGCTGAATCTGTCTCCGGTGATGCTCGTGCCGATCATCGTCGTCGACCGGCTGGGAACCGCAGCTGCCGGCTACTTCTACATCGCCTTCATGATCGCCAATGTGGTGTTCGCCGCCGCGTATTCGGTCACCTCATCGCTGTTTGCGGAGACGTCCTATGGCGAACGTCCGAAGGCCGATCTGGTCCGCCACGCGGGTCGGGTGCTGGCCGCGCTGATCCTTCCGGCAGCAGTGCTGCTGGTGGCCGGCGGCCGGTTGATCCTGCACTTCTTCGGCCACGAGTACGCGTCCAACGCGGGCACCGCCCTTGCGCTGCTCGGCCTCAGCGCGCCTGTCGTCGGCGCCGCCGACGTGTGTGCAGTTCTGCTGCGCACCCGCACGAAGATGCGCGGGCTGGTGGTGATGATGACGTGCTACGCGGCGGCGGTCATCGCCCTGACGCTGCTGTGGGCCGGCCACGGCCTGGTCGGCGTCGCCTGGGGCTGGTTCGGCGGCAACGTCGTGGGGCTGCTCGTGGGACTGGTGCTACTGAAGCCGGTGCGGCGCCGGGCTTCCCGTCCACGGACCGCCCCCCGCCAGCGCGTAGGCGGCGAGAACGTCGTCCGTCAGCGCATTCCAGCGTCGTGACCGGACCGCGGCACGCGAAGCGGCCCCGAGCGTGTCCCGCAGGCCCGGATCATCCGCCAGGCGCCTGATCGCCGCCGCGAATGCCTCGGGGGTGCGCTCCGGCACGAGAATGCCGACACCGCCGACGAATTCCCGCAGTCCCTGCACATCGCCGGCGACGACGGGAAGGCCGCTGGCCATCGCTTCGAGCAGGGCCAGCGGCATGCCCTCGCGTACCGAGGTCATGACGAAGACATCAGCGTCGCGATACCGCGCCAGCAAGGCATCGCCCGAAAGCGCGCCCCACATCCGAGCCCGCCCGGCGGGCAGGGCGTCGACGAGTTCAGCGATTGCACGGCGCAGCTCGCCGTCACCGACGATGTCGAGCGTCGCGTCCTCGCCCAGCTCCCTTGCGGTAGCCACCAGTAGAGGCAGATCCTTCTGCGCCGCCAGGCGTCCCACGAACAGCATCCGCACCGGACTTTCGGGCGCTGCCTGTGGCGTTTCCCGTCGCCCCTTGAAGAACTCCTCGGCCACCCCGTTCGGGATGACGCGAACCTTCGCTGCAGGCACCCCGTACCGCTGCCTGACCAGCTCCGCCTGCTCGTCCGAGAGAGCCACCACGACGCCTGCCCGCCGCAGCAGCCACCCGAGAATCCAGCGCTTGTACCAGACGAAGGCGAACCCGAAACGGCCTGACGTCGGGGTGTCCATGTGGAAATGCGCGACGAGCGGACGCCGGCCGATGGTGGCCACCAGGGTGGCGACGACGTCGCTCCAGACGTGGCTCACGTGAAGGTGGATGACTGCCCCGCGGCTGGCTCGCCATAGCCGCCACGGCAGGCTCGGAATGAACGGTGTGTGGGCAATCTCCAACGCCCGCAGCCGATGCACGGTCGGCTGGTCTGCCGAACCTTGCTCGCTACCGAGCGGGACCTTGCCGGCCGCGCCGATGTCGGACGTGAGCACCGTGACTTCGACGCCGCGCCGGATGAGTTCGCGCGAGATGTTGCTGGCGCAGAACTCGACGCCGCCGACATGCGGCGGGTAGTAGCCCAACACCTGGACCACGCGCGGGCGGTCAGCCGTCCGTCGCCTGGGCACAGCTGTGAGGTTAGTGGCCTCGTCAGGACGTGAGTGACTGAACTCCCGCTTGCCAGCGGGCGTAAGCCGGCTTCGCGGTTCCGTTCGGGTTCAGCAGGCCGTATGAGTTGACGTTGGTCGCGCTGCTGGTACCGAGGTCTTGAACGCTGTACCAGAGCAACATCTTCAGCCAGGGCAGCTGCTTGGCCGCGGCCATTCCGGCGTCGACGGTGCGCGCCTGCAGGTCCAGGTCGACGTGGTCCGGGTGTCCGGTGTAGTTGCGGTTCGCGTACGTCGCGATGGCACCGGGGCCGTTCGTCGGAGCACCGAATTCGGTGGCCCACACACCCTTCGCGGCGTCCCCGTTGGCGGCCATCACGTTGTAGACGGCGACCATCTGGCTCCAGCCGCTCCACGACTGCCCTTCACCGGCAAGCGCCGGGAAGCAGTAGGGGTGAGCGGCCACCCCGTCGATCGCGGACCGCAGCCCGGCCGCGTACAGGCCGGCGACGAAGTCCTGCGGCGCATAGGTGCCGCCGGGCGTCGTGACGGCAGGCGCGAGCCCTCCGACGAGAATCTTGGCGGCCGGGTCGGCGGTGTGTACCGCGGATGAGACGAGGCTGAGCAATCTGCCGTAGGCGCTGACGTTCGGAGCCGGTAGCCAGCTGGTGTTCTGCTCGTTCCACAGCTCCCAGACCTTGATGCCCTGGCTGGCGTAGCGGGATACGGCCGCCTTGGCAAAGGTGGCGAAAGCGCTCGGGTCGGCCGGACCGCATTGCTCGCTGGTGCAACCCGCGGGGCGGGCCCACGCCGGGGTGTAATCCAGGATGGGCAGGGCGGTCAGGTGGCGCGCCGACAGCGTGCTGATCAGGCTGTCGTACGCCGACCAGTTCCAGCTGCTCGGCCCGCCGGCCTGCACGTTCGCCCAGTCGAGGTCGAAGCGGATGACCGTACCGCCGGCCGCCTGGTAGCGCGCCAAGGTCGCCGACATGTCGGCTCCGCTCATCCCGACGAGCTCGCCCGCGGAGAACCCGAGCTGGAGCGAGGGGCTCGGCGCCGGGCTCGACGTGGGCGACGGTGTCGGTGTCGGTGTCGGTGTCGGTGTGGGTGTCATGGTTGGCGTCGAGCTTGCCGTGGGATTCGGGGTCGGGCCAGGGGTGGGGCTTGCCGTCGGACTGGGACCGGCGGTCGATGTCGGTGACGGGCTCGGCGCCTTGCTGGTGGGAGCCGGGGCAGGGCTGGGTGTCGCCTTGCGCGTCGTCGCCTGCGCCGGGCTCTTCGTCGCTCCATGGCCACCACCGGCGGCCGAAGTCAGCGGCGTGCAGGCGGCCAGCGAAAGCGCGGTGACAGCGGCGGCGACCAGGGCGCCGGCGATCCGTCCGGCGCCCGCTGGGCGTTGCGCGCGAGCGGGGGTCACCTGATGGGTTTCGGGTCCCTGGATGGCGGGTCTGAAATAAGCTGATCTGTTGCACGGGTCTCGCCCGAACGGCCTAGTCTTCACCCAGCGTGATGAATATCAAGCCGGACTTAAGCGAAGAGTTCCCGCGAACTTCCGCATTTCCCTTATGAGCGGGGGTGGTTTTGCTTTATTGTTTCGACTACTTGCCAGTGATCTCACCGTCTGACGACGGTACGACCGGCCTCCGCGACTGCGCCATCGATGCCGGCTAGTGGTGACTCACTGTGACGAGTGCTCTGCGTAGCGAAGTCGGGGGACGGGAAAACGCACATGACTCTGGTGTCTGGTCCGGATGCGCCCGTGCTCACCCTCTCCTCTTCAACCCCGATTTCACCCCCGATTGACGTCCGTGACCTGCTCGCCGGCCGCCCGTCCAACAAGTTCGCCATCGCGGTCGACGCTCCGGATGCCACGCTGACCTACGGCGACCTGTTCGAGCAGGTCCGAACCCTGGCCGGCGTCCTTGCGATGCGGGGGATCGGCCCCGGCGATCGGGTGGCACTGTGCGCACCGCGGTCAGCCGCCATGGTCGTGGGTGCGCTCGGCATCGTCGCTTCCGGCGCCGCGTATGTCGCCCTGGACCCAGCGCATCCGGCGCTTCGGCTGGCGCAGCTGATCCAGCGTGCCGGCACGGCGCACGTCGTCACGAGCGCGGCTCACCCGCTGGACCTTCCGGCCGACCTCACCGCGGTGTCGGTCGATGCCGCCGCCGGCACATGCTTTTGCGCCGGGGCGCCTGTGCCCAATGTCACGGCCGAGACCGCTGCCAGCGGTCAGCGCAGCCCGCTGGATCCGGCCTATGTCGTCTTCACGTCCGGCTCGACCGGGGTGCCCAAGGGCGTCGTCGTCAGCCACGCCGGTCTGTCGAATCTGATCGGCTGGCATCACCGGGCATTCGCGCTCGCCAAGACCGACCGGTCGACGATGATCGCCAGCCCCGCGTTCGATGCGTCGGTGTGGGAGGTGTGGCCCGCCATCGCCGCCGGTGCCTCGCTGCACGTGCCGCCCGATGACCTGCGCACCGATCCGGCCGGTTTGCGCGACTGGCTCATCGAGAAGTCGGTCACCGTGAGCTTCGTGCCCACGGCGGTCACCGAGCAGCTGCTGACCCTGAACTGGCCCAAGCGCGCGCCGCTGCGGGTGTTGCTCACCGGCGGCGACGTGTTGCACCGGCGGCCCGCGCGCGATCTGCCGTTCGACGTCGTCAACAACTACGGGGTCAGCGAGGCGAGCGTGGTCTCGACGTCCGGCGTCGTGCCGCCCCGCTCCGATGCTGATGTGGCAGCCGCTCCCTCGATCGGCGCCGCGATCGACGGCGTCGACCTCATCGTCGTCGACGACACGCTCCGTCCGGTCGCCCCGGGCGAGGCCGGCGAGCTCCTGGTCGGCGGCGTCTCGGTTGCCCTCGGATATCTGGACGAGCCGGAGCTCACCGCTCGCGCGTTCATCGACACCCCCATCGACAGCGCCATCGATACCGCCATCGATACCGCCATCGGTGACGCTGCCGCACAGACCCGCTGGTATCGCACCGGAGACCTGGTACGCCGGCTCCCGTCCGGGGAATTCGAGCATCTCGGGCGCCTCGACGAGCAGGTCCAGGTACGCGGCTCCCGTGTCGAGCTGGGCGAGGTCGCCGCCTGCCTCGACCGGCATCCGGCGGTGCACACGAGCGTGGTCGCTGTGCGCGGCGAAGGTGTTCACCAGCGGCTTGTCGCCTACGTGGTGGCGGCGCAGGGCGCCTCGTTCGACCGGCAGGCGCTTCGCGACCACCTCGCCGGCCAGCTGCCCGATCACATGGTGCCGGGTGCGATTGTCGTGATGGCGGCCTTGCCGGTGACCACGAACGGAAAGATCGATCGCGCCGCCCTTCCCGATCCCACCCCGACCGACCGCGTGACGCGCGCCTGGTCCGCGCCAGAAGCGCCAGGCGAGCCCGGGGCGGATGCGGCAGCTGCCCCTGACACCATCACCGATCCCGCGGTGCTCGAGGTCGTCGCAGGTCTCATTCGCGAGCTGCTCGACCTTCCGTCGGTCGACGAACGCGACAATTTCTTCCTGCTGGGCGGTCACAGCATGCTCGGCGCGCAGCTGATCGCACGTCTCGATGAGCTCTTCGCCGTTCAGTTACCGCTGCGTGAGGTCTTCCAGAACCCGACGGTGGCCGGCATCGCGGCGCAGGTCGAACAGGCCATGGTTGCTGAGCTCGAGCTGCTCTCCGACGAGGACGTCGAGCGGCTCGCCGACGCACTTCCCGGGTCCTCCGGCCGCCGTCGATGACCGAAACCGCCGCGCCCCTGAGCCTTTTCCGCCTTCTCGACCCTGACGTTCTGGCCAACCCTTACCCGCTCTACGCCGAGCTGCGCGAGAACGCCCCGGTGCTGTGGGATCCCTACCTGCACGCCTGGGTCGTGACGCGTTACCGCGACGTCGTGCAGGTTTTCCAGCAGTTCTTGGCCGGCCGCACCCCCACCCCGGAGAAGCTCGCTGAACTCGGTCTCGGGCAGCTGAGCCCGATCGCCCGGGTCATGGTGCGCCAGATGCTGTTCCTCGACCCGCCGGCGCACGGGCGGGTGCGGGGAATCGCGGCGGCCGCCTTCACCGCTCGCCGCGTTGCGCATCTGCGTGACCGCATTCAGGACATCCTCGACGGGCTGATCGACTCGGTCGCCGCCAGCGGCCGCATGGACGTCATGGCCGACATCGCCAATCCGATGCCTTCGATGGTCACGGCGGAACTGCTCGGCGTTGACATCGACGATCACGAGCAACTCAAGGATTGGTCGCAGACCTTCGCCGAGATGCTCGGCAATTTCCAGCACAATCCCGGGCGGTCGGCGCGGGTACTCGCGGCGGTCGAGGAGATGACCGCCTACTTCCGGTCGGCCGTCCGCAAGCAGGCCTCGTCGCCGACCGAAGGCTTGGTGCACGCCCTCGCCACCACCAGCGTCGACGGCGATCGCCTTGACGAGGAGGAGGTGATCGCCAACATCATCGTGACGATGGTGGGCGGGCTGGAGACGACCACCAACCTGATCGGCAACGGCATCCTCACGCTGCTGCGTCAGCCGGCCGCGCTGGAGCAATTGCGGTCACGGCCCGAGCTCGTGCCGTCAGCTGTCGAAGAGCTGCTGCGCTACGAGAGCCCGAGCCAGCACACCGCGCGGCTCGCTCCGGCCGACGTCATGCTCGGCGGCCAGCTCATCAAGGAACGTCAGGCGGTCATCGCGGTGATGGGTGCCGCGAACCGCGATCCCGAGCGGTTCCCTGACCCCGACCGGCTCGATCTCGCCCGTACCGACAACCGCCACGTCGCTTTCGCCTGGGCGGCCCACTTCTGCTTCGGCGCGCCGCTGGCTCGGATGGAAGGCCAGATCGCCTTCGAGACGCTGCTGCGCCGGCTGCCGGATCTGCGGCTGGCCGAGGAGGTATCCGCCGACGGCAGCGGTATCCAGTGGCGGCCGAACCTCGGCCTGCGTGGTGTCGTCGCGCTGCCGGTCACGTTCGCGCCAACGGCCGGATCCGTCCCCGTTCAAGCCGAAGCGACGGCGATGTCCTCCGCACGGCTATGACCGCACCGGAAAAGCCGCACACCGCGCCCGAGAAGCAGGCAGCCGCCCGCCGGGCCTTGCTGGAGCAGCGGATCCGGCTCGCCGCGCAGCGCGCCGAGGGCGTTTCGGCGTCGCCCGAGCCGCGTCAGGTTGACGAGCCACCGGCCGAAACGATCCGGGAGTCTGCGCTCGCGGTGGCCCAGCGCGCGGTGTGGTGGTTCGCGCAGCTCGCCCCGGAAGCCCCGGTCTACAACGAGGTCGCTCTCATCGTGCGACGCGGTCCCGTTGACGTTGCGGCGCTGCAAGGGGCCCTCGCCGACGTCGTCGCGCGGCACGAAGCCTGGCGCACCACGTTCGACATCCGCGACGGCGAGCCGGTTCAGATCGTGCACCCGCGGGTGCCCGTCGAACTGCCGCTGCTGGACGTGAGCCATCTCGCGCCCGACGAAGCCGAGGTGGTTGCTGTGGAGCGGGCGGCCGAGCACGCCCGCCGTCCCTACGACCTCGCGAAACCGCCGCTGCTGCGGGCATTGCTCATCAAGGTGGCGCCGGACGAGCATCGCCTCTATCTCGCCCTGCACCACCTGATCTTCGACGGTGTGAGCCTTTACCGCGTCGCCCTTCCGGAGCTCATCGCGTTGTACGCCGAGCGCACCGGTGGCGGCGCCGCCGAGCTCGCCCCGCCGACGCCGTACTCGGACTTCGCGGCGTGGGAGCGAGCCGAGCTCGCCCGTCCCGCGGCAGCGCGCCACCTCGAGTTCCACCGCCGCCGGCTGGCCGACGCCCCATTGCTCGAGCTTCCGCTGGACCGTCCGCGACCGAGCCGCCCGGCTTATCGCGGCGCGATGGAGCCGATAGCCGTTCCCGCTCCGGTGGCCGATCGTTTGCGCTCGATTGCCGGCGCCTGCTCGGCCACGCTCTTTCAGGTGCTTGCCGCGGCGTACACCGTCGTCCTCGGCCGTTTCACCGGTCAGGACGACGTCGTCTTCGGTACGGCGACCGACCTGAGACGGCGGCGCGAGCTCTATTCCACGGTCGGCATGTGCGTGTCGTCCTCAGTGCTGCGCGTGCGGATGAACGAGGACGCGCCGTTCACCGATCTCGTGACGCTCGTGCGGGACGAGATGGCCGATCTGCTCGACCATCCGGTGCCGTTCGACGAGCTGGTACGCGCGCTCGCGCCTGACCGTGACCCGCGCATGCACCCGCTCTTTCAAGCGGGGTTCGTCTTCGAGCCGCCGGCCCCGGTGACCGATCCGGGCTGGGAATTCGCCCTCATGGAGGTCGAGCTCGGAAACGCCATGCGCGTCGCGAAATTCGACCTTCATCTGGAATTCGACGAACGTCCGAGCGGTGATCTCGCCGGCCGCTTCGTCTTCAACACCGACCTGTTCGACCGCGCGACGGCCCGTCGCCTGACCCGAGCGATCCTGCTGGTGCTCGACCAGGTGGTCGCCGATCCTTCGGGTGTCATCGCTGACCTCGCCGTGGTTCGGGAGCGCGAGCTCACGCGAATGCTGCACGACTGGAACGCGACTTCGGCTGCAGTGATTGAGGAGTCGTCACTCGCTGCCGCGCTGGAGGCACAGGCCGGCCGGACGCCGGATGCCGTGGCGGTGCGGTTCGAAGGCAGCCAGGTGACCTACCGCGAGCTGCACGAGTCGGCCAACGCCCTCGCCGAACGGCTGATCGCAGCGGGTGCAGGGGTGGGCACGCTCGTCGGTCTCGGGAGCGAGCGTTCCATCGAGATGATCGTCGGGCTGCTGGCCATCTTGAAGACCGGTGCCGCCTACGTCCCGCTGGATCCGGCGCTGCCGCGAGCCCGGCTGCGGTACATGGCCGCCGATGCGGGACTTTGCGTGTTGCTCCTCGACGATTCGCTCGCGTCGGCGAGCGAACTGGTGCCGGATTCCGCTGCGGTCGTGACACTCGCCGGATGCCTGCAAGCGCGGTCCGCGCTGCCGCCGGTGCTCGCCCGCCTGCCGCGCCGCGATGAGCCGGCATACGTGCTTTACACCTCGGGCTCGACCGGCACCCCGAAAGCGGTCATCGTCCCGAACGCTGCCGTCCTCAGCATGCTGAGCGCCTATCCGACCATGCCCGGGTTCGAGGCCGGAGGGCGGTTCCTGGCGCTGACCACGCTCTCGTTCGACATCGCGGCGGCTGAGCTCTGGCTGCCGCTGGTGTCGGGGGAGCGCGTGGTGCTCGGTTCGCGGGCGGATGCCACCGATCCCCAGCGGCTGGCGGCGCTGCTGCGCGACGAACGCGTCACCAACATGCAGGGGACCCCGGCCACCTACCAGATGCTCATCGACTCGGGCTGGAGCGGTGAGCCTGAGCTGACCGCGCTGTGCGGTGGCGAGCACCTGTCCCAGGACCTGGCCGAGCAGCTGGCGCGCAGGTGCCGGTTGTGGAATGCCTACGGACCCACCGAGGCGACGGTCTACTGCACGGTGGAACGCATCCACGGCGCCGGCAGCATCACGATCGGCCGGCCGATTCGAAACACCCGGCTGTACATCCTCGATCGGCGTGACCGCCCGGTGCCGATCGGGGTCACCGGTGAGCTGCACATCGCCGGCGGCAACGTAGCCACCGGATACCTGCTCCGGCCCGAGCTCACGGCAGAGCGCTTCGTCCCCGAGCACGGGAGACCCGACGGTCGCATGTACCGCACCGGAGACCTCGCGCGCTACCTGCCCGACGGCCGCATCGAACTCCTCGGCCGCACCGATGCGCAGGTGAAGATTCGCGGGCACCGGATCGAACTCGGCGAGATCGAGACCGCCGTCCTCGACCTGTCCGGGGCGGCCGCGGCTGTGGTGGTCGTGCGCGAGGACGTGCCCGGCGATCGCCGCCTCGTGGCCTACCTGGCTCAGCACGCCGGCGAGCTGCCGGTCCCCACCGCCGAGCTGCGCCGCCGGCTGCAGGCGGTCCTGCCCGGCTACATGGTGCCGTCGGCCTTCGTGACGATCCCGGAGCTGCCGAAGACGGCCAGCGGCAAGCTCGACCGGCTCGCGCTGCCCGCTCCGGCGGCTGATGCCCGGCCTGAAAACACCGCCGTAGAAAGGGATCTCACGCCTTTCGAGCGGCGCCTTGCGCAGGTTTGGGCTCGAGTGCTCGGCGTGGAGTCGGTCGATCCCGACACCGATTTCTTCGCACTGGGCGGGCACTCGCTGCTGGCGGTCCGGCTGGTCGCTGCCATCGAGACCGAGCTCGGCATCCCGATGTCGGTGGCCCAACTCATCGACGGCGATGTCACCGTTCGGGCTCTGGCGTCGAGGCTTCCGCAGCCCGAAGCGAGCCGGCTGAATTCCTCCCCGCCACCCGTGCGGCTGCGAACGGAGATCGTTCGTTTCAATGCGAGCGGTGACCAGCCGCCGCTGTTCATGTTCTTCCCCTCGCGCGAGTCGCTGCTCGCGATGCGCTTGCTGCAAACGGGTTTCGACGCCCGCCAGCCGCTGGTCGGCCTGCTCGCCGGGCTGGACAACAAAGCGCGGTTCTCGCGGCAGGCCACCATCATGGAGATCGCCGAAGACGCGGTGGCGACCCTGCGCGAAATCCAACCGCCCGCCGCCGGGTACCGGATCGCCGGCTACTCGATGGCCGGGCTCATCGCCTACGAGGTCGCCGGACTGCTGGCGGCGCAAGGCGACGAGATCGAGTGGCTCGGCCTCGTCGACACCTACTCGCCCAAGACGGCGGCACGCGAGTTCTCGATCGCGGTGTACCTCGAACGTTGCCGCGGCAGGAGCTTGCGCGCGTCAGTCGCGAGCGCTCTCGCGCGGGTGCGCACCGAGTCGACCGTCCGCTATGTCGACGCGGCAGCCAAGGTGAGCCGCCAGCCGCTCGACCGGTTCGACGAGCTCGGCGCCCGGCGCCTGATGCGCGACTACACGCCCAACGGGCACAAGGTGCCGCTGGATCTCTTTGTCACCCAGGCCTCGTCGGAAAAGGCCGTCCCGCTCCTCGGCTGGTCCGAGATCCATCCGGGCCCGGTGCAGATCCGCGAGATCGGCGGTGACCACATGTCCATCATGCAAGGCGATTCCGCTCGCCGCCTCGCCGATGCCCTGGTACGCGCGCAGCCTTCGCGCTGACATACTGCTGCCGTGCGAAGCTTCCGTCCCAGGGCCCTGGCTCCACGGGTCACCCTCGTCGTAGCCCTGGGTCTGGCCCTGGCGGTGCTGGGCCGGTATCTGGTGAGCCTGGGTCACCACACCAGCTACGGATGGTTCGCCTACGCGCCGCTGAACTCGAGCGTCTCCCCGCCTCACGCCGACGGGCTGCGGCCGTGGGCGCGGCTGCTGATCTGGCTCGGGCTCATCGCCGTATGGGCCTCGGCGTCGGCCTGGCTGCTGCGACCGGGCAAGCAGGCGCAGCCGGGAGATCAGCCCGCCCAGCCCGGCGGGCGCTGACCGCCTGCGCAGTCCTAGGCCGTGCGATGCGACAAGGCCGGGCGTGCGGTGTCGACAGCGGTTGCGAGCAGCTGGCCTGACAGCGTTCGCATGTCGAAGGATGAGTCGACACCGCCGGTCATGACCATGACGACGTTGTCACCGAAGCGGGCAATGTCGATCACGAAGACCATCGAACTGCCGTCCAGCTGGCCGCTCATCTCGAACGCCAGGGTGTCGTCGCTGCCGCCGACCTGCGGCGCTGCCAGCAATTGCAAAGACAACGTGCTGCCATCCATGACGGTGGTCTTGCAGCTGCTCAGGGCGCGCTTCATCTGAGCCAACTCCTGCGGATTGTTCGTAGCGCTGTCGAGGTCCTCGGCGATGAAGGTCGTGTGGTCGGCCGCCACGAACTCTCGTGAGGCTTCGCCGTGATCCTTCCCGCTCGCGATCGTGTCGAAAGCGTCGGTGCAGCCACCGGACGAGTTGTCGTTGGAGTTGTTGTCGCTGGAGGTGTCGATGGTGAAGGTCACGTTGGCGAGCACGCTGACCTGGCCAGGGGTCAGCAGCGATTGCTCGAAAGACTTGGCCAGCGAAGGCGACTTGGCGGAGCTCATCACGAGTGGCACGGTGACTGCTGCCGTGACGACCGCAGCAAGTCCCGCCGCGACGGCGACCTTGGCTCTGGTCGTGAAGCGTGAGCGCTGGGGAGCAGGGCCCCAGGCGGGAAGCGTCGTTGCGGCGGTGGGGTAGCCGAAGCCGGGGCCTGCGGACGGCGGCGTGAACACGGAGGCTGGAGCCGCCGCCGCCGGCGCGGCCATGGCGAGCTCCGGGACCGACGGTTCAGCCTGCCTCGGCCGGGGCATCGGCCCGGTTGCGGCGGTCCAGGTGCCGCCGTCCCAGTACCGCAGCTGTCCGGGATCCGACGGGTCTTGATACCACCCGGGAATAGGCGCCATATGTCCCTGTTCGGTATGGTTCAAGATCCACTGAATGGGCCATACGGCGCAGCGGACGCGCAGCCGGCCGAGACCGGTCAGCCAGGCGCCTGATTGGCGGCGAAATTCGCCAAGCGCTCGGACATGCGCCGCGCCATCCGCCGGAACGTCGGACGGGCAAGAGGCGCGGCGAGTCGCATCGCGCGTGCGGGCCGGTAGGCCACGGTCCACGACAGCTCGGTTCCGCCGGCGGCGTCAGCGAGCCGGTAGTCCTCGGCGAAGGCTTCGAACAGGGGCGAGTTCGTCGCGTCGACCCGGAAAGCCCAACGTTCATTGCTATCCCAGGCCAGGATGGTTTCCCGGTACTCGCTGCGATAGGCGTCAACGGTGCGGCGGCTGCCGATGCCGTGCGGCGGCGCGGTGTCCCATCGCCCCTTATGGCTGAAACCCGGGAACCAGTCACCCCAGCCCGCAGGATCTCCCGCGATGCACTCGAAAACGGCGACCCGGGGTGCGGCCAGCACGTTGCGGTTGGTGATGACGACCGGTGCCTCGCGAAAGAACGACTCTTCCACCGGTTCGAGTGATCGCATCTGGCGAGCCTTTCATGCCCCGGTCGACGTCGAAGGGCGTGCAGCGGCGAAGCTGCCGAAGAACGTCAACTCAAGGTTGACGCGACGTCTTCGTCAACCTAAAGTTGACGCATGGTCGAACCCACACAGATCACCGGCGCTGTCCGGCTTGATGACCTGATTCGCGCTATCAAGAGGGTGCACGAAGACGCCCTCGAGCAGCTGTCCGACGCGGTACTCGCGGCGGATCACCTCGGTGAAGTGGCCGATCACCTGATCGGTCATTTCGTCGATCAGGCGCGCCGTTCCGGTGCGTCATGGACGCAGATCGGCAACGCGATGGGGGTCAGCAAGCAGGCAGCACAGAAGCGCTTCGTGCCCAAAGATCCCCTGGAGGTGGCCGCCATCGACGCCGCGCAGGGTTTCAACCGTTTCACCCCGCGGGCTCGCAACGCCGTCGTCGCGGCACAGAACGCGGCGAGCGACGCGGAGAACGCCGAGATCGTGCCCGACCATCTCCTCCTCGGACTGCTCACCGAGCCGGAAGCGATAGCGGCAAAAGTCTTGGTGTCTCAGGGGTTTTCACTCGATGCGGTACGCGAGGCGGCCGTCGCGCGGCTGCCCAGGGCCACCGATGCCACGCCGAATCTCATCCCGCCCTTCGACGTGCAGGCACGCAAGGTCCTCGAGCTGACCTTCCGGGAGGCGCTGCGCCTCGGCCACAACTTCATCGGCACCGAGCACATCCTGCTCGCGCTGCTCGAAGCCGAGGGTGACGCCGGAACGCTCACCTCGCTGGGCGTGCAGAAGGATGCGGTGGAAGCCGACGTGCAAGCCCTGCTGGAGGCGTACACCAAAGGCAAGGCCGCCGGCTGAAACCCTCACGGGGGCGGCCGTCCTCGCCGCAGGGGGGTGCGACAAGATGCGCCCGTGGGCCTCGACGACATTCCGAGCGGCACATCGACCTTCGTTCTCGTGCACGGCGGCGGGCATGGCGGCTGGTGCTGGCAGCGTCTCGCTCGCGAACTCCGTCGCCGTGGCCATGAGGTCTACACGCCGACCCTGACCGGCTTCGGCGAGCGGCGGCACCTCGATGCCGAAGGTCTGACCTTCGACACCTTCGTGACCGACATCGTCTCCGTCCTCGAGTACGAGGACCTGACGGACGTCGTGCTCGTCGGGCACAGCATGGGCGGCGTGATCGTGCCGCGGGTGGCGGAGGTCGCCCCTGACCGGATCCGAGCGGTGGTCTGGATGGCGGCCGTCGTCCTCGACGACGACGAGACCCTGCTGGAAGCCGTCCCGCAGACGCCGGAAATCGCCCGCGCGGTCGTCATACAGGACGACGGGTCGGTGCGCACCGACGCCAACCTGATGATCCAAGCCCTGCTTCCCGACGGCACCGGCCCCGAGCGTGACTGGGTGCTTTCCCGGCACCGGCCGTATCCTCCGATGGCACTGACCGAGCCGGGCCGGCTGTCAGCCTTCAAAGCTCTCGATCTGGCAACGGGATATGTGCTGGCGACCCTCGACTGCGCCATCGCCCCCGAGCGAGCCCGCGCTTTCGCGGGCAGGCTGCCCGGCGTGCGCTACGCCGAGGTCGAGAGCGGTCACGATCTGATGGTTACGCGTCCCAAGGAAGCCGCTGACGCGCTGCTGTCGGTGTCGGGCTGACCGCGTCACCGCTCGGCGAGCACCAGGATCGTCTCTGGTCGTACCCCGTCGTGCTTCATGGCGTCAGCGGCTCCCGGGGTCGTCATGAGCTCCTGGAACGCGGCCATATCAGGGATCTCGGCAAGAAGGCCGACGCGGTTGGAGCCGGCCGGGTCACGGAAGGGCCGAGCCGTTATGCCGTGCGGTCCGAAGAACTCCTCACGCCTGGTCGAGGCCAGCCAGTGGTCGACGTCGTCAACCTCGTGCGTGATCAGATACGTCGCCATCGCCGTTCCTTCCCCGGTAGTTGTGGTGATCATGGACGGCCTGGGCCGCTCTGTCGAGAGGGCGCGGCCTGCCGTTCTCACCCGACGGCTACGGTCGGTCGGTGCTAACCGTCGACCTGCATGACGCGCAGCTTTGGCAGGGCCCGCATTTCTGCTTCGGCCAGGCGCTGGCCCGCCTCGACATCCAGGAAGCGGTTGCCCAGTTCCTGAGCCAATGCCCCGAAGCCGAACTCCTGGTGGAGCTTCCGGAGCGGGTTCCGTTCACCCCCGACAATCAGCTCGTCGCGTTGCCGGTAGCCACGCAACGATCCCGCTAGCGATACCGCGAAACCTGACGGACCGAGGAGGCCGAGCCGAGCATGGCAAACCGGAACCTGTACCTGTACGAGGTGGTCGACGTGATCGGCCAGGGCCAGTACGACTACATGGAGCACCTGTGGCAGGACCCGGTGCTGCGCATGCCGGAGATGTTCAGCCTGCAAGGCTCCTTCTACGTCTGTGCCGCCGGTGGTGGCCGCTGGCCCCAGGTCGTGAACATCTGGGACATCGGCAGCGAAGGCTGGCTCGGGTGGGCGAAGAACGTCGACCGCATGAACCTCAAGCGCCGCAAGGCGTTCTACACGGATTGGTGGGACAAGGCGGCCCAGTGGCGGTCGGGCGGTTTCGACCGGCTGTGCGGCGGCGTGCCCGGCAGCCCCAGCACCGACGAGCTCATCGCACGTGGCGTCAAAGGCACGCTCTTCATCAATGAGATCCTGGAGGTCCGGCCCGGAACGGCGCTGGAATTCCTCGCCGCGGTCGTCGCCGAGCGGGTGCCGCTGATGCGCGAGTACGGGCACGAGCCCACCGGGATCTACGAGGTGCTGTCCAACCCGCACGAAGTCGTCATGGTGTGGGCCACCGATATCCCGTCGCAGATGCGGCTGCGAGCCAACCGCGACGCAGCGCTCGGGTTCAGCGACGAGGGGGACAGTGACGACCGGCTCATCGCGTGGGAGCGGAAGTCGGCCACCTACACGGTAGGCGGCACGACCCATCTCATGACCCCGCTGCCGCGTACCGTCTACGGCCCCGACGACTGGGAAGACGCCAGCCTGGAGCAGTGGCTGAACCCCGAAACGCCCTAGCAGCAAAGCGCTTTCAGATCAGTGGCCCGCTCTGGTCGTCCATCCGGCTGCCGACATAGCGAAGCACGGATTCGTCGTCGGTCTCGAAACGGTCGGCCTCCTCGCCGCCGTCGCAGGTCAGGAGCCGGACCTCCACCCATGTCGCCGTCCGCGAACTGATCCGCCAATGCCCGCCGAACGTCTCCCACCGCACCAACCGGTCCAGCGGCGATTCGCCGGACGGGCCGGTGTCCTCGATGCCCAAGGGATCGCCTGCCATTTGCTCGATGCGGTTACTGGATGCCCGTGATCAGCCGCCGCGCCAGCTTCCTGGCACGGTGGTGGCGCAGTCGGCCCAGATAAGCACGCCGAAGGTAGCGGTGGTAGTCCTGCTGGCCGGCGGCCCCGATGAGCGTCCAGTTCTTGATCGCGCCGCGCCTGGTCGCAACGTCGTATCGCATCAGGACTGCGGCGAGAACGGCAGGCATACCGATGACCTGGGGATCAGCTGCCTGTTCCATCTCGTCGACCATGATCCGGTCACCCTCGCGCCTCCGCAAACGGACAATCAGCTCATAATTGCATTTGGGTGACGGCAACCTTTGCACGGGGCACGCCGACCGCATGTCGCAACCAATTCCGGAAACGGTGATGCTCTCCCCGGCTGGGTGTCGTGGGTGGTGTGCTAAGAAGCGCCATGGCGTCGCTCGCGCTGGATCCGGTCGACCTCACCGATCCCGCCAGCTTTCCGGATGGACCACCGCACGCCTTTCTGGCCAGGCTGCGCTCCGAAGCGCCGGTGTGGTGGCATCCCGACGGGCTGCGCCGGCGCGGCTTCTGGGTCGTCACGCGCTACGACGACGTGCGCGCCATCCTGCTGCAGCCATCCGTCTTCATCAATGCCAGGGGCATCACGATCGAGCCGGGGGAGCCCGCCGGGCTCGGTGAGTCGGAAGCCGAGCGCGGGCAGGGTGCGCTGTCGTACACCGACCCGCCGCAGCACGGCCCGCTGCGCAAGGTGCTGGCGCAGCACTTCACCCCTTCCCGGATTCGCGCTCTGGGGCCGCTGGTACGGGCGCATGCCGACCGGCTCGTGACGCGCCTGGCCGCCGCCGGCGGCGGGGACTTCGTGACCGAGGTGGTGCACCCCTATCCGCTGCGCGTTCTCGCGGCCGTGCTCGGGCTACCGACCGAAACCGAGGTGGCCCTGCACCGCTTCGTCGAGGCCCTCGGCGACGCAAAATCGGACGTTGCTCCCGGAGCCGACGACCCGGCCCGTACCGCCGCGACGGTCGAGTTCCTCGCGGCCGTCCACGCCCTGGCCACAGCGCGCCTCGCGAATCCTGGCCCCGATCTCATTTCGGCGATGGTGACAGGCTCCGGTGAAGGTGCTGCCCTTGCCGCGGAGCGCATCGGCGGCATCCTGATTCAACTCGCGATCGCGGGTCAGGAGACGACGCGGGGTGCGGGCGGTCTCGGCATGCAGGTGCTGCTGGAGCACCCTGAGCAGTGGGCGCGGCTGGTGGCAGCCCCCGAGCTGAGTTCCGTTGCGGTTGAGGAGATTCTGCGGTTTCGGCCACCCGTGCAGTACACCCGTCGCACCGCTGCCGTATCGGCCTCGTTGAGCCCGGTCGGCGACGAGCACCTGGCGAGGCCCGACGACACCGTCTACCTGTCGATCGCTTCAGCCAACCGGGATCCGGACGTCTTCGACAGCGCCGATGCGTTCGACATCGCCCGTCCATCGGGCGGGCCGTCGCATCTCTCGCTCGGAGTGGGCGCGCACTTCTGCCTCGGTGCGGCGCTGGCCCGGCTGGAGCTGGGGAGTCTGTTCACCACAGTCGCCCGGATCGCGCCGCAGATCAGGCTTGCCGGGCCGGCCAGGCCCGGTCTGAGCAATCAGTTCATCCACTCGCTCGCCGGGCTTCCCGTCGCGGTCTGATCGGCCTCAACCGGGGATCTGGCCGGCGAGGGCCGCCGAGATGGCCTCGTCCCCGAAGCGCTTGCGTACCAGGAATTCGAGGTAGGGGGCGCGGGTGAGCTCGTTGCCGCCTTCGACGCCGAGGCTCTGGCCGGTGACCCACGATGATTCGGGGCCGGCCAGGTAGCGCACGGCTGCGCCGATGTCGTCCGGAACCCCGGTGCGGCCAAGCGGCTTTTCGGCGAGGAACGCCGCCATCGCCTCCTCGTTGGCGAACAGCCCGGTCTTCGTGGCCTCTGTCTGGACCAGACCCGGCCGCACGGCGTTGACCCGGATCTTCAAATGCGCGAGCTCCAGCGCCGCCCCCTTGACGAGGCCCTCCACGCCACCCTTCGTGGTGTTGTAGGTCGCGAGGAAGGGCCAGGGGATCTTGGCCGCGTCCGAGGAAATGCAGACGATAGACCCCCCGCCGCCCTTCGTCATGAGCGGGGTCGCGTGCTTGATGGCGAGGAACGCGGAGACGACGTTGCGCTTCAGGTCGGCCGCGAGTTCCTCGGCGTCGAACATCAGCAGGGGCTTCATCGTGCCGCCGCCGACTACTGCGACGGCGATGCCCAGCCGGCCGGTGAGCGCTTCGGCTCGCGCCATTGCCGCAGCCAGCGAGTCGGCATCGACGGCGTCGCCGACGAACGTGTGCACCTCGGCATCAGGCCCGGCCGCTGCGGCGATCTGCTCGCGCTTGGCTTCCAGAGTGGCCTGCGTGCGGCCCATGATGACCACAGCCGCTCCGTCGCGGGCGAGCCACGTCGCGGACGCGCCTCCGATCCCTCCGCCGCCGCCGGTGACGAGGGCGGACATCCCAGCGAGCGGTTTGGTTTCCGGCATCGAGCCTCCTTGCACGACCAGCGACCACGTTGAGGATGTGCCTACACCTCAGGCTCACGCCGGTGTGTCACGGGGTCAGGCCGCGGCCTCGTCGGGCTGGAAGACTCCGAACGTATTGCCTTCGGTGTCAATGAAATAGCCCTGCCAGCAGACGCCGGGAACGGCGAACTTCGCCATCGCCACGATGCCGCCGGCGGCCGCGATCACGCCTGCTGTGGCGTCGAAGTCAGCGACCTCCATCGAGCAGACATAGGCATTCGTTCCGGCCGGGCCGTCGGGCACCGGCACCGGCCGCCCCAGCAGTCCGCCCCGAAGGCCGGCCTCGCCGATCTCCCAGTAGTCGATCGGCGGACCGACTGCCTTCTCGAAGCTCCAGCCGAAGACCCGCTCGTAGAACGCCATGGCGCGGCTGGGCTCGGCCGCTTGAATCTCGAAGTAGCCGACAGCATTCATACCGCTGACAATAGGACCCCGCGATCGCCCCGCTGACGAATCAGGCGCCTCGCGCAGGGTCGAATTCGAGCACCTGGGTCAGGCGCACGTTGTTGCCCGACGGGTCGCGAAACGACGTGTCGATGCCATACGCCTGCGGGGTGGGGGGATCGTTGAACGTCACGCCGCGGGCCGAGAGCTCGTCGTAAGCCTTTTGGCAGTCGTCCGTTTCCAGAAAGAGCGTGCCGCCGGCGCCCTTGGCCACGATCTCAGCGAGCTGCTCGCTGGTGGCCGCGTCGACCATCGGCGGGGCCGGTATGGGCATCAGCACCAGCCCGACGTCCTGCTGCCCGGCCGGCCCGACGCAGAGCCACCGGAAATTCCAGGCCGGCATGGCTACATCGGCGCGCACCTCCCAGCCCAGCGTTCCGACGTAGAAGGCGAGAGCCGCGTCCTGATCGTGAACCCAGAACTGGGCGTTGGCGATTCTGATCATCTGATGTCCCCTTTCGCGTCGCGATCAACGCTAGGGCGTACCGCCGCTGCCGGCTTCTCGAAACGTGCGGTTCTGCGGTCTGGCGTACGCCTGGATCACGCAGCGGGGGATGCGCACGTGAGCTTCGGCAGGCGGAAAGGACTCCCGGTAAGCCGTGGGCGTCCGGCCGTAGATACGCGTGAAGCTCGTCGTGAACGAGCCCAGGCTGGACAGCCCCACGCTGAACGCGATGTCGGTGACCGGGCGATTGGTGGTGCGCAGCAGCGACGCGGCGCGTTCGAGCCGCCGGGTCAGCAGGTACTCGTGTGGTGATTCGCCGTACAGCCGCTTGAATTCGCGGCTGAAGTGCGCCCGGGACAGCGATGCGGCTGCTGCGAGGTCGGCGACGGTGAGCGGTTCGAAATACCGGGCGTCCGCCAGGTCCTTGGCCGCAACGAGGTGCCGTGCGGTCGGCTGGCTGGCCATGCTGCAACGCTATCGGGTGGCGAACTCCGGCCGGCCTGCGCGGGCAGAATGGGGGAGTGATCGCCGACCGGTGGGGAGTGCGCGACGACGAGGTCGCGCGGGCGTATCCCTGCGACGACATCGTGCCGGCGCCGGTGCTTTCCGCCTGGCGAGGCGTCACCGTGAAGTGCGCCCCCGCAGCGTTGTGGCCATGGGTCGGGCAGATCAGGCTCGGCCCTTACTCCTACGACTGGATCGATAACCTCGGCCGGCGCTCGCCGCGCGAACTGCACCGGCTGCCGGAGCCGGAAGCAGGCCAGCCCTTCACCACCGCTTTCGGTCGCCCGTGCGGCCGCATCCTGTCGGTGTCGGTGCCGCAGCAGCTGACCGGATGGATCGCCGGCGCGGTCATGTCGTACGTGCTGGTTCCCGAGGCGGGAAAGACCAGGCTGCTGCTGAAGATCGTGATGCAGCGAGGACGGCTGATCGCGCCTTTCGTTTCGGTCGGCGACCTCGTGATGGCGCGCCGGCAGTTGCTCAACCTGCGGCGGCTGGCGGAGCAGTCAGCAGTGTGAAGTCCCGTACGGTCACGGGCCGAGCACGATCGTCCAGGCGGCGAACGCTCCCGCCGAGCCGGTGGTCGTGGCCGTGAGATTGCCGGTCGTGCCGGCGTTCGCCACGGCGTCGGTCGCGACGGAGTTCACCCGGCCGCCTCCCGAACCGTTGGCCACCGATCGGACGGTCTGCCCCGCCGGCGTGGTCCAGCCGGTGACGGCGGAACTCTTGGAGCTCCAGACCGAGATGACCACATCGCCGTTGGCGGGCACAGTGGTCGTCGGCGTCGCGTAGGAGGTGCCGGTCAGCTGCGTTGCCTTCGAATTCGAGGCGACCACCGGCGCGCCGGAGTTCGTCCCTGAGTAGGCGAGCACCGCAACCGTGCCGTGCACGATGGCCGGGAAGGTCACGCTGACATTCGTGCCGTGATCGGTGGCCGTCGCGACCTTGCTCCAGGCGGTCGTCGTGACGGCGGTTCCGGCGGTGGACGTGCCGATCTGAGTCCATCCGGCGGGCGCCTTCAGCGGACCACCGGTCGCTCCTGTGGCGACGAGCACCAAGGCGTTGCCCGCAGCGACGCTCGCCGGGACCGTCACCGTCTCGCTCGTGGAGTTGCCGTTGGTGTTCGCCTGCGCCACGAAGGCGATGCCCGGCGACACGACGTCAGACACCGTGACGGGCTTCGTGACGTTCGCCGAGTTGCCGTTTGCCGTCTGAATCGTCAGCGTGACGTTGTAGGTGTTCGCCGCACCGTACAGGTGGGGCGTTGTCTTTCCGCTTCCGGTGCCGCTATCACCGAAATTCCAGCTGTACGACGTGATCGAGTCACCCGGGGCGGTTGACGGCGAGCCGTCGAACGTGCACGAAAGAGCCGTGCACGAGGCTGTGAAGTTCGCCGTCGGCGGCCCGTTGACGACGGTGGTCGGCGAGACGAAGACGGCGTGCGCCGCCCAGTTACCGGTGGCGCTCGTGTCGATGGTGCTCGCGCCGGTCACCGTGCTGCCGTTCCAAGGAGCCTTGTGCAGCTTGCCGTCGGCCTTGGTGGCGTACCACAGCGAACCGTTCGCCACGAACATGCCGCCGGCATTGCTGAAGTCGACCGGGTTGCCTCCCGAAACCACCGTGGTCTCGACCGGGCTGATGACGCCGCCGGTCACCTGGTTCGCGACCGAGGAGGCCCGGGTGTCAGGGGAGAACGCGCGCTTGAAGAGGTTCTTGCTGCCCGAGAGCGTGTAGTAGATCGAGCGGTTGGCGTAGAACATGCCGGTCACCCGTGACAGCTCGCCGTAGAAGCTGGTGGCCGTCGCCTGGTAGGTCTGGCCCGAACCCGTTTGCACCTTGTCCCAGTACGGGTCGTTGTACGGGTCGACCAGCTGAGCGGCTCCGAAGGCGTTGGCGCCGTCCCAGGTGCGGTAGTAGAACTTCCCGCCCGTCGCGTACCAGATCCGGCCGTTGAGTACGAAGCCGCCGGTGACGCTGCCCCACGCGATGCCCCCGCCGGTGCTCGGGCTCGAGGTCGGACCGCCCGCCCCGGTGGACGGGTCGAAACTGTTGGCAGTAAAGGAGTTTCCGTTCGCTCCGGCGAGGAAGACGGTGCGCGGATCGCCGGTGTTGTCACCGGTCGCTGCCGTTCCTCCGGCGAAGGGGAAGAACGCGAGCTTCTGCCGCTTGTACTGGAAGGCGCCGATGTAGTCGGTGTCGCTGCCCACCCAGATGCCGGCGGAGCTCGCGTAGATCACCTCAGCGCCGTGGCCGCGGGGGTTACGGCCCGGGTTCCAGGACAGCGGGACCCCGTTGGCGGGGTCGAGCGCAGCCAGCCCCGGACGCGGCACCGACCCGGCCTTGGGACTGTCCTGCCCGTAAGGATTGTTCAGCCAGCGCTGGTGGCCACCGACGTAGACGGCGTCGGACGTGACGGCGACGGAGTACAGCGAGTCGGTTCCGGTGTAGTCGACCCAGGCCGGCTGGACGTTCTGGCCGCTCGAGGAGGCGTCGAACCGGCTGGCCGTGTCGCAGTTGTTGAACGAGCCTCCGTTGTACCCACCGGTCGCGGAGAGCACGAAGTAGGAGCCATCCGGCGACCAGCCGACGTCGCGCACGTAGTCGTCGTAGGCGCTGGAGAAGCAGGGATGCGTGTAGGCGTTGGTGTTCCAGCCCGCGTCGACGGTCGCCGAACCGGCGCCGAGCTTGATGCTCATGATCTGGTCACGGGCGTACGTGCCGACGCCGTCTTTCACGGAGATGAAATTGCCGTCGACGATCGCCCGGGTGTGGTCGGGGGAGACCGCGATCTGGCTGGCTGCGACCGGGGCTTGGGCCGCGTTGGCCACCCGGCCGAAGTTGTGGTGACCCGACACGTTGATCGACAGATACGGGTCGATGGCGCCGGTGGCCGCGTTCACCGAAGCCAGTCCGCCGTGCGCAACGCTCTTGACCGTGGTGAACGTGCCGGCGAGCAGCAGCCTGCCGGAAAGCAGTGCCATGTCGCGAATCTGCCCGTTGAGGGACGGGTTGAAGGCGGTGACCCGAGCGCCGTTCGTCAGGTTGAACTCGGCAAGCCGGGTGGAGACCCCGCCGGCCGATGTGAACTTGCCGCCGACGTAGACGGCGGTGCCGTCAGCGCTCGGCACGATGGAGTCGACCTCACCGTTGACCGACGGGACGAAGCCGGTGTCGAGCGCGCCCGTGGTTGCGTTGAAGGCGAACAGCCGATTGCGGGTCACCGCCTTGCCCTTGCCGGCGCCGGCAGTGGGGGTGACGGACGTGAACGACCCGCCGACCACGATCCGGCTGCCCACTTGGACGATGGCCTCGACGGCGCCGTTGCCGATGTTCGGGGTGAAGTTGGCCGGCACCGCGCTGGCCACCACGCCGCCGTCGTTGACGCCGGGACTGGCCGCACTCGCCGACAGGGGCACGATCGCCGCGGAGACGCTCAAGGCGGTAGCTGTGAGAATCGTTACCGCTGCTTTTCGTGGATTAGCCATGATCGCCCCGCTCCCGCGCCAAATCGTTCCCTAATCCAGGAAAAATCGAAACACGGGCGAAATCGCGGCGTGGCCACTTTGAGAAAAGTGTGCCGAACGGATCACGGCCGGCGGCGCTGGGCGTCCAGCTAGGGTTCAGGCAGCGGCAAGCGTGCCTCGCTATTGGTTAAGGGTTGGGGAAACGCCGCGTCTTTTTTGGTTTTTGTCCGGTAGGGAGAGCGCGTGGGTCAGCTGGATGGGCGGGTCGCCGTCGTCACGGGCGGTGGTCGCGGCATCGGCCGGGCGATCGCGGTCCGCTACGCCGCAGAAGGCGCGACCATCGTCATCTCTTCTCGGACGTCGGCGGACCTCGAGGCGACGCTTCAGGAAGCGGGCACGACGCCGGATCGCGCAGCGGCCGTGGTCGCCGATGCGACGGTTCGTGATGACGCCCGCCGGCCGGTCGAGGAGGCGCTCCGCCGGTTTGGACGCGTCGACGTTCTGGTGAACAACGTCGGCGGCCATCTCGGGCGCCGTGACGCGTTCAGCGATGACGGCGGTGCGTTCGAGCGCACGCTCGTGCTCTCACTGACGTCGGCGTGGTGGACGAGCACCGCCGCCCTGCCCGCGATGCGCGACCAGGGGTCCGGGCGCATCATCAACATCGGCTCGGGCGCCTCCAAGCGCACCGGGGCGTCGGTTGCGTACGTCGCCGCCAAGCATGGCCTGGTGGGACTGACCCGCCAGCTTGCCGCCGACGCGGCCCCGCACGGGATCAACGTCAACCTGCTGTGCCCGGGGTGGACCCGGACCTCGCTGCTCGACTTCGACGCCGTCGCCCAGCGCAAGGGGACGACCGCGGCGCAGGAGGAAGCGCGGGCCGCTGCCGAGTCGCTGCAGGGCCGCGTGCTGGAGGCCGAGGAGCTCGCGGGGATGGCGGTCCTGCTCGCCGGAGCCGACGGGCGGGGCATCACCGGCCAGGTGATCAGCGTCGACGGCGGCTATAAGGTCTAGATCTTCAAGCCGACGTGAGGAGCGCTTCGTGACCACCGCCAGCGCGATCTACTGGGATCCGTTCGACGAGGTGATCGACGAGTCGCCGCACGACGTCTGGCGGCAGATGCGTGAAGAGATGCCGCTCTACCGCAATGACACGTTCGACTTCTGGGCGCTGAGCCGGCACGCCGATGTCCACGCCGCTCACGTCGATCCGCAGACGTACCTGTCGGGCTATGGCACGGTGCTCGAGCTCATGGGCACCGACATGAGCGGTACCGGGCAGATCATCTTCATGGACGGCCAGCAGCACACCAAGATGCGCGTGCTGGTGTCGAAGGCGTTCACCCGCGGGCGGGTCGCGGCACTGGAAGACCGGATCAGGCAGTTCTGCGTGGAACTGCTCGACGCCCAGGTCGGCAGCGGCCGCTTCGACTACGTCGGCGATTTCGGCGCCCAGCTGCCGTCGCTGGTCATCTCGTCCTTGCTCGGGGTGTCGCCCGCCGATCGCCCGCGCGTCCTCGAGCTGATCAACACGACCTTCCACATCGAGCCCGGCGTGGGGATGATGAACGAGGTCTCGTTCAACGCCCAGATCGAGCTGCACGGCTACCTCATCGATCAGCTGGCTGACCGGCGCGGCTCGCCACGCGATGACCTCATCACGGCGCTGACCGAGGCCGAGCTGACCGACAGCGGCCAGGTGCGGCGGCTCACCGACAAGGAAGCCGCCGACTTCGCCGTCCTGCTGGTCAGTGCCGGCACGGAAACCGTCGCGAAGCTGCTCGGGTGGGCCTCGGTCATCCTCGCCGACCATCCCGACCAGCGGGCCGACATGGCCGCCGACCCGTCGCTCGCCCCGGCGGCCGTCGAAGAACTGCTGCGCTACGAGGCGCCCTCGCCGGTGCAGGGCCGCGTGCTGTCGCGACCGGTCGAGCTGTACGGCGAGACGTTGCCGAAAGGTTCGAAGGTCCTGCTCTTGACCGGATCCGCCGGACGCGATGACCGGGTCTGGGATCGCCCCGACGAGTTCGACATCAAGCGCAAGCCCGAGCAGCACGTGGCGTTCGGCATCGGGGCGCACTTCTGCCTCGGAGCGGCGCTCGCGCGCATGGAGGGGCGGATCGCTCTCGAGGAGACGCTCGCCCGGTTCCCGGCCTGGCGGGTCGACACGGAAAACGTGATCAGGCTCCACACGAGCACCGTCCGCGGCTACAAGTCGGTGCCGATCCTCGTCTGAACGATTCCACTTGGTCCAGCGATGAAACGGGGCTCCGCCGGCCTGCTCCAGTACCCGTAGACGCAGCGGGTGCCGCCGCGTGAGGGGTCGTGCGTGTCGTGGATGACGCCGTCGATCACGGCGGTCAGGTGTTTGGAACACGAGACGACGAGGCGGCCCAGCGGAAGCTCCTCCGGGCACAGGTGCACGGTGGTTCCGCTGCCGACGCGCATGGTGGGGGTCCAGGTCCAGCCGAGCTCTCTCAGGTAGCGGCGGATCGTCGGCCGGGCGACCCCGTTGCGCGCCGAGGACTGCCGGCCCGCTCCCGTTTCGGCCTTTGCGGCCATGTTCAGCGCGTCGTAAACCGTCCGGTACGGCAGCTGCGCGGCGATCGCGATGGACCGCGCGACGCAATCACCGGCCTGGCCGCGGTAACCCGCTGCCGCCCGGCCACCGTCGTCCACGACGAACCAGACGTCCGGCAGGACACGGAATTCTTCGGCCGACATCGCGGTCAACTATCCTCCCGGCTTGTGAGTGATGCGACGACGTTCGAGATCGGTGCCAAGGTGCGCTGCACCGACGGGGTGTGCGGCAAGCTGCTCTCGGTGGTGGTCGACCCCATCGCACGGGCGGTCACCCACATCGTGGTGGAGCCCGAGCACCGCTGGGGCCTCGGCCGGCTGATCCCGCTCGACCAAGTGGCGAGCACCCGGGATGGCGGCGGTGACGTGCTGCTGAGCTGCACGCTCGAGGAATTCGAGCGGTTCGAAAGGGCCGAGGAGACCGAGTTCATCACCGCGGAAGGGGCCGCGTTCGGAGTTCAAGGGAACGTGCTCGCCCTGCCGTATTACGGGCTCGGCCTGGGCCGTCCCGGTCTGGACGACTTCGGCGGCAACGCACCCCAGCCGATCGTCTACGACAAGCTCCCGGTCGGTGAGGTGGCGATTCGCCGTGGCCAGCCCGTGGATGCCACGGACGGGCGCATCGGGAAGGTGCAGGGGCTGGTCGTCGATCGCGCTGACGGTCGCGTGACACACGTGCTGCTGCAAGAGGGGCATCTGTGGGGCAAGCGCGAGGTGGCGCTGCCGATCTCAGCCGTGGAAAGCGTCGGCACCGAGGGCGCCGGGGTCCGGCTGAACCTCAGCAAGGACGAGGTCGATCAGCTGCCCCCGGTCGGCATCGAGGGGCGCTAGGCGCTGCTCTCGTCGCCTGACGTGCCGGCCCGCTTCTGGTGCTCGCCGTCGAGGTACTCGCCGAACGTCCGCGGAATGCCCAGCACCACCTGGTGCTTGCCGTGGCTGACGAGCAATCCGCGAGGGTGCCACGTCAGGTTCCAGTCATGGCAGTCGACGGTGTGCCGGATGGCCTGCAGCAGACCCGCTTCGCGGATGTCACGGGTCCAGTCGGGCTGGTCGCTGACGAGCCCCACGTGCGCGTGAAGCTGGTCGAGTTCAAGCCGGCTGAGTTCCTCCAGGCGCTCGTCGAGGGTGAGCAGCAGCGGCGCGAGGAAAAGATCGGTGGCGTCGTGGGGCAGTACCGGCATCGGGGGCCTCCGTCTCCGGCGGGATGGGTTGACGTCATCGTCCAGACCGGCAAAGGACCGTTGGGCAAGACTTCTGTCCCAAACGCCCGGGCCATCGGTCCCGCGCGACTCGGGCACCTCAGCGGAGGAGCGGCCGCTGCGGCAGCTACGATCGCCGCAGGGAACGAGAACTAAACCTCTAGATCGTTCATGCTGCGCGTAACGGCGAAAGGGCCTTTGCTGGTGAGTGGGATGGAGCCGTCGGCGTGGCAGGTCACGCTCGATGATCTCGAGCAGCGCCGGGCGGCGAGCCGGGCCATGGGAGGCGCAGATCGGCTGGAGCGCCATCGTGCCGCCGGCAAGCTGGATGCCCGCGCCCGGATCGCGGCGCTCCTGGATCCTGGCACCTTCCACGAAGTCGGAACCCTGGCCGGCGGGAAGGTCCCCTCTGACGGCATCGTGACCGGCTCGGGGCTCATCGCCGGTCGTCCCGTGATGGTGGGCGCCGAAGACTTCACCACGATCGCCGGCACCATCGGACCGGTCAGCAATTCCAAGCGTTATCGCATCGCCGAGCAGGCGCTGCGGCAGAAGATTCCGCTCATCATGCTGCTCGAAGGGGCGGGTTTCCGGCCTGGCGACCATGGACGCGGTCGCGCTCCCGTCGACCTGATCATGCAGGCGCGCTGCTCGAGCTACGTGCCGATCGTCACCGGGGTCATGGGTGCGTCGGCCGGTCATGGCGCGCTGATCGCCCCGATGTCGGACTTCTGCCTGATGACGCAGTACGGCTCGGTCTTCACGGCAGGGCCGCCGGTCGTCCGCGAATCCACCGGTGAAGACGTCACCAAGGAGGAGCTCGGCGGACCGGGTGTGGCCGTCGCGAGCGGCCTGGTGCACAACGTCGGCGTCGACGATGCCGACGTGATCGCCCAGATCCGGCGCTACCTGTCCTACTTCCCGTCCAGCGCGTGGTCCTATCCGCCGAGCGGGGGTCATACCGATGACCTCGGACCCCGCGAAACGCCGGAGCTGATCGACCTCGTGCCGCGCGAGGGTCGCAAGGTCTACGACGTGCGCCGGGTCATCGACGTGTTCGTCGACCGCGGTGAATGGTTCGAGGTGCAGCCCGGCTTCGGCCGTGGAATCGTCACGGCGCTGGCCCATCTCGGAGGCGACCCGATCGCCATCGTCGCCAACCAGCCGCGCGTCATGGCCGGTGCCATCGACGCCAATGCCGCTGACAAGGCGGCCCATTTCATCTCGGTCGCCGACGCCTTCCACCTGCCGCTGGTCTTCGTCGCCGACAACCCGGGCATGCTGCCGGGAACGCGCTCGGAGAAGGCGGGTGTGCTGCGAAGCGGCGCCCGGATGTTCGCGGCACAGTCGTCTGCGTCGACCGTCAAGGTGCATCTCACGCTGCGCAAGGCATACGGCTTCGGCTCGATGGTCATGGCGATGGCCGGCTTCGACGGTCAGACCGCATCGTTCGGGTATCCGGGGGCGACGCTCGGGGCGATGGGAGCCGCCGCCCAGAGTTCGGCCATGGGTGCCAGCGACGATCAGGCGGCGGCGCTGCGCGACACCGAGCTGGCAGCGTCCTACCGCTCTGCGGAGAACCTCGGATTCGACGAGTTGCTCAACCCGAGCGAGACGCGAAACGCCTTGCTGCATGCCGTCAAACGCGGCCTTTACTCGCGTCAGGCGCCGGCCGAGCCATCGATGCGCGGAGCCATCTTCCCCTGAACCGTTCCGGCCTGATCGCATCGGGAGACTGCCGTGGGCGTGCTCGATCCGGGCGCCGTTCCCGCCCTGTTCGCCGAGGGCTTCGTCTTCGGTGAGGGTCCGCGATGGCGCGACGGAACGCTCTGGCTGTCGGACATGCACGGCGAAGCGGTGTACAGCGTCGCGTCGCCGTGTCCATGACCGACCGCGTCCTGCTGCGCCTCGCCGCCGACGGAACGAGAGCGCGGTACACGCCGACCTCTCCGGACTCGTTGCCGATGAACTCAGCCGGAGCCAAAACCCTCAGCAGCCGCAGGACAATCGCCGAAACCGGCGATGCCGCCCCGGACGGCATCGCGCTCGACGCCGAAGGCGGCATCTGGGCCGGGTATCCGCTGGCGCGCGAATTTCGCCGGGTCGTGCCCGGAGGTGAGGTCACCGATCGCATCGGCATGGGCGAGCACATGGCGATCGCGTGCACGCTCGGCGGTGACGACCGGCGCACCCTTTTTCTGCTGTCGGCAGCGGACTGGAGCGCGAAGGCCTTGGAAGGGCGGCGCACGTCGACGGTCGGCACCGTACGGGTGCGCGTGCCCGGAGCCGGCCTGCCCTAGCGTCCGGCGGGTGGGCCGGCGGACGTGAACGTCGTACCGGCCGGATCCTCGGCCCACTCCGGTGGCTGGCCCCAGCTTTCCGCGTAGACCAGCTCGGCCATCGGCCGGCGCCGCACGGGACCGTGGCCGCCGGCGGGGCGGCCGAGCGTGATGGTTCCGGCGATCAAGGCCGGCTCGGGGACTGCCAGCAGCTCGCGTAACTGTGCATCGACGGCGAAGTTGAAGCCCGTGAACGCGCCTCCGTATCCCAGGGCCCGCGCCGCCAGCAGGATGTTCTGGCACGCGGGATAGATGGACGCACCTTCACTCGGGGCCGGTTCGCGGTAGCGGACCAGGCACGGCAGGATCAGCACGGGCACGCGCTCGAAGTCGTCCACGTACTGCTGCATCGTGCGCGCCATGCGCGCCTTGGGGGAGTCGGCTGCACCGCGCGTGGGGTCGCCGGAGCCTCGGTCGTAGCCGTCACGCTCGCGCTTGCCGGTCCACACCCGCCGGGCAGCTTCGCCGATCAGGCGCTTGGCCTGCTGCGCCTTCGGGCCATCGGTGAGCGTCAGAAACCGGAAGGGCTGGCGGTTGGAGCCGCTCGGGGCCCGGGTGGCGGCGAAAAGGATCGCCCGCAATACCTCCGGCGGCACCGGCTCGTCGCGGTAGCGGCGGATGGCACGTGTCGTGGTCAGACCTTCGAGCAGGCCGACCGTGTCAGGCGGCAGCTCGGCGGGCAGCGTCCGGGGCATCCATGGCGCCGATCCTGCCAGCAGGCTCCGGCGGCTCGGCCAATATTGACGTCAACGTCGAAGGATCGGTATTTTCGCAGCATGACGGACGGCAGCCGGATCCCGATCTTTGATGCTGACAACCACATGTACGAGACGCCGGATGCAATGACCAAGCATCTTCCGGCGCGGTACAAGGGGCTTGTCGATTATGTCGACGTGCACGGCCGTACCAAGATCGCCGTCAAGGGCAAGATCAGCGAGTACATCCCCAACCCGACGTTCGACGTCGTGGCGCGGCCCGGGGCGCAGGAGGACTACTACCGCAAGGGCAATGCCGAGGGAAAGAGCGCCCGCGAGATCTTCGGCGCGCCGATCCGCTCGATCCCGGCGTTCCGGGAGCCCGCTCCGCGGCTGGAGCTGATGGACGAGCAGGGGGTCGACCGCACCCTGATGTTCCCCACGCTCGCCAGCCTGATCGAGGAGCGACTGCGCGACGACCCTGATGCGATGCACGTGGTCATCCACGCGCTGAACGAGTGGATGTACGAGACCTGGCAGTTCAACTACGAGGGTCTCGACCGCATCTTCTCCACCCCCGTCATCACCCTGCCGATCGTCGAGAAGGCGATCGAGGAGCTCGAGTGGGTCACCTCGCGTGGGGCGCGCGCGATCCTCATCCGGCCGGCGCCGGTGCCGGGTTTTCGCGGTCCGCGCTCCTTCGCGCTTCCCGAGTTCGACCCGTTCTGGGAGAAGGTCGTTGAGCACGACGTCCTCGTCGGCCTGCACTCCTCCGATAGCGGTTACGACCGCTACACGAACGAGTGGAACGGTGGCAACGGCGAGATGCTGCCGTTCCAGACGGCCGCCTTCCGGATGCTGCATTCGTGGCGTCCGGTGGAAGACGCCGTCGCATCGCTCATCTGCCATGGCGCGCTCACCCGCCACCCGCGACTGAAGGTCGCCGTCATCGAGAACGGCAGCAGCTGGGTCGGCCCGCTCCTGACGTCACTCAAAGACCTGTACAAGAAGCGTCCCCAGGATTTCCAGACCGATCCGGTGCAGCAGCTGAAGGACTACATCCACATCAGCCCGTTCTGGGAGGAGAACCTCAGCGAGGTATCTGACCTGATCGGTGAAGACCGGGTGCTGTTCGGCTCGGACTTCCCGCACCCGGAGGGCCTCGCCGAGCCGCGCAGCTACATGGAGGCGCTGACCGGCGCCAGTCCGGAGCGGGTCGCCAAGATCATGGGTGGAAACCTCGCCCGGCTGATGAACGTCGACGTCTCCGTCCCGGCCTGAGCTGGCATCACCTCACCTATGCTGGCCGAAAGCGCTCAGGGCGCTGCGGCGACGGGAGACCCAACATGACCGAAGCGTTCATCGTGTCGACGGCACGGACGCCGATCGGCCGGGCCCGCAAGGGCACGCTGGTGAACGTCGACGCGTTCGCGCTGGCCGAGGTGGCCATGCAGGCCGCGTGGGAGCGCTCCGGAGTCGATGTCGCGGATGTCGATGACATCGTGATGGCGGAGTCGCTGCAGGGCGGCGGGGTCATCGGGCGCAACGTCGCGGTCCGCCTCGGCATGACGAGCGTGCCGGGGATGGCGAACAACCGGCACTGCGCCGCGGGCCTGACCGCCGTCGCCACCGGAGCCGCCAACATCAGGGCCGGTATGGACCGGGTCGTCCTCGCCGGCGGAACCGAGAGCCTGAGCACGTCGCCGGCAAGCATGAAGCGCAACGCCGAGGGCGAGTGGAAGCCGTGGATGTCGGAGGCGAACCCGGACACTCCCGAGGCGCCCGCGTTCGACATGCCTTTGACCGTCGGCGAGAACACTGCTCGCGAGATGGGCCTGACCCGCCTCGACGTCGACGAGTGGGCGGCCTACTCGCACGGCCGGGCGATCGCATCGATCGATTCCGGCGCGTTCGTCGACGAGATCGTTCCCGTGACGGTCACCCGGCCCGACGGGGAGAAGGTCGAGTTCGCGATTGACGAGTTCCCCCGGCGCGGGGTCACCGTGGAGTCGTTGTCGAAGCTGCCGTTCCTGCATCCGGAGCTGCCGAACCCGACGGTCACCGCCGGAAACTCCGCCGGCATCAATGACGCGGCGGCGGCCGTGATGCTGGCAAGCGGCGACTACGTGAGCGCGCACGGCCTGACGCCGATGGCCCGCATCCGATCCTGGGCTGCCGTGGGCATCGAACCGAAGCTCACCGGCATGGCGCCGACGCTGGCGATCCCGAAGGCGTTGGACCGCGCCGGGCTGAGTCTCGGTGACATCGAGCTCTTCGAGATCAACGAGGCGTTCTGCTCGGTGCCGGTTGCGGCGATACGCAAGCTCGGCATTGCGCAGGAGATCGTGAACGTCAACGGCAGCGGCGCGAGCCTCGGCCACCCGATCGCCTGCACCGGCGCCCGCATGATCGTCACGATGGTGCATGAACTCCGCCGCCGGGGAGCGACCCTCGGCTGCGTCTCCATGTGCGCGGGAGGCGGCATGGGATCGGCGATGATCCTGGAGATTCCCGCCTGAAACCCACGGGCGTGAGTGCTTCGGGAGTGCGAGAGTCCTGGGGTGGACGAGGAGACCAGAGCACGGCGTAGGCGCTGCACGACGTTCCTGTCGGGGGATGGGTACGTCTCGCCCGAAGGTCTGCTGGCGACGATCGGCGAATCGGCCGTCCCCGATACCTATGGCGATGGCGGTGCCGTTGGCGAGCTGGAGCTGGCGATCGCTGACCGGCTGGGCTTCCCGGCGGCGGTGTTTCTCCCGAGCGGCACCATGGCGCAGGCCGCCACCCTGCGGGTGCACGCCGACGTGCTCGGCCGGCGAACCGTGATCTGGCACCCCACCTGTCACCTCGCGATCCATGAGGGCGACGCGTACTCGCGGGTGCACGGATTGGTCGGCCGCACCGTCGGCAATGAGCACCGCCTGCTGACGCTCGACGATCTCGCAGCGGTCGCCGAGCCGATTGCCGCGTTGGTGCTGGAATTGCCGCAGCGCGAGATCGGTGGACCATTGCCCGAGTGGGACGAGCTGGTGGCCCAGATCGCGTGGGCCCGCGAGCGCGGCGCCGTGGCGCACCTCGACGGTGCCCGGATATGGGAGGCGAGTGCGGGATACGGGCGCAGCCCGCGGGAGATTGCCGGCCTGTTCGACTCGGCGTACGTCTCGTTCTACAAGGGAATCGCCGCGCTCCCGGGCTGCTGCGTGGTGGCGTCGGAGAGCGTGGTGGCGCAGGTGCGGGAATGGCGCCGGCGCCTCGGCGGCACGCTCTTTCAGATGTGGCCGTCAGCGGCATCTGCGCTGAATTTGCTGGATGAACGTCTCGCCGAAATGCCCGCCCGGCTCGCGCATGCGCGCGCCATCGCGGCCGCGCTGTCGGACGTGGAGGGGATCCGCGTGGTTCCCGACCCGCCGCAGACGTCGATGATGCATCTGCTCTTCGACGTCGATGCGGAGCGGTTCACCGCGAACGCGCTGCGGCTGGCCGATGAGGAAGGCGTCTGGACGTGGGCTGAGCCGATGGGGACCGGCGATCCGTCCGTGGTGCGCTGCGAGCTGGGCGTCGGCCGCGCCACCTGCGGCATGAAACCCGAGCGGGTCGTCGAGATACTTCAATCACTGCGCAGCTAGCGATGAACCTGTGGGACGCCTCGCCGTGGGATGCTCGCGTGCCGCACCTGGATGACCGCCGCGAGTTGCTCACCTTGCTCGGATCGCTGACCGAGGCCGACTGGAAAAGACCAACAACCGCAGGGTATTGGACTGTCAAGCACATCGCGCTGCATCTGCTGGGCGGTGACCTCACCCGGCTGTCCATCGGCCGCGACGGGCCATCTCAGCGGCCGGCTGGTCGTCGAGCTGCTCGGTCTGACCACCGAGCAGATCTTTGATTGGACGCAGCGCGTCGACCTCTTCGCGCCGAGTCGAGTGAGCTGGGCCGCTGCCGACCCGCTGCCCGCCTGGTTCGACCACGCGCGCGAGTTCACCGAAACGTGGGTGCATCACCAGCAGATCCGCCACACCCTCGGCCTGGCGACGGACCCGACGCGACTGGAATCGGTGCTGGGGACCTTCATCTGGGCGTTCCCGCATCAGTACCGCGTCGTGGCTCAAGCGGGAACCGTTGTGGCCATCGAGTTCGGGTCTGCTCATTGGTCTCTAGCGAGTGAAGGTTCGGGAAAGTGGTCGCTGGAGGCGGCCCGTGCCGCTGCCCCTGCTGCCAGCTTGCGGATGGCGCCTGATGACGCGTGGCGCTTCCTGGCCGGCGGCGACGTCCCTGCGGGCGACGTCACCCTCGAAGGGCCGCATGAGCTCACCGGACCGCTGCTGAACGTGCTCGCCGTCATTGCCTGACGACGTCCATGGCTTGGATTCAGGTCTTCGCCAGCAGCTGTTCCCGAAGGATGTCGGCGTGACCGCAGTGATGGGCGAGTTCGCGCAGGACCTGGAGGTACACCCAGCGCACCGTGCGGGGTCCTGTCCGGTGGCCCGTCACGACCGCGTCCAGGGACCGGTCGGCGACGGCCACGCGGGCCGTCGCACACGCCTGCCTGTAGGCGACCGTGACGCCGGCGATCGTGTCCCTGTCACCGAGCTGGAAGGACTCCAGTGGACTCTGCACCAGGCCGAGCTCCAGCCGGGGTGTGCCGCCGATGCACTCCTCGAACCACACCCGCTGCATCCAGGTGACGTGCTTGAGCAACCCGAGCAGCGTCGTCTCCGAGGGGACGAGCCGACGGCGGGCCTGCTCCTCGGTGAGGCCGCTGACTACCGCCTCGAGGGCGCTTCGGTATTCCTCGACGAACGCGTCGAGTTGCGTGCGCTCGTCATCCAGCGGCACCTCGAACGACCCCATCGCAGCCCCCTCATGAGGCGGTATTCGCTACCGCTGTGAGCGCCGACGTTCACGGCGAGCGGCACGCATCCGTGTGTACCAGCCGGCTGTTGCTCGTGACACTGGGCCGCGCCTAGGTGCGTCGGGGTGCCCGGGTGGTGGGGCGGAAGAGGGGTCGGCGTTGGCCTTTGAGTGGTGGCCGTCCGTCGGGTGGGTGAAACCAGGGGGTGCGGTCTTTGTCGGTGCCGATGGTGATGGTCCAGCCGCCTTCATGGCATTGGTGATGGTGGTGAAGGCAGAGCAGCAGGAGCAGGTCGGCGTTGGTGGGTCCGAGGTGTACCCAGTGGTCTTTGTGGTGGACTTCGGTCCAGGATGCGGGCCGGTCACAGGCGTGGAAGGTGCAGCCGCCGTCTCTTGCGACGATGAACCTGCGGAGTCCGGGTGGGGTGGAGCGGGTGGTGCGGCCGTAGTCGAGGATCTGGGACCGGCTGTTGTAGACGGCGGGGATGATGTTGGCATCGCAGGCCATTCTGCGGATCGCCGCGGCGGGCAGGCGTTGGCCTTCCGGGGTGCCGCCGACCCCGATCCCGTCTTGCAGGCTCTCATGCGACATGCCGAAGATGAGGGTGTGCCGGCCCGGGCTCTGGCCGTTGCACTCCTCGGCATGAGCAGTCGCATGCCGAGCCATCTGCACGAGGGCTTCGGCGCGGCGGTGGCCGGGGGATTCGGTCATCACGTCACTGTCGGGATCGGGTTTGCGGGTGAACGCGGCCAGCGCGGTCGAGACGATCAGGCCGGCTTCCGGGTCGAGCCAGCCGTCCAGGCGCCACATCCCGCCGATCGTTTCGGACAGGTTCAGATGCTGCGCCGCCCGTTTGCGGGCGGCTTGTTCATCCGAGTGCTCGGGGGCGGCGGCGGCGAGCAGTTCGGCGGCCAACGTTTTGAGCTGTTCGACGGTCAGCCCGGCGGCATGGTCGGCGAGGAACCCCTCCAGGTCCAATGCCAGGTCATAGCCCAGGCCGCGGATCGTATTCGCGATGACTTGGGCATGATCCAGGCCGAGCTGCCCGGCCTGCCAGACCTTCCCGGTCATCGGCATGGTGTCCGAAAGCGCCCGGCCCAGCCGGACCCGTCTGCCGGCCCAGGCGCCGGATTCCCCGGACAGGTTTTTCACGTACTGCGACGTCGACGCGGCCCCGTCGGCGGTGAAGGCGCCGGTGCGGTCGACCCGTTCGATCAGCCGGCACGTCAAAAGCTCACCCTGCCGGACCGCGCCCAGGATCTCCGGCAGGACCTCGGCTGCCAGCACCCCGGAGGTGTCGGCGGTGACCGCAGCCGCGAGTTCGCCGAGCAGCGCATGAGCTTGCGCTGCTTTCTCCGCGAACCCGACTTCGACCATGTGTTCGAGTCTAGCAAGGAAACAGCAGCTCAGCCAACTATTTTCGGCTCGATTCGGCGATAGGTCAGACCGAAGTCGCGGCTCCACCGGGTGCCGTCGCCGGACGACTGCCATTCGCCGTCGAGCGTGCTGCGGTCCGCGCTGAACACGCCTACGTAGCGTTGCTGGAACTCCAGTGGCGTGAAGTCGGCCTTGGTGCGCTCCAGCGTCCACGTGAAGCCGTCGAAGGTCATGTCGTAGAGCCGCGCGATACCGCGCGAATCGAAGTAATGCTGAACGAAGCCGCCGTCCGCGACGACGATGACGCAGCAACTGTCCGGAGCTTCCGCGACGGGGATGGACACCCGTTGGACGAGGACGTCGCCCAGCGGCTCGAAGCTGACGTTTCCACGGACGTCCTCAGCGCCCGGAAGGTCGACAGCAAGCTCCCATTCGCCGACGAAGGCAGCGAGTTCCTGGATCGACATGAGGTCTCCCTTTTGCGTAAACATCCTGTCCATGACCCGAGATGAGGTCTTCGACTTCTGCGCGGCGATGCCTGGAGCTTTCGAGGACTATCCCTTCGGCGAGGGCGTCGCGGTCTTCAAAGTCGGAGGCCGGATGTTCGCCCTCGTCGCGCTGAACGACGGTGCCGGCTCCGTGAGTCTCAAGTGCGACCCGGATACGGCGCTGGATCTACGGGAGCGCCATCCCTGCGTGCATCCCGGCTATCACCTCAACAAGCGACACTGGAACACGGTCGACTGCGATGGCTCGCTTGATGCCGGCGCGTTCGAGTGGATGATCCAGCATTCCTACGAGCTCGTCGTCGGCACGCTCACCGCCGCGAAGCGAGCCGAGATCCGACCTGCGAAGGAGCCCAGGCGCTAGAACCGAAATCGGGTGAGGCCTCCCGGCTCCGCCGTCAACGTGACGATCGCTGAACGTGGCTCGATGCGGTATACGTTCCAGGGCGGCGGCCCCTGCGACGGAGCGTTGAACGGGGCGGTGATGCCCGTCCCGCTCTCGTCAGGCTCCGCAGGCCAACCCTGATCCCCCCAGGCTTTCGCCGCGCGCGCTACCGCGCCCTGCTCGGTCACCCGTACGGCATCGCCTTCGATGACGACGTCGGCTTCCCGTATGGAAAGCGCGATCGAACACCGCGGATCGCGCGCGACGTTGTGCGCCTTCCGGGTCGCCACACCGGTCTGAAACCAGAACGCGCCATCGATCCAGATGGCGCCGACCGGGACCAGGTGCGGGCTGCCGTCCTGGTTGACCGTGGAGAGCCAGGTCGACCGCGAGTTCACCGCGTCCGGAGCCGGCGCTGAGCCTGTACCGAGCTTCTCGGTGATGGTGGCCCAGTCGACCGGTGGCAGCCCATCAGCCTTCCCCAGGTTGACGATTTCCATCTTCGCTCCTTCGTTGCCCCGAGCACCGCCGGTTAGCGGCTCGTGCTGGTTCAGACGCACGACGGGCGCGAGACTCATCGGAGCGTCGAAGATCGTCGGTCAGTCGAGAATTCGCGACGAGCCGGTCCAGTACTCGTCGCGCAGCGGCTTCTTGCGCAGCTTTCCGTCCTCACCGCGGGGGAGGGAATCGCGTATTTCGAAGCGGGCGGGCACCTTGTAGCGCGCGAGCTTGTCGCTGCACAGCAAGCGCAACTGCTCGAGCAGGCCGTCGTGGTCGGCAGCTGGCGCCGGCTCGACGATCGCCAGCGCGACCTCGCCCAGATCCTCGTCGGGAATCCCCACGACCGCAGCGTCGACCACGCCGGGATGCGAGACGAGCACGCTTTCGATTTCCTGCGGGTAGACGTTCGCACCACCGGAAATGATCATGAACGTTGCGCGGTCTGACAGGTACAGGTACTGGTCCTCATCGACATGGCCGATGTCGCCGAGGGTCCGCCAGGGCTGCTGGGAATGCCAGACGCTGGCCGTCTTCGCCGGGTCGTCGTGGTAGGCGAAATCGCTACCCGGGGCGACCTCGAAGTAGACCAGGCCGTCCTCACCGATCGGCAGTTCGTTGCCGTCGGAGTCGCAGATGTGAATGGTCGTCTGAGCGGACCTTCCGACGGATCCGCGGTGCGCGAGCCACTCCTCGCTGGTGATCCAGGTCGACCCGATGTTCTCGCTACCGGCGTAGTACTCGTCGATGATCGGCCCCCACCACTCGATCATTTGCTGCTTCGCCCAGGGCGGACACGGGGCAGCGGCATGCACGGCCACCCGCATGCTCGACAGGTCGTAGCGGGCGCGGACATTGGGGTGCAGCTTGAGCATGCGGATGAACATCGTCGGCACCCACTGCGATGAGGTGACCCGATAATGCTCGATCGCGGCGAGTGCGCTCTCTGGATCGAAACGTTCCAGGCACACCACGCTGCAGCCACCTTCCATCACGCCCATCGACGTGCGTAGCGGGGCAGCGTGATGCAGGGGGGCAGGGGAGAGGTAGACCGGGTCGGGGCCGACCTTGAAGTGCACGAAGCCGAGTCCGATCGGATCCCCAGCGTTTGCCGGGGTTTGCGGCAGCGGCGGCTCGATGCCCTTCGGCCTCCCGGTCGTGCCGGAGCTGTAGAACATGAACGTTCCCCGGCGCTCCGGGGCGACGGGCTCCGCGGGCTGGCCGGCGACGGCTTCGTCGATGCCGACGTAGCTACCCCGCGTGCCGTCGAGCGAGAGCCGCAGCGTCACGGCGGGGGTGCGGGCCATCAGTTCTTCAGCGACCTCGGCCGTGCTGTCGGCGACGATGAGGACCTGAGCACCGCAGTCGTTGACGACGTACTCGGCCTCGTCCAGTGGAGAGTGCGCATTGACCGGCGTGAGATACAGCCCGGCGTTGACGGCAGCAAACGCCGCTTCGTAGTAGCGGAGATGGTTGTAGGCATACACGGCGACGTGGTCGCCTTCGCGAAGTCCCGCAGTGCGAAAGAGATTGCCCAGCCGGGTCGAACGCTCATACAGCTCGGCCCACGTGAGCTGCGCACCGGACGGCCACACCGCCACGGCCAGACCATGCGGATTGGAACGCGCGTGGTCTCCGATGTACATGGCTTCTCCTCAGGTCCACATCATGGCCAGCATCGGCTCCAGGCTGCGGCTCACGAGCTCGATGCGTGGACCGTCCGGGCTGCGGTAGTACGACCACGCCCGTCCGCCATCAGGGCCTGCTCCAGCGGCCTCGAATGCATAGCCGGACCCCTGCAATGCGGCGCTATCGAAATCGACGTCGTCAGACCAGTAGCCGAGATGGTGGATACCCGAGCCGCTCACCGGGACCCACAGGGTGCCTGGCCGCTGCTCGATGACTTCGAGACGTGGAGTGCTGCGCGAGTAGCGGAAGCGGAACTCCACCGTCGTATCACCGGCAGGAGTCTGCACCGGCTGCTCGACGTTGATCTCATCGCACCATTCGTAGCCGAACAGCTCGGAGAGCTCGGCCAGCGCGGTGTCGAGGTCCTCGACGACAACCCCCGTGTGGAACAGGCCAGCCGCCCTCATCGGCGTCGCCTTCCATTGGCGTCGGTGGGCTTGGCGGATGCGTCGGCTGCCCGCAGGCACAGCTCGACGAGATGGTCGACTTCAGCACGGCTCGGCTGCGAGCGAAAGCGCAGGTGGTCGGTCAGCCTGCCGAGGGTGGCGTGAGCGAGCAACAGCCCGTCGAGCTCCGGGTTGGAGCTGCCCAGCTCCGTAAGCGGGCCGTGCAGCAGCTCCGCGAGCGGGGCACTGGCCGGATAACGACCGGAGTGCAACGCGCCCCCACCCGTGGCCGAGTTGAACAGCAGGGCGAGAACGGGCTCGGCCAGCTTCGGAGCCGCTTGCGACATGATGCCCTCGACCCACCGGCGCACCTTGCCCTCCGCCGTGCGCTGCTTGGACATCTGGTGGTCGAGGTAGCTCCTGAGCCGCTCGGTGCCGTCGTCGATGACGGCTGCGACGAGCGCGTCCTTCGACGGGAAGTGCCGGTAAAAGGCGTCGTTGGAAAGGCCTGCGACAGCAACGATGTCGGCCACGCGGGCCTTCGTGGACGACCCGGTGCGCTGCATGACTTCGAGCGCAGCGTCGAGCAGGCGACGCACCTCGTCGGCGTAGTCGAGCCCGCGACGACGAAGGGACTCCTGCGCGATCCGGCCCGCAATATCGTTCGTCGAACTCAGAATTGCATTCTGCTTCACTAGAAGGCTAGTCTGCCACGGCAACCAGGGAGGCGCAATGGCGTGGGACTTCGAGACCGATCCTGAGTACCAGGAGAAGCTGGACTGGGCCGATCAGTTCGTGCGCGAGACGGTCGAGCCGCTCGACTACCTCTTCCCGCACCAGCAGTTCGTGCCGCTCGATGATCGCAAGCGCCGCATCATCGAGCCGCTCAAGGACGAGGTGAAGGCGCAGGGACTGTGGGCCACTCACCTCGGGCCCGAGCTCGGCGGGCAGGGCTACGGGCAGCTCAAGCTCGCGCTGCTGAACGAGATCCTGGGCCGCTCGCTCTGGGCATCGATCGTGTTCGGCTGCCAGGCGCCCGACACCGGCAACGCCGAGATCATCGCGCACTACGGCACGGATGAGCAGAAGGGGCGCTACCTGCAGCCGCTGCTCGACGGCGAGATGTTCTCCTCGTACTCGATGACCGAGCCGCATGCCGGCGCCGATCCCACGATGTTCACCACGAGCGCGGTCAAGGACGGCGACGAGTGGGTCATCAACGGGCGCAAGTTCTTCTCGTCCAACGCGAAGACGGCGTCGTTCCTCATCGTCATGGTGGTGACCAACCCCGACGTGAGTGCGTACCAGGGCATGTCGATGTTCCTGGTGCCGACCGATACTCCGGGTGTCACGATCGAGCGCAACATCGGGCTGTTCGGGGAGCCGCTGAACGAGGGCTCCCACGCGCTCATCCACTACGACAATGTGCGGGTGCCGGCCGACGCGCTGCTCGGCGGCGAAGGTCAGGCCTTCGCCATTGCCCAGACCCGGCTCGGGGGCGGTCGGATCCACCACGCCATGCGCACCATCGGCCAGGCGCAGCAGGCCTTCGACATGATGTGCGAGCGCGTCCTGTCCCGCACGACGCAGGGCAGCCTGCTGGCTGACAAGCAGTTCGTGCAGGGCTACATCGCCGACTCCTACGCGCAGCTGATGCAATTCCGGCTCTTCGTGCTCTACACCGCGTGGGAGATCGACAAGTACAACGATTACAAGCGCGTACGTAAGGACATCGCCGTAGCCAAGGCCGTGATGCCGACGATGTTGCACGACATCGCCTGGCGGGCGTTGCAGGTGCACGGTGCACTCGGGGCCAGCAACGAGATGCCGTTCGCCGGGCTGCTCAGCGGCTCGTCCGTGATGGGTCTCGTCGACGGACCGACGGAAGTCCATAAGGTCACCGTGGCCAAGCAGGTGTTGCGCGGCTACAAGCCGGCATCGGGCGCGTGGCCGAGCGAGTGGATCCCCGGAAAGATCGAGGAGGCCAAGATCAAGTACGCGCACCTGCTCGACCTCGAGGTGGGCAACCTGTGATCGACCTCGAGCGGCTCGCGCAATGGCTTGACGACGAGGGCCTGCCGGGCAAGGGCGAGCCCATGGAACACCGGTTCATCGCCGGCGGCTCGCAGAACGAGATCTACGAGATCCGGCGCGGCGAGCTGCACGGTGCGCTGCGGATCCCGCCGCCGTCGGCGCCTGCGAGCCGCGACGACGGCATCTGGCGCGAGTGGCGCATCATCGATGCGCTAGACGGCACCGACGTTCCGCACACTCCGGCGATTGCGGCCTGTAAGGACACCGGCGTTCTCGGCCGCGCCTTCTACCTGATGGGCTTCGTTGACGGCTGGTCGCCGATGGGCCTGACCGACAAGACATGGCCGGCCCCGTTCGACACCGACGCCGAGGCACGTAAAGGCCTGGCCTATCAGCTCGTCGAAGGCATCGCCCTGCTGGGCAACGTCGACTGGCAGGCCAAGGGTTTGACCGACCTCGGCCGTCCCGACGGTTTCCACGAGCGGCAGGTCGACCGCTGGACGGCGTTCCTGGAACGCATCAGGGGTCGGGAGCTTCCGGGCTTCGACGAGGCGGCCGCCTGGCTACGCACGCACAAGCCGATCGACTTCATTCCCGGGCTCATGCACGGCGATTACCAGTTCGCCAACGTCATGTACCGGCATGGCGCTCCGGCGCAACTGGCGGCCATCGTCGACTGGGAGATGGGCACGGTCGGCGACCCGAAGCTCGACCTCGGCTGGGTGGTACAGAGCTGGCCCGACGATCCCGAGGATCCGTCCGTGGCGACGTCCGGGTACGTGAACATGCAACACATGCCGACCCGCGAGCAGGTGCTGTCGCACTACTCGCAGGTGTCGGGCCGCCAGGTCGATGACATCGACTACTACTGCGTGCTGGCGAAGTGGAAGCTCGGTGTCGTCCTGGAGCAGGGATTCCAACGCGCCGGGGACGACGACAAGCTCAACGCTTTCGGCCCCATCGTGCTCGAGCTGATGAAGGGCGCCGCGGAGCTTGCGGAGAGCACGGAGTACGGGCGGTGAGCGAGCTCAGCCCGGACGATGCGGAGCTGGTGGTCGATCGCCGCGGCGAGGTCGTGGTCCTGCGACTCAACCGGCCGCAGGCGCGCAATGCCCTCACCCCCTCGCTGATGGGGCGGCTCGGCGCCGAGTTGCTCGCTGCGGAGGCGGACGCCGACATTCGCGCAATCGTCCTGACAGGGACGGGGGATAGGGCGTTCTGTGCGGGCCTCGACCTGCGCGCGTTTGCTGCCGGAGAGGAGAACGAGGGCGACGCCGCGAACTTCCAGGCGTTCAACCGGCTCATCACCGGAGAGGCCCGCCTTCCCGTGATCGGCGCCGCCAATGCGGCGGCCGTTGCGGGTGGCTTCGAGCTGCTGCTCGGCTGCGATCTCGTCGTCATCGCCGAGGGATCCAAGGTGGGGCTGCCGGAGGTCAAGCGAGGCCTGTTCCCCGGCGGCGGCGGGGTGTTCATCGGGACCCGGTTGCCGCTGGCGATTGCCCTCGAGCTCACCCTCACCGGCGACCCGATCGACGTCGCTCGCGCCGCCGAACTCGGCTTGGTCAATGCGGTGGTCCCCGCAGACCAGGTGCTCGACGTCGCACTGAACTATGCGCGGCGGATCGCCGCGAACGGCCCGCTCGCTCTCGCCGCAGTCAAGGAACTGGTGCGCCTCGCGGTCTTCGACGCTCCGGCCGCGAAAGCTCGTCAGCGCGAGCTCCAGCCGGTGATCTGGGCCAGCGAAGACGCCAAAGAAGGGGCGATCGCCTTTGCCGAGCGACGCGACCCGGTCTGGCAGGGCCGCTGACCGTGGTACGCGCCGCCATCTGCCGCGAGTACGGGCCGCCCGAGGTCGTGGAGATCGGCGATTTCCCGCTCGCCGCGCTCGAGCCGGGGCAGGTGCGCGTGCGGGCCTTGGCCGCGAGCGTGAACTTCCCCGACGTCCTCTTCGTCGCCGACAAGTACCAGTTCTCCGTGCCGCCGCCGTTCGTGCCGGGAAGCGAGCTGGCGGGCGTGGTGCTCGAAGTCGCCGATGACGTCGGCACTTTTCAGGCCGGCGATCGGGTCTTCGGAACGGTTACGGTCGGTGCCTTCGCCGAGGAGATCGTGCTCCCGGCGGGGTCGCTCACCGTGATTCCTGATGGGGTCGAGGCAGGGGTGGCGGCGGCGTTCGGGGTGGCTCACCGCACCGCGTACCACGTGCTGCGTTCGGTCGCATCGATCGAGCCGGGGGAGGATTTGGTCGTCCTCGGCGCGGGCGGCGGCGTCGGCCTTGCCGCCGTCCAGCTCGGTGTCCAGCTCGGCGCAACGGTGACGGCCGTCGCATCGTCGGCCGAGAAGCTTGCCGCGGCGCAGCAGTGCGGCGCGGCGAACCTCATCAACCATCGCGCTCAGGACCTGCGGCAGGCTCTGAAGGATGCGCTGCCCAAGGGCGGCGATGTTGTCCTTGACCCGGTAGGCGGCGACCTGGCCGAGCCCGCGTTGCGCTGCCTGCACTACGGCGGGCGCTTCGTGACCGTCGGCTACGCGTCGGGCGTCATTCCCCGGATCCCGCTCAACCTGGTCCTGCTCAAGGGCATGCAGGTGCTCGGCTTCCAGTTCATCGACTTTGCGACCCACCGGTCGGATGAGCTGAAGCGCAACGAGGGGGAACTACTGGAGCTGCTCGCGTCCGGCAGGGTGGTGCCCCACATCGGAGCCCGTTTCCCCTTGGACGAGGCAGCCGTGGCGCTGCGCTACGTCGCCGACGGCAAGGCCATCGGCAAGGTGCTGCTCGACATCGGTTAAAGGCGCGCCCAGCCGCCGGCGTCAACCGGCCGCTTGGACGGCAGCGACCAACCGAGCGAGATCGGCGTCTCCCTGCTCCGGCCGCAACGGTCCGAGCAGCAGCCCGTTCGCCAGCCCTTGAAAGCGCTCGGTGAGCAACGGCCCCAGCTCCTCGTAACGCCCAGCGACCAGCAGCTTGTCGAGCAACTCGTCCGGCATCAACGTGTGAAGCTCTTCCCAGCGCTCCTCACGGACGACCGCGCGCAGCTGCGCGCCGAGTTCCTCGATGCCATACAGCTCAAGGGTTTTTCGGTATGCGGGAGTCGAGTAGAGGAACGCCAGCAGGCGCCGATGGCGCTCACGCTCGCGTGCCAGCTCTTCGTCCGAAGCTCCGGCGGCGAGAGTGACGACCGTGACGATGTCGATCTCGGCCGGGTCACGTCCCACGCGTTGCGCTCCGGCGCGCACGTTGGGCAGGCAGATCTCTTCGAGGTAGCGCGGGTTCGAGTTCGTCGGGTGAGTGATGAGCCCGTCGGCGAGCTCACCGGCGAGGCGGCACATGTCCGGTCCTACCGCGCCCAGCCACGTCGCAGGAGTGGTGGTGTCCCGATCCGGTCCGGGATTGAAGTACGGCTGCAGGCGGGTGACCGGGTAATCGCCGTCCGCGGCCGGCCTCAGCTCGCCCGAGCGGAAGGCGTCGTACATGGCGTGCAGGGCAGTGATGAATGAGCGCATCCTTGCCACCGGTGGCGTCCACGGCATTCCCATGCGCTCTTCGATGTTCTGCCGGATCTGCGGCCCGAGCCCCAGCTCGAAGCGCCCGTGCGAGAAGGCGGACAGGTCCCAAGCAGCGTAGGCGGTCAGCGTCGGGCTGCGGGTGAACGCCAGGGTGACCCCGGTGCGAACGGTGAGCCGCGCGGTGTGTTCGGCGATGAGCAACGCAACGGCCAGCGAGTCATGAATCGTCTCCGGCACACTGATGCCGTCATAACCGATGGCTTCGACACGGCGCGCGTAGGCCGGAATGTCTTTCAGTGGCATACGCGGGTCGATCCCCGCATAGGCCTTCATCGCTTAGTGCAACACCTGTTGCATCTCGACACGCATGTCCCTGTCGTGCGACTCGGTCGCCACGTAATGCTCGGCGCGCTCGCGCGAGGCACAGACGGCGACGACCACGTCTCGCGGCGGATTGGTCTTCGCTTGCGTGACGACGAAGACTCTCTGCAACCCGGCTCCGTTCGTTTGCGTCATGCCGTCCTCACTCGCCTGTGGTTTCTGATTACACCGGTTCTACACAAACCCTGCTGAGGAACCCGTAGCAGCCCAGCCGTGACGAGAGCGCCTCACCTCGCATCCGGGCCGTTTCCTCTCGAGCAAATCTAAACCTGATTTGGTGCGCTATTTGTCAGCCGGTACGGGTAGATCGCAGACGAACGTCCGCCCCAGAGGAGTGATGAAGATGTTCTCGGACATCCTGATTGCCATCGTCATCGTGGCGATCGCAGCCGTACTCGGACTCGTCGTTCACCCGCTGCTGTGGTTCGTCGCAGTGCTGGCGATCCTGGTGCTCGTTCGTCCACATGGTGGCCGCCGCACGACCGTCTAGCACGGTCAGTGCTGCGGTCCTCGCGAAGTAGCGCAGGACTAGCTTGGCGCACAGCCGACCCGGTGCAACCTTGGGTCCCCGCATCGGGCCGGCTGTGCGTCCGGGCACGAGAAGCATGTGGACGAGGCTGTGGGCAAGCCGTGGAAAACCCCGTGTTTACGGGGATAACGAGGCCCGAGCTGTTGAGAACTCGGTAGTCCCTGTGGGTAACTACGGCCGTCGAACAATTAATGAACTACGGGCCGAGCGGCTCTTGCGGTGCGATCTCGGCAGCCGGTAAAAATCTGTTTGTCGCCAGCGGCGGACGGGCCCGGGAGAGATCCCGGGTCGCTCCGGAGAAGTCCGGAGCCGCTCGTCAAAGACCGGGTAACCGGGATTTGGCAACGTGTCCGAAGCCGGTGATCGGCCAGGCAACGCACGCGGCAGTACGAGCAATCGGAAATCGTGGTGCAGTCTGACCGAGTGAGCCCCTCCATCTCATACATGGAGGGGCTTACTTCATTGAGACGTCTGTGACAGGACGGGCTGTTCGGCCGGAAGCTGCGGGCCCGTCGGCTGATGCGGGATCCGGTGCGCCGGGGCCGCCGGCTGTGGCCGCACCGCAAAGGCGTCGGCATGTTTCGGCTTACCGATGAAGTAGCCCTGGCCGAGATCGCAGCCGAGCTCTGACAGCAGCTGCAAGGTCTCCTCGTCCTCAATGCCTTCCGCGACGATGCGCAGCCCCATTGCGTGGCCGAGTTCGATCGTGGCGCGGACCAGGTTCAGGTCGCGGACCCCGTCCTCGCTCGTGATCCGGCTGATGAAGACCCGGTCGAGCTTGAGCTCCTTGACGGCGAGATTGGACAGGTGTGCGAGTGAGGTGAAGCCGGCGCCGAAGTCGTCCACGGAGACGACCACCCCGAGGTCACGCAGGTGTTGGATCACCTCGGCGGCGCGTTCGAAATCGGAGATCACCGTGGTTTCCGTGATTTCCAGGACCAGCGCTTGCGGCGGCACGTCGTACAGGTGAAGCAACTCGCGGACGAGGTAGCGCAGATGCGGGTCGACCAGGTTTCCCGCCGAGATGTTCACGGACACGGTCCACAAGTTCCCGGCGGCTCGCCATTTGGCGCATTGGGCAATGGCTTCGCGCAGCACGAAGCGGGTGATCGGGCGGATCAGGCCGGCTTCTTCGGCAAAGGGCAGGAACTCCATCGGCGGAAGCAGCCCGAGCTCCGGATGGGCCCAGCGCAGCAGGCTCTCCACGGCCACGACGGTCCCCGTGCGCAGGTCTCGTTGCGGCTGATAGTGCAGCAGCAGCTGGCCCTGGTCGATGGCGGTCTGCAAATCCTCCAGGAATTGCAGGCGGTTTCCGTACTTGTCGAGATCGGGCTGGTGTACCGCGTAAGCCAGGCCCTCGACCTTGGCGCGGTACATCGCAATGTCGGCGCACGACAGCAGGGTGACCGCATCGGACGCGTCGCCCGGCGCCAGCGCGATGCCGATGCTTGCAGCCACGCTTGCCTGCATAGCCTCGACCTCGAAGGGCTGCGAGAGGACGTCGCTCAGCCGCTGGGCGACGTCAGTGGCGTGCACGGCGTCGGCGCCGAGGAGTAGCACCACGAACTCGTCCCCGCCGAGCCGCACCAGAAGGTCGCTCTCGCGCAGACAGGTGCGCAGCCGCGGGCCGATCTGGCGAAGCAACTGGTCACCCGCGGGGTGGCCGAACGTGTCATTGACTTCTTTGAATCGATCCAGGTCGATGAACAGAAACGCGAGCGCGCGCGGCTCCGGATCGGCGGGGTCGTACTCGGCGAAGTAGGAGTCGAGCACGAGCGCGAGGCAACGCCGGTTCGCCAGCCCAGTCAGCTCATCGGTGAGCGACTGGTGGCGCCGTTGCACGCTGAGCGCACCCAGGCTGCGCACCGAGGTGACCAGGCGAATCCCGACGAGCAGCAGCGTCACGGTGGCCAGCAGGAAGGCGACGCGACTGGTCCGGTGCAGGTTGCCGACGTAAAGCACGATGAACGCGGCAAGCGTGCTGACCCCAGGGATGACGAACGTCGCGGGCTTGGGCTCGGTGAAGCGCTCCAGCGGCTGCCGGCGGACCCACATCGCCATCGACAGCAGGAAGATCGACGTGGGCCAGGCCATCGCCAGGAGCACGTCCCCGGCGCGCCCCAAATCCGTGCCGGCAAACCTCGCGGTGTTGCCGGCGACATTGAGCATGACGGCGGCGGCAATGAGCAGCCACGGTGTCCGGCGCCGTCCGGCCAACACGGTCGACCCACCGACGACGAGGCAGAGCAGCAGCAGATCGCCGATCGGATACGCGAAATTCGTGATGGTGGCGAGCGTCGTCCCGCGCACGAGCGAATCGATGCTCTGGAACGCGAACGCCGCGCACACGGCTGCTGCGCCGGTGCCGGCGACGGCACCGTCCAGCCAGCTCGCACTCGAAATCCGGCGCACCTCGCCGCGAACGAAGAGCACCAGCGCTGCGTACGCGAACGGAAAGAAGGCCAGCGAGCAGGCGTCAAACAGCGATGGCGTCGCGAGCTGGCGGCCGTGCATCGACTCGAGGGTGAGTTCGAGGTCGCCAACTGCTCGCAGCAGCAGTGCCAGGCCGAGCGTGAGCGCTACCGCGCGGCCGTTGCCGCGCTGGCGCCGGGGCAGACCGCGCATCAGGCACAGGAGCGCGCCACTGATCTCGAAGCCGTCGATCCACCATCGGCTGAACATCGGCCAGGGGCGCTCGGCCGGCCGCGCAATGAGCATCGTCAGATAGCCGGCTAGGTAGCAACCCATGAGCGCGTACACCGACCACAGCAGGGCGCGTCCCCAGTGCACCCGGCGGCGTGGCGGCCGTGGCGACCGTGGCGACCGTGGCGCCTGCGGAGCCTGGGGCGCCTGGGGCGCCCGAATCGCCTCCCTGTCCCGCGGGATCCGGGGACGTGCCGGGGCGCGGTGGCGTCCCTCGACGTCTACTCGGGCCACGGGGCCTGCCAATCTCGGTTCGGGGATGTCGGATCGGTCGGCGGCTGCCCCGGATCCGGGGCAGCGGGGACGGCGCGTTGCCTACGTTCAAGTAGTCGGCGCGTGTGCCGCGCTCCTTGAAACATGAATCGGGCCGGGGCTGACGGCCCGCCCCGGCAGGTCACACCGCCGCAGTGCGAGCCAGGTCACGTGCCGGAAAAATGGAATCTCATTTCACTTTGCGCTATGGTTCTCGCCAGTGCCGGCGCGGGCAGGTAGACAGTGATGTCGCCGGTGAGAGTCGTCGCCACATCCGTTTCGCAGCGTTGAGCGAGGTAATCGTGCAGGCCAGTGACCACTACGTCGTTATTTCCGCCGACACGCATGCAGGCGGGAGCCACCAGCAGTACCGCGAGTTCCTTGCCCCGGAGTACCAGGCCGACTTCGACGCCTGGCGCGAGAAGTACCGCAACCCCTTCAAGGACCTGAAAGACACTGACCTGCGCATTCGCAACTGGGACGACGCGAAGCGCGACGGTGACCAGAACGCCGACGGTGTCGTGGGCGAGGTCATCTTCCCCAACACGGTTCCGCCGTTCTTCCCGAATTTCGTCCTTTTTGCGCAGCCTCCGACGCCGGAGGAGTACGAGCACCGTCACGCCGGCATCCAGGCGCACAACCGCTGGATGGCCGACTACGTGTCCCGCAAGCCGGAGGCGCGCGCGGGTATCGGCCAGATCTTCCTGAACGATCTGGACGACGCCATCGCTGACGCGAAGTGGTGCCACGAGAACGGCCTGCGCGGCGGGATCCTGGTCGGCTCGGTGCCCCCCACCTGTGACTGGATCAAGCCGCTGTACGACCCGTACTACGACCCGCTGTGGGCGACCTGCGCCGAGCTGGGCATCCCGGTCAACGCGCACTCCGGCACCGGCGGGCCGGTCTACCAGAAGGCCCCGGCCATGCCGCTGGTGCACTTCCTGGAGATCCCGTTCTATTCGCAACGGCCGCTCGCGTACCTGATCCTCGGAGGCGTCTTCGAGCGCCACCCGAACCTGAAGTTCGTGCTCACCGAGGCCGGCTGTGCCTGGATCCCCGACATGCTCAAGCACCTCGACGGCCTGATGGACAACATCCGCGGTAACGCGGTCGGCGAGATGCGTTTCGACGGTGAGCTCGTGCCGCCGCGGTCGGCCACCGAGTACTTCAAGCAGAGCTGCTACGTGGGCGTCAGCCAGCCCACCCCTGCCGACATCAAGGCCGCTCTCGGCCCGGTCGGCATCGATCGCGTCATGTGGGGCAGCGATTACCCGCACGAGGAGGGCACGCACCCCTTCACCCGCGAGCACCTGCGTCAGGTCATGGGGCAGCTGCCGCCGGAGCAGATCCAGCAGATCCTGGCCGGCAACGCGGCCAAGCTGTACAACTTCGACCTCGAGGCGCTGCGCCCGGCCGCTGACCAGTTCGGCCCGACCGTGGCCGAGATCTCGCAGCCGCTGACCGCGCTGCCGGACGGGGCCAACCAGGCTCTGCTCCGCTCCGCTGCCCAGCTGAGGATCGCCAGCTGATCTCACGCTGAAAGGGGCCGGGAACCGACAGCGGTTCCCGGCCCTTCGCATGTCTGTGGACGGACCTGTGGGGAACCGGTGGAAAACCCTTTGTTCACGGGGAAAAGTCGGGTGTGCCTGTGGGTAACGGGGCTCGTCGAAACAATTAACGAACTATGACGGCGAACCCCTTGCGCGGCCGCTTGAGGGGCGAGTAGAAATCTGTTTGTCGCCAGCGGCGGACAGGCTGGGAAGGGATCCTTCGGGAGAGCTTCTCAGTCGCTCGGGAGAAGTCCTGAGCTGCTCGCCAGGGGTCGGGTAACCGGCATCTGGAGGGTGTGTCTCAAGGCCGGTGGCCGGCTGGGCAACGCACGCGAGAGTACGAGCAATCGGAAATCGTGGTGCAGTCTGGCCGGGCGGGCCCCCTCCATCTCATACATGGAGGGGGCCCGCTTCATGTTGCATTGTGCCCCGAGGGAGTCGGGCCACCACTGATCGACACGCTTGCCGCTCGGCTGAGTAGGCGATGCACGCCTTCGCGGGCGAGCTGCTGACCTTGCTCGCGCCCGATGGCCCAGGACTCGCGACGCTGGACCTTCCAGCCGTCTCGACGAGGGCTTCGAGGTCACTCACGGCGTTAGAAGGGGCTGGGCAAGCGGGGGATCGGCACCGCGATGAGCGTCGAGGTGTCTGCTGCGCAGGCCTCGCTCAGCACCGCCGGCAGCTTCTCGATGTCGTCCACGCGCCGGCTCTCGACGCCGAATGCGCGGGCGAGCAGCGCCCAGTCCGGATTGCGCAGCCGGGTGCCGAGCTCACGCCCGCCGAATTTCTCCTGCTGATCGCGGTTGGAGTTGCCGTAGGCCCCGTCGTCGAAGACGACCGTCACCGTGTTGATGCCGTGCTGTACGGCAGTGGCCATCTCGTTCGAGGCGAACAGGAAACCGCCGTCGCCGACCACCGTGACAACCGGCCGATCGGGCTGCGCGACCTTCACGCCGAGCGCGGCCGGATAGCCGAAACCCAGCGTCCCCATGTACGACGTGCTGAGGTACGTCCGCGGTGCGTAGACCGGGTACGCCAGGTGGCAGGCGTACGCAACCGTCGCGGTGTCGCACACGACGATCCCGTCCTCCGGCACGCCTTCACGGAGCGCCTCGACGATGCGGAACTGCGGGCCGATCGCGCCTAGCTCGGTGAGCACGGCGGCGCGCACCGACCGGCCCTCCTCGGCCCGCGACGGCCGGGCGGGCAGCGAACCGAGCAGGCCGTGCAACGCCTCCAGAGCCAGCCTGGCGTCGCCGGGTACGGCCACGCTCGCCGGCGAATTGCGTCCGATCTGCTCGGGGTCGGCATCGATGTGCACCAGCTGCTGGCCGGGCTGCAGCCCGAATCCCTGCATGCGGGTACCGACAGCGAGGACGACATCTGCCGCGTCGAGCACCGGGCGCAGCCGCCGGTTCACCCACATCGTGCCGACCGAAAGGGGATGGCGGTCGTCGATCGCGCCCTTGCCCTCGCGGCTGGTGACGACGAGCGCCTGCAGCTTCTCAGCGATCGCCGTGAGCGCTGCGCTCGCGTCACCAAGAACGGCGCCGCCTCCCGCGATGATGAGCGGAGTGGCGGCTCCGGCGAGTAGCTCGGCTGCCTTCTGCAGATCCGCTTCGGTGGGGATGACCGGCCGGGGCGCGGCGGGGGCGAGCAGAGCCGCGTCAGTCTGCTCGGCGAACGCCTCCGGCGGGATCTCGATCTCCGTGGGGCGGGGGCGACCGGAGCGCATCTGTACGAACGCCTCGTGCACGCCGGCGGCGATCCCACCGGCTTCGGTGATGCGCTCGGCCCACTTCGTGACCGGACGCACGATGTCGAGCTGGTCGTGGACGTCGTGCAGCAACCCCAGGTCACGCCCGATGCCGTGGCGGTTGACCTGCCCCGACACGAGCAGGACGGGGAGGAGCAGGCATAGGCCGTCGCCAAGCCTGACGCAGCGTTGTAGACGCCGACCCCCGGCACCACCATGGCAACGCCCGGACGCCCGCCCGCTCTCGCGTAACCGTCGGCCATGTAGGTGGTGGCCTGCTCGTGACGGGTCACGATGTAGCGGATCTCCGGGACGTCGACCAGAGCATCGAGGGCAGACATGAGCTGGTCGCCCGGAAGACCGAAGATGACCTCGGTGCCCTCGGCGCGCAGCTGGCGGGCCAGCGCGTCGCCACCGGTCAGTGCGCCGGGCGGAGGGTCGGATTGGGGCGCAGCAGGGGCGGATGCCGTCACTTGGATATTGTATCTATGCTGAATACGCCTGCCAGATTCAGCTCCGTGCGTGACCGCTGAAGGGGACATGTCGGTGTCGATGGCTGCTGGAAGCGAGCGTGCGGATCCGGTGCTGGTTTCGGCGCGCGCGCTACGGGCCGGGCTTGCGGGCATCCTCACCGGCGCAGGCGTTCCGCCCGATCAGGCCGAGGTGATAGCGGGCCTGCTGGTCGAAGCCGACTTGCGGGGCGTGGACTCCCACGGCGCCCACCTGATGTCGATGTACTCGACCCGGCTCGCGTCGGGCGACATCAAAGCCACGACCCACGTCACGACGGTGTCCGACGAGGGTTCGACCGTTCATCTCAACGGCGGACTCGGCTTCGGGCAGATCGCCGGGCTGGAGGCGGCCCGGCTCGTCACCGAGCGCGCGGCCGCGCATGGCATCGCAGCCGTAGCCGTCCGGGAGAGTACTCATCTCGGCGCTCTGGGCGCGTACACCGCGCGCGTGGCTGAGGCCGGAATCATCTGCCTGTGCGTGCAGAACGGGCCGACCTTCGTGCCACCCTTCGGCGGGATCACGGCGCTGTTCTCGACGAACCCGCTTTCCTACGCGATACCCACGGGGTCCGAGCCGACAATCGTCTACGACATCGCCACGACGGCAGTGGCCGGCAACAAGGTGCTGCTCGCGAAAAAGCGCGGCGACAAGACGATTCCGGCCGGCTGGGCGAACGACGAGCAGGGCCGCCCCACCACCGACACGGCCGCGGCGTCGATACGCCATCTGCAATGGTTCGGCGGCCACAAGGGTTTCGGGCTCGCGTTGCTCGTCGAGTTGCTCGCCGGGGTGCTGGCCGGCAGCTCTTTCGGGACGACCGAGCGCACCGACTCGCCGCTGCACGGGGACGTCCGCGTCGCGAAAGGCTTCGTGCTCATCGGGATCGACCCGTCGCGCTTCCTGCCGACGGATGAGTTCCGGGCGAGCGTCGACACGCTCATTCGCGAGATACGAAACGGCGAGCGGGCGCCCGGGGTCGACCGCATCTGGCTGCCGGGAGAGCCGGAGTACGTGCGTAGCCAGGAGCGCGCCAGGGACGGCATCCCGCTGCCCGTGCCTCTGCTCGACGAGCTGGACCGGATCGCCGCAGGCGTGGGCGCTGCCCCGATTGCGAGGGTGGCCTAACCGGCGGTCGGCTACAGATCCTGCCAGGCCGGATCGCGGTCGCTCACCTGCGGCTGGCGACCGGTGCGCAGCGGGGACAGCGGCGAGTCGACGAGCAGGAAGCGGTGGAAATCGCGGGTCTGGCCGAACGTCGACTGCCGGTAGGTACGGAACGGCCCGTGGGTACGTTCGGCCGCTTCAAGGGCTCCCCACTGCTCCCATGACGGCACTGCCCACAGCAGGAACGCCTCGGACTCGTTGACCATCGCGGTCTCCCAGGCACCGATGAGCTTCCAGCCGTGCTCGCCGTAGAGCGGCTCACCGCGCTCGGCCACCTCCTCGAGATAGGCCCCGGCGCGGCCCGGCTCGACCGACACCTGCTCATGCGCGTAGCACTCGGCCGTCACCCCGGCGGCGCACAGTTCCTCGATGGTCGACGTCCATGGTGCGGGCACCAGGACGCGGTCATCTCCGCGGCGCCGGTAATTCGCCGCCTCCGCCCACCACTTGGCCAGCTTGGGGTCCTGGAGCCCCGGGTGGTTGAACTCGTGACGGAACGAGGTCGCCAGGCCCTCGAAGCCCTGCTCCTCCCAGAGGTTGACGACCTGCGGCCAGCCCCGCGTCGTGCCGACCACACCCCAGACGCCGTAGCACAGCTGCCGGCGCTCGGCTTGCGCGATCGGGCTCCAGTTGGCGGTCATGTGGTGCATGTACTTGGCGCGGTTGTGCCCGAGGATGTCGATGAACTCGTGGATGTACACCCGGTCGTTGATGGTCGCGTCCCTTCGGGGTCCTACACTGTGAACTCAATCCTTTATCAAAAATGCGCGTGTGTGTGCAGGGAGGGTGCTGGCATGTCGACTGACGTCCTGGCGTCGGACGGTAGCGTCAGCCAGACACCAAACCTCGAGCGGATCCCGGCGCTGGTCGACGTCGACGCGCACATCGTCGAGCCTCCCGACGTCTGGTCGAGCCGGCTGCCGGCGAGATATCGCGACATCGGTCCGCACGTCGAGTACCACCCGACGGGCACCCCGAAGCTGGCCGGCGGCACGTACATCGAGCAGCCCGGTACGGAAGGTCCCGATGTCGCTTGGTGGTGCTACGAAGACCACAAGTACTCGGTGAAGCGGCTCATCGCCGCCGCCGGATATCCCGCTGACGAGATCAGCTTCGCCGGCATCACCTTCGAGCAGATGCGCCCCGGCTGCTGGAAGCAGCAGGACCGCCTCGCCGACATGGAGCGTGAACGGCGTCCAGGCGCAGCTGTGCTATCCGAACTACCCGCGCTTCGCCGGCCAGATCTTCCTGTACGGCAAGGACCGCGAGCTCGCGCTGCTGTGCGTACGCGCCTACAACGACTGGATGGTCGAGGAGTGGTGCGCCGGCACCGGCGGCCGGCTTGTGCCGCTCTGCCTGGTGCCGCTGTGGGACGCCGAGCTGGCGGCGCAGGAGGTCCGGCGCAACGCGGTCCGCGGTGTACGGGCGGTCGCCTTCAGCGAACTGCCGGCCTACCTCGGCTTGCCGAGCCCGCACTCGGGCTACTGGGATCCGTTCTTCCGCGCCTGCGAAGAGACCAGGACCGTGGTCTGCATGCACATCGGGTCGGGCACCAAGACCCCGCAAGCCTCGCCCGACGCGCCCGACGCCGTCGCCGCCACCATCATCTTCGGCAACTCCGCCGCGAGCATGGCCGACCTGCTGCTGTCGAGCGTCTTCGTGCGCTTCCCTGGCCTGAAGGTGCTCTACGCCGAGTGCCAGATCGGCTGGATCCCTTACCTGCTCGAGCGTTTGGACGACGTGTGGGACACCCATCGCGGCTGGAGCAATTCACAGCTCAACGTCCCGAAGCCGCCGTCGACGTACTACCTCGACCACGTCTACAGCTGCTTTTTCAAGGACGCCGTCGGCGTGCGAATGCTCGACATCGTCGGCGAGAACAACGTGATGTTCGAGACCGACTATCCGCACCAGGACGGCACCTGGCCGCATTCGCGCCAGGCGGCCGCCGAGCAGTTCGGCACCCTGTCCGACGCGCAGATCCACAAGCTCGCCCGCGGTAACGCCATCGCCCTGTTCGGCCTGAACCTGCCTGAGTCCTGACGGCCTGAAGGGATTCGATGACGCTCGACCGGGGTCAGCTTGCGCCCCATGCCCTCAAGCACTGGGCCGAGCAGATGCCGGACGCGCCGGTGCTCGTCCACGTTGACGGCGATCGGCTCACGTACGGCGAACTGCTCGCCGACAGCCGGCGCTGGGCGACGTGCCTGCGCCGGCTCGGGATCGACGCCGGCTCCCACGTCGCGACCCTGCTGCCCAACATGTTCGACGCCCACCGCACGATGCTCGGGCTGGCCTGGCTGCGGGCGGTCGAGGTTCCGCTGAACACCGCCTACGTCGGCGATGTGCTCCGCCACGCGCTCACGCTGTCCGAGGCGACGACACTCATCACCACCCGCGAGTTGCTCGCGGCCGTCGCGGCGATCGCTGACGAGGTGCCGATGCTGCGGACGGTTCTGGTCGTCGACGGGTCGGCTCCCGACGCCGGGCACTATTCTGCGATTGCGCTCGGCGACGAGCTCGCCGCCACCGAGCCCGAGCCCGACTTCGACGGCCCCGAGGTCACCGACGTCTCGACCCTGCTCTTCACCTCGGGCACCACCGGCCCGTCCAAGGCGGTCATCAGCCCCTGGGGGCTGACCTATCAGATGTGGTCGTGGGTACCCGACGACACCCTGATGCCGGGTGAGGCGCTCTTCTCGGCCATGGCGCTCTTCCACAACTCCGGCCGTTCGGGCTTCAACTTCGTGCTTTCGCGCGGCGGCTGTCTCGTCACCCGTGACAAGTTCAGTGCCGCCAGCGTGTGGGACGACGTCAAGCGTTTCAACTGCGTCGCGCTCGCGCTCGTCGGCCCGCTCACCGCGCTGCTCTACTCGGCGCCGCCACGTGACGACGACGCCGACAATCCCGTGCGCAGCGTCATTCTCGGCCCGATGATCCCGCAGATCGCCGACTTCGAACGACGCTTCGGGGTGCACGTGGCCATCTGTTACGGGCAGACCGAGATCGGCGCGCCTGTGGCGTCAGGCTGGGATCACGGCCCCTGGGAATGCTGCGGCCAGCGGCGCACGAGCTGGCCGTACCACGAGGTGCGCATCGTGGACGAGAGCGATCGCGACGTGCCGCCCGGTCAGGTGGGAGAGCTCGTCGTGCGCAGTGATGAACCGGGGGCGCTGAACCTCGGCTACTACGGGATGCCCGGCCGCACCGCCGAGGCGTGGCGCGGCGGCTGGTTTCACACCGGCGACGCCTTCCGCGTCGACGGCGGCGGCAACTTCTACTTCGTCGACCGGATGAACGATGCGATACGCCGGCGCGGCGAGAACATCTCCTCGTTCGAGGTCGAGGCGGCGGTGGCGCAGCATCCGGCGGTACGCGAGTGCGCGGCTGTCGGGGTGCGGACCCCGCTGGGCGACGACGAGGTGATGGTGGTCCTCATCGTCGACGACCCGGCGTTCCAGCCGGGTGAGCTCCTGACGTTTCTTGCCGGACGGCTGCCGACATTCATGCAGCCGCGCTACGTCACTGTCGTCGCCGACCTGCCCCGCAATGCCACGACGGGCCGGGTGCGCAAGAGCGAGCTGCGCGCGGCCGGCGTCACGGCGACGACGTGGGATGCATTAGCTTCCTAGCGTGTACGTCTGCATCTGTCTGGCCGTCACCGCGGCCGAGATAGAGAGCGTCATCGAATCCGGCGCGAGGTCGACGAAGAAGGTCGGCGCCCGCTGCGGCGCCGGCACGTCCTGCGGCAAGTGCAAGAACAGCATCCGCCGCATCATCGATGCCAAGAACGAGGCAGGGGAACGCCGTTGAGTCAGCCTGTGGTTCTGGCGAGTGTCCAGCGGGTGCCCGATTACGACCGCTGGGAGTCGATGCTCCTCGCTGCGACCGATCGGATGCTGGAGCTGGGCGTGATGCGGCGTTGGGCGTACCGGTCGCTCACCGATCCGACAGAGGTCTTCTCCGGCGTGCTGGTGAGCAGTGCCGCTCAGGCGATGGCCATGATGCGCGGCCGCGAGATGACCGACTGGCTGCTGAGCGCCGGGGTCGAGGACGTGCCGCCGTTCTTCGTGGGGACACGCGTGGCCTCGTTCGATCTGACCGAAGGAGAGCGGGTCGACGGAAAGTATGTTGTCACCTCGATTCACACCGTGCCGGACTTCGATCGTTGGACCGGCATGGTCGACGCGGACCGGCCGTGGCTCGCTGAACGCGGCACGCGTCACGTCTGGCTCTACCGCGCGCTGGATGACCCGGGTGAGGTGATGGGAATGATGTCGCTGCGTTCCGAGGCCGCGGCACGTTCGCTGCAGCGCGGCGGGAGTACACGCGAGTCCTGGTTCGACGCGTCGGGGCTCGATGTCCACCCGCCGGTCTTCGTCGGGCGGCGAAGCCAACTCATCGACTTCGACGAGGGTCTCGCCAAGGTCGATTGAGCGCGAGTTAGGTTAGTGCCTTCCGGTGGGAGGAGACGTTCATGGCACAGAGCAAGGTCGTCGCCGCACTCAACGGATTGCTCATGACCGAGCTGACGGCCATCAATCAGTACTTCCTGCACTACAAGATGTGCCAGAGCTGGGGCCTGGATGGGCTGGCGCAGAGCTTCAAAGACGCGTCCTACGAAGAGATGCGTGATGCGGAGAAGCTCGCCGAGCGCATCCTCGATCTCAATGGACTGCCGAACTTTCAGCGTCTCGGGTCGTTCGGAGTGGGCGAGACGGTGCTCGAGCAGCTTCGGCTTGCCCTCGAACTCGAGGTGGGCGCCGTGAGCCAGCTGACCGAAGCCATCACGGCCGTAGAGGGCGAAAAAGACCTCGCGACGGCGACCATGCTTCGCGAGCTCATCGTCGAAGAGGCCAAGCAGGTCGCCTGGCTGGAGGCACAGCTCGAGCTCGCCGCAAAGGTAGGGGAGCAGAACTACCTCGCCCTTTCGGCAAAGGTCTGATCCACGAACCCGCCGACCTCAGGCGTGGCGAACCGCGCGCAGCCCCCGCGCTGAGCTGACCAACGCGGCCAACGACGCCAGGCCGGCGACGGCGAGTACCAGTGGCGGAACGAGGCCGCTTCCGAACATCACCGCGCCCGGTGCGGCGGAGGCCAGTGCGGCGCCGGCGCAGCACGCCGTTGCGGCCGTGAGCAGCAGCGCCACAGGAATGGCAAACAGCGCGGCGATCTTCAAGTGCGCGAGGCTGGTGTTCAGCCGGGGCAAGGTGGCGGCGGGTCCGACGGCAAGGGCCACCAGGAACGCGAGGAAGCCGATCAGGATCACGACGAGGGCGCCCGCGTGTGCTGGATGCACCAGTCGCTGCGCCTGGCCGTGCGAGGTCCGTATCCACGCTGCCAGCGCTGCTCCGTCGAGGAGACCGAGCCAGAGTGCGGGCAACAGCGGGAGCAGCTTTCGCCGCTGCGGGGAACGCAGCGCCGGAATCAGTGCCTTGACGACGATGGCCATCGCGCCCGCCAGCACGAGGCCCCATCCGACGACGACGAACACCATGGCGACGTTCATCAGCGCCCGGGCGCCACCGTCCGGGCCGGCCGGCGGCGGATCCAGCAACGCCTTCGTCATGGCCGGCACGACGCAGAAGGCCGCGCACCAGGCCACCCACGTGGTGGCTGCGCTCGCGGCAAGCCGCTGCCGCACCGCTGTGGGACCGGCAAAGCTCGGCCGCAGCCACGCGCGCGCGGCTCCGGCGAACAGGTCGGCCGTCGTCCGTCCTGAGTGCGGCAAATCCGCAACGAGCGCAGCCAATTCGGCGCCGTAGCGGCCGCGGAACGACGGGGGATAAGCCCGCAGCGCAAGGGTTTCGAGGCGGCTCATGCCGTACGCACCTTCAGCTGGGACAGCCCGCGGATCGCGAAGGACTGCATCGCTTGCAAGCGCTCGGCCAGGACCTGAGAGCCGGCCGCTGTGATCTCGTACGGGCGGCGCCGCGCGTCACCGGGGAGTGCCCGCACCTGGCCGCGCTGTTCGAGCCGCGCGAGGGCCGCGTAGAGCGTGCCCGGGCCGAGCGTGATCCCCGTGCTCTCCTCGGTGTCCTGCACGATCGCGTAACCGTGCTTGGGTCCGGACACCAGGCTGCCGAGGATCAGCAACGCTGGGTCTGCCCAGGCGACTTCAGACTTCCGCCGTGCCATGGCGATTACTCCGTCTCACATAGTACGTATGACGTAGTAAAGGCGTGATCCTGTGGTGGTGTCAAGTGATCGCGCCAGTGGCTGTGCCCGGGCTCGCGGCCAGGCCCAGAAAATACCTGCTACGCATGTGCTTTTCAGGTAGTATCGAATACATGTTCGAAGTCGGGTTCGCGGAGAAGGCAGCGCAAGCTCATGCGCTGCTCGGCGAACTCGCCGCCGCGGTCACCGCGGACACGTCCGGGGTTTTGGCAGCCGAGGTGCTGCCGGAGATCCTGGGTGCGGTCCGTCAGGGTGAGCTTTTGACGTGCCGGCTGATCGAACGGGTCGACCGTACCGGCGCCTTCACCGCCGACGGGGCGGCGTCGACGATCGCAGTACGTGAAGAACCTGTCCGGGGAGAGTCCGGCGCCTGGGCGGGCAGACGGGTCCGGCTCGGCCGGGCGCTTTCGGACACCATGCCGATGACCGGCGAAGACGTGGCAGGCCGGGCGAGCTCGGGATGGATCATGCGCAGGTCATCGCGAATACGATCCGCGGCCTGGGCTACGACCTGGCACTGGACCTGGAAGGGTTCCTCGCCGACCATGCCGCCGGGCTGACCGTCGAACAGCTCAAAACGTTGGCCGCCGAACTGCTCGCCGCCGCCGCCCCCGAGCACTCCGATGACGAAGCCGCCCGCAAACGGGCGGCGCAGCATCTGAACCTGTCCGAAACGATCGGCGGGATGTGGCGCCTGGACGGCTGGCTTGATCCGGAAGCCGGGCTGATCGTCTCGACCGCGCTGGCCGCGTTCACCCGCAAACCCGATCCCGACAGTGACGTGATGACCGAATCCCCCGGCCACCGCCGCGCTGAAGCCCTCGTGCAACTCGCCCGCCATGCCACCGCGCATGCCGAGGACTGCAACGGCCAGAGTCCGCGGCCGGCACACCCTCATCTTCGGCATGTCGCACGAGTCCCTGCAAGACGGGATCGGGGTCGGCGGCACCCCGGAAGGTCAACGCCTCCCGGCCGGCACGATCCGGCGGATGGCCTGCGATGCCAACATCATCCCCGCCGTCTACAACAGCCAGTCCCAGATCCTCGACTACGGCCGCTCCACCCGCTCCACCCCACCCGGGCTCCGCAGGTTCATCGTCGCAAGAGACGGCGGCTGCACCTTCCACCGCTGTGACCGGCCCGCGTCCTGGAGCGAAGTCCACCACAAAGACCACTGGGTACACCTCGGACCCACCAACGCCGACAAGCTCCTTTTGCTTTGCCTGCACCATCATCACAAATGCCATGAGGGCGGCTGGACCATCACCATCGGCACCGACAAAGACCGCACCCCCTGGTTTCACCCACCCGACGGCCGGCCACCACTCAAAGGCCAACGCCGACCCCTCTTCCGCCCCGCCACCCAGCCCACAAGACGCACGTAGGCATCCCAGGAAGCGCGCTGTAGCAGGGGTATATTCGTGCGCTCCGGAGGTGGCGGCGACACCTACCATGGGCGGCGTGCACGCTTCAACCTGCGTGATCGGCGACCACGATCACGACGAGCCCCCGCACGTCGAGTCGTCACCAAGCCCTCCCGGCGGCCACGAGCAACATGACCATGACCACGACCACGACCACGACCACGACCACGTTCACGGACGGATCGATCCCGCGATCTTGCGGACCCGACACGGCCTGCAAGCCGTGGCCGCATCCCTCGGAGTGCTGGCCATCACGACGGTGCTCCAGGTCGTCATCTACGCCGCGTCCGGCAGCGTCGCGCTGCTGGCAGAGCTGATCCATAACGGGAGCGACGCGCTGACCGCGCTGCCGATCGGTGCGGCATTCCTCCTGCGATCCCGTCGCGCCGAGAACGCGGCAGGGCTTGCCGTCGTCGCAACGGTTTTCGTCAGCGCGATCGTGGCTGCCGTTGTGGCGATCGTCAGGCTCGTCCATCCCCACACGCCGGATCACCTCCTGGGACTGACGCTCGCTGGAGTGGTCGGCATCGTTGGCAACGGCTTCGCTGCGCGTATCCGATCGCGCGCCGGGCGAACTCTCGACAGCCCCGCCCTCACAGCCGATGGTGCGCACGCGCGGACCGACGCCTACGTCAGCGTGGGAGTGGTCCTCAGCGCCGCGCTGGTCGGTTTGGGCCTTCGGATCGCGGACCCGCTCATAGCACTCGCGGTGACCGCGATCATCCTGCGAATCACCACAGAGTCCTGGCGGACCATCCGCAGCCACTAACGAGGGCACCGCGATCCACCCCGATAGTGCACGTTGAGCAAGCGGTTGCGGGCCTGCGAGGCAGCCGCGGTACCGTGCCTCATCCGGCGAGGAGAGCGATATGAGCACGCAGACGGTGGACCTTTACGACCCCGATTTGTACGTCGACGGCCCGATCCATGAGATCTTCGCCGAGCTGCGCCGCACGGATCCGGTGCACTGGCAGGAGATGCCGGGGGAGCCGGGCTACTGGTTGGTGCTCAAGCATGCCGATCTGTCGTGGGTGGCCCGCCATCCCGAGCCGTACTCGGCGGAGACGATGGGCGTCGTCCTCGAGGATCCGGAGCCCGAGCAGCTCGAGCTCAGCCGCAACATGCTCCTGATGATGGATCCGCCGCGGCACGGGCAGTACCGCAAGCCGCTGGTGCACAGCTTCAAGGCGAAGGTCATTGCTGCGATGGGCGGAAGGGTCCGGGAGATCTGCACCGAGATCCTCGACGCTGTCACCGATCAGCGGGATGTCGAATTCGTCCATGACATCTCCGCCAAGCTGCCCAACCAGGTGGTGGGAGAGCTGGTCGGGATCCCCCGGGAGGACTGGGCCCAGATCAACATCTGGGCCGAGCAGAGCACCAGCAGTCAGGATCCCGACCTCGGTACCGGTTACGCGCCGACGGGAATGTCGGACATGGCGATCTACGCCATGGCGTTCGCCGCCCGTCGGCGCACCGAGCCGCCGCGCGAAGATCTCACCACACTCATACTCTCCGGCAGCTTCGGCGACGGGCCGATGACGGACATGGAGTTCGGCAGCTTCTTCGTCCAGCTGGTGACCGCAGGCAACGACACCACCAAGACCATGCTGTCGTCGGGACTGCATGCACTGCTGCAGCATCCCGACCAGCTCCAGTCACTGCGCGACGATCCCAGCCGGCTACCGGATGCGGTCGAAGAGATCCTGCGTTACGCCAACCCGCTGCACTATTTCCGCCGTACGGCGACCCGCGACACCGAGCTGGGTGGAACACCGATCAAGGCTGGCGAAAAGGTCGCCATGTGCTACACCTCAGCCAACCGGGACGAGGACGTCTTCGAGCGTCCGCAGCAGTTCGACGTGACCAGACATCCGAATCCGCACTTGTCGTTCGGGCTCGGGCACCACTTCTGTCTCGGTGCGCATCTCGCACGCCTCGAAGGCCGGATCTTCTTTGAAGAATTGCTGCGCCGCTTCCCGTCGATCGAGATGACCGGCGACGCGGTGCGCATCCGGTCCAACCTCAACAACGGGCTGAAGCGACTGCCGCTCCACCTCACCCCGGCCTGAGCCTGAGTCCCGCTGGAGCCGCACCGAGCTACATCGGGCCGGTCACGCGCAGCATCGACTGCCGCGCGACCTCGTCCTCGGAAAGTGGAGCCTGGGTCGGCGTTTCGGGCTGCGTCGCGACCTGCTCGTCGACCGGGACGTGTGCTGACGCTTCGAGCTCGTCAAGGGTTGCCGCATACTTGCCGGCCTCGTGCGCCTCAGCCGGATTCACCTTCTTGAGGTGAACCCGCGCTGAATGCTTGCCGGATTTCATGGGCGCCTCAGGTGATCTCGATGTCGTCCCAGTCGACGTCGGTGCACATGCGGTGGAACTCGGGGCCGTACCAGGGGGCGTTCATCTGCAGCCGGCCGAACTCGTTGATGTAGTAGTTCTTGTCCGGAGCGCCCTCTTCTTGGAGGAGGAGCAGGCTTGACGCCTCCTCGTCGAGCGCCTTGTTGTAGCGCTCGTACGCCTCTTCCTTGACCTCGATCTCGGACTTGCCGGTCTCGACCATCTTCACGACGAGCTGGGCGATGTAACCCGACCAGATCTGGTACCAGATCGGCAGGCCGGTGCCGCCGGAGAGCGGCTGCGAGTTGGGCCCGTAGAGCATGAACATGTTCGGGAAGTTCGGCACCATCATGGACAGGTAGGCGCGCGGGCCGTCCTGCGACCAGTAGTCGTGGACGCTGATGCCGTCCTTGCCGAGGTAGTCGGCCGGCCAGAGGTACTTCACGATCTCGAAGCCGGTGGCGGTGATGATGGCGTCGACCTCGCGCACCGTGCCGTCAGCGGTCTCGATCCCCTTGGGGGTGAGGCGGGCGATCGGGTCGGTGACCAGCTCGACGTTGTCGCGGGTGAGTGCGCGGTACCAGCCGTTGTCGACGACCGGCCGGCGCGAGAACGGCGCGTAGTCCGGGGTGAGCTTGTCGATCAGGTCCTGGCGCCCGTCGGTCTGCGCCTTGATGTAGAGCGTGAGGTCGTCGCGCATCTTGTCGTTGAGCGGGTTCCAGTGGCCGCCCTGCGCCTGCCACTCCTCGTCGGCGACGAGGAAGCGGTGGGTCTGGAACAGCGCGGCGATCGCCATGTAGCGCCACCAGTTCCAGTAGCCCGGGAAGTTGTCGAGCAGCCAGCGGACCTCGGGCTCGACGGGGTCGCCGTACTTCGGGCGCGGGCTGATCCACTGCGGGGTGCGCTGGAAGACGAAAACCTGCTCGGCAGCTTCCGCGATCGGGGCGAGCATCTGCACGCCCGTCGAACCGTTGCCGATGATGGCGATGCGCTTGCCGGTGTAGTCGAAGTCGGCGGGCCAGCGGGCAGGGTGAACGATCCGCCCCTCGAAGCTCTCCTGGCCCTCGAAGTTCGGGTACTTCGGGTTGGTGAACGCACCGACGGCGTTGACGAGGATGTTGGCTTCGTACGTCTCGATGCCGTCCGGTGAATCGGCCTCGACGATCCAGACCTTGCGCTCCTCGTCGAACGTGGCCTTCTTGACGTTGCGCCCGCAGCGGAGCTTGTCCGCCATCCCGTACTTCTTCGCGATGTGACCCAGGTACGAGCGCACCTCCGCGCCGCGCCCGAAGTACTCGCTCCACGGGTAGTTCTTCTCGAACGCGAACTCGTAGGTGATCGAGATGGTGTCGACCCGCACGTCGGGGTAGCGGTTGACGCTCCACGTGCCGCCGGCCTCGGGCTGGCGGTCGAGGATCAGGTACGGGATGCCGAGCAGCTCGAGCTGCAGGCCCATCGCGAGCCCGCTCCAGCCCGCGCCCACGACGAGGGCCTTGAATCCCTCGGGCAGCTTGGGCTTGGCCTCGCTCCAGCCGGTCACCCACGGGAATTGCTTGAAGGCTGCGAGATCGCGGCGGGCCTCGAACTCGAGGTCACCCATCTCCTCCTGGGTGGCCAGGTTCATCAGCTTCCGCAGCTCGTCCTCGGGCGGCTCGGGCGGCATGCCGGGGGCGGCGTTCTGCTCCAGCCAGGCGGCGGCCTTGGAGATGAGCAGCTCGCGCTGATCGTCATCGAGGTTGATCGCCATGGGCAACGCCGCGATCTCGGGGTCGTGCGTCGCCGCGTACAGCGCCACGCGTACCGCGTTGAGATCGGCGAGCTCGACGCCCCGCCGGATGAAGGCCGAATCGACCGCTGCGTTCATGCAGTTACGTCCCTTGAGAGCGAGCTTGCCGACGGCTGCGCGCCGTGCGGATGGAGTGGGATGGGCAGATTCTAGAACACGTTCCTGATGGGGCGTCAGAACACTAGCCGAGTGCGCGCTGCAACACACGGCCGAGCAGCGCCAGCGCGGCCGGGAAGGCCTGCTCGGAGGGATGGGCGAAGCCGATGAGCAAGGCCGGATTTCGAGCTCGCTTCCCGTGCCAGTGCCCTGCCGCCCCATCGATCGCCAGCCCTTCCTCGGCGGCGAGTTGCACGATCTCCGGCTCACTCGGACCGTCCGCCGGGATCTCGACCAGGGTCTGCAGCCCGGCGGCGACTCCGGCGATCTGGCGCAGGCCGACCTGATCGAGCAGCGCACCCAGCAGGTCACGGCGGCGCCGGTAGCGCAGCCTCATGGTGCGGATGTGACGGTCGTACGCGTGGCTCGTGATGAACTCCGCAAGCGTGAGCTGAGCCAGCGCGTCGGTGCTCAGGGCGGAGTACCGCTTCGCTTCGACGACGGGCGAGACCAGGCGGTCGGGAAGAACCATCCAGCCGAGCCGCAGCCCCGGGCCGAGCGTCTTCGAGGCCGAGCCGATGTAGACGACGTGATCGGCCGCGGTGCCCTGCAGGGCACCGATCGGCTGCCGGTCGTAGCGGAACTCGCCGTCGTAGTCGTCCTCGGCGATGATGCCGCCGGTGCGACGTGCCCAGGACGTGAACGCGCGCCGGCGGCTGCCGTGCATGGTGACACCGGTGGGGTAGTGGTGAGCGGGTGTGAGGATGGCGGTCTGCGCGGCTTCCAGGCCGTCGCCACGTGCCCCCATCGCGTCGACGGGTAGCCCGACCACGCGTTGGCCCGCCAGCCGTACCAGCTTGCGATGAAAGGCGAATCCCGGATTCTCCGTCGCGCAGACGTCAGCGCCGGCCGCCGCCTGGGCCGTCGCGAGCAGGTGGACCGCCTGCGTGGTGCCCGCCGTGATGACGATCTGCTCCGGGCGAGCTTGCACCCCGCGGGTACGCCCGAGGTACTCCGCGAGGGCGCGGCGCAGCTCGATCCGGCCCTCGACGTCGCCGTAGCCGAAGGCGCTCGCCGGAGCCTGAGTCAGCGCGATGCGCGAGGCCTTCAGCCAGGCCCCGACCGGGAACGACGTGACGTCCGGGGTGCCGGGCCGCAGGTCCAGCCGGGTACGTCGAGCCGAGCGCCGGTCGTCCGGCTGCGTGGGGACCGGTCCGAGATCGGCGACCTGGGTGCCTGAACCCTGCTGGGTGACCAGATATCCCTCGGCGACCAGCTGGTCGTACGCCGCCGTCACCGTGCCGCGGGAAAGGCCCAGATCTGCGGCAAGCGCGCGGGAGGAGGGCAGCGCCGTACCAGCAGCGAGCCGGCGCTCCTGGATGGCGCTGCGCAAGCCCTCTTCCAGCTTGGCCCGGCGGCGCTGGCCGTTCTCGACAGCGACGTCCAGGCTCAGATCCAGGCTGGAACTGGACCAAGAAAGCGGCACGCGATTGGACCTTACTGATGATCCAGGATTGGTCCAACGTATTTCTCATGCCGCAACAACCCCGATCCGGGGCGACCTTCGTGCCGCCCAAGCGCCTGGCAGTGGACGCCCTGGTACCGGCCGCGACGAAGGCACTTTCCGCTCTCGACGCGGCCGTGCGACGCAGCACCATCGAAGCCGGGTTGCTCGAACTGGTGCGCCTTCGCGCGTCGCAGATCAACGGCTGCAGCTACTGCATCGACATGCACAGCCGCGACGCGCTCGCCGCCGGGGAAACCGAGCGCCGGGTCCTCACGCTCACCGGGTGGCGCGAGACGCCGCTGTTCACCGAGCGGGAACGAGCCGCGCTGGAACTCACCGAAGCGCTAACCCGGCTGGCCGATCATCCGGTGACCGACGAGATTTGGAGCGCTGCGGCGTCTCAATTCACGGAAACGGAACTTGCCCAGCTCATCTGGTCGGTAGCGGTGATCAACACCTGGAACCGGCTCGGTGCCGCCCGCCCCTGGGGGATGTTGTGATGAGTGCACCTGTCGTCTTGCGGATAGCGAGCCTGCCTTGCGAGGACAGCGAGCCGGAGATCTGGTTCGCCGAATCGCCGGTCGAGCTGGAACGGGCCAAGGCGCTCTGCGCCGACTGCCCGGTGCGGCGGGCGTGCCTCGAGGGAGCGCTCGAGCGCCGCGAGCCAGCCGGGGTCTGGGGCGGCGAGATCTTCGACAACGGCAAGATCCTGCCGCGCAAGCGTCCGCGGGGCCGTCCCCGCAAAGACCGCAAGGACCCCGTGGCCGCCTAGCGGTAGGTCATGAGGGCGCGGTCGCCCTCGAGATGCGCGTGATCGTTGAAGGTCAGCAGCACCGTGCCGCTGCGCCCGATGGTGACCTTCGTGAAGGCCGCATTCACCACGATGCGGGCGAACTCGGGCCAGCGCTCGGTCGGCAGCCCCATCAGATGCGTCGTCATCACCGCGATCGGCCCACCTGAGGTCACAGCGAGCGTCGTCCCGGGCAGCGTGACCAGATCGTCGAGGGCGGCGAGGCAGCGGCTCACGAAGCCGGTGTGGCTCTCGCCGCCGGCCGGAGGTTCGCTGCTCGCGGCCCAGCGCGCGATGGCCTCGTCGAGCGTGGACTGGAACTGGCGGGCGGCTTCCGGCGTCTTGGCGGCTTCCCGGGCCGTGGGTCCGCCGACATCGGGGTGCGCCATCAGCAGGCCGACGCTGTCGTACTCGTCGAGCCGCTTGTCGGTTTGCAGTCCGGCCGCGCCGGCGCCGAGCCCGGTCATCGCCTCGAGCGCCGTGTCCCGCTGGCGTTCGAGCTCGCCGCACACAACGCGGTCGATCGTGAGGTCAGCCGCTTGCAGGCGCTCACCTGCCAGGCGCGCCTGCCGCCGCCCCAGCGGCGAGAGCCGGTCGTAGTTGTCCGTCCCGAGCGATCCCTGGCCGTGACGCAGCAGCAAGAGCACGCCCATGACGCCAACTTATGACGCCGCTGTCAATATGGCGCTATGACGAGCCCTCTCGGTATCGACGCGTTCCTTTCGACCCTCGAGCTCGAGCAGACCGGGGAGGGCCGATACCGCGCGGGCAACGTCGCCACCGGTGGTGCGGTGGTCTTCGGTGGCCAGCTGCTGGCCCAGAGCATCATCGCCGCGCTGAAGCATGAGCCCGACAAGTACGTGAAGACGATCCAGACCGTCTTCGCCCGCGGCGGGTCCTTGGACCAGGACGTCGAGATCGCCGTCGACGTCATGCATTCCGGGCGCGCGTTTGCCAGCAGCACGGTCACCATCTCGCAGGGGGAGCGGCTCTGCTGCCGCTCGCTCGTGCTCCTGACCTCCCGGGAGCCCGATCTGATCCGCCACGCCGATCCGATGCCCGATGCCGGCACGCCGGAGCAGGCCAAGCCCGGCGGTCATGCCGAGGGCGTCTGGGAGGTGCGCGTCGTCAATGGGCTCGACGTGAGCGACCCCGACACGGTGGCGCCTCCCGAGCTCGACGTCTGGACCCGGTTCGTCGGCGCGCCGGCCGAGCCGAACGTCGGGCAGGCGCTGCTCGCCTTCGCGACCGACGGCTTCCTCATCGGTACGGCGATGCTGCCGCACGCGGGCGTCGGCCAGTCGCAGGCGCATGGCTCCCTGTCGACCGGGGTGGTCGGCCACACGCTGACCTTCCACGAGCCGGTCAACGCCGGCGACTGGATGCTGCTGTGCAACCGCAGCCCCTACGCCGGGCATGGTCGCGCGTACGGCGCGGCCAACGTCTACACGCGGGACGGCTCGCTCGTCGCGTCGTTCGTGCAGGACGACATGATCCGCGCGGCACCCGCCGGCCGGGGCCCGTCACCCCTGTAAGTCGTCACCGACAGGCAATCCGGTGTTATGGCCGGCGGCAGTAAATGCCGGGGTTCTGGCACCTGGATTTGCTGCCACCGGCGGACACCTTCGCCGGTGCAGGGTGCCCGAACCATCAGCGGCAGTAAATACCGGGCCTCTGACCCCCGCATTTACTGCCACCGGCCCGACGCCGCGGCCACGGGAAGCGCCCGAGTAGCCGGATACCGCGCACCTTCGGCATGGTCGCCAACATCCGCATCTCGGCAGAGGCGGATGCGCCCGATCACGCCGCAGGTCGTCGTTCCTCGCCCCGCGCGGATGTTCTTGCGCTTCCGAGGTGGGCTCGACCGGCACTGAGTCGCTAGCGCAGCCTCCATTTCGGCCGGTTCCCGGACTCGAAGCGGCGCTGGCCTTCCTTGAACGTCTCGGCGTCGGAGCCGATGCGGGTGAAGAGGTTGGCGAGCTCGATGCCTTGGTGACGCGAGACTTCCAGCGCGGTCCACAGGGCGCGCATGGTGCCCTGAATCGCCAGAGCCGGGGAGTCGGCGATGACGCGTGCGGCCCAGGCAGCGCGCTCGCGAAGCTCGTCGCGTGGAACCACTTCGGTCACCAGGCCGATCTCGCGGGCGCGCTCGGCTGACATGCGCTCGTCCGACCCGAGCAGTGACATCCGCATGATCTCCTGGAACGGCATCTTGCGCAGCATCTGGATCGGCTCGAAGGCGGCGGTCATGCCGTACGTGACGTGCGGGTCGAAGAACGTCGCGTCGTCGGCGGCGATGATGAACTCGACCTCGCCCAGCATGTAGAACGCGCCGCCGCAGGCCATGCCCTGTACCGCGGCGATGACGGGCTTCCAGCAGTCCATGCTCTTCGGGCCGATGTCGCGGCCCGGGTCGTCATACATCCACGGGGTGGGGTAGCCGGGGTAATTGCCCACCGCCATACCGTCAGTGTTCGATTCGGAATGCGACTCGGCACGGTCGATGCCGGTGCAGAAGGCCTTGCCCTCACCGGTCAGGACGACGCAGCGCACATCGTTGTCGTAGCGGAAGCTGTGCCACACGTCGTGCAGCTCGTCCTGCATCTGCTGGTTGACCGCATTGAGTACCTGCGGGCGGTTGAGCGAGACCCAGGCGATGCCATCGCTCTTTTCGACCAGCAGCGTTTCGTAGGTAGCCATGCGGAGGACTCTAGGAGAGCGCTGCGGTAGAACTGCACGGTGACGGTCTGGGATCTCATCGAGCGAGCGGCTGCCGAGCGTCCGGATGAAGTGCTGCTCGCCGACGACCACGACAGGGCACTGACGACGGCGGCGTTTCGTGAAGAGGCCGAGCGGGCGGCGGCCGGGCTTGCGGCACTCGGGATCGTGCCCGGCGATGTCGTGTCGTGGCAGATCCCTACGACGCTGGAAGCGTTCGTCCTGCTCGCTGCCTGCGCCCGCCTCGGGGCGGTGCAGAACCCGATCATCCCGGTGCTGCGGGAGCGTGAGGTCGCGCTGATCTGCGAGCAGGTGAAGCCGGCGCTCATCGTGGTGCCCGAGGTATGGCGGGGCTTCCGGCACGGCGACATGGCACGCGCCCTCGGACCGCAGGTCGTCGCGCTCGATCTGGAGGGCACGCCGGGACGTCAGATGCGCCTGCCCGCCGCAGATCCGGCGACGCTTCCGCCGCCGCCCACGTCTGCCGACGAATGCCGCTGGATCTACTACTCGTCGGGCACGACATCCGTGGCGAAAGGCGCGCGGCACACCGACACCTCGGTCATCGCCGGGTCGAACGGGGAGATCTACGAGTTCGGGTTCGGGACCGGCGACGTGTACCCCATTGCATGGCCGGTCGCCCATATCGGCGGCATCGCCATGCTCACCGCCGTGCTTATCGCCGGAGGCGCGCTGGTGCTGTTCGAGGCCTTCGACCCGACGACCACGCCGGAGCGAATGGCGCGCCACAACCCCTCCATTCTCGGATCGGCCATTCCGTTCTTCCAGGCGTTCATGGCGGCCCAGCGGCGGCACGGCGAGGAGCGGCTCTTCCCCGCCCTGCGGCTGTGCGTCGCCGGGGAGCGCCGACCCCGCGCGAAGTCAGCCGTGAGGTCGCCGAGGTCCTCGGTGTCGGCGGGGTCGCGTGCTCGTGGGGTCTGACCGAATTCCCGGTGGCCACGTCCGAGCGCCCGGACGACGACCGGCTGGCCAGCACGGTGGGACGCCCCGCTCGCGGGGTGCAGGTGCGTGTGGTCGACGGCGAACTCCGGCTCAAGGGCCCGAACTGCTTCCTCGGATACGTCGATTCCGCTTTGGATGCAGCCGCTTTCGACGAGGACGGCTGGTTTCGCACCGGAGATCTCGGCTCGATCGACGAGCAGGGCCGGTGGCGAATCGAGGGTCGCCTCAAGGACGTCATCATCCGCAACGCGGAGAACATCTCGGCCTCCGAGGTCGAGGAACTGCTGCTCACCCACCCGGCGATTGCCGACCTGGCGGTGGTCGGAGTGCCCGACCCGCGTACCGGCGAGCGGGTATGCGCCGTCGTCGTCACCGAGCCGGGCACGACGCTGACGCTGCCCGACATCCTCGAGCATTGCGTCACCCACGGCCTGGCGCGCTACAAGTGCCCGGAGCGGCTCGAGATCGTCGACGCGATCCCGCGCAACTCCATGGGCAAGATTCTCAAGGCCGAGCTGCGTGCCGCTTTGAACTAGTCATGGGTCAGCGGTTCCTGCGCAGCCGCCCCGGGCGCGCACCGGTGTCCTTGCCGTCCCGGCGGGTGATCTCGCCGGCCACGATCGTCGCCCGATATCCGGTGGCGTCCTGGAGCACCCGCGTACCTCCGGCCGGCAGGTCGCGAACGGCGACCGGAGCGTGCAGCCGCAAGGCATCCGGATCGATCACGTTCAGGTCTGCGCGTAGCCCTTCGGCAACGCGGCCGCGATCGGCGAGCCCGTAAAGCTCGGCGGGCTGTGACGTGAGCCGGCGAACCGCGTCTTCGAGTTCGATCCGCGGGCCGCGCGTGCGGTCCCTGACCCAGTGGGTCAGGACGTACGTGGGCATCGACGCGTCGCAGATCGTCCCGCAGTGCGCGCCGCCGTCGTCGAGCCCGAGCACGGCGGCCGGATCCAGCATCTGCTCGTGGAGCACGCGGTGGTCCTGCTCGAGGTAGTTGAAGATCGGCCAGAGCAGCATCGCGGCGGAGTCGGGCGCGGTGAGCGCGTCGTAGGCCGCTGCTTCGACCGAGACGCCGTCTCGCTCGGCGATGCACGCCAGGGTTTGCTCGGGCGGCGGCTCGTAGTCAGGGTCGGACGTCATCGGGTAGCAGTACGGCAGGAAGCGGGCGATGTTCTCGGCCGTCATCATCGTCTTTTCCTGCGTGGCTGCCGACTTCTCGGCCAGGATCCGCTCGCGCACCTCGGGATTGCGAAGCTCTGCCAGTCGCTCCGGCAACGGCAGGTGGGCGACGGCTTCGTAGCTCGGCCGTCCCTGGAACGGATGGCGGACGTCCCAGCCGAACAGGATGCCGAAAGGCCGGCCGGCGATGAGCGGTACGACCTTCGCGCCGCGCGCTCGCCAGTTCGCCGCGGCATCCATCTCGATGCGCCACCGGTCCGGGGCCCAGGCGTCCTGGGCGGCGATGAACGTCGCCGTCAGACCGGTTTCCAGCGCCAGGGCGCCGATCCAGTCCATCTCCTTCGCCACGATTTCCTTGTCGTCACTCGGGGAGATACCGGCGCCGGCGACCTCGAAGATGCGCCCGCCGCCGTCCTTCACCGCCTTGGCGATCGCGAACAACTCGTCGTCATTGGCGAAGGTCCCCGGAACGGGGGTGCCGTCGAGGCTGGCATGGCCCAAGGTGCGCGACGTGGTGAAACCGAATGCGCCGGCCTGCATCGCCTCGCGAACGATCCGGGTCATCTCCGCGATGTCTGCTTCGGTCGCCTGCTGGTTGGTGGCGCCGCGCTCGCCCATGACGTACGCGCGTACCGGGCCGTGGGGGAGTTGCACGGCGACGTCGACGGTCCAGCGGCGTTTTTCGAGCACCGCCAGGTACTCCGGGAAGCTCTCCCACCCCCAGGTCATGCCCTCGAACAAGGCGGACCCGGGTATGTCCTCGACGCCCTCCATGAGCTCGATGAGCCGGCCTTCCTGGCCCGGCCGCACCGGGGCGAAACCCACCCCGCAATTGCCCGTGACGACGGTGGTGATGCCGTGCGGCGACGACGGCTCGAGCAACTCGTCCCAGGTCGCCTGGCCGTCGTAGTGGGTGTGGACGTCGACAAAACCCGGGGTGACGATGCAGCCCGTCGCGTCGAGGACCTCAGCGCCAGCAGCCTGCGGCCCCACACCGATCGAGGCGATGCGCCCGCCGCGAATCCCGATATCGGCGCGTACCCCCGGGGCGCCGGACCCATCGATGAGAGTGCCGCCCCGGATGACCAAGTCATACGCGTCGTGGGCACGTTCACCCGGCTCTGCCATAGGTGATAGTAAACCTGTACAGCTTTCCCGTGACCAGCAAGGGATTTCAGCGATGGCGGAGCAGGAGAACGACGGCTGGGCCGAGCAGCTGCGCGTCGACGTGCGCCGGTGGCTCGAGGACAACTGGGATCCGGCGCTCGACGTCGCCGCCTGGTGGACGCGGGCGGCCGAGGCGGGGTGGACGGGCGCGCACTTCCCCGCTGACAAGGGCGGGAAGGGGCTGCCGCCGCAGGCATCGGGCATCGTCCGTGACGAGTTCACCAGCTACGGCGCGCTGCCCCCGCCGGGCGGCCTCGGAATGCTGATGGCGGCGCCCACGATCCTGACGCACGGCACGCCCGAGCAGATCGAGCGCTTCGTGCCGCCCATCCTGTCCGGCCGCATCGCGTGGTGCCAGCTGTTCAGCGAGCCGGGCGCCGGATCCGACCTCGCCGGCCTGACGACGCGAGCCCGCCGCGAGGGCGATCAGTTCATCATCAACGGCCAGAAGGTCTGGAGCTCCGGGGCACAGCATGCGGACTACGGCATGCTGCTCGCGCGTACCGACTTCGAGGCTCCCAAGCATGCGGGCATCTCCTGGTTCGCGTTCTCGCTCGACCAGCCCGGAGTCGACGTCCGCCCGCTGCGCGAGATGACCGGCCAGGCCCTGTTCAACGAGGTGTTCTTCGACGACGCGGTCGTCCCGGCCGAGAACGTCATCGGCGGTGAGGGCAACGGCTGGGCGGTCACCCAGACGACGCTGCTGTACGAGCGCATCGGCATCGGCGCGGGCGGCTCGTTCGGGCGCGCCCCGAACGCAGGGGTGAAGAACGGGATCCTGACCCGGCCGAGCGCCGGGGAGGCGGTCAGGGAGTTCGCCGTCGCCACCGGCCCGGCGGTCGTCGGATTGCCTGATCTCATCGCGCTGGCGCACGCGCAGGGCCGGGCGAAAGATCCGCTGATACGCGAGAAGCTCGCGACGCTGGTCTGCTACGCCGACACCGGACGCTGGACCGCGCGGCGTGCCAACGACGCCGGCGATCCGGTGACCGCCAACCGGCTCGCTCTGCTCGGCAAGGTCGCCCAGACCCGCATCGTGAAGCTCGCCGCCGAGATCGGGATGGAGCTGCTCGGCCCGGAGGCGATGCTCTGGCCTCCCGACGGCCCGGACGCCGGGCGGTTCTCCGAGTTCTTCGCCTTCTCCAGCGCCTCGTCGATCTACGGCGGAACCGATCAGATCCAGCGCAACGTCATCTCCGAACGGGTGCTCGGGCTTCCCCGCGAGGCCGGCCCGAGCAAGACGACCCCGTTCCGGGAAGTGCTCGAGGGTCAGCGCCGGGTCGCGGAAGGGACGAAGTAGATGAGCAGCAGATGAGCTTCGCCGTCAGCGATGAGCAGAAGGCGCTCCGGCAAAGCGTCCGCGGGTTCTTCGAGAGCAAGTCCGATGAGGCTGCCGTGCGTGCCGCGATGGTTTCGGACCTCGGCTTCGATCGCGGGCTCTGGGATCAGATGAGCCGGCAGCTGGGCCTGCCGGGGCTGGCGATCGCCGAGGAGTACGGCGGCAGCGGAGCCTCGGTGAGCGATCAAGCAGTCGTGCTCTCCGAGCTCGGCCGCTTCCTCGTCTGCAGCCCCTACTTCGCCAGCGTCATCCTGGCGGCCAATGCCTTCACCGCATCCGGCGACAAGCAGGCGTGTCTGGCGTATCTCCCGCGGCTCGCGTCGGGCGAAAGCATCGGCGCCCTGGCGTCGACCGAAGAGCACCGCGGAGCTGGCGCCGGAGGCGGATCGGACCACGGCCGAAGCCGGCACCGGTGACGCGTGGACGATCAGCGGCGAGAAGAACTTCGTCGTCTCGGGCCTTGCCGCCGATGTGCTCGTGGTCAGCGCCAAAACCCCTGACGGGCCAAGTCTTTTCGTCGTCGAATGCCACTGACGAGTCGGTGGAACGCACCGCGCTGTCGGTCATGGACATGACCCGCCACCAAGCCCGCATCGGCTTCCGGTCGACCCCGGCGAGCCTGCTCGGGCAGCCCGGTGACGCACCACGCGTGCTCGCGCGGGTCAGCGAGCTCGCCACCGTCGCGCTGGCGAACGAGCAGGCCGGCGCCGCTGAGCGGTGCCTCGACATGAGCGTCGACTATGCCAAGACCCGCTTCCAGTTCGGTCGGCAGATCGGCTCGTTCCAGGCCATCAAGCACCTGCTTGCCGACATGCTGCTGGAGGTCGAAGCCGCGAAATCCGCGGCGATCTACGCCGCCCAGCAGGCGGGCGATCCCTCCCCGGAAGCCACCCGATCAGCTCACCTGGCCAAGGCGTATTGCTCGGACGCCTTCATGAAGGTCGCCGCCGACACGGTGCAGATTCACGGCGGGATCGGATTCACCTGGGAGTTCGGCGCCCAGCTGTACTACAAGCGGGCCAAGTCGTCGCAGGTCCTGCTCGGCGCGCCCAGCCACCACCGCGACAAGCTCGCCGCCTGCTCGGGTCTTTAATCGCCGTAGGCAACCTCGGAGGGCACAGATGACATCAGCGGCAGCGAAGGTCGACCCGCAGATAGCCGCGCGCACCCGGCTGGCCGACGGATGGTTCTACACCGGCGAGACCCATGACGTGTACCGCGAATTGCGCCGGGATGCGCCGGTCTACCCGGATCCCTCCAGCGGGCTGTTCGGGATCATGACCTACGACCTCGTGGAGTACGTCAGCACCCACACCGCGATCTTCAGCAGCGCCAAGGGATCCCGGCCGTACATCGGCAACATCAACCACATGATCGACATGGACAACCCGGCGCACCAGAAGCGGCGCAGCCTGGTGAGCAAGGGCTTCACCCCGCGCCGCATCGCCGAGCACGAGCCGCGGCTGATGCAGCTCTGCGACGACATCATCGACACCATCTGCGAGCGGGGCTCGGCCGACCTCGTGCGTGACGTCGCGGCGCAGCTTCCGCTGATCGTCATTGCCGACATGCTCGGCATCCTTCCCGAGGATCGCCACGACGTTCTCATGTGGAGCGAGGACATGCTCAGCGCCGAGCCGCCGGAAGGCAATCGCCCGCTGAACGCCGAGGAGCTGGCGCTGCGCCGAGCGACCGGGGCGATGGCCTCGTATCACGAGTGGGCTTCGCGGGTCGTCGCGCAACGGCGGGAGCAACCCGGCGACGATCTCATCAGCATCCTCGTCAACGCCGAGATCGACGGCGAGCGCCTGACCGACGAGGACATCATCAGCGAGACGTTGCTGATCCTCATCGGCGGCGACGAGACCACCCGCCACGTCATCGCCGGGGGGCTCGAGCAGCTGCTGCGCAAGCGCGAGCACTGGGACGCTCTGTTGGCCGACCGCAGCGGTATCCGGCTGGCGGTCGAGGAGATGCTGCGCTGGGTGTCTCCCATCAAGAACATGAACCGCACGGTCACCCAAGACGTCGAACTCGGCGGTGCGCAGCTGCACGCCGGCGATCAGTGCCTGCTGATGTACGAGTCGGCCAACTTCGACGAGATGCACTTCGACGATCCCGAGACGTTCAAGCCCGGCCGCGAGCCCAACGACCACTTCGCGTTCGGCGTCGGGTCGCACTTCTGCCTGGGCTCCAACCTCGCCCGGCTGGAGCTGCGGGTGCTCCTCGACCGGGTGCTCGACCGCATCCCCGACCTGGCTCTCGCCGACGACGGCCCGCTCGGGCTGCGGCCGAACTTCTTCATCAGCGGCATCGAGCACATGCCGGTGACTTTCGCGCCGTCCAAGCCGCTCGGCGACGGGAAGCTGGTACTCGCGTAGTCAGGTCCAAAAGCTGCTGGATCAGCCCACGAGCGTGGGTGATGACGTCGCCTTCGGAAGGTGCAGCCGCCAGGCTTCGAAAGCGAGCAGGACTTCCGCTTGGGCGGCTTGCAGCCGGCTCTTAGCCCCGGCGATCTCCGCTCGACCCGGCGACTCCTGCGCGGCGCGCAGGGCGCGCCGGGCGTCATTGCACTCCCGCACGACCCTGGTGCACCAGTCGTCCAGCGTTTCATGGTCTTGACGAGAGATGATCGGCCGCCCCCTCGGTGGGCCGGTAGTTGCGCCCCTGCAACTGTAGGAGCCCGCCATGTGGCGCCGATGAGCGGCCAGAGAATCCGTCAGGGCGGCAAATCTGTCAGCGCGGTGCCGGGAAGAGGCTGTCGAGCAGCTCCTTCGGCACGGGCCGGCTGAAGCGGTACCCCTGTGCATACTGGCAGCCGGCGGAGCGAAGGGCTTCGGCTTGCGCTTCGGTTTCCACTCCCTCAGCGATGAGCGTCATGTCCATGGAAGTGCCGAGGGCGATGACCGCGCGCACGATGGCGTCGTCACGCGGGCGCTGCCCGAGACCGGCGACGAACGACCGGTCGATCTTGACCACGCTGACCGGGAACCGCTGCAGATACGTCAAGGATGCGTAGCCGGTGCCGAAGTCATCGATCGCGATCCGCACACCGTGATCGGCGAGTTTCTGGATGTCGGCGATGACCGCGGGGCCGGCGTGGACCATGACGCGTTCGGTCATTTCGACCGTCAACCTGTTGGGCGGGAAAGTCCCGGCGGCCTCGATCACGGTGTCGGCCAGGTGACCGCTGGCCGCGAGCCGGCCCGAGACGTTGACCGCCAGGCCGGTCCTGGCCTTGCCGTCGGCGGTGACACATTCGCGGCACGCCTGCCCGAGCACCCACGCTTCGATCCGATCGGCCAGGTCGCTCTGTTCCAGTTGAGTGATGAAGGCGTCAGGCCCGAGCAGCCCCCGGGTCGGGATGCTGGATGCGCAACAGCGCCTCCACGCCCACGGCCGCACCGGTGGTCAGGTCGAGGATCGGCTGGAAGTGCAGCGTGAACCAGTCGTGACGCAGCGCGTCGGCCAGTAACGCCTCGACGACAAGGCGTTCGTGCGCGCTGCGATCGAGCGCTTCGGTGTAGCGGTACCACCGCCGGCGGCCCTGCCGTTTCGCCTCGTACATGGCCACATCGGCGCGGCGGACGAGCTCGTCCGGTTCGCTGTTGCGGTCACCCGTGGTGATCCCGATGCTGACCGCGATGTCGAGCGTCGCCAGGTTCGGCAGGTGCAGCGGCGCGGAAAGGTCCGCGAGCAGGCGGTCGGCGATGGCGCTGAGCTCGTCGTCGCTCAGCAGCTGCGGGCAGACCACGATGAACTCGTCCCCGCCCAGGCGTCCCGGGGTATCCGCCGAGCGCATGCCGAGCGAGAGCCGGCTGGCCACCTCCCGCAGCACGCGGTCTCCCGCGTCGTGGCCGTAGGCGTCGTTGATCTCCTTGAAGTGATCGATGTCCAGGTACAGGACGCCGACGGGCCGGCCGCTGCGCACCTCCTGCCGCAGCGCCAATGCCAGGTGGTCCATGACCAGATGGCGGTTGGCCAGCCCGGTCAGACCATCGGTGAAGGCGCGCCGCGCCAGCTCGGCTTCGGCCGCCTTGCGGGCGCTGACGTCCTGGATGTAGGAGACCGCATAGTCGAGCTGCACGTCACCGGTGGCCATAGCGACGTTGTCCACCACCCACACGGCGCTGCCGTCGCAACGGATGAGCTGGCGCTCCACCGCGAAGTGGTCCGTGTGGCCGTCGGCTAGCGCGGCCAGCACCGTGTCGGCGTCGGACCTGTGGTCCGGAGCGAGCAGGTCCAACGCGTTCATTCGCTGCAGCTGCGGTATCGAATAGCCGGTCAACTGGGCAAGGGCTTCATTTGCCAGCCGAATGTGCCCCAGCGATTCGGGTAGCAGGTCCAGTAGAGAGACGCCGATCGGAGCGTCTTCGAAAAGCGTGCGGAAGCGCTGCTCGCTGTCGATCAGCGCCTGCTCGGCTTCGATGGCGTCGACGGTCAACGCCACTCGCTCGGCCACTTCCCGCAGCTCGGTGATCAGTTCGTCGCGGAATCGGTTGGGCTGGAAAGAGCCGATGTGTATGACGCCCAGCAGCTTGTCCCCGACGAGCAGCGGAACGCCGATGACGCTGCGCACGCCTGCCTCGCGCAATCCTTGGCCGTACACCGGGAAATCGGCAAGGTCTGCCACGAGCAGTGGCCGCCTCGTGCTGGCGATGCGCCCGGCGAAGCCGACGCCGATGGGGATGGGTCCTTCGTCGGCCGCGCCGGGGAAGGCGCCCGGCTGCGCGATGAGCGCCTCCTGGGCATCGTCCATGAGCAGAATCCGAACGGTGTCGACTCCCGGCAGTTCCGCGGCCCGTTCCATGAGGCCGGAGAGCAACGACGTCAGCCGACGACCCTCATAGACCGACTGGGAGAACTGCCTCAGACCGTGCAGCGAGATGGCGCCATGTGCGTTGTCCATGGGGGCGGCTCCCAGTTCGGCAACGCCCCTCGTTGGACTTTGCCTGCGGGGTATTACAGCACCGGATCTGCCCGCCGCAAAGGAAATGAATCCGAAAAAGCTGTCCGGTAAGTCGGGACTTTGGTCCCTAATTGAGCTCGGGTGTGCGCGAGTCCCGGCCGGAGCGCAGCAGCGTTCCGGGCCGCTCCTTGGTGAGGCGCCCGCCGGTGACGATCGGCCGGCCGTTGACGAAAACGTGCTCGATGCCGTCGGCCTCCGCATACAAACGACCTGCCCCGCCGGGCATGTCGTACCGCATTGCCACTTCGTGGGAACCCACCGTCTCCGGGTCGAGCACCACGAGGTCCGCCCAGGCTCCCGCTTCGATCCGGCCGCGGTCCACCAGTCCGTAGAGGTCGGCCTGTACCGCCGTCATCAGGTGCACTGCTTCTTCGAGGCCGATCAGCCGGCGGCCCCGTACCGCCTCGGCGAGCAGCACCGTCGTGTAGTTGAAGGAGGCGAGCAGGTCGAGGTGAGCGCCCGCGTCCGAGGCGCCGATGACGGCGCGTGAGTCGCGCCAGACCTCGACCCGAGCCCGCCAGTCGTCGTCGGTTTCCGGAGCGGCGGGGCTGCCGAAGCTGGTGAGCATCTCATCGGCTACGGCGATGTCGCATAGCACATCCCATTCGCCGCGGCCTTGCTCGGCGGCGATCTCCCCTACGGTGCGTCCGACGAATTGCCGGTTTTCCTCGGCGACGACGTCATAGATGGTTTTGTTCGACCAGTTGGCCAGGCCGCGAATCGGGATTGTTCTCCTGCCTGGGCCATTTCGTTCAGTTTGCGTCGCGCGGCCACATCCTTGAACAGCTTCAGCTTCTCGTCACGGGGGAGCAGCATCGGCTCTTCCCAGCCCGGCATCGCGTCGAGGATGAAGCCTGACGCGAGCGACAGCCGTATGCCGAAATTCATCGGGATGGTCAGCGCGACCACCTTGCCGCCCCGCGACCGGGCCACGTCGCCGGCCCGCAGCTTCTCGCGGTTCTGCTCGACGTTGCTCGCCATCACGGTCATGACGTTCCAGTTCAGTGGCCGGCCTGCGGCGGCTGACATGTCGGCCATCAGCTCGATGGCCCATTCGTCGAAGGGCCCGACCATCGGGATGAACTCGAGGGAGGTTCCCGGGTGCTGCCCGGCCACCTTGCACAGCGCGAGGAGCTCCTCGCGGGATGCGTAACGCGAGGGCACCATCTTGCGGTCGGCGTCGTTGTGCGTGCGCGCCCAGGAGGAGGAGAAGCCGAAGCCGCCCGCCTCGAGCCCCTCGTGCAGCAGGCGCTGCATGGCCGCCAACTCGTCAGCTGTCGACTCCCGCTCGGTGGCCTCGGTGCCCATGACGACGCGCCGGATCGCCGAATGGCCAACCATGAATCCGGCGTTCACTCCCAGCGCGGCACTCTCGACGGCGTCGAGATAGTCGGCGGTTGACTTCCAGGACCAGGGCACGCCGTCGCGCAGCGATTCCAGCGGCATGCCTTCGACGCGCGCCAGCATCCGCATCAGGTACTCGCCGTCCAGCGGGTCGTCCGACAGCGGCGCGATCGTGAAGCCGCAGTTGCCGCCGAGGACGGTCGTGACCCCGTGCAGCGGCGACGGGGTGAGCGCCGACTCCCAGAAGACCTGCGCGTCGAAGTGCGTGTGGATGTCGATGAAGCCCGGGGTGATGACCCTGCCGGTCGCATCGACGGTCTCCGCCGCCTCCTCGGTGATCTGCCCGATCGCGACGATGCGGCCGTCCTTCACGCCGACATCCGCACGGCGCCGCGGCGCTCCCGTGCCGTCGACGACGGTGCCACCGGTCAGCAGCAGGTCGAGCATGGCAACCTCCGAACGTGCGGCCAGCGTGGGGTACCCCGCGTTCGCCTCAGGCTAGGCCACCGCGATGATGGGGCCGCCGCCGCATCGGATTTCGGAGGGAACCCATGAACCTGGTCCTCGTGCACGGCAGCGGATTCGACTCCTCGTGCTGGGATCCCATGCTTCCGTATCTGCAAACGGCGGCCATCACGGTGGATCTGCCAGGGCGCGGCCGGCGCCCTGCCGACCTCGCGAAAGTCGGCCTCGATGACTTCGCGGCCGCCGTCGCCGAGGACATCGAAGCGACCGGGTGGGAGCGGGTGGTGCTCGTCGGTCATTCGCTTGCCGGGCTGACGATCCCGCGCGTGGCGGCCCTCATGCCGGACGCGATCGCCCGGCTGGTCTTCATTTCCAGCAACGTGCCGCCGCACGGCAAGAGCTGCTTCGACACCCTCGACGCCGCGCTGGCCGACGGTGTGCGCGCCAACATCGCCGGAAACGGGGGAGTGTCGCCGGCGCTGACCCGGGAGATGGCCGTCGGGCTGTACGGCAACGATCTCGACGCCGAGCAGACGGAATGGATGCTCGCGCACGGCCTTCCCGAGGCGGGCCGCGTCTATGAGGAGCCCTGCGATTTGAGCGGGCTCGCGAACCCCATCCCGCGCACCTGGATCCGGCTGACCCGGGACCAGGCCGGCACCACGTCGATGCAGGACGGGTTCATCGCCAACATCGGCGGGGCCGAGGTGATCGACCTCGACTCCGGACACATGGCGATGATCAGCCAGCCGGAAGCGCTCGCCGCGGTTCTGGACGGCATTGCGCTACGGACCTGAACACCGGCACTGCCGTTCGGGTGTCAGCCGGTGCAGGTGCGGGAACCGTTGTTTCGATATTGCCAATCGACTTACCACTGGCCGTTGTCCCTGCAAAGCAGGGACTTTGTACCCTCGGCCGGTGCCGGGGGTGCTTGATGCGATGAGTCGTGTTCGTTTCTGAGTCGGTGATCGTCGCCGTGCCGTTGGCCGTCGCGCAGCACCGGCTGATCGAATACCTGCGGCGCGGCGACCTCGCCTCGGTGGCCTCCGTGGCCTACGGCGAGGGCGTCACGGCGTTGACCCGAGCGGGCGTAGCCGGCCTGTCGAAAACGGTTGAGATACAGAGCATTCCTGCGTATCAGCGGGGGTCGACCACGGTCATCCCCTTGCGATGGGTGGCGACCGGCACCATCGGGGGCGCGTTCCCGGTACTCGACGCGAACATCGAGTTGTCGGCGGCAGACGCAGGGACGCTGCTGCTGCTCGTCGGCTCGTACCGGCCGCCCTTCGGGGCTGTGGGGGCCGCTTTGGACCGCCTCGTTCTGCACAGCGTCGGTGAGTCCACCGTTCGCCGGTTCGCGGCACAGCTGGCTGAGATCGCCGGTGACGGGCCGCTCCCGGTCGCCGACGCCGTGACGGGAGAGCCCGCCTCGAGCGCGGAGGCTGATCCGGTCGGCTGACTCACGGACCGGCATGGCAATATCGCCGCTGTGAAGTACTGGGTGACGTACCCGATCGCGAGCGGAAGTTACGCCGACGAGATCCTCGGCGGTGCGGCGATCGCCCGCTTCGCCCAGGCGGCGGAGGCGGCCGGTTTCGACGCGATCGGCTTCACCGACCACCCGGCGCCGTCGGACAAGTGGTTGCGCGCAGGCGGGCACGACGCGCTCGATCCCTTTGCGGCCCTCGCTTTCGTCGCCGCCGCGACTGAGCGGCTGCTGCTGATCCCCAACATCGTCGTGCTGCCGTACCGCAACCCGTTCCTGGTGGCGAAGCTTTCCGCGACGCTCGATGCGCTGTCGGGCGGTCGTTTCGTGCTCTCCACCGCGCTCGGTTATCTGCGCTCGGAGTACCGCTCGCTGGGCGTTGATTTCCAGATCCGCAACGAGCTCTTCGACGAGGCTCTCGAGGTGCTCCGCGGGGTCTGGAGCACCGAGGCGTTCGCGTTCGAAGGCACCGGCTACACCGCTTCAGGTGTGACGGCCAATCCCCGGCCGGGGCGCGTTCCCGTCTGGATCGGTGGCAACAGCCAGCGCACCCGCCGGCGGGTGGCCGAGTTCGGTGACGGCTGGAACCCCTTCCCGGCCGTCCGGCGTCATGGCCCAGACCACCGGCACCGTCCCGCTGGAGACGGTGGACGACCTGTCGAAGATGCTCGATTACCTGTGGCAGAAGGTCGACGAGGCCGGACGTGACCGGTCATCGATCGACGTGGCTTACACGGCGGGGCATGGCAATGTCGCTGCCGAGGATTTCGACGCCGCGCGCCATCTCGATCTGCTCGGCGAACTGAGCGGGCTCGGCGTCACGTGGAACGGCGTCTCCGTGCCCGGTGACTCGACCGAGCATGCGCTGGAAGCCCTTGCCGAATATGGCGAGAAGGTGATCGCACCCTCGCGGCAGTAGCCCCGGCTATTGCGACGCGAGGACGTATCCGCCGTGCTCGGGATGGTGGTACCAGCCGCTGGCGGCTTGGGTGCCGCCATCGACGTGCAGGGTCTGCCCGGTCATGTACGACGAGAGCCGGGAGGCCAGGAACACCGCCGCACCCGCCATCTCATCGACATGGCCGGCGCGCCCCATCGGCACCATGTCACGGCCGAGATCCGGCTGCGTGCCACCGAGTGCGGCGATGCCCTCGGTCATCGTGAAGTCGGGAGCGAGCGCGTTGACGCGGATGCCATAGGGCGCGAGCTCCAGCGCGACGGTCTTGGTGAAGTTGATGACGCCGGCCTTGGCCGCCGCGTAGGCCGCGTAACCTGGCGCGGCGCGCACGCCTTCGATGGACGTGACGCTCATGATGCTGCCGCCCACTTCGCCCGCGACCATCCAGCGGGCCACGCGCTGGGTGCAGACCAGCACGTGGCGCAGGTTCGACCGGTACAGCGCATCGAAGCCGTTGCCGCTCGTCGCCAGGAACGGGCTGTTGAAGGTGCCGCCCGCGTTGTTCACCAGAATGTCGACCCGCCCGAAACGTTCGAGCGTGGCGGCCAGCGCGTCGTCCACCGCCTGGTCGTCGCGCACGTCCACGGTGAGCCCTAGCCCGTCCACGGCGGCGGCAGCGGCTGCCGCCGTCTCAGGGTCGCGTTCCCAGATCGCCACCTGCGCGCCGAAGGCATGGAAACCCTCGGCGATGCCGCGGCCGATGCCCGCGCCGCCGCCGGTCACCACCGCGACCATTCCGTCGAGGCGCGCGGCGTCAGGAGAGAGAGTCACCCCGCGATCATCTGCGGTCGCGCGAATTCGAGCAACGCGGCCCGATCCTGCGGCAGGACGAATCCCGCTGAGATGGCAGCATCCGCGGCGGCGTCGAACTTCTTCTGGTAGTCCGCGCGGGTCGGGTAGAGCTGCGCGAGGTGGGCCTTCGTGAACGGCTTGGTCGAGCCCACGAGTAGGCAGATCGTCGACGGGTTCGCGCTGGGAGCGCCCGACAACGTCGCGACGGGTACGTCCACCGGCGGCGTCCGGATGCCGCCTTCGGCGATTCCCTCGGCATTGCGCTGGATTTGCGGGCTGCTCCCGGCATTCACGTCGATACGCGGCGCGAGCACCGGAGGCTTGCCGGTGACGAGCCACGTCTTCAGGGCGTGGTACGCCGCCTTGGCGACGATGTGCATCGGCCCGTCGTTGATCGGCAGACCGCAGCCCAGCGACGTCGCGTAGGCCCCGATCAGGTGAGCGTCGGCGTGTGCCGTGCCGGCGACTTCCCAGAGCCGGAACCGGTCGGAGTCGGGCTGGCGGGCGGCGTAGGAGTTGAGCACGCTGCCCACGTCGGTCTCGGTCTGAACGTCCATGATCGGCGCGCTCTGATCGGTGCGGAAGATCGTGGGTTTCCCGCTCAGCGCGGAGGCGATGTCGACGTTCTTGGCTGCGCTGGTGATGGGCAGCGCCGTAGCGCCCCTGCTGTGCACGAAGAAGCCGTCGAACGCGTGGCTGAGCGGCTGCACGCCGTCGTAGTACGCCACGAGCGCGAACGCGGACTGCGATTCGCCGGCGGCGATGAGTCTTTGCGGCTGCAATCCGCCGAGTGCGCCTCCGGAGCGCAGCGCCCGGGCCACCTGGGTGAAGATGTCCATCGCGTAGGCATCCCCGGGATGCACCAGCGTGCCGTAGCGGGCCGGATCGATGCCCTTGAGTCCCTTGCCGGCCTGATCCGAGCCGGGCACGTTGACCTTGACGGCGACGGGGCCGCCCTCGACGCCGATGCGCTGCGCCGACACTCCGACCCAGACGTCGCCGCTGCGGACGATCTCCTCGTGGAGGGTCACCCAATCCGGGTCGGCATCGACGCCGCCACTGACGTTGAGCCACTCCACGACCACGGTGCCGCTGAATGCCGACGCCTTGGCCGGCCGCCGGACGAGCACGCGGGTCTTGTAGGCCGCGCTCGTGCTGGGAGTGAGCGTCCAGCGGCCGTCGGAACTCAGCGCCCCCTCCGCCCGATACGCGCTCGCGGTGCCCGATACCGCGTACTCCTGCTGCACGTAGTCGAACGGCTGCAGCTCGGGTGGGCTGGCCGACCCGATGAAGGGACCGTTGCCGCCGCGCAGTTCCGACACCGCGGCGGCGGGCCCGGCCGGCCGGGAGTCGGTGGGGGAGCGCGATGCGCTCGCCGGCGCCGTCGTGGCAGGCGCTTTCGGCCCTGTGGTGCTTCCAGAACAGCCGGCGAGTACGACGGATGCGGCGAGTGCCAGCACAGCGAGCGGTCTGCGTCGAGCAGTCACGGCAGAACAAACCTCTCGATGGCGAGACGAGAACTGCCGCGAACGATAACCACGTTGTCGAATGCCGTCGATGGCGAAATGCGGGCGACCCACGGATCGTTTCGGTGCACGATGCTGTCGTGGCTCGCCGTGCCGGTCCCCTTGCCGGAACCACGCTCCAGACCGGCACGACGGCAGAGCTCGACGGCGATGCGCTGCGGGCGGCGCGGGCACTCCTCGACGACGTCTTCTACCCCGAGATGACCGATGACGATTGGGATCACACGCTCGGCGGCGTGCATGCCCTGCTGTGGGAAGCAACCGAGCTGGTCGCCCACGCGGCCGTCGTGCCGCGGCGGCTGACCGCTGGTGCGCTCCGTTTGCGCACCGGCTACGTCGAGGGCGTCGCCGTCCGCGCTGATCGCCGGCGGCGGGGCTACGGCACCGTGGTGATGGACGCCGTGGAAAGGGAAATTGCACGGGGCTATGACGTCGGCGCGCTCGGGTCGACCGATGAGGGCGTCGCCTTCTACGCCTCACGCGGCTGGCGCCCCTGGCACGGTCCGACGTGGGCCCGCACTCCCAACGGGACGATGCGGACTCCGGATGAGGATGGCTGGATCTACGTGCTGGACGCTGCCGGGAAGCTGGAATTCTCCGATCATCTGATGTGCGAGTGGCGTCCGGGCGACGTCTGGTGACGGCGGGCCGGTCGCTCGCCGCCGGTCAGGCCCGGACGTCTATGCTCGTGCGACCCCCCAGATGGAGATGCCCGTGACCTCGCTCGTATCCCAGCAGCTGATGGAGCAGGCGGCCCAGGAGACCGGCCTTTCCGACTTCGGCCCCGACGGTTTCCGCGATGGGCTCGAGGCGTATTGCCAGTCCGCCGCCACCGAGGCACAGCTGAACGAGCTCGGCGAGATGGCCGTCTCCGCGTTCGTCACGGAAAACCTGCGGCGCCGGCTGAGAATCATCGACTACGCCACGACGCATCCGCAGGTTCGTGACGAGCGCATCGACGCGCCCATCATCGTCGTGGGCCTGTTCCGTGCGGGCACCACGCTGCTGAGCTACCTGCTCGATCAGGACCCGCGCAATCGCTCGCTGCTGAACTGGGAGGCGGCGGACAGCGTCCCGCCCCCGACTCCGGACACGTGGCGCAGCGGTCCGCGGGTCGAGGCCGCGCGTGCCGGCCTCGAGATGGCCGTGCAGATGAATCCGGACATGAACACGGTGCATCGCGAAGAGGCGGACGGGCCGACCGAATGCATCACCATCATGGCGCAGGACTGGAAGAGCCTGATGTGGGAGACGCTGGCCAACGTGCCGAGCTACGGGGAGTGGCTCTTTTCGGCCGACCATCATTCTGCCTACGAGCATCACAAGCTGGCGCTGCAGATCCTGCAGTCCGGCGGGGTCCGGGGCCACTGGGCGTTGAAGTCGCCGCACCATGCCATCGCGCTCGACGAGCTGAGTGACGTTTACCCGGATGCCACGTTCGTCATGCTGCATCGGGATCCGGTCGTGGTAGCCGCCTCGAGCTGCAGCCTTATCCGGGTGCTGAGCAAGAACCTCACCGACGTCGACCACACGGCCTATATCGCCCGCCGGTGGGGCAACGTTCTCGAGGCGTGCATCGACCGGGTCGAGGACTTCCGGGTCCGCCGCCCGGGGCAGCGCTTCGTCGACGTTCCCTACGTGCAGCTGATGACCGATCCGCTCGAGGCGATGCGGACGATCTACGCCGGGGCCGGCCGTGAGCTGACGCCCGAAGCCGCTGCCGCCATGACGGCCTACGTCGAAGCGCATCCGAAGGGCAAGTTCGGCCGGCACGCGTACACCCTCGACGACCTCGGCCTCGACGGTGACGCGCTGTCCGAGCGGTTCAGCGACTACATCAAACGTCACGACGTAGCCCGCGAGGCGATCTAGCAGCGGCTGCCCCTTTCCGCGCTGGGCGAGGAGCAGACGGTCGAGCTGCCGTGACGGCCGCGCTGCTCCGACCGGGTGAAAAGCGGGCCGGCAGCGATGCCGATGTGGTGGGGAGACGTGAGGAGGTGAGAGCGCCGACGTGGACCAGGGGCGTTCGCTGCCCTCTGGCAGCCGCTTCCGCTCCCGATAAATGCTCCCCACCCCGCCGCCGGTGCGGGCGCGACGCCGGCCCCGCGTATCCGCGCTGCTGATACTCGTGATGCTGATCCCGGTGACGGTGCTGGCAGCGCTGACCGGGGCGGCGGCCTTACGAAGCTGGTCGGATCGCCGGCATGCCGTCACCATCCAGGGCGAGTCCACTGAACTCGCTGACGTGATGGCGGCACGCGCCGTCGTCACCGACGAGTTCAACGCTTCGGCCGCGCTCGTCGAAGCGGCCGCCTTCGACATCACCCCCGCTCAGATCACCAGCATTTTCGGGCTTGACTACGAGAAGCAGATGCTCCAGGCGCGTCCCCGCGTCGACAAGAGCGCGGCACTGCTCGCGTATCCGAAGCTCGCAGCGGATCTCGATCGCGTGCAGCAGCTTCGGCCGCTGATCGATACCGGTCGGGCCACCCCTGACGGCGTGCTCACACTGTTCGGCCGGTTCACGGACGACATCGACGCTCAGTGGTCGCTGCTGTTCGGCCAGCTGCACCAGGACGTGCTCTCGGCGTCCAACGGCACCGGCCTGCTCTCCTCGCGCGCCGCTGCGAGCGAAGCCGCGTTCTCCCTTCTGAATACGGCGAAACAGCGCTTCATCACCTGCGGTGATGCGGTGAAGGGGATCGGAACCCCGACGGGTGTCGAAGAGCTGATCGCGGCGAATGGTGCCTTCGCTGCGCTCTCGGCCGGCTTCCCCGGCCAGCTCGGGCCCAAAGCAGCGGTCGCCTGGAAGGCGTGGCAGCAGGATCCCGCCGCGCAGGCGTGGGAGAAAACGCTGGCGCAGACCGTGACGTACGCGCTGGCCGCGGAGCCATCGCCCATCACCGGCAACGCGATCACGTGTGGCCACGCCTTCATCAACCAGCCGCTGTGGATCAAAGATCTCATCGCACTTGCCCGGAGCACCGCCGCCGACATGCGTGACGCCGCACATCACGAAGAGGTCGTGGCCACCAGCAGCTGCCGGTTCGACGGCGCCATCTTCGCGCTCAGCGTCTTACTCGGAGCGGGCGCGTCAATCCTGCTCGCCCGCTCCGTCGTGCGTCCACTACGCCGGCTGGCCGCGACCGCTCATCAAATCGCTGAGGGCAACTTCACGCTCGCGGCGGTGCCGACGGGCGGTCCGCGCGAGGTCGCCGAGACGATTCAAGCCGTGGATGACATGACGGCCGTGCTGTCCGCGGTCGAGCGTTACACCGTGACCCTCGCCGAGGATCCAACCGCCTCATCGTTGGACGCACCGCTTCCGGGCCGGACCGGACGGGCGTTGCAAGACACCTTGAGCCGGCTCCGCGCGACGGTCCTGGACTCCGAGCAGGAACGCCAGATGCTGCAGGAGGTCGCGACCCACGACGGGCTCACCGGATTGCTGAACCGGCGAGCGGCGCAGGACGCGCTCACGTTGGAGCTCGCGCACGCCCGCCGGGAGCGCTACGCCGTGGCGGCGATGTTCATCGACCTCGATGGCCTCAAAGCCATCAACGACACCCATGGACACCGCGTGGGTGACGAAGCCATTTGCCTTACGGCGCAAGCCCTTCGTGAGGCCGCCCGCGAGTCGGACGTGGTGGCTCGTATCGGCGGGGACGAGTTCCTTGTCGCCGGCCGCGCACCGCTGGAGCCGGCGGACGCCCGGGCTCTCGTCGAGCGTTTGCGTCATGCCGTCACGAGTACCCAGCTCATCACGCGCGCCGGACCCGTCACCCTGTGCTGCAGTGTCGGCTTCAGTCTCTCGGAACCGAACGACGACGTGGACTCGCTGGTGGCCAAAGCGGATCTGGACTTGTACCGGGAGAAGCAGCGCAGCCGCGACCGGCTCTCAGCCGCTGGTCAAGGCTGACGGCGCGGGCACCGGCAGGGCACCCACGTGCTGCGGGTCGAGCACCTCTCCGAAGATCGGCCACACGACGTCCGAGAGCTGCGTCACGAGCGCCAACAGCAGATCGTCCGCTGACACGATGCCGACGAGCGCGCCCGACTCGGTGACCGGAAGACGCCGAAACTTGCGCTCTTCCAGCGCTTTCGCCGCTGTCGAGACGTCATCGTTCAGGTCGACCGTGACCGGCTCGGTGGTCATGACGCTGTCGATGCGCGCGTCGCCCGGCAGACCTGCCGCGAGGCCGCGGACCACGATGTCCCGATCGGTGACGATGCCGGTGAGCCGGCCGTTGTCGACGACGAGCAAGGCGCCGACTCCCGCCTTCTCCATCAGTTGTGCTGCGGCCGTCATGGACGTTTCCGGAAGGACCGACACCACCGGCTTCCTCATCAGAGCTGCGATGCGCATGACGGCTCCCTTCGCGCCCAAAACCACGGACAACGCCCCTAGCCTTCGCGCCTGTAGCCGGCGGCGAAAGAGGCTTGAGTGTGGTCCGCTTGGGGTCTTTCGTCCCTCGCCCGGGGGCAGCTTTGCGGAGGATGCTGGACATGTGCCTCCAATGACCTGAATGCCTGCGCGACAAAGTGACGCGAGAGACGGGAGTGATTGCCATGTCGACCGTGGAACGCAAGGGGTCGGGTAAGGACCTGCCCACCGTCGTGGTGGGCGTGGATGGTTCTGAGCAGTCCAAGCTCGCCCTCCGCTGGGCCGTCGACTATGCGAAGACGACCGGCGCTCGGGTCCGTGCCGTCATTGCCTGGCGGTGGCCGATCTCCATCGTCGTCACGCTGCCGGTGGCAGAGGTGCTCGATCCGCAGGAGCAGGCACTGAAGACGCTCAACGCGGTGGTGGCGGAGGTGCTTGGCGACGGGCCTCGGGGGCCGGACGACGTCGAGGTGAAGGTCCAGGCGCATTACGGGTCTGCGGTGCCGGTGCTGCTCGACGAAGCGTCTCGAGCTGCCCTGCTGGTTGTCGGCAGCCGAGGCCACGGCGGTTTCCACGGGCTCCTGCTGGGCTCGACCGGCGAGCATTGCGTCCGCCACGCGAGTTGCCCGGTCGTCGTGGTCCGGCCGGAGGACGTGCAAAACGGCGCGGTTGCAGCCATCTGAGGGGGAGTCGTGAACACCCGAAACGCATCAACGAAATCGACTCCGTTCGAGATCGCCCGCCACATCGTCACGCAAGCCCACCGGGAGCGTGTCAGGCTGCGCCGGCTCGGATACATGCGGTCAGCGCCTCGGGATCACCGTGCTCCGGCGGCCCCGCAGGACGGGGTCCAGATCCGCGTCGTCGTCGGGTTCGACGGCTCCGACGGATCGCGGCGAGCGCTGACGTGGGCCGCCCGTGAGGCGAAGGCTCACAGCGGACGTCTGACAGTGTGCTGGACGGGTCCGGTGAGGGAGTCCGCCATGCCGGCGGGGCAGGGAGCACCGGACTCCGCGCGCGGCGACCTCGACCGGATCGAGGATGAGATTCTTTCCGTCGTGGCCGCAACGGCACCGGACCTCGATCCCGAAGTCCGCATGGTTCCAGCTGTTTTCGAGGCAAAGGCGGATGAGCTCGCCGAGGTCGCGCGCGGCGCCGACCTGCTGGTCGTCGCGCGGCCATATCAGCGTTATCTGAGCCGTCAGGCAACCTCCAACGTTGCCCGCCGACTGATCAGTCACGCCGGCTGCCCGGTGATGCTCGTTCCGTGAAGCTCGCGAGAGAGCAGGACCGCGAGCGAACTTGCCTGGGGCGCGCCGAGGTCAGAAGGGGCAGACGTCCGGAACGTCTTTAGTGGTAGCCGGTTGGGGTGTTTCGTCGATGGCTGCGGGGCTGCGGTGGTCGATGGGTTCGACCGGGTAGGTGTGGCCGGTCGGGCTGGTCCAGTACGCCTGTCCGGTGGTGGGTCTGGTGCGGAGGGTCCAGCGGCCTTTGTGTTTGAGGGTGTGGTGGTTGGGGCACGGCGGGTGCAGGTTGGCCCGGTCGGTCCGGCCGCTTCGGGGATCACCGGGCCGGTAGGGGTGTTTGTGGTCGAGGTCGCCGTGGTGGGCGGCCCGGTTGCAGCATGGGAAGGTGCAGGTCCGGTCTCGGGTTTTGACGTAGCGGGCGAGTGCGGCCGTCGGCGTGTAGGAGCTGTGGCCGAGGTCGAGCAGGTGGCCGGTGTGCGGGTCGAGGATCATCCGCCGCCACTTGCCGTCGGCGGCCAGGGTGCGGGCCAGCGGGGCGGGGATCGGGCCGTAGCCGGCGAGCTCGGCCGGGTTGTCCTGCAGGCCGAGCAGGGTCGGCAGATCGACCGTCACATTGACCGCCGGGGGGCGGACCGTGGTGGCGCCTTGGGTGATGAGGGTGGTCAGCGCATCCGCGCGGTGCGCGTCGATGGGGAGCCAGCCCGGCTCACCCTGCCCCGGCCCATCCGCTCGGGTCTGCTTGGCGATGGCGTCGGCGACGTTGAAGATGGTCATGATGTCGGCGGCGGAGGCGATGAGCCGCAGTTCGGCCATCCCGTCCTCGCGGGTCCACCAGTCCAGGGTGCGTTCGGCGTGGGCTTGCTTGGCCCGTTCGGCCGCGCTTTTGGGTTCGACGGCGAGCACGGCCCGTTTCAGTGATCGGCGCAGCTGGGCGACGGTCTGCCGGCGGGCCCGGGGCAGCACCCGGTCGGCGACGATGCGGGCCTTGCCCGGCGGTAGCGGGCCGGTGGCTTCGGTGATGGCTTTGGCGTGCCAGAGCGAAATCTCGCCCTGTTCGAGTGCGTGCTGGACGGCGGGGAGGTCGGTGGTGAGGGTGCGGGCCAGGGCCAGGCTGTTACCGGCGACGTTGTCCGAGACCCGTAGCGCGGCGGAGATCTCGGCGTGCGCGGCCCGTAGCGCGATCTCCTGCACGCCGGTCTTGTCCGACCCGTCGCGTACTTCGGCTTCCACCGCATCCCCGACCGCCGCAAGGGCGGGCTGGGTGAGCGCGGCCAGCCAGGCGTGCTGGCGGTCCAGCGCGATGAGCAGGTCGACTTTCCCGTAGTCGGACAGCTTGTCGGGGACGATGCCGGCAAGGGCGGTCAGCACGTCCGGGCCGGGCGGGGCGATCAACGCTGCGGCGATGATCCCATGAGGACTCAGATTCTCGAACATGTGTGCGAGTCTACCCGCCATCACCGACAAAAACCGCTGCAAACACAGGGCTTTCGCTCGAGACGCTGGGTACGTGGCCAGAGATAGCGGGTTCTTCATCGACGAGATCAGGGGAGTGGCGGGAGAGCGCACTTCCCAGGCAGATTGTCGATCATGGTCCCTAGGTACCGAAGGTGGTCCTGGTCATCGAAAATGGTCACGTAGTCCGTCAGCGGCGTCGACGGTGGTGCCGTGTCGGAGATGCCGTTGGTCACGACAATCCAGACGGGCCTCACCGCTGTGTTGGTCTGCGAGAACGCAGTGAATGCCACTTGTACGTGATGGCGGGGCACCGTGCGGGAGACCGGGCTGGTTCGGTACGCCTGCAGAACTTCGGAGGCAGTGTGCGCGGCCCGGCGCTTGCCTGGCGGGTCGAAGTGATCGCTGCCGAGCCAAAAGGGTTCGGCCAATGCGTCGTCAAGTAGGCGCACACGACAGTGCAGGTAGTCGTTGGCTGCGAAGTTGTTACCAACGGCCGGCGGCGTGCTGGATGCAGGGCCGGGTGGATGCGGCGACCGCGCGCGGGGCGTCGTCGTCAGAACGATGAGAGACGCGATCGTCCCACCCGCGACCGCAAGCGCAGCGACCCAAACGGCTGGACGGTGCCGCCGAGGGCTCGGCTCGTCTGCTCGCCCGCCGCTAATCGTGTCGGGGTCGTCCACCGCCTCACCCTGTCACGCAGCCGGTGTGAGTTGTGCCGCAAGCGGCCCCGCACACGGCCCCGCAAACGGCGATGCGCGTCCCACGCGAGCGTTGGAGGGCCGAGGGGCGCCGGCTCTAGGCTCTGCATATGGACGGTTGTGAGTTTGTCGCGGAGCTCAGCCGGGAGTTCCCAGACATCGCCGAGGAACTCGATGACGAGACGTGCCAGGACCTTCTTTACGTGCAGACGGGGGTATTCGCTCGCTACACGCAGACGGCCATTGACCACGGCGATCGCGGGTTGACGGCTCGATGCTTCCTCGCCGCAGACCGCGCAGCCGCAGGCGGCGACGATGCGGTACGAAACGCAATCGGTGTCTCGTTCCTTGAGCACCTGAATTTCCAGGACGGGAAGGTCCGGCGGGAGTGGGCGTTTGACCTACTCAGCGAGCGCTTGAAGGCGGACGCGGCAGGGTTAGGCGTGGCCCCTGGCTATCGCCGGCCTTAATCGAGGGGCGACCGGCACCACGCCGAGGACGTACACGTGTGCCTTCAACGCGATGATGGCGTAGAGCCCCACGATGCCGAAGGTGATGAACGCGAACTGCCCCTGCATCGCCGCGGAAGCAGCCGCGGGAGCTGCGGGGCCGCCCGTCGGTCGTGTGAGCCGTCGGATCGTCCGTCGGCGACTTTAGGTCATGGCCTGGCGCCCCGTCACGATCAGCAGGATGTCCTTGGCCGGAAGCGGCACCGGCTCTCCCGAGCCGACGGTGGCGTCGGCGTCGGTGGCGACGAGGCGGTGGCCCTGCAGGTCGACACCGAAGTACTTCAGCTGGCGCGGGGTGGCAGCTTGCAGCACGAGCGCAATGCGATCCGGCGGCGCCGGCGGCAGGTGCAGCGGCTCGGTGATGTCGAGCCCGTGGATGACTTCGTGGCTGAGCGCTCCGATTGCACCTCCGCCGGGCGGGCGCCAGGGGTTGGTGACGTTGGCGCGATAGCTCGCCAGCAACTCGGCGTCCGTCAGCGCCCGGGTGTCCGCGCGTGCCGCTCGGTTGGCGTAACGGTTGAAGGAGAAGCCGGCACCGAGAATGCCGGCCACCACTCGCCATTTCGGAGTCCGATACGGCATCGTCAGGTGGGCGACGACCTCGCGCACCCGCCAGCCGGCGCACAAAGAGGGCGCCGCCCATTGCTCGCTCGTCAGCTGGGAGAGGAAATCGCTCAGCCTCCGGCGCTCTGCGAAGGTCTGCTGAATCGGGTCGATCGTGCTGGCAGTCATGGTGCCTTCCGGGTACGTCGTGGCGCTGTCACCACTGGTACGTCTGGCGAAGGCGGAACTCATCGCCTCCGGCCGGAAGTCGTTCCGGAAGGCCGAATTCCCCGAATCGGTCGTCGGTCCCGAGGAACGTCGTGAGGTGCACGATGCGGTCGCCCGCGATGGACACCATCACCAGAGCGAAGGGATGCAACGAGCCTGCGCCGTCCGGCCGGTACTGGCCGAAGCCCGGGCAGCCGCTGATGACGGTGGGGAGCAGGCGCGCCCCGGCGCAGGCGCCGCTGCCCGCGATCATTTCGGCGATCGTCCGGCCACCGCTGACCCACCAGGCGAACGGCGGCATGGAGGTGGTCGCGTCGTCACGGAGGACATCGACCAGCCCGGCGACGTCGTGGGCTTCGAAGGCGGCGACGTACCTGTCCAGCAGCCGCCGTTGGTCCTCGTCGGCTGGGTCCAGCACGGAGCCCGGCGGACGTTGCGAAGTGGCCAAGGCGGCACGGGCCCGCTGAAGGGCACTCGTGACGGAGGCAGTGCTCGTTTCAAGAATGAGCGCGCACTCGTCGGCCCGGAAAGCCAGCACGTCGCGCAGGATCAGCACCGCGCGCTGCCGGGGCGGCAGGTCCTGCAACAGCGCGACAAAGGCGAGCCGGATGCTCTCGCGCGCGACCACGAGCTCCGCCGGGTCGGTCGCGGCGAGCACCCGGGAGTCGTGGATGGGCTCCAGCCAGGAGCTGCCCGGCAGCGGCTCGCCGAGGTCCGGGCCCGACGTGCTGCCGGCGCTGAAATCCATCGGCGACGCCCGACGCCTGGCTGCGCGCAGCAGATCCAGGCATATCCGGGTGGCGATGGCATGCACCCACGTGCTCAGCGACGCCCGGGCGGGGTCGTATGCCGTGGACGACGACATCGCGCGGACCAAGGTCTCCTGCACCGCATCGTCGGCGTCGGCCGCCGAGCCCAGCATCCGGTAGCAGTAGCCCGTCAAGGGCGTGCGCAAGTCCTCGAGCTGAGCTACCGATGGAGGCGCCCCGAGGTCTGGCCGCGCGTGCACATCGTCATTCTCGCAGAGCCGAGAGCGCGCTCCATCCCGATGTCGCGTGCCGGCTTCCGTCGGCCAGCACGAGCAATCCCTCGTAGCCCGGAAGCGACTCGACCCAGGCCAGGGCAGCCGGCCCCATCGCGTACGCCGCGGTCGCGTAGGCATCGACGAAGGTGAGCCGGCGCCCTACCATCGTCACGCTTGCCAGCGCGTCAGCCGCCGCACCCGTGTGTGGATCGAAGATGTGCGTGCCACGCTCGGCCATTCCCGATGTGGCGACGGCCAGATCGCTCCCGGCGACGACGGTGAGGACCTGGCCGGAATGGCGCGGGTCGCTGATGCCGATGCGCCACGGCTGGCCCGGTGCGGACTCACCCTCCAGCTGGATGTCACCGCCGCCGTTGACCGCGTGGTTACGCGAGCCGTGGGCAGCGAGCAGATCGCTGGCCCGCTCGATCGCCCATCCCTTGACCATGCCCGACGGATCCAGGGTGCCGCCGGCGCCGGTGCGGATCGAGAAAAAGCCTTTACTGTCAACGGAAACTCGCTCGCACAGCGCGAAGACCTCGCGTACCTGCGCCGAACAGCCGTCCAGTGCGAGCTCACCGCGGGCGAGCCGGCTGACAACGCTGTCATCGCGGTAGGTGCTGAACGTCGCGTCGACCTCGTGCAGCCAGGCGACCGCTTCCTCGATCGCAGCCGTCCAGTCACCGCCATCGCGGATGTCGAAGGAGAACACCGTGCCCATGCAGTGTTCGACGTGGACCGTCCGCGGGGCTCTGGTCACAGTCGTCTAGAGCTGGTCCAGCGCGCTTTGCAGCGACTGGATGTAGCCCTCGCTGGTGTACGTCGCGCCGGAGATGATGTCGATGTTCGCGTTGCCGGCGGCGAGCGCCTCCTGGTTCAGCGCGGGAATGGCGAAGCTGTTGATCTCCCGGTCGCGCCGCTCGGTCTGGGGGTAGTCGATCGCGTCGACGCGGGTGATCTTGCCGTTGGTGGCGGTGATCTTCACCTGTACGGGGCCGTAGCGGGTGTCGGCCGAGTCACCGGTGACGGTCTTGGTACCGGTGGTCGAGCCGCTGCTGCTCGAACCCGTGGACGGGGTCGTGGACGGGGTCGTCGCCGTCGAGCCCGAGCCCGGGCCCGCGCTGGCCGAGGCCGGCTTCGTGACAGGCGGGGCCGATTGCGACTTGAAGCCGAGCAGCAGCACGAGCACGGCGACGGTGCTGCTGACGGCGAGGATCACGCGGCGCATGGAAGGTTCCAACTCTCCGCTGATTAGAAGGTGAACGATTCGGTGTGGATCTGGCGGCGGGGCACGCCCAGCGAGCGCAGCGCCTTGGTGACGTCGGCCTCCATCTCATCGGGGCCGCAGAGGTAGATGTCGTGTTCGGTGAGGTGGGGGATGCGCGCGAGCGACGGTGCCGAGAGCGGATCGCCCCGCAGCTTGGTCCGGGAGCCCACGATGATGTCCAGCTTGGCTTTGCGTGTGGCGGCGATGGTCTCGAGCTCGTGGCGGAAGAGCACGTGCTTGGGCCGGCTCTCGCGATAAATCAGCGCAAGGTCGCCGGGCCAGGCCCAGATGGTCTCGTAGAGCGTGCGGAGCGGGGTGATCCCGATTCCGGCGGCGATCAGCAGGACGCGCCGCTGAGTGCGGCGCGCGCCGGTGAACGTTCCGTACGGACCTTCGGCAAAGACGCGGGTGCCGGGCTTGAGCCGTTCCAGCGCCTTGCTGTGATCGCCCAGATTCTTCGCCGTGAAGCGGAGCATCTGCGCGCTCGCCGGGGCCGACAGCGAGTACGGGTTCGACGCCCACCACAGCCCGCGGCTGAGAAAGCGCCACCGGAAGAACTGGCCCGGCTGGGCGGCGAGCTCGAGCAGGTGCTCACCGGTGACGAGCACGGAGACGGCGTCGGACGACTCGCGTACCACCGACACCACCCGCAGCCGGTGCCGCGAGTTGCGCACGATCGGGAGCAGGATGCGGTACCAGGCGAGCGCGCCGAAGACCGCGACGTAGAGCACTGCCCAGAACACCCGGGCTTGCAGGCTGCTGATGAATTCCGCGCCGTCGGCGAACTGGTGGCTGAACGCCAGCGCGATGGCCAGGTAGGTGTAGAAGTGCAGGTAGTACCAGGTCTCGTAGCGCAGCTTGCGACGGGCCGCGCGCATCGAGCTGATGCCGACGCCGACGAAAAGGAGCCCGGCAACGGTGCCCATGAGGACGTCCGGGTAGCTGTTCAGCAGCGTCCAGCCCTGGTGCACCACGGTGGCGTGCGCCGTGATGGCGTACCCCCAGGTGATCAGCAGGCCGTGGGTCACGACCAGGCACACCGTGTAGCGGCCGCCCATCGAATGCCAGCGGGCCAGCCGGTCGGCTCCGAGGCCGTTCTCCAGCGGTGGCAGCCGGGCCATGAGCGCGACCAGCACGACCACCGAGTAGCCGGCGAGGAGCCCCGTGAGGCGGCCGGCGCTGGTGACCCAGTCACCGAAGCCGGAGACGTAGGGGGTGTTGAGCCACCACAGGGCCACCGTGATCAGCGCGCCGATGGCGATGACCCCGAGGGCGACACCGGGATCGAGGCGAACCGGCTCCGGCACCCGCGGCTGCGTGGGGGGTCGCGAAGCCGCGGGCGGGGCCGGATGGAACGGGCGATGGGCCGGGGGGTTGGAGGCGACCGCCGATTCCATACCTCAAATGTCGGCGGCGGGCCTAGGCGTTTGATGAAGGCTTGCTATGCCTTAGCTGTGAATCACGGCGAGGGCGGACCCTCCGCGTCTCAGCCCTTGGTCAGCAGCGGCAGGTGGGCAACGCCCCGGACATTGCTGGACACGTGGCGCACGGCCCGCGACTGGTCGACCGCGAAGTCCGGGAACCGGGTCACCAGTTCCTCGAACGCCACGCGCAGCTCGAGCCGCGCCAGGTGGGCTCCGATGCAGCGATGGACGCCGAAGCCGAAGTAGATGGTGGACGGATCGCTCTCGCGCGTGATGTCGAAACGATCGGGGTCGGGGTAGGCCTGCGGATCGCGCAGCGCCGCCGCGGTCGCCAGCATGACGCGCGAGCCCGCCGGGATGGTGACGCCGTGCACGGTGATGTCCTCGAGCGCCAGACGTCCCTGCAGCTGGGACGGAGGGTCGTAGCGCAGCACCTCGTCAGCCGTTTGGCCCGACAGTGACAGGTCCGAGGCGAGCAGGCGGCGCTGGTCGGGGAACGAGGTGAAGGCGGTGGCGCCGTTCGGGATGGCCTTGGCGACGGTCTCGTGGCCGGCGAAGGCGATCTCCTGGAAGCGGATGGCGACCTCGGCGGCGTCCAGCTTGCGCGTGGTGAGGCCTTCGTCGTCATCGTCGACGGGCGTATCCATGATCACGCTGATGATGTCGTCGCGGGGGTTGTTCTCCCGGTCGGCGACCAGCCCGTGGAAGATCTCGAAGATCCGGATCTGCGCCAGCATCTGCTTTTCGGCCAGGCCCGGATCGTCGCTTCGGGCGAGCGTCTGATCGGCCAGCTCATGGATCTCGTCGCGCAGGCTGTGCGGGATGTTCAGCAATTCGCTGATGACGTTGAGCGGCAGCTGCAAGGCGAACTGCTCGGCGACGTCGAACTCGGGCTCGCCCATGAACGGGTCGAGCAGCTGGCGACACCGCTCGCGGATGTAGGGCTCGAGCGCGTTGATCCGCCGGGGCGTGAAGACCTTGCCGATCACCTTGCGGTGCCAGCGATGCTCCGGCGGATCCTTGGCGATCAGCAGCGCCCGGGTCTGCTCGGGTGCCATCTTCTCGATCGTCGGCCCGGCAGCGCTGGAGAATCGGGCGAAGTCGTTGTGCGCGGCCATCACGTCGGCATGCCGGGTCAGCAGCCAGAAGTCCAGCTTCTCGTTGCGGTAGACCGGCGCCTCTTCCCGCAGGCGCGCGAAGGTCGGGTACGGGTCGCAGAAGGTCTCGTAGTCGTACGGGTCGTACTCGACGGGCGCGGCTGCTCTGACAGCGGTCTCGGTCATCGGTCGCCTTTCTGCGTCAACCGGCGGTGATGGCGCGCTCGGGACAGCTCTGCACGGCGCGGCGCACCGCATCCTCGAGTCCAGCTGGCACGTCAGGGGATTGCACGACGGCGTAGCCGTCGTCGTTCAGGGCGAAGACCTCGGGGCAGAGGGTCGTGCAGACGCCGTGACCGGCGCAGCGGTCGTCGTCCAGCGAGACCTTCACAGCTCGCGTTCCGGGATCTCAGCGTTTTCAGCCGGCGTGAATTCGAGCTGCAGCGCTGACACGCCGCGAAGGATGTACGTCGGCAGGTACTTGTAGCGGCGAGAGCCCGCCGGACCGTGGACGGATTCGGCGATCCGGATGTCGCTGGTGCGGTCGAGCATCCGCTCGATCGACGCGCGGGCTTCAGCCCGGGCCAGCGGCGCGCCGGGGCAGGTGTGCACCCCGCGGCCGAATGCGATGTGGTGACGCGCGTTGGACCGGGCCAGGTCGAAGCGGGCAGGGTTCTCGAAGTGCCGCGGATCGCGGTTGGCCGCGCCGTTCATCAGCATCAGGGTCGAGCCCGCCGGCACGTCGACCCCGCCGACGCTGACGGGAACGCGCGAGAGCCGGAAGTCGCCCTTGATGGGGCTTTCGATGCGCAGCGTCTCCTCGATGAAGTTCGGGATGCGGTCACGCTCGCGGCGCAGCGTCTGCTGCAGCTCGGGCTCCTCGGCGAGGATCTTGAGGGCTGAGCTGAGCAGCCGGACGGTCGTTTCCTGGCCGGCCGAGAAGACGTTGGCCGCGATGCGCACGACGTCGACGACGTCCGGCAGCGAGCCGTCCGGGAAGGTCGCGGCCGCCAAGCCGCCGAGCACATCGGGCCGCGGCTCGCGGCGCCGGTCTTCGATGTACGCGGTGAACTGCTCGTAGAGGAACTGCAGCGGATGGTGCGCCATCGGCTCGTCGGACGTGGTGCCGATGGCGCGCCCCTGGGGCCGGCGCATCATCTTCGAAAGGAAGCGCTCCTGGTCCGACTCCGGCACTCCGAGCAGATCGGCAATGACCAGCAGGCTGAACGGCCCCGCGAACTCGCCGATGAACTCGCCTTCGCCCTTGGCCAGCAGCGGGTCGAGCAGCCGGTCGGCCAGCTGCCACATCATCGCCTCGTTCTCCTTGAGCCGCTTCGGCGTGAGGAGACGCATGAGCAACGCCCGGTGCCGGGTGTGCGTCGGGGGATCGAGCGAGGGCAGCTGATCGCTGAAGGGCAGCTCGTCGCGATGGTCCGCGATGAGCCGCGTGACCTCTGCGCCGTCGAGGCCTTCCAGCGGTACCGGGAAACCGGGGAAGGGCCCGGTCGTCGCCGTGCACGACGAGAAGCGGTCGGTGTCGCTGAGCACCTCGACGGATTCGTCGTAACCGGTGACCAGATACACGCCCTGGTGCCGCTCGCGCACGACGGGGCACTTCGCCCGCAGCGACTCGTAATAGGGGTACGGGTCGGTGACGGTTTCGTTCCCGCGGAAAAAGTCGATCGCCTCGAAGTCGTCCATCGATGACAACCCTCAGGGATATTGACGTCAGTGTCAATATCCGCCGGCCGTCAGCCGCCCGCCATCGCCCCCACGACCCGGAAGGGTTCCTGGCCCGCGGCGACCGGGTCCGGAAGCGGATCGTCGGGGGAGTCGTGGGAGAGATCCTCCCCGCAGGCGAAGAAGCGTACGAACGGCCGGCGACGTCCGCTGGTGGCGTCGCGCAGCGTGCCGCGCAGCACCGGGTAGAGCTGCTCGAGCGCGTCCAGCACGGCCCGCTGGGTCGGCTCCGCGTCGACCGTCACCTCGCGCTGGCAGCGTGCCAGCTGGCGCAGGTGTGCCGGGAGCACGACGCGGATCATGACAGCGTCTGCACCTCCACCGAGAGCACCGCCGGTAGGTCGCGCACGATCGGCGTCCAGCTGTCGCCGGCATCGGCGGATGCGTAGACCTGGCCGCCGGTCGTCCCGAAGTACACGCCACACTCGGGCAACGCGTCGACGGCCATCGCATCGCGCAGCACGTTGACGTAGCAGTCCTGCTGCGGGAGCCCGGCTGTCAGCGCTTCCCAGTCGTTGCCGCCCGAGCGGCTGCGGTAGACGCGCAGCCTGCCGTCCGGCGGGAAGTGGTGCGAGTCGCTGGTGATCGGCACGACGTAGACGGTGTCCGGATCGTGGGCGTGGACGGTGATCGGGAAGCCGAAGTCGGTCGGCAGGTTGCCGCTGATCTCGTGCCAGTTGTCGCCCGCGTCGTCGCTGCGCATGACGTCCCAGTGCTTTTGCATGAACAGCGTCTCCGGGCGCGAGGGGTGCATCGCCAGGTTGTGGACGCAGTGCCCGACCTCCGCCGCCGGCGACGGAATCCCGTCCGAGAGCAGGCCTTTGTTGACGGGCCGCCAGGTGAGGCCGGCATCGTCGGTACGGAAGACGCCGGCCGCCGAGATCGCCACGAAGATCCGGTCGGGGTGCTGGCGGTCCAGGATGATGGTGTGCAGGCACATGCCGCCCGCGCCGGGCTGCCACTGGGGGCCCGAGCCCTGCTCGCGCAGGCCAGCGAGCTCGTGCCAGCTCTGCCCGCCGTCGGTGGATCGGAACAGCGCCGCGTCCTCGACGCCGGCGTAGACCGTGTCGCGGTCGAACGGTGAGGGCTCCAGGTGCCAGACGCGCGCGAACTCCCAGGGGTGGGGGGTGCCGTCGTACCACTGGTGGGTGCCCGGGACGCCCTCGTACGTGAAGTCCTTGCCGGCCGGCTCCCAGGTCTGGCCACCGTCGTCCGAGCGCTGGATGAGCTGCCCGAACCAGCCCGTGGACTGCGACGCGTAGAGCCGGTTCGGGTCCACCGGCGAACCGGCGACGTGGTAGACCTCCCAGCCCGCGAAGTGCGGCCCGCTGACTTTCCAGTCCTTCCTGGCCTCTCCCGCGGTGAGCAGGAACGCGCCCTTGCGGGTGCCGACGAGAACCCTGACGGCATCCTTCGATGTCGCTGCCACGCTGCGCCCTCCCCTTCAGTGTGAGCTGTCGTCGTTATACGACGACGCGGGGCCGGCGAACTCATCGGCGCGTCAGCTACCGGGCTTCGAAGTACGGCCAATACCTCGATGTCGCCGTACGAAATTTGTGACGGACAGCTGCCGCCGAACGCGCCGTCGACCTGCCCGAATCAGTCTTGACCTCGACGTCGAAAAAAATGTAACTTGACCCACACGCGCGGCCCCGACGTCCTACACTTGCCGTCTCGCAAAGGAGCGATGGTTGACGACACACGAGGCTGTGCTGGCTGAGTTCTCGGCGCCATCGGCGATTTCGTGCGTAAGCCAGTAGGAGCCGAAGAGCCTTGATCGACATGCCTGCGGCCCGCCTGAGTGTCGCGGCTGCCTCAAGTGCGGTCAGCAGATCCGGCGCGAAGGAGTAGGCGTGCTGCAGTACGTTTTTGCCGGCCTGGCGCTCGGATCCATTTACGCGATTGCGGCGTCGGCGCTCGTCGTCACCTTCGTCTCCTCGGGCGTGCTGAACTTCGCGTTCGGCTCCATGGCGTTCGTCGTCGCGCGCTTCTACTACTGGCTCAACTCCCAGCACCACATGTCGACGATCGGCGCCGGGCTGATCTCGATCCTGATACTGGCGCCGCTGCTGGGCGTGGTGCTCTACGCGGTGCTGTTTCGCTTCGTGCGTGGCAAGTCGACCCTCATCAAGTTGGTCACGACCATCGGCCTATCGGTGGCGCTGCCGCCGATCAGCGACTTCATCTTCGGCACCCAGTCGATCACGTCGGCTCCGGGCCTCGCCTCCCTCAGCGACAAGCCGTTCAAGGTCTTCGGTGCCGCGGTCACCACGGATCAGGTCCTGATCTACGGCTTCCTGCTGCTGATCCTGATCCTCGGCACGGTCGTCCTGCAGTTCACCGATATCGGCCTGCGGGTGCGGGCGATGGTCGACTCCGAAGCGATGACCTCGCTGTCGGGCACCAGCCCCAACCGGGTGTCCATCGGGGTATGGGCCGTCAGCGCCACTCTGGCCGGCCTCGCCGGAGTCCTGGTGGCCCCGACCGCGCAGCTGTCGCCGACCGGCATGACGACGCTCATGTCAGCGGCATTCGCCGCCGTCGTCGTCGCCCGGCTGCGCTCGCTACCTGCCGCCGTCGGCGCGGCGCTGGCGATGGGCATCGTCACCGATGTCATCCAGAAGTACCTGCCGCCCAACAGCTCCTTCACCGCAGCGATCATTCCGAGCATCCCGTTCGCCTTCATCGCGGTTTCGCTGATCATCCAGACGCTGTGGTCGAGGAGCATCGATGAGTCGGCCGGCGTCGGCGGCCCGCTGGACAAGGCGATCCGGCCGGCGAACGTCGACACCGAGGACTCGACCGCAGCCACGGGGCCGCAGGCGTTCTGGGAGCGCGGCCTCACCCTGGTGCCGCTCGTCGTCATCGGCTTCCTGCCGCTCATCTTCAACGGCTCGGCGTACTGGCTGGGCCTCACCGCGCTCGGCATGTGCTACGGCATCACGTTCCTCACGTTCACGGTCGTGACCGGCGAGGGCGGCATGCTCTGGCTGTCGCAGATCATCTTCGCCGGTGTGGGGGCGCTCGGCTCAGCGCAGTTCGCCGCAAGCTGGCACATACCTATCCTGCTGGCCATCGTCGTGGCCGCCGTCGTCGCCGCCATCGGCGGCGCGATCATCGGCCTGCTGACGATCCGGCTCGGAGACCTCTACGTCGCGCTGGCGACGCTGACCTTCGGTCTGCTCATGGAGCAGCTCGTCTTCACCCGAGACCGGTTCCTGCAAGGCGGCCTCGGCGTCATCGTGACCCGGCCCAGCTTCGCGCAGGGGGATCTGGCCTTCGCCTACCTGGCGTTCGCGGTGTTCCTCATCATTGCGCTGCTCACCCTCAACATGAGGCGCTCGACCAGCGGCCTGGCGCTGCGGGCGGTGCGCGACAGCCCGTCCGCCTCGAGAACGCTGGGGCTCAGCGTCATCCAGGTCAAGATCCTGGTGAGCACCCTCGGAGCATTCACCGCAGCAATCGGCGGCGGCTTCCTCGCGATGGACACGCTGACGGCCCAGCCCTCGTCGTATGCCACCTTCGCGGGACTGGTCTGGCTCGCGGTCGTGGTCGCGATGGGCGTGCGGTCGCTGACCGCTGCGGTGCTGGCCGGTATGGCGTTCTCACTGCTGCCGGGTGTGCTGCAGACATACGTGCCCGCCCGCTGGGGCGAGGTGCCAGCGGTGCTCTTCGGCCTCGGAGCGATCGGTATCGCCCGCAGCCCCGAAGGTGCCGTGCTGCACACCGGCCGCCAGATCCGCAGCCTGATCGGCAAGATCCTGCCGCAGCAGGTGCGCACCGCAGGGCTGCCCTCGGGCGCCGCGGGGGCGGCCAACGAGCTACGGCTCGACCCGACCCCCGCCGGCGCAGCCGCTGCTGACGTCGCAGCCACCCCGCCGCCCGTCGCCGCGCAAGCCACTCCCGGCAGCGCCGGCTCGATGATGAAGGCCAAACCATGACTGCCATGAGCGCGCAGACCCGGCTCGAATGCGTTGGTGTCACCGTCCGTTTCGGCGGTCTGGTCGCGGTGCGCGATGTGAGCCTGTCGCTTCCGCCTGCCACGATCGTCGGTCTGGTCGGACCGAACGGTGCGGGCAAGAGCACGCTCTTCGGGGTGCTGTCGGGGCTGCTGCGCCCGACCTCCGGTCGCGTGCTGCTCGATGACGAGGACGTCACCGATACGCGTCCTCAGGTTCGCGCCGCGCGCGGGCTGGCCCGCACGTTCCAGCATCCCGAGCTGTTCGTCGGGATGAGCATTCGCGACCACCTCGTGATCGCCCATCGTGCCAAGCATTCCAAGAGCCGGGTCCTGTCGGACGTCTTCACGATGGGAAGCCTGCGTCCCGCGCCGAAGTCCGAGACCGAAAGCGTCGACGAGCTGATCGAGCTGCTCGGGCTCACCAGCATCGCCGACCGGTCGGCGGTCGGGCTGCCGCTCGGCGTCGCCCGCCTCGTCGAGCTGGGGCGCGCGCTCGCCGCAAGCCCGCGGGTGCTGCTGCTGGACGAGCCTTCGTCCGGACTCGACTCGGCGGAAACCCAGCGTTTCGAGGCTGTTTTGCGGCGGGTGGTCGCCGAGCGCGATATCTCCGTGTTGCTGGTCGAGCACGACGTCGAGCTCGTGATGCGGCTGTGCAGCACGGTCCACGTGCTCGACTTCGGGGCGCTGCTGGCGAGCGGTCCCCCCGAGCAGGTGCGGGCCAACCCGGCGGTCCGCGCTGCTTACCTGGGCCAGGAGCTGGCGCCGGAGGGGAAGGAAACCGACGCCGGCGACGCAGCGGCGCCGGCAGACCGGCCGGTGCTCACCCACGTCGAGGGTCGCTCTGCCGCGGAGCGCGACCGTACGTCGGCCGGGACGAGCGCCGGTGGGTTCTTGGCGGTGGACAACCTCTCGGTGCGCTACGGCGATGCGATCGCGCTCAACGGTGTGTCGTTCGAGCTGAACGAAGGCCGGGCGCTGGCCGTGCTGGGAGCCAACGGTGCGGGAAAGAGCAGCCTGGCGCGGGCGATATCGGGGCTGGTGCACGTCCTCCGGCGGTCAGGTGAACTTCGGTGGCCGCTCCATCACCCGCAAGTCGCCGCATCGCATCCGCCGGCTGGGAATCGTGCATCTGCCCGAGGGGCGCGGTGTGTTCCGCGGGCTTTCCGTCGTCGACAACCTGCGCATGGCGTCCGGAACGCTGGACGGCCGCCGTGCCCGGCGCCAGTCGGTGGATCTCGCGCTCGAGATCTTCCCGGGGCTGGCGTCGCGCCGGGGACAGACCGCTGGGCTGCTGTCGGGCGGGGAGCAGCAAATGCTGTCGCTGGCCCGCGCCCTCGCCACTTCGCCGAAGCTGATCATCGCCGACGAGATGTCGCTGGGCCTCGCTCCGCTGGTGGTGGATCTCGTCTTCGACGGGCTCGAGCGGGCTCGAGCGGCCGGCATCACGGTGATCATGATCGAGCAATACGTCCATCGCGCACTCGGTTTCGCGGATGACTGCCTGGTCTTGCAGCGCGGCGAGATCGCGTGGCAGGGAGCTGCGAAGGACGCTCACGGCGAGGTGGTCCGCCACTACCTCGGCGACGCGCTGACGCGCGACTGCTGCTGCTTCGTAACCAGCCGCAGCCGACAGTTTTCGGTAACCAACCCTACGACAGGCGGGGAGCTTGATGACCCACAAACGGAAGACAGCCGTGGCCCTGGCCACTGTGTCTGCAGTAGCGATGCTCGGGGTCGCGGCATGCGGCTCGTCGTCGAAGGGGGCCACCACCCCGTCCGGCGACAGCACCTCGGCCGCGACGAGCGGCGCGAGCAGCAGCGCCTCGGCCGGTGGCGGCAACGGCACGAGCATCACCGTCGGGGTCCTGGCCGACTTCACTGGCCCGGCCGCTTCGGGCAACAAGACCGTGACCGACGGCATCAAGGCCGGGGTGGTCTACGCCAACAACAACGGCTACAAGGTCAAGTACATCGAAGCCGACACCGCGACAAACCCGGCCACGGCACTGTCGGCGGCGAAGAAGCTGGTGCAGCAGGACCACGTCTCTGTCGTCATCGCGCACTCGGCCATCACGTTCGCGGCCTCGAACTACCTCGGCTGCCCACAAAGTCCCGGTGATCGGGGCGGGCGAGGACGGCCCGGAGTGGACCCAGCAGAAGAACATGTTCGCGGTCTTCGGCGCGCTCCACACGACGAAGGTGACCGACACGCTCGGCAAGTTCTTCAAGATGCTGGGCGTCACCACCGTCGGCGCCGTCGGCTACAGCATCTCGCCGCTGTCCTCGGAGAGCGCCAAGGCAGCCATCGCGTCCAGCGAGTCCGTCGGGCTGAAGAAGGGCTATCTGAACGCGGGCTTCCCCTTCGGCAGTACCGACGTGGGACCGGTGGTGCTGGGGATGAAGTCCGCTGGCGTCGACGGGTTCACCGCATCGACCGATCCCAACACCGCCTTCGCGCTCGTCACGGGTCTGAAGCAAGCCGGCGCGAACATCAAGGTCGCCACCTTCCCGACCGGCTACGGCGGAGACCTGACCCAGGCTGGCCCGGGCGCGCTCACGGCAGCACAGGGCGTGTACTTCTCCATCGGCTACGAGCCGATCGAGATGCAGACGGCGGCGACCAAGCAGTTCGTGAAGGACCTCGCGGACGCCGGTATCACGAGCCCGCCGACGTACGCCATGTACAACGGCTACGTCTCGATCGGCCTGCTGGTCCGTGCGCTGAAGGCGGACGGCAACAGCACCAAGCAGGCCGACATCATGACCGCCCTGTCGAATATCCATGACTGGGACGCGCTCGGCCTCTTCGGCGGGCGCAAGCTCGACATCAACGATCGCGACACGATCGCCGGTGGGGTCGACAACTGCTCCTGGTTCACCAAGCTGAACGGCAACAAGTTCGAGTTGGTGCCGGGAGCCGACCCGATCTGCGGCAAGACGCTGAACGTGACGGTGTCGCCATCGTCGTGATCCGGCCGTGACTTCAGCCGAGTCTGAGGTCCTTCTGGAGATCGATGAGATCGGGGTCGCACTCGTCACGCTGAACCGGCCCGGGCGTCGCAACGGCTGGACGCCCGGGCTGGAGGCGGAGTTCTTCGGCGTGCTGGATCGGCTCGACACCGATCCGGCGGTGCGTGCCGTCGTGATCACCGGGGCGGGCAAGACGTTCTGCCCGGGGATGGACACCGAGCGGCTGGACGAGATCGCCGGCAAGCCGCTCGAGCTCGCCGGCCGGCGGCCGCCCGTGCATCTGCTCCGGTTTCGCAAGCCCATCATCGCGGCAATCAACGGGGCGTGTGCGGGCATCGGGCTGGTCCTCGCACTGGCGTGCGACGTGCGCTTCGCTGCCGAAAAGGCCCGATTCACAACGGCTTTCGCCCGCCGCGGCCTGGCGGGGGAGTACGGCGTCACGTGGCTGCTACCCCGGATCATCGGGCAGGGTCGGGCGGCGGATCTGCTGCTTTCGTCGCGGGTGGTCGACGCCGGCGAGGCCTTGCAGCTGGGCCTGGTCAATTTCGTCGTCGCGGACGACGTCGTGGCCGCCGCGCTCGAGTACGCCCGCGACATCGCGCGTCATTGCGCGCCGACGTCGCTCGCGATGCTGCGCCATCAGCTCCTGGCCGATGCCCAAAGCGATCTGCCGGCGGCGCTGGCCGCGGGCTATCGCGCGATGACCGGCGCCGTGCACGGCGAGGCGTTTCGCGAAGGGCTCGACAGCTTCGTCGCGGGCCGCCCGCCGGCGTTTCCCGCGTTGCCCGCTGACTACCGTCCTGAACGCATCACCGGCCGGCGGCTACCCGAGGTCGATCACGACCCAGCCGACCTGATGCGGTCCTAGGCCTTCTTGCGCTTCTGCTGCATGGCGTCGACGGCGTCCCAGTGCGCGTCGGCGATCCAGAGCCGGGCGAACTCGTCTGCGGCGGCTGCCTCGAGGTCCTGGTGCGTCGTCGGCACCGCAGCGGCAACGACGGCCTTGATCGCGCGGGTGGCACCGGGAACCGCCTGCGCCATCTTCAGCGCGAGCGCCTGCCACTCGTCCTCGAAGCTCGCCCGCGGGACGACGAGATCGACCAGGCCGATGTCCCGCGCCGCCGCGGCGTCGTAGAGCTCGCCGGTCGCGATGGCCATGAGCGCACGGCCCCGGCCGATGCGTTGGGCGAGCCGCTCGGCTCCGCCCCAGGCCGGCATGATGGCCAGCGACACCTGGTTGAAGCCGATCCTGATGTCGTCGGCGGCCAGCCGGATATCAGCGGCGATGGCGACCTCCGCGCCGCCGCCGAGAGCATGACCGTTCAGCGCGGCGATCACCGGCAGCGGGAAGGCCGCGACCCGGTCGAGCATCCCGCGCATCCGGCGGGCCATGGCCATCGCATCCTCGTGAGTGCGGACGGACGACAGCTCCTTGAGGTCGCCGCCCGAGACGAACGCGCGATCGCCGCTTCCGCGGATGACCAGCACCGCCGCGTCCGAGGCCTGCACCTCGTCGAGCGCTGCATTGAGCTCGTCCACCGTCGCGAAACCGATGGCATTGCGCACCGACGGCCGGTCGACGGTGATGACCGCGATCCCGGTGTCGCCGATCTGGACGCGGACGCCTTCGGGCGGCGCTTGCTCGCTCACCTTGGCAGAATAGCGCTCTCAATATGGGAGATGCACGTATCCACCACGGTGATACGTGGCTTCCCTCTGGCCGGTCTTTGCCGCATACTTTGGGGATGGACGAGGAGGTGTACAGCGAGGCCGGCCTGCCCCTGGCGGTCAGCTACGGTCCCGCCGATCTCCCAGCCGCCGAGGCGCTCCCGCCGCCCGGCGAGTTCCCGTTCACGCGCGGCAATTTCCCCCGCGGCTACCGGGCTCGTCCCTGGACGATCCGGCAGTACTCCGGCTTCGGTACTCCCGAGGAGTCGAACGAGCGCTACCGCTACCTGCTGGCCCAGGGCGGCACCGGGCTGTCCGTCGCGCTGGATTTGCCGACGCAGTGCGGCTACGACTCCGACCACCCCGACGTCGAGGAGGAGGTCGGCCGGGTCGGCGTCGCGCTCGACACCCTGGCCGATGCCGAGATCCTCTTCGATCAGATCCCGCTGGACTCGGTGAGCACGAGCTTCACCATCAACGGCACAGCCGCGATCCTGCTCGCGTTCTACGTGGCAGCGGGCGAGAAGCAGGGCGTGCCGCGGGCGAAGCTGCGCGGCACGATCCAGAACGACATCCTCAAGGAGTACGTCAGCCGTGGCACCTGGATCTGGCCCCCGCGGCCATCGCTGCGGCTGATCGCCGACACCATCGAGTTCTGCGCCCAGGAGGTCCCGCGTTTCAACGCGATTTCGGTGGCCGGCGCGCATTTCCGGGATGCCGGCGCCAATGCGGCACAGGAGATGGCGTTCACGCTCATGGACGGCATCACCTACTGCGACGAGGTCATCTCGCGCGGCCGCATGACGATCGACGAGTTCGCGCCGCAGGTGTCGTTCTTCTTCTACACGCACGGCGATTTCTTCGAGGAGATCGCGAAGTACCGGGCCGGCCGGCGGCGCTGGGCGCGGATCGTGCGCGAGCGTTACGGCGCCAAGGACGATCGCTCGTGCATGTTCCGCGTCGGATGCGTCGCCGGCGGGGCATCGCTCTACGCGCCGCAGGCGCACAACAACATCGTGCGGATCGCGTATGAAGCCATGGCATCCGTGCTCGGCGGCGTGCAGTCGATGTTCACGGCGGCCTGGGACGAGCCTTTCGCTTTGCCCAGCGAGGAATCCGCCACGCTGGCGCTGCGTACCCAGCAGGTGCTGGCGTACGAGACCGGGGTGACCCGGGTCGCCGATCCGCTCGGCGGCTCCTACTACGTCGAGGCCTTGACCGACGCGATGGAGGCGAAAGTCATTGCCATCATGGACGATCTCGAACGGCGCGGCGGGATGGTCGACGCCGTCGAGCAGGGCTACCTGCACCGGCTCATCGCTGATGAGGCCTACCGGGTGCAGGAGCTGCTGAGTACCGGGCAGCGGCCGATTGTCGGGCTCAACGTCTTCCAGAGCGACGAGGAGGCACCCGAGGCCGAGGGTTACGAGCTGGACGAGAAGGGCCGGGCGCGCCAGCTCGAGAGGCTCGCGGAGATCAAGCGCACCCGCTCCGCCGCTGATGTGTCGCGCACGCTGGCCGAGCTCTCCGCTGCGGCCGGGCGCGACGACGACAACCTCATGCCACGGCTGATCGAGTGTGCGAAGGCTTACTGCACGGTGGGGGAGATGGTTGACGTGCTGAAAGAGCAGTGGGGCGAGTTCCAGCAACCGACGGTCTTCTGATGCCGGTGCGCGTCCTCGTCGCCAAGCCCGGCCTCGACGGCCATGACCGCGGAGCCAAGCTCGTGGCGCGTGCCCTGCGCGACGCCGGCTTCGAGGTCATCTATCTCGGGATCCGCCAGCGTCCGGAGGTGATCGCGGCCGTCGCGGTACAGGAGGACGTCGACATCGTCGGGCTCAGCATCCTGAGCGGTGCGCACGTGGCGCTTACCACGAAGACCGTGGATGCCTTGCGGGCGGCGGGTGCGCACGACGTGACGGTCGTGGTCGGCGGGACCATCCCTTCGCGCGACGTGCCACGATTGCAGGCTGCCGGTGCCGCAGGCGTCTTTCCGACCGGCACGCCGCTGGAGCAGGTTGTCGAGAGCCTCCGACAGTTGAGCGGCGCGGCCGCCGGCTCATAGAGCCTTGCGAGCCGCCGTCCGCCCATGACGGCGCTGACGGCGTTCGTAACGCTTCCGGGGAGCAACGAACTTCCCATGCAACGCGTCGCCGGCAGCTTGACGCACTATGCCGTCCGGATCGTTCTCGGCCGCCCGCTGGATCGCTTCCCACGCTCGCTGGTCGCGGCCGGCGAGCTGGAGCAGGGTCGGGATCGCCTTCGTCCGCAGTTCCGGACTGTCATCGCCTTCGAGCACGCCCACGATGCCGGGGATGACGTCAGCGACGCACAGCTCTTGCGATCGGCAGGTTTCGCAGGCAATCGAGTGTAGAGCGGCGTTGCGCACGAAGTTCACCGGATCGTTCAGTGCCCGGGCGAACACCGCCGTCGAAACTTCGTTGGCGTAGTGATCCAGGAAGAACAGGCAGTCTCGACGGACAAACGCGTCACGGTGGTGCAGGGCCGCGGCGCCGATATCCGCGAGTGGTGCCTTCTTCAGCTGCGGTAGACCTGGCCGCCCTTCATGACGAACCGGACGTCTTCGGTCACGGTGATGTCCGAGAGCGGATCACCGGGCACGGCGATGATGTCGGCAAGCAAACCGGGTTCGAGCCGGCCGCGATCATCGACGTTGATGAGTTCGGCAGACGTGAGCGTGGCCGCCTGGATGGCCTGCAGCGGGGTCATGCCCCGGTCGACCATCGCCCACAGTTCCTTGGCGTTCTCGCCGTGCGGGATGGCCGGGGCATCGGTGCCGCAGGCGATCTTCACACCGGCCGCGATCGCCTTTCCGAGCATCTGCCGGGCTTTCGGAAAGACCTCGGCCGCCTTGGCCTTGAGCTCAGGCGCCGCGCGTGACATGTCGAGGCCTTCGGACAGGTAGCTGGTCGGCACCAGAAACGTGCCGTGCTCGACCATCAGCGCGATGGTTTCGTCAGTGGCCAGGGATCCGTGCTCGATGCAGTCGACCCCGGCTCGGATGCAGGCTCGGATGCCGGCGTCACCGTGCGCATGCGCCGCCACGCGGATGCCGGCGCGATGCGCTTCGTCGACGATGGCGGTCAGCTCCTCGTCGGAGTACTGCTGCGCGCCCGCCTCACCGGAGTGCGACATCACGCCGCCCGACGCGGAGATCTTGATGACGCCGGCACCGTACTTCAGCTGGTATCGCACGGCTTTGCGCACTTCCGGAACCCCGTTGGCGATGCCCTCCTCCACGGACAGCGGCATGATGCCGGGCCCGAGTCGCTGGAACATCGTCGGGTCGAGGTGCCCGCCGGTCGGCGTGATGGCATGCCCGGCTGCAACGATCCGCGGACCCTCTATCCAGCCGGTATTGATCGCGCGGGCGAGGGCCACATCGAGCAGCGCGCCACCGGTGCGGACGAACAGGCCGAGGTTGCGGCAGGTGGTGAAGCCGGCGCGCAAGGTGGTGCGGCAGTTGACGATCCCGCGAAGCGTCTTGAACGCCGGGTCGTCCTGGACGTCCTGGCGCGGGTTGCCGCCCGACGGGCCGCCCATGAGCATGTTGAGTTCCATGTCCATCAGGCCGGGCAGCAGGGTCAGGTCACCGAGCTCGATGACCGTGGCGCCTTCCGGCACGGACGACGGCGACACCTCCAGGATCCGCTCGTCCTGGACCAGCAACGCTCCCGGCTCGATGTACTCGCCCTTGACGACGTCGAGCAGCCGCGCGGCACGAAGCACCACCGGCGGGCCGGGCTGCTTGGGCGGCTTCGGCATCAACGCTCCTTACGGCTTGAGGTCGAGGATGCAGTCGAAGGACGACGCTCCACTGTCCGGCACCCGCGGCTGGCGCCAGACTTCTACCGGGAACGAAACCGTCATCAACGAGTAGTACATCCAGATCAGATGACTCGCGTCCTCGGGTAGCGCGGAAAGCTCGAACTGGTCGAGGAACTCCACGGCGTCATCGAGGCGGGGGAGCGCGGCATCGTAGAACTCCTGCAGCTCATCCATCGAGCTGGCCAGGCGCTTGGCGAAGCGCTCCTGCTCGGTCGGCAGAGCCCATTCGCTGAAAGGCTCCAGATCAGCGAACGCCGGTGGCAGGGATGACATCTCTTCTCCTCAGCGCTGGCTCTTGTAGTCGTCGACGTAGCGCCGCGCCGTCACGTGCAGGTGGCGCAGCAGAACTTCCTGATCGTTCAAGGGGAATTCGGTGACCGCCCGTGACTCGAGCATGGTCTGCGTCGCCTCGAGGGTGTTGCCGTCCTGGAGGGCGTACTCCTTGAACGTGACCGCCGCGAGCTCCTGCCCGAGCCGCTCCCGCGCGTTCTTGGGCGGCACGAAGTACAGCCCGCCTTCGAAGATGTGTGTCCGGTACGAGGTCGGCCAGTAGTGGTAGGTGAGGTACCAGTTCGGCGCCCAGATCAGAATCATGAAGTTGGGGAAGAAGACGAACGAGTCGACGCCCCAGGCAGGGCTGCGCGCCGGGTTGACCCCGGAGGGCAGCTCGAAGCCGATGGGGCGATCCCACGGGCCGAACAGGCCGCTGCGCACCGCGCGCTCGATCGGCTTGACCATGCTCTCGTCCTTCGGCGGGGACATGCCGCCCCATGACGAGACCATCGAGTGGGGGCCGTCGATCTCGTACGCGAGCGCCTCGTAGCCGTAGCTCGAGAGCTTCTTCGACTCATCGGCGACGGCCTGCTTCGCGTGCAGCACAGGTGCGTGGTAGAACTCCGCGAAAGCGTCGATGAAGAGCTTCCAGTTGGCTCCGACCTCGGCGCGGAATTTGGTCACCTGCGTCATCTCGTGGAACGGGTAGCCCGCGAGCCCGGCGCCGAGATCGCCCAGGTATTCGGCCAGCGGAGTGCTGTCGTTGCGGTCGAGGTTGACGAAGATGAATCCTTCCCACACCTCCGCCCGCACCGGAGCCAGGCCGAACTTCGACTTGTCGAGGTCGAAGAACTCCGACTCCTGCTGCACGAAGGTCAGCTCGCCTTTGAGCCCGTAGCGCCAGCCGTGGTACTTGCAGGTGAACTGCCGGCAGGTGCCCGCCGTCTCTTCACGCGGAAAGTCCTGCCACACCAGCTTGTTTCCGCGGTGGCGGCAGATGTTGTAGAACGCCCGGACCTCGCCGTCGGTGTCGCGCAGAATGATGACTGACGTGCGCGCCGCATCTATCTCCTTGGTGAAGTAGCTGCCCTTGCGGGGCAGCTGCTCGACGCGGCCGACATTCAGCCAGGTGCGCCGGAAGATCGCGTCACGCTCGAGCTCGTACTGCTCGGGCGAGATCGAGTCCTCGTAGGAGACCGGTGTTTTGTCGAGCCCGAAATGCTCAGTCCATGAACCCTCAGCGGGCTTGGGGAAGAAGGCCATCCGATTCTCCAGAGTGGTGTGCCGGATCAGCGTGGTTATCGGAAACGGTATCGCAGATCTCCTGATATGAGAACCATCTTCTCAGCTGCCGGCCCGACCTCGGGACCGGTCATGGCCCGGGCGGGATTGGCGGTCCGGACGCGGGATCGAGCTCCGGATCGAGCTCGACGCCTAGGCTGTTGAACACCATCGCGAGCGTGGTGTACGTGCCGGCGACGAAGAGGACTTCGAGCAGCTGCTTGACGTCGAGCTGTGCGGCGAGGCGCGCCCACGTCGCGTCACTGATCCGGAAATCGTCGAGCAGCTCGTCCGTGGCGGCGAGTAGATCGGCCTCAAGGGGTGACCACTCGTCGGCGGCCGCGCCGCGCGTCACGGCCTCGATCTCGGCGTCGGAGAAGTCCAGCCGTTTCGCGAGGCGAATGTGCTGCACCCACTCGTACTCCTGCTGGGCGCGCCACGCGACCCGCAGCACGATGAGCTCGCGGTGGCGCGGGTCGAGTGCCGGGCGCTGCAGGAGCTGGGCGTTGTAGCTCAGCCACGGCCCGGTCAGCGCGGGGTGATGCATGAACGTCGTGATGGCGTTCGGCGGGCGCATCGCGTCCGGGCCGGTGGAGAGGAAGCGCGTCTTCACGCCCTCGGGCAGCCCCGACGCGATCGCATTGCGCACATCGTCGTCCCAGCGGTCACGGGGGAGCGGGGAGACCCGGGGGTCGCTCACAGGTACCAGCCGCCGTTGACGTTGATGGCTTGCCCGGTGATGTAGCCGGCGTCCTCGGAGCACAGGAAGACGACCGCCGCGGCAATGTCCTCAGCGGTGCCGGCCCGGCGCACGGGAGTACGAGCGACCACCGCGTTGAAGTCGGGGAGATCGCCGCGCGTTTCGGCCCGGCGAGCCATGGGCGTGTCGATGAACCCGGGCGGGACCGTATTCACGGTGATCCCGTGCGGTGCGAGTTCGAGTGCAAGCGATTTGGTCAGGCCGATCACGCCGCCCTTGGAAGCCACGTAGTGCGCCATGCGCGCGGCTCCTGATTGCGCGCTCGACGACGAGATGGTGACGATGCGTCCCCACTTGCCGGCGAGCATGTCGGGCACGGCGGACTGCAGGCAGTGGAAGGTGCCGGTGAGGTTGACCGCGATCATCCGGTCCCACGCTTCGGCGGTGATCTCGGTGAACTTCGCGAACTCGTCGATGCCCGCGCTCGTCACCATGATTTCGATCGGGCCGAGATCGCCCCGGACCTTCTGCAGCACCTCGTCGATGGCCGCCCGGTCGCTGACGTCGACCTCGGCTGCCATCGCCTGCGCGCCTTCCGCGCGAAGCTTCTCCGCCTCCTGCTCGGCGACGTCGCCGGCTCGGTCGAGCAGCGCCACCCGATGGCCTTGTCCGGCAAGCCGCCGGCCGATGGCGAGTCCCATTCCAGACGCCGCTCCCGTGATCACAGCCGTCCGACCCATTGCTCTCCTCACGCCCTTGGTTCAGCCGAGTATCGACCAACCCGGGAATTTTGCAACGCTGCCTCTCAAACGCGAGAACGAGATTGCCGTACGGCTCCGACGCAACTAGAGTCACGAGAACGAGCGGCAGGAGAATGACACGTGAGGATCGGCCTGCAGACCGGCCCGGAGCGCGGGCGCTATCGCGAGAAGGTGGCGCGCCTGATCGCCGCCGCGCAAGCCGCCGAGGCCGGAGGATTCGACTCGCTCTGGGTTCCGCAGATCCCCGACGAGTTCGATGCGCTGACCGCCGTCGCCCTGATGGGCCATGCCACGTCACGCATCGAGCTGGGCACGGCCGTCATGCCCATCCAGAGCCGCCATCCGGTAGCCATGGCGCAGCAGGCGCTTTCCACCCAGGCCGCGTGTGACGGCCGTTTCACGCTCGGGCTCGGGCCGTCGCACCACTGGATCGTCGGTGACATGTTCGGCCTCCCCTATGACAAGCCCGCGGCACAGATGCGCGACTATGTGGACGTGCTCGATGTCGCCCTCGCCGGTCCCGGGCCGGTCGACGTCGAAAACCAGACCTACCGGGTGCACAACCCGCTGGACATCACCGATCAGGCGGTGCCGATCCTCGTCGCCGCGCTGGGGCCGGTCATGCTGCGCCTCGCCGGGGAGCGGGCCGCCGGAACCATCCTGTGGATGGCCGACGAGCGCGCGATCGCCGGCCACATCGTTCCGAGAATCACCAAGGCGGCCGCGGCCGCCGGACGGCCGGCGCCGCGCGTCGTGGCCGGTGTTCCCGTGACGCTGTGCCGTAACGAGGAGGTCGACTCCGTCCGTTCGTGGGCCAACAAAGCCCTCGGCCATGCCGAGTACTCGCCGAACTACCAGCGTCTGCTCGAGCACGGCGATTCCAGCGATGTCGGTGACATGTGTGCCGCGGGCGACGAGGCGGCCGTGCTGGCGCGGCTGCGCAGCTTCCGTGACGCGGGCACGACGGATCTGGCGGCACGGGTGCTGCCCTACGGCGGCGATCGGGCGGCGCGTATCCAATCCCGCGAGCGCACCGAGCAATACCTCGCCGCGATCTCGTCGCAGTTGTGAGCCGGCCAGGACCCCTGAATGGCCTTCGGATCCTCGAGGTAGGCCATATCCTCGCCGGGCCGTTCGCCGGGATGTTGCTTGCTGACATGGGCGCCGACGTCATCAAGGTGGAATCGGCCGAAGGCGACCTTTCGCGCAACGTCGGCTCGCAGTACGTCGGCGAGCACAACGTCTATTTCGCCAGCATCAACCGCAACAAGCGCAGCGTCCACATCGATCTCGGTTCACCGGAAGGCCAGGCGCAGCTGGGTGAATTGGCTTCTACAGCCGACGCCCTGATTGTCAATATGCGCCCGTCGGCAATCCGCAAGCTCGGGCTCGACTACGCCTCGCTCCGCCGGTTCAACCCGAAAATCGTCTGCGTTGCGGTGACGGGGTACGGCCTCGAAGGCCCGGCGGCCGAGCGCCCGGCGTTCGACTACATCATCCAGGCCGACACCGGTATCGCAGCCATGTGCGGCGAGCCGGATGCGGCGCCGACCCTGGCCGGCTACTCGATCGTCGACAACTCGTCGGCCATCATGGCCGCCCTCGCGCTGCTGGCGAAAGTGCATGAAGGCAAGGGTGGTCAGGTCGACGTCTCGCTTTTCGACGTGATGCTCGCGCAGCTGAACTACAAGGCTGCGGCCTACCTGAACGGCGGTGCCGTCCCGCCGCGAACGCACCTGGGCGCGCACAGTTTCTACGTTCCGGCCCAACTCTTCGAAACGGCGTCGGGTTACCTCGCTCTGTTCGTCACGCATGACGAGTTCTGGCGCCGGCTGTGCGCCGAGCTCGACTGCCTGGAGTGGGCGAGCGACCCGAGGTTTTCGACAATGCATGCCCGTTTCGCCAATCGTGAGGAGTTGCTGGCCGCACTCGCGGCCCGGCTCAAGGACGCGACCGCAGTGGAGTGGGAGCAGCGGCTGCAGCCGCTGGGAATCCCGTGTGGTGCGGCGATGGAGCTCTCCGACGTGCTCGACGGGGACTTCCTGCGTTCGCGGGACATGGTCGTGTCGATGGAGACGGCGTCCGGGCCGTTGCGGGTACTGGGAAATCCGATCCGATTCGACGGCGACCGCGGCACGTACCAACCTCCGCCGCGCCTTCACGAGCACACCGATGATGTGCTGGGATGACCTATCTAAATCTTTCGCAGGGGAAGGTGCTCGGCTATGTCCACCTCTTTGTGGCACGAGGAACGGTTGCTGATCGACGGCGAGCTCGTCGCAGCGGAGAACGGCAAGACGTACGAGAACATCTCGCCGTCGACCGAGGAAGTGCTGGGCGTTGCGGCTGACGCCAGCATCGCCGACACGCAGCGGGCCATCGCAGCGGCGCGGCGCGCCTTCGACACCACGGACTGGTCGCGCGACGTCGAGTTCCGGGCACACTGCCTGCACCAGTTCTACCGGGCGCTACAGGACAACGTGGAGAACCTGCGGCCGATCCTCGTGCACGAGGTGGGCGCCCCGGTCTCGAGCACCAGCGGCCCGCAGCTCGAGATGCCCATCGACATCATCGGGTATTACGCCGACCTGCTGAAAACCTACGAGTTCACCGAGGATCTCGGTAATCGCGACGCCTTCGGCATGACCAGCCACCGCTGGGTCGAGAAGGAAGCGGCCGGCGTCGTCAGTGCCATCGTTGCCTACAACTACCCGATCCAGCTGGCGCTCGCGAAGCTCGGCCCGGCGCTTGCAGCGGGCTGCACGGTGGTGCTCAAGGGCGCTCCGGACACGCCGTGGTCGGCGCTCGCCCTCGGCAAGCTCATCGCCGAGCACACCGACATCCCGGCCGGCGTCGTCAACGTGCTGACCTCGTCCGACAACAACGTGGGCGTCGAGATGACCACGCACCCGGACATCGATGTCATCACGTTCACCGGCTCCACCCCGGTCGGCCGCGCGATCATGGCGGCCGCGAGCCCGACGCTCAAGCGCGTCTTCCTCGAGCTGGGCGGCAAGTCCGCGGCGATCATGCTCGACGACGCCGACCCCAACTTGCCGGCGATGATGTGCGCATTCGCGGCCACGTCGCACAGCGGCCAGGGTTGCGCCATCACCTCGCGACTGGTCGTGCCGCGCGGGCAGTACGACGACGTGGTCGACCTGACCCGCCAGATGATGGCCGGCGTCCCCTACGGCGACCCGACCGATCCGGCCAACATGATGGGCCCGCTGATCAACGCCCGGCAGCGCGAAAAGGTCGCCGGCTACGTGGATCGCGCGGTCGCCGAGGGGGCCAAGGCCGTGCTCGGCGGGCGGATTCCCGAGCATCTGCCGAAGGGTTTCTACTACGAGCCCACGATCATCGTGGGTGCTGACGAGAACTCCGCGATCGCGCAGGAGGAGCTCTTCGGCCCGGTGCTCGTGGTCCTGCCGCACGACGGCGACGACGACGCGATCCGCGTCGCGAACAACTCCATTTTCGGGCTTTCGGGCGCGGTCATGTCGGCCGATCATGACCGCGCGCTGCGGGTGGCCCGGCGCATCCGCAGCGGCACGATCAGCGTGAACGGCGGCATGTACTACGGCCCGGACTCGCCCTTCGGCGGCTACAAGCAGTCCGGCATCGGGCGTGAGATGGGCGCGGCGAGCATGGACGAGTTCCTCGAGCGCAAGACCCTGGCCGAGCTGGTGTAGTGGGCTATCGCGTCGCGCAGTGCCGTCTTATCGCGTAGCTCAGTGGGCCACCGGCAACATCGGTGGCCGCGCGCTGCGCGAGGTGATCCGCCACCCACACCTGGAACTCGCCGGGCTTTTTCGCTCGATGACGTCGTGGCCCTGCTGGAGTCGGGCACCAACGTGGTCACGACCCGGGGAGAGGTCTTCGGCGGCGGCCGCAAACTCGCTCCCGACGATCGGAGCCGGATCGTGTCCGCCTGCGAGCGGGGCGGGTCATCGATCTTCGCCACAGGTAGCAGCCCCGGCTTCATCACAGATGCGCTGCCCTACGCGTTGCTGTCGCTGCAGCGCCGGGTGGACTCGCTGACCATCGACGAGTACGCCAACCTCTCCCGCCGCGACACCCCGCATTTGCTGTTTGCGCAGATGGGTTTCGGCGCCGCGCCGCAAAGCTATGACGGTCGCCGGGCGGCCTTTCTGGTGGGGGAGTTCGGCCCGGCGCTGGAGCAGCTGGCCGAAGCGGCTGGGTACGTCATCGACCGGTGGGAGAGCCAGGGAGAGGCGGCCGTCGCGCGCGCGACGACATCACTGGCGGCCGGTGAACTCGCGGCCGGGACCGTCGCGGCGCAGCGCAACATCTTGATCGGATTGTCCGGCGGTGTGGAACGCGTCCGGTTCACGGCGAACTGGTACTGCGCCGAAGACGTCGAGCCCTCATGGGACCTGCGTCCGACGGGCTGGCGGGTGTGCATACGAGGTGATGCCCCCCTGGATGTCGAGCTGCCGTTCCCCGTCTCCCTGGACGAGATGGGCGCGACGACGCCTGGCTACACCGCGAATCGGCCGGTGAATGCGGTGCCCTACGTCTGCCAGGCGCGACCCGGAATCCTCTCCATCGCCGACCTGCCGCCGATCACACCGGCCGGCCCGCCGCGCGACCTCTAGGCGGCGTGTTGCATGAGGACGCCGACGGCGTAGTGCAGGTCGAGTTTGTCGACCCCGTCGGGTGGCAGGGTCGCGGCGTGGATGGTGGCGTCGGGGTCGAGGTGTTCGGCGGGCTGCCAGGGCCACTGATGGCGATGTGGGACGGGTTCGCCTTCGGCGGTGGTCACGGTCAGCGCCCGGGTGACCGGGTTCAGACTGAGATGAAACCCGGCGGCGTGCACGACGGCGTGGTGGTGCCGCGAGCACAGCAGCACCATGTTCGCCAGATCCGTCCGGCCACCCTTGATCCAGGTAATGACGTGATGGGCGTGGAGTTTGCGGCGCCGGGTGCACGACGGGAACCGGCAGCGTTCCCCATCGACGATGCCGAGCAGGTCCCGCAGCGCCTGGCTGGGATGACGGGACGCGCGCCCCTGATCGTGGACGGTGAGATCGGCGTCGCCGACCGGACGCAGCACCAGCCCGGCCGGCAGGGCCGTGACCAGGCTGCCGGGGGGTAGGAACTCGCCGTCCGGGAGCCGGGCCCAGCCCGAGAGCGGATCGATCTGCACGGTCAGCTGCGAACGGTCACGGCGGGCCCGCCCCGGATGCGCCACAGCCCGGCTCTCGAGGTAAGCGCGGCACAAGCTCAGCAGCCCATCACCCCGCGTCGACCGCTCGGGGACATCGGATCCCTCGGATCTTTCCGCGGAAAGATCCGGCCCGCCCGGCTCGTCCGGCTCGCCTGCGGTGTCGAGATCATTACGGGCGGCTTCGACGGCGGCGAGCAGCACCGCACCATCGGCGGCGCCGGCTTTGATCGTGATGCACAGGTCGCCGTCGGCGTCGTAGCGGGTGAACACCCGGATCCGCTCGGCTTCCGGCTCGCTCGTCGCGGCGGCCTTGCGCTGTTTGGCGAGTTTGCGGGCCCGCGCCACGCCGCTGACGAGCCGTTCCAGCTGCCCGCCGGTGGCATGCCGGGCCATCCCGATATAGCTGACCTCATCGTCGGCGGTCGCGACCCGGCTGATCGCCCGCACCTGGGTGAACGACAACCGGCCTTCCGCGAAAGCGGCGAACGTGGCCGGCAGCTCCCGCAAGGCGCGGGCGACCCGGACGCGTTCACCGGCGGCGTTCTGCCCCATCCCGAGCCGCCACGACAACCAATGCGCGCACGACAGGACACCCGGCACCGCCCAAGCCCGCCGCTCATCGAACTCCCCGATATAGGCCATCAGCCGCGCCTCACCCGCAGCCACCCGACCCGCCCACGTCGTCAACCCATCCGCCACCTCCTCATCCGACAACCCCGCCAACACAGCAGGAGTCAGCGGCGGTGCGGAAGGCGGAACAGGCAATGGGGAAACCGGATTCATAGCGAAACGCTACCGACCACCACCGACAAAACCTTTCCGCGGAAAGACCGCCGATGCGTCCGGGCCAATCCAGATCCGCCGCTCGGGCAGCCTGCTCGATCTCCGCGCGTCTCGCCTCCCAGAAGGAATCGTCAAAACCGTGTAGCGGCGGGCTATCGGGTCGGTCCCGACGGTGCCATCCAGCCCTTCGCGCAAGATGTCGGCGTGGCCGGCGTGCCGGGTGGTCTCGGACAGGCAGTGGACCATCACGTTGAAGAGTCGCGTCCGAATGACGCCATACGCGCCGATAGAAATCGAGCACCGCAGACCGGGTCTCGTGCTCCTTCGCCCAGTGGTCCGTGAAGAAGGCTGCGAAATCATCCCACCGTGGCAGAGGGTCGGGGAACGGCCGCCTCGTCCATGGCTGCAGCTTGTCATCTCTCAGCCTGTCAACCGGGATCGCCGATGGAGCGTTTCAGCATCTCGACGAATTCCTGGCTGCGCCGGACGAGTTCGGCCTCAGCCTCCCGGTCACGAGGTACGCGGCCCTCGGGACGCCCGTAACGAGCCTCGAGTTCCGACAGGCGTGCCGCTACGTTCGGCCACGGTGACAGCTCGAAGCGGTCTCGCAAGGTTGCCATGACATCCGCGGCCTCCTCTTCCTCGGGTTCGAGTTGGGCAGTGATGTCTTCAACGAGGGACCCAAGACTGGCGAAGTGCGAACGGCAGCCTAGTGAAAGGAACTCGTGCAGCGATTCGCCGACGACGAGGTTGACGCCGAGTGATGGTGGCACCGTCATCACGACGATGTAGCCGGAGGAGTTGTCGGCCGTCATCGCGCTCCAGTGGATTCCGTCCACCCCGCATGACAAGACCGGGTGCGCGTCGGGTGGCGTGTCGGGGTACGGATCGAATGCACGGAACAGCAGACCGATCGATGCCAGCGGTTGGCCTGGCTCCCACCACGGCGGCGGCACCGTGAAGGCGAACTCAGCCAATGATCGGAGGTCCTGATCCCAGGGTTGCATCACGAGGCGAAGCTATAGCGCCCAACCCGGTGCGAAGTTCAAGGGCCGCAACCGCATCGGCTGGCGCAAGTGGTCGACCGACGGTGTGGTGGTCGAAGCGGAGCAGGGACCCGCTGTGGCGCGTTAACGATCTGAGCTGCTCAGCGTTTGTTCAGCTGCGGCATGAGGGCCTTGGCCAGCGCAATGGTGCGGTTATACGCCTCTTCGAACCCGAGCGGTGCGCCCTTGGCGTTCACCGTCGGCCCGACCGATATCTGCAGCACCCGGCCGCCGGAGTAGGCGTACAGCGGAGGAACGCCGTTGGAGACGACGGCTTCGGTCCAGGGACCCGGTATGGGGTTGGCGTGCGGGTAGTTCTGCTGCCAGAACTTCGCCACATCCGCGGCGCTGCCGCGATAGATCGAGTACTGCACCACGAGATTGCCGTCCGCAGTCATGGCCAGCGCGTTCGAGACGTTGATACCTGGCGCGAAATAGATGCGGCCGCCGTTGGCCAGCGCCGCCTGCGTGGGACGGCCCATCGCCGCCGTCAACAGCGCGGCGGTCCCGAAGCTCGCCGCGTAGTCGCCGGTCATGATGTCCTGGAGCGAGTTCTGCGCCGTGTCGGCCGGATCACGCGGTTGTGCCCGTCCGGCGCCATGGCCCCAAGCGATGGTGCCAGTTGTGGTGCTGCCATCCTTCATGGTGATCGTGTAGCGGCCGTCGACCCGGCCGCCCAGCCGGCTGCCCTTGACCGCGATGTCCCCGATGTCGGCATGACCGGGGATGTTGGTGCACGAGCCCGTCAGGGAGACACCGCCGTCCGCCGTCGCCGTCACGTCGCCGAGTTGCGGGGAGTGCACGATCCAGCTGGGAGCGTCTTTGGCGTAGGAGAGCAGGTCGACGTCGTACGTGACGGGCGCCAACGAATCGCCGCCGAGGATCGGACCGTGGAAATCGACGGTCGCCTTTGCTTTGAGGGTCAGGGGGTTGATGGCGATGGTGACGTCGGACGTGCCGGAGCGTCCTTTGGTGTCACGCCAGCCGCCCTGCCAATGCCCGTTGGCCAGCGGTCCGAAGCGGGCGACGTCGGACTTCGAGATCTGACCGGCCGCGGCGACATGCGGTCCGCCGAGGACCGCCGTCCGGCCGCGGACGGCCGTGGCGGAATGCGACGCCGCAGCCGAGCGTGAAGCTCCGGCGCCGGCTTTGGTGGCGCCGGACGAGCAGCCCAGCAGCAGGCCAATGCCGCCGAGCCCGAGGAGCGCGCCTCGTCGCGTGATAAGTGGGCTGGGGTCAGACACGGGTGTTGGCTCCTTGTTCGCGCGTGCTGCATCTTCCGAGATCAGCATCGTTGACGAGGGAGCTGCGCGCCGTAGGTAGAACTGCCCAATCCGTGACGTCCCGACCTGGTGCTCGTTATGCCGGAAGCCGCACCGCTTTTAACACTCGCGTCAGGTGTGGTCTTATGAGCACGACTCGAACCGAGGGGTAACGATGACCGAAGACGTCGAGACAGCAGCTCCCACAAGCCCGATGGTGCTCGATCCGGAGTCTTCGCGGCACCCGCAGCCGATGTACAAGATGATGCGCGACTTCGACCCGATCTTCCGGCTCGAGACGGCCGGTGTGGTCGTCACCAGGCACGCGGATGTCGAGCAGGTCTTCAAGCATCCTGAGGTCTTCTCGTCGGCGATGTCGGCAGCTGACCTGGGCAACATCCGGCCGCTGATCCCGCTGCAGATCGACCTTCCGCAGCACCGGGTGTACCGCAAGATCCTGCAGCCGATCTTCTCGCCGCAGAAGATGAATGCGCTGCACGATCCGATCACCGCGCTGGTGAACGAGCTCATGGACGCGTTCGAGGGCGCCGAGGAGATCGACTTCTCGAGCCAGTTCTCGGTGCCGTTCCCGTCGCAGGTCTTCCTGACGATGCTCGGCCTTCCCATGGACGAGCTGCCGCGCTTTCTCACCATGAAAGACGGGATCATCCGGCCGCAGGATGTCGTCGGCAAGCCGGTGGTCCATCCCGAGACGAAGGCCTACCAGAAGGCGACCGCGAACTCGATCTACGACTACTTCGACGACATGCTGAACCAGCGCCGGCGGGCACCGAAAGACGACCTGCTGAGCCAGTTCCTGGAGACCGAGGTCGAGGGTGACCGGCTGACCCACGAAGAGATCCTCGACATCTGCTTCCTGTTCTTCATCGCCGGCCTCGACACCGTTTCCGCGTCGCTGGACTGCTTCTTCCGCTACCTCGCCGAGGAGCCCGACCAACGCCGCCGCTTGGTCGCCGATCCCGATCTGGTGCCGCGGGCGGTGGAAGAGCTGCTGCGGTGGGAAACGCCGGTCATTGCCGTGCCCCGAATCGCCGCGCAGGACACGGAACTGAGCGGCTGTCCCGTCAGCAAGGGCGAGCACGTCATGGTGCTCATCGGCTCAGCGAACACGGACGAGGCGGACCTCCCCGACTCCGGCGAGGTGCTGCTCGACCGTGAGGTGAATCGCCACCTGGCGTTCGGCGGCGGTATCCATCGCTGCCTGGGTTCCCACCTGGCGCGGCTCGAGCTGCGGGTGGCGATGCGCGAGTGGCATCGCCGCATCCCCGATTACCGCATAACGCCGGGCTTCGACCTGCAGATGACCACCGGTATCCGTTCGGCGCCGGCCTTCCCGATGCAGCTGGGCGTCAGCGCCTGAGCGAGACGAAGCTACAGCCCGAGCAGCCCGCGCTGGACGATGTGTGCCACCGCATCCACGACCCGGCTGGACCGCGCGTGACTGCCGAAGGCGTCCAGCAGCGCGACCATGACCACGGCTTCGGCATCGACGTCGCCGAAGCCGCGCGGCCGCAGGAAGCTCGCGACCCGGCGGCGGCCCCAGTCGAGCGCCGGAGCGGCATCGGCGCCGAGCGTCGCGCCTTGCGCCTGCGCGTCGACCCACACCCGGATCAGCGCGGCCTCGTCCATGTGGCGGGCGTTGTAGCCGCGTAGCCAGTCCCGCAGCGCGGCGGTATCGCCGACCGGCATGCCGGTGAACGCGCTCGCCAGGGGACGCATCGCGTCGAGGACGAGCACGTGGGCCAGGTCGTTCTTGTTCTTGAAGTACTCGTAGAACGTGCCGTGCGAGACGCCGGCGGCGGCGACGATGTCGTCGATGCGAGCGCCGGCGTACCCCCGGGTGACGAAGACCTCGCGTCCGGCGGCCAGCAGCGCCGAAACCGTCGGATGCGCCTGCTCGTGCGGTTCGCGGTGGGTGAGGATCCGCTGGCTCGACGTGGGGAAGGCGAGCCGGGGCGGTGGCTCGCCGACGTCGTGCACGTTGACGCCGTCGTCACGACCGAAGAAGGTCCGGTGCAGCACATCGGCCAGCGCGCCTTCGATCCGTTCCGGCGGGTACGCGTCACGGGCCGCGGAGCGCAGGACGCGGGCCAGCTGCAACGTCCGGGCGACGCAGCCGAACAGCAGCCCGATGACGGCTTTGAGTTCGCGCGGGGGGACGGTGGTGGCGCCGAGCCGGGAACGGATCCCCGCGATGTTCTGCTCGGTGGCGCGTTTCCCCAAGTCGGCAACCGCGTCGATCCCTGCGGCCGCGGCGACGTAGGTGTTGAACACCGGCCCGTACCGGCGGTAGATGTCGGCTTCGCGGGCCACCCAGGCCCGCAGGCTCTCCCGGCCGGCGGCGTCGGCAGCCAGCACGTCCAGCGCGTCGATGGACGACCGGACTTCCGCTGCGACGACGCCGGTCAGGCGGTAGAAGACGTCTTCCTTGCCGGAAAAGTACTGGTAGAACGACACCCGCGAGCAGCCTGCGAGGCGGCTGATCCGGTCGACCGAGCACCGGTGGTAGCCCTCGTCGCGCAACACGACCAGCGCGGCATCGAGGATGCGTTGCTGGGTGCGCTGGCCACGCGGACCGACATGCGGATTGTCGGAAAAGGGGGCGCGGCGAACGACGGGTCCGCCGTCCGCCACTGGCTTCTCAGCGGATTGGCTAGCCGTCGGCGCGCACCTTGTCCTTGACCGCAGGCACGATCGGAGGTGCGGTGCGCCAGTTCGGAACGCCCGCGTCCTCCTTGGCGACCGGCCAACGGTCCTCGTTCACCCACGCCCAATGCGAGTGGTTCAGCTCGTGGATGGTGAAGCAGGCGTTCAGCGCGTTGTAGAAGCCCATGTTGTCGACGGACTGGTTGACGGACTCCTTGACGAGCAGCGCGGCCATGGTCGGCACGGCGGCGATGCGCTGGGCGAACTCGACGGTGCGGTCGAACATCTCGTCGCCCGGGAAGATCTTGCTCACCATGCCGAGCTGGTAGGCCTCCTCGGCGCTCACCGAGTCGCCGGTCAGCAGCAGCTCCTTGGCCTTGCGCGGGCCGAACTCCCAGGGGTGGGCGAAGTACTCCACGCCGCACATGCCGAGCCGGGTGCCGACCACGTCGGCGAAGTTCGCCGTGTCGGCAGCCACGATGAGGTCACACGCCCACAGCAGCATCAGGCCGGCGGCGTACACGTCGCCGTGCGCCATGCCGATGGTGATCTTGCGCAGGTTTCGCCAGCGGCGGGTGTTGTCGTAGAAGTAGTGCCACTCCTGCAACATCAGGTTCTCCGCGCCGAGCCGGGTGCCGCCGTTGATCTTCATCGTCGGGTGCTGGTTCGGGCCGGGCATGCGCTCTTCGATCGACTTCTTCGAGCCCAGGTCGTGCCCGGAGGAGAACATCGTTCCGGTGCCACCGAGGATGACCACGCGCACCTCGTCGTCGGCCTCCGCCCGCAGGAAGGCCTCGTTCAGCTCGACGAGCAGTCCGCGACTTTGCGCGTTGCGCTGATCGGGACGGTTCAACAGGATCCGAGCAATCCGACCTTCGTCGAGCGACTCGTAAGTGATGAACTCGTACTCGGAACCTGAATTGGACTCGGCCATCGGCGCGATGCTCCTTGTAAGCGGCTACTGGTATGGCGTCGACATTAGCGTTAGATGACCCGTGCGGGAGTCGCAGCCCGCACTCGGGCAAGCGGTGCGTGGTAGTTTGCCCTGACACTGGTGTTAGTTCTGCTGCAACGCGCGGGCGGAGACGGTCATGAACCTCAACGACCTGGTTCTGGTGAGTGTTGACGACCACGTCGTCGAGCCACCGCACCTCTTCGAGGGTCGGCTTCCGGCCAAATATGTAGATCTTGCCCCCACGTTCGTCACCCGGGCAGACGGCACCAACGCCTGGGTCTACGAGGACGCCGAGATCTCCAACGTCGCGCTGAACGCCGTCGCCGGGCGGCCGGCGGAGGAGTACGGCATGGAGCCGACGTCCTTCGCCGAGTTGCGTGCGGGCTGCTACGACATCGACGAGCGCGTGAAGGACATGGACGCCAACGGCGTGCTCGGCTCGCTGTGCTTCCCGTCGTTCCCGCAGTTCTGCGGCCAGCTCTTCGCACGCACCGAGGACAAGGACGTCGCCCTGGCGATGGTGCGGGCCTACAACGACTGGCACATCGACGAGTGGTGCGGCACGCATCCGGGGCGCTTCATCCCGTGCTCGCTGCCGGCGATCTGGGACCCGCAGGTGCTCGCCGAGGAGGTGCGGCGCACGGCCCGCAAGGGCGCGCACGCGGTCACGTTCTCGGAGAATCCGTCGAAGCTCGGCTGGCCCAGCTTCCACACCGACCACTGGGATCCGTTCTTCCAGGCCTGCAGCGACGAGGGTGTCGTGGTCTGCCTGCACATCGGGTCGTCGTCGCAGCTGGTCATCACCAGCCCGGACGCCCCGATCGACTGCCTCATCACGCTCACGCCGATGAACATCGTGCAGGCTGCAACGGATCTGGTGTGGTCGCCTGTGCTGCGCAAGTTCCCGGATCTGAAAGTGGCGCTCTCCGAAGGCGGCATCGGCTGGATCCCGTACTTCCTCGAGCGCGTCGATTACCAGTACGGCCGCCATCGCGCCTGGACCGGTCAGGACTTCGGGGACAAGCTGCCGAGCCAGGTCTTCGACGAGCATGTGCTCACGTGCTTCATCGACGACAAGTTCGGGGTGGCCAGCCGCGAGTTCCTGAACCTCGATCACGTCATGTGGGAGTGCGATTACCCGCACTCGGACTCGACGTGGCCGTTCGCGCCCGAGACGCTCTACGAAAGCCTCGGCGGCGTCTCCGACCACGACATCGAGCGCATCACGCATCTGAACGCCATGAAGCACTTCTCCTACGACCCCTTCACCCCCATGGGCGGGCGCGAGAATTGCACGGTCGGTGCGCTGCGGGCCCGGGCGGCCGGGCATGACGTCGCGATCCGTTCCACGAACGCCAGGTCGGTCGGTCACCACGCGACGCGTGCGGTCGACCTCGCCGTCCCGCGCTGAGCAGCGCTGAGCACAGCGGAGCAACACTGAACACCACAATGCCCGGCTGGAAAAGCATTCCGGCCATGTGCGCCGGGGCTGCGGAGCGCTTCGGTGACCAACTCGCCATTGCCGACGGGGACATCCGGCTGACGCACGCCGAGCTGTTCGACGCCTCGCGCCGGTTCGGCGCCGCCCTTGTCGATTCCGGCGTGCGGCCCGGCGACCGGGTGGCGATCTGGACGTTCAACAGCGCGCAATGGGTGATCGCCGCCCTCGGGCTCTTCCAGTGCGGCGCGACGCTCGTTCCCATCAACACCCGCTTCAAAGGCCTTGAGGCGTCGGACATCTTGCGCCGCAGCCGGGCCCGGGTGCTGGTGACGGCGACCGACTTCCTCGGCACCGATTACGTTGCGCTGCTCGCCGGCTCGGGGGTCGACCTGCCGAACCTGGAGACGATCGTGGTGGCCAGCGGGCCGGCGCGCGAGGGCACCGTTTCGTGGGCCGATTTCCTTGCCCGCGGGAGCGCGGAAACGCTCGCGGAGGTCGACCGGCGCCGTGACGCGGTCAGCTCCAAGGATCCGTCCGACATCCTTTTCACCTCAGGGACGACCGGCGTTCCCAAGGGGGTCGTCATGACCCACGCGCGCACCCTCTGCGTGGCGACGGACTGGGTCGAGATGACCGGCGTCACCGTTGCCGATCGCTACCTCATGGTCAACCCCTACTTTCACATGTTCGGCTTGAAAGCAGGGATTCTCGCCTGCATAGCGAGCGGTGCCGCGATGCTGCCCGAGCCGGTATTCGATGTGGACCGCGTGCTGGCGCGTGTCGCCGCGGAGAAGGTCACCGTGCTCCCCGGGCCGCCGACGCTGTACCAGTCGATCCTCGACCACCCCGCCCGCGATCGATACGACCTGTCCAGCCTGTGGCTCGCGGTGACCGGCGCCGCTGACATCCCGGTCCAGCTGATTCGGCGCGTGGACGAGGAACTGCCCTTCAGGCGGATCATCACCGGTTACGGGCTCACCGAGGCCGGCACGGTCAGCGCCACCGACGCCGACGACGACGTCGAGACGATCGCCACCACCATCGGACGGCTGCGGCCGACCTTCGAGATCCGTCTCGTCGACGGGTCAGGGGACGACGTTCCGGCCGGTGAGAGCGGGGAGATCCTGCTGCGCGGCGGCAGCGTCATGTCGCACTACCTGGACAACGACGAGGCGACGGCGGCGACGATCTCGCCTGAGGGTTGGCTGCGCACCGGCGACATCGGCACGCTCGACGAGCGCGGCCTGCTGCGCATCGTCGGGCGGGCCAAGGACATGTTCATCGTCGGTGGGTTCAACGTCTATCCGGCCGAGGTGGAGGACATGCTGCGCCGGCACCCGCAGATCCGCGACGCCGCGGTCATCGGGATCCCGGAGCCGCGGCTCGGCGAGGTGGGCATGGCGTTCGTCGTCACCACTCCCGGTGCGGCTGCGACGGGACCGGACATCATCGCGTGGTGCCGCGAGCAGATGGCGAACTTCAAGGTCCCGCGCGTCGTGGAGCTCATCGCCGAGCTGCCGTTGAACGCGATGGGCAAGGTCGAGAAGCGGGAGCTGCGCGCTCGCGTCGAGGGCTGAGGCTCAGGCTTTGCGGGCCCGGGCGAGCAACCCGCGGGCGATGACCAGGCGCTGGATCTCGTTGGTTCCCTCGCCGATCACCATCAGCGGCGCGTCGCGGTAGTAGCGCTCGACGGGCATCTCGGTGGTGTAGCCGATACCGCCGTGGATACGCATCGCCTCCTGTGACAGCTCCATCGCCGTCTCGCTGGCGAAGAGCTTGGCCATCCCGGCTTCGACGTCGCAGCGCAGGCCGGCGGACTTACGTTCGGCGGCGCTGCGGGTGAGCAACCGCGCGGCCTCCAGCCGGGTCGCCATGTCGGCCAGCTTCAACTGGATGGCCTGGTGCTCGGCGATGGGCTTGCCCATGGTGGTGCGAACCTGGGCGTAGGCGAGGGCGGCGTCGAAGGCCGCCCGGGCCACCCCGACGGCGCGCGCGGCGATGTTGATCCGGCCGACCTCGAGCACGCTGAGGATCTGCGGGAGGCCGCGGCCCGGCTCGCCGATGAGGTTCGCCGCGGGGATGCGGTGGTCGACGTACGCCATCTCGACGGTCTCGACGCCCTTGTAGCCGAGCTTGCCGATGTGGCGGCTGACGCTGATCCCCTCGAACCGCGATCCGGGCTCCTTCTCGACGATGAACGCGCTGATGCCCTCGGTGGTGCGGGCGGCCAGCGCGACGAGGCCCGCGCGCTCACCGTTCGTGACCCACGCCTTGGTGCCGTTGACGACGTACTCCTCGCCGTCACGCTCGGCGCGGCAGGAGATGTTGCGGGTGTCGCTGCCGGCGTCCGGCTCGGAGAGCGACAGCGCCCCGCGTCGCTGCGCGCCGGCCAGCTGCGGCAGCCAGCGCTGCTGCTGCTCCTGCGTGCCGTGCGCCATCAGCAGCGTGGCCACCATCGTGTGGGTGTTCACGATCCCGGTGAGGCTCATCCAGCCGGCCGCGAGCTCTTCGATGATGCCGATGTACGTGAGCAGATCGAGCCCGAGGCCGCCGTGCTCCTCGGGGATGGTCACGCCGAAGAGCCCGAGTTCGCGCATGCCATCGACGATGCGGGAGGGGAACTCGTCCGCGCGTTCGAGCTCTGCGACGTTCGGCGCGACCTCGCGCGTCACGAACCGCCGGACGTTGTCGATGATTTCCTGGCGGAGCTGCGGATCAGTCTCGGTAGCGTTCGGGTAGACCACCGCGGAAACATAACCTGTCCCGCAAGTCCCGAGCGTGAGGAGCTTCCCATGAGCGAGAACGATCCGTTTGCGCGGCTGCCCGAGGTTCCGTCGTTTCGCGTCACGAGCAGCACGGTGTCCGATGGGAGCGCGTTCGCTCCGGCGCAGATGTCGGGACTGTTCGGCGTGCCGGGCGGTCAGGACGTCTCGCCGCAGCTTTCCTGGGAGGGCGCTCCGGAAGGCACCCAGGGCTATGCCGTCACGATGTACGACCCGGACGCGCCGACCATGTCGGGCTTCTGGCACTGGGTGGTCGCCGACATCCCGGCCAGCGTGACGTCCCTGGAGGAGAACGCCGGCCTTCCCGACGGACCCGCTTTGCCGGCCGGGGCGTTCCAGCTCCGCAACGACGGCGGCGCGGCCCGTTTCATCGGCGCCGCCCCGCCCGCCGGCCACGGCGCGCACCGCTACTTCATCACGGTGCACGCGCTGGACGTGGCGTCGCTCGGCGTGCCGCCGGACGCGAGCCCGGCCTACTTCGGGTTCAACGTTTTCAGCCACATCCTCGGCCGGGCGACGATCGTCTGCACCGCGGAAATCAAGGAGTGACGGGACCCCTCGTCACAGGGGGAGGAGATCGGGCAGCCGGCGGGTGGCGAGCAGCTGGTCGCCGAGCTCGCGGGTGAGGATGCGACTGGCTCCGAGCAGCTGATCGAGCACGAGGGTGCGCCGCACATAGCGGTGCAGCGGGTGCTCGGTGGTGTAGCCCATGCCGCCGAGCACTTGCTGTGCCTGCTTGCCGGCGGTGCGCGCGCCTGCTCCGGCGACGGCCTTGGCGATCGCGGCCGGTAGCGGGCCACCCTCGTCCCATGCGGCCGTGACGCACGACTGCGCTGCTTCGACGGCGACGAAGGCCTCGGCGAGCCGGTGGCGAACGGCCTGGAACCCGGCGATGGGCCGGCCGAACTGCTCGCGTTCCAGCGCGTGGGTGCGCGCCAGCGCCAGCATCTGCTGGGACGCTCCGACGAGCTCGTGACCGAGGGCCACCTGTCCGGCGGCTACTGCCGTTTCCCAGCTCGATGGCGCCGGTGCGGATTCCACGTCGCTCATCGCGAGGTCGGCCGTCACCTCGATCAGGCCAAGCGTCGGGTCGATCCCGGTGACCGGGCGCCAGCCCAGCAGCTCGGCGGTCACCTCGGCCATCCACGTCTGCGGCGGCGCGCCACCATCGCCGGCATCGGCCCAGGCGAGGACGGCCTCCCCGCGGTTTGCGAGCGCGCCGGTGGCGACGCCGTGCACCTGGAGCCGGCCACCGGCGGCGCGGCACGGATGGCCGTAGCCGCCGAGAGGAGGCAAGACGATCGCCGCGCCGCTCACGACGCCGAGCGCTCGAGCGAGTACGTCGTCGAGCGCCGTCGAGGTGGTGCCTGCCTTGCCCTGCAACTCGAAGAGCAGCTCTACGGCATCGCGGCGATCGTCCTCGAGGGCGTCGTGCCAGCCGAGTTCCCCCAGCGCCTTGTCGAGTTCGCTGCCGGTGTGCTGCTCGGTCAGGGCGCGCAGGGTCTGCGCGAAGAGCGCCCGGTCGTCAGCGTCCATCACCGATCCGCTCCAAGGTCGAGGAGACGACGCGCGATGACGTTGCGCTGAACTTCTGCCGTGCCACCGTAGATCGTCGCGGCCCGCGAGAACAGGTAATCCGCCCGCCACTCGCGGCTTTCGGCGTCGTCGCCGAGCAGCACCCGGTCCGGGAGCGCCTCGGCCGCGAGATCGAAGATGGCCTGATCGGCCGTGGCCAGTAGCACCTTGTCCACCGAGGTCTCGGCACCGAGCGTTTCCCCCGCGGCCATGCGGTACTGGGTCTGCCGCGAGCGGGCGCGGAACGTGTAGAGCGAGAGAAACGCCTCACCGACGGATTGCGCGGTCACCTGACCCTCCGGCACTTCCGTGAGCAGTGCACGCAATCGCTCATGAAGATGTGCCCCGCGATGCCAGATGGCCGTGCTGCGCTCGTAGGGCAACAGGTCCATCGCGATGGCCCAGCCCTTGTCCACCTCGCCGAGCGTGCGCGAGGCAGGCACCATGACGTCGTCGAAGAAAACCTCGGAGAACTCGGGGATTCCGTTCATCGTCTCCAGCGGACGCACCGTGATCCCGGGAGTGTCCATGTCCACGAAGAGGGCGGTGATCCCGCGATGCGCGGAGTCGGGAGCGCCGGTACGGGTGAGCAGCACGCAGCGGTCGGCGTACTGGGCGTAGCTGGTCCAGACCTTCTGCCCGTTGACCCGCCAGGCGCCATCGGTCAACGTCGCGCGGCACTGCAGGTTCGCCAGGTTGCTGCCGGTGCCGGGCTCGGAGAAGCCCTGGCACCACGTCTCGTCGCCGCGGAGCAGCCGCGGCACCATGCCGGCGGCCAGCTCGCCCGGCGCAAAGTCGATCATCGTGGGTGCGAGCACCTCGGTCATGCAGTAGACGCCCGGCTCCACCAGGCATCGCGCGGTGAGCGCCTCGCCCAGGTACGCGCGTAGCAGGTTTGACCCACCCAGGCCGCCGACCCGCTCCGGCCATCCCCAGCGCATGAAGCCGGCGTCATACGTCATCCGCTTGACCTTGGCCAGCTGCGCCATCCGCGCATCGAGCGACGTGGGGTCGCCCTCGGGTGCCAGCTCGTCGGCGTTCGCGTCGAGCCACGCGTCGAGGTCGGTGCGGAACGTCGCGAGGTCCATGTGGCCTGATTCTGGCCCTGCCGGCGATGAAGCTTCAGTCATAGCCGTAAATCACGCGCACCGAGGGTGGGTTCGGCACCGCCTGGCAGGTGAGGATCCAGCCCTCCTCGACCTCCTCGTCGGTCAGCGCGTTGTTGTTGCGCATGGTGGCGCTGCCCTCGAGGAGCCGTCCCATGCAGGTGGCGCAGTCGCCGGCCTCACATGACGACGGCGGCGTGAGGCCCATCTGCCGTGCGGTCTGCAGAACGGTGGTCCCCGGCCGGTGCACTGTCGTCTCGACCTTGCCGTCCAGCTCGATCTCGACCTGCGTCGCGGCCGGCTCGCCGACCGGCTCCGGCTCGGGCTCGGGCTCGCCCGGCGTGAACCGTTCGATGTGTATGCGTTCCGGACCGATGCCCTGCTCGTGAAGGGTCCGCTCGACGAGATCCATGAACGGTCCCGGGCCGCAGATGAACACCTCGGGATCGGCGCTCTCCGCTGCGTGGCGGCGGACGGCGCCGGCCTCGACGAATCCGCCGCAGACATCGAAGTGATGGACGATCTCGAGCCGTCCCGGGTAGCGCTCGGCGAGGGCGTCGAGCTCGCCGGCGAAGATCGCGCTGTCGCGATCGCGGTTCGCATACAGCAGGCGCACGCGGCGGCCGGTCGTAGCGAGCGCGGTCTTCAGCAGCGAGTAGACGGGGGTGATGCCGCTGCCGCCGGCGAACGCAAGGAGGTCGCCGCTCCCCGGGCGCAGGCAGAACACGCCGGCGGGTCTGGTGGTTTCGAGCGTGTGACCGGCCGCCACCGAGTCGGCGATCCAGTTCGAGACGATGCCGCCGGCCACGCGTTTGACGGTGACCTGCAGTTCGTCGTCGACCTCGGGGGAGGAGCACATGGAGTACGAGCGCAGCACCGGCCGGCCGGTAATGACCAGGCGAAAGGTCAGGAACTGCCCGGCTTTGTAGGCGAAGGCGGCTTCGAGGCCGGCCGGCACCTCGAGCACCAGGGAGACAGCTTCGCTGGTCTCGGGGATGACGCGGCGGACCCGTAGCGGATGAAACCCATGACCGTGCCCCCTCGCGGCAGCGGTGGAGACGGCCATAATCACAAAACGATAATCATCTTCTCGCAAGCTGGCAAAGTCGGCTCTCAACTGCTAGTACGCTGGGCGCATGCCCAAGAGCGAGCCGGTCGCCGTCTCCCGGCGGGAGCTGGCCGTCGCGCGGGTGCTCGATCCAGCGCGGGCGCGCGCCGAGACCCGTATCCAACGGTTTCTGGATGCCGCGCTCGAGCTCATGTCCTCCAGCCCCGACCGTGAGTTCACGGTGCAAGAGGTTGTCGTCCGCTCCGGGCAGTCGCTGCGCAGCTTTTACCAGTATTTCGAGGGTAAATACGAGCTGCTCGTCGCTTTGTTCGAAGACTCGGTGCGCTCGACCGCCGAGACGCTGCGCGAGGCAGTCGACCAGGAGAAGGATCCCCTCAGCCGCCTGCACCGGTTCGCGATCGAGTACTACCGCCTCTGCCGTCCGGCCCCCAAGGCTCGCGGCGGCAGGAAGGGCTCCAACGCGCTGGCGCAGTTTGCCCAGCAGCTGCTCACCGACCATCCGCAGGAAGCCTCACGGGCGTTCGTCCCGCTGCTCAGCTTGCTCGAAGAATTGCTCGATGAGGCGGCGGAAGCCGGTGTCGTCCGCGCGGGGCTGCGCCACGACCGGGTGGCCGGGGTGATGCTCCAGGCCATCATGTTCAACGCGTTCACGGCGACGATCAGCGCCAGCTCGGGCCGCCCGGCGCGGGGTGACTCCGCCGAGGAACTGTGGGACTTCCTGCTCCACGGCTTCAGCGCTTAGAGCGCGAAAGAATAGCCGCCGTTGACCGGGATCGTCTGGCCGGTGACCCAGGCGCTACGCGGGCTGGCGAGCATCGCGATGACCCATGCGACATCGTCCGGGTCGCCGGGGCGGCGCACCAGATAGTTGGCCATCATCGCTTTCTGCTGCGCCTTCGCCGCGGCATCCGGGCTGTCCCAGAAGCCGGCGGAGACGGGAGTGCGCATGGTGCCGAGCGAGATGTTGTTGACCGTGATGCCGTGCCGGCCGACCTCGTGGGCGACGCAGCGGCTGAAACCGGCGGCGCCGGACTTGGCCGCGCCGTAAGCCGCCATTTGCGCCTCGCCGACCCGTGACGCGTCGGAAACGATCGTCACGATCCGCCCCCACTTCGCCGCGATCATCCCGGGAAGCGCCGCGTGAACGCAGTTCATCACCCCGTACAGATTGACGCTGAGGTACTTCGACCAGTCGGCCGGTGAGGTGTCCACGAACGACGCGAGCCCACCCCAGCCATCCGCTCCGGCATTTCCCGCGTTGTTGACGAGGATGTCGACCTGCCCGATGCGCGCGAAAGCCTCGTGCACGACATCGAAATCGGTCACGTCGAAAGCGGCCCCGGCCGCGCTGCCGCCCGCAGCGACGATCGACCCGGCCACCTCCTGCGCCCGCTCCTCGAACAGGTCGTTCACGAGCACCTCGGCACCCGCCGCGGCCAGCAGGCGCGCGATGCCTTCACCGACCCCTTGCCCCGCGCCCGTGATGAGGGCGCGCTTTCCCGAGAGGCCGAAATCCACGCTCATGCCACGATCTTGTCTGCCCGCAGTGCGGCGATCTCAGCGGGGGTGAACCCGGCGGCGGCAAGCGCGGTATCGGTGTCGGCGCCGAGCTCCGGGGGATCGGTGAGGCCGTGCGACGCCGCGTCACCGCCGTCGCCGCCGAATCGGATGGGATTGGCCAGCACGCGCGTTCCGGAACCGGCCAGCGCGACGATGCTCCGGCGCGCGTCCATGGCCGGATCGGTCAGCAGCTCGCCGACGGTGTTCACGGGTCCGACTCCGCCCGCGTAGCCGGGGTGCTCGCACCAGTGCGACGCCGGCTTCGTGGCGAAGGCCGCGGCCAGCCGGTCGAGCACCGCCGCGTCGGCTCCGAAGCTGAATCGCAGGTCGGCCAGCTCGGGGGTTTCCAGCGCTTCGGTGAGCGCGGCCCAGGACCGGGGTTCGGTCGCCGCGACGGTGACGTACCTGCCGTCGGAGCAGGTGTAGACATTGCGCCCGGCCATCGTTCCCCAGCCGGGGGCGGGCGCGTTGGCCTGCTGTGCGAAGTTCTCGGCCATGGCCCACATCGTGCTGTCGGCCATGTTCGCTTCGAGCCGCGATCCCTTGCCGGTCCGGCTTGCCGCGACGACGGCGGCGAGGATCCCGGTGGCCGCCATGCTCGCCGCGAGCGGAACGGCCACCGTCACACCAGGAGTCGACGGCCCAGCTGCGGTGTCAGTGAGCCGTTCCAGCATGCCGGCGTAACCGAGGTAGGTGATGTCGTGCCCGGCCGCCTGGGCCAGCGGGCCGTAGTCGCCGAAGCCGGTGATCGAGCACCAGACGAGGCGCGGGTTCGCGGCGCTCATCGCCTCGTAACCCATCCCGAGCTGATCGAGCTGCCCCGGCCGGTGCGACTCCACGACGACGTCAGCGCGCTCGGCCAGGCGCGTCAAAACGCCTGCCGCAGCGGGGCTTTTCAGGTTCAGGACGAGTGAGCGCTTGCCCCGGTTGAGTGCCGTGTGCGGTGGCGTTGAAGGTCTCGGACATGGCGACCTGGCGCAAGCCGTCGCCGGCCCCCGGTCCCTCGACCTTGAGGACGTCGGCGCCGAGGTCGGCGAGCAGCATCGTGCAGAAGGCGCCCGGGTACATCCGCGACAGGTCGAGCACGTTGATTCCGGTGAGAGGTCCGTTCATCGACCCATCGTCGTCTATCGGGGGAGGCCGAGCACACGCTCGGCCACGATCGAGCGCTGCACTTGCGACGAGCCGCCCCAGATGGTCTCCGAACGCGACCACAGCGCCTGCTCCTGCAGCGGGAAGAGCTCGGCGTAGGCGGGGTCGTAGTCGCGCGCGGTCCAGCCCTGCGGCCCGAGCACGTCCATGTAGAGCTCGCCGATGTCCTGATGGGTCTCGCTCCATTGCAGCTTGGTCATCGAAGACTCGAAGCCGAGTTCCTCGCCTCGCTCGACCTTCGTGAGGATGTGCAGCGAATGCAGCCGGAGAGCTTCGAGCTCGACGACGGCCTGGGCGATCTTCTGCCGGATGATCGGATCGTCCGCAGCCATACCGGAGCCCCGGGGAGTGCGGCGCGCCAATGCGACGATCTCGTCCAGCTCGCGGCGGAAGGTCTCGTAATAGCCGAGCGCCGAGGCGCCGCGCTCGAACGACAGCAGCAGCATCGCGACGTTCCAGCCGCCGCCGATCTCGCCGAGCACCTGATCGGCCGGCACGCGCGCATCGGTCAGGAAGACCTCGCCGAAATGCTGCTTGCCGGTCATCTGTTTCAGCGGCCGGATGTCGACGCCGGGCTGGTGCAGATCGAGCAGCAGCATCGTGATGCCGTGATGCTTCTTGGCCTCGTTTCCCGGGGTTGCGGTGCGGACCAGCGCGAACATCTTGTCCGCGTGGAGCGCGTTGCTGGTCCACACCTTCTGGCCGTTGACGATGAACTCGTCGCCCTGCCGGACGCCGCGCGTGGACAGGGCAGCAAGGTCCGATCCGGCGCCAGGCTCGGAGAAGCCCTGGCACCAGATGACGTCGTTACGCAACAACGCCGGGATGATCTCGCGTTTCTGTTGGTCGGACCCGATGGCCATCACCGTCGGCGCGAGGAAGGTCAGGCCCAGGTTGTTCACGGTCTGCGGGGCCCGGGCCCGGGCCATCTCCTCGTCGTAGATCGCCTTTTGCGTCGGGGTGCCGCCGCGGCCGCCGTACTCGGTGGGCCAGTGAATGCCGGCCCATCCGGCCAGCGCCTTGTCCCGCTCCCACGCGCGGCGCAGCTCGAAACCCTCGTCCAGGGTGCGGGCCTGCCAGAACTCGTCGGTGCGCCACTCGGCAGGAAGGTTAGCGTCCAGCCAGGTCCGAAACTCCGCCCTGAACTGCTCGTCTTCGGCGCTGTGGGTCAGGTCCACGGCGGGGACGATACCGCTCAGCTCCAATATTGACGCCCGCGTCAAAACTGGATTACCGTGGCGGCATGGAACGTAGGTGCGACTTTCCGGTCTTCGACGCTGACAACCACATGTACGAGACCAAGGACGCGTTCACCCGCCATCTCCCCGACCGCTACAAGGGAGCGATCGAGTACGTCGACGTCCGCGGGCGTACCAAGATCGCCCTGCGCGGCGTGATCAGCGACTACATCCCCAACCCGACGTTCGACGTCGTTGCCCGTCCCGGGGCGCAGGAAGAGTACTTCCGCAATGGCAACCCGGAGGGCAAGTCCTACCGCCAGATCATCGGCGAGCCGATGCGCGCCATCCCGGCTTTCCGTGAGCCGGGGCCGCGCCTGGAGCTGATGAACGAGCTCGGGGTCGACCGCACGCTGATGTTCCCGACCCTGGCGAGCCTGCTCGAGGAGCGGCTGCGCGACGATCCTGACCTCACCCACGTGGTCATCCACTCGCTGAACGAATGGATGCACGAGACCTGGTCGTTCAACTACGAAGACCGCATCTTCAGCACCCCGGTCATCACGCTGCCGATCGTCGAGAAGGCGGTCGAGGAGCTGCAGTGGGTGATCGAGCGCGGTGCGCGCACGGTGCTGGTGCGGCCGGCCCCGGTGCCCGGCTACAAGGGATCGCGCTCGTTCGGCTTCCCCGAGTTCGACCCGTTCTGGCAGGCCTGCGTCGACAACGACATCCTCGTGTCGATGCACGCGTCCGACAGCGGTTACTCGCGCTACCAGGCTGACTGGACCGGCCCGTCAGAGATGCTGCCGTTCCGGCCCGATGCGCTGCGCTACCTGATGACCGGACACCGTCCGATCGAGGACTCGACCTCGGCGCTGGTCGCGGGCGGCGTCTTGACGCGCTTCCCCGACCTGAAGGTCGCGATGATCGAGAACGGCGGCGACTGGGTCGTGCCGCTGCTGCACCATTTCGCCGACGTCTATCGCAAGATGCCGCACGGGTTCGAGGAGGACCCGGTCGTGGCCTTCAAGCGCAACGTGTACGTCAGCCCGTTCCACGAGGACAACATCGAGAAGCTCGTCGCCGAGATCGGCGCCGACCACGTGCTTTTCGGCTCCGACTACCCGCATCCCGAGGGCCTCGCGGAGCCGTGCAGCTACCTCGATCACCTGCCGCCGAACCTGGCTCGCCAAGACCTCGAAGCCATCATGGGCGGCAACCTCGGCCGGCTGATGCGGGTGCCGGTCGCGGTCTGACCTGGCCGAGCGGCTCAGGTGGCGGGGCGGGGGGTCACCGTCACCGACGGGATGCTCGTCCCGGCGCCGGAGCGCGCGATGTAGTCGACGACGCGCACCAGTTCCTCGACCTCCAGCAGCGTGCCGGAGATGTAGTTACGCGACACCCAGGTCGGGTAGAACTCGGCGGCGATCTCGGGGTCCCAGGTGTTGGCGAAGCCGGTCATCGACGCGCCTTCACCTCCCGCGCAGTCGCCAACCACCACACGGGTGAAGCCGACGTCGGGATGCTCCGCGCGCCAGGCCTCGACCAGCTTGTCGAGGGCCGCCTTGGTCACCGCGTAGGCACCCAGTCCCGGCCAGGGCGGGGTGAGCGAGGCGCTGATCGACGACAGGTAGGCCGCGACCCCGGACGACGCCTTGAGGTGGGGGAGCGCGGCCGAGGTGATGAGGGACGCGCCGATGACGTTGGTGTCGAAGCCGCGGCGCCAGGTGTCGGCGTCGATGTCGGCCAGCCGGCTGAGGATGCCGATACCGGTGGAGTAGATGAGCGCGTCGATCCCGCCGAGACCCGCTGCCGCCTCGGCGATGGCGGCCTGGCAGGACTCCTGGTTCGTGACGTCACAGGCGATCGCCAGCGCACCGCCGCCGGCTTCCTTCGCGGCATCGACGAGCCAGTCGTGCCGGCGGGCCAGCAGTGCCACGTCGGCCCCGCGCTGCGCCAGCCCGACCCCGATGCAGCGGCCCAGCCCGCTCGAGGCACCAACGATCACCGCGCGCATCAGCGGGCCCTTTCGTTGCTACGTCCGCGGGTCTTGCGCGGGACGGCTTCGTTCTCGGCGATCCCGAGCGCGTTGGCGAACAGCCGGCTCAACTGGTCGACCGCCGCATCGAAGTCGAACTCGTGGGTGCGCTCGACCAGCCACAGCTCGGGGAAGCGCTGGGTCATGGCGCCGAGCGCGACGATCGCGATGTCGGGATCGATACTCGGGTCGGCCATTCCGCGCAGCTGCAGCTGGCGGATCGAGTCGGCGATCTGCTGCTGCGACTGCTGTTTCTGCGTTTCGCGCATGGCGCGGACGTGATCGTCGTAGCGGGAGACCTGCTCGATGATGCCCATGATGGCCGCCTCGTTGCGGTAGCTCACCAGGTGGCGACGGATACCTTCGCGGATGCGCTCGCGCGGGGTGGCGGTGGACTCCGGGTCGAAGATGACCGCGTCGACGGGCGCTTCGAGCTCGTCCTCGATCGCCTTCGCGACCTCGCGGAAGATCTGCTCCTTGGAATCGAAGTAGTGGTAGAACGACCCGTGCGAAAGCCCGGCGCGCTCGGCGATGTCGGAGATGCGGGCCTCGAGGAATCCGTCCCGCTCGAAGACGGCCTTCGCCGCCTCGACCAGCCGGCTACGGGTCTGGACCCCCTTGCGCGAGCGCGGCCCGCTCGGTTTCTCGCCCTCGACCTGCTCGGCTACCGTCAAGACCAGCACCCCTTCTTCCGAGCTGTGAGCTTACTGATCTCAGACTCCGTCACGTTGCAGCAGCAGCACTCCTGACGGCGTGCCGCCGCCCGACGTGACCACCGCCGTCTTCGCGTCGGCCACCTGGCGCTCGCCCGCGTCGCGGCGCAGCTGGGTCACCGCCTCCCAGATGAAGCCGTAGCCGTGCGTGCGCCCTTCGGAAAGCTGGCCCCCGTGCGGGTTGACCGGCAGCTCGCCGTCAAGGGCGATCCGCCTGCCCTTGTCCAGCCAGTCCGATGCCTCGCCCAGCCCGCAGAATCCCAGGGCTTCGAGCCAGGAGATCGCGTTGAACGAGAAGCCGTCGTACAGCAGCGCGAGGTCGACATCGGACGGTCGTAGCGCGCTGCGGGTCCACAGGTGCGCCGACTGGCCGAGCACCTGCGGCTCGTGCGTGATCGTGCCCTGCTCCCAGGAGACGCGCTCGAGGATCTGGGTGCCCACCGATTCGATCCGGATCGCCGGGTGCGGCAGATCGCCGGCCACCGACGCGTCGGAGACGACCACCGCGATCGACGCGTCGCACGGGATGTCGCAGTCGTAGAGCCCGAAGGGTGTGGTGATCATCCGAGCGGCCAGGTAGTCGTCCATCGTCAGCGGCTCGCGGTAGATGGCGGCGGGGTTGCGGCCCGCGTTGGTACGGCCGTTGATGGCGATGTAGCCGAGCATCTCGCGCGTCGCGCCGTAGCGGTGGAAGTATTGCGTGGCGTTCATGCCGATCCAGTTGGCTGCGGACATCGCGCCGAAAGGTGCACGCCACTCCATGAGCGACCCTGAAACCCGGCCGCCCAGGTGGCCGAGACCGAGCGCGCGATAAGTGGACTCCCAGACCGTCCGGAAGCACAGCACGTGCTTGCACAGTCCGGAGGCCACGGCCAGCATCGCGGCAATGACCGAACCACCCGGGCCGGGCAGGTCGCCGCCGCCGTTGGTCCACGTGGGGTGGATGCGCAGCGCCTCCTCGACGGCCGTGATGCCGCCCTCGCTCATGCCCGCTCCGGCGGACATTCCGGGGTAGGTCGAGAGCCCGTCGATGTCGTCGAGCGTGAGACCGGCGTCGGCGACGGCGGCAAGGCACGCGTCGACGGTCAGCGACAGCGGATCGACCATGAGCCGGCGGCCGAGCCCGGCACGCCCGATTCCGGAAAGCACGGACCTGTGCTCGAAGCGATCCGGGCTGGGAGCCGGCCGCGGGGCCGGGAGCCGTACCTCGGGCACGCGCCCCGGGGTGTCGGCTCCACCGGTAGGCGTGAAGAGCGGGAGCCAGACCTCGCCGTGCTGCTCGAAGGTGACGGCGACTTCCTGGTCGATGTGGACCTCGGCCGGATCGCAGCCGACGACGTTGGTGGTGAGCCGGACGTCGGCGTCCTCCTCGATGGCGACGTTGGCGATGACGTACGGCGGCTCGAGATCGAAGCCGGGCAGGAACGGCTGGACATTGACGGTGACGCCGACGACCGTGCCGCGTCCCGACACCTCGACCGGAGCCGAGCTGCGGCTTCGGCAGCGGGGGCAGATCGGGACCGGCGGGTGGACCAGCTGGCCGCAGTCGGCGCAGCCCTGGATGCGCAGCTTTCCGTCAGCGCCGGAACGCCAGAACCACTCACTCGCCGGGGTCAGCTCGGGGAGGGGCCTCATGCCTTTCCTTTGCGGTCATGGCTAGCATCGGAGTTGACGTCGATGTTAAAACTAACCTGTCGCAATTCAGGCTGCAACGGAGGTCATGGATGACCGCGGTGATGCAAGGCGTCCGCATCCTCGAGGTCGCTGAGCACACGTTTGTGCCCGCGGCATCGGCGCTGATGGCCGATTGGGGCGCTGAGGTCATCAAGATCGAGCACGTCGAGCGCGGCGACGCGATGCGCGCTCTGGCCTCCAGCGGCGTCGCGATGATTCCCTCCGATGTGCACATCCTGCTCGAGCATTCCAATCGCGGGAAAAAGAGCCTCGGGCTCGATCTGACGAGCGATGACGGCCTCGACATTCTCTACAAGCTCGCGGCGACATGCGACATCTTCCTGACCAACAAACTCCCGAGCGTGCGCAAGAAATTGAAGATCGGTGTCGAAGAGATCCGCGCTGCCAACCCCAACATCATCTACGTGCGCGGCACGGGTCAGGGCGAGCGGGGGCCGGACGCCGACAAGGGCTCGTACGACGCACTCGCCTTCTGGGCTCGCGCCGGCGTTGCCAAGGGCTGCATGCGCGCCGAGTACACCGAAGTTCCCGTGCCGCCGGCGCCCGGATTCGGCGACTCCATCGGCGCCATGACGATCGCGGGCGGGATGATGGGCGCGCTCTTTCACCGTGAGCGTACCGGCGAGGCGACGGTCGTCGACGTGTCGCTGCTCGGCACCGGCATGTGGGCCATGGGTCAGGCCTTCGGGCTGTCGCTGCTGCTGGGCATCCCGTGGCAGCCGCCGCCGGCGTCGCAGATGCGCAGCAATCCACTGGTGCGCAACTACCTGACGAAAGACGGCCAGTGGCTCTCGCTGTGCTGCCTGCAGGCCGGCAAGTACTGGGCGCCGCTGGCTGCGGCGATCGGCCGGCCGGAGCTCGGCAGCGACGAGCGGTTCAACAGCCACGAGGCGCTGATGAGCAACTCGGTCGAGGCCCAGGAGATTCTGACGGCCGCGTTCGCCGAGCGCCCGCTCGAGGAGTGGCGCGCGGCGCTCGCCGATTTCACCGGGCAGTGGACCGTCGTGCAGGACACGCTGCAGGCTGCAGCGGATCCGCAGTCCGTCGCCAATGGCTACGTGCAGCCGTGCACCACCGCGGCAGGCAAGGACTTTCAAATGACTGCCGCCCCTGTCCAGTTCGACGAGGTGGCCGCGGTTCCGCAGCGGGCGCCGGAGTTCAACGAGCACGGCGACGAGATCCTGGCCGACCTCGGCCTCGACTGGGAAACCGTCATCGACCTCAAGGTGCGCGGCGTCGTCGCCTGACGCGTTCCGCGTCGCCCTCATTCACCTGTAGCCACTAGACCTTCTGGAGATTCTGCGATGGGCGCCTTCGATGCGTTTCGGTACGACGGCAAGCGAGTGCTGGTGGTAGGCGGAGCCACGGGAATGGGCGCGGCCACTGCTGAGCTGGTGCAGGACGCCGGCGCTGAGGTCGTCGTCATGGACTACGCCGATGTCACCCTGCCCGGTGCCAAGGCCATCAAGGTCAACCTTTCCGACCCGGCCTCGATCGACCGCGCCGTCGACGAGTGCGGCGGCCCGATCCATGCGCTCTTCTCGTGTGCCGGCGTCGCCGACGGCACGCCCGGCATCGAGAAGATCAATTTCCTCGGGCATCGCCGGCTCATCGACCGGGCCATGGCCGCCGGCATGCTGCCGCGCGGCTCGGCGATCGGGTTCATCTCCTCCGCCGCCGGGCTCGGATGGGAGGCGAACCTTCCCGAGCTCGTCGAGTACCTGAGCATCGCCGACTGGGACGCGGCCTCGCAGTGGGCCCAGGACCACAACCATGCCGATTACTACTGGAGCAAGCAGACCGTCTGCGCGTACGTCGCGCGCCAGGCGATGCCGTTCCTCAAGGAAGGCGTGCGTATCAACGCGATCTGCCCCGGCCCCACCGACACCCCGCTCGCCCAGGCGAACAAGGACATGTGGCTCGGCTTCGGCTCCGACTATCGCGAAGAGGTCGGGATCGAGGCGGCAACGCCGATGGAGCAGGCCTTCCCGCTGGTGTACCTGTGCAGCGACGCCGGCCGTGCGGCCAACGGCATCATCATGGTGACCGACTCGGGCTACTTCGCGGCGGGCAACACCGAGGTCTACCCGGCCGCGACCCCGATCGTGAAGTTCCTTTTGGGCAAGGCCTGATTTGGCCGACAGCGCCCCGCGCGCACACGTCATCCAGGAGCTCGGCTTCGACCTGGAACGGGTGGGCGAGGACTTCCATGGCTTCGCCCGCGTCGTCCCCGAGATGTACTCGCCGGGGACCGCCAGCGTGCGCGCGTCCATCTTCGCGACGTGGACCGACATCGCTGCGGGCTATCACGCGATCGACGCGTTCGCGCCCCGGGTGCCGACGACGCTGGAACTCGACGTCCATCTGCATCAGGACATCGCCGAATACTCCGAGGTGCGTGCGGTTTCGCGGCTCATCAAGTCCGGACGGTACGGTGCTCGTAGCGATGGTCGACTTCACCGATGAGTCGGGCCGGAGCCTGTCGTTCGGCACCGCGACGTTCATGCCCGTCCCGGATGCGTCGTTGCGAATTCCCAAGGAACACGAGGCTTTTCGCACCCAGCGCCTGTCACCCGGGCGGCTGCGACGCCCGTTCGCCGAGCGGGCCGGCTGCGAGCGGCGCAGCCCAGGGCGTGGCGGTGCTGCACCGTTCAGAGGACGGGCTGAACAGCTCGAACACCATGAACGGCGGGCTGATGTCGGTGGCGGTCGAGGAAGCCGTGCTGTCGGCGACCCCGGGCGCTGTCGTGTCATCGCTCGCCATGCGTTACCTGCGCCCGGTGCGGGTCGGACCGGCCGTCGCGACGGCGCAGGTGTACGACGAACTCGGCCGCGTCGAGGTGCGCGACGGTGGCAGCGACGACCGTCTCGCGGTCTACGCCATCACCCGTACGGCCGGCATCGCTTCGGCCGGCGTCGCGGCCGCCTGATCGCCGTCGTCTCTCAGCCATCACGGCAGATCGGCGTCAAGAATCAGGAGCGGTGTGGGTGGAGCGTGAAGAACTCGCACGGTCACCGGCAGCCCAGCGGTGATGCCGAGGAAGCAGAGATCAAATTCGGACGGAGTAGGGCAGGCGCCCGTGCGCGTTATCCGGCTCCCTGACTGGCTCACCGACACTGCGCCCACGGCTGAAGTGCTGTCGTTCCCGGGGAAGAGGCCACTCACACCGGCCGCAAGCGCCTCGCCTTTCGGCGTGGACACCACGCTGGCGGCGCTCAGGGCGGGCGCTGTCGTTTCGATCAGCAGGAAAGGATCAACGCGCTGGTAGCTGACCTCCAGTGAACGGATAGTTCCTCCGCGCTGCGCGGTCACCCGAAAGCTGACGTGCTGGCTCCCGGTGTGGGTGCTGGGTAGCTGCAGCCAGCTGTCCGGCGTGATCGGGTGACATCCGCCGAAGCGTTGCCCTTGGGACCAACCCAGCCCGAGGCCGCTGCGGCTATCCGAGTCAGGGCAAGCGGCCAGCGGCATCGACGCGCTGGCCCGCAGGGAGATCGGCTCCGGGCTGGGGTGCATGGCGATCGACACGCTGTCGCCGGCCTTCAGCGCCATCTCTTCGACGGTGAAGCTTGTCCCGATGGTCGGCCCTGGAACCACCGCAAGGGGAGCTGCCAGCGGGCTGAGCGAGACGGCACTACTCGGCGCCGTCGTCGCCGGTGTGCGCGCGGGCGATCGCGCGGGCGTGGCAGCCGAAGAGCACGCCGAAATCAAGAGGCATCCAGCGACCAGCACGGGACGCGTGTGCATCGACAGCCCTTCTCCGTTGAGTCTGGGGTTCTTACCTCCGCAACGTAGACCGCATTGGTGCGGGATGATTGGGCAGTAGAAAAGGGCGCGATTCGCGGATGCGGATGCGGAGGCGAGACGCGCCTCGTGGCGGAAGGGTCTGCCGCGCCTCAGCATCGGAAACGCCCGTCCTGCGCGAACAAGGTCTGTCAAGTGCATGGCAGCTAGCCGGCCCGCGGCCGCCTCTGCAAACGGCCCACCGGACCATTGAGCCGGCGGGTGTGTGCCGCTCACCCGAAGGAGTGATTCCGGCTCGCTTGTCTAGATTCACCAAGGAAAACCGGGAGAATCGCGGGTGTGCTCAGTGGGGTGAAGGGCCGCGCAGCGCGCCTCGGATTGGCGGCGCTCAGCTGTACCAGCGTCGCGTTCGGGCTGTCAGCGTGCGGCGACCGCATTGCTGCAACGAGCACCTTCATGTCTACGCCTACGCGAACGTTCGACATCGGCGCTCCCGGGTCGCGGCTGACCTACGAGGTTCTAGACGGACCGCTGATCGCTGCGAACGGCATTCGGCTCGCCGGGACCCGCTTCTATGTGAGTTGCTGGGTCAAGAGCGGAGGATCGGACAACAAGCTACCACTGCCTGGGGTACGTGGACACCGGCCACAATAAGTACAACTTCTTCGGAACGGTGCCCACCCTCGAGTCGGCGACATTCAACAGCCTTTACGCCGCGGGGTCGCCCGGCCGGGTCTTCATGGGGCCGCATTGCTGCCTGACGGTCAATGGCCGACAGAACGTGTCGTCGGTGATCATCACCCTGGAGCCCTGAACCGGAGCCGCCTGAGTCAGCACAATGCCAGCGTGGCCGAACCAGGGGAAGCCGGAGTGAACAGGTAGGCAGCTATTAGCGGTTGCGTTGCCGTCGCCACTGCTTCCACCGGAAACGAGGTTCTGGGAGTAGCGCGCGCAGATACAGCGGTACCTCTTCGTCCGTCGTCATCGGGAGCGACTGCCGCACTGCGTAGGTGCCCCAACGCCCGTTACGGTCCGGCGCGATCGATTCTTCGAAGTACCAGGGCTTGTCGGTTTCCCAGATCAGGGTGCCGACCTAGCCATCAGGGGCCTCGACCCAGGCGTCGCCGCAGTCTCCGTGGGAGACGACCGGGTTAGGAATCCGGCTGCGAGTGTCGTTGGTGCCATGACACGACATAGTCGCGCCGCGCCCTCGAGTTCGCCTTTACGTGGGCTTGAAGGGCCGCAAGGGTCGCGTCCGCCATTGGGAAGGCACCGCTCATCTCACCGCAGTGGCACCTGAATGTGGCTCCGGCGCCGACATCGCCGAAAGATTCCCAGCCCGAGCATCCGTTGAAGCGCGCCTTGACGTAGGCATCGAGTTCTTCTCGCGTCTGCGGCTCCTGCGCAACCGTCTCCTGAGTTGGCCTATCAGTCGGCCTCACGTCGTCCTCGCTTGCGCTGAGACCGACCAAACGCATCCCGGAAATCTGCGCATCCAGCGCATGGACCCCTCCTTTCGCCGGGGCACGCAGAGTGCTGCCGGATCCAGCGCGATCCGGGTCGCTGTGCCTTCGCAGCGCAGGCCGACCCTCTACTCGCTGCGACTACGGCTGGCGCTGCGGGGGATGTCGCGGAACGGCAGGCTCGGATCGTGCGAGCGTTCCCGGGGCATGCCGAGCACGCGTTCACTGATGACGTTGCGGGCCATCTCGGTGGTTCCGCCGCCGATGCACGAGGTCTGGCGCATCAGGAACGCCGTGCCGGAATCGGCGGCAGCGCCGTCCTCGCCCTCGATCCACGCACCGCCGATGGCGCCGGCGATCTCGGCGTTGATGGTCGACGTGCGCGCGTTGGTCACACCGAGGAAAAGCCGGCCGATGGCAGCCGCCTGATCCGACATCGCACCGCTCGTCACGAGCCGGCCGACGCGAGGGCTCATGTGCTGGCCGACCAGATCGAGTGTGCGAGCTTCGCCGAGTAGATCGCGGGCCAGCGGGTCGTCGAGTCGCCCGGCGTCGCGCGCCACATCGACGAGGCCAGGCGCGCTGCCGCCGCTGTGCCGGCTGCCCGCAGGCACCGTCACCAGCGACGAGTTCATCGAGCATGCGCTCGTGGAACATCCACCGCACGCCGACCGTCCAGCCGCCGTCCACTTCGCCGATGCGGTCGCTGTCGGGCACCCGCACGTCGGTGAGGAACTCCTGGCAGAACTCCTTGTTCCCGTTGAGCATTTCGATGCGGCTGATGTCGACGCCGGGCTGGCGGATCGGCAGGATGAAGACCGTCAGGCCGCGGTGCTTGGGCACGTCCCAGTTGGTACGCGCGAGGCACAGCCCCCAGTCGGCGTACCACGCGCCGGTGGTCCAGATCTTCGAGCCGTTCAGCACCCAGTCGTCACCGTCACGGACGGCGGTGGTGAGCAGCCCCGCGACGTCCGATCCGCCGCTCGGCTCGGAGAGGAACTGCATCCACACCTCCTCGCCCTTGAGGATGGCGGGGATGTGCTGCTTCTTCTGCTCCTCGGTGGCGAAGTCGAGCAGCACGGCGGCACACGGTGAGAACGTCGGAATCTGAATGTGGGCGGGGAATTCGTATCCGCCGAGCTCTTCGTTCAGCGTGCGCTGGTGATCAGCGCCGAGGCCTTGCCCGCCGTACTCGCGCGGGAAGGTGATGCCCGCCAGGCCGGCATCGAACAGCCTGCGCTGGACCTCCCGGTCGTGCTCGAGATTGAGCCGCTCCTGCTCCTCGCTGAAGTGCAGCAGCGACGGGCCGTGCTGCTCGTCGGGGCTCAGCCGGCGCAGGTTGGCCTGGATCCAGGTGCGCGCCCGCTGCCGGAAATCCTCGACGGATTCAAGCGTTTCGCTCATGCCGAGTCCTTCCCTGCGCTGACGAGCCGGGCCGCGAGGCGTTGCCGATGCTCCGGCGGGGTGCCGTAGAGCGCACGATTGACGGCGACGCGCCGCAGGTAGAGGTGGATGTCGTGCTCGAAGGTCACACCGATACCGCCGTGCATCTGCACGCAGTCCTGCAGCGCCTCGGTGCTCCGATCGCCGATGTAGGCCTTCGCCGCGCTGACCAGATCAGCGGCGTCGGGTGATTCGGTGCCAAAAGCAACGGCGGCCGCGTCGTTCACCGCGTGGCTCGCCTGCAGCCACGAGAGCATGTCGGCGAAGCGGTGCTTGATCTCCTGATACGACGCGAGTGGCCGGCCGAACGAGTAGCGGTCGAAGGCCCACGCCACGGTCATGTCGAAGGCGGACTGGAACGCGCCGACCGACTCGGCGTTGTGCGCGACGACGGCGATCTGCAGCTGGCGCTCGACGAGATCGGCGGCCGCACCGGCGGTGCCGACGATTGCCGAAGCCGGAAGCCGCACATTGTCGAAGCGGGCCGCGGCGAAGCGCTGGGTGAGGTCGACCGAGCTCATGGCCTTGACGCTCACGCCCGGGGTGTCGACCGGAACCAGCACCTGGGTGAGACCGGCGCCGGTGCGCCCCGTCACGAGCAGCCGGCTGGACTGGGCGCCGGCTTCGACCGGACGCTTCTCGCCGTTCAGCACGACCTCGTCGCCCGACACCTCGACCGTCAGGCGCACTCCGTCGAGCACCGGGCTGGTGGCTCGCTCGGCGAAAGCCCACGCCGCGACCGACTCGCCGGACATCAAGCTTTCCAGCACATCAGAGTGCGTCCGGGTCTGACTGAGCGCGTAAGCCACGATGTTCACCGGCACCAGCGGCCCGGGGGCGGCGTGCTGGCCGAACTCGTGGGCGATGAGCGTGAAGTCGACAAGGGGAGCCCCGCTGATCGTGCCTCCGCCGAGCTCCTCGCCGACCAGCAGCGAAGCCCAGCCGAGCTCTGCCCCACGTCGCCAGTAATCGGCGCCGTATCCGGCGGGGTCTTCGCGCAGCGCGCGGACCGCCTCGATCGAGACCTGGCTCTCGAGGAACTTGGCAGTCGTTTGCCGGAAGAATTCCTGATCCGAGGTCAGGTCCAAGAGCATGGTCGCAGCGTACGGCCTAAGTTAGGCTGAGTACAACACTGGGGTAAGCAGCTGCCAGACGGTGGGGGACTGAACAGGGTGGCTCGGGTGAGCGACGGCACTGCGGATCGGGCTGCGCCGCGACGCTCGGCGTTGTCTCAGGAACGCTCGCGTGACACCCGGCGCAAGCTGATCCGCACCGCGCTGGAGATCTGGAACGAGCGCGGGTTCGAGGAAGCATTCGAGTCCACCACTGCGGAGGAAATCGCCCGCGCGGCCGGCGTCAGCAAGGGAACGTTCTACTTCCACTTCGCCCACAAGGAAGACATCCTGCTCGAGATGCCGTGGGCGACGGCCGAGATCATGATCGACGAGGCCGAGCACGCCATGGGGTTCGGCGAGGCGACGGCCGACATCGTCGAGCAGCTCATGACCTCGTTGGCGCGCCGGGTCTCGCGGGCGCCGCGGGCGGCTCTGCTGCTCGTCGTCAGCCACTGGTCGCGGATGATGCACGCCGGCGCCCCGCCCGAGAAGCCGCAGGGATTCCGGGCCGCGTTCGAAGCGGTCCTGCGTTACGCGATCGACCGCGGCGAACTTCCGAAGGCCATCGACATCGAGGAAGTGGCGGCGTTGCTGCAGGCGGCCACCATGGACACGCTCGTCGCCTGGGCGGCCACCACCCAGACGCCGTCGGCGCTGCGCCGGCGCTTGTGTCGCCGGGCCGATGTCGTCCTGCTCGGCGCGGCGGCCTCGTACGGCGGGTAAATGTGACGCCAGATCACTGGCGCCGCGCGCCTCCGGGTGCGAATCTGACCCAGACCAAATATCGGTGCAAGCCCTCCCGAGGGAGTTCGAGTGTCGGTCCTTTCAGACGTCTACTACGACCCTTACGACTTCACGATCGATGCCGATCCGTATCCGGTCTGGAGGCGGCTGCGTGACGAAGCACCCGTCTACTACAACGAGAAGTACGACTTCCACGCGCTGAGCCGGTTCGAAGATGTCGAGCCGTGCCTGGCCGACTGGGACACCTACCGGTCGGGCAAGGGCACGGTCCTGGAGTTGATCCGGGCGAACATCGAGATCCCGTCCGGCGCGATCCTGTTCGAGGATCCGCCGCTGCACGACGTCCACCGCGGGGTCATGCGTCGTGTCTTCACGCCGCGCAAGATGGACGCGATCGAGCCGAAGGTGCGCGAGTTCTGCCGGCGCTCGCTCGATCCGCTTGTCGGCACCGGGCGTTTCGACTTCATCCACGACCTCGGCGCGCAGATGCCGATGCGCACGATCGGCTATCTACTGGGAATCCCCGAGCAGGACCAGGTGGCCATCCGGGAGCGCCTCGATGCGGGGATGCGCCTGGAGGAGGGCGAGGAGCCGGTTGCGCTGGATCAGCGCGGCGGGGATGACGTCTTCGGCAGCTATATCGACTGGCGCGCCGAGCATCCGTCGGACGACATCATGACCGACCTGCTCACGGCCGAGTTCATCGACGAGACCGGGACTCAACGCACGCTCTCCCGCGGCGAGGTGCTCGCCTACGTGCAGCTGCTCGCTGGTGCAGGCAACGAGACGACGACCCGCCTCATCGGCTGGACCGGCAAGATCCTCGCCGACAACCCCGATCAGCGCCGCGAACTCGTCGCCGATCCCTCGCTGATCCCCAATGCCATCGAGGAATTGCTGCGCTACGAGTCGCCGTCGCCGGTGCAGGCGCGCGTGCTCTCCCGCGACGTCGAGCACTACGGCACCACCCTCCCGGAGGGCCACGTCGTGGTGCTGCTGAACGGCTCCGCCAACCGCGACGAGCGCCACTTCCCCGACCCTGACCGCTTCGACATCCACCGCAACGTCGGGCGCCACCTCGCGTTCGGTTACGGCGTCCACTTCTGCCTCGGTGCTGCGCTCGCCCGTCTCGAAGGCCGGGTCGCACTCGAAGAGGTGCTCAAGCGCTTCCCGGAGTGGGAGGTCGACTGGGACAACGCGGTGCAGGCGCGTACCTCGACGGTGCGGGGCTGGGAGTCGCTGCCGGTCGTCGTGGATTGAGCGCGGTCGGCGAAATCTTTCCGCGGAAAGATCCACGGCTGCCTGGTACAAGCGATCCGTGCTCCCCTGGAGACGAGGGACTGTTTCGACCGACAGCCGATCCGGTGTAGCTACGCCACTTTGCCTGTCGCAGCATCGTAGGTTGGTCTCGTCGGCCGGTGCTTGCTCGGTCTGCGGTATGAGCGACCAAGACGCTCGATAGCCGGCTACCGGACGCTTCGCATGGCCGCGAAGGTGTCCGCCGGTGGCAGCAAATCCAGGTGCCAGAACCCCGGCATTTACTGCCGCCGGTTCGCCCTGAGCGCCTATGTCGCTCTCGCGCGCTCCGGGCAGAGTGCCTGCGCCTCCTGCATCACCTGTGGCAACGTCGCTAGCCTGGGCTCGCCGTCCCCGGATTTCCCCCGCATTTTGCGTGACGCTGGTCCTAGGAAGGCCTGGATGGTGGTTCACCAGCGGACCGCATCCCACGACACCGGCGATCATCAGCCCGACGAACAGCGAGACTCGGACGGCCAGGAGTCCTGAGCTTGGTCGCCCACGCTCTGCTCTCAGAGGTCAAGAATGCGCATGCGCGCATGGGTGATGCCGATAGCGAGCGCATCGGGGTTCGCGGCATCCGGCGAGACCGGCGTATCGGGCTAGCGCTCCCGTCCGAGCGCGATTAGGGAATCGCCTTGGCCGCCCACTCGGTCAGCTGAGAGGCGAGCAGGTACCAGCGGTCAAAGAGGCTGCCTTCACCGGCCTCGCGAGCCAGCCCGCGTTCGATCCATTCGCGATCACCCCACGGTGGCTCGACCAGTTCGGTGTTGGGCAGCAGCGCGGCCAGCGACTCCGACGTCGCGCGGGTGTGGTGCCGGTCGCTCTGGCCGCTGCGGAACACGAGCGTGGGCAGCGTGACGGCCCGAGCATCCGCATCGGGCAGGCCGGGAATGAGCTCCTCGCCGCAGGCGCAGTAGGCGGCCATCCAGCGCTCCATGGTGGCGACGAACTCCTGCGGGTTCTGCTCGAGAAAGATCCCGCGGTTACGGGGATTTCGCTCGAGCACCTCGTCCCACTCGGCGAGCTCGACCACCGGCTCCATGTCACCGTCCCACGCGGCGATGAGCGACCCCGAGCAGTAGTGCAGCCCGAGGCTCATCAGCCCGTACGTTCCGCCGCTGATCCACCACATCGCGAGGCCCGACGCGACGTCCGGGTGGCGCGCGGCCGTGAGCAGGGAGACCCGCGAACCTCCGGAGCCGCCGATGATGACGGTCGGCCCCAAGCCGAGTTCGCGCAGCAATCCGGCGAGCACGTCAGCCTGCATCGCCGACTCCGAGGAGCCGGTGAAGCACACGTCGGACTCGCCGCAGTTCGGCCGGTCCCAGACGACGACATGGTGACCCTGATCGGCGATCGCCTGCGCGAGCTCGCGGACCCCGGGGTAGTCCTTGCTGAACCTGCCGCCGGGAGTGATGACCCAGGAGCGGCCGGCGCCGGGGTCGCCGATCACGTCGTAAGCCACGCGTAGTCCGTCAACCATTGCAATCGCCATCGGGCAATTCTAATATCGACGTCTATGTTAAACAATGATCTGGTCGTCGACGCCGACTCCCACTGGTCCGAGCCCGCCGACCTGTTCACCAGCCGCGCTCCTGCCCAGTACCGCGATCGCCTGCCGCACGTCGAAGAGGTCGGCGGCCAGCGCATGTGGATCTTCGACGGCAAGGAGGTCGGCCGCTTCAGCGCCGGCGGCGTCATCGCACGTGACGGCACGAAGGAGAGCTCGTATCACGCGCTCTTCGAGTGGACGATCGACGAGGTCCACCAGGGCGCGTACGACCCGAAAGTGCGCCTCGAGGTGCTCGACGAGTGCGGGATCGACGCGCAGATCATCTTCCCGAGCACGCTCGGGCTGGGTGGTCAGGGGCTCGGCGCCGGCGACGATCCCGTCATCACGCGTCTCGCGGTCGAGATCTACAACGACGCGATGGCCGAGATCCAGGCCGAGTCGAACAACCGCCTGCTACCGCTGCCGTTGATGCCGGCTTGGAACATCGACGAGTGCGTGCGCGAGGCGCAGCGCGTGGCCGCGCTCGGTGCCCGCGGGGTGAACATGACCTCCGATCCCGACGATCTCGGAGCGCCGGACCTGGCGAACCCTGCGTGGGATCCGTTCTGGGAGGTCTGCGCCGACCTCAAGCTGCCGGTGCACTTCCACATCGGGGCGAGCGTCACGGCGATGACGTTCTTCGGCAAGTACCCATGGGCGTCGCACCCGATGAACACCCAGCTCGCCATCGGCGGCACGCTGCTGTTCATCGGCAACGCGCGGGTGGTGACCAACCTGATCCTGTCGGGCGTTTTCGATCGCCATCCCGAGCTGAAGACCGTCTCGGTCGAGAGCGGGGTCGGATGGATCCCGTTCATCCTCGAAGCGCTCGACTACGAGATGACCGAGAACGCGCCGCAAGAGCTCGCGCAGATGTAGAAGATGCCGTCGGAGTACTTCAAGAGCAACATCTACGCCACGTTCTGGTTCGAGAACGCCCGTAACAAGCTGCCCGATCTGATCGAGTCCGTCGGGGAAGACAACATCCTTTTCGAGACCGACTTCCCGCACCCGACATGCCTGTATCCGAGTCCGCTGGAGACGGTGAAGGCGAAGATGGCGACCCTGCCTGACACGACCCGACGCAAGATCATGGGTGAGAATGCGCGCAAGCTCTACCGGCTGTAGGTCGCCGCGCCGGCTCGTTCGCGCCGGCTCAGAAGGCGTCTTCCGGCGGCGTGGTGGCCACCTTCTTGGGTGCGGGCCGCCAGAACGTCACGAGCAGTCCCGCTGCACCGACGATCCCGGCAGCCATGCACAGCCCGGCGGCCAGCCAGCCGGGCGGGTCGAAGATGCCGATGGCATGGTCGACGGACCATTCGCCGCCGCCCAGACAGGAGAGCGCCAAGCCGCAGAACGTCAACGTCATCACGTACTCGTAGCCTTCGCCCGGCCGGAAGATGAAGAAGCCGTTCTTCCTGTGGTTGGTGATCCACGCGACGAGCATCACGCCGACGATGCCCGCCCCGCCGAGCGGGGTGAGAAAGCCGATGACCAGAAGCCCGCCCGCGCCCAGCTCGACGAGGCTCGCCGTCCAGGCGTGCAGCCAACCCGGCTTCATGCCGAGGCTCTCGAACCAGCGGCCGGTGCCCGCGATCTTTCCGCCGCCGAAGATGTGGTTGTAGCCGTGGGCGATGAAGACGATGCCAACGATGATGCGCAGCATGAAAAGGCCCAGATTCACCGGTGACGATGTCAAGACTTACCTCCGTGAGTGCGGGCGTCCGGCCAGAATCGTGCCACGAGCGCGCTACGCGACGTCGCAGCGACCGGGTAGGAATCGGCTGTCTGCAGGTCAAAGAGGCAAACTATGTCGTCGTCAGCGCGCGAGGCCAAGGTGATGCAGATCTTCGAAGGCACCAGCCAGATCCAGCGCGTCGTCATCAGTCGCGCTCTGGCGCACCACCGGCGCGGCCGGATCATCGGCATGCCGGCAGGGGAATGAAAGGATGGCCCGGTGAGCGGCCCGGCGTTGCGCATGTTCGACCTCACCGGCCGAGTGGCCATCGTGACCGGTGGCTCGTCGGGGCTGGGGGAGGCGACGGCACGCGCCCTCGCTGAAGCCGGTGCCAAGGTCGCTGTCACAGCCCGCCGGCAGGACCGGCTGGAGGCGCTCGCCAAAGAGATCGATGGGCTCGCGGTCGGGTGCGATCTGCTCGATGCCGCCGCTCTGGACCGGCTCGTGCCGCAGGTCGTGGCCGGCCTCGGTGCGCCCGAGATCCTGGTCAACGTGGCGGGCAACATCTTCAGCCGTGAGCGCGCCGAAGCCGAATCGCCGGAAGCGATCGAGCAGACGCTCAGGCTCAATCTCGTCGCGCCGTTTCGGCTGAGCCAGCAGGTATTTCCGCACATGCTGGGGGCCGGGCGGGGCGCGATCGTGCACGTCTCGTCGATCAGCGGCACGGTCGGCATTCCCGGGATTCCGCAGGCCTCGTACGCCGCGAGCAAGGCCGGCCTCTCCGGGCTCACGAAGGAGCTGGCCGTTCAGTGGGGGCGGCACTCGATACGCGTCAATACGCTCGCCCCTGGCTTTTTCCGCAGCGAGATCACCGACGATCTCTACGAGACGGAGCGCGGTCAGCAGTGGCTCAAGCGCGGCACCCCACTGCCGATGCAGGGCAGCGCCGACGACTTCCCGGGCGCCGTCCTTTGGCTCGTGAGCGACGCCGGGCGATACGTCACGGGCCAGACCATCGTCGTCGACGGCGGCTGGACGGCCAAGTGAAGACCTTGAGGTCGGACCTTTGGACCTCTTGACCGACCTCGAGGACTTTCGCGCCGAGGTCAGGCAATGGTGTCGCGACCACATACCCGCCGATTGGCGGCGCGGTCAGACCGGCGCGACCGACGAAGCCTTCGTCGCCTTTCAGCAGGACTGGTTCCAGCAGTTGCGCGCCGCGGGATTCGCCGTGCCGCACTGGCCGCGCGAATGGGGCGGCGGCATGCCGACCGGCCGGCAGGTCGTGCTCTATCAAGAGCTGGCCGCGCACGACGCGCCGCGGCTCGTGCTGGCGTTCGTCGCGATTCATCACGCGGCTGCCACGCTCCTGGCAGCGGGCACCGACGCACAGCAGCAGCGGCATCTGCCGGCGATCCTCGACGGGGAAATCTGGGTGCAGGGCTTCTCCGAACCCGAGGCCGGCTCCGATCTCGCCAGCCTCAGGACAAGCGCCCGCCGCGAGGGCGACGCGTACGTGGTGAACGGTCAGAAGCTATGGGCCAGCGGAGCGATGCATGCCGACTGGTGCCTGCTGCTGGCCCGCACCGACCCTGACGCCCCGAAGCGTGCCGGAATCTCGTACTTCCTGATGGACATGCGCTCGCCCGGAGTCGACGTCAGGCCGATCCGAAACGCCATCGGCGACGCTCACTTCTGCGAGATCTTTCTCAGCGACGTGACGATCCCGGCCGCGAACCTGATCGGTGAGCCGAACAGGGGCTGGCAAGCCGCCCAGTCGACGCTGAGCGCCGAGCGCGGCCTGACCATGCTCGAGCTCGCCGAGCGGCTCGGGAATGCCGGCTTTCGCTGGCTTCTCGAAGCCTGCAGCCACCGGCGCCGGGATGGGATCCGTCCGATCGACCAGACCTGTGGTGGCCGATCAGCTCGCCGCCCTGGAGACGGAGCTGACCGGGCTGCGGGCGATGTGCCGCGCGCTCGTCGACCGGCACGAAGCCGGAACGGCCGGTCCGGCCGACGCGTCGATCGTCAAGCTGTACTACAGCGAATTGCTCCAGCGGCTGACGGATTTCGGCGCGGAGGTCACCGGCCTGCGAAGGCCAGACCGCACTGGAGAAACCGCGCTCGAGCGGCTGGGAATCGGGAGCGTGGGTGCTGGACTTCATCGGCTCCTGGGAGTGGACGATCCCCGGCGGCAGCAGCGAGATCCAGCGCACCATCATCGGTGAGCGCGGGCTGGGCTTGCCGCGGGAGCCGGGATGAGCTCGCAGATCGCGGAGTTGCGGGCCGAACTCGCAAGAGTTGCGCGGCAGATGCTCAGCGCGGGAGCCGGCTGGGATCAGATGAGCGACGCCGGCTGGTTCGGCCTCGAGGTCGCCGAGGAGTCCGGGGGAAGCGCAGCCACCTTCGCTGAGGTAGCCGTCATCCTGCAAGAGTTGGGATATGTGGCGGCTTCCGTCCCCTATCTCGGAACGGCGGTGCTGGGGGCAGGTGCGCTGAACCTGCTGGACGTTTCGGCTTCGAGGGACATGCTGGCGGGCGTCGCCGAGGGCGGACTGCGCCTCGCCGTGACGCTGCCCTCAGCAGATGCGGCTGCTCTTGCATTTTCTCTCGAGTCTTCGAGCGGTCAGCTTCGGCTGAGCGGCACGGAGGAATTCGTGCCGGACGCCGCTGGCGCCGGGCAGCTCCTGGTGGCCGCGCTCGATCCCGACGGCGAGCCGGTGATGGTGCTCGTCCGCGCCGACCAGCCAGGCGTGCAGGTCAGCGACCGTCCTGTCGTCGACGCCACCCGGGAATTCGCCGCCGTGACCGCCGACTCCGCACCCATAAACCCTGATGCGGTATGGCATTTCCGTACTGAGCCGCACGCCGGAATCGGTTCACTGCTAGACCGGGCAGCCGTTGCCGTCGCTTGCGACTGCCTTGGGCTGGCCGAGGCGATGCTCGACGCCACCGTGGCGTACGCACGAATGCGGCATCAATTCGGACGCGCCATCGGATCGTTCCAAGCCGTCAAGCACGCGTGCGCCGACATGCTCGTGCAGCTGAGCATCGGCCGGGAATTGCTCGCCAAGGCCGTTGCTGCCGTAGCGACCGGGGATCCCGAGGCGTGGGTCGCGGTGTCGATGGCCAAGTCGTTCCTCGGCCCGCTGGCGGTCGACGTCGCCGGCAAGGCCATGCAGCTGCACGGGGGTTTCGGCTACACCGCGGAAAGCGGCGTGCACGTCTATCTGAAGCGGGCCGTACTCGACCGTGCGCTTTTCGGCTCTCCGGCCGCGCATCGAGCGCGATTGGCCGGTCGTTACCATCTTGGGAAATAAGGTGGCTGGCCTGCTGATTCCTTGCTAGACTCGAATACATGTTCGAAGTCGGGTTCGCGGAGAAAGCAGCGCAGGCGCATGCGCTGCTCGGCGAACTCGCCGCCGCGGTCACGGCCGACACGTCCGGGGTGCTGGCGGCCGAAGTGCTGCCGGAGATCCTGGGTGCGGTCGGGCAGGGTGAGCTTTTGACGTGCCGGCTGATCGAACGGGTCGACCGCACCGGCGCCTTCACCGCCGACGGGGCAGCATCGACATCGCAGTACGTGAAGAACCTGTCCGGGGAATCCGGGGCCTGGGCGGGCAGACGGGTCCGGCTGGGCCGGGCGCTTTCGGACACGATGCCGATGACCGGGAAGGTCTGGCAGGCCGGGCAGCTCGGGATGGATCATGCGCAGGTCATCGCGAATACGATCCGCGGCCTGGGCTATGACCTGGCATTGGATATGGAAGGGTTCCTCGCCGATCATGCCGCCGGGCTGACGGTCGAACAGTTGAAAACGCTGGCGGCGGAATTGTTCGCCGCCGCCGCACCCGAATCCTCCGATGAGGAAGCCGCCCGCAAACGGGCGGCGCAGCATCTGAACCTGTCGGAAACGATCGGCGGGATGTGGCGTTTGGATGGCTGGCTCGATCCGGAAGCCGGGCTGATCGTCTCGACCGGAGCGCTGGCGGCGTTCACCCGCAAACCCGATCCCGACAGTGACGTGATGACCGAATCCCCCGGCCACCGCCGCGCTGAAGCCCTCGTGCAACTCGCCCGGCATGCCGACTGCTCATGCCGAGGAGTGCAACGGCCAGAGCCCCGGCCGGCACACCCTCATCTTCGGCATGTCCCACGAGAGCCCTGCACGACGGGATCGGGGTCGGCGGCACCCCGGAAGGCCAACGCCTGCCCGCCGCGGTGATCCGCAGGATGGCCTGCGATGCGAACATCATCCCCGCCGTCTACAACAGCCAATCCCAGATCCTCGACTACGGCCGGTCCACCCGCTCCACCCCACCCGGACTCCGCAGGTTCATCGTCGCAAGAGACGGCGGCTGCACCTTCCACGCCTGTGACCGGCCCGCGTCCTGGAGCGAAGTCCACCACAAAGATCACTGGGTGCACCTCGGACCGACCAACGCCGACAAGCTGCTGCTGCTTTGCCTTCATCATCATCACAAGTGCCATGAAGGCGGCTGGACCATCACCATCGGCACCGACAAAGACCGCACCCCCTGGTTCCACCCACCCGACGGACGGCCCCCGCTCAAAGGCCAACGCCGACCCCTCTTCCGACCCGCCACCCAAACCCCGCGGCGCACCTAGCGACCCACCCGCACATGCCAGGCCAACGTTCATGCGTCGATGTGCGATGAGTTCGGCGGAGGGCAATCGTCCACCTGACCGTGGGTGCCCGCACCGGGGCCGAGCATGAAGGAGGAGTGGACCATGAACGCAATGGCTCGCCGGATGTTCGAGCTGGTCGAGCCGATCGGTCTCATCCCTTACTCGGCCGACGAACCCAATGAGGCGATGTTCGCGCTGGGGTTCACCAACTACTGGGACACCTACTTCGCCGGACGGGCTGCGCCCTTGGGTCTTGCCACCGCCGAGGTGGTGCACGCGCTGTTCTACAACTTCGCTCCCGGCGAAGTTTCTCGCCACATACCGAAGGTGTGGCGTACCACCACGCCCGAATCGGCGATCGCCGCTCGTCGGCTGGGCTGTACGAAGGCGCTGAGGCGGATCCTCGGCGATCACGTCGAAACTCCCGCCTTCGCCCGCACCGTTGAACTGCTGACCAAAGCGGCGACCAGCGCACCATCCGAGGGCCGGCCGATGTACGCCGCCCTGCTGGCGATCCCGATCCCCGATGACACGGTGACCCGCCTGTTCCATGCGGCTTCCATGCTGCGCGAGCATCGCGGCGACGGGCACATCGCGGCCCTGATGATCGAGGGTGTCGGCGGCCTGGAAGCTCACGCCCTGCTCGCCCTCGACATGGGGATGCCGGCCGAGAAGTTCGGACGCATCCACCACCTCCCGAAGGCGCAGCTTGCCGCCGTGATCGACGGGATGCGCGAGCGGGGTCTGATCGGGGACGACGGTTGGCTGAGCGAGCAGGGTCGCGCCGTCAAACAGCGGGTCGAGGGGCTGACCGACGACCTCGCGGCGAAGCCGTACGAGAGCCTTGAGGTGGATGAGCTCGTTGAGCTCATGGCCGCTCTCGAGCCGCTCGCCGCGCTGCTGATCGCCGCCCAGGACTAGCCGGTTGGAACTGACCGCGCGTTCCGGGCGGGAGTTTCGCCGCCTCGGGTCAGGGGATCACGGCGACGGGAATCCCGCGCCGCATCAGCCGAGCCGCGATCCGCCGGGCTCCCCAGCGCGGGAAGGACCCCATGCCACTGAGCACTACCAAATCGGCTCGCTCACGCTGAGCCAGCCGCACCAGCTCCCGCGCAGATTCGCAGCTTCCGCCGGACACGGCCAGCTTGATGCCGTCGATCGCGCAGAACTGGCGCGCGGTGTCGATGAGGCTTTGCCGCAGGGCAGCGCGGTCGATCCGGGGGAACTCGGTCGCCATCAGCGCGCAGAGCTGGCCGGCGTCTGGGACGTGCGACCAGGGGCCGGCCTGAGTGACCAGGTCAAGCGCCGGGATGCCGCGTGAGCGCGCATAGCCGACGGCCCAGGCGAGAGCACGCCAAGCCCGCTCCGACCCGTCGATGACGACGAGCGTGCGGGGCCGCCGGCCGGTCGCCGTCAGTGTGACGTGCGTCTCAGGGTCCAGCATCACGACAATGTAAACCACGAACCCGGGCGCTGTGTGACGAACGGCGACGGATCGGTCGCGACCCGAGCTAGTTGCCGCGGCTACTGAGCTGTCAGGCCGAGGTCCCGGCCGATCAGCATGAGCTGGACCTCGCTGGTGCCCTCGCCGATCTCGAGCACCTTGGAGTCGCGATACTGGCGTGCCACCGGACACTCGTTCATGAAGCCGTAGCCCCCGTGGATCTGAGTCGCGTCACGCGCGTTGTCCATCGCAGCCTCTGAAGCGACGAGCTTGGCGATGGCGGCCTCGGTCTTGAACGGCTTGCCCGCCAGCAGCCGGGAAGCCGCGTCGTAGTAGGCGGTACGGGCGACATGGGCGCGCGCCTGCATCCGAGCGATCTTGAACGCGATGGCCTGGTTACCGGCGATCGCGCGGCCGAACGTGTGGCGCTCCTTCGCGTAGCGCACGCTCTCGTCGACGCAGCCCTGGGCGGCACCCACCGCCAGCGCTGCGATCGCGATGCGCCCTTCGTCGAGGATGTGCAAGAAGTTGGCATATCCGCGGCCGCGCGCGCCGAGCAGGTTCTCCTCGGGCACGCGGACGTTGTCGAGCGTGATCGGATGGGTGTCGGAAGCGTGCCAGCCCACCTTGCTGTAGGGCGGTCCGGCGGTGAAGCCCGGCGCCGGAACCGGTACCAGAATCGTGCTGATTTCCCGGGCCGGCGACCCCGTGGCCGGCTTCGAGGTGAGCGCGGTGACGGTGACAAGCCGGGTGATGTCGGTGCCGCTGTTGGTGATGAAAGCCTTGCTGCCGTTGATGATCCAGTGACCGTCCTCGAGGACGGCGGTGGTGCGGGTGCCGCCGGCGTCGCTTCCGGCCTCGGGCTCGGTCAGCCCGAAGGCTCCCAGGGCTTGGCCGCTGCACAGCTCGGGCAGCCAGCGCTGCTTCTGGGCTTCGGTGCCGAACCGGTAGACCGGCATGGCACCGAGCGAGCAGCCGGCTTCGAGGGTGATGGCGACGGACTGGTCGACCCGGGCGAGCTCCTCGATGGCCAGGCAGAGCGCGAAGTAGTCGCCGCCCATGCCGCCGTACTCCTCCGGAAACGGCAGCCCGAAGAGGCCGAGCTTGCCCATCTCGCGCACCACGTCGTACGGGAAGGTCTTGCTCTCGTCGTGATGGGCGGCTACCGGAGCGACCACCTCACGGGCGAATTCCTCGACCGTCGTGCGTAGAGCCTGCTGCTCGTCGGTCAGTGCGGTGTCGGGCATCAGGAACTCTCCTTGGCGAGCTGTCGGCGTTCGGCTGCCGCCAGGGCTTGCACGGTTCGCGACGGGCTGGGCCGGCCCAGCTGCTCGGCCATCCAGAGGCTGGTGCGGGCCAGGGCGTGCAGATCGACCCCGGTCTCGATCCCGAGCCCGTTCAGCTGCCACAGCAGGTCCTCGGTGGCGAGGTTTCCGGTCGCGCTCTCGGCGTAGGGGCAGCCGCCGAGGCCGCCCGCTGACGCATCCACGGTCGTGATGCCGTGCGCGATCGCAGTCAGCGAGTTGGCGAGCGCCTGCCCGTAGGTGTCGTGGAAGTGCACGGCAAGCGCGTCCGGCGGGATTCCGGCGGCGGCGAGCGCGTCGAGCAGGTCGATGACCGCGTTGGGCGTCGCGACGCCGATGGTGTCGCCGAGCGAGAGTTCACCGACGCCTTGCTCCAGCAGCTCGAGTGCCGGGGCGATCACCTGCTGCGGTGTCACGGGCCCTTCCCACGGGTCGCCGAAGCACATGCTGAGGTAGCCGCGCACCGCGACGCCGGCCTCCCGCGCGCGGGCCACGACCGGGCGGAACATCTCGAGCGATTCGGCGATGGAGCGGTTGAGGTTGCGCTGGGCAAAGCTCTCGGTGGCGCTGCCGAAGACAGCCACCTCGTGCACGCCCGACTCGAGCGCCCGGTCGAGCCCGCGCTCGTTCGGCACGAGCACCGGCGCGCGGACCCCGAGGGGGCCCAGCGCGGCGATGAGGTCGGCGGCATCAGCCAGCTGCGGCACCCACTTCGGGTGGACGAAGCTGGTCAGCTCGACCGCCGGAAGCCCGGCCGTGATGAGGCGGCGGATGAATTCGACCTTCACCGCCGTCGGCACCGTCGCCTGCTCGTTCTGCAGGCCGTCACGGGCGCCGACCTCGTAGACCGTGACGCGGGAAGGGAGTTCCGCAGTCATGACGCTCCCTCGCAACCAACTCGGTTAGTATCCGCTAACCTGAAGTTAGCAGCTATTAACCAGGACGGCCACGAGAGACCTTGGAATGAGCACCCCGACCGTTCGGCGTCCCAGCGCCGACCGCCGCGCGCAGATCCGCAAGGTTGCCGCGGAACTGTTCGCCACCAACGGCTTTCATGGTGTCTCGATCGAAGACATCGGGGGCGCTTGCGGCATGAGCGGCCCAGCGCTGTACAAGCATTTCCCCAGCAAGGACGCCATCCTGGCCGACCTGTTGCTCGGGATCAGCGAGTACCTGCTCGCCGGCGGGAAGGTGCAGGTGGCGACGGCCCCGGATCCCGACCAGTCGCTCGCGGCGCTGATCTCGTTCCACCTCGACTTCGCGCTCACCGACCCCGACCTCATTCGCGTGCACGACCGTGACCTGGCGAATCTCGGCAGCGAGGCGCGCCGGGTCCGGCGGTTGCAGCGCAGCTACGTCGAAGTCTGGCGGGTCGCGCTCCAGGACGCCCGGCCCGTCCTCACCGACGCGCAGGCGCGCGCCCGCGTGCACGCTGTCTTCGGGCTGCTCAACTCGACCCCCCACAGCGCGACCGGCATCGACCCCGCCGCCATGCGCGGCATCCTCACAGCGATGGCGAGGGCTGCGCTGGCGGCCTGAGCCCGGTACTAGGTACGGCCTGGGTCGTTCGGGTGCGGCGAGAGCGGGGTGACGATGTCGGTGCGCCAGATGCGCAGCGGCATCGACAGCAGGATCTCGTTGAGCGCGCTTTCGTCAGCGGCGGAGAACAGGCCGTAGGTACGCCATTCGCCCGGGGCGAGCGGAGGGCGCCACAGCCGAAGAAGTTGGCCGTGCGCTGCAAGTTCGGCCGAATGGGCAGCCTCGCGCGCTCGCATGTCAACGACCTGCGCATCAGTGGTTCCCGCCGGCACGTGCGTGGTCATGTCCACGAGGTACTCCACGGACGACTGAATATCACTCGTCTCTTGCCATCCGAACGGCGGAGGGTTTCTCTTAGGCCATGGATTTCGAGCAGTTCCACGTTCGCGACGTTCCCGCCTTGCTTGCCGCCGGCCAGGGAAGAGTCGCCGCGCGGGACATCGGAGAAGGGCGCAGCATCACGCTGTGCTCGCCGGACGGGAAGGCGCTACACCTACCGCGCGTCCGGCGGCGACATCATGGTGGAGGCGGGCGACGGGGCAGATCTCGTCGTCGAGCTGGCGAGTGACGCCTTCGAGGACCTGCTCACCGAAGCGTGGTCGGTCTTCGGGTTGCTCTATGCGGATCGGGTGAATGTGCGACGCGGCGATTTCAACGCTCTCGCCCGCTGGGAGGCACCGCTGCAGGCACTGTGGTTCGGCCGGCCGATCTACGGCCCCGACACCGTGGCTGCCCTGTCCGACCTGGACGTCGCGCGCTCGTTCACGCTCGCCGACGACGACGGCGAGCTGCGCGATTTCCTCGCCGCCGCAGGCTTTCTCGTGCTTCGCGGCGTGTTCTCACGCGACGAGATCGCCTCGCTCAACGCGGTCATCGCCGACGAGCTCACCCGAAGCGCCCCGGGCGACGCGCGCTCGTGGTGGGCCACCCGCTCGGACGGTGCGGAAGTGTGCTGCCGGCTCACGTACCTCGCGCAGCGCTCGCCGCAGCTGGCGGAGCTGGCCGGCGATCCCCGGCTGGCGCGTCTTGCCTCCATCGCCGATCCGCGCATGCTGCCGTGCACCGATCGGCTCGACGGCATGAGCGTCGTCATCAAGAATCCGAGCGTCGTCGCGGGCCTTTCGGACCTGCCGTGGCACCGCGACTGCGGGGTCGGCGGCCACCGGGTGCTGTGCCCCGGTCTCAACGTGGGGATCCAGCTGGACCGGGCCGACGCGCAGAACGGGCAGCTGCACTTCCTCGCCGGCTCGCACCACCATGCGGCCCAGCAGACATTGCCGCCGCTCGACGAGCTGCCGACGATTGCCGTCGACGCCGAGCCGGGCGACGTCACCGTGCACTACAGCCACGTGCTGCACGCCGCCCCGCCGCCGTCGTCCCCGACCGCCGGCCGCAAGGCCATGTACGTCGGCTTCCACCTGCCGGAGGCCTTCGACGTCGTCGGTGCCGGTGAGGCGTACAACGACGTTCTGGTCAAGCGTGACGCCGGCCGGGTGAAGTCGCCGGACGAGCTGGTGGCGAGCTGACCGGCGCGCGCTACTTCCGCTCGGCGACGTAGATGACCGACGCGGTCGCGACGACGGTCCCGCCGACACGGACTTCCCCGGTGGCGTAGGACTTGCGGCCCTCTCCGCCGGTGTAGCGCCCGGCGATGTCGGCGCTGGTTTCCAGCGGTACGGCGCCTTTCAGCGACACGTTGAGGGCGACCGTCATCCCGCCGGCGCCGGCAGCGCGGATGGCGATCCCGGTCACCTCATCGAGCACGCCGGCCAGCACGCTTCCGTGGACGCGTCCGGGTGAGCCGGCGTGCCGCGCCGTGAACGTGCACCGCGCCGTCACCTCGACCGGCGTCGGCGGGGTGCCGGGCGGCGGCTCGGTCGGCCGGTGCACCCATTCCAGCGGCGGGCTCTGCGGGTTGAGCCGTCCCGATCCCGCCTGGGTCAGGCTCTCGATCCGCCCGTCGGCATGACGCACCAGGAAGAGATGGTGCTCGCGGTGTCGCGCGTCGAGCTCCCGCGTGATGTCGGCGATCTGAGCTGCGGCTGCCGCCCGCACCTCCGGCGAGACGTCGGTGAGCACGACCGCGTCCATCAGTTCGCGCACCCGGGCGACGAGCTCGAACGCCTCGGGTGCGACGGAGTCCGCCGCCGGCAGTTGATCGCCGAGCAGCTCGGCCAGGCGTGACGCCGACACCGCTTGCGGTGCGGGCTCGGCAGGCACCTCGGCTACTTCGGGGCGAACCGCTGGCCCGCGTCGAGCCGGATGCACTGGCCGTTCAGCATCGCGTTGTCGACGATGGCGCACGCGAGCTTGGCGTACTCCTCCGGGCGGCCCAGGCGCTTCGGGAACGCGGCATCACGTACCAGCGCCTCGGCCATCTCGTCGGGGATGCCTTTGGTGATACCGGTGGAGAACAGGCTCGGAGCGATGGCGAGCACCCGGATGCCCAGCGACCCGAGATCGCGGGCCATGGTCAGGCACATCCCGGCGATCGCGGCCTTCGCGGCGGTGTAGGCGACCTGCCCGATCTGTCCTTCGAACGCGGCGATGGACGCGGTGTTGATGATGACGCCGCGCTCGTCGTCCTCGGGCTCGTTGCGGCTCATGTAGTCCGCGGCCAGCCGGCTGATGTTGAACGTGGCCACGATGTTCAGATCGAGTACGCCCCGGAAGCTTTCGAGGTCATGCGGGCCGGACTTGCTGAGCGTGCGCTTGGCGATGCCGCCGCCGGCAGTCGTCACCGTGACGTGTAGGCCGCCGAGCTCCTCCACGGCTGCCGCGAGCACGTGCTCGGTGCCGGCGAAGTCGGTCACGTCGCACTCGTGGAACGAGGCGCCGAAGCTCTTGGCCACCTCGGCTCCGCCGGATCCCGGCCGGTCGAGCACGGTGACGAGGGCGCCTCGCTCGGCGAGCATCTCGGCCGTGGCCCGGCCCATGCCCGACGCTCCGCCGATCACGATGGCCTTCTTGCCGCTGATCTCCACGCTGAAATCTCTCTTCCGGTTGCTGATACACGCGTTCTCGCCGACCGTATATAACCCAACCATGACGGTCGAGGTGGAGGTTCGCGGCAGGGTGCTGATCGCGACGATCTCGCGAGAGGCCAAGCGCAACGCGCTGAATCCGGACATCACCGCACCGCTCGATGCCGCGATGAACCGGCTCGAGGACGATCCCGAGATCTGGTGCGGCATCCTGACCGGCGGCAAGCGCTACTTCTCCGCCGGCGCCGACCTCACGATCGGCCCGGGTCCGCCGACCGAGCGCGGTGGCCTCGTCGGGCTCATCACGCGCCGCCGTACCAAGCCCCTGATCGCCGCTGTGGAAGGGTTCGCGCTGGGGGGTGGCCTCGAGCTCGTGCTGTGCTGCGATCTGGTCGTCGCGGCGACGAACGCGGTGTTCGGGCTGCCGGAGGTCAAACGCGGATTGATGCCGGACTTCGGCGGCGCGTTCCGGATCAGCCACGCGCTTCCGCTCAACGTGGCCCGCGAGATGCTGCTGACGGGGGAGAACCTCCCGGCCGAGCGGGCGGAGCGGCTGGGGTTCGTCAACCTGCTGACCCAGCCGGGGGAGGCGCTCGCCGGCGCGCTGGGGCTGGCCGAGCGCGTGTGCAACAACGCGCCGCTCGCGGTACGCGAGTCGATGGGGATGGCCAACCATGGCGTGCTCGACAACGACGAGGACGACTGGGAGCGCAGCGATGCCGCGCACGCCCGGCTGCTGCAGACCGAGGACGTGAAAGAAGGCCTGGCCGCGTTCTTCGAGAGGCGGCCGCCGCGCTGGACCGGCCGCTGACCGGGGTCAGGAGGCCGCCGGCTCCCGGACGACGTCGTGCAGCATGGGTGAGGGCGTCACGGAAGCAGCGCAGGCCGAGGCCAGACCGGAACGGCCGGAAATCACCGTTCGCACGAGAGTAGGAGCGCAAGGCCAATGAGTGGAGTCCAGCGATGAGTGGAGTAGTCGTCACCGGGGGCGCGTCGGGAATCGGACTGGCCTGTGCCGAGGTGCTTGCCGCCGAGGGCCGCAAGGTCTGCTTGTGGGACCTTCAGCCGCTGGTGGCCGAATCTGCCCAGAAACTCGGTGTCCCGTTCAGCCAGCTGGATGTCACCGACGAGTCCGCCGTCAACGAGGCCATCGCCGCGGCAGCTGAAGCGATGGGCGGCATCGACGGTCTGGTGCATGCGGCCGGAGTGGTGCGGGTGGAGCCACTGGGCATGCTGACCGCAGAGGCCTGGGACGCGGTGCTCCATGTCAACCTGCGCGCGTATCCGCTGCTCTCGCAGGCGCTGCTGCCGCACCTGCGGGCGGCCGAAAACCCCGCCATCGTGGGCATCAGCTCCATCGAAGGGCTGGTGGGCAACGCCGCCATTCCTGCCTATTGCGCGTCGAAGGCGGGGCTGCTCGGGGTCACCCGCTCGATGGCGCACCAGCTCGGGCCCGAGGGCATCCGGGTCAACGCCGTGTGTCCCGGATTCATCGAAACGCCGATGCTGGCGCCCGCGCTGCAGGGGCCGGCCGGGCGCGAGAACTTCGAAAAGGCCGCGCCGCTCGGCCGTCTCGGTCAGCCGGTCGAGGTCGCCAACGCTGTCGCTTTCCTGCTGAGCCCGAAGGCGTCGTTCATCACCGCAACCCACATCGTCGTCGACGGCGGAAACATCTCCGTCAATCACTGAGTTTGGGAGCCCTGCCGGTTCAGCATCGCCGCAACGATGGGGCTCGGCTCGGAGGGCTGCCACGCTTTGTAGGCCTGCCCGCGTGGCTCCGGCCATTCCAGGTCGATGTCGATTCGGGTCTGCGGCCGGTCGGCGCCGGCGAGTACCCGCAACGCGGTGGTCAGCACGTGGGACTGAGTACGGTGATCGCCGGGACGGCCGAAAGGATGGCCGAACGGGAACTCGACGCCGACGATGCGCGGCGCGAGCAATGCCGACGCCGTCTGCGGCATCATGGTCACGACGCAGGTCGGAATGCCTGCGGCCTCGATTCGTCGTGCCAGCACGGGCACGTTCCGGCAGCAGTCCGGTCAAACCGGTGCCAGGATCACCCCGTCGGCGCCTTCGCTGCGCAGCACGTCGACGATCGCCGGCGCCGTCTGGGTACGCCAGACCCCCAAACCGGCTTGCTGGTAACCCATCACGGAGAAGTGCGACCGGGCTGCCGCGCCGGCCGTCCCTTCGGCCACCAGGGCGCGCAGCACGTCGATGGGCAGTGCGACGTTGCGGTCGGCGAGCGTGTCGGTGTTGTTCACGTGCAGGTGACTCATGGCCAGCGGGCGGCTCCCGATGTCGTCGGGGATCACCCGGTGCGTCGGATCACCCCACGTGGGCTCGCGCCGTTCGCGTTCGAGATCGAAAGGCTCCTGCTCGCCTGCCACCGAGAGTCCGGCGGAGGAGAGCAGCGCGATAGTGGCGTCGGCCAGCCGCGGCTCGAACGGTGCCCAGACGACGTCCTGCTCACCGTCGATGGGCGCGGCGTTCTCGTACAGCGGCACGAAGCTGCGAGGCAGGAAGCGGAAGCTGTCCACGCGCATGAGATGACCGTAGGCCCTCGGCCGGGCGAAGGCTGCCGCAGGCACCAGATCTTGCGGGCCGAGCGGACCGGGGACATTCTTGGCCGAGTCGTATCGCCCATCGTCGGGAGCCGAAAGTGGACCTGCAGACGGAGTACCGGTTCGAGGCGGATCCCAGCGCGGTCTTTGCGATGTTCACCGATCCCGAATACCAGCGGCAGAAGCTGGTCGACGCCGGGCACACCCGCGTCGAGGTCGTGGAGTGCGGTCCGGGGGCCGATGGGAAGACCGTGCGAATCGTGACCCGGCGCACCGTCACGGTCGACGTGCCAGGTGTGCTCAAGAGAGTGCTCACACCCACGAACACGGTCACCCAGACCGATGAATGGGGCCCGGAGAAGAACGGCGTGCGGACGGGGACCTGGAAGGTGGACATCAAAGGCATTCCGATTCACCTGTCCGGGACGATGCGGCTGGAAGCGGGGAAGGCCGGGAGCGTAGAGAAGATCACCGGCGTGGCGAAGGCCTCTCTACCGCTCGTCGGCGGCAAGCTGGAAAAGCTGGCCGCGGGGAACTTCAACGAATCCACGGCGCAGGAGCAGGACTTCAGCAACCGATGGCTTGCAGGAGCGGCGTGACGGTTCCGATGCACGCGGATGTCAGCGAGCTCGAACTCGCCGACTGGCGCCGGCGGGTCAGCGAGCTTTACGCCAGGGTGCGGTACGCGGCGTCACCCGAGCAGGGCCACGCGCTCTGGCGAGCCGGCCGGGATGCGCTGTTTCGCGACCATTCGCAAAGCCCGCTGTCGCCGGATGATCCGCTGCGGGCCCAAGGAATTCCGGTCTGGCCCTACGACCCGGAGCTGCGCTTCGAGCTGCCCCTCGAGCCCGTGGCAAAACGCGTCGAGCTGAGCCTGCCGACCGGGGAGGACGGGACGACGGTCATGCGGCTCGTCGGGCGGGTGACGATCCCGCAGCCGATCTCGGCCACCGTGGACGTCTGGTGGCTGCAGCAGTATGCGGGCGGCCTGTTCCTGCCGATCCGGGACGGCACGGCGGGCGACACCAGCTACGGTGGCGGCCGATATCTGCTGGACACGGCCAAGGGCGCCGACCTCGCAGGCACGGCAAGGGGGCTCGTGATCGACCTGAACTTCCTGTACCACCCGTCGTGCCGCTACTCGCCGGAGTGGCTGTGCCCGCTCGCTCCTCGCACCAATACGTTCGGGGCGCCGGTCCGAGCCGGCGAACGCTTGTGATCAGCGCTCGAGGTGACGTTGCAGCGCGGCCAGCACCGGAAGCCAGGTGTCCTCGGCTTCCTCGAGGGTGTCGGCCGTCCCGGTCTCGTCGATCTGCAGCCGGATCGTCGATCCGTCCGGCGATGACCGGATCTGCCAGGTGACGTAAGTCGGCGGATCCTCCGGGCCGGCTGCCAGCAGATACGAGAGCCGGCAGGGCGGCTCGGCGTACATCACCTGGCCATGGAGCGTGTGCTGCTCGTGACGGAACTCGATCGTCGCGTCGGCCTGCCAGCACGAGTGGGCGGCGAGTCCGTAGAGGTAGGCCTTTGTCTGCTCGGGATCGGTGAGCGCCGACCAGACCGCGTCTGGGCAGGCGGCCGTGGAGCACGTGAACTGCTGGCGGCCACCGCCCACCGAGCGGGGCACCCCCTCACGCTGCATGGAAATCGGCCACTCCTCCGCGGTCGGGAGGACGATAACCTGGCCATCTGGCCGGTAAGCACTGATTGTGAAAAATCGATGTGGGTGTGTGCGGGTAGGCCAGACGCGGCCCGGGTCGTGTGATGTTCGTCGACCATTCAGGCGAATTTGGTCATAAGCCGAGACCATTCGGCTAACGCCGCCGTCCGAATCCGATTACCGTTTTGAGAATGTTGACGAAAGCACTGACCCGGTTTCGGCGGCGCGTGCTTTTCGCCGCCACGGTCTCGGCAGTGGCCCTTCCGCTGGCGTGCGCAACGCCGGCGGCCCCGGCCGTCGCCGTGGTCACTCCGGCTCATCCGTGTGCAGGCTCGGCCCCCCGCGCGACCTACAGCCACGTCGTCGTCATCTTCATGGAAAACAAGGACTACAGCCAGATCATCGGAAGTCCGTCCGCGCCGTACCTGAACAGCCTGGCGAAGTCGTGCGGGCTCGCGACGCAGTATCACGGCATCACGTACCCGTCGATGCCCAACTACCTCGCCGTGACGTCCGGCTCGACCTACGGCATCCACGACGACAACCTGCCGGCCGCCCATCCGATCACTGCGGCCAGCATCTTCAGCCAGACCGGAACATCGTGGCAGTCGCTGTCGGAGTCGATGCCCAAGGCCTGCGACAAGGCGAACGCCTACCCGTACATGACCAAGCACAACCCGGCTCCGTACTACACCTCCATCGCGGCCCAGTGCGCCAAGCAGAACGTCCCGCTGCCGAGCGCGCCGACCTTCGCCGCGCGCTACACATTCGTGACGCCGAACATGGTTCACGACATGCATGACGGGACGGTCGCGCAGGGCGATGCGTGGCTGAAGGCCTTCGTGCCGAAGGTCATCAACTCGGCGGGCTACCAGGCGGGCTCGACCATCCTCGTCATCACCTGGGACACCGACAAGAACACCAAGAACGGCAACAACAACCGGGCGCCGGCACTCGTCGTCGCGCCGGAGGTGAAGCCGGGGACGACCAGCGCCACCGTTTTCAACCACTACTCGCTGCTGCGCCTGTCCGAGGAGACGCTGGGTCTGCCGCTGCTGGCCGGAGCGAAAACGGCGACCTCGATGCGCGCCGCGTTCCACCTCTGACCTTCGCGGGGCACCTGTTACGGTCACGCGGTGACTGAGTCCGGCTACACGTCACCCGACCTCACACTGGTCGGCGACGAGCACGTCAAGCGTTACCTGGAGACCGGCGGCGAGGTCGGCCACGAGTGGAGCGGGGTCCACACGCTGGTGCTCACGACCACCGGCCGCACGTCGGGGAAGACGCGGCAGTCAGCCATGATCTACGGCCAGGACGGCGATGCTTACGTGGTCATCGCCTCGCAGGGCGGGATGCCCACCCATCCGAACTGGTACCACAACCTCGCGGCCGACCCTGCGGTCGAAGTGCAGGTGGGTCCGAGGCATTTCGCGGCGCGCGCCCGCACCGCGGAAGGTGACGAGCGGGAGCGCCTGTGGGCGCTCATGGCCGGCATCTGGCCGAACTTCAACGTCTACCAATCCCGGACCGAGCGGCGAATTCCGGTCGTCGTCCTCGATCCCAGCACAAGCCTGCCGGCATGAGCGTTCCGGTACCCGACACGCTCGAGACGCTGCAGTCCCCGCGGTGGCTCACTGCCGCGCTGGCGCCGCGCTTCCCCGGCATCGAGGTGACGGCCGTGACTCCCGGGCCGGTCATCAGCCGAGTGGCGACCAACGCACGCTTCCACATCGAGTGCGCGGGAGGGATCCCCGAAGGGCTGTCGCCCGACCTTTGCGGCAAAGGGTATTTCAGCGAGGTCGGGAAGGCTTTCCGGCAGGTCGGCGAACCTGAGGCGTACTTCTACCGCGACGCGGCGGACGCCACCGGGATGCGGGTGCTGAAGAGCGTTTATGCCGACGTCGACCCCGTCACGCGTCACGGCGTCCTCATCACCGAGGACGTGGTGCCGCAAGGCGCGGTGTTCCTCGATGCGCTCAGCGACTACTCGCCGGAGCAGGCCGCGGAAAGCCTGGGGGAACTGGCGAAGCTGCACTCGGCGACGTGGCTGAACCCGGCGTACGCCCAGGCGGCGTGGCTCGACTCCCGGCTCGAGAGCTACCTGCTACATCGCGGCGTCGACGACATTCGCTTCAATTTCGACGGTCCCATCGGCGCCGGCGTGCCGGAAGGGGTGCGTGACGCGCAACGCCTGCTGGATGCGCTCGGCAGGCTGGCACAGGACGCCAAGACCGAGAGCCCGTGGACGGTGATCCACGGCGACGCCCACGTAGGGAATCTGTATCTGAACGGCAATGGCTTGCCGTCGTTCGTCGACTGGCAGATCGTGCAACGGGGGCCGTGGTACTTCGACGTCGGCTACCACCTCGCGTCAGCGCTCACCATCGACGATCGCCGCCGCTGCGAGAATGACCTCCTGCGGCACTATCTCGCCGAGCTCGCCGCCGGAGGAGTGACCCCGCCTTCATGGGACGACGCCTGGCGGGGAGTGCGTCGGGGCATCGTCTACGGCTTCTTCCTGTGGGGCATCACGCTCAAGGTCGACCCGCCGATCACGACCGAGCTGCTCACCCGGCTCGGAACGGCCACCGCCGATCACGACGCCTACGCCGCCATCCTGGGGTGAGGCGCTAGCGGAGCCGGTAGAGATCCTCACCCGCGTTCGGGACCACCAGCGCATCGGGATCGGCGCGCCAGGCCTCGACATCGATCGTCGCCGGGTCGCGGTAATTCAGGTTGATACGTCGGGTGACGTCTTCCGGGATACCGGTCGCCAGAGTGACGATGACCCGGCGGCGCTCCCCGTGGATCTCGTCGTAGGTTCCGGCGCCGCTCAAGTGGGTCGAATGCGCGAGATCGCCCCAGTGCAGGTGCTTGAAGCGATCCCACTGTTTGAGGAAGTAGTCGCGGCAGTGATAGCCGATCTGCTCGATGGCGGGATGCGTGGCCGCCACCTCACGGATGTGCGGGGCGTAGAGCACGACCTCTCCGCCGTCAGCGACGATCGGCTCCACCTTGTAGAAGCCCTTGGCGCCGGTCCACATGTCGTCGTACTTCTCGGGAATCACCGACAGCACGCGCCGGGCAGGGGCCGGGAGGTAGCGAATGTGCGTCTCGGCTGACACGTCAGCCGCCGCCGCCCACGCCTGCTGCGGATCACCGAACGCCATGAAATGCAAGGCGTTCTCGCCGGGCGCCGTCACGACGCAGAGCGCGAGCCGTTGGCCCGGCACCATCGCCGCCGCCTCGTCGATCATCGCGCGAACCGGCGTGATGCCGCGCATGCCGATGATGTCGGCGTTGGTGATGAGTGCACCCAGCCAATGCGACAGGTCGATCAGGTCACGGCCGGAAACCCCGGGAAACAGGTACTTGTTGCCGCCGGAGAAGCCGACCACCTCATGCGGGAAGACCGGGCCGAGAATCAGCGTGACGTCGTGCTCGACGACGGCGCGATTGATTCGCACCTGCGCGCTGTGGCGCAGCATCCCTCCGGACAGCTCGGCGATCCGCTCTGCGGTAAGGCATCCGACGTCGACGAAGGTCGAGGGTTCCCACCACGCATGGCTCAGGATCGACGTCTGCGGGTAGCGCGTTCCGCCCGCACCCGGCGGGTATCCCAGATGGGCTGCGAGCGCGTCATCGCTCAATGCGGCGTGCGTGCCGAGGGCGACGAGGACGGTCAGCCGGCTGACCCGGCCGTGCAGCGCGCCATGGACCGCGGAAAGCAGGTCCGGCAGCGGACAGCTCCGGGTCGCATCGGGCACCAGGACGCAGACGCTGCGGCCGTCGAGATCGGCGGCGGTGAGCTGCTCGCGGATGAAACTGTCGATCTGCCGGTGGCCCAGCACGACATCGGGGGCGCCGACGGTCGCGAGCGTTTGCGGCATCGTCGTCATGTGAACCCCCGGGCCAGCCGGTTTGCGTCAGACCTTCCGAAAGGAAACAGTACGTGCGTGGGTGCGGCGAAGCTGTCCTTGGATCCGGATCGGTTGCTTCCGGCGGAGCCGGGGCAGCGCGCGATCGCCCGGCGCCTGTATGAGCAGGTTCGCGACCTGCCGCTGATCTGCCCCCACGGCCACGTCGATCCGCAGCTGCTGCTGCGCGATGAGCCTTTCCCTGATCCTGCAACGCTTTTCGTGACTCCGGACCACTATGTGACCCGGCTGCTGCACGCGGACGGAGTCGCTCTCGCAGACCTCGGCGTAGGCCAGGGCCCGCTGACCGAAGCCGCGGCGCGACGTGCCTGGCGGCTGCTCTGCGAGCACTGGCACGTCTTTCGCGGCACTCCGGTGCGGTACTGGCTGGAAGCCGAACTGGCCGGCATCTTCGACGTGACCGAATCTCCGTCCGCCGAGACCGCTGACCGGCTGTACGACGCGTTGTCGGCGCGGCTGGCCGAGGATGCTTACCGGCCCCGCGCGCTCTACCGACGGTTCGGCATCTCGGTGCTGGCGACGACCGATGATCCGGCGTCCGACCTCGCGACCCATGAAGCGTTGAAGGCCGATCCGAGCTGGTACGGCAGGGTCATCCCGACGTTCCGGCCCGATCGGTATCTCGAACCCGCAGAGCCGGCCTGGCCGGCTGCACTGGATCGTCTTGCTCGTGCCGCGGACCGGGATGTCGGTAGCTATCCCGGGTACCTCGCGGCGTTGGAGGAACGCCGCCGGTATTTCGTCGCCCACGGCGCGGTATCGGCCGATCACAGCCACGCCGATGCGCGCACCGACCCCTTGGAGACGGCCGAGGCGGCTCGCATCTATGCGGCGGCGCGCACCGGAGAAGCGACGGCAGCCGAATGTCTTGCGTTCCGCCGGCACATGGTCTTCGAGATGGCACGCATGTCGTGCGACGACGGGCTCGTGATGACGCTCCATCCGGGCGTGCATCGCGGGCATCATCCGCCGACGGTGCAGCGATTCGGTCCCGATACCGGATCCGACATCCCCCTGAATGTCGAATTCACCGCAGCCCTGCAGCCGCTGCTGGCCCGCTTCGGCACCCATCCGGGTTTTCATCTGGTCGTCTTCACGCTCGACGAGACGGTCTGGTCACGCGAACTCGCCCCGCTGGCCGGCTTCTACCCGGCGCTCTACATCGGCGTTCCGTGGTGGTTCCTCGACGCGCCAGAGGCGATGCGGCGCTTCCGCTCGGCCGTCACCGAAACCGCGGGGTTCTCGCGCACGTCGGGATTCGTGGACGACACCCGCGCCTTCTGCTCGATACCGGCTCGCCACGACATGGCACGCCGGGTCGATGCCGGCTACCTCGCCGGGCTCGTCGCCGAGCACCGGCTCAGCGAAGCCGAAGCCGTCGAAACCGCGGTCGAGCTGGCGAGCCGGCAACCGCAAGCGGTGTTCAAACTTTGACGCCGGAAGGGCTGTCCCGCGCCGCCGGCCACGGACGGCCCGCGCCTGCGGTACGCCTGCTGCATCTCGGGCTCGGCAACTTTTTTCGCGCCCATCAGGCCTGGTACACCGAGCATTCCGGCGATCGCGAGGAGTGGGGTTACGCCGCCTTCGCCGGGCGCAGCGCCGACCTCGCTGCCCGGCTGGATCGGCAGGACGGCCTCTACACGCTCGTCACCCGAGGGCAGGAGGCCGACCGGTACGAGGTGATCGGCAGCGTGTCGCGCGCGCATGCCGCAGACGACCGCGAAGCGTGGCGGGGATATTTCCGCTCGGCACAGCTCGCGGCCGTGACGCTGACCGTCACGGAAGCCGGTTACGCGGGGACGGTGGCGGACCGGCTCCTGGCCGGGTTTGCCGCGCGCCGCCAGGCTGACGCCGGTGCGATCGCGGTGGTGCCCTGCGACAACATCGCCGGCAATGGCGCCTTCGTCGCGCGCATCGTTCGGGAGGCGGCCCAGCGTACCGACCCGGCACTGGCGCAGTGGATCGACGCGAACGTCTCGTTCGTGTCGACGACTGTCGACCGCATCACGCCGAAGACGGAAGCCGGCGAATCCGATGCCGTCCTGGCAGCGACGGGTTGGCGGGATGGCTGCCCCGTCGTCACCGAACCGTTCAGCGAGTGGGTGTTGTCCGGGGACTTCCCGGCGGGCCGGCCGCGGTGGGAGGACGCCGGCGCGATCGTCACCACTGATGTGACGCCCTACGAGAACCGCAAGCTGTGGATGCTGAACGGCGCCCACTCCCTGCTGGCGTATGCCGGCTCGATCCGCGGGTGGGCGACCGTCTCCGAGGCGATCGGCGATGACGCCTGCCGCGAGTGGGTCGAGCAGTGGTGGGCCGTCGCCGCGCCACATCTCGCCCAGACGTCGGATCAGGTCGGGGCCTATTGCCGCGCGCTGCTCGACCGGTGGGCCAATCCGCGAATCCGACACCAGCTGGCCCAGATTGCCGCCGACGGATCGCAGAAGCTGCCGATGCGCGTCCTGCCGGTGTTGCGAGCAGAGCGGGCACGACGTCAGATTCCCCTTGCTGCGACGCGCATTCTGGCCGCCTGGGTCTGCCATCTTCGGGGCCTGGGTGCACCGGTGGCGGATGTGCAAGCGCCGGATATCGAGGCGGCAGCGTCCGGCCCGATACCCGAAGCCACCCGGCGCATCGTCGGAAAGCTCGATCCGGCTTTGGCTGCCGACGACGAACTCGTTGCGACCATCGCTGCGCAGGTGGGGGAGTTCGCCGCAAACGCGGGGTGAGGGTCGTCGCCGCGATCGAAGGGGCTCACCGCTAACGTGAGGCGATGCGGTCCGAACCGGCTCCTTTCACCTTCACCGGCGCAGACGGGATCGTCCTGCGCGGCGATCGGCGCGGGCAGCCGGATGCGCCGGCGGTGGTCTTCCTGCACGGCGGCGGCCAGACCCGCTACTCCTGGGGTGGCACCGCTTCCGCCGTTGCCGAACGCGGCTGGCAGGCGATCACCCTCGACGCCCGCGGGCACGGCGAGTCCGACTGGGCTCCCGACGGCGACTACCGGCTCAGCGCGTTCGCCCGCGACCTGGACGCGGCGATGGGAGCGCTCACGGGCCTCCCCGGCAAGCCGGTCGTCGTCGGCGCGTCACTTGGCGGTCTCACCTCGATACTGCTGGCGGGTGAAGTGCATCCGGGCCTGCTCGGGGGGCTGATCCTGGTCGACATCGTTCCGGACATGGAACAGGGTGGGGCCGACCGCATCCAGGCCTTCATGGCCGACAAGGTGACCGAGGGGTTCGGGTCGCTCGAAGAGGTCGCCGATGCGATCGCGGCCTACAACCCGCACCGGCCGCGACCGTCCGATCTCTCCGGGCTGCGCAAGAACCTCCGGCAGCGCGACGGTCGCTGGTTCTGGCATTGGGACCCGAAATTCATCGGCGGTGATGCCGACCTCGGCCCGAACGAGATCACCGACGTCGCGCGCCTCGATGCCGCCGTGAGCGTCATCGCGCACGGCGGCGTTCCCATGCTGCTCGTGCGCGGACGGGTCAGCGACCTGGTCAGCGAAGCCAAGGCCGAGCAGTTCCTGCGCAAGCACCCGAGCGTGCAGTTCGCCGACGTATCCGGCGCCGGCCACATGGTGGCCGGTGACCGCAACGACGCCTTCACCGAGGCTGTCGTTCGTTTCCTCAGCGCAGCGCCAGCACAGGCTCCGGCGAGCTAGCGGCAGCACTCGCGGGCCGGGCAGCTGGACGGTTTCGCGGCGGGGGAGCAGGAGCGGCGTCGCCCGCCGGCCGCGGCTCGTCGCCGCCGATCGCTTTGATCCCCAGGGCCGAGAGCAGGTAGCTGACCGCGTCGGCGAGCACTCGCGCTACCTGTGGCCGGACAGCTACGACCTGCGCCGCATACCGATCCGCGACCCGGCACCCGTCTATCCGATGTCTCTGATCTGGCGCGACGACAACCCACATCCCGCGTTGACGGTGCTGCGCACGTTCATCGCTAATGCAAAGCCGCCGCCGCCGGACAGCGAGATCTGGGTGCCCGCCTGGGCGCGGCGCAGGCCGCGCCGGCGCTGAGACCGATCATGAAGATCTTTTCCCGGTTGCGCAGCCGCCGGGAACGCTGACCGCAAGCGTGGCCAGCTTGAGCTCCCAACCTTCGCGGTGGCTGTCGAGCTGATCGGCAGGAAGGTCGTAGTGGAAGAGCTCGACGACGGTATCGCCACCGTCCGCGGTGAGCCGGACCTCGACGGTGGTCGAGCCGGGCGGCAGCCCATCCCGGCCCGCGACACCCCAGGTGAAAACCACCCGGTGCGGCGGCTCGACCGCGACATACTCACCACGGATCGGAACGGTGTTCATGTCGAGCGCAAACGTCCCGCCGGGCGCGGCGGTCAGCTCGGCCCAATCGCCCAGCCATCGGACGATGAGGGCCGGATCGGTGAAGTACGGAAAGACGACGTCCGGAGCCGCGCTGATGCGCACCGATGCCGTCAGGACGTCGGGCGCGCTCATGGCTTGCGGCTCGCTTTCCTCGGCTTGACGGCTTGCTTCTGCTGGTCCTCCTCGACGACGAACTTCAGCCGATCGAGGGCCGCCGGCCACAGCTCGGTGAGTACCTCGCGCACCGGATCCAGGGCGTGCGGATCGAGCGCGTACAGCCGCCGGACGCCGTCGCGCCGCTCACTGACCAAGCCGGCCCGGGAAAGCACCTGCAGGTGATGGCTGACCGCTTGCTGCGTGGCGTCGAAATGCGACGCGATTTGGCCGGCGGCGAGCTCGCCGCCCCGCACCAGTCGCAGGATCTGGCGACGCTGCGGGTCGGCGAGCGCGCGCAGCACCGCGCTTGCCTGATCAGCCGGCATTTGCTGATTCGCGCTGCCGCGCCAGCGCTTCGCGGCGCGCCAGGTCGGCCGGCGAACGGTTCGGGTGTCCGACGCCCGTCTCGGCGTAGGCCGCGAGGCTCGTCATGAAGTGGTCCCAGCCGCTCTTGCAGTCGGCGAAGCATTCCAGCCGTGGCGTCAGCCCCGCATGGCGGAAACGCAGCGCGGTCGCGCCGTTCGAGGCCTGTGTCAGGTCGAAATGCAGCGTCGTGCCGACCCAATCCTCGACCTGGCACGCGACATTGGTCCAGCGCACTCCCACCCCCCGCTCGGCGGCATCGACCCGCATCACGGCTTCCGCTCCCGGGCTGAAGCTGAAGGTCAGCTCGCCGCCGGTATGTCCATCGCCTGTCACCGGCGTCCACCACGCGGCAAGCCCCTCCGTCGTCGTCAGCGCGTCGAAGACGGCGTCGGCGGGCGCCCTCAGCGTCAGCTGGGCCATGTAGTCCTGGTCGCTCATTTGCGTGTCCCTTCCATTTGCACAGGTAGTCGCTTGTACAAGTAACTACTTGTAGATGGGGATCGCGCAGATGTCAACACCCGGCGGGTAGCCCTGTGCCCGGCGAGTGTCAGGCGTCCTCCTGGATGAGCACGGTGGCCGAGGGTGATGCCAGCACGTGCTTCATGACCTTGCCGGTGGCATTGCGCGGTAACGGTTCGGTCCGGATCTCGAACTCGGCGGGAACCTTGTAGTACGCCAAAGCCTCGGCGCAGAAGCGGCGGAGCTCGTCGTCGCTGAGCGACGCCTCGGGCCGGATGACGACCACGGCCTTCGGCTGGTGACCGAACTCGGGATCGGGGATGCCGAACACCGCCGACTCGAGCACGTCCGGATGCTCGTCGAGGCGGTACTCGATCTCAGCCGGATAGATGTTCTCGCCGCCGCGCAGGATCAGGTCGGTGCGGCGCGAAACGATGAACAACGCACCGCCCGAGTAGCGCCCGAAGTCACCGGTGCGTACCCAGCGGCCGTCGAGCAGCGTCCTGGCGGTCGCTTCGTCGTTCTGCCAATAGCCGACCATCGCAGCGGGGCCGCGCATCTCGATGTTGCCTTCGGCGCCGGGCGGCACTTCCTCGCCGAAGTCATCGGTGATGCGCACCTGGTTCGTCGGCAGGACGGTGCCGACGCAATCGGGTGCGATCTTCAGCATCCAGTTGGGCGCCCAGCTGATGAGCCCGCTTTCCGTGGAACCGTAACCGGTCGACATCGTGCCGGTCAGGTGCGGGAAGGCCGTTTCGACGCGACGGATGATCTCGGGCGTGGTCGCTGAACCGCCGACCCCGATCGAGGTGAGCTGCTCCGGCGCCACCGTGTTCAGCTCGGGATGGTCCAGCAACCGCGAGACATGCGTCGTACTGCCGCCCCAAGACGAGACGCCTTCTTGGCGGGTGAGCTCGAACACCGCTGCCGGGTCGAAGCGGCCCATCGTCCACACGTTCTTGACGCCGCTCATCACAGACGACACAGCGCTGCTCATGCCGGAGACGTGAAACAGCGGGAAGGGGGCCAATCGGCTGGGCTGCGGTCCGCCGCCCCCCGGAACCCGGCCCGACACCGCCATGCCGAGGACGCCGAGAAAGCCCTGGAGCATGAGATACGCGATGACCGAGCGGTGTGAGAGGACGGCGGCCTTGGGGCGCCCCGTCGTCCCGCTGGTGAAAATCATGATGAACGGGTCGTCCTCGGCGATCGGCGCGTCGGGAAGCGGAGCATCCGGATCGCTCAGCAGGTCGGCGAAATCCCGCTCGACGACGATCGTGGGCAGGCCGAAATCGCCGTCCATGCGCGCCAGCCGCTTCTCATCGATGATGAGCAGTGACGGCTGGGAAAGCTCGAGCGCGTAACGCATTTCGCTGCCCGTGGCCCACCCGTTCATCGCGACGACGACGAGGCCGGAGACGGCTGCCGCCCAGAACGTGAGAAGCCACTCGGGACAGTTGGCGGCGCAGATCGCTACCCGGTCTCCCGGGCCCAGCCCGTAGTCCTCGCGCAGCGCCGCGGCCACTGACGCAACGTGGCTTTGCAGCGAGTTGTGGGTGAAGCGCCGCCCGTCCTCGAAGACATAGCAGTCGGCGTCGCCGAAACGGCTGACCCCCGCCATGAAGAGCTCGCGCAGCGAGTGCGCTCGGGTGCGGAAGACGCTCATCCGCTCGCCGAGGACGTCCTCCTCGATCACCTCGAACGGCTGGCCGGGTGCGGTCAGCTTGGGAATGGCCTCGAACTGCGCGATGAACCGCGGGTCGTCAGTCAGCGGGTCGGGCTGTCGTGTCATAGCAGACATTCTGCGAGCCGCGCAGGCCCCGGATGCCAGCGGGGCGCGCAGCCCGCCCGCCGCAAGGTGATATGACCACTAGATGCAGTTTCACGTGTTCCTGCCGCAGATGCGGATGTCTTTCGACGACATCATCGAGCGGGCGCGTGCTGCCGAGGCTGCCGGGTTCGGTGGCATCGCCGGCATGGACCATCTCGCGCCGCCGCTCGCCGAGCACACCCCGATGTACTCGTCGATGGTCACCAACACCTGGATCGCTGCGCATACCGAGCGGCTCACGATCAGCTCGCTCGTGCTGTGCGACTCCTTCCGGCTGCCCTCCGTGCTCGCCAACGAGGCGGTGTCGATCGACAACGCCTCGGGCGGGCGTTACGAGCTCGGCATCGGCTGGGGGTCGGTGCCGACCGAATTCGCCATCTACGGCGTGGGCTCGGCGCAGCCGCGCCGGCGCGTCGACCGGCTGCGCGAGTCGCTGGAGGTCATGACCCGGCTGTGGGCGGGGGAGACCGTCGACTTCGATGGCGAGTACCACCAGCTGAAGGGAGCTCGCCAGGCGGCGGTACCGGTGTCACGCATCCCCATCGTCATCGGCGGCACCGGCCCGAAAACCCTTGCGCTGGTGAGGGATTACGCGGACTGGTGGAACGTGCACGTCGGTGCGATCGACCGGGTGCAGGAGCTGCGGCCGCAGGTCGGCGACGCGCGCGCGTCGATCCAGCAGATGGTGGCTTACATCCCCGACGAGGCCAGCCGTGCCGAGATCACCGAGCTTGCGTTGAAACGATTCGGCCGGTCCAAGCCCGTCATCGGCACCGGGCCCGAACTCATCGAGCACTATGGCCGGCTGGAAGAGCAAGGCATCGAGCGGGTCTACGCGTGGTTCTGCGACTTCGCTGCACCCGAGAGTCTTGCCGGCTTCGGTGCCGAGGTCATCGCCAAGATGAGCTGAAAGGGAACTCATGGAACGTCTGGCCGGCAAGGTTGCCTTCATCACCGGGGCGGCGCGCGGGCAGGGCCGTTCGCACGCCATCCGGCTCGCGAGCGAGGGCGCCGACCTCATCCTCAGTGACATCTGCGGACCCGTCACTGCGGCCGCCGTCCAACCGCCGGCAGCGCTCGGTGAGCTGGAGCAGACGGTGAAGACCGTCGAAGCCCTGGGCCGGCGGGTCGTCTGGGACCAGGTCGACGTTCGCGACCTGTCGGCGATGTCTGCGCTCGCCGACCGCGGAGCCGCCGAGCTCGGTCACATCGACGTCGTCGTCGCCAACGCGGCCATCCTGATCTGGGCGAAGACGCACGAGCTCACACCTGAGCAGTGGCAGGACGTCATCGATGTCAACCTGACCGGCGTCTATCACACGGTGCAGTGCATCCTGCCCCATCTGCTGCGGCAGGGGACGGGCGGCTCGATCATCCTGACCAGCTCGTTCGCCGCGCTGAAGGGAACGCCCTTCACGCTGTCGTACACGGCCGCGAAATACGGCGTCATCGGCATTGCGAAGGCGATCGCTCACGAGTACGGCGACTACAACATCCGCGCCAACGTGATCCATCCGTGCGGGGTCAACACGGTGATGGGCAACGAGGCGGGCGGCCTGATGGCTTTGGTGGGGGAGCGGGCGGCCACTGTCGGGCCACTGTTCATGAACACGCTGCCGGTCCCGATGATCGAGCCGGAAGACGTTTCGGCGACCGTAGCCTGGCTCGCCAGTGACGATTCGAAATACGTGACTGCTGCACAGATCCCGGTGGACGCCGGGGCAGGCGAGCGCTGAGTTTGTCGAAAAACGCTGCTACGACGACGTTCCTGACCCGTCCGGACGGCTCCGCCTTCGCGCTGCATGACCTGGGCGGCAGCGGTCCGCCGCTGCTCGTCTGCCACGCCACCGGCTTCTGCGGCCGGGCGTACGAGCCGCTCGCGCAGGCGCTCGCCGAGCGCTTTCACGTCTGGGCCGTCGACATGCCGGGCCACGGCGACTCGTCCGATCCGCCGGGCGGTGACTTCTCCTGGGGCGCGATGGTCGGTGACGTGATCTCCGCAACGCGGACGATCGCACCCGAACCCCTGGCGTGCGTGGTCGGTCATTCGATGGGCGGCGCCGTGGCCCTGCAGGCCGCAGCGATCGACGCATCGCTGTTCGCCGCCGCGTACCTCTACGAGCCGATCATCGTGCCGCCGGCCGATGCCGCCCGCCGCACCGGCAGAAATCCGATGGCCGAAGGGGCCCGGCGCAGGCAGGACACGTTCGCCTCGAAGGCCGAGGCCTTGTGGCGCTACGCCAGCCGGCTGCCCCTCGCCGAGCTCAGCGCCGGATCGCTCGCGGCCTACGTCGATTGCGGCTTCGCCGTCACGGAAGACGGCACGGTACGGCTGAAATGCACGCCGGAGAACGAGGCCCGAACCTTCGAATCAAGCGCGTCTATCACCACGGAAAGCGTCGCGCCTGCCACGCTGCCGACGCTGGTCGTCACGGGTGCGGCGTCAGCGCTCGCGCACATGGGCCCGCCCGTGGTGGCGGCGCTGCCGAGCGCCGAATTGCGCATCCATCATCACCTCGGTCACTTCGGCCCGCTGCAGGGGCCGGGCATCATCGCCGACGAGATCGCTGCCCACGCCGGGCGCTGAGGGCCCGGGCTAGCACGGCGAGTACGTGACGTGCCCCTCCGCGTCGGTGGTCACCCTGACCTCGCGTCCGATCAGCGACGGCTGGCCCGCGAGGGCCGCGGGCAGCGCCGGATCGGCGGCACGCGCGCCGATGCGGGTGCCTTCTGGCAGCCGGGCGATGACCGGAGCCGCGATCGGACCGTGCCCGGTGTCGTGCAGCACCGTCGCCGCTTCGACGACCGCGACCCCCTCGCCCGAAGCGACCGTCTCCACCGGGTGCTCGGTGTGCTTGCCGAGATCGCGGACCTCGCACGGGCCGCCATCCGTCGCGTACACGCCCAGGGCGAAGTCGGTGAGCATGCCGCCCAGCGAGACGGCTGCTCCCAAGGTTCCCGGCTGCGCTCGCAAATCCTCGACCAGGCAGGCGATTCCGTGAATCGAGTAGGACGCTCCCGGGCCGCCGAAGTAGGGCAGGCCGCCGCTGGCGGTGCGCGGGCGCGGATCGTCGGGGCCGAGCCCGATCGCGTCCGCGGCCACCTTCACCGCGGCGGGGAAGCACGAGTAGAGGTCGAACGCGGCGACATCGTCCATCGAGATGCCGGAGACGTCCTGGGCGACCTCGACGATCCGTCGCAGCGCCGCGGACCGGTGGTACACCGGCCGTCCCGACGGCGGCAGCGCCTCGCTGGCCCGCACGATGGTCAGCGGCCGCACGGCGGTCGAGTCCTCGGGTGCGGCGGCGATGACGAGCGCTCCCGCCAGATCGACCGTCGGGAACGAACACATCAGCTTCGTGTACGGCTCGGCAACGAGGCGGTTGTCCGGCGTCGGCGTGCTGAGCTCAGCCGCCGCACGCGGGGTCGGAAACCAGGCGAGGTCGGGCCTTCTCGCTGCGGCGTCGGTGAACGGGGCGAGCAGCCGGCCCAGCGATTCTCGCTGTGCGACGGGGGAGCTCCCTCGGCCCATCGCGCTTTCCACCAGCGCGAAGTAGGCGCTGGGCATGCCGGCGCCGGCTGCCATTTCGGGCACCTGCGGGAAGTACAGGTGGCGCGAATCGCGCAGCCCATCGATCGGCGGTGCCGAACCTTGCGACCAGCGCGACGTCGGCGGGGCGGGCAGCGGGAGCCCGGCCCGCCGGGCCCGCCGCACCGAGGCGTCGGCGATGCCGCCGACAATCAGGACGGCGTCGACCTCTCCGTCGATGATGGCCTGGCAGGCCTGCGCGATCAGGTGCTGCGGCGCTGCTCCGGTGTAGCCGGTGACCGTGCGCAGGCCCGCGGAGAGCTCGAGCCGGCCGGCCAGCAACAGGCTCGGATCGTCCGGGCTGTACACCGACAGCGGCGTGGCGAGCACCCCGCCGATGCGAGCGGCCGGGATACCGGCGTCATCGAGCGCGAGCCGGGCGGCGGCTTCGAGCAACTCCATCGGATGAACGATGCGGTCGTCATCCTTGTTGGCCACCTGGCCGATTCCCGCGATGACGGGCAAGCGGCGCCGGCCAGGAATGAAGGCAGGAATGTCAGCAGCTGAGGTCACGGCAGTCGCAAGGTTAACAGCCGACCCGGGCCTGCAGGGCGGCGGCTGCCGCAGGCTAATCGTCGTCGGTCATGGAGTGGACCGTGTCCGCCAGGTGCCGTCACGGCGTGATTGATGAAGCGTGCTCGCCGCTGCCGGCAACGGCGACCCTCAGTCCACGGGCACGGGCTCGGTGCGCTCGAGCAGCGGGCCCACCATCATCCCCAAGAGCTCGTCGCTGGCGTAGATGCGCTCGCCGGCCAGGAGCCCGTCCTCGCCGAACAGCAGGATTCCGACGATGTCGAAGCGCCGGCGGCCGCCGGGCTCGTCGAGGTAGACCTGATACTCCTGGCCGAGCCCTTCGTCGGTGACCCACTCGGCGCGCAGCGTGTAGCCGGCGATCCGGGGTGCGAAGTCGGCGAAGAAATGCTCGTAGTACGCCCGGGCGGCGTCACGCCCGCGCAGCAGCCGGCCGATGGGAAGCAGCTCGTACACCGGATCGGCGCCGAGCGTGTTCATCGTGCCTTCCATGTCGCCCGCGCCCTCGGCTTCGGCGTGCGCCCGGGCCACAGCGACCTTCGTGTCCAGATCGCCACTCATCCTGAACTCCTCATGTCTGGACATGATGAAGCCTCCGCATCGGGCCTCACATCCGGGGTGCTCACTGCACCCGGCCGCGAACCTCGCCGAAGCCGATCGGAGTTTCGCCGAGCCCCGGCGTCGTTGCGGTGATGACGACGTCGTCGCCGTCCTCGAGGAAGCTGCGGGTCTCGCCGGAATCCAGACTGAGTGGCCGTTGACCACCCCACGACAGTTCCATGAACGAGCCGTATTGCTCCGGCGAAGAGCCGCTGACGGTACCCGAGGCAAGCAGGTCTCCGGTGCGCACGCTGGCACCGTTCACGGTCAGGTGCGCGAGCTGCTGGGCGGCTGTCCAGTACATGGTGCGAAACGGTGGACGTGAGACGACCGTTCCGTTGACCCGCACCGTGAGGCTGATGTCCAGACCCCACGGCTGGCCGCCGTCGTCCAGATACGCGGAGACCGGTGGGTCACGCGGCGGCGGCGTCACGCGCGCGGCCTCGAGCGCGGCCAGCGGCACGATCCAGGGTGAGACGGAGGTCAGGAAGGACTTGCCGAGCAAGGGTCCGAGAGGCTGGTACTCCCAGGCTTGGATGTCACGTGCCGACCAGTCGTTCACCAGGCACACGCCGAACACGTGCGAGGCGAAATCCGCAATCGGCACCGGCGTTCCGAGCGCCGAACCGGTGCCGACCACGAAACCGACCTCAGCCTCGAAATCCAGCCGCCGGCTCGGCCCGACCGTCGGGTGGTCATCGCCCGTGGCCAGGCGCTGCCCGCAGGGCCGGCGCACCGGCGTTCCCGAAACGCGCACCGTGCCGGCGCGCCCGTGGTAGCCGACCGGCAGGTGCTTCCAGTTCGGCAAGAGCGGCGGCTGTCCAGGGCGCAGGATGCGGCCGAGGTTGGTCGCGTGCTGCTCGCTCGCGTAGAAGTCCACGTAATCCGCAACGTCGAAAGCCAGGCGCCGTTCGGTCGCGGCAAGCGGGACGAGCAATGGCTCGACGACGGGACGACGGGCTGCGTCGGTCAGGCAGCTCGTGAGGCACTCCCGGAACTCGCTCCAGACGGCCGGCCCCAGCGCCATGAACGTGTTGAGCGTCGGTGACGTCAGCGCATCTGCGTACGGAAGCCGCAGAGCGGCAGCCAGCGCACCGGCATCCACCACGAAATCGCCGATGGCCACGCCGATCCGGGCGCGCGCATGGTCAGTCGTGACGAATGCGCCGTAAGGAAGGTTCGTGACGGGAAACGGCGAGCCGGGGTCAACCGCGAGCCAGGTCCCTGTCATCGGCCGCGTGACCACGACCAGGCGTAGTCCTCGTCCTCGCAGTCGGCCGCAGCGCCGCCAAGACCAAGCGGCCGGAAGGTGTCGACCATGACCGCGAGTTCGTCGAAGTAGTCGACGCCGACGCTCGCCTCGTACGCGCCCGGTTGTGGCCCGTGGGTATGGCCGGCGGGGTGCAACGAGACCGAACCCGGTCCGATGCCGGAGCCTTTGCGCGCCTCGTAGTTGCCGGCGCAGTAGAAGATGACCTCGTCGCTGTCGACATTCGAGTGGTAGTAAGGCGCGGGGATGGAGAGCGGGTGGTAGTCCACCTTGCGCGGCACGAAGTTGCAGACGACGAAGCCGTCGCCCTCGAATACCTGGTGGGCCGGCGGCGGCTGATGTACCCGGCCGGTGAGGGGTTCGAAGTCCGCGACGTTCAGCGCGTACGGGTACAGGCAGCCGTCCCAGCCGACGACGTCGAACGGATGCCTCGCCTGCGTGACGACGCTGCCCGCTAGGGAAGCGTCCCCGGTACCGCGATGCTTGACCAGGACCTCGACGCTCTCGCCTTCGCACAGCAGCGGCTCGGTCGGGGCACGCAGATCCCGCTCGCAGTACGGGGCGGCTTCCAGATGCTGCCCGCTGCGCGAAAGATGCTTGCGTGGCGGGCTGATGTGACTGTTCGCCTCGATGCAGTACGCGCGCAGCGGGCCACTGCGGTCGGCGTCCTCGCACACCCAGCGATGCGTTGCGCCGCGCGGCAGGATGACGTAGTCGCCCGGGCCGACGTCCAGCGCACCGAACGTGGTCTCGACAAGCGCCCGTCCCGCCTCGACGAAGATGCATTCGTCGCTGGCCGCGTTGCGGTAGTAGGCCGACGTTTCTCCGGCAGCGACATAGGAAAGGCGCACATCACCGTTGCCCAGCACCATCCGGCGCCCGGTGACGACGTCGGCGCTCTTCCACTCCTCGCCGGGGAAGAGCGCATGCAGCCGCAGGTGCCGGGGGAGCAGCGGATGGTTCGCCGTCGTAGCGGAGTCGGGTAGCTCCCACGGGCGCGAGGCCACGATCGCCGCCGGAAGGTGCCGGTGATACAGCAGCGACGAGTCGGACGAGAACCCTTGCTCGCCCATGAGTTCCTCGTACAGCAGCGTTCCGCTCGGGTCGCGATGCTGGGTGTGGCGCTTGGGCGGGATGCTGCCGACGGCGCGGTAGTACGTCATAGGTTTCCGCGCCTTTCCTGCTCCTGCTCGACCGCCTCGAAGAGCGCCTTGAAGTTGCCCTTGCCGAAGCCTTGCGAGCCGTGACGCTCGATCAGTTCGTAGAAGACGGTGGGCCTGTCCTGCACCGGCTTGGTGAAGATCTGCAGCAGATAGCCCTCGTCGTCGCGGTCGACCAGTAGCCGGTGCCGCTGGAGTTCGTCGACCGGAACGCGCACCTCGCCGATGCGCGCCCGTAGCTCCGGGTCGCAGTAGTACGAGTCGGGGGTGTCGAGAAACTCCACGCCGGCCACCCGCATGTCGTCGACGGAGCGCAGAATGTCGTGTGTTTCCAAGGCGATGTGCTGAACGCCGGGCCCACCGTAGAACTGCAGGTACTCGTCGATCTGCGAGCGCTTGCGGGCCGGCGCCGGCTCGTTCAACGGGAACTTCACCCGTCGGTTGCCATCGGCCGCCACCTTCGACATCAGCGCCGAGTAGTTGGTGGCGATGTCGTCCCCGACGAACTCGGCCATCAGCGAAAAGCCCATGACCCGCCGATAGAAGTCGACCCACTCGTCCATCCGGCCGAGCTCCACGTTGCCGACGACATGGTCGATCCCGCGGAAGCGGGGTTCGCGTGGTGGCCGAACCAGGGGCAGCGCCGGGGCATATCCCGGCAGGTACACGCCGCTGTAGGCCGACCGTTCGACGAACGTGTGCCGGGTCTCGCCGAACGTCGCGATGGCAGCGAGCACGACCTTGCCCGAGTCGTCCTCGTGGATCTGCGGTTCAGCCAGCCCCTTCGCCCCGCGCGCGACAGCCAGCTCGTACGCCCGCTGCGCATCGGGGACCCGCAACGCGATGTCCACGACGCCGTCGCCGTGGCGGGCGATGTGCTCGCCGAGGGGCGTGCCTGCATGCACCGGGGCCGAGACGACGAAGCGTGCGCTGCCCGACTCGAGGACGTACGAGGCCATGTCCCGCGCGCCGGTTTCCGGCCCCTGGTAGGCGGTGACCCGCATGCCGAACGAGGTGGAGTAGAAGTGGGCGGCCTGCCGGGCGTTCCCGACGGCGAAGTGAACCGCGTCGATCCCTTCGAGCGGGAAGTCAATGGTCATGCGGGGACCCTTCCGTGGTGGAGTTCGCTGATCGAGTCGTCCGTGCACGATGCGAAGAAGCCGCCGATCTCGTCCTCGACGTGGGTGAAGGAGCGCGCGGCGTACAGCGTCGGCTGGTAGGTGGTGATGTCGTACTCGGCGCGGCCCATCGCGCGAAGATCCAAAGGCCGGACCTTCATCCGTCGGTAGTCGCCCAGCTCGCCGTAGGAGGAGAGGATGCCGGCGCCGTAGACCTTCAGCTCGCCGGCTTCCTCCAGCACGCCGAACTCGAGGCTGAACCAGAAGACCCGGGAGACGAACTCCAGCGCCGCGTCCGACCGAACGCGTTGCGCCGCCTCGCCGGCCGCGCGGTAGAGCGCTGCATACCGTTCACTCGCCAGGCAGTTGGCGTGGCCGACGACCTCATGGATCACGTCGGGCTCGGGCGTGTACAGCGGCACCGAGTGGTGACGGACGTACTGCGTCGAGTGAAAGCACCCTCGCGCCAGATTCTCGTAGAAGGTGCGCAGCGGCACGAGCCCCGCGGCGGGGATGTAGTGAAAGCCGGTGAGCGGCGCGAGGGCGGCGGCCACCTGGGCGAGTTGGGGGATGCGCGTATCCGGTAACGCCAGCCGCTCCTTGCCGTGCCGGAACTGCGCGCAGGCGTGCCGTTCGTGCAGCGGCGCGAGCTCGCGGGCCACGTCGCGCCACACGGTGTGCTCGATGTCGTCGTAATCGACGTGCGGCGCGGGCGTGCCGGGTTGCCATCGGAGGGCCAGCGTCGCGATGGCGTTGCGCCGGGCGCGATACGCCGGATCGCAGGCTCCGGGGCGGTCGTCCATAGGCGCGCAACCTCCTGTCGAACTAGGACAGCAGATCGGGCAAGATGGGGCAACTCTGCCCACGGCACATGGCCAAGCTGGGCAGTATCGGCCACCAAAGCGGGCGAAAGGCTGGTCAGAATGACCATTGATCTGCTCGACGAGGAGCTGCTCGTGCTGCTGCGCGAACGCCCCCGGATCGGCCTGGTGGAAGCGGCCCGGCTGCTCGGTGTGGCGCGCGGGACCGTTCAAGCCCGGCTGGACAAGCTCCAGCGCAGCGGTGTCGTCGTCGGATTCGGTCCCGACCTTGACCTGCGGCGGCTGGGCTTTCCGATCCTGGCTTTCGTCACGATCGAGCTTCAGCAGGGACGGCTGGACGACGCGATTGCGGTGCTGCGTGACGTGCCGGAAGTGGTGGAGGTGTTCGGTACCACCGGGCCGGAGGATCTGCTGTGCCGCGTCGTCGCCCGCGACACCGAACACCTGCAGCGGGTGCTCGGGCGCATCCTCGCCTCGCACGCGATCCAGCGCACGAGCACCCACATCGCGCTCACCGAACAGATCCCGTATCGAACCGGGCCCGCGCTCGGCTTGGCCGCCGAGCGGGCAGACTGACGCCATGGCCGCCACCCACCACGCATACCTGCAGGCGATCCGGACCGAAGGCGAGAGGTTGCTGGCCACTGCCGGCGCGGCGCCGGAAGCCGCCGTGCCGTCCTGCCCCGGCTGGGACAACCGCACGCTGGCCCAGCACATCGGACGGATCTGGTTCTACGTCAGCCGGCAGGCGCGAACCACCGAGCCGCTCGAGTCCAACGGCGCCCCGGCCGAGGGCGAGGACCCGCTCGCGTGGGCGGCCGATGGCTTGAGCGCGCTCCTGCTCACCCTGGCCGAGATCGATCCGCACGCCGAGTGCTGGAACTGGGCGAGAAACGAACCGAATACCGCCGCCTTCTGGTTTCGCCGGATGGCCCAGGAGACGGCGGTGCACCGCTGGGATGCCGAGTCGGCACGCGGGGAGCCCGAGCCCATCCCGAGCTGGCTGGCCGCCGATGGGATCGAGGAAGTGATGACGATGTGGCTACCGAAGCGCCGCGGACAGAGCAAGGAAGACATCGTCGGCACTGCACATCTGCACGCCGCCGACCCGAGCGAGGGGCAGCCCTCGGAGTGGTTTCTCGAACTCGGGCCCCAGGGCAAGGTCACGTGCCGGCACGCGCACGAGAAGGGTGACGCGGTGCTGCGCGGCACCTCGAGCGACATCCTGCTGCGGCTGTGGAAGCGGCCGTCGGACGCCGAGGAGTTCGGCGACGAGACCGTCCGCGGCACGCTGCACGCCGAGTAGCCGTCGAAGCCATCGGCCCGCTGGAAGTCAGCCGGCGACGTCGCACCAGCTGCGCGTGGCCGAGGAGACTCGGATGGCGTCGACGACGGCCTGGTTGGCGACGCCGTCGGCGAACGTCGCCGCCGGGGGATCGTCCGGGACGTCCTTGCCGAGCACGCGGTCTCGCATGACGCCGTACAGCCGGGTGTAGGGGTCGAGGTCGATGCCCATCGAGTGCCACATGTCGTAGGTCGTGTCGAGCAGCTCGGCCGGGGGCGGCGAGGGCGGCAGCGGGACGAGGTCCGGGGGAGCAGGGACGGTGTGCGGCGTGCCGTCGTCGACCCACACCTCATCCCCCTGCAGCCAGGCCGCGCCCGAGGCGCCCACCACCTTCGAGGTCGCCACAAACGGGCCGGGGGTCGCGCACGAACCGTGCATCAGCACGTTCGCCCCGCCGGCCAGCCGCAGTTGCACGGTGAAGGTGTCATCGGCGGTCATGCCCGGAAGCGGGGAAAGTGTCGACAGCGTCGCGGAAACCGCCTCGATCTCGCCCATCGTGACCCGGATCTGGTCGATGACGTGGGTGCCGTGTGCGCCGAGCCATCCACCGCCCTGACCGGCGTCCTTCCACCAGTCGGGAATGCCGGCGTTCGGGTCGTTCAGCGAGGGCATCTGCAGCAGGAACAGGCCGAACTCCGGGGCGCCGATGGCGCCTTCGCGAACGGTGCGGGTCAGCAGCGCCTGCCCGGCGGCGAACCGGAACTCGGTGCCGATCATGTGGACGACGCCGTTCGCCTCGGCGGCGGCGAGCAGCTGGCGAGCTTCGGCAAGATCGCTGGCGAACGGCTTCTCGCACATGACATGCTTTCCGGCGTTCACGGCGTCCAGCACGATCTGCCCGTGCGTGTGCGGCGGGGTCGCCACGGCGACGATGTCGATGTCCGGGTCGGCGAACGTCTCCGCCCAGTTGGTCGCCGGCTGGGGGATGCCGAACATGGCCGCCCTGCTGGCCGCCTTCTCGGCGTTGCGCCCGATCAATGCGCGCACCTCGATGCCGGCGGCTTGCAGGGCACGCACGTGCGTCAGTACGCCGAAGCCGGTGCCGACCACGGCGGCTGTCAAAGTCCGGTCGTCTGCCATATCGCGCCTCCTGTTTCGGAGGGCCTTTTGTAGCAGGGTCAGCCGCCGGCTGCACCGCCCGGGGTACGGTGACCCTAACTCGCAAGCGGGCAGCTGGCTCCGGTCAGCCGAGGCCGCCTCAGGTCGGATGGGTGGAGATGCCGGGTCGCCGCGAGCTCGAGCTCAGCCGCGACGAAATCGTCCGGGCTGCCCTAGAGATCTTCGAATCCGACGGCTTGCCGGGCGTCAGCATGCGGACCGTCGCTGCGCGACTCGGCGTCTCGCCGGTGCCCGTCTACCGTCGCGTCGGCAACAAGGATGCGCTGCTCGACGCGATGGCCTACCACCTGCTTGCCGACGTGGTCCCGCCGCGTAGACCCGACGTCGACTGGCGCGAGTATGCCGTCGAATGGGCGACGGCCTTGCGTGACCGGCTGGGCGGTGCGTCGGATACGTCGCTGCTCATCGGACGGCGGGCGGCGTATGTGGAAGCGTCCAAACCCCTCGTCGCCGCGCTGCAATCAGGCGGATTCGCGGAGGACGCGGCGGTGCAGGCGTGCCGGCTGCTGATCTGGGCGGTGGCGGGGTTCGTCGCGGTCGAGACGCGCCGCGGAGACACCCCGCCGCGCAAGGAGACGCCGTCACGGCCGGGCAGCGATCCGCACGGCATCTCGCCGGCGGAAGCCGACGAGCTCTTCCAGCTGCACCTGAACCTGCTCGTCGGAGGGCTCGAGCCGGAGTCCCAGCGCGCTCGCCAGCAGCGCACCAGCCGTCCCCGGGCGACGAGCCGGCCTCCGGCCCGCCGCGGCTGACGCCGGCTACTCGGCAGGTATCGCCGCGAGAATCTCGCTGAAGCGGGTCTCGATGGTGGGCCGCAGGTCGGCGTGGGAGATGACCCAGAAGCGGCCGCTGTTGATGGCGCCGACGACCATCGCCGCCACCTCGTCGGGCTCCTTGCCGGTCGGTCCGGTGAAACCGTCGCGGATGAAAAGGCGCATGGCTTCGGCGTCTTCGGTGCGGGTCTCGCTGCCCAGCTGCGGAGGCCGGTTGCGCTCGGACTCCATCACCGAGGTGTTGGTCATGCCCGGGCACAGCACGCTGACCCCGATCGGCGAGCCGGCCATCGCCAGCTCCGCTCGCAGCGATTCGGAGACCGAGACGACCCCGACCTTCGCGACGGCATACGGCCCGATGTAGGGCACGCCGCTGAACAGCCCTGCCGCGGATGAGGTGCTGACGATATGCGCCGGGCCCGCTTGCCTTTTCATGATGGGCAGGAACGTGTGGATGCCATGGATGACGCCCCACAGGTCGACGTCCAGCACCCAATGCCAGTCGTCGATCGTCTGGTTCTCGATCGCGTTGAAGGTGGACACCCCTGCGTTGTTGCACAGGATGTCGACGCGGCCGAACCGCTCGAGCGTCGCTGCCGCCAGCGCTTCGACCTCACTGAGCTTCGAGACGTCCGTACGCACGGTCAGCGTTCCGTCGGGCAGCGAGGTCGCTGCCTTCTGCAGTGCCGCGTCTTCGATGTCGGCGATGACGATCTGGCAGCCTTCGGCGGCGAACGCGCGCGCCAGCGCCAGCCCGATGCCGCTGGCACCGCCGGTGACGACGGCCACCTGGCCGCTTGCGATCTGCATGTGACGATCCTCCTGCTTCGAGGCCTAGGTGTAGCTCTTGACCGTAACGGTGTTCTTCGGGTCGCAGTTGTAGATCCCGTTGTCCGGCGAGGTGATCTTCCGGTCGTAGACCCAGCCGCCGGCGGTCAGCCGGATCACGAGCCAGCAGTCGCTCGGCTTGCCGTTGGACGGGCTGGTGCTGACCGGAGGGGTGAGTCCGGCTCCGGTCCAGTCGGTGTGCGCACCCGCCTTCGCCAGCACGCAGGCCGAGGTGAGGTCGCTGCCGCACTGGGTCGCGGACAGCGCGAAGAGCGACCAGGCGCTGTAGGCCTCGGCGGTGTATTCCGTGAAGCGCGGGTTGGCGACGGCCGCGGTCAGCTGCTGCTTGATCTCAGCGAGGATCGGGTACTGGTCGCTGAGCTCGAAAGGCAGGTGCGACAGGCCGACGTACGTCGGCGGGAACGTGCCGAGGGACTTGGCTGCCTGCACCGTCTGCGGCGTGTAGAACTGCGACGTGTAGTAGATGAACTGGGGGGTCCAGCCGATGTCCTTCATCGCCTGGATCTCCGGTGCGATGCTCTGGCCCTCGAACTCGTACAGGCCGATGGTGCTGGTGCTCTTGAGCTGCTCCATGTAGGGCCGGTAGTTGTTGACCGTTGCGGGCTTCTCCTGGATGGCTGTCACCTTGGCGCCGTTGTCGGTCAGCGCCTGCGCCGTGCGCTTACCGATCGGGACCAACGTGGCGATGTTGCTGCTGCCTACGCCCATGCCTTTCTTCGCATCGGGGTAGGCGTTGATCAGCAGCCGCAGCGGGCCGTAGCCGAATTGGGTCGGGTCGGACGGGGCCGCCTTGACCTGCAGGCCGGCGTTCGCCGCGGCGACGGAGACGTCGTAGCCGGGGATCTGCGCGAGCTTGCAGGCCAGCCGCGGCTTCACACTCGCGTCGTCGATGGCGTTGCCGCCGCCGACCAGCATGAAGTCCTTCTGGCACGCGCTCGTCACAGCCTGGCCGACGTTGAAGAGCTTGGCGTCCCACTTGTCGATCACGATCTTGCGCCCGTTGATCCCGCCGGCCGCGTTGCACCACTTGGAAAATCCGTCGGCCGCGTCGAAGAATTCCTGCTCCAGGCCCGGAGCGACGGTGTTACCCGGGTCGGCGAGCACACCGATGCGGATCTCGGTGTTGCTGATGCCGCGACCGGTGGGCCCGCTCGGGGTGCCCAGTCCGCAGATCGCCTTGAGGGTGCCGAAATCTCCCTTGCCTGCCGGCGCCGAGCTCGCCGCGCTGCTGGCCGCTGCAGCCTTTGACGGCGTGCTCGAACCGCCGCCCGAGGAGGAGCGGCCGCAGCCGGCGACGGTGACGGCGAGCACGGCGGCGACCCCGGCCGCAGCGGGGCGGGCCGGGCGGCATGAGTTCACCATGGAGCTCCTCGGAAAGGGGCACGAAGCCGGGGCCGTTGCCCGCAGCGATGTCGAGCGGCCGTAGATTACGGTGTAATTAATTGAGAACGCAAGGGGTCCGCCTAGGGTTGTCTCATGAAGGTGCTCGTGACCGGAGCGTCGTCCGGCATCGGAGCGGCGACGGCCGTCGCGTTCGCGAAGGCCGGCCATGAGGTCGGCATCTGCGCGCGGCGGGGTGATCGGCTCGAGCAGGTGGCTGCGGAATGCGGACCGAGCACGCGCTCCTGGGTCGTCGACCTCTCGCAGCTGGATGCCCTCGAGAAATTTGCCGCGAGCGTGGACGAGGCGTTCGGCGGGGTGGACGTCCTCGTCAACAACGCCGGTGTGCCCAAGCGCCGACGCGTGCAGAACATGGCCGCGGCGGATCTGGAAACCGTCATGGCGATGAACTACTACTCGCCGGTGCGCCTCGCCCTCGCGTTTCTACCGCGCATGGTCGCGCGGGGAAGCGGCGAGATCATCAACGTCTCGTCGATGGGCGCGCATTCGGCCGCCTTCGGCGTCAGCGCCTACGCGGCGTCCAAGGCAGCCCTCGAACTGTTCACCGAGTCGATGTACCTCGAGCTCGCGAATACCGGCGTGCGCGCCCGGCTGTTCGTGCCCGGCACCACGCGTACCGAGTTCAGCGATGACAAGCCGGACAACGAACCGTCGAGCACGCTGGGCGGGAATCCCGCGTCAGCCGAAGACGTGGCCGCTGCGATCGTCGCATCGATGGGCAGCGACGACTTCGTCAGCTACGCGTCGGCGCGCGAGGCGAAGACCGCGGCAGCCAAGGCAGCCGATCCCAACGCTTTCCTGGCCAGGGCACGCGAGGCGCTACGGGCCGCGATCTAGCGCCGCTGCTAGCGCCGCTGCAGGAGCTGGCTGTTCGACGCGACGGCACACACCCCGGCGCGGTCGTGCAATTGGGCCTGCGAGACGCCGACCCCGGTCGCCAGCCCCAGGCGGCTTTCACCGACGACGGCGATCCACTCGTCCTGCGGCGGCCGGATGAGATGGATGTTGAGATCGGGATTGATGCCGCTGATCTTGTGGGCGTCGAAGGTCGCGCCGATCAGATTGGTGAAGTCCGCGGCGACCGAAAGGCGCTGCAGCGGCGAGGGGATCTCACCGGGCAGGAGCGGCTCAAACAGCCGGACCCAGGTGGCCTCGACGCCTTCGGGCCCGCCAGGTTTGGGGAAGCGGCGGAGCTCGATGGCATCGAGAAAGCCGGGAAGGCCGGCGATTCCGCGCAGGATCGTCGCTTCCAAGGTCTCGGCCCAGGGCAGCGCCGCAGCCGGTTCGGCGGTGTCGACGACGCCCGGCACGTCGCTCAGATCGTCGTCACGCAGCCGAAGCGCCCGCGAGCGCGCGTGCTCGACGTCGCCGACCCGCAGGAACGCGTCGACGAGCTGAATCTTCTTTCCCTCGCGGACGATTTCGGTGCTGACGCGAAGGCGAGGGCCGATCGGAACCGGCCGGAAGAGATCGTGCGTCAGCCGGACGACGTGCATCGGAACGAGGGTCGGGGTCTGCTCGATCGCCCGCGCCAGCAGCGCCTGCACCGGGCCGCCGTGCTGATGCTCCGGGTTCCATCCTCCCTGGGTGCGCAGCGTCGCGACGTAGCCGTCGCCGTCCGGGAAGTAGAGCGCCTTGTCGTCGTCCATCAGCGTCATCATGCCAACAGCGCCGGCGGCGAGGTACCGTCCCTTCGGACCGTGACCCGACCCAGGGAGGTGAGACCCGTGCGCGACTTCGTCGTTCCATCGTGGGTGCTCCCCGGTTCCGTCACGGGGCGTGCGGCCGGATAGCCGCCGGGAGCGCCGTCCTTCCTTGTGAGAGGCACTCCCATGACTGACCTGAACCCGGCCGACCTGAGCCTGATCTCGCACACCACCGCAGGCGGCGTGACCACGCGCGAGCTCGTGCTCGGCGACGTCACCGCCACCCTCTGGGCACCCGAGCACGCCGCGCCCGGCACCCCGATCGTCCTGCTCGGGCATGGCGGCGGCAGGCAACACCGCCACCATCCCGCAATGGCGGGCCGCGCCCGGCTGCTCACCGACATCGCCCTGCGCGCCCTTGCCCTCGACGCCTGTGGCCACGGGCCACGGCCTCGCACGGCGCACGACGAGGAGGAGGTCGCCGCTCTGCACGCGGCGAGAAGGGCGGGCGAACCGATCGGGCCGATCGTCGAGCGCTACAACGCCGACCTCGCGCGCCGCACCGTCCCGGAGTGGCGCGCGCTCCTCGCGGGGCTGCTCGCCGTGCCAGAGATCGGCGCCGCACCCGTCGGGTACTGGGGCATCACACTCGGCACCGCGATCGGCGTGCCGCTCGTCGCCGAGGAGCCGCTGATCCAGGCTGCCGTCTTCGGCCTGTTCTGGCCGTCCACGCTGATCGAGGCCGCCCGGCGGATCACCATCCCGATCGAGTTCGCCCTGCAGTGGGATGACGAGCACATCCCGCGTGACGGCGGCCTCGCGCTGTTCGACGCGTTCACATCAACGGAGAAGTCGCTGCACGTCAACGCCGGCAAGCACATGGCGATGCCGCGCTTCGAGGCGGCGTCCGCGGTCCGGTTCTTCCAGCGGCACCTGGCCGGCTAGGGCAGCCCCTGCCGCGAGCCTCAGTAGCCGGGGAAGACCCGCCGCAGGTCGTCCAGGGTGACGTTGCCGACGACGTCGACGTGGTCGGGCGTGTATTTGGGGGTGAGCCGGCCGCCGAACAGGCGTACGGCCGACTCGAGAGGTCCGATGAACGTCGCCGTCGACGCGGCGGCCTCGGGGGACAGGCGCACGCGATCCTCGATGCGCAGGGCCAAGCCGGCGCCCTGCAGGTCGATGACGGCGGGCCCGCTCAGGGCGTCGGCCTTGCCCGTGAAGCCGAGCAGGAAGCCGAGCCCGTCGGCGAAGTGCTCGGCCAGCACCCGCGCCGTCGTCGCGGAGATGGCCGCCGCAGGGTCGACCGCCACCCGCACGTCCCAGCCGTGCTGGGCGGCCTCATTGAGTCGCATCGACACGGCCGCGCCCAACGGCAGCGGGTCGGGCAGGTACGGATAGTTCAGGGTGAGGGTCTCGCGCTGCTCGGACGACAGCGCCTCCAACTCGGCCACGAGGGCCTCGCCGTGCGCGACGAATTCGCTGGCCTGGGCGGCCGGGGCGAGCGCGTTCCAGCGGTCCCACACCTGCTCGTTGAAGGCGTCCCCGGGAGCCGGCCGGCCGGTGAAAGCAGCCTGGTAGCCCGCGAGCGCGATCTCGGCGCCGCTGCCCAGATGCGACAGGACCTGCGCAACCGTCCACTCCGAGGCGCCCGAGGGCCCGGCGAGTTGCACACCCGAAAGGCCGGAGACGACGCCGGCGAGAAGGTCGTGTTCGGCGCGCAGCGCCTCGATCGTGCGGTCGGTCAAAGACGTCATACAGGCGACAGCAACGCGAAAGCCCCGCTTCTTCCGGCTTCGCGGGTGAAGCTCAGCGCAGCACGGCGCCGCCGTCGACGCTGAAGACCTGGCCGGTGATCCACGAGGCGTCGTCGGAAGCGAGGAACGCGACCATCGCCGCGATGTCCTCCGGCGTCCCGAGCCGGGCGCTGCGGGTAACGGACAGGGCCATGTCGCGAAACGCGGGGTCGAGCGATTCGCGGATCGTCTCGGTCAGGACCAGGCCAGGTGCGACGGCATTGGCGCGAATTCCTTGCTTGCCCCAGCGGCTCGCGATGTGCCGCACCAGGCCGCCGAGCCCGCTCTTGGCCATCGCATAGGCGGGCCGTTCCGGCTCACCGGCGAACGCCGCTGCGGAGCTGGTGAAGACCAGCGCACCGCCGCCTTTCTCGAGCAGTCGCGGGATCGCGTGACGGGCACACAGCAGGTGGCCGCGCAGGTTCACCGCGATGGTCCGGTCGAACGCGTCGAGCGGGATCGATGCCGCATCGGAATCCTGACCGATGGTCTCGGGGGAGAGGTCGGCGGCGTTGGCGTGCACCACGTCGAGGCTGCCGAACCGGTCGACGGTCCGCTGCACGGCGGCCACCACCGAGTCCTCGTCGCGCAGGTCGATCGGGATCGAGTCGGCGTTGCCACCGGCGCTGCGAATCGCGGCGGCGACCTCATCGGCCTGGTCGGCGTTCAGGTCGGCGACCATCACGGACGCGCCTTCCTCGCCGAGCCGCTTGCTCGTCGCCGTCCCGATTCCGCCGGCTCCGCCTGCCACGAGCACGACCCGGCCGCTAAGACCTCGCATCTAAGATCGCGTCCCCTTCCCACTTCTCCTGCGTGCAGCCAGCGTCTTGGCCGCCACTTGCTCCCGGATACCGGCCGCGAAAATCTCGACGAGCCCATGGAACGCGGCGTCGGGATCGGCGACCCAGTCGATCGTCTGGACCAGCTCGAGGCTCACGAAGCCGTGCACGAGCGCGGCCAACTGCGCTGTGGCCACCGGAAGCTCGTCCTCGCTCAACCCGAACGAGCTCAATACCGCGTAGCCGGCCTCACCGACCCGGCGGCCCTCGCGGCGGCTGTCCTCGTCGCCCGTGAGCGTGCCTTGGGCGAGGTAGCGCGCCGAATGTTCGCGGGCGAAATCGCGATAGGCGCCGGTGAGGGCGTGCAGGCCTTCGAGGCCGGACTTTCCCATGACGGCGGCGCGTACCGCGTCCGACAGCTCGACGAGCATGCGCGAGCGCAACTCGCGGCGCAGCGCATCCAGGCTGTCGACGTGCCGGTAGAGCGACGGCGGCCGCACCCCGAGATCGGCCGCGAGCGCCGCCATCGTCAGGTTCTCCCAGCCGTTCGCGGCCACGAGCCGCTCGGCCGCTGCCAGTACCTGATCCGGGTCCAGCCGCTCGAGGCGAGCGCTGACCATGGCGACACTCCCGCCTTCGCTTGTGCGACTGACCCTTGCAATTGCGCTACGGATCGTAGCAGGATGCGCTGCTACTACCCGTAGCTATCCGGCTAATTACCTTTCCCCAGCGTCCGAAGGGCGGAGATCGTGCCAAGACAACGTTGTCTGGCGATGGCATTCCTGGCGGGCGTCGTCGCGCTTGGAGGCGTGTCGGCCTGCGGGCGCAGCGGCGGTTCGAAAACGTCGGCTCCCGCCAGTGCCTCGGCAAAGGCGTCGGCGTCGTCCTCCGCCAGCGCCGCCGCCCCCGGTCCCGGCGACTTCGGGACCCTCAAGGGCATCTGCGGTCCGGGCAATGCGAAGGGCGCAACGGCTCGCGGAGTCACTGACACCCAGATCCGGATCAGCACCATGGGCGATCCGTCGAACACCGTGATCCCCGGGGCGGGTCAGGAGTCCTTCGATGTCGGTCAAGCCTTCGTCACCTGGTGCAACGCCGCCGGCGGCATCAACGGCCGCAAGATCGTCCTCGCCAAGCGCGACGCCAAGCTCTTCAACATCGGCGCGCAGGTGATCAACGCCTGCCAGACGGACTTCATGCTCGTCGGCAACGCCAACCCGCTCGACGCCGCCGGGGTCAAGCCGCGCCTGGCCTGCAACCTCGCACAGATCCCTGCTTACGCCAGCTCACCGGAGGCGGCTGCCGCCGGCCAGCAGGTCGTCATCGACAGCTCGGTGCCGCAAGTCGCGGCGGGCGCCTGGCGCGCGCTCGGCAAGGCGTATCCCGATGCGTTCCAGCACATCTCGATGGTCACGGTCAACGGCGGTGGCTTGGATACGTTCGCCGAGCGCCAGCAGGATGCGCTGACCTCGATCGGCGACAAGGTGGTGAATTTCCAGAAGGCGCCCATCACCGGCCCGTCGAACTGGCGTCCCTACGCGGAGAATGCGAACCTCTCCGGAGCCAAGGCGATCATCACGCTGTCACCGGACATCAGCGCGTTCGTCCGATCGCTCGACGACATCGGCTACAAGCCGCAGCTGCTGCCGCTCGGCGTGCAGAACTACAACGTGAATACGATCCAGCTGGCCAAGAGCGGCGTCCTGCCGCCGACCTACGTCAGCCTGACGTACTGGCCCTTCGAGGCCGCGAGCCAGAACCCGACCGTCCGCCAAGCGATCTCGCTCATCAAGACGACCAGCCACCTGACGCCGGACTTCGCGCATCTGCAGGCCCTCGACGCCTGGCTGCTCTGGGCGGTCTCGGCCAAGGCGTGCGGCTCGGACCTCACCGGCGACTGCGTGATCCAGCACGCCGGAACCATGAAGGACTGGACCGGCGGCGGGATCATCGCGCCGGTCGACACCCACGTCGGCCCGGGGGTCCTGTCGCAGTGCTTCACGCTGCTGAAGGCGACCCCGACCGGCTTCGTCCTCGTACCCGAAATCACCAAGCCCAACAAGGACATTTTCAACTGCGACCCGGCCAACGTGGTCACGGTCACGAACACTCACACGGGGAGCTGAACACATGGCCCGACCACTCGACGGCAAGGTTGCGCTCGTCACTGGCGCAAGCAAGAACATCGGCAAGGGAATGGCCCTGGAAGTCGGAGCCGCGGGTGCCGTCACCTACGTCACGGCGCGCACGCTGGACGACGCTCCAGGCGCGATCGGCAGCCTGCGCCGCACTGTCGCCGAGATCGAGGCGGCCGGCGGCAAGGCGATCGCGATGGCCTGCGACCACACGAATGACGCGGAGGTCGAGGCCGTATTCGATCGGATCCGCGAGGACCAGGGGCGGCTCGATCTCGTCGTCAACGTCGCGTCGCCGGACTTCTCCGAGATGGTCGGCGTGCCGTTCTGGGAGATCCCGTTCAAGCACATCAGCGCGTGCCTCGACATCGGACCCCGATCCGACTACGTGACGACCGCGCTCGCCGCGCGGATGATGGTCCCTCAGGGGTCCGGGGTGGTCATCAACATCTCCTCGCACGGCGCCAAGCAGCACCTGCTCTCGGTGCCGTACGGCGTCGGCAAGGGCGGCATCGACAAGCTCACCCAAGACGCGGCCACCGAGCTGCGGGCGCATGGCGTCGCGGTCGTTTCGCTCTGGCCCGGGCTGGTGCTCACGGAGGGGCTGCTCGCGGGCGTCGTCGTCGCCGAGGACGGCACCCGGACCCTGCACGGGCTCGACATCAGCTTCGGCGAGACACCGAAGTTCAACGGCCTGGCCGTCGTCGCGCTGGCGTCGGACCCGAAGATCCTGGAGAAGTCCGGGGGCTCGTACTGGTCGAGCGGGCTCGCCCGCGAGTACGGCTTCGCCGAGGACGACGGGCACCTGCCGCCGGAGATCGAAGGCATCCAGAGCATCATGTCCGCCGATGACGTGCCCGACTTCTGGCGCGGCGTCGAGCGCTACGTCCCCGAAGACGTGAACTCCTGAGAGGGGAAGCGATGTCAGAGCGCTTGGTGCTGATCTCCGCCGACGGCCATGCCGGACCGCCCATCGCGGACTTCCGGCCGTTCGTCGAGCAAGCCTGGCTGGAGGAGTTCGATCGCTTCGTCGTCGCCCGCGAGCAGTGGCGGGGCGAGCGCAACCGGTCGATGGGTCTGCCGGAGGACGGGGAGCTGGTGCACGCCCTCTTCGGCGAGGCGATGGTCGACATTTACACCGGCCAGGAAGCGATCGCCCGCGGCGGTCTCAACGGGGTCTACGACTCGCAGGTACGCAACCGGGAACTCGAAGGGGAGGGCATCGTCGCCGAGGTCCTCTTCCCGGACTTCCAGAACAGCAACGAACCTCCGTGGGGTGCGGCCTTCCCGTTCCCTGATTCCACGCCCGACAAGCGCCAAGCCGGCGCGCGGATCTTCAACCGGTGGCTGGCCGACTTCTGCTCCCAGCTGCCGGGGCGGCGGGCCGGTGTGGGAATCGTGCAGCCGCACGACATCGACGCCGCGGTGAAGGACGTGTACGGCCTGCGAGACGCAGGGCTCGCGAGCGTGATGCTCCCGACCGGCGACTTCCAGCTGCCCTCGTATCACGACACCCGCTACGACCCGCTCTGGGCGGCGTGCGTCGACACCGGGCTGCCGGTGACGATTCACTCCGGCGGCACGCCGTGGGAGGGGTATGGCTCCTACGCGATGTGGGTGACGAAGTTCGAGTTCATGTGGTGGGCCCGGCGCCCGCTGCACGAGATGATCCTCGGCGGCGTCTTCGAACGCTTTCCCGAGCTGCGGGTGGCGTTCACCGAGCAGGGCGCCGACTGGATCCCCTCGTTGCTGCAGCGCCTTGACGAGCAGTACGCCTCACCGTTCGAGCGCGGCATCACCGAGAAGCTGACGCTCACCCCGAGCGGCTACTGGGCCCGTAACTGCTACGTGGGCGCCTCCTTCATGAGCCGCGCCGAGTGCGATATCCGTGACCAGATCGGAGTCGACCGCATCATGTGGGGTGCGGACTACCCGCACATCGAAGGCACCTGGCCGCACTCGCTGAACGCATTGCGTGAGGCGTGCAACGGTTGCACTGCGGAGGAGATCCGGATGATGGCCAGCGAAACCGCCGCTGACGTCTACGGTTTCGACCTTGCGCAGCTGCAGCCGCACGCGGACCGCGTCGGCCCCGAGCTCGCGTCGCTGGTGACGCCGCTCGTGCCGGCCCCGGCGACGTATCCCGAAGTCGACTACGCGCTGGGCAAGGTGAGTGGCCAGGAGTCGGGCCGCCGCTTGATGAACGCGATGCTCGGGTCCTGACGCAGGCGATCCGCCCATCGCCATTGATGGGCGGATCGCCTGCCGTTGCAGCGGATGGGACGGGAGTTCTTAAGGCGTGAGCACGATCGTCCAGGCGGCGAACGACGAGCCGCTGGCGTCGGTGCTGGCCGACAGACCACCGGCGGGTCCGGCGCTGGCGATGCCGCCGTCGGTGGCGATCGAGTTGATCCGGCCGGCGCCCGAGCCGTAGGCGGTGGACCGTACGGTCTGGCCCCCGGGCGCGGTCCAGGCGTTCACCGTCGAGGACTTCGTCGACCAGACCGAGACGACGACGTCTCCGTCAGCCGGCACGGTGGCCGTTGGGGTCGTGAAACTCGTGGCGGGACTCGCTTGGGCCTTACTGGCGTAGGTAGCGATCGGCTGGGTCGCGTTGGTGCCCGAGTAGGCGAGGAGCTGGACCGTGCCGTGATACGCAGCGGGGAAGGTCACCGTTACGGTCGACCCGGCGTCGGCTGACGTTGCCACGCGCTCCCACAGCGTGCTCACTATCGTCGGGTTGGTGGGCGAGACGGTGCCGACCTGGCTCCAGCCTGCCGGAGCGGTCATTGCCCCGCCGGCAGCCCCAGTGGCCACCAGCAGCAGGGCATCGCCGGAGGTGACGGCAACCGGGACCGTCACCGATTCGGTGGTCGCGTTGCCATCGGCGGCCGTGGAACCCACGAAGGCGAGGGAGGCCGGCGGGGGCCCCGTTGGGGTGCCGCCCCCTCCCCCCGTTGCCGGAGCAAGCACGATCGTCCAGGCGGCGAACGAGGAGCCGCTGGCGTCGGTGTTGGCCGACAGACCACCGGCGGGTCCGGCGCTGGCGATGCCGCCGTCGGTGGCGATCGAGTTGATCCGGCCGGTGCCCGAGCCGTAGGCGGTGGACCGTACGGTCTGGCCCGCGGGAGCGGTCCAGGTGTTCACCGTCGAGGACTTCGTCGACCAGACCGAGACGACGACGTCACCGTTGGCCGGAACCGTACTCGTGGGTGTCGGGTAGCTCATCCCAGGCATGGCAGCAGCGCTCTTGGCGTAGGCCGCGATCGGGTCGGTCGCGTTGGTGCCCGAGTAGGCGAGGAGCTGGACCGTGCCGTGGTAGGCAGCGGGGAAGGTCACCGTGACGGTCGATCCGGCGTCGCTTGCCGTCGCGACCCGCTCCCAGAGCGTGCTCGCCATGCTGCCGTTCGCGGGGGAGGCCGTGTCGACCTGGGTCCAGCCCGCCGGAGCGGTCATGGCCGAGCCGGCTGCCCCGTTGGCGACCAGCAGCAGCGCATTGCCGGCCGTGACCCCGGCAGGCACCGTGACAGACTCTGCCGTCGCGTTTCCATTCGTGGAGGCGGAGCCGACGAACGCCAGGGAGCTCGTCGCCGAGGCGGTCGGTGAGACCGTTTGCGTGCTGGTGCCGGACTGCGTGGACACGTCCGTCACCGTGAGGGTCACCGTGTACGGCTGGCCTGCCGCGTAAGTGTGGCTCGGGTTGACGCCGGTGCCGGTCGTGCCGTCACCGAAGTTCCAGGAGTACGAGGCGATCTGCGAGCCCGGGGCGGTCGAGGCCGAGGCGTCGAAGAAGCAGGTGAGGCTCGTGCAGGTCGAGGTGTAGGTCGCGACCGGCGCGGAGGCATAGGGCAGGAAGCAGATACCGGCGTGGTTGAGACCCGGCGTGCCGCTGACGGTCTGTCCGCAGTTGCTGCTGTCTTCGGCATTGTCGCTGCCGATCCAGAGCCCCGCCGAGGTGACGAGTTCGTCATCGGCGCCGTTTCCGCGAGCTCGCGTCATGTTGTCGTTGAGCAGTCCGGTGGTCGCGCTCAACCCTGCCGCACCGGGAGCGGAGATTGCGCCCGGGCCGGCAGCGTCACAACCCCGCGGGTTGTTGGCGAAACGCTCGTGGCCCCCGATGTAGACGGTGGTCGCGTCGGCCGCCGTGGAGAACAGCGAGTCGCATCCGGTGTAGTTGACCCACAGGTGCGCGAGGTTCGAGTTCGCGGTGCTCGGGAAGGCGGCGGCAGCGTCGCACAGGCCCGCCCGCGGGTCCGAGGTCCGCCATCCGGTGCCGCTGGCCGGCTTGTAGCCGGTGCTCACCGTGTAGATCTGGGACATGTCCGGCGCCCAGCTGGCGTCCTGGATGTAGAACGGTTCGGAGATGTCGCAGTAGGCGTTGAACTCCGGCGAATACCAGGCGTCGAGCGTGGCGCTGTTGGTACCGAGGTCGAGCATGAAGAGCTGCTGGCGGTGCTGTCCGGCGACGGTCATGAAATCGCCCATCACGAGCAGCTTGCTGCCGTCAGGGCTGAGCGTGGTGTTCCAGACCCGGGTGGGGTTCGCGCCGACGGTACGGCCCGCGGCGTCCTTGTAGTTGTAATTGCCCGAGATGCCAAGGTCGAGGTAGCCGTCGTCCTTGCCAGTTGTGAGGTCGAGGCTGACCAGGTACGGCTTCGTCGAGCCGTTGATCCCGCTGAAGTAGCCGCCGGCGAGCAGGTGGCTGCCGGAGCGCACGAGCGTGGCGACCTGGCCGGCCGCGGTGTGTCCGAAGGTGGGAAGCAGCGCACCGCTGGTCGTGTTGACAGCAGCGATGTTGCTCACCTTGGTGCCGTTCACCCCGACGAAGACACCGCCCAGGTAAGCAGTGGAGCAGTCGGCCGAAAGGGCGATCGAGTTGACCGCGCCGCTTCCGGTGTGGCCGACGTTTCCGGGCGTGATGTTCGGAGCCCACGAGGTCATGGCCCCGGTGGTGGCGTTGAAGGAGAAGACGTTGTTGCGGGTGTAGAGCTGGCCGCCTTGAGTGATCTGCGTGAAGGAGCCGACCGCGTACATCAGCGACCCGCACGGCACGAGCTGACGGACCGTTTCGATGGTCCCGTCGGTGCCGCTGGTGGCAATGCTCGGCGTCCACGTGGCAGCCACGACCGATACCGGACCGGTCGGCGTCGTCGCGGCAGCGGGGGTGGCCACTGCTGCCATCCCAGCCGCGATCGTCGCAGCGGTCGCGGCCGTAGCGACCAGACTTCTGACCCTCATCGTTACTCCCCGTGAAAACGCCGTGCAGCCGCTGCGTGTCGAGTTCGGCAGTAACTAAAGGGGATGAGCCGCGTTTTTGTGACGCTCCGTTCGTGATTACGATTACAGAGCGCTAACTTCTGCTAGGTGCCGCCGCGCCAGTTGTCGATGCGGTGGTGGTCCGGAGCGAAGCCGTGGCTCACGCCCCAGAGCACCGCTTGAGTGCGACTGGAAGCCCCGATCTTGCGATAAACGTTGCGGATGTAGGACTTCACGGTGTTCGGGCTGAGGTGGGTCATGGCGGCCACGTCGGCGTTCGTTCTGCCTTGGGTGATGAGCGCGAGCACCTCTGATTCCCGCTCCGTGAGCCCCTCGCCGCGGCCGGGCCAATCCAGGCCGGTCACCCGCCGCTCCCGGCCCGGCGGATCGCTGATGACCGTCTCGCCGGAGTGAACTGCCTCCATCGCCGCGACGAGGTCCCGCGCCGCAAGCGTCTTCGACAAGTAGCCCTGGGCACCCAGCGCGCAGGCGCGCGCGACGAGGTCGGGATGGAAGTTCCAGGTGTAGACGACGACCTTGTGGGCCCGCGGATTGGCGACGAGCAATCCGAGGGATTCCTCGTCGGCTTCAGGTTGGGCGAAGGAGTCGTACAGGGCGATGTCCACGTCCTGCTCGACCGCTTTGTTCGCGTCCATCTCGACGATCTCGATGCGGTCGCGATAGCGCTCGAACATGGCGGCTACTCCGGCGAGGACCACGTCGTAGTCATCGACGAGCGCCACCCTGATAGGGCGCGGATCACCGGAATGGGGGGACAGGTTTACCTCCCTAGGGGTGTACCGGACAGCCCGATGGGGTGGTTGGCTAACCCTGACTATCCACACTATTCGACCAAAGAGCGAGGTTTTCCTTGGAGCATCGTGACGATCTCAGCGAGCTGCTGCTCAATGGATTGCCGCCCGAGGAACGCGAGCACGTGCTCAAGGTGATCAGGCAGGGCGACGCGGAGAAACTGGCGCGGCTGCGCGCAGAGAACACCCCGGAACCGCGGCAGCCGGGTGGGGAGGACGACCTGGCCGGCAACGATCGCGACGAGGACGAATTCGCCGACGCCTCGGACTGACGAAATCGGACGGAAAGCGGCGGCGCGCGATCGGGTGTGAAGCGCGTCGGTGGTGGCACACTGACGCCATCGAGGGCCGCGCGGTGCCCGTGGGCCAGGAGTCTTGAAGTCACAGAGCGCTGGAGGACTCGTGGCCGACATGATGACCGACGCTGACACCGCTGACACCGTGGCCGCTCTCGGGGTCTCCGACCGCCGGGATGCCGATTACGGAGCGAAGATGCTCGCCGTCGAGCCCGGCGGCGCGGACTACGTTCCGCCGGCCGAGCGCCACGGCAAGCCGTGGCAGCTGTTTGCGACATGGCTGTCGCCGAACATGGAGTTCGCGACCGTCTTCGTCGGTGTGCTCGGCGTCGAGGTCTTCGGGCTGACGTTTCCCGTGGCGATCGTCGCGCTCGTGCTCGGTACGGCGGCCGGCTCGCTCACCCATGGCGTGCTCTCGGCGGATGGTCCGAGCCGCGGGGTGCCGCAGATGGTCGCCAGCCGGATCCCGTTCGGCTGGCGGGGAAACGTCCTGCCCGCCGGGCTGAACTCGGTGACCGCCGGCATCGGCTGGTTCGCGGTCAACAGCGTGAGCGGCGCCTTCGCCCTCAATGCCTTACTGCACTGGCCCAAGGCGCTGTGCTTGACGATCGTCGTCGTCGCGCAGATCGCCATCGCGTTCTTCGGCCACAATCTGTTGCAGGCGTTCGAGCGCTGGCTCTTCCCGGTGCTCGCCATCGCGTTCCTGCTCGCCGCGATCGAGATCTTCACCAAAGTCGGCCCCTCGAAAGGCGGCGGCGGCAGCGGCGGCTTCCTGCTCACCTTCGGCGCCGCTTTCGGTTACGCGGTCGGCTGGAACCCTTTCGCCAGCGACTACACCCGCTACCTGCCGGCGACCTCCAGCAAGCTGCGCACCGGGCTGTTCGCCGGCCTCGGGGTCTTCGTCTCGTGCGCCGCACTCGAGATCGTGGGAGCAGCGTCAGCGACCATCGCCGGAGGCTCGTCGGGCAACCCGACGGTCGCGTTCACCGGCCACCTGCCCACCGGCATCGCCGATTTCACCTTGCTGGCGATCGCCGTCGGAGCCGTCTGTGCCAATGCGATGAACGTCTACTCGGGCGCGATGTCCTTCCTCGCCCTCGGCTTCGACCTGCCGCTGCGCCTGCGCCGCGCCATCTCCGCGCTCGGCTTCGGGGTGCTGGGCTTCATCCTCGCGCTGTTCGGCCTGCATGACGCGGGCACGAAGTACGAGAATTTCCTGCTGATCATCGCCTACTGGATCGCGCCGTGGCTGGCGGTGGTCTTCATCGACCAGTTCCTGCGCCGCGGGCAGCACACCACTTCGTTGCTCTTCGATCGCGGGCACAACCCGTTCGCCGGTGTCATCGCCATCGTCGTCGGCATGGCGGTGTCGATCCCGCTGTTCAGCAACCAGACCGAGTTCGTCGGCGTGCTCGCCAAGCATCACCCCGCGCTCGGCGACGTCACCTTCGAGGTGGGCTTCGTCGTCACCGCGATCGTGTATCTACTCCTGCGGCTGCTGGAACGGAGCAAGACAGGTCGTCCAGGCCGAGCATCGCCGAGAACCGGCCCATGAGGCTCATCGTGCAGAGCAAGGCCAGCTCGACGATCTGACGGTCGTCGAAATGCTCGCGCAGCGCCGCGCTGTCGCTCTCGTCGACGCTCAGATGGTCCGTGCCGAACTTCAGCGCGAAGCGCACGGCCGCCCGCTCGGCGGGGGTGAACGGCGCATCGGTGTCATCGCCCTCCAGCAGCAGGGGGATCGACGCGACCAGCTCCTCATCCATCCCCTCCGCGACCGCGGCCGGGTGCCGCCCCGCGAGGCACACCCGGCAGCTCGTGGTATTCGCGATGGCGAGGCGGACGAGCTCCGTCACGCGGGCGCCGAGATGGTTCTGCATCCGCGACGCCAGGTAGGCGGTGTTGTAGAGCTCGAAGATCGGCTCGGCATGCGCCATGACGCGAGCGAACTCGGCGAGGCCCGGGCGGCCGGCCCGCTCCGCCTGTTCGGACTGCTCGCGCATGGCGGGCGAAAGCTGCTCGGGGGTCAAGGCCGTCACCAGCTCAGGCATGGCAGGAGTCTAGGCGCGGCCCTGACAGCCCCGCGGGGTGTGCCAGGATCCCGCCCATGCAACTGCGACCTTTTGGCACCCTCACGATTGCCACCGACCCGGACGGGCTCTTCATGCTCGGCGAGACATCCGTAGGACAGCGGATCATTCAGGAGTTCCTGTCCGTCGAGTTCGCCGGCGAGCGCTTGCGCGGCACGATGACCGGCAAGAGCGGCGCCGACTGGCTGACGATCGACGGCCAGGGCCACGCGACGATGGACATCAAAGTGGTGCTGCTGACCGACGACGGCGCCCGCGTCTTCGTCACCCTCGACGGCCGCGCCCATTGGCCCGAGCAACTCGGCCGGGGCACGATCTACTCGACCGCTCGCTTCGAGTCCGGCGACGAGAAGTACCGCTGGGTGAACCACCTTCCGCTGGTGTCGCGTGGTTCGGTGGTGCCGGGCAGCCGGGCCGTGGCGCACGAGATCTTCGAGATGGTCTAGCCGTCGGATCGTCGAGACCGATCCGGATCCGCTGCTCGGGCAGCGCGCTCGAGCAAAACGTTTCGCGCGTTCCAGAAGGAACTGTCGAGGCCATGCAGCGGCGGGCTACCGGCGTCGAACCCGACGGCTCCGTCCAGCCCTTCGCGCAAGAGCACCACTTCCTCCTGCCACCACGGCACGCACCTGCTTGTGCAGATGCGCCTTCACGGTTGCGTTGAGCATGACGCCAGGTCGTCACCTCGCGTCTGCGTGTCCTTGGGCGCCTGCGGCAGTAAATGCGGGGGCTCAGGCACCGGGATCTACTGCTGCTGGGCGAGGGCTCGGTGCTCAGCTGGCGCGACGCCTGACGAGCCAGACGGTGGCGGCGAGGAGCAGCGCTGACAGGGCGAGCAGCCAGCCACCTTCAATCCATTGGAATGGCCAGAATCGGCTGGCAGGCTCGTATCTCGTCCATTGGGTGTAACCGTGTTGAGCTAGGCATGTCGTGATGTCTACTGATGACGGTTTGCCGGGTCCGAGGACAGCGGGTGGGCAGTATCGCTGGAAGATGCTTATCGGCGGCCTGCCGCTGAAGGCGAAGGTGCCGCTTCGGGTCCACCACTGGCTCATGATCCATGCCGAGGCAGGCAGATGGACATTGGTCGTGACGAGCGGGGCAATGTAATGCCGTCGTAGGAACAGCGCGGTGGTGACCGCGAGTGCGGCGTACGCGGCCAAGGTGGCAACGATGGCCGGGACGACCCGGCGGATCAGTAGACCGGCCAGGGCTCCGATCCCGAAGGCGGCGAGCGTCCAGGCCGCAAAGGCGACTCCGCGCAGGTTAAAGACGATGCCGGTGAGGGGTCCGGCTTGGCCATCGGCGATGAACGGCCGGTAGTACCAGGCGAAGACCAGGCTGAAAAGCCCTGCTGCAGCGGTCAGTATCACCGCGAGTGGCATCAGCTTGGCGATGGTCCAACGCGCCCTTCCGTAGCCCTGGGTCCATGCGAAGCGGAAGGTGCCTGTTTCCAGTTCGCGGGCGAGTACCGGCGCACCGACGAACGCGCCGATGAGCGCCGGTACTACCTGGAGCAAGGCGGGGATCAGCGTTGCTGTGTGGTCGTAGCTGCTCGTGAAACCGGTGGCTATCTCGGTGCAGGCGATGGAGCTTGCTGGGTGGCAAGCAATCACGGCGATGTAGGCGTGGTGCACCTTCAGCCCGGCGAGCCACAGATAGACGGCGAGAGCGCCGAGCATGACCGCCGCGGCGGCCAGGGAAGTGCGGTGTTGGCGCCAGGTGACCCACACCATCCGTCGCCACTGCAGCGGCCGGGTGCGGTCGTTGTCCTGAGAGGGGGCTAGCGGGTTCGGACTAGTCAGGGTGGTCACCGGGCCACCTCTGAGTGGTCGGCGGTCCAGGCACGCATGGGGCCGGGAAGCGCGGCAGTCGCTGGCTCGCGAAGGTAGGCGAGAGTGAGCTCTTCCAGGCCGACCGAATGTGCCTCCCAACCGGGCGGCACCGGATCGTCGGCGGGGGCGCGCACGATGAGGTGCGCTTGGGTATCGCCGCGTCGCCTATGCACCACGGGCCGGTCGGAGTACTTGTCTGCCTCGGCGGCCGGTCCGGTGAGCAAGCGGTGCCCAGCGAGAAGGTCGTCCACTTCTCCGGCGACTTGCACGTTGCCTCGTGCCATCAGGATGAGGTAGTCGGCGACGCGCTCGAGTTCCGCGACCACATGCGAGGACAGCAGCACTGACATGCCTTCATCGGCCGCCGCCGTCAGCACAGTGGCCATGAAGTCATGGCGGGCGATCGGGTCCAAGCTCGCTACCGGCTCATCAAGAATGAGCAGTCGTGGCCGTCTGGCGAGCGCCAGGGTCAATGCCAGTTGAGCCTGCTGCCCCCCGGAGAGCTTGCCCGCTCTGCGCTTGAGCGGGATGCCTAACTCCGCGAGCCGGGCCACCGCGAATGCGTGGTGGAACTGCCGGTTGAGGTTGCGCGTCAGGTGCAGCATGTCGGCAGCCGAAAAGTTCTTGTACAGCGGTGTGTCTTGGGCGACGAACGCGATGCCGTCCAAGGCTGCCAGCGACCCGGCTGTCCGACCGCCGAGCACCGTGATCCTGCCTGCGGAGGGCGTTGCGAGGCCGACCGTCAGGTTCAGCAAGGTGCTTTTGCCGGCACCGTTGGGACCGACGAGTGCGACGACGTGACCGGCCGGGATCGCCAGCGAGCACTCATGCAACGCCCAGGTGTCGCCGTAGCGCTTGCCGAGCCCGCTGGCTTCGATCGCGTTCATGCGATTCCTTGGCTTCTGCCGCGGACGGCGTCGTCGCGAGATGCGGGCGCGTTGCGTCTTTCGTAGAAGTCCCGCAGTGCACTCGTGAACAAGGCAACGATCCCGTCCTCATCCAGCCCGGCCCTGTCCGCGGATGCCACCCAGCCGACAAGCGTGCGCCGCAGAGCGGTCAGCTCGGGCAGGGCGATCTGGCTGAGGGTCGTCTCGATGAAGGTGCCCTGGCCTGGGCGACCGACGGTGAGACCTTTCGTCTCCAATTCCCGGTATGCCTTGAGCACTGTGTTCGGATTGATCGCCAAAGCGGCGACCACGTCCCGCACCTTCGGCAGCTGGTCGCCCGGCTTCAGATACCCCAACCTGAGCGCGTGCTCGACCTGATGCACCAGTTGCAGGTAGGTCGGCACACCCGATGCCGCATCAAGACGGAATTCCACGGATGGAGCACCACCAGCACCCGACGGGGGCTCCAACCTGTCTGCTTTACCTACTGTCATAGGACATTGGTACTGCAAGGGCGCAACCCCGTCAATGCTTCCCGCGCCGACTGGCCACGCGAGCGACTCTCAGCATCGTCGGGACGGGTGCAGCGTGCCCTGTAGCCGGTTACAGCGCGGCTCTAGAACCAGCCCGGCTTCCCAATCAGTCAGGCGAAATCGCGGACGCCTCCGTGCGTCTTGTGGCCTGGGTGGCGGGGCGGAAGAGCGGTCGGCGCTGGCCTCGCAGTGGTGGCCGGCCGTCGGGTGGGTGAAACCAGGGGGTGCGGTCTTTGTCGGTGCCGATGGTGATGGTCCAGCCGCCCTCATGACACTTGTGATGATGATGAAGGCAAAGCAGCAGCAGCAGGTCGGCGTTGGTGGGTCCGAGGTGCACCCAGTGGTCTTTGTGGTGGACTTCGCTCCAGGACGCGGGCCGGTCACAGCCGTGGAAGGTGCAGCCGCCGTCTCTTGCGACGATGAATCTGCGTAGCCCGGGTGGGGTGGAGCGGGTGGAGCGGCCGTAGTCGAGGATCTGGGATTGGCTGTTGTAGACGGCGGGGATGATGTTCGCATCGCAGGCCATCCGCCGGATCGCCCCGGCCGGGAGGCGCTGGCCTTCCGGGGTGCCGCCGACACCGATCCCGTCTTGCAGGGACTCATGCGACATGCCGAAGATGAGGGTGTGCCGGCCGGGGCTCTGGCCGTTGCAGTCCTCGGCATGAGCGGTGGCGTGCCGGGCGAGTTGGACGAGGGCTTCGGCGCGGCGGTGGCCGGGGGATTCGGTCATCACGTCACTGTCGGGATCGGGTTTGCGGGTGAACGCGGCCAGCGCGGTCGAGACGATCAGCCCGGCTTCCGGGTCGAGCCAGCCATCCAAACGCCACATCCCGCCGATCGTTTCCGACAGGTTCAGATGCTGCGCCGCCCGTTTACGGGCGGCTTGTTCGTCGGAGTGCTCGGGGGCGGCGGCGGCGAGCAGTTCCGCGGCCAACGTTTTGAGCTGTTCGACCGTCAGCCCGGCGGCATGGTCGGCGAGGAACCCTTCCATGTCCAATGCCAGGTCGTAGCCCAGGCCGCGGATCGTATTCGCGATGACCTGGGCATGATCCATCCCGAGCTGCCCGGCCTGCCACGTCTTCGCGGTGACCGGCATGGTGTCCGAAAGCGCCCGGCCGAGCCGGACCCGCCTGCCCGCCCACGCCCCGGATTCCCCGGACAGGTTCTTCACGTACTGCGAGGTCGACGCGGCCCCGTCGGCGGTGAAGGCGCCGGTACGGTCGACCCGTTCGATCAGCCGGCACGTCAACAGCTCACCCTGACGGACCGCACCCAGGATCTCCGGCAGCACTTCGGCTGCCAGCACCCCGGACGTGTCGGCGGTGACCGCGGCCGCGAGTTCGGCGAGCAGCGCATGCGCCTGTGCTGCTTTCTCCGCGAACCCGACTTCGACCATGTGTTCGAGTGTAGCACCGAGCCCGCGCTTGGGCGACCCAATAATGCTGCAATCAAAGGACTTCTGCCCGTCCGGCGCCAGGTCGTAGCCGGACCGCAAGACCAGCCGCGAAGCCGTCTCCCGGTGGCAGCCCGTTACCAACCGAACGCACAGGGTCTTGCTCGACGCGCTGCAGCTGCCTCATCCTGTGCTCGTCGGGGCGCGGCGAATGCCTGGGCAGTGCCGGCGCATGCCACAGGGCAGGTGCTAGCCGACCGTTCAGCCCCGTTCGCCGCGCGGCGGAAGCCCGGCAGACACGTACACGTCGTCGATGAGACGCATCGTCGTCACGGCGTCTTCTGCCGGGGTGAGGCTTGGCGCCCCGCGCAGCACGGAGTCGGCAAACCCCCGTAATTGCAGGGCATACGTCGCGCCGCCGCGGACCCGCTCGCGGCGGGTCTGGCCGTCGATGGTCAGCGACAGCAGGTTGTAGTACTGCGGGGCGACGAAGTTGAAGACGTGCATGGTTCCCCGGTCACCGACGACTTTGGCCGAAAGGTTCAGCACCCGCTTCGACCACATCGACGTCTCCAGGTGTCCCCGAACGCCGTCAGGGAAACGGAAGTCCGCGCTCATCGCCCGGTCGATCGTGGGGGAGTGCAGCCGCGCGCGGGCCGAAACCACCTCGGGGTCGCCGGTGCCCAGCAGGCGCAGGCAGTGCAGCGCGTAACAGCCGGCGTCCATCATGGCCCCGCCCGCGAGGTCGTACTGGTAGCGGATGTCGCTGAACTTCGGCAGCGGAAAACACATCGATGTCCGGATTTCGCGGAGGGTCCCGAGCTGGCCGCCGTGGGCGATGCTGCGCATCCGCTCCGCGAGCGGGTGGTAGCGGTAGTGGAAGGCCTCGACGACGACCACACCGGCTTTGGCGGCGGCGTCGGCGACCTGCCGGGCCTCCGCAGCGTTGGCGGTGAACGGCTTCTCGCACAGCACGTGCTTGTTGGCCGCGATCGCGCGCAGCGTCCATTCGGCGTGCAGCCCGTTGGGGAGCGGGTTGTAGACGGCGTCGAGCTCCGGGTCGGCGACGAGGTCGGCGTAGGACTGATGCACCTTGGCGATCCCGTGCTTGCCGGCGTAGCGGTGAGCGCGCTCCGGATCGCGGGCGGCGATCGCCGCGACCTCGACGTCGGGCACCTTGCTCGCGGGACGCACCATCGCTGCCGCCGCAATTTTCGCGGCGCCGAGAATGCCGATCCGTACCCGATCCACCGGCATCCCCTCTGCTTCCGGCCGGCTGGTCGTCAGCCGATCTCTAACTCATCACCCTCGACGGTTACCTTGCCACGCCGAAGTGGCCAGGCTTTGGTCAAGGCGACGAAGGACTGGCTCAGCCCCGGAATCCGGGCGAAGATGCCTTGCGGGCCGCGCACCATCCGGCCGGTTGTGACGTCGTACTTCGCCTGATGCCATGGACAGACCAGGCAGCCGTCCGCATCGATGCTGCCCTGCGCGAGGTCGGCGCGCAGGTGCCGGCAGCGCCGGCTGACAGCGAAGTAGTCGCCGCCGCGGTTGCCGACGGCGTACCCATCCGAACCCGTGACGCTCCCTTCGGGAACGTCGGCTGCTGGAACCCGGCTCGATGCCATCTTCGCCCCTGTCGTTGGTCGGTGGACGGGAGCATCCAAGCACATCTGAGCGGCGTTCGACTTCCCTTCGTCGGGTCAACCCGGAGCCGAACGCTTCGCGAACGCCCGACTTCTTAGCGTTCCGATGAACCGAACCGCCGGAAGCGACGTGAAGGACAGCATGATGCACGCACAACATCTCGGGTCGGACGTGGTCTGGGCCCGTGCCGCCCGGTTCGAAGCCGACGCCGAATCCTCCCGCCTCGCACACGAGGCGAAACGGGTCCGCCCGAGCTACGAGGCCAGCGCGTCCCATTCCGCTCTCTGCGTGCGGGTGCTCGAGCCCACCGACGCAGCGCATTTGCAGCTACTTTTCGAGCGGCTGTCCACGCGGTCACGATGGCTGCGCTATCTCGCGCCGCTGCGCAAGTTGTCGGGATCCGAGCTGCGCCGGCTCTCATCCATCGACCATGAAACTCACGAGGCCCTCGGGGCGTTCGACGCCGGCGAGCTTGTGGCGGTCGCTCACTACTTCCGATACGAGGGAGACCCGTCCCGCGCCGAGATCAGCGTCGAAGTGGCCGATACCCACCAGCGTCGAGGTATCGGTCCGCGCCTGCTGAAGGAAATCGCTGTCCTCGCCCGGCAACGCGGAATCACCGCCTTCGAGGCCACCGCGTTACGCGAGAACCTCGGCGTGCTTGCCATGGTGGCCAACTCGGATTGGCCATCGGTGGTCACCCCGTCCGGGCCGGAGATGGACATCGCGATGACCCTTCCCGACATCATTCCCTGGCGCGTTTCCGTGCTGCGCCCCTGCGCGTGACCGCTCGTGACTCCGCGGGCGGCGCGCAGCCGTCAGCGCACGCCCTCCCACACCCGTCGCAGCGCCGGGGCAGGGTCGTCGACGGTCGTGCTGACGTCGTTGAACATCCGCGTGGTGCGGGCCGTGCCGTAGGGTGCCCAGCCCGGAGATCCGGTCTTCACGAACGAGACCCACGCGCCATGCATCTCATCGGCGAGCGATTGCGGGGGGTTCGGGCCGGCAAGCGGCTTGTGCAGCGGGTCGTCGAGATTGTCGAAGACGAAGTTGACCTCCAGGCCGTGGCAGGCGGCCAGAGCGCCGTCGAATTGCGGAGAAGGCCAGCAGAACTCGTAGACGTAGGTGTCGGCGCCGTTAGCCTTCCGGGCTTCGGCCACGCGGAGGGCCGGGATCCGGAAGAACCAGTCGCCGATGGCTGCGCTCATGAGCTCACCGGCTGACGCGGCAGGCTTCGCCGCCCGATAGCCGGCGACAACCGGATCGGGGTTGGCCGTGAGCCGCGAGACGGCGCCGGTGAGCATCGCGTCATCGATGAAGGGCAGCGCTCCCATCGGGACGAGGAACAGCGTGTACTCGTCGGTGTTGCTGCCGATCAGGACATCAACCCCGGACGATGCTCCCTCCGCCAGCCGGACGAGCGGGGCCGCAGGAAGGATGGCTCCGTCAACCACGGGTTCGAAGGGCATCAGGTTGCGGGAAAGCTCGGCCCACACCGTCGGGTCGAGCTCCGCCTGGATCATGGACGACATCGCCGCCTGGCCGGCGATCAACGCGTCGATCGGGACGGACGCGAATCCTTCCACGGTGGCGGGCACGCCGAGGTGCTCGGCCAGCGCGGCCGTCACTTTCGTCGCCGTCGCCGCAGAGATGACGTGCTGGCCGGCGCCGCTCTGCGGCACCGCACGCTGGAAAAGTCCTTCAGCGGCGGGCATTGCCATCAAGGTGGTGACGCTCATGGCACCGGCGGACTCGCCGGCGATCGTCACCGCGCTCGGGTCACCGCCGAAAGCAGCGATGTTCTCGCGCACCCAGCGCAGCGCGGCGATCTGATCGAGCATGCCCCGGTTGGCGGGCGCGTCCTCCAGGAGCAGGAAGCCGTCGGCTCCGAGCCGGTAGTTGATGGTCACGCAGACCACCCCGTCGCGGGCGAAGCGGGTGCCGTCGTAACCGCTGACCGCCCCGCTGCCGTTGGTGAACCCTCCGCCGTGAATCCAGACCAGGACGGGCCGCAGTTCGCCGTCGATCGCCGGGGTCCAGACGTTGAGGTTCAGGCATTCGTCGCCTGGCATGTGCGGCTCCGCGAGCAGTGCCGCGAGCGGTTCCGGATAGGGGCCCATCGGGCAGGTGGGGCCGTATTCGAGGGCGTCACGCACCCCGTCCCACGAAGCCGGCGGCTGAGGCGCAGCGAACCGGTTGGCCGCGAAAGGTGCTGCGGCGTAAGGTATTCCCTTGAACGACAGCACCCCATCCTTGGCGGCACCGCGCAGCTGCCCCTGCCCAATCGTCACCAGCGGGTCCATGCGTCCTCCTTATGACGGCTGGGGCGATGGTGTCACGGGCCGTACGCGGTGAGCTTGCCGCCCCCTGACACCGAGGTGCCGCCGCTGCCCACGAAGATCAGCCCCTCGGCGAAGACCGGCTGGCTGAAGACCGGGCTGCTCGCCGGCAGCGTCGCGAGGTGTTCGCCGGTCGCCTCGCTGAAGAGCTGGACCGACGGCGTCTTCCCGCTCGGGCAGCTGTACGTGGGCACCGCGACGATGCCGGTCGTGCCGTTGATGGTCGGGCTGCCGAGCGGGACGCAGTCCAGCGGTTGCTCCCAGAGGGAGTCGCCGGTGTCCGGGTCGACGGCGCGAAGCGCCCCGGCGACACCGTTGCCGCCCACTGTGGCGGGGAAGAGCGTCGGGCTGCTGCCGAAATCGAAGTCATCGACGGCCGTGTCGGTGGTCCGCCAGCTGTCCTGCTTGACCATCGTCGCCGCGGACAGCCGGACAATCGAGTACGAATCCCCGACCTGCGGGCTGCTCGCGGCGGGGTCGCCGGTGGTCACCCACACCGACGTGCCGTCGCTGGCCGGGGTGCTCCAGATGCTTCCTCCGACGCTGCCGGCCGGCATGTCGTAGTACGCGTGCTGCAGCGCGCCGGTGTGCTGGCTGTAGGCGAGGGCCCCGGCCCGGACGTGGAAGTCCTCGCAGTCGGACGAGATCCCCATGAAGATCCGCCCGCTCGCGACCGTCGGGGAGGACCAGTTGTAGTACATCCCGCTGGCCTGCCCACCCCACGGTCCGACCGAGTTCTTCCACTTCACCGCCCCGGTCGCGGCATCAAGCGCATAGAGGAAATGCGCCCCGGCGATGTACACGGTGAGCTTGCCGCTGACCGGATCGGTGGCGACGGTCGCGGTCGAGGCGATGCCGCGGGCCGCGCAATGCAGCGGGATGCCGTAGTCGAGCAGGCGCTGCCAGACGATTTTGCCGGTCGCGGCATTGAGCGCGTAAAAGCGGCCGGTGCCCGACCCGATGTAGACCCGTCCGCCGACGACGGTGGGGCTGCCCCACAGCGTCGCCTTCGGCTGCCCGCTCTTGGTCGGCCCGGGAAGGCGAACGTCCACTTCGCTTTCAGCATGGACGCATTCGCCAGGGTGATTGCCCCATCGGTGAACGACGCCGCCGAATGCTGATTGTTGCGCTCGTAGAGGGCCAGTCGGTGCTGGCCGCCGGTGCTCCTGACGCCGATGGGCGGCCAGGCCACAGCTGCCGCCAGCGCCGACACGATGACCATGGCTCGTATTCGTCGGGCAAGATGGTCTGTTATACCGGCGAATTGGACTGCCATTCGATCAGGAAATGCCCGGAATTGGACTGTTCAGGTTTTGGGCGGCAGCGTTTTCGCGTAGCCGACGCCGATCGCCACCCAGCGCTCGAGGTCGTCGTCGTCGGCCACCCCGGCGGGATCGATGCGCAGCCAGCCGCCCATGCTGCGGCCCCGCATCTCGAAAGGCTCGGCGTGCTTGTCGCGCAGCAGTTCCTCGGTTCCGGGCCGGGTCGACCCGCAGCAGCAGCCCACCCTGGCCACTCGCAGACACAGCCATGTGCCCGTTGATCAGGAATGCCAGCCCGCCGAACATCTTCTTCTCGCGAAGCCCCGGCTCTGGTGCGACGAGGTCGCGAAGCCGGTAGGCGAGGTCCTCGTCGTAAGCCATAGCTGACGGTAACGCGGCTCTTTCGAGGCTGGGGTCAACCTTTCGCGCCGCGACGGACTCTGTATAGCTGTGACTATCGGCGGCGGGGGTGAGCGTGGCTGATCTCGTGCTCGAGCCACCCACCGATTTCGAAAGCTTCGTCCGCGAGCGAGCTACAGCGCTGCTGCGCGTGGCGGTCGTCCTCACCGGTGACGTCGGGGCCGGCGAGGATCTCTTGCAAACGGTACTGGAGAAGGTCTACGCGCGCTGGTCGGCCGGATCGCCGCCCGACAACCCGGATGCGTACACGCGCCGGGCGCTGGTGCATGCGGCCCGCCGGCTGTGGAAGCGGCGCGCGGCTGAACGTGAGCTGCTCGTCTCCGAACCGCCGGAGACGGTGATGGGAGACCCCGGCGGCGGCGACCTGCTGCGCGTCGCCGTGCTCCACGTGCTCGCGACGCTGCCGCTGCGGCAGCGCGCCGTCGTCGCCCTGCGCTATCTCGAGGACCGCACCGAGGCCGAGACCGCGGCGATCCTGGGTTGCTCGGTCGGTTCGGTCAAGACACATGCGCACCGTGCGCTGCGCCGGTTGCGGGACGAGCCGATGCTGGCCGGCTACCTGAACCCCGTGCTGGAGGCGTGATGGCACCCGATATTCAGGACCTGCTGGAGCGTTCCCTTCGAGACGTGTACGCCCCGTCGAACCTGGCGGATCGGGTCGTCGCCCGCGGCCGCCGGCGCCGCCGCAGCCGCCGCGTCGCTGCAGCGTTGGGGGCTGCGGTATTCGCCGCCGCTGCTGCTGCGCTGACGTGGGTTGCGCTGGATACGACGCCGGAGGCGAGCTCGGTGCGCGTGGTGCCGGCGGGCCAGGCGCCGTCACCGGTCCCCAAACCGCAGCCATCGCCGGTGCCGATCGTGTCTCTCATCCCGGCAGCCGAGCGCCGACTTGCCCCAGCGCTCGAAGGCATGACGGTCGACGGCAAGGCACTGAAGGTCGACCTGCGGCGCGGCGAGACCGCGGCTGCCGGGGCCATTACGGTGATCAACTTCTGCGGCGCCTGGAGCGCCCCGTGCCGGGAGGAGCAGAAGGCGCTCACCTTGAAGGGCGTCGAGCTCGGCGGTGCCGCCATCATCGGCGTTGACGAGCGCGACTCGCTCACCAACATCCGGGCCTACGTCCAGCAGTTTCACGTCACCTACCCGATCATCGTCGACACCGGGGCACTCGAACGGTCCTGGAACCCTGGGGTGGGCGTGCCATTGACCGTGGTGGTGGATGCGAAAGGCCGCATCGCCGCGCGTTTCATCGGGCAGATCGGCCGGGACGATCTCCTGGGAGCTATCAAGCTGCTGACCGTCGAGCAGCAGTCCTCGGTGGCGAAGGTTCCGCCGCCGATCAAGCCCACCGCCGGCGCGAGTCAGACCGCCGACCCCAAGGCGGTCGCCCGCAAGATCGCCGCCGCCAGCACCGCGGCGGCGAAGCCTGAGATGAGCAAGGGCACGGTGCCTTCCTTGCCCCAGGCCAGCCCCGCCCAGACGCCCGCCACGAGCACAGCGCCGCCGGTCAAGCCTTGAAACAGCCCTTGACCCCGGCCCTGTAGCTCGGGCGGGACCAAACTCGAGATCCACGCTTTCCCGACGCCATCGGTGGCCGCCGTGAAGCCGCCGTAGATCAGCAGGACCGGCCAGATCGCGGCGCGATGGTGGATCAGGCCGAGCCCGACGTACGCGACGGCGAAGCAGGCCAGCCCGAGGGCGAAGACCCGGCGCGGACCGAGCCGGTCGGCGAGCGCGCCGGCCGGATAGCTGAGCAGCGCGTAGACCGCGTTGTAGGCCGCATACGCGAGAACGACGAACGCGAGCGAGTGGCTGATGTCGGAGACCCGCAGCAGCAGCAGGGCATCGGGAAAGTTGATCAGGCTGAATGCGACGAGCACGGTGACCACGCGCCGGAAGGGCACTGGCAGTCGCTCGTGCGCGACCGGATCCGCATTCCGGGCCGGGGCGGCGCTCGCCGGTCGCCTCAGCTCGCTGACGAACCGCACCAGCAGCACGCTGGCGACCGCAGGCACGACGGCGATCACCAGCAGCGGCCGGATGTGATGGTGGAACAGCTCGTAGCCGGCCAGACCCAGCAGCGGGCCGAGGACCGCTCCGGAGGTGTCCGCGAACCGGTGAAACCCGAAGACCCGTCCGCGATGCTCGGGGGCGATGCCGACCATCAGCAGCGCATCGCGCGGAGCGCCGCGCACACCCTTGCCCAGCCGGTCGACCACCCGTCCCGCGAGCACCGCCGGCCACACCGTCGCCACGGCGATCAGCAGCTTGCCGACCGCTGCCAGGCCGTAGCCGAGTCCGATGAGCGGACGCTTGGGCCGCCGATCGGCGATCCGCCCGGTGACGAGCTTGGTCAGGCTGGCCGCGCCCTCCGCAATTCCTTCGACGATGCCGACCACCGCCGCCGGCGCTCCGAGCGTGACGGTCAGGAAGATCGGCAGGATCGGGTACAGCAGCTCGCTGGCTGCGTCCTGCAGCAGGCTCACGCCCGAGAGCACCTTGACGTTGTGCGTGAGGAACGGCCTGCTCCCGGTCGTCGGCACGAGTCGATCCTCTCAGGTGGCGCGGCTCAGGCGCGGCGGCCGGCCGAGCGCAGCCGCTCGCTGTCGAGCCACTGCTGCACGAGCGAGTGCGCCTCTGCGGCACCCGGAACCAGATAGGCGACGAGCCCTTCCCAGCGGCCCGAGCGCCGGCGCCATTCCAGCAGCAGCCCCGGTAGGCGCTCGCCGCCTTCGAGCACCCAGCAGTGGCAGGCACCCGCCGGACGCCGATCCGCTGCGGCCAGGCCGCTGCGCTCGGCCAGGGTGAGACCGCGATCGCGGGCGCCCATCCCACCGGCCATGCCCGTCATGCTGCCACATCGCGAACGTATGTTCGACTGGCGTGGTAACAATTTGGGTAGTCACCGGATTCACACGAGACACGCCGCGCCCACCGGAACATCATTTTCTGAAACGGAAGAAAGTGTGCTGATGCAACGCGTTCGGGGCCTCGATGGACTGCGCGCGCTTGCGGTCATGGGGGTCGTGCTCTACCACGCCGACTGGAAGAGCGTGCCCGGCGGTTTCCTGGGCGTCGACGTGTTCTTCGTCCTGTCCGGTTACCTGATCACCTCCCTGCTGCTGCGGGAGTGGCAGAGCACCGGAGGTTTCCGCTTCCGCGCCTTCTACCAGGCCCGGGCGCGCCGGCTGCTGCCCGGGCTTTTCGGGCTACTGGTCGGTGCCGGGTTCGCCGCCCTGCTCTTCGCGTCCGACGCCGTTGACATGATGCGCCGGCAGCTGCTCCCCTCGATCGCCTATTACCTGAACTGGTTTTCCATCTACGGGCACACGTCCTATTTCCAGCAGACCGGGCGTCCGCCGTTGCTGTTGCATCTGTGGTCGCTGGCGGTGGAGGAGCAGTTCTATCTGATCTGGCCGGTTGTGGTGCTGCTCGTGCTGCGCCGCCACCGGTACACGCGCGGCAGACGGATGCTGCGCACGGTGGCGATCTCCGGGGCGTTGCTGTCGACGGGATGGATGGCGCTGCTCGCCGCGCGGCACGGCTTTCCGGTGCCGAACGATCCGTCCCGCGCCTACTACGGCACCGACAGCCACGCGAGCGGGCTCATGCTGGGCGCGGCCCTGGCATGCGTCCGGCCGTTGGGCACCTGGCCCACGCTGGGGCGCTACGGCCGCAACATGTTCGACGCGGTAGGCGCCGCCGCTCTCGTCTGGCTGCTGTGGATCTTCCACACCGCGAGCGAGTTCTCGTACTGGCTCTACCGCGGCGGCTTCCTGCTCTACTCGGCTGTCGCTCTGGTCGTCGTCGCTGTCATCGCGCATCCGGAGTCCCGGCTCGGCTACGTGATGAGCCTTCAGCCGCTGCGCTGGATCGGGGAGCGCAGCTACGGGATCTACCTGTGGCACTGGCCGATCTTCATGCTGACCCGGCCCGCGATCGACGTCTCGTTGACCGGCCACGCCAACCTGATCCTGCGGCTCGCGCTCACCGCAGTGGCTGCCGAGCTGTCCTGGCGTTTCCTCGAGCAGCCGATCCGCCGTGGTGCTCTCGGCCAGTTGCTGGTCTCGCTGCGGGCGCTGCGCGACCGGCAAGCAGAGCGCAGGCAGCGGACGCTGGCGCGCACCTCGGTCAGCTTCGGGGTGGCTGCCGTGCTGGTGCTGTCCTTCCTGACCGTCGACCACCCGAGGAGCACAACCGCCACCGAAACGGCCGTCGATACACCTCCTCCGGTCGTGCCGACCGCTCCGCTGCCGACGGCGACCCCGAGCGCCGGCAGCAGGTTGGCACGTCAGGTCGGCTCCAACCCTTCGCCGCGCGCACACCCCAGCGCGCGCGCCGTCTCCCCTCCGGCCAAGTCCTCGGCCGCGCCCCCCGCGCCCAACCGTGCCCCCGCCGGGCCCACGGTGACGGCGTGGGGGGACTCGGTGATGCTCGGGGCGCGTTACGGCCTGGCCTTCGACATCCCCGGGGTCTTCGTCGACGCCGTGGTCGGCAGACAGGCCGGGTCGCTACCGTCCGGCATCGCGCAGCTCCGCCAGATCGGCGAGCTCGGCCAAAAGGTCGTCATCCACGTCGGGGACAACGGCCTGTTCCTGCGCAGTTCGCTTGATGCTGCGCTCAACGAGCTTTCCGACCGCACCCGGGTCGTCCTCGTGACGGTACGGGTACCGCGGCGCTGGCAGGACCCTGTCAACGGCCTGCTGCGGTCGGTCGCGGCGGCCCATCACAACGTCGTCATCGCGGACTGGTACCAGGCATCGGCCGGCCATCCCGAGTACTTCGTGCACGACGGCGTGCACCTCACCTCTCCCGGGATCGCCGCGTTCGCCGGGCTCATCGCTCACGCCCTGGGCTGAAGCGCCAACGGGCCTACTGCGACAATTTGACCGTGACGACCTCTGCGCCGGCGCGCGTTTCGCGCCAGGCGGTGATCGTCTTCATCGGGCTGCAGCTGGCCATGGTGATGTCGGCAGTCGACGGGACCATCGTGGCCACCGCCTTGCCGACCATCACCCGCGACGTCGGCGGCTTTTCGCGGGTCACGTGGGTGGCGACCGCCTACCTGCTGGCGCAGGTGGTGTCGATGCCGCTGTGGGGCAAGCTCGGCGATCAGCTCGGCCGCAAGCGGGTGCTGCTCGGTGCCGTGGTGCTGTTCGTTCTCGGGTCCATGGCGTGCGGGCTGGCGCAGACGATGAACGAACTGCTGGCTGCGCGTTTCGTACAGGGCATCGGCGGTGGCGGCCTCGGAGCGGTCGCCATGGCGGTGACCGCCGACATCATCCCGGCCAAGCAGCTCGGCCGGTGGATGGGTTACCAGGGCGTGGCCTTCGCGGTGGCGAGCGTGCTGGGCCCGGTCCTCGGCGGCGTGTTCGTCCAGCAGCTGAGCTGGCGGTGGGCGTTCTACATCAATCTGCCGGTCGGCGTGCTGGCCGTCGTTCTGATCGCTAGCTATCTACGCGTCCCGTACCGGCGACATCAGCATGCGCTGGACGGTGCCGGTGCGATCCTGATCATGATCACGCTCGGCGCCTTCACGGTCCTCGCCAGCATCGGAGGAACCGACTTCGGCTGGACCTCGGGGGAGGGGCTTGCCTTCGCGTTCGTGGTCGTGGCGGCGGCGGGCGGCTTCATCGTGCGTGAGCGCCATGCGGCGGAGCCGGTCCTGCCGCTGCGCCTTTTCGCCGATCCGGTGATCCGGGGCAACCTCGGCGTCAACCTCACCAGCGGCGTGCTGCTGTTCTGCGGGATCTATTTCGTCCCGCTGTACATGCAGGAGGTGCACCGCATCACGCCGACGGCGTCCGGCCTGGTTCTCGTCCCGGTGATGTTCGGCGCCGCCGCCGGCACCATGCTCTCCGGCCGCCGGGTCGAACGCGGAGGCCGCATCAAGCCGTGGCCCATCGTGGGTGCGCTGTTCGCCATGGCCGGCATGGGACTGCTCGCGCTCCTGACCCGCTCCACACCGACGGTGCTGGTGGCGCTTTTCGTCCTGCTCGTCGGGCTCGGCGCGGGCTTCATGATGCAGCCGTCACTGCTGGCTGTGCAGAACGCCGCCCCGTCGTCGGACCTCGGCACCGCGACGTCGACGGCGCTGCTGTTTCGCATGCTCGGCTCGACGCTCGGCGTGCCCATCTTCGGCGGCATCATCAACGGCCGTCTCGGCGACGGGCCGCGCAATCCGACGACGTTCGCCCACGCGCTGCATCCGGTGTTCCTGGGCGCGTTATTCGTCGCTGCGGTCGCCCTCACCTTCGCCGTGCTGGTCCCCGAACGCGCCTTGCGCGAGCGCATCAGCGAACACCTGGACGCGGAAGGCGTGCTCGCCGAGCCGGTGCTCTGACGCCGGCCTCCCTAATATCGCCCTCATGGCGATCGGAATTGCAGACGAGCACGTCCAACTGGCGTCGGTGGCGTCCAGCTTCATGAAGCGGCATGGCGACCGTGCCTCGGGCCGGGCGGCCCTTGAAGCCGAAGCCGAAGAGCTTCCCGAATTCTGGGACGACCTGCGCGAGCTCGGCTGGCTCGGGCTGCACGTTCCCGAGGAGTACGGCGGCGCCGGGTACGGGCTTGCCGAGCTGCTGGTCGTCGCCGAAGAGCTGGGCCGGTCGATCGCCGCCGGCCCCTACCTGCCGTGCGTCGTCGCCGGCGCGGTCATCAGCGGAGCCGGATCGGCCGAGCTGAAGCAGCGGCTGCTGCCCGGACTCGCGGACGGTTCCACCGTCGCCGGCGTCGCGCTCGACAGCGAACTCGAGCTTCGCGGCGGCAAGCTGCACGGATCGGCCGAGGCAGTCATCGGAGGCGGGCTCGCCCACAGCCTGCTCCTGCCGGTCGGCGAGGACATCGCCATCGCCGACGTGAGCGACCCCGCCATCACGCTTGCCGCGCTGAAGAACCTCGACCCGGGACGGCGCTCGGTGCGCCTGTCCGCCGACGGTGCCGCGGCCGAGCTCATCCCCGGCGGGCGCCGGCTGCTGACCGACGTCTCCCGGCTGATTTTCGCCGCCGAGGCGGTCGGCATGGCGCAGGCCTGCGTGGAGATGGCCAGTGAGTACGCCCGCACCCGCGTGCAGTTCGGCCGCGTCATCGCGACGTTCCAGGCGGTCAAGCATCACTGCGCCAACATGGCCGTCGCTGCCGAGCTGGCGACGGCAAGCGTGTGGGACGCCGGCCGCGCCTCGGAAGCGGGCGGGGAGGAGTTCACGTACGCGGCAGCGTCGGCCGCTGCGCTCGCGCTCGCCGCAGCCGACTTGTGCGCCCAGCTGAACACCCAGGTGCACGGCGGGATCGCCATCACCTGGGAGCACGACGCCCACCTGTACCTACGCCGGGCGACTGCGGTGGAGGCGCTGCTCGACCCCGAAGCGGCGGCTGCAGAGGTCGTCGACCGCTACCGCAGCGGCATCCGTCCGACCCGTGCGGTCGAGCTGCCGCCGGAGGCCGAGGGGATTCGCGACGAGGTCAGGCAGTTCGTGGCCCGCATCCGCGGCCTTGACGAGGACGCCCGCCGCAAGGAGCTGGTCGACACCGGTTATGCGGTGCCGTCGTGGCCGAAGCCGTGGGGACGCGACGCGGGACCGATCGAGCAGCTCGTCGTCGAAGAGGAGTTCCGCAGCGCCGGCATCAAGCGGCCGAACTACGGGATCACGGGCTGGGTGATCCTGACCCTGATCCAGCACGCGACCCCCGACCAGGTCGCGCGCTGGGTACGCCCGGCACTCGATCAGGAGCTCATCTGGTGCCAGCTCTTCAGCGAGCCGGAGGCCGGTTCCGACGCCGCCGGCATCAAGACCCGGGCCACGAAGGTCGACGGCGGATGGACCATCAACGGCCAGAAGGTGTGGACCAGCGGGGCACACCTGGCCCGCTACGGCTTCGCGACGGTCCGCACCAACCCGCAGGCCAAGAAGCATCAGGGCATCACTACGATGGTCATCGACATGCAGGCGCCGGGCGTGACGGTACGGCCGCTGAAGATGAATTCCGGCATCTCCGAGTTCAACGAGATCTTCTTCGACGACGTCTTCGTCCCGGACGACGACGTCGTCGGCCCGATCGACGGCGGCTGGACCGTCGCGCGGGCTACGCTCGGTAACGAGAGCGTCAGCATCGGCGGTGGCCAGGGCGCCATGTCGCTGCCGCTCGACGTGCTGATCTCGGCGTTCGACGCCCGCCCGTCGCGCGTCCCAGGGGGCGCGGGCCGCCTCGGGCGCCACATCGCCCGCTCGGACGCGTCCGAAGCGCTCAACCTGCGCAGCGTCCATCGCGCCGTTGCGGGCAGCGGCCCCGGCCCGGAAGGAGCGATCACCAAGCTGTTGCAGTCGGAGAACCTGCACGAGGCCACCGCCATCATGGTGGCGGCGACCGGTCCGGCCGGCGCCTACCTCGACGGCGCCGGGGTCATCAGCGGCAACATGGCGCTGATGCATCGCGCGATGTCGATCGCCGGCGGCACGTCCGAAATCAAGCGCAACCAGATCGGTGAGCGCATTCTCGGCCTGCCGCGCGACCCGCTCATCAACTGAGCCCTGGGCGGGGCGCTAGGGTGCTGATCCCAGATGAGTTCAGGTGAGCGGATCGGCGGAGGGCAGATGGCGGAGCTCGTATCACGCGCGAAATTCAACGAGCTGATCGGCGTGCTGCAGCAGGCTGCCGATAGCTGGGTGGTGCCCGGGCCCGGCATGAGCGACGCCGACGTGGCCGAGGGCTTTCGCAACCTGACGCACATCCTGCAAAGCGCGCTGTACTCGCATCAGGAGTTCGACCCGGAGCGGCCGGTCTTCAACCGCATCGTCTCGCCGACGCGCAGCTTCACCGGCGACAACTCCGACGCGCTCTACTTCGAGACACCGGTCGCGCCCGGCCGCGAGTACATCGTCACGGGCAACACCGCGGGTGCCGTCTACACGTCCTTCACCATGGAATCCGGTGCGGCCGACGGCGCCTACGCCACTCACAACTCCGGCGTCCTGCGCGACGACTACATGGACATCGACGCTGACGGCAATTACGAGATCCGCCTCGGTGGCCCTCCGGCGGAGCGCAACTGGCTCGAGATCCCCCCGGACGGCGGGCGCATCACCACGCGGCACTACTTCGAGTGGCCCCACTCGGCATCCGCGTCGCAGACCCTGCACGTACCCATCAGCATCCGGGTCGTCGACCCGCCGCCGCCTCCGCCCCGATGGGACGACGCGAGGGTCGCCGCGGCGCTGCAGCGCGTCATCAACCACGTCTACGACAAGACCGTGGGTGCCCCGCCCCGTCCGGCCGGCCCGCCGGCGCCCTTCGTGTCGATCACGCCGAACGAGTTCCCGGAGCCGGTCGTTCCGGGCAACATGGCGTTCGCCGCAGTGGATGCGGCCTACTCGATGGCGCCGTACCTCCTCGGGCCGGACGAGGCGCTCGTCATGACCGGTCGCTGGCCGGAGTGCCGCTTCGCGAACGTCTGCCTGTGGAACCGGTGGTCGCAGATGTACGACTACGTGAACCGGCAGGTCAGCCTCAACCGGTCCAACACGGTGCTCGAGCCGGACGGCAGCTTCACGATGATCCTCGCGCACTCCGACCCCGGCCTGCCGAACTGGATCGACACCGAAGGCCGGCCGCTCGGCACCGTCTTCTGGCGCTTCTTCCTTCCGGAAGGCCCCATCGAGACGCCAAAGGCCGAGGTCGTGAAGTTCGCCGAGCTGAAGCGCGGCTGACGTGGCGATCCCCACCCAGCGCGATCACGAAACGACCCGAAAGGCGCTGCGCACCTGGCTCGCCGGCAAGCTTCCCGGCGCGCAAGAGCTGGAGATCTCCGAGCTGTCGGCGCCGGCGGCAACGGGCTTTTCCAACGAGACGATCCTGTTCGACGCGCAGTGGACCGAGGACGGACGCAAGCGCGAGGAAGAGTTCGTCCTTCGCGTGAAGCCCACGGGTTACACGGTTTTCCTCGAGTCGGAGTTCGAAGCCCAGTACGAGGTCATGAAGACGCTCCACGAGCGCACCGACGTGACCATCCCGAAGATCTGGTGGTACGAGACCGACCCGGCCCCGCTCGGCTCCGACTTCTATGCGATGAGCCGCGTCCACGGGCGTACCCCACCGGACACCCCGCCGTATCACGCCGGGGGGTGGGTCGCCGAGCTCTCACCCGCGGAACGGGAACGGCTGTGGTGGAGCGGGATCGACAACATGGCGCGCGTTCATGGTGTCGACTTCCGCGCCCTCGGGTTCGACAAGCTGCTCGACCGGCCGGCCCGCGGCGAACTCGGCCTGGGGCAGCAGCTGGCGTACTACGAGGAGTACTTCGACTGGGCGCAGGCCGGGCGCAGCGTCCCGGTCGCCGAGCAGACCCGCGAGTGGATCCGCGCCAACGCCCCCGCGGAAACCGAGCTCGGGCTGGTCTGGGGCGACTCCCGGGTCGGCAACATGATCTTCGACTCCAGCACCCACGAGTGCGCAGCAGTGCTCGACTGGGAGATGACGACGATCGGGCCGCCGGAAGAGGACCTGGGCTGGTGGCTCTTCCTCGATCTGCATCACAGCCAGGGCACCGGGGTGCCGCGCCTTCCCGGCTTCCCGACGCACGAGGAGACCGAGGCTCGCTACGCCGAACTGATCGGCCGCCCGCTTTCGGACATGCACTTCTGGAAGGTCTTCGCGGGCTACCGGTTCTCCGTCGTCATGATGCGGATCACCGCCATGACCGAGGAGATGGGGCTCGTGCCGCCAGGCGGTTCGTTGGCCCATGCGCAGAACAACGGTGTTACGCGCGTCCTCGCGTCGCTGCTCGACCTGCCGAGTCCCGGCGACCCCGCTGTCCCCGGTAGTTACTAAGAAAGAGAGAAAGATGATCCGCTTCAGCGTCATGTACCCGTCCGGTGATGACATCAATTTCGACCACGACTACTACGCCAACAAGCACGTGCCACTGGCGGTCAAGACGTGGGGTCTCGACCCGACGGCGGCACAGATCGACAAGGGCATGAGCGGCCCTTACGTCGCCGCCGTGCACTTCCTGTTCGCCGACAACGAGGCCATGGGCGCCGCTCTGGGCTCTCCCGGCACCGGCGACGTGATGGCCGACGTCGCGAACTACACCAACGCGCAGCCGGTCACGCAGATCAGCGAGATCGTCGGCTAGTTCGAGAGTTACCCGCGACGTCGGAGCGGGCGGCAGTAGATCCCGGTGCTGCGACACCCGGATCTACTGCCGCCGGCACATGTCGAGCGCGAGCGGGGCAACCAAATCCCTGCCGCCGGCGTCGTAGCTGGGGTGCAGACCAATGACGCGGTGATCCGGGCGTTCGCCGGTGGCGCCCGCAGGGGTGTGGTGTGCGTGATGGCTGCGGCACTGCTCGCTGCCTGCGGCTCGTCCAACGGGCCGAGGTCGTCCGCGCTGGCTCACCTCGGTACCAGCCCCACTGGGCTGCCCGCGACCAGGACCAGCGGACCGACTGCCGCGCAGAACAAGGCGCTGGCACAAGCCGCCGCCGACCGGGTGGTCACGAAGGTGTCGCTGCCGCCGGGTGCCGTCGAGGTGAAGGCGCAACCGATCGGACTGGCCGGCCCCGCGCTCGGGTTACCGCTGATGTCGCAGGTGATCGACCGGGTCCGGTACTACCACGCCCCCATGTCGCTCTCGCAGGCTCACGCGTGGTTCGTCAAGAACCCGCCGCCGGGGTTCATCCAGGGTGGCTCCGCCAGCGGTAGCGATGCAGGTGGCGTCCCCGGCTACGGGTTGCAGTACGACCCCTCATCGCCGACGCATGAAGCCGGGGGAGGAGCAACCCTCGATGTCAGCCTGGTGGCACAGGCTTCGGGCACCGGGATTCGTGTGGATGGGGTCGCCGAATGGATCGATCCGGCCCCGGTACGCGATACCTCGACAGGTCCGGCGATCCGGGTGACGATCGCTGGTGGGTGCCCGGCAACGGACCGCGACTGGAACGACGTCAGCAATCCGGGCGCCCCCGACCTCGACCACGAGCTGCTGCCGGCAGCCGCCCCGGCGGGTGGGCTGTCGTGCACCTACAGCGGCATGAACGGCAAGACGTTCTCGTTGACCAGAAGCCAGAAACTGAACGCGACGCAGGCGGCCGTTGCCGCGGAGCACCTCCGCGCGCTGCCGCTCGGCAGTCGGGGTGTCGGCGCTACGAACTGCCCCGCCGACGATGCAAGAGCAACCATCGTGGTGTTCAGCTATCCCGGCCGCGCTGACATCGACATCTGGGAGCACACCTCGGGCTGCCCGTCGACCGGCAACGGCCACATCGTTTCCAGCATCTTCTGACCGGCCTACTCGGCGGCGCTGATGACCCGGCCGGGCAGCTCGCCGGTGAGCTTTCCCTCAAGCTGCACCGGCACACCCGCGACGATCGTGGCGCGGTAGCCGCCCTCGGGCCGGCGCAGCCGGGCGCCGCCGCCGGGCAGGTCGCGGGTGAACTCGTCGTCGTCGTAGTGCAGCTCGTCGAGGGCGAAGACCGCGAGGTCGGCGTGGTTGCCGGGCGCGATCGTGCCGCGGCCGGTGAAGCCGAAGACCTCCGCCTGGCGCCCGCTGAGCTCGTACACCGCCTGCTCCAGCGTGAAATCGCCGCGTTCGCGGACATGCCGGGTAAGCACCAGGGTCGTGTCGCCGGAGGCGCAGAGCATCTGCATGTGGGCGCCCGCATCGGACGAGCTGACCAGCACCGCAGGATCGGTCAGGGTCCGGGCGACGCCGTCGACGTCAGCGTTGGAGACCCCGACCGCGACCACGCCCGGATGGCAGTCGTTCGCCGCAACGAAGTCGGCGAAGACGTCGGACGGATGCCCGCCGCGCTCGTCGACGAGCTCGGCGAGCGTGCGGCCGAGCCAGGGCTCGTTGGCCGCCCCGGAGACCTCGACGAAGCGCACCTTGTCCAGCCGCCGATGCGGGAAGAGCGACTTCTCGGTGCGGTCCCACTCCTCCCGAGCGGCAGCGCGCCAGACGGGGTCGGCCAGCACATCGGCCTTGTCGGCCCCGCGCGCGGCAATGACCTTGTGCCAGCCCTGCGGCATCGACATGAACATCATCGACGAATCCCAGTTGAGCCGGAAATCGACGGTGCGCGGCGAGAGCTGCGGGTAGAAGCCAATGCCCTCGGAGCCGAGCTTGCGGGCGAGGTCGATCCACCGGGCCGTGCCCTCGGGATTGCTGTCGGTGTAGGTGAATCCGGTCCAGGTGAGCGGGATGCCGCGCGCGCCGCAGCGGCGGGCCAGGTCTTCGAGGGCGACCTCCGGCTTGTCGCCGAGCAGGCCCGGCACCACCTCGACGAGCCCGTGACCGCTGGCGGCGATGATGTCGAGGAGCACGTCGAACTCGTTCGTGTCGGCCGCGCGCGACGGCACCGGCCGGCCCTCGGAGTCGCTGTCGAGCCACGAGGTGGACAGCCCCCATGCCCCAGCTTTCATCGACGCATCCAGCAGCGTGGCCATCTGGGTGAGCTCGGACGCGGTCGCCACGCGGGTCCAGGCGTCGTCACCCATGACCGCAAGCCGCAGCGGGCTGTGGCCGACGAGCGCCGCCAGGTTGATTCCGGTGCCGACGGCGTTCACCGCGTCGCGGTAGCCGGCATAGCTGTCCCACGTCCACGGGACTTCGTCGTCGAACAGGTGGCGGGGCACGTCCTCGATGTAGGCGAACAGATCGGAGATCTGGCCGCGCGTAGCTTCGGTCGCCGGGTAGAGCGACAGGCTGCAATTGCCGACGAGCATCGTGGTCACGCCGTGCAGCGGATCCGGGTCGAGCCGCGGATCCCAGAAAACCTGCGGATCGGTGTGAGCGTGGGTGTCGATGAAGCCGGGGGTGACGACGGCGCCGCTCGCGTCGATGGTCGGCTCACCATCCGGCGTCAGGTCCGCCCCGACCTCGGCGATGCGCCCGTCGCGGATGCGGACATCGGCCCGGCGGCGAGGCGCCCCGGTCCCGTCGACGACGTTGCCGCCGCGGATCAGCATGTGCTGGGACATGGCCACCTTTCGGGGTTCAGGATGCGAGCACGTAGTCCGCGTACGACTTGCGGATCTTGACGACCTTGGGAAGCGCGACAGCCATGCAGTAGCCCTGCCCGGGGTTCTTGGCGAAGAAGTCCTGGTGATACTCCTCGGCATCGAACCACGGCCCGAGCGGCGCGATCTCCGTCACGATGTCGCCGTCCCAGTATTCGGCGGCGCGGTCGCGCGCTGCTTCGAAGAGCTGCTTCTGCTCGTCGTCGGCGTAGAACATCGCCGACCGGTACTGGGTGCCGACGTCGTTGCCCTGCCGGTTCAGCTGGCGCGGATCGTGCAGCGTGAAGAAGACATCGAGGATGACCTCCGGCGGGATCACGGTCTCGTCGAAGACGACCTTCACCGACTCGGCGTGGCCGGTGCGGCCCGTCGTGACGTCGTAGTACGTCGGCTGGTCGGTATGGCCGCCGGTGTAGCCGGAGACGACGTCCTGCACTCCCTTGAGCGTCCGGTAGACCGCGTCGAGGCACCAGAAACAACCACCGGCCAGCACGTAGGTCTGCATGGCGTCAGCCTAAACCGGTACGGCTCGGTGCCACCGGCATGTCCGCGGCCAGCGCAACCTCGCGATACGCGGCAGCCAGCGAGGCGAGCGAGGAGTGGGCGTTCAGGCCGCTCGGATTCGGCACGACCCAAAGCTGGGCGCCGCCGAGCGTCTCCGGCTGGAGCCCGGCCCTGGCACGCGGGCGTGCGTAAGCCGCGCGATAGGCGGTGATGCCGAGCACCGCCACGACGGGTACGCCGAGCTCGGTCACCTGCGCCGAAAGCCGTTGCCCTCCGGCGAGCAGCTCGGTGGAGGTCAGCTCATCCGCGCGAGCGGTCGCCCGGGCGACGAGGTTCGTGATGCCCACGCCGCGCTCGAGCAAGTGCTCGCGGTCCTGCGGCAGGTAGCCGGCCGACGCGTCGATGGGCCGGTCGATGATCCCGGCGAGGTACAGCGCCGGATAGAAACGGTTGCCGCGACGGGCGAAATGCGCCTGCGCCGCCGCGGTCCAGAGCCCCGGGTTGATCCCGGCGAACAGCAACCGGGTGCCGGGCCCGAGCAGGTCGGGAAGCGTCGCGTTGCGGCAGGCCTCGAGCTCGGCTTTGGTGAACCCCACGACGGCACGGTAACCGGCCGGGCCGAATCGGCTCCGATGAGCCATCCGACAAATGGCGCCAGAGGCTTTAGTCACAATGTTGACTGGTGAATATAGGCGAAACTTCATGACAATTACAACATGAATGACTCGTGTGACACATCGGCAATGGCGCTCTTGATTGCACCCTTGGGCCAGCCCAGGATAGGAACATGGGTGAGATAGGCGATGGTTCCGATGAAAGGCTCGTCAAAGAGCTACTTCAATTAGCTGAGCATCCCCAATTAGTTTCGCGACGGGGTGTGCTTTTGGGGGCTGGAGCCGTGGCCGCCCTGGGCCGCCTCGGGCCGGGCCTGTTCACCGGCAGCGCGGCGGCCGCAACGTCCGCTGCCACGGTGACGGGCCTGCCGGTGGCACGGCTGGCGATGCATGTCCACGGATCGTGGAGTGAAGGGCAGCTGTCCTGGTCGCAGGCCTGCCAGTCGGCGATAGCCGAGGGACTCGACGTCCTTTACTTCACCGATCACAATTTCCGGGCGCGCGCCCTCGATTACCTGACGAATTTGAGCGGCTCCTGGATCCCGTCGACCACGGGATCGTGCGCGGCGCACGCCGGGACGCTCTCGAAAGGCGTCATGCGTCTGATGGTCAAAGCGTTGTACAACTCTGCCGCGACCCAGCTGATGACGATCGAGCAGAGCAACAATGCGTTCAATCACTTGCGTACCGGCATCGGCGGGCAGTCGATGACCGTGAAGTTCGGCAATGTCGTCATGGGCGCCAAGACCATCTTCGAAGTCGTCGTCTCGCTGTCACTGCATCCCGCCACCGGGGGACGCCCGGCAGGGCAGTACTCCCTGCGCTACCGCTTCGTGCCCGGGCAATCCACCACGGTTCGCTGGACCGCCAATGGCGGGCTGGTGGGCTACGTGCGCCTGCCGAGCATCAAGTCCGGCTCCGTCGTCACGCTCACTCCGGAAACCGATATCAAAGCGATCTGGCCGGACATTCATCCGAAGGACAACGGCTTTTACTCGTTGGCCTTCGTGGCGACCACCGCCCCGACCAAGGGCAGCCTCATCGATGTCACGATCGCGAGCGCCCAGTTCGCGCGACCCCAGAACGACGCCGCCTCGATCATCGCCAACCAGCGCTCGATCCTCGCCGCCTACGCCACGAAGTACCCGAAGCTGCTGACGATTCTGTCCGAAGAAGTCAGCCAGGGGCCGGAAAGCATCCCGCACTGCAACGTCTTCGGGGCTGTACCCAAATTCGACAGCATGGCGGGCATCACCGCGACGAACTTCCCGGCGTACTACTCCGCCTACATCACGGCTGCGCAGGCCCTGACCGCCGCGAATACGCGTGGCTTCGTCACATGGAACCACCCCTACGGGTTCAACGCCTCGGCCACCTGCACCGACCCGGTCGGAACCCGGCGGAAGCTCTTTTCCGCCCAGCTGAGCAACCCCGTCGCGCCCTTCCTCGGCGCCATGGGCCTCGAGGTGGGCTATGCCGCCCGCGGTGGGATGCCCTTCCAGGGCCACCTCGACCTGTGGGACACCTTCACCCGCAACGGAGTCTGGCTGACCGGTACCGGCGCCACCGACGAGCACAACCGCACGTACTGGGCGGGGCTCGGCAATGGCTTCATCACGGTCGTCTTTCCCACGGCGATCACCGACCAGGCCATCGCCGCCTGCCTGCGTCGTGGCAACGCCTTCACGGTGCATCCGGGTAAGTGGCCCGGGGCCGTGCTGTCCATGAACGTGGACAACGTCCCGATGGGTGGGGTGCTCATCGGCAGTCCGCGCACCCGCACCGTCGTCATCAGCACTGAGAAGTTGCCGACCGGCTGCCGGCTGCAACTGCTGGCCAGCCCGGTGGACTTCAAGGGCGTTGATCCGGCGATGACCCGCGTCAAGGAATGGACATCCAGTCAGTGCGGCACCGGCGGTACGGGCACTGTCAGCACCACCGTCAGCCAGGCCGGCCCGGCGTTCTATCGAGCCCAGGTCGTCACGAGCGACGGAACGCCCATCGCGGCCGGTAACCCCTGCGTCTTCCTCACGGCGAAACCGCCTCGCGGCGTTCCGGATGAGCGCCTCGTGGCCGCGTGAGCGTCGATCTCGAAGGGCGGGCTCTGCGCCAAACGGGCGGCGCCCGCTAAACGGAGCATCTATCCACAGGCAATTCTCACGTTTTCCCCACAACGGCCCGGCTGTGCCCTTACCGTGATCATGAGAAATCGGGGGAGCACATGCAGGTGCAGCTCGGGCTGACCGGCTATTCGGATGCTGAGGAAATCGGACGCGGCGGCTTCGGCGTCGTGTATCGAGCCCGTCAAGTGTCGCTCGGCCGACTTGTCGCCATCAAGGTGCTGCCCGCCGGGACGATGGGCGAGCACACCCGCAAGCGTTTCGAACGGGAATGCCGGGTCATGGCGACTCTGGCCGACCACCCGAACATCGTGTCGATCTTCGATCACGGCATGACCGACGATTCGCGCCGGCCTTTCATCGTCATGGAATACGTGTCGGGCGGGTCGCTCGCTGCCCGCGGGGCGATTGCGTGGGACCGCGCGCTGGAAACCGGCATCAAACTCAGCGGCGCTCTCGAAACCGCACACCGGGCCAGCATTCTGCACCGCGATCTCAAGCCGGAAAACGTCCTGGTGTCAGCGTTCGGTCAGGTGAAGCTCGCGGATTTCGGCGTCGCCAAGACTCAGGACAGTTCCGAGACGCCTACCGGCCACATCACGGCGAGCATCCTGCATGCCGCGCCGGAGTTGCTTTCGGGAAAGCGTCCGCAAGTCAGCTCCGATGTCTATTCGCTGGCATCGACCATCTACGCGCTGATTCTCGGCCGGGCGCCGTTCGCGCGTCCCGACGAGGAATCGCTGGCTCCGCTGATCACCCGGATCTGCCTCGAGCCTCCGCCCGACCTCACGCGCCATGGGGTTCCGGCGCCGGTCGCAGCGCTGCTTGCGCGCGGCATGGCCAAGGAGGCTGATGAGCGGTTCGGCTCCGCGCTGGAGTTCGGCCACGCGATGCAAGAGGCTCAGCGTGAACTCGGCCTGCCCGTGACCGAGCTTCACGTGGCGCAGGACCCCGTGGAGGACGTCGCCGCTGCGCCGGAGGCGACGACGATCGTCCCGCAGCCGCGTCCTCCCGTGATGTCCCAGCCGCTGCCGGCGGCTCTACCCACGGCGTCCGCAGCGACCAAGCCGACTCCAGCGGAGCTCGGCGTGATCGGCATTGGATCGGAGCCGGTCCGGGCGCGGGGTTCGGCATCGCGCCGCCGGCGCCGGTCGCCGAAGGTGCTGGCCACGCTGACCGCACTCGTCGTCGTCGCGTTCGCGGGCAGCGGCGTCCTGATCGCGAATCTCACCAGCAGCTCGAAGAAAACGGCTGCGAGCACGGTGATCCCGACGAACCCGTCGGCCTCGGCGTCCGCGGTGGATTCGGCTCACTCGTCGTCGGGGCAAGTCGGGTCGACGGTTTCCGGCAAGCCGAAGGCCAGGACGACGACCGGTTCGGCCGGAGCATCGAACCCCGGGTCCGCCGGTACCGGCAGCGGAACTACCGCCGACGGCGGCACGGCAAGCGACACCGGAACAACCGGAACAGCCGGGACAACCAAAGGCACCGCAACCACGCGAAGCGTCGGCGGTGCTACGGGAAGCACCTCGACCCAGCCGACGGGGGGCCAGTCGACGACCCCGGTGCCGCAACCGACCGGGGAGACCCAGCCGGTGTTCGTCGACCATGCGCCCTCGCTGTTCGCGTCAAGTCAGACGAGCAACGAGACGGCGGGGGTCAACGTCACTTTCAGCGCGAGCGATCCCGATGCCGGCGACCACGCCACCGTCGCCGTGTCCGGGCTGCCTCCCGGCCTGACCGCGAGCAATGGCCACGTGACCGGGGCGGCCTCCTACTCCGCAGCTAACGTCACCACTAACCGGACGAACATCGTGTCGGCCAACTTCTCCGTGACCGTCGTGGCGACGGACACCCACGGCAAGTCGGTCTCGCGTTCCATCACGTGGACGGTGCGCGACACCGCGCGCACCATGCCGAATTACATCGGCCAGCTCGGCTGCGGCGGCTGCGGAGGCATGCCGGACGTCAACGCCGTGTCGACCCCGGTCTTCGATTGCGCGTACGACCCGAACGGCGACGCCAACCACATCTGGCGGCAGAGCGTCGCGCCGGGCGCCGTGATCCTGTGGGGTCAAAGCATCGAGTACTGGTACGGCAAGAACGACACCAGCTGCGCTCACGTCGCCAAGGGTTGGTGACGGCGGCACCGGCAACCCGTGCGTTTTCCTCACGGACGAGCCGTCGCGCGGCGTGCCCGCGGAGCGCCTGGTGGCTGCCTAGGCCGGTGCAAGCACGGGGGAGGCGCCCTCGTAGGGTTCGGCCATGACCGTCACCTCGTGGGACGACTACCCCGTCCACCAGTCCGCCGACTGGATCGCGCATGCCGCCACCAGCGACCGCAACTTCTACGACCGCTACTACTTCAACGCCTTCGACACCAGCGGCGAGTACATCGCAGTCCTCGGCTTGGGTCAGTATCCGAACCTCGGGGTCACCGACGCTTTCGTCACCGTGCGCATCGGTGAGGAGCAGCACGTCGTGCGCGCGTCGCGTCCGCTGACCGATCGAGCCGACATCTCGGTCGGACCGTTTCGCATCGAGGTGATCGAGCCGCTGAAGAAGCTGCGCTTCGTGTGCGAGCCGACCGAGCACAGCGTGGCCATGGACCTCACGTGGGAGGGCGCCGGTCCGGCGGTTGCCGAGCCGAACCAGTTCATCCGCCACGGTGCGCGGGTCATGTTCGACACGCAACGCCTGGCGCAGATGGGGTCGTGGAGCGGCACCCTCAACGTCGGCGGTCGTGACCTCAACGTCGATCCGGCGACGACGTGGGGCTCGCGCGACCGCTCGTGGGGCGTGCGGCCAGTGGGGGAGAAGGAGCCCGACGGCATCCGGCAGGGCGCGAACGTCATGGGCGGCGGGATGTGGAGCTACTTCCCGATGCGCTTCGAGGACCACTCGATCTACTACATCTGCTCGGAAAGGGCTGATGGCGTCCGCACTCTCGAGCAGGCCGAACGGGTCTGGCTCGACGGGCGTATCGAGCAGCTCGGTCGTACTGAGCACGCGCATGAATTCGTGCCCGGAATCCGGCTGCTTTCCGGATCGACGATCAACTTTCCGGACGCCGGTTTCGAGATCCGCGCGACCCCGCTGCTCGCCAACTTCCTCGCCGTCGGCACCGGCTACGGGCTCGAGCCCGACTGGCGCCACGGCATGTACCAGGGGCCTGACACGGTGGTGCAGGGCGTCGTCTACAAGGTGCCGGAGATCGCTCAGCTCGGCGCGTACGCCGTCGTCGATCATGCGGCTCGCTTTGAGTACGACGGCCACGTCGGCTACGGCTTGTACGAGCACTCCTTCAGCGGCGCCATGCCGCGCTACGGGCTGGAGTAGATCGGGCTTTCGAAATGCCGACCACGGACGCCGTCATGATCACCGGCGGCACCGGTCTCATCGGCTCGAACGTCTGCAAACTCCTTACGGCGCAAGGCCGTCGGGTGCGGGCACTCGTGCGGCCGGGCAGCGAGACCGAACCGCTGGCAGCGCTCGGGGTCGAGCTCGTCTTCGGCGACATCACCTCTCGAGACGACGTGTCCCGGGCGGCGGAAGGCACCACAGCCGTCATCAATTCCGCCGCCCTGCTCGGCGGGCCGGGCCAGGAGATGGAGGCATCCCGGGCCACCAATTACGTCGGATCGCTGCATTGCTACGACGCCGCCGCGGCGACCGGCGCGCGCGTGGTGGAGATCGCCACCACGACGTTCCTGCGCCACGACGAGCCCCTCGACGAGCATCCCGAGGTGGTCGACAACGTTCCGGACGATCCCTACAGCGTCTCCAAAGCAGCCGCCTTCCGGGATGGTCAGCAGCGGGCGGCGACGGGGCAGGACCTGTTGTTCGTCATCCCCGGTGGGGCCTTCGGGCCGGCGCCCTGCCCGCAGCGGGCGATGGGGGCGACGAGTTTCAACCGGCTGGTGGCGGCCGGGATCCGTGGCCGGGTTGCTGATTACGTCAGCTATCCGGTGCCGTGGGTACGTGCCAAAGACGTGGCGAGGGTCGTCGTCGCGTCGCTCGACAAGGGCCTCGCGGGGGAGGCGTACCTGGCGTTCGGCCGGGAGGACGCGATGACGACTGCCGCGTTCCTCAACGTTGCCTGCGAGGTTGCCGGGGCCGACCACCGCGCCGCCGAGGTGACGATCGACCCCGACGATCCCGGTGCCGTCGAGCGTTACGGCGCCACTCTGGTCGAGCTGGCTCAGCGCCGCTATCCGGTGCCATGGTTCGACAACGCGTACACGCGCGAACTGCTCGGCTACGACCCGGATCCGCTCCGCGAGGCACTCGGGGAAACGGTCGATTGGCTGCGGTCGATCGGCCGCATTTAGCTCGCCGGCAGCCGCACCACCGTGCGGCCCATGGTCTCCCGGCGCTCCTGGCGCTCCATCGCCTCGGGGAGCTCGTCGAACGAGATCTCCGACGTGACGACCGTCCGCACCTTCCCGGCGCGCATCAGCTCGAGAATCCTGCGGTGCGCCGCGAGTCCTTCGCTGCGCGACGGCCAGTTCAGCCCGGCGGCCAGCCGGTGGGCCAGCGGATCCATGGTGTACGCGAGGCAGACCCCGAGCAGCGAGAAGTTCCCGTAAATTGCCGGCTGCATGAGGATCGGCGCCCCGTCGTTGGCGATGTCCTCGGCATAGCCGACGATGAGCTGACGCCCGTGCATGCCCATGCAGCGGAACGTTTCCGTCGTCACCGATCCGCCGACGCTGTCGAGCGCCACGTCGACCCCGGCGCCGAAAGTCGCATCGAGCACCGCGTCAGCGAACCCGCCCTCGCGGTAGTCGATGGCGACGTCGGCACCGAGGTCGCGGCAGAACGCCGCCTTCTGCGGACCGCCTGCCGTCGCGATGACCGTCGCGCCGAGCGCCTTGCCGAGCTGGATGGCCGCCGAGCCGACGCCGCCCGCGCCGGCGTGCACCAGAAGCGTCTCGCCGGGCTGTAGCCGTGCCCGCTCGACCAGGCTGAACCAGCTGAGGTGGAACGGGTAGTGCAGCGCCGCGCCTTCGGAGTCGCCGAGCCAGTCGGGGATGAGCATCGCGCTCGTGGCATCGACGACGGAGTACTCCGCGAAGCCGCCGTGCGCACCAACGGGAATGCCGACGATCCGCCGCCCGAGGAGATACTCCGAGCCCGGCCCGGCGCTCTCGACGACGCCCATTGCCTCCATACCGGGGATGAACGGCGGCTGCAGCGGCACGACCGCCCAGCGCCCGCGCACGATGTCGGTGTCGTTGAAGTTCACGCAGAAGGCCGAGACCTTGACCCGGACCTCGCCCGGTCCCGGCGCCCGTACCGCAACGACCTGACGCTCCAGCACCTTGGTCGGATCGCCGAGTGCCGTCGCCATCCATGCGTCAGCTTTGAGCACCGGTGCTGATTCTTCCGTCATGCCCGCCAGTCTCTCGCCCCGCGAATTCTCAGCGAGACTGGGGGCGTGCACGCTTCAGCAGAGCGCCTCCTGCGGCGGCCGCTGCCCTTTGCGGGTGGAGGGACGCGATACCGGATCGGCGTGCGCCCGACCGATCCGTCCGACTGGCTGGAGCCAGCGGGAGACGACGCAGCGAGCCAGCTCATCGAGAAGGCGCGGGTCTTCGACGCGCATCGCGGCGCGGTGCTGGGGTCGCGGCCCGGCTCGTTGGACGCCTGCCGGGAGTTGCTGGAGCTGGTACGCGAGAGCGCGGTCGGCGCCCCGTCCATCCCCGTTCCCGCGGGCTGTCACCCGCTCGAAGAAGCGGGCCGGGTCGTGCCGGAGGACTTCTGCCTGCATCTGCCGGATCCGTTCACCGGTCAGCTGACGCTCGTTGCCGGCTGCGTGTGCTTCCCGAACCGATGGTCGCTCACGGAAAAGCTCGGGCATCCGGTGACGGCCATTCACGTTCCGGTGCCGAGGTATGAGCCGCAGCTCGCGCGTCCCGTCGAGCGGTTTCTGGCGGGTCTGACCGAGGGCCGCATCCTCGAGCGCACCAACTGGAGCGTGGTGCACAGCGGTGCGTTGTTCTCCCCGCTCCAGACCGCTGAGCGGCGTCCGGGCTGGGAGGGAACGAGTACCGATCCGTGGCTACGCCTCGAACGCAGCACGTTTCGCCGGCTCCCGCTATCGGGTGCGGTCGTCTTCACCATCCGCACCCTGACCGCGCCGCTGTCGATCCTCGACGGTGATCCGCCGGCAGCGACCCTGCTGGCCACGGCGATCGCCGAACTGCCCGATGAGGTTGCGCGCTACAAGTTCGGCCCCCCGGCCGCGAGGGAGGCCCTCCTGGCACGGCTCACCGAGCTGGGAGCGGCTGGCGCATGAGCGGGTAAATCGCGTCGCTGAGCTGCCGGTCCTCTGCTAAGCTGGAACACATGTTCGATAGTGATCTGCTAGCCGATGTGGAGCAGTTCCGCGTCCTGGGGCAGCGGATCGCGGCTGCGGTGACGCCCGAGACCGATGGGGCTACGAGACGTTGGCGACCGGCATCGGCTCCGCTGAGATCCAAGGCCACGGCCCCATCACCGCCGGCGCTGCCCGCCGGCTCGCGTTCGAGTACGGCATCATCCCCCGCCGTCCTCGGCACCCAGTCCGACATCCTCGACCTCGGTGTCCCCAACCGGCTCGCCACCCCCAAGCGACGGTTCCACCTCGCCCTGCGTGATGGCGGATGTGTGTTCCCCGGCTGCGACCTGCCCGCCATGGGCTGCATCGCCCACCACCGCGAGCATCACGTCAACGGCGGCCCGACCGCCGAACACAATCTTGATCTTTTCAGGCTGTCGCATAAGAAACCCGGCGACCGGAAACCGTCCGCTAGCCGGCGCTACGCGCGCTTCGCGTGGTGGCCGCGAAATTGGGCGGGTGGCAGCAAATCCAGGTGCCAGAACCCCGGCATTTACTGCCGCTGATGGTTCGCGCAGAGCGCCCATACAGGGCGCTCGGGAGCCGGGCAGCGGACGCTTCGTTCGGTGCTTCGAGGCCCAGCGCAGATGCGCCTACAGGAGCGCCAGCGGAAGGGGATCGAGTTCGACCCGTGCACCGTCATGCGGCTGCCGGTAGGACACTCGGATGCTGTCGCCGTCAATTGTCGCGGTGACGGCAAGTTGCTTCCGTACGCGCGTGGCGGAGAAATCCAGCTCGTAACCAAGGAGGAGCACCGTCTCGACGGCATCCATCACGGCCATTCTTTGAGCGAGCCGGCGCGGCGCGGGAACGGGGCTGCCAAAACTAAGGATCGGAGACGCGCTGCCTCCGATGGGCGCTCCGTGCTCAAAAGCCCTTGTCTTACCGAACACAACGATCCTGACCTCACCACCAGGCGGCAGATGCGGTGCCACCCGGCGCAACACCTCATCGGCCAGCCGCTGAGCCTTCGCGCCCTTGATCGCCATGACTGTCATAGTGGTAGCCAGCTTGCGCGTGTGGAGCGGCCGCCCACCGGAAGCCGGGCCTGCCACGCGGAATGCCATTCCTACCTCAGTGGGGATGAAAGCGCGCCAAGTCGCGCACCGACTACTCGAACGAGGCTGACGAGGCTGACGAGGCGTAGGTGTTATTAGCGGGAGCTTTGCAATTGGCGTTGGTGCGTGTTTTCAATTCCGGGTAACCGCGATGACAACGACGACCACCGCGGCAATGACGCACACGGCCGAGAGCGGCCGCGCGCACTTCTCGAGGGCGTCCACCTGGCACTTGGAGATTGCGCGGCGTAATTCGAGAGTTCCCACGCTGTGGCAGGCATCGCCTCCTTCAATGCCAGCTTTGAGTATTAGCTGGAAAACGAGATGGCCGATAGTGGGCGCATCGAGCAACCGTGTGGGCATCCAAACCGCGACCGCAGCGCGGCGATCTCCTGGTGTGTCAGCGAGCTCAAATGCCGAAACCGCCTGCGGTCAGAAGGGAAGCGGCTCAGCGCCGCACGGTAACGACGGTGACAATCGCCGCGGAGAAGATGACCCACGCGATCGCGAACGCTTTGGTGTTGCGGCCAAACGGCCGCCAGGTGACTCCGTCGGCTGTCATCTGCCGGTCGCCGATACTGACGATGAAAGTCGTGGCCCAGATCAGGGTTCCAGCGATCGCGGTGCCTTTGGCGTGGTGTGACCGGCTCACCATGCTCAGGACCTGACCCACCGCACTCGCGGCGAGGAACGGAATCGCTCGCCTGCCCACATCGATGTAGACCAGACCGAGTCCTGGAAAGATGAGGTTCAGGAAGACAGCGAGCCCATACCTCTTCTGGCGAGGGTAGTTCGCTCTTCCTTCGATCGGCGGCCAAAATACCCAGCCATCGGGAGCAGGTGGCCAACTCGTATCCGGCTGCCACCCGACCGGCGGAGTCCACGTGGGGTGTCGTTCCGGCCATCCAGGCGGGTTGTGCCAGCGCAGATACGTGCCAGTCGGCTGTGAATAGTCGAGCAGCGGCTGCTTGACTTCATCTCCAGACACCAAATAACCATAGAACAAGGCGATCCGACGGGAGGGTGAAAGGCAGAGGTCAGAGCGAGCTTAGAGCCGGGCGTCCACGCAGTATCGCCTGTTGTATCGGGCCGCAAGGAAGAATGCGGAGTGGGTTGCCGAGTCTGTCGCGCAGCCGTGAAGTTGGGCCGGTGGCAGTAAATGCGGGGCTCAGAGGCCCGGCATTTACTGCCGCTGCTGGTTCGGGCATCCTGCAGAGTCAAAGGTGTCGCCGGTGGCAGCAAATCCAGGTGCCAGAACCCCAGCATTTACTGCCGCCGGTTCGCGCTGAGCGCCCCGGTGCCACGAGCGGGCGCTTCGGATCGCTCTGCAGCCGGCAGCGGACGCCTGCGGCTCCACCCACGAGGAGCGCGCAGAGGCCATACTCTGCGCGGTTGACATCTACCTAGCTGATCGCCGTACCGGAAGCGAGGGTGCCAAGCTGACGTGCTGCGGCGCGACGCGACGTCGCTTCGTAGCGAGAGTCCGCACTGCGAAGGTGAAGTCGTGCTCTGATACCTCTGGCCATCAACAATTGCCGGAGGTGCGATGGGCCGCATCGATCGGCGTCAGGCGCTGCTGGGCGCCGGCGCGGCGGCTCTTGGCGCCCTTGCGGCGTGCGGATCGTCCGGGGGGCCGGCGACGACGCCGGCCGCGAGCAGCGCGCCGAAGCCGGCACCGCCCACGAAGATTCCGGCGGTCAAACGGCGGGCGCTGACGCTGACCGCCGAGGAGAACCGCAAGAAAGGCGACCCGCGCTGGCGGATCGACCGGGTGGGCGGTTTGCACGAGATCGAGGGCTGGGCCGACCGCACCAGCGTGACGCCCGGGGAGCCGGTCGGTCTGCACATCTCGACGACCGCTTTGAGCTATCGCGTCACGGCCGTGCGCACCGGCTGGTATCAGGGCTGCTTCGGGCGGCAGGTCTGGCGGTCCGGCACCCTGAAGGGCCAGGTCGGCGCGCCGCCCCGGATCATCGCGCCCACCAACACCGTCGTCACCGACTGGCCCGTCTCGCTGACGATCGACACGACCGGCTGGGTGCCCGGCTTCTACAGCTTCCGGCTCGATGCCGACACCGGCGGCCAGCGCTACATCACGCTCGTGGTCAAGTCCGGCGACGCGCACGGCAAGGTCGTGCTGCTGAACGCCGACACGACCTGGCAGGCCTACAACGTCTTCGGCGGCTACAGCTTGTACGTGGGGCCGGACGGCCGCTACGCCGATCGCGCCCGGGCCGTCACCTTCGACCGGCCCTACGGCGGCAACGAGGGCGCTCAGGGCGACAGCGAATTCCAGGCAAACCTGCTGCCGCTGCTGGGGGTTGTCGAAGGACTCGGCCTGGAGGCCGAGTACCTGAGCGACACCGATCTGCACGCCGACCCGCACTGCCTGGACGGCGCGGTCGCGGTGCTGAGCCCGGGTCACGACGAGTACTACTCGCTCGAGATGCGCGAGACGTTGCAGGCGGCCCGCGACCGCGGAACCAACCTGGCCTTCCTGGGGTCGAACGCCATCTACCGGCATATCCGGCTGGGCGCGACCGCCGCCGGCGCGAACCGGCTCGAGACCTGCTACAAGGAGCCGCAGGAAGATCCCCTGTACGGCCGCGACAACGCGATCGTCACCGGGCAGTGGAGGTACGCGCCGGACCCGCGGCCGGAAAGCGTTCTCACCGGGGTGTTCTACGAGTCCAACCCGGTGCAGGCCGACATGGTCATCCGGAACGCCGGGCACTGGCTGTTCGCGGGATCAGGGGCCGTCGACGGCATGCACCTGCCCGGCCTCGTCGGAGGCGAGTACGACCGGGTGAACCTGTCCGTGCCGACCCCGCGACCCATCGAGGTGCTCGCCCGCTCGCCGCTGGTCTGCAACGGGGTGTCCAGCTACTCCGACATGGCGTACTACACCACGCCCAGCGGCGCCGGGGTCCTCTCGACCGGCACCAACTGGTGGATCCGAAGCATCGGAGGGGCTTTCGGGCCGTTGTCCCACCACGTCACCGGCACCGTCACGAAGAACATGCTGCGGGTCTTCTCCCGCGGCCCGGCGGGACACCAGCACCCCGCTGTCGACAACCTCGCGGCACTCGGCACCTGACGGTTACGTTTGAGGCATGCCCGAGCCGATCCGTGCCTCTGATGCCGATCGCGAGGCGGCGATCGAGCGGCTCGCCCGCTCGTTCGCTCAGGGCCGGCTGACCATGGACGAGTTCGAGGAGCGGGTGGCCAAGGCGTGCGAGGCCCGCACGGTGGCTGAGCTCAACTCGCTGATCCGCGACCTACCTGGGGGTCTTTGGTAAGCGGGAAGGGCTGGCCGGCGGCCCCGTTGCTGTCGGCGGCCTTCGCCGAGGTCTTGGCGGCGGCACCAGCAGCGGCTTCGAAGAACCGCAGCAGTTCCACCGGGAACGGCATGACGAGCGTGCTGTTCTTCTCGGCCGCCACTTCGACCACGGTCTGCAGCAGCCGCAGCTGCAACGCCCCGGGTGTCGCCTCCATCGCCGCCGCGGCCTGAGCCAGCTTGGTGGAGGCCTGGAACTCGCCGTCCGCGCCGATGACCCGGGCGCGCCGCTCGCGCTCGGCTTCCGCCTGCCGCGACATCGACCGGCGCATGCCCTCGGGCAGCGAGATGTCCTTCACCTCGACGCGATCGATGCGGATGCCCCAATCCTCGGTGGGTGCGTCGATGACGCCCTTCAGCTCGTTGTTGATGTGGTCCCGGTCGGACAGGACCGTGTCGAGGTCGGCGCGGCCGATGACCGAACGCAGCGACGTCTGGGAAACCTGCGACGTGGCGACGAGATAGTTCTCGACGTTGATGACGGCCTTCACCGGATCGACGACGCGGAAGTACACGACGGCATCGACGCCGACCGTGACGTTGTCGCGCGTGATCGCGCCTTGCGACGGCACGTTCAGCACCACGGTCTGGATCGAGACCTTGGTCATCCGGTCGATGATCGGTACCAGCACGGCAAGCCCCGGCTGGCGTACCTCCGGCAGCAGGCGTCCGAGCCGCAGCACGATGCCGCGCTGATACTGCTGGACCTGACGAACGCTGAGGCTGGTGGCGATCAAACCCACGACGGCCACGATGATGACGATGGTGAGGAAGACGGCCATCCTCGGTCACTCCTTCAGCAGAAGGCTTTCAAAGCTACGCCTCTAGTGACCCGGAGTCGCCTGGGCAAAATCCTTGCTGCGAATAGTGGAGAAACAGATGACCGCGGCCGCCAACGCCAGAATTGCCCCCACCAGCAGGATCCGGTCGAGCGCGGTCGTGAACGCCGCCCTGGTCACGAGCTCCGCCGGCCCGCGAGCAGCCGGCGGCAGCTTCGAAATCGCCTGCTCCGCCTGACCTGATTGGATCGCTGACGCGAGCTGCTGCCCGTGGCCGGAGAGGCCGGGGATCGACGCGACGTGCGCTATCACCGATTCCTTGACCCGGCTGGAAAACAGGCTGCCCAGCAAAGCGATTCCGGTGGCGATGCCCACCTGCCGGAAGGTCGAGTTGATGCCCGATGCCATCCCGGCCTGCTGCGGCTGCACGACACCGACAGCGGTGGAGGCGAGTGGGGGGTTGACCAGGCCGATCCCCGCCCCGGCCACGATCATCCCGGGGAGCAGGTGCGTCCACAGCGAAGACACCGTGAGCCCGCGCATCAGCAGCAGGCCGATCCCGACCAGCAGCAGCCCGGGGCCGATGAGGAAGCGGATCGGGACATGGGAGGTGAGCCGCCCGGCAATGGTCGAGGTGCACAGGATTCCGCCGGAGATCACCAGCAGCCGCACGCCGGTGTCGAACGGGCTGAAGCGCAGGATGTCCTGCACGTACAGCACGAGGTACAGCAGCAGCGAGAAGATCGACGCGCTCAGCGAGAACGCTGCCACGGCACCACCGGTGAACGTCGGCTTGCGGAACAGCGCGAGGTCGAACATCGGATGCCGGCCGCGCGCCTCGGCAATGAGGAACAGAACCATCAGCACAGCGGCGGCGATCAGGCAGCCGAGCACCCTCGTATCGCTGAACGAACGTTGGTTGGACTCGATGAGCCCGTAGACGAGGCTGGCGAGAGAGAGGGTGAAGAGCAGGAAGCCCGGCCAGTCCGGCTTGCGCGCCCGCGGCGGCTTCGACTCCGACACCTTGGAGACGGTGATGAGGACCGCCACCACACCGACCGGAAGGTTCACGAAGAAGATCCAGCGCCACGACAGTCCCGACGTCAGCGCGCCGCCGAGGAGCGGACCGATCGCCACTGCCAGCCCGGTGATCGCGCCCCAGACTCCGAAGGCGACCCCGCGGTCCTTGCCCCTGAAGGCATCCGCCAGCAGGGCAAGCGAGACCGAGAACATGATGGCGCCGCCGATCCCCTGCAACCCCCGGGACAGCTGCAGAAGCAGCGTGCTGCCGGCGAGCCCGCAGAGCAACGAGGCGAGGGTGAACCCGGTAAGCCCGATGACGTAGAGCAGCTTGCGGCCGTAGAGGTCGGCGAGGCTCCCGGCCGTAAGCAGCAGGGCCGCCAGGGTGAGGGCGTACGCGTCGACCACCCACTGCAGGCCCGAGAAACTCGAATGCAGAGACGACTGGATGTCGGGCAGGGCGACGTTCACGATCGTGACGTCGAGCAGCAGCATGAACGTTCCGAGGCAGACCGCGACGAGCGTCCACCATTTGGGGTCGCCCCCGCCTTGCTCGGCCGGCGGGGGACTGGGCGCGTCAACGCTTTGCGGGTCGGCCGTACCACTCGTGCCGCGAGCGTGTCTGGCCGTGCGCCGGTGAGCTCCGACGTGCGTCATTTCCACCCCGTCCCGCTGTCGCGCGGCCCGTCGCTGATACCTGTGCCGTGCCCAGAATCATCCTTGCCCTAAGGCTATGGGGGCCGTCTGCCGGTGCGCACCTCGGCGTCAGCTATTTATTACGTGCCGGCTGCGGGATGTCGAAGCGTTTCTTTCGCGAAATGGGGGAGACAATCGAAAGGCCGACTCAGCAGTGGATACCGCGACGTCGACGGGAGGCGCCGTGAACCCAGCAGTTACCGGATCTGGCTCCGAGCGCGAGCTCATGTGTACGACAGCGCTTTGCCACACGCCGGCCGTAGCGTTCGTCTCGTGGCGAGCCCAGCCTCAGGCCTTGCCGTTCTGCCGCAGTTGCGCCGATCGCCTCGCATCGCATGGAGATACGGTCGTGCCGCTGGCATCGGCCCGCTCGCTCGCTCACCCCGCGGCGTGAGCGGTCGCCCTGATCAGCTGATCTGCGACAGGCTCAGCGGCTCGAGGTAGTCCAGGGCATCACGTACCGAACGCTGCAGCCGATGCGCGGCTGCCGGGTTGTAGACCGGTCCCTTCCCATCGGTCAGCAGCAGGCTTGCCATGGCGACGCCCCGGACCGCAACGGGAGTGCGCGCCCCTAGCGCGCCGGTCAGCCGGCGAATCTGCTGCGCCGCAGCGATGATCTGACGCTGCTGAACGGGGATGGCCGCGGCACGTCGCTGGCCCGCGGCGCCGGCGGTGCAACGCAGCAGCAGTTCGTCCCACTGCGCCGCGAGCGTGGCGCGCCGGCGCGGTGAGGTCAGCTGGCGAGCGCGGACCTGACGCAGCCGGTGGGTGTCGGCCGCCGTGCCTGCGGCCAGTTCCGCGTCGAGCGTGAGCGACCGCAGGTGCGCCAGCAGACCGTCCCACGGGCGTTGCCGGTGGACCACGAAGCGCAACGGGTCATCGGCTGCGGCGATCAGGAGCGGGGCTGGCTTGCGGGTCATACCCCAAGGATTCCCGCCGGATCCCAAACCGAACAGTGGCATCATTGTCACTATGCGTGCGATTACGGCCAATGCCAGCCGCGCCGTGCGAGAGCGCGGGAGCCGGGTCGCGATCCTCGCCTATGACGGGCTGGCGCTGCTCGAGTTCGCCGTCGCGTGCGACGTGTTCGGTGATATCGATCCTGCGACGGGCAGCCCGCGCTATTCGGTCTACATCTGCGGGACACGTCCGGGCGAGATCACGACAGGCACTGGCCTGACCTTGCGGGTGCCGCACGGGCTCGCCATGGCCGCCCGGGCGGAGACGCTCGTCGTCCCGCCGTGTGACGATCCCCGCGGCGTGCCCGACGAGGTGCTTCGTGCGGTCCGCCGCGCGCACGCCCGCGGGGCGCGCATCATCTCCTTGTGCACCGGTGCGGCGATTCTCGCTGAGGCCGGCCTGCTCGACGGCCGGCGCGCGACCACGCACTGGGAGGAATGCGCGGCAATGGCTCGCCGGTTCCCGGCCGTGACCGTCGATCCCGACGTGCTGTACGTCGACGACGGCGACATCCTGACCTCGGCGGGCAGCGCGGCGAGCATCGACCTTTGCTTGCACGTCGTGCGGCAGGATCTCGGGGCCGACGTCGCCACCCGGATCGCACGCGAGCTCGTGGTCCCGCCCTACCGCGACGGGGGCCAGGCGCAATACATCGAGACGCCCTTGCCGGTGGTCGCCGAGACCGATCTCTTCGCCGACACCATGGCCTGGGTGCGGGCCCACCTGGACGAGCCGGTCACCGTCGACGATCTCGCCCGGCGGTCGGCGATGAGCCGGCGGACATTTGCCCGGCGGTTCGCGGCGAGCACGGGCACGACCCCGTACCAGTGGCTGCTCCGGCAGCGCTTGCAGCGCGCCCAACGGCTGCTGGAGACGACCGAGCTCTCGGTCGATGCCGTAGCCGGCCGCAGCGGCTTCCAGACCGCCGGAAACCTGCGCAAGCACTTCTCGGCGGTGTTACGGACGACCCCGCACGCCTACCGCCGCGCGTTCCGCGACCGTGCGGCGCCGGCCCTGGCGGGATGACCGCTCGCTGTGCACCGCCTGTCCATGGGTTCTGGACGGACCAAAGTCCCTACAGCTTGCCGGGGTCGCGCCGAAATTCCTCTTATGGGAACGCTGACGGCGGAGCGGGCAGCCGCTCCTGCGGCAGCTTTCGGGCGACGCGCCGGTGACGTTGCTGCGCGGCGCCTGCGTCGCCGGCTGGCCTCTCGCTGGCGACTGGAGCATCCGAGCAATGTCGGCCAGGTCCTGCTTTTCGCGGTCGGTGTCGTGGTCTGCGCGACGGCGCCGCTGCTCGGGCTCACCGATGAGGAATGGCTGATCCTGGGTCTCGTCTCGGTCGTCATGGCGCTGGTCCTCGGCGTCAGCTTCGTCGTCCCGTGGCAGTCGATCCGGCGTGAGTGGACCCTCGCCTTCCCGCTCGCCCTCTTCGCAGCGTTTGCCGCACTCAGCTTCGGGGGACACGGGTTGGGCGCGCCGTACGGCGGCGTCTTCGTGCTGTGCTTCGCCTACACCGGGCTGTACCAGTCCGCTCGGGCCAACCTCTGGCTGCTGCCACCGGCAGCAGCGGCCTATCTCGTGGCCAATGACAACTGGTCGGCGATGATGGCGATCCGGCTTGTCATCGTCGTCTCGGTCTGGCTGCTGCTCTCCCAGCTGCTGCGGGCACTGACCGTTCGCAACGAAGCGCTGACCGAGGCGCTGCGGGCATCGGCACACACCGATCCGCTGACCGGATTGGCCAACCGCCGCGACCTCGATCTGCACCTCGGGCGGGCCACCGTCGGCGACACCCTGATCCTGTGCGACCTCGACCACTTCAAGCAGTTCAACGACGAGCACGGCCATCTGGCCGGCGACGGGCTGCTACGGGATTTCGCGCTGCTGCTTCGGGCGATGCTGCGCGAAGGCGACTTCGCCGCGCGCTTCGGCGGCGAGGAATTCGCCCTGCTGCTTTCGGACACCGACCCGGAGCAGGCGCGCATCCTGCTGCGCCGGTTGCGCGAGAAGTGGGCGGTGCTTCGGCCGGAGGTCACGTTCTCGGCCGGAGTCGCCGTCTGGGGCACCGCAGTCGATCTCACGCTCGAGGCCGCCGACCAGGCGCTGTACGCCGCGAAGGCAGCCGGCCGCAATCGCGACCGCGTCGCCTAGCCGGCCAACCCCCTGCACGCGTCTTAAATAACGCTGTCATCATTGGTGGCGGCGAAAGGAAACGTCGATGCGTGCATGGCAGGTTCAGGGCAAGGGCGAGCCAAAGGACGTGCTTCACCTCGTGGAGCTGCCGAAGCCGGAGCCGGGCCCCGGCCAGCTGCGGATCGCGGTCAGCGCCGCCGGGCTCGGCCTGCCGGATGTCTTCATGTGCCGTGACAAGTACCCGCTGACGCCGCCGCTGCCGTTCACCCCGGGGCAGGAAGGCACGGGGATCGTGACGGCGGCCGGCGAGGGTGCCGATGTGCCGCTCGGCACCCGGGTCATGTCGGTGACCGCTTTCTACGAGGGTCACGGCTCTTTCGCCGAAGAGTGCCTGGTGCCGGCGGCCTCGGCGTTCACGGTGCCGGAGGGCCTCAGCGATGAGGAAGCGGCTGGTTTCTGGATCCCGCATTACACGGGCTGGGTCGGACTCGTCGACCGCGGGAAGCTGGTCAAGGACGAGGTCCTGGTCGTCCTCGGCGCTGCGGGCGGCAGCGGCATCGCCGCGGTACAGCTCGGGCACGCGCTCGGAGCCCGGGTCATCGCGGTGGTCAGCGACGAGAAGCGGGCGGCTTTCTGCCGCGAACTCGGCGCTGACGTCGCGCTCAACCACAACGATCCGGACTTCCTGTCCGCCCTGGACGCGGCGACCCTCGGGCACGGCGTCGATGCCATCTACGACCCGGTCGGTGGATCGCTCGCCGAAAGCGTCGCGACAAAGCTCGTGCGCGGCGGCCGGCTGCTGTGCGTCGGCTTCGCCAGCGGACGCTGGCCCAAGCCGGACACCCACGACCTGGTCCTCGGCAACACCGCTCTGGTCGGCGTCTTCGCGGGCGGCTACTCCCGGCGGGAGGTCGAGGAGATGCACGCCGGGCTCTCGGCGCTGGTGAGCGACGGCAGGCTGCGCAACGCGGTCACCGAGCGGGTGCCGTTTGCCGAGCTGCCCGGTGCGCTGCAGCGCATGGGCGACCGTCAGGTGGTCGGCAAGCTCGTGCTGGTGCCCTGACCGCACCCCGCGGCGCGAAATGCGCCGATTTCCTCCACCTTGAAATGGTCTTATCCGGCATTCCGGAGAAGTAACGCGCGCTCGCAGCGCCGGTATTGATCACTCATTGACGTGCGCTGGCTACGGGCTGCGAGAAATCCGAATCTGTGCTGGTAGCGCGGGACTTTGGCGCTATCTTTTCTGTCGTCTGACCCGATTCGCCGAGCGCTTTCTCCTCGCGAATTACGGCGTCGGTGAGCTTTCGCGTTCGAGGGGGAGACGTGGATCAGGCACTCGGTAGCCGATACATCATCGGCGAGCGCCTCGGCGGCGGCGGGATGGGCACCGTCTACCGCGCCACGCGCCGCGACGGTGGCCCTGATCGAGCGGTGAAGCTGCTGCGGCCGGAGCTCGCCGAGGACCCGATCGTCCTCACCCGCTTCGTTCAGGAGCGCACGCTCATGCTGACGATGCGCAACGAGCACCTCGTCGCGGTCGAAGACATGATCGTCGACGGCGACACGGTCGCCATCGTGATGGAGCTGGTGAACGGCGGAACGCTGCGGCGATATGCCGCGGAGACCGGGCCGATGGCCGCGCCGACCGCCCTTCGCCTCACGCGCCAGGTGCTGGAAGGGCTCGACGTCGTGCACGCGAACGGTGTCGTGCACCGTGACGTCAAGCCCGAGAACGTCTTGCTGGAGCGTCCCGTGGTCGCGAAGGACGTGGTCGCGAAGGACGTGGTCGCGAAGGTCAGCGACTTCGGGATCGCGCGACTGGTCGACAGCCCGCGCCTGACCGGAACGTTCAACTACATCGGCACGCCGCACTACTGCGCGCCGGAGATCGCCAACGGCGCCTCGGCCACGCCTGCCGTCGACGTCTACGCGGCCGGTGTGATGCTCTACGAGCTCGTCGCGGGGAGCACGCCGTTCGCCGGGCTGGCGCCGTATGCCGTCATCAAACGCCAGATGGAGCAGGCGCCGCCGCAATCGCCACTGATCCCGCAAGCCCTGTGGTCGGTGCTCGCGCGCTGGCTGTCGGCCGATCCGGCCGCTCGCCCGCCCGATGCGCGGCAGGCCATGCTCGAGGTCGACGATCTGCTGAAGATGATGTCGGCGCCGACCATCTCGCTGCCGGGCGGGGTCGTCCCCGCGCAGGCCGAGCCGCTGGCATCGCAGCCGGGCCAGGCGCCCTTGCGCCCCGCTGGACTCGCCGCAGCCGGTGCCGGAGGATCAGCGCTCGCCGGTCCGCCGCAGGTTCCCGGCCTCGCGCCGCCGCAGGTGGCTCCCGACTATCTCGAGGTCATTCACACCCCGCCCCCGGGCCCGGTTCCATCGCAAGAGGCATGGCCGCGGCACTGGCCGTCGCAGGAGGGCTACGACGGCACCCCGCCGTTCGGCTTGGCCGCCGACCATCCGTCGATCGTTCCGGGTTTCGATCCGACCCCGCCGCCGGTCGGTGGGCACACGCCGCCGCCGCAGGCAACCGCGCCGCTGGCGACGCCAACCCCGGCGCCGGGCTGGAACGTCGACACCGGCCAGCACAAGATCCGCCGGTCCAAAGGTCTGGCTGTCGGTGGAGTCGCGGTCGTTGTCGTCGCCGGAGGGGTCGGCGCCGTCGTCGCTGTCGCGAGCGGCGGCGGAAGTAGCAAGAGCAGTGTGACGACGACCCCGAGCGCCTCGGCTGCGACGCTGACGTTCCCGACCGAGACGATTCCGAACCTCGGCGTGACCGAAAACCGCACCTGGAGCGTGACCGGGGGAGCCCATCCCACCTTGCACGGCACGCTCGTCTTTCACACCACGAAGAACGCGCTCGCCCGCGTCAACGAGCTGCTTCCCAAGTCGCTCGTCTCCGACGTCAGCAAGATCGCGTTCAAACCGCAGCCGAAGGTGATCCAGGCCGATCCCGTGGTGCAGTACACGCTGCCCACGACGGCGGGCCAGACCGTGACCGAGACGTACGACATCCCGATCTCGGCCGCCGACGTGTCGATGAGCGCGATGCAGCGCTGGGCTGCTGAGCAGATCGCCCAGACCGGCGCCGCCTACCGCGAGGCGCACAAGCCCACGTCCATGACCATCGCGCCGAAAGACGTGTCGCTCCCGGTCGGATCTCACCTGCAGCTGCAGCTCAACGGCAAGCTCGCCGACGGCACGGCGGCTCCTTCGGTCGCCTTCGGCGGCGCGACGTTCACCATCGCTGACCCGACGGTCGCCACGGTGTCGAACCTCGGACTGGTGAGCGGTGTCGCTGCGGGCAAGACGTACGTGGTCGCGAAGCTCGGCACGCTCACCGCGGCCGTGCCGGTCACGGTGACACAGAGCGCGGTCACCGCGGCGCCGCAGGACTCGCTGAGTGCGGGTCCGACGTCGGATCAACCGTCGGCTGTCCAGCCGACCTCGGTGGCACCGACCACGATCTCGCCCACGACGCTTCCGCCCGTCGTCGTGACCCCGCACTCCGACCCGGCGATCACGCCTACGCCGGTCGTCACGGACACCCCGGTGGTGACGGATACACCGGTGGTGACCGACACCCCGGTCGTCACGGACACCCCGGTCGTGACCCCGTCGGTGGCGGCAGCGGTGACGCCTTCGCCCTAGGTTCTCAGCGGCGCGGGCTGTCGCTGCGGAGGTCGAACTCGAGGCGCGCGAGCCAGAAGCGCATGAACGACGAGAACGAGAAGCGTACGAAGAACGCGCCGCCGGCGATCGTCACGCCGATCCCGATGATCGCGATGGTGAGCGCGTCGTTCTGCGTCAACGAGTTGCTCGTGCCGTGGGAGATGACGAAGCCGATCACGCTGACGACGATCCCGAGAATCATCACGACGAGGCTGAGCCAGAGCCACAGCGAGTCGCGGCTGCCGGCCGCCTTCGCATCGCTTGCTACCGCTGGCGCTGCCGCGTCACTGCCGGCGGCGGCCCCTGGTGCCGGGGTGGCGTCGGCGTTCGTTGACATGGCATTCACCTCAGCATCGAGTCGATGGTCGGCACGTAATGAAACACAGTTCTATCCCGCGGGCAACAAGCGTCGCACGCCGCCCCCGCATCGCCGTGCACATTAGCGGCTTTGGCAGCGGGGACTTCGCTGCCGGGCGTTCAGCCCGATTGCGCGGTCATGCCGCCGTCGACCGCGATCACGGCGCCGTTGACATACGACGCTTCCGGCGCGCACAGCGTGGCCACCATGAAGGCGATCTCCTCGGCGCGTGCGTAACGACCGATCGGGACGTGCCGGCGCGCAAAAACATCGCGGTGCGACTCCGGAATCGCCCCGGTCATGCCGGTCACGGTGGCTCCCGGGCACACGCAGTTCGCCGTCACGCCATTGCGTCCCAGCTCGACCGCGAGCGAGCGGGTGAACCCCAGCATGCCGTGCTTGGACACGGTGTAAGGCATCGACCCGCGGCTCGCCGTCAGGGCTTCGGTCGAGGCGATGTTGACGATCCGCCCGGCCTCGGAGGCCTTCAGGTCTGCCACGCAGGCGCGCACCATCAGCATGACGCCGGTGAGGTTCACGGCGAGCGTGCGCTGCCACGTCTCGACGAAGCCGTCACCGTCGACCGGACCGCCGGCCGCGATCCCAGCGGCGTTGACGAGGATGTCGATCGGGCCGAGCTCGCGCCGCACGGCCGTGACGCCGCGGCTGACGGAATCCGCATCGCTGACGTCGACCTGATACCGCTCGCCGCCCGCGATGTCGAACGTCGCGACGCTCACTCCCTGAGCGCTGAGCAATGCTGCGGTCGCTGCTCCGATGCCGCTGGCGCCCCCGGTCACGATCGCCACCCGACTCATGAATGGCAAGCTAGCAGTGAACCGGCGGGCACCGACCGCGTCACAGACAGGAGCACGCATGTATCCCGGCACGTGGGCCGAGGCCACCCCCGACAAGGACGCGATCGTCATGGGCGGCGGCCAGCGGGTCACCTACCGGGAGCTGAACGACCGGTCGATGCGGCTCGCCCAGCTGCTGCACGCGCGCGGCCTGCGGCCCGGCGACCACATCGCCATCTTCGCCGAGAATCACCCGCGCTACTACGAGGTCTATTGGGCTGCGATGCGTTCCGGCCTCTACCTCACGGCCGTGAACCGGCACCTGAAAGATGACGAGGCGGCCTACCTGGTGAACGACTCCGGGTCGACGGTGCTCATCACCACCGCGGGCATGGCGAAGGTCGCCGACGAGATGCTCGGGCAGATCAACGGGTGCCCGACCCGCTTGATGATGGACGGCGCCGCCCCCGGTTTCGAAAGCTACGAGGACGCGATCGCAGCGCAGCCGGCGCAGCCGCTCCCGGCGCAGCCCCGCGGCGAGGTGATGCTGTATTCGTCAGGCACCACCGGCCAGCCGAAGGGCATCAAGCGCCCGATGTCCGGGCTCGAGCTCGGCGATCCGTCCGCGGCCGGAATCTCCTCGCTCGAGCGCTTCATCATGGGGATGGACGAGAACTCCGTCTACCTGTGCCCGGCCCCGCTGTACCACTCGGCGGCGCTGATGTGGTCGGCCGGAGTCCACGAGCTCGGCGGCACTCTCGTCATCCTGGAGCGGTTCGACGCGGAGAATTTCCTGTCCGTCGTGGAGCGTGAGCGAGTCACGCATACCCAACTCGTGCCGACGATGATGGTCCGCCTGCTCAAGCTCGACGCCGAGACCCGTGGCCGCTATGACATCAGCAGTCTTCAGGGCATCGTGCACGCGGCGGCGCCCTGCCCGGTCGATGTGAAGCGCCGGATGATCGAGTGGGTCGGCCCGATCGTCCACGAGTATTACGCGGCGACCGAGGGGAACGGCCTCACGTTCATCGGCGCCGAAGAATGGCTGCAGCACCCGGGATCGGTGGGGCGGCCGCTCACGGGCGTCATCCACATCTGCGACGAGAGCGGAGCCGAGCTCAAGACCGGGGAGCCCGGGCTGGTGTACTTCGAGCAGGCGCAGCAGACCTGGGAGTACCACAACGAGCCGGAGAAGACTCGCGGCACCCGGCACCCCGAGCACGACAACTGGGCGGCCCTCGGCGATGTCGGCTACGTGGACGAGGACGGCTATCTCTTCCTCACCGACCGCCGCGCGTTCACGATCATCTCCGGCGGCGTGAACATCTATCCGGCCGAGATCGAGTCCTGCCTCGTCGTGTATCCGGGCGTGCTCGACGCCGCGGTCTTCGGCCTGCCTGACCCGGAGATGGGCGAGTACGTCCACGCCGTCGTGCAGCTGGACGCCGGCGTGATCCCGTCGCCCGAGCTCGCTGAAAAGCTGCGCGAGCACGTTCATACGAACCTCGCCGGCTACAAGGTGCCGCGCATCGTCGACTTCCGCGACGAGCTGCCGCGCTCCGCGAACGGCAAGCTCTACAAGGGTCCGCTGCGCGAGGAGTACCTGCAAGCTCTGAAGGTCTAGGGAGGAGTAGATCGTGACGATCGACGAGACAACCGGGATGGTGTGCGCGCTGCCGGTGCCGCGGCTGGCTGCCGCACCCGTAGCCCCGGATGCGCACGCCACGGCGCGGCCGCTGTTCGAGCAGTTCGGTCACGCTCCCGGTCTGATCGAAGGCTGGCTCGCCTGGTACCAGCCGCTGGTGACGGCGGGCCGCGTCCCGACCCGCACCAAGGAGACCGTGCGCCTCGCGATCGCCCGCCGCACCGGCTGCCACATGTGCCAGAACAGCCGCAATGGCGACCCGTCGGGCGTCGGCCCGGCCGTCCCGCCCGACGATGCGGATGCCATCCTGGCGGACGACTGGAGCCGCTGCAGCGACGCCGAACGCGCCGCGCTCGCCTACACCGTCGCGTTCTGGGACGACCACCAGTCGGTCAGCGACGAGACGGTCAACCGGGTGATCGACTACTACGGCCGGGACGGTTTCCTGGAGATCGCCTTGGCCGTCGCGCAATTCAGCGGCATGGGCAAGCTGTTCCACACGCTCGGCATTGCTGCGGGGACGCCGGGGTCCTAGCCGGGATCCGGCGCCGGCGTCATTTCTTGACGGGCCGCGGCGGCGCCTTCCGCTCCGGAGCCGGGGGCAGCGAAAGGCCGTTGCGCTGCAGGGCCGCTTCGGCTGCGTCGACCACCGACTCGAGCACGCGCACCCGGGCCCATCGCTTGTTCTCGGCCTCGACGACGTTCCATGGCGCCGCGGGGTGGTCGGTCCTGTCCAGCATGTCCTCGACGGCGCGCTCGTAGCTCTTGCGCTTGCGCCGGTTTCGCCAGTCCTCATCGGTGAGCTTCCACCGCCGGAGCGGGTCGCGTTCGCGGGACTCGAACCGGCGCAGCTGCTCCTCCTCGGACAGGTGCAGCCAGAACTTCACCAGCACCATGCCCTCGGCGGCGAGCGTCTGCTCGAACTCGCGGATCTCGCCGAAGGCCCGGTTCCACTGCTCCTTGCTGGCGAAGCGTTCGACGCGCTCGACGAGGACCCGGCCGTACCAGGACCGGTCGAGCACGGCCATGCCGCCCCAGCCCGGCAGCGCCGGCCAGAAGCGCCAGAGGAAGTGGTGGCGTTTCTCGTCGTACGTCGGTGCGGCGAATTGGGCGACGCGCACGTGGCGCGGGTCGAGCGGCGCGACCAAACGCTTGATGCATCCGCCCTTGCCGGAGGCGTCCCAGCCTTCGAACAGGATGCACAACGGCGGGCCCAGCTGACCCGTTTCGCCGATGAGACCACCGCTGAGCAACCGCAGTTGCAGCAGCCGCTGCTGGGCCACGGCGAGCCGCTGCGCCTCGGCGTCAGCGGACAGGCGCAGCGAGAGATCGAGTTCCGACAGTCGCCCCATCCTCGCAAGGTAACGCGTGTCACCATGACCGCTATGAACACGGCGGACCGCGTCCGCTCAACCCACTCGAACCGGAGGACCGCGTGGCAGACCTTGAAGGCAGAACCGTCGTCATCGTTGGCGTCGGCCCGGGCTTGGGTCGCGAGACGGCTCTGGTGGCGGCGCGCGAGGGCGGCAACGTCGTGCTCGGCGCACGCACCGAGTCGGTGCTGGAGTCCGTGGCCAAGGAGGTGGAGGCGGCGGGCGGCCAGGCGGCGTACCGGCGCTGCGACATCAGCGATTCCGCCGATTGCCAGGCCATCATCGACCTCGCGCTGGAACGGTTCGGCCAGCTCGACGGGCTCATCAGCGTCGCCGCGTTCGACTCGCTCTTCGGCGGTATCGAGGCGGCCGACGCGGACTTCGCCGACTGGAAGGCGATGTTCGACGTCAACCTGTTCGGCACGCTGACGCTGATCCGCTCCGCCCTTCCCGCCCTCGAGCAGAGCAAGGGTTCTGTGGTGCTGGTGTCCTCGCAGACCCAGCATCACCCGCCGCCGCTGGCGTTGCAGATGGCGTACGCGTCGTCGAAGTCCGCGCTGACCGGGGCGATGCGCCACCTCGCCCAGGAGATCGGGCCACGCGGGATCCGGGTGAACGAGATCGCTCCGGGTTGGATGTGGGGACCCCCGGTCGAGGGCTACGTGCAGATGCTCGCCGCCGGCGCCGGCATCGCTCCGGAGGAGCAGCTCGAGCAGATGACCGCCCACATGCCGCTGCGCCGGATGGCGACCGACGGCGAAGTGGCTGAGTCGCTGGTGTTCTTCGCCTCGCCGCGCAGCAACGGCATCACCGGCCAGACGCTGCTCATCAACGCCGGCGAGGTCGTCAAGTAGGGGACAGGCGCGCCTCGCCGACGATCCAGTCGTTTCCGTCGCGCTCGACCCTGCACTGCCAGCCGATCGCGCTCAACTGCCGCGTGAGTTGCGCGGGGTCGACGAAGTTCTTGATGACGCGAAACCGGCTGCCCAGGTCCTCGTAGGCGGTGGCGTCGTATTCGGCCGCTCGCCGGCGGTAGTACTCGGCCTGTTCCGAGAGCCGTTCATCGGTCATGCGTTGTCGCCGATTCCTCGCCGGCGCAGGCTATTTCGGGTACTCGACGAGCTCGCAGCCCACCCCGTCGGGGTCGGCGACGAAGAACATCTTGGCGTTGTAACGCGGGTCGCCGAGGTCCACGTCGAAGATCGGCGTGGGGTGGTAGCCGGCGTCCAGCACCGTCCGCCGGGCAGCTTCGAGATCCGGCACCGCGAACGACAGGCCCGTCAAGCCCATGCCCGCGGGCTGAGCCGCGCGCGGCGCATCCAGCGTTTCGATCGTGTGCAGTCGGTAGCCACCGGCGTCGATGAACGTCGAGCGGATACGCACGCCGCTGCGTCCGAACATCGCGTCCAGCGCGGGGGACGCGATCTCCATGTCCTTCTCGACGCCCGCACCGAAAATGCCGCGGTAGAAGCGGATCGTCGCGTCGGTGTCAGCCACGTTGAGGATCAGGTGGCTCGGTGACACCAAGGCGCCGAGCCCCGTCGGCAAGGGTGCGAGATCCGGCTTCGTGACGCTCATGGCCGCTCCTGGTTCGGGTGGCTCCGCAGACTAGCGGGCCGCCGAAGTGTCACTCATTTGGGTGAATCTGCCCGACTCGCGGGTGTCAATCGGACACGCAGGGTCACCAAAGGGTCACGCTCCCGCTGACGCACAAGGAGGGACCAAGAAATGCGAACCGTGATCCGTACGTTTCTGGTGGCCGCAGCGGGGGCCGGCTGTGTTGCCGGTGTCGCCGCGTGCACGCAGACGCCCCGAGTCGGGCTCCCCACCCTCGGATGGGCCGACACCGGCCGGCCCGTCCAGATCAGCGCCGCCCGGTCCGTGGCGGTTGCCTTCACCCCCGGGTACGACGGCTCGATCAGCGCGGTCGACGTCGTCGCCAGCCGTGCCGGTGCCAAGCCCGTCGGCCTGCTCGCCTATGTCGTGACGCCGGCCGATCCGGCGACCGGAGCCCCCGCCGCACCGGTCGCCGCGCCGGCCGGCAGCGAGCCGGAGTGCTGGGGATCCGTGGCAGACTCGGCGCTTTCCGCGGCGCCGCGATCGCTGACCATCTATGGCACCGCGTGCCCGGTGCAGGCCGGTCACCGTTACTGGATCCAACTCTCGACGGTGCTCGCGGCGGCCGATCTCTATCCGCGGCAGGACTCGTCGGCCGGGCTGGTGCTCATCCAGTCATCGCCCGGCGGCCCCTGGAAGCAGACGAACGTGACGGGTGGACTGGAAGTCTCACCCGTCACGCACGCCGCAGCGAAGTAGCCGGTAGTCAGTCGGCGGGGTCAGTCGGCGGGGTCAGTCGGCGGGGCCCGATCCCAGCGTGATCGTCGCCGAGTGGCTTTGACCGGAGCTGTCGACCCAGGTGAGCGTCACCTTGTCGCCGGGGTTGAAGCCCGCCATCGCGGTCGACAGCGCATCCGCGCTGGCGATGCTCTGGCCGTTCACCGCGGTGATGGTGTCGCCCGCCGCCAGGCCGGCCTGCTGCGCGGCCGAACCGGCGAGCACACCGGAGATCGTCGCGCCGCTCGAGCTCGAACCGAACGAGCCCGCGCTGGAACCGAGCTGCACGCCCAGGAAGGCTGTCGGTCCGATGTGGATCGTCGCCGTTTCCGTCCCCGACTCGATCTGCTTGGCGATGGAAAGCGCCTTGTTGATCGGGATCGCGAAGCCGGTGGTCGTCTGGTTGAACGACTGGCTCGACGCGGCGGTGTCGATACCGATGACCGAGCCGCTGGACGAGTAGAGCGGACCGCCTGAGTCGCCGGCCTGGATGTCGGCGTTGATCTCGATCATGCCGGTGAGCGTCTCGGAGTTGCCACCGCCCTGATCGCTCGCGGTGATCTGCTGGTTCAGCGCCGTCACGGTGCCGGTGGCCGCGCTGGGCGTGCCGCCGGTGCCGCCGGCATTGCCGACAGCCGTGACGGTGTTGCCGACGGCGACCGACGAGGAGTCGCCGAGCTTGGCGGTCTGCAGGCCGGAAGCCCCGCTCAGCTGCAGCAGGGCCACGTCGTCAGTGGGGTCATCGCCGACAACCGTTGCGGTGTAGGTCTTGCCGGTGCTGACGACCGTCACCTTGATGCTGGTGGCGCCGTCGATCACATGGTTGTTGGTGAGGATCTCGCCGCCCGCCGTCAGGACGATCCCGGTGCCGGCGGCCTCTTGGGTCCCGTAGTCGATGACGGTGTTGATGTCGACGACGCCGACCGATTGCGCCGAGGTGGCCTGGCCGGAGGTCGTGCTCGAACCCGTGCCGCCGTTGCCGAAGTTGCCGGTACCGCCGCTGCCGCTGCCGTTTCCGTACCAGGACGGCAAGCCGGACCCGCTGGACGAGCTCCCGTTGGGCGTGAACTGTGCCGTTGCCTGCGAGCTGCCGCTGCTGCCGTTGTCGAGCGCGACCGCCGTGAAGCCGGCAGCCATCGTCACACCGGCCGTCACCGCCGCGATCGCGACGAGCATGCGGTGCCGCTTGCGCCGGGGAGGCACCGGGAGCGGTGCCGTCTGCTGCTGCCACCAGACCTGCTGCGGCTGGCCGTACTGTGGCCCGGCTTGGGGCTGCTCGTACTGGGGCTGCCGGTACTCAGGCTGCCGGTACTGGGGCTGCCGGTAATGGGGTGCAAAGGGGGAAGGCGCCTGTCCCTGCTCGTCGGCCATCGTGAACACCTGTCTTTTCGTCTCGCGCTCTGCTGCCTGTATTGATCAGACGCCGCGAAACAAAGCGCACCCTTTGAGCTTGCTGGGAGCGTCCTGGGAAGCTAAGAAAACTGGTGTCGGCTACCCGACACGCGAACGCTTCGCTACGTGGGAGGATCCCGCTCGTGGATGTACAGCTACGTCACTCGCCATCGTTCACCGTCGCGCGCTGCACCCTGCGAGGCGGTGAGGTGGTACGCGTCGAAGGCGGCGCGATGATCGCCCACAGCTCCGGCGTGCAGCTCGAGGCCAAGGCCCAGGGCGGCATCATGCAGGGCCTCAAGCGCAGCGTGCTCGGCGGTGGGTCGTTCTTCGTGACGACCTATACCGCGCCGCCTCAGGGCGGCTGGGTCGATGTCGCGGGAGTGCTGCCCGGCGACACCGTCTCCATCGACGTCACCCCGCAGCAGCCGTTCTTCCTGCGCCGCGGCAGCTGGATCGCCAACTCCGACGGCGTCGAGGTCGACACCAAGTGGGGTGGCATGGCCAACCTGTTCGGCGGTGAGGGCGGCTTCGGGTTCAAGGCCAGCGGCACCGGTCAGGCGCTGGTCAGCATCTACGGTGCGGTCGACATCATGGACCTCGAGGCAGGTGAGACCGTCACCATCGACACCGGGCACGTTGTCGCGTACGCCCTCGACATCAACTTCCAGATGCGGCGCGCCGTGCAGGGCCGTTCGATCCAGTCGCTGAAGTCCGGCGAAGGATGGGTCTTCGACTTCCACGGCCCGGGCCGCGTGCTGCTGCAGTCACGCAATCCCGAGGCGTTCGCCCACTGGGTGGGCGAGCTCAACCCGAGCGAGACACCGCGCGGTGGCATCGGCGGTCTCGGTGGCAGCGGCGGGGGAGGCGGGATCGGCCGGCTGTTCAACTAGCGGCCAGCTCCTGGTTGAACAGGCGGCCGCTGCTACAGCCGGCCGAGGATCGAGCCGAGCAGGCCCCCGTCTCCCAGGCCGGCCCACGACGACCCGGCGGTCGGCAGGTTCGCCCACGACGAACCGGCCGCCGGCATCGGCTTCGCCTGGTGACCGCCGCTGCCCAGCGCGACGGCGACTGCTACGGCCGCGGCGAGGACGGCGGACGTGAGGGCGGCAGCGAGCTTCTTCATTGTCGCGTCACTCCTGGTGCAGTACGGGCCGGCCTGCCAAGACTGTCGGCAGGCGTGGGGGAAGTGCCCCGTTTTGCGTATCGGCGCGCAGAACTAGCCTTTAGTGGTCAGAAAGCACTATTTTCGGCGGCCCAGGAAGAACGGCCGGGAGCGGTCACTTGGCCCGAGGACGCCGAGTCTGCGGGTCGCGCCCGACGAGCCACGCGACCGCCAGCACCGCCACTGACCAGAGCAGCGGGTGCACGAAAACGCCGAGGAACGCCGCCAACAGGAGTAGCAGCGCGCAGACGGTCAGATCGCGGGCCACGGCGCCCAGTGTGGCCATCGCACGCGTGAGCCAGATGTGCCGCTCATGCGGGGCCGGTGTGGTCGGAAGGGACTTACCGGATCAGCTGAGCAGGTGCACTGCCCTCGGTCTGAAATCCGTCGCCGGAGCGGTGGGTCCAGGACGTGGCGTGAGGCGTGATCGCCGCTGCTGCCCCCACGCCGATGGCGAGCGAGACCGCGATCGCCGCGAAGCGAACGAAGCGGTGCCGCGAGGCTCGGTCGCCGGGCACCGGGCGTACCTCCTGCCAGGACGCGACGGCCGCCTCGCGGATATGCCCGAGGACGTGGATCGTCGTCGCGCCGATCCAGAGAATGAACGTCGCCTTATGGGCGAAGAGCAGCAGGCCGACATGGCCCGGCTTGACGGCGAGCAGGCCGATGCCGGTGCCCAGGACGGCCAGACTCAGCAGGATGACCACCGGTCCCAGCAGCCGCAGGATCACGTGCGGTGGCCCCTTGCGCACGTATGCCGCGCGCCCGGTGTAGTAGCCCGCGAAGCGGTAGAGCGTGCTGACCGTCTTCAGCAGGATGGGCCCGAGCAGCATGATGCCGACGAAGATGTGCCACGTGATCAGCCCGTGAATGCTCAGGATCGTGAGGCCTTCGACCGCGAGCAGGCCGATGAGCAGCACGCCGGTGACGCTGGTCAGGCGGGTATTGCCCTCCACACCCGGGTCGGTCTGCACCGCGGAGCCCGTCTGGGTGGTACCGGGCTGGTAGGTGGTCACGCGGGTCCCCCTTGGGATCTCGATCGGCCTTGGGATTTCGGTCGGGGTGGTGTCATGCGTCTGCTTCGCCGGTGGTCAGGCGCAGGGCGAGAGTCGGGCAGGCTTTGACGGCGCGGCGCGCGTGAGCGAGCGTGTTCGGCGCGACCTCGGCACTGGTGAGCAGCGGGTAACCCCAGTCGTCCAGTGCGACGCCTTCGGGATAGAGCTCCGCGCAGAGGCCGAACCCGGTGCAGGCGATCGGATCCACCCGCAGCTGCGGTTGGCGGTCGCGCCGGCTCATCGCAGACCCGCCAGCACCGACGGCTGCGTAGCCGTCTCGTCGGGAAGCGGGCACACCGGCCGGCGGGCGCCCGGAGCCGTGCAGCGGCCCTTCGAATGCAGCGCGACCTCGCCGCGAAAGGTGTGCAGGGCGCTGCTGACGAAGCGAGCCGTTCCGTCGGGATGGTGGCACGCGCCGCGCCCGGCGACTTCCCTCGTCCAGCGATCGAGCTGGCGATGACCCGCGGCTGACAGCCGTCCGCGAGTGAGCGCGTCGAACGCGTCGGCGATAGCGGGAAGCCCGAAGCGGCACGGCCCACACTGCCCCGCGGATTGATCGGCCAGCCAGTTGATGACCCGCGACGCCTCCTGCAGCGGGCAGCTGCTCGCCGGCAGCGCAATCAGCACGCCCGCGCCGAGCGCACCGCCCACGCCCGCCAGCCCGGCTCGTGACAGCTGCAGCTGCCCGGCGTTATCGGGCGCCAACCATCCGCCGAAGTAGCCCCCGATGAGAAAGCCGGCGGGCGCCTCGCTCAGGCCGCCGCACATGGCTATGGCATCGGCGAGCCGGGTTCCGGTCTCCACCTCCAGGACGCCGGGCGAGGCGACCGCCCCTGAGACGGTCAGCAGCCGGGTCCCGGGCTCGGCCTTCGTTCCCGTCTCGGTGAACCAGCCCGCGCCGTAGCGCGCGAGCAGCGCCAGATGAGCGAGCGTCTCGACGTTGTTGACCAGCGTCGGCCGCCCGTCGACACCGCGCTGGTCCGGCCGCGGGGGCTTGGTGGTCGGCAGCGGCACGCGCTTGCTCAGCCAATGCACCAGCGCTGATTCCTCGCTGGCGACGTATCGCGCGGGCACGATGACGATCTCGACCGGGCACGGATCGACCCCGGCGGCCCGCCGCTCCGCCAGTGCCCGGTCGACCCGGTCTCCCACCGGGCTCCCCTCGTGCAGGCAGAGCACCGCCCGGCCGGCGCCGACGATGGCGGCGGCTGCGGCGATACCGTCCAGCACGAGATGGGGCAGGCAGGCCAGTAGCAGGCGGTCCTTGCTGCTCGCCGGCTCGCCCTCGGCGCCGTTGGCCACGATGACCGGGGTGCGGCCGGACCGGGCACGGGCGACCGACGCGAGCTTGCGGAAGGTGGGGAAGCCCGCACCGCCGCGGCCGGTCAGACCCGAGGCCTCGACCTCGCGCAGGATGCGGTCGCCGTTGCCGGTGACGGGATGGCCGTGCAGGGCGATGTGCTCCTGCCAGCGGAGGGCGGACCCATCGGCCGGCAGGCCCTCGAGCAACCGCGGGAGTCGCGCGCTCATGCCGGCCCTCCCCGAACCTGCCCGGAGATCGCGCCGGTGTCGGCGGCGATGCTCAGGTTCAGCCGCAAGGTCAAGGCTTGGCTCCCTCGGGTGACGTGGCAGGTGAGGCGCTGCCCGTCGAGTGCGGTCAGCGACCCGGTCCAGGTGCCGCCGGTGGTGGGCGTGAAACTGACGCCGCTGCCGGTCTCCGAGACCCCGCCGCCTGGAGAGGGCTGGCCGGTGATGACGACTTTCAACGCGGCCGGGATGCTGCCGCTCACGGTCATGTCGAGGGTCAGCCGGATCTGCCCGGATCCGTCGGGCGGGCTCTGGGTGAGGGTGCCGGTGAGCGCGCCGGAGAATGGCTGCGTGAGGGAGGAGGCGCGGCTGCTCGGAGCCGATGCGGGAGAGGCGTTCCTCGCCAGCAGCGACGCCGGGGTTCCGGCCGCGCGCGCCCAGCCGGGCCGCAGTGGCCCAGCATTCACCCAACCAGTGAGGCCGATGATGCTGACCCCCGCGAGCGCAGCGGCCGACAGTCGAAGCGTCCGATGCGCCGGCCAGCCGATCACCAGGCGGAGCGCGAGCGCGACTACGACGCTGAGCACGCAGGCGACGGTCAGCACGAGCGCCCATGTGGTCTTGGTGTCGCTGCCGGTTCCGAGCCCGTGGAACACGGCGCTCAGCCAGCTCGCATAGGCCGCCCAGTGCACGGCCCGCCATCGGCGATAGCCGAGCCGATCACGGACCAGGCTCGTCACGATGACCGCGAGCAGCAGGTCGAGGCTCAGCGCGCCGAGCCCGAGCCAGAGGGGGCGATAGCTGCCCTTCAACGGGATCAGCGCGTCGAGCCAGCCGATAGGTGCGTAACTGTCCAGGACGGCGACCGCGATGTGAAAGACCAGGACGACCATGACGAACAGCGACACGTTGCGGTGCAGGGCAGCGATGAGGAAGCGCGGCCAGCGCGGCGCCGAAACCCGGGCGGTGGTGGCGATTCCCAGCACCACGCTGGCCGTGAGCAGCACCAGGCAGACGAGCCCGCTGCCCCTGGTCAGGTACCAGAGCAGCTTGGACGCGTGAGCCGGATTGGCGGCAGCAAACGTCATCGCGTCACAGCCAGCACGTCAGGAGCCGCCCGAGGTGACAACGGGTGGGTTCGTATTCGGGTTGACCTGCTGCGGGGGTGCCTGCTGCACGCTCGCGCCCGAGCCGGAATCGTCGCTGGTTCCGGCGTCGTTGCGACTCGTTGTGGTTGACCCTGTTGTGGGCGACCCCGTTGTCGACGTGGTGCCGGGGGAGGGCGCCGACTTGTGGCCGGGCGCGGCGACGGCGACGCCTGCCGACGCGATACCGATTGCCACCACCCCGGCGAAGACCATGCCCGCGTTCAGGGAACGGAGCCGGGCGAGCGCGTAATCGCGTTCCGCCCGTGCCTGCGCAGGGTTTCGCTGCGCTTGCGCTGCCAATGGGATCTCCTGCCCTCGAGACTTTTCGGGTGCAGATCCAGGGTTGCTGGCAGGCAGTTAAGAACTTCCCAAGAACACCTGTGCGCGCCATGCGAATGCCGGGACGACCGCGGGCAGACGGGTGATCGCGCGGGGACGCCCTACCTTTACGGGGGTGAAGGCACTGGCTGCTGCGGACGTGGTCCGGTGACGGACGTCCCGCACGAAGGGTCCGGGCCGCCCCCCGGACCACCGCTACGCGTGCTGCTGGTCGAGGACGACACAGCGATCGCCGTCCCGCTCGAGGAAGGGCTGATCCGGGCCGGCTACGTGGTCGAGCGAGTCGGCACCGGCGCCGCCGCCGTGGCCGCCGATCCCGCTGACGTCATCCTGCTCGATCTGGGCCTTCCGGACCTGGATGGCCGCTCGGTCTGCGCGCAGCTGCGCCGGCGCAGCGACGCCGTCATCATCGTCGTCACGGCGCGCAGCGACGAAGCGGAGCGCGTGGGTGTGCTCGACACCGGAGCCGACGACTACGTCGTCAAGCCGTTCGGCTTCGCCGAGCTGCTGGCGCGCATCCGCGCCAACCTGCGCCGCGCCCAGCCGGGTACCGGCGCTCATCTGAATACCGGGCCGCTGCTCATCGACACCCGCAGCCGTGAAGTGAGCATCTCCGGGCGTCCGGTCAGCCTGACCGCCAAGGAGTACGACCTGCTGCTGTGCCTGGCCGAGGACCCGGGCCGGGTCTACACCCGGCAGCAGATTCTCGAGAGCGCCTGGGACGCCCATGCGTACGGGCCCACGAAAGCGCTGGACGTGCACATCGCCTCCCTACGCCGCAAGCTGGGAATTGCCGGGCTGATCGAGACCGTCTACGGCGTCGGCTTCCGTCTGCAGCCCCACGCCGAGAGCGGTACGGGCAGCGAATGACCCGCCGGATCCTTGCTGCGCTGGTCGGGCTGACCGCCGTCCTGCTGGCGGTCGTCGTGGTTCCGCTCGGCGCTTTCGCCGCCCATCACGATGAGCAGGTCTTCGTCGAGCGCACCGAGGCAGCTGCGCTCGCCCTGGCGACCCAAGCCGAGGAGCGGCTCGCCGACGAGAGGGAGCGCAGGTCCACCTCGCCGATAGCAGTCCGGGATTCCCGCGACCGGTTCAGCGTTTTCGACGCCCACGGCCGGCCGCTCGCCGGCATCAGCAACGCCGTGTCGATCTCGGCCCGCGATCGCAGCGCAGCCCTGCTGGGCCAGCGCAGCGAACACTGGATCGACGAGCCGGATCGCTTCGTCGTGGTACTTCCCGTGACCAGCTCCGGACGCGTGGTGGGGATCGCGGCGCTGGCCCGCCCTGCCGGCCCGCTGCGCTCCGAGCAGACGCGGCTCTGGCTGGGCCTCGCGGCGGCCGGCGCGGCAGCGCTGGTGGCGGCCGTGCTGCTGGCCCTCGCGCTCGCCCGCTGGGTGGGACGGCCGCTGCGCCGGCTCGAGGCAGCGACGGTCCGCTTGGGCGAGGGATCGCTCTCGGCGCGCGCGTCAACCCAAGCCGGGCCCACCGAGATCCAGCAGCTGGCGGCGACGTTCAACCAGATGGCCGGACGGCTCGAAAGCCTGCTGGCGAGCCAGCGCAACGTGCTGGCCGACGTCAGCCATCAGCTGCGTACGCCGCTCGCCGCCCTGCGGCTCCGCCTCGAGCTCATGCGGCAAGATGCCGGGCACGCCGCGGGCGCGGACGGCGCGGACGGCGCGGACGGCGCGGACCGGGAAAGCGATCTGGACGGATTGCTCGCCGAGGTCAACCGGCTGTCCCATCTGGTCGACGGGCTGCTTGCCGTGGCCAGGGCGGAGAACACGACGCCCGCCCCCGAGGTCATCGATGTGGCTGCCGTCACCACGGGCCGCGTCGAAGCGTGGACGCCCGTCGCCGATGAAGCAGGCGTCACTGTCTCGCTGTCCGCCGTCGCTGCCGCGGCCCTTGCCACCGCGGGCCACCTCGAGCAGGTACTCGACAACCTGCTGTCGAACGCGATCGAAGCGACCCCCGCAGGCGGCAGCATCACGGTCACGATGTCGCGGCTTCCCGCGTCGGTGCGGGTGGTCGTGGCGGACACCGGTCCCGGAATGTCCGCGGTGGCCCGCGAGCAGGCGCTGCGCCGGTTCTGGCGGGGAAGCTCCGAGCAGCACGAGACGCAAGCCCTCGACGACCGGCGGGGAAGCGGGCACGGAAGCGGGCTGGGTCTCGCGATCGCCGACCGGCTCCTGGCGGTCGATCAGGGATCGCTGACGCTCGCCGCCGGCGCCGAAGGAGGGCTGGTCGCGATCGTGGAGCTGCCCGCCGCTCGCGAACGCCATCCGGCGCCGGCCTCCTGAATCGGATAGCCGACACGGGGATTGATCGATAACCCCTTTGGTGGTCCGGTGCTGGGTGTACGTTGCCGCACCAGGCGGCCCCTGGCCCGGCGCGAAAGGGATTGCGCATGACGACCGTGATCATCAAGCGGCCGGGGACGGAGAAGCGGGCTCTCGCCGCCGCCTCGATCCTTCTCGCAGGCGCTGGCGTTGCCGTCGGACTCGGCGTCTACGGCAAGGAACACACTCCCGCCGGACGTCCGATCTTCACCCTCGGCTTCTCGGGGATGCTGCAGTTCAAGACCTGGCTGAGCACGATCGCGCTGGCTTTCCTGCTCGTGCAGATCGTGACCGCGCTGGCGATGTACGGCCGGCTTCCCGGCGTTGCACACGCGCCGGCGGGGGTCGCTGCGCTGCATCGCTGGAGCGGCGCCATCGCCTTCGTCGTCACGCTGCCTGTCGCGTTCCACTGCCTGTGGGCGTTGGGCTTTCAGACCACGACGTCCCGCGTGCTGATCCACAGCATCGCCGGGTGCGCCTTCTACGGGGCCTACGCCGCGAAGATGCTCGGCCTTCGGGTGCGCGGCCTTGCGGGATGGACGTTGCCGGTGCTCGGCGGCCTGGTGTTCGCAGCGGTCGTCGTCGCCTGGCTCACCGCCGCGCTCTGGTTCTTCACCCGCAGCGGCCTTCCGCTGACCTGACCCCGACTCCTCAGGAGTCTTCGTGTCCCCCCAGCCGATTTCGCGCCGGTCGACAATGACCGGTTTCGCAGCGGTGGTCGTCGGTGGCGTGGCCGGCTTCGCGTACGCCCGAAACAGCAGCGTCGCCAAGACCAAGAGCGCGGCCACCGGAGCGAACGGCTATGGCCCTGCCACCACTGCTACCGGGGCGACCGGCGGCGGCGCCAAGCCACTGGCCCAGGTTTCGCAAGTGCCGGCCGGTGGCGGGGTCATCCTGTCCGGCCCGAAGATCGTGCTCACGAAAGGGACGGACGGCACCGTGCACGGCTTCTCCGCCGTCTGCACCCACCAGGCGTGCACGGTCAACCAGATCAGCGGCGGGGTGATCAGCTGCCCGTGCCACGGCAGCAAGTACGACGTGAACACCGGCGCCGTGGTCGGCGGTCCGGCGCCGGCTCCGCTGCCCAAAGTCGCGGTCATGGTCCGCGGCGACGGCATCTTCACCGCCTGAGGAGGCTCGACATGCGTTTCTGGCTGGCGCTTCCGTCGCTCATCTGGCTGCTCGCCGCCGGCTTCGCGATCGGTGCGCTCATCGCGCTCTCCTGACCAGCGAGAAACGCCGCAAACCGGGTGGCAAACCCGCTAGATTTTTCGGGTGAGCGCGCTTACCCAGCTGACGCTTATCGCCGTCGCCGCGGTGCTCGCGCCCATGCTTTCGCTGGTGAGCGGGCGGCTCATGGTGCCGAGCGTGGTCCTCGAGATCGTGCTCGGCCTGCTCATCGGACCCAACGTGCTCGGCTGGGTGAAGCCCGACGACATCGTGTTGGCCTTCTCCCAATTCGGCTTGGCGATGCTGATGTTCCTGGCCGGGTACGAGCTCGACCTGACGATCGTGAAGGGGCGTCCGCTGGCCCTGGCCGGCGTCAGCTGGGGGATATCGCTCGGTCTCGCATCGCTTGTCGGCGCCGGCATCATCCTGACCGGGGCCCGGCACGGCGAGATCGTCACGGGTCTGGCGCTCAGCACGACCGCACTCGGCACCCTGCTGCCCATCCTGCACGACAGCGGAGTGCTCGCGACCCCGATGGGGCGGCACATCCTCGCCGTGGGGAGCATCGGCGAGTTCGGCCCGATCGTGCTGGTCGCCCTCGTCCTGACGGCGCAGAACCCAGGGATCACCAGCTTCCTGCTGCTCATCTTCGCGGTGCTGGCCGTCGGCGCAGCGATCCTGGCCAACCGCCCCTGGCACATCCGCATCCGGCGAATCCTCAAACGCGGACTGCACTCCAGCTCGCAGCTGCCGGTGCGGCTGAGCATCCTGCTGATCGCGACCATGGTGCTGGTCGCCAGCCACCTCGGCCTCGACATCCTGCTCGGCGCCTTTGCCGCCGGCACGGTCGTGCGGGTCGGCGTCTCGCACCTCGACGACGAGGTCCACCTCGGCATCTTCCTCGGCAAGCTCGAGGCCATCGGGTTCGGCTTCGTCGTGCCGATCTTCTTCGTCGTCAGTGGCATCAACCTCGACGTCGACTCGTTCGGCCGGCAGCCCATAGCCTTGCTGGCGATCCCGCTGTACCTCGCGCTCCTGCTGGTCGTTCGAGGCCTACCCGTGCTGCTGTGCTACCGCCACGAGCTCGACCGTTCGCAGCGGCTCGGGCTGGCCATCATGTCCGGCACCGGACTCCCGCTGATCGTCGTCGTGACCACCATCGGCGTCTCCGACCACTTCGTGTCGACCGGCCATGCGGCCGCACTCGTCACCGCGGGGATGCTCTCGGTGCTGATCTTCCCGAACTGGAGCCTTCGGGTGTTGAAGCGTGGCCGCCCGGCCGCCGACCACGCCGGCGCTGCATCGCCGATTCCCTCGCAGTCAGCGGATCCGCCGCCCGCGCCGATGCCTGCGCTACCGCCTATCCCTCGGGCGCGAGGACGACACGCACGTCGTAACGGCCGCCCGACAGAGGGCTCAGCCGAACCTCTCCAGCCCGGCTGAGCAGCGCCAGCGACGCCGCGTTGCTCGCCGCGACGTGGGTGACGATTTCGGCGACGCCTTCCGGCCGGCGGCGGATCAGCTCATCCAGGAGGGCACGGCCGATCCCGCGGCGGCGCCAGTCGTCGTCAACGGTGATCGCGACATCGGCGGCCTCGGGCTGGTCCCGCATCCGCACGATCCGGCCGATCCCGACCGCCCGGTCCGGCCCGTCCGGCGGGAAGACCGCCAGGACGAGCGCCACGTGATCCACCCCGTCGACCTCGTCGACCAGGCGCTTGAGCATGTCGTCGGAGAGCTCGCTGAGGCCGGAAAGGAATCGGCTGTAGCGTGCTTCGGCGGACAGGCGGCGGTAGTGCTCCCGCAGGCCGCGACCATCGTCCGGAGACAGCGCCCACACCATGGCGGGGGTCCCGTCGGGCAGGTTCAGCTCCTTCACCGGCGCACCTGCTCCACGTCCCTCGGCCACGTCTTCGATGATGCCGCTGAAGGCGGGTACGACGGATGCATCACCATGCACGTGGGCAGCACGAAAGCGGGAGGTTATGGGCGACAAGCAGCTGGGACGCAGAGCTGAACAGGCGGCCGAACGCGGGGGAACCCTGACGTTCGAAGGCATGAGCTTCGATTCCGCGACGCTCTTCGACCGTTCGCGGCGGCTGGCCGGCGGTCTGCGCGCGGCCGGGCTGGAGCCGGGCGACCGGGTTGTGATCATGATGGCGAACTGCCCCGAGGTGGGCATGACCTATAACGCCTGCTGGTGGGCCGGGCTGGTCGCGACCCCGCTGATCTTTCTGGCCAGCGGTCCCGAGCTGGCCCATGTGCTGACCGATTCCGGCGCGAAGGCGGTCGTCACGACGCCGGAGTTCGTCTCGAAGGTTGTCGACACCGGCGTGAGCGTGCCGCAGTTCGTCGTCGGCGAGGAATCGTTTGCCGCATTGGAATCCGGGCCACCCGCTCCGCTCACCGATCGCGCCGAGGACGACCTTGCCGCCCTGCTCTATACGGGCGGCACGACCGGACGGTCCAAGGGCGTCATGCTCTCGCACGGGAACCTGTACGGAACCGGGGTGAACCTGTCCGAGACCCGCAGGCGGGGCGGGGAAGACTACGACAGTCTCATCACTGCGCTGCCGCTCGCCCATGCTTACGGCTTGCTGGTGACGGTCGCCGGCCTGTTCGCCGAACGCCCGCCGCGATCGGTGCTCCAGCGCTGGTTCGACCCCACGACGTTCCTCGACCTGGCCGAGGAGCATCGCGTCGAGGCGATGTCGGTCGTTCCGTCGATGCTGCAGATGATGCTCGCGACGGCGTTGGAGGAGCGCGACCTCTCGTGCCTGCGCATCGTGACGTCCGGCGGAGCGCCACTTCCCCCGGCGATCCAGGCCGAGTGGGAGCGGCGGGTGCCGTCGTCGATCGTGTGCGAGGGCTACGGGCTGACCGAGAGCTCGGCGCTGGTGACCTCATCGAGCCGGCAGGCGCGGCGCAGCGGATCGGTGGGCATGCCGGTCGCGAACGTCGAGGTGAGCATCCTGGCACCCGACGGGCAGGAGGTGCCGCTGGGCGAGGACGGCGAGATCTGCGTGCGCGGCGCGACGGTCATGGCGGGCTACTGGCAGTCGCCCGAGCAGACGGCGGCCGCCGTCAGGGACGGCTGGCTGCACACCGGCGACGTCGGTCACTTCGACGCCGACGGCTTTCTTTTCGTCGTCGACCGGATGAAGGACCTCATCATCCGCGGCGGCTTCAACGTCTATCCGCGCGACGTCGAAGACGCGTTGATGAGCCATCCCGAAGTGACGCAGGCCGCGGTCGTCGGTCAGCCCGACGAGCGGCACGGTGAGGAGGTCGTGGCCGTCGTCGCAGTCAGACCGGGAGCGGACATCACTGAAGCTGCGCTCATCGACTACGCCCGCGGGAAGGTGGGCCGGTACAAGTACCCGCGCGCCATCCGGATCGTGCCGGCCGTTCCGCTCACCAGCGTCGGGAAGACCGACCGCAAGGCGGTACGGCAGCTGGTCGCCGAAGCTCCCGACCGGTGAGGTGACGCGGTGCAATGCTGCTCATCCGGCTCGGGCGCTTCCCGTGGCCGCGAAGTTGGGTCGGTGGCAGTAAATCCGGGTGCTAGAACCCCGGCATTTACTGCCGCCGGTTCGCGCTGAGCGCCTCGGTGCCTACATCGCGCGCCCCGAGCCCAGTGCCATATCGCCCAGCCGCACCGTTTCGCTCACGTCTGAATCGCAAGCCAAGCGCGGCCGCTGCGGCCGACGTCTGACGTCCGCAATGAGCCACCGAGGGCCAACACTCCCTGCCGAGGTCAGGAGCCGCTGACGCTCACCAGATTGCGCGGGTCGCAGTTGTAAGGCCCCTTGTTCGGCTGGGTGACCTTCTTGTCGTAGACGAAACCCTTCGGCGTCAGGCGCACCATGATCACGCAGTCTGATTGGGCTTGCTTGCCGGGGATCGTGGAGTTCGGAGGGAAAAGGCCCCCGGCATCCCAGTCGGGGTGCGCGCCGGCTTTGGCCAGGATGCACTGCGCCGTGAGATCGGCGCCGCAGTCGGTGGCCGACTTGGCCCACAGCGTCCACGCGCTCCAGGCCAGCCCGGTGAACGAGGTGAACTTCGGATTCTCGAGACCGGCAGTCATGATGCTGCGGATCTGCTGAAGCACCGGGTAGTCGTCGACGAGTTCGGCGGGCAGGGCGCCGAGCGCGACATACGACGGCGGGAAGGTGACAGTCTTGGCCGCCACGACCGACTTCGGGTCGTAGAACTGGATGCTCCACAGGACGAACGACGGGTTGTAGCCGACGTCGCGCATCGCGTTCACCTCAGGAGTCGGGTCCTGTGAGGCGATCTCGTTGTACGCCTTGGCCCCGGTCGTTTTCAGCTGCTCCATGTAGGGCCGGAAGTTGGTGACGAACGTCGGCTTCTCCTGCACGACCGTCACCTTGTTGCCGAGCGATTCCCACGCCTGCTTGGCATAGCGGCCTTGCGGGCTGAGCGACGCGACGTTGCTGCTGCCGATGCCGAGCCCTTGCTTGGAGGCCGGGTAGGCATCGGCGAGCAGCCGCAGGCCGCCGACGCCGTAGTGCGTGGGGGAGTTACTGGTGGGCTGGACCTGCAGGGGGGCCAGGCCGGCCTGCGGTGAGACGTCCAGCGCCGGGATCTGGGCGAGCTTGCAGTCGACCCGCGGTTTCACGTCGACCGCGTCGAAAGCGTTGCCGCCGCCGACGAGCATGAACTCCCGCTGGCACGCGGAGACGATCTGCTGGGCGCCATTGAAGAGCTTCGCGTCGTAGTCCTCGGCGACGATCTTGCGGCCGTTGATGCCGCCGGCGGCGTTGCACCACTTCGTGAACGCCTTGGCAACGTCGAAGTACTCCTGCTCGAGCCCGGGCGTGATGGTCGACCCGGGATCACCCATCGTGCCGACATGAATCGTCGTGCCCGAAAGCCCGCGCCCCGTGAGCGGCTTCGGATTGCCCGGCCCGCAGATCCGGCCGAGGTCCCCGAAGGTGCCGGCCGGCACCGCCGACGCCGATGTCGCCTTCGCTCCGGTTGACGGGACGGGGGTGTTGCTCGGCCCGGACGAGCGCCCGCAACCGCCGATGATCACGGCAGCCGTCACGGCCACCATCCCGGCGACCGAACGCGCAGACCTCGAGCGCACAAGCGGCATACCGGGTTTCTACGCTTCCGGGGCCAGGGAGTCAGGACGAGAGGGCCTTTTCCAGCACCACGAAGTGCAGATCGTCGCGGCGGGGGAGTCCGGCCCGCTCATCCTCGTACGGGAAAGGCCGGGTCTCGCCGGTCAGCGTGTAGCCCCGCCGCTCGTACCAGGCGATCAACTCGGCGCGCTGCGCGATCACCGTCATCTCCAGCACGCTCGCCTGCCACAGCGAGCGTGCCGTCGCTTCGGCGGCCGAGAGCAGCGCCTTGCCCAGTCCCAGGTTCTGCAGATCCGGCCGCACGGCGAACGACCCGAAGTACGCCCGGCCTTCCGGGCGGCGCTCCAGCTGGCAGCATCCGAGCAGGGCGCCTACGGACTTGTCGGCGCTTGGCTCTTCGCTGCCCAGTGCGATCAGCACCCGAACGTCGTCGCGGGCGAGCGCGTGGCGAACGGCGGACAGATCGGTGCGCTGACCGTCGAGCAGATCGGCTTCGGTGGTCCAGCCCTGCCGGCTGACGGGCCCGCGGTAGGCCGACTCGATGAGCTCGGTGATCCTCTCGGCGTCATCGGGGGATGCTTCCCGCACCCGCAGAGCATCGGAAACCGGAGCACTCACCTGTCCCATTGTGGCGTACGGACGGGGCCGCCGGCCGCGCTCAGCGCGAGCGGCGGGATCTGCGGCACGTCCGATCCCGTGCCGTCGCCGGTCGCCCAGAGCCGCAACTGCGAGCCCAGCAGGACCAGCGGCTCGCCCGGGGTGCCCCGGTCGGAAACCTCGATCCACCAGAACGATCCGTACCGGCCGGTGCGCGTCAGGTGCGGCGCGCAGGCCGGGCCTGCAGCCAGTTCCGCAGCCGCCCCTGCCGCGACGCCCGAGAGCTCGAGCTCCCACCCCGGCAGCGCCAGCGTCAGCGCGACGACGGTGCCGTCGCCGGTGCCCCGAAGCGGCCGGCTCGTGGTGACCTGCACCGGCGGGGCGGTCGCCGCGATGCGGCGAGCCTGCTCGGCGAGGTCGCGCTCATAGCCGGCGGTCGCACGCTTGGCGAGCCGGCGCCAGGCCCGCCGCGAGCCCATGACCCGCTCGAACGCCGACCGCTCACCGGCCTTGACGAGGGCGATGAGCTCAGGCGGCTGGGAACTGGCGGCGGCGGATCGGGCACACATGTCGACTCCTGACGCTTCGGCGCACTAGTACGGACGCTCGTCCGCAATGATTGAGCCGTCTGACCGGGAGTGCAACCCATTTTTCGGAGGTTCGTCCTGGCCCTGGCGCTTGCTGCTACAGTTTTAGGTGTACGGACGTCCATCTTTGCTGTCAAGGACATTAAGGAGTTCCGGCATGCCGGAAGCGCAGCCGGATCGCCGGCGGGTCAAAGGCGACGCCACCCGCGCCCGGGTTCTGCATCTGGCCGCTGACATGGCGAGCGAGGAGGGCCTCGAAGGCCTCACCCTCACCCGGCTCGCGCAGGACCTGGGAATCAGCCGGAGCAATGTTCATGCCCTGTTCGGTGGGAGCAAGCAGGAGCTGCAGCTGGCGACGGTCGCTGCGGCCCGCAGCCGCTTCATCGAGGCGGTCGTGCAGCCGGTGATCGGCCGGCCACCTGGGCTGGACCGGCTTCGCGCGCTGCTCGACTCGTGGTGCGACTACATCGCCGCCGACGTCTTTTCCGGTGGGTGCTTCGTGCTGCATGGGCTGTTCGAGTTCGGCTACCGGCCCGGTCCGGTCCGTGATGCGCTCATCTCCGCCAAGCAGGAGTGGATGGCGCTCCTGCGCCGGCACCTGCAGCTCGCCGTCGACAGCGGGGAGCTGGAGGTCGACGACCCGGAGCAGCTGCTGTTCGAGCTGGATGCGGCCCTGGTCGGCGCGGACGCGGGCCGCCTCGCCGGCGATTCGGAGGGGCCGGAGCGTGCTCGCGCGGCGGTAGCGGCGGCCCTTCGTCGGCACCGACCGGGCCGATAGGCCGTGCGGAGGTTGAGCGGCCCGCAAAACCTGCCGAGGGATTTCGTGACATACGCCAACCGGTAGCTGACAGCAGCAAGGGGTCGAGGCGGTCGCGAGGCTATCGGAGGGTGCTGTGGCGCGAGGCCTGAAGCCACCACGGCCACGCCGCCCCCGCCTCCTGCCGGCAAGTGCGCTGGTGTTCGCGGTTGCCACCATGGTGGTCTCGGCCGTCGTCCTGCTCAGTCCGCTGGCCCCGACCCGGTTCGGGTTCTACTTCGATGACCTCGGCGAGCTCGTCGCCGCTGCGGTGGCCGCCGGCGCGGCCCTCTGGCGGTCCCGTTCAGCGCCTTCGCCCAAGCTGCGGCGCTCTTGGCTGCTGATGGCTCTGGCCTCCGCGAGCTGGACGGTGGGCGAGGGACTGTGGTCGTGGTTCGAACTCGGTCAGGGCAAGGACCCCTTCCCGTCCGTGGCCGACATCGGCTACCTCGGTTTCCCGGTATTCGCCGGTGCGGCGCTGCTGAGCTACCCGACGAGCTCGGATGCCGCCAGTGGCAGGAACCGGATGCTCGACTCGCTCATGGGGATAGGAGCCCTCGGGCTCATCTCATGGGAGACGGTGCTGACGGCCGTTTCCAGTAACCCTGCCGGCAGTGGCCTGAGCCTCGGTGTCTCGCTGGCGTACCCGATGAGCGACCTGCTCGTCCTGACACTGGTGATCCTGACGCTGGCACGCGCCCCGGGGAGCAAGGTCGCCCTCACGCTCATGGCTGCCGGGTGTGCGTCGCTCGTGCTGTCAGACAGTCTGTTCGCCTACCTCACGGCGAAAACGAGCTACAACGGCGGCGCGGTTGACCTCGGCTGGATGGCGGCGTTCGTGCTCCTCGCGCTCGCCGCTGTGGCCCGGGAACGGCCGGGCGACACGATGTCGCCGACCGCGCGCTTGATCCGCGACCGAACGTCTCTGCTGACCTACGCCCCGGTGGTTGCCGCGCTCGGCGTGACCCTGGCGCTGGGTGCAGGCGGGCGCCTGCTGAACGTCTATCAGCAGGCGTGCGCGGCCGCGGTCGTCATGACCATGCTGCTGCGCCAGTACCTCATGCTGCGCCGCAACGCCAAGCTCACGGCTGCGCTCGCCGGACGCGAGGAACAGCTGCGGCATCAGGCGTTTCACGACGGGCTGACGGGCCTGGCCAACCGGGCGCTCTTTCAAGACCGGCTGGGTCATGCGCTCGAACTGCATCAGCGTGACCTGCGGCCGCTGGCCATGCTGTTTCTCGACATCGATGACTTCAAGCTCGTCAACGACAGCCTGGGACACAGTGCCGGTGACGAGCTGCTGGGTGCGCGTTGCCGAACGCATCAACGGGGCGACACGTAACGGGGATACCGTTGCGCGGCTCGCGGGTGGTGACGAGTTCGCCGTTCTCGCCGAGGACAACGGCGACCCGGTCACTCTCGCGTCGCGGATCGTCGACGTGCTGCGGACCCCGTTCGTGCTCGGCGGGGCGACCGTCGACGTGCGAGCGAGTATCGGCGTCTTCGAGCTCGGCCCGGACGACGCACCCACGACGGCCGATCAGTTGCTCATCCGTGCCGACACCGCGATGTATGCCGCCAAGCGCTCCGGCAAGGACCGCATCGTGCTCTACCGCAACGGCATGTCGCTGGCGGAGTTCGAGGACGGAGAGCTCGCCGAGGCGCTGCGGGCAGCGATCGAGAGCGGTGGAGCTGCAACTCGCGTACCAACCGATCGTCGACCTCAACACCGGGCAGGCGACAGCCGTCGAAGCGCTGGCACGCTGGGTGCATCGCTAGGCACCGATGAAAATGACGGTAAATGTTTCCCTTGACTCCCAGGTAAGATCAAGTATCACCCTGACATCAGATCCGGAAGGTGCCATGACTGAACTTTCCTTCCCGCCTGCCTTCAAATCGCCTGACAGTAATGATTATCTTCTTATGACCGACAGCGAAGGCTACCTGGTTCAGGCTGACGATCCGGATTTCGGTGCCGGCCGGATAAATTTATACACCATGGCCGGCGGATTAACTATGAGCTGGCTAGGTTTGCACCAGACCACGATTTTAAAACCGGTTACATGGTTATCCTCGACACGCCCGATGATGCCGCATTTGACGTCAGTGAGCGGATAATTTGTTAACCTTTGAACCGGTATGGCTTTCCACTCTGGGAACGTTCGGATATGACCGCAAAGCAATCTATCACTTTTTCGATGAAGGAGGCTATGTGGCGCAATGTAAAAAATACCGTGATTATATCTGGAAAAGAACCAGGTTGTCACCCTCAGGGAAAACCAGAAGAAATTTCCGGCCATCGGGAAGTTCATCGGTGCTGTTCATATATATGTATGGGATGAAGCCAGGAAAGTAAGTTTTGCCAAAGAGATGAAAAAATCAGGCATTGACAAGGCATTCATCCTTTGGGACCCTAACCACACACCTTATCCAGAACCGGATTATGACAGCCGGCTGAAGGAGCTCGGATATGCTTCCGGTGTATATGAGTTGTTCAGAGATATCCATCCTTCGGATTCCATAGTGAGGCCCCCGTCTGACAAGCCTGACCAGGCTTTTCTCAGAGACCGCATTATCCGGGAATGTATCCGGCCATAAC
>CAVQCZ010000006.1:0-738738 GCA_963711135.1 uncultured Actinomycetota bacterium
TTGAGCGGCTCGAGCCGTCACCCCGCGCTGCAGGCCCCCCGGGACGCGCCCGATGCGTATCTCGCAGGCGTCGACGACATGATCGTCCTGCACGCGTACTACGAGCAGATCCGTGACATCGTGGCCCGTTACCGAGCCGAGGACTGGACGCGGCTCGCGGCACAGGTCGGCGTACCCGTGCAGAACGATTCAGCTCCCGGAGGAGGCGTTGCTCGATCCGCTGCTGCTGGAGGACGGCAGCGTTCCGTCGAGCTCGACGGCATCCGCATGGTCGGTCCCGCACACCTACTCGTTCGAGAAGACACCGCCGCCGCCGATCCGCGGGTCTCCGCCCCCGGCGAGCGCACCAAGGGCGCGATCCGGGCCGAGGCGGCTGCGATCGTCGACCGCCCGTCCGAAACCCCTGAATCTGTAGGACATCGTGGGGTCGCCCCTCGAAGATGAGTCTGGTACTCGACCTCGGGCTCGCTGTCGCGGGCCTTTCGGTACGCAACTGCTGGCCGATCTCGGCGCCACGGTCATCAAGGTCAACAATGCGGTCTTCGACTCTTCTGGATGCAGACGTCCATCGCGATGTGCTGCAACCGCGGCAAGCAGAGCATCACCATCGACCTGAAGCGCCCTGAAGGTCTTGCGGTACTGCACGATCTCGTCCGCAGCGCTGACGTCGTCCAGCACAACATGCGCTACGACGCGGCCGAGCGGCTCGGCGTCGACTACGCGTCGCTCAAGGAGATCAAGCCCGACCTGATCTACTGCCACACCCGAGGCCACGACCCAGCCCGGATGCTGCTGCCGGGTAACGACCAGACCGGCGCGGCGCTGGCCGGCAGCTCCTGGATGGAGGGCGGGGTCGAGGCCGGCAACATGCCGATCTGGCCGAACACCTCACTCGGCGACACCGGCAACGGCTACCTGTCGGCGATCGGCATCGTGCAGGCGCTTGGTCATCGCGCGCGGACGGGGGAGGGCCAGTTCCTCGACACGTCGATCCTCTACGCCCACTTGCTGAACTGCTCGATGACGTGGATCGGCGCGGACGGCGAACGCAGCGATCGGCCGAAGCTCGACGCGGCGCAGACCGGCTGGAACGAGCGCTACCGGCTGCACGAGACCGCCGACGGCTGGCTCTGCGTCGCCCTCGTCACCGATGAGCAGCTCGCTGACTTCACCCGGCTCACCGAGCGACTTCAGGCCCGCACCGCGCAGGAATGGTTCGGCATCCTCGATGCGGCGGGTGTCCCGTGCGAGGTCGCGAATCAGGACTTCATGCTCTCGGTCCACGACGATCCCGAGCTGCGCGCGAAGGGGTGGATCACCGGGTATGACCAGCCGCTGGTCGGGCGCCTCGACATGGCGGGGCTGATGTTCGACCTCAGTGACACTCCGGGTCGCATCCAGGGGCCGCCGCTGGTGCCCGGTCAGGACACCCGTGCGGTGATGCGCACGCTCGGCTACGACGACGAGCGCATCGACAAGCTCATCGCCGACGGCGCCATATCCGAGGTCGCCTCGTAAGCACGGCGCACGCCCACCGACCGGTTCGGGCCACCCAAACATGCTGTGGTGGTGTCGGGGGATGAGTCGGGAGGCTTGGGCGAAGGGGCCCGTCTAGCGGGCTATTTCACGGCCGAATCCGAGCGCACCGGCGAGACTTCGGTCAGCACCTGGCTGGCGGTCCGCGACGACCTGTGTGATGCGAGCGGCCGGCTCCGGATCGGCCCGATCCTCTATTCCGTCGATGTGGCAACGGGTTTGGCGATGGGCGTCGCCGTGCTCGAGGACGAGCGAAGGGTGGTGACGACCGACGTCGACGCTCGGCTCGTCACTCCGGTAGCCACCGGGCCGCTGCGGGTCGACGCCGAAGTGTTGCGCGCGGGCGCCACCACGGCCGTATCCGCGTTCACGTTGCATGACGAGGGCACCGGACAGCTCGTCGGCGGCGGCACCTGCACGGGCCGGCCGTTTCCCTTCACGTTCAACCGTGCCGTCCTGGACGTGCCGATCGGGGTGCGACGGCTCCACGCCACGACCGGACCCGTCGACGCCGACTCGATGCCGCAGTATCTGGGGTTCGCGTCGTGGAAGGCGGAGCCGCCGAAGTCGACATCGCCGGCTGGCTGCGCAACCCGTGGGGATTCTGCACGGCGGGGTCACCGCGTGCCTGGTCGACGTCTCCGCCGAAGCCGCCGGCGCTGCCGCGCTCGGACGGGCTGTAACCGGCTCGAAGTTCGAGCCGTTCCGTGCTCGCCTCACACGTCGAAACGACCAAGATCAGACAGCCCAACTCAGGCATCAAGGGCGACGGGAGGCAGGTCGTGGCCAAGCCCGCAAGCCCCCGAAACGTGGCCCTGGAAACGTGCTCGGAGGTCTGCCGGCACCGGGCCTGGGAACAGACCCGCGCTGCCGAATACGGCTTCGCCGCCGTCGAAGTCGTTGAGCGGGTGGCGACCGCCGAGGCCGCCGCCACCCTCCACCAGGCCCTGCAACAACGCCTCGCCCGGCACGACCGGCCCCGCCGCCACTACTGACCGACCACCGCCAAGAGGGGATACTCGACTCATGACGCTGTCGATCGACCTACCCGACGAAGCCCTCGCTCGGCTGCGCGCCGAGGCGACCCGGCGTGGTGTCAGCGTCGACACGGTGATCGCTGAACTGGCCGACCAGCTCCCCGCCCAGCCAGCTCAGCGCAGTCGTCGGCGGTTGGCCCTCATCGGTGCCGGGGCGACCGCGCACGGGATCACGACCACGATGGACCAGGCACTGGCCGAAGGCTTCGGGCGCGACCCTGCCTGAGCCCGTGCTGATCATCGACACCGGCGCAGGCTTCAACACCGCCGCCGCCATATCTACGCCGACGGGGCCGTCTACACTTCCACGGCTGACACCATCATGCGCACCGACCCGTCCACCGGCGCGACCACCATCCTGGCCGGCACCCCCGGCGCATCCAGTTGCACTGACGGATCAACCGGCGCCACCTCCGGCGTCTCCGACGTGGAAGGCATAACTGCCGACGGCACGAACCTGTACACGGTCGGTGCCTGCGGTGTCCGGGTCATCGACCTCAGCACCGGTGCCACCCACACCATCGACATCGGCGGCACGCCGCCTGCCAGCTACACCAACCTCTACAGCGCGGTGACCCTGGCCAGCAGCGGCGGCCAGTCCTGGCTGTTCGCCACCGACAATTGGGACGCCCAGATCGCCAAAATCAATCCCGCTACCGGAGCAACGTCCGTCTTCTACACCTACACCGACCCGCCGTGCTGCGGTGCGAGCAGCGACTCGCTGTTTGGGATTACTTCTGACAGCAACAACCTGTACGTGCCGATCCGCGCCGGCGGTACCGGTCCGAATCTTGTGACTTCAGTGTCGCTGGCCGACGGCAGCCGTGGCAGCATCGCCATCGCGACCGACTCGGGCCCGCTCACCTCGATCGGCGGCTACCTGTACGCGGTGGCCTACAACCACAGTTGTGGAAACTTCGAGGTTTGCGGCCAGTCCCGAGGTTCGCACATTGCTCAGATCTCCAAGGCTGACGGGAGCACGACCTGGCTCGCCGGTGCCGGCATCGGCCATCAGAACGGCACCGGCACCCAAGCCTGGTTCACCAGCATCACCGGCATCACCACCGACGGAACCCGGCTGTTTGTTTCCGACGGCGGCGCCAACCGTGTGCGTGTGGCAGTAGCGGCCAGCCCGCTGCCGGCAAGCGAAAGCCCTTATGACAACAGCGCTATCCCGGTGGCCTACGGCAAAGCCGCCACCCTGGCAGGCAACACCACCACCACGAGTACAACGACTCCCGGAGCGGGTACCGCGGCGAGCTTCTACAGCCCATCGGGTCTCACAGTCATCGGCCATACCGCCTACGTCGGCGTCGGCGACGGCATCAGCAAAGTCGACCTGACGAACGGCACGGTATCGATGTTCGCCGGCCAGCCGGGAAACCCTGGCGACACTGACGCCCTGACCGGTTCGGCCGCGCAGTTGTCTGCCTACTCCCTGACCACCGACGGCACCTACCTGTACTCCACCAATGGCACCGAAATCCACCGCACCGATGTGACAACCGGCGCCACCAACATCCTCAGCGAATCCGGCCTCGACAACGGCACGCTCGCCTTCGGCGCCGACGGCTACCTCTACGAAGGCGGCGACAGCACCGCGGTGCGGCGCTTCGATCCGGTCACCGGCGCCGAAGCCGACGTGTGGACTCCGCCGTCGGGTAGAGCCAGCAACGTCGATGATGTCGTGGGGATCGCTGCCGATGCCTCTGGCCTTTGGATCGCCCACGACCAGGTCGGCGAACTCAATGGCCCTGAAGACCTTCACCTGGCACACGTGTCCTACGCAGGCGAGAGCATCACCGATTGGGAAATCAACGCCACCATCGCTATTCAGCCGCTGGGCATCGTGTCTGCCGGTGACTCGGTCTACCTCACCTGGTCCTCGCAGGCGGGTGACGGAACCGCAATCCCCACGGTGCTATACCGCGTTGTCAAGCAGACCGGCCAGATCAGCACCGTCGCCGGCGGGGGTCCCCCGCCTGCCTCTACGACTGACGTCGACGGGGTCGGCGGACAAGCGGCGTTCACTCCGGTAAAAGCCATGGCAAGTGACGGCACTAATCTTTACACCATCGACGAGCATCTGCTGCGGGCGATCATCGCCACTCCCGAACCCGATCCGACCATCAGCACGGTGCCCACCGCCGCCGAACTGATCGGCGGCAGTGATCCTTCGAGCATTCAGGCATGTGCTTGCGCCGGCGACCCGGTACAACTCGCTTCCGGCATCTTCACCGAATCAGCGACGGACCTGTCGATCGCCGGCCGTGGGCCGGGACTGTCGTTCACCCGCAGCTATGATTCCTCTCAGGCCGCCGCGAACGGCCGGCTGGGCTACGGCTGGACCGACAACCTCGACATGGCCCTGACCGTCGACAGCAGCGGCGGGGCGACCAACGGTCAGGTGACCATCCGCCAGGAGAACGGTAGCCAGGTCGTCTTCCAGCCAGATGGCACCGGCAACTACACCGCACCGTCGCGCGTCCTCGCCACCCTCAAACAAAACCCCGATGGCAGCTGGACCTTCACCCGCGAAAACCGGACCCGCTACACCTTCGACACCAACGGCCGTTTCACCGCCATCACCGACCTCAACGGCAACACCATCACCCTGGCCTACAACGGCTCGGGCCTGCTGACCACCGCTACGAACCCGGCCGGCCGGCAACTGACCTTCGGCTACACCGACGCTGCGAACCCCAGCAACGTCACCACGATCACCGACTCCTCAGGTCGCAGCGTGCAGTACGGCTACGACAGCAACGGTGATCTGCACACCGTCACCGACGTCAACGGCAATATCACGACACTCGGCTACGACGCCGCCCACCACCTCACAACCAACCAAGACCCCCGCGGCAACACTCTGACGAGCACCTACGACCCGACCAGCGGACAGGTCACCGTCCAGCAAGACCGCCGCGGACACGACACCCACTTCAGCTACAGCACCCCCAACGCAGCCGGCTACAGCACCACCACCGTCACCGACCCCGACGGCAACGAAACCGACTACCAATACCAGGGCAACCTGCTGATGTCCGTCACCAAAGCAGCCGGCACCTCGCAAGCGGCAACCACCAGCTACAGCTACGACCCTGCGACTCTGGGCAAGGCAACTGTTACCGACCCGAACTGTCACGTCAGCCGCTACAGCTACGACTCCAACGGCAACGAACTGGCAGCCACTGACGGACTCGGGCGCTCCACCAGCTACAGCTACGACAGCCTCGGTGACGTTCTCACGGTCACCGACCCCAACGGTGTCACCACCACCAACAGCTACGACTCCCACGGCAACCAGCTGTCCAGCAGCACTCCGACCGGTGTCGGCGGCACAGTACGCACCATCACCTACCACCACGACGACCCCAGCCATCCCGGCGACGTCACCTCGATGACCGACGGGCGTGGCAAGACGACTCATTTCACGTTCGATGCCTATGGGCAGCTGACCGCCACCACTGACCCGTTGGCCGGTGAGACGACCTACAGCTACACCTGCAGCCCGGCCGGGCCCGGCTGCCGCTCGAACATCGGCCTGGCCTACAGCAAGACCCAGCCCGACGGCAACGCCGCCGGTGCCAATCCGGCCGACTACACCACCGACTACGGCTACAACGACGCCGGGCAGCTCACCCAAACCACCGACCCGCTCGGCAACGTCACCACAACCGTGTACGACGCCGACGGCAACAAGTGGAAAGTCACTGATCCGTCGAACAACCAGACGGTCTTCGGCTACGACGAGAACAACAACCTCACGAGCGTCGTCAGCCCCACGGCTACCGGCACCGCCACGGTCAGCCACGTCTACGATCCGGCCAACCAGCTCATCACGACGATCGCGGCCGATGGGCAGACCACCAGCTACGGCTACGACAGTCTCGGCCGCAAAACCAGCATTATCGACCCGCTCGGCAACGCCTCCGGCGCCTCACCGGCGACCACCGCCGCGCATACCACCACCCTCAGCTACGACCCGGTCGGAAACCTGCTGTCCACCTCACGGCCGGACCCATCCGGCAGCGGATCGCTCACCACCACGCAAACGTTCGACGCCGCCAACCAGCTCATCTCTGCCACCGACCCGGACGGTCACACCACCCGCTACAGCTACGACGGCGACGGCCGCAAACTGACGGTCACCGATCCGAACAATCACACCAGCAGCTACAGCTACGACGACCTCGGCAACAAGCTGACCGTCACCGATGCCAACAACCACACCAGCAGCTACAGCTACAACCTCGACAACCAGCTGATCTCCATCACCACGGCCAGCGGCGCCGAAACCAGCTACGGCTACGACGACGCCGGCAACGAAACCAGCATGGTCGACCCCCGCGGCAACGTCACCGGCGCCAACCCCGCCGACTACACCACCAGCTACAGCTACGACGCGGACGGCAACCGGCTCACGGCCACCGACCCGCTCAGCCGGCTCACCCGCTGGACCTACGACGCTGACGGCAACACCCTCACCGCCACCGACCCGAACAACCACACCACCAGTTGGACCTACACCCCACTCGGTCAGATCGCCACCATTCAAGGCCCTGACGCCACTTCCACCCAGCTCACCCGGTACGGCTACGACCCGGCCGGTAACCTCATCAGCCGCACCGACCCGAACAACCACACCACCAGTTGGACCTACAACGACAGCAACCAGCTCATCCAGGTTCAGGATCCGCTCAACCGCATCACCCACTACAGCTACGACGCGGACGGCAACCTGCTCACCACCATCACCCCGCTCGAAGCGACCAGCCCGGGCCACGGCACCATCACCAACAGCTACGACTCGGCTGACCGGCTGATCAGCACCGGCTACAACGACGGCACTCCCACCGCCGGCTACAGCTACGACCCCGCCGGACATATCACCGGTCAGACCGGCGGATCCGCCAGCGACAGCCTGAGCTACGACCCTGCCGGTCAGCTCACCGAACTCGTGCAAACGCCCGCCAGCGGCCCGGTCCAAACGTTCGGTTACGGCTACGACCCGGCGGACAATCTGACCAGCCGCATCCGGCCTGACGGCGTCACGGAGACCATTGGCTACAACCCGGATAACCAGCCGATCAGTCTTGCCGATCCCACCGGCACGACCACTGCCGGCTACGACCCGGCGGGTGAGCTGACGAGTCTGACCCAGCCGACTACGCCGTCCACGCAAGAGACGTGGACGTATGACCCGGCAGGGCAGCTGACGAACATTGCCGACGTTCAGGGTGCCGCCACGCTCAAGAGCTACAGCCTCAGCTACGACCAGGCGGGCAACCTCACCACCGAAGTCGGCCCGGGCGGCGGCACGGCGAATACCACCAGCTACACCTACGACCCGGCGAACCGGCTCACCGAAGTCTGCCCCGCCGCCACCAGCTGCACCGGCGCCACCACCAGCACCGGCTACACCTACGACCCGGTCGGCAACCGGCTCACCACCGCGAGCACCGCCGGTGGCACCACCTCCACCACCAGCTACAGCTACGACGCCGCCGACCAGCTCACCCAAGCCACCCCGCAGGCCGGCGGTCCCGTCGCCTACAGCTACGACCCGAATGGCAACCAGCTCACCGCCGGAACCCAGACCAACACCTACAACCTCGCCGGGCAGCTCACCTCGGCCGCCACCCCGTCCGGCACCGTCAACTACACCTACGACCCGGGCGGCAACCGGCTCACCTCAACCATCGGTACCGACACCACCAGCTACGCCTGGGACCCCAACACCGGCAATGCGAATCTGCCTGACCTCGTTGACGAGACCCTGCCCGGCGGCAGCACCCGAGCCACCGACTGGCTCACCCCCACCCTGCCCACCAGCATCAACCTCACCACCGGCAGCGCGACGACCACCGACTATCTGCTCACCGACCCGCAGCACTCCGTCGACACCCTCATCTCGCCGACGGCAGCCGTCACCGGCAACTACAGCTACGACGCCTTCGGCAACCTGACCGCCAGCAGCGGCACCGACACCGCCCTCAACCAACTCCGTTACGCCGCCGGCTACCTTGACCCCACCACCGGCCAATACGACAACCGGGCCCGCACCTACGACCCCACCCAAGGCCGCTTCACCACCACCGACCCGCTCCCACCCAGCATCAGCGGCCCCTACCCCTCGGCCTACACCTACGCGGGCAACAACCCCCTCACCCAATGGGACCCGACCGGTCAATGCCCATGGGGTGTCCCGAAGTCCTGGTGCAAAGCAGCGAAGAAAGCGCTCCACAAGGTCTCCGACGTCGCCTACAACGTCCTCACCAGCGGACCCGGCAAAGACGTCTCATCCTTCCTCGAAGGAGTCGGAGACTTCGCCTCCGGCGGTGCCACCAAGAAAATCCGCGACGCCATCGACCCCAACTCCGAATGCTTCGTCGACAAAAACGGCTGGTACGTCGGAGGTGAAGTCGTCGGAGCCATCGGAGTCAGCATCACCCCAGGCGGAGCCGAAGAAGAGATTGCGAATGCCGCGAACACCGAGGAGGAGTTGACGACCGTCGGTCGTTGGATGTCCGCGGACGAGCACGAGGCCATGTCGAGCACAGGAATGGTGCAGGAGGGTGGCGGAGGGACCACCTACGTTGCTCATCCAGCCGATCCAGGGGCATACGGATCACAGGCCGCGAGCGGCAGTAGGTACGTCGAGTTCGACGTTCCACCGTCCTCATTGCGGCCAGCAGGGAAAGAAGGTTGGGCGCAGATCCCAGGGCCGAACTCGTTGTACGGCCGACTGGCGCAAATGCGCGGTGAGCCGATTCCGCAGTTTCCGCCGGCGTTGAACATCAACTGGTTGCTGACCAAGTGAGCTTCGATATGGAACTACTCGAGAAGTTGCAGCGTTGGCACGACGAGATCGGTCCAAGCTTGACCGGTGCGGGATACGTCGTCGAGTTCACTGGGCCGATACAAGATCGCCCAAAACCTGCAGCGTCGATCTTGGTTTCTTCCACGGCCAGGATCACGAAGTTGACTGTCTGGTCGACGGGTGAGGCCGAGTTGGACCTCGCAGATGCTGTCAGCGGAACGGTGATCGAGGAACACCGACAAATCACCGGCGAGGTAGGGCTGAGTGACGCAGTCCATACCCTCATCGCTTGGGTCCAGGGTGCCTAGCATCGCCGAGCACGACCTTCGTCAGCGCCCTCACCCCCGTCTGCGCGACCACCGCCTTGACCGCATCGAAGATCCGGTTCGGCGCGTGCGACGCCGCCAGCCGACGCCGCCAGTACGTCAACGTCGTCGGATGAAACGCCCCATCAGTGACCGCCAACCCACAAGCAGCCTTCCACCGCAGGTCGAACGTGACCGCGTCCACCGTTTCGCTGTCCGACAGGCCATACAACGCCTGCAACGTGATCACCGTGGCCATCACATCAGCAGGCACCGACGGACGGCCCTCACGTGAAGGAAACAGATCCGCGAACATCGCATCGCCGAACAGCTCACGCCGGTGCGCCGCCAAAAACGCGAACACGCTACCCGGCTTGAGCAGATGCCCCGCCAACGACTCGACGTCCAGCAACTCCCGCTGATCCTCAGACCGACCCTGCACCCACATACGATCCCAAGATCACCACTCGGAGCGGCTACGCGACACCCGAGTTATTCAGGAGTCTCCTAGAGTGCGAGCGCTACGGCTAGGGCCTGGTTGACGTTGCGCATTGTCGCCGGGGTCAACGCCCCGAGGTAGTCGCCGAGTTCGTCCTTACTGAGTTGCTCGATGCAATCGGCGTTGGCAAAGCCCGACAATGGGTCTGCCGCCGACAGATGAACCCACGTCGGCAGCTGCCGCACGGTCGTGGTCAGCCGAATGGCGATCACGTCCGACAACAACCGATTACGAGCGTTGTTCGAGACCACCAGCCAAGGTTTGGCTCCATAGCCCAGGTCGCACCGATACACCTGTCCTCGTGCCGGGGTGACGCTCACGCCAGATCGTCACGGGCCGCACGATCGCGGCGCCGAGACCGCAGCGCCGCCGCCTCCTCGGCTGACTCGTACGGGTAGTCCGGATTAGCTGCCGCCGCAGCGGCATAGCCCGCCGCCAGCTTTTCGTCCTGCAACTGGGTCCACGCCTGGTGAATGGCGGCCTGGACGGCGGCCGAACGGCTGCGATAACGCTGCGCCAGTTCATCGAGTTCTCGCGTGGTGTCTTCACCCAACCGAACAGTCATGGCTGTCATACAAAAATGATACCGCGACTGTCTTACTGGTCGAGGCGGCCGTTGAATCCCAAAGCACGCCACCGAACCAACCACGGCGGCATCCGCCGCGTCCCCCATGCATCCGGGCGGCAACACGGCGGGGTGCGGGTTCGGTCAGTCACTGCTGGAAGCCCGGGCGTGCTCGTTGGGATTGGAGTACTCCGTCCAGCGCACGATCTGGCCGTCCCGGATGGTGAGGCAGTGAAAGTAGTGGTTGCGGTACGGCTTGCCGGTCGCGCGGATGACGTGGTCGCCTTGCACCTCGATGATGAAGCGATTGGGGTCGCTGGTCGCCACGAGCTGGTGGAAAACGAAGCGCTGCCGGCTGAAATAGGACGAGGCGCCCTCGTCCATCGAGCGCATCATCGCCGCGACGACATCCTTACGTGTCAGAGCACGGAGCGGCAATCGCCGAGATCGCTGGTGGCGTGGTATTCGTCGTCGGAGGGACGGTGCTGACTTTGGGTTTTGGCGACGCAGTGCTGGCATCTGCGGCATTCGCCACCGAGGAGGCCGCGACCGCAGCTGAAGCGGGGGATATCCCTGGCTCACTCGTGGGAGCTGGACTTTTGGCTCATGCCGGCTTCGTACTCGCACCCGGGCTCCTGCTGGCCGGTCTCGGATTTGCGGCGACGAGCTACGGTGCGTATTCGCTCACAAGCGGATCCGGCGGATCCGATGCATCGTCTTGTGGTCGATGATGGATAAGAAGTCCCCGCTAGAGCGAGTTTTGCGCCTGTTTGTCACTATGATCCATCTCGGGGCCACAGTCATAATCATTGCAGTCGTAGTTGGTGTATTTCTACATGGCGCGGCGCGGTTCGTCGTCCTATTCTCGGGCGTCGGCACCGGGGCACTGATGTCGTGGGTTGGACTCAGGGAGCGCAGTAGAGGTAAAGAAGTAATTGACCAGCTCCACGCACAAGCTCCAAAACGCCGAGCCTAGCCTCAATCGCTCACGCTGATCGCGACATCCCCAAGCCAATGTTTCACGTCGGCGGAGGCAGTCATGACCGATTCGGTTGAGGTTGAGCGCACGGCACTCAACGGTATATCGGGATTGGAAAGAGTCTTCTTTGGTGCGGGAACTCGAGGAAGAGGCCATCGCCATTTCGTTGAAACGAAAACGCATCCCGGCAGCAGTCGCCCGTCGGACCGTCGACTGGCCCGTCACCCCTGGCGTCCTGGACCGACACACATCATGCATCAAGGGATCCCGCTATATTCGTTGTCACGGAAAAGGCGCCAGGAGATCGGCATGACCAGCGCTGCAAGCCCCGGAAACCGGGCCTCACACCCGCCCCCGGACACGGCCCCGCCGTCGTCGAAACGGCAGCGGCCGAGCTCGTTGGAGTGCGCCCGCTGCGGCAACCCGATCACGGTCAAGGCCCGCGGCCGGACCCCGAAATGGTGCTCCGAGACGTGCCGGCACCGGGCCTGGGAACAGGCCCGCGCCGCCGCCTCCGGCCAGGCCGCCGTCGAAGTGATCGAGCGGGTGGTGACCGTCGAGCGCACCGTGAAGGTCCCCGACAAGCGACTGCCCCGCGGCCGCGAATGGGCCGAGGCGCTCGCCTCGCTGACCCGGCAGGTCGAGGACGACAGGCTTTACGACCGCTACCTGCGCGTCGTCGCCGAGGCCGCCGCCACCCTCCACCAGGCCCTGCAACAACGCCTCGCCCGGCACGACCGGCCCCGCCGCCACTACTGACCGACCACCGCCAAGAGGGGATACTCGACTCATGACGCTGTCGATCGACCTACCCGACGAAGCCCTCGCACGGCTGCGCGCCGAGGCGACCCGTCGTGGTGTCAGCGTCGACACGGTGATCGCCGAACTGGCCGACCAGCTGCCCACCGCCACTCCGGCCCGGCGCAGGCACCTGTCCTTCGCCGGCACGCTCGAAGCGGAGGAAGACTTCGCCGAGCGTTCCGAAGACATCCTCGACGAGATCATCCGCGGCAACGCCGCCCAGTGAACCGCTGATGCTGCTGTCCGACACCGGCCCGCTGGTGGCCACCGCCAACGCCCGAGACCAGCACCACACGATCTGCCAAGACCTGCTCGAAGCCCACGACGGCCCGGTCCTGGTCCCGGCCAGCGTGTGAGGAAGACCGTCGCTGGCGGACGCCCCGCACCATTGAATGTTGGTCATAATCTTGACCAACAACCGGGTGGAGGCTTACCGTGTGTCCGTGACCGACATCGCGGCCCTGTTGCGCCAGGCCGGCACGTCCGAGTACGCCTTGGACAGTTCCAAACTGCGTAGCGGAGCTACGCGACGGGTGGAGGAGGAGGGCCTGGTGCAGATCGAGAAGTACCACCAGGCAGTGGCCTACCTGATCTCGCCGTCGCTAGTCGAGGAGTTTGTTGAGGCGGCCGAGACTCGTGACCGGCTCGCACGTGACCTTCCGGTGGTGGCCCGCTTGCTGTCCACGGCCCTCAAGCTGGGCATCGCGCCGGAGCAGGCGGTGCAGGCACTTCTCGGTCTGGGCGAGAGTCGGGCTCAGCTGGACGTAGCCGCGCTGGCCGGCATGCTCGAGGCGGCCGTGGATGACTTGGACGCGGCTGCCGTCGCGCGTGAGCGGCTGGCCTCATCACCAGAGGGTGACATCACGCTCGCTGAACTCGCCGACGACCTCGGTTTCGACCTCGATGAGATCCGGGCCGAGGTCGACGCCGGGAACGCGCGCGCGCAGCTTGCGACTTCGTGACCGCCTTTGCCCGAGTTCACATCACACCGGAAGCCCAAGCTGACATTCGGGCGCTGCCGGACCGGGACGTGCAACGGGCGGTGATCGAGGCACTCCTGAACCGCCCCAGGTTCCGTGCCGCTCTTATGCGGGTTGCGACTCTCGGTTGAGGGTCGCGTAGTGGGCCTGTTCGAACTCGGTCGGGGTCATCATCGTAAGGCTGCCGTGCAGGCGCCGGTTGTTGTACCAGTCGACCGGTCTTGAACAGGCCGATCACGCACTCCATCAGCGCGTTGTCATAAGCGTCACCGACCGTCCCGATTGACGGCTTGCCGCCTTCGAGTTCGAGGTGCTCGGTGAACCTGATGGAGGTGTATTGCGATCCGGCGTCGGAATTAACCGGAACTCCGGTTAATTCCGACCGCGGTGTCCAATATTGTTCCGTCGAATACGCCAAGACCCTGGAAAGACATGGCCTGGTCGGGTCGATGGGCCGTACCGGAATCTGCTGGGATAATGCACTCGCCGAATCGTTCTTCGCTTCACTGAAGAAGGAACTTGTTTACCGTACCGTATTCCCCACACCCGGGCACGCCCGGAAAGCCATCGCTGAATACATCGAGGTTTTCTACAACCGGCAGCGAATCCACTCCGCCATCGGCTACCGCACACCCGCACAGGCAGAAACCGACCTTCAGAACACACAAAACCCGATAGCGGCTTGAACAATGCCAGGCTGCCGGTTACTATTCACCAACCGACCTTCAGAACACACAAAACCCGATAGCGGCTTGAACAATGCCAGGCTGCCGGTTACTATTCACCAATAGCCGCTGTCCGAAAAAGCGTCGGCATTCCAACTTCGTCGTCGCGGACCACGGTCGCGGACTCAACGCCCGACGACATCAGCACACGTTGCACCCGAATCGCGCTCGTCATGAACACGAGAGATAAGTCGTCCACGACGGCGCCGACCGCAGGCGCGCCACCACGTCTCGGACGATTCAGACACTCGACACGCGGTAGTCAGATAACCGAGTCCCTTCTCGACCGACTGATCAACACCAGCCACCAGGTCTTCATGAACGGACCCAGCTACCGAGCCAACACCCGGCCCGGCCGGGCCGCCGCGACACCCAAGGAGGCCAACGAGTAGAACATCAACAAGGACCCACCAACTGCGGAATTACGTGAGCGCAGCCACCGGGAATTACGTGAGCGTCCACAACCTGATCGAGACCCTGTGCGTTTCGCGCCTCCGCACTTCCGGTCGATCGCGGGAAGACGCTGCCGGGCCTATCTCCGTGCTTCTGCAACGCCCGGCCAGCTCTCGTCAGTCCGTTGCGATCGGTCGCGTTCGCAGAAGCTTCGAGGTCAGCGTTGGAGAACCCACCTGCTTCCAGAGCGGATGCTGCGGTGTCTGCGGCAGCTGATCAGAGGAGGGATCGGGCGTCAGGGTCGCAGTGGTCCAGCAACCATTGATCAACATCATCAACGAACCTCCTTACCAGGGGCTCGATCTCCTCGTCTGCCAGCGTGTCGACGGCGGGGAACTCCTGATGTATCGAACCGATGCGCCAGCCGAGGGGATCGTGGCGAAGCCAAAGTAGCCCGACCTCGTCCGATTCCATGGACTGGAACTCGAAGTCTTGCCGAGATAGGAACCCGACCGCCAGCCACTCCGTGAGTGCCGCCCGAAGTTCGACGATCGGGAACTCCTCCTCGCGATACAACAGCCTGTTGCCGATCCAGATCTCTATTAGCGCCACGACGCCCAACAGAAGATCGAACCTGCTTCGAATGACGGGGCGGTCGACATGTGCGCCGCTGAAGCGGATCTCGATCATGGTCACTTCACCGGGAAGGCCGTGATGATCTGGCCATCGCTGGAGACCACAACTCGGAGCGCCGTCTGACCGTTTGACCCGACGGTGTACCCGAGGTCAGTACGCACGATGAACGAACCGGCCGACCCACCCGAGTTCGGGAAGAACGCAGCATCGGGAGATCGAAGCGCCTCTTGAACGGCCGATTGAGGATCGACGCCCTCCGCAAACTTCGCCCATCGCCCTCCTGCGCCGGGAAGATGCTTCGCGCTTACAGCCCAGTCGCCAGCGTTGTCGGCCGCCTTGAACGCCGTCGAGGACGCGTCAGCCAGCGCCGAGCCACTTTCTGCGGCCGATCGTAAACCAAGTTTCTCGAGGAGCCCAAGTAACGCGCCATCGCCTGCCCGCAGGAGCGGTCCCGCAGCCCTTTTGAATAGGACTCCACCGACTTCTCCGGCCAACGTTTGCAGCGCGGCGACTCCGGTTCCTTCAAGCCCCGGGACGAGGGAAGCCCAGTAGCCGCAGCCATTTTCGTAGTCCTGCGCCTCTTGATAGTAGTAAGGCAGGACGTATGAGACAGGGTCTAGGTTCTTTACGGTCCAGTTGTATTCCCGGCTGCCGCGACAGGTTCCGTTCGGATTCTTGCCAAGCCAGCAATATTGGCCGGTCGGGTCCCATTGGGTGAGCGGGTTGTTGCCCGCGTAGCTGTAGGCCGACGGGTAGGGGCCGCTGATGCTGGGTGGGAGCGGGTCGGTGGTGGTGAAGCGGCCTTGGGTGGGGTCGTAGGTGCGGGCCCGGTTGTCGTATTGGCCGGTGGTGGGGTCAAGGTAGCCGGCGGCGTAACGGAGTTGGTTGAGGGCGGTGTCGGTGCCGCTGCTGGCGGTCAGGTTGCCGAAGGCGTCATAGCTGTAGTTGCCGGTGACGGCTGCCGTCGGCGAGATGAGGCTGTCGACGGAGTGCTGCGGGTCGGTGAGCAGATAGTCCGTCGTCGCGCTGGCGCCGGTGGTGAGGTTGATGTTGGTGGGCAGGCTTGGGGTGAGCCAGTCGGTGGCTCGGGTGCTGCCGCCGGGCAGGGTTTCGTCAACGAGGTCAGGCAGATTCGCATTTCCGGTGTTGGGGTCCCAGGCGTAGCTGGTGGTGTCGGTACCGACGGTTGAGGTGAGCCGGTTGCCGCCCGGGTCGTAGCTGTAGCTGACGGTGCCCGATGCTGTGGCGGCGGAGGTGAGCTGCCCGGCGAGGTTGTAGGTGTTGGTCTGGGTTCCGGCGGTGAGCTGGTTGCCATTCGCGTCGTAGCTGTAGGCGACGGGACTACCGGCCTGCGGGACGGCTTGGGTGAGCTGGTCGGCGGCGTCGTAGCTGTAGCTGGTGGTAGAGGTGGTACCACCGGCGGTGGCGGCGGTCGTGAGCCGATTACCGACCGGGTCGTACGTGTATCCGGTGCTGATGGTGGCACCGGTGCAGCTGGTAGCAGCCGGGCAGACTTCGATGAGCCGGTTCGCCGGGTCGTAGGTGTAGCTGGTGGTATTCGCCGTGCCGCCGCCGGGGCCGACTTCGGTGGTGAGGTTGCCGGCCTGGTCGTAGCTGAGGCTGTAGCTCTTGAGCGTGGCGGCGCCTTGGGTGTCGGCAATGTTCGTCAGCTGCCCTGCCGGGTCATACGTCCACGTCTCCTGGGTGGACGGCGTAGTCGGCTGGGTCAGACTCGTCAGCTCACCCGCCGGGTCGTAGCCGGCAGTGGTCGTCCCGGTGGGATCGGCAAGACTGATCGGCCGGTTGTCCGGGTTGTAGCCAATGGTCTCCGTGACGGAGGAATCGTCAAGACCTGTGGATTGGTGTGTCATGCGGCTTGAGCGTTACCTCCTGAGTCGTCGGGTCGTTCGACGAGTTTGCCGTTGACGAAGGTGGCACCGGCGCGCACGAGCGCGACGAGATGGGGTGCGTTGACGGCACGCCAGCGGGCTTGGGCGGACTCGATGAGCTTGAACGCCATCGCGATGCCGGCGGCGCGGGAGCCGGGGCCTTTGGTGACCCGGGTGCGTAGCCGCACGGTGGCGAACGTCGACTCGTTGGTTATCTTCAGCTTCTTTGTTGATCATGGTTTTGAGCTGCCGGGATGCTTTGTGGTCGGTGTCCGTGACGGGCGATGTCGCTCGCCGGAGTATGCGGTCAACACGGGCCGATCGTTACTGAGTTGTGACGCTGTCGGCCGGTCGCGGGTGGGGCGTCGAGCTGTTTGGCGAGGCGCTGATCGCCGAGCGCGTGAGCGAGCTGTCGCCGCAGCCGCTGGTTGTCCTCGCTGAGTTGACGGTTGCGTTCTTGCGCGGCCTGGAGTCGGCGAAGCAGGGACGCGTCGGAGGTGCGCTGCGCGGCCGGGACGGCGATGGCCGTGGCGCGGCTCGTGGCGTCGCGGAGCCGTTCGATGTCGGCCCGCAGGTCTGGTTGTGAGTAGAGCCAGGACCGGGACACCCCGGCGTGGCGGGCGACGGCTTCGAAGCTGACGGGCGTGCCGGCACGGTCGAGCTCGCGCAGCGCGCGGATCGCCTTGGCTCGGGTCAGCTCATGTCGGTTTCGCGCAGCTGCGAGCAGCGGACCGGTGTTGTCAGCACGCATCGGCTGACGGGCTCTGGTTGTCGGTGTCGGTGTCGGTGTCCAGGGCGGTGATGATGCTGTCGAGGTTGCGGGCGACCTGCTGGTTCATCTCGACCAGCCGGCTCTGGCCGCGAGCTTCGGCGGCCGTGATGATCTCGAGGACTTGCCGCTGGTGCGCGCGGTGCTGGGGCAGGAAGTCGACGGTGGTGATGAACATCGGGCAGGTCAGGCAGGCGTTCGCGTGCGGGCAGGTCTTCTGCGCCGGTAGGCCGCAGAACCCGTTCGGCAGCGCCTGGGTCGCGCGGCCGAGGCGTTGCTTGGCCCAGGCCGCCTCGGCGAGTGGCCCGTCGGGGTCCAGCACGACGGACTGCCCTGCGATGTCGACTTTGCGGGCGGCTTCCCAGTGCCGCCGCACGGTGCTGTCGTGCAGCCGCGCGTAGTGCGAGGTCATCTGCGGCGAGTCGTGATCAAGGATCCGCCGGACGACTTCTTGCGGGACGTCACGGTTGATCAGGCGGGTCCCGAGAGTGTGACGCCACTGGTGGGGGGTGAGCTGGACGGGTTGGCCGTGCGCGTCACGGACCTCGCACAGTTCGAGCCAGCGGTAGAGCGCAGACCGGTAGGTCGAGGAGGCAGTCGGCCATTGGCCATTGGGGTTTTTCGTAGCCCGCGGGAACAGCCAACGGCTCGCTCCGGCACGGGCCCGCTGGCTGCCGATCAGGGCCTGGAGTTCCTCATCGATCGGCACCAGCGCCTGGCGTTTCATCTTGTGGTTGTCATAGCGCAGGTAGGGCGCCCCGTCGGCGTCGCTGACCACGCAGTCAGCCGGCAGCCGCAACGCGTCGGTGACCCGCAGCCCGCAGCGGATCAAGATGATCGTGACAAGCCGAAAGGCCGAGTTGCCCCATTGGGCGAGGGCGTCGGGATGCTCGACTTGCGCCATCACCTGTTCGGCGAGAGCGCGGGGAAGCTTGTCGGTGCGTTTCGGGACGTCCTCGGTGAACAACACTGCCGAGGCCGGCAAGCGCTCATCCCAGCGGTGCTGGCGGATCGCCTGGAAGAAGGCGTGCAGCTGCCCGATGTGCACGCCTTGCTGCTGCGCGCCGGTCACGTTTGCCTGGAGGTCCGCGAGGTAGCGCTCCAGCAGCGCCCGGTCGATCTGGTCCAGCCCGCTGACGCCGACCCGCTCACAGAACCCGGAGAAGCGGGTCAATGCCCCGAGGCTGCGACGCACCGTCGTCACGCTGAGGCCGGTGCTGAGCCGCCAGCGCAACCACCGCTTCACCAACGCGGTCAGCCAGGGCTGACTGATGGCGGCGAAGGAGAACGTTTCGTTGGCCGGGTATCCCAGGCGGCGTAGTTGCCAGACGGGACGGGCATATTCGGCGTCCCAGCCGCCGTCGTGGGCGAGGTCGTCGACCCTGCGACGGGCGTAGTTCAACAACGCCCGGGCGCTCGGGTCCTTCGGCATCAGATGACTGCTGGGGGCGCGCCAGTTGGCCTCCGGAAAGTCGAGCAGTGACGTGGTGTTCGTGGCGAGCATGAACCGCACCAGGCGATTCACCACTGCCGGGTCCGTCTTGGAGCTGCGTTCGTCATGCCGGCATTGCAGGGCGTACTGCAACTCCAACCGCAACTGGGTCCCGAGCTGCCCGAGCCGGATGACCTCATCGACGGGCAGCGCGATCGTTTCGAAGCAGCGGACGAACGCGTCAAGGTCCCCTCGTCCGCTGACCTTCCAGCTGTTCGTGTGGCTGTGGCAGAACGGTGAACCGGCCTGCGGCCAGAGCGTGCAGTGGCTGATCCGGCAGGTCGCACCCGCAGGCGGTGCCTTGATCGGCAACGGGTTGGCCAGCCACGCCGACAGCTCGCCGCGGCGGCCACTGCGTTCCCAGCGCTGCCAGTGCAACTGACACACCCCCATCCGGGCGATGCCGTAGCCGCAGCCGGCGGCGCGGCACACACCGTTGGGGAGCTCACGCGCCCAGCGCGGATCCGTGCTCGCCGCGAAGCAGGCGACCTCCGGACGCCCGGCCTTCACCCAGCGCAGCCGGTGGCCCGGACACAAGCCGTTGCCCCGCGCGGTCCGAGGGCAACGCGCAACGAGGCAAGCCGTGCCTGCGAACACCGGGTCGTCCACGGCGAACGCCAGCAGCTCGGCTCGGAACTCGGTGCGCACCGCGCCCATCAGCTTGGCCAGCAGCACCGAACGGGTCGGGTGCTCGACCGGTTCCTGCGCGCCGGTCACAGCCGCACCTGGTTGTTGGTGAACCAGCCAGCCTGCTCCAGCACCCGGCGGGCATCCTCCGCGGTGAGGTGACCGTAGATGTCCCACGTGGTGGTCACCGAGGCGTGCCCGAGCAACATCGAGACGACCTCAATCGGGACGCCGTCACGCAGCATCCTGGTCGCCGCGGTGTGCCTGAACCAGTGCGGGTCGAAATCGAAACCGGTACGTTGTCGGAGCCGTAGCACCAGGTCATAGACCGACCGGTAGGACAGTGCCTGCCCGACCGGCTGCGCCCACAGGTTGACGAAGACATAGTCGCTGTCGAGGTCGCCGTACTCCTCGTGCAGATAGTCGGCATACAACCGCAGCAGCTCCGCGCTGACCGGGATGGTCCGGGCCCGGCCAGACTTGCTCCGGGCACCGTTGTCGTTCACCCGCGGCACGACCGTGACCTCACGCTCGGCAGCCGCGAAGTCCTCGTGGCGCAGGCCCAGGGCCTCACCGATGCGCATCCCGGTGTCGTGCAACAGCCCGAACAGCAGCCGGTCGCGCAGCCGGGTGCAGCCGTCGAGCACGGCTTGGGTCTCGGCAGCGGTCAGCACCCGCGGGAGCTTGCGCGGCGCCAGCAGCGAGATCGCTCGCCGTGGCTGCGGCGCGTTCTTGCTGATGTGGTGCAGGAACGGCTTCCAGCCGCCCCGACCGCCGGGCCTCCAGACCACCAACAGCTCACCCACATCGACACCGTGACGGGCCTGGTGCTGATAGAACGAGCTCACCGCGGACAGCTTGCGGTTCACCGTCGCCGCGCCGACCTGCGCCTCGACCGAGGGCAGCACGACGACCTTCCCGGCCCGGCCCGCCGGGGGCAGCCGCAGCCAGGCCACGAACTCCCCGACATCCTCGAGCCGAACCTCCCGCCAGTCCAGCGACCGCAGCGCCAAGAAGACGAAGAAGTCCTTCAGATCATGCGCATAGGCCCTGACCGTGTTCGGCGAACGCTCGATCGCCGACAGGTAGAACAAATACCGCTCGATCGCCTCGACCGGACGGTCGTCCTCGCCGAGCACCGTCCAGGACTCGACCCGTGATCCCGCCGGGGCCACCCGCTGCACCAACATCAAACCTCCGCCTGCCGTCGTGGACAGGCCGGAGATAACCACCTCCACCACGAGCGGAACGGACCCGAACATCTACGTGGTGCACATCAAGGACACCCGTCAGCGGGCTGGAGATAACGATCGGGTTGGTGGTTCGCAGGTGCACCCAATGCTCGGCGGGGTAGTTGTAGAACTCGAGCAGGACGTCGAGGTGCTCGGTGATCTTCGCGACGGCCTTTGGCCATTTCGCCGTGTAGTCGGCCTCGAACGCCTTCACGGCCTTGACTGCGTGGTCGCGGTCTTCGGCGTTGTAGATCTCGGCCAGCGCGGCCTTCGCGCCGGGTTGGGCGGACTTGGGCAGGGCGTTCAACACGTTCGATCCGACGTGAAACCAGCAACGCTGCTCCCGGGTAGCGGGGAACACGTCGCGCAGCGCGGCCCAGAACCCGAGCGCTCCGTCGCCGACCGCGAGATGCGGCGCCCGCATCCCGCGACGCTTGCATGAGCGCAGCAGGTCCGCCCACGACTCGGTCGATTCGCGGAAGCCGTCGGCGAGCGCGACCAGCTCCTTGGTGCCGTCCGCGCGCACCCCGAGGATGACCAGCAGGCACACCTTGTCCTGCTCCAACCGCACCTTGACGTGGATGCCGTCGACCCACACGTAGACGTAGTCGGTGTCTTTAAGCGGCCGGGTGTTGAACGCGGCGGCTTCGTCCTGCCATTGGGCGGTCAGCCTTGTCACGGTCGAGGCCGACAGGCCAGCCCCGGAGCCGAGGAACTGCGTCAGCGCCGGGCCGAAGTCCCCGGATGACAGGCCATGTAAGTACAGCAGCGGCAGCACTTCGGCGACCGTCGGCGACTTGCGCGCCCACGCCGGCAGGATCGCCGACGAGAACCGCCGGCGTTCACCGGTCGTCTCGTCGATCCGCTTGTCGTTAACCCGCGGCGCCTGCACCGGTACCGCACCGGCCGCGGTCGTCACGACCCGTTCGTCGTGATAGCCGTTGCGTACCACCAGCCGCCGGCCGTCTTCGTCGAGCTGGTCGGCATGCGCGTCGATGTAGGCGGCGACCTCGGCCTGCAACGCGACGGCAAGCATCGTCCGCGCACCCTCACGCACGATCTCATCGAGCATCGGACGGCTGGCCTCGTTGGCCTCCTGGACTTCCTGAACTACTTTGAGCACGGGCGTACCTTCCCGAACCAGCGCGCCAACGCCGGTCCTGATCAGAGCTGAGACGATTTCGAGATCATCCTCGGGAAGGTGCGCCCATTCACGTCACCAGGCCGAGGCCCATCCACAGGTTCTGATCATTGCTCTCCGTGACGCCGTCAGGCCGGATGCGGCTGGTCAGATTGCCCGCCGGGTCGTAGCCGTAACCGAACGTTTGGACCGGGCCACTGGCGGGCGTTTGCACGAGCTGGGTGAGCTGACCGGCAGGGTCATAGCTCAGGCTGTCGCTGGCGGATCCGCCGGTCTGACCGGTGATGTGTCCGGCGAGGTCGTAGCTGTAGCCGGCGGTGGGAGTGCCGTCGTTGTAGCCGGTGCTGATCAGCCGGTCAGCCGAGTCGTAGCTGTTGGTGATGGTGCCGTGGCCCGGGCTGGTCGCCTCCAGCGGAGTGACGGTAGCGAGCAGGTTGCCGTCCGCGTCGTAGCTGTAGCTGGTGGTGTAGTCGGCGGGGTTGGCGCCGGTGACGTTGCCGCGGGGGTCGACCATGCTGGTTTCGTTGCCGGCGTCGTCGTAGCCGTAGCTGGTTTCGGCGCCGCTGGCCGTGGTGATGGAGATCAGCTGGTTGTCGAGGTTGTAGCTGTAGCTGCTGGTGTGGTTGTTGGCATCGGTGACGGTCAGCTTGTTGCCGAGGTCGTCGTAGCTGTAGCTGCTGGTGTGATTGTTCGGATCGGTGACCGTCAGTTTGCGGCCGTCGCCGTCGTAGCCGTAGCGGGTGGTGTGACCGTGCCCCCGCTGCTCGGTCGGGCTCGGTGACGGCGAACAGCGCTGGATCACGAAGCCAAAGCCGGCGGAGCCTGTCGTGGGATTGGAGGTTCACTGTGCCCGGGTCGACGCCACCAGGTCGACGATCTAGCGGGCGGCCACTGCCGCGCCGGCTGCCAGGTCTACAACGTGACCATCAGTTGCAAGAACCAGTACTGCACACCTGACGTCGTGCATCAACTCGCGGCAAAGACGCTGACCGAGGGCAGCGGACATTGCAGCCAGCTCAGGGGTCGCCCACTTTCACTTGGCTGCGGAATCGCCGACGTCGCCGCGTCGGTCCTTGACTGACTAACCATCGGGTTCACGGAGAGCCAGTTTGAAAAGTCCTTAGCCTGATGGCCTCTATGAGGTCGTCTGCACGCGTGTGACGACCCGCGACGCGAGCGGCGTTGGACTTCTGGACTGCCCACGCCCGAACCCGGGTTCCGTCACGCTTCTGGATCCAAACACCGTAGTAGCCTGCTTTAGCTCCTACGATCTCCGCATACCGGATCGTCGACCTACTGGACGCATTTTGGATGACGAGCTCGTTCGGGGTGAGCGCCACGAACGGGACAAACGCCCAGCGCCACACCGCGACCGCCACGAGAATCAGTGCGACCCATAAGACGCTGGCGCCGACGGCGGAAACGCTCCTGTCGCCGCTTCCTGCCGCGGCGGCCACGCCCCAGATCAAGACCACGCCGACGCTAGCAACTCGTCCAATAGGACGGACGCGCCAAATCTGACTCCCGGGCGGGACCCCTATCGCTGTCCTCATGGACACGAGGACAGGAAGTCCGGAATGCTCGGAATCGCGAAACCGATACCCGCCAAGGTGTTAAGGCCTCTCGTGACAAACTTGTACGTAAGCGTCGAGGCAAATTCGCCGCCCTCGCCGAAGATCGGCGCAGCGCCTTCACCAAGGATCTCAAGATAGCCGCCAACCCCCGCCGTCGCTGCCGACGCGGCGCCCAGCAAAATAGTTTTTAGTGCTCCCTTGGCTGTGTACGTTCCATTGGCTAGCCCGGATCTTTCGCCTCGGATCCGTTGATCATGGTGTGGGCGTCGATGCGCCGGGACATAGTTGATTGTCGCGTGGAGGTGTGACAGTTCGCCCGACGTGTCGGGTCGGTGGGCGCCGGTTCCACTGCCGGGGATGCTGAGTTCGGGGATGGCGAGCTGCGGAGGGGTTATCCGGGTGCTGGGATGAGTCGAAGGCTGTGAATGCCGTTGTGCAGCAGCTGGGTCCAGGGGCCGTGGCGGGCGAGGTGGACTGTGACGCTTCGGCCGTGGCTGGCGATGCGCCCGGCAGCGGAAAACAGTCGTAGCCGCAGCCGTTTTGGTTCCCAGCGGCGGGTGTTGCTGGCCGGGTAGGCGAGCATTTGCATCCAGGCGGTCAGCTCGCAGGCGAGCATCACGATGGCGCACCAGATGCGGTTCTGGTTGAAGTCGTGCAGCGGCAGGTTGGACAAGCCGGTGTCTTTCGCGAGCCGGATCCGGTCTTCGCAGCGGGCCCGGCGGCGGTGCCGCATTTCGAGGTCGGCGAGCTGCCCGCGGCGGCTGTTGGTCGCGAAGGCGGTGATGCGGTTGCCGTCGATGTCGGTGATGCGTAGTTGGGCGCCGGGGTGGGGACGTTCGGAGCGGATGATGACCCGCATCCCTACCGGCCAGCCGGACAGGTCGAGTAGTCCGGTCAGTTCGGCGACGAACGCCCCGGGCCGGATTTCGCCGTCGGCGTCGTAAGCCGGCGACCAGGCTTTCTTCGGCAGCCGGCGGATCAGCTGCTCGGCGTGTGCGGGCAGGGTGAACCCGGTCGAGTACGAAAGCCGTTGTGTTGTAAGCCAGTTCAGCAGGTCGTGGGTGGCGCCCGCCCCGTCGGTGCGGACCAGAATCTGCCGGCCGGGACGGACCCCGGGCCGATGCCCGGGCAGCTGCGCCAACGCAGCTTTCACGACCGTGATGTGGTCGGTGGCGGTATTCGACCCGGCGTTCCCCGGGCGCAGCAGCAACGCCAAAGGTTCACCGGTGCCGGCCGGGCCGTGGTCGACGAACGCGCACAACGGATGGGTGCCGAACCCGCGTTTGAACGTCGGCTGCGCGCCTTCCTTGTCGGAATGGGCGGTGATCAAAGTGGCGTCCAGATCGACGATCAGCGGCCGGTCGGCATCCACGTCATGACTCGGAGCGGTTCTGCCGGCCCGGGCCCACACGGCGGCACGTGCCGCGGCGCGGGCGGCGTCGATCGCCCCGAGCACCCGGTCGACGTCGGCGGCCAGCACGTCGACCGTGCGGGACACCGTCGGATCGGAAGCCACCGGCCCGAACAGGGCGGGTTCGGCGCGCAGCAGGCCGATGTCGGCGAGGCAGTCGCCACCGAGCGCGAGCGTGACCGCTAAATCCAGCACGATCTTGGCCGGATGGTGGATCGCCCGGTCCGCCATCCACCGCGACAACGCGGTCCGCAACGCCGACCCCAGACCGCTGACGCGGATCGTCTCGGTCAGCAGCATCCCGCCAGCTTGCGAGAGCACGCCAGCACCGGCCGTGTCGACTTTCGGACGGGGGTAGAACCCGCTACGCTCACTCACCACAAGGGTGCTCCTTGACCTGGCGGAATGCGACCTTAGACAAGCTGCATTTTCGCTGGTCAGGAGCACCTTTTAGTTGATCAACACACCCTCAGGCGGCAACGTCATGAAAGCCCCGGGCTAGCGGAGGCTGTAAAGGGCTTGGAGCTGGTCTTCGGTGAGTCGCTGGGCGGGTGGCGCGTCGGTCGCGGGCGTGGCCGCGTGGATGGCCGCGCGCATCATGTCCATGGTGGCGAAGGCGTAGAAGGCCGCGGTGGTCGACACGTTCTCGTGACCGAGGAGTCGCATGATGATCGGCAACGGGATGCCTTGCTGGTAGAGGTCCATAGCCTTGGTCTTGCGCAGCATGTGGCAGTGGATGCTCGCGGGAACTGAGGGGCAGCTGCTGCGAGCCGTCGCAGCGGCATTGTTGAGCACTGCCGCGACCGTGTCCGTCGAGAGCCGGGTCGGGGTGCCGTGGTGCGGGCTGTAGAACACCGGCCGGGACGCGGGGAGCTGGTGCAGCTTCGGGTGGAACTCGGCGAGGTAGACGCGAAGGTGCTCGATCGTCTTGTCGGTCAGCGGGACGACACGGGTCTTGGCGCCTTTGCCGGTGAGCCTGACATGGCCGGGCGCATCTAGGCACAGATCCTGCAGCGTGAGGCTGGTGAGCTCACCGACGCGGGCGGCGGTGTCGTAGAGCAGGATCAGCAACATGCGGTTCCGGCGTGACTTTGAGGTGCGGCCGGTGAAAGCCGCGAGCACGGCTCGGGTCTGAGCTTCGGTGAGGTACTCGATCGGCTTCCTGGCGATGGCAGGTGAACGCAAGGCCTTGGCTGCCTGGCTGAGCGTCACCAGGGTGAGGTCCTCATCCGAGGAGTACGTCAGGAACGCCTTCACGGTGCTCAGCCGCAGCGCGATGGTCCTGGCCGAGTAATGCCGCTGCTCGACCATCCAGGTCAGCCAGCCTTTGAGATGGCCCCGGTCGAGGTGGTCGAAGCTGACCTGGGCGCGTTCGATGTGGTGCTCATCGCGCAGGTACTCCAGGAAGCATTCGAGGCTGATCCGATAGGCGTCGATCGTGTTCGGGGAGCGCCGCGCGACCGTGGGCAGGTAGGTGTGCAGGTAGTCCCTGGCGAAGGCGTAAAAGTCTGCGGACCCGGTGTTGGGGTCGCGTTTCATGCGAACCCCACCTCTGGCAGCAGGGCCTGGCCGTTGGCCGCGAGATGGGCGTAGTCGTGCATGAAGTCCGGCGAGGTGTGGATGTAGTAGTAGGTCGAGTCGACGCTGGCGTGCCCCATGTAGCGGGCCAAGTAGGGCAGCATCGCTGTGACGTCCTTGCCCTGCCGTGCCCATCGCTCGACGTTGGCGTAGGCGAAGTGGTGCCTGAAGTCGTAGGGCCGGGGCTGCCGGCCTCCCACTGGCCGCGGCAGCTCAGCCTGCTCCCAGACCCGATGGAAGACCTGTCCGACGGTCGCGGCCGTGACCTGATGCCCGGCCGCGGAGACGAAGAACGTCGGCCGTGAGCGGCCGAACTGGGCGGCCGACAGCCGGTCGCAGCGGGCCAGGACGTCGATGACCTCGGCCGTCAGCGGCAGGCGGCGGGAGCGGTGGCCTTTGGAGGCCAGCACGTCGAGGTCTGCGTCCCGCAGGTGAACCTGCTCGGGCAGCAGCTGGCGGGCTTCACCGGTCCGCAGCCCGCACGAGTGCATCAAGGTGAAGAACGCGACCGCCTGCCAACGCCACGGTGAGGCGGCCTTCAGGCCCGCGGCGGCGGCGAAGAACGCCTCGATCTCGGCGGTGCTGAGCAGGTAAGGATGGGCGGGCACGAACGTGGCCTTCCACTGCCCGGACAGCACGTAGGCGTCCGGGTGCTCGTGGAGCTGCAGCCACCCGCCCAGATCGCGGATGTAGGACATCCACGACCGGTAGCGGCTGGACCTGGCCAGCTGCTCGGTGACCCACCCCTCGACCGTCTCCCGGTCGAACACGGTCCGCTCATGCGCCGTGCAGTAGGCATCGAACTGTCGCAGATACCAGATCCGGGAGGCCCCGTAGAAGCCCAGCTTCTCCTTGAACGCCAGGTAGGCGTCGAGCTCCGGCGCGAACGCGCTGGTGAACCCGCCGGCGTTCATGAACTCGACCCGACTGACGCGGGAACGTCCAGCACGCACTCGAGCAGCCGTTCCTGGTCGGTGCTCAAGTACGCATCTGTCGAGTTCGGGCTGGCGTGGCCCAGCACGGCCGAGATCGTCGGAAGTGGGACGGCAGCGCGCAGCATCCGGGAGGCAGCGTTGTGCCGCAGAAGCCGGGTGCCGGCCTTCACCTCGGTGACGCCTGCCTTGGTGAACACGGTCGAGATCACCCGGTGGATCGAGGCGTGATCGCCCAGCCCCGTGCGTGGCGCCTTCGCCCGCAGGAACAAGTGATCGTCGGCTGAGTCAGGCCTGTGCTCCAGGACGTACTCGGCCAGCTTGCCAACCAGCAGATCGGTCATCGGAACCGTCAGCGGGTTGCTGGTCTTCTGCTGCACGATGTTCGCGGCCTGCCCGCGCCAGTCGACATCGGCGAGTCTGAGATTGACGATGTCGCAAGCCCGTAAGCCTGTAGTCAGGGCCAGCAAGGTGATCGCGGCGTCACGCGCGTCCACGGTCCCCAACGCGCAAGCTCCGACCACACGCCGCTGAACCTCGTCGGACAGCATCGGCAGGATGGCGCGGGACCTTCTGACAGCAGCCAACCCCACCGCGTCGACCAGCTCAGCGCGGCCGATGTACTTCAAGAAGGGGCGGAAGTTCGACACCACCCAGAACAACGATGTTCTCGCCCACCTCCCCGACAGCGACTCCAGGAACGCCAGAACGCTCGAGGGGTCCGCTTGGCTGAGGCTGAGGATCCCTTGCGATTCCAGGAACACCAGGTAGCCGCGGGCGACTCGGCCGTAGGCATCACAGGTCGCCGGCGCCAGACCACGCTCGATCATGTCGAGTTCCCACGAAGCAACCAGAAAGGCGAACTCCTCCACCTCCGGCCGAGCCCCGCCGCCGCCGCGCGTCCGGATCGAGAGGTCGACTCGACCTGTCGCGACGTAGCGATCGAACACGCTCACCAGCCGGCCGTAGTCGAACCTGCGCTGGGCACTGAAACGGCCCGTGCGTGGGCTGATCGTCATCGACGCGAAGGCCGCCCCAAGCGAGGCCGTGTATTCGCTGCCGCTCCCACCGGCGAAGATCGTCAACGCCTTCAGCGTCTTCTCGTACTGGCCGATCGTCGACTCCAGGTAGCCCGCCGCGCGTAGCTCCGCGACCACCGCCACCCCGATCCCCCTGACCGTCGTGTCCATGACCATCTCCCGCCCGCAGGGGACCTCCCTGCCCGAGCACGGACGCAACCATCAGCGGATCGTTAAGCCGAGGAATCCGTCAGAAAACCCGCCAGCACAGGCCAAGACGCGAACCCTCGGCTTAACGAGAACCTCGGCGTAATCGGAGTGGCCGATCAGCTCGCCAGGCTCGATCGGGTGGCCTTCACGGTTGCGTTGCCAGATCGCCATCTTCAGAGGTGTCATGACGAGGTCGGCGTCGCGGACGGTGGCAGCGTGCCAGGCGAGGATCTTCTGGGCGTAAACGTCGACGATGAACGCCACGTAGACGAACCCGACCCAGGTTCGCACGTAGGTGAAGTCCATGATCCAGGTCCGGTTCGGGGCGGGTGCAGTGAAGTTGCGGTTCAGCAGGTCGCCGGCCCGCCGGCCGTCCTTGGCTGGGATGGTGGTCCGGATTCCCTTGGACCGTCGAATCCCTTGCAAGCCAAGGGTTTTCATTGCCCGGTCCACCGAGCCGGGTGAGGCATCGGGCAGCGTCCGGCGCGCACCAGCGCCGTCATCTTGCGCCGTCCATACAACCCCTCCGGCGCCAACCGGCGGCGGCCGTGTTCGTCGACGGTAAAGGCCAGCTGCCGGACCTTGTCCTCGACCACGGCGTCACCGACCACACGGTCGGCAACCGGCTTGCTGGCCTGACACCACGCCCGGTAGGTCCGCGCGGCGATCTGGCAGCCCTGCTCGGACAGGACTCGGCAGATCGACTCGACCGCGTGGCCATCGGTGCGCATCTCGTCGATGAAGCCGGCGATCAGCGGTTGCGGGGGTCGAGCGCCCCGGCGAAGAAAATCGAGGCCCGTCGCAGGATCTCGTTGTCCTCCTCCAGCCGTCGGACCTTCGCCTTCAAATCCTTGATCTCCGCCAGCTCCTCGCTGCTGGCACCCGGCCGCTGACCGGAGTCGATCTGTGCCTGCAACACCCAGCGGCGCACCGACTCCTTGCCCACCCCCTCACGGCGCGCGACAGCCTCTGCGGCCGCGGTCAGCGACGGGTACTCCGGCAGCTGGTCCAGGACCATCCGCACGCAGCGCTCCTTGACGCGTGGATCGATCTTCTTTGGCATAGTTCGCATCCTTCCAACTCAGAAAGATGCGGCATCAAACCTGGGGCGGTTCACTCCTGGAAATCGACAAGAACCTTGAGTTCGGTCCGCTGCTCGAGGTTCGCGGCTCGACCGGGGACTTGCGCGGCTGCCGGAAGGTCTACGTGGACAAGGTCACACCGGAAAAACCAAGATTCCGGATCGTGTACTGGTGCTCGCCCGACGAGCGGCGTCCACGGCGGGCACGCATCCTCGCCGTCGGGCCGCGCAAGGATCTGGCCGTCTACACCTCCGCTGCTCGGCGGTACAACCCTGATCGTGCGAGCGTGAGGCAGGCGCCCGTCGAGTCCCGCACCGACGCGGACCTCGGCTTGGACGTCCACGACTGAACGACGAAAGCCCCCAGCGAGAGGGACGCACCGCAGTCCTGCCGGCTAAGTGCGTGGCCAGCAGCTAACCGATGGTCCAGCAGGTCGCTGACCGATGGTGGGTCGTACAGGACGAGAAAGGCCCCGCAGCACCGGGAAACGGTGCGGCGGGGCCTTCGTCACGTGGTGGGAGCGCGTTTCAGGGCGCGGGCGGGCCGTCCGGTCACCAAGTCGCTGTGGTTGCAGCCGTTTTCGGGCAGGCGGGCGGCCCCGGTGGCCGGGAAGCGGCCGGGCCGGGGCGTTGGGCTTCGGGATGGCCGATGCACTGGTAGTGCGGGTGCGGGGCTATTCGACGGATCTGACGGATGCGCAGTGGGCGCTGCTCAGGCCGCTGGTGAACGCGCCGGGTAAGCGTGGCCGCAAGTTCGGCGACGATGTGCGGCGGGTCATCGACGGCATTCTGTACATCACCCACACCGGCTGCCAGTGGCGCAGCCCTGCCGCACGAGTACGGCCCGTGGACCCGCGTCTGGGCACAGCTTCGGCGGTGGACGCTGAAGGGCACTTGGGCGTGGATGCTGGCGCAGCTGCACCGGACCGCCCGTACCCGGCTGGGACGGCCGGAGCCGGCCCCGTCGATGGTCGTCATGGACACTCACCTCGCACGCGGCGCCTCAAACGGCGGCCGGACGTTTCATACGCGGGGCGGCCCGTACGGGGCGACGAACGGAGCGAAGCGCGCCATCGCGGTCGACGTGACCGGACTGCCGTTGGCGGCACGGGTGCTGCCGGCATCCACGTCCGAGAACGACACGACGGCGGCGCTGTTGGAGGAGCTGGTAGGCAACCGGCAGGCCGGCCGGCTGCAGCTGGTGCTGGTCGACCGGGGGGTTTCGGTACGTGCCGCCGGAAAGCTCAGCGGGGCGAGCGGCGTGTAGGTGCGGCGGGTCTACCACGGCGGACCGAAGGGCAGTTTCGTGCCGTTGCCCTACGCCTGGCGGATCGAGGTCGCCCACGGGCGCCTCCTTCGCAGCCGCCGGCTGGCCCGCTCGTTCGAGAACACGCTGGGCTCGGCGACCAGCTGGCTGCAGGTGGCGTACCTGGTCGCTGTGCTGGAAGCACTCACCGCGCCGCCGCGGACGCCAGCTCAGCCGAAACGCCGCACCGCCGGCCGAACGCATCGGCGCTCCGTTGCCGTGCAGGCCGCGACTGCTGCCGCGACTCCGTATCCCGGTTGAGCTTCGGTTCCGCCGGCTGGGTGTTGCTGTCGGTGAAGTGCCGCGGCGCCCACGGTGCCTCCCGAAGGAGGTGAAAACCATCACCATGACTACTACAGTCGAGAGCATGAAGCCCGCGACGGACGAGCAGCTGGACCGTTCAGCTGCGCAGCTACGCGCGCTCGGAGAGACCTTTGGCCTGTCGGGTCTACGCCACGCCGGCCAGGGAAACATCGTCGCTGACGTCGCCCCAGGACGAACGTACTTCGACGTCGCAGGCTTCGAGGCCGCAGCAGCCCAGCTGCTCGGAGCGGAAGTTTTCGTCATGCCCTCCGGGGCACCCGGCGCCGCCCACATGGCGGGTCGTCCTCTCGAGGCGACCAGCGCAGCATGAGCGGCGCCCCGGTCGGGGCGGACGAGATCGACGCAGCACTGGAGTCGCTGGCGGTCATCACCCGTCTTACCGCACTCGGCGGGGCGAGTTCGACGCCTCAGCCGAGCGCCGACTCAGTCTCGCCTACTGCTGGGTCTGCGTCGGCCATTCGCTGAACCGCTACTGCGAACTGCGGGGCGTCTCCCGTGGCACCCAGCCCTTCGCCAACCCGATCGCGATGCGCAACAAACTGGCACACCAGCACCTTTTCCTCGCCTCGCTCGGCGCCGGCGAACTCGACCCGAGGCACCCACCGGCGCGCTGTTCGCGGTGGGTTTCATTTCGTGGGCTCCCCGGCGCTGGCTTGCCGCATGGACCCTCAGCCGGGCGCCGTCACGGGAATGCCGTTGAGCGCCGCGGCTTCAGCAAGTCGGTCGTCATACGTGACGAGGCTGTCCAGGTCGTCGCCCAAATCGAGCGCCGCAGCCAGATGAATGGCGTCGAGGGGGCGCAGAGTGGTCGGGTCGAGCCGTCCTGCCTGTTCGAACAGTGAGGCCGTCACCTCCGTCAGAGTGATGGCGTCCAGGACGGCGCGCGCCTGCAGCAATCGCTTCGGGGCGACCCGGCGCACCGCGCGCAGAAGTTCCGTGCGGGCCAGATCTGAGGCGACCGGCTGGCGATCGGCCGCTCGCAGCCACGCGCGCAGTCCGGCTGTTTCCCGTTCGGCGACGACAAGCTTCACGAGTGCCGACGTGTCGAGGTAGTGGGCCACGCTAGTACCGCTCGGCATCCCTCATGGCGGCCAGTTCCTTGCTCAAAGCGGGACCGGACCGAGGAGCGCCGAGATCGCGGATGTCGCGACGGGGAGGGCGGGCCTTACCTGCCGCGACCAGCTGCTGCAGCCGCGATCGTGGGAGCGCCGTCAATTGAGCGACGGCGCGGCCCCGGTCCGTGATGGTGACCGGGTGGCCCGCAGATGCCTCTGCAACCACCGCAGAAGCGTTCTGTTTCAGGGCTCGGATACCGACCTCGGTCATGTGCTTCAATGTAGCACCTGGCCTCCGACGCTGTCCGGTTGGCTATAGCCCGCCCCGCCCGGTCGGCACGAGGCGGTACGCTCTGGCGCCCACGACGACGCGGGAGGCCACGTGAGCGACCTGTACCAGGATCTTCCGGTTATCGACCTTTCGCTGCCGGACTGGTGGCGTGACCCGGCGGTCGTGACCGCTCCCATGCTCGAGGCCGGCGCCGCCGCGGCTTTCGTGCCCGACTTCGCCACGGTCTCATTCCTGCGCTACGACACCTGCATGGAAGCGCTCGGCGATCCCGCGCTGCTCGCGATGGGCGCTCGCTATTTCGAGGCTCAGGGCTGGACGAGCGGCCCCTTCGTCGACTGGATCCGGCTCAACGTCGTCATGATGAACCCGCCGGGCCACACCCGCCTGCGCCGGCTGGTGAGCCGCGCGTTCACCCCGCGCGCCGTTTCGTCGATGCGCTCTGCCGCCCAACGGATCGCCGGTGAACTGTGCGACGCGGTCGACGAGTCCGGCGGCACGGTCGAGTTCGTCCATGACTGGGCACGGCTCCTTCCACTTCAGGTCATCTGCGAAATGATCGGCGTTCCGCAGGTCGACGTCGGGCAGATGGGTGACTGGGCCCACGGCCTGAGCATGGCCTCCGGCATGGCGAGCGACGAGGCCCGCGGCGCCGGCGATGCGGCGATGTCGGGCTTCAACGAGTACGTGACCGGGATGATCGAGGAGCGCCGCGCCCGGCGCAGCGACGATCTGCTCAGCGCGCTCATCGACGCGGAAGAGGCAGGCGACCGGCTCTCGGCGGCCGAGCTCGTGGCGATGGTCGTGCAGCTCATCTTCGCCGGCCACGAGACGACGCAAAACCTCCTGGGAAACGGCATGTTTCGGCTCTTGCAGCATCCGCAGCAGCTGGCGTTGCTGCGCGAGCAGCCGCAGCTGATTCCGTCAGCGATCGAGGAGATGCTGCGCTACGACCCGCCGATCACGTTCACGTCCCGCATCGTCACGGCCGATACCGAGATCGACGGGATCCCCGTCGCCGCCGACCAGCTGGTGATGCTCAACCTGACCGCCGGCAACCACGACCCGAGACGGTTCCCGCAACCGGCGCGCTTCGACGTGACGCGCCCTGACGTGCGGCCACTCTCGTTCGGGCATGGCATGCACTTCTGCCTCGGGGCCAACCTGGCCCGGCTCGAAGCCGAGGTCGCCTTCAGCACGCTGTTGTCGCGTTACGCCACCATCGCCGAGGTGAGCGAGTCCGACTGGACGAGCTACACCCCGCTGCGCGGCCGCCAGCGCATGGATCTCGCCCTGGGTCGCTGAGCGACTTACTCGGTCGCCGGAACCAGCTCGGAAAAGTCGAAGAAGGCCCGCAGGGACTGGAAACGCTGCCCGTCCTCGGACAGCACGATGTGGTCGACGATCCGCGGCAGCCGCATGCGCCCGCCCTCCATCTCCGCGACCACGGTGAAGAACGCGAGGACCTCGTTGCCGACCACGAGCGGATCGTCCGTGACGGTGAGCGTCACCGGAATCATGTTGGTGTCGAAGAACTTTCCGATCGCCTCACGGCCCACGTTCGCCGGCATGCCGACGGGATCCTCCTGAACGGCATCGTCCGCGAAGCAGTCGAGCCAATCCTCCCGGCGATGCTCGTTCATCGCCGCGCAGTACCGCTCGAGCAACGCCCGGATCTCGGCCTTCTCCGCCATGCTCACCCTTCCTCGCGAGTTGCGGCACTCTTTCACGATTGCCCGCGGCTCCCGTCAACGGGACGTAGCGGTGGCCCGTGCCAGCTGGCGATAGCGGCCTGGCGGCTGGTCGCGGCTGCGCGAAAAAGCCCGGGAGAACGCGTATTCCGAGGTGTATCCGACTGCGCGTGCGATCGCGTGGACGGGATCGTCGCTGTCCCGCAGGCGCCGGGCGGCAAGGTCCATGCGCCATCGCGTGAGGTAGGCGCTCGGGGTCTCGCCGACGAGCGCGACGAAACGGCGGGCGAGCGTGGCTCTCGACACCGACGCGGCTTCGGCGAGGGTGTCGACGGTCCAGGCGTGAGCGGGATCGGAATGCACGGCGGCGAGCGCGGCTGCAGTGATGGGATCGCGTAACCCCCGCAGCCACGAGGTGGTCAGCTGCTCGGAATGCTGCCGCGACCACGTCCGTAGTACCTGGATGAGCAAGACGTCGATGAGCCGGTCGAGCACCGCCGAGGTTCCGATGTCAGGGTGCTGCAGCTCGCTGCTCAGCAGCCGCAGGGTGTCGTCGAGCGACGGGCCCCCAGTGCCGGCCGGTACGTGCACCAGATGCGGAAAGAGCTCCAGCAGCGGGGTCGTTACGGCGGAGTCCTGCCGGTAGGAGGCGCACAAGATGCGCACCTGCATGGTGCCGCTGCCGATGCGGATCACGCCCCCGGACGCCTGCGCCTGCTCGGCAGCGGCGTGGTCGAACGGCACGACCGCACCGTTCTGCTCGCTCGCCAGGCGATGAGCGGCGCCGCTGGGCAGCAGCACCAGATCGCCCGGCATGAGGCGCATCGGCGCGGCATCGCCCAGCCGTAGCCAGGCGGTCCCCGCGGTCATGGCATGGAACGCCGCGCCCGGGATTTGGGCCAGCTCGAGCCCCCACGGCTCGGTCGCCTCCACCCGCGCAGCCACGGTGCCGCGCACGCCCGCGACGGACAGCACGTCCGCCAACGGGTCCATGCCGGAATAGTAGCCGTCGACTCATCTACAGCCCACGCATGAGCGGATCAGCTATGTTTTCGCGGTTTCCACGCATTTCCCACAGATTTGCTGCGACCTAGCGTTGAGGCGTTCCCCTCACCGAACAGGAGTCCACGATGAATATCCAGGGCAGCGCGGCGCTGGTCACCGGCGCAAACCGCGGGCTCGGCGCCCGTCTCGTCCACCACCTGCTGAACGCAGGCGCGGCCAAGGTCTACGCGACAGCCCGCGACCCGCAAACCATCGGTCCGGCGATCACCGGCGATCCACGCGTGACCGTGCTGGCGCTGGACGTGACCGATCAGGCCAGCGTCGATGCCGCAGCGGCCAGGGCGACGGACGTGTCCCTACTCGTCAACAACGCCGGCGTACTTGGCTTCGGCGGCGTCCTGGACGGCGACCTCAGCGTGTTCGAGCGGGACATCACGACGAACTACTTCGGCACGCTGCGCGTCACCCGGGCGTTCGTCCCCGTCCTTTCGGCGAATGCACCGGCTGCGGTGGCGAACGTGCTCACACTCATCGCGCTCGCGCCTGTCGGGCCGATGGCGGGCTACTCGGCGTCCAAAGCCGCCGCGCACTCGATGACGCAGGCTCTGCGCGCCGAGCTGAAACCTCGCGGTATCGAGGTGATCGGCGCCTACCCGGGCGGTATCGACACCGACATGCTGGCCGGCGTCGACGCCGAGAAGGCCGACCCGGACGTCGTCGCCGTGCGCATCGTTGCCGGCATCAACGGCAGCGCCGCGGTCATCTGGCCGGACGATGCGTCAGCAGGCGCTGGATCGGTGTACGTGACCGATCCGCTGCGGCTCGAGCAGCTGCTGGCGAGCTGAGACGGTGTGCGCCGCCGCACCTCGTAAGGGCGGCGGCGCACCCGGATCGACCGGAAAGTCCTTACTACGCAGCGAGAACCACCGAGCGGCGTGCGAAGGCGCCGGCGGCCAGGACGCCATCGGGGTCGTAGCGCTCAGACACCTCGGCCAGCCGCTCGCGGGTTTCGTCGGAGTAGGCACGCCGAGCCGATCGCCTTGTCGTGCGGCGGCGCGAAGTTCGGCCAGATGCCGCCGAAGTCCCACTCGGCCAGCGCGGTGAACAGTTCGTCGGCGTGAGGCCTGACGCGGGGATCCATGGCGACCCCGACGACGAGCACGCTGAACTTCGCTGCCCGATGGTCGAAGGCACTCGGGTGCTGCCCGGGTCGGGCGTAGGCACCTCCGAGCTGACGCACCTCGAGCATGACCTGCGGCGACGCCGATCCCGGACCCGCGACCTCCAGCAGGCGCCGCACCGTCTCGTCCGACAGCTCGCTCAGCAACATGCCCGCGTCGAAGGCCGGCATCGGGTCGACGGGGTCGGCGTGCACCGAGTCGACGGCCGAGTACGGCTTCAGCGCGACGTCGTCAAGGATCACCGGCGCCACCGACCGCATGTCCGAAAGCAGCCGGGCGCCTTCGGTGGCGTCACCGACGTACAGGAAGCGGATGCCGATCGACATCCGGCCGGCGAGCGGCGGCGGGAAGCCCGGGGCGTCGGGCAGCTGCAGGATCACGAACGACGTCGTCGCCGCTTCCGGAAGCTTGGCCGACCAGCTGCGCCAGCGGTCGATGACCGCCGGGATGTCCGGGCCGTCGAAGTACAGCGCGCCGCCGTAGAACGTCGGCACGCGGCAGCAGGTCGAACTCGACCGCGGTGATGATGCCGCCGGCGCCCTTGCCGCCGCGGAGCGCGAAGAACAGGTCGGGGTGCCGGTCCGGGGTCACCCGGCGCAGCACGCCGTCACCGGTCACGACCTCGAAGGCGCGGACCCGGTCGGACGCCAGACCGAAGGTCCGCGCCATCGGGCCGACGCCGCCGCCGGTGGTGTAGCCGACGACGCCGACGTCGCTCGACGATCCGTTCAACGGGGCAAGACCATGCGGGGCGGCGGCTTCGATGACGCCCTTCCACTTCACGCCGGCGCCGGCCCGCACCCAGCTCTCCTCCGGGTGCACGGTGACCTCGTCCAGGCCGCGCGTGACGATCAGCAGATGGCCGGCGAGGGAGGAGACGGCGCCGTGCCCGGTCGCCTGCACCCCGACCGTCATGCCGTGCTCGCGGGCGAAGGACACGGCCGCGACGACGTCTGACGCGCTGCGTACCGCGACGACCGCGGTGGGCCGCATCTCGACCGCGAGGTTCCACGCCGAGACGAGCTCTTGATAGGCGGTGTCGTGGGGCTCGGCGAGCGTCCCGGTGATCCGTGACCGCAAGTCGTCGAAGGTGACGGGCTGGGCGGCACCGGGGTTGACGGTGTGGGCACTGACGACGGTGTCGGTGTACTGCATTGCTGCCTCCAGGTCGTGGGCTGGTGTCTGGAGGCGATCGTGCGAGGCGCTGCTTGCCGCGAACTTGCGTCCGCATTGAGGCCGGCTGGTTAGTCGACCGCAAGTCGCCCACAAGATCGGCCACCGACGGTGTCGTCACCCACTGATCGACACCGAAGGAGCCAGACGATGAACGCCCGCCCAGCCGGCCGTCCCAGCACGACGCTCGTGGTCGTCTGCGTCGCCACCGCGATGCTGATGCTCGACATCGCCGTCATCAACAGCGCGTTGCCGCGCGTATCTGTCGATCTGCACGCCTCGCTGTCCGGGATCACCTGGATCATCGACGCCTACACGCTGGCCCTCGCCGCCACCGTGCTGACCACCGGTTCCCTCGCCGACCGGTACGGCCGAAGGCGCGTTTTCGGCATCGGACTCGCCGTCTTCACGGTCAGCTCCGTGGTGTGTGCCCTTTCCACCTCGATCGTCGAGCTGGATGTCGCACGTGCGGTGCAGGGCATCGGCGGCGCGGCGATGTTCAGCACGTCGCTGGCGCTGCTCGCCGGTGCCTATCCGGACTGGGCGGAACGCGCCAAGGCTCTTGCCGTTTACGGCGCGACCATCGGTGCCTCCTTCGCGGTGGGCCCGCTGGTCGGCGGCGCGATGACGAGCTGGTTCGGCTGGCGCTCGGTCTTCTGGCTGAACGTTCCGATCGGCATCCTGTGCGTGCTCGGCGCCCTCCGGGTGGCGGAGTCGCGTGACCCGCGTCCCCGCCGTCCTGACTGGATCGGCCAGCTGCTTTCGGCCGGTGCGCTGTTCCTGCTCGTGCTTGCGCTGCTGCGCGGCAACGAGGTCGGGTGGTCGAGCCGCTCCACCGTGCTCGAATTCTCCGGCGCCGTCCTGCTGCTCGTCGCGTTCCTCGGGGTCGAGTCGCGTATCGCCGAGCCGATGCTTCCGCTCACGCTGTTCTCCGATCGCAGCTTCACGGGCATCCAGCTGGCCGCGGTCGGTATCTCGTCGTCCCTGTTCGCGATCTTCGTCTACCTGACCTTCTACCTGCAGGGGGTCACGCACCTGTCGCCCATCGAGTCCGGTCTCGCCTACCTGCCGGGCACGGTGCTCAGCTTCGTGGTGGCCGGCGCGAGCGCCTCGTTCGTCACGAGGGTCGACTCGCGGGTGCTGCTCACCGCCGGACTGGTGCTGGTGGCTGCAGGTATGGCGCTCGGGCAGCTCGTCACCGCCGACTCGTCGTGGACCGCACTGCTGCCCTCCGAGCTCGTCGCGATGTTCGGCTGCGGCATCGTCAATCCGGTGCTCAGCGGCCTGGTGCTGAGCACCAGCCCGAAGGGTCAGGAGGGGCTCGCGGTCGGCGTGCACGACACGGCCCGGCATGCCGGCATCGCGCTGGGGGTCGCGGTGCTGGGGGCGCTCATCCCCGCCGGCGCGCTCGGCACATCCCACGGCGCCGCGACGTACGTGCACGGGCTGCACAACGCCTGCTGGGTGGCCACCGCCGTCGCCGTCCTCGGGGCCATCGCCGCCTGGCGGCTGGTGCGTCCGCAACCCCAAGCCGAGCCGGACATCTCGGATGTTTCACCCGCAAGTCAGGCTGTGTTGTTGTCTTCTGTGTGAGAAGGGTGTGCGGCGGCGGCCTAGATTTCATAGGCTGCCGCCGACATGGGAGGGCAGACGTCCGAGGCGCGCGGCCTGGAGATCGGGCTGCTCGGTCCCTTTGCCGCCTCCCACGACGGCGTCATGCTCGACCTGGGCGGCCCGCGCCAGCGCGCCGTCCTCACCATGCTGGTGCTGCATCGCGGCCGGCTCGTCAGCGCCGATCAGATCGTCGAGAACCTCTGGTCTGATGACCGGCCGGCCAACGCCTTCGCCAGCCTGCAGTCCTACGTGTCACACCTGCGCCGCCGGTTGGAGCCGGACGTCGCCGCGCGGTCGCGCTCGGGCGTGATCGAGCGGCAGGCCCGCGGCTACAGCGTGCGGGTGCCCGACGACGCGGTCGATGCCTGGCGGTTCGAGCAGCTGCTCGCGGCCGATGACGGCACGGGCAGCGGCACCTCGGTGCAGCGGCTGACCGATGCGTTGGGGCTGTGGCGAGGCGCCGCACTCGCTGACTACTGCGACGAGCCCTGGGCTCAGGCGGAGATCACCCGGCTGGAGGAGCTGCGCTCGGTGGCCCGCGAACGGCTGGCGGCCGCCCGGCTGGATCGCGGTGAGTCGGGCGTCCTGGTCGGGGAGCTCGAGGCGATGGTCGCCGAGGCGCCGCTGCGCGAGGAGCGCTGGCGCCTGCTCTCCCTCGCGCTGTACCGCTCTCAGCGGCAGGCGGATGCGCTCGGCGCGCTGCGCCGCGCCAGGGCAACCTTCGCCGACGAACTCGGGGTCGACCCCGGGCCGGCCCTGCGCGCGCTCGAGGCCGACATCCTCGCCCAGTCGCCCGGCCTCGACGTGCGGCCGACAGCATCTCCGCCAGCCACGACCCCGGCTCGACCCGCATCAGTGCCGGCTCAGGAAACCAGAACGAGTGACGAGCGGCGTACCGATCTCGTCGAGCGTGAGCGCGAACTGTCCACTCTGGAGTCGGCGCTCGATCGGCTGCGCGACGGTCGCTCGGTGCGCGTGCTCGTCCAGGGCCCGGCCGGGATCGGCAAGACCCATCTGCTCGAAGAGCTCGGTTGCCGGGCGGCGGGCCGCGCAGTGACGGTGCTTGCGGCCCACGGCAGCCAGCTCGAGCAGTCGTTCGGCTACGGGGTCGTGCGGCAGTTGATGGAGTCGGTGGTCGCCGACGAGCTGCTGTCCGGTGCCGGTGCCGCCGCGCGCGGGGTCTTCGACCTGGCGGGGGGCCATCGCGAAGGTTCGCTCGCGGTGCTGCATGCCTTGTACTCGGTGACCGCGCAGCTCGCCGCTGCGAGGCCGCTGCTGATCAGCGTCGACAACCTGCAGTGGGTGGACCCGCCGTCGCTGCGCTACCTCGCGTACCTCGCGCGCCGGATGGACGGCTTGCCCGCACTCGTCGCGGCCACGATTCGTACCGGTGAGGCCGACGAGATCGACGATCTCGTCGCCGAGATCGCCTTCGACACCGACACCCTCCTCGTCCAGCCTCAGCCGCTGTCCGAGGAGGCGACGCAGACGCTGGCGGATCGCGCGTACGGGCAGCCGGCAGCTGACCTCTTCGTCGCGGCTTGCTACCGCACGACGAGCGGAAATCCCTTGCTGCTACGGCAACTCCTGCAGGCGCTCGTCGCCCAGAATGTCAAGCCGGACGCGGCACACACCCATTCCGTGCTGGCCGTCGGCTCGCGTGCGGTCTCCAGCCAGGTGCTGCTCAGGCTGCGCCGGATGTCCGAGGAATGCCGTCGCGTCGCCCGCAGCATTGCCGTCCTCGATGACGCCTCGCACCTGCCGTGTGTCGCCGCGCTCGCCGGCTTGAGCGAATGGGAGACGGCGTCGGCGATCGCCATCCTGACGCGCGCCCAGCTGCTGCGCGACGAGGATCCGCTGGGCTTTGCGCACCCGATCGTGGCCGAGGCGATCTATCGCGACATGCCGGCCGCTGAACGTGGCCTGCAGCATGAGCGTGCGGCGGCGCTGCTGAAGGACGGGGGAGCCAGCGCGGAAGAGATCGCCGCTCATCTCCTGCTCGCGCCCACCCGCGGCAGCGAGCCGACGGTCGAGCTGCTCGCCGAGGCGGCCCGTATCGCCGCCGACCGTGGAGCCACCGAGAGCGCCGTGACGTATCTGCGGCGTGCTTTGGAAGAACCGCCCAACAATGCGATGCGTCCGGTGATCCAGGCCGAGCTCGACAAGCAGGAGCAGGCGTGCACGAACGGTACGGCTGCCGCGTCCGGCGAGCGGGCCGGTGAGCAGCGCTGATGAGCGCTCTCAAGTCGGTCGCAAGTTCGGCCAGGCATGCTTTCAGTCAGCGTCGACCACGGAGGAAAACCCGGTGACATCCGCAAGCACGTCAGCTGCGACGGCAGCGCTGCGCGGGCTGTGTGGCGGCGCCGTCCACCTTCCGGGAGATCCCGGCTACGACATGGCGCGCTCGCCGTGGAACCTGCAGATTCAGCACCATCCTGCGGCGGTGGCGTACCCGGCCTCTCCCGAAGAGGTGGCCGACGTGCTGCGTGCCGCGCGCCGGGCCGGGATGCGCGTCGTTCCGCAGGGCACGGGCCACGGCGCCGCCCCGCTCGACGGTCACCTTGGTGACGCCGTCCTGCTGCGCACCGCCGGTCTGTGCGACCTGGAGATCGATCCCGAGCGGCGCTGCGCGCGGGTCGGTGCCGGGGTGCTCTGGGGTGACCTCGCCGAGGCGGCCGGGCGTCACGGCTTGGCCGGGCTGCATCCGTCCTCACCGGATGTCGGGGTCGTCGGCTACTCGATCAGCGGCGGCATCGGCTGGTATGCGCGCCAGTTCGGCCTGCAATGCCAGGTGATCAGCGCCGTGGAAGTCGTCCTGGCCGACGGCAGCATCGTCCGCGCGACCGCCGACAGCGAGCCGGAGCTCCTTTGGGGCCTGCGCGGCAGCTCGATGCCGCTCGGCGTCGTGACGGCGCTCGAGTTCGACCTGATCCCGCTCGACACGGTGGTGGCCGGCTTCCTCGCCTGGGACTGGACGCTCGTCGAAGAGGTGATGCCGGCCTGGGCCGCCTGGGCGGTCGAGGCGCCGGAAGCCGCGACCACCTCGTTCCGCCTCCTCCGAGCGCCCCACATGGAGCATGTTCCTCCCCTGCTGCGGGGCCGTGGCCTGATGGTCGTCGACGGCGCCGTCCTCGGCAGCGATGCGGAAGCGGCCGAGATCCTCGGGCCCCTGCGAGCGCTGCGCCCGGAGTTCGACACCATGAGCCGGGTCCCGGCACCGTCGCTCGTCCGGCTGCACCTCGAGCCGGAAGGTCCCGCGCCCGCGTACGCGAGTAGCCGGCTGCTGAGCGGCCTGCCCGACGCGGCGGTCGCTGCTGTGATCAGCGCGGTAGGCCCGGGATCGCCGACCCGTCCGGACATCGCCGAGTTCCGGCAGCTGGGTGGGGCGCTTCGCCGGGAGGACCCCGGTTCGGCGCTGTCGTCGCTCGACGGTGAGTTCCTGGTGCTGGGACTCGCGCTCGGCGGCGAATCCGCGGAATGGGACCGGATGCGCTCCCACACCGTCGGCCTGCTGCAGGCGTTGGAGCCGTGGACGACCGGACGGCAGTACCTCCCGATGCTCGACGACCAGACCGACACCCGGAAGGCCTTCCCTCCGGAGGTCCACGCGCGGCTGTCCAAGCTGCGCTCGGCCGTCGACCCGGGCCGGCTTTTCGTCGGCCAGCACCTGCTGCAATAGCCCTGCGGGTCGAATGACCGCGCCGGCCGAGGTCGTTGGGCCTGGCCGTCAGTCAGCCAGTGCGGGCATGCTCTGGATATGGCGTGGTTGATGGTGGTCGTCGCCGGATTGTTCGAGACGGGCTTCGCGGTGTTCCTGAAGCAAAGCCACGGGATCACCCGGCTGTGGCCGACGGTCGGTTTCGCTATCTGTGCTCTGATCAGCTTCGGCTTGCTCACGACCGCTTTGCGGCAGTTGGAGGTCGGTCCCGCGTATGCGGTGTGGACCGGCCTGGGAGCTGCCGGGACGGCCGCGGTCGGTATGGCCTGGCTGTCGGAGAGCGTGTCGCCGCTGAAGATCGTCTCCATCGGTCTCGTGCTGGCGGGCGTCATCGGGCTTAACCTTTCCGGGGTCAATCCCTAGCCCGGCGAGGTAGCGGTGGCTACCGGCCCAGCGGGCTGTAGAAGACCAGCCCATTGCCCTTGTGGTCGTAGCACACGGCGCGGCGCTCGTGGGCGTCGTCGTAGGGGCCCTTCACGATGTGGCCACCGTCGGCCTCGATGGCCTTGGCGGCACCGTCGACATCGGCGGTCTTGATGCCGACCACGACATGTCCCGGCAGCGGATGGTCCACCGCGGTCGCGAGAGCGAGGGTGATCGAGCCACCGTCGAGAGCGGCGTAGTGCGAGCCGTCGCGGAACTTCAGCTTCATGCCGAGCGTGTCGCTGTAGAAGCGGATCGATTCATCGAGGTCGTCGGTGGACAGCACGACCATGCGTACGTCGTAGTCGCTCATTGTTTCGCTCTCCTCAGTGCTCGTCAGTTGTTGTTACTACCAGGTGCCCTCGCTTCGAGAACCGCCTGCCCCTGGACCGCGAACGGCATCGGGCGCAGCAGCTGCCCCCTTGCGTGCGCGCGGATTTCTCGCTCTTATAGTGACTGCTATGGAGACGGCCGGGATGGGCGGAGGCGCGCGGTGAGTCCACATTTCGACCTCCTGATCCGCGGCGGGTTACTCGTCGACGGCACCCGCCTTCCGCGTCGGCGGGCCGACGTCGGGATCACCGACGGGAGGGTGGCGCGCATCGGTTTGCTGGACGGGGCGACGGCCGAGCGCGTACTCGATGCTGACGGCCTGGTCGTCGCGCCGGGATTCGTCGATCTCCACACGCACTACGACGCGCAGGTCTTCTGGGATCCGTACTGCAGCATCTCGAGCTGGCACGGCATCACGTCGGTGGTGATCGGCAATTGCGGCTTCGGGTTTGCGCCGGTGCGGCCGGACGATCGTGAGAAGGCCATGCGCTCGATGACCCGGGTGGAGGCGATTCCTTACGCGTCCATGCAGTCGGGCCTGCCGTGGACGTGGACGACCTTCCCGGAATTTCTCGATGCGCTGCAGCAGGCGCCGAAGGGCATCAACATCCTTCCGTACGTACCGGTCGGCCCGCTGCTCGTCTGGGTGCTCGGCTACGAGGATGCCAAGGCCGGTCGCCTCCCCACGGCCGCTGAGCACGACGAGATGGCCCGGCTGCTGCACGAGGCGATGGACGCGGGCGCGAGCGGCTGGTCGGCTCAGCGGTTGCTGCCGTCGGGTGGCTCTGCGGTGCAGCGCGACTGGGACGGCTCGCCCATGGTCTCGGACGTCATGCACGACGAGACCTGCCGCGTACTCGCCGATGTGCTGCGCGAGCGCGGCGAGGGCTTCATCCAGATGACGATGGTCAGCGGAAACCCCAAGCGTGACGCCGAGTTCTACGAGGAGCTTGCGATCCGCAGCGGGCGGCCGGTGCTGTACAACGTCGTCGTTGCCTACGACGACCGGCCGCACGTTCATCGGAATGCGCTGAAATGGCTGGCCTCCTGCCGCGAGCGAGGCATCCCCGTCTACGGGCAGGGCCTTACTACCGACGCCGGCTACACCTTCACGCTCGAGGACTGGAACCTGTTCGACGACGCGGAGGCGTGGGCCGAAGCGACGACCGGCACGATCCCCGAAAGGCTTGCCAAGCTTGCGGATCCGCAGCGGCGACCAGAGCTGCGCGCGCAGCGCCCGTACACCGCCACCGGGCCGATCGAAGGCATCACCGTGCTCGGCCCCCGGACCCCGGAGACCAAGCCCTACGAAAACCTGACCATCGCCGAGGTCGCTGAACTGACGGGCAAAGATCCGGTCGACGCGCTCATCGACATCGCCGTCGCGGACAGGCTCGCGACACTGTTCTTCGCCAACCCGCCGAACGTCTCGCTGGTGCATCTGAAGGAGATCGTCGACGACCCATACATCGTGCTCGGCGTCTCCGACGGCGGCGCCCACACCAAGTTCTTGACCGCTGGTCGATATCCCACCGAGAGCATCATCAAGATGGTCCGCGAGAATCAGATGCTGAGCCTCGAAGACATCCACTGGAGGCTGAGCGCGTTACCCGCAGCCGTCGCCGGCTTCACGGATCGAGGCGTGATCCGCGAGGGTGCTCCGGCCGACATCGTCGTCTACGACTTCGACGATCTCGAGGTCCTGCCGATCGAGATCGCCCACGATCTGCCCGGCGGGGAGTGGCGACGTGTCCAGCGCGCCAAGGGCTATCACTACACGATCGTGAACGGTGAGATAGCTCTGGAGCACGACTGCGAGACCGGGATCCACGGCGGCCAGTTGTTACGCCGGCGCGACTGCTCTTCGATAGCAGCCATCGCCTAGGTCCGGGCCACCGGCGGCAAGCGGTACGTACGGCGCGCCGTCCCATCGAAGACGCGCTCGCGGTCACCCGCCGACAGCTGCGGCAGCAGGCGTAGCGAGTCCTCGACGATGAGTTGGTAGGTACCACCCAGCCGGGTCGCCGGCCAGTTCGACGCCCACATGATGCGCTCGGGCCCGAACCGTTCGAAGACGTAGTCGATATAGGGCCGGTAGCCCTCGACGGAGTCGTCGAGGGGATCGAGGCCCGAGTACTTGACGACGCAGCGACTGTGCTGCGCGAGCTCGTGCATGATCGATGCCCATGGCTCCCAGCGATTCCCGCGCACGTACGGGCCTCCGAGGTGGTCGATGACGAGCGTGAGCTCGGGGACGCGTTCGGCGATGGCCAAAGCGTTTTCGAGGTGTCCCTTGGCTAGCGCGACGAGCTCGTAGACCAGGCCGTGCCGCGCCAGCAGGCGAAGCGCTTCGAGGCGTTCGGGCGCGGCGAGCCAGGCCGGATCCGGCTCACGATGGATGAGATAGCGCACGCCGACCAGCTCCGGGCTCGCCACGTGCGAGAGCGCTGCGGCGGCAGCCTCCGGGGTTTCCAGGGGCACCCAGCCCACCGCGCCCAGCACCCACGGAGTCTGCGCGGCGACGTCCAGGATCAGCGTCGTCTCGGCGAGCTCGTTGGCGGCCTGCACCAGGATCGTCCCGTCGACTTTTGCGGCGCGTAGCTGCGGTTCCAGATCGGCCTGCACCAGCGACCGATTGATCGCCGGCATGGCCAGTTCGAGGTCGGGATACCTGACGCGGTCGGGAAAGACGAGATGGTGATGGGCGTCGATCACGTAGCGATGATGCCCTCGTGCTCGGGTAGGACGGCGGAGGGTGGGAGACTGGCCGGCGTGACGACACCGGCCGTGCCCGCCTGGCGGCTCGGGCGCACGTCTGACCGGTTCGCCGGCCGCGTCGCGCTCGTGACCGGCGCCGGCGGGGCCGGTATCGGATCCGCGGTGGCACAACGTCTGGCGAGCGAGGGCGCCGCAATCCTCGCGCTCGAGAGCCATCCCGGCCGCACCAGCGCCATCGTCGACGTCATCGCCAGTACCTATGAAGTCCCCGTCATAGGTGTCACCGTCGACATCAAAAGCCGTGCAGGCGTTGACGATGCGCTCAAGCGCGGTTCTGCGCTCGGCGTCGTCGACATTCTGGTGAACAACGCGGCGATCAACACTCAGGGCAGCGTCTTCGACTACGACCCCGACGTCTTCGAGGACGTCATCGCCGTCGACCTCACCGCCGCCTGGTACCTGATCCGCCAGACGGTCGGGCCCATGCGGGAGCTCGGGCGCGGCGCGATCGTCAATGTCAGTTCGGTCGCCGCCTACAACGGAGGCCGAGGACGGGAGGGGCCCTACTCGGCGGCCAAGGCCGGGCTGCACGAGGTCACGCGGAGCGTGGCCATCGAGGCCGGGCCGTTCGGGATCCGGTGCAACGCCGTCGCCCCCGGAATCATCGAATCCCGCTTCCTCGACAAGCATCGCGAGCGCTTTGCGGTCGAGCTCAATGCGACGCCGCTGCGCCGCTTCGGCAATCCCGAGGACGTGGCGAACGCCGTCGCCTTCCTGGTCTCCGACGAATCGAGCTTCATCACAGGCGAGGTCATCACCGTGAGCGGGGGTTGGTACCTTCGCCCCTAGCGGGAGGTCGATCAGGCATGGAACTCAATTACCGCACCGTCGATGCAGACAATCACTACTACGAAACGCGCGACGCGTTCACCCGCTACATCGACCCGCAGCACGCCGAGCGCACGTTGCGCGTGGAGAAGACGTCCGAGGGCGACGATCGCATCGTCATCGATAACCAGCCTTACGTCTTCTCCGAGCCGAAGTTCGACAAGACCAATCCGCCCGGCTCGCTGCTGGCGAACCTGCGCGATCCCCAGCGCAAGGCCTACGCGTCGACCTTCGATGCGGGCTCGATGCTGCCCGCGTATCAAGACCGCGACAAGCGCCTCGAGCTGATGGACGAGCAGGCCATCGAAGCGGCGATCCTGCTGCCCAGCCTGGCCGTCTGCGTCGAGCGTCCGATACGCAACGACCCCCACCTCACCGACGCGGTCATGCGCGCGTTCAACCGCTGGCTCGAGGACGACTGGGGCTACGCCTATCGAGACCGGATCTACGCAGTGCCGCTGATCTCGCTGCTCGATGTCGACCTGGCATGCCGCGAGCTCACCCGCGTGTTGGGTCAGGGGGCGCGGATGATCCACCTGTCCGCCGGCCCCGTCGACGGCAGGTCTCCGGCCGATCCGCACTTCGACCCGTTCTGGTCGATCGTCAACGAGGCGCAGATCCCGGTGGTCTTTCACATCGGTGACGCCGGCTACAACGAGCTGTTCGGAGCGGCCTGGGGCGAGAACCCCACGCCCCGGGTGCGCGAGATGTCAGCGTTTCAATGGGCGTTTCTGCACGGTGACCTGCCGCTGATGCAGACCCTCGGGTCGCTGGTCTACTACAACCTCTTCGGGCGCTTCCCCGACGTCAAGGTGGTGAGCATCGAGAACGGTTCGGACTGGGTGTTCTACCTGCTGCACCATCTCGACAAGAAGAAGGGCATGGGCCGTCAGGGCCCGTGGCCCGGTGGCTACTTCCGCGGACGTCCCAGTGAGATCCTCAAAGAGCACCTGTACCTGACGCCGTATCCGGAGGACGACGTCGTCCCCGTGGTCGAGCTGATGGGTGTGGACCATGTGCTGTTCGGGTCGGACTACCCGCATCCGGAAGGTCTCGCCGAGCCCAACGCTTTTGTCGATCTGCTGGACGGTCTCGATCCTCACGCGGTACGCCGCATCATGGTCGAGAACTCCCTGGAGCTGCTGGGCGCTGCCGCATGACGGATCTGGGCGATCGGCTGATCCGCTCGCTGACGGATGCGGGCATCGATGCGGTCTTCGGGGTGCCCGGAGGGCAAACGCTCGCGATGTACCGCGCCGCCCGGGCCACCGGATTCCGCCATGTCCTGATGCGCGACGAGCGGGCTGCGGCGTGTGCGGCCGACGCCTACGCCCGGATACGCGGACACGTCGGCGTATGCGATGCGACGGTCGGTCCCGGCGTGACCAACCTGGTCTCGGGACTGGCCGAGGCCTACGCCTCGTCGATCCCCATGCTCGCCATCGTCGCCGACATCCGGTCCGATCAAGGACACCTGCGCCGGCGTGGGGTGGCCTCGCAGGCCGCTGAGCAGAGCGCGATTCTCGCGCCGGTCACCAAGTGGGTGGCCCGGGTTGAACGTGCTTCCGCATTCGACGACGTCTTCGCGCACGCACTGCGGGTCGCCACCACAGGCCGCCCTGGTCCCGTCGCGCTGGAGATACCCGAAGACGTCTTTCTCGAAGCGCCTCAGGATCACGCCGCACCCCTGCGACGGGAGCACGCGCTTGCCCCGCGCTTCCGGCCTGCCCTCGCGCCCGGCGACGTCGAGCGCGTCGGCGCGCTGCTGGCCGGCGCGCAGCGGCCCGTGCTGCTTGCCGGGGGCGGGGTTCTCGCGAGCGGAGCCTGGGACGCGCTGCTTGAATTCACCGAGGCGACGGGGATTCCGGTCGCCACCACCATCATGGGCAAGGGCGCCATCGACGAGCGCCATGACCTCTCGCTCGGCGTCGTCGGCACTTTCGGGTGCGTGCGGGCCAATGCCGCCTTCATCGAGGCTGACGCCGTGCTCGTCATCGGTAGCAAGCTGGATCAGCTGTCGACCATAGGCTTCCGGATGCCGCGCCCGGATCAGCTGCTGGCACACATCGACATCGACGGCGAGGAGATCGGCCGCGTGACGGCGGTCGACGTCGGCGCCGTCGCGGACGCGCGGGAGGCGCTTTCGGCTCTGACGCAACACGTTCAGCAGTCCGGGGTGGGCCGGTGCAGTGCCTGGTTCGCCGGCTTGCCGGTCGAGCTGGAAGCCGTGGCTGCCGCGCAAGCCGATGGAGTCGCACCGGAAGCCGTCGTGGCGGCGCTCTGCGCGTCCTTCCCGGCCGCGGCGACGTTGGTGGCTGATGCCTCGCTGGCGTCGGGCTGGGCGTCGCGCTACTTCCGGGTGGCCGGGCCAGGTCGCTCGTTCCTCGCCCCGCGTGGCCTGGCGGGGATCGGCTGGTCCGGGGGAGCCGCGATCGGGGCCGCCGTGGCCACCGGAGGCCGGGTGGTGTGCCTGGCGGGAGACGGCGCGTGGGGCTACACGATGGCCGAGGTCGAGACGGCAGCCCGGATGCGCCTTCCGATCACCTACGTCATCTTGAACAACGCGTCGTACGGGTGGGTCGCCCACACCGAGACCACCATGAAGCTCACCGAGCTCTCGCATCTCGGGCAAGCCGACTACTCGGCGGCGGCCGCAGCGCTCGGGGCGAAGGCGTGGCGCGTGCATTCGATCGATGACTTCGCGCGCACGTTCGCGATGGCGATCGACACCGAGGGGCCTGCGGTTGTTGAGGTTTTGAGTTCGCCGAGCGCGTCACCCACGCTGCGGATTCGTGACGTGGTGAGGGCAACACGCGGGTCGCGTGACGTCATCGCCGACGGCCCCTCGGCACGCCAGAGCGCGTACACCGGCTGACGAATGACGTCTCATCCAGTGCGGCCGCTGCCCCGGCCGAGCGAGATCTCGCAACCTTTCTGGCAAGCCTGCCGCGAGCGGCGGCTGGTCATCCAGCGCTGCGGATCCTGCTCGGGCTACGTCTTCATTCCCCAGGCGTTCTGCCCGCACTGCCTGAGCCGATCGCTGGCCTGGGTCGAGGCTGCCGGTACCGGATCCATCGTGACGTACACGGTGGTCTGGCGCCCGCAGACCCCGGCCTTCGAAACCCCTTACGTCGTCGCGGTAGTGCTGCTCGACGAAGGCGTCGACATGCTGACGAACCTGATCGACGTCGATCCCGCGCAGGTTGCGATAGGCGAGCGTGTGCGGGTGGCCTTCGTCGACGTCGATAACGCGACGTTGCCGTTCTTCACGATCGACAAGGGCTCGTCGGAGCCGCCGCAATGAGCCGGCGCGCGGTCATCGTCGGCGCCTACAACACCCGGCAGGCCCGCGAACTCGTCGATGACGATTCGCAGTCGATCACCCTCGAGGCCGTACGGGGCGCGCTCGCAGATGCGGGGCTGGACCGCTCGGCGGTGGACGGCCTGAACGTCGTGCCAGGCTTCGATTCGCTGAACGGATCCCGCTCGTTCGGCTACGCGATCGGGCTGCCCTTCTTCTGGGTCGGCCGCGCTGCGATGGGGCCAGCCGCGGTGTGCGAGGCTGCGATGGCCGTCGAGGAAGGTCTGGCCGAGGTGGTGGTCATCGCCAGCGGTCAGGCGGGGTTGCATCGTGACCGCGGCTCGGTCGCCCCCTGGACCCGGCCGTCGAACGAGTTCATCGAATGCTGGGGCTTGATGACCCCGGCCGAATTCGCCCTCTCCGCACAGCAGTATCTGCAGCGGTTTTCGGTCGATCCGGGAATCCTTGCCTACATCGCATCGGTGATCCGCAACAACGGGTCCCGCAATCCCGAAGCTGTCTACTGCGGGCGCGGCCCCTTCACCCCGGCTGACATCCTGGCCTCGCGGATGATCGCCGAGCCGTACCACCTGCTCGACTGCTCGATGACGAGTGAGGGCGGCAGCGCCCTCGTCGTCACCACCGAGGAGCGGGCCCGCGATCTGCCGCACCCGCCGGTGGCGATCCTCGGCGGGGGAGCGGAAACGTGGGGGCCGGCGTACACGCACCCGCCGACGTACGAGCGGGTGGGCCTGCTCGGCCGAAGCGCCGGGGACCGGGCGTTCGCCCGGGCCGGACTGGCGCGCGAAGACGTCGATGTCTTCGAGCTGTACGACAACTTCTCGTGGGAGATCATCCGCTACTTCGAGGCGCTGCGCTATTGCGAGATCGGCGATGGCGCCGCGTTCGTGGGCGGCGGCGCGATCGAGGTGGGCGGCAGCCATCCGATCGTCACCGATGGAGGGACGATGTCCCACTCGCACACCGGTGAATCGCAGCGCGTGCAGCGCGTGGTTCAGGCCGTGCGCCAGCTGCGCGGCACGTCCGCGGCAAACCAGGTCGAGAACGCGAGGATCGCGCTCGTCGCTCAGCTGGGAGACGTGCTGCTGCTGGGCCGGTGAGCTGCAGGGACCCTAGGAGGGAACGTCTGCCGGTACCCGCTGGCGTCCCAGGCGGGTAGCTGGCGGGCAGCTTGGGCCAGCAGGTCGAGAACGCGGCCGTCGTCCACGTCCAGCTCGGCGAGAATCAGCTCCGTGTCGCGCAGGTGGACGACCTCCTGACGGTCGGTGTGCGGGGTGTTGACCACGCTGCGCCAGCAGGAGGCGGACAGCACGCCGTCCCATCCACCCAGGAAGGCGGCCGCTTCCGGCATCGGTTGCGCGCCGTCGGCGACCGGACGTTTCAGCTGCAGGAAGCACGTGCCGGAGGGCTCGGCGGCACCTGCGGGGGACGAGACCCGCTGCAGGATCCGGCGGTGGAACGTCACCTTGCCGTCGAGCTCGCTCGGCATGAGCGTGAACTCGGGCGGCCGCGGCTGATCCGCGGCGGCCGGGTCGGCGAGCCCGTACATCGTCACGATGGGCGCGCGTTCGGACGGTGCGATGAGCTGCCCGCGCCGCGCGAACAGCAAGCCCGGAAGCGTCAGCAATTCGGGGAAGTGGAAGTCCTCCCACCAACCGATGAGGATCGGACGAAGGTCGTCCGGCGCATCGCATTCCAGGTGTAGCAGCGCCGCAGGCCGGGTCGCGTCCGGGCGACCCGGCCCAGCGGTCGTCTCAGCTGGCGTAATTGATCGATCCGGACGGCTTGGGCGCCGACGGCTCGTCAGAGTCGTTCGGCAGCCCGTCGGCCCGGTCGGTGGTGCGGTAGTCGCCGAACTTGCTGTCGCGCCGGTCCAGCGCCCCGGTCAGACCGTTGTTCTTGATCGAGCCGACGAAGTCGGCCATCGACTGGGTGTGGGTGCCGAGCGCGCACAGCTCCGTGCCGGCCCGGATGCCGTTGCGCAGGCCCATGGCCTCCATCTGGCGGTGGATGGCCCGCTTGTTGAGCCGAAGCACGTCGAGCGGCAGCTTGCTGATCTGCTCGGCGACCTTCAGCACCTCGCTCTCGAGCTGGTCGATCGGGAAGGACGCGTTGGCCCAGCCGTAGTGAGCGGCTTCGATGCCGGTGACCGAGTTGCCGGTCATGAACATTTCCATGGCCTTGCGCATCCCGAGGAACCACGGGTGAAAGTGCATGTCGGGCACGCCGAAGCGCACGGCCGGGTAACCCATCTGCGCATCGTCAGCCATGTAGACGAGGTCGCAACCGGTGGCGAGCTCGCTTCCTCCGGCCAGGCAGAAGCCGTGCACCTGGGCGATGACCGGCTTGGACAGGTCCCAGATGCTCATCCAGGTCTCGGTCACGTGGCGCGGCCACTGGCCTTCGCCCGGTGCGGTGAAGTGCGGGTACTCGTAGCCCTCGTTGCCGCCGCCGAGGTCGTATCCGGCGCTGAACGACGGCCCGGCGCCACGCACGATCATCACCTTGATGTCGTCGTCGAGGTCGCCGGCCTCCAAGGGCGTTCATGATGGCGCCGCGCAGCGGGTGGAAGAGCGCGTTGCGCTTCTCCGGGCGGTTCAGCGTTATCCGTTTCACGTGCGGCAGCGGGTTGTCTACGAGTACGAGTTCGTCAGCCATCGGTTCTCCTGTCATCACGTCGGCCGTCAGGCCGAGACGTGTGCAGTTTCCCTCGTGGCCGAATCACCTCAGGAGGCGGGCCCCCGGAAGCCGAAGCTTGCCCACGCCGAGCCCGTCACCGGCCGTGGGGCAGCGGCTGGATGACGGCCGGGCGACCGTTGTGACCGGTGGGGGTGCCGGCCAGTGCGTGGCGGATGCGACGGAAGATCCCGCGCCGGTGGGTCCCTCGCGTCTTGGTCTTTCCCGAGCGCAGGATCTCACCGGTGAAGCGCTCATTGCGGTAGCCGGTCTCGGCGACTGCGGAGTACAGAGCTGCTGGGTACTGGTGAAGCTGACTGTTCATGACAGTGAATCTGCGCGTCTAAGGAGGGGGCGGGCATCGGGTTTTCGCCCTATCTATGACCGCATACGCAGCTGATCGGGGGGCCTAAGGCGGGTAAATAGGAGGCCAGTCATGGCCGTTTGCCGTCAAGATGGTCTTATGACGGACGAGCCGTCGCCTCAGGCCGGGAGCCTGGTCGGGCGCACCGAGGAGCTGGAGACGCTCGCGCGCCTGGCGGGGCTCACCGGTGAGGGCTCCGGCCGCAGCGGTGCGGTGCTGCTCGCCGGGGATGCCGGTGTCGGGAAGACGCGGCTGCTCACCGAGCTGGGAGGCCTGGCCCGCGCCGCGGGATGGCACGTCCTCATCGGGCATTGCCTGGATTTCGCGGGTGACTCGCTGCCGTACGTGCCGTTCACGGAGATCTTCGGCCGCCTGGCGCGCGACGTTCCTGTCCTGAGCGACGCCCTGCTTCAGGACGCGCCGGCCCTGGCCCGGCTGCTACCCGGGCAGCGCCTCATGACCAGCGCCGATGGCGATCGGCACGGTCACACCCGCGAGGAGCTCTTCGAAGCGGTATACACCGCTCTGCGGTTGGCGAGCAGGAGCGCTCCGGTGCTGCTGGTCATCGAAGACATCCACTGGGCCGATCCGTCGACGCGTGACCTGTTGCGCTTCCTGTTCACCCGCCAGCTCCCCGCAGCCGTATCCGTCGTGATCAGCTACCGCGCCGACGATCTGCACCGTCGCCACCCGCTGCGTGCCGATGCCGCGGAATGGTCGCGGCTTCCGGGTGTCGCCCGGCTCCACCTCCAGCCGTTGCCCGACGACGCGGTCCGCGAGATCGTGCACCAGCTGCAGCCCGAGGGGCTGGCCGAGACAGCCGTGCGCAGCATCGTGCGGCGCGCCGAAGGCAACGCGTTCTTCGTGGAAGAGCTGGTCGCCGCGGCCCGGCGGGGTCAGCTGATGCTGTCTGCCGACCTCGCCGACCTGCTTCTGGTCCACCTTGACGCGCTCGACAGCGACGCCAGGTCGGTGCTGCGGGCGATGTCGGTCGCGGGCCGCCGGGTCGGCCATGAGCTGCTCGCTCAGGTCATCGGTCCGGACGGGCCCGACCTCGACCGGGCGCTGCGGGCGGCGGTCGACCGCAGCCTGCTGGTGGCGCAGCCGGAGGGCTACAGCTTCCGGCATGCACTGCTGGCCGAGGCGATCTACGACGATCTGCTGCCGGGCGAGCGCACCCGCTGGCACCAGGCCTATGCCGACGTGCTGAGCTCCGGCGCCGCCGATGGCACCGCTGCCGAACTGGCGCGGCATGCCTTTGCCGCGGGCGATGCCGCGACGGCGTTGAACGCCGCCATCCGGGCGGGCGACGAGGCGATGAGCGTCGGCGGCCCCGCCGAGGCCACCGGGCATTACGAGATGGCGCTGGGGTTGCTCGCCCAGAACGCCGTGGCGTCGGCCCCGGGCGCCGACCCGGTCGACATCACGTTGCGCGCGAACGAGGCGGCGATAGCGGCCGGCACGCTGCACCGGGCGCTGGCGCTGGTGCAGGAACAGCTCCACGAGCTGCCGTCGGACGCCGATCCGACGCAGCGTGCGCTCCTGCTGCAAGCGGTGGCCAGCACGGCGCTGCTGGACGACACGCCCATTGACGCCCTCGAGTTCACGACCCAAGCGCTGCAGCTCGTGCCGGAGGCCGGACCGCTCCGCGCCCGGGTGATGGCCACCCATGCGCGCGCGAATCGGGTCCGTGCCCGCGAGGAAGAGGCCTGGCGCTGGGCGACGCACGCCGCCGAGATGGCCCGCAGCCTGAGCCTGCCGGCCGTGCTGGCCGACGCGACCACCACGCTGGCCCGCCTGACACCCGACCTCGAGCCCGAGCACGCCGAGCAGGCCGAACAATCGCTGCGCACCAGCATTGCGCAGGCTCGGGAGGGAGCCGACGTTGCTGCCGAGCTACGCAGCAGCCACGGTCTCGGCACGCTGCTCTACGAATTGGGGCGGTTGGAGGAGGCCCGCGACGCCTACCAGCAGGCCGCCGACCGCGCCGTGCGGATGCGCCGGCCCTGGGCGCCTTTTGGGCTCGACGGCCGGTCGATGGCCGCGGTGGTCAGCTACATCCTCGGCGACTGGGAGACCGTGCTGCGACTGACTGACGTCAGCGCCGAGCATCCCCCGATGTTTGCGCGCGCCATGCTGCGCGGGGTGGGACTGGCTGTCGCTGCCGGCCGCGGCGAGACCCAGGCGCTTGAGCTGCTGCCGAAGCTGCGCGCCGCGTGGGATCGGGAAGGTTTCATCGCCGTGACGTGCGGAGCGGCGGCGATCGATCTGTACGGCGACAGCGGCGATCTGGACGGCGCGATCAGCGTGCATGACGAGGTCGTCGAGCTGGTGACCAAGCTCTGGGTGGATGCCTCCTTCCAGGCGCGGCTACGGCTCAGTGGCCTGCTGCTGGGGCAGCTCGCGTCGGCGGCGCGGCGAGCCGGCGCGGCGGAGCGCTCGGCGATGTGCGAGCGCGGCGAGCTGCTCCGGGAGGCGGCGCTCAAGGCCGCCGGCAAGGCTGCTCGTCGCGGTCCCGAGAGCCGTGCCTGGCTCGCCCGCGTCGAGGCCGAATACCTTCGTTTGCAGTGGCATTGCGCCACTGACGGCGCCGAGCGGCTGGCCCCGAGTGCGATGGTCGAGGCGTGGGACGCGGCGACGGCAGCCTTTGACCGCATCGGTCACGTCTTCGAGGCAGCTCGCTCTCGTGCCCGGTTGGCGCAGGCGCTGCGGGCCGCCGGAGATCAGGCACGGGCAGGGGAGGAGTCGGCGCGCGCGATGCAGGCGGCCAAGGCTCTGGGCGCACGGCCGCTCATCACCGAGTTGCGATCCGGCAGCGTTCAGCTGCCCGGTCCGGTGGAAGACCGCAGCCGCGAGCTCACCAGCCGGGAGCTGGAGGTCCTGCTGCTCGTCGCGCAGGGTCGCAGCAACCGTCAGATCGCCGACCTGCTCTACATCAGCGCCAAGACCGTCAGCGTGCACGTGTCGAACATCCTGGCCAAGCTCGAAGCCGCGAGCCGTACCGAGGCCGTCGCCCTGGCTCAGCGCCGCGGGCTGCTGAATGCGGATCCTGTGGTCGCCCGTTAGCCGCCTGTTGGTTTACTGATGCCTCGCCATGAACGTGCTCGGACAGCCGATCGAAGTCGGCGGCAGAACGCTGCGCAGCCGCTTCGTCATGACCCCGCATCTCGGGAGGCTGCGTCCCGAACGGCTGTTCCGCTATGTCGAGGAGCGGGCGGCTCGTGACATAGCCATGGTGGTGCTGCCCGCCGGCGACGCGGTGTACAGCCTGGCGGCCGGCTACCACGATTCGGTGTCTACGGGCTTCGGTTCGCCGCAGCCCGACGCGGACGAAATCGCCTACGGCACAAGGGATCTCGGCTACCGATCCGGCGCACTGGCAGCGCTCGATCAGCGACTGCGCCGGCTCGGCGGCGTCGTGCAGAGCAATGGTGCACTCGCGATCGGACAGATCTACCATCCCGGCGCCGAGCAGTCCTGGGACAATTTCCAGCCTCCGGTAGCACCCTCGGCGCTGCCTGCCGACGCGAGCTCGCGGATCCCGCACGCGCTTTCCGGACGCGAGATCGAGCGCCTCATCGCCGCCTACGTCGAGAGCGCCGCGCAGATCGTTGCTGCCGGTCTCGACGGGGTCGAGTTGCATGCGGGCCACGGCTACCTGCTCAACCGTTTCCTGTCGCCCCATTACAACCAGCGCACCGACGCATACGGCGGCTCACCGATCAAACGGCTGCGGCTGGTCCGCCTGCTGGTTACCGAGATTCGACAGCGAATCGGGCCGCAGCCGCTGCTCGGTATCCGGTTGCCGACCACCGAAGAGGTCCCGGGCGGCCTCATGCCGAAAGACGTCGCTGACATCGTCGCTGAGATCTCCGGCGAGCTCTCGTACGTGAGCCTGTCGCTCGGAAACCATGACGGACTGCGCGACGGCCGCCCGACCACCGCGTACACGGCGCCCTGGCTCGCCGGCGACACCATTGCTGCTGACGGAGCGCGTGCTATACGTGAGCGGGCCAGCTGCCCGGTGCTCGTCACCGGCCGCGTGACGACCCCGGCGCATGCCGAGCAGCTGATCGAGTCAGGTGCCGCGGACCTGGTCGGCCTCGCCCGCGCGCTCGTTGCCGATCCGCGCTTCGCCGAGCGTGCCATTCGCGATGAAGGTGACCGCATCGTCGGCTGCATCGGCTGCAACGAGTGCACGCTCATTCCATTCTCCTGTCCGGTGAATCCGCGGGCGGGGCGGGAAGCCGAGCTGACGCCACGCCGCGCGTCGAGGCAGCGTCGGGTGGTGGTCGTGGGCGGCGGCCCTGCCGGCGTCGGTGCAGCCACGACGGCGGCCGGGCGGGGACACCACGTGGTCCTGTTCGACGCGGCGCCCGATGCCGGTGGAACGGTCGCGTTGCTGAGCAATGCCGAGGTCCTGTCGGCCTGGCGTTCCTTCGGCGCGCGGCTGCAGCGGGACGTTCGTGAGGCGGCCGTCGATCTCCGCCTTGGCCGGCGGGTGGGTGCCGCGGAAGTCCTTGCCGAAAACCCCGATGCCGTCGTCATTTCCACCGGCGCGGAACTGGCGCCGGCCGACTTTCCCACCGACCAGGAGCCGCGCTCGGGGCTCGACGTCCTCGCATACGGCCGTACCGAGGCCACTGGGCCGGTCGTCGTGGTCGGCGGTGCGGAAGCGCATCTCGAACCCTTGCTTGTCGCCGAGGCCATGATGGTGGCCGGCCACCCCGTGACGCTCCTGAGCGAACACCTCACGGTGGGCTCGGCAGTCGAGCCGCGAACGCTGAACTTCTCCCTGGGCCGGCTCATGCGTAGCGGCGTAACGCTGCTACCCATGACTCGCGCGGTGCGCTGGCAGGCGAGCGCGTTGCACATCATGAACCTGTTCGCCGGAACCGAAAGCGCGCTCGATGCAGCAGCAGTGGTCGTCGTGCAGCGGCGCGTCGCCGCCGACGGCCTCGCGCGCGAGCTGGAGCGGAGCGCGCCTGCCGATGTTCCGGTGCACGTCATCGGCGACGCGCTCGCGCCGCGGCGGATGACCCACGCGGCGCTGGAGGGAGCTCGCATCGGCCTGGTCGTGTGACGCCTCCGAAGGATTCGTCCGGCCGCTGGCAAGTAAGCGGGCAGGACGGCATGCCGTCAGCCGCCCAGGGGCGACCCTCACGACGAATGCTCGCGTCGGCGCGCGATCGTGGGGTAACCATGGAGGGGTGGCGGTCGACGTTCATGCCCGCGCGCCTTCGCGCGCGGCCAGCCTGATCGCCATCTTCCTTGTCGCTGCCTGCATGCGATCGGCGATCACCTCGCTCGGCCCGCTGCTTCATCTGATCAGGGCCGACACCGGACTTTCCGACACGGAGCTCGGATTGCTCAGTGCGCTGCCGCTGCTCGGATTCGCGGGCATCTCGGCGATCGTTCATGGGCCGAGCCGGCGGCTGGGCTTCGAGCGTCTGGTGACGATCGGGCTCGTCGTTCTGGCCGCGGGCACCGTGATTCGCTCGCTCCCGGCGCTGGCGCCGCTGTGGATCGGCACCGCACTCATCGGCGGCGGCGTCGCCGTGTGCAATGTGGTCCTGCCCTCGGTCGTCAAGCGCGACTTCGCCGACCACATCACGCTTGTCACCGGGCTGTATTCCGCAGTCATGGGCACGTTCGCCGCACTGGCGTCGGGCATCGCGCTCCCGGTGGCGAACGTCATCGGCGACGGCTGGCGATGGTCGCTGGGAATGTGGGTGATCCCAACCGTGCTGGCCGTGCTGGTCTGGGGGAGCCGGGCCGGGAGCCGGCGACCGGGCACCGCCCCGGCACCGCCCCGCATGCACCCGAGTGGCCGCAGCGTCTGGCGATCGCGCTCCGCATGGAGCATCACGATCTACATGGGGCTGCAGTCAACGACGTTCTACGTCTTCGTGTCCTGGCTGCCGTCGATTGCCACCAGCCACCACATCTCGAGTAGCGCGGCCGGCTGGTACCTGTTCGGCTTCCAGGTGTGCGGTCTGCTGGCCGGTTTGGTGATGCCGGCGGTCACGCATCGGCTCGGAACCCGTCCGGCGGCAATGCTGTGCAGCCTGCCGGTCGTCATCGGCGCCCTGGGGCTGCTCGCCGCACCCGGTGCGATTGCGCTCTGGGTTGTGCTCTCCGGTGCTGCATCGGGCATGACCCTGGTGGGCGCGCTCTCTTTGATGAGCCTGGAATCGCCCGATGCCGGTTGGGCGGTGCAACTGTCCGGGATGGCCCAGTCGGTGGGCTATCTCATCGCCGCCGGCGGTCCGATCGCTGCCGGATGGCTGCACGAAAGCACCGGCTCGTGGACGCCGGTGCTGGTGCTGATCGCCGTGGTCGCTGCGGTGCAGAGCGGCGTCGTGCTCGTCGGCCGACCTCAGCATCCGTCGTTGAGCCGGGCGTGAGCTGCAGGCTTACGACGACGTGGCCGCGGTGCCCGAGGCACGCGGCGCGGCATTACGGTTCTGACCGGCTCACGGGCTGAAAACCCCTTATCCCGTAACGGTAGTTGCCTCGCCGATCAGTGGGCGTCCTGTTAGAATCGAACACATGGGCGAACGGGATCTGCTAGCCGACGTGGAGCAGTTCCGCGTCCTCGGGCAGCGGATCGCCGCGGCCATCACGCCCGAGACCGATGGGGCTTTGGCCGCCGAGGCTTTGGTGGATGTGCTGGGCGCGGTCCGCCAGGGTGAGCTCGCGACGTGCCGGCTGTTGGAGCGGGTGGATCGCAGCGGCGAGTTCGCCGCCGATGGTGCTGCGTCGATGGTGGCGTGGCTGCGGAATGTGTCGGGTGAGTCCAGCCCGTGGGCATCCGAGCGGGTCCAGCTCGGCCGGGCGCTGGCCGACCGGATGCCCGCCACCGCCGCCGGCTGGCGGGCTGGGGATCTCGGCCTGGCGCACGCGTCGATCATCCGCAAAGCCACCACGACATTGGAAGACGATCTGGCGGCGGAGATCGAAGCCGCGTTGGCCGAAGCGGCGCCGCACATCACCCCCGGGCAGCTCGCCGATCTGGCCGCGGTCGTCAAAGCCGCCGCCGCCCCCGAAGACGCCGAAGCGGCGGCGGCGAAAAACCGGGCGAATCAGAAGCTGAACATCTCCCGCACGTTTGACGGGATGTATCGCATCGACGGCTGGCTCGACACCGAGGCCGGCGCCGAAGTCGCCGCCGCCCTCGCCGCGTTCACCCGCAAGAAAGACCCGAACCTTTCCCTCGTCGACGACCCGATCGCCCGCCGCCGCGCCGAAGCCCTCCGTCAGATGGCCCGCCATGCGGTGGCCCATGCCGAAAGCTGCCACGGTGATGCCCGGCCGCGGCACAGCCTGATCGTCGTCACCACCTACCAGGCGCTGGCCACCGGCATCGGATCGGCCGACATCCAAGGCCACGGCCCGATCACCGCCGCCGCCGCCCGCCGCCTCGCCTGCGACTACGGCATCATCCCCGCCGTCCTCGGTACCGAGTCCGACATCCTCGACATGGGCGTCCCGAACCGGCTCGCCACCCCCCGGCAGCGGTTCAACCTTGCCCTGCGTGACGGCGGGTGCCTGTGGCCCGGCTGCGACCGGCCCCCCGGCTACCGCGACGCCCACCACCGCGTCCACCACATCGACGGCGGTCCGACCGCCGAACACAACCTCGAGCTCTACTGCCCGTTCCACCATCATTGCGTGCACGAAGGCGGCTGGACCTACCAGCTCATCGACGACAAAACGCTGCGCTTCTACCCACCCGGCGGCGGACCCCCACTCATCGGCAAACGCCGCCCCCTGCTCGGGCAAGACCTCACCAAACGGCTCCACCCCGAACCCACCGTCCACCTCCAAACACCCCGCAGAACATGAGCTTTCAGCGTCAGCGCGGCAGCCTGACCATCTGCTGAGGCCAACCTTCCCTACGGTGCAGGGCGATCGAACTTCGGCGGTTCCCCGGTGTAGCGCAGTCCTCTTAGGTAGCCGGTGCAGATCGCGTAGGCGGTCTGACTGGCGAGGACGGGATCGTGATCGGCTCGTTCAGACCCGACGAGCGGGCGTATCTCGTTGAAGATCGGCTTGGTCAGCATCCAGTCCTCGCTCATCTCCCCGGGGGACCGTGGCCACGGCTTCGCCGGCAGCGAGGTGATCTTGTCGCGAACGGTGAGAAGACGTGGCTCCCGTGCCGCAAGCTCGTTGAAGGCGACCTCCCGGTCGAGACCGGAGAGCCGCTCCAGTACATCCAGACGCTCCGTGTGGGCGGGATCCTCCCGCGCCACCGGGGTTTTGCTGATGGCCGCGTCCAACAATCGGACGGCGCGGTTGTAGTGCCGCCATTCAAGGTGCTCGCCACGAGCCCGGAAATTCTGCCTCGCGTCAGTCAGCGCGTGCCGGCTGCGACCCGCCTCCCGGCGTAGCTCGGCGACGGCATCTTCATCAAGCCGTCCCTCACGGGCCAGCGCCTCGGCGCGCTTCACCACCCGCGAGGCCTTGTCGTTCAGGATCACGATCTCGGGCGCATCCGCCTTCCGTTGCGCACGGATCGCAAGGCGCATACCCAAGAGGAGTCCGAAGGCGCCGCGCCAGGACAGGCGCATTTCACCCGACCCCGCCAGGGGCGGTAGCTGAGCGCCCGCTTCACCCCCGTCCTCGACCATGTGCCGATCATGCGCTCCCATTGCGGCTCCTGCCTTGACCGGGGTACATGCGCTTGCACACATATACGTTTGGACGTATGTTCGGGCGGTGCCCGCGGCTCTCGATGTTCTGGACGCGATTGCCGAACCGACCCGGCGGCGCATCCTCGATGCCGTTCGCGACAGCGAGTGCTCGGTCAATGAGCTGGTCGAGCGCGTCGGGATGCATCAGCCGGGTGTCTCCCGGCATCTGAGGGTGCTGCGCGACGCCGGTCTGGTGGAGGTCCGCCGCGATGCGCAGCGGCGGTTGTACCGGCTCCGGCCCGAGCCGCTCATGGAACTGGACACGTGGCTGGAGCCCTATCGCGCCCAGTGGGCCGGCCGCCTCGATGCGCTCGAGCGGCACTTGAAGCGCACCTCCGTACCGATCCGTCCGACCGCGAAAGAGAGTCGATGAAAGCTCCGGAATCAGCCAGCTACGACGGCACCATGGACCGCACCACCGACGGTGGGGTCATCCGATTCGAGCGGCAGCTTGCCTACCCGGTCAGTGAGGTCTGGGACGCGATCACGAACCCGGCGCGGCTGGCGGAGTGGTGGCTGCCTTTCGATGCAGAAATCACGGTCGATCTCCGCGTGGGCGGCGAGATGGTGATGGTCGCCACCGGCGATGAGCCCATGACCATCACGTGCACGTTTCTGCGCGTCGAGCCACCTCTGCTGCTGGAGCACACCCATGTCGACCCCGGGTCGATCATGCGCTGGGAACTCGAAGCGACAGGCACCGGATGCGTCCTGCGGCTGAGCCATTTCGTCACCGACACATCCGCGGCCATCGACAACGGCTACGTCGTCGGGCTGCACGCCTCTCTCGCCCGGCTGGAGCCTTGCCTGGCGGGTCGTCCCATTGCCTGGGACTGGGATGCTTTCGCCGAAGCCCAGGCGCACTACGCCGCCATCGGTCTCGCCGGAGCCGCGTCATGAAGCAGCTCGTTCGCGTCCAGAATTTCGGGGTGTCCAGCGACGGGTTCGGGGCCGGCGAGGGACAGAGTCTCGAGCGTCCCTTCGGTCACGCCAATCCTGGCGAACTCCTCGCGTGGGCCTTCGCGACGGCTCACTTTGCCAACCGGGCCGAATCGGGCGGCACCTACGGCCTCGACGACTACTGCACGCGCGACTTCGCCAACAACATCGGCGCCGAGATCATGGGTCGTAACAAGTTCAGCCCGTACCGCGGGGCGTGGGAGAACGAGGACTGGCAGGGCTGGTGGGGCGACGAACCCCCGTTCCACACGCCCGTCTTCGTGCTCACGCACTACCCGCGGCCCGTGCTCACGCTCGGCGAGACCACCTTCCATTTCGTCGATGCGTCCGCTCAAGACGTCCTGGCGATGGCGGCAGGCGCCGCCGAGGGCAAGGACGTTCGCATCGGCGGGGGCGTCGCCACCGTGCGTGAGTTCCTCGCCGCCGACCTCATCGACACCATGCACGTCGCCGTTGCACCGATCGAACTCGGTCGCGGTGAGCGGCTATGGGAGTCGCCCGACGAGCTGACCGACCGATTCCATCTCGAGAGCATCCCGAGCCCGAGCGGGGTGACGCATAACTTCTTCTGGCGCCGCTGAAGCGCTTCCATCACCGATGACGCATCAGAGACCTGTGAGGCTTCACCGCGGGCTGGCACGCCGGTCGGTTAACGTGTGAGCGTGGGTACCAGGCGCCCGACGCCGTTACGCGGGCTGCGGTCGATCACCCACAGCCCCGCACAGTCCCGCGTGCTGGCGGCGGCCCTCGAACTGTTCGCCGAACACGGCGTGAGCGGCACCTCCCTGCAGATGATCGCCGACCGCATCGGCGTCACCAAGGCCGCCGTTTACCACCAGTACAAGTCCAAGGAAGACATCGTGCTCGCCGTCGCCGAGCGCGAGATGGCACCGCTGGAAGATGCACTCGAACGCGCCGAAGCTCAGCCCTCGCGACTGCGCGCACGTAACGCGCTGCTCATCGACGTCATCGACATGGCTGTCACCCGGCGCCGCTGGGTCCATGCCCTGCAGAACGATCCGGTCATGGTCCGCCTGCTGGCCCAGCACGAGCCCCTGATCGGACTGATGGAGCGCATGTACGGGCTGCTGCTCGGAGATGGGCGTGCGAAGACTCGGGTCCGAGTCGCCATGATGGGGGCGACGATCGGTGCCGCCGTCGTGCACCCGTTGGTCGCCGATATCGACGACGAGACTCTCCGCAAGGAACTCATCGAAGCCACGCGGCGACTGTTCGACATCGCCGGCTGAACGCCGGGCCACGCAAAGACCAGCGCCTGCACATCGCCTCTCTTGACCTAGCTAGCCGATCGGCTACTCTGCTCATGGCAACTAGCCGATCGGCTACGCGGGCTCAGAAAGCCTGCGGCTCCCTTGCGAGGAGGTTCAGATGCCCCAAAGCGATGACGCGGTCCAGAAGATGCTCGACGTCCGGCAGGTTGGTGTCGACTACCAGGAGCACCAGCAGGCCGGCCCGCTCGACATTTCCGTTGATCTGCACAACTTCAAGAAGTTTCCGGTCGTCGACCCGCCCGGCACGCACAAGCCGTCAGGCCCCGACACCCGCTCCGAAATCCACGCCGAGAACAGCCCCGAGTTGCCCGACTACAGCGGACCGTTCCGGCCCGACCTGCATTTCTCGGACTTCTCCAATGCGGCCCTGTTGAACATGCTGGCAATGAGCGACGAGTACTACCGGGTCTGCGTCGAAGCCTGGGCCGATGAGGTGGCCAACCGCTACGGCGCCGACGTGATGCGCGAGATCCAAACCGAGGCGTGGCAGACGATCCTGCTCCCGCAGCTACCCCGGATGATCGACGAATGGATGGCGCTACCGGCCGACGAGGCCCAGGCGCTCGTCGCTGAGGTCGCTGACGAGGTGGCTCAGCGGCGGGCCGATGGCGGGGTGGTGACGACCAATCCGTTCCGGCCGGATCCCAGGTACGCGAATCTGCCGAAGGACCAGCTGGTCAGGCTCACCCTTGGTAGCCATGAATACCTCCTCACGGCGATCGAGGGTTGGGCCGGCGACATCGTCATGCGCTACGGGCTGGATGCGATGTTCGACTTTCAGTGGAACCTGTGGAGCGCCAAGGTGCTGCCGGCGGTACGTGACTTGAAAGCACGATGGATGCGCGTCGGCGACGGCTCCGTCGAAGCGTTCATGAAAGACATCCAGATCGACGCCTCATCGTTCCCCGGCAAGGCATTCGAGATGACGTTCGACATGCCTGAGCCGGACGTCGGCATCATGACGTTCAACAAATGCATCCAGGTCGACCAGTGGGAGGCGCTCGGTCGACCCGACATCGCCGAGAAATCGGCCCATGTCACCTGCCCCGCCTCGATCATCGAGACGGCGAAGATGTACCACCCGAACATGAAGGTGGAGATCCTCGCGATACCACCACGAGCGAGCGGCGAGTACGTCTGTTGCCGGTGGCGGCTGTCGATGCGCGACGAGAACGACCCCGAGTTCATCCCTCTGGAGCAAGTCAACGCGCGCACAGACGCCGCAGCTCCGCAGTCATAGGACTCGCGGTGAGGCGGTAGCGGGCATCCGATCCGGGCGGCGACCGTATGGGATCCGGTCATGGCGGCTGGGTAGCCCGAGCAACGGCGGAGCTCAGGCGATTGTCCGGCTTGTGCCGGAAGGGCAGCGTTGTGGATGCCCTGCCGGGTGCTTACGCCAGTGTGGCGACGACGCCCTGGCCCCGCTTGGCCAACGCGTCCACGACGGCGAGGCCTTCCTCGGCCTCTTCGACCTCACGCTGGGCCGCTGACAGCTGCTCCTGCGCCTGGGCGAGCAGCGTGTGGGCGCGGTCGCGCTGGGCTTCCTTGACGTCCAGCAGCTGGGCCAGATCGTCGGTCGTCAGGCTGAGCTGCGTCCCCGTGAGGGTTTGCTCGTCGGCCTCGGTACGCGGCTTGACCACGAGGGTGTTGGACGGAGCGTTGTCGGTCATCAGTTTGCCTTCCAGGTCCTGGGCGATTTTCGCCCCCGCCCTGCTCACAGTGGGTGATGGGCGCCGGAGAACGACTCGCTTTTTTTGTCGGCCCCGTTGGACTTTCGTTGAGCCGTCGCCGGGACTAAGTCTGGGTGCGGGCGACATCGCCGGCGCTCGTCTCGGCGTCGCGGCGGGATTCCGGCAGCGTGTCAGCCGGTGCCGCCCGTTCGCCGGCAGTGGCAAACCAGTGCCCAGGACCGCCCCAGGAGTGGTGCATATCGCGCATGCGTCGGCCCATCACCATCACGCCGGCGATGCCGACCACGATGCTGAATGCCTCGACAGCCAGTTGCAGCGGGCTGGCGGTGATGTGGTCGCCGAGCACGCCGACGCCGAGTGCCACGCCGGCGAGCGGTTGCATGGCCGCGGTCGGCGGGAGGGACCAGTCGAGGCGCGCCGCACGAAACGCTTCCTGGGCGAAAAGCACGCCGGCCGTCGCGCCGAAGAGCAGCAGGTACGGCCAGGCCAGGTGCAGGAGCGAGAGAAGGCCGCCGTGGTGAGCGGCGACGATCGCGCCGCGGGTCGCCACGTCCTGCAGCGCGTAGAAGATCCCGGCAGCGGCGGCCGTTGTGGTGGCCGTCGCGACGGCGACGTGGCGGCGGCGCACTCCTCGGCTGGCGACGACGATGAGCAGCGCTGCTCCGCAGGCTCCTCCTGTGGCCAGCATCAAGGTGAACAGCGTGGGCAACGAACTGCCGGTGGCCCGCGGGTGCGCCACGGCGAGGAACATCGCGACCGCGGCGGCGAGCAGTAGCGTGCCGATGACCTCGTGGCGGCAGATGCGATGGCGGCCCAGCGCTGCTGACAGCGCGAACGCGAAGAACAGTGACGCCACCATCAGCGGTTCGACGAGCGTGATCGGGCCGTCCTGCAGCGCCCACGCCGCCAGTGTCTGCCCGATCGCTGCCGCGGCGATGCCGCCCCACCACTCGACGTTGCGGAGGAGCACGCGCATGGCTTCCCAGCCGAGGCGCTGGACCCCGGGCGATCGGGCCGCGACGCGCTGCTGCATCACCCAGCCGACGCCCAGGAATGCGGAGGCCGCGATTCCGAGCACGTAGATCACGCTGAGGAGCCTCCGCAGCTCGACGGTGGTTAGGCCAGGCAAATGCCAAGTACCCCGTGCGATTGTCGACTATGAGCCTTATCGCAAGCTTTTCCCCGGCTGTGAGGCCAACGGCGCGCCGGCTCGCCGACCGCGGTGGCCTGCCTGCCTGACCTCTTCGCGCCGGCGCCAGGAGGCTGGCGGCCCGCCTGAATCCGGCTCGTCAGATGCGCAGCAGCTTGGCAGCGGTCTGACCGGCGATCAGGCGCGCTTCGTCGTCGGGCACGTCGCGCAATTGCTCCGCGAGCGACGACCGGCTGTTGGGCCAGACGCAGTCGGAGTGCGGGTAGTCGGCCTCGAACATGATCTTGTCGACACCGATGCGATGGCGCGCCTCGAGGCCGGCCTCGTCGCGGATGAAGCAGGTCCACACGTGCTCGCGGAACGACTCGGTGGGTGAGGCGCTCACGTTGATCTTGCTGTGGTGGCGGTGCCGGTCGTACACCTGCTCGAGCCGTTCGAGGATGTAGGGCACCCAGCCGATGCCTCCCTCCGACAGCAGCACGTTGAGGCGCGGATGGCGGTCGAAGAGCGGCGAGAGCAGGAGGTCCACGAGGGCCTGCATGGAGAGCAGCCCGAGCAGCGCGATGATCTCGGCGATGGGCGCGTCGCTGTGCGGAACGATCGGCCGCGAGGACGAGCCGATGTGCAGGCACAGCGGATTGCCGGTCTCCTCCAAAGCGTCAAAGAGCGGGTCCCAATCGGTGGACCAGAACGACGGCAGTCCCAGCGCGGCAGGGTTCTCGCTGAAGGTGATGGCGCGCGAACCCCGCGCGGCGGTGCGGCGTACCTCGGCGGCGGCGAGTTCGGCGTCCCACATCGGCACGATCGACAGCGGGATCAGCCGGTTCGGGTCGGCGCCGCACCACTCGTCCAGCACGAAGTCGTTCCAGGCGCGGATGCACAGCAGGGCGAGGTCGCGGTCGGGTGCCTCGGTGAAGCCCTGGCCGGCGAACCGCGGGAACTGGGGGAACGCGAGTGAGGCGTCGATGCCGTCCTCGTCCATGTCGCGAAGCCGGGCGACGGGGTCGTAACAGCCGGGCCGCATCCGCTCGAAAGCCTTGGAATCCAGCTTGAATTCCTCCGGATCGTCGCCGGCGACGGCATCGAGACCGAGCGGCGCGTGGCGGTGCCCGTCGTAGTACCAGATCGGGACCCCGTCCTCGTAGACGACGCGGGGACCGCGCTCGACCAGGTGCGAGGGCAGCCGGTCCTCCCAGACCTTCGGGTGTTCGATGATGTGGTCGTCGACAGAAATGACGCGGGCATCGTCGGGGAGCATCAGCGGGCCTTTCTGGTGGACCTTCTACAACGCCGGGCCGGTTGATTCAGGATGACGCGGACGGCGGGCGCGTTCGGCGACGGCATCAGGAACGTCCACCCACAGCCGCAGCAGGGCAAGGCCGTGGGTCTTGCCCTGGCCGTCGCTGCGCAGGCCGGCGCTCGCGCCACCGCCCAGCGCGCCGTGCATGACGAACTTCAGCGCCCACACGTTCGGCACCAGGTAGCGCTCGACGTTTCCGGTGACGAGCGGGCCGAAGTGTTTCGCTACCACTTCGGCCGTCACCACCTCGCACAAAGCCTCGTAGGTCTCCTGATCGTCGGCGAAGAGCGTGACATCACTGACGTCGAGTTTGTCGCCCGAGCGGGCGCCGCACAGCGACCGGAGCTGGACTCGGGTCACGTGTCGCTCACCGGCGTCACCAGGACCTGCAGGTCGCGCTCGACGACGGCGCGGTCGACCAGGAACGGCGCGATGTCGACGAGTTCGGCCGGCGGGTTGGGACCGCGGCGGCGACGTCCGATGCCTTGCAGCCCCGGCGGTCCGCTCAGCGCGACCAGCCCGACCAGCCGCTGCACCGCCGCTGCCGTGGCCTGGTCGCGGGTGCGCCAGGCGAGCCGGGTGGTGACCTCCCGCGGCTCGCCGGCGTTGCCATCGCGCTCGTCGCGCATCCCCATCCAGAAGCCGTCGCCGCCGAACTGCTCTACCAGCCATTCGTCGACGTCCAGGCCACGCGAAACGGTCAACGATTGCAGGCCTTTTGCCACATGCCGGCCCTTGGCGCCCGCATCCGGCCAGCAATAGGTGAAGACAGCCTCGCCCGCCCATCCGCCGGCGGAGAACGACAGGCCGCGCAGCGTCTCCGGCCGCGGCCGGCCACGGGCGCCGGTGACGCGTACCCGGTCGTCGCCGAAGTCGGTGAGTTCCACAGTGGTCAGGTCGACCACGACATCGGGCGTCAGGTAGGCGCCAGGGTCGTGCACCTCGTAGAGCAACTGTTCGCGGACCGTATCGAAGCAGACGCGGCCTCCGGAGCCGGCCGGCTTGGTGAGCAGCGCGCTGCCGTCGGGCTCCACCTCGGCGATGGGCAGGCCGATGCGGCTGAGGTCAACGGTGTTCCACCAGTCGCCGGAGTAGTTGCCACCCGACGCCTGGGCCGAGCATTCCAGCAGGTGCCCGACGACGGTGCCGCCGGCCAGCCGATCCCAGTCCTGCCAGCCCCAGCCCCATTCGTAGGCGGCAGGAGCCAGGAAGAGCGCCGCATCGGCGACCCGGCCGGTGAGCACGACCTGTGCGCCGCGCTCGAGCGCGCGCACGATGCCGGCCGCCCCGAGGTAGACCTGCTCGGCAAACGCGTCGGCCCTCGGACCGTACGTGCCGGGTGCGTCCTGTGGCGGCTCCGCGAACACGACCGCGACGTTGATCCCGCTGATGCTGCCGTGTCCGGCCGCGCGAATCGCCGCAACCACCGCCTGGTGCGCGGCGAGAGGATTGTGACCACCCGCATTGGTGATCAGCTTCGTGGCGCCGGAAGCGATCCACGGCAGGGCGAGGGCGACGCGGGCCGTGAGGTCGGGCGCGTATCCCGCCGCCTCGTCGTGCTTGCGGTCGAGGGCGAAGAACGCACTGGTCGTCTCGGCCAGCGAGTCGCAGACCAGGTAGTCGACGCCGGCTCGCAGCCCGGACAGCATCAGCTCCGGGCTCTCACCGAAGGCTCCCTGCCCGGCGCCGATCCGTACCGGTGCCTCGCGTCGCACGCCTCAACAGAACCACGCGGGTGGCCGGACCCGCGCAGTGGCCTAGGACCCGTCCGAGCGAATGAAGTTGAGGATGACGCAGGGCTCGTCGCCTACCGTCCAGGCGTCGTGGCCCGGACCGATCGAGTGGGCGTCTCCGGGACCGAGGTCGAATTCCTGACCGTCGTCCATGGTGAAGTGAATGTGACCGGAGACGACGACGCCCGTGTGGGGAATCTGGCAGGACTCGTTCTGTGTCGCCGGCTTCAGGTGCGTCGACCAGCGCCAGCCCGGCTCGTGCGTGGCTCGCATGATGGTCGCCCCTTCGACGGTGACGAATTCCATCCGCGCGTGCTCAGGCGTGAGCGTGCGATCCGGGGCGTCGAGGCTCTTCGCGGTGCTCATGAGGGTTCCTCGTCTGTGAGAGTGATGTCGACCGGCGGAGGCTGCTCGAAGGTGTTGTGCACGGTGCAGTGCGATGCGACGGCCAGGAAGGCGGCTCGGCGTTCGGCAGGTAGCGCGGGCGGCGGCGTGATCTGCACGGTGACGGCAGTGACGCGTGCCGGCCGGCCGCCGAGCTCGTAGCTCGCCGCGACCTGCAGACCCGAAGCGTCGATGTCATGGCGGGCCAGGAATCTCCTGCCGTAGAAGGCGATACAGCTCGCCAACCCGGCGATGAACAGCTCGGTCGGTGTGGGGGCGGTGTCCTCCCCGCCCGCATCCACTGGCTGATCGACGACGACGGTGTGGCCACGCATCTCGACGGCAAAGCGATCGCCGCCGAGGTGGCGCACCGACATGTCGCCGGTCACGAACTCACCTCGTTCGGGGCGAGGACGACGCCGAGCTTGGTCTTCGTCGTCGCGCGCTCGACACTCTCGGCGTAGCTCGCTTCCAGCGTGAGGGCGATGCCGTAAGAACTCATCGATTTCCTTCAGTTGCAACTGTTGGGTCGGACGGGTTGCAGTGCGAGATCGTGACCTTGGGAAGCGCCTGGACCCCAAGGTAGCAGATACCCCGCGGGGTATCTAGCAGTCCCGGGACCTTGGTCTCCGCCGGAAAGAGGTGCGCTCGACCGCGCGGCCCGCTCGGATGAAGCCGTCAAGATTGGGCATAGCCAACATCTGGACAGAGTCCAGAATTGGCCGCTAAAGTGCTGGCATGTCGATCGAGAGCCGGCGGGGCGGCGCGTCAGGGGCTGACGTGGATGCGCCGGCGCTTCTTCGGGCGCACGGGCTGCAGGTCACCGCCCAGCGGCTGGCGATCCTGCGGGTGCTGTCCAGCCATCCACATCGCACGGCCGACGAGATCTATCAGGCTGTGCTGTCGGACCTCGGAGCGATCTCCCGGCAGGCGGTCTACGACAGCCTTGCCGTACTCACGGAAAAGGGAGTGCTGCGGCGCATCCAACCCGCGGGATCAGCGGCGCGCTACGAGGCCCGGGTCGGCGACAACCATCATCACCTGATCTGCCGGATCTGTGGCCGGACCGTCGACGTTGATTGCGCCGTTGGCGAGGTGCCGTGCCTCGAGCCCGCGGACGCCGCCGGATTCGAGATCGACGAGGCCGAAGTCATGTACTGGGGCCGATGCCCCGAATGCGCTGTTAACCCTCGACAGTAGAAGGAGGCTCGCCGTGTCCGAGAGCGAGAACCCGGTCATCCAGGCTCCCGAACCCAAGCAGACCCAGCCGCGGTCCAACCGTGACTGGTGGCCCAATCAGCCGGAGCTTTCGGTGCTACGCCAGAACGGGCGCCACGCCGGTCCGTACCCGGAGAGCTTCGACTACCGGAATGCGTTCCAGGGGCTCGACGTCGAGGCGCTCAAGCGTGACGTCATCGATGTCATGACGAACTCGCAGGACTGGTGGCCGGCTGACTACGGTCACTACGGGCCGCTGTTCATCCGGCTGTCCTGGCACGCGGCGGGCACCTACCGGATCGCCGACGGTCGCGGAGGTGCGGGTGCGGGTATGCAGCGTTTCGCGCCGCTGAACAGCTGGCCGGACAATGCCAATCTCGACAAGGCCCGGCGCCTGCTCTGGCCTGTCAAGCAGAAGTACGGCCGCCGGCTGTCCTGGGCCGATCTGCTCGTCTTCGCCGGCAACTGCGCGCTGGAATCCATGGGATTTCAGACGTTCGGCTTCGGCTTCGGCCGGACGGATGTCTTCGAGCCGGAAGAGGTGTTCTGGGGCGCGGAGGACACCTGGCTCGGCGACGAGCGCTACAGCGGCGAGCGCGACCTGGCCAATCCGCTCGGAGCCGTTCAGATGGGACTCATCTACGTCAATCCGGAGGGTCCGAACGGCACGCCTGACCCGGTCGCCGCAGCGCGTGACATCCGCGAGACGTTCGCCCGGATGGCCATGAACGATGAGGAGACGGCCGCGCTCATCATCGGCGGTCACTCCTTCGGCAAGACGCATGGCGCCGGCAATGCGGACCTCGTCGGCCCCGAGCCGGAGGGCGCGCCGATCGAGCAGCAGGGGATCGGGTGGATCAGCTCGTACGGCAGCGGCAAGGGCGCTGATGCGATCACCAGCGGGCTCGAGGTCGTCTGGACCTCGACGCCGACCCGGTGGTCCAACGGGTTCCTGGAGAACCTCTTCAACTACGAGTGGGAGCTGACCAAGAGCCCGGCGGGCGCCTGGCAGTGGCAGGCCAAGGACGGAGCCGGGGCCGGCAGCATTCCGGGGCCGCAGGATCCCTCCGATACCCGGCTGCCGACGATGCTGACGACCGATCTCGCGCTGCGCTTCGACCCGGTCTACGAGCCGATCGCCCGGCGGTGGCTGGAGCATCCCGAAGAGTTGGCCACGGCTTTCGCCAAGGCCTGGTACAAGCTGCTGCACCGGGACATGGGACCGCTCTCGCGCTACCTCGGCCCGTGGGTGCCCGAGCCCCAGCTGTGGCAGGACCCGGTCCCGGCTGTCGACCACGCGTTGGTGGACGACCAGGACGTCGCGACGTTGAAAGCGAGGGTTCTCGACTCGGGGCTGACCATCCAGCAACTGGTAACGACGGCGTGGGCATCGGCGGCGAGCTTCCGCGGTACCGACAAGCGCGGCGGCGCGAACGGTGCCCGGATCCGCCTGGAACCACAGCGGAATTGGGCCGTCAACAATCCGGCGGAGCTGAGCGGCGTCCTGGCGAAGCTGGAGCAGATCCAGCAGGAGTTCAACGGTGCGGCGACAGGCGGCACGAAGATCTCGCTGGCCGACCTCATCGTGCTGGCCGGCGGCGCGGCTGTGGAGAAGGCCGCGGCTGACGCCGGCCACGCGGTCAGCGTTCCGTTCAGCCCCGGCCGTACCGACGCGACGCAGGAGCAGACCGATGTGGAGTCGTTCGCCGTCCTCGAGCCGCGGGCCGACGGATTCCGCAACTACGTGCAGCCGGGGGAGAAGCTGCCCGCCGAGACGCTGCTCGTGGAGCGGGCCTCCTTCCTGCGGCTCACTCCCGACGAGATGGCCGTGCTCCTCGGGGGTTTGCGCGCTCTCGGGGTGACCGGCACAGGGAGCTCAGCCGGCGTTCTCACCGATCGCCCTGGCGTGCTGACGAACGACTTCTTCGTCAACCTGCTGGACATGGGAACCGAGTGGAAGACGTCAGCGACGACCGAGAGCGGCTACGAGGGTCGCCACAGGTCGAGCGGTGCGCTCAAGTGGACTGCGACGGCCGTCGACCTGGTCTTCGGCTCGAACTCGGAGCTGCGCGCCATCGCCGAGGTGTACGGCAGCGCCGATGCGAAGTCGGACTTCGTGGACGACTTCATTGCGGCCTGGGTCAAGGTCATGAACCTGGACCGGTTCGACTTCGCCGTGGGCTAGGCAGCGAGAGGCAGGGGGCGGTCCTCGCCGAGCGCGTCGAACAGCTCGGCGTTGACCGCCCAGCGCCACGCGGCCCCGCGGACCATCCGCTCGCTCCACTCCGGTGCCTCCGCCGCCAGCGGTGCGATGACCTGCTCCAGCCAGTCCTTGCCGTGCCGGGGGTCGACGTCGGCGTGCACGGCGTAGAACGCGCCGGCCTCGGAAGGAAGACCGAGCCGGTGAAAGGCTTCGAGAACGAGCCGGCACCGGGGCCCGGCTTGCAGCTCGATGAGCCCGAGCGCACCGATCATCTCCGGCTGCAGCCACCGGTTGGTGGCGAGCAGGCCGCCGAGCGCCGCGCGGGCGAGCGCCGGCTCCGGCATGGACTTGCTTGCCAAGTCTGGAATCTGCAGGGCGGCGGCCATCTGCCGATGCAGGTCGGTGTGGACGTCGGCCGGATTGCCGCTGCCCATCTCCTCCCAATAATTGCGGGCCATTTCCATTTTGGGAGCTCCGGAGAGCCCGACCTGGCACAGCGCGACCAGGTCGTCGAACCCGCCGTCCGGACCGCCTTCGACGGCGATGAACCGGCGCAGTTCGTCCAGGGAGGCGTGCCTGGCGACACGGCGGTAAACCGTTGGGAGGCGGTCCTTTGCGGCGAGGCCGCGGATGGCTTTGACGGGATCGCCGTCGGTCGTCAACGTTGCGGTGGCGGCATCGAGCTCAGCGATGAACTCCTGCTCCAAGGGGGCTCTGAGGGCGGCCAAGGCGGGATGGCCGGCCCAGCGCGCACGCGTGCCCAGCCGCTGCAGCGGGGCCGTGTGCAGGTCATAGATCGTCAGCAACGTGAGCAGCCGATCAGCCCGGCCGGCCGGAGGAACCCGGGACAGCGCGAGCCACCGTGATTCGGCGAAGCTGCCCGCAGAGTCGGCGTCCAAAGCGGCGTTCAAGCGGTCAGACAGCCCCATCGTCATTGATGAGATCCCTCTTTCTGTCGGTCTTGTTCTTCGGCCTGCCCGAGCAGTTCGAAGCAAAACCCGGCGGCGGTCGTCCTCGTTGAATGAGAAGGGGCAGACGTCTGAAACGTCATTGGGTGCAGTGGGTTTCGGCGGCGGGGTCTGTTGGTCGACGACGGCGACCGGGCTGCGGTGGTCGACGGCTTCGATGTGGTAGGTGTGGCCGGTGGGGCTGCTCGGAGCTGCGTCGGCCGGTGGTGGGGTTGGTGCGCAGGGTCCAGCGGCCTTTGTGTTTGAGAGTGTGATGGTTCGGACACGGTGGGTGCAGGTTCGCCCGGTCGGTGGTGCCGCTGGCGGGGTCGTTTTCGCGGTAGGGGCGTTTGTGGTCGAGGTCGCCGTGTACGGCGGCGCGGTTGGGCCGGGGAAGGTGCAGGTCCGGTCTCGGGTTTTGACGAACCGGGACAGTGCGGCCGTCGGCTTGTAACTCGTGTGGCCGAGGTCGAGCAGGTCACCGGTCTGCGGGTCGAGGATCATTCGCCGCCACTTTCCGTCGGCGGCCAGGGCCCGGGCGAGTGGGGCGGGGATGGGGCCGTTGCCGGTGAGCTCGGCCGGGTTGTCTAGCGCCGCGGCCATGATCCCGTTAGGCGTCAGCGTCTCGAACATACTTTCGATTCTATCGGCCTCCACCGACAGAAACCACGGCAAGTACGGGGGGGTCGACTGCCTTACCGCTGCCGTGCGTAGGCCGGGAGGCTGCGTCGGTTCGGGCACGTATTGACGTGCCAGGTGTCGCCCAGACGCAGCGCGCCGGCGTCGCCGCTACGTGACGTCGTTATGTGAGGTAGCCGACCGTCAGGCTGCGCAAGCCGCGCAGGAAGAACGTCGGCAGGTAGTCGTAGTGCCGGTCGCCCGCCGGGCCGTGGACCTTCTCCGAGATCTGGATGTCGGTGGTCAGGTCGAGCAGCCGGTTGATGGTGACCCGCCCCTCGGCCCGGGCCAGGTGCGCACCCAGGCACAGGTGCGCGCCGTGCCCGAACGTCACGTGGTTGCGGGCATCTTTGCGCTCGGGGTCGAAGAGGTCCGGGTTGGGGAAAGCGCTCGGGTCACGGTTGGCAGCGCCGGGCAGGAGCAGCAGGTTGCTGCCCGCCGGGATGTCGACGCCGGCGACCGTGATCCTCCGCCGGGCCATGCGGAACTGGCTGCGCAGCGGGCTCTCGTAGCGCAGGGTCTCCTCGATGAAGCCCGGGATCCGCTCCCGGTCCGTGCGCAGGAACGCTTGCAGATCAGGGCGCTCAGCGATGAGCCGCAACGCGAACGACAGCAGCCGCACCGTCGTCTCCTGACCGCCGGCGAACAGGTTCGCTGCGAGCAGGGCGACGTCGTGCACCTCCGGTACCCCGCCATCGGGAAACCTCGCCGTGGCCATCGCCGTCATGATGTCCGCGCGCGGAGTGCTCCGGCGATCCTCGATGTAGGAGGAGAACTGCCCGTACAGGAACTCGAGGGGCTTTTGCTCGAGCTGGGTAGGTGGCGCCGAAAGGCGCTTGCGGAACAGGTCGTGGTCGGCTTCCGGCACGCCTTCGAGCTCGGCGACGACCGAGAGCGTGAAGGGCTCCGCGAAACCGTGGATGAATTCGCTCTCCGGCTCCTTTAGCAGCTCTCCGAGCCGGGTGTCGGCGAGCCGCCACATGAACTCCTCGTTCTCCCGCATCCGCCGCGGCGTCAGCAGCTTCGTCAGCAACCCGCGGTGGGCACTGTGCTTGGGCGGGTCGAACGAAGGGAGCTGATCACTGAAGGGCAGCTCGTCGCGGTACTTCTCGATGATCTCGCTGACGTCATCGCCCTCGAGGGGCACCGGGAACTTCTTGAACGGCCCGCTGACCACGTTGCAGGACGAGAAGTTCGCTGCATCGGCGTAGACGGCGCGCGCCGCGTCGTATCCCGTGACCATGAAGACGCCGTAATGCGGCTCCTGCCAGATCGGTGACAGCTCCCGTAGCGCCGCAAAGTAGGGGTACGGGTCGTCCTGGACAGCCCGGTCAGCGAAGAAGTTCCGTTCCTCCAGACCCATGCTCACCTCCCAGACCAGATCCCTCAACTATTCAGACGTCAAACTATTCGCTGTGCGCGGCAGGGTAAAGGGCAATCCCTCATAGGTGGGGGCGGATTTCAGCTGAGCAGGTCGGGGAGCTCGACCAGCGGCTCCAGGGTCCGCCGGGTGCGGGCGCGCTCGCCGAGCACCGTGACGAGCTCAGCGGATGATCCGACCAGCTGGTCGAGCAGCAGCCCGCGATGGTGCAGCTGATTGAGCGAGTACTCCCAGGTGAAGCTGATGGCTCCGGTCACCTGGATCGCCGTCTGGGTAACGGTGTGCAGCACGCGCCCGGCGAGCGCCTTGACCGTCTCGGCGAGCGCCGGATCGGCTGCGCCGCCGGCCTCTGCATGAACGGCGATGTCGAAGAGGCAGCGCAGCTGATGAACCTCGGTGGCCGCCCAGGCGAGCAGGTGCTGGATCGCCTGGAACTCCGCCAGCGCCTGACCGAACTGCCGCCGTGCCTTCACATGCGTGAGCGCGTCTTCGACCAGCCGGTCGCACACGCCGAGGATCTCGGCTGAGGCGCCGAGACGTGCGCGGGCCAGCAACCGCGGGCGAAGATCCGCCATGCTGGATTCGGGCACCAGCACGTCCGCGACGGGAGCCTTCGTATCGAAAAGCGTGAGGTAATCATCGGCGTGCGATCCTCCGGCGGGCACCGGCTTCGCGTCGCCGATACCTACCAGGCCGGCTCCCAGCCGGTCGGTCACGACGGTCGCATCCTCGACCAGGCCCGCCACGGCGACGTGCTCGCCACGGCCGAAAGGCATCGCCATGAGCCTTGGTGAGTCGGCGGCGAACGCACCGCCGAGCGCCAGCAGCGACAGGGCCGGTGTCACGGCACCCGTCGTGCCCTGCGCCTCGAGAAAGGCGAAGGCCGGACTGAAGTCATCGCCCTCGAAGACGTCGGCGAGACCGAACGCATCGGTCGCCGCAACGCCCGCATGGCGCGACAGGATGGCCGCGGCAGCGTCGCGGTAGCTGACGTAGTCGGCGCTGCGCAGCGTCTCAGCCATGGGCACAGTTTAGATATCGACGTCGGCGTAAGAATAGGGTGAGCCGATGCAGGACGTACTTGCCGGCAAGGTTGCCGTCGTCACCGGCGCGGCCGGCGGGATCGGCCGGGCGACGGCAGAGCTCTTCGTGGCTTCCGGAGCCGCGGTCGTGCTTGCCGACATCGACGCCGAGCGCGGCGAGGAAGTGGCGAGCGCGCTCGGCGACAAGGCTGCGTTCGAGCGCGCCGACGTCGCCGATCCCGAGCAGGTGCAGGCGCTGGTCGACGTCGCCGTCGCACGGTTCGGCGGCCTGCAGGTCTTCGTCAACAACGCGGGTATCGCAGGCTCGCTCGTCGGCTTCCTCAACGACGACTTCCGCGACTTCGACCGCATCCTTTCCGTGAACCTCCTGGGTGCGATGCTGGGCAGCCAGCGCGCCGCCCGGCACATGAAGGAGCACGGCGGCGGCTCGATCATCAACATCTCGTCGATCGGTGGCGTGACAGCCGGCGGCGGCGTCATGTCCTACCGCGCGGCGAAGGCCGCATTGATCCACGTGAGCAAGTCGATCGCGGTAGAGCTCGGGCCGCATCAGATACGGGTGAATTGCATTGCGCCGGCGCACATCCCCACGGGCATCACGACGTACGACATCTCCCCGGTGATCGAGGCCAACCAGCCGCTACCCCGGCACGGGCAGCCGCTGGACGTGGCCTACGCGGCCTTGTATCTCGCGAGCGACTGGTCGGCGCAGGTCACCGGAATGGTGCTGCCCGTCGACGGTGGAACCTCGGCAGGCAAGCCGTCTCCCCGCGTCAGATCACGCTGAGGGGATGGGCCGCAGCGGGTCATGCGCCCTCCCCGAATCCCGCTCACCGCTACGGCGCAGGAAGGTCATGGTGCGCGTCGCCAGCCGCCACCCGCCGTCGGTACGGCGGTAGGTGTCGGTGTACCACCCCAGCCTCATGTCGTGATTGGTCTGATCGACGAAGCACAGCGGCTGGTATCCGGTTCCGGAGTCGCCGTCGATGTCGAGCTGCGGCATGCCGGTCATGAACAGCCCCTTCGGCGCCGCCTGGGCCAGCGCGGGGAAGTCCTGGAGCGAGTACTTCTCGCCGAACGCGCTGTAGTAGCCGTCCGGGGTGAAGACCGCGAGGACGGCGCCGATGTCCATCCGGGTCATTCCGACGGCGAAGCGCGCCAGAAGTTGCTGCAGCTCCAGGATGTCGGCCTGCTCTTGCGATGAGTACGGCGGCATGGGTGGATGGCTCCTCACGCGAGTTGGATGCGAAGCAGAGGTGTTTCTGCACGCCGATCAGGTACTTCCGAGCCCGAGGATGTGCCGGGCGACGGTCATCAGCTGCATCTGCTGTGACCCGCCATAGATGGTGACGATGCGGGAGAACATGTAGTCCTGGTAGGTCAATTCGGCGCTGGGATCCGGGCTCGGCAGCGCGACCCGCTCACCGTCGATCTCGCGAAGCAGGTTGAACATCGCCTGCTCGGTACGGGTCCACAGCAGCTTCGCGTAGGCGGCGACCGGGCCGAGCTCTTCACCGCCAGCCGCCTTGGTCAGCAACGTCGCGGACACCGCGCGAACGCCCGCGGTCTGCAGGACCAGATCACCCAGCTGGCGATCGAATGCCGGTGGCGCGATCGCCGCCAGCTCGGCGAGCCGCTGCCGAAAGATGCAGTGCCGCAGCCATGACGTGATGCCGCGCTCCCGGGCAAGCAGGTACATCGCCACGCGCCAGCCGCCGCCGACGTCGCCGACGATCTGCCCCATCGGGACGCGCACGTCGGTGAACGAGACCTCGGCCAGCTCCTCGATGCCGTTGCCCTGCTTGATCGGGCTGACGCGGACGCCGGGGGAACGCAGGTCGAGCGCGATCGCGGTCAGCCCGCGGTGGCGCTGCTCGGCGGTGCCGGTGCGTACCAGCGCCAGGCACCAGTCCGCGTACTTGGCCCACGTCGTCCAGATCTTCGCGCCGTTGACGACCAGGTCGTCGCCGTCCACCTCGGCCCGGGTACGAAGCGAGGCGAGGTCGGATCCGGCCTCGGGCTCGGAGAAGCCCTGAGCCCACACCCCGGCGCCGGACAGGAACTCGGGAACCACCTGCGCGGCGAACTCCGGCCGGGCGTACTGCACCAGCGTCGGCGCGATGATCTCGGTGTGCTCGAAGACCGTCGGCCCGGTCCAGCCGGCGCGGTAGAGCTCCTCGGTGACGACGGCCCGGTGCAGCACGGTGCCGCCGAGACCGCCCATGTCAGCAGGCCAGCCGTAGCGGCCCCAATCGTGGGTCCACAGCACGCCGCGCAGCTCACGTGCCTTCGCCACCCGGACGTCGAAGTCGCTACCCGGGTCCAGCAGTTCCGCGAGGTCGTCACGGCGCGCCTGCAGCCATTCCCGAAAGACGTCGGTGAACACGTCGAGTGCCGGACCCTCCGCCGATGGCGGCGAATCGGGCACGGACCTGGAGGCCGCCGCGCTCACCTCGCTCACCGGGGCTGCTTCTTCGCCCGGGAGTTGCGTGCGGGTGCTCCGACGACGTCACCGGCGTCGGCCCGGACCTTGTTCATGAGCCGCAGGAGCTGCGCGGATTCCGGGGCGGACAGCGGAAGCGACGAGAACAAGCCGTCGTTCAACAGCTTCACGGCCTTCTCGACGACCTTGCGGCCCTTGGGGGTGATCTCGACCAGCACGGTGCGGCCATCCGTCGGATGCGGCAGGCGCCGGATGAAACCACTGGCTTCGAGCCGGTCGACGGAGCTGGTCACCGTTCCCGGCGTGATCCACAGGCTGGTGCCGACCTGCCCGAGCGTGAGGGGATGGCGTGAGCGCAGCAGCCCCAGCACCTGATAGCGCGCGAACGTCAGCCCGAGAGGCCGCAGCAGTGCGTTAGCCCGCGTCAGCAGGATCTGCCACGTGCGCATCACGGAGATGACGGCTGCAACTCCGTCGGCGGACTCGTCCCAACCTTGCTCGAGCCAGTGTCGGTACGAGGCCTCCGCCGGGTCGTACTCGAGCCGAGACATTGGCTCAATATACGAACGCGCATATGACGGCGCGGTCACGGCGCCGCTCCGGCGTGCCGGTTCATCGAGCAACCTTTGAACCTGTGGTGGGGCTGGTCGCCGTCACGTGGTCCTCCTCGAGGGTGCGGATCTCGTCGGCGCTCATGCCGACCGACGCGAGGAGCGCCTGGGTGTGCTCGCCGAACAGCGGTGCGTGCCTGACGTGAAACCGCTCGGGTCCCGCCGACCATCTGATCGGCAGCGTGCTGTGCCGGGCCGGTCCGTTGACCGGGTGCTCGACGGATTCGAAAAAGTGCCGGAAGTCCAGCTGGGGCAGCTCGATCTGCTGATGGGGCTGCAGCACCTTGCCGACCGGGATTCCCGCATTCCAGAGCCGCTCGACGATCTCGTCGCTGGTTCGCTGCCGGCACCAGGCCACCAGGCTCTCGTCGATCCGGCGGTTCGGCGCGTCGGCGGGGAGTGCCAGCAGCGCGCGAAGCGCCGTTCGCTGCTCATCGGTGGCGACGGAGACCGCCACCCACGATTCGCCGCCGACGTCGCCGGCGCGGTACACGTCCTGCGGCGCCGCCGTAGGCCCGTGGTTACCGTCACGCTGGAGCAGGGCGCCGTACGCGGAGAATTCCACGACCTGCTCCGCGGCCACGTTGATGGCCGCCTCGACCATGGCTGCCTCGACGAGCACGCCTTCGCCATGGCGCCGCCGGTGCTCCAGCGCGATGAGGATGGCGACGACCGCGTGCAGGCCCGCGACCGGGTCGCCCAGGCAGTACGGGGAAAGCGGGGTCGAGTCCGCAAACCCGGTGAGCCAGCTGAGCCCTGCGGCGTCCTCGATCACGAAGGCGAACGCGGGGTTGTCGCGCCAGGGCCCGGAGAGCCCGAAGCCTGGCATGCGCACCATCACGAGGTCGGGCCGTATGGCCATGACCTCATCGGCGCCGAGACCCAGCTGCTCGAGGACGCGGGGCGTGTAGTTCTCGACCATCACGTCGCACGTGGCGAGCAGCTCGCGAAACGCGTGCCGGCCGCGCTCGTCGGAGAGGTCGAGCGTCACGCTCTTCTTGTTGGTGTTGATGCCGGAGAAGATGCCCGAGCGTTCCCACCATTGATCGTCGGTGAACGCGAGGCCTCCGAGCAGGCGCGTGCCGTCGGGGCGGACCGGCGATTCGACGTGAATCACCTCCGCGCCCAGCAGCGCGAGGACGTGCCCGCACAGCGGGCCCGCCCAGAAGGCGGTCATGTCGAGGACGCGGATCCCAGCCAACGGCAGCGGACGGGCAGCGGCGCCGTTCGACGACGGCCGATGCTCGCGCGCCTGACGCTGCTTGCCGGTGTGTTCACCCAGGCGCGGTGCCGGCGCAGGCGGTGGCTGCAGGCCGGGGGAGAAGCGATACGGGCGGCCCGGCTGCACGAACCCGTCGCGCGGGTTGGTGGTGAAGAAGTCGCGCTGGCGGAAGTGCTCCTCCTTCGGAAGGCTCTCCCCGTTGCCGATCGGCGCGTTCGGGATGCGAAAAGCGCTTGCCAATTCGAGGATTTCGCGGCCGGTGTGGCTTGCCATCCACTCGTGAATCTGCGCTGCGATGGGCTTGCGGTCGTAGCGCAGCGACTCGTCCTCGGCCCACTCGGGATGCCCGACCATGACGCAGAAGTCGAGCCATTGCTGACCGGTGCCGGTGCCGAGCCCGACGTAGCCGTCGCTCGCGACTTCGACGCCAGGGGTTGGCACCGACCGGACGGAGCGATACGGGCGCCCGGCGATGTCATGGAAGGTGACGGGGTAGTAGGTGAGGCACAGTGACGCCACTTCGAGCAGCGAGACGTCGACCAGTTCGCCGGCTGCTCCGGCTGCGGCGCGGAGCCGCGAGACGAGCGTGCCGATCGCGGCATGGACGCCTCCGAGCCATTCGACGACCCGCCCGCCGACGCTGATGGGAGGCGTGTCGGGAGCGCCGCGGCCGAGCCCGATGATGCCGCCGGACCAGGCCTGAAGCGTGAAGTCGGTGGCCGGGCGGTCACTCCATGGCCCGTCCAGGCCGAACGGGGATACGGCGGTGACGGTCAGGTGCGGATGGGATCGGCGCAAGGCTTGCGGAGAAAGCCCCGGATGGTCGGCCAGCCGCGAGCCCGCCGACCAGACGACGGCATCGGCCGCTTCCAGCAAGCCGGCGATGGAGCTGACGCCGGCCTCGCTCGCCGCGTCGGCGACGACGCTTTCCTTGGAGCAGGACAGGAAGCTGAAGAGCGCTCCGTCGTGCCCCGGCGCGATCGTCGCACCGGACGCTGACCAGCTGCGAAGCGGATGGCCGCCGGGCTCTTCGACGATGACGACGTCGGCGCCGGCATCGGCAAGCAGCTTCGTGCAGTAAGCGCCGGCGATGCCGGAGGACAGGTCAACGACGACGAAGCCCTGAAGCGGCCCAGCCGCGGGCGGCACGACCGTCATACGCCTACCGGTTCCAGGCCGGGCTCGAGGTGAGAACCTGCGGTCCGGTCGACGTGATGAGCAGCGCGTCACTTCCGGTCACGACCCCCACGTCAGGGTCTGCCACCTGGCTCGTCACGCTGACGACCGCACCCGGCTCGAGGCGTTGTGCGGCTGCCGTCTCCGGCAGGTCGCGGAGGACAACGGGCTCGTCCAGCCCGAGCCCGAGGCCACGGACGATCGGCCCGGCGGGTACCTTCTCGCTGGCCGCGTCGTAGGCGGCGAGCAAGGCTGCACCGGACGCTCCGGGCTGGCAGGCGTCGAGCAGCCGCGCGCGCAACTCGTCGTGGCGCTTGAAGAGCGTCGAGACGCCGGCCGACGCTCCATGCGCGGCGTCTTCGCCGGCTACCCACGTGCGTACGACCTCACCGGTGTAGCCACCCGCGACCACCCCGGCGTCGAGCGTCACCAGATCACCGGCAGCGATGCTGTCGGTATCGGCGCTGCGTGGCTGGGTCGTGATGCGCACGACGTCCTGCGTGGCCGGGGTCGTGACCCCGCGCAAGGCGATCGCCTCCATGAAGACGCCGGTGAGCTCGCGGCGGCTGACCCCCGGCCGCAACGCACCGATTGCCTCAGCGAGTGCGGCCTCGGCGACGGCGATCGAGGCGCGGATGGCTTCGACCTCGTCAGGCGTTTTCACCAGGCGTGCTTCGGCGATGGCCCGCTCGCCGTCGACCAGGTCGGCCGATGGGAACGCCATCGGCAGGAGCCGGGCGAACAGCGGCGACAGCGCATCGACGCCGACGCGGCGCGGCGCGTTGGCCTCACCGATCCGCTGGAGCACCGTCACCAGGTTCATCGGGTTCCAGGTGATCCCGTACAGATGGTCGTGCGGGATGTCATCCGGGACACCCTCGTCCCAGGTGCTCAGCAGGTACACGTCCGCGGTGGCGCGCACCAGCACGCAACTCGGTCCGAAGGCGCGCGTCCCCGCGTTCCACAGCAAGGGAACGCCGGCCACGTAGCGCACATTGGCCGGACGGCCGAGTACGAGGATGTCGAGGTCGTGCCCCTTCATCGCCGCGACGGCGCGCTCGCGGCGCGCGACCCGGAGTGCCCGGTCGTCGGGCAGGACTTCAGTCGCCATAAGGGCTGTAGGGGTAGTCGGTCATGTTGATCCACCCGTCGTCGGTGATGGTGTAGACGTTTTCTGATCGGTACCCGCTGTAGCCCTCGTCCCAGACGATCGGTTCGAGGACCAGCACCATGCCGGCCTTGAGGACGAGGCTCTCGTCGAACTCGTCGCCGAGGTCGCTGCCGACGAACGGCATCTCCGCGCTGTCGAGGCCGAGGCCATGGCCGAGGTAGAAGTGCGACATCCACGGACGCGAGCCGCCGCAGACGTCCATGGCGGCCTGGGTGAGGTCGCGGCCGGTGACTCCCGCGCGCATCACGGAGGTCACGGCGTCGTTGATTTCCCGCCACTTCTCGTACTGGGCCTGCTGGCGCGCCGAGGGTTGCTGCCCGACCACCCAGGTGCGGCCGAAGTCCGAGTGGTAGCCGGCGTACATGATCCCGGTGTCCACCCAGAGCACGTCACCGGTGGCGAGCTCACGCTCCGTGGTGAGCAACGGGCAGGCGATGTCGCCGTGGACGGTCCAGGGCAGCTCGGCCTGCCGGCTCGGCATCACCTGCCAGATCGGGTCGAGGATGTTCGCCTCCGCGCCGAGCTCGAAGATGCGCCGCAGGAAGAGCGCGGTGAGATCGCTCTGCCGCCTCCCCGGGGCGAGCGCCGCCTCCACGTCGACCATCGCCTGCTCGGTGACCCACAGGATGTGGCGCAGGCAGGCGAGCTCGTCGGGAGTCTTGATCAGCCGTGCCGTCCCGAGGACGTCGCCGGCTGCTCTCGGCGGCCACTGCACCCCGAGCAGGTCGCGCCCCCGCAGCATGGCTGCGGTGAAGTCGTCGACCGCGATGACGGCTGACGCCGGCGCGAGGCTCGCCAGGACCTTGGCGAACTGCTCGACCCCCTCGTCGAAGTCCAGGTACACCGCATCGTGCAGATGGTCGGCGTCGAGCTCGACGTCGATCGCGCAATCCTGCGGAAGCTGGGCGAACAGGTGGGGGCTCTCGTCCTCCGCGAGGACGACGGCCACCGGCCGCTCGATGTTGGCCCGACCGGAATCGCCGACCGGCCACGAGACCCCTGTCGCATAGCTGACGTTGCTGTTGAGCAGCAGCACCAGCACGTCAACTCCGTGCTCGGCCATCACGGCGCGTAGCCGTGCGCCGCGTTCCTGGCACAGGCGCCTGAAGTCAGGCCGTGCCGGAACCGCGATCATCGTCGTCATACTGCCGCCAGTCATCCTGCCGAGGGAGTGCTTCCGTATCTGGTGGCGGGGAGATTAGTTTGATATCGTAAGAGCGTCAATGCTGACGAAGGGGCGACCCCATGCCGATCTGCAACCATCTGGGGGTCGTCGTCAGCGACCTCGATCGCTCGAAGCGCTTCTATCAAGACGTGCTCGGCTTCCGCGTCTGGTACGAGGACTCCTCGGCGCCCGACGAGGCTGTCAGCAGGCTGCTGGGGCTCGCCCCGCCGCTCGCCGCGCGGCTCTGCTATCTCGAGCTCGACGGTTATGCGATCGAGCTGATGCACTTCAGTGCCCCGGAGGCGCAGGTGCAGCGCCGCGAGCGGCCGCTGAGCGAAACCGGCCTCAGTCACCTGTCGGTGTCCGTCGACGGCATCCGTGCCGTTGCAGCGCGAGCCGTGGAATGCGGCGGCAGCATCGTCGAGAGTTCGGATCTGGGCGTCGCGCTGATGATCCGTGACCCGGATGGCCAGCTGATCGAGCTGCTCACCGAGGCCTATCCGAAAGGCCGGCCGCCCCGGCCGGGAGCCTGAACTCCTTCGTCGGAAAGAGGCACGCCTTGCCCGAGCAGAGTCCGCTCAGTCACGCCGATCTCTACCACACCGGCTTTGTCGTGGACGATCTCGAAGCCGCGCAGCAGCAGTACGGCGCGCTACTCGGGGTCACCTGGCTCACCGGCGGCGGCACGGTGGAGATCCGCACGCCTGACGGCTCGTCGGTCGTCGCGACCCGGTACGCCCTGTCGGCCGAGGGACCGCACCACGTGGAGCTGGTGCAGTCGGTGCCGGGCACGCTCTACCTGGCGAGCGGATCGGCGAGCGCCCATCATCTCGGCTACTGGGTCGATGACGTGGCCGAGGCGTCCGCCGCCCTGGAGCGTCGCGGGATGCCCTGCGCCGCCAGCGTCGGTGTCGCCGGTAGCCAGCGCGGCCCGATGGCCGCCTACCACCGGGCTGCGGATGGCGTATACGTCGAAGTGGTCGCCCGCTACATGCGGCGCGTCCTCTTCCCGGACCCACCGCAGCATTGACAGGCGTTACGACGTCAAACTAAATTGCCCGGGCATCACAAGACGTGCCCACCTCACGCCGAAAGCGGAGAAGGGATCCCCTTATGGCAGCCACCCCGCGGACCCTGGAGCGTTCAGACGGCTTCACCTACCCGAGCGGCGATCTTGGTGCCCCCAAGACCCGCCAGGGTCACGCCGCCGGCGTCGATACCGCCCTGCCGCCGGGCACCGAGGTCTTCTCGGCGGACAATCACATCTCGCTGTCCGAAGACATCTTCTACGAGCGCTTCCCGGCATCGCGCAAGGAAGAGGCGCCCCGGGTCTTCTTCCAGGACGGATCGTGGACCCTGGGCCTGGGCGGCAAGAACATCCTGCCTCCGGCGTTCACCAACGTCCTCATGCAGTACGACGAGATGCGCGGGGCCGCGACGGGCGATCTCGACGCGCGGCTGGCCGAGCTCGCCGCCGACGGGGTGACCCGGGAGCTGGCGTTTCCCAACGCCTTGCTGGCACTCATGATGCTGCCGGACTACGAGCTGCGCGAGATGTGCTTCCGGATCTACAACGAGTACCTGGCCGAGTTGCAGGAGCGCGCCGCCGGACGCTTCTACGGGGTCGGCCTCATCAACTGGTGGGACGGCGAGGGCGCGCGTCGTACCGTGTCGGAGGCGGCGGCTCTCGGCATCAGGACGTTCTGGCTTCCGCTGAAGCCGGGTGTCCACCCCGACGGGCAAGCGGTGGATTTCAACAGCGCGCGGATGTCCGAGGTGTGGGCAGCGATCGAGGAGTCCGGCCTGCCGGTCTCGCATCACATCGGCGAGGGGCCCATCTCCTCTCCCTGCGCCGAGAACCAGCTGGCGGTCAGCATGGTCCACCAGGCCGCGCCGTTCCGCGAGATGTTCGGCCGCTACATCCTCGGCGGCCTGCTCGACCGTCATCCGGGCCTGCGCGTCGGCTGGTTCGAGGGCGGCATCAACTGGGTGCTGCCGGCGATTCAGGACGCCGAGCACATGCACCGCTCGTTCCGCCACATGCTCGACCGCGACATCGACCACGACGTCCGCTACTACTGGGACAACCACATGTACTCGGCGTTCATGGTCGATCCGCTCGGCCTGGAGATGGTCGACCGGATAGGCCCTGATCGCGTGCTGTGGTCGTCGGACTACCCCCATAACGAAAGCACTTTCGGCTATTCGGAGAGGTCACTCGCTGCGGTCGTCTCTGCGGCCGGGCCGGAGCAGGCCGCGCGCATAGTGAGCCAAAACGTGTTCGACTTCCTCGGCCTGCCCAGCAATGGCTGAAGCCGCGAAGGACAAGCTGCCCTCGCCGGAGGAGATCGTCCGGTACGAGAAGGATCCTTCGACGAAGATCGCGACGATCACCTTCGACCGGCCCGACGAGCTGAATGCGGTGACCATCGGAGCGCGGCTGCGCTACGCCGAGCTCCTGCACGCCGCGAACATCGACGACGACGTCAAGGTGCTCGTCATCCGGGGCTCGGGTGACAACTTCGGCTCGGGAGCCGACCTTCCGGAAGTGGCGATGCTGCAGGAGGATTCCCCCGAGGCGGCTCTCGCCGCAGAGCTCGGTGTCGACGATTCGGAGGTGACGTGGCCGCCGCCGCGCTCCTACCGCAGAAACTCGGCCCTGGCCATGTGGTACGCCGATGGCCGCGCGGGATGCCGCACGCTCGCCGACTTCAAGAAGATCAGCATCGTCGAGGTCAAGGGCTACTGCTACGGCTGGCACTTCTATCAGGCGGCCGACGCCGACCTGGTGATCTCCTCCGATGACGCGCTCTTCGGCCACCCCGCCTTCCGTTACGTCGGCTGGGGCCCGCGCATGTGGACCTGGGCGCTGATGATGGGAATGCGCAAATTCGGGGAGATGGTCTTCACCGGCCGGCCGTTCACCGCCGACGAGATGTACGAGTGCAACTTCGTGAACAGTGTCGTAGCACGCGACCAGCTCGAGGACGAGGTGGCCAAGTACGCGTCAGCGTGCTCGCGTTCCCGTCCCACCGATGCCGTCGTCATGCAGAAGACCTTCTTCCAGACGATGAAGCAGCACCAGGGCGAGTACATGGGCAGCATCATCACCGCGGTGCTGGAAACCATGGGGAGCCGCGTTCGTCCTGACGCGCAGGAGCTGACGCTGAATCGCGACGTCTACGAAGGCGGTCTCGGCAATGCCGTCCGCAACAATGACGACCAGTTCCCGCCGGAATGGCGGCTCAGCAAGTCCGGCCGGAAGAAGGGGGAGGATCGCCATGACACGTGAGGCGCCCTCGATGACCCCCGCCGAGGCCGCCGACGCCGCCCGCGGCGAGCGCTATTACCAGCACCTGTTGGACGCCGAAACCCGAGCAGTACCAGCAAGTTTGCGGGCCACCTCGGTAGGCCCACTAGAGCCCGCCGACATTCCGCCGAGCGTCTACTTCGACCCCGAGGTCCATCGCCTCGAGATGGAGCGGATCTGGGGACGCGTGTGGCAGATGGCCTGCCGCGAGGAACAGATCCCCGAGGTCGGCGATTCCATCGTCTACGAGATCGGCGACTCGTCGCTCATCGTCGTCCGCACCGCGGCCGACGAGATCCACGCCTTCCACAACTCGTGCCTGCACCGCGGAACCCAGCTGCGCACCAAGGACGGCCACGTACGCCAGTTCCGCTGCCCTTTCCACGGGATGACCTGGAATGTGGACGGATCGCTGCGCGAAATGCCGTGTGCGTGGGACTTTCCGGATGTCGAGGCCGGCGAGTTCCGGCTTCCCGAGGCCAAGCTCGGCACCTGGGGCGGCTTCGTCTTCGTCAACCTCGACCCGGATGCTTCCCCGCTCGAGGATTATCTGGCCGAGCTGCCGTCGCACTTCGACGAGTGGCCGCTTCAGGACCGGTACCTCACGGCCCATGCGGTGCGGACGCTCCCGTGCAACTGGAAGGTCGCCCTCGAGGCTTTCATCGAGGCGTACCACACCGTCGCGGTGCATCCGCAGCTGCTTCCCACCGCTGCCGACACGCTCACCGAATACGACTCCTACGGTCCCCGCGTCAGCCGCATGATCACCGCCGTGGGGGTGTCGAGCGAGCACATCGACGACATCGACGAGGCGGCGATCCTCAAAGCGATGTTCGGCCGCGACCCGGGCATCGACATCGCGGAGGGTGCGAATGCTCGTACCATCCTGGCCGAGCGGGTGCGCGCCTCGCTGAAGTCACGGACCGGCCGCGATTTCTCCCAGATCACCGATGCCGAGGCACTCGACGGCATCGAGTACTTCCTTTTCCCGAACTTCATGCCGTGGGCCGGATTCCTGACCCCGTTCGTCTACCGTTTCCGCCCCAACGGTCACGACACCGACTCCTGCGTCATGGACATCATGAAGCTCGACCCGGTGCCGCAGGGTGAAGGGCGGCCGGCCCCGGCCCCGACCCGCTATCTCGGCCCGGACGAGTCGTGGACGGACGTGCCCGAGCTCGGTGCGCTCGGCAAGGTCTTCAACCAGGACACCGCCCGGTTCTCCCGTATCCAAAGGGGATTGCGGGCGTCGGTACGGCCGAGCCTCACCCTCTCGCGCTACCAGGAGAGCCGCATCCGCCACTTCCACGCGACGCTCGACACGTACCTCGCCCAGCAACCTTGACCGAGTCCTACTGGCCGGCGCAAGGCGCGGCAATTCAGAACACGACGATCGCCGGCATCCTGCGCGATGCCGCGCAGCGGGCTCCGCACCGCATCGCCCTCGTAGCGGGAACGGCAGCTCCCACCGAGCGGAGGCGGCGCACCTACGCCGAAGCGGACGCGGAGGCGGAGGCCGTCGCGCGGGTGCTGGCAACCCGGTTTCAGCCCGGCGAGCGCATAGCCGTGCTCGCGCCGAGCAGCACGCAGTCATGCCTTCTGACGTTCGCTGCGGCGATGGCACGGCTGGTCCTGGTACCCATCAACCCGCTTTCCCGCGCCCGCGAGATCGAGCACATTCTCGGCCGCTCCGGAGCTGCCGGCGTGGTCTTCGCGGCGGACCATCGCGGCAACGACCTCGCGGCCACGATGTCCGGGCTGAAGCCTCGCCTGCCTGCGCTGCGCGAGCTGATCCGGCTCGAGCAGTGGGATGAGCTGGTCGGTGCCGGCGCCGGCCTTGATGGTTCGCTGCCGTTTCCGGAGCCGGACGAGGTCGCCCAACTGGTCTTCACATCGGGTACGACCGGCACGCCCAAGGGGGTGATGCTCACCCACCGCGGGATGACCAACGCGGCACGCTTCAGCGGCGAACGCTTCGGCATCACCGAGGGTGACGTCTACGTCGGGACGATCCCGCTCTATCACGTCGGTGGTCAGGCGGTGACGTTCATGGTGATGCAAGCGCTCGCCACCCACGTGCTCGTCGAGCAGTTCGACGCCGAACTCCACCTGGAACTGCTCGAAACCGAAAGGGCGACGCACACCGTCGGCGTGCCGACCATGTTCCACGACGTCATCGCCCATCCGACCTTCGGCCGGCGGGACTTCTCGTCGCTGCGTGCACTCACCAGCGGCGGCTCGCTCGTCCCCGTGGAGCTTGTCCGAGAGCTCGAGCGCGGCCTGGGCGTCCAGATGACGATCATCTTCGGGCAGACCGAGACCTGCGGCTACATCTCGCAGACCTACCCCGATGACGATCCGATCGACAAGTCCACGACCGTCGGGCGCCCCTTCCCGCATCTGGAAGCCCGGGTCGTCGATCCGAAGGGGGGCCGTGTCGTGCCTTGCGGTGAGGTCGGCGAGCTCCAGGTTCGCGGGGTGGGCGTGACCGCCGGCTACCTCGACGATCCCGAGCAGACGGCCGCAGCCATCGAGCCGGACGGATGGTTGCACACTGGTGACCTGGTATCCATGGACGAGCGGGGGTATCTTGCGATCGCCGGGCGGCTCAAGGAAATGATTGTCACAGGTGGGGTCAACGTTTATCCCAGCGAGATCGAAGCGGTGCTCGCCGAGCACCCGGCCGTCGCCCAAGTCGCGGTGCTGGGGGTGCCGGATGCCCGCTGGGGTGAAGCGGTCGTTGCAGTGGTGCGGTGCGCACCCGGAAGCTCTACCGACGTCACGTCACTGGAGACGTTCAGCCGCGAGCGGCTGGCCCCGTACAAGGTGCCGAAGCAGTGGCATTTCGCCGACGAGCTGCCGGCGACGCCGTCGGGCAAGGTGCAGAAGCACCTGCTCCTGCAACGGTTGACGGGCGACCGGATCGGCACACCATGACAGCGCACATGTCACGCGGCCTGCGGGCCGCGGCGGCCCGTTTCCCCGACCGTCCCGCCCTGCTTGCGGGGGAGGAGCGCATCACCTTCGGTGAGCTTGATCGGGCCTGCGATGCCTTCGCGGTTCACCTTGCAGGACTGGGCATTCGGGCCGGACAGCGGGTGGCGGTGATGACGGCCAACCGCCCGGAGTTCGTCATCGCCGTTCATGCCATCAGCCGGCTGGGCGGCGCCGCGGTCCTGATCAGCCCGGCCTGGAAGGCTCGGGAAGCGGGCCACGCGCTGACCGTCACGGAGGCCCGCTGGGCGGTTGCCGATGCCGACTCCCTCGACCTGATGCGCGGCCTGCTCGGCGATTCAGCGGTGGTCAACCTCGACGAACCAGAAACCGCTGCTGCGATTGCGGATCAGCCGGTTCCAGCTGCAGGGGGCGACGCGGTCGGTGACCGCGACGAAGCCGTCCTCGTCTTCAGCTCTGGGACGACCGGGCTGCCCAAGGCCGTGCGCCATACGCACAAGTCGATCGAATGCGGGACGGCGCACTGGGTGCAGACGCTCGGTCTGGGACCCGATGATCGTTTCCAGGTGGCCACCCCGCCGTCACACATCCTCGGTCTGCTGAACCTGCTCGCGGCGGCGCAAGCCGGTGCCTGCGTCCGCTTGCATCGCCGGTTCGATCTCGACGAGGTGCTGCGGCGTATCGATGCCGAGAAGATGACGCTGGAGATGGCGGTGGCTCCCATCGCCCTCGCCATGGCCAACCATCCGCGGCTGGAGCAGTACGACCTGTCGTCCCTGCGCTACATCCTCTGGGGCGCCACCCCGGTGACCGCGAGCGTCGCCGAGCGGGTGACCGCCCGCACCGGCGTGCGCTGGCTGTGTGGCTACGGTGCCAGCGAAGTACCGGTGATCGCCGTCAATCCGGTGGACCGGCCGGACGCGTGGCGGCTCGACTCCTGCGGGCTGCCCCCGGAGGGCATCCGGCTTCGCGCGGCGGAGCTGGAGACGGGACTCATCCTGGCGCCGGGGGAGACCGGCGAGATCCAAGTGCGCAGCGACTCCGTGATGGCGGGTTACCTGCCTGCCGAGGCCAATGCGCTCGCCTTCACAGCTGATGGTTGGTACCGCACGGGCGATGTCGGATGGCTCGAAGCCGAGGGTTGGGTGCACCTGACCGACCGGTCAAAAGAGATGATCAAAGTCAAGGGGTTCCAGGTGGCGCCCGCGGAGATCGAGGCGGTGCTGCACGGCCATCCGGGCGTGCTCGATTGCGCGGTCTTCGGCATTCCTGAACAGCAGGCCGGCGAGGTGGCGGTCGCTGCCGTCGCGTTGGCGCCGGATGCGGTGGTCACGGCCGCGGAGCTGCAGCAGCTGGTCGCCGATTCCCTCGCCGGCTACAAGCGCCTTCACGAGGTGCGTTTCGTCGCCGAGATACCGCGTTTGCCGTCGGGAAAGGTGCTGCGCCGATCGTTGCGCGACGCGTGGTAATTCGTCTCCGGACGTTTACGCCGGCCTCAGCGCAGCAGATACCCCTTAGGTGGAGGACCGACGGGTGGAGTGCTCATGTCGCAGATGGTTGGGGTGACGGGCGCCGTCGGCTTGTGTACCGGACTCGCGGGCGCAGCGCTGGTCTTACGGCCGCGCCAGATCGCCGCGAAGGTCAGCGGGTCAGGGGAGCCGCCGCACGTGTCGATCGTCCGCGTTCTCGGAAGCCGCTACCTCATCCAAGCCGTCGCCGAAACGTGCCGGCCGACGCGAGGTGTACTGGAAACCTCGCGCGCCGTTGATGTTCTGCACGCGCTGAGCATGGCTGCCGTGGTGCTGGCGCAGCCCCGCTACCGAAATGCGGCCGGTGCGAGTCTTGGCCTCGCCTTGGTCTCAGCAGCGGCGACCAGTGCCTGTCTGAGCCGCCACCGGCGTTGACCGCCGGCTAGCGCTGCTGTGCCGCTTCGGATGCGTCCCGGTCGAGCGCATCTTCGGCGGCCTCCTGCTGGGAGTCCGGTCCGATGCCGACCCCGATGCTCTCGTCGGGGCGGCGCCGCTGCTCCTTGATGAGGTCGTAGTCCACCCTCTTGTCGGCCTCCGTAGGGTCGCCCATCGGCAGTGCCCTCGGGTAGAGCCGGCGATCGAGGACCGGGTTGAGTTCTGCCGCGTAAAGACTGATCTTGGACAGCAGGAGCAGGAACGCCACGATGCCGATGACGGAGCCGAACGTCCCGTAGGTGTTCGAGGTGTTCTTGAGCTGATGCTGGACGAGCCCGGTTCCCACGGTGATCAGCAGCGTGAACGCGATGCCTCCCACGACCGCCCCCGGCACGAGCCGCCGCGCCGACACGGTCTTGGGAGTGAGGATGAACCACGACAGCCAGTACAGAGCGCAGTTGAGCGCCAGCAGACCGATAAGCACCGGGATGCGGATCGCGTAGCTCTCGCCGGAACGCGTGATGTAGGTGGTGATGAGCGCGTTCAGCAGGAAGCTGCCGCCGATGGTCGCCAGGCCGGCGAAACTGCGACCGAGCCGTGGCAGGAAGCCGGTGCGGGCCAGCTGCGGAATGTTCCACACCGAGGCCATCGCCTGCTGCGCCGTCTGCGTGACGCCCTGTGCACCGTAAAGCAGGCCCAGCAGCCCGACGATGAGGCCGACGGTGCTGCCGTGCAGCTGGCTGCCGTTTCCGGGATTGAAGCTGTCACCGACGACCGGGAACTTGTGCAACGTGTCCACCACGGTGCTGCCCAGCGACTTCTGCCCGACGAAACCGAGGATGGTCACCACCGCAAGCAGCAGCGGGAAGATCGCGGTGAACCCGTACCAGGCCAGGGCGACGACGTACAGATTTGCTGTGTCGTCGCCGAACTTCTTGACGACGGCGTAGGGCACGCCGACGCCGGCGTGGGCCCGCTGGAAACGGTCCATCCCCCCGAGGATGCGCTTGAGCACGTTCAAGGTCGGCTCCTTGGGGTGAGTCTCAGCCCGGCCGTATGTGAGTTTTCTTGAACCGCTGGCGGCAGCTTAAACCTCTATGGGGCGCCGACCGCCGTCAGGACGCCGCCGGCGAGGCTCGCCGGAACCCGATCTCACGGTTGCTGAACGAGTCGAAACCCACTCGTATCAAAGAGCTTTCTGTTCCGCTACTCCCGCACTTCCTGAGACAGCAGGAGAGCCCATCCCAAGCGTGGTCGAACCGGGCTTGCAATTCGTCGCAGTGGGCATGGGTTGCGCGTAGACGCGAGTGATCCGGAGGTGACGGAATGAAGATCGGCTACACGATGATGTGCGAGCAACGCGGTCCGAAGGACCTCGTCGACGACATCGTCCTGGCAGAGCAGGCGGGTTTCGACTTCTCGGTGATCAGTGATCACTACTCGCCTTGGCTCGAGGCGCAGGGGCATTCGCCGTACGCCTGGTCGGTCCTCGGCGCTGCCGCCGTGAAGACCAGCAGCATCGGCTTGATGACATACGTGACCTGCCCGACCTTCCGCTACCACCCGGCCGTCGTCGCGCAGAAGGCGGCCACTGTGGCATTGCTTGCCGACGGCCGATTCCGGCTCGGTCTGGGCGCCGGCGAACGGCTCAACGAGCACGTCGTGGGCGCGGATTGGCCCGGCGTCGACGTCCGGCACGAGAGGCTGCGCGAGGCCATCGAGATCATTCGAGGTCTCTGGGACGGCGGTTACGTCAACTACCGCGGCCGGCACTTCGACGTCGCCGCCGCCAAGTTGTACGACCTGCCCGATGATTCCATCCAGCTCGGCGTCGCCGTGTCGGGCCAGCAGTCCTGCGCTATCGCGGGCGAACTTGCCGACATCGCGATCGCCGTAGAGCCGGAGGGCGATCTCGTCAGCCGGTTCGCGGATGCCGGCGGAGGCGGCAAGCCGGTGATCGGTCAGGCCGGGTGCTGCTACGACGCCGATGCCGCCGCGGCGCTGACGCTGGCGCACGAGCAGTTCCGCTGGTTCGGCGGTGGCTGGAAGGTCAACGCCGAACTCCCCGGTCCGCAGGCATTCGATGCCGCATCGCAGTTCGTGCGCGAGGAGGATCTCAAGGAGCAGATTCCCCACGGCCCGGACGTCGAGTCCTACGTCTCAGCCGCCAAGTCCTTTGCCGACGCGGGGTTCACCGAGCTGGCCTTCGTCCAGATCGGTTCGGAGCAGGCCCGCTTCTGCGAGTGGTTTGCCACCACGCTGCGCCCAGCGCTGCAGCACGAGGGGATCGCCGGCTGATCTTGCGGATACCGATGAGTCTTCGCCGCGAGGGTCGTCGTAATGGACGCACGAACGCGACTCGAGGGCAGGAGATGTCATGAGCACCGTCCTGATGCACGCGGTGGTTTCCGTCGATGGATTCATTGCCGATCGCCACGACGACGTGGGCCCGCTGTTCGACTGGTACTTCAACGGCGATCAACCCATCACCCCGGGCGGTCCGTTTCGGGTCTCGCCGGTCTCGGCCGGATACGTGCAGCCGATGTGGGCCGGCATCCGGTCCACCGTGATGGGGCGGCACCTGTTCGACCTCACCAACGGCTGGGAGGGTTCGCCCCCGGCGGGTGACCATGTGGTCGTCGTGACGCACCGGCCGAAGCCGGAGGGCTGGCACCCCGAGGCGAACTATGAGTTCTCCGCGGATATCACGCAGGCGATCGAACGGGCTCGCGCGTATGCGGCCGACGGCACGGTCGCGCTCACCGCCGGGGACATCGGCGGCCAGGCTCTCGCGCTCGGGCTGGTGGACGAGGTGGCGATGGACGTCGTGCCGGTCGTGTTCGGCTCGGGCAAGCGCTACTTCGGCTCCCTGGACGCCCAGCATCTGCTGGAAGACCCGCACACCGTGATCCAGGGCGACCGGGTGCTGCATCTGTCCTACCGGGTACGCCGCTAGCCGGCAGCAGAGTCGCCGGGCGCAAAGTCCCGGCGTCTTGGGCTGTTCGGCATGACCGAGCCGCCCGGCAACACCCGATAGGTGCATGACGGTGGCCGGCTCCTGGCGGCATCGGCCGGCCACCGTCTGCCAATCGCGGATCGTCGCCCGTCCTCTGGAGTGCTGAGTTCATGTTCTTCGCCATCGCCCGCCGGCTGCTGAAGACCCGTTTCGTGACCGTCAAGCACCCGTGTGGGGTGGGCGACCTCACGGTGGAGCGCGTCGCCGGCTTCGATCCCGGCCCCGCCGCGACCGGTGCCGAATACCGCCGCTACCTGCGGGCGGTGGCAGGCTGATCCTGCTCAGCCGCGCCGGAATGGCTTCGAGGCTGGCCGGGTTATACCCCCTGAGGTATGACCCAGCGACCTAGGAGCAACCGTGGCCACCACCACTCTCACCGCGGCGAACATCGAGCAGACCATCGCCGGCAACGACATCGTCCTGGTGGATTTCTGGGCGTCGTGGTGCGGCCCTTGTCGCAGATTCGCCCCGGTCTTCGAGCAGGCATCGGTGACCCACCCGGACGTCGTGTTCGGGAAGGTCGACACGGAAGCTGAGCGTTCGCTCGCCGCAGCCGCCCGGATCAGCTCCATCCCCACGTTGATGGCCTTCCGGGAGGGCCTGCTGGTGTTCTCGCAGCCCGGTGCGTTGCCGGCGCCGGCTCTCGAGGACGTGATTGCGGCCGTTCGGGCTCTCGACATGGACGACATCCGCGCCCGGCACGCCGCGCAGACGACCGGCTCGACGGAAGCCGCCGTTTCCTAACCGGGAATGGGCTCGGCGTCCGCCGCGGCCGTCGCCCAATGCGTGTGAACCACCGTGAAGTCAGCGGATCCCGGTAGCGGCCGGTCGTCGAGGTGATGCCATTCGGCTGCCAGGTACTGCACTTCGATGCGGGCCCGTTCCGCTGCGATCAGCGCGCCGAACTGCATCGGGCGGCGGCCCTTGGTGACGTCGACAACGATCTGTGACGGGTGGAGCCCGTGCCGGAGCATCCAGTTGACGGCCTCGGTCACGGCCTGCTCCGTATCGGCCATCGTCTGAGCATGGACGCGGTCCCAAAGCCGGACGTGCTGGTGCGCAAAGGCTTGCGGCGCGCGCTGGATCTGGGCCTCCAGCTTCGCCACGACTCCGCGCCGGACGGCCTGCGGGCTCGTCACGAGTGCCAGGTATTCGAGCTCTCGGGCAACGGTGAGCAGTCGCAAGAACGTCGTCCCCGGCTCGGCGGAGTCCAGGCCCAAGACGACCACGGCCCCGCGGCGGTCGGCGAGCTTGTCGGAGCCGGGACGGTCCAGCGAGGGTGCGAGCGCGGCCGCCACCTGACGGTGGTAACGAACGAGCAGCACCACCGTGAGGATGAATGCTGCACCGGTTGCCGCCCAGACGCCCACCTCCCCGTCGGACTTGGCCGTCTGCCACGTGATCGCGTTGATCAGGAGGTAGAAGGCACTCGCGGCGGCCAGCACGAGCGTCGACGGGACGCCCATGATGCGGCGCAGCCGGCGCCACGTCTGGTGCATGACCGACCTCCCGCCCGGCTATCCGATGAGTACCCGTTCGTCCTGCCTCGGCACGACCGCCGTCCAGCCGAGCTCGCGCTCGATGCGATCGCGCAGCGCTGCGGAGGACTGCGGCTCTCCATGCACCAGGTAGCAGGTCTGCGGGGGCCGCGGTGCCGTCGCGAGCCAGGCGAGGATCTCGTCGGCGTCGGCGTGGACCGAGAACGTCGGCACGTCAACGATGTCGGCACGCACCGGGATGTACCGTCCGTGAATCTTGACGGACTTCGCTCCGTCGACGAGGTCGCGGCCGCGGGTGCTGACGGCCTGGTATCCCACCATCAGAACGGTGTTGCGAGGATCGGGCAGCAGGCCTTCGAGGTGATGCAGCACGCGGCCGCCGGACGCCATGCCCGACGCTGAGATGATGATGCACGGCCAGCGTGGGTCGTTCAGTGTCTTCGACTCCTCGACGGTCCGCATCTCGTGTAAATCGCCGGTTTCAAAGGGATCCGCGCCGAAAGGAAGCCGCCGGACCTCAGGGCTCTCGGCGCCGATCGCATCCCGGTAGACGCGCAGCGCCGCCAGCGCCATCGGACTGTCGACGTAGATGGGAACGTGCGGAATCTGGCCGAGCCGGTCCAGCCGGCGCAGCTCCATCAGGATGATTTCGGTCCGATCGACGGCGAACGCTGGAATGACGACGGTTCCCCCGCGTCCGATGGTGCGGCGAATCGCTCCGGCGATCAGGTGGCTGTCCGCCGGCGCATGGCGCCGGTTGCCGTAGGTCGACTCGACGACCATGACGTCGGCGGCGGCTGGGGGAGTCGGTGGCGCCAGCAGCGGGTGCGACGGACGTCCCAGGTCGCCGCTGAAGAGCGCGCTGGCGCCGCTGTCGCCCAGGGTGAGCCGCACCGTGGAAGCGCCGAGAATGTGCCCGGCGGGCTGAAGCAGGCCCGTAACCCCTTTGCTCACCGGATGTTCGCCGCCGAACGGCAGCACCCGAAACTGCGGGAGCATGCGCTCGACCTCAGCCGTCGTGTAGAGCGGCTCGGGCTGCGCATGCCGCGAGTAGCGGTGCCGGCTAGCGTGGGCAGCGTCCTCTTCCTGCAGGTGCGCGCTGTCGAGCAGCACGATCCGGGCGAGGTCGGCGGTGCCCTCGGTCGCGTACACCGGCCCGCGGAAACCGTGCTTGGCCAGGCGGGGCAGGTAGCCGCAATGGTCCAGATGCGCGTGCGTCAGCACCACCGCGTCGATCGACGCCGGGTCGACGGCGAACGGCGCCCAGTTGCGCCGGCGCAGTTCCTTCGTTCCCTGGAACATCCCGCAATCCACGAGCACATTGCTCTCTGGTGTGCGGATGAGGAAAGCGCTGCCGGTCACCGTTCCGGTGGCCCCGAGGAACTGCAGGATGCTTGCTCTCTCACCCATGGCATACCCCTCCCCGAGGGGCCACGCTCCCGCGGCGACCCGCGCGAGGGGCCTGGGGCTACAGTCCAACGCTTTGGTCGCGCTCGCCAGAGGCTTTTGTCCCGGGCGATCTGCTCGCCGGCAGCTAGCGGAACCGCTGGATCGGCAGGTGTTTGGTCATCGCCGAGCCGGCCGGCCCCATCAGCTGATGTGCCCGCCAGAGCCGGCGGTTGAACAGCTGCACCAGCTCCTCGTCGTGGTGTCCCTCGTCCGCGAGGACGAAACGCTCGAGTTCGGCGTCACCCTCGTCCCACGCCTTGGGGCGATGGCCGAGCAACGGCTGCAAGTCATCCAGATCGGCTTCGGCACAGGCACGTCCGGCCTCGTCAAAACGAGCGAGGTGACGCGCGAGCCGGAACGCGGTGCGCTGCTGGTATTCCGCGAACTCATCCGCTGCCGGAAAGCTGCGCAGCAGCTTAACGAGGTGCGCCATCGGGACGGCCGCCGCCGAACGCTCGGCGGGAGGCAATTCGACCGGCGGCAGGTCCACGCCGATCGCGTCCGCTATCGCCTCCACCGCAAAGAGATTCGTTTCGTTGCACCACTGCAAGTTCGTCATGTAGTCCGATCCGGGCGGCGGATCGGCCAGGGCGGCGTGGAAGGCGAGCTGGTTCGACAGCGTGAACGCGATGTGGTGGAGCTCGATCGCCTCCAGGTCGACAGGACGTCCGGCAAGTTCGGCGTAGCGGGCGTAGAGCTGGTCGAAATCGCCGTAGCCGATGACGGTGTCGCGCATGCGAAACGCCGCTAGATCCATCATGGGATCGCCGATGTGGGCGAGCTCCACGTCCAGGATCGCCTCGACCTTGCCGTCTTTCTGGTGGAACTGGCCGGTGTCCCACAGCACCATCGATTCACGCCCCCGGGTGTTGACGGGATGGCGCCTGAGCCAGGACAGGCAGAACTCGAGGAACGGGTCGGGACGCTTCTTCGTGGCTCGGTAGTTGTCGACGTAACGCTGCATTCCGATGTCGCCGGAGCCCGCCGGGGTGGATGCCCGCATCACACCGGCGCTTGCGAACGGCTCGACATCGAGGGCATGCAGACGCGCGAGGATCGAAAGGTAGTCGTCGACGACCGCGTCGCGCTCAGCCTCGGAAACCCCGGTGAAATCAGGCTTTCCGCGCGCCCGGTCGGTGACGAAAGCCCGTGGATGGTCGATCCAGCCGTAGACGTGCGGCACGGGGATGCCGTGCTCCTCCAGCAGCCGCTGGCAGAGCATCTCGTGCTCGAACGGGAAGGCACCCGCGAAATCGAGCCGGTCGCCGCGCACGTAGAGCTCGAGCGTCTCGCCGTCACGCTCGACGTCGATGAACCACACCGGCCGCCAGCGCGGCTGGCGCGCCGCGCGCACGATGGTGCCGCCGACATTCGCCTGGATCCAGCCGGCGATCGGCGCCAGCTCGCTGTCCTGCTCCACCGGCAGGTTTCTACCATCCCCTGAACGGTGACCGGTAAGCGGCGGTCGCGACGGGACCAAATGCCCGGGTGTGCTGATCCAGCAGGTGGGAAAATGCGGACTACCTGATGGAGGCGTGCGATGCCGAAGACCGAGACCGTAGCCGCGTCTGCCCAACTGAAAGAGGTAGCCGAGCGTCGGGCCGGATTGCGGGCCACGATGGCGGAAGTCGAGAAGGCCACGTCAGCGGCGTTGGTCGGGCGTCCGGGTGACTGGAGCACTGCGCTGGCTCCGCACATCGACGATTTGCGGACGGCCTGGGCAGCCCACATCAGCGGCACGGAAGGTCCGGGTGGGTTGTGGGAGCAGATCCGCACCGACGCTCCGCGACTGCAGGGCTCGCTACGCCGGCTGGGCGGCGAGCATGCGGCCTTGACCTCCGAGCTGGCGGTGCTGCGTCAGAGCTTGGGTGATGCCGGCGACAACGAGTCCCAGCTGGCAGATGTTCGCGAGCAAACGACCGCGCTCCTCGCCCAGCTCTCGCGTCACCGCCAGCGCGGTGCGGACCTCATCTACGAGGCCTATGAGCACGACCTGGGCGGCAACGGCTGATCAGCGTCACCGCAGGACGTAGCGCACCGGTAACGCTTTCGGGCCGCTCACCAGCCGCGACTGCACGAACGTCGGCTCGCTCACCAGCTCGATCGAATCCAGCCGGCCCACGAGCTCCTTGAACAGGCTGCGAATCTCCAGGCGTGCGAGATGCGCGCCGAGGCAGAAGTGCGGCCCGAAGCCGAACGCGAGGTGCGATCCGGCATTCTCCCGGTTGATGTCGAGCTTGAACGGGTCGGGGAAAACCTCGTCGTCACGGTTCGCCGACGCGTACGACAGCAGCGTGATGTCGCCCGGCTGGAACGTCGTGTCGCGCATGGTGAACGGCGCCTGGCAGGTGCGGATGAAGTGCTTCACGGGGGAGACGTAGCGGATGAGCTCGTTGGCCGCGTCGTCGATGAGCTCCGGGTGATCCTTCATGAGCTTGAGCTGATCCGGGTGCTCGATCAGCCCGAGCAACCCGCCGGCCAGCGAGTTCGACGTCGTGTCGTGACCCGCGGTGCAGATGATGAGGTAGAAGCCGAAGACGTCCATGTCCGGCAGCGGCGCGCCGTTCAGCTCGGCGTTGGCGATGACGGAGGCGAGGTCGTCCGTCGGGTTCGCGCGGCGGTCGGCGGCGAGCCCGGTGAAGTAGGAGTAGAAGTCCATCATCACGCCGAGGACCGAGGCGTCCTCGCCGGCGCGGCCGATGTCCGGATCCTCGGCGCCGAACAGCTCCTGGGTGAGCCGCAGCATCTTGGAGTTGTCCGACTCGGGGAGCCCGAAGATCGAAAGGATGACCTGCAGCGGGAAGTGGGTCGCGATCTCCTTGGCGAAGTCGATCTCGCCGCCGGTGGCCGCCATCTGGTCGACGTAGTGCTTGGCCAGCTCCTCGACCCGTTCGGTCATCTTGCGGACGTTGCGCGGCTTGAACCACTCGTTGACGATGATCCGATGGGCGCGATGCTCGTCACCGTCCATCTGTACGAGGGTCTTCATGCCCGCGGTGTCGCCGCCGTTCTGGCGCTCGGCGATCGTCGCGAGCGCGGGTACCGGCGCGTTGGTGAAGATCTCGGGATTACGCTCGATCTCCATCACGTCGGCGTGCTTGGTGACGGCGTAGAACTCCGGATACTCCGGCAGGCTGACCTTGATGATCGGGGCTTCCTCGCGCAGGCGCTTGGCGGCGGCGTGCCAGGCGACGGGGTCGGCGTAAGCGCTGGGTTCGGCGAAGATCCGGCCAAGGCTGCTGAGGTCCGTGGCTTGGGTCGCTGTCGTCATGTACCAAGGATGGCCCGTCCGGATCGGGCACGTGCGCTCGGGGTCAGCCAGGGGGCGGGCGCCGCGTCACCGGGGTTCGTAGCCCTGGCTACCAGGCATTCATGCGGTAGGGCGTTACACCGTCAGTAGCTGCAGCTGTGGATCCAGCCTTCCCAGGTCGTGGGGATCACTGGTGACGACCCGTTGCCCCGCCCGGTTCGCGCAGACGACGACATGGGCGTCGACAACGTCAGCAGTGCCGGACGCGGCGAGCAGCCGACCCACGTGAGTGGCGTCCACCCGGTCGAGAGCGATCACGTCGGTGGTCGGCTGCCGGGTCAGTCGAACGAGTCCGACTTGCCGTTCGGGACGGCGTACCACCTGCGCGAGAACGGTCGCGGGCAACGTGATGCGGGCTCCGGTCTCGGCGGCTCGGGCCAGCAGCGCGATGATCTGACGGTTTCCCCGCTCGAAAGCGATCAGACCGCCCGCATCCAGGGTGATGCCCGCCGTCTGATCGTGGTTCACGGTGTCAGGCGGCGGAGTGGCGAGCGGGAGTAGCGGCCAGCATCGCGTCGGCCCACGCTCGTTCCTTGTCGGACAAGGGCCCGCCGCTTGCGGTGAGCGCCTCGGCGAGCACGGCGCCCCACCCCGCGACGTCGTCCAGGGCGACCCCAACCGCATGCTGGACGAATCCGGACACGCTCGGCGCGGAGCCGGCGTCGACCAGTCCCCGGATGCGGTCGAGCTGCGCTTCGTCGAGGGTGATGGTCACCTTGCGCGTCGCCATACCGATTACCATACCAGTGGCGCCGGCGGATCGGCACGTCAACAACAGCGAGGCGTCCGTTTGCGCTGCGCGTGGGATCGGCGCATACGCACGGTCGGTGTAGTCGTCCAGGTCCGGTGGCAAGTCCGCTGGATCTGCCGCGAGGGCTGGCAGATCGCCAATCACATCGGCCGGGACCTGGAGCGACTACTCACGAACGAGAACGAGTGCCAGTCTGGGGACGATGAGCGACGCCAGAAAGACCGGCAGGAACCTCTTGCCCGTGCATCGGAAGGTGACGACCTCGCCATCGGCGATGTCGAACATCTCGGCGCGGCTTGAGTTGCGGCCACCGCGCACCTGCAGAGTGTGACGTCCCGGTTCGACTGGCACCTCAAAGGTGTCGTTCATGCTGACTGAACCAACACGCTCACCGTCTACTTCGATGTCATATGGGCCACGACGAACCTCAGCCCCGATGGCCTTGTGTTTCACCTTTACCGTTGGTGAGATGGCTGACTCCCGAGAACTGGCCTGTGCCCCGATGGTGTTATCGGCCAGACGTGTGTGGCTCGTCGGAGATGTGCGCCTGGACAGGGAGCACCTTGCCACGTACCGGCGGGCGGCGGAACCTCTAAGAGGGTTCGGTCAGTTGGTGAATCATGCCGGCGGCGTCCATGACTCCCCAGTGTTCGCTCAGTGCGCCGTTGTCGATGCGGAAGTAGTCGCAGACGTTGACGTTGATTGTCTTGCCAGTGGGAGGGATGCCCATGAACTCGCCTCGTTGAGTCCCGGTGAGCCGCGCCAGGACGAACAGTTTGTCACCTTCGGCGATCATGTCGTCGACCTCCACGCGGGCCTGGTCGAAGGGCCGAGTGGAACATCACGAACAGCTGCCGTGTGCCTGCCTTGCCCGGGGCCAGGCCGGGGCACCTGTTCGTGTTCGACGTAGCCATCACTGACGAACTCGTCGATCGCGGTGAGATCACCCGCGCTGATCCGCGAGAAGAACTGTCGGGTCAACGTCTTGTTCGCACTTTCAGCTCCCCCGGCCCGCTGGAATCACCGGCGGCAGTAAATACCGGGCCTCTGGCACCCGCATTTACTGCCACCGGCGGACACCCTCGCCGGTGCAGGGTGCCCGAACCATCAGCGGCAGTAAATACCGGGCCTTTGGCACCCGCATTTACTGTCACCGGCCCAAAAACTCCGCGCAGACTGCGGGTCAGAAAAGCTCAGGCGGTGACGCGGGCCGATGCTCCCGCGTCGATCGACATGACCGTTCCGCTGATGCCGCGGGCCTCCTCCGCGGCGAGATAGAGCACGGCCCGGGAGATCTCCTCGGGCTCCAGCCACGGGATCGGTATGACGTGCAAGCGCTGGAAAGCCTGGGCGGCGTCGTCGCGGGTGGGGTTGTCCAACTCGGGCCGCATCAGCTTGCGGATGGACTCGTTCTGGATAATGGGGGTGTCGACGTTGCCGGGTGCGATCGCATTGACCGTGATCCCGTACTGCGCGAGGTCGTGGGCGGCGCTCTTGACCAGGCCGATGACGCCCCACTTCGAGGAGGCGTAGCCGGCGACGTGCGGCCCGCCGGTGCGGCCCATCATCGACGCGGTCGCGATGATGCGGCCGTAACGCCGCTCGACCATCCCGGGCGCGACGGCATGGATGGTGTTGAACACGCCCGTGAGATTGATGTCGATGACCTGCCGCCACGACTCCGGCGCCATCTCGTGCACGGGCAGCCCGCTGGTCGTCGCCACACCAGCATTGGCGCAGGCGATGTCGATGCGTCCGAATTCCTGCGTCGCCTCGGCCACGAGCGCCTCCAGCGCGGTGAGGTCGCGCACGTCTGCTTCGGCGGCCAGGCAGCGCCGGCCCTCGGCCTCGACCAGCTTCACCGTCTGGTCCATGTCGGACGAGGTGGGCAGCGGGTAGCGGATCGTGTCGAGGCCGCCGAACCAGTCGCAAACCACGATGTCGGCGCCTTCGCGGGCCAGTGCGACCGCATGCGAGCGGCCCTGCCCGCGGGCGCCGCCGGTGATGAACGCGACCCTGCCCTCAAACGATCCCATTGCGTTTCCTTCCCCGGATGAAGTACGCGATCGGCACCGCGCCCATGGAGTTGATGAGGACTATGGCAGCCGCCCACCGCCCCTTCGCGCCGCGGATCTGCGCGGCCGGGCGCTTCACGAGGTCGATCAGCGCCGCGATCTTCAGCAGTCCTTCGAACGTCCCGCCGATGACGATGAACCGCTTGGCGCGCGGGCTGAGGTCTTTCCAACTCTTCTTGGCCACGCTTACAGGCTGCCCCCGCGCGCCCACATCCGCAACAGCGCTATGCCCGTGCATACGCGCTGACCGCGAACGCTAAGTTCGTACACATCGAGCAAAGCGCCCCACCACATGAATTGCCGCTTCGGTGAAGTCACGTTCCCGAACGTCGTCGCCGACCCTGGTGCTGGTGATGCTCCTTTCGTGCCAGCTGATGTTCACGCTGGACACGTCGGTCATCGTGACGGCATTGCCGAAAATCCATCAGACGCTGCACTTTTCGGCGTCCGGCCTCTCGTGGGTGCAGGACGCGTACACGCTCGCGTTCGGTGGGCTGCTGCTGCTCGGCTCCCGGCTCGGTGACATCCTCGGCCGGCGCCGGGTCTTCCTGACCGGAGTCGGCGTCTTTGCTGCGGCGTCGTTACTGGCCGGTCTGGCGCCTACCGCCGAGGTGCTGATCGTCGGCCGGGCGATCCAGGGCATCGCCGGTGCGGTGGCGGCGCCGTCGACGCTCTCGCTTATCCTCGCGACGTTCACCGAAGCCCGTGCCCGCGCTCGCGCGATCGCGATGTACAGCTCGGTCGCCAGCGGCGGGACGGCGATCGGCCTCATCGTCGGCGGCTTGCTGACGAGCACCCTGTCGTGGCGCTGGGGCATGTTCATCAACGTCCCGATCGGCCTGACCATCGTCGCCTTCGGGCCGCGGATCCTGCCGCAGACCGAACGCCATCCAGGGCGGTTCGACGTCGCCGGCGCAGTGACGTCGACGCTCGGCATGACCCTGCTGGTCTACGGATTCGTGCGCGCCGCCGAGGCCGGGTGGGGCAACGGCGTGGCGATCGGAGCGTTCGCCCTCGGCCTCGCCCTGATTGTCTCGTTCGTCGTCAACGAGCTGGTGGCGGAGCAGCCCATCACCCCGATGCGGCTGTTCACCGAGCGCGTGCGTGCCGGGTCGTATCTCGCTCGGGCGTTCATCAACGGCGGCATGTTCTCGTTCTTCTTCTACATCAGCCAGTACCTGGAAGGCGTGCGCAACTACAGCCCGCTCGGCGTGGGCTATGCGTTCCTGCCGCTGACGCTGGTGATGTTCACGACGGCACAGCTGATCCATTGGATACCGGCGCGCATCAAACCCGCCACGATGATCGCCGTCGGAACGGCCACCGGGTTCATCGGCATGACGTGGCTTTGCCGCTTGTCCGCGAGCACCCAGTTCTTTCCGAACATCGTGCTGCCGATGATGATGCTGGGCTTCGGCATCGGGGTGGCCTTCATCAAGCTGACCGGCGTCTCCGTCTCCGGTGTCCCGCTGAAGGACGAGGGAGTCGCCGCGGGACTGGTGAACGTCAGCCAGCAGGTGGGCGCCTCGCTCGGGCTGGCGGTGATGGTGACCGTCTTCGGGGCGGCGACGGCCCGGGCGGCAGCCCACCTCGCAGCCGGGGTCAGCGCCGCGCGCCAGGCTCAGGTGGTCCTCGGACACGGGACCTCGGCGGTGCTGACCGGCTCGGCCATGTCCATCGGCGCCGCCCTGCTCGTGGTCCTGCTGATGGTGCGCACGCGGTCGGCTCCGGGGGTCGGTTCACCACCGGCGCCCCCCGTACTGATCTCGGGTGACTCCGGCTTGGAGACCCTCGCGTCACCGCTCGGATCCACGCCCCCTAGTGTCACCTGATCACTGCTGATGAGCGAAGGGCGACAGACATGCTGATCGTGGCGGGCCATTTCACGCTCGACCCGGCGGACCGCGACGCGTTCCTCGAGGGCCGTGCCGACGCCATGCGCGAGACCCGGACCGAGGGCGGCAACCTCGAGTACGTCATGAGCGCCGACCCGATCGACCCGACGCGCGTCGTGCTCTTCGAGCGCTGGGCCGACCAGGAATCCTTCGACGCCCACATGAAGGCCGTGGCGAGCGCCCCGCGCGGCAGTGGCCCGGCGCCGAAGGGGTTCGAGGTCAAGATCTACGACGTCGCTGGGGAACGCTCCTTCGGCTGACGCCGCCGCCCCTCTCTCGCCGGTGCAGCGCGACCGGCGACGGATAGCACCTTCTGAACAAAATCAGTACGGCGTTCTATCCCAGGCGGGACTCTGCTACGTTCCTGGCCCATCGCGGCTTCGTGTAAGCGGCGTTCCGCTCGAGACGGAGGTGCGCGGGTGCCGGAGCTCATCGAACAGCGCCGCTCGTACATAGCGGGAGACTGGGCGAGCCAGGACGGGCCCACCTTCGAGGTCGAGAACCCAGCGGATGAGACGGTCGTCGCCGAGCTCGCTGCTGCTTCCCTGGCGCAGGTCGAGCGGGCCATCGTCGCCGCCCGGGAGAGCTTCGACGGCGGATCGTGGGCCGGCCGGCCCGCGCAGGATCGGGCGCGCGTCCTGCTCGCCTTCCTCGACTATCTGGAAACCCAGCGCGCGCCCATCGTCGCGACGTGCGTCGCTGAGGCGGGCCAGCCCACCTGGTTCGTCGACATGACCCAGTTCAGCGGGGCGCTCACGCTGTCACGCAACACCATCGAGCTCTACCTGTCGATGGCGCACGAGGAGCCCAACCCGGTGCCGGTCGACGAGCTGACCCGCGGGCGCGTCGCGCTCAGCGTGCGCCGGTACGAACCCATCGGCGTCGTTTCCGCCATCACCCCGTACAACGCCGCGTTCCTGATGGCGTTCCAGAAGATCATTCCCGCGCTGATGGCAGGCTGCTCGGTGGTCTTGCGCCCGAGCCCGCTGACACCGATCTCGTCGCTCGCGCTCGGGGCAGCGGCCGACGCCGCCGGAATTCCCACCGGCGTGCTCAGCGTCGTCATCGAGGACGGGGCCGCCGGTGCCGAGCTGATGAGCACGCACCCGGCCGTCGACATGGTTTCGTTCACCGGGTCGACCGCGGTAGGCCGGGCGATCCTGGCGCAGGCGGCGCCGACGGTGAAGAGCGTCGCGCTCGAACTGGGTGGGAAGTCGGCGCAGATCTACCTTCCCGATGCGGTGGACAGGGTGGCGGCGGGTGCCGGTGCGGTGGTTGCCGGAACGTGCGGGCAGGCGTGCGTGGCAGCCACCCGCATGCTGGTGCCCCGCGAGCGCAAGGAGGACGTGCTCGCAGCGGTGTCCGCGGCGTACGGCGCGATGACGGTGGGCCCGCCTACCGAGCAGGGCACCATGATCGGCCCGCTCATCAGCGCGGCCCAGCGGGCCCGCTGCGAGCAGATCGTCGCGGCCAGCGAGGAGCAGGGCGGCAAGGTCGTGGCCGGGGGTCACCGGCCGGCGCACCTGGAGCGTGGCTACTACTTCGAGCCGACGGTGCTCGACGTGCCCGACAACGCCAATCCCGCTGCGGCACAGGAGATCTTCGGCCCGGTCCTTTCGGTCATCGGCTACGAAGACGTCGACGACGCCGTTCGTATCGCGAACGACACGATCTACGGGCTGTCGGCTCAGGTGTACGGCGCCGACGTGGCGGCGGCCACGGCAGTGGGCCGGCGCATCCGGTCCGGTGCGGTGAACGTCAATGCCGGCGGCCTTTTCAGCGCGTACGCGCCGGGCGGCGGCTACAAGCAAAGTGGGCTCGGACGCGAGCGCGGCACCGATGGGATCCGCGCCTTCCAGGAGCTGAAGCATCTCGTCGTCGGCGAGCTGCCGCGGTAATTCGTCTGCTGATCCGGCATCCCTAGGACGGAGTCACCAATGACTGCTGAGCTCAACCTGGACTGGCTCATCTCGGTCGACGACCACATCCTCGAGCCGCCCAACCTGTGGACCGATCGCGTACCGGCGAAGGACCGTGATCGGGCGCCGCACATGACCGCGGACGGCGGTGAGATCTGGGTCTACGACGGCAAGCGGTTCCCGACCTCCGGCCTGTCGTGCGTGGCCGGCAAGTCGAAGGAGGAGTTCAGCCCTGAGCCCGTGCCGTATTCGGAGATGCGTCCCGGCTGCTACGACGCCACGGCCCGGCTGGAAGACATGGACCGGGCAGGCATCATCGCGTCGCTGTGCTTCCCGACGCTGACCCGGTTCTGCGGTCAGCTCTTCATGGACGCGAGCGACCGCGACTTCGGCTTCCGCTGCCTCCAGGCGTGGAACGACTGGATGGTCGAGGAGTGGTGCGGGGCGGCACCCGGCCGGTACATCCCGCTGATGCTCATCCCCATGTGGGATCCGGAGCTCGCGGTCAAGGAGATGGAGCGGATGGCCGCCAAGGGGGTGAACACGTTCGCGTTCTCGGAAGAGCCGTCGAAGCTCGGGCTGCCCTCGATCCATGACCCCGGCCGGTATTGGGATCCGGTGTTCTCGGCCGCCAACGAGCTCGGCCTGGTGGCGTCGATGCACGTCGGCTCGTCGTCGAACGTACCCAAGATCGCCGAGGACGCGCCGTTCATGGCCAACCTCGCGTGGGGTGCGATCCGTACCTCCGGGGCGATGCTCTCGTGGCTGTTCAGCGGGCACTTCACCCGCTTCCCGAACCTGAAAATCGCTCTGTCCGAAGGAGAAATCGGCTGGATGCCGTACTTCCTCGAGCGGGCCGAGCAGGTCGTCGACAAGCAGCGCTTCTGGGTGGCCCGCGGCGCTCGTTTCATGGACTACGCCGGCTCCGACGACGTCGACATGGACACCCTCAACGTTCGCGAGCTGTTCCGCGAGCACGTGTACGGCTGCTTCATCGACGACCACCACGGGATCGCCAGCCTTGACGAGATCGGCGAGGACAACGTCATGTGCGAGACCGACTACCCGCACACCGACTCGACCTGGCCGAATTGCATCGAGGTGGTCAAGAAGCAGATCGGCCACCTGCCGGCGCCGACGCAGTACAAGATCCTGCGGGGCAACGCGGAGCGGCTCTACCGTTTCACCGCCGCCGATCCGGCGGCTCTGACGCGTGGCTGACAAGCCTGCTGGGGGCGGGTGGCGCGTCGACATCGACCGCGAGGCCTGCATGGGCAGCGGAATGTGCGTGGTCTACGCGCCGGCCTCTTTCGAGCACGACGAGGAGACGAAGGCGGTATTCCTGGAGCCGGCGGGGGACTCGCTGGAAGCCGTTCGTACGGCCATCGAAGCGTGCCCGACCGGAGCGCTGACGCTGATCGAAGACGGAGAGGGATGAAGCGGTGCTGCTCGAAGGAAAGTCAGCGGTGGTGACCGGCGCGGGCTCCGGGGTGGGTCTGGCGTCGGCGCTGCGGTTCGCCGAGGAAGGCGCGCGGGTCGTTTGCGCTGACATCAAAGGAGATCTGGTCAAGCAGGCCGTGCGCCGCATCGAGGACGCCGGCGGTACGGCCGTCGCTGTCGAATCCGACGTCTCGGTCGAGAGCGACGTCGAGGCGATGATCGGGGCAGCCGTCTCCGAGTTCGGCCGCCTCGACATCCTGTTCAACAACGTCGGGATTCCGACGCCCCGGCTCGGCTCGCTGCTGGAAGACCACACTGCCGAGGATTTCGAGCGGCTCACCGCCGTCAACTTCCGGGGAGTCTTCTTCGGGTGCAAGCACGCGGTGCTGCAGTTCAAACGGCAGGGTGAGGGCGGCGTCATTCTCAACACCGGTTCGGTCGCCGGGCTCGTCGGCTGGGGCGGTTCGGTCTACGGCGCGACCAAGGGCGCTGTGCATCAGCTCACCCGCGCGGTGGCCATCGAGGGAGCACCGTTCGGTATCCGCGCCAATGCCATCTGCCCGGCCGGGATGCCGTACACCAGCTTCATGGCGGCCGGCGGCCTCGACGTCCCGGCGGCACAGCTGGAGCAGATCGCTGCGCAGACCGGGGCATCACATCCGCTCGGCAAGCCGATCCTGGCCGAGGACTGTGCCGAGGCGGCGGTCTACCTCGTTTCGGACAAGGCGTCCAACGTCACCGGAGTGCTCCTGCCGGTCGACGGGGGATACGTCGCGCGATGAGCGTGACCGGAGCGCAGGCGGAGGTGCCCAAGCACCTGCTCGACGTGCAGCGGGTGCGCGAGCTGTTCGATCTGCGCAGCAGCTTCGTCGCAGCTTTCGGAGGTGCGTACGACCGCGACCCCAACGAGATCTGGGCGCAGCTGCGCGAACAGGCGCCGGTTCATCCCGGCACCGTTCACGAGCTGTCCGGCATCAGCGAACCCTTCATGTTCCACGGGCTTCCGTATCCGGACCGCCCGCACTTCTCCGCATTCACCTACGAGGCCTGCGACGCGGCGTACCGCAATCCCCAGCTTTTCGCCTCGTCGCCGGATGCGGCGGGCGCCGACTTCGACGCTGCGCCCGACGTGCAGAACAGCATGCTGTCGATGGGCGGCACCAGGCATCGGCGCTACCGGGCGCTGGTCCAGCCGTCGTTCGTACCTGCGAAAGCCCAATGGTGGATGCGCAATTGGATCGAGCACACGGTCCACGCGCTGATCGATGCGTTCGCCGCCGCGGGGCGTGCCGAACTGAATGTCGACTTCTGCGCGGCGATCCCGGTGCTCACGATCACCGGCAGCTTCGGGATCCCCGCGGAGCAGGCGCTTGACGTGCGGGCGGCGATTCGCAATCCGCAAGAGGTGCTCGACATCATCGCGCCCATCGTCGCTGCACGCCGCGAGCAGCCGCAGGACGATCTCATCAGCGTGCTCGTGCAGGCCGAATTGACCGAGGAGGACGGCCCCACGCATGTGCTGTCCGATCCCGAGATCTACTCGTTCGCCTTGCTGCTGCTGGCGGCCGGCTCCGGGACGACCTGGAAGCAGCTGGGCATCACCCTGACCGCGCTGCTGCAGCGGCCCGAGGTGCTCGCTCGGGTGGCCGCTGACCGGTCGCTGGTGCGCCCCGCCATCGAGGAATCACTGCGGCTCAACCCGACCGATCCGATGTTCTCCCGCTGGGTCACCGACGACGTCGACTTCTTCGGCGTGCACCTGCCGAAGGGCTCGGTGATGCACCTGTGCATCGGCGCGGCGAGCCGCGACCCGAAGCGATGGGAGCGCCCGGACGAGTGGGACATCGAACGCCCGCCGAAGGCGTCGCTGTCCTTCGGCGGCGGCCCGCATATCTGTCTCGGGCATGCACGTCGCGCGCGCGGAGATGAACACGGGCATCAATGCGTTGCTGGACCGGCTGCCGAACCTGCGGCTCGATCCGGACGAAGAGCCCCCGAGGCTGGTCGGCTTCTACGAGCGTGGCGCGACGGCGATCCCCGTGGCCTTCGGCGAGAGCCTGACGTGACCGTGCAGGATGCCGTCGTGAGCCAGAATCAGCGTCTCGCCCAGCTCGCCGCAGAGCGGCCGGACGACGTCGGCTACCGCCATGTCCGTATCGACGGCACCGAGCAGGCGGTGAGCTACGGCTGGCTGCACCGGCGGTCCTTGGAGCTCGCGGCAGCGCTGGCCGAACGCGGCGTCGGCCATGGCGACCGGGTGGGGCTGGGACTGCGGAACTCGCCGCAGTTCGCGATCGCGGCCTTCGCCGGCTGGAAGCTCGGCGCCGTACCGGTTCCGGTGCGATGGGACGTGCCGGACTGGGAGCTGAACCGGCTCCGCGAGGTGATCGATCCGCGGGTCTACCTCAGCCCGGAAGACCTGCCGTGGATCGACGCCACCGATGGCCGTGAGGTCCCGGACTTGCCCGACGTCATCGCGCCCGCATCTGCAGGGCATCTGCAGCAGCGGCTCGACCGGGACGCCGAAGATCATCCTGAGCGCTGTGCCCGCAGTGTTCGACCCGGTCTTCAGCACACCCATGGCCGAGCAATGGATGCCCATCCCGCGGCCGCAGAACATCCTTGTGCTGGCGCCGATGTATCACGTCAACGCGTTCACGACGCTGCACAATCTGCTGGCCGGCGATCGCCTCGTCGTGATGGAGAAGTTCGATGCCGCGCGGGCCATCGAGCTCATCGAGCGGCATCGCATCACCAACTTCACGGCCACGCCGACGATGCTGCAACGCATGGCGGATGCGCCCGGCGTCGACGACCGCGACCTCTCCAGCGTGGTCTGGATCATCCAAGGCGCCGCGCCCATGCCGCCCTCGCTCGTGCACCGCTGGGCAGGGCTGATCGGCGCCGAGAAGATCATCATGGCCTACGGCATGACCGAGGCGATCGGCATCACCGCGCTGCGCGGCGACGAGTGGATGAAGCATCAGGGCAGCGTCGGCCGCGGCATGCGCGGCACCGAGATCCGCATCCTCGGCCCGGACGGCGGCGAGCTGCCCACCGGCGATATCGGCGAGATCTTCCTGCGCGCACCGACCTACGGCGGGTCGAACTACCTCGGCGACGCCCCGCAATTGCGCGAGACGCCGGATGGCTTCCGCACCGTGGGCGATCTGGGCCACGTGGACGACGACGGCTTCCTGTACGTCGCCGACCGTCGCGTCGACATGATCATCACTGGTGGCGCGAACGTCTTCCCGGCGGAGGTCGAGAAGGCTTTGATCGATCATCCGAAGATCGCCGACATCGTCGTCATCGGACTGCGCGACCCGGAGTGGGGCCGGCGCGTGCACGCCATCATCGAGCCGGCAGCTGCCGCTGCGCCGGTGACGTTCGAGGAAGTCGTCACGTACGCGAAGAGCCGGCTGGCGCCCTACAAGGTGCCGAAGACCATCGAACTGGTCGAGACGATCCCGCGCAGCGAGGCGACGAAGGTCAACCGCGGCCGGCTCGTCGAGGCCCGCGGCGGCTGACGGGCTACTCAAGAGCGGCAGAGAAAAGGACTATGGAACAGAACGCTTTCGAAGGTGTCCGGGTCGTCGAGCTCGCCCAGTGGGTGTTCGTGCCGGTGGCGGGCGCGCTGCTGGCCGACTGGGGTGCTGACGTCATCCACATCGAGCCGCTTTCGGGTGACCCTTACCGCGGTCTGATCACCCAAGGCATCGGCGCGGGCAAGGACGGGGTCAACCTGTCGATGGCGCTGGCCAACCGTGGGAAGCGCTCGCTCGCGCTCGACGTCCGCAACGAGCAGGGCCTCGCCGCGCTGCAACGGCTGCTGGAATCGGCCGACGTCTTCCTGACCAACCTGCGCCCGAAAGCACTGCAACGACTGGGACTTGACGAGGACACCGTCCGGGAACGGTTCCCGCGGCTCATCTTCGCCCGTGGCCACGGATACGGCGTGCGCGGTCCCGATGCCGACAACGCGGGCTATGACGGTTCGGCGTTCTGGGCGAGGGGCGGGCTGGCGCACATCCTGACGCCTCCCGCGCTGGACTATCCGATCTCGCAACGCGGTGCGATGGGTGACCGCAACGGGGCCATGGCCCTGGCGTTCGGGGTGGCGGCCGCTCTGCTGCGCCGGGAACGTACCGGGACCGGGGGAGTGGTCGACGTGTCGCTGCTCGCGACGGCGATGTGGACGCTCTCCTCGGACGTGCTGGCGACCCTCGGCGGCACCCCGCCCCAGCCGTCACCGGGACGCGCGGCCATGCCCAATCCGCTGGTCTGCACCTACCGCACCAAGGACGGCCGCCACATCCAGCTGATGTTCCTCGAGGCCGACCGGTACTGGGCGGATTTCTGCCGGGTCGTCGAGCGGGAGGATCTGCTGGCCGACGCGCGCTTCGCCGACCTGCGGACCCGGGCGGAAAACAGCGCCGTCGCTCATGGGCGAACTGGATGCGATGTTCGCGCAGCGCACCTACGAGGAATGGAAAGGCGTGCTCGGCCGGCTCGATGCGCCATGGGCGCCCGTGCAGGCCGTGACCGAACTCGTCGACGATCCTCAGGTCCACGCGAACGGATACGTCGCCGACGTCGAGAAGCCGACGGCCTGACGTATCAGCTCCCCAACGTGCCGGTGCAATTCGACGGCCACCCGGCGGAGCTGCGGAGGGCGCCCGAGCACGGCGAGCACACCGAGACCATCCTGCTCGACCTCGGCTACGACTGGGATGAGATCGGCGCGCTGCGTGATGCCGGGGCCATTTCGTGACCGAAGCTGCGAGGCGGTCGGCCCGCCCGGTGCCCGTGCCTGACGCGGAGTCGGCCCCGTATTGGAACGCCGCCGCCGAGCACGTCCTCACGGCGGCGCGCTGCGCGCAGTGCCGCATGTTCTGCCTGCCGCCGGACGTCGTCTGCCCGCACTGCAAGAGCACCGAGCCCAACTTCGCTTTCGAGCCGGTCAGCGGGCATGGCGTGGTGCGGGCCTGGACCGTCGTGCGCCAGTCGTTCCTGCCCGGATTCGAGGAGGACCTGCCGTTCGTGCTGGTCGACGTGGAGCTCGACGATCAGGCCGAGCTCCGGCTGATCGGCCGGCTCGTCGACGGCGTCGATGCGCCGCTGCGGCCGGGCGCGCGCGTCGGACCTGCTTTCGAGGACCTCGCTCCCGGAGTCTCGATACCCGCTTTCGCGCTCGAAGGCTCGCCGTGACGGGATCATTCGCCCGTAACAAGGTGGCGATCGTCGGCTACGCGCAGAGCCCGATCGAGCGGCACGCTCCCAGAACCCTGGGCGCGCTGGCTGTCGAGACCGCCCGGCAGGCCATTGCCGACGCGGGCCTGACGACCGGGCAGATCGACGGTTTCGTCACCGGCAGCCTCTTCCCGACCTCGGGCGCGCACACGATTGCGGACGGGGTCAGCATCGTCTCGGCCAATTGGCTTGCCGAGCATCTGGGCGCCGATCCTCGTTACGCCGCAGGCTTTCAAGGGTTCGGGCAGATTCCCGGCTCGGTGGCGATGGCCACCAATGCCATCGCCAGCGGTGCCGCCGACTACGTGCTCGTACACCGCGCGCTGCACAATCCGCGCGGCAGCTATCACGGCAATCCGATGACGCACGCCCGCGGCTCCGCGCAATGGAACGCGCCGCAGGGCTTCTTCGGCCCGCTGGCGATGATTGCCCTGCCCTACAACGAATATCTGCAGCGCTATGGCGCCAAGCGCGAGGCGATGGCTGCGGTGCTCGTCGAGGCGCGCAAGAACGGCGCCCGCATCCCGTGGTCCTACTGGCACGGAAAGCCGTTGACGGCGCAGGAGTATCTGGACGCGACTCAGCTGTTCGACCCGATCTGCCGCTACGACTGCGACATTCCGGTGGACGGGGTCGCCACGTTCGTCTTCACCTCGGCCGACCGGGCGCGCCACGGCCCGCACCGCCCGGTGTACGTGTCGGGCTACGGGTTCGGCCAGCCCACCACGCCGCGGCTGCCACTGCACTGGCCGCTGGACGACATCATGGGCGTCGGCACGCAGACCGTCCGCCGGCTCTGGGAAAGCGCCGGAGTCGGCCCCGGTGAGATCGACCTGCCTCAGGTGTACGACGGCTTCTCGCCCTTCGTCTGGTGGTGGCTCGAGCTGCTCGGGTGCTGCCCGGTGGGTGAGGCTCACCGTTTCGTGCAGGACGGCGGCATCGACAGCGACCGGCCCGGTGCGCTGCCTGCGCTCTCCGGGGGCGGGGCGCTCGGGAACGGCCGGATGCACGGCGTTCCGCAGATGCTCGAGTGCTACCTGCAGCTTTCGGGCCGCGCCGGCGAGCGGCAGCGCGAGGGCGTCAGCATCGGCGTGGCATGCCATTCGTCGCCGCACTACGGCGGGGCGGTTGTCTACAGCGCGGAGGCGTTCTGATGGATCCGACACCGGGCGAAGGCGAACTGCCGATCCCCTCCTGGGCGCAGCGCGCCGTGGAACAGTCGCCGAGCGTGCAGCGCTCCCGGGTGCGCAGCGTCCAGCGGGCCCATCAGATCGTGCAGGCCGCCCGGCGTCTGGTAGCGGCCAAGGGTTCCGACTTCACGACCCAGGACCTGGTGAAGGAAGCCGGCATCGCGGTCCAGACGTTCTACAAGCACTTCACCGGCAAGGACCAGGTGCTGCTCGCGGTCATCGAAGACCTGGTCGCCGACACCTGCACCGACCTCAAGCAACGCGCCCGTGACATCGACGACCCGGTGCACCGCCTGCGCTACTACGTCACCTCCGTCGTGCGCAGCGTCGGCGCCCATACCGCGGGCGATCCGGGGCCACGCTTCGTCACCACCGAGCACTGGCGCCTGCACCGGCTTTACCCGCAGGAGCTGGCGCAAGCAACCCGAGCCTTCACCGACTTGCTGCTGCCGGAGATCCAGGCCGCCACGCAGGCGGGACTGCTCGCGCCGCCCGATCCCCAGTACGACGCCTGGCTGGTCAACCAGCTCGTCATCGCCGTCTTCCACCACTACGAGTACGCGAGCACCGACGAGCCCTCCGAGCAGATCGCCGATCGGCTGTGGAGATTCTGCTACGGCGCCTTGGGCGGACCGCTGGCCGAAGCGAGCAGGAGCTCGCCCGGGACACCAAGAAAGTCCCGCGCTGTGAGGGCCGCCAAGTGAGGCCGGCGGCTCCGGAGACGCTGGAGGAGGGGCTGAGTCCGGAGTGGCTCACCGCCGCGCTGTCATTGCGGTATCCGGGGTTGTGGGTCGTCGACGTCGAACCCGGCCCGGTCGTCAGCCGGGTCTCGACCAATGCCCGCTTCCGGTTGACGACCGCAGGACCGCTGCCAGACGGGCTCCCGCCGACGCTGTGCCTCAAGGGCTACTTCGGGTCCTTCGGGTCATTGGCCCGCTCCGCCGGGATCCCCGAGGCTCATTTCTATCGGGATCTCGAACCCGCGCTCGGCATCCGCACACTGCGCTGCCACTACGCCGACGTGGATCTCGATGCCGGGCACGGCGTCGTCATCACCGAGGACGTCGAGGCCGATGGCGGCAGCTTCCTCACCAGCAGCACCCGCTACACCGCCGATCAGGTGGCCCAAAGCCTCGAGCAGCTGGCCGCTTTGCACAGCGCCACCTGGGAAGCGCAGCCGTGGGCGCAGGCGCCGTGGCTCGTCACGCGGCTGGCCCGAACGCTCGAAGGACGAGGCCTTCCGGAGATCCTTCGCAACTTCGACGGCGACAACGGCAAAGGCGTGCCCGACGAGGCGCGCGACGGACCGCGGCTGGTCGACGGCTACCGGGCGCTTGCTCTGGAGACCGAAAACGCCCACCCCTGGTGTGTCATCCACGGTGACACCCACGTCGGGAATCTGTTCCTCGACTCCGCCGGACGCCCGTCGTTCCTGGACTGGCAGCTCGTGCAGCGCGGCGGTTGGTACCTCGACGTCGGCTACCACATCGCGTCAACGCTGGCGCCGGACGATCGCCGCACGCACGAACGAGATCTGCTCACGCACTACCTGGATTGCCTTGCCGCCAAAGGGGTTTCGGCTCCGTCACGGGAGGAGGGCTGGAAGGCAATCCCACGCGGCATGCTCCACGGCTTCTTCCTGTGGGCCATCACGTTCAAGGTCGACGCCCCCACGATCGCCGTCCTGCTGCATCGGTTGGGTACGGCCGTCGCCGATCACGAGGCGCTGAGGCTCAACCGCGGCTGACGTGGGCGTGGCGGCCGTGACCGGCAAGAGCGTGTAGCGGATGAAGCAGACGGGCTTCCCATCCCCCCTTGCACTGGTGCGTGGCGGGCCCCGTCCTGTCGGCCAGATAGTGACCATGGCAGTTCGGGCAGCGCTCGTAGCTGCGCCGGGTGAAGGCGCCTGCCAGCCCGTAAAGCGCCGCGTAGGTCGTGTAAGCCAGCAGAATCCCGCTCAGCACGAGTCCTAGGCCCAAGATCGAATCCCGCATTCGCGCGTCCTCCTTCGTTCTCACCGGCGGACAGATGCGTACAAGTACACATGCTACGACTCACGTACAAGTACGCAAGGGCTTTAGGGTGTGCGTGTGACGAGCCGTCGCGCTGCCTGGGGCACACTGTCCCGCGCGCAGGTCATCGATGCCGCGGCGAAGCTCGTTGCCACAGCGGGATACGAGCAGCTGACGATCCGTGGCCTGGCGGCTGAGCTGGGGGTGGCCCCCATGTCGCTCTACCGCCACGTGCGCGACAAGAACGACCTGCTGGATGAGGTCGTCGATCGGTTGCTCGCCAGGGCCTGGCGGCCCACGCCTGACGACGACGACTGGCAGCGCTGGATCGCCCGTGCCGCTGACTCGCTGCGCCGCTTCCTGGTGAAGGAGCCTGCAGCGCTTGCGGTGTATCTCAGCCATCCCGTGGTTTCGCCCGCGGCCATCGCGCGGATGGACGCGATGATGGCCGTTCTCCGGCGCGCGCTCGGCGACGAGGAAGAAGCCGGTCGCGCGTACGCCGCGATTCAGACGTACACGATCGGTTTCGCGGCCCTCGAGGCCTCACGCTCCCGCGCGCGGCCGGATGATCACGGCGCGCCGCCCTTGGCGCGCCAGCTGGCCGCCTATACGACGCCACGACAATTCGCCGTCGGCCTGAACTATCTGCTCAAGGGCGTTCAGACCGCTGACGCTCATACGAGGCCTCCGCAAGGCGCTTGATCCCGGCGAGCCGCCCCGGATCCACCTGGTAACTCACCTCACGGCCGTCCCTGCGCCGGCTGATCAACCCGGCCTGTTCCAGGACGGCCACCCGCTGACATCGGATGACAACTGCTGCTACCGTCGACTTCCTAAAGTTAGGTTGTCTTAACTCGCTCCTCTCAGCAAAGGGCGGTGGCCCGTGCTCGCGACCTTCGTCATCGGACTGCGAGAGGGCCTCGAGGCCGCCCTGATCGTGGGCATCGTCGCCGCCTTCCTCAAGCAGCGCGGCGGCTCCCGGGAGCTGCGGTGGGTCTGGACCGGGGTGCTCGCGGCGGTGCTGATCTGCCTGGCCGTCGGTGTCGCGTTGAAGATCGTGTCGGCCGACCTGCCGCAGCGTCAGCAGGAGGGCCTGGAGACGGTCATCGGCGCGGTCGCGGTCGCGATGGTGACGTACATGGTCGTCTGGATGCGCCGCCATTCCCGCGACCTGAAGGGCCAGCTCGAAGGTGCTGCCGGGTCGGCGCTGGCGCAGGGCTCGGCAAAAGCGCTGGTAGCCATGGCGTTTCTGGCGGTGCTGCGCGAGGGGCTCGAGACCGCGGTCTTCCTGCTGGCCGCGTTCAACGCCAGCGGCAACGGCGCGTCGGCCGGCCTCGGAGCCCTCCTCGGCATCCTGGTGGCAGTGCTGCTCGGCTACGGCATCTACCGCGGCGGCGTGCGGATCAACCTGTCGAAGTTCTTCCGGGCCACCGGCCTCGTGCTGGTGATCGTCGCCGCCGGGCTCGTCATGACCGCGCTGCACACCGCGCACGAGGCCGGCTGGCTCGCTGCGGGGCAGGACCGGCTGTTCGACATCTCGTGGCTGGTGCGGGGCGGTTCGCTCCAGGCGTCGCTCATCACCGGCGTGCTCGGGATCCAGCCGATGCCGACGGTCGTCGAGGTCGTCGGCTGGCTGCTGTACCTGGTGCCGGTCGGCCTTTACGTCGCCTGGCCGCCCGGGCGCCGGGTGCCGTGGCGAGCGGTGTCGTGGGCCTCGCTGGCCGCCGCCGCCGGCTGCGCCGTTGCTGCCGTGTCCTTCGCGATCGCAGCGCCGTCCGCGGCGTCGGCTCCCGATTCCTGGACGACGCCGGTGACGGGCGCGGCCGGCTCGCTGACCTGGTCCACAGCCGGCGCGAAGGCGACCGGCCAGGAAGTACGCGGGGGAGTGCGGGTCGACGTCCTCACCCGGCAGGAAACCAGGAGCGTCAGCGGCGGCTCCGGGCTTGCCACCTCCGTGACCGCGCAGCAATTGCGCGCGCTCAACGGCGGCCGGCTGCCGATCGGCGTGAGCGCCGCCGAGCTGTCGCGGCCGATACCCCTGTCCTACGCCCGGACCGAGACCGACACGCTCTCCATCGACCCCGCGACCGACCAACTCCTTGACGCGAGCCGCCGGGTGACGGTGACGGCGACCGCCCACCTCGCGTCGGGACCGCTGGTGCTGGAAAACGTGCGCGATACGACCCTGGCGCCCACCGCTGCGGCGCGCACCGCGCTCGCCGAAACCAACCGCCACCTCACGTCGACAGCAGCTCGTACGCAGGCGTGGGGCTCGGACTATCCGACCCTTTTGGGGATCGCCGCAGTCGTGCTTCTCCTGGTCACGAATCACCGCGGGTGCTCCAGGGACATAGGGGTCACTTAACCTGAGGCGTGCGCAGCCCCCAACGTAGCGCGGCGTGATCGAACAACGTGGCCGCCCGTCAGCCCGATGACAACCTCGCGGCTCGCGCCGCCGGTACAGCGTAGAAATACGACAGTCGCCTACCGGTTCGTGACCCGCTTTCGTTTCCGGACCAGCATCACCGGACAGACAACGAGCGCGTGGCAACGCGCGGTCAGCGCGACTCTAGCCTCGTTGCGGGATCAGGCCGGCATCGCAGAAGCGGGCCGAACCGCCGGCTGGACGACCGGTTCCGTTCCGAAGGAGCAGTATCGGGCGCGTCCTGCGACGGGCTGAGACCGCTTCAGGTAGCGCAGAGCAGAAGTCTCTTAGATCCTGGCGAGCGTGTGGTCCAGCACTGCGTTGACCGAGGCAACGCCGGCGAAGATGATGGCGAGTGGGGCTCCGGTTGCGGCCGCGAGCGCCGCAGTTGCCACCGCAAATATCACGATTTCCAGTAGGGCCCGGATGCCTTCGGATGCCCGCCGGGTGGATCTGGGGGCCATCCAGATTCCCCATGCCGTGGCAATCAACGTTGGACCTCCTACGCCGAGGGCTAGCTTGAGGGCCCAGCTCGAATGATCGTGAAAGCCCCAGTAGCCGACGGCTGCTAGTGCGCCGAGCTCGACGAAGAAGCGAACGGCGTCGTTGGCGGCCTTCACGGAATTCCCCGCAGACGCCGCAAGCATCAGAGCCACGTTCGCGACCAGGCGTCCCGGATGTACGGCAACCGACGGCTCGCACGCGGAGGCAGGTACAACCCCCGCATGACCGCGGCGACCAGCGGAAGGATCACTGCGGGCGGAAAGGCGATCCTCATCGGGAGATCCCCTCGCGTCGGGCGTCGAAAGTTGGCGCAAGCTCTGCGTCCGGTGATGAGCACGTCGAGGCTTCGGCTCTGTCTGCCCCCATGGTGAGTTCCGTGAAGCGGATGATGGCGTCGGTGACGGTGTGGAATCGTCGGGAGTGGAAGAAGTCGAAGTTGTGGTGGGTTCCGGGGAGTTCTGCGTAGACGACGGGCTGCCGGGAGACAGCGCGGAGCCGGTCGGCGAATCCCCGGGCTTCCTGCCGCAGGACGAGGGTGTCCAGGTCGCCGTGGACGATCAGGAAGGGCGGGGCGTCGGGGTTGATGGAGTTCTGCGGTGACGTGGGCCCCGGCCCGGATCCGCCGACGTTGCCGTAGTAGCCGTACAGACCGATGACACCGCTGACCTGGGTGCCGGTCACGGCGGCGGTCGCGGCCAGATGCGCGCCCGCGGAGCCGCCGGCTACGAAGACGGTGTCGGGGTCGCCGCCGTAGGCTTGCGCGTTATCACGCACCCAGGCCAGGGCGGCACGGGCGTCGGCGAGTTGGTCCGCGTAGCTGGCCCGGAACAAACGGCGGTCGGCGCTGACGCAGACCCAGCCCTGGGCGGCCAGTCGGTAGAGCAGCGCGCGGGCACCGAGCACTTTACTGCCCATCACAAAGCTCCCATGGAAGTAGACCAGCACCGGCGCTCCGGCCCCGCGGTGCCGGCGGGAGACGTACACATCGAGTCGGTTCCCGCGCCGCGCCGGCCCGTACCGGCGGTTGCGCAGGCGGCTCACGTCCGGACGCCACGAGACGAACGGAAGCAGCACGACCCGCCACCACGCCGGCCGCGTGTACTGGGGCAATCCGCGGCGCCCGTAGGCGGCTCGAAACGCGGCCGAAAGCGCCGGGCGGGCGGACCGGGCGCGTACCGCGATCCGCGCCAACAGCAGCGCGTCCACGGCGGTGAATCCGGTGACTAGCCACCACCAGAGGCCGGAATCCGGGTGCATCAGTGTGCCCATCGTCCCGGCCAGCAGCCACCACAGGCCCAGGACCGGCACCTCGTTGATCCACCACCCCAGAGCGAACTGCAGGTTGAACGGCGATGAATGGCGAGGCATCGGTGGGCGCAGCGCCATCACGGCAAACAGCGCCAGGATCAGCGTGGTGTCCAGTGCGGAGGTCACTGGTCATTCTCCTTGGTATCGGGAGTGGTTCGGGCGGCGTAGTCGAAGAGGTCGGCCAGCTCGCCGGCGTAAGCGGAGAGGTCGAGGTCGGGGTCGGTGGGCAGTCGGAAGGCGACGGCGTCGATCGCCGCGCGGATCGTGGCGGCCATCACAGCAGTGTCAAACGCCCGCAGTTGGCCGATGCGTTGGCCTTCGCGCAGGTAGCCCTTCAGCTGGGTCAGGCCGCGCTCGTGGCGCGGGGCGTAGGGGACCACCTGGCCCTCGCGCTCGCGCGGCAGCGCGTTGAGGACCTCCACCACCGCGGTCATATGCGCGCGGTGGGTGGCCATGAAGGCCAGGTTGGACTCGATGTAGGTGCGCACCCGGTCGCGCCCGGGTGCGGCGGCCTCGACGCGCGGCACCATGAAGGCCTGCCCGGCCGCGACGACCTCGCCCACGACCTCGTCGAGCAGCTCCTCCTTGCCGGCGAAGTGGTAGGAGATGAGCCCGGTGCTGGACAGGCCGGCGCGCTTCGCGATCTGCGCGTAGGACGCGCGCGCGTAGCCCAGCTCGGCGAGCGTCTCGATCGCCGCCTGCACGATCTGCGTGCGCCGTGCGGACTCGGTGAACGTCCGCGCGTCCTGGTGCCGGCGGCTGCCCGCGCGTCCCTTCTTGCTCACGTGAGCAAATATTAGCACAGTAGAGCAGCACGCGTGCCAGTCGTCGCTTGAGCGCAGCTGCTCGACCGAGGCGCGGACGAGCTCGCGCTGCTCGGCCCGTTGCTGTTCGCGCTCCTCGTCAGTCAGGGTCCCAGCGCCGTTGCGTCGCTCCAGAAACTTAGGGTAGCTTCACCTAACTTCTTCCGGAGCCCAGGGAGGCCCGATGCGCGCACGACCGTTGCCGAGCCGGCGCACAGCTCTTCCGATCGCCGCCTCGCTGAGCGGCTGTCTGACGCTGGCGGCGCTCGCAGCGTGCGGTAGCAGCTCGTCGACCGGCGGGTCCACTGCGACCTCGAGCACGGGCGTCTCGACAAGCAGCGAGTCGCGCACGGTCGAGGTGGTCATCACGGGCGACGGCTGCGCTCCGGCGGCCGGCTCGTACACCTCAGGCGCGCTGACGTTCAAGATTTCCAACAAGAACGCGACCGGCGTCACCGAGCTCGAGCTGCTGTCCGGCGAGCGGATCCTCGGCGAGAAGGAGAACCTCGCCCCCGGCTTCTCGGGCAGCTTCGCCCTGCAGCTCGGCGCCGGCGAGTACACGATCTACTGCCCCGGGGCGACTACGGAGAAGTCCTCGTTCAAGGTCACCGGCGGCAGCGTGTCGCAGGCGCCCACGACAGCCTCCGGCCTGCTGGCTCAGGGCACCACGTCGTACGCGCAGTACGTCAACTCGCAAGTCAGCCTGATGATCTCCAGCACCCAGCCGCTGGTGGACGCGATCGCCAAGAACGATCTCGCCGCGGCGCAGGCGGCCTACGGCAAGGCCCGGCCGTACTACGAGCGGATCGAGCCCGTCGCCGAGTCGTTCACCAGCGGCCAGGACGACCTCGACGGCGACATCGACGCCCGGGCCGACGACGTTCCGGCAGCGCAGTGGACCGGCTACCACCGGATCGAGAAGGGCCTGTTCCAGGACAAGTCCACGGCGGGGCTGCAGACGTACGCGGCGGGCCTGATGGCGAACCTCAAGAAGCTGCAGTCGCTCACGGCGAATCTGACCTACCAGCCGGCCGAACTCGCGAACGGTGCCGTGGAGCTGCTCGACGAAGCGTCCAAGACCAAGATCACTGGCGAGGAGGAGCGCTACTCACATCTCGATCTCGTTGATCTGCAGGCGAATATGGAAGGGTCCGAGCAGGCCTTCGCCGCGCTCAAGCCGGGCTTGGAAAAGATCGACCCCGCGCTGAGCGACGAGATCGCGACGCGGTTCGCCGCCGCCGACAGCCTGCTCAACAAGTACCGCGCCGTGTCGGGGATCGGCGGCTTCGTGTCCTTCCTTACCCTGGAAACCGCGGACACCACAGCGATTGCTCAAGCTCTGCAAGCCGTAATCGAGCCGCTGTCACACGTGGCAGGGAAGGTGGTCAACTCTTGAGCTTCGGTCGGCCGACCCGGCGGGGGCTGCTTGCCGCCGCCCTCGGAGGAGCCGGGACGGTGGCGGCAGGTGGCGCCGGCTACGGCATTGCCTCGGCGACCGAGGACAACGGTCACGGCAGCGCGAAGAACGCGGCCGGAGATTCGTGGCCGTTCTACGGCACGCACCAGGCCGGCATCGCCACCCCGGCCCAGGATCGGCTGGCGTTCGCGGCCTTCGATGTGACGACCGCGAACGTCTCCGATGTGGAGCGCATGCTCGGGGCGTGGGCGGCGGCGGCGAGCCGGATGGCCTCGGGGCTGCCGGTGGGAACGGCGTCGACCCGGCCGCAGTCGCCGCCGGTCGATACCGGGGAGACGCTCGGTCTGCCGCCCGCCGGCCTCACCATCACGGTCGGCTTCGGGCCCAGCATCTTTGACGATCGCTTCGGTTTGGCGCACCGCCGGCCTGCTGCGCTCGCTGACCTGCCCGCGTTTGCCGGCGACGCCCTGGATCCGGTGCGCAGCGGCGGAGACATCTGCGTGCAGGCCTGCTCGAACGATCAGCAGGTCGCCTTTCACGCGATCCGCAACCTCGCCCGCATCGGCCGCGGCACCGTGGTCATGAAGTGGTCGCAGCTGGGCTTCGGCCGCACCTCGTCCACGAGCACCAGCCAGGCGACTGCGCGCAATCTCATGGGTTTCAAGGACGGCACCAACAACATCAAGTCCGAGGACGCCTCCGCGATGGGCCGCTTCGTCTGGGTCGGTGACGAGACCGACCAGGCGTGGATGCGCGGTGGCAGCTATCTCGTCGCCCGGCGGATCCGCATGCAGATCGAGAGCTGGGACGCCGAGGGTCTCGCCGATCAGGAAGACGTCTTCGGCCGTTTCAAGGACACCGGTGCGCCGCTCACCGGCAAGGCCGAGTTCGACACCGTCGACCTGGCAGCCAAGAAGAACGGCAAGCCCGTCGTCCCGGCCGACGCGCACATCCGCCTCGCCGGCCCGGACAACCACGGCGGCGAAAAGATCCTGCGCCGCGGCTACTCCTACACCGACGGCAACGATCCCACCACGGGTCAGCTCGAGGCCGGCCTTTTCTTCATCGCGTTCCAGAAGGATCCGCGCAAACAGTTCGTCCCGATCCAGCAGGCTCTCGGTCAGCACGACGCGCTGAACGAGTACATCAAGCATGTCGGCAGCGGGCTCTTCGCGGTGCCGCCAGGGGTTTCGGCCGTCGGTGACTGGTTCGGGCGCAGCCTCTTCCGGTAGGCGCCGGCGGCTGCGGATAGGTTCCGGTGTGCCAGTGACGCCTGCCCAGAGGAGCCCGCATGCCCGACGAAGCGCCGAGCCTGATCTACGACAGGCAAGGGCCGACGGTCGTCCTGACGATGAACCGGCCGGCCCGCCGAAACGCGCTCTCGCTGGACATGCTGGTGCGCTTCGCCGACGCGTGGGACGCCGTCGACGCCGACGACAGCATCCGATCGGTGATCCTCACCGGCGCGGAGGGCTCGTACTGCGTCGGCGGTGACCTCGACTCGGGATGGATGGCCGGCAACCGCTCGGCCGACCCGTCCGAGAACGAGCGCCGGGCGATGGACAACCCGGCGTTGATCGGCCGTGGCCTGTTGCTCTCCAGCTGGTTGAAAACCCCGATCGTTGCTGTGGTCAACGGTGACTGCATGGGCGGCGGGTGCGAGATGCTGCAGCAGACCGACATCCGGATCGCCGAAGAGCAGGCGCGATTCGCGGTGCCGGAGGCGCGGCGCGGGCTCATCGCCGGCGCCGGATCGACCATGCGCCTCAAGCGGCAGATCCCTTACGCCGTCGCGCTCGAGATGTTGCTCACCGGCCGGATCCTCGACGCGGAGGAAGCCCTGCGGTGGGGGCTGGTGACCCACGTCGTGCCGAAGGGGGAGGGGCTCGCGAAAGGTCATGAGATCGCCGGCATCCTCGCGGCGAACGGCCCGCTTTCCGTTGCGGCCTCGAAGGCCTCGGCGATCGAAACCGGCTGGCTGCCCGAGGAAGAGGCACGGCCGATCGAAGGGCGCTACGCCGCCAAGGTCACCCGCAGCAACGATGCCAAGGAAGGCATGAAGGCCTTCGTCGAAAAGCGTCAACCGAAGTTCAACGGCACCTGAGGTGAACCCATGAATCTTCAGCAATTGCAGGACAAAATCGAGATCCAGGAGCTGCTCGCCCGCTACGCGCGGGGCGTCGACACCCAGGATTGGGAGCTCTGGCGGTCGGTCTTCACTCCCGACGCCGTCCTCGACTACACCTCGGCCGGCATCCCGATCGGCAAGCGTGACGAGATCGGTGCGATGTTCGAGCAGGCCTTCATCACGATCCCGTGGGCGCAGCACTTCATCACGAACGTCGAGGTCGACTTTCCTGATGACGGAGACGGCGATCAGGCCAAGGTGCGCGCGATGTTCTACAACCCGATGCAGCTTCCGGGTAAAGACGAGCAGAGCGCCTGCGGCGGCACGTACGAGCACGACATGGTGCGTACGCCCGAGGGCTGGAAGAGCGAGAAGGTCGTCGAGCACAACATGTGGTTCCAGAACCCTCCGGCATAAGGGCAACCTTTTCCGGGAGGTTCGCGTCCTACCGGTCATGAGTGATTACGTTCGCCCGCGCTGGGCGGCGGCAGCGGCTCTTGCGGCTGTCGCCCTGGCGTCGACCTCCTGCGGGAGTTCGACGCACAAGGCCGCCCCCGCGGCCGGCGGGATCACCCTCGTCGGCAAGGCGCAGGCGGCCGAGCTCGGTTCGGTGACCGCGCAGGACGTCGGCGCCGCGCAGACGGCTTTCGGCCTGGACCTGCTCGCCGAGCGTTGCGCGGCTGCACCGACGGCCAATGACGTGCTGTCACCCGCTAGCGCGGCGCTCGCCCTCTCCATGCTCGACGCCGGAGCAGCCGGCCCTACCCGCGAGGCGCTCGCCAAGCTGCTGCACCTGCCGGTGTGGAGCTCCGATGTCGTCGCTGCGCTGCACGAGCAGACCCAGTCGCTCAGCGGGCTGAAACAGCTCCAGGTGAGTAACCGGCTCTACAGCCAGCTCGGTATCGACCCGCAGCAAAAGGTGCTGGATGACCTGGCCACCGCGTTCGGCGCGGGCTTGCAGACCCTGGACTTCGCCGGCCATCCGGTGCAGGCGACCGACGCCATCAACCAGCACGTCGACGAAGACACGAAGGGTCTGATCAAGAAACTCTTCGACACCCCGCTCGATCCGACCACGACCACCGTGCTGACCAACGCGATCTACCTCGACGCGAAGTGGGCCGCGCCGTTCCACCCGGCGCCCGATGCGACCTTCCACACGGCGGCCGGCAAAACCGTGACCGTGCCCGGGATCTCCAGTGACCCGAACTTCGGGGAGCTACGCACGGCTGCCGGCTGGCAGTCGGTCACCTTGCCCTACAGCGGCGGCCAGCTCGAGGCGGTCGTGCTGCTGCCGGCGAGCCCGGCGTCCTGCTCGGCGCCTACGGCGGCACTGCTGAAAGCCTTGACGTCCGGAACGCCGGGGGAGGCCGAGATCCAGATGCCCAAGCTGATGCTGTCGCAGACCAGCCAACTCACTGACGACCTCGCCAAGCTCGGCTTGCCTTTGGGCGGTGACTACAGCGGTTTCGGCACGCCGGGCGCCATCTCGCAGGTCGTCCAGAAGACCGTGCTGCAGGTTGACGAGCGTGGCACGAAGGCCGCCGCCGCAACGGGAATCGCCGTCGCCACGTCACTCGGCCCGACGGTCACCGTCGACCGGCCGTACCTGCTGCTGATCCGCGACACCGCCACCGCCACGCCCCTGTTCCTCGCGCGCATCAGCGATCCCACCGCCGCCGGCTGATCGGCGCGGGAAACCGCGAGTCGCGCCGAGCTCAGCGGCGCAACGTGTCGCGCAGCGCTTCCAGCCCGGTGTACTTGGGCGTCCAGCCGAGCTGCGTCTTCGCCCGCGTGATGTCCATGATCGCCGGATGGCTGAAGGCCTCGATCCACTCGGCGAACGAGGGCAGGTACGGAAAGCGGGCGATTGCCCGTGCCGCTGAGTACGCCGGCTTCGCGGGGATCGCGATGGGCATGAATCCGAACTCTCGTGCCACCTCGACCATGCTCGGTGTCCCTTCGCCGGCGATGTTGTATGCACCGGCTGGACCGGCGCCGAGCACGCACTGCACGATCGCGGTGCCGACATCGTCCTCGTGGATGAACTGCATCGGAATATCGGGCACGAGCAGCGGAAGCGGCAGCGGGAAGCGGCTGAGCTGGGTGGGCAGGAACGGGGCCAGCCGCGCGAACGGCCCGGGCAGGCTCAGCTTCCCGCCGATCGCGTGCGGCCCGAGCACGATCGGCGGGCGTAGCAGATACAGCGCCAGCTCCGGGTGAGCCGCGGCTTCCTCGGCCAGGAGGCCTTCGAGCTCGGCCTTCTCCTGCGCATAGAAGAGCCGATCGGCGGGGCGGATCGGCCACTGCTCGGTCATCGCGACCGGGTTGTCGCGATGGAAGCCGTAGGCCGCGATCGACGAGGCGTACACGAAGCGTTTGGCGCCCGCGGCGGCGGCGGCCCGGAACGCGTTCAGTGTCCCTTGGACGTTGATCGCCTGGGTGGTCTCACGCGCGCCGCCGACGATGAGGAACGCCAGGTGCACCACGACGTCGGCGCCGCCGAACGCCTCGCGTAACGCCTGCTCGTCCTGCACGTCGCCGCGGCGGTACTCCATCTTGTCCCAGCCGTGCTCTTGCGGGTCGAACGGGCGGCGAGCGATGCCGACGATGCGGCCGACCCGCTTCTCAGCCTGCAGCAGCGGCATCAGGCCGAAGCCGAACGTGCCCGTCGGGCCGGTCACTGCGACCGTCAGGCTGTCTCTTCTCGCCGCCATCCGCCTCGCCTACCCCCAACCGCAACCTCACAACCGGCCTGCCCGTCATACGCCATGATCAGTTGATCCGTCACCTGTAGGAGAGGACCGTTATGTGGCTGCGCCGGCTGAGCGCTGTAGTTCTCGTGTTCGTTGCAGCGTGTGGGGCGAGTACCACGGGCCCGTCCGATCATCCCGCGCGACCGGCTGCGTGGAACGGTACCGATCTGCTCTGGGACGCGATCGGCAGCACGTCGGGCTTCACAGCGGTCGGTAACAGCGGCGTTGTCGTCACCTCTCACGACGGCCACACCTGGCAGCAGCAACCTCGAGTGACCCCGCAAACGTTGCGCGGCATCGCATCGGACGGGAGCACCGTCGTCGCCGTCGGCACCGGGGGAGCGGTCGTGACGTGGCCGGCAAACGATCCCTCCGCGGCGCAGGCGAGTTCGGCGAACGTTCCGATCACGCTGCTCGGTATCGCGAACGGCAACGGCACCTGGGTCGCCGGCGGCAGCGGCGGCACCGTGCTCACGTCCACGCTCACTTCCACCGATCTTCGCAGCTGGACCGAGCACACGACTGGCACCGACGGCGACATCTTCGCCATCGCCTACGGCGCCGGCCATTTTGTCGCCGTCACCGACATCGGCAGCATCGTCACCTCCACCGACGGCGTGACCTGGACCGTCAGCCGGCAGCCCGACGGGCTCTGGCTCTGGGGCGCCGTATACGGGCCGGGCGGGTTCCTGGCGGTCGGGGCCAACGGCACGGTGCTGCAATCCGCGGACGGCTCGACCTGGACCCCGCGAACCAGCGGAACGACGCAGGTGCTCCGCGGGGTCGTCTACGGCAACGGTCAATACCTGGCCGTCGGCTCGGATGCGACCGTCATCTCCTCGCCCGACGCGATCACCTGGACCGCGCGCACGATCCCGACCGCAGGAGTCGAGCTCTGGAGGCCGGCTGCGAACCCGTCCGGATTCCTCGCCGTCGGCGCCGGCGGCACCCGGCTGGCTTCCACGAACCTCGTCGACTGGACCGGGGGCAACACCACCCGGACCGCCTTCTACGGCGTCGGTTCCGACGGCTCGACCGTCCTCGCTGCGGGGGTCAACGGCACCATCGCCAAACGGCAACCGGACGGCGGCTGGCAGACCGTCGCGACGGCGCCGGACGAACGCGAACTGCGCAGCGTCACCCATCTCGGGTCGACATGGGTGGCCACCGGTGGCGGTGGAACGATCCTCACCGGCGCGGACGGGACGACGTTCACCCCGCGCGACAGCGGCTCCAAAGCTGAGCTGTGGAGCTCCGCGCAATGGGCAGCACCGGAACTCGCCTCGTAGTCGTCGGCGCCGGCGGCGCGATCCTGGTGTCCGACGACCAGGGCCAGACCTGGCGCGCTGCTCGCGATCCGCAGAAGGAGACGCTGTTCTCGGTCACCGACGGGCCGGCGGGTTTCGTGGCAGTCGGGGTCGACGGGGCCATCGTGCGCTCGCCTGACGGGCTCACTTGGACGACCGTGGTCGCGGGTGGAGCGCAGACCCTGCGCGCCGTCACGAGTGGCTCCTACGCTCCAGCCAATGCGCTGGGCGCGCCGGAGTATGTGGCTGTCGGCGCGTCCGGTGCCATGCTGACCTCCTTCGACGGCGAACACTGGCAGAACCTGCCGGCGGTCACGCGGCTGACGCTCCGCGGTGTCGTCGACGTGGGCCTCACGGGGATCGCCATAGGCGGCGGTGGGACCGTGCTGCGGTCCGTGGACGGCAGCAGCTGGAAGACCGTCCCGTCCGGCACCGACAGCGAATTGTTCGCGGTGACCCAGCAGGGAACCGGCGAGTGCGGCGCGATTGCGGTCGCCGGGGTCGACGCCAGCCTCACCACCTCCGACTGCGGGAGCGGCTGGACGCCCGCTGGCTAGAGTGACGACCGTGGCCGACAGCCTGTTCCCGGCATACGCACGGACCCGTGATCGCGTCATCGCCGTGCTGGAGACGACGTCGGACGACGAGCGCGCCCGCGTGGTCCCCGCGTGCCCCGGCTGGACCGTCCACCAGCTCCTCGCGCACGTGGTGAGCATCCCGGCCGCCCTGTCAGCCGGGCGCCGCCCGGACGGCGAGATCGGCGCCTGGCTGAGCGAGCTGGTCGCCGAACGCGACGACCAGGCGGCGAGTTCCCTGGCGGATGAGTGGCGGTCGCTCGACCGGGAGCTCGAGGCCATGCTGACCGGTCAGTCCGGCTTGCTCTTCGCCGACCTCGCCGTCCACGAGCATGACTTCCGCGGGGCACTCGGCCGGCCGGATCATTCGGCGCTCGAGGTGCAGGACATGCTGCCACGCACCATCGCGGCGTTCAGCCGCCCGTTGCAGGAAGCCGGCCTGGCGCCCATCGAGGTGCGGTGCGGCGACGACGTCTGGCGATCGCACGAAGGCGAGCCGGGATGGACGATCATCGTCGATCCGTGGACGGCCGTGCGTGCCGTCAACAGCCGCCGCACCGCCGACGAGCTGCGCGCGCTCCCGTCGCGTGGCAATCCCGACCCGTACCTGCCGATCCTCGACGCTCACCTACCGCTGCCGACTCAGTCGCTCGGCGAATCCTGAGGCTGCCTCGATGCCGCGCGCGACGCGTGTGCTGCGGATGTACGGGCAGCCGAGCGAGCATCCACCCCTGGACTGGCAATGGGTTCAGGAGCAGCTGGCATCGGCCGGCACGTACTGGGTCGTCCCGCGTAGTGCCGGCCACCCGCATCCGCGGCCGGTGTGGGGCGTCTGGCTGGATGACGCCCTGCAGGTGAGTATCGGCAGCCCGGTCATCCGGACGGCGCTGGCCGCCGATCCGCGCGTCACCGTCCATCTCGAAAGCGGTACCGACGTCGTCGTGGTGGAAGGCCGGTTCATCGCCGCTCCGGACACCGGCGCCGACGTCATCGCCGCGTACGACAGCAAGTACGACTGGCGTTACGACGAGACGGCCTACGGGCCCATCAGCCGCATTGCGCCCTCGACCGTCATCGCCTGGCGGACGGCCGGCCCGGCGGGTCGCGACAGCTTTCGCGAGACCGGCAGCTGGACGTTCGACCCGTGAGCTGACGCCTCCCAGGTCGCCAGAGGCCAACTCCCCACGGGACTTTCGACCCCCCATGACGCGGCTGCTCAGGCGGGAGCATTTCGGTATGGCCACAACCCTGTCTGCTGAAGGTCACGCCGTCGTCAACGAGGCCGTGGCGATCGCCCGGTCTGCCGCGGATCGCCTGCGACTGCTCGACCAGGAAGCCGTCGACCGCATCGTCTGGGCGATGGTCACTGCCGGCCTCGATGCCGCCGTCGAGCTGGCCGAGGTGGCCTCGGCGGAAACCGGTTTCGGCGTGCTCGAGGACAAGGTCGTGAAGAACTACGTCGCCACCGAATTTCTGTACGACTACTTGAAGGACAAGCGCACGGTAGGGGTCATCGACTCCGACCCCGAGCGCGGCATCGAAGTGGTCGCCGAGCCGATCGGTGTCGTCCTGGCCATCACCCCGGTCACCAATCCCACCTCCACCGTGCTGTTCAAGGCGATCGTGGCCATCAAGACCCGCAATGCCGTCATCTTCCGACCCTCCCCGATGGCCACCCATTCCGCCGAGCGCGCCGTGGAGATCCTCAGCAAGGCCGGCGAGGCAGCAGGACTACCGGAGGGCGCCCTGCAGGTGCTGCCGCAGGCCGAGCACGAGTACACCTACGCGCTGTTCGATCACCCCGGCGTCGATCTGATCTGGACCACCGGCGGCCCGCGCATCGTGGAGCTGTCGAACAAGGCAGGCAAGCCGACCATCAGCGTGGGCCCGGGCAACGCTCCCGTCTACCTGCACCGCTCGGCCGACATCCGGATGGCCGTCGTCGACATCCTGATCAGCAAGACCTTCGACGGCAGCGTCATCTGCCCGGCCGAGCAGACGTGCGTGGTCGACGATGCGATCTACGACGAGGTGGTCGTCGAGTTCGAGCGCATGGGCGCCCGGCTCCTCACGCCCGACGAGACCGACCGTGTCGCCGAGTTCGCGTTCGGGTGCGACAACGTCAACCCCGAAGCGCTCGGGCAGGCAGCGAGCGTGCTCGAGCAGCGCGCCGGCATCGCCAGGCTGACTGCGGACGGATCGCCTGCGACGAAGGTCTTGCTCGCTCCGTTGCCTGCGGATCTGACCGAGCTCGGGGCTCATCCGCTGGTGCGCGAGAAGCTGATGCCGGTTCTGGGACTGGTGCGTTCGCCGAGCGTGCAGCACGGCATCGACGCCTGCGTGCTCGTGACCGAGCACGGCGGCCTTGGCCACACCAGCGCGGTTTACGCCCGTGACGAGGACGTCATCACCCGCTTCTCCTCCGCCGTGCGCACCGGCCGCATCCTGGTCAACGCGCCCACGGCGGTCGGCGCTCTCGGCGGCGTCTACAACTCGATGACGCCCACGTTCTCGCTGGGATGCGGAACCTGGGGCGGCTCGATGACGACCGACAACGTGAACTACAAGAACCTGCTGAATCTGAAGACCGTGAGCCGTAGGAACACGCCACCGCAATGGTTCCGGGTGCCGGCGGACACCTACTTCAACGTCGGAGCCCTCGACAGCCTGCGCACCATCGAGACCACGACCGCCGTCATCGTCAGCGACGAGTTCAACGTCGTCCGCGGCGCGGTCGATGAGGTCCGCCGTCACATGAACGCCAGCGACGTACGGGTGTTTGCCGACGTGCTGCCCGAGCCCGACGAGGACATCATCAGGGCCGGTGTCGACCTGCTCAACCACGTCCGGCCTGACCTCATCGTGGCGGTCGGCGGTGGTTCCGTGCTCGACGCGGCGAAGGCGATGCGCCTGTTTGCGGAGCACCCTGAGCTCACGATCCGGGAGCTGTCGCTGCCGTTCCTCGACGCGCGCAAGCGGGTCGCACGCTATCCCGGCCCGCAGCACTCGATCCAGCTCGTCGCGATCCCGACCACCGCGGGTACCGGCTCGGAGGTCAGCCCGGCTGCGGTCATCACCTCGCAGGGACGCAAGGTCACGCTCGTCGACTACTCACTCGTTCCCGACGTCGCGGTGGTCGACCCCACGCTGTCGGCCAGCATGCCGCCCGCCATCACAGCCGACACCGGCATCGATGCGCTGACCCATGCGCTCGAGGCGGCCGTCTCCATCTTCGCCTCGCCCTACACCGACGCGTTCTGCGTGCAGGCTGCGCGGCTCATCTTCGAGTCGCTGCCGAAGGCGTTCGCGAACGGCGACGACATCGAGGCGCGTACCGCGATGGCGAACGCAGCAACCCTTGCCGGGCTGGCGTTTTCGAACGCCTTCGTCGGGGTGAACCATGCGCTGGCGCACGCTCTCGGCGCCCGCTACGGGATTCCGCACGGTCGGGCGAATGCGCTGTTCCTGCCTCACGTCTTGCGCTACAACGCATCCTTGCCGACGAAGTTCATGCCCGCGCCGGGCTACTCGGCCTACGTCGCTCCCGAGAAGTACGCGCAGCTCGGCCGGATCCTGTTCGGCGGCCATTCGCAGGAGGAGCAGATGGAGCGGCTCTTCACGAAGGTGGACGAGCTCATCGTCACGCTGGGGCTGCCGCGCTCGCTGGCCGAGGTCGGGATCTCGCGGGATGAGTACGTCGCTGCGATACCGGAGCTGGCGCGTGCGGCCTACGCCGACCCCAGCCTGCGCACTAACCCGCGGATGCCGCTGATCGCCGAACTCGTCGGCCTGCTCGAGGCGGCGTGGCCGGAGCCGCCGGTCGACGTCCCCCGGCAGAACGGCCGACGCAAGTCCCAGTCGGCAGCTGCGTTGCCGGTGAAAGCCTGACACCATGGGGGCATGGCGGCATCGTCGCTGATGTCCGAGCGCTCGATCAACGCCGTGCGGGGTTCGAGGACGCGCGGGCGGAGCAGGCCAGGAACCCTCCAGGCCGCGATCGCGGCCGGGGCGATTCTCGCAGCGGTACTGGCGCGTTACGAGCGTAGAGCCATCGCGCCGCAGGGCTAGACCCTCGACGGCCGCCTGGCCTGGGGGCGGATCTCCTTCGCGACCATGCCGTAGGCCTTCCTCGGCAGGACCATCACGAAAATTGTCAGGCCGCCGACGAGGACGCCAAGCGGCAATGGCTGGGAGATTCGCGAGAACCAGATACCGGCGCCGGGAAGCCGGATCCAGCTCCGTCCGATGACGTCGCCGTTGCGCGGGTGCCACGCGTCGTCGAACTTCTTGTTGTCGCCTTTGGTGATGAAGCCCGTATCGCCGTTTCCACCGACGATGCGGTGGACGACCTGAGCTCCTGCGCCGAACTGGCCCTTGGGGATCCGGTAGGTGATGATGTCGCCCGTGGAGTAGTGGCTATGGCGCTCGACGACGATCAGGTCACCGGTCTTGTACGTCCCGTCCATGCTGTGTCCGGACACCTGGATGTAGGCGACCTTGCCGCCCATGGATTGGGGCCAACTCACCCAGAGGGCAAAGGTGATCAGCGTCCAGGCCAGCAGCCCCCCTATCCGGCGGACGGGACTGCGGCGGACTCGCGTCACGAGACCTCCGAATCACAGCACATCGGTAATTCTTCGACCGCCCCCGCCGAAGGGACGACGGGAATTCAGGCCCGTCGGTACCGGACCTTCGCGCGCGCCGATCCTGGAGCCCCGCAATCGCGGGGTCAGGTCGCAGACGGTCCGACGATGGTGACCGCCACACCCAGCACGCTCGCCGCGGAGATCCGGCTCGAGCTGAAGTCCGGTGACGCCGTGCCATCGGCGGTGAGCGTGCCCGTCAGCTCGGCGAGCGAGGACTTGCCGGCGCCGGTGAGGGAGACCCGATAGGCCATGCCGTTGCACCCCGTGGACGTCGTAACGCGCGCGATGGTCACCTTGTAGCCCGGGAGCGCCTCGTCGTACGCCGTCGTGTACTGGACGGCTGCGCTGTTGTTGCAACTGGGAACGCCGGCATTGCCGGACAGGACCGTGTCAGAGGTGACGTTGAAGCCGGCGGCGAATGCCGTGACGGCTCCGAGCACCGCAAGGCCGGTCAGTACCGGGATGGCGTATCGCTTGTAGCTCATGAACTGGCCTCTTCGTCGCGACCAGCCGCTGACTCCGCTTCGCGTAGTCCCCCGCGGCGCACCACTTTCTTAAGCAGTCACAATGGTTTTCGGGCCGGCCAACACTCGCATGTTGGGCGAGATGGTCGTGGGATGAACGAGCATTTGCACTAGGCCTCCAGGGCCAGCAAGCACGCGAAAACGCCGCAGTCCCACGAAGGATCGTGGGCTGCGGCGCGGTCGCGGTCAGTGCGGGGTTACCCGGTGACCGTGATCGCGATTCCCGCGACGTCTGCGGCAGGAATCAGCTGGGAAGTGAAGTCCGGTGCAGCATCGCCGGTCACCGCGTCGAGTGTCCCCGTCACTTCACCCAGAGACTTGTTGTCGACGTCCTGGAGAGTCACGTGGTAATCCATGCCCTTGCAGGCAACCGCCGTCGATACTGGCGCCGTCTTGACGACGTAGGCCTTGGGGCCGGCCACCGTCTCGCCCCACACCGTGGTGTAACTGACCCTCGCGGCCGCGTTGCAGCCGGTGACCGTCGCGTTGCCGGACACGACCGTGTTCGACGTGACATTGAATCCAGCGGCGAATGCGGTGACGGCGCCGAAGACGGCCACACCAGCGATCACAGGAGCTAGATAGCGCTTGTTCATCATGAAAGGCTCCGTCGTAGCCAGCCGCCTACCACGCTCGTGCGTAGCGAATCCGGCTGAACGCCTTGCGGCGATCACTGAACGTTTCGGCGGCACACCCCGATTGCTTGCGATCCAAATGGCTGACGATCCAAGGGACTTTCGGCTACCGGGCGCCATTGCCTCCGGGCCGTTCGATGAAGCGACGATGTGACCGGCGCCACGCCGGCCCGTGTGCAGCGCATTCAGGCAGCGGCCCGCCGGGGACAAAGGTCAGCCATCGGTCGCCGAAAGCCCTTTATTTACAGGGCATCCGGGTCTCAGTCATTCGCGTAAGCCGTCCGAAGCATGAATGGTCGAGATGTGTACAGCGTCCACCCGGACGTCCAGATCCCGACGTCCCAGCGCCGGCTCGCGCGTAGCGCCGGCCACCGACGAAAGAGGGATTCGCGTGAACAAGAAGGCGCTCGCCGCGTTCGGTGGTCTTGCCGCGTTCGGCATCCTCACCGCGTCGGCTGCAAGTCTGGGCGGTTTGACCTCATCCTCGCTCGGTGCGGACCAGACGGTCGTCGCCTCGTGCGACACGGTCGGCGGTATTCAACTGACCTACACGAACGTGTATGCACCCGGAACCAACACCTATACGACGACGGCGGTCACGATGGCCGGCGTCGACGCCACCTGCGCCGCGAAGACCTACAAGCTCAGTCTGTCGAACGGCACCACGCAGCTCGGCACGGAGGCCACCGGAACCGTCCAGGCCGGCGGCGGCACCCAGCTCATCACCTTGCCCTCGGCAGTGGACGCGAAGTCGCTGACGAACGCGGCGCTGGTCATCTCCGGGTGATCCGCGATCTGTCTGCAACCCCAGTGGCGTCATCACTTTTCGAAGGAACTCGATCATGAACAAGAAAGCCCTCGCCGCATTCGGCGGTCTCGCCGCGTTCGGCATCCTGACTGCGTCGGCAGCCAGCCTCGGCGGTTTGACGTCGTCCTCGCTGGGTGCTGATCAGACGGTGATCGCCTCCTGCGACACGGCCGGCGGTGTCTCGATGTCCTACACCACGGTGTACGACCCCACCACGAACGCGTACAAGACGTCAGGCGTCGTGACGGGCTTGGTTGACGCCGCTTGCATCGGAAAGACGTTCAAGCTCAGCCTCTCCGACGGCGCCGCCTCACTCGGCGAATACACCGGTTCGATAACGGCGGCCAGCCAGACGATCCCAGTGACACCCAACGTCGACGCCAAGTCGATCACCAAGGCCGCGTTGGTCATTACGGGGTGATAGGCGAGGGGTGGCGTCTGGATCCGACCCGGTTCTGCCGTTTGGCGAAGGACAAGAATCCATGAACAAGAAGGTGTTGGCCGCGTTTGGTGGTCTCGCCGCGTTCGGGATTCTGACGGCATCGGCTGCCTCACTCGGAGGACTGACGTCCAAATCGCTCGGTGCGGATAACACCGTTGTCGCGTCGTGCGACTCGGACGGGATGCAGCTCAGCTACACCAATACCTACAACTCTGGGAGCACTTCCTACGTGACGACGGCGGTGCTCGCGACGCAGGTCAACAGCGGCTGCAATGGCAAGGCGTACCAGCTCACCCTCTCCAACGCAGCTGGCACGTCCATCGGGACGTCGTCGGGCAGCGTGGCGTGGTCCAACAACAGCTTCAGCATGACCGTCACACCCAACAACGTGAACGCCGGCTTGATCGTCTCGGCGGCGCTCGTCATCACCGGTTGATAGACCGCCCGAATCACAAGGGGAGTAAAGGCAATGAACAAGAAAGCGCTAGCCGCGTTCGGCGGTCTCGCGGCGTTCGGGATTCTGACGGCGTCTGCTGCCAGCCTCGGTGGTCTGACGTCGTCGTCGCTGGGGGCGGATCAGACCGTGATCGCCACCTGTGACTCGACCGGCATCACCATGGCCTACACCACCGCCTACGTGCCGGCGACCAACAGTTACGTGACGACCGCGGTCAACCTCAGCAACGTCGACGCATCGTGTGGCACCAAGGCGTTCAAGCTGACGCTGTCCGACGCAGCGAATTCCGTCAACGAGACGACTGGCACCGTCACGCTCACCGCCGGCGCCCAGACCATTCCTCTGAGCGCCAACGTGGACAGCAAGGCGTTCACCAAGGTCGCGCTCGTCATCACAGGCTGATCATCGTGAAGAAGAAAGCAGTCGCAGCGTTCGGCGGTCTTGCCGCATTCGGGATATTGACGGCGTCCGCCGCCAGCCTCGGCGGCTTGTCGTCGTCGTCGCTGGGCGCAGATCAAACCGTCATTGCCTCCTGTGACACGGACGGCATCACCATGGCCTACACCAACGTTTACGACACCACGAGCAACAGCTACAAGACGTCGGCGGTCGTTGCCACGCTCGTCAACACAGCCTGCGCGACGAAGACGTACAAGCTGACGCTCTCCAACGGCGCGGCTTCGCTCGGCGAGTTCACGAACACCGTGACGCTGGCCGGCACCACCTTGACCATCCCGATCTCTCCAATGGTCGACAGCAAGTCGATCACTAAGGCCGCCCTCATCATCAGCGGATAGGGCCGTACCAGGCCCAGACCTCAAGGAGCCCCTCATCATCTCAGCGCGTCGGCGGCTGTTCAGCCGGCTGACGGCTGCCCTCCTCGTCATCGTGCTTCCTTTTGCCCTCGGGGCCATGGTTGGCACGGCACACGCGAAGTCCCTCGGCAACCTGACGTCGCAGACGCTGCTGGGAAAGTTCGCGCCGACCAACGCGATCACTGACAAGTTCGACGAGACGAACAACACCTGGCTGGATGGAACGACGGACGCGAACGGGGACGTCTGGGACGTGTACCCCGGCACGTTCAGGATCTCCTCGACGGGATCGGGCAGCAACATCAAAGGTGTCGTCAAGTCCCCCACCAGCCCCGCCATGGCAACGGTTCCCGTCCCCGGGAATGCGGTCGACGTCTCGGTCGGCGCCGATCTGCACCCAAGCGGCACGTCGTCAGCCTGCGGGCTACTGCTGCATGCCGGAAACGGTACCGACAAGTCGGCCACGTTCATCGGGTACAACGTAGCCAGTCGGGGCACTCTGACCCTGTCACGCGTTGCCTCAAACGGGGTGCTGACCCAGTGGGCGAGCGCCACCCGCATCGGCACCGGCACCAACCGCTACCTGCTGTTCAGCTACGTCAACGGCGTCTACACCGTGAAGCTCGACGGCACCCTGCGGATCACCTACACGACGACGGCCACGCAGAGAGCCGACGTCGAATCGGACACCCGGTTCGGCATCGCGACCCTGAGCGACACCACCTGCAGCATCGACAATTTCCAGGGATACGCGTTGTGAGCACGCGGGTGCGCGTGATCGGCCGTTGGGGCCTGCGCGCCACCCTGCTGCTGGTGGTCGTCGTGGCCTTCTTGGGCTGGCCGAAATCGATGGGAGGCCAGACCTCGTACAGCATCGTCTCCGGCCATTCGATGAACCCGACGTACCACACGGGTGACCTTGTCGTCCTGCGGGCGCAGTCCACCTATCGCGTCGGGCAGATCGTCGTCTACCGGGTCCCCGCAGGCGATCCTGCCGCCGGGATGTTCGTGGTTCACCGCATCGTCGGCGGCGGCAACGTCACGGGATTCGTCACGAAGGGCGACAACAACCCGAGCGTCGACATCTGGACACCCCACAACATCGACATCCAGGGCGCGGCAGTCCTACTCGTCCCGCAGGCCGGATGGGTCCTGCGGCAAGGACGCGATCCGCTGCTCTATGCCGTACTCGGCGGCCTCTATTGCGGAAGGCTGCTCTGGCCGAGCCGCAAAAAGAAACCGGCTCCGGCGACCCCAGCAGTCGACCTGCGAAAGACGCCGAAGCCGGCCTCAGAGAACGTCGTCGCTACCGGCGCGCCGGGAACGTAGGCAGCACCGTCCGCTTCCAGGTCTCGTTGGTGACGACGGCGAACGAGGCGTACCAGGCGAAGCCCGCCGTCACGAGGCCAACGATTCCGCCGGCGTGCGTCACAGTGGTGTTCTGCGCAAAGGCTCCGATGCACAGCAGCACGAAGGTGGCCGTCAGGGTCAGGAAGACCATCGCTATCGCGCCGGTCGTGCGCAGCGACGCCAGCAACATGTAGGCGGTGAAGATGGCCCACGCCAGCAGGAAGAGCCCGGTCGCCTTGTACTCGGTCGCCGTCGGAAGATCCGGGACGACGAATTTCACGTAGGCCGCAAACGACAGCCAGAAGGCGCCGAACGAGGAGAAGGCCGTGGCGCCGAACGTGTTGCCCTTGCGGAACTCCCACATGCCGGCCAGAAGTTGGACCAGCCCGCCGTAGAACAGCGCCAGCGGAAGGACGACGCCCTCGAGCTTCGCATCGGAGATGATGTTGGAGTTGAACACGCTGAGCACCATCGTGGTCATCGCGAAGCCGGCCAGCCCCAGCGGACCCGGGTCAGCGATGACGGGCGCCGCCGCCGGGGTGGCCATCCCAGCCGCCGGCATGGGAGTGCGCGCTCCGGGCGCCATGGCCCGGTCGTCGCCGACAAGGGTGTCGCCAGTCGCGGGCGTGTCAGGCATACGGACCTCGGACGGGCCACGGGCGCCAGAAGATGCGATCGGATCAGGCATGGCGTTCTCCCCTGCAGGGCCCACACCCCCCTGCCGGGGGTGCGTCCTCGAACCCCGCTTGAAGCGGGGCTACCCATTCGCCGGGCAATTTGCACATTTGTTATGAATTCGCAAAAGGGCCGTTCCGGCTGCTCGGTGACCGCCGATTCTGCGCTCGTGGCCATCTGCTTTGGTGGAGCGGGCATTCCGGCGCTTTGGGAGGATCAGCATGGCTGTGGTGGAGCTGGACAAGCTGAGCAGCACGATCAGCACCATCACGTTGAATCGCCCGGAGCGCTTGAACGCGATGACCTTCGAGTTGGTCGGCGGCCTGCACGACGCGCTCGACGAGGTGGCCGCCGACCCGGACTGCAAGGTCGTCATCCTCACCGGCGAGGGCCGGGCCTTCTGCGCCGGGCTGGACCTGCGCGACTTCGGGCGCCCTCCCGCTCCGGGTGAGCACCGCCGGATCAACAAGGCGATCGACGGTCAGGCGTTCATGTCGAACATCACCGTGCACCTTCGCCAGACGCCGCAGATCGTGATCGCCGCGGTGCGGGGGGCAGCGTTCGGCGGGGGATTGGCCATCGCGTGCGCGTGCGATGTGCGCATCGCCTCGGAGACGGCGCGCTTCTGCTCGGCCTTCATCCGTACCGGGCTCACCGGCACCGACATCGGCATCAGCTACCTGCTGCCCCAGCTCATCGGCGCCTCCCGGGCGGCCGACCTGATCTTCTCCGGCCGCGAGATCGACGCCGCCACTGCCGAGCGGATGGGCCTGGTATCGGAAGTCGTTGCGGACGACGAGCTGATGCCGGCCGCACTCGCCTATGCCGACACCGTCGCCGCGCACACCCACACGGGCCTCGTGCTGACCAAGGAAGTGCTGTGGCACAACGTCGACAGCACGTCCATGCCCGCCGCCATCGCGATCGAAAACCGCAACCAGTCGCTGGCGATGAACTCACCCGAAGTCCGGGCGCACATGGCGTCATACTCCGAGCGCCTCAAAAAGTAGGCCCCGCCTGCGGAGCAAGCGGGGCCTACTTCCTGACTGCTGACTAGACGACGGCGGTCACCGGAAGGACGGTCGGCCACTCGATGTCGGGTAGCGGCTGCGAGAACTTGCCGTACTTCGGCACGGCCGTCGCGCGGTACTTGTCGGTCGAGTGCACCGGGTCGGGGTCGTGCTCGCGGATGACCTGGTCGCCGAAGGTCTCGAGGAGCTCGAGGATCTCGTCCTTGTGCAGGTCCTGCGGCATGCCGAAGACCAGCTGGTCACAGCCGACCGACTTGTAGGACTCGAGCTGCTGGCTGACCTCTTCGGGGTTGCCGACGAGCATGTAGCCCCCCGCGATCATCTCATCGAGGAAGGCCTCGGGGTCGTTGCCGGCGATGTCCCGCAGCACGATGGGCGAGCCCGGCCAGGTGATCGCGTCCGGCGACTTCGGCATGGTGTCGTGGTAGAGGTTCACCATCGTCACGAGGTAGCCGGCGACGCGGTCGAGGGCGATCTTGCGCGCCTTGTCGCGATCTTCGAAGCAGATGACCGCGTTGGTCATCATGACGTTGTTGTTCATGAACTGGCCGAGCGGCTCCTTGCAGTCGGCGATGGCCTCCTTGTAGGCCTCGATCCGGCCGCGCAGGTTGTAGATCGGTTCGAAGTTGAATGCGATCGCGCCGATGCCGAGCTCGCCCGCCCGGGCGAAGGTCGGCGGGTTGCCGCACGCGACCCAGATCGGCGGGTGGCCCTGGCCGTACGGCTTGGGCAGGACGTTGTGCGGGGTCGGGACGGTGAAGTGCTCGCCCTGGTAGGAGTAGTCGACCTGCTCCCACATCCGCGGGATCTCGCGCACGACCTCTTCCCACTCGGGCTTGGTCGAGTTCTTGTCCATGATGTTGAAGCTGGCCATCTCGTGGCTGCCCGCGCCGCGGCCGGTGCCCCACTCGAACCGCCGGTTGGTGAAGTGGTCCAGCATCGCGGCGCGCTCGGCGTAGCGGACCGGGTGCTCCTTGCGCGGCGACAGGCTGTTGATACCGGTCGAGAGGTGGATGTAGTTCGTCTGCGAGGCGACCCAGCCCATGACGACCTCGGGAGCCGACATGTGGGAGTACTCGGTCAGCGCGTGATGCTCGCCGAACCAGGCGTACTTCCAATTGTGCTTGTCGGCGAAGACCGCGTACTCGGCCTCCCGCATCAGGCGGGTGTGCTCCGACTCCGTGTCATGAGCCAGCGGGCCCGGCATGTAGCCGTTGAGAAAGATGCCGAACTCCATGAGGCCTCCGTAGGACGTGCCGGAACTGAGGTGACGCTACTTCAGGCAAGCGTGCGAGTGCGACCTCACGCCCGAATATCTGACGACGCGTCAGATCAGCATATCGGCCCCTGCTCACGCGCGGCGATGGTGGCTGCGCGAGGATCCACGGCATGGCGGGGACACGATCAGGTCCGTATCGGGTGGTGCAGTGGACGACCGGCAATGTCGGCCGGCGTTCGGTGCTCGCCACCATCGCCAACCCGGCGCTGGAACTGGTCGGGTGCTACGCGTGGAGTCCGGACAAGGTGGGCCGCGACGTCGGTGAGCTGGCCGGCGGCGAGCCGATCGGCGTCACGGCCACGAACGACAAGGCGGCGCTGCTCGCGCTCCAGCCCGATTGCGTCGTCTACAACCCGAAATGGCCCGACGTCGATGAACTGGTGGAGATCCTCGAATCGGGTGCCAACGTCGTCGCAACGGCCGGGTTCATCACCGGGCATGCACTTGGTGACGGCCGGCAGCGGCTGATCGATGCCTGCCACCGAGGCTCGAGCTCCATCTTCGGATCGGGCATGAATCCCGGGTTGGCCAACCTGCTCGGCATCGTCTCGGGCGCGCTGTGCGATCGGATCGACTCCATCGCCGTTCTCGAATCGGTGGATTCGACGGGCTACGACTCCGCGGACACCGAGCTGTCCGTCGGCTATGCCCGTCCGGTCAACGACCCGGAGCTGCCGGCGCTGGTCGAGAAAGGCACCGCCGTCTTCGGTGATGCGGTCCATCTGATGGCTGACGCGCTCGGGGTCGAGATCGACGAGGTGCGGTGCGAGTCGTCGTTCGCCCAGACGACGCAAGATCTCGACCTCGGCTCCTGGTCCATTCCGGCGGGATGCGTGGCCGGTGTCGCGGCGAGCTGGCAGGGCCGCCGGGGCGGTCAGACGGTCGTCGAGTTGAACGTGCGCTGGCGTAAAGGCAAGACCCTCGAGCCCGACTGGGAGGTTCAGCACGGCTATGTCGTGGACATCAAAGGCCAGCCGTGCGTCCACACCAAGCTGGAGATCCACCCGGGGCCGGACTTCAAGGCCAAGACGTTCGTCGAGTACATGGTGCTCGGCATGATCATGACCGCGATGCCGGCCATCAACGCCATCCCCGGAGTGGTCAACGCCGAGCCGGGGATCGTCACGTATCTCGACATCCCGCTGACCGCACCGAAGGGCTGGGTCCGCTGAACCATGGAGCCGCGCATCAAGGTCGTCTGCGTCACGCCTTTCTCCGACAGCGGCGCATTGGACGAGGCCGCGCTGCACACGGTTGTCGCGCACCTGGCGGCGTACGGATTCGGTATCTACATGGGCAGCTTCGGCTCGGGCGAAGGCCATCTGCTCTCGGCGGCTGAGGTCCGGCGCACGTACGAGGTGGCCGTCGAGGCTGCCGCCGGCCAGGCGCCCGTCTACGCGGCGGCGCTCGGGTTCACCGACACCCAGCGCGTCATCGACCTGGCCCACGAGGCGGTGGCCGCCGGTGTCGATGCCGTCCAGCTGCAACCCCCGCGGCCAGGTCCGCCGACCGCGCCGCCCCGGCTGCTCGAGCTGGAGCGCTACTACGAGGACATCCTTTCCGCGGTGCGCTCGCCGCTGCACCTGAGCAACGAATGGTTCATGGTCGGGTACACGGTCCCGGCAGAGTTGCTCGCCGCGGCCGCCGCCGACCACCCCCATGTGACCGCGATCAACACCAGCGATCCCGACCTTTCGGTAGTTGCCGAGCTGCTCGAGCGGGTCGACGGCGCCGTGCCGGTCCATGTCGGGCTGCTCCCGCAGTTGCCTTCCGCTCTGGCTCTCGGGGCCACCGGCCCGCTCGGCTTCGAGGCGACGATCGCACCGCAGCTGTGCCTCGGAATGCTCGACGCCTTCGCGGACAGCCGGATCGCGGACTTCACCGGCAGCTTCCGCAAGGTCATGGCGCTGCATCGAGGGCTGATGCGTTACCGCAACCCGAGGTCGGTCAAGGCCGCGCTCGCCGGCGTCGGTCTGCCGGCGGGAGCCATGCGCCGCCCGTATTTACCGCTGTCACCGGCCGAAACGGCGGAGATCGAGCAGCTCTTGCGTGACCTTGGACTTGCTGACGGGCAGCAGCGCTGACCGGCGCGGGTCACGACGTCCGCCGTACCCGGTGGGAGGTAAGCGGCGTGACCGCCGACAATCGCTTCGCAATATTTGCGATGGCCAAGATCTCAATTGACTTTCAACGCCAAAGCGCGCGGGGAAACGAACTCTGGGATTTCTGAGACTGCCCGCCCACACCGGGGCTAGCTTTCGGATTGATTGCCGGAGTTGTGTAGTCATCGGGGGAGTTTCTTGAATATCAAGATCAAGTCGTGCGTGGTCGCTGTCGTGCTGGCAGGTTCGGCACTCGTCGGCGCCCCCGCGGCCTCGGCGGCGAGAGTGCCCAGCGTCAAGATGACGCAGCCGACGTTCCAGAGCATCGTTCCCGATGGTGACGCGTCCTCCTACCCGATGGCCTGGGACGCCAGGTTCACGCTGCATTGGACCGTGACTGCTCCGAACGGGGTGTGCCGCCAGACCCTCACCGACAGCGACTACAACGACCTCGGCGGTGATATCGACCCCGTCCTTGGAGGCCCTTCATTTACCTACCCGATCTCGAAATGGGCGCGAAGCTACAGCGGCGGCGACGGGTACTGGCTCGACTTTTTCCGGGGTGGCTACAGCGCCTACGTGACCGTCAAGGAATGCAACGGCGTCAAGGTGCGCAGCAACCCCGTGCACACCGTCCTGGTGCCCGGTGACAACACCGACTCGGCGATGGTCTACTCGCTGGGCGGCGGCTGGAAGACCGCGAAGTGCACGTGCTTCCTGGGTGGCAACTCGACCTACACCTCGACCAAGAACGCCAGTATCAGCTTCCTGACGGCCAAGCCGCTGGACGCGACCGGCGTCCGGCTGGCGCTGCTCATGCCGATGGGTCCGGGTCGCGGATCGGCCGCGCTCTTCGTCGACGGCGTGAGGAGGGCGACCATCAACACCTACCACGCGAGATCCAACGTCAACGGCAAGATCACTTACCAGCTCCTGCTCCCGGGAAAATCGGTGCACCTGGTGAAGATCGTCAACCTGGCGACGGCCGGGCATCCGCGCATCGACCTCGACGCCACCATCAACGGCGGCTGAGCCCTGCCACGACTGGAATTCTGCGGCTGGAAGCAGGCTCCCAGGCGACGTCTGTACCTCGCGCGACTCCCGGCGCCTAGCTCGGTCGGGCTCTGAAACGGGACCGGGTAAGCGCCCGGTATCCGGCTACGCGCTTCGCGTGGCCGCGGAGTTCGGGCCGGTGGCAGTAAATGCGGGTGTCAGGGGCCCGGTATTTACTGCCGCTGAGGGGTTCGGGCGCCCTGCGGCAGCAAATCCAGGTGCCAGAACCCCGGCATTTACTGCCGCCGGTTCGCGCCGAGCGCCTATGTGATGCGATGACGGAGCGCACTCGGGGGCATCATTATCGGTCAGGCAGGTCGCTCAGCATCGCGTCCAGTCCGGGGTCGACGCCGATCTCCCGCACCTCCTGCGCTGACGAGCGCATCGAGGGCGCACACATCCGGACTTGTTGTGCGCTGGGCGTAACCCCCCGCAGGCCTCCAGCTGGGACTCAGGCGTGCCGGGGGACGTTGGTGGCGGGTCGGAAGAGGGGCCGGCGTTGGCCTTTCAGCGGGGGCCGTCCGTCGGGTGGGTGAAACCACGGGGTGCGGTCTTTGTCGGTGCCGAAAGTGATGGTCCAGCCGCCCTCATGACACTTGTGATGATGGTGAAGGCAGAGCAGCAGCAGCTTGTCGGCGTTGGTGGGTCCGAGGTGCACCCAGTGGTCTTTGTGGTGGACCTCGCTCCAGGACGCGGGCCGGTCGCAGCCGTGGAAGGTGCAGCCGCCGTCTCTTGCGACGATGAACCTGCGTAACCCGGGCGGGGTGGAGCGGGTGGAGCGGCCGTAGTCGAGGATCTGGGATTGGCTGTTGTAGACGGCGGGGATGATGTTGGCATCGCAGGCCATTCTGCGGATCGCCGCGGCGGGCAGGCGTTGGCCTTCCGGGGTGCCGCCGACCCCGATCCCGTCGGCGAGCGACTCATGCGACATGCCGAAGATGAGGGTGTGCCGGCCGGGACTTTGGCCGTTGCAGTCCTCGGCATGAGCAGTCGCGTGCCGGGCGAGTTGGACGAGGGCTTCGGCGCGGCGGTGGCCGGGGGATTCGGTCATCACGTCACTGTCGGGGTCGGGTTTGCGGGTGAATGCGGCCAGCGCCGTGGAGACGATCAGCCCGGCTTCCGGGTCAAGCCAGCCGTCCAGGCGCCACATCCCGCCGATGGTTTCGGACAGGTTCAGATGCTGCGCCGCCCGCTTCCTCGCGGCTTCCTCATCGGAGTGCTCGGGGGCGGCGGCGGCGAGCAGTTCCGCGGCCAACGTCTTGAGCTGTTCGACCGTCAGCCCGGCGGCATGGTCGGCGAGGAACCCTTCCAGGTCCAATGCCAGGTCATAGCCGAGGCCGCGGATCGTATTCGCGATGACCTGGGCATGATCCATCCCGAGCTGCCCGGCCTGCCAGACCTTCCCGGTCATCGGCATGGTGTCCGAAAGCGCCCGGCCGAGCCGGACCCGCCTGCCCGCCCACGCCCCACTCTCGCCGGACAGGTTCTTCACGTACTGGGATGTCGATGCTGCCCCGTCGGCGGTGAAGGCGCCGGTGCGGTCGACCCGTTCGATCAGCCGGCACGTCAACAGCTCACCCTGACGGACCGCACCCAGGATCTCCGGCAGCACTTCGGCCGCCAGCACCCCGGAGGTGTCGGCCGTGACCGCGGCGGCGAGTTCGCCGAGCAGCGCATGCGCTTGTGCTGCTTTCTCCGCGAACCCGACTTCGACCATGTGTTCGAGTCTAGCGGAGAGTCGGCAGCTCAGCCACCGTATTTCGGCGGCCCGCAGCGTCTTTCGTCAGCGCGGAGCCGAGTATTCGACACCGAGGGTGGGATGGCTCAGCCCACCGGACCCCGGCGGGGAAGTTCGACGATGAAGGTCGTTCCCTTGCCGGGCTCGGACTCGACGGCGACCCGGCCGTGATGGGCGTTCGTCACGATGCGCCAGACGAAATCCAGACCCATACCCGTGCCCGATCCGACGGGTTTCGTGGTGAAGAACGGATCGAAGATCTTGCTCGCGATCTCGGGGTCCATGCCGAGCCCGTTGTCGCTGATACGCACCGATACGACGTCGTCGTCGCTCGTGATCCGGATGCTGATCTCGCCCGGCGGGGCGTCGGGTCCCTCTTTCTCGGCGCGCTCGGCCAGGGCATCGGCTGCGTTGTCGAGCAGGTTGGTCCAGACCTGGTTCAGCTCACCGGGATTGCCTGGAACCGTTGGCAGATCCTTGGGCCAGTCGACGTCGATGGCGTAGTTCTTCAGCTTGTGGATCAGCATGGTCTTGGTGGACTTCAGGCCCTTGCGGACGTCGAGGTCCTGGACGTCGGCGCCGTCCATGTTGGTGTAGCTCTTCACCGACGAGACGAGCGCGCTGATCCGCGCACTGGCCTGCTCGATCTCGGACGTGAGCTGTGCGGTGGTCGCTGCAGAGGTGAGGACGCCGACGGCAGGCGACAGGTCTTCAGGCACGATCTTGCCGAGATGCTCATCGAGCCACGCCGGATCGGCTCCCGACTCGACGAGTACCGGAGCGGCATCCCAGGCCTGCGAAAAGTCCCGCATTTCAAGCCAATCCGCGACCCCCTCCTCGGCATCGGCCCGCTCGAGACCCGAGAGTTCCTCGGCGTCCTGCATGCGCGCCGCGAGGTCTTCGCAGGCGGCAGCGAGCAGCTCGGCGGTCTCGGGAGAAACCCGCAGTTTGAAGGACATGCGATGGTTGTCGACCAACGCGCTGCGCAGCTGGGCAGCGGCACGGGCGATGGCGGCGGCGGGATTGTTCAGCTCATGCGAGAGCCCCGCAGACATTCGTCCCAAGGACGCGAGACGCTCGCGCTCGCGCAGCCGCGCCTCAAAGCGCCGGGTACCCGACTGGATCCCTGCGATCAGATGCCGGCCGAGCGGAAAACCACTGGCGAGCATGGTGTCGGCGTCGTCGTCGGACAGCCGCAGGAAGCGGGCATCGGTCTCGGCGCGCATGGTGATGGGGGAGGGCTCGCCGGTCAGCGGGATGCGCCCGCCCCACGCGCCGAGGTGGTCGGTGGCGCCGGTCATCACCTCGCGGCCGTCGTCATCGGGACGGTAGACGCAGACACGTCCGGCCATCAGGAGCCAGAAACCGGCCTCGACGTCACCGACCGACAGCACGGTCTGGCCGGCAGGGATGTCTACGACGACGCCATGGCCGGCGACCCACCGCAGCTGCTCGGGCGTGAACTCCGACAGCATGTCCATCTGCCGCAGGACATCGAGGACCTCGTCGACCTCCAGAACCGCTGCCATTACTGGGCTGCCGAAGGCGCCGGCTGGAGCATGACCTCGTCGACGTAGCACCACGCCCAGTTCTCACCGGGCATGAACGAACGCATGAGGGGATGCCCGCTGCTACGAAAATGTGCTGTGGCATGGCGGTTCTTGGACGAGTCGCAGCAGCCGACGTGACCGCAGCTCAGGCACTCGCGGAGATGGACCCAGCTGTCGCCCATCGCGAGGCACTCCTCGCAGCCCTCGCGGGTACTCGGCTCCACAGCGCGCACCTGATCGAGATGGCTGCACTTGGCCATGACGTCCTCCCTGAAAGTGCGAGCTGCCTCAGAGCGTTCCCAGATACCGGTGCATGAACTGGACGGCCATCGCGCCGTCGCCGACACCGGTGGTGACCCGCTTGACCGAGCGGTAGCGCGCGTCGCCGGCCACGAACACTCCTGGCACTGACGCTTCCAACAGGTACGGCTCGCGTTCCAATTCCCAGCCCGCCGGACGACCGGTCGCTGCGTCGCGCGGAATGTCGGGGCCGGCCAGGATGAAACCGTCCTCGTCGCGGGCGATCGTGCCGTCGAGCCAGCCGGTCTGCGGCCGGGCGCCGATGAAGGTGAACACCGCGCCGGCGTCCACTTTCTCTTCGGTCCCGGCCTTGTCGTCGACGAGCGTGACTGCTTCGAGCTGATCGTCGCCGTGGAGCTCGGTGATCCGCGTGCGGGTGCGCACCGAGATGGTGGGGACCGCGCGGATCTCCTCGATGAGATACGTCGACATGGCGAGCTCGAGCGATTCGCCGCGCACGACGAGGGTGACCGAACGGGCCTTCTGGGAGAAGTACATCGCCGCCTGGCCGGCACTGTTGGCCCCGCCGACGATGAAGACGTCGCGGCCGGCGCACGTCTCCGCCTCGGTCATCGCGGCGCCGTAGTAAAGGCCCTGCCCCTCCAGGCGATCGGCGCCGTCGGTGGTCAGCCGGTTGTACGAGACGCCGGTCGCGAGCAGCAGCACCGAACAGCTGACGCTGCGACCGTCGGAGAGGTGGACGACCCGCGCCGGCCCGCAGACCTCGAGGCCTACCACTTCCTGCGGGCTCAACACCTCGACCCCGAATTTCAGCACCTGGTCGCGCGCCCGGCGGGCGAGCTCGGCGCCCGAGATCCCCTGCGGGAAACCGAGGTAGTTCTCGATACGGCTGCTGGTACCGGCCTGACCGCCCAGCGCGGCCCGCTCGACGAGCAGGGTCGACAACCCCTCCGAGCCGCCGTAGACGGCAGCGGCGAGTCCGGCCGGTCCGGCGCCGATGACCACCAGGTCGTAGTGCTCGTCCGTCGCCGTGGTCGCCAGCCCGAGGGCGCTGGCGAGCTGCGCCGGATCGGGGTGCACCAGCGGCTCACGCCCGGGCACGAGGACGACCGGGGTCGCGGTCTGGGCGACGTCTTCCAGCGCCTGAGCGCCGTCCGGCTCGCCGGCATCGAGGAAACGGAACGGCACCTGCTGGCGGGTCAGGAACTCGCGCAACTCATGGGATGACCTCGCGAACCGGGCCCCGATCACGCGGACGCCGTCGAAGCCGGGCCGGCGTTCGCTCGTCCAGTCCGACAGCAGATCGGTGACCGTCGGGAAGAGCCGCTCCTCCGGCGGATCCCACGGCTTGAGCAGGTAGTGGTCGAGCCGGGCCTCGTTGATGGCCGAGATGGCCGCTTCGGTGTCGGCGTACGCCGTGAGCAGAACGCGGCGGGCGCTCGGGAAGATCATCCGCGCCTTGCGCAGGAACTCGACCCCGGTCATCTCCGGCATGCGCTGATCGGCCAGCAGCAGCGCAGGCTCTTCGCCCCGCTCATCGAGGCGGTTCAGGATCTCGAGCGCTTCGGCGCCGCTGCCCGCCGACAGCACCCGGTAGTCCGAGCCGAAGCAGCCCCGCAGGTCACGGGCGACGGCACGCAGGACCTGCGGGTCGTCGTCGACGGTCAGCACGACGGGGCGCCGCGGCCGGACGGGCGAGGCGACGGGCTGGGGGTTGGGGGCGGACTCTGTGATCGTCACCGGCGCGACCTCTCCGTGGCGTTTGCCCGGAATGCTAGCCGTCCCGGATTACGCGCACATAGCCGGTTTTCGGCCGCGGAATGTCTGGGTTGCCCGCCGCCTTGAGTGAGGTACGCGCAACTTGTAGGACCTCCTGCGCAACCAGAAGGACGCCAATGACTGAAGCTCGCAATTACCCGGTTCTGCCCCTTGACGACGCGGTCGTGCTGCCTGGGATGGTGGTGCCGATCGAGCTGGACACCGAGAAGGCCGAGCGCTCTCGAGAGATCCAGGCCGCAATCGATGCCGCTCAGCTGGCTGACACCCCGGTGCTCATCGTTCCGCGGCCGAACGGGCGCTACGCCACCGTCGGCACGGTCGCGAGCATCGAGCAGCTCGGACGCTTGCCGGGTGGGCAGCCCGCCGCGGTACTTCGTGGTACCGCCCGGGCGACCATCGGTACCGGCACGACCGGTCCCGGTGCGGCGCTCTGGGTCGAGGCGACGGAGATCCCGGAGCCTGACAGCTACGACGAAGAGGTGCACTCGCTGGCCCGCGAGTACAAGGGCCTCGTCACGTCGATCCTGCACCAGCGGGGCGCGTCGCAGTTCGTCGATTTCATCGCGCGGATGACCGATCCCTCGTCGCTGGCCGACACCGCCGGCTACGCCCCGTACTTCACCACCGAGCAGAAAATCGGCCTGCTGCAGACGGTTGACGTCCGTGAGCGCCTCGAGCTGGTCATCAAGCTCGCTCGCGAGCACCTGGCCGAGCTCGACGTCGCCGAGACGATCCGCAAGGACGTCCAGGAGGGCATGGACAAGCAGCAGCGTGAATTCCTGCTGCGCCAGCAGCTTTCAGCGGTGCAGAAGGAGCTGCGTGACCTCAATGGCGGCGGCACCGATTCCGAGGAGCAGGACCTGCGCTCCCGCGTGGAGGCGGCGGAGCTGCCCGAGGCCGTGCACAAGGCTGCCCTCAAGGAGCTCGACAAGCTCGAGCGCACCAGCGAGCAGTCGCCCGAGGTCGGCTGGATCCGCACCTGGATCGAGACGGTGCTGGAGCTGCCGTGGAACGTCCGCACGACCGACACCTATGACGTGACCGGTGCGCGGGCGGTGCTCGACGCCGACCACTCCGGGCTCGATGACGTCAAGGAGCGCATCACCGAATACCTCGCGGTGCGCAAGCGGCGTGAGGAGCGCGGTCTGGGTGTCGTCGGTGGGCGGCGCAGCGGCGCCGTGCTGGCCCTCGTCGGCCCTCCTGGTGTCGGCAAGACCTCGCTCGGCGAGTCCGTCGCCCGGGCCATGGGACGCAACTTCGTGCGCGTCGCCCTCGGCGGGGTGCGTGACGAGGCCGAGATCCGCGGCCACCGGCGTACCTACGTCGGCGCCCTGCCCGGCCGGATCGTGCGGGCCCTGAAGGAGGCCGGTTCGATGAACCCGGTCGTGCTGCTCGACGAGGTCGACAAGGTCGGCGCGGACTACCGCGGTGACCCGACGGCCGCCTTGCTCGAGGTGCTCGACCCGGCGCAGAACCACACGTTCCGCGACCACTACCTGGAGGTCGAGCTCGACCTGTCGGACGTGGTCTTCCTGGCCACCGCCAACGTGCTCGAGTCGATCCCCGGCCCGCTGCTGGACCGCATGGAGCTGGTCCGGCTCGACGGCTACACCGAGGACGAGAAGGTCACGATCGCCCGCGAGCACTTGCTGCCGCGGCAGCTCTCCCTCGCCGCCCTGTCGGCCGATGACGTGGTCGTCGAGGATGAGGCGCTGCACGAGCTCGCCGCGAACTACACCCGCGAAGCCGGCGTGCGTGACCTGGAGCGCTTGCTGGCCAAGGTGATGCGCAAGGTCGCGGCGAAGCTGGAGCAGCACGACGGGCTGCAGACGGTCACCCGCGAGACGCTGCGCGACTACGTCGGACGGCCGCGGTTCCTGCCCGAGTCGGCCGAGCGCACCTCACTGCCTGGCGTGGCGACGGGTCTTGCGGTCACCGGCGCCGGTGGTGACGTGCTCTTCGTGGAGGCGTCGCTCGCCGACGGCGAGACCGGAAGCACCGGCGTGACCCTCACGGGTCAGCTGGGAGACGTCATGAAGGAGTCGGCACAGATCGCGCTGTCCTTCCTGCGCTCACGCGGTGCGGAGCTCGAACTGCCGGTGGGCGACCTGAAGGACCGTGGCGTGCACATCCACGTTCCGGCCGGTGCCGTCCCCAAGGACGGGCCGTCGGCGGGTGTGACGATGACGACCGCGCTGGCCTCGCTGCTGTCCGGGCGGCCGGTGCGAAGCGACGTCGCCATGACCGGTGAGGTGTCGCTGACCGGGCGGGTGCTGCCGATCGGTGGCGTGAAGCAGAAGCTGCTCGCCGCTCACCGGATGGGGATCACGACCGTGCTGATCCCGGCCCGCAACGAGCCGGACCTGGACGACGTGCCGGCCAGCGTGCTCGCTGAGCTGACCGTCCACCCGGTGTCCGACGTCCGTGAGGTGCTTTCCCTCGCGCTGGAGCCGGCGAGCGCAGCGGCTCCGGCCGGGGTACTCGCCGCCTGACGGGCCAGTCCATAGATCGACCATGATTTGCTCGGCTCATGGCCGCCGACCCTGATCTGCTTCCCCGCATCGACCGTCTCGAGTCGCTGGACGCCATCCGGCAGCTCGCCGCCCGCTATTGCCTGGCGCTCGACATGCGCGCCCTGGACGCCCTCGTCAACCTCTTCCCGGCTGACGTGAAGGTGGGCCGGGACGCGACCGGGCGCCAGGCACTGCGGGTCTGGTGGGACAAGACGTTGCGTGAGCAGTTCACCGGAACCGCTCACGTCACGGGCAACCACATCATCGAATTCGACGACGCCGACCACGCCCACGGCGTCGTCTACTCGCGTAACGAGCATGAGACCGGCCCCGAGTGGGTGATCATGACGATGATGTATTGGGATCACTACGAACGCATTGACGGTGACTGGTACTTCCGCCGCCGGCTGCCGCTCTACTGGTACGCCACAGACCTGAACAAGCCGCCGATCGGCGACCGCAAGATGCGCTGGCCGGGCCGTCCGCCCTACGACGGCGGCTGGGGCGAGTTCTGGCCGTCCTGGCAGCAGTTCTGGGATGCCTCGCTCGATCTCGAAGGCCCCGTGGCGGAGCCGGCGCCGATGGACGAGTTCCTGCAACGGATGCGCGCCGGTGCGTCCGAGGAGGTCAAAGTGCGTGTCCGGTGAAGCCGACGCAGCCGACTCAGGATCGGATCCTGCTCGGCGAGGAGTTACGCAGCCTGGCGGTGGCTGGCCAGGTCAGCGACGTTCGGAGGCGAGCAGGCTGTCGAGGGCGTCGGCGAGACGGTTGAGATTGGCGACGGTTTCGGTGCGCCGGCGGGCGGGCCATTCCTCGGTGAGGTTCAACAGGGTGGCGAGCCAGGCCTGCTGAATGCGTCCGATGGTGCGTTCGCCGGCCTTGGTGAGCGCGAGGACGGCAGCGCGTCGATCGTCCGGATCGACGCTGCGGGTGACGAGTCCGAGTCGTACGAGCTCGGTGACGCGACGGCTGACCGTGGACCGCTCGATGTCCAGCAGGCTCGCCAGGTCCGAGACGCGCAGCGGTTGCCCGGCGCCGGCGAGCATGGCGAGCGTCAGGTGCAGATGCTCGCCCAGCCCGACCCGGGCTCGGTCACCCATGAGCTGATGCAGGCGCGGCGACCGGGCAGCGCGGCTGACCCGAGTGACCGCCTGGTCCATCTCCACCACCCACGCGGGAATCCCCGGCACGGCCTTGGCCACGCAGTACCTCCTCGTGAGGTGCTCGACTACTGTCGCGCGGGTGGGTGGTGAGTCCTGCACTTTAGCCCTGGCGGGCCTGCGGGTCGTCGACCTGTCGAACCTGCTGGCGGCGCCGCAGGTTTCGGCCATGCTCGGCGATTTCGGAGCCGACGTTCTCAAGCTCGAGCCACCCGAGGGCGATCCGCTGCAAAGTCTCGGAGCGCAGCGGGGCGGGCGATCCGTCCCGTACGCGTTGGCCAATCGCGGCAAGCGCGTGGCGCGCCTCGACCTCGAGACCGACTCCGGCCGCGGGATGGCAGCGCGACTCATCGAGCGGGCCGACGTGGTCGTCGTCAACCAGCCAAGGTCGGTGCTCGAGCGCTGGGGTCTGACGTATGAGGCGCTGTCGGAGCGCAATCCGCGCCTGGTCTATGTCTGGGTCACGTGTTACGGAGCCACCGGGCCGAATGCCGACCAGCCCGGAAACGGCAGCCTGGCCGAGGCTTTCGCCGGGCTCACCCACCTCACCGGGGACGCCGATGGTCCCCCGGTGCTGCCGTCATCAGCGCTGGGCGATCCGCTGGCAGCCGTCGCCGGGCTGATCGGCACCCTGCTGGCCTGTTACGCGCGTGACGTCGGGGGAGCGCCGGGGCAGCTGGTCGACGTCAGCATGTTCGAACCTGTTCTCGGCCTGCTGGCGCTGACGGCAGCCGGCTGGGATGGCACGTCCGAGCCCCCGGCGCGCACCGGCAGCCGCGTCGCGGGCGGCGTTCCGCGCAACGTCTACCGCACCGCCGACGACCGGTGGATCGTCCTTTCCGGCACGACGGATGCTCAAGTGCGGCGGGTACTTGCGGTCATCGGTGCCGACACCGGCGCTGCCTATGAAAGGTACGGGACGAGCGCGGCCCGGCTCGCGGTGGCCGATGAGCTCGACGGTCTGGTGGCCGCGTGGATCCGCACCCAGCCGCGCGAAGCCGTCCTTGCCGCGTTCCGCCGGGCCCGGGTGCCGGTGAGCCCGGTCAACGACCTCGCCGATCTCGCGGTCGATCCTCATGTGAGCCAGCGGGAGTCGCTGATCCGGGTCAGCGATGACGCAATGGGCAAAACCCTTGTGCCTGCGCCGTTTCCGCGGCTGTCCGCCACTCCTGGACGCATCGAGCGGCTGGGGGAGGCGGCTCGTATCGACGCCGGCCTCGTGCTGGATGAGTGGGGGCGCGGCGCTAGCTGAACCGGGCACGCAGCTCGGCCTTCAGGACCTTGCCGAGCGCGTTGCGTGGAAGCTCGGAGAGGACCTCGAGCCTTTCCGGGAGTTTCAGCACCGCGAGCCCGCAGCGGCGCAAGAATGCCTGCAGCGCGGCCAGATCGAGGGTCTCCCCGCCGGGGAGCGGCTCGACGACCGCGCAGACCAGCTCGCCGCGTTCGCCGTCGGGCAGCCCTATCACGGCAACATCCCGGATCTCGGAGTGAGTGAGCAGCAGCTCCTCGACCTCCCGCGCCGAGATGTTTTCCCCCTTGCGGATGATCACGTCCTTGATGCGGCCGGTGATGACCAGATGGCCGTCCTCGCGCAGATGCCCGAGATCGCCGCTGCGCAGCCAGCCATCGGCCGTGAAGGACGCTGCGTTCAACGCCGGATCGACGTATCCCGCCGTGACGAGCGTGCCGCGGAACTCGACCTCGCCGTCCTCCAGCACGGCAGCGGGCGCGCCATCCGCGCGCACGATCCGCACGTCGATTCCCGGCGCCGCAGAGCCCTCGGTGAATGCCAGTTGCTCGTCCGAGTCGGCCAGGGCTCCCATCGTCACGCACGGAGATTCGGTCATCCCGAAGCCGTGCAGGATCGGGACGCCCAACTCCCGGCGCACGTCAAAGAAGAGCTGGGGTGCCTTGTGCGTGCCGCCTCCGGTGAGCTTGCGAAGTGTCGGCAGGACGGGGGTTTGCGGCCGGCGCCGCTGCTCAGCGAGCACCGAACGGTAGAACGGCGAACCCCCACCGGCGATGGTGACCCCGCGGCCACGCATCAGGCGCAGGCCCTCGGCCGGGCTGAAACGTTCGAGGAGCAGGGCCGGGAAGCCGGCTTGCAACAGCGAAGCCAGGTATTGGGCGCCGCCGGCGTGGGCCATCGGAAAGGCGATGGAGCCCACATCGTCGGACGTCAGCCCATGCAGCACGACGAGCGCGTTACCGGCGGCGCAGATGCTGTCGTCGGTGTGGCAGACGCCTTTGGGATCTGCCGTCGTGCCGGAGGTGTAGAAGATCCAGCGCACGGGCGAAGACACATCCGGCGATCGGGTCGGCAGCGCGGCACCGTCACCCTCGGGAAGGCCGTCGTCGGTCAGCAGGATCTGGAGTCCGGTGCCGATCTCGGCCTGCAGCTGCTCGGCCATCGCCCCGTAGCCGGTGCCGCGCCATCGCGAGGGGACGACGAGCAGCTGCGCCTGTGTCTGCCGGAGCGCGAAGCCGAGTTCGCGCTTGCCGTACAAGGGAATCACCGGGTTCTGCACAGCGCCCAGCCGGTTCAGCGCCAGCATGAGCACCACGGTTTCGATCCGGGTCGGAAGCTGCCACGTCACCCGGCTGCCTTCCCCGACGCCCATCGCGGAAAGGCCGGCGGCAACCTTCTCGCTCCGCTCCCGCAGGCCGCCGAAGGTGAGCACCGCGCCGTGCTCGTCGAACAGCACCGGTTTGGCGGCGCTGTCGTGCGCCCGGGCAGCGAGCTGACCCCAGAAACTCGAACTCACTGCTATGCGCGACCCCCGGGCCGCACGACGTGCCCGGGCAGGTCGCCCGTCAGCTCGCCGGCGGTGACGATGGGTACGCCGTTCACGATCGTGGCGTAGACCCCGCGTCCGAAGGCTTTGTAGCGTCCGACCCCGCCGGGCAGGTCGTGGGCGAACTCCTTGTGTGTCGGGCCGATTTCCTCGAGATCGAAGATCATGATGTCGGCCCAGGCGCCGGGAGTGAGCGTGCCGCGGTCGGGCAGCCCGGCCAGGGCAGCCGGCACGGCGGTGATCTGCCGGATGCCTTCCTCGAGCGTCCAGACCCGGCGGTCACGCACCCAGCTGCCGAGGAAGTAGCTGCTCCAATCGGCACCGTCGTCGCGGGCGAGATGCGCTCCGCCGTCGGACGTTCCGATCAGCATGCGCGGGTCGAGCTGCGCCTCGCGGACGGCCGCCGCCCACTCCGGGCTCTCGGTGCGCCAGCGCAGCCGGACGGCGAAGTCCTCGTCCAGCGCGAGATCCAGCAGCGCATCGGCCGGCGTGACGCCGAGTTCGGCGGCGATGTCGGCCACCGAACGCGAGGCCCACTTCTCGTTGTGCTGCCGGGTCACCGCGTCGATGAAGACGTTGCGCCAGAGCGGCGGGGGGACGGTCGTGCCCTTGGCCGGGTCACGGTTGTAGTTCTCGACCGCGTCGCGCAGTTCCGCCCGGGCGGCCTCGTCGCGCAGGACCGCGCGACGCTCTTCCGGCGGCAGGTTGAGCATCCGGTTCCAGCTCGGCACCGCCAGGTAGTGCAGGTTGGTCTCGTCGACGGCGAAGGCCCGGTCGAACGGCCGGGTGATCAGCAGCGAGTACACCCCGGCGCCCTGCTCTGCTGCCCGGTCGAGGAACTCCTTGGATGCCTCCCAGGTCGCCGTCGGGGCGTCCACCTTGTTCCGGCCGCCGAGACCCTGGATCACGACCGGCAAGCCGCACGCCTGCGCCAGCTCGATCAGCAGTTGCTTGTCCGCGTCGTCGAGCCCGCCGATCGAGCTCTTCGGCAGGAACGCCAGCGATCCGGCCCCGTGCTGTCCGAGCTCGGCGGCCAGCGCCAGCAGCTCAACGTTCTCGGCCAGCCGTGAGGGCACCGGACGGTCGGCGATGTCCAGATGGGTGGGTGCGGCCGACGATGACAGGCCGGCGGCTCCGGCTTTCAGGGCGTCGCGCAGCAGCGCCGCCATGCCGGCAATCTCATCGGTGGTGGCCGCCCGTTGCGTGCATTCCTCACCCATCACCCAGCGGCGCAAGTTGGAATGCCCGATGTAGCAAGCGAAGTTGACCCCCAGCCGGCCCTCGCGGCTCTCCAGGAACTCGGGGAAGGTCTCGAACTCCTTCCAGGCGACCCCGCTGAGCGCGATGGGGTCCATGTTCTCGACGGCCGCGAAGATCCCCTCCATGAACGGCCGATCCTCGGCTTTCGTCGGGGCCACCGAGAAGCCGCAGTTGCCGGCGACGACCGTCGTCACGCCGTGGTAGCTGGACATGGCGGCGTAAGGGTCGAAGGTGATCTGCGGGTCGTAGTGGGTGTGGACGTCGACGATTCCCGGAGCGACGACCATGCCGCCGGCGTCGATCACACGGTCCGCGGTCACGTCGGCGGGCAGGTGCGCCAGCTTCACGACCCGCCCGTCGCGCACGGCGACGTCGACCCGCCGGCGCGAAAGGCCGGTGCCGTCGACCACCATCCCGCCGCGCACGATGAGGTCGTAATGCTCGGTGGAGTCGGTCATCAGAAGTCCTTTCCAGCGGGCCACAGGTGCATGGTGCCGAGTGTGTCGACGGTGAGAAGCGCTTCCGGCGGCACCAGTGTGGTGCTCTCCGGTCCTTCGACGAACGCGGGCCCGGTCAGGCGATGCCCGGCGTGCAGGTCGGCACGCCGGTAGACGGCGACGTCAACGAATCCGTCTTCGGCGCGGAAGGTGGCGGGACGCGAGCCGGCCGGGCTGACCTGTGTCGAACCGGCGATCGCTTCGGGCGCTGCGACATTCCCTGCCTCGAACGGGCAGACAGCCCGGATGCGGTAGGTGACGAACTCGGCGGGTAGGTCCTGAGCCACTCCGTACGAGCTCTCGTAGACCGCACGGAACGCGGCCAGCACCGGCTCCGGACCCGCGGCGAGGTTGTGTTCGGAGATCGGAACCGGAAGCTGGTGCGCCTGCCCGTGGTAGCGCATGTCGATGCCGTACCGCCATCCGATGCGGCCGGCTTCCTGCTTGATCGCCTCGAGTGTCGCCGCCTTGAGCTCGGCGAAAATGGCTGCAACTGCTGGCATATTGGCGGTCGTTGCGGCCAGCACCCGGGTGCGCAGTTCCTCGACGCTGAGATCAGCGTGCAGCAATCCCGCTGCCGAGCCGACGCCGGCGGCGGCGGGTACGACGATCCGGCTCATCCCGAAGACCCGGGCCAGGTCCACCGCGAACATCGGACCGGCGCCCCCGAACGCCACCATGACCGCGTCGCGCGGATCCTCGCCGCGCTGCACCGTCACGACCCGGATGGCGGCGGCCATCGTCGCGACTGCGATGTCGCGGACCGCACGAGCGGCTTCGACCGGGCCGGACATCCCGAGCGGACCGGCGACCCGCGTGGCCAGGGCGTGTTCTGCCGCCGCCACATCGAGGTGCACGTCGTCGGCGAGACCCGCGGGGTCGAGGTAGCCGAGCACGAGATTCGCGTCGGTGACAGTGGGTTCGGTGCCTCCGCGTCCGTAACACGCCGGGCCGGGGTCGGCGCCCGCAGAACGCGGCCCGACCCGCAGCGCCCCGGTGCCGTCGATCCAGGCGATGGATCCGCCGCCGGCACCGACCTCGGCCAGGTCGACTACCGGGGTCTTCACCGGCAGCCCGGAGCCGGCCCGCATCACGCCGAAGCTGCCTTTGCCGCTCACCTCGAAGTGATGGGTGATGGCGGGAGCACCGCCGAGCACGAGCCCCGCCTTGGCTGTAGTGCCGCCCATGTCGAACGACAGCACCCGCCCGAGGTCGTAGCTCCTCCCCACCTGGCCTGCCGCGACGACGCCCGCGGCCCCGCCGGACTCGATGGTGAAGATGGGTCGCCGGGCGGCATGCTCGGCGGACATCACGCCGCCGGCCGAGTCCATCACGTACACCGGGCAGCCGAAGCCGTCGCTGCGCAGCATCTCGTGCAAGCGCTGCAAATACTGCGACATGACCGGCCCGACGTAGGCGCTCAGCAGCGTGGTCATGCCGCGCTCGTGCTCGCGCAGCTCCGGCCATACCTGCGCGGAAATCGCCACGTAGGCCTGCGGGAGCGCGGCGGCGAGCGCCTCGGCCATGAGCTCCTCGTGCGCCGGGTTGGCCCACGAGTGCAGGAAGCAGACGGCGACCGATTCCGGTGCAGCGCGGGCAATCTCGGCGGCGAGGTCTTTTGCGGCCGCAGGGTCGAGCGCGACGAGCGGCCGGCCCGCAGCGGTCATCCGCTCGGGCGCCTCGAAGGTGAGCGCGTGCTCGAGCGGCGGCCGTACCGGTTGGAAAAGCAGGTCGTAGCGATCGTCCTCGACGCGGGCCTCCCGGCCGAGCCGGAAGAGGTCGCCGAAGCCCTCGGTGGTGACGAAAGCCGTGCGCGCACCGCGCCTTTCCAGGATGACGTTCGTGGCGAGCGTGGTGCCGTGCACGACCCGGCTGACGGTGCTCGCCGCGATCCCTGCCTGTCCCAGCACGGCTGCCACGCCGCGGCGCACTCCCTGCAGCGCGTCCCGGGGGGTCGTCAGCACCTTGACGACATGTTGCGTGCCGGAACCGTCAGCCAGCACGACATCGGTGAACGTGCCACCGACGTCCACGCCGACCGTCGGCTGCCCCGTCATGGCTGGACGTCCCCGTCGGCTGTGCGATCCGCCGGGTCGCCGAGGCCGCCGCCGCCGGACGTGGCGAGCACGAAGCGATCGCCGGTGTGCAGCGGGATGTTGATCTGCTTGGTCGCCAATTCCTCGATAGTGCCGTCAGCGCGCAGCACCCGGTTGAAGCCGGGCTCGCCGGCTTTGCCGCCGCGCCGTCCCGGGGGAGGCAGCTCCATCCGGTCGCCCCGGACCGTGAGCACGGCATCCGACAGCAATTCGATGTCCATCTGCGCGCCCTGGCCGCCGCGGAACTGTCCATCGCCGCCGGAGCCGGGCCGCAGCTTCGCGCTCCGGATGAGCATCGGGTACGCCGTCTCCAGCGGTTCGATCTGCGGGATGACCGAGCGCCCACCGAGAAAATAGGCGCCGTTGGCGTCGGGCCCGTCGGATCCGGCCCGCGCGCCGATCCCCCCGAACTCGTACAGCAGCGTCACCCATCCGTCGCCCGACGGCGTGCGGCCACCCAGCGTGTAAACGTGGATCAGCCCGCTGGCCGCCACCGCGTGGTCCGGCCGGGCCGCGCTGAGCGCGTCGAGAATCGCTTCGATCGCTGCGGCGACGGTGACGAGCCGCCCACCGCAGGCTGCCGGCGGCCGCGGGTTCACCAGCGTGCCGAGCGGCAGCACGATGTCGAGCGGGCGGAAGCAGCCTTCGTTCATCGGGATACTCGGGTCGAGCAGGCACCGCACGGCGAAGACGACCCCCGACGTTGCCTGCGACACGGACGCATTGATCGCCCCTGACGACTGCGGCGACGTGCCGGCGAAGTCCAGCCGGATGCCCCCTTTGCCGTCGATCGCGACCGTCACGCGCACCTCGTAGCGCACGCCCGGGCTGACGCCGTCGCTGTCGATCGTGAACGCACCCTCGAAGTGCCCGGAAGGCAGGCCGGCGAGCTCGCGGCGCATCTGACGTTCGGTCGCGTCCAGATACCGGGTGATGAACTCCGACAGCCGGGCGCCTCCATATCGCTCGTGCAGCTGCTCGACTCCGGACGCGAGGACGAACGTGCCCGCGACGAGCGCGTGGATGTCGCCGAGGACCTTGGCGGGCGTCCTGCTGTTCGCGCCGAGGATCCGCCACACATCGTCGTTGGCCTGCCCCGCCGCGTAGAGCCGCACCGGCGGCAGCGCGAGCCCTTCGGCGAAGGTGTCGGCGGCAAGGGAGGCGAGCCCGCCGGCGACGGCACCGCCGAGGTCGGCGACATGAACGAGCGTGCCGGCGAAGAAGCGCACGACGCCGCCGGCGAAGACCGGCCGGAAGACGAGCACATCGTTGGCATGAATGCCCCCGAGGTAGGGGTCGTTCACTGCGTAGACGTCACCCGGCTGCATCTCGTCCAGCGGGAAAACGTCCAGGACCGCGGGAAGCGTGCAGCGCAGGCTCGCGCTGTGCATCAGGCTCGTGGAGGTCGACTGGGCGATCAGCTGCCCGGCCGTGTCCAGCAAGGCCGCGCACGCGTCGGCGCCTTCCTGGATGAACGTCGAGTGCGCCGAGCGCACGACGACGCGGCTCGCTTCCTCGACGGCGACGAGCAACCCGTTGCGCATCACCTCCGCGGTGACCGCGTCATGGGCAGCATGCTCGGGCATCAGGCGCCCTCGCGTCGGCTGTGAGCGGCAAGAGCCTTGCGCGTGGCTTCGGCCGTGCGCACGGACGCGTCGATCGGGCCGGCGGCACGAATCTCGTCACTCAGCACCTCGACGGAGATCGGAACGTCGCCCGCGTTGGCATCGAGTCCCGCCAGGAACTCTTCGATGTCACAGTCGCCGTTGCCGGGAAGCAGCCGGGCTCCCATCGTTTCGGTGAAGATGTCGGGGCCCGGCTCGGCGGGAGCGTCGCTGAGCTGGATCGCCGCTACCCGACCCGGCGGGATCGCCTGGAGCTGCGCCTTCGGCACGTGGCCGCGGAACATGTGCCAGTTGTCGATGACGAGCTTGGCGTTCGCGCAGCCGGTCCCCGAAAGGATGCGTACCGCCATCGGCATGTCGATCGGCCCTTTCCAGGGCGCGACTTCCAGCGCGATCTCGAATCCGCGCTCGGCTCCCCGCCGGCAGACGCCGGCCATTGCCTCGGTCAGCTCGGCCTCGCTGAAACGATCGTCGGCAGGACTGAGAATGCTCACGATCCAGGCGCCCAAAGCCGTCGCCATGTCGAAGATTTCCCCCTCCTCGCGCGCCGTATCCGGCGAGCCGGCCTTCGGCCAGCGGAACAGGCATTCCTGCTGCGCCACGACGAGCCCGGCGGCCTCGATGCGCTCCCGAGCCTGCTCATCGGTCAGGCCATCGGCGCGCCATTGCGTCACGTCCACCGGCCAGATCGACAGGCCGCGGTATCCGCCGGCGACGGCCGCTTCGATGAGGGTGTCGAGCGGCGGGTTCCCCACCGTGCCAGTGGCCAGGATGAGGTCCTCGCGGCTCAGCACAGTCGTCCTCCTGCGGTTTCGCCGAAGCGGATGTTGACGGTTGCGTCACTCACGCAGTTTGATTCTGGCCCTGGCGCGAACCGTGCGGTGGGTCGCCCCCATGGTGTGGACGAGAGGCGTGAGGTGCCCGGCCAAAGGTTGACGATCCGTCCGGTCACGCCGGCGCTGGGCGCCGAGGTCGACGGCATCAACCTGGCCGAGCCGCTCGACGACCACAGCCGCGAGCAGATTCTCGCAGCGCTCGAGGCACACCTGGTGCTCTTCTTCCGCGACCAGTTCATCACCCCGCAGCAGCAGCTGGCCTTCGCCACGCGCTTCGGCCAGGTGAGCGTCGCGCCGTTCGGACCGAAGGATGCGGCCAACCCCGACCTCACCGTGCTCGACCAGGTGGCGCCGAAGGGTGAGGGCGCCGACAGCTGGCACGCCGACAACACGTTCATGCCGGAGCCGCCGTTTGCCTCGATCCTGCGGGGCGAGCAGATCCCGGCGCTCGGCGGTGACACCTGCTGGGCGAACACCTTTCTTGCGTACGAAGGGCTGTCAGCGCCGGTTCGCGACATGATCGACGGGCTCTACGCCATCCACGACATCACCAAGATGCTGCAGAAAGCGATCGAGATCGGCAAGAGCAACGCGAACGTCGCCGAGATGCAGGAGCGCTGGCCGCCGTTCAAGCATCCCGTCGTGCGCACGCATCCGACGACCGGTCGTAAAGCCCTCTTCGTCAACCGCAACTGGACCACCCGGATCGACGGGCTCGCCGAACGCGAGAGCAGCAACCTGCTGGAGCTGCTCCTCGGTCAGATGCTCGTTCCGGACTACCAGGTGCGGCTGCGCTGGAGCCCCGGCACCGTGGCGTTCTGGGACAACCGGTGGGTACAGCACTACGCGGTCCCGGACTACACCGAGCGCCGGGTCATGTGCCGGGTGACCCTCGCCGGAGACCGCCCGCACTAGTACTCCGGGCGCGTTACCGGCCATCGACCCGCAGGCCAACTACCATCCGGCCTTATGGAGCCGCGCCGGGTACGCACGGCCGCGCGCGGCGCGGAGGACCAGCGCACGGTCGGCGGGGACGCCACGCGCAAACGGATCCTCAAGCAGGCCGAGCGGCTGTTCGCCAAGACGGGGATCGACGCGGTCTCGATCCGCGACATCACCGACGCGGCGGGCGTGAACAGTGCCGCGATCCACTATCACTTCGGCTCCAAGAGCGGGCTCATCGAGGCGCTGCTGGCCCGCTGGGCCGGGGAGTTGGTGGAGCGCCGCGGGAAGCTGCTCGACCGCATCGAGGCCCAGTCCAAGGTCCGGCTGCGCGACGTGGTCGAAGTGCTGGTGCTGCCGATGATCGAGCTGGGCGGTGCGCGCCGCGGCGGCGGTGGTTACGTGGGTTTCCTGGCGGCGGTCATGAACCATCCCGAATACATCCCGTTGATGAACCAGCTCTACGAGCCCGACATCTCACGCACGCTCGCGCTGCTCGAGCAGGTGACGCCGCACCTGTCGTCCGATGTCCGCATGCTGAGGTGGGCCATCGCCAAGGACACCGTCAACCGTGCGGTCAGCATGAGCAGTCCCATCCAGCTATGGCTGAAGCACTACGCCCCGCACGCCGGCGATGCGCTCGGGGAGCGGCTGGTGGATTTCCTGACGGGTGCCTTCGCGGCCCAGGCGACCGCCTGAGAGGCTCGTAGCGAAGGGGTGATCGGCGGCGCTGCCGCTCTCCGGCCATTTGCTCATACGTGTGTTTGAACTGAGGGGCGTTCTCTTGGGATTGCGCATCGCGGTCTTGGTAAAGCAGGTTCCGCGGGTCGAGGAGATGGAGCTCGGCCCGGGCGGAGTGCTGCGCCGGGCCGGACTCGACCTGGAGATGAACGCCTACTGCCGGCGTGCGGTCAGCAAGGGCGTCGATCTGGCCCGCGAGACGGGGGGCAGCTGCACGGTCTTCACGCTGGGCCCGCCACCCGCCGAGGATGCGTTGCGCGAGGCCGTCGCCTGGGGGGCCGATCAGGGCGTCCACATCTGCGATCCGGCCTTCGCCGGCAGTGACACGCTTGCCACGGCGCGGGCGCTCGCCGCGGCGCTCGACCGCGCGGGACCGTTCGATCTGATCCTCGCCGGCCGCAACTCGGTCGACGCCGATACCGGCCAGGTCGGGCCGTGCGTCGCGGAACTGCTCGACCTGCCGTTCCTCGGCGGGGTCAAGGTGCTCGAGATCGACAGCCGCAGCGTGTCGGCGACGTGTGAGCAGGACGACCGGCTGATCGAGGCGCGTACCACGCTTCCGGCGGTGCTGTCGTGCGCCGAGCGGCTGTGCGAGCCGTCCAAGGTGCCGCCGGAGGGCCGCGCGGCCGTGGACGCCGGCCGCATCGAAGCGGTGACCGCAGCGCACCTGGGTCCGGGCCCGTGGGGACAGGCCGGCAGCCCCACTGTCGTCGGCGAATTGCGGGTCTACGACGACAGCCGGCGCGCGGTGCGCCTCGCCGGGCCGGTCAGCCAGCAGGTGCGTGAAGCCGTGCGCATGCTCGACGACGCCGGAGCTCTGACCGCAGGCCGGGGACTGCAGCAGTCCCACCATGCGTCGCCGGTCGCCGATGGCTCGACGCGGGGCACCGGGCCCGTCATCGGCGTGCTGGTCGAGCCCGGTCGCCCGCGCGTGGCTTGGGAGCTGCTCGGTGCAGCAGCATCCCTGGCGGCGCAGAGCGGCGGCACCGTCGTGGCGCTCGGACTCGACGGGGATGGGCATCCAGCGACCGAACTCGACCCCGATGAGCTCAGCAGCCGCGGCGCCGACGAGCTGCTGCTCCTGCAGGGCGCGGCAGTGGAGTCCGACGTGGCCGCCGGGCTGGCCGATTGGTGCGCTTCGCGTCGGCCGTGGGCCGTGCTCGCCGCAGGGACCATGTGGGGCCGCGAGGTCGCCGCGCGCGCCGCCGGCCGGCTGGGCGCCGGGCTGGTCGGCGACGCCGTCGAGCTGACGATCGACAACGAGCGGCTGGTTGCCTGGAAGCCGGCGTTCGGAGGCAAGGTCGTCGCGGCGATCACCTCCAGCTCCGACACCCAGCTCGTGACCGTCCGCCCGGGCGTCCTCGGGCTCGGCGCGCCGCGCTCCGCGCGGATGCTGCCCTCGTCCACCGCGGCGGTCACGTCGCGAAAGCTCACCGAGATCGTGTCTTCGCACATCGAGGATGAGATGGATGAGCTGGCCGCGGCGTCGTGCGTGCTCGGGGTGGGCCGCGGGATCCAGCCTCACGATTACGTCCAGCTCGATCCGCTGCGCCGGATCCTCGGCGCCGAACTTGCCGCCACCCGCAAGGTGACCGATGTCGGCTGGCTGCCGCACGCGCGCCAGGTCGGCATCACCGGACGGAGCATCGCACCCAAGCTGTACGTCGCGATCGGGATGAGTGGCAAGTTCAACCATCTCGTCGGCGTGCGCCGCGCCGAGTTCATCCTCGCGATCAACTCCGATCCGGAGGCGCCGATCTTCGCCTCCGCCGACGCCGGCATCGTCGGTGACTGGCAGGAAGTCGTTCCCATCCTCGCTGCCACGCTCGAGGCGGGCCGCTCATCAGCAGCAGCGGCGGGCCGCTCGGGCGGTCAGCATCTGAGGTGGGCGGGTGGGCAGCGCGCTAGCGCCGGGTCAGGTCCCGTCGCTGGACCTCACCGGCCGCACCGCCGTCATCACCGGTGCGGCACGCGGCATCGGGCGCGCGTGCGCCGAGCTCTTCGCCTCATGCGGCGCCGGGGTCGCGCTCTGCGACCTGCGCGGTGACGAGCTGGCAGCCGTCGCGCAGCGCATCCGCGAGCGCGGAGGTCATGCGAGCCGGGTGCTGGCGATGGAGGCCGACGTCCGCGAGGAGGAGCCCACCGGCGCGTTCGTCACGGCGATCGGTGAGCGCTTCGGTGCGGTCGACATCCTGGTGAACAACGCGGGCGGCAGCTTCCACGCGCCGTTTGCCGACGTGTCCGCCAAAGGCGAGGCGATGCTCATCGCCGAGAACTTCACGTCCGTCACGCGGCTCGTCCGGCTCGTCGTGCCACTGATGCCCGGCGAGGGCGGCACGATCGTCAATGTGACCTCGATCGAGGCGCATCAAGCCGCTCCCGGTTTTGCCGTCTACTCGGCGATGAAAGCTGCCGTGGCCAACCTGACCGGGACGCTTGCCCTCGAGCTTTCCGAGCGCGGGATCCGGGTGAACGCCATCGCGCCGGACGCGATCGGCACCAGCGGTGATGAGGGCGCGCGTGAGCAGATGCTCGCCGGTACGGGCCGCTTCGACCCGGCGCTGATCCCACCGCTGGGTCGCCGCGGTAGCCCGGACGAGGCCGCCCGGGTGGTGCTGTTTCTGGCATGTGAGTTGTCGGCGTTCGTCACCGGGACGACGATTCACGTCGACGGCGGCGCTCATGCCGCCGGAGGATGGCGCCTGAACTCGCAGCTGCTATAGAAGTCAAACGGTCGTTTGAGTTATTGTCAGCGTCGCCCCAGTGGCCGGACAGCACGAGGAGGCCTCCAATGAAGAACGGCTTCAAGGTTTTCGACGCGGACGCCCACGTGGTTTATCCGGCCGACCTGTGGGACCGCTTCCTCGACAAGCGCTTCCGGCATCGGGTGGGGCGGCGGGCACCGGCCGGGCCTCGACACCTACAACCCCGTGACCGTCGACGGGCGCTGGACGCAGCACCCCACCTCGCTGTACGGCCAGTTCCAGAAGGCCATCAACTGGACCACCGCCGACATGATCGACAAGTACGGCGAGGAGATGGTGATGCAGGGCTTCACCGGCGATCGCGTCGCCAAGGCCCTGGAGGTCGAGGGCGTCGACATCATGGTCATCTACGGGCCGGAGTACGACCTGTGGATCGACGGCATCGATCCCGAGTTGCAGGCAGCGATGGTGCGCGCCTACAACCGCTGGGGCGCAGGAGATGCGGGAGAGCTCCGGCGGGCGCGTGCACGCCTCCGGCGCCGGTGCCGCTGCAGGACGTCTCGCGGGCGATCGAGGAGATCCAGTACGCCTACGACGAGTTGGGCATGCGCTGCTTCTGGGCGCGCAACAACCACTTCAACCACCGCAACCTCGGTGACCGCTACTACGACCCGATCTGGGAGCTGCTGCAGGACCTCGACGTCGCGTTCGGCACGCACGAGTTCATGGGTCTGAACGGCTCCGTCCGAGGGGTCCGACCGCTTCTTCAGCTACACCGAGTGGCACACGGTCGTGCACCCGCTGGAAGCGATGAGCGGCGTCGTCTCGATGATCACCAACGGCGTCTACGAGCGCTTCCCGCGGCTGCGGGTCGCGTACATGGAAGCCGGCTGCGGCTGGCTCCCGTCGTGGCTGCACCGGCTCGACGAGCACCTCGAGATCGCCGGCCGAGCGCGAGTTCCCGGAGCTGACGATGTCGGCGACCGACTACTTCCGCCGCAACTGCTGGATCTCCACCGAGTGCGAGGACCCTTTCGTCTCCGACGTCATCCGCTGGATGGGTGACGACCACATCGTCTTCGAGACCGACTTCCCGCACCCGGACTCGAAGTACCCGCACGCCACCGACGAGTTCTTCGCGCTGCTGCCGGATCAGATCTCGGCCGACGAGCAAGCGCAAGGTGCTGTGGGACAACGCGGTCGACCTCTACCGCTTCCCGGACTCGCACATGCCGACGAGCTTCGCGGATGTCGCAGGTAGCGGCCGCCCATGTCCGGCGACGCGTGAGCACCGGGCTGCGCCGGCCGTACCAGGCGGTCGACTACGACGAGATCGCGCGGCTGTATCCACCGCCGCCGGAGTACTACGAGACGGCGTACTTCGAAGGTCCCGAGCTGATCGAGCGCAAGCAGCTGGCGCGGCTTGCAGCAGCGCGCGCAGACGGCGTACCAGGTGCCGTTCTTCGCGCAGCGCTGGGATGCCGTGGGTTTCGACCCGCGCTCGATCCGCAGCCTCGACGACCTCTCGCGAGTGCCGTTCTACACGGTCGACGACATCCGCAAGAGCATCGAGGCCCATCCGCCGTGGGGTGACTACCAGGGCGTCACACCGGAGATGGCGATGCGCGAACCGATGCGCGTCTACATGTCCGGCGGCACGACCGGCACCAGCCGGCCCACCTTCTACACCCAGTGGGACCGCGAGGTCGGCACGCTGCTGATGGCCAGAGGCCTTTACATGCAAGGGATTCGTCCTGGCGACGTCGTCCTGAACTCCTGGTCCTACGGCACGCACAACGGTGCCTGGTCGTTCGACGAGGGGCTCTACCGCTGGCTCAACTGCGTGATTCTCACGACCAGCACCGGCAAGGTGACGGCCACCGCGAAGCAGGTCGACCTCGCCGTGGAGTACCACGCCAACGCCATCCTGACGACCGGTGACTACTTGCTGCGCCTCGCCGAGGAAGCCCGGGAACGCGGCCACGACGTCGGAACCGATCTGAAGATCACCGCGCTGACGAACCTGGGCGATCGTGACACGCTCGAGGCGGTGTTCGGTCAGCCGTACTATCGCTCCTACGGTTTCCACGAGGTGCAGTGGGTCGCGCAGGAATGTGCGGCACGCGACGGACTCCATGTGTACGAGGACGCCTTCATCGTGCAGATCGTCGATCCGGAGACCGGCGAGGAGGTGCCCGACGGGCAGACCGGCGCGATGGTCATCACCGAGCTGTACAAGACCGGAAGCCCGCAGTTCCGCTACAACAACATGGATCTGTCTTTCCGCTACCCGCGTGAGCAATGCGCGTGCGGAAGCTGGCTGCGGCGCATCGGTCCGTTCGCCGGTCGCGGCGACAACATGGTGAAGCTGCGCGGCACGAACGTCTGGCCCGAGGCTCTCGGCGAGCTCGCGATGGCCGTCGACGGCGTCACCACCGACTACTTCGTGCAAGCCGTGCGCGAGGGCAACCGCGACGAGATGCGGCTGTCGATCGTGGGGGAAGGCGATCCGTCCGGATTCCCCGAACTTGCCGACACGGTCGCCCGGCGGCTCGCCGACGTTCTCGGCATCACGATCGACGTGAGGGTGGTGCGACCGGGTGAGCTGGACGCGCTCACCGAGATCGAGACGCTGCCAAAGCCCAAGCGTTTCAAGGACGAACGCCAGTGAGCGCGAGGAATCATCGACTACCTGTCGAACTGCTTCCTGCCCGACCGCAAGGCGGTCTGGGACGGCGCGATCGAGCGCGCCGGGCTGCCGATCAAGGTGCGCAAGGGCGACGCGGACACGTTTGCCGAACCCGCCGCGATGGTGGCGCGGATGGATGAGCTCGGCATCGCCACGGTGCTGCTGCCGACGTGCGACATCGGCCCGCACGGCACGCTCGATCCCCTGGACTACGAGCACGTCGCGACGCACTGGGCCGAGATGGAGAAGCTGGCTGCTGAGTTTCCGGGGCGCTTCGCCGCGCTTGCCGTACCGAAGCCCGGGCTCGGCATGGCGGCCGTCCGCGAGGTGCGCAGCCGCCTGGCCGAGCCGTGGGTGGTCGGCATGTTCACCCACACGCACAGCTGGGACATGCGGTTCGACGCCGCCGAGTACTACCCGTACTACGCGCTGGCGTCCGAGGAGGACGTGCCTTTCGTGATGCAGGCCGGGACATCCGGCGGCCTCATGGCGAGCGAGTGCGGGCATCCGATCTCGGTCGACCGTGCCGCGCTGTACTTCCCGCAGACGCGCTTCGTGCTCTCGCACACCGGGTGGCCCTGGGTCGAGGAAGCCGTCGCGATGGCGCTGAAATTCCCCAACGTCTTTCTCGGTACCGGGGCCTACCCGCCACGGCACTGGCAGCCGGCGCTGACGAGCTTCCTGCGGGGGCCGGGTAAGCGCAAGGTCGTCTTCGGCACGAACTTCCCGACCGTCGGTCACCGGCAAGCGGTCGCCCAGCTCGACGAGCTCGACCTCGATCCCGCAGTCGCCCATGCATTGCGGGAAGGCACTGCGCGCATGGTCTTTTCCCGGCTCGCCCGCACGGAAGGGGAGGCGTCATGAGCAAGGACGAACCCAGCATCGGCAAGACCTACAACATGCCGCCGCAGCCGGCCGACGAGGCGTCCACCACCTACCTCGACGCCGGCGCGGTCTCGATCGGCGTCGAGTACCGGGTGGTCGATCCGGAGTCGCTGCGGGAGACCTACAAGGGGAATGCCGAGCAGCTGGCCGAGCTGGAGGAACGCTCGCCCGACGGCGGCTTCTATGCCGAAGGGCTCTCGTTGCACATCGTGGCGAAGGCCGACGGGCACGAGTACTTGCGCTTCGACCTGTTCGACGACCCGCCGCATTACCACTACAACCATCCGGTCGTGGACGGCCGCTACACCAACAACGTCGTCGACTACGACACCGCGTCGAACGGCCCGATGCTGGGCTGGACGCTCGACCGGCTGCGCACCCGGCTGCCGGAGATGCTGCGGCAGGCCGGCGGCGCGGCCATTGCCGACCAGGTCGATCCCGCGGTTGTCGGACCCGTGCTCGCGGAGGTCGAGAAGCTGGCGGGCGCGGCGACCCGGCCCCGATGAACTCAGCGCAGCTGCGCGCGGAATCGTTCGCACTCGACGACGGTGCAGGCCGCTTGGCGGTGCCCGAACCGGTGCTGAAACGCTGGCTCGCCGAGGCCGCCGGCGATGTGCTGCCCGTTCCCGCAGGCATCACGGTCGACGTGGATGGGGTGGATCCCGTCACCTGGCGAGGACTCGCAAAACCGTTGGTACTCAAGGCTTTCGGCCCCGGACTGGTGCACAAGACCGACGTCGGTGCGGTGGCGCTGAATCTCGCACCGGGCGATGTCGAAGCAGCGATCGAGCGGATGCGGGACGGGCTGGCCGGATGCGGCATCAAGCCCGCCGGCTTCCTGGTCGAGGAGCAACACGCCGGCGGGGTGGAGCTCATCATCGGGGTGGTCCGCCACCCGTTCGCCGGGCCGCTCATCCTGCTGGGCCACGGCGGTGTGCTTGCCGAACACGCGGGAAGGCCCGTCATGCGGCCGCTGCCGATCAGCCGACGCGACGCTGACGAGATGGTCGCCGAGCTCCCGGCGCAGCAGGTGCTCGACGGCGCCCGCGGCTGCGAACCGGTCGACCGGACCGCGATTTCTGCGGCGGTGCAGGCAATCGCCGACCTCGCCCAGTCGATCGGGTCCGAGCTTGCCGAGTTCGAGTGCAACCCGGTGCTCGCCGGGCCTTCCGGAGTGGTCGCCCTCGACGCCCGGCTCATCCTCGGCCCAGCCGCGCAGGCCATGGAAAAGCCACCGGCCGCGGACTTCACCCGGCTCTTCGCTCCGCGCTCCATCGCGGTCGCCGGGGCGTCAGCGACAAAAGTCACGTTCGGCAATCGCTTTCTCGCCGCTTACCGGGCGGCCGGCTGGGCGGAGGGGCTCTACGCGCTGCACCCCAGCGCGGACCAGATCGACGGGGTGCCGGCCGTGCCGTCCGTCGCCGAGATCCCCGGCGGCGTCGACTATCTGCTCGCCGGCATCCCGGCCGCTGCCTGCGCCGACCTGGTCCGCCAAGCTGGTGGGGCAACGCGTTTCGTGCACGTCGTCAGCGGCGGGTTCGGTGAGACCGGTGAGGGCGGCGCGACGCTGGAGCAGGAGCTGCTGCAAGCCGCCCGCGCCTCGGGCGTGCGGTTACTCGGGCCCAATTGCATGGGCATCTACAGCCCACGCGGCCGGCAGAGCTTCCAGGCGGGCGCGCCCGGCGTCGCCGGCGGGGTAAGCGTGCTCTCGCAAAGTGGTGGCCTCACCGGCGACGTCCTGCAGGCGGGTCACCGGGCCGGGCTGGGTTTCGCGCAGCTGGCGTCGATCGGCAACGCGGTCGACGTCACGGCGGCCGAGTTGCTCGACTGGCTGGTCGACGATCCCCTGACCGACATCATCGGCCTCTACCTCGAAGGGCTCACCGCAGGCGAGGACCTGATCCGGGCTCTTCGTCGTGCGGATGGACGTAAGCCGGTGGTGCTGCTCGTCGGCGGCACCAGCATGCAGGGCTCGCGGGCGGTGGCCTCGCACACCGGTGCCTTGGCCACCGATGCCGGCATCTGGAATGCGATTGCGCGCGCCACCGGGGTGACTCTGGTCAGCTCGCTGGAAGACCTCATCGGCTGCCTCGCCTACCTGCAGCGGTGGGCAGCTACGAGCGCGGGGGAGCCGGAAGCTGCGGTCCTGGTGATCGGCCCGGGCGGGGGCGCGTCGGTCCTGACGGCCGATGCCTGCGACCGTGCCGGCTTGCAGCTGTCACCGGTTCGCGACGCGGTGCAGCAGAAGCTGCGCGGCCTGGGCTACGGGGCAGGCACGAGTCTGGCGAATCCCATGGAGATCCCGCTGGGTCCCGCGTCAGCTCCGGACGGCTTCGCCCGGGTGCTGGAGCCGGTGCTGGCCGCGCAGCCGTACAGCGACATCCTGCTGCACATCAACGTCGCCGCGTATTACGGATACGGCCCACCCAACCTGCAGTCGCTCGCCGACCTCATCGCGCACACCGGTGGGATCGACAACGGTGCCAGCCGGCTGGCGCTCGTCTTGCGCAACACCGACGTCGCCCGCGGAGCCGATGCCGACCTCGTCGCATCCGCCTGCCGCGAGGCCGAGCTGCCGACCTTCACCACTCCCGACGCTGCGGCCCGCGCCATTGCTGGCATGCAACTTTTCTCAGCTCGCCGAAAGGAGCCGACATGACGCGCGTCATCTCCGCGGACTGCCATATCAACGAGCCGCCGTGGGTCTTCGACCGGGTGCCGGCGCAGTATCGCGACCGGGCGCCGCGCATGCTGCGCGGTGACGACGGCGGTGACGGCTGGAGCTTCGACGGCAAGCCGCCCAAGCGCACTTTCGGCGTCGAAGCGATGGCCGGGCGCGCGAAGGCCGACTACCAGGCGTCAGGCCTGCGCTTCGAGGACATCCTGCCCGGCAACTACGACGGCGCCGCGCACGTCGCCGACATGGAACTCGACGGCATCGACGTCAGCATCGTCTATCCGGCTCAGGCCATCTTCACGTACCTGGAGCCGGACCGGGGCCTCGCCATCGCCTGCATGCAGTCCTACAACGACTGGATTCTCGAGGATTTTCAGGCTGCCGACCCGAAGCGCATCGTGGGCTTGCCGCTGCTGCCGGTCGAGGACGGCATCGACGTCTGCCTCGCCGAACTCGACCGGGTGCTCGCCCGCGGCGCGAAGGCGGCCTTCATCCCGGGAAGCCCGAGCCTGCCCTACCACGACCCGTACTACGAGCCGCTCTGGGCCGCCGTTGCCGAACGTGGGGTGCCGCTGACGTATCACCGCACGTTCGGCGGCAAGCCGCAGGAGGCCGACTGGGACAACGTCGCCAACAACAATTTCAGCGCCGCGGGAACGGTTCACCGTTTTCTGTCGTCGACCCGCCTGCTGACCTATCTCGTCTTCAGCGGCGCGTTCGAACGCCACCCGAACCTGCAACTGGTCGCCGCCGAGGTGAACTTCGGATGGTTGCCGTTCTGGGCGCAGACCATGGACGAGCAGCTCGTGAACCAGCAGGCCATGGGGACGCTGAATTCCTCACAGCCGCCGAGCGAATTGCTCGGCCGCCAGATCTTCGTGACCGTGCTGGACGACCACGTGGGCTTCAAGCTCGTCCGCGATTATCCGTTCATGGCCGAGGCCGCCATGTTCTCCACCGACTACCCGCACAGCGTGTGCCTGTGGCCCGACAGCCGCCGTCACGTCGCCGAACTGACTGCGGGCCTGAGCCGAGACGCCACCGAAAAGATCCTGTACGCCAACGCGGCCCGGGTCTACGGCATATGACCGGCCGCCAGCGCGGATGAGTACGCCAGCCGGGCATCCGCTCCGCGACCGCACCGCGATCGCGGGCGTCGGCTACACCGAATTCTCCAAGAGTTCCGGCGTCAGCACGCTCACCCTCGCCCTGCGAGCAGTCATGGCGGCGCTGGCGGACGCCGGCCTCTCGGCAGCGGATGTCGACGGCGTGGCGTGCCATCGGGTGGGCGACAGCGCGCAAGCCGTGCTCGTCGCGCAATCGCTCGGCATCACCGATCTCAAGTACCACCTCGACCTTTTCGGCGGCGGCAGCGTCTCGCATCAGGTGGTCGCCTCCGCCGCGATGGCCGTGGCGTCAGGCGTCGCGGAGACGGTCGTCTGCTGGCGGGCCATCAACGCGCGTTCGCAGTTCCGCATGGGCGGCACCGGGCGTGCCGCCCCGGAGACCATCGAGTTCCAGTACCAGGTGCCCTACGGCTACGCGACCCCACCGCAGCAGTTCGCCATGTTCGCCCGGGCGTATATGCACGAGTACGGCATCGGCCCCGAGGACCTCGGCCGGGTGGCCATCAACCAGCGCCGGTATGCCCTCGAGAGCCCGCGGGCCATGATGCGCACCGAGCTCACGATGGAGGACTATCTCGCCTCACGCTGGATCGTCGAGCCGTTTCGGCTGTTCGACTGCTGCCTCGAGACGGATGCGGCGGTCGCGCTCGTCGTCACCAGCGCCGAGCGGGCGCGCTCACTCGCCCGGCCGCCCGTGCTCATCAGCGCTGCCGCGTACGGGAGTGGGCACACGCTGTTTTCCAACCGCCGCGGGGATCTGGGGACGAGCGCAGCCGCCGACCTCGCACCCAGGCTGTACACGATGGCGGGCCTGGGGTCGTCGGAAGTCGATGTCGCCGAGCTCTACGACGCGTTTACCCCGCTGGTGCTGATCCAGCTCGAGGACTACGGCTTCTGCCCCAAGGGGGAGGCCGCCGGTTTCGTATGCGGCCGGGTCCCTTCCGGTGAACACCCACGGCGGTCATCTCTCGGAGGGCTACGTTCACGGGCTCAATCACGTGGCGGAGGCCGTTTCGCAGCTACGTGGCGACGCCGGCACCCGGCAGGTCGAGGGCGCTGAAGTGGCGCTGTCGACCGCACAGCCGGGGTACGTCGCCGGCACCACCTCGGCGCTTGTGCTGCGGGGCGACAGATGAACCCGTCAGCGGAACGTCCGGCGCCACAGGCGGATCGCGACTCCCTGGAATGGTGGGAGGCGCTGGCCCGCCATGAGTTCGCCCTGCAGCGCTGTACCTCGTGCCGGGCCTGGCGCTGGCCGTCCCGGGCGCTGTGCAACCGGTGCTACTCCTTCGACTGGAAGTGGGAAGCCGCGTCGGGCTCCGGAAGCATCGCGAGCTGGATCGTCACGCATCACGCGTTCCTGCCAGGTTTCACCGCCCCCTACGCGGTTCTCACGGTTCGCCTTGCCGAGCAAGAGGATCTACTGCTGCCGGGGTCCTACGCGGGCCCGGCCGACGACGCGCGCCTGGCGATCGGCGCCGCCGTCCGCGTCGGATTCGACGACCTCCCCGGGGCCGATCCCGCGCGGTCGTTGCTGTGCTGGACACTCGACGTGGCAGCGGAGGGAGAGCGATGAAAGCTTGGGTGGCACGCGCCGGTGGTCAGCCTCCGCAGCTGGAAACCGTCGATGTGGCAGCACCTCTGGCGGGTGAGGTGCGCGTCCGGCTCGCCGCATCCGGAGTGTGCGGATCGGACTTGTCCGTGCTCGCCGGGCACAGCCCGGTCGCGCAGTTCCCGCTCGTCCTCGGACATGAAGGCGCGGGCGTGGTCGAGGAAGTCGGCCCGGGCGTCACCTCCGTCGGGCCGGGCGACCACGTCGTCCTCGCGCTCTACGGGCCGTGCCTGGCATGCCGCAACTGCCTGTCGGGGAACCCGGTGCACTGCAACGGACCCGCCCGCATCAAGGCGATCACCGGTGAGATGGCAGACGGATCGACCCGGCTCTCATCCCATGGCGAGCGCGTGTTTCCCTTCGTCGGAAGCGGCACGCTCGCCGAGGAAGCGGTCCTCCGCGCGAGCCAGGTGGTGGCCGTCGCGCCCGACATCCCGCTCGACGTCATCTGCCTGGCCGGCTGCGGGGTGACGACGGGCCTGGGTGCGGTCTTCAACATTGCCGAGGTGCGGGCGGGCGAGACCGTGGCCGTGGTCGGCTGCGGCGGGGTCGGCCTGAGCGTCATCCAAGGTGCCCGCATCGCCGGGGCGGGCCAGATCATCGCCCTCGACACCAACCCGTACAAGCTCGGCCTGGCCCGCCGGATGGGCGCCACCGACGGGGTACTGCTCGGATGACAAGAGCGTCGTCGACGCGGTCAGCCAGTCCTGCCCCGGTGGGGTTGACGTGGCCTTCGAGGTGGTAGGCAACGGCGGCCTCGTGGCGGCAGCGCTGGCGAGCACCCGGCCCGGGGGTCGCTGCGTGATGGTGGGCTCGCCGCCGGCGGGGTCGACGATTCCGGTCGACGGCCGCGTGCTGTTCTCCGAGCGGCGCCTGCTGGGCTGCACCGGCGGCAGCAACATCCCTGCCCGCGACATCCCGCGCATCGAGCGCCTCTATCGCAGCGGCGTGCTCGACCTCGAAGCCCTGGTGTCACAGCGCTTCTCATTCGAGGACACCCCAGCAGCCATCGCCGCGGCACAAGCCGGCCAGGTGGCCCGTGCCGTCGTCGTCATGGACCAGAAAGGAAGCTTCGGTGGCTGAGATCATCGAGTACGCGAACCACATCGGCGGCGCCGAGGTGCCGGCTCGCTCGGGGCAGACCCTCGACATGACCAGCCCGGCGACCGGGCAGGTCTGGGCCCGCATCCCGCGCAGCGCTGCCTCCGACGTCGACATCGCCGTCGCGGCGGCCACGGCGGCCGCTGCGGAGTGGGCCCGGCTCGATGCCAAGGCCCGCGCAGGTCACATCCGCGCGCTCGCCGAGGCGACCCGCGCCCACATCCGCGAGCTCGCCGATCTCGAGACCCTCGACACCGGAAGGGTCATCAAGGAGACCCTCTACGGCCACCTGCCGACGTGCGTCGAGATCCTGCACTTCTTCGCCGGCGCGGCCGACAAGCTGCACGGCGAGACGGTCAACGTGGGGCACGCCAGCTTCAACTTCACCCGCCGTGAGCCGCTCGGCGTCGTCGGGCTGGTGCTCCCGTGGAATTCACCGATGTCGCTGATCACGGCGAAGGCCGGGGCTGCTCTCGCCGCGGGGAACACGGTCGTCGTCAAGCCGGCCGAGCAGGCGTGCTGCTCGATCCTGCGCTGGACTCAGCTGTTCGAGGAGGCCGGCTTCCCTCCTGGCGTCATCAACGTGGTCACCGGTCTCGGTGAGGAGGCCGGAACGGCGCTGGTACGCCACCCCGGAGTAGCCCGGATCAGCTTCACCGGTTCGACCGAAACCGCCCGGATCATCATGGCCGAGGCTGCCGGAACGCTGAAGCAGCTGCACTTCGAACTCGGTGGCAAGTCACCGAACATCGTCTTCGCCGACGCCGACCTCGATGCCGCGACGCAGGGGGTCACCCGCACCGGCGTTTTCACCGCCAACGCCGGGCAGTCGTGCATCGCCGGCTCCCGCATCCTCGTCCAGCGGCCCGTCTTCGCCGAGATGGTCGAGCGGATCAGCGCTGTCGCCGCTGAACTCGTCGTGGGCGACCCGTTCGACGAGGGCAGCGACATCGGCGCGATCGTCTCGCCCGAGCAGCTGGCCCGGGTCAGCGGCTACCTCAAGCTCGGCCGCGATGACGAGCGCCTCGAACTGCTCTTCGGTGGACGCACGACAGGCGAGCTCTTCGCGCCGGACTCGCCGTTCGGCGGCGGCTGGTTCGTCGAACCCACCCTCTTCCGCGCGACCGGCAACGATTCCCGCCTGGCGAGTGAGGAGATCTTCGGCCCGGTCGCGGTCATCGTCCCGTTCGACGACGAGGCGGACGCGCTCGCCATCGCGAACGGCACCGACTACGGCCTGGCGGCAGGCGTGTGGACCTCGAACCTGAAGCGCGCCCACCGCATGATCCGTGACCTCGACGCGGGCAATGTCTGGGTCAACGCCTACCCGCGTATCCACTGGGCGCTACCGTTCGGCGGTATGAAGGACAGCGGGTTCGGCAAGGACTCCGGATGGGAGAGCGTCCTGGAGAACACCCGCATCAAGACCGCCTGGATCGATCTCGCGTGACCTCAGGCCCGCGCGCGACGGCGGCAAGCCAGCCGGCGAGCGAGCTGGCTGATGAACTCGAGCAGTCCGTCGCAGCGCAGGACCGGCACGCCTGGGTGGTCTTCTCGGTCACCAGCCTCGGGATCCTGCTGACCGGTCTGAACGCGAGCACGCTCGACGTGGCGCTGCCATCCGTGGTGCGCCACTTCTCGGCGAGCGCGACCGCCGCGACGTGGATCGTCCTGTCGTTCCTTCTGGCGACGACGGTGCTCGTGGTGCCGTTCGGAAGGCTGGCCGACATCATCGGCCGCCGCCGGCTCTACCTGACCGGGCTCGGACTGTTGACCGTCGCGAGTCTGCTGGCCGGCGCGGCACCCGACGTCGCGGTGCTCATCGTCGCGCGCATCGCGCAGGGGGTGGGAGCGGCGTCCATCATGGCCAACGTCACCGCGATCCTCACCGACGCCTTCCGCCCCTCGAGGCTCAGCATCGGCCTCGGAGCGAACGTCACGGTCGCCGCCCTCGGCCTCGTGGCCGGCCCGGCGGTGGGCGGCGTGGTGGCCGACGGGCTCGACTGGCGCTGGGTGTTCTGGTTCAACGTGCCGATCGGCCTCGCCGGCATGCTCTGGGCGATCCCCACCCTGCGGGAGCTCCCGCGCCAAGGTGCCCGCGAACCCTTCGACGTCGTCGGCGCGGTGCTTTCTGCCGTCGTGGTCGGGGCGCTGGTCATGGCGGTCGCCTTGGGCGGCACCCATGGATGGATGGCCTGGCCGGTGCTCGCCGGGGCGGTGGTCTTCGTCGCCGGCGTTCCGTTGCTGATCTGGACCCAACGGCGCCGGTCGTTCCCGCTGCTGGACCTTCAGCTGTTCGCCGACCGTGCCCGAGCGATCGCCTTTTCGGTGACGTTCACCATTGCGTTCGCACGCTTTGGGATCATCCTCATCCTGTCGCTCTACCTGCAGGCCGCACACGGATGGTCGGCCGTGCGCACCGGACTGATCATCACGCCGACGGCCATCGGGATGATGGTCGCGGCGCCGGTCGCTGCCCGGCTGGCGCGGCGGCTTTCGGCCCGGATCCTGGCTTCCGCCGGCCTGGCGATCACCGCGGCGGGGTTGTTCTACGTAGCGGTCGACCTGAGTCCGCGGAGCAGCCTGGCGAGCCTTCTGGTGGTGCTGGGCCTGGTCGGGGTGGGAACCGGGCTGGTGATGACGCCCAATACCAGCTCGATCATGGCCAGTGTCACGGCGGGCCAGCGGGGTGTGGCGAACGCGCTGCGGGCCCTCATGCAGAACGTCGGCACGGTCACCGGCACGGCCGTCTGCCTTGCCATCGTGACGCGCCCGTTGGACCCTCCTGACCAGGCTGCCGCCTACGCCGGGACGCTTTCGCGGCTCTCCGCGCACACCCTCCCGGCGTTCACCGCCGGGTACCACCGCGCCCTGCTGCTGCTCGGGGTCGTGACGGCCGTCGGCGCGGTCGCGTCGCTGCTGCGAAACCCGCCGCCGATCACTTAGCCCGCGCGGTCCACTGGCATCTCACCCCCAAGTCCGTGTACCCTTGCCTCAGGCTGCAGTTGCCTTTCCTCGTACGTTCACGAAGCGCCCGCGGATCGTTGACAGCAAAGCGAGTCCGTTGTGCCGATCAGTTCGAGCGCCGCGAACGACCCTTTCAGCAGCCCGAGGCAGGCATCGTGCTCTCCTCGTATCTAGACCTCGCAGGGAGGGCAACGTGTCCCAGGGCACAGTCAAATGGTTCAACGGTGAAAAGGGCTTCGGCTTCATCGCGGTTGACGGCGGCGGCGCAGACGTCTTCGTCCACTACTCGGCCATCGTCGCTGACGGCTACCGCAGCTTGGACGAGAACCAGCGCGTCGAGTTCGACATCACGCAGGGCCAGAAGGGCCCGCAGGCGGAGAACGTCCGACCCGTCTAACACGCCCGTGAGCTAAGGCTCCGGCGGCCCGGACCACTGATGATTCAGTGGTCCGGGCCTTCCGCGTGCCTCGGCTCGGGTCGCGCGACCGCCACGCTCTGCATCTCGCTTTGCACGAAGCTGGTCAGCGCGACGCTGTGCAAGCCGCCGAGGCCGCCGCACACCACCGGCACGAACTGGTCGGGCCGGCCCGCGAGCCGCACCCGGCCCTGGCTGTCCACGCGGCCCTTGTCGAGCAACACCTGCCGGTTGTGTGCGCGGAAGAGATCGAGCGGCTGCCAGGCGTGCTGCCAGAGGTACTCCGCAAACGCCTCCGCGGTCGGGAACGCCGCACCGAGGCGCGTAGCCCACATCGGGTTCACCAGCAGCACCAGCTGCCCGCTGTCGCCGGTCAGCTCCAGGAACCAGTTGTTCATCGGGAACGCCAGGCTCTTCGCGATCGTGTAGGCGAGATCGTGCGGGTCGTCGTTGTTGACGTCGGCGAGAGGATAGGTCCCCTTCCCGCCGTGAACGGTCACGACCTCCTGATCGAGGCCGAATCCGCGACGCCGGGCCAGGGACGGCCACGGCGAGCGCTCCTCCCACTCGCCGAAGCAGAGCCCGAAGCGGGCCGGCTGCCCGAAGACGGTGCGCGAGGTCTCGCCGGCGCGCTGGCCGCCGATGTTGCGCAGGCACAGCGAGACGGCTCGGCCGATCGTCATCGATCCGCGTCCCGCCGCACCGCCCAGGCACCCGGCCCGGAAGTCGATACCCAGCCGATCGCGGCTCGGCCCGTTCACGATGAGCATCGGGAAGACGCTCGACGTGGTCGTCGTCAGGGCGAACGCATTCCACTCCGGCACCAGGATCGCCGAAAGCGCTGCGATCACAAGCGGAAATGCTTCGGGCTCCACGCCGGCCATGGCCGCGTTGACAGCCACCAACTCCACCGTCGCCGTCCCGAATCGAGGCGGCAGATCACCCAGCACCGCATCCGGCTCCTGCGTGCACCGCGAGAGCAGGCTGCTCACCCGCTCATCCGTGGGAGGCAGCAGCGGGACCCCGTCACCCCAACCCTCGGCCATCGACCGCTCGTAAAGGGCCACCGGGTCGGCCGGCAGCTCGATGACCGGCTGGCTCAAGCGAGCGTTCACCGGGCGCCGAGCAGCTGCAGGAACTTCGGGTAGTACTCGGCCGCGATCTGGCGCAGCTCGCTCTCGCAACGCGCTTCCAAGGGATAGGGCAGCACCAGCATCTTCAGCGCGGGATGACCGAGGAACTGCGCCATGTTGCTGCCGTGCTGGGCGAACTCGGCGCACACCGCGACGACCGCGGGCTTTCCGGCGGCCTCCAGCGTGACCGCGTCGGAAACGCTGTTGGAGGTGCACGACCCGCAGGTCCCCAGACCCGAGACGCCGCAGTCCACCTGCTGTGACCAGGCCCGCACGCCGGCTCGGGTGCGCTCACCTTCCTCGCCCACGCGACCGCCGGCTTCGAGGAGGACCGGCCGCGCCCCGTCCCGGCGCAGCAGCTGCTCCCACTCTGCGACGATGAGCAGCCACGAGCGCCACGAACCTTCGTGCCGCAGCCCCACGCGTAGCCCCGCGATCGGCCGCGACAGCGTGTATGCGGGTGCGCCCGATCGCTCGGGGTGTGATGCGGTGGGAAGCCTGATGCGCCAGGTGGCGCCGGCATCAGTCATGGGTCACAGACCCGCGCTCTGCTCCTACTGACCATGGGCTTCCGCTACCCGCGGGTCGCGGAGCACCAGTTCGAACTCGGTCGGGATGCGCCGTGCCAGCGCATCGGTGATGACCTGCTCCAGCAGCGGGCCGGGCAGGACGCATTCGGCGCAGGTCGCGTCTTCCACGTGCAGCTGCATCTCGATGCGTGACGTCGCCGGATCCGCGGAAACCAGCGTGAGATCAGCGCCGTCGGCCTGCAGCATCGGTGCGAGCTCGGCGAGGGCGTCAGCAACGGCTGCCGGGTCCATGGTCACCGGTTCCTCTCAGGCGGTCGGAGCAATCAAAGTATGTGCATAGCTCACGCAGTGCAACGCGCTACTTTTCGCCGGCCGACTCGGCAGCGGCCGCCAGGTCAGCCAGTACCCGGGTGAGTGCTTCACGCGTCTGCGGCGTGATGACGAGCCCGTCCTCACCGACCTCGTTGCGCCCGACGGGAAGGCGTATGCACGCGGAGTCGATCAGCCGGGCGTCCGTGTAGCGCAGCACCGTGGCGAGTTCGGCGTGTGCTCCGCCGGCACCGCTCGGGGTACCCGAGACGTTGACCCATCCGCACGGCTTGCCGGAGGTTTCCACGCCGCCGACCGTCCAATCGAGCAGGTTCTTCAGCGAGCCCGGCAAGGCGCCCGCGTATTCGGGGGTGCAGAACAGCACCGCGTCCGCATTCTCGATGGCCGAGCGCAGCGCGATCACCTGCTCGGGAAGCGGCGGCTGGTCGAGATCCGGGTTGAAGTGGGGGAGCGCCGCAAGCCCTTCGTAGAACGAGGTCGTGACACCGGTCGGCGCGACGGCCGCGGCCGTGGCGAGGGCCGCTCGATTGCTCGACCCCTCCCGGACGCTCCCACTGATCAGCAAGACGTGCGTCATTGCCGGGAGACTAGCTGGATCAGGGCGCGATCAGCCCCCGCGCCTGCTTGGCCTGCAGCACCCGGAGCGCCGCCTTGTTGATCAGCGTCAGGAACGCCGGGTCGGCCTTCGCGTATGCCAGCACGGTGTTGTACATGCTGGGGATCGTGCTCGGATCGACGGTCAGCACGATGTCGCCGCCGGACGCGAGGAAGAGCAGGGCCCGGTTGGCGGGCGTCCAGGCGGCGACCTGGCGCGCTCCGCCGAGGTCGTCGCTGATGACGACGCCGCCGAAGTGCAGGTCGCCGCGCAGGATCGTATTGATGACGAACGGTGAGAAGGCGGCCGGGTAGTTCGGGTCCAGGTGCGTGTAGTACGCGGTCGACATCATGACGAACTGGGCGCCCGACCTGATCGCCGCGGCGAAGGGTGCGAGGTATGGATCGCCCCGGACGGTGACCGAGTCGGTGACACCGCTGCTGGTGTCGGTGTTGGCGCTGACCCGTCCGAGACCGGGGAAGTGCTTCAGCGCCGAGTCCACGTCGGCGCCGCTCATGCCCTGCACGAAGGCCGTTCCGTGGGCCGCGACGGTCGCCGGCGTGAACCCGAACTCGCGCTGGTAAGCCCCGATCGGCGGGTTGTAGTACGTCGGGCTCGGCACCGTGTCCATCACCGGTGCGAGGTCGACCTGCACGCCCGCGGCGCGCAGCTGACGTCCCCACGCACCCGCGTTGAGCCGCATCTGGTTCGAGTTCAAGCTGCCCTGCGTCAGCGCGCTGGGGATCGGTGAGAAGCCGGGCCCGTTGAGTACCTGGACCTGACCGCCTTCCTGATCCGCGGCGACGAAGAGGGGGACACCCGCGGTGGCGGCGTTGGTGGTCTTGAACTGCAAGGCGTTCGTGACGTTGGCCGTCGCCTGAATCCCCTGATAGCTGCGGCCGGTCAGCACGATGTTGCCGATGTGGTAGTTCGAGATCTCCGAAGCCACGGTCGGGTCGGCACTCGTGGCGGGCGTCCCCACCATGAAGAGCTGACCGACGCGTTGCTCGAGCGACATGCGAGAAAGGACGGCGGCGGCGCCGCCCTTCGGGACGGGGACGCACGCGACCGCGAGGAGACCGGTCGCGACGAGCGCGGCCACGACGCCGGACCGGCGCCGGGCTCGAGACATTCTTGGCTGGCGAGACTTCGTCACTACAACGACCTAACACCACGCATGCGGTGGTGGCTAACCGCCGCGCGTGTCGCGCCACGGCCTTTTCGTCACTGGCGAACGAGCGCATCAGCAGTGAGGTCCGCGACGGACGCATAGCCCGCGAGTCCCAGCTGCAGATCGAGGTCGGCGAGCAGGCTGCGCAGGACGTGATGGACCCCTTCCTCGCCCGCCGCGGCCAGCCCGTGCACGTACGGCCGGCCGATCAGGACCGCGTCCGCGCCCAGGGCCAGCGCCTTCGCGATGTCGGCGCCGGTGCGGATCCCGCTGTCGAAGAGCACCGGCAATCCGTTCGCCGCGGCGACCACGCCAGGAAGGGCGTCCAGCGCCGCCACGGCGCCGTCGACCTGACGGCCACCGTGGTTACTGCAGATCACGCCCTGGACGCCGGCGTCGGCGGCCTTTCGCACGTCGTCGGGATGCTGGATGCCTTTCAGCACGATCGGAAGCGACGTGATCTCGCGTAGCCACGCCAGATCGCTCCAGGTGAGCGCCGGGTTGTTGAAGACGCGGACGAATTTCAGGACCGCGGCGTTGGGATCGTTCGGGTCGAGGTCGGCGGTGAAGACGGGGTCGCTGAGATAATTCGCGATGCCGATCCGCTGCAGGAACGGCAGGTAGGCGGTCTTGAGGTCGCGTGGGCGCCAGCCCAGCTGCCAGGTGTCCAGGGTGACGACGATGGCTGCGTACCCGGCCTTTTCGGCCCGGGAGACGAACGATGCGGCCAGGTCGCGCTCGGACGGCCAGTACAGCTGGTACCACTTGGGCCCGTCCCCGGCGGCCGCGACCTCCTCCATCGCCGTCGATGAGGCAGTGGAGACGATGAATGGCACGCCGACCCGCGCGGCTGCCCGGGCGACCGCCGGCTCCGCGTCGCGGTGGACGATCGACAGCACGCCGATCGGGGCGAGCATGACCGGTGCCGGCATGGCCGTGCCGAGAATGTTCGTGGCGTGGGTACGTGCCGCCGGGATGCCGCGCAGCATCCGCGGCACCAGCTTCCACCGCTGGAAGGCTTCCCGGTTGGCGGCCGCGGTGTCCTCGGCGCCTGCGGCGCCCTCGACGTAGCCGATCGCCTGCTCCGTCATCACTGCGAGCGCCGCGTCGCGCATCTCCCTCCAGTCGAAGGGCAGCGCGGGCAACTCACCGAGCAGCCCCTTGAGGTAGATCTCGTTCTGGAAGTCGGCGAAGGAAGCGCTCACGGCGTTCACCTTGCCACTGCACGCCGCCCTCTCTCCACTGGGGCGCAGCCCTGACGCGGCCATGCACATCGGCAAGCGGCGCGGCGCACCGGGTGGTCAGTGCGCGGTCTGCCACGCGCGCGGGCGCAGCCGCCGCAACCCGCTGAGGACATACGACACCGCGAAGATCGCCGTCGCCACCGCCATGATGGCGAAGCTCGGAGGCAGCGACGGAGCGGCATACGCCAGCGCAAGCCCCAACCAGATCGAGGCGACGGCGAAGACGGCAGAAAGCAGCAGCGCCCGGTAGGGACGGACCGTCAGCCGGTAGGCCGCGCCTGCCGGAGCCGCCAGCAATCCCAGCAGGAGTAGCGAGCCGACGGCTTGGGTTGCCTCGGCGGCGGTGATGCCCAGCAGCACGAGAAAGCCCGCCGCGAGCAGGCGCACCGGCACCCCGCGCGCCGCCGCCACCGCCTCGTCGATGGACGCGAAAAGCAGCGGCCGCGCGATCGCCAGCAACGCAACGGTCACGCCGAACCCGATGCCCGCTGCGGCGTACGCCTGGCTCGCCGACAGGCCGAAGATCGAGCCGAACAGCACGCTGACGCCGGCCTTTCCGTCGCCGCCCGCGCTTCGCGAGGTCGTGTACAGCGTCAGGAAGAGGACACCCAGCCCGAGGATCCACGCGAAGCTGCTGCCGATGACGACGTCGTCCGCCAGACCCGCCGTGCTGGCCCGGCCCAGCGCGGCGAGCGCCAACGCAAAACCGATGCAGGTGACGAACAGCCCCACCCGCAGATCGGCGCCCAGGGCCAGGGCCGCGACGGCACCGGTGAATGCGACATGGGAGAGCGCGTCGCCGGCGAACACCTGCCGGCGCAGCACCACGAAGAAACCGACCAGCCCTGACGCGAGCGCGATGAACGTTCCGGCCAGCAAGGCATGGGCGATGAACGGCTCGGAAAGCATGTGCCCGATGCCGGTGAAAGGGTTCATCGGGCCGCCGCCGGCACCCGCCGGCCGACGTGGCCGCGTCGTCCCCGATAGCGTCGCGCCGCCTCCCACACGACGGCGAGCAGGTACGCGCCGAATCCGAAAGACGTGATGTAGAAGCCGATCGGATACGCCGAGAAGTAGGCGACGCCGAGCCCGAGCCAGGTGACGACGACGCTGATGCCGACCGCCAAGGCGAGCGAGACCCTTGGGTCTGCCGCCAAGCGCTGGGCGGCTGCCGCCGGCATCACGAGCAAGGCGAACACGAGTAGCGCCCCGGTGAGCTGGCTGACTTCGGCGGTGGTGACGGCGAGCAGCAGCAGGAAGACGGTGGAGAGCAGCCGGGTCGGCACGCCTCGCGCGGCTGCCACAGCTGTGTCCACCGAGGCGAAGACGAGCGGCCGGCCGACCACGGCCAGCACTGCAAGGGCGGCGAACGCGAGCACGGCGAGCGTCACGACCTGAGAGTTCGTGATGCCGAGGAAGCTGCCGAACAGCAGCGCGTTGACGCCACCGAGAAAACCCTTGAAGAGACTGACGAAAAGCAGTCCCAGGGAGAGGGCGAACGCCTGCAGCACGCCGATCACGGACGACTCGTCGTTACGAGAGCCGCCCGAGTGCGGCACGGCCGCCAGGATGAGCGCCGCGGCGATGCAGAACGTGAAATAGCCCGTGGCGGCCGACAGTCCGAGCCACACGGCGCCCGCCGCGCCCGGGAAGCCGACGACGGACATGGTGTGGCCGGCGAACGACTCACCTCGCAGGACCATGAACCAGCCGACGACCGCGGCCAGCACGGCGACGATCGTCCCGGCCAGCATCGCGTTCTGCATGAACGGATAGGCGAGCAGGTGGCGCACGTCGGCGGCCACGTTCCACGACAGGTGAGGCTCTGCGGACTTTGCCGCGAGGGTTGCCAGCACGGTCATCCGTGGGCCTCGTCACCGTGATGGTGATGGGGCACGCCGGTATCGGGCTGCCCGACGACGACAAGCGCTCCGCTCGAGGTGGTCAGGACTTCGACCCGCGTGCCGTACAGGCGGCTGAGCCGCTCGGTCGTGATGACGTCCTTGGGCGCGCCCTGCACCGCACTGCCCTGGGCCACGTAGATGACGCGATCGAGCTGGCTCAGGATGGGATTGACGTCGTGGGCGACGATCATCACGGTGACGCGCTCGTGCTTGCAGATGTCACTGAGCAGCGCGGCGACCGAGGCTTGGGTAGGCAGATCCAGGCTGTCGAGCGGCTCGTCGAGCAGCAGCAGCGAGGGATGGTGGGCCAGCGCCTGGGCGATGAGCAGCCGCTGCTGCTCGCCTCCGGACAGCTCGCCGATGGGGCGGAAAGCGTAGGCCCGGGCGCCGACGAGGTCGACGAGTTCGCGTACCCGTGCGGCGGCCGCGCGATGCGTGCTGCGTCGCTGCAGCAGCGGGAAACCCCAGCGCGTGCCGTCGAGTCCCGAGCCGCACGATGTCGACCCCGCGCATGCGCAGGCTGGCGTCGAAGCTGCGGCGCTGGGGGAGGTAGCCGATCTCGTGGCTGGCCTCGCCCGGCGGCCGTCCGAGAATGCGCGCGGTCCCGGCGGACAGCGGGATCAGCCCCGAGAGCCGCTTTGATGAGCGTCGACTTCCCGGCGCCGTTCGGTCCGAGAATGGCGACGAACTCGCCCTGCGCGACGCGCAGGTTCACATCACTCCAGACGGCGCGACCGCCGACGGTGACCGCGGCATCGTGGAAGCTCACTGCCGTGTCAGGCGGCCGGGAGGCACGGTCATCGGTCTTGCCGCCTTCGCCAGCGCCTGCTCGATTCCGGCGAGCTGGTCGGCCTGCCACTGCTGGTACGTCGCCCCGGCCGGCACCATCGTCTCGGTGATGCGCCGCGATCGGGATGCCGTGTGCCCGGCATGCGGCGAGCTGCGCCTGAACGTCGGGCGTCGCGTTCTGGCGGTTGTACACGTAGATCGCGATCGCCCGCGAAGCGATCTGCCGATCGATGGTCCGCTTGTCCGCCGCCGACACGTCGCTGCCCTCGGAGATGGCGCGCAGGAAGCTCGGTGGCGTCACGAGCCGCAGCCCGAGTGCCGGGGCGAGCATCGCGAAGATCGACTCGGAGGCGCCGACGGCCGTACCCGCGTACCGGTGGCGGATCGCCGCGATGAGGTCGTCGTAGCGCTTGAGGCCAGCGGTCTCGTACAGCTGGGCGCCGTGCGCGAAACCGCCTGCCGGGTCGAGCGTTTGCAGGTCGCGGGTCAGCGCGCTGATGAACGTACGGACGTAGGCGGGGTTGTACCAGAGGTGCGGGTTGTCGCCGTCCTTCGCGCCGACGAGGTCGCCGACGTTGATGACCAGCGGCCCGGGCGATGCCGCGAGCAGGGTGGTGGCCCACGGGTCGTAGCCGACGCCGTTGACGATGACGAGATCGGCCCCGGCCATGGCCCGTGCATCGGCCGGTGTCGGCTCGTAGTCGTGGGGATCGGCCGCCGGATTCGTGATGACGGACGTCGACCGCGACCGCGTTGCCGCCGACCTGCTGCGCGATGCTGCCCCAGAAGTTCTCGGCCGCGACGACCCGGATCGGCCCGGCCGGCCACCGGACCCTTCCGCCCCGCGCTCGAGTCGGCACATGCCACGCCCACGGCGAGCAGCAACGCGACCGCGGCCAGGGCGGCGATCGGACTCGCCACCCTGCGCATGGAAACAGGCTAAATGAAAATGGTTCCCGATACAAACTCAATCGCGTCGAGCCTCAGTCGAAGGACAGCCCGTGCGGCGCTTCGAGTGCCTGGAGCGCTTCGGCGCGGTGCGCGATTTGCTGGCCGTACCCCGGGCTGGTGGGGATGACGAACTGCCCACGGCGTACGGCGTCCAGCACGAGGTCGGCTACGTGCAGGGGGTCGGCGCCGGTTTCGGTTTGCTTCGCCAGCGCCTCGTCGACGAAGGCTGCGTCGGCCGCGCCCAGCCCGTCGGCGAAGCTCTCCGGGCGGTTGCGGGTCGAGTCGGCGATCCGGGTGTTCACCGAGCCGGGCACCAGGACCGACGCGCCGATAGAGGTGTTCGCAGCGGCGAGATCGTGGGCCAGGCACTCGGTCAGTCCCAGGGCAGCGAACTTCGACGTCGTGTACGGCCCGCTGTAGGCATTGCTGACCACCCCCGCCAGCGACGAGGTGTTGACGACGTGGCCGGGTTCTCCGGAGGCGATCATCCGCGGCACGAAAGCCCTGATGCCGTGGATGATTCCCCACAGGTTGACGCCCAGCACCCACTCCCAGTCGGCGACCGTGCGCTCCCAGAGCACGCCGGCCTGGAACACGCCGGCGTTGTTGCACAGCAGGTGCACGGCGCCGAAGGTGTCGAACGCCTGCTGCGCCAGTGCCTCGACAGCGTCCGCCTGGCTCACGTCGGTGACGACCGCGATCGCACGGTCGCTGCCGCCACCGATCGACGCGAGCGTTTCCCCGAGCGCGCCGGCCTCGACGTCGGCTGCGACGACGCGCATCCCGTTCTCTGGCGCAACGCTGCACGAGTCCGCGTCCGATGCCGCTGGCGGCACCCGTCACGACGGCGACCTTGCCGGAAAGTTCGGCGAGCACGACACCTCCACGAGAAATACGGATCCAGCCGAATTCCGTCTCATCGTCGCAGCAGGCGGTGTGCGTTACTGCGCCACGGGTAGCAGTCGGTTGGCAATCCGATCAAGACCAGACCTAGGGGGCTACCACGTGGATGCCATCACACTGCTGAAAACCGACCACTCCGAGGTCGAGAAGCTCTTCAAGGCAGTACGAGAACCTGGGCTCCCGTGCCTACAAGAGCAAGCAGAAGACGGTCAGCAACATCACCAAGCTGCTGTCGGTCGCACGCCGTCATCGAGGAGGCAGGTCTTCTATCCCGCCGTCGCGTGAAGAAGTGGCGGGAGCGGGCGACGAGGTGCTCGAGGCCATCGAAGAGCACCACATCGTGAAATGGGTGCTGAACGAGCTGGAGGGCCTCCCGCCTCAGGCGGAGAACTACGACGCGAAGGTGACCGTGCTCATCGAGAACGTTCGCCACCACGTCAAGGAAGAGGAGAAGGAGCTCTTCCCCGACGTGCGCAAGGCGCTCGGCCGCGCTCGCCTCAACGAGCTCGGCGACGAGCTCGCTCAGGTCGAAGAAGACGGCGCCGACCAAGCCGCACCCGCGCTCGCCGAGCACCCCGCCGGGCAACCTCGTCGCGGCGCCATTGGCCAAAGCCGCCGACTCCGTTCGGGAGAAAATACTCGGCTAACGCCGGCTAACGCGGAGCCAATGCCGCAGGCAAACCTCTGGGCTGACCCAGGAACCGGGAGTTGAATGCCGACATGGGCGAATTGACCGGACTGGAACTGCGCAGAACAGTGGATTACTGGAACGCCGCCAATTATTTGACGGTCGCCCAGATCTACCTCGCCGAAAACGCGCTGCTGCGCGAGCCGCTGCAGGCCGCGCACGTGAAGCCGCGCCTGCTCGGGCATTGGGGCACGTCGCCCGGGCTCAACCTGATCTACGCCCATCTGAACCGGCTCATCAAGCGCACCGGCCAGCAGGCGCTCTACGTCGCCGGGCCGGGCCACGGTGGCCCGGCTCTGGTGGCGAACGTCTACCTCGAGGGCACCTACAGCGAGGTCTATCCGCACATCACCGAGGACGCCGCCGGCGTGCGGGCACTGGCTCGCCAGTTCTCCACGCCGGACGGCATCCCCAGCCACGTCAGCGTGCCGACGCCCGGATCCATTCACGAAGGCGGCGAGCTCGGCTACGCGCTGATCCACGCGTTCGGCGCCGCCATGGACCATCCCGATCTCCTGGTGGCGTGCGTCGTCGGCGACGGCGAGGCGGAGACCGGCCCGCTGGAAGGATCGTGGAAGGGCACCCGCTTCCTCAACCCGCGCCGCGACGGGGCCGTACTGCCGATCCTGCACCTGAATTCGTACAAGATCGCCAACCCGACGGTGCTCGGCCGCACTGATCCGAATGACGTGCGCGGGCTGCTGAAGGCCCATGGATACGAGGTTTTCGAGGTATCCGGCAGCGACGTCGACCAGGTTCACCGGGATCTGGCGGCGACGCTCGACGAAGTGCACGCCCGGATCCGCGGAATCTGGGACGAGGCGCGGGCACCGGGCGCCGGTCGGCTCGACCGCGCTACCGCGATGGCCCGCGATCGTGCTGCGCACGTCGAAGGGCTGGACGGGGCCCAAGGAGGTCGACGGCGTTCCCATCGAAGGCACCTTCCGGGCGCATCAGGTGCCGCTTTCCAACGTCCGGGACAACCCAGAACATCTGCAAATGCTGGAAGATTGGCTGCGCTCGTATGAGCCGGAGCGCCTCTTCGACGCCGACGGCCGGCTCATCGCCGAGCTGGCGGAGCTTGCTCCCGAAGGCGATCTGCGGATGGGTGCCACCCCGTACGCCAACGGCGGGCGCCTGACCATCGACCTGCAACTTCCCGACTGGCGCACCTACGAGTTCGCCGGTCGATCCGGAACGCCGGGGGAGCACTTTCGTCGAACCGACGAGGGCGCTCGGCGAGGTGATGCGCGACCTCTACGTCAGCGACCCGCACACGTTCCGGGTGTTCTCTCCGGACGAGCTGACCAGCAACCGGCTCGGTGCCGTGCTGGAGGTGTCCGACCGCTGCATGGTGGCCCGCATCGATCCGCTCGACGATCGGGTGTCGCCCGAGGGCCGCGTGATGGAGGTGCTCTCGGAGCACCTGTGCCAGGGATGGCTCGAGGGCTACACGCTGTCGGGCCGGCATGGTCTTTTCGCCACCTACGAGGCGTTCGCGATGGTGTCGGCGTCGATGCTCGTCCAGCACGCCAAGTGGCTGCAGGAGGCGGAGAAGCTGTCCTGGCGGGTGCCGGTGCCCTCACTCAACGTCCTGCTCACCTCCACCTGCTGGCGTAACGACCACAACGGCTTCAGCCATCAAGGACCCGGCCTGCTCGACACGATCATCCCGCTCGGCGCCGGCGTCGTGCGCGCGTGGCTCCCGCCCGACCAGAACTGCCTGCTGTCCATCGCCGATCACTGCTTCCGCAGCCGCAATCACGTGAACCTCATCGTCGCCGACAAGCAGCCGCACCTGCAGTACCTGACGGCAGACGAGGCGGCAGCGCACTGCGAGCGCGGGGCCTCGGTCTGGGACTGGGCCGGCACCGAGAAGAACCATCCGGGCGCTGCGCTCGACGTGATCCTCGCCTGCATCGGCGACGTGCCGACCATGGAGATGCTGGCGGCCGCGCAGCTGCTGCGCGACTGGGTTCCGGATCTGGTCACCCGCGTGGTCAATGTGGTCGATCTGATGGCGATGATGCCGCAGGAGGTCCATCCGCACGGCTTCCACGACACGACGTTCCGCTCCCTGTTCGGCAACGACGAGGACGTGATCGTCGCCTTCCATGGCTATGGCCGGTCGTTGCACGGCCTGCTTCCCGGGCGGCTGAACCAGCAGCGTTTCCACACCCGCGGCTTCCGCTCGCAGGGCACGACGACGACCCCGTTCGACATGGTCGTGCGAAACGAGATGAGTCGCTATCACCTGGTGCAGCAGGCTCTTCGGCGTTCCCGCCGGCTCCCTCCGGGATCGCTCGAGCTGAGCACGTTCTGCGACCAGCAGCTCGAGCGCCACCACGCCTACGTGCGGGAACATTTCGAGGACCTGCCTGAGGTCAGAGACTGGACGTGGAGCAGATCGTGACTCGGGTGAGCGCAGCGAATCCGAGCGCGGGTCTGCGACCAGTGACCTGGAGCTAGGTAAGGGTGGGCCGATGGCGATCCTGGCGGTGAACTATGGCTCGTCATCGCTGAAGACGGCGCTGTTCGCTGCTACGGATGCTCGATGCTGGGACTACCCGCCGCTTCACCTGGCGCGGGTCCGGATTCCCCGGCTCGTCGGATGGCAGGCTGATCGTCGAGGGGACGGCAGCGCGCGAGGAACGGCACGTGCATGGCGACCCGCTGGGCGCGGTCGCCGATGCGCTGAAGGAGCCGGACAGCCGGCGCCGGAAGCGATCGGCCATCGGTTCGTCCACGGCGGCGCCTACGACGGCCCGCGGTTGCTGACGCCTGACGTGCTGGCCGAATTGGAGCAGCTGATCCCGTGGGCGCCGCAGCACGAGCCGGCTGCGTTGGGTGGGGTAGCCGCTGCCGCCACACGTTGGCCCGACGTCCCGCAGGTGGGCTGCTTCGACTCGGCGTTTCACCGCACGATGCCGGAGGTGGCCCAGCGGTTGCCCTTTCCGCGCTGCATTGTGGGACGAGGGCATCGTCGCTACGGATTTCACGGGTTGAGCTACACCCACGTCGTCCGCACCATGGGCGCCGACGAGCTCGGCCGGGCGGTCGTCGCGCATCTCGGCAACGGCTGCGTCGATGGCCGCGATCGAGGGCGGCCGCAGCGTCGATACGACAATGGGGTTCACGCCCGATGCGGGCCTGTTCATGGGTAGTCGCAGTGGCGACGTCGATCCGGGGCTGCTCTTCTATCTCGCCGGGCGAGCGTCAGATCCGCTGCCGCTCGACGAGCTGCGCACGATGTTGCAGGAGCAATCGGGGCTGCGCGGGCTGTCCGGCGGCGAGTCCGACATGGCCGCGTTACTCGATCGATCCGATGCGCCCGCCCGGCTTGCCGTTGCGGCGTTCATCCGCCAGGTAGCCAAGCAGGTCGCTGCCTTTGCGACCGTGCTCGCAGGCCTGGATTCGCTCGTCTTCACCGGTGGTATCGGCGAGCATGCCGCCCCCATCCGGGATGGGGTGGTGAGCCGGCTGGGCATGCTCGACATCGGTCGGGTGCTTGTGGTGCCCGCCGATGAAGAAGCCGTCATCGCCGTGGAAGCTGCGGCCGTTACGGATGCAGCGACACCTTGATGACGCCCGAGGCGCGGTCACCGGCGACGCGGACGGCCTCCGCTGCGTCCTCGAGCGGGAACCGGTGCGTGATCAGGGTGCCGGCGATCTCAGGATCGGCGGCGAGCATCGCCGCGGCCTGCTCGACGTCGCGCACTCCGTCATCCCCGCGTCCGTAGGCCATCGCGCCGATCCAGGTCAGCTCGCTCACCAGGGTCGTGACGCCGGGCACCGGCACGGTCTGCGGGAAGACTCCGAGCAGGATGACCCGGCCGCCGGGGCGGGCCAGCTCAGCGCAGCGGGCGATGCCCGACTCGGTGCCGACGGCTTCGATGACGACGTCATACGTGCCGGACGCGATTCCGGCGCCGAGCCGCTGGGCGGCTTCCAGCTGATGCGGATGGCGTGCCTCGAGGTCGGCCTGGATCCCGTCTCGGCGCAGCGCAGCAGCGGCCAGCAGCCCGATCGAGCCGCCGCCCAGCACGACGACGCGCTCGCCGTGCCGCACAGCCGCGCGCTCCACGCCGTGCCAGGCGACGGCCGCCGGCTCGACCAGGCAGGCGTCGTCGACCGAAAGCCCGGTGGGTAGCGGGACCAGGTTCTGCGGCGGAATGCGGATCCGGTCGCACAGGCCGCCGTCGACGAAGATGCCGAGGTTTGCGTGTTCCCCGATGCAGCGTTGGGTGAAGCCCGCTCGGCACTGGTCGCAGGTGCCGCAGAACAGGTTCGGCTCGACGGCGTAGGGGGTCCCGTCGACGAAGCCGGCGAACTCGTGCCCGAAGGTGTAATCCGACGGCCCGAGCGCCATGAAGTTCAGATCCGTGCCGCAGATGCTGCTCGACGACACCTCCATCAGCAGGCCGTCGCCCGTCGGCTCGTCGACCTCGACGACGCCTGGACCGTCGCTCGTCATCCGTACTGCTCGCATCCGCGCACCTTCTCACAAGCCGGCCGGGATCGTCCCCGCTGCCATCTTCCTCAGGATCGTCGAAGTGCACCTCGACACGCTCGAAGCCCTTGGCGCGTTCGGAATGCGCTTGCAGCGCGTAGGCGTGCTCGTCGGCGGCCGTCAGGTCGACGTCATCGGTGAAGGGCGTGAGCAGTGCCCGGGGGTAGAGCCGCAGCGCGCGCACCACGTTGAGCTCGACGCAGATGACGACGAGAAACGCCGCCAGATACATCCACGCCAGCAGCCCGAGCACCAGGGCGAAGACCCCATTGGTGGCGCTCGCGTTCTTCACCACATGGCCGACGTAGGCCGTCCCGCCGATCTGCAGGCCCTGCCAGAGCAGCGACGCCAGCAACGCACCAGGGGCGATGTCGCGGAAACTCACGTCGCGGGCGCACGCCACCCGGAACGCCAGCAGGAACAGGCTCGCGTTGATGAGCACCGCAGCGATCGTGGCGAGCGCCTGCAGGCCGCCACCGATCTGGGCACCAAAGGCCTCCGCGCTGCTGGAAAGAGCGGAAAGCCCCGTCGTCGCGATGATTCCAAGGCCGACCGTCCCGATCAGCAGGATGCTGCGGCCGCGCGATTTCAGCGGATTGGGACGCTCGTTGCGCGGCACCCGCCACGCGACGTTCATCGCGTGCTGAGCGGCCTGGGCGACCCCGAGCGCGCCGTAGACGGCGACGATGATGCTGAATGTGACCCCGGCGGTGTTGCCGGTGAGGCTCTTCGGGTCGCCGAGCTGCGAGCCGATGACCGGGAAGCGGCTGAGCGTGGAATGCAGGATCTGCTGCTGCAGGTGTTCGTTGCCGCGCAGGACCACGCCGAGAAGCGCGGTCAGCAGGAACAGCAGCGGAAACAGCGAGACGAACGCGTAGTACGCCAGGATAGCGGCGAGGTAGGTGCCGTGATCGTCGACGAACTTGTAGATGACAGCGAGCGGGAACCCTGCGGCCGGATGGCGCTGCTGGAACGCATCCAGCCGAGCGGTCAGTGACGTGCTCACCCTGCCTGGAGCCGGCCGATGTTCTCCTCGGCCTCCGCCTGCAACTGCTCCGCCCCGCCGACGACCGGCGATGGGCTGCGGATCACCACCTGATCGAGGCTGATGTCCGGCAGGTCGACGATCGACGCGAGCGTGCCGCGGATGACGGCCGCGACCTCTTCAGTGGCCATCAGCTTCTCCTGGATGGTTCCGATCCGCGCCCATGACTCCATGGCGGGCAGCAGGGTCTCCATGTCGAAGTCGGCGCCGAAGTCGGTCGGGAACGTGCCGCCCACGACGAGCGTGCTGAAGCGGACCCGCGGCTCCTCCTGCCGCCACACCCGCATCGACATCTCGAGGGCAACCTTGCTCGAGGTGTAGACACCGAGGGCATGCCGCGGTGCCGACGTCGACTCCGAGGAAAGCACGGCGATGACGCCGCCCTCGGCCGTCACCGGAAGGACGGCCCGGATCAGCTGGTGGATGCCGATGACGTTGATCCCGAGCACCGTCTGCCAGTCCTGGGGGGTGGCGTCGATGAAGTGCCGCAGCGGCGAGTAGCCGGCGCTGCAGACGACGAGATCGACGGTGCCGAACTGGGAGCGCACCTTGTCCGCCAGCGCGAGGCAGGAGCCGGTGTCGGTGATGTCGGCCGCCACCGGGATCCCGCCGCCGGCCTCCTTCGCCAGCTCCTCGAGCCGGTCGAGGCGCCGGGCGGCAAGCAATACGCGGGCACCGTCCTGGACGGCCTGGCGCGCGAACTCGCGGCCGATGCCCGCCGAGGCACCCACCACCAGGACCCGCTGACCTTCCAGCGTCCGTGCCATCTGCTGCCTCCTGTTCGAAACCACCGCCGGGGAGTACCCGAGTACACCAGCAAACCCGGCCGGTAGCGTGCCAGGGGTCCGCGACTGGCGGCAAGTGCTGGAGGCAGCAATGGGTCGGCTCGACAATCAGGTTGCACTCGTCACGGGAGCTGCATCGGGGATCGGCTATGCCTGCGCGCTGCGCTTCGCGCAGGAGGGTGCCGTCGTCGTCGGCTTCGACCGCCATGAATGCCCCGACTGGAAGGCCGTTGCCGACACGGCGCCGCAGAACTCGTACGTCGTCGGCGATGTCACCGACGAGCCCACGGTCGAGGCGTTGGTACGCGATGCGGTGAGCCAGTTCGGCTCGCTGGACGTGAGCGTCAACGCGGCGGGAGTCACCGGCGGCGGACCCGTTCATCTGCTCCCGCTCGAGGAGTGGAACCGCGTGATGAACGTCAACGCGACGGGCACGTTCCTGGTCGGCAAGTACGCCGCTGCGGCGATGATGAACCAGCCCGATGGCGGCAGCATCATCAACGTCGCGAGCATCGAAGGGGTCGAGGGCACCGAGGGCGGAAGCTGCTACAGCGCGTCCAAGGGCGCGGTCGTCATCCTCACCAAGAACATGGCCATCGACTACGGGCGCCGCGGTGTTCGCGTCAATGCCGTCTGCCCGGGCTTCATCGAAACTCCTTTGATGCAGGCGACGTTCGACAGCCCCGGGATGGCAGGCGCGCGCGAGGCGTATCGCAACGAGCACAAGCTCGGCCGGTTCGGCAAGCCCGAGGAGATCGCCGGAGCCGCGCTCTTCCTGGCGTCGGCGGATGCCTCCTTCGTCACGGGACATGCGCTCGTCGTCGACGGCGGTTTCACCGCCGGCATGCGGGCAGGGGTGCTGGAGCCGCTCGGTCTCTAGCATTTCCGGATCTGCAGGGGGGTCGCCCATGCAACTCGTGATCCGCAATGGCCGGCTCGGCGGCGAACTGGTCGACGTCGTCATCACAGGCGGCACGTTCACCGCCGTCGCGCCTTCCGGCTCCGCGGAACCATCGGCCGCCGACGCGCAACAGATAGATGTCGGCGGGGCGCTGCTCAGCCCGCCGTACGTGGAACCGCACGTGCACCTCGACTCCTGCCTCACCGCCGGCGAGCCGCGCTGGAACGAGAGCGGCACGCTCTGGGAGGGAATCGCCTGCTGGTCGGAACGCAAGGCGATGCTGAGCCGTGAGGACGTGATCGAGCGCGCCGAGCAGGTGTTGCGGTGGCAGGTTGCCAACGGGGTGCTGCACGTGCGCAGCCACGTCGACACCACGGACCCGTCACTGACCGCCCTCGATGCTCTCGTCGAGGTGCGTGAGCGCGTGCGCGACGTCGTGAACCTGCAACTGGTCGCCTTCCCGCAGGAGGGGATCACGTCCTTTCCCGGCGGGGAGGCGCTCCTCGCCGAGGCAGCCCGGCGCGGCGTGGATGCCATCGGGGCGATCCCGCACTTCGAGGACACCCGCGAGGACGGCGTTCGCTCGGTCGAGATCGCCGTCGCACTGGCGCAGGGGGCGGGGCTGCTGGTCGACGTGCATTGCGACGAGATCGACGACGAGCATTCGCGCTTCGTCGAGGTCCTGGCGACCCAGGCGATGCGTTCCGGGTTGCGCGAGCGCGTGACGGCCAGCCACACCACGGCGATGGGCGGCTACAACGCGGCCTACAGCTACAAGCTGCGCCGGATCCTGCTGCGCTCGGGCATCAATCTCGTCTCCAACCCGATGGTCAACCTGCACCTGCAGGGCCGCTTCGACGGCTACCCGAAGCGCCGCGGGCTCACTCAGGTCAAGGAGCTGCTCGAAGCCGGAGTGAACGTCGCCTTCGGGCACGACGACGTGATGGATCCGTGGTTCCCGCTCGGCACCGGCAATCCGCTGCAGGTCGCCCACGTCGGCGCCCTCGCCGCCCAGCTGACCGCGCCTGCCGAGATTGCCGAGTGCTTCGCCATGGTGACGACCCGCGCCGCCGCCGTCCTTTCGCTCGGCGACGGCTACGGGATCGCGCCCGGCCGGCCGGCGAACCTCATCGTGCTGCCCGCGTCCGACCCGTTCGACGCGATCCGCCGCCAGGTCCGCCCGTGGTACGTGATCTCCCGCGGTCGCGTCGTCGCCGAGACCGCTCCCGTCGCCGCCACTCTCTCGTGGCCGGGGGAGCAGCCGACGCGCGTCGACTTCATCCGCCGCGCCGACGAGCACGCTGCAACCTGGCGCTCATCCTGACTTTGCGGCCAAAGCCAGGCTCTGGCCGTTATGAGGGCCGGTTAACGCACAAAGCCTGGCTTTGGCCGCGTCGCAGGCGGCGAATTAGGCTGGCGCCATGAGCCACGACGCCGCGCCCGCGCGTGGCAGGTCGACGCGGCAGAAGCGCGCGCTCGCGGCATTGCTGGCCGACTCGAGCGGGTTTCGCAGCGCTCAGGACCTCTTCACCGAGCTACGGGGACGCGGCGAGACCGTCGGCCTGACCACCGTCTACAACCAGCTGGGGGCGCTGGCTGAAGCCGGGGAGGTCGACGCCGTCCGCACCGAAAGCGGCGAGGTGCTCTACCGCCGGTGCGTCACCGCGAACCACCATCACCATCTGGTCTGCCGGCACTGCGGCCACACCATCGAGATCGAGGGTCCCGAGGTCGAGCAGTGGGCCGATCGCCTCGCGCGGACCTACGGCTTTTCCGACGTGTCCCACACCGTCGAGGTCGAGGGCACCTGCGCCGACTGCGCCGCAGCCCGCCGCTGAATCGGCCTCAGCGGCCGAGGAAGGCTGCGAGGATCCGATCCGCCGCGAGCGACGGCGGGAGCACGCCGGCGCGTACGTCCTTCTCGATGTCGTCGACCAGCGGCCGCACTCCGGGGCTCTGGTTCAGCTCGTCGAGCAGGCGGTCGCGCACGGTGTCCCACATCCACCGCACTTGCTGGGTTCCGCGGCGCCGCTCGAACTCGCCGGACGCGCGCAGTGCCTCCTCGTGCTTGTCGACGGCTTCCCACAGCTCGGGCAGCCCGGCACCGGTCTCGGCCGAACAGGTCAGCACCGGAACGCTCCACCACGAGTCGTGCTGGCCGATCAGCCGCAGCGCTCCGGACAGCTCCCGGGCGGCCCGCCGGCACTCCAGCTCGTGCGGGCCATCGGCCTTGTTCACCGCGACGACGTCGGCCAGTTCGAGCACACCCTTCTTGATGCCCTGCAGCTGATCGCCGCTACGCGCGAGGGCAAGCAGCACGAACGTGTCGGTCATCTCGGCCACGAGCGTCTCCGATTGGCCGACGCCGACCGTCTCCACGAGCACGACGTCGTACCCGGCTGCTTCCATCACCAGGATCGACTCGCGGGTCGCCCGGGCAACGCCGCCGAGCTGGCCCGACGTGGGGGAGGGCCGGATGAAGGCGCGGTCGTCGTTGGCCAGGTCGGGCATGCGGGTCTTGTCGCCGAGGATGCTGCCGCCGGTCCGGGTCGAGGAGGGGTCGACGGCCAGCACCGCGACCCGGTGGCCGTCCGCGGTCAACCGGCTGCCGAGCGCGTTGATCAGGGTGGACTTGCCTGCGCCAGGAACCCCGGTGAGGCCCACCCGCCGCGCCTTGCCGGTGCGCGGCAGCAGGATCGTCAGCAGCTCCTGTGCCTGCATCCGATGGTCGTGGCGGGTCGACTCGACGAGCGTGATCGCCCGGCCGATCGCCCCCCGCTGCCCGGCGACGACGCCAGCGGCGAGCTGATCGATATCGGTCACGTGCTGGTGCCGTACCCGCGTTGCTTCATGAGGGCCTCGATGAGATCGATGGCAGCATCGGGGATCACCGTGCCCGGCGGGAAGATCGCCGCCGCACCAGCGGCGCGCAGCGCATCGAAATCGCCCGGCGGGATCACGCCGCCGACGACGATCATGATGTCGCCGCGCCCCAGCGCTTCGAGCTCGTGCTTCAGCGCGGGCACCAGCGACAGATGACCTGCCGCCAGCGAGTTGACGCCGACGATGTGGACGTCGGCCTCGACGGCCTGGCGCGCCACCTCGGCCGGGGTCTGGAACAGCGGGCCCACGTCGACGTCGAACCCGAGGTCGGCGAACGCGGAAGCGATGACCTTCTGCCCGCGGTCGTGACCGTCCTGGCCCATCTTCGCGACGAGGATGCGCGGCCGGCGCCCTTCCGCCGCCGCGAACGCGTCAGCGGCCTTGCGCATCTTGTCGATGGACGCCGACGCGCCCGCTTCTTGCCGGTAGATGCCGCTGATGGTACGGATCTGGCCGGTGTAACGGCCGTAGACCTTCTCGAGCGCCAGCGAGATCTCTCCGACGGTGGCCTTCGCTCGTGCCGCGTCGATGGCCAGCGCCAGCAGGTTGTCATCCGGCCCGGGCTTGTCGACCGCCGCCGCACGGGTCAGCTCGGAAAGCGCCCGCTGGCAGGCGGCCTCGTCGCGCTCCTCACGTAGCCGAGCGAGCTTGGCCAGCTGCCCGGCCCGCACGGCCGCGTTGTCGACCTTCAGCACCTCGATGTTCTCGGGCTCGGTCAGGCGATACTTGTTGACGCCGATCACCGGCTGGCGGCCGGAGTCGATACGCGCCTGGGTGCGGGCCGCAGCCTCCTCGATGCGCATCTTGGGGATGCCGGCTTCGATGGCCTTCGTCATCCCGCCGGCGGCCTCGACCTCCTGGATGTGCGACCACGCCTTGCGGGCGAGCTCGTAGGTGAGCCGCTCGACGTACGCGCTGCCGCCCCACGGGTCGATCGTGCGCGTGGTCCCCGACTCCTGCTGCAGGAGCAGCTGGGTGTTGCGGGCGATGCGCGCCGAGAAATCGGTGGGCAGCGCGAGCGCCTCGTCGAGCGCATTCGTGTGCAGCGACTGGGTGTGCCCCTGGGTGGCGGCCATCGCCTCCAGGCAGGTGCGGATGACGTTGTTGAAGACGTCCTGCGCGGTGAGCGACCAGCCGGAGGTCTGCGAATGTGTCCGCAGCGAAAGGGATTTCGGGTTCTTCGCGCCGAAACCGTCGACCAGCTTCGCCCACAGCAGCCGGGCCGCGCGCATCTTCGCGATCTCCATGAAGACGTTCATGCCGATCGCCCAGAAGAACGACAGCCGCGGCGCGAAATGGTCGATGTCGAGACCGGAGTCGAGCCCGGCGCGGATGTACTCGACGCCGTCGGCGAGCGTGTACGCGAGCTCCAGGTCAGCCGTCGCCCCGGCTTCCTGGATGTGGTAGCCGGAGATGGAGATGGAGTTGAACTTCGGCATGCGCTTGGAGGTGTAGCCGAAGATGTCCGACACGATCCGCATCGACGGGGTCGGCGGGTAGATGTAGGTGTTGCGGACCATGAACTCTTTGAGGATGTCGTTCTGGATGGTGCCGGCGAGCTGCTCCGGCGCTACCCCCTGCTCCTCGGCCGCGAGCACGTACAGGGCGAGGATCGGCAGCACCGCGCCGTTCATCGTCATCGAGACGCTCATCTTGTCCAGCGGGATGCCGTCGAAGAGCTGGCGCATGTCGTAGATCGAGTCGATCGCGACACCGGCCATGCCGACGTCTCCGCTGACCCGCACGTGGTCGCTGTCGTAGCCGCGGTGAGTGGCCAGATCGAACGCCACCGAAAGGCCCTTCTGGCCGCCCGCGAGATTGCGGCGGTAGAAGGCGTTCGACTCCTCGGCCGTCGAGAAGCCCGCGTACTGGCGGATGGTCCACGGCTGGGTGGTGTACATCGTCGGGTACGGCCCGCGCAGGTACGGCGGAAGGCCCGGCCAGGCCGAAAGGAAGTCGAGGTCGGTCAGATCGTCGCCGGTGTAGAGCGCGGCGACCTCGATGTCCTCGGGCGTGTGCCAGGCGAGCTCGGAGGGGTCCTTGCCGACGTTGTCGTGCACGGCCTGGATCCAGCCGTGCTTGTCGACGTTTGAAGCGCCGGCGGCGTCCGCGTCCAGCGGGAGCCCGCGGAAGTCAGGAACCCAAGCGGTGTCGCTCATTCGGCTACCCCCAGCTCGGTCAGTGTCTTTTCCTGGACGGCGAGCGCATCGCAGCCCCGGTAGATGAAGGTGTCGATCCTGGCCTCGGGCGCGGCCTTGGCCTGGCCGGCCAGCAACACGCGTGTCGCACCGGCACGCCGCAATGCTTCTGCGACCTCGGCTGCCGAACTCGCGTAGGCATCGTCGGTGCCGCAAAGGCACGCGACCGTGGTGCCGCTTTGCGTCAGCGCCGCGGCCAGTGCGTCGTCCGGCGTCTGCTCGCCTGGCGTCTCGAGTACGGCGCCGTCGACACCCGCGGGGCGCAACAGGTCGCCCGCGAACGTCAGCCGCACCGCCGCGGCGCGGGCCGAGCCCAGCGGCACCAGCAGCACCGTCGGCGGGTGACCATGCTGAATCGCGAAGAAGTCGGCGCGCTCGCGCATTTCCTCGTGCGGCTCGGCCCACCGGATACGGATCAGCCCACCTCCCGGCAGCGGCGGCGGCGCCTGCCGTTGCAGCAGCTTTTCCTGCAGTTGCGGGAACTCGCTGACACCGGTGATCGCGTCTTCGCGCACGGCCAGCTTGTGCTGGCGTTCGTGGCGGTTCGCGGCGATCCGCTCGGCGACGACGCCATCGGCGAGTGCCTTCGGCAGCCCGCCCGCCTCTTCGATCGCCTGGAACTCCGCCCATCCGGCGTGGGCGAGCGCGTTGGTCAGCGACTCGACGTACCAGGAACCGCCCGCCGGGTCGATGACGCTCGCGATATGGGACTCATCGAGCAGCAGCGCTTGCGTGTTGCGCGCAATCCGCCGGCCCATGGCCTCGGGTACGCCGACGGCCGCATCGAACGGGAGCACCGTGACGGAATCCGCGCCCGCGACGCCGGCGGCGAATGCGGCGACCGTCGTGCGGAGCATGTTCACGTACGGATCGCGGCGGGTCATCATCGGCCACGACGTCACCGCGTGCTGCAGCTGCCCCTGAGCGCCGCTCGGCGCGCCGCACGCCGCGGCGACGCGCGCCCACAAACGCCGGGCTGCCCGCAGCTTCGCGATCGTGAGGAACTGGTCGTCGGTCGCGGCGTAACGGAACTCGAGCTGGCCGCACGCCTGCTCGGCAGAAAGCCCCGCCTCGGCGAGCGCCCTCAGATACGTGACCCCGGCCGCCAGCGAGCCGCCGAGCTCCTGGGCCTCGGACGCGCCGGCGTCGTGGAAGGTCAGCGCATCGACCACGATCGAGCGCAGCTGGTCAGCACCTGACTTCACGTGATCGACGACGAACGCCGCCGTCTCGCTGAGCTGATCCGGCTCACCGCTGCGCGCGGCGTAGCCCACCGGGTCGAGGCCGAGGTTGCCGGACAGGCTCGCTATCGCGACTCCCCGCTCCTGCGCGACCTCGAGGAACGCGCGGGCGGCGGCCACGCCGTCGGCACCCGCGTCGAGGATCACCGGAGCGAGATCGAGCAGCACGTCGCCGAGCACGGTCGGCAGCGCCGAAATCTCGAACCCGCTGTCGCTGACCCGCAGCCAGATCGACGTCACACCGTTTTCCAGGTCCTGCAGAACCTGCTCCCGGGCGACGCCCGGATCGGGATGGTCGAACAGGGCGCGCACATCCCAGCCGCCCAGCGTCCCCTCGGGGCGGCGGCCTCGCACGAACGGCGCCGATCCGGGGAACCCGGGCTCGGGCACGCTCGCGGCCGCGACATCGTCAGGGCCGTAGATCCCGGCGATACGGATGCCGCCGACCGTCACGCTGAGCTGCTCAGCCGCGGCTTGCGGCAGCAGGCCGCGGGCGCCCGACTTGTCCAGGACGCCGACGACCAGCTTTTCCCACTGCTCTCGGGTGGCTGCGGGGAAAGCGGCGGCCAGGGTCAGCTCTTCGGGCGGCGGGGGCGGAGCGCCGGGATCGACCGTCACGGCCTCATTTTGCTACGCAGTGCGAAATCACGTCACAGGTGGCACTCGGCATAGCGCAGATCACGCCGGAGCGGTCCTGTTTCGCAGGTACGTTTTCGAGTGTGAAGGCGTCGTGGCGGAGGTTTTCCGGCGCCCTGGCGACGGTCCTGCTGCTGGCCGCGGCCCTGCTGGTGGGCTTCGGATCCGCACCCGCTGCCGCTCACGCCGTCCTCGAGAAGACGACTCCCGCAGATGGCTCCGCCCTGCAGACGGCGCCGGCTTCCGTGTCGCTCACCTTCGACGAGGCGCCGCAGGCGAAGTTCTCGGCGATCCACGTCACCGGCCCGGATGGTCAGCGCAAGGACAGCGGGCCGGTCACACTCGCCGGCGGCGTCGTCTCCGAGCAGCTGGCCGGGAGCCGTCCCGCCGGCCGCTACGTCGTGGACTGGCGGGTCGTTTCCGACGACGGCCATCCGGTGTCCGGCCAGTTCAGCTTCACTGCCCGCGCTGCTGCCCCGGACGTCGTCGCGGAAAACGGCGGCGCCAGTCACGTCAATGCCAGCGGGCCAGGAAGCTCGAACACCGCCGGGATCATCATCGCCGTCGTTGCGGGGGTCATCGTCGTCGGCGGCTTGCTCGCGCTGCTCGTACGGCGCAGACGGCGTCCCGCTCTGCCCGAGGAATGACGGATCCCGGTGCCGGCGGGCACCATGGGGATGTGACGACCGTCGACGCTCCGGCTGGCGCCGACACCCAGCCTGAGCCGTCCCCCACCGTCCGGGGATCGAGCCCGCTCCCGCGGCTCGTGTTGGTCGCTGTGGCCGCCGGGCTACTCGCCCTGATCGGGGCGCTGGTCTTCGGGCACGGCGTGGAGCAGAAGCCGGCCGGCGGGCTGCCGTGGGCCGGTTCGGGGACGGCGTGGGCGCTGCCCGTCGCCCGCTTCCTGCACGACGCGGCGGCGATCGTCACCGTCGGCTTCCTGGTGCTCGCGGTGGCGCTGCTGCCCGACCGCAAGGGTGAGCTCGGCCCCTCGGCACGGGTGGCCATGCGGGTGGCTCGCGTCGCCGCCGGCGTCTGGCTGCTGGCCGTCGTGATCGAAGCGCTGCTGTCGCTCTCCAACGAAGCCGCCGTCCCGCTGAGCCGGCTGCACGGCAGCAACATCAGCTTCTACCTGACCGACGTCACCGAGGGAAAGACCTATCTCGGGGCGGCCATCGCCGCCCTGCTGATCGTGCTGACGCCGGCGATCACGCGGGTCAACTCGGCCGCCGTCGTGCTGGTCATCGCCGGATTCGGGCTGGTTTTGCCCCCGCTGCTGACCGGCCACTCGGCCAGCGCGGGGAACCACGACGCCGCGCTGAGCAGCCTGACGTTCCACGTCGTGGCCGCCAGCCTGTGGGTCGGGGGGCTCGTCGGCGTCATGTGGCTCGCGTTCCGCAAAGCGCCCAAATCTCTGGCCGTCGCGCTGCCGCGGTTCTCCTCGCTCGCCCTCGCGTGCTTCGTGACCATCGCGCTCAGCGGGATGCTGAACGCCTACGTCCGGATCGGTAGCTTTGCTGATCTGGGCACGCGTTACGGCGGGATCGTGCTCGCCAAGTCGGCGGCCCTGATCGTGCTGGGGACACTCGGCTACCGGCACCGCACCCGCACCCTTCCGCAGGCGGCGGCGGGGAACCGGCGCGCGTTCATCCGGCTGGCCGGCGCCGAACTCGTCGTCATGGCTATCGCTGTCGGCCTCGCCGTCGCGCTCTCGCGCAGCCCCGCGCCGCAGCCGCGGACCGTGCCCGACACCAGCGCCGCCAAAGCCGCGCTCGGCTACGACTTCCCGCCGCCCATTTCCGTCGGTCGACTCGCTTTCGACTGGGCTCCCATGGTGTTCTTCACCGTTTTCATCGTCGTCGCGGCCCTCTGGTACGTCCGCGGCGTCCATCGGCTGCACGCCCGCGGCGACAGCTGGCCCCGGCTGTACACCACGGCCTGGTTCGCGGGCCTGTTCGTGGTGTTCGCCACGACGCAAACCGGGGTCAGCCGGTACGGCGAGGTCCTGTTCAGCGTTCACATGGCGCAGCACATGCTGCTGACCATGGTCGCGCCTCCGCTGCTCGCGCTCGGTGCGCCGATCACGCTCGCGCTGCGCTACCTGCCGTCCAAGGGTCCGCAGCCGGGCGCCCGTGGTGCCCGCGCCTGGCTGCTCTCGCTGCTGCGGAGCCCGGTCATGCGCGTGCTGTCGAACCCGCTCGTCGGCCTGGCGCTGTTCGTCGTCAGCACGTTCGGGCTCTACTTCTCCGGCCTGTTCCCGACGCTGATGGCCAACCACGCCGGGCACGTGCTGATGCTGGTGCACTTCCTCATCACCGGCTGCCTCGTCTTCTGGCCGCTCGTCAGCCCCGATCCGCTGCCGCACCGGCCGGGACACGGCGCGCGGATGTTCCTGCTGATCATCCTGGTGCCGTTCCACGCGTTCTTCGGGCTGGCGATCATCACCGACACCCATGTGCTGGCGGCGAGCTGGTTCGACCGGCTCGGACGTACGTGGGGCGCGAGCATGCTGTCCGATCAGCGCACCGGCGGCGGCATCGCGATGGCCCTCGCCGAGCCGGTCGCCTTCCTCGTCGCGGGCGTCATCCTCATGCAGTGGTCACGGGCGGATGCCCGCAAGGCACGCGCGTTCGACCGCAAGGCCGACCGCGGCGAGAGCGATCCCGAGCACGACGAGTTCGCCGCGTACAACCGCTACCTGAGCGACCTCGCCAAGCGCGGCTGAGCGCGGCTTATCGCACGGTCGTGGGGGCCTAGAACCCGATGGGCCGGTTGGTGAAGAACCGCTCCCGCTCGGAGAAGAACCAGCCGCCGCCGGCCTTGGTGCCGCCGTCGACCGGGATGTTGTGACCGGTGATGTACGACGACATGTCGGAAGCCAGGAACAGCGCCACCCGAGCCTGGTCCTCCGGCCAGCCGAGCCGGCCGACCGGCGCCCAGACCGGCCACATGTCGTCGTGGCCTTCCGCCCGGGTCAGGTAGTCGACCTGAGGTGTCTGCGTGAGGTCCGTCCCGATGCCGTTCACCCGGATCCCGTAGCGGCCCATGGTCACGGCGAGGCAGGTGGTGAAGTGGGCCGCGCCCGCCTTCATCGCGCCGTACACCGGGTCGCCCGGGTAGCCGCGCATGCCCTCCACCGAGTGGAAGTTCACGATCGTTCCCTTGCGGGCGGCGATCATCGGGTCCATCACGGCCCGGCACATGGCGAACATGTGCCGCAGGTTGATGGCGTACATCGCCTCCCACGACTCGGGATTCGACGCCTGGAAACGGGTCTGCGGGCGGTAGTCGCCGACGTTGTTGATCAGGATGTCGACCCGGCCATGGGCGTCGACGACGTCCTGCACCAGTGGGGCAGCAACGGCGTTGTCGGTCACGTCGACGGTATGCACCCGCACCGTGCCGCCGGCCGCCTCGATGTCGGCCCGGGCCTGCTCGCCGCGCTCCGGGTCGATCTCGGCGATTTCGACCAGCGCGCCGTGCTGGGCGAACAGCCGCGAGATCCCCCCGCCGATGCCGGCTCCGCCGCCGGTGACGATCGCGACCTTGCCGTCCAGCAACTTCCCCCAATCCTCGATGGAAGGGACGAGGTCCGGCGTCTGGGTGCTCATGCGGTGATTGTGCAGGGCGGCTGTTGGTGCACTTCGGGCAGGCTGGTACGAAGAAGCGGTGACTGTGCCTCCAGCCTCGACTCCCGCCCTGTCCCTTCATCTGGTCAACTTCGCCGTCGCCGATCCCGGCGACTGGCAGCCGATGTTCGACCGGGCGCTCGCCGCCGAGCGGGCCGGGATCGATCGCGTCACCGTCTCCGACCACGTCGTCTTCGGTGAAAACCTCGAGGCCTACGGCAATCCGGAGACCGGCGGTATGCGCGGCTCCAAGCAGCCGACCGGACCGGACGGGCAGTGGCTCGAGCCGATGACCGTGCTGTCGATGGTGGCCGGCATGACCAAGCGGGTGCGGCTTGGCACCGGGGTGCTGCAGGCTGCCCTGCGGCGGCCGATCGTGCTCGCCAAGACCTGCGCCACGCTCGACAAGCTCTCCGGCGGCCGGCTCGACCTCGGGATCGGCGTCGGCTGGCAGCGCGAGGAGTACGAGGCCGCCGGGCTCTCGTTCGACGGCCGCGGCCCGCTCCTCGACGACTGCCTGGACGTCTTGCAGAACGCCTGGCGTGACGTTCCGTCCAACCACGACTCGGAGTTCCTGAAGTTCGAGCGGATCTACTGCGTGCCCCAGCCGCTGCAGCCGGGCGGCGTGCCGATCTGGGTCAGCGGCACGATCAACCCGCGCACCCTGCGTCGCATCGCCCGGTTCGGCAGCGGCTGGATCCCGTGGGGCGACTACGTACGTGACCCGGCCCCCGGCCTGTCACGCATCGCCGAGGTCATGGCCGAGCACGGGCGCAGCATGGAGGGCTTCCGCACGCAGGGCGCCCTCATGGTGCGCAAGGACGACAGCGGCAAGCTCGACCTCGCCACCGCGCTCGCGCCCGTCGCTGCCCAGGTCGAGGCCGGGATCACCGACTTCGCGCTCACGGTCCCGCTGCCTGCGGGTCAGGACGAGGCCGCCGAGGTCCTGGCCGGCGTCGTCGACGCGTTCCACAAAGCCGCCGCTTGATCCACCCCTCCTCACATCGCCGGCGGCAGTAAATCGCGGTGCCCTGGGCCCCGCATTTACTGCCGCTCTCCCCGGGCACGGCGATTTCGTGCCGTGTTCCAACGCCAAGCTGTGGAAAAGCTCGCCGGCGCCGTTTTCTAGGACACCCTCGGCGACGTGCACGAGTCGCTTTTCCAGCTGGGCGAGGTCCAGTCGAACGTCGTCCGTCGTGATCAACTTCGCGAGGCGGGACTCACGCCTGATGAGATCCGCGCGCACATCGACGCGGGACGGTGGCGAGCGTTTGGCTCGCTGGTCGTCGTGCTGCACAACGGCCCGCTCGAACGTCGGCAGCAGATGTGGGCGGGCGTTCTTGCGACGGGAAGGTCGACCACGCTGGCCGGGCTGACGGCACTGGAGGCGGCCGGCCTGCGTAACTGGCCGGATCCACGAGTGCACCTTCTCCTACCGCGAGCCTGCGGCGTGCCCCGCTCAGCGGAGCTGGACCTTGTCGTACACCGGAGCCGCGTACCGCAGCAGGAGGCGGCCGCTTGCGCGCACCGACCGCCTCGCACCAGCGTGGAGCGCTCTGCGATCGACGCGGCCTCGTGGCTCCCTCATACCCGCTCCTGCGCCGGGCTCCTCGCGGCGGTGATCCAGCAGCGCCTGACGACCCCGCAGCGGCTGCGAGTGGCCCTTGACCAGGCCGGGCCGATTCGCCACCGACGGCTGATGAGGCTCACCATCGCGGACATCGAGGGCGGAGCCGATGCCCTGTCAGAGATCGACTTCGGCCAATTCTGCAGGCGTCGCCGCCTCGGCACAGTCGTTCGCCAGCAGGTGCGCCTCGACGGCCAAGGCCGCCGCCGCTACCTCGACGGCGAGATCATCGGGCCGTCAGGCAATCGTCTCCCCTTCGAGATCGATGGGGCTGTGCACATGATCGCCGACCAGTTCTGGAGCGATCTCGAACGGCAGAACGAGCTGCTGATCGCCAAGTCGTTCCCCTTGCGCTTTTCGGGCTACGCCGTGCGGTTCCAGCAAGATCTCGTCGCGGATCAGGTGGAGCGGGCGTTAGCTGCTGAGCGGCAGTAAATCGCGGTGCTCTGACCCCCGTTGTTACTGCCGCCGGCGCCTGTGGAGCGCGGGCACCCCTGGTGGGCGGGTGGAACGCTTCGACTTTCATCGCGCGGCAGTAGATCCCGGTGCTCCAGCACCCGGATTTACTGCCGCCGCCGCTGAGGGGGCTGGCGGCACGCTAGTTTTGACGACGGGCACTCACGCCCTCTTTGCCGAGAAGGAGCCGATGTGGGCGTCGATGTGCTGCTCGAATTGGCGTCGTCGATGGTCCCGGATCGGGTCGCACTCGGTTCCCAGAGTGACGGCATCACGTTCGAAGGTCTGGCCGCGCGGGCGTCGGGTGGAGCCGGGCTGCTGCAGGCCGAGGGCGGGCGCTCGGTGGCGTTCGTCGGGGTCAACGGCCCGCAGTTCAACGTCGCCGTGTTCGCGTCGGCGCTTGCCGGCATGCCGATCACGCCGCTGAACTACCGGTTGCCCGACCCCGATCTCAACGCGCTGATCGACCGGCTCGACGAGCCGGTGATCCTGGTCGACGACGACATGCGCGAGCGCATCGGCGACCGGCCGCACGTGCTGTCGACCACCGGCTGGCTCGCCGAGACAGCGTCGGCCCCGCCCATCGAAGCGCCCTATCTGGACGACGACGACATCGCGGCGGTGCTCTTCACCAGCGGCACGACCTCGGAGCCCAAGGGCGTCCTGCTCCGCCACGGCAACCTGACCGCCTACGTGCTGCAGACCGTCGAGCTGCTCGGCGCCGACGAGGATGATTGCGCGCTCGTCGCCGTGCCGCCGTACCACATCGCCGGGGTCGCGACGGTGCTGACCAACACGTACGCCGGCCGCCGGATGGTGCATCTGCCCGCCTTCAACGCGGGGGAGTGGCTGGACATCGCGGCGCGGGAGGCGGTCAGCCACGCGATGGTCGTGCCGACGATGCTGGTGCGCGTCGTCGAGCATCTCGAGCAGGCGCCGGGTAAGGCGCTCCCGCCGCTGCGCTCGATCGCGTACGGCGGGGCCCGCATCGCTCCGACGGTGCTCGAGCGTGCGCTGCGCACGTTTCCCGAGACCGGCTTCGTCAACGCCTACGGCCTCACCGAGACGAGTTCGACGATCGCCGTCCTCGGCCCGGACGATCACCGGGCGGCGCTCGACTCCGATGACCCGGTGTGGAAGGCGCGGCTGGCGAGTGCCGGCCGGGCCGTGCCGGGCATCGAATTCGTCATCCGCGGCCCGGAGGGTGAGGAGCTCGCGCCCGGCGAGACGGGCGAGCTGTGGGTGCGGGGTGCTCAGGTGGCCGGTGAATACGTGGGTCTCGGCACCAGGCTGGACGCCGACGGCTGGTTCCCGACCCGTGACCGGGCGCACCTCGACGCCGACGGCTACCTGTTCGTCGAGGGCCGCGACGACGACACCATCATCCGCGGCGGCGAGAACATCGCGCCGGCCGAGGTGGAGGACGTGCTGCTCACCCACCCGGCCGTCCGCGACGCTGCCGTCGTGGGCCTGCCCGACGAGGAGTGGGGCCACCGGATCTGCGCGGTGGTCGTCGTCTCGGAAGAGGACGCGAAGGACGAGGAGATCGCCGAGCAGGTGCGCGCCTACGCGGCGACCAAGCTGCGCTCGAGCCGTGCCCCGAGCTCGGTGCTGATCTGGCCCGAACTTCCTTACACTCCGACCGGAAAGCTGCTTCGCCGCGACATCATCGGCAGCCTGACCGAAGCGGCTGATTCTTAAGTGTCGGATCCGAACTCCCGTGGAGGCACCGAAATGACCGTCCCCGTCCAACTGCGTACCGGCGCCCGGCTGCGCAGCCAGGTGGACGCTACCGAGATCATCGTCGTCCGCGTCCCGGGCGGCGAGGTGGCGCTCAACTGCGGCGGTCACCCGATGATCGACGTCAAGGCCGAGCCGGAGGCTGGTCTGGCCATCGATCCCGCCTTTGCCGGTGGGAGCCCGGTCGGCAAGCGGTTCACCTCGCCCAACGACGAGTCGCTCGAGGTGCTCGTGACGAAGGGTGGCGACGGTTCGCTGTCGGACGGTGCGACCGCGCTCGTGCTCAAGGAAGCCAAGCAGCTCCCGTCCAGCGACTGAGCTGCCGGCCGTGAAGCTCGACACGTCAGCGGGCAAGGACTTCGCCGCCATCGCTCAGGAAGCGGCGGCGCAGGAGGCAGAAGGCTACGACGGCCTGTGGTTCGGCGAGACCTCGCACGACCCGTTCATGCAGTGCCTGCAGGCGTGCCAGGCGACCTCCACCGTCAGCGTCGGCACGTCGATCGCCATCGCCTTCGCGCGCACCCCGATGACGCTCGCGAGCGTCGGATACGACCTGGCCCGCTACAGCAAGGGCCGGTTCATCCTCGGCATCGGCTCGCAGATCAAGGCGCACATCGTGCTGCGCTACTCGATGCCGTGGTCGCATCCGGCGCCGCGGATGCGCGAGTTCATCCAGGCGATGCGGGCCATCTGGGCCAACTGGAACGACGGAGTGCCGCTGGACTTCTCGGGGGAGTTCTACAAGCACGTCCTGATGACCCCGTTCTTCTCGCCCGAGCCGCACGAGTACGGGCCGCCGCCGGTCTACCTGGCGGGCGTCGGGGAGCTGATGACCGAGGTCGCCGGAGAGGTCGCCGACGGGTTCTTCGTGCATCCGTTCACCACCCGCCGCTACCTCGAAGACGTCACGTTGCCGGCGCTGCGCCGGGGCCGGGAGAAGGCCGGCCGGACGCTGGATGACTTCACGATCTGCGGGCCTTCTTTCGTCACCACCGGCCGGACCGACGAGGAAATGGCCGACGCCGTCAGGGGAACCAAGAAGCAGATCGCGTTCTACGCCTCCACCCCCGCCTACCGCGGAGTGCTCGAAGGCCACGGCTGGGGTGACGTCCAGCCCGCCCTCACCCGCCTGTCCAAGCAGGGCGAGTGGGACGCGATGGGCGAGCTCATCACCGACGACATGCTGAACACGTTCTCGGTCGTCGGGCCGCCGGAGGACATCGGCCCGATGCTGCGCGAGAAGCTCGGCGACCTCGTCCAGCGCGTGAGCTGCTACATCAACTTCGACGTCGACCCTGCTGTCCTGTCGATCGTGCGTGACGGCATCCGCGGCTAGCCCGCTCACCCCAGCGGAGCTCGCCGACGTCCTGCGCTACGGCGTTCCCGATCCGCAGGCTCCGGCGGCGCTCCTGGTCGATCTCGCGCAGCCGCTTCCTCGCGCATTGCTCGTGACGACGCTGCGGGCCGCGCGATGCAGTGCCCGGGTGCTGATCGGCGTCGCCGAGACGGCGCTGCCGACTGCCAACGCGAAGCTGGCTGAGGCGCTCACGCTCACGCTCGTCCGGGACGGCGATCCGGTCGCCGGGCAGGCGCCGTTCATCGCCGCGGCGGATCCGGCTGCCGAAGCAGAGCGCGTCGCCGAGATCTCGGCGACGCGGCCGCTGTGCACGAGCGCGCTCGCCGTGCTGCTGCAACAGACCGGGCTGCTGCCGGTGTGGGAGGGGCTGGTCGCCGAATCGGCGACCTACTCCACCCTGCTGGCCGGCCCCGAGTTCGCAGCCTGGCTCGCCGCCCAGCCGCCGCGCAACCCCCCGCCCGAGCACGACGAGCCCGTTCTCGCCGCGCGGGACGGCGACCGGCTCACCCTCACGCTGAACCGGCCGCAGCGGCGCAACGCCTACGGCCACGCGGTGCGCGACGCACTCGTCTCGGCGCTGCAGATCGCCGTCGTCGACCCCGCGGTGCAGGTCGAGCTGCGCGGCGCCGGTCCGGCGTTCTGCAGCGGCGGCGACCTCGCCGAGTTCGGCACAGCGCCGGATCCGGCCATCGCTCACCTCATCCGGCTGCGGCACAGCGCGGGTCAGTTACTGCACGATCTCGCCGCCCGGACGACGGCACGCATCCACGGAGCCTGCGTGGGAGCCGGGATCGAGCTGCCCGCGTTCGCCGGGCGGGTCAGCGCCGCGGCGGATACCCGCATCGCACTTCCCGAGGTCGGCATGGGACTCGTGCCCGGCGCCGGCGGCACGGTGAGCATCGTGCGGCGGATCGGCCGGTGGCGCACCGCCTGGCTGGCGCTGACGGGTGACGTCCTTCCCGTCGAGCGGGCCCTGCAGTGGGGCCTGGTCGACGAGATCGTGCAATGAGCAGCCCGGTGGCCGACCGGCGCGTCGCCGACTGGCTCGAGTCTGGCGTCGCTGCCATCAGCGGCTTCGTCCCACCCGGGCGGGGGGCGACGCGGGCCCGCGAGTGGTCGGCCGAGATCGAGCGCCGGTCGACGGCTTGGGGCCATCCGGTACGCGTCGACGGCGCGCAATTGCTGGGCGAGCGGGCAGCGCTCACGGGTGCGAGCCCGCAGGGCCAGATCTCCGCCGGTGGCGCCTGCCGGTTGCTGCAGTGCGCCGACGGCTGGGGCGTCGCGGTGTCGCTTCCGCGGCCGTCCGACCTCCAGCTCGTCGAGGCCCTGATCGAGGGTCGGGCTCCCGATCCGTGGGAGGGCGTGCGCGCGTGGGCGGCGACCCATACGGGGGAGGAGATCGTCGAGCGCGCCCGGCTGCTCGGGCTGGCGATCGGATACCTCGGCGAGGGGGGACCGCCGCTGCACCTGCCTCCGAACGTCCCCGAGACAGCTCGCGCCGCCGTCACTCGTCGTCGACTTCAGCGCGCTGTGGGCCGGTCCGCTGTGCAGCTCGCTGCTCGGCCTGGCCGGTGCCCGCGTGGTGAAGGTCGAGAGCATCGACCGGCCGGACGGGGCTCGCCGCGGCGATCCGCGCTTTTACCAGCTGCTCCATCCAGCCGGCGAAACCGTGGTCATCGACCCGTCTTCGCCGGCGGACCGGGCGCGGCTGGTGGACCTGGTGCGCAGCGCCGACGTCGTCATCGAGGCGTCGCGCCCGCGCGCGCTCGCCGGTTGGGGGCTCGCTGCCGACCAGCACGCGGTCGAGGGTGCGGTGTGGCTGTGCATCACGGCCTTTGGCCGCAGGAACGGTGACCGGATCGGCTTCGGCGACGACGTCGCGGTGGCGGGCGGGCTGGCCGGCTTGCGCGGCCGCGACTACGCCTTCGTCGGCGATGCCATCGCCGACCCGCTCACCGGCCTTGCCGGCGCCGTCGCGGTCATGCGCGCACTCGATGCCGGGGGCGGGAAGCTGATCGATCTGGCGATGGCTTCCGTCGTCGCCTCGACGCTCGACGGCACCTTCGCGACGCCGCTGACCTCCGAAATGGCCGTGCACCCTCCCCGCGCCCGCCCGATCCCGGGGCCGTGAGCGAGGCCGGCGCGCTGCTGCTGCGCGACGTCACGCTGCTCGACGGCCGCCGTACCGATGTGCGGGTGGCGCACGGCACCGTCGTCCAGCTCGGCTCGCTGAGCCGGCTGCCGGGCGAGGAGCTGATCGAGGGCGCGGGTGCCGCCCTGTCGGTCGGCCTCGCCGACCATCACCTGCACCTGCTGGCCATGGCCGCCGCCGAGGCGTCGCTCGATCTCCGCCCGGCCGTCGCGCCGGATCGCGCGGCGGTGGAGGCTGCCCTCGCCCGCGCCGAGCCGGACCGCACCGGGTGGATCCGCGCCGTCGGCTACGGCGAGCAGGGTGGACGGCTGTCGCTCGCCGACCTCGACCGCCTGCATCCGACCATCCCGGTGCGCATCCAGCACCGCAGCGGGGCGCTGTGGCTGCTGAACCCGGCTGCACTGCGCGCTGCCGGGCTCCGCGCGGCTGCTCCCCGGGGCGAACTGTGGCGGCAGGACGCCCGGCTCGCCGAGCTGCTGCCGGCCGGGCCGCCGCCTGACCTGGGCCGCGTCGGGCGCACCCTCGCCGGCGCCGGCATCACCGCCGTCACCGACGCCACCCCGGACCTGGCGACACGCAGCCAGCAGTTGCTGGTCCAGAGCGTTGCCGACGGCCGGCTGCCGCAGCGCGTCCTGCTGCTCGGCGGCCGCCCCGAGGGACTGCACGACCGCATCACCCTCGGTCCGTTGAAGATCCTCCCGGCAGACCACGAGCCGCCCGATCTGGATGCGATACGCGACCGGATGCGGGAGGCGCGCGAGCACGACCGGGCAGTGGCCGTCCATTGCGTCACCCGCGAGGCTCTGGCCGTCACGATCGCGGCGCTCAAGGAGGTCAGCCCCCACCCGCGCGACCGCATCGAACACGCCGGCCTGGTGGATCGATCGGCCATGACGGAGCTCGCCCGGCTCGGGATCACCGTCGTGACGCAGCCGGGTTTCATCGCCGACCGCGGCGACGACTACCGCCGGGAGCTCGCATCGGAGCTCGGCGACCTCTATCGCGTGGCCTCGCTGGCGGACGCGGGCATCCCGGTGGTCTGCTCGTCCGACGCGCCCTACGGCCCGGCCGATCCTTGGGCGGTCATGCGGGCGGCTGCCGAGCGCCGCACGCCGGCGGGCGAGGTGCTCGGAGCGGGCGAACGTATCGAGGTCCGCCGTGCGCTCGAGGGCTACCTCTCCGCTCCGGGCTATCCGGGCGGCCCGCCGCGACGGGTCACCGTAGGCGTCCCGGCCGACCTGGTGCTCATGCACGTGCCCTGGCCCACGGTTCTGGCCGCGCCCGACCGCGACCTCGTACGCTGCACCATCATCGGCGGCAGGGTCTTTTCGTAACCGACGGCAGGAGAAATCACGTATGGATTCCGGCGAGTTCGACGACATCCGGCTTGCGGTGCGCCGTTACGTGCGTGACGAGGTGGTGCCGCTCGAGCCCGAGATCGAGGAGCGCGACGAGATTCCGGAGCGGGTGCGCAAAACCGCTGCAGAGATGGGACTTTTCGGCTTCGCGTTGCCCGAGGAGTACGGCGGACTGGGCCTGTCGATGGAGCAGGAAGCGCGGCTGGTCTTCGAGCTCGGCTACACGACCCCGTCGTTCCGCTCGATGTTCGGCACCAACAACGGCATCGCCGGCCACGTGCTGATGCTGTCGGCGAACGACGAGCAGAAGGCTGCGTATCTGCCGAAGGTGGCGTCGGGGGAGTGGACGGCGTCGTTCGCGCTGACCGAGACCGATGCCGGCTCCGATCCGGCGGGCCTGAAGACGCGGGCCGTGCGCGACGGTGATGGCTGGGTCATCTCCGGCGCGAAGCGTTACATCACCAACGCGCCGGTCGCCGACGTCTTCATGGCGTTCGCGCGTACCGACCCGGATGCCCCTGCAACGAAAGGCATTTCGTGCTTCCTGGTGCCGTCGAACACGCCTGGGGTTTCGGTCAGCGCCAAGGACAAGAAGATGGGCCAGGCCGGCGCCTGGACGGCTGACGTCTACTTCGACGAGGTCCGCGTCGGCCCGGAGACACTCATCGGCGCCGAGGGCACCGGATACGCGACGGCGATGGCGTGCCTGGCGCACGGCCGGCTGCACATCGCCGCGCTGTGTGTCGGGCTCGCGCAACGCCTGGTGGACGAGACGGTCGGCTTCGCGGCCGAGCGGGTGCAGGGCGGCAAACCCATCGCGCAGCATCAGCTGATCCAGGGGCTGATCGCGGATTCGCAGACCGACCTGATGGCCGGCCGTGCCCTCGTGCTCGAAGCCGCCCGCGCCTACGACAGCGGCGAGGACACCAAGCTCGGCCCGGCCTGCGCGAAGTACTTCGCCAGCGAGGCGGTCGGGCGGATCGCCGACCGGGCGGTGCAGGTGCACGGCGGCTCCGGCTACATGCACGGCGTCGCGGCCGAGCGCTTCTACCGCGACGTGCGCCTCTTCCGCATCTACGAGGGCACCAGCCAGATCCAGCAGCTCGTCATCGCCCGCGCGGTGCTCAAGCAGTTCGCCGGGATCGCGCGCTGATCTAGGACTTCGGGACGAGCGCGGCAGGGATCGGCTGGTCGTTCTTCAGCGCCGCGAAGAGCTGGAGCGCCTCGGTGCGGTTCCACAGCACGACGCTGCCCACGGCGCCTTCGTTGGCGAAGCCGGCGATCGGCACCGTGAGCGTGTAGCCCTTGTTGCCGCCGGCATCGCGCAGCGCGGTTCCGAGCGAGAGCAGATCCCAGATGTGGGTGCCCTTGTCGACCGTCAGCGCGTCGACCGCGTCGTAGCCCAGCGGGATGGACTTGAACGGGTTGATCAGCGTGCCCGGGCTCGCGACCTTCGACAGCAGCGCCGACAGGAACTGGCGCTGGTGCTGCACCCGCTCCAGGTCCCCGGTGGCGAACTTGCGGCTGCGCACGTAGCCCAGCGCCTCAGCGCCGTTCAGCTGCTGGCAGCCGGCCGGGATGTTGAGGCCCGCGTTGCCGTCGTTGATCGCCTGGTCGACGCAGATCCGCACCCCGCCGATCGCGTCGACCATCGACGCGAAGCCGCCGAAGCCGATCTCGGCGTAGTGGTCGATGTGCAGGCCGGTGACCTCTTCCACGGTGCGCACCAGCAGGCTCGACCCACCGAACGCGAAGGCCGCGTTCAGCTTGTTCTTGCCGTGGCCGTCGATCGGGACGTAGGTGTCACGGGGGAGCGAGAGCAGCGTGGTCTTCTTCGAGCCGGTGTGAACGATCATGATCGTGTCAGTACGGCTGCCCGCGGCGTCACCGGTGGCGAGCGCCTGGCGCTGCGCGGGGGTGAGGTCGGCGCGGCTGTCGGAGCCCACGATCAGCCAGTTCGTCCCCGCGGTGTTGCCGACGCGGCCGGCATAGGACTTCAGCGCATCCGTGCGGTGCAGGCCGGCATCCCACGACCAGAAGATGCCGAGCGCGACCAGCAGCAACACCACGATGAGCGCCGTGATCCGCTTGCCCCACCCGAACCGGCGCTTCTTGTGCGGCTTTGCCGGCTTTCCCCGCGGGGAGAGCTCAGGGGGAAGCGGCTCGTTGCCCGGTGGCCATTCGGGACCGGAAGGCGCAGGTGGCGGACCTGCTGGTGGGAGCGGGTACGCCGGAGCTTCGGGCGCGTCAAAACGCCGTCCCGCACCGGCAATCACGGGCCGGGCGGCAGGGTTGGTCGGCGCCTCGGGCGGTGTCCCGTCCGGCTCCATGGCCCTCCTCGCTGGCTGGCAATAGGAAAACGGTCGCAATCCAGGCGTTGGTTCCCCGCCCGCGGGCTCGCCTGAAGACGGTACGCACGGCGACGTATCGTCGCCGTATCTGATTACCCGGTAGGCGCATGGGAGATGCTCACTACCCATGAGCTCTAACGGCGCAGTGCGAGTGGCGCTGCTCGGCTACGGCGTGGCGGGCGAGCATTTCCACGCGCCCCTGATCAACGCCACCCCCGGCCTCGAACTGACCGCGATCGTGACGTCCGACACCGAACGCGCTGCGCGGGCAACCGCGCGCTATCCGGGTGTCGTCGTGCATCCGCGGCCGTACGAGATCTTCGGCGCCGCATCCAGCTACGACCTGGCCGTGGTCGCCACGCCGAACTCCAGCCACGTGCCGCTGGCCACGTCCGCGCTGGACGCCGGCCTGCCGGTCGTCGTCGACAAGCCGCTGGCCACCACCGCTGCCGAGGCGCAGCGGCTGGTCGACCATGCCAAAGCTGCCGGGCGGCTGCTCACCGTCTTCCAGAACCGGCGCTGGGACGGCGACTTCCTGACCTTGCAGCGGCTCATCGCCACCGGAGAGCTGGGATCTGTCTGGCGCTTCGAGTCCCGCTTCGAGCGGTGGCGCCCCCAGCCGAAGCCGGGATGGCGGGAGTCCGGCGACCCGGGCGAAGGCGGCGGGCTCCTGCTCGACCTGGGTAGCCACCTGGTCGACCAGGCGCTGGTGCTCTTCGGGCCGGTCACGCGGGTCTACGCGACCGTCGACCGGCGCCGGCCCGGCGTGGTCGTCGAGGACGACGCCTGCCTGCAGTTGACCCACGGCTCGGGCGCGCGCAGCACGTTGTGGGTGAGCGCCGTCGCCGCCGACCTCGGGCCGCGGCTGCGCGTGCTCGGCTCCCGGGCGGCTTACGTCGTGCACGGCCTGGACTGCCAGGAGGACAGCCTGCGCGCCGGCGCCGATCCCGCCCATCCCGACTGGGGCAAGGAGTCACCGGCGCGATGGGGGCGGGTCGTGACCGGCGAGCAGAGTCGTTCCGTGACGCGCGGCCCGGGGCAGTATCAGGTCTTCTACGGCAAGGTGCGTGACGCCCTCCGGCTCGCCGGCCCGGTGCCGGTGAAGCCGGAAGATGCCGTCATGACCCTGCGCGTGCTCGATGCCGCCCGGCGCTCCGCGGAGCGCGGCGAGGTCGTCCGCCCGTGAAACGCAGCGCCGGTTTGCTGGTGTGGCGACGGTCGCCGACGGGCGAGATCGAGGTGCTGCTCGCGCACCCCGGCGGCCCGTTCTTCGCCAACAAAGACGACGCCCACTGGGGAATTCCGAAGGGCGAGATCGAGCCGGGGGAGGACGAGCTGGCCGCCGCCCGCCGCGAGTTCGCCGAGGAGCTGGGGATCCCGGTCCCGCCGGGCGAACCGGTCGCGCTGGGCGAGGTGAAGCAGTCCGGCTCGAAGGTCAACGTGGCGTGGGCCGTCGAGGGTGACCCCGGACCGTTCGAGGTCCGCAGCAACCTGTTCGAGCTGGAATGGCCGCCGCGCTCCGGCAAACGCGCGCGAGTTTCCCGAGGTCGACCGCGCTGCCTGGTTCAACCTCCCCGTTGCCGAGCGCAAGATGTTCGCCTCGCAGCGCCCGTTCCTGGCGCTGCTGACGGCCGCGGCTTCGGGTCAGACGCCGACCGACGCCCTCGGCCGGCCCAGCAGGTAGCCCTGGCCGAGCTTCACCCCGAGGTCGGACAGCGCCTGCAGCTCGGCCTCGGTCTCGACGCCTTCGGCGATGAGCTGCGAGCCCACCTCGTCGGCGAGCGAGACCAGGGCGCGCACCAGCGACTGGCGCGCCGGGTCGTTCTGCAGCTCCCGCACCCAGCCGCGCTCGAGTTTGATGAACCCCGGACGCAGGTCGCGCACCAGCTTCAGGCAGTCGTAGCTCGGCTCGACGCCGGCGAGCGAGAGCAGCGCGCCCTCCGGCAGCGCCGCCTGCAATTCGAGTGCCGCGGCGTGATCGGTCAGTGCGCGGGCATCCAGCTCGAGCACCACCGGGCGCAGCGCGGGCTCGAGGATGCTGCGCAGCGCCCGTCCCGCGCGTACCAGCGCCAGCGAGACGTTCAGGCCCAGCCACTCGCCGCTCGGGAAATCGGCAGCAGCCTGCACGCTTGCCCGGGCAAGCAGGATCTCGAGCTCCAGGCCGCCTCCGCGGGAGGACTCCTCGGCCAGCCGCTGGTGCGGTGCGACACCGTCGTCGAAGCGGGTGAGCGCCTCACGTCCGGCGATGTGACCGGTGCCGAGCTCGACGATCGGCTGGAAGACGGTCCGGAAATCGGGTGCGTCAGCTTCTGCGGAACGTTGCGCCGAGCGTCCCCGGACGGTCGAGTTCGACGGGGTACGCGGAGCGGGCACTGCAGCCGCGGCCAACGGCCGCTGGGCGCCTGTCCTGGAGAACGCGGCCGCAGCCATCGGGTCGTTGCCGAAATGCAGGATGCTCGCCCAATCGGCCGGCGGGGCCGCCTGCACCTGCGCCGCGCGTCTTGCGAGGCGCCGGGCCCGCTTGCTCGGCGCCTTCGGCTTCGGCTCCACCGGAACCGACACCCACGCCTTGCCGTGCGTCAGGAAGTCAGCCACCGAGTTGCGGATGCCGATGAACGCGACGATCGCGTAGAGCGCAAGGGTCGTGTTCAGCACCGCGTAGCCGAAGTTGATCCAGCGGTGATAGGTCCAGTCCTGCCACAGCGTCCAACCGGCGAGCCCGGTCAGCAGCCATGGCGAGATGACGAAGACGAAGTCCGGGACGGTCCGGTTGGCCACCTTGGGCGTGCGTCCGAAGACGCTCTTCTCCCCGGTGAGTGCCTGCACGAGCGAGTTCAGGAAGCCCGCGAGGTTGACCGGCATCAGGATCAGGTTGAAGCCGTAGATACGCAGCACATCGATGCGCTTGTAGCCGCAGTAGCGCAGATCGCTTGCCATACCTGCGAAATACGGCAGCGCGATGAGCCCCAGCAGCGGGCTGATCAGCTGGCTGTCGAAGGGATACGCGAGCAGCAGCAGCAGCGAGATCGAGCTCCAGGCGACCGAGGCCATGTAGTTGACCCGGATGAACGTCTCGCTGATGCGGTTGACCTCACCGCGGGCCTTGCGGCTCCGACGGGTGCGCCACAGCTTCGGCAAGATCAGCACGCCGCCGTTGGCCCAGCGGCGACGCTGGATGCACAGCGAGCCGAAATCCGGTGGGGTCGCGCTGTAGGCCAGGCGCTCCGGGTAGTTCAGCAGCGCCCATCCCTTGGCCCGCATGTCGATGGTCGACTCGGTGTCCTCGATGACCGTGCGGTCCTGGATGTAGCGGCGGATCTCCCAGCTGCCGACGAACGTGCTCTCGCGGATCTCGTCGAGTGCCCGCTTGCGCAGCACCGCATTCGCCCCGACCCAGAAGGTGGCGCCGTAGTACGTCATGCCCTGATGGGCGATGTACTGCAGGTCGGTCGTGGCGCCGGCGATGCGCTCCAGTCGCGTGCCCGAGCCGGGGAACGCGCTGTAGGGCGTCTGCGCGACGGCGACGTCGGCGTGCTCGCTCTGCTCCATGAGATACACGAGCCGCAGGCAGTACTCGGGCAGCAGCACGCTGTCGGCGTCGAGGGTGAGAACGTAGTCCGGCTCGGGGATCTCGAGGTCGGCGTAGCCGTGCCGGGCGGGGATGAGCTCGCGTCCTGACACGGTGATCGCATCGCGGTAGGTGCCGCCCATGAGCCCGATGTAGCTGTTGAGGTTCATGGCCTTGTTGGCCTCGTGCGACAGCGAAACGTACTGCTTGCGCTCGAAGCTCGACAGCTCGGCGCTGAAGGTCCACGCCAGCCGCTGGTAGAGCTCGAGCAGCCGGCTCCATGGCAGCACGACGCCTTCAGCGGCCGCCTCGCGCAGCGCCCCGGCGGTGACCGTGAAGTCCGACGCGAGCTTGCGCAGCACCTGGTCGACGAAGAACTCGTCGGTGTGGTCGACGATCTCCGTCTCCTCGGCCAGGTTCGTCATCCATGCTGCTGCCGCGTCGTATTCCGCCGCGGCGGTGCTCATGTCGGCGAGCTCGAGTCGGGTCTGCGCCCCGCGGAGGGCGAAGACGTCCATGGCAGCCGTGGCGCGCGAGGCCGGTGCGTCGAGCAGCTCCTGCACCGTGATCGGGACGGACCGGGCCTGCTCCAGCAGCAGGCGGTCCTGCCTGCGGGTGGGATGCGCCGGGTCGTCGATGAGCAGCACCACCCGCAGGGATGGGTAGTCCTGCAACGCAGCCGAAAGCACCGTCGTGCGGATGATCCGCTCGTCTTCCTTGTAGGACGGGATCAGCACCGTGACCGATGGGCCGGACCGGGCGAAGTGGTGCTCCAGCGCGGCCCGCGGCATCCGCCGGTGCTCGCGTGCCCGGTAGAAGAAGCCGAGCCGGCACGTGAGATACGCGAGTGCGGAGCCGGTGAGCAGGGTGACCGTGATCAGGTAGACGACGGCCTCGACGCGCAGCCGTGCCGTGTGATGCCCGCCGGTGATGAACTGGTCGGTCAGCCAAGTGCCGAAGTACGTCAGCCAGGCGACGACCGTGCCGACCACCAGGGCGCGACCGACAGCCACGCGAAGATCGGAGACCCGGGGGACGACGGAGGTGGCAGGCAGGGAACGCTTGTCACGACCCCACTGCCGCCGGCCGCGCGGCGGCCTGGGCTTGCCGGCCTTGTCCAGCTTCCCGCGCCTTGCGAACAACATCTCTCCCTAGCACTTCGCCTCTCGCGCACGCGGCCTGCGGCGCACCCGTTGTTGGTCGGCGCGAAAGGCCGGAAGCCTTACCGCTGAATGCCAGCTCTGTGAGCTAATCGCCCGTTCCGGTGATGTTTCGGCCCTCCAGACGAACCGCCAACCGCCGATATTCAGGTGTGCCTGTCGCCACCGAGAGCTCCGAGTTCGCGCTCGACGACCATGAGGAGCCGGAGGGCCCGCGGACCCGGCTGTCGCCGCTGCGCCTGCTCATCGCGCTGATCCTCATTGCCGCTCTCGGCGCCGGCACCTACTGGTGGGTGCGCGACTCGCGTACCAAGGCCAAGGAATCTGCGGGCGCCGCGCACGAATCAGCCGCCTGGTTCGCGCCCTACGTCGACACCACATTGACGCCCGCGCTGCAGTTCCAGGACCCGGTCGTCAGCCCGGCACGACAGGTCATCCTCGGTTTCGTCGTCGCCGATCCGAAGTCCGCGTGCAGCCCGTCGTGGGGCGGGTTCTACAGCCTGAGCAAGGCCGCTGACCAGCTGAACCTCGATCGCCGCATCGCCCAGCTGCAGAACGAGGGTGCGACGGCGGTCGTCTCCTTCGGCGGTCAGGCGAACAACGAGCTGGCCGTCAGCTGCACCGATACGGCGCAACTCGCTTCCGCATATCAGAGCGTCATCTCGCGGTACTCGCTCAGGACCATCGATCTCGACATCGAAGGCGCAGCGCAGGGCGATCAGGCCTCGCTGGTGCGCCGGGCCCAGGCGATCGCGACCGTGCAGAAGGCTGCGCGCGCCGCCAAGTCGCCGCTCAACGTCTGGTTGACGCTCCCCGTCGAGCCGGACGGCCTGCAGCACGACGCGCTCGACGTCGTGCAGACCATGCTCGACAACGGTGTCACCCTCGCCGGCGTCAACATCATGGCAATGGACTTCACATCCGCATCTCACGGCATGTACGCCGCCATCACCGGCGCCCTCAACGGCACCCATGGCCAGCTGGCCTCGCTGCTGCGGGCCCAGAACCTGACCTCCGGCCAGATCTGGAACAAGATGGGCGTGACCGTGATGATCGGCCAGAACGACGTTGCCGGTCAGATCTTCACCGTCGCCGACGCGAAGGGCGTGGCGTCGTTCGCGCGCAGCCATCACCTCGGCCGCGTCTCGATGTGGTCGCTCAACCGCGACAGCCAGTGCGGCAGTCAGTTCGCCCGCATCGGCGTGCACTCCAACACCTGCAGTGGCACCGCGCAGACGTCCCTCGAGTTCAGCAAGGTGCTGGGATCGCTGACCGGAAGCGTCAACGAGAACCTGCCGGTGCCCGCCGCCAGCCCCGCACCATCCCAGCGGACCAACGGCAGCACTGTGGTCGACGACCCGGCGCACTCGCCGTTCCCGATCTGGAACCCGCTGGCGTCCTACCCGAGCGGCTACAAGATCGTTCGTGAGGGCTACGTCTATCAGGCCAAGTGGTACAACACCGGCGTCGATCCGGCAGCCGCCATGGCGGCGGACTCGTCTGCTGCTCCATGGCAGGTACTCGGCCCGGTGCTGCCCGGCGACCACCCGCCGGTCATCCCGACGCTCAAGCCCGGCACCTACCCGGACTGGTCGCCGACCGTTGCCTACCGGCAGGGCCAGAAGGTGATCCGCGACGGCCTCGGGTACCAGGCGAAGTACTACACCCAGGGAGACGACCCGGCTGCGGTGCTGACGAACCCGTCCGGCTCACCGTGGAAGGCGCTCTACACGATCCCGGGGGAGCCGGCGCCCACCGGCTGACCCCGGGCGAGGCTAGAACCGGCGGCGGCTGGGGTGGCGCCGCATGGCGCGGCGGATCTCGAGTTCGCGGTCGATCTCCGCGTTGAGGCGTTCCAGCCGCTCGGCGTGTGAGGGCACGTCGGACTCGGTGCGCTGCTGCGGCAGCTCGATGACCGGCTCGTCGTTCGAGGCGAGCAGCACCGTCGCGCCGAAGCAGAACTCGGCCGGGAAGACGTCCTGCACCGCGCGGAAGAACGCCTCGTCGAGCTCCGCCCACGCTGACCCGCGCCCGCCGTCGGCGGCGCTGTGGGAATCGGCGGTGAGGTCGATGCGGCGCGGCTGCTCGTCCATGTCGTCTCCAGGTGGCTGCAAATCTCGGCGGCTCGGGTGTTGCCGCTGGGTCAATGTTCGGTTCGCAACCCCTGAGCGCGCTGTCAACGAGCTGACAGCTCACCCGTGTGCTTGCTGACAGTTGCCGCGGGCACGACGACTTGAGGTGGTTTCAACGGGATTCGACCGGATGATGTCGGGTGAAGCCGCTTCCGCGTCGTCCTGACCATGTGACGGTTTCGCAGACAACGCTCAGACGACGAAGCGGTACCCGATGCCCGGCTCGGTGAGCAGGTGGCGCGGGCGGGCCGGGTCGGGCTCGAGCTTGCGGCGCAGCTGTGCCATGTAGACGCGCAGGTAATGGGTCTCCGTCTGATACTTCGGGCCCCAGACCTCCGCGAGCAGTTGACGTCCGGTGATCAGCCGGCCGGCGTGCCGGGTGAGCTGTTCGAGCAGCTGCCATTCGGTGGGAGTGAGCCGCACGTCGTCGCCGGACGCGAGCGTGACGCGCTTGGCCGCCAGGTCGACCGTGAAGTCGTCGGTGGCGACGACGGGCTCGTCGGGCGCGGGGACTGCACGCCGAAGCGCCGCCCGCAGCCGGGCCAGCAGCTCGTCCATGCCGAACGGCTTGGTGATGTAGTCGTCGGCCCCGCAGTCGAGCGCGGCCACCTTCTGCGGCTCCTGCTCGCGCGCCGAGAGCACGACGATCGGAGTGTTCGTCCATCCCCGCAGACCGCGGATGACGTCGGTGCCGTCCATGTCCGGCAGCCCGAGATCGAGGACGATCGCCTCCGGCCGCTCGCGCGCGGTCGCAGCCAGACCCTCCGCTCCCGTCGCCGCCGTCACCACGCGGTAGTCGCGCGCGGCGAGAGTGATGGACAGCGCGCGCAGGATCGCCGGGTCGTCGTCGACGACCAGGACCACCGGTTTAGTGGGCACCGATAACGGGCTTCGCAGCGGCGGCGCCACGGGAATCCAGCCCGGTGGCGAGTTCGACGGTCATGGTGAGACCCCCGCCCGGAGTGCCCGTCGCCCGGATGGTCCCGCCCATGGCTTCGGTGAAGCCGCGGGCGACCGCGAGCCCGAGGCCGACCCCGCCACCGGACGATCGGTCGCTGAGGCGCTGGAACGGCTCGAAGATGCGCTCCCGGGAGTCCTCCGGAACTCCGGGCCCGTGGTCGATGACCGCCAGCAGCACGGTGTTGTCGATTGCCCTCCCGACAATCTCGACCGGCTCGTCGGGAGGCGAGAAGCGCAGCGCGTTGGCCACCAGGTTGGCGACGACCCGCTCGAGCAGTCCGGGGTCGGTCTGGATGAGCGGCAGCGAATCGGGCAGATCGAGGACGACGGTGTCGGCATCGGCCAGGCCGGGCAGGGCGAGCGGGACCACCTCATCCAGTGCGGTCGCGCGCAGGAACGGTTGCAGGGAACCGGTGTGGACGCGGCTCATGTCGAGCAGGTTGTTGATCAGGCCCTCGAGCCGGTCGGAGCCCTCCTCGATGGTGGCGAGCAACGCGTCCTCGTCCTCGGCCGACCAGGTCATGTCGTCCTGGCGCAGGCTCGAGATCGCCGCCTTGATCGAGGCCAGCGGGGTGCGCAGGTCGTGGCTGACGGCGGTGAGCAGCGCCGTGCGTACGCGATTGGCTTCACCGAGCGCCTCTGCCTGTGCCGCCTGGGTCCGCAGCCGGTCGCGGTCGAGCGCCGCAGCGGCCTGCGCGCCGATGCCCTCGAGGACGCGCCGGCTGACCGGGGGCGGCTCTCCGGTGAGGCGCAACCTGAGGTCGGGACGCAGCGGCAGGACGGTCACCGCTTCGGTCGGACTCACGGCGTCGGCAGCTACACCGCTGCTCGCCACCTCGACCCAGCGGCCGGCCGTGCACTCGAGCAACTCGGCACGGGTCGCGCTACCCGCGGTCAACTGCACGAGCACGGACGTCGGGGTGTCAGCCCCGGCAAGCACGGTGCGCGCGAGGTCGAGCAGCGCGGCGGCGTCGGACGAGCTGCGCACGGCTTCTGCGGCCCGGCGGGCTGCAAGGTGAACGATGCTGCTCACGCTTACCGCCACGGCGATGAAAAGCAGCAATGCCAGCAGGTTTTCCGGCTTTTCGATCGTCAGCGTGTGCAGGGGTGGGGTGAGGAACCAGTTCAGCAGCAACGCTGACGCCGCGGCCGTGACGACCGCCGGCCAGAATCCGCCGACCACCGATACGGCGACGACCACGAGGAGGTACAGCAGCAGGTCGTCGGCCAAGGAGAGGTTGTGACGGGCGCCGCAGAGCGCGAGCGTCAGCAACGGCAGCGCGGCAGCGGCAGCGGCGGTGGCCGTCCAGCGCCGCTTCGGGCTGATAGCTGCCCCGAGTTCGACCAGCGCGCGGCGCCGTTCCCGGGTGCTCACACTCATCAGTGTGCTCTGCCGGCGGGCAGCGCCACGGGCGATAGCAGCCAGCCCGTAGGAGATCGCCGCCACACCGGCGAGCGTGATGCCCGCATGCCAGGCCAGTGGACCGCCGCGCAGTTGCGCGTACGGACGGCGCGTGAAACCGATTGCGGTGAACTCGGAGATGAGGACGGTCATCGCTATCGTGGCCGGGTCGCTGACGGCTGCCGTCGCCGCAACGATCAGACAGGTGAGAACCAGCAGTGCGGTCGGCCCGATGCGGCCTGACGTGAGGGCAACCAGCGCGCCGACAGCCAGCAGTCCACCGGCAGCGATCGGAAGCACCACCGGTGCTGTCTTCGGGGCGCCAAAGCGCCGCGACGAGCGGGGCACCCCTCCACTGGACCTCGCAAATGCGTCCAAGTGATCGATCTTGACGCTTTCCTTACGCCGCGGCGCCTGATCTATAGATCACGTTGACGCCTGCGCCTTACCGCAATGGCATAGCGTCAAATGTCGTGTCTGCTGTCTCGCGACCTGCGGTTACCGGGCTGAAACGGCTGCTCGTCGGCCGTCCCCTGCGCAGCACGCAGCTGAATGAAACGTTATTGCCGAAATGGCTCGCTCTACCCATTTTCTGTTCCGACCCCATTTCCTCGGTGGCTTACGCGACCGAGGAGATCCTGCTGGTCGCCGGCTTCGGCGGGGCGGCGTACCTGAGCTTGTCGAAACCGATCGCCGCGGTCGTCGCCGTGCTGCTGATCGTGGTGGTGGCGTCCTACCGGCAGACCGTTTACGCCTATCCCAGCGGCGGTGGGGCGTTCGTCGTCAGCCTCGACAATCTCGGCCAGACACCCGCTCTCGGCGCGGCTGCAGCGCTGCTCGTGGACTACGTCATGACAGTCGCCGTGTCGGTGGTCGCCGGGGTCGTCGCGATCACGTCGGCCGTCACCTCGCTGCAACGCCACACCGAGCTGATCTCGGTCCTGTTCGTCGCGCTCATCACGCTCGTCAACCTGCGCGGGGTGAAGGAAAGCGGCCGGCTCTTCGCCATGCCTACTTACGGCTTCATCGCCGGAGTCTTCCTCTTGCTCATCACTGCCGTGCTCGTCGCCGTCTTCGGTCACGGGGTGCAGCCTGCGGTCAGCGCGCATGAGGTGCTGCCACGCACGGTGAAGGTCGGCGGGGCGTTCACGCTGTTCCTCGCCCTGCGCGCGTTCGCGTCGGGTTGTACCGCGCTCACCGGGGTCGAGGCGATCAGCAACGGGGTGCCCTCGTTCCGCAAACCCAAGAGCCGCAATGCCGCACGCACGCTCGTGGCGATGGGCGTCATCGCCGTCACCATGTTCGTGGGGATCACGATCCTGGCGGTCGAGATCCACGCTCGCGCTTACGCCTCCGGTTCGCCGTCGGTCATCTCGCAGCTGGCGAGCGCGGTCTGGGGACGCCACTCGTTCCTGTTCGGCTACTTCCAGGTGGTGACGGCCGGCATCCTGGTGCTCGCAGCGAACACCGCGTTCAACGGCTTTCCGGTGCTGGCCTCGATCCTGGCGCAGCACAGCTTCCTGCCGCGCCAGTTGCACACCCGCGGGGACCGGCTCGTCTTCAGCAACGGCATCCTGCTGCTGGCCGCGGCGGCGGTCGGCCTGATCCTGGGCTTTCACGCCAACCTCGATCGGCTGATCCAGCTCTACATCATCGGGGTTTTCACGTCATTCACCCTCAGCCAGTCGGGCATGGTCCGGCACTGGACGAAGCTGCTCAAGGAAGGCGTGCCGGACGGCGACGAGCGACCCCGCGACGGCAGCCCCCGGCTCACTCCTGCCCGCATCAAGCGCTCCCGAGCCATCAACATGACGGGTGCGATCTTCACCGCCGTCGTCCTCGTGGTGGTCGTGATCACCAAGGTCGAGCACGGGGCCTGGATCGCGATCCTCGGCATGCTGGTGCTGTTCGTTCTGATGAAGGCGGTCCGCAAGCACTACGACCTGGTCGCCGAGGAGCTGCGCGTCGCACCCACGCAGAAGCCCACGCTGCCGTCGCGCAATCACGCCGTGGTGCTGGTCTCGAAGCTGCACTGGCCGACGCTGCGGGCGCTGGCCTATGCCCGGGCGACCCGTCCGCATTCGATCGAGGCCGTCACCGTCGGGGTCGACCCCGAAGACGTGAAGGAGTTGCAGGAGGAGTGGGAGCGGCGCGGGATCGAGGTGCCCCTGCGCGTGCTCGACTCGCCGTACCGCGAGGTGACCAAGCCGGTCCTGGACTACATCCGAGCGCTCAGGCGCGAGTCCGAACGGGATGTGGTGACCGTCTTCATCCCCGAGTACGTCGTCGGCCGCTGGTGGGAGAACCTGCTGCACAACCAGAGCGCGCTTCGGCTCAAAGCCCGGCTGCTGTTCACGCCCGGGGTGATGGTGACGAGCGTGCCGTGGCAGCTGCGCAGCGCGCAAGGTCGTGAGCTGTCAGGCCGGTGATCAAGTTGCGCTGCGCATCACGTCGGGCGCGCGTTTCCCCTTCGGCTCTTGATCGTTGGGCTGACCATGCAACGGCTGTCGGGTACTGACGCGCTCTTCCTGTCGATGGAAACGCCTGCGTGGCATCAGCACGTCGGGGGGCTCGTGGTACTCGATCCCTCGCAAGCGCCGGGGTTCAGCTTCGAGGCGGTACGCAGCAACATCGCCGCGAAGCTGCCGCGCGTGCCGAAGTACATGTGGAAGCTGAAAGAGGTGCCGCTGCACCTCGACCGGCCGGTGTGGACGCCCGATCGTTCCTTCGACATCGACCGGCACGTCCGGCGCATCGCCGTGCCGCCGCCCGGTGGTGCTCGGGAACTCGGCGAACTCGTCGGCCAGCTCATGAGCTACCAGCTCGACCGGCGCATCCCGCTGTGGGAGATGTGGTTCGTCGACGGTGTGATCGGCGGCAAGGTTGCTTTGGTGGCGAAGTATCACCACTCGCTCATGGACGGCGTCTCGGGTGCGGGCCTGGCCGAGCAGCTCTTCGACCTCGAACCGAACCCGCCGGCGACCGACGAGCCGGAGCCGCAGGCGCTGCACGTGCGCGAGCCGTCGGACGTGGAGCTGCTGCTGCGCAGCGTGCTTCCGACCGTCAGCTCTCCGCTGCGGGCTGGACGATATGCCGTCAACGGCGCTCATCGCGCCCTGACGATCCTGCGCAAGACCAAGAGTTTCAACACGCCGGGGCAGGGACCGATGACGTCGTTCAACGGGCTCGTCGGACCGCGTCGCCGGCTTGCCTTCGCCTCCATCGCCACCGAGGACGTGCGCAAGCTCAAGCACGCGACGGGAACGAAGTTCAACGACATCTGCCTCGCCGTTGCAGGGGGAGCGGTGCGCAGCTATCTCGCCGAGCGCGGCGAGCTGCCGACGGATCCGCTCGTCGCGGCAGTGCCCGTATCGACCGCAGTGCAGAGCGACGGGATGGGGGCCAACGAGGTCGCCAACATGTGGGTCAAGCTCGGCACCGACATCGAGGACCCGCTCGAGCGGTTGATGGCCATCTTCGACAGCTCGGCTTCGGCGAAGGAGATGACCAAGGCGATCCGCGCGCGGGCCATCCAGTCCGTCGGTGAGGTGGCACCGCCGTTGCTGTTGAACGTCGCCTCGCGCTTCCTGTGGGCGAGCAACCTTGCCGGCATCGGTGCCCGAATGCCCGCGGCCGGCGGGAACCTGCTGATCTCGAACGTGCCCGGGCCGCCGTTCGACCTCTACACGTGCGGCGCCCGGGTCGCCGGCATCTACTCGGCCAGCGTGCTCGCCGTCAATCTGGGCCTGAACATCACCCTGATGAGCTACGGCAGCCGCGTCGATTTCGGGCTCACGGTCGATCCGGATCTCATCCAGGATCCGTGGCGGATCGCCGAAGGAATTCCGGCTGCTCTCGAAGAGCTTCTGGCGGCGACCGATCTCGGCAAGCCGACTGCGGTCGCGGACCCGTTCGTCGAACCGGCAGCGCACGCTCGGCCGAAGGCTCGCGAGGCGCAGCCCGCGTAACCGCTGGGATGAGCCGGGGCGGCGGCCCGGTTGCACCGTGTGTGAACGTGTCTGATGTGACGCCGCCCCTGTCGCCCCTGTCGATTCCGCTTTCCGTGCTCGAGCTCTCACCGGTCACCGCCGGCAGCACGCCGCGCGACGCTCTGACCAACACGATCGAATTGGCCAAGCGCGTCGAGGAGCTGGGATACCGGCGGTTCTGGCTGGCGGAGCACCACAACATGCCGGGGATTGCGAGCTCGGCTCCGGCGGTGCTGATCGGTCATGTCGCCGCTGCCACGAGGACGCTGCGCGTCGGCTCGGGCGGCGTGATGCTGCCGAACCATCCGCCGCTCGTGGTGGCGGAACAGTTCGGGATGCTGGAAGCGCTGCACCCCGGGCGCATCGATCTCGGCATCGGCCGCGCTCCCGGAACCGACCCGGTCACCGCTTCAGCCCTGCGGCGCTCGGCCGATCCGCTGTCGGTCGACGACTTCCCGCAGCAGCTCGGTGAGTTGCTCGCATTCTTCGACGGCAGCTGGCCGGAAGGCCATCCGTACCAGGCGATCACAGCCGTACCGGGTCTTGGCTACCGGCCTCCGGTCTGGCTGCTCGGATCCAGCGGCTACAGCGCTCACGTGGCCGGCCTGCTCGGCATGCCCTTCGCGTTCGCCCACCACTTCAGCTCGGCCAATACGCTCCCAGCGCTGGCGCTGTATCGCGACACCTTCCGCCCGGGCGCCGACCTCACCGAGCCGTACTCGATGATCGCGGCCAACGTGCTGGCGGCCGACACCGACGAGCACGCCCGCTACCTCGCCGGGCCCGGCGGGCTTTCGTTCCTGCGCCTGCGAAGCGGCCGCCCTGGCCGCTTCCCCAGCCCCGAGGAAGCGGCGGCCTATCCCTACACGCCGCAGGAGCGAGCCTTCGTCGACGACAGGTTGAACTCGCAGATCATCGGCGGCGCCGAGTCGGTGCGCCGCCAGATCGATGAGCTGGTTGCCGCCACGAAGGTCGACGAGCTGATGATCACGACGATGACCTACGACAGCGCCGACCGCTGGCACTCGTTCGAACTCGTGGCACAGGTGTGCGGCCTGGAGCCCGCCGTCGCTTCGGTTCCGGCGTCAGAAGTTGCGCTTTGACGCCGGCACACTGCGCAGCCGGCTGAAAGCCTGGGCCTCTGTTGCGCCGGTGAGCCGACGTGCCTGGGCCGTGCGGTCCAGCAGACCGGCTCGCAGATCCCCGATAACAGACACATGACCCTGGAGGCCGCCGAAACCAGAGGCGATCGGGTCCGAGCCCGGCGGCTCAAGCTGACGAGCGCGGGGCTGATCGTCGTCCTGCTGGCGTTGAGCGCGGTCGCGATCGGGTCCTCCCAGCTGACGCAGCGCGCCGTGCGTCAGGCGTCAGCGGCCGACACGCTTTCGGACGACTACACGTCGGCGTCAGCTGCCGTGGCGGCCGAGGAGTCGCTGGAGCGCAAGTACCGGCTCGACCCGAATGCGACGGTGCTGGCTCGCTACGCCGAGGCCGCGGACAACCTCGTCGCCGCGCTCCAGCTGGTGAACAAGGACGGCAACGCGGCGGACCGGGCGAGGGTCACGGCGGTCCTTGCCCAGCACCGGGTCTACCTGCGCGCGACGGAGCAGATGTTTCGCGCGGTTGACGACCATGACGCGGCCGCGGTGCTGAAAATCGATGGCGAGCAGGTCGACCCGACCTTCCATGCGATTGCGAGCAGCATCGACGCCGCTGCCGCCGCGCAGCATCGCACCGCCGCAAGCCGCCTCACCAGCCTGTCGCGGGCGGAGACGCTGATCGCCTGGCTGATCCCCACGGTCTTCTTCATCGGGCTGCTGCTGGTGGTGCTGCTCACCTTCATCACCCGCGGGTTTCACCGGCGACTGGAAGTCGAACGCAAGAACGCCGTCCACGACTCGCTTCACGACGCGTTGACCGGGCTCCCCAACAGGACGCTCCTCGCCGACCGCGTGACGCAGGCGCTGCGATCCGGCGAGCGCACCGGTGCATCGACCGGGCTGCTGCTGATCGACCTGGACCGCTTCAAGGAGATCAACGACACGTTCGGACACAACTACGGTGACAAGCTCCTCGTCCAGGTTGGACCGCGACTCACCGCAGCCGTCCGAGCCGGGGACACGGTTTCCCGGCTCGGAGGGGACGAGTTCGCGGTCCTGCTCCCTGATGTCCGGGACGCCGAGGCGGTCACGGCCGTCGCCCGAACTCTGCTGGTCGCCCTCGAACAGCCGTTTCCGGTCGAAGGTGTCGTCCTCGACGTTGAAGCCAGCATCGGGGTCGTGGTCTCCGGGGAGCACGGCAACGACGTCGAGAGCCTGGTGCGGCACGCGGACATCGCGATGTACGTCGCGAAAGCCCAGCAGATCGGCGTGTTCACCTACGATCGCGAGGCCGACGGACATACCCCGGAGAAGCTCGCGATGCTGGGCGAGCTGCGCCGAGCTCTCGACCGGCGCGAACTCGTCCTGCACTACCAGCCGAAGGTCGCCGTCACGACCGGGCAGGTGGTCGGCGCCGAGGTCTTGGTCCGCTGGGAGCACCCGGAGCGTGGCCTCGTCCCTCCGGACGAATTCATCCCGGTCGCGGAAAGGACAGGTCTGATCGGGCCGATGACGTCGTACGTCCTGGACGAGGCTCTGACCCAGGCCCGGATCTGGATGGATGCGGGCCGACCCTTGCGGGTGGCTGTGAACCTGTCCGCCCGGAGCTTGCTGGACGAGCGCCTGCCGCGCCGGCTGTCACGCCTGCTCGCCGCTCATCACGTGCCTGCCGGACTGCTCGAGTTGGAGATCACGGAGAGCGCGCTCATGACCAAACCGGCCCGCGCGCAGCGGCTGCTGGAGGCGCTGTCCGCGATGGGGGTCGGCGTCTCGATCGACGACTTCGGCGCTGGTTACACCAGTCTCGGGCAGCTGCAGGCGCTGCCGGTGACCGAACTGAAGATCGACAAGTCGTTCGTCATGACGATGACGGACGAGCTGAGCAACGGACTCATCGTTGAGAGCGTGATCGAACTCGGCCACAAGCTGGGTCTGACAATTGTCGCCGAGGGCGTCGAGAACCCCGAAGTCCTCGCCGCCCTCATCGGCTTCGACTGCGACATCGTCCAGGGCTTCCACCTGTGCCGGCCGTTGCCCGTCGCGGCATTCGACCGCTGGTACGCCGCCCGGCGCGACCCCGTTCCCGCCTGACTACCGTGAGGCGGCGGCCTCCAGAGCGCGCCGGGTGAGCACGCGCGCCAGGTGACGGCGGTAGTCACGGCTGGCGTGGATGTCCTGGGTCGGCTCGGTGCCGGAGTCGGCGAGCGCTGCCGCATCGGCGCTGCCTTGCCCTGACGCCAGCGCGTCTTCGGTGGCACGCGCGCGCAGCGGGGTTGCTCCCATGTTGGCCAGTGCGACCCGGCCACCGGAGACGGCGACGGCGACGATTGCCCAGTCGTTGGCCCGGCGGACGAACTTCTCGTAAGCCCAGGGCGCCCGGCCCGCCTCGTCGGAGATGCGAATCTCGGTCAGGATCTCGTCCGGGCCGACGGCCGACTCGAAGAAGCCGGTGAAGAAGTCGTCGGCCTTCACCTCGCGAGGACCGGACGGGCCGGTCACGACGAGCGTCACCCCCAGCGCGAGCACGGCGGTCGGCAGGTCGGCCGCCGGATCGGCGTGCACCAGCGAGCCGCCGATGGTGCCGCGGTGACGGATCTGGCGATCACCGACCAGGCTCGCCACGTGCGGCAGCAGCGGCACGCGCTCGGCAAGCAGCGCCGAGTCCACCACGTCGGCGTGCCGGGTGGCCGCGCCGATCGCGATGTCGCCGTCATCCTCGCGGATGTACGACAGCTCCGGGATCCGCGCGATGTCGATGAGCACCGCAGGGGCTGGCAAGGCGCAGCTTCATCATCGGCAGCAGCGAATGGCCGCCGGCGAGGACCTTCGCGTCGTCACCGTGCTCGGCCAGCGCCGTCAGCGCGGCCTCGACCGACTCCGGCCGTACGTACTCGAACTCCGCGGGGATCATGCCGGCCCTCCAGCCGCTCCAGGAGCCGCAGCCAGCACGGCGCGCACGATGTTGTGGTAGCCCGTGCACCGGCAGAAGTTGCCTTCGAGGCCGTCACGGACCTCTTCTTCGGTGGGATTCGGATTGTCGGCGAGCAGGCTGACCGCCGCCATCACCATGCCCGGCGTGCAGAAGCCGCATTGCAGGCCGTGCTCGGCACGAAATGCTGCGGGCACCGGGTGCAGCTCCTCGTCGTCACCCGACAGGCCCTCGAGCGTCGTCACCGCACGCCCATCAGCTTGCGCTGCGAGCACGGTGCACGACTTCACCGCTTCGCCGTCCAGCAGCACCGTGCAGGCGCCGCAGGACGTCGTGTCGCAGCCGATGTTCGTGGCTTTGAGCCCGCGCGTCTCACGCAGGTAGTGCACGAGCAAGAGGCGGGCCGGCACGTCGTCAGTGAAGGCCTCCCCGTTCACGTCGATCTGGACCTGCATCACTTACTCGCCTTCTGAATCGCGTCCCATACCCGCTCGGGTGTTGTCGGCATGTCGATGTGGCGCACGCCCAGCTGGGCCACCGCGTCGACCACCGCGTTCTGCACTGCCGGGGTGGCCCCGATGGTTCCGGCTTCACCAATTCCCTTGGCACCCAAGGGGTTGTAGGGCGTCGGCGTCTCCATCTCGACCAGCTCGAAGCTCGGGACTTCGGTGATCGACAGGAACGGATAGTCGGCCAGTGTCGAGGTCAGCGGGCTGCCCTCGGCGTCGTAGACGACCTCTTCCATCAGCGCCTGCGCCGCGCCTTGCGCGATGCCGCCGTGGCGCTGGCCTTCGGCGATCAGCGGGTTGAGGATCGTGCCCGCGTCGTCGACGGCGACGACGCGCAGCAGCCGGGCCTTGCCGGTTTCGGTGTCGACCTCGACAACGGCGAGATGCGCTCCGAAGGGGAACGTCGGGCCGGGGGAGGAGAACGTCGAATGCACGAAAAGCCTTTCGCGGGCGGCCAGATCCGCGAACGAGACCTCCGCGTCAGGCGACCCTTTCACGACGAGCGCCGCCCGGCTGAGATCGACGACGAGGTCGTCCGGGTTGGCTTCGAGCGCATCGGCGGCCCGGGTGCGGGCGACGTCGATCAGCTCGCGCGTGGCGGCCTGTACGGCGGCGCCGCCGAGTTGCAGGCTGCGCGAGCCGCCGGTGCCGCCGCCCTTCGGGATCAGGTCGGTGTCGCCGTACTTGACGGTGATTTTCTCGACCGGGATACCGAGTTCGGCGCTGGCGATCATCGCCCAGGCCGTCGCGTGCCCCTGGCCGTGCGGGGAGGTGCCGGTGAGGATCGTCGCCGTTCCGTCAGGGTGGATCTCGATCGAGGAGTCCTCGCTCGGCCCGCCGGCCTCGGCGCCTTGCCCGGTGATCTCGACGTAGACCGACACGCCGATGCCGAGCTGCCGGGGATCGCCGGCCTCCCGGCGCGCCTTCTGCTCGGCCCGCAGTTTCTCGTAATCCGCTGCTTTCATGACCTTTTCGAGCGCGGTGGCGTAATCACCGTTGTCGTACGTGGCGCCCGACGGCGTGGTGTGCGGCTCGTCGAACTTCGGCAGCACATTGGCCAGCCGCACCTCCGCCGGGTCCTTGCCGACCTCGGCGGCGAAGACGTCGATCGCGCGCTCGATGGCGGCGGTGGCTTCGGGCCGTCCGGCGCCGCGGTAGGCCCCGAGGGGTGTCGTGTTGGTCACGACGGTGCGAAAGCCCCACGCCACCTTGGGAATGGCATACACGCCTGGCGCCATCAAGCCGGTGAGCATCGGCAGCAGCGCCCCCATGCGTGGGTACGCGCCCGCATCCTGCAGGACCTCGATCCGGTACGCGAGCACCTTGCCGTCGCGGTCGCCGCCGACGGTCACGGTCTGGACCTGGCCCCGACCGTGCGTCATCGCCACCATGTTCTCCGAGCGCGTCTCGCTCCAGCGCACCGGACGGCCGAGGCGCTTCGCGGCCCAGCCGCTGACCGCAGTGCTCGGGGTCGGCGCCGAACTTCGCGCCGAACGCCCCGCCCGTGTCAGGCGTGATGACCCGCAGTTGCGCCTCCTCGAGTCCGAGCGTTCCGAGCAGCGAGCGCTTCGTGCCCTGCGCACCCTGGTTGCCGAGCCATATGGTCAGGCGGCCGTCGGGATGCTCCTCGTCGGTCTCCCAGACTGCGGCCGCCGACCGCGACTCCATCGGCGCCGGGGCCACCCGCTGGTTCAGGATCACCTGGGTGACGACGACGTCGCAGCCCTCGAAGAATTCCTTCTCGCCGTCCGGGGTGAACGCCGGTGCGTCGAGCCCGATGCTCCAGACGGTGTTGGTGCCGGCGTCGTGGTGGAGCAGGTGCGCGTCTTTGCTCGCGTCGTGCGGATCGACGACGGGGGTCAGCGGGTCGTACTCGACGTCGACCAGCTCGGCCGCGTCCTCGCCCTGATACGCCTCTTCGGTGAGCACGACCGCGACCGGCTCGCCGACGTAGCGGACGGTGCCCATGGCGAGCAGCGGCAGGCCCATCTGCGCCGGGAACATCGGGAACGGCGGGGCCTGGTGGCGGAACGTCGTCGATGTCGTCGGCGGTGAACACCGCGACGACACCCGGCGCCTCGAGCGCCGCGCTCGCGTCGATCGAGACGATCGTCGCGGCCGCAATCGGGGAGCGCACGAACGTCGCGTGCAGCGCGCCTGCGAGCCGCTCGTCCACGAGATCTTCGGTGTATGTGGCGCCCGTCGTCAGGAACTGTGGATCCTCCGAGCGCAACACGCGCGTCCCGAGAATGCTCAAGCGATCCTCCCCGCAGAAACCGGCCATCGCATACCGGGACCGGCCGGTAAGGCCCGTCACGTCGAATCCTGCCTTACGCCTCCGCGACGCCGCGTGACCCATGTCGCCTTACGGCGTTCGGAGGCGTTGCCGGTGTGCAATAGCGGGTAGCAAGGGCCACTGTGCGCGGCCCGGTCGGGGCGCGCGGACCTGCAATCTGCGGTGAGGAGAGCGCGTGGCGCCCGGTTGGTCACGACGGCGAGGTCGGCAGCTGCTGGACGCGATGCCGGTGGACAAGCAATCCGCCATCGGGGCGGCGCAGAGGCTCGATGCGGCCATACACCCCGATTTCCGGCGGGCTCTGGTGGCCGGCGTCGGTGCCGTCATCGCGCTGTCTTTCGGAAGTGCCTACGGCAACGGGCTGCACAGCCGCGAGCTGCACGTCAAGCTGATCGACATCGGGGTCGCGGTCGCGTTCGTCATCCTCGGCGTGCTGGCCGTGCGCAGCGCCGCCAACGAGGTGGCACGGGTCGTACGGGCGCGCGGCGGCATGTCGGCCGGCACGACGGTGCGGCTGCTGATCATCCTCTTCGGCTACCTGATCGTCCTGCTCGCGGTGCTGGGGATGCTGGCTGTGCCGCTCGGCCGGCTGCTCGTGGGTGGTGCCATCACCGGGATCATCGTGGGTATCGCTGCGCAGCAGTCGCTCGGCAACATCTTCGCTGGTCTGGTGCTGCTTCTGGCCCGTCCGTACGCGATAGGTGAGCACATCCGGGTCCGCTCGGGTGCGCTCGGGCGGGCCGATCGACGGCACCGTCGTCGGGATGGACCTGCTCTACACGACGCTCGAGACCGAGGAAGGGCCGATCCGCCTGCCGAACGCCGGCCTGTTGGCGGCTGCGGTCGGGCCCCGCCCGAAGAAGTCCGACAACGTCGAATCGCCCTCGGTCGCCGACGTCGGCAGCGATGCGCCTGACATCAGCAAGCAGGACACCACGCAGCTGTCAGGCCTGCTGGACGGCGAGCACGATGCCGATCGTCAGCCCGCCGACGACGATGACCGCCCGCAACACCCGTTCCGGAATCCGCCGGGCTACCGCCGCACCGAACTGCCCCCCGGCGATCGAGCTCAGAGCGAGGATCCCCGCCACGCTCCACGCCGGTGAGCTGGCAATCGCGAAGAGGATTGCGGCAACCCCGTTCACCAGGCCGGTGATGAGGTTCTTCAAACCGTTCAGCCGCTGCAGCGCGTCGTCCAGGAACAGGCCGAGGACAGCCAGCAGGATCACCCCCTGCGCGGCGCCGAAGTAGCCGCCGTAGACGCCGGTGGCGAACACCAGCGCCGGCAGCACCCCGCGCCGGTGCGGGTGGTATTCCGGGGCGTCCGGGCAGGGCCGCCTTGGCCTGCTGGCGTGTTGCGTAGCCAGCGCGGCCAGTCGCGGCTGCACCGCCATGAGCAGCGCGGCGAGCAGGATCAGCCCCGGAACGATCACCTTGAACGCCTTGGGTGCGGCGAGCAGCAGCGAGCCGCCGGTGAGCCCGCCGGCGACCCCGTACGCGCCGAGGTACAGGATGCGGCTGCGCTGCCCGACGAGCTCGCGTCGGTAGCCGATCGTGCCGCTGACGTTGCCCGGCGCCAGGCCGATGGTGTTGCTCACATTCGCCACCAGCGGGCTGTATCCGAGGGCGACCAGCACCGGATACGTGATCAGCGATCCGCTGCCGACGACGGTGTTGATCGTGCCGGCGGAGAAACCTGCCCCGGCCACGGCCAGCGCACCGAGGGGGCCCACGGGACCCAGCCTGCCATGCCGGCCGACATCATCAGGGGGTAGAACCTCGGCTATGACCACTGCGCCGACGGGGCTGATGCTCTCGAAGTTCCGCCACTCCTGCCTGCTTATCGAGCTGGGAGAAGTCCGCATGCTGCTGGACCCGGGCGGCTTCTCGGCCGGTTTCGAGTCGCTGACCGAGCTTTCTGCCGTGCTCTTCACCCACCAGCACCCCGACCATCTCGATCCCGAAAGGCTGACGCGCGCTGCTGGCGGCCAACCCGCAAGCCGAGGTCTTCGCTGATGCTGCGAGCACGGCGCAGCTGGCCGAGCGGGGGGTGACGGCCCGTGCCGTGAACGCCGGAGACGACGTCAGCGTCGCCGGCGTATCCATCGCCGTGTACGGCGGCAAGCACGCGGACATCGCGCCGGGATTCCCTCTCCCGCCGAACGTCGGCTACGCCATCGACGGCCTGTTCGCGTACTCCGGCGACGCGTACACCCCGCCACCGGAGCCGGTTGCGGTGCTGGCGATTCCGACCGCTGCTCCGTGGCTGCGCGCGGCGGAGACGGTGAGCTACCTCCAGCAGGTGCGGCCCAAAGCGGTGGTGCCGGTGCACGACGCGATGCTCGCCATCACCGATCTCTACTACAACATCTACCGGCGCTACGCCGGCGAGCAGGGCACCGAGTTCCGCGTGCTCGAGGGCGACGGGCAGCGCTCGACGTTCTGAGCGGTGTTCTAGGCGGTGTCAGTCGGGCAGCCCGAGCAGGCGCACGAGCATGCGGGCCGCGCCGCCCGCCGCCGGGCTGTCGAGCACGGCGTCCAGCGCGCGCGGGACGTCGAGGTCGGTGAGGAGCGCCGCCACGGCCTCGTCGGTGACGGCCTGCGGCGCCTCGCCAGGGTGGCCGGCGGCGCTGAAGAGCGCTTCGAGCCGGCGCTCGGCCGCCGCCAGGACGTCGTCACCGAAATCCCAGGACTGCGCCCACGGCCGATCGAGCAGAGCGAGACGCAGGACCGCCGGGCGGGTGGACTTCAGCAGTTCGCGCACGAGGACGAGGTTCCCGGTCGACTTCGCCATCTTCTGGCCGGCGACGCGGACGGTTCCGACATGCAGCCACGCCCGGGCGAACGGGGTGACGCCGCTCACCGTCTCGGCCATCGCGCTCTCATACGCGTGGTGGGGATAGCGCAGGTCGGCGCCGCCGGCGTGCAGGTCCAGACTCAACCCGAGCCGGGCGATCGCCATGACCGCGCAGCCCGCGTGCCAGCCGGGGCGCCCGGGACCCCACGGGCTCGGCCAGGCCGGCTCGCCCGGATCTGCGGCGTGGTGCCAGATCGGCACGTCCAGCGGGCCGCGCTGATCGGGATCGTCGTGCGTCGGGTGGTCGCCCTCGCGTCCGAGCTCGATCGCCTGCTCCGTCGTCAGACCGGCACGGGAGGCGACGTCACCGCCGCGGAACCAGATCGACCCACCGTGCTCGTAGGCCGCACCCCGGTCGAGGAGCGCAGCCGCCAGCGCGATGACATCGTCGACGTGCTGGTGAACCCGCGGGGCGAAGGTCGGCGGCCGCACTCCCAGCGCCGCCATGTCCTGCTCGAAGTCGAACTGCTGCACGGCCGCGAGCTGGTCGTAGTGCGCGTGGGCCCGCCGGGCCGCCGCGAGCATGTCGTCGTCGACGTCGGTGACGTTGCGGCAGATGTCGACGGGCACCCCGCACAGGCCGTGCAGAACCCGCACAGCAAGGTCCGACCAGACGAACGTCGCGGCATGACCGAGGTGCGTGACGTCATAGGGAGTGATCCCGCAGACGTACATGCGCGCCCGCCCGATGACCGGCAGGGGCGACCCGGCGATTTGCAGAGTGGGCACGTGCCCACCCTGCCACGCGAGCGGTGGTTAGGGGCCGTGGACAGTTTCTGCTCTAGTTGCGACCGCGTGCCTGCCGATTGGTTGGTGTGCCCTACCCGACAGACGTGACCGACGCGCAGTGGCGGCTGCTCGAGCCCGTGCTGGGACGTGGAGCCCGTGGGCCGGCGCCTGCTGTAGATCGCCGGACGGTGGTGAATGCGGTTCTGTACCAGGCGAAGACGGGATGTCAGTGGCGGATGCTGCGGGGGGAGTTCGGCAACTGGAACACGATCTGGCGTACGTGGGCGCGTTGGCGTGATCGGGGTGTGTGGCAGCGGGTCATCACCCTGCTGCGCCGTCGGCTGCGGGTGGCTGCCGGCCGGGATCCGGAGCCGTCGCTGCTGATGGTGGACTGCCAGGTGGTCAAGGGCGGCCGGTGCGGTGCGTCGTTCCATGAGGGTCACTTCAAGTATCGGCTGAACGGCGCGAAGCGGGCCATTGCAGTCGACTACCTGGGTCTGCCGGTAGCGGTCCGCGTGACGGGCGCCCGGACCCATGACGCCCGGGCCGCGCGGGAGTTGCTGGCGGACGTGCTGCCCGGGGCAAGCCGGGTGACGACAGTGATGGGTGACCGCGGCTTTCGGGGGCTGGCCGGACCGCTGGAGCGAGAGTTCGGCGTCGAGACGGTGATCAAGCACGATCCGGACCGTGCGAAGGGCGAGTTCCGCCCGCTGCAGCCGCTGTGGAAGGTCGAGGCGGCGTTCTCCGAGCTGGGCCGTTGGCGGCGGCTGGCCCGCTCGTTCGAGGGCACGACCGCCTCGGCGACGGCGTGGATGCAGGTGGCCGCGGTCGGCTGGCTGCTGCGCGAGCTGTGACTCACGCGGTGTCCGTCACAGCCGATGATGGTCGACTGCACGAAGCGGTTCTCGTCACTGGACCTCCGGGAGCAGGTAAGTCCGTCGTCTGTGAGCAGCTGGTCTCGCTGATGGATCCCAGTGCATACGTGGCCGGTGATCTGTTCTTCGGCTTCGTACGCAACGGCTACATCGATCCCTGGCGCCCCGAAGCGGGCGACCAGAACCAAGTGGTCACCGAGGCAGCAGCCCTCGCTACTGGTCGCCTAACGAGCGGCTTTCACGTCGTGTACGACGGCGTCATCGAACCCGAATACCTACCGAAGTTCATGGATGTAGCCGGTCTCCCGTCCGTGCACTACGTCGTGCTCCTGCCACCCCTTGCGGTATGTGCGGAGCGGGTCGCGTCCCGCACCGACCACGGATTCACCGATTTGGACGCGACCGCGGACATGTGGCGAAAGTTCGAGCGAAGCCTTGACGGCCTGGAACGACACGTCCTGGATGGCCTCGCATCGCCAGAGAGCCTCGCGCGGCAGATTGCGGGACGGGTCATGGACGGCTCCCTTTGCTACCAGGCCGGCCCCGACCGGTCACCCTGACCTTCAGGGTTGCGGGCGCTCGCGCGCTTCGGCTGCATACAACCGGCCAGGGTGCACGTAATGGACGCCCCAACCCGGGGCGGGCGAAGGCCGGTTCGGCGCCCGGCTGAAATGTCGGTGCCCTGCGGCACAGTGAGCCTCGTGATCTGCTCGGCGGTGAAGGCTCCCCGGTACGGCGCGGGCCGTGCCGGCGGGAAGCTGATCGTCGACGGGACCGACGAGGTTGTGTTCCGCAAAGCCGAGATCGCTTTCAAGCCCGCGACCCGCGGCCAGCGCCGGTCACGGCTGAACCTGTTGGACGCCTCCCGGGAGGTGTACAACGCCGGCCTGCAGGAACGGCGCGACGCCTACCAGCACCCGTCGCAGACCCGGGTGGCACTGTTCGACCAGTTCGGCCAGATCACCGGCCTGCGGGGAGTGCGCGATGACGTGCTCGGCTGGGGCATCCAGCCGCTGCGGTGGGCGCTGCGCCGCGTCGATGAAGCGTTCGGCGCGTTCTTCGCCCGGGCCAAAGCAGGGCAGACGCCTGGCTATCCCCGGTTCAAAGGGCCGGGCCGCTGGAACACCGTCGGCTACGACGAGACGACCGGCTGGAAGCTGCACCTCGAAGGAACCCGGACGGTCCCGCGGCCGCACCTGTACGTCCAGGGCGTCGGCAAGATTCCCCTTTCGAGGTCGGCGGTGCGGCAGCTGCGGCGCTACGCCGCTCGTGGTGGTGTCCCGACGACGCTCACGTTGACCCGCAGGGACCGGGACGGCAGCGCGTGGCGGGCAGCAGTCGGGTTCAAGAACGTCACCGTCGAGCAGACCAGCGCGCCCGTGCTCGGCCCCGACTCTGTTGTTGGCATCGACCGCGGAGTCGCCGTCCTGGCCGCCGCGGCCTCGGCGGCCGGCTACGACACGGACCCTGGGCAGCTGCTCTCTCACGCCCCAGAGCTCGAGCAGCGGCTGGCCGGCATCCGCAGCCGGGTCGAGGACCTGCAACGCCAACGCGCGACGAAAAAGAAATACGGCCGGGCCTGGCGATCGCTGTCGAAGAAGATCCGGCGGCTGCACGGCAAAGTCGCACACGTCGTCGAGAACTGGGCCCGTCACACCGCCAAGCAACTCGTCGCCGACCATGCGGTGCTCGTCGTCGAAGATCTGCAGCTGACGAACCTGACCAGATCCGCCAAAGGAACCGTGGAGGCACCAGGAAAGAACGTGGCAGCCAAAGCCGGTTTGAACCGTTCGCTTGCTGAGGCGGCGCCAGGACAACTCGCCAAATGGGTGCACGTCAAAGCTGAAAACGCTGGACGGCGCACCTGGGCAGTCAACCCCGCGCACACCTCACAGCAATGCTCGGGCTGTGGCATCACGGACAGCGCGGCACGGATCACCCGGGAGACGTTCTACTGCGCGGCGTGCGGCCACTACGAGCACGCCGACATCAACGCCTCCCGAAACATCCGCGCCCGCGGCCAAGCCGCCGAGCGGGCCTGGCAGCAGGCCGGACGGCCCCAGCTGCCCCGGCCGAAACCCCGGCTGCGGCGACGCAAGACCGACGCAGCCACGACCCCACTAGCTGCCTAAATGACGGCCCGGGGCCGGGACGGCTCCAGCACCACCCGACGGTGCAGCGGACAGCCCGAAAACTGTCCACAGTCCCTTACGCGGTGGGCGCCGACGGCGGGGTCGTGGGGCGGCCGGCCTGCGCGGCGAGGAGGTCGCGGATCTCGCCGAGCAGCAGCGCCTCGTCGGTCGGGGTGGGGACGTCCTCAGGGGCCAGCTGACCCTTGCGGCGACGGTCCTGCAGGGTTTGGAACACCCGCACGATGACGAAAACTGCAGCCGCGATGACGAGGAAGTTCAACACGTCCGTGATGAACTGCCCGTACGCGATCTGACTCTTGTTGATTGTGAAGTAAAGACTGCTGAAGTCCGGCTTTCCCGCGATCGCGCCGACCAGGCGCAGGATCACGTTCTTGACCAGCGATTGGACGACGGCATTGAACGCTGCGCCGATGATGAACGCGACCGCCAGGTCGAGGACGTTCCCGCGCATTATGAAGTTGCGGAAGTCCTTCAGGAGATTGGACGCGCTCGTACGTGCGGGCATTTCAGCTCCAATTCGCTGGGCGTACCAAAGTGAGGGAGCTAGAGACTAACGGCCCACTTCAGCATCCCGATCGTCGGTCGATGGCATGTGGGTGATGTCAGTACGGGAGCCCGCGAACGGCGAGGCCACGGTCATCGCCCTGCACGGGGCGCTGGACGCGGCGACGGCCGCGGAGCTGCGTGAGGCGGCAGCCCGAATGGCCTATGACCGCAATCCCGTGGTGATCGAGATGTCGGACGTCACCGAGGTGGCGACGCCGGTCGTCGGCGTGCTCGTCGGCGCCTGGCACTACCTGAACGAGCGGCTGATTTTGCGCGTCTCCCCGCCGGTTTTCGCCAAGCTCGAAGAAGCCGGGCTGAACCGGATGCTGCCGGTCGCTCAGCCGGTCTGACCCGCATCCGCAAGGATGCGGGTGTGGAACGCATCGCGGTCATCACAGGAGCGAGCAGCGGTATCGGCGCTGCCACCGCGCAGACGCTGGCCGGCCAGGGCTACCGCGTGATCCTCGGAGCCCGGCGGCTCGACCGGGTACGCGAAGTCGCAGCCGCCTGCGGTCCGGCGGCGCAGGCGCGAGTGCTGGACGTCACCGATCCGTCGTCGGTGCAGGAGTTCGCCGCCGGCATCGAGCGCTGTGATGTCCTGGTCAACAACGCCGGCGGAGCGCTCGGGCTGGATCCGATCGAGCACGCCGATGAGGCGCAGTGGCTGCAGATGTATCAGTCCAACGTGCTCGGCACGCTGCGGGTGACCCGCGCGCTGCTGGCGGCGATCAAAGCCGCCGTCGGCCACATCGTGGTCATCGGCTCGGTCGCGGGCACCGAGGTGTACGACGGCGGCGCGGGCTACACCGCCGCCAAGCATGCCGAGCACGCGTTCGCCGAGACGCTGCGCCTGGAACTGCTCGGCACCGGTGTCCGGGTCGCCGAGATCGCTCCCGGACTGGTCGAGACCGAGTTCTCACTGGTGCGGCTGGGCTCGCAGGAGGCCGCCGACCGGGTCTATGCCGGGCTGACCCCGCTCACCGCCGCTGACGTCGCTGACGTCGTCGGCTACGTTGTCAGCCGGCCGCCCCACGTCAGCCTGGGCTACGTGCGGCTCACGCCGGCGGCCCAGGCGTCGGCGACCCGGACCCACCGGGAGCCGTGACCCCCGTCGGCCGCAGCAGCGGAGGCGAGAGCACGAGCGCGCCACCCCGGCGGTAGAGCTCCGCGGGACGCCCGCCGCCGGGCCGGACCGAACGTTCCCCGACCGGCCGCACGAACCCCGGCGTGCTGAGCACCTTGCGGCGGAAGTTGGGGGCATCCAGCGCGACTCCCCAGGCGGCCTCGTACACGCGCCGCAGCTCGGCGAGTGTGAACGGCTCGTCGACGAACGCCGCTGCCAGCGGCGTGTACTCCAGCTTGGCGCGCGCCCGCTCGATCCCGTCTTCCATGATCTTCGCGTGGTCGAACGCGAGCCGCGGCGCTGATTCGCGCGCCTCCGGCGTCCCCGGCATCACGTCTTCTACCGGCCACCAGCGCGCCTGCCCGCTGCGGCTTCCCGCGGGCCGCGGCAGGTCGGGAAGCAGCGCGAGGTAACCGACGCTCACGACGCGGCCCCGGGAATCACGTCCCGGATCTCCGTAAGTACGCAATTGCTCGAGATGGCCGGCCAGCCCCTCGACGCCGGCCTGCTCGGCGAGCGCCCGCCGGACCGCCGCGTCGAGGCTTTCGGAGACGTCGATGCGCCCGCCGGGCAACGCCCAGCTGAGCGGGTCGCGCGGGTCGCGCCCCGCGACGAGCAGGATCGACAACCGGCCGGCGCGCAGGGTCAGCAGGACCACGTCGACACTGACCGCGATCTCACCCAGCCGCTCCGCCCGCCTGTCCTGCACCGCCACCTGTCCAGTGTGTCCTGCCACCTGCGCGGCTCGGAGGGGGCGCTTCGCGCATACGGTGACCTGCGCGGGCGGATTCGGTTCGGCGGGAGTGAGCGGGCCTTTGAGCGGGCAGGGCTGATCGACATGGGAATCAGATCGCAGATCGACGCGATCCGGGTGCTGGCCGGGACCGGAGCGGCCCGGCCGTCGCGGCCGGATCGCCTGCTCGGCATGGGTCTTGCCCTGATGCGCTGGGGTTTCACCCCCGCCGCGGGGTGGGCGGCCGGTGCGGCGCGCTTCCCGAACCAGCCGGCCATCGTCGACGAGATCGGCTGCATGTCCTTCCGCGAGGTCGACGAGGCGTCCAGCGCCATCGCGACCGGGCTGATCGAGCGGGGGGTCACCGACGGCGGGTCCGTCGGGCTGCTGATGCGCAACTCCCGATGGATGCCGCTCGCGCTGTCGGCGGTGGCGAAGGCGGGCGCCGATGCCGTCCTGCTGAACACCGGGTTCGGTGCCGAGCAACTCGCCGACGTCATGAAGCGCGAGGGCGTGCAGGCGGTCATCCACGACGCCGAGTTCGACAAGCTCATGGCCGACGTTCCCGTCGACCTGCTGCGGGTCGTCGGATGGCACGACGACGACGTCGAGCAGATCACGCTGGCCGAGCTGGCGGACACCGCGCCGCACCTGACCCGTCCCGCGCATCGGGGACGGCAGGTCATCCTCACCAGCGGAACGACCGGCACGCCCAAGGGTGCGTCGCGCTCGGTCGAAGGGCTCGAGCCGGCCGCCGCGTTCCTGTCCGGAATCCCTTTGAAATCAAGGGAAACGACCGTCATCGCGGCACCGCTCTTTCATGCCTGGGGGCTCGCGCATCTCGGGCTGGGGCTGCTCCTGTCGAGCACGCTGGTGCTCACCCGGCGCTTCGATCCCGAGCAGGTGCTCGCTCTCGTCGAAGAGCACGAGGCGAGCGCGCTCGTCGTCGTGCCGGTGATGATGCAGCGGATGCTCGAACTGCCGGAAGCCACGCGCAGGCGCTACGACACGTCGTCGCTCGGCGTCGTCGCGGTCAGCGGCTCCGCGCTGCCGGGGGAGCTGTCCAACAAGTTCATGGATGCGTTCGGCGACGTGGTCTACAACCTGTACGGCTCCACCGAGGTGGCGTACGCGACGGTCGCCTCGCCGAAGGATCTGCGCGAGGCGCCGGGCACGGCGGGGCATCTGCTGCTGGGGACGACGATCAAGCTGGTTGACCCCGGCGGCCACGAGGTAGCCAAGGGCGAGGTCGGGCGCATCTTCGTCGGCAACCCGCTACTTTTCACCGGCTACACCGGCGGCGAGGACAAGGACCGGCTGGGCGATCTCGTCGCCAGCGGCGACCTCGGCCGCTTCGACGCCCAGGGGCGCCTCTTCATCGAGGGCCGCGACGACGAGATGATCGTCTCCGGCGGCGAGAACGCCTTCCCGGCCGAGGTCGAGGAACTGCTCGGCAAGCACGACGGCGTCCGCGAAGCCGCGGTCGTCGGGGTCGACGACGAGAAGATGGGCCAGCGGCTGGTGGCGTACGTCGTCAAGGACTCGCCGGCCGTGACCGAGGACGAGCTGAAGGCACTGGTGAAAGACCGGCTCGCCCGCCACAAGGTGCCTCGCGAGGTGCACTTCATCGCCGAGCTGCCGCGCAACGAGACCGGCAAGGTCGTCAAGCGGAAATTGCAGCCGCCGGAGTAGCTGCTCAGAAGCCTTCGAACGTCGCCGGAAGCGCCGGATCGCCGGCCGACAGGCGCAGGGCCTGCGGCGCCAGCTCGGCCCGCGACTGCGCCCACCGCTGCCGTGCTTCGGCCAGGCTCACGTCGGCGACGCGCTCACCGGCGCGCACCAGCTGCTCGTGCAGCGGCCGCAGGCGCGCTCCCACGGGTGGCTCCCGCCCGGGGACGACGACGTCCTCCACCGCCGTCCCGCGCGCGTTGAGCCGGCGGGCAACGCTCTTGCGGCAGCCGCGCGAGATCTTGCCCGGCGAGCGCTTCTCCACCGCCTCCTGGCCGCGCTCGACGAGCTTGTAGACGAAGCTCGCCGTCGGCGCACCCGATCCGGTGACGAGCGCCGTTCCCACCCCGTAGCCATCGACCGGTGCGGCGGCCAAGCCGGCGATGGCGTACTCGTCGAGATCGCTGGTGACGATGATGCGGGTGCCGCTCGCGCCCAGGCTGTCGAGCAGCTCGCGCACCTGGCGGGCGAGCGCTCCGAGGTCGCCACTGTCGAGCCGGACCGCGCCGAGCCCCGGCCCGGCGACCTCCACCGCCGTCCGCACCCCTTCCATGACGTCGTACGAATCCACCAGCAGCGTCGTGCCGCGGCCGAGCGACGCGACCTGCGCCTCGAAGGCGGCCCGTTCGTTCTCGTGCACCAGCACGAACGCATGGGCGCTCGTTCCGGTGGTGGGAATGTCGTACCGGCGCCCGGCCTCGAGATTCGAGGTCGCCTCGAAGCCGACGACGTAGGCGGCCCGGGCTGCGGCGACGGCGGCCTCTTCGTGGGTGCGCCGCGACCCCATCTCGATACACGGCCGCTCGCCGGCGGCCCCGGTCATCCGGGCTCCGGCAGCGGCGACGGCGCTGTCGTGGTTCAGGATCGAGAGCACGAGCGTCTCGAGCAGGACGGCGTGCCCGAACGTTCCCTCGACCACCAGCACCGGGGAGTCCGACCCATACGCCTCACCCTCGGCGAGCGCCACCATGTCGACCTTGGGCGGGGAGCTGACGTGCGTGCCCAGCCAGTCGGCCGTCGGCGCGTCCACGACCCCGGTCTCGCGCAGCAGGTCGAGCTCGTCCGGTCCGAAACGGAAGCGCTCGAACGCGTCGAGCAGCCGGCCGACCCCGGCGAAGACCCCGTACCGCCGCCCCGGCGGGAGGCGCCGGGTGAAGACCTCGAACACGGCCGGCTGGTGCGCCGCCCCCGATTCGAGGGCAGCCTGCAGCATCGTCAGCTCGTAATGGTCCGTCAGCAGCGCGGTGCTGGGCATGTCGGGACTTTACGGAAGTGAATGGCCACGGAAGGGGCAGAATGGACGTGTGACGACCGCAACGCCCGAGACCGTCGAGCGCACTGGCGAGTCGGTGCGCGAAGACGAGCAGGCCGTCACTGAGCGGCCCTGGGTCACGATCGTGTGGGACGACCCGATCAATCTGATGTCCTACGTCACCTACGTCTTCCAGCAGCTCTTCGGCTTTCCGAAGAGCAAAGCGGAGAAGCTGATGCTCGACGTGCATCACACCGGCAAAGCCGTGGTGACCTCGGGCACGCGGGAAGAGATGGAGCGTGACGTCAACCGGCTGCACGGGGCCGGCCTGTGGGCCACCCTGGCCCACGACTCCTGACCGGCGCCACCGGCGAGTGAGCGCCTTCAAGCGCACCCGCGCGGGAATCGCGGTCCGGCTGGACCCGGTCGAGGTGGCGGTACTTTCGCAGGTCATCGCCGAGCTGACCGACCTCGTCCGGCCCGAGCCGGAGTCGACCGGCGGCGAAACCTGGGCGCACGAGCTCGGGCTCGGCGGTGTCGGGATGCACGGCGATGGGCCGGCTCCGCCGAGCGACCCGATCAGCGCCCGGCTTTTTCCCGATGCCTACCGGGACGACCCGTCCGCCGCCGGCGACTTCCGCCGGTTCACCGAAGGCGACCTGCGGGCCGGCAAGTTCGCCAACGCCACGAGGCTGCTCGATTCCTTGCCGGAGGGCGGCGGATCGGTCGTGCTCGACGAAGCCGCCACCGCCGCGTGGCTCGGTGCCCTGAACGATGCCCGGCTCGCGCTCGGAACGGCGCTCGATGTCGACGAGAACACCTACGACGAGCTGCTGGCGCTCGAAGTCGACGAGCCCCGCGCCCAGCGGCTACGGGTGTACCTATGGCTGGGCGAGCTGCAGGACTCCCTGCTGCAGGCGCTCACCGACGACTGATCACCCTGCTGCGTCACGATCACTAATCTCGCTGTCGTGTTGCAACTCTCACAGGACCACTTCGACGCGATGGTCGCCCATGCCCGGCGTGACCATCCGGACGAGGCGTGCGGGGTGATCGCCGGCCGCGACGGCGTGCCGGAGCGCTTCCTTGCGATGACCAATGCCGCGCGCTCGCCGACGTTCTACGAGTTCGACTCGGCCGAGTTGCTCGCGCTCTACCAGGACATGGAGGAGCGCGACGAGGAGCCGGTGGTCATCTACCACTCGCACACGGCCACCGAGGCGTACCCGTCGCGCACCGACATCACGTACGCCAACGAACCCGGAGCGCACTACGTGCTGGTGTCGACGCGCGACCCGCAGCAGGCCGAGGTGAGATCTTTTCGCATCGTCGATGGCACCGTCGAAGAGGAAGTCGTCACCATCGGTTAGCGGCTCGGCTCCCGCCGGAATCACGAAGACCCCGCTCATGTTGCAGGATGACATCATGGCTGTTCAGGTAAAGGTGCCGACGATCCTCCGCACGTACACGGGAGGAGCGAAGTTGGTCGAGGCGTCCGGTGACACGCTGGACGCGCTGCTGTCCGATGTCGACGCGCGCCATGCGGGGCTTCGCGGCCGCCTCATCGCCGACGACGGTTCGCTGCACCGCTTCGTCAACGTGTACATCAACAACGAGGACGTGCGCTTCCTGGGATCCCTCGAGGCCCCTTTGAAGGACGGCGACACCGTCACGATCCTGCCCGCGGTGGCCGGCGGGTCCTCTCTCGCCGCCTGACACGGTGCGCTTCGAGAGCCTGATCGACTCGGTCGGGCACACCCCACTGGTCGGACTGCCCCGGCTGTCGCCGACGGCTGATGTACGCCTGTGGGCCAAGCTCGAGCAGAACAATCCGACGGGCTCCATCAAGGACCGCCCGGCGCTGTGGATGGTGGCCGCCGCCGAGAAGGAAGGCCGCCTGCACCCGGGCTCGACCGTGCTGGAGCCGACGTCCGGCAATACCGGCATCTCGCTGGCCATGGTCTGCGCCCAGCGCGGTTACCGGCTGGTGTGCGTCATGCCGGAGAACACCTCGGCTGAGCGCCGGCAGCTGCTCGAGATGTGGGGCGCGCAGATCGTTTCCTCGCCGGCCACCGGCGGAAGCAACGAGGCCGTCGCCGTCGCCAAGCGGATCGCCGCCGACAATCCCGACTGGGTGATGCTCTACCAGTACGGCAATCCGGCGAACTGGCGCGCGCACTACGAGTCGACCGGGCCCGAGATCCTCACCGATCTGCCCACGATCACGCATTTCGTGGCGGGACTCGGCACCACCGGCACGCTCATGGGCGTCGGTCGCTACCTGCGCGAGCAGCTGCCCGCCGTGCGCATCGTCGCCGCCGAGCCGCAGTACGGCGACCTCGTCTACGGCCTGCGCAACATCGACGAAGGCTTCATCCCCGAGCTCTACGACGCGTCGGTGCTCACGACGCGCTACTCGGTCGACCATCATGACGCGCTTCGGCGCACCCGCCAGCTGGTCGAGCAGGAGGGCATCTTCGCCGGGATCTCGACCGGTGCGATCCTGCACGCGGCTATCGCTCAGGCCGACAAGGCGGTGGCTGCGGGGGAGCGGGCCGACATCGCGTTCGTCGTCTGCGACGGGGGCTGGAAGTACCTGTCGACCGGGGCATACGCGGGCACGCTCGAAGAGGCCGAAGAGGCCCTTGAAGGTCAGCTCTGGGCCTAGGAGCAGATCGTGACTCGACTGAGCGCAGCGAAGTGAGCGCGGGTCTGCGACCAATGTCTAGCGCCCCATGCAGCGAGGCCGCTTGCGCGATTGTGAAATTCCCGACACGCGTCACGCGACCCGAACAACGGCTTTACGCTCTTGAAGCAATGTGCACCGCGGCGCTCGTGACGGATGCTGCGCTGTGAAGCTCACGGTCCTGGGCTGCGCGGGGACGTTCCCCGGTCCCGGAACGGCGTGCTCGTCGTACGTGATCGAGCACGACGGCTTCCGGCTGCTCATCGACGTCGGGAACGGCGCGCTGGGTCCGCTCCAGCAGTACATCGGGCTGCTGAACGTCAACGCGGTCCTCGTCTCGCACCTGCACGGTGACCACTGCCTGGACCTCGTTTCGTACTCGTACGCGCTGCGCTACCACCCGGAAGGGCCGCTTCCGCGGCTGCCTATTTACGGGCCGGTCTCGACCCGCCATCGGCTGTGCGGCGCGTTCGACGACTGGCCGTCGGACGGGCTGTCCGACGTCTTCGACTTCCGTGGCATCCGTGCCGGTCACCGCGCGATCGGGCCCTTCGAGATCGAGCTCGACCGGGTCCGCCATCCGATCGAGGCCTACGGCATGCGGTTCACGGCAGGCGGCCGCACCTTCACCTACAGCGGCGACACCGGCAGCTGCGAGGAGGTCGAGAAGCTCGCCCGCGACACCGACCTCTTCCTGTGCGAGTCGAGCTGGGCGGAGTCGCGCGGCAATCCGCCGGGCATCCACATGAGCGGGCGTGACGCGGGCGAGGCCGCTCACCGCGCCGATGCGCACAAGCTGCTGCTCACCCATATGGTTCCCTGGGCCAACCCGGACCAGTTGAAGGACGAGGCGACCGGGCAGTATTCGGGGGAGATCCTCTGCGCCGAGCCCGGCGCGAGCTACGACGTCTGAAGTGGATAACCCCCTCACGTGAGCATCGCTACAGCTGAAGGCGGCCGCCCGGGCGGCCGCGCCAACGACGAGCTGCGGGCCGTCCGCATGCAGCGGGGATGGCAGCCGCACCCGGCCGGGTCCGTGCTGATCGAGTTCGGCGAGACCCGGGTGCTGTGCGCCGCCAGCGTGGAGAAGGAGGTTCCGCGCTGGCGCCGGGGCAGCGGCCTCGGCTGGGTGACGGCCGAGTACGCGATGCTGCCGAGCGCCACCAACACCCGTAACCAGCGCGAGTCGGTGAAAGGCAAGGTCGGCGGGCGTACCCAGGAGATCAGCCGGCTGATCGGGCGGGCGCTGCGGCCCTGCGTCGACCTGGCCGCGCTGGGCGAGAACACGATCGCGATCGACTGCGACGTTCTCGTCGCCGACGGCGGCACCCGCACCGCAGCCATCACCGGCGCCTACGTCGCGCTCGCCGATGCGATCCACTCGCTCGGCAAGGACTCGGCTCTGGTCGCGTCGGTGTCGGCCGTGAGCGTCGGCGTCATCGACGGTGAACCCCGGCTCGACCTCTGCTACGAGGAAGATGTGCGGGCCGGCACCGACATGAACGTCGTGGTCACCGGCGACGGGCGGTTCGTCGAGGTGCAGGGAACGGCGGAAGGCGTGCCGTTCGACCGGGCCGAGCTCGACGCGCTCCTCGAGCTCGCCGTGAGTGGATGCGCGTCGCTGGCGGCGGCACAAAAAGCCGCGCTCGCTGAGTGAGCGGGCAGCCGCGCGCCACGCTCGTACTCGCGAGCCGCAACGAGGGCAAGCTCGCTGAGCTACGGCGCATCCTCGGGCCGGCCTACGAGCTGGTCGGGCTGCCCGCATCCGCGCCCGACGTTGCGGAGAGCGGGGTGACGTTCGAGGAGAATGCGCTGCTCAAGGCGCACGCCGCCGCCGCCGCGACGGGGCTGATTGCGGTGGCCGACGACAGCGGGCTCGCCGTCGATGCCCTTTCCGGCATGCCCGGGTGTGCTGTCGGCGCGCTGGTCGGGATTGCCGTCCGAGGATCCGACCCGTGACGACGCCAACCTTCAGCTGGTGCTCGCGCAGCTGCGCGAGACCCCGCCCGAGCGGCGGGGCGCCGCGTTCGTCTGCGCCGCCGCCGTGGCCTTCCCGGACGGGCGGGAGGAGGTGCTGCGCGGTGAGGTCCGCGGGAGCCTGCTCTTCGAGCCGCGGGGAACCGGCGGTTTCGGCTACGACCCGATCTTCGTTCCCGACGGCGAGACGCGCACGACGGCCGAGATGAGCCCGGCGGACAAGGACGCGATCAGCCACCGCGGGCGGGCGTTTCGGGCTCTCGCGGCCCGACTCACCGAGCTGCTCGGCTAGCTCGCCCTAGAGGTGCCGCCTAGTAGGTGCAGCTGTTGTCCTGCGACGCCGCGGACACCGGCGGCGGCGGGTTGGTGTTCGTCGTCGGCGTCTGACCCGTCGACGGGTTGCTGACGGGGGCGGTGACGCTCACCGGCACCACCTTGCTGAAGTTCGACCCGACGATCAGCACGACGCCCGTGGTCACCTGCGCATCCTCGACCAGCACCGCGCCGGGCACGGCGGTGGCGACCGTTTGCGCCGCCGCCTTGTTGCCGGGCGCGTAGTGCACCTGGGAGCGGGTGTAGCCGGTGGTGGCCGCAGGCCCTGGAACGCCGGTGGGGAAGCCGTCCTTGGCCAGCGCGGTGGTCACCCGGTTCGCCAGACCCACCTCGCCGACCCCGTCCTCGATCGTGACCGGCACCTGAGAGGGGTCGACGTCCACTCCGATGGCCTGGACGTTGTTGGCCGATGCGCTGCCGACGGCCCCGGTGCTCGTCGTGGTGCCCAGGTCACGGATCTTGGCGATCATCTTGTCGAACTGGCCCTGCTCGAGGATCTGAACGCTGCCGACGTTGTAGCCCTGACCGTTCGGGATCAGCGTGGGAATGGTGTCCTGGATGACGATGGTGCCGAGGTCGGTGTCCGTCGTCTCCAAGCCTCGCTGCGGCACCGTCTCGAAGAGCACCTTGCTGGGGTCGACGCCGCGAAGGCGGGTGCCGAGCGTCTCCAGATCGGTCAGGGACGTGCTCTCGTCGAGGGTCAGTGCCTTGCCGAAGGCGCCGAGCAGCCTGGCCACGGCGACGGGCTTGAACAGCAGGCCGACCTGGGTGGCCGTGCGGAACACCGAGCCGAGGAACTGCTGCTGGCGCTTGATGCGGTCGATGTCGCCGTTGGGCAGGCCATGACGCTGGCGGACGAAGTCGACGGCCTGCTCGCCCGCCAGCTTCTGGACGCCGTAGTGGCCGTGGAAGCCGCTGTAGCCGTCGTTGATGTTGGTGAGCTGCCCGTTGTCTTCATTGGCGCTTGCCGGCGCGGGCTTGATGCACACCTCGACCCCGTTGAGCAGGGTGCTGATCTTCTTCAGGCCTTCGAGGTCGACGGACACGTAGTGGTCGACCTGCACGTGGAACATCTTCTCGACGGTGCGCACCAGCAGCGACGGGCCGCCCAGGAAGATGGCCTGGTTGAACTTGTCCTGATGAGCCGGATGCACGACATGGCTGCTGTCCTCGTACTCGGGAATGGTGACGAGGGTGTCGCGCGGGATGGAGATGTTCGTGGTCGTGCCGTCGGCGTCCAGGTGCGCCAGGATCGTCGTGTCACTGCGGGCGCCGTAGATCCCGGTGCCGAATTCGCCGTCGCTTCCGGCGCGGCTGTCCGTTCCGACCAGCAGCCAGTTCTGCGAACCGATCGCAGTCGCGGCCGGCCGGTCCTGCGCACTGCCGAGGTCCAGTTTGACCCGGGCGACCGAACCGTCGAAATATTTGACGACGACGAATCCACCGACGCTCCCCAGCAGCACAACGAGTGAGAGCAGGCCCGCAACGAGGTAGACCAGCCGCCCCCAAAGGGACCGGCGGCGCTTGCGCACAGGGGCATCTGGGGTGAGACCCGGAGGCGACGCTTCCTGGGTTGACGTGACGACGACGATGGGCTCCCACGTCCGAGCCGGCGCCGATTTCGGCTCCGGAAAGGGGGACGGACCAGCATGACGTTACCGCTGCCAGCTGTAAGTTCTGTGACAATCGCCTGCACAGCGGCCCCGGAAGTGATCTTCAGCCGGCCATGATCCGGTTGAGGATCGCCTGGGAGCCGGTGGTCACAGCGGATCGCCGGTGCGCGCGAAGGCCTCAGCCGCGTTGCGGCCGAGGAACCGTTCGCGGAGCTCGGGGCCGAGCGCGTCGAGTGCGGGGCCGTAGAGCCGTATCGGGTCGGCGTTGCCTTCCTGATGCGGGTAGTCCGAGGAGAACAGGCACATCTCGGGCAGGCGCTTGACGACATCCAGCGCCTCCACGTCGCCGAAGCCGGGGAGCGGTGTGATCTTCACGTTGTGCCGGAGCATGTCGCCGCCGCTGACCGGGTACGGCCAGTCGCCGAGGCCCAGCGAAGGAAGCGATTGCCGCGTGCACGCATCCACGAACGACGGCAGCCAGCCCACCTTCATCTCCTCGAGCACGACGGTGAGATCCGGGTGCCGATCGAACACCCCGCCATAGAGCAGGGAGACCAGCAGGTTCTGCGCCACGTGGATGCGTTGCGTGTTAGCCAGTCGCGTCAGCGCGGTGACGCCACCGCCGCCCGGCAGATCCCAGCCGATGTCGGCCCATCCCCCGAAGTCCGCCGCCGTGTTGCCGACGTGAATGACGGCCAGCATGCCCAGCCGGGTAGCGGCGGTCCAGACCGGATCCCAGGCCGGATGGCCCGGCGGGAGGTCGCCCGGCGGTCGGCCGTTGACCGTATAGAGGAAGAACGCGCGATGACCCTGCGCCCGGGCCCGTTCGAGCGCGCTCGGGGCCTGCTCGAGATCGCTGAGCTCGACGACGGCCACGCCGTGCAGCCGATCGGATTGGTCGGCGAGTTGCTCGGCGAGGTAGTCATTGCAGCGGGCCGCGGCGGCGGCCCGCTCGGAGCCGAGGAAGTCCAGCAGCTGCCAGTACCCGCCCGGGTTAACCAGGCAGTGATCGATGCCCACCCGATCCATCCAGGCGGCCCGCTCCCCGGCGGTCGAATCGTGCTGCGGGTGCAGGATGATCGGCCCGCCGCGCTCCTCGGCCACCCGCACCAAGCCCGGTAGCAGCGTGCGCCCGTCGGGCCGCCGGCCCTCGGGGAGCGCCCGCAGCAGATCGCCGGCGATGCCGTAGGCGAGCATCTCGACGGGGTCACGAGGAAGCTGGTCGAGCCACGGGGAAAGGGGGTGCTCCCTGGAGCCCCAGTCCGCGGTCTCCCAATGACTGTCGACGTCGATGACCTGCACGGCATGGCCTCTCTGCTACGCGATTGCGTAACAGCGTTATATCGGCTCGGCCGGGCGGAGCCAACCCTTCGTGGCGCTGTGCCCGGCGGACGGGTCGCCATCGAACTCGACCTCACACTTCGCCGTGTCGCGCACGCGCCGTCGGGGGTGAACGCGCGACGCTGGCCCGGTGCCCCACGACGCGGTCGGTCTTGCCGATCCGCCGGTGATCCGCGACGTCCCCGCGCCGGTGCGTAGCAAGGCGGGCTTCCGGCCGGACGTGCAGGGCTTGCGCGCGGTGGCCGTGGTCGCGGTCGTGGCATATCACTCCGGCTTCCCCGGCCTGCGCGGCGGATTCATCGGCGTCGACGTGTTCTTCGTGATTTCCGGCTTCTTGATCACGGGGCTGCTCGTCACCGATGTCGAGCGGACAGGAAAAGTGTCCTTCCGGGAGTTCTACGCCCGGCGTGCGCGGCGCATCCTGCCGGCGGCGATCCTGGCACTGCTCGTCACGCTGCTGGTCTCCTACGTCGTATTGCCGCCGCTGCAGGTCCCCGGAGCGGCGCGCGACGCGGTGGCTGCGGCGCTGTTCGTGGCCAACTTCCGTTTCGCCGCGCAAAGCACGGACTACCTGGGGGCGCATCCGAATCCGACCCCGTATCAGCACTACTGGTCGCTGTCGGTGGAGGAGCAGTTCTACCTGATCTGGCCCGCCCTGCTGCACGGGGCCGCGGCCTTCGGGCGGCAGCGGGCGCGCGCCGCGATGATCGGCGTCGTCACGGTGGTCGCTGCCGCGTCGCTCATCGCCTGCGTCTGGTTGACGCACACGTCCGAGCCGACCGCGTTCTACCTGCTTCCGACGCGTGCCTGGGAGCTCGCGCTCGGCGGCTTGCTGGCGCTGGCCGGTTCACCGCTCGCGCGCCTGCCCCGGGCCGGCGCGGCGCTGCTCGGCTGGGCGGGCCTCGCCGCCATCGGCTGGGCCGTCTTCAGCTATGGCGCGTCGACGCCCTTCCCCGGCTTGGCAGCGACCGTCCCCGTCCTGGGCGGCGCCGCCCTCATCGCCGGCGGTGCTGCTTCGGGAGGGTCCGCCAGGCGAGGGCCGACCGGCTTGCTGGGAACCCGGCCGATGCAGTCGCTGGGACGCGTCTCCTACGCGTGGTACCTCTGGCACTGGCCGGCGCTGGTCCTCGGCGCCGTGCTCATCGGCCACAGCTTCATGGCGCGGATGTTCCTGGTGGCGCTCAGCCTCGGGCTGGCCTATCTCACCCAACGCCTGGTCGAGGACCCTTTCCGGCATGCGCGGCGGCTGATCCGGGCGCCACGAGCCAGCATCACCGCGGGCGTGGCGCTCAGCGGGGTCGCCGCCCTCATCGCGGTTTTCGCGATCCAGACCGCCCCCCGTCCCACCGGTCATGGCGCCGCCGTGGCCACTCCGCAGCTGCCCGGTGTCGCCCAGGGCACGACGGTGCACGCCTCCGCGGCGCACGCAGCGCCGTCACGATTCGCCGCGGTGGACAATCTCGAGAAGCCGCTGCAACGGGTCCTGACCGCCGCGGCAGACCTGCACGGCGTTCCGTCGAACCTGACCCCATCGCTTTCCAACGTGCGTACCGACAAGCAGCGCCCCTTCTTCGACGGATGCGACCTGTCGTTCACGTCGGCCACGTCGCCGCCGTGCGTCTACGGCGATACCGCGGCCACCCGAACGATCGTGGCTTTCGGAGATTCCCATGCGGCACAGTGGTTTCCTGCCATCGACGAGTACGCCAACGCCAAGCACTGGCGCTTCGAGAACCTGACCAAGGCCACCTGCCCGCCGGTTCTCGTCCCCATCTTCAGTCCCGTGCTCGGCCGCGACTTCACCGATTGCGAGCAGTGGCGTACCCAGACGATCGCGCGGATCGCTGCGGAACATCCGGCGCTCGTCATCGTCGACGCGGCCCGGCACTACGGCCCGGAGTACGGCTTCCGCGTCTACAGCGAGCAGTGGCTTTCCGGCCTCGCGCAAACGGTGAGGCAGCTCCGTGCAGCCGGTGCGAGGGTGCTCGTCTTCGGGGCGACTGCCAAGCCCGCGGGGGACGTCCCCGATTGCGTTTCGGTCCATCTCGACGACGCTCAGGCGTGCGCGGTCCCGACCGGCGCCGCGGTCAACTACCTGGGCGGTCGCGCCGAACAGCTGGCGGTCGAAGCCGCGGGCGGTTACTTCGTACCGACCGCGCCGTGGGTGTGCAACAAGGACAGCTGTCCCGTCATCGCCGGCAATCTTGTGATGTATCGCGACGACAACCACCTCACGAACACGTACGTGAAGTGGCTGGAGCCCGTCGTCGCCGCATCGATAGACGCCTCGCTCAAAGCTTGACCCGTTCGGGTCGTCTCGAGCCGAAATTTCATCGGGCCGTGATATTGAGATTTCATGACGAAAACGTCAGGCACCGACGCTCAGGCGGTGCTCTTTGCCTCGCGAGCGCTGGTGGCGGTCGCAGCGAGGTCGCTGGCTCAGGTCGAGGGCGTCGTCACCGTGCCGCAGTGGCGGCTCATGGTGGTGGTCTCGCGCGAGGGCCAGCTGGCGTTGCACGAGCTGGCCGCCGCTCTTGGGGTTCATCCGTCGACCGGCACCCGGATGTGCGACCAGCTCGTCGCCAAGGGACTGCTCTCGCGTCACGACCATCCGGCCGACCGCCGGTTCCTGGTGCTCAAACTGACGCCGAGCGGAAAAGCACTCGTCGACCAGGTCAATAGCGATCGTCAGCGTGAGATCGAGACCATTCTGGATCGCCTGCCGCAAGCGTCACGCAAACGGTTGGTCGCGGCACTCGGCGAATTCGCCGAAGCGGCAGGCGAATTCGCGGTTGACCCGCAGTGGGATCTGTCGCACGCCAGAGGCAGCCAGTAGCCCTGCTTCTGGTCGGCGGTGGCCTGAGTACCGCTCAGTCAGAACGCGACCGGCCGGGCTTGAGGGAGCGAAGCGGCGCAGTTCGGAGCCAAGGCGGCTGGTCGCGGGCGGCCCGGAGTACGGCGTTCTCCTGCTCGAGGTGAAGCACCATCCCTGGCTCGACCGGCTGAGCCAGCAGGTCTTCGGCACCATGGGCACGCCGGCGCGACCGGCTGCGATGCCGAGCGCGCACCCCGGCGGGACGATGGCGTCGAGCTCGTCGCGTCCGCGCGGCCGCGCGGGGTGTTCAGCCGGCAGCTGTTCCTCGGCGAGACGCTGGACACCGAGCGCATCGCCGCGAGTTATGACGCAGGCGTCCTGACCCTGCGCATCCCGGTCGCCGAGCGTGCCAAGCCGCGCAAGATCTCCATCAGCAGCAACGGAAAGCACGCCCAGGCCATCGACGCCTGAGCCACCGCACGCGAGTGCGTCAGAACCCCGCAGCGGCGAGAACGTGGTCAACGACCTCAGCCAGTGGCCGATCGGCGTTGACGACGTGCGCCCCGGCTCGGCGGTAGGTCGCCTCCAGCGTCGGGTTCCAGCGCAGGATCGCTGCGAGTTCTGCGGGTCTCTTGCCGAATGCGTTCGTGGATCGCGTCGCAACGCGCTCGCGAAGGGTGCGCTCATCGAGGACGAGGCAGACGACGGTGTCGAACAGCTCCCAGACATCGCTCTCGTTCTCGACCGAGCCGCACAGGAAAACCGGCCGGTCGCGCGCCAGGGCCGCCAGCTCCTCGGCGCGCGACCGGTCGATCATCCATCCGTGATGTTCGAGCCAGTCGTCAGGATGATGGGCGTCACCCGGATACTCGACCTGCTCGCCGGTCGCTCGACTCCGCCACACGGCGATGCCGTCCTCGTCGGTGTCGAAGCTGCGGTAGCCGCGCCTTGCCAGCTCCGCGCGGACGGCTGACTTGCCCGTTCCGGAGTTGCCAGTGACGAAGACGAGCCCCAAGACTCTAAAGGCCGTCGATGGTGGGCAACTCCCCGTGCAGATGCGCGTCGTAAGCGGCCAGGTCGAGCAGCCCGTGCCCGGACAATCCGATGACGAGCACCTCGTCCCGACCGGTCGTCGTACACAGCTTGGCGTGGTCGATGCAGGCGGCAATGGCGTGGTTCGACTCGGGTGCGGGGACGATGCCCTCGCTACGGGCGAAGAGCACGCCGGCGTCGAAGGCGTCCCGCTGGTCGAACGCGACCGCCTCGATGAGGCCGAGGTCGTACGCGTGGCTCAGCAGCGGCGACATGCCGTGATAGCGCAGGCCGCCGGCGTGGATGGGGTCGGGCACGAAGTCGTGGCCGAGCGTGTGCATCTTCATCAGCGGCGTCAGACCGGCCACGTCGCCGAAGTCGTACTCGAAGGTGCCCTTCGTCAGCGACGGGCATGCCGTCGGCTCGGCGGCGACGGCGCGCACCCGGGTCTCTCCGGCCAGATTGCCGCGCAGGAAGGGGAACGCGAGGCCGCCGAAGTTCGATCCGCCGCCGGCGCACCCGAAGACGGCGTCGGCGCTCTCGCCGGCCATCTCCAGCTGCAGCAGCGCTTCTTGGCCGATCACGGTCTGGTGCAGCAGGACGTGGTTCAGCACGCTGCCGAGCGCGTAATGGGTGTCCTCGCGGGTGGCCGCTGCTTCGGCCGCCTCGCTCACCGCCATGCCGAGACTGCCGGGCGTATCGGGATTGGCGGCGAGGAAGCCGCGTCCGGCCTCGGTCAGCTCCGACGGGCTCGGGTGGACGGTGCCACCGAACGTCTCGATCATGACGCGGCGATAGGGCTTCGCGTCGTAGGAAGCCCGCACCTGCCAGACCTCGCACTCGAGCCCGAACATCGTGCACGCCATCGCCAGCGCGGTGCCCCATTGCCCGGCACCGGTCTCGGTCGTCAGCCGCCGCACGCCCTCCTGGGCGTTGTAGAACGCCTGCGCCACCGACGTGTTCGACTTGTGGCTCCCCGACGGGCTGACACCCTCGTACTTGTAATAGATCCGGGCCGGAGTGCCGAGCGCCTGCTCGAGCCGGTGCGCGCGGTACAGGGGCGACGGGCGCCACAGCCGGTAGATCTCGCGCACTTCCTCGGGGATCGGGACGTAGCGCTCAGTGGTGACTTCCTGGCCGATGAGCGCCATCGGAAACAGGCCGGCGAGATCGGCGGGACCGATGGGCTCGCGCGTCGCCGGATGCAGGTACGGAGCGGGCGGGGCCGGTAGGTCGGCGACCAGGTTGTACCAGTGCGTCGGGAGCTGGGACTCATCGAGCAGGAACTTGGTGGGCATATGACCTCTTTCGCGGCACAGGAACGAACCGGTGTTGAGGCCGACCGTATCTGCGCCGTGGCGCAGGCGACTGGTGATGCCCGGCTAGATCCCGGCTGGGTCCGCCGCCCTCATCACGTCGTCGAGAGCGCTGCGCGGGACGAAGCCCTCGCCCATCGCCAGCGGGAGCGGATGGCGAGCAGCGTCGCCGTCCTGGCGGAAGGCATCTGCGTGTTGCGCAACCATGTGGTCTTCGAGCTGACCACCACGGCAGATCAGCACGACCAAAGCGAGACAGATGCCGGCGCAGAGCGTCCAGGCTCCGAGGCCAATGAGGAAGACCACCATGTTCCCTTCGGCATTCCCTTCGACAGCCCATCGCGGGGTTGCGGCGATTGACGTTTGGAACGTCGGGACGCTGGCAGGCTGGAAGTATCGGCCAATCGTGTTCTCTTTGGGTCGTTAGGGTGTTTTCGCGGTCAGATGTCGCGAACGTGGCGCGAATTACCGGAAACAACACTCCTGAGCACTGTTTCAGCCAAAAGTCCGATGGGCACGCATGCCTGAGTGGGCGAGCGGGGGAGCTTCTGGGTTGCCGGGATGCCCGAGGAACTCGCCGCCGAGATCGGGAGCCTCGATGCCCCCGGCAGGCAAGCTGCCCTACGAGGCTGGGTGCGGATCGGTGCCAGCGGCAGGCGCCAGTACGCCGACTTCATCGCCTCGGCCGGCGCCGCGTGGGTCAGATCCCTCCGCGTTCGGCTCACCGCCCGCCGGCTGATCGAGGCCGGCGGTCCCGGCGGCTGAGGACTGACTCGCGCCATCACCCGGTGCGGAAGGGGGGATTCGAACGCCGCTAGAAGGGCTTTCAGTCCGTTGCGGGCTAGTCCTGAATAGTGCCGCGGAGCAGCGCGTTAGCTGCTCTGCAAGATCATCGGCTTAGAGTCCGTTCCAGCCCGTTTCGGTTCGCTTGGTATCACGGCGGGTATCAAACCTGGCCCGCTCGTCGCTCCGCGATTTACTGCTTGCGTGGACGACGAGAGTCAAGGGCTCGACACGGCCGAGGCCTTGCTTCTGGAAACGTTCGGGGTCGACCTTCTGGCCTACCTCTGCGCCGTCGACTCATCATCCATGCGTGAACGGCTGGCGGGGGTTCGTCAGCTTCATGACCCAGCCGAGGCGCTCCCTCACAGCCATCTGTTGGTCCTCGCCAGAAGAGCGGCTGAGCATCTAAATCAGCAGACCCGAATGGGTGGATCTGGCTCTCAGCGTGCTTGCCCGCCGTCCAAGTGACGCCGCTCCAACATTGGGCAACGGCCTGAGGCTTGCCGCCGGCGATCTTCAGCTGACAGGATCGCCAGGCCGAGTGGCGACGTTCGCTGCGGAGTCAACTGGCCTCAGAGGCACCTCGATGGTCAAGCCGCTGGCTAGGGCGTGCTCTAGCTCGGAGCGCAACCTCGACAGACTCCATGTCGACTCGTCGAGAGTCTCGATAAATCTCGCCTGACAGACGAGGTAGTGATCGGTGGACGGTTGAAACGGGATCCGGATGTGAAGATTCATATCCAATCCGATCATTCCAACGTCATCGCCGAGGTTCGAGACGAAATTCGCTAGAGTTTCGCCAGATAGTGGAAGGCGCTTTACGAAAATGGGCAGCGTTGAGTATCCGTCTCTCAGCAGTCGCCCAATGGCGAGAACGAGATCCCAGTCTTCTTTGGAGACCTCGTCTGGCAGCCGTAGATCAAGGTGGAACGTCTGATTTATGAGGTCCAACGCCTCCAAAGCTGCCACTTGATCGTCTGACGGAGCTATTCCATCCGCCGCGTACTCACCGGCTGGCGTACTTGCAAGCGGCGAGCCGTTGATCCAGATTGACACCTTGTGCGGGCTCCGCACTAAGTTTAGAAACCGGAGGGTCGGCAAGATCTCAACGGGTGCGCGTTCGCGAATGTCTCCGACCTCCAGCGTGGCCCTTGACTGCCCAGCAAATGGAATGCGGATCACCAGGCCGAGGACACCATCCGAATCGCGTCCCTCCAACTTCGTTCCCAAGCGGCCTCTGGCAATTCCCCGGAAGATGATGGGAAGTCGATCAAGTCGACGCCCTCGCGCGGTCTCGACTTGGAGCCACCCGTTTGCCTCGAAGGCCTCGTCCTCTGGGGTGGGGCTTAGCTTGAGAGAGGCTAGGCCAGGTGAATTAATCTGTGCGCCCAGCCCTGCCGGCAGATTTATAGCCGCCTTCGAGATGTACTCAGGAGGGATCTCGACTGAACCGCCGAAGTCGAGAACCTCCTTAACCTGTTCCGCCAACGAGGGTGCGGTTTTGGCCATTTGTTCTCTCAGCACGCTAAACTCAGCAGTCAGCGATCCGGCCGCCTCCTTGTTTCTCGGATTGACCGTGACGTCAATACCACCATCTGATCGAGTGGCCACGCCGAAGCGAAAGTTGGGATCGACCGTATCTGTCAAGGCCTGAAGCTTTTCGAATCTACTCAAGGCATCCGGAAGGCCCCCAGTGAGCAGCGCCTGTTCGGCACTAAATTCAGCGGCTACTTCAATCATCGTGTCCCGGAAGGTACGTAGGTAGGCGCGCACCAAGTGCTGTCGCTTTGCCAGTTGCGCCTCCAGCCAGATCCTGTCGAGTAGGCGAATCTCGACGTCGCGAGGATGGTCAAGACCCTCGAACCATGAGAGTTCCGAGTCCGTGGGTTTGAGGGCTACCACGACCGTCCAACGCTTGGGCGATCTTCTGAGCGCCGTATGTAAGGACCTTTCGATCTGGCGTCTCTGCGTATGGCCGAGTCTCGCTGCGAAGCACTTGGCGTCGTACCAGTGAAGGCCGGCTGACGTTCTGACCTGGACGTCGCGCCCGGCGTCTCCACCACTACCGTCGATCGCTTGGGAGTCTGGGAAAACCTCAGCCATGACGGCGGCGACGAGATCTTCGAACTCATCCGAGGCGACGCGCGCCCAGTCGATATAAGTGACTCGCACGGTCGAGGTTTAGCACGTAGCCACCCAACTCGACGAGCGGCTTGTGTCGGTTCGCTTCGGGCAAGAACTCCCGTCCTTCATCTGCCCAAGGCCCCGCCGGTCGCCGGAAATCTTCAGGCGAATGAGGGAATCGGCAACGAACGCAGCCCAAATCACGTAGCCGACAGTTTTAAGTACGGCGTCCACGCGGCCCCTACATATGTGACTTCAGGCAAGACCAGGACCGGAATCAGCAGGATTGACGGTAAGAGCGATGGCAGCTCGGCCTTGTCGATGTAAGTGTCGTATCGCGGCGTTCTCGGAGAGGCGCCTCGCTCACTACGGCGAATCTTCCAGGCCTCTCGCCTGGACATTGACCGGGACTGTTCCATGGGCGCTGCTCCTGCTCATCTCAGCTTTGTCTGTCGCTAGTTGCCGGTCCGCAAGCTAGCGATTCCCACGCACGCTCCCTTGGAGTCGGGTCCACCCTGTACCCGCGTCTTCCTCCCACTGTTCTCGTCAGAGCCATCGCGCTACACCGCCGTGGTGGGAGCAGGTCCCTGAATGGGTCTGTGAGTAGCTGTAGCTTCCGTCGTTGCAGACTGCTGTTGGCCCTCCCGCCGGGGGAGGCGCGGGCGCTGGTGCTGTGTACACGGGGGCCGGTGGCGTGTAGACCGGCGGGGGTGCCTGAGTCGGATACACCACGGTAGTTCCGGCGTACTTCGCATAAGCGGTTGCCCAGTCGCCGGAGATAGCCTGCTGTGCCTCAGTGAGCGCGATCTGACCCGAGCAAACGAGCGCGTGGAGTTTGTTTTCGAGCGTGTCTTTCACCTTTGCACCCCCGGCACCATTGAGCGGCTCGGGCCAGAGATTCGCCTGTGAGTTGTCACCACCCAACTCAAGCGAGATCAGATGGTCGAGTTCGTAGTTCGAGTGCAGCGAGTAGTCGATGTGATAGGCGGCGAACACCGCATAGCGCACCGAATCCGGTACATCGCGGACGGACGCCGAGTATCCCGAGACGCACACAACCGCGGCAGTCGCAGCGGGGAAGACCTCGCCCGGAGTCAAGGCCCTATCCGGCTCGATTGCTCCGGTAGCGGTTGTGACCAAGAGCGGTGCGCTAGTCGGACTAACCGCGGCGGACGGCTTGGGACTGGCGACTGGTGCGGGTGTGGGGCTGTGCGACAGCCTTGGTGACGGAGTTGGTGGTGACGAGCTGGAGGCGAACGGGTTCGGAGCGTCCGTGTTCGGCGCTTCGGTGACTACTGGGGCAACTGTGGCTGTCGAGCCAGTCTTCTTGGAGGAGACGGCACTTCCGATTCCGCCGACGAGCAGCAGCGCAGCAACAACCGCCAATCCGATAGTCATATTGCGGTGATGTCGGGCCCAGACGACAAGCGGCCAAATAATTCTCACAACAGGTTCCGTTCAGCAGGTAGGCCCCACTGCCACATCGGCGGGGTCGGCGTGTCGTGGTAGCGCTCGTACAAATCAGCGTTATCCGGCATGTGCTAGACGCCCAGTGGCGTTGGTCCCAGGTGCGCGAGACCTGTTGCACACCGGGCGCGTTGAGCCAAATTCGGAGCTGCGTTCAGCCGTTAGTGTGCTTCGCACGCGACATGGTCGTGATCGCGGTCGAGTCCAGTGTTGAGGCTGTAAATGGTGTTCGACCGATAGAAGTTGGTGACCGGCGTTCCCGAGGTCACGTGATCAACGGCTCCCACCTGGCCCACGCCATGCGGGTACTTACCGTGCATTGCCGTGCAGTTGGCAAACGCGTTCGGGTTTGTGCAGCTGCTCAGCGCCATCGGAAGCACCACGGCCACAGCCGCAAGGCTTACGACCCCCCAAGGCTTTTTCGTCATGACCGGATCGTCGCAGCAAACGCCCCCCGCTAAGGGGCTTTTCCGAAAATGGGCAAATCGGCCGAGTATCACCGCTGGTCGCGAACGCGCAGGACGTATCCAATGGACTGCGGGGAGTGTGAATTAGCAGGCATTCCAGGCGTGAGGCAGCGTGCCCCGTGCGGGTTGGAAATTATGTGAGAACCGTGAAGTCGCGGTACCGAATAGCGGCGCGGGGACTAGCAACAGGCCGGTCAGGCTCACGATGAACCGGGCTGCTCGATAGGTGGTGCGCTTGCGCCATCGCGCGACAGCAGGCGGAGATCTCGTCCGTTGTCGCAAAACGTGCTGCCGATGCCGCCAGTCACGTACCAGGTGTCGTAGCCCTCGCGGACCCGGCTGAGTATGCGTCCGAAGCGGTGCTCGCTGTGGCCGTAGCGGCGCTCGACTAGATCACCCGGTTCGAAGGTCACGAAGAAACCGTGGCGGCGGGCACCGACAGAACCAGTTAACTGCACTCCCGGCGAACATCCGCTCTGCGGCTCGCCTCTGCCATTTCACGCGCTACGGGCCAGTGCCAGGCGCTGGCTACTGGAGAGCCTTGACGGCCGTTGTGGCCTCATTCAGCTCACTTGTCCCGGCATCCAACTCGGAGGTGGCCTTTTGGATCGTCGCAGTGTCCGTGCTCGTGATTCCAGCAGCGCAGTCGACGGAGGACTGCTCGAAATCTGACAGCGCCGTGACCCAATGAGACTGGATGGCTGGGTCGGGGATGGGTCCGTATCCCTGAGCTTGCGTCACAGCCACCGTCAACTGCACGCAAGCGGATTCGGTCGAGGCAGGGTCGCCGGTGCCGCCGTGTCGCGCAAGCCGTAACCGTCGGCGACAGGATCGGGAGCCGTATTCACTGCCGGGGTTGGGCGTAGGTGGCTCTCGCTGTCCGACGCGCTCATAGACAGTCGCCAGCCTGCTCGGTAGCTGTGGATGACATTGTTTCCCCGCGATGGGATCGCTCGAGTATCCAGGCGTGTATCTGGTCGGGCGGTAGGGCCGGTGTCAGGTAGTAGCCCTGTGCGAAGTTGCATCCGAGTTCGGTGAGCTGGTCCCAGACCGCGGATGTCTCAACGCCCTCGGCGACAACGGTCAGGCGAAGGTTTCGGGCGAGATCTACGCAGGATTTGACGATGCTGGTGTCGGCGGAGTCGGCGGTCATACCGGTGATGAAGGAGCGGTCGATCTTCAGCTCCTGAACTGGGAGACCTTTGAGGTAGGCCATCGATGAGTAGCCGGTGCCGAAGTCGTCAAGTGAAAGGTTGACGCCGAGCGCCCGTAGCCGGGTGAGTACTGCGATTGCCCGGTCGGGGTCGGCCATGACGGCACTTTCGGTGATCTCGAGTTCGAGTTGACTGGCTGGCACCCGGTTGGCCTGGAGTAGCCCGCGGATGAGGCCGGGGAGTGCCTCGTCGAGCGATCGGGTGGAGATGTTCACTGAGACGGGCAGGTGCAGTCCGGCAGCGTTCCACGATCGGATCTGCGCCAGTGCTTGTTGCAGTACCTCGGTGGTGAGTGGCCCGATGAGCCCGGTGCGTTCAGCCAGTGGGATGAACTCGGAGGGCGGGAGTAGGCCGCGGGTCGGATGCTGCCAGCGGGCGAGGGCTTCCAGGCCGACGACTTCGCCGGTGACGAGATCTGCCTTGGGCTGGTAGTGCAGGCATAGCTGCGACGGTGGTTGGAGAGCCTGACGCAGTTGGCCGAGCAGAGCGAGCTTTTGGGTGCTGGCGTGGTCACCGTCGGGTGAGTAGCTGGCGTACCCATTACCTGCGGTCTTCGCCGCATACATAGCGATGTCGGCGTGCTGGAGAAGCTCGTCGAAGGTGGTGCCGTGACCGGGGCTCACGGCGATGCCGATGCTGACCTCAACGTCCACGCTGACGCCGTCAAGGAGGAATGACTCGGATAGTGCCGTCACGACCCGTTCGGCGATCGCCGTTGCTCTGACGGGATCATCAAGTTCGGCGAGCAGGATGACGAACTCGTCGCCCCCGAGGCGGGCGATCGAATCGACGTTGCGGATCACCGCGTTGAGCCGTGGACCGACCTGCTCCAGCAGCAAGTCCCCAAAGTGGTGGCCGAGGGTGTCGTTGACTTCCTTGAAACGGTCGAGGTCTAGCAGTAGCAGGGCGACGGAACCACGGCGTTTCGCCGCCTGCTTGAGCGCGGAAGTGGTCCGCTGGCGTAGGAGCTGCCGGTTCGGCAGGCCGGTGAGGGGGTCGTGGGAGGCGAGATGCCGGTTGGTACGCGCCTGCTGCCGGAGCCTTCGGGAAGCATGGACCACGAGCCGCATGAGCCCGAGCCAAAGCGCAGCAAGACCGGCGGTGACAAGCCAGAAGGCTTGCTTAGTTTCACGGTTGATCTGCGACTGAACGGGACGCCACTGCCGGTAGAACTCGACCGCGGCGGCGACATGACCGGCGATGCGGACTGGCACGAAGGTTTCCAGTGTGGGGCCGTAGCGGGCGATGGCTGCCCGTTCGGTGGCATCTGGTATCGCAGGACTTGCTCGACCGACGACAATGGAAGTGACGCGACCTTGCATCGCTTGATCGACTTCGGGTCGTGCCTTCTCGGTGCGACCTGTTCGGCCTGCCTCGGCGGCGTAGGCGACCGAATGTGCGGGACCCCAGGCGACGGCTCCCTCGTAGGTCTCGGTGGCGACCATGGCCTGCAACAGTTTGGTGACTGCGGCGTACTGCGGCGCGGTGAGTGCTGCCTTCTGCTGTGGGGTGACTCCGATGTCGTTCATTACCAGTCGCATGGAGTACTGGGCTGTGCTCTCGGTCTGCGACACGGTGGTGTCGTGGATAAAGTTGCTGAGCCAGGTGCTCAGTCCCAGGCCGAGACCGGCCGCCAGCAGGGCGCTGATGAGTCCGAACTTGACGGTGAGGGACGCCGAATGGCGGTTTCGAGCCAGGCGGGAGATCCTCATACTGGTCCTTCGACCCCGATTCGTCCTCACCCAAGCCCCCGGCGGAAGGCGTTCGGCTCTAAGGCAAGGACTTTCGGCCCTGTGTTCCACAGGCCGGGGCTGCCGGCTGATCCTCGCCTTCGGGTATGGAGCGACGGCCAGGCGCGCAAAGATCATTCAGCGGAGCTGGTGGCGTCTGCCCCTGAGCAAGGGTGAGTGCAGCTCGAGGTACACGGTCGCATCGGGCGCGGCGCCGTGGGCCCTTGTGGGCCCTGACGGGAGGCACAGTCCCGTCAGCAGCACCGAGCGGCGGTGGTGTTCGTGATCGTCTTCTACCAGCAGGGCAACGATTTGACCTGACAGCTCGGCAATCAACTCGGAGTTCCACGGCAATGAAAGAAGTAGTCGGGCACCCAGGTTCAGGTAGCGAACAGACACTGCGGCGGGCATCGCTCGGTAGGTATAGACCACTCGGCCGAGTTCATTGTCCGCGAGAATGGAACGGCATACGGTCGCGTCGAGTTCGTTGATGTCCATCACGGACTCAGCAGTGGGATCGCCCAGGTTGAGCAAACCGGTAGAACTACGCATGACACATCTCCTGGTTGATTCCGTTGGTGCGCCCTGTGGGCTGAACTCTCACCTGGCGTCTGATGAAGGCATCGGCCATGCTGCCTGCTTCCGTACGGGGCAAAGGTCCCCGCCACCAGGGAGGAGTGCCACATGGCCGGGAGCAGCAAGAGTCAGCAACGGGCCGTCCTGTATGGGCGCGTTTCAGCCGTCATGGGACGCGGTGATGACCTGACATCGCCTGAACTACAGGAGCACGTCGTGCGTAACTACTGCCAGCGTCGGGGATACGAGCCAATCGAATGGCTATGTGACGTAGACTTATCCGGCCGCTCATGGTCTCGCCGACAGGTCGAGCAAGCCGTACGCATGGTCGAAACGCGTGACGCCGACGTCATCGTGGTTCCGCGCTGGTCGAGGTTCACCCGCAACCTTCGCGACTACGTGATGCAGACAGCACGCGTCGAAGCCGCAGGCGGCCGAGTCGAATCCGCCTTGGAGGAAACCGATCCCGCAACGGCGGCAGGGCTTTTGCAGCGGGATCTGTTCGCGATCCTCGCGCAGTGGGAGTCACGGAAGATCGGTGAGCAATGGAAAGAAACGCACCAGCGGCGCAACCGCGAAGGGCTGCCGCACAGGATGGCTCCGCGGATGGGATACCGAATCGTCCAGGGTCGGTATCGCCGTCATCCCACCGAGGGTCCCATTGTCACCGAGCTTTACAACCGCTACCTCGATGGCAGTGGCATCGTCGCCCTGACGCATTGGCTTGCCGAGCAGGGAGTAATGTCCCCGCGAACCGGCCAGCGATGGTCGCCCCGGGGATTGCAGCTGATGATGGCTTCCGGCTTCCCCGCCGGCCTGCTACATGTCGGTGACGGCTACGTGCCGGGCTGCCATACTCCCTTGATTTCGCAGCACGTTTGGGAGGGTTACAACCGTGCGCGTATCGAACGGTGGGAAGGCAGCACGCTGCGGATGGGTGCGGCCCCGGCAGGACTGCAAGGGCTCGTCTTTTGCGGCAGCTGCGGGGGGCAGATGCGACTAAAGGACGAATGGTCGACCGCCCATGAGCGGATGCGGGGCTACCTCTACGTTTGCAGCAACGGCAGCTTCTGCACCCTTCGTGCCTGCATCACCAGGACACGACTTGAGGCGAACGTTCGACAATGGATCAGTCGACTCGCCGAAGAGAGCGGACGCGCCTCGGCTTCGGAAGGTTCGGCCCTACCGAAACCTCGACAGCTGAACCGGCTGGTGGAGCACTGGTCTGACTTCGAGCCCACCGAGTTGAACACGAACGTCGCCCGTCTCATTAGCCGAGTCGTTGTTGCCAGACAACCCGGTCGGCGACAACGCGTCATTGAGGTTCACTCGCTCTGGGATGACGAGGAGCCAGTGTTCAGCGAAAGTAGGTTTGCGCAGCGCCGGTAACGGTTATTGCTACACCGCCTAGCTTGTCCGCGGGAAGGTGGCGCGAAGTGAAGTCGGCCTCCGCCGAACCGTCACGGCCGAGCCTCCCCGTGCTTTCGGCAAGAAGCTGACCGTCCGCACCGAGCAGGCTCACGTTGTACGTCAATCCCGCACATACCGAAATGGTCACGATGGATACAGACGTGACCTGGTAGCCCGACGCGGCGTCGCTGTAACCGACGTGCGGCGTCACGTGGGCGCCGGCGCTGCAACCGCTAACGCTTGTGCTGCCATTCCCAATCAGCGTGGGATGGGCCGCGACCTCCGCGGTCGCGAGGCCGGCCGTCCCCAGTACGGCCAGCGGAATCAGCAGTGTCTTCAGTGGCAATTGACGAACCGCCCACATGTAGCCGGCATGGGCTGTCCGAAGTGGTCAACCCATCGCTGCATCGGCTTGGCGAGGGTGGGCGTAGATGGACAAAAGTCCCGAGAAACTGGAGGTTACGAATCCTCCGGCGCCAACAGGCCTGCCTCCGCCTCGCCCGCCGGCGATACGACCATTTGGGTTGCGACCTTGGCTAGGTGGCTAAGAAAGGCCCGGATCGTCGCCCGAGCCACTGACTTCAAGACCATCCTGTCGATCGCCTCGCCGACCTTTCCCAGCGGCGGCCGATAGCTCCCGGTCAGCGTCACTGTCGTCTCGGAATCGGCGGCGGACATCTCTAGATTCGCGTCAAGCACGGGGAACGCCCAGCCCATTGGTCCAGCCGCTACCCATCGGATTGGCACCACCGTCATGGCACCACGTCGATAGGCCGGGATGCTTTCAACGGCGACCGTCTTGGCCAAGCCGCCAACGCCAGCATGGGCCAGCAATGTCACCCCTTGGCCGTAGGCAGCAGCTGCCACACCGTCGAGATCGCCGACTCGGAAGAAAGTTAGCAAACGGTGCTGAACCATCGCAAGCGGCACATCCACCGCAAGCGACTCGCTAAAGAACATCACACCAAGAGAACACGTGATTGGAGAAATCGAATAGGGCAGAAAGCCCCTACCGGGAGGGGATGTTGGACGACGGGGCGGGGTCATCTGCGTCCGGAGCGTGATTGCGCCGTCCAGCATCTGGTTAGTGCATCAGCGGAGGCAACCCAACATGGGCACGCAGACGGTTCTCGGCTCTGAGAACGTTCCGAACCAGTTCACGAGTCGGGATGGCCGCCCCGCCTTCGGGACCTGACGGCTGAGCAGCAAGCCCGACGCGGAGTTGCTCCATTGCCAGTAACCAGTCCGCGAGGCACTGAAGCTCAGATGTAGAGCCGGTAAGGCCAGGACGGTCCATGTTCGAGTTGGTTCCTCTGCGTGAGCGGTCAGTCTAGTGAACCACCAACCAGACCCGACGGGTTGAGCCGAGGCGCCACTGTGGGCCGGGACTTGCGACCCGCCACGAGCCTCAAGATTGTGGATTGCGTCAAGTCGATATCAAGCGCAGACTGCCCCCACATCGGGCGCCGCTGACCCCGGGGCCCGAGGTGTCAGTGAGGGCTGTCGGGGGCGGCCCTGCAGGCGGGTTGCCCTTCCCCGTAGACCCTCCCTGTCCCGAGGGAAGGGCACTCGCGTGCCCACCAGGGTCGCCCTAAGCCCGTCGGCCCGGCCTAGCTAGTGATCGCGCCGCGGGCGTCGCCAAGTTGATGCAAGGTCTTCCGGTCGGTCGCCTTGCGCCCGATGGACTGACGCCTGACCTATCCTAAGCCCCCATCTTCATTCGGAGTTCCCGCTGAGGTGGCGCCACAGCGAAGGAAACATAGAGCACGCAACCCAGCGGCTCTTTTTGGCTCCTAGTTCGCGGCCCCGCCTGCAAATTATGCGAGATTCGTGAGGTCGTAGTACCTATTACGCACGCGCGCGGTTAAAACCCCCGGGTCAAGATCAGCCGGCCGGTGGCGTGTGTTCCGAACGCGTGCGGGGGTATCTGACGCGCCAGTCCTTCGCCGCGCGCGTGCCGCCAGTCGGGACGTAGGCGTCGCACTAGGCGCCTTGTTGCCCGGTGCAGTGAGCACGGCGTTCCGTTACAGGGCCGACGCCACCACCTGCGCCGTAAACGAATCTGGGGAATCACTTACGCGCTAGTCATCTTCGAGCATTCGGCCTACGCGCTGTGCCCACTTGCGGACGGTGGCCGGCTCCCACATCTTTAGCTCGTCCCGGCCGGCACGCAGCACACCGTCGGGCTCTGGGAACCCCGGCTCACTGATGAGCTGCTGAACGCGCTGACGCGTAACTCCCAGCATCCGGGCAATCTCGGTCGCGCCTACGTAGTGCCTCGGATTCCCCACAACCCAAGTCTAAAGATTTGTCACTTGACAAATCGGCGAGGTGCGGTACACCCTCACGGTTGTCACTTGTCAGTTGACAAATCAGGAGGACCGGATGAGCACAACGCTTCTCAAGCTCAGTTGGGGCGTTAGCCGCGGGACGCGAGACCTACGGCTACAACATCGCCCGGCTGGAGGACACCAGTACGGGTAAGCGATTCCGCTGCATGGGCGGCGGATACGACATGCAAGGCACAGTGTTCGGCGGATGGCTTCAGGAGACCTACCAGGAGGCGGTTGCCTTGCTGGCTTACACCGGCCGCGCCTACGGCACGTACGTCGATAACGTTCGCCAACCCAACAACGAACGCTCGGGTCTGTACGGCATGACGCTCTATCGCTCGGCTGGCACCTCACGCGTGATGCTTGATGGGGCCTGCGGCCTGGAATCAATGCTGACGATCGCAAAGACCATCGGCCTGACCGTCAGGCGCATCAGCAACCGGCGGGGGCACCTGACGGGCTTGCTGGTCACCCAAGCAACGCCCACCGTGACCGTTCACCGGTCCCGCTACTTGCGCGACACAATCGCCGACGGCGACGTGACCTATCACGACACCGACAGCGAGACCATCGCATGTGATGACGTTACGGACGCGGTACACGCGATTACGCGTGCCGGCTGTCTCGAATACTCGGCGAGCGAGTTCCAGCGTCACGGTTGGTACTCGGCAGAGGACTACACGACGGACTACGGCACGGGCGAGATGTGCGCTGTTAGCGCGCACCCTGACGGGTTCAATGTCCGGCAGCTGCAAGACATCTACGCGGCGGTGAGCCGGGCATGAGCTACAACCGTCACAGCCGCTACCCCCGCCGCTCGTCAGTGACGCTCACGCCTCCGGCAGAACTAGTCGGGCACCTAGTGCAGTGGCGTCCAAAAGACCGTGAGGGCAAACGTCTCGCTTGGCGGTATGGCTCTTGCGAGTCATACGACAGCGAGGCACGCACGCTCACGCTGAGCGTGTCTGTCGAGGCGAATCCTTGGACCGCTCCGGACGGCAAGCGGGTCATAACCCTGCCGCTATCCTCCGGCCCATTTTCCTGGCGTAGCAAGCCGAAACGCCCGCGTGCCGGGCGTCCGCCAGTAACGGGCTATCTGGCGCTGATGAGTCTCGCCCACAACGCAACGGGAGGCTGCAATGACCATCACCGCAACGCACGCGACCGACAGTTCGTCGAGCTGGGTGGAGGACGACCTCGGCTTCACCATCGAAGAGGGCAAGGCGTTCCTTGCCTGGAACAGTCCAGACCTCGGCTTCACGGTCGGTATTCACGAGCACGCCGCCACTGACGCCTACGTCGCGCAGACGCTCGCGGCCGTCGAAGCCCGATTCCCGGGCAACAGTGTCGAGGACGAGTACGCCCTCATGGGCGTACGCCACTTTGAGTTCACTCCCGACAGCGCTTACGTGTTTGACCGCGGCGCACTGGTGATCGCTGAGCCGCTCGACGACTGACGCGTAGGCGCGACGCACGCCCGTGACCCCGGCGTCGCGTCTCCCAAGTACGGCTTTCTGCTTTAGCTAAGACAGATTCGGAGGGGAAGCGATGCGACTTGTTGGCTATGTGCGCGTATCGAGTGAAGGTCAATTGGATGGCCTCGGGCTCGACGTTCAGACGCGCATCGTTCGGGAGTGGACCAGGCGGCACGGGCATCGGCTGGTGCAAGTGCACTCCGACGGTGCCATACGCGGCACGACGGACGCCGTCGACCGCCCCGGGCTGACAGCCGCTCTGCGGGAGCTACAGGAGCATCGTGCCGACGGTCTCATCGTCGCAACGATTGACCGTCTCGCACGCCGGCTCACCGTGCAGGAAGCAATCCTGGCGATGGTCTGGCAGCACGGCGGCCGAGTGTTCACCGCCGACGATGGCGAAGTACGCGAGGACGATCCAGACGATCCCATGCGTACGGCCATCCGCCAGATGCGCGGGGTGTTCGCTGAGTTGGATCGCGCCATGGTCGTCAAGCGGCTACGGGACGGCCGCAAGGCCAAAGAGGCCATGGGCCGAAAGGCGGTTGGAACGTATGCGTACGGCTTTCGGGGTGCTGGCAAGGGCCGTGACCGTGACGCCACACCAGACGAAGATGAGCAGCGCATCGTCCGCCGTATCGGCGAGCTGCGCGCAGCGGGCGAGTCCTACCGGGAGATTGCAGCAGCACTCGACCGCGAGGGCCTACGGCCACGCAGGGCAGAGTCCTGGTCGGCGATGACGGTCAGGTCCATCGCCCAACGATCCCAGGCAACGCCTGCCTAGCGTTATGGCGCCCCAGAGCGGGCTGGGCCACTCTGGGGCTTCCACCGCTCGACTGTCCGCCAAGAAAGATCGCGCGTCAGGTGCAGGCAAGTTACAGCGCGCACAAGTGGACAGGCAAGAGCAGTCGAAATCGCAACGACAACGGGGGGGAAACGACATGAACGGACCGATCCGCAGACTGGGCATTGCAGTCGCCGCGATGACCGCGGCTGCACTTTGCGCCTGCGGCAATTCCAGCGCCGGCAGCAGTGGCACTGCCGTCACGGCACAGCAGGACGCCGCACAATGCACCATCGCCGGCCTGGACCTCGACGTGCGTGCTCTGGCGCAAGCGTCCGGAGCTGTCTCCGGAGGCACGGGACTGGATCAGTCCTTCAACAGCGGCGTACGCGCGAATGCGCCCAGCTACGCGCTCGACTGTATGCGCAAGCTCGGGTACAGCTGCAACGGCAACGGCGGACAGTGCACCGGGCACGGTCAGACGGTGGCCATGAGCAAGTACTTCGGCTACTAGCAGCGCGCCCGGCAAGATCTCCGAGACGTTGCACGTGATCATTTACGCGAGTATGCGCATCGCCGAGTACATACCAGCGTCTGCAATCAACCGCTCAGGGCTGGCGCGCCGGCTATTCACGCAGGTCAGAAGCCATGTCGGGCTGCACCGGCGTTGTTCTCATGTGCGAACTAATTAGGGTGGGCGCTGGGGCGGAAATTTGACATCGCAATCGACTCGGCAAGCTCCTCAAGGACGGCCTCTGCCGACGGCAGGACGGCTGACCCACCCAACACCATTCGGGCCGCTCTAAGACGCGTCAGCGTTCGATTCCAAGATCATCTGTTTGTAAACGTGCAGGTCAGACAGCATGAGCAATTCGGACATTTTGGAGTCTGGGACTTGCCCAAGCGCCGGTATGCGAAGTTCAGTCTGCTGCTGGGAAAACGAAGGCGCGCCGCCAGCAACCCGCCGGACCGGCGACGCACCTTCGGCTCATGGGGGCAGGTGGCTCAATCCGTTAGGCCGGTGTCTACAGCGCCGCCCTGAAGGGCCTGCAGAGCAACCTGATACCACGCCAGGTGGTTCGCTGCCGTCTGCTCGGGGCCATGGTTGTCGTTGATGTACTGAAGGGCGTAGGCACTCGGATCGACTGAGTGCCCCGACGTGACGGTGTTACGGGACTTCTCTAGCCCCGATGCATCCGTATTCAACGTCGTATCGGTGGTAGTCGGGTTCTGCTGCTCGTAGGCGTTCAGCGCCGACGTGAAGGCGGCGACCTCCTGATCGGTCGGCTTGCGGCCGAGCTTGCTGGAAAACGCCTGAGTGATCGTCTGCTGCGCGGTGATCCGATCGGTGAGGTTCGTCGAGGTTGACTTCTCGTTGATCGTCTTGCCGGCGCCATGTGCCTTGGCCAGCGAGTTGAGCAGTTCGTCCGGAGTAATCGGGTTCTGCGGATTGACCGTTTGGTATGCCTGCACCGTACGAAGCAGGTTCGTGTAGGCGTTCACGGTGGCCGCGTCTGCGACGCCGTTGGCGGTGACCTGACTGGAACCTGCGTCAACGAGCTTCTGCTGAAGCGCCTTGAGTTGATCCGGCGGCATGGCGTAGAGCTGCCGGATCAGCTCATCGCCCGTCTGCGATGTGGCGTTCAGCGTCGGATCGTCAGCGCGGGAGCTGAGGTGTAGCGAGGGGGGTACCTTGGTGATGATGTTGCCGGCACCGGAATCGGGCAGGCCGGTGTCGAGGCTTCCGACGGCGCCGAAGGGATCGTTGGCCTTGGGTGTAGAACTAGCCGCCGTGGTGTAGCCACCGGCTGAGGTCTTGGATTTAGCCGTCGCCTTGGGGGTAGGCGCAGGGTTCGGCTGGGGCTTGGGCGCTGCTGACGGTGTCGCCTTTGCCTTCGGCTTTGGGGACGAAACCTGCTGGAACGACTGCGCCGCAGCTTCGTTCTCAAGCTCCTGATGGGTGTATCGAACCCACTTGCCGTTGACGTAGTGCCCTGCGGGCACCCACTGGCCGTTGACGAGGATGGTGGGTGCGTCAGATGGCTGGCCTGAGGGGGCTGTGGGGCTGGGACCAGGCTGGGGGGTTGGGGTATTGACCATGAGGTTTGCCTTTCGTTAGTTGTTAATCGGGGTCGGTGATGTCGAGGTCAGGAAGAGGCGCTAGCGCGTTCCCGTCAGGCCCGCTCGCGAACTCCATGACCGAATCGGCGACAGCGAGCTTGCGTGCGAGCGTGGCCCATCGCGACCGTTCACTTGGCAGGTCCGCAAGCAGGTAGGTGTGATGCACCTTGTCGTGTTTGCTGCCCATGCGTCTGAGCCGTCCTTCGCGCTGAAGCTCGCGCGTCGGAGTCCACGACGATCCCAGCGAGTAGAGGTGGCTGGCCGATTGCAAGTTCAGCCCCGTTTCGAGCACCCGAGTGCCGACGAGTACGCCATCGGGTGTGGCGCGGAAGTCGGCCACGACTTGCTTGCGGTCGGTGGATTGTCCGGTCAGCAGGAACGCCGACCGGCCCTGATCCGTCGCGCGTCGGTGCACGCCATTGGCGACGCTGACGTACTCGCTGAAGACGATGGCCTGCCGCTTGCCGTCGAGCAGGCCGAGCATTGTTTCGACGCCGGCCCCAGCGGCGACCCGTTCCGCGCCTTTGAGCGACCCTGCGGACTGATAGGCGACGATGTCTGCCGGGTCAACAGGTAGCCAGATGACGTCACGGGTGATGGCAGGCTTGCGAACTTCGGGGAGGTCGCGCTCGTGGAGTATGTCGGCGTGCTGAGCGATGAGCGTGCCGAGTCCTTCGGGGTCGGCACAGTCGATGGGGCGCGCGGGGATCATCACGCGTCGGCGTTCGTGCCAATAGCCACCGGCATAGATCGTGAACTGATCGTCAAAGTCACTGCGGCTCATGAACGACGGCCCGCAAACCAAGCGGAGGGCGTGCCAGACCTCGACGGGGTTGTTCTGGTACACGTAAGCCGTTCCGGCGAGCACCGTCTCCGCGGCGTCACAGATGCGCAGCGCCGCGTCGAGTTCCACTCCTTCGGTGCGATATTCGCCGACCTCATCGATCATCACGTGACGGAACCGCTTGCTCTCGTAGCCATCGATGGCGGACGTCAGCCGTTCCTTACTCGTGATCTCGACCTGGAACGGCGGCGGATACCCGCGTCGACCGCCGGGGGCGAGCTTGTTCGTCTCAGCCGTCGAATGCACCGTCAGCTCAGGTGCGAAGCGGCGGAACTCTGCGGAGAGCTGAAGGCCAACGTCCCGACCCGCGCCGCAAATCAGCAGCACGCGTCCGAAGGGATCGTCGCGGACGAGTTCGTACGCGCGTTCGGCGTACATCGCCGTCTTGCCCGAACCTACGGACCACAGCATCAACCGGCGGTCATGGTTGCGTAGGCGGGCTACTCCGGCGGCTTGGTGCGGGAGGAGCCGAGTTCTCAGCGGGTGGCGGGGGCGCGGAATCACCGCGCGGACGAGCGTGGAAATTGGGGGAGACACCGTGGGAAGTTCCAATCCGAAGGAAAGCTCACCGGTCAAAGTCACCGGGGAGTGAGTAGTCGTGGGTGTGGAGCCGAAGAGCGGAACGCCGTGGGAGATCAGGTAGCCGACGTCGCCGGACGCGACGGAGGCGTCATCGTGCGAGCCGGGATTCTCATCGGCGAGCAGGTGAGTTGACAGGGAGCCGGCAGCGAGGCCGGAAGTGCCGGCGACCAAGCCGAGCGCTCAGCGCCGTGGAACGCTGAGCGGAAGAGAAGTCAGGCTGAGCACGACACCGTCAGAGTGTCGAGCGAAGCGGTTTCCTGTTGCGGGCGCGATGAGCGACCGCACCTGTACCTGTCACCAGCCCAGAGCGCGCAGCCGCTTCCGGGCTGCGCTAGCCGCCTTCCGGCGGCACATGGGGCCGTCCCGACGACGGCCCACTAGTACCGGAGGAGACTTGTACCAGTGGGGGGTTCTTAGGGGGGTGCTCCTCCTCCGCTCCTCCGCGTGGTCACGGTAGGCCCCATTTCTTGGCCTTGACTCGGACGTAGTGCTTAATCGTGGCCTCATCGGCTCCCGGCTCCGCGGCCATAACGGCGGCGAATGCATCGGCTCTCGTGCTCGCGCCAGCTGCGGTGACGGCTTGAGTGCGTAGCTCGAAGGTGCTCAGCGCCCTCCGCTTTGGCGCACGCGCGCGGCGTTCAGGAGGTGCGTCGCCGTCGCGCAGATACCGGACGCCATACTCACCGGCAGCCTCGGCTTTGATCGCGAACGTCTGTCTCTCGTGCGCGTTGCTTTTAACGGTGATCAGCTTCGGGGTCATCTCAATGAGTTGCCGGAAGTAGGCCATAAGCGCGTAGGTGCCGCTCGGGCTACGGCCAGACTGTGGGGTTTCCTTGGAGGGCTTCGATGTGTGATGAATCGTCAGAACTGACGCGCCAGCATCTTCTAGATTCTCGATGAGTGCCGTTAACGGTCCGATCGAGCCAGGGTCGTTAAAGTCATTAAGACCTCTCAGAATCCGAGCAACGTTGTCCAGGACGACAAAGCCGACGCCATGGGCCTTGACTGCGCCTATGAGTTCTGCCTCGTCAAGCGTTCCAGTGACAAGGGCCGGCCTTGAGGTCAGTTCCCTCAGGCGTCCGGTGATCTCATCTTCGCCACCACGGTCGAGAGCGACATAAAGGCACTGAACCGGACCATTTACTGCCTGCGTATCAAGGAAGGTTGCTGCACCGTCCAAGAGTGCAGCAACCATATTCACGGCCATATGCGTTTTGCCCACCTTTGGGTCGGCGTAGAGCAATGCTGGTGTTTTTCCGATGAAGCCGTCAATGAGCCACGTCGGCTCTTTGCGCGTCTGCATCTCGACCCAGTGCTCATCCGTGGTCTTGATCGTCACGAGTCGATCTCACTGGCACCGTTACGGGCATGACCCGACATCGCGTTCGGCGGCAGCTTCGCAAAGGTCGCCAAGTAGGCGCGCATCTCGTCAGGGTCGACGTACAACCGACCGCTACTGGCGCGGGTCCACGGGAAGTAATCGACTCGGTGGCGAAGCCAGCTATAGCGGATGCCAGTTTCGCGACAAAAGTCCGGTAGTGACGTCGACGCGCCGGCGCTCATCGCTGACCCGCCAGACTCTGCTCTGTAAGCCAGGCGTCTAGTTCTGACTCGCGAAAGCGTAGGAGGCCAAACAGTTTTACGGCACCCATCTCGGCTGCCTTGGAATAGACCCACGATGGCCGGACGTTGAACTTTTCGGCGACCTCGGGCACCGTAAGCATCCGGTCAGTAGTCCGATTCGAGTTATTCATATGTTTTCCAAACAACTACGAGCCCAGGTTGTCCCAGAAGGCTTCTGGGCTGGCTCGTTATTGGGTGTATCACGACCGTACGACATTTTCTGACCCGTCCGGCGCGTGCTAGGCCGCTAGACGTTTTGCTCGTCGCCTTCGAGTTTGTCGTACGGTCGCGCTACTCTTCCGCTGGCCCCTTGCAGGGCACGAGCGAAGGAGTGCCCAGATGGCTCGCAGCAAGTCCGGTCAAGGTCACGTCGGCCACACGATCAAGGCCAACGGCAGCCGCAGCTACTTCGTGAAGTTCCGCGTGACCGACCCCGAGACCGGCAACGCCAAGCAGGTGCTGAAACGCGGCTTCGCCACAGAGAAGGCCGCGAGCACCTACCTTCGCGAGGCTCAAGGCCGTGCGGCGCAAGGGCTACACGTCAGCCCGGTACGAACCACGCTGAAGCAGTATTTAGACGATTGGTTGGCCGGCCTCCGCGTCGCTGATACGACGGCGTACTCCTACCGGCGGAAGATGAACTTGTACGTCATCCCGACGCTGGGAACCGTCCGACTTCAGCAACTGACGACCCGTCAGATTGATCGGCTGTATAGGCAGCTCGAAGCAGCCGGGGGAGCGGACGGCAAGCCGCTGTCAGCACGCACCGTGCGCTACACACACATGATCTTGCGCAAGGCGCTGAGCCAGGCCGTGCGGGATGGCCTGCTGCTGCGCAATCCCACCGACACCGCCAACCCTCCCACCGCCAAGCAGGCTCGCGCACCTGAGATGAGGGTCTGGACTGCTGACGAGATCGGGCGCTTCCTGGCATGGACACGTGCTCGGGACGATCGGCTCTATCCGCTCTGGCTGCTCTATGCGACTACAGGAATGCGTCGCGGCGAGGCGCTAGGGCTTCGCTGGGAGGACTTGGACACCGAACACGGGCAGCTTTCCATCCGTAGGGGAGTAGTCCAGTACGGACGGACGATTGCGCAGTCGGGCACCAAGACGGCACGGTCACGGGTCGTGGACCTGGACGGCGTGACACTGGCGGCTCTCAAAGAGCTACGGGTCCGTCAGGCGGAGGAACGCCTACGGCTTGGTGAGAAGTGGCAAGACCAGGGGCTGATCTTTGCCCACGACGGTCGCGGCATCGGAGGCAAGGCCGGCGGATGGCTGCGGCCGGAGAGCGTCACGCAAGCGTTCAAAGGTCGCGTCCGACTGTTCAACGCGGATCCTGCCAATAAGGCTGCGAAGCTCCCGCCGCTGAGCCCACACGGGCTCAGGCATTCGTGGGCGACCATGGCCTTGTCCGGAAACATTCACGTCAGGGTGGTGCAGGAGCGGCTAGGCCACGCCTCGGCGCAGATCACGTTGAACACGTACTCGCACGTCGGGCCGACCCTGCATCGCGAAGCCGCAGAAGCCATCGCAGCCGGGCTATTCGGAGGCTGAGTCGGCTTCAGCCAGCCTATTCCGCAGCGCCAAGGGATCTTGTACGGTGCTGGCCGCGCGTGCGAGATCTTCAAGGATCTCGGCGCATTCGACAAAGCTGAGCGTGGTCTCGGTGCTTTTGAGTCCGTCGTTGGTGAGCCAGACGCAGAGCGGGCTGTCTTCGATGTAGTGACCATGCTCAATCGCCAGGTCGGCGTGCTTTGCGCGGTGGTGAAGCGCATAGAGCCGTTGGTGTACGGAACCGTCGTTCTTCTCGAACCATCGGGTCTTGCCTTGCCCCACGAAGCAGTAGGCCTGCCAGCAGTAGCCCAGGAATGACTCCCAATGCCCTATTGCCTCGATGTACGCGAGAAAGCCATCGGGGTTCGCCAGGTGTTGCAGCGTGGCCTCACGTGCGTCCGCATAGGCCCTGAAGGCGGAGTGCGAGCGTCGCAGGAAGTTGTAGAACTGCTGGCGCTGCGGCGTGTGAAACGTCGCCCGCAGCACGTTGTTCAGGATGAAGTTGGCAAGCCAATGCTCCTGTTCCTTGTCCGTGTTCGACATGTCGCGGATGTCCGCTTCGGTGAACTTGGACATCTCGGGAGCCACGAACTTGTCGAGGACGTAGGCGGAGAAGGGCACAGGCCGGACCTCCGTTCTGCATCCGTCAGTCTCGGTATCGCGTCGGCGCGGGGTATCAAACGCGGTATCACGGATACCGCGAACGCCTGAAATCGGCACATTAGTGCAGGTAGTCGGCTATCCCGTTCGTGCGGAAGGGGGGATTCGAACCCCCACGCCCGTTAGGGCACTGGATCCTAAGTCCAGCGCGGCTGCCGTTACGCCACTCCCGCTCGCCTCACCAGTTTGCCCGCGCGGCGGAGGCCGGGCCAACTCGTCGCTACGCGGCGACCCCGAGGTCGCGCATGAGCTTGGCGACGTGGCCGGTGGCTTTGACGTTGTACTGCGCGACGGCGACCTTGCCGTCGGGGCCGACGACGACGGTCGAGCGGATGACGCCGATCCGCTTCTTGCCGTACATCGTCTTCTCGCCCCACGCGCCGTACGCCTCGAGCGTCGCGTGGTCGGGATCGGACAGCAGGGGGAACGTCAGCTGCTGGTTGTCGCGGAACTTCGCGAGCTTGGCCGGCTTGTCGGGGCTGATGCCGACGACGGCGTAACCCGACTTCTGTAGTTCCGCGAGCTGGTCGCGGAAATCGCAGGCCTGCGTGGTACAGCCCGGGGTCGAGGCCGCCGGGTAGAAGTAGACGATCACCTGCTTGCCGGCGAAGTCGGAGAGCGAGACGGGCTTCTCGTCAGCGTCGGGGAGGGTGAAGGAGGGGGCAGCGGCTCCGGGTTCCAGACGTGGCATGACCTCACCGTAATCCGCGCCGCGATCATCTGGCAGGCTGGCTTTCCGTGACTGATCCGGCGAGTCCCACCGAGCTGCGCGCTGTCATCGAGCGCGGCGGCCCTCCCGCTATCACGAGGCGAACAGCGGCGAAAGACAAGCTGTTCGCCCGCGAGCGGGTGCGCCTGCTCGTCGATCCGGATTCCTTCGTCGAGGACGGTGCGTTCGCCCACGCGTCCAAAGCCAGCGAGTTTCCCGCCGACGGCATCGTCACCGGGACCGCGACCATCGACGGCCGCCCCGTCGCGCTGATGGCCAACGACTCGACCGTGAAAGCCGGCTCCTGGGGGGCCCGCACCGTCGAGAAGATCATCCGCATCATCGAATACGCGCTCAAGCACGGCCTGCCGATGATCTACCTGGTCGACTCCGCCGGCGCCCGCATCACCGATCAGGTCGAGCTCTTCCCGGGCCGGCGCGGAGCCGGCCACATCTTCCACACCCAGGTGAGAGCTTCGGGGGCGATCCCGCAGGTCTGCGCGCTCTTCGGGCCGAGCGCCGCGGGCGGCGCCTACATCCCGGCGTTCTGTGACGTCGTGGTGATGGTCGAGGGCAACGCCTCGATGTACCTCGGATCTCCGCGCATGGTCGAGATGGTCACGCGCGAGATCACGACGCTGGAGGAGATGGGCGGCGCGCGGATGCACTGCTCGGTCTCCGGCGTCGGGCACTTCCTGGCCAAGACCGAGCCCGAGGCGCTCGATCTGGTCCGTCGCCACCTGTCCTACCTGCCGTCGAACTGGACGCAAACCCCTCCGCAGGCGCCGCCGAAAGCCGCCGAGGACATCGACATCGCCGCTCTCATCCCGGAAAGCGAGCGGCAGGCATTCGACATGCGCCGGCTGGTGCGCGGGCTGGTCGACGAAGGATCGCTGCACCAGGTGCACGAGCTGTGGGCGAAGGAACTGCTCGTCGGCTTCGCCCGGCTCGACGGGCGGGCCATCGGCGTCATCGCCAACAATCCGATGTTCAAAGGCGGCGTGCTTTTCGTCGACTCCGCCGACAAGGCGACGCGCTTCATCCAGATGTGCGACGCGTTCAACGTGCCGCTGCTGTTCCTGTCCGACGTTCCCGGCTTCATGGTCGGCAACGCGGTCGAGCGTGCAGGGGATCATCCGCCACGGCGCGAAGATGATCACCGCGGTCAGTGAGGCCACCGTGCCGAAGATCTGCGTCGTGGTCAGAAAGGCTTATGGCGCAGGGCTTTACGCGATGGCCGGGCCGGGCTTCGAGCCCGACGCCACCCTTGCGCTGCCCACCGCCAAGATCGCCGTGATGGGCGCCGACGCGGCCGTCAATGCCGTCTACGCCAACCGCATCGCCGCGCTCGGCAGCGACGAGGAACGCGAAGCGTTCGTCACCGAAAAGCGCGCCGAGTACGAGAAGGACATCGACATCGTCCACCTGGCCAGCGAGCTCGTGGTCGACGACATCGTCGAGCCCGCCGACCTCCGCCGTGAACTGATCCGCCGCTTCGCGACGACCGCCGGCAAGGACCGCAGCTTCGCCCGCCGCCGGCACGGGATCACGCCGGTCTGAGGCAGCGCCGGTCTGACGCAGCTCAGTGCGCCGGATTTCGGCGACGCAAACACACAGGTGCCCTTCCGGGGGAAGCCGGTTCACGGTCGGGCAAACGATGAGATGCGCTCGGGTGTGAAAAGCACCTGATCGTTTGCTCGCGCCAGCAAAGGGTTTGGCCCAGGGGGAGCCGGATCGTTTGCGCGGCCCGCGGCCCGAGTCGCGCCATCAGCGTGACACGCCATCTTTGTGTGGCGCACATCCGACTTTCATGCACGAGCGGCCGCGGTCCTAGTGGACACTGCCTACGTGAGTGATCACACCTTGGACCTGCAGCCCGGCCAGCTGTTCGCCGGCTGGAGGATCGAGCGCGAGCTGGCGCGAGGCGGCATGGGCGTGCTGTATCTCGCCCATCACCCCCGGCTGCCCCGCACCGACGTGATCAAGGTGCTCTCGCCGATGCTGTCCACCGACCAGCGCTTCCGGGAGCGGTTCCTGCGCGAGGTCACGCGGATGTCGACGCTTTCCCATCCGCACCTGATGACGATCCACGACTCCGGCGAGTCCGACGACGGCACGCTTTACCTGGTCATGCCCTTCGTCGCGGGCGGCGATCTGCGGGCACTGCTGAAGCGGGGCGGACCGCTACCGCCCGCGCGCGCCGCGAAGATCGTCAGCCAGCTCGGCGCTGCGCTCGACGCCGCCCACCGGGTTGGCGTCGTGCATCGTGACGTCAAACCCGAGAACGTGCTGCTGGCATCCGTCGAGCCGGATGACACCGATCATGCCGTCCTCACCGATTTCGGCATCAGCCGCGAGGACATGGCGAGCAACACGCTCACCGCGACCGGCGAGCTCCTGCTCACTCCCGCCTACGCGTCGCCGGAGCAGGTGCTCGGGCAGACCGTCGACGCCCGCGCTGATCAGTACGCGCTCGCCTGCATCCTGTACGAACTGCTCACCGGCGACCCGCCGTATCGCAATGACGTGCAGGTCGTGATGCTGATGGCCCACGTGCAAGAGCCGATCCCGCGCATCGGCGGGCGCTTCGGCCTGCCTGCGCGCGATCGACGACGTCATCGCCCGGGGCATGGCGAAGTCTGCGACCGACCGCTACCCGAATTGCCGGGCGTTGGCGCAGGCCGCGACGGCAGCGCTCGGTGTCACCGCCGACGTTCCGCGTCCGGCGGAGGCGCGCGCAACGATGCTCGCGCCCGCGCCGCCCCAACAGCATCGGCCCCCATCACCACCGCCGCCGCAGTATGAGCAGCCGCAGTATCAGCCGCCGCCCGCAGCAACCCCGTACTTCCCCGGAGTGCCTCCCCAGCCCGCCAAGCACACCAAGCGCAACGTGCTGATCACCCTGCTGGTGCTCGTCGTCGCCGCCGGGGCAGCCGTCGGCATCATCCTGGGCACCGGGTCGAAGGGGAACGGACCTGCCGCCAGTAGTTCGAGCGGCGGCGCATCCCAGGTGTCGGCGAACTTCAGCGCGCTGCTGACCCGGGTGCCGCAGAGCGTGCGCGGCTCCTGCACGGACATCAGCGACCAGCTGCCGAAGGAAGTGAAGTCTTTCGTTCAGGTGCTCGCCAGCTGCAGGACCATCGTGAACGGGTCCGCGGTGACGATCCAGTACCGCACCCTGCTCGGCGACGCCAACAACATCAAGGTCTACCGGACGAGTCGCCTCGGGCTCGGTGGGTCGCTCAACTCACCCGGTGACTGCCAGAACCTGCTGAGCACGAATCCGAACCTGCACGGCACCCACGGCTACGCCGAGAACGTGAACTCCCCGCCGATCGTGGGCGGGGTGTGGTGCGAGTTCGACGGCACGCTCTGGTACCTGCAGAGCAGCCCGGCGTCGGGCAACCTGCCGATCATGACGGGTCTGATGTTCACGCAGGCGAGCGCACTCCAGCCGCAGAAGCGCTACTCCGACCTCGAGTCGGTCGTCCCGACGAGCTAGCCCGCAGCCGGCGGAGCGTCAGGCGACGTTCTTCGGCGTGTCGACCGGTGTCGACTGCTCGACGACCCGCAGCCGGCTCGGCGGCGGCTGTGCCTTGGGGTGGTCGGGATGCAGGAAGACGAAGCGCTTGTACGCCCAGAACCGGAAGAAGGTCGCCGATCCGGTGCCGACGACGTTGCCCCAGATGTTCGTCGCCAGCGGGCTGTTCTGCTTGAGCACGTAGTGACCGAAGCCGAGGAAGGCGAGGGCGATGCCGAGCCCGATGAAGTTGAGCCCGATGAACAGCGAGTACTCGCGTCGCACGCCGCTGCGCGCGCGGTGGGTGAAGGACCAGTGGCGGTTGGCGAAGTAGTTCACCGTCGCCGCGACGACGGTAGACAGCGTCTTCGAGGTGATGGGACCCCAGCCCCACCCGAAGTGGAAAACGTTGAACAGGCTGACGTCGATGACGTAGCAGAAGGCGCCGACGATGCCGAACTTCGCGACCTCGTGCACCAGCGTCTGCCAGCGCGCGTAAAACTGCCGTACGAAGTTCACTCAGTGTCCTGGACGTCGGGGACAGGTAGGGCGGCCGACATGCACGCGACCCCCTAGGTTGTTAGCGACGGTACCCGCCAGTTCGGCGGGGATGCGACTACGCCACACCTCCCAGGAGGTTCCCAGCTGGGGCGCCGTCGTGTTCATACCCTGGTATCGGTCGCCTATCTCCGCGTTGCACGTGGGGCGACGTGGCTTTGGACACCAATGCAGCAGACCAAGGTAGGGAGTGTGTAGCCCGTGACGGCGACCGACGAGGCAGTGATCGCATCGAAGCTCTGGCGGGAGAGTCATTTCCCCGGCCCTGGTCACGTCGACGTCTCGCCGCGCAAGCATTTGGCGGTCGTGGCGTGCATGGACTCACGTATCGACGTCTTCGGCGTGCTCGGGCTCGAGATAGGCGACGCGCACGTCATGCGTAATGCGGGCGGGGTGGTGACCGACGACATGATCCGCTCCCTGGCCATCAGCCAACGCAAGCTCGGCACCCGCGAGATCCTGCTGGTCCACCACACCGACTGCGGGCTGCTGAAGCTGACCGAGGACGGATTCAAGGCGGAGCTGGAGGCGGCGACCGGCATGCGGCCGGCCTGGGCCGTCGAGTCGTTCACCGACCCGGTGGTCTCGGTGCGCCAGTCCGTCCAGCGCATCCGCATGTCGCCCTTCATCCCGCACCGCGAAGCGGTCCGCGGGTTCGTGTACGACGTCGACACCGGGGAGCTGCGCGAAGCCGACTGAGCATCGGCGAGGGGGAGGGCTCAGGGCCGTCCCAGCGCGCGATACACCCAGCCGGCGGCGCGCCAGGCATCCGCATCAAGGGCGTTGCGTCCGTCGACGATCCGCTTCAGGGCGACCGCGTCGGCGAGCTCATGCGGATCCATGTCACGGAACTCGCGCCACTCCGTGAGGTGAAGGACCAGGTGAGCGCCGTCCACCGCCTCGCGCGCGCTGCCTGCATACGTCAGCTCCGGGTGCAGGCGGGCTGCGTTGGCATTGGCCTGCGGGTCATAAACCCGTACGTGGGCACCCTGCAGGCGGATGGACTCGGCGACGTCCAGGGCGGGCGAGTCGCGCACGTCATCGCTGTTGGGTTTGAACGCGGCCCCGAGGACACCCACCTGGACCCCGCCCGCGAACGACCCGCCGGTCAGCTCCCGGGCGAGGTCGACCATGCGGGCCCGGCGGCGCATGTTGATCGCGTCGACCTCCTTGAGGAAGGACAGCGCCTGGTCGACGCCCAGCTCGCCGGCCCGGGCCATGAACGCGCGGATGTCCTTGGGCAGGCAGCCGCCACCGAAGCCGAGCCCCGCGTGCAGGAAGCGGCCGCCGATCCGGGTGTCGTAGGAAAGGGCCTGGGAGAGCATCTTGACGTCGGCGCCGGTCACCTCGCAGACCTCGGCCATCGCATTGATGAATGAGATCTTGGTGGCGAGGAAGGCGTTCGCGGCGACCTTCACCAGCTCCGCCGTCGCGAAGTCGGTGACGACCATCGGCACCCCGGCGTCCAGCAGCGGTTTGTAGAGCTCGCGCAGGATCTGCTCGGCGCGCCCCTCGCGCCGGGTGCCGATGACCAGCCGGTCGGGCGAGAGCGTGTCCTGCACGGCCCAGCCCTCGCGCAGGAATTCCGGGTTCCACGCGACCTCGACGCCTTCCGGGGCGGCTTCGAGGATCAGGTCCTCGAGGCGCCGGGCGGTGCCTGCTGGGACGGTGGACTTGCCGACGAACAGGGATCCGGGGCGAAGATGCGGGATGAGCGCGTTGGTCGCCGCGTCGACGTAGGTCATGTCGGCGGCGAACTCGCCTCTCTTCTGCGGCGTGCCGACGCACAGGAAGTGCACGTTGCCGAAGCGACCCGCCTCCTCGTAGGAGGAGGTGAAGCGCAGCCGGCCCGTCGAGACGTGGCGGGCGAGCAGCTCGTCGAGGCCCGGCTCGAAGAAGGGGATGCGTCCTTCGGAGAGCTGGTCGACCTTCGCCTTGTCGATGTCCAGGCCGAGGACCTCGTAGCCCAGCTCCGCCATGCACGCGGCGTGGGTGGCGCCGAGATAGCCGGTGCCGAGCACGGTGATACGCAGGTCACTCATCTCGAAAACGGTATAGGCCGCGGGTCCATAGCATGGGCACGTGGAATCCGGCGTGTATCAGCTCACCGAGGAGCACGAACTGCTCCGGCGGACGGTGCGGGACCTGGCCCAGGACGTGATTGCACCGCGGGCGGCCGAGATCGATGCCCAGGCCGAGTACCCGTGGGACGTCCACGAGGCGCTCAAGTCCGCTGACCTGCTGGCCATTCACGTTCCCGAGGAGTACGGCGGCGCTGGTGCCGACAAGATCGCGCACTGCCTCGTGGTCGAGGAGATCGCCCGCGTCTGCGCGTCGTCGTCGCTCATCCCGATGGGCAACAAGCTCGGCACCACCGGCCTGATCCTCGCCGGCTCACCCGAGCTCAAGCAGCGCTACCTGCCCGAGGTCGCGAAGGGTGACGCGTTCTTCTCCTACGCCCTCTCGGAGCGGGAGGCCGGCAGCGACGCCGGATCGATGAAGATGCGGGCGGTCGCCGACGGCGACGGGTACGTGCTCAACGGCAGCAAGATGTGGATCACGAACGCCGGCGTCAGCACGCATTACACGGTGATGGCCGTGACCGATCCCGCCGCCGGCTCGCGCGGGATCAGCGCCTTCGTCGTGCACGCTGATGACGCCGGGTTCTCGCTGGGGGAGAAGGAGCGCAAGCTCGGCATCAAAGGCTCACCGACCCGCGAGATCTACTTCGACGACTGCCGGATCCCGGCCGACCGCATGATCGGTGAGCCCGGCACCGGATTCACCACCGCGCTGCGCACCCTCGATCACACCCGGCTCGGCATCGGCGCCCAGGCCGTCGGGATCGCCCAGGGCGCGCTCGACGTGGCGATCGGATACATCAAGCAGCGCCGCCAATTCGGGCAGGCCGTCAGCGACTTCCAGGGCGTGCAGTTCATGGTGGCCGACATGGCGATGCGGATCGAAGCCGCGCGCCAGCTGGTCTACCGGGCCGCGTCACTCGCCGAGACCGGAGGGCAGAACCTCACGTTCACCTCCAGCGCCGCCAAGTGCTTCGCCTCGGACACGGCAATGGCGGTGACCGTCGACGCGGTCCAGCTGCTCGGCGGCTACGGCTATGTCAGCGACTTCCCGGTCGAGCGGATGATGCGCGACGCGAAGATCACCCAGATCTACGAGGGCACCAACCAGATCCAGCGCATGGTGATGGCCCGGCAGCTGCTGAAATGAGGCGCTGATGATCAAGGGCCATGAATACGCCGCCCGCTTCGACCGGCTCGCCGCTTCCGGAGCTGACGTTCACGGTGAGGCCGCCCTGGTGGCCTCGCTCGTCCCGCCCGGTTCCCGGGTGCTCGATGCCGGCTGCGGCACCGGACGCGTGGCCTTGCGCCTAGCCGAACTCGGCTATGACGTCGCCGGCGCCGACATCGATCCGTCCATGCTCGAGGTCGCGCGCGCTCGCGGTCCGCACGTGCCTTGGTACGAGGCAGATCTCGCCCACCTCGACCTGTCCGGAGAGCCGCCCTTCGATCTGATTGTCAGCGCGGGAAACGTCATGCCGCTGCTCGCGGCCGGCACCGGCCCGCGCGTGCTGGCCAACCTCGCCGAGATGCTCGCCCCGAATGGTCTGCTCGTCGCCGGCTTCGGGCTCGACCCGGCGCACCTGCCGATCCCCGAACCGACGGTCGATCTCGCCGAGTACGACGCCTGGTGCGCGGGCGCGGGCCTCGTCCTCGAGCAGCGCCTCGCGACGTGGGACGGCGACCGCTACGCCGGCGGCGGCTACGCGGTGAGCATTCACCGGCTGGGCTGATGGACGGTTCGGATTAATTCGTCGCGACGGGCGTTGATCCGGTACATGCCTCTCAACGGTGAATACGAGCCCAGCCCGGCCCAGTGGGTGCGCGATCAGGTCGAGCTCTACGAGCGCTCCGGCGGCACGGAAGGCACGACCCTTCGCGACAAGCCGGTGATCATCTTGACCACCAAGGGCGTCAAGTCCGGCAAGATCCGCAAGACCCCGCTGATGCGCGTCGAGCACGACGGCGCTTACGCCGCGGTGGCCTCGCTCGGCGGTGCACCGAAGCATCCGGTCTGGTACTACAACGTCCTCGACGACCCCCGCGTGGAACTGCAGGACGGCCCGGAACGCAAGGACTACGTCGCCCGCGAGGTGACCGGTGCGGAGAAGGCCGAGTGGTGGGAGCGTGCCATCGCGGCCTGGCCGGACTACGCCGAATACCAGCGCAAGACAGATCGCGTGATACCGGTCTTCGTGCTGGAGCCTGCCGCCGGCTGAATCGTCGTAGCGTCTCGGGCATGAGCCGCGCGCAGGAAGGCGACCTGCTGTGGACCCCGTCGCCGGAACGCATCAAGCGCTCAGCGATGGCCCGCTTCCTCGGCGAATGCGGGCAGGACCCGGCGGATCCCCAAGCGGCGTGGGCGTGGTCGGTTGCCGAACCGGACGCGTTCTGGGATGCCTGCTGGCGTTTCACCGGGGTCATCGGGGAGCGGGGGAGCGGTCCGGCGCGGGCCAGCCGTGAGATGCCCGGTGCGCGCTGGTATCCCGAGTCACTTCTGAACTATGCGGAGAACGCGCTCGCCCGCGAATGGCCGGATGGGCGCGAGGCGCTGATCGCGGTGCGCGAGGACGGCCGTCGCGTCGCGCTGACCATGAATGAGTTACGCGACGCGGTTGCCCGGGCGGCGGCGGGGCTGCGCCGGCTCGGGGTGGGACGGGGCGACCGGGTGGCGGCGGTGCTGCCCAACGCCGAGCACGCGGTCATTGCGTTTCTCGCGGCGGCGAGCCTGGGCGCGATCTGGTCGTCGTGCTCGCCGGATTTCGGCCCGGTCGGCATCCTCGACCGGTTCCAGCAGATCGAGCCGAAGGTGCTCTTCGGCATCGACGGCTACCACTACAACGGCCGCGCCCGTGACGCGTCGGCGACGCTCGCGGCGCTGCGTGAGGGGCTGCCGAGCCTGGCGGCGACGGTCGTCGTGCCGTATGCGCCGGACGCCTCCGCCGGGCCGCTACCCGGCGCCGTTGCGTGGGACGAGTTCGTCGATGAGCCGGGGGAACTGAGCTTCGAGCGGCTGCCGTTCGATGCGCCGCTGTGGATCGTCTACTCGTCCGGCACGACGGGACGGCCCAAGCCGATCGTCCACGGCCAGGGCGGGATCGTGCTCGAACACCTCAAGCAGCAGGTGCTGCACAACGATCTGGGTCCGGGCGACACGTTCTTCTGGTTCACCACGACCGGCTGGATGATGTGGAACTACCTGCTGAGCGGGCTGCTGGTGGGAGCGTCGATCGTGGCGTTCGACGGCAGCCCGGGCTATCCGGACCTCGGGACGCTGTGGCGGATGGCGGAGGCCGAGGGGGTCACCGCCTTCGGCGTCGGCGCGCCCTTCCTCGCCCAATGCCTCTCGGCCGGCATCGTGCCGCGGGAGCTGGCTGATCTGCACCGGCTGCGGCTGGTCGGGTCGACGGGGGCGCCGTTGTCGCCAGCGGCCTTCGGATGGGTCTACGAGAACGTCTCCTGCGACGTGCTGCTCGCGTCGATCAGCGGCGGCACCGACGTGTGCACCGCCTTCGCCGGCGGCACCCCGCTGGCGCCGGTGTACGCGGGCGAGATCCAGACCCGGATGCTGGGCTGCGCGATGGCGGCGTTCGACGAGAGCGGCACGGAGGTCGTCGGCGAGGTCGGCGAGCTGGTCGTCACGGCGCCGATGCCGAGCATGCCGGTCGGCTTCTGGCGCGACCCGTCCGGTCAGGCCTACCGCGAGGCGTACTTCACGACCTATCCCGGTGTCTGGCGGCACGGCGACTGGTGCCGGATCGTGCCCGAGCGCGGCTCGGTCGTGGTGTCGGGTCGTTCCGACGCGACGCTCAACCGCGGCGGCGTACGGCTCGGCACGGCCGAGTTCTACGGCGTGGTCAACCAGATTCCGGAGGTGCTCGACAGCCTCGTGGTCGACACGTCCGACCAGCTGCTGCTCTTCGTCGTCCTGGCCGACGGTGCGGTGCTGGACGATGACGTGCGGGCGCGGATCAACGCCGCCCTGCGCACCCAGCTCTCACCGCGCCACGTCCCCGACCGCATCGAGGCGATCCCCGACCTGCCGCGCACGCTCAACGGCAAGAAGCTCGAGGTTCCGGTGAAGCGCATCCTGCAGGGCGTGCCGCTGGGCCAGGCCGTCGCCCGGGCCGCCGTGGAAAACCCCGACGCGCTCGAGGCTTTTCAGCGTTTCTCGCGTTAGTCGAGCCGGGGGAGGCCGGTGAGGGTCAAGCCGACGGTCGCCGTTACCCGCTCCATCTCGGCCCGGCGGGCGAGCGCTGCCACATCGGGATGGCGGCACAGCACGAGCGATCCGCCGCCGGCCATTGCCGGCCAGAGCGGGTCCAGCCGATCGGTCAGGACGCGGTCGGCGAGCGGGGCCACGTCGATGTCGGCGCTCGCGTAGCGCGGAACGAAGCGGTCGCCGTGGGCCCGCACATCGACGGCGTAGTCCAGCACTCCCGGGGGCGCCGAGCGCAGCCCGAGCCCCATCGGGCGTAGCGCCAGCCCGACGATCTCTCGGGTGGCCGGGTCGTCCGGCAGGTCGGTTCCCTCGAGCCAGCAGGTGATGCGGGCCGGCTCGTCGGTGAGCCGTCCACCGGCGACCAGCACCGCGACCTCGATGACGGCCGTCTGCCAGTGCGCCGGGAGCGGCACGGCCACCGGCTCGCCGGGCTCCAGCATCAGCTCATCGAGCAGGAAGTTCGCCGTCTTGGCCACCCAGTTGGCGAACGTCGCCACCGACAGCTCGATCCGTTCGGACGCGAGCGCCGGGCCGTCGTCGTACATGGTCAGCAGCGGACGTCCGGGATCGGCCGAAAGCGCCGCCGCCAGGATGGAGTAGGCATCCACCGCTAGTAGGTGCAGCGGTTTCCGGACGACGCCGCGGTGACCGGCGGAGCCGACGAGGTCACAGCCGGGGCCGGCGTCGGGAGTCGGCGCCGATGGCCGCGTGCTCGAGAGGTCGACGGGTGAAACCGTGGTGTAGTTGGCGCCGAGGATCAGGACGACGCCGTCGGTGACGCTCGGGTCCTGCTTGAGGATCGCGCCCGGGATGGCTGCGGCCACGGTGATCGCCGAGCTCCTCGTTGCCCGGCGCGTAGTGCACTTCGGACGCCAGCGGCCGGTTGCCGGCGTTGGCAGGGGCGCCCGTGCGGAAGTTCTCCTGGCGCCAGCGCCCGCGTCACCTGGCCGGCGAGCCCGGAGCGCCGGTGCCGTTCTCGACCGTCGACCAGGACCTGTGACGGCGGCACGGTGACTTTCTCGACCTTCGGCTTGGGCGCGGCCGACGCCTTGGGCGTGGGCGGCGGCTTCTGGTCCTTGAGCTTGGCGATCATCGCGTTGAAGCCGGCCTGGTCGACGACCTGGACGTATCCGACGTCGTTGGACTGACCGTTGGGGATCAGCTCCGGCGCTCCGGCGCTGTCGATGATGATCTGGCCGAGGTTGGTGTCCGTCGGCTGCAGCCCGCGCTGCGGGATGGTCTCGAACGTGACCTTGCTCGGGTCGAGCCCGCGCATCCGGATCGCGAGCTTCTCCAGGTCGGTCAGCGAGGTGCCGTGGTCCAGCGTCATCGCGCCCTTGATGGCCGAGAGCAGGCGCAGCACGGCGGCGGGGTTGAACAGGAAGTGGTTGCTGGTCGCGGTGCGGAACACCGAGCCGAGGAACTGCTGCTGGCGCTTGATGCGATCGATGTCGCCTCCGGGCAGGCCGTGGCGCTGCCGGACGAAGGCCAGCGCCTGGTTGCCGACCAGTCGCTGGCTGACCGACATGGCCGTGGAATCCGCTGTAGCCGTCGTTGATGTTGGTGATGTTGACGTCGCTCGGGTCGTGGTAGCTCGACGGCAGGATGCAGACCGTCACGCCGTTGATCGCGTTGGCGATCTGCTTGAAGCCGTCGAGGTCGACCGAGACGTAGTGGTCGACCCGGATGCCCGTCCACTGCTCGATGGTGCGGATCAGCAGCGATGGCCCGCCGTCACTGATCGCCTCGTTGAACTTCGCCTTGTGCGATGGGTAAGACTTCCCGTTGTCGGTGTACGCCGGGATGGTCACGAGCGTGTCGCGCGGGAACGACACGTTGGTCGTCGTGCCGTCGCCGTCCAGATGAGCTGAGGATCACCGTGTCGCTGCGCTGGCCGGCGCGGTCGCCGTACTCGCCCGCCGCTGCGTTGTCGGTGCCGACCAGCAGCCAGTTCTGCGAACCGTTCGGGGCAGTCGCCGGGCCGGTGGCTTCCGAGGTTCAGATGAATGCGCGCGATCGAGCCGTTGAACCAGCTTTCCACCGCGTAACCACCCACGCTGACGACGAGGATGATCACCGACGCGGCGATGGCCACCAGGTTGACCAGGCGCCGGGCGGGCGGCTTCCGGCGCTTGGTCTTCCGGGGACCGCGGGGGTCGAGCTCGGGCGGCAGGACGGAACGCGCCGAGACGTTGACCACCTCGTCGGCTCCTTCCGGCGGGAGGGGAAGACAACTGGCTACCAGGCCGGGGACGGCGGTAGCCAGGCCCGCAATAGCCACGAACGGTACCGCGACGACCTATGCAAAACGGCTCACAACGCGCTGGCACGACAGGTGTTATTCGGCTGACACGCAGGTCACGTCGTGCCCACACGAACGCCGGCGATCTGATTGCCTGAACGTATGAGCGCAGCCGCCGCCCGACCGCCGACGCCCGATGAGCCGGCCGCGGCCGGGCGCATCGTGATCTTCGGCGGGGGCGGGCAGCTGGCGACGGAGCTGGCCAGACTGCTGGCCGACGCGCCGCCGGCCGCGGGCTGGCAGGCCCTCAGCCGGGCCGAGTGCGACATCACCGACTCCCCTCGGGTGCGGGCCGTCATCGCCGACCAGGCGCGGGCCGCCAGGTGGCCAGCGGCTCGTCGTCATCAACGCCGGCGCCTACACGAACGTCGACGGCGCCGAAGCCGACGAGCCCGGCGCGTACGCGGTCAACGCGGCCGGTCCGGCACACCTCGCGCTCGCGTGCGATCAGATGGGCGCGCAGCTGGTGCAGCTTTCGACGGACTACGTGTTCTCCGGCGACCGCAGCGACGGCGAGCCCTACCGGCCGCTGGATCCGACGGGTCCGCGCTCGGCGTACGGACGGACCAAGCTGGCCGGCGAGCAGGCGGTGCGCGAGCTGCTGCCGCATGCCTCGTGGGTGGTGCGGACCGCGTGGGTGTACGGCGCGACCGGATCCAACTTCGTGAAGACGATGGCCCGGCTCTCGGCGGAGCGCGAGACGCTCGATGTGGTGGACGACCAGCTCGGCTGCCCGACCTGGGCCGCCGATCTGGCTTCCGGGCTGCTACAGCTGATCGCGGTCGCTCCGCCGGCCGGCGTCTACCACGCTGCCGGAGGCGGGCGGGCCAGCTGGTTCGAGCTCGCCCGGGCCGTCTTCTCCGAGCTCGGCCTCGACCCGGAGCGGGTCCGCCCGACCACGAGCGACACCCTGCAGCGGCCGGCGCCGCGGCCCGCCTGGTCGGTCCTGTCGAGCAGCGAATGGCAGGACGCCGGGCTCACAACATTGCCGCACTGGCGCGCCGCCCTCACGGCTGCTTACGCGAAGGATGGCTCGGCTTTGGGCGGCCGGCGCTGAGCCTTCGGGCACGTCGCGATCCACGCGGGGCGCTGCACTGCCAGAACCGCTAGACACGCCGTTCCATGCGGTGTCGTTGTCCCGGTCAGATGGGCTGGCTCGGATACTGTTCGCTGACGCAGTGGGCATGGGAAATCGGAGGGCTACGCGCGGGTGGCACACGATCGGGGCAGCCAGTACCGCCCCGAGCTCGATGGGCTCCGAAGCATCGCCGTCACCCTGGTGGTGGCTTTTCACTGCGATCTGGGTGTCCTGCCCGGCGGGTACATCGGCGTCGACGTCTTCTTCGTGCTCTCGGGCTTTCTCATCACGGGGTTGCTGCTCAGGGCCGCGACCGGGGGTGCGCTCAGCCTGGTCGGGTTCTATGCGAGACGGGCCCGCCGGCTGCTGCCCATGGCGCTGCTGGTACTTGTCTCCATCAGCGGGGTCTGGCTGCTCGTCAGCAATGCGGTAGACCGGGCTCCGCTCGTCAGCGACGCGCGGTCTGCCGCGCTGTACTTGTCCAACTGGCATTTCGCGTCGACAGCCACCGACTATTTCGCCAGCACGGACGCGCCCAGCCCGTTCGTGCACTACTGGTCGCTGTCTGTTGAGGAGCAGTTCTATCTTTGCTGGCCCGCCATCGTCGTCCTGGTGTTTTCCATCAGTCACGGGCGCGTCCGGCGAGCCCGCAGGCTGCTCGCCACCATTGCCACCGTTCTCGCTGTCTGTTCGCTGGCGGCCCTGGCCATCACCACCCATGAGGGTGCGAGCTCCTACGCCTACTTCGGCACCGACACCCGGATCTACCAGCTGCTCGGCGGCGCGCTGCTCGCCATCTGGTTCCAGGGCCGCGCGGCGCGCAGTCCCGATGCCCCGCAGAAACCGTACGCAGGGTCAGGCGTGCGCTTCGGCTTGTCGGCGTTGCAGATCGCTGCACCGGTCGCGCTCATCATCATCGCGACTGACACTGTCCACCTCGGATCCGGCCTGCGCGGCTTTTGGGCGGTGACCTGCGCGATGGTTCTGCTGTGGAGCCTGACGCTGCACCCCGCCGGCCTCGGAGGTCGAGTGCTCTCGCTGGCTCCCCTCGTTTACATCGGGCAGATCTCGTACGCGATGTACCTGTGGCACTGGCCAGTCATCCTGCTGATCCGCCGGTTCGTTGAGATCAGCCCCGGGCTGCTGCTCATACCGGCGTTTGTGATCTCGCTCGGGCTCGCCGACCTCAGCCAGCGCGTGGTGGAGCACCCGATCCGCAGTTCGGCGCTGCTCGCCCGTCACAGCCGAAGCACCGTCTACGCCAGCCTGGTGGCGAGCCTGGTGGTCGCTGTGGCCATCGCCCCGTCGCTGCTGGAATCCACCCGACGTCCGGCGATTCAGTCCACCGCCGGCCAGGCCTTGGTCTCGCAGCAGAACCCGGCGACCTCGGGTGCGGTCACCACGGGGTCCGCCAAGCCGGCACCCTCCACATCAGCGCCGAAGCCCACGCATACGCCTGTACCGCCCACGAAAGCGATCCTCGCTGCCGGTCAAGCGCATCCAACAGGCGGATCAGGGTGCCTAGGCAAGGTGGGGCGGGCCTGCCTTGCACACCGCGGCAAGGGCAACACCGTGCTGGTCGTCGGCGACTCCCATCTTGAGGCGTTCCTTCCCGTTTTCGTCGAGCTCGCCAAGAAAAACGACATCACCCTCTACACCTGGATGACCTATGTCTGCCCCTGGGAAGAGGGTGCGCTGCCCACAGACGCTCCGGGAAGCGATCAGAGCGCTTCCTGCCGCGCCGCCCATTCGGATCTGTACGGGACCGTCCTTCCCCAGGTGAAGCCCGACGTCACCGTCGTGCTCAACCGGGGGTATGACGATCCGACCCTTCCGCGCCCGATCTTCGATCCCGCAAATCCGAGTCAGCAGAATCCCGGCATCGTGCTGGCCGGCGACATGAGCTCGGCGGTCTCGAGCGTTCTCACGCACTCCCGGCGGCTCATTGTCGTCGAACCGTGGCCTTCGCTTGCCAAGAACCAGCGCAGCTGCCTGGCGTCGGCCCAATACGACGAGCAGTGCCTGATGAGCGCCTCGTCAGGGAAGCTGCCCGAGGAGCAGGCGATCGAAAGCATCGCGCGTTCCCATCACGACGTCGGTGTCGTCGACCTCGATCGCGACGTGTGCCCACGCTTTCCCGCCTGCGATGCGGTCGTCGGCGGGATCGTGGTGCGACGCGACCCCGACCACCTCTCCATCCCTTTTGCGGCTTCCCTGACGGCCGCGTTGAACGGGAAGCTGGAGGCAGCGGGAGCTTTCCAGCGGCCTCGCGTGTCCTGATAGGCCTGGACGGTCAGCACGCCGAAGGGCCTATCGACCGCGAACCCACTCCCGGTAGCCAACGGCGACGCGGCCGGATAGATTAACGCGAACAAGTCGCAATAGCTGATCAGTGGCAGGGGGCCCGGGGTGGCGCTGTTCGGTACCGGCGCGGGCACCGGGGTCGCTCGCCTGCGCGCGGCGCGCCATGCCCTCAGCCGGGCGGAGTGGCGCCGTCTCGGTGGCATGTTCGGCTTCATCGCCCTGCTGCATGTCGTCGGCTTCGGCTTGCTCTTTGCTGCCGTGGCGCAGCGCTATCACGTCGACGCGAAGACCACCTTCGGCGTCGGCACCGGCACGCTGGCCTACACGCTCGGCTTGCGGCACGCGTTCGACGCCGATCACATCTCGGCGATCGACAACACGACGCGCAAGCTGATGGCCGAGGGGAAGCGTCCGCTGGGCGTCGGCTTCTTCTTCTCACTGGGCCATTCGAGCGTCGTCTTCGCGCTGGCGATCTTGCTCAATTTCGGCATCCGCAGCCTCAACGCCGGTGTGCAGAACGACAGTTCCCAGCTGCACCATTACACCGGACTGATCGGCACCAGCGTCTCCGGCACGTTCCTGATGATCATCGCGATCCTCAACCTGCTGGTGCTCATCTCGATCGTGAAGGTGTTCCGGGATCTCAAGCACGGCAAGTACGACGGCGCGGAGCTCGACCGCCAGCTCGACAGCCGGGGCCTGCTGAACCGGTTCTTCGGCCGGCTCGCGCGCCGGGTGGACTCGTCATGGAAGATGTACCCGATCGGGGTGCTCTTCGGGCTGGGTTTCGACACCGCCACGGAGATCGCACTCCTGGTGCTGGCCGGCACGGCGGTCGCCGGCGCGCTTCCGTTCTGGGCGATCCTGTCGCTGCCGATCCTTTTCGCCGCGGGCATGAGCCTGCTCGACACGATCGATGGCTCGTTCATGAACTTCGCCTACGGCTGGGCGTTCTCCAAGCCGGTGCGCAAGGTCTACTACAACATCACCATCACCGGGCTGTCGGTCGTGGTGGCCGTCTTCATCGGCGGGCTCGAGGTGGCTCAGGTCCTCGCCGGGCAGCTGAACCTCTCGGGTGGCTTCTGGAGCTACGCGAGCAACTTCAACATCAATCACGCCGGCTTCGTCATCGCGGGAATGTTCGTCGCCGTCTGGGTCGTGGCTCTTGCCATCTGGCGCTTCGGTCGTGTCGAGGAGCGGTGGGAGATGTCCGCCGCGCGCGCTCGGGAAGCCGGGGCAGGCGCCGAAAGCTCAGCAGTTGCAGGTGCTTGTGCGCCTACCCAGCAAGCGAACGACGGCCCAGCGCTGGCGGTCCAGCGCTGAGCCGTCGCTGCGGCGGACGGGGATCTGCGGAGGTTAGAAGTTGTAGGTCTTCACCGCGCAGGCGCCCGGGATGAGCGTCGCGCTGGACGTGGCGTTCACGTAATTGACGACGTTGCGGCTGAAGCCGGTGGTGCCCGCCATGAGGCCGTAGCGCTGACCGGATTGCAGCTTGTCGATCCGGTAGTTGCCCGCGCTGTTGACGACGGCACCCGACGAAAAACCCTTCGCCGGCGTGCCGTTCGGGGCCATTGACCACGCGTCGACCACACCGGTGCGACCGATCGGCCAGCCGTTGATGTGGCCGGTGAGGCTTCCGGTGGTGCCGCCGGGCTTACCGCAGACCTTGGGAAGCACGATCGACAGGTTGTTCACCGAGCTGGTCACCGGCAGGTTGCCCATCCAGGTCTCGCCGTACGTGCTGGTGTCCGTGGTGCCTGTGAACGGACCGTTGTAGGTCGCGCTGCGGTACCAGTTGGAGGAGCTGGGGGCCTTCGGGTACACCTCGATGTAGAGCCGAGTGGCGTTGGGCGGCAGGAGAATCGACCACTTGGTGGTGGTGACGTAGCCGGTCCGCTTGCACTTCTGTGGGGCGGTCGCGCCGCTCGAGGGGGCGCAGTGGTTGACCCTCAGCAGGGAGCTGTAACCCCCGACCCCGCCGAGGTTGATCTTGTGTCCGAAGGCGTCAACCGCGACGAAGCCGATGAGGGCGTCGACGATCCTCCCGTCGGAGCCCCTGATCGTGCCTGAAACGGTCTTGTATCCGGCGCTTGCCGGTGTGCATCCTGCGGCCAGTAGTCCGGTGGCAGCCACGGCGACGGTCATGGCGGTCGCGGCGGCGCGGCGTGCGCGTTTGAGCGACAGTTGCATGAAGGTTCAGCTCCAATTCGGGATGGCTTGCGTCCCTAAGTGCTTCGGCGTTCGGGCGAACCGGATTGAGCCGATCGGACCAGCGGTCCGGCACGGTCGACGCCTCCGTGCAGGTCAGAACACCTGATTCAACGAGAAATCGCCTTGAAGGATGCGGCGTCCCGATAGGCCATTGCGGTGAGTGAAGCGGTCCGTCTCCAGGTGAACCGGCGCGCGTGCGCCACCCCCGCCGCAGGGTCGTACGAAGTGGCGAGCACCTGCGAAATCGCGTGCGCCAGGGCCGGCGCGTCGCGGGGTGAGAAGAACCGCACAGCGTCGCCGGCGCCGCCGAGCACCTCACGCAGAGCCGGGAGATCGGAGGCGACGACGGGGGTGCCTGCGGCCAGCGCTTCGAGCGGCGGCAGCCCGAATCCTTCGTAGATCGACGGGAAGCACAGCGCCGCTGCGTGCGCGACGACCGACCGCAGCGCGGCGCCGTCGAGGTAGCCGAGCAGCCGCACGTCATCGCGCGTGAGGCCGGCGGTGTCGAGCGCCGGCCCCCATCCGGAGGGACCGGCCAGCACCAGCGGGGGAGTGCCGGGATCGTGCCGGCGCAGTTCCCGGAAGGCCGCCAGCAGCGTGCCGAGATCCTTGCGCGGCTCGAGCGTCCCCACGAAAAGCAGGTAGCGATCCGGTAAGCCGAGATCGGCCGGCAGCGCCGCCGGCTCGTCGAACCAGGCAGGGTCGACACCGAGTGGAATCGCCCGGATGCGGTCAGCGTCGAGGCGGTATTCGGCGGCGATCTCGTCGGCGAGCGCGCGGGTGTCGGCGATGACGAGCGCCGCCCGCCGAAGCGAACGCGGCACGAGCTCGCGATAGCGGGCGGATGCGGCCGACACCGTCTCCGGGAAGCGCAGGTACGACAGGTCGTGGATCGTGACGACGCCTGCCGCCTGGCGGCCGGTCGGCGGCAGCACGAAGTTCGTGCCGTGGATGACGTCTGCGCGCACGCCCAGCATCGGCAGCGTCGGCAGGCCCGTGCGTTCCCATGTCGCTTGCAGCAGCCGGGCGGGAGCGCGCCGGCCCACCGGTGTCACTCCGGACGGCACCCGTCCCGCGAGCTGGTCATGCCCGCGCCAGGTGAAGGCCATCGCGAGGACGCCGGCGAGCCGCTCGTCACCGGACAGAGCGGCGAGTTCACGCAGCAGTTCTGCGGTGTAACGCCCGATGCCGGTCTGCTGCCCGAGCAGCGGTGTGGCGTCGAGGGCGACCCGCAACGGGCGGGCGGGCCCGGTAGCCGCGCCGTGATGCGGGGTCAGTCGAGCAGCCCGTTCTCGGCGACGATCTGGCGCCACCGGTCGGCAAACGCCTCGTCCGAGAAGACACCGGAACGAGCCATTGCCGCCGCGCTCAACCGGGCGCGTAACTCCTCATCGCCGGCTACCCGTTCGGTCTGGTTCATCAGCTGCTGCGGGGTGGACCAGCGGAACCCGTCGACCCCGGGCGTGATGATCTCCCGCTGCCCGGCCTTGTCGATGACGATCGGCACGCAGCCGCCGGCCATCGCCTCCACCGTGGTCATGCCGAAATGCTCGGCGTTCCAGGGTTGTTCGTCGCTGCCGCCGTACCCGGTCGCCGCCCAGAAGATCGAGGCCGTCGACAGCAGCTGCTCCACCTGTGACCGCGAGGCGTTCGGGTGGATGTCCACCGGCAGCCCGCTCGCGGCCTGCTGCAGCTGCGCGAGGTAGGGCAGCTGGCTCGGCTCGCATCCGCCGACAACGGCGAAACGCCAGCCGGGAAGGCGGCCGGCGCGGTGCATCTCACCGAACCACTGCACCATTTCCAGCTGCCGTTTGGCATGACCGAGCCCAGGGGCGAAGAAGCGGCCGACGCTCAGCAGCAGCCGGTCCCGCTCGGGTGCCGGATGGAGCCGAGCCGTGGCGATCGGCGGGTACAGGATGTCGGCCGAGCGTTTCCACCAGCCGGTGATGTAGCCCCGGGTGTATTCGCTGTTGGCCAGGATCGTGTCGTAGGACTTGAGGAAGGTGAAGTCGGACGGATCGTTGCGCAGCCACGGGAAACGCACCGCGAGGTAGTACAGCGCACGCCGCCGCGGTCCGCTCCCGTGCAGCACGCCGGCCATCCGTATCCGGCTGACGGCCACGCCGAGCTCCCGCCGGTCGGTCGTGTGCGGGGAGAAGGTCTCCGCCCGGAAATGGACCTCGGTGCCACGCGTATCCGTCCCCAAGGCGACGGTCGCCGGGACGAAGGGCTGCTCGACCTTGAACTCACGCAGGAGATCGCCGTCGCCGTTCTCGACGCGGAGCAGCCCGGCGGAGGGAGCACCGGGACGTCCGAGATCCATCCGGAGCGTGCGGTTCTCGCCGGGCGGCACGGAAAGGACGGCGTCGTCGCTCGTCCACGTCCAGCGCCGCCGCCGCCCGCCCTCCGGGGGATGCCAGCCGAGCCCGAAGCCCAGGGCCTGCTCGCCGATCTGGAAGTAGCGGGAGCAGCGGCGCACCAACTGCCGGCGCCAGGGGGCGTAGTCGTGGTCGAACGGGGTCGGGAAGAAGCACAGGTACGCCGCATGGGGAGCCCGTGGCGCCAGCCGGCTCATGTACGAAGCGGTGATCCACAGGTCGTACTCGGCCGAGATCTCGGCGACGGACGCGTCTCCGCGGTCGGGCAGGTCGCGGTATCTGCAGCGCGAGAGGTCGAGCCCGAGGTGTTCGCCGAGCTCGGCGAGGTCCACCGGACCGTGCCCGATGAGATCGACCTCGATCGGCTGCCCCGACAGGACCTGGGCGATCATGCCGGCGTGCCTTTCGCCGCCGCCCTGGGAATGCCAGAAACGGTTGTAGACGGCCGCCCGCTTCGGCCCGCTCGGCCCGCTCACGCCGCCTCGTCAGCGGTATCGGGCAGTGGCTGGGGCGCCGCTTCCGGAAGCTGCGTCAGCAGCCAGCGCTTCTGCAGCGCCCGACGTCCGACCGCCGCGCCGGACAGCGCGCGGCGCCGGCGCAGCATGCGCGGCAGCAGCCGCAGGTAGCTCGCGATGACGCGCACCCGGAGCAGCGTCGGCCGGACCGCAGGCCGGTGCCGGGCCCGCACCGCTTGCCGGCACGACCTGACGAACATCGACGCCGTGGTCAGCAGGTAATGCGCAACGGCTCTGGCAGCGAGGGCAGCCGTGGCGTTCTTCGTCAGCATGAGCAGCCGGTTGCGATCGACGTGGAAGACGAAGAGCGGAGACCACTCCTTGCTGCTCGCGGCGTGCAGGTGGCGCAGCAACGCGCGCGGCTCGTAGCGGATCTCGTAGCCGAGCGCGCGCAGCCGCCACGACAGATCGGTGTCCTCGTAGTAAAGGAAGAAGTCGGGATCGAACCAGCCCAGCCGGTGACCGATCTCGCTACGCATCGCGACCCCGTTGCCGCAGGCGGTGAAGACCTCCTCGGGGGCATCGAACTGGCCTTCGTCGACCTGCTGGTATCCGCGATCGGCGCCGTATCCCTCTGTGATGACGATGCCGCCGACGTTGTTGATCACATCGAAGCGTGGCGTCGTGGCCGGCAGACGGACGACCGGGTTACTCGGATCGGCGGCGGCGGAGAGCTTCGCCGACCCACCTTCCCAGGAGAGGGTGACTTCTTTGGGACGCTCGGCAGCCCAGCCGAAGGTGAGGTCGACGTCTCCATCCGGCACCGGAACGAGGAACTCGCCTTCGGGACGCGTCCAGAAGAAGTGGCCTCCGGGCGACCCCTCGCGGCCATAGGTCAGCCGCTCCCACAGCACGTCGTTCAACGCCGGATGGGTCGGGGCGGCTGAGGGACCCGCGGCGCGGACGTCTACCGCGCCGATGCGCACCCCGAGTTCGCGAGAGTCGTGCGGCCCCGGAACGAAACCGGGAGTCGACAGCCGGATCCGGGCGTAGCGCGCGGCGAAGACGACCTTGCCGGTGGTCGCCCCGATGCGCTCGCTGCCCGGCTCCCGCATCGGGGCGAGCAGGCGCTCCAGCCAGTCCGGTTCGGGCACCGCGTCGTTGTTCAGCAGCACGGCGAACGGGCTCGTCACCATCTCCAGCGCGAGGTTGTTGCCGCCGGCGAACCCGCGGTTTCGATCGGACTGCACGATGCGCACTTCCGGATAGCGCTCGCGCATCAGCGCCACCGACTCGTCGGCGCTCGCGTTGTCGACGACCCACGTCTGGAAAGAGACGGCGCCGTTCTGGCGGCGCAGTCCGTCCAGGCAGGCGGGCAGCAGGTGAGCGCCATTCCAATTGACAATGATCACCGTGGCGAGCGGTGAGGTCACAGCTGGGCTCCATCCGCTCCGGTCTGCGCGACTGCTCGTTCCCAGGCGACCACGGTACCTGCGGCCCGAGGCCCGGGCCGCAGACTCGCCGTCCCCCTGCAGCCCCCGCCGGGCAGCCCCCGCCGGGCTGGGCCGGCGGGCCGAACCGGCGGCGTCCAGCGCGCGCACAGGTGCATTTTCCCGTCGCACTCGGCGGGCGCGTACGCAACGGTCTTCACGGTTTCTTCGCTAACCTCGCGCCCGTGACGGTTTCCGCTGGCCCACCGTCGAGGCAGACGCGGGCCAGCGCGCCCGAGCCGCAAACGGCGTCCGTCGTCGAGCCTTCGCCCGGCGACCACGTCACACCCGACGAGCTGTCCGTCCGCCCGACGCTGAACCTGAGCGAGCTGGTGGTTGGGGGCGCCCTTTTCGCCGTTGCACTGCTGGCGTGGGTAGCCCTGGCGCTCGCGCACCTCGGCTGGTTCTCGCTCGGTGCGGCGCTCGGCGTGTGGGCGGTCGTCATCGTCATCGCCGTCGCGGCCTGCTGGAAATGGGCGCCGCTGAAAGTGCGCTTCGACAAGGCCGGCTGCGCAGGCGCCGTCGTCATCGGGGCCTTCGCCGCGTTCATGCTGCTGCCCGGCTTCCACTACGGCGTCACCGACAAGGACCCCGGCGGATACGTCGCCCACGCGATGGCGATCGCCCGCGGCGGCAGCTACGAGATCGTCGATCCGACGCTCGACGGCCGCATTCCCGGCGGTCCGGCCCTGACCGGGCCCGGAGCGCGTTTCGCCGGTGTCTGGGAACGCGGCGACGGCTCGGATCTGATCGTCCCGCAGTTCTACCACCTCTGGCCTGCGCTGATGGCCGTCACCGACGACATGGACAACGAGACCGGCCTGTCGAACACCGGGCCGGTCCTCGGGGTGCTCGCCATCCTGGCCGTGGGGTTGGCGCTGCGCCGCGCGGTGGCGGCGGCCCCGTGGGGCAGCGAAACGAGTGGGCTCGCCTGCGGCGCCATCGCCGGGCTGCTGCTGTCGACCAACATGCTCGAGGTCTGGCAGGCGAAGTATCCGAGCTCGGAGATCAGCGCGCAGATGCTCTTCGTCGGCGTGCTGCTCTCGCTCGTCGTGGCGCTGACGACCGGGTGGAGACCGGCGGCCGGGGCAGCGGGCGTGCTGGTCGGCATCAGCTTCCTCGACCGAGCCGACGGCGTTCTCCTGGTCGGCATCGCGGCCGGCGCGCTGGCCCTGATCATCGCCGTGCGCCGCTGGGACGGCCGGGCGACCTGGTTTGCCGTCGGCCTCGCGATGGTGCTGCCGCACGCCCTCTGGCAGGCGTACTCCTACGACGCGGCCGGCCGCTACAGCTCCATCAACGGGGTCCCGAAGCTGCCCAAGCTGATCGTCGCGATCGCCGCGCTCTTCGTGGTCGGGTTCGTGCTGCGCACCGTCGGCCCGCGGGTGGCGCGGGGGGTCGCGAGCGAGCGCGTACAGCTCCGGCTGGGGCTGATCGTGACGGCCATCGCGGTGTTCCTGGTCGCTCTCGGCTTCTTGCGGCCGCGGCTTTTCGGGGCGAGCTACGGCATCTTCCTCGGCAACGTGCGCGCCCGGACTTACGACGACCAGATCATGGCCCGGCTGTCGTGGTTCATCTCCGTCCCCGGCTTCGCTCTCATGCTGCTCGGTGTTGGCGTGGTGTGCCTGCGGCGCTGGGGTGGAGCGCTCTGGGTTCTGATGGCGCCGCTGCTGATGATCTTCCCGGTGTACGGCTGGAAGGCCCGCAACTCGACGCGGCTGCTCTGGTGGAGCCGGCGCTACGTGCCCACCGTCCTGCCGCTGGTGCTGCTGATGATCGCGCTCGTGCTCGGCGTGGCGCTCACGGCGGTGATCCAGCGCCGGCACCGGATCCTGGGCTGGCTCGGCGGGCAGCGGGTCTGGGTGCTGCGACTGGCCGCCGCCGCAGGCGTCGTCGGCCTGCTCGCCTTTTACCTCAGCGAGTCCTGGCCGCTGCGAAACCATGACGAGTACGGCGGATCCTTCGCCATCACCCGCCGCATCGCCGCCAATGCCGGCGGCAAGCAGGGCGTCTTCCTGTGGCAGCCTCCGCCGGGCTGCTGCGGGTACGCCGAGCAACTGTTCGGCTCCGCCATCTGGCTCGAGCGCAACCAGATCTCGACGCTGTTGCCCAGCCACCAAGAGCTCGACGCCGGCTACATCGCCAAGTTCGAAAAGGGCTTCCCCGGCCAGCCGGTTTTCGTGGTGTGGCAGGGACAGGTCGAGCCGCAGATCCCGGGCGTGAAGCTCACCGTCGTCGACCGCGTCGTCACGTCGCTGCCGTACTGGGAGGAGAGCGACCTGCACCGGCCGAAGCGCTCCAGGACCCTTCCGGTCAGCTTCGCGGTGTACCGCGCGGCGGTCACGTCTTGACTCCAGGCTGACGCTGCGCTCCGGTGGCCACGTGATCGACATCTCTGCTCACGGCGTCGTTGCCGGGGCACGTCATCGGCTGCCGCGGGAGCTGACGGCGGCTCTGGTGCCGGCGGCACTGGTGCCACCGGCCCTTCACCTGGCCCACCTTGACGTGCTCATGCTGCCGTTGCTCGTCGTGGCTGTGGCGAGCGTGCTTCGAGCGGGATCGGGCCTGCTGGACCGGCTGGTATTGGCGGCCGTGCTGCTGGCCGGCAGCCTGCTGGCGCTCGGGGTGCTCTTCTCGGTCTGGCCGTGGCGGATTCAGCCGCTGGCCGTCGGCTGGTTCCTCGCACTGGCGATCGTCGCCGTCGGTGCGATCGCGCGGCGCCGGCCCCAATTGCCGCGCGCGGTCTACCTCTCGGACCTCGTGATCCTGGGCACCGGCAGCGTGGCGTTCGTCGCGGCATACCGGCCGATGGCCCACCTGTCGGCCGTCGCCCGCTACCGCTACACGGTCATGAGCCTGGACCGGATCACCCACTTCTCGCTGTTCGCAACGACCCAGCGCCTGGGCGGCTATCCGTACCTGCACGCCCAGGCGGCGCGCACGTCCATCCGGAACTCCTACGAGATCGTCTATCCGCAGGGTTCGCACTTCCTGCTGGCCGTCGTCAACGGGTTCATCAGCAACGGTCATGTCACCGCCGGCGGCACGCTGGATCTGAATCGGTACGCGGTGCTCGTGCTGGCTGTGTACGGCGTGCTCATGGCGGCGATCGTCTGGTCGATCCGTTGGGTCGCGGCTGCGACAGCCACCGAGCCGATCCGGCTGTTGCTCTGCCTGGCAGGCATGGTGTTCGCCCTGTTCGGGCCGCTCGCCGGCTTGATCGTCTTCGCGGCAGACTCTCAACTGTTCGCGCTGGTGTTCGTCGTCGTGGCGAGCGCCCTGATCCTGCGCCCGGTGTCCGGCCCCACCGAGCTGCTGGCCGTGACTGCCGCGCTGGTGGTCGGGACGTTCTCCGGATACAACCTCTACGGGCTGATGATCGTCCTGGGCTTCGTGCTGGCTTTGCTCGTGCACCGGTTCCCGCTGCGCCGGCACTGGCGGGCAGGACTGCTCATCCTCGGCCCCGCCGCGGTCGTGGCGCTCGCGCAGTCGGTGCTGACTGCTCTGGGTAGCTTCAACGCCACGGCACAGGCGACGATCGCCGGCGGCCACATTCCGCTGTCGAACTGGCTCGTGCTCATCGTGGGTGCGATTCCTCTTGTCCCGCTGGTGCGTGCCCGCCCCGGTGTTGCCCGCCTGCGGCGTGGCTACCTGGCGGTGCTCGCGACGGCCGTCATCGCGATCGGCGGGTTCGCGCTCTACCAGCGGACGAGCGGGCACGGCAACAGCTACTACCTGGCCAAGATGATCTGCGCCGGCTACGTGTTCCTGCTACCGGCGCTGGGCTTGCTGGCCCTGGTCGTGAAGCAGGATGTGCCGAACGCGCAACGCGTCCCGCGCCACGGGAAGCGGACCCACCGCGCTGGGATCATTCGCCTCCCGCGGGTCAGGGTCGCCGCCCTCGCGGTGCTCATGACCGTCGCGCTCGCTGGTCTCGGTGCGGCCCAGCAGTGGTTGCCCGGCACGGAGAGGCGGGGGGTGGCGGCGCATTTCGTCCCGCTGGCGCGGTGGTCGGACGGCCGGCAGAAATCCGCGGTGGCACCGACCTACAAAGCGCTCGCCGAGGCCGGGGTGATGGACGGCCGGACGCCGACCATCGTGGTGGTCAGCGGCAATCCTGCGCTCAATGCAGGGATGACCTTCGCCGTGTCCGGCCTCAACAATTGCCTCGGCCTGATGTACCCGGTCACGAAAACCATGGTCGTGCCGGCACATTCAGCCACGGGCGCACCCGTGAGCGGACAGCCCGTCAGCACGATCCTGGCGGCGGTCCGCGCTGCCGGCGCCGCGATGCGAGTGGTGGTGCCCGACGCGACTTACGCATCGCGGCTGCGCGCCGCCGCCGCAGCCGACCCCGGTCTGCACGTGACCGTCATGGTCGTGGCGACCGGGCTGCCGTACGTCGGCTCGATCTAGCGCAACCGTTTGCGACGGACCATCCGCTGCCGGGTGAGGATGAATGCCGCCTCCACCCCGTCGCGCCAGGTGAGCTTCTTGCCTTCGGCGCGGGTACGCGCGTTGTAACTGATGGGGACCTCGTAAGGCCTGATCCCGCGGCGCAGCAGCTTGCCGGTGATCTCGGCTTCCATTCCGAAGCCCGCCGCTTGCACGTCGAGCGAGCGGTACAGGTCGAGCGGCAGCAGCTTGAAGCAGGTCTCCAGATCACTGAGATAGCAATTGAAAAGCACGTTCGCGACGGTCGTGACGGCGCGGTTGCCGAGCACGTACACGTAGGAGTAGGAGTTGTGGCTGCCGAACGTCCGGGTGCCGTAGACCACCTTGGCCTCGCCCTTGAGGACCGGGCCGAGCAGCATCGGAATCTCTTCGGGCGAGTACTCGAGGTCGGCGTCGCAGACGATGATGTAGTCGCCGTCGGCAAGCTCGGCTGCTTGGCGGATCGCCGACCCCTTGCCTTCGTTGCGGTCCTTCAGCTGGATCCGGATACGCGAATCGTCGCTCCAGCGCTCGTAGAGCTCGCGGGTGCCGTCGGTGCTGCCGTCATCGACGATGATCAGCTCAGTCTCGACCGGGTACGACACGTCGAGAACCCGCTTGACCGCGGCATCGAGGACCGCGACCTCGTTGAAGACCGGCATCAGGATCGACAGCTTCACGCCAGCAGCGTAGCGACGGCGAGGGCAGCGCACCTCATGAATGGAGAGTCATGGCCGACCGCAGAATCCTCGTGACGGGAGGCTTCGGCTTCATCGGCTCACATCTGGTCTCCCGCCTGCTGGCCGGCGGTGACGACGTTCTCGTCGTCGACAACTTCTACTCCGGGCGCCGGCAGAACCTGGCGCACCTGCTCTCCGATCCCCGCCTCGAATTGCTGCGGCACGACATCACGTTTCCGCTCTACGTCGAAGTCGATGAGATCTACCACCTCGCCTGCCCGGCGTCACCGGTGTTCTACCAACGCGACCCGGTGCAGACGACGAAGACGTCGGTGACGGGCTCGATCAACATGCTGGGCCTCGCCAAGCGCACCAAGGCGAAGGTGCTGCTGGCCTCGACATCAGAGGTGTACGGCGATCCGGAGGTGCATCCCCAGCCGGAAAGCTACTGGGGCCATGTCAATCCGATCGGCCCGCGCTCCTGTTACGACGAGGGAAAGCGGTGCGCCGAGACCCTGTTCTTCGACTACCGGCGCCAGCACGACATGCCCGTCAAGATTGCCCGGATCTTCAACACCTACGGGCCTCGGATGCGCCCCGACGACGGCCGCGTGGTTTCCAACTTCATCGTCGCGGCGCTGAAGGGCGAGCCGATCACGATCTTCGGTGACGGGACGCAGTCACGCTCGTTCTGCTACGTCGACGATCTCGTCGACGGGCTGATCCGGCTGATGGGCACCGGGCACGACGTCACGGGCCCGATCAATCTGGGTAACCCCGATGAGTTCACGATGCTGGAACTGGCCCGCAAGGTGCTTGCGGGCACCGGTGGCGCCGCCGACCTGATCTTCGAACCGCTGCCGCCGGATGATCCGGCGCAGCGCCGGCCGGTCATCGACGAGGCTCGGCGCCTGCTCGATTGGGCGCCGCGGGTCGCGCTCGACGAGGGCCTCGCCCTGACGATCGACTACTTCCGGCGCTCGCTGAAGATCGTGCGAGCCTGAGCACCGCCCGTTGCCGGCGGCGTTCATTTCCAGCTGTCGGCGACACCGATCTGCCGGGCGGGGATCCCGCCGACGATGGCATTCGCGGGCACGTCTTCGGTGACGACCGCGCCGGCCGCCACTACCGCGCCGTCGCCGATCGTCACGCCCTTGAGCACGAGGGCCCGGGTGCCGATCCAGACCCGATCGCCGATGCGCACCGGCGCGCTCATCGGCCGGGTCTCGCCGCCCACGGTCAGGCTGTGAAAGTCGTTGTCGAGGATCTGCACGTCCCACGACAGCGTGCACTCGGCGCCGATGCTCACCTCGGTCGCGACGAGGATCTTGGTCAGCCCGTTGACGTTCGTCGCGTGCCCGATGGTCAGAGTCCCGCTGTCGATCACGACGCGCACCCCGCGCTGCAGCGACACGACCCCGGCGCAGTGGAAGGTGGCCCCTTCGCGCACCCGGACGACCGAGGTGTCGAATTCGCTGGTCAGGCCGAACGGGCCGAGCCCGATCCGGAGCGCTCCCTGCTCGCTGAACGTGATGCGTTCGCTGCCGTCGAGCACGGTGCGGCTGCCGATCCAGATCGGCTGGTGATGGCGGACGGGGTAGCGCAGGCCGCCGACGAAGGCGCGGGCCGAGGTCTCCTGGGCAGGACGCATCTGGCGTACCAAACGTCCGTACTCGCGGATCTGGCCGGCAAGGGAACCCATGTCTGGGTGCTTATCACGCCGGGTTGACGTTTTGTCGCTCCGTCCGCGCGGCAGAATAGAGTCCGCTGCCAGCCGTGAAACGATGGTGCGGCACCGGTGCTGTCGCGAAACGTTCACGCGGGAGCTCATACGGTGCGCCCGCACACAGGAGTTCTTGATCATGACCAGGACCTCATGAGCGTGAGCGTCGTCTCCCTGCACGAGGAATCGCCTCATCCGGGCGACAAGCCGCAGCCCGAAACCTTCAACGCTCCGCACGTCACGATCGTGCTGCCGTGCTACAACGAGCAGGACCACGTGCTCGATGAGCTCAAGCGCATCGACACCGCCATGCTGGCCAGCGGGTATACGTACGAGCTGCTCGTGATCGACGACAAGTCGACCGACGACACGCTGGAAGTGCTGCGGGAGGCGGCACCCCACTTCCCGGCCATGAGGCTGATGCCGTTCCGGCGCAACGGCGGCTCCGGCACGGCGCGGCGGATCGGCACCCAGGAGGCCCGCGGCCAGATCGTGGTCTGGACCGACGCCGACATGACCTACCCCAACGAGCGGATCCCCGAATTCGTCCGCTACCTCGACGAGAACCCCGATGTCGATCAGGTCGTCGGTGCCCGCACCACCGAGGAGGGCACCCACAAGTGGGCCCGCGTGCCCGCCAAGTGGCTGATCCGCAAGATCGCCAGCACCCTGGCCTCGGTAAAGATCCCCGATCTGAATTCCGGCCTGCGCGCGTTCCGCCGCGACGTCTCGCTGCCGTACCTGCGGCTACTGCCTCCCGGCTTCAGCTGCGTGACGACGATCACGATGGCGTTCCTGTCCAACCAGCACGCGGTCGACTACCTGCCGATCGACTACGCGAAGCGATCCGGGGTCAGCAAGTTTCACCCGTTCCGTGACGCCTACCGCTACATCCTCCAGGTGCTGCGGATGGTGATGTACTTCAACCCGCTCAAGGTCCTGATGCCCTTCGCGCTGTGGATCATGGGACTCGGGGTCATCAAGCTGATCACCGACCTGATCCGCTACAACTGGCACGTCACGACGTCGTCGCTGCTGCTGCTGGTGGTCGGCTTCCAGATCGCGGTGCTGGCCCTCATCGGCGACCTGGTTGTCCGCTCCCGAGGGAGCTGACGCATCAGTCGCGGCGCTTGAGCGTCGTCGCCGCGACTGACGCCAGGAGCAGGTCAGCAACGATCAGCAGGGCGCGTGACGCGACGACGACCGCCAGCGCCTGACCGCCGCTGAGGGTCGCGCGCAGCACCAGCGTGAGGATGACGTCGCGCACTCCGGCCCCCGCCGGGGCGGGGATGAAGAGCACGCCGGCCGAGACCGCCAGCGACATCCCGCCGATGCACAGCAGCACGGTCGAGAAGCCGCCGCCGCCCAGGGCCAGCGCCAGGATCGCGATGTGCATGCCCTGCAAGAGGAAGGAACCGACGGACCACCCGGCGGCCCGCACCGCATGGCGTACCGGCAGCCGCTCGTCGAGCGAGGGACGGTGCATCAGGGCGAAGACGCGATCGAGCACCATCGGCAGCGCACGCGGGTGCAGCAGCGCGATCAGGAACGGCAGTACCAGCAGCAGCCACCAGTAGTGCGACAAGGCCCGGCTGTCCGAGATCGGCAGCAGCCCCGCGGCCAGGATCAGCCCGACCGCGCAGCTGATCACGATCGTGATCAGGTTGGCCGCCAGCATGGTGCGCCGTGACGCCCCGCGGGCCTTGCCGGCTTCCATCTGGACCAGGACCGGCCAGACCGAACCCGGCAGGTACTTGCCGAGCTGGCTGGTGAAGAAGGCGCGCGCGCCCGGGCGCCAGGGCATGTCGACGTTGAGGCCGGAGAGGACCTCGCCCCAGATGAAGAAGGTCAAGCCCACGCCGACGGCCGCCACCGCGAGGCTGCCGATCATGGCGCCGGCGCCGATCTTGTCCAGCGCATCGACGAACGAGTGCCGCTGGCGGTAGATGGCAAAGGCGGCGGCCACGACGATCAGCGCGATGAAAGCGACGCCGACCACCGTGCGCCGCCGATTTCCGCGGGCCGCAGCCGGTGCGATCTCGCCCGACGCGCCTGCTGCGGCGTCGCCTGAGGGATCGAGTGCGACTGACGAGTCGGACTCGCCGGGGACGTCGTCGGCGTCAGTCACGAGGCCCGAATAGTAACGTGAACCGGCCCTCGGAAACGTCCTACGGAGCTCTCCTGCGCGTCCTCGGTTTCGGCACTTACGACGTTCGTGCTCACCCCCGCGCCGGCATCATCCTGGAGGGCCTGCGCGCCAGCGGTGACGAGGTCGTCGAGTTCAACGAGCCGCTCGGGATCGACACCGCGCAGCGCGTCGCGATGCTACGCAGCCCCTGGCTCGCCTACCGCCTCGCGCTCCGGCTGGCCGCGAGCTGGGCGCGGCTGGTGCGTCGCCGGTTCGCTCAGCGGTCGCGGTTCGACGCCGTGCTCGTCGGCTATCTCGGGCACTTCGACGTGCTGCTGGCGCGGCTGCTCTATCCGCGCCGCACCCTCGTGCTGGACCAGATGATCTTCGCTGCTGACACGGCGCGCGACCGGGGTGTGAACGGCGGCGTCAAGTTGCGTCTCCTGGACGCGCTCGACCGGCTGGCGGTGCGCGCCGCCGACGTGATCGTGCTCGACACCGCGGAGCACGTCGACCTGCTGCCGCCGGTCGCGCGCGGGAAGGCGGTGGTCGTGCCGGTCGGGGCACCGGCGGCGTGGTTCGCTGCCGGGCAGAGCCGTCCGGCGGCCGTGCCGGGACGGCTGCGGGTCGCGTTCTTCGGCCTGTACACCCCGCTGCAGGGAGCCGCGGTCATCGGTGCCGCGCTGGGCCGGCTCGCGGGCCACCCGGAGATCGCCGTCACCATGATCGGCAAAGGTCAGGAACTCGCTGCCGCCCGTGCCGCGGCGGCCGGTAACCCGGCGGTGACCTGGCTCGACTGGGTGCCGGCCGAGGAGCTGCCCATCCTGATGGCCGGCCATGACGTGTGCCTCGGCATCTTCGGCGTCACGCCGAAGGCGCAGCGCGTCGTGCCGAACAAGGTCTATCAGGGCGCGGCAGCCGGCTGCGTCATCGTCACGTCGGACACCCCGCCGCAGCACCGGATGCTGGGCGAGGCGGCGGTGTTCGTGCCGCCGGGCGACGCGACGGCCCTCGCCGGCGCCCTGCTGTCACTGGCCGCCGACCCCGCTCGGGTCGCTGCGCTGGGTACGGCGGCGCGCGAGACGGCCACGTCCCGCTTCACCGCCCGCGCCGTCGTCGGGCCGCTACGCGAGCGGCTGACCGGAGCGAGCTAATCGGACTCCGCGGCCGGTCGTGAGGCGACGGCGACCAGGCCGGTGCCCCGCTGCGGCTGAGCGCGCTGCAGGTAGCGGAACGGGAGCGTCGCGGCCTGGACCGCCATACCGGACGAGCGCTTGGACGGCTGGAAGGTGCGCCCGCTGGCGGCCGTCAGCTCCTCGATCGAGGTGCCGCTGGCCCGCGCGGCGGCCAGTTTCTTCGCGTCGATGCGGTTGCGGACCGCCTCCAGCGCGTAGCCCAGCGGCCAGCCGTAGACGGTGATGTCGTCCACCACGAGCCCGGCGTCGGTGAGCGTGCGGCGCAGCCCTTCGGGGGAGTAGCGCTTGAAGTGCCCGGCGTGGATGTCCATCGGGCCGAAGCGGTCCTGGAAAGCCGGCACCGACAGGATGAGGTGGCCGCCCGGCTTGATGAACGGGATCCAGGACACCAAGGCGGCGCGGTCGTCCTCGATGTGCTCGAGGACCTCGAAGGCGCAGACCGCGTCGAAGGTCGACCCCGCCGGGACGGCCTCGTGGATCCCATTGATGACGCTGCCGCCGCGGGGTTCGATCCGGCGTGCGGCCACCTCGTACGAGGCCCGGTCAGGCTCGACGCCGACGTACTCCATCCGTCCGGCCAGCCGCGCCCCGAAAGAGCCCTGCCCGCAGCCGATCTCGAGAACGCTGGCCGGCTGCAGCCGCGCGATGACCCTCGACACGAGGTCGTAACGCAGCCAGGCCCGGATGGCCAGCGGTGGGAGCGGTGGGAGAGGTGCCGCCCGGGCCGACCCGGAGGGCGAGGCCTGTGCCGCCGCGATCGCGTCGCCCATCAAACCCCCTGCTGATCCTGCTGACCCTGCTGAACTGGTGGAACCGCCGGCGAACTCGCCGCGCGCGGCCGAGGGTAGTGCATACCCTGGGCTCGTGATCGGGCAGCGCGTGACGGCAGCGGTGCTCACCTTTCTCCTTTTCGCGCTCATCATCACCGGTTCTGTGGCGATTTGCCGTGCACTGAAACACCCGGGTTGGGGCTGGGTCATCGGTCCGGGGATCTGCGTGGTGATGGTCGTGGCCTTCCTGCGCCAGTCGCGTTCGGATGACCCGCCGCCCCCGCGGTCACAGCCGCCCGCCCGGCGCGGACGTCGCTGAGCGGCCCTTCCGCCGGTCAAATCACTCCAAACGGTCAACACTCCCCGGGGCGCTGCCGACATCAGTAGGGACAGCCCATTCACCGCCCCGTTCCCTGCCCTGAGGAGTGCGCTGATATGCGCCGAGCCGCGGCCACTGCTGCCGCTGCCGTCGCCGCGACGATCGCGGTGACCACCGCGGGTTGCACGGTTCCGGGCGCCGGCGGAGGTACCGGCGGCACGCCGGCTCCCGCGGGCAGCCAGACCTTCGCGGTGCCGGCGAGCGGGGTCTTCACCATCACCGGCCACGGCTGGGGACACGGTCACGGCATGTCGCAGTGGGGGGCGGAAGGCGCTGCCTCGCTCGGCGTCCCGGCGAGCACGATCATGAGCACCTACTACCCGGGCACCCAGGCGACGACGATCGCCAACACCCCGATCCGGGTCCGGCTCACCGCGACCAACAGCTACGACCTCGCCGTGCTCCCGGCGCCGGGGCTGACGGTGACCGACCAGGCGGGTCACACGCTCGGACTCACCGCTCCGGCGAGCATGTGGCGCATCCTGGCGGACGCCCAGGGCCAGCACCTGCAGCGCTACGTGGCCGGGCAGTGGTACCCGGTCGCCGTCGGCGGCGCCAGCAATCTGGTGACCCCGGTGCGCTTCACCGACACCGCCAACGTCATCAACGTCGTCTACCCGTCGCTGTACTCGCGTGCCTATCGCGGCTCGGTGATGAGCTGGCAGATCAGCCCGGGCTACGTCTACAACATCAACTCCCTGAACATGGACGACTACCTGCGCGGCGTGGTGCCGCAGGAGGCCTCGCCGTCCTGGTACCCGGCTGCGCTCCAGGCGCAAGCCATCGCGGCACGCACGTACGCGGCCCAGCAGCGTTCGGCGGCGGGCATCTGGAGCACGTACGACATCTGCGACTCGACCGCGTGCCAGGCCTACGGAGGGGCCAACCTGCGCTCGCCCACCGGCGTCGTCACGCCCATCGAGTATCCGCAGACCGACGCCGCGATCGCGGCGACCGCGGGCCAGATCCGGACCTACAACGGAGCCCCGGCCTTCACCCAGTTCAGCTCGTCCAACGGGGGCTTCTCCGTCGCCGGCGGCCAGCCGTACCTGGTGGCCAAGGCCGACCCCTGGGACGGCGCCGTGCCGAACTCCATGCATACCTGGACCGCGACCCTTCCGGTGAGCACCATCCAGGCGAACTACCCCTCGGTCGGCAGGCTGCAGAAGCTGGTCATCACCGCCCGGGACGGCAACGGCGACTGGGGCGGGCGCATCAACACCGTCGTGCTCCAAGGCGTCGACAGTGCCGGTCACGCCACCTCGGTCACGACGACCGGCGGCGCCCTGTACAACATCCGGCCCTTCGGGGCGTACGCGGACGGGCTGCGCTCGACCTGGTGGACCGTCACCAACGGCGGGGCGGCGGCTGCCCCTCCGCCCGCCAAGCCCGCCTATGCCGCAACGCTGATCAGCAGCCCCGGCTCGATCACGATGCCGGCCGACGGCTATGCGTACGTCACGCTGCGCTGGCGCAACGACGGGACCGCTGCCTGGCCGATCGACAGCGCCACGCAGCTCGGCACCGATCTGCCCGAGCTGCGTAACTCACCCTCGTCCGGCTGGGGCTGGCTGTCGGACGCGAGCGTCGGTCACCTCACGCCCGACGTTGCGGGAGCCACCTCGGTTCAGCCCGGGCAGACCGCGTCGATCAGCTTCGTCCTGTGGGGCAACGGCCGCGCCAAGGGCGTCACCACCGAGGCTTTCCAGCCGTTCCGCTACCTGACCGCGTGGTTCGGCGGCAGCGCGGCGATTCGCATCACCCGAACCTGAGCAAAGTGGGGCACCATGGCGCCGTGCACCTCGCCGTGGTGGCCGAGCAGTTGCGCGCACCCGTGCCGGGAGGCACCGGTCGCTACACGGCCGAGCTGCTGAACGCGCTGCGCGCCGCCGCCGGCCCGGATGACCGGGTCACCGAGTGGTACGCGCCCGGCGGTGCCCGGCTCGACCGGCTACGGCAGCCGCTCCTCGCCGAGCTGTGGCGGCGCGGGCTCGGTCCGACACCCCGGGCCGATTGCGTTTTCGCGCCGACGCTGTTCGTCCCGCCACGGCGCTCGCACCCGCTGATCGCCACCATCCATGACGCCGTTCCGTGGACCCACCCGCAGACGCTCACCCCGCGCGGGGCGCACTGGCATCGCGCGATGGCCGAGCGCGTGGCCGACATGGCTGACGTGGTGCTCACGCCGACGGCCGCCGTCGCCCGCGAACTCGCCGGCTTCATCTCGCTGCCCCGGGTGGAGGTCGTGGGGGAGGGGGTGAGCGCGGCGATCAGCACCGTTCCGGCGGACGCCGAGCAGCGCGCCCAGCGGCTCGGACTGCCGGACTCCTACGCCCTTGCCGTCGGAACGCTCGAGCCGCGCAAAGGGCTCGACGTCGTCGCGGCGGCGCTCGGCGACCCGAAGTGGCCCGGCCTGCCGCTGCTCATCGCCGGGCCGGGAGGCTGGGGGGACGCCCTGCCGGACGCGGCCGACCGGGCGCGCATCCGGCTGCTCGGCCGGCTGCCCGACCCCGACCTCGCCACCGTCTACGCGCGTGCCGATGTGCTCGTCATGGCCAGCCAGGCCGAAGGTTTCGGGCTGCCGGTGCTGGAGGCGATGACCCACGGCCTCCCGGTTGTCATCAGCGACGCGCCGGCCCTGGTCGAGGTCGCCGGCGGCGCCGCGATCGTCATCCCCCGCGGCGACGCGGCGCAGTTGGCCGCCGCCGTGAGTCGTGCACTGGCCGAGCGCGAGGTGTGGTCGAAGGCGGGTCTCGTTCGTAGCAAGGACTTCTCCTGGGAGGCCGCAGCCGTTCACCTCTGGGAAATCTGCCGCGACCTGGTTTCCGCTTAGCCCCTTAGATACCGCTCTCACAGACTTACCGGGCTACTGTGGGAGCCGGTAGCGAAACCACACCGCGTGAGGAGAGCCGTGGGCCCCCGGGTGCTCGTGGACGCCACCGCGGTCCCAGCAGACCGCGGGGGCGTTGGTCGCTACGTCGACGGCTTGATCGCCGCCCTCGGTGAAGCGGACGCCAATCTGGCCGTCGTCTGTCAGCGATCGGATGCGGAACGCTACAGCCGGCTCGCGCCGCAAGCGACGGTCGTTCCCGGCCCGCCCGCCATCTCGCACCGTCCGGCGCGCCTGGCCTGGGAGCAGACCGGGCTGGCGCTCGTCGCCCAGCAGGTGAACGCGGAGGTTGTGCACTCGCCGCATTACACGATGCCCCTGCGGGTCGGGCGTCCGGTCGTCGTGACGATTCACGACGCGACGTTCTTCACCGAGCCGGAGATGCACACGGCGGTCAAGGGCACGTTCTTCCGGTCGGCGACGCGCACGGCGCTGCGCCGCGCGGCGCGCTGCATCGTGCCGAGCAAGGCCACGCGCGATGAGGTGATCCGCGTCCTGGACGCCGATCCGACCAAGCTCGACGTCGCCTACCACGGGGTCGACGAGAAGGTCTTCCACCCGCCGACCGAGGCCGAGAAGGAGCGGGTACGGCTGCGCCTCGGCCTGGGACCGCAGCAGTACATCGCCTTCCTCGGAGCGCTCGAGCCGCGCAAGAACGTTCCCAACCTGATCCGCGGGTGGAGCGAGGCGGTGCACTGGCGGGACGAGCCGCCGGCGCTCGTCCTCGCGGGTGGCTCCGGATGGGACCACGACGTCGACGCGGCGATCGCCGAGGCATCCCCCAACCTGCGCGTGCTGCGGCCGGGTTACCTGCGCTTCCAGGACCTTCCCGGCTATCTCGGCGGAGCGCTGATCGTGGCCTACCCGAGCCACGGCGAGGGCTTCGGGCTCCCGGTGCTCGAAGCGATGGCATGTGGTGCACCAGTGCTCACCACGCCGCGGCTCTCGCTGCCGGAGGTCGGTGGAGACGCCGTCGCCTACACCCAGCCCGACGCGCCGGCGATTGCCGACGCGCTCGCGGAGCTGCTGTCCGACGAGGCCCGCCGGGCCGATCTGGCCGCCCGCGGTCTCGCCAGAGCGCACGAGTTCACCTGGGCCGCCAGCGCGGAGGCGCACCTGGCCAGCTACGCCCGCGCCCTCGGGGAGTGAGCGCGAGCCCCCAGGTCCGGGTCGTCGTCGTCACGTACTCGCCGGGCCCATCTCTTTCGACATTCCTGTCGTCCCTGCAGCTCGCCACGACCGCCACGTACGAGGTGGTGCTTGCCGACAACGGGTCCACCGACGGGGTTCCTGAAGCTGCGGCGGCCGAGCCGGGCGTCTCGCTCGTGCGCACCGGCGGCAACGTGGGCTACGGCCGGGCCGCCAGCCACGGGGCGCAGGGCGCGACCGCCCCGTGGCTGCTGATCGCCAACCCCGACGTGCGCTGGTGCCAGCCGGGCGCCGTCGACGCGCTGCTGGCGGCGGCGCAGCGATGGCCGCAAGGCGGCGCCTTCGGTCCCGCGATCGTGACGCCCGACGGCCGGCTGTATCCGAGCGCCCGCGCGCTGCCGTCGCTCGGCCGCGGGATCGGCCACGCCCTCGCCGGGTGGTGGTGGCCGACGAACCCGTGGACCGCGTCCTACCGCCAGGAGCGTGAATCTCCGGTCGAGGGCGAGTGCGGCTGGCTCTCGGGTTCTGCGCTGCTGGTGCGCCGCGAGGCGTTCGAGGCCGTCGGCGGCTTCGATCCGCGGTACTTCATGTACTTCGAGGACGTCGACCTGTGCGACCGGCTCGGGCGCGCCGGCTGGAGCTCGATCTACGTGCCGTCAGCGGTCGTCGAGCACTCGGGAGGGCACGCCACTCGCCGGGTTCCCGAGCTCATGCAACGCGCCCATCATGCGAGCGCCTATCGCTATCTCGCCGATCGCTACCGGGGCTTGCGCTGGCTTCCGGTCAGGGCGCTCCTGCGCGCCGGCCTGCTCGCGCGCTATCTGCTGTCGCGCGTCTCCATGCGCACGGCCGAAGGTGCGGCGCCCACCCGGTCGGCCGAGCTGCTGGAAGGTGCGCGCCACTAGTCTCCGGCCTGATTCAGCTGCTCTCTTTGAGCAGCTTCGCCAGCCGGTTCTCGAGCATCACCACGATCGGCACCCGGTGGGCATGGGCGCGCTCGTAGTCGAGGAGCTGGACGAGCTGGATCCGGTCGAGGGAGCGCAGCCTTCCGCGCAGCTGCGGAGCACTCATGTGGTCGAAGTCGTCGAGCGGGAGATCCTTCGCGTCCTTGAGGCCGCCGGCCTGCGCGCCGATCTCCGGCGGGACGCTGAACTCCTCGAGCTGCTGCAGCGGGCTGGGTGCGGGCTCGGGCTCCGGCTCCGCTTCGCTCTCCACGACCTCGGTGAACAGGTCGGTGTCGGGTGAGGAGCGATCGACGAGCGACGAGAGGGCTGCGTCAACGCGGATCTCGCTCGCGAAGTCCTCGGCAGCGGCCCAGCTGGAGGTGTCGTCCTCGAGGTCCAGCTCACCCTCGTCGCGGCCCAGGCTGTGGCGCACCATCCCGACCAGGGCGTCGATCACGACATCACCCTGCTCGGCCAGCTGGTCGTAGCGCTGGCGGGCGGTCAGCAACTGGCCGAAGGTGGCGATCGGCAGCCGGGCGATGCGGGCGACGACCGATGCTCCCGGCTCGCGGGTGTCTTCCACCGCGGCGAGCAGGAGTCCGACGTAGGCCGCTACCGGCTTCGTCAGCGGGTGGCTCGCGGTTTCGGTTCTCGATGACACGATCGCATTCTCCCCTAGAAGTTTTATTTGCATGTGAAGCCCGCCGGCGACGCTGTGACCAGCGTCTTTCAGCGGTCCAGATGCCCGCAGACAACGAGCTGCACACTCGTTCGTGGCGCACGCCTCGTCAGGTGCGAGCGATGGCTACTGGCCCGTACCCTGGAGGACATGGGACGCGTCCTGCTGGCCCGCCCCCGAGGTTATTGCGCCGGCGTCGACCGTGCAGTGCAGACGGTTGAGCGCGCCCTCGATACCTATGGGGCGCCGATCTACGTGCGTCGCCAGATCGTCCACAACCTGCACGTGGTTCGCCGGCTCGAGGCGATGGGCGCGATCTTCGTGCAGGAGAACGACGAAGTCCCCGAGGGCGCGATCGTGGTGTTCTCCGCGCACGGTGTGGCGCCCGGGGTGCACGAGCAGGCTTCCGAGCGCCGGCTGCGCACGATCGACGCCACCTGTCCCCTGGTCACCAAGGTTCACCTCGAGGCCCGCCGCTTCGCTGCGTCGGACTACGACATCGTGCTGATCGGCCACGCCGGCCACGAGGAGGTCGTCGGCACCACCGGCCAGGCGCCCGATCGCATTCATCTGGTGGACGGCCCGGACGAGGCTGCCGCTGTCGAGGTTCGTGACCCGGAGCGCGTCGCCTACCTGTCCCAGACCACGCTTTCCGTCGACGAGACCGTCACGACCGTGGAGGCGCTGCGTGAGCGATTCCCGGCGCTGCAGGGGCCGCCGAGCGATGACATCTGCTACGCGACGCAGAACCGGCAGTCGGCCGTGAAGTCCATCGCGCCACTGTGCGATCTCTTACTCGTCGTCGGCTCGAGCAACTCCTCGAACTCGGTACGGCTGACCGAGGTCGCTCGCGAGGCCGGTGCGCCCGCCTCGTATCTGGTGGATGAGGCCGGCGACATCGACCGGAGCTGGTTCGACGGGGTCGAGACCGTCGGCCTCACCTCCGGGGCGTCGGTGCCGGAAGTGCTGGTCGAAGGAGTGCTGGCCTACCTCGCCGACAACGGCTTCGCCGATGTGCAAGAGCACACCGAGGTCACCGAATCGCTGCTCTTCGCCCTGCCGCCGGAGCTGCGGCGCGACATGAAGGCCAAGGCGAAGGCGGGTCAGGCCTAGCTACCCGGCGGTCACCCGGGGAGTGCTGCGCTTGCGCCGGCGAGAAGCGCTGGCCCGGCCCCGTGCCGTCGCGAGGCCCAGTGCCACGAGCGTGGCGGCCAGCAGGATCGGCGCGCTGAAGACGAGGTCACCGCCGAGGTCGATGGCGAACTGCTTGCTTCCGCCGCTGTGGGTGCCCGACCGCGGATGGATGATCGTGAACAGGAAAGCGAGCACGAAGTAGACCAGCGGCGGGAAGACGATCGTCGCCCCGAGGTCCTCGGCATGACAGCGGGCGGCTGCCAGGGCCGCGGCGCCGATGAAGGCGATGCCGAACATCACCCACAGGTCGTGGCCGGCGAACATGTCGAGCAACGCGCCGACGAAGCCGAAGACAAGCAACATCACCGCGCAGCCGGCGGCGGTCAGGCCGCGACGATCACCCAGCGGGCCGCCGGTGCGGCGGGGGGCCACCTGCACCCGGTTGGGCGAGCCGGTCGTTGGCGAACTTCCCACGACACGACCGTACCCGGCTGCGCTGCAGATCCGGTGTAAGCGCCTAGCCTTCGTTTGTGCCGCAAAGTCGTCTCGACCGGGTCGTTCTCACGGCGATGTCCCGGGACTCCTCACTCGAGGAGTCGGTCGCCCGCGAGTTCGCGGCGTCGGCACTGGCGAATGTCGCCCAGGGAGTTCATCCCGACGACGCGCCCGAGCTTGCTCGCCGGTTGCTCGGCGCCCACCCAGAACTGGGCGCCTCGAGCGCGACCATCGTGGCTGCGGCCGTCTCCGATGTGCTCGGTGAGGAACAACGCGCCGGCTGATCGCCGTCCGTAGACTCGATCCACGTGGCACTTTCCATCGGCATCGTCGGCCTGCCGAACGTGGGCAAGTCCACTCTCTTCAATGCGCTGACGAAAAACGACGTCCTCGCCGCCAACTACCCGTTCGCCACCATCGAGCCCAACGTGGGCGTCGTCGCCGTCCCCGACGCGCGGCTGGCGAAGCTCGCCGGACTGTCGGGCAGCGCCAAGATCATTCCCGCGACGGTGAGCTTCGTCGACATCGCCGGCATCGTCCGCGGCGCCAGCGAGGGGCAGGGACTCGGGAACAAGTTCCTCGCCCACATCCGCGAGGCCGATGCCATCTGTCAGGTGGTCCGCGCCTTCGATGACCCCGACGTCACCCACGTCGAGGGCCGCGTCGATCCGGCGGATGACATCTCCACCGTCAACACCGAGCTGATCCTGGCTGATCTGCAGACCGTCGACTCCCGGCTGCCACGGCTCGAGCGCGAGGCGCGGATGAAGCCCGAGCTACGCCCCGCGGTGGCAGCGGTGCAGGCGGCGCGCGAGGTGCTCGACGCCGGCCGGGCGATCAGCAGCGAACCCTCCCTCGACCGCGAGGCGCTCCGCGAGCTCCAGCTGCTGACCGCCAAGGCGTTCATCTACGTCTTCAACGTCGACGAGGGCGACCTCGCCGACGAGACCCGCCGCAAGGAGCTGATCGCCTCCGTCGCCCCCGCGCCGGCGGTCGTGCTCTGCGCCAAGATCGAGGCCGAACTCGCCGAGCTCGATGACGCCGATGCCCGTGAGCTGCTCGGCGAGCTGGGCCAGTCGGAGCCGGGGCTCGACCAGCTGGCCCGCGTGGGCTTCGAGACGCTGGGCCTGCAGACGTATCTGACGACCGGCCCCAAGGAGTCCCGGGCCTGGACGATCAAGAAGGGCGCCACTGCCCCGGAAGCCGCCGGCGTCATCCACACCGACTTCCAGCGCGGCTTCATCAAGGCCGAGATCGTCTCCTACGACGAGCTCATCGAAGCCGGCTCCATCACCGCCGCCCGGGCCGCGGGCAAGGCGCGGATCGAAGGCAAGGACTACGTGATGCGCGACGGGGACGTCGTGGAATTCCGCTTTAACGTCTGACGTTATTGACGTCTGGCGTTATGCTTACGTAGTGATCGGGTCATTCCGGGACCGGGCCACGGAACGACTTTGGCAACGAGAGCGGGTCGGTGCGTTTGACTCCCGGATTGTGCGAGTGGCGCTGAGAAAGTTGACGATTCTTGATGCAGCTGTGGACCTCGACGACCTTCGCTCTCCGCCTGGCAACAGGCTGGAAGCGCTGAAGGGTGATCGACGCGGCCAACACAGCATCAAGATCAACGACCAGTGGCGGGTCTGCTTCACCTGGACCGACACCGGCCCAGAAGATGTGGAGATCGTGGATTATCACTAGGAGGTGGTGACGGTGGACAAGCTGGCCCCGATTCACCCGGGCGAAGTGCTGATGGAGGAGTTCATCGAGCCCTTTGGGATCACCCAGCACAAGGTGGCCGTCTCGATTGGCGTGCCGCCTCGGCGGATCAACGAGATCGTGCATGGCAAGCGCCGGATCAGCGCGGACACGGCGCTGCGCCTGGCGCGCTACTTCGGCACGTCGGACTTGTTCTGGATTAACCTGCAGAATCGCTTTGACCTCGAGGTGGAGCGAGATCATCTCGGAGCGGTGCTCGCCGAGATCCACCCGTTGCAGTCCGCCTGAGACGTGACGGTACGGAACAGTGTGGAATTCCGTTTCAACGTCTGAGCAGAACCCAAGTCCGTCATCTACGCTGCGATCGGCGCTCGATTCTGGAGGGTCCAGATTCGACGCTCGATGATCGTGCCAACCTTCCAGGCTGCCGCGATGTCGAGCATCTCATCGACCTCGTACTCGAGCTCCGCGGCCGGTATCGGCGCGTACCCAGCGGACTCGTAATAGGCGGCAACGGCGGTGATCATGTCGTTGCGGGAGAGTTGGAGGTCGCGCACCCGAGCAGTGGTGGTGGCGCGATGGGAGCTGAGGCCCGCGAAGCCGCGCCCGCACCCGCACGGCCCATCCGGGTCCACCCCATCGGTAGCGCAGGGAGGGGTGATCCAGACCAGCTCGCCCTCGACGCACCAGTTGTAGTCGTTCTCGCGCTGGCCCTGGGTCTGTGCTGTCGCAGTCAGTACTTTCATGACCTGTAGCCTGCTGCCGAGGTCCGACAAAAACATGCGACCAGGGGCGTCGCTCGCCCTTTGGTGCTCGCCGCTCAGCCGACCGGGTAGAAGAACAGCTCGTAGCTGACGGTCGACGTCGGCGACGGCGGCTCCTCGAAGCACGAGACGGCGACCTCGTCGCCGGATCTCGCGACGGTCACATAGCCGGTGTACGTCGGGTTCGCATCGTGCGGCGGGACGAGGGGGAACGAGACGCCCAAGCAGTCCGCTGCATCGACGCTTGCGGGCGAGCGCACGTCGATGAGGTAGCGACCGGCCGGCAGCCGCAAGCCGATCGTCTGGAACTGGCGGAGCTGGTAGCCCGCGTACGTGGCGCGCTTGTAGTACGCGGGCACCGGACTGAGCTGCGCAGGGCCGGCGGGTCCGGCGATGCCGACGGTGACCGCCCGGTCCGCGCTCGCCGGTGGACCGTCCGGGACGACCGGCCGCGACCACGAAACGGCGGTGCTGGCGACGACGATCGCAAGCGTCAGTACGCCTGCGAGCAGTAACCGCTTGCGCTGCATCTGTCACCCCACCTGCCGCCAGCCGATGCTCGCATAGCTCATGACGGCGGCGAAGGGATTTATCGCGGGGCCTCGAAGGTTTGCGCACAGACGCGGCAGGCAAAATTCGGCGCATGAACTTCGAGCCGGGTGAAGTGGTCGAGCGCCGCTACGGGTACGGGACCGCGCGCATCGGCCGGATCACCGGGCGGGTGCGGGAGGGCTACGACACCTGGTACGTCACCGGCAGCGAAGGCATGACCTATTGCGACAACGGCCGGGATCTGCGCCGCGTGCAGTCGGAGGCCCCGCTGGGCGACGGTGCTCCCCGCGCCGTTCCGGGCTGAAAAACTCATTCACCCGTTCGGGTGATAGCCGGCGTACCGTGGTCGCCGGTAAGGCCGCTCGGCATCCCGGCACAAATCCCCGCACGGTTGCAGCCGTGCGGGGCTTTAACGTTCGGCCGAGGATGCGCAAGGTCGCCGCGCGCCGCGCGCCGCGCGCCGGTGCCGCGTTGGCCGCGCAGTTCTAGGGTTCGTCCATGAGGCTCGGGATTCACAACGCCAACTTCACCCTGCCCGGCGGACCGGAGGCGATCGGTCCTGCGCTTGCCGCGACGGCTCGCGCCGCGGAGGACGGCGGCTGCGCCAAGTTCACCCTGATGGACCACTGGTTCCAGATGGAGCACTTCGCCACCGCGCAGGACCCGATGCTCGAGGGCTACACGGCGCTCGGCTTCCTCGCCGGGCAGACTCGGCGCATGACCCTCGGGCTGCTCGTCACGGGCGTCACCTACCGCCACCCCGGGCTGCTCGCCAAGACCGTCACCACCCTCGACATCGTCTCCGGCGGGCGCGCGCAGCTCGGCCTCGGTGCCGCGTGGTACGAGCGTGAGCACAAGGGTCTCGGAGTCCCGTTCCCGCCGATCAGTGAGCGCTTCGAACGGCTGGAAGAGGCGCTGCAGATCGCCCTGCAGATGTGGAGCGACGACGACGGCCCCTACCAGGGACGCCATTACCAGCTCGCCGAAACAATCTGCCAGCCGCCGCCGATCCAGCAGCCGCGACCCACGATCATGATCGGCGGGGGAGGGGAGCGCAAAACCCTGCGTCTCGTGGCCCAGTACGCCGACGCGTGCAACCTGTTCGCGACGAGCCCGGCCGAGATCCGCCACAAGCTCGAGGTGATCGAGCGGCATTGCGCCGACGTCGGCCGCGATCCTGCAGAGATCGAGAAGACGATCATCGGCCAGCTCGGCTCACCGGAGGACGCCGACAGCTTCCTCACGCAGATGGAGGAGTACGCCAAGATCGGCATCCAGCTGGTGGAGCTGACACCCCGGGTCGACGACCCGGCCGACTGGGTCGCCCGGGTGTGCGAGCGGGTCGTGCCGCGGCTGACCGATCTGGGGTGAGCTGTCCGAGCTGGAGTGAACCTCAGCCGGGCTCGGGGTAGGTATCGACGTCGGTCGCCTTGGCCGACAGCCACACCGGGGCGCCGGCAGTCAGATCGAGTTCGGTGACGGCAGCGGGCGTGATGTCGACGAGCGCCGGCGGGGTGCCGTCGACCTGCACCCGTACCCGGTCGATCAGAAGCTCCAGGCCGGCGATCCGGCCCGGCCAGACGTTGCGCGGACTGGAGTGCAACGGCTTCTCGGTGTGCAACGCGATCGTCGACGGCCGCAGCGCGAGCAGCACCCGCCCGCCTGCGACAGCGCCGTCGGGATCGGCCGAAGCGAACAGCGTGCCGCCTCCGTCGAGCGTCACGCTCGTGCCCTCGCGCTGCCCCGCATAGAGATTCAGCCCCACCAGCCGGGCGATGTACTGCGTGGCGGGCCGCCGCGCGACCGCCGCCGGGCTGCCCTCCTGCACGATCCGGCCGTGCTCGATCACCAGCAGCCGGTCGGTCATCACCATGGCTTCCAGCGGATCGTGGGTGACCAGCAGCGTCGGGCCGGCGAAGTCGGTGAGATGGCGGCGCAGTTCCGCGCGAATCTCGAGCCGGGTGCGTGCGTCCAGCGCGGCCAGCGGCTCGTCCAGCAGGAGCAGCCGGGGCTCGGAGGCCAGCGCCCGTGCCAGGGCGACGCGCTGTGCCTGGCCGCCGGACAGCTGCCGCGGCTTGCGCTCCGCGAACTCGGCCAGCCCCAGCCGCGAAAGCCACCGGTCGGCAGCGGACCCTGCGGTCCTGCGATGCACGCCCTGAGCCCGCGCGGCGAACGCCACGTTCTCGCGGACGCTGAGATGGGGGAAGAGCCGATAGTTCTGGAATACCAGGCCGATCGGCCGGGCTTCGGGCTGCAAGAACGTATTCGAGGCGGGCTCGTCCAGAGCTTCGCCGTTGAGCCTGATGCTGCCGTCGGACAGCGCGACCAACCCCGCGAGGGCGCGCAGCAGCGTGGTCTTGCCGGCGCCGTTCGGCCCGAGCACGCCGAGCACCTCGCCCGGCGCAACGCCGAAGTCGACCTCGAGGCGGAACTCGCCGCGGTCCACGCCGCCGTGAACGTGCAGCCCGTTCCCGACGCTCACTGGCTCGGGCTGCCTCGGAGCCGGTCGCGTAGCACGGCCAGAATGATGACAGCGACGACGAGCAGCACAAGGCTCAGGGCTATCGCCGCTTGCGGATCGGTTTCCAAAGCGTTGTAGACCTCGAGCGGCGAGGTCTGCGTCGTACCGGGGAAGTTGCCGGCGAAGGTGATCGTCGCCCCGAACTCTCCGAGCGCGCGGGCCCAGCAGAGCGCTGCACCGGCCAGGAGCGACGGACCGATCAGCGGCAGGGTGACGCGCCGGAAAATGGTCAGCCGCGACGCCCGCAAGGTCGAAGCCGCCTCCTCGAGCTCGCGGTCGGACGAGCGCAGCGCCCCCTCCACCGTCACGACGAGGAACGGCATGGCGACGAACGTCTCAGCAACGATCACGCCAGGCGTGGTGAAGGGCAGCGTCACCCCGAACCACGAGTCGAGATGGCGGCCGAGGATGCCATTGCGGCCGAGCGCGAGCAGCAGTGCGAGGCCGCCGATCACCGGCGGCAGCACGAGCGGAAGCGTGACCAGTGCACGTATCAGCTGGCGGCCGGGAAAGTTGACGCGGGCGAGCACCCAGGCCAGCGGCACTCCGAAAAGGAGCGAGATCGCCGTTGCTGCGCTGGCGCATTCGAGCGACAGCCGCAGCGCGGTGAGCACCTTGTCGTCGGACAGCAGCCGTCCCATGCCTCGCCATGGGGCGCGCACCAGCAGGGCGACGAGCGGGACGAACAGAAACGCGAACCCGATGACAGCCGGCGCAGCCAGGAAGGCCGGTGCTCCCCGCCCCTCGGCGCGATCCCGGGGGGCGGGCTCCACCGCGCTCAGGGCTGCTCGAAACCGTCGGCGGACAGCACGCGCTGCCCGGCGGAGGAGAGGACGTAGGCGACGAAAGCCTTTGCCGCTGCGGGGTTTGGCGCCTTGGTGAGTGCGGCGATCGGGTACGCGGTCGAGGCGTTGACGTCGGCCGGGATGGTGACGCCCTTGACCTTCGAGCCGGCCGACCGCACATCGGTTACGTAGACCACGCCGGCGTCGACCTCGTTGCTCTCGACCTTCGCCAACGTGGACTTCACGTCAGCTTCAAGCGTCACGGGCTTGACGGTGATCTTGGCGTTGGAGAAGACCTTCTCGGCGGTGGCTCCGCACGGCACCTGCGTCTGGCAGATCGCGACCTTCACGCCGCTCCTGGCGAGATCGGCGACGCCGGTGATGCCTGCCGGGTCGCTCGGCGGGACCGCGATCTCCATGACGTTGCGGACGAAATTCGTCGACGCATCAGCGAGTTTCGCGTCGGTCACCTGCGTCATGTTCCTCGTCGACGCCGACGCGAAGACGTCGACCGGCGCGCCCTGGGTGATCTGCAGCGCGAGCGCGGAACTGGCGCCGTAGGAGACCTTGACGGTCACGCCCGGGTTGGCGTCCTCGAACTGCTTGGACAGCGTGTCGAACGCCTCGGTCAGCGACGCCGCGGCGAGCACCGTCACCGTGCCGGAGATCTTCGAAGCGCTGGTGGACGAACGTCCGGTCGCCGGCGAGCCGCACGCTGCCGTCAGCGCGGCCGTGGCCACGGCCGCGAGTGCCACAAGGGCACTGCGGGTGCGGAGCACGAGCGTCTCTCCTTTGCTGAATCAGGCTGAGGTGTCGGCGCGGCCGGGAACCTCGACGACGACGTTGGTTGCTTTCACGGCGGCGACGGCGAGGCTGCCGGGTTCGAGACCGAGCTCGTCAGCCGCTTCCCGGCTCATCAGCGAGACGATGCGGAACGGGCCGGCCTGGATCTCGACCTGTGCCATGACCGTGTCGCGTACCACCCGCGTCACCAGGCCGCGCATCCGGTTGCGGGCTGATTCGCGCACGACCGGTGGCTGCTCGGCGTGCTCCTGGCTGCGGTTCAGCTCCTCGCAGAAGCGGGCGAGAACCGCGCCGTCGATGGCGAGGCGGCCACCGCGGGTCGTGGTCGGCAACCGTCCCGCATCGGCCCAGCGGCGCACGGTGTCGTCACTGACCCCGAGCAGCTCGGCGGCTTCCCGTACCCGAAATGAGGACACGAGCGAGAACTGTAGCCGCAGATGCGGAACAACTGAAGGGCCTGGGCGGCAGTTGCGGAATTGAGCCGAAGATCTGTCCGTGTCTGCGGTCGTGCTGGGGGTCGTAGGTCCCGGCCGGCGGTACGGCATGCTGAGTGGGACCCGAGGAGGCGTATGGACGAGGACAAGCCGAGCGAGCTCGACGCCGCTCGTGAGGCGATCGACGCGATCGACGCCGAGCTGATCCGCTTACTGGCCCGCCGCGCCGAGCACGTGACTCACGTGACCCGATACAAGGAGCAGCACGGCCTGGCGGTCACCGACCCTGACCGTGAGAAGCGCATGCTGACCCGGGTGACCGCGCTGGCGGAAGCCGAGGGACTCGATCCCGGCATTGCGCGGGCAGTCCTGCGGACGATCATCGCCGAGTTCACCGGCGTGCAGCACGTGGCTCTCGGCCGCAGCTGAGGGCCGAGCTCAGTCCTGCGGCCGCCGGCTTGGGACGATCTTGTCGAGCGCGGTGAGGTCGTCGAGCGTCGGGATCCACTCCGCCGCGGCGACGTTCGCCCTCACCTGCTCGGGCGTCGTTGCTCCGGCGATCACCGAGCCGACGGCCGGCTGGGCGGCGAGCGCACCGATGGCCACGTCCAGCAAGGTGATTCCGCGCTCAGCCGCGTAGGACTGCAGCGCCTCGACCACGTCGAAGCGCTCGTTGGTGAGGGTGCTCGCCATGCCCCAGGCCGCTAGCCGGCTGGAGGCGGGAACGTCCTCACCCCGCTTGTACTTGCCGGTGAGCACGCCGCTCGCCAGCGGGAAGTAGGGGAGCACGCCGAGGCCGTACTCCAGGCACGCCGGGACGACGTCAGCCTCCATCTCGCGGTTGAGCAGGCTGTAGTCGTTCTGCACCGAGATGAAGCGCTCGTAGCCGCGGGTGCTGGCCTGCCACTCGGCGTGGGCGACCTGGAAGCCGCTGAAGTTCGAGCAGCCGAGGTAGCGCACCTTGCCCTCGTTGACCAGTTCGGTGAGCGCGGCGAGGGTCTCCTCGATGGGGGTCTGCGGGTCCGGCTTGTGCAGCTGGTAGAGGTCGATGTAGTCGGTACGCAACCGCCGCAGCGACCGCTCGACGGCTCGACGGATGTAGCGGCGCGAGCCGCGGGCGTCCCAGTCCTTGCCGTTCCCGCCGCGCACGCTCGAGCCGAACTTGGTCGCGAGGATGACGTCGTCGCGCCTGCCTTCGAGTAGCTCGCCGAGGAACTCCTCCGACGCGCCGTAGCTGTCGGAGGTGTCGAACATCGTGATGCCGGCGTCGAGTGCGGCGTCGACGACGAGCCGGGTCGCGTCGAGGTCGATCCGCATCCCGAAGTTGTTGCAGCCGAGACCGACCCGCGAGACGGCCAATCCAGAGTTTCCGAGCCTGCGAATCGATGCGACAGCCATGAAGCGCACGCTACCCAGCGGCTCGGGGGCGCCGCGCGGGCACCCTCGCCTATCGTCGGAGGATGAGCGCTACGAGCCGGGGGCCGGCGCCCGACACCGACGGGCGCCGCCTGCGCTGGCAAGCGCACCGCGAGGAGCGGCGTAAGGCGTTGATCGACGCGGCGATCCGGGCGGTACGGCGGTACGGCTCGGGCGCGGGGATGGATCAGATCGCGGCCGAGGCGGGCACCAGCAAGCCGGTGGTCTACCGCTACTTCACCGACAAGGCCGATCTCTATCTCGCGGTCGGCCAGCGCGTCGCCCAGGGATTGGTCGACCGCATCACGGCTGCCATCGACGGCCAGCCCGACGGGCGCTCGATGCTGGCGGCCGGGGTCGACGCGTACCTGCAAGTGATCGAAGGCGAGCCCGAGCTCTACCGCTTCGTCGTTCACCACACGCTGCTCGACCGGCCGGTCGAGAACGACCCGGTGACCGACTACAGCTCGCTGCTCGGCAGCTACATCTCCCGCCGGCTCGGCGATCTCATGCGCGAGGTCGGGCTGGATTCGGGTGCGGCGGAGCCATGGGGATTCGGACTCGTCGGCCTGGTCCGCTCTGCGGGGGAGTGGTGGCTCGAGCGCCAGTCGATGAGCCGGCAGGCGCTGGCCGACTACCTGACGTCTCTGGTGTGGAGCGGCTTCGCAGGCGCATACGCGGCGGCCGGGGTGGAGGTTGAGGATCCACCGCCGGTGCGGCTGCTGCGGCTCACCGGCACGCAGTCGACGGATTAGCCCGCAGCGGGACCGGCGGCGGCCGCGTCGATCTCGCGCGCCAGGGCGAAGTCGAGTTCGGTCACCCCGCCCGCGTCGTGAGTACTGAGCGTGAAATGCAGCGTGCGCCAGCGGATGTCGATGTCGGGATGGTGGTTGGCGTTCTCTGCAGCGATGGCGACCGCGTCGACCACAGTGATCGCCGCTGGGAAGCTGCTGCACTCGAGGGATCGCTTGATGGCGGTGGTGTCGCCGGACCAGCCGGGCAGCGTGGCGAGCTCGGCGGCGACCTGGTCGGGGGTCAGGGCGGGAGGCCTGGGCATGCTGCCAGCATGGCAGGTCTGAGCGGAGCAGGGCTCGTCGTCGTCGGTGCCGCCATCTTCGACGGCGCCGGCCGGCTGCTCGCGGCCCAGCGTGCCGCGCCGGCTCGCTATGCGGGGCTCTGGGAGTTCCCGGGCGGCAAGGTCGAGCCCCGGGAATCGCCGGAGGCCGCGCTGGTACGCGAGTGTCGGGAGGAGCTCGGCATCGAGATCGTTGTCGGCGCGCTGGTCGGCGAGGTCCCGATCGAGGTGGGCGTGCTGCGGGTCTACCGGGCCTCGATCGTGGGCGGCGAGCCGCATCCGCACGAGCATCAGGCGTTGCGCTGGCTCGCGCCGCACGAGTTCGAAGCCGTCGACTGGATCGCGGCCGACCGTCCACTGGTTGAGCGGCTGGTTCCGTGACTGCCCGCTGCGTTCTGGCGGCAGCAGGAAGCGTGGCTCGCCAGGAACGAAAAGCCGCGATTGCGCAGACGCTAATGAGGTCGTCATCGCTGTCGACCTTGGTCCAGTCGGACCGACCCTGGTTGACAGCGCGCACGAATGCCGACTGTGCGAGGTCGGTATTGCCACCCGAGCGTCGGCGTCGGCGTCGACCCCGGTGTGGTCGCCATCGGACGCCTTTGCGAATACGGCGCAGGAGGGGCTGTGGCGATGTGGCTCCCAGGTGCAGCGTCCCCGATCGCGTAACCACGCCTAACGCCCATCAGGTCCGGGTCGCCGTCGAGTCCGAGCCCGGCAAGGGAACGTCGTTCATCGTCGAACTTCCCCGCCGGGGTCCGGTGGGCTGAGCCATCCACCCTCGGTGCGGATTAATCGGCTCCGCGTGAGGCTGAGAGCACGCTCGGACGAGCGCTCAGTATTACGCGAGGCGGCGCTCACGAAAGACGCTGCGGGCCGCCGAAATACGGTGGCTGAGCTGCCGACTCTCCGCTAGACTCGAACACATGGTCGAAGTCGGGTTCGCGGAGAAAGCAGCGCAAGCTCATGCGCTGCTCGGCGAACTCGCCGCCGCGGTCACGGCCGACACGTCCGGGGTGTTGGCAGCCGAAGTGCTGCCGGAGATCCTGGGCGCGGTCCGTCAGGGTGAGCTCTTGACATGCCGGCTGATCGAACGCGTCGACCGCACCGGCGCCTTCACCGGTGACGGCGCCGCGTCGACATCGCAGTACGTGAAGAACCTGTCCGGGGAATCCGGCGCCTGGGCGGGCAGGCGGGTGAAGCTCGGCCGGGCTTTGGTGGACACGATGCCAGTCACCGGGAAGGTCTGGCAGGCCGGGCAGCTCGGGATGGATCATGCCCAGGTCATCGCGAATACGATCCGCGGGCTGGGCTATGACCTGGCATTGGATATGGAAGGGTTCCTGGCCGACCATGCCGCCGGGCTGACGGTCGAACAGCTCAAAACGTTGGCCGCCGAACTACTCGCGGCCGCCGCACCCGACGCCTCCGACGAGGAAGCCGCGAGGAAGCGGGCGGCGCAGCATCTGAACCTGTCCGAAACGATCGGCGGGATGTGGCGTTTGGATGGCTGGCTTGATCCGGAAGCCGGGCTGATCGTCTCGACCGCGCTGGCGGCGTTCACCCGCAAACCCGATCCCGACAGTGACGTGATGACCGAATCCCCCGGTCACCGCCGCGCTGAAGCCCTCGTCCAACTCGCCCGCCATGCCACCGCGCATGCCGAGGAGTGCAACGGCCAGAGTCCGGGCCGGCACACCCTCATCTTCGGCATGTCGCACGAGAGCCTGCAAGACGGGATCGGTGTCGGTGGCACCCCGGAAGGTCAACGCCTGCCCGCCGGCACGCTCCGCAGAATGGCCTGCGATGCCAACATCATCCCCGCCGTCTACAACAGCCAATCCCAGATCCTCGACTACGGCCGCTCCACCCGCTCCACCCCACCCGGGCTACGCAGGTTCATCGTCGCAAGAGACGGCGGCTGCACCTTCCACGCCTGTGACCGGCCCGCGTCCTGGAGCGAAGTCCACCACAAAGACCACTGGGTACACCTCGGACCCACCAACGCCGACAAGCTCCTGCTGCTCTGCCTGCACCATCATCACAAGTGCCATGAAGGCGGCTGGACCATCACCATCGGCACCGACAAAGACCGCACCCCCTGGTTTCACCCACCCGACGGACGGCCACCCCTCAAAGGCCAGCGCCGCCCGCTGTTCCGCCCCGCCACCCAGGCACCCCGACGCCCCTGACGCTCGTGATGGCCCTGACGCTCGTGATGGCCCCTGGCTCGCAGATACAGCTGCTAGCTCGGGTCGAGCGTCGGCGGGTGCGCGTAGAGCAAGAGCCCGATGGCCGTCACGAAGGCGGCGATGATCAGCAAGGCGATGAGGACCGTCCACAGCAGCGCCGCGGTGTCGCTGCGATGCCGCGCCGGGAGCGCGTATCGGCGGTCAGGCGCCATGTCGCATCTTCGCACGATCGCGTGCGGGTTGGGCTGCTCTGCCTGTCTACCTGGGCGGCGGCTACCTGGCCTGAGCCGAGTTCGCCGAGAGCTGGAGGCGGCTCTCGTCGACGGCTTCGAACGCGCTCGCGGGAACGGCCTTGAGCTGATCGAGCATGGCGTTGGACCAGCGGGGGTCGGTGGCGCCCTGGAAGTACCAGTTGCTGCCGTTGTCCGCGACGATCAGGCCGTACTTCTTCATGGCCGTCAGGACGGCGACGGTGTCCGGACGCAGGCCGCGCGTCGGGTAGCCGGCCTTCAGCCGGAAGCGCGCTCCCATGGGCGGCACGGTGCTGATGCTGCCCGAGCCGGCGTCGTGCCGAGCGGGCCACAGGTGGGCGGCGGCGGAGCGCGAGACGGTGAAGCGGATGGCGTGGTCGACGTGGCCCGAGGCGACCTCGTCGTAGCGCAGCAGACCGGGCAGGATCGGGAGCCCGGCGGCGTCGGCAGAGGTCCAGCCGTCCGGTCGCAGCGCGTCCGACTTCAGGTCGTAGACGGCGCCGCTGCCGGCGGTCCAGGTGCGTCCGTTGTAGGAGGTGGCGTAGGTCTCGTAGAGCTTGCAGGTCGAGCTGTCGATCACGAGCGCGTGGGCGTCGCTGCCGGCTTCGATACGCGTGTCGGAGCCCAACGGGTAGCGCACCCGGTCGCTCTCGGCGGCGTAGTCGAACGAGACGGCGACCTTGGGGTGGGCACCACTCACGATCGTGTAGGGGATGCCGTACGGGCCACCGAAGTCCGGGTGGATGCGCAGGCCGCTTCCCGCGCCACTCGAGACCATCCACGCCGCGCTGTGGGAGTTGACCGGCAGCTTGGAGATGTCGGCGTGCCAGACGTTGTTGTCCGGGAAGAGGTAGCAGCCGGACGCGCCGGGCACTGGGGTGCAGGCGGTGGTGATGGCCATCGGTGCCGCGAGGGCGGCCACGGCCATCACGGAGGCAGCAAAGCGGTTTTTGATCAGCGGGGGACGCATGAGTCCTTATCGGCAGCCGGAAACCGCGTCTGCCGCCTTTTCGCGAAGCGGCCATTGCGGATCGCGTGATGTGGCCTCCTCCAGCGCGGCGCGGGCGTGGCCACAGTCACCGCGTCCGGCGAGTGCCCAGGCGCGGACATAGCGGGCGGTGGCGGACTCGGGATCGGCGCGCAGCACCCGGCGCGCGGCTCCCGCTGCCCGCCGGTAATGACCTTCGCGGCAGTAGCCGAGAGCCAGGACCTCCCACACGGCGAGCGATTTGGGGGCGAGTGTGCGGGCTTGCCCGGCGAGCTTCATCGCCTCGGCGATCCGGTCGTCCCCCGAATACAGCAGCAGGGTGCGGGCGGCACCCAGCGCGGCGGTGGCCCGGAACCGTTCCGGGACGTCACGATCCAAGGCCATCTGGCGGGTCGTCTCGACGAGTTCATCGTTTCGGCCGGCGGCCACCAGCTCCCGGGCCAGGGCGAGGCGTAGCCAGTACTCCTCGGGATGCTCGGCGCCTGCAGCCCGCAGTGCTGCGACCGGGTCGTCCGGATCGCGCAGCGCGATCTCGGCTTCGGGGGAGCGCCAGGCCTCCCCGTACTCGCGGGCGATCTCCAGCCATTGGCGGCCGACCTCGGGGTCACCCGAACGCGCCTCGACCACCGCGAGATACGCAGCTGCCTCCTGCGGCTGATGGTCCTGGCCGAAGGAGCGGCGCAGCAGGTCTCGTGCCTCGGTGAGGCGATCTTCGCGCAACGCCAGCATGCCGAGGGTGAAAGTCCACTCGCGTTCCGGAGCACCGAGGGCATGAGCCTGCTCGAGGGCGCTGCGGGCGGATGTGGTGTCGAGCACCGTGGGCGGGTCGCGCAGCAGCATTTCCGCCTGGAGGACGTAGGCCAGCGCGCGCAGATGCGGCTTGTCGGCTGCGGTGGAGAGCTTCGCGTACTCGGCCGCAGCCTCGGCGAGCTGCCCGGCGCGGGAGAACCGGGCGGCCTTGGAGAACGCGTACTGAAGCATGACGTTCTTGTCGAGGTCCCGGCTGATCCTCTCGCGTACCGGATCGGCGGCGTCCTGCTCCGGGATGCCGTCAGCCGGATCGCTCGACACCTCGCCGCCCTTCGTGACCTTGCGCTTCAGGGTCCGGCCGGCGTTCCCGTACCGTTGACCTACGTGCCTGTACGTTCCGATCTCCGCAACCTCGCCATCATCGCTCACGTCGACCACGGCAAGACCACGCTGGTCGACGCCATGCTCTGGCAATCCGGCGCTTTCCGGGAGGGTCAGGACGTCGCCGAGCGGGTCATGGACTCGATGGATCTCGAGCGGGAGAAGGGCATCACGATCCTCGCCAAGAACATGGCGATCAAGTATCGGACCGGCGACGCTGACGTGCCCGACGTCATCCTCAACGTCGTCGACACCCCCGGTCACGCCGACTTCGGCGGCGAGGTCGAGCGCGGGCTGTCCATGGTCGACGGCGTGCTGCTGCTCGTCGACGCCAGCGAGGGACCGCTCCCGCAGACCCGGTTCGTGCTCCGCAAGGCGCTCGAGGCGAAGCTGCCCGTGGTGCTGGTGATCAACAAGGTCGACCGGCCGGACGCCCGGATCGCGGAGGTCGTCGACGAGACCTACGAACTCTTCCTCGACCTCGACGCCGACGAGAAGCAGATCGACTTCCCGATCGTCTACGCGAGCGCCAAGGCCGGCCGGGCGTCGACCAACCGGCCCGCCGACGGCGGGATGCCGGACGCGGAAAATCTCGAGCCGCTCTTCAAGGTGCTGCTCGACACGATCCCGCCGCCGAGCTACGTCGAGGGCGCTCCGCTGCAGGCACTCGTCACCAACCTCGACGCCTCGCCCTACCTCGGCCGGCTCGCGTTGGTCCGCGTCGTCGGCGGCGAGCTCCGCCGCGGCCAGCAGGTCGCCTGGTGCCGGGTCGACGGAACGGTCGAGCGGGCCAAGATCTCCGAGCTGCTGGTGGCTCACGCGCTCGACCGGGTACCTACCGACGCCGTGCGCGCGGGCGATATCGCCGCGGTCGCGGGCATCGCGGAGATCACCATCGGCGAGACGCTGGCCGACGTCGAGGATCCCAAGGCACTGCCGGTCATCCACGTCGACGACCCGTCCATCTCGATGACGGTCGGTATCAACACGTCTCCGCTCGCCGGCCAGTCCGGCAAGAAGCTGACCGCCCGGCTCGTGAAGAACCGGCTCGAGCAGGAGCTGGTCGGCAACGTCTCGCTGCGTGTCGGGCCCACCGAGCGTCCCGACACCTGGGAGGTGCAGGGCCGCGGCGAGCTGCAGCTCGCGATCCTGGTCGAGATGATGCGCCGCGAGGGCTTCGAGCTCACGGTCGGCAAGCCGCAGGTCGTCACCCGGGAGATCAACGGCAAGCTGCACGAGCCCGTCGAGCGGCTCACCATCGACGTGCCCGAGGACTATCTCGGCGTCGTGACCCAGCTGCTCGGCATGCGCAAGGGGCGCATGGAGCAGATGGTCAACCACGGCACCGGATGGGTCCGTCTCGAGTTCCTGGTGCCGGCTCGCGCGCTCATCGGGTTCCGCACCGAGTTCCTGACCGAGACCCGCGGCACCGGGCTGCTGCACCACGTCTTCGAGCGCTACGAGCCGTGGGCCGGCGAGGTGCGGCTACGTCCCACCGGCTCGCTGGTCGCCGACCGCAAGGGTCCCGTCACCGGCTACGCGCTCACCTCGCTGCAGGAGCGCGGGACGATGTTCGTCGGCCCGGGCACCGAGGTGTACGAAGGCATGATCGTCGGCGAGAACTCGCGTTCCGACGACATGGACGTCAACCCGACCAAAGAGAAGAAGCTCACGAACATGCGCTCGTCCACCGGTGACGAGCTGGAGCGGCTGGTGCCGCACCGGGTGCTGTCCCTGGAGCAGGCGCTGGAATTCTGCCGCGAGGACGAGTGCGTCGAGGTGACCCCGGCGTTCGTGCGGATTCGCAAGGTGCAGCTGTCCATGCAGGACCGGGAAAAGACCCGCTCCCGCTCGCGTCATCGCGGCTGACCGGACGACAGTCACGGCAGCGAACGCCGATCTAGGCTCGTGGCATGACCTCTTCGCCCTCGGCCGATCCCGCCGGCATGGCCGCGCCGCCGGCGGGGGAGTCGCTCGACGATCTGATCAACGACGTCGAGGAGGCGGTGGAGGAGCTCGGCGAGGGCATCGACTGGACCCCGCTGGATCACCCTCGCCGGATGCTGCTGGTGCACGCCCATCCGGACGACGAGGTGATCTCGACCGGCGGCACCATGGCGCGCTACGCGAGTGAGAATGCCCTCGTCACCCTCATCACCTGCACCCTGGGTGAAGAGGGCGAGATCGTCGTCCCGCATCTCGGCCATCTCGCCTCGAGCCACGAGGACAACCTGGGATGGCACCGCATCCAGGAGCTGGCCGCCGCCTGCGAGGCGCTCGGCGTCACGGATCACCGGTTCCTCGGCGGCGCCGGGCGGTGGCGCGACAGCGGGATGATGGGTGAGCCGACGAACGACAATCCCGCCTCGTTCTGGCAGGCGGACCTCACGGAAGCGGCGCGCGATCTGGTCGCGATCATGCGCGAGACCCGGCCCCAGGTCGTCATCACCTATGACGAGAACGGTGGCTACGGCCACCCGGACCACATCCAGGCCCACAACGTCACCGTCGCGGCCTTCGAGCTGTCGGGCGATCCGGACTACGAGCCTGCGCTCGGAGAGCCCTGGGCGCCGGCGAAGCTGTACTACCAGGCCATCCCGCGCAGCCAGTTCCTGGAAGGCATGCAGATGCTTCGCGACCGTGGCGTCGCGACACCCGAATTCGACGGGGAACCGTCGTTCATCGTCGACGACGAGCTCATCACGACCGTCATCGACACCCGCGACTACCTGCAGGCCAAGGTGGCGGCGATGCGGGCGCACGAGTCGCAGATCGCGATGGACGACTTCTTCTATGCGATGGCCGACGGCGGCGGCCGCATGATGTTCGCGCAGGAGACGTTCCGCCTGGTGCGGGGTGAGGTCGGGCCGACCGGCGAGGACGGCCGGGAGGACGACGTCTTCGCCGGTGTCGGGGAGTGAATCGGAACCCCTCTTCAGGCACCGCGGAGGCGACTTTCTCCGCTATCGCGAGCCGCTCTTTGGCGCCATCTGGCCTAACTGTGTAGCCCGTCTGGGTGGTCTTGGTAACGCCGAGCCATTTGCACTGGTTAGTTGGGTAACGCTGGATATCGGGAGGCCGTCATGAGCAAAGCGCCGCAGCCGGAATCGGCTGGAACTGTTGCCACGTCGGCCTACCCGGCTGCCCTGCCCAGCTTCGGCGGAGGCCTCGGCGTGCTGGCAGCGCGCGGCACCGATGTGGGCGCGGACCGGGAGCGTCGCCGTCAGCGTCTGCTGCTGAAGATCGCGCTGGTGCTGGCGATCCCCTTCGGCTTCCTGCTCTACCGCTTGCTCGACGGCCGGCCGTTCAACCCCTTCGCGCTGCCGCACGTCGACATGCTCACGCTCTTCCCGATCCTCATGGTGCTCGCCATCGTCGGCGCCGTCCTGGTGCCGTCGATGGTCAACGGCCGCTCGCCGCACCAGACCTACCGTCCCGAGCAGATCGACGTTCATCTGGACGACGTCGTCGGCGTCGACGGCATCCGCGAAGAGGTCGTTCGCTCGCTGAACCTGTTCCTGGCCCATCGCGAGTACACCGACAAGATGGGCGGCCGCCCGCGTCGCGGACTGCTCTTCGAAGGCCCGCCCGGCACCGGCAAGACGCATCTCGCCCGAGCCATGGCCGCCGAGGCCAACGTGCCGTTCCTGTTCGTCTCGGCCACCGCGTTCCAGTCGATGTTCTACGGCGCCACCGCCCGCAAGATCCGCTCCTACTTCAAGGCGCTGCGCAACACGGCCATCCGCGAGGGTGGGGCCATCGGCTTCATCGAGGAGATCGACGCCATTGCCGGCGCCCGCGGGGGAGTGAGCAGCATGACCGCCGCGCCCTACGGTGCCCGCTCCTGGAGCAGTGGCATCATCCGCAACAACAACGTGCTCTCCGAGGGCACCGGTGGCGTCGTCAACGAACTGCTGGTGCAGATGCAGTCCTTCGAGGAGCTGACCGGCGGCCAGAAGCTGGCCGGCAAGCTCGCGGACGGCATCAACCGCCTGCTGCCGATGTCCCGCCAGATCCCCAAGCCGCGCCCGCCGAAGCCGAACGTGCTGATCGTCGCCGCGACCAACCGGGCCGACTCGCTGGATCCGGCACTGCTGCGCCCCGGCCGCTTCGACCGCCGGCTGACCTTCGACCTTCCCGCCAAGGCGTCGCGCCGGCAGCTGATCGACCACTTTCTGGCCAAGCGCTCCCACGGTCCCGAGCTCGAGGACGGTGATCACCGTGACGCGCTCGCGGCCGTCACCTCGGGCTGGTCGCCGGCAAAGCTCGAGAACCTGCTCGACGAGGGGCTGGTCAATGCGGTTCGGCGCGGGGCCGAGCTGATGAACTGGAAGGACGTCGAGCAGGCGCGGATCACGAGCGAGGTCGGCCTCGGCGCGCCGGTCGCCTACACCGACCACGAGCGGAAGCTGATCGCCACCCACGAGGCGGGGCACGCCACGATGGCCTGGCTCGTGGCGCCGCAGCGGCGGCTGGAGGTCCTGACGATCATCAAGCGCGGAGAGGCGCTCGGCCTGCTCGCCCACGGCGACCGCGAAGATGTCTTCACCCGATCCCGCGCGGAGCTGCGGGCGCTCATCCAGATCGCGTTCGGCGGTCAGGTGTCCGAGGAGCTGTTCTTCGGCGATGTCTCCACCGGGCCGGCCGGCGATCTCGCCTACGCCACCAGCATCGCCGTCCAGATGGTCGGCGCGGCCGGGATGGCCGGCTCCTCGGTGTCATTCGCGGCGGTGCACGACACCGGTCTCGGCGGTACCGACCTGGTCGGCAAGGTGCTCGCCGACGGCAGGTGCCGCGACAGCGTCGAGGCGTTGCTCGACGAGCAGAAGACGATCACCCGGCAGCTGCTGGCGCACAACCGGCACCTGGTCTGCGCGCTGCGCGATGCGTTGCTGGCCCGCGAGGAACTCGTCGGGTCGGAGATCACCGCCGTGCTGGAGGCGGCGGCGGCCGAGCAGGCGCCCGTCCTCGACCTGCGGACCGCTCCGGTCGAGGTCCGCTAGCGCTGCCGAACTTCGTACGCTTTCGGGCGTGGCGGGTGCAGGCGAACGCGAGGAGACTGCAGCGCCAGCTGAGCCGAGCCGGCCTTTCCTGATCGCGAGCTACGTGACGCTCGTCGCCGGCGGGGTCGTGTTCGCGCTGTTCGGAGCATTCCTGCTGCCGTATTCGGTGTCGCCGGCGACGCACGCGGTCGCGCCCATCGGCGCCACGGTGGCCAGCGAGCACGTGCTCGCCGCCGGCGGTGGGGGAGGGCCGGGGCAGCTGCTGTCAGTCGGGCTGCTCGTCGTGCTGATCGCCAACCCGCTGCTGAGCCTGGCGGGCTACTGGATGGTCGGGACGCGAGTGGCCGCGCTCGCGCCGCTGCTCGGCTGGCTGCCGATCGTGCTGGTCCTCGGCTCGTCCCAGGCGACGGGCAGCGTGGTGCTGTCCAGCGATCTGCGCAGCTCCGCCTTCCTGCTGCTGGGCGTCATGTCGTTCCTGGCCGTCGCCGTCCTCGGCCGGCCGACGCGCGGCGCCGGTGCCGCCGCCCGCGCCGAGCGCGACGGGCCGGCGGCACCTCCGTCCCCGCACCGTCCGCCGAGTGCGAAGCGTCCGTCTCGAACTCCCTCGAAAGCAGACATTTCGCGAGCGAGCGGCCGGCGGACTGCACCCAAGGGCGATCGGCGCCGATAAGACGGGAGTGAGCGCTCCCGCTGTGGCCGTCGGGCAAGTCATGCTGCTCGGAATCGGCGGTTCCACGTACGCCCTGCCGGTGGCCGCAGTGCGGGAGATCGTCCGGCTGCCCGAGGTCACCCGGGTGCCGGGGCTGCCCGCCTTCGTCACGGGCCTCGCGAACGTCCGCGGCCGGGTGCTCGCCGTACTCGACCTTCGTCCGCTGCTGGGTCTTGACGCCGCCCGCGGCGAGCGACTGGTCATCCTCGACCGGGCGGACGCCGACAGCGCCGGTGCGCCGACCGCCGGGGCCGCGGCGGGACGCGGGGTGATCGGCCTGATCGTCGATTCCGCCCTCGACATGGTGGCCCTTCCCGATGGCGGGCTCGAGCCCCTTCCGCCCGGCGTTCCCGTCGAAGCAGCGGCCGTGCTGGACGGCATCACGGTCGTCGACGGGGCTCCCGTGGCCGTGCTCTCCCCCCAAGGGCTGCTGGGGCTGCGCTCCCGGCTTCCCAATGCCGGCTGAGAGTCCGCTGGTCAGGAGCGAAGAAACGGCAAAACGCTGTATTCGCGGCTCCAACGAGCCGAGAAGTACTCCAAGCGGCGCAATGGAGGTGGCCCGAATGCAGCCTGCACGTATGGAGTCCCATGACTCCACGCGGCGGCTTTCGCGCGCGGCGGCTATGGCGACGTGGGGCAGTCTGGTCCTGACGGTCATGGCCGCTCTTGTGCTGCGGCACTCGGGCACAGGGCACGACATCGAGCTCAACAACGTCTACGCCTGGTGCGCGGTAGCCGCGGCCGTGGCGTCGATCCTCACCTGGCTCTCGGGGGGAGGCGCGGCTGCCGCTGCTGCCCGTGAGCGCGCTCCGATGCTTGCCGTCCTGCTGCTGCTGGCTGATCTGGCCGCGGTCACCGGCATCGTCGCGTCCACCGGCGGCGTCGGTGGTGCATTCTGGCTGCTCTACCTGCCCCCCGTGCTCTTCGCCGCCATAGCCTTCCCGCCGGTGGCGGCCGTGCCCGGCTCGCTGCTGGCGTGCGCCGGCGTGGTCCTCGGCACGTGGGCGTCGCAGCAGGGACTTGCGGATTCGGCCGGCCTGCTGCTCCTGGTGGCGCCCGTCTTTCCGGCGATTGCGGCTTTCGGTGCCGTGCTGGCCGGGGTCGCCAACCGGCTCACGCTGGCTGCCGTCGCCCAGCGCGACAGCCTGGCGGAAGCCGTGAGCGAGTTGTCGGCGGCACTGGAGCGGGCCGCGGCGGGTGACCTTGCGGTCGAGGCGCCTGCCCCCCACTCCGACCTCGAGCCGGTGCTGGCCCAGCTCAATGCCTCGTTCACCAACACCCTTGTCAACCTGCGGGGCCTCGTCGGCCAGATTCGCCTCGGCGGCGAGCAGATCTCTGCCGCCGCGGTTGACCTGCTGACCACCGCCGAAGAGTCCGCCGTCAGCGCGTCGCAGCAGTCCAGCGCTGTCGCCGAGACCACGTCGACGATCGAAGAGCTCGCGGCAACGGCCGCGCAGATCGCTGACACGGCAGGCCAGGTCGCCCAGTACGCGGCCGACACGCTGCACTACGCGGAACAAGGCCGGGACGCCGTGGCGGCGTCGGTGCACGCGATGGACACCATCGCCAGCCGGGTCGACACGATCGCCAGCCGCGCCCTGTCACTGGGTGAGAAGAGCCAGGAGATCGGGCGCATCGTCGAGGTGATCGACGACCTGTCCGACCAGACCAACCTGCTGGCCCTCAACGCCGCCATCGAAGCCGCCCGGGCCGGCGAGCACGGCCGCGGGTTCGCCGTCGTCGCCAGCGAGGTGCGCAAGCTCGCCGAGCGGGCGCAGCTGTCGACCAAGCAGATCCGCGAGATCGTCGGCCAGATCCAGGGCGAGACGCATTCGACGATCGTCGCCAGCGAGGAAGGCGCGAAGGACGTGCGCGCCGGGTCGTCGCTGGCCCGTGGGGTCGTCGAGGCACTCGAGCGGATCTCCGGAATGGTCGACGAGACCACCGTGGCCGCCAAGGAGATCTCGATCGCCACCCAGCAGCAGCGCTCGGCATCCGATCAGGTCGTCGCCGCTATGACATCGGTCAGTGACGTCAGCCGTCAGTACGCCTCCGGGTCACGAGCCGCAGCCGCCGCCGCGGCCCAGCTGACCACCCTCGCCCAGGACCTGCGCTCCTCGATCGCGCAGTTCTCCGGCGTCGGCTGAGCGCCTGAACGTCTCCCGGCCCATGAACGTCACCGACAACCCGGAGCTGCTCGCCACCTTCGACGAGGAGGCCCGCGAGCGGCTCGCGTCACTCGCGACCGGACTGCTCGCGCTGGAATCCGGGCCGCTGTCGCGCAGCGCCATCGCTGCGCTCTTCCGTGACGCGCACACCATCAAGGGCTCCGCCCGGATGATGGGACTGACGGCGATCGTCGAACTCGCCCACGCCGCCGAAGACGTACTGGCCGCCGTACGCGACCGGCGCCTCAAGCCCGGCCGCGAACTGATCGACCTGCTGCTCGCCGCGGTCGACGGGATGACGCGCAGCTTGCCGGCAGCCAGCGAGCCGCTCGGCGCCGACGACCGTGCTGCGCTGCGGGAAGCGCTCCTGGCGGCGCTGGCCGGCAAGCCGGTCGTGCCGCTGCCGCGGACCGATCCCGCACCACCCGTGCCCGCAGAGCCGGTGCTTACGGAGCCCGAAGCCGCGGCTGGGCCGCCGGTCCCGGCCGACACCGGCCCCGACACCGACACCGACACCGACACCGACACCGACACCGACACCGACACCGGCTCTCCGGCGGCGCCCGCGCCCGCCATGCCGGTCGTCGTCGAGACCGTTCGCGTCGCGGTGCCGCGTATCCACGATCTGCTGAACGTGGTCGGTGAGGCAGAGGTCGACGCCCGGCGGGTCGAGCGCGCCGCCAACGAGCTGGCCGCCGAACTCGCCGCCGTTGCCCGGGGCGCGCACCTCGGCGGCGTCGAAGCATTGCTGCCCATCGCCGCCGCCCTCCGCGAGCTCGTCGAAGATCACGCCGCACGGGTCGCCCGGCTGCGCGGCGACGCGATGAGCCTGGCGATGGTGCCGCTCGCCCGTCTGGTGGCCGGCTTCCCGCGGCTCGTGCGCGATCTCGCCGGCCGCACCGGCAAGCAGGTCAACCTCGAACTCGAGGGTGAGGACGTCGAACTCGACAAGCGCGTTCTCGACACCATCGGCGAAGCGCTCGGCCATCTCGTCACCAATGCTGTCGACCACGGCTGCGAGACACCGGAGCAGCGCGCTGCGGCGGGCAAGCCCGAAGCCGCGACGGTGTGGGTACGGGCTCGGGCCGCCGGTGCATCGGTGATCATCGAAGTGGCCGACGACGGGGCAGGCATCGACCGCCTGGCAGTCCACCACGCGGCGGTCGCGGCCGGGCTCGTACCGGCGGACGCGCCCGCTCCGGCTGAGGTCGAACGGCGGGGTAGCGATCCGCGGGCCGCTTTCGATGCCTCCAGCGGTCTCGACCACATCTTCGCCCCGGCGCTGTCCACCCGTAAGACCGTCAGCGAGACCTCCGGCCGCGGGGTCGGGCTCGACGTCGTCCGGGCGACGGTCGAAGGCCTCGGCGGCCAGATCGCCGTCACCAGCACCCCGGGCTCGGGTACCCGCTTCGTGCTGACGCTTCCGGTGTCGCTCGGGATCCTGCGGTGCCTGCTGTGCCGGGTCGGCGGCGAGCGGTACGCGATCCCCCTTCCTTCGGTGAGTGAGACCTGCTCGCTGCGCGGCGGTGCAGCTGCCGACGTGAGCCACTTCGCCGGCTCCGACCTGCTGATCCGGGACGGCTCACCGATCCCGCTGCTCGACCTTGCCGAAGTGCTCGGGTCGTTCACGGGTTCGCGGGCTCGGCGTTCGGCCCGCAAGCCCAGCGCCGCGCTGCTCACCAGCACCGCCGGCCGCCGGCCGCTGGCCTGGGCGGTCGACGGACTCGAGGGCGAGGCCGATCTGGTCGTCACCGACCTGGGTCCGTTCCTGTCCGGCACTGCCACCACCGGCCGGCCCGGCGGCGGTGGCGTCGCCGGTGCGTCCGGCCTCGCCGCGGCGGTGACCGGGGCCAGCATCCTCGACGACGGCAGCGTCGTGTGCCTGCTCGACCTGCGCGCGCTCGGCGGCGCGGTGGGGGTGACGGCACGCAGCCGGGCCGTCGGTACCGTGCCCGCCGGAGAGGCGGAGCGGCGCGCCCTTGCCGAGCCGGACCCGGCGGAGGCGCCGCGCGCGCTGCGCGTCCTCGTCGTCGAGGACTCGGTGGGCGTGCGCGAACTCGAGCGCAGCCTGCTGGTGAACGCCGGCTATTCGGTGGACACCGCGGTCGACGGAGTGGACGGGGTCGCCCACCTCACTGGTGAGCCGTACGACCTCATCGTCACCGACATCGAGATGCCGGGGATGGACGGGCTCGCCTTCACCCGCACCGTGCGTGCCACTCCCGGATGGCAGGCCGTCCCCGTCGTCGTGATGACCAGCCGCGACAGCGAGGCGGACCGGCGGGCCGGCATGGATGCCGGCGCCGACGCCTACCTGCACAAGAGCGACTTCTCAGCGTCAGATCTGCTCGGCACCGTTGCACGCCTGCTCGGAGGTTTCGCATGACCCGCATGACCACTGTGTCCGCTCCGCTACCCGCCCCCCGTGTCGTCGTCGCCGACGACAGCCCGACCTTGCGCAAGGTCGTGGCCAGCGTCCTCACCCGAGAGGGCTTCGAGGTCGTCGCCGCCGCCGAGGACGGTGTCGAGGCCGTTCAGGCCGCCCACCGGCTGCAGCCCGACGCCGTCGTCATGGACGTGCAGATGCCGCGCATGTCCGGCTACGTCGCCGCCCGCTTGCTGAAAGAGGACTGGGCGACCGCAGACATCCCGGTCGTGCTGCTGACCTCCCTGGACGCCGCGAGCGACCGGTACTGGGGCGCGCAAGCCGGCGCCGACCGCTACATCACCAAGGACTTCCAGGCCGAGGAACTCGGCCAGGCCTTGCGCGAGGTGCTCGCCGCCGCCGAGCAGGCGCGCGGCGGGCGGCGGCTCTGCCCCGACCCGGCGGAGCTCGAAGCCGACGAGGTGTGGGAGCGCACCTGCGACGTGTTCGACCGCACGCTCTTCCAGACGTCACTGGCCGCGCAGATGACCTCGCTCGCCGCGACCTGCCCCGACCTCGAGTCCACGATCGCCGGGGTGCTCGGCGTGATCGCCTCCGTCGTCGAGAGCGCGCTGGCAGGCGTGCTGCTGGTCGGCGAGCGCACCGCATACGTCACCGTGAACGACGGCGTCTCGCAGGCGCACTACCGCGAGTTCCTGCGCCGCTCGGCCGAGGTCGTCTCGGCGTCGATCGGCGCGCCCTTCGCGATGGAGGAGCTCACCATGCGCGTCGCCGACCCGATGGGCCTGCTCGGCGAGGTGGACGACCCGGCCGAGGCTGATCTCGCGACGTTCCTGTCGATGCCGCTGCGCGGCACCGGCGCCGGCGGACCGGGAGTCATCGGCATCCTGGCCCTGTCGTCCAACCTGCCCGACGGTTTCGGTGACGCCGCCATGACCACCCTTCGCCTGCTCGAGGCGTCGGCCGGGCTCGTGGTCGACAACGGCCGGCTGCGCGAGCACACGCTGCACGCCGCCGCCGCCGGAGCGCTGCCGCGTCCGGCGGGGCCGTACGCTGCGGTGCGCTAGTCGGCTGCCGGCGCGGAGAACTCCGCGAAACTAGAACGCGTTGCTGCTCCCGGAGCACCGTGCTTGACTGACCTGCGCCAGACCCAGTCGATGCGGAGGTTTCCTGTGGAGTTCGGGATCTTCATCCAGAACTACGTTCCCAACAGCCGGCGGGCGGTTGATCCGCTGGCCGAACACCACGCGATCATGGAGGACATCCAGGCGGTCATCGCGGCGGACAAGGCAGGCTTCAAGTACGTCTGGGCGACCGAGCACCACTTCCTCGACGAGTATTCGCACCTGTCGGCCAACGACGTGCTGCTCGGCTACCTCGCCCACGCGACCGAGCGCATCCACCTCGGCTCGGGCATCTTCAACCCGCTGCCGCAGGTGGTTCACCCAGCCAAGCTCGCCGAGCGCGTCGCCTACCTCGACCACATCTCGAACGGCCGCTTCGAGTTCGGCACCGGCCGCGGCGCCGGCAGCCACGAGATCCTCGGCTTCCTGCCCGGCATCGAAAGCACCGACAAGACCAGGGAAATCTGGGAAGACGTCATCGGCGAGTTCGCGAAGATGTGGACCCAGGAGGAGTACCAGGGCTACGACGGCAAGTACTGGAGCCTGCCGCCGCGCAAGATCCTGCCGAAGCCCTTGCACAAGCCGCACCCACCCATGTGGTACGCCGCCGGCAACCCGGCCAGCTATGTCATGGCCGGCCAAAAAGGCCTGGGAGTGCTGGGGTTTTCGCTCGACGAGGTCGAGAAGGTCGACAAGGTGCTGACGCCGTATCGCAAGGCCGTCTCGAACGCTGACCCGGTGGGTGCTTTCGTGAACGACAACATCATGGGTGTCATCGCGGCGTACGTCGCCGAGGACACCGAGGCGGCCCGGCAGAGCTACATCAAGTGCGATCCAAATTATTTGGTCTCAAATGTCTTTCGCTACCACGACACGATGCCCCGACCCGAGGGCATCCCCTACTGGCCGGAGCGCATCCCCGCCCCGACCCCGGAGATGGTGGACGCGCAGCTCGCGGCCGGTCAGGTCATCATCGGAAACCCGGACGAAGCGCTGACCCAGCTCAAGCGCTGGGAGGCCACCGGTATCGATCAGGTGTGCTTCGGCATCGGCCCGGCCCCGATCGAGGAGACCCTCACGACCATCCGGCTGATCGGCGAGCACGTGATCCCCAAGCTGGACACCGACCCGGGCTTCAAGAGCGATCGCAACCGCGCGGCCGCGACAAGCGCATGAAGTACGGCGTCTGGCTTCCTAGCTGAGCGCCGGGCGGCGGCCTGCCCACGGGCGGGCCTGCTCGAGCTGCCCGGACAGCCGGAAGAGCACGTCCTCCCGGCCGTAGGCGGCCACGAGCTGGATGCCGATCGGCAGGCCCGCCTCGCTCTCGTGCAGCGGTAGCGAGATCGCCGGCTGCCCGCTGACGTCGAACGGCATCGCGTAGCCGCACATCGCCCCCCAGCCCGCGAAGCACTGCTCGAGCGGCTGGTCGCCCGAGAGCGTCCCGAGCAGGGGCGGCAGGATTGCCATCGTCGGGCTCAGCAGCACGTCGTACCCGCCGGTAGCGGCGGCGATCTGCCGGCTCCAGGCGGCGAAAGCGTCGACGGCCTGCACCAGATCGAGCGCCGACGCGACGCGCCCGGCGGCGACCATGGCCGTCGGCATGGGCTCCAGATCGTCCATGGTGAGCCCGAGGCGCTGCTCCCACTTCACGACCTCCGACGCCAGGCCGACACCGATGAGCGTCGACATGGCGGCCGAGCCCTGCTCGTTCACCAGCGACGCGCTGGAGAACTCCTCGATGGTGTGGCCGAGTTCCTCCAGCAGCGCTGCGGTCTCGGTCGCGGCGCGGATGCACTCGGGATCGACCGGGCTGCCGTTCGGCAGGTCCAGCATCAGTGCGACCCGCAGCTTCCCCGGATCGGCGCCCACCTCCGAAAGCCAGGGCCGCGCCGGCGGCGGCGCCATCTGCAGGTCACCGGCTACCGGGCCGGCGGTGGCGTCGAGCACGGCGGCGCTGTCGCGGACCGTACGGGTGATGACGTGTTCGTGAGTGAGCGGACCCCAGTACTCGCCGTAATCCGGCGCGAAACTCGTGCGCCACCGCGACGGCTTCAGCCCGACGACCCCGCAGCAGGAGGACGGGATGCGGATCGAGCCGCCCATGTCGTTGCCGTGTGCCAGGGGCACGATCCCGGCGGCGACGGCGGCCGCTGACCCTCCGCTCGATCCTCCCGGCGAGCGATCGAGAGCCCACGGGTTGTGCGCCGGCCCGTACGCCAGTGGCTCGGTCGTCGACGACATCGTGAGCTCAGGCACCTTGGTACGGCCGAGCAGCACCATGCCTGACTGCCGGTAGCGGTGGGCGAGTTCGGTGTCGTGCGGCGAGCGCCAGCTGTTGCCTTTCAGCGACGGGAGGCCGTGAGCGTACGGGTCGCCCTCGGAGTGCTGGACCGCGTCCTTCAGCAGGAAGGGCACACCGCGGAAGGGTCCATCCGGCAGCGATCCGGTCGCCTCCTTGCGGGCCCGCTCGAAACTCTCCGAGACCAGGAGCTGAAGCTGCGGCTCAAGGGCTTCGAGCCGCTCGATCGCAGCGTCGACGAGCTCGGACGCGGACACTGATCCCTCGCGTACCAGTGCGGCCATTCCCACGGCGTCGTTCCACAGCAGCTCTTGCGATGGGGGAGTGACAGTCATGCGAAGAGCATGACAACCGGTAGCGTTCTTTCCAGCAAGGGCCCAGCGAAGGAGACTGCCGTGGAACGCATCGGGCATTGGATCGACGGTCAGCATCGGTCCGGCAGCAGCGGCCGCAGCCAGCCGGTGTGGAACCCGGCCACCGGTGAGGCCCAGGCGGACGTCGACCTCGCGTCGGCAGCGGAGGTGGATGCGGCCGTCGCGTCAGCGCTTGCGGCGTTCCCGGAGTGGAGCGGACGGTCGCTCGCGGCGCGCGCCCAGGTGATGTTCCGTTTCCGCGAGCTGCTCGACGGCAACCGCAAAGCGCTGGCCGAGATCGTCTCCCGCGAGCACGGCAAGACGGCCTCCGACGCCGACGGGGAGATCGCGCGCGGGCTGGACAACGTCGATTTCGCCTGCGGCCTCGCGCACTTGTTGAAGGGCAGCTATTCCGACAGCGTTTCCCGCGGTGTCGACGTCTACTCGCTGCGCCAGCCGCTCGGCGTGGTCGCGGGCATCACGCCGTTCAACTTCCCGGCGATGGTGCCGCTGTGGATGATCCCGACCGCTTTGGCGTGCGGCAACACGTTCGTGCTCAAGCCTTCGGAGCGCGATCCGTCGGCGTCGCTGATGCTCGCCGACCTGCTGCGTCAGGCCGGGGTGCCGGACGGGGTGCTCAACGTCGTGCAAGGGGATCGCGAGGCGGTCGAGCGGCTGCTCGCGCATCCCGACGTACAGGCCGTCAGCTTCGTCGGATCCACCGACATCGCCCGGCACATTTACGCGACCGGCACGTCGCACGGCAAGCGGGTGCAAGCCCTCGGCGGCGCGAAGAACCACATGGTCGTGCTGCCCGACGCCGACATCGGGCTGGCCGCCGATGCTGCCGTGTCAGCCGGCTACGGCTCGGCGGGCGAGCGCTGCATGGCCATCTCGGTCGTGGTCGCCGTCGGGGACATCGGCGATCCGCTCGTCGACGCCATCGCGCAGCGGCTGCCGAACATTCAGGTGGGCACCGGCACCGGCGCGGCCAGCGAGATGGGTCCGCTCATCACGGCCCAGCACCGCGACCGGGTCGCCGGCTACCTCGAGCAGGCGCCCGAGGAAGGCGCGCAGGTCCTGGTCGACGGACGTACCGCAGAAGCCGCGACGCGACCGGGCTTCTACCTCGGTGCCTCGCTGCTCGACCAGGTGCAGCCGGGCAGCCGGGTGCATCAGGAGGAGATCTTCGGGCCGGTGCTGTCGGTCGTGCGGGTCGATACCTACGACGAGGCGATGCGGGTGGTCGGGTCGTCGCCCTATGGCAACGGCGCGGCCATCTTCACCCGTGACGGGGGAGTGGCCCGCCGGTTCATGCGGGATGTCCAGGCCGGAATGGTGGGGGTGAACGTCCCGATCCCGGTGCCGGTTGCGCAGCAGAGCTTCGGCGGCTGGAAGGGTTCGCTGTTCGGCGATCTGCACATGTACGGCCCGGAGGGGATGCAGTTCTACACGCGGGCGAAGGTGGTGACCTCGCGCTGGCCGGACATCGACGGCACTCCGGCGGGCGTCGAGCTCGGCTTCCCACAGAACGCCGGCTGACCGATGGCGACCTTGAGCGAGGCCGCCGAAGGACCGGCCAACAGAGGTGCATCATCGCCGCACAGCAGCGTGTACGACGCCGACCGCGAGTTCGTCTTCCACTCCTGGTCGGCCCAGGCGACGCTGGATCCGATCGTCGTCGCGGGCGGCTCCGGCAGCTGGTTCTGGGACGAGCAGGGCAAGCGCTACCTCGACTTCGCGAGCCAGCTGGTGAACCTGAACATGGGGCATCAGCATCCGGGGATCGTCGCGGCCATCGCCGAAAAGGCCCAGCAGCTGTGCACGATCGCGCCGGTCTTCGCGGAGGAGAGCCGCAGCCGCGCCGCCGAGATGATCGCCGGCTACGCGCCCGCCGGGCTGAGCCGCGTGTTCTTCACCAACGGCGGTGCTGACGCCAACGAGCACGCCGTGCGGCTCGCCCGGCTGACCACCGGACGCCCCAAGGTGCTCTCGACGTACCGCTCGTACCACGGTGCGACGTCCACCGCGATGGCGCTCACGGGCGAGCCGCGGCGCTGGGGCAGCGACACCGGAATGGCTGGCGTTGTTCACTTTTTCGGGCCGTACCCGTACCGCAGCGCGTTCCACTCCGAGAACGAGGCGCAGGAGTGCGAGCGGGCGCTGCAGCACCTGGCCGACGTCATCATGCTCGAGGGCCCCAAGACCATCGCGGCCATCATTCTCGAGTCGGTGGTCGGGACGAACGGCATCCTGGTGCCGCCTCCCGGCTACCTCGCGGGCGTGCGGGCGCTGTGCGATCAGTACGGGATAGTCTTCATCGCCGATGAGGTGATGAGCGGTTTCGCCCGCTGTGGCGAGTGGTTCGCGATCGATCACTGGGACGTGGTCCCCGACCTCATCACGTTCGCGAAGGGTGTGAACTCGGGCTACGTCCCCCTCGGTGGCGTGGTCATCAACGATGCCATTGCCGACGCATTCGCTCGCTCGCCCTACCCCGGCGGGCTCACGTATTCAGGCCACGTGCTGGCCTGCGCCGCCGCCGTCGCGAACATGCGCGCGTACGAGACCGAAGGAACGATGGACCACGTGCGCCGGGTCGGCGCGGAGGTCGTGCGGCCGGCGCTGGAGTCCATCAAAGCCGCGCATCCGAGCGTCGGCGAGGTGCGGGGGCTCGGCATGTTCTGGGCGATCGAGCTGGTGCGCGATCCGCAGACCCGCGAGCCGCTGGTGCCCTTCAATGCGGCGGGCGCCGATGCGGCTCCGATGGCCGAGCTGGCCACCGCCGCCAAGCAGCGTGGCCTGTACCCGTTCACCCATTTCAACCGGATGCATGTCGTCCCGCCGTGCAATACGAGCGAAGACGACCTGCGCCATGGGCTGGGCATCATCGACGACATCCTCGAACTGGCCGATCGGCACGTGCCGCAGCAAGCTCGCTGACCCCCGGCTGGGAAGCCGCGTCGGGACATTCTTCCCGGCTGACCGACGATATGGCCCGGGCGCTTCGGCGCCCGGGCGCAAACGCGTCTCAGCTCGCGGTAAGGCGCGCCCTGGCCTCGGACGCGTGCTCTTCGAACTCCTTGGTGAACGTACGGACGTGGCCCGATACGTCGTCGAGCGCAGCGAGCGTCATGTTTCCCTCGAACAGCGTGTCAAGCTGCGACTGCAGGGAAGCGATCGCCTTGACGGCATCGGCGACCGGGTCGCCGGGCGCGGGCCTGGGGAGTGTCCAGTGCGGCATGGCGTGATCCTAGACGCCACCCGCTCGACGTTTGCCGACTTGTCGGAGAAACGACACTCGCCGTACATGCCGGTCTGCTTGCCTTTCCAGCGATGAGCCATGCGCGCGCAGTGCCCGGGATAGCCGGGTGACCGGCCCCGTGCTCTCGTCGAGCGCGCCTTCCCTCAAGGGTCGCTCAGGTGGCAGGCCGAGCGTGCCGCCAGTGCTGCATCGCCGGTGGGGCCGATGGGACGGCCCGGCTCTCACCGTCGCCGTTACGGCACTGCTCAGCGCCGCGCTCGCGGTGACGCTGTCAAGAACCGTTTTCTCCCAGCTTTCGGTCAACGGTGACGAAGCCGTCTACCTGCTGCAGGCTCGTGCCCTCGAGCACGGGCATTTGTTTCCCTCGGCCGCGCAACCGGCGGGCTCCTTCACGCCATGGCTCGGGGTCGTCCACCACGGCCACTACGTCCTGAAGTACACGCCCGCCGCCGCCGCGTTCTTCGCCGTCAGCATGCTGGTCACCGGCGGGTACGTGGCCGGCCTTGCGGTACTCGCGGCAGCGGTTGTCGGGGCGACCTTCCTGCTGGCAAAAGAGCTGACCGGAAACCGGCGGGTAGCGGCGACGGCGGCCGCGCTGCTGGCGGCGTCACCGGTGGTCATCGTCCAGAGCGCGCTCGCCTTGCCTTATGTGCTGTTTCTGGTACTCGCCGAGCTCGCGTTGTGGGCGCTCATCGCCGGGCGGAGAGGGGGCAGTGCTGCGCTCTTTGCTATCGCGGGCCTGTGCGGCGGAACCGCCTTTGTGGCACGGACGTTCGACGCGCTTCTGATGCTCGGCCCGGCCGCTGTCTGGGTGCTGTGGCGCGCGGGACAAAACCGCCGTCGGCTGCTGGCCGGCCTGGCCGGTGGCTTGCTGGCACCGGCAGCCCTGCTGCTGTGGTTCGACGCTGCAGCTACCGGATCGCCGCTGCGGCTGCCGTTCTCGCTCTTCCAGTCGGGCGACACCCTCGGATTCGGCGTGCACCGGCTGTACCCCGGTGAAGCCGGCCGCCGGTTCGGACCGCTCCAGGGCTGGCAGGGCCTGGTCCGCCACCTCGAGTTGCTCGGCGGCGGATGGGCCTTCGGGGGAGTCATCCTGGCTGCGCTTGCAACCTTCGCGCTGCTGCGCCGGCGCGCGTCGCCCGAGCTCGTGGCAGTTCTCGTCGGGGGCGTCTTGCTCGTCGTCGGTTACGCGTTCTTCTGGGGGATCTGGAACGCCGGGATCATCTGGGGAGCGGTGCGCTACCTCGGCCCGTACTACCTGATGCCGCTACTCATCCCGGTGAGCATCCTGGCAGCACTCGGCCTCGCGGAGATCGCGGTCCCCGGAAGGTGGAGGGCCGCTTCGACGGTGGCGCTGGCCGCCGGGGTCAGTGCGGCGGCGCTCGTTCCCGCACTGCACTCGGATCTGGCGCTGAACACCGACAACGCGACGCTCGCGCACGCCGTTTCGGCGCAGGGCCGCTCGCTGGTCTACGTCGACACCTATCCGGCCTACCTCGGACATCCCACGACCGTCATCTCCAACAAGTACCCCGTGGGGGGCAAGACCGTCTACGCGCTGGCCAGGGGCGGCGACGACTTCCGCGTGCTCCGGGAGTTCGCGGGCCGCCGGCTGTACCGACTCCGACTGCGGGGCGAGTACGACAAGTGGCCGCACTCCTTCTACGGCGCCCAGCTGGAGAAGGTCTCGATGGTCCGCGGTGCCACCGTCATGCTGAGCTTCCGGGTGAACCTTCCGGCCAAGTACAGCTCGGGCCGGCTCGAGGTGCTCGCCGGAGGAAGCCGGCGTTCCTGGGCTCTGCCTTCGGCCCATGGGGGACCGTTCCGCTTCGCGATCGGACCGGGTGCCACCGCCGGGCGCGGCAGCTACGGCTCGTTGACGGCCACCGTGACCTCCGCGGCGCCTCGTCCACGCGTCATCGATCACCTCACGATCGGGCTCGCCCGCGGCGCGGACGGCGAAATCTCGGCGCTGGTGCCCTCGGGCGTCGTCGCCGAGCTCGGTCCGCTTCCGCCTCCACCGCTGTCGGTCACGGCCGGCTGAGGCTCGGGTCTAGCGTCGGGGTTCGACGGCAGCGCCCTGGGCAACTTCCGAGGTGAGCGCGCGCCCGGGGAGGAAGCATGACCGCTACGGCCGCCGAGACGCCTGTCGAGGCCGCGCCGGCCGAAAAGCCGATCTGGCTCATCTTCACCGGGCTGCTGCTCGCGATGGTGCTGGCAAGCCTGGACCAGACGATCGTGTCGACGGCGCTGCCCACGATCGTCGGTGACCTCGGCGGGTTGAATTCGCTGGCCTGGGTGGTGACCGCGTACTTGCTGACCAGCACGGTGTCGACCCCGATGTACGGCAAGCTCGGCGATCAGTTCGGGCGCAAGACCATCTTCCAGATCGCCATCGTCGTGTTCCTGGTCGGCTCGGCGCTGTGCGGCCTCGCCCAGAACCTCGGAGAGCTCATCGGCTTCCGCGCACTGCAAGGCATCGGCGGCGGCGGTCTGATGGTCGGGGCGCAGACCATCATCGCGGATGTCGTCTCGCCTCGGGAGCGTGGAAAGTACCAGGGCTACTTCGGCGCCGTGTTCGGAGTGACCAGCGTCGCCGGGCCGCTCATCGGGGGCTTTTTCACCGACCACCTGTCCTGGCGGTGGGTTTTCTACGTGAACCTGCCGATCGGCGTCATCGCCCTCATCGTCTGCGCGACGACGCTCTCGGTCCCGAAGGTCCCCGTCAAGCCGACCATCGACTATCTCGGCTTCGTGCTGCTGTCCACGGCGGTGTCCTGCCTGGTGCTCATCACCACCTGGGGCGGCAACGAGTACGGGTGGGGGTCGCCGACCATCATCGGGCTTCTCGCCGGCCTCGTTGTCATGCTCGCGACCTTCATCGCCGCCGAACGTGCCGCCGCCGATCCGGTGATACCGCTCCGGCTGTTTCGAAATCCAAGCTTTCTCGTCGCGGCCGGAGTCGGCTTCCTCGTGGGCTTCGCCATGTTCGGCGCCATCACCTACCTGCCCCAGTATCAGCAGATCGTGAGGGGCGCCTCGGCGACGGCCTCAGGACTGCAGCTTTTCCCTTTGATGGCAGGGCTTCTCATCGCCTCGACCGCATCGGGTCAGGTCATCTCCCGCACCGGTCATTACCGCTTCTTCCCGCCGGTCGGCATGGCGATGGTGAGCGTCGGCATGCTGCTGCTCGGCCAACTCGGCGCGACGACGTCTGCCCTCGTGTCGTCGTCGTATCAGTTCGTGCTCGGCGTCGGGCTCGGGCTGGTCATGCAGGTACTGGTGCTGGCCGTGCAGTCGACGGTGGATCTGCGTGACCTCGGGGCGGCGACGTCGTCCGCCTCGTTCTTCCGCTCGATCGGTGGATCGGTCGGGGTGTCGGTCTTCGCAGCGCTGTTCAACTCCTCCCTCGCCGATCACCTGGCGTCCGAGCTCCCGAAGAGCGGCGGAGTCAGTGCGTCGGCGCTGCGCGGCAGTCCAGCCGAGCTGGCCAAGCTTCCTGCCGCGGTACACCAGGCTTACGTGCACTCGTTCGTGCTGTCCCTGCAGATGGTGTTTCACGTGGCGATCGTCTTTGCTGCGGTGGGCTTTTTCATCAGCCTCCTGCTTCCCAACGTCCCCTTGCGGGGGACGAAGGGTGGGGAAGGCGCGGCGACCGGCGGCGGGTTCGCTGCGGTCGGGGAGCAGTTCGGGCTCGTGCCCGCAGGCGCGGCAGAGGTGCATCAGGAGATCCGCGCTCGGCTCTCTGCCGCATCGGCAGCACTGGAACGCATCGACTTGCTGGTCGCCGAGGGTCGCCTGACGGACGCCGCGGGTGAGGACTTGCGGCAGCTCTACTGCGCTCGGATCGCGTACCTCACGGCCGGTGCGAAGGTGGCATCGGCCCCTCCCGACGAGAAGGCCGATCCGGCGCGCTGGCGGGCCCTGCTGGACGTGATGCGAGCCGAACGCACCAGCCTCAGTGCCACGACACCGGCGCCGCTCAGCAGGCAGGAGTCAGCGCTGGACGCGACCCGCTTCGAGCGCGACCGGCGCCTTGCCGCACTGCGGTCGGGCCTCGAAACGCTCGACAGCTCCAAGCAGGACGGGCTGGCCGAACGTGACCGGGAAGCGCTGCGTCAGCTCGTCACAGCGCGCATCGACAGCCTCTCCGGGTTGCAGGCTCACGCCGTCGCGGGCAACCCGGCTGACGAGGCCTCGGCGCCGGATCCGACCGGACAGGTGTGGTACGCCATCACCGACGTACTCGCCACGGAGCGGCGGGCGCTCGCGGCTCTCGCACCGCAACTCAGTGCTCAGACGAACGCCCGCATCGTTCGGGACGAGGACACAGAAGAGGCAACCTATCCCGACCTGACTCCGGTCAGCGGACGGTGAGCCTGCCGTTCGCCGGGCGATTCAGCAATCCCGGCTATGTCCTGCTGCCCGCGGGGCTCATCGCATTCGGCGTACTCACCCGGTACGAGATCCGGGCGATCGTCCGCTCCGACACGCCGTGGATGCGCGTGGTGCAGCTGCTGGCGACGGTAGTGCCGTTTTTCGTGGTCGTGCTGGCGGCGACGTACTTCCTGATGAGCCGGCAGAATCCGGCCGCGTTCTCGGAGCACCTCGGGCGTACCGACGCGCTGTACTTCACCCTGACGGTCTTCTCCACGCTCGGCTTCGGCGACATCGTTCCGTTCACTCACGCCGCACGCATCGTTGTGATGATCCAGATCGTCGGGGACCTCGTGGTGCTCGGAGCGGGTGTGCACGTGCTGTCCGGGGCGGTCAGCCGCGGGATGCAGCGCCGCTCGGCTAGCTCGTCGCCCCACCGTTGATCGGGATCGTGACGCCGGAGACGTAGGAGGCCGCCTCCGAACACAGAAAGGCAATGACGGCAGCGGTTTCGGCGGCGTGCTGCGCGCGTCCTAGCGGGATGCGGCGACCGATCCAGCTGTCGAACGAGATGCCTTCCTTGTCCGCGAGGGCGAGCAAGCCAGGGTTCGGAAACCGCGCGCTGGGCTTCACCGCCAGCGGCGCGACGGCGTTGCAGCGAATGCCGCGCGGGCCGAGTTCGGCGGCGAGGACGGCGACCATCTGGTCGACGGCGGCACGGGCGGCGCCGACCGCCCCGGCACCCACGGTGGGCGCCATCGCTGCGTGCGAGGACAACAACACCAGCGATCCCGGGTGCCCGCCGTCGATCATGACCTTGGCTACTGTGGTGGCCACCGTCCACGAGCCGGTCAGATTGATGTCGATGCAGCGTCGCCAGGAATCTGCCGCCACGTCGATGAGCGGCCCGTCGCCCGCGCCCGGACCGGTGGCGCCGTTGAGCGCGCAGCACCAGTCGATTCGCCCGAAGGTGTCGACGGTGTGCGCGAGCAAAGCCGAAACGTCGTGGGCTTCGAGGCTTTGCATGCGGTACGCGCTCACGCTGCCGCCTTGTGCCGCCGCCCGTTCGGTGACCTCGGCAACGACCGCTTCGAACGCTTCCTCGCCGGCGTATCCGGTATCGCCGGTTCCCACCAGGTCGGCGCAGACCAGGTGCGCACCGGCGTCAGCCAGCAGCAGGGCGGTCGCGTGCCCGATGCCCGGTGGCCTGGCGACTCCCGTCACCAGCGCCACCGGGCGGCGTTGACTTTCCTTCGTCTCCTGCGCCGATTCGCCGCTCATCCGCCCATGCTCTCGCAGGGCGCGGTCGGCGCTCCGGTCAGGACCCGTGGACGATCGTCCAGGCGCCGAAGTCAGCGTGCACCGGGGCCGACCGGCTGTTTCTTGCGAGTGAACAACTGGCAAGATGCCTTCCCATGTCCGTGAATGCCGGCGACACCGCGTGGGTGCTCGGGTCCGCTGCCCTGGTGCTCTTCATGACGCCAGGGCTTGCCCTGTTCTACGGGGGAATGGTGCGCAGCAAGAACGTGCTGGGCATCATGATCCAGAACCTGGCGGCCATAGCCGTGGTCGGCGTGGCCTGGGCCGTGATCGGCTACACGCTCGCCTTCGGGCCCGACCTGGGCGGCGGGCTGCTGGGCGGCCTGAAGTTCGCCGGCCTCGCCGGCAGCCATACCCAGCCGGCGGGAATGCACCTCAGCATTCCGCCGTATGCTTTCGCCGCCTTCCAGATGATGTTTGCGATCATCACCGTCGCGTTGCTGACGGGCGCCGGCGCGGACCGGCTGTCGTTTCGAGGGTTTCTCATCTTCGCGGTGCTGTGGGCGATCGTCGTCTACGCGCCGATCGCACATTGGGTGTTCTCCCCGCAGGGATGGCTCGCCAAGCGGGGCGTGCTCGACTTCGCCGGCGGGAACGTCGTGGAGATCGACTCGGGGGCCTCGGCGCTGGCGCTCGCGCTCGTTCTCGGGAAACGTCGAGGTTGGCCGCAGGAGGTCATGGCGCCGCACTCGCTGCCGCTGACCGTGCTCGGTGCCGGCATCCTGTGGTTCGGCTGGTTCGGTTTCAACGCCGGCTCCGCGCTCGCTGCCGACGGCACCGCAGCGCAGGCGCTGATGACGACGCAGCTTGCGGGCTGCACGGGACTGCTCGGCTGGCTCGCAATCGAATGGAGACGCACGGGCTCGGCCACCACGCTCGGTGCCGCGTCAGGCGCCGTCGCCGGCCTGGTGGCCATCACCCCGGGCGCCGGCTTCGTCCCGGCCTGGGCGGCGCTCCTCATCGGATTTGTCGCAGGCGTCGCCGCGGAGGCGGCTGTGAAGGCGAAATTTCGGTTCGGCTACGACGACTCGCTGGACGTGGTCGCTGTCCACGGGGTGTGCGGAGTCATCGGCACGCTCTGCGTGGGCCTCTTCGCGCTACGGTTGGTGAACTTCAGCGGTAAACACGAGGGGTTGCTGCTGGGCGGCGGGCTTCATCAGCTTGCGGTGCAGGCTCTGGCCGTGCTCGTGACGGTCGCCTGGGCCTTCACGCTGACGTACGTGCTGGCGTGGGTGACGGCGCGGATCGTTGGGCTTCGCGTCGACGTAGAGCAGGAAGTGGAGGGGATCGACATCAGCGTTCATGCCGAAACCGCTTACGACATCGGAGCCCTGCGCTCGTCTGGACGGACCAGCTGATGAAACTCATCACCGCAATCGTGAAGCCCTTCAAGCTCGACGACGTCAAAGCCGCCCTGGAAAGCTTCGGCGTGCACGGGATGACCGTCTCGGAAGCGCAGGGCTACGGTCGGCAGCGCGGCCACGTGGAGGTCTACCGCGGTGCGGAGTACCGGGTCGACTTCGTGCCCAAGGTCCGGGTCGAGGTCATCGTGGATGACGACGATGCGGCAGACCTCATCGAGGTCGTCGCCCAAGCGGCGAGGACCGGCAAGATCGGTGACGGCAAGATCTGGGTCACGCACCTGGACGACCTCGCCCGGATCCGTACCGGGGAGCACGGCTCGGAGGCTCTCTAGCCACCTTCAAGACAGCGACGCCTCGACGAACTGGGGCTTGTACCAGTTGGCGTCGGCGTGGATGTGGTCGTGGCTGCCGTTGCGGCTGTAGCTCAGCAGCAATCTGCCCGAGGCCAGCGGAACTTCCGGATGGGCGGTGCTCTCGTAGAACATCGCGTCGGGATGGTCGGACTCCGGGATCGTGTAGAGCACCTTCGTGTCCAGCCACGGACCCTGCGGTGAGGGCGCGGTCCACAGCTCGATGTCGCGGCCGAGGATGCCGTACTTCTGGCTGACCAGACACCACGTCGACCCCGCGTGCCAGACCGAGACGACGGTGTCGGTCTCGCTGCGGATCAGCCGTGCTGCCGACGGCAGCCTGTTGTCCGGCGTCCATGCCGTGCCGTTCCAATAGCACCACTGCGACATCGCCGCAGCCGCGGTCATCGGCGTGCGAGCGACGTAGAGCGAGCGGCCGTAGTCGCCGCACTTGAGTTGCACGCCGTAGACGTACAGGTAGGAACCGAAAGGCGCGGCGCCCGCGCTCCACCAGATGGGTCCTCCGCCCGGATTGTCGGCGGCGGCGGTGAGGTTTGTGGTCGAGCGCAGTACGAATGATTCGGGGTCGAACGTCACCAGCGACTGGCCGACGACCTCGATGCCGGCTACGGCAGTCCCGATGCGGCGGACGCGATTGGTGAGCACGTGCACCGCGCAGTCGGTCGCCACGACCGACTCAGGCCAGTGCACGCTTCCGTCTGCCGCCGCTGGTATCGCCGGCCGGCCCGGCTTGTTGACCCAGGTGACCCGCTCGCCGTCAGCGATCCCCATGGAATTCGGGAAGAACGGGGGATTGCGATGACGTGCCCCGGTCGATGTCGCCGGACCTCCGAAGGTGTCGCCGTAGATCACCAGGCACCGGCCGTCAGGCAGCAGGGCCGAGTGAGCCCCGTCCCCTCCGGACCAGGAACCGTTATGAATGGCGTCGAACGTGGCCTGCCAGCCGGCCGCGGAATCGGGCAACGCGCCGGCCGGACACATCTTGGACCAGACCACGATGAACACCTCGCCGAAGCGAATGATCCGCTTCTCGGACGTGCGCGGGATGCGGCCAAAGGTCCTGAAACAGCAGGGCTGTCAGCTGTTAGGGTCGCGAGCACTCGTTGTCGTCGGGCCGCCACGTCGCCTGGTTCCGGTGGGCGGTTTCGGAAGGGAGTCGCATGCCGAAGTCCACGTCACGGCATGATCGGCCGGCGTCGCCGAGAGTTGAGGAACAGGCCCCGATCCCGCCGGTCACGGGCCGGCCTCCGAGCCGGCTGCGCAGCGCGTTGATGCCGCTGCCTCGCGCCGGAGGCTTCTACGCGCGGTCCTGGCGCGACTATCTGGCGCGGGAATCGAGCCCGGGGGTTCCGGTGGTTCGGCCCACCGTCGCGCTGGCGGCGCACGCTTTCGTCGACGAGATCGTCCTCGCCGGGTTCCGGACCCTGATGCCCGTTGGCGATCAGCAGGAACTCGACCGTATCGATGAGGAAACCCGCGCAGCACATGACATTTTCAACGGCTCGGGGTGGTTGGATGATCCGGCGACGTACTTCGCGGAGCCGCCGCGTTTGCGCAATGTGCGTAGCGCACGGGTCAACTCCCGACAAGGTGCGTACGAGCGGCTGTCCTTCGAAAGCGGGTACCGGCCTCGCCAAGCCGAACCCGGACGCGCGCGATGGCTGAGCTACACCGCCAACTGCACGGCGTGGGTGTGGATGCTGCGCCACGAGCAGCCGCGACCGTGGCTCATCTGCGTCCACGGCGCGAGGATGGGGCGCCCATCCATCGATCTGTCCCTGTTCCGGGCGCGTTGGCTGCATGAGAAGCTCGGCCTCAACGTGGCATTTCCCGTGCTGCCGTTGCACGGGCCGCGCGCGCGTGGCCTTCCGCGGACGGCGATGTTCCCATCCGAGGACGTGCTCGACACGGTGCACGGCGCCGCCCAGGGAGTCTGGGACATCCGGCGGCTCATCTCGTGGATCCGAGCGACGTCCGACGATCCGGCCATCGGCATCACCGGAATCTCCCTGGGTGGCTACACGACCGCCCTCGTCGCCAGCTTGGAGAAGGGGTTGGCGTGTGCGATCGCCGGGATACCGGCAGTGGACCTGGTCGATCTCCTCGAGCAGCACGGTGGCCGGCTGCGGAAGGGCCAGCTGCGCGAGATCGTGACACCGGCCCGGCGGCTGAGCAAGGTCGTGTCGCCGCTGTCGCTCACACCCCGCGTTCCCCCGGAAGGGCGTTTCATCTACGCCGGACTCGCAGACCGCCTGCTCTATCCGCGCGACCACGTCATCCGACTCTGGGAACACTGGGGATGCCCCGAGATCGCCTGGTATGAAGGCGGTCACGCGCTCTTCTCGCGGGCCAAGCCGGTCCGTGGCTTCGTGCAAGCGGCGCTCGAACAGTCCGGTCTGGTCGAGCCGGCCGGACAGTCCGGTAACGCGGTTTAGCGATTCCGCGGCCCTTGGTCTTTGGTGCCGGATCAGCCGGGACTTAAGCCCGATGCCGGCTTGGGCTGCCGGCAGTAGGGTTCCCCGAACGCCACAGAAGACAGGTCTGCAGCGAGCGTTCCGCTCCCGCACCTGCGCACCGGAGTGGGACATCCTGATTGCGTGACCCGCGGGAGGCGCCATGCCGCGATTGTCAGGAACCGACACAATGATGTTGGCGGCCGAGACCCCGTCGTGGCATTTCCACGTCGGCGGTTTGACGATCGTCGAGGTCGAGGGTGAGCCGCGAGCCGCCCTGCAACGCATCGCGGACGAGCTCGAGCTGCGGCTGCCACTCGCGCCGAAGCTCACCTGGAAGTTGCGCACAGTCCCCTTCGGATTGGACCTTCCGGTCTGGGTGCCCGACGAGAGCTTCGACCTCCGGCGACACGTGCACTTCGTGACGTTGGCGTCGCCGGCTGGCCGGCGGGAAGTTGCCGCACTCGCGGGCAGAGTCATGTCGCACCAGCTCGATCGCCGGTACCCGCTGTGGGAGATGTACCTCGTCGACGGGCTCGGCAACAACCGCATCGCCGTCATCATGAAATGTCACCACTCGTTGATGGATGGCGTCAGCGGCGCCAGCCTGGTGACCGTCCTGAACGACGTCGAGCCGCACCCGGTGCTGCGGAAGCCACGGGTCCCTGACGACCAGCCCGCGGAGACGCCGTCGCGGCTGGCCCTGCTGGCCGGCGCGATCCCTCGGGTGGCGCTGACCCCGTTGCGTTTGGGCCGTAGCACCATGACGGTGGCTCAGCGCCTCGCGACAGTCCTCACGTTCTCCGCCGACGGTCAGGTGTACCGCTACACCGGCGCGCCTCGGATGTCGTTCAACCGTAAGATCGGCCCTGCGCGCGCCTTCGGCTTGACGTCGGTCGCCATGGCCGATGTGGTCGCGCTGAAGAAGAAATTCGACGTCAAACTGAATGACGTGATCCTGGCCCTGTGCGCAGGCGCGCTTCGCAACTACCTCGACAGCAACGGTGAGCACGCCGCTGCCCCCCTCGTGGCAGGGGTTCCCGTCTCCACTCGGGGAACCGACATGACGATGGACAACCAGATCGGCATGATGGCCCTCCCCATCGCCACCGACGTCGACGATCCCGTGGAGCGGCTCTTGGCCATCCATCGCAACGCGCAGGCGGCGAAGGCGCTTCATCACGAGATTCGCACGCACGACATGCCATCGCTGGGCGCGATAGTCCCTCCTTCAGTGACCGAGTTCCTGATGCGCGCCCTTTCGCTGACCCATCTCGCCAACTACCTGCCGACACCAATGAACACCGTGATCTCCAACGTTCCGGGGCCTTCGTTCGACCTGTACATGGCCGGCGGGCGGGTCACCGGAATCTTCCCGACAAGCGTCATCGTGGAGACCATGGGGTTGAACATCACCTTGTTCAGCTACGGAGAACGGGTGGATTTCGGGGTCTATGCCGAACCACAGGCCGTTCCCGACCCGTTCCTCGTGGCCGACGGCATCCCCATGGCGCTGAGCGAATTGCTCCATGCGGCAGGTCTGGGGCGACCGACTCCCGTCATCGATGCCTTCGGCGAATCGACGAAAGCGCCTGGCGCCGAGGCGGCGGTGCCGGCCCGAAGCCGCCCGCGTCATCGGCCGACTGCGTCAGCTCCCCGGCCAGATGCGACGTTGCGGGCCCACGCATAGTCCGGCTTTCCAGCGGGCGTGCGTTCCACCTCGTCGACCACTATCAGCACCCGCGGAACCTTGAAGCCGGCGAGCTGCGTACGCACGTGTCGCTGCAACTGCTCCAGGGTCGGCCGCTGGTCACCGGCTGGTTCGACGATCGCCACAACGCGTTCGCCCCAGTACTCGTCAGGCTTTCCGACGACTACGGCGTCTTCGATGAAGGGGGCGTTCTTGATGGCAACCTCGACCTCTTCGGGGTACACCTTCTCGCCGCCGGTGTTGATACACGTCGAGCCGCGACCCAGGAGCACGACGGTGCCGTCGGCTTCCACGGTCGCGTGGTCCCCGGGCACGGCCCACCGTTCGCCGCCGATACGAACGAAGGTCGCGCTCGTCTTGACTTCGTCCTTGTAGTAGCCCAGTGGTAGCCGACCTTTTCGGGCTAGGCGGCCGATGGTGCCGCTCCCGGGCACGATCGGGTGCCCGGCGTCGTCCAGCACCTGTGTCTGCTCGTTGACGCTGAATCTCGACGCCAAGGTACTCTCGCCTGACTGGTGGAGTTTTGTGCCAAGGATGCCCATCTCGGATGCACCGAGACCGTCGACAATCATGGTCTGCGGCAGCACTTCCTGCAGCTGTGATCTGGTTGCCGGCGATAGCGGCGCTCCACCCGAACCGATCACAAGCAATGACGACGTGTCGAACGGCGTCCCGTCGTGCACGGCGCGTTGCAGGGCAGCAAGAAGCGGACGGGCCATGGCGTCGCCCACGATGGCGAGCGCGTTCACCCGCTCGCATTCGATGAGCCCCAGTACGGCTGCCGGGTCGAGGTGCCCGGCGGTCGGGAACACCACGCGCCCTCCACTGAACATGGCGAGGAATGCGCTCCACTGCGCGCTGACATGCATCAGCGGTGGAAGCACCAGCATGGTGAGGCCGTCCTCTGGTAGGCGTTGCGCGAGCTCTTCCGGGCGGGTCACCACGTTTCCCGAGGCGAAGGGGTCGCCCCCGCCCATCGCGGCGAAGAAGATGTCTTCCTGCCGCCACACCACACCCTTGGGCATCCCGGTGGTCCCGCCCGTGTAGGCGATATAGCGATCGTCGCCGTCGCGGAGCGGGTTGCAGGGGCGCTGCGCGTCAGCACGGGCCAGGGCGGGTTCGTAGGGAATCGCGGCCGGCGGCGCCGCCTCGGAGCTGCCGTCTTCCACCACCATGACATGCGCTACCAGCGGCGTCTGCCGCGTCACCTCTGCTATGCGGGAGGAGAACTGGCGATGGTGGATGACTGCGACGAGGTCGGCATCTTGGTAGAGCTGCTGCAATTCGGCGGTGGCATAGCGGTAGTTCAGATTGATGGGTACGAGGGAAAGTTTGAAGCAGGCGAGCATGCCCTCGACGTACTCGGTGCCGCTTGTCAGGTGCAGGCCGACGTGGTCGCCGCGGCGGACACCGCAGCCCAGCAGGAAGTGAGCCAGCCGATTCGAGCGCTCATCGAGCTGAGCGAGCGTCAGACGCCGCGCTGGTGCCACCAGGACTTCCCGGTCCGGATCGGCGTCGACGACGATCTCGAAGAGGTCCGCCAGGTTGAAGCCGCTCATCGCCGGTCCAGCCACTCGGCAGGCGCCGATGTCCGGTCCAGCGGGAAAGGCTCGTTGATGGTGTCTGCCGCTTCGAGGCGGGCGGCGGCCATGAGTTCGGCCAGTGCAGCCGGGACCTGGCCGGCGATGAGCCAGGGATCGGACACGATGTCGGGATCGACGGCAATCCCGAGGCCGACGCGGTTGCCATGGCTGATCGACGTGATGTTCAGGCCGAGATTGATCGTCACGATGCTCGCCGGGTAAGCGGCCGGCACCCGGATGCCGGTCACGCGGCCTGACTGACGGCCTGCTCCTGCGCGCACTGCGCGATGACTTCTTCGGCCGCGAAAAGCAGCGAAGTGACCTTCGGATAGCCCGCGTACGGTGCGAGCATGATGAGCGTCTCCCGCAGCTCGTCCGGGCTCAGCTCGTGATTGCGCAAAGCCGCGCGAGCCTGGGTGCGCCAGATGTCGATCACACCGGTCGCGGCGACGACCCCCATGAGCAGCAGGCGCCGATCGCGTATACACAACACGTCCCGATCCCACACCTCGGCGAAAAGCGTCTTCATCATCACGTCGTTGAAGGGCAGGGCTCCCTCCGGCAACTCGACGATGTCGCCGGCGTACACCCTTCGCATAGCGGCTAAACCACGATCGTAGGACTCCGACATGTCACGTCTCCTCGAGAAGCAGGAACGGCCGAATCAACGCTCGGGTGCTGCGGTTCAATCGCAGCGGGAAGCCAGCGGCCTTCGCGAGCGCGGTGATGTCGTCCATGTCTTTCTCCATGGTCGATGCAGCTTGCTCGACGAATCGGACGGCGTCGTCGCCGGACAGGCCGAGAAGGCGTTCGACGTGCTTGCGCGCCGTGTCGCTGAAGGCCATTGGTCTGGTTGTCGGAACGCCCATGATCAGGCGCGCCTGGTCGAACACGTCGGACTCACTGATCACCTGGCGGAACTTCTCCAGGCGTACACCCGCCGTCTCGGCCAGCGCGAGCGCCTCGTAGGTCGCCGCCATGAAGGAGTACGCCAGCAGGTTGCGTACCAGTTTCGCCGTCATCCCGCTACCCGATGGTCCGAGATGCTCGATCATGCGGCTGTAGCGCCCCAGCACGGGTAGCGCACCTTCGAGATCGGCGGCGTCGCCGCCCACGAAGACGGCAAGCCTGCCCGTGCCGTCACCCCCGGCGGTACTGACGCCGGCGTCGAGGAGGACAACACCTTTCGCCGCCGCTGCCGCGTGCATCCTGTGCACGGTGTCGAGCCGGACGGTGCTGTGCAGCAAGACGGTCGTACCCGGACGTGCCGTGCTCAGGATTCCTTGCCGTGAGGTGAGCACGTCGAGGGCTTGAGCGTCGTTGAAGACGGCGATTGCCACATAGTCCGCGTTCGCTGCAGCTTCCCCACAGCTGGCAGCGAGGTGGGCGCCGGCTGAAGCGAACTCTGCGGCCACCTCGGGCCGGATGTCGTAGACGGTGACGGTGGCGGCTTCTTCCAGCAGCAGGCGTGCGATGGTCCCGCCGATGGTTCCGAGCCCGATGACGGCGACGGTCGGGGGAGACGCCAGCGCGTTCACGAAGCCGTTCTACAGCGTCTGACGCCAATAAAACAGGGACTTTCCGGTGGACCAAGGTCCTCTGAGGTACCTCCCAAGGACGGGAGCCGGAAGGGGCCCGGCGGACCATCCTGGTAATCCACTTCAGTGAGGCGGTCCCACCATCAGTAGGGAGCAGCCGTGTCGATTGCGCGATCATTCAAGCCCAGACGGCTCGCCATCTTGCTGGCCGTCGCTGCTTTGAGCCTCCCGGCAGCGGCGTGCGGACGCTCGTCCAATGTCCCCACCGGGGCGGCCTCGGAAGCCGTCGGTGCCTCCTCCCCGACGCCCGCAGCGCCAGCGCCGCAGAGCGGTGGCAATTTTGGCTCATTGTCGGCCATCTGCAGGCCGGGATCGGCGAGCGGCGGTGCTGGCCGGGGGATCAGCGCAGACGCCATCCGCATCGGCGTTCTCGGCGATCCGGGCGCCGCCGCTGCCCCCGGGTTGGGTCAGGAGTTCTTCGACGCCGCCGATGCGTTCAGCAAGTGGTGCAACGCCGCTGGTGGTATCAACGGCCGCAAGATCGTCGTCGACAAACTGGACGCGAAACTCTTCGACGGCGGCGCGGCGGTGATCAAGGCGTGCCAGCGCGACTTCATGCTGGTGGGTGGAGGGAACGGGCTCGATGCTCCTGACGTCCGGCCGCGGCTTGGGTGCGAGCTCGGTGCGATTCCCGCTTACACCGTCTCCCCAGAAGCGACGAAGGCCGGCCTACAGGTGTCTCCGGCCGCCAGCAAACCGACGGTTTATGACGTCGGTCCGATGCGGCTGCTCGCCGAGGCCTATCCAGAAACCAAGACCGGCTTGGGCATCGCCGGCAGCACCCTCGCTTCCCTTGCCCCTCAAGGGCTGCGAGCCCGGGAGGCCTGGGAGAAGCTCGGCTATAAAGCGTCGGTCCTGCAGCCACGGCCAGCCCTCATCGACAATTACCGGCCGTGGCTCGAGCAGATGAAGGTGGCTGCGGCGAAAGCTGATTACGAGATCGTCGCTACCGATCCGTCGCCCATCTTCAACGGCATGAGCAACGTCGGCTTCAAGCCGCAGTGGGTGCTCTTCGGCCAGACCTTCTACTCGCCGAAATCCGTCCAGGCTGCCAAGGCCGCCCGATATCTGCCGAACAGCTATGTCGCGTTCAAGAACCTGCCGTTTGAATTGGCCGCCAAATATCCGGTCGTGCAGCAGGTCAAGGACATCATGGAAGCCGGCGCAGGCACCGGAAACCTCGACAACTTCACGGCTCTCGCGTTCAACAGCTGGACGCTGTGGGCCCAATCGGCCACCGCCTGCGGCAGTGAGCTGACCCAGAATTGCATCCTCGAGAAGGCAGCCGCCCAGCACCACTGGGATGCCGGCGGCTTGTTCGCACCGGTCGACGTCGACCCGAGATCGTTCACGCCGAGCGATTGCGTCGTCGTGATGCGGCTGACGACGAGCGGATGGGTCTATGACGAGAAAGTCACGGCACCGAACAATGGTGCCTACAACTGCGGCCCGGACAATCTTGCCACCGTGAAGAGCTACGAATAGGCCTGGTTCGCTTGTGAGAAGTCGCGCATCCTAAGCCACTTTCGCGGGTCGACGGGGACGCCCGGTCGCCTCACGTGAGGAGGCGCGTCCGGAAGAAGCCTTCGACGAAGGTGCGCACGCCTTCCGATCGCAGATGGGTGCTGTGGCCGCCCGGCAGCCAATGGATGTCCGTGCCGCCCCAATGCCGGCTCAGCAGTACGGCCTGGTCGAGCGCGGGGACGAACCTGTCGAAGCGGCCGGCGTAGATCCCCCTTCGCTCCGGTGCGGTGGCCGGCGGCGGCAGGGCGAGCGGTGAGACGGCCGAGAGCACCTGACGCGACGATGCGCAGTAATCCTGAAACCACTGCGCCTCGCGATGTCGCGCCGGGGCTTTGCTGGCGAAAACCGCCGTGACGTCGACGAGTGGGACCCCGGCCATGACGGCACTGAGGGGCGCCTCGAGGGCAGCCGTCAAGGCGGCGGTGTAGCCGCCCAGGGAGATGCCATACATGCCGATGCCCGCGTCGGTTTGAGCACGAATCCAGGCCAGGCAGCGGCGGACGTCCCAGGCGGCCTGCGCCAGACCGTGCAGGGTGTCCATGGTGTCGGGCGACGGGAGCACGCTGTTCATGAAAGGGCCGGGAGTCCGTCGTTGCCCGTGCAGGGGAAGGACCGGCATGACGACGTTGACCCGTAGTCGCTCAGCGATTCCGAGCGCGTCGAAGGTCGGGACGTCGGTGCGCATCCGCCCATGCCGGCACCGTGGATGAGAACGAGCCACGGCGCCTTCAACCCGACCCGGTGCACACGCAGGATGGCCGTCCGGTTGGCTTCCCGCGCCAGCCACCGATCGGCACCCGGCTCTCCAGGCCTCGGCTCGTAGTCGCTGTCGTAGGTGACGATCTGCCATTGGCCGTGCCGACGCAGCTTGACCGATGTGGGTGCGGCCGGGCGCTCGTGGTAGCCGGCCGGATCCGCATCCCATCCGTGCTGGCGATGGACGGCGAGCGCCGCATGTGATTCTGCGGCGACCACCTGCCAGTGATCGGGCTTCTGCCCCCGCCCCATGAGGCGCGCCAGGCTGAGCAGAGCGCCGTCCGCGAGCGTCCCACCCAGCATCGCCAGCGGCGAGACGGAGCCGTCGTAGCCGGCCTGCTCGTACTCCTTGCGCCGCTGCGCTCTGGCCGCGGGGAGCAGTGGGCGCGCAGTCTCCGCCAGACGCCGCGAAGCCTTCGACTGATTACTCGACATAGACCGAGAGTGGAGCATCTTTCGTCATCGCGATGTCGGCGTGGCGTGATTCGTTGCCTGATTCGTTGCGTGATTCGTGGCGTGCATCGAGCTTGATGGTGCGCTTGCCGTCGAGATAGATGTCCGACAGTTGCTTTTCGACCTCGAAAGGCTTGCCGTCGAACGCGACTTCACCATGTGAGATCACAGCGGCGGTGTCGGCGATGTCCAGAACGGCTGCAGCAAACTGCTCGACGATCACGATGGTGGTTCCCGTCGCGACGATGCGCCGTATCGCGTCGTACAAGGCATCGACCACCTTCGGGGCCAGGCCCATGGAAAGCTCATCGAGCAGCAGAACGCTGGGTTTGGTGGCGAGCGCCCGGGCCAGGGCGAGCATCTGCTGCTCACCACCGGACAGGCTGCCGGCCAACTGGTGACGACGCTCGCTCAGCCGGGGGAAATGCGAAAACGTCTGGTCTTCGACGTCCCGCCGGCTGAAGCCGCGATACGTCGCCATGAGCAGGTTCTCCCGCACCGTCAGGTTCGGGAAGATGCCGCGGCCTTCAGGGATGGTGCACAGGCCGGCGCGCGCCAGCGCCACCGGGTCAACGCCGTTCACCCTGCGTCCGGCGAGCAAAAGGTCTCCGGACGAGGGTGGCTGTATGCCGGCCATGACGCGAAGAATCGTGGTCTTGCCCGCCCCGTTGGGTCCCAAGATGGCCAGCACGCCGGCGGCCGGCACGGCGAGGCTGACGCCATGCAGCACCTCGATCGCTCCGTAGCGCGCGCGGATGTTGTGCAGCTGCACCAGCGGTTGGTCTGAGTGAGTCTCCGGTGACGTCATCGCGGCACGCCTTTCGTGGGCGCGCTGTCGACGGGCAACGCGGCCCGGGTGAACACGACCCTGCCGACCGGCCGCGGGGCGAGTCCCTCGAAGTGCTCGTGCATATCGAGAAACGCTGTGATCTGCAGCCACCGCACGCCGACTGCCGACCCGAAGCGATCGACATGTGCGGCCACGACGGACCCTCTCGTCAAGCTGCGGTCCATGCTCCTACAGGCGCCCGCGCGAGATGAGAGGAGAAGGTCCTGGCCGTCTCGGGCATGTGGCCCGCGTGGGCGCCGGGCCACAGCGTCGGCCGTTGGGCGCGTGGACCCGGGCTAGGCTGCTAGGCGTGGTCCACCCCTCGTCGGCGGAGCGGTTCCATCTAGAGCAACAACTCGCTGCCCAGCAAGAGGCTGCCTACGCCGCGCAGGTAGCCGTCGCACGTGCTGCCGCCGCGGCTCAGATCACAGCTCAAGCCTCTGCTGCTGGAGCAATGTCGGCGGGCGAAGCGGAGGTCAACGTGGAATACAGCGAGCAGTCGTTTGACATCGGCGACATCAGCACATCGGAAGATGCAGGTTCACCGGCGACATTTGTCATCCCAGGGAAATTCGGCACCGCGATGAGCCTTTTGGCTTCGGTCTCGGTTGGGTCGTTCACAGGTCACCGGCCTGACGTCTGGTTCTGGTGGTGGATCGCGACAAGTATCGACGGCGAGTACTGGCACGCTCTGGCTCCGCCAGGGGATTCGGCCTTTCGGATAATGCAGGCCGACGGAACGGGAGGGGAGCGCCTTCATGGCCCTTTCGCCAGTCGGCTCGCAGTGAGGTTCGCGACCAAGTACAGCGCTCGTCGCGATGACGGCGTCCTTGTTAACGGTCTGTGGCATAACGTGCGGCTGGGCCTGGCGGTGCAGCGATTCTGACAGCACAGCAGCCAAGCATTCACACTGAAGCCCAATAGCGGCAGCCCAATAGCGGTCGGCTGGAGCAACCTGTCTCCGGTACTCCGGCATGGGCAAGACCAAAGCGGCTGCAACGACGTCAGTTGAACTGACCGCGCCGTATCGCGATAGCGATGAGCCCGGCGTACGCACCGTAAACGGCGAAACCGGGGTAGGCCCAGCGACGCACCGGACGCTCCCGCGAGGCCAGCGCTTTGGCAGTACCGACGAGACACACCACGAAAACCACAAACGCCACAGGGCCGACGAAGTAGAACCAGCTCGCATGGCCGCCATTGACCTTGTCGTCCAGGTGATTGAACCAGGTCAAGATCGGGTGGTACACCGAACCGACGACGAGCGCCGCTATGAGCCCCGCCAAGGGAGCCGCGATCAGGTCGCCGGTCCAATCGCGGTCTCGTTCGATAACCGAACGCCTCAGATTCTTGGCCCATGCGTAGACCGCCATAAGTCCGATCAGAATCAGCAACGGGACGGCGATCAGACTGGCGACCCAAGCGATAGCCACGACCATGGCGACCCAATAGGTAACGCCGAAAACCACGAGGTAGCCCACGCTGCTCCCTTCGCGTCCCTACGGTCGGCGGTCGCTCACTAGCTATATCACCTGCGCGTCCGAGCGAAGCACGGTCTCGACAGTTCGCCAAGATATTGAAACAAACGTTCTACGAAGCTGGCGTACTTCCCTAACCGAATGGCACTCGGACCCGTAGTGCTTAGGCCGCAAATGGGCGTGTGACGGGCGGCGAGTAGCAACGTTCGCGGAAACGGATCATTGCATTGCGTGGCTCGCCCCGACGATTGCTGCCCGCGGGCTAACGTGCGGTCCATGACTTGTCCACGCTGCGGCGGAACGGCCCGCAATCAGCTTGCCCCCGGCTTCTTCGAATGCCGCACGATGGTAAGCGGTACCGGACCGGGGCCCGGCGCTGGCGCCCCGCCAACTGGCCAGTTCGGCCCGCAAACAGTGCCGTTCGCAGCGCCGTGCGGGTATCGGTACCAGGAGGGTACTGGTAGCGCCGGGGCCATCTGCATTTCTGGCTGCGGGCGATTCGCCATCGGCAATTGCACCCGCTGTGAGCAGCCGGTGTGCGGACTTTGCTCACCGGGCGACGGCCCTTTGCTCTGCCCGGAAGATCGGGCCGAACTTCAGCGCGAACAGGAGCAGGCCCGCAGAGAACAGGCTCGAGTCGAGGCCGCAACCCCCCAAGCGCGCCAGCGGCGAGCCTCCCGCGTGGCAGGGTGGCACGCTGCGCACTTCCGCAGGCAACTTGAAGCGGAGAAGTGGCAGTTCGAGCCGTATCTCGATGAAACGGCGCGGTTCTTGCGTGAGGCGCTTCCAGCTCTGCGCGGGCGGGCATCGCAGCACGCCGTTGTGCTGTCCGTGGAACGCTCGCTGGGGCGCGTCACCCTCATCAACGGTTGGTCGATCGCGGACTACCTGATGGACTCCGCGCCTCTCGGGCTCGTGCTTTGTGAGGATGAGACCATCCGGATTGCCGACGGTCGACCGCCGGCGACGGTAAAGAAATGGCGCGATCCGATCCCACTGAATCGCCCTCTGCGGGGCAAAGCCAATGAGGAGTTCGGTAGTCAAGAGGCACTGCTCGCATTCGCCAACGCAGCCGCCGTGTCCTGGAAAGTACGCGAGATGCTCGGCGAAGGGCAGTGGCACGACCTCGTGCTCGGCGAACTTGAGCCCGACGGCCCCGGTTCTGCCGCCTTCTGGGTTCCGGAGTAATCCAGCGGTTGGGTCGGAAAAGACCTGTACAGGAAAGGACCCTCAACCGAGCGCCGCAACCCGCATGGGAGTGGCACAGAACCTGGGACCGTTCAGTCAATGTTTCCGGTAAAGCAGGGTGGTCAGCGGCGCGAAGACGGTGATCAGAACGGCGCTTGCGGCGATGACCCAGAGCACCTGCGTACTCGCTGCGCTGCCGGCCATGAGGTCACGCGCGGCGGCCGCGAGATGGCTGACCGGATTGCCTTCCGCGATTCGACGCAGCCAGCCGGGCATGGATTTCGGTTGGACGAAGATATTGCTCAGAAACGTGACCGGGAAAAGGATCACGAAGCCGAGATTCATGACCGCGGTGGGCGAGCGGAGAAGCAAGCCGAGCGTGGTCCAGACCCAGGACATTGCTGAGGCGAAGAGCAGGACGAGCAGGACCGCGCCGATAACCCCGACCGCGCCTCCGCCGGCGTGGTAGCCCATCGCGTATCCGAGTCCGATCACGAGGCTCGCGGCCAGCAGGTAGCGCCCGAGGTCGCCGATCAGAGCGCCGACGATCGGCGCCGGGCGCCAGATCGGCATCGACCGGAACCGGTCGAACGCACCGGTGGCGAGGTCGCGATTCAGGGTCACCCCGCTGTAGACGGTGACGAATACGACCGAGAGGGCGAGCGTGCCCGGCAGCAGGAACTGCAGGTATTCATGGGTCGATCCGGCGAGGGCGCCGCCGAAGAGGTAGGTGAACAGCAGGGTGAACAGCAAGGGGATTCCGATGACGTCCCCGAGCTGCTCGGGCACGTGCTTGATCTTCAGCAGCGATCGCCAGGCAAAAACGAGCGACGCGCTCAGCGGCCGAGCGCCCAACGTTCGGGCGCCGCTGGCGGGCGAGATGAGGACGGGACTGGTCTGCACGCTCATGCGATTGCTTCCACTTCGGAGTCATGCGAATCGGTCCGGCTGCCGGTCAGCGCAAGGAAGACCTCATCGAGAGTCGGCTGGCCAACGGCGAAGTCGCTCACCGCGACCCCGGCGAGCGACAGCCCGGTCAGGGCCTGTGCCGCCCAATCGGCGGTGTCTTGCGTCCGTCCGTCCGGAACGCGGGCACTGATGGCGGCCGGGTCACGCTCGAGATGCGCGGCTACCCCGAGGGTGTCGGAGAGCACGGCCCGCGCCTTGTCGCGCTGGGAGGGGTCGAACAGCCGCACCGTCATGCCGCCCAAACCGACGGATGCCTTGAGCTCCCCGCGGGTGCCGGACGCGACCACGCGGCCGTGGTCGAAGACCGCAATGCGATCGGCCAGCTGATCGGCCTCATCGAGGTATTGGGTCGTCAGAAGGACGGTCGTGCCCTGCGCCGCGATCTCACGCACGATCTGCCAGACCTGACTTCGGCTGCGCGGGTCCAGTCCCGTTGTCGGCTCATCCAGGAAGAGCAGATCCGGAGTGACGATGAGGCTGGCGGCAATGTCGAGCTTGCGCCGCATCCCACCGGAAAGCTGGGAGGCCAGGCGGTGGGCCGCCCCGCTCAGCTCGAACGCCGCGAGCAGCTCGTCAGCCCGCCGCCTGGATTGGCGTCGTGAGTAGCCGAGCAGCCTGGTCAGCAGAACCAGGTTCTCGGTCGCGGTGAGATCCTCGTCGACGGACGCGAACTGCCCGGTCAGGCTGACCCGGCGGCGCACGGATATCGGCTCGCGCACGACGTCATGGCCGAACACCAGAGCGCTGCCTTCGTCCGGGCGGAGCAGCGTGGCGAGCATTCGCAGCGTGGTGGTCTTTCCGGCGCCATTGGGCCCGAGCACGCCGAAGACGCTGCCGCGGGGAACGGTCAGATCGACCCCGTCAACGGCGCGGTTGGCACCGAAGGTCTTCACCAGGCCGCTGGCCTCGACGGCCAAATGGTGGGAATCGGGGTGTGTCGTTGCGGGCATGCCCGGACTATAGATAGGATCTGTCCAAATGGACAAGTCAAATGGACAAGAAACTGGTCCGGACGTGCCTGCCGGACGTCGAGGCCCTGGCTCTCGAGCGACGCGCGAGCAGTTGATGACCTCAGCCGCCGAACTGATCGCCGAGCTCGGCTGGGGTCGGGTGACCACGCGAGCCGTCGCCGAGCGAGCTCACCTGCCGCACGGCGCGGTGAGCTATCACTTCCGGGGCAAGCAGGAGTTGCTTATCGAGGCGACCATGTTCGCTTTCCAGCAGGCCGTCCCGATGGACGGTTTCGTGCAGCGGTCTGTTGCGCAATTGATCGAGCTCATCGCAGGTGAGATCGCCGATCCGGAGTCGATCGACCCGGTGCAGTCCCGGCTGATGTTCGAGGCGATGCGTGAAGCGGAGCGCGACGAATCGCTTCGCGAGCGGATGGGCGCGCTGCTCGGGACCTACCGGCAATTGATCGTCGAAGCCGTGACGGCGGATCAGCAGCGCGGCGCCGTCTTCGGCGGGGCTCCGCCCAGCGCCATCGCCAGCTTGCTCGCCGCGGTAGGCGACGGTCTGCTATTGCATGCGCTGCTCGACCCCGAACTCGATGTGCGCGGTGCCCTCGATGCGTTGGGCGCATTGCTCGAGCCGCGGCCGCACGAGCCGGGCTGACGCCGACGTGAGCGCGCGATCAACCCTCGAGTACTCCGCCGATGCAGCCGCCGGAGCCGAACAGAAGGGCCACGCGACCTAGCGCCCGCGCTACCTGCGGCCGGCGTCGCACGTCCACGTCAAGCCGCCCCAGGGTGCGGCTGACCGTGGCGACCTTCAGGACACCACCGACCTGGGCGGGCCGAGAGCGGTCACAGCTGAGCTGTCAATGTCACCTCGCCGTCGGACGGCACGCTTCGTGGGTATGAGCCGAGGCGCCTCCCCAGGAATGTCAGTCCCATCCGCCAGACTGTGGTTCGTGACCAAGACTCCGGTAGCGCACGGCAAGCTCGCGAGCCTGGCGGACGTGCCGCACGCATTCCCCTATCAGGGGAGCAAGCGGAATCTCGCTCACGCCATCCTTCCGCTGCTTCCGGACGACGTTTCGACCGTCATCGAACCGTTTGCTGGATCGGCAGCTGTGGCTATCGCTGCCCGGCACACGCGCATGGCGTCGCGGACCGTCATCAATGACGTCAACTCGCCCCTCATGGGGCTCTGGGAACAGATTCTCGACGACCCCGAGGGTCTTGCGAACGGCTACGAAGCAATGTGGATTGCGCAGCAGGAGGACCCGCGCGAATATTTCATCGAGGCGCGCGCGAAGTTCAATGCGACCCAGGAGCCGCTGCTGCTTCTGTATCTGCTGAACCGGTGCGTGAAGGCCGCCGTGCGCTACAGCAAGAGCGGCGACTTCAACCAAAGTGCTGATCACCGTCGCCTGGGCGCACGGCCGGCGGAAACGCGCCGGCGCATCTTCGAGACGAGTCGAACTTTGGCCGGAACCACGGTGATGTCGGGCGACTATGCCCCGCTGTTGCTCGAGGCAGGAGCCGAGGCGGTGGTGTACATGGACCCGCCGTATCAAGGCGTGACGAACGTCGCGGACCATCGGTATATGCGAGGCCTCACGCGAACAGATTTCGAGGGGGTGCTGCGAGACGCGGTCGAGCTAGGCGTGTCGTTCATCGTGTCGTATGACGTGGTGACCGACACGAATAAGTACGGCGAGCCTTTGGATGCGGCGCTCGGGCTGACGCATCTTCACATCACGGCCGGTCGTTCCTCGCAAGCAACGCTCATAGGCAAGGACACGGTCACGGTTGAGTCCCTGTATCTGTCCCCAGCGCTCGTTGAGCGCCTGGGCGGAGCTGAAGCCGTACCTTCGCGAATGCGTGGGCCAGTTCAGGCGCTTCTGCAATGATGTCCGGTTTGGGCGGGTTTACTGTGGCCCGTGACCGCGGCACAGTATTCGCACCAATTCAGGGCATGGGCACGTGGGCAGAAGATGTCCAAGCGTGCCACGACCGCATTGGAAATCTTGCTACAGCGAGGAAGCGTCACCACAGCCGAACTGAGTGACCTTGGGTATGACCACCCACCAAGGGCTATCGGCGATCTCAAGGACGCCGGCCTCACCGTCGTGGCTGCCATGGTCAACGTCGAGGGTCGGCGTATGGCGCGGTACACCCTGCTCGACACCCAAGGTGGCACCGAGGCGATCCGCCGGCAGCTGCCGAAGCAGTTTCGAGACAGTCTTTTTGCCGCTTACGCCAACCGGTGCGCAGTCTGCGGGGGTCGGTTCGGAACAAGGGAGCTACAAGTTGACCACCGCCTCCCGTTTCGCATCGCCGGCGACCCGGAGATCTTGGTCAGCGAGGATTTCATGCCACTGTGCGGATCTGACAACCGCTCGAAGTCCATGACCTGCGAGAAGTGCGTGAACTGGAACGTCAAGGACGTGAACATGTGCAAGCACTGCTACTGGGCGCATCCGGAGAACTACTCGCATATTGCGGGGGAACCCGAACGTCGTCTGACGCTGTCCCTGCGAGGAGAGGACGTGGCAACCTTCGATCGGTTGGCTGAGCAGGCTGCGCAGGCTGGACAGTCCGTCGGCGACTGGGTCGCCGATCGGCTATCCGACCTTCAGTAGCGCCATCGCAACGTGGACGCCGGGACGCCACAAGTCCACTGAACGGCGAGGCCGGACCCCAAGGGGGACATGGCCGGCAGGGTGTTTTCGTGTTGGGCCACGACATTCGGATCGGTTTCGTCAATGTGGACGCGACATTGGCCGTCATCTATTTTGCCTGCTCAAGAAGGCCCCCCTGGCAGGACTCGAACCTGCGACCATCGGATTAGAAGACCCCCAAGAGCCGTGATGATGTGTCCCAGCGGCTGCCGGAACATGCCGAATGCGCTGGTCAGGGGCCTACTCACGTGTCGGAGGCTGACGGGCTCTGACGGCCGGTTGTCGCGCGTCCGTGCGCACGAGCGTGCACACGCGGGAGGAGCAACCATGCAACTCATTCGTGGCCGGAGGGCCGGCCAGACGGTGTGCGGCTGCGGCTGCAGGCCCGGCCGCGCTGCCCAGATCGAAGACACACGTTGCGGACAGCGATGGGTGTGCGCGGACTGCATAGTGGAGCGTCGGTATGTGCAGGTGCGGTCAGCGGTCCAGACGCTCGAGAACATGCAAAGCCTTGAGCGCGAGCACGCCGACGACTCTCAGCTCGATTTTGAGCAGCGGTCTCTAGCTGACGGTGTTGCCCGGGGCATAGCCCTGGCGCTCGCCGTGCTGCATGACCGCCTTGGTGCGCGTTCGTGACCCCACTTTGACTCGTGGAGTCAGAACAACTTGTCTTGGTGCTCAATACGCCTGCGCCGGGCTCGTTCGGCCGACGGGTTCGGGCGAGGTCGCGGCTGCTGAGCGTCGTCGGGGACGGGTCGCTCCACGATGCCGTTGCTATTGATGACGTAGAACCAGGGGCCCACTCCCCGGTTAGCGACGATGTCTTCCATCGAATCCCAATAGCGGATGAGTCGCTTGAGCCACTCCCAGGTCGGCTGGTCGCGTTTGCCGCCGATGCGAAATACGCGTAGGCCGGCGTCTCGGAGCTGTCGATACTCCTCTGGCCTGGTTCGGATGTGGCGGTCGCGACCGATGACGATGAGATTCCGCGCGGCTACCGCCGGGATCCAGTCGGGGTCGAGGCTGCCGAGTGGGCATTCCGGGATCAGGGGGTGACCTACATGGACGGTGTCTTTGCGGGCCATGCAGACTGTCTTGCCGATGCCGAGAGCACTCTCATCGAAATAGAAGCGAAGGTTCTCGGGATCCGCGGTCATGCCGCCTTGCGGTACGACTCGTACCGCAAGGCTTCTTCGACGATGGACGGAGCCAATTCGTACAGCTCGGCGATCATGCTGATGCTGTCACCGGCGCGGTGCAACTCGGCGATGATCTCGGTGGGAACCCCTCGAACAACCGGTTCGCCGAACCCTCGAAGCGGGTCGATGGCGACCTGTGGAGCCGTTCGTTGCAATGGGCGGACGAGCCTTGGCTGCGGCCTGTGAGTCTTTGTTCCCTTCGTCCACTCCAGCGACTGCCGGAACTCCTCAGCTTCGTCCGACCAGAGCAACCGTTGACCGGTCCGGACCACGACAAGCGCGAGCCGACGCTCAAGGCCGACTTGCTCCTGCACTCGACGGACCAGTTCTCGGCCATCCGGTTCTAGCCAGGCTGCGGACGACGCTAGGGGGTACGGGACACCAAGTTCCTGCCGTAGCGCGTCAACGACCGGACGCATCTTGATCATAGGGACGCCCGAATTGCGATATTCCGCCAGAAGTCGGGTCTCCACGAACTCACCCCAAGTGATGCGTTCGCTTCCCGTCGACTGCTCACGAATCACAGGCGGATAAGTGCGTCGTCGCGTGTACCCATCGATCCAGCGCCACGCAGTCCCGGGGCGGAGCCCGAGGAGGCTGTCCACCTGCGTGGGGGCATAGATAGGCCGTGCTAGAAGATCTACGACACCACGCGGCACGGCTCTAAGCATGACAGGGATCCTTGCAGCCGTGATCCCCGATGGGGCCGGGGCCGGGTCTTTCGCCGAGGGACCGTGCCGTCGACTGGAACGTTCCGGTCAAAAGCGCGCGAGGGAGTGCCCACGTGACTGTCGCTCAGATTGACGGAATTCCTTTGCTTCGCGACGAGTCCGTGGCCGGCGGCATCTTCAGGCTCAACCGCCAGGCAACAGACGACGGCCTGTACGCGTTTGAGGGCGGTTGGTCGATGGAGCTAGGGGCGGGGCGCACGAGGTGCGTGGTCCGTGGAGCCGCGGTCCGGGACTATGTGCCGGTGCTCGGGTCCGTACTTCGCGCAGTCGTGCGCGGCCTTGATCTGCTCGCTCTGTCCGGTGGGCCTGTTTTCGGTCTGGATCGGGCCGTTGAAGAGCACATCATCTTCTGGCCCGACGATGGCCACCTCCTAATCGCTTGGACCGCTACTCATCGCACGCGTATCACCGGCACAGCAGGAGCCGGAACAGCCGGCGCGGAATCGGCCAAGATCCGAAATTTGGCTTCTCCCCACTATCCCGGGTTAAGCCATTTTCGGGCCTCCGAGCTTGCCGCTGACCTTCGCGACTCCTTCCGTCACGCGTATCTCGCTCTCGAGGCGGTACTGGACACGATCTATCCCCAGGGAGGTCAGCCCGAGGGGGAGTGGATCGAGAGTGCCCTCGCTGAAGCCGCGAAGATCTCTCCCCTAGATCTGTTCGGATCTGAAGTGGCCGAGGCCGATCGGGCCGGAGTCGCGTGCCAGCGCTGGTATCACGACGGACGGCGCGTCGCTTTCCATTCGAAGCCCTCTCGCGGCCTCAGCGAGGTCCTACTGCCCGCCGCATACGAAGCGCTGCTGATCCGCAAAGAGGAGTTGCTCAGCTTTTACGCCGCGCTTATGAGCCGACTCGCCGGCGGTCGCCTCTCAAATGCTGGACTAAGCAACTACGGGTTCGAGGGTGCCTTGAACGCATTCGATGCTAACGACCTTGGAGTCATTACTGAGGACGACTCGGCCCCTCCGGTGCTGGGCGAGTTCTCCTCCGCGCTCAGGGAACCTCATGCCAGCACGCCGACCGGCCAGGGCACGTTCGTCGCGCGGACTGTCGCGGTTCCGGCGTCCAGGCGGGTGGCGGCCTGGACGATGGGCCCCCGTGGCTCGTGGTACTGGCGAGCAGAGTCTGATGGCGGCGTGCTGACGCTCGGGGATGATGACCGGCTGAGCATCCGATTGCGCGAGATCCGCGCCTCGGCGGGGTTCGCGTATCGCTTCCTCAGTTGACCAGCCCAGCAAATCGCCTGAGTGCGAGGGAGGATGCGGACAGCCCTCGACCTTCGCGTTCCGTTGTCGCGCCATCGGATTACGTATCCCCTGGCCCCGGCAAACGCGCAGCTCAGACCGCTCGTGTGCACGGAGTGCGCACGCAACTCCAGTCGACGAAAGCCGCCGTCAGGTAGTACCGCCAGCTTGCGGAGCGGAGGTGGTGACGCCGGTGCGTGCAGGAAGCGGGCGGCTCTCGCCGCCAGGCGTGGGCACGATAACCGGCACTCTGCGCGCTTCTCGCTCATATCGACCGGGACGCTAAGGCACCGTGGAATCCAGGTCGCCAGGGATGGTGGATCCGTCACGAGGCTAAACATCGGCCAAGGATGCGTCGCCAGCTCACGGATGTACGGACACGATCGCGTAGCCCCCCGTTATGCCACCTCGGCACTGCGTGCGCTTACTGAACTCTCCGGCGTCGTCGCACGCCGGGTAGGCGATTAGGAGCTTCACGGTCCCCGCTTTGATCGCCTGGAAGCGGGTGGCAATGCCGGTCCCGGTCGCCATGAGCACACCGGCGCGTTGAGGTGTCGCCCCGACATCCGACCCGCATGGACCTGGCGCATCGACATTCAGACGTTCTCCGACGTGCATCGTCACGGAGACGGTGCTGCCGAGCTGGAACTGGGTGCGACCGCCTGACGAAGTCATGAGGGCGATTTTGCCGGTGCATGACGTGGGCGTGGGCGTGGCCGTGGCCGTAGGAATCGGCGCAGCTCTACGCGTGGCCGGTGCCGACGGGCTACTGCATGAGGAGCCGTAGACGACTGCGAAGGCAATCGCGGTCAGCAGGGCCCAAGTCCTCACGTCAGTATTAGACGCTGGTGTTGGCGCGATGGTTGCCCTTCGACACGAGCCGATTGCCATGACAGCAATCGCAGGACCCTTGCGCGGCAAGGCACACAGCGCGCCCAGAAGTCCAGATACGTCGGTGATCTTCCCGGCCCAGCCGCTTCGGTGGAACGCGCAGAAGTGCCCTTACCGCGCACTGCCCGCATAACCGACGGACTATGAGCGAATGACCTGGCCGGACCCCTCCGTCGTCGCCGATGCCGTGCGCGCCTTCTTCTCCGAACACGAGGTCGCCAGTCTTCGGCTGCCTTCAGGCTGGTTCGGTCGCCCGTACGACAACCAACACAGGCTGACCGAGGCAGGGACCGAACTGGACCGTCTGGTGATCCGCCTGGATGGAAGTCAGGTCCTCACGCTTGACGTGGAGCAAGCTAGTCGTGAGACGCACACGATGCGGCTCGCGATCCGAAGCGGACTTTGGGCGTGGACGGAGTACGGAGGTGACCTCGAACACGCGGAGGTGTTGGGGCGAGGAGTGGTCGAGTTTCACGCTCCGTCTGCTGAATCTGTCGTCTGAATGACCCGCGCATAAGTGAATCCATAAGGGGGCGGGGCCTCCCGCTCCTTGGGTTTCCGCAGGATCCTGCGGTTGCTCAAATTCAACCCGTTGTTGAAGGGGAGGCCGCCGTGGTTGACGGTAACGCGCAGGGTCAGTGGGTGGGTATCGATCTGCATTTGCGCCGGTCGGTGATCTGCCGGATCGACGCCCAGGGTGTCGAGCTCGAGTGTGTGCAGATCGACAACGACCGGAAGACACTCGTCCGGGAAGTACGCAAGGCCGGCCGCAAAGCGCCGGTCGCGATCGAAGCGACGTATGGCTGGTACTGGGCGGTCGACGCGCTGCAAGCGGCCGGATTCGACGTGCATTTGGCGCATCCGTACGGGCTGAAAGCGATGCGCTCACGGAAGCGGGTCAAGACCGACGCCAAGGACGCCTACGAGCTGGCTAACCTGCTACGCCTCGGCTCGCTGCCGGAGGCCTACATCGCCCCGCCCGAGCTAAGAGAGCTGCGGGAGCTGGTGCGTCACCGGGTGCGGCTGGTGAGCAACGCGACCGCGGTCAAGGCGGGGATCCGTGCACTGTTGGCCAAGCACGGCATCCGGCTGGCGGTGAGCGATCTGGAATCGGCGACCGGCACTGCCCAGCTCGATGAGGTTGTGCTGGAAGGGCAGTTCGGCCGCCGGCTGGAATCCCAGCGCCGGCTGCTTTTGGTCCTCACTGATGAGATCGGCAGCATCGAAGTACTTCTCGACAAGGCATTGAAGAACAATCCGCACTATCGGGCACTGCAGAAGATTCGTGGGATCGGCCCGGTGCTGGCGGCGGTCTTCGTCGCTGAGATCGGTGACATCACCCGCTTCAAGACGGCGGACGCGTTGGCGTGCTGGGCCGGGATCACGCCTCGCATCTACGCTTCCGATCGGACCGTGCGGCACGGGCATGTGTCCAAGGAAGGCTGCGCGCTGGTGCGCTGGGCGGCGGTCGAGGCGGTGCAACGCCAATGCGAACCGTCCGTGCGGGAAGTGAAAGACCGCATCGTCGACCGTCGTGGGCACGGTGCCCGCAACATCGCGAAAGTTGCCGCCGCGCACCGGATGCTCGACCTCGTGTTCTACACGATGCGCGACGGGCAGCCCCGCGCTTTGCAGCTAGCGGCGGCTGCATGAGCTGTGCACCGACTTGTGTGCGGCCGAGGAGGGGCATGACCCACCTGCCGGTGCGGTCGAGGAAGTGAATGGCCCACGCAACCCAATGTCGGATGACCGAACGGCTTCATGCAAACACCACTGCGAAGGAATGCCTGGCAGCTCCGCCGCCACCTCCGCTCACCCGGAACTGAAGCCATCCACAACCACATCCCGCCGGCGCCGGGCCTGACCGGATCCTGCGACCGGCTCACCGGACTGCGTCAACACCGTTCGTCCTCGCGCTGCGCGCTGCGGGCGCTGCGTGTTGACCCCGCCCGGCAGCAACGCTGCCCAAAACCAGGCCCACAGCCGAAAGAATGCTGCAAACACGGGGGTTGACGGCCCCACCCCCTTCATGAATGCCCTTCGCGGGCGCATGGGAGGCGGCAATGCACGGCGGCTTCATGGCGCAAGATCGAGGCATGCCTGAAGGTGTCCGCGCCCGTCTGATAGCCGCGCTTGATACTGGGCAGCCAGCGGATGAAGCGTGCCGGCAGGAACTGGCCGCCGGCGCCTGGCTGTCGTCCCCGTCACCAGGTCATCAATCGGCTTCGCATTTCGTCGGGATCTACACCAGACGCATTGAACACCTGCGCCGCAAGGGCATTCGGTTCACTGGCGACGACGTCGTCCAGAGGATCAACGCATCTCCGTACTCATCGCTGCGGGCTGTAGGTGTGCATGGCCAGGACAACTTCACCGTCTTCCTCGCACCCGAAGACGATGAGGTCGTGGGCACGATCGGCGTTGACGGAGCCGTGGCCAACCAGGACTTCGAGTTCCCGGAGAACGATCTTTAGTTGCCGATCCATAGCGCGCAGAAGTGAATCCATAAGGGGGCGGGGCCTCCCGCTCCTTGGGTTTCCGCAGGATCCTGCGGTTGCTCAAATTCAACCCGTTGTTGAAGGGGAGGCCGCCGTGGTTGACGGTAACGCGCAGGGTCAGTGGGTGGGTATCGATCTGCATTTGCGCCGGTCGGTGATCTGCCGGATCGACGCCCAGGGTGTCGAGCTCGAGTGTGTGCAGATCGACAACGACCGGAAGACACTCGTCCGGGAAGTACGCAAGGCCGGCCGCAAAGCGCCGGTCGCGATCGAAGCGACGTATGGCTGGTACTGGGCGGTCGACGCGCTGCAAGCGGCCGGATTCGACGTGCATTTGGCGCATCCGTACGGGCTGAAAGCGATGCGCTCACGGAAGCGGGTCAAGACCGACGCCAAGGACGCCTACGAGCTGGCTAACCTGCTACGCCTCGGCTCGCTGCCGGAGGCCTACATCGCCCCGCCCGAGCTAAGAGAGCTGCGGGAGCTGGTGCGTCACCGGGTGCGGCTGGTGAGCAACGCGACCGCGGTCAAGGCGGGGATCCGTGCACTGTTGGCCAAGCACGGCATCCGGCTGGCGGTGAGCGATCTGGAATCGGCGACCGGCACTGCCCAGCTCGATGAGGTTGTGCTGGAAGGGCAGTTCGGCCGCCGGCTGGAATCCCAGCGCCGGCTGCTTTTGGTCCTCACTGATGAGATCGGCAGCATCGAAGTACTTCTCGACAAGGCATTGAAGAACAATCCGCACTATCGGGCACTGCAGAAGATTCGTGGGATCGGCCCGGTGCTGGCGGCGGTCTTCGTCGCTGAGATCGGTGACATCACCCGCTTCAAGACGGCGGACGCGTTGGCGTGCTGGGCCGGGATCACGCCTCGCATCTACGCTTCCGATCGGACCGTGCGGCACGGGCATGTGTCCAAGGAAGGCTGCGCGCTGGTGCGCTGGGCGGCGGTCGAGGCGGTGCAACGCCAATGCGAACCGTCCGTGCGGGAAGTGAAAGACCGCATCGTCGACCGTCGTGGGCACGGTGCCCGCAACATCGCGAAAGTTGCCGCCGCGCACCGGATGCTCGACCTCGTGTTCTACACGATGCGCGACGGGCAGCCCCGCGCTTTGCAGCTAGCGGCGGCTGCATGAGCTGTGCACCGACTTGTGTGCGGCCGAGGAGGGGCATGACCCACCTGCCGGTGCGGTCGAGGAAGTGAATGGCCCACGCAACCCAATGTCGGATGACCGAACGGCTTCATGCAAACACCACTGCGAAGGAATGCCTGGCAGCTCCGCCGCCACCTCCGCTCACCCGGAACTGAAGCCATCCACAACCACATCCCGCCGGCGCCGGGCCTGACCGGATCCTGCGACCGGCTCACCGGACTGCGTCAACACCGTTCGTCCTCGCGCTGCGCGCTGCGGGCGCTGCGTGTTGACCCCGCCCGGCAGCAACGCTGCCCAAAACCAGGCCCACAGCCGAAAGAATGCTGCAAACACGGGGGTTGACGGCCCCACCCCCTTCATGAATGCCCTTACAGCGCACCTTTGGCTGCAGTTCGTTCAGGCGATGGCCGCTTGGTCGGTCACTTCTGCAAGGTGACGTGGCGCTTACGCACCCGACTGGCGGCTTTGCCGAGCCGGCTAAGGACGATCAACGTCAGGCCGACGTACACCTGAACCCATCTGCCCTGCGGCAGCGGCCAAAAGAGGGCGCTGGAAAGCCAGAGAAGCGTGTAGAAGACCCCATTAGAGAGCCCGCGATTGGCGAACGACTCCCGATACCAACGGTCATGCCGCTGGTACCCGCGCCGGATTGCACGCCACACCTGCACCTCGTGATCATCGCACCGAAGCCTGTTCAAGCAAGGGCTATCCGGCTATCTGCAGACGCTCGTAGTGCCCTTCGCGGGCGCGTTCGAGCCACGCGCCATCCGCGCTTCGTTCGACGCACTCAGAAGCGCTTGATCGAGCTGACTGCGATTGCTGCACCAACCAGGCAGAGGAGGAGGCTGAACACGGCTCCGTAGACGCGCAGCACCCGAGCAGTCAGGATCTCGTCGATTCGATCGACGTCCGCCCACCGACGCCGAAAGGTGAGGCTGGCTAGGACGCAGCTTCTGAATACCGGCGACCGATATCGCCAAGTCACCGCCCCCAGCAGAACGCACGCAACTGCGAGCACTGCCAGGAGAATCGCGGTGCCCACCCGAGAAGTATCGGCTGGTCCTCGGAGCGCCTATACCCGGCGACCCACGACGCCCGCGATGTGCCGATACAGGGCAGCTCGGGAGTCGTCATCACGGGGCAGGGCGTCGGGCATGATCACGCACATGGCGACTGAGATAGTGATGGACGTTCGCGCCTGGAGAGATGGTGGATCGGTTCAGCTCAAAGCGGTGACCGCCGAGGGTGATCCCGCCGACCTCAGCGGGGAAGAAGCGCGCCGGGTCGCGCATCGTCTACTCGAACTTGCCGACGAGGCTGATAGCGCGTAGGCGCCACTCTCGGGCGTTTCTCATCGCTCGGGAGCCGGCACTATCGGGCGGAGCATCATGCTCGGGCAGGCCCCCTTCCTGGCCTAAGATGGCCTTTCCGGGAAGTTCGGGATGTAGTGGTTCGCTGGAGAGGTGGCTCGACGGTGAGACCCCACGGCGGAACTGCTCGGAGCACGCTTACGGCGTTCGCGATCGTGTGCCTCGTCATGGTAGGGCTGTCCGCGCTAGCGGTATCGCTCCTGGCGCGGCCAGTTAAAAGCACTGGAAAAGCCGACGACTGCGGCGTTCCTGAGCGACGTGCGCGATGGTCGGTTCTCGAAAGCCTTCGGGCGCTTGTGCCCGGCTGAACAACGCTCTGAGAGCTACGACGGTTTTGTCGAAAAACTCAGTCGGGCACGCGACCAAGGCCAGGGATTGGCCGAGTATCACTTCTCCATTCCATTCGACCGAGAGTCGCTCTCAGCGCACATAGCGCTCGGGACAGTCAAGTTCGCCGATGGAAGCGGAGGCGATCTGACGGTGGACCTCGACCGAAACCTTGGGTGTGTGAATGACTGGCGTCTTGATCCTGTCGCTCGGGCCTCCGCTTAGACACTCGATGCGTTCTTAAGGCTCTCGAAGGGCTGACCGATCATTGGCTAGAGTCGCCCTCCGCTCCGTAACCGGGGCATTCTCGGGCGCTTCTGTGGAACACCATGAGGCGCGCAGACGCGCAGATGTGCCCATAGCGGACGCATCTCGCGAGTCGGCGGGGTCATGCGGGTGATGACTTCGGGGGTTGAGGGCAGCCCCGTTCGGAGTGAGGCTTGGTCCGTGGATTTCCTTGATGTTGAACGGGACCTGCGGTTGCTGAGTGCGGCTTGCTATCGCGGGGATGGCGCTGAGGTCGTTCGGGTGCTTACCGGTCGTGATCCCGGGGTGCTGCTCCAGCAGGCCGGGGACGGCGTCGTGGTGGCGCTGATGGTCGGGACTGCTGGTGCCACTGGGTTGGCGCAGGACCTGATCGGCCGGCTGGCTGACCGGGGCTGGGAGGGCGATGCCGAGTTGGCCGAGCAGTTGACGGCGATGACCGGGGGACCCCCGACCGGTCGGCGGGCGGTGCCGGCGGGGCTGGACGAGTTGGCCGATCTGATGGAAGGCGGGCTCGAGCACGGTTTCGGCGGGCTGCTGGACCTGACTACCGGTGCGTGCTGGCCGGAGGCGGTCGTGGAGGACTGGGGCGGCGATGAGCAGGACGCGCCAAGGCCGGACCGTGACCCGGATCGTTGGCTTGGGGTGCCGAACGTTGGGTCGCGGGAGGGTTGGCGTGACATGGCCGACTTCATCGGACCCCTCGATGACCGGGTCGTGGCCGACCGGCTCACCGACGCGATCGACGGTCGCGGCGCGTTTTCCCGATTCCGCCGCGAACTCGACCGTCACCCTGAGTTGATCGGCCGCTGGCAGGCATTCAGCGCTGAGTGCCGGGTCGGACGAGCCCGTTCCTGGCTTGCCTCGGCGGGCTACGACGCCCTCCCGCCGATCCACTGACACCGAGGCGGCGGAGCCGATCCGCGAGGTACCGCTAGCGGCGGTTGCGCCGTGGCGTCGCTGCGCTGATCGTGCCGGTGGCGATCATCCCGATCGCCGTCCTGGAATGTCACGGAGGCCATCGTGAACGAGCAGCCTGTTTTCACACCTGAACCGTTGTCGACGACCGTGCTGCCGGTCGGGGTGGTTCCGCTGCGGCTGGCGGCCCGCGAACACCGGTCGTTCATCCCAGCCACACCGCCCTGGCGGTAGCGCTCCGCCCAGCGTTTGGCGGTCGGCCAGGACACGTCGTAGCGCTCGGCTGCCCGCGCGATCGGCCAGCCGTCATCAACGATCAACCTTGCGAGCTTCAGACGCGCTTTCGGCGTGAGCGCAGCGTTAGCGTGGGACACGAAGACCTCCTGGTCGTGAAGCGGTTCCTAGACAGCTCCACTCCACGACGGGAGGTCTTCGCCTTACAAGATCAACTAGATTGTGTCGTCACACGCCCTCAGCCAACGTGCCTGGGCAGTACAGCTAGCCCACGCGCCAACCGGCGTGGGCCCCTCGGCATCGCGAGATGCGTCCGCTATTGGCACTTCTGAGCACTTAGCCAGGTCCGACAAGCACGCTAGGCACGCGCCGGGCACGCGGTCAGACGAGCTGAATATCGAGCACCCGGCCCGGCGCATAGATGCCTTTGAGGACTGCCGCCGAGGCGAGCCCGACAACGATCTCCTTGTTGCTATCGAGTTCCTCCGAAGCAGTGAACCGACGTAGCTCGCTCGAGCCCCCAAGCATTCGAGCCCGGACGGAATGCTCGCCCGGTTCCACTTCTATCTGCTGCTTAGACCGCTCCACAAGGTGCAGGTCCGTGTGCCATCAACTTCGACGACAAACCGACGAGCGATCCCCCTGACGCTGCGCTCGCGACGAACCGTCACCGACACCATTGTCTCAGCGTAGGCGCACGGTCAGGGCGTCAGTCATTCGCGACTGAGAATCGCGTCCAGCTCAGCCTCCTGTCTTGGAAAGGATCATGAGGTAGCCGTCATGGGTCCCCGCGACGTTGCTGGCACGAGGACCGCCCATCAGGCACGCCCGGTAGTGCCGGTTATCGAGCGCATACATAGGTGCGCTTGGGCGGCCCACGCCAAGGGCGTCAGCCTCCAAGCGCGACTGTCACGTAGGCGACGGTGGATCCGTTGCGGGTGCCGGTCAATGTCATACGTACAGGCCTTGGTCCTGCCTGCAGGACTACTGCGACTGGCTGCCCGTCCTTCGCCAACGCCTGCTTGACCAGCGTCGCCGCAGAGGACGGGGTCCACGTGACTCGGGCCCCGTGCTTGCAGCTGTTGGAGACCTTGATGTACAGCACGTCGCCAGTGCCCGCGTCAGTGATCGTCTGATGACGATGCACGGCGTCCTCCAGGATTACGCCCTCGGGCGATGAGCTCAGCGTGGTCCCGCAGACCACTGTGGGTGGTGCGGCGCTTGACTTCTGCCCCGCCGCTGGGCCACAGGACACTAGAATGATCGACACCCCTACGGAAGTCAGCAGTTTCGATCTAGACATACTCGGACCTCCCGTCTTTCAGGGTGAGACGTCGATGAGGATTCAAGGGTTGCACAGGCCGAGGAGGAATTTCGACGCCTGAGACCGTCCGGTATTGCCGGTTATCGCGCGGAAGGAACGTCCGACCATCGGCATGGTCGTGCATCCACGGTGCGACCCGGAGCGAACATCTGTGCGTCTGATGAACCAGCAAGCGCTATGGCTGACCGCCGGTCTTCTGTGTCGCCGAAGGCGTTCCCCGATCGGAAAAGCGGCAGTACCGTCGCGACGGTCTCGTTGCTCACCACGGCCCTGTAGCAACCCAGACAATCTGATGGGCGCCGTCTCCACCCAGCACACGCCGCCCGGAGTCTTCGATTAGTCCTTGCGTGACAAGCTCCAGGCGCGCGCACTGAACCTCATCCATCGGCGGCAAGTTCACTCCGTAGCCCTCGGCGATGTCGTCGTTCAGGTCGACACCTTCGACGGCGCTTGGGCATGGCCATGGTCTCGCGCAACGCCGACACAGTGCACGCTGATCTTCGCCGACGAGATGAGGCTGGACGACGAGTTCTCGTGGCTTCTGCCTACGCTTCGACATTGTTGACTCCCTGGTTCCGTTGATGGGTGAGTTCATGTTCGGCCGTGCGGCTGGCGGACTTCCGCGGTTGCGCGTTGCTAGGGACCCGACCACTGCCGAGGTTTGAGGCGTCGCACAGTGTCTGGTCGCGGCCTGCTGTGTCGTCACGTTCGACGGAGCGCCTGCCTCTCGCGGGCGCGCGCGCCTTTTCCCAATGGAACGTCCCACTCGTGGCGGCTCCGTTCGTCGGCATGCAAGGGCTAGCGCGGTCACGCCTGGCCAGGCGGCGTTTGTTGTGCATGTTGGTTCGCGCTCCTTGATCTCTGTGATCAGACGGCCTGCGCTGCGTGCGAGCACGCGCCTGTACGCGCGGTCGGCGTGTCCGACGCTTCGCGCGCAAGGTGATGACGCGCCCAGGAACTGACGAGTCGAGACCGTACCGGTCCCTTGATGTCGGGGGGGACTGCCTTTTGGGCCTTCGTGAGGGCTTTCTGCCGCTGCTCCTCCGTCGCGGAGTTCCACGTCTCCAGGTTGGCGCCTGCCTCGCGCTCGATTTCTGCAGCCGCGTGTCGCCGGCTTCCGTCCGCCGCTTGTTCGGCTGCAACAAATTCGCGTCGCGCGAGCCCTTTCTGGGCGGATGGCCCGCGATCGGGAAAGCCGGCGAGCCACTTCCGCGCTACTCCGAAGGGACTCGACATCTGCGGTGGCCTCTGATGGTTCCGCTGAATGCGATGGCGCATTTCGATCGTCGACCAGCTACCGCCGTCGAGCTTTGATGCGATCATGGCGAGCAGATCCGTGCGCTCGTCGCCGCAAAACTTGATGTCGAGTTTGATCTCCAGTTCCCGCATCACCACCACCAGCTGATCGTTCGACGCGGAGTCTGGTGTTGGTGGGTGGCTGTAGGTAACTAAAGAACCCGGTCTGGCGACGTGGGTCGAACCCGTTCCAATGACGGGGGTGAAGCCCGGTCCGGTGTCCACGTTCTCCGGCGATACCGGGTGTAGTGACGTGGGTGATGCCGGGTCTCGCGTCGTGGGTGAAGCTGGGTCTGGTGACGTGGCTGATGCCGGGTCCGTGCTGGTGATTGCTGTTCGCCCAGACCGACCTTCCAGTTGACGCCTCAGTAGCCCCAGGTCAGCTAGTCGGCGTCGGTGGCGACTCGCCGCCCGCGGAGATACGCCATATTGCGCCGCGACCTCGTGAAGTGACGCCTCGGTCCGACGGCCTCGACCGGCGTGTCCAAGCCAGACGTAAAGGGCAAGCACCTCGACAGGCTTGAGGTCAGCTCGGCTGACCGCATCAAGTGCCGCAATCGGCAGCTCGACGTAACGCCGCCCATCGCCCCTGCAGACTGTTCTGAGGGGCCGGTAGGTGTTTCGGGTCTGACGGATCTCGCGGACGTGCTGTCGGCGAACCTGGATCAGGCCCTTGGCTGCCATCCGCTTAGTCAGGCCCGTGATCGAATCCAAGTCGCCCGCGGGACGCCCTAACGCGTACGCGAGCTGATGGCGCGTCACCGCTGCCTCCTTGCCAGCTCGGCAATGCGCGACCAGCGCAGCCCAGATCACCAGTTCGTCGCCCTTCAGGCCCGAGGGGCCGCCAAGGTCGAGCGGGGCCTGCACGTAGCGGATACGTGTCAGGAGGCCGTGTGTCGGAGGGGGTGGCATCGGTTCCAAACTCCAGAGCGCGGCAGGGGCAAGCTCAGGCCTGGCAGCGTGTCGGACGAGGACGCGGCCAGACGTGTGCGCTTACGCCATGGGCAGACCGAGGTATTCGCACAGCCGACTCGTGATGATCACGTAGCGGTGGCCTAGGCGTGTGACGAACGGGAGTTCGCCTCGGGCTGCCAGTTCGTAAGCCTTGCCCCGGCCTATAGGCATAACTGCACCGAGGTACGGCCACAAGGGGCTGGCCGCAGGCCATTGCCGGGGATCAGCCGGCAGATCCGACGACTCGGTCGGACAGCTGGGGGATGGCGAATCTCGCATGCTCATCGGGCTGCCGGATCTTCCGTCGTCGGCTCGACGAGCAGGGCAAGGGAGTCAAGCAGCGCGGCGTAAGCGACGGCAGTCTCACGAGATCGAGGCATGCCGCGGCCCGTTTCCCAGCGCCAAGCGGCCGGAGTGCTGACATCGAGCGCATCCGCGATGTCGGCGATGGTGAGCCCGGCCGCTAGCCGAAGAGCTCGGCGTTGCGATGGCGACGGTAGTTTCTTTGCTTTGGCGAGACGGACCAGTGCCTGGACTTTGTTGCTAACGGCTGACGAAATGGCATCGCTCATGTTTTTTACCCTGCAACAAGGCCATAGCAAATCGGTGCAGGTGTCCGTTTTTACGGCGGGTCGCGCGTCGTGGATCATCAGACGTAAGCTGGCGGCTTACCCCAGCTCAGGCGGGGGTTGGCGACTGTAAGCCACTGGCTTGCAAAGCAAGCTGACGGCTTGCGGATAAATGCTTCCCAAGCTGAAAACAATGGTTTTCAGTCCTTGTAGCCAAGACGGTCCTCGTGGTTAACTAAGTATGTGCAAACGAGTTGTCCTGCGGCCGCTGCTCGTGAATTTGAGCCGGTCATTCTTGCTAGCGCGATGCGCTGATGTCAGGTTCGTTCTTCCGCCGCTGCGGCTGTCGGGATGCGGACGGTAAGCAGCTGGGACGGAAGTGCCCGAAACTGGGCGCGAAGGGCCACGGCGTCTGGGCGTTTGCCGTCGATCTCCCGCCGGGACCCGATGGGAAGCGGCGTCAGCATCGACGCGGTGGCTTCGCCACGAAGAAGGAAGCCGAGAAGGCGGCCGAGAAGATCACCGGGCGAGCAAGCAACGGCCAAGTTGTCGATGACAAGGAGACGGTCGGCGACTGGCTCAAGACCTGGCTCTCGTCCAAGCGGAATCTTCGCCCGACGACTGCTGCGTCCTACCAGGGCCACATCGACAACTGGCTCGTACCGCATCTCGGTCATTTAGCGCTTGAGAAGCTTCGTCCGGCCGACATCCACGCCGCCTATCTCGCGATGGAAGCGGCGAGCCCCGCCAGGGGCCGACGCAAGGTCGGGCCGGCGACGGTCCGCCGCATCCACGCCACATTGCGCGCCGCGCTATCGGCGGCGGTAAAACAGCAACGCCTGCCGTACAACCCAGCACAACATGTTGAACTGCCGGAGGCGAAGCGGCCGAAAGTTCAACCATGGGAGGCCACGGATCTGGGCAAGTTCCTCGACCAGATTGGCTCCGATCGGCTGGCGCCACTCTATGAACTTGCTGCCATGTCGGGGCTGCGTCGCGGCGAGCTGTGCGGCCTTCGCTGGGCTGACTGCGACCTCGAACGTCGAGTCATCACAGTTCGTCAGCAACTCGTTGTCGTTGGGCACAGGATCACGCTTGGCCCGCCCAAAACTGCGTCCGGCGAACACCGAAAGGTCGACCTCGACGCTGGCACGGTCGGTGTCCTACTCGCGCACCAACTACAGCAACACATTGAGCGCGGCACCTGGGGCGGGGCATACATCGATCAGGATCTCGTTTTCGCGAAGGAGAACGGCGAGCCGCTGCATCCCGAGTACGTGACCCGGCACTTTCAGCGCCTCGCGCGCAAGGCGGGTCTGCGTCAGGTCCGTCTGCACGATCTCCGCCACGGGTCGGCGTCGTTACAGCTCGCCGCGGGGATACCGATCGCCGTCGTGTCCAAGCGGCTCGGGCACAGCTCGATCTCTATCACCAGCGACACTTACAGCCATCTCCTCGACGGCGTGGGAAGTGCCGCGGCTGAAGCCGCCGCGGCACTCGTGCCGCGTAGCTCCCGGTTCGCATCAGTCGCCCCGGCGGCTTTGGACCACTCCGTGCACACAACGTGCGCACAGACTCCGGACGGCTTCCTCCACGTCGCTGCGGACCTCGACGAGCCGCAGGTCAGAGAGGCCCCCCTGGCAGGACTCGAACCTGCGACCATCGGATTAGAAGTCCGGTGCTCTATCCGCTGAGCTACAGGGGGATGGGCGGACCCAGCTGAGGAATCCCTCGCCCGACAGCTTAGAAGGCTGTTCGCGACCGGTAGCCCAACGAGAGCGTTCTCAGGCTCTGTCGTAGATCTCTCGTGACCGCGGCAGTGCGACCGTGCGGACTTCCGTGGCGTAGGCGGCACGCATGACCGTCGCCAAGCTGGCGGCCGCCCCGTTGGAGGGCAGCTGGCAGATGGTGTAGATCAGTCCCTCGCCGAAGGGAGCCGCCAGCCGTTCCACCCAGCCGTTGAGCGCGGCTGCGGCTCGCTGGATCCGCTGGCACGGGTCCGATTCCGCGGCTGGGTTGCCGGGGGGACCGCTGGCGGCAGCGGCAATGAACATGTACCGCGGCAGCGATGCCTGGGCCGGCGCCGCCTGCGGCGGGGTCGGGACCCGAAGGGCTGGCTCGCTGACCGCGGCCGGTTGCTGCAACGAATGATCGGTAGGCAAAGCAGCCCTCTTCGTGGGCGCGCAGGATCGGCGTCTGAGATGACGGATCGGAAAGAGCCGCTGAATCCGACCTTACGTTGCCGCGGTATCGCTCCGTCTGCTTTCTGGCGGATGCCGTGAGACACTGGGTTATAACCAGCGGACCGGCTCGTCAGGACTGTGCGTTCCCTCCGCCATCGCAATCTTCGGTTGAGGCGGAAGCCAAAATGTCCAGTCTCACAACGGCCTCGGTGACGGTGCCGGCCAAGCTGTGTGCTTGCGGGCACCCACTTGCCAGTCATGACGAGATCGCGGCCCGCTACTGCGCGGCGACGAATTCCCAGCGCCTGGTGCGGGGTTGCGTCTGCAAGCCGGCTTGAGTTCGCCTGGTCGGGCGGCCCAGTCGCTGCCTGACGGAGGGATGGCGACCGACCCACCGCGCTCGCCCGACGCTACGTTGGTGGCGTGGCTGTTCCGGTGGGACAAAAGCGCGAGGTGTACCCGCTGCTGGCTGCGCGGTTACGCAAGGCGCTGCCGCAGCTGGCCACCGATATCAACGCCGCGGTGGGCCGTGAGGTGGTCGAGTACGCCCGTCCGATCGAAGGGCTCTTCGGGCGCAATCTCACGATAGGAGTTGAAAGAGCGCTCGCCGCGTTCGTCGACCTGCTGGAGGAGCCGGGCCAGCCAACGCTGCCGCGCCGGTTCTACGTCGAGCTCGGTCGCGGCGAGCTGCGGCAGGGCCGCGGGCTCGACGCGCTGCTGTCGGCCTACCGGGTGGGCGCCCGCGTGGCCTGGCGCACCGTCGGTGATCACGCGGTCGAGGCCGGAGCGTCGCCCGCTGCGCTCGTCGAGCTCGCCGAGTTGCTCTTCACCTACATCGACGGTCTGTCGGCGCTGAGCGTGCGCGGCTACGCGGAGGAGCAGGCCGCCCGGGCCTCCGAACGCGACCGGCGCCGGTCCGAGCTCGCCCGGCTGCTCATCACCGGCATCGACGAGCCGACGTTGCGCGAGCTCGCCGTGCTCGCTCGCTGGCCGCTGCCCGAGCATCTGGTCGCCGTGATCCTGCCGGCTCGAGCAGCCGACGTCCCGCTGCCGTCGGACGCGCTGATCTGGCCACGCGATGAGGACGTCGTCGCGCTGGTGCCCTGCTCGGCGGACTTCGGCCTGGCGCAGTTGCGCACGCGGCTGAAGGGAATCCCCGCGGTGATCGGCTCGCTGGTGCTGCCGCGCGACGTACGCCAATCACTCGCCGCCGCCGAGGCGCTCGCGCTGATCGAGTCCGCCGCGGATCGCCAACGCAGCGAGCCAAGTCTGGTGGACGACCACCTGCTCGACCTCGTGCTGCGCGCCGATCAGGCGCTGCTCGAGCGGCTCAGCAAGCAGTTGCTCGCGCCGCTCGAGGCGGTGCCCGAATCGGCTCGTGAACGATTGGCCGTCACCCTGCTCGCGTGGCTCGCCCATGCCGGCGCCCGCAATGCGGTGGCACAGGCCTTGCATGTGCACCCCCAGACGGTGCGCTATCGGATGACGCAGGTGCGCGACGTGTTCGGCAGCGCGTTGGAGGACCCGGAGCGGCGAACCGCGCTCACCGTCGTCTTGCGTGCGGCGTACGGGCCCGTTCCTGCGGTGGCCACAACCCAGCGGGGATCTGCATGAGCGAGGCTGCTGCCGCCCCGCCGTACGTGCCGCGCTGGCGCCGGATCCTGCGCTCGGTGCGGCATCTCCTGGATCCGGAAGGCAATCCTGCGGAGGTCATCTACGGCACGCTGCTCGCGGCGGTCGTGCTCGCGACGAAGACGCACAAAGGCGTCACGGGTGCGGCGATCTTCTGGTCGGCCGTCGGAGCGCTCGTGCTGTATTGGCTCGCTCATGTCTATGCGGACGTGATCGGCGAGCAGCTGAAGACCCGCCGCCGCCCGAGCTGGGGGACGATCGGGCACGTCAGCGCGGAGCACTGGAGCCGGCTTCGGGCGTCGCTGATACCGGTCGTCTTCTTCGAGATCGTGCGCCTGGCTCGGGGGTCGGTGAATGCGTCAGTGCTCGGCGCGCTGTGGCTCACGGTCGCGCTGCTCGGCGGCTGGGGCGCCGCCGCCGCCTTTCGCAGCGGGGCGCGCGGCCTGGCGCTGGCGATCGAGACGCTGGTCTGCCTCGGGCTGGGCGTGCTTGTCGTCCTGCTGAAAATCGTCCTGCACTGACCGTGGTCCTGCACTGACAGTGGTCCTGCACTGAAACGACCGAAATCGCATACGGTCCGCAGCGTGGTTCCCGTGGATTCGCTCTTCGACGTCAGCTCCAAGACCGTTCTCGTGACCGGCGGTTCGCGCGGCATCGGCCGGATGATCGCGACCGGGTTCGCCGAGCGTGGCGCGAACGTCTACATCAGCAGCCGCAAGGAGTCCGAGCTGCGCGCCACCGCCGAGGAGATCGGCGCGACCGCTCTGCCGGCTGATCTCGCGACGGAGGCGGGTGCGGTCGCGCTTGCCGCGCAGCTAGCCGAGCGGGAATCCGCGCTGCACGTGCTCGTCAACAACGCCGGCGCGACCTGGGGAGCGCCGCTCGCCGAGTATCCGGATTCGGCGTTCGACAAGGTGTTCTCGACCAACATCAAGGGCCCGTTCCACCTGACCCGGGCGCTGCTGCCACTGCTGGAAAAGGCCGTGGCTCCAGGCGATCCGGCTCGTGTCATCATGATCGGCTCGATCGAGGGGATCATGGTTCCGGAGTGGGAGAACTACGCCTATCCCGCTTCCAAGGCCGCCATCCACATGCTCACGCGGCAGCTCGCGTCGAATCTGCGACCCAATGTCACGGTCAACGCCATCGCTCCGGGACTTTTCGCGAGCCGGATGACGGCCTTCGTCTTCGACGACGAGCCCGCCGCGGAGATGATCGCCGAGCGCATCCCGCTCGGCCGGGCCGGCGAGCCGGACGACATGGCCGGCATCGCGATTTTCCTCGCCAGTCGAGCCGGTGCTTATCTCACAGGTGCTGTGATCCCCGTGGACGGAGGACTGTCGACCCATGGCTAGTTCGGACCATCCCCCGCTCGACTACCTCGACCTGCTCGCCGCGGAGGGCTCCGCACTTATCTCGGCGGTCAGGCACGGCCCGCTGACCGCCGCTGTCCCCACCTGCCCGGGCTGGGACGTGCGTGCCCTGTCCGCGCACATCGGGACGACCTGGAACTGGGCCGCGCAGGTGGTCCGGGAGCGGCTGCAGGCGCCGCCCGCCTACGACATGCCCAGCGATCTTGCGGACGACGAGGTCCAGCCGTACCTGGAGCAGGGCTTGGAAGCGTTGCTCGAGGCGCTGGGTAACTGCCCTCCGGAGACGGAGGTCTGGGGCTTCGGGCCACAGCCGCGGACCGCGGCGTTCTGGCGCCGGCGGCAGGCGATGGAGACGGTGGTGCACCGGGTGGACGCCGAGCTCGCCGTCGGAGAGCCGCCGCGGGTCGAGCCCGCCGTCGCGGCCGACGGCATCCGTGAATTCGTCGAGGTGACGATTCCGCGCATGCATTACAAGAAGGAGCCGCCGCCCGGGCAGCTGCGGGTGACCGCGACCGACACCGGCGACGTGTGGACGTGCGGCGACCCCGCCGGGGGAGAGGGCACGCTGACCGGTCGTGCCGAGGAGCTCTACCTGATGCTGTGGGGACGCACCGACGCCAGCGCGGTCGAATCCGGCGGGGATCCGGATGTCCTCGCCGGCTGGCTGGCGCTCGGCGCGCCCTAGACGTCGGCCGAAGCAGTCTGTGGATGGAGCCGCTTCGTCCACAGATCGTCAGCTGAGCCGGCAGACGGCGGCGCACGCAGGAATCGTCGGTGGGGCACGGACATCCGGTCCCCACATCACGACGAACCCTTGGAGCAGCCCATGGCCGGCGAGACTTATGTGACGCTTTCCGGAAACCTCACGGCGACGCCGAAAACCGGCATCAGCCGCAGCGGTGTCCACTGGACGCGGATGCGCATCGCCAGCAGCGCGCGGGTGTTCGATCGGCAGGCGGCGGAGTGGCGCGACGGTGACACGCTGTATCTCGACGTCAGTTGCTGGCGCAAGCTCGCGGAGAATGCCGCGAAGACGCTCGACCGCGGCGATCGGGTGCTGGTCTTCGGCCGGCTGCGGCAGCGGTCGTACGAGGACCAGCAGGGCGTGCGCCACACCGTCACGGAGATGGATGCCGACGCGATCGGGCCCGACCTCGGACGCGTGCCGGCACAGCTGCATCGGTCGGCGTCCGCCGCGCAGCCGGTGACGGTCGAGCAGCCGAGCGTGCCGGAATCGGCCGACGCGGCCGACGATTCCGCACCGGTGCTGGCCGCGGTGGCCGATCGGGCCTGGCCCTAGCACCGGTCGCAGGCCCGCGCCCGGCCTTGAGGCCCTGCTTGCCCCATAGGGTGGAGGAATGGCGCAGTACATCTTCCAGATGCGCAAGGTGCGCAAAGCACTCGGCGACAAGGTGATCCTCGACGACGTCACGCTGGCGTTCCTGCCGGGGGCGAAGATCGGCGTGGTCGGGCCCAACGGCGCCGGTAAGTCGACGGTCCTGAAGATGATGGCCGGTATCGAGCACCCGTCGAACGGCGACGCCATCCTGAGCCCGGAGTACTCGGTGGGCATCCTGCTTCAGGAGCCTCCGCTCGATGAGGACAAGGACGTTCGCGGAAACGTCGAGGTGGCCGTCGCCGAGATCCGTCACGTCCTCGCCGAGTACGAGGAGATCAACGAGAAGATGGCGGCGCCCGACGCCGACTTCGACACCCTGCTGGCCCGCCAGGCCGAGCTGATCGACGTGATCGAGGCGCACGACGCGTGGGAGCTGGATTCGCGGCTGGATCAGGCGATGGACGCGCTGCGGCTGCCGCCGGGCGAGGCCGACGTCACCAAGCTGTCCGGTGGTGAGCGGCGCCGCGTCGCGCTGTGCAAGCTGCTGCTCCAGCAGCCCGATCTGCTGCTGCTGGATGAGCCCACCAACCACCTCGACGCCGAGTCGGTGGCCTGGCTCGAGCAGCACCTCGCGAAGTATCCGGGCGCCGTGCTCGCCGTCACCCACGACCGTTACTTCCTCGACAACGTCGCCCAGTGGATCCTCGAGCTCGACCGCGGGCGGGCCTACCCGTACGAGGGCAATTACCAGACGTATCTGGAGACCAAGCAGTCGCGGCTGAAGGTCGAAGGAAACAAGGACGCCAAGCGCCAGCGCCAGCTCTCCCAGGAGCTGGAGTGGGTGCGCTCCAACCCCAAGGCGCGTCAGGCGAAGAGCAAGTCCCGCCTCGCCCGGTACGAGGAGCTGGCCACCGAGGCCGATCGGGTACGCCCGATGGACTGGGAGGAGATCCACATCCCGCCTGGACCCCGCCTCGGTAACCAGGTGATCGAAGCGATGCAGCTCGACAAAGGCTTCGGCGACCGTCAGCTCATCCACGGCCTGTCGTTCACGCTGCCCCGCGGCGGCATCGTGGGCGTCATCGGGCCGAACGGGGTCGGCAAGACCACGCTGTTCCAGATGCTCGTCGGCCAGCAGGAGCCCGACGGGGGCAAGCTGGTCGTCGGCCCGACGGTCGACGTCGCCTACGTCGATCAGGCGCGCGCGTCGCTCGACCCCAACAAGACGGTGTGGCAGATCGTCTCCGACGAGCTGAACTACATCAACGTCGGCAAGGTCGAGATGCCGAGCCGGGCCTACGTTTCGTCGTTCGGCTTCAAGGGGCCCGATCAGCAGAAGCCGGTCGGCGTCCTGTCCGGTGGCGAGCGCAACCGGCTGAACCTTGCGCTCACGCTCAAGCGCGGCGGCAACCTGCTCCTGCTGGACGAGCCGACCAACGACCTCGACGTCGAGACGCTCAGCTCGCTCGAGAACGCGCTCCTGGAGTATCCGGGCTGTGCGGTGGTCATCAGCCATGACCGGTGGTTCCTTGACCGGGTGGCGACGCACATCCTGGCGTGGGAGGGCGACGAGGACGACCCCGCGAAGTGGTTCTGGTTCGAGGGCAACTTCGCCGACTACGAGGAGAACAAGGTCGCCCGGCTCGGTCTCGAGGCCGCCCGGCCGCACCGCGTGACCTACCGCAAGCTGACCCGCGACTGACGCCGGGCGGGCGGGGGCGGTGAGCCGGCCGGGTGGCGGCTCACCTGTTCGGGTGCCCGCCGCACGGGTGGTCCGCGTCGGCGCGGCTCAATGACGCCCCGCATCGAGCCGATTGATCACTGTCTGGCGGGACTCCCCAGCCTGATGACTAGTCCGAAAGGGCTAGTCCGTGGGCCGTTTGGCGTGAATATTGCCGTCAAATCTCTTAAACCGCCCAATTCACCCGCAAAAAGATAGTCCCAGAAGGCCATCAAGGGTTCGGCACGTTTCGGTCGATGCAGGTGCGGTCGAGCGCAGTACGGACAACTTGAAGGGATCTCCTCGTGCAACTGGTCACACCCCATCTGCACGGGTTGAAGCTTCGCGTTGGCGCGCTGCGTACCGGTAGCTGTCCTCACTCGGCCGGCCAGGGCTTCCTGACCGCCGAGTGATCGTCAGCTGTCCCGCCACCAGTTCGACTTCCCCGCCACAGGAGCCCGCCTTGACCGCTTCAGCCCTCCTCGATAGCCCGAGCGTTGCGACGGAAACCGTTGCCAGCTCCAGCCCGCTGACCCGGGACGAGGTGACCGAGCTCATCGAGCAGAACCTGCCACTCGTGCAGCACGTGCTCTTCCAGGTAGCCGCGCACTACCCGCGCCACGCCGACCGTGAGGAGCTGGCCCAGGCCGCGACCCTCGGTCTGGTCGAGGCCGCCCACCGCTTCGACCCCGCTCGGGGTGTTCCGTTCGAGCGCTGGGTCTCCATGCGCGTTCGCGGCGCGATCGTCGACGCCGCCCGCGCCCTCGACTTCGCTCCGCGCTCACTGCGCGCCGCGGCCCGCAGCGTCGAGGACGCCACGAATACGTTGCTCACCCGCCTCGGCCGCACCCCGACGCCGGAAGAGATCGCCACCGAGATGCGCGTTCCGGTCCGTGAGCTGCACGAACTGCAGGGCCGGGTGCACCGCGCGCTGGTCCTGTCGCTCGACGCCCCGTGCGGCGAAGAGGACGGCGACCCGCTGACCCTCGCCGACGGACTGGTCGAGACCGTCTTTGTCGACCCCTCGGCTCAGCTCGAGCAGCGCGAGCAGGCCGCCTACCTGCGCGACGCGCTCGCCCTGCTGCCTGGCCGGCTGCAGGCCGTCGTCAGCGGCTACTTCCTCGAAGGCCGCTCCTCGGCCGAGCTGGCCGAAGAGCTCGGCGTCACCGAATCCCGCGTGTCGCAGATGCGCTCCGAGGGCCTCGCGCTCATGCGGGCCGGCATGAACGCCCAGTACGCGGACACTTCTGCGGGCGCCGAGCCCGAGACGGGTCGCGCGGCGAACCGGCGCGCTGCCTACGCTGCTGCGCTGTCCAGCCGCTCCAGCTACGCGGACCGGCTCTCGGCCGCTCGGCGGCTGGTCCCGGCTGCGTCGCAGGCCATGGATGACGCGCCAGGAAGCGTCCGAGGAGCTGTCGCTCGCCGGCTGATTTCCTACTCTCCGTTACAGTTCGGAGCCGGCCCGTCACCAATTGACGGACCGGCTTCGCGCTGTTCAGGGGCATGGTGACGATGTTTCGCGCCGCTTCTGCCGCGGAAAGCCTCCCGTGTCTCTAAGATACGGAGCGTGAGCAATGGCGGCACCCCGCCCGGGGCTTGTGCGCGAGCGCACTAATGCGTTGCGCCAGGTGGCGCAGGGCCAAATTGGTATATCGGGCGCTCTGCACGGACCTGTCCGTCGGGGAGACTGAGGTCGAGTGACGCGATCCGACGGGGGAGTTGGATGACCGATCCGATGTTCGCGCCTGATCCGCGCGTACTGGTGGATCGAGGCAGCACGTTGTACGTCGTCTCCGACGACCTCTCGATCCGTTACGCGAACCCGGGCACCGCGCGCGCGCTTGGCTGGGAGTCGGCGACCGAGCCGGCCGAAAACAAGGTGACCGCCCTCCTGCACCCCGCTGACCGGCCGCTGCTCGCCGGTGTCGTCCGTGACCTCGCCCCCGGAGGTCGCAGCCGCCAGCTGCAGGTTCGGCTGCGCCACACCAACGGGAGCTGGCGCACGATCGCCGTTGTCGCCCACGACATGGCGCACGACGAGCGGGTCGGTGGCCTGCTGCTCGAGGGCTGGGACATCACCGAGCACCTCGACGAGCTGCGCGCCACCTCGCTCACCGACCCGCTCACCGGCCTGGCCAACCGGGCGTTGCTGGGCGACCGGCTGCGCCGCAGCCTCGCCTTGCTGCGCCGCAGCGTCGCTCCGATCGGCCTGCTCTTCGTCGACCTCAACGAGTTCAAGGCCGTCAACGACAATTACGGCCACCCCGCCGGCGACCGGGTGCTTTCGGCCGTCTCCGCCCGAATCGGGCGTGTGCTTCGCCCGCAGGACACGCTCTGCCGCTGGGGAGGCGACGAGTTCGTGGTGCTGTGCGCCGAGCTGGACTCGCCGGGAGACGCCGTCCGGGTCGCCGCCCGCGTCCGGTCGGTCCTGGCCGGGCCGGTCGCGCTCGACCCGGCACTCGTGCCCGGACACGTCAACGTGGGCTCGCCCATCGAGCTCAACGTCGGTTCCAGCATCGGCATCGCCGTCACGACCCACCCGGAGACCCCGGCGGCGGCTCTGATCGGTGCGGCTGACCGCTCGATGTACGAGGCCAAGAGAGGTCGTACGGGAGTCGGGCCGGTCATGGTGCTCGGCGGAGTGCCCGTAGGCGGACAAAACGAGCGTCCCGCCAGCCCGCCGGACGCGATCACCGGGCTCGATCAGCCCGCGGTCTTGACACAGGACCAATAAGGACACTTTGCCTCGGCGCTCCAGCTGCCGATAGAGGATTGTGAGCTCCTTCGTTCAGCCGCCGGCTACTGCGCCTTCGCCCCGGCAGATCCCTGCTCAGACCCGGCCCGCCGGGCGCCGTCGGCTTGGCGAAGTGCTCATGGACCAGGGCGTTCTCACCCAGGGCCAGCTCGAGCACCTGCTCAAGCTCCAGTCCGAACGCGGTCAGGAGCGTAAGCGGCTCGGCCGCCTCGCGGTCGAGGAGGGCTACGCCACCGAGCGCCAGCTCGCCACCGCCCTTGCCGCCGCGCTCGAGCTTCCCGTGGTGGACCCGATGCGCGAGCGTGTCGACGTCCAGGTCGCCCGCCAGCTTCCGCGCGCGGTCGCCGAGCGCAACGGCGTGCTCGTGCTCGGCCGCAACCCGCAGACCGGGCGCATGCTCGTCGCGGTCACCGACCCCACCAACGTCTTCGCCCTGGACGACGTCCGGGTGCACCTGAAGGTCTCCGACCTGGAAGTGGCCGTCACCACCGACGCCGACCTGCGCTCCGCGCTCACCCGGGTCTGGAGTCTGTCCGACGACGGCGCCGCGGCTGCCGTGCTGAACGACCTCGCCGAAGAGCGCAGCGCCACCTCCCTGGAAGCCGAGCTCGCTGCGAGCGGCGGCGACGTCGACGACGCCCCCATCGTGAGGCTCGTCGACATGATCCTGCGCGAGGGCATCGGCCAGGGAGCCAGCGACATCCACATCGAGCCGCAGTCGACGGACGTGGTGGTCCGCTTCCGCGTCGATGGCCAGCTGCGCGACGTCATGACGGTCCCGAAGATCGCCGGTCCCAGCCTCGCCAGCCGCCTGAAGATCATGGCCGGACTCGACATCTCCGAGCGCCGGCGCCCGCAGGACGGCCGAGCGCGCTTCGTCAACAACGGCGAGAACATCGACCTGCGTATGAGCACGCTGCCCGCGCTGCCCGGCGAGAGCATCGTCATGCGTCTGCTGCCCCGGGCCAAGGACCTGCCGCCGCTGGCACGGGTGGGTCTGCGCGAGGACCAGCTCGAGTCGCTGCTGCATGCGGTGCGCCAGCCGCAGGGTCTGGTGCTCATCACCGGCCCCACCGGTTCCGGCAAGACGAGCACGCTCTACAGCACGCTGCTCGCCGTCCGCAGCCGCGAAAAGCACGTCATCACGCTCGAAGACCCGGTTGAAATCGCCCTTGCCGGCATCACCCAGGTCGGCGTCTCCGAGAAGGCCGGTCTGACGTTCGCCGCCGGTCTGCGCTCGATCCTGCGCCAGGACCCCGACGTCATCCTCGTCGGTGAGGTTCGTGACAGCGAGACCGCGCGGCTGGCCCTGCAGGCCTCGCTCACCGGTCACCTCGTGCTCACCACCTTGCACACCAACGACGCGATCGGCGCCGTGGCCCGACTCCTCGACATGGGAGCCGAGCCCTTCCTGGTCGCTTCCGCCCTGTCGCTCGTCGTCGCCCAGCGCCTCGTTCGCAAGCCCTGCACCCAGTGCCGGGCGCCGTACGAGCCCAACCCGCGGGTCGTCGAGGCGCTGGGCTTGGTTCCGGCGGATCTCGCGGCCGGCACCCCGATGATGGGCAAGGGCTGCAATGCCTGCCGGGAGACCGGTTTCCGTGGCCGTACCGGCATCTTCGAGGTGCTGTCCATCAGCGACGCGATTCGCACCGTGATGACGACGGGCGCGGGGGAGCGGGCGCTCGCTGAAGCTGCCAAGCACTCCCGGACGGTCAGCATGCGCCAGTCCGGTATCGCTGCGGCGCTCGCCGGTGACACCGTCCTCGATGAGGTGCTCCGCGTCACCAGCGAGGGCAACTACACCCTCACCACCCGCTGCCCCGGCTGCCACCGCGAGGTCGAAGAGGACATGGCCTGCTGCCCGTGGTGCGGCGAGGTCGTCGGCGCCCACCGATGCCACACCTGCGCCCGCGAGGTCGACCCGTCGTGGTCGCACTGCCCGTACTGCAAGGCCGCAACGCACTAAACGCTAGGGCAGCACCATGGTCTGCGGCTCGCGCGGGCGGGTGATCCCCGCCGGGGCGGCCGGCCGGTAGGTCTGCTTGAGCAGCGGACCGACGACGTGGCCGCTGGCGTCGGCCAGCATGCCGGTGGTCGCGAAGGCGCGGTCGACCTCGACGCTCAGGCGGCGAAATCCCGCGTTGTGATCGGCGAAGATCGTCCGCCACGGCTCGGGTGCCGTCTCGGCGAGCGAGCTCAGCGATACGTCCTCGACCGAAACACCGGCCGTGTCGGCCATCTCGCGGACGCAGCGGCCTCGCGCCTGCTCGGTCTCACGCAACCGGTCACTGGCGCGGCGGATCTCCTCGACCGACCAGCGCAGGAAGCGGATCTCCCCGGAACGCAGCAGGCTCTGCAGAGCCAGCACCTTGAACAGCAGGTATTCGAGTTGGACGCGCTCACGACCGAGCACTGCGGCCAACTCTCTCATGCGCTTTCCTTCGGCAGGGTCTCACTCTCGGTGAAGGATGCCGTTGGTCCCAAGCGGGTGATTTGAGGACATTGAGCCATCCGGAGGGTGAAGCGCGGGGCCGTTCAGGGGGTGTTCTGCATTGCGAACGCCGCACTGTGCAGGTAGGCCCAGAGCGGCTCGGCGTACTCAGCGGCGAGGCCGAGCCGATCGACGGCTTCCTTCATCCGGGCGAGCCACGCATCCCGTTGCGCCGGCCCGATCGCGAACGGTGCGTGACGCATGCGCAGCCGCGGATGCCCACGCTGCTCGCCGTAGGTCTGCGGGCCGCCCCAGTACTGGATCAAGAACAGCGTGAGACGTTCCTGAGCGTCCTCGAGCTCGCCCTCGGGATACAGCGGCAAGAGCACCGGGTCGCCGCGGACTCCGGTGTAGAAGTCGGCGACCAGCCGGCGGAACGTCGGCTCGCCGCCGACCGCTTGGTAGAACGACTCCTTGCGCTGCGCGGGCTCGGGTGTCGTCACGGCGTCAAGTCTGCCAAGCCGAGGTGGGCGGCGAGGAAGCTCAGCCGGTCGACGTTCAGCCCGATGGTCCGGTCGATCGAGCGGGCGCTGTGTCCGACCTCGGCCTCGCGGCGCAGCAGCACCGTGCCGCCGCCGGGCAGGTCGCGCTCGGCCCACTGGAGCGCGGCGGCGAACTTGCGCGCGTGCAGGGGGTCGACGCGCGTGTCCGAGTCGAAGATCTCCAGCAGCAGCGGAGGATACGCGACACCCTCTCGTACGGCGTGCAGCGGCGAGTAGCTGAGCAGCCACTCCAGTTCGGCGGGATCGGCGGCCGTGCCGTACTCGTCGTTCCACGTGGAGCCGAGCCCGAAGAGCTCGTAGCGCACCATGTCGAGCAGCGGGGCGCCGCACACGGCGGCGTCGTAGAGGGCGGGCTCGCGGGTGATCGTCGCGCCGACCAGCAGGCCACCGTTCGAGCCCCCGACGCATCCAAGCGCCGACGCCCGGCCGCTGCCGCGCAGGTGCCGTGCTGCTGCCTCGAAGTCGGCGAAGACGTTCGGCTTGGCCTCGCGCATGCCCGCGCGGTGCCAGGCCTCACCCTCCTCGCTGCCGCCGCGCAGCTGGGCGACGGCCCAGACCCCGCCCGCCGCCACCCAGGCAAGCGCCCCCGCCGAATACGCGGGCTCCATGCTGATCCGGAAGCCGCCGTAGCCGTACAGCGCGGTGGGCAACGGCCCGCTCTGCTCCGCCGGCGCCAGGATCTGCAGCCGGATCGGGGTGCCGTCGGCGCTGTGGGTGACCTCGACCGACGTACGGACGCCCGACACCGCGACGTTCCCAGGAGCAGCGGCCCACAGCTGTCCGCGGTGGTCGAGGACTGCGGGCGGGGTCAGCGCATCGGTGTACGCGATCCAGGCGGAGCTGCCGCCTTCCGGCGACGCGGTCAGGCCCAGCACGCTTCCGATGCCGGGCAGCGCGATCTCGCGAACGGGCGCACCGGTCTCGCGTGACACGGCGTGCACCTCGCTCACGGCATGACGCGAATACCCGAGCAGGATCTCGTCGGCGAGCACCGCCACCGGGCCGAGCACCGCCTCCCCGTCCTCGGGAACGAGCGTGCGCCACTGCTGCGGATCCGCCGGGTCGGCGATGCACAGCCGCCCGCGCGGCGCCTGCGCATCGGTCCAGATGTAGAGCCGCCCGTCGAAGGCAACCCAGGCGTGGCAGCCCGCGTCGACCCCCTGCTGCACCACCGCGAAACCCTTGGCAGGCTCGGTCAGGTCGGCGATCCAGACGTCGTCGCGCGGGGCGGTGCCGATCGTCGCCGTCACCACCAGCCAGTGGCCGTCCGGCGAGACGTCCACCTCGAAGTAGGTACGCGGGTCGGTGCCGTCGCCGAACACGTAGCTGTCCTGCGCCGGGTCGTCGCCCAGCAGATGCAGGTACACCCGACGGTCGAACGGGCTGTCGGCGCGCGGGCGCCGCACGTAGTAGAAGCCGCTGGAGTCGGCCAGCCAGGCGACGGAGGAGTAGCGGGTGCGGTCGATCGGTCCGTCGACGACCCGTCCGGTGGCGACGTCCAGCACCGAAAGTGCGGACTCCTCGTCACCGCCCGAGGAGAGCTGATAGGCCAGCAGTCGCCCGTCCGGGGAGGGCTCCCAGGCGTCCAGCGTCGTGGTGCCCGACGGGTCGATCTGCTGCGGATCGACGAGGAGGCGGAAGTCCTGCGGATCGGTCAGGCTTCCGGCCACCACCACGGGATGTTGCTGGTCGGGAGCGCGACGCAGCCGGAATCCCCGCTCGCCGCGGGGGCGCGGCGGCCCCTCCTGGCCGGCTTGCAGGAACTCGCGTAGCCGCGCGGCCAGAGCCGTCCGGCCTGGGTAGGAGTCCAAAGCGGTGCGCGCCAGCCCGTCCTGCGCCTGCGACCAGGCGACCGTCCGAGTGTCCTGCGGATCTTCCAGCCAGCGGTAAGGATCCTCGACGCGCCGGCCGCCGATCTGCTCCGAGATCGCCAGCCGCGGGGCGTCGGGGTAGCGCACTCGGGCCAGTCTGCCGGAAACCTCGCTGCTGAAACCCGCCGGGATATGAGACATTCACCAGGTCGGGCGAGTCAGCGGGGAGGCGGCCAGTGGCCGAGGCTCTGGTGCTCAACGCGACGTATGAGCCGCTCTGCGTCGTGTCGCTGCGCCGCGCGGTCGTGCTCGTCCTCGCCGAGAAGGCTGTCGTCGTCGAGCACGGCGAGGGCGCCCTGCACGGCCCGACCATCGTGCTGCCCATCCCGGCCGTCGTCCGGCTCGCGCGGTACGTGAAGGTCCCGTACAAGCCCGAGGTTCCGCTGACGCGCAAGGGCGTTCTCGCTCGCGACGGCCACCGCTGCGTCTACTGCGGCGCCGCGGCCACCTCGCTCGACCACGTCATCCCGCGCAGTCGGGGCGGGGCGCACGTGTGGGAGAACGTCGTCGCGGCGTGCAGCAGGTGTAACCACGCCAAGGCCGACCGCAGCGTCTCGGATCTGGGGTGGCGCATGCACCGGCCGCCGCGGGCTCCGAGCGGGGCAGCCTGGCGAGTGCTGGGCGCGCGCCGTCCCGATCCGCGGTGGTCGGCGTACCTGAGCGGGATGCGGTCCGTTGCCGTGAGCGCCTGACGGCACCGATCACCGTTTTCGGCGACTCACAGATTTCCCATCAAACGCCAGCGAGCATGGAGGAATGGGATTCCGGGCCGTCGCCGGCCTGCTGGCCGGCGTCGGCGTCATCTGCGCGGCGATGCTGATCTCTTTCGGCAGCTCGGTGAGCCAGGCGCCGCTGCGTGCCACGCTGCCGTTGCCGATGCCCGAAAACGCCGCCGCGCACGGGCTCTTCGTCACCCGCCGGTTGACCGTCCCGCGCGGCTACGGCTCGGCGGGCCGGCCGTTCTACCTCGAGACGCGCACGCACGCGGGTGCGCCGCAGCCCCTCGTGCTGCTCCTGCACGGGCTCTACCAGACGCCGGTGGAGGTCGAGCAGGCCACGGGCGCCTCGCGGTACAGCGAGACCCAGCACTTCACGCTGGTCTATCCGATCGGTGAGCGCCGGTCGTGGGACGCCGGCTCGTGCTGCCGGAACAACACCGCTGACGATGTCGGCTACCTCGTCGACCTGGTGCACTACGTGGCGACGCTCACGCCCGTCGATCTTCACCGCGTGTACGTCGTGGGCTTCTCCAACGGCGGCATGATGGCGTGGCGGGCGGTGTGCCAGACCCACGACGTCTTCGCCGGCGCCGGGGTGATGGCCGGCGCGCTGCTGGTGAAGTGCCCGAACCCGGTGCACGTCGTCGATCTGCACGGCTTGCGCGACCGGACCGTCCCCTATGACGGCGGCTACTCGGAGTACACCCACACGGTCATGCCGGATTCCGCGCTCGAACGACGGCGCCTTGCGCCCGGCTCGACCCTGGACGTCGTTCTGCTCAAGGCCCTCGGGCACGAATGGCCTTCGCTGCACGGCAAGTTCGACGCGTTGAACGCGATCTGGCAGGAGCTGCGCGGCTACCGTGTGGATCATCCGGCGACGGCGAGGACACCCACTGAAGTGCCCATCGAAGGGTAGGCAGCTCCCATGGATCCCTCGCTCGAGACTCTTGCCCGAGCATGTGGGGTCGCCACCGAATACGAAGACTGGGCACACCGTCCGGTAGCGGTCGCCGAGGAAACCGTCCGCAGGGTGCTCGGGGGACTGGGCATCGACGCGTCGGATCCGGCCGACGCGCTCGCGACCTACACGGCGGCATCGTGGCAACGCACGCTGCCGCCGACGGTCGTGGTGCGGCGCGGGGCCCCACGGCCGGTGGCGATGCGCTGCCCCGCCGGCTCGTCGGTGCGCGCCGAGATCCACCTCGTGACGGGTGCCGGCAACGGGACCGAGCGCGTCACCACCCTGGCACCCGGACCGGTCAACGACCGGGACGACGCCGGGCAGCACGTCGAGCGGCTGCTGCGTATCCCGGCCGGGCTGCCGCTCGGTGACCATCGCCTGCTTGCCTTCGTCGACTCTCGCGTCGCTGCCGACGTGCCGCTGATCGTCGCACCCGATCAGCTGCCGCTGCCGGACACGAGGCTGTGGGGCTGGATGGTTCAGCTGTACGCGGTCCGCAGCGCGTGGGGCATGGGGGATTACGCCGACCTCGCGGAGCTGGCCCGCTGGAGCGCCGCCCAAGGCGCCGGCCTGCTGCTGGTGAACCCGCTGCATGCCGTCGCTCCGGTCACGCCCATCCAGAACTCGCCGTACTTCCCGGCGTCCCGGCGGTTCAGCTCCCCGCTGTATCTGCGGCCCGAGCTGCTGCCCGAATACGCGGCGGCTCCGGCTGACGTCCGCGCCCAGGTCGACGATCTGGGCGCAGCTCTGCCGATGGGCGAGCGGATCGATCGCGACGCCGTGTGGACGGCGAAGGCGGCCGCGCTCGAGCTGCTTTTCGGCTTCGCGGGCGAGCGGCCGGAGGCCGAGAACAGTCGCGCACTCGATGATTTCGCGCTGTGGTGCGCGCTTGCGGAGCGCCACGGCCCCGGATGGCGGTCCTGGCCCGACGCCCTCCAGGATCCGCACGGTCCGGCGGTGGAATCAGCCCGCGCCGAACGTGCCTCCCGGGTCGCCTTCCACCGCTGGCTGCAGCATTGCTGCACCGAGCAGCTGCAGGCGGCGCAAAAGGCGGCGAGCGAAAGCGGGATGCGCGTCGGCGTCGTGCACGACCTTGCCGTCGGGGTGGATCCGGGAGGGGCGGACGCCTGGGCGCTGCAGTGCGAACTCGCGACCGGCTTCAGCGTCGGGGCGCCACCGGACAGTTTCAACCAGCAGGGGCAGAACTGGGGCTTGCCGCCGTGGCGCCCGGATCGGCTGGCCGAGTCCGGCTACGCGCCGCTGCGGGAAATGGTGCGTGCCGTGCTGCGGGGAGGTGGCGGTCTGCGGATCGACCACATTCTCGGGCTTTTTCGGCTGTGGTGGGTGCCCGAGGGCAGCTCGGCCGCTGACGGAAGCTACGTCTCCTACGATGCCGACGCGCTGCTCGGCGTGATCGCGCTCGAGGCCGAACGCGCGGGCGCGCTGGTGGTCGGTGAGGATCTCGGCACGGTGCCGCGCCAGGTGCGTCAGATGCTCCAGGAGCGTGCCGTCTTCGGGTCGACCGTGCTCTGGTTCGAGCGCGATGACGACGGCGCGCTCATCCCTCCCGAGCAGTGGCGGCCCGAAGCGGTGGCGTCCGTCACCACGCACGACTTGCCGACGTCCGCCGGCTTCCTCACCGGCGAGCACGTGCGCGTCCGCGCCGACCTGGGCCTGTTGAACGACCCGGCTGCCGAGGCGGCGAACTCGGCGCGGGAGCGGGCGGAGATGGCCGCGCTGCTCGAAGGGAAGGGGCTGTCCGGCCACGGCACCCTGGCGGAACAGATCCTGGCGCTGCACCAGCTGCTGGCGCTCAGCCCGTCGCGGGTGCTGCTCGCCGCCCTCGGGGATGCCGTCGGCGACCTCCGGCAGCCGAACCTGCCCGGAACCGTGGACGAGTACCCGAACTGGCGGCTGCCGGTGGCGGACGGCCAGGGGCAGATCCTCTCGCGCGCCGAACTGTGCTCCGCCCCGGGAACGGCCGAACTGGCCCGGGCACTGGCCGCCGCTCCGCCCGCCGACCCGGCCGTCGTTACAAACAGTGACGGCAGGAAGCAGGAATCGTCCTGAGCGTCGCGAAAGCCGACATCAGCGGATGGTGTGTTGCCCGGGGGTCGGCACACCATCCGCCCGTTTGCTCGGTTAGCCTCGGAGCGTGACCACTTCCGGGCGCAGCCGCCGCATCAGAGCCGGGATTCGCGGTGCCTTCGTGACGTTGGCCGTGATGGTTGTGCTGCTGCCGGCGCTTCCGGCAGCCGCTTCCTCCGGCAATGACATCAACAACGTCAATCGGATCGGGCAGATCGGCGACGTCGGCAGCCCTGAGTCGCTGAGCGTTCCGCTCGAGGTGCTGTTTTTCATCGGCTTCCCGCTGCTCGGCTTGATCATTGCGGCGCTGCTGGCATTCCGCCCGCAGCGCGGATCGGGCCGGCGTTACCGCCCGGGCCGGCCATGGGCGTTCGAGCCGGTCTGGTTCGGCGACGAGTCTGTCCTGGAGCAAGGGGCCCAGCGGGCCGCTCTCCCCGGAGCCGGAGGTGCCAGTGGCCGCTGGTGAGGCGTTCACCCGCGAGCAGCACGAGCGCGTCGAGCGTGCGCGCCGTTCCGCCGAGAGCCAGACCGGACTGCACTTTTGGGTGCGCGTCGGCGAGTTCGACGGTGATCCGCGGCTCGAAGCCGAGCATCTGCTCGCCAACCTCACGGAGAACACGCGTGAGGCGGGGGTCCTGATCCTGGTCGCACCCGGCCGGCGGATCGTCGAGATCATGACGACGGCGGCTGCCAAGCGGCGGATCACCGACCAGGCGGCCGGCCTGGTGGTGCTGACCATGACGGCCGCTTTCGGGGTCGGTGATCTGGTCGGCGGTCTGGTCAACGGGCTGCGGCAGCTGGCGGACGCCGCCGGGGCCCGCGGTCAGGAAGCCGCCGCGCCGCAGATCGAGGGCGTGCCGGTCCGCTGACACCTCCGCTCGCCGGCGTCAGGCCTTCACGAAGCCGAGCGATCGGCGTCCGGAGCCCAGCACGGCGCCCGGGTCGGTGCCGAGCACGTCGCTGAGCACCGTGGCGTAGACGTCACGGAAGTCGGTGGTGGCGATGAGGTCGCCGTCGTCGGCGCCGGTTCCGAGCCGGGTCAGGCTGGGCTGCTCGCCGTACATGCCGCCGCGCACGCCGGGTCCGGCGAGGATGACCGGTGCTGCCGTGCCGTGGTCGGTGCCGCCGCTGGCGTTCGGGACGACCCGCCGGCCGAACTCGCTGTAGACCATGACGACGAGGCGTGCGGCGTGGGGTGAGCCCGCGACCGAGGTGAGAAACGTATCCAGCGCGCTGTCGAGGTCCGCGAGCAGCTGCTTGTGGGTCGGCCCCTCGCCGGCGTGGGTGTCGAAGCCTCCCATGCTGACGGCGTAGGCCTGGGTGGGGACGCCGGCGCGGATGAGCCGGGAGACGATCCCGAGCTGGGTGGCGAGATCGGCGCCCCCGGTGTCATTGCCATCGCCGCCGGAGGTACCGAGGAGCGGCCCCAGCCGGTCGGCGACCGAGAGGTAGTCGTTGTCGACGCCGGCGACGGCGTCCAGCAGCGTCGCGCCTCCGGATGATCCGGTGGGCTGATAGAGCGCCCGGATGCTCCTGCCGAGCGCGCCGCCGGGGACTGCGAGCGTTCCGAGCGGCACGGCGGCCGCCGACCTGCGCTGCCCGACGAGCGCCGGGGTCAAGGTCGCTCCGACCCCGACGGCCTGGATCGGCCCGCCCTTGTTCGCGGCGTCCTGCGCGGTCGCGTCGAGCCAGCGTCCGAGCCAACCGGAGGAGATCGCGGTTTGCGGTGACGCCGTCTGCCAGATCGACATCGAGCGGAAGTGGCTGTGGTCCGGCTGCGGGTAGCCGACGCCGCGCACGATCGCCACCGCGTTGGCGTCGTAACGGCGCTTGAGGCGGGCGAGCGACGGGTGCAGGGCCAGCCCGTCCGCCAGCGGGAGTGCGTCGTGTTCGGCGATGGCGAGGGTGCCGCGGGCCTTCTGGTAGGCCGGATCGGCGGCGGGGACGAGGGTGTCGAGCCCGTCGTTGCCGCCGTAGAGCGTGATCAGGACCAGGGTGCCGGCGCCGGGTGCGGCTGTTGTGTTGACGTCGCGGGTGCCGGTGGAGGCCGCGAGCGACGCCCAGGCCGCGCCGCCCGCGATGCCGGCCGCGCCGACGACGCCGCTGGCCGTCAGGAATCCGCGCCGGGTCAGCCGGCGCCGGTGCGACGGTCGTTGCGACGGCCGGGGCTGGTGGGGGAGCGGGGTGGGGTTCATGCGAGCTGGTACTCCGGGCTGATGAGCGCGAGGGTGGTCAGCCGCGCCGGGTCGCCGGCCGCCGTGTCGAGCGCCTGCCGGGTGCGCTGGGTCCAGCCGTCGACCGCGAGCAGGTCGGCGAGTGCGTCGATGCGTGCGGCGGACGGTTCGTCGGCGATCGGTGAAAGATCGGCAGCCGAGGCGAGCGCGACGGCGAACGTCACGCGGGCTTCGGTGGCCGACGTGGACAGCCAGGCCATGCCTTCCGGCCAGCCTCCGACCGACGCGGGTGCGAAGGGGAGCTGCCCGAGGCTGCCCAGCGTCTGCAGGATCTTCTTGGCCGCCAGCGTGGTGCCCAGTGCCCGCTGCGCACCGACGACCCACTCGACAGGCTGTTTGAGCAGGCCGGCGCGCACGTTCGGGGTGGTCAGGGAAGGGGACAGGAGCGCGGCGCGAAACAGCTCCGCGAGCGGCTTCGGTGGTGCGGCGGCGAGCAGGGCGCTCACGGCGTCATCCGCCGGCGCGGCGTGCGCTCCGAAGCGGCTCCAGATGCGGCTGGCGATCCAGCGCTGCGACGCGGGCTCGGCGGCAGCCAGCCGGATGACGTCCTCGCCGCCGAGGTTCCCGGTGCGCCCCAGCACGGTCTTGCTGCCGTCGTCGTGCAGCCGGGCGGCGACGCGGAAGCCGCCGGCGGGCGTCCAACGCCATCCCGTGAACGTGCGGGCGGCCTGGCGGACGTCCTGCTCGGCGTAGTTGCCGTGGCCGAGGACGAAGAGCTCGAACATCTCGCGGGCGAAGTTCTCGTTGGGATCGGCCTTGCTGCTGCGGATCGTGTCGAGCCAGAGCATCATCGCGGGATCCTGGGCGACGGCGAGCACGAGATCGTCGAAGGCGCCGAGACCCTGGCGGCGGAAGATGTCCTGCTGGCCCATCATCAGCGCCGGCGAGTGCACCTTCTGCACCGACGTCGCGAAGTGTGTGTGCCAGAAGAACGCCATCTTCTCGGTGAACGGCCGTTTGGCCGCGACCATCCGCTGGATCCACCACACGGCCAGCTCGAGCGACTGGCGGCGCAGCTGCTTGCGGGTGGCCGCGCGCTGCGTCGGGCTCGCCTTCTTCGACAGTGCCTTGATCGATTCCGCCGGGTCGTCGAGCTGCGGCGGCGGGGTGGCGTCAGCGCCGGCGTCGGGCAGGCCGGGGGTCAGGGCATCGGCGACGTACGCCTGCGCCCCGCGCGCCGCGGCCGCGTCGACCTCGGCGCGGGTCGGCGTGAAGCCGGCACGCCGCAGGAGCAGCGTCATGTCCGCCCGGCTCGTCATGCTTCGATGTTCGGCCCCGCCGCCCACTCCGAGCATTTGGCGAATGTTCGGTTTCGGTAAAGCCGGTGCGCTCGCGGGCATGGTGGAACCGTGACAGCAACCCGACTTGTGCATACCGACGACGCTCCCGCCCTGGCGGAGCTGGCCCTGGCCAACCGGGAATTTCTCGCCCCGTGGGAGCCGGTCCGGCCCGACGCGTACTTCACCGTGGACTCCCAGCTCACCCTGATCCACCAGATGCTCCAGGAGCACGAGGCCGGCCGCCGGCTGCCGCACGTGATCCTCGACGACGACGGCCGGATTGCCGGCCGGATCACGCTGAACTCGATCGAGCGCGGGCCGTTCCTGTCCTGCCGGGTCGGCTATTGGCTCGCCGAGACCGCGAACGGCCGGGGGCTTGCCTCGAAGGCCCTGGCCAACATCAAGCGGATCGCGTTCGAGGAGATGGGCCTGCACCGCATCGGGGCCGGAACGCTGGTGAACAACGAACGTTCCCAACGCGTGCTCTTACGCAACGGGTTCGTGCGCATCGGCCTGGCGCCGAAGTACCTCAACATCGCCGGGGTCTGGCAGGACCACGTCCTGTTTCAGACGCTCAACGACTAGCGGCGATCACCCGTGCTGGCTGTCGTACGCCCGGGCCCGCAACGCACGGGCGACGGTATCGCGACCTTCGACCAGCATCCGGCGTAGCGCGGGCTGCGGCGACTGCTCCTGCAGGTAACGGTCGACCATCTCCACCGTCTCCGGGCTGATGACCGTCGAGGGGAAGAGCAGCTCGGTGAACGTCTGCGCCGAATCCATCGAGCGCTGGCGCCACACGTCGCCGACCGCGTCGAAGTACTTGGCCACATACGGCTTCGTGACCTCGAGCTGCTCGGGCTCGTAACGCCAGAAGGTACGCATCGTCGCCACCTGCATGTGGTTGGACAGGTCGTCACGGTCGACGACGGCGGCCCAGGCCTCGGCCTTGGCATCAGCGGTCGGAATGGCCGAACGTGCCGAGGCCGCCCGCTTCTCACCCGCCGCCGTGGCGTCCCGCGCGAGCTCGGCGGCGATGTCGTCGCTCGTCGCTCGGCCGTGGGCCGCCAGCTCGATCAGCAGGTGCCAGCGCAGCTCGGTGTCGAGCTCGAGGCCGGGCAGCTCCTCCTGGCCGTCGAGAATGGCCCGCACCCGGTCCAGCCCAGCGGCATCCTCGGCGGTGGCGTACGTGTAGAGCAGCGCCAGCTGGTGGTCACTGCCCGCCGGGGCGCTCTGCAGCAGGCCGAGCACCCCGTCGGTGAGGTGCTGGCGCGCCTGGGCGCGAAACGCCGGATCGCCGTACGCGTCGATGGCGAGCGACGCCCGGGCCAGCAGGGTCTGCACCATGCTGATGTCGTCCTCGGCGGGCAGGCCGCCGAGCACCAGACGCAGGAAGTCACGAGCAGCCATCTCGGCGTCGCGGGTCATGTCCCACGCGGCGCCCCACAGCAGGGCGCGGGCGAGCGACTCGTTGACGTCTCCGATCGACTCGATCGTGGTGTCGAGCGACCGCGGGTCGAGCCGGATCTTGGCGTAAGTCAGGTCGTCGTCGTTCAGTAGCAGCAGGTCGGGCTGGCGGGCGCCGACCAGCTTGGGCACCTCGGTGAGTGCCCCTGCGACGTCGAGCTCGACCCGCTCGCGCCGCTCGAGGCCGGACGGGGTGCGGTCGTACAGGCCGATCGCGATCCGGTGCGAGCGCAGCGTCGGGTGCTCGGGCACGGCTTCCTGGACGACGTCGAACGCGGTGTAGATGCCGGAGGAGTCGGTCTCGAAGCGGGCGCGGAGCGTGTTGACGCCCGTGGTCTCCAGCCACTCCTTCGACCATCCGTTGAGGTCACGGCCGCTCGCCACCTCGAGCTCGTCCAGCAGGTCGCGCAGGGTGGTGTTGTCGTACTCGTAGCGCCGGAAGTAGTTGCGCAGCCCGGCGAGGAACTCGCGCTGACCCACCCAGGCGACGAGCTGCTTGAGCACGCTCGCCCCCTTGGCGTAGGTGATGCCGTCGAAGTTGGTCTTGACGGCTTCCATGTCGACCGCGTCGGCCACGATCGGATGCGTCGACGGGAGCTGATCCTGGCGGGCGGCCCACGACTTCTCGGTGGTGGCGAACGTGGTCCACGCGTTCTTCCAGCGGGTGGCCGAGACCTGGGCGAGCACGGACGCGTACGTCGCGAACGACTCGTTCAGCCACAGGTCGTCCCACCAGCGCATCGTGACGAGATCGCCGAACCACATGTGGGCCATCTCGTGCAGGATCGTTTCGGCGCGGCGCTCCCGGCGGGCATCCGTGACCTTCGACCGGAACACGTAGTCCTCGAGGAAGGTGACGGCGCCCGCGTTTTCCATCGCCCCTGCGTTGAACTCGGGGACGAAGAGCTGGTCGTACTTGCCGAAGGGGTACGGGTAGTCGAAGACCCGGTGGAAGAAGTCGAAGCCCTGCTTGGTGACGGTGAACAGCTCGTCCGGGTCGAGGAACTCGGCCAGCGACTTGCGGCAGAACAGCCCGAGATCGATGCCGTCGTGCTGGTCGTACACCGAGTGGTACGGACCGGCGATCAGAGCGGTGATGTACGTCGAGACGCGCGGCGTCTGCTCGAAGGACCAGACCCCATCTCCGTGGTGATGACCGACCCCGTTGCTGACGCAGGTCCAGTGGTCCGGCGCCTTCACCCGCAGCGAGAAGTTGGCCTTCAGGTCGGGCTGGTCGAAGCAGGCGTACATGCGGTGGGCGTCGTAGGTCTCGAACTGGCTGTACAGGTAGGCCTCGCCATCGACCGGGTCGACGAAGCGGTGCAACCCTTCGCCGGTGCGCGAATAGGCGCAGTCACCGTCGACGACCAGCACATTCGCCTCGGCCAAGGCGGGAAGCGCGAGCCGGCTGCCGTCGAAGCTGCTGAGGTCGAGAGCGGCGCCGTTCAGCGTCGCGCCGCGCAGCCCGGGTGAGGCGATCTCGATGAAGGTCGACGACCCGGGCGCGCGGCAGGTGAATGTCACGGTCGTCAGCGACCGGAAGGTGGTCTCGCCGGGGCCGGTGAGATCCAGCTCCACGTCATAGGACGAGACGTTCAGTAATGACGCGCGTGCCCGGGCTTCATCGCGGGTGAGGTTGTCAGCCATGGTGGGCAAATCTTTCCATTCTTTTCGGGCGAACGTCATGATGCGCGCGCCATACGCTTGCTTACGTGACCGAATCCGCCGCTTTAGACGGCTCAGACACCACTTTCGCTGATTTCTGGTTCGATCCGCTGTGCCCGTGGGCGTGGCTCACGTCGCGGTGGATGCTGCAGGTCGAGCAGGTGCGTCCGGTCACGATCCGATGGCACGTCATGAGCCTGGCGGTGCTCAACGAGGATCGTGACCTCGGCGAGAAGTACAACGCGGCGATGAAGCGCGCCTGGGGTCCGGCTCGGGTGTGCATCGCTGCTGCTCGGCGCCAGCGTGAGGGCGGCGACGGGGTCGACGGGCGCAGCGTGAACGAGCTGCTCGCCGACCTCTACACGGCGCTCGGCAACCTCGCCCACCCCGGCGGCAAGCGCTTGGAGCCCGATGTGGTCAAGCAGGCCCTGGCTGACGCGAACCTGCCCGAGTCCCTCGTCGACGCCTACGGCAGCACCGACTTCGACGAGGAGGTCCGGGCCAGTCACCAGGACGGGATCGAACGGGTCGGCACCGACGTCGGCACCCCGATCATCGCCGTGGCGGGCACCGCGTTCTTCGGCCCGGTCGTCACCCCGTGCCCGAAGGGTGAAGACGCGGGGCGCCTGTGGGACGGCGTGCTGGCCGTCGCCACGACCCCGGGCTTCTACGAGCTCAAGCGCACCCGTGACGAACGGCCGATGTTCGACTGAGCCGAAGCGCTCGAAACGCGGTACGGCAGACTGCTGAATATGCGCGTTCACCTGGGTTCCGACCACGCCGGATTCGAGCTCAAAGGGGCGCTGATCGCGCGCCTTGGCGAGCTCGGTCACCAAGCCGTCGATCATGGGCCGGCGACGTACGTCTCCGATGACGACTATCCGCCGTACGTGATGGCCGCTGCCGCTGCGACGGCTGCCGAACCGGGATCGCTCGGGATCGTCATCGGCGGCTCCGGCAACGGCGAGGCGATCGCCGCGAACAAGGTTCCGGGCGTGCGCTGTGCTCTGGCCTTCAGCGATGAAACGGCGCAGCTGGGCCGGCTGCACAACAACGCCAACGTCGTCAGCCTCGGCGCTCGGATGTATCCGCTGGAAGACGCCATCCGTTTCGCGGAGGTGTTCCTCGCGACGGCGTTCTCCGAGGAGCCTCGCCACGTGCGGCGCATCGCCATGCTGACCGATTACGAACGTTCGGGCGTGCTCCCGCCGGCGTCCGTCGGTGGCTGATCCGTCGCCCTGCGCTGCGGGGGATGCGGGGTCGGACGCGCCTGCTTGGGGCGCACGGCAACGACGGGACGATCCCCGACCGGCGGGGCGGGCGCTATGCCGTGGGGGAGCGGGCGGCTCTCGACCCGCGCCGCGGCGTGCCGGATCACCAGCTCGTGCTCGGCGTCGGCGAGGTCCTGCGGAGTCGGCCGAGCCACATCGCGGGCCCGCATCGCGCCGTCGATCCCCACTTTCGACGGCCCTGCCCCGACGAGACCACCGAGCCCGTCCTTGGCGTGACTCGCGTCATGCGGCGGGCGATGTTGTCCGGGGCCGGGCCGGTTAGGCACGCTCGCCATCATGCCCGAGGGACACACCATCCACCGCCTGGCCCGCGAACATCGCCGGCTGTTCGGCGGCAGCGTGGTGTGCGCGGAAAGCCCGCAGGGCCGGTTCGCCGAGGGAGCGGCCCTGATCAGCGGGCGCGTTCTGGCGAGCGTCGAGCCCTACGGTAAGCACCTGCTGTACCGCTTCGGCGGCCTTCCCGAGCGCCTGCACGTGCATCTCGGGCTGTACGGCACGTTCGTCCCGGGGCAGCTTCCGGCGCCGGAGCCGCGCGGGGCGCTCCGGCTTCGGCTCACCGGACAGGGCAGCTACGCGGATCTGCGCGGGCCCACCGCCTGCGAGCTGATGCTGCCCGGCGAGGTGAAGGCGCTGCTGGCGCGGCTCGGCCCCGATCCGCTGAAGTCGCGGGCTGATCCGCAGCGGGCATGGTCGCGCCTGTCGCGCAGCCGCACGGCCATCGGCGCGCTGCTGATGGATCAAGCCGTGATCGCCGGCGTCGGCAACGTCTATCGCGCGGAGGTGCTGTACCGGGCACGGCTCTCACCGTTCCGGTTGGGCCGTGACGTGAGCGCGGCCGAATTCGCCGGGCTGTGGACGGATCTGGTGCAGCTCATGCGGCTGGGCGTGCGGGACGGCCGGATCATCACGACCCTGCCGGAGGATCGGCCGGCGGGATGGCGCCGTCGCCCGCGACGCGAGGATTCGCATTACGTCTACCGGCGCGCGGGTGAGCCGTGCCGCGTCTGTGGAACACCCATCCGTACCGAGGTGATGGTCGGCAGAAATCTGTACTGGTGCCCGTACTGCCAGTGAAGTACTGCCAGTGAAGTACTGCCGGTGAAATAGTCCTCGGCCGAGGGCGTTGACCCAAGCCATGAGCCTGACACTCGGCACCGGCCCGCTGAACCGCCGCCGCTCCGGCACCTTCAACTTCGACATCGACGCGAGCTCGCCGCAGCACATCATCTACATCGAGGACGTTCCGCAGCGCGTGCGGGCCGTCGTAGGCGGCGAGACGGTCGTCGACACCCGCGGCGCCAAGGTGCTCTATGAGAGCAACATCATCGGCCAGTGGTACATCCCCGCGGCCGACGTCCGCGCCGACCTGCTGACTCCCACGCAGACCAGCACGCACTGCCCGTTCAAGGGCGACGCGTCGTACTGGACGCTCACCGTCGGCGATCGCACCGAGACCGACGTCTGCTGGAGCTACCCGGCTCCGCTTCCCGGCGTGGCCGCCATCGAGGGCATGCGCGCTTTCTACTTCGATCGGATGGACGCCTGGTTCGAGGAGGACGAGGAGGTCTTCGGCCACCCGCGCGACCCCTACCACCGCTGCGACGTCAGGCGGGCGTCGGACCGGGTCACCGTGCGCGTCGGCGGTGAGGTCGTCGCCGAGACCGACAAGCCGGTCAAGCTCTTCGAGACGAGCCTGGCACCGCGCTGGTACGTCCCGCTCGACGCGGTGCGCCCGGAGACGCTGGCGCGCAGCGAGACCACAACGGTGTGCCCGTACAAGGGGGTTGCGTCGTACTACACGGTCGCGGGCGTCGCGGATGCCGCCTGGGTTTACGAAGAGCCTTTCGGGGACCTTTCGGCCATCGCCGGCATGCTGTCGTTCGCCGGCGACGGCGTCGAGGTCGTCGTCGAACCGGCGGCCTAGCGCTCGACCCGCACGAGCTCGAACGTCGGGTAGAACTTCTCGTCCGTCGAGTGGCAGGTCAGCTGCACCGGCTGGGCCGACGTGCAGCGCCGCACGGTGATGCTGACCGGTGCGGCATCGGTCGCGAGGGTCGCGGTCCAGGCATGGGGGCCGTCGCCTTTGGCCTCGGCGACGCTCATCGGGACCAGGTCGCCGATCGCGTCGAGCGCGCGGAGGCCCGCTTGCGTCCGGGCGAAATGCTGCGCCGCTTGCACTGCGGGGATGAAGCAGCTTCGCCCGCGAAGGTAGTGCACCGGCACCCGGCCGGAATCGATCAGCTCCACCACGGCCGACACCTCGTCGGCCTCGACCCTGCCCAGATAGAGACCGGATGGCAGCGCCACGACGTTTCCGGCGAACCGGTCGCCGCCGACGTGGCTGCATTCCCAGATCCGGCCCGGCTCCAGCTCGTTCGCCAATGCCGCCGCGACCGGCCGACCGCGGATCGCGCAGCACGGGTCGTGCTTGCCGTGCGTGCAGACCAGGTACAGCGACGTGTTGACCGGGGTCCATCCCAGGTCGTCGAGGTTCAGCTCGGTGAGCGCCGCCTCGTCCACGAGCATGGTCGCCAGGCCTTCCCAGCCCGGGCGTACGTCGGCGTAGTACGCGCGCAGGCCGTTCTCGACAGCTACCCCCGGCGGGCGGCGGATGAGCACGAGCCGCGCCCGCACGTTGCGCGCGAGGCGCGAGAGATGACCGAGGGCTGCGCGCCCGATGCGTCCGGCCGGAACCGACTCTCCCGAAAACGGTCCGGTCTGCTCGACGAGTAGCCACCGCTGCACGTGACTGGCGGTGGCGAACATCGGCTCGTCCCGCTCGAAAGCCGCGTCGGCGCAGCGAAAATCCGCCGGCGGCAGCGGAGCCCGAACGGGAACGGTCATGGGCGCGTCACGGGGCGACCGTCACCACGCCTTCGCGCAGCAGGCGCCGCACCAGCACGAGCGCGTCGTCCACCGGCAGGTCGAGCTCACTGACCCGGCACCGCCGGTGCAACAAGGTGCGTAGCGCCGATTCCAGGTAGCCCGGCAACGACAGCTCCCGGTCAGGCAGCTTCAGCAGCAACCGCCCGGGCTCGTCATGGACGAGTGAGGTGACGAGGCCGCGCCGCGGCCGGACCGACGTCTCCTTGTCGAAGGCGAGCAGGGCGTCTGCTGCGGCGAGCATGCCGAGTGGTTCAGGGCCGCCCTGCCTGCTGACGCGCGGGCGCACCGCGTCGCGGGCGGCGTCCTCGGAAAGCGCCTGTAGCCAGCCGGCCGCGTCGGCGACGATGCCGGCCACCGCCGACAGCTGCGCATCGGCGCCGCCGAGCGGAAGGGGGCGGCGGAAGGACTCGTCTCCGGCGAGCAGTTCGACGACGTCGCGCACGACGTCGTAGGCCGTGGTCGCCAGCACGCCGACGGTGAGGTGGATCGAGCGCTGCTCATTGGTCTCGGCGGCATGGATGTAGCCGCGCGGAAGGTAGAGCGCGTCACCGGGGCCGAGCGTCACCGACAGCAGGGGAGGGGTGCCGTCCGCGATCAGCGGCGCGTCGCCGGCGAGTGCCTTGGACGGCTGGGACGTGAGAGGCAGCGTCAGCAGCGGCGCGTGGACGTTCCAGCGCTTGCTCCCGTCGACCTGCAGCACGAAGACGTCGTGGGTGTCGTGGTGCGCGCCGAAGCCCTGCGATCCGGGTGGGGTGACGTAGGCGTTGCACTGGGTTCCGTGGCCGAGTTCGGCGGCCAGCTCCCGGCAAAAGCGCACCAGCGGCGGGTGAATGCGATGCAGCGAGTTCAGGATCAGCGTGGCGCCCGCGGCGTATGCCTCGCGCACGGCGTCGGGCGAGACCAGGTCGGTGATGCGGCGGTTGCCGGCGGATGCGGCCCGCGTCGTCCCGCCGACGCTGTGGCCGCCCTGGACGACCCGGAAGAACGGTGTGCGCAATCCCCGTGCGCCGACGAGCTCGTCGACGTCGGCCGCGGACAGCAGATCGGCGAAGCCCTCCGGGTGGTGTGACAGCAAAGGCTCACGGGCCCAGAACGCGCTACCGAACGCGTCCCGGGTGAGCCCGGTGCAACGCCGAAGCGCCGCACCGGACTCGAGGGGATCGGGCTCGCTCAACTGTCCGTCTGGTCAGCGTCGGAGTCGGTCTGGTCGGCGTCCGCGTCCGTCTGGTCGGCATCGGCGCCGGCGTCGGTCTGGTCGGCGTCGGCCATGCTGACCGGGTACGAGGCGGCCGTCCGAGTCGTGATGATGTCTTCGTCGGTGAGCGACATGAAACCTCCGTTTACTAGGGATCTGCCTTGATCGTGTCCTTGTTCTTGGTCCCCATTCGCCGCTAGCGCGAACCCGCCGGCGGCGAGCAGATCTGTGAGCCGGCGAGCGCCGGATCACCCGCGTGGGCCGGGCACGGCGGCAGGCCGAGGAGCGCGCGATGACGTTCCTGAACAGGGGTCACGATCGCGCCGGTCTCGCTGTCGCCGACGACGCAGACCCGCCCGGCCAGGAAAAGCGCTCCTACGTAAGCGCACAGGATCGCGTCGATCGGGTCTTCCAGCCGGCGCAGGGCGGCCCCGGTCGGCGTCTGTGCAATCTCGCGGCGCAGTGACGCGAACAGTTCCGGCGCGCAAAGGTGCGGCAAGCCCGTTCCGCGCGCCCGGTCATCGAGACCGGAGAGCAACTCCACCAGCCGGTCGAGCGCCGCACGCCGGCTCGCCAGCGTCCGTCCCTTTCTGGCCTTGTACTTGAGCACGTGATCGAGGTCGAACAGGGCGACCGCGGCGCTGTGCGGGTAGACCTCGAGCGCCCGCCGCTGCCCCGGCTCGGGAGGCACCGTCCCGTCGGTGTCGAGCCGGTGCCGGCGGGCCAGTGCGGCAGCCCGGCCTCCGCCGGCGAAGTGAGCGAGCCCGGTGTTCGACGGGTACGTGCCGGCGTGCTGCGCCGCGAACGCGCGGGTCAGGTCGGCCTCGCACGGGCGCCGGCCGCTGGGGTTGACGACGCGCAGCGGGGCGTCGATACCGACGACGCAGGGTCCTCCGATGAACGGCGCTATGACGTCGTCGATCTCGTCGTCGCTGCGGACGCTTTCCAGCACGCGCAGCTCGCCGGACCCGTCGAGCACGGCGACTCCGGTTCGGGCCCGGCTGCCCCAGGCGAGGTCGAGGCCGACGATCGGCGGTGCGCTCGGCTCGCCGATCGCGGGAGCTCGAATCACCTGATTGGTGCCGGGTTGGCGTACATAATCGGGCCCATGCAGGCGCGCGGGGGACGTCCGGAGGGCATGCGTCCATGCTGACGCCCGGGGATGTGTTCGCCGGATACCGGGTCGACCGTCTCATCGGCCGCGGCGGGATGGGGGATGTGTACCTGGCCCGCCACCCCCGGCTTCCCCGTTCGGATGCGCTCAAGCTGATGTCCGAGGAGCTCTCCCGCAACGAGATCTACCGTCAGCGGTTCAGCGGCGAGGCAGATCTCGCCTGCCAGGTGCAGCACGAGGCTGTCGTCCGGGTCTACGACCGGGGTGAGGACGACGGGCGGCTGTGGATTGCGATGGAGTACGTCGAGGGTCGCGATCTGGCTGAGCTCCTCCAAGCCGAAGGCCGCTTGCCGGTGGCCCGGGCGGTCGGCCTCATCGAACGCGTCGCCGCCGGGCTCGACGCCATCCACGCCCGCGGTCTGCTGCACCGTGACGTCAAACCGGCCAACATCCTGGTCGCCCGCGACGTGCTGGGCAATGAGCGCGCCCTGCTGACCGACTTCGGGATCGCCCGCTCCGCCGCCGATTCGCTGGGCCTCACGGGCGTCGGCGATGTGGTCGCCACGCTGCACTACGCGGCTCCCGAGCAGTTCGAGATGCGCTCCGGCGAGCTGGACCGCCGGGTCGACGTCTACGCGCTCGGTTGCGTTCTCTACGAGATGATCACCGGCCGGGTACCGCTGCAGGGCGATTCGGTCGCATCGTTCTGGCACACCATGCAGAACGAGATCCCGCAGCGGCCGAGCCGCTACGTCGGTGACATTCCCGCGCCGCTCGACGAGGTGCTCATGACGGCCCTCGCAAAGCGCCGGGACGATCGCTACGGTTCCGCGGGCGAGCTGGCCCGGGCCGCCCGCGAGTCGATCAGCGCCTCGCGCACGCTCGTCACGGCGCCTCCCGCTCAGACCATGGCGTCTCCGGCGTCGACGCCCGGGGCTCCGGGTCCGGCTGGTCCGACCGCGCCGTACGGCTCGCCTTCCAACCGTCCCGAGATCCATCGCATCGGACTCCGCCGTGACGACCCTGCCGCACCCGGAGGCTTCCGGCAGTACGGCCCGGTTTCCACCGAGCAGCTCGCCCCCGATCAGGCGCAGCGGCTGGTCTGGCTGATCCGCACCTCCAATGTGATGAGCACGCCGAGCACGATGAGCGGTGGATGGGGGCCGAGTTCGGCGCTGACCGTCGAAGCGCCGGGCCAGTTCCACACCGTCGCCTGGAACGGGCCGCCTCCACCCGCGATGGCCGAGCTCGTCGGCGAAGTCGAGCGGCTCGGCGGGGCGCCCGTCACGCCCACCCCCTTCCCGCAGCCGGGGGGCGGGTCGCCGCCGCCCGGCCGGCGGCGCAGCAAGGGCAAGCTGCTGGCCGTGCTCGGCGGCGGCGTCGTGATCGTCGCGGCCGCCGTCGTGGTGACGCTGCTGCTGGTCGGCAACAAGAAGGCGACCCCGGGCATACCCGGGAACGTCACGGTGACGGCCGGGCGCGGTGAGGTGACGATCCACTGGAACCCGGGCTCCGGCAAGACCGATCACTACGTCGTGTATCAGGACGGCCATCGGATAGGAACCCAGACCGGGGGCTCGACCACGCTCACCGTCAAAGCCGGCGACACCGGCACGCACAGCTACGCCGTGCAGGCGGTCAACCAGGCCGGCCAGACCTCGGAGGTCACCGCGCCCGTCAAGATCATGGCGCTGATCCGGCCGCTGACGGCCGCCGAGAACGCTTTGGTGGCGAAGCTGCCCAAGGGGCTGGTGAACGGGCCGAGCTGCCAGCCGATCCTCACCGGCGTCGATTCCCACCTCACGACGGCCGTCACGTGCGCTCCCGGAAGCGTGCAAACCCCGAGCGCCTCGGGGGCCGTGCCCGCTGCCGTCGACGCCTACGCCGCAGCTGACCTCACGTCACTGCGCTCGGCCCTCACCGACCAGAGCACGGTGTTCCGGACGCGGCCCGGTGACTGCTCGGCCGTTCCGCAGCATGGCACCTGGAACTTCACCGAAACGCCGAAGGTCAACAACGGGCAGATCATCTGTTACACCTCGGCGGGAACCTCGTACCTGCTCTGGTCGTACGACAACCAGCTCTTCTACGTGCGGATCTCCACCAAGGCTCCCTACGCCGCACTGCTGAAGTACTGGCAGAACGCGTCGCTGCACCTGCCATGAGCGCACTGCCGGAGGTTTCCGTCACCGACGTCGGCGGGCTGCTCGCCGCGGGTGCCGGCCTGCTCGATGTGCGTGAGGGCTACGAATGGGACGCCGGACATGCCGCCTCCGCAACGCACCTTCCGATGGGTGAGCTGGCCCTGGACCGGCTGCCGGAAGGGCGGCCGCTGCTGGTGGTGTGCCATGTCGGCGCCCGGTCCGCCGCCGCTACCCAGGCGCTGATCCGGGCCGGGATCGAGGCCGTGAACGTGGCCGGGGGCATGGACGCGTGGGCCCGCGCCGGCTTGCCCGTCGTCACCGATTCGGGAGATCCGGGCCGGGTCGTCTGACGCGCCGTCGGCCGGACGGGTCAGGCGCCGACGGGTTCGCCGATAGTGGCAAGTGCTGCCGACACCAGGGCGTGCGCGAATCGCCGGGCACCGTGGCCGGCGGTGTCGAGATGAATGGCGTCGGTCCCGCCCTTGCGGACCGAGACGACTCCGCTCGGGCACGCACCGTCGGCCGGCTGGCAGGGGAGCGTCTGGTGGTAGACGAAGTCGGGTGACAGGGCCTGCGCGGCGGCATCACTGAGCTGCCAGCGGCCGTGGGACGCCCGCACCATGTCGATGTAGAGCTGGCGAACCTGCGGCGCGCCCTGGAAGCCGTAGAACGGGATCGGCGTGGCGCGCTCCGCTGCGGTCGGGACGGCCGGCGGGGCCGGGACGAGCGGGTTGCGCGCCGGCGAGGTGGAGATCACGACGGCGGCACCGAACGCGGTGGCCCGGTTGGCCAGGTCGGTGAGGTGCGCGCGGTAGTTGTTCAGCAGGTCAGCCAGCGGATAGGGGGCGTTGGGGTTGACACAGTCGGACGCCGCGCCGCCGTTGCCGCTGAACGCGAGCACGACCACGGTCGGCTGAGCCGCCGCGAGCGCCGCGTCGAAGTCACCGCCGGTCCAGTCGCAGGGCGCGGTTCCCATCCGGTCGGTCACCCGGACCTCGACGCCGGAGTTGGACTCGGCGCGCAGGGAATCGGCGGCTTGCTCGACGATGCTGTCACCGACCACCAGGACGACCGGCCGAAGCTGCCCACCCGCCGCCCGAGCCAGGGTGGCGTCGGCGGGGGCTTCCGGGCCGGCCGCGGCGTGCGGCTTCGCCGTTACCGTGGGGGCCGTCACTGCGGCGGTGACCAGGGCAATCGCCAGGCAGGACGGAATCGCCCAACGGCGTACGGTGCGTGCACGATTCCGGTCCACAGGTAGTTTTTCGGCCCGTTCGGGGGTGATTTGAGCGTCGCTGAGGGTGACATCTTCGTCACAGCTCGCCATCAGCACCTTGAGGGGCACTTGGTCCCCGCTCCGGTACCGTCCCGATCATGAATGCTCCGGGCGCTGCAGCTGCACAGGACGTCGAGACGGTCGAGCGGGTGATTCCCGCGTCGCCGGACCGGATCTTCGCCCTCCTCGCCGATCCCGCCCGCCACTCCCAGATCGATGGGTCGGGCACGGTTCGAGGCGTGAAGACCCCGGCTCAGCAGCTCTCCCTGGGCGCGAAGTTCGGCATGTCGATGAAGCTCGGGATCCCGTACTCGATGGAAAGCACCGTCATCGAGTTCGAGCCGGATCGCCGCATCGCCTGGCAGACCAGGCCGCCGGGCCGGCTTCCCGGCAAGCTCGCCGGAGGCCGCATCTGGCGCTACGAGCTCGAGCCGGTCGAGGGCGGCACGCGGGTGCGCGAGAGCTGGGACATCTCGCAGGAGGTCGTGAAGTTCGTCGTCCGGCCGGCGCGTGGCAAGACCGTCAAGGCGATGGCCGCCACCCTCGAGCGCATCGAGCAGGTGCTGGCTCAGGAATCGGCCTAGCGCGGTCGCATCCGTCGGCGGTGAGCCGTATACCCCGCCGGGAAGGACTGAGGGACCCGGGAGGAATGGCAGCTCACCGTCGTCGATCAGGACGGCGAGCACGTCTACCAGCCGGGCCTCCTGCTACTGCCGTTCCAGGCAACCACCCGCGAGGAACTCGTGCGGCCGAGGCAGCGCTTCATCCCGGATGGGGTCCACCTGGTGCTCGCCGGCATCGACCTGGTGGATCCCGAAAAGCAGCTCGTTCAACTCGACGACGGGCACACCCTGCCCCACGACTATCTGGTCATCGCCACCGGTGTGAGTCCCCGGCCGGACCAGACCCTGGTACGGCGGAAAGCGAGTGGCAGGTCAGCATTTTCGACTTCTCCACGCTCGAGGGAGCGATGGCGCGCCGCAACAAGCTGGCGTCGTCGAAGGGCGGGCGGCTGGTCGTCCACATCGTCGAGATGTCGATCAAATGTCCGGTGGCTCCGCTCGAGTTCACGTTCCTTGCTGACGCGCATTTCCGCGAGTCGGGCATGCGCGATCGGGTGGACATCACGTACGTCACCCCGCTGGATGGCGCCTCCACCAAGCCGGTGGCCTCGAAACACCTCGCCGGAATGCTGCGCGACCGCGGCATCGCCTCGAATCCGACTTCGTGGTCGACCGCATCGATCGGGTCTGGGCAACGAGCTCAATTACGTACCGGTGGACAAGAACACCCTGCTGCCAAGGCGTACGACACCGTCTTCGCGCTGGGCGACGCCTCGGACATCCCCACCTCGAAAGCCGGATCTGTCGCGCACTTCTTGATCGAGATGTTCACCGACAACTTCCTGGAGCACGACTTCAATTACGACACCGAGCCGCTGCCCGGCAAGTACCCGGTGCCGGTCATCGGCCCGTTCACGCTGCTCGAGGAAAGCCGCGCCAACCACTGGGGCAAGCTCGGATTCCGCTGGGCCTATTGGCATCTGCTGCTCCGGGGCCGTTCGGTCCCGGTGCCGGCGCTGATGTCGATGGCCGGTAAGCGCGCAGCGCCCCAGGGCCCCAAGGCCCCAGGCAGACAGTGAAGAGGTAGGAACGCCATGCCGGTGACACAACTCGACGGCCACACCGTGCACGTCGACGAAGAGGGCTTTCTCACGGAGTACGACGAGTGGAGCGAGGACCTGGCCAAGGTGCTGGCTCACCAGATCGGCATCGACCTGACCGAGGCGCACTGGAAGGTCATTCACTTCCTTCGCGAGGACTACCAGGCCCAGGGCGAAACCGCGACGAGCCGGCGCGTTCAGACGGTAGGCGGGACCCCGATCAAGGAGCAGTTCGTCCGGTTCCCGAAAAGCCGGCCAAGAAGATGGCCTACATCGCCGGGCTGCCCAAGCCTCACGGCTGCGTCTGAGAAAGGTAAGCATCATGACCACGACGCAAGAGGGCGCCGCGATCGTTCCTGGGCGAGGGGGTCGACACCCAGCTGTGCTTCACGTTCTGGGGATTCGACATGATCACCAAGTCGCGGATGCACAAGCCGCAGTTCGGCCCGGCGGGCAACGCCGCGATGCATCTGCCTATCGGCGACGCGCACCTGCCGCAGGCGCTGGCCCCGATGACCGGCATGACCGGCATGACCGGCATGACCGGCATGACGGGCATGGCCACCAAGATGCTGAAGAAGCAGATCGCCGATCTCGGGGTGCCCGAGGTTCCGGACTTCCTCGATCAGATCGTGGCGTCGGGTGGCCACCTCTGGGCCTGCCGGATGTCAGCAGACATGAACAACCTGACCGTTGATGACCTGCGCGACGATGTCGAAGACATCATCAGCGCGGCGGAATTCATTGAAAAGACCGAGGGTGCCCAACTGCTCTTCATCTGACTGCGGCTCGCCGCAAGCCGGCGGTCAGCGGTTTTCGTAGGCCTCGCGGATCGCCGCCGACACCCGACCCCGGGTGTTGACCTCGTATCCGTTGTCGATGGCCCAGGCGCGCAGAGTTGCCGCATCGGGACCGGCCGACGATGCCGCTCTGCCGCGAGTCACGGACGCGCCGCGGCCGCTCACGCGGCGAGCCGCCGCCACGTAGGGCGCGAGCGCTTTCCGCATCGACGCAGCGTTCTTTGCGCACAAATCGATCTCGTACGACCGTCCGTCAAGACCGAAAGCGACGGTCTCGTCAGCGTTCCCGTCACCGAGGTCGTCTTCAAGAAGAACAATCGTTCGTTGGGCCATGAGATCGGATGTTAGCGGAATCTGATTACGCGTCAGGTACTTCGGGGGATTGCGTGTCAGGCTTTGATGACTTCCTGCGCCGCGCGCTCCCCGGAACTGACCGCGCCATCCATGTAGCCGTTCCAGTATGTGGCGGTTTCGGTGCCGGCCCAGTGGATTCGCCCGACCGGCTCGCGGATCGCGGTACCGAAATCGGAGAGCACTCCCGGGGGTAGGTAGGCGACCGGGCAACCGCGCGTCCACTCCTCGTCGGACCAGTTCTTCTCGACGTAGTCCTTGGGCTTGCGGGCCTGCGGGCCGAAATAGTGCGCCAGCTGTTGAAGGAACGCGTCGCGCCGGGCCGACGGCGACTGGTCGTTCCAGCTCCGCGCCTCCGTCCCACCGATGAACCCGAAGAGGATCCCGGGCGTTCCCGACGGCGGGGAGTTGTCGAACGTGGCCCGGGCGAGACCGGCGTCCGCGATGATCTGCCCGGACAGCTTGTCGTCGCGCCAGAACGGCCGGTCGTAGATGGCCTCCGCCTTGACCAGTGAGCCTTGGGGCGCACGCTGCAACAGTTGGGCCCGGCGGGATGGCAGCAGCGGCGACCAGTCGATGAAAGCGGACACCGCCGGAGGAATCGCGACAATGGCGCGTCCCGCTGTGACCGTGAGCGCGTCGCTGGTGACGGTGACCGCACGGCTGGTCTGGGCAATGCGGCGCACCGGTGACGAGAGCACCACCCGGTCGCCGAGCCGCCTGGCGAGTTCGTTGGCCACGCGCTGCGAGCCGCCGACGAACCGGCTTTCCTGGGCGCCGCCGGTCGTCGTGATGAGGCGGGCGAAAGACCCCGGCGTTTGCGCGTTTCCGGCGGCCGCCACGTACCAGAGCGCGAAAAGCAATGACAGGTCGCGCGCGTCCGCCCCCCAGATGCTTCGCGTTGCCGCGCCGGTCAGCGCCAACGTGGCCGGATTTTGGATGTTTGCTTGAAAGAAAGTGTTGAGCGTCTGCCCGTCGAATTCATCAGCGCGGGCGGCTTTCCACGGGGCATCGACCGGAACGGTCTTGGCGAGACCGTCGACCAAGCCGATGACACGAACGATGTCGCTCGCGACGGCCGGGTCGGTGGGAAGTCCAGCCGCCGGGTAGCGACTGATCTGGCCGTTCAATCCGAGCAGATTGCTGCCGTCGTTGTAGGTCTTGAAGGTGTCGACCCCGACCTGCTTCGCAATCGCCGCGATCCGGTCCTGCGTCGGCCCGATGTACTCGCCGCCGAGCTCGGTGATGACCTCGCCGCCGAGGGAGTGGTTCTGCAGGCGGCCGCCGACGCGGTCGCGCGCTTCGAGGACGACCACCGACCGGCCCTGGCCGGCCAGTGCCCGCGCCGCCGTCAGGCCGGCCAACCCGGCGCCGACGATCACGAAGTCGGCTGTCCGTGTGGCAGGCGCTGCTGAAGAGCTCTCGGCGGCGGGGCCGGTGGTGGATCCCGAACACGCCGCGAGACTCGTTGCAGCAGCTCCCGCGACACCGGCCATGAGGACATTGCGGCGGCTGAGTGCGTGATCCATCCGGCGATCATGCCGTGCGGCTAGCCTCAGCAAACGTGTCCGCCACACTCGTCGCCAAAGATCTCGGAGCCGGCCACGGCGACCGGGCGCTGTTCACCGGACTCGGTCTGGTGCTCGGCCCCGACGACGTCACCGGCCTCGTCGGAGCCAACGGCGCCGGGAAGTCGACGCTGCTGCGCGTCCTGGCGGGCATCGATCCACCCGAGCAGGGATCGGTCACTTTGCGGCCCGCATCGGCCAACGTCGGCTACCTACCCCAGGAGATCGAGCGCCGCGCCGGTGAGACCGTGCAGGCGTTTCTGGCGCGCCGTACCGGCGTCGCCGCGGCCCAGCGCGCCATGGACGACGCGGCGCGGGAGCTGTCCGAGCGGCCGTCCGGCGCGGGCGATGGCTATGCGGCAGCGTTGGAGCGCTGGCTGGCCTTGGGCGGCGCTGACGTCGAGGAGCGCGCGCTGTCGGTCGCCGGCGAGCTCGGGCTCGGGGTCGACCTCGACACGCCGATGACGGCGCTGTCGGGCGGTCAGGCTGCCCGCGCCGGCCTCGCGTCGCTGCTGCTCTCGCGCTACGACGTCTTCCTGCTCGATGAGCCGACGAACGACCTCGACCTCGAAGGGCTGGACCGGCTGGAACGGTTCGTCGCCGACGTTCATCGCCAAGGCGCGCCACTTGTCGTCGTCAGCCATGACCGCGAGTTCCTCTCGCGGGTGGTGACGCGAGTGGTCGAGATCGACCGCGCGCAACATCAGGTCAATGTCTTCGGCGGCGGCTATGACGCCTATTTGCAGGAGCGCGAGGTAGCCCGCCAGCACGCGCGCGACACCTATGAGGAGTACGCCGACACCCTCGGGAACTTGCAGGCGCGGGCGCGAACCCAGCGCGCCTGGATGGAAAAGGGTGTCCGCAATGCGCGGCGAAAGGCGACGGACAACGACAAGTTCGTCCGCAAGTTCAGAGCTGAGACGAGCGAGAAGCAGGCGGCGAAGGCGCGCCAGACGGATCGGATGATCGAGCGTCTCGAGGAAGCGCCGGAGCCGCGCAAGGAATGGCAGCTGCGGATGTCGATCGCGCAGGCGCCGCGTGCCGGCGCCGTGGTGGCAAGCCTGCGAAATGCACTGGTACACCGGGGGTCTTTCACTCTCGGTCCGGTGTCGCTGCAGATCGACTGGGCCGACCGGGTAGCCATCACCGGTGCGAATGGCAGCGGAAAGTCGACGCTGCTCGCCGCGCTGCTCGGCCGCTTGCCCCTTGATGCCGGAGCGGCGAGCCTCGGCCCCGGAGTGGTCGTCGGCGAGGTGGATCAGGCCCGGCAGGCCTTCGAGGAGCCCGGGCCGTTTCTCGATGTTTTCCGGCAATCGCTGCCGTCGCTTCGCCCGGCCGAGCTACGTACGTTGCTGGCCAAGTTCGGGCTCGGCGCCGGGGACGTCGACCGGCCGACCGCGTCCCTGTCGCCCGGGGAACGCACGCGCGCAGCCCTGGCGCTCCTGCAAGCGAAGGGTGTCAACCTGCTGGTGCTCGACGAGCCGACGAATCACCTGGATCTACCGGCGATCGAGCAGCTCGAGTCTGCGCTCGAGAGCTTCGACGGCACCCTGCTGCTGGTGACGCATGACCGGCGCATGCTCGAGGCCGTCACGATCACGCGCCACCTGGCAGTCGAGGATGGTCAGCTCAGCGAGAGCTGAACCGACTCCTAGTACCAGCCGTAGGCGTTGGAGTGCGCCCAGGCGCCGCACGGGCTGCCGTAGTCGGCCTGGATGTAGCTCAGCCCCCAGCGAATTTGCGTGGCGGCGTCGGTCTGCCAGTTGGGGCCGGCCGAGGCCATCTTCGAGCCGGGGAGCGCTTGCGGGATGCCGTAGGCGCCGCTGTAGGGGTTGGCCGCGAAGACGTTCCACCCGCTTTCGCGCTGCCAGAGCGCGTCCAGGCAGTTGTACTGCGTGTCGTTGCCCCATCCGTAGGTGTACATGATGTTCCTGGCGATGGTGTGAACGGTGCTCGGCGGCGAGCATGACGCGACCGATGCCCCCACGGCGATCGCCATGGCAGAAGCGATCGCGGCGTTGCGGGCTTTCGGACGCGCGGCAGCGGCGGACAGGAAGGACACGGCGGGCCTCTCTCGCGCCTGCGAGGTGAGCTGTCGGATTCGGGCAAGAGCGGCCCGGCCGTGTCACCGCACGCACTGGTGACCCGGCTTCACCCCAAGGACTCGGCGCCACACGCGGTTTCGTGCGGCCGGCTGAGCCCGGGAAATTGGGTCCCCCGCTCCCGCCCAAGTGGGTATGTGAAACCACGGCCCGGGACGGGATTCGGCGTTCGGATCGTGGGCGCCCACGCTTTCGGTGGGGCGGGGCTAAGCGTAAGTCGCCTATCGCCGAGCGCTACTCAACGGCAGGAAGGGTGAAAAACCCCACACGAAGGTTTACGGCGGGTCGCTTGCACGTCTTTGCAGGTGACGCCCATTTTTCTGGCCGACACGCCGAGCCTGCCGAGGCCGAGTTGCCCGCCGCATCGCAGCGCCTGAGCGAGGGCGCCACCGGCAGGCCGACGATTCTCGGATGGTCACAAGCCTGACGTCCGGCAAACCATGCCTGCTCCTTCGCCCGCGCCTGAGCAACGGCCCGGCGAGCCGGCTGGCTGGATGCTGCTCGCGTCGCCGGGATCGGGCGTCGCCCGGCGGCCGGTGTCCCTGCACCGCATCGCTCTGACCGATGCGATGGTGAACGATCCCGCTAAGGCGTCGGCAGCGCTTTCGGCCCGCATCGCAGGCGAGTTGCACACGACGGAAGTGACCCGCGTCAAGCTCTGGTCACTCAGGGCGTCGAGCTGTATTCGGACGAGAGACGCCTGATCGGCCGGACGTTCGCGCTCGACGAGGATGCCCGGCAGGCGCTCACGGCGCCGCAAACTCAAGCGGGCATCACCGACTCCTCACGGCCCGAGAACGCCTCTGCTGTTCGAGGCGTATTACGCGTATCACCTCGTGAGTGATCGCAGCCGGGACCTGTGGCGGGGCTTCTCCGGGATGCTGCTGAGCAGTCTCGCCGCGGTCCTGCTGGCGCTGATCCCGTTGCTGTGGATGTTCTACCGGCGCGTGCGGTCGGCGCAGGCGGAGCGGGAGGCGATGATCCGCCGGGCGATCGAGGCCTCTTACCGAGGAGCGCCGGCGCATCGCAGCGACCTTGCACGACGGGATCGTCCAGCAGCTGGCCGGCGCCGCGTTTGCGATCGCCGGTGAGGCGCGCCAGGCGAGTACTCACGGGGACCAGCAACTCTCCGGCCGTCTGAGTAGACGCTTCGGCGACGGTGCGCGACTCGGTGGCCGGAATGCGCTCGCTGTTGGTGGACATCTACCCGCCGAGCCTTCGCGCCGGCGGGCTTCCGGCTGCCTTGGACGATCTCGCCAAGACCGTCAACGGATCTGATGCAAGACTCGACATCAGCGTCGATCCGCAGGCGGCGGCGGCGCTTGACGCGGACGGCCAGCGGGCCTCTTTCCGCGTAGCGCAGGAGGCTTTGCGTAACGCGCTGAAGCATGCGCAGGCATCGGTGATCCGGCTCGAGCTGACGCGAGTCGAATCGCTGGTTCGGCTCGACGTGAGTGACGACGGTGTCGGCGTCGATCCTGAGGCGGCGAAAAAGGCTGCAACTGAAGGATATTTCGGCCTGCAGCTGATGGCCGACGTTGCCGTCTACCGGCGCCGCTACTTGCCGCGGATCGTGTCGCTGATTTCCCGTGAGTCGATGGGCATCGAGCTACGCGTCATGCGCAGCCAACGAGACGTCAACGCGGTTTTGGCTGAGCTGCGGGTGCGTGCCGATCGACAAGCGTGAGGCCAGCTAAGACAGCGGATCGGCCCAAAGCCCTGTGTTTGCAGTGCTTTTTGTCGGTGGCGGCGGGTAGACTCGCACACATGTTCGAGAATCTGAGTCCTCATGGGATCATCGCGGCAGCGTTGATCGCCCCGCCCGGCCCGGACGTGCTGACCGCCCTTGCCGGCATCGTCCCCGACAAGCTGTCCGACTACGGGAAAGTTGACCTGCTCATCGCGCTGGACCGCCAGCACGCCTGGCTGGCCGCGCTCACCCAGCCCGCCCTGGCGGCGGTCGGGGATGCGGTGGAAGCCGAAGTACGCGACGGGTCGGACAAGACCGGCGTGCGGGAGATCGCGCTGCGGGCCGCGCACGCCGAGATCTCCGCCGCGCTGCGGGTCTCGGACTGCGTCGCCGGTAACAGCCTGGCCCTGGCCCGCACCCTCACCATCGACCTCCCCGCCGTCCAGCACGCACTCGAACAGGGCGAGATTTCGCTCTGGCATGCCAAAGCCATCGCCGAAGCCACCGGCCCGCTGCCGGCGGGCAAGGCCCGCATCGTCGCCGACCGGGTGCTGCCGCGGGCCCGCCGGCAGACCGTCGCCCAGCTGCGCCGATCACTGAAACGGGCCGTGCTCGCCGTCGAACCCAAAAGCGCGGCCGAACGCGCCAAACAGGCGCAGGCCGAACGCACGTTGGACTGGTGGGCCCGTGAGGACGGGATGGCCGAACTGCGGCTCATCGCCTCCGCCGCCGACATCATGACCATCTTCAACGTCGCCGACGCCATCGCCAAGCAGACCCGGGCGGATGGGCCGGGGCCGGGTGAGCCGGGCTGGCTCCCCATCGACGCGCACCGCGCGGATGCGCTGATCGCGCTCATCACCCAAGGCGCCGCCACGGTCCGCCCGCCGGCGGTCAATGTGACGGTCGATCTGCCGACCCTGCTCGGCCTGCAGGACAACCCGGCCGAGCTCGCCGGCTACGGCCCGATCCCCGCCCCGCTGGCCCGCACCCTGGCCGCCGACGGCAAGTGGCGGCGGATGATCCTCGACCCGCACACCGGCCACCTGCTCGACCTCGGCCACAGCTCCTACACGCCGACGGCCGCACTCGCCCGGTACGTCAAAACCCGTGACCGGACCTGCACCTTCCCGAGCTGCAACCGGGCCGCCGCCCACGGCGACCTCGACCACAAACGCCCCTACCGGCCCGGTGATCCCGGCTCCGGCCGGACCGACCGGGCGAACCTGCACCCGCCGTGCCCGAACCACCACACCCTCAAACACAAAGGCCGCTGGACCCTACGCACCCGCCCCACTACCGGACAGGCGTACTGGACCAGCCCGACCGGCCACACCTACCCGGTCGAACCCGTCGACCACCGCAGCCCGGTTGCCGTCGACGAAACACCCCAACCGGCTGCCACTAAAGACGTTCCGGACGCCTGCCCGTTCTGACCTCGGCAGGAAGTGTTGTTCCTGGGTGTCTAAATCCGGCCGATTTTGATCCCCGTCGAGACGCTCCGTATCCGGCTACTCGGGCGGTTCTGCACGGGTGGACGGGCGCTATGTGCGGCGGCAGGCGGGCGCCATCAACGGACGGACAGTGCGAGCACGACAAGCGCGAGCACAGAAAACGTGACCCCCGCGAAAGCATCCAACATCGTCCGACCCCAAGGCCGCCGACGCCGGGCGCCAATGGCGCCCACGCAACCAATCATCAGCGCCAGCAGGACAGTCGGCCCAGGAAACAGATCGACGAGCATGAAGGACAGCAGTGCCGCAGCCGCAACCACGGCCATATCCCGTCGCGCGATGTGCTGCACACAGATCAAGATACGCCGACCCGGACCGGCGGCGGCCCACACCGGTCCTGACAACGAGGACGCGAGCAGGGGGCCGCGCGGATGCCAATAGAGGGCGTTCGGCAACCGGCATTACCGTGCACTCGCGGAGTGGGCCGGGTCGCCAGATGCGTAGCCCACCATGTTCGCTACGCACCGTTAGCCGTCAGCGGACGGGATAGGTGTTGGGACGGGAACATAGAGACCGTTCGGGGAAACGCCTAGCAAGCGCATCGCGTCTGCGAGCAGATGGCCGCCGTTCTCGAGCGCGGGCAGGTCGTCACCACTCGGTCCACGAATCGCCCACGCGGAGGAGCAACCCGACAGCGACGCGCTGATTAGGGGCGAAGTTTCACCCGGTCCGCCGAAGAAGGAGATCGAGAGGGTCCGTTCGTTGGGCGAACAAGACACCCCAGACGACTTGCCGGGGGTCGTCCGAAGCAGCCCGTTGAACTCGGCAGCCAGCCGCGAGACCGTTGCCGGGTCGATCACCGCCCGCGTCGGCCCTGAGCTAATGCTGATGAGGACGGTGCCGGTGGTGGGAGCGGTTTCATCAGCCCGGCGGGCCGGATACCAGATCGTCTGACCGTCGACGCGCAGCCACGAAGCGTTGGCTCCGGCTGCAACCACGCTGAACTGCAGGTCCGGGTTTCCGGCCAGCGCATGAGCCGGGTCGAACTCTAGCGAGTACTCCGTCGGCTGATTCGGACCCGAAACGCCGCCGCCCGTCCCGGTTGAAACTAGTCCTTTCACCTGATGGGCTCGCAGGTACGCAAGCAGATCGCCGGTACTCAGGTTCACCTTCCACCAGGAGTTGTGGTCGAGAAAGTTATCGTCCGCGACAGTCGTGAACGGCGTATTGAGTAGCGGTGTAGGGCTCTTGGTAAGCCGCTGTGATCCCAGTGGAAGCACCGCAGCATCCAGCAGTTCCTGCGCGACCTGATCCCCGGCCGCTTTGCCAGGCGGCTGGTTCTGCCAACTGACCGAAGCTCGCGAGGCCACCGAGGCTGGCGACGCTGACGGCTGCGCCGGAGCCGAGGATCCCCTGCAGGCTCCGAGCATGCAGCCGCCCAACACGGCCGTGCATACAACTGCTACTGCCCTTCCTACAGACACACTTCATTAGACGCCGACACGGCAGGAGACGTTGCGCGTAGCGCTCGCCCGCCGTCGCCATCACCCACAACGGAGCGCAGAAGCCACTCTTGCGCGCTTCATGACCCGTGCAGTCGGAGCGATAATCCGAATCCGCCGACGCCGTGTCATGATCGACCGCGTGGACCAGGCCACGGCAGAGCGCCTGCAACGATTGAACGAGCAGGCGCGGCAGCACAATCGTCACCGGCGTTCGATTCAGCTCGTCTGCGCATTGGCGTTTGTGGCCGCACTGGTCGTCGTCGGCGGCAAACTGATCATCACGTACTTCGACTACGGCAATGTTGGTTGGGGTCCAAGCCCCGCCCCACCGAAGTTCCACTACCAGGGCAGCGAGTATGACCGTGGCTACATCCCATTCGAGCTGCAGCCTTACCGGGTCAAGCAAATCCCAGCCACCTTCACCCCCCGAGGTCACGTCGGGGGCAGCACCATTTATGCCGAAGCACCCGGCACAGGCCCACGCGGACCGAACGAGACGGTCTACCTGCGCGCCGGTAACACGTATGTCGGTTACGGGTGCCACTGCGGCGGAGGCTGAGCCCTCAGCCCAAGGGCGCGCACGAGCCCTCGGCTCTGCCCGCGAGGGAGCGCGCAGAGGTGTTGATATGCCGGTGATCAGGTTGGGCAAATCGACCTTCGCATCCGCAGGGCGATCACCGGCATGATCCGCATTTATGCCGAGGCGCTTGCGCCGTGTGATCTCCGATCACCGGCAGAGGTGAATGCCATTACCGGGTGCTCAAGAGCCGATACCCTGCGCGCTTCGCGTGACACGATCCGCGTATGGCTGGCCGGACTCCTCCAGCTCGTCGCCCCTGCTTCCGAGCTTGAAGTCGACGCTCGACGCGCTCCTGGGCGACGCGGACCGCTTCGACGCCGCCCTCGCCGAGGAGCAAAAGTTGCTGCGGGCGCAGGTATCACGCAACTTCCAAGCGGCCGGGCCGGACCTCCTGGCCCAAGCCACCCCGTTCCTGTGGGAGTACTACCGGGCCACAGTGGCCGAGTACACCCCCGAGCAGTGCCGGGCGTACGGCATCCCGCTGTTCGCGCCGAGCACGGACATCTGGTCGCAGGTCTCCGTTACGACGCCGCCGCACATCGAATTGGGCCGACCGCCGCTGTCGCCCGCACGCGCATACATCTCCTTCGAGGGTGAGGTCGCCTGGGAGCCCGAGCACGGCCTTCAGTTGGTTGTTGAGGATGGGCTGCGCGTCTGCAAGGTCGGGCCCTACGATGGGCATGTCACGAACGCCCATGCGTTCGGGGACGCCGCGCTGCTTGGAGTCGTGTTCAAGCGGTAACGGCCGACTTCGATCACCGCGCAGAGGGGAGCCGTTATCGCGCGCCCCGAGCCCGGTGCCATGTCGCCCGGCGGCACGGTTTCGCTCACGTCTGAATAGCCTGCCAAGCGCGGCGCTGAGGCCGACGTCGGCATTTGGACACCGCGGCCAACACTTCCTGCCGAGGTCGGCCCTTCTGAATACGGCAGGAAGCGTTGGCATAGGCGCTCAGCGCGAACGGGCGGCAGTAAATGCCGGGGTTCTGGCACCTGGATTTACTGCCACCGGCGACACCTTCGCCGGTGCAGGGTGCCCGAACCATCAGCGGCAGTAAATGCCGGGCCTCTGACCCCCGCATTTACTGCCGCCGGCCCAACCTCGTGGCCACGCGAACCGCGCAGATTGACGGATCTCGGCGCACACTGCTCAGCGAGGCGAGTGGTCGGCCCAACCGTCGGCGCAGGCGGATGGGTTGTGTGAGATGTCGGGAGCCGCGCGCACCAGCAAGTTGCCGACGCGTATCTGGCGCCGGTTCCGGGACTACCGGCTGCTTCGCAAAGCGCTGCGACGCCGGCCACGGAAGGGGGTTGTCGTCGCCACGTATCCGAATGAAGCTCTGGCACGCGTCACCGCCGGCCGTCTCGCTGACGAAGGCACCAGAAGCTTCGTGTTTCTGGAGGAGATCGGCGTCGGCGGCCTACCCGTGCCCGCTCCGGTGCATGTCATCGTTCGGCCGCAGGACGAGCCGGCCGCCCGCAAGGTGCTCGACGAGCTCAGAACCCCTTGAACTCCGGCCGCCGCTTCGCCGCGCCCGCCGCGAAGCCCTCGTACAGGTCCTCGGACACGAACGCGAGCGAGCTTGCCATCGCCTCGTAGCGCGCCGCTTCGTCGAATCCCTGCCGGGTGTACTGGTTGATGGTCCGCTTGATGGTCTGGACCGCGATCGGCGCGTTGCCGGCGATCTCAGCGGCGAGCGACCGGGCAGCGGACAACAGTTCCCCGGCGGGGACCACCTGCTGGACCAGCCCTAATCGCAGCGCATCCTCGGCGCCGAAGCGCCTCCCGGTCATGGCGAGCAGCTTGGCCGCACCCGCACCGCACTCCGCTGCGATTCGCAGATCGGCGCCGCCGACGACTCCGACCCCGATCGTCGCCTGCGGCAAAGCGAAAATCGCATCGTCGGCCGCCAGGCGGATGTCACCGAGCATGGCCAGCTCGACCCCGGCGCCCAAGCAGTAGCCGTGGACGGCCACGAGGAGCGGCTGGGGTAGCTGCTCGAGGACAGCCCACCGTTCGAAGCAGTAGCGCGCCCGCTCGTAGGAGTTGCGGACGATCTCCGCCGGCGAGCGGCCGAAGTGGCGATCCTTCACGTCATGGGTGTCGGGCTTGAGGTCCTCGCCGGCGCAGAAGGCACGACCCTCACCGCGCAGGATGACGACACGTACCGAGGTGTCGAAGCGCAACTCGTCGGCCAGCGCGCACAGCTCGTTGGTCGGACCCCACGCCCATGCGTTGAGCTTCTCCGGCCGGTCGAGCACCAGTTCGGCCACCTGCCCGTGCCGCTCGAGGCGCACGAACGGCTTGCCGGTCCGGTTGACCTCCGACCGTGGGTCGATGTTCGCATAGTCGGGATCGTTTGCCATGGTCCCGGACCCTACGACCCTGTTGCTGCCCGACATCCACCGGTCGGGCACTTGCCGTGCGCGCCATGGCCGCAGCACACTCGGAAGATGGCCGGGACAGTCATGCCTTTGCCGTCACGAGGCGGAGCGCTGTTCGACGCCCGCTATCCCGGCCGCACCTGCCGGATTTCGTGGCACCCGGATAAAGGGATCTTCTCGATCAGCATCTGGCAAGACGCCACATGTCTTGCAACTTTTCACCTGCCGCAAGGGCAGGTGCCAGAGTTCATCGCCGATCTCGTGCGGCCGCTGACGGAATTGGGAAACTCCCCGGCGGACAGGTCAGAAGTCAGCTGAACCGCCAAGAGGCGTGCCATGCGCGAGCGCACGGCACGCCTCTCAGGTGGGTTGAAGGGCTAAGCCGCAGAACCGTTGGCGGGCTTGATGTTCTGGTTGACGTGGAACGCGTTGTCCGGGTCGTACCGACGCTTGATCTGAGCGAGGCGGTCGTAGTTGTGCTTGTACGACGCCTTGACACGCTCCTGGCCCTCTTCCATGAGGAAGTTGACGTACGCCCCGCCGGCTGAGGTGGGGTGCAGCTCGTCGTAGTAGGAGCGGGTCCACTCGGAGATCACCTGCGCGTTGGCCGGGTCCGGGTCCACGCCCACGATGATCCCTGCCCAGCCGCCGTCACGGTAGGCGAACGCCGTGGCGTCCTCCGGGACGCGAGCGGCCGCGCCGTCGATGGGGTAGAGGTGCATCGTCGAGTGACCCGTAGGCAGGGCCGGGCCGTACTTCTCGTGCACGGCAATGGCTGCGTCGGAAATCTCGTTGAAGAAGTCCGCCCGCCAGTACCACTGCAGCCCGGCCGGATACAGCGGGTCGAACGCACTCTGCAGCGCGGTGAACGGCATCTCCTGCAGTCCGACCATGCAGCGGCGAACCGAAGGTCTTGATCGGTTCGAGCACGGCGTCGGCTCGCTCGTGAGAACCCGTATAGCACCAGACGATTCCGCAGACCTTGCGGCCCCAGAGCGCCTCGGGAAACGGGGGAACCGGCGGGACCGTCAGGAGCGCGATCCAGCCGCTGAGCTCCTCGGGCAGCGACGGGATCAGCTCGCGGTACCAGCGCATCACCTCGGCGGTGTCGGCCAGGTCGTAGAACACCGGGCCGCCGATGATCGCCCCGTGATCACCGATCTCGTGGCAGCGGAAGGTGAACGAGGTGACGATGCCGAAGTTGCCGCCGCCGCCGCGCAGCGCCCAGAACAGGTCGCTGTGCGAGCGCTCGGTGACGGTGACGAAGGTGCCGTCGGCCAAGACGATGTCGGCGGAAAGCAGATTGTCGACGGTCAGGCCGAAGCGCCGCGACAGGTAGCCGATGCCGCCGCCGAGTGTGAGGCCGGCGACGCCCGTTGAGGCGATGAAGCCCGACGGCGTCGCCATCCCGAAGGCGACAGTCGCGTGGTCGACATCGCCCCAGGTGCAGCCCGCGTCGACGCGAACAGTGTGGTTCTCGGGGTCGACGGTGGTGCTGCGCAGCATCGACAGGTCGATGACGAGCGCGCCGTCGGCGACGCCGAGGCCGGCGGCGTTGTGGCCGCCGCTGCGCACGGACATCTCGACGCCGTGCATCCGGGCGAAGCGAACGCAGGCGATGACGTCAGCGGTGTCCCGGCACCTGGCGATGGCGTCCGGGTACTTGTCGATCATCGCGTTGTAGACGGCCCGGGCCTGGTCGTAGCCCGGATGTGCGGCGGTGATCAGCTCGCCGCGCAACGCGGCTGCGAGCTCGTCGTAGGGAGCGGTGGTGCGCTCGGATGTGGTGGTCACGGGGTCCCCCTCGGGGTACGTCGTTGTGGCGGTCGTGACGCACGTTAGGAAGGGTGGCGTTCTTGCAGCGTTCGCCTTTTCCGGTCGTCACCAGGAACGCGCCGGAACGCTCAAACCGGCAGGTCGGCCAAGGCACGCTCGCAGCGCGCCAGGAGCCCGCTGCTGCCCTGCTCGGCGGCCATGGCCATGGCCGCCTGCAGCCGTTCGACACGCGCGCTCCCGTCGGCCTCGTAGGACGAACGCATGCGCAGCACTTCCGGCAGCCACCAGACGTCCTCGTGGGTGTGTGCCGCGACGATCGCCGCGTCGAGGGTGGCCCGCGCAGCGTCGCGCTCGCCTGCGCGCCCCTGCACGTCGGCGAGCAAGCTCAGCCAGTACGGCATCCGGGCGAACGAGCCGTCGGCCTTCAGGTTGTCGATCCCGCGCCGGACCGTGTCGAGCCCGGAGGCGCCGGGCCGGGACCACCCATCGAGGATGAGCGCCCACTCCCGGTAGTACGCGAAGTCGTACCGCTCGCACAGCTCACAGAGCTCGTCGACGGACCGTCTGAGGCCCGCCTCGTCTTCGAGCATCTGCTGGGTGATTCCGAGGTACGACAGCGCAACGGCGAGGCTGAAGGGGTGCTCTGCCGACCGCGCGAGTTCGACGGCGTGTTTCGCGGTGTCCAGCGCTTCATCGGCGCGGCCCAGCAGCCACAGGGCATGCGCGAAGAACGCGTGCCCGAGGACGTCGGGGCGGGTGCCGATGGTCCACGGTTTCTCACCTCCGCTGTTGAGCTTGCTGGCGTGCTCGAAGTGCTCGATGGCTTCGAGGGGACGCCCGAGCGCCAGCGCCGAGCCCCCCACGCCGAAGTGAGCGCTGCCCGCCTGCTCCGATCCCGGCGCCGCGAGCTCCAGCGAACGCACGGCACCCACATAACTGTCTGCCATCCGGCCCTGGACGAACCGGGAGGTCCACAAGCCGAAGAGCGCCTCGACCACCGACTCTTTCATGCCGAGTTCGTCGGCGACGACCATCGTGCGCTCCAGTACCCGCTCCACGTGGCGCGCGCTGTAGCCGAAGCGCGCGGTCAATGGAGCGGCCATGGCCTCGAGAACCGCGAGCTCCTGACGGTTGCGGTCGCGGCCCTGCGGCTGGCCCTGTATCAGCCGCAGTGACTCCTGGAGCAGCCGGATCGCCTCGGCGTGGGCGAAGCGTTCCGACGCCACCTCGGCGGCCCTGCGGTAGTACGCGACGGCCCGGTCGGCCCGGCCGCCGCGCGCGTACTGCTCGGCCAGCTGGCCGGAAACCGCGTCGGTGTCATCGGCGTGCAGCAGCTCGAGGCCTTGGGCCAGCCGGCGGTGCAGCAACCACCGGCGGGGAGGGCTCACCTGCTCGTAGGCCGTCTCGCGCAGCAGGTCGTGCGAGAAGTCGTAACCCTCGGGGAGCTCGCGCAGGATCCGCCGTCCCCAGAGCTCGTCCACGGCGCGCACCACGTCGTCGGCGTCGAGGTCGCTGGCCTCGGTCAGCAGATCCAAGCTGAAGTCGCGCCCGACCGCCGACGCCAGCCCGGCGATCTCGCGGGCGGTCGGCGATGCCTGCTGCAGCCGGTTGCGCAGCACCCCGGCCAGGTCTTCAGTCGGCTCCAGGGTGCCGCCCGGGCCCGCCATCGCGCGCACGGCCTCGATGACGTACAGCGGGAAGCCGCCCGTCATCGCCTGCATGAGCCCCGGGTCGGAGGCATCGAGTGACGGGCCGCCGATGGCTGCGGCAAGTTGAGCCGTATCGGCCGGCTCGAGCGGGCTCAGCGCGATCTCCGTCAGCCGCCCGGAGGCCCGCATCCGGACCGTCCACTCCTGCAGAGCGGGATCTTCGTCCAAGCTGTCGTCGCGTCGCGTGCCTGCGACGAGCACGGGTGAGTCAGCCGCCAGACCGAGGAAATACGCAATGAACGCAAGGGTTTCTTCGTCGCACCACTGGACGTTGTCCAGCACCAGGAGCATCGGCCGCTGGACGGCGAGCAGCGCACGCGCCAGACCCTCGAAGAAGCGCTGACTCTGCCAGGCATCGACCATCGCACGGGAGCTCGCGGTGTCGTCCACCCGAGCTCCCGCTGACGGGGTCAGCCGTTCGACCTCGGCGCGATAGACCGGATCGAGGTCGCCCAGCGCGGACTTCACCGCCGGAGTGCGCAGCCAATCGGCCACCGGAGCCAGCGCGAGGCGGCCCGACGTGCCGAAGCATTGCGCGATCGCCACGACAGCGCCCGAAAGGCCTGCCCGTTCGGCGACCTCGCTGACCAGGCGCGTCTTTCCGACGCCGGCGCCGCCGTTGACGATCGCGACGTGCGGCAGCCCGGACGACGCGGCCTGCCATGCCTGCGACAGCACGGCCAGCTGGCTGCTGCGGCCGACGAGCTTCGTTGCCGCAACGCCAAGCCGGGCACTGCCGGGATCCGGGCGCGGCGGAAGCGGCGGGGCGTCCTCCCGTGGCTGCGGGACGAGCAGTCGTTGCAACGTGTTTCGGGTCGCCTGATCGGGCACGACGCCCAGCTCCCGTTCCAGGACCGAGGCACAGTGGTGATAGGTGCTGACCGCCCCGGCCCGGTCGCCGAGATCGGCCTGCAGCTCCATCAGGCTGCGATAACCCGATTCCTCGAGCGGCTCGAGCGCCACCCGACGCCGGGCGGTCGAGACCGCAGCTGCGAGATCGCCGCGCCTGCTCTGCGCTTCGCAGACGAGGGTGCACAGCTCGACGCACTCGCGATGAAGCTGCTCACGGAGCTCCAGGGCCCAGTCGTCGTAGCTGCCCGGCAGGAACTCGCCGCCGTAGCCGGCAATCGCGGCCGCGCCGTGCGTGATGACGGCGTCGTCGTCACCGTCCGCGGCAGCTGCGAGGGTGACAGCCCGCTCGGTTTGGAACGTCCGCAGATCGACGGTGCTGGTGTCGCTGTCGCACCAGGTCAGATCCGTCGACGTGACCACGAGCGAAGGCTGCTCGCCCAGTATCTGCCGGAGGTGGTGCAACTCCCGCCGCAGGTTGGTCAGCGCCTGCGCGTCGGTGGAGTCGGGCCAGAACAGCAGCGAGATGCGCTGGCGGGTCTGCGGCGCTCCGGCGTGGGCGACGAGGTAGGCGACGAGCGCGACGGAACGCGACGACCGCGTACGTACCGCCCCCGACGCGTCGTCGATGATGGCCTGCTCGCCGAGCAGGGACACGGAAAGCATGGTCGCCGCCCCTTTCGGGGTCACACGCTAGCCCAATGTTGTACGACGCTTCCCCTGTTCTATGGTCGTAAGACCTTGGCGTCAATCAGAGCCCGATCCGGTCGCGCACTTCGCTCACGACGGTGCGCGCCAGAGGCAGCGGGGTGAACGCCTCGGCCGTCTCGGTGAGCTCGGCGACCGCTGCCGGATCGAGCTCGAGGTCGGCCGCCGAGACGTTGAATTCGAGCTGCTCGACGCTCGACGCCCCGGGAATGGCGACGACGCTGGGCAGGCTGAGCAGCCAGGCGAGGGCGACTTGGGCGGGCTTGGCGTCGTGCGCGGCGGCGACCCGGCGGAGCGTGTCGAGCAGCGGCTCGGCGCGTTTGAGGTTCTCCTTCGCGAAGAACGGGTTGACGGCGCGGACACCCCCGGGACGGTTGTCGAGGCCGTACTTGCCGCCGAGCAGCCCCTGCTCCAGCGGGCTGTAGGCCATCACGATCCGCCCTTCGCGCTCGGCGAAGGGGACCATGTCGCGCAGCGGTCCGGGATTGGCCAGCGAGAAGTGCACCTGATTGCTGACGACGGGCCGGCCGAGCGCCGCGTCGGCCTTGAGCCAGCGACTCAGCGAGTAGTTCGAGACGCCTGCCGCGCCGATCGTGCCGTCGTCGAGCAGGCTGCGCATCCCCGGCATGATGACCGAGTCGGGCACCACCGGGTTCGGCTGATGCACCTGGTACAGCGAGATCGTGCTGACGCCCAGCCGTTTGGCGCTCGCCTGGGCGCGCTGGCGGATCACCGGCGCGAATGGCGCCAGCGGGAAGAGCTTGGTGGCGATGACGACCTCGTCGCGGGCCGATCCCAGCGCTTCGCCCAGGATCCGCTCGCTCTTGCCGAAGCCGTAGGCCTCTGCGGTGTCGAAGAGCGTGACACCGAGCTCCAGCGCGCGCTCGACGATCACCTGGGCGCCGCCCCTGGCGTAACTGTCGCCGTAGCCCCACTCCCGGGAGCCGAACTGCCAGGTGCCGAGTCCGATCCGGCTGACCCGGCCCAGTCCGTCGACCTCGAGGTACTTCATGGCGCCAGTCTGCGCCCGACGGGGGTGCAGCCGCTAGCCGAACGTCATGCCGGACGAGCGGCCATCATCGTGCCCTCATCCGGTTGTTACGCGGGTCGTGGGTGACTTCGGCGAGCCCGAGCTCCTCCAGCAGCGGCGGCAGGTACATGCCGAACCGGCCGCGGTAGCCGCTGCGCAGCCCGTACCAGCCGCCCACCGGGTTGTCGCCCGCGCGGCCCCAGGCTTCGACCGTGCCGGGCGCCGCCGGCTTCTTCTCGTCGGCGGCTCCGAGCGCAACCCAGCCGTCTTGTTTCTTGAGCCAGGCGTGCAGATCCTCGATCGCCGAGAGCCGGTACTTCAGCGTGGTGCTGCCGACCTGGCAGACCAGCGCCGGCGGCGATGCCTGCTCGTCGCGATACATCGTGTATTCCGATGAGCCCGGGGGCGTCTTCAGCACCCACGGGTCGTCCGGCGTGCCGGCTGCCATCAGTCTTCCTCTCTGCCGGTGTCGTCAGCGCGCGGCGAGCTCAGGCGTCCAGCGGCGAAGGGTGCCGAGGCTCGTAGACGCCGAGCGTGCCGCCGCCGGGCAGGGTGAGCCGCGTGATCAGTCCCCAGCGTTCCGCCTGTACCGACGAGCAGCTGACCCCACGTTCGGCCATCTCCACGATGAACTTCTCCACGTCGTCGCACATCAGGAAGAGCTCCTGGACGCCGTCGGTGTCGGAGGGATGCACGGCTACTTCCGCCGGTGGCAGCCTGAAGATCAGCCAGTCATGGCCCGCGTCGACATACGGGTACTGCAGGACGTCGCGGAAGAACTCACGATCGGCTCCGGGGTTCTTGCTGTACAGCACGACGTGCGCGGCGTGGATCACCAGCCGAGGCTAGCCGCTCTGCGGGGCGCGCTGCGGGGGAACGGCGGGACTGCGCAGGGCATGCCAGCGGGTCTGGTTGCGCCCCTCGTTCTTCGCGGCGTACAGGGCCTGATCGGCCTTGTGGATCAGGGACTCGACATTGTCACCCGGCTCGGACAGGGCGACGCCGATGCTGCACTGCAAGGACTCGAACAGCTGGTCTTCCTGGAGCGAGCTGTCGGCTACCGCGCGATGCACGCGGTCGGCCAGCGCCTGGACGTCGCCGTGGTCGTGGACGGGACCACCCGCGATCAGGAACTCGTCGCCGCCGAGTCGCGCCACGATCTCGCCCTCGCGAGTGGCGCCGCGCAGTGCCCCCGCGGCGGCCTGGATGGCATCGTCACCGGCCTTGTGGCCATGGGTGTCGTTGATCGATTTCAGCCCGTCGAGGTCGATGAACAGCAGCATCACGGTCGTATGGTCACGGCGCGCCCGGCTCAGCTCGCCATTGACCGCATCGAGGGCGGCTTCCCGGTTCATCAAGCCCGTCAGGCCGTCCCGCGTCGCCGCCTCGTGAAGGCGTACGCGCTGACGTTCCGCCTCGCGTACCGACTCCCGCAAGCGGTCCAGCGTGGTCTGCAATGCCAGCCCCGTGCGCCCCGGCAGTGGAACGTCCAGCGATGCTGCCGTCGGGTCTTTCGCCAGGGTCACCGTGAACGATTCGACGGCAGCGAGGACGGCCGTCAGGTCGTCCACGGCGCGGATGGTCTCGACCACCTCGCGCGGCCCGCTCTGTGCGACCGGGGGGACCGTGAAGTCGCCCTCGGCCACCGTGCGGGCGCTGTCGGACAGCCGGCGAAGGGGTCGCACCACCGCCCTGGTGAGCAGCACTGCTGCAGCGGCGGCGAAGAGGACGCTGAGCAGGAAGATCACCAGCTCCAGCCGGAAGCTGCCGGCGGCGGCGTCGGCCTCGGTCTTCGCCTGAGCGCGCACGTCTTGGCCGGCGCCCTGGACGACGGCATCGAGGTCGCGCAGCCAGTGGTTGGCGTTTGAGAAGGCGCGGGCATGGGTGACGAGGTCGGTGACAAGCGGGGACGGCTGGCCCTGCAGGGCCTGGTCCTCGGTCTCGATGATCGCTTCGGCAAAGGCCGCGACAGCCGGATCGCTCTCCATGACCTTCCAGGCGGCCTCGGCTTGCGGCCCCAGCCGGCCCGATACGGCCATGCTGTTGGCCGTGTACTCGCCATCGGCTTCGATGAGAGCGTGGAGTGTGGCCGTGTCGTGCGGGCGCCGCAGCAGGCTGTTGGTGTCCGCGGCGCGCCGGGCAAGGGTGGTCAGCACGGCGTAGGCCGTGGGGAGCACGCTGATGCGCTCGGCGAGCAGCCCGCTGCCATGTGAGGCCATGCTCGCCGTTCGACGCAGGTCACTGAGCTGCCGTTGCCAGATGGCGTCGATGTGGGCCGTGAAACCGGTGTAGAAGCGCAGGACGTCCCCGTAGCCGGCCGTGTTGGCGTCCAGTTGCCGGCGCAACGTCGGCAAGGTCTGCAGGTCCGCCCGCAGGCTCGGGTACGCGTGCAGGGCGGCGCTCGCGTCCACCGGGGGACGCGAGGTGCTCAGCATCGTCGCGAAATCCACCCCGGACAGTTGCTTGAGTTGGGCGATCCCGAGCCCGTTCTCCCGCGCGTTGGCCACGGCGATGGCCGCGACCCCTTCGTTCACGACCAGGGCGCGGGCAGCCATGAGCGCACTCGGCGCTGCGATGTCGCCTCGCACCTTGATGGCGCTCTGCCGTTCGCGCCACGTCGAGATCGCCGATGAGCCGGTGAGCGCTGCCAGCCCGGTCACCGGGATGAGCAGCACCAGCGCGAGCAGCAGGGCGATCCGGGGCAGGCGCCGCCCACGCCCGGCTTCCCGGCTGCGAGGGCGCCGCTGGGTAGTGCGCTCGGCGGGCGTGAACCGCGCCGGCGGAAAGCGCAGGTTCACAGCCCCTCCCCCGAATCACGTACCCCCGAATACCGGCATTTCGTCGACAGCGGAGCGGGTGAGCTGAAGCGAAAAAGCCCGTGACAGCAGTAGAACTCGACCATTTGACCGAATACCGTGGCATTTGTCCGTAGCGGAGAATGGGGGAGGCAGACGGACGACGGAAGGCTTGGACACATGTCGGCGCTCCCCACTTTGGCGCAGGAAGACCATGTGTGCGCGAGCTGCGGGCTCACGTATCACGACGTCACCGTGGAAGAGATCCCGGACCGGTTGCGAGCCGAAGCGGCCCGGATCCGAGACGTGGCCGAGCGGCTCACCCCGCACGCGCTGACCCACCGGCCGGACGAGCGGACCTGGTCAGCGCTCGAGTACCTGTGTCACGTCCGAGACGTCTTCGTCGCGTCCACCATCCGCCTCTACCGGGCGCGGAAGGAGACGCAGCCGCAGATCGAACCGGTCTTCAACGATCTACGCGTGGTGCGCTTCCGCTACAACGAGGCAGACCTGCGCGGCGTGCTGCACGAGATGGATGCGGCGCTGCTCGGGCTGATCGACGAGATGGCTCGCGTCGCGGATTGGGACCGCACGTTCAGCCGGCAGCCGGGGGAGGAGCGCACCGTCCGCTGGCTCGTCCGGCAGGCATTGCACGAGGCGATGCATCACGCCGCGGACATGCTGGCCGGCGCGAGATCCGCCTGAGCTGATCAGAGCCCTTGAGCGAGGCCCGCGAGAATGCTCGCAGCAGGCCCCGTCCGGGCGTGCCGGTAGCCCGTCCCCGCCCACAGGTTGATGCGCTCGGGGTCGCCGGCTGCGGCGGCCGCTCGGCGCACCGGCGTCGTGAGGTGGTGAACCGCGGGATAGCCCGGCGGGGCGTGCTCGTGGTAGCGGTCGGTGAACGCGTTGCGCAGCGCCCGTGCCGGCCGGCCGGAGAAGGCGCGCGTGACGAGAGTGTGACGCCCGCCGGGGGCGGCGATGGCGCGTTGGTACGGCGCCGACGCACCGCTCTCGTCGGACAGCAGCAGCACCGTTCCGACGGCTGCCGCGAAGGCCCCTGCCGAGAGCACGGCGCCGATGTCGGCGCTCGTCGCAAGCCCTCCGGCGGCGATGAGCGGGAGCGTCGTCGCGGCACGCACTTGCGCGATCAGCTCAGCAATCGGCGTCGGCGCAGCGATTCGCTCCGGGGTCAGCGTGCCGGAATGCCCACCCGCGGCTGAGGCCTGCACCGCCAGGGCGTCGACGCCGGCATCCGCCGCAGCTCGGGCCTCCGCAGCAGAGGTCACCGTCTGCACCAGCAGCATGTCGCGGGCGCGCAGCGATGCGAGCATCGCAGCCGGCGGGATGCCGAAGGTGAAGCTGACGACGGGAACCGGATCCGCCAGCAGCAGGGAGATCTTCTCGTCCCACGAGTCGTCGTCTTCGCGCGGTTCGGCGTGGGTGAGGTCGAGGCCGTACCGCTCGGCCTCCGGCTGGATGCGCTCGGCGTAGGCCCGGAACGCAGCAAGGTCGACGGGCACCGGGTTCGGGGCGAACAGGTTGACGCCGAACGAACCACCCGCCGCCCGCACGGCGGCGATCTGCTCGGCGAGCACGTCGGGTGTCTTGTAGCCGGCAGCAAGAAACCCGATCCCGCCGGCGACGGCGCCGGCCGCGGCGAGCTCCGGCGTTGTGGGGCCTCCGGCCATCGGCGCTGCGATGACGGGGATGGTCATACCGAGCGTGTCGAGGAGCGTGCTCACCAGCCCCATGGTTGCCCCTCTCGGATCCGGCATCCCGCAAACGCCAGAGGCCGGCTCCCTTTCGGGAACCGGCCGCTGGTGTCTTCAGACGAAACCGAACGCTTACGGCTGCTTGGCCCAGCGCAGGTACGGCTTGACCTCTTCGACGTCCTCGAACTTGCCTTTCGCGTCCTCGGTCGACATCGTCGGGGCGACGATGACGCGGCCGCCCGGGGTCCAGTCGACGGGGGTGGAGACCGGGTTCTTGTCGGTCACCTGAAGAGCGTCGATGACGCGCAGGATCTCGTTGAAGTTGCGCCCGACCGACTTCGGGTAGGTCAGCGTGAGGCGGACCTTGTCGTTCGGGTCGATGATGAACACCGAACGCACGGTCGAGGTGTCGCCCTCGCCCGGGTGGATCATGTCGTACGCCTCGGAAACCTTGCGGTCCGGGTCGGCGATGATCGGGAAGTTCAGCGCGGTACCGCCGACCTGCTCGATGTCGGGCGCCCAGCCGTTGTGCGACTCCAGCGGGTCGACCGAAACGGCGATCGCCTTGACGTTCCGCTTGTCGAACTCGCCCTTCAGGCTCGCGGTGCGGCCGAGCTCGGTGGTGCACACCGGCGTGAAGTCGGCGGGGTGGCTGAACAGCACAGCCCACTTGCCGCTCTTCCACTCGTGGAAGTCGATGGTGCCTTCCGTGGTGTCGGCGTGAAAATCGGGGGCGATGTCGCCCAGCCGAATACCCATGTCATCTCCTCATAGCGTTCGGTGCTCGGTGCCAAGACTAAAGGACACCGGACCGATTGATAATTCCCGATGATCAACCTCGGCGGTCACCAGATCTGGTCGACGTAGGTGTCCGTACCGACCACGGTGCGCAGGAACGGCGCCGCGAGCAGTACATCGGCGATCCCGGCCTTCTCCACGCCCTCGGTGTACTTGTGCATCCGGTCGAGCTGGGTGCGGACGTCGCCCTCGCAGAAGAACAGTTGGCAAAGGCGGTTGTCGTCGCCGCCAGGAGTGCCGAGCGCCATCGGCTGGCCGGAGCGGCCGCTGCCCCGGAAGCCTTCGGAGGGGACCCATGAGGCGGCGATGTCCAGGTGCGACCCGGTGAGAACCTCGGGCAGCAGCTCCTTGCTGAGGTCGGCATGCGTCGCTGCGGCATCGCGGCCGTCACGACCGTCGAGCCAGACCGCGATGATTGCGTCGTACTTGTGGTCGAGCGCCAGGGTGAGCGGCACGCCGTCGGGATCGCGGTAGTCGACGCCGATGTAGTCGAAGGTCGCGGTGTGCACGTGGGAGCGCTCGGGGAAGCCGCGGCCGCTCTCGTACAGGTCCTTCACCTGGACCATCGACCAGTCGTCCCACTCCTTGTGGTGGCCGGCGAGGGTCCAGTAGATGGCCACGTACGAGCCTGCGTCGACCGGGCTGGCGACCTTGTCGCCCTTCGGCCACCGCAGGTCCTTCATCTCGCGAGTGGCGACCCATCGGCTGCCCGCGATCTGGTATCGGCCTTCCATGCAGCCGCCGTAGAAGTGGTCACGCTCGTACCAGCGGTTGTAGGCCTTCTCGAAACCCTTGTGCGGGTCGACGAGAGTGAGCAGCATGCTGCCGACCTTGACCGGATAGTCCTCAGGGCCGCAGACCTCAAGGGGGTTGTACGCCATCGTCGTCCTCCATCGTCTGGGTCAGGTGCGCCACTTCGGCTCGCCGACGCCGTGAGAGTACCGGGCCGCCTTCGGCGTTCTGACGCCGCGTCAGGGCGACGCCGCCAGGAGCCTCCGCCGCGCCGACGGGGTCGCTCGGGATCTCGGCGTCGATCGCCTCGTGCACGTACCGCCCGCCGCGCAGCAACGATGCGATCGCGCCGATCAGGGCGAGTCCGGCGGCGACCGAGAACACCACGACAAGCCCGTCGTGGAACGGCTGGGAAATCAAGTGAGGGAAGAACGTGCGCCCGGTGAGGGTCTGCTGGTTCGCGGCCGGAATGGTGGAAAGTGCACCGCTGGGCGCGAGCAGGTGCTGGACGGGATTGACGCCGAGGATCGCCGCGAACAGCGATGCCACCGGGGGGAGTGAGCCGACCTGGTGGGCCACGTCGTGCGAGATGCCTTGCTGCTGCAGCCCCGAGGTGAGCGTCGTCGACAGCGTGCTCGACAGTCCCGCGACGATCAGCGAGAAGAAGATGCCGATGGACAGAGCCGTTCCGGAGTTCTGGAACGTCGAGCGCATGCCGGACGCGGCGCCGCGCTGCCGCGCCGGGACGCTGCTCATGATGGCCGAGGAGTTGGGAGAGGAGAACATGCCGACCCCGAGGCCGTTGGTCAGGATGAGAACGGCGAACCAGGCGTAGGAGAAGTTGATCGGTATCAGCATCAGGCCGACGAAGCTGGCACCGAACAGCAGCATGCCGCCGGTGGCGAAGGCCCGCGCGCCGAACCTGTCGGACAGGTGTCCGGAGATGGGTCCCGCGATGAGGAAGCCGGCCGTCATCGGGAGCAGGAAGATGCCGGCCCACAACGGTGTGCGGCTGAAGTCGTACCCGTGCAGGGGAAGCCAGATGCCCTGCAGCCAGATGATGAGCACGAACTGCAGGCCGCCGCGCGCGACGGCGGCCGACAGCCCGGCGATGTTCCCGGCGGTGAAGGCACGGATGCGAAAGAGCGCCACCGCGAACATGGGTTCGGCGATCCGGCTTTCGATGATGGCGAACGCCACGAGCAGGATGACGCCGCCGATGAGTGAGCCGTACACGCTCGGGTTGGCCCAGCCCATCGCGTCGTGCTTGTAGGGGTGCACGCCGTTGGTGATGCCGATGAGGACGGCGCCGAGACCGACCGCGAACGTGACGTTGCCCCACCAGTCGATACGGCTGCGGTGCCGCTCGCCGTTGTCGCGCAGCTTGCGATACGCCCAGAGCGTGCCGAAGACGCCGACCGGGACGTTGACCCAGAAGACAGCGCGCCAGTCGATGGCGGCCAGGAGGCCGCCTGCGGTGAGGCCGATGAACTGCCCGGCGAGCGCGGCCACCTGGTTGATACCGAGGGCCAGACCGCGCTGATCGGCGGGGAAGGCGTCGGTCAGGATGGCGGCGGAATTGGCCGTGAGCATCGACCCGCCGATGGCCTGCAGAACCCGCCAGCCGATGAGCCAGAGCGCGCCGTGCCCGCCGCGGAACGGGTCGAACGACAGCAGCATCGAGGCGATCGTGAAGACCATGAAGCCGGCGTTGTAGATCTTCACCCGGCCGTACATGTCGCCGAAGCGTCCGAGCGTGACCACGAAAACCGCTTGAACCAAGCGGTATCCCATGATCATCCACAGCAGGTAGCCGATGTTGTCGGCCGACAGCGGATCGAGATGGATGCCGCGGAAGATGGCGGGCAGCGAGATGATGACGATCGAACCGTCGAGCGTCGACATGAAGACGGCAGCGGTGGTGTTGGCCAGTGCCGTCCACTTGTAGCGGTCGTCCATCAAATGCTCTGGGCCAGGCGCTCCAGCAGGGGAGCCGCTGCCATCAGCTGCTTGAGTTCGGCGCGGCTGAATCCGCTGGCGAGTGCCTCGGCGAGCTGGTTGGTGCGGGCATCGGTCCGGCTGCGCCGCACCTGGCGACCGGTCTTGGTGAGCGACAGCAGCACGCGCCGGCCGTCGCCGGGATCCGGATGCCGTTCGACGAGGCCGCGCCTCTCCAGCGCGGCGAGCGTCGCACCCATCGACTGCGGGCTGATCTGGTCGAGCTTGGCGAGCGCGCTGGAGGTGAGTGGCCCGCTCTTCTCCAAGCGCGCCAGGGCCGCGCTTTCGGGAAGCGTCAGGCCGCCTTCGACTGGCGTCTGGCGCAGCCGGCGCAGCAAGAGGCCGATGCTCAGCCGCAGGGCTGCCGCGACCTCGCGTACCTCAGGATCCCGGGCCATGCGCTAAGGCTAGCCTGATCAGTCCAGGCTTACTAATCTGGGGTTGGCCTCCCTGGCGCGATACTCAGTTCTGAACGACCGCCGAGCCGGCCGAGCTGGCGATATCCCTGCGAGGCGGCCGTGCGACAGTCAGGATGGCGGGGGAAAGCGCGTCGGGCGAGTTATCGGGACGGTCAAGCGAGGTGGCATGCAGATCGAACAGTCCGTGGCGGACGGGCCCATCGCGCTGGGCGACGAGGACCGGGCGATCCTCGATCTCGAATGTGACACGGTGGTCGGCCACACCTGCAAGGTGATCCAGCTCGCGCCCGGTGGTCCTGACGCCGCCCAGCTGCGGGCGATCGTCGCGAGCCGGATCGCCGCCGCGCCGATCCTCACCCGCCGGCTCGGAGGCACCCCAGCCGCACCGGCCTGGGTCGTGGACCCCGATTTCGATCTCGAGCGTCACATCGTCGCTGTCGACTTCGATGAGCCGCTGGATGCCCACGGGCTGCGCCGATACGTGGCTGCGCAGTTCGGCTGCCATCTGTCACGCCGGCGCCCGCTCTGGCAGATGGACGTCGTCCCGCTCCAGGGTGGGGGCAGCGCGCTGATCTGGCGGCTGCACCACGCGCTCGCTGACGGCACCACGGTCATGCGATTCGCGCGGGCATTGCTCTGGGACACCTGGCAGGATGCGCCGAAGGTCTCTGTGCCGCAGCAGCGGGAAGACGAGTCCAGGCGGCGCCGGCACTTGGCCAGCTTCTGCCAGCGTGAGTTCGCCCGGTCCCACGGCCCGTCGCCCTTCGACGGCGCTATCGGGACGGAACGGGCAATCGGCATGGCGGCGCTGCCGCTCGGCGACATCAAGCGCGCCGCTCGCACGGTTGCCGGAGCGACCATCAATGACGCGCTGCTGTCCATCGTCGCCGGGGCCATTCGGCACTACCTGCAAACCCATCAAGGGTCGCTGGACGACATTCGGGTGCGCGTGCCGGTGAGCCTGCATCACGAGGGTGACACGACGGCGAACCGCGACTCGTTCTTCACGCTTCGCTTGCCACTGCACATCGCTGATCCGGTCGAGCGCCTGCACGTCGTCCACTCGGCCACGATGCTTCGCAAGCGGGCGCACGATGCCGAGGTCGAAGACGCGCTGCTTCACGAGTTCCCCGACGCCCTGGCGGTGCGGCGGTTCGTCGAGCGGCTGAACGCGAGCCCGCGGCGCTTCGCGGTGAGCGTTTCCAACGTCCCGGGCCCGCGGCGGGCGGTGTCGATCGCCGGCGTTCGGGTCACGGGCATGCTCGGGATCGCGGAGATCGGGCTCCGCCATGCCCTTCGCGTCGCGGCGACTTCCTTGCACGACACGCTCAATCTGGGCTTTTGCGCCGATCCCTTCCTGGTGCCGGAGGTGCAGACGATGGCCGTCGCCACCGAGGCCGAAGCCGCCGCCCTCGTGGCTGCCGTCGCGGCTGATCGATAACCGGTCGTCGCCGGCGCCGCCGGGTGCAACGATCCGCCGGCGCTTTAGGACGCCGGCTGCCAGTCCGACGCTTGGATCACCTCGGCCTGGCGCGGAAAGACCTTCTGCGTCAGGACGCGATGGACCTCGTCGTCCGCGTCGAGGCACAGGTCCTCGAGAACGATGAGCCGGTAGTCGCGGTCGGCGGCCTCGCGCACCGTCGACAGCACGACGCCGCTGGTGGCGATGCCGCAAAGGACGAGCGTGTCGACCTCGTGCGAGCGCAGGACCAGCTCCAGGTCGCTGCCGGCAAAGGCGCTCACCCGCTTCTTGGTGACGACGACCTCGTCCTTACCCCGCAGGAGCGCGTCGACGGGCTCGGTCGCAGGTTCGCCCGCGATCATGCCCATGCTGCTTCGCAGGGCAGAGAAGCTCTTGTTGCGCGCCGAGACCTCGGGATGGCCGGGGCTGAAGGCAACCCGCACCAGAACGACCAGGACCCCCGCCTGCTCGGCACGTTGCACGGCCGCAACGACCCGATCGACATACGCCTCCTTGGCCTCGAACCGGTCGACGATCGCGTTCTGCACGTCCATCACGAGTAGCGCTTCAGTCATGGCATCGATCCTGCGCCATGAACTCACGCCACCGGATGAGGGCTAGCCTGCGTCCATGACGGCTACGCCAGAGCACGTCGATGTCCTCATCGTGGGCGCCGGCCTCTCCGGCATCGGCGCTGCCTGCCGGTTGGCGGACGACCGGCCGGGATCGTCGTTCACGATCCTCGAGGCTCGTGACGCGATCGGTGGCACCTGGGACCTTTTCCGCTATCCGGGCGTGCGTTCCGACTCGGACATGTTCACGCTCGGCTACCCGTTCCGGCCGTGGCCGGAAGCTCGCGCGATCGCCGACGGGCCGTCCATCCGTGAGTACATCCGCGCGACGGCGCGCGAGCGCGGAGTCGATCAGCTGATCCGCTTCGGGCACCGGGTGATCAGTGCCGACTGGGACAGTGCGGATGCGCGGTGGACCGTGACCGCCGAAGTCGTGGGAGCCGGCGAGACCGTCCACTTCACCTGCTCGTGGCTGTCGGTCTGCACCGGCTACTACCGCTATGACCAGGGCTACCGCCCCGCATTTCCCGGTCAGGAGCGTTTCCGGGGCACGCTCGTGTACCCGCAGAGCTGGCCGCAGGATCTGGACTGGAACGGCAAGCAGATCGTTGTCATCGGCAGCGGCGCGACGGCGGTCACGCTTGTGCCGAGCCTGGCGGGCACGGCCGCGCACGTGACCATGCTGCAGCGCACTCCGAGCTACATGCTCTCGCTGCCGGGCGTCGACCCCATCGCCAAGGTGGTGATGCGGTATCTGCCCGATCGCCTGGCCCATCCCATCGTGCGCTGGAAGAGCGCGCTCATGGCGACCGCCATCTACGAGTTCTCGCAGCGCCGGCCCAAGGCGATGCGCAAGTTCCTGCGCAAGGGTGCCGTCGGAGCCTTGCCGGAGGGCTACGACGTCGACGTGCACTTCAACCCGCCGTACAAGCCCTGGGATCAGCGCATGTGCCTGCTGCCGGACGGCGACCTGTTCGCGGCACTCACATCCGGCCGCGCCGAGGTCGTCACCGATCGCATCGCCACGTTCGCCGAGCACGGCATCGAACTCGCCTCCGGCCGCGTGCTCGACGCCGACATCATCGTCTCCGCAACCGGGCTCGAACTGCTGGCGCTCGGCGGGATGGACATCTGTCTGGACGGCACGAAGGTCAACCTTCGCGACACCGTGCTCTACAAGGGCATGATGCTGTCGGGCGTACCGAACTTCAATTTCGTCTTCGGTTACACCAACAACTCCTGGACGCTGCGGGCCGATCTCATCAGTCGATACGTCATTCGCCTGCTCGATTTCATGGACAGCCGCGGCTACCTCACCGCCACGCCGACGGCACCCCACAACGAGCCGGCGGACCGGCCGTTCCTCGACCTCACGTCCGGATACGTCCGGCGCAGCCTCGACGAACTCCCGCGGCAGGGGAGCCGGGCGCCGTGGCGGATGCACGACAACTACGTGACGGACGCGCTGCACATGCGCCGCTCTCCCGTCGAAGGCGACGGCATGGTCTTCGGTCGCCGGGTGGCTGCCGGTTAGCCCGTCCACTGCTGCGCCGGAGCCGGCTTGCCGAGGTGATAGCCCTGCGCCCAGGTGACGCCGAGACTTTGCAGCAGCTCCAGCTCGGTCTCGTCCTCCACCCCTTCGGCGATTACCTGAGCGCCGACGTCCTGCGCGAACGTGACGAGCGCGTTGGTCATGGCCAGCTGACCGCTCTTGAAGTGGAACTCCCGCAGCAGCCCGATATCCAGCTTGATGATGTCGGGTGCCAGGCTGACGAGGTGGCGGAAGCCGGCGAAACCCCCGCCGCGGTCGTCCGCCGCGAGCCGGGTGCCAAGGCTGCGCATCTCGGCGAGGGCGTCATGCACGGCCTTGTAGTCCTGGATCGGTACGCGTTCGGTGAGCTCGATGACGAGATCGGCGTAATGCTCAGGTGGGCACAGTTCGCTGTCCCTCACGCGCAAAACGGTGGCGGGTGACATGTTGACGGCGAGGAACGTGCCGCCCGGAAGGAGCTCCAGGAGCGGCATGAGCGTCTGCGCGGCGGCCCACTCGAGGTCGACCCCGAGGCCGACCGTGAACGCCTCGTCGAACCAACGATCGGGGCCGCCGTGGCGCGGGTCATAGAAGCGCGAAAGGCCCTCGTATCCAACGGGTTTGCGCGAGTCGAGCTCCACGATCGGCTGGTAGACGGGGGTTACCCGATTGCCGCCGAGCACGTTCTCGATACGCCGTCGAATCTCCTCCGGGTCCGGCGACGATTCCGAGGGCTGCGGAGGCGGGACGACTCCGGCCCGGCGCAGATTGGCGTGCAGTTCACGGGTTTCGAGCAGGTTCGCGATCCGCAGCGTCGTCTCGACGGCGTCGAAAGGCTTGGTCAGGAAATCCTGCGCGCCGTGGCTGAGGGCCAGATCGCGCGCGCCCGTGGTGGTGTCGGCGGTGAGGACCAGCACCGGCAGGTAATCGCCGGCGGCGTGCACCTTGATCTGCGCGAGGATCTGGAGCCCATCCACGTTGGGCATGTGCAGATCGAGCAGGACGAGGTCGGGACGGCACTCGCGCAGGCGGTCACGGATCTTCCGGGAGTCGGTCTCGGTGAAGATCTTCGACAGCCCCTCCTCGCGAATGAGCTCCTGCAGTAGCGCGACATTGCTGGGGTTGTCATCCACGATGAGCACGCTCATGCCGGCGTACTGATGCAGGGTCCGGCTCAAGGACGGGCTCCCTTCGCCGCCACCGCCTCGTCCAAGTGGGCCAGCACGTCGTCGATGTCGAAGGGTTTCGTCAGGTATCCAGCCGCGCCGGCGAGCTTCAGCTGACGCGAAAGTCCCGCGTGGGCATCGGCGGTGAGAATGACGACGTCGACTTCGCGGACTTCGGGATGGCGTTTGATCGCGGTGAGTACGTCGCGCCCCGAGAGGTCCGGCAGGTGCAGGTCGAGCAGGATCAGGTCAGGCCGGTGGGAGAGGGCCAGGTCGATACCCAGCGAGCCGGTGGCGGCGTGGACGAGCCTCCACTCAGGCCGCAGCTTCAGCAGTTCCTCGACGACTCTCACGTTCGGCGCGTTGTCCTCGATGTAGAGCAGGGTCGCCTTCGGCTCGCCCGAAAGCTCCCCGCCGCTTGCGCCCCCCGCTCCGTCGACGGTTGGCAAGGAAGTCTCGGCGGCGGGGGCGGCCACGAGCGTCAGCGTGAACGTCGATCCTTCGCGCGGGGCGGATTCGACGGTGATGCCGCCGCCCATCATTTCCACCAGCGCGCGGGTGAGTGCCAGCCCGATCCCCGTGCCTTCGATACCGCTGGCTTCGGCGCCCAGCCGGTCGAACGGGGTGAACAAGCGGTCGTGGTGCTCGAGGGCGATCCCTTGACCGTTGTCGCGCACGGTCACGGCAACTAGCCCGGCGGATGCCGTCCAGCTCACCCAGACGTCGCCGTCGGTGTGGTTGTACTTGATGGCGTTCGACAGCAGATTCAGCAGGATCTGGCGAAGCCGCTGGCGGTCGGCAAGTACGTGGTCCTCGACCGGCCCGCCGTTCGCGTGCAACGTGACCCCCGCGTCGGCGGCCAGAGGTTGCATCAGGTCGATGGTTTCGGCCACGAGTTCGTGGAGCGCCACGGATTCGGTGCTCAGCGACATCTCACCGGACTCGATGCGAGCGATGTCGAGCACGTCGTTGATGAGAGCGAGCAGATGCCGTCCGCCCTTGAGGATGTGGCGTATCGCGTCTGCGTTGTCGGTGTCGGCAAGGCGGCGCTGCAGGAGCTGCCCGAAGCCCAGGACGGCATTGAGCGGGGTGCGCAGTTCATGGCTCATCCGCGACAGGAACTGGTTCTTCGCCTCGCTCGCGTTGCGGGCCAGCGCCTCGGCCGCCCGGGCCGCGGCCTCTGCTTCGCGCAGTGCCTCGGACGCCTCGACATGGTCGGTCACGTCGCGGACGGCGGCAATGATGGTGAGCCCGCCGCTGCTGATGTCCGGAGCGAGACTGACCTCGACCGGGAAAACCGAACCGTCGCGGCGACGGGCCGAGAGCGATAGTCCCTGACCCATCGAGCGAATCTGCGGGTCAGCCGAGTAGTCCGCACGATGGCCGCGGTGCCGCTCGCGAACGGCCTCCGGCAGCAGCAGTTCGATCTCGGCAGCGAGGAGCTCGTCGCGGGTGTACCCGAAGAGGCGGGTGGTCTGCGCATTGACGGTGACGATGCGCCGCAGAAAGATTGACGCAGATGGTGGCGTCGGGGGCGGCCTCGAGCAACGAGGCGTAGCGCTCCTGTGCACGCTCTTCGCTCGTCACGGGGCGCGAGATCGACGCGATCGTCATCAGCTCGCCGGAAGGCGTCGTAGACCGGGGTCATGGACATGACGACGTCGACCAGATGCCCGTCCGCGTGCACCCTGGTGCAGCGGAACCCGCTCTCGGGCACGCCGGCCGCAACCCGGGCGTGGCGGTCCTGCTCCTGCTGCTCCGCTGTCCGCGGGAAACGTGGTTTCGATGGGGCGGCCGATCATCTGTTTCGGCGGGATAGCCGTAGAGCCGCTCGGCGGCCGCGTTCCAGGACGTGACGATCCCGTCGACGGTCTTGGAGATCACCGCGTCCGGGGCCGACCGCACGATGGCCGCGAGCGTCGCGTCCTCGGCGGGCGATGGGGCGGCGGGTGCGGTGGCGGGTGCGGCGGTGGCACCGTTGTCTGTTGTGTCGGCCATCGCACCTCCACCGCCGGGAGAGCGGATTTTTCTTGTCCGCTCTTTGCGTCCGTAGTTTCACGCCTGAGCTTCATCGTGACTCGCTGTTGACCAGCGATCACACGCTACGCCTCGGACGGCCGGGACAGGGGCCATATTTCGGATTGTTTCCGCAGCTGCTTGCTGCTCCATGCTGCCGAGCGCTGTCAGGGTATCCTGACGACATGGGAAAGGGTTGGTCTCCGTGGCGTGAGGGCCGTCGCGCCTGGAGCCGTCTCGAGGCGTGGACGTCCGGGGCTTCGCGTTCGGAAGACGAGCACGACGCCGAGAGCGCGCTGGACGCACTTTCCGACGTCGGGCTGGTGCGGCGCCTGCTCGATCAGGCTGAGTTGACGGCCGTCCGAACCGCGCGAGGCACCGGTAAGTCGTGGGCAGAGATCGCGACCCGGCTTGGGATCACGCGCCAGTCGGCGTGGGAGAAGTGGCGCGACCTCGACGAGGCCCCCGTCGAAACCGCCCGTCGCATCGCCATGCGCGTCCGGTCCGAGGCAGCGTCCGATGTGGTCGCCTCGGCCTCGGAGCGCCGCCGCCGTTCGACGGTCTCGGTGCCCAATGTGATCGGGATGGGGTGGGACAAAGCCCGCGATCTGCTGTTCGAGCACCGTCTCGTCGCGGTGGGCCCCGATCCCGACGGTACGCCGCTGGCCGCCTTGGGCTGGCCGGACGGGGTCGTCGTCGACCAGAGCCCGGAGTCCGGTGCGAAGGTGCCGCCCGGCTCGGACGTTCGGCTGTGGCTCGAAAGCGGGGGAGGGGGTTCCGCGGGCGTACGCGAACCCCGTCGGCCGTCGCCGAAGCCGAAGAGCGCCCGCGAGATGCGCGAAGAAGAACCGTCCGGTGAAGCCGTCGGGTGACGGCCGCTTTATGAGATGAGGTTGTGGACGTCGACCGTCGTTTCGGTCGGCGGTGACGCGAACCCGCCCTCGACGCCGGCTTGCAGCTTCGGCAAGAGGGTGCCGTCACGGAACTTCTCCCAGCTGGCTTGCGAGTCGTGGACAGCGATGACGGTCCACCCGCCCGGCGAGGCGCCCGCGGCATGGAAGACCTGGCCGTCGGGAAGCTGGCCGGGGCCCGGGTGGACAGCCGCCACAGACGCCTCGTACTGCTCCTTCGTGCCTCCGGGAAAGAAGTGAACGACTCCGTATGCGCTGCTGCTCATAGCCGCTCCCTGGGAAGATCAATGAGTGCGGGCCGCAACTCAAGTGGGAGTTGCCTTGCATGTCAATGGTCGACATTCCTGACCGTCAGGAACAAGCCCGCGCTTTACGGGCGACCAGCACCGTGTCGCGGATCGTGACTTCCCGTCCCTCCGGGTCTCTCGTCTGACGCGGTCGGGCGTCCGTCACGAGCACCTTCCAGCTATCGGCGTCGAGCTCGGCCGCCAGATCCTCGGCGGTGAAGAACATGTCGGGCAGGTCGGGGCGGTGCATGGTGGTGTGGACGTCCGATGGATGGTGGCCGACGAGCAGCAGCGTGCCTCCCGGCCGCACCGCATCGGCGAGCTGCCCGTAGAGCCGGCGCCGCTGCGCGCTGGGCAGGTGCATGTAGTGCGCCGCCACGAGGTCGTACGCACCCTTCGGGAGTGGGTCGGCGAGCAGGTCCGTCTGCTTCCAGGTCACCTCGAGGCCTTGCGCTTTCCCTTGCGAGGCAGCCCTTTTCAGTGCGACAGCGGAGATGTCGGTTCCCGTGACCGTCCAGCCTCTGCCGGCGAGCCAGAGCGCGTCCGCTCCCTCCCCGCATCCCACGTCCAGTGCGGTGCCCGGGGGAAGGTTCGATGCTTCAGCGACCAGCACCGGGTTGGGGTTGCCGCTCCACATCCGGTCTTCGGCGGTGCTGTAGCGGGCGTCCCACTCCGCTGCGGTGAAGGGAACCTTGAGCTCGGCGGGAGGCTCGTGATGCTGGTGCGCGCTGTCCATTCCGGCAGGATGCCGCGCAGGCTCGCATATTGACAAATCTTGTTGCCAGAACGGCAAGCTGGCTGCCATGGAGGATGTCGACGAGCTCGTGCAAGCGGTAGGTCCGCGCCTGCGGTCGCTACGCCACCAGCGGGGTGTCACGCTCGCCGAATTGTCGGCAGCCACGGGGGTTTCCGCGAGCACGCTGTCGCGGCTCGAGTCGGGGCAACGCAGGCCGACGCTCGAGCTGCTCCTTCCGCTCGCCCGCGCACATCAGGTGCCGCTCGACGAGATCGTGGGGGCGCCGCAGACCGGCGATCCGCGTATCCACCTGAAGCCTTTCAAGGCGAACGGCTCGACGTTCGTGCCCCTGAGCCGCAGGCCGGGTGGATTGCAGGCGTACAAGCAGATCATTCCGCCGAACTGGCCGAAAACTGCGCCGGCGCAACAGGTTCACGAGGGATACGAATGGATCTATGTGCTGTCCGGCCGGGTGCGCCTGCTGCTCGGTGACCAGGAAGTGACGCTCAAGGCGGGCGAGGTCGCCGAATTCGATACGCACGTGCCGCACTTCATCGGCAATCCCGGGCCGAGGGTCGCGGAGGTGCTCAACCTGTTCGGCCCGCAGGGCGAGCGGTTGCACGTGCGAGCCCGTCCGCGCCGGCTCCGGCCGCGGGTTAGCGGGTCAGGGGGGTAGAGCCGCCTGCGGCGATAGCTACCGAGGCGAGTGCCCCCAACGGGTCGGCCAGCAAAGGACCGAACGCCAGCTCGGCAGCCCCCAGCAATGGCCCGTCCTCACCCAGACCGGTCGTCCGCAGCTCAACCATTGCCCGAGCGGCGGCCATCGCGTGCTGGTCGAGCGAGCTCTCGACCTCCGCCTTGGCGAGGTTCAGGACGCTTTCGAGCGAACCGCCCATCACCACCAGCCGCGGGTTCAGCAGGTTCACCATGTTGGCCACCGCGAGCCCGAGCGATTCCGCCACTGTCTGCACGGCTCGCAGAGCGGCTTGCTCACCGCTCGCGGCGGCGCGCAGCACGTCGGCGACCTCACCATCGCTACCGGCCAGTCGTAGCAGCGCGGCGTCGCCGACGAACATCTCGACGCAGCCCTGGGCGCCACAGTGACACAACGGGCCCGCGGGATCGAGGGTCGTATGGCCGACCTCACCGGCCAGGCCTCCCACGCCCCGCAGCGGCCGGCCGTCGACCAGGATCCCGGCGCCCACACCTTCTCGCCCGAGGAGGTAGATGACGTCGTCATACCCTCGGGCACTGCCACGGTTGTGCTCGGCGAGCACGGCCAGGTCGGCGTCATTGCCAAGGGACACCGGCAGTTCCGGCATCGCTTTCTGCATCAACTCCCCGAAGGCGGCGTCGTGCCAGCCGAGGTTCGGGGCCAGCCCGACGACGTACGTGAGCCGCTCCACGGTGCCCGGGACGCTGATACCGACACCGAGTGGCCGGGCGCCCCCGCCGACCGTAGCCTCCAGCGCCGGGATCGCGTCGGCGATCTGGCTGGCGACGTCCTCCGGCGAGAGCCGGCCGGGCTGCGTCGCGAGCATCTGCCGGGCGAGCACGCGGCCGCCGATGCCGACGGCCGCGACGACGACCCGGTCCACATCGATGTCGACGGCCACCACGAACGGGCTGTCGGGTCGCGGCCCGACGACGTGTGATGGCCGGCCGACCCGCGGGCCGCCGCTCGGCACCGATTCCTCGAGCAATCCGAGTGCGGACAACTCGGCGACGAGGTCACCGATCGTCGAGCGGCTGAGCCCCAACCGCTGCGTGAGCTCCGCTCGGGTCAGCGCGCCGTCCAGGTGGATCTGCTGCAGGACGAGAGCGAGGTTGTGCCGCCTCATCGCGTCCTGCCGCGCCGGCGCCGAGCGGATCACTGTCTTCTCCGTGACCAGACGCTGGCAGATCAGTGCGTCGGAGCCGCGCGTCGACGCGAGATGGCGTCCACCGCCGCGGCGATCAGCAGCACCGCTCCGGTGATGACCTCCTGGTATTGCACGCCGAGGTTCGGCTTCAACCCGATGCCGTTCGGAATCATCACGATGACCAGCGCCCCGAGGATGGCGTCACGTGGCTTGCCGCGCCCGCCGAACAGTGACGTACCACCGATGACCGCAGCAGCAACGGCGAACAGCAGGATGTTGCCGGCGCCGAGGTCGAGTTGGGCACCACCGGTGTTGGACGCCAGGAAGATGCCGCCGAGCGCGGCGAGCGAGGAATTCACCGTGAACGCCGTCACCTTGATGTGGCGCACGTCGATACCGGCCCGGCGAGCAGCTTCCGCGTTCCCGCCGGTGGCGAAGAGGTGGCGTCCCCAGGTCGTCTTGGTGATCGCGATCGTGCAAATGATCATTGCCGTGATCGGTACCGTCGCTGCCCAGGGCAGGCCCTCGATCTTCTTGAAGTTGTTGGTGTTGCGGTTCTGGTTCGCGAAGTAAGTGATCAGAAGTCCGATGACTGCGATGACGGCGGACCGCAACACGACGAGTTCAATCTTGTCGGCGGCCAGCCCCTTCGCCTGAGCCCGCAGGGACTTGAGCGTCGTGTACAGGAAGTAGCCGCCGACGACCACGATCGTGAACACCCAACTCCACGTCGGCGACATGTTGTCGTGCGCCAGCCCATACCAGAGGTTGTAGTTGTTGATGCCTTTCGGCTGCGAGTTCAACGCGAAGAGCAGAAGTCCCTGGAATGCCAGGAAGAGTGCCAGGGTCACGACGAAGCTGGGGATGCCGACGGAGGCCACGAGCCAGCCGATGAGGATCCCGATGGCAGCGCCGAAGGCGATGGCAAATATCAGCGCCAGGAGGACGTGCTTGTCCTGGCCCGTGAGCGCGATGATGACGCCGATGCCAACGACGATCGGTCCGCTGATGGACCGCAGGTACGCGCCCAGCAGGATCATGGCGACCATGGCGCCGATGATCGACCAGTAGAGCAGGGTCGGGACCCCGTGGTGCAGCCCTCGCGAGAAGATCGCCTGCGCGGCGAATCCGGCGCAGACTCCGCCGGTCGTCCCGGCGGACAGGTCGATCTCACCGAGCAGCAGCACGAACACCAGCCCCATGGCGATAAGGGCGATGTAGGCGCCCTGGCCGGGCAGGTTGCCGATGTTGTTGCGGGACAGGAAGCGGTTGCTCACCTGGGAGAAGATGACGCCCAGCACGATGATGCCGAGCACCGATGGCAAGGCGCCGGGGTCCCCAGAACGCAATCGGTTGAAATAGCCGGTGACCGCGTCGCCGATACCGCGACGCTCGATGTCGAGGTAGAAGTCGCCGCCCGGCCGCGGAGTGGACGAGGCAGCAGTCTCGGTGGGCTTGCTCAGGTCTGAGCTCATCGGTCCCGTCCTCAGTTGTCGTCGGCCATGGTGAGCCCGATGTCGCCGCTTCGGCCGGCGGTGATGAGCTCGACGATCTGCGTGGTGCTGGAGTCCTTGGCGAAGACTTCCGCCGCGATCCGGCCGAGGTAGAGGGCCGCCACCCGGTCGGCAACCTCCATGACGTCATTCATGTTGTGCGAGATGAGCACTACTCCCAGCCCCTGATCGGCCAGCCGCCTGACCAGGTCCAGCACCTGCCGGGTCTGGGCCACACCCAGCGCGGCCGTCGGCTCGTCGAGGAAGACCACCTTGCTGTTCCAGAGCACCGCCTTGGCGATGGCGACCGTCTGGCGCTGCCCACCGGAGAGGTTGGAGACCAGTTGCCGCACGGATGAGACGGTGCGAACGGACAGGCTGGCCAGCGTCTCGCGCGCCTTGCGCTCCATCTCGCCGTCGACCAGGAAGCCGAAGCGGCGGATCTCCCGCCCGAGGAACATGTTCTGGGTGATGTCGAGGTTCTCGGCCAGGGCGAGGTCCTGGTAGACGAACTCGATACCGAGTGCCGCTGCCACCCGCGGATCGGTGAAGTTGACGTGCTTGCCCTCGAAGGTCACGACGCCACTGTCGATGCTGTTAATACCGGCGATGCACTTCACCAAGGTTGACTTGCCGGCACCGTTGTCACCGACCAGAGCTGACACCTGGCCCGGATACACCGCGAAGTCGACGTCGTGCAGCACGTGGACAGGACCGAAACTCTTGTTCAGTCCCTTGATCTCCAGGATGGGTTCAACCACGGCGATCCTTGTCCTCTCTCAGAGGCGGGTCAGTCCCGGAAGCGGCGGCAGGTGCCGCCCCTTCCGGGACCGGGTGAACGGTGGCCGTGGGGATTATCCCCACGGCCACCGCTCCACTTGATCAGCGGGTCCGCTTAGGAGATACCCAGCTTGGTGCAAGCTGCCTCGACACCCTTGCAGATTTCAGCCTGCGTGAGCGCGCCGGCCTTGATGACGTCTGAGACGTTGGCCTGCGTGATCACCTGAGCCGGAAGCAGCAGTGCCTGGATCTTGTGGCTTGCCGCCTTCGGGTCGGGGAAGTCGCTCAGGGTGAGTCCGGCAGCCGACGGGTCCTTGCCCGCGATCAGCGCGATGGCCAGCTGAGCCGCCGCGTTCGCCTCGAGCTTGACGTTCTTGAACACCGTCATGCTCTGGTAGCCGTTGATGATGTTCTGCAGACCCTCGATGCCGGAGTCCTGGCCGGTGATGACGACGTGACCGGCGAGTCCGTTGCCCTTCAGGACACCGATCACCGCGTTGGCGATGTCGTCGTTAGCGGCGAGCACGCCGTTGACCTTTCCGCCGTTGGCGGTCAGCGCCTGGGTGAAGGTCGGGGCGGCGTTGTTGACATCCCAGCCCTTCACGACCGACTCGGAGGCGATCTTCAGCTTGCCCGACGAGTCGAGCGGCTTCAGCACCGCGTTGGCGCCCTTCGAGAAGAGAATGGCGTTGTTGTCGACGTCCTTGCCGCCGTCCATCTCGATGATCTGCGGGTCCTTCGCGTTGTCGGCGTTGAGGCAGTCCACCAGTGTCTGGCCCTGCAGGCGTCCGACGTCTTCATTGTCGAAGGAGACGTAGTACTGCGCGGTGCCGCCGAGGTTGACCCGGTCGTAGTCGATGACCTTGATGCCGGCCTGGGACGCTTCCCGCTCGACAGCGGCGCCGGAGGTGGCGTCGATCGAGTCCATGATCAGGACCTTGACGCCAGCGCCGATCATGCCCTGGGCGATCTGCTGGTAGCGGGCGGTGCTGCCACCGGCGTTCTGCACGTCGGGGGTGATGCCGGCGGCCTTGAGAGCGCTGGTCAGCAGGGGAGCGTCGTACAGGGTGTACCGGGTTGAGGACGTGGTGTCCGGAAGAATGACGCCGACCTTGCCCGTGGCCTTGAGAGGGGTCGCCGGGGTCGTCGGGACCTTGGCGGCACTCGTCGGTGGATTGGTCAGCTTGCAGGCGGCGGTAATGGCGCCGCTACCAGTGCTGGAACCGGAACTTGGATTGTTGGTGGTACCGCCCTTGGATGATGACCCACAAGCACTGACTGTCAGCGCTGCGGCGACGCCGCACGTCACCAATCCGATCGCGCCTTTGCGCATGGCACACGCCTTTCCCGATGGTTCGGACGCCGCCCACCGGCGCCCCATGGCGAATGTTCTGTGCGGGAACGTATGCCTTGCACAGCGGGAAAACAGCTACCGGCGCGAAATTGTTACGGTGGTGTTACCTTCATAAGTTCGACCAAGAAACCAACCGGAAGTCGCGTTGAAGTGAATGCTCTGACCTGCGAAGATTCAACAATCGCGGGTGGTCACAAGGGCCTGCGGGCAGGGGACCAACGACCCTATTTCGGTTGCGCGAAACGGATACAATTCGGGCTGTTTGATTCCGGCTCTCGTGTGCCCCGAAAGCGGCCCGATCGGCCATCCGGCTCGCTGCGGAGGCGTCTGGCCCGCCCCATCTAGCCATCCTCCGCGCCACTCCTTTTCAGAATGCTGCGCCGGCCCTTTCGTGCGCCCGCGACTGCTCACCGGAGTCCCAGGCTCATCGGAGTCACAGGCTCGCCGCGGACGCGGCTTCTCCGCGCGTTCGTCACGCGTGAGCTGCTGCGCGCCGCGCCGCGTCCCTGCGCGACTGGCGCAGCCCCGCACCATTCTTCCGGCGCTGGCCGATGCGGGCTTGACTTATGACGCTAACGATATATCGTTACTGCTATCGACAAGTCCTGAAGGAGGACTCTATGTACAACCAGTACTCAGAAACAGGCGGCCCGAGCCGGCAAAGTCGCCGCGGCCGGCACGGCCCGCGCAGCGAGCGGTTCGAGGGACCGCGCCATCCGCATGAGCCGATGGATCCCGCCATGCGGTTTCGCGCCTTCGGCGGTCCCGGAGATCACGGCGGTCCTGGAGGCCACGGTGGCCCGGGCGGCCGTGGTGCGGGCATGCGCCGCCGCGGTGCAGGCCGTGGCCGCGTCGCCCGCGGTGACGTGCGGGCCGCGGTCCTGCTGCTGCTCGCCGAGGAACCCATGCACGGCTATCAGCTGATGCAGACCATCGCCGACCGCTCCGGCGGGCGGTGGACTCCCAGCCCGGGTGCGATCTACCCGACGCTGAACCAGCTCGAGGACGAAGGTCTCGTCGCGGTGACCGCGGAGTCGGGGCGGCGGCTCGCCACTCTGACCGAAGCCGGGCAACAGCATGTCGCCGATCACCGGGACGGCTGGCCGGACCCCTTCGAGTCCGCGCGTGGCGAGCATCCGGGTGCGAACCTGCGGGTCCTGCTCGAGGAGCTGCACGTCGCAGCACGGCAGGTAGCGCGCAATGGCTCGCCGGCCCAGCGCGCGGCGGCAGCCGAGATCCTCGGCGGAGCCCGTCGAGCGCTGTACCTGCTGCTCGCCGAGGGCGCCGAAGCCGCAAAGCCCGCCGAAGGGGCGGGCGATGAGTGAGCGGCGCGAGCTGACCGTGACGTGGCAGCGTTCCGAAGCTGCCTGACCGGCTAGCCGGAAACCGCAGGCATCACCTTGTCGACGACCGTGTTCAGGTAACGCCAGGCGATTTCCGGCGGCAGGCCGCCGATGAGCGGATGCAGGCCGAGCGGCCTGCCGGCCTTCACCGCCGCGATCGCCTCGTCCACGGTGAAGATGCGGTGGCTCCGGTTCTCCGCGCGCAGCTCCTCCGCCGTCTTCACGAAAGACAGGCTTGCGGTGTCGACGTTGCCCTCGTTCCACTCGGCGTAGCTCAGCACGTCGTGCATCAGGTACGGCCCGAGCTCCTCCCACGCCTTGTCGAGGTCCTCGGCGACGAAGACGGTCGTCGGCGCATCCGCCGGCGGCAGCAAGCACATCCCCGGCTCGTGCCCTGCCTCGCGGGCAGCTTGCTCGTACGCCTCACCCAGGGCGGCATCACCCTTCTGCGCAAAGAACCCGACCCCGTGGCGGCCCGCCCGCCGCGCGGCGGCGATGCTTCCGCCGCCCCACGCGACCATCGGGCCGCCCGGGGGTGAAAGGCGCCGGGGTCACGTGGATCGCGCGACCCTCGTGGGTGAACGGCTCGCCGGTCTTGGCCTGAAGGAGCAGCGCGAGCTTCTCGTCGCCGATCTTGCCGCGGCGGTGGTAGTCGATGCCGTACATCTCGTACTCGGCGGGTCGATAGCCGATAGCCGCCACATAGAAGACGCGGCCCTTACTGATGAGGTCGAGGACGACCATCTCCTCGGCCAGGCGTACCGGGTCGTAGAGCGGTAGCAGCACGACGGCGACGGTGATGGCGAGCGTGGTCGTGCGCGCGGCCATCGCGCTCGCCAGTACCAGCGGAGAGGGCAGGTAGCCGTCACTCGCCGTGTGGTGCTCGCAGACGACCGCGCTCACGCAGCCGCGGGACTCACTCCAGGCGGCCATCTCGAGAGCGGCGGCATAGAGGTCGGCTGCGGGAGCGCCGCTCGCAGGCGCTCGCATGTCGAACCTCATGGTGAACATCGATCGAACCTCCAACGGCCCTGACGACCTGCGGCAAGTCTGCTTCTTGTATCACGGCGGCCTGGCCTCACGGCCGGTATCGACCCTTGCCGAAACGGGACAGCGGCGCTGGGGTAGCTTGCCACCGAGGCCCGAGTGCGGCGAAGCTAAGATCTATATCTTTCCGAGGCTGGGATGGCTGACGATGACCACTGACCCGGCAGCGGGTGAGCCCGCGGAAGGGCCGCTGAGCTGGTTACGGGTCGTCGACCTCACCGACGTGCGCGCAGCGCTGTGCGCCAGGATCCTCGCCGATCTCGGAGCCGACGTCGTCCGGGTCGAGCGGGGGATGCCGGCGTCCGATTCCCTGGCCCACAGCTATCGCAACGCGAACAAGCACGGGGTCGCGCTCGACCTCGACTCGCCGAGTGGCCGGGACCGGCTGGAGGCACTGCTGGCCGAGGCCGACGTGCTGGTGGAAAACGTCGACCCGGCGGCCCGGCAGGCCTGGGAATTGCAGCCGGAAGCCGTCGGGCAGCGCCACCCGCAGCTGGCGCATGTCGCGCTCGCCGACCTCGGCCTCACCGGGCCACGGTCGTCATGGCAGCTGGAGGCGCTTCCGGCCGTGGCCGCTTCCGGCACCCTGTTCGCCAGCGGGTTCCCCGACCTTCCCCCGTGCAATGCGCCCGGGTATCTGGCTCACGACTGCGCCTCGGTGTACGGCGCCATCGCGGCGGTCGCAGCCGTGCTCGACGCCGAGCGCCAGGGGCAGCCATGGGGCCAAGCCGTCGACATCAGCGTGCAAGAGGCGGCACTCGCCGGCACCAATCCATGGTCGATCGCGCTGCACTCGTACACCAAGATCAACCCGCTGCTGTCACCCGAAGGCAAGCGGAACGCCGAAGGTGCCTACTGGGTACTTCCGGCGGCCGACGGATGGGTGCGCGCCGTCATCGGAACGCCCCGGCAGTGGGACGGCTTTGTGGCGCTCATGCGCTCACCCGAGGCTTTCGAAGACGACGTGTGGAAGAGCATGCTCTTTCGTCTCCAGAACGCCGATGTCGTGCGGCTGCTCGCCGAGGAACGGCTCACCGATCGAACCCGGGCCGAACTGTTCGACGAGGCCCTCGGGCTCGGGACGACGGTCGGTGTGCTGCAGACCCTGCGCGCCTTCGTCGCGCATCCGCAGACGAAGGCGCGCTCCTTCTTTGCAGACAGCGGCTTTCCGGGCCTGGAAGGACTGCCGTTCGCCTCGCATCCGGTGAACCTCTCGCGTACCCCGTCGTCGATCCGCCGCCCTGCCGGCACCGCGGCCGACGCCGGCTTCGGCCCGCGGCGCCGCCCAGCCGGCGGGCCCGTGGGCACGCCCGGCGGCCAGCTGCTCGACGGGCTGCGCGTCGTCGAGTTCGGGGTAGCAGCGATCGCGCCGGAACTCAGTGGTGTGCTCTCGGAGCTGGGTGCAGACGTCGTCAAGGTCGAGTCGGTGGCGCATCTCGACGTCCTGCGCGCCGCGGGTGCTTCGGTCGGATCGTTCAACCGGAGCATGACGTTCAATGCCGAGTGCCGCGGCCGGCGGAGCGTGCTGCTGGACCTGTCCACCGAACGCGGCCGGGAGCTCGCGTTCGAGCTGTGCGCGGGAGCGGACGTCATCGCCGAGAACTACCGCGGCGGAGTGCTCGAGGGGTTGGGCCTGGGTTACGACGCGATCCGGGCGCGTAACCCCCGGGTCATCTACGCGTCGTCACAGGGTTACGGCGATACCGGCCCGTTCGGCTCGATGCCCGCTTATGGTCCGCTCAACTCCGGCTTCAGCGGCGTTCATCTGCTGTGGAACCATCCCGCCGCGCCCTATCCGTGCGGGACGTCGCTCAACCATCCCGATCACATCGGCGGCAAGTTGCTCGCCGTCGCGGTGCTCGCTGCCCTTCGCGAGCGGGAGGCGAGTGGCGAGGGGCAGCGGCTGGAGATGGCGCAGACCGAAGTCTCGGCGTACCTCGTGGGGGAGCTGTACCTGCAAGCAGCCCGCGATGGCGCCGACCCGCCTGCGCTCGGCAACGCCCATCCCGGAGCCGCACCGCACGGGGTCTACCCGGCGGCGGGCGAGGACTCCTGGATCGCCATCGCCGTGATGACCGACGACGAATGGCAGCGGGCCTGCACGGCGATCGGGTGGGACAGCGCCGAGCTGCCCACCGTGGCGTCACGGCTCGCGGCAGGCCAGGAGCTCGACGAGCGGATCGCGGCATGGACCCGCTCCCACACCAGCGTCGAGGCGGCAGAACTCCTGCAATCGCAGGGGGTTTCGGCAATGCCGGTCATGGGACCGGTGGACCAGCATGCCGATCCGCACCTCGGCGAGCGGGACTTCATCGTGCACCTCGAGCATCCCGAAGTCGGCGAAGAGACACACGTCGGCAATCCCATCCGCTTCTCGCGGACGGTGCAGCGAACGGCGGCGAGCGCGCCCTGCCTGGGCGCGCACACCGAAGAGGTGCTGACCTCGCTGCTGGGCTTGTCGCCGCAGGACGTGGCGGAGCTGACCCGGCAGGGAGTGTGCCGGTGAAGGGTGAAGGATGAGTAACGAGGTTGACCACATCGTCAGCGGATACGAGCTCTGCTCCGGTGATCCGCGCCTTGCGCCTTTGCTCGGGCCGGGCGGTCCCTTCGAGCTCGAGGACATCGAGCTCGACGGGGCGCCGCTCAAGTCGTTCCGGCGCGCGCCGCGAACGATCGTCGACATGTTCCAGGCCGCCAAGGCACACGCCGACCTCGACCACATCGTTTTCGAGGAGGAGCGGCTGACCTTCGCCGACGTACGGCGCCGGGCCCTGGCGGTGGCGCTGCGGTTGAAGGCCGAGTACGGGGTTGGTCGCGGTGACCGTGTCGCCATCGGCATGCGCAACTTTCCCGAGTTCGTCGTGGGTTTCTGGAGCGGCGCCGTTCTCGGGGCGATCGTCGTACCGCTGAACGCGTGGTGGACCGGTCCCGAGTTGCAGTACGCGTTGCAGGACTGCGGCGCCAGGGTGGTCTTCGCCGACCCGGAACGCGTCGAACGCCTGCAATCGGTCAACTCGGATGTGCCGATCATCGGGGTGCGCGGGGCACACGGCCCTGGCGTCGCGGACTTCGAGGAGCTCGCCTCCGGTCCGCCGCTCGACGAGAGCGAGTTCGCCGCGCTCGAGCCGGACGACCCGGTCACCATCCTCTACACGTCCGGAACGACCGGTCGTCCCAAGGGCGCGCTCGGCACGAACCGGGCGACCATCGCCAACCTGCTGAACATGGGCTTCGGCTCGGCTCGTGAGCAGATCCTGTCCGGCCGTGCGCCGAGCAAGCCGGTGCAGCCCGCATCGATCGGATCGGGCCCGCTCTTTCACATCGGCGGCATCGCCGGCATCGTCGGCGGCGCCATGTCGGGTGCGAAGATCGTCCTGATGCGCAAGCGGGGCACGGCTGCTGCGCTCGACCTCGCCGTGCGCGAACGCGTCACCAGCCTCGGCGGCGTCCCGGCTGTCGCCCAGGAGATACTGGACTTCCCCGGCATCGAGACGTTCGATCTGCAGCTGCGCTCGTTCCCGATGGGAGGCGCTCCGGTGCCGCCGCGCCTGCCGCGCCGGGTCCGGGAAGTCTTCGGCGAGTCGATCCAGATGTTCAACGGTTACGGGGGAACCGAGACGACCTCTGCGGTCGTGCAGAATCTCGGCGCCGAATATGCGGCTCGCCCGGACAGCGTCGGCAGGCCCAACCTCACCGCCGAGCTCCGCGTCCTCGGGCCGGACGGCTCAGCGCTCCCTCAAGGGCAGGTGGGGGAGCTGGCTTTCCGGTCGCCGCAGGTGGTGAAGGGCTACTGGAACAACCCCGTGGCCACCAAGGAATCGTTCACCGGCGGGTGGTTTCGCACCGGCGACCTCGGCTACGTCGACGCCGAGGGCTTCGTCTACGTCGTCGATCGCTTGAAGGACGTCGTCATCCGCGGCGGGGAAAACGTCTATTGCGCCGAGGTCGAAGCGGTGCTCGTCGAGCATCCCGGCATCGAAGATGTTGCCGTCATCGGCGTGCCGGAGGACGCGATGGGCGAGCGGGTCTGCGCGGTCGTGGTGCCGCGCCTCGGATCCCAGGTCAGCTTGGCTGACCTCCGCCAGTTCGCGGCCGCCAGCCTCGCCGCGTTCAAGTGTCCGGAAGCCCTGTGGGTGACGCCGGAACTGCCGAGAACGGCCACGGACAAGGTGTCCAAAGGTGACCTGCGAGCCGGTGCGGCCGATGCCGCGCTCGAACGCACCTACTAAGCCGCCCGCGCGCAGCAGGAGTGATCAGTGGACGACGCGATATCCGACGATCAGCGGATCCTGGTCGATGCTTCGGCGCGGCTGATCGCCGACACCTACCCGCTGGAGCGGGTGCGCGAAAATGCCTACAGCGACGCGGCCTTTGCCGCTGACTACCGGCGCCGGGCCGGTGAGGTCGGCTGGTATTCGCTGCTCGTCCCGGAGGCTCTCGGCGGCGGCAACGTCTCCGGCAACGGGGTGTTCGACGCCGCGCTCGTGGCCTATCACCGCGGCCGTCTGCTCCAGCCGGGCGCGTTCGTCGGCACCAACGTCGTGGCGTACGCGCTGGCGGTGGCGGGAAACGACCGGCAGCGCGAGAGCGTGCTGCCCGCTCTCATGTGCGGCGAGGTCGAGGCGTCGTGGGTGGTCACCGATTCACCCGGCGCGCCGGTGGTCGACGGGGTTGTCTCGGCGAGCCCGAGCGGCGGCGGATACCGCCTTTCGGGTAGCGCGACATTCGTCGAAGACCCCGGTCCTGACGGATGGTTTCTGATTGCCGCTGCAGCAGATGACGGGCCGGGCGCAATTCCTGGTCCGCGCGGACGACCCCGCGCTCCGTGTCGAGCCGCTGGGGTCGTTGGACCTCACTCGGCGTTTCGTGGCCGTGACGCTCGACGCGCTCGACGTGCCTGCCTCAGCCTGCGTCGGGACAGCCAGTGGGGCACCGGACCTGATCGATGCCCAGCTTGCACTCGCCTGCGTGCTCACCACGGCGGAGTCGGTCGGTGCGATGGATTACGAGCTCGGGGTCACCGTGCAGTACGCCAAGGACCGGATCGCGTTCGGCCGCCCGATCGGCTCGTTCCAGGCCGTGAAGCACTCGCTGGCCGACTCCAGCCTGCTGCTCGAGATGAGCAAGGCGATGGCTCGGGCGGCGGCGCAGCATGTCGGCGAGGGCGACGGATACGGGCTCGAGGCGGCAAGCATGGCGAAGGCGTTCGTCGGCGACTGCGGCATCGATCTGGCTCAGAGCTGCTTTCAGACCTTCGGCGGTATCGGCTTCACCTGGGAGCACGACCAGCATCTTTACCTGCGCCGGCTGACCACGGACGCCGCCTTCTTCGGCGATCCGTCCTGGCACCGCGAACGCCTCTGCCAGCTCTCGGGAATCTGAGGTTGCAAGCATGACTGAAACCGTTTCCGTCGAGGACTTCCGCGCGCAGGTGCGGGCCTGGATCGAGGCCAACCTGGAGCGCAAGCCGTCCGGTGTGGCGCCTCGGGGCGGTGAGGCCGTCACCGACGAGGAGGTCGCCGCCAGCCGCATCATCCAACGGAGGATGTTCGACGCCGGCTACGCAGGGATCTCGTTCCCGGTCGAGTACGGCGGCCGTGGCCTGACCGCGGATCACGAGCGGGTGTGGCGAGAGGAGTCCCGGTCGTACGTCATTCCGATGTTCGGGGGAGCCGGCTCGGTCACGATGGGGCCGATCGCCCGGTCGATGCTGTCGCATGCCACACCGGAGTTCCTGGCCCGGCACATCCCGAAAATCCTTTCGGGTGAGGAACTCTGGTGCCAGTTCTACTCCGAGCCGGCGGCCGGATCCGACCTCGCCGGGATCCGCACGACGGCCCGGCGTGACGGCGACCGGTGGATCCTCAACGGCTCGAAGATCTGGAGCACCGGGGCCCATCAGGCCGATTTCGCGATGTGCCTGGCGCGTACCGACTGGGACGTTCCCAAGCACCGGGGGCTCACCTGGTTCGCCGTGAGCACCCACGCCCCTGGTGTGACGGTGCGGCCGATCCGCCAAATCAACGGGGCGTCGGGCTTCTGCGAGTCGTTCATCGACGACGTCGTCGTCACCGATGAGGACCTCATCGGAGAGGTGAACGCGGGCTGGTCGGTCGCCCAGACGATGCTCGTCTACGAGCGCGGCGCCGGGGACTCCGGGGCTGCGCGTGCCGAACCGCGCCGGCTCGCACCCGACCTCGTCGACCTGGCCCGCAAGGGGGGAAGGCTCGACGACCCCATCGCCCGGCAGGCGATCGCCCGCGCCCACATCAACGACTTCGCGCAGTACCACCTCGGACGTCAGATCGCCGCGCGGCTGCTGAGCTCGGCGACCCCGCAGCCCGGCGTTGCCGCCTACGGCAAGCTGGCCGCCGGAATCCTCTCGCCGATCCGCGCCCGCCTCGGGATCGAGATCGGCGGCGCGCAGGCGCTGCTCTGGCCCGAAGGAGCGGGGGAGCCCGAGACCGACCTCCCAGCGGCTGCCGTCAACTACCTGAACGGCCGGATGGTCTCCATTGCCGCCGGGACGAACGAGGTCCAGCGCAACGGCCTCGGGGAACGGGTGCTCGGCCTGCCCCGCGAGCCCACGTTCGACTCCACCAAGCCTTTCCGCGAGGTCGTACGGGAGGCGCGCAACTGGAGCGGCAAGGTCGGCTGAGCCACGGTTTTCGCCGCGATTAATCGCCTCCGCACGCTATAGCGTGCGCTCAGCCTTACGCGATCGTTCGCGGGCGCCGGAGGTCACCGACTTCAGCTCGTCCAGCGACGAGCGGATCAGCGTCGAGAGCTTCCGCCGGTTCGCCGGTTCGACCCAGCGGGCGAATGCGATCCTGAAGACGGCCATGCCGGCCTCGGCGGTGAGGCTGGCTGTGGGCTCCTTGACGCCGCGGCGGCGCAGGGCCTCGGCGGTGGCCGCGGCAAGGGCGGCCATTTTGATGAGCTCGCGCTCCTGCAGCTCGGAGTTGGCCGCGACGACCTGGGCACGCCGCGCGGGGTAGTCGCCGCGCAGCTCGAAGAGCGGGACCAAGGCGAAAAGGCCCTCGGCCACCGCATCGAGCGGGCCCAACGTCGCGGGCGACTGCGCCACCGCCTCCGCCAGCAGCCGCTCGAGCTCGCCGGAGCCGCCGAAGAGCACCTCACGCTTGTCGGTGAAGTGGCGGAAGAACGTGCGTTCGGTCAGCCCGGCTCGCTTGGCGATCTCGGCGACGGTCGTCTGCTCGAAGCCGCGCTCCACGTAGAGCTCCAGCGCGGCTTGCTCCAACCGGCCGCGCGCGTTGGGCTCCCACCTGACCATGCGTCCAATAGTAGTGATGACAGTCGCTGACGTCGCGGTGGTAGGGTGATGTCAGCGGCTGACATTGGTCGCGGAAGCTATCGGGAGGTACTTCTCATGCGCGTTTTCGTCACGGGTGCATCCGGCTGGATCGGCTCGGCCGTCGTCCCTGAGCTCATTGCCGCCGGCCACGACGTGTGTGGGCTCGCCCGTTCGGATGCCTCCGCACGGGCCCTGGAGGCTGCGGGGGCGCAGGTCCAGCGTGGAAACCTCGATGACCTCGAGAGTCTGCGAAGGGGAGCCCGCGAGTCGGAAGGGGTCATCCACCTGGCATACGTCCACGATTTCTCGCAGTTCGACGAGAACGCCCGCATCGATCGGCGGGCCATCGAGGCGATGGGTGCAGAGCTGGAGGGGTCCGGCCGACCGCTCGTGATTGCCTCGGGTACGGCTGCGCTCGCTCCCGGTCGCGTCGCGACCGAGCGTGACACCGTCGACCCGGAGCATCCGTTCGGTGAGCGGATGTACAGCGAGCAGCTGGCCCTGGGCCTGGGAGCCAAGGGGGTACGTCCCTCGAGCGTTCGCCTAGCTCCCACTGTCTACGGCGATGGCGACAAGGGATTTCTGGCTGCGGTCGTGAATGTCGCCCGCGAGAAGGGTGTTTCGGCGTACATCGGTGACGGCTCGAACCGGTGGCCCGGCGTGCATCGACTCGATGCGGCGCACCTGTTCTGCCTGGCGCTGGAGAAGGCGCCCGCGGGGACGGTTTTGCACGGGATCGGCGACGAGGGTGTGCCGTTGCATGCGATCGCCGGTGTCATCGGCCGGCACCTCGACGTTCCGGTGGTCTCCATCGCACCGGAGGAGGCGGCCGCCCACTTCGGTTTCCTGGGTGGTCTGCTGTCGCAGGACATCCCGGCGTCGAGCGCGATCACCCGCGAGCTGCTGGGCTGGCAGCCGGTGCAGCCCGGGCTGATCGAGGATCTGGAGCAGGGGCACTACTTCCGCGTGCCGGCGCGCGGCTGAAAGAGCTCGCTGGATTCGACGGTTTCGGCGACCACGCGGCCCCGGCTGATGACCCAGCGCGGGGCCGCGTGCCGGCTGAGCAGAGCGGCGACGTCCTCGCAGTCGTGAATCGCCAGGTTCGCCGGATTGCCGGCGGCGATCGCATGGTCGTCGATACCGAGCACGCGGGCGGCTGACGTCGTGACGAACCGCAGGAGCCGGAGCTGGTCGGGAGCGGCGAGGAAGCCCAGCGCATGCGCTGCGAGAAACGCGACCTCGAGCATGTTGCCCCGGCCGAAGGGGTAGTAGGCGTCCTCGATGTCGTCCTGGCCGAGCGCGACCGTCACACCGAGCCGGTCGAAAAGGTCGACCGGAAGGTGCGCCGGGCCGGTGTGCGGATTACTGACGAAGCCCAGGCCGGCCTGCAGCGCCAGACCGGCCAACCGCCGCTGGGTCGGCTCGCCGTAGGCCCCGATCGCGCGGGCATGGCAGGCCACACCGCGTCCGGCAAGCCCGTAGCGGAGCATCGCCTCGGCAAGCATGGTGCTCGTCGTCAGTGCCGGGTCGCTCGCGTCGTCGACCAGCATGGCCACCCGCCGGTCCAGCCGCGCTGCCAGCGCGCAGGCCCAGTCGACATGGGCGCGCGCGTCGGCGTCGGAGAACTCGATCCACGGGATGCCGCCGACGACGTCGGCGCCTTCGGCCAGTGCCTGCTCGCACAGCGCAGCGGCGCCAGGGTCGCGCAGCACGCCCTCCTGCGGGAAGGCGACGATCTGGATGTCGAGGACGTCGCGAAATTCCTCCCGAGCGGCGGCAACGGCGCGTAGCCCCTCGAGCTCTCCGGTCGTGTCGACGTCGCAAAACGCTTGCAGATGAAGGGTTCCGAAGCGCACGGACTCCGCGAGCGCGCGTCGCACGTTCGGCAGGATCCAGCTGCTGTCGTAGCTGTTCTTCACAGCACGGGCGAGTTCTATGCCGGTCATCGCGCTGCCCATCGAGCCCGCGGTGTAGGCGGCGAGTGCGGCCTCACCCGCGCGGGCAAGCGTGTACACCTTGTCCAGGTGCAGATGGGCGTTGACGAACGATTCGGTGACGAGCCGCCCTCCCGCGTCGATGACCGTCGCCCCGGTGAGCGACTGCGCAGCCGCGATGGCCTGCAGCCGGCCTGCTGCGACGCCGAGGTCGGCGACCCTGCCATCGGCCAGCCGGCCGGCGGATATGACGAGGTCAAACGGCTCCATCCGTCCACGTTCCGGGCCGCGAACGCCCGCTACAAGGGACCTACGTCCGTCACCGGTCGCAAAACGGGTTTGACCTTCACGCTGCGTCAAGGTGTTCTCTCGCTGACATGACAGCATCGGAACGCCCCGGCGCAGGCCTGCTGATCGGCGACGTCGCGCGGCTGTGCGGCCTCAGCACCCGCGCGGTACGGCACTATCACTCGGCCGGATTGCTTCCCGAGCCGGCTCGCGACAGCTCGGGATACCGCCGGTACGGGACGGCCGACGTGATCGCGCTGGTGCGCATCGCCCGGCTGCGCTCGCTCGGAATGCCGGTGCCGCGCATCAGCGCGCGATTACGCGACGACGGCGCAACGGCCGTCACCGACGACCTGCTTGCGCTCACCGGCGAGCTGACCGCCGAGATCGCTCGGCTGACGAGGCTGCGTGACCGTATCGCCGCTTCCGTCGAGGCGCAGGCTCTCGCCGATCCCGGCACCGCCCTGACCGCCGCGTTACGCGAGTACGGGCGGCTCGGCGACGAAGACAACCTGCCCCCGGCCGAGGAGGCGGCGGCGCGGCTGGTCGACGCCCTTCATCCCGCAGGTTTGGCCGGCGCGATCGATGCGGCCCACGAGCTGCTCAGCGACCCGGGGAAGGTCAGCGCCCTCGACGGGCTGCTGCGGCGGTACCAGGCGCTCGCCGACACGGCCGACGCCGCTGAGGTCGACGCGCTGGCGGAACAGGTCGCCGCTGTCCTTCCGCGCCCGGAGGGCGCTGCGCCCCCGGTCGATGTCGCCGTGATGGACAGCCTGCTCGGTGACCGGCTCAACGCAGCGCAGCGCCGTTTCATGGTCCAGCTGCGCCGGCTTCTGGGGGAGCGCTGATGCCGGGGCGACGGCTGGTTCGGCGTTGTCGAGCACCTTGGCTCATCTGGCTCAGCTGGCTCCTCGCGGTTGCCGTGATCGCCACGTGCCCCGCGCTGCTGTCCGATCCGGGGATGTGGGCCTACCTGCTGGATCCCGAACTTCTCGCGCTCGTGATCGTGGTGGGATTCCAGCTGGCCCGGCTCGAGCTCGGAGTTGTGCTGCTGCGCGTGAAGCTTTCGCTCAGAAGAGGTACGACTCGCCCGATGCGCGAACCGTGATGTCACTGATGGAGATGCCCCACGGCTGGTCGATGACGTAGACGATTTGCTCCGCCAGCTCCTGCGGGCTGATCGCCCAGTACGCGATGTGCGCCGGATCCTTCAAAGCAGCATGCTCGGCGGCCTCGCTGCCTCCGAAGACGGCCGTCGCACGCTCGCGGAAGGTCTCCATGTTCTGCCCGAGCAGGCCGATGATGGCTTCCCCGTTGACGATCGACGCGCCGAGCCCGGTGCCGGGAACCCCGGTCGGCCGGATCACCGTGACCTTGATGCGGCCCTGCGACTCGGTGCGCAGCGACTCCGACAGCACGTTGACGGCAGCCTTCGTCGCGCCGTAGACGCCGGCGCCGGCCACGGGCGCGTTGCCGTAGATCGAGGAGATGTTCACGATGTGGCCGCGTCCCTGGGCGATCATCTGGTCGTGCACTGCTGAGATGCCGTGCAGGGTGCCCTTGAAGTTCACGTCGATGCAGCGGTCCCAGGCTTCCTCCGCCGCCGCGTGGTCGGCGAAGAAAGCCAGCGGCATCGTCCCGGCGCTGTTCACCAGAACGTCGATGGCACCGAACGTGGAGACGGCGAACGTGCCCAGTTCATGGGTGTCGGCCCGGTCGGTGACGTCGGTGCGCCGATAGGCGGCCGTGCCGCCGGCGGCCTCGATCTCGGCCGCGACGGATTTGAGCCCGGCTTCGTCGATGTCCGCCGCGACGACGCGTGCCCCGCGGGCGGCCGTCAGCTGCGCGATGATCCGGCCGAACCCGCTCGCCGCACCGGTGATGACGACAACCTTGCCCATCAGATGATCGGTCACGGCGCGAGGTTAACGGTGTGCTGAGATCAGGTGGTGAGCCGGGCCACGGAGGAGCAGAACCGGCGACTGCTGCGCGCTCGCGACGCGATGGACCGCGACTACGGCGAGCCGCTCGACATCCCGACGCTGGCGCGGATCGCGCTGGTGTCGGAGGCGCACTTCATCCGTACGTTCCGGGCGACCTTCGGCGAGACGCCCAACCGCTATCTGCAGCGGCGCCGGGTGGAGCGGGCCATGTTCCTGCTGCGCTCCACCGAACGGTCGGTCACCGATATCTGCCTGGACGTCGGGTTCACCAGCCTCGGCACGTTCAGCCGGGTGTTTCGCGACATCGTCGGCGAGCCGCCGAGCGCCTACCGGGCGCGCGGGCCGCTGCCGGCGGTGCCGAGCTGCTTTGCCATGGCGTGGCTGCGGCCGAGCAGTTTCGGAGAAGCGTCCGTCATCGCGCCGGGCCTAGCGTTGCTCGCATGTTGAACTCCTTGGGCATCACCCAGATCTACGTCCTCGACCAGGACCAGGCGCTCGACTTCTACGTCGGCAAGCTCGGCCTGGAGGTCAACACCGACTGCCGACCTCGGCTTCATGCGGTGGCTCACCATCAGCGTCCCCGGCGACCGTGACCGCGAGATCCTGCTGGAGACGTCCCGGCCCGCCCGTCGATGAGCGAAGAGACCGCGGCGCAGGTGCGGGAGCTGCTCGACCAAGGGCGCCGCCGGCGGGCACCTGTTCTTCCGCTCCGAGGACGCCTACAAGACCCATGCCGAGCTGCAGGCCAAGGGCGTGGAGATCACCGAGCAGCCGCGAGCAGCGCGCTACGGCATCGACTTCGGGCTGCGCGACCCGTTCGGCAACTCCATCCGCATCGCCCAGGTCAGCTGACGACGAGCTCAGCTGACGACGAGCTCAGCTGACGACGAGGTCAGCTGACGACGAGGTTCGGTGGCTGCCGTCCGGCCAGCACGTCCACGGCCCCCTGGCAGGCGAGCTGAGCCATGCGGCGCCGGGTGCTTTCGGTCGCGCTGCCGATGTGGGGGAGCAGGACCGCGTGGGGTGCGGCGAGTAGACGCGGATGGACCGCGGGCTCCCCTTCGTACACGTCGATTCCCGCGCCGAAGATGTGCCCCGCTTCAAGCGCCGCGGCGAGCGCCGGCTCGTCGACGACCGGCCCTCGCGAGGTGTTGACCAGAACGGCATGCGGCGGCATCAGCCGTAGCCGCCGCGCGTCGATGAGATGGCGGGTCTGCTCGGTGAGCGGTACATGCAAGGACACGGCGTCGACCCGGGACAGCATCTCGTCAAGGTCCGGCTGGTACCCCGGCTGCCCCGTATCGCGCCGGCAGTGGTGCAGGACGGTCATGCCGAAGCCCGCGGCGCGCCGGGCGACGGCCTGACCGATCCGGCCGAAGCCGACGATCCCGACAGTGGCTCCGTGCACGTCGTTGCCGAGGAAGGCGTCGATGCGGAAGCCGTGCCATTCGCCCGCCCGTAACGTCGCTTCCGCATCGGACGCCCGCCGCGCGGCCGCGAGCAGCAGCAGGAATGCAAGGTCGGCGGTCGTCTCGTCGAGCACGCCAGGTGTGTTGCACACCGCCACGTGAAAGCGTGCCGCAGCGTCCACGTCGATGTTGTCGTAGCCGACGCCGATGTTGCCGACGACTTTCAGACGCCCCGACCCGGGCTCGAAAACGGCCGCGTCGACGGTGTCGGTGATGGTGCAGATCAGGGCGTCATAGCCGGCGATCGCCCGCGCGAGGTCCGCGTGACCGAGCGGCTCCGCAGCGAGCCACTCGGGCTCGTGCCCGGCGTCGACGAGCGGGCTGAGCCAGTCCGGCGGGAGCGGTCGGGTGACGAGGACGCGGGCCACGCGGTCAGCGTAGAGGGGCAGCGAACCCGTGGGACCAGCCTTGCACGCCGCGAAGGCGCCCCCCGATGATCGCCATATGCCCCCGGCCTCCCGATCCCAAGACGGACGCGCAGGCGACACCCGCCGCCTGATCGAGGCTGTGCGCGACGAGCGCGACGGCCCGCTGCCGGCGATGATGTTGACCCTCACCGTGCTCGTGGGAATTGTCGACGCGACGAGCATCCTGCTGGCCCACGTCTTCGTGGCGAGCATGACCGGCAACGTGGTGTTTCTCGGCCTCGCCCTCGCCCGGGCACCGGGCTTCTCCATCGGCGGTTCGCTGCTGCCGATCATCGCGTTCGCGGTGGGAGCCGTGCTCGGGGGCCATGCCATCGGAGCCGCCGGGCCGCATCGCGGGAGAGCGCTGCGCAACGTCCTCGGGGTGAAGATGCTGCTCGCGGCCGTCGTCACCGCGGTCGTCCTCACGTCGCACGGTCATTACGACGCCCGCACCCGTGACTACGTCGTGGTCCTGCTGGCGGTGTCCATGGGCTCCCAATTGGCGGCCATTCGCACGCTCGCGGTACGTGACCTGCCGACAGTCGTCCTGACGCTGACCATCACCGGCGCGCTCGTCGAAGCCAGCCGCGGCCTGAAGGACCCGGTCCTGGTCCGCCGGCTGCTCGCGGTGCTCGCGTTCCTGATCGGGGTGGTAGCGGGCGGCCTGCTGGTGCGGCACGTATCGGTGGGGGCCAGCCTCAGCCTGGGCCTGGCGATCATCATCGGCGTGGCCATCGCGGCGCATCTCGTCTCGCGCGGCGGTGACGAGACATGGGCCGTCAAACGTTGACTTCGCGGGTCGTGCCTGCGAGGCGAAGCGGTCCGCGCTAGGATTGGCTGCGTCCTGGAGTGATGGCGCCGACTGACACCCGTCCGCGCCGAGACCGAGCAAGCCGTCGGTGGCGACGAGACGCCGCAACGGGATGCGCAGTTGCCATGGTTGTTATTGCTCCCAGGGCCGACGGGTCAACCGCGAGGAGGTACGTGCCACCACGAACTCGGCGTCGTGAAGGCGGCAGCCGCTCCGCCCCGCGTCGGCCTCGCCAGGACGAGCGCGCGATCTCGGTGCTGGAAGATGCCGCCCGCAGCGTCGAGTCGGTGGTTTCGCGCGGCCGGCTCACGGTCGGCGCGCAGGAGCGGTTCCAGGCGGTAGCCCTCCTGCTGCGCGAGCTCCGGGACGGTCTGGCTGCCGAGAGCTTGAGCGAGACGCAGCGCAACGCTCGCCTCAAGCGCATCAATGCCCTCGCCACGGTCCTGGCCCGCACGGCAGCGCGCGATGGTGGGTTGCTTCGCCTGCTCGACGACGATGCCAAGCCGCTCGACGGCACCCGAGCCGTCATGCGGGAGATGCGCACCTCCGCCGGCATGGAGGCGCCACCCGAGCCCGAGCCGTCCGAATCCGAGGATGACAGCGGGCGTGCCGACAGGCGCGTCGTGCCCCAATCGGTCATCTCGCGCCAGCTGGCCAATCCCTTTCTGGAGCCGGACTTCTCGGCGCCGGCTCCGCCGCGCCCACAGAGCCGCCGGCTGTCGAGCTGGGAGTTGCTCGGCCCGCTGCTGCGCGCATTCGAGACCGCTTCCGGTGGTGCGCCCTCGTCGATGGACCTTCCGCCGCCGTCGACCCTGACGGGGATGGTCGGTCCGGGTCTCATGCCGCACCAGTCGCAGGTGGTCGAGGCCGCGGCCGAGGGTCACCGCACCTTCCTGCTCGCCGACGAGCCGGGTCTCGGCAAGACCGCCCAGGCCCTGCTCGCCGCGCAGGCGTCGAATTCCTATCCGCTGCTTGCGGTGGTGCCGAACGTCGTCAAGACCAGCTGGGCGCGCGAGGCCGGGATGTGGACCCCCAATCACCCGGTCACCGTCATCCACAGCGACGGCGAGACGGTCGACGCTTTCTCCGACATCGTCATCGTCAATTACGACATCCTCGATCGCCACGTCGGCTGGCTCGGCATGCACGGCTTTCGCGGGATGGTCGTCGACGAGGCGCACTTCATCAAGAACAAGTCCTCGCTGCGCTCGCGCAACGTGCTCAAGCTCGCCGATCAGATCCGGGCGCGTACCCCGCGCCCGCTTCTGATGGCGCTCACCGGCACCCCGCTCATCAACGACATCGAGGACTTCCTGGCGATCTGGCAGTTCCTCGGCTGGATCGGGGAGACCGAGCCGGGTCCGGTGCTCCTGGACGCGCTCGAGCGCACCGAGCTCACGCCGGCGGACTCCGACTTCTACCCCGCGGCCCGGCAAGCCGTGATCGACCTCGGGATCGTCCGACGGCGCAAGGTGGATGTGGCCGCCGACATTCCCGCCCGGCGCATCGCCGACATGCCGGTCGAACTCGAAGGTGGCCTCGGCGCGTCGATTCGCGAAGCCGAACGCGCGCTGGCGGCTCGCCTGGTCCGGCGTTACGAGCGGGCGCTCGCGGCACGACCCGAAGCCGTCGATGTGCAGGGCATCGACCACGCACTGGTCCGGCAGGTCGCCTCGTGGGAGCGGCGCGATGCGAAGGAAGCGAGCTCCGAGGGCAACGTCTTCAACCTGATGCGCCGGATCGGCCAGGCGAAGGCCGTTCTCGCCGCCGACTACACGGCGCAGCTTTCGCACAACGTCGGCAAGGTCGTCTTCTTCGCCAAGCACATCGACGTCATGGATGCCGCGCGAGGACACGTTTGCGCGGCGGGGCATTCGCTATTCCTCGATCCGCGGTGACCAGACCTCGCGGGTGCGGACGGCCAATATCGACGCGTTCGTCAACGAACCCGACGTCGCCGTCATCGTCTGCTCGCTGACCGCGGCCGGGGTCGGGATCAACCTGCAGGTCGCCTCGAACGTGGTGCTGGCCGAGCTCTCCTGGACCGCTGCCGAGCAGACCCAGGCCATCGACCGGGTGCACCGGATCGGCCAGGATCAGCCCGTCACCGCGTGGCGCATTCTCGCCGCTCAGACGATCGACACCCGGATCGCCGAACTCATCGACAGCAAGGCGGGTCTCGCTGCCCGCGCTCTCGACGGCTCGGACGAGGAGATCTCCACCGTCGACGTGCAACTCGAAGCACTCGTGCAGCTGCTCACCGACGCGCTGCAATCCTGATCGCACGTTCCGACCTCCGCCGTTCAGCATGCTTTCGTCCGGGGGATGAGCGGGTGTCTTCGGGCTGGGATGGTGGTGTGGCCGTCGGGTGATCGGAAGTGCAGTCCGGGTGAGCGGGCGTTGCCGATGACGGTCCAGCTGTGGTCGTGGTTGCAGTGTTCGGCGTGTCCGGCGGCGTGGGTGGCGAGGTCGACCAGGGCGAGGGCTCGGCGCGGGCCGGGGGGTGGGCTGCGGGATCCCGTCGGCCGGCTTTTCGGCCTTGGGGGTGAAGGAGTCGAGGATTGCCGTGACGAGCGCACCGTTTTCGGCGTTGAGCCGGCCGCGCAGGTCGTACTGGCCGTCCATGGTCTTGGCCACTGTCAGGTACTGGCGGTCGAAGTTGTGTCGGTCGCGTTCGGCGGCGTCGTCGGGGACGGCTTGCTGGCGGATCAGGTCGGCCAGGGCGGCCAGGTCAGCTAGCGGGATGTCGGGGGCGGCGTCAGCGAGGGTCTTTTCGATTTCGGCGGCGAGCTCGTCATCGAGGGCTTTGATGGCGCTGCGGATGACATCGGCGTGGACTGTGCTGAGCTTCCCGTCGGCCCAGGCCTTGCGGGTGGCGGGCATCCGGTCGGTGAGTTCGCGGGCGATGCGCAGCTGTTTGGCGGCCCAGCCGTCGGACTCGCCGCACGCTTTACGCAGGAACGCTTTGGTGGATTTCGATCCGTCGTCAGCGAACGCTGCGGTGCGGTCGATCCGTTCGACCGCGAGCAGCGTCACCAGCTCGACCTGGCGGCGGATCTCATCGACTTGTGCCAGCACGTCGACAGCAGCCGGCCCGGGCAGTGGCTCGGCGGCGACCAGACGGGCCGCGCAGGCCATCGCCTGGCGGGCGCCGGTGAGCGCCACCTGCAGACTGTCGGATTCGAACATGTGTTCATTCTAGGGTTCGGCGGGCGACCTTGGCCACCGAAAAACAGCCTGTAGATAAAGGCGTTTCATCTACAGGCAGCGCACGATCCGCGAATGCTGAAGCAGCCCCGAGCGGAGACACTAGCCGCCTAGGAAGCTAGGATGCTAGCATCGCCTTGTGGTCGCCGAGGAGGTCAAGCAGTTCAACGTCTACTTGCCGGTTGGCTTGATCAAAGACGTCAAGCACCGTGCGATCGAGACGGAGCAGTCGCTGTCGGCGTTGGTGGCTGATGCGCTGCGTGCTTATCTCGACGGTCCATCAGGCCAGCGCCATCGCGCGCGTTCGGGGAAGGGAACCTGACATGACGACCCAAGGCATCGAGGCGGTGTTCTTGACGACCCACAACTGGGGCAGGGCGGCGAAGTTCTTTCTGGCGCTGGGCTACGAGTTGGAGTTCGACACCGGTCACAGTTCGGGGCAGCTCCGCAATGGCGGCAGCCCGTCCGTCTTCATCGCGGAGGTTCCAGAGGACCAAGCGACCGAAACGCAGATCGTCTTCAGCGTTCCCGACGCCGATGCCTTCGACGCCGCTTCGCCCGTGGAGATCGTCAGCCCGTTCGAGGACACCCACTTCGGCACGCGGATGGCGACCGTTCGCGATCCCGACGGTCGCACGTGGAGCTTGCAAGCTCCGCCCACACCATGAGCACGCCGGCTGCCGGGCCTGCCGAGCACGTCGAGACGCCGGAGAGCACGGCGGAGCGGGTCGCGCTGTGGCGAGCGATGCACGTCCTGGTCGATGCTCCGCCGTATGTGCTCGAGGACCTGATCGGGCTGCAATTGCTCGACCCTGCTGATGGCTGGCGGTCGCGGCCCGACATGGACCCGGAGGGCACGCGCGGTTTCCGGGCGTCGATCGTGTCGCGGGCGCGCTTCATCGAGGATCTCGTGGCCGATCAGGCGGGGCATGGGGTTGCGCAATACGTGCTGTTGGGTGCCGGCCTCGATACGTTCGCCCAGCGCCGCCCGGATCTTGCTGCTCGGTTACAGGTGTTCGAGGTCGACCAGACGGGCGCCCAGGCCTGGAAACGCAGCCGGCTCGTCGACCTCGGGTACGGCGTTCCCGACTGGCTGAAGCTGGTGCCGGTGGACTTCGAGGCGGAGGGCGCTTGGCGGCGGCACCTGATCGACGCCGGCTTCGATCAGGCTGCCCCGGCGGTGGTGGCGTCGACCGGCGTGACGATGTATCTCAGCGAGGCAGCCACGGCCGCCACCCTGCGGGAACTTGCTGCGCTCGCTTCCGGCTCGACCGTTGCGATGACGTTCCTGCTGCCGCCCGACCTTCTGCAGAGGCCCGACCGTAAAGGGCTCGAAGAATCGAAAGCAGGTGCCCAGGCGTCTGGAACGCCTTTCGTCAGCTTCTACCGCCCGGAGCAGATGCTTGCCATGGCACGCGACGCCGGTTTCGCGAAGGTGCGTCACGTGTCCGGAAACGAACTTGCCGACCGCTATTTCGCCGACCGCAGCGACGGGTTGCGCCCGCAGCCGGGTGAAGACTTCCTCGTCGCGACGATCTGAAGGCGACGGTCAGCGTTCGACGAAGACCACCGTGCGCATTCCCTGGTAATCGGACGAAATGCCGCGAATTTGGCTAGGCCGAATGGCTCGAATTTCCCCGGCCCGAGATCAGCAGGAGATTTCAGTAATTGAAGACGAGCGCCCCGCCGCTGGTGTATTCGAGGATCGCGGGGACTCCGGCCACCTGCGTTCCCGGCTCCCATTCGGCGTCCTGCATGCCGCGCACCCGCACGCACACCGGGCAGGCGATGAGCCGGCCGCCCTTGGCCAGATACTCCTCATGCAGATCGGCAATCTGTGGAGCACCGGCCGGAACCTCGATGGTCTTCACATGACCGGGCGTGGCCACGTGGATGGCGTCCTTGGTCAGGAACATCACCGCCTCCTTGCCGGCGCGCAGCGATTCGACGCCGACGAGATAGGCGATGAGCACACTCTCCGGGTCCTCGGCACCGTGGTTGAGGCAGATGAGTACCTTGCTGTCTGCGGTGGTTGCGGTCGCGGTGGTCATGGCATGAACTCCTTGCTGGGTGGGGGTTCTCAGGCGTCGGGGACTTCTTTGCAGAAGCCCGAGCAAACGAGATTGACGGACTGGATCCGGCCGGTCGGGCCGACCTCGGCGTAGGCCTGCTGCTCGACGACGAAGTGATCGGGACCGAGTCGCCCGCCGCGCACTCGAAGGCGCCACGCCAGTTGCAGCCGAGTGCCGATCAATCCGACTGTCGCGTCGAGGACGGCGTACTCGTCCATGCCGCCGAGCATCGACGCGAATCCCTCGCAGACGCCCTCGCGTCCGTCCCATTCGCGAAAGCGTCGTGGCAGCAGAGCCCTGAGCGTCGCGTCTGCTTCGAGAGCCGCGGCCAGCTTCCGGAAATCACCTGTCGCGAGGCGCTCGAGGAACACTCCGGCGGCGACGAACCCGGCCTCGGTGGCTGACCCGGTGACGGGAGATGTGGATGGCATATCTCGTTTGTAGGTCCAACGCCGTGGGCCTACATCGGGCAGGTGCCCTATCTTTCCGGCAGCTGGGGACCGACGGGATCGACCAGTCCGTGCCGCATGGCAAACAGCGCTGCCTCCGTGCGGGTAGTGACCCCGAGCTTGCTGTAGATGTGCTCGAGATGCGCCGACACCGTCTTGCGACTGATGGTGAGCGCCGTCGCGATGTCGGGATTCGAGCGCCCGCGGGCGAGCAGTACCAGCACCTCGACCTCACGTCGGGTGAGTCCGGCGGGCAGCGTGCTTCGGCGGGTGACGCGATGGCCGGCCGCGCGCAGCACCGCGTCGACTGCAGCGGAGTCGAGCCGTCCGTCGCGTACTTCTTCGCGCATCGTGGAGACGGCGGCGTCGGCCTCGAAGGCCGGTCGATAGGGCCGGGCCTCACGCAGCGCGTGATAGACGTCAGCGGCGGCCAGGATGCGAGCTGTGGGCGACAGCGCGTTGGCCGAAAGCCCATGGGGATAGCCACTTCCATCGAGCCGCTCGTGGTGCTGCGCGGCGCAGGCGACGATCGGTTTGAGCGCCGGCACGCGGGCGAACATGCGCTCGGCCAGGTAGGGATGGGTCCGGGCGCGCTCGCTCTGCGCGAGACTCCAGGGCTCGGCCGCGTCCCATACCCCGCTCGGCACGCCGACGACGCCGATGTCGTGGATGGCTGCGGCGCGCCGCAGGTTCGCGGTGTCGTCGGCATTCATCCCGAGCGACGATCCCGCTTCTGCCGCCAATTGCGCTACTCCTCGCGAGTGCCCGAGGCGAAAGGGTGACTTGAGGTCGGCGAAGTCACCGAGCGCGTCGAGGGTCACATCCAGCTGGTCGGCCGTCAGATCGGCTCCCAATCCCGGGTCGAGCTCGATGACCTGATCCCAGGCCTGGAAGGTCCCGAGACCCTCGAGGATCACGTCGGGCTGGGCGCAGAACCGGTCGACCAGATCCGGGTCGAACTGGGTGCCTCGCCGCTGGGTCGCGACCTCCAGGGCGGCCTCGGCCCCGCCGGAGTGGTGGAACGCCTCGATGTTGTCGGCGAGATGCACGAGCCGGATCGCGGGTGCCAGGGCGTCCTTGCCGGCATTGCCCGGGACGCCCTTGCCGTCCCATCGTTCGAACGCCTGCATGAGCGGAACGGCCACCGCGTCACCGAGCTCCAGCCGGACGGCGAGGTCGCTGGTCGTCTGGCAGTGCGACACCATCACGTGCTGAACGCTGCGTCCCGCGGTCGCGAGGAACTTGCCGACCATTCCGATCCGGCGCATCCGCGGGCTTCCGTAGCCGAGATGCTTGGCGATGAACATCGCCATGGAGGCGCCGGCGAGGTCGCCGTCGTGGGAGTCGGCGTACAGCTGGGTCTCGTCGCCGAAGAGCTCGGCCAGCTCGCTGGTGTCGGTGGCGCACCCGACCCAGGTCAGTAGCGACGTGTAGTAGGTCGCGGCACTGACCCCCGGATCAGCGTCGGCGGCAGCCGCAAGCCGCATGGCGATGACCGTCTGGCGCAGCACCCGCTCCATGGGCCGGCCCATGCCAAGGTCCGACATCAGGGACATGGCTGCCACCAGCTGCGAGAGCTTCACCGGCTCACCGGGCACATCAGCAGCGTACCGAGGCCCTCCCCGGCAGACCTAGCACCGAATGGGGAGCCTCCCCAGGGTGGCCGTTCGGTCGCGAGTGCGTCCAGCCACCGGGCCGGCGCCGCCGGGACCTTGGTCATGCAGCAGCGGACCTGAGCCGGGTTGCAGGCCGTCGCAAGAGCGCGAAGTCTGGAGAGGCTTGAGGAGGTCTGCGATGAGCATCGAGAATTCAGAGCGATCCGGCAGCAGCGAGCGATCCGAAGGCGACACTGAGCGGGCCGAGGCGCGCAAAAGGCTGCAGAACAAGCGGGATTTCGCTCGGCACCTGGTCACATTCCTCGTCATCAACGGTCTGCTCGTGATCGTGTGGGCAACGGGCGGTCGCGGCTATTTCTGGCCTGGCTGGTTGATCGGCGCGTGGGGCTTCGGGTTGCTGATGCACGCGTGGGACGTGTTCGCGAAGCGGGCGATCACGGAGGCTGACATCGACGCTGAAATCCGGCGCATGCACAAGTAACGGGCGGTTGATGTCCAGCCGCCCGCCACCTGAATGTGTCTCAGCTGCCGCCTTGACCCACGTGGGGGACCGCGTCCCACACATCCCGCAGCTCCAACGGGAGCGTGCTTTCGATGTCACGCGCCTCGTCCGGAACCACATCACGAAGGGTGCGCAGCGTCGCGACAACGATGTCGTGCGCTTTCGCCGGGCTCGTCGAATCCAGCTTGACGACGGCATCGATGAAGGGCTCCATGTTGTCGCGCAGGGACGACAGTGCAATGCCCGTGCGCCTCGGCGGCGATGCCAGCCGCTTCACATCCACCGGCAGGTGGGAGAGCAGGTGCTCGCGCTCACGTACCGGCAGATGCTCGAAAAAGCCTGCCAGCACTACGCGTACCACCGCTCGATCGGCATGCTCCGAGCACCCTGCGGCGCGGGCCGCGGCCAGCAACTGGCGGAAGGCGGCTGAATGGTGCTGCTCGGCGCCGGCGGAGGGCCGGGTGTCGGAAGGCAGCAGACCCTCGTGCAAGAGGGAGATGACGCCCGCGACGCCGGAAACGCCGGCGGCGGCCTCTTCCAGCTCGTACGCATCCTCGGCGTTGGCCACATCACCATGCAGCCTCACGACGTGGTCGGTGACCGTGACGTGCACCCGGGGGAGGTCCAGCAGCTTGACGACGGGGCCGAGCTCTGAGCGCACCCGGTCGGCGAGAATGTCGTCGCTGACGTCCGGATCCGGCTGCCGTCTGGTCAGCCGGTAGCGCTCGCCCTGGGCGAGCCCCTTGAGGTAGTTGACCCGTCGCGTTGCCCACTCCATGCCGGAGCGCTCCCGGCGTCGGATCGCTCGACATACCGCACCTGCGCCGAGCGCAGCGCCGATGCCGATCTTCGTGCGAGTCTTCATGAGCCACTCCGACTGACGCTGCTACGGCTCCAATCTGCCTCCGAGGACCGTTCGCGGCCAGGGTCGAAGGTCCCCGGGTCCTGCACTACCCTGCTCGAATGGGATTGCTGACGCTGGATGTGGACCCACGCGAGGACGTCGACCATCACGGGATCGACGTGCGGCCGGTGGCGGGAGCGCTCGGGGCGGAGCTGCGCGGCATCGATCTGAAGACGCTCGACGCGCCGGGGCTCGAGGCCGTCAAGGACCTGTTGCACCACTACGAGGTCATCTTCTTTCCGGGGGCCAACCTCACGGACGCCGAGCAGCTCGATCTGGCGAGGCGATTCGGTGAGGTGAACATCTTTCCGGTCGCGCGCCTGCGCGGGGTGACGGAGCCGACGTGCACGGTCATTTCCGATGGGCCGGACAGTCCTCCCGAGGCGGACGACTGGCACACCGACGTCACCTGGATCGCCGAGCCGCCGAATTACGCGCTGCTGTCGGCGCAAATCGTGCCGCGGCGCGGCGGCGACACGCTGTGGGCATCGATGACGACCGCCTACGACGCGTTGTCGCCTGTCATGCGAGGGATGATCGATGACCTCGAGGTCGTCCACGACAACTCCGAATTCATCCGCGCCATGCTCCGCAAGATGCCCGACGGCCCGCAGGCGCAGGCACTTGGCGGAGAGCCTGCGCACCGCATTCCCACCCGTGAAGCATCCGCTCGTGCGCACCCATCCGGTCACCGGGCGGCAGGTTCTTTTTCTCGCCGGCGGTTTCATGCGCTACATCGACGGGATGCGTGAGTCCGAGAGCGACGCCCTCCTCGGTTTCCTGCGCCGGCACATCGAAAACGCAGCCCTCCAATGTCGCTGGCGCTGGACTCCCGGAGACCTCGCGATCTGGGACGAGCGCTCCACCAACCATCGCAGCGCCGCCGACCACTTCCCGCAGGAGCGTTCGATCCGCCGCGTCGAGGTCGCGGGTGAACGCCCGTATCACCGCGCTTCATAGCACCTGTCAAAAGCGATGCGGGGCGCGAGCCCAAAGGCCCACGCCCCGCACCGAGGGTTGATCAGCGAGCTATGACGTCGTCACGTACGTCTTGACCTTCTTCACGTTCTCCGGGTCGCAGTTGAACGGCTCCATGCCCTTGGTCGGGTTGGTGGCCTTCTCGTCGTAGACGAACCCGTCGGTCGTGAGCTTCACCAGCGCGATGCACGGTGACGCGTGCTGGTTGCCAGGGGTCAGGTTCTGCGGCGGGTAGAGGCCGCCGGCGGTCCAGGCCGTCTGGCTCTGCGCCTTCTGCAGCACGCAGTCCACCGTCAGGGTGGACCCGCAGGCCTTGGCTGACTGGGCCCACAGCAGCCAGGAACTCATCGACGACAGGGTGAAGCTGGTGAGCTTCGCGTTCGGCACCGCGCCGTGGACGACGTCGATGAGCTGCTGCACCGCCGGGTACTTGCTCGCCAGGTCGAACGGGATCGCCGTGAACTGGACGTAGCTGGGCGGGAACTACCGAGCGCCTTGGCTGCAGCCGCGGCCTGCGGGCCGTAGAACTGGGTGCTGTAAAGCGTCCACGCCGGGTTGTAACCGACGTTCTTCATGGCCTGCACGATCGGCGTCGCGTCCTGCGCGGTCACCTGGTAGAGACCGGCGGCACCCTTCTGCTTGAGCTGCTCGATATAGGGCCGGTAGTTGTCGACCTGCACCGGCTGCTGCTGCAGCACGGCCACCTTGATGCCGACGTCCTGCAGGTACTCCTGCGCCTTCAGGCCGGTCGGGATCAGCGAGGCCAGGGTGCTGCCGGCGATGCCGACGCCGCCGGTCTTGGTGGCCGGGAAAGCCTCAGCCAACAGGCGCATCGCGCCGTCGTTGATCTCGTCCGACGGGATGGGCGTCGACTGCACCTGCAGCTTGGCGTCGACCGCCTGCGGTGAAACGACATACGCCGGAATCTGGCCGAGCCCGCACTTCTCACGGATGCCCACGCCGGCGCTGTCGAACGCGTTGCCGTTACCGACCAGCATGAAGTCCTTCTGGCACGCCTGCGACATGACCTGCCCGACGTTGAAGAGCTTCGCGTCGAGCTTGTCGACGACGATCTTGCGACCGTTGATGCCGCCTGCCGCGTTGCACCACTTGCTGAATCCGTCTGCGGTGTCGAAGAACTCCTGCTCGAGGCCCGGGGCTGCAGCGGCGCCCGGGTCGGCAGTGACGCCGATGTGGATGTCGGTGTTGGTGACGCCGCGGGCGGTGGATCCCGTCGCGTTGCCGGAACCGCAGATGCCCTTCAAGGATCCGAAGTCACCGGGGGCGGCGCTCGGGGCGGCAGAACTGGCGGCTCCGGACGACGCCGGGGCGGTGCTGCCTTGGCCCGTGGGTGTGTTGCTGGAACGTCCGCAGGCGGACACCCCCAGCGCGATGGCCACGACCACCGCTGATCCGGTGGCTAAGGCGCGGACCGGTCTACGGGCACGCCAGGGGGCAATCATCATCTGTTCTCCTTACAGATTGATTTCGTTCCGTATGCATCTATCACACCGGCAGGTGGGCATGTGACCGCAGGGGTTACGTCGGCGAGTCAGACACAGCTCGTCGAGTTACTAGTTACTAACTACCAAGTTGTAGTGTGGTGGCATGGCTGATGACACCTGGGCTGCATTGGTCAGCCGGTTCGCTGATGAGGCGTACGCCTCGGTGAAGGGCCACGTGCGTACGTACGTGATGCACCACCAATTACTCGAGCACCTGCCCGAGCCTCCGGCGACAGTCCTCGACGTCGGGGGAGGGGCGGGCCACCAATCGTTTCCACTGGCTATGGCCGGTTACGACGTGACCGTGCTGGATTCGTCGCCGGCGATGCTGGACAAGGCTCGGGAGCGGCTCGAGCGGCTGCCGGCCGAGGCCCGGCGACGGGTGAGGCTCGTGCTGGCCGATGGCGAGCGTGCCGACGAGGCTGTGGACGGCCAACGCTTCGACGCCGTGCTGTGCCACGGCGTCCTCGGCTACCTCGAAGAGCCCGAGCCGATGATTGACCAGCTGTGCCGCTGCGCAGCTGACGGGGGGCTCATTTCCATCATGACCGGTAACGCCCGAGCGTCAGCGGTGCAGCCGGCACTGGAGCGGCGTTGGGACGACGCCTTGGCGGCATTCGACGTCAGGCACGGGATCGGCGTACTCGGGCTTCCCGGCCGGGCCGAGACGGTGGACGACGTGAGCGACCTGTTGCGCGCCCGCGGCGTCGAAACGGCCCAGTGGTACGGGGTGTGGCTCTTCGTCGACTGGTTGGAGTTCAGCGGCGCTCAACTCGATGCGACCGACAGCGAGCAGGTCGCCGCGACGTGTGCGGTCGAGCTCGAGGCAAGCCGGCGCGACCCTTACCGCGGGATCAGCCGCGTCTTCCATGTCGTCGGCCGCAAGGTCCCGAGCTGACGGGGGCGGTCTGTCCTGGCGGACGGTCAATGACCCGTGGGCTGCCGACGATTCGCGCCATACCCGCTCCGGCGCGGCAGTAACGGGGCGCTACGCTCCCGACGCATGGCGACAAGGCTCGGCTCACGGCGTCAGGAGCACGGATGACAGCGGTTGCAGCTCAGAACGACAGGCTTCGCGATCGCGTGTGCGTCGTGACGGGAGCGGGTAGCGGCATCGGCCGCGCCATGGCCCTGCGCTTCGCCGCGGCGGGAATGAAGGTCGTGCTCGCCGACATCGAAAGGGAAGCGCTCGACGCCGTGGCCGCCGAGTTCGACGCCGATCGCGTCCTGGCCGTGCGGGCCGACGTGGTGTCGATGGACGAGATGAACGGTCTGCGTGACGCCGCGATCGAGCGGTTCGGCAGCGTGTATCTGGTGTGCTTGAACGCCGGGGTAGCGCCGACCGGCGGCTTGCTGGACACCTCGCTCGAGGTCTTCAACTGGGTGCTCGACGTCAACCTGCGCGGCGTCGTTCACGGGGCCAAAGCGTTCGCCCCGAGCCTCGTCGAGCAGGGCAGCGGGCACATCGTGTGCACGGCGAGCGTGGCCGGCCTGACCGACACGACCACCCTCAGCGCGTACGGGACCAGCAAGCACGCGGTGGTCGGCTTGGCCACGGCGCTGCGCGGCGAATTGGCAGCCTTCGGCGTCGGCGTCTCGGTGCTCTGTCCCGGGCTGATCCGAACGAAGATCTTCGAGAGCGAACGCAACCGGCCCGACGGCATGGCTGACCCCTCGCAGGACAACCCCGTCTCCAAGCAGCTGCGCGATCTGCTTGCTACGCAAGGCGTCTCGCCGGATCAGGTGGCCGGCGTGGTCCATCAGGCGGTGCTCGACAACCAGTTCTTCGTGTTTCCGACCAGCGACGTGGACGAGCTGATGAAGTCGCGGATCGCTGCCATCCAGCAAGGATGGCAATGGCGGGACGCGCTCGACATCCCGCACTGACGCCACGAGCGGCTGCTCCTTCCAGCGGTGCGCCGCGTCGCAGTTCGGCGAGTGAGCTTTGGATGCTCAGGGCAGCCGGTCGGCCACCTGCTTGATCGCCGTCTGCAGCGGCTGGACGTTCTGCTGCGGATCGTTGAGCAGCACCAGATTGATGGACGCCCACTGGCCGTTCTTCTGGACGAAGATGAAGTCGTCCTCTTGCAGGCACTGGTCGCCTATGCCGGTGCACATGGTGAAGGCGTGCTTGAGGGTGTCACGGTCGATGTCGAGCTGCTTTTTCGCGCCGTCACCAACGAAGACCTCGACCTGAGCGGTGGGACCAGTGGTGGGCCCGACGAACTGGCACAGGGTGTTGTCGCCGCTACCGGCCGGCCCGGCCGCCACCGGAGCGTCGAGCGGGGTGCCGGCCAGCGCCTCAGCCTCACTCTTCGTCAGCAACGAGCAGGCGTCCGGCAGCTTGCCCGGTGCCGAGGACGTCGCTGCTGCGGTGCTCGGCGCGGCGTTCGCCGAGCTCGATTCCGTCGGGAAGAACCCGGTGTTGCCCGAGGACGACGAGGAGGAGGAGCCGCAGCCGGTCAGCAGCAGCGCGCCACCGAACGTCATCGCGAGCAACGCGCCTGCTCGGCCGCTGGAAAGCCGACTCAATTTCGTTGTAGACAATCTTGCCCCCGTCCGGGATTCCATAGCGTGTACGGACCCCAATTGATGCCGCCGCTTGCGGCGATGGGCTTGGCGTTCACCAGGCTCAGGAAGCTGTTGACGAAGTTGGCGACGGCCGACGGGATCTGGTAGCCGACACCGTAGCTGCCTTGCACGTACACGGCCGCGGTGACGCAGCCGGCGGTGAGCGAGGTCTGCGGCGGACTGCCGTCTTTCGCGATGGCGAGTGACGCCCCGAGGTCGAGATACGGCCCGGCGTTGAACCCGAGCACGCCGATCCCGGCGGAAAGGCGCGCCCCGTATCCGAGGGTCAAGGCGTTGATCCCCACGGAGAGGGACGTCGCGTTGTGCAGGGCGCTGAGCTTCGTGCTGATGGCCGGCGTCACCGCGCCGAAATGGCCGTTCCGGTAGCTGAAGCCGAGCGTTGCCCCGGAGATCGAGTACTGACCCGTGGTGGAGAACGCGGCTTGCCCGGCCAGCTGGATGCTCGCGTAGACCGATTGGGTGAGGGTGACGGTGAACGGGATGCCCGCCAGCGGGAACGTGAGGCCGATGGGGATGCGCAGCACGGGAGACTTGTAGTTCCCGCTGCTGTTCATCGTCGCCGCGTCGAACTGGAACTCGATGGCCGACGGTCCGTGCAACTCGAAGACGGCTTCCTTCAGGCCGCCGGCCCCGATGGAGATGTGGAAGTCGAGCAATGGCGTGCCGTTGGTGACGATGCCGACCTTGGCCGCCATCCGCCCGCTTGCGGTGTTGTAGGCGATGCGCACGCCCTGCGAGGGGGAGCAGCAGTACGGGGTCAGCGTGAACTTGCCTTGCTGCACGGCCTTGGGTTGCAGCGATGGCGCTGGCAGGGAGACCGATGGTGAGCCCGCATCGGAGGGCTGCAGCAGGCCTTGTGCCTTGGGAGCGGTCGGCGCCGCGTTGGGTGTCGTGGAGCTCGGGCCGGCGTCTGCGCCGCTGTCACCGTCGGTCTTGCTCGCCGGCGTATCGGGATAGCTGTAGGCGAGCGGCTGCTGGAGCGCGACCCCTGAGGAGGAGCTGATGTCGAGTTGGGAGAAGACGTCGGTGAGCGCGACCGGGCCGAGCGTCACCTGGACGTCGCTGCCGACGTCTTTGCGCTGCAGGACCCGGCCCGTGGCGAAGGAGGTGGCAACCATGACCTTGCCGACCGCCAGCCGGCTCGCGCCGGGCGCATTGCCGTCGACGGTCCAGACAAGTCCGGTGCTGTCAGCACCGCGGATGGCGTTCGCCCCGCCGCCGATCAGCACGACGTCGGGCTGATACACCGCTCCCGGGATGGTGCCGACCGACGGCCCGTAGCTGCGCTCGCTACCGGAGAGCGTGCGCGTACCCGTAACGGCGATCGGGGTGCCGCTGCTGGAGGACGAGGCGTGCTTCCCCGACGAGCAGGCGGCGGCGCTCACGCCGCACAGCAGCACCGCCAGCAGCGCAGCCACGAGCCGCCGCATCGCACCCCCACGTTCGCGCGCCGGGCGTGTTCAGCACGGCGAATCACATGACTGCACTCGCGAAATCACATGTTGGCAGCAGAGCGGCATCCGTGGGGGTGAATGATGAAATACGGGCGACGCGGGTCGCCTGAATGCGGACTCGGACATGAGCGAATGCACCTCGTTCGCCTGGTAGCAGCGTGTCGCAGCGTGTGACGGCGATGGAGTGCACTTGTGCGCGACCTCAGGAGGCGATAGGAGTAGGGAGCCTCCTGCCCTGTATTCACGCGAACGAGGTGGCGTCATGACGGTGGTCGTCGGGTACGTGCCGACGGAGACGGGATTCTCCGCGGTGACCGAAGCCGAGCGGCAGGCACGGTTTCGCGAGGTTCCCGTCGTCATCGTGAACGTGGTGAGCACGGCCGGTTTTGTCATGCCCACTGCCGCCGATCAGCGGAACCTGGACGCGGTAGCGGCTTATCTGGCCGCGCAGGGAGTCGATCACTCGGTGCGTCACATCAACGACGACGCTCCGCCGGCCGATGTCATTCTCAATGTCGCTGACGAGGTTGCCGCGTCCTTGATCGTGCTCGGGCTGCATCAGCGTTCGTGGATCGCCAAGCGCGTACTCGGCAGTACCGCGCAATCTGTTGTCCTGGCCGCGCCGTGCCCGGTGCTTGTGGTGCCCGACATCGATGAACAAGGCAAGGGCTCACGCTCCGCAGGCTACGAAGCGCACCCCCTTCGTTTCATGGGGCAGAGCTCTTCCTGACCTCGCTCGTCCGATTCCGGGCACCCGACGAGTCGACCACTTCGAGCAGAACACGGCCGCTGCAAGCCTCGGGGATCGGGAACGCGAAAGCGCTGTAGCGCGCGCAACTGGTTCAGGGGCGTGACGCCGTTCCGCTGAGCGCACATGGGATTAGCGACGAAAGCAGCGGGCAGACGTCGACGCATGCTTGACGTGACAGCTCTGGTGTTGAGTGATCATGAAACGTTGCGCCGGCAATTTGCCGCGCTCGATGATGCGCGCACAGACGAGGCGCTGACCGCAGTCTGGAAGGGCCTGGCCCGCATGCTGGATGTGCATGCCGCCTGCGAGGAGGAGGTTTTCTACCCGGCGCTGCTCAAGCACGGCGAGGACGCCGAGGCCGAAACCGATGACGCGATCGACGACCACAACAAGATCCGCGACGGTGTTCGCGAGGCGGGCAAGCATCGAATCGGGTCTGAAGGGTGGTGGCAGGCGGTCGGCGTAGCGCGGACTGAAAACAGCAAGCACATCGCGGAAGAGGAACGCGAAGCCCTGGCTGACTTCCGCAAGCACGCGCCGGACGACCTTCGCGAGCGACTCGCGGTTGCCTGGCTGGACTGGCGTTACGAGCACGACAGCGGAAAGCAGGTCAGCGATCGGAACAAGGATCCGGACCGCTATATCGCCGAGCATTCCTGACTGTGCGCCCCGCCGGCGGAAATCGCTGCCCGTAGGGCCGGCCTGCCATCCCTGGATGACTTCGGTTGGACCAGAATGAGGCCATCATCCACGGGCAACCAAGGGGAAAGCATGGCGGATCGGCTGGGCGCGGGCGGCCTTCGGTTCGAGCGCGACGGCGCTGTGGGTTGGTGCATCATCGATCGGCCGGAAGCGCGCAACGCCTTCACTCCCGCGATGTACTTCGGCATCAAACGTGCCGTGCATCTGGTCAACTCCGACCCCGATCTCGCAGCGCTGATCATCACAGGGACCGGTGACGTTTTCTCGGCCGGCGGTGATCTCGGGGGTCGCTCGCATCCCGATGACGACCCGGTGCCCGACATCGGCCCGGATGTGCTGCCGTTTCTCACGATTCGCGACAGTCGCGCGCCGGTGGTCGCCGCTGTCAACGGAATCTGTCAGGCTGGGGGCCTGCTGATCGCCATGATGGCCGACATTGCGATTGCGAGCGATCGGGCGACCTTCCGAGCGCCGGAGTTGCTGCGGGGGATCATCGACGCCACGTATGCGGCTGTCCTTCCGGCTCATGTGGGCATCGCGGTCGCGCGTGACCTGCTGCTCTCCGCCCGCCGGTTAGACGCGGCCGAGGCGGTGCGATTGGGTGTCATCACCCGGCTCGTACCGCACGACGATCTCCGGGACGCCGCCCTCGAAGCGGTCGGGGACATCCTGCAGACCGGACCGCTCGCCCGCATGCACGTCAAGCGCATGCTGAACGACCGCTACGGGCTCATCGACTACCAGACGATGTTCGGATCGCTGATGGAGTCGCCGGAGCCGCGCGAAGGCATGACCGCGTTCATGGAGAAGCGTCCGCCGAGCTGGGTTCCGGAGCAGTTCGGCCGCTGAACCGGTCAGGTGGGGGTCGGAGCCTTCACCCCGAGGAGTCCGCCGAGAGTGCCGCCGAGGATGGCGCGGCGATCCTCGGCGGACACGTCGGGGAACTGATAGTCGATCGCCTCGCGGGTATGGAGAAACGTGCCTTCCGCGTGCGGGTAATCGGCTCCCCAGACAAGCGTTGACACCCCGGTGGTGGTGCGGCAGGCGATCGCGACCGGATCCTCCTGGAACGACACATGGATCTGCCGCTTGACGTACTCGCTGGGCATCAGGGGGTACGGCCAGCGCTCGTTCAAGTGAAAGAGCTGAGCCATGCCGGGCTGGTCGTCGGCGGGACGCGTGTCGTCCCAGGTGCCGGCCCACCAGTCGCGGAACTGGCCGACGCCCAAGGTCCATGCCTTGTCCATCGCGGCCATGGTGGCCACGAGCCAGTGGGCATTGAACTCGACGAGGACGAAATGCAGGTTCGGGAAGCGCTCGAGCACGCCGCTGCCCACCAGCGAAACGATGATGCGCTGCGGTGCCATCGGCGCCATGACCGCTGATCCCATCAGCCGCTCGACCAAGAGCTCGTCGGTCAGGGCAGCATGGTTCTGGGTGCGGGCGGTGTCCATCATTCCCATCAGCGTCGGCGCCGCCTTCTCGCCCACCTTGACGCCACCGGTGGCCACATGGAAGGCGACGAGCAGCCCGTTGGCTTGGGCCGCTGCCCACACCGGGTCGAGCGCGCGCGAGCTGTAGCGCACCGGTGAGACCGCCGGCAGGATGATCGCCCGGGCACCCAGCGCCGCCACGCGCTCGATCTCTGCGACGGCGTCGTCGATGTCGCTCAGCGGGATCGGAGACGTCGTGAACACCCGGTCGCGGTAGGGCGCAAAGCCCTCCAGGACGAAGTCGCTGTAGACCCGGGCATGGGCCATGGACAGCTCGTGATGATCGTGCGTGTACAGGCCGAACAGAGCATGGTTGGGATGCAACAGCGTCGCCCAGATGCCTTCGTGGTCAAGGTCTTCGACGACGCGAGCCGGATCGCCGGTCTGTGGCGACCCGTCGTGGTGGCGATACCGCATGTACGTCCAGCCTTCGAAGCCCGGCGTGTGCAGCTTGCGGAAGTACGGATAGGACGGCCCGCCGAGCGATTCGGCGTCGAAGTCCTCCTCCCAGACCGCAAGTTGACGCAGGTGCTTCGGAAGCCGGGTAAGGAAAAGATCAGTGGGCTCGACGAAGTGGCCATCCGCCGAGACGAGCAGGTCGACAGGCATGAGTTGCGTCCCTTCCAGCGAATCAGCCGACGTGGGCTGTCAGGAGCTTGGCGTAGCGATCGAGCACCGGCAGGATTTCGTCCCTGTCGACGGCGTCGAACGCGATGACGACTTCTGATACGTCCAGTGCTGCCAGGCGATCGAGCCTGGTGCGGAACCTGTCGTCGTCGACCGGTTCCTGCACGACCCAGATGACCGGGCCTGATTCGGGGCGTCCGGCCTCGGCCCATCGCCGGCGCAGCTCGGCGAGCCGGTCGCCGATCCACGAGATGCTGCCGCCGGGCATCCAGCCGTCTGCCCATTGCACGATCGCTTTCAAGGCCAGCTCCCGGCCGGCGGCGCCCAGCAGCACCGGTATCGAGCCTTGGGCCGGCTTGGGCCATGACCAGCTGCGCTCGAGATCGGCGTACCGGCCGTGGTACTCAGCCTCGGTCTGCGTCCAGAGCGCCCGCATCAATTCGACGTGCTCCTGCACGATGCCTCGGCGGTCATCCCACTCCCGGCCGTGGTTCACGAGCTCGTCGGGATTCCAGCCGTATCCGACGCCCAGCGTGAGCCGCCCACCCGACAGGTCGTCGAGGGTGGCGAGGGCCTTGGCGAGCGCGATGGGGTCGTGCTGGGCAGGCAGCGAGGTGCAGGTGGCGATCTTCAGCGGGGTCTGGGCGGCGACGAACGCCAGCGCGATGTAGGGGTCAAGCAGCCGGCGGTACGTCTCGGGGATGCTGTCGCCGGCGCCGGGAAAGCACACCGGGTCCGACGTCACGGGGATGTGGGTGTGCTCGCCGAGAACGAGTGACGTGAAGCCGCGGTCGGCGGCTGCGACCGCGAGTTCGAGAAACGGCATCTGGTCGGTGGCGCGATACAGCACGCCGACGCCGGGGTAGCGAGCCGCGCTCATGACGCCTGCTCCGCGCGCAGGAACGTGCCGATGCGGGTTATGGCGTCGTCGGCCTCGGGCATGTTTCCCGCCCAGATCTGGTGGGTGTGCAGCATCTCGGGAAAGAGGTCGAAACGCACGGGAACTCCGAAGGATTCGGCTTTGCGGGCCAGGCGATGCGCGTCATCGACGAGCGTGTCCCAGTCGCCCGCCTGGATGTAGAGCGGTGGGAGCCCGGTGAGGTCGGCGTAGAGCGGCGAGGCGCACGGATCTCGCGGGTCCTGGCCGGCCAGGTACTGGGCAGCGCACCACCGCGTTCCTGCCGGGTCCTGACGGGCGTCCACTTGCGCCCGCGTGATGAGGCTCTCGGCCGTCATGGCGAGGTCGACCCACGGTGAGAGGAGCACGCCCTTGCCCGGAAGCGGCAAGCCGCCGTCCCGCAGTTTCAACAGCAGGGCCATGGCAAGGCCGCCGCCGGCGGAATCACCCGCGACGGCGATGAGATCGGGATCGGATCCACTTGCCAGGAGCCATCCGTAGGCGGCCAGGGCGTCGGTGACGGCGGCGGGGTGCGGATGCTCGGGCGCCAGCCGGTAGTCGACACTGAGCACCCGGCAGTCGGCAGCGTTCGCCAGGTGTCCCGCGAGTCTGCGATGCGAATGCACCGAGCAGAAGCAGTAGCCGCCGCCGTGGAAGTAGAGGAGCACGCGGTCCGGCGCCGAGCCATCGGGCTGTGCCCACAGCGCCGGTACCCCGCCGGCGTCGACCTCTTCGTAGTGCACCCCGGAAGGCTCGGCCGTGCCATCGCCGACCCGCTCGGCCAGTGCCAGCTGCTCGGAACGGGACGGCAGATGCTTCGCTCGCGCCGCCGCCAGCCGTTGGTCGAGGAGCAGCTGGTGGATCGCGCGTGCTTGCTCACTCGCGGCCGAGGTGAGGGGCGCCGGCTTCACTACTGGGCCGTCCTGGGCCGAAGCGGCCGGCCGGCGGCGCCGGGCATGTGGGCCAGCATTCCGCCGTTCATGTCGATGGTGGCGGCTTGCAGGTACCGGGCGTCATCCGAGACGAGGAAAGCCACGACTGGTGCGATGTCCTCGGGCCGGGCGAGCTGCGGCAGGCAAACGTCGTCCAGCGCGCGGTCGAAGAGCTTCTTTTGACTCTCACTGAAATCGTTCTCACCGGTCCAGCCGGTTCCGATGGTCCAGCCGGGCACGATCGTGTTGCAGCGGACGCCGAGCTTGCCGTACTGCGTCGCGATGTACTTGGTGAGCACGACCGTTCCGGCCTTTGCCGCCCCGTAGGCGGCGGCGCCGGTGCCGCCGGCCAGTCCGTTGCCGGAGGACACGTTGATGATCGAGCCATCCCCGTTCCGGACCATGTGTGGCAGCACCGCACGACAGCACAGGAACTGGCTCGTCAAGCACGTCCGGATGGTCCAGTCCCACGCTTCCAGGCTGGTGTTGATGAGATCTGCCGCAGCGCCTGGATGGACGGCGTAGGCGTTGTTGTGCAGCCCATGCACGGTGCCGAAGCGAGCTACGGCAGCGTCGACGAGAGCGGCTACCTCGTCTTCGATTGTCAGATCGACAGCGTGGGCCAGGGCCTGTCCGCCCGATGACTCGATCTCCTTGGCGACGGCGGCCGCCCCGTCGGCGTTGAGGTCGGCGACGACCACGGCGGCACCACGAGCCGCGCACTCGACAGCAGCGGCCCTGCCCATCCCGGAAGCCGCGCCGGTGATGATGATGACCTTGCCGCTCAGGGCGCCCGGTGGTTGTTCACTCATGGGTAGCCGGACCTTTCTCATCGGCGCTGACGCGCGTCCATCGGTGCCCCCACTCGGCGCTGATCACCTTGGCGTAGCGGTCGAGGAGTGGAAGGATCTCGTCACGGCTCGTCGTCGGGATGTCGAGCACCACTTGATCGACGGACAGTTCGTGGAAGCGATCCAGCTGCCGGCGTAGCCGATCGTCGTCCACGACGTTCTGCATGGGCCAAACAATGGGGCCAGACCCCGGACGTCCGGCATCGGTCCATCGGCGTCGCAGCTCGTCGAGTTTCGCGGCGAGCCACGTGGTATTGCTGCCACCCGGGAGCCATCCGTCACCCCACTGCACGATCGCGTCGAAGCCGCGCTCGCCGGCTTGGACTCCGAGCAGCACCGGTATGGAGCCTTGCGCCGGCTTGGGCCATGACCAGCTGCGTTCGAGATTGGCGTGCCTGCCGTGGTATTCGGCTTCGTCCTCGGTCCACAATGCCCGCATCAGCGCGACGTACTCGCGCGCGATCGCTCGTCGTTGCGTGAAGTCCTTGCCGTGATTGGCGAGTTCCTCGCGGTTCCAGCCGAACCCGACTCCGAGAGTGAGCCTCCCGCCGGACAGGTGGTCCAGCGTGGCAACGGTTTTCGCCAGCGCGATGGGATCGTGCTGAGCAACGAGGGCGATTCCGGAGGCGATGCGCAGCGACGTCTGTGCCGCGATGAAGCCGAGTGCGACATAAGGATCCGGGAACTCGGGGTAGGCGTCGGGAAGGCTGCCGTCGACCGTGCCCGGGAAGGGAGACTCGCGGGAGACCGGTATGTGGGTGTGCTCGCCGACCACGATGCAGTCGAACTCGCGTTGCTCTGCGGCGCGCGCGAGCTCGAGCAGCGGCATGGCAGCTGCGGTCTGCCGGTACAGCAGCCCCACGCGAGGGGGGCGGGCAGGGGTGGTCATGTGGCGGCTGCGGTGTCGAACTCCAGGCGGAGACTCGTCAGGCCGCGCAGCACGAAAGACGACAGGTACGAAAAGCGCCGAGCTCCCGCTGGGCCGTGCGCTGCTTCGGACAGTCGCAATTCGCTGGTGCGGGCGAGGAACTGCTCGATGGCCACACGTGCTTCGGACCGCACGAGCGGCGCGCCGGGGCAGGTGTGGATGCCGCGGCCGAAGGCAATGTGCTGGCGGGCGTTAGGGCGGTCCAGCCGGAATTGCGCCGGGTCGTCGAACTTCCTGGGATCGCGGTTCGCCGCCCCGTGAAGCAGGAAAACATGACTCCCGGCGGGGATCGCAACTCCCGCGACCGTCGACGGTTTGCGGGCGAGCCGGAAGTCGCCCTTGACGACGCTTTCCATCCGCAGGCTCTCCTCGATGAAGTTCGGGATGAGCGCCGGGTCCTGGCGCAGCCGGGCCTGCACGTCCGGGTGCTCGGCCAGGGTGCGGAAGGCGCTGGAAAGGAATCGGGTGCTCGATTCGTGGCCGGCCGCGAAGATGATGGCGGCGACGCGCACGACGTCCATGACGTCAGGGAGTGACCCGTCGGAGAAGGTGGCCGTCGCCAGCCCGGTGAGGACGTCCTCGCGAGGATGGCGCCGCCGGTCCTCGACGTAGCCGGCGAACCGTTCGTAGAGCCACGCAAGCGGGTTCGCGCCCATCGCGTCGCCGCCGGTGCTACCGACCCCGCTGCCCTGCGGCTGCAGCATGCCCTGGAGGAACCCGTCCCGGTCCTCCTCCGGCACGCCGATCAGGTCGGCGATGACGAGCATCGTGTACGGGGTGGCGAAATCCCCGATGAGGTCGCACGAGCCCGCATCGAGGAACGAACCCAGCTGACGCTCGGCGATCTCGCGCATGTACGCCTCGTTCTCCTTGAGGCGCTTGGGCGTGATCAGTCGCATGAGCAGACCGCGGTGTTCGGTATGTTCCGGCGGATCCAGGCTCAGCAGCATGTCGCTGAACGGGAGGTCGTGTCGGTGGGCCGCGATCTGCTCGCCGATGTCGGCACCCTCGAGCGGCACCGGGAAGGGAAAGAACGGCCCCGCCGTCGAGGTGCACGAGGAGTAGGTATCGGCGTCGCTCTGAATGGTGACGGCCTCTTCGTAGCCGGTCACCATCAGGACTCCGTACTGGTTTTCGCGCTCCACCGGGCACCGCGCGCGAAGGTGATCGAAGTACGGGTAGGGATCTTCGAGCAGATCCTCTGAACGGAAGAAGTCCGTGCTGCTGTGATCAGTCATTTTCGCGCGCCTCGCTACTCGTCGAACAGAAGGACCGCGCGTTCCGGACACACTCGCGCAGCCTGGCGCGCTTCGTCCTCGAGCTCGGGAGGGATCGAAGCGCCAGGGTTACGTACCGCTCCGCGTCCGTCCTCGTCGTCGTCGATCAGCCCGGGAGCGGTCTCCCAGCACCGGGCATGGCCGGCACACAACTCGGGGTCGATGCTGATCCTCACGCGCCGCCCCCGCCCGGCCAGACGAGCGGCAGATGGTCGACGCCCCGCAGCGGCGAGCTGTTCCACACGATCTCGGCGCCCGGAGCCAGCGAGTATTCGGGGATGCGGTCGTGCCAGGCGCGCACCACCGTCCGCAGCTCCATGCGGGCCAGGTTCGATCCAAGGCAGCGATGTGGCCCGCCGCCGAACGCAAAGTTGCGCAGGTCGCCTCGGTGCACGTCGACGGAATCGGCGCCCGGCAGCCCGTCCGGGTCGACGTTCGCCGAGCCGAGCATCAGGTTGAGGTTCGTGTTCTCGGGAAGGACGGTGCCGTCTTCGAGCGTGATGTCACGGGTGGTGCGGCGCTGAACCGCCTGCACCGGCGTCTCCCAGCGCAGCAGCTCCTCGACGAGGTTCACTTCCGAGCCCGGCTCGTTCACCAGCATCCGTCGCGCGTTCTCATCACCGAGCAGGTAGGTGAAGATGCACTCCAGCGAGATGGTCACGGTGTCCAGCCCGGCGGACAGTTGCAGGAAGCAGATGCGCAGGATCTCACTGTCGGTCAGCTCCTCGCCGTCGACCTCAGCTTGCGTGAGGAAGGTGATGAGGTCGTCGCGCGGGTTCTTGCGCCGGTCGGCCAACTCGTCGGCGAACCGGGCGTAGATCTCCATCGCGGTTTCCAGCTGCAGTCTCTGCGCTTCTTGCGGGTCGGCAGCCTGGTGGTGGCCGACCATGATGTCCTTCCACCGCACGAAGGCGTCCCGCTCGTCCTGGGGCAGGCCGAAGAGGCTGAGAAAGGTGGAGCAGGGGAGCGGCACCGCGATCTCGTGCGAGAAGTCGCAGCTACCGCGTTCGATGAAGCCGTCGATCAGATCTTTGGTGTGCTTGTCGACGGCCGGCTGCAGCGCCTTCATCTTGCGCGGTCCGAAGTACGGATCGAGCAGGCGGCGGTACTTCGCGTGCAGCGGCGGATCGACGTTGATCGGAATGAGCGGCTCCGAGCTGCCCATGAGGCCGCCGAAATCGGAGGAGTAGTCCTGCCAGTTCTTCAGCGCCTCTTCGACGTCGCGGCGGTAGAGCAGGGAGACGGCCTCGGCCTCCAGCATCGGCGCGGTCCGCCCGGCCGCCCGTAGCCCGGCGTAGTGCTCGCGTGGGCAGGCCGATCGCTCGTAGATCAGCCGACGCCGTTCGTCGTCATCAAGTATCGGAGCGGTGTAGGACATGTCCGGCTCCTACTGCGCCGGGCCGTTGGGCCACTTGGCCATCGTGCCGCCGTCGATCGGAATGCTGGTGCCGGTCATGTTCTGCGAAGCGTCCGAGGCCAGGAAGAGCACGAGTTCGGCAACGTCTTCCGGCTCGATCCAGGGGATCGGCAGGGCGTGGTAGAACTCCGACGCCGGACGGAAGTCCTCCTTGCTGACCGCTCCCTCCAGGTCCGGCCGAAAGATGCTGTAGATCCCCTGGTTGTTCATCAGGTGCGTGTTGCAGTTGGTGGGGTGGATGACGTTCACCCGGACTCCGCTGGGGGCGAGGTGCAATGCCATCTGCTGGGTGTAGGGCACCAGCGCCTGCTTCGAGTAGCTGTAGCCTCCGCCACCCGGCCCCATGATCGCGCGTGGGTCGACGCCGGGGGACAGCGTGTTGGGAATCAGGGCGGCAGTCGAGCCGGTGATGATGATCGATCCTTCGCGTCCCGCCGGCAGGAGATGCGGGACGGAGACGGCAACGGTGTTCATGACCCCGATCAGGTCAACATCAATCGCGTCCTGGAAGTCGAGTGGCTCGGGATCACCCATCGCCATCGGCAGGATTCCCGCGTTGGCGCAGACCGTTGTCAGGCGGCCGAACTCCGCGACGCCTTGCGCGAGCGCGTCGGCGAGCTGCTCACGCTTGCGCACATCGGCTTGCAAAGCGACGCATTGGCTGCCGGCCTTTTCCACCAGGTTCTTGGTTTCCATGAGGTCGTCGTAGCTGGACATCGGGTACGGGTTGGACTTGATGTCTTCGCAGATGTCGATCGCGATGATCCGCGCGCCTTCGCCGGCCTGCCGCACGGCGTGCGCGCGTCCCTGTCCCCGGCCGGCCCCCGTGATGAACGTGACCTTGCCGTCGAGTAGACCTGCCACCCGGTTCTCCCTCGCTATCTCGTTGTTGTCGTCAGCTGGATCAATTGACGGTCTTGCCGGGCACCAGCTGCCCGCAGATGGGGGTAGCTCCCGAGACCAGCTCGAACTTCGTGCCGTCGAAGCGCGTGAGCCACTGGCAGTTGTCGACGCCCGTCACGTAATCGGTCCGGTTGTTCGGGTCGAGTGTGTGGCTGCCCAGCAATCCGCCGGCCGTGAACGAGTGCATGTTCTGCAGGGCCGTCAGCAACGACGCCCGGCTCGGGTTCGAGCCGGCCGCCTTGAGCGCCTGCACCAGCATGAGCACGGACGCGTAGCCGTTGTACACCGAGTAACTCGGCGCAGCGGTGACGCCGGCAGCCTTGAGGTCGGCGGAAAACTGCTGGGTGGCCGGGGTGTTCATCTCGATCGGCTCGAAGCCCAGCAGGAAATAGACCCCCTTGGCGGCCTGCATCGTCGCGGCCCCGGAGTCGAGCAGTTCACCGCCGTAACCGGTGGAGACCAGCGGCGCCTTGATGTCCGCCCCGATATTGCGCAGTGAATTCACCAGCGAGAAGGTGGTGGCCGACGTGGTGGCGGACGTGAATCCTTGAACGCCGGCGGACTTCATCGCTAATGCGACCGGCTGCACATCGGTGCTGCCGAACGCGAAGTTCGCGTTGAGATAGGGGACGTCGACGCCTCCGGCCTGGGCCGAAGCCGCCGATCCCTCCGCCGCGAGTTTCGACACCGGCGAGATGCCGTAGCCGAGCGCCCCGACCTTGGTCACGCCGAGCTTCTTCCAGATCTGGCTGTAGATGTCGGTGACCTTGTGGGCGTTCAGCGCTCCATAGACCGAAAACATGTTCTTACTGGTGGTCCACTCGGGCCCGTCCTGGGCGGCGCCGATGACGGGTACTCCCGTCTTGGTGAGGTACGGAGCGGCACCGAACGTCAAGGCGCTGTTGGAGACGACGGCGAGGACGTGGTTCTGGATGACCAGCTTCTGCGCGGCGGGCAGCACGTTGCCCGGATTGCTGGCCGTGTCGGCAACGGTGAACTGGATGTCGTAGCCCGCCCTCGCCGCTGCGATGACACCGGCCTTGACTCCGTCACCGACCTGCTTGTCGCTCGCCGACCCGAGCCCCGTCACGTCGGTGAGGACACCGATGGTGACTTTCACCTTTGCCGCTGCGGGTGTGCCGCTGGCTCCCGGTGACGAATTGCTGGTAGGCGACTTCGACGACGAACTGCTGCTGCAACTCGCGGCCGTCAAAGCGGTTAGGGCGGCAAGCGTCAGCGCGATGACGGACTTGTTGGGCAAACGGACCACCTACCGGGTGTAGAGGATTGCGGCAGTGCCCGCCGCGCATGGTTCCGGCTCATGCCGGATGGCGCACCTAAACATCTGGACAGGGATCACGTCAACCCTTACGCCATGGGCATGTTGGGCGGTCAGCGTGGACTCAAGCGCGGTCAAACAGTTGACGCGGTGGGTGTGTGTGCGGTTATCTGCTGCCGTCGATCAATGCGGGGCGGACATCACGTGGAGGCCGTGCGGTGACGGACCAGCGGCCGGTGCCGCTGCCGGACGAGGTGTCGTCGTTCTACTGGGACGGGGCCGCCGCCGGCAGGCTGCTCCTGCAGCGCTGCCGATCGTGCCGGCAGTTTCAGTTCCCGCCGGACGTGTGCTGCGTGCACTGCCAGTCGGAGGAGTTCGACCACCTCGAGGTGAGCGGTCGGGGAAGCGTGTATTCGTACGCAGTTGTGGTGCGTCCCCTGCACGCGGGATTCGTCGACGCGGTGCCATACGTCGTGGCGCTGGTCGAGCTTGCAGAGCAAGCGCAGTTGCGGCTGCTGACCAATCTCGTCGGCACCCCGGCAGAGCGCGTCTATTGCGGGATGCCGGTGACGGTGACCTTCGAAGACCGGGGAGACGTCGTGCTGCCCCAGTTCCGGGCGAGCGAGGCCGCATCGTGACCTCGCTGGCCCGGCCGGTGGCGATCGCCGGGGTCGGCTATTCCGAGCTGTCACGTTCGGGTGAGCCGAACCCGCGGTCGCTGACGTTAGCGGCGGCGAAGGATGCGCTTGCCGATGCCGGGCTGCATCCCAGCGACGTGGACGGAATCTTCGAGTACAAATTCGGCTGGGAGTCGCCTGGGGCGCAAGATGTCGCGCGGATGCTCGGCATAGCGGATCTTGCCGCGTTCGCCGACATCATGGCCACGAACCCTTCCGGTATGGCGGCCGCGCTGGCTGGTGTCATGGCTGTGGCATCCGGCGCCTGCGAGACCGTGCTCATCTACCGGTGCCTGACGCGGGCGGCCGGCCACCAGGGTGGAGTGGCGGCTGGGCCGGACCGCGTCGGCGGACGTGACCAGTTCATGACGCCCTATGGCTACCTCGGCGGCATTCTTGTCGAGCTGGCGTTGAAGAAGCAGCGCTGGATGGCTGAGTACCGCCGCCCGGAAACCGACTTCGGCCACATCGCCGTCAATGCCCGGCGTTGGGCGGCCCTCAATCCTCGTGCCGTCCTGCGCGACCCGGTCACCATTGAGGATTACCTGTCCTCACGCCTGATTGCCGGTCCGCTGCGCCTGCTCGACTGCGACTACCCGGTCAACGGCGCGTTGGCCACGGTCATCACGACGGCGGAGCGGGCGGCGGATCTGCGCCGCCAGCCGGTCCAGGTCGATGCCATGTCGTACGGAACCGGCAAGGGCGCGGACTGGACCTTCCACAACGACTACCTCTACGGCGGGGCGTTCGAATGCGCCGAGCGGCTCTGGAAGCGCTCCTCGGTGACGCTGGCCGACGTCGATGTGGCCCAGTTGTATGACGGCTTCACCTCGGTCGCGCTTTCCTGGCTGGAAGCCATAGGTGTCTGCGGACGCGGCGAAGTCGGCGACTGGCTCGGGGACGGGTTCCGGATCGGGCCCGGCGGGGACTTCCCGTTGAACACCTCGGGCGGCCAGCTCGCTGAAGGCCGGCTGCATGGCATCGGCTTTCTCAACGAGGCCGTGCGGCAATTGCGTGGCGATTGCGGGGAGCGGCAGGTGCCCGGCGCTCGTATCGCGGTCGTCACGAGCGGGCTCTACATGCAGTGCGGCGCCATGGTGCTGACGGCATGATGACGATGTCAGCCGATCTCTCCACGCTAGGTGTCGCCATGCCGGAACGAGCGCCGCGCGAAGCCCCTCCCAAGGTCTCGCACCTGGTCGCGATGGAGCTGCGGCGCCAGATCCTCGCCGGCGAGCTCGCCGTCGATCAGCTGCTGGCCACCGAGGCCGAACTCGTTGCCACCTTCGACGTGTCCCGCGAGACGCTGCGTGAGGCGCTGCGGATCCTCGAGTCGCAGTCACTCGTCGAAGTCCGCCGCGGCCGGGGCGGCGGTGCCGTCGTCCGTCGTCCAGGCGTCGCGCCGATCGGCCGCTACCTGGCGCTGTTGCTGCAATTGCGCCAGACCACCCTGGCGAACCTCGAGGAGGCCCGAGCGGTACTCGAACCACCGCTCGCCGAGCAGTTCGCGGTGCGTTGCGGCGCCGCAGATCTGCAGGTGCTCGGCCGGTTGCATGCCGAGGAGGAGGAAGCAGCTGCCGACGATCCCCTCACGTTCGTCATGGCGGCGTCCGGCTTCGACCTTGCGGTCACCGAACGGTCGGGCAACCGGTCGATCGGCCTGCTCGCCGGCGATCTTCCGGGACGTCTACGCGGGGCAGATCTATACCAGCGCTGCGCCATCCGGCTCGTCGTCCGTGGACGAGATCGCGAGATTGGTGACCGCGGGTCACCGCTCGTTCCTGGACGCAGCCCGGCGGCGCGACGGTGCGACGGCGCGCCGGGTCTGGTCCGATTACCTCGACATCACCAGCAAGCTCCTGGTCGATCGCCGCCGAAGCCGCCGGCCCATCGACGTGGTGCCGCTGTGGCGCGGGCGCGCGCCCGCCAGGGCGGCGGCGCCGGGCCGGCTGGCCGCGGCGGTGGCCGACGAGATCAGAGCGCGGATCGCCGAGGGCCGGCTCGCCGACGGTGACCGGCTGCCGGGATTGCCCGATCTGGCGGAGGAATTCTTGGTCTCGCGGCCGACCCTGCGCGAGGCGCTGCGCATCCTGGAAATGGAATTCCTCGTCGATCTGCGAGCCGGTGACCGCAACGGTCCCCGGATCCGGCACCCGTCGTCTCAGGTGGCGACGCAGCTGGCCGGCACGGTCTTTCAAGCCAGGCAGACGACGGTCGAGGACTTCTTCCATGCCGTCGCGATGATCGAGCCGGCGATGATCGAGCTGGCGACGACGCGCATCGGGCCGCCGGCGCTCGAGCGCCTGCAGACGCTCGCCGCGCAGCTGACGGCTTCGGCGGATGACGTGTCAGAGCTGCTGCTGGTTTGGAAGTCGGCCCGCGAAGTCACCTTCAGCGCCACCGGCAATCCGGCGCTCGTGGTCATCGCCGAGATCCTGCAGTGGATGCGGGTCGGCATCCATCCGACCGTCACGGCCTGGGCCGCCGCCGATTCGGCCTGGCTCGCCGAGGAGCATCGGCTCGCCGCGCTCTTCACGGATCTGGTGGTGGCATTCGAGGCCGGAGACGGCGCCCGGGCGGCAAGCGTCTGGGCGCAATCGCTGAATGCGAACTCGCCGTACATCGAGTCTTCCGAGCTCGGCCGTCAGCTCGTGATCGACCTCATCGGCCGAAAGGAAGGTGTGCCATGGACGTCGCTGACCTGATCATGGTGAGCGTCGACGACCACGTCGTCGAGCCGGCCGGACTCTTCGACGGCAGGCTGGCGGAGAAGTACCGGGCAAGCGCACCCCGCTTCGTACGACGCGACGACGGGACGATGGCGTGGCTCTACGGCGACCAGATCATCACCAACGTCGGGCTGAACGCCGTAGCCGGCAGGCCGGCACAGGAGTACGGCTTCGAACCCACCTGCATCGAGGAAATCCGCCCCGGCTGCTACGACATTTCCAGCCGGGTGATGGACATGAACGCGAACGGCTTGCTCGGCTCGATGTGCTTCCCCTCGTTTCCGCGCTTCTGCGGACAGCTTTTCATGGAAGCGGCGACCGACCGCGATGAAGCGGCGGCGATGGTCCGCGCGTACAACGACTGGCACATCGACGAATGGTGCGGCACGTATCCCGGCCGGTTCATCCCGCTCGCGCTGCCGATGCTGTGGGATCCCGTAGCATCAGCCGCCGAGGTCAGCCGGGTGGCGCAAAAAGGCTGCCACGCCGTGACTTTCACGTCGAATCCCCATGCCCTCGGGCTACCGAGCCTGTACACCGATCACTGGGATCCGTTCTTCCAGGCGTGCGTGGACGAAGGCACGGTGCCGTGCCAGCACCTCGGCTCGTCGTCGCAAGTGCCGACGACATCGCCGGACGCCCCTGTCGAGCTGATTTACACGCTGTCGCCCATCAACCTCATCGAGGCGGCGGGCGACCTGCTCTGGAGCCCGCTGTTCCGTAAGTTCCCGACCCTGCGCGTCGCGCTCTCCGAAGGCGGGGTGGGCTGGGTGCCGTACTTCCAGGAACGGGTCGACTACATCTACCGCCACACCCAGCATTGGAGCGGGATGGACCTCGGCTCGGGGCGGCTGCCGTCCGAAATCTTCAGCAAGCACGTCATTTTGTGCTTCATCGACGACGCGCTCGGGGTCGAGAACCGCCACCACCTCAACCTCGACAACCTCACCTGGGAGTGCGACTACCCGCACTCGGACACCACGTGGCCACGGTCGCCGGAGACGGCGATGCGCTACCTGTCCGGTGTGCCGGATGACGAGATCAACAAGATCACGCATCTCAACGCGATGCGCCACTTCCAGTACGACCCCTTCCCGCACGTGCCGCGCAGTGAAGCCACCGTTGCCGCTTTGCGCCGTCAGGCGGTTGGCTGGGATGTCAGCGTCCGAGCCACCAAGCACCTGCGTCCGGATCACGCGCCGGCTTCCGGTACCGCGCCGGCCGGCCGCTGACATGCAGGACGTGTTGCGCGGCGTCAAGGTCGTCGAGGTCGCCCAATGGTGGTTTGCCCCGTCGGCGGCGGCCATCCTCGCGGAGTGGGGTGCCGAGGTCGTCAAGATCGAGCATCCGCTGTATGGAGATCCGATCCGGGGTCTCACCACGTCCGGCGGCCTACCCGGTTCCTACACCGTGAACTTCATGCTGGAGCAGTCCAATCACGGCAAGCGCAGCATCGGGCTCGACATCGCCAAGCCGGAAGGCCGAGCCATCCTTGACGAGCTCGTCGGCAAGGCAGACGTTTTCGTGACCAGCTTCCTGCCGGCAGTGCGCCGCAAGCTGAAGCTCGACGTCGAGGACGTCCGTGCGATCAATCCCTGGATCATCTACGCACGCGGTCATGCCGCCGGCGATCGGGGACCCGAGCCCGCCATGCCTCGGCCGTCCTTCGGTGACGGCATCAGTGGGCTGGCGATGGCCGGTGCGGTTGCCGGGGCGCTCTTTGCGCGAGAACGCCACGGCGAGCCGTCTGTCATCGATGTGTCGCTGCTCGGCACGGCCGCATGGGTCATGGGCCCCGACGTCGTAGCCGCGGCGATGGCGCCCGGGGGAATTCCCACATTGGCCCGCGAGGCGACCATGAACCCGCTGTCCTCGTGTTACCGGACGGCAGACGAACGGTGGATCTGGCTTGCGATGCTGCAGTCCGATCGGTACTGGCCCGAGCTCTGCGAGCGCGTCGGCCGGCCGGAGCTGATCAGCGATCAGCGGTTCGCCTCCGCCGCAGCCCGTGCCACCAACAGCGGGGAATGCATGGCCGAACTCGATGAAGCGTTCGCACGCCACACCCTCGACGAGTGGCGCGCCAAACTCGCTGGAACTGCAGGCGTTTGGGCGGCTGTGCAGACGGCGACCGAGCTGCTCGACGATCCGCAAGTGGTGGCAAACGGCTACATCGCCGACGTCCAGTACGACGGCGCGACGCACCGACTCGTGGCGGGCCCGGCGCAATTCGACGGGAAGCCGCCCACGCTCCGTCCGGCGCCGGGGGTCGGTGAGCACACGGATGAGATCCTCAAGGAACTCGGGCACGAATGGGACGACGTGATCGATCTCAAGGTGGCTGGAGTCGTCAACTGATGCGAGAGGTGGGCACGCTGTGACGACGTTGGAGGAGTCGACGCCGACGATCGCGGACGCCGACAAGCTGACCGCGTGGATGGACTCGCAGGGGCTCGGCGTGGGCGCTCGTCTCGAGTACGACTACATCTCAGGTGGCAGTCAGAACGACATCTACCAAGTGCGTCGCGGTGACCTGCACTGCGTCATGCGTATTCCGCCGCCGACCGCCAACCCGGATCGGGATGCCGGGATCGTGCGGGAGTGGCGTATCACGGCGGCGCTGGACGGCACCGATGTTCCGCACACGCCGGCGGTCGCCGTGTGCACCGACCACACCGTGCTCGGCCGCACGTTCTATCTGATGGGGTACGTCGACGGTTGGTCACCCATGGGGTTGACCGACCACAAGTGGCCGGAACCGTTCCACAGCAATCTGAGCGCGCGCCGCGAACTGGCGTTCCAGCTCGTCGAGGGCGCGGCCAGGCTGGCGAAGGTGGACTGGCAGGCGCGGGGCCTGGCCGATCTGGGCCGCCCCGAGGGCTTCCACGAGCGGCAGGTCGACCGCTGGACCGGCTTCTACGAACGCATCAAAACCCGTGATTTGCCAGGCTTCGATGAGGCGGCCGCCTGGCTGCGTGCGCACAGGCCGATCGACTACGTCCCCGGAATCATGCACGGCGACTACCAGTTCGCCAACGTCATGTATCGCCACGGTGCCCCGGCTCAACTGGCTGCCCTCCTGGACTGGGAAATGGGGACGGTCGGTGACCCGAAGCTCGACCTCGCCTGGGTGGTGCACGCCTGGCCGGAGAAGCCGGATGAGCCGCAGGCCATCAGCTACGTCGACCTGCAAGGCATGCCGACCAGGGACGAATTGCTTGACCGGTACGCCGAGGTCTCCGGACGACAAGTTGACGACATTGACTATTACTGCGTTCTCGCCAAGTGGAAGCTTGCCGTCATCCTCGAGCAGACGACCTCCCGTGGCGGTGCCAAGGGTGAGGCGTTCGCCCCGATCGTCAAGGATCTGATGGCGGAAGCCGGCGAGTTCGCTACGACAACGGACTACGCCGGATGAATACTCCCGCCCAGCTGTTCGACCTTTCCGGCAAGGTTGCGATCGTCACCGGCGGCAGCCGGGGGATCGGCCGGGCCGTGGCCGAAGGTTTCGCCCTCGCCGGCGCCGACGTGGTGATCGCCAGCCGCAAGCTGGACAACTGTGAGGCCGCGGCGTTGGAGATCCGGGCGGCGACGGACCGCCGTGCCCTCCCGGTTGGATGCCACGTCGGCAACTGGGACGACTGCGACCGTCTCGTCGAAGCCGTCTATGCCGAGTTCGGCCGGTGCGACGTACTCGTCAACAACGCCGGCATGTCCCCGCTGTACGACGGTCTGCCTTCGGTCACGCAGGAGCTCTACGACAAGGTGCATGCGGTGAACGCGCGTGGCCCTTTCCGGCTCAGCGCGCTGCTCGGCACGCGCATGGCCGAGGCCGACGGCGGGTCCATCATCAACGTCACCACCGCCGGCTCGCTCCGTCCGGATGCCACCGACCTGCCGTACGCGATGGCGAAAGCCGCGCTCAATGCGCTGACCCTCGGGCTCGCGGGAGCATGGGCGCCGAAAGTGCGGGCGAACCTCGTGCTTCCCGGCGCTTTCGACACCGACATCACCAAGGCGTGGGCCGAAGGGGCGAAGGAGCAGGCCGGCTCGATGAACCCGATGAAGCGCATCGGGCGTCCCGAGGACATGGTCGGCGTCTGCGTCTTCCTCGCCAGCGAGGCGGCCGCGTACATCAACGGCGCTCAAATCCTCGCTGATGGTGGGCTTTACCGCACTCTCTGAGACGCCGCATTGCCATCTCGTCGTCAGAGCCTCGGCATGACTTCATCGACGAACAGCTGCAAGCTCTCCCAGCCCAACTCCGGGGGGATCCCGCCCATCAGGGGGTGCAGGGCGACCGCACCGTAGGTGCGGCCGAGTTCGACGGCTTCGCCCGGGGTCACGACCTTCCACATGCCCGACGCGATCAGATCCTCGAGTGTTGCGGCAGAGTCCAGCGCGACAACGTTGTCATGGTCGTGGGTCTGCCAGGTTGCGTAGGACCTGGCGTCGTAGAGCGCGTACCTGCCGATCTCCGCCCAGGTGCGCTCCGGGTCTTCGGACACGTGGACGAACGACGGACCACTGGGCGCCATGAACAGCCCCTCGTAGCCGACCTCGGCGCAGGCGACCCGGTAGGCGTCCCCGATCGCCGGGTTCGTCGACATCGTGAACAGCGGCAGCCGAAGCCGCGCGGCGCGCTTGGCTGACGCGGCAACCGAGCCACCGGCCCAGACCAGAGCTTCCATCGGCGACTTCGGCTTCGGGGTGACCGTGATGCGTCGCCCACGCCACTCGAACTCCTCACCGGTGAATGCCTGGCGAAGGACCTGCAGGTACTCCTCGGTGAGAGCGCCGCGCTGCTTGCGGTCGACGCCGGCCATCGCGAACTCCTCGTGCCGGTAGCCGAGGCCGGCGACGATGCCGAATCGGCCGCCGCTGACCAGATCGAGCGTGGCGATCTGTTCGGCGAGCCGGATGGGGTCGTGCAAGGTGATCAGCAGGGCGTTGACCGTCACCCGGACGCTGCGCGTCGCCCCGAGGATGGCGCCGGCCAGGGCGACCGGGGCGGAGATGAAGTCGACGCCGTGGTGTTCGGAGACGGTGACGGCAACGGCACCGTGCTCATCGGCGAATCGGGACATCGCAAGGCTCTCCGCATACATGGTTGCTTCGTCGACCGGAGCGAAGGGTGCGAGGCGCATGTCGAAGCGGATGGCGAACACAGCAGTCATGAGGCATCCTTCGGACGGTCCGATCGTTGGATGGCATTGTCATCCACATGGCCGGATCCGCTTACCCCCACCTGCTCGCGCCGGGCCGGATCGGCTCCATGGAGCTGCGCAACCGGATCGTGATGTGCCCGATGGGCATGTTGCTCGGCAACGACGACGGCACGGTCAGCGACAACGAGGCGGCCTTCTACGAAGCACGGGCACGCGGGGGAGCGGCCCTGCTGATCGTCGGAACCGTGTGCGTCGGCTATCCCGAGGGCACGAACCATCCCCGCATGCCCGGAGCATCGGACGACCGTTTCATTCCGGGAATGCAGCGGCTGGCGGCGGGCGTACACCGTCATGGCGCGAAGCTCGCTGCTCAGCTCAACTACATGGGGACGTACTCGTTCATCGATCTGGAGCAGGGGCGCCGGCGGCTGGTGCCCTACCGGCTGCCCGATCCGCGTCCCGAGCCGCTCGCAATGATGATGACAGCTCAGGAGTCGGGGCTCATGGCAGGGCCCTTCCTCGCCAAGACGGCGAACTTCGAGTTCCGGATCGCCACCGAAGAGGACATCCACCGGGTCGTCGGTCTGTACGCCGCAGCGGCCGAGCGGTGCGTGCGCGCCGGATACGACGGTGTCGAATTGCATGCCGGCCACGGCTACCTGATCGACGAGTTCCTCGCGCCGCGCAATGCCCGGCCCGACAAGTGGGGCGGCAGTGTGGAGAACCGCGCCCGCTTCCTGCTCACCGTCATCGGCGCCGTTCGGGAGAAGGTCGGCCGCGACTTTCCGATGTGGATGCGGATCAACGCGCATGAGCGCCACCACGACGTCGGCGAGAAATTCGACGAGCAGCTTCAGGTGATCGAGATGGCCGTGGCGGCGGGCATCGACGCGGTGCATCTGACCGCGTATGCGAACACCGATGTGGCGACGGCGGCTACGGATTCCTACGCCCCGCATGTTCCCGGGCCGCTGCAGGGATTCGCCGGTCGCGTGCGCGAACGGGTAGCCGTTCCGGTCATCACGTTTGGCCGGCTCGAGCCGGACGAGGCGGACGGCGTGCTGGCCGGCGGGCAGGCCGACTTCGTGGCGTTCGGCCGCAAGCTCATCGCCGACCCGGAGCTGCCGAACAAGCTCGCCGAGGGTCGCACCGACGACGTCCGCCCGTGCATCTACTTCTACCGCTGCATCGGCAACATCGCGCTGCGGGTGCAGACGTCGTGCGTCGCCAACCCCTTCGCCGGATACGAGCACGACCGCGCCCTGGTTCCTACCTCGTCGCCGCGCCGGGTGCTCGTCGTCGGCGGCGGCCCCGCCGGCATGGAAGCCGCGCGGCTGCTCGATGCTCGCGGCCACAGCGTGACGCTTCGCGAAGCCTCCACCCGGCTCGGCGGCGCTCTGGCAATCGCGGGCCTGCTCGACCCCTTGATCGACCGTTGGATGGGATGGGCGATCCGCCAGCTCGAGCAGTCGAACGTGACGATCGAGCTCGGCGCACGAGTCGACGCGACAAGCATCCCGGACGCATTCGACGATGTGGTCGTGGCGACCGGCGGCGCCTGGCGGGCACCATCGCTTCCGGGAGACCAGCGCGCTGTTCCGGTTTCGGCTTTGGCCGGCTGGCTTCGTGAGGACGACGACCGCGTGGGTAAGACCGTGCTGATCCTCGGTCAGGGCAAGGCCGCTGTTTCGCTGGCCAGGCTGTGCGCGATGCGCGGCCGGCTCGTGACGGTGGTAGGCCCGACACCCGTCTTCGCCGCCGAGGTCGGCGCCCCGGGCCGCTTCGAACTCGTCGCCGGACTCGAAAGGCTCGGGGTACGCCTGCTCGGCTCAGCGGCGATCGACGACGTCGCTGCCGCTGCTGTGACGGTCAGCATCGACGGTTCCACCTACGTCGTCGACGCGGAAACAATTGTCGTCACCACGGGATGGGAGCCCGACAGCAGCCTGGCGTCAGCCGTCGCGGCCACCGGTAGGTCCGTGCATGCGATCGGTGACTGCCATGAGATCGGCTTCATCGAGGGCGCCACACTCAGCGCCTTGGAGGTCGCGCGCAGCATCGGCGCTCAGTAGAACAACGCCTTTATGCCGTGACGTCGAGCTCCGCGTACATGCCGGCGGCATAGTGGCCGGGCAGGTTGCAGATCAGCTCGTACCTGCCGGGCTTCAAGGTCAGGGTGACCCAGCCGGCGGATCCCGCCGCAATCCCTTCACCCTTGCCCGGGGCGCAGTTGTTCGACGCCTCACCGAGGCTGCCGTCCTCGGACACGGTGTTATCGGAGCTCACGGTACGAGCACCGGCCGGCGCTCCTGCTGCGAGCGGCAGGACGACCAGCTCGTGCGTGCGCGTGCCGTGATTGAACGCCGCGATGCTGACGGTCCCTGCCGAGACGCTCAGCGGCGCGACGCGCAACATCATCCAGCCCGCCGCCGGGCGGCCCAACATGGCCGAGCCCATCCCGCGCGATGTCCCCATCATGCCGCCGTTGCCCATGTCGCTGAGCATGACCGTGACCCGGTTGCCGGGAAGCGAGGGGACCGTGCAGGTGCTGGCTACTGTCGCCGCCACACGGGGCGAGGTTGACCCTGAATTGCCTCGCGTGGCAGCGACTGCGCCGACGGATGCGGCGGCCAGCAGCATGGAGGCTGCGCCTGCGACGATGATGGTGCGGGTGCGCATCAGGTCAGCGCCCCGCGCGCAGGACGTCGCGCCGGTGGGTGTACTCCTGCTCGTCGAGCTCGCCGCGAGCGAAGCGCTCATCGAGTACCCGTTGCGCGTCATCGGGTGCGGACTGCCCTTGCTGCTGCGGTGCGTTGCCATGCCGCGGCCGGCGGAAAACGGCCAGGCCCCCGAAGATCAGCAATGCCCAGAAGGCAAGCAAGAACAGGCTCATCAAGAGCCAGCCGAACCATCCGAATCCGCTGCCGTCGTGCAACCCCATCATCGATCTCACCTTCTCGGAACCTTGCGATGGTTTCAGGATCGGCGCGCAGGGTTAAGCGACTGCGTCGGCGACTGTGAAGCTTGCGTGAGGCTTCCCTGGGTGGCCGGAGCAGGCCCGGCCGCGCCGACCAGGGGAAGGGTCAGAGCGAAAGTCGACCCCGTTCCCGGGCCGGCGGACGCGGCGCGGATGTCCCCGTCGTGCGCTCGAGCCAGGTTGCGGGCGATCGTCAGCCCCACACCCGAGCCAGGGCTGCGACGTGTTGCCGTAGCTGCCCGGTAGAAGCGTTCGAAGATCCGCTCGAGGTCGGTCTCCGAGAGGCCGACCCCGTCATCCGACACGGTGACTGCGGCATAGTCGCCGGCCCGGGAGGCATTCAGCTTGACGCATCCGCCGCGTGCCGTTGCCACGAGCGCGTTGCCCAGCAGGTTGGTCAGGATCTGGTTGACGCGGTCGGTATCGGCCCGTACCGGTAGCGATCCGCCGATCCGGACATCGAGCCCGATGCCGGCATCGTCGAACTGTGGCTTGAGGCGACCTGCTGCCCGGCGGGCGAGCTCGCCGAGATCGGCGGCGGTGAAGTGCAGTTCGATGCGCCGCTCTTCGGCTCGGGACAGGGTCGCGAGGTCGTCGGACAGCCGATGAAGCCGGCGCAGCTCCTCAGTCATTGCCTGCAAGTTCTCCGGGTCGGGCCGCAGGACGCCGTCGATGAGTCCCTCGAGGTAACCGTCCAACGCGGTCAGCGGGGTCCGCATCTCATGAGCGACGTCACCCAGCAGTCGTGTTCGCCGCACCTCCGTCTCGCCGAGGCCGGCTGCCAAGGTGTTCACGTCTTCGGCAAGAGCGGCAAGCTCGGGCTCCCGGGGCACGGCCACCAAGCTCTGATAGTCACCGGCGGCGATGCGCCGGGTGGCGTCCCGCACGGCGGTCAGGGGACGCAGCAGGCGCTGTGAAACGAGCGCGGCCACGATGCCACTGGCCACCGCACTGGCCAGGATCGCGACCAGAAGCGCGGTGTTCAAAGCGGAATTGAGAGCGCTCCTGGTGCTGGCGCCGGTGCTCGTCCCGGAGCCGGTGCCCATCATGCCGCCGGTGCCATTGCCCATCCGCATCCGGTTGTCGAACAGCGGCGGCAGCAGCAAGCGCACGGTCAGGTAGGCGGTGCCCAGTCCCACCACGATCACACCGGCGTAGGAGATCAGTAGGCGAGCCGTGAGTCCGAACGTGGACCGGGGCTTCATAGCGGCTGCCCCACGAACTTGTACCCGACGCCCCGCACCGTGGCGATGTACTGCGGGTGAGCGACATCGTCGCCGAGCCGGGCGCGAAGGCTGCGGATGTGCACATCGACGACCCGCTCGTCGCCGTAGAAGTCGTATCCCCAGACCTTCTCCAGCAATTGCGGACGCGAATACACGCGTCCGGGACTGCCGGCGAGCGCGGCCAGCAGGTCGAACTCGAGAGAGGACAGCGCCACCGGCTGCCCGTCGTGGATGACCTCGCGGCCGGCGGTGTCGATGCGGAGGCCTTCGAACTCGAACGTTTCGGCCTCGGAGGACGACCGGTCCGGCCCCGCGCGGTCGCGGCGCAGTACCGCCTTGATGCGGGCGGCGACCTCGCGCGGGCTGAAAGGTTTCGTGATGTAGTCGTCGGCACCACTCGCCAGCCCGACGAGCTTGTCGACCTCTTCGGCGCGGGCGGTCACCAGTATCACGTAGACGTCGCTCCTCTGGCGGAGCAGGCGCATGACTTCCAGACCATCCATGCCGGGAAGCATGACGTCGAGCAGGACGAGATCCGGGTGCTGTTCCTGGGCGAGGCGCAGTGCGGTTTCGCCGTCGCCGGCTTCACGGACCGCGTTCCCGTCGGCTTCGAGGTAGCCGCGCAGCACGGTACGAATGTGCGGCTCATCGTCCACGACGAGCACCTGACGCAACCGTTCCACCTCCCCGCAATTCACCGCACCATCAGCATCTGCCTCCCGCGGGCCGAAGCTCAGGGCCCTTCGTCCCGAATCGGACAGTGCCTGTGGACCTGCCTGTGCCGTCGCCTGCGATATACACCGGGCCATGACCTGGGAGCAGCAGCTACTGACCGCCACCGTTGCCTGGCGGGACTTCTGCCGGGCGCTGGAAGCCACCGGTACCGAGGCGTTGGCCAGCACGCTGACCCACGACGAGGTGGACCTGGCGGAGGGGCTGCGCCATCTGGCGCGCATGACCACACTCGTGACGCTGGGGTCGCTGGAGAACAAGGACAGCGCGCATCCGTATCTGTGGCCGGCACTTGATCCCCACCGCAAGATGGGCGGTGACAATCCGCAGGGGCTGTACCTGTCCGGCCCGATCAACGGCCAAGACACCTTCCGGCTGCGTGGCACCCGAGGATCGGCGCGCTGGGTCTCGATCATCTTGTCCCAGAACGGGGCGCCCCCTTTCGGCAACGCCATGTTCCTGCCGGAGATCGAGGTGGGCGCAGACGGGATGTTCGAGGTACTGATCTCGCCGAGTGCCCAGCCCGGCAACTGGCTGCGCAGCGATGACCGATCCGGCGGCTTGCTGGTGCGGCAGTTCTTCGCGACACCGGACGATGTCGAACCGATGCGGTTGACCCTGGAGAACCTCACTTCCGGCGCAGACCTGCCGCTGCCGGTGACGCTTGACTCCGTCGTCGCCGGGATGGCGCGGGCCGCTGCCATGTTCAGCGTGATGTTGCCGATGATGCAAGGAGAACTGCTCGGCAAGGGCGAGAAGAAGAACGCCTTCAAAACCGATATCGGCGATCCGACGTCGACCAGCGGGGGAGTGCCCGGCGGCAACGCCGTCACCGCCCGCTGGGCGCTGGCTTGCGATGAAGCCCTCGTCGTCCGCGTGAAACCGCCGACGCCGTGCGCCTACTGGGATGTTCAGGTCGGCAACGGCTGGTACGAGTCCTTCGACTACCGGCACCGGTTCTCCGGGCTCGCGTGCGACGGCGTTCACCTGGAGCCGGACGGATCGGTCGTCCTGGTGGTCTGTGACCGAGACCCCGGCGTGGCCAACTGGCTTGAAGCCTGCGGTCATCGGGAGGGCCACATCGCCATCCGCTGGCAGCTGACCGAGGGCAAGCTGCCGATACCGGAAACGTCCGTGGTCCCAGTCGGTCAGGTCGCCGCGCTCAGCGGTCTGCCGAGGGTCACCGCCGCCGAAAGGGATGCGCAGCGCGTGCAGCTGGCGCGCTCGTTCGACGCCCGCTTCGGGCTCTAGCCGGCCAGCCGGGTCAGTAGCATCGCTCCGGCGAGTGGCCCGCCGCCGTTGGCCACGGCCGCGACCTCGTGGCGTCCGGGAACCTGGCGCGCACCCGCTTCGCCGCGCAATTGCAGCACCGCTTCGTGCAGGAAGCCGAAGCCGTGTAGCCGGCCCCCAGAAAGCTGGCCGCCATTGGTGTTCAGCGGCAGCTCGCCGTCCAGCGCGATACGGGCCCCGCCTTCGATGAAGGCGCCGCTCTCTCCGTGCCCGCAGAAGCCGAGAGCCTCGAGCCAGCACATCGCAAGCCAGCTGAAGCCGTCGTAAAGCTCGGCCAGATCGACGTCCTGCGGCCGCAGGTCGGTGCGCGTCCACAGGTGGGCTGCGGCGTCGCGGGCTGCCATCGTGGTCACGTCGTCCCACTGGTCCCAGGACGGGCGGCCGCGTAAGGCGGTGCCGACCGCGTCGACCTGAGCCACCGGATGATCCACGTCCTTGGCATGCTCTGTGACCGAAACGATGACGGCGGTCGAACCGTCGACCGGCACGTCACAATCGAGCAGGCACAGCGGAGTGGAGATCATGCGGGCAGCGAGGTAGTCCTCCATGAACAGCGGATCACGGAAGACGGCTTTGGGATTGCGCCCGGCGTTGGCTCGCGCGGTCAGCGCGATCTGCGCCATCTGCTCGCGGGTGGTTCCGAATTCGTGGAAATGACGCTGGGCGTACATCGCCAGCCAGTTGGCCGCGGAATAGGCGCGAAAGGGGAGCGTCCACTGTTGCGCCCCGCCGATTCCTTTGGCGCCTACGCCGATGCCTTGCCGGCGGCCGGAGCCCTGCGCCGTTGACTCGGTGACCGTCCGGTAGACGAGAACATGTCTGGCCAGCCCCATCGACACGGCCATCACGGCGTTCACGACCGCCTGCAATTGCGCGGGACCCTCTGGGCCGCCGCTGTGCCAGTTCAACGACAGCCGCAGCGCGTCCTGCACGGTGGGCGTGCCCGGACCGGAGAAGCCGCCGAGGCCGGGGCCGGTCAGGCCACCGGGATAGGTGGCGAGACCGTCGATGTCGCTCACCGTCAGCCCGGCGTCGGCGATGGCGGCGAGAGCCGCATCGAGCGTCAGGTCGAGGTCGTCGCGTCCGAGCCGCCGACCGACGTCCGACTGACCGATTCCCGAGACGATCGCCCGGCGCTCCGCCGCGGTCACGGGGTCACCGGCCGGAAGAGCGGAAGGAACACCGGATCGTGGTCCTCGAACACGACTTCCACCGGCATGCCGATGCGTACCTCGTCGGGCCCGATGTCTATGAGGTTCGTCGTTAGCCGTACGTCGTCCTGCTCGGCCAGCGTGACCAACGCGATGACGTACGTGTCCCCGACTCCGTCCCAGGGCTGGTGGTTCACCGTGAACGAGTGCACGGTGCCGCGCCCGCTGACCGCTGTCGGCGCGAGATCGCGGCTGTGGCAGCGGGGACACAGCGGTGTCGGCGGATGGATGAAGTAGCCGCACCCCGAGCAGCGGAGAAGCCGCAGCGAACCGTCGGCGCCCGAGGTCCAGAAGAAGGCGCTCGGCTCGTCGGTGGTGGGCAGGACACGCGGGGCTGAACCTGTGATGTGTTTCGTCACGCCGCGCCCTCAGCTCGATGCCGGCAGCACATCAGGATCGGCTTGGCCGAACCACCCGGGATAGAAACCCTTCGCTACCGTGCCGACCAGCTCGATGTAGAAGCCGTAGGGCGTGTCGTGGTAGCTGAAGGCGAGCCGGCCGTCGTCGTTCGTGGCCCACCACAGCCGGCGCCAGCCGCGGCCGTCGAGCCGGTCGGCCTCGGCGTCCACGTCATCGGCCCACACCCCGAGATGGTGGCCACGGCGCGAGTCAGCAAAGTCCCAGAGCGAGCCGGGCACATCGCCGATCAGCTCGATGTGCGCCGGCCGCGCCGTGTAGGCCAGGCGCAAGGACACGTCCCGCGGGCCGTCAGGCGTGTGCAGCGTGGAGTACGGCAGCGTCATAGGCGCGGTGAAGGAGACGCCGAGCCCTTCGCTGACGTCGCTGATGGCGGCGTCGAGATCGGGTACCACGAACCCGACGTGGTAGATCCGGGCGCCTGCGCCCATGGTGCCGGCGAGCAGGCCGAGCGTTTCGAGATCGTCCGTCAACGCGCGAGTCATCGATCCAAGCCGCCGATCTGGTCTGCGAACATCCTCGCAAAGCGTAGAGCCGCGCGCATTCCGGCCGCTACGGGGTCAGACGGGCAGCCGGAGGACACCGGCGGCACGCGCGGTCGCAGGTCCGGAGACAATCGGGTCATGGACAACGGGTAGCCGGCATGCTGACGGTTGACGAGTTCTGCTCGATGGTGGATCACACGTTGCTGAAGCCTGAGGCGACGCGGGGGCAGATCGAGGCGCTGTGCGCCGAAGCGGATCAGCTGCAGACGCGCACCGTCTGCGTCAACGGCCTGTGGGTGGCGACCGCTGCGGAACGGCTGGCGGAAAGCCGGGTCGACGTGTGCGCGGTGATCGGCTTCCCGCTCGGAGCGATGCAGCTGGACGCGTTGCTCGCCGAGGCGGAAGGGGTGCTGGCGGCCGGGGCGGTCGAGATCGACATGGTGATCCCGCTGGGGTACGTCAAGGCCGGCGATTGGCCCGCTGCCCAGCGCCACGTCTCCGCGGTGCGCTCGCACACGCCGCCGGGCGCAACGCTGAAGGTCATTCTGGAAGCTGCGCTGCTGACCGACGAAGAGCTGACCCGTGCCTGCCGCGTATCCGTCGACGCGGGAGCGCATTTCGTGAAAACGTCCACAGGTTTCAGCCCCGCCGGTGGGTCCTCTGTCGGTGCTGTGACGCGGATGCGCGAGACCGTAGGTGCGGGCATCGGGGTGAAGGCGGCCGGAGGTATTCGCACGCTGCAGGACGCGCTGGTGATGCTTTCGGCGGGTGCCAATCGGCTCGGCATGAGCTCGACCGGGAGCGTCGTCGCTGAGCTGGAACGGGCGCGACGGCGAGATTCCCGCTGACCGCTCGCAGCGCGTTCAGCAGTCGCAGGCGTGACCGTTTGGCGTCACCGGTCTGGGGCTACGACCAGACGCGCTCTTCAGGAAACTTTAAGAGTCAAGAGGCAAGATCAGTGCCTTGTGAGCAGCCACGTCAGGCCAGGTCCGCGCCCACGAGTCCTGGTCGTCGAGGACGAAGAGAACGTCGCCTATCTCGTGGAGACGGCGCTGCGCCTGAATGGACGGAGAGACCAGCGTCGCCGGGACCGGACGTTCCGCGCAGGCGCTCATCCGTGACTTCGACCCGAACCTGATCGTCCTCGACGTCATGCTGCCCGACGTCAGTGGCTTCGCCCTTTGCGAGCGCTTGCGACGCGCGGGCGTCGAAACGCCATTGATCTTTCTGACTGCTCGGGCCGCTACGTCGGATCGGATCAAAGGACTGACCATCGGCGGGGATGACTATCTGACCAAGCCGTTCAGCGTTGAGGAGCTCGTCGCCCGCTGCCGGCTGCTGCTGCGCCGCTCGATGAGCCGGACCCCCCGCGTGCTGGGCTACGACGACCTCAGCATGAACGAGGATGCACATCTCGTCACGCGTGCGGGTCAGCGGGTGGCGCTGTCGCCGACCGAATACAAGTTGTTGCGCTACCTGCTGCTGAACTCGGAGCGTGTCCTGACCCGAACGCAAATTCTCGACCATGTCTGGGGTTACGGCTTCCAGGGTGGACAGCTCGAACGTCGAGACTTACATCAGCTTCCTGCGTAGGAAGCTCGATGGCTTGGGACCGAGGTTGATCCACACCGTCCGCGGCGTCGGATACGTGCTTCGGTCGGACGGGACCTAGTGTCGCTACGAGCCCGGCTCACCCTCGCGATGGGCGTTCTCGCAGCGCTCCTCGTGGCTTCCGCCATCGCCATTCTCGGCCTCGTCCGCACGAGCCTGGTCCAGCAGGTCGATCGCCAGTTGGAGTCCGCAGGACGGATCGCCGCCGCTCCCCTGGAAGGTCCGCCGCCGGCAGCGCTGCCCGCGCCCAGCCCATCGCGGTACAGCGACATCTTCATCGCGCTCGTCGGATCGGACGGGCACGTAACCGTCCTGGCACGGCCCGGCAGTGGCACCGCCGTTCCGAAGGTTTCCGCCGAGCAAGCCCGCTCGCACGCCACGGCGTCTTTGGCGACGCGCCCGTTCGATGCCCGTTCAGCGGATGGGACGGTCACGTTTCGGGCGGTGGCCATCCGCTCCACATCCGATGCGGTGACCCTGATCGCGCTCCCGACCAAGGACATCGACGCGACCTTCCGTCGGGTGCGACTCGGCGTCATCCTGGTGGCCGTCGCGCTCATCGCAGCCCTGACGGTCGCCGCTTGGTGGGTCGAGCGGCTCGGGATCCGGCCGATCAAGCGGGTGACCGATGCGGCTTCAGCCATCGCCGGGGGAGACCTCGAGCATCGCGTCGGGCTTTCGCCGGCTGCGACTGAGGCGGGGGAACTCGCGCGTGCTTTCAACATCATGGTCGACGCCCGCCAGTCGTCCGAGCAGCAGCTGCGCCAGTTCGTGGCCGATGCGTCGCATGAGCTGCGTACCCCGCTGTCCACCATCTCCGGCGTCTTGGAGCTGTACAACTCGGGAATGTTGGCGGCGGGGCCGCAACTTTCCGAGGCGCTCCGGCGTGCCGCGAAGGAAGCCGACCGGATGTCCGGGTTGGTGTCCGATCTGCTGCTTCTCACTCAGCTCGATCAGGGCAGGCCGCTGGACCTCAAGGAGGTGGATCTCGGGTCGATCGTCACCGACGCCGCGTTCGATGCCGCTGTCGTGGGATTGGGGCGGACGGTGACGACGGATCTGCAGCCGAACGTCATCGTGGTCGCTGATGAAGAGCGGATCCGTCAGGTGGTCGCCAACCTCGTCAGCAACGCCATCACCTATACGGCCGCCGCCGGTCACATCGGCTTGCGAGTGCAAGCCGCGACGAACGACTGTGTGGTGGAGGTCAGCGATGATGGCCCGGGCCTGTCCCCGGAAGAGGCGGCGCACATCTTCGACCGGTTCTACCGCACTGATGTGGCGCGATCCCGCTCAAACGGCGGGGCGGGCCTGGGGCTGAGCATCGTCGTGTCGATCGTGGCGGCGCACCGGGGTGAAGTCACTGTTGAGTCGGCGCCGGACGAGGGAGCAACTTTCCGGGTGCGGCTGCCGCGCGGAGGACCTGGAGCTTTCAAGAATTCTTAAGCAAGCCCTTCGCCTCCTTCGAGAACCGGTGCCCATGGTTGTCAGACGTGACGAGCAGGCGCCCGGGGGGCCGCGTTGAGACGCGTGAGCCCGACCCCCCGATGGTGGACGTGGTGGTGCCGGTTCACAACGACGCCGAGGCGTTGGACGCATGCGTCACGCAACTGCGGGAGCAACTCGCCAGCAGCCTGCCGCTGCCCTGGCGGATCACGATCGTCGATGCTGCCTCGACCGACGCCACCTGGCAGAAGGCGCGGGATCTCGCCGACCGGCTGTCTGGCGTGACCGCCGTCCGGCTGGAAGCCCAGGGTCGCGGACGGGCGGTACGAGCCGTTTGGGCGGCGAGTGACGCCTCAGTGCTCGCTTACGTCGATGTGGAGATGAACATCGATCTGAATGCGCTGCTGCCGCTGCTGGCGCCGCTGCTTTCCGGGCACTCGGACGTCGCCATCGGTTCGCGGTTCTCGCGCGGCGCCCGGGTCGCTCGCGGTGGCGAACGTGGGCGCAACTCGCGCGGACACAGCCGGCTGCTGAGACTTGCGCTGGGAACCGGTGTGCGGGACACGCAATGCGGGTTCAAGGCGGTACGCGCGGACGTGGCTCGTGTGTTGCTGCCCGCAGTTGAGGACAACAACTGGTTCTTCGACACCGAGTTCCTCGTGCTGGCCGAGCATCTGGGATTGCGGATCGCGGAACTGCCGGTGGACTGGACAGGCCGCAGCGAGACCACGATCGATCAAAGCCCGAGGCAGCGGCATGATCTACCCGGCATCTGGCGGCTTGCGAAGGCGCTATGGCTTCGCCGGGTGCAGGTGGATCTCGGCGATTCGGTACCGCGGCGGGGGCCGGTAGGTAACAGCAAGGCGGTCTTCCGGTTCCTGCGCTTGGCCGTGTCGTCTGCCGCCCTGTACTTGGCGGGCTTTCTGGCGCTGCAGCCCCGGTTGGGTGCGTACTGGGCCAATGGGCTGGCGCTCACGATTTTGACGCTGGTCTGCGGCTACGCGAACCGTCCATTCGTGTCCGCCAGACGGGTATCTGCTCGGTGGCGCCGCCCGGTGAAAGGCGTCGCGGCTTACGCGGGCAGCCTCGCCGGCACGACCGCGGCACTGAAAATTCTGTTCTTGTCGAGCGGGAAGCCAGGTCTGGTGCTACAGGCCACGGTCGCGACGCTGATCGCGACCCTCGTCGCAAGCCTGCGCCTGTCGTTCATCTTCGAGCGGGCATCGCGTCTCCACGGACAAGAAAAGGCCGGCAATCTCACTGTGGATGGAAGTTACGCATGACGGCGACCGACCTGCCCGTTACCTATCCCGCCCGCTTCAGAGGCTGGCCGACTTCCGCCGTCGACCGAGCACGACGGCTCGTGCGTGGTCGCGTCGCCGACCCCTGGTGGGCCAGACCCGCGTTGCTCGTCCTGCTGGCCGCCAGCCTGATGGCCTTCCTGTGGGACCTGTCGGCGAACGTATGGGGTAACGAGTTCTACGCGGCCGCCATCCAAGCGGGTTCGAAGAGCTGGAAGGCTTTCCTGTTCGGCTCGTCCGACGCCGCCAACACCATCACCGTCGACAAACCGCCCGCGTCGCTGTGGATCCCCGAGCTGTCGGTGCGCATCTTCGGCCTCTCGTCATGGTCGGTTCTGGTGCCGCAAGCTCTCATGGGCATGGCGACGGTTGGTGTCGTGTACGCCGCTGTCCGGCGCTACTTCACCGTAGGGGCCGCGCTGATCGCGGGAGCCGTGGTCGCAACGACGCCGGTCGCAGCGCTGATGTTCCGCTTCGACAATCCCGACGCGCTGCTCGCTCTGCTGATGTCCGCGGCCGCCTACTGCGGGCTGCGTGCGATAGCGGAGAACCGGGCTCGTTGGTACCTCCTATGCGGGGCTGCCGTCGGCTTTGGCTTCCTGGCCAAACAGCTGCAGGTCTTCCTCATCGCTCCTGCCCTGGCGCTTGCCCTACTCGTCGCCGGCCAAGGAGGCATCCTTCGCCGAGTGCGAGGACTGCTGATCGCGACCGTTTCGATCGTCGTGTCAGCGGGCTGGTGGGTGACCCTCACCGCGCTCTGGCCGAAGGACTCGCGGCCCTACATCGGCGGCAGCACCGACAACAGCTTCCTGCAACTCACCTTTGGCTACAACGGTTTCGGCCGGATCACCGGTAACGAAGCGGGAGGGCCCGGTGGCTTTGGAGGTGCCCGGAACCTCGGCGACATCCCCGAGGCCGTCCGCAACCTGGGTCGGGACCTGCCGGGCGGCGGCACCCCGCCCGGTGGTGGCGGTGGCATCTTCGGGGGTAACACCGGGCTGAAGCGACTCTTCGATGGCGTCGTCGGCGGCCAGATCTCCTGGCTGATGCCGGTAGCGCTCATCACTCTCGTGGTCGGTTTTGTCATCTGTGGCCGCGCCGCCCGCACGGACATGCGGCGGGCATCGCTCATCGTGTGGGGAGGCTGGCTGATCACGACCGCGCTGGTCTTCAGCTACATGAGCGGCATCTTCCACGAGTACTACACCGTCGCCCTGGCTCCGGCGGTCGGCGCTCTTGTCGGCATCGGTACATCATTGATCTGGCAGCGCCGAGCCCATCGAGCTGCTCTCACCGTCGGGGCGGTGGCCATTGCTGCGACGGTGTGGTGGGCATACGTGCTACTGGACCGGGCGCCGCACTGGCACTCGTGGCTGAAGGTGCTCGCGAGTGCGCTGGGGGCGATTGCGGTCGGCGCGTTGGCGGTTCTTGCCATCGGCGGAATGCGGATTGCTCCGGCCCATAAGGCGCTTTCTGGGGTGGCCGGTGGCTTTGGTCTGGCTGCCATGCTGGTGGGCCCGCTCGCCTGGACCGTGGAAACGGTGGCGTCCGCGCACACCGGATCGGTGGTGACGGCCGGGCCGGCGGTCAGCCAGGGAGGTCTGGGCGCGTTCTCGGGCGGAGGGGCTGGTAGCGGTCGTGGCGGCATTTCCAACGCGCAGGTCCAGGAATTCCTCGATGAACTGCCCGCGCAAGCACGCGAGGAGCTCGAAGGGACGATCGGCCAGGTGCCGACGGGCACCGCCGAAACAAGTGGTGCGGGCATACCGGAGGGAGCCCCGGGCGGCGGCTCGTTCACCCCGCCCTCCGGCGCTGCAGGAGGATCGCGCAGCTTTCCGGGGGCAGGCGGCCTTGCAGGAGCGGGCATGGGTTCGGTGAGTCCGTCGCGGCAGGTGCTGGCCCTGCTGAACAAGGACGCCGGCAAGTACACCTGGGTCGCGGCCACCATGGGAGCGACCAGCGCTGCGCCCTATCAGCTTGCAACGCAGCACTCAGTCATGCCGATCGGCGGCTTTTCGGGCAGTGATCCGGCGCCCACGCTCGCAGCTTTCGAACGCGATGTGGCGCAGCACAGGATTCACTGGTTCTTCAGCGGCGGTGGGATGGGTGGCTTCGCCGGGCCAGGTGGGCCCGCCGGCCAAGGCGGCACGTCCATCGCCTCGTGGGTGAGCCAGCACTTCACTGCCGTGACGGTCGACGGTGTCACCATGTACGACCTGACCAAGACCCCCAGATCGTAGGCCGGGCCGTAACTGCATGAATGCGCGCTTCCGCGGAGCGATAGCGTCGCGAGGGGCCTGACCCTTCGGCGTGAGGACGCGTGCCAGGCATGACAGTGGACGTCGAGCATCCGCCGGCTCCATCTGGGAGTGGGTTCCGCGGCCGTGCTGCTCGACTTCCTCGCCAGCACGTATAGGCGCTACAGCAGCGAGCCGAAGCGTTGCCGGTAGGCGTCGAAGCGGGTGTCGAGCCGGTCGTCCGTGAGGCCGAAGTCACGGCCGTCGTACCGGTGCGATCCGTGCTTGTCGCGGGGATTGTCGGCGCGCCACGCCTGCATCCTCGCTTCCGTGCCGGAGGTGTAATCGCGCCCGAGCCAGTCGTAGAGCCGGCGGATCTCCGTGAATGGATCCGCCTGGAAGGCTTCGAATCCGATGTCGAAGAACTTGGCGTCCCTCGCGCCGGCTCGAAAAGCCAGCATCCGGTCGAGGGCGAGGCCCCATTGCTCCATGTTCAGCCGGCCGACTTCGTGGCGATCGACGTCGGATGAGCCCACCTCCAGCAGGGTGCTGTAGAGGTCGGCCACCGACGGAAGCACCTTGCCGACCTCGCGGTGGGTCATCACGAACCGCGCCTCAGGGAAGACGCGCTCGATCGCATCGAGAAACAGCGTGTGCGTCGGGCATTTCAGCTGCCATCGGGTGGGTGGGCGCTGCCATTGCAGCAGCTGCATCACGCGCTTCTGGTAGCGATAGGCGGGTTCCATGTCGCAGTGCAGGAACCATTCGGCGTAGCTCGGCAGGCGCGCAAACGCCAGCTGCATCTGGGATTTGAACTCGAGCTCCATGAGCTGATGGCACTCCATCGGCCCGGTGGCCGACTGCGGAAGCATCGCGGAAAAGCGCGGCAGGCTCTGCTGCTGCAGGGCGATCATCTCTTCGGCGGCTTTGATACGCGCGGTGTCGGCCTCATCGGAAACGCCTGGCGGTGGGCACGGCCCACCGGCCTCCCAGACTCGCAGGAACCGGAAGGCAGGGTCTTCGCCCAGCATGGCCGCCAGAGCAGTCGATCCGGTGCGGGGAAAGCCGACTCCGATGAGATCGACCTGCACCTGCCCGTCGGCTATTTCCGGCTGCCGGGTGAACCAGTCCTCGATCTGCAGCCGGTTCGTCAGCGTTCGAACGATCCCGCCGTAGAAGGCCTCCTCGCCGAACGGGTTGAAGTGCGCTTCGGTCATGGCGCTGCCGACGAGCACGTCGAGTCCTTCTCGCCAGCTGTCACCGCCGAAGTCGGCCAGCCCGGTGTCGCTCGTGGCCCGATCGATGAGCTGGCGTACCCGTGCGGAGATCGCCGCGGCGGCGGTCACGCCGGGTCCATGTCTTCGGGGAGCGTCGAGCGTTCCATCATGCCGTTGCTCGTCTCGCCGCCCCAGGTGTAGCGCACGATCGCCTGCTGCAGGACCGGGAAGCTGAACTCACCGGTGACCGGGATCGCGGCGAACACCGAGACCACCGTTTCGCCATCGATCGTTTCGGTTCTCCCGTCGTCGGTCTCCAGCACCGCCCGGAACTTCTGACCCCGGGGCTCCATCCGCCGTAGCCACGGCGCCTCGACGACACGGGCGGGAATCAGCCCGCCGTCGCCCTCGTAGACGAAGGCTTCGTTGTAGGTGTCGAGACCGTCGTCGCGCGCTGGGTACGCCAGAAAGCCGAAGGCTCGGCCGCTCGGGAAGACCGTCGACTGCCAGGCGTGACCCCAAAAGCGCGCGAGCCGGCGTACTCCTTGGCGCCGGATGCGAAGGCCGCCCCCGGAAAGCTGCCGCTCCTTCCCGTCCGCCGTGAGGCGGCCGGTCATGCGGAAGAGCTGCTCGAATCGGCGGCCTCCCATGAGCGCCCCCTCTTCCTGCTCGGCCAGCACCCGGCCGGCTTCGGGACGCAGCGTGCCGTTCTCCCACGGCGGCACCGCCGAACGCATCTCGATGTCGAGCTCCACGGGGACCGTTCCCTCGCCGGTTCCGAACTCACCCTCCATCTGCCTGTGCACGGTGGTGTCCTGCAGGAGGCCGGACAGGCGCATCCGCCAGTGCGCGAACGGCTCGACGAGCTCGAACGACAACCCCCCGGCGCCCAGGATCCGCGGCTTCCCGTCGGTGCCGAGCGGATCGTGCGCTGCGGCCGTCTGCCACAGCCGCAGGACCCGGCCATCGGCGAAAGAGATGCTGGTCTGCACCTCATGCGCATCCCATCGATCGGCCACGGCCTCGATACCGATACGCGGGAAGCCGACGTCGTCGTGGTCATCCCAGAGCCAGACGTTGACCGACTCCCGCATCTCTGGATCGGCCGGCCGCTCGGCGAAGACGTACTCGCGCTCGGCGCCCAGGCCGCCGGAAAGGTCCACGCCCATGTGCCCTCCTGATGCCACCACCGGCAGATTCGCGGCACCAAACTGTCACGAACTCCTGGTACCTGACAAGACGCCGAAGCTCGATCGCGTGCAAGCTTCCCGTAAGGGCTTCGGTGCACAGCAGAGGTGAGGGCTTACATGGGTCGGCTGGACGGGCGGGTGGCCATCGTCACGGGGGCAGGGCGCGGCATCGGTCGAGAGCATGCGTTGCTACTGGCAGCGGAGGGCGCGAGCGTCGTCGTGAACGACCTCGGCGCTCGTGACGGCGCGGAGGCTGCGTCGGTCGCTGGCACTATCCGCAGCCGCGGCGGTTCCGCGGTCGACAGCACGGCTTCGGCGACGTGGGACGGTGTCGCGCAGATCGCCGCTACCGCCCTGGACACGTTCGGCCGGATCGACATCCTGATCAACAACGCCACGGCGGGCAAGAACGACGATCTGTGGGGCTACAGCGAAGCCGAGTGGGACCTCACGATGGACGTCAACCTCAAGGGCTACTACGCGATGATGCGCGCGGTGATACCGCACATGGCGAGAAGCCGAGGAGGCGTCATTGTCAACACGAGCTCCGCGTCGGGATACGGCCATCCCTCGCACGGTGCGTACGCGACAGCCAAGGAAGGTCTCATCGGACTGACCCGCACCGCGGCGATGGAACTCGGCCGCTTCGGCATCCGCTGCAATGCCATTCGTCCCATGGCCATCACCACGCAGGTTGCCGAGTATCACGAGCATTCCGTGCCGTGGCGGCATCTGATGGACGTGACGATGGGCAGGCCGACGACCGGGCGAGCCGCGGCTGACATCTCGGCGGCCAAGGTCGCCCCCTTCGTGGTCTGGCTGTGCACCGATGCGGCGAGTGAGGTGAATGGCCGCACCTTCGCGGTGTTCGGAGACCAGGTGTCACTGCTCACCGAGCCGCGCCCGAAGGCCACCATCACGAGTGAAGGCGGCTGGACGCTCGACGAGCTGGATCGCGTCGCGCCGGTCGATCTCATCGCGGGCCAGCGAAACCGTTGGCGCCTGGAACACCACCCGGATCTACAGGTGTTTCGAGACGACCCGGCTCAGTCGCCCGGTGCCTGAATGCCATCGGAACGGTCGTAGAACCACGGCGCATCGCCCATGTGAAGCCGGTGCCTCGCCCCGGCTGCGGCGGCGTCGCCCCTTTCGTAGCCCGCGTCGCCCGGCCAGAGCGCCACAACCTCGACCTTCTCCGGATCGGCCTTTCGTGGAACGAACGCCAGCCGGGTCTCCCAGTACGGAGGTGTGCGGCTGCGGGCCATCTCGAGGACGGCGGCGATCGACGGTTGCATGCTCAGGTCGCGCAACGCCATCCACGTCGGCGGCATCAGCGTCACCTGGCCCGCGTCACGGGCGGCCAGACCATCCGCCGGTTGCACCCAGACGTGCTCGGTGATTTCCGCGCCGTCGACCGTCACGTCGCCAAGGTTCGGCACCTGCGCGACGAAGAACCACGTGAGGAAGCGCTTCGGGCTCTCCGGAGGCGGACACCATTGCGAGTACGGCACCAGGCCAGCCGGGTCGAGGTCGACGCCGGCCTCCTCGCGCGTCTCGCGGGCCGCCGCGGCGCGGGCTGCTTCGAGCGACAGGGGGTCGGCACCGTCCTCCGGTTCGACGCCGCCGCCGGGAAAAACCCACGCCTGCGCAAGGTAATCCGCTCTCGCGGAGCGACGCAGGAGCAGCACCTCCATCGCGGTCTCGCCTTGACGGAGCAGGATCACGCTGGCGGCCGGAATGGGCTCGGGGACCTCGCGTCGGGCCAGGGCTTCCACGGTCCGTGATGCTATGCCGAGCGTCCGGCGTCAGGTCTCGCAGGCGATGCCGTCGCTGTCACGCTCGAGGGCGGGACGGTAACCCGGTTGCCCCGCGTAGTTGGGGGCGGCTCCCGCGGACATGACGATTGGCTGCCATGCTCCGCGCATCGGGTTCAGCTGAGAATCGAGGTTGTCGGGTAGCGACGGCGTGCAAAGTTGGCCCCGCCGTCAGCGCGGGCTGCCTCTTGCGCGACGATGCTCCCACCAGCGCGCGAGAAAGTGGGTCACCGAACGTGAGAGGGCTTCAGGACAAGGTCATCGTCGTGTGCGCCGGTGGTACCGGCACGAATGACGGTCCGAGCAACCGCGCCAGCATCGGCGGGGCGACGGCACGCCGGCTCGCGATGGAGGGCGCGCGGATCGTCGTGGGCGACCTCAATGAGCCTGCTGCGCAACGAACCGTTGAGTTGATCGAACGCGACGGCGGCACAGCGATCGCCCAGCAGTTCGACGCCAGCGACGAGGCGTCCGTCGCGGAGTTGATGACGCGTGCCATCAACGAGTTCGGCGGGATCGACGGGGTGCATGCCAATGCCATGGACATGTCGACCCAGACCCTCGGCATCGACGGCGAGACCGACCTGCTGACGCTGCCGCTCGATGTCTGGCAGCGGACGATCGACGTCGGCCTCACCGGATTTCTGCTGTGCGCACGCCACTCGATCCCCTCGATGCTCGAGCGTGGCGGCGGTTCGGTGGTGGCCACGGTGTCCGGCGCGGTCTACGTGGGTGAGCCGATCCGGCTCGCGTATCAGACGACGAAGACCGGCATGACCGCGATGGTTCGCCACATCGCATCGCGGTGGGGGCACGAGGGCATCCGCGCCAACGCGGTCGCGCCGGGAATGGTGGCGGGGCCGGAGAAGCTCGCGGAAACCGATGAGGCCGGCGTCCAGCGCATGCTCCGGCTCGCGCGATCGAACCGGCTCGGCACGGCTGATGACATCGCGGCGATGGTCACGTTCCTGATGTCCGACGACGGCTCCTGGGTGACCGGTCAGATCATCTCCGTTGACGGGGGAGTCTCGATGAGGCCGTAGCGCCTCGACATTCCCCGCCAACGGCTGCCGACTCTCTCGCGGCGATCGCCTCAGTAGTAGTGGCGACGGCCGCCGATCTCACGTCCGGCCATGCCGAGCAGCGCCAGGAGCGCGCCGACGACGACCAAGATGATGCCGATCGTCCAGAGGATTGCCACCTTCGCGACGAATCCGACGATGAGCAGGATGACGCCTAACGTAATCATTGCGGCCTCCTTCGGCTTGTGGTCAAGCCGGCGGCTCCGGGGGGACACCGCCGGCTCGAGATCGGGGGATCAGCTGGTCAGGGTCGTGGTACGACGGTGCGAGTGCGTGCGGGTCCACAGCAGCAGCACGATGACGGCTCCGACGACCGAGCCGACGATTCCGGCCGGCTGGAAGAAGCCGTCCTGCGCGTCCTTGTGGAAGAGCGCGTAACCGATGAATCCACCGACGAAAGAGCCGATGACACCGAGCACGATGGTGCCGAGGATCGACATGGGCTGCCGACCCGGGACGAGCAGCCGGGCGAGCGCACCGGCGAGCAGTCCGATGACGATGAGGCTGATGATGAGTCCGACCATGACGACGTCCTTCCGGGGCGCGAGTTTTGCGGTCGCAGGCTGGTTTGCCCACCGGAAGGGGGTGGCTCTCCACCCCTAAGTAGGTTTTATGGTGGTTGCGTGTCGCCCTCGACCCCCATCAACATTGCGCTGGTCAACGACTACGACGTCGTGCTCGCCGGGCTGCAGCGCATGCTCGAGCGCTTCAGTGAGCGGGTGCGGGTGTGTGAGATCGACGCCAACACATCGCTCGGTGAGCCGGTAGACGTGGTGCTGTACGACAACTTCGCACAGCCCGAGTCCGACCACGACGAGATCGACACTCTGATCGCCCATCCGCTGGCGAGCGAAATCATCGTCTACACCTGGAATTTTCACGACGAACTGGTCGCGGCCGCGCTGCAACGCGGAGCGTCCGGCTACCTGTCCAAGACGCTGACCGGCGCCGAGATCGTCGACTGCATCGAGGCGGTGCATGCCGGCAATACCGTGGTCCGTGACGCGCCGCGCCGTCCGCGCAGTGACGACGGCCTTGAATGGCCGGGTCGGAGGGAAGGGCTCACTGACCGGGAAGCGGAGATCCTGGCGCTGATCACGCAAGGCAAGAGCAATGACGAGATATCAAAGCTGACATTCCTGAGCCCGAACACCATCAAGTCCTACATCCGCGTTCTCTATCGCAAGCTCGGCGTCGGTAGCCGCACCCAGGCGGTGCTGTGGGGGATCGATCACGGGTTCAGTCCGGACCATCGCAGGCTCGAATTCTGGCGCACCCGGCCGAGCTGATCAGCTCGCGTACTTCTCGGCGATCGCGTTCAGAATCTCGGCGAGCTCGTGCGGCGCGGAATGCGCAGGAGTGTGCCCGCTGTCGAGATCGATGACGGTCGTGGCGGCGCAAGTGTCGATGAGCTTGGCCTGCAGCTGCCTGGGCTGGATCCGGTCCCGCAGGCAGCGCACGAAGATGCGCGGGACATTTGGCACACCGTCCCAGGACACCGTCTGGTTCAGGTAATTCAGCGAGTCGATCCCCATGGCCGTCGCCGCGTCGATGGCGGTCATGCCGTGAGCGTCTGCAACGGGATCGAGCATGCAATCGGTGAATTGCTCACGTAACGCCGCGAGACGCGAGGCGAGCTCCGTGACCGCGTCAGGACGTACGGTGCCGGCCACCTGCTGCCCGTCGGGCGCGGACAGGCCCGCGACGAAAACCAGCGCCTGGACGCGATCAGCCCACTTCGCGGCCAGCTGCGGAAGCAAGATCCCTCCGGCAGAGTGACCGACCAGGATGAGCGGGCCACGCGCGACTGCATCGACGTCGGCGCCGGCGCTGGCGGTCGCCTCGTCGATGGTCACCGCGGCGATGGACGCGACCCGGTCGCGACGGCCCGGCAGGTCGACGGCAACCGACGGATACCGAAGTTGTGCTTGCACGGCCTGCCAGACGCGGCTGGTGTTTCCCGCGCCGTGGATGAGAACGAGCGTCATCGCGTCAGTCGGATCGCGTCCAGCACCGCAGGGATGTCGGCGGGCAGGGCAGGTCCAGGCCCGCGTCCCACCCGATCACCCAACGGGACCGGCCAGCACGTGAAGACGATCGGCCACGTCTTTCCAGCGCTCTCGCGCGCTCGGGTCACGCTCCCATTGGCTGAGTGTGGAGTAGCAGACCAGCCGGGCGGCTCGACTGCCGTAGCGGTCGAGCAGTTGCTGCGGCAGGTCGGCCCATGTCGCGGTGATCGCGCAGGCATCGAGGATCTCGTCGGTGATGAGGGACGCCATCGCCGCGAGGTCTCGTTGGCGTTGCAGGCCGTTGAGCTCCTCGCCGAGGCCGGGCCAGCCCGAGACGTCGAAGACGACGCCGTATCCGGGCGTCGAACCGTAGAAGGCAATGCGATGGCGAAGCTCGTTCCGCTGCCGCAGCAGGTCTTCCTCGTCGTCGCTGACCGCCGTCATGACAGGGCAGATGAGCGTGACATCGTCAGCCGGCCGGCCGGAGCGGCTTGCTCCTTCGGCGACAGAAGGCTTTACGAGCGTGTCGATGTATGTCGTCGTGTGCAGCGGGTGGACGTACATGCCGTCAGCCACCTCACCGATGACGCGACACATCAGCGGGCGGACCCCGGCGACATAGATGGCCGGATCGGGGAAGTCGATGGGGCCGGGCGACCAGATGTCGGGCAGCAGCGAGAACGAATAGAAGCTTCCCTCAAAGTGCAGCCGCTCCTCGCCGCGAAAGGCCCGGAAGATGGCGCGTAGCGAGTGGACGTACTCGGCGATGCGCGCAGCCGGGTGTTCGAAGGCCGCCGAGTAGCGCCGCTCGACGTGCGCCTTCACCTGGGTGCCGAGACCCAGGATGAAGTTGCCGCTGGTGGCCTTCTGTAGCAGCCAGGCCTCCTGGGCAGTCGCCATCGGGCTGCGGGCGAAGGCCACGGTCACTCCGGTGCCCAGCGTCAGGCCAGGCGTGGCGAGCGCGGCAGCATCGCAGAGGTTCAGAGCGGGACGGCCACCCTCGGCCATCCAGAGCCCGTCGAAACCTGCGGCTTCCACGTCGCGGGCCGTCGACTGGGCCTCGTGCAGGCCGGGCGGCGAAGCAAACGCATCCAATTTCAAGGGTGATGTCACGGCAGTCACCACAGCGTTGTATCAGCAGCCCCCATCCGCCCAGCGCTACAGTCGCCCTGTGACGGAGGTAAGCGACGTAAGCAAGGTGCGCATCGGTGTGCTCGGAGCCGGAGTCATGGGCGCCGGGATCGCCCAAGTCATGTCGGTCGCGGGCCATGAGGTCGTGTGCCAGGACGTGTCGGCCGACGCGCTGGCCTCCGGGCGTTCTGAGGTCGACACCGGTCGCTTCGGACTGCGCAGCGCCGTCGAGCGCGGGAAACTTACCGGTGAGCAAGCGCAAGAAGCGCTGGCACGGTTGAACTTCACCGACGACGTCACGGCGCTTCACGACACCGACATCGTCATCGAGGCCATCCCCGAGCGGCTGGACCTCAAGGTCGCCGTGTTGCGTGCCCTCGACCGTCATTGCCCCGCCCGTACCATCCTGGCGTCCAACTCGAGCGGCTTCTCGATCGCGGGTCTGGCGGCCGCTACCGACCGCGCGGATCGCGTCGTCGGATGGCATTGGGCGTCACCGGCGCCGGTGATGAAGCTGGCCGAGATCGTGCGGGCACCTTCCACCTCGGACGCAACCGTCGACACGGTGGTGGCTCTGGCACGCGCCGCCGGGAAGAACCCCATCGTTGTGAAGGACTCGCCGATGGTGTGGGGCTACGTCGCCAATCGCGTCTACGGGGCGATGGTCCGCGAGGCAGCACGCGTTGCAGACGAGGGCATCGCGTCGCGGGAGGACATCGACGCCCTCATGATCGACTGCTTCCGGTGGCCGACCGGTCCGTTCGGTATGGCCCGGGGTGCCACCTCAGGCTGGCGTCAGTAGGACCGGGGAAGGCCCAGCAGCCGTTCGCCCAGGCCGTTGCGGACCATCTCATTGGCCAGCGGCGAGAAGGTCCACAGCCGGGCGTCGCGGAAGAAGCGCTGCATCGCGACGTCACGGGTGTAGCCGAGTCCACCCATGAGCTGCATGCCCTGGTGGGCGATGGTGACCGCCGCTTCGCTTGCCGCCAGCTTTGCCATCGCCCCCAACGTCGCGGAGTCACCGCCCCCGACCTCGACGGCGGCTGCTCGCCACAGCAGGGTTCGCGCCGACTCCAGCGCCAGGGCCCCGTCCACCAGCCAGTGCTGGGGCACCTGAAAACCGCCGATCGGGCGTTTGAAGACCACACGTTCCTTGGCGTACGAGACGGCCAGGTCCAGCGCGCCTCGCCCGACGCCGAGGCAAGCGGCCCCCGCGTGCAGTCCCTCGCCGCCCACGGTCGCGAACGCGGCACGCAAGCCGCCATCGATCGGTCCGAGTACCGGTGCAGCCACGTCATCCAGGTGAACCTCGCACGTCGACATGCCGCGGATGCCGAAGGTCCGCAGTGGCCGTATCGATAGCCCCTTCGCGTCGCGCGGCACCAGGAACATGGTGATGCCGTCTGCCGGAGATCGCTGGATCGGCGACGTCCGGGCGAAGACGACGATGGCGTCCGCCTCCCGCGCACCGGACGTCCACAGCTTCGTTCCGGTCAACCGCCAGCCGCCGTCCGCCTGCGTTGCGCGCGTCTGCATCACCCGGGCGACGTCGGTGCCGCCGTCGGGCTCGGACAGGGCGAAGCTGATGCGCGCCTCGCCGGCCAGCGCGGCATCGACGAGGTCCGCCGGGCCCCCAAGCCGCGACACCAATCCCACTGCTGCGTAATGGGAAATGAGGAAGGCCGCCATCGACGTCGGTCCGGCGCCCAGCTCTTCGACGGCCACGAGCTGGTCCCGGAGATCACCGATGCGCAAGCCGAGGCGCAGTACGTCGACGGCCGCCAGCGCCCGATGCAGCTGCGTGTCGAACTGCTCTGCCTCATCGAGCTCGACGATCCGTTCCACCGGCGACACGTCGGCGATGACGCGTCGTACCGTCGCCCGCAGCTCGGCCCGCTCCGGCGAGTCGGCGATGGGATCGCTTGCGCTCACTGCTCGGTCTGCCGCTGATCGAACTGGATGACATTTCCGTCCGGGTCGCGAACGAGCAACGTCCGTACCGGTTTTCCGGCGGCCTCCCCATAGCGAAGGCTGTCGGTGGTCACCGGTCCCGAGATGAACGAAACGTTCGCCGCATGGCAGCGCTCCGCGATCTGAGCGATGTCGTCCACCCAGAAGCCGAAGTGGTGCACGCCCAGATCGAACATCGCTTTCACCTCGCCGGGGGCAGCACCTTCGCACGGCTGGTCGAGCACGAGGAACGGCTCGCTATCACCCTCGCGCTGCCGGAGGTAGACCGCGCGCCGGCGGAAAGGCCGGCCGGACATGGCGAATTCCTCGATGGTGTCGAGCGAAACGTGCAGCCCGACCACCTCGGTCCAGAACGGGAGTGCGCGGTCCATGTCGCGTACCGCGATCGCGATGTGCGAGACGTTCGTGACGGTCATCTAGACGCTCGGCCTGATGAAGGTCCCGGGCCGCGCGCCGGTGGAGCGACCGTCGAGCCACGTCGGAGTGCCGCCGCAGATCGTGGCGCGAAAGCCGGCGGGCTTGCGGACCAGCCGCCAGGTGCCGTGCGGGACGTCGTAGCGGCGTTCCTCGGTGCCCAGCTCGATCTCATCCAGGGCGAAGACCACCAGATCGCCGAGCTTGCCCGGCGCGACAACTCCCCGGTCTCCGAGGCCGAAGAAGGCGGCGGTCCGACCGGCCAGCGCATGCATCGCTTCCTCGATCGACAGCAGACCCGCATCACGGACGTAGTGGCTCAGCAGGTAGACATGCTCGCCCGCGGCAGCGAACAGCTGGAGATGGGCGCCGCTGTCGTTGATGTTCGCGAGCGTCTTCGGTTCGCGTAGCGCTGCCACGATGTCGGTTTCGGACAGCCGCTCGGGCAGGCCGACCATCAGCGAGTGAATGCCGTTGGCAAGCACCCATTCGGCCAGCGCGTCCGAGATGTGCAGGCCCCGCTGTTCGGCGTAGGCGGCAAGTGAGAGCTCAACGGGCCCGGCGCCGGTCTCGGAAAGGCTGAGGATCATCTCGTCCGGGCGGTCAAGGCGCGACAGGCTCGAGTGCGTCCGGTTGTCCCAGCTCTGCCGCGCCCGCTCGCGCCAGGCCGGGTCGGCCAGCAGGCGCAGCTTGTCCGGCTCGGGACCGTTCACCCAGTCGTTCCAGACCGGAACGCGCTGAAACACCAGCGACCGCTCGAAGCTGAAGAACGGCGCGAGCGGCTTGAACGCCACGACGGGCCAGAAGTCGGCGCCCTCGGCCTGTAACCGGTGATGCGCCGCCCACAGTGCGGGCCGGTGATCGTCGTCCCGAACGTTGAAGGGGATGCCCGGCCACTGGGCCCGTACGCCGGCCTCGCGAGCGAGGCGGGCAAAGCGTTCCGCGTCGGCGACGTCGCTCTCCCGGTCGTTGAACCGGGTGATGACTTGCATCGTCGCCGGGGGGTGCTGGGCTACGACGGCGAGAAGGGCGCGGAATTCCTCGTCCTCGGCGAAGAACCCGGGCAGTGGACGCAGGGTCCGGTCGCGGTCGAAATGATTGATGGACAGGCCCATCGCGCCCGCGGTCAACGACTCGTCGAGCGCGATCGCCATCCGCCGGATCTCCTCCGCCGTCGCCGCCCGCTGCCAGGCGGCGTCGCCCATGATGAAGGTGCGCAGCGAGACGTGGCCGATGTAGCCACCGAAATGCACGGCTGTCGGCTGCGCGGAGATGGCTTTGGCGTACGACGGCCAGTCGGCCCAGCTCCACGGCAGCTCTTGGCGGAAGGCCTCGAGAGGCAGGTCCTCGAGGAAGCACAGCAGGTCGATGACCTCGTCGCGTTGGGTGCCCGCCAGCGGGGCGATCGAGTTGCCGCAGTTGCCGAAGATCAGCGAGGTGTTGCCCTGCGCCGGCAGCGGATCGAGGTCGGGGTCCCACCACATCGCGCCGTCGAGGTGGGTGTGGGTGTCGATGATCCCTGGCGCCACGAAAGCGCCGGCGGCGTCAATGACCTGCTCGCCCTCTGCCGCCAGGCCGGGCGCGACCTCGACGATGCGGCCGCCGCGCACCCGCACGTCCGCCTGGAAAGGCGCCTCTCCGGTTCCGTCCACAACCTCGCCGCCCTTGACCAAGACATCGGTCATCGCCCGCCTCCTGTGTCCGGTGGCCTTCCAGTATCGACAACGGGCTTTGGCGCGGGTGAGCGGGCCGGTCGGTACTTGCTCGTCTGACCGAGCGGGCAAGGCCGGGAGTCATCCGGTATGCCAGGTGCGGAGCTGTGAACCGGGGCGTGAGAAGCTCCCGGCATGGCTCAATACGTGCCTGCGATCGACTGGACTGATGACGCGCTACGGCTGCGCAAGTTTGTCTTCGACTTCTGGTTCGAGCAGCGCAGGCCGCCGATGCTCCGCGACTGCCACGAGGCTCTCGGGCTCGAGCGGCGCGCCATCCAGCAGGCGTACAAGCTGCTGGATCTGGGTCTGAACCTCACCGTCGACCAGCGAACCCAGAACCTGCACCTGCTCAAGGCGCCCCCGTTTTCCGCCTACCCGACGCAGGTCGCGATGTACGACGAACGCGGCTTCCACAGCTACATCGGCTGCCCGCACGAGGCGCTCGGCGCGTCCAACTCGCCGCACGTGCGCGGGCAGACGCTGCGCTTCGAGATGTTCTGCGCGTGCTGCCTCGAGCCCATGTGGCTGGTCCTGCGCGATTACGAGATTCTCGACCGCTCACATCCTGAGCCGCTCATCCACGTGACCCAGACCCCGTGGGACTGGAACAGCATCGACATGATCGGCATGTGCGATGCGACGAACATCGTCATCGATGCCGAGCACGGCGCCCGCTACGAACGCATGCAGTCGGCCCGTGCTGTCGTCATGACTCTCGAGCAAGCGCGTGAGTACATCCGGTTCGTCGCCGAGAGTCGGCTCTGGGACTACCACTGGCCGTCGCTGTCCATGGATCCCGAAAACATCCTTACCCGCCTGCAGGACTTCGGGATCGACGTCGCGCCGTGGCTGCCGTGAGCGTCGCCGGTGATGCTCAGCTCGCGAGTGGGAGAAGGCAGGAGGGGAGAGGCTGGTGCCGATCGTTGCCACGACGTCTCACGTCGGCTTGTGCGTGAAAGACCTCGATCGCTCCCGCCGGTTCTATGTCGACGGGCTGGGCTTCGAGGACTTCGCCCATTTCGAGATCGACCGGCCACTGGCTGAGATGGACGGGGACTGCGATCTGACGTCGTGGTTCGTCGAGAAGGACGGCCTTCGGGTCGAGCTGCTGCACTTTCGCCGCCCGACTCCGACCGGCACGCCGGCGTCGCGCCGGACGCAGCTCGGGCTGACTCACCTGTCGTTCGTCGTGGAAGACGTCGACGCCGCCGCGAAGGAGCTGGAGCGGTACGGCGGCTCGATCATCGACGGCACCCGGTCGGGCGACAACGATCCGGATGTCGTCCAGATCGTCTTTCTCGCCGATCCCGACGGCAACCGGATCGAACTCATGCGCCTGGCGCGCGGCCAGGCCTGGTAGCGGGAGCGATTTCCATGACGACACAGTTTCGGATTTCGGCCTGGGCGGGATCCGGGTTCGCGACCGTGGCCGACGTGACGAGTGCGGTACAGCGTGCTGCCGACGCCGGGTTCGATGGGGTGTGGCTTCCGCAGACGCTGTCGTTCGATGCGATTGCGGCCCTCGCCGTCGCCGCGTCGCAGGTGCCGGGTATCCACGTCGGCACGGCGGTCGTACCGCTGCAGGGTCGTCATCCCTTCCCGCTGGCCCAGCAGGCGCTGACGGCCGCGGATGCCGCTGGACCGGGGCGCTTCACGCTCGGCGTCGGCGTGACGCACGCCTTCGTTTCCGAGACGTTCTACGGCTTTCCGTATCGCGACGCCGTGGCGCTCTGCCGGGAGGATCTCGAAGCGCTTCATGGTCTGCTCGGCCCTGACCGCAAGGTGAGCATCGCGGGCAAGTTCGTCGTCGCTCAGGTCGGCATCTCCATGCAGACGCCGCCGCCGAGTCTCGTCGTGGCGGCGCTGGGCCCGAAGATGCTCGAGCTCGCGGGCCGGCTGTCCGACGGCACCGTCACGTGGATGACGGGCCCGAAAACCCTGCGGGCACGCATCATTCCGGCTATCTCCGAGGCTGCCGCAGGTGCGCAGCGAGAAGCCCCTCGCGTCATCGCGGGCCTGCCGGTCTGCGTCACATCCGACGTGACGGCAGCGCGCGACGCGGTCCGGCCCCGGATTCAGGGAGCCGCCCAGATGCCGTCGTACCAGCGGCAGCTCGCGCTCGAAGGCAACGACGACCTCGCGGAGCTGGCGATCGTCGGTGACGCCGACCAGGTGCTGGAGAGCATCTCCGCTCTCGCCGAAGCGGGAGTGACGGAGTTGATGGCCGACGTCTTCGGCACCGCCGAAGAGCAGGATCGCACCCGCGAGGTGCTGTGCAACTTCCCGCGCGACCCGAAGCTGCGATGAGCGCCCAGGAGCGGGTCGTCTTCGACCCGCATGACCCGCGATTCGCCGAGGCCGGCGTGCCGTTCGAGGCGCTGGCTCGCATTCGTCGTGAGGAGCCGGTGTACCGGACGCCTTCGGGGTCCTGGTACCTGTCACGCTTCGCCGACGTCGAGGGCGCGCTGCAGGACGTGGATACGTTCCGCGCGGAGCTCGGACCGATCACCGGAATCCCCGCGGGCGTCGTTTCCATTCCGGAGGATCAGCACTTCCTCAGCGAGATCCCCGAGCCCCGGCACGGCAAGATCCGCCGGCTCTACAACTCCGTCCTCGGGGCCCACCGGGTCAAGGACATCGATCCGGTGATCGAGGCTCAGTGTCATCGGCTCGTCGACGTGATGCTGCAGACAGAGGTGGCCGACCTCCACGGGCAGTACGCGGCGGCGATTCCGGCTTTCACCATGGCGCATTTCATGGGTGTCGGGGACGAGGCAGCGCCGCTTTTCATGCAGTGGTCGATGGACGGCACGCTCATGACCCGCCCGGCCACGCCCGGAGTGGGCCCCCACGGTCCGGCGACGCATCCGTATTTCGAGGCCTTGCTGGCCCAGCAGCGCGCTTTGCCGGAACCGTCGATCCGCCTGATCCGGGTTTTCCTCGAGGCGGAGATCGACGGCCGGCCACTCACGGATCGCGAGATCGTGACCCAGCTGCACTTCATGTTGCAGGCCGGGGTGCACACCACGCGAGGCTTTCTCACCCACCTGATGAACAGGCTCGTCCAGAACCCAGAAATCCTGGTGGCTCTGCGTGCCGACATGGAGCTGATTCCCCGCTATCTGGAGGAGTCGCTGCGCCATGATGCCCCGGTGCAGCGGACCACGCGCCTGTGCACCCGGGACACGACCGTCGCCGACGTTGCGGTAGGCAGCGGCGAGTGGGTCGAGATGGGCATCGCGTCGGCGAACCGGGACGACCGCGTCTACGAGGCTGGGGAGACCTTCTCCCTCGAACGGCCCGATCCGCGTCGCCACCTTGCGTTCGGGGCCGGCTCCCACGTCTGCCCTGGGGCGGCGCTCGCGAGACGGGAGGGTGCGATCGCGCTGCAGGTGCTTGTTGAACGCGTCTCGCAGGTGCTCCCGGTCGACACCGACTACCCGCCGCTACCGGGGAGCCTCAGCCACGCTCCGGTACTCGCCCGGCTCTTGCCGTAGCTGCCAACGCGACTCACCGTCCGGTCTCGTAGCAGAATCGGAGTTCACCCGTCAGTGGTGAGCGGTTCGCAGGGAAAGGGCGCGTAGGTGACCGAAAGCAGTGACGCACGGCTGAGCGGCGATGAGGTTGAGCGTCGCTATCAGGAGGAGATGGCCAAGCGACTCACGCGCGGCGAGCGGCACTACCGGTCCCTGCGCGACCTGAATGTCGACTTCGACGCCGATCCCTATGCTGAGCCTCTTATCCGTGAGCCCGTCGTGGAGGAGACCGACGTCGTGGTCGTCGGCACCGGCTGGGCCGGGATGAGCACCGGCGCCCATCTCGCGAAGCAAGGCGTGACGTCGTATCGGATGATCGACAAGGCCGGCGACTTCGGGGGCACCTGGTACTGGAATCGCTACCCCGGCTGCATGTGCGACGTCGAGTCCTACACCTACCTGCCGCTCCTGGAGGAAGTCGGCTACATGCCGACCAAGAAGTACGCGCACGCCCAGGAGATCTTCGAATACGCCCAGATGCTCGGGCGCCACTTCGACATGTACGCGCATGCCCTCTTCCAGACCGAGGTGACCGGCGCCGTCTGGCAGGACGACGTCGAGCGCTGGCTCGTCTCGACCAGCCGGGGCGACCAGCTCCTGGCCCGGTTCGTCGTGATCTGCGGGGGAGTGCTGCACAAGGCGAAACTGCCTGGCATTCCTGGGATCGAGCGGTTCGGCGGCACGTCGTTTCACACCAGCCGCTGGAACTACGCGTACACCGGCGGCGGCCCGGAAGAGCCGATGGAAAAGCTGCACGACAAGGTCGTCGGGATCATCGGCACGGGGGCGACGGCGGTGCAGGCGGTGCCGAAGCTCGCCGCGGCGGCCAAGCATCTCTACGTGTTCCAGCGCACCCCGTCGACGGTCAGCCCGCGCAACCAGCGCGACACCGATCCGGCGTGGTTTCGCGAGATGACGTCGACGCCGGGCTGGCATGAGGAGCGCATGGCCAACTTCGTGCTCATGACGACCGGCGGCAATCCTGACGTCGACCTCGTCCAGGACGGCTGGACCGAGATGTTCAAGGTCGACGTCAAGAAGGAGCCGCGGGACGCTGCGGAAGCGGCCGAGCTCAAGGCGCTCGACCGGCAGCTGATGGACGCTGTGCGGGCGCGCATCGCAGAAACGGTGAAGGATCCTGCCACCGCCGAGGCGCTGATGCCCTGGTACGGCGTGAGCTGCAAAAGGCCTTGCTATCACGACGATTATCTTCCGACGTTCAACCGCGACAACGTCACGCTCGTCGACACCGACGGCATGGGCGTCGAGGAGATCACCGAGCGGGGCATCGTCGCAGCGAGCACCGAGTACCCGCTTGACTGCATCGTCTACGCGACCGGCTTCGACGCCCCGAGCACCTTCTACACGCATCGGATCGGCTTTGACCCCGTCGGCAATGACGGCCGGTCGCTGTCCGAGGCGTGGGACAAGGGCGCGTGGACGTTGCACGGCATCTGGTCGCACGGATTTCCCAACCTGTGCATGAACAGCCACATCCAGGGCGGCCAGCACATCAACATTGCTTACGCCTGCACCAAGACCGCCGAGCACACCGCGTACGTCATCAGGCGCGCGCTGGACGAAGGCGTCACGGTCGAGCCGGACATCGAGGCCGAGCAGCGGTGGTTCGAGTTCGTCGCGAGCACGGTCGGCGCCTACGCGGCCTACTTCGCCACCTGCACGCCTGGCTACCTGAACAACGAACTCGCGGCTCCCGGCGAGCGTGACATGCGCTCAGCCTGCTACATGCGCAGCGCCACCGAGCTGCGAGACCTCTTTGCCGAATGGCGCGACGAGGGCAACCTGCAGGGTCTGCTGCGCCGCCCGGTGGGCAGCCGATAGGAGCGCCGGCTCGGGCTGAGGAAGTATGGGGCATATGACCCGAGAACTGCGGAAGCTGAACTTCCGCGATGTGGGAGGGCTTGCGACGACCGACGGATCGCACGTCAGGCAGGGCATCATCTTCCGCTCCGAAGGCCCTGCGAGTTTCGGGCCGGCGCATCGGGAAGAGCTGACGGCACTGGGTTTCCGGCTGGTGTGCGATCTTCGAGCCGCCACCGAACGCGACAAGTCCCCCAACGACTGGGCCGGCTCGGCGCGGCTGCTCAATCTCGACATCAACTCCGACCTGCGCGCGAGCCCCGGCGAGTTGCTGACGACGATGGGCGAGGCGCCGTCAGCCGACCGCCTGAAGAAGGCCATCCTGCGCAACTATTCCCTTACCCCGGAAGCACTACGGCCGAAGTTGCGAACCGTCATCCAGGCGATCGCCGACGGAGAGACACCGGTGCTGATCCACTGCACTGCCGGCAAGGACCGCACGGGAGTGCTCGTCGCCCTGCTCCTGCTGGCGTTGGGCGTACCGGAAGCGACCGTCATGGAGGACTACTTGGGTTCGGCCGTCTTCGGGCAGAACCTCCGCGCCCGCGGCGGCCTCAACGAGCAAATGGCATCGGTGTTCGGCTTTCTCCCCGACGACGCATTCGTCGACCTCCTGATCGGCGTCGAAGCCGACTTGCTCGCCGCCGCGCTCACGAGCGTCCGTAGCACGTGGGGTTCGGTGGGTGCCTACCTTGCCGCCGCGGGGGTCGAGGCAGAACTGATGGCGCGCTACCGCCGAGCCACGGTCGTCCGGTAGTTGCCAAATCGGCAACGGGGCGACCCAAAGCCCTTTAATCGCAGCCTATTTAGGCTCGCTGAGCTGATGGCTAGGTGCTAGAATCGAACACATGGTCGAAGGCGAGCTCACGGCGAAGGTGGCGCAGGCTCATGCGCTGCTCGCCGAGGTCGCCGCCTCGATCTCGGTGGACACCTCCGGGGTGCTGGCCAGCGAGGTGCTGCCGGAGGTGCTGGGCGCGGTCCGCCAGGGTGAGCTGGCGACGTGCCGGCTGTTGGAGCGGGTGGATCGCAGCGGCGAGTTCGCCGGCGATGGTGCTGCGTCGATGGTGGCGTGGCTGCGGAATGTGTCGGGTGAGTCCAGCCCGTGGGCATCCGAGCGGGTCCAGCTCGGCCGGGCGCTGGCCGATCGGATGCCTGCGACCGCTGCCGGCTGGCAGGCTGGGGATCTCGGCCTGGCGCACGCGGCGATCATCCGTAAAGCCACCTGCACGTTGGAAGACGATCTGGCGGCGGAGATCGAAGCCGCGTTGGCTGAAGCGGCGCCGCACATCACCCCCGGCCAGCTGGCGGATCTGGCCGCGGTCGTCAAAGCCGCCGCTGCGCCGGAGGATGCTGAGGCGGCGGCGGCGAAGAACCGGGCGAATCAGAAGCTGAACATCTCCCGCACGTTTGACGGGATGTATCGCATCGACGGCTGGCTCGACACCGAAGCCGGCGCCGAAGTCGCCGCTGCCCTCGCGGCGTTCACCCGCAAGAAAGACCCGAACCTTTCCATCGTCGACGACCCGATCGCCCGCCGCCGCGCCGAAGCCCTGCGTCAGATGGCCCGCCATGCCATGGCCCATGCCGAAAGCTGCCATGGTGATGCGCGGCCGCGGCACAGCCTGATCGTCGTCACCACCTACCAGGCGCTGGCCACCGGCATCGGATCGGCCGACATCCAAGGCCACGGCCCGATCACCGCCGCCGCTGCCCGCCGCCTCGCTTGCGACTACGGCATCATCCCCGCCGTCCTCGGTACCGAGTCCGACATCCTCGACATGGGCGTCCCGAACCGGCTCGCCACCCCCCGCCAAAGGTTCAACCTTGCCCTGCGTGACGGCGGGTGCCTGTGGCCCGGCTGCGACCGGCCCCCCGGCTACTGCGACGCCCACCATCGGGTCCACCACATCGACGGTGGGCCGACCGCCGAACACAACCTCGAGCTCTTCTGCCCCTTTCATCACCATTGTGTGCACGAAGGCGGCTGGACCTACCAGCTCATCGACGACCAAACACTGCACTTCTACCCACCCGGCGGCGGACCCCCACTCATCGGCAAACGCCGCCCCCTCCTCGGGCAAGACCTCAACAAACGGCTCCACCCCGAACCCACCGTCCACCTCCAAACACCCCGCAGAACATAAGAGGCCCGGGCGTCGCGCAACTGCGCGTAGCCGGCCGCCTAACGCGCACTCGATGTCACAAGCCCTTCCTGCCGATGTTGAGTGCCCGTTCGCTGGCTCTCGCTGAGAGACCTGATGGCCGACAAGCTGAGCGACCAGCGAGACGATGATCGGTGGGGCCACGTCGCGGGCACGAATCACCTGTCCGGGGCCGAGTGCTCGGGCTGTCGGCATCCGCGCTATGTTTCCGCCGTGCTCCCACGAGACGCTGCAGCGAGTTGCTGGTGAAACCTCCGCCGTTCGAACACCACATGGTCGGATCCATCGACGAGGCCGTGAGCGCGCTCACCGAGTTCGGTGACGAAGCGAAGGTGCTTGCCGGCGGCCAGAGCCTCATGCCGTTGCTCAACCTGCGGCTGGCTCGTCCTTCACACCTCGTCGACATCAATCGGGTGCCCGAGCTCGAGGGGATCACCAACGGAAACGGCGTCCGTATCGCTGCCGCGACAAGGCATCGGACCGCGGAAAGATCGCCGGTCCTGCGGGCTGCCAACCCGCTGGTGGCTGACGCGATCCGGTGGATCGGACATGCTGCGATCCGCAATCGAGGAACGATTGGCGGAAGCCTTGCGCACAGCGATCCGGCAGCCGAACTCCCGCTGCTGCTCGTCACGCTCGGAGGAAGCGTCGAGGTCCGGAGCGCTCGCGGCGGGCGAACGATCGCGGCCGAAGACCTCTTCGACGGCTTCCTCACCACGACCCTGGAGCCGGACGAACTCTTGACGTCCGCTCACTTCCCGGCGCTCGATCCGGGCACCGGATGGTCGTTCCAGCAATTCAGCCGCCGCAGCGGAGACTTCGGCATCGTCAGCGCAGCGGTGACGTTGCGAGTAGCCGAGGGCATCTGCAGCGACGTCCGGATCGGCCTGGCCGGGGTGGCCGGCACGCCCATCCGATCGCCTGAAGCCGAGTCCGCGCTCATCGGACAAGCGCCGAGCAGCGGTGCGATAGACGAGGCTGCGCGGGCCGGAGTGGAGCCGCTCGATCCTGCGAGCGACCTTCATGGAACGTCCGCCTACCGGCGGCATCTGGCCGGCACCTTGCTGAAGCGAGCACTGGGCGAAGCCCTCGAGCGAGCGGGAACGGGAGTATGAATACGCGCACCGTCCACGTCACGGTCAACGGCAAGGAACGTGAAGCACTCGCCGAGTCCAGGCGCACCCTGGCGGATTTCCTTCGGGAAGACCTTGGACTCACCGGCACGCACGTGGGTTGCGAGCACGGCGTCTGCGGCGCCTGCACGGTGCTGCTCGACGGGCGGGCGGTGCGATCGTGCCTCTTGCTCGCCGCGCAAGCGGATGGTGCCGACATCACGACGATCGAAGGCCTCGAGCGCGACGGTGCGTTTCATCCGCTCCAGGAAGCGCTCCGCCGAAACCACAGCTTCCAGTGCGGCTTCTGCACTCCAGGCTTTGTCATGACCGCCCTTGAATTGATGGGCGAGGAGCGTTCCTTCACCGAAGAGGAGCTCCGTCACGAGCTCGGTGGAAACCTGTGCCGCTGTACCGGCTACCAGTCCATCATCGAAGGGGTCAGCGACGCTCTGCGTCAACGCGCAGGCGCGGAGCTCCCGGAATGAGGCTCATCGGTGCCCGCGTGCCACGCGTCGAGGATGCGCGAATCCTGACCGGCCGCGGTCATTACATCGACGATCTCCAGCTCCCCGGCATGCTGCATGCGGCCTTCCTGCGCAGCCCGTTCGCGCACGCCCGGATCACGAGTATCGACGTCACCGAGGCCGCGAGCGCGCCTGGAGTGCTGGCCGTCTACACGGGAGCAGACCTGCGGCCGCTGAGCAAGCCGATCAAGAGCACCCTGCCGCTCGCCGAGTATCCCGAGGTCTATCCGCTGGTGATCGACAAGGTGCTCTATGTCGGTGACCTGGTCGCCATGGTCGTGGCCGAATCGCGGTACCTGGCCGAGGACGCGCTCGAGCTCATCGATGTCCAGTACGAGCCGTTACCTCCGGTGATGGACTACGAATCCGCGCTGGATCCATCGATTCCACCGATATTTCCCGACCTCGAGAGCAACGTGTTCCCGGCAGGGACCGCCCAGGGCGGTGACGTCGATGCGGCGTTCGCCGCGGCTGATCGGGTCATCGACGTCACGTTGCGCCAGCACCGGATCGCAAACGTTCCGATCGAGACACGCGGCGCCGTGGCCGATTTCGACTCCGGGTCAGGAGAGCTCACCTACCACGCCGCTCATCAGGGTCCCCATGGATTGCGGCTGCAACTGGCGACGACGCTCGAGCTGCCCCTCGACCGCCTCCGCGTCATCACCCGCGACGTCGGCGGTGCCTTCGGGCTCAAAGGCAACGTCTTCCGCGAGGACTTCTGCCTCGCCCTCGCGAGCAGGCTAGTGGGCCGGCCGGTCAAATGGATCGAGGATCGCAACGAGCATCTGTCGGCGTCCGGTCACGCCCGCGAGGAGATGATCTCTGCCCAGGTCGCCGTATCGAACGACGGTGACATCCTCGGGTTGAAGGCAGACCTCGTGCTGGACCAGGGTGCCTACCCTGGGATTCCCTTTCCCGCAGTCGCGTTCCCTGGCCTGATCACGATGCTGCTGCCCGGTCCCTACAAGGTTCGCGGGTATTCCTGCCGGGCCAGAGTCGTCGCCACCAACAAGTGCACCTACGTCGCCTACCGCGGGCCATGGGCATGGAGACGTGGACTCGCGAGCGACTGATCGACATCGTCGCCCACGAGCTGGGGCTCGAGCCGGCGGAGGTTCGCCGCCGCAATCTGCTGGAGGGCGCGGAGGGGGAGCGGCTCATCACCGGCCTGAGCGTCCAGGGCATCACTCTCGCGAGTCGCTCGAGCGGGCAATGAGCCGGGTGGATCTGGAGGGCTTCCGCGAGGAGCAGCGCGTGGCCCGGAGCGAGGGCAGGTATCTCGGCCTGGGAATGGCGACCTTCATCGAGGCCGCACCCGGGCCCCCGGAGATGCGTATGGGTGGAGGGATGTTCGGCGGGGAGCTGGCGAAGGTCCGGCTGGAAGCCGACGGGCGGCTCACCGTCATCACTGCGCAGGCGCCGCACGGGCAGGGTCACGAGACAACGCTGGCGCAGGTGGCCGCGGACGAGATGGGCGTGCCCTTCGAGCACGTTCGGGTGGTCTACGGCGACACTCGCGTGACGCCCTTCAGCGTCATCGGCACCGGTGGCAGCAGGGCGGCGACGTGGGCGACCGGGGCTGTCGTCTCCTCGACCCGTCGGCTGAAGGCGAACATCCTGGCCGTCGCCGGTGACCTGCTGGAGATCAGCGTCGACGACCTCGAGATCTCAGACGGCGCCATCACACCGAAGGGCGTGCCCACCTCAGCCATACCGCTGGCGCAGATCGCCACGCAGCTCACCCTGTCGCCCACGACGGCACCGCCGGGCGTCGACACGAGCCTTGAAGCTGCCGAGCGTTTCGTGGGCGAGGGGATCACCGGCAGCGGGTGGTCGGGTGGCACCCACGCCTGCATCGTCGAGGTGGACCTCGGCACCGGAGGCGTGAAGATCCTCAGATACGTCGCCATCGAAGACTGCGGGCCGGTGATCAACCCGGCGGTCGTCGAGGGTCAGGTCCGCGGCGGCGTCGCGCAGGGGATCGGCAGCGTGCTGCTGGAGAAGGCGGCCTACGACGGGGAGGGCAACTTCCTCGCCGGCACGTTCATGGACTACCTCTTGCCTACCGCCGTCGAGATCCCGAACATCGAGATCGAACACATCGAAAGCGGACCGGACGACGGGATCGGCTTCCGCGGCGTCGGCGAAGGCGGGATGGTCGTGGCCCCCGCCTGCCTCACCAACGCCATCGAGGACGCTCTGCTGCCGTTCGGCGCCCGCGTGACCGAGCAGCACCTTCCCCCGGCGACGATATTGCGACTCGCCGGAGTCACTGCGTGAGTTCGCGCGAAAGGCGAAACCTCTAGCGCACCACGGTCGGGTTCATGACCAAGGACGAGTTTCAAAGCCGGCGCCGCCTGGCAGGCTCCCCGCGGCCGCGTGACGTTGGCCCCGCGCGCTCATGACGTAACGCACTATGCCGGCGGGGCTCGGGGAGCCAACCATGGCCGTGAGGACGGCTATGGACGACGAGGTCATGACGCAGCGCACCGGAGCAGTCGCGAGCCCGGGTGCAGAAGAGCACCCGTCGACGTCGCAGAATCTCTCCGGGCGTGACCCGGCGTTCGTGTCGCGGGTGCTGCGCTTGACGAACCTTGCAACGCAGTACTTCTCACCTGAGGTTCGCGGCCTGGAGAACGTGCCCGAGACCGGGCCGGTGCTCGTGGTCGGCAACCACTCGGGATTGATGTACCTGCCGGACTTCTGGATCCTTCTCGGTGCGGTTACCCGTCACCGGGGGCCGGAGCTACCGATCCACATGCTCGCCTACGACCTCTTGATGAAGACCCCGGGACTGAACTCCCTGCTCCGCCGGCTGGGCGCCATCCCTGCCTCGCCGGAAAACGCCGAGCAGGCCTTGCGCAGGGGGCATCTGGTCATCGTCTATCCCGGCGGTGACTGGGAGGCCTGCCGCCCGTGGGGGCAGCGCAACCGCGTCGACTTCCACGAACGAAAGGGCTTCGTCCGGCTGGCGCTGCGGTGCGGGGTGCCGGTCATCCCGGTCGTGTCGTACGGCGCCCAACATGCGGTGGTGGTGCTCTCCCGAGGCGATCAGGTGGCACGGCGCTTGCACCTGCCGAACAGCCCGCTGCGGATGAACGTTCTCCCCGTCATATTTGCGCCTCCCTTTGGCGTCGTGCTCGCGCCGTCTCCCTACCCGCCGCCGCTGCCCGCGGCGGTCACGGTCGAGTTCCTGCCCGCGCTCAGCTGGAGTGCCCTAGGCGCCGACGCAGCCGAAGACCCGGCAATCGTCGACGCCTGCTACACCGAAACGGTTGCGACGATGCAGGCTGCCCTTGACCGGCTCAGCGCCGAGCGACCGCACCCGCTGCTGAGCGGCGGCACTCAGCTCGTGCGCGGCCTCGGGCGCGGGATGGTGCGCGTCCTGGGCGGGTGATCGCGCCGCATCGCGTCATCACCGGCGCCCGGAGCGTCACGAGTACTGCTGCTTGAGGTCGACCACATTCCGGGAGTCGCAGTTGTAGATGCCGTCGTTGGGCTGGGTCACGGCTCTGTCGTAGACAAAGCCGTCGGGGGTGACCTTCATCAGCGCGTAGCAGGTGGGCTGAAGCGGATGAGCGGGGTCGGTGTCACGAGGTGTGTAGAAGCCGCCGGCCGTCCAGCTCTTCTCGCTGCCCGCTTTCGCGAGGACACAATCCTGTGTCAGGTTTGCGCCGCACGCTGTCGCGGACTTCGCCCAAAGCGTCCAGGCGTTGAAGGCCAGCGCAACGAAGTCGTTGTACTTCGGATGCGGGTCGCGCGCGGTCATGATGTCTTCGAGTTGTTGCACGACGGGGTATTGCGAAGCCATCTCGAACGGTAAGTGGCTGACGTAAACCCACGTCGGAGGGAAGCTGCTTGCCCTTGCCGCGGCAATGGTCTTGGGGTCGTAGAACTGCGTGCCCTCCACCATGTAGTCCAGCTTCAGGCCGACGTTGGTGATTGCGCGGAACTCCGGGGTCAGGTCCTGGGCTGCGATCTCCGTGTACGCCGTAGCGCCGGAGAGCTTGATCTGTTCCATGTAGGGACGGAAGTTGTCGACCAGCGGGGGCCGCTGCTGGAGGATCGGAACCCGGTATCCGATGGCCTTCAGGGCATCCCGCGCGCGCAGGCTTTGCGGCGCCACCGAGGACACGGTGCTTCCCGCGATCGCGACACCTTTGTCGAGACTGTTGGGGAATCGCTCGCCCAGCAAGCGGAAGGGGCCCACCTGGTATTGGCTTGCCGGGTTGGGCGTCGCCTGCACCTGCAGCCCGGCGGCGACCGCTTCCGGGGAGACGGAGTACGCCGGCACCTCACCCAGCTTGCAGCCGAGCCGCGGTTTGACGCCTGCCGCGTCGAAGGCATTGCCGTTGCCTACCAGCATGAAGTCGCGCTGGCACGCCTTGACCATTTGCGGCGCGACGTCGAACAGCTTTGCGTCGTACGTGTCCAGGACGAGCTTCCGGCCGTTGATGCCGCCGGCAGAGTTGCACCACTTCACGAATGCCTCGGCGACGTCGAAGAATTCCTTCTCCAGACCGGGTGCCGCCAGTGCCCCCGGATCGGCCATGGTTCCCAGCCGGATCGTGTCTGCCGTCAGGCCGCGGCCGCTGCCACCGGAGGGCTCACCGGGGCCGCAGATCCCGTGCAGTGAACCGAAATCGCCGGCGCCCGTCGCCGCGCTGGGTGAGCTCTGCGTGGCAGCGGTGGGCGGCGTGGAACCGCCCGCCGGCGCGGAACTCGGGCGCGCGCAGGCACCGCCAACGGCGACCAGAGTGATGAGTGCGGTCGCCGCCGCCAGCTGTCGTCTCCGGCGCGCTCGCCGTGCCGGAAGGCTGCGATTCATGCCGCTCCTTCCGACGCGTTTCCTCCGCCCGCTACGTGTCCGCCGCTCCGCCTCGACCAGTCTTGAGCCGTGGACACCTGCTGGCTAGAGCCCTAGGTCCCAAGCGCCGTCACGTCGCTGAGCCAGACCGCCCGAGGCGCCGCGGGTGCCGTTTCCGGCATGTCCGCAAACGTTTCCCGGCACGTAACTTGATCCGGCCAGGCAACATATTGAATGGGTGATGAGGCCTTGCCCCCGCCTGCATGGTGGGTGACATTGAGACCTGCTGCACGCCGCCAAAAAAGGGGGCAGTCGAGATCGTCGTCATTACCCGCCGCAGTAGCGGCGCACCCGTCCAGCCGAGGGACGCCGACACGGCACCGGTCGGCCCTGCATCGGCCCAAGCGCACGACGAGACCGAGGCGCTCGACGGCTTCCCTCGGGTTGTCGACTCGATCCGCAGGCAAGAGCAGTCGTATCTGTCCGCGAGCTGCTGCCGTTGCGGTCAGATCATCGTTCGCAGGCTGTCATCCACCGTCGAGCAGCCATGGACGACTGCCGACGGAGCTGACCCTTGGTGTCAGCATGGTGGTACGCATCTACCCCCGTGGAATCTGATCCAGGGGCCGCTGGTGCAACACCTCCTCGCGGGCTCTGTGGACGGCGGAACAAGCACGGCGAGAGGCTGAACCCGGCGTCCCCTCAGAGACCGCTGAGACGACCCAGATCGATCGCGCGGCAACAGTGGTATTTCCCATCGCGCCCGGGCGGCCGGGTCCAGGTGTCGAAGATGGCGACGAGATTCCCCGTCTGGTCGCGGAAGGTCTCCAGCCCGCCGGGCGAGCGCTGCCCGTCGAGACTGGCAGCGAGGGGGGCGGGACTGCGGTCGGTGCACGGGGTCAGCAGGGTCCGGCAATACGCGACGCCGATCGCGTAGTTCGGTCCGTTGTAGTAGCCGCCGGAGTAGAACAGCCACCAGCCGCCGCCCGAGGCCGGTACCGCCGCCGGCTCTTCCACGATGCGCTGCTGCCAGGATCGGCTGGCCCGCAGCAATTCGTGCGGCTGCCCGGTCAGCGACAGGCCGTTGGGCGCCAGGGATTGCGACCAGAGGATGGCCGGTAGCCCGCAGCAATTGCCGTCGCTCTTCCACAGCAGCACGCGGTCCGACGACGAGCCGGCGAGCGCGGGATCGATCGAGCCGCCGAGCGCGGCCTGGCAGACCAGCGGCCTGCCGAGCGCGTCGCGATAAGGACCCTCGGGATGGCTGCTGGTGGTGACGGCGATGCACTGCCGACCGGACGCACGCTCTGGCACCGTGACGTACAGCAGCCAGCGGCCATCGATGCGAGCCGCCGCAGGTGCCCATACGCGTGAACCTCCCGGATCCGGCCCTGCCCACGCGGGCAAGGTGGGCAGCGCGTCGGCCCCCTGAGTCCAGCTCGAAAGGTCGGACGAGGTCGCGGTCGGCACGTGGGCAGGCCAGTCGTTGGTGCCGAACAGGACGTAGCGAGCCGGGCCGCCAACGCTCGCCGGGACGGAGAGCACGGCAGGATCCCCGAGATCCCCGGCGGAAGGAGTCGCCCCGGCGGAGGTCAGCACCGGTAAGCGCGGCGGCCCGTCCGAGCGGACGGCAGCACCTGAGCTCTCCGATCCGGTACGCAGGCCGGCGGTGAGCGCGATCGCCAGCACGGTGACAGCAGCCAGGGCTATTGCCGCCCACCGGCGCTCCCTGCGACCCCGCATGCCCCGGCTTCGCCCCCATTCGTCGCGGCCGTGTCTGTGCAGGGTCTGCCGGTTGCGGCGAGAGGGCAATGGGTCGATGGTCGTACGCCCCTGCGCGGGCTCACGTGCCAGGCGTCACGATCTGCAGCAGGCCGGACCGGACGGCCCCGGCGATCACGAGCGTTCCGGACCGGGTGATTGCCACGGAGTTGGGCTGCTGCACGGTCGGGATGGCGACGGACGTCTTGACCAGCCGGTCGTCTCGCATGTCGTAGCGGAGAAGCAGGTTACGGCCGGAGAGCGCGATCCACAGCTGGTGACGGGCTGGGTCGGCCGCGAGGCCGTAGGGGCCGCCGGGGACGACGACCCGGTCGATCTGCCTCGGCTTCCCGCCCAGCTGGTAGACGAGGACGGCGCCTCCGCGGGTGTCCGCCACCGCGACGGTGGAGGGGCCGACCTGGACGACGTGAGTCGGCCCGGCGCCCGCAGGCAGCACGGCGATGCGGCGCTGGCTGACAGCGTCGAAGACGTACAGCCGGTTGCCGCGGACGTCCGCAACCGCGACCCGATCGCCCGCTGCCGCCAATCCGCCTGGCTGGAGCCCGGACGGCAGCGTCCGGCCACCCGGACCGAGCGACTGCACCGTCCCGGCCAGCTCATTCGTGACCCAGACCCGCCCCGCGGCCACCACGGCGTCGTGCGGCTGGCGACCCGTGACGAATTGTGTAACGACACGTCCTGACGGAAGACCCACCTCATAGAGGTGATCCGAATCCTCGCCCGGAACCAGAACCGGTCCGCCGTTTGCAGCGAATCGGAGATGTCTGGCGCGACCGGGGAGGCGGACGGTGCGTACCTGCGGGGAAGGGGTGAGCGTGACGAGGGCGAGGCCGTCAGGACGTCTCAGAGCTGCAACGGCGAGGTGGTGCACCTCGTCGATCGCGACTCCTTCCGGGGTGTCGCCGATCGCCACGACGGTGCCGGCCGGGGGTACCTGCGGTGATGGCGCGGTCTGCGGCTCTGCAGCGGTTCGGCTGGGCGGCGCGGCTCGGTCGCGCGGCGACGCCGTCCCGCAGGCCGCTAGGAGCGCGGTGAGCGCGACCACCAGCGCGTTCCTGCCGCCGAGCCGGGTCATGGGTGCGTGGGGAAATCGGCGGCGGCAGGGCATGCAATGAGCATGGTCGACGTCGTCTTTCCGTGCTTGAACGAGGCGGAAGCACTTCCCTGGGTCCTGGCCCGTTTGCCGGCCGGCTATCGAGCCATCGTTGCCGACAACGGCTCCACGGATGCGAGTGCAGACGTGGCGCGCCGCCTCGGCGCACTGGTGGTGCCCGTCCCGCAACGCGGCTTCGGCGCCGCGGTCGCGGCCGGGATCGACGCGGCGACCAGCGATGTGGTGTGTATCTGCGACGCTGATGCGAGCCTCGACCCGGGGCAGCTACCGCGCGTGGCTGAGCCCGTCCTCGACGGTCGCCACGACCTGGTCCTGGGCAGCCGCCGGCCTACGCAGTGGAGCGCGTGGCCGCTGCATGCCCGGATCGCCAACGGTGTCCTCGTGCGAAGGCTCAGACACCAGCTCGGTGAGCGGGCGCCCAAGCTCACCGACCTCGGACCCATGCGAGCGATCCGCCGCCGGCTCCTGGTCGATCTGCAGCTGACCGATCGCCGCTTCGGCTATCCGCTCGAGATGGTGGTCGAGGCCGCTCTCGCTGACGCCTCCATCGGGGAGGTCGCCGTCGACTACCTGCCGCGTACGGGAAGGTCAAAGGTCACCGGAACCGTCCGAGGAACGCTGCAGGCCGTGCACGACATGAAGGCCATTCTGGCTCGGCATGCGAATGCTTCTCCATGAGCGATGACCATCCCGTCGTGACCGCCCGCGGCCCCGGGACGATCTGCCGGCTGGTCGTGCTGGCGAAGGAACCCAAGCCGGGCCGGGTGAAGACGCGCCTGTGCCCGCCGTTCTCGCCGGTTCAGGCGGCGGCGCTGGCCGAGGCCGCGCTGGCCGACACCTTCAGCGCCGTCCGCGAGGCGGTATCGGATGCGGCCTCCCAGCACATCGCCGTGGAGCCGGTGCTCGTGCTCGACGGGAGATGCGGCAAATGGCTCGACGAAGCCTGGGGGAGTGACGCGCCCCTGCCGGTGCTGCCGCAGCGAGGTGGTGGCCTCGATGCCCGGCTCGCCGGCGCGTTCGCGGATGCGTCCGTGCCCGGCCGGCCCACGATGCTCATCGGCATGGACACCCCTCAGGTCGGAGCCGGCCGCTTGGTCCGCGCGGTGGCAGAGCTTTCCCGGCCCGGCTGTGATGCGGTGTTCGGCAAAGCCTTGGACGGGGGGTGGTGGTGCCTCGGCATGCGTGACGTGGATCCCTCGCTGGTGCGCGGGATACCGACGTCGACGCCCTTGACCGGTCGCCGGCAGCTGAGCCGGCTTCGTCAGGCCGGTCTTCGAGTTTCGCTCCTTGAACGCCTGGTCGACGTCGACACGGTGGCTGATGCCGATGCCGCGGCCGCGCTCGCGCCGGATGGCAGGTTCGCAGCGGTACTTGCACGTTGCCGGCCGCGGGTCGCCTCCGCGTGAGCGCCTCATCCGTCCACCGGCCGGCGAAGGGTGCCGTCGTCGCCGCTCTTGCAGCCGCGATCGGTCTGGCAGCGATCCTGGTGGTCCAGTACCGCGTGCAGCGGCTGGGTGGGGCCGGACCCGGCCGCTACCGGCTGCTCTGGCTGGTGCTCGGCTGGCAGGCCATTGCTCTCGTGGCAGCAACCGTGCTGCGGTGGGCGCCGCGCCGCGCCGCCGCGGCGCTGGTACTGGCCAGCCTCGTTGCCCTGCCGGCGATGAGCCTGTCCAGGCCGTCGCAGATCAGCGACGATCAGTACCGGTACGCCTGGGACGGGCGGATCCAAGCGGCGGGCATCGATCCCTACCGGTATGCCCCTGATGCCCAAGCGCTCAGCGGCTTCCGCGACGGCTGGTTGTGGCCGGATGCGGCCAGCTGCCGCGCGCTGCACAAGCCGATCGACCCTGCCGACCCCGCGCATGCGTGCACCCGTATCAACCGCCCGTCGGTACGCACCATCTATCCGCCGGTCGCGGAGGGGTATTTCCTCGCTGCCCATTGGATTCCCGGGCCGGGCAAGGATCACCGGCTGCAGCTCGACGCGGCGGTGCTGTCCGCCGGGCTGGCGGCCGTTCTCGCGTTCGGGTTGAGGCGCACGGGACGGCCCTCGCGGCTGGTGGCGTACTACACCTTCGGCCCGATCGCCGGTTTGGACATCGCCGGTGACGGGCATGTCGACGTTCTCGGCGCCCTCTTCGGAGTATCGGCCATCGTCGTCACCGCGCTGCAACCCCGATGGCGGGCGCGCGCCGGCGCACTGGCGGGCCTGGCGATCGCGGTGAAGCTCTACCCAGCGCTCGTGCTGCCATCGCTAATGCGCCGCGGCAGACACGGAAACGCTTGTCTGATCGGTGCCACGGCTGGTGTGATTGCCCTCGGCTACCTGCCGCACGTCGTCGCCGTCGGCCCGCATGTCCTCGGATACCTGCGGGGTTATCTGACGGAAGACGGGTATACGACCGGCAGTCGTTTTCTGCTCCTCGGCCTGTTGGGGCTGTCTCAAGGCGCGACCAAACTCGTTGCCGCGCTCGTCTTGCTTGCGCTCGTGGCGTTCGTCGCAATCCGATGCGCGCGCTCAGCCCTGACCCCGCAAGCCGGCGCACTGTCTGTGATTGCAGGGGCTTTCCTCGTCGCCACGCCCGCGGAGCCTTGGTACGGCATCCTGCTCATCGCCGCAGCGGTGCTGTGCGATCGGCCCGAGTGGATCCTGGTTGCCGCTGCCGCCTACCCGCTGTACGTCGCCGGGATCATCCATGACCAACCGCTTGTCACGGGGCGGATCAGCTATGCCATCGGTGGGGTCATTGCTCTCACCGTAACGCTGCTACGGGCATGGCGAGATTCACGTAATGGCTATCAATTCTCCTCAGAACCAAACCAAACGGACGCCAGCGACGAACTCCTTAGTGTCGCCGGCCGCAGCCGATCAGACGGCATCACCGCGGCGGGCATCACGAGATGAGGAGTTACGAGAATGCGTTTCCACGCTCGCCTGCTTACCGCCACGCTGGCTGCTGGAGCTCTCGCCGTCGGTGCGTCCGCCTGCAGCAGCAGTACCACCGGTACGAGCACAGCCGCGGAGAGTGCCGCGCCTTCCAGCTCGAGCACCAAGCCGATCCTGACCGTACCGGCACTATCGGGAGTGCAGACCTCGGTCACGCTCGACCCGCAGCTGCTCCCGGCGTTGGCCTCGCTCAAGGTCACCCCGGCGCCTACCGGTACGGCAACGTTGACGAAGCCGGGCGGTGAGCCGACGTTGAACTTTCCCATCACCGGCGGCAATGTGACCATCTACAACAAGGGTGCCGTGACTCCCTACGTGCAGGGCATCGTGCATCACGCCGGCTCCGGGCTCTCGTTCACAGCCGGTGGCAAAACCCTCACCGTCGAGAATTTCGATGTGGATCCCGGCAAGTCGCTGCTGACGGCACAGGTGAAGCAGATGAACGATGCCTCGATCCCGCTCTTCTTCCTCAACGGAAGTGACCTCGTGGTGACCCCGCCAGGGTCAGACGGCATCGCCCGCCTCGATGGAACCAAGGTCGAACTCACGGCAGACGCGGCTGCGGCCATCAACAAGTTCTTCGGCGTGACGGCGTTCAAGCAGGACATGCTCATCGGCATCGCCCACATCCAGGCCAAGGGATGAGTGAGCAGCAATGACAGCAGGACGTACGGAACGAGTCGGGCGGCGCCGCACCATGCCGTTCGGCCCGTTCCGGGCGTCTTTCTGGCACAGTCCCGCCCGCAGCCGCCGCGTGACGGCGGCGCTCGGCCTGCTGCTGCTACCGGCCCTGACCGTCGTGGCCGTGACCGGCTTTCTGTCGTACGCCGCATACAACCCGAGGCTGCCCGGCAACGACACGACCCAGCACGTCGGGTGGTTGCAGTTCTACCTCTTCGACTGGCCGGTCTCGCCATCGTGGCTGTATCGGCTGAATCAAGGACTGCACGTCGGTATCGGCGTTGCGCTGGTGCCGATTGTCCTCATCAAGCTGTGGTCTGTCCTGCCGCGCTTGTTCGAGTGGCCACCGGTCCGGTCTGTGGCTCATCTGCTCGAGCGCCTGTCACTCGTGGCGCTCGTCGGCGGCATCCTCTTCGAACTCGTGACCGGCCTGCTGAACATCAGCAACGACTACGTCTTCGGCTTCAGCTTCTACACCGCTCACTTCTACGGAGCTGTCGTCTTCATCGCCGGATTCGTGGTGCATGTCTGCCTCAAGCTGCCCTTGGCATATCGAGCCGTGCGTCGCCGCACGAGAACCGCCGACGGCGATGACGAGCTCGCCAGCCCCCAGCCCGGCCCGGTGACCATCAGCCGGCGCTCGGTCGTCGGTTTGGCCGCAGGCTCCTCGGTCGGCGTTCTCCTGCTTTATGCGGGCCAGACCATCGGAGGGCCTTTTCGAAGAACCGCGCTACTGGCACCGCGCGGAGGTCCCGGTTCGCCAAGCTTCCCGATCAACCGGACCGCGCGTACCGCTGCCGTCGAAAGAGTCGGTGACGACTGGACTTTGACCGTTGTCGGCGACGGCCGTACGGCGCAGCTGTCGCGCGCACAACTGCTGGCCATGCCCCAGCGCACCGCGCATTTGCCCATCGCATGTGTCGAGGGGTGGTCCACGGCACAGACCTGGACAGGGGTGCCACTCAGTGAGCTGGCGGGGCTCGTCGGCATCAGTCCGGTGCGTGGCGCGTACGTCGAATCCCTCGAGAAACGCGGCGCCTATCGACATGTCTCGCTGTCGCGGCGGCAAGTGGCGGCGCGCGAGTCGTTGCTGGCGTTGCGCGTGGCGGGCGCGGATCTCTCCCTCGACCATGGCTATCCGGCACGGCTCATCCTTCCGGGAGCCCCGGGGGTCCACAACACCAAATGGGTGACCCGGGTGACCTTCGATGCCTGATCCGCCCGACGCTCCGTCCACCTCGGGCGAGCCTGTCCGCCAGCGCTTCCGACGGCTGTACGGGGGCCATCCCGCGCATCTGCTCTTGCTGCTGGCTGCCTTTGGCTTTGCCGGCTACGCCGTCGTCCGGTGGCTGCAAGCCCCCACTCCGATCCGGCTTCTGGTGTGGTTCGCAGCCGCTGTCATCGGACACGACCTGGTGGCCTTCCCGGTGTACACGGCGATCGATCGGCTGCTGAGGCGTGCCGTCCTCGGCGCCGACCCCATTGGCGCTACGGCGCGATGGCGGCGCGCCGCGCTGAATCACCTTCGCATCCCAGCGCTGCTCAGTGCCCTGCTCTTTGCGATGTGGTATCCGCTGATCCTGCGCCGCAGCCAGAACGCCTACTTTGCAGCCTCGGGCAGCCACCAGAATCGCTACTTCGGCAACTGGCTGCTCGCCGTCGGAATCCTTTTCGCCGGTTCGCTACTCATCTTCCTGGCCCGGCTGGCGCGCGCAAGGGATCGCCGGCGAAGCGACGCATCCCCTCGGAAAAGCTGATGCGCGGCTCCCAGCCCAGATCGCCGCGGATCCGGCTCGAATCGGCGGTGATATGACGAACGTCGCCCAGCCGGTAATCACCGCTGACCACCGGTTCGAAGGGGGCAGCTGCCGCCCGGCAGAGCGCCGCAGCCATCTCCAAGATCGTGTGGGGTTCACCACTGCCGACGTTGAAGACCTGCCATCGCGGCCCGGTCAGGGTCGCCAGTGCCTGCGTCGCGACGACGTTTGCCTCGGCCACGTCGGTGACGTGAACGAAGTCGCGGCGCTGCCTGCCATCCTCGAAAACCGTTGGCGCTACGCCGTTCTCGATGGCCGATCGGAAGATCGCGGCGACCCCGGAGTAGGGGGTGTCGCGCGGCATTCCCGGGCCGTAGACGTTGTGGTAGCGCAAGGCGATCGCGCTCGAATCGGTGGCGCGCACCCAGTTCTGGACGTAGTGCTCCTGCGCCAATTTCGACGTGGCGTAGGCACTGCGTGGATCCAGTCGGGCGGTTTCGTCGACCAGGCCCGGCTGGAGCGGCCGGGCGCACTCGGGGCAGCGAGGATCGAATTGGCCTACCGCAAGGTCGGCCTCTCGCCGCGCGAGCGGCCGGACCTGCCCGTGCTGGGGGCACTCGTAGACCCCTTCGCCGTAGACCACCATGCTGCTGGCGAGAACGAGTCGCCTGATGCCGGCGTCGGCCATCTCGCTGAGCAGCACGGCGGTGGCGAGGTCGTTGTGCTCCGCGTAGAGCGGCAGATCGGCCACATCGACCCCGAGACCGACCATCGCTGCCTGATGGCACACGATGTCGATTCCTCGCAGCGCTTCCCGCCAGGTCGCCGGATCCTGCAAAAGTGCTTTCAGCACAGGGCTCTCGGGTGTTGCTGCGGTCTCAGCCGGATGCACCGCAGGCAGCAGCGCATCCAACGCCACGACATGATGGCCCGACTCGGCCAGCTGCCGAACCACGTGAGATCCGATGAAACCGGCTCCTCCGGTGACCAGGACGCGCATCCCGCCAGGGTACGGATCGCAGCCGGACCGGCCGAATCGCTTCACCCGCGCGAGCGAAACTCCAACGACCGCAGACGTTTGGGTCCACTCACGACTCGGGAGAGCATGTGACTCGATCGGTCCCCGTCGGCAAGCGACTGTCCCCGATGCAGGTGTACGAGCGAGCACTGGCAACCCAGCGCTTGTGGGCGCGGGATGGCGACGGCGATCGGCGAATCGTGCCGGTATCCGGTTGGAGATCGCACAGCATCGCCGGAGACGAATCCGTACTCGCGCGTTGCCAAGGCAGCACGCTCGACGTCGGCTGCGGACCCGGGAGGCTCGCCGCAGCGCTGAAGCGGCGCGATGTCCCGGCACTCGGGATTGACATCAGCCGCGTAGCGGTGGCACTCGCGCGCAGCATCGGCGCGAATGTCATCCGGCGGTCGGTGTTCGAACCGTTGCCACGCACCGGGGAATGGCACTGCGTGCTGCTGGCCGACGGCAACATCGGCATCGGAGGCGATCCGCTAGCTCTGATGAAGCGCGTTCGAGAACTGCTCCGACCGGGCGGAGCGGCATACGTGGAAGTCGGCGCGCCCGGGTCGAGAACGCGCACCAGATGGATGAGCTTGGAGGACAGCGTCGGGTCGTACTCCACATCGTTTCCGTGGTCCGAGGTCGCTGCGCACGACATCACGCCGCTGGCCCGCGAAGCCGGCCTGCACACCTCCGGATGCTGGAGTGCAAGTGGCCGTTGGTTTGCCGAGCTACTGGCACCACCTGCGGGGCCATGCAATCCTGACGACGCACACGTGAAGGCGCTGACGTCTGGGTTAGGGGTGTGATGAGTGGCTCCACGTTCGGGGTAGTGGTCCCGCCGTACGGACCGTTCCAGGATCCCGAGGAGCTGTGGAGCGTCGTCGCGGCTGCCGAGGGTCTTGGCTTTGCCGGCGTCTGGTTCGGCGACCACATCGTCGTCCCGCCGTACGCAGCCGGGCTCACCCCACCCGACTGGTTCGACGCCGTCGCACTCTGTCTGGTCGGGCTGGGACGCACCGCGAAGCTGCGGTTCGGTACCGACGTACTCGTCGCGCCATACCGCCGGCCGGTGGAATTCGCCCACCTTGCCGCGTCAGCTGACCGGCTCGGCGGTGGCCGGCTGACGCTGGGTATGGGTGTCGGTTTTCTCGAGGGCGAGTTCGAGGCGCTGCAGGTCCCGTACACCGAGCGCGGGGCGGTGACCGACGAGTACCTCAGGGTGCTACGGCTGCTGTGGGAGTCGGAAGGGCAACCCGTCTCCTACTCCGGCCAGTGGGTCTCGTTCTCGAATGTCTTGTTCGGCCCCGCGCCGGTGCAGAAGCCCCTGCCGTTGTGGGTCGGCGGCAACGGAGACAAGGCGCTACGGCGTGCAGCACTGCTGGGCGATGGCTGGCACCCGCTCTTCTGTTCCCCGGAGGAGTACCGGGCAGGGCGGGATCGGATTCGCCAACTGCTGACCGAAAACGGCCGCGGAGACGCTCCTTTCACGTTCTCCTACTCGTGCCCGCCGACCCAGCTACTGGCGAACGACCCACAACGCCCGGCGGGCGAAAGCCAGGCCTACGGTGGGTCGCAGTTACCTCCTGACTACAACTACCTGCCTCCGATGCCCGTGGACCGGTCGGGGCGGTCACGTTTTGTGGGCACGCCAGGGCAGGTCGCCGGGGACATTGCCGACTTCGCAGCGGCCGGTGTGCAGCACTTCGCGCTTCGCTTCAGCGTCGGGGTTCCCGACGACTCCGCCGCGAAGCTGATTACTCAGCTGGAGTGGTTCGCCCGCGAGGTCGCACCGCTGACGGGGACTGCGGGCGGCGACGGCACAACCTCGTGATGTGGCGACCGATGGTGAACCGGGTGCCGCAGATCGCGAGCGATCACGGATGCCCTCCGGAGCTCGACTGAACGCTTGATCAGCCTACGGCACGACTGTTACGTTGCGGCCTTCGAGCAACGAGCGCTGGGCCGAAGGGCGAGGGTGAATGCGTCTCCAGGGAAAGGTCGCGCTCGTTACCGGCGGGACGCGTGGCATCGGCCGGGGGATCGTCGAAGGGCTCGCCGCCGAAGGCGCTTGCGTGGCCTTCACCGGCAGGTCGCAGGACAAGGGCGCCGAGGTGGAGGCCGCGGTCACCGCAGCCGGTGGCCGGGCGATGTTCATCCGAGCGGACAGCGGCAATGAGCAGGAGTTGGCTGGGGCCGTCGAGCGAACCCTCGCGCAATACGGCCGGCTGACGACGCTTGTCAACAACGCCATCTCCGACGAGGCCGGAAGCGGGCGTGACACGCACATCGACGCTGTCGACAACGACACGTTCACCAGCATCATGCGCATCGCTCTGTACGGGACGTTCTGGGCCTGCAAGTACGCCGTGCCGGCGATGCGCACGAGTGGCAGCGGCTCGATCATCAACATCTCGGCGAGCTCATCGAAATCGGCGTTGCCCGAGCGGCCCGCGTACCACGCTTCGAAAGGCGCCATCAACGCCTTGACCCGTCAGCTGGCGGTGGATTACGGCAGAGTCGACATCCGTGCCAACACCATCATCGTCGGCTTCATCGACACGAGGACAGCGGCGCTGGAGCACATCCTTTCCGACCCGGTCCGCCGGAGGGCGTTCGAGAAGAACATCATGCTGCCGCGGTTCGGTGAGCCGGCGGACATCGCGGCGGGAGTCGTCTACCTGGCGTCGGATGAGGCGAAGTACGTCACCGGCACGGAACTGACGATCGACGGCGGAGCACTCTGTCACCAGGCCCTCCCCGAGCTGGAGCTCGCCACAGCTCCCGATGCTTCGTGAGATCCGATGCAGGAGCGCTAGGCGCTCGCGCTGTCGGTGCCCGCGTCCGCCGGGTGGAGGACCAACGGATCCTGACCGGCCGCGGTCGCTACCTCGACGACGTGGTTCTGCCGGGCATGCTGCACGCCGCGTTCCTTCGTAGCTACGTCGCGCATGGCCGGCTGGTGTCCGTGGACGTGACGGAGGCACGGCAGCTGCCCGGCGTGGTGGCTGTATTCACCGGGGAGGACATCAAGCGCCTCACCTCACCGATCGTTCCGGGTGCCGTCACCGGGATGAACCTCATACCCGGCTTGCAGGCGCCGGCGTTCCACGCGCTGGCGACAGACAAGGTGCGATACGTGGGCGACCCGATCGCCTTGGTCATAGCCGAATCCCGCTATGTGGCAGAGGACGCCCTCGAGCTGATCGTCGAGGACGTGGAGCCGCTCGACGCCATCGTGACCTACGAGGACGCGCTCGACGCGTCGAAGCCGCCGCTCTTCGAAGAGGTGGGCGACAACGTCAATCTGCGGATGGAGCAGGTGATGGGCGATCCGGAAGGCGCGTTCGCCCGCGCTGACCGGGTCATCCGGGCGTCGATCAGTGTCCACCGCCACCAGCCGGTCCCGATGGAAACGCGGGGCCTGATAGCGAGTTGGGACGCCGCTTCGGAGCAGCTGACGCTGCACGCGTCGACGCAGTCGCCGCACATGTTCCGGATGCTTCTGCCAGGCCTGGTTGGCGTGCCGATGGACAAGATCCGGGTGCTGGCCGCTGACGTCGGCGGCGGGTTCGGGCTGAAGAACTGTGTAGGGCGGGAGGACGTCGCGCTGGCGGCAGCGGCGATCAGCTTGGGCCGCCCGGTGAAGTGGGTGGAGGACCGGCTCGAGCACCTCGCCGCGGCCGGACACGCGCGCGAGGAAATGGCTGACCTGGAGGCGGCCGTCACCGCCGACGGGCGCCTGCTCGGAATCCGGGCTGACGTCAAGGTGAACGTCGGGGCATACCTTTGTGACCCGTTCCCCGGGTCGACTATGGCGTTTGCCATCGTCGCGTTCCTGCAGGGACCGGCGAAGGTGGAAGGCATTGCCGCGACATCGACGGTCGTCTTCTCGAACAAGGCGACCTACGTCTCCTACCGTGGCCCCTGGGCCACGGGTGACTTCTTGCGAGAACGACTCCTCGACGTGATCGCTCGCGAGCTGTCTCTCGAGCCGGCAGAGGTGCGCCGCCGTAACTATGTGACGCGCGGGGAGCCGCCGCTCGCACAGCTGACCGGTACCCCCTTCCTGGGCATCACGACGCAGGAGTGTCTTGCCCAGGCCGAGCGCACGATCGATATCCCTGCTTTCCGGGCACGACAGCGAGCTGCCCGCGAAGAGGGTCGGTACCTGGGTCTTGGAATGGCCGGTTACATCGAGGGCGCACCGGCGCCGAAGGTCGGCGGCGAGAGAGCTCCTGATCCATTGGGTCCCGAGACGTCGTACCTGTCGATCGGTGACGGTGGCCGGGTAGAGATCATCACCCGCCAGCAACCGCACGGCCAAGGCCATCAGACCACGCTGGCCCAAGTCGCGGCCGACGAGCTGGGCGTGCGATTCGAGGACATCGAAGTGCGTTGGGGGGATACGAACATCACGCCTGTGGCGCTGATCGGTACCGGTGGAAGCCGCGCGGCGACGATGGCCAACGGCAGCGTCCTGCACGGCTCGCGGAAACTGAAAGCAAAGATCCTCCAGCTGGCCGCGGATCAGCTGGAAGCCAACGCGGCCGACCTCGACCTGATCGACAGCCGGATAAGTGTCAAAGGAACCCCGAGCATCTCGCTGTCGCTGGCCGAGCTCGTGGCGCGGGTGGGCGCGGACGCTGACCTGAAGGTCACCGACGTCTACGACGGCGGTGAGGGCGGATGGTCCGGCGGCGTGCATGCGTGCATCGTGGAGGTCGACCCCGACAGAGGCCGGGTGACCTTCGAGCGCTACCTCGTGGTGGAGGACTGCGGCCTGCCGGTCAACCCGGCGATCGTCGAGGGCCAGATCCGCGGCGCCGTCGCTCAGGCCGTGGGGGCCGTCCTGCTGGAACACGCCGCCTACGGCGAGGACGGCCAGTTCCTGTCGTCCTCGTTCATGGATTACCTCTTGCCGACGAGCATGGATGTGCCCGACATCGAGGTCCAGCATGTCGAAACGGTGCTCAACGATGCCGATGTGAACTTTCGCGGCGTTGGCGAGGGCGGCATGATCGTGGCACCGGCAGCTATCACCAATGCCATCGAGGACGCGCTCGCTCCGTTGGGCGTGCAGGTGCGCGAGCAACACCTACCGCCGGCACGGATCGCGGAGCTGATCGAGGCGGCGGGCCACTCGTGAAACCCGCGCGCTTCGAGTACCACTCACCGACAACGCTCGAGGAGGTCCTCGACCTCCTGGCAGAACACGGCGACGAAGCGAAATTGTTGGCCGGCGGCCAGAGCCTGGTACCGATGCTGTCGATGCGGCTGGCTCGGCCATCACAGATCGTCGACCTGAACGGGGTCACGGACCTCGCGGGCATCACCGGCGGCGACGGCGATCTGCTGACGATCGGGGCGACCACCCGGGAGCGGATGGCGGAGCGATCCGCGCTCGTGGCTTCGCAGGCGCCGATCCTTGCCTTGGCGCTGCCGTGGGTCGGGCATGAGGCGATCCGCAATCGCGGCACGATCGGCGGCAGCGTGGCTCACGCGGATGCGTCGGCAGAGTTGCCGGCGGTCATGGCCATCACCGAGGCGACCATGGTGGCGCGCAGCAGGAGCGGGCAGCGTTCAATCCCCGCAGCCTCGTTTTTCCTCGGCCACTACAGCACCGCATTGGGCGACGACGAGTGCCTGGTCGAGATCCAGATCCCAGCGGCCCCGCCCGGCGCCGGCTGGGCCTTCGAGGAGGTCGCCCGCCGGCACGGCGATTTCGCGCTCGTCGGCGTGGCCGCCATGGTCGCGCTTCACGATGACGCCTCCATTCGAGAAGCGCGATTGTGCCTGCTCGGCGTGGCCGACGGGCCGCTCCGCGTGCCCTCCGCCGAAGCGGGGCTGACCGGGTCGGCCGCCGGCGACGAGACGTTCGCCCGGGCGGCGCGAGAAGCCACCGTCGGTCTGCACCCTGCCTCCGACGTCCACGGCAGCGGTGCCTTCCGCCGGCGCCTGGTCGGGGTCACCGTACGCAAGGCACTCGCGACCGCAGCTCGGAGGGCAGCAGGCGCATGACGACCGAAATCGTGTTTCGCGTCAACGGGGTGGAGCGCTCAGCGGAAGCCGACGTCAGGACGACGCTGGTCGACTTCCTTCGCGAGCACCTCGGGCTGACCGGCACCCATGTCGGATGCGAGCACGGTGTGTGCGGGGCGTGCACCGTGCTCGTCGACGGGGAGGCGGTGCGTTCGTGTTTGCTCTTCGCCGTCCAGGTCCGCGGTCGTGACGTCACGACGGTCGAAGGGCTTGGCGCGCCGGATCGCATGCACCCGGTGCAAGAGGCGTTCCGCGACTGCCACTCGTTCCAATGCGGTTTCTGTACCCCGGGGTTCGTCATGTCCACGGTGGCGCTGCTCGCCGAGGAAGCCGGACCGGATAGAGACCGCATTCGCGCGGCCCTCTCGGGAAACCTGTGCCGCTGCACCGGATACCAAAGCATCATCGACGGCGTCGAACAGACGGCTCGGCGGCAGCCGGCAACAACCCCCGATGACGGTGACAGGCACCCGGGACGATGACCGTCCGGGATCCGGCTGATCTGACGGCCCGCGCGCGGATCAGAGATGCCGCCTTCGAACTCATCGCGGCTCAGGGCGAGCGTGGGACGACCATCCGCGCGATCGCCAAGGCCGCCGGAACGTCGTCAACCCTGATCATTCATCATTACGGATCGAAACAGGGCGTCATCGAAGCTGTCGACACCTGGGTCCGGTCGTTGCTTCTCATCGCGACCGAGGACGATGCGGCGGCCGGCAGCGCAGCAGAGGCGAATGTCCGCCGTCTCGCGGCGTTTGAACGGCTGCTTGACGAGCAGCCGCTGCTGCGCATGTACCTGCGCCGCATGCTTCTGGAGCAGACGCAGCACGGCCTCGATTGGTTCGCGCGGATGGTGCAGGACTGCGCAACCGATCTGAGTCGACGCGCGCAAACCGGCCTGGCTCGTCCAGCCGACGATGAGGAGGCCGTCGCCGCCGTCCTCACCGTCATTGCTCTTGTGCCGCTGCTTCTTCCGCGGCATCTCGAGCACGCGCTCGGCGAAGGGACGACGTCGTTGGACCGGTGGACGGCCGCGAGCTCCGACATCTTCAGCGCCGCGATCTACCCTGCGTCGCCGGTACGCGCCCGCAGGCCCGCTCAGACCCGTCGCATCAGGTGAGCGCCGCGGACCAGTGGTAGCCCCATCAGGTTGACGATGCCGGGTGGCGCGGCGCAGACCGCCGGGATGGCGTTGACACAAGGCATGGCGGTGGTGATCGCCCCGTCCAGATGTTCACCCTGGGGCTCCAGCCGGACGCGAACCCCCGGAACGCCGTCGAGCTCGATGACATACCCGTGGGTCACCGGCCAGTTGGGGTTCATGTCCTCGCCCAGTTTCCACACGAAGCTGCACTCGATGAGCGAGCGTCCCTGCTTGTTGCCGGAGACCGTGCCCTTGAAGCCGGCGATCCGTCCTTTGCCCAGCGTCATGAAGCCGAAATCGGTGTCCTGGTTGGCGGTGGCGAATTCGACCCGGAAGCCGACCTCGTCGATGTCCACTCCGAGCGCCTTGGCCAGCACCGGGATCTGGTCCTTGAACGAACCGCAGGAAGCCTCGCAGGCACGTCGTGCGGCCGGGTCATCCGGCTCCAGATCGAAGCCCTGAGCGCGGAACATCTGCTCGTTGGCGTACCCGTGGACGTCGAGTGACTCGAGGATCGAGAAGCGTTCGATGCGGCTGCACATCGCGCTGGCAGCGAGTGCGACCATTGGCGCGTGGCCGGGGTAGATGCCGGACGCGTAGAGCGACGAGCTTCCGCGCAGGCAGGCGTCGCGGAGTCGGTGCGTGGCGGCTTCGCCGTAGCCGGTGCCGGCCAGCATGAACATCGTCGCGACCACGTTGGCGCCGGACTCGAGGATGCGTTCGAGGTGATCGAAGTTGGGCCGGTACGCCATGTAGGACACGCAGTCGGGCTCGAGGGCGAGGAGCGCCTCGACATCGTCGCTCGCCCGGATGCCGAGCGGGCTGATGGCACAGAGCTCGCCGACATCACGCCCGACTTTGTCGGCCGAAAAGGCATAGCAGCCAACGAGATCGAGCACGGGATGACCGACCATGCCCCTGACCGCGGCGCTCCCGGTCTTGCCCGTCGTCCATTGGACGACCCGCAGCCGACGGCTCATCGGGCGATGCGATCGGGGCGGCGGGTGGAGGTCTCCTGCAGCTCGCGCCAGACCTGTGTGGCTTCGCCGCGCGGCAGGGCGAAGCAGCGCCGCGACACGAATTCGTCGTCGGGGTCGACGTAAGCGACGGGTCCGTGACCGAGTCCGTCGTACGAAGCGGTCGCCACCTCTTCGGGCGTGCTCGGGCGCATGAGGCGGGATCGGGCCCGGTCGAGCGGATCGTCAGTGTCGACGCGGTTGCACAGCTGCGGATCGAGCGTCTCCTTGAAGGAGTTGTAATTCGGCGAGGACGTCGCGCCGACGAAGACGTTGACGGCATCCACCCCGCGGTCGGCGAGCTCGGTCCACAAGGACTCGGTGAGGATCCACTCGAAAGCCTTGCCGGCGTTGTAGGTGCTGAAGTTGATCGCGCCCTGAGTGCCCCCCATCGAGCTGATCATCACGATGCCACCCCGGCCGCGGTCGGCCAGCTGGTTGCCGAAGTGGTGGCACAGGATCGTCGGCGTGCGGCAGTTGACGGCGACGCTGAGCAGATGCAGATCGAGATCGCCGTCGATGAAGCGGCTGTTGGGTGCCACTGCGGCGTTGTAGACGAACAGGCCGACATCGAGATCCTCCGTGGCGGCCGCGAGCACATCTCCGATGTCGGGGGAGGCCAGGTCCGCGCAGACCGTGCGTACCTGAATGCCGTGCCGCTGGGTGACGTCTGCTGCGGTCTCTTCCAGCTGATCCTTGCCGCGCGCCAGGAGCACGACGGAAAGGCCCCGCCCGGCTGCCTCGTGCGAAAGGGCGGCGCCGATGCCCATCGACGCCCCGGCGACCACCGCCCATGGTCCGTATCGGTGCTGGAAGTCGTTGCTCGACATCGTCGCCTGCCCCTTCAGCCGGGAAACGTACACATGAGTCATTGTCACACGGGCTTCCGGGGCAGAAGATGTCTAAAGGTATGCCGCGCGCGCCGCGGGGCTGGAGGTATTGATGACCGCACTCTCCTGGGATCCGATCAGCCCTGAACTGCGCGTCGATCTTTACCCACTGGGCAAACGCCTCCGCGACGAAGCGCCGGTCTATCGCAACGACCGTCAGAATTCGTGTGCCAAGCGCCTTGTCAGCGGGCGGCCGTCCGGGTCATAGATCAGGCGGTACAGCGGATTGGACCATGCCTGGGTGAGCAGTCCGAGCTGTGGGGTGGTGTACTCGCGAAGTCGCCCCACCGGCCGGGGCCGCTCCTGCTTTCGGTGATGCCAGTCTTCGAGCCGTCGGGCGCTCGCGGCAAAAGCCGTGAAAACTCCGATGGCGTCAAGGAGATCGGCATCGTCATCGTCGGCGCGCCCTAGGTGTTCGCGAGCCAGTCTCAGCCGCAGTTCGCGAGCGAAGGTTCCCGGCCCTGCAAGGACTCGTTCACCGACCGCTGCTGACGGTTCCCTGTGGTCTTCGGACAGGATGGCGCAGGAGAGCTCGGAGTCGTGGCTCCACGAGCGACGGTTGAGGTTTCCTGAGCCGACGCAGCACCAGACGTCGTCAATCACGCAGACTTTTGCGTGGACGTATACCGGGCAGCCGGCATTGTTCTCCAAGCCGTAGACGGCTACTCGCTCTCCGCCCGCCTGCCTCAGCACGGCCATGGCTTGCTGGCGGCCGAGGAGATTCGGCGGTTCGGACAAGCGGCCGTCCTGATCGGGATAGCTGGGGACAACGGCGATGAGGCGCAGTTCGGGGTTGTCTTTCAAAGCGTCGGCAAAGCATGACACCACGGCCGGCGACCACAGGTACTGGTCTTCGAGATAGATCAGGTGGCGTGCCTGACGCACTGCTTTCTGATAGCCGAGGGCGATGCTGCGCTCGCCGTCAGGCGCAAAGGGGTAGCCTGACCGACGCTTGGCATAGGTGCGAAGGAGCTGGACCGCGTGTGGCCCGCATGGCGCCGGGTCGGGCAGCTGCGGCGCAAGCACGCCGGCCCGGACGCGGTCCTCACCGCGCAGCCGATCTGCAATGCGATCCAGCGGGTTTCGGTTGAGCGGGGCCGGATCGTCCCAGCGTTCCCGGAACACGGCCTCGACATCACCGACGGCCGGCCCGCGAATCGCGAGCTGCGCGTCATGCCACGGCGGACGCTGCCCGTAGACCTTGGCCATCGGCTGACGCTGCCCGTCGCCGCCGTGGCCGTCGTCGTCGCCGCGACTATGACACAAGTCGATTCCGCCGACGAACGCGATGTCCCTCTCCGGCCGGACGGGGTGGCGCAGTACGACGAACTTCTGATGATGCGAGCCGCCCGGGCGCACCCTCATGTCGCGCAGGACTTCGCCGCCGGCGGCATTGATCTCCTCACCGAGATGGCGGTTTTCCTGCTCGCTGAACGCGAATCGATCCAGGTGCGAACGCCACACCAGACCCTTGATCGTCACGCCCCTCGAGGCCGCCTCGCAGAGGACACGCGATACCTCCGTGCCCGGACCATCGAGCCGCTGGTCCGGGTCACCCCGCCAATCGGTGAACAGGAGCAGATCGCCTGCGTCCATGGCGCGAACGCGACGGAGCAGTTCGGGAAAGTAGCTCGCCCCGTGGATCAGCGCTCGCACCTCGTTGCCCGCAGTCCAGGACCTGCCATCCGCGTGGCGGTCATCCAACCGTGTCCCGCGGTTCTGTCGTTCGGCGGCGCTCAGAAACCATTCCGTCGGGCTACCGCTACACGCCATCTCCACCGACTCGATTCGCCTTTGAATACGGGGAAAACCCCGCCGCAGGTAAGGAGACAGGGCGGGGGTCGCGCCTGATAGGTGTGCCCCGCAGGCAGGTTCTCAACCCGCTCGGATGTGGCTGTCAGACCCGATGATCAAAAACGATCAGGTGCGTAGGGCGCCGGGCGGCCCAACACCGGCGGGCAGTGTCGACGATGCTGCGCTCCTCGTGAACACGTCGGGGCGTCCCCGTCGCGCAGCTTCCTCTCGCCAGCTACGTCAACGCCGCCGTAGTCGCTAGCGACGGTGGCCTCGGCGGGCTCACGTTCTGAGCGTCGTCAGCGAACCTGGAGATCGTCGAAAGACGGATGACGCAGGAAGTGCCAGATCTCCCACGGGTAGAACGGGCACATCACCGCCGAGCGGCCGAAGTCCGTCCAGTAGTAGTTGTGGGCCCGGGGATCGCTCCAGACCTTGCGAGCATTCCGCTCGTCGAGGAGGCGGTTGTAGCGCCAGTAGGCAGCCTCGGTCACCTCGATTGCCTGCTCGCCGTTCACCATGAGGTGTTCCATACATTCGAGCGCGTAGCGTCCGACGACCTCGTGGAAGCTGGCGGGGTGCATGCCGCCGTTCGTGTTCGGTCCGTAGACCATCCATAGGTTCGGGAAGCGCGGCACCATGCACCCGAGGAACGCGCGAGCGCCGTCTTCGGCCCAGGTCTTCTCGATCGTCGCGCCGTCACGCCCGATGATCGTCATCGGGAAGAGGTAGTCCGTCGCATGGAAGCCTGTGGCGTAAAGGATGATGTCGACTTCGAGGTGCTCGCCGGCAACGGTCTCGATACCCGTCTCGGTGATTCGCCGGATCCCATCGGTCACGAGCGTGACGTTGTCTTCCTTGAGCACGTCGAGGACGCTGTACTCGCTGTCCACGGCGAGGGGACGAGCGGACAGGTAGGGATGCGGTGGCGTCATCCTGCGCACCAGCTCCGGGTCGCCCAGCTTCTCCTCGAGGAACGCGAGGCACGCATTGCGCATCATCTGGTTGCCTATGCTGCACGCATCGGGGTCGTCGAAGTCCGGGTCGATCTCGCTGAAGTCCGACAGGAATCGGATCGATACCGCCGCTCGGAACCGCATGAAGTTGCTGTAGAACGGGAGGTTGCGGTCGAGCCAGTTCACCTGCGGCGGGTAGGGCGACCGGTAGCCCACGGTGGGCATCAGCCACTGCGGCGTGCGCTGGAAGATGACCACGTGCTCGGCCTCGAGGGCGAGCTCTGGAATCACCTGGTAGCCGCTTGCGCCGGTGCCGATGACGGCGAAGCGCTTGCCCTTGACTTCAAGGCCTTCCGGCCACCGCGCGGAGTGGAACGACGGCCCCCGAAAGGCGGACATCCCTTCGATGTCGGGCAGCTTCGGACGGTTGAGGAAGCCGACGGCGGTGATGACCGCATTCGCCCGCTGTACTCGCTCCCCGTCGGGACCGGCGATCGTGACGTGCCACTCGGACGAGTCCTCGTCCCACGCGAGTGAGCGCACTTCGGTGTCGAAGACGATGTCGTCGCGTAGCTCATACCTGTCGGCGATCCAGTGGAAATAGCGCTCGTGCTCGGACGCCGGGCAATACGGGTACGGGTAGCTGTAGTCGACCCCGAAGAGGTTCGTGTAGGACCGGCTCTGGGTGTCGACACGACATCCGGGATAACGGTTCTCGAACCACGTACCGCCGAGATCGGCGTTCTTTTCGATGACGGTGAACGGGATGCCGGCGCGCTTCAAGTGGATCGCCGCGTTGAGACCGCCCAGCCCGCCGCCGATCACGATGACGTTGAAGGCTTCGAGCCGGTCCTGTGGCGGCGGGTTCTTCCACTCGAGCCCGCGAGCCCACGGATCCAGGGAGAGCTCCTCGAGGTAGAGGCCCATGTCCTCGTCGGCGAGTTCGAAGTTGACCGCCAGCCGCAAGCTCGTCGGAAGGCGCTCCTCGGCGCCGATTGAGATCTCTCCCGCTCCCTTGTCCCGGTAGGCCGAAAGGAACTCGACGGCTTTGCCTCGCAGCAGAGCCGTGTCGTCATCGCCACCGGCGAGCAAGGTCGCCGGGTCGTCTGCGTTCAGCCGCGCTCGCGCCACCTCGTCGTCGCAGGTGAGCTGGTACAGCAGCCCGCGCAGCACCTGGAGGTCAGCGTGGAGGACGGCGTCCTCGATCACCTCATCCGAGGCGGCGAGCAACTCCTCGCGCACGTGCGTTTCCAACCGCGCCATCGCCATACGGCACCTCCGCGATTCGCCGGGGTCGCATTCGTACCACGACGCGTTCTGGCTCTTTCCACCGGAGACGCTGCAAGATCCCAGACAGATTTGTTGTGTCGGATGTAGCGCCGGGAGACGCTGAGGCGGTCCTATGAGCGCATGAGTGACATGGCGTCGGGAGCCGGTGCCGCAGCGGGCGAGGTCGTCGTCGGCATCGGGCCGCTGGGCAGCGACGAGATCGTGGCCGTGGCACGCGACGGCGCGGCTGTGCGGATCGCGGAGGACGCTCGTGCCGAGATCGTCCGCACCCGGGGGGTGATCGAGGGGCTGGCCCGGGACGTCGTGCCCCATTACGGCGTGTCCACCGGCTTCGGCGCGCTGGCCACCCGGCACATCCCGGTGGAGCTGCGCGCGCAGTTGCAGCGCAGCCTGATCCGCTCGCACGCGGCGGGCTCAGGCGGTGAGGTCGAGCGCGAGGTCGTCCGTGCGCTCATGCTGCTACGGCTTTCGACCCTGGCCACCGGCCGGACGGGAGTGCGTCTGGAGACCGCCCAGGCCTACGCCGCCCTGCTCAACGCGGGACTGACCCCGGTCGTGCACGAATATGGCTCGCTGGGCTGCTCTGGGGACCTTGCGCCGTTGGCGCACTGCGCGCTCGCCGTGATGGGCGAGGGTGAGGTGCGAGGCGGCGACGGTGTCCTGCGCCCTGCTGCGCAGGCCCTGGCGGCAGCCGGCATCACGCCGGTGGCGCTGGAGGAGAAGGAAGGCCTGGCGCTGATCAACGGCACCGATGGCATGCTCGGCATGCTCGTGCTGGCCTGCCACGACCTACGCGTCCTACTGCGGACTGCCGACATCAGCGCGGCGATGAGCGTGGAAGCGCTGCTCGGCACCGACGCAGTATTTACCGCCGATCTCCAGGCACTGCGACCGCACCCCGGCCAGGCGGCCAGCGCGGCGAACCTGGTGGTGCTGCTCGCCGACTCGCCGCTCATGGCCAGCCATCGCGAGCCGAACGAATGCACCCGCGTGCAGGACGCCTACTCGTTGCGGTGCTCGCCGCAGGTCCACGGCGCTGCCCGTGACACCGTCGCTCATGCCGAGCAGGTCGCCGGGCGAGAGCTGGCCAGTGCGATCGACAACCCGGTCGTCACACGCGACGGAAGGGTAGAGAGCAACGGCAACTTCCACGGCGCACCCGTGGCCTACGTGCTGGACTTCCTCGCGATCGTCGCCGCCGACGTCGCCTCCATCGCCGAGCGCCGCACGGATCGGATGCTCGACGTTTCCCGCAGCAACGGCCTGAACGCGTTTCTCGCCGACGACCCGGGCGTCGACTCCGGCCACATGATCGCCCAGTACACGCAGGCTGCAATCGTGTCGGAGCTCAAGCGGCTGGCCCATCCGGCGTCGGTCGACTCGATCCCGTCCAGTGCGATGCAGGAAGACCACGTCTCGATGGGCTGGCAGGCTGCTCGCAAGCTCCGGCGTTCGGTCGACGGGCTGACCCGGGTGATCGCGATCGAGCTGCTGACCGCCGCGCGGGCGCTGGACCTGCGCGCTCCGCTGGCACCCGCCCCGGCGACGGGAGCGGTACGCGCAGGACTCCGGCGCGACGTCCCGCCTCCGGGCACCGACCGTTACCTGGCACCGGAGATCGAGGCGGCGGTGCGCTACGTCGCCTCCGGGCGTGCGCTGGCGGCCGCCGAGTCCATCACCGGCCCACTCGCGTAGCGCACCCAACGACCCACTCACTTCAGCTGGCCATCCGACGAAGGGAACCGTCATGGAAGGCGCCCGTCCCGTCCGCGCAGCGCGCGGCACCACTCTCACCGCCGGCTCGTGGCAGACCGAGGCTCCGCTGCGGATGCTGATGAACAACCTCGACCCGGAGGTGGCCGAGCGGCCCGACGACCTGGTCGTCTACGGCGGCACGGGTCGCGCGGCGCGCAGCTGGCCGGCGTTCGGCGCGATGGTGCGCACGCTCACCACCCTCAAGGACGACGAGACGATGCTGGTGCAGTCCGGCAAGCCCGTCGGGGTGATGCGCACCCACGAGTGGGCCCCACGCGTGCTGATCGCGAACTCGAACCTGGTCGGTGACTGGGCCACCTGGCCGGAGTTCCGTCGCCTGGAGCAGCTCGGCCTGACGATGTACGGGCAGATGACGGCCGGCTCGTGGATCTACATCGGCACCCAGGGAATCCTGCAGGGCACCTACGAGACCTTCGCCGCCGTCGCCGCCAAACGCTTCGGCGGCACCCTGGCCGGCACGCTCACCGTCACCGGTGGCTGCGGTGGGATGGGCGGCGCGCAGCCGCTGTCGGTGACGCTCAACGCGGGCGTGTGCCTGATCATCGACGTGGACGAGGCGAAGCTGCGACGTCGCGTACAGCAGCGTTATCTCGACGAGCTGGCCGACAACCTCGATGACGCTATTGCCCGCTGCGAGCGCGCCAAGAGCGAGCGCCGCGCACTGTCCGTCGGTGTGGTCGGCAACTGCGCGAGCGTGCTGCCGGAGCTGCTCCGCCGCGGCGTGGCCGCCGACATCGTCACCGACCAGACCTCCGCCCACGACCCGCTGTCCTACCTGCCCGAAGGCGTCGAGCTGGCCGACTGGCAGGACTACGCCGCGGCCAAGCCCGAGGAGTTCACCGACCGGGCCCGGGCCTCGATGGCCAAGCACGTCGAGGCCATGGTGGGCTTCATGGACGCCGGTGCCGAGGTGTTCGACTACGGCAACTCGATCCGCGACGAGGCGCGTCTCGGCGGCTTCGAGCGGGCTTTCGACTTCCCCGGCTTCGTGCCGGCCTACATCCGCCCGCTGTTCTGCGAGGGCAAGGGGCCGTTTCGCTGGGCGGCGCTGTCCGGTGATCCGAAAGACATCCGCGCCACTGACGACGCGATCCTGGAGCTGTTCCCCGACAACGACCACCTGCACCGCTGGATCCGCGCGGCCCAGGACAAGGTGGCCTTCCAGGGCCTGCCCGCCCGCATCTGCTGGCTCGGCTACGGGGAGCGCGACAAGGCCGGCGTGCGGTTCAACGATATGGTCGCCGGCGGCGGGATCAGCGCGCCGATCGTGATCGGTCGCGACCACCTCGATGCCGGGTCGGTGGCTTCGCCCTACCGGGAGACCGAGTCCATGGCCGACGGCTCCGACGCCATCGCCGACTGGCCGCTGCTCAACGCCATGGTGAACACGGCGTCCGGCGCGACGTGGGTGTCGATCCACCACGGGGGCGGCGTCGGCATGGGGCGATCCATCCACGCCGGTCAGGTGTGCGTGGCGGACGGCACCGAGCTGGCCGGGCGCAAGATCGATCGCGTGCTCACCAACGACCCGGCCATGGGCGTGATCCGGCACGTCGACGCCGGCTACGACATTGCCGAGAAGGTGGCTCGCGAGCGCGGCGTCCGCATCCCGATGGCCGAGGGCCAACGGTGATCTCCTTCGACGCGATGTGGGCCGAGCTCGAACCCATCGGGCGTGAGCCGGCCACGGACGGGTACCGGCGCTTCGCGTGGACGCGGGAGGACGCAGCGCTCCGTGAATGGTTCGCTGCGGCCTGCGCCGCGCGCGGACTCGACCTCACGACCGACCGCGCCGGAAACCAGTGGGCCTGGTGGGGCGATCCGGATGCCGCGGCGGCGAGCGGTCGGCCGGGCGTCGTCACCGGATCGCATCTGGATTCCGTGCCCGACGGCGGGGCCTTCGACGGCCCGCTCGGGGTGGTGTCCGCGCTCGCGGCCCTGGATTCCTTACGCAGCAAGGGATTTGCACCCGCACGACCGATCGGGGTCGTCAATTTCAGCGACGAGGAGGGCACCCGCTTCGGGGTGGCCTGCGCCGGCTCGCGGCTCATCACCGGAGCGCTTTCGCCCGACCGGGCACGGGGACTCACCGACGCCGCTGGCACGACCCTCGCCGAGGCGATGTCGGCCGCCGGTCAGGACCCGGCCCACCTCGGCCGCGACGCCCAAACCCTTTCCCGCATCGGGACGTTCGTTGAACTGCACGTCGAGCAAGGGAGGGGTCTCGCCGACCTCGGCCGGCCCGTCGCCGTTGGTTCCTCGATCTGGCCGCACGGCCGTTGGCGGCTCGAGCTCGCGGGGGAAGCCAACCATGCGGGGACGACCCGGCTGGTCGACCGGCACGATCCGATGCTCGCCCTGGCGGAGGTGATCGGCACCGCGCGGGCGCAGGCACAGCGGCGCGGATGCGTGGCGACCGTCGGGAAGGTGCGGGTCGAGCCCAACGGTGTGAACGCGATCCCGTCGCGGGTCCTGGCCTGGCTGGACGCCCGCGGACCGGCAGAGGACGACGTCCGGGCGATTGCCGAAGCGGTCGCGGCGGCGGGTGGGACCCGCGCAATGGAGGAGTCCTTCACCCCCGACACCGCCTTCGACGCGACGCTCGCGTCACGGCTGTCATCGGTGCTCGCCGACGCGCCGGTGCTGAGCACCGGGGCCGGGCACGACGCCGGAATCCTGACGGCAGCAGGGGTAACGAGCGCGATGCTCTTCGTCCGCAACCCCACCGGGATCTCGCACTCTCCGGCCGAGTTCGCCGAGGCGCACGACTGCCGAGCCGGGGTTGACGCGCTCACCCGCGTCCTCGAGGAGCTGGCGGGGTGAGGTGGTTCGCCGAGTACGCGATGCTGCCCGGAGGGTTCAGTCGAGATGTGCTGTTCGAGATTGCCGACGGCCGTTTCGCTTCCGTCACGCCGGGTGCCGAACCTAGCGGCGCGCGCAGGCTGCCCGGTGTCGTGCTGCCCGGCTTCGCGAACTCCCACAGCCACGCGTTCCACCGGGCGATCCGCGGGCGAACCCACGGCGGCGGCGGCACTTTCTGGACCTGGCGCGAGCAGATGTACGCGGTAGCAGCGAGACTCGATCCGCAGTCCTACCTCACCCTGGCCCGGGCGACGTACGCCGAGATGGCGCTCGCCGGCATCACTGGCGTCGGCGAGTTCCACTACCTGCACCACGCACCCGGCGGCAAGCGCTACGCCGACCAGAACGCGATGGCCGAGGCGCTGCGCCAGGCTGCCGCGGACGCGGGCATCCGGCTCACGCTGCTCGACACGTGCTACCTCACCGGGGGGCTCGACGGCTCCGGACACAGCGCGTTGGACGCAACCCAACGGCGGTTCGGTGACGGTGACGCAGCGGGCTGGGCCTGTCGTGTCGCTGCGCTGAAGGAGTCGGACGGTTTCCGGGTCGGCGCGGCGATCCACTCGGTGCGCGCGGTACCGCGCGAGCAGCTGGCGACGGTCGTTGCGGCCGCGGACGGGCGCCGGTTGCATGTACACCTGTCCGAGCAACCGGCCGAAAACCAGGCGTGCCAGGCGTATTACGGCATGACACCCACGGCGGTCCTGAACGACGCAGGTGTGCTCGGCTCACGCACCACCGCCGTCCATGCGACACACCTCACGGGCACCGACATCGCCGCCCTCGGATCGTCTCGGACAACCGCATGTTTTTGCCCTACCACCGAGCGCGACCTCGCCGACGGGATCGGTCCGGCGCGGTTACTCGCCGATGCGGGCTGCCCGCTCAGTCTCGGCAGCGACCAGCACGCCGTCATCGATCTGTTCGAGGAGGCCCGCGCGCTCGAGATGCACGAACGGCTCGAGTCCGGCCGCCGCGGCCGGTTCCAGCCTGAGGAACTGCTTTCGGCCGCGACCCATCATGCCGGCATCGGCTGGCCCGAAGCCGGGCGCCTGGAGGTGGGTGCGCTGGCAGATCTGGTCGCCGTCCGGCTCGACAGCGTGCGCACCGCCGGCTCATCTCCCGAACAGGTGATGTTCAGCGCGACCGCTGCCGACGTCGATACGGTCGTGGTCGGCGGCCGGCTGATCGTGGAGAACGGGCGGCATCGGCTCGGTGACGTCGGTCGCCTGCTCGCCGATGCGATCGCCCCGCTGGGGGAGGAGCACCCGTGAGTGCGGTGCTGATCACGGGGATCGGTGAGTTGGTCACCAACGACCCGGGCCGCGGGGATGGCTCACCGCTCGGTCTGATGACCGACGCAGCGCTCGTCGTCCAGGCCGGCCGGATCTCGTGGATCGGTCCGCGGTCGGCTGCGCCTTCCTGTGACGAGAGCCGCGACCTCGGCGGGCGGGCGGTCGTCCCCGGCTTCGTTGACTCGCATTCACATCTGGTGTTCGACGGTGATCGAGCAGCGGAGTTCGCCGCGCGGATGGCAGGCGTTCCCTATGACGGCGGGGGAATTGCGACAACGGTCGCGGCCACGCGTGCCGCCTCCGACGACGCGCTACGCCGGCTGCTCGCGCTCCGGATGGCCGAGATGCGGGCCCAGGGAACCACGACGGTGGAGATCAAGAGTGGCTACGGGCTGACCGTCGCCGAGGAGGCCCGAGCGCTGCGCCTGGCCTGCGAGGTGAGCGAGGAGACGACGTTCCTCGGCGGTCACGTGGTGCCGCCCGGTGCCCATCGAGCTGCCTACGTCGAGCTGGTGTGCGGCGACATGCTCGCCGCGTCCGCTCCGTTCGCTCGCTGGGTGGACGTGTTCTGCGAGCCGGCCAGCCCGCACGCGTTCACCGGTGACGAGGCCCGTGCGATCCTGCTCGCCGGACGGGCTGCCGGACTGGGGCTGCGCGTGCACGGCAACCAGCTCGCGGCCGGCCCCGGAGTGCAGCTTGCTGTGGAGCTCGGCGCGGCGAGCGTCGACCACTGCACCCACCTCAGCGCTACTGACGTCGACGCGCTCGCTGCCGGGGAGACGGTCGCGACCCTGTTGCCAGGGGTCGAGTTCTCCACCCGCTCGCAATATCCAGACGCGCGTCGCCTGCTCGCTGCGGGTGTCACCGTCGCGCTGGCCACCGACTGCAACCCGGGGACCTGTTTCACCTCGTCGATGCCGTTCGTCATCGCCCTGGCCGTGCGCGAGATGGGTATGACGCCCGCGGAAGCGCTCTGGGCCGCGACCGCCGGCAGCGCCCGATCGTTGTTGCGCGAGGACGTCGGGACGCTCGCCCCGGGTAGCCGCGCCGACCTCGCCGTGCTGGACGCCCCGAGCTACGTGCACCTCGCGTACCGGCCCGGGGTCCCGCTCGCGCATGCCCTCGAGCTCGACGGAGCCACCGGCTGACCGCACCGAGGACGCTGCTAGCCTGTCGTGGTCCTAGCGGGAGTGAGCATGGGAATTCGGTACTCGAAGCCGCCGGTACTCATGACCGGCGTGATCGACGACCTGGCAGACGTGGTGCGGTTGCTGGAGTCGGAGGCGCCGTACGGGCCACTCGGGGGTTGGTACAACCCAGGTGCTGACCCGCACGCGCGCACCCGGCCGATGTGGTTCCAGGAGGACTGGGTCCATGACACGTACCACGCCGAGGGCTCCGAACTGTTTCTCCACCATGCCGGCTATATCGAGGCGGCGAAGGCGTTCTACGGCGCTGAGGTGGTGGAGCCGCAGAGCGTTTATGTGAACCTCATGACCTCGATGGCGGAGGGCGGCCCGGCCCACACCGATAACCCCCGTTTCCATGGCCGTGACCGCACCAACACGCCGATGTGGCTGCTGCGGATGATGCTGTGGTCCGGGCTGTTCGAGCGCTACGAGATCCTGCAGGCGACGGCGATCTGGTGGATGAACGACGTCGATGGTGGCGGCCTGTACTACTGGCCGCACGGCCCGGGGCAGCCCCCGGAGCAGCATGCCGGTGCCATGGCGAATACCGCCCTGATCGGTGACAACCACGGGATGTTCCATCAGGTCGGTCCCGTCGGACCGTTCGGCCGGGGGACGCCCCTGGTGTCTCCCACGGCCGAGCTTGCGCCGCTGGACGACGGCACGGGCGACTGGACGGTGGTCGACCACGGCGAGCTCGTGTGGCGCGCTCCGCTGGAGTCGTTCCGGGTGAGCGTGCTGTGGAAGGCGGATGTCTACGCGAGCGCCGCCGAGCGAGCGGCACGCGAGGCCGACCTGCTGTCCCTGCAGGACGTGGCGGACACGATCAACGACGACCTGGCTCGTCGGGATTCACGCGCTCGTCTGGACCTAGCCCGGCTGGACGATCCTGCCCATCGCAGCGATTTCGCTGCCGACTATCCCGAGGCCCGACCGGTTGGTGCCTTGCGCTCGGTGTTCGACGCCGGCTGATGGGGTTGCCGGCCTCGAAAAGCTAGGCAGGGGAAGGATTTTCGAACCGAGCACGACGTCGGTTGGCCGGGTCTGGCTGGACGCCCTAACGCGAGATCCACCGCGAGCACCGGCCAGCGGCGCGAGCTCGCGGGCCTGCCTCTGGACGACATCGACTTCGAGCACGTCTACCCCGTCACGAACAACACGCCCGAGGAGTCCGCGCGGTTCCTGCGGGTGGCGGCGACCCTGTTCGGCGCAGATAAGCCGCTCGAGTACCCACACCCGCAACCGGGCTCGGAAGACTTCTCCCGAGTGCTGGCAGCAGTACCAGGGGCGATGGCCTTTCTCGGCGCCTGCCCGCCGCACGTAGACCCTGGCACGGCGGCCTGCAACCATTCCGCGGAAGCGGTCTACGACGAGGCCGTCCTCAGCGAGGGCGCCGCCCTGCTGGCGGCCATGGCTCTCGACCGGCTCGCTGAACCGCGCCACAGTTGAGGCGGATTCATCCGCTTCAGACTTACTACTGCCACAGGAGACCCGATGCGAGCCAAGCTGGTGGGCCGAAGCGTCGAACTCGAGAAGCTTGCCGAGGTAGCCGAGACGGCGCGTTCCGGGGGCAGCGCCACCCTTGTGGTTTCCGGTGAGCCCGGTGTCGGCAAGACGGCGCTGCTGAACGCGCTGGTGGAACTTGCCGAGGACTTCTCTGTCATCCGCACCGAGGGGATCGAATCGGAGTTGCAGATGGGCTACGCGGCGTTGCACCGCATCGTCCTTCCGTTCGCCGAGCAGGTCGACGGGCTGCCCACTCCTCAGCGCGACGCCATCCAAGCCGCGTTCGGCTTGAGTTCCGCGGGGCGGCCAGATCGATTTCTCCTGGCGCTCGCGGTACTGACTCTGCTGGGTGACCCGGAGCGGAGTTCACCACTGCTCGTCGTGGTCGACGACGCGCAGTGGCTCGACCCTGATTCGATAGCGGCTCTGGCGTTTGTCGCCCGTCGGCTTCAGGCCGATCGCGTCGCACTCGTGTTCGGCGTGCGCGACCCGTTTGTGTCCGGTCTTGCGCTGCAGGGCCTGCCGGAGCTACCGCTGAAAGGCCTCGACGAAGCTGCGGCGGGTGAGCTTCTTGCGGCGCTGGTTTCGACGCCCATCCGGGCAACGGTCGCGGCGAGAATCGTCAACGCGACCGGGGGCAATCCACTCGCGTTGACCGGGCTCGCCGAGGAGTTGACGCCATCGCAGTTCGCCGGGCTGTCGGCGCTTCCTGACCCGCTTCCGGCCGGGGAGTTGATCGAGGCCAGGTTCGCGCGTCAGGTTCGGCTCCTTCCCCGCGATACCCAGGTCGCGCTACTGCTGGCGGCGGCCGACCCTGTCGGTGACCTGGCGACACTCAAAAGGGCCGTGGGACAACTCGGCGGCTCCCTTGCCGCGCTCGAACCGGCCGAGGTTCACCAGCTGATCAGCATCAAGGACGGCGTCGAGTTCCGCCATCCTCTGGTCCGCTCTGCCGTCTACTCCAGTGCCAGCTCGGAGCGTCGGCGGACGGCCCATCTGGCGTTGGCGGCGGCGCTGGAGGAACCGTCCTCTCGTGAGCGGTGGGCGATGCACCGGGCGCTCGCAGCTGTCGGCCCCGAGGAGGAGGTCGCCGCCGCGCTGGAGGAGTCGGCGGTCCAGGCGCGCTCGCGCGGTGGTTACACGGCCGAGTCGGCGCTTCTTAGCCGTGCGGCCGCCCTGTCGCCCGGCCGAAGTGACCAGTCACGTCGACTGCTGGGTGCCGCTCACGCCGCCCATCTGGCCGGGAACTTTGCGCACGCACTCGTGCTGCTGCAGACCGCTCGGGAGGGAGACCTCGATGACGTCGACATGTCGAGGGCGCAATCACTCGAGGGACTGGTTCGCGGTCTGCTGGGGGAGAGCTGGCGTATCCCGGCCTTACTGCTCGATGCCGCGCAGTCGCTGGCGCAGCACAATGGCGAGTTGAGCCGGCAGATGTTCCTCGGGGCCCTTACCGGTGTGCTCTCGTGCTACCAGTGTGCTGTCGGAACGACCGGCCGGGAGGTCGCGGAGGCCGCGCTCAAGGCACTCCCGGAAGGCCCTCGGGAGTCCCGGGTGGATTCGCTGCTTTACGGCGTGGCATCGGCGTTCGCCCGTGACTACCGGCAGGCGGCACCCGCGCTGCGCGCCGCGCTGTCCACCTTCGAGGCCATGTCCCCCTCCGACATGACCGAGTGGTATCTGGTGGGCACGTTCCTGGCCAACGAACTGTGGGATCTCGATGCCTACCGGGTGATCGTTGACCGACTCGAGAAAGCTGCCCGGGCGCAAGGGGCGATCATCGCACTGCAGCCGGCTCTGCTGGCGCTGGCGGCGGCGGAGACTCGGGAAGGCCGATTCTCGGCTGCCCGGGAGCGTTATGCCGAGCTGGTGGAAATCACCGCGGCCATTGGTGGTTTGACCGCCTTCTACGAGCTGCTCGACGTCGAACTGGTGGCGTGGGAGGGCGATGAGGCGGTAGCCCGACCGAAGATCGCCGCGCTCCTGGAGGCGGCAGCGGCAACCGGTGCGGGGGCCTGCGTCCTTCAAGCCCAGGTGGCCACAACCGTTCTGGAACTGGGTCTTGGCCGCTACACCGAGGCGCTGGCCGCAGCACGTGCAGCGGCGGAGTTGCAGGCGCCGAGTTGGTCCAACTTCGCCTTACCGTTGATCGTCGAGGCCGCCATGCGATGCGGGGAGAAAGAGCTTGCCGCACGTGCTCTGGAGGAGATCGAGGTCCGGGCACAGGCCTCTCCGACCCCGTACGCGCTGGGTCTGATGTGGCGCTGCCGGGCACTCGCGTCCGACGACGAGGGGACGGCGGAAGCGTTCGACCGGGCCATCGACGCGTTCGGGAAATCCCCGTGTCGCACCGAGCTGGCTCGCACCCGGCTGCTGTACGGCGAATGGCTCCGCCGCCGCAAGCGGCGAGCCGTGGCTCGGGAACAGTTGCGCACCTCGTACCAGATGTTCGAGTCGATGGGGGCCTCGGCTTTTGCCGAACGGGCCCGCGTGGAATTGCGAGCCACCGGCGAGACGGCCAGGAGACGCCAGGTGGATGCCGCCGCCGACCTCACCGCGAGGGAGCTCCAGATCGCCCGTCTGGCTGCGGACCGGCTGACCAGCCGCGAGATCGCCTCGCAGCTTTTCATCAGTCCACACACCGTGGAGTACCACCTGAAGAAGATCTTCCAGAAGCTCGGGGTCGGATCCCGGCGGGCCCTCGCCGAGGCCCTTCCGGCGAGGATCGGAGTGGATGCGTAGCGCCCGGGACGGCGGCGGATTCGGAAGCAGCGCTGTGGCCGGCGCCCGGGTATTCATCAGGCGCCGGCCACAGTTGCCGTTGTGGCAGCTCAACCGGTGGCGCGTGCAGCCCGTTCGATAACGCTTTCGACCTTGCCCGGTTGGGAGATCAGCGACAGGTGCGAAGCGTTGATCTTCGTCTCCGTCGCGTGAGCGCGGTGGGCCATGAACTCCTGCGCGGCCGGCGGGATCGCGTGGTCCGCTGTCCCGATGACTGCCCAACTCGGGATGCTGGTCCAAGCGGGCGGGCCGGACATGTCGCCGAGCAATGCGGCGGCGATCGGTCGCTGGGTGGCGGCGAGTTCGGCGTCCTTGGCGGCCGAGAGGTCGTTGCCGAGAATGTTGCGGAACTGCGATGGCTGGATGTAGGCATCCACGACGCCGCCGGCCGACGGGACGAATGTCAGCGCCGCCGGAGAGATGCGGCTGCCGGGGAACTGGGCGGTGAGGCCGTTGATGGTGTCGCCCTGGGCGGGGATGTAGGCGTCGACGTAGACGAGCGCTTTGACGTTCTTGTTGCCGGTGGCGGCGTTGGTGGTGATGAAGCCGCCGTAGGAGTGGCCGACCAGCACGATCGGGCCGGGCACGGTGGCAAGGTAGCTGGCCAGGTAAGCGGCGTCGTTGGCCACGCCGCGCAGGGGATTGGGCGGCACGTCGACGGTGTAGCCGTCTTTCTGCAGTCGGGTGACGACGCCGCTCCAGCTCGAGCCGTCGGCCCAGGCGCCGTGCTCGAGCACGATGGTGGGTTTGGCGGCCGGCCGCGTGTGGCTGCTCGGCGCGGCGGCGGCGACTGTGGTGGAGGCGGCGATCACGCCGACAAGGGTCAGGCCGACGACGGAGGATCGGGCCTTCCGGTTTCCGGGCTTCCTCGGGATGTGCATGACAGTGTCCTTTCGATGGGTGGTGGATGGGCGTACGGCGGTCAGAGGCCTTGGGCGGTGAGCCAGGAGAGGGTGAAGTCGGCGATCTCGCGCCAGCCGTGATCGAGGACGAGCGAGTGGCCGCGGTCGGCGAAGGCGTGGAATTCGGTGACTGCGCCGGATCCGGCATAGCGCTTGTAAGCGGCTCGGGCCACGACTTCGGGGACGGTGTGGTCCTGGCCCCCGGCGAGGATCAGAAGTGGTCCGCGGTCCTGCTTCTTGGTGTCGACGGCGGCCGGCGAGGACTTCTTGAAGTTGGCCGCCGAGGCTTCGAACAGCGGCTTGCCGGGTCCGGGGATCGCATACTTTTCGAACAGCTCGCCGGATTCGGCCTCGGTGAGGGCGTTCCCGAAGCCGTAGCGGAACTGCTTCCTGCTGAGCGCGACGGCTCGCTTCTTGTTGCCGGGATGGGACAGCACCGGTAGGCCCGACCGGATCTGGGCGAACGGCAGCGGCTTGACTCCCTTGATCTGTCCGGGGTCGATCGCGATCGCCGCCGCGACCGACCCACCGGCCAGCAACTTCTGGGCGACGAGGCCACCGAACGAGTGACCGATCACGATCGGCTTGGCCGGCAGCCCGTTGATGACGTCCAGGTAGGTATCGGTGATGTCGTCGAGACCTTTGTTCGCGACGGCGGACGGGTTCTGTCGTGTCTTCTCCACGGTGTCCGCGTCACCGGGCCAGCCGGGCGCCATCGCGTCGTAGCCGGCCGAGCGGTACAGCTCGACCCAGGGTTGCCAGGCGTCGGAATGAATCCACAAGCCGTGAATGAAGACGACAGGGGTGGGCGCGGTCATGCGATCCTCGTTTCTGTTCTTGGGGTTCGCGGCAGGCTCGGACGGGGCTTGACCTTCAGCGCCTGGCGAAGGCGAGGAGGTCGTCGTTGAGCTTGTCGGTGTGGGTGGCCGATAGGCCGTGAGGGGCACCGGCGTACACGTGCAGCTCTGCTCCGGCGACGAGCTTGGCCGTCAGCCGTCCGGAGTCATCGATGGGAACGATCTGGTCGTCGTCGCCGTGGATGACGAGGGTGGGGACGTCGATTCGGGCCAGATCCTCGCTGAAATCGGTCTCGGAGAACTCCCGGACGCAGTCGTAGGCGGCTTTCATCCCTACTTGCATGCTCATCAGCCAGAAGGCGTCCCGGATCCCCTGCGAAACGTTGCTGGCAGGACGGTTGGCGCCGTAGAACGCGCCGCTGAGGTCTTTGTAGAACTGCGACCGGTCAGCGAGCACCCCTTGGCGGATCTGGTCGAACACCTCGATCGGCAGGCCGCCGGGGTTGTCGGCGGATTTGAGCATGATCGGGGGGACGGCGCCGATCAGGACGGTCTGGGAGACCCGGCTGGTGCCGTGCCGGGCGAGGTAGCGCACGACCTCTCCGCCGCCGGTGGAGTGCCCTACCAGGAGGACATCGTCCAGGTCGAGCGTGTCGACCAATTCGCCGAGGTCGTCGGCGTACTGGTCCATGGTGTTTCCGTCCCAGGCCTGGCTTGAGCGTCCGTGTCCGCGCCGGTCATGGGCGATGACCCGGAAGCCGTGTGACGCCATGAAGAGCAGTTGCTGGTCCCAGGCGTCGGCATTCAAGGGCCAGCCGTGGCTGAAGACGACTGGTCGGCCTACGCCCCAGTCCTTGTAGAAGAGCTCGGTTCCGTCGTGTGTCGTGATGATCGGCATGAAGGCCTCCTCGACATGAAGCTGGCTGTCGAGGTCATGCTCAGGCGTGGCCGCGGGGTTGGAATCCCGGGAAACCGGTAGTCCTTACCCAGGCAAGACACCGGTCTTGGGGGGTCTTCGCGGGGAGGCTGAGACCAGGTAGCCAACGCCGGTGCCGCGATCGCCGCCCGTCTCAGTCGCTCGTTCAGGCTAGTTGCCAGCTCTGGAGGCGGTCGTGTCGAGCGCGACCAGGTCCGGGAAGGCGGCGCGCAGTCCGGCGAGTCCGGCCGCCGAGCGGTCGAACCCGAACACGTGTCTGAGCTGTGCGGTGACGGTCTGGCGGATGACCGGCCAGCCGGTGGTGACGGGCCGGTCCGGCGCCAGACAGCCATCCGTTGCGAGCTTTTTCAGCTTGGCAGGCAGGGTGAGGTGGGCGCCGGCGGCGAGCCCGACCAGGCCACCTTGGCTCGCGCCGATCTGGCAGATGTCGGCGAAGACCAGGTGGCCGTAGCCCGCTAACGTGACCAAGCGCTTGGGCTCGGTCATCGCGTCGTACGCCTTGGCGATCCCGGCCGGATCTGCGACCCGGTCCGCGGTCCCCACCATCAGTAAGCCGGGCTTGTCGGGAACCGTGCTTGCCGGCCCGGTCGAGGCCTGCCCGAACGAGCCGACGGTGGCGCCGGCCATGCCGATGAACGTCGTCACGGCGGGGTCGGCGGTCGCTGTGGCTTCAGAGACCGCACCACCCAGCGAGTGACCGATCGCCGCCACCTTGGACATGTCGACGTGACCGGTGAACAGGCTTGTGGACGCGGCATTCTCGCGGCCCAGCAGCGAGATCGTCGCGGACACCTCGGCGATGTCCGCCGCTGAACCGGACGCCTTGGTGCCGCTGAGGACCGCGGTCAGGTCGTTGTCGAGCAGTTCCGGGGCGGCGACCACGAACCCCCACGACGCGAGGTGGGTCGTGAGGAAGGTCGACTGGTTGCGAAACCCGGAGTACCCGTGGGTGAAAGCGACCAGCGGGAACCGTCCGGCCGCGACCGCTACGCCGCGGTAGGCGTCGGTGCGGTAGACGCCTTCCTGAAAGCCCGGCGGGAACAGCTTCTTGAGCGCGGCCGGAAGCAGGGCTTGCACGTCGTACGTCGCCTTTGGCTTGCCGGTGACCGACGCTGGGGACGCGGGGTACCAGACCTCGACCGGCGCGTGATCGCCGGGAAGGCTCAACGTGGTCACGCCGACCGCGAACGGGCCGGGCTCGGTGAACGAGCGCGGGCCGAGGTTCGGCACTGCAGGCACGTTGTCGCTCGGGTGTGGTGATGCGATACCGGATGACGGCGACGCTGCGGAGGAAGGCGACGACGAGCTGCTGCAGCCGATCAGAGCTACGGCCGCGGCGGCGGCGAGGAGGCAGACACGGGTCGGAAGGCTGCGACGGGAAACCCGCCGCGGCGCGGCATCACGGTTCACGCGCAACTGCCGGTTCTCCTCTCGAGCGGGTTCGGCGCCATCGCCTCGCCGGTCACTCTGTCACGTCGCGTCCTCCTCGGCATAACCGTTGCGGCGCGCCTCGACGAGCAGGCAGCGCAGCGCGGACAGGGAGCGCGGCCAGCGTCGACCACTGCACCCACCTCCGGTGCCTCCGACATCGACGCGCTTGCCGCCGGGCAGACGGTCGCCACCCCGTTGCCAGGGACTTCGCGGGTCTGGCTATCCCAGGCCCGCGGCCAGATAATTGCGAACCTGCGTGATGTTGGGTGCACCGGGTAATGCTGAAAGCCGCTGTCCAACTTCATCAACGGCACGGGCCACCGCGCCTGTCGCCATCTCTGCGAATTCAATGGTCGTCACGGCCAATCTGGGGGCACTCGCGGACTCCCTGTTGCCACGTGCGACATGTGCGCGGTCGCCCCAGAGCGCCGAAAGGCGCTCGAAGTCCGGGGTGTCGATGCCCCTGTCGAGGTCGAGCACCAGCGTCACATGCCATTCCCGAGTCCGTGTCGCCACGTCCACTCCTCCCAAACTTGACGTGACTCTTGGGTACCCATGCGCCGGTTGCAGTTGTATGACAGGTCGTTGGCGAGTGTGTGACGATCCGGCCTAAACGCACCGTGCCCTCAGGGAGCTGAACCCGCGGTAGGAGCGCAGGAGCACGCCCGATGGAGCGAGGTGGCGGCATTGATGAGCGCGAGGTGGCTCAGGCCCTGCGGAAAGTTTCCGAGCATCCGATGGGTCGCGGGGTCCATCTGCTCCGAAAGCAGCCCGACGTCGTTCATCAGCCCGACGGCCTCGTCCATCAATGCGGCTGCTTCCGCCGTCCGGTCCAGATGGGTGAGCGCGTTGATCATCCAGAAGGTGCACGCGAGAAAGGCTCCTTCTTCCTCCTGCATGCCGCTGTAGCGATAGATGAGCGGGCCATCAGCCAGTTCCCGATGTACCGCCGCTATTGTTCCCGCAAGGCGAGGGCCGCGGTCGAATCCGGTCTGACCGGCGAGCAGGGTCGCGGCGTCCAGGTCATCGGAGCCCGCGTAGAAAGTGAAGGCGGACTTGGCCTCGGACCAGCAATGCTCGTTGACCCAGGTCTGGATCTCAGCGGCCTCGGCCCGCCAGCGCTGAGCATGCTCGGTCGCGATGGCGCCCTGGTCCGCAAGGCGCGCGGCTCGATCGAGCGCTACCCAGCAGCCCATTTTTGAGATGGTGTAGTGGCGATCGGCGGACAGTTCCCAGATTCCGGCGTCGGGCTGGGTCCAGATATCGCAGCAACGGTCGGCGAGTTCAGCGAGTAGCCGGCCGGTCGGTGGGTCCAGCAGGTGCCCGCTGTGGACGTAGCGCCACATGGCGTCGAAGAGATCGCCGAAAGTGCCGAGCTGGGTCTGCGTCGCAGCGCCGTTCCCGGAGCGGACCGGCACGCTGTGGCGGTAGCCCGGGGCGTCCAGTTCCAGCTGCGATTGCGGAATCTGTCCGTCGAGCGTGTAGAAGACGTGCAAGTCGGGGGTGCTCTGCCGTACCACGTCGAGCAGGTAGGACATGGCGCCCTGCACTTCCTCGTGCAGGCCCAGGTTGATGAGAGCATCCAGGGTGAAGGCGGAATCGCGCACCCACATATAGCGGTAGTCCCAGTTCTTGTCGCCTCCGATGCGTTCCGGGAGCGACGTCGTCGGTGCGGCGGCGATCGCTCCGGTGGGGGAGTACAGCAGCAGCTTGAGGGCGAGCGCGGAACGCAGCACCGCTTCACGCCACGGTCCCTCGTGGTCGACGTGAGAAGACCACTCACGCCACCGGTCGATGGTGCGGTGCAGATGCAGGTCGAAGTCGCCGCGCCGCGGAAGAAAGAGCGGCTCGGAGTCTGAACTTGTCACGGCCAACAAGCCTGTACTGCCGGGTGTTGCAGAGAATGTGCCGGTGACGCCGCGCAATGAGGTTTGCGGCTCGCCGATGTCGAAGCAGCTGACCCCGAGATGTTGATCCCCGAGGTGGATCACCGTTGCGCGATCGGTCACGTCGGTCCACGGCCGAGCGCTGCCGAAACGCGATCCTGGGGCGACCTCCCAACTCATTGGCACCTGCCCGTCGATCCCTTCGACTCGCCGCAAGAGTTCCTCCCACGGCAGCGGTCCCGCGGCCCCCACGGCGAGGAGATCGGTGATCCGCACACTCCCGTGCTCGGTCTGAAAAACCGTTTCCAGCACGTTGGTCTGCGGCAGATAGCGTCTGCTCGCGGTGAACGGGACGGTGGGGGCGAGCGTGAGGTGTCCGCCGCCGTGTGGGTCGAGCAGCGCGGCGAAGGCCGGCGGGGCGTCCATGGCGGGGATCGGCCACCAGTCGATACGCCCGTCGCCGGCGACGAGCGCGACGGTGCGTCCGTCACCGAGCGCGGCGTAGTCCTCGATGGCCGCCCAGCCGTCGTCGCGAGACCACTTACGAAAGCCTGACCGGGGTGCTCGTGGCCGCACCGGGCGTGGCTGCGTCGATGTCGTGGTCATCAGTCTGCGGTGGGACGTATCCAGGCGGCGGTGGCGACAGCGGCCGCTGCCGCCCCGGCGGCCATCAGCGGGAGGCGCCGCATGGATGCCCACGACCACGGGTCGTGAGCATGCGCTTTGGCGTCGAACGCGCCGTGCGGGCCGCGGTCTGCTTCCTGATCCTTCGCGACAAACACATTGGAGCCGTGCCGCGGCGCATCCATATTCGTCAGCTGGCCGCTGACACCGGTCCTACCCAGGTACCAGTCAAGGAATGCCGGGGCCACCCGGTTACCCAAGATCGTGTATGCGGTCGGCAACCCCACCCACATGTTGCGGCGCCGATGCTCGGCGGCAAACCGCACCGCCCGGGCTGCAACCTCCGGCTGGAAGATGGGAGGGACCGGCATCGGGTGCTGATCAAACTCGTTGTCGTTCCAGTCGAACTGGGGGGTGTTGACCCCGGGAAGCTCGACCATCGAGATCCGGACCTTGCTCTTCTCGTGCTTGAGCTCGGTGATCACCGACTCGGTGAAACCCTTCACCGCATGCTTGGCTCCGCAGTAAGCCGACTGAAGAGGAATGCCCCGGTATCCCAGGGCCGACCCCACCTGCACGATCACGCCTCGGTCCCGCGGTCGCATGTGCGCCAGCGCAACCTTCGTGCCGTGGACCTGACCCATATAAGTCACGTCGGTGATGCGCCGGTACACGTCTTCCTCGGTGTCCCAGAAGAACTTCAGCGCGCCAACGAACGCGACGTTCACCCACACGTCTATGGGACCGAGCTCACGCTTCACACGCGCAGCAGCTTGCTCGACCTGCTGCAGGTCGGCCACGTCAGTGGGGATGGTGAGCACCTGCCGACCGTTCCTGTCGACATCTGCAGCCGCACCGTCGAGGCCGGCCTGGCCACGGCCCAGCACAGCCACGTCATAGCCGTGACGAGCAAACTCCTGGACCACGGCACGACCCACTCCGGCTGTACCGCCTGATACCACTACCACGCCGTGTGTGGCCATGATCTGTCTACCTCTCATCAGTCTCGGATCGATATAAAGCCCGTCTAATGCAACTATTGCCTGTGCCGGGATACTTAAGCCTGGTGCAGGCTGCCGGCCTGGAGTCCCGGGAGCCGAGATCTGCCATCAGCCCTACGGACGATGGGACATCCGTCGACGGTTCCCGCGTATGTCGCGCACCCATTCACGGACGGCTGCACCCACGACCGCGACGACAATGACCGGATGGCGTGAGCCGGTCGACGGTGCTCCCACGCCCGGCGGCGCGTCTTGCTCCCGCGCTGAAGCACGGCGTAACGGCTGCGGTTCGGAGGTTTCCTCGAGCTGGCCATGCTGCTGGAGCCAGTACAGATAGGCGAATGCCGGCAGGACGAGGAGCACAGCCAGTCCGAGCACGACGATTTCAGACAGCAGGGCGCTGGACGTCGCACTCGCTGCCTTGATGCTGAGCGACTGCGGAAGGACCCATGGGTACTGCGCCCACGCCCAGGCCCCAACCACGCTCGTCACCGCGAGAGCACCGGCTATGCGCACGCCCCACCATCGCTGCAGGATGATCAGCACGAGGGCGGTCAGTCCCGCGGCGAACGACAGGATCACCAACGGCAGCGCGGCACCTACGAGCCGGTGGAAGACGTACTTCGCGCTGCCGTGCAGGAGCAGAAGGTTGACGGCAGCGAGGGCACCCGAGGCAACCCCTGCACCGGCGGCCCGTCGGGAGAAATAGCGAACCATGTCGGGCTCGCCGCGCCGGTGTGAATCGCCCACCAGGTAGACGGCGCCGATGAAGGCGGACGTCGCCACGAAGAGCGCGCCGGTTACGAGCGCGGTAGGCGTCACCCAGGCGTTGGCGGTACTGCTGGGGTTGGTGCTGACCCTGCCGCTCGCGACGGCTCCGACGGCAACGCCCAGGAAGAAGGGAGCGATGATGGAACCCATGGCGAACAGCCCGCCCGTCAATCGCTTGGCCGGTAGTCGCTCGCTCTCATGCCGGAAGGCGAAGCCCACGCCGCGAAGCACGATCCCCAGGACGGAGAGCGCCAGAGGGACGAAGAGGGTGGTCATGACGGCCGCGAAAGCCATCGGAAAGCCTGTCCACAGCAGCACGATCCCCAGCACGATCCAGGTCTGGTTGCCCTCCCAGACCGGGGTCATCGAGGCGTCGATGGCCGCGCGCGGCTTGGAGCCGCGTGCGGATCCTCCGGCCAGCAGATCCCAGACGCCTCCGCCAAAGTCGGCACCGGCAAAGATGGCGTAGGCGGCCATCGTGGCCGCAAGGGCGACCGCGATGGTGATCGACTCCCACGAGGGGTTCACGACATCGTTTCCTGCCGCCGCATGCTCGCGTCCTCGTAGGGGTCTGCGGAGCCGTCCTCGGCCGGTAGCGATTCCTGGCGCCACCGCCGACTCATTCTCCACGGCACGACGAGCGTCACCGCCGTCAGGACGCCATAGACGGCCAGCGTGACCACGAGCGTGACGGGCACCCCTCCGGCGGTTGTCACGGCGTTACTCGTCTTGAGCAGTCCGTAGACGACCCAGGGCTGGCGGCCGACCTCCGTCACGATCCATCCGGCCTCCATCGCCGTGATGGCTCCGAGCCCGGCCAAAGCAGCGGGTACCAGGAACCAGCGGGTCAGCGGGATGCTGCGGCGAAACCAGTACACCCAGCCCTGCCAGGCGGCGAGCAGCATCAACCCGACTCCGATGGCCACCATGGCATCGAAACTGAGGTGAATGAGATTGGCCAGCGGAGGACGCAGATTGGCCGGGACGGCGCTCCACCCGATCACCTTCGTGTGCGGCGAGTAGCCGACGAGGATCGAATCAAAATCCGGGATGCCGACGCCGAAGTACACGTGGCCGTGCACATACACCCCGCCAAGCCATTCGGTGACCCCGCGGTGAGTGTGGTCGACCAGCTCCATCGCGGCGAACTTCTGCGGCTGCTGGCCGGCGATGACCCGGGCCACCTGGTCGCCGAACACGACCTGGATCGGCGCCGCGATCGCGGCGGTCGCGAAGGAGATGAGGAACCCGAGGCGGTGATAGCGATCCCGGCGACCGCGCAGCAGGCCCACCGCGTACACACCGGCGACGACGAAACCGGTCACCATGTACGCCGCCAGAACCATGTGCGGGACTTCCCACGGCGTCGCCGGATTGAAGAACACCGCCCAGGGGTCGACGTGGGTGATCTGCCCATGACTGATCGTGAATCCGCTGGGCTGGTTCATCCACGAGTTGGCTGCCACGACCGAGAGCGCCCCGAGGATTCCCGAGATCACCAGCGGCACGCCGGTCCACCAATGCAGCCAGGGCGGCAGCTTGCGCCAGCCGTAGAGATAGATGGCGGTGAAGATCGCCTCCACGAAGAACCAGATGGCTTCGACGCTGAAGGGAATCCCGATGGCTGCCCCGTATTGGCCCATGAGCTTCGGCCAGAGCAGCCCCAGCTCATAGGACAGCACGGTTCCGGAGACAGCGCCGACCGCGAAGATCACCGCCATCACTTTCGACCAGCGGCGGGCCAGCAGCAGGGCGGTCGCGTCGTGACGCCGAAGGCCTATCCACTCTGCGATGAGCACGACGGCCGGAAAGGCGATCCCGAAACACGCGAAGATGATGTGGAACCCGAGGGAGGCACCCATCTGAGAGCGAGCAGGGACGACGCTCCCAGCGGCGAGGGTGAGGACCGATCCCGTCACGGTCGGGTCCTTGCCCCGGGTTCGCGGGAGTAGTCACGCCGCGAGCGGGAAGCCTCGCGGCAACGCTTCGCAGCTCTCCATGCTTGGCCGCGCTCTCGCGAAGGAGGATCTCGATGGTGGCAGCAGCGACGCTCTTCCTCGCCGGTATGGCCATCACCGCGCTCGGGATCGTGTTGAGCATCTGCTATGACATCGGCGTCGCCGTCATGATGGTGGCCGCTGTCGGCCTCGTGGTTCGCCTGTTCGACCTCGCCAGACTGTTTCTCGGGCAGCGGCGATCCTGACAGGAGAAAGGCTATTGCCTGGCAGGGGTACTTGCGCTACGCATCTATTGCGAGCTGCGGCCGGCACTCAGCGCAGCGCATCAGTGGCCGCGGATCGTGGATCATCCCATTCGCCTCGCAGGGCTGCTTCCACGCCTCGGGCGAGGCTCGCCAATGCGCTTTGCTGAACCGCGTCGAAGCCTTGGCGTTCGGCGGCGACCGAGACCCGGCGAAGGTGGTCGCGTATCAGTGCCCGGGCCTCAAATGTCTTTGAACACCAGGCGACTTCTCTCAGCAAAGTGTAAAGCCGGCCCATCACCACTACATCTGCGGCGCCGTAGTGCAGCGGCTGCGTGATGGTGACTTCCAGCAGGTCGGCCAGCGTGGCCTGGCGGAGTACGGCTCGTACCTGGCCATCCTCGTCGCACAGCACCCGGGGCCCAAGGTTGCGGTCGGTGCACTCGCAGAGCAGAGCTGCCGAGTGCCCGAGCGCGTGCACCGCCGTCGTCGGATCGTTGATCCCCGGGCTCAATGCTTTCACCACAACGTCAGTGAGTTGGCGAAAGCTGAAACCGACGTCTTGCGCGGCTGTGCGTTCGTACCCGACGACCAATGCCGCCTGGATCCTGGCCGCCAGGTCGGGCAAGGGGATCTGCAGTTCAGCGCCGCGGGGCCAAACCCGGGCGACCGGTACCCCGCCGACGATGAAGTCGCCAGGCAGAACATCGAGCACAGCCATAGCGTCAGCTGCCTCGGCGGCATGCAGCAGCCGCTCTTCGTCGACCTTCGTACGACCCCGACCAGGAAGCCGGAGCGGGGCGCGCAGACACTGGGCATCGGACGGTGGCTCGATCCGCTCCCGCGGCTCCTGCTGGTCCTGGGCCGACAGCATCCGCTTCAGCGTGGCGCTGCCGTCGTTGTGCACCGAGCGCACCATTGACTCGAGCCGGATCTGACGAGCCAGGGCGACAGGAAGCCGACCAGTGCAACGACACTTGCCGCGGTGGCCAGGTACGCGACCGTCACCGAGATCTGCGGAACCACCTCTGGACTTCCGGAAACGTTCGAGCGGACGCTACGCAGCACCGTCAGCGCAAACGTAAAGGTGGACAGCAACAGCGCCAGCGTGGCCTGGACGATCCTGTCGTGTGCGAAGGTGCGCAGCAGTCGAGGGGAGTACTGGCTGCTGGCGAGCTGGAGCGTCACAACAGTCAGGGAGAACGTCAGCGACGTCACCGTGATGAGTGACGTGGCGATGGTCGACAGGACCGAGCGCGCCGATGCCGCGCCTCCGGAAAACAGCAGGGTGTGACCGGACGACGAGGTGGTGGAGACGTGAGCGTCGAGATGTGGCAACCCGATTCCCAACGCGATCGCCAGCAGGACGGCGACGACCGGGATGGGCCACAACAAGGCTGCAAACGCATCGCGTGCGGCGCTCAGCCGGCCGGAGGTTGGCATGGCGAAGGTCTACCCGGCAGGACGCGAGCGAACGCATCCGCTGCGAACGGCTCGGCGATCAGGACCTTTCCTCGTTTGGGCCGCCGGGAGTCGCTCGGCGGTCGTCGCGGCCGGCGCCTGGCTGGTCCTGCAGACCGTCGGCAGCAGCTATATCGCCCATCGCCTCGATCACGCGGAGTCGGCGTACGGGACGTTCGGAGTGGTGCTGGCGGCCATCGCCTGGATCTACATGGAGGCACTGGTTCTCATGATTGCCGCGGAGATCAACGTGGTGCGTGCTTACCGGCTGTGGCCGCGGGCGCTGCTGACCCCGTTCACCGATGCAGTCGATCTCACCGAGGCTGATGAGCGGAGTTATGAGATGTATGCGGACACGGAACGATTCAAGGGCTTCCAGACGATCACCACGGGGTTCCCACATTCCGAGGGCGATGAGCGGGGCGATGACGCACCCGTGACGGCTGACGGGCAATTCTCAGGGATGGAACGGTTTGCTCCTGGGACGTCGGGAATCGCTCATAGGGAGGGCCGAATCGTTAGCGGTTCCTTGTGTGTCTGCCACTGCTGCCTGAGGAGACGTGATGAGCCAGACCGTCGCCGACTATCTGTTGGAGCGCCTGCGGGCGTGGGGTGTGGAGCAGGTCTTTGGGTTCCCGGGTGACGGGATCAATGGCTTGCTGGCGGCGTGGGCGAGGGCGAAGAACGAGCCGCAGTTCGTCCAGGCGCGGCATGAGGAGATGTCGGCGTTCGAGGCAGTCGGGTTCGCGAAGTTCTCCGGCCAAGTCGGGGTGTGCGTTGCGACGAGCGGTCCGGGTGCGATCCACCTGCTCAACGGGCTCTATGACGCGAAGCTCGACCACGTGCCCGTGGTGGCGATCGTGGGACAGACGGAGCGCAGCGCTATGGGCGGGTCCTACCAGCAGGAGGTCGACCTGCTGTCGTTGTTCAAGGACGTCTGCAGCGACTACGTCCAGATGTGCACGGTGCCTGAGCAGCTGCCGAACCTGGTCGACCGGGCCATTCGCATCGCCACGTCGGCCAGCGCGCCGACCTGTCTGATCTTCCCTTCCGACGTGCTGGAGCTCGAGTACGAGCCGCCGGGTCATGCGTTCAAGGAGGTGCCCTCCTCGCTGGGCATCGCCTGGCCGACGACCAACCCTGATGATGCGGCCCTGCGGCAGGCGGCGGACATCCTCAACTCGGGCAGCAAGGTCGCGATCCTCGCCGGGCAGGGAGCGCGGGGAGCGCGGGAGGAGCTGATGGAGGTCGCCGAGAAGCTCGGCGCGGGTGTGGCGAAGGCCCTACTCGGTAAGGATGTGCTGTCCGACGAGCTGCCTTACGTCACCGGGTCGATCGGCCTGCTCGGCACGACAGCGAGCTACCACCTGATGATGGATTGCGACACGTTGCTGACCGTCGGGTCGAACTTCCCCTACACGCAATTCATGCCGAAGCTCGATCAGGCCCGTGCGATCCAGATTGACCGTGACGGGAAGTTCATCGGGATGCGCTACCCCTACGAGCTGAATCTCGTCGGCGACGCGAAGGCGACGCTGGCGGCGTTGTTGCCGCTGCTGGAACGCAAGAGCGATCGCTCCTTCCGGGAGTCGGTGGAAAAGAACGTCGCCGACTGGTGGAACACGGTCGAACGGCGGGCGATGACGGGCGCTGATCCGATCAATCCGATGCGGATCTTCCACGAGCTGGACAAGCGGCTGCCCGACAACGCGATCGTCGCCTCCGACTCCGGCAGCTCCGCGAACTGGTATGCCCGGCAATTGCGGTTCCGCGGTGACATGCGCGGCAGCCTGTCCGGCACTCTCGCCACGATGGGCCCGGGAGTGCCGTATGTGATCGGTGCGAAGTGGGCGCACCCGGGCCGGCCGGCGATCGCGATGGTCGGTGACGGAGCGATGCAGATGAACGGCATGGCCGAGCTGATCACGATCAAGCGCTATTGGGAGCAGTGGGCCGATCCGCGGCTGATCGTATGCGTCCTGCACAACGACGACCTCAACCAGGTGACCTGGGAGCTGCGCGCCATGGAGGACTCGCCCCGGTTCGTCGAATCGCAGGCGCTGCCCGACGTTGACTTCGCCGCCTTCGCCCGCGGCCTCGGCCTGCAGGGCATCAACGTGGACGACCCCGAGCAGATCGGCTCGGCGTGGGATCGGGCGTTCGCGGCTGACCGGCCGACCGTCTTGGACATCCGATGCGATCCCGACGTGCCACCGATCCCGCCGCACGCCACCTTCGCCCAGATCAAGTCGGTGGCGTCGGCGATCGTCGGCGGCGACGAGGACAGCTGGGGCTTCATCAAGCAGGGCATCAAGCAGAAGGCCCAGGAGTTCCTGCCGGGAAGCAAAAGCGGATGATGCGCTGGCTGGACAAGACGATCCATGGCGAGCCGCTCGAGGGGATCGACCGCCTTCTCGGTGACGTGCGAACGGGTCGCTTCGAGCGAACCTTGGCCGCCCTGACCGCTGGCGGCGCCATCATCACCACCGCTGAGATCTACACCGAGCATGACTCGGCGAGCTTCGGCAACCGGGTGATGTGGTGGCCGATCGCCGTGATGCCCACACTGGTTCCCGCGGGCATCGCTGCCGTTTTCTCCCGGCGCGCAGCGAAAACCGTGCTCCCGATCGCGTCGGCGATCGTGGTCGCCAACGGCCTGCAGGGGACCTATCTGCATGCGCGGGGTATCGCTCAGAAGCCGGGCGGCTGGAAGATGGTCGGCTACAACCTGGAGATGGGGCCACCGCTGTTCGCGCCCGGTCTGGCGGCGCTCGTCGGCGGGATGGGGTTGCTCGCGTCCGTGCTGCGTCGCGAGCCGGACGCCGGCGGTGCGCGCTGATGCCCTACCGCAGCCCTGACCAGCGAGCCACGACTCCCCAGAGCAGGGGCCGGTTCCCCGGCTATGACGTACTCGATGAGGTCCATCGCTGGGACGACGTCACCGCGGGGGTGGTGCTGGCCCGGCTGGCGCCTATCACCGACCTTTCGTTCTTCACCATGGCGGAGAACGCCGCCGCTTCAGCACTCTGCGACCTGCTGCTGCATCAGGACCGTGAGCCCCGCGTGCCGGTGGTCGCACTCATCGACCGGCGACTTGCCATGGGCGAGACCGACGGCTGGCATTACGACGACATGCCCGAGGACGGTCAGGCCTGGCGGGACACGCTCAGCTATCTCGATCAGGACGCGATGTCGACAGGCGGTCAAAGCTTCGCTCAGCTGCCGCGAGGCGAGCAGGCCGCGATCGTGCAGACCGTTCAGACTCTCGGCAGCGACGCGTGGCACGGGCTGCCAGCGAGCCATGTGTGGAGTCTGTGGACGCGCTACGCGTGCGCGGAGTTCTACGCGCATCCGTGGGCATGGAACGAGATCGGCTTCGGCGGACCGGCCTATCCTCGCGGCTACAAGAACCGAGGTCAGACCGGCGGCAAGGGTGGCCGGGAGCGGTGGGAGGTCGCCGACCACGACGACATCGACCCGGTGCCGTTCGCCGCGCGGCTCGAACGCGCGCGAAAGATCCAGACCGATCTCGTGCACGGTCCGGGCAAGAAGTCATGAGCCGCAGCCCTTTTGGTGAGTACGGCAGGGTCCGCGCCCGCAACGACTCTGCCTGGCTCATCCCGAACGACGGCTCGCGTACCAATCATGCGCTGCGTCGGGACATGCGCCGCTACGCCGAGGACGACGAGGTTGATCTCGTCGTCGTCGGCGCGGGTGCCGGCGGGAGCGTCCTCACTCAGCGGCTGGCCCGCGCCGGTTGGTCGGTGGTCACTCTCGACGCGGGACCGTTCTGGGATCCCGACGCCGACTGGGTGAGCGACGAGCGCGGCTCGCACCGGCTGTACTGGACCGAGCCGCGGCAGATCGGTGGCAGCGACCCGGTCCCGCTCGGGTCCAACAACTCCGGACGGGGTGTCGGCGGGTCGATGATCCATTACGCCGGTTACACGCCGCGTTTTCACCCGTCGGACTTTCACACTGCCAGCTCTGACGGGGTCGGCGCCGACTGGCCGATCTCCTACTCCGATCTGCGTGGCTATTACGAGGCGATCGAGGCAGAGCTGCCGGTTGCGGGTCAGGACTGGCCCTGGGGCGATCCGCATACGTATCCGCATCACGCGCACCCCGTCGGCGGCAACGGGAGCATGTTCCTGCGGGGCGCTGCCGCTATGGGGATCGAGGCACGCGTGGGGCCGGTCGCGATCGCCAACGGACGTTTCGGCAACCGCCCACACTGCATCTACCGCGGATTCTGCTTGCAGGGCTGCAAGGTCAACGCCAAAGCCAGTCCGCTGATCACGCACATTCCCGACGCGCTCGCGCACGGCGCCGAGATCCGGCCCGACTCGCACGTGACCCGCGTGCTGGTCGACGAGCGAACGGGCCTTGCTTCCGGCGTCACCTACGTGCGAGGCGGCGTCGAGCACCGCCAGCGCGCGCGGATGGTCGCGGTGGCGGGCTACTCCATCGAAACACCGCGGCTGCTGCTGCTGTCGACCTCGCAGCGCTGGCCCGAAGGGCTGGGCAACGACCATGATCAGGTCGGCCGCTACCTGATGGTCCAGGGCGCACCCCAGACCGCTGCCCGGTTCGACCATGAGGTGCGGATGTACAAGGCACCCCCACCCGAAGTCAGCTCCGAGGCGTTCTACGAAACCGATCCCAGCAAGCCCTATAAGCGCGGCTGGTCCATCCAGACAGTCAGCCCGTTACCGATCACGTGGGCAGAACATGTTGCGGCACAAGGACATTGGGGCGAGGCATTACGCGAATACATGCGCGACTACGTGCACTGGGCGACGGTGGGCGCGCTCTGTGAGTTTCTCCCGCAAGCCGAAAACCGGGTGACGCTGGCCGACGAGAACGACCGCCACGGACTGCCCGTAGCCCACTTCTCCTACAGCCACTGCGAGAACGACAACCAGCTGCTGGATGCCGCGCAGCGGGTGATGGAGGACCTGCTGTCGGCAGCCGGCGGCCGCGAAGTGATGACGATCAAGCGTGCTGCGCACCTCGTCGGCGGTGCCCGGATGGCCGCCAGGTCCGAGGACGGCGTCGTGAACGCCGACCAGCGGGTCTTCGGCGTGGACAACCTCTACATCGCCGACGGCAGCGTGCTTCCGACGCAGGGATCGGCCAACCCCGCCCTGACGATCATGGCCCTCGCCGCGCGTCTCGGTGACCATTTGAGCTCCGGCCGGCATGCGAGGATGCCGAGGTGACGGCCGGATCCGCCGGCGTCGAAGCCATCAGGGTCGGCGTGTACACCTTCCCCACCTCGGAGCCGGAAAGCGACGGCACCCTCACCTGGGGCGCAACGACGGCGGTGACAGTCACCGTCACCGCGGGCGATCTGACGGGTCTCGGCTGGACCTACAGCAGCCCCGCGGCGGCTGACATCGTCACCGGCGAGCTTGCCGACGTCGTCCGTGGCCGGGACGTGTGTGACGTCCCCGGAAGCTGGGAGGCGATGATCCGGGCTTGCCGGAACCTCGGCCGTCCCGGCGTCGTTTCGGCAGCCGTCGCCGCAGTCGATATCGCGCTGTGGGACCTGAAGGCCAAACTCCTGGATGTCCCACTGCACGCGCTGTTCGGGCGTGCCCGTGAAAGCGTTCCGGTGTACGGCAGCGGCGGTTTCACCAGCCTCACCGACGACGAGCTGCGCGAGCAGGTCGACGGCTGGCTCACTGCCGGCTGCAGTGCCGTAAAGATCAAAGTCGGGGAGTCCTGGGGGGCTGCCCCCGAGCGCGACTTGCAGCGCACGAGCCTCCTTCGCGACCTCGTCGGCCCGGGCGTCGATCTGATGGTCGATGCAAACGGCGCTTACAGTTGCGGCCAAGCTGTCCGGATGGGCGGGGCCTACGACGAACTGGGTGTCGTCTGGTTCGAAGAACCGCTCTCCTCCGACGACCTGAGCGGCCTGTCGCGGCTGCGCGGTCAGCTCCGGTGCGACGTCGCCGCCGGGGAGTACGCCGACTCCGCCCTCTACGTGCAGCGGATGCTGGCCGCCGCCGCCGTCGACTGCCTACAGGTGGACGTCACCCGCTGCGCCGGCTACACCGAATGGCTGCGTTGCGCCGCAATCGCCGCCTCCTACAACCTGGATATCAGCGCGCACTGCGCTCCCTCGTTACACGCGCCGGTCGCCGCAGCCGTGCCCAACCTGCGGCACGTCGAGTGGTTTGCCGACCATGCCCGACTCGAGCCGCTGCTTGTCGATGGGCTGCCCGTCGTCGCCCGCGGCGCGCTCCAGTTGACGGACGCCGCCGGGCACGGCATGACGTTGCGCCCCGAGGCCGACCGCTGGCAGGCGCGTTGATTCGTTCAGGACTCGTTGGCTGCCGCGCGCGCCTGATCGAGTCGCTCGCGTTGGGGGATGACGGTGTAGCGCGGGTCGGCAGCTGATTGCTGGCCGGCGTGGAAGATGCCGAACCGGGTGAATGCCGAGCCGGCCACCAGCGCCGTACCGGAAGTGATTGCGGCAAGGCGGCTCCGGCCTCCGAACGCCCAGCCAATCGCCGCACCGAGGGCGGTGCATACGTGTGCGGCCCGCATGTATCTACCGGCCGAGCCGTTGTGCAGCTCCTCGGAGGACAGCCCCATCGCCCTCTCCATCACTTGGCCGGTCGCGAGTTCCGCCAAAGCACCTGCGACGGCCATCCTTCGGGCGGGTCCGGCTTCCCTCAGCGGAGCAAAAAGCATGCCCATACCGCCGGCAGCGGATGCACCGCTGCTGACGAACAGGTACGGCAGCTGATGTTGAGCGTCATGCCAGGCTGGGGTCGCAGTGTCGCTGATGAGCACTGCGGTGTAAGAGACCAGTGGGGGCGCCATCATCGCCGCGCCAAGCCCGGCCCATCTTCCGACGCCGGGGAGCAGCTTGCCCAAAATCCCCTTGCGCAGCTTGGCCGGCAGCAGGCCGCGCGCCTCGCCGGCGGCAGCGAGCGCGGCCATCGGACCATAGCCGGTGAGGACCCAGGTGCCGACGCTCATCGGGGATGTCGGCTTGGCGACCCGCAGCATGTGGTGAAAGCGCGCAGGCCTGCCGAGGTCGTGCACCAGCGCGCCGAAACTGAGAGCCAACGCAGCCGCGGCAGTGAATCTGGAGGACTTTCGCAGCGTCGCCCGACCCGAGAGATCAGCACCGGCAGCGAGCAGTGACGAGCCGCCGGCCAGGCCGCCGAGGAACAGATAGGCGGGGATGTCAGCGGTCCAGGGGGATGGTTTGACGACGGGCTTGCCGTAGTAGGACGTGAAGTGGGCATCGGGCACCATCGCGCGCTCGCCCTTGCCTCGTCCGCGGCGGCTACCACGCCGGCCCGGGGGTGCGCCGAGGGTGCCATCGCTGTGCGGCTGCGTCATGACCGTCGCCTCTCGGCGAAGGCGATGACAGCGCCGGCGACGAGAGAGACCGCCGCGAGCGTGGCATTGCGCCACATCTGCGGCAAGTCCCTGGTGGTGACAACCGGGTCCGGGGGCAGGCCGTATACCTCCGGCTTGTCAAGCAGGAGGAAGAACGCACCGGTGCCGCCGACGCCGTCGCCCGGGTCAGCGCCGTACAGCTGCGCATCGGCAACACCGGACTCCACAAGCGCGTCGACCCGGAGCTGGGCACGTTCTCTGAGCTCGTCGAGATCGCCGAACTGAATCGATTGGGTGGGGCAGGCTTTCGCGCAGGCGGGTTCCATGCCGTCGGAGAGCCGGTCGTAGCACAGGGTGCATTTTTGCGCGAGTCCGACTGCCTCATCGCCTGCCGGCCCGTCACGACGCTCGATGACTCCGTAGGGACAGGCGGGAACGCAGTACCCGCAGCCGTTGCAGATGTCGTTCTGCACCACCACGGTGCCGAACTCGGTGCGAAACAACGCGCCGGTGGGGCAGACATCAAGGCAGGCAGCATGGGTGCAGTGCTTGCAGACGTCGGATTCCATCAGCCAACGGAAGGAGGTGCGGTCTTCGGGCTCCGCGCTTGCGCCCGGCAGAGCCGCGACGGGAATGCCGAGATCCTGCGGCGGGCGCTCGGCGCTGGCGAGGCCTTCGCGGGACAGCGCCTCGCCGCGCTTTTCGATGAAGGCGACATGGCGCCACGTCGAGGCGCCGAGTCCGACCGAGTTGTCATACGACATGCCGCTCAGAGACAGCCCGTCCTCGGGGACAGAGTTCCACTCCTTGCACGCGACCTCGCATGCCTTGCAGCCGATGCAGATGCTCGTATCGGTGAAGAACCCCTTGCGTGCGGGCGGATCGGCATATCCCGCGCTCGCTGCGGGGTTGGGCGACCCCAGGAATGACAGCGTCATGTGGTCCGTGCCTCCATGCCGGTGGATTCGGTGATGCCCGCTCTGACGCGGTACTCCTCGACGTAGGCCAGCAGGGCCGGCCCGCGAGGGCGCCTGCCTGGTTGGATATCGCAGGTGGCCGCCTTGGTCTCCTGGATGTGCACGTTCGGGTCGAGAGAGATCGGGACCAGCTCGTTGGCCGCGTCGCCGGAGCTGAGCAGATTGGGTCCCCAGTGATACGGCAGCCCGACCTGATGCACGATGCGTCCCTGGACGCGAAGCGGCGCCACCCGGTCGGTCACCATGACCCGAGCTTCGATGGCCGTCCGGGCAGTGATGATCGTGGCCCACTCGTTGTGACGCAACCCGCGCTCGCGGGCAAGCTCGGGGCTGACCTCGCAGAAGAACTCGGGCTGCAGTTCCGCCAGGTATGGCAAGCCGCGGCTCATGCCACCGGCGGTGTGATGCTCGGTCAGCCGGTAGGTCGTGAAGACGTACGGGAAGACCTCGCTGCCGGGCTGGTCACCCCATGGGTGATAGCGGTTGCTGCGGCGCGAGTAGGTCTCGCGCACAGGGTTGCTCTGCTGGGCATACAACGGATTGGCAAAGGGTGATTCCTGCGGCTCGTAGTGCGTCGGCAGCGGCCCGTCGGTCAGCCCAGTAGGAACGTAGAGCCACGCCTTGCCGTCCGTCTGCATGATGAACGGCTCGGTGCCGGCGATGGCGTCCTCGGCCTTGGCATCTTCCGGAGGCCGGTAGTCGGGTCGTTTCGTCGGCTGGAAATCAGGGACGTCGTGTCCGGTCCACTTGCTCTCGCTCTCGTCCCACCAGACGTATGCCTTGCGATCACTCCAGGGCTTGCCGTCAGGATCGGCAGAGGCACGGTTGTAGAGGATGCGCCGGTTGGCCGGCCACGCCCATCCCCATTCCGGCGCCACCCAGCTCTGCTGGCTGCCGGGCTTGCGGCGGGCCGCCTGGTTGACGCCGTCGGCATACACGCCGCAATAGATCCAGCAACCGGAGGTCGTCGAGCCGTCGTCCTTGAGGCCGGTGTAGGAGCTCAAAGGCTTCCCGTCGCCGTCGAAGCCGTTGATCTCGGCGAGCACGGCTTCCGCGACGGGGTCGTCATAGCTGCCTTCGGTCGGGTAATCCCACGTCAGCTCTAGCAACGGCCTGTCACGCTCGTCGGTCGAGCCGGCGAGCTTCTCCCGGATGATCCGTCCGAGGTGGAAGTAGAACCAGAGTTCGCTGCGGGCATCGCCGGCGGGTTCGACGGCCTGATGGTGCCACTGCAACATCCGCTGGGTGTTGGTGAAGCTGCCGCTCTTCTCCGTGTGCGCGGCCGCCGGCAGGAAGAAGACTTCGGTGGCGATGTCTTCGGTCCTCATCTCGCCGGTCTGAATCTCCGGGCCGTCGAGCCACCAGGTCGCGCTCTCGATCATCACGACGTCGCGAACGACAAGCCAGTCCAGGTTCGCCAGCCCCTGGCGTTGCATCTTGGCGTTGGCCGAACCCACTGCCGGATTTTCGCCGACGAGGAAATATCCGCCGCCACCTTCGTCGATCTGGCGCATCACCGTGTTGTACGTGCCGTGATCGCCGGTGAGCCGCGGCAGGTAGTCGAAGCAGAAGTCGTTGTCGGCGGTGGCGGTGTCGCCCCACCAGGCCTTGAGCAAGCTGACCGTGTAGGCGCCCATGTTGCCCCAGTAGCCCTGCTTGCCGGCATCCGCCGAAACGAAGTCCTCCAGCGTCTCGTGCTGATGCGCGTGAGGCATGGGGATGTAGCCCGGCAATAGGTTGTAGAGCGTGGGGATGTCGGTGGAACCCTGGATGCTCGCGTGCCCGCGCAGCGCCAGGATTCCGCCGCCCGGCCGGCCGATATTGCCCAGCAGCGACTGGAGAATGGCCGCTGTTCGGATGTACTGCACCCCGACGGTGTGGTGGGTCCATCCGACGGCATAGACGAAAGCGGAGGTGCGTTCGCGCCCGGAGTTCGACGTCAGCGCTTCCGCCACTTCGTAGAACTGCTCTGCAGAGATTCCGCAGACGTCCTGGACCATCTCGGCCGTGTAGCGCGCGAAGTGCCGCTTCAGGATCTGGTACACGCACCGTGGATGAGTGAGCGTCTCATCGGTCTGCGGCTCGCCCTCGAGAGCCGGGCCGCCGCTTCCGTGGCTGTCACCCTTTGCGCTCTGCTGGGTTGAGGACGAAGCGTCGTGGCCCGCGCGCTTGTCGTACTGGGTATCGCGATGCCCGGAAGCGGCCGCCACGCTGGTGCCCTCGTACTGCCAGCTCGAGGAGTCGTACTTGCGATCCCCGTCATCGAATCCGGAGAACAACCCCTCAAGATCCTCGGTGTCGCGGAAGTCGTCGCCGACGATGGTGGCCGCGTTGGTGTAGGCCACCACGTACTCACGGAAGTCCTTTTCCTCGGTGAGGACGTGGTTGATCAAGGCGCCGAGGAAAGCGATGTCCGAGCCGGCTCGTAGCGGCACGTGAAGGTCCGCGACAGCGCTGGTACGGGTGAACCGCGGGTCAACGTGAATGATCTTCGCGCCGCGCGCCTTGGCCTCCATCACCCATTGGAATCCCACCGGATGGCACTCGGCCATGTTGGAACCCTGGATGATGATGCAGTCAGCGTTCTGCAGATCCTGCTGGAACGTGGTGGCGCCACCGCGACCGAACGAGGTTCCCAGACTGGGAACGGTGGAGCTGTGTCAAATACGCGCCTGGTTCTCGATCTGGATCGCACCCATGGCCGTGTAGAGCTTCTTCATGAGGTAGTTCTCCTCGTTGTCGAGGGTCGCTCCTCCGAGGCTCGCTATTCCCATCGCGCGCCGGGTCCGCTTGCCGTCCTCTTCCCACTGCCAGCTCTCCCGGCGCGTCTTGATCACGCGGTCGGCGATCATGTCCATCGCCGTATCCAGATCAAGATCTTCCCAAGCGGTTCCATGCGCCGGCCGGTACTTCACCGTGTGTTCACGGCCAGGGCTCGTCACGAGTTGCTTGCTGGCCGAACCCTTCGGGCACAGGCGACCTCTCGATACCGGGCTGTCCGGATCGCCTTCGATCTGGACGACCTCGCCGTCCTTGACATAGATGTCTTGGCCGCAGCCCACGGCGCAGTACGGGCAGACGCTCTTCACCACGTTGTCCGCCGCACTCGTGCGCGGGGTCAGCTCAAAGGAGCGCCGTGATTTCGCAGCCGCCCCACGCGCGAGCGCATCGTCACCGAGCAACTGTCGCAACACAGGCCAACCCGACACCGACTGTGGAACGCCCATGACCGGCCGCTTCCCCCTGTGCGGGAAGGTAATCCCCGACGGCAATGCAATTTCCGAAGGTCAGCGCTGAAGGCCTGCAGCGCGCCGCGCCCGCGCAGCCCGGTGACCAACCGGGCTAGCGCTATTACCCGCACGTAGTACACGTTCGGGCGGCGGGCGTGTGCGCAGCGCAACGATTGCATCACGCGGGATAGGGCACGTCTGCTGGCAAAAGGAATGTCTAGGGACGACGACCGACGGCAGCCTCCGGCCGACCCGACGAGTCCAACGCGGAGCCGCTCATGAAAGGAACGCAAGCAGCTGACACTGGTTCGCGGCTGTCTTTGGTTGCGATCACGTCAGTACTCTTCTTGACGTTCCTTGACAACACAGTCGTCAGCGTAACGCTGGCCGACGTTCAGTCGACCCTGCATGCGGGAGTCACCGCACTGCAATGGGTCGTCGATGGTTACGCTCTTGTCTTCGCCGGCTTGCTGCTGGTCGGCGGCACGCTGGGTGACATCTGGGGACGTAAGGCAGTGATGCTCACCGGGGTAGGGATCTTCTGTGCCGGGTCCGTGGTCTGTGCGATCGCTCCGGATGGTGCGACGTTGATCGCCGGCCGCGCCGTCATGGGGCTGGGTGCCGCCGCGAGCGAGCCCGGAACCCTGTCGATGATTCGTCACATCTACCCGCAGCGCACCCAGCGGGCCCGCGCCATCGGGATCTGGGCCGCGGTCTCGGGGCTGGCCCTCGCGCTCGGCCCGGTCATCGGGGGCGGCCTTGTCGCCGTGGGCAGTTGGCGGGCGGTGTTCTGGTTCAACCTGGCGCTGGGTCTCGGCTGCTTCTTGGCAGCCGCGTTCACCTTGCCGGAAAGCCGCGATCCCGAAGGGCGCCGCTTCGACGCATCGGGCGCGGGCCTGGGCGTGCTGGCGCTTGTCGCGACCATCTTCGCCGTGATCCAGGGTGAAAGCAGCGGCTATTCGAACCCGCTCATGATCGCCTTGTTCGCTGTCGGCTTCGTTTCGGGGTGCGCCTTTCTGGTCCTTGAGCGTGGGCGTCGTGACCCGTTGATCAACGTTGCACTCTTTCGCACACCGGCCTTCAGCGCCGCCAATGCCATTACTTTCCTGGTCTTCTTCGGGATGTTCTCGATCTTCTTCTTCACTGCGCTGTACCTGCAGGTGGTCGCCGGATACTCAGCGGCGGGGCTGGCGGTTCAATTCTTGCCGATGACCGCGGCGATGGTGCTGGCCGCCGTCTTCACCGGCCGATGGGTTGGCACGGCTGGCCCGCGCATCCCCATGACGGTGGGCTGCGCGCTCGCCGGGGCAGGCGTCCTGCTCGCCGATGTCGTGCTCCGGCCCGATGTCAGCTACGGCGCGGTCGCGGGGCCGCTGCTGCTCGTCGGAGCCGGCTTCGGAATAGCGGTGGTGCCCATCACGTCCACGGTGCTGAACCTGGTTCCGGCCGAGCGTTCGGGGATGGCCGCCGCGGTGACAAATACGAGCCGCCAGCTCGGATCGGTCGTCGGAGTCGCCGTGCTCGGCGCCGTGGTGAATGCCCAACTGACTGGCTCCTTGAAGAGCCGGCTGAACGCGATCGGGATCCCGGCCAAGTTCCAGTCGATCGTGCTCAACGCGATCACTCATGGCGGGGTGCCGAACCAGCAAGCCGCACAGAGCCAAGCCCCCTCAGGTACCTCGGCTATCGTCGACCGAGTCATTTCCGCGGCCTACCAAGCGTTCGGGGACGGGCTTCACGTAGCGCTGACCCTCTCCGGATCCCTGTTGTGCGCGGCGGCCGTGCTGGCGCTGGTCGCGCTGAAGCGACCGCCGGCAGGCGTGCCGGAGCGCGGGAGGCCTCACGAGCCTGGTCGGATGGCCTACGCTCACAGCCGGTGGGGTGGATGAGGAAACACTGTGCGGAACGCCGTAGGACCACCGTCTGCCCAGCCCGCGCGCAGATCGCTGTGCTTCTGGTGTTCGCCGTGTGCTGCGGGGTACTGGCGATCGGCGGGGAGACGGCCCGCTCGACCGTTCTGCGCCGGGCCACCTACGACAATGCGCTGGCCGACACCCATGCGTATGACCGGCTGTACACCCAGGTGCTTCCCGACCCCGGGGCCGCGACCGTCACCGACGACCTGCTGGCCCGGTTGCCGATCGCCCCGTCTTTGATCACTGCGAATCTGCGGGTGGTGCTGCCGCCGGCGACGTTGCGCGGGATGGTCGACGCTCAGCTCGACCAGATGCTCGCCTATGCCAAGGGTCGCGTGGACCACCTGGACCTCCGGCTGGATTTGCAGCCGGTGTTCAGCAATATCGCCGCGCTTGTCAATCGCTACGTCGGGCGAGCGCTTTCGCAGGCGCCTACCTACAACGCCGGCAGCGTCAGGCGGTTCACCGCTGAGGTGCTGGCCGCCGTCGCGGACATCGGTGCCGGCCGGTTGCCGGCGCAGCTGCCGCGCCTGAGCCTGACCGTCCAAGAGAGTCATGACGTCGCCCAGGCGGTGCTGCGAGCGATTCCGGCCGCGTCGCGAGCGTCGGTCGCCGCCCCACTTCAGGTCCAGTTGGCGCAGGGTGATCTGGCAGGTGCGCTCTCGCTCATCGGTCCGCTGGTCTTTCGAGGCGTCGGTCAGGCCAGCGCCGATCTGAGCCAACGGCTCCAGCGCGGTGATCAGCTGAACCTGACCGTTTCGCTGGCGCCCCTTCGCAGCTCTGTTGTCGGCCGGACGCTGTCGGGGATTCATCCGGTCGGCGGGATACTGCAATGGCTGGAACTGTTCGCGCTGGCCCTCATGGCAGCGCTGCTGCTTCTGGCGAGTCGGCTCGGTCACTGGTCGCATGCCGGTCTCGTGCGCGCCGCTGTCGGGGTAGTCATGGGCGCGGTTGCACTCAGCGCCCTCGTGCTGGTGCTGCTGCGACATCTCGCGTTCGTCGCGTTTCATCCGCTGACGGGCGCTTCTTCGTCGCTCCCGCCGAGTGCGCGGCGCTTGATCGCCGATATCGCTTCCCGCTTTATCAACGAGGTTCAGGGACGCGCCCTCCAATTGCTCGCGACGGCCGTCCTTGCCGGTCTCACCGTGCTGCTGCTGCGAGAAGTGGTGGCGCGCTTGATCGCGCGCCGGCGCGTCGGCCACAAGGCATGGGTCACGGGAACGGCCTCCCTGCTGCCGGTGCTCGTGCTACTCGCGGGAGTTGCGGGTCTGCCGCCGACGGCGCAGGCGAAGACGCTGGTGTGTAACGGTTCCCACGCGTTATGCGCCCGACCCTATAGCGATGTCACCTTTGCGGCGTCCCACAACGCGATGGCGACGAGCGAAGACGGTTTCCTGGGGCCGGCTCAGGATCCTTCGATCGTTCATCAACTGGACAACGGCGTGCGGGCGGTGCTCATCGACACCCACTACTGGACACCGGACGCCCAGGCGACGGCATTTCTACAATCGCTGCCCAGCGGACTTCGAGCGACGCTCGCGCCATTCGTCAAGGTGGCGACCTATCAACGCTCGGGCACGTGGCTGTGCCATGACATCTGCCAACTCGGTGCCACCCCTCTGGTCAGTCAGTTGCACGACGTAGCAGAATGGCTCGCGCAAAACCCGGATGAGGTGGTCACCTTCATCATCGAGGACGCCATCACCACCACCGACACCATCCGCGCGGTCCACGACAGCGGCCTGCTGCCCTACGTCGCGTCGCCGCCGGCTGATCCGCGGGGCGCCTGGCCCACGCTGGGCAGCATGATCACCAGCGGGAAGCGCGTCTACATATTCGCCGAACAGGCGGATGTGCCGGGAGGCTGGTACCGCAACTTCTATCGCTACGCTTCCGACACGCCCTTCCGCAACCAGTCCACGCGCGCCCTCGCATGCCAACCTAACCGCGGCAACGTCACTGCTCCGCTGCTGCTCGTCAACGATTGGGTGACCCGCGCTGCGAGCAGTCGCCGCGAGGCAGCGGTCGCGAACGCCGAGTCGTTCATCCTCAACCAGGCGAAGCTGTGTGGGGCGCGAGGACGTCGGCAGCCGAATTTCATCGCGGTCGACTTCGCCTCGATCGGGGGCCTGCAAGCGGCAGTCGATGAACTCAATCATGTCTGAGCACGGCGTGAAGAAGGCCACCCGCGGGGATACCAATGGGATGAGCCTGGTCTCGAGCGAGCAAGCTGATGCGAGCCCGCGCAGGCCCCGCTGGGCAGGCTGCCGCATCGCACACCCGTGCTGACCTACGTGCTGGCAGTTGCCGCGGCAGCTGCTAATGCAGCCTCTTCGGTGCTCCAGCGCAAGGCGCATCGCGACCATCCGATCAGCGGATCGCTGATTTCCCAGGCATTTACCGTGTTGCGCAGGCCGATCTGGATCGTGGGCTTCGGGGCCGTCATCGCCGGCTTCCTGCTGCAGGCCGCGGCGCTGACCCAGGGAGCGATCTCGGTCGTTGAACCAGTCCTGATCGTCGAGTTGCCGTTCACCTTGCTGCTGGCAAGCGTGGTGCTGTCCGGCTCTCCCGCAAGGCGCGATTGGTTCGCCACGATCGCGATGACCGCCGGGCTGGCCGGTGTCCTGTACGCGCTCGCACCCGCTCCCAAGCCACATGAATCCGTGCAGATGCTGACGTGGATCTTCGGGATGTCGGCAAACGTCGGCGGTGTCATCGTGGTCTACATGGCGGCGCAGCGCATGGGCCCGCAACGCCGGGCTCTGCTGCTCGGCATAGCGACGGGTTCCGCGTTCGGGCTCACCGTCGCTCTGATGAAGTCCGTCACTTCCAGCCTCACCGAGCGGGGGTTCGCAAGCCTGTTCGCGATCTGGCAAACGTATGGCATGGTGCTCACCGGGCTGTCGGCGATGCTGATCCTTCAGGGCGCGTTGAATGCGGGATCACTGGTCGCCGCGCAACCGGGCTTCACGCTCCTGGACCCCGTGGTGTCGGGAGCCTGGGGCGTCTTCGGCTACGGAGAGTCGGTGCGTAGCGGCTGGTACGCAGTAGGCGCGGGCTTCGCGGCCGTGGTGCTGGTGGGAGGGGTGGTTCTGCTCACGCGTTCGCCCGTGCTCGACCAGGGCCCGGACGACGCACCGTCACGGCCCGAGCAGGACCCGGCGCCGGACCCGGAGCCTGTCCCGGTCGACGCCGTTGCGAGCTCTAGCCGGCTCGGGTCAGCCAGCGCCATTGGTGATCCCGATCAAGGGCCCGCCGGGTCTGTTCAATTCCGTCGCCATGGCGCGTAGCGTGCACCTATTGCATGATGAAGGTAATTGCGCGCAGCACGTGGGCGTCCATCAGTGATGGCTTCGGCCTGAAGCGGTTCGACATGCAAAGGCGTACGTCGTCACTGGCAATGGCGCTCCCAGGGTCGCCTGCGTTTGCAAGACACGTCGGTGAACTGCTCATTTGCTCTGGAGGCTTGCGGTGGCCAAAGTCCCTGCCAAACCCACGGGATCGCGGCTAGCCACCGCGGGAAGCAGGCTGTTGGGTACGCGGTGGGTCGTGCGAGCCCCGATAGGTATCTACAAGGCCGGCCTTGGAGCGCTGTTCGGATCCAGGATCCTCATGCTCGAACACGTCGGCCGTACCTCCGGGAAGCGGCGGTATGTCGTCCTGGAAGTCTTCGGGCATCCGTCGACCGACGTTTACTTCGTCGTTGCCGGCTTCGGGGCCAGGGCTCAGTGGTATCGCAATCTGCAAGCCAACCCATCGGCTCGCGTATGGATACGCGGTCGTCGCGGGCTGCCCGCACATGCCCAGCGGCTCAGCGATCGCGCCGCTGATGCGGCGCTGGACGCGTACGTTGCCTCTCATCCGAAGGCGTGGGAGAAACTCAGATCGGTCATCGAAGGCACCCTTGGCCACCCCGTCGAGCGCGGCTCGGATCTCGATGTGATCGCCTTGCACCTTCAAATCGGGCAATCGGGCTGACCCACCGCGGCCTGCTGGCGCCCGCGAACGACCTTGGTCCGTCCTACGGTGAATACGTTTCCCGACGGCTCAGGGTGAAATCCGGCAGGGGCAGCTGTGCTGCGCACCCTCACCGGCTGAGAATCGCAGCTGCGCGTTTTGATACCGCGGCTCTGGGAAGCCGTCCGTCAGGTGTGTGTGCGTGCCCGGCGCAGCGGCGCGGGCCCGAGGATTCGAGGAGCCGGGATGAACCCGATCAAGATCTTCGGAGACGTCTTCGGGTGGGAGAGCTCCATTGCGATCGTGGTCTTCACTGCGGTCTGCGTGGCCATTGCGATTGCCTTGTTCTTGTCTCATCGCCGGCGCCGGCGGGACCTGCCGGCTTCCCAACGGGCGGAGAACAACCCGGTCGAGCTGACCTATGCGCTGTCCATCGCGGGCATCGTCGGTTTCGTCGTCTTCCTGTCCTTCCGCGCGACGGCTCAGGAGAATCCGCTCCACGCCTCTCATGCCGTGACGGTCAACGTGACCGGTTTTCAATGGTGCTGGCGGTTCTCGTATCCCGGGCACCCGATAACGGTCACCGGGACGTGCGACGGCACGCATGAGCCGACGATGGTCGTGCCGGTGGGGGAGCCGATCAAGGTGAACGTCACCAGTGATGACGTCATCCACTCCTGGTGGGTGCCAGCGCTGCGGTACAAGCGGGATGCCTTCCCTGACCACATCAACGACTTCACCATCACCATCGACCATGCCGGTAAGTGGATCGGTCGATGCGCCGAGTTCTGCGGCTTCCGACACTACGAGATGGACTTCTACCTGCAGGCGGTCTCTCCCGAGAAGTACAAGAAGTGGCTGGCCTCGGGAGGTAACAACCAGGTGCTGCAGGGATGAGCCGGCAGAATAGGTCCCTCCATGCTGCGGCCTACGCCGAGGGTCGCGGCATCCGCGGCTGGCTGACGAGCCGTGACCACAAGCGCATCGGCCTGCTGACAATCGGCACCTCGCTCGTGCTCTTCTTCCTGATGGGTGCCCTTGCCCTGATCATGCGTGCGCAGCTCGCGCAGCCGGACGGCAAGGTGGTGAACGCACAGACCTACGCCCAACTGTTCACCATTCACGGCTCAGGGATGATCTACCTCGTCGTGACCCCGATAGCCATCGGCCTCGGGGTTTATCTCGTCCCGCTTCAGGTGGGGGCGCCGGTCATCGCGGCTCCGCGATGCACGCGCCTCGGCTACTGGCTCTACGTATTCGGCGCCATCCTGCTGCTGTCCGGCTTTCTCACGGCCAACGGTGCCGCTGCCAGCGGATGGACGGCTTACACCCCACTGTCGGACAGCGTCAATTCTCCCGGCCTCGGACAGGATCTCTGGATCGCGGGGACGTTCCTGGCGACGGTCGGACAGATCTTCATGGCGACGACGGTGCTCTGGACGATTCTGCGTATGCGGGCGCCGCACATGACGATGCTGCGGATCCCGGTGTTTTCCTGGTCGATGATCGCGACGACGCTATTGGTGCTGATGGCGTTTCCGTCGCTGCTGGTCGCGCTGGGAATGATCGCGCTGGCGCGCGTCGATCCTTCCCTGGCGAGCCACAACCTGTTCAACGTCGGATACCAGCACCTGTTCTGGTTCTATGCGCATCCCGTCGTCTACGTCATGTTCTTCCCGTTCGTGGGCGCTGTCGCGGAAGTCATCGCGACGTTTGCGGGCCGCCGGTTCTTCGGCTACAAGGGAACGGCGTTCGCATTGCTTGCCTTCGCGGCGCTCTCGATGAGCGTGTGGGGTCACCACATGTTCGCGACCGGACAGGCGGACAACGACTACTACTCGCTCACGTCGACGCTGCTGTCGATCCCGGCCGGGCTTGAATACTTCGGGCTCGTAGGCACCCTTTTCGGTGCCCGCGTGCGCTACAGCACGCCGATGCTCTTTGCCCTGGCGTTCCTGCCACAATTCCTGATCGGTGGGCTTACGGGGATCATGCTCGGAACGCCCGCGCTCGACATCCACGTCACGGACAGCTTCTTTGTCGTGGCCCACTTCCACTACACGCTGTTCGCGGGGAGCGTCTTCGGACTGTTCGCGGGTCTCTACTACTGGTTTCCGAAAATGACCGGATTCATGTACGACGAGCGGCTGGGCCGGCTCCACTTCGTCATGATGGTGATCGGCACCAACGTGACGTTCCTGCCGATGTTCGCGCTGGGCTATCTCGGCATGCCACGGAGATTGGCCGGCTATCCCGCCGGCGCCGGTTTCACGACGCTCAACCTGATTTCCAGCGTCGGCGCCTTCACGTTGGGACTCGCGATGCTGGTCGCTGTCTACAACGTCTTCATCTCATTCAAGCGACGGATTCCGGCGGGAAGGGATCCATGGGGCGGACAAACGCTGGAGTGGGCTGCTGCCTCACCGCCGACCAGGTTCAACTTCGACCCGGGAAGAGCGTTGCCCGTCATCAGCAGCTACGCCCCGCTGCTCGATGAAAGGTTGGCGCGCGCGGAACGCGGCCTACCGGCCGGCAGCGACGAGCCGAGAGAGACGGTGCCGGTATGACCTTGCGTCCTGCAACTGTTGTCGTCGGCTGGACCACGGCCAACGTCGTGCTGCTGACTCTGCTGATCGGTCTGGGGGGCACCTCGTGGGCGATCATCGTGTACGCCATCGCAGCTGTGCCGATGTTCGTCTTCGGCGCCCTCGTCTGGATCAGTGTCAGGGCACACGGCGACACCCCTGAAGTCTTCCGGCTGACCGATCGCGTCGGGGTCGACGTTCTGGCGGGACTCGCCGCCGTACTGATTGCCCTCGCGCTGGTCTACTACTGGTGGCTGAGTCTGTTCGCAGCCCTTTCCTTGATAGGAGCGGTGAAGCTCGCGTTCCGGCCGCGAGCGCACAATCCGATGGCGATCAATGCGTTGGGGAAAGTCACCACCGACGGACCTCCGGCGGTGCCGTTGGTCGCGGCGGACATGGACTCGATCCCGTCGTATCCCGGCCGGCTCGCGAGCACCTTTCCCCGGCCCAGCGGCTCGAAGAGGCTTGGTCAGGCTCACGCCGGTGACTCGCGCTGGAGTCACCTGCTGGGCGGAGCCGCAGCGATCGCGCTCGCACTCTCCAGTGGCAGGCGCCGATCCGAGGATGACCCGCGATGACCGACACGGACCTGGTCCTGCACATGGTCGAGATGGGGCTGCTGGTCTCGGTCGCGCCGCCGGCGTTCATCGTGCTGACCCGCACGAGGCTCCGCTACCCCGGGCTCAACTGGCCTGCACCGGCGGCGATGCTGTGCTTCGTGATCCTTCATGCGGCAACCGTCATGGGCATGAGCAAGTGGGAGCCACCACTGCTTGTGCACGTCTTGCTGCATCTGGTGTTGTTCACCGGCGCGCTCGTATTCTGGCTACCGGTCCTGGGGTATCGGCGCCGGCTCAGCGATCCGATGCGGTGCATGTATTTGTTTCTGGCGTGTCCGGTCCTTGACTTGCCGGCGGTGTGGGTCGTCGGGTGGGTTCAGGCTTCGGCGGGCCTGGCGATGATCATTGCGATGCTTCCCCTGGGAGCTGTTGCGGTTGGGTTGACCTGGCGCTGGATCACTGAGGAGGAAAAGGCTGTCCAGGCCGCTCAGGCGCAGCGCTTGCTCGAGGCAGCTGCTTCCTGACGGACTCCGGCGGTGACGGGGATCGAATCCGTCACTTGCTGTCGGTGAGGAAGAAGTTCGCGGTCGCCCGACCGGCGGCGCGAATGAGCTTGAGGGGCAACGCTTTCACCCCGTTGGGCGATTGAAGCAACTCTTGCTCTTCCGGGTCGGCGGGTACCTGGTTCGGCAGCGGTGCGACCGGTGCGGGCTCGTAGATCTCGACGAAGTGGCCTTCAGGCATGCGCACGACGTAGCCGCTCTCGATGCCGTGCCGCTCTCGCCCGCGGTCAGCTGCAGTCAGCGTTCTGCACCAGCTCGCGGCGATCTTGTAGGTGATGACCGGCAGGATGAAGAGACTCACGCGGAAGAACCACACGAAGCCGTTCACTGAAATGTTGAATGCCCTTGCCAAGACGTCGTCGCCGCCGGCCGCGAAGAGCACCCCGTAAAACATCAGCGCGGCCGCTCCGATACCCGTGCGCACCGGGTGCTCACGGGGACGATCGAGCTGGTCGTGGTAGAGCCGGTCACGGGTGATCTTGGCCTCGAGGAACGGATAAATGGCCATCAGACCGAAGAATGCCAGCGGGAGCACAACAGCGGGCAGGAAGACGTTGAACGGGAGGGTCACTCCGGCCCAGCGAAAGTCCCACCCCGGCATCAGACGGAGCCCCCCCTCGAGGAAGCCGACGTACCAGTCCGGCTGAGACGCGCTGGACGCGGTGGAAGGGTCGTACTCGCCGTAAAGCCAGATCGGATTGATCTGAGCGAGGCCGCCCAGCGCAGCGATTAGTCCGGTGAGGATCGCGAAAAGGCCCATGGATTTCACGGCGTACTCGGGGTACACGCGGGAGCCGGCGAGGCGGCTTTCCACCTTGCCCGTTCCGCCGAAGTCGGAATGCTTCTGGTGCCAGACGATGGCGAGGTGCGCGGCTATCAAGGCGAAGAGGATGCCCGGAATGATCAGGACGTGGACGAAGAACAGGCGGTCATTGATGTTGTTCCCGGGGAACTCTCCACCCCAGATGAAGAAGGCAGCCCAGCTTCCGATCACCGGCACCGACTCTGTGACCGAGTACGCGATGCGCAGCCCGGTACCGGACAGCAGGTCGTCGGGTAGCGAGTAGCCGCAGAAACCTTCAACCAGGGCGATCAGCATCAACCCGACGCCTATGAGCCAGTTGATCTCCCGCGGTCGCCGGAAGGCGGCTGTGAAGAAGATCCGGCAGGCGTGCAGCATGATGGCCGCGATGAAGACGAGGGCAGCCCAGTGGTGCATCTGGCGGATCAGCAAGCCCGCACGGATGTCGAAACTGATGTGGATCGCCGAGGCGTACGCCTCGCTCATCGTGACCCCGTGCAACGGGATATAGCTCCCGTTGTAGACGACCTCCGTGTCACCCGGCTTGAAGAAGAAGCCCAAGTAGGTACCAGTAGCCACCAAGATGATGAACGAGTACAGGGCGATCTCCCCGAACATGAACGTCCAGTTGTCCGGGAAGACGTGATTGAGACTGCGGCGGACGAACGAGGCCGAATTGAGCCGGTCGGAGAAGAAGCGGTTGGTACGCCGCATGGCGCGAAGCGACGTCGGCTCGTCTCGTGGCATCCGCACCGCTCCTATCCGGCCCGGCCTACGGTTCCTGGCGGCCAGTTCAAGTGCCCGATCCGTCGGTGCCCGAGGTCGCTACGGGTAAACGCGCTGAGACTCGCGCGCGACATGCCGCACCAGAATTGCTCGTTGCAGTAGCTGCCCTACGCGGGCTATTGCGCGGTGCTCGGTGCCATCAGGGTCCGGTGGACTCGATCACGCCCTGGATGTGCCCCGGCGATATCTGCGCCCACCCGCGGAGGCGCGGCAGCTACATTTGCTCTTTGATGCCGCGGCGGATGAGCCAGACGTTCGTCGGCCAGGCAGTGAAGAAGCCGATGATCATTCCTATCTGCATCAGGAACCAGTAGACCGGCGAGTCCGGATGCAGATGATGCGGGGCCGGGAAGAAGACGAAGCTCATCAACGCCATCCAGCCGAACAGGCCGATCTCGAAACTCGTCAGGCTCAGGATGTCTGCCTTCGCCGCTTGCAGCAAGCCTTCACGCACGCTCACGTTGCGCATCGGGGCGATCGCGAAGTACTGAAACGCGACACCCAGGACAATGGCAGCGATGTAGTCACCGACCATTTCGGCGTAAACCGTGACCCCGGCTATCGCGGCGCCCAGGCCAAAGACGCAGAACTCCGCGATGATGTCCCCGAGGGTGCAGCCGGCACCGCAGTGACTCACCCCGACAGCGACGGAGGCCCAGTGCGGCTTGCCTGGCGGGCTCTCGAGCCCCTGGGCTGCGAGCCACTTGTCGCTCATGGGGCGGCCGTACCGGCGATAGGCCCACAAGGCTGCAGGCCCGAAGTACAGGGCGGTGACCGGCCACACGGCTTCCATGACGCCCATGCGTTGCCGGTGTCCGCGGCCATAGATATCAGCCACAACTGCGGCGGCACACCCGAATGCAATAGCGAGGGCCACCCATGAAAGGACAGTCAGCCAGCGAGCCGGCACGTGCTTCTCCTTGAGAGATCGCGAGCCACCATGTCAAAGGGGGTTCCGCACCAGAACGGCGTTTACCCACGTTCGCAGGCGTCACGCCACCGACGGGCCATACCCATGGGCCCGTTCCGAAGCCGGAGCGCCCATCAGATCGGCCGCCAGCGGGTAGGTACGGCGGACGGGCGGGCCATCGTGAGCGAGGCTCGGCGTCGGATGCGGGTTCTGGTTGCGATGATGTCGCCTGCACGTTCTCGCAGCGTTTGCGGCGCGAAAGGCGTGCCCTCAGGCGCTGCTGGGCAGATACCGCAGGTGAGCTTGGTCCGTCGCCTTGACGCGAGGCAGCGAGAACATGCCTGGATCGGCTTTCCCCTCGCCGTCATCTACAAGTTCTTCGACGACCGCGGCCCGTATCTGGCCGCGCTGGTGACGTATTACGCTTTCGTGTCACTTTTCCCGCTGCTGCTGATCTTCTTCAGCGCGTTGGGCTTCTTCCTTCACAATGATGCACACCTGCGCCAGCAAATCCTCAACTCGGCGCTGACGAACTTCCCGATCATCGGCCCCCAGTTGCGCAGCAATGTCTCCAACTTCAAAGGCAGCGGCGTGGGACTGATCGTCGGGATCATCATCAGTCTGTACGGCGCTCTCGGTGCTATGCAGGCGTTACAGGCGGGCTTCAACCAGATCTACGGAGTACCGCGCAACGAGCAACCGAATCCCTTCAAGTCCCGGCTGCGCAGCCTGTTGCTGGTGGCGCTGCTCGGCACGGCGATCGTGCTCTCAATGGGGGTCGCCACCACAGTCGGGACGAGCAACCCGCTGTCGGCGCGTCTGGGTCCGGTGCTGCGGGCCGTCGGCTATGTGCTGTCTTTTGCCATCAACCTGGCTCTCTTCAGCCTGGCGTTTCAGCTTCTCACTGCTGTCGATCTGCGCGTCAAGGACGTGATCCGCGGCGGCGCCGTCGCGGCGGCGTCATGGCTCTCTCTGCAGACGTTCGGTACCGCATACATCGCCCATCGGCTGGAACGAGCCGGGTCGGTGTACGGAACCTTCGGCTTGGTCCTTGCAGCAATCGCCTGGATCTACCTGGAAGCACTCGCGTTGATGCTGTCGGCCGAGATCAACGTTGTCCGTACTCGGCGGCTGTGGCCGCGAGCACTGCTGACGCCGTTCACAGACAACGTCGATCTGACGGAGGGCGATCGCCGCGCCTACTCGATGTACGTAACCGCACAACGGTTCAAGGGATTTCAGCGGGTGACGAGCAGGTTCGACGCCGCGAACGGGTCGGACCCGACGGGCGGAGCCGCGGACCGAACACCCCCTGATGGTCAAGACAGCGCCGATTCGTCAGACAGATCTCGTGCCATGGACTAGCTCTTTGCCGCGAGAAGGCGCGCTTGCGCCGTCGAGCTTCGGTTTTCTGCTACCGACCGCGGGTACGGCTCCGAAGGTTCTCGAAGCGAGGAGGGTGCAGTGTCCGTCGGAGCTGTTCTGGCCGGAACCTTCGCAGCGTCAGCTGTCGAGACCATCGAGATGGTCATCATCGTGATCGGCGTCGGGACGATGAGAGGCTGGCGCTCCACCGTGCTCGGCGCCGTGAGCGGGCTCGTGGTGCTCGGTGGGCTCGTTGCCGGCCTGCGCCAGGCGTTGTCGCTCATTCCGATTGACGTCGCCCGCATCGTGATCGGCGCGCTCCTGCTGACCTTCGGCTTGCAGTGGCTGCGGCAAGGTGTCCGTCGCGTGGCTGGGCAGGGCTTCTGGGGAGGGGCGTCTGAAGACAGCGACGTAGAGGCGGGCGATCGTCACGGCGCGGTCGACTGGACCGCATTTGTGTTGTCGTTCAAGGGTGTTCTGCTGGAAGGTCTCGAGATCGCGTTCATCGTGGTCGCTTTCGGCTCCGGCTCTGGCGGGTACACGCAGGCGTTGATTGGTGCCGGCGCGGCTCTGCTGGTCTTCTGGGGGGTCGGCCTGCTGATGCGAGGCCAGCTGGAGAAGGTGCCCGGCCGAACGCTGAAATTCGCTGTGGGCGGGCTGCTCACGACGTTCGGCACGTTCTGGAGCCTGGAGGGTCTAGGCGTTCACTGGCCCGGGGCAGACGTCAGCCTTGCCTGGCTTTACCCCACCTACCTGCTCGCCAGTCTCACCCTCTATGCGGCCTTGCGCGGGGGGTGGCTGATGCCAGGTTCGGTCGACAAGGGCGCAGAGGCGGGAGCGTAAGGATGGGTGCCATCATTCGCAGGATCGGTGAAGCCATCCGGTCTTTCGGGGGCTTCTGGTACGACTTCATCATCGGCGATGACTGGGTGGCTGCCGCCGGCGTGCTGGTCATGCTCGGCGCCGCCTACGGGCTGTTGCGGCTGGGAGTGCGTGCTTTTTGGGCCGGCCCCGTTGTTGTCGTCGTCACCGCCGCCCTCCTCGTCTGGCGGGGGGAGAGGCGCGAGTCGAAGCGCTGACGCGGCGGTCCGGATGGTCAGCTCCAGAGTTCGGTCAGCTGCTTCCTCAGTGCTTGCGCGTACTGGCTCGCCGTGTGGTTGTTTGAGCTGGCCACCGCGCAAGAGTTGCATAACAACAATAGACCGCCTGCCGCAAGTCCCGTTTCGGCGAGCACGCGAAGGAAACCTACCTCGTAGCCGGCAGGAGCTCCGCCTTCGCGCGGCCGTCAACGCCGCGGAGATCCCGCGGCGCGCAGCACCCTCATGCAACGACCCGGAGGTCGCTATGGACATCACCGAACTGATCCTTCTCCAGCACCACGAGCAACGCCGCATGTTCGCCCTGCTCGACGAGATCGACCGAGATGACGCCGACCAGGTCGCGCCGCTGTGGTCACGACTGAAGGTCCTCCTTGAGTCGCATGCTGCGGCCGAGGAGAAGTTCTTCTACCCCGGACTGCTCGCCGTCGGCAGGGGTGCGGGCGGCGAGGACAGTGCCGCGAGCGAGAGCAAGGACGCGATCAAAGACCACAACGAGATCCGGGACGCGGTCCGGGAAGCAAGCGCGCATCCGGTCGCGAGCAGCGGCTTCTGGCAAAGCGTCCAGAAGGCGCGTATCGCCAACAGCGACCACATGGCCGAGGAGGAGCGTGAAGACCTACCGGACTTCCGCCGCCATGCGACTCTCGCGGTCCGTCATCGGATCGGTGTCGAGTTCGTGACCTTCCAGGCGCAGCACGCTGACGGCGTATCGGCGCACAACCGCGATCCGCAGGAGTTCGTCACAAGTCACCAGGGTTGATCCCGCTACGGTCGCGGTGCGCACCCGCCGGTCGGCCAACCCTTTCAGGCGGGCGCGACGGGGTGGTCGTCCGTGCCGGCTTGGCACTCGCCTGACGCGTCGGCGTTGCGGCTGTTCGCGTCACCGCTCACCTTGCGAAAGCGTGCCTCCAAGAACAGGTAGAGCCCGAAGGCGAAGAAGCCGAGGGCGATAGGAAAGAGCAGGTACGGGCCCCACCCCTCACGCGCGACGGTGCGCAAGGAACCATCAAGACCCTGCCCCTGGCTCGGGTTGTTCTCAATAGCAGCCGACAGAATCATTCCCGTGATGACCCAGTAAGCAAGCGCACGGGCCAGGATTCCGTAGCCGCCGAGCGCCCCCAGGATGTGCCATGAACGCGGTGACATGTCGCTGCGCTCGAACCGCTCCAGGAAGGTGCGCTTCAACGCACGCCGCATGAGCGCGACGCCGGCGATGCCGATGACAGCTGCCACCGCAGCGACGATGAACTGCCCGGCCGGCCAGGAAAGCAGGTCGCTGGTCAGGCTCGCCTTCTGTAGAGAAGACTTGCCCGCGGACGTCTTGCCCGGCTTGGGCGATAGCGCCACGTGGACTGTCCACACGCAGAACGCCGCGTACAGAGCTGCGCCCCACAGCGACAGCAGGCGCTCTGCCCAGCGCCTCGCCCTACTCTTGTCGGCGTCGTTGTGATGCAGGATCGCATCGAGAATGCTGAAGACCGCGTACCCGGCAAGACCGGCGGCCAGGGCCAGCAGGGTTGCCCGGCCACCAAAGCCGCCTGCCAGCGTGTGAACCGCTCCCGGGCCGCTTGCGGAGTGTCGGGTTCCGCTCCTTTGATCGCCCGCTGACGTCAACGCAATTTGAGCGGTGACAAAGCCGACGAGCAGGTAGACGACTCCGCGGGCGGCAAGGCCGGATCGGGCGATCAGCTGTGTGGCCCAGTGCCGGGCAGTGCGCTCGACCGCCTCCCTCGGCTCGCGGCTGCTGCTAGGAGAGTGCGGCCCCGGCGAAGGGGCCCTCCCGGCGGCCTGCCCCGGCAGGCCGGCCTCCGCGGTGGGTGCGCCATCCCGCCGGCTCATCTGTCGGCACCGCTTACAACACGCGCATTCTCATCATCCGCGCCCTCGTTCTTCGCGTCATCGTCTTCGAGCGTCTGGCGTACCGACGCGTCGGCGGTGAGGACGTCCCGCGGGTACGTGCGTAACGCGATCAGGAGGATGCCGCCTGCGATGACGACGGCAGCAAGAAAGAGCATGAACGTCTCGCCCAGGGCTCGTCCGGATGCGGCGGAACCGCTCGAACCCGTCGCCCCGACGGAGATACGACCGCCGAACAAGTGATCAGATACCAAGCCGAACGTCAACGGCCCGGCCGCCTCCATCGAGCGTCGAAGGGCTGAGCGAACGCCTTCGGACCGGCCCCACAGCCGGGGATGAATGATGTCCAGGCGCGCTGCATCCTGCGGAGGATTCGCAGCGCCAAGCAGCGTAGCGCCGAGAGCAAGTAGCGGCACGGCAATCCAGACGGTCGTGACCCAGAAGCCGGGGAGGAGGAAGAGCGGAATGGAGAGGAGGACGAACGCCGGCACGATCACTCGAGCGGTCACCACTCCGCGGCGCTGCAACTGACCTGTGATCCGGCCGCCTGCGAATACTCCCGCGACGGCGCCGAGGCCGACTATCAGAACGAGACCGGACGCCACAGATTTCGTGACGCCATACTGGCTGCGCGCGAAGAGGATGGCGAAGGTTCGGATGCCGGCAAGATAGAAGTAGCCCAGCGCCGAGGACACGATGATGACGACATCGGTTCGCACGCGAAGCACATATTTGACCGCCCACCACAGGCCCTTGCGCGCTGGGTCCTCGCCAATGATTTGGTCGTCGTAGGGTTTGATGTTCTTGTCGCGCATCTGTCGCGCGGTATCGCTGTCGTGCGATTCTCGCATCGCCTGTTGCGCCTGACCCTGCTTGTCACTCTGGGGTTGCGCGTCGACGTCCTTCTCATCCGGGATCCGATCCTGGCCCTCGGAAAGCCGGCTTTGCCCGCCGCGGGCGGGCTCGGGCAGCCGCCAGAGCACGTATGCGAGCACTACGCTGGGGATCGCCAGCCAGGCGAAGGCAGGTCGCCAACCGACGGACCCCGCGATCACCCCGGAGGCTCCGAAACCTATGCCGGTGCCGATCAGCTCGCCGGCCAAGATGAAGCCGTACATCCTGGCGCGGGCACGAGCGGGGAAGAAGTCTCCGGTGAGCGACGCTACGGTCGGACCGGCGGTCGCCGTCACCGCGCCGAGCGCCACCCGCGAAAGGAGCATCCACAGGTACGACTGAGAGCTCGCTGAAACGAGCATCGCGACCGCCCACACGAGGACGCTGGCTGAAAGCAGGCGGGTGCGGCGCACCTTGTCGGTCAGTGCACCGACCGGGATCGTCATGAGTGCGCCGACCAGCGTGGACGCCGTGACGAGCAGGCCTATATCGGTGTTGTCAACCCCGAACGTCTGTTTGAGGTCTCCAGCGGCCGCAGAGACGGTGCCCTTGTCGGCGCCGTCGAGCGCGAGCGTCGCGGCGAGGAGGAGAACGACCTGCATGCGCGCCGGCCCGCCGACGTGGAGGACGGCGCGGCGCCAGCCGGCCTCGGCAAGCGGGCGCACGTGTGAGCTCACCAGAGGCGCTCGGGGTGTTGTGTCACCGAGGGGGCGCCGCCATACGCGCGCAAGCGGGCAACCGTCCCGGCACTCGGTACCGGGACAGGAAGCTGATTTCCCCGGGTCGCCACAAAGGTCCTGTACCCCTCAACCACGACAGCTACCGGCCTCGCGCAATAGCTGCAAGTCACAACCGAGACCGGCGCTGGAGCCTGAAATGCCGATGACTGCGATGCCCGCGTCGCAGACCACGGCTGCCAGACGTACGAGTCGGCGGGCGACCGAATCAGTGATGGCGACGCTCCTTCATCGACCATGGTTGCCGCCGCGCGACCGGAGGTGTCGGGCGTAGCGCCACAAGCGAAGCGGGAGCAGCCCGATGAGGGGCGCGCGCCGACCGAGGTCGGCGCGATCTTCACGGTCGAAGGCCCGCGCGTACCGTCCAGCGGCTGCGGCGGTGGGGTAGGACTTTTCCCCCGCCTCCCCGCAGCCCCGCCGGCATGACCACAGCAGAGTGTTCCCCTCGGACGTGAAGGTCAGACGGTGACCTAGCACGCGACACGCAACCATTGCACTGGAATGCCCTTTGCGCGATGCAAAACACCGATCTGGGCGGAGGGATTACGTTCGCGTTCCACGGAAATACGGGTGGGATGAGCGTAGAGACCGGCGAGATCGAGACCCGGGTTCCGGCGCGGCTCGACCGCCTCCCGTGGTCGCGGTTTCACTGGCTCGTGGTCATCGGACTCGGTACGGTGTGGATCCTTGACGGTCTCGAAGTCACCATCGTCGGTTCCGTTGCCAGCCGGTTGACCAAAGCTGGGTCGGGCATCTCGATCACCTCCGGCCAGATCGGCATTGCCGCTTCGATCTACGTGATCGGAGCGTGCGTGGGCGCTCTGTTCTTCGGGCAGATGACCGACCGGTTCGGCCGCAAGAAGCTCTTCATCCTTACCTTGGCGATCTACATCACGGCGACCGTCGCCACGGCGTTCTCGTTCGCTCCTTGGTTCTTCTACCTGGCTCGCTTCTTCACCGGCGCCGGCATCGGGGGCGAATACTCGGCCATCAACTCCGCGATCGACGAGCTCATCCCGGCACGAGTTCGAGGCCGCGTCGACCTGATCATCAACGGGTCGTACTGGGTCGGCTCGGCCGGTGGCTCTGCCGCCGCGCTCTTCTTCCTCGACAAGGGGATCTTCCCGACCAACCTGGGCTGGCGATTCGCGTTCGGACTCGGCGCAGTGCTCGGCTTGACGATCATGCTTGTGCGCCGCAACGTGCCGGAAAGTCCGCGCTGGCTGTTCATCCACGGCCGCGAGGAAGAGGCCGAACGCATCGTCGACGGCATCGAGTCCGACATCGAAGAGGAGTCGGGCGATCGGCTGCCGGAGCCGGACGACACGCTGACTGTCCGCCAGCGCGAGTCCATCCCGTTCCGGGAGATCGCGCGCACCGCGTTCAAGCTCTATCCTCGTCGCGCGGCGCTCGGCCTGGCACTGTTCGTAGGGCAGGCGTTTCTCTATAACGGCGTGACTTTCAACCTCGGCACGCTCTTCACGACCTTCTTCAAGGTCTCTTCAAGCTTCGTCCCGGTATTCATCATCATCTACGCGGTCGCGAATTTTGCCGGCCCCATGACCCTCGGACGCCTGTTCGACACCGTCGGCCGAAAGGTGATGATCACCTCGACGTACCTCGGCTCGGCCATCGCGGCCGCTGTTCTGGCGGCCCTGTTCGCCGGCGGAGTCGTCGGCTCCCCATGGTTCTTCGAGGCACTCATCGTCATCGTCTTCTTCCTGGCCTCGTCGGGCGCCAGTGCCGCGTACCTCACCGTCAGCGAGATATTTCCGATGGAAACCCGGGCCCTCGCCATCGCTTTCTTCTACGCCGTCGGTACCGGCCTGGGCGGAATCATCGGACCGGTGCTGTTCGGCCAACTCATCAACTCCAACAGCCGTGGCGACGTTGCCATCGCCTTCTTCATCGGCGCCGCGGTGATGGCTGTGGGCGGCGTGTTCGAGGTGCTGTTCGGGGTCAATGCGGAGAACCAGTCGTTGGAAGACATCGCCGAGCCCCTGACCGCAGCCGACTCCGAGTCCGGCGACGATGGGGAGTCCAGCCCGGGGGAGCAGAAGGATGAGGACGCTGAGCCTGGCGGTGACGACGGCCGCGCCGCCTCACGTCGTGCGCGGCAGCAACGGGTCGAGGCCCGCCGCCGCGCGCAACGCCGCCGCGAGGGCTCCGGGGCCCGTCGCTTCCGGCCTGGGCCCGGCTTCTCGCACGCATCGCCCGGCATGGCCGTCTCATGGCCGGTGGAGGCTGACGCGCTCGACGCTGAAGTTCTGACACTCGTCCGAGCACTCGACGAGCACGGCCCTACCAGCCGACGCGAGCTGGCGTCCCTGGTTCATGCCCGGGCGTGGGGCCCCGGGGCGTTCTCCGCCGCGTTGCGCCTCGCCATCGTGAGCGGGGAAGTGCGCGTGCTCAGCCATAACCAGTACGCCGCCGGAGAACCCGTCGGAACCGCGCCCCGGAAGTGAGCGGGGTGTCAGGTCAATATTTGCGGGGCGCGGGTAGTTGAGGCGACCGCGGGCTGGTCACCGGAGCGGCTTCAGTACCCATGCCTTACAGGCGGGAACGGACGCCGGCCTCGCCGGCCACGGCGTCGGGGTCGTCGATCGAGGACCGGGAAGGAAATCCTCTGGCCCTGAGTGTTGGCAGCACCGTCCGGCCATACCCGTCTTCGAGTGCGAAAGCGCATGCGCTGTACCAGGCGAGGCATGACACCACCACGCCGAGCACGCCAGCCGCCGTCTGGACGGCATTCACGGCATGGAGCTGGTAAACGCCGGACAGTGCGAATCGTGCCGCGAGCAGCGCGAGGACGGTCGTCATCAGCGGCTTGCTCGCGACAGTGACCGCGCAGGGGACGAGCAACGCACCGGCTGCCGCGCAGAGCAGGACGCCAAGGGTCGGGTTTGCGGCGTTCGGCGGCGACGCGACCAGCAGCAGTCCGCTGGCGGCCCAGGTGCCGGAGAGCACGGCAAGTCCGGTGGCGGCGCCCTCGTCGTGGGCGAGGACCGCAAAGATGAAAGCACTGAACTGCAATGGGGCGACGAACGCGAGCAGGCACCAGCCGACGCTCGGAGCTTGCGCCGTGCTGACCCAGTGCAACTGCCTGGCGGACAGGAGGGCGGACCCAGTCGTCAGGGCGAGTAGCCCGATGGGCAGGGGTGAGGCCAGCGGGCGAACCGTCACCCGGACTCCCGCAGCTGGGCCGCATGTCGACTGTTCTGTCGATCTGGTGGTCATGCGTCGCCCCTCCTCTGCTGACGGTCGCCCGCTTCCGTAACGGCCCAGCCGCAGTCCGGTCTACAGGCACACGGCGGGTATTCCCGTCGGAATTCGTTTTCAACGCGCGCGATTCACCCTGAGGTGAGTGCTGCATTCTCGATCATCGGCACGCTGCCGCGGCCTTACGACGGCTACGCCGACCCGCAAGTGTTGTCGTGCCGCCCCATGGCGTGCGAGCCTGCCCCATGCCGACTGAGACGCTGCAGGCGTTCCTTAGCGCCTTCAATGCCCACGACCTTGACCGCATCATGAGCTTCTTCGCGGATGACTGCGTTTTTGAGTCACCGCGAGGGCCCGACCCATGGGGAACCCGTTTCACCGGGCTCGGAGAGGTCCGTCGAGGGCTGCAACAGCGGTTCGAGGGCATCCCCGACGTTCACTACAGCGACGACGAGCACTGGTTGTGTGGTGATCACGCGGTTTCGAAGTGGCTCCTGACCGGCACCACCGTTTCAGGCGAGAAGGTCAGCGTGCGCGGCTGCGACCTGTTCGACATCTGCGCCGACGGCAAGATCCGGCGCAAGGACTCCTACTGGAAATTGACCACGTAGGGATCGGAACCGCCATCGCCCATCCAGCGGAGCCGGCCTTGGCTGCGTCCTCGGTGAGCGGTCAGTCGATGCCCGGGCACAACGTTCCCCGGCCGCTGCGCGTCTTCAGCCGTGACTTGAGCCGAACGGAAAGCGGACGCGATGACGCTTCGCAGTGAAGGAGCCTGGAAGGCCTTCCTGGTGAGCCGCCCACGGTGGCCGGATTCCCTTTGGTTGCAGGTGTTCCCGACATATGGGTTTGCACGATGGGGCGGCCGGGTCCGACTTCCTGTCGGGAAGCAGTAGCATCGCAGCATGCTTCGGAAGGTCCGCGTACTGATTGCAAAGCCGGGCCTCGATGGTCATGATCGTGGGGCGAAGGTGGTTATGCGGGCGCTTCGCGATGCCGGGATGGAGGTCATCTATACCGGCCTTCACCAGACGCCCGACCAGATTGTGCAAGCCGCGCTGCAGGAGGACGTCGATTTTGTCGGGCTGTCTGTGCTGTCCGGAGCACACCTGACCTTGTTTTCGAGCGTAACCACGCTGCTTCAGGAGCGTGGCGCGGCCGACATCGTTGTCTTCGGCGGAGGAATCATTCCCGAAGCTGACGTACTTCTCTTGGAAGCAATGGGTGTAGCTCGCGTCTTCACGCCAGGCTCTTCCACTCGGGAGATCGTGCAATGGGTTGAAGATCGGGCGGCAATTCCCGCGTAGGCGCCGCCCCAGCCACCGCGCGCCGGATCCTGGCGCTTGATGTCGCCAAGCCTTGCCTCGCGCCTGTCAAGGGTGAATGCGAACGGGGACCGTGCGGGGTCCACGGGTTTGGCCCGCCGCCCAGGTGACGGCTTCTTCGTCATCCAGCGAAAACGAAGGAATGCGCTCCAGCCAGACGTCGAGCGCCACTCGCAGTTCCATGCGCGCCAAATGGGATCCGAGGCAGCGGTGGATGCCGAGGCCGAACGCCGCGTGGCGGTTGTTCTCGCGTTCTATGACGACCTCGTTGGCCCGATCGAAGTGCGCTGGGTCCCGGTTGGCAGCGGGGAAGGAGAGTAGGACGAAGTCCTCGGCCTTCATGTCAACGCCATTCCAACGGACATCCTCGCGAACCAGCCGGGCCATGGTGACGGGCGCATACGCCCGCAGAAACTCCTCGAGTGCCACGGGCAACAGCGCGGGATCCGCGGTCAGTCGCGCGAGATCCGACGGCGCTTTGGCGAGGTGCCACAACGATGCGCTGATGGCGCTCCACGTCGTATCCACTCCCGCGATGAGCAGCAAGCCGATGGTTCCCGCGATGTGAGAGAGATCGAGCTTGCGACCCTGCAGCTCCGCATTGATCAGGTACGAGGTCAGATCGTCGCGCGGATTGTCGATGTGGTCATGGATCTGACGCAGGATGTAGTCGAAGAGTTCTTCCTTGCGGGCCATGCGTTCGGAGGGAGGCACGTTGACTCCCTCGACCGCGTTTTCGACGAACTCTCGGAACTGCTCGCCGTCTTCCGGCGGGAAGCCGAGCATGCTCGCGATGACCGGGATCGGGATGTGCTTGGCGTAGTCCCCTGCAGCATCCACGACGGAGCGCCCCTGCAGGGCGTCGATCAGCTCATGGCAATACGCGCGGGTCGCGGCTTCGAGTTTGGCGATCGCGGCTTTGGTGAACGCAGGCAGCAGCAGCTTGCGTGCGGCGTGATGAAAGGGCGGATCCGAGGTGATGGGCGGGTGCACGCCGATGGGCGCGACCTCGAGCGCTGGACGGATGGTGCTGACCACGACCGTTCGTGAGCTGAAGTGCTCCGTGTCGTACGCGATCGCCGCGATGTCGTCATACTGCGTCGGCAGCCAGACGCCGCCGAAGCGATCGGAGTGCGCAATCGGACACCGCTGACGTAGCTCATCCTGAATCGAGTACGGGTCGGCAGCCCACACGGGATCCAGGTGGTTGAAGTCGGTCGCCCAGTCCTCGACCGGATCGGTGACGGGCTCGGTGCTGAACCCGAGCTGACGATCCTGCAGCCGCACCTCGAGATTGCGGTCGACCCCTTCGCCGGTCGTCATCGTGTCAGCCGTTCTCGAGGATGGTGATGGCGTGCTCGGGACAGTTCGCTTCGGCGCGGCGAGCGGCCGCCTCCTGTGTGGCGGCCACCATGCCATCGGCGACGACCTGCCCGTAGCCCTCGTCGTCCTCGCTGAACACCGCGGGGGCCAGGTCGTAGCAGCGACCATGGCCCTGGCAGCGTGCAGGGTCGATGCTTGCTTTCACGGTCGAGACCTCCTCCTAGTCGAACTCGGGTGACGCGGACGGTCAGCTCGGTGTGGGACGGTTGCCTCGCTTGTCGGCATTGGGCTGCGCTTCGCGCACCAGCTCCGGTATGACCTCGCCCAGCTCGCCGGGATGCCACTTGTCGTTCCGTTCGATGTGCGGGCCGTATGCCCAGCTCTCGGCGACCGCGATGCGATTGCCGGTGACGCCGAAGACCCGGCCGGTGATGCCGGCGGACTGCGTGCTGGCGAGCCACACGACCAGCGGTGAGATCTTGTCCGGCGAGACAGCATCGCGTCCATCGTCGTCCAATGACGAGTAGCCACCGAGGTCCTCGGTCATGCGGGTGAAGGCGGTCGGTGCGATGGCGTTGACGGTGACGCCGTACCTGCCCAATTCGCCGGCCGCGATGATGGTGAACGCTGCGATCCCGGCCTTCGCTGCTCCGTAATTGCTCTGCCCGAGATTGCCGAAAATCCCGGACGGCGAGCTCGTGTTGATGACTCTCGCGTCCGGCTGATCACCCGCCTTGGATCGGTCGCGCCAGTACGTCGCGGCGATGCGGACAGGCGCGAAAGTTCCCTTCAGGTGCACCTTGATGACCGAGTCCCACTCCGCCTCGCTCATGTTGACGAGCATCCGGTCGCGCAGGATGCCGGCATTGTTGACCAGGACGTCGAGCCGGCCGAAGGCGTCCAATGCGGTGGCGACGAGCCTTTCGGCGCCGGCCCACGAAGAGATGTCGTCGGTGTTGGCGACCGCCTCGCCGCCGGCAGCAACGATCTCGTCCACCACCGCCTGCGCCGGCGCGGTGGAGCCGCCGCTGCCGTCACGGGCGCTTCCGATGTCGTTGACGATGACCTTCGCACCCTCAGCCGCAAACAGCAGCGCATGCTCGCGACCGATGCCGCCCCCGGCGCCCGTCACGATGACGACGCGGCCATCGACCAGGCCGGGCATCAGCCGAAGACCTTGTCGCGGCGGCTGACCTTGATCTCCGGCGCCTGTCGCCAGTCCGGAAGGCCGAATTCGGGGGAGCCGGTGGCCCGCGTCCCTCCCGAGAGCACGGCCCAGTGGGCGTGGTTGAGCTGATGGATGGTGAACGCTGATTGAAGCGCGTTGTAGAAGCCCATGCTGTCGACGCTCTGGTTCACCGACTCCTTGATGAGCAACGAGGTCATGGTCGGCAGGTTCGCGATACGCCGGCAAAGATTCACCGTCTCGTCGGCCAGCGCTGCTTCCGGGAAGACCTTGCTGACGAAACCGAGCCGGTAGGCCTCGTCGGCGTCGATCGCATCGCCGGTCAGCATGAGTTCCTTGGCCTTGCGCGGGCCGAGCTCCCAGGGATGCGCGAAGTATTCGACGCCGCACATTCCCAGCCGGGTGCCGACGACGTCAGCGAAGACCGTGTCATCAGCAGCCACGATCAGATCGCACGCCCACATCAGCATCAGGCCCGCCGCGAGCACCTTGCCGTGCACCTGAGCAACGGTGATCTTGCGCAGGTTCCGCCAGCGAATGGTGTTGTTGAAGAAGTAGTGCCACTCCTGCAGCATCCGCTTCTCTGCCCCTGACCGGGAGCCACCGTTCATCATCCGGGTGGGGTGTTGCAGCGGCCCCGGTGCGTTCTCCTCGAGCGCCTTCTTCGAGCCGAGATCGTGGCCGGTGGAGAACATCGGTCCCAGCCCGCCCAGGATCACGACTCGCACGGTGTCATCTGCCTCGGCCCGCAGCAGCGCGTGGTCGAGCTCGACGAGCAACCCCCGGTTCTGCGCATTGCGCGCTTCCGGACGGTTAAGCATCACCCGTGCGATCGTGCCCTCGTCGAGCAGCTCGTAGGTGATGAATTCGTACGGCTCCACGGCCGCTCCTGTCCACACGTCTTATCTCGCCGGTTAGTGCGTACTGACGGTCGCAGTCTGCACGCCTGACCGCATCAGAGTGCCGCTGCGGGATCCGGTCGGGACTCCGTCACGGATCGCCTCGACGCCGTTCACGAGCACCCTGACGACGCCGGCCGACTCGGCGGTCAGCCGCAGGCAGTCGCCCGGCAGGTCGAAGGTCCGGCGCGTCGGCTGGCTGTCAACGCTCGTCGGATCGAAGACGACGATGTCGGCGAAGGCACCTTCCCGCAGCTCGCCTCGATCCCGAAGTCCGAACAGGCCGGCGGGCACTTTGGTCATCAGCTGGATGCAGCGCTCCAGGCTGACGAGCCGGCGGCCGCGCAGGGTATCGGCGAGAAAGCGGGTGGGGTACGTCGAGCCGAGCATCCGGTCGAGGTGCGCGCCCGCGTCGGAGCCGCCGATGAGTACATCCGGGTTCTCCCATAACTGCGCTCTCATCGCCCAGTCGGCGTCAGTGTCAAGACCCGGAGCCGGCCACAACACTGTCTTGTACTCGTCGCGGCTCAGGATCTCGACCAGTGCGGCGAAGGCGTCCTTGCCTTGTTCGGCGGCAATATCGCTGACCCGCATTCCCTCGAATGCCTTGTTTTCGAGGGCAATCGTGTCGCCGATGGTGTAATTGTCGAACTCGGTTCGTCGCTGAAACGGGGTGCCTTGCGCGGCAGCCACGAGTTGTGCGCGTACCTCCGGATCGCGGAGCTTGGCCGTCTTCTGGGCAAGGGGGAGCGACAGTACGTCGCTCCAGGTCGGGATCAGCCACAGCGAGCAGAACGAGCTGAAGCTCATGTTCATCTCGGCGTGAACCGGCATCGTCAGGGCGACGACCCGTCCGCCGATCCTGCGGGCTCGCTCCGATGGTCGGAGCTGCTGCTTGATCCGGTCGGGGTTCGAAGCGTCCGGGGTCAGCACGTTCCAGTTGAGTGGCCGGTTGGCGGCCCGGCTCATGCCCGCGAGCAGATCCACCTCGGCGTCAGAGAACCCGCTCAGGCAGCCTTCGACGATCGCTTCGAGTGTGGTGCCTTCGTGCTCGCCGACGGCTCGGCACAGCTCCAGCAGCTCGCCCTCGCTCGCCATTCGGCTCGCGACCGGGTTGCCGTCGCCGTCGGAGTGCGTTGACGAGCGGGTGGTGGACAGCCCGAGCCCACCCGACGAAAGTGCGTCGTGAAGCAGCTGGATCATCGTCACGATCTCGCTGCTCGTCGCCTCACGCTGCGACGCTTCCTCGCCCATCACGTATCGCCGCAAAGCACAGTGACCGACGAGGAAGCCGGCGTTGACGGCGATCTGGCCGTCGAGCCTGTCGAGGAATTCACCGAAGCTCTCCCAGCCCCAGTCGATTCCGGTACTGAGCGCCTCGAGCGGCATTCCCTCGACCCGAGCCATCATGCGCTGGATGTAGCTGTCATCTCCCGGTTGCAGCGGGGCCAGCGTGAAGCCGCAGTTCCCACCGATCACCGAGGTGACTCCGTGCAGGCTGGACGGGGTTGCGAAGCCGTCCCAGTGCAGCTGCGCGTCGTAGTGCGTGTGCGGATCGACAAAACCGGGGCAGACGATCAGCCCCGTGGCATCGAGCACGGTAGCGGCGGATTCATCGAGATCGCCGATGGCTGCGATGCGATCGCCTGTGATGGCGACGTCAGCCACCCGGGGCGGACCCCCTGATCCATCGACGACGGTGCCGCCCCTGATCAGATAATCCACCATGAGACTTGTCCTCCCAGGCGCTGCGCGGTCGATCGCCGTATTCTACAATCTGGATGTGGCGTCCACAATGTACACACGGCCAGTGAGGGTCTAGCGGCATGAACGTCGAGGGCATCCCTTACGGCCGGCGCATTCATCAGGTGGCGATGCGGGACCCGGATGCGACCGCGCTGACATTCGCCGCAGCCGACGGCTCGCTCACCGAGCTGGCCTGGCGGACGATCGACGAGCGGTCAACCCAGGTGGCCCGCACCCTTGCCGGGGAGGGATTGCGCGCGGGTGACCTGCTGGCGATCCGGCTGCGCAACTCGCCGGAGTTCGTCTACTCCGCGTTCGCTGCTTGGAAGGTCGGCGCTGTGCCGATCCCGATGCGCTGGGACCTTCCGGAGTGGGAGCTCGAAAGGTTGCTCGCCGTCGTCGCTGCGAAAGTGGTGCTCAGCGAGGACTCCGTTGAGCTTTTCGAGCGCAGCCTGACTGCGTCTACCGAGCCGCTCGCCGATGTCGTCTCGCCGCATCACTCCGGGATCTGCAGCTCGGGTTCGACCGGCACGCCCAAGGTGATCCTTCGGCAGGCCCCGGCGATCTACACGCCGGCGAGCGCTTCCTCGCTCGTCGTCATCGAGGAGTGGGGCGAGCTGCCGCGGCCGCAGCTGGTTCTGACCCCAGGGCCGATGTACCACAACAACGGGTTCCACATCACCAGCGATCTGCTCGCCGGGCTGAACGTCGTCCTGATGGAGAAGTTCGACGCGGCCCGGCTCGTTGATCTCATCGAGCAGCTGCGCATCACCGGCATGACGGGGGCGACCCCGATGTATCAGCGAGTTGCGCAGCTGCCGGACGTCAGGTCACGCGACTTCTCGAGCATGCAGTGGGTCATGCAGGGTGCGTCGCCGCTGCCGGCCTGGGTCGCGCGCGTGTGGTTCGACCTGATCGGCCCGGAGCGGTTCTTCATGGCGTACGCCGCCAGTGAAGGTGTCGGCACGATCGCGTGCCGGGGTGACGAGTGGCTCGCTCATCCTGGCACCCTCGGCCGGGGCTGGCGCGGTGCGGAGGTACGCATCCTCGACGGCCACCAGCAGCTGCTCCCGCCTGGGGAGGTGGGTGACATCTACCTGCGGCCGCCGAACGGGATCCGCTACGTCTACCTCGGTGCCGAGCGTACGGCAGACGTCACGCCGGACGGTTTCACGACGGTGGGCGACATGGGTTGGATGGACGAGGACGGATTCGTCTTCCTCGCGGACCGCCGCGTCGACATGATCGTCACGGGCGGGTCGAACGTCTTCCCGGCCGAGGTCGAAGTCGCTTTGAGCGAGCATCCCGGAATCGCCGACGTCGTCGTCGTCGGGCTGCCGGATGACACCTGGGGCAAGAGAGTGCACGCGATCGTCCAGCGCGCCGAGTCGGCTCCGGTCCTGACCGAGGCCGACGTCATCGGCTTCGGCCGTGACCGGCTGGCGCCGTACAAGCTTCCGAAGTCGGTCGAGTTCGTCGACTCGATCCCGCGGGCGGCATCGACAAAGGTGAGCCGCTCCGCGCTGGTCGCAGAGCGGTCCGGTCAGCAGGTGGCAAATGTTTGACCTGGCCATGAGTGACGTCCAGCAGCAGCTGGTCGATGCGTACCGTCAGGTGCTCGATCGCATCGCGGCTCCGGTAGCGGCGGCAGGCGCGTTCGACGAGCCGACGTGGAAGACGTTTCTCGAAATGGGCTTGCTCGAGATGTCGCTCGGCGACGACGAGGATCGGGCCGAGTTGCTCGACCTGGCGCTGATCGCCGAGGTCGCGGGGGAGCGGCTGGCCAGCGTCCCTCTGGCGGAGACGGTGGCCGCGGTACGGCTGCTGGGTGCCCTGGCCTCGCCGGAGGCAGGGAAGCTGCTGACCGAGATCAGCTCGGGCGGGGCTCTCGTCACTCTGGCGCCACGGCCGAGCCGGGATGGGGTGCTGCGGGCAACGCCTGCCGGCGCGATCGCGACGGCGCTCATCGCGCTCGACGGGCCTGCCGTGATCGCGGTGCGACGCGAGGTCCCGCCGCCCGCTGTCACCACTCTCGGCCGGTTGCCACTCGCTGATTGGGTCCTTGCAGATTGCGAGATCACCACTCTCGCCAGCGGGGATCACGCCGTCGCCGCTTTCACCAGAGCCGTCACTGAATGGACCGCGCTGACTGCTTCATTGCTCGCCGGTGCCGGCCGGAGGGTGGTGCGCATCGGCGCTGAATACACCTCGCAGCGGCATGCCTTCGGGGTGCCCGTCGCCACGTTCCAGACGGTGAGCCATCGGCTTGCCGAAGACCTCACCGCGACCGACGGGGCTGCGCTGCTCGCGCGCAAGGCTTCCTGGGCGGCGAGTTGCGACCCCGGCCGCTGGCCGCTGCTTGCCGAAATGGCCTTTTCCTATGCAGCCGAGGCGGCGGGACGTGCTGCCGACGATGTCCTGCACTTCCACGGCGGCTACGGGATGATCCTCGAGTACGACATCCCGCACTTCTTCCAGCGCATCAAGGGCTGGTCGCTGATGATCGGTGACCGGCTTCGGGTGCTCCAAAGCGTGGGAAGCCGGCTGCTCGAGACGCCCGGGGGTGCAAGCGCATCGGAGGAGTCCCCAGCCAAGCGCGAGGGAATGGACTTCCGGCTGGGAAGCGAAGCCGAGTCTTTCCGCAGCGAGGTGCGCGCCCTGCTGAACGAATGCATGTCGGACTCGGCCTACGACGAGATGGCAGCGACCGGAACCTATTCCGATCCTGCCGTGGCGACCGCACTGGGCGTGCGGGGCTGGATTGCCTCGAGCTGGGCGAACGCCGATGGCGGTGCCGAAAGGAGCTGGGCCGATCACGCGGCGATGCGCGATGAACTGCGCTGGGCCGAGGCGCCGGTCGACGGCGTCTTCACGACGATGCTGGTCGCGGCGACGCTCAAGAAATTCGGCACGCCGGAGCAGCAGGAGCGGGTGATGCGCCCGGCGGTCCGGGGTGAGCTCATCATCTCGATCGGTTACACCGAGGCGGGAAACGGTTCGGACGCGTCCGCGGCGCGAACCTCGGCGAGGCGCGACGGGGATCACTGGGTCATCAACGGCGAGAAGATGTTCACCACGCTGGCGCACGTGGCGAGCTACGTCTTCGTGCTGGCTCGCACCAATCCGGACGTCGGCAAGCATCAGGGACTCACGACGTTCCTGGTTCCCACCGATGCTGCGGGTTTCGGGGTCTCGCAGCTGGAAACCCTCAGCGGCGAGCGCACCAACGTCACGACCTACGACAACGTGCGGATCCCGGACAGCCTGCGAGTCGGGGAAGTCGATGCGGGCTGGTCCGTGGCCAACGCTGCTCTCGAACTGGAGCACTCCAGCACTTTCGCCGGCGCGATCCGGCACGTCGTCGATGTGGCGATCTCGGCGGTGCGGGCCGATCCGGAACTCGCCCACGACCAGCTGGCGCTCATGCGAATCGCTGAGGCGGCGATCGAGGCAGAGGTTTCCGAGTTGCTGGGCCTGCGGGCCAGCTGGTCGCACGCCAGGGGGCTGCCCACGGCGGTCGAGGGCTCGATGTCGAAGCTCTACTCATCCGAGGCGCTGGCGCGCACCTCGAGCCGGCTGCTCGACATCTTCGGCCCGGCCGGCCTGCCGGTCACGCGCGGAGTCGGCGACCACACGGTCGGGGCGATCGAGTACGCATTCCGGCACAGCCAGATCACCCGGGTCTACGCGGGTACCAGCGAGATCCATCGCGGCATCATTGCCAATGCGGGGCTCGGGCTGCCGCGACCGAAGCGAACCTCGTGAACGCGGGCTCGTTGCAGCGGCCGGGTCTGTGCTGGAATCGGGCCGAAGAGTCGCACCCTCTATACACTCCCGACGGGTGGCGAGTGATCCCGCCCGTCAACAGTGGAAAGCGATGACGATGGCGGCATCCGAAAATGCTCGGTCCACGTCTGATGCCGAGCGCGGCTCGCAGGCGGTTCATCGCGTCCTGCGCGTCCTGCAATGCTGGCGGGACGAGGATTCGACTCTCAGTCTGACCGAGCTTGCGCAGCGGTCCAAGCTCACGCTGCCGACGACGCACCGCATGATCAAGGCGCTGGAGCGCGAAGGCTTCCTCGTCCACGACCGCGTATCGAGTCGCTACTCGCTCGGGCCTGCGATCATGCAGCTGGCGCGTGTGGTGATGCAGCGCAGTGATGAGGATGAGCTCGTCGTGACGGCGATCCCGCACCTCGAGCGGGCCCGGGCGATCACCGGCGAGACCGTCGGCCTGCACGTCCCCATGGGTGTGTTGCGCCTCTGCGTGGCGGAGCTCGTCAGCCGGCAGGCGATCCGGACCGCCACCGGTGTCGGCCGCACGTTTCCGCTACCGGCAGGAGCGTCCGGCCAGATCCTGGTCGCCTGGTCGCCGGAGCGGCTGGAGATGGTCGAGAGCGGCCTGGAGATGTCGCGGAAGGAGCGTGCGGATCTGCACGCCTCCCTCGAGCAGGTCCGGGCGCAGGGCTATGCAATCAGCGAGGGGCAGACCATCCCAGGTGCGACGGCGCTGGCGCTGCCGCTCTTCGGCCCCAACCAGGACGTCCGGGCTGCGGTTAACGTCACCGGCCCGGCGAATCGCTGGACTCGCAAGGCCATGGAAGTGCACCGGAAGGTGCTGATCGAGGAGATGCAGCACGTTTCCGAGCAGCTCGGCTATCGATCGGCTTAGCGCCGGCGCGCACCGCCGTCGAACCCCCTGTCCACCTTGTGGATGAGGCATCCAAAAAGTAGAATCCCCTCAGCGTCCTGTCCGCGGCGAAGGAGCAGCACTGGTGCAGTCGATTCCGCGCATCATCTCGGTCGACGATCATGTCCTCGAGCCGCCGGATCTGTGGTCGGCGCGGCTGCCGAGGAAGTTCGTCGAACGAGGACCGCGGGTGGATCGCCGCCGGCTCACCCTGGCATCCGGCAACGGCGCGGGCGGCAAGGGCTGGGTAGAGGCGGACGACGCTCCCTGGGCCGACGTCTGGTTGTACGACGGCCTTGTCTCGCCGGTGAGCATGCTGTCCGCAGCAATCGGCTTCGAGGAGCTCGCCTTCACGCTGACGACATACGACGAAGTCCGGCCGGGCTGCTGGAAGCAGCCCGAGCGGTTGCAAGACATGGATGACAACCACGTCGAAGCTGCGCTGTGCTTTCCGAACACGCTGCCGCGCTTCTGCGGTCAGACGTTCACCGAAGGCGCTGATCGCGAGCTCGGGCTGGCGTGCATCCGGGCTTACAACGACTGGGTCATCGATGATTGGTGCGGCGAGGGCGGCCGCGGGCGGCTCATCCCCGTCACGATCCTCCCGCTGTGGGATGCGGAAATGGCGGCTGCAGAGTTGCGACGCTGCGCGGCAAAGGGCGGCTTCGCCGTCACCTTCCCGGAAAACCCTTACCCGCTCGGACTCCCGTCTCTGAACGATCCCAACTACTACTGGGATCCGGTATTCGCAGCTTGCCAGGAGACCGAGACCACCCTTTGCATGCACATCGGCTCATCGTCGAAGATGCCGGCAACCTCGCCGGATGCGCCGTACATCATCAACTCGACCCTGACGTTCCAGAACGCGATGGGCTCGCTCTGTGACTTCATCTTCTCCGGAACGCTCGACCGCTTCCCGCAGCTGAAGATCGCCTACGCCGAAGGCCAGGTCGGCTGGATGCCGTACGTGCTCGAGCGGGCCGACGCGCTGTGGTCGGAACGCGGACCGAACAGCTTCGGCTCCATGCTGCCGCGCCGGCCGTCGGAGTACATGGCCGGCCGGGTCTACGGTTGCGTCTTCGACGATCCGGTGGGGCTCCTCAACCGCGACATCATCGGCATGGACCAGATCTGCTTCGAGACCGACTACCCGCATGCCGACACGACCTTCCCGCATACCAAGCAGACGCTGACAGACATCTGCACCCGTGCGGGGCTGAACGACGAGGAGATCTACAAGCTCGCTCGCGGCAATGCCATCAAAGCCTTCGGCCTCCAGCGGATCGGTCTCACTCAGTGACGTACTCGCTCTGGATCGACGGGGTCCCCCGGCAGGGCTCGGCCGGCAGCTACGACATCGTCAATCCCGCGAATGAAACGATCGTCGCGGCGGCGCCCCGGGCTTCCCGCGAGGACGCGCTGGCTGCGGTCGAGGCGGCTGCCCGGGCCTTTCCGGCATGGTCCCGCACGTCACCCCAGGAACGTTCAGCACTCCTGATCCGCACGGCTGAGCTGATCGAGGGCGCTCCGGATCTGCCGGGCCTGCTGCAGGCCGAGACCGGCTCGACAGTTGCCTTCGCTGCTGCCGCAGTGCCGAGCGCGAGCGCACGGCTGCGTTGGTTCGCCGAGAATGCGTTGCAATCGCGAGTGATTCCTTTTGCCCCACAGCCGGCAGACGGCAGCATCCTGGGCTCGTCCGCGACCCGGCTTCCGGTGGGTGTGGTGCTGTGCATCACCTCGTACAACGTCCCGATGTCGAATGTTTGCAGCAAGATTGCGCCCGCCCTCGCCATGGGCAACACGGTCGTGATCAAGCCGGCGGATCAGGATCCGCTGGGCGTCATCCGGCTGGTCGAGCTCATGCATGAGGCCGGCTTTCCCCCGGGGGTGGTGAATCTCGTCGTCGCCGGGGCCGAGCAGACCGCTGCGATGGTCGACTCGCCGCTCGTCGACATGGTGAGCTTCACCGGCAGCACCGCCGTGGGCAAGCGGATCGCGGCCGCCGCGGGAGGGGACATCAAACGACTGCTGCTCGAGCTCGGCGGCAAGGGTGCGGGGATCGTCTTCGAGAGTGCCGACCTCGCGAGCGCCACCAAGGGAATCGGTAGCACGTTCACCCTGCACGCGGGTCAGATCTGTACGGCGCCCACCCGGATGCTGGCCCACCGATCGGTGTACGCCGAGATGGTGGAGCGGCTCGCCGGGCTCGCGCGCACCGCCGTGGTCGGGGATCCGACCGATCCGGCGACGGTCATCGGGCCGCTGATCACCGCCGCGCATCGCGATCGGGTCGAGTCGTACCTGAAGTCGGCCCGGGGCGAGGGGGCCACCATCGTCGTCGGAGGTGAGAGGGCTTCGATCGACAAGGGGTTCTTCATCACCCCGGCGGTGATCACCGATGTGACCGCCGAGACCACGGTTTTCCGTGAGGAGATCTTCGGGCCGGTTCTCGTCGCGATGCCGTTCGACGACGAGGAAGAGGCGGTGGCACTCGCCAACGCCACCGAGTACGGCCTCTACGACTACATCTGGAGTGGCGATCGGGCGCAGGCGCTCCGGGTGGCGCCCATGCTCCGGACCGGGGGCGTCGGCATCAACACGATCGGCCGGCACCGCGAGGCGCCGTTCGGCGGGTTCGGGCACAGCGGCGTCGGCCGCGACTGGGGCTCATTCGGGCTGCACGCTTACTCGGAACTGCAGAGCGTCGTGTGGACCACCTGACATCGGTCGACTTCCATCGAGATGCGTCAGGTCCCGTCGTACCGCCCGGTCCGCCGCTCTCGCAGTGCCGCAAGCGCCTCCTTCGAATCGTTCATCGAGCGCACCACTGCCATGTGCGATGCAGCGAGCTCCAGGCTGTCTCGCAGGGAGAGGTTGGCGGACGCGTAGACGTTGCGCTTGATCAGCTGGACGTGCACCGGGGGGCCGGCGGCGATGCGGCCGGCGAGCTCCATGGTCTGCGGCAGCAGCTGATCCGGTTCGCAGATCCGGTTTGCCAGCCCGAGCTCGAGTGCGGCCTGGGCGTCGATGAAGTCGCCAGTGACGAGCAGCTCCAGCGCCTTCGCCGGGCCTACGAGCCGAGGCAGGAAGTAGCAGCCGCCGTCGCCCGGAATCAGCCCGGCGCGGATGTAGCCCTCCGACAGCCGCGCTGCGGTCGACAGCAATCGCATGTCACACATGAGTGCGAGGTCCATCCCGGCGCCGACCGCGCTGCCGTTGACGGCGGCGATCACCGGCTTGTCGAGCGCCTCGATCGCGAGGGGAATCCGTTGCACCCCGGCCTGCAAATGGGACCGGGCGTAGGCCTGCGGCGACCTTGCCACGGACTGGACGTCGCCCTGTTCCATCTTCGATACGTCGCCGCCGGCGCAAAAGGCGTCACCCGCGCCCGTGATGACGATGACCCGCACGGCATCATCGGTGCGCGCCGCATCGAGTCGTGCGACGCACTCTCGAATCATCGCTTCCGTAAGCGCGTTGCGCTTGTCGGGGCGGTTCAGCGTGAGCAAGCCGACGTAGTCGGACACGGTCCATTCGAGTTCAGCCATCAGACTTTCCCTGTCGGAGTTCCGGCGGCGTGACCACCTGGAACGGAGCCAGTATGAACGAGTCGGTGCGAGCTGCCATTGACGCACTTCTGCGCCCGCGGTCGTTGGCGATCGTCGGCGCGTCGAGCAATCCGAGTGGCTTGGGCGGCCGCCCGTTGGAGATCGTCCGTCAGCACGGCTTTTCCGGTGCGATCCACGTCGTCAACCCGCGGGCCGCGACGATCGGCGGCCTGCCTACGGTGCCCTCGGTCTCCGACATCGGTGCCCCGGTGGATTTGGCCGCGATACTCGTCGCACCGCAACTGGTACCGAAGGTCATCGACGAATGCGGCGCGGCCGGTGTCACTGCCGCCTACATCTTCACGTCCGGTTTCGCCGAAGCCTCCGACGGGCTTGGTGAGCAGCTCGAGGACGAGTTGGCCGCAGCTTGCGCGCGCTGGCCGATCCGGGTGGCCGGCCCGAATGGAGAGGGCGTGTTCAACGCCGCGGACCAGTTCGCGCTGACTTTCAGCCCGGTGGTCGACTTCGAGCGTGGTCTGACTGCTCCAGCCGTACCGGGGAGTGTTGGCGTGGTGGCGCACAGCGGAGGCATCGCCTTCGGAGTGCTGAGTCAGGGGATGGCCCGTGGGATCCGCTTCAGTCACGTGATCAGTACCGGCAACGAAGTCGACCTCGAGCTGATGGACTACTTCGACTACCTCGTCGACGATGCCGAAACCCGAGTGATCGTGCTCTTTGTCGAAGGCTTCAAGGATCCGTCCAGGCTGCGGGCGGCAGCGCAGCGAGCCGCGGTGCACGGCAAGCGGATCGTCGTGATGAAGATCGGTCGCACCGAGGAAGGGCAGCGCGCTGCGCTGTCGCACACCGGCCACATGAGCGGTCGCAGCGACCTCTACTCGTCGCTGTTCCGCCATTACGGTTTCGTCGAGGTCGACGACATGGAGTTGCTGCTCGACGTGACGACGATGCTCGCCACCGAGACCGTTCCTTTCGGTCGCGGCGCCGGAATCTTCACCGCCTCCGGCGGGGCCGGTGCGTGGCTGACCGATGCGCTCTACGCGCGCGGCCTGCAAGTGCCCGAGCTCGGCGAGCGTGAACGCACCGAGATAGCGGCCCTCTTGCCTTATTACGCGAACTGTCGCAACCCGGTTGACTACACCGGGGGCGCGCAGGACCAATCCGGAGTCCAACGGTCCCTGGAGATTCTGGCCGGCGCCTCCGGCATCGATTTCCTCGTCGTCGTGCTCTCGCTGATGAACCAGGAGTCGGTAGCCCGCCGGCTGCCGATGCTGCTCGACGCCGTGCGGGCGGCGGACAAGCCGATGGTCGTCTACACCTACACCGAGCCTTCGCCGGAGGCGATCACGCTGCTCGCTGAGGCTGGCGTGCCGTGGTTTCGGAGCCAAACCGGCTTGGCGAACGCTGTCGCCTGCGCGGTGGAACAGGCGGCGGCGATCGCCGTCCGGGCCGGCGATCCGGAGCCTTCGGCCGGCTCGGCGCCGACCGCCAGCAGCTGGACGACGCTCACCGAGCATGCGGTGAAGGGCTGGCTCAGTGAGGCCGGATTGCCGACGCCAGCAGGGGAGCTGGTGCACAGCGCCCCCGAGGCCGTCGGCGCGGCCGAGCGCATCGGCTATCCGGTCGTGCTCAAGCTGCAGTCCGTCGGCGCCAGTCACAAGACCGAGCTGGGCGCGGTCGCGATCGATCTGAAGACGTCGGCGGACGTCGAGCAGGCCTGGACAACCGTGACCAAGCCGGTCGGCGACGAGGTGCCGGCGGATCAGGTCGACGGAGTCCTCGTCGAAGCGATGGCTCCTCCGGGTGTCGAGATGATCATCGGGGTGATCACCGATCCGGGGCTCGGACCGTTCGTGATGGTCGGGTCGGGAGGGGTCGCCGCGGAGCTGGTGCATGACGTGGCAATCCTGCCGGCGCCTACGACGGCCGACGCTGCTTGCGCCGCCATCAACGAGCTGCGGCTGGCGCCGATGCTCACCGGATGGCGCGGCGCCGCGGCTGCCGATGTCAGCGCGCTCGCCGCGGCCGTCGCGACTGTCTCCGAGCTTGCGGCCGGAAAGCGGGTGATCCGGGAGCTCGACCTCAACCCGGTGGTCGTGTACCGCGAGGGCGACGGACTCCAAGTTCTGGACGGGCTGGCCGTCGTCGGTGACCAAGAGGACTAGCGGCACTGGGTCTCAGCCCGCCGGCAGCCGGTCCTGCGGCGGCTTGAAAACCCAGTGCTGCTCGCATCCGTCGGCTCCCTGGAAGACGCAGCGAATCACCTCGACCCGCAGCAAGTTGTCATCGGCGGCGACGTAACCCTCGAAGCAACCGGCCTCGAAGGCCTCGGTGTACTTGCCGTTTTGCGGGTTGGCTTCATTGAAGTAGATGCACTGCCGGCGCCGCACGATGCAGCGGGTGTCGTCGTACTCGGCGAACAGTGCCGCCGCATGTTTCGGACCCCTGATCGCGTGAACCAGATCCTGGTACAGCGCCATCATTCTCGGTTCGCCGCGTCGGGGGCGGCCGCGCGCCTTGAGCAGGTTCGCGTAGCCCTGGCCGCCGTAGCGCCGCCCGATCTCCTTCGCGATCGCCAGGGCGGTCTGCTCGCCTGCCAGCTCTTCGGCGACCGTGTAGAACGACTGGAAGTTGTTCTCGATCTGCCGGCTCATGCTGTAGACGAGGTGATCGACCGTCAGCTCGTCAATGCCGATGTCGTAGCTTTCCATCCGCTGCCGTTCGGCGTCGGAGAGCCGGGCACCGGGATAGAAAAGCAAGTGATTCCGGGAGTATTCCTCGCGCGTCATGTCGCCCAGTCTCTCCTGCTCAGTCGTGCGTCCCAGCGAACCGCGCCGCCAGCCCCTGCTTGGATACCTTGCCGGTCGGGCCTTTCGGCAGCTGGTCGACGAAGAACACGCGGCGCGGCTTCTTGTAGTCCGCGAGGTGGGCCCTGCTGTGTCTGATGATCTCTTCCGCCTCGATCGATGTGCCCGGCCGACGCACGATCGCCACGGCGACGACCTCGCCCCAGGTGTCGTCCGGCACGCCGAAGACTGCCGCTTCGAGGACCCCGTCGTGTCGATGGATGACCGCTTCCACTTCGGCCGGATACACGTTCAGGCCGCCTGAGATCAGCAGGTCGCGCTCTCGGCCCACGATCGACACGAAGCCGTCTTCGGCACGCACCGCGAGGTCACCGCTGCGATACCAGCCGTCGGCGAAAACCCCTGCTGTTGCTTGGGGATCGCCCCAGTAGCCATCCATCACATTGAGGCCCCGAATGAGCAGCTCGCCCGGCTCTCCGAGCGCGGCATCCCGGCCGTCAGCCGCGACGATCCGAACGTCGACACCCAGCGTCTCGTGGCCGGCGGAGCTGAGGCGGTTGTGCGCCCCGACGACGTGGTCTGCCCGGGACAGCACCAGAACCGGATGCGGCGCCTCGCAGGATCCGTACACCTGGGTGAGGATCGGGCCGAACGCCTCGATTGCCTCTTCGGCGAGTGCGGCCGGCATCGGCGCGCCGCCGTACGTCAGGTTACGGAGGCGCGACAGGTCCGCCCGCTCTCGGCCGGGAGCGTCGAGCAACATCCGGATCATCGTGGGCACGACGAAGCTGCTTGTAGCACCTGAGTTGACGAGCGCGTCGAAGAAGGCGTCCGGACTGAATTTGCCGAGCGTCACGTTACGGGCACCGCGCAGGTAGAAGGCGAGGATCTTCGAGCCGGAGCCGTGCGACATGGGTGCCACGTGCACCATGCCGTCATCCGGACCGGCCGGAAATTCGTCGAGCAGCATCTGTGTGGTCGCCGCGATGCGGGCACGCTGGCTGGTGGTCGCACCTTTCGGCCGGCCCGTCGTGCCCGAGGTGTGCAGGATCATGCTGGGGGAGCTCGGGTCGACGCCGAGATCGGGCGCCCCGGGCCGCGCGTTTTGCAGCAGGTCGTCGTAGTCCTCGTGGTCGACAGCGATGACGTGCTTGAGCGCCGGCAGCTCGGACTGCAGCGCGGCGATGCGCTCCAGCTCGTGGCTCTCGGTGAGCACTACCTCGGCGGCGCAATTGGCGAGGACGTAGCGCCGCTCATCGTCAGCCAGCCGCGGGTTCATCGGCGCCTTCACCATGCCCGCCTTGGCGATGGCGAAGTCGGCCTCGACGAACTCCAACCGGTTGCTCATCAGTAAGGCGACGCGCGCGCCTGGAGCTGCCCCCAGTCCGGCCAAAGCATTGGCAAGCCGGTTCGATCGATCGTGGACCTCGCTGAAGGTCAGGCTGCGGTCGCCGTCGACGACTGCCACCCGCTGGGCAAACCGGCGGCTTGCGCGATCCACCAGGTCTGGAATCGTCGTCATCGGATGCTGCCCCAAACCTCAGCGAGTTCTGCGCAGATCTCGCCAATGGTTGCGTAGGACCGCACCGCCTCGATCAGCGCTGGAATGGTGTTGCGATCGTTGACCGCGGCATCGCGGACACCGGCGAGACACGCGCTGACCCGGTTCGGATCCCGGCTCGCTTTGACCTCGGCCAGCCGGGCCAGCTGCGCCTGCTCGGCACTCTGATCGGCGGTCGGTACCGACACCGCGCGCCAATCCTGCTCGCTGGTGAAGCGGTTCAGCCCGACGACGACCTGATCGCCCTCTTCGATCCGGCGTTGCTGGAGGTAGGCCTGCTCCTCGATCTCGCCGTGCAGCCAACCGGACTCCAGCGCTCGCAGCGCGCCGCCGTGCTCCTCGATCTTCTTGATGTACTCCCAGGCCTTCGTCTCCAATTCGTCGGTCAGATGCTCGACGAAGTAGGAGCCGCCCAGTGGATCGATGGTCCGGGCGGCGCCGGTCTCGTAGGCGAGGATCTGCTGCGTGCAGAGGGAGATTCGGACCGCCTCGTCAGAGGGCAGGCCGAGCGCCTCATCGAAGGAAGAGGTCGCCAGGGTCTGCACGCCGCCGAGGACTGCCGCCAGCGCCTGGTAAGCGATCCGGACGACGTTGTTGAGCGGCTCCCGCGCGGTCTGCGGGCTTCCCAGCGTGTAGCAGAAGATGTTGACTCCGAGACTTTCCGGGTCGCGAGCCCCGAAGCGCTCGCCGAGCAGCTTGCACCACATGCGCCGGGCGGCCCGGAACTTCGCCACCTCCTCGAACAGGTCGAGATGAGCCGACAGGAAGAGAAAGATCGAGGGGGCGAACTGGTCGATGTGGAGACCGCGGGCGAGTGTGGCTTCGATGTACTCGATGCCGTTCGCCAGCGCGATTGCCACCTCCTGCACCGCGGTGGCTCCGGCGTCGCGGATGTGGTAGCCGCAGAACTCGATCGGCTCCCATGTCGGAAGGTTGCGGCTGCAGTACTCCACGGTGTCCACCGACCACTGCATTGCGGGGCGCGGTGGGAAGACGAAGGTGCCGCGCGCCAGGTACTCCTTGAGCACATCGTTCTGCAGCAGCACGCGGAAGCTGTCAGGGGAGTAGCCGTGCGCCTCGGCGGCGGCGATGAACAGCGCGATGGCGATGGGCCCGATCGCATTTGCGGTGGTACGGATCTGCCTGACCTCGTTGAGGGCGATCCCGTCGAGCAGCGCTTCCATGTCGGCGAGAGTGTCGATGGGCACGCCGACGCGCCCGACCTCTCCCTTCGACAGCGGATGGTCGGAGTCGAGACCGTTCTGCGTCGGCAAGTCCAGGGCGATGGAGAAGCCGCGCTGCCCATGAGCGAGCAGGCTTCGGATCCGGCGGTTGGTCTCCTGGGGACTCGTCTGGCCCGAATACTGCCCCATCACCCAGAGCCGCTCACGGTAGCCACCGGCTGACATGCCGCGGGTGAAAGGTGGCTCGCCGGGCAGCCCGACGTGGCTGAGATAGTCGGCGGCCGCCCGCTCGGTGTCCAGGGGGGTGTACAGCGCCTGCACCGGCAGTCCGGAGAGCGTCGCGCCGCCGGTCTCGCCGGGTGTGAGTGCAGGGGCATTTCGCTGCGCCCACGCCTGCACATGCGCGAGGAGATCGGCGGGCTGTTCAAGTCCATCGGGCGGGGTGGCGGGAGTCGGCACGCTGTTGGGCCGCCCCTGACGGGCGTCTGTCACTACGCGGCGCCGCAGCCTCGAGACGGAGGGCCACCGATCGGGAGCGCGCCGACAGCGTCCGGCCGCACGTCCATGCGCGTTCTCCCTCCCCACCGTCCGGCTTTCATCATATGGAGGCTATTTCCAATTTAAGCTACTGACGGCGTAACCTAGCGTCAAGATGGCAACAAGTGAACGAACGTCACGAGGCGTCGTGGCGAGGCCCGCTGGAGGTAGTTCGTGAAGACTGAGCTCGCTTCGCGGCTCGGCATCGAGTACCCGATATTTGCCTTCACCCACTGCCGCGACGTGGCTGCTGCGGTGACGAACGCCGGAGGTGTCGGCGTGCTCGGTACCACCCGGCAGTCGCTCGAGGAGCTCGAATACGACCTGGAGTGGCTCGAGCAGCACACCAACGGCAGGCCCTACGCTGTCGATCTGCTCTTCCCGGCCAAGACGGTTGGTGACGACGAGGCCGCGATGGCCCACCTGCTTCCGCAGGAGCACAAGGACTTCGTCCAGCAGTTGATGGGTCGTTACGGCATCGAGCCGCCGAAAGACGCGGCGATGCATTCGCACAACGGCGACAACCTGATCACCACCAATGAGCGCGCTCGCCAGAAGCTGGACATCATCCGCCGCCACAAGCCGCAGATCGTGGCAAGCGCGCTCGGCCCGGCGCCCCGCGATGTGGTCGACGAGGTGCACGAGCGCGGCGGGCTGGTGGTCGGTCTGGTGGGCGCGCCCGGCCAGGCGACGAAGCATGTAGCCGCGGGGGCGGACATCATCGTCGCGCAGGGCACGGAAGCGGGCGGCCATACGGGAGAGATCTCGACGCTCGTTCTCGTGCCGCAAATCGTCGACGAGGTGGCACCTGTGCCGGTGCTCGCCGCGGGCGGGATCGGCGACGGCCGGCAGATCGCCGCCGTGCTCGCTCTCGGCGCCCAAGGTGTCTGGACCGGATCGGTCTGGCTCACCACCACCGAGAGCAATCTCGAGGAGCCGGTGAAAGCCAAGCTGATCGATGCGACCTCGCGCGACACGGTGCGCTCGCGCTGCCTGACCGGCAAGCCGATTCGCCAGCTGCGCACGCCTTGGGTCAACGCGTGGGAGTCGTCCGGGGCGCCCGAGCCCCTGCCATCACCGCTGCAGGGAATGCTGGTTCGCGACACCCTGACAGGCATCTTCGATCACAACGTCGAACCGGTGATGGGCACTGCGATCGGTCAGGTCGTGGGAATGATGAATCGGGTGCAGTCGGCGAAGTCGGTCATCTACGAGCTGGTCGAGGGATTCATGGATGGTGCCGGACGGCTTGCCGAGCTCGTCGAGGACTGAACGACCCCGGCCCACTAGCCCAGCGGTACGAGCCAGCCTTCCGCCTCGACATGACGTCGGCGGCAGTATGCGGGACCGCCCAAGAGATCGTGCAGCAGGCGCGACATTGCGGTGTGCAGCACGGTGCCGTGTGCGGGGTCGCTGCCGATCCCGGCAAGCACCTCGTGCGTCGCATCGGCACACTCCCAATGGGCGTCTATCGCTGCCGCCCGCGCCAGCCAGGCCTTGGCCTCGAAGCCGCTTCCCGAGCCGACGGCAGCGAGCGCGTCGTAAAGCAGCCAGCGTGCGGAGTCGAGTGCGTTGACGATCCTCACGACGTGGTCCTGAACCCGCTGGAAGGCGCCGATCAGCTGCCCAAACTGCACCCGGTCATTCGCATGAGCGACGGAGATTTCCAATAGCCGCTCGCAGCTGCCCACCTGGTAGGCCGAGAGCATCGTGGCGGCGACGCTCAACGCGGGAGCGAGCTCCTCGTAGCGGCATGGAACCCGGCGGATCGATGACAGGTCCAAGCCGGTGATCGTGACCGCACAGCCGTCGAGGAGAAAGCCGGGGAGCAGCCGCCTGTCGACGGCTCGGTGATCGGTCGGCACGAGAGCCAGCGACTCCTCGCCGGCGACGGATACCGGCACCAACACATGGGTGGCGTCGCGCAGTCCACACACAAAGGCCAGTTCGGCCGACAGTGTCGATCGCGCATCGATCGGGGTGATGCCGTCCCATCGCCTTCCGGAGGTTTGGAAGCCGGGTACGACGATCGAGTCGCCGACGGCGATCTCGCCCAGGGAAGCTGCCCTTTCTGCCGACGGCGGGGCGGCCGCGATCAGCGGAGCCGATACGCCGCTGGAGAGCAGCCACGAGGGCGGCAGTGGAGCTCGCCCGATTTCATGGAAGTACATCGCCGCTTCCATCGCGGTGGCTCCCGAGCCGCCCGACTCCTCGGGAATCAGGAGCCCGAGCCAGCCGGCTGCTGCCATAGCTGCGGCCCACTCCGGTGGGCTGGCCGCCTGGCGTGATTGCAGGCCGACCAGGATGTCCTTTGTCGCGGCGCGGCCGACGAAATCGCGCACGCTGCTGGCCAGCAGTTGCTCGGTGTCGGAAAGGGAAAGGTCCATCGTTTCCTCTCAGCCGCGCTTGGATTTCGCGCCGAGACCGAGGCCACGCGCGATCAGCATCTTCTGGATGTCCGCCGTGCCGCCGGGATGCATGTCGACGATGCCGTCCCGCTGCTGGCGCTCTGCTTCGCCTGCCAGCGCTCCGATTTCTGCGTCACTGGTGAGGGCCGCAGGGCCGAGCAGCTCGATGATCTGCTTGGTCAGCCACAGCCCGGTGACCTTCTGCACGTAGGCCAACTGAGGACCTTCGTAGGTCATCTTGCTGCTCTGACCGGCCAGCCAGAAGTTGCGCGTTCCGAGCAGCCGCACGCTTTCCAGCCGAAGATGGATCTCGGCCAGGCGCTCTTGCACGAGCCGGTCTGCGATGAGCGGCCGCCCGTCGAGCTCGGTGGTCTGGCAGTACTCCAGGAGCTGCGCCCAGATCTTCTTGGTACGGACGTTGCCCCGGCCGCCGTGCTCCAGCGCGAGGTGCGTGCCGGCCACCTTCCAGCCGTTGTTCTCGCCGCCGATGAGCGCGCCGGCCGGTACCCGGACGTGGTCGAAGTAGATGGTGTTCTTGAAGCCGAAGGTGTCGCTCTCGTCCTCGCCATGGCAGCTGAGCAGCTCCTGCGGCTGGATGTCGATGCCCGGCAGATCAGCGTCGATCATGAAGAAGCTGAGGTTGTGGTGCCGTGGCGCATCGGGGTCGGTCATGGTGATGACCCACAACCGTTCAGCGCCGTGCGCGCTGCCGACATAGACCTTCTGGCCGGTGATCTCGTACTCGTCCCCGACGCGTATCGCCCGGGTCTGGACCGCAGCCAGATCTGAGCCGGCTGACGGCTCGGACAGCAGCTGCCAGGTGCGTACCAAGCCGCGACAGATGGGCGGGATGAATCGCTGCTTCTGCTCTTCGGTGCCCCAGACGAGAATGCTGGCGGCCCCGTACTTTCCGCCGGAATCGTAGTAGGGCGGCAGGCTGATCCCGAGCCGGTGCGACTCTTCCTCGAGCACGATGATCCGCTCGAGCGTTTCGCCTCCGCCCCCGTATTCACGGGGGAGGCCGGGATACAGCCAGCCGCGGTCACCGAGTTTGCGGCCGAACGCTCGTCGATCCTCGTATTGCCTCTCGGACTCGGCAGCCGAACGCGCTCGGGTTCGAAGCGACTGGGGAAGCTGTTGTTCGAGCCACTGTCGTACCTCGGAGCGAAACGCTTCCTGCTCGGCTGAGTAGGTCAGTGCGAAGTCCACTCCAACGACCTTCCTGTCTGCCGTACGGACTGATCGGGCCGTGCGCAAGCATCCGACATGGCTTTGCCTCCGGCGTATCCGGCTCTACCACGAGGGTCTGCAACGGCGGATAACAGCCCTGTTACGAATCTTGACTTCGTATCCAGATGGTGGAACGTTGTTGCACATCGAGGATAGCCGACCAGGCTTACCCGTTTCTGACAAGTCGTCAGGGCGGCTGTCGAAAGGGGAATGGGTGGCGTTCGACAAGGGTGTCAAGCGATCGGCGACCATCACGGCGGTCGCAGTTTCAGTGGCTGTTGCAATGGTGGGTTGCGGCTCATCATCGAAGAGCAGCACCTCCTCCAGCAGCGGCGGTGGTTCGAAATCGGCCTACCCGCCGATCCCGTCAGGTCCGATCACGTTCGGCGTCTCGCTCGACCTCAGCGGTGCGGGGTCGGCGTTCGGCGCGCCGGCGCAGACCAACTGGAAGAACACGCTGCAAATCTTCAACAAAGCGAACCCGGACGGCATTGCCGGCCACCAGGTCAAGTTCGACTTCCAGGACGACGGCAGCTCGGCAACGACCGGCGCCATCGTCGCCCGGAAGATGGCTACCAATGGTGACGCGGCTGCCGTGGCGGCAAGCTACATCCCGTCCTCGAACACGGTGGAGTTCGCGACCTGGGAGAAGGCTCATCTCCCAATGATCACCAACAACATCGCGACCGCGGACTACTCGGACACCACCAAGTGGCCGTACTTCTTCTCGGTGTCGCCGAGCGTGCACGACTTCGGTGTGAAGATCGGCACGTGGCTCAACCAGAGCGGCAAGAAGAAGATCGGTGTCCTCACCGACGGCGCTCCGAACTCCACCGAGAACGTCGCGGCGATGCAAGCCACGCTCTCGGGCGGGGCCAAGGTCGTCAAGTCGGTGACGGTGGCGCCCGGGGCGGTCGATGTCTCGACGCAGATACAGCAGCTGAAAGCCGCAAGCCCCGACGCGGTCGTCGTCGAGGTGAACACCGGCTTCGGCCCGGTCTGGGATGCCTTCAAGTCCGCAAACTGGTATCCGGTCATCGTCACCGGTGAGTCGGCCTACTTCATCGGGCTGACGTCGCTCACCGCTGCGCTGCAACCCAACTCCTACACCACCTGTCTCGATGGGTTGCCGAAGGGCACCCAGCTGCCGGCGAACGTGCAGGATGGCCTGGCGCTGATCAACCCCGATCACGAGCCCGACCAGCTCACCGCCCTACAGAGCAATATCACTTCGCTCGAGATCTTGAAGGCCGCCATCGAGAAGGAACATTCCATTGCTCCCGAGGCAATCAAGGCCGGCATCGAGTCACTGACGAACAACTCGTTCTTCTACGACGCCTGGCACTTCCAGTTCTCGCCGACCAGGCACGCGGGTCGGCTGGGGCCGGACATCTGCCACATCGAGCCGACTGATTCCATGGGAATTCCCATCGTGGCGGAGCCCCTGTCCTAGCCGGCGAAGGGATTCCGGCCGACCGCATGGCTGCAGCGCGCAGACCAGATGGTCGACTCCGGACCTGGGTGTGGTTCACCGAGTACTAGCGGTGGACCACACCCAGCGCGTTTTACGGGGAGCCGGAGCGGTTGGAAAGTACGGTACGGACGGCTGGAGGGACGTGACCCGGTGACTATTTTCTTTACCGCCGTTATCGCGGGGCTGACGATCGGCTCCATCTACGGGCTGGTCGGCATCGGGTACACCGTCGCCTTCAACTCCACCCGAGTCTTCAACCTGGCGCAGGGTGATCTGGTCATGGTCGCCGTGATGACCTCGTACTACGCGCTGGACGTGTTGAAGCTGCCGGAGATCGTCGCGTTCTTGGGCGTCGTCGTTTTCGTCATGGCCATCACGGCGCTCGAAGAGCGCTTCATCATCAGGCCATTCCTGGGCAAGACCGGTTCGGCGCACCTCGGCTGGTTCATCTCGACGCTCGGCTTCGCCGTCGCGATCGAGTCAGTCGTCGGCGCCGCGTTCGGCAATCACGCGATCGTCGGCATCCCGAGCCCGCTGTCCCTCAACGGCATTCATGTCGGATCGGTGACCATCGGGTACCGGAAGTTGCTGGTGATCGGCACCTTCCTGGTCGTGATCGTTCTGTTGGAACTCTTCTACAACCGCACCTGGATGGGCCAGGCGATGCGGGCTACCGCGGAGGACCGTGATGCCGCGAGCCTGCGGGGCATCAACCCGGTGACGATGAGCCAGGCGGCGTTCTTGATGGCCGGTTTCATCGCCGCCGTAGGTGGATTCGTGATTGCGCCGCTGACCTTCTCCGATCCGACGGTGGGTATCAACTACACCCTCAAGGGCTTTCTCGCCTTGGTGATCGGCGGCTTCGGCAGCATCCGCGGGGCGGTCGTCGGAGGGTTGCTGCTCGGGGTCTGCGAGCAGCTGTTCGACGCCAAGTTCAGCTCGAATTACGAGATCCTCGTCGGGCTTGCGCTCGTCCTGGTGGTCCTGGGGATCCGGCCCGAAGGAATGTTCAAGTCGAGCGTTGCGAGGACGGTTTGATGGCCGGACGGCGAGCGATGCTCGCCGGGATGCCGGATTCGCATCGGCTGCACCGGTTCGGCATGATCCTGATTTGGATTGCCATCGGGGCGCTGATCCCTTTCGTGACCGGTGCCGATACAGCCCGGCTCGGACAGTACGAGTTCATCGCCACCCTCGTGATGATGGGGATCGGTCTCAACATCGTCCTGGGGTACGCGGGCATTCTTTTTCTCGGCCCGAGCGCACTGCTGGCATCGGGCGCTTACGGGGCAGCCATCATGGCGACCCATTTCCAGGCGTTTCAGAATCTGCCGCTGATGTGCCTGACCGCGGTTGTGGTTGCCGCGGTGGTATCGGTGATCGTCGCAGTTGCCACGCTCCGGGTCGGCGGCTTCTACCTGGGCATGGTGACGCTGTTCCTGGCCCTGGTCATTCCGCTGGTGGCCCAGCACATGTCGCTGACCGGCGGGAGTGACGGCCTGCTGTTGCAGCTGGTCCCGACGTTTTACCAGCATCCGAGCGGCAAGGTTCTCTACGAGGTCGGCGTGGGGATGATTGCATTCCTCGCGCTGTTCGGGTGGCTCATCAAGAACTCCCGACTCGGTCGCCAACTTGCCATGATCAAAGCGAGCGAGGAGCTGGCACAGTCGGTCGGTGTCTCGCCGTACCGCACCAAGTTCATCGCCTTCGTACTGACCTCGATTCCCTGCGGCCTGGCCGGCGGGTTCTACGTCTTCAGCCAGCAGTTCATCAGTCCGAACAGCCTGACGGTGCAGGACTCGATCTACATCATCGCCGGAGTCGTCATCGGCGGGTCGGGCACGACGATCGGCCCGGTGCTCGGGGTTTCGCTGATCGGCGCCGGGTCGCAGTTCCTCGGAGGCTTCCGGCAATACGAGGGCCTCATCTACGGGGGGCTGCTGATCCTGGTCGCGATCCTCGTGCCGAGCGGTGTCGTCGGCTTCTATGACGGCATGATCGAGCGAATACGCGGACGCCGGCGGCACGATCGCTTCATGGACACCGTGATGGCTAAGGACGCCGGCTCGGAAGCCGACCGGATCTCGCCCGCTCGCGATGGGGCGGAGGGGCAGCACGCCTCACTCGTCGTCAGCGGAGCCCGACGCCGGTTCGGTGGCGTGCAGGCCCTCGACGGGGTCGACCTGCGTGTGGAGCGCGGCCGCATCCACGCGCTCGTCGGACCCAATGGTTCCGGCAAGACAACGCTGCTCAATCTGATCACGGGTTATTACTCGCTCGACGGCGGCAGCGTTCATCTTGGCGACGTGCGGCTCGATCAGGTCGGCGGCGCGGCCGCGACCGCCCGCAACGGCGTCGTCCGAACCTTCCAGACGCCGAAGCTGATGAACGACGACAACTGCCTTTCCAACGTCATGGTCGCTGCCGACTTCGTCGCTGCCGGTTCGCTTGCCACTTCGGTGCTCCACACGCCCAACGCCCGCCGAGGGGAACATGCGTCGGGTCGCCGGGCCGCTGCTGCGCTCCACACCGTCGGCCTCACCGATCGGTGCGCGGACGCCGCCGGGCTGGTGCCGCATGGCTTGCAGCGGCTCCTCGAAATCGCGCGGGCGGTGGCGATGGAGCCCGCCTTCGTGCTCCTCGACGAGCCGGCCGCCGGCCTTTCCGGCGCAGAGGCGGAGACGCTCAAGGGCGTTGTCCGGGGTATGGCAGCGGCTGGGTATGGCGTCTTGATCGTCGAGCACAACCTGCCGATCGTCTTCGATATCGCCGATACCGTGACCGTGCTCGACCGAGGTGTCGTCATTGCCAGCGGGACACCGGAGGAAGTGATCGCCGATCCGGAGGTGGTGCGGGTGTACATCGGCCGGCAGCGCTTCGGTGAGCGCAGCGAGGCCACCGTCACCGAGGGCGTCGTTCGATGACGAGCAGCGGCACCGGCGGCTCAAGTGGCTTGGTCGTCAAAGACCTCTATGCCGGCTACGGCCGGGTGGAGGTGGTACGCGCGCTGAGCTTTGAGGTCCGGCTTGGCGAGTTCGTTGCGCTGGTCGGCCGCAACGGTGCAGGCAAGACCACGGCTCTGGCGGCGGTCGCCGGACTGCGGTTCAGCAACGGCCGCGGCACTGTCACGATCGGCGGCAACGACATCAGCACATCGGCCCCGCACAACATTGTCGGTGCTGCCGTAAGTCTGGTGCCGGAGGGCCGCCGGGTATTCCGTGAGATGTCGGTGCTGGAGAATCTCAGGCTTGGTGCGTACGCCCACCGCCGCTCACTCAAAGGTGCCCTCGATGAGCGGCTGAACCGGGTGTGGCGACTCTTCCCGATCCTGCGGGAATTCCGCGATCGCGAGGTGGCGGGGCTCAGCGGTGGCCAGCAGCAGATGGTGGCTATCGGCCAGGCATTGATGAGCGAGCCGAAAGTGCTGCTTCTGGACGAGCCGGCAGCCGGCGTTGCTCCTGTCCTGGTCGACGAGATCTATGACCAGCTTCGGGCGCTTACCGGCGACGGCCTCGGCGTCGTCGTCGTCGACCAGAGCATCGAACGTGTCATCGAGCAAGCCGATCGCTATTACGTGATGGACAACGGCACCGTCGTGAAGTCGGGCGTCGCCGCACCCGAAGCGATCGAGGGCATCAACAGGATCGTGATCGGGCTCGGGGCCGGCCTGTCGTCGATGCCGACCTGAGCCGCACTTCAGAGCCGGGTCGCGCTCGACGTTGCCGCCGCTACCCTGTCCAGCTTGCGCAGCATCCCGTCCTGGCTGAAAGACGCGACGAGCTCGCCGGCTTCGGTGAAAACGTCGCCCCTGCCGTAGCTGCGGCCCTGACCGGCATAGGGCGCCTCATGGACGAATAGGTGCCAGCGGGCGAGGTTGATCGGCTCATGGAAGGTCAGGCTGTGGCTCATCACGCCGGTCGACAGCGTCTTGTGCGCGTCAGCGATCGTGACGCCCTCGTGCGGGCGCAGCGCGACGCCGATCAGGAACGGGACCGCTGGAATCGCCGCCAGGGCCTGATGGAGTGCCGGGTCAGCCGGTGCACCGTCGAACCGGGTCCAGACCCGCATCCGCGGCTGCCCGAGGTCGCCCGCCTTCATGTAGTCGATGCCATCGGCGACCCGTGTCACGTAGCCGTCGATCGACGTCGGGCGCGGATCACTGTCGTCGGGTGTCCCGGCAGCTTCAGCGATGTCGACATGTCGCACCGCGTCCTCGTCCGGGCCGTGCAACAGGATCAGCGCCTCGCCGACGAGCCGGCTTCCTTGCAGCGCCGAGACGGCTGCGGTGGCAAACGCGCTGCTCGAGTTGATTCGGCGGACGCGGAGCTGGGTCGGCTCGGAGACGCGTCCCGAGCGCGGGAAATGCATGCTGATCGTCTTGACCGTCTTGGCATCGTGGCTCACGGTCGCGGCCATGATCGCCTGACCGACCAGCTGGCCCGCGAACAGGACGTCTCGCCCGGGACCGTAGTACTGCATGTTCGGCGCGGTGAATTCGTCGTCGCCGGTCTGGGTCAGGGTGAAGCTGGCGACCGCGTCCGATAGCGGGATTGCCATGGTTGCTCCTTGGTCGAGGGGGACAGCAGGCGTCAGGGCATCGCCGCGCCGCCATTGGGGCGCAGGATCTGACCGGTCATGAAGCTCGAAGCGTCAGCGACGGCATAGAGGATCGACCAGGCGACGTCGCTCGGCAAACCGTAGCGGCCCAGCACGCCGGCAGTGGCCGAGCGCTCTTCGAAGGCAGCTTTGCGCTCGTCGTCGATGGAGCCGTCTTCGTTCGTGAAGTGGGGGCGGGAGAAATTCGAGAGGATGATGCCGGGGGAGATCGCGTTGACCCGGATGCCGTGCGGGCCGAATTCACTCGCGATCGCTTTGGTCAGCATCGCGACCGCGGCCTTGCTCATCGCGTAGAGGCCGAGCGTCGGGGACGGGGTGTCCGCCGCGCCGGACGCGATGTTGACGATCACACCCTTCTGCCGCGGCACCATCACTTTCAGAGCCGCCTGACACCCGTAGAGCACGCTGCGCAGGTTCACGTCCATGATCCGGTCATAGTCGGCATCGGTGACGTCCAGAATCGACGAGCGGTGAGGCACGCCCGCGATATTGGCCATGATGTCCAACGTGCCGTGATCCTCGATGGCCCGTTGGATGAGCGCATCGACATCGGCCCGTTCGGTGACAGAGGTGCGCATCGCCGTTACCGGACGCCCCGACCCGGCAGCGATCTCCTTGGCTGCCGCGCGTAGCCCCGACTCGTCGATGTCGCCGAGTACCAGGCTTGCGCCGGCATCCGCCAACAGGCCGGCCGTGGCCCGGCCGATCCCGCTCGCGGCTCCAGTGACAACGGCAACGCGGGACGACAGGTCAAACGCTGTCGCCAGGGTGAGCTCGGGCGCGGTCACTGCGTGGCCTCCGCTGTGTCGGCTAGGCGAAAGACGGCGAGCTGCTGTGCATCCTTGCCGGCGGATTCGAATGCTGCCGTCACAGTCGAGCCGATCCGCAGGTCGCCTTCGGGCGCGTCGACCAGACGGGTAAGCACCCGAACCCCCTCGTCGAGTTCGACGACGGCACACACGTAGGGAGGCTCCACACCGAAAAGCGGGTTGAAGGCGCGGTAGGTGCGGGTCCAGCTGTAGAGGACGCCACTACCGGTGCTCTTCTCCCACGAGAGGTCCTCGCTTCCGCATTCGGGGCAGAGCACCCGAGGAAGATGGATCCAGGTCCGGCAGTTGCCGCAACGCTGAAACCGAAGCTCACCGGCCGCCTGCCAGTCGGCCCATTGTTCCGACAGCGACCTCGCCGGCGCCTCGCTGGCTGGCATGAAATCTCCTATGCTCGTTCGAGAATTGCGACGCTGCCGTCGCCCATGTCGCCCCACCCCGTGACGACGCCGCGCGTGGCACCTTCGAGCTGCGCCGCTCCTGCCGTCCCCCGCAGCTGTCGTACAGCCTCCACAACGTGGTTCATGCCGAGCGCGTGGGCCTGGGACAGCAGGCCGCCGTGGGTGTTGATCGGCATCGATCCGCCGAGCTCGATCCGGCCGCCCTGCACGTAGGTGCCGCCCTCGCCGCGAGGGCAGAGCCCGAGTTCCTCGATCTGCTGGATGACTTCGAAGGTGAAGCAGTCGTAGATCTGCGCGAAGTCCATGTCAGCCGGGGCATAGCCGGAACGCTCCCAGACCTTCGGCGCTGCGTGAGTGAGGCCGATGTCGAAGACCGTGGCACGACCAGCCACATCGGATGACGGCACCGATCGGCCCTCGGCGACCGCCACGATCCGCACCGGCCGATGCTTCGCGAGCCGTTTTGCGGTGAAGCCGTTTGCGACCAGAACGGCAGCGCCGGCATCGGTCTCCAGGCAGCAGTCGAAGCGTCGGAATGGCTCAACCACCCAGGGTGAGTTGATGTAGTCGGCATAGCTCATCGGCTTGCCGCGCATGACCGCTCGCTCGTTGAGCTGTGCGTGCTTGCGGCACGCGATCGCCACTGCGGCAAAGGCTTCCGCGGGTGTGCCGAACTCGGCGATGTGCCGGCGGGCCATCTGGGCGTAGACCTGTGGCGGGGCGAACGTACCGAACGGGCTGTAATAGTCACGGACGGTGCGCCGGAAGGTCGTGACCGCGTTGCTCGCTGCGGCGGTCTGGACTCGGGCGCCGGAGTAGCCGTTCCAGCCGAACGGGATGATCACCGCCTGGGCGATCCCGTTGGTAACGGCCAGTGCCGCATGCTGGAGCGACGCTACCGGGCTGGCGCCGCCCATCTGCACCTGCGCTGAGAAGTTCACCTCGCGCAGCCCGAGGTTGTCGACGATGTCCTCGGCGCTGGCGTTGATGTACGGGGTCAGGACGCCGTCGATCTCTCGGCGTGGAAATCCGGAGTCCTCGATCGCCGCCTGCGCGGCGCGAAGCACGACGCCGAGGTCCGAGGTGCCCGATCCCGGCGCTCGGCAATAGTCCGTCTCGCCGATGCCGATGATGCAGGCGGCGTCGTCCGCCACGGTCATGTCCGCTTCCCCGATCGAGATTGCAGAAAAGCCTCGAGTCCAGCACGGCCCTCGTCGGACATCCGGGCGGCCGCTGCGTTTTCCACGGATCGCGCAGAGCCGGCGTCGCGATTGGTCATCTCGTTGAGGTAAGTGCGAAGCAGGGACTTCATCAGGCGCTGTGCCCCGGGCTTGGCCGCGAGGAGCTCGGCAAGCGTTGCTTCGACGCGCGCGTCGAGCTGATCGACGGAGACCACTTCGTGCAGGAGCCCAATGCGTTCCGCGGTCGCCGCGCCGAAGACCTCACCGCTGATCAGTAACCGGCGCGCCCACGACCACTGCAGCTTCGGCAGGGAATACGTGCCGACCACGGCCGGGATGATGCCGAGTCGCGTCTCGCTGAAGCCAAAGGTCGTGTCGTCGGTCGCGATCGCAATGTCGGCACACGCGACGAGGCCGACACCGCCGCCGCGGGCCGCCTTGTGCACCTTCGCGATGACCGGAGCCGCGCACTCGTCGGTGGCGCGGAACAGCCGGTCCATGCGCCAGGAGTCGGCGAGATTTTCCTCGAGCGTGAACGACGCCATCCGCCGCAGCGACTCGATGTCGCCGCCCGCACAGAAGCAGGGCCCGGCGCCGGAGAGGACGACGGCCCTCACCGACTCGTCCTCGCTCGCCGCTGCCATGGCCGCAGTGAGCTCGTCGACCAGCTCCGTGGTGAAGGCATTGCGGGTTTCCGGCTGGTCGAGAGTCACGTACACGACGTCGCGATGGTCCCGCTCGACGCTGACTGCGCTCACAAGCGGTCAGGCATTCGCGATGACCTCGTCGGCATAACGCTTGCACCAGTTGGTGAAGTCGTCCTTGTGCAGCCGGGTCGGATCCTTCGGCGTGAAGCCGGGATCCTTGCGCGGACCGACAACGAGGCGCGTCACTCCGAGTTCGGTGCACTTCTTGATGTCGTCGAGGTCGAAGCCGAGGTGTGACGTCACCTCGAAAGGACCGGTACGGCCGGCCTCCTCACGGGCGGCCATCACCACCGCGAGCCGTTCCTGCAGCGTGTCGAAGTCCTTGGCGCCGACCTCCACCCAACCGTCGCCGAGCCGTCCGGCTCGGCGCAGCGCGGGCGGCCCGTGACCGCCGACCTCGATGGGAATGGAAGGCTTCTGCACCGGCTTGGGGGCGAACTTGACGGGGTCGAACCTGTAGAACTCGCCCTCGTGGGCGATGACGTCCTCGGTCCAAAGCCGCCTGAGAATGTCGATGATCTCGTCCATGCGACGGCCACGGGCGGCGAACTGCTGATCGGCTGCAACGAACTCTTCTTCGAGCCAGCCGGTGCCGGCGCCGAGTGTCACCCGGCCGTTCGACACTCGGTCGAGCGTCACCACCGAGCGAGCGGTGACGAAGGGATGGCGCAGCGGCAGGACGTAGATGTTGGTCGCGAGCCGGATCGTCTCGGTCGCTTGCGCCACCGTGGCGAGCACGACCCAGGGGTCGTACATGGGGGTGTCGCCGGTGATGATCGCGTAGCCGCTTTCGGAGTACGGGTAGGTGGGGGGCATCTCGGCCGGCAGGATCAGATGCTCGGGCATCCAAACGGATTCGAAGCCGCATTCCTCGGCGACCTTGGCAACCTCGGGGTAGTACCGCGGATTCAGACCAAGTAGCGGAAGCCCAAACTTCATGCACACATCCTTCGGGTCGTGACCGATGGGGCCGGCGGGTCAGAAAAGCTCATCGACGTACCGATCCGTCCCGAACGCTACGGGCCGGAACGGAGCACTCAAGTGGAGAGTGGCGATCGCCGCCTCCGCGACGTACGCGGCATTGGCGGCGAGGTGATCAGACCAGTCCGCATGAGGGTCTGAACGCAGAAAGTGTAGAAGTACCAGAAGGTTTTCGGTGGATCGGTCGGCCTGTCCCTGATTGCCGGAACTGCGCTTGCCGGCCGGCGGGGGACGCGGAGAGAAGCGCACGCTGTGGGCGACGGGCAGCGGCGACGAGGATTGCAGCCACGGCAAGTAGTCCGAGCCGATCCAATCGGCGAATCCCGTGCCGGCTGTTCCGGGTGACGGCTCCAGGATCTCCATCACGAGTGCGGGGAAATCGGCGTCGAGTAGCTGGTAGTCCTTCGGCCCAGTGCCAGGACCGTGGTGATCGCCCCGGTAGTCATGGAAGTGCGTGAACACATGCGTCCGCTGGGCGTAGATGCGCCCGTCGAGTTCCCGGAGGTGCTCATTGGTCGATTGGGCCCACGTGGCAAGGTCGTCGACGTGCCCCGGCGCGATCCAGAACACGTGCAGATAGCAGCCGCGGGTGATCGGCTCGATCAAGCTCGACCCGGTCGCGAGACGCATCTCCCGCAGCTCACGATTCGCGACATAGCGATGCCCGGAGAACAGCCACGGCATGAAGAGTGCGCCGGCGTAGAAGTGGTCGTCTTCGTACCAGCGGTTGAAGTCGCGCTCATGCCCTTGGTGCGGTTCGACGAGGGAGATCAGCGCTCCGCCGAGACCGATCTCGTGCGGGTCGGCGCGGGGGATCGTCCGGTAGAAGTCATTCCCGTCCGGTGCCACGCCGCGCCCTCCTGTCTCAGCCCTGTGCAACTCTGGAATAGACTTCCATAATGTAGTACCGTCCACAACTGTCACAGGTCACCGGCTGAATGACACGTCACAAGGGGTGCGGACGTGAAGGGATTGGACGGCGTCCGAGTCGTCGAAGTGGCCGAGATGCTCGCCGGTCCTTATGCCGCAAAACTGCTCGCCGATCTCGGTGCCGACGTGATCAAAATCGAGCCGATGGGTGGTGACCCGGCGCGGCGCCTTTCGCCGTCTGTGACAACGGCGGATGGCAGCAGCTGCGCCGTTCCCTTCCTGTACGTGAACACCAGCAAGCGCAGCATCGAGGTTGACCTCGGGCCGCCTCTCGAGGTGGGCCGGCTTGTCGAACTGGTGGCCACGGCCGACGTCCTGATCGACGATCGACCGCCGGGATGGTGGGCCGAACGCGGCGTCGAGTACGAGGTTCTTGCCGCTCGCAATCCCGCCCTGGTTCAGCTTTCCCTCACGCCGTTCGGCCAGAGCGGGCCCTATCGCGACTTTGCCGCTTACCCTCTGAACAGCTTCCACTCCTGCGGCGACGGATACCTCACCCCGCCGTCCTCGCGGCTGCAGCCCGACGTGGTCAGCCGGCCTCCGACCCGGCTCGGACGATTCGGCGCCGAGTACAAGCTGGCCACGTATGCCGCATCGCTGGTGGCGGCTGCGGTGCGCAACGCCCGCCGGACCGGTGTGGGTCGCTACATCGATCTGTCGAAGCAAGAAGCGCTCATCGGGTTGAACCACCTCGAGCTCAACAAGTGGTTCGCCTGGGGCTATCGCGCCAACCGTTCCTCGAATGCGGTCCTGCTAGGTGGAATTGCCCCGTGCCAGGACGGCTTTCTCGAGTTCAGCTTCTACGAGGAGCACCAATGGCGTTCGCTGGTGAAGCTGATGGGCACGCCCGGGTGGACACAGGAGCCCTGGGCGGTCGACCCGAAGACGCGGCTCGAGCGCGCGGATGAGGTCTACGAGCGCTTGGTCGAGTGGCTGAGCACGCGCCGGCGGGATGACGTCGTCGCCGCCGGCCAGCAGATCGGCTGCACGGTGGCTCCCTACAACGACGTCGCATCGGTCACCGAGCTCGAGCAGCTGGCCCACCGGGAGTTCTTCCAGCAGGTGCCGGACTCCAACGGGAACATGCAGCGGTATCCCACTCAGGCGTATCGCTTCAACAAGCGGCTGTCGTTGTCGGTGGCACCGGCGTTGGGCTCCCATGACCTTGCCGGAGTGAGCGCCGAGTATCGGAAGCCGGCCGCCCGCCCGTTCGCCCGGGCCGGCGAGCCGACGGGCCGGTCGCCGCAGCGGGCCTGGCAGCTGCTCGAGGGCGTTCGTGTCGCGGACTTCTCCTGGGCGGTCGCGGGCCCGACGGCAACCATGATCCTCGGCGCTCTGGGCGCGCAGATCATCAAGATCGAGACCACCAAGCGCATCGACATCACCCGACGCAACGCGCATGCCAACGCGACCGTTAACCGCAACAAGCTGTCGGTGACCCTGGACCTGCAGAACCCCAAGGGGGCCGAGCTCGCCCGCGAGATCGTCGCAGCAAGTGACGTGGTGGCGACGAGCTTCCGGCCCGGAGTCATGGACTCTCTCGGTCTTGGCTACGGCCAGCTCAGCGAGCTTCGGCCAGAGCTGATCTACCTCGCTTGCTCCATGGCCGGGCTGACCGGCCCTATCTCGCGCTACGGGGGATACGCCCCGCTCTTCGCAGCGTATTCCGGGCTGGGCCACCTCATGGGCTACCCCGATGGGCCGCCGTCCCAGGTGCGCACCGGTGCCGACATCACGGCCGGAGTCGACGGGGCGTTCTCGATCGTCGCGGCGCTGCTCGCCCGCGAGCTCCACGGCGGCGGCACATTGATCGATCTGTCCGCCATCGAGTCGCAAACGTCTCTGGTGGGTGACGCGGTACTCGACCATCTGCTCAGCGGCCGCGAGCAACCCCGCAGGGGCAACCAGGAGGAGCACTTCGCGCCGCACGACTGTTACCCGTGCGCGGAGCCCGGTACCTGGATCAGCATCGTGGTCGCAACCGACGCTGAATGGCGCTCGTTCGTAGCAGGCATAGATGCGCCGAGCTGGGCGGCCGACAGCCGGTTCGGGACGGTGAGTGGTCGGGTCGCCAATCGTGACGAGCTCGACAAGCTCGTGGGGTCCTGGACTTCGCAGCGCTCGCCCTACGAGGCGATGCTCGCGCTCCAGCACCATGGCGTCGCGGCGGTGCCTTCGTACGACTCGGCGTCGCTCTTCGACGACCCGCACGTGATCGCGCGCGAGGTGGTCTCGACCGTGGAGCTCGACGACGGGACCACCATGCCGCTGATCCGTCTGGGCGGGCGGATCGGCGGGGTGCCGCAGACCACCCACCGTCCGGGTCCGGACCTCGGCGAGCACAACAGGTTTGTGCTCGCCGAGCTGCTTGGCCACGCAGACCAAGAGATTGACGAGTGGGAGAGAGAGGGCGTCACAGCATGAGTTCCGATCCGGAGATGGTTGCCGATGACGTGCATGAGCACCTGTCGACGCACAATCGCGGATTTCTGATCACCCGCCGCGCTGACGGGTCGCCCACCTGCCATCCGATGGGCAGCTATTACGCGGACCGGTCGCTTTATTTCAACATGTACGCCAGCAGCGCGAAGCACCGCAACCTGGTTCGCGATCCGCGGACGGCGGTGCTGCTGACCTCGCCGTCGGATTCGCAGCCGCTGATGGTTGCGCTGTGGCGGGGTGAGGCGCGGCTGATGCCGCACGAGGAAATCCTCGCTCCTGACGCGCCTCCCGGGGTCGTCAAGGCGCGCGCCATGGGTCTGGAAGGTGTCACGGATGAGTCGCAGGCACCGGAGAAGTTTGCCCGCGAGGACGCCGACGATCTCAAGAAGCGAGTCGCCGTCATGAAAGAGCGCATTCGCGACGGCGTCCGCGTGCTCTGGAACATCACGCCCAGTCGCGTGGGCTGGCTGTCCGACCTGCGGACGGAGGGGGAGTAGCCGATGCCACGCGAGCATTCACGCATCGCGATGACAGACGAGGAATTGCACGCGTTCCTCGCCTCTGATCAGCGCCTTGTCCTCGCGACGGCGGCGCCTGACGGAGGCACCTGGGGCGACGTCGTTGCGTACGTCGCTTCGGATGACCGCGTGCATTTCAAGGTTCCTGACGGCTCCGTCAGCGCTCACAACCTCGCAGCCGACAATCGGGTGTGCTGCGTCGTCGAAAGCCTGCCGACGAACGGCTCGTACTACGACATCAAAGGCGCCATGATGCACGGGGTCGCGGAGCCGACCCCCGCTGACGATCCCGTGATGGCGCGCCTTGCCGAGCTTCCGGATCCGATCACGCTCGTCGCAGGCGAACCCGGTCAGTGCTTCAGCATCGGGCTGGACGACATGGCCAGCTTCGTCTTCGCGAAGATTCACTACCGCTACGAGGACAAGCCGGTGCCCGCGAGTGCGTGATGCTGTCATCGTAGACGCCGTCAGGTCGCCACACGGCAGGCGAAACGGCGGGCTGGCCGAGGTGCATCCCGTCGATCTGATGGCCGATGTGCTGCAGGCGCTTGTCGGTCGCAGCCGCATCGATCCAGCAATCGTCGAGGACGTCATCCTGGGCTGCGTCACGCAGATCGGTGACCAGTCGAGCAATGTGGCGCGCTTCGCCGTGCTCGCGGCGGGATGGCCCGACCACGTACCTGGCGTCACCATCAACCGTGCCTGCGGCTCGAGCCAGGAGGCTTTGGACCAGGCGGCGTTCAAGGTGATGGCGGGAGCTGCGGACGTCGTCATCGCGGGCGGCGTTGAATGCATGAGCCGGGTGCCGCTCGGGGCCGCACGGACGGTCGGAGTTCCCTACGGGCCCCGCGTGCTCTCGCGTTACGACAACTTCTCCTTCAACCAGGGGATCAGCGCTGAACTGCTGGCCAAAAGCGGTGGGATGTCGCGTACCCAACTCGACGAGTTCTCCATCGGCTCGCACGCGAAGGCAGCAGCCGCCATCGATGCCGGAGTCTTCGACGGGCAGCTCGTTCCGATTGCCGTAAACGAGACACGCTTCGCGGTCGACGAAGGGGTGCGCCGCGATACCTCGGTCGACAAGCTCGCCGCGCTGAAGCCTGCGTTCGTTGATAACGGCGTTATCCACGCCGGCAACTCGTCACAGATCTCCGATGGCGCCGCCGCGATGCTGGTAACGACGTCGGAGCGGGCTCGCGACCTCGGGCTCACGCCGATCGCGCGCTATCGCTGCGGGGTGGCTGTCGGCGACGATCCCATTCGGATGCTCACCGGCCCGATACCCGCGACGCGGCGAGTGCTCGACAGGGCTGGTCTGCGGATCGGCGACATCGGCGTGTACGAGGTCAACGAAGCGTTCTCGCCGGTGCCGATCGCATGGTGTCACGAGATAGGTGCCGACCCGAACCGGCTCAACCCGCTGGGCGGGGCGATCGCGCTCGGTCATCCGCTCGGCGCGTCGGGAGCGAGCCTCATGACGCGCATGCTGCATCACATGCGTGAACACGACATTCGCTATGGATTGCAGGCGATGTGCGAGGGGGGCGGGACCGCCAACGCCACCCTCGTCGAGCTCGTGACAAGCTAGCGAGCCCGCCATGGCCGACCATGTCGGCAACCAACCCAGAGAGGTGCGCCCATGACTCGACTGATCCACGTCAGCCTCGGCGTCCCGGTCGGTGCCGCCGATGCCGAATCGGAGTTTCTGCGTGAACTCGGGTATGCCCCGGTCGCGTCGCCTCCCGATGCACCGCCGACGTCGCGCCGATTCGAGGGCGTCGACGGCACGCAGATTCACCTCAGCGAGGATCCCAACCACCGCGCGCCCGACCGGGCTCACGTGGCCATCGATCTGGGGAGCGGGCTGGACGAGGTCGCTGCCCGGCTGTCCGCAGCAGACCACGAGTACGAGCTCTTCTCGTTCGACGCATACCGGCTCGTGTGGTGCCGCGATCCGGCCGGTAATCGGTGGGAACTGCGAGGAACTCCTGATTCCGCGAGCACAGCGTGAGAGCAGCCATACTGGAGACCTCGCCGGGTGACATCCAGATCCGCGATGTCGAGATCGGGCGGCTTGGACCACGTGACGTCCTCGTGGCTACCAAGGCGGCAGGGTTGTGCCGGAGCGACCTTCATTTCCTCGAGGGCGTGAACACCCCGATCGACCTGCCATGCGTGCTCGGACATGAGGCGGCCGGCGTCGTTGCGGCCGTCGGTTCGGACGTGACCGTGGCTAAGCCCGGCGATCACGTGGTGGCCTGCCTGTCGATTGCCTGCGGCAGCTGCGCTCGGTGCGCGGAGGGCCGGCCGACGCTGTGCGCGAACAAGCCGCGACGCGATGAGGCGCTCGGCCCGGCGGTGACACTCGACGGTCGCGACATCCCCCCGTTTGCTCGGATCGGCGGCTTCAGCGAGCGGATGCTCTTGCCGGAGCAGGCCGTCGTGGCGGTGGATGAGGCGATCTCCTTTGATTGCGCGTCGATTCTCGGCTGTGGAGTGATGACGGGACTCGGCGCCGTCTTTCGGACAGCTCGAGTAGCGCCGGGGGAAACGGTCGCCGTCATCGGATGCGGCGGCGTTGGCATCAGCGCGATACAGGGAGCCCGTATCGCTGGCGCCGCGCGGATCATTGCCATCGACCTTTCGCCGAAAGCTCTTGCGCTGGCAGCGGATCTGGGCGCGACCGACCTCGTCGACGCACACGAGGTCGACCCGGTTGCTGCAGTCACCGAGCTTTCAGGTGGCGGTGTCGCCCATGCCTTTGAAGCACTCGGCACGGCGGCGACCGCGCAGCAGGCGTTCGAGATGGTCCACCCGGGCGGGGTGGTTACGCTCGTCGGGGTCCAGCCAGGTGGCTCGTCATTGCAGTTCAACGCCATCGGTTTCCTTCGCGAGAAACGCGTGCAGGGGTCCTTGATGGGCTCCAATCACTTCCGCCAGGACATTCCGTACTACGTCTCGCTCTACCTGCGTGGCCTGCTGCGACTGGATGAGATGGTCTCGGGGCATATCCGGCTCGACGACCTGAATGAGGCCTACCACCAAATGAAGCCGGGCTCGCTCGGCCGCACCGTCGTCAGCTTTGCTGCTGACGGTTCTTGAGGAAGGTGCCATGACGTCAGACGTCGATCTGGAATTCCAGCTCCCCGACGTGCCGGCCCTCGATGGCCGCCCGAAGCGGATGCTCATCGATGGTGACTGGGTGTCGGCGACGTCCGGCCGCACGTTCGACGCCATCAACCCATCCGACGGCAAGCCGATCGCGCAGGTTGCTGCGGGAAGCAGCGAGGACGTCGACGCCGCCGTCGCCGCTGCGCGACGGGCGTTCGAGGGGCCCTGGGCCACATTCCGCCCTGTCCAGCGGCAAAACATCTTGCTGAAGCTTGCTGATCTCGTGGATGAGCATGCGGAGGAGTTGCGGCTCACCGACGTTGTCGACATGGGCGCTCCGATTGGCCGGATAGCTCGTGGAACGACGCCGGCTGACATGTTGCGCTATTACGCGGGCTGGCCGACAAAGATTCACGGCGAGACGGTGCCCAACTCGGCCGCCGGGTCGATGTTCACCTACACGTTGCGTCAGCCCGTCGGCGTCGTCGGGTCGATCATTCCCTGGAACGCACCGTTGGTGTCCGCGCTGTGGAAGATGGCGCCTGTTCTTGCGTCCGGATGCACGATGGTGCTCAAGCCTGCGGAGGAGGCTTCCCTCGTCCCGCTCCGGCTCGGTGAGCTGATCGAGCAGCTCGATCTGCCGCCGGGCGTGGTGAACATCGTGACCGGCTTCGGTGATGCGGGCGCAGCGCTGTCACGTCACCCGGATGTCGACAAGATCGCGTTTACGGGCTCGACAGCGACGGGGCAGGCCATCGTCCGTGAGGCGGCCGGCAATCTGAAGCGAGTCTCGCTGGAGCTCGGCGGGAAATCGCCGGACGTGGTCTTCGCCGATGCCGATCTCGAGGCTGCCGTTTTCGGCGCTGGAATGGGAGTGTTCGGCAACTCCGGCCAGATCTGTTCGGCGGGCACACGGGTATTCGTCGAGCGGCCTATCTACGAAGACTTCCTCGAGCGGCTGGCCGCTCTGGCGCGATCGCTGAAGGTGGGAAGCAGCCTCGACCCAGCAACCCAGATCGGTCCGCTCGTGTCGCAGGCCCAGCTTCAGAGGGTGAGCGATTACCTCGTCGCGGGTCGTGTCGACGGCGCGCGGCTTGTCGCCGGCGGTGATCGCCTCGTCGAGGGCCGGCTGAAAGACGGTTACTTCATCGTTCCCACCGTCTTTGCGGATGTGCCCGACACTGCGCGCATCGCTCGCGAGGAGATCTTCGGACCGGTCGCGTCCGTGATGCCGTTCGATACCTTCGACGAGGTAGTCGAGCGGGCCAATCGCACCCCCTTCGGGCTAGCCGGCGGGGTCTGGACGCGAGACGTCGGTAAGGCGCACGCCTTCGCCCATCGGCTGAGGTCCGGGACGGTGTGGGTCAACACGTACGGGAACATCGATCCCGCGATGCCGTTCGGCGGGGTCAAGATGAGCGGCTGGGGGAGTGAGATGAGCCTGCATTCGCTCGAGGAGTACCTCATCGTCAAAGGTGTCTGGATCCGCACCGACACCTGACCTTGATCCGCCCTGGGTTAGAGCACGCGCTGCGCTTTTCTAGAGCGCGCCGAACCGCTCCGGCGTGGCATTGATGGTTTCCAGGCTCATCCCCCAGAGGTCTTTGACCGTGGCGCCACCGTCCACGACGAGCGTCTGGCCGGTGATGCGCTCAGCCAGGCTCGAGGACAGAAACAGCGCGGCATTGGCAATGTCGCGGGTCCGCGGAGGCGCCAGCGGGTTCACGCCGTCAACGGCCCACTGCCCTTCGGGCCAGTCCTCGTTGCCCGCGCCGACGGCGCCTGGCGCCACCGCATTGACGCGGATTCCGTAGCGACCGAACTCATGGGCGAACGACTTGGCCAGCGAAATGACCCCGGCTTTCGCTGCCCCGTATGGCGCGTGGAACGCTGCGGCGGCAATTCCGTCGACCGAGGCCAGCGCCACCATCGAACCCCCGGTGCGCTGCGCGATCATGCGCCGCCCGGTGACCTGGAACAGGTCGAAGACCTGCTTGAGGTTGTTCTGCATCGTCCAGTCCCAGGCGTCCTGCGACACCTCTTCGGCGGCAGCCCACTTCGCCCCGCCGATGATGTCGACGAGGACATCGACGGAACCGAGTGCTGCGACCGCCTCGTCGATCGCGCGTTCGACCTGTGCGCGGTCCGTCATGTCTGCGACGATGGGAACGGCCTTTCCGCCGATGGCTAAGGCCGCCGCCGCCGTATCACGCGCACGGCCCGCGTCGATGTCGATGCAGGCCACTGCCGCGCCTGCCTCTGCGAGGCGCAGCGCCGTCGCCCGGCCGTGGCCGGCCCGGCTTTCGATGTAGCCGGCGCCGGCAACGACTGCGTTCTTGCCGTCCAGCCCTAGATCGATCACTGTCGCACCCATCTCGAAAAGCTCGGTAGTTGGCCTGGCTCAGTCCAGGCAATCGCCCACGGAATCAGACTGTGACGGTCGCGTCCACCCGGTGCCCGCGCTCCTCGAGCTTGGGCATCACGTCCTTGGCCAACAACTCCAGTGTCCGCATGACTTTGTCGTGCGGCAGGACGCCGAACTGGATGTAGCAGAGCAGCTGGTCGACGCCCGCCGACTCGTAGCGAAGAATCTTGCGCAGGCACTCATCGGGAGTGCCGATGATGATCATGTCCTCGTTCTGGTAGTAGTCGATCGGCACCCCGCCGGCCGCCACCTGCTGCAACCGCGGGAAAACCTTGGCTTTCTCCTCTTCCGAGAGCGTCGCAAGCTCCCATTGCAGCGAGAACTCGGCGTGGTTCTGGTACCACCAGTTCACCGACTCCCACACGCCGTAAGCCCGTGCCTCGTCCGGGTCGTCGTAGCAGTGCACCAACGTGTAGACACCCACGCGGTCATTCCGCACGCGCGTCAGCATGTCCTGCGAACGTGCCGTGGATTGCGCGGCGCGATAGACCCTGATGTGCTCGGCCATCTTCTCGACCGGTTGCAGAAGGGCGAATGACAGCAGTCCCAGGCCCTTCTCGCCGGCGCTCACGGCGCTAGTAGCGCTCGCCGCGGCCTGCCACACCGGTGGGTGCGGGTCCTGAAACGGCTTCGGAGTCTGGATCCTGGGCGGCATCGAAAAGCTCGGACTGCTCCAGCTGAACCGTTCCTCCTCCCACATCCTGACGACGATCTCGATCGCCTCACGCCAGTGCTCTCGCGAGCGGTCATCGGTCGGGACGCCGAACGCGGTTTGCTCCATCGGCGTCGACCTTCCGGTGCCCCACTCCACCCGTCCGTGGCTGAGAACGTCGACGGTGGCGACCTTTTCGGCCAGCCGCGCCGGATGGATGAACCCGAACGGGGTCAACGTGACCCCGAAGCCGAGCTTGATCTGCTCGGTCGACAGCGCCAACCCACCGAGAACCGCCTCACTGGCCGGGCAGGCCGAACGGCCGTCGCGGAAGTGGTGCTCAACAACCCAGACGGTGTTGAACCCGAGCTTGTCCGCGTATTGGATCTCGGCGATCGCCTCGTCATAGGTCCGTTGCTCGGCTTCTCGCTGCCCGTATGGATGCGGCTTCGACCACGGCTTGACCTTCGGCTGGAACTCGTAGAGCAGGTCGAGCTTCATGAGGCTTCCTTTGTGGCGTGGGCCGGCCGAGTTTCGCGAAATGGCCGGGCCAGAGGTCTTGTGCGATATCGTTCGATATTCTGAACAACCGTCTCACTTATCGACCGGTCGCGTCACAGTAACAGCGCGCAGATACCGGTCGTCAAGGCGTCGGGAGCGTGGAATGTCTGGTGTGACGGAAGAATGGGCCGGCGCTCCGCCGCGGATGCATCTACACCCGGCGCTCACCCGCCCGACCCTCGGAGGCTGACCCGTGCCGCGCTCAACCCCGAGTGTCGACCGGACCGTCTCTGTCTTGAATTTCCTCGCCGCGCACAACCGGGAGGAATACTCGCTGTCCGAGCTGGCGCGGCGGGTAGGGATGTCCAAGGCGACGTGCCATGCGCTTGTCACATCCTTGGCCGACGCCGGGTATCTGATGCGCCACCCGCGCAGAAATACCTATCGCCTCGGACCGGCATTGATCGGCCTCGGCCGTGCAGCGGAGGACAGCTTCACCGCGGTCGAGTTCGCCCGAGGTGAGATGCGCCGCCTCGTTGACCTGTTTCAGCTCGAGTGCATGGCATCGACCGTCGTCGGCGACCACATCGTTGTCCTCGAGCACGCCACCCTCGACGTGCCGCTGAGCATCTCGATGCGGGTGGGCCAGCGCGTGCCGTTGGCACCACCACTGGGGACGATCTTCGTTGCCTGGGCCCCGCAGCACGAGATCGATGCGTGGCTGCTGCGCCTCGGGCCCGACGTCAGCGAGGACCAGATGCAGCGGTATCGCCATGCGGTCGAGGCCGTGCGGCGACGCGGCTACACCGTGTCCGTGTCCCCCCGGGGCAGGGAGGCGCATGAGGACCACGTGCTCCTCGAACTGCAGGCCGCCCCTGACTTCCGGGTCCATCTCCTCGTAGCTCCGGTGTTCGACAGCGACGGCGCCGTCGCATTGGCGCTGACGATGTTCGGCTTTCCGGACCAGCTGACGGAGGCCGATATCCCGACCTACGCGCAGGAGTTGTGTTCGTCGGCACGTACGGTGACCGCCGCGATCCATGGCAACGTACCTACCGCGGAGCCGACGTTCTTTGCTGTCCCGTCCGAAGACCGCCCCCATCGGCGTGTGGCTGAGGTTGATTCAGGCCTGCGCTTCCGCCGCTAGGTAACGCCGTTACGTCGTCCCGCAGCGGACGGCACAAGCTGCATACGCCAGCGAGCACCACGTCCGGCGCTGCACACTTGGCCGGTGCCGCAACAGCTGTGTCCGGTCGTGGTCGGCCGCGGGACCGAGATGGAGGCGCTCGAGCGTGCCCTGGCCGAGGCCGCCTCAGGGACGGGCCGCTGCGTCGCTTTGATCGGTGAGCCCGGTATTGGGAAATCGCGTCTGGCGCGAGAGGTGGTCGCCAGGGCCGCGCAGGCGGGCCTGGCCGTCGCGGTGGGCCGTGCGGTTCCCGGCTCGCATGCGGCTGCGTTCCGGCCACTGACCGAGGCGCTGCTGCAGCTGCTGCATGACCAGCAGGTCCTCGGCGACCCCGCGCTGGCGCCGTGGCTCGGGGCCCTGTACCCGTTGGTCCCGACCCTGGCGCCGCCACGGTCCGCTGCCGCCGATGTCCTGCCCGCCGTACGTGGCGAGGCGATCCTGCGGCTGCTGCGACGGGCCTGCCCGTTCGGTGCGGTCCTGCTGCTCGAAGATCTGCACTGGGCCGACCGCGACACGGTCTCGCTGCTGGAGTACCTCGCCGACAACGTCCGCCGCGAGCGGCTCCTGGTCGTGCTCACGCTGCGTGATAGCCCGCCCTCGGAGGTTCTCGACATGGCGCGGCGGCATCGCGGACCCGGAGAGCTCGTGTACTTGGCCCTCGGGCGCCTGAGCGACGACGAGTCGGCGGCGATGGCCAGGGCCTGCGGTGCGGACCTGTCCGACCCCACGCTGGCGCGGGTCGCGGCCGCCGCTGAGGGCGTACCGCTGCTCGTCGAGGAGCTGCTCAACGCCCCGGGGCTGCCCGACAGCCTCGCCGCCACGGTGACCGCGCGGCTCGGCGAGTTGGACGAGGAGGTCCGAGCGGTGCTGTCCGCCGCCGCGGTCCTGGGCCGGGACTTCGAGTGGGAGCTGCTCGCCGCGATGACCGGACGGACTGAGGCTGCGGTCGGCCAGGCCCTGTCGGCGGGCGTCGGGTCACTCTTGCTGACGCGCCACGGCGGACGGCTGCGGTTTCGGCATGCGCTCACCCGCGACGCCGTGCTCGACACGCTCCTGCCCCCCGACCGGCGCCGGCTGGCCGCCGCGGCGCTCGAGTGCGTCGGGGAGCTGACGGCGCCCGCCGCCGGGGTCGGCCGGGAGACGGCGATCGACCTGGCAGTGCGCGCCGGGAACAACCGGCAGGCCGGTCTTTGGCTGATCGACGCCGGCCGTGAGGCCTTGTCGTGGGGAGCGTTGGCCAGCGCGGCCGACAGCACGCGCTATGCGGCCGAGCTGCTCGCCGGGCACCCCGAGCAGGCGGATGCCGAGCTGGCGCTGGTTGAGGCCCTCGCCCTCGCCGGACGGGTCGAGGAGGCCGCGGCCGCGGGTGGCCGGTTGGTGACCCGGCTCGGCCGCCACGAAGACGCCGCAGGCGTGCGCGTGCAGGCCCACCTGCACCTGGCCCGGGCGGCGGTCGCCGCGTCGCGCTGGCAGATGGCCCGCCACCAGCTGGACGCGGCACGCCGATTGACCCCGTGGGACCAGCGATCGGACGTCGGTTCGCAGATCGCGGTGCTCAGCGCCGACGTGCTGATGGCCGACGACGACTATGACGGGGCGCGACGGGTCGCTGAAGACGTGGTCACGTCCGACGGCGTTGCCCCTGATGTCCGCTGTCACGGGCTGGAGATCATCGGCCGCACCCGCCGTTCCCTCGACCTCGCCGCGGCTCGCCGGGCGTTCGGCGAGGCGTTGATCACCGCCGAGACCTCGGATCTTCCGTTCTGGCGGCTACGGGCCCTGCACGAGCTCGGCACGGTCGACCTGTTCGACCACGCCGGGGTGGAGCGCCTGCTGCAAGCCCGGCAGGCGGCGGCGGAGCTGGGCGCCCTGAGCACCGGCGCGATCCTCGATCTGCAACTGTCCGCGGCGTACACCTGCCGATGGGACCTCGACGCCTGCGACACGCATGCCCGGTCGGCGATCGACATCGCCGAGCGTTTGGCGCTCGACCTGGTGAAGGCGAAGGGCTATGCGATGCTGGCCGGCAGCGCCGGGATGCGCACCGATGTCGAGGAGATGGAGCGGTGCACCGCGCTGGCCGCCGCGGCCGCGCCCGAGGATCGAATGCTCGACGGCTTCGGCTGGGGCATGCGCGGCCTGGCGCTGATGCTGGCCGGCGACGACGACGACGCGCTGGGGCCGTACGCCCGGGGCATCGCCATCCTCGGCGACCTGCCGCACGCGGAGCCGGCGGCGCTGCGGGCGGTGTGGCCGGTGCTGCTCGCCGCGCGCGGTGACGCCGGCGCTGCGGCGGCCATCGACGAGGCCAAGCGGCTCGGGGTCGCCGCGTTCGGGATGAACCAGGCGCTCGTCGGCTACGCCGAGGCGCTCTGTGCGGCCGGCCAGGGGGACACCGACCGGGCCCGTCGGCTGGTCAGCGAGGCCGATCCCCGTTTCGCGAACTGTGAAGGGTGGGCCGACCTTGCGCGGCTGCTCGCCGCCCCGTCCGCCTTGCGGAGTGGATGGGCCGACGCCAACGGCTGGCTGACCCGTGCCGCGGCGCGCTTCTTCGAACGCGGGCTGGCCGCACTGGCCGCCCGGTGCGAGCAGCTGCTCGGACGGACTGAGCCAAACCCATGGTCGGCCGCGGGGGTCACCGGCCGGGAGTCGGACGTGTTGCGGCTGATCGGTGAGGGGCTGGCGAACAAGCAGATCGCCGTCCGGCTGCACCTCTCGCCCCGGACCGTCGAGAAACACGTGGAGTCGCTGCTGCGCAAGACCGGGTCGCGCTCGCGGACCGATCTTGTCGTGCGCACCTTCAGCGCCGGCGCCACGGGCGGCCCTCCGACGGCAACTACGTAGCTTTCCCGGCGGCGGTTACGTGGTTTTCCCGATGTGACCGGACCACCGCGTCCCCCAAGCTGCTTCCCATCGGGACTCAGCAAGGAGCCAAGACGCATGCTCAACACCAGCAAGACCACCCTCGTGGTGCGCAACCTCGACCGCCCGGACAAGCAGCAGACGTCTCCTCACGGGGTGATGGACGTCGTCAACCTGCCCGGCATGACGATGGTCCGGGCGACCTTCGGTCCCGGCTGGAAATGGTCCACAGACGTGGCCCAGCTGGCGGGTACCGAATCGTGTCAGGTCGCCCACGCGGGCGTCGTGCTATCCGGCCGGTTCCACGTCCGGATGGACGACGGCCGCGACTACGACCTCGGCCCGGGTGACGCCCACGTCGTGGCCCCCGGGCATGACGCCTGGGTGGTGGGCGACGAGCCGGTCGTCGTCCTCGACGTCGCCTTGACCAGCAGCGCGATGAGCGGGCACAGCGGCCGCTGCCCCTGCGGGGTGGAGTTCCGCGTCGCCACCGGCAACCAGGTCGAGCACCTCGTCGCCGCGATCCGGGAGCACGCCGCAACGGCCCATGGGCACGAGCTCACGCCCGAGCAGATCCGCGCCGACCTGTCCGCCGCATGACCGGGCCCATCGACACCGGCGTCGCCATGGCCTTCCGCTGCCAGCCCGAGCCGGAGCAGTCATGAGCTCCGCCGGCGCCCTACACGTCGGCGCACCCAACCGCGAGTGGACGTTCCTCGGCGTGCACGTCACCGAGCTGAGCAGCCCGAGCGAGCACCTGGTCGTCGCGCGAGGGACCATTCCGGAGGGAGCGTCACCGCCGCTGCACGTTCACGCCGACCTCGACGACAGCTTCTACGTCCTGGATGGAACGATGGTCGTTCGATGCGGCGACGAGGTGAGCATCGCCACGGCGGGCACCTGGGTGCGCTTCCCCGCGGCGATCCCGCACACGTTCCGTGTGATGCAGAGCCCAGCCACCGTGCTCATGGTGCACGCCAACGATTCGTTCCTGAACGCGGTGCGGACCATCGGCCACCCGTCGGTGATCGCTGCGCCGTCGACGGCAAGCGGCGGACCCGACATCCAAGAGCTCGACCGCATGCTCGCCGAGCACGACATCATGACCGTCGGCACCCCGATGGAGGCCGACGAGGCTGAGCGCTGGATGGCTCGAATCGGCGGCGGCGCCGCCTGATTCCCCCTGACCCGAACCTTTCGGATGTCAGGTCGTTTCGGCTGGTGGGCGGGAGACTGCCTGGGCGGGGAACCCCTCGACGTCGATGCGGCTCGCGGTCACATACGTAACGACGGCCGCGATTAGCGCCGCGAGGACGATGCTGACCTCGCCGCTCCCGACCCCAGCCCCGCCGTTGTGGGTGGGCTTGCCGAGGTAATCCGCGACCGACGCGCCGAGCGGTCGGGTCAGCACGTATGCGGTCCAGAAGGTGAGGACACCGCGTACCGCGCCGAAATCGGTGAGCGCGGTTACGGATGGGATGCAGATCGCGCAGCCGAATACGAGGACCGAGGTCAGGTAGCCGAGGTGCAGGGTGATCGAGGTCAGGTCACCGACTGCGGTGCCGAGCGCGAAGGTGCCGACGACCGCCGCCCAGTAGAACAATTCCCGCCGTCTCGTGGTGATGGCATGCACGGAAAGTGTGCCTTCGACTCGGTACCAGCAGATGAACACCGCCGCCAAGAAACACGCGTACAGAACCGAGGACACCGCGTAGGGAACGTGGAGTCCGACATGCAGGACGTCGGCGCACATGGTGCCGAAGACGCCCACCATGGAGACCGCAAGCCAGTAGACCCAAGCCACATAACGTCCCTGCCGAAGCTGTAGGACCAGCGCAGCAGTGAAGGTGACGAAGCCGATCAGCACCGCCAGTTCGGGCGCCATCACGTGCACCATGTAGTCCGAACTGGATTCGCCGAAGGCAGTGGTCAGTGCTTTGGCGATCCAGAAGTACACAGTGACGTGAGGCACCCGCAGCGGAAGTCGCGTACCTGCTTGGGATTTGGGATTCATACCGGCACTCGGGGGTGTCGCCGGCACCAAGGCCTTCCCCTCCCCGTATCGGACCGGAGACCTTCGGGTTCACCGATCGTGCCGAACGAGGGCAGCAGCGACTTCGCATCTAACAGACTGACCGCAACCGGCAAGGACTGTGCCATCAACGCTCCCACGAATCGGCCAGGAGATCCCTGTTGGAAAGACCGGCCGTAACGGTGTTACGACGGGGACTGCGACACCGCCGCGCTCGAGAAGGCTACTACAGTCTCGGTAGTAGAGGCCTGTCGAGAAGATGTACTCAGCATGAATCAGCTGCCCGCTCGGCGGGCTCAGCTGCCTGGTTCGTCGCTGTCCCAAGGGTGGGAACCGGGATGCATATGGCGGGCCAGATCGTTTCTGAACTGAACCTTGATGTAGCGGTCCGACCATTGCCACCGGTTGGCAACCAACCGCCATTCGTCCTCGTAGCGTCCGGCGACGATCAGTTCGAAGGGCTGTCCCGGAGGCTGTTGCGCCACCGTGTAGTTCGTGGTTGAGCGGGCGGTCCCAGCCGCCAGGTCTATGTCGACCAGAACGTTCGAGTACACCTCTTTGGTAGCTCGGCCCAGGCCCGGATAGACGACGTTGGTTCGGCGGTATTGATCGCGGATTTGCTCGCGGCCGCGGAATGCCTTGCGTCCCAGTATGTCGGCGCCGAAGGTTGCGTCCTTCAACAGTTCGGCGACACCGTCGAAGTCGCCATCTTCCAGGAAGTAACCCATCCGGTAAATCTGCTGAACTATCTCCATCCTGGCGAGCAACCAGGCAACGCTAGCCTCGAGGCCCTCGACGTCTTCCATCCAGACCGCCTCCCGACTTGGCTAGCCGACTCCTGGCACCTGCAACTTCCCGACACCCGGGCACACCATATGTTGCGCGCCAGCTTGGCTGGGACCCGGAAGGGGGCGCCGAAGAGGGCGGATGTCGGCGTCGTGGCCACGGCGGATATGACTGTCAGGGCGCCAACCGGTGGCCGAGCCCGGAATCGAGTTCAGGAGTGCGTATGACGAAGGGAACCCACGTCGATCTTGGCCAGGCCATGATCGTGATGATCGAGCCCGACCGGGATCCCGAACGGCTGGCTGAGTACAACCGCTGGTACGAGCACGATCACGTCTACTCCGGTGTCGTCGCTGGGCCGGGGGCGTTCTCCTACAGCCGGTTCGTGGCAACCCGCGAGCTCAAGGACCTTCGGTATCCAGACTCGAGTGCGATCGCGCAGCCCGTCGACAAGGGCAGCTACCTGTCCTTCTTCTACCTCCTGGCCGGCCAGGTCGATGAGCACTATGCCTGGTCCTTTCCGGAGTCCGCGCGGCTCGGCGAACAGGGGCGGATGAACGCAGACCGCGAGCTGGTGTCGTTGTCGCTGTACGACTTCCTGGGATCGGTCAACCGGGATGGATGGCCGGTGCCGGCTGAGATCTCACTCGATCACCGGTACCCCGGCGTCGTCGCCCTGTGGATCGACCGGAGCGCGAACGCCTCACGCGACGACCTCGCGAGGTGGCTGCTCGAATCCAAGCTGCCCGCATTGGTTCAGAGCAACGAAGGTGGAGTCGCCCAGGCGCTGGTCTTCGCGACGCGCGATTTTCCGGGGCTTGCAGGCTCGGGAACTGCAGTCGGCGACCGGCTCCTCGTAGCCTGTTTTCTTGACGTCGATCCACGCGAGGTGTGGCGCTCGTCGTTTGCGGATCTCGGGGACGCCATTGCCGGCTCAGGATTCGGGTCACTGGCCCTTGCCGCGCCGTTCATTCCCACGATCCCGGGGACGCCCACCTACAGCGATCAGTTGTGGCAGCCCCGTTGAAGGCACCGCATCAGGACCAGCCGCGGACCGTACCTGGACTAGGCCCAGCTCAGTGTTCGCATCCCGTGGGAGCCACGCCAATGTCCGGATCGGCCAGCGCCGGCACCCACTTCGCCTCTGGATCGGGGTGCGGGTAGCCGTGCCATAGCAGAGCGCCGATGAGGTCATCACCATCGAAGGTGCTGACCACCAAGTCCTCTTCGGAAGCCCACTCGACCGCTATGGTCACGCTGTCGTCGACGCTGTCGCGAGTGTCGTCACCCAGGCGCCCCAGCTCGTCCCATCGCTCCTCACCCGGCGATGACCCGCCCGCGGGACTGAGGCGCTGGTGAAGGATCCGGCCGTCACGCGCAAGAGCGAGGACGGCAAGGTCGCCGCCGGGGGTCCCGATGGCGGCAGCCGGTCCGGCGAGACCCCCGCCGAGGCGCTGCCATTCGCCCGCGTGAGTGCTGTCGCAGCCAGGCGCGTGGGTCGCGATTGTCCGGTGGAAGAGATGCCCCTCGGCGTCCTGCGCGAGCACGTCCACGACACCCTCGCGGGCGGCTGCCGTGACCGTGCCGGTGAACGTGCCACCGAGTTGGCACCACCGGCCTTCCGTCCGCTCCGCTGAGAATGAGCGAACGACCGCTTCGCCGTGGTGGGTGATGCCGAGGACGTGCACCGCGTCAGCCGTCGGCGACACGATCGTGACGGAGCCGTGGAAGCAGCCGCCCAGGTCGGTGGCGTATCCGGCCCGCGCGAGTGGATCCGTGACACGTAGCAGGACCGACCCTTCGGGGCTGATGCTGAGCACCCCGCTGGCGGCGGCCAGCGCGACCCTCTGGGTGTGCCCGGGCACGAGGACGCGGCTACGCAGCTTCAGGCGGTCGGTCACTTTCGCCGGATGCTGGACGCGTCCGAGCGCGATTCCCTTGAAGTTGTTGACGCCGTTTCGCCGCGCGACGGTGTACCAACCGAACACGTCATACGCGATGGAGAAACTGCCCGTCGACATCTCGAATCCGCGCTGACGGTCGGAGGCGGACTCGTCGGTATCGAAGTGCGCGGTGACCCAGGCCGCCGAACCTTCGTCGACTTCGTAGCTGTCACTGCCCGGCAGGGCATATCCCGTGCCGGTCGGCTCGCCGAAGCCGAGTCCGAGGGGGTGGCCCAGGACGTCGCCGAAGCTGGTGTCGTCCTCCCAGGCCAGCACCTGCGCCCACATGCGGCGGGGAGCGTGTTCGATCGTGACGGTCCTGGCGACCTCGCGATCGCCGCCGGCGGAGATGTCCCCCTCGCCCCACTGAGGGGCGCTGCCCAGCTTCTGCTGGGTGGCGACATCCCCCACTCCGAACCAGAACGTGAACTCACCGGCGCCGTCCGGATCGCCATCGGTGCGCACGTGGATGAGGTCGAAGACGAACGTCACCGTGCGCGCCCCGGTGGTCACAGACCCCTTGATTTCGGGGTTTTTCGCGCCTGAGCCGAGGACCACATGGCCCCCGCCGACGTCTTTCAGCGCGACGATGCGCATGTCGAACGCGGTGTCCTGCGCCAGTCCACGGCCGAAGCCGGTGAAGACGTTGGCGTGCTGCTGCTGCAGGTGGCCGCCCATCCAGGAATCGACGAGTTCACCGTTGTCCTGGCGCCGGATCTCGACGTACGGAAACGCCGGCTGCTTGGTCTGGAAATCGACGCCGATGGTGTCCACGAGTGGCTGCACCTTGAGGCCGTAGATGAAGCCGAGGTCGGGATCTGTCATGGCTTGCGCCAGCGCGTTCTTCTGAGTTGTCACGGTGACCCGGCCTATCTCCGCAGCGTTACTCGCTCGGCGCAAGACGAAGGTGAGCACCTGATCCAGGCCGATCTGCTGCGTCACGGTGCCGGCCCTGACGGGTGCGCCAGGGAGCACCGCCTCGGCACCACCGTTCAACGACCGGGACAACCGTGCTTTTGCCGCGGGGTCGCCGGTGTCCCATTCGACGGTGAAGTCCACCAGATGGTGGAGCACCACGTCGGAGTACTTGAAGATGACGGGATTTTGGGAAACCGTGATGAACGCGACCATGGGGCACCTTTGTCGGCGGAGTTTTGCAGCGGTGCGGACGAACCGATGATGTCCTTCGCCGGGGCTGAGCGCTAGCGCGGTGAAGATCTGCCGCCGTCTTCAGTGGATCGGAGCGAGTTGCAATCCTCTGGCTCGGACGGCGTTGATGACGCCCTGAAGGGCTTGGAGGGTGTTGGGCCCGTCCATGTGCATCAGGACGACGCCACCGGCGTACACCGGGGGTGTGTAGGCCGTTCCGTACTGAACCGCGTTGACGATGGCGGAGGCGGAGATGCCGGTCCAGTCGCGGGTGTCGACGGTCCAGTAGCAGACGTGGTAGCCGCGGTCGGCCGCGACGGTGTTGATGCGCTGGGTGAATGCGCCATCCCCGTATGGCGGGCGAATCAGCTTTGCGCCGTCGGGTGAGTGGGCGAATCCATGCTCGATCTCCCAGCCGACCTGGGCGTCGCTGAGGCTGTTGAAATCGGCGTGGTCGTAGGTGTGGTTGCCGATTTCCTGGCCGGCGACGGCCAGGTGGACGATCAGCCACGGGTTCGCTTGTGCCCAGTTGCCGACCGGGAAGAACCGGGCGCGCACGTTGTTGCGGACCAGGATGTCGATGAGGCCGTTGACAAGTGCCGCCGTGCCGAAGTCATCGAAGGTCAGCCAGACCTGACCCGTGGGATTCCAGCAGCGCCTGATTGCCTCCTGAACTTGAGTATTCGTCACGTCCGGAGCCGGGATGCAACCCGCCGTGACAGCAAGCGCAGTGGCCAGCGAAATGGTTGCCAGAGCCCGTCGCTTGGGAAGCCGTTTCCAACGATCGCGGTTCATGTTCCTCTGCCGTTCGCTCATTCGCCGCCATGCGTCGGCACGGTCGCTTCCGTGCCGGCGATTGCGACCAGGATCAGTTGACGCAGTCCGGCTCGGGCAGCCTATTGGCAGAGCTACGGTCGGACACGGCAGGCGCGCCCGTTTCTGGGGTGTGCATGAGACAGTTGCTGCATGCGCGTGGCCATCCACGTTCGACCCGGGACGCACGCGGTGGGGGTAGGGGGTGCACGCGACAACGCCCTCGTTGTCCGTGTCCGTGAGCGTGCCATCGACGGCAAAGCAACGGAGGCAGCACTGCGCGCACTGGCCTCAGCGCTCGAAGTTCGGCGTCGCGACATCGACCTCATCGCCGGCATGACCAGTCGAGTCAAAGTGGTCGACATACCCGACTCGGCATCGGACCGTTTCCTCGAGCTGCGAGACGCCGAGCGGAAGTGAGTGAGGCTGACACGCCAGCGGTGGAGCAGTCCGTGATTGACGGAACGCCGACCCTGGAGTGACCGCGTCTTGCCACCTCTGACCTGGGCATAGACCAGAGCGGGCGACCGGGATCGAACCGGCATGGCCAGCTTGGAGCTCCGGCGCCGCCTGCCCCAGCCTGCGCACCCCAAATGCCGGAAACACCCGCAGCCAAAGGGAAAACCGGCGGCTAGCTGACCTGGACTGCTGGAGTCATGAGACGCGAGCAATCGGAACGAGAAGCTTGCAACCAATGCTGTCAGGGTGGTACTCGATAGAGTACAGTCGCTGGTGTGATTGCGGCTTGTGCCTCGACGACGCTGCGTCAGGTGCTTCTTGAATCGGGGCTGTCCAAGGCTGCGCTGTGCGCCCAGGCCGGGATAAGTCGTGCATTGTTCGATGCCTACTTGCACGGCGCGAAGCAGCCATCACTGGCCCAGGTTGTGCGGATTGCTGACGCTGCCGGATATCGGGCGAGTGTCACGCTGATGGAAAAGCCACGTCCGGTATCGGAGGAGTACGTCGCCGTGATGGAGCTGGCGGGCCGGCTCGCCGGGAAGCGGGACACGCTTCCACCTTTGGAGTTTCCGCACTATCTCTGGCGACGTGCCGGCTAGGTCGCCGTCGTGGCTGCGACTGCGAGGGGTGTATTGGCGCGGCTGGTTGCCGTGCACGAAAGCCTCGACAGAGCCGGCCTCGATCATGCGGTCGGGGGAGCGCTCGGGCTTGCGACCTACGCGTACCCCCCGCGCGGCACCGTTGGCATTGATCTCAACCTGACCGCCGATCCTGCAGATCCGGCTCGGGTCTTGTCGGCCCTGCCCAAGCAGGTGCAGATTCACTCGGGCGCCGCGGAGCAGCTTCGTTCCGATAGCCAAGTCCGGCTGTGGTGGCGTTCGGCCCAACTCGACACCCCGATCGACCTGTTCCTGCCGGCGAGTCCGAGGTATCACCGGCTTGTCGTCGAACGCGCCCGACCTGCGGTGTTTCTCGGCGCCGAGATCAAGGTGCTGACTGCTGCAGACCTGATGGTGTTCAAGATGCTTTTCGATCGCCGTAATGACTGGGCCGACATCGAAAGCTTGATCCGGGCGGATGCCGGCGATCCCGCCGAAGCTGCGGCCTGGGTGGCCCAGATCGTCGGCCCGACCGATCCGCGGCTAGCCAAGCTGCAAGAAATCCGAGACGAAGTCAGCGGCGAAAAGGGTGAAACCGGCGGGTAACACGCACCCGGCCACAGCGTGAGGTTCGAGCGGGTCCGAGGTGGCCAAGAAGCGCTTCAGGCAGGTGACGCAACGTCTTTCGGCCGGCTCGCGTCTGACTCCGTAGGCGTCGCGGGGCCGACCCCCACCTCCTCTCCATTCACGCGATTCGTGCTGAGGTCGCTGGTACCGGCAGCCGGCTCAGCCGCGCCGAGGACGATGGGTTGCGAGGCTTGACGAGCCGGGAACGAGTCACGCTGCACAAGCTGCTGCTGCGGGCCGCGGCGGGCCAAGCTCCCGCACCCGGCTGCGCCGCGGTCGCGACGGTTTTCATCCCGCTGGCCGTTCGCTCCTACGCGAAGCGCATGTAGCGCCAGTCAGGTGAGACCGTCGAGGTATGTGGACAGAATCCGCTTGCAGGTGGCGTTCCATCCGGGACCGTGCGATCCCGGTTGGGCGAGCATCGCCCCGAGCGCGACGATGTCACGCGGGCTGACATCGGTCTTGATCGTGCCGTCCTGCCGGCCACGGTTGATGAGGCGCCGAATGGTGCGGTGGACCTGGTCGCGGACGGCAACGGTGGCCTGGTCCATAACGGGTGGGCCACCGTGCAGCGGGAGGACGAGCTGATCCCGTAGCTCGATGGCGGCCTCGATGAACTGGCGGAGAGCGTCGTTGCCGGTCGATGCACTGTTTTCGGCTGCCTTCGCGTTGGCCAGCACCATCTCGAAAGATCGGTACGTGAGGTGGTTCAACAGCTCCTCACGGGTTGCGAAGTGCCGGTAGAGCGTCCCGACACCGACCCCTGCTTCTTCAGCGATCGTGGTCATCCGCACGCGGATGCCCTCGCGGTGTACGGCAGCTGTCGCCGCCTGCACAAGTGCGTCACGGTTGCAGGCAGCGTCGCTGCGTGGCTCACGCGCACCCCGCTTCACCGCATGCCCCACAAATTCATCTAACCCCGCGTTTCGCATCCGTGGGTATCGGCTAGATTTACCGGAAGAAATCCTCCGGATAGCAAGGTGTAGAGGAGGGACCCGGTGCGGGTACTGACCATTGGCGCGACTGGACAGTTCGCCGGCGTCGTAGTGCCGGCCTTCGTACGCAAAGGCCGTACGGAGATTGCCTTGCTCATGAGCCGCCACGCCTCGCGTGAAGTGGCTGCAGTCGATGTCGAACCTGACATCGCGTTGGACGGCATGCCCGACGGACCCATGCGCAAGGGGCTGACGGCAATGTCCGGCGCATACACCGCCGACGGCTTCCACGGCGGCAACAACCTCGCACTGACCAAATGCAACACCTAACCATCGACCCCGCACCACCGCTGAGGAGAGTCGTGACTGCCCCCGTCCCACCCGATGACCCCGCTCGCGCTCTAACCGTTGCGCGCCCCGACCAGGACGAACGCCTGCCGCACATCGGACTGGTCGGCGACACGTACACGATCCTCGTCGCCGGAAGCGACACCGCTGGCAAGTACACCCTCATCGACATGCACGTGCCGCCCGGTGGTGGCCCGCCACCCCATCGCCATGACTTCGAAGAGATGTTCTCGGTCCTTGACGGCGAAGTCGAGGTCACGTTCCGGGGCGAGACGATCGTTGCCCGTCAGGGGGAGACGATCAATGTGCCGGCGAATGCTCCGCACGCCTTCACCAACGCCACGGAGACGCCATCGCGGTTGCTCTGCCTATGTGCACCCGCGGGACAGGAGGAATTCTTCACGCTCGTCGGCCAGCCCGTCGCGACTCGCACCCAGGCACCTGCCCCGCTGAGCCCGGACGAGCAGGCGGCTTTCATCGCGAAGGCCCAGTCGCTCGCGCCGGAATACAAGACCGAGTTGCTTCCACCCGCCGGCGCCGAGCCGGGGAATCAGCAGTGACGTTCTCGGTGGATCCCGAGGTGGGCGCCGTGCTCGCCGCGGCATTCGAATCCAACGGGCCGCCGCCGACGCCGCCTGTCGGAGACATCGACGGCCGCCGCGCCGCACTGAACCCGATGCTGGACTACTTCAACAATCAGGCCCAGACCCCGCCCGAAGGGGTTGAGATCTCGGACCACCAAGTGCCAGCAGCCGACGGCACCGAACTGTTGGCCCGCTGGTATCGGCGATCATCGGGCGGGAGCGGCGCGGCCGTGCTCTACCTCCACGGCGGCGGCATGATCGTCGGCTCGGTGCCCATCTTCGACGGCCCGGTGTCGCGCTACGTCGCCCGCAGTGGCGTGGCGATGCTGTCCATCCAATACCGACTCGCTCCCGAGCACCCGCATCCCACCCCCGTCGAGGATGCCTACGCCGGCCTGGTGTGGTTGGCCGAACATGCCGAGCAGCTCGGCGTCGACCCCGACCGGCTCGCTGTCATGGGGGATAGTGCCGGCGGCGGCCTGGCCGCCGGGCTGGCCATTCTCGCCCGCGACCGCCGCGGTCCCCGGCTGACACATCAGCTGCTGATCTACCCGATGCTCGATGACCGCAACACGACCCCGGACCCGCACGTCGTTCCCTTCGCCGGTTGGTCCTACGACGACAACATCACCGGCTGGGACGCGCTGCTCGGCGCGGGACACGAACAGCGTGACGTCGCCCCATCCGCGGCTCCAGCCCGGATCGCGGATGCTGCCGGACTGCCGCCGGCCTACATCGAGGTCGGGCAGTTGGACATCTTCCGCGACGAGGACGTCCGGTACGCGCTCACCCTCAGCCAGGCGGGCGTCACCGTCGAGCTGCACCTGCACCCGGGTGTGCCACACGAATACGACGCGATCGCCTTCACGTCCGACGTCGCCCGCCGGGCATTAGCCGACCGCGACCGGATACTTCGCAGTCTCTGAGCGCACAGCGATCCGCCGGACATCGCAACCCCCTACGCCATTGGAGAAGGTCGGACAATGACCTCAGGACCCGAGAGTCAGAACGAGCGCATCATCGCCGAATTCCGCGAGAACAGCGGAAAGGTCGGCGGCAACTTCGCCGGAGCACCGCTGCTGCTCCTCCACACCGTCGGTGCCCGCAGCGGACAACCCCGCATCAACCCGATGATGTACCTCGAGGACGGCGACGCGTTCCTCGTCTTCGCCTCGAAAGCCGGATCCGACCGTAACCCTGACTGGTACTGGAACCTGCGCGCGGCGCCGGATGTCACCATCGAGGTAGGAACCCAAACGATCGAGGTCCACGCCACCGAGCTGGTGGGCGCGGAGCGCGATGCAAAGTTCCGTCTCCAAGCCGAAAGGTATCCGGGGTTCGCCGGCTACCAGCGCAAAACCACCCGCGTCATCCCAGTCGTGAAGCTCGAACGACGCCACCCCTGACGCCTCGAAGGAAATCGGCGGCGGCGCCAGCCTCGGACTCACCAAGGGTCAGCTGCTGAAAGAGTGGTAGTCCGCTCAGGACGCGACGGGATCGGCCCCGTGACGAGCCGGGTGGCGGTGGGAGCACGACGCAAGTACCCGCGGCGGACGTCAGTCGAGACGCAACAGGTCGTGACCGCCCGCTGGCGGGTGCATGCCGCCGTGTACTGAGGGTCGCGCCAGCTGCACTGGGCGCTTCTGCCTCGCGCAGCGCCGATGAGAACTGGCGTCGCTCGTCGTCAGAAGGGCATGAGCCGCATCACCGTCCAGACGCATGTCACCCTCGACGGCGTTATCGAGTCGCCGCCCGAGGCACTGCTCCCGTACATGAGCGACGAAGGCCGGCAGGCCACCCTCGAGCTCGCGCTCGCCTGTGACGCGCTCCTGCTCGGACGCGTGACGTGGCAGCAACTCGCCCCAGCATGGCGCGAGCAGACCGGTGCGATGGCCGAGCGGTTCAACGCCATGCCGAAGTACGTGGTGACCTCGACGCTGCGCTCTGCCGACGAATGGGGCAACTCCGAACTCGTCACCTACGGCGAGGTCGCGGCTCTGCGCGAACAGCTTGACCTGCTCTCCTACGGGTGTGGGGCGCTCGCCCGTGACCTGCTGCGCGACCGGCTCCTCGACGAGCTGCACCTCAACATGACGCCGGTCGTCGCAGGTCGCGGAAGGCGCCTGTTCGACGAGCCCTCGGAGTTGTTGAGTTTCGACCTGGCCGACAGCCGCACCTACCCGACCGGCGCCGTCCGTCTGGTCATCCGGCCGGGCCGGTCGCAGGAGGGCTAGCACTCACGGCAGTGCGTTGATGCCTGCGCCCGCGAGAGCGTCCCTGATGACGCTCCGCCGTGATCGCACCTGCACCTGCCCCTATGCAGGCACGGAGGCAAGCGAGTCGCTGGGCGAACATCCGCTATGCCGCGACGAGGGCGCCCCCGCCGGCCCTTCTGGTGGCTGACCGACCGCACGTTGGGTAGCGACGGGCGTTGGGTGGGGCGGCTCCGCCTGCCGGCGTCTTAAGCCGACGGCGCGAGTGCGCTGCCGCGGACGTCGATGATGTCCAGGACGTGGCGCTGCGGCTCGACCGGTGGCCGCTGACCGCCGAAGGCGCCGTCGACTGCCGGGTGGATGCGCTCGTCGAAAGCCTTGTCGCAGGCCTGCTCGGACTCCCAGACGTCGATGTAGCGCAGCCCACCCTCGGGCAGCCGCACCGCGAGGTGTAGAAGCAGCCCCTCCATCGCCTCTGGCCCGATTCGCTGGTTGATACCGGCGTAGAAGTCGGCGTCGATCGGCACGTCCTGCGTGAAGGCGTACATGCTCGGCCCTTCCTATTGGTCCGAACCCACTTCGGACGAATGCGCGTAGCCTGCTCCGCATGTCCGACGACGTCAACCCCCGTCGGCGCTACGCCGCGCCGCGCCGCGCCGCGCAGGCCGCCGCAACCAGACGCTCCGTCCTGGACGCTGCCCGGCGCCTGTTCACCGAACGCGGCTACACCGCCACGGGCGTCGGCGACCTGGCCGCCGCCGCCGGCGTTGCCGTCGATACGGTTTATGCGAGCGTCGGGCGCAAGCCCGAGCTCATGCGTGCGCTGATGGAGTCGGCCATATCCGGCACCGACAACGCCGTACCCGCCGAGGAGCGCGACTACGTCCGCCGCATCCGCGCCGCCTCCAACGCCCACGAGAAGATCGTCATCTACGCCGACGCAGTCGCCGTCATCGGCGACCGAATGGCACCGGTGCACCGCGCCCTGCGCGAAGCCGCTCTCACCGACAGCGACTGCGCCGCACTCCGCGACGAGATCTCCGCGAGACGCGCCGCCAACATGCGCCTGTTCGCGGCCGATCTGCGCGCCACCGGACAACTACGCGACGACCTCACCGACGACGAGGTCGCCGACATCGTGTGGAGCATGAATGACGCGGACTACTACGCGCTGCTCGTCGTCGGCTGCGGCTGGACACCCAGCCAGTACGCCGCTTGGCTGGCTGACGCCTGGACGCGGACCCTGCTTCTCCCATCCAGCCCGCCGGCGCGTTCACGGTTCAAACACCAGCCGGCCCGAGGGCCGCGGCCGTAGGCGCGGCAGCCAACCACCTGCGGCTTACGCTGCGCTCCCGTGGGGAACGCGCTCATCCGCCGATGTGCGAGCATCGGGTATGTGGGGGAGGAGCGGCGCGTCCGCACGAGAACTCCGGAGTGGCAGACGCTCGTCGAGCGCATCCAGATCGCCATGGGTCTGACAGCACAGCTGAATGCGCTGCCGTTCGCCGACCTGGCATCTCGCCGAACTGTCCTCACGGAATTGCTCGGCAGGCCGATCCCTGAGTCGGTGATCGTGATGCCGCCGTTCTATTGCACGTACGGTCTCGATCTCGAGATCGGTGGGCGAAGCTCAGTGGGCCAGGACTGCTCGTTCCTCGACCTCGGTGGCATCACGATCGGCGAGAGGACGATGATCTCGCCAAAGGTCACGCTGATCACCGAAGGCCACCCCACTGATCCCGCCGAACGCCGGGACTTCATCACCTTGGCACCGATCGTCATCGAGTCCGACGTATGGATCGGTGCCGCTGCGACCGTCTTGCCCGGCGTCACGATCGGTCACGACTCAGTCGTTGGCGCAGGTGCGATTGTGGCGAAGGACGTACCTCCGCTGTCAGTGGTCACCGGCACAAGCTACGTCGAGAGACGACGGCTCGAACCGGCGCCTGATCGAGACTGACCGGCGCTACCTGCTGTCCGGCCATTTCAGGACGCGAGGGCTGCGCCAGTCGCTGTTATCGACGACAACATCCGCGACGTCCAGCGGCGAGGCGGTGTCGCGATACAACGCCTGACCCGGCAGGTAGCGCTGCTCGTACCGGCGACGCACCGCAGCATCATCGCCGAACAACTCGCGGTCGCGCAGCTGGGCACGGCAGATCGTGACCGCCTCGGGAACGTCCAAGTAGACCCGCAGGTCCCACGCGGCGACAAGTTCTGGGCGGAGCAGGAACACGCCGTCGAACAGCAGCGCGGCGTCGGCCGGGACGTGCTTTGCCGACTTGGCTGGCCTGTCGCTGTGGTCGTCGAAGCCGACCAAGTGCATGCGTGAAGCGCCGCTACGGAAGGGGTCGAGGAGCTCGCGCACCAGCGCGTCCACGTTGAAGGAATCCAGAAAGTAACCCTCCGGCGACACATCCCCGCGCCGTAGCCGCACCTCGCGCGGGTTGTGCCAGCCGTCCACCGACGCTCGGAGCGTTGGACGAGACATGTGTTCGGCGACGGCGTCAGCGACGGTTGTCTTGCCCGCTGCGTCCGGCCCGTCGAAGGCGACGAGGACGCGCTCGCCCGGAAGGTCCTCGACGAGTCCGGCTAGACGCTCGACGACCGTCACAGGCGCGATGCTAGATGCGGCCAGATCCCCGGCATATCTCGGGGCGGATACTCACGCGAGCTCGCGCCATGGCCAGCTTGGAAGGTCCTGGCATCCGGTCGCCGATTGACCTGCACATCACAATCATGACTCCATCAGCGCAGGTTGGCTAGTCGCCAGTTCCCTTTGGCTGCAGGCGTTTCTTGCATTTCGAGTGTGCACGGTGGGGCACGCCGGGACGCAAGTCACCTTGTGAACGCGCTCACGGTAACGAGGTTCTCGGGTCGCAGCTGCAGAAGTGACGTCCCCGCGCCGGCGGGGGTGGGATGACGCACCGAGCTGAGAAATAACATCTGGCCATGAAGGCGCCCATGACGGTTCAGATCAGTGACGACAAGCCGGTGCGGACGATTGTGATGCACCGTCCCGAGCGCTTGAACGCCTTCGACGGCGGCCTCGTCAATGACCTCGCTGATGCCCTGACGGAAGCAGCCGCGTCTCCGGGCGTCGCGGTGGTCGTCGTATCCGGGAGCGGGCGGGCTTTCAGCACCGGCGCAGACCTCAAAGCCCTGGCTCAACCAAGAGAGACGATCGCCGACGGCGACGGTCGTTCCGGGTTTGACCGGCTGCTCGACGCGCTGGCCGATTTCCCCAAGCCGTTACTGATGGCCGTCAACGGCTATGCGGTGGGCTTCGGCATGACCATGCTCGCCTTCGCCGACCTGGTCTTCATGTCCACCGAGGCCCGTCTGCGTTGCCCGTTCACCGAGTTGGGCGCCCCCACTGAGGCAGGTTCGAGCTACCTGTTTCGGCAGCTGCTCGGCCGACAAGAGGCGGCGTGGATCTTGCTGTCCTCGGAGTGGATCGACGCTGCCGAAGCTGAGGCCATCGGGTTGGCCTGGAAGCTGTGCGAGCCGAGCGAACTGCTGGAAGTCACGAACGAGTACGCGCGACGGCTCGCCGCACGGCCGGTGGCGGCGCTGACACGCGTGAAACGCTTGCTCAATGCGCCCGAGCGGGCCGAACTCGCGGCAGCTTTTGACCGGGAGCGAGCAGAGCTGGCCACGTTCGTTGCAGGCTTTGCCAAACAGCTTTAACACTCACGCCGACAGATACGAGGTTCACCCCATGAGCACCCATGCCGACAGCTACGAGACCCTGCTTTACGCGGAACGCGACGGGATCGCGTTCGTCACCCTGAACCGCCCCGAGGCGCTCAACGCCTTTGACTCGACGATGATGCGCGAGGTCCAGGACCTGTGGCGCTCACTACGGACGAATGACGACGTGCGGTGCGTGGTGCTGACCGGTTCGGGTGAGCGGGCCTTCTGCGTGGGCATCGACCGCAACGCCGACGACACCTACGTGGTGTTCGACAAGCGCACGCTGTACGGAACGTCGAACAACTACATGTATGACGATCCCGGACGGTTCCTCGGCCCGAAGTCGAACGACCTCTGGAAGCCGATCGTCTGCGCCGTCAACGGCATGGCCTGCGGCGGCGCTTTCTACATGATCGCGGAGTCGGACATCGTCATCGCCGCCGAGCACGCCACCTTTTTCGACCCGCACGTCACCTACGGCCAGGCCGCGGTCTACGAGCCGATGCTGCTGCGCCAGCACATCTCACTCGGCAACGTCTTGCGCATCGCCCTGCTCGGCGCCCGGGAGAGGGTCAGCGCAAAGACGGCCCTCGAGATCGGCCTCATCACCGAGGTCGTCACGGCTGACGAGCTCCCGGCACAGGCGGCGTGGCTCGGAGAGGCGATTGCCAGCGTCGACCCTGACGTCAGCGCCGGTACCCTCCGGGCGGCCTGGGCGGCCAACGACCTTGGCCGCCTCGGCGCGACCACGATGGCAACGTCGATCCTGTCGACCTCGATCAACAAGGACGTCATGGCCGCCGGCAACCAGGCATTCGCCAGTCAGCCCCGGATCAAGCCCCGCATCCGCTGATTGGCGGTTAGCTTCCGATCTTTGTCGTCCAGATCTCCAGCAAGCGTTTCCAGCGGAATGCCATCGTCCGGACGCGTCGGGCGCCGATACCTGTCGGTGATCCGATCAGGCGGTTCAGACGTCGATCACCGCCAACATGACCAGCCTGGTGTGCCGCAGCGTACATGCCCCTCGAGGGGCGCGAGAAGCCGAAAATCCTTGCATCCGCCTGCGGTCTCGAGTTGGACCTGCCGGTGCTCGCGTTGACAAGAGGAGGATCCGGCCGGGCACTAGCGATAGTAGATCTGCTATCAGGAGGAGATTGTGTCGGCGGCGGTTCTGCTGGCGGCGCAGCGCAGCCGCGGGTTGTCGCAGCGCGCCCTGGCCGCCCGGGCGGGGGAGCATCAGCCGACGATCTCCGCGCTGGAGAACGGTGATCACGACCCGGGGCTGGCGCATCTGACTCGGCTGCTGGCAGCGACCGGACACCGGCTGGTGGCCTTGCCCACGACAGCCCGCCCGGTCTACGAAGCAGGCGCGGATATCGCCGCCGCATTGCGTCGCAACGATGAATCAGCGGCCTGACGGGAGGTCATCCAGCTGTCAGACGATCTTGCCCGCGAGCACGGGCCGCTGCGCGTGGCCCTGACCGCGCTGGCACCGGCTCCGATCGACAGTCGCTACGACGCTCTGCTGGCCGCTGATGCCGAGCATCACCGTTGGCTAGCGTCTGATGGGCGCCGGGATGTCTGCGGAGCAGATCGCAGAGCTGCTGCACGAGCTGGCCCGCCGGCTCAACGATCGTGGGACCGGCGCCCCCATTCGAGTCGTCGGGGGAGCGGCCTTGGTCGCTCGGGAATATCGCACCACGACGACCTTCGATATCGACGCCATCTTTCAGCCAGAAGATGCAGTACTCGAGGTCGCAGCCGAACTCGCGAACGAACGTGGCCTGCCGCCCAACTGGCTCAACAGCGACGCCGACGCCTACATCCCGTTCGTGGCTCCTGGCGCACTGGCGGCAACTGTTCAGGGACGGTGGCGTCACCGTGACCACCGCCCCGGCAAAGATGCTGCTGGCCATGAAGCTAAGGGCAAACCGGCGAAGGCGCGATGCCGGAAGCAGTGGACTGGGTAGCCCCAAATCGTCGTCTTCCCGATCCGCGCCCAGCCAAGCTAGAAGAAATACGACACGAAATCGGTGCCGAGAAGGACCCAGCCGGCGGCTAGCAGTCGCACCGCCCGGTAGGTGAACGGCCCAGGTTGTTTGCCGCTCTAATGCGGGTTGCGGCTCTCGGTTGAGGGTGACCGCCCGTATCTGATCGACGGTTTCTCGATCAGGATCAGGTCGTAGCCAGCAGTCCGAAACGCCCCGATCGCACCCGTGAGGGCATCCAGCAACTGCCCGCTTTCCATTCGCGGGGCCACGCAGCGGGTAAAGAGATCGCAATCGCGGAGGTGGTTCGCGAACGGTCGCGCTCGCGTCAGTATCCGTCCGTTCCGGACGCCGCGCCGAGGATCGACCACCAGGAGCGCAATCCGCAGAGGCCTCCTGGAATCGGGGCGGAGTCGCAGCACATTCTTGTCGGGGAGCCACGGCCCGCGAACCCCATCCTTTCTCCTCAGTCTGACGACCGGCGCGCGGTGCGGCGTCGCCCGCAATGCGGCGGCGAGCTCGCCGGATCGACCAACTTCCAAGACCGTCAGAGCTCGGGCAATGGCGGCGCGTTGGCCCGTGGCGATTTCCTCCAGGCTAGGAGGCCGCGACGAAAGGTCGAGTTCGCAGGTTTCAAGCAGTCCGTCGACCAGCGCGCTGAACGTCGGCCCGTGCCTGATGTCTTGTGTCCGAATGACGGTCACGCCCAGACGCCTCAGAACCTGAAGCTCGACTGGGATCCTCAACTGGTCCGTACTCCCGAGCACTGTGATGTGGTTCGCGCCGTGCTCTTCGAGGAGCGTTTTGAGTTGTCGGCAGTGCGATAACAGGTCATCGGAGTGGGAGGCGGCAATGATGCCGTGGGCGTCTTCTTCGATGGCTGCTTTGACTGCTGCGGCTGCATTCTGATCCCCACCGAGGCAGACGATGTCCGCGCCTGTTCGCTGGAGAGTTGACGTGATCGAGTCGCCCGGCCAGCCAGGACTGCCCGGCAGCCGAGTGAAAACAAAGCGGATCGGGCGCGCTGCTGTACCTGACGGTCCCGGCTTGTCCATCGCAGTCTTTCGTCTTTCACCGTCCGTGGGAACAGGACCGGCGAACGTCACTTGCTATATCCGAAGAATCCCTGGCCCGCTTTGCGGCCAAGCAGGCCAGCCGCGACCATGCGCTGCAGCATCGGGGGTGGGGCGTACAGCGGCTCCTTGAACTCGGCATAGAGCGAATTGGCAACGGCCGCGGTGGTGTCGAGCCCGATAAGGTCTATGAGAGCGAGCGGGCCCATCGGATGGCCGCAGCCCTTGACCATGCCACTGTCGATATCCGCGGCGCCGGCAAAGCCGGCTTCGAGCATGCGGACCGCGGACAGCAGGTAGGGGATTAGCAACGCATTCACGACGAACCCGGCGCGGTCCTTCGACCGAATCGTGTGTTTACCAAGCCGGCCCCGGGCGAAGTCCTCTGCGGATTGAAGGGTCCGCTCTGCAGTGAGCACGCTGGCGACGATTTCCACCAGCGGCAGGACTGGTGCCGGATTGAAGAAATGGATTCCAACAACGTTCGCTGCTCGCGAGGTGACGGAACCCATCTTCACGAGTGGGATGGAGGAGGTGTTGGAGGCCAGCAGTGCGTCCGGCCTGGTGATGGCGTCGAGTCGCCGGAAGATGTCGAGCTTGGTCTGCTCTTCCTCCGGAGCAGCCTCAATGACCAGCTGGCGGTCGCCGAGAGCGTCCCAGTCCGTGGTGACCCTCAGGCGCTGAAGGCAATCGTGCATACCACCCTCCGGAAGACGCCCGGTGTCCATCGCCCGCTGCAAGGAAGCTTCGATCTTCTCCCGGGCCACAATTGCGGCCGAAGAGGAACGCTCCAGGACGATGACGTCGCATCCCGCCCGCGCGCACACCTCGGCGATGCCCGAACCCATGGTTCCGCCTCCGACCACGCCAATGTCGTCCATCTCAGCCTGTCCCTAGAACCGGTTCGCTTTTACCAGTTCGCGCGCAAGAACTATGCGCTGGATCTGGTTGGTGCCCTCATAGATTTGGGTAATCTTCGCGTCGCGCATGAGACGCTCCGCGGGAAAGTCCCGGGTGTAGCCATAGCCACCCAGTAGCTGAACCGTGTCGGTAGTGACCTTCATCGCGACATCGCTCGCGAAGCACTTGGCCGCTGCGGAGAAGGCGGTGAGGTCGACGTCGTTCCGGTCGGATTTTGCCGCCGCCACGTACGTCAGCTGGCGGGCTGCCGCGGTCTGCATTGCCATGTCGGCCAACATGAACTGCACGCCTTGGAACTTGGTCAGAGCCTGGCCGAACTGTCTGCGTGTCTGGGTGTAGCTGATCGCGAGGTCGAGTGCGGCCTGCGCTATGCCGACGGCTTGCGCCGCAATCGTCACGCGCGTGTGGTCGAGAGTCTTCATCGCGATCCGCATACCACCGCCCGGAGCACCAACCAACCGGTCCTCGGAGAGATGCACGCCGTCGAAGTGAATCTCGCACGTGGGCGAGCCCTTGATCCCCAGCTTGCGCTCGGGAGGACCGAACGTCACTCCGGCATCGGACTTTTCCACGACGAAAGCACTCAGGCGTTTGCCTGCGGAGGCGCCTCTTTCGGTCACGGCGAACACGACATAGACATCTCCCTCGCCGGCGTTGGTGATCCACCGTTTCGTGCCGTCGAGTACCCAGCCGTGACCAACTCTGGTGGCATATGTGCGCATCGACGCCACGTCGCTGCCGGCTTCAGCCTCGGACAGTGCGTAGCAGAACAGTGCCTCGCCGGTCGCCAGTGGCTGCAACCAGCGTTGCTTCTGGATCTCGTTGCCCGCTAGCAGCAGCGGCATCGATGCAAGCTTGTTCACGGCCGGAATCAATGACGTCGCCGTGCAACCACGCGCAACTTCCTCAATCACGAGGCAGGTGGCAAGAGCGTCGGCATCCTGGCCCCCATACGCGGCAGGAACGTGGACGGCGTGAAGGCCGCCCGCACGCAGGGCGTCATAAGACTGGCGGGGAAACTCCGACAGCTCATCGACCGAGGCGGCATGGGGGGCGATCTTCGTGGTCACGAGGTCGCGTACGGTACGCCGAAAGTCGGCGTGCTCCGCCGGAAGGGCGAACGCATCAGCTGGTAGCGGCAAGGGGGTGCTCCGGTCTCCGGAACGGAGAGGCGACCTCTCCAATTTCCTCGAGAATACTCGGGCGCCCTACGATCTGTCACTACTAGAAAGCAAGGACGTCCAAGTATCCAGCTGCTCCGCAGCGCGCGTCTCACCGCTCAAGGAGCCGCACTCTGCCCAGTGTCGGTAAGTGAAATGCTCTGGGTCGGCTGTGACTGGCCGTGTGTCCAGGCGACTTGTCGTCGTGGCGCGGGCGAGTAGAGCGGCAGGTGCTGCTGACCTTCGCTGATCGACTTCATTGCTGGGGGAGAGGGCATTCCCTTCCCGAGAGAGATGCTAGGTCGTCCAACAAAAAATCACCTTCTAAGCGACCAGCGGCTGCGAGCGGGTCCCCGGCGTTCGGCGGTTGCTGAGGTGTCGACGCGGTCGTCAACGGCTGAGACTCGGCGGTGCGTTCACCGCGGCGGCGATGCGTTTGGCGCAGTACGCCCGGCCGGCGGGTTACCCGTTGGGGTTAAGTGAGCCTCGCGTACGCGTGACGCCGTGGTCGCTACCCTAGGTGTGTGACGCCGCGACTGCCATTCGATCCAGTGGAAGAGGCACGCAGTCATTGGATCGCCCACGGATGGGCCGACGCGGCGGATGGAATGGCTGCGGTGACGTCGATCATGAGAGCGCAGCAGTTACTGCTGGCGCGTACTGACGAGGTCTTGCGGCCGCTAGGGCTGACGTTTGCCCGTTACGAGGTTCTGATGTTGCTCGTGTTCAGCCAGCGGGGAGCACTGCCCATGGGGGTGATTGGTAGCCGGCTTCAGGTGCACCCGACGAGCGTGACAAACGCGGTCGATCGACTGGAGTCGGCTGGGCTGGTGAAGCGGGTTGCCCATCCTGCGGACGGACGTGCGGTACTGGTTCGATTGACGGCGAAGGGACGGCGGGCGGCCCTCGCCGCAACCGATCGGCTGAACGAGCGAGTGTTCTGCCAGCCCGGTCTGTCGATGCGCCGCCTGGGTCCGCTGGTGGGGTCGCTTCGCGAGCTGAGGAGGAGGGCCGGCGATTTCTAGCGCGATCAGCTGCGTGAGCTTGCGCCGGTCCTGCTCGCCAGTTCGGGGAATGACTGCCTGACCCGTTCACGTGAGCGCCACTCGACCTGGTCTATGCGCGCCGTCAGGGCTGGTCGATCTTGACGGCGACCTCATTGAACTAACCGGGCGAAGGGCCGAGGCGCCATCTGCCGACCGTCGGGAAGCAACTCACCCAAGTCATCGAAGAGCAGGACGCCGTTGCAGAGCAAGCTCCAGCCCTGTTCGGGATGCGCTGCGATGACGACCGCTGCTTCCCGGTCCAGTCTCTCGGCCGATGGGCAGGCGGGATCGTGGGAGCACTTGTGCCGTTGGGGGACAGGCATCGCATGTACCTCGATTGCATGCAACTTGTGTCCAATGATCCTGCCCTCGCCCCGTTTCATTGTCAAGCACCGGACGTCCGCTTGAGCTTGCAGGCCGGTTGGCCGGCTAGTGGGCGGAACTGTTCATCAAGTCGAGCGAGAGCTGCCACAGCCGAGCGGCGTGCTCCGGGTCAAGAGCCCAGTCGGCAACGCCGCGGCGTATGCCAGGCGTGTAGGGCACGGCCTCCTGGCAGTCCTCGAAGTAGCGACCCGTGACGCCGTCCACGAGCGGTGAGCCGGCCAGGAGTACCGAGGTTGCGGCGCCCTGTTCGATGTTCTTGTAGGAGACGTCGGTACTGCCCGGCTCGAACGTCGATGGCACCGCCAGGGGATCGAGGCCCATGTGGCGGGACAGCCTGGTGCTCGTGATCCGGCCAGGGTTGAGTGCGTTGACCATGATGTGATCGGGCGCCCAGCGCCTGGCGGCCTCGACGGCGAACAACACGTTGGCCGTCTTGGATTGGCCGTAGGCCGTGAAGGGATCGTAGGCACGGCGCTGGAACTGGATGTCGTCGAAGTCGACGTCGCCGTTGACGTGGCCGACGGAGCCGACAACGACGACGCGGGCCCCATCGACATGGCTCAACGCGTCGTGCAAACCTGTGGCGAGCGCGAAGTGGCCAAGATGGTTGGTGGCGAATTGCAGTTCCAGGCCTTGAGGTGTCCGTAACTCCGGCGTCGCCATGATTCCGGCGTTGTTCACGAGGATGTGCAGCGGGCCGCGCCATTGCTTGACGAACGCCGCCACCGAGGCCAGGTCCGCCAACTCGATCTCGGCCACAGCCACCTCCTCGCTGCCGGTGACATTCTTGATGTCTTCGGCTGCTTTGCGGCCCGCGTCAGTATCTCGTACCGCCAAGGTGACTGCTGCTCCTGCGTGGGCGAGCACACGAGCGGTCTCAAACCCGATTCCGGACGATGCGCCGGTGACGATGGCCCGTCTTCCTGTCAGGTCGATGCCCGCCAGTACTTGCTCGGCGGTTGAGGTGGCTGTAAAGGGGGTGGTGATTCGGTCGTTATGCATGACCCTTCCAGTCTTTTTTCGCGGCTCGCCATAAGTGGAGCTGGCTCCACTAACGTAAGTGGACCGTGGTACGCTTGTCAAATGGCGAGCGGAGCGCTGTCCGAGGCCGACGCCGCTCGGCCATCGCGGCGCGGTTTGCGCGCCGATGCCCGACTCAATCAAGACCGGGTGCTTGAAGCGGCTGCGGAGATGTTCTCGGGCTCGGGCACCGAGACGTCGTTGAAGGCCATTGCCAGGGAAGCCGGCGTCGGCATCGCCACGCTCTACCGCCGTTTCCCGACCCGCGAGAGCCTCATCGAGGCGGTCTATCGCAATGAGACGACTGCTTTGGCCGAGTCGGCAACGCAGCTTCTCGCCGACTCGACTCCGCCGACTGCACTCCGCGCTTGGTTCGCCCGGTTCCTTGAATACATGGCAACCAAGGAGGGCATGGCCGAAGCGCTCCCGGCCATTCTGGCCGACCGCGACGGGCTGCGTCTGCACAGTCGTGACGCGCTGCGAGGGGCAATCGACGCGATACTCAAGAGCGGGGCTGCCGACGGAAGTCTGCGGAGCGACCTGGACCCCGATGACGTCATGATGGCCATCGGCGGCGTGGCTCTGATCGCGACGCATGAACAGCAACTCGAACTGGGTTCGCGGCTGATCCAGTTCTTGCTCGACGCCTTCGTCACGGAGCGGACGTCATTCCAAGGGCGCGCGCCAGCGGTCAAAGCACGAGCAGCGGGTTGACGTTGTTGCCGGTGGCGCCGTGGATCGGCAGCGGGGCGACGAGCAGCGCGGCAGTGCGGGGCGTGCGCGCGGTCAAGGCGGCGCGGGCTGCCGAGAAGTCGCAGTTATCGACGAGCACGAGCCCGATCGCCCAGTTCAGGTGGTGAATCGGTCCGATCACACCGGCCTGGTTGTCACCGTCGAGCATGTCCCAGCACAGCAGGCTGGGATTGTGGCGTTCGAGCCATTCGGCGACGCCGGGGCCGGCCCCCGGACGAGGCTCGGCTGCGGGCCACGGCCCGTGTTCTGCTTCGAACTTGTCGCGGCCACAGTCCAGCAGCAGCGCGTCGCCCGGCTCGAAGGTCACGCCGGTGGCCTTCAGCGCGGCATCGATGTCGGCGGCGTCGATGGGTCGATCTGCCGTCACATAGGTTTGCTCGCGCGCGGCGGCGACGTCCGCATACACCCCCCGGGTAAAGATCCCGAAGCGGGCCAGCCCGTGAACTGAGCCGGCGCTGGTGACAGTCGAGTTGTCGGATCCGTCGAACCACGTTCGGAAAAAGCCCATGTGGTTGAGCGCATCGATGTGGGTGTTGACTAGGCCGTGGCAGTCGAGTTCGAGGTGGTCGGACTGGATGCCGAAGCCGTCCGGCATCGGGAATCCCGACGCGGACGACGTCGCGTAGACCTCGAGCCCGAATGCGGGGGCACCGTCGTGGCGCACGGTCGGTCCCGGTTGCAGATCGGCGGCCAGACCGACAGCCGCACCCGTCACAATGGCGTCCCGGGCCCGCGCCCGGGCCGCGGTGTCGAGGTAGTTGAGGCTGCCGAGCTCATCGTCGGCGCCGTGCCGGCGGGCCGCGTGTAGGCCCTGCACCCACTCGTCGAATGCAGCAGCCGTCATTGGCGGTGCGGGCATCGGTACAGGCCTCCGATCAGCGGGCGGTGTAGCCGCCGTCGACCGGAAGCGCAATCCCGGTGACGAACGACGAGGCATCCGAGCACAGCCACAGCACCGCGTCCGCGATCTCGTCCGGCGATGCAATGCGGCCGAGGGGATGGGCAGCGATCCGAGCGGCGCTGACCTCGGGCGGCCGGTCTGCTGCGATCATTGGGGTGTCGACCAAGCCGGGGCAGATCGCGTTGACGCGGATGTTGTCGGTAGCGCCGTCCAGGGCTGCCGACTTGCTCAGGCCGACCACGCCGTGCTTGCTGGCGCAGTACGCCGACGCGCCGGGGACACCGGTCAGCCCGGCGCCCGACGAGATGTTGACGATCGCGCCGCGGCCCCGTCCCCGCATTGCGCGCATCTCGTGTTTGGTCGACAGGAACGTACCGCGCAGGTTGACGGCGACGAGCAGGTCGAAGTCTGCTGCCGCGTAATTGTCGAGCGGGGTTGGTGTGCCCGGACCGGCGACGCCGGCGCAGTTGACGCCGAAGTCCAACCCGCTCAAGCCGACGGCCGCCGCGACGGCCGCGCGCACTGCGTCCTCGCTCGTCACGTCGCACTCGACGTGCTGGGCCTGCCCTCCGCGGGCGGTGACGAGGTCCACCGTCTGCCGTCCTCCGGCGACGTCCCGGTCAGCGACGACCACGGTCGCGCCACTCGTTGCAAGGGCGAGCGTGACGGCACGCCCGATACCCGAGCCGGCGCCGGTGACCAGCGCGTGAGCCCCGGTGAAGTCGTGCCGCACAGGCGTCTCCAGGGTCGTTGATTATCGAACGCAAGTTACATGCAATCAATGTGCAGTCATTGACTCTGGTCGACTAGTTCGCCACAGTCAAGGCATTCGGCTGCATGCAATATCTCCTGAGAGTGGTGGTAACGGTGCGCGTGCGCGCTGCGGTGTGTCATGGCATCGAGATTCCGTGGCGGGTGGAGGATCTCGAAGTCGGGGAACCGAACGGCTTCGAGGTCGAGGTCAGATGCGTTACGCCGGCCTCTGCCATTCGGACGAGCACCTGCGTGACGGCTCGGTTTCGGCGACACCCCAGGTGCTGCGGGCCCGTGGCGGCACCGCGGCGCCCCCGGCCGAGGACTCGATCTTTCCCATCGTCGGGGGTCACGAGGGCTCCGGCGTGATCAGCAAGGTGGGAACGCACGTCACCGGCCTTGCCATCGGCGACCAAGTCGCGATGTCGTTCATGCCGACCTGCGGCCTGTGCTTCTGGTGCGCATCAGGACGCCAGCACCTGTGCGATCAGGGCGCGTCGACGATGGCTGGTCCGAATGTCAGCGACGGCACCTGGCGGTATCACCTCGACGGGCAGCCCGTGAATCGGATGGCCCAGGTCGGAACGTTCGCGGAGAAGGTCGTCTGCGACCACCGGTCGGTCGTGAAGATCCAGCCGTGGCAGTCGCTACGGGCCGCGGCGCTGATCAGTTGTGGCCTGGCGACAGGGTTCAACTCGGCCGCGACGCGTGGTGGTGTCAAGCCGGGAGACGTCGCCGTTGTCGTCGGATGCGGCGGTGTCGGTTCGGGTGCCGTTCAGGGAGCGCGGCTGGCTGGTGCCCGGGCGGTGATCGCGGTCGATCCGGTTTCGATGAAGCGCGACAACGCGTTGAAGATCGGGGCGACGCACGCATTCGCGACCATGGACGAGGCGAAGCCCGTCATCGCCGAGATCACCTGGGGCCGGATGGCCGAGGTGATCGTCCTGTCGCCGGGCTTGCTCGACAGCGAGATCGTCGGCGAGGCGATCCACCTCGTCGGTAAGGACGGTCGCGTGGTGTGCACTGCCGCGTCTGCATCGCAGATGGGCGAGATCTCGCTGGACCTGCTGCACTTGACGATGTTCAACAAGGCGATCATGGGTACCGTTTTCGGCTCGGTCGGGCCGCGGGTGGCCGTGCCGACGCTCCTGCGCCTCTACGAAGACGGTCTGCTGACCGTCGACGAGTTGATCAGTGCCGAGTACCCGCTCGATGAGATTCAGCGCGGCTACGACGCGCTGCACGCCGGCGCCAACATTCGGGGAATCATCGCATTCGCATGAATATCGGGGACGGCGTCGATTTCTGGGCCCGCTGGACGCCGGACGCGCAGGCTCTGGTCTGCTCCACCGGCCGCTATTCGTGGGCACAGCTGCTCCGCCGCCGCGAGCAGCTGGCGACTGGACTGCTTCGGGCCGGGGTCAAGCGGGGCGACCGGGTGGCAATCGCCTGCCGCAACGACGTCCGGTGGTACGACGCGGTGCAGGCTGCGCTGCGGATCGGGGCGATCGTCGTACCGGTCAACCTGCAGCTGGCCCCCGCCGCGGTGGCTGCGATTCTGGACGATTCCCGCGCGGCTATAGCCGTCGTCGACGAGACTCGTCGCCGCGCGCTGGCAACGCAGCCCGGGCGGCATGCGCTGTGGTCCATTGACGGCTCGGCGGGCGGGGAGCGCGCCTTCGACGAGCTCTACCAACCGGCCGAGCCCGTGCCGTGGACCGTGGAGCCGGACGACGCCGCCGTGATCGCCTACACGTCGGGGACGACCGGCCCGCCCAAGGGTGCGGTGCTCACCCACGCCGGTCTGATCGGCTTGGCTCAGGCACTCGCCCTGGGACTCGGCTGGAGCCGCACGACGCGGTACCTGCATACCGGCTCGCTGTCCTACACCGCTGGCGTCACCCAGGCGATCGTCGGGATCTCAACGGTCGGTGGCACGCTCGTGATCGAGGACGAGTTCACCGTCGATCGACTGCTCACCGTGTTTGACGACGAGCGGATCACCGCCTGGCACGGCTTACCGCTGCACTGGGACGCGCTGCGCCGCAGCGCATCGGCGCGCTCGCGGGACTTCTCGCGACTCACGAGCACGATCACCGGCGGCGGCGCGACGCCAGCCGATCTCTTCGCCGACATCGTGGCGATGGGCATCCCGCTGCGTCACGCCTACGGCATGACCGAGGCGGGCGGGACGATCGCCATGGCCACAGACGACAGCCTGCGGACCCAACCCGCCACGGTCGGGGTCGCACTCTTGCATGCCGAGATACGCGTCGTCACAGCCGACGGGTCACCCGCGGCGCCGTCGGAGCTCGGCGAAGTGCTCGTGCGGACCGCGGGAATGATGCGGGAGTACTGGGGCCGTCCGGTCGAGACCGCGGCGATATTGGCCGCCGGCTGGCTGCGGACCGGGGATGTCGGTCGGGTTGATGCCGCTGGACACCTCTGGATCATCGACCGTCGGACGAACGGCATTCAGCGCGGCTCCCACGTCGTGTACCCGGGCGAGATCGAGCGCGCCCTACTCGCCATCGACGGCGTGCGCGAGGCGGCGGTCGTGGACTGGGACGGCCCAACCGTGGTCGCCCGGCTCACCGACGAGACCGATGGCATAGCCGTGCTGACCGCCCTGCGCGACGTGATCTCGGACGCCGACCGGCCCAACCGCTTCGTCTGCATCGACGCGCCGCTCCCGCGTAGCCAGACCGGCAAGGTCCTCCGACACGAGGTGATCGCACGGCTGGGGCGCGCACCCCGCTGAGCAGAGTTGTCAGCGGGGGGCGGTGTGCTTCAGCCGCCCCCCGCTGAGCCATGTCGGGGCGTCAGCCCCCGAGCTTTGCCGCCACAGCGGCGATGGGCGCGTCAGGCACACAGGTCGCCTTCAGTCCATTGGGCGCCACGAACTTGCCGTTCTGGGTTGCGTAGTAGAAGTAGCAGTTGTGCGGCGAGGGCTTGCCCGGCGTGAAGGTCAGCGGCGCGGTCAGGCCGCCGAGCGTGTCGGCCTTGAGGCTGTAGAGACCCTGCTTGACGCCGTCCGCAGTGATCGGTTTGTCCCCGATCGCAGCCACCGCAGCCTCGAAAAGCACGCCGGATACCCAGGTCTGCTCGATCGGGTTGCTGAGCGGTAACTTGCTGGTGCCGATCTGCGGGGCGTACTTGGCGAGGGCGGCGTGGAAATCCTTCATGCCGGGCAGGGTGTCGTCGAAGTACGGCACGATGGTCAATACCAGGCTCGGTGCCGTCGAATGAGGCGTCTGACGCGAAGCTCGAATCGGCGACGTCGGGGATGATCAGGGGCGCGTTGAAGCCCTGCTCCTTGCATTGGCTCGTGATCGTGCGCATGACCTGTGCCGATGTCCCGAGGCTGTAGGACTGGGCTCCCGAGCTCTTGAGCCCTTGGCAGGCCGCAGTGAAGTCCGGCGCGGTCGCGGAAACCTTCGTGGAGTAGGCGACACTGAGCCCACCCACCGATGCGCCGAATCCGTTCAGCAGCGCGGTCGTTGCGGCGCAGGCGGGGACCTCGGCGCAGAACAGGTTGCCTATCTTTGGACCGCGCGCCTTGGCAAGTTCCGCGACGCCGTAGTAGACCGAGAGCAGGTTGCCGCCGACGTTGAAGAAGTCGGGGTTCGAGACGTCGGCCAGGTCGAAGGTGTTGCCGCCGACGACGGGGACGCCCTTCGACTGCACATAGCTCGCCCACGGTGCGGCGTTCTGGCTCTGCTGGCCGACGATCGCGACCACGTGATCGGTTTCGATCAGCGTCTTAGCCGCAGTGAGTGAGGTAGCGGCGTCGCCCTTGTCGTCCTCGACGTAGAGCTTGACCGGGTGACCGTTGATGCCGCCGTGCGCATTGACCCAGGACGCCCACGCTTCGCTGCCCGCCTTCGCGCCGGCGTTGAGGCTGGGGAAGGCGCCCTGCGTGTAGCTTCCGAGCACGCCGACGGGGATCACGCTTCCGCTCGCTGCCGCCGAACTCGACTCGGAGCCACCTCCGGTCCCGGTGGTCGACGGGCTGGTGCTGGAGCCTTGTGATGAGCTGCACCCGGCCACGGCGATGACGAGCGCGAGAGCAGCCCCCGTCAGAGTGGCGCTACGTCTTTGCATTCCGTCCTCCAGGTTGGTCGGCCCAGCCGATCAGTTGAACGCTCATTGCATCCAATGCAGTCGGTATGTAAGCCGCACGAGCCTCCGTAAGTCAATAGTTGAGGACTCACAAGACGCCGTCGAATCGTGTAAACGAGGAGGTTATGGCCTGTTAACGACGTATCTGTCACGGTGGCCCACGCGTTCAGCCGCCTTGGCCAACATGCATCCACAACGAGTGCAGATCGTTGACAACGCACATTCGATGCGCGTTACTGGCTGCCAGATCTCTTTCGAAAGCCATGAGAGGAAGACGGACGCGATCGTGTTGCCCTTCATCATTGCCGGACTCACGACTGGCTCGGTTTACGCGCTGGCCGGCGTCGGGCTGGTGCTCACGTACCGCACGTCCGGCCTGTTCAACTTCGCCCACGGGGCGCTCGCGACCGTGGCCGCGTATCTCTTCTACACACTGCACGTGCAGCACGGGATGCCGTGGCCGTTGGCCGCGTTCATCTGCGTGTTCGTGGCCGGTCCGATCCTCGGGCTGGCATTCGAGCGCATAGCCCGCATCGTCGCGGTCACCAGCCTGGCCACCCGGGTCGTGAGCACGGTCGGTGTGCTGCTGCTCGTGCAGGGTCTGGCGGTGATCATCTACGGCACGAGCCAGCAACGGAAGGTTCCGCCGTTCCTGCCGACCCATGCCTACAAGATCGGCGGAACGTTCGTCACCACCGATCGCATCATCGTCTTCGCTGTCGGCGCGGTCGCGACTGTCGGGCTCTACGTGTACCTACGCACGACCCGAATGGGCGTGGCGATGCGTGCCGTCGTCGACGACCCGACGCTGCTCGACATCGCCGGGACCAGTCCAGTCGCCGTACGGCGCGCGGCCTGGATGATCGGCGTGGCCCTCGCCTCGGCGTCGGGGCTGCTGCTCACGCCGTTCCTGTACCTCGACGCGACTTCGCTGACGTTCCTCGTCGTCGCCGCCTACGGCGCGGCTGCTCTCGGCTCGTTCAAGAGCCTTCCCGGCACCTACGTCGGCGGGCTCGTCATAGGCGTGGGTGCGGCACTGTGCTCGAAGTACTTCACGTCCGGTCTGCTGAGTGGGTTGTCCGCCACGCTGCCATTCATCGCGCTGTTCCTCGTGCTGCTGCTCTCACCGCGACGCCGGCTGGCCGAGCACGCCCCGATCGTGCCGCGGGCGGGCACCGGGTGGTCGACCCCGTGGCCGATCCAGGCGACCCTGGGTCTCGTGCTGCTCGGGGCGCTTCTGTTCGTGCCGAGCTTCGCCGGTGTTCACCTGACCGACTACTCGCGTTTCCTTGCGATAGCAGTGCTGTTCCTGTCGCTCGGTCTGCTCGTGCGGACCT
>CAVQCZ010000007.1:0-698944 GCA_963711135.1 uncultured Actinomycetota bacterium
CGACCGATTGAGGCTCCGACAACGATGCCCAGCAGGGCGATGGCCGCACCGAAGACCGCGCCCTTGGCAAACTCGCCGTTCATGCCGGCGGGAGTGGAGGCAACTGGTGCCGTAAACACCTTGCGGCCGGGGCCGGCACCGGCACCGGCTACTGCATCCGAAAGCGAGGACGGCGCGGGCGTATCGGTTCCGGACTCGGCGGCGTTGAGGTCAGCGTCGACCGCGGCGAAGAACTGGGCGGCTGTCTTGTTGGCAACGCCCATCAACACCCGCTGGCCGACGCCGCCGACCATCCCGCCGATGACCGCATCCGCGGTGTACTCCACCCGGGTGAAGCCGCCGTCGATCTCGGCGAGGTTCACCTGGACGTCGGCACTGACCGTGCCAGGTGCGCCGGCGCCAGACGCTTTCAGGCGGAAGGAACCCGGTGCCTGCTGGTCAGAAAGCGCGACCTCACCTTGGTAGATGCCCTTGATCGAGGCGACCCCCGCCTCGAGGGACATGCGGTATGTGTCGGTGCCGGCCGACTCGAGGCGCTGGCAGCCGGGGATGGTGCGCACCAGTACGGCAGGGTCGTTGAGGGCGTCCCACACCTGTCCCACGGGGGCGCGCACGGTCGCGGAGCCGGAGATCTTCATGACGGGGAGTCCTTCGGGGTTGCGAACTCGGCTACGCCAGGGGTGGTACGCCTCCGCAGCGGTGGGATCTCGCCCGCGGCAAACCGCTGCCGTAGGTGGAACAGGTCGCTCGGCGAGATCGGCATCGAGGAGATCCGGAACCCCTCGGCATCCTCGATCGCCGAAGCGAAAGCTGCGGAGCCGGGAATGACGCCGGCCTCCCCCGCGCCCTTGATGCCGAGCGGGTTCAACGGCGACGGGGTCTCCAGATGGTCGATCTCGATCTCAGGCGGCATCTCCGTGGCATACGGCATCAGGAAGTCCATGAACGACGCGTTGAGCAACTGACCGGATTCGTCGTAGGCCATCCGCTCATACAGGGCGCCGCCGATACCCTGCGCCACTCCGCCGTGGATCTGACCCTCGACGATCATCGGATTGATGATCGAACCACAGTCATGCACGACGCAGTACCGCAAGATCTTGATCTCCGCCGTCTCCGGGTCGGTTTCGACCACCACGGCGTGCATACCGTTGGCGAACGTGGACTGGGTCGGCGAGTAGAAGTCCCGGCTCTCCAGGCCGGGCTCGTCATCGTCGGCCACGGGCGGCTTGCTGAGGTCCCCGGCGACGAACTGTGTCGCAGCCTTCGACGCGTCATCAAAGGCGTAGCGAAGCGGGTTCGACAGCACGGAGATGGTCGCCAACGACATCGACACCTCGGGCGACCCTTTCACCCGCACGATGCCGTCCTCGATCTCCAAGTCGCCAGGATCGATCTCGAGGGCGTCGCCCGCGATACGAAGCGCCTTCTTGCGCACGTTCTGAGCCGCGAATGCGACGGCATTGCCGCTCATCACGGCGGTGCGCGAGCCGAAGGTGCCCACCGAGTAGCCCATCCGACGGGAGTCTCCGGTCGTCACCGTGATGTCGTCGAACGGCACACCGAGCTCGTCTGCCACGATCTGTGCGAGCACGGTCTGGTGGCCCTGTCCCTGGGATGTCAGGCCCGTCGACACGATCACCTTGCCGCTGCTCTCGACCTGGACGTGACCGCCTTCATACGGCCCGACGCCGGTTCCTTCGACATAGCAGCCGATCCCGATCCCGACCCTGCGGCCCGCTGACCTGGCCTGCTCCCGGTAGTCCTCGAAGTCCTCCCAGCCCACCAGCGCCTTGAGCTTTGCCATCGAGGCCGGGAAGTCACCGGAGTCATAGATCAACGGCCGGCCGTCCTGAAAGGTCAGGTGATGGTCGTAAGGCAGCTCTTCGGGTCGGATGAAGTTTGCCTGCCGCACGTCGACCCGGTCCTTGCCAAGGTGGTCGGCGATCGCGTCCATCGTCCGCTCCATCAGGTAGACACCCTGGGGCCGGCCCGCGCCGCGGTACGGCGTGACGATGACGGTATTGGTGTACAGACTCCAGAACTCCACGCTGTAGGCACCAAGTTTGTACGGTCCCAGCAACTGGGTCGACGTGATGATCGGCACGATCACGCCGTACGGCAGGTAGGAGCCGTTGTCGTGCCAGATCTGTACGGCGAGGCCCAGCAGCCGGCCGTCGTCGTCGAAGCCCACCCTCACCTTCTGCACCTGGGCACGCTCGTGGGCGGAGGAGACGAAGTGTTCTCGTCGATCCTCCGTCCACTTGACCTCGTGGTCGAGTGTGATCGCAGCCCAGGAGACGAGGAGCTCCTCGGGCGACGGATGCACCAGCTTCACCCCGAAGCCGCCGCCGACGTCCGGTGCGATGCAGTGCACCTTGTTGAGGGCGAGGCCGAGCTTGCTGGCGACCGCCGCCCGGACGCCCGCTGAGTTCTGGGTGGAGCTGTAGAGGCGCAGGCTGGCTTCGCTGCTGTTCCAGCGGGCATACGCGCCGCGCCCCTCCAGGGGCATGCCCGCGCTGCGCTCGATCGCGAGGTCGAGCTCCAGGGTGTGTGGCGCATCGTCGATCGCCGCGGCTGCGTCGCCGACGGACTGGAAGAGATGCGCCGCGATGTTGCCCGGCGCCTCCGGGTGCACGAGATGCTTCCCGTCACGCGCCGTCTCGATTCCGACGACCGCCGGCAAAGGCTCGTACTCGACGGTGATTCGGTCGCAGATGTCTTCGGCCAGATAGCGATCGCGAGCAACGACCATGACGACCGGCTCGCCGACGTGGTGGACGACCTCCTTGGCGAGCGCGTAGCCGGTGAGTCCGGCGACGATGCTGGGATGCGGGATCAGCAGGGGGAGGCGTTCGCCGACAGCACCGGGCAGGTCCTCGTGGGTGTAGATCGCGATCAGGCCGTCGGCGTCGAAAGCATCGCCGATGTCGATCGACAGCACCTGCGCATGGCCGTGCGGGCTCCGAACGAAGGCCGCCGCGTACGCATCGTGCCCCAGATCGTCGAGGTACTGACCGCCGCCGAGCAGCAGCCGACGGTCCTCGGCACGTAGCACGCGTGCGCCGAACAGCTTCGTGGTCATGGCAATACCGCGCCGGCCGGCCCCGACTGCGCCTGGATCTCGGCCGCGCGAATCACGGACGCGACGATGTTCTGATAGCCCGTGCAGCGGCACAGGTTGCCACTGATCGCCCCGAGCGCCTCGTCACGCGTCGGCGCAGGATTCCGCTTGAGAAACGCGGAGATCGTGGTGAGAAAGCCCGGCGTGCAGAACCCGCACTGCAGCGCGTGACACTCGGCGAAGGCCTGCTGCACCGGGCTGTAGCTGCCGTCGCTGCCCGCCAGGCCTTCCACGGTGGTGATCTCCATGCCGGTCGCGCTGACCGCAAACATCAGGCACGAGCGCATCGGCTCGCCGTCGATGATGACGGTGCAGGCGCCGCACACGCCGTGCTCGCAACCCACGTGGGTCCCGGTCAGCCGCAGATCGTGGCGCAGACAGTCCGACAGCAGCCGACGTGCCGGCACGGTGGCCGGCCGCACGACGCCGTTGACGGAGAGCGTGATGTCGAAGACCTGCTCCGGCTCGTTGGCGTCGGTCATGCCGCTCCTGCCTCACGGTCGGCAGTAGCGGGGGGTGCGTGTGTCGCTGCCGCGTCGCCGGCGGCCTGGGCGAGCGCCCGCCGGCTGAGGACCAGGCCCAGGTGCCGGCGGTACTCGGCGGTGGCGTGGATGTCAGGCTGGGGATCCAGCTGCTGCACGGCGAGTTCGGCAGCGCGCGCCCAGTCGGCCCGATCGAAGCGCTGGCCGACCACCGCGTCGGTCAGGTCGACGAGGACCGGCGTAGCGGACATGGAGATGTACGACGTGCGCGCCCGGGTGACGCGGCAGTCCGCATCGAGCGTCACGACGGCTGCGACGCCACACACCGCGTAGTCGCCGTGCCGTCGGGCGATCTCGAGGAACGCCGTACCGGATCGGGCCGGAGGTGCGGCAAACCACGCCGACACCGCAAGCTCACCCGGCTCCAGGCAGGACTCGAGCGGCCCGACGAAGAAGTCGGCAGCTGCGACCGTACGGCGACTGCCCTGCCGTGCCAGTTCCATCTCGCCATCGAGCACGGCGAGGACCGCGGTCATCTCCCCCGACGGGTCGGCGTGCGCGAGGCTCCCCACCGTGGTGCCGCGATTGCGGATCACCGGGTGCGCCACCAGTTCCAGCGCCTGGGCCAGCAGCGGCACGACGGCTCGGGCGCCGTCATGTGTGGCCAACTGAGCGTGCCGGGTGAGCGCACCGACCCGCACCCCCGAAGGATCACAGTCGATGTGGTCAAGGCCAGGGATTCGATTGATGTCGATGATGTGCTGCGGTGACGCCAGCCGCATGTTCATCATCGGGATCAGGCTCTGCCCGCCGGCCAGCACCTTGCCGTGATCTGCCGACTCGGATAGCTCGGAGAGCGCCTCCGCGAGCGTCGTCGGAGCGTGATAGCGAAACGGTGCGGGCTTCACTCTGGCGATCGTCCCACCAATCCGTGCCGACATGGCCATAAAGGTGTTGACGAAGAAGACGCCATTGTTTGTCGGAGTGGTTGATCGCCCTCCGAGGCTTGACAATCCCCACCCGTACTGCCAATGTGAGTACATGAGCGTGAAGGATGGTCGTCTGCAGGTCAGGGTTGACCCTGCGTCGAAGCGCGCGTTGGAGGAGGCGGCGGCCGCAGCGCACCTCAACCTGTCTGCATTCGTGCTGCAGGCTGCGCAGATCCGAGCCGAGGAGATCCTCGCCGAGCGAAACATGATTACCCTGCCGTCGGCGGCGGCCGCCGCGTTTACGCGCGCGCTCGCTGAGCCTGGGACCGTCAACTCTCGGCTCGCCGCGGCATTGAACCGGCCGCGGAAGTTCAGCTGGCTTGACTGAATACCGCCGCCCACGCCTGCTTGACCCTGCATTGCACGACCGCAGTCAATTTGTCTGCGTAGAAACGGCCTATGCCGATTGGCTGAAGCGGTTCGCCGGTCAAAGCCGTCGCGGGGACACGGCGGCAACGTGGGTCATCGCAGACAGCGAATACCGAATCGTGGGCTACGCAACGCTCTCGATGACGGGGATCGACCTCTCGAAGGCCCCTGCTGAATTGGCCAAGCGCGCGCCGGACCCCGTTCCGGCACTGCTCATCGGGCGTCTCGCAGTCGACGAGCGCCACGAGGGTTTGGGCATCGGCACCGAATTCGTCAAACACATACTCGCCACCGCGCTTGAACTGAACGAGTCCGCGGCCTTTAGAGCCATCGTTGTCACCGCTTTGAACGATGCGGCTCGGCGATGGTGGGGAGAACGACTTGGCTTTGGGCCATTCGATCCGGAGGATCCCGAGAACTTTGACATGTATCTACTCACGAGCACGATCGCGGCGACACTGGAGACTCGTTAAGCCCTTGGCACCTTGCATCCGCCCGACTACTACCAGCACCGCTGGGCTAACAGATTCATCAGGTTGGTCTTGGGCTTGTGCGCCGCACGCAACTTCGCCGCGTATGGCGGCGCCCCTGACCGCTTGGTGTGAGAGCGGCGTGAGAGCGGCGCAGGACATCGTCCCTCCGACAGCTACCCCGCTGACGCCGATCGCGTCGGGCCGGACTTTGAAAGAGGGACGTTGTGAACGCAACTGGCAACCGCTGGCTCGTGCTCGTGGCGATGACCGGCGCACTCTCGATGATCCTGCTCGACCAGACCGTCGTGACTGTGGCCTTGCCGTCGATGAGCCGTGACCTGCACTTGTCGGCGGGCGGGCAGCAGTGGGTGGTCAACGCATACGTGCTGGCGATGGCCGCGCTGGTCGCTCTGGGCGGGAAGCTGGGCGACAAGTTCGGCGGGGTGACAACATTCCGGATCGGTGTTGCCCTGTTCTTCCTGGCCTCCATGGCGTGCGGGCTGACACCGACTGGCGCGTTTGGAGAGCAGTGGATCATCGCAGCCCGCGTACTGCAGGGCGTCGGAGCGGCCTTGATGGTGCCCGTGTCGGCCGCCATCGTGATAGGTGCTTTCTCGGTCTCCGAACGCGGACGCGCGATGGCGATCTACGCCGGCATCAGCCAGGTCTTCCTGGCAATTGGGCCGCTTCTCGGGGGAGTCTTAACAGAGTCGGTGTCGTGGCGCACGGTGTTCTGGCTCAATGTCCCGGTCGGTCTCGCGGCGCTCGTCTTGGTGCACATCGCAAAGCCGGTGAACACGAAAAACGCCGAGATCGCTGTCCACATGCGAGGAGTGATTGCGCTCGTACTCGGCATTGCCCTGACGATCCTGGCCGTACAGCAGGCTGGCACCTGGGGGTGGACCGCTCCGACGACTATGGCGGTCCTGTTGGCCGGCCTGGCGATTTCAACTTGGTTCTGCTGGTCGCAGCTTCGCAACCCCGATCCGCTGGTGAACGTGCGACTGTTCGCCCGGCGGGCCTTCGTGGGCAATGTTGTGGTCCTTGGCTTCGTCCAGTTCGGGATGCTGGCGATCATTTTGTACAGCTCGATCTATCTGCAGGACGTGCTGGGGATGAGCCCGATGCTTGCCGGCGCCGGAGTTCTGCCGCTCATTCTCGCCCTGTCCGCGGCGGCCCAGCTAGGCGGACGTTGGTATGACCGGTCCGGCGTCCGTCCGCCGGTGTTGACCGGACTTGCCGTGTCCGTAGTCGGGCTAGCTGCGTGGACGGTTTCGCTGCCCAGTCTCGGATACGCGGCGCAGCTGCCGGGCATGCTGCTGAGTGGTTTTGGCATCGGATTGCTGATGTCGCCGACCAACACCGACGCACTCGGGCGGGTCAGTGGCGCCGAACGCAGCCAGGCTTCCGGTCTGGTGCAAACGATCCGGCAACTCGGCGGCACGGTCGGAGTCGCCGTCATCGGTGCGGTCGTCGTCGGGCTCGAGCACGGCTCGGCGCAGGCCCATTCGCATCACAGCGCGAGCGCGATCACGGTCGGGTTCGGCTGCGCCACTGCCGCGTTCGTCGTGGCGCTACTGGCCGGCTGGCTGCTGCTATCTCGGGAGCGGGTCGAGGAAGCCGCTCTCCCGTCGGACGTGACGGGACCGTCGCCGCTGGCGACATCGACGTCCACCGCGCTCGATCCGGTCGCATCCTTGGTGACCTCCGGCGGCTGAGCCGGCTCACGTTGTACCCGCCTCGGGGCGCATCCTCCACTCGCAAGGAGGCGTCCCGAACTGCACGACGTCACCGGTTGGGCGAGTTGGCTGAAACCGTCCGCCATCACGCTCAGGCCGAACGGTTCGGCCTATCGTGACGTTGTGCGGATACGCGACCTTGGGCCGCTGCAGGTCGAGGTCGACGGAAAGCCTCAGGCCTTCGCCGGCGCAAGGCAGCACGGCATCCTGTCGATCCTGGCGATCAGCGCGAACCGGCGAATGTCGGCCGACGAGATCATCGCCACCGTCTGGGGCGCCGAGGTCTCGGTATCGACGTCGGTGCTGGAGAACCAGATCTGGCGGCTGCGCCGAGCCCTCGGCCTGAGTCGCGACGAGGGCACGCGCCCGTCGCTGGTCAACGAGACCGGCGGGTACCGCCTGATCATCGCGCCCGACGACGTGGACTCGCTCCGGTTCGCCTCGCTGGCTGACACCGCACGTAGGCAGGCGTCAGACGGCCAGTTCGGCGACGTACTGGTGACGTGTGACGACGCTTTTGCTCTTTGGCGGGGATCGCCGTTCGAGTCGGCTCCTCCCTCGCAGACGACTGAGGCGACGGCGGCCCGGCTGCACGAGATGCATGCTCAGCTCAGCGAGTGGCGGGTGGATGCCTTGCTCGCCACCGGTGAAACCCAACGTGCGCTGGCCGATCTCGAAGTGCTCACGACCGAATTCCCGTTCCGGGAGAGGCTTTGGGCCCAGCGGATGACCGGGCTGGCCCGAGACGGTCGCACGGAGCAGGCCCTGCGGACCTACCAGCAAGTGCGGTCGATGCTCCTCGAGGAGCTCGGTCTGGAGCCAGGCGCTGAACTTCGCGAATTGCAGCGGGCGATCATCGCGCAGGATGCGGCTGTGCTCTCGCCCCCGCCTTCCGCTTTCGCGGAGCCGCGATGGGCGGCTCAGGAGTTTGAGCCTGTTACCGCGGATTGGCCGATCGTCGGGCGTGAGCGCGAGCTCGCCGACATCGCGGCAACCCACGCGGCCGGCCGGGCCGGGATCGTTCTTGTCGGCAGCGCCGGAGTCGGCAAGTCGCGGGTTTCCCGGGAGGCGTTGCACCGGTTCCGACAGGAGGGAAGCTGCGTGCTGCGCGTGCAGGGCACGCGCAGCGCCACCGGGATTCCCTTCGGTGCGTTCGCCGAGGTCCTCCCGCTGACGGCCGGAACCGCCGACCTGCTCAGCTTGCTTCAGGACGTCTCCCGTGCCCTGCGCACCCAGGCGGGAACGCGGCCCCTGGTGCTGGGAGTCGACGATGGGCACCTGCTCGATCCCGCCTCGGCAACGCTGGTGCTGCACCTGGCGACGACGGGCGGCGCGTTCGTCATCGTGACTTTGCGCGCTGGCGAGCAATCTCCGGACGCGGTCACGGCACTCTGGAAGGACGCCGGTGCCAGCAGGCTCGAGCTCGTCCCCCTCGACGAGAACGGCACCGCCGAGCTGGCCGAGGAGATCTTGGCGGGTCCACTCGAGCGATCGGCTCGGCGGTGGTGCTTCACCGTCACCCAGGGCAACGCCCTGTTCGTCAGCGAGGTGATCCAAGCCGCCCAGGCGCAGGACAGGTTGACACGGGTCGACGGGCTGTGGCGGATGGATGGTCGGCCCCGCGTGCCATCGACGCTCGACGAGCTCGTTTCGGCGAGTTTCGCAGACCTCGAGGGCAACGAGCGCAGGCTGCTGGAGCTCTTGGCTCTTGGCGAACCGCTCCGATTGTCGCAACTCGTGGACCTCGCCGGTGTCCCCGCGGTGGAAACCGCCGAGGCCCGCGGTCTCGTCACCCTCGCCGGGGCGACCGATGACAGCACGGTCACCCTCTCCCACCCGCTCTACGGCGAGCTCATTCGCAGCGAGCTGCCACCGATGCGAGCACGCACGCGATTCGGAGAACTCAGCGCGGCGGTGAGTGCCGCGCAGAAACTGGGACCTCAGGACTCCTTGCGCCTGACTCGCTGGCAACTGGAAGCCGGGCTGGCGCCGCAGGTGGACCAGCTGCTGGAATCAGCTCGGATCGCGAGCAGCACGGCGGCGCCACAGCTTGCCGCCCGGCTGGCCCGACGGGCCAAGGAGTCCGGTGCAGGCATCGACGCCGATCTCGTCCTGGCCCGGGCGTTGTCCCAGCAGCGGGACTTCGACACCGCGGAAGCGCTCCTGAGTGCGGCCGAGCCGAACCTGCGTACACCCGAGCAGGCGGTCGTCTACCTCGAGCTGCAGAGCGAGGTATTGCATTGGGGTCTGGGCCGGCCGGCGGCGCTGCGCGAGCTGCTGGATCGAGCAGCGCGGTGGTGGGCGGACGAATCGTGGCGACGCCAGATCGAGCCGCTGAAGCGCCGGGTGCTGTCGTTCGAGCGCCTCGGCGCACTGGCGGCAGATACAGACTCGACGCCGATCGGCGGCGGCGCGGCCACCCCCACCGACGTTGGGAACCTCTTCTACCTCGGCAACACCACAGCGGCCGCGCGGCTCGCGCGGAGCCTTCGCCCGGCACTGCCGTTGCGTGACCTGGACGAGGCGATTGCGCTGTCGCTGTGGTGCCGGATCACGCTCGAGACCGGCGAAGGCTGGCGTGACTTCGACGAGTGGGCGGGCCAGACGCTGGATGAGGCGGTGCGACTCGGTGATGCCGCGGCCGCGGGACAGCTGGCGTACGCACTCGCCGAAATGCGGATCGCGACCGGCAGGTACCTCGACGCCGGGACGCTGCTGGCGGAGGCGGAGCGGCAGCTCGAGCGTCAGGATCCGGTCGGATTGCTCCCGGTCGTGGCGGCCACGCGAGTGGTGCAGATGCGGTTCACCGGCAATAGCGAAGGGGTCAGCGCCGCCCTGGCCAAGTGTCGTGAACGCCTCGCGGGAGCCGAGCCGCTGGCCCATCAACTGCCCTACACCGCCCGGGCCGAGGCGTGGGCTGCGTGCGACGAGGGCAACCGTGCCGAAGGGCAGCGACGTCTGCTGGAGACGGCCGAGGAGCTGGCATCCAGTCCGGTTCACCACGCCCGCCTGACGTACGAGGCGTCTCGTGCCGGCGCTTCGGCGCAGAACCTCGCCGCCTCGCTTCAGCTGATGCAGCAGCGCTGCGACGCCCGTCTGGTGGCGTGCTACGCCGAGCACGTCACGGCCCGGGTACGAGACGACGCGGCAGCGCTTCTCGCCGTGGCTGAGGCGTTCGAGAGCATCGGTGCCCTGCGCTACGCAGCGGAAGCCGCGGCTCACGCGGCCGACTCCGCCGCGCGGGCCGGTGACTCGGCCGGCGCTCGCCGGGCGAGGGACCGTCAGACCGGCCTCACGCCCGTTGACCAGGGCGGCATCGATCCGGGCCTCGCCGCCGCGCAAGGGCTCACGGCCACGCCTCATCCGCGCGCAGTCCCCACACCGAAACCGCCCGGCCAAGTACAGGGTTCTCGATCTGCCGGTCGCGGTGCATACCGAGCTTGATGGCGACACGCTCGGACCGGTGGTTGTCCGGATGGATGATCGAGATGATCGCCGACAGACCGAGCCGGCCGAACGCGTCGTCGCGGGCCGCGCGAGCGGCTTCGGTCGCGTAGCCCCGGCCCCAGGCCGATCGCGACAGCCGCCAGCCGAGCTCGGGGCAGTCGCCCGCCGCCGCGAGGAACGGCGGAACGTGTGCGAGCCCGGCGAAGCCGAGAAACGGTCCGTCATCGCGCGGGCCGCGAAGCTGCACCACCCACGGTCCATAGCCGTGTACCCGCCAGTGCTCGATCATCAGATCGTAGAAGGCCGCCACGCCTGCTTCGTCCAGCGGACGGTTGAGGAACTCGGTGACCTCAGGATCACGGTTGACGGCCGCCATCGGCTCGGCGTCAGCCGGCTCCCAGCGACGCAGGATCAGGCGCTCCGTCACGAGAATCTCTGCTGTGTCCACCATCGTTCCACCCTCCATTTTTGGCCGCGGGCTGAGGCGGCCCCGTTTCTCTTACCCGCCACTGTCGTCCGTGCCGCTCTCACGCCGCTCTCGCCGTCACGCCGTGGAGGCTGTGGCGATGAGTTTCGACCGGCGGGGCGACCGACCTCTCCCGGTGCCGGGTACGTCGACTTCGCGGCCGGCGGACGGCGGATTCGCGACCTCTAGTGCGGCGCGCTTTATGGCTCGCAGCAGATCGAGGACGCGGCGGACTCCAGCCAGACCTGCTCGTCAAGGAATCGGCGTAGCTGACCCGGCGCGCGCTCTTGGTCGTTTGCACCTACTGCAGGGGCGAGCAACGTCAGCGTAGAACCACGAAGACCCGGCCCTGGGCTCAGGAACCGGATCTTCGATCTGTGTAGCGGGGGTTGTATTTGAACCGCCGCTCGCGAGCTTCGAGGCACCGATGTACGCGCTGGTAGATGCCTCTGTCCAGACAGATGTCCAGACAATCCCAGCGAGTTTGTAGGACGAGGCCGCAGCCGAGAGAGTCCGACATGCCGGGGTCGGGCTAGGCACGAAGCAGCCTCATGTCGCAGGCGTTCTCGGAGCACGGAGTCAGTATCGCGAACGCACGGTGTGCCGGGCGGTCTGATCGCCGAAATCCCGCGCGCAGCCCTCGATGACGTCGAGAGTTGACAGTCGTAGCTCACCAGCGCACGATTGCTGACGATAGTAGATCTACTATGGGGAGGGTGATGGTCGCAGGACAGCTGCTGAAGGCGGCGCGCCGCAGTGGCGGTCTGTCACAGCGCAAGCTTGCGGCACGCGCCAAAGAGCACCAGCCGACCATTTCTGCACTCGAGAACGGCGACCATGACCCGGGGCTCGAGCATCTGACCCGACTGCTGGCCGCGACCGGACACCGACTCGTGGCGCTGCCGACCACATCGCGGCCCGTGTACGAAGCCGCAGCGGCCATCGGTGCAGCTTTGCTGCGTGGCGACGAGTCGAGCGCCTACCGCGAGTTCATTCAGCTGTCCGACGATCTGGCCCGCGAACGAGGCCCGCTCCGCGCAGCGTTGACCGCGCTCGCCCCAGCACCCGTCGACCCGCGCTACGACGCACTGCTCGCCGCCGTCGCCGAGCACTACTTGCGGCTAGGACGGCTGCCGCTGCCGGCCTGGATCCGCGACCCGGACAGAGTGCTGGCCGAACCTTGGTTCGTCGACGACCTGCCCGCATTGCGGGAACAGACCGAGGCCGACACCCCACCGGCGTTTGCCCATCACGGCGTGTACCTCGCTGCCTCAGAACTGGCCAGCGTCTGATGGCCGCCGGACTGTCGCCAGAGGACATCGGAGAACTGCTCCACGAGTTGGCCGGTCGGCTGCGCGCCCGTGGCGTCAAGGCGGCCATCCGACTGGTCGGCGGAGCAGCCCTAGCCACCCGGGGTTACCGCCAGACCATGACCTTCGACGTCGACGCCGTATTCCATCCGACAGGTCCCGTGCTCGAGGTCGCGGCCGAGATCGCCGCCGAACGCAACCTGCCACCAGACTGGCTCAACAACGACGCCACGGCCTACGTCCCGTTCATCGACCCGAACGAATGGGTTGAGCTGTTCCATGACGGCAACGTGACGGTGTCCACTGCCCCCGCCAAAATGCTGCTAGCGATGAAACTCAAAGCCAACCGCGGGCGGCGGGACGCCGAGGACATCAACCGACTACTGGCCATCTGCCACATCAAAAGCGTCGACCAAGCCCAGCAGGTGTACGAGCGCTACCACGCCCAAGAGACGCTCTCCGCATCCGCCATGGCACGGATCGACGCATATCTCGCATCGCTGCAACCGGACGGCTGACATCCCGACCAAGGGTCGAGGACAATCTCATAGGGACAAACGGACGTTCGCCCCCAGTCGGCGTTGCGAGCGGCGCACGCCAGCTGGCACGGCAACCGTCGGCATGGAAACGCCGAAAACCCGGCCCCTGGCAAAGGAACCGGGTCTTCGATCTAGGTAGCGGGGGTTGTATTTGAACCGCCGCTCGCCGCATCTGGGAGCCGACAGCTGTGCTGCTAGACGCCTCTGTCCAGACAGATGTCCAAGCCATCGCAGGGCATTTGTAGGACGAATCCGCAGCCTGAAATCCTACAAATTCCTGTCTACCTGCGTCCGTTCGACGAGCGGCCACCATCCACCCCCGCTCATTGATCCGGTATCTCGGACCGGAGCGGGCCCGACCGATTTCGCATCGCCGTTGCGGAAGTGCAAGGCCGGCCCCAGACTCTCGCTGTCGAACGTGCGGCCGCGGTTGACCCTCGTCACTGGCGTCAGTCAAGTGGAGGGCAGCCGAGCCCACTTGCTATCCGAATCCGTTGAGGTGGTCGACTGCCCGGAAGACATCGGGCTCGTTGAAGTAGTTGACCGCCACGAAGTTCGGAATGCGGCCTCGTTCTTCGCGGCAGCGTTGCAGGTAAGGCTCGAGCACTGCATAAGCGTTGACCTTGCGCGCGTTCGTCACCAATGAACCGAACCCGCTCAACCAGTTGTTGACGAGCAACAGCGGATTGGACGCCGATCCGCGGTTGAGCCGGCAGCTGAGATCTGCCTCCGACGGGTTGCTGTACGGGGTGTCCTGCACCCAATCGAATCCCTGGAGCATCCAGGGATAAGCCTTGCCGCCACCGTGATTTTCCATGAGCACCACCACACGGCGCCCGGAGTCGATCATCTGCCCGAGGGTCGGCCAGGGCTGCCCGGGCTGCTGCGCGTGAAGGTAGGGCAGCAATCCAGCCTCGGTGAAGACCGCGGCCGTGTCCGCCGGGGAGACGTAGTCCTCGATGAAGAAGGTGACGACGTCGCGCGGATGCGCGTCCAGCCAGGCCCGCACCTCGACCATCAGCGGCTCCCACTGCGTGGCGCCGGTCTCGCACAAACCGTGGCACAAATATGGACGCACCGGTCCCGTCGGCGCGCCGGCAATCGCGTTGCGTACTCGCAATGCGCTGGCGAGTGCCTCCGGCCCGTAAAGACGTCGGGTTTGGTCGGCGGCCCGCTGGTAGCTCTCAGCAGCCGTGTCGACGACATTTGGCGTATCCGTGCTCTGCCCATACCAACTGTCGACGAGCAACGCGCGCCCACCCGCGTTCAACGACCCGATCACCCCGGTGGGTTGCTCCGCGAGAAACCACCCGGGTGCGTCCGCCGCCGACATCGCATTGTGCGCCGCCGGGAAAGCCACCTCGTTGTACCGGCGGCTGCACAGCTGAACGTGACCGTTGCAGGCCGGGTTGTCCACCGCCACGGTGACCGCGCTGCTCGAGGACGTCCCGATCGCGACCAGACCGGCGACCAGCGCACAAGCTGCGATCAGGGCGCACGCCAACTGCCACCTGCCGCTCCTGCTGTGGGCGGCAGCGCCTTGGATACGACGCGCCCCCGATGCCGACGCGAGCTCGCCGAGCCCGGCAATCAGCAGGACGACTCCCCCGGTTGCGACCAGCACCTCGGCAACCAGGAGCGGCCTGAGTACAGCCATCGCACCCACCGCGACGAGTCCCAACGCATGGCCTACGCGGGCACCGCGTCGGCAGGGGGCGTGCGCGACGGAATGCCAGGCGCGCCGAAAGACCGCGGCCGGCTCCAGCTGCGGAATGCGGGCGGTAGCAGCTGCCACCACCAGGCCGCCCGCCAGGACCGTGATTGCGCCGATCCACCAGAAGAAGCCGCCGAGTTCCCGCCACCCCGCGCCCAGCACGCTGCCGCTGAAGGTGTCCTCGTCGGCCACAGAGGCAGCCGTCGCCCCGGCCAACCCCACCAGACCCACCCCGACGCCGGCACCAACAATCGCCCAGCCGACTCCTACCGTCGCGCGCAACCGGTCGCGCCCCACGAGTCCGGCAAGCAGAAAGAGCGCGAGAGCCAAGAGCGGCAGCAGCGCCAGCCCCTTCATCACCCGGGTGAGATGAATGGTGCTGGCGGCGAAACTCTGGCCCCCGGCACGGGCAAGCGTGACCGAAAGGTCCGGCGGGATCCGCGCGGCAGCTGAAGGCGAGAGAGCCGTCAATGCGGGCACCAACACGGCGCCGACGTCTGCCAGTCGCAGGACGACGCCGCCGGCATCGGCATGCGTGAAGGCGACATGGACCTGACGCGCCGTCGCGCGCACGATCGGGCTGAAAACCGTGCTCGACGCCAAGGCTGTTGCGGCCGATTCGACCAGCGGGCGGACCGCCACCAGGTCCGGATCTTTCGCCAGCACCGCCTTGGTGACGGCTTGGCCTACCTGGCGAGCGACCGCCGGATCTCGTCGCATCGTGTCGACGTGGTGAGCAAAGCGGTCTCCGTCCAGAACCTGCCGATTGATCAGTCCGGCAAGCAATCCCACTAGCAGCGCCAGGCAACCGAGCGCGTTGAACGCTCGCGCCCAACCCTGAGATCTCACGCAGTGCCACTTTCGGCCGAGGTCGACGTCCGCTGCGCCACGTCGACGCAGCGGTGGTGATGGCGCGCGCCCTCGACACGCACCTTGGCGTCGACGGCGTACTCCTGCACAGCCCGTACCTTCTCGCGGGCCTTGCCCGGGGAAGGCGGCTGTTGCGCCGGCTCTGCCTCGGAGGTCACGACCGCCTCCTTCGGCGCGGATGGGTTGCCACGGACACCTGACCACGCGGCCGTGGCACGGCACCCACCCGCGGAGGGTGATTGCCCCGACCGACGCTTGCGCGAACCGCGTTTCACCCTTCCGGGGTGAGCATGGCGGCATGACGGAAGCGACAGAGTGCCGCTGACGCTCGTCATTCAACTTCAGGGAGAACGATGTCCGAACTCGTTGTGCTGGCCTTTCCGACCCGTCCGGACGCTGAGCGGGCCTACGACCTGATGATGGGCGATCTGACCAAGCAAGGTCTGATCCAGGTTGGCGACGCGGCGATCGCATGGCGCGGCGCGGACGGCAAACCACAGGTGCGCCAGGCTGTCGATCTCACCGCTGTCGGCGCCGCCTCCGGAGCCCTATGGGGAACCCTCATCGGTGCGCTCTTCCTCATGCCGATCTTCGGCTTGGCAGTGGGCGCCGCCACCGGGGCGCTCAGCGGGAAGCTCACCGACATCGGCATCAACGACGAGATGGTCAAGGAGATCGCCGCTGCGCTGGAGCCCGGAAGCGCTGCCGTCTTCCTGCTCGTGGTCAAGGCGACCGCCGACCGGGTGATCGAGGCGATTGCGCCCTACTCGCCGCGCGTCCTGCAGACGTCGCTGAGCCACGACCGCGAGCAGGAACTCATCGCGGCCCTCAAAGCCTGACGAGAAGAGCTAGCGATGCCCATCTCCATGCGCAGGGCCGGGGCCGAATGCCTCGGCACGTTCCTGCTCGTCTTCTTCGCCGTGGGATCAGCGGTTTTCGGCTTCGACGCCATCGGCGCGCTCGGGGTGGCGCTCGCCTTCGGGCTGGTGCTACTGGCCCTGGCGTACTCGATCGGGCCGGTGTCCGGATGTCATGTCAACCCGGCGGTCACCCTCGGCGTCCTGCTCCGCAAGGGCATCACGACGCAAGAGGCCATCGGCTACTGGATCGCGCAGTTCGTCGGAGGCATCGCCGGCGGCGCGATGCTGAAGCTGATGACCTCGCGCTTCGGGAAGGTCAAGGATCAGACCGGTGCGCTCGGCACCAACGACTGGGGCAAGACGATAAGTGGCGGCGGCGCGTTCGTACTCGAGATCATCCTTACGTTCCTCCTGGTTTTCGTCGTCCTGCTGGTGACCGGCCGCGCGGCGGCGCCCGGATTTGCGGGTCTCGCGATCGGTCTCGTTCTCACCGTCATCCACCTCGTCGGAATCCCCTTGGACGGCACGTCCGTCAATCCGGCGCGGTCCTTCGGGCCAGCCCTGTTCGCGGGTACCCACCCGCTCTCACACGTCTGGCTGTTCATCCTCGCACCGCTCATCGGCGGTGCTCTGGCGGCGTTCGCAGCGCCGGTCTTCGAGACGACACCGGGGGTCGAGGGCCCGATCGAGCAGGACGCCGACCCGACGGGGGCGGCCGTCCGGTAGTCCTCGTCAGGGCAGCGCGCTCCCCGCTGACCAGGAGCGCAGGGATGGTTCGGCGAAACGGATGGCGATGCAGGAACTTCTGACAGCACGCGACAGGCGAACCGCCGGACGGGCAACGCGCCGCAGCGTGCCTCGATCGAGGCACGCCAAACTGGGCTCCGCTTCACGGGAGGATCCGGTCGCCCTCCTCGAATGGCAGGCGTCCTCCCGCGTCCCCGAGCTCGTGCCGGTGCGGTACGGGCGCATGGCCACCACGCCATACGGCTTCTACCGCGGGGCAGCCCTCATCATGGCTCGCGACCTGGCGGGATCACCGGACTCCGGGATCCCCGTGCAGCTCTGCGGCGACGCGCACCTGAACAACTTTCGTATTTACGCCTCGCCGGAGCGTCGGCTGGTCTTCGATCTGAACGATTTCGACGAGACGTGTCCTGGTCCCTGGGAGTGGGACGTCAAGCGGCTGGCCACCAGCCTCGCCATCGCGGGAAGGGATCGTGGGTTCCGCCCGTCCACGCGGGCCCAGATCATCCAGCGCTGCGTACGCAGCTACCGGCTGGCCATGCAGCGATTTGCCGCCTCCTCGACCCTGGACGTCTGGTACGCCAACGCGGATACGGCCCTGATCCGCTCAAGCCGTCATCGATCTCGAGGCCCCCAGAAGCGACTCGACGACGCGCTCGTCAAGGCCCGCGGGCGTGACAATCTGCAGGCTTTCGCCAAGCTGACCGAGGTCAAGGACGGCCGGTGGCGGCTGCGCGCCGACCCTCCGTTGCTCGTGCCTGCGCGAGATCTCCTGCCCGACCTGGAGGAGCATGATCTGCACAGTCGGATGCGGATGCTGCTCGACGGCTACCAGCAGACCCTCTCGACAGAGCGCCGGCATCTGCTCGATCAGTACGAGTTCGTCGACGTTGCGCGCAAGGTGGTCGGGGTCGGAAGCGTCGGCACCCGCTGCTGGGTGATCCTGCTCCGGGGCTGCGCCGCCGACGACGCTCTGCTGCTGCAGGTCAAGCAGGCCCAGGACTCGGTGCTGAACCCGGTGACCGGCCTGAACACCTACGACAACCAGGGTCAGCGGGTCGTCGCCGGCCAGCGACTGATCCAAGCGGTCAGCGACATCTTCCTCGGCTGGCAGCGGGCGGAAACCGCTGCGGGTGGCTTTCAACGACTATTACGTGCGGCAGCTACGCGACTGGAAGGGCGCAGTGGTCTTTGAGGAAATGCGGCTGGCAGGGATCGAGGAATTCGCCGAACTGTGCGGCTGGACGCTGGCACGAGCACACGCCCGATCCGGGGACCGCAACGCTATCGCCGGTTACCTCGGCACCAGCAGCACCTTCGACGAGGCCCTCGTCACCTTCGCCGAGCGCTACGCGGAGCAGAACCAGCAGGACTACGAAGTCCTCAGGGCGGCCATCACCTCCGGGCGCGTCGTCGCGAGCACCGACGGCTAGCAGCGCCATGCATTCCCAGCAGTACGAGGTGCGGCTGCGGGGCCGGCTGCCGTCGGCAGAGTTGGTTGAGTTCGCTGGGATGACCGCAAGCATCGACAACGACCTGACCATCCTGCGTGGGACCGTTAGCGATCAGGCGGCCCTGGTGGGCTTGGTGGTGCGCGCTGAGAGCCTGGGCCTGGAAGTCGTGGAAATGATCCGGATCTCGCCAGTGGACGGGAAACCCGATGAGAGCCGCTGAGGAAGCGGCGGTATCGACCCACTGCTACTCGATCCGGGTCCGCGGACACCTCAGTCCTGAGGCCTCCCAGCGAGCGGAGCTTGCCGTTAGCTACGACGCGGACTCCACCCTGGTCCGGCTCGAACTGTCCCGGGCCTGCGCGCTGGGCCCTGCTCTCAGCCGGCTGCAGACGATGGGCCTGGAAATCCTGGAAGTGATTCAGACGCGACCCGCCGAGGGCAGGAAATGGACTGATTCAGGCTGAATGGCGGCAACGAGCAGGCGGTGACGTCGCGGCACTAAACGTGCCCGGGGGCTACCGTCGCTTCCGCCGGGGATTCACACACCGACATTGGATCGCGCCCCGGTTCGGGAAGGTTCTGACGTGAGCCCCTGGCATCCGGATGTGGCGCCCGTGCGGGCTGCCGCGCCGGATCGGCGGCTCGCCGGGCGCCCGCACCGCGCGGCCGTCGACAGCGGCGCGCTGTTGGTGAAGCGCGGGAGTTTTCGTACCCCGAGGCCCGCGTCGTCGACGGTGACGCGCAGCAGGCTCCATCACCTGCTCGATGAGGGAATCACCCGCGGGCTGGTCGTCGTCACTGCCCCGGCGGGTGCCGGGAAGTCCCTGCTGCTGGCGTCCTGGGCCGCCGCGTCCCCCCACTTCCTCGGGTGGCTGTCGCTGGAAGCGGAGGACCGCGAAGGCGCCCAACTCTGGGCAAAGGTCCTCAGCGCCCTGCAGGCGTCGGGAGGCGTCCCGAAGCGCCACATCCTGGCGACGATGCAGCCGCCGCCGGCTCATGACGAACGTTTCGCCACCCGCGTGATCGATGGCTGGGATCAGCTCCCCCGGCGGGTGGTGCTCGTCGTGGAGGACCTTCACCTGATCGATGGCACTCCGGCCATGACTGACTTCGCCGAGGCGGTGCGGCGCGGAATGGGCGCGCTCCCACTCGTCATCTCGTCGCGGGTGGATCCCCCGTTTGCACTCAACCGGTTGCGCCTCGCCGGACAGCTGACCGAGTTGCGTGCCGCCGACCTTGCCTTCACCAGGTCCGAAGCCTCAGCCCTCCTCGAGCGCCACGGCGTTGTCCTTACGCCCGCTCAACTGGACAGGGTCCTGGCCCGAACGGAAGGCTGGGCCGCCGGGCTACGGCTGGCCGCACTGTCGCTCGCGGGAAAGTCCGACATGGAGCAGGCCGTCGCGGAAATCTCGGGCGACCAGCGCACGGTGGCGGACTACTTCGTCGAGGAGATCCTGCAGCATCAGCCGGCGGCCATCACTGAGTTCTTGCTGAAAACGTGCGTCGTGCGCCAGTTGAACGGCGCGCTGGCTGACGCCCTCACCGGCAACCTCGATGGGCAGCGAACGCTCGAAAAGCTGGAGCGCGAGAACCTGTTCTGCGTGGCGCTCGACGAGCAGCGGCAGTCTTATCGATATCACCACCTGTTCGCCGAACTGCTGCGCCAGCGACTCCGGGCCGAGCGGCCGGAGCTCGAGCGCGACTTGCACAGCAAGGCGGCCGCCTGGTTTGCCGACCACGACGACCCGCTCGAGTGTTGTCGCCAGCTGTGCCTGGCGCAGGACTGGTCGAGCCTTGCCCGCTACGTGATCCGGACGGCCGGGATTCTCATTCTCGACGACCAGCGGCCGGCCTTCGTACAGGTTCTGGCCGACATCCCGCAACACCTCATCGCGAGTGACGCTCTAGTCGCGACGGCTGCCGCGATCGCCTGCTACGCCGGCTATGACGCCGCCGGCCTGCAGGACTGTGTCAGCAGTGCGACGGCTCTGCTGGAGACGCTGGATCCGGCCGATGCCGTTGCCACTGAGGCCGCCCTGCTCACGCTCAGGGCCGTGACGTCGTGGATGCGTGACGACGCTGAAACGGAGATCACGTCGGCGCTGCAGGCGCTGGAAAAGCTGGATCGGCTCAGCGCGGTGGACATGCCTGCCCTTGGGGTGTACCGCACGGCCGCCGCGGTCGTGCTGGGCATGGGGCAGCTCTGGACGGGACACCTCGACTCGGCTCGCGCCACCCTTGAGGGTGTCCGACGGGCCCTCTCCTCCCGCACGACGCTCACCCCGCTCCTGTCGCTGCACTTGCACAGCCACCTGGCAGTCCTGGAAGCCGGACAGGGACACCTGGAGGCGGCGACGAACCAGGCGCATCGCGCGTTGGCCGTGGCCGAAAGCTCTGGCTGGCTCTTCCTGCCGCAAGCAGCCGGGGCCTATCTCGGCCTGGCACTCGTCCATCTCTTTCGCGACGAGCGTGTGGAGTGCGCCGAAATGCTCGACCGAAGTCGCGCCTGCCTCAAGCGCCTGCCCAATCGGTTCGTGGCGATCTCGATACTGCTCACCGAGGTGCGCCTGCTGATCTCCATGGGAAATGCGCCGGCCGCCGACGTCGCGCTGACGTCACTGAGCACCGACCCTTCGTGGACACCTTCGGATTACCTCCTGCGCTGGCAGGACCTGTGCCGGGCAGAGGTAGACCTTTCCCTCGGAAACGCGGCCGACGCGCGCCTGAGATTGGGCCATCGCGGTGACGAGGGGCGCCCCGCCGCTCACGAGAGGGTGCTCGTCGCGCGCTCCCTGCTGGCCGAGCCAGGTTCGGCGCTGGAGGCGGTATCGGCCCTGCTCGCCACCCCGCCGCAAGATCTCGAGCCGGCGACCGACGCCTGGCTGGTGGCGGCCCTCGCCTGCGCGCGCCTTCGCCAGGATGCCGACGCCATGGCTGCGCTGAGCCGAGCACTCGAACTGGCCGCGCCGGAAGGGCTCATTCGCCCCTTCCTGCTGGAGGGCGAGCGGATGCGGGCGCTGCTGCAGCGCTACCAGCAGATTCAGCCTCAGCCCGACCGTTTTGCGCAGTCGATCCTGCAGCGACTGGCGGGTCCGGTCCCGCGTGTCGCGGAGCGACTGGTACTCCCCCTGACCGAGCGCGAGCGAATCATCCTGATGTTGCTGCCCACCATGATGAGCAACGCGGACATCGCCGCTGAACTTTTCGTCTCGGTCAATACGGTGAAGACCCATCTGAAGTCGCTCTATCGCAAGCTCGGTGTCGATGGCCGCCGGGAAGCCGTGCTCGTCGCCCGCGAACTCCACGTGTTCCCGGGCTGAGTGCCTGCGGTTTTCACTCGCCACGGGTGATGGCGCGGCTCGCGGTGGTTTCAGGGCTGCGCGCCCTGCTGCCGCGTACTCGCCGGCTTGCCGGTCCGGTAACGGAGAAGTACCGCACGACGATCCAGGTCACCGTCATCGCTGTCAGCATCGCGATCTTTGCGCTCTGGACCAATCCGGAACTGGCGCTCGTCCTGACCCTTGCCGCCATGGCAGCGACTGTCTTGATCGTGCTGGAGGCGCTTCGCGCGAGACCGAATTCCCCATCAGCACGGGCCCAGCCACTCGAGTAGCGCCGCAGTGTTTTTCCCCGCGAGTTCACCCGCGAGGGATGAGCAGCGCGCCCAAGAGGTGCGCTGAGTCGCTGGCACGATCCTGACAGCTACCCGGGGCCGCCGGAGAATTCACCCTCCACGGGTGACACCCGCCTTCTCGCGCCCACGCAGAGTTGAGTTACGAGCAACTGCATTCCGCGCGACGCGGATGAATCGCATTGTGAAATGGAGTCATCCATGAACTGGTTCTGGCACGCCCTGTGGATCGCTTTCGTCCTCATTCCACTGGCCCTGCTGTGGGGCCTCACCGTGATGGACATCATCCTGCGTCCCGGCATGTCGGTGCTGGGTCGATTTGCCTGGCTGATCGTCGTCCTGGCCCTGCCGCTGTTCGGCGCCTTGATCTATCTCTTGTCGCGGCCGACGACTGACCGCATCGAACTCCCTGGGCCGCGCGCGTTCACGGGGCCGTCCGGTTCGCTCAGCGGCGACCTCGCAAAGCTGGGCGACCTGCATCGTGACGGCGTCCTGAACGCGACCGAATTCGCCCAGGCGAAGGCAAAGCTCCTCGGCACCGCCACCATCAGCGTCTGATCCCGGCCAGTCATCAGCATGAGCACCGTATTTCGCGAAGTCAGAATGTTCGACGGCCGGTCCGACACGCTCACGCAGCCCCTTACCGTCACCGTGACCGGAACGACGATCGCCACCATCGGTGATGGCCGCGACCCGCAACCTTCGCCAGGGACGACCGTCGTGGAGGGCGCTGGACGGACGCTGATGCCCGGGCTGATCGACATGCACGCGCACGTCGCGTTCACCACGCTCCCGGCCCAGGCGGCACTTATGGCCGACCCCACCTACATCGGTATTCACGGCCTGCTTGCCGCCCGCGCGATGCTGATGCGGGGATTCACCACGGTGCGTGATGCCGGTGGTCCGGTCTTCGGCATCAAACGAGCCATCGACGAAGGCTCTTCGCCCGGACCGCGTATCTACCCCTCGGGCGCGTTCATCTCCCAGTCCTCCGGTCACGGCGACTTCCGGATGCCGTACGAGACCCCGCGCGGAGTCTGCGGCCACGTGGCGCACATCGAGGTGCTCGGTGGAGCGGTCATCGCCGATGGGGTGCCCGAGGTGCTGCGCGGCGTGCGTGAACAGCTCATGCACGGCGCATCCCAGGTCAAGATGATGGCCGGCGGAGGAATCTCTTCGACCTATGACCCGATCGACGTCACGGAGTACACCGAGGACGAGCTTCGGGCGGGCGTCGCCGCCGCGGCCAACTGGGGCACCTACGTCATGGTCCACGCGTACACCCCGCGCGCGGTGCAGCAGGCGATCCGCGCCGGAGTGCGCTGCATCGAGCACGGCCACCTGCTCGACGAGAACACCGTCGTGATGATGGCCGAGCATGGCATCTGGTGGTGCCTGCAGCCCTTCCTCGACGACGAGGACGCCATCCCGGTCCCCGACCCCGCCGGCCAGGCCAAGCAGCAAGAGGTCAACAACGGCACGGACACCGCGTACGCCCTCGCAAGGCGCCACGGCGTCAAGCTCGCCTGGGGCACCGACACCCTGTTCGACGCCCACCTCGCGTCACGGCAGGGGGCGCAGCTGGCCAAGATGACCCGATGGTTCAGTCCCGCTGAAACCCTGCGGATGGCGACGTCCGTCAACGCCGAACTGCTGGCGCTGAGCGGTCCGCGCAATCCCTACCCCGGCGTCCTCGGTGTCGTGGAAGAAGGGGCCCTCGCGGACCTGCTCCTGGTCGACGGCGACCCGCTGACCGACCTCGACCTGATCGCCAGCCCCGAGACGTCCTTCCCAATCATCATGAAGAACGGCGTCATCTACAAAGACACCCTCTCCTAGCAACCGTAGCCGTGGTGAATCACGCGCTGGGCCAGGTAGTTCCAGCTGGGGTCTGCGGCCCTAAGACGGGCGTGGTTTGCAGCTGGGTCTACCGCCACACCGGCAACAGCCGATTCTGGGCCAAGGCTGCCGACTGGTTGGTCGGACGACCGCTGGCGGTCCTGGGGGTCGTTCTCGTCGGCTGGGTGCTCAACTGGGTGGTTCGCCGCACCGTCGTCCGAGCCGTCAACCGCCTGCTGGCCAGGGCCCCGCTTACCAGTGTCTCGCTCCCGCTCGCCGATCAGATCGACGGCCCCGCCGCTTACACAAGCGGGTTGTCGGCTCCGACGCGTGAAGAGGCAAGGCGCGCGACCCGCGCCCAGGCTGTCGCGATCGCGGTGTCCAGCACTCTCTCCGCACTGATCTGGGTGATAGTGGTCATCACGATCCTGGGCATCGTCGGCCTGGACATCGAGCCGATCGTCGCGGGTGCCGGCCTGATCGGGATCGCCCTGGCGTTCGGCGCCCAGAGCCTGATCAAGGACCTGCTCAACGGCGTACTCATCCTGCTCGAGGATCACTTCGGCATCGGCGATGAGATCCAACTCGGAGAGGCCACCGGCGTGGTGGAGAAGATGACGCTGCGGGAAACGGTGCTGCGCGACCTGAACGGCACGGTGTGGCACGTCCGCAACGGCGATATCAACAAGGTCGGGAACTACTCCCAGGTCTGGTCGGTCGCTCTCCTCGATATCGCCGTCGTCCATGGCACTGACGTCGCCGCCGCGCGCAAGTGGTTGATGGAGGCAGCAGACACCATCGCGGCAAGTCCGGCCTTCGTGAATGACATCATCGGAGCGCCCGAGGTACTCGGCGTCCAAGCCCTGGATTCGGAGGGCATCACGCTTCGACTTCTGGTGAAAACGTTGGCAGGACGCCAGTTTCCCTTGGAACGATCACTGCGGGAAGCGATCAATACGTCCTTCGCTAACCACGGAGTGGAGTTCGCGACCCAGCGCGTGCAGATCAGCCGGCAACCGGAGCGCAAAGCCTGATCAGACCTCGGTGAGCTCGCCGGCGCAGTCTTGCTGCAGGAGGGTACTGACTCGCTCGGCAGGATGGCGATCGAGCAGCACCATCAGCTTGGTCAGCGCTGCCTCGAAGGTCATGTCCACCCCGGAAACCGCCCCGGTGTCGAACAGTGCCGCACCGGTCGCGTACTGACCCGCGCGTACCGATCCGGCGGCACACTGGGTCGTCACCAGCACGACCACTCCGCTGGCGCTGGCGCTGCGTAGACCGTCGAGGAACCAGCCCTCCGCCAGACCGTTACCCGATCCGTACGCCTCCAGCAGCAGCCCGCGCAGGCCGTCACGATTCAGTACGGCCTCGAACGCCGACTGGTCAAGAGCGGGGTGCAGGCGCACCGCGGCAACGTCAGCGCACAGGCCGCCGGCGCGCCGCAACGGGCCTGGCCCCGGCCGCCGCACTGAAGACGCATTTACCTCCAGGTGAACTCCCGCGTGGCCCAGCGGAGCGAGATTGGGCGAGCCGAACCCCGAGAAACTCGAGGCGTGCACCTTCGTGGACCGGTTACCGCGTAACAACTGATCGCCGAAGGCGAGGCTCACTTCCGGAACGGCGGGCCCGCCGGCGGCATCGCGCAGCATGGCAAAAGCTCCGGCGGTAAGCAGATTGCGTTCCGCGTCCGACCGGAGCTCAGCAAGGGGTCGTTGCGAACCACTGAGGACAATCGGGCGGTCGATCCCCTGCAGCAGGAAGCTCAACGCCGATGCGGTGTAGGCCATCGTGTCGGTCCCGTGCAACACCACCACACCGCGATGATCGCCGGCCAGGTCGACGATGGCGTCAGCGATCTCGATCCACTGGGTGGGACGGATGGCAGCGGAATCAATCGGTGGCTCGATCGAGGCGACCGTCACCCCGATGGGCAGGTCCGCGACCTGACGCACATCGGCCGCAAACTCCATCACGTCCCGCGGCACCAGCGCCCCGTCCGGACGCCCTACCATGCCGATCGTCCCACCGGTGTAGAGCACCAGCAGACGATCAGGGCTGTCCACGGCGCCGCCGACACCGCGGACTTCCACCGTCACCCTTGCCGCCGGGGACGGCTCATCGGAGAACGCCGCTAAGTCCGTCGTTCAGGTTCGTCGCCGCGAGCACGCTGAAAAGCACGGTCATGATGACGGCGTTGTGCGCGATCAGAAACTCTCGCCAGGATTGCAACGTCAGCGCAGCCCCTTCCGCGCCGCGCACGGCGACGAAGACCACCGGGCCGGACACGCCAACGCAGCCGAGCACCACAAACACGACGGCTAGCACCGCCGACTGCCAATCCGGCAATGCCGCCGACGAAATCACCACTCCGACCGACGCGGCGAGAGAGATGTTTTTCAACCCGGTCCCGGCCAGCGTCGCTCCGAGCCCCGCGGCCTTGAGCGCGGTGAACCCCTCGACCGCATCCATCCATTTCGGCGCAACCGCGGCGACGCCATCACGGGGCCGCCCGCGCCAGCTATGAACGGCCAGGGCCACGAACAGCACGCCGACCATAAGCGGAACGACGGAGACGCCGCGGCGGGCAGTGCTCGAATCATCGGCGCCGGCCGCGTTCGAAAGGATCACAATCACGGCGGTCTCGACGGCAGTAACCCCCATGAAAGCCGCGGCGAACGCTGTCCCGTTGCGGCGACCGGCCGGAGTGACCAACATGGCCACCAGGACCGCAATCGGCAAGGGGCTGATCACGGCTCCGACAATGAACGGCAGCAGCTGACCAAACGCGGTCCAGAACGCCACCGAAACCCCGCTCCCGTGCTCTCACGCCGAGAAGACGGTCGCAGCGCAACCATAGCCCCGGTATCGCGACTCGCTGAGGGTCCCATCTTTTGATAGGGCTGCCAGCGGAGTCCTCGCGACTACCTGCTCGTGTGCAGAGCAACAACCGCTGGCACTCCGGCCGCTTGCGGGCGTCCGATAGGTCAGACCACGATGGGTGGGACAGCCGCGCCCCGGCCGCCGTGTGCAGCGAGCGCAAAACAGCCCCCTGCGTCAGCAGGAGGCTTTGATGCGCTTTGCCCTAGTTCGGGCGTAGTAGCGGGGGCAGGATTTGAACCTGCGACCTCTGGGTTATGAGCCCAGCGAGCTACCGAGCTGCTCCACCCCGCGTCGGTCTGGCTACGGTACCCAGGCCACGGTCGGGAGGTCAAACCACAGCCGGCCCCCAGGATCCTGACCCGCGCAAAGTGGTCCCTCCGCCACGGTCGGCGGCCGATGCGGAGCACTGCAACGGAACGCCCCCACCGTCCCGCTTCGCCTCGTACACCGCCAGGTCGGCGCCGTGCACCAGCTGTTCGATTGCCGATTCCGCTGCTATGCGCTCCCCCGGCGGCTGCTCGGCCTAGGGAGACGGGGTGGGCGTGAGGGAGGCCGACGGCGTCACCGAAGCCTTCCCCGACGGCGACGGCGACGGACTCGCAGTGGGCTTGCCGGCGATGACGAGCTTGTCGAGCGTCTCCTGCAGCTGTGTCTCGTACTTGCCATAGGCCGTGAAGTCGCCGGCCCCGAACGCCTGCTGCGCTTTCTGGAACAGGCTCTGCGCCTGCGCGGCAAGCTGCTGCACTTCGGGAGAGGCGCCGCCGGTTTGCCCATTGCCGCTCGGGCTCGGCGTGGGGGTCGGGGTCCCGCCGTTGGTCGTGGTGTTGTTGCCGGCGCCTTGGCCGAAGAGGTCGGTGAGCGCGCCCTGCAACGTGCTGTCGAAGCCGATCCGGTCGCCGTACGCGACGGCGATGTCCTGCAAGGTCGGGTAGCCCTGGCCTCCGGTTGCCTGCACGTAATACGGCTGGACATAGATCAGCCCGTCGGCCACCGGCAAAGTCAGCAGGTTGCCGTTGATGGTCTGGCTGCCCGATTGCCGGAGCAGGCTCAGGGCCGACGACACCTTTCTATTCGACTCGATCGTGGCCGCCGCCTGGACCGGGCCGTTGATCGTCACACCCTGCGGAAGCTGCAGAACCTGGATCTGGCCATAGTTTTGCGGGTCGCTGGACACGTAGACGAAGGCGGCAAGCTTGGGAGCGCGCTGGGCGTTGAGCGGACTCGTGAGGTTGAAATCCGGCTGGCTCTGCCCCGGTAGCTGCGCGTACTGGTAGAACGGCGGCTGCTGGGTGCCGGCGTTGCCGGGCTCGTCTGGTACCGACCAGAAGTCTTCCTGCGTGTAGAAGCCGACCGGGTCGGTCACGTGGTACTGGCCGATCAGGTCACGCTGAACCTTGAACAGGTCCTCGGGGTAGCGGAAGTGCACCCGCAACGCATCGGGGATCTGCGTCTTCACGGTGCCGGGGAACGCTTTCATCCACGTCTTCAGCAACGGATCGCTCGGATCGAACGCATACAGCGTGACGTCTCCGGTGTAGGCATCGACCGTGGCCTTCACCGAGTTGCGGATGTAGTTGATGGTGTTGTTCGCCTGGGCGGCCCGGTTGCCGCCGGTGTTGGCGTCGGTCGTGACGTCGCCGAGTCGGGTGCGTTCGGAATAGGGATACCCGTTGGAAGTCGTGTATCCATCGAGGATCCAGACGACGCGGCCATCGATGACGGCGGGATACGGATCACCATCGAGCGTCAGCCACGGCGCGACTTTCTGCACGCGGGTACGCGGGTTGCGGACGTAGAGGATCCGCGAATCCTTCGTGATGGCGCTGGAAAGCAGGATGTTCTTGTCGCCGAACTTCAACGAGAAGAGCAGCCGGTCGAACGTCGATCCGACCTTGACCCCACCGGAACCGCTGTAGTGATTCGTCTTCTGGTCATTGCCGTTCGCCGTGTTGGTACCGCTTGGCCCGTCGATCTCGGCTTGCTTGGTGTCGACGATGGAGTATTTCGGCGACTGCTCCCCGAAGTAGATGTCGTCCTGACTGATGTCCAGCGGCCCGGTCTCGGGCAGGTCCTTCTCGGCGAAGATCGGCCGGCCGGTGTCGTCGACGGTATTGGCCGGCGCCGCCACGACTCCCTTGCCGTGCGTGTAGTTCAGATGCAGGTTGATCCAGTTGCGCTGGTTCGAGGAGAGCCCGCTCTGGTCGAGCTCGCGCACCGAGATGACGTAGTCCTGCGTCTTGCCGTCCACCGTGTAGCGGTCGATGTCGAGGTTCGGCGGGAAGCCGTAGTAGGAGCGGATCTGCTGCAGCTGCTCGAAGGTCTTCGAGAGCACGACCGGGTCGAGCAGCCGGGTGTTCGGGATGGTGCCCTTGTCGTTGCCGATCTGCGTCCCGGTGACGTTCTGGCTCGCCGGATACGTCTGGATCTTCACCTTGTCGGCGCCGATCCCGTACGCGGCACGGGTCGCCGTGATGTTGCGCGCGATGTACGGCCGCTCCTTCACCGACTCGTTCGGACGTACCGAGACGTACTGGATGAGCGTCGGATAGAGCCCGCCGATGACGAGCGCGCTGATGACCAGGATGCCGAACGAGAGGGCCGGCAGGATCCAGCCGCGCTGGCGGATGTTGTAGATGAAAAGGACCGCGCACAGCAGGCTGATGAACAGCAGGATCGTCTTCGCAGGCAGCACGGCATGCACGTCGGTGTACGACGCGCCGGTCACCTTCCCCCGCGGGCTGAACGCCAGCCCGAAGCGGTCCAGGTAATACGCGACCGCCTTCAGCAACACGAACAAGCCGAGGAGCACCGACAGGTGCACCTTCGTCGCCGGTATGACCTTTTCGGTGCGGTCCTGGGTCTGGATCCGGATACCACCGAACAGGTAGTGCGTCAGCGCACCGATCACCAGGCAGACGATGACGACTGTGAACGCGAATCCCAGCAGCCACCGCTGGAAGGGATAGGTGAACATGAAGTAGCTGATGTCGCGGTGGAACTGCGGGTCTTTGACGCCGAACGGCTGCCCGTTCACCCAGAGCAGATACGTCTTCCAGCGTCCCGACGCCGAGACTCCCGCGAGGATCCCGGCGATGACCGAAACCGCGACGAGCAGCCAGACGTGAAACGGCTCCAGGATCAGCCGGTAACGCTCGAGATTCTGCTGTTCGAGCGACATCGGCCGGATCGCGGGACGCAGCCGGTAGGCGATGATGAGCGTCGACGCGACGGCGACGCCCATGATGAGCCCGAAGATGACGAACAGCACCAGCCGGGTGCCGAGCACCTTCGTGAAGACGCTGCTGAAGTGCACCGACTTGAAGAAGAGGAAATCGGTGTAGCTGTTGACGAAGACCGTGCCCAGGATGATGAGCACGATCAGCACGAGGACGATCGGCACCAGGTATTTGGGACGGCGGCGCCCTCGTAACGGGTTTCTGACCGCCACGAAATGCGCCTCCCAGAAGTGCCGGCCGGCTGGCCGGGGTGGCCGACGGCCGGGGGTCCCGGCTGGCCCGTTACTGATTGTCGTACGGCCTCAAGGTAGCCGAGGCCGGCCGCTCAACAGCCCGGCTGGCTCGTGTCGCCGCTCCGAATACCGTTCAGCGCCCCTAGCGCCTGTGCAAGCGTTGTGACCTTCACGAGTGTCAGGCCCTTGGGCACAGCGGCGCTCGCTTCCGAGCAATTGGCCGCCGGCACCAGGAAGGTCGTAGCGCCCGCCCGCCGCGCTCCGACCAGTTTCTGCTGAATTCCGCCGATGGGGTCGACCGTGCCATCAGCCTCGATCTCACCGGTGCCGGCAATGGTCTTGCCGCCGGTCAGGTTCGACGGTTCGAGCCGGTCGACGATGCCGAGGGCGAACATCAGCCCGGCGCTCGGGCCACCGACGCCCTTCAGGCCGATCTTGATGGTGAAGGGGGGCTTGTCGCTCAATGTGATGCCGACGATGGATTTGGCCGGTGCCGCATCCGCCGGTGCTGCCACGGTCTTGAGGACCACGCTCGTGGTCTGGCCCGCGCGCTGGTACTGAACGGTCACGGAGCTGCCCGGCTTCAGCGTGCTGATGGCCGCGCGCAAGTCCACCGAGTCGAGGACCTTCTTGCCGTCGACGGCCAGGATCACGTCACCGGCCTGCAATTTCCCCGCCGCCGGCACGTCCTTGCCGACGGACGCCACTTTCACCGCGGACGGGATGTGCAGGTAATGCAACGCCGCCGTGATCGCGTTCTCCTGCGACGTCTCCATGTCACGCTGGCCCTGCTGGTTCTGCTGCTGCTGGCTCTGCCCCGTCGGGTTGATGAGCTCCTCGGGCACCACCGCGTTATGCGACGACAACCAGTAACCCACCGCTGTGAACAGGGTCAGGGTCGGCTGCTCGGACACGGTGGTCAGCAGCAGCTGCCCGTTGACCGGGTAGGTCTTGGCCGGCCCGGAGATGCTGATGAGCTGGCTGCCATCGAACTTGCCGAGCGTGTTCGTCGTCGGCCCCGGCTGCAGCGCCACGAACGGCACCGGGAGCGTGAGGCCGACGGTCGCCAACACGATGATCAGCAGGGACGTCACCAAGAGGGTGGTCGTCCGCCGGGTCACAACGTCGCAGTCTAGGCAGCGACCCTGCCGACACTGGAGACGTGTTCGGAAGAGAGCAGGCGGTTCGCCGGCGAACGGGGCGCGAACCGCACCGCTGCTCAGCGCGCGAAATACCCCAGCGAGTGGTCGACGTCGTGGTCCTGGCGGCTGGCCGGGATCGCTGACGCCTCGGGCAGGATGCTCGGAACGTCCATGTCGGCGTTGCCGTCGAAGACGAATTCCTCGTCGGACTCCAGGCCCTCGCTGATCTCTTCGACGTGGTCGGCCTGCGGAAGCTCCGCCGGCGGCAGGTCGAGACTCGACGACGGCTCGGGCTGCTCCTCCTCCAGGCCCGGAACCTCGACCCGGTAGTAGGTGCGGAACGCCACCGGAACCGGGGTCAGGGCGAAGACCGCGGGGTCGGTGACGCCGAGGTCGTTACGCAGATGCTCGACGACGCGCACCGCCTCCTCGAGGCTCGCGACCCGACGGAATTCCTCACCGGCGCCATCATGCGCTGCCGAGAAGACCACGTGTTCCATAGCGCTTCCACCCTTAGTGACCTTAGTGACGGGGTACTGGTCGACGGCACCAGCAGATTCACGTAGGGCCTCGGCAGATCGCCCGGGCGTTCTTAAGCGGGAATACGCAAGATCAGCACGCCGCCACCCATTCGGCGGTGCCGTCGGTGAACATCTGGTGTTTCCAGATGGGAACTTCGTGTTTGAGCCGGTCGATCAGCAGCCGGCAGGCGTCGAACGCCTCACCGCGGTGCACGGCGGACACGGCGACGATCACGGCCGGGTCGCCGATGGACAGCGTGCCCACCCGATGAATGGCGGCAACGGCCACCACCGGCACACCGGCAGCCACCTCTTGGGCGATCTGGCTGAGCTGCTCGAGTGCCGTCGGGTGGGCGGAGTACTCCAGCGCCGTGACCCCGCGTCCACCGTCGTCATCGCGCACCACACCGAGGAACAGGTCGACCCCACCCGCACCCGGATCGGCGACGAATTGCAGGCACTCGTCGACCTCGAGCGGCTCGTCCCGGATATCCAGCAGGAAACGCACCCTCCCGGCACCCGTGCCAACGGCGTCATCGGCCACCCGGGCACGGTATGCCAGCCGCGGCGCCGACGCGGCGTGGGCTGCGCTGAGGGCGTAACGGATGACGGCCTTCACCTCGCGCTCGCTCGGGTCATGCACAGTCCCGCGGACTACCGTGGCCGATATGAGCGGGCAGTTTCCCTTTGGCTTCGGCCCAGGTTCGGGCGACTCGGGTGGCTCGGGCGGTTTCGGCGAGGGCGCACCCTTCTTCCGCGAGCTCGAGAAGCTGCTCTCGTGGCAGGGCGGTCCGATCAACTGGGAGCTTGCCCGGCAGATGGCCGTGCAGGCCGCTTCCAGCGAGAGCCGGCCACCCGACCGCGGTCAGCAGAATGCGATACGCGAGGCCGGCCGGCTCGCCAATCACTGGCTCGATGAGGTGACGACCCTGCCGGGCTTGTCGGGGGCAGCGGAGGAGCTCGCCAGCTGGAGTCGTACCGAATGGGTCGAGCGCACGTTGCCCCTGTGGCGCACGATCTGCGACCCGGTGGCGGCCAAGGTGGTCGACGCGATGGGCTCCGGTGTCACCGGAGGCCTCGCGAGCCTTGGCAACCTCGGGGGCCTTGACCTCGGCGCCCTGGAACTGCCCGAAGGTATGAAGCTGCCGGAGGGCGTCGACCTGTCAGCGATGCTCGGCGAGCTCACCGGGCCGCTCACCGGGATGCTGCGTTCGATGGGTGGCCTGCTCTTCGGCGCCCAGGTCGGCCAGGCGTTGTCGGCGCTCGCCAGCGAGGTCGTCGGCGCGACGGACATCGGGCTACCCCTCGGCGACCCGGCACTCGTCCCGCAGAACGTGGGCATCCTGGCCTCCGGTCTGGAGATTTCCGAGGACCAGGTGCAGATCTACGTCGCCGTGCGCGAGCTCGCCCATCAGCGGCTTTTCCAGCACGTGCCGTGGCTGCGCAGCCACCTGCTGGGCGCTGTCGAGGAGTACGCCCGCGGCATCACGGTCGATCCCGAGGCCATCGGGCGGGCGGTCTCGTCGATCGATCCGACCCAGCTCGACCCGAGCTCGCTCGACCCGGAGCGGCTTTCCGAGCTGCTCGGTGCCGACGCGTTCACCAGCCCGCAATCGCCGGAGCAGCAGGCCGCTCTCGCGCGGCTGGAGACGGCCCTCGCCCTCGTGGAGGGATGGGTCGACGAGGTGACGATGGCGGCCGTCTCGGGACGGCTGCCTGCGGCGCCGTCGCTGCAGGAAGCCACCCGGCGACGCCGCGCCAGCGGCGGTCCCGCGGAGCAGACGTTCGCCGCGCTGGTCGGACTCGAGCTGCGCCCGCGACGGCTGCGCGACGCTGCGGCGCTGTGGCAAGCCCTGCGTGAGCAGCGCGGCATCGAGGGCCGTGACGCGATCTGGCAGCATCCCGACCTGCTGCCGAGCTCGGACGACCTGGACGACCCCACGGGCTTCGTCTCCCGGCCGGGCGACACCCTCGACCCGCTCGCCGAGATCGCCAAGCTGGCCGGTGAGGCGCCGCAGGAGGGTACTGCGGGGCAGCGCGTCACGGATGCGGCGGACGAGCCGGCCGACCCGGATGAGGGCAAGGACGGGCCCGCACCCGCATAGCCCGGGTGCCTGCGGTCAGGTAACCGGGCGTTCACTACCCGTAGCTGGCCATATTTCTTTTTCCACAGGGTCCGGCGCTGGTCACCGCTCCGTCCGTTGGGTTATCCACACGCTTGTGAGCAGGCTTTCCACAGCTACAGCGGACGTTCCCCCACCGTGTCCACAGGGTTATCCACAGGGGGTGCACGCCAACCGTTGACGCCCCTCGCGGGGCTCCCTAGCGTCCTCGATGAGGCCTCGGCCGTGTGGGATCCGGAAGGGGAAGCCGGATGCGATGCGGCCGGGGCCTGATCACGTCTCCCCCGTGATCTGCCGGTGGGAAGGGTTCGAGCGCCGGGTCAGCGGCCCTCGAACGTCGGCTTGCGCCGCTCGCCCTGGGCGGCCAAGCCCTCCCGCATGTCGGCGGTCGCCATCGTGATCGGCTGCGCGACTGCCTCCCACTCGATGGCCTCGAGGTAGGAGCGAGGGCCGTGGCGCAGCGCCGCTTTGGTCAGCCGTACCGCGACGGGCGCCATCCCCGCGACCTTCTCCGCGGTCGCCACCACCTCGTCGAGCAGGGTTTCCGCCGGCAGCACTGCCGTTGATCAGGCCGATCTCGGCGGCTTCCTCGGCACCGTAGATCCGGCCGGTGTACAGCATCTCGCGGGCGCGGGGCATCCCCACCGCCTCGGGTATCAGGTACGACGCCGCCATCCCCGGATGCATGCCCAGCGCGGCGAAAGGCGCGCCGAAACGCGCGGTGGGAGCGGCGTAGCGCAGGTCGCAGGCCAGGGCGAGGCACAGGCCGGCGCCGATCGCCGGGCCGTTCACCGCCGCAATCACCGGCACCTCGAGCTCCCGGATGGACAGCCAGGTCAGGTAGAACGCCCGCATCTTGGTGCGCAGCGCGTCGACCTCCGCACCGCCTGCGTCGATCCAGGACAGGTCGCCCCCGGCGCAGAAGGCGGAACCCTCCCCGGTCACCACCACCGCCCGCACCGATCGGTCGGCTGCCAACCCGCCGACCGCCTCGGCCCACGCCGCTGTCAGCTCCTCGGTCATGGCGTTACGCCGCTCCGGCAGGGCCAGCGTGAGCACCACGACGCCCTCGGAAGGCCGCTCGACGCGCAGCGGTCCAGAAGTCTCGGGAACGGTCATTCAGCAACTCCGGTCATTTCGGGACAACTAGCCAACTCCGATCTCCAGTCACGGACCGTGACGGCCGATAGGTCGCTAGTGGGCGTAATGGGGGTGCTCCGTATGGCGCAACACATCCTGCCTGGGATTGATCCGAATGGCCCTGAACCGGGTGGCCCCCAGGCGACGACGCACATGATGACCAGCGCCACCGGGAGGCAGAAATGACGCAGACTTCGCCGCGATCGTCGGGTGCCCCCTCGGCGACACACAGAGGCAGCTCAGCGCGCCGGGGCCGGGTCGTCGCAGCAGCGACGACTCTGGCGATGACCGCCGTCACCCTCGGGGTCGTCGGCGGCGCATCCGCTCAAGCTTCCGCTCCGGTAAGCACGCCGAGCGGCTCGGTCGTCGTCTTCGATTGCGCCAATCCCGCGGCTGCCGTCAAGGCCGCCGGTGGCACGGTCACCTCTGACCTGCCGCTGATCAGCGGTGTTTCCGCCAACCTCCCCAAGGGCTCGCACCTGACGGGCTGCACGGTCACCGCGGATCAGGCGATGCACGTCACGGGCAGGCCGGCCAACGACACCCTCACCGGTCCCGCGTCCACCGCCCGGCAGACGCTGGGGCTCGGCGCGGGCTCGCCGGACGGTTCCGGTGTCACGGTGGCCGTCGTCGACACCGGGATCGACAACTCCAAGGACCTCGCCGGCCGCGTCATCCACGCTGACGTCACGCACACGAGCCGCAACAGCAACAACGACGACTACGGCCACGGCACGTTCGTCGCCGGTCTGATCGCGGGCAACGGCGCCAGCTCCGACGGCGCATACGCCGGCGCCGCTCCCGGCGCCCGCCTGCTCGACGTCCGGGTCGCCAAGGACGACGGCACCACCTCCCTGGTGAACGTGCTGCGTGGCCTGCAGACCGTGGCCTGGGAGCAGAAGCGGCTGGACATTCGCGTCCTGAACCTTTCGCTGTCGTCCGGCAGCCCGATCCCCTACCAGCTCGACCCGCTGAGCCTCGCGCTCGACGCGCTCTGGAACCACGGAATCGTGGTCGTGGTACCGGCGGGCAACGACGGTCCCGGCCCGTCCACCATCGCCTCACCCGGCAACGACCCGACGCTGCTGACCGTGGGCGCGCTGGACGAGTCCGGATCCGCCTCGCGGGCCAACGACGTGGTCGCCTCGTTCTCCTCGCGGGGACCCGCTGCCCAGGGCATCGCCAAGCCTGACCTCGTTGCGCCCGGTGCTCACCTGGTCTCGCTGCGCGCACCCGACTCGGTGGTCGACGACGCCAACCCCGGAAGCCGGGTCGGCGAACGGTACTTCCTCGGCAGCGGAACGTCGATGTCGACGGCGCTGACCAGCGGCGTCGTGGCCGACCTGCTGGACGCCCGCCCGAACCTGGCTCCTGACCAGGTCAAGGCGATCCTGGCGGGCTCCGCGTACAGCGCCGCCGGGCTGGCTGACCCGGCCGCGGCCGGTGCCGGTGGCGTCGACCTCGCCGCCGCGCTCGCTACGCCGGCCCCGGTCATCAACGAGGCGCCGGACACCTGGCCTGCCGGGCAGGACAAGATCTGGGACAGGTTCAGCGCGGCCCTGCTCTCCGGCAACCGTGCCGCCGCTGACAAGTGGTGGAACCGGCTCTCCCCCGAGGCCCGCTCCTGGGTGGCCCGCTCCTGGTCGCAGTTGAGCCCGCAGGCCCGCTCCTGGAGCATCGCCGCCTGGTCCGGACGTTCGTGGAGCGGCGCTGACGGCACGGCCGAAGAGTGGCTGGCTCGCTCCTGGTCTGCCCGTTCCTGGTCGGCTCGTTCCTGGAGCGCCCGTTCCTGGTCCGCGCGTTCCTGGTCCGCTGATGGATGGCTCGCCCGCTCCTGGAGTGCACGCTCCTGGACCGACGACGAGTTCCTGGCACGGTCCTGGAGTGCACGCTCCTGGTCGGCTCGCTCCTGGTCGACCGACGACTGGTCATGACCACGACCGCGGGCGGAGCGGCTGAGGCCGCTCCGTCCCGCGTCAACCGGGTCGTCTCTTGGACGGCCCTGCTCGGCGCGCTCTCCGCCGGCGGCGCCTGCCTCGGCTGGTCGCACCGCGCGGTCCCGCCGGTCAAGGTGGACTTGTCGCAGCAGTGGCTCCCGCTGCTGCTGCTGCTCATCACCTTCATCGCAGAATTCACCGCCGTCCGCATTCGCCGCGCCGACCAGGTCGAAGCACTGACGCTGCTCGAGGCCGCCATGGTCGCGGACGTCCTGTTGCTGCCCCCGGCGACGGCCACCGTCGTCGCCATCCTGGGCCTGGCCATCGCCTCCTTCGTCGATCCTCGCCGAGCCTTCGTCAAGTCGGTCTTCAACCTTGGCGCCCACGCCACCGGAACGGCGCTGCTGGTCACCACCGTCAGCGCCATCGCCCGCCCGGGCGAGGGCCTCAGCGGGATGATGGTCCTTGCCCTGCTGACGGGAACGTTGACGTTCGCCGCGCTCAACCTGCTGCTCCTGTCGTGGGTGCTGTCCGCCGCCATCGGGACACCGATCAAGGAATCGATGACCGACGGCTGGCGGCTTTCGCTGGTCATGGCCGTCGGCACCTGCGGGATCGGCGCGGTCGCTGTCGGCGTCGCCGTCAATGCGCCGGCCCTTTTGCCGTTCACGCTGCTGCCGGCGGCGGCTCTGACGTACGCCTACCGGGCGGCAGCCCAAGAGGCGGATGAGCGCGAGCGCACGGAGAAGCTGGTCGCCCTGACGCAGGTGCTCGCCGGCCGCCTGGTCGCCGATGATCTGCTGCTGGCGTTCCTCGAGCGGCTGCGTGAGGCGTTCGCCGGGGTCAGCGCGCGCGTGGTGCTGGAAGGCGACGAGGAGAGCGCCGGCGCAGTGGTGCTCGCCGACGAGGCCGGTGTCATGCTCACCGAGGTCAGCGCGTTCGATGCCGCTCTGCTGGCGCTGGCCGGCGGCACTCCCGAACTGATCAAGCACGGCCTTCCGATGGGCTGGGGCCGCACCCTCATCGCCCCGCTCGAAGCCGAGGACCGCCGGCTCGGCATCCTCGTGCTGGTCGGTCAGGGCAACCGGCTCAAGCCCCGCGACCTCGCCGTGCTCAGCCCCCTGGTGAGCGCGCTCGCCGTGGCGCTGCGCGGCGCCGAGCATCTGACCCGGCTCATCGAGGAGACCGGCAAGCTGCAGGCCGTCGTCGAGCACTCCAGTGACGGGATCCTGGTCCTCGACGGCGAGAACCGGGTCCAGGTGTGGAGCCCGTCGATGCACGCGCTATCCGGGCTTCCGACCGCCCTCGCCACCGGCCGCCCGCTCGGCGAGCTGCTGCCCTGCCGTCCGGTCGAGACCAGCGACCAGGCGCGGGCCGCCGGCACCGAGGAAGGTCCCGAGCCCCCCGACTTCATGGACATCACCTCGCTCGGACTCACCCCTGAGTCCCCGCGCCGCACCATCGAGCTCGCCCTGCGCCGTCCCGACGGGGAAGAACGTTGGGTACGGATGTCGCACAACGCGGTCTTCGAGACGGGCAACCTCACCCAGGACGTCGTCCTGGTCTACGACGTGACGCGGGAACGGCAGGTGGAGCGACTCAAGAGCGACTTCATCGCGACCGTCTCGCACGAGCTGCGCACCCCGATCACGCCGATCAAGGGCTACGTCGAGCTGCTGCGCCGGCGCGGTGACGACATGACGGCCGACAAACGCCGGGAGATGCTCGACACCGTCGCCGACCGCGTCTCCCACCTCGCCCGGCTCGTGGAAGACCTGCTGCTGGCTTCGGGCGTCTCCGAGCCGTCGGCCGCCGTCGTCATGCAGACCGCCGACCTCGCTGCACTCACCCGGCGCGCCGTCGACGACTTCCCGCGCGACGCCGAGCGGATCACCACAGCTGCTCCGGCCTCGCCCGTTCTCGTGCAGGCCGATCCGACCCGGGTCATCCAGGTGCTGTCCAACCTGATCAGCAACGGCCTGAAGTACTCCCCCGACAGTTCCCGGGTGAAGGTCGAGTGCCTGGTCAACGAAGCCGACCGCACCGCCCGGGTACGGGTCACCGACCACGGCCGCGGCATCCCCGCCGACCAGCTCGAGCGCGTCTTCGACAAGTTCCACCGCGTCGAAGATCCGCTGCGCATGACGACGAGCGGTACCGGGCTGGGACTGTTCATCGCCCGCCGCCTCACCGGTGCCATGGGTGGCACGCTGAGCGTCGAGTCGACGCTCGGAATGGGCGCCACGTTCTGCTTCGAGTTACCGCTCGCCCCCGAAGGCGCGAGCTTGCCGGCGCCGAATGCCCGACCGGAAAGCCCGTTCGGCCTTCCCGCCCCCCGAAGCCGCCCCCGGCAGGGCGCGCGGGCCCGCGCGACGCAGTCAGGGGACGACGTCCAGGGCGACACGCAAGGGGAATTGAGTCACTCGACGTGATGCTCCGCCGCAAGAGCACGCAAGATGGAGTGTGTGGCTGACATCCCGCGCCGTGCCGTAACCCGCACGGCCAAGCTCGCGGCGCTGCCCTTGGGGGTCGCCGGGCGCGCGACGATCGGGTTCGGTAAACGGCTCGGCGGCCGCCCCGCCGAGCTCGTGGCCACGGAACTGCAACAGCGCACCGCCGCCCAGCTCTTCAAGGTTCTCGGAGAGCTCAAAGGCGGAGCCATGAAGTTCGGCCAGGCGCTCTCGGTCATGGAGGCGGCACTTCCGGAGGAGGTGGCAGGCCCCTACCGGGCCGCGCTCACCCGGCTGCAGGAAGCCGCCCCCGCGATGCCGGCCCGCAGCGTTCACCAGGTCCTCGCGGGCGAGCTCGGCGCCGACTGGCGTTCGCGATTCCAGAGCTTCGACGACCACCCGGCCGCCGCGGCGAGCATCGGTCAGGTGCATCGGGCCATCTGGCGCGACGGCCGCGAGGTCGCCGTCAAGGTGCAGTACCCGGGAGCCGGGCCGGCGCTGGTCTCCGACCTGAACCAGCTTGCCCGTGCCGCCCGGCTGTTCGCCACCCTGTCACCCGGCATGGATGTGAAGCCGTTGCTCATCGAGCTGAAGGCGCGGCTGGTTGAAGAGCTCGACTACGAGCTCGAGGCCGGCTGGCAGCGGGCTTTCGCCGAGGCGTACGACGGGGATCCGGACATCGCGGTTCCGAAAGTCGATCGACGGTTCGGCCCGGGTGCTGGTCACCGAATGGCTCGAGGGCACACCGCTGTCGGCGATCATCTCGGGCGGCAGCCAGGAGGATCGCGACCGAGCCGGGCTGCTGCTCGTCCGGTTCCTCTACTCCGGCCCCGCCAGGGCGGGACTGCTGCACGCCGACCCCCATCCGGGCAACTTCCGGCTGCTGCCCGACGGCAGGGTCGGAGTGCTCGACTTCGGCGCGGTGAACCGGCTGCCCGAAGGCCTGCCGGAGCCAGCCGGAAGGCTGGCGCGGCTCGCCCTGCAAGGGGACGCGCAAGCGGTGTTCGACGGGCTGCGCGAGGAGAAGTTCATCCTGCCCACGGCCAAGCTGGATCCGCAGCCGCTGCTGGATTTCCTGCTGCCGCTACTCGGCCCGATCGCCGAACCCGAGTTCACCTTCAGCCGCGCCTGGCTGCGCAGCGAAGCCACCCGGGTCGGCGACCCGCGGAACCCGGCATCCGCGCTGGGTCGCCAGCTGAACCTGCCGCCGTCATACCTGCTGATCCACCGGGTGACGCTCGGCATGATCGGCGTGCTCTGCCAGCTGAACGCGACGGCGCCGTTCCGCACGGAAGTGGAGTGGTGGCAGCCGGGATTCGCCAAGCCCGGCACCAAAGCGGCGGCCCATGCCGCGCGCGCCAACCGGCACGGACGGCCGCTACCCGCGACGAGCACGAGGGTGCCGGCGGCGAAGCAGCCTCAGAAGTAGAGCATCCCGTAGCCCTCATCGCGCACGGCGATGCCGGCGGCGGCGAGCGCCTCGTCCCAGTCGCCGCGGCAGCCAGGATCGGCGGCTTCGCTGCCGTGATCGGCGGTGAGGACGAACGTGGTCCGTTCGAGCGCCCCCAAGCGCTCCAGCGCGTCGAGCGCCACGCCGAGCCGGGTGTCGGCGTCGCGCAGGGCAGCCCGCGCCTCGGGCGAGTAGGGACCTCCCCCGTGGTGGCCGGTGTCGGTGAGGGTCGTGTTCCACCAGAGCAGCTGCGGCGGACCGGCGGGATCGGCGAGCAGTTGCATCACCTGCTCCAGTCCGAAGCCGTCCACCTGCGTCGACCACGCGTAGTCCGGATCAGCAGCAACGAACTCCTGGGTGGCATGCGGATCGTCCTGCGGCGGAGGCAACGCGCTACGCATGCTGCGCGCGCCATCGGACACGCCGGCCCGGCGGATGAGATCGAAGGTGGAGTAGCCGGCGCCCCGGTCGATCGGCTCGTTGACACTCGCGGTCGCCAGGCCCTCGCACACCTCGAAAACGGTGCGCACGCCAGGACGTAACAGCTCACATGCGTGGTGCCAGGTGCTGGAGTCGTTCGCGAGATGACGGGCGCCGGTGGCCCGGTCGAAGAAGACGTTGCCGAGGATGCCGTGCCGTCCGGGCCCGACGCCGCAGAGCGCGCTCGTGTGGTTGACGAGCGTAACGCTCGGAAATTCGGCCACCGCCCCGCCGGAGAGCGCGCAGCCGCTCTCGAGCAGCCGTGCGACGTTGGGCAGCGCACCCGAGGCCGCGAGATCGAGCAGATCGTTCGAGTTCACCCCGTCCCACAGCAGGCCGAAGACGTGGCGAGCCCCGGGGTCGACGAGGTCGCGCAACGCTTCACCATCGGCACCATCGGCACCATCGAAGGAGCGGCCGGCGGCATGGGCCAGGGTCGGGCCGAGGTCGATGACCCGGGCGGCCCGGTGCAGGATTCCTGAAGCGCGCACGCCGGCCCCGGAGATGAGCAACGGGGCACGGCTCTGTCCCGCATCGAGGCTGCCGTGCTCGCCGAGATGGCCACCGCGCTCGGGCCAGTAGTGCCGCGGCGTATGGACGACGTGCAGATCCGGGCTGCGCGTGGGATCGGCGAAGGCGGACGCCAGGCGGCGGACGGCGTCGGGATAACTATTGCGCTCGTTGGGCGGGCTCTGTTCAGGCCTTTCCGCCGCTGCGTCAGCAGTGCGGGCACCATGCATCGGGTCCTGGCAGACGATCGGTGAGCGGCCGGAGACGACCTCGAAGTCGGCGCCCGGCCGGTCATGGCGGGCCCGGGCGACACCGGACGAGTTGGCCACCATCAGGTATTCGCCCTCGCGCCAGGCGACCAGGTCGACGATGTCAGCGAGTTCGGTCCCGATGACGACCTCGAGTGCGGCTTCCCGGGTGTCACGCTTCGACGTCTCGGCTGCGGCGCCGGCGGCGGGGGGCGTGTCGGCGAGCGTCACCCGCGCGGCATTGTCGCGATCGGGGCTGGGCACGCGATCACGCTACCCACCGCCGCCTTTAAGACAGCTGCGCCCAAGCCAACGTGGCTTGCGCAGCCGCCTGCGCGGCGGCACGGGAGGCCCGCTGGGCACGGACGGCCCGCCGGGCGGCCCGGCGCTGCAGCCGGGCAGCGGCCACCAGGCGTTGGCGACTTGCCTCAGCCTGGGCTTGCTTACGTGCGAGTTCGCAGGCCATACGAGCCTGCTCCGGGGCGATCATGGCTCTCTCCTTTGAGAGCAGGGCCGGCGGGGCCCTGAAGACGGGAAACTTTCAGGCCGCCTCTTTGCGGGGGCGACCCCGGGGACGCTTGCGCGCGACAACGGCGCCGAGAACAACCAGCTGGCCGCCCCAAACGCCGTAGGGCTCGCGCCGATCGATAGCGCCGGACAGGCACTCGTGCCGCACGGGACAGCCAGAGCACACCGCTTTTGCGTTCTCGACCTCCTGCGGAAGCTCCGCAAAGAAGAGGTCGGGATCGTGCTCCCAGCAGGGAAGGTCGATGCCTTCTCCCTCGATCCGCGCAATCGTGATCGTGTCGAACATCGGTGGTCACCTCCTCGAAGGACGCAAGTATCGGAGTCGGGTACGACAAAAAGCCGCGGATCCCGGAGGGGGATCCGCGGCCTCGAGTCGGCTGCTGCGTCTGCTAGACGCGCGGTCGCCCTCGAGGCGGACGGATGGTCCCCGGAAGGTCCTGAACCCAGGTGCCGCTCATAGCGGTCATCGCCAAGGCGGCATCGGTAAAGACCGGGAGGCCGGCTCGCGAACGCGGGGCGCACAGGACGTGGTTCGGCTTAGCAAGCGTCATGCGGCACCTCCTCGCGCGAGAGCGAACCTCTGGAATGCGATCAACCTAACCGGGCCGTGTGGGGGCACGCAACGTATTTATTGCGCGGGATTTCTTGTGTCGCGCCGAAACGGTTGCCGGGGGCCCGGTCCGCCGGAAATTAGCGGCTTTTGCCCACCTGCGAAAGAACGTCGAGCACCGCAGATCCGAAGCGTTCGAGCTTCGTCGCTCCCACCCCGGGCACCGCGCGCAACTGCTGAAGCGTCGCCGGCCGCTTGCTCGCGATCGCCTCGAGGGTGGCATCGGTGAAGACGCAGAAGGCCGGCTGCTTCTGCTCGGCGGCCTGCTGCGAACGCCACTGCCGCAGCGCCTCCCACAAGTGCGGGTCGACCTGCGGCGGCGGCGCGCCTCGCTTGGAGCGCGAAACCGCACGGCGGGAAAGGGCATCCGGACCTGGGCTGGGTCCCAGACCGTCCAGGAATCGGCACGGCTTGCGCGGGCGCCGGCCGGCCTCGCGCGCCTTGGCCCACGACAACGTGAGGTGACGGCGCGCCCGGGTGATCCCGACGTAAAGCAGCCGGCGCTCCTCTTCCAACGCCTCGGGCGTGTTCGCGTAGCTGATCGGCATCACGCCCTCGACCAGGCTGACCAGAAAGACCGCGTCCCACTCGAGGCCTTTGGCCGCGTGCAGCGACGCGAGGGTGACGCCGTCGACCGTCGGCACGTGCTGCGCTGCGGCGCGCTCCGCGAGGTCGGCGGTGAAGCTCGCCAAGGTCGGCGCCGGCGCGCCGGCGGCTTCGGCTTCGGCTTCGTCCTGCGCCTCCTGCGCCAGCCGCATCAACGCGGCAACGTTTTCCCAGCGCTCCCGTTGCGCCCCGACCCCGGCAGGCGGTTCATCAGCCCGCCACCCGGTCGTCTCCAGCACGGCGCCGACGGCAGGTACCAGCTCCTGGGCCGGGCCGTCGTCGGCGGCCCGGCTTGCTCCGCGCAGCAGAACCATCGCCTCGCGAATTTCGGGACGCTCGAAGAAACGCTCCCCTCCCCGCAGCAGGTACGGCACCTTCGCCCGGGTGAGCGCCGCCTCGTATGCCTCGGTCTGGGCATTGACGCGCACCAGGACGGCGATTTCGCTCGCCGGCGTGCCGCCCCGGATCAGCTCGGCGATGCGGCCCGCAACCTGCTGGGCCTCCTCGGCCTCGTCCTCCGCGACGAGCCAGCTCGGCTCCGGCCCATCGGCTGCTTGCGCCTGCAGCGCCGCCGGTGCCTTGGCCTGCTTGATGACGGCATTGGCCAGCCCGACCACCTGCGGGGTCGACCGGTAATTGCGCACCAGCCGGATGACTTCGGCGTGCTCATGGCGCTGGCGGAAGGTACGCAGGTAGCTCGACGACGCCCCGGTGAAGGAGTAGATCGTCTGCTCCGGATCGCCCACCACGCACAAGCTGTCGCGGTCACCGAGCCAGGCGGTGAGCAGCCGGTGCTGCAACGGGTTGACGTCCTGGAACTCGTCGACGACGAAATGGCGATACCGGGCGCGCAACTCGTCGGCAATGAACCGATGCTCCTCGATGAGGCCCGCCATCAGCAGCAGGAGGTCCTCGAAATCGACCATTCCGGCTTGGCGCTTCGCCTCCTCGTACGCCGTGTAGACGGCTGCCGTAGCGGCCCCCTCGAGCGGCAGGTCGCGCGACGCCCGCACCGCGGCCGCGGCATACTCGGCCGGCCCGACCATGATCGCCTTGGCCCACTCGATCTCCGCCGTGACGTCACGCAACGCCGGGCCCTGCAGCGTGACCCGGGCGGCCCGCGCGGCCTGCGCCACCAGCCGCGCCTTGCTGCTCACCAGCTGCGGCAGCCGGCCGCCCATCACCTGCGGCCAGAAGTAGCCCAGCTGGCGCAGCGCGGCGGCGTGGAACGTGCGTGCCTGCACGCCGTCGGCCCCCAGCTGGCGGAGCCGGGTGCGTAGCTCCCCCGCTGCCCGGGCGGTGAACGTCACCGTCAGCACCTGGCCGGCGGGCAACTGGCCGGTGACAACCTGATGAGCGACCCGGCGGGTGATCGCGCGGGTCTTGCCGGTACCCGCGCCGGCGAGCACGCAGACGGGCCCGAGCGGCGCCAGCACCACTCGCTGCTGCTCCGGATCCAGCCCCTCCAATGCGCTCACGCTTGGCGACGCTAGCGGTTGGCACCGACAGGAAGCAGGTAACAGTCACGGTTGTTGACGGGTAGGAACAACCTTGCCGGACCATCCGGCAAACCGTCCGAGAACCCTCCGACCGAAGGAGAGAGGCCCCGTGCCGAGCCCGACTGCTGGTACGAGTACCGGTGGCACGTCAGCCCCCGTTCCGTTCACCGTCTACTCGACCCCCTGGTGTGGCTACTGCACCCGGCTCAAGCGCCAGCTCAAGAGCGAGGGGCTGACCTTCGCCGAAGTCGACATCGAGCTCGACCGCGAGGCCGAGGCGATCGTGAAGGGCGCCAACCACGGCAATGCGACGGTGCCGACGCTCGTTTTTGCGGACGGTACGTCCCTCACCAATCCCACGCTGCGTGAGGTTTTGTCGAAGGTCGAAAGCGCCGCCTGACTGACTCAACGATCAGATTCGTGACCGAAATCTCACGCCTTTCCGCAGTCTTTGGTGACCGCGCGTGATCTTCACAGGTTCACCTGACAGCTTCGTTAGCCACGTGAGAAGGTTCGGGCACTTCAAGAATTCCCATACCGACGGAGTGCAGTGACTATCGCGCCGACCGCCTCCCCAGCGGTGTCGACGCACCTCATCGAAACGGCCCTGCGGGCAGCCGCCGGCGCCACCGGAATGCAGCTCGTTTTCGTGTCGTCGATCGAGGCGCAGACGTTCACCTGGAGAGCCGTCCACGGCTCGCTCGACGGCGTTTCTGCGGGTGCGAGCGTGCCGCTGGACGAAGCGTTCTGCGGCCGGCTGCTCGCCGGCGCGCCGCCGGCCACCGCTGACGCCGCCCATGACCCGGCCTACTCCGACGTCCCGCTGCGCCAAGCACTTTCGATCAGTTCCTATGTCGGCGTTCCGCTCCGCCAGGGCGGCAGGGTGACCGGCACCTTCGGGGGGTACGACGCGGGGCTGGTGCCGGTGGCGCCGGCGAATCTCAGCGTCCTCGCGGCGCTGGCGCGGATGGTCGCGGCGGAGGCCGCGCGTGACCCCGAGGTCCGGCTGCGGCGTACCTCGGCCGGCTGGCAGGTCGAAGACGCCTACGGCGGCTCCCATGCGGCGGAGGACCTCACCGTGGCCATGAGCCTCGCCGACGTCATCGCCGCCGAGAACGGCGATCCCGCTTCACCGCACCGGCCTCCCCGCCCGGGCGAGGATCTGCCCGAGACCGAGCGACTGCGCGTGCAGATCAGCCAGCTCGAGCATGCGTTGAACGCCCGGGTGGTCATCGAGCAAGCCATCGGCGTGCTCGCCCAGCGGTTCGCAGTGGCACCGCGGGATGCGTTCGACCGGCTGCGCAAGTCGGCGCGCAGCCGCGGCCAGCGCGTACACGACCTCGCCGTCCTCATCGTGCGTTCGGCGCGCGACGAGACCGTCGCCCTCCCGGCCGATCTCGCCTAGCGCTCAGCGCTCGAGCCAGTCGTCGATCAGCCCGCGGGCGATCGACACGGCGGGAGGCACGCCCAGCTCGTGGCTGGCGAGGCCGGCCAGCACCTCGTCACGGGTGAACCAGGCCGCCGCGGCCAGCTCGGTCGGGTTCGGATGCAGCGCGGCGACGTCAGCCACTGCGGTGAAACCGAGCATCAGCGACGACGGGAACGGCCAGGGCTGCGAGGCCTGATACCGCACGTCGCGCGCGACGATGCCGACCTCTTCGGCCACCTCGCGGATGACCGCCCGCTCTGCGGATTCACCGGGCTCGACGAAGCCCGCGAGACACGAGAAGAACGGGTGGGGCCACTGGGCGCCCCGGCCGAGCACCGCCTGGCTTCCGTCCGGTGAGGTGACGAGCACGATCATGGCCGGATCGACGCGCGGAAAGTGCTCGGACCCGTCGTCGGTGCATACCCGGACCGCACCCGCCATGGACGGTTGCGTCGGCGACCCGCAGCGCGGGCAGTGGGTGTGGGTGCGGTGCCAGGTGAGGACGGCGACCGCGTGGGTGAGCAGCCCGGAGTCGTGAGCCGACAGCAGCTGTCCGACGTCGCGCAAGCCGGCCATGCGCAGCGGCGCGTGACCCGCTTCCGCTGCATGAGCAGGGCGATCGAGCGCCCAGTAGGAGCCGGCCTCGTCGGCGCCGAGGAGCACCGCGTCGGCGGGCGGCTCGCCGTCCTCGGCCGGCGCCCACACCAGCTCCGGCGTCTCCGGCTCACCGCTGACCGCGGCGCGCAGGTCGGCGTCGAGCCGCAGCAGCCGGCCGCCGTTCCGCCAGGCGTCGCGCAGCCATTGCGGGTCACCGCGCGAGTCGCTGCACCGGTCGACCGTGCTGCGCGAAAGCGCCGGCTGCTCCACGTCGGTGCGCCGTCAGCGACCGGTTGTCAGCGGCCTGATCGTCTCCACCGGTTCGGTGATGACGGAGGCGTCGCCGAGCAACACCGCAGCGAAGTCGGTGGGCGCGAATTCCTCGGCGACACCGGCGATCGCGGCGGCATCGACCGCGCTGAGCGCGGCGGAATGCTCGCGCAGGTAGTCCGGCCCGAGATCGTGACCGGCCAGCATCGACAGGGTCGATGCCAGCCCCGACGAGGTCGCCGTCGAGAGGGCGAGCGTGCCCGCGGCATACCGCTTCGCTGCCGCCAGCTCGTCTTCACCGAGCGGCAGCAGCGCGACGCGGCCGAGCTCGTACAGGATCTCGAGCAGCGCCGGGGCGGTGACCTCGGTGGCCACGTCCGCCGCGACGATGAGCCGTGACCCTGCCGTCGCATGTTCGATGGAGCTGCGCGGCGAGTACGTGTAGCCCTTGTCCTCGCGGATGTTGTTGACCAGGCGCGAGGAGAAGTAGCCGCCGAAGACGACGTTGGCCACTTGGAGGGCCGCGTAGTTCGGTGCCGTGCGCGGCAGCGCAGGGCCGCCGAGGCGGATGTTCGTCTGCACGGCACCGGGCCGGTCGACGATCGTCACCCCGCCGGGTACGTGCTTGGGCAGTCTCGGCATCGGCTTGGCCGCCCGGCCGGACCAGCCGTCGAGCGCCGCCTCGACGGCATCGAGCGCCGCCGCCGGCCGCAGGTCGCCCACCAGGGTCAGCACCGCACCCTTGGGCGACACGGTCCGCTCGTGAAGCGTGCGCAGCTGCTTGGCCGTGATCGCCTCCAACGCATCAGGCGACGGGATCTCGACCGCGTAGGGATGCTTGCCGTACAGCCGGGCGAGCAGCGCCTCCCGAGCCAGCACCGCGGGCTGGCTGCGGGCGATGGCGAGCTCGTCCACGAGCCGGTCCCGCTCCCCCGACACCTCGCGCTTCGGGTAGGAGGCGGAGTGGATCACCTCGGCCAGCAACGCCAGCAATTGCTTGAGATTCGGGGCCAGTACGGATCCGACGAGCGCGAGCCGGTCGTTGTCGATGCTCGCGGCCAGGCCGGCGCCGAGCGTCTGCAACTCGGTCGCGAGCTGGCTGCGGTCGTGGGTCTCGGTGCCCGTCAGCATGGTCTCGGCGAGCAGGGTCGCCGCGGCCCGGCTGCGGCCGGATTTGGCACCGGCGCTCTTCGGGTCAGCCGCCGATGCCGGGATGCGCAGCCGCAGTTCGACGACCGGCACCGAAGCGCGCCGCACGGCGAGCACGCGAAGGCCGTTGGGCAGCAGGCGTTCCTGCACCGCCGGGACCTTCAGCGCGGCGGGAGGGGCGACGGGAGGGATCACGCTCATGCCTTGCCTCCCTCGGCCGCAGCGGCGGTGGGATGCAGGACGAGCAGGCTTCTCGGCTGGAGCCGAACGCTCGCCGCCGCGGACGACAGCTGCGCCGCCGTCACCTCGGCCAGCCGGTCGGGCAGCGCGTTCAGCAGCGCCGGGTCGCCGTGCAGCAGCTCGAAGACGGCCATGGTCAGCGTGCGCCCGAGAACGTCATCGACCTCGCGGAAAAGCCGCGCCGACAGCCGGGCCCGTACCCGGTCGAGCTCCCCGGCGTCCGGACCGTCGCTCGCCAGCCGGTCGAGCTCCTCGTCGACCGCGCTCAGGATGTCGTCGGCCGCGCCGGCCTGCGGGTAGTAGGTCTCCAGCGTGAACAGCAGCGGATCGCGCTGGTCGAAGGGGTCGCCGAAGGTGCCGAGGTAGGTCTCGATGCTCGTGACCAGGCGGTCCTTTTGCACCAGCCGCTGCTCCAGGCGGCTCGCGTCGCCCGCCGTGAGCACTTCGGTGAGCAGCACGTAAGGCAGGAACGCGGCGAAGTCGGCCACCGGGTCGGGAACGCGGTAACCGGCAGCGAGTGCGGGCTGCGGGGCCAGCGGGTCCTCCTCGTCGCGGCGCTGCTCGCTGTCGGGGGCGGGCTCACCGAAGTCGGGACGGTGCGGCACATCCCGCGCCGGGACGTCGCCGAAATGCTTCTCGATCAGAGCGGTGGCACCCGCGACCGTCACGTCACCGGCGACCGTCAGCACCGCGTTGCCCGGCGCGTAGTAGGCGTCGAAGAAGCTCGACGCATCGGACAGGCTCGCGGCCTGCAGCTCCTCGAAAGCGCCGTAGCCGTTGTGGGCGTTGGGGAAGGTGTTGTAGGCGACGGCAGGCAGCCGGATCCAGGGAAAACCGCCGTACGGACGGTTCAGCACGTTGACCCGGATCTCCTCCTGGACCACCGCGATCTGGTTTTCCAGATTTTCCTGGGTCAGCTTCGGAGCGCGCATCCGGTCGGCCTCGAGGAAGAGCGCGAGCTCGAGCGCCCCGGACGGCAGCAGCTGGAAGTAGTTCGTGTAATCGGGATGCGTCGAGCCGTTGAACGTGCCGCCGGCGGCTTGCACGTACTTGGGATGCTCGGCCTTTCCGACGTTTTCCGAGCCCTGGAACATCAGGTGCTCGAACAGGTGGGCAAAGCCGGTGCGATTCGTCGGCTCGCTGCGGAAGCCGACGTCGTAGTGGACGGCGACCGCCACGACCGGTGCGGTGCGGTCGGGCGCGATGACCACCCGGAGCCCGTTGGCCAAGGTGAAACGTTCGACCTGGTACGCAGGCGACGGAGCACGGCCTCGGCCTCGCGCTGTGCGGGCAGGGCGGGTGCTGGTCGGGAGGGCTCGTTTGGCAGGTACGCGGCGTGTTGTGGGCGGCACAGTCACAACCTAGACACTCGTCGCGCCGATGGCGCTGCGGGGCGCGTACGCCGGCGGCGCAATCGGGGCGCCTGCGCGCATCAATGCGAAAGGCGTGCGACGCTCGAAAGGTGACCACCGCATTCGTGCTGGCCGGGGGCGGCAGCCTGGGCGCGGTCCAGGTTGGAATGCTCAACGCCCTGCTGCGCGCGGGCATCAGGCCCGATCGGGTTTACGGCTCCTCGACGGGGGCGATCAACGCCGCCGCCCTCGCCGCCCAGCCCACCGCCGCCGGGGTCGATCGACTCGCTGCGGGCTGGCGCCAGCTGTCGCGGCGCGAGGTCTATCCAGCCGACATCCGCCAACTGGTCGAGACGGCGCTGCGGTCACTGCCGCTGCTGCCGCTCGGACTCCTTTCGGCGGTGGGTTTCCGCAACGACGCTTATCCGTTCCGGCCGCTCTCCGTGCTCGCCGGAGCGGGGGGCCTCGCCGACGCGCTCGTCCCTCGCCGAGCCCGCGAGCGCATGATCACCGGCCTGGTCCCGCTGACGCAGCTGGAACTGGCGTCGCTGCCGCTCGAGATCGAGACCGCGGAGATCACCTCCGGGCGGCTGGTGCCGCTCTCGGTCGGAAGCGCGGTACCGGCGCTGCTGGCGGCTACGGCCCTGTCCGGCCTTTTCCCGCCGGAGCACGTCGGCGCCGCGACCCTGGTCGACGCGAGCCTGGCGGAAACGACCGCGGTCGACCGCGCCGTGCAGTCCGGCGCCGACGAGGTCTACGTGCTGCCCAGCGGCTTCGCCTGTGACCTGGACGATCCCCCGCCCAGCGCGTTCGGCGTGGCCGTGCATGCCTCGACCGTGCTGATCGAGCAGCGCCTCATCGCCTCGATCGCCCGGGCTGATCCCCGCGTCGCCGTCTACGCGGTACCGCCGCTGTGCCCGCTTTCCGTGGTGCCGGTGGACTTCTCGCACACCGTGGAACTCATGCTGCGCGCCGAGGAAGCGACCCGGCGCTGGCTGCGCGGAGGGCACCGCCCGGTGCCGGGGCTCTCGCGGGCTCTCGGCGCGCACGGCGCGAGCGGGGTGCTGGACCTCACCGCGGCCGCGCTCGGCGTTCCGCCGCACTGAGCTTCGGCCGGCTAGAGCGGAAGTCGCGCCGCGGCCGTCTCGAGCTCGAGCAGGGCGCGCTTCTGGTCGAGGCCTCCCGCGTAGCCCACCAGCGACCCGTTGGCGCCGACGACGCGATGGCACGGGACGACGATGGCGAACGGGTTGTCGTGGTTGGCGGCGCCCACCGCGCGTGCCGCCCCGGGCGCGCCGATCTCGTCAGCGATCTGACCGTAGCTGCGGGTGGTGCCGTACTCGATCCGGCGCAGCGCGTCCCAGACCTTGCGCTGAAAGGCCGTTCCCCGCGCGGCTAGCGGCAGCTCGAAGGCGGTCCGCTCCCCCGCGAAATACTCACCCAACTGCCGGCGCGCGGCGGCAAGCACCGGTAGCTCGTCGTCGCGGATCCAGCCCGGCTCGGGATCTGCCGGGGGAAGCCAGACCCGGCTGAGGGCCGCACCGTCCTCGGTGGCGACGAGCAGCTCGCCGAAGGGGCCGGAAACCTTGGTGTAGCGGGGGGTTTCGCCGATCACGCGGGACCTCCGGACCACAGGTGCAAGACGGCATAGGAACGCCAGGGCGACCACTGCGCTGGATCGACCGGCCCGATGCCGGCGAGCGTAAGGCGCGCGAGCGCCTTGACGATTTCGAGGTCGGCGCCGAGCCAGACGTCCGGATCCCGCAGCGCCCGCATCCGGATGTAACCCGCGGTCCAGGGCCCGATCCCGTGCATGCGCAGCAGCCGGTGCTCGGCCTCGCCGCGCTCGGCCGACCCGTCGAGCACGAGATCGCCGACGGCGAGCGCAGCGCACAGTTCGACAAGCGCCCGGGCCCGGCTCGCGGGCATCGGCAGCTCGGCCGGATCAGCCTTCGCGAGCTCCTCCGCACGCGCGAACGTGTGGGTGACCGGCCCGCACGGCACCGGCAGCTCACGGCCGTACCGCGCCGACAGCCGCCCCGCGAGCGTGCGCGCACCGGCGACGGAGATCTGCTGGCCGAGGACCGCCCGGATCGCCAGCTCGCCGCCGTCGACGGCGCCCGGCACCCGCAGCCCGGGCCGCGCCCCGACATGCGCCGCCAGCGGGCCGGTGCCGAGCAACCCGTCGACCGCCACGGGATCGGCGTCCAGGTCGAGCAATCGGCGGCAGCGCGCCACGGCGACCGTCAGGTCACGCAGCTCGCTCAACGCCAGGCTCGCCCGGACGTATCCGGATCCGGCGGGCCCTGCGGACAGCCGCACCGTGGCCGGCCCATGCGGCAGATCGAGCGAGCGGACGAACTCCACCCCGTCGAACGCCTCGACCCCGGGGACGGCGCGCTGCCCCAGGAAGCGCAGCGTGGTCGCCACGTCGCCCGGCTGGCGATACGTGAGCCGCAGGTTCACCGCGCCCGGCTCAGCGGCCTCTCGCGTGCGGCGGCGGGCCGCGTAGCGCCGACGGTGTCGTCGCGAAGATCTCCCGGACCGTGTCGTTGAACTGCCGCAGGCTGGCGAAGCCGGCAGCGAACGCCACCTCGGTCACCGGAACGTCCGTCGTCTCCAGCAGCAGGCGTGCGGTCTGGGCGCGCTGGGCACGCGCGACCGCGAGCGGGCCGGCCCCGACCTCGCGGGTGAGAACCCTGGTGAGGTGACGCGCGGTGTATCCGAGCCGGGACGCCAGCCCGCCGACGCCGTCACGGTCGACGACACCGTCACCGATGAGCCGCATGGTCGCGGGCGACCAGATCAGCTCGCACGATCCCACTGTGGCGAGCCGGGACTGGCATCCGGACGGCACCGCTTGCACGCGCGGTAGCCGGCGTGCTGGGCGGCCGCCGGGGTGCGGTAGAACCGCACCCCCTCGAAGCGGGGGAGGCGCGCGGGGCAGGAGGGCCGGCAATAGATGCGGGTGCTGCGGACGGCCGTCACGAACCAGCCGTCGAAGCGCGCGTCACGACTCGCCACCGCGCGGTAGCAGCGCTGCGGATCCGCGACGACATCGAACATGCGTCCGAGTCTGCCTTCCGTGCCGGGAGAGCACTAGCGGATTTCGGACGTGACGGTCAGAGCGTCTCGAGCGCTCCCAACTCGTCCCACAGGTAAGCCAGCGCCTCCGCTCCACGCAGCAGCATCGGGATGACCACGCGCTCGTTCGGAGCGTGGATGCGGTCGTCCGGCAGACCGACGCCGAAGAAGATCACCGGTGCTTCCAGGATCTCGGCGAGATCGGCTTCCGGTCCGCTGCCGCCTTCGCGGGTGAAGAGCACTTCCTGCCCGAACGCCCGCCCCATCGCGCTCGCCGCCGCCTGCAGCGCCGGTGCATCGAGAGGCGTCAGGCACGGGCGCACGCCCGGGCCGCTGAAGGTCACGGTCGCCGTGATTCCGGGCGGGACGAAGGCGGCGACGTAGCTCTCCACCGCCCGCTGCACGTCCTGCGGATCCTGGTCTGCGACGAGCCGGAAGCTGACCTTGGCGTGCGCGTCGGACGGGATGATCGTCTTGGCGCCCGGCCCGGTGTAGCCGCCCCACATGCCGTTGATCTCCGCGGTGGGACGGGCCCAGAGGCGTTCGAGCGTCGTGAACCCGGCCTCGCCGGCGGCCTCCCGCGACCGCGCCGGCCCGGAGAGCCAGGCGGCCTCGTCGAACGGGAGCCGGGCGAACAGTTCGCGCTCGCGCGCGGTCAGCGAGCGGACCCGGTCGTAGAAGCCGCTCAGCGTGACCCGGCCGTCGGCGTCGTGCAGCCCACTGAGCAAATCCGCCATGATCTGCAGGGGGTTTCGCACCCCGCCGCCGAACGAGCCGCTGTGCAGATCCCCGTCGGGGCCGTGCAGATCGATCTGGCAGGCGATGATTCCGCGCATCCCGGTGCACAGGCTCGGCGTGTCGCGATTGAAGACGCTCGTGTCGGAGACGACGACGACATCGCACTGCAGCTCTTCCCGATGATCCCGTAGCAGCTCGGCGAAGTGCGGCGAGCCGGACTCCTCCTCCCCCTCGATCACCAGCTTGATCGTCACCGCGGGAGCGATGCGCCGCTGCGAAGCGAGGTGTGCCGCCAGCCCGTGCAGGTGCATCAGCACCTGACCCTTGTCATCGGCGGTGCCCCGCCCGAGGAGATCGTCGCCGCGCACCGCCGGCTCGAACGGCGGGCTTTCCCATAGCTCGATCGGATCGACCGGCTGCACGTCGTGATGCCCGTACACGACGACCACCGGCGCCTCTTCCCGCTCCGCGGGCCAGTGAGCGAACACCGCGGGATGCCCCGCGGTCTCCCAGATCTCGACCTGCGGGAAGCCGGCCTGCCGCAGCCGGTCGGCGAGCCACTCGGCGCTCGACCGGACGTCAGCGGCGTGACCGGGATCGGCGCTGATCGACGGGATCCGCAGCCACGGGTCCAGATCGGCGAGCAGCGCGGCGCGGTCGATGAACGCGGCGGGTCCGGAGGGCACTGGCGGCAGGTCGGTCACGACGCGAGGTTAGCCAGGCGCGCCTCCTCCTGGCTCGGTGAGCAGCTGTGCGAGCTCGTCCCGGCTCGGCAGCGGCGGCCGCACCAGCCCGTCCTCGCCCTCCCTGACGTAGAGGAAGGCCGCCCCGACCTGGCCGGGATCCACCTGCGCGATGTCAGCCCACGCCAGCCGGTAGCACGCCAGCTGCACGGCCGCCGCCTGCGCCGCCGCCCCTGATGGACGCGCGCCGGTCTTGTAGTCGATCACGTCGTACCGCAGGTCATCGCCGTCATCGCGGCGGTAGACAGCGTCGATCCGGCCCCTGACGAGGACACCGTCCAGCACGAGCTCGAACGCCACCTCGACGGCAGCCGGCTCGCGCGCCGCCCAGCTCGTCGCCAGGAACCCGCTCTTCAGCGCCTCGAGGTCGGCGTCGGTGGCCACGGGCTCGGGATCGCTCGACCCCGGCAACTCGTCCGGGCCGATGAGCGCACGAGCCGCTGAGCGCTGCTCCAGCCAGCCGTGGAAGCTGCTGCCGCGGCGGGCTGCCGGAGCAGGAGGAGCCGGCAGCGGGCGCGCAACCCTGGCCGCGAACTGATCGGGGTCGGCGGCCAGCTCCACCAGATCGCTGACCGCGAGCGTGGCGGGCAGCGAGATCTCGCGCCGGCCCTTTCCGGCACGGCGTTCGGCCAGCAGCAGCTGGGCGTCCTTCTGCCACCCCGCGATGCGTTCCAGCTCCTCGGCCGTCAACGTCCCGGTCATCCCCTGCTGGTCCGGATCGGCCATGGCGACGCGGCGGCGAACCGCGGCGGCCGCCCAGTGCGTTCCCGGCATGACGACCGGCGCCGGCGGCCACTGCACGTCGACCACGCGATCGGCTGCCAGCAAAGGGTTTTCGTCCTCACGGTCGGGCTCAGGAGCTTGCGGCTCGACCACGCCGGCGCCGCCCGAGCAGGCGCGCTCGACCTCGGCGAAGAACTCCGACCGTGGGATGAGCGGCTTGGTCGCGGTCGCTGACCACCAGAAGCCGGAGCAGAGCAGCACCTCCCGCGCCCGGGTGACCGCGACGTAGGCGAGCCGCCGGTCCTCGGCCGCCAGCACCTCTTTGGTCGCCTCGCGGTAGCTGGTGCATCCGCCGGGGCTGGGATCGGTCCAGACCGGCAGATCGTCGCGGTCGCCCCGCAGCTTGCCGGGAAGCGCCTCCGGTCGCCACGGCCACGGCGCGGTCCCGCGGTTGGACGGGAAGATGCCCTTGGACAGCCCCGGCACCGCGACGACGTCCCACTCCAGCCCCTTGGCCGCGTGGACGGTCATGAGCTTGACGGTGTCGGCGGCGGACGGCACTCCGAGGTCGTAGCCGTCCTCTGCCCTCTCCGCCGCCTCGAGCGACGCCAGGAACGCCCCGAGATCGGTCTGCCCGTCGAGACCGACGAAGTCGGCGGCGACGTCCAGGAAGGCGAGCACGTTGGCCCGGCGGCCCTGACGCAGCCGATCAGGGGTGGCCTCGAGCTCGACGTCGAGACCGATGGTGCGTTCGATGTCGGCGATCAGGTCGGGCAATGGCTGATCGAGCCGGCGCCGCAGCGAAGCCAGCTCGCCGCGCAGCCGGCGCAGCCGGGAAAGCGCCTCGGACGAGAGCGGGCCGATCCGCCCGAGGACCGGATCGTCCAGCTGTTCCAATGCATCCGACAGTGATCCGACCTCGGCTTCATCGCCACCCAGCTGCAGCGGCAGTGCGTCGCTCGTGTCGGGCGCCGGGTGCGGGTCGCGCACCAGCACGGCGGCGCGGCGGCCGAGGGCGTCCAGGTCGCGCAAGCCGATGCGCCAGCGTGGGCCGGTGAGCAACCGGATCAGCGCGGCGTTGGCGGTGGCGTCGTGCAGCACCCGCAGCACCGCAACCACATCGGCGACTTCAGGCGCATCGAGCAGGCCGCCCAGCCCGATCACCTCGACCGGGATCCCGCGCCGCTCCAGCGCCTGGCGCAGCAGGCCGAACTGGCTGCGCCGCCGGCACAGCACGGCGACCTCATGCCAGCCTTGACAAGCGTCGTCCCTGCAGCGTTCGGAGTGCCGGCCACGGCGCTGCGCACACGCCTTCTCGAGGCGCTCGGCGACCCAGTCGGCTTCGCTCAGCGCGTCCGACAGCAGCGCCGCGGACACGTCACCGCCCTCGCCGCCATGCGTCTCGCGGCCGGCCCGCGGCTCGAGCACGGTGGGCGCCACCCGACCCGCGCCGAACGCGGTAGAAAGCCCGGCGACGATGACGTTGGCCACCTCGAGGATCGCCCCGCCGCTGCGGAAGTTGACCGTCAGCGGGTACTGCCGGGCCGGCTCCTCGGTCGCTCCAGCGGAGCGCGGAAAGTGCCTGGGGAAATTGAGAATGTTGCCGACGCTGGCGCCGCGGAAACCGTAGATGGACTGAGCCGGATCCCCCACCGCCGTCACGGGGTGCCCGTGCCCGAACAGGCGCTGCAGCAGCATCCGCTGCGCGACGCCGGTGTCCTGATACTCATCAAGCAGCACGACGCGATGCGCGGTGCGCTCGGCGGCGACCACGACCGGTTGGCACGCGAGCTTCGCCGCGAGCGCGACCTGATCGCCGTAGTCGAGCAGCAGCCCATCCCGCTTCGCGCGGACGAAGGCCTCGACCAAGCGCAAGAGCGCGAGCCGGGTACGGCCCACCTCCCGGGCTTTCTCCCCCTCCCTGCCGACCTTCTCCGCCGCGTCGAGCATCGCCTCGGTGGCCGCCACTGCAGCGATCACATCGCCCGGCTCGGCCAGATGCGACGACATCTCGTCCGCGAGCTGACGAACCCGCTCCGCCACCGTCGCCGGCGTCCAATCCACGTCCAGCGGCTCGGCCCAGCGGCGAACCACCGCCAAGGCCAGCTGCCAGCGCAGCCCCTCCGGAGCGAGCCGTGCGGCCGGCTCGATGCCGATCCGGAGCCCATGGTCGGCGACCAGCCGGGCGCCGTAGCCGTTGTAGGTCAGGACCACCGGCTCGCCGTCCCAACGCGGCGCGAGGGCAGTGGAGGGCGGGCCGCCCACACGCTCACGCAGCCGGTCCAGGCCGCTTCTCACCCGCGCGGCGAGCGAGGCGGTCGCCTTCGTGGTGAACGTGAGCCCGAGTACCTCGTCGGGACGCACCTGCCCGGTCGCGACGAGATGCACGACCCGAGCCGCCATCACCTCGGTCTTTCCTGACCCCGCTCCCGCGACGATGAGTCCCGGCTCCAGCGGAGCACCGACGGCCGCCCGCTGCTGAGAAGTGAGGCTCCAATCGGGACGCCCCTCTCCCAGCAGCGCGATCGTGTCGTCGAGCGTCCATGACCCCAGCGCGCCCGGTGCAGCCGATGCCGTCATGCCACCTGCGCCCCCTCGGGCTGTGCCGGGCAGCAGCGGCGCACCGGGCAGTGATCGCAGCTGGCGTTGCGCCGGGCCGGGAAATCCTCGGCGGCGATGGCGGCGACGAGACCGTCGAGCAGGTCGTGCACCCAGGTGCGCCCGTCAGCGTCGCGCTCGAGCGGCGGCTGCTCGCGGGGTTTGCCGCCGCGCAGCGGCAGCAGCGCAGCGCCCGCCGTCTCGTTCATCCCGCCGGCCCCCTCCTGCCCGGCGACAGCCCCACTCATGACGGCGAGCTGGTACAGCCCCAGTTGTGGACTCTCCTGCGCATCTTTCAGGCCTGGTGGCGTGCGTCCCGTCTTGTAGTCCACGACGTGACCCCGGCCGTCGGCGTCGCGCTCCAACCGGTCGATCTGGCCGCGCACCCGGGCGACACCGGCCTTGAGCGAAACCTCGAGGTCGAAATCGACCTCGGCGCCGACCACGTGGTACGGGCTCTCCCGATGCCACTTCAGCAGAGCACCGAGCGCCGCTTGTGCCGCCGCCCGCTCCCGGCCGGCGAACCACGGCGCCTCCCAGTCAATCGCCGGCCAGTGGTCGTCGAGCCGGCGCTCGAGATCGGCGACGTCGGTCACCCCAGCATCGACGATGTGGCGGGCGACGTCGTGCAGCAGGGTGCCGAAGCCCTGCGAGGAGCTGGCGGCGCTGGCAACGCCGGCGCGCCGCACCAGGAACCACCGCAGCGGGCAGGTGCGGATGATGTCGACCTGGCTCGGCGAGAGCGTCACGGCCGAGTCCGGGGGCAGCAGCGGCAGGCCGCGCTCGGTCCATTCCGCGAGCCCCCACCAGCGGTCGGGATGGGCGGACGGAACGTCAGGAGCCAGCCGGGCCAGCTCGCCGGCTGCCGCCTCGCGCAGTGCGGGCGAGACGTTTTCGTCGCTCGCGACGCAGCGCAGCTCCGCGACCAGAGCGGACAGTGACAACACCCGCGGCGCCGTTTCGATCTGCGGGGGGAGCTCGACGCCGAGCTCGCCCAGGAAGCGGGACGGGCGCAGCTCCGCATCGTCGCCCCCGCTGACGGCCGTGACCATGAGCCGCCGCCGGGCCCGGGTGACCGCGACGTAGAACAGCCGGCGCTCGTCGACCAGGGCCCCGGCGCGGGCAGCCATGGCTGCCTCGTCATCGGCGAACAGGCTGGGCTCGTCGTCCACTGCAGCGAGCGCGTCGGCTTCCAGCAGCGTGCTGCGGCGGCGCAGGTTCGGCCAGACGCCTTCCTGGACACCGGCGACGACGACGAACTCCCACTCCAGGCCCTTGGAGCGGTGAGCCGTCAGCAAGCGCACCGCATCCCCCGCGAAACTGCGCTGGCTCAGCGGATCTGCCGGAATCTCCTGGTTCGACAGGCCTTTGAGAAAGACGGCAAGGCCGGAACCCGGCAGCCGGTCGCTGAAGCGGGCGGCCGCCTCGAACAGCGCGACGACGGCGTCGAGCTGACGGTCGGCGTGGCGGAGTAAAGCGGAGGTCGCACCGCCGGGACGATGGACCAGACGCTCCAGCTCCTCCCGCCACCGGCTCGCCGACCACACCGCCCAGAGCACCTCCTCCGGAGTCTCGGACAGCTCGATGCCGGAGCGCACCCGGCCGAGCAACGCGGCGATGCGCTGCGGCGCGACGACCATCTCGTCGTCATCCGCCTCGGCGGCTGGATTCGCTTGCACTGCAAGGGATTTCGCCATCCCCGGGTCGCGCAGGCACTCGGTCAGCAGCTCGCCCGAGCGCCGCATTCCGCCCGCCGCGCGCTCGCGCTCGCGAAGGGCCCGGCGCAACCGGCGGACATCAAGGGCATCCGCACCGCCGAGCGGCGAGCACAGCAGCGCGACGGCCGTGTCTTCGTCGAGCGGGCGCAGGCCCGCCCCGGCATGCAACAGCGTGAGCAAGGGGTCCAGCACCGGCTCGCGGGTGAGCGGCCGCTCGTCGGCCGGGGTCTCGACGGGAACGCCGGCGTCGGCGAGGGCACGCTGGAGCGGGCCGGCGAGCCGGGTGCTGCGCACCAGCACCGCCATGGACGACCACGGCACCTTGTCGATGAGGTGAGCGCGCCGGAGCGCGTCAGCAACCGCGACGCCCTCCTGCGCCGGCGAGCTGAAGATGCGCACGGATACCGGTGGATGGTCCTCGGGATCCGGGCCCAGCGCCGACAGGGCACGGTGGTGCGCCAGCGCCGCGGCGGGAAGCCCGGGCAGCGGAAGCCGCGACGCGACCGACCGGGATGCCGCCACAAGGTCAGCGCCCGAGCGGCGGCACCGGCCGAGGGCCAGCACCTGAGCGCGCTGGCGGCGCGGGCCGCGGAAGCGATCGGCAAAGTTCAGGATTCCGCTCACATCCGCACCACGGAAGCCGTAGATCGACTGGTCGGGATCGCCGACGACGACCAGCTGCGCCCGGGTGGCTGCCAGCGCCCGCAGCACCAGCTCCTGAGCCGGATCGGTGTCCTGGTACTCGTCGACGACGATCAAGCGAAGATCGCCGGCGACCTCACCGAGCACATCGGCAGTGCCGAGCAGCCGGGCGGTTCGGCGGACCAGGCCCGAGTAGTCCACCGCGCTCTGCCAGTCGAGGTTGTCGAGATAGTCGGCATAGAACGGCGCCAGCGCCTGCCAGGACTGGCGCCCGGTACGCGCCCCCATCGCGTCGAGATCGACCGGGTCGATCCCGCGCTCCTGGCAGCGGGCCAGCAGATCGCGTACTTCGTCGGCGAAGCCGCGCAACTCCAGCAACGGCGCCCACCCGGCCGGCCAACGCTCGGGCTCGCCCCGCAACGGACCCAGCAGGTCGCGCACCACCACGTCCTGCTCCGGCCCGGACATCAGCCGCAGCTCGGTGCCCGCGAACGCCCGGTCATAGGCGCGCAGGACGGCGTAACACCAGGCGTGGAAGGTCCAGGCGAGCCGGCCTTGGACCGTCATCTGCAGCCGGGACGCGAGCCGGAAGCGGAGCTCGTCGGCGGCCCGGCGGGAGAAGGTGAGCACCAGCGCCTGCTCCGGGCGCAAGCCATGGCGCTCGACACGATCGGCGACCAGCTCGACCACCGTGGCCGTCTTTCCGGTGCCCGGCCCGGCGAGCACCAGCAGCGGCCCGTCGCGATAGTCGATGACCCGTTGCTGATCCTCGTCGGGCACCAGAGCCGGCCCGCTGCGGCCGGCGGAGCGGACCAGGAGCGGGCTTTCGGCTGCGGCGGGACGTCGGGGCACGATGAGAGTCGACCACGACGGGCTGACAGTTTTCGCGCGAGCCTGAGCTCAGCGGCGGGACGTTTTCGCTTGGCCATCCCAACGGGCCGCAGCGAGGTCGACACGCTCGCCGCCCTTGGCCAGCGGCGTGCCGTCGGCCTTGAGCCGGCGCAGCGCCTCGACGGGCCCGGCGGGGTTCGGATAGCCGCTGGAGAGCACCACCCGATGCCAGGCGACCTCGTGGCCGTGCCGGCTCATCACCGCTCCCACCACGCGGCCGGAACCGCTGCCGATCATCTCGGCGATGTCGCCGTAGGTCAGCACCTTCCCGCGCGGGATCTTGTCGACGATGTCGAGCACCTGCGCGGCATACACCGACGGTTTCCCGCCGATGACCGGCCGGGTGCCGACTCCCGCCGACACCGACACAGGTGGCTTGGTACGGGCCACTGGATCAGTAGACCGGCAAGCCCCTGTCTGCGTCAGTAGACGGGTAGGTCATTGTCGACCTGCGTCGCCCACGCCGTCACGCCGCCCTGAACGTGCTTGGCGGTGCTGAAGCCGGCACCCTTCAAGGTGGCCAGCGCTTCCGCCGAACGCACGCCCGTCTTGCAGTACAGGATGATCGGCTTGTTCTGCGGCAGCTCCGACAGCTTCGCCGGGAGGTCACCCTTGGGGATCAGCTGGGCGCCGGGGATGCGCACGATCTCCCACTCGGCCGGCTCGCGCACGTCGACCAGCAGGAAGTCGTCGCCGCGCTCCTTCATCTCCGCCAGCTCGCGCGCGGTGATGGTCGCGTCGCGGGCCGCCTCCTGGGCCTCCTCGGAGACGACGCCGCAGAAGGCCTCGTAGTCGATGAGCTCGGTGACGGTCGGGTTCTTGCCGCAGATCGCGCACTCCGGGTCCTTGCGGACCTTGATCTCGTTGTAGCTCATCTCGAGTGCGTCGTAGACCATGAGCCGGCCGACGAGCGGCTCGCCGATGCCGGTGAGCAGCTTGATGGCCTCGTTGACCTGGATGGAGCCGATCGACGCGCACAGCACCCCGAGCACGCCGCCCTCCGCGCAGGAAGGAACCATGCCCGGCGGAGGCGGGTCCGGGTAAAGGCAGCGGTAGCAGGGGCCGTATTCGGACCAGAAGACGCTGGCCTGGCCGTCGAACCGGTAGATCGAGCCCCAGACGTACGGCTTGCCGAGCAGCACGCACGCGTCGTTGACCAGGTAGCGCGTCGCGAAGTTGTCGGTGCCGTCGACGATCAGGTCGTACTGGGCGAACAGCTCCATGACGTTCGAGCTGTCGAGCCGCTCCTCGTGCAGGTTCACGGTGACGTACGGGTTGATCTCCGCGACGGAGTTGCGCGCCGACTCGGCCTTCGAGCGTCCGATGTCCGAGACACCGTGGATGATCTGGCGCTGCAGGTTCGACTCGTCCACCACGTCGAAGTCGACGATGCCGAGCGTGCCGACGCCTGCGGCCGCCAGGTACATCAGCGCCGGGCTGCCGAGGCCGCCGGCGCCGACGACCAGCACCTTGGCGTTCTTCAGCCGCTTCTGCCCGTCCATGGCGACGTCGGGAATGATCAAGTGCCGGGAGTAGCGCCGGATCTCGTCGATGCTCAACTCCGCCGCTGGCTCCACCAGCGGGGGCAGCGTTCCGTTCGGCAGTACAGCGCTCACGAAGCGGGCTCCTAGCGAATGACAGTGACTGAGTGTCTGCGCCGTCCATTCTGCCGGGCCATGGCAAACCGGCCGGCAGTCGACGACCTACCTCACAACCACGTAGCGGCTTCGGCGATTCCGGCGACGTGTGGGCTTGCCTGGCCAGGGAAGGGATTCACGGAGAGCACACCTGACGCAAGCACACAGAGGAGACCACGATGGGTTTTGCAGACAAGGTCAGAAATTCGCTGCAGTCACTGTCCGGTAAGGGCAAGCAACGGGTCGGCGGCGCCACCGGTGACCGTGACCTGCAGGCTCAGGGCGACGCCGAGCAGGCCAAGGGCGACATCAAGCAGGCCGGCGAGAAGGTCAAGGACGCCTTCAAGCGCTAAGCGCCCGGCAGGTGCGGCTGGACTGCCTCCAGCACCGCCCGCACGATCGCCTGGCGGGGGTCGGACTGCACCGGTGAGGCCGCCTCGGCCTCGACCTCTACTCCGTCGACATCCAGGACCAGCGACACCGAAGCGGTGGAATCGCTGACCTCGAGGTGCTCGAGCCGGCCGATGACGGCATCTTCGGTCAGTTCCTCGATGGCGTGGAGGGTCGCTTCGGCGACGGCGTGGTACACGCCGTTCGCCGTTGTGGTCCCCGGGGCCTCGCCGCGGCATTCCCGCTCGCCGCGGCGAAGCACGATGCTCACCGTCACCTTGCGGCCTGCGCTGGTGACGTTCATGACTGTGACCCGCACGCCGCCGTGGCCGTCGAAGGAGCCGTCGTCGGCGGCCGGTGCTGGTGCGAAATCCGCTGCAGCTTCGACCATCTGGACCTGACCGGCGTCGACCCCGAGACCGAAGCGCTCGCGCAGCAGGCGGCCCACGGAGGTGGCGACCTCAACCTCGTCGACGTTCTCGGCGAGATCGAGGCGCAGGAGTCCGGCACCGCCCGAGTCGTCGTCACCGATATCGGCGGACCGGACACCGGGAATGCTGCGTAAAGCGAGGAGAACTTCGTCAATGCTGACGGCGGTACTGGGGGTCACGGATTCCTTGTCGGCTAGCCGACCCCGCTGTCTTGAGCCACTGGCAGCAATTACGCGCTGCGCCGCTTGCGCGGGGCGGCTGCCTTGGCCGGCGCCTTCTTGGCGGCCTTCTTGGCGCTTGCCTTCGCGGGCTTCACAGCGGGCTCGTCACCGTCGGCGGAGGCAGCCGGGTCAGCGGTGGCCGTCTTCTTGCCCTTCGCGGCGTCGACGGATGCCCGTAAGGCGGCCATGAGGTCGAGCACGGCACCGCCGGAGGTCTCCGGCTCGGCCGGTGCGACCACCTCGCGCCCGGCGACCTTCGCGTCGATGACCGCCTGCAGCGCCTCGCGGTAGCCGTCGGTGTACTGGCTCGGGTCGAAATCTCCGGCCAGCGTCTCGATCAGCGAGCCGGCCATGGCCAGCTCTTGCGGGCGCACCGAGATGTCCTCATCCAGGAAGCCGAAGTCGGGCTTGCGCACCTCGTCGGGCCACAGCATGGTCTCGAGGACGAACACACCGTCCCGCACCCGCAGGGTCGCGAGCGTCTCACGCTGGCGCAGCGCCACCTTCACCAGTGCCACGCGCCCGGACTCCTCGAGCGCGTCGCGCAGCAGGGCGTACGGCTTGGCCCCGGTGCGGTCCGGCTCCAGGTAGTAGGACTTGGCGAAGTAGATCGGATCGACCTGCTCGAGCGGCACGAACTGCAGGACGTCGATGGTCCGCGAGGTCGTCAGCGGCAGACCGGAGAGATCCTCATCGGTGAGGACAACCATCTCCCCGCCGCCGAGGTCGTAGCCCTTGGCGATGTCGCCGTAGCTGACTTCCTCGCCGTCGATCGTGCACACACGCTTGTATTTGATGCGCCCGCCGTCCTCGCGGTGGACCTGGTGAAAAGAGACGTCCCGCTCCTCGGTCGCCGAGTAGAGCTTGACCGGAATCGTCACCAGACCGAACGAGATGGCGCCCTTCCAGATGGATCTCACCTGAGGATCATCCCCCGCGGGACAGGCAAACGCACACCAGATCCGGCGGCGGGTGATCACCGTCAGCAGTGACCGGCGATGTCGCAGATGAGCCCGGCGACCTTGGGCGCCCCCCAGCCGGTCGTGTAGTCCCAGCCGGGCGCGGCGGCGTAAAGCCCGTTGCTGCCGAGGGTGATGTCGGTGTAGTCGCGGCTGTTCGATGCCCCGTTCTTGCCGACCGCGTACAGCGGGTAGTTCGCGAAGCCGTTGCCCGAGCCGCCCTTGGCGCCCTGCACGCGGGTCCACATGCCCATCCACAGCGGCGACGACAGGCTGGTACCGCCGCCTTGGGTTGCCGACCCGGCGCTGTAGATCTGGTAGCCGTTGGTCAGGACGTCACCGCTTTGCGCGGCCACGTCCGGCACCGCCCGGCAGGCCACCCCGGGAGTCGGCTGCAGGCACGGGAGGTAGTTGCCCGCCACGCCCTGCTGGTAGTCGGGCAGTCCGATCAGCAGTGACGATCCGCCGCCGGTGAACGTCCACGCGTACTCGGCGGTGCGGTTACCCGCCCCGTCGGTATACAGCACCGTGCCACCAACGGCCGTGGCGTACTGGGACGACGCCGGGTAGTTGGTCAGCGGCACGACCTGGTTGAGGACGCCGTTGCCGGCGCCGATGACCGGTGCGGCGATGACCGGGCAGGACGAGCCGGTGTCACCGGTCGAGCTGAACAGCGTCTTGCCCTCGATGGCCGCCTGCTTGAGCACCGATTCCGCCTGCGGTTGCAGGTTGTTGCCGAGACCCTCCATCACCGGAAGGGGCAGCGTCGACAGCGGGCCGCCGGTGACCGGGTTGGTCGGGTTGGTCTCGCACTCCCCGAAGGAAGCATTGGCTTGCATCGGGCCGGTGGCGTCATCAGTCCACTGCTGGATGATCTTCAGTACGTCGGCGTCGGACAGGTCCTGGCCGAAGTAGAGCGTCATCCCGTCGGCCTGCGGCGCCATGCCCGACGAGGCCTGGGTGTCGATGTTCCATTCCTCGCGGCCGGAGTCGTCGGTGAAGCTGGTATCGCCCGCCGGGTGCTTGACGGTGACCGGCATCTGCGGCAGCCCGTTCGCGGACTCGAACTGGCGCAGGTCGGCGATGACGTCGTCGGTCCGGCCCTCGCCGAGCACCGCCAGCTGCTGGCCCTGGCCCTGGTAGGCAGCCGGCTGGTCGTAGGCCGTCCAGAGATCCTTCGGTGTGGTGGCACCAACGCAGGCACTGCCGAGGCAGGTGTCCTGGGACGGGGTCGCCTTGGCCGGCAGCGAGAAGCCCTGCAGCGTGTTCAGCCCGACGATGGTGGTGACCGGCAGTCCGGCAGGCACCTTCGGGTAGCTGGTGTTGGCCAGGAAGTTCTTCCCGCCATAGGAGAAGCGCCGGATGCTCGTCGCGAAGGTGAGGTTGAGCTGTGACACGGTGCCGGATACGGCGTAGTTGTCGCCGGCCGCCGAGACGCCGTCCACGTGCAGGCCGCCCGCCGTCAGCCAGGAGGTGACCGCGTTACGCGTCGCCGCCGGCACTCCGAATTTCGCGGCGAAGGCGCTGGGTGAAAGGAACTGGTGGTAGCGCGGGCTCTGCGGATTGTTCTCGTCCGCCAGGTACGCGCTTTCGCCGGCCGGGTCGGGCCGGGAAAGGCCGACCACGAGCGACATCGGCGCCGCCGGGTCAGCGGCACCGAGATCGGTGGCGCTGTCCAGGCCCGGCAGCAGGTTGCTGGTGAACAGCCCGGAAACCAGCCCGGTCACAGTGCTCGTCACACCGCTCGTCACACCGCTCGTCACACCGCCCAGCAGAGACGGCCCCGGCGTCGCTGCCGACGCTGCCGGCTGCGTTCCGAGCGCTCCGAATGCCACAGCCGGAACGGCCAGCACGGCGGCGGCGCCGACCACACGGGCCCGCCGGACCAACGACCCAGTCATGTTTCTCCCAGGCTGAGACGGCCTCGACGGCCGAGGCGCTTTCCCCTGCAACGACCGCCCTGCCGGAAAGACACGGTCTTTTGGGGTAGGACGGCAGGGTGGCGTCGAAGCGGCTCGAAGGCGCTGCAGATCGCCGGGTGTGGGATGCCGGGCCCATGCTGGCGACTCCAGGACCGATCCCCGAGGGCTCGCAGTGGTGCTACGAGTTCAAGTGGGACGGGGTCCGGGCGCTGCTCAGCATCCGCGAACCGGCCCACGGCGGCATCCGCATCCAGGCGCGCTCGGGCAGCGACATCACCCGGGCGTATCCGGAGATCGTCGCGTTCGCACGCGACCTGTTCGAACGGACCCGGCACAACGAGATGCGCCTCGACGGGGAGATCGTCGCGTTCGGGCCCGACGGGCGGCCATCCTTCGGACTCCTGCAAAGCCGCATGGCAGTGAACGACGACGCCCGGGCGCGCCGGCTCGCAGCCGAGACCCCGGTGTCGTTTCTCGCGTTCGACATCCTGGCCGAGGGCGGTCAGGACACCATGAACCTGGGCTACGCGCAGCGCCGGGAGCTGCTCGAGGCGCTCCCGATCGAGGTCCCGCCCTCGCTGTGCGCTCCGGAGATCAGCGGAGCCGACGTTGCAGGGATCGCTCGCGAGCAAGGCCTCGAGGGAGTCGTCGCCAAGCTGAAGAGCCGCCCGTACGAGCCGGGCCGGCGCTCGAGGAGCTGGGTCAAGACGCCCTTCCGCCGGCGCCAGGACGTGGTGATCGCGGGATGGGAACCGGGCCAGCACGGCCGGGCCGGGCAGCTCGGGGCGCTCCTCATCGGCGTGTACGACGGGAGCGGAGCGCTGCATTACGCCGGCCAGGTCGGCACGGGCTTCACCGACCGGACACTGGGCCAGCTGCAACGCCGCCTCACCGAGCTGAAGGCGGATCTGTCGGCGTTCGCCGATCTCGACGGGCTCACCCGGCGGGAAATCGACCAGGCGCGTTGGGTACGTCCCGAACTGGTCGCCGTGGTGGAGTTCCGGGAATGGACCAGCGACGGACGGCTGCGCGCACCCTCGTTCAAGGGCTTGCGCACCGACATCGCACCGAAGGCGGTGGTACGTGACACCTAGTCCATCCAAGGTGCCGGTCGACGTCGACGGCCGCCGTCTGGTGCTGTCCAACCTCGACAAGGTGCTCTACCCGGAAGCGGGCTTCAGCAAGGGGCAGGTCCTCGACTACTACACCCGTATCGCCCCGTTCCTGCTGCCCCACCTCGGCGGGCGGCCGCTGACCCGCAAGCGCTACCCGAACGGCGTCGACGCGGCGTTCTTCTTCGAAAAGAACGTCCCGCGCGGCCTTCCCGAGTGGATACGCACCGCCCGGCTGCCGAGCCCCGGGTCGACCAAGGACCGTGACGTCATCGACTTCATGATCGTCGACGAGCTGGCGACCCTGGTCTACGTCGCCAACCTGGCGTCCCTGGAGCTGCACACCCCCATGTGGCGGGTCGACGCCAAGGGGGCGGCGAAACCACCGGACATGCTCGTGATCGACCTCGATCCGGGGCCGCCGGCCACGATCGTCGAATGCTGCCGGGTGGCCGAACTCGTGCGTGAGGCGAGTGATCGCGACTGGTACCCGAAGACCAGCGGCTCGAAGGGAATGCAGCTGTACGCCCGCTCCAGCGGCCGGCGCCCGGCCGAGTCCACATCCGACGAGATCCGCAAGCTCGCCGAGCACCTGGAGAAGCTTCACCCGGATCTCGTGGTCAGCCGGATGACGAAGACGCTGCGCCCGGGCAAGGTCTTCATCGACTGGTCCCAGAACAACCCGGCGAAGACCACGATCAGCGTCTACTCGCTGCGGGCTCGGCCCACCCCGACCGTCAGCACGCCGATCAGCTGGGACGAGGTCGCCGGCTGCACCGAGGCCGGGCAACTCGTCTTCGAGGCCGACGACGTCCTGTCGCGCACCGAGTCCGACGGCGATCTGTTCGCATCCGTTCTCGGTTGAGGGGTGGATGCCACCTGGCCCGGCAGGGTATGCACGTGGCCATGGCTCACCACCCAGACGGCATCGACGCTGACCTGCTGGCCGACGAGGTCCTCGCCCGCGAACTCGCCACGCTGCACGCGACGCGCCACCAGACGTTCCTCGAGGCCACCGACGATGCCCTTGCCGCTCACACCAAGCGGATGCTCCTGCTGGAGCGCGAGTACCTGCGGCGCTTTCCGGACCGGGACGCGCCGCACCCGCTGCGTACCCGCGCGGGCAGCCGGGCCGCTGCTGGTCAGGATTAATTACCAAGTTGTGATTGTCTGGCCTGGAGCTTTTGAACGCCGCCAGGGTTGCGGAGCCCATCCGGGCGCTGCGGCGGCGGCCAGAAAGGGGCACAGACGTGGGTGCCGAGTTGAACTCCGGGTCCGCAGCGCCCGCGGCGCCCGCGGCACAGCCGCCGGAGCCTGCTCGGCGCGGCCGGCTGCCGCGCCACGCCCGGCGGCGCCAATTACTCGGAGCTGCCCGCGAGGTCTTCGTCGCCCAGGGCTACCACGCTGCGGCGATGGATGAGATCGCGGAGCGGGCGGGCGTCAGCAAGCCCGTGCTCTACCAGCACTTTCCCGGCAAGCTCGACCTCTACCTGGCCCTGCTCGACGAGCACACCGCCGAACTCGCTGCGCGCGTCCGCGAGGCCCTCGAGTCCACCACCGACAACCAGGTCCGCGTGGCGCGTTCGGTACAGGCCTACTTCGACTTCGTCGATGACCCGAGCGGCGCCTACCAGCTGGTCTTCGAGACCGACCTGCGTAACGAGCCGGCCGTGCGGGCGCGCGTCGAAGGCAGCCTGACCGAGTGCGTCAACGCGATCGCCGCGACGATCGCCCAGGACACCGGCTACCGCCCGGAGGATGCCGAACTGCTGTCGGTGGGGGTCGCCGGCATCGCCGAAGTGGGAGCGCGCTGGTGGCTGACGTCCGGCGGCGCGATCAGCAAGGAACACGCCGTCGACCTGCTGGTGCAGCTGGCCTGGCGCGGGCTGTCGGGAGCACCCAAGGTCTGAGCGCTCGGCAATCGGCCCAGAGCGAAAGCGCTGCAACACGCGGGTGTGTCGCGCACGCTCACCCGTACTGTGAAATTCCCCTACGACGCGGAGGTTCCTCGGTGGAGGTCAAGATCGGGGTTCAGTACGCGCCCCGCGAGCTGGTTCTGGAAAGCGCGCTGACGCCGGAAGAGGTCGAGGATGCGGTGGCCAGCGCCATCCGCTCCGAGCTCGGGGTGCTGTCGCTGCAGGACGAGAAGGGCCGCCGCGTGGTCATCCCCGTCGCGAAGCTCGCATACGTCGAGATCGCCGAAGCGGAAGGGCGCCGGGTCGGTTTCGGCGCCGCGATGTAGCTACTCCGGCTGTTGGTCGCAGACCCGCGCTCGACTTCGCTGCGCTCAGCCGAGTCGCGATCTACTCCGGCTGTTGGTCGCAGACCCGCGCTCGACTTCGCTGCGCTCAGCCGAGTCGCGATCTACTCCGGCTGTTGGTCGCAGACCCGCGCTCGACTTCGCTGCGCTCAGCCGAGTCGCGATCTACTCCGACAGCCCCAGCGCCCGCATGCGCTCGGAATGCCCGTCGATGACGCGCTGGAAGAGGCGGCCGAGCTCGGCCAGATCCGAAGCGCCCGACGCGAGCAGTGTGACCAGGCCCTCGCGTTCGACCGCAACGCGCTGGGCCTGCGTGAGCGCCTCACCAACCAGCCGCCGGGCCCACAGCGCCAGGCGGCCACCCACCCGGGGGTCGGCGGCGATCGCAGCACGCACCCGGTCGACGGCAAACGCGGCGTGTCCGACGTCGCCGAGCACCCGGCGCACCAGATCACGCGACGGCGGATCGAGGTACGCCGACGCCTCCCGGTAGAAGTCGCGGGCGATGCCGTCCCCCACGTACGCCTTGACCAGGCTTTCCAGCCAGTCCGCCGGCGCCGTCAGGTCGTGGAAGGTATCCAAGGCGGACACGTACGGTGCCATCGCCTCTTCGGGGTCGACCCCCAGATTGCCCAGATACCGGCAGAGCTGCTGAAAATGAGCGAACTCATCGGCGGCGAATGCCGACAGCGCCGAGCGATCGGCCAGGTCGGGCGCCATGCGGGAGTCCGAGGCCATCCGCTCGAACGCCGACAATTCGCCGTAGGCCAGCGCACCCAGCAGGTCGATCAGCCCAGCGCGGTTGGGATCATCCGAACCGGCTACCGCGCTCTCACTGGGGTCCACGCCCAGACCTTACGATGCGCCCGTCGCCCGCCGTCCCGCGAGCAACGCGTGCCGCTGCGCGCTTACTTCCCCGGCGTGCCGTACGATAGGAAAACGAGCTGGACACCCGTCGAGCTTTGCCCGGCGCCCTTTATGAGCGCCCTTCCGGGACACCGATATCTCTCGATTCCCGACGTGCGCGCTGAACGACCCGGGCCGAATTGTGAGCGGCTCCTTCGCTGGTAGCCGTTCGTGGCTGCAGGAGCTAGTTCTGTCTGAAGACACCGCTGCGGAAGCAGCAGAAGAAACCGCTACGTTTTTGTCCGAGGTCGAATCCGTGGAATCCCTCGGATCTGCGGAGGATTTGCCGGCTGATTTCGCGTCTTTCGGGGTCAGCACCCCGATCGTGACGGCCCTTACCGAGGCCGGCATCACGGCGCCGTTCCCGATCCAGGCGCTCACCCTTCCGATCGCGCTCGAGGGCACCGACGTCATCGGCCAGGCGCGCACCGGCACCGGCAAGACACTGGCCTTCGGCATCCCCGTGCTGGAGCGGGTCACCGCGGGACGTGCGGGCGACCCCGAAGACCGCCGGCCGCTCGCGCTCGCCGTCGTTCCCACCCGTGAGCTGTGCGTCCAGGTCACCGAAGACCTCAAGCGCGCCGGGCGGCTGCTCGGCACCCGGGTGCTCGCCGTCTACGGAGGCCGGGCCTACGAGCCGCAGGTCGAGGCGCTTCGCGCCGGTGTCGAGGTCGTCGTCGGCACCCCGGGCCGGTTGCTCGACCTGGCCCGCCAACGTCACCTGGATCTGTCCAACGTCCGCGCGTTGGTGCTCGACGAGGCCGATGAGATGCTCGACCTCGGTTTCTTGCCCGACGTCGAAGCCATCCTCGAGCGGGTCCCGACGGCTCGCCAGACCATGCTGTTCTCGGCGACCATGCCGGGGCCGGTCGTCGCACTGGCCCGGCGTTTCCTCACCCGCCCGCTGCACATCCGCGCCGAGATGCCGGACGAGAGCCGCACCGTTCCGGAGACACACCAGCACGTCTTCCGCGCTCACGCGCTGGACAAGGCCGAGATGCTGGCGCGCGTGCTGCAGGCCGAGGGCCGCGGGCTCTCCATCGTGTTCGTCCGCACCAAGCGCACGGCCGACAAGGTCGCGCTGGATCTGTCCGAGCGCGGCTTCGCCGCCGCTGCGGTACACGGCGACCTCGGTCAGGGCGCCCGCGAGCAGGCGCTGCGCGCGTTCCGCTCGGGCAAGGTCGACATTCTCGTCGCCACCGATGTGGCCGCTCGCGGCATCGACGTCGCCGGCGTCACCCACGTGATCAACTACCAGTGCCCGGAAGACGAGAAGATCTACCTGCACCGCATCGGCCGCACTGGCCGGGCGGGCGAAAAGGGCGTCGCCGTCACCTTCGTCGACTGGGACGACCTGACCCGCTGGCGGATGGTGAACGAGGCGCTGAAGCTGCCCTTCCCCGACCCGCCGGAGACGTACTCCACCTCCGACTCCCTCTACGAGGCACTGGACATCCCGCGCCAGGCCAAGGGCACCCTTCCCCGCGACCAGCGGGTACGTGCCGGCCTCTCGGCGGAGCAGGTCGAGGACCTCGGCGAGACGGGTCGGCGCAACCGGTCGCGGCCGCAAACGCCGTCCAGCCCGCGCCAGGGATCCGAACGGCCGGCAGCCAAGCGTGCCTCACGTTCGCGCGTGCGCACGCGTGGCGGCGCGGGGACGGCGGCACTCATCGAGGCCACCGAGGGCGAGGCTCCCGCTTCCGCCGACGCAGATCAGGCCGGCCCGCGCAGGCGGCGCCGGCGCGGCGGACGCGGCAGTGGAGCTGGTGGCGCCAGCTCAGGCGTCGCCGAAGCCAGCTGATCGTTCAAGACGCCATCACTGCACGCCGATGCCAGGCGAGTGGCGCTATACGAGCATGCTGACCCCCACTCCGGCAGGGTGACCTGGACCGGAGACGAAGCGAGCGACCTGCTGCAGTGGCTGTCGGGGCTGTCCGACTGCCCGCCGATCACGCATCCGATGGTGCTGCAGTGCGAGCGCCACGCGGATGATCCCCAGTTCTGCGGCTACGTCCAGGCCGACCCTCGCGAAGGTGTCGCCCGGCGGCGTTGCGTGGCGTGCGCCCAGGTCACCGATCTGGTCGACAGCGACGGGCGCTGGACGTTCCCCGACACCCACGAGTGCCCGGCTTGCTGCCAGTCGCTGGTCGAGCTGGCCGTCGGGGTGAGCGCCGACGAGGAAGGCCACGCGCACTGGCTCGCCCTCGCGTCACGGTGCGTCGGGTGCGGACGGATCAGCGGCCTGACCGACGCCGTGCTGCACGGTGAGCCCGTCGAGCAGGTGCTGGCAAGCGTCTGACTGGCAGGCTGGATGGCGTGCGCCTGCTGCTCCTCGCCGACACTCACGTTCCCAAGCGCGCCCGCGACCTGCCGCCCGAGGTGTGGGAAGCGGTCATCGCCGCCGACCTCGTCGTGCACGCCGGCGACTGGATCTGCGCGGAACTGCTCAATCGCCTGCAGGACAAGGCGAATCGGCTCATCGGCGTCTATGGCAACAACGACGGCGAGGACATCCGCACCCGGCTGCCGGAGACCGCGCACGCCACCGTTGACGGGGTCCGGCTCACCGTCGTGCACGAGACCGGCGGCGCGAAGCACCGCGAGGCCCGGGCCGACCGCACGTTCGCCGGCACCGACCTGCTGGTGTTCGGGCACTCGCACATCCCGTGGGACTCCACCACGCCTGGCGGGATCCGGCTGCTGAACCCGGGCTCCCCCACCGACCGCCGCCGCCAGCCCTTCGCGACCTACCTCACCGCATCGCTCACCGCCGGCCGCGTGGACGACGTGACCCTGCACCAGCTGGGCGAGGCTTAGAGCTGGATCCGCACCCGGGTCCAGGTCCAGTCACCGCACGCCGGGCAGTGCAGCCACGCCGGGTAGCGGCCCTTGATCACCGGCAGGTACAGGCTCGGGAAGGCCAGGCGCATCGCCTGCCGCAGCGCCAGCACCGACGTTTCCTGGCAGCTGGAGCACTCGACCAGGATCGATCCGAATGCCGGCTCGCTCGGCTCGTCGACGCTGAACAGGGGGCGCCTTCCCGGGCTGCCCGGAGAGGGCAGCGGCTGCGCCGGCCAGCCGGCCGAGCCCCCGGCAGGGCTGGTCACCGGCTGCGTCTGAGGGGTGCGCGGGCGCAGCCGGTCGAAGCTGGGCTGCGGCCGGCTCACGCCGATACCCGCCGCCGTGCGGACGGTGCGGACCGTGCGGACCGCGCGGACCGCGCGTCGCGGACGTCGACCGCGGCGGGTTCGTCGAGCGACACCGTGTCCGGTGGCGACGCCGCGCCGGCGCTCGCCGCGAGCAGCTGCCGGGCGTGCTCGCGGTAGGCCTCCGCTCCCGGGTTGCGTGACGCCGTGACCAGTACCGAGCGGCCGGCAGCAGGCGCCTCGGCGAAGCGGATCGACTTCGGGATCGGCGGCTCGAGCACGGGCAGGTCGTAGCGGCTGGCCACGTCGGCAACCACCGAGCGGGCGTGTGTCGTGCGCCCGTCGTACAGCGTGGGCAGCACCCCGCGCACGCGCAGCTCCCGGTTGGTCAGGCGCTGCACGTCGGCGATGGTGTCGAGCAGCTGCCCCACCCCGCGATGCGAAAGGGTCTCGCACTGCAGGGGAATCAGCACCTCGTCGGCTGCCGTCAGCGCGTTGATGGTGAGCACTCCCAGTGAGGGCGCGCAGTCCAGCAGGATCTCGTCGTAGCTGTCGGCCACCTCGGCGAGGGCTTCGCGCAGCACGTATTCACGGCCGGTACGCGCCAGCAGCATCGCCTCGGCCCCGGCGAGGTCGATGGTGGACGGAAGCAGCGCCGGGCCGTCCTCCACCTGAGCGATCGCGACGGAAGCGCTCACCCGGCCGAGCAGCACGTCGTGCACCGACAGGTCGAGCGATTCGGGATCCAACCCGAGGGAGAAGGTGAGGCACGCCTGTGGATCAAGGTCCACGAGCAGCACCCGGCGCCCTTGCTCGGCGAGCGCGACCCCCAGGCTCGCCACGGTGGTCGTCTTGGCGACGCCACCCTTTTGATTGGCAACGGCGATAACCCGGCCCATGGCCCCATCCTGTCCGGGAGACGTCCCCGGAACAACCGCATGACCGCTTTGAAATTCGTGTCGTTTCGGCTGGCGTGGCACGCTGGAACGGTGATGCACGCAGCCCCCGGCGAAACGGGCGAGGGATCGCCCGAACGGCTGGCGAAGGTCCTGCGGATCGCGCCGGATCCCGGGATCTTCGGACCGCAGAGCGTCAGCTGGCGTGTCCACGCCGACCCGCTCCTCGGCCTGGGTGGCCTGCGGGCACTGCTCCTGCAAGCAGTCCACCCGCTCGCGATGGCCGGCGTGTCGGCCCACTCGGAGTTTCGCGACGATCCATGGGGCCGGCTCGTCCGCACCGCCCGGTACATCGGCACGGTGACGTACGGCACGACCGCCGACGCCCGGCGCGCCGCCGCCCGGGTCCGCGGCCTGCACCGGACCGTGAACGGGATCGACCCGGCGACGGGCCGTCCTTACAGCGCGACCGACCCGGAGCTGTTGACCTGGGTGCACGTGACCGAGGTCGACTCCTTCCTGACGACCGCACGGCGCGGCGGGCTGGCGCTCACCGACGAAGAAGCCGACGCCTATGTCGCCGAGCAGGCCCGGTCCGGGGCGCTGCTGGGAGTGCCGGCGGAGCTCGCGCCGCAGTCGGTCGCAGATATCCGGGACTATTACGCGCAACTGCGGCCGCAGCTGCAGGTGACCGCCCCGGCGCGCGAGGCTGCCCGTTACGTCATCCATCCCCCCATGCCTCGCACGATCGCGTTGCTGACTCCGGCCCGTCCGGTCTGGTACGGCCTCGGCGCGCTGGCCTTCGCGCTGCTCCCCCGCTGGACCCGCCGGATGTACCGGCTCCCCGGTCTTGCGACCACGGACGTGGCGGCGACGCTGACCGTACGCGCGCTGCGCACCGGGCTCATGCCGCTTCCGCAGAGCTGGCGCGACGGGCCTGCCCTCACCGCAGCCAGGCAGCGGCTCGGCCTGACCTGAGCGGCCTCAGCGCTGCCGGTCGCGTGCCGGGGTGTGCTTGACGATGTTGCCCCGATGGTCGATCTCGACCAGATCGCCCAGCGGCCGTGCCGGACGCCGCTTGCGGCGATGCGATGGTGGACGGCGCAGCCACCACCACAGGGCAATGCCGCCCAGGACGAAAACGATCGCCATGGCGATGAGCAGGGCGGGGCCGACCGGTCCGCCGGCATGGCTGGGTCCGGCGGCGTCACTCCGGTTGCCGCTACCGGCCAGCGATCGCATGAGCGCGACGAGGGCGCCGGTGCCGTCGCCGTTGGCGGGCAGCACCGCTTGGGCCGATCCGAGCGCGTCCGGCAGCGAGCCGGGAATGGTGGTGCTCGCCCCGTAGAGCTTGCCCCCGACCAGCACGACGACCGTACCGCCGCGTCCGAGCTGGGATGACAGCACCGCAGGCAAGGCCGCGGGATCGGGGCTCACGGCGCCCGCCGCCGGATCCACCGTCGCTGCGACGTCCGCCGCCGGAAGGGCGGCGAAGTACGTGTTCTTGGGGATGACCGACCGCACGCGGGCCGCGTCCACCCGGGGCTCGCCCGCGGCCGGATCGACGTAGACCGGGCTCTGCTTGAGCGCTGCCACCACCGGAGCCAGCGAGGTGCCCGCGGCTGCAGCCGGCGCCGACCATCCCGCGGCGAGGACCGCCAGCGCCAGCACCGACGCAGACGCGGACGCTGCGGCCCAACCGCGCACGCGCGACACCGCCGTCACAGATGACCGCTCGGATGGCGGACGAACGCCGTGACGGAATCGGCGATCAGCTGAACCGCGATCGCCGACAGCAGCAGGCCGAAGATCCGCGTCAGCACAGAGATTCCCGTGTCTTTGATGAGCCGGATGAGCAGTACGGAGAAACGCAATGCCGAGTACAGCACGAGATGGACGGCGACGACGCCGGCGATGATCGCGAACAGCCCCGCCACTCCGTGGGCGCTGCGGACGAAGACGATCGTCGCCACGATCGCGCCAGGCCCGGCCAGCAGCGGCGTGCCGAGCGGGACGAGCGCCACGTTCACGTCACGGACCTCGGCCGGGGCGTCGTTGCGCCCGGTCAGCAACTCCAGGGCGACCAGCAGCAGGAGCAGACCGCCCGCGCCTTGGAGGGCGGGCAGCGTGATGCCCAGGTAGCTCAGGATCGACTGGCCGAAGACGGCGAAGACGCTGATCACCGCCAGTGCGGTGAGGACGGCCTGCCAGGCCAGCCGGTGGCGCGCCTTCACCGTGCGTCCGTTGGTGAGCGCGAGGAAGACCGGGACGGTGCCGAGCGGGTCCATGATGACGGTGAGCGTGACGAACACCTCGCCGAACAGCTTCCCGTCGAAGTACTGGACGTGATGGGTCACGCCATCGCCCCCGCCGGGCCCGTCACCGCGCTCACACCGGATCGGTGACGGCGGCACGCCCGGTGACCCCGGCCAGCAGCCGCGCGAACTGCTCGTCCTGCGTGGTCTCCGCGCCGAGATCCTGCTGTTTGCGCGCCCCGTGGTAGTCGCTGCTGCCCGTGATCACGAGGTCCAGCTCGGCCGCCAGCCGGCGCAGCTCCCGCCGGTCCTGCGGCGCGTGATCCGGGTGGTCGACCTCGATGCCGGTCAGCCCGGCCGCGGCCATCTTGCGGATCTCCGGCTCGCCGACCACCGGTCCGCGCAGCCGGGCGTAGGGGTGGGCGAACACGGTCACTCCCCCGGCGGCGGCGACCTTGGCCATGGCATCGAACACGTCCCAGCCCTCGCGTCTGACCCGGTAGCGGCCACCCAGCCACTGATCGTCGAAGGCCGCGGCGAGCGACGGCACCAGCCCGGCGTCGACCAGCAGGCTGGCGAAGTGCGGACGGCCCACCGGCATCCCGCGGTGCGCCTTGTCGCGCAACGGCTCCAGCGACAGGTCGTAGCCGTCGTCGTGCAGCAGCCGCTGCCAGTTCTCGACCCGGTCGAGGCGGGCGCGGCGCATGCGCCGCCGCTCGCCGGCAAGCTGCGGCTCTTCGGGATCGAAGCCGTAGGCGAGCAGGTGCATGCTGATACGCCGGCCGAGCGCAGGCACCTCGACCATGCAGGAAAGCTCGGAGCCGAGCACCAGCGTGAGCCCCGTCGGCCGTACCGCCGACGCTTCGGCCCAACCGCCGGTGGTGTCGTGATCGGTCAGCGCGACGACGTCGAGACCGGCCACCTGTGCCCGGGCGATGACCGCTGCCGGGCTGTCGGTGCCATCCGAGGCGGTGGAATGGGTGTGCAGATCGATACGCAGAGCTGGCTCCTGTCCAGCTGCGATCGTACGGGAATGCCCGAATCGGGCCGATCAGCCGACGCCGTCCGCCGACGGGTCGGTGTTGTCGGTGAGCGGCAGCGACGTGGCGCTGCCGCTGGCACCGGCCTGGGCGATCAGCCGCGAGGCCAGGCTGTCGAGCCGGGTGCTCTCCTGACCGGTCACTGTCGGGGTGGACGCCAGGTCGGTGCGGAACGTCGCAAGGTCGGGAGCGTCCGCGGTCGGCGTCTGCAGGTCGTTCGGCAGCGTGGTCGCTGCGGTCCCGCTCACCTGGCCGGAGGCGATGTCCTCGGCGAGGCGCTGGTTCAGCCGGGTGATCGTGGTGAACCAGCCGTCGAACGTGCTGGCGTCGACGGTGCCGGCGCTCGCCGAGCCGAAGAGCACCTGGGCGCAGCTGACCGCGGTACCGCCGGCACGCACGGTCACCCGCAGCGTCTGGGCTCCGGACGCTCCGGCATCACCGATGTCCTGACCGGGCAGGTCGGCGACGACGTTCTGAGTCCCTGCCGTGAGCGACACGGTCTCGACGACGCTGGTGACCCGCAGCCCCGACGCGTCGAGCAGTCGCACGCCAAGGGTGTAGCTGCCGGCCTGCGCCGCCGTCACCGGGACGGTCACCCGCAGCACGTCGTTCACGCCATCGGTACCGGTGTCAACCGGTACGGCTGTCACCGAACCTGCCGTGGCAGCCGTGACACCAGGGTTCTGGCAGGTCGGCGGTGTGGGCGTCGGGGTCGGGGTAGGTGTCGGGGTCTTGGTCGGCGTGGGCGTCTTGGTCGGCGTCGGCGTCGGCGTCGGCGAGTGGGACGGTGACGGGGAGGGCGAGGGAGACGGGGACGGCGAGGGAGACGGGGACGGCGAGGGAGACGGGGACGGCGAAGGGGACGGCGAAGGGGACGGCGTCGGACGCAGACCCGGGGTCAAGCTGGGCGGAGGCGTCAGGGCGACGCCGGTCAGAGCCGGGTCCTGGCTCGGGTCGCTGATCCCGTAGACGTTCAGGTCGGAGAAGCTCGAGAAGCTGTCCGTGCCGCTGTAGGTGAGCGGGTCGCCGAACGGATCCTGGCCCTCGAGCCCGCCGGCACCGAGCACCAGCGGGTCGGGCACCCCGTCGAGCGCCGGCAGGTTGGCGCCCGCCTTGGCGTAGGCGTTCGCCCAGGCCACGACCGCCTTGACGTAGGCGCTCGAGGGGTTGTACGCGAGAATCGCGGCGCGCAGGTCCGCCGAACGCGACAGGTCGCGGTCGCCGCCGCACAGGTAACCCGCCGCTGCGAGAGTGGCGTCCCAGATGTTGTTCGGGTCCTTGATGCCGTCGCCGTTGCCGTCACGGCCGAGTTCGGCCCAGGTCTTGGGCACGAACTGCATCGGACCCACGGCGCGGTCATACGTGCGGTCCCGGTCGTACGCGCCGCCATCGGTGTCGAGGACCAGCGCCGTACCGTCCTTGCCGTTGAGCACCGGGCCGAGGATGGTCGGCACGACCTCGCCGGTGGCGGTGATGCGCGCGGCTGCACCCCAGCTGCGGCCGTGGTCGGTCTCGACCTTGCCGATGCCCGCGAGTACGGGCCAGCTCAGGTGGCAGGACTCATCTTGGACTGCCAGGCTCGCGGCGGCCTTGCGGTAGGCGGCCAGCACCACGGGCGGGATCGCATTCGGGCCGACGGTGACGGATGCGGCCCCGGGTTTGCCGGCTGCAGCCGGATCAGCCTCGGTGGTAGCGGCACCGGCTCCCCGCGCCGGCAGGGCAGGCGGGTTCTCCGCCGCGGCCAGCTGGTTCTGATCGGGGGCGCGGCTGGCGGCGGCAGTGACATTCGGGTGTGTCGCTACAGGGTGAACGACGGAGGTGGCGGTTAGCGTGATGCCACCTAGAGCAACGACAGCGAGCACGACACGGCGCAGCGGGCTGATGCGGCCGATGTCGTCCATGAACCCCTTCCGATCCACATTTCGAACGCGGAAGTCTGGGGACGCGCTTCCTGTCACGCTGCCCTTTCCATCTTGCCAAGGCACAGGCAAGCGCGGCGACCGATTGTCCGGATTCGCCAGATCTTTTGGCCCAGTTACGACTCTTCCCCGCGGGCCTAAGGGCCCAGAAGCCGTAAACCGCCGGGTATCACCGAGATGGTGGCCGGTAAATCCGCGAGCGGATCACCGTCGGCGTAGACCTGAAACGGGCGATCCGCGTCAACCTCGATCGTGCGAGCTCTCCTCACCTGCATGTGCGGGTCGTCGAGATGACTACCTGAGAACACCTTCGGCAGAAGCCTGAGAAATTGCAGCTTGCTCGCCCGTTCCGCGGTGACCAGTTCCAGATATCCGTCGTCGATCAACGCAGACGGCGCGTAATGCATCCCTCCGCCGTAATACGCGGAATTCGCCCCGGCCACCGACCAGCCGTCGATCCGCTCGACCGGCCCGCCGTCAGCCCTGACCGAGAATCTCGCGGGCCGCCAGCCGGCGAGAGTGCGCAGCGCCGCATACGTGTAGACGCTCGAGCCGCGGATCAGCCGGGTGCGGTTGGCCCGCACCTGCACGTCGGAGTCGAAGCCGAGGCTGGCGATCCCCAGGAATGCATGGGGGGTGGCGTCGGGGCCGGTGACATATCCGATATCCACGGCCCGCTCGGTCCAGCGGGGAAATTGCCGGGCTGCTTCCAGGGGCTGCGTGCTCACCCCGAGTCCGCGCACGAAATCGTTACCGCGACCGCCCGGTAGGGCAGCGAAAAGCGCCCCATGGGCAGCGCACACGCCCGCGACGCGACCGGCGAGCCCATCCCCGCCGAACGCCACCGCGACCCGCCCTTCGCCAGCAGCACGCGCCGCAAGCTCTTCGGCGTGCTCGATGCTTCGCGTCAGCTCGGAGCTCACCGAAAGCCCTGCCGAACGCAGGACCTGCACCACCTCGGGAAGCTGCCGAGCCCCGCGGCCCCCGCCCGCCGTCGGATGGACGATCAGCAGCAGCCGCTGTGCATTGCCGGGCGCGTCGGTCATGGCAGCAGTTTGCCGGGATTCAAGATCCCCGCTGGGTCGAGCCGGTGCTTGACGGCCCGCAGCACGTCGACCCCCAGCTCGCCGATCTCGGAGGCGAGCCACGGCGCATGATCGGTACCGACCGCGTGATGGTGGGTGATCGTCGCGCCTTCGCGGGCGATCGCTTCGGTCGCGGCGCGCTTCGCGGCATCCCACTGGGCGAGAGGGTCGCGCAGCGAGGCCGGGGCGAGGACGGTGAAGTACAGGGACGCACCGGCCGGATACAGATGCGAGACGTGGCATCCGACCAGCGCGCCTGACCCCGCGCCGAGGGCCTGGGTGATCGCCTCACGCACCGCCGCCCGCACGATCGGAAGGTCGTGCCACGACGCCGCCGTCTCCAGCGTCTCGACCAGCACCCCGGCGTCGAGCAGGTCGTCGCGCAGGTAGGGGGCGGAATAGCGGCCGGCCTCCCAGGCGTTCCCGGCGCCGGTGCCCACGCTGACCCCGCCGGAGTCTCGAATGATCTTCAGCGCGAGCTTGCGCCGGGCGCTTACCAGCGCCGGCTCGCCCTCCCAGCCGAAGATCGCCATTGACCGCAGCCGCCGAGCCTTCAGGTACGCGCCGGACAGGCCGCCGCCGTGCCCGGAAAGCGCCAGGTTGGCCGTCGTCTCGTCCTCGTCGGACAGGCGCGAGACCTCGGGAGCGAGCTTGCTCTGCTCGAGCCGGCGCAACGCGTCGACCCCGGCGGAGAACGTCGGGAAGAACCAGGCCTCGTAGCGCTTCTGCACAGGCAGGGGACGTACGGACATCGTGACCTCGGTGATCACACCGAACGCGCCTTCGCTGCCGAGCATGAGCTGCCGCAGGTCGGGGCCGGCCGCGCTGCGCGGCGCGCGGCCCAGCTTGAGCGTGCCGGCCGGGGTGGCGACGGTGATCGCCATGACCAGCTCGTCACTGCGGCCATAGCCGGTGGAGGCCTGGCCGGCCGAGCGCGTCGCCGCGTAACCGCCGATGGTGGCGAACTCGTACGACTGCGGGAAATGGCCGAGCGTGTAGCCCCGGGCGTTGAGCAGCGCCTCCGCCTTCGGACCCCGCAGGCCGGGCTGCAGCGTCGCCGTGTGCGAGACGATGTCGAGATTGACCAGCCGGTCGAGTCCGGCCAGGTCCAGTGCGATGAGCGCCGCGAAGCCGCCCCGCAGCGGCTCGACGCCGCCGACGACGCTGGTGCCCCCGCCGAACGGGACCACGGCGATCTGCTCCTCGGAGCACAGCTGCAGCAGCTCTTCGACCTGTGCCGGCCGGTCCACGGACACGACCGCATCCGGGGCTCCTGACGCATCGCCGGAACGGATGCGTACCAGGTCGCGATAGGACTTGCCACGGGCGTGCGCGATCCGAGCCTCGGCGTCCTCGCTGATCGTGGCGATGGCCGCGATCCGCTCGCGCGCCGCGGGGCTCAGCGCAGACGGGGCAAGCGTGATGTCCCGCAGCGCGACCGGCGGCGGCGGCGCGACCAGCATCCCGCCGAAGCGCTGCTCGAGGAAACCGAGCACCGGCGGGGTCAGGCCCGGGCGGCGCGCCGGATCCCCCAGCCGTTCCAGGCAGCAGCCGTGCTCGGCTGGGAAACGGACCCTTGTGACACGATTCCCCCGGAAGCGTACGGTGTGACAGGTGACGTCGCAACGTAACACGACAATCCTGCGGGCGGCGGCTGAAGAAGTCGCCGCCGTGGGCTTGCGGCGTACCACGCTCACCGATGTCGCCCGCCGCGCCGGGGTGAGCCGGATGACGGTCTACCGCGAGTACGGGGACGCCCCCACGCTCTGGAGATCGCTGCTCACCGAGGAGATCAGCGCCGTCGTCGCGGCTGCTGACCAGACGGCGCTGGCAGCCGCCCGCAACGGCCGGGAGCGCCTCGTCACCGCCATCATCGAAGCCGTCAGCCGGCTCGCGAGGCATCCCCTGCTCACCCGCGTCCTCGAGCTCGACCCGCAGCTGCTCCTGCCGTTCATCGTCGACCGGCTGGGGTCGGGGCAGCAGCTGGCCACGGCGCGCATCTCCGAAATGCTCAAAGCGGGCATCGCCGACGGCTCCATCCACGACTGTGACGTGGCCGCCGCCGCCCATCTCCTCCTGCTGCTCGCGCAGTCCGTCGTGTTCTCGGCACGGGTGGCGCCTTCGGGCACCGATGCCCCCGCCGTCACCGAAGAGCTGCGCCGCATGCTCGACAGCTACCTCAGCGCCCCACCTGCCATGGAGCCCGCATGAGATCACCCTCCGCCGGCGCCGGTGATGCCGCAGCCGGCCACCTGAACGTCCAGCGCCGACGCCAGGAGCTGGACGCGTTGCCGTCCTCAGCACTGGACGTGCTCGTGATCGGAGGCGGCATCACCGGCGCCGGCGTGGCGCTCGACGCCGCGAGCCGCGGCCTGTCGGTCGCCCTGGTCGAGGCCCAGGACCTGGCGTTCGGCACCAGCCGGTGGAGCAGCAAGCTCGTGCACGGCGGCTTGCGCTACCTGGCCAGCGGCGATGTCGCGATCGCCTATGAAAGCGCCCGCGAGCGGGGCGCTCTCATGCACTCCATCGCGCCGCACCTGACCCGTGCGCTGCCGTTCCTGGTCCCCTACAACGACACCACCAGCCTGGTCGACCGGCTCAAGGTGCAGGCCGGCACCCGGGCGGCCGAGATCCTGCGGATGGCCGCCCGAACCCACCCCGGAACGCTGCCGCGGCTACGCCGGATCGGCGCTTCCGAAGCGCGTAGCTGGGTCTCGGCCGTGCGGCCTGACGTCACCGGCGGCATGCTCTTCTGGGACGGCCAGCTCGAGGACGACGCCCGGCTGGTCGTCGCGGTTGCCCGCACCGCTGCTGCGCGCGGAGCCCGGATCCTCACCCGCGTGCGCGCTCTGCGCGCCACCGGCGACTCCGCCCGGCTGCGCGACGAGCTCACCGGTGAGGAGTTGACGGTGTCGGCCCGCGCCGTTGTCAACGCCGCCGGCGTCTGGGCCAGCGACCTCGCCGGCGAGAACGCGGACGGCACTCCGGTCGCTCCCCTGCGCCCCTCGAAGGGCACCCACATCGTGCTGCGCGCCGCCTCGCTGGGCACGCCGGCGTCCGGAATGATGCTGGCCGTCCCGGGCGAGAAGGATCACTACGTCTTCGCGGTCCCGCACCGGGACGGGCTGGTGATCGTCGGCCTCACCGATGATCCGGTCTCCCGGGTCGACGACGTTCCCCATGCGGAGGACTCCGAGATCGACTTCCTGCTCGGCACGCTGTCCTACTGGCTGGGACGCAGCGTCGCGCGTTCGGAGGTGGTCGGGTCGTTCGCGGGCCTGCGCCCGCTGGTCGCCGCCCACGCCGAGGACCAGAGTGCCCGCACCGCCGACCTGTCCCGGCGTCACCTGGTGACCCGCGGCACCAGCGGGGTCGTGACGGTGGTCGGCGGGAAGCTCACCACCTACCGGCGGATGGCCCAGGACACCGTCGATTTCCTGAGCCTGACCGATGCGGCCTGCCATACCCGATCACTGCCTCTGATCGGAGCGGCGGATCGTGCGGAGCTCGCCCGGCTCGCTGCGCCGAGCCGGCTGGTCCGGCGCTACGGCACCGAGGCGCCGGTCATCGCGGCGCTCGGGGCACAGGACCCGGCGCTGGCTTCACCGCTCGCTCCCGGGGTGGGAGTGCTCGGGGCCGAGGTGGTGTGGGCGCTTCGCGCCGAGGGGGCATTGACGGTCGCCGACGTCCTGGAGCGCCGCACCCGGCTCAGCCTGGTGGACGCGGATGCGCAGTCCGCCCGCGGCGGCGTGACGGAACTCTTCGAGCGTTACGGCCCCGAGTCGCTGGCGGGCTTGGCCCCGGCAGGCGCGGTCTGAGGGGTGCGAGCGCCGACGGTCGCGGTGCGCTGGGAAAGGCGTCCGCTGGGAGCGCCGAAGATCAGCTCGGGGTAATCGCTGTGGCCCTTGGGGAGATCCCGCACATCGGCCAGCAGCATCCGCTCGATGAGCAGCAGGCTGGCCGTCGACGGCCAGAAGACGAGCGAAAGCCAGACCCCGCGCGCCTCCCCGACGTATCCCACGCGCTCGCCCGTCGCGCCGGGCAGCTCCCACAGCGGGGTTGGATGGTGCGCGGCCCTGACCTTGGCCTCGCCGGGGCCGTCGCCGGCCGACAGCGCTGCCGCGGGCAGTCCCGCGAGTCGGGCGGCCAGCCCCACCCCGGGCTCCTCGGCGATGAACACCGCCTCGGCGGCGCCTCCGAGCGGCGAGGGCCCGTAGCAGCCGATCGCCGTTGCCCGGGCGCCGGTGCGCTCGTCGCCGACCCAGCCGATGGCGCTCACAAACCAGCCGGTGGGTAGCGGCTGGGGCACCCATATCGGCACGGAGGAGGACGCCCGAAGCCGGTCGAGCACGCCGGCGGAAGGCACGGCCGCGGCGAAGAACGGCAGGGTGTCGCCGTCCTCATCGCACTGCCAAGAGCTGCTCCACAGCCCTGGTGGGCGGACCGGGCCAAGACAATGAACACACGACGCTGTGGCTGACATGTCGGCTCCTCGTAGCGGACGTGGCCAGCGTCAGCCTGCGCGGTGCACCTCGTCAATGCCTGCACGAGCCCCGAGTGATCACTGTGATGGAGTAGTCACCGTGATCGAAGACGGCTTGATCCGCTGTGTGGGCGCGGTGATCCGGCGCGACGACGGACGACTGCTGCTGATTCAGCGGGGCAACGAGCCCGGGCGCGGGCTGTGGTCACTCCCGGGCGGGCGGGTCGAGCCCGGCGAGTCCGACGAAGCGGCCGTCGCCCGGGAGGTCGCGGAAGAAACCGGCCTCGCCGTGACCGTCGGCCAGCTCGCCGGTCGGGTGGTCCGCGGCCGCTACGACATCGGCGACTACTTCGCGACCGTCGTCGGCGGGGAACTCGCCGCGGCGACCGACGCCCTCGACGCGCGCTGGGCCGACCCGCGGGAGCTGCACACCACGTCGCGCTTGGTGGAGACGCTCGCCGCCTGGGGCGTCCGCTTCGGGGACTAGCTCTCGCGCAGCACGGGGCGGCCCGGCTGCTCGCCGCCACGCGCCTCGCCGTACGAGCGCTTGGGCACCATGACCTTGCGCCGGAAGATGCAGACCAGCGTGCCGTCCTGGTTGTAGCCCTTGGTCTCGACGTAGACGATGCCGCGATCGTCCTTGGACTTGGACTCGGTCTTGTCGAGCACCAGCGTCTCGGCATAGATCGTGTCGCCGTGGAAGGTGGGGGCGACGTGCTTGAGCGACTCGACCTCGAGGTTGGCGATCGCCTTGCCGCTCACGTCGGGCACCGACATTCCGAGCACCAGCGAGTAGATGTAATTGCCGACCACGACGTTCTTGCCGAACTGGGTGGTCTCGGACGCGTAGTGCGCATCCAGGTGCAGCGGATGGTGGTTCATCGTCAGCAGGCAGAACAGGTGGTCGTCGTACTCGGTGACGGTCTTGCCGGGCCAGTGCTTGTAGACGGCACCGGGCTCGAACTCTTCGAAATAGCGGCCGAATTGCATGCTTCACATCTCACCAGATGCGCGCGCCTTCACTCCTCGAGCGAGACGCTGGAGCGAGCGGGATCACGAAGATCGGTTCCGTAGGCCAGCCAGCGTTCCTCCAGGGCCGCGGCGCCGTGCACCCGCTTGAAGGCGGCCTCCGGGGCGGTCAGTGGGAGCAGTGGCAGGAACTGCACCGGCGCGACGGCACCGGGCAGCGCCAGGTCGCTGACGAGCCCGCCCGGTTCGGCGATCAGCACCGCAACCGCCGAGGAGCCTTCGAACAGCGGCTCGCCCAGCGTGAGGCTGGCACCGGGGCCGATGACCACCCCTTCCACCGCGGGCGAGCTCGCCAGGATGGCGAGTGAGCGCAGCACTCCCCGGTGGGGGGTACCCGGGCGGGCTCGCAGGCTCAGGATGAGCTCGGCCCGCGGGCCTGCTGGATCGACGGTGCCCGCCCCCGCGCTGCTCATCGGATGCAGGCTCATGCCGACGGTCGCGTAGCGCATCAGCCCGTCCGGAGCCGGGCCGAAGCGCAGCACATCGATGGTCTCGGTGCCGAGGAAGGTGACGCTGCCCTTTCCGGAATGCGGCCCGAAAGCGTCATCCAGATGTGAGATGACGGCAACACGCGCCGCGGCGGGTTCGAAGGGCTGCACGAAGTGATCGTGCCCGCTAGGTTGCGGGTACATGGGACAGGTACTCGGCAAAGGGGCCAACGCCCCGCTCACCAGCCCGCAAGCGGTCGTTCAGGTGTCGTCCGCGGCACTGGTCGACCTTGCGGCGCTGCTGGTGACCGCGAGCGGCAAGGTGCGCTCCGACGACGACTTCGTCTTCTACAACCAGCCGAACGGCCCGGGAGTCCGGCTCGAGCCCCCGTCGACCCTGCATCTGAGCCTGGACGGCGTTCCCGCCGAGATCGACAAGATCGTGCTGACCGCGAGTCTCGACGGCAGCGGACCGGCGACTTTCGGCGCGGCGGGCCAGCTGGCGATCTCGGTCCGCGACGGCTCCGGGACGGAGGTCGCGTCCTTCACCCCCACCGGGCTCGGGCCCGAGACCGCTCTGCTGCTCGTCGAGGTCTACCGGCGGCAGGGCGCGTGGAAGGTGCGCGCGGTGGGGCAGGGATACGCGAGCGGGCTCGAAGGAATCGCGACCGACTTCGGCATCACGGTGGATCAGCCGGCCGCCGCGGCTCCGCCACCCCCACCGCCACCGCCGCCTCCGCCGCCTCCCCCGCCACCGCAGCGGGCCCCAGCGTCTGCGCCACCGTCAGCTCCACCGCCGGCGGCCCGTTCGGGCGGAATGATCAACCTGGACAAGGGCCGGGTCTCGCTGGCGAAGGGGCAGAGCGTTTCGCTCGTCAAGACCGGCGCGCCGCCGCTCAGCCGGGTGCGCATGGGCCTGGGCTGGGACACCGGGCGGGGAGAGGACATCGACCTCGACGCCAGCTGCATCCTGTACGACCAGCGGGGCAAGGACGTCGACAAGGTCTGGTTCATGTCCAAGAAGGGCGATCACGGCAACGTGCGCCACAGCGGCGACAACCTGACCGGCGCCGGTGAAGGTGACGACGAGGTCATCGAGGTCGATCTCGACCGGCTGTCGGCGAACGTGCAGAGCCTGGTGTTCGTCGTCAACAGCTTCAGCGGCCAGAAGTTCACCGCGGTACGCAATGCTTTCTGCCGGCTCGTCGACGGCACCTCGAACCAGGAGCTGGTCCGCTTCGACCTGTCCGACAGCAAGCCGCAGACCGGCATCGTCATGTGCAAGATCCAGCGCGGTCAGGCGGGCTGGGTCATGACCGCCATCGGCGAGTTCCACGACGGCAAGACCGTGCGGGCGATGGTCGACCCCGCCAAGCGCTATTTGTAGCGCCCCCTACAGCTTGTAGTCCTTCATCAGGCCGCGGCTGATGATGGTCTTCTGAATTTCCGACGTCCCCTCGCCGATGAGCAGGAACGGCGCCTCGCGGAAAAGGCGCTCGATCTCGTACTCCTTCGAATAGCCGTAGCCGCCGTGGATGCGGAACGACTCGGTGGTGACCTCGTAGCAGTACTCCGACGCGATCAGCTTGGCCATGCCGGCCTCGACATCGTTGCGCTTGCCGGAGTCCTTCAGCCGGGCGGCGTTGACCATCATCAGGTGCGCGGCCTCGACCTTGGTGGCCATCTCGGCGAGCTTGAACGCGATGGCCTGGTGGTCGGCGATCGGCTTGCCGAACGTCGAGCGCTGCTGGGCGTAGGCAATGCCGAGCTCGAAGGCGCGCTGCATGACCCCGCAGCCGCGGGCCGCCACGTTGACCCGGCCGACCTCGACCCCGTCCATCATCTGGTAGAAGCCCTTGCCCCGGCCGGCATCACCACCGAGCACGGCGCCGGCCGGCACGCGGTGGCCTTCGAAGACCATCTCGGTGGTCTCGACGCCCTTGTAGCCCATCTTTTCGATCTTGCCGGGGATGGTGAGGCCGCCCTGCTTGCCGAAGCCGGGCTCCTTCTCCACCAGCAGGGTCGTCATGTTCCGGTAGACCGAATCGCCGCCTTCGTCGGTCTTCACGAGGGTCGCGACCACCCCGGCGCGGGCACCGTTGGTCAGCCACATCTTCTGGCCGTCGATCACCCACTCGTCGCCGTCGAGAACGGCTTTCGTCTTGATGGCCGAGACGTCGGAACCGCATCCCGGCTCGCTCATCGAGAACCCGCCGCGGATCTCACCGCTCGCCATCTTCGGCAGCAGGCGCTGCTTCTGCTCCTCGGTGCCGTGCTGGCGCAGCATGTACGCCACGATGAAGTGGGTGTTGATCACGCCGCTGACGCTCATCCAGCCGCGGGCGATCTGCTCGACGACGAGCGCGTACGTCAGCAGCGACTCGCCGAGCCCGCCGTACTCCTCCGGGATCATGAGCCCGAAGAGGCCCATCTCCTTCATGCCCTCGACGATCGCCTCGGGGAACTCGTCCTTGTGCTCGAGCTCCGTGGCGTACGGAAGGATCTCCTTGTCGACGAAGTCGCGAACCGTCGCGAGGATGTCGCGCTGGATGTCGGTGAGACCCTCGGTCTGAGCGAGACGAGCCATGGTTACTTCCCCTCCGGGGCCTCGAACTTCTTGGTGCGCTGCATGCCCGAAGCACGGCCCTTGCCGGCGATGACCTCGGCCATCTTGCGTGAGGCCTCGTCGATCATCTCGTCGCCGAGCATCACGGCACCCACGAGACCGCCGGCCTCGGACGTGTAGTGCGCGTAGGCGTCGAGGATCAGCTCGGCGTGGTCGTAATCGTCCTGGTCGGGTGAGTACACCTCGTTGGCGGCGTCGATCTGGCCCGGGTGCAGCACCCACTTGCCGTCGAAGCCGAGCGCTGCCGACCGCTTCGCGACCCGCGTGAAGCCTTCGACATCGCGAATCTGCAGGTAGGGGCCATCGATGGCCTGCACACCCTTCGCGCGCGCGGCCATCAGGATCGACATCAGGATGTGGTGATAGGCGTCGCCGACGTCGTATCCGGGCGGCTGCTCCCCCACGACCAGCGACTTCATGTTGATCGACGCCATGAAGTCGGCGGGGCCGAAGATGATCGTCTCGATCCGGTCCGAGGCGAACGCGATGTCCTTGACGTTGGTCAGCCCGAGCGCGTTCTCGATCTGCGCCTCGATGCCGAGCCGGCCTGCCTCGTAACCCATCACCTGCTCGATCTGGGTGAGCAGCAGGTCGAGCCACACCACCTGCTCGGCGGTCTGGACCTTCGGCAGCATGATGCAGTCCAGGTTGGCGCCGGCGCCCTCGACGACCGTGATGACGTCGCGGTAGGTCCACTTCGTGGTCAGGTCGTTGACGCGAACGACCCGGGTCTTGCCCGCCCAGTCGCCTTCGTTGAGAGCGGCGACGATGTTGTCGCGGGCGCCCTCCTTGGCGCCCGGGGCGACGGCATCCTCGAGATCGAGGAACACCTGATCGGCCGGCAAACCCTGGGCCTTACCGAGCATCTTGGTGTTGCTGCCGGGAACGGCGAGGCAGGACCGGCGGGCGCGCAGCGGTGGCACAGGATCTCCTTCGATCGGCGTCGGACTCTACGGTGGCATACCCACGCCCGGACCTGCTCCTCCCGCCGCAAAGATCACATTGCGACACGCGCTGGGGTGGCTCAGCCGCGCACCGTGGCGAGATCGACGGCGCCGGCCGGAGCCGCGACGGTGAGCGGGGCGTCGTACTCGCTGAAGTCGAGCGTGCCGGCCACCCCTGCCGGAGCGGTGTCGGAGCGCTGGAGCCGCACCGGTCGGGGTGCGCCCGTTGCCGACACCGACAGCGAGGCCCCGGGACCGGCGGTGACCACGACAACGGTGGTATCGCCGAGTTGCCGCGTTCCTTCGACCCGGTCACCGGCGGCCCCAGAAAAGCCTGCAGCTATAGCGGTCAGATCGGTGACGCTGGCCACCGACTCGTCCTGGGAGACCGGCAGCGCGAGCCAGTGCCCGGCCACGGCGGCCGCCTTGGGGCCGATACGCGCGTAGTACGCCCGGTCGCCTCTTACGTAGAGGCGGCTACCGAGCCTGATCAGACTCAGGGTCACGGTGGACGCCTTCGCCCCCGAACCGGTCACGGTGGTCACCGTTCCGGTCGCCGCCGGGGTGCCCTTGATCCGGGTCAGCCGCAGGTCAAGGCGTTGCATCGAGGTGGCGGCGCCGGACGAGGCCACGGCGGTGAAGGCGCCCATGACGTGCACCGAGGTCGACGCCAGCAGGGCCTTGCGGGCGTCGGAGATGATCGTCGTCGCGGGCTTGCCGGCCTCGCCGCTCGGCCGGGACGGTGTCGGCACCGCCCTGGCCCGGGTCGCGGTGCTGCTGCAGCCGGCCACCACCGTCACCAGGGCCACGCAGACCGCCGTCGACCCGGGCACTCGCACCCGGAGGGTGTACCAACGATGCGCTGCTCAGAACCGTCCCGGCGGTAGCCTGCTCCCATGCGTCCCGGGGCAGTTGCGTGAGCTCCGCTCCGGCGCGGGTCTTCTGCGCCCGGCTCGCCGGCGTGCTGGTGCTGGACCCCAACGGCGACACGGTGGGGCGCATCCGCGACGTGATCGTCGCCCTGCGCCTGCGGGGGCAGCCGCCGCGCGTGCTCGGCCTGCTGGTGGAGGTCTCGCGGCGGCGCATCTTCGTCACGATGAGCCGGGTGACCGGGATCGAGTCGGGTGCCGTGGTGCTCGGGTCCGGCACCCTGAACTGGCGGCGCTTCCAGCGCCGGCCGGAAGAGACGCTGGTGCTCGCCGAGTTGCTCGACCGCAAGGTCACGGTGCTGGAGAGCGGCACCGCGGTGACCGTCATCGACGTGGCGATGGAGCAATCACGTACCCGCGACTGGCTGCTCACCCAGGTCGCCGTCAAGGAAGGCCGGCGCCGCGGTCGGGTGATGACCCTCGACTGGGACGAGGTCTCCGGCTTCGCCCTGCCGGAAGAAGGTCAGGGCGCCGCCAACCTGCTCGCCGCGTTCGAGAAGCTCAAGCCCGCCGACCTGGCGTCGATGCTGCACGACCTTTCGGTCAAGCGGCGCGCCGAAGTCGCCGCCGCGCTGGACGACGAGCGGCTGGCGGCCGTGCTCGAGGAGCTTCCGGAGGACGAGCAGGTCGAGCTGCTCGGCGGGCTCGAGGACGAGCGCGCCGCCGACGTCCTCGAAGCGATGGGCCCGGACGACGCCGCCGACCTGCTGGGTGACCTGCCGGCCGAGGAGGCCGAGCGGCTGCTGGAGCTGATGGAGCCCGAGGAGGCCGCCCCGGTCCGCCGCCTGCTGTCCTACGCCGACGACACCGCCGGCGGAATCATGACCAGCGAGCCCGTCATCCTGCCTCCCAACTCGACTGTGGCCGAAGCGCTGGCCCGTATCCGGGCGAGCCAGATCCCTCCGGCGCTCGCCGCGCAGGTCTACGTGGTTCGCCCGCCGTACGAGACGCCCACCGGCCGCTACCTCGGCATGGCCCACTTCCAGCGGCTGCTGCGCGAACCACCGAGCTCGCTCGTCGGCGGCGTGATCGACACCGAGACCGACGCGCTCTCGGCCCAGGCGTCGCTCGCGGAGGTGACCCGTCACCTGGCGTCGTACAACCTCGTCGCCGCTCCGGTGCTCGATGAGACCGGCCGGCTGCTCGGCGCGGTGACGGTCGACGACGTGCTCGACCACCTGCTGCCGCACGACTGGCGCGAGCACGACTTCGACCCGGCAGCCGATCGCGCCGCCCTCCAGACCGGAGTTGCCGCCCGTGGCACGGGCTGATCGCCGGCGCGCCCGGCTCGATCAACCGAAGGTGCCGGGGCGCACCGTGCTACCGACCCCGGACCCGGAGGCTTTCGGCCGGTTCTCCGAACGCATCGCACGTTTCATCGGCACCGGCCGCTTCCTGGTCATCCAGACCGTCGTCATCTTCGTCTGGGTCGTGTGGAACGTCTCGGTTCCCAAATCCTTGCGTTTCGACGACTACCCGTTCCTTTTCCTGACGCTCGGGCTGTCCCTGCAGGCTGCCTACGCCGCGCCGCTGATCCTGCTCGCGCAGAACCGGCAGGACGACCGCGACCGGGCCAATCTCGCCCAGGACCGCGCGCAGGACGCCGCGCTCACGGCCGATGCCGAATACATCACCCGTGAGGTCGCGTCGCTGCGGGTAGCCCTCGGCGACGTCGTCACCCGCGATTTCATGCGCAACGAGCTGCGGGCGCTGCTGGAAGAGTTCTCGGCCCCCAACGGTGACTCCGGCCGCGACGACCGGCCGCCGAAGGGCAAGCGCAAGCGCGAGAAGGCTGCGGAACAGGTGGGCACCGCCACCGCCACGCATCCCAAGCTGCAGGCTGGCGAGGAACCGGCCACCTGAGCCTCGGCAGATACCCTCGTCACATGGCGAACTCGCCGTCTGCTGACGCTGTCCAGGCCGCTCTCGCGACCGTCACCGACCCGGAGATCAACCGGCCGATCACCGAGATCGGCATGCTGAAATCGGTCGAGATCGGCACCGGGAGCAATGCCGGGCGGGTCGAGGTCGGGGTCTACCTCACCACCGCCGCCTGCCCGCTGCGCAGTGAGATCTCCGCACGGGTCACCAAGGCAGTGAGCGCTGTCGACGGCGTCACCGACGTCGCTGTCGTCCTCGACGTCATGAGCGATGAGCAGCGCACCGCCCTGCGCACCCAGCTACGCGGAAACCAGCCCGAGCGCGAGATCCCGTTCGCCCGGCCCGAGTCGCTCACCCGGGTCTACGGGGTGGCGAGCGGCAAGGGCGGGGTCGGCAAGTCGTCCGTCACCGTCAACCTCGCCGTCGCCCTGGCCCGTAACGGGCTCTCGGTCGGGCTGCTCGACGCCGACATCTACGGCCACAGCGTCCCGCGCATGCTCGGGCTGGAGGACCGCGGCCCGACCCAGGTCGAGAGCATGCTGATGCCGCCGCAGGCGTACGGGGTCAAGGTCATCTCGACCGGCATGTTCACCCGCGGCAACCAGCCGGTGACCTGGCGCGGGCCGATGCTGCACCGGGCGCTGCAGCAGTTCCTGTCCGACGTGTACTGGGGCGACCTGGACGTGCTGCTGCTCGACCTTCCGCCGGGCACCGGTGACGTCGCCATCTCGCTCGCGCAGCTGATCCCGTCGTCGGAGATCCTGCTCGTCACCACCCCGCAACTGGCCGCGACGGAGGTCGCCGAGCGCGCCGGAACGATTGCCCGCCAGACCCGGCAGAACGTCGTCGGCGTCGTGGAGAACATGGCGTATCTGCCGTGCCCGCACTGCGGCGAGCAGCTGGACGTGTTCGGCTCGGGTGGCGGTGCGCAGGTCGCGGAGAGTCTGACGGCGGCGCTCGGCCACGAGGTGCCGCTGCTCGGTCAGATCCCGCTCGACGTCCGGCTGCGCGAGGGCGGCGATTCCGGACGCCCGCTGGTGCTCAGCGAACCGGATTCAGAGGCGGGCAAGGCACTGCTGTCCATCGCCGACCGGCTGGGGTCACGCTCCCGCGGGCTGGCCGGCCGCTCGCTCGGCCTGACGCCGACGAAGCACTAGTTCGTCACGTCGCGTCGGCGTCGAAGCGGACCTCGCGGGGCTGCTCGGCCGGCGCCTTCGTGAGGTCGGGTGTGCTGCCGTTGCTGTGGCTGCCATTCGAACCGGTGGATTTGTCGAACGAGACCGCAGGCGCGGCGGTCTTGCTTGCGTCGCCAAGTAGTTCGTCTTTGCGGAGGAAGTCGAGGCCGAGCGGATCATCCTCGTCGCCGAACAGGTGCTTTTCGACGAAGGTGCGCGGGTGCAGGCTGCGCAGGTCGAGGTCGCCGACCTCGGGACCGAGCTCGGCCTTCAGGTCCTCCTGCATGGTGTTGGCCGCCTGCCTGACCTGGCGCAGGGCCTTGCCGAGGTCACGCAGCAGCGTCGGCAGCCGCTCCGGACCGAACACGAACAACCCGACGACCACCAGGATCGCCAGGTGCCAGGCGCTCAGCCCGAACATCAGTTCTTGCTTTCCTGCAGCGTCACCTGGACGGTGTGGGTCTGCCCGTTGCGCACGTAGGTGATCGAGACGACGTCACCGACCTTGTGCAGCCGGGTAGCGGCGACCAGCCCGTCCACCCCGTCGATGGTCTGCCCCTGCACCTTCGTGATCACATCGCCGGGCTGCATTCCCGCCTGGTCCGCCGGGCCGCCGGGCACCACCGAGATGATCTTGGCGCCGTTGGTGTTGCCGCTGGTGTCCGGGCCGGCCGTGACGCCGACGTACGGATGGGTGGCCTTGCCGGTCTTGATGATCTCGTCGGCGATGGACCGGGCGTAGTCGATCGGGATCGCGAAGCCGACCCCGATGTTCCCGCCGGTCGATCCGGTGTTGCCGGGCGCCGCGGCGATGGCCGAGTTGATGCCGACGACCTGGGCCCGGGAGTCGACCAGCGGTCCGCCGGAGTTGCCCGGGTTGATGGCGGCGTCGGTCTGGATCGCCCCGATCAGCAGCCCGCCGGAGGAGTTGCCGGTCTGGTCCGGCACCTCGACGTTGCGATCCAGCGCGCTGACGATTCCCGAGGTGACGCTTCCGGAAAGGCCGAGCGGGGCACCGACCGCGACGACCGGATCACCGACGACCAGGCTGGCCGACTGGCCCAGGGTGGCGGCCGGCAGGTTGGTGCCGTCGACCCGCACGACCGCGAGGTCGGTCTTGGGATCGCGGCCGACGATGCGGGCGGGCACCTTCTGCTTGCCCTTGTAGAAGTCGACGGTGATCGTGCCGCCGCCCGCCGCCACCGCCACCACATGGTTGTTGGTCAGGATGTAGCCGTCGGAGCGGATGATGACGCCCGAGCCGGTGCCGCTTTCGGTGCTGCCGTCGACGTTGAGCGTCACGACCGAGGGCAGCAGCTTCGCCGCGATCTGTGCGACCGACTCCGGGTTCTTGTCGACCGGCGTCGGCGATCCGGACGCCAGCGGTGGCCCCGACGACAGATCGGAGGAGGACTTGTTGACATGCCCGTGCTCGTACGCGACACCGGAGATCGCGCCGATGGCGCCGCCGAGCAGGGCGGCGATCAGCGCGACGACGAGCAGCGCCGACCAGCCGAGCGGCCGCGACCGGGGTCGCTGCTGCTCGGCCGGCGGCGGCAGCATCGGTGCGCCGAACGACGGCCCGGCGTGGGGATACGGAACGGGCGGCAGGTAGTCGGGGCCACGCATCGGGCTGCCGATGTGGCCGCCGCCGTCCGGAGCCTGGTACCCGTAGCCATAGCTCGGCTCGGTGGGGTACCCGTTCTGGTACAGCGGCATCTCGGTCGTGGCCGGCGCCTGCTGGGGCCCTTGCGGCTGCTGGGGCCCTTGCGGCTGCTGGGGCCATTGCGGCTGCTGGGGCCATTGTGGCTGCTGGGGCGCTTGCGAGGCGGGGGGCGCGGGAGACTCGGCCGAGCCGGGAACCCACCACGGCGAAGGCTCGCGGGGATCGGCGCCTTCGGGCCGGTCACCCTCAGCCATCGCCCAGACCTCGCTTCACCGTCACCGCACTCGCCGCAGCCACCCCCTCCGCCATCAGGGATTGGCCTGCATTTCCAGCTCTTACGGTACGGCCGCAGGTGCCTCAGGGCACGAAAGATGCGTTCATCGCGTCGAGCGCCGGATCGTTCAGCGGGACGGACGTGGTGACGGCCGTCGTCACCGACGCGGTACTGCCGGTCGACAGCAGGTTGGTCGCCGTCCCCGCCGGCGAGTTCGACTGCACATCCGCAGCGGCGGCGAAGGCGGTGCCGACGCCGAAAAGCAGCACCGAAGCAGCGCCGGCCAGCAGCCGCCCGCGGCGCTGGGACAGCACCCGGCTGCGATGCGGGAAGGCGAGCGCCGGCGCGAGTCCGCCGCCGACCGGCTCGCCTCCGGGCGGCACTGACGGTCCAGCTGAGGTCAGCGGCCCCGCGGGCGGCTTCAGCGCGTTCAGCCGCAGCGCCAGAGTCAGCGGGAGCGACGGCTCCGCCAGGCCACTGAGCCGCGCCTTGAGCCGTCGCTGCTGCTCGACATCGCGCCGGCAATCCGGGCAGCTTGCCAGATGGGCGAGCGCCTCGTCACGCTTTTCAGGCGAGAGCTGATCGTCGACCAGAGCAGCGCCCAGATCGCCGAGGTGGCCCGCCTGAAGGGAACTCACGGCCCGGCCAGCTCCACTGCGCGGTCCGGGGCCCGCTCCGCCAGGGCTGTGCGCAGCATCGCTCGTCCTCGCGAGATGCGGCTGCGCACCGTGCCAAGCTTGATGTCGAGAGTCGCGGCGATCTCCTCGTACGACAACTGCTCCACGTCGCAGAGCACGACCGCGGCGCGAAAGTCCGGCGGCAGCGCGGCGAGCGCCCGTTCGACGTCGGGGTCGAACAGGTCGGCCAATACCGCCGCCTCCGGGCTCGGATCCCGCCCCGGGAGCCGCTCGGCATCCTCAGGCAGCCCCTCGAACCGGATCCGCGACGCGCGCCGCATCCGGTCGAGGAACAGGTTGGTGGTGATCCGGTGCAGCCAGCCCTCGAAGGTGCCGGGCGTGTAGCCGTCCAGCGACTTGAAGACCCGGATGAAGACGTCCTGCGTCAGGTCCTCGGCGTCCTGCTGGTTGCCGGTGAGCCGGTAAGCCAACCGGTAGACCCGGGCGCCGTGCTCGCGCACGACCTCGTCCCAGGTCGGTGGCACCCACGTCGATGCCGCCGGGCTCACGGCGACGGCAACGGCATCCCTGCGGGCCAGGCGGGGCCGGAAGGGCCGCCCACCTGGCGCGTAAATTGCTCCAGCCGTCATGCTTCCTCTTTCATGAGCTGCTGTCGCTGTAAGGATGACGCCGTGACCTGCTAATTGCCTGTGAGTGGTCGTTCCCGTCCCAACGCCCGGCAATGACCACATCGTTCCCCATGGGACGCGCGGATGCGTCCTCGATCACCATCGACGGCCGATTTCAGGGTGTCTCCCCTCGGCTGGCGAGGGTCTACTAGGGTTCGCTGATTATGGGAGTTGCTGAGTTCGCCGAGTCCTTCATCCCGGAGGATGCCGTGCTCACGGCGGCCCGGGCAGCCGCCGCTGAGATCGGGATCGAGCCCGTCGGCGCGGCGACCGGTGCGGCGTTGCGCCTGCTCGCAGCGACGGCCCGGGCGCGCACCGCCGTGGAGATCGGAACCGATACCGGCGTCAGCGGCCTGTACCTGCTGCGCGGGATGCGTCCCGATGGGGTGCTGACCAGCATCGATGCCGAAGCCGAGGCGCAGCGGCTGGCCCGCGCCGCTTTCACCGCCGACGGAGTGCCGAACTCGCGGGCGCGGCTGATCAACGGCCGGGCGCTGGATGTGCTCCCGCGCCTCACCGACGCCGCCTACGACCTGGTCTACGTCGCCTCCGACCGCCGTGAGTACCCCGACCTGCTGCCGCAGATCATCCGGCTGGTACGCATCGGCGGGCTGATGATCTTCGACGGCGCCGCCAGCGCGGCCGACCCGGCGGCCCGTGACGCCGAGTCGGGAGCCCTGCGCCGCCTGGTCGACCTCGTGCGCGACGACGGTCGGCTCTCGCCGGCGATCATGCCGGTCGGATCGGGGCTGCTGGCGGCCATTGTCACCAGCGACGAGTCGGGCAACGTCGGCGCGGCCTGAGCCATGGACATCTCACAGTTCTACGACGAAGACCCGGCCCGCCGGGAGTCCGACGAGGAGAACTTCGGCGACGGGTGGTCCACCGAATCCGACCAGCACTCGACCTATCGCGCGAACTGGCTGACGGCCACCGGCGAGCTGTACATCGTCCGTGAACCGCACCCCGGAGGGCTTTTCGCGCGCTACCTCGATCAGCTCGACATCGATCAGGTCGACGTCGAGCAGCTCACCGTCGAGGTGCTGGGCGAATTCGACAGCGAAGCGGCGGTCAAGCAGGCGCTCGCCGGCTGGGAGAAGGCCATGAACCACCTCAACAGCCTGGAGTGGCTGCGCGAGCGCGCTACCGCCGGCGCGACATCGGCCTGACCGAGGTCAGTTCTTCATCCGACTAGCCTCGCGCTCAGCCGGCGGCAGTCTTCAACGCCTCGCTGAGCGCGGTGGCCTCGGATGCCGACATCTCGACCACGAGCCGGCCGCCACCCTCGAGCGGCACCCGCATCACGATGCCGCGCCCCTCTTTGGTGACTTCGAGCGGACCGTCACCCGTCCGCGGCTTCATGGCCGCCATGCCGTGCACCTCTTCCCGTTCGGAGCGTGTTCTCGTACATCATCCCAGATCCGCGGCCAACAAGCCGTGGGTGTCACCCAGGTGCTGTTCAGGACCCGCCCGCGGCACGCGAAGATGCAGGGGTGGATGAACTTCAGCCGACTGTGATTTCCGAACGCGTCGGGCCCGCGGGGGCTCTCGCGATCGTCACCATCAACCGCCCCGATGCCCTGGGCGCGCTGTCGCTCGGGGCCAAGCAGGAATTGCTGGCAGCACTCACCGCTGTCGGCGCAGACCCGGCGATACGCGCGGTGCTGCTGGCGAGCCGCGGCCGCGCCTTCTGCGTCGGCCAGGACCTGCGCGAACTGCAGGCCGCCTACGCCAGCCCGGAGCCGCCCGACCTCGGCGATCTCGTACGCACCTACTACAACCCGATTGTGCGGGCGATCTCGGAGATGCCCAAGCCGGTCGTCGCTGCCATCAACGGCGCCGTCGCGGGCGCGGGGCTGGGCCTCGCACTGGCCTGTGACCTGCGCTGGGCCGCGCGTTCAGCGGTGTTCGCGACCGCCTTCACCGGCATCGGACTGGCCGGCGACTCGGGCATCACCTGGAGCCTCAGCCGGCTCGTCGGCACGGCCAAGACGGCGGCGCTCATGTACCTCAACGAGCGGGTCTCGGCAGAGGGCGCGCTGGAGCTGGGGCTGGTGAACGGGGTCGTCGACGACGAGCTGCTGGCCGACTCGGCGCGCGAGCTGGCGCTGCGCCTGGCGGCCGGGCCGACCGCTGCGTTCGCCGCGATCAAGCGCACGCTTTTCGCGGCGGCGACGCAGAGCCTGCCCGAGTCACTCGCGCTGGAGGCCGACCTTCAGGAGCAGATCGGCCGCACCGCCGACCACCTCGGCGGCGTCGCGTCGTTCTTCGCGAAGGAGCAGCCGACGTTCACCGGCGACTGAGCTCGACCCACCGGGCGAACCGGCGCAGCGCCACCCGCAACGCGGCCTGCGTGGGGCGCCGGACGGCGCGTAGGGCCGCCTGGCCGACCAGCCCGAGGGGTGGGTCGACCCATTCGATCCAGCTGAACGTCGACGCGTTCGTCGGGTCAGCGCCATCCGGCGTGACCACGAACACTCCGCCGCCGCGCACCACCCGTCCGAGATGGGCAACCTCGCAGCGCAGCGGGGGCTCCCAGCTGGTGATGCGCATCGGGTCGTCGAAGCCGACGCGGCGGATACCGGGCAGGGCCGTGCGCGCCACGATCTCGTCGCCGACGGCGTCACCGGCCCCTTTGGTGACCCGGACGGTCGTTCCGGGCATCCACTCGCCCTGGCGTGACCAGTCGGTCAGCGCCCGGAAGACCTGCTCGGGCGGCGCGGCGACGTCGACGGCGGCCCGGAGCTCAACCATCGATGACGTCGTGGCCGGACGCGGCCTCCGGCTCAGCCGCATCGCTCGGCGCCGGACGGTCGAACGGCACGGGCCGCTCGAACGGCACCGGCCCGGGTGTGGGTAACGGTCGCATGCGGATGCCCGCGGCGGCACGGGCCCGCTCGAGTTCGGCCGCCGCGCGTTCGAGCACCTCGTCGACGTCAGCCATCCGGTAGCCGCGGACCACCACGGGCAAGGTGACCGCGCGCAGCGCTTCCGGCGTCACCTCACCGTCGGGCAGGCCGGGCGGCGCGTCGGGGACGGCCCGCGACACGCCGTCGATGCGGCCCGCGGCGAACAGCCCCGCGGCAAGCAGTACCGCGGCGGCGAAAAGGATCTCGATGGCGAGCGCCATGCGGACAGTTTGGCATCTGAAAGAGTCGACACCGTGGAGCTGAGGCTGGGGTCACGCACGTTCGAGCAAACCGACGTCGCCCTCATGGCGATCATCAACCGCACACCCGACTCCTTCTACGACCGCGGGGCGACCTTCGGCGAGGCCGAGGCGCTGGACGCCGCCGACCGGGCCGTGGGCGAGGGTGCCGAAATCCTCGACGTGGGCGGGGTGAAAGCGGCACCAGGGCTGGTCGTCGACACCGCCGAAGAGCTGCGCCGGGTGTCAGGGTTCGTCGCCACGCTGCGCGCGCGGCACCCCGACGTGGTCATCTCGGTGGACACCTGGCGCGCCGAGGTGGGGCGCGCCGCCGCAGCGGAGGGCGCCGATCTGCTGAACGACGCCTGGGGCGGTCCGGAGCCCGAGCTCGCCGAGGTCGCCGCCGAGTTCGGGCTTGGGCTGGTCTGCACGCATGCGGGGCACCTGCCGCCGCGGACCCGTCCTCACCGGATCAGCTATGACGACGTGGTCGGCGACATCCGGCAGACCGTGGTCGGTCTCGCAGAACGCGCGGCCGCGCTGGGCGTGCGCCGCGACGCGATCCTGATCGATCCCGGCCACGACTTCGGCAAGAACAGCCGGCACTCGCTGGAGGCCACCCGGCGGCTGCCGGAGCTCACCCGGACCGGCTGGCCCGTACTCGTCGCGATGAGCAACAAGGACTTCCTCGGCGAGATCTTCGATCTGCCGGTGACCGATCGCTTCGAGCCCACCATGGCCGCCACCGCGATCGCCGTCTGGCTCGGCGCGCGGGTGGTGCGTACCCACTCGGTGCTGGCCACCCGACGCGTCATCGACACCGTGCGGGCCATCGCCGGAAGCCGGGATCTCGCCGTGGGAAGGCGCGGGCTCGCCTGATTTTCGGGCTTTACATTCCTCGAACGAGAACCGCATCACTCCCTCGGAAATGGCACCGATGCTTGAGCCCTCATCGAAGAAAGGGAACTCACATGGGTAAGCCAGGACGCGCCATCCGCGCCGCCGGTTGGGTGGCGGTCGGCGCCATTGCCGCTGGCGGCGTGGCGACGGCGGCGACCACCACCGGCAGCACGAGCAAGGGCAGCACAACCGGCGCCAGCACACTGACCACCGCTGCCACCATTCCGGCGGCGACGACCCCGAGCACCAAGCCCACCGCCGGCGCGGGTAAGGCCGGCCGGGCCGGACGCCTCGGCAAGCTGCAGGGTCGCCTGCTGCACGGCGAGTTCACGGTAGAAGGTAAGGACGGGAAGCCGACGGTCGTCGCCGAGCAGCGCGGCACGGTCAACGCGGTGTCGTCGACGTCGATCACGCTCACCAGCAAGGACGGAGTCAGCCAGAGCTACACGGTCGACTCCAGCACGCGGGTCAGGGTCGATGGCACGAAGGGCTCGATCAGCGGCGTGAAGGCGGGTCAGGACGCCGTCGTGCTCGCCAAGGTCAGCGGCGACACGGAGACGGCCGAACTCGTCATCCAGCGCGCCGCCAAGTAGCGCCGGCCCGGTCGGTCACTGACTGGCGTTGATCGCGGCGATGGCCTCGTCGACGTCGTCGGTGATCGTCATCAGGTCCAGGTCCGCGGCGCCGATCCGGCCAGTGCCGAGCAGCGAGCCGCGTATCCAGTCCAACAGGCCCTGCCAGTAGTCGACGCCCATCAGGACGACCGGAAACTGGGTGACCTTGCGGGTCTGCACCAGCGTCAACGCCTCGAACAGCTCGTCCAGCGTGCCGAAGCCTCCCGGCAGGATGACGAACGCCTGCGCGTACTTGACGAACATCGTCTTGCGTACGAAGAAGTAGCGGAAGTTGACCCCGAGATCGACCCAGTGGTTCAGCCTCTGCTCGAACGGCAATTCGATGCCGAGGCCGATCGACAGGCCGCCGGCTTCCTGGCAGCCCCGATTCACCGCCTCCATCGAGCCCGGCCCGCCGCCGGTGATCACCGCCCACCCGGCGCGCGCGAGCGCCTCCCCGACCGCGATGCGCCGCCGCGTAGTCGGGATGGTCCGCCGGGGTGCGGGCCGAGCCGAAGACGGTGACCGCCCGCCGGCACCTCGGCCAGCAGCCCGAAACCTTCGACGAACTCGCTCTGAATGCGCAGCACCCGCCAGGGATCGGCATGCACCCAGTCGGACGGGCCGCGGGTGTCGAGCAGCCGCTGGTCGGTGGTGGACGGCTGCACCTGGGATCGGCGCAAGAGCACCGGACCGCGGCGGCGCTCGGGGCCGGCGTCTTCGGGATCGAGTGATCCGTTTGCCGGCGGACGGTCGGGATCGACGGAAGGCGTAGGCACGGGCCCACGCTAGGGGACGGACGGCACTTGCTACAGGAGCGTGGGTGCGGGTAGGCCTGTGGGATGCCCACCGAACCCACTGTGCCCAGCGAGCAGCAAGCGATCGCCGCCGTACCCAAGCAGCTGCTGATCGGAGGGCAGTGGCGCGACGCCTCGACCGGCAAGACGTTCTCGGTCGAGGACCCGGCCACCGGCCGGCCACTGTGCGAGGTCGCGGACGGCACGCCCGCCGACGCGCTCGCCGCGCTGACCGCTGCCGACGAGGCCGCTGCTGACTGGGCTGCGACGCCGCCGCGGGAACGGGGCGAGATCCTGCGCCGCGCCTTCGAGGCGATGGTCGCCCGGCAGGACGAGCTGGCCCTCGTCATGACGCTGGAGATGGGCAAGAGCCTTACCGAATCCGCCGGAGAGATCACCTACGCGGCCGAGTTCTTCCGCTGGTTCTCCGAGGAGGCCGTGCGCATCGCCGGCCGCTACTCGAACGAGCCCAGTGGAAAAGGACGGCTGCTGACGATGAAGCAGCCGGTCGGGCCGTGCCTGCTGGTGACGCCGTGGAACTTCCCGGCGGCCATGGGCACCCGCAAGATCGGCCCGGCCATTGCGGCCGGATGCACGATGGTCGTCAAGCCGGCGAGCCAGACTCCGCTGACGATGCTGACGCTCGGGCAGCTCCTGCGCGACGCGGGCCTGCCCGATGGCGTGCTGAACATCCTCACGTCGTCCTCGAGCGGTTCGGTCGTCAAGCCGCTGCTTGAGGATTCGCGGTTGCGCAAGCTGTCTTTCACCGGGTCGACGGAAGTCGGGCGGCTGCTGATGGAGCAGTCGTCCGGGCGCCTCCTGCGGCTGTCGATGGAGCTCGGCGGGAACGCGCCATTCATCGTCTTCGCCGACGCCGACATCGATCTCGCCGTCGAGCAGGCGATGGTCGCCAAGATGCGCAACATGGGCGAGTCGTGCGTGGCCGCCAACCGCTTTCACGTCGAAGAGTCGGTGGCTCCGGAATTCACCGCAAAACTCGCCGAGAAGATGGGGGCTTTGGTCGTCGGACGCGGCACGGAAGGCGGCCCGCGGGTCGGGCCGCTCATCGACGCAACCCAGCGCGACAAGGTCGCCGAGCTGGTGGACGACGCGACCAAGCGCGGCGCATCGGTGCGCGTCGGCGGCCAGCCGGTCGGCGACGCGGGCTACTTCTACGCGCCCACCGTGCTGGCCGACGTGCCGCCCGACGCGCGGCTGCTGCGCGAGGAGATCTTCGGACCCGTCGCGCCGGTGGCGACGTTCACCACCGAGCGGCAGGCACTCGCCGCCGCGAACGACAGCGAGTTCGGCTTGGTGGCGTACGTCTTCACCCGCGACTTCGGGCGCGCGATGCGCATGGTCGAGGGACTGCAGACCGGGATGGTCGGCCTCAACAAGGGGCTGATCTCCAACCCCTCCGCCCCTTTCGGCGGCATCAAGCAGAGCGGCTTCGGGCGCGAGGGCGGCTTCGAGGGCATCGAGGAATACCTGTCCACCAAGTACGTGGGGCTCGACATCTAGCCCCGCTGGCTCAGGTACCGCTTGAGGACGCCGGCCACATCCCCGATGCGCGCGACGTCGATGGACTCCTCGCGCGTATGGGCGAGGTTGGGATCGCCCGGGCCGTAGTTGACCGCGGGGATCCCGAGCGCGGCGAACCGGGCGACGTCGGTCCATCCGTATTTGGCGCGCGGTGCCCCGGCGTCCGCGGCTGCGACGAAATCGCGCGCGGCGGGGGCGCTGAGGCCCGGCAGCGCGCCGGATGCGGAGTCGACCAGGGTGACGGCATGCGGCGCCAGCACGTCCTGCACATGCGCCAGCGCCTCGGACTCCGTGCGGTCCGGCGCGAACCGGAAGTTGATGGTGACCGTGCAGGAGTCGGGCACCACATTGCCGGCGACTCCCCCGCTGATCCGCACGGCCGAAAGGCCCTCGCGGTAGACACACCCGTCGATGTCGACCGACCTCGGCTGGTACGCCGCCAACGCCGAAAGTAGCGGCGCCGCAGCATGAATCGCGTTGTCCCCCAGCCAGGAGCGGGCGCTGTGGGCCCGCTTTCCCGCCGCGGTGACCTCGACCCGCAGCGTGCCCTGGCAACCCGCCTCGATGACCGCGTCGGTCGGCTCGAGCAGCACCGCGAGGTCTGCGGACAGCCAGTCGGCGTGGTGCTCGGCGAGCCGGCGCAGCCCGTTGCGGGCCGCCTCGACTTCCTCGTTGTCGTAGAAGACGTACGTGACGTCGCTGGTCGGCTCGGGCACCGTGGCGGCAAGGTGCAGCAGCACGGCGATGCCCGATTTCATGTCGGACGTGCCGCAGCCGTACAGGCGCTCGCCATCGCGGCGGGAAGGCACGTTGTCGACGATCGGCACCGTGTCCAGATGGCCGGCGAGCACCACCCGTCTTGTGCGGCCCAGCTCGGTGAACGCCACCACCGCATCGCCGTCCCGCTCCACTCGAAGGTGCGGGAGACCGCGCAACGACACCTCGATCGCGTCTGCCAGCGGACCCTCGGAGCCGCTCTCGCTGCGGGTGTCGACGAGGGCCGCGGTCAGCTCGACCGGGTCGGCATGCAGCTCCAGCGCGGTCACGTCGAGACGCCGTGCTCGCGAAGGACGTCGTTGAGAGCGAGCTTGTCGTGGATCTCACCTTCGGCCAGCGTGCGCAGCACGAGCAAGCACGGCATCGCGAACTCGCCGCCGGGGAACGACCGCACCTTGCTGGACCCGACCACGACCGCGCGCTCCGGCACCTCACCGCGCGGCAGCTCGTCACCGCTCGTCGCGTCGAAAACCCGCGTGCTGGCCGTCAGAATGCAGCCGGCGCCGAGCTTCGCACCGCGGCGCACCCGGGCGCCGTCGACCACGATGCTGCGCGATCCGACGAACGCGTCGTCCTCGATGACGACCGGGATCGCGTTGGGCGGCTCGAGCACTCCCCCGAGCCCGACCCCACCGGACAGGTGCACCCGCTCCCCCACCTGGGCGCACGATCCGACGGTGGCCCAGGTGTCGACCATCGACCCAGCACCGACGTAGCCGCCGATGTTCACGTAGCTCGGCATGAGCACGACACCCGGCGCCAGGTAGGAGCCCCAGCGGGCGATCGCTCCGGGGACGACGCGCACGCCGTCGAAGCGGGTCTTCAGCGGCATCCGGTCGTGGTAATGGAAATCGCCGGCCGCCGACTCGCCCATCTCGAGCACCTTGAACGACAGCAGGATCGCCCGCTTGGCCCGCTCGTCGACGACGACCTCGTTGCTTGCGGGGTCGACGAACGCGACCCGCGCCTCGCCGGCGTCAAGCTGATCGACGGCCGCGACCACGAGCTTGCGCGCGTCTTCGTCCGCCGGGCTCAGCCCCTCGCGTCGCTCCCACAGGTCGTCGATGGCAGCGTCAATCGGGCTGGGCGTGGTGTTAGGCGTGCTCATAGTCCGACCCTATTTGGCGAGCCTTCATCGCCGCGTTCATCCGGCCAACCCGCCCAAGGCGTCCCGGCGCGCGACAACCTTGCGCGAGGCGATGCGCCATCCATCGGGCTGACGGATCACCACGTCCTCGTAGTTCACGCTCCCGCACGAACCGTCGGCGAGGATCCCAATGCCCTTCGAGCGCACCATCGCGCTTTCGCCGTTCGCGTCAGAGGAAACGATGATCACGTTCGTGACGTGATGGCCCACCGGGTTGCGCTCCCCCACCGCCAAGGCCGCGTGGCGTACGGCATCGATGCCGACCAGCACACCGAGTCCGAAGCCCTCGAGGTCATAGCCGACATCTGCCGTGAAGAGGTCGCCGAGCCGGTCGAGAGCACCGTCGTCCATCAGATGTCCATGCAGCGCGAGCAGCTCGTGAATCGCCAGGCGATCCTCCAGCGACAGGCTCACGGTCCTCCCTCCGCACCAAGCAGGCCAATACTGACGTGTTCCAGTCCACCCTTACCCGTAGCGTGGTAGACGCTATGAACGAAGACCGTCGCGGGATCCTGTTCGGGATTGCCGCGTACGGGATCTGGGGGCTTTTCCCGCTGTACTTCCCGCTCCTGGAGCCCGCCGGTTCGGGCGAGATCCTGGCCCACCGGTGCCTGTGGAGCCTGGTCGCCGTTGCTCTGGTGCTCGCCATCCGCCGCCAGTGGGCGTGGGTACGCCCGGCGCTGGCCGATCGCCGCCGCCTCGGCCTGCTCGCGTTGGCAGCCGTCCTGCTCGCGCTCAACTGGGGCGTCTACATCTACGGCGTCAACTCCCACCACGTCGTCGAGACGGCGCTGGGCTACTTCATCAATCCGCTGATCACCGTGATGCTCGGCGTGGTCGTCCTCCGCGAGCGGCTCTCGACCACCGGATGGATCGCCGTCGGCCTCGCGGGATGCGCCGTCGCCGTGCTGACCATCAGCTACGGGCGGCTGCCGTACATCGCGCTCATCCTCGCGTTCTCGTTCGCCGGTTACGGGTTTCTGAAGAAGCGGGTGGGCGCTCCGGCGCTGGAGGGGCTGACCGTCGAGACGGCGGTTCTCGCCCTGCCCGCCTTGCTGGTCATCGTCGTGCTGGCGGCTACCGGGCGGGGGACGTTCGGCCACGGGGCCGGACACAGCACCATGCTGGTCAGCGCCGGGGTGGTCACGGCCGTCCCGCTGGTGCTCTTCGGCGCCGCAGCCACGCGCGTCTCGCTGACGACGATGGGCCTGCTGCAGTACCTCACGCCGACGCTGCAATTCCTGGTCGGCGTCCTGGTGCGGCACGAACCGTTGCCCGCCGACCGGCTCGTCGGTTGCATCCTGATCTGGGCGGCGCTAATCGTCTTCTCGTTCGGTGGCGCCCGTGACCGGCGCCGCCGTTTAGCAGCTCAGCCGAGCCCCGACCTGAGCGATGCGCTCATCGCTGGCGGTTAGCGCGACCCGGACGAACTGCTGCCCGGCGGGCCCGTAGAACTCCCCCGGCGCCACCAGGATCCCGTGCGAGGCCAGCTCCTCGACCGTCGTCCAGCAATCCTCGCCCCGGGTCGCCCACAGGTAGAGACCGCCCGCGCTGTGCTCGATGCGCATTCCGGCCGCCTCGAGCGCCGGCCGGAGCACCGCGCGCCGGCGGGCGTACCGCTCACGCTGCTCGGCGACGTGAGCATCGTCGCCCAGCGCCGCCACCATCGCCGCCTGCACCGGATCGGGAACCATCAGTCCGGCGTGCTTGCGCACCTCCAGCAGGGCGGCCACCAAGGCCGGATCGCCCGCGACCCAGGCCGCTCGGTAACCGGCGAGATTGGAGCGCTTCGAGAGCGAATGGACCGCGAGCAGCCCGGTGGGGTCCCCGCCGCAGACCCGTGGGTCGAGGACGCTGACCGGCTCGGCGTCCCAGCCGAGCTCGAAGTAGCACTCGTCGCTGACGACGATCGTCCCGCGTTCCCGAGCCCAAGCGACGATCTTGGCCATGTGCTCGGCGGGCAGCACCTGACCGGTCGGGTTAGCCGGCGAGTTGACCCACAGCAGGCGTACCCGCGCCGGACCCAGCTCCAGCAGGCTCGCGTAGGTCACCGGCGTCGCCCCGGACAGCAGCGCCCCGACCGCATAGGTGGGATAGGCGAGAGCCGGCAGCGCCACCGTCTCACCGGCGCCGATCCCGAGCAGCGAGGGCAGCAGCGCGACGAGCTCCTTGCTGCCCACGGTCGGCAGCACGCCGATGCCTTGCGGCGCCCCGAGCCGGCGGACGCACCAACCGGTCAAGGCTTCGCGCAGCGCCGCCGTGCCCATCGTCAGCGGGTAGCCCGGTGCGTCCGACGCCGCCGAAAGCGCCGCCTGGACGACCTCGGGTGTGGGATCGACGGGCGTGCCGACCGACAGGTCGACGATGCCGCCGGGGTGGGCGCGAGCCTTATCGGCGTACGGAACGAGCCGATCCCACGGAAAGTCCGGGAGAGATCGGCTCGGGACGCTGATCGCGGCTATTCGTCGTGCTCCTGCGGCGGGAGGGCGGCCACGATCGGGGCGTCGGAATCGATCAGCCCGATCTTCGACGCACCGCCCGGCGAGCCGATTTCGGCGAAGAACACAGCGTTGGCCTCGGTGTAGGCCTTCCACTGCTCCGGAACGTCGTCCTCGTAGTAGATCGCCTCTACCGGGCAGACGGGCTCACAGGCTCCGCAGTCAACGCACTCGTCAGGCTGGATGTAGAGCATCCGGTTGCCCTCGTAGATGCAGTCAACCGGGCACTCTTCAATGCACGCCTTGTCCTTGAGATCTACACAACTCTCGGCGATGACGTAGGTCACCGGTGCTCCTCCAGGCTCGTCTCTTTCCACCAGTATGCGTCAGCGAGGCGCCTGCGCTACGACTGGTGACGTGATCGAGGTTCATTGTGCTGCCTCACCTTCGCGAGCACGCAGCTGGGTATGAGCTGTGGGGCCACTCGTGTCCAGCGGACTCCGCGCGCCAGGCGCCACGGAAGGCGACGGCGGGTTACGTTCGCCAACGTGGATGACCGCCTCGTTTGGATCGACTGCGAGATGACGGGGCTGGATCTGTCCCGCGACCGGCTGCTCGAAGTGGCGTGCCTGGTCACCGACGGCGAGCTGAATCTGTTCGGCGACGGGATCGACCTGGTCATCGCAGCGCCCGAGCAAGCGCTGCGCGAGATGGACCCGGTCGTGGTGGCCATGCACAAGGAATCGGGACTCGACGAAGCGGTGCTCGCGTCGAGCCTCACGCTCGCCGACGCCCAGGCCCAGGTGCTCGACTTCATCCGCCAACACGTGCCCGAGGCTCGCAAGGCGCCCCTGTGCGGCAACTCGATCGCCACCGACCGCGGCTTCATTGCCCGCGACATGCCGGCGCTCGACGCGTATCTGCACTACCGCATGGTCGACGTCTCGTCGGTCAAGGAGCTGGCGCGCCGCTGGTACCCGCGTGCGTACTACGCCTCGCCAAGCAAGCGCGGCGGCCATCGCGCACTGGCCGACATCCTGGAAAGCGTCGAGGAGCTGCGCTATTACCGCGAGACCGTCTTCGTGCCGCAGCCGGGGCCGACGAGCGAGCAGGCCCGCGCGGTGGCAGCCCGGATCCGCGGTGAGGACGTCACGCCGCCGCCCGATTGAGGATCTTCGCGCGGTGAAGCAGTACTTCGACCGCGTAGTGCAGGTCGAGCCGTCGATCGTCGAGTTCGGGGCGGATCGCGTCGGCGGGGATGTGCCGATCGAGATCTTCGGCGTCTGCCCACGGGGGCCGGGGCCGGTCGGGGACGGGCGTTCCATTCGCGGTCTCGACTTGCAGTTCCCGGCTCCGGGGGTTCAGGATGAGCCGGGTCTTTTCGCGATGGACGAACCGATGGTGCTGCTCGCACAACAAGATCAGATTCCCCAGGTCGGTGCGACCGCCGAGCAGCCAGTGCCAGACGTGATGGGCTTGCAGCCAGCGGGTGTGCCGGCAGCCCGGGTAGCGGCAGCGTTCGCCATCGATCGCCCCGATCAGGTCGCGTAGCCGCTGGTCCGGCTCACGGCGATCGCGGCCGGCGTCATGGCGGGTCAGATCACGGCGGCGAAGCCGGCGTAGCCGGAGCCCGCCGGGAAGCGTCAGGCCTTCGGCAGCAGCGACCGACGGGGGCAAGAGCTCCTCGTCGGGAAGCCGAACCCAGCCCGAGAGCGGATCGACCTGGCAGGTCAGCTTCGCCCGATCCCGCCGGACCCGCTTCGGCCGGGTCTGGGCCCGAGCCTGCAGGTACGCCTTCGCCAGTGCCAGGAAACCCTCCCCCTTCGAGGCACGTGGCGGCCGGGATTCCTCCGCGGAAGAATCGGGCGCCGCTTGGGACGACGCATCGGCGTCCAGGTCGGCACAGGCGGCGTCGAGAGCAGCGAGCATCTGCTGCCCCGATGCGGCCGGCAGCCGCAGCGTGATCAGCAGGTCGCCGTCGGCGTCGTAGCGCACACTCGCTCGCGGCCCGCGGTCCGGAACCACTTCTCCCTTCCTGGCCTTGGCGGCATCCTCGGCCAGCCGTGCAGCACGCCGCAGGCCTCCGGCGAGACGGTCCAGCTGCGCGGCCGAGGCATGCCGTGCCAGCGACAGGTACGCCTCCTCGTCACCCTCGATCGGCATCCGGGTCAGCGCGCGTACCTGACTGAACGACACCGTCCCCGCCTGAAACGCGGCGAACGTCAACGGCAGCCTCCGCAGGGCCCGCGCGACCCGCAACCGCTCGTACGCCGCCGACAAGCCCATCCCCAGCCGCCATGAGAGCCAAGCCTGACAGGACACGATCCCGTCCTCCACCCACCCTTTGCGCACGTCAAGCTCACCGATATAGGCCAGCAGGCGCGCCTCGCCCGCCGCGATCCGCCCCGCCCAGGTCGACAGCTGCTTCTTCACCTGCCCGTCCGACAGTTCTGCGAGCTGCTCGAACGTCAGCGGCTCGGACGGGGGCGGGCCAGGGAGCAACGAGATCGAAGTCATGCTCGAACACTAGTTCGAGCCACTGGCAGAATCCGGGCCCCGGGCTCACGGATTCCTCCGCGGAAGTATCGCGGCCGTCCGCCGTCCGCTTCTTCCGTCGCGAAGCGATCCCACCGCATATAGACTGTCCGAGGCTCGTTCGGCGGTGACGCCTGGCGACCACACGGTGGGTGTAGCTCAGCTGGCAGAGCACCGGGTTGTGATCCCGGGTGTCGCGGGTTCAAGTCCCGTCACTCACCCCAACGCGGAAAGCCCCTTGACCTGAAGTTCTGGGCGAGGGGCTGTTCGACTCGGGGACGTCCGACCTCCTGCGGCCGCGGCTGGGAGCTTTCAGGGACGCGGGCTGATCGTCATGAAACTGCGACCACGCTCGGGAACCGTCGGCTGCTGCAACAGCCAGTGGATGCCTTCATTCAGCGTGAGCGGGCTGCGTCCCACCGCCAGCCGCGCCGGGAGGGCCTCGTCGGGGCTCCAATTGGCCATGTCATCGCCACGCTGACGTCGGTCATGTCCTCGACGACGAAACCGGGCTTTCCTGCGAGTTCGATCAGCGGCGCCAGGTCCGAGGCGGCAAAAAGGTCCGGATGGATGACGAGCAAACCGCCTGTCTTTTCCCCGTCCGATGCCGCAGTTCGCAGTTCGCCGGCGGTCAGGCCCGCTTTCTCGTGCAAGCCGAGATCGATCAAACGCTCGGCTTGCGCCGCAAGATCGGACAGGTCAGCGATGGCAACGGGCACGGACGGCTCCCGGAATTGGCGGCTGGGCGGCTGCTGGCAGTGTCCCAACGCCGCGAGGTCCCTGAGCGTCCCTCGCGGCCCGCAGAGTCGTACGCGAGAATCAGGTGCGCGAGGGAGATAGCAAGTTCTTTGGCCGAGAGCGGATACCCCTCCCCGCGACGGCACGGCGTCGTTAGCGTCGACCCGGTGACCGTAACGCGCGAAATCACTTACGACATCGACGGTTTGACGATGACGGCCCACCTGGCGCTGCCGAGCGGACAGGGACCCTGGCCCGCCGTGCTGATCGGTCACGACGGAATCGGCTTGGAGGAATATCAACGCGGCCGCGCGGATCGACTCGCCGAGCGCGGCTACGTCGCCTTGGCGATGGATTACCACGCCGGCAGGACGTACTTCGGAGAACCGGAGGCGATGCTGGCGCGGGTGATGCCGCTGCTGGCCGACCCCGATCGAATGCGGGCCGTCGGTCGCGCCGCGCTGGATCTGTTGCTCGCAATGCCGGGCGTCGACAGCGACCGGCTTGCCGCGCTCGGCTACGGCGCCGGCGGCACGATCGTGCTCGAACTCGCCAAGGATGGCGTGCCCTTCAAAGCCCTTGCAGCGGTACACCCGGGCCTCTCGGCCGCCCGTCCTGAAGACTGGACGAAGGCGACCGGCACCTTCCTGCTCTGCACAGGTTCAGACGATCCGATCTGCACTCCCGAGCAGGTGCTCACCTTCGGCGCCACGCTCCAAGCTGCAGGCATCGACTGGCTAGCCCACCACTACGGCGGAGCCCAACACGCGTTCTGGGCCGCCCCGCGCGACGCCGACGGGAAGGTCACCGGCGCGACCACCCACACCGACGCGACGGTTCCCGGAGTCGGCCATCATCCGGCACATGAGGCACGGGCGTGGCGCGCGGTACTGGACCTGTTCGACGAAACCATCGGGAGTACGCCGCTGCCGTCCTGAGACACCCGTCCGGTGGTGCTACCGATTGCGCATGCGCAAGGGCGACCATTCGGGGGAAGGAGGGGCTCGGGGCCTCCCTCACGGTCTTTCACGGCTTATCACGCGCGTTGGTCGCTGAGCTGGTGCATCGGCGGTGGTATCACAGCGCTGAACCGGAGGGGACGGCGACAGTGGACGCTTCTTTGAACAGCATCGCTGACAGGCTTGCCATCAACGACCTCGTCGCAGACTTCGCCGACGCTGTCAACCGGTTGGATGCAGCTGCGGTGACCGCCCTGTTCGCACCCGATGGGATCTGGGAAGTCGTGAACTGGGGCACTCATCAAGGGCAGGACGACATCCGGTCCTTCGCTGACGAACTCTTCGGTCACTGGACGGGTCTCATGCATTGCGCGCACACCAGCCGGGTCTGGGTCGACGGAGACCGGGCAACCGGCCGCTGGCACGTCACCGAGTTCGGGCTACGAGACGGTCAAGAGCTTCGGGTCGGAGGCGTCTACCGAGACGAGTACGTCCGCCTGGACGGCTGGAGCTTCGCCCGCAGGCGCTTCGACATCATGTTCCGCCGGATAGGGGGCAGCACCCCCGTAGAGACTCTCCCGCTGCCTGAGCTGTAGCTCCTTTCGGGTGGACACGCCATCCCAACCCGGTACCCGGTCAGCGGTTTCGACGCCACAGCTCGCGGTTGAGCGCCATCGCGAACGTGACCCACACGAGATAGGGGACGAGCAGGAGCGCGGCCACCCGATGCCGCCGGGCGAAGGCCACCACCGTCGCGGCGATCGCCACCCACAGCAGTGCGATCTCGACGAGAGCCAGCCCCGGGCGCTTGAGGCCGAAGAACAGCAGCGGCCACGCCGCGTTCAGGGCGAGCTGGGCGCCGTACAGGTTGAGTGCGGGACGGCTTCCGGTCGGGTCGGCCCGCCACACCAGCCAGGCCGAGACGGCGTTGGCCGCGTACAGCACGGTCCATACCGGACCGAACGCTTCGTCAGGAGGCCGCCAGGACGGCCGGTCGAGCGTCGGATACCAGGTCTTCACGCTGGCTGCCGTGCCAGCGCCCCCGATGCCGGCCGCAGCCGATACGGCGGCCAATGACGCGGCGAGACCAGCCGCGGAACGCCGCCGCGAGATCGTCGTCATCCATTCATCGTCTACCTCAAGCGCGGCCAGCGCTCAATTCCCGGTGGACGACGCCAGGGTGGACGCGAAGATCTGCCAGGCGAGGAGGCTCTTCGCTGTCAGGGACAGCGTCACGTAGACGCGTTCGCCGAACAGGTAGTCCTTCCACTTCCCGATCTGCTTGTACTGCAGGTACTGGTTGATCGCGAAGCAGTTGAAGAAGGCGAACAGCGAGAAGAAGATGCCGTACACGAATCCCGGAGGATGCTTGGCGGCTCCCGGACCGGCGAGGTAGATCGCGATGGCGAGCCACGGGACGATGCCGGCAAGGCAGCCGATCCAGAACGGACCGAGCCCCTCCCCGGCGCGCTCGTAGCGCTCCTGCATCCAACCGAACCCGATCATGGAGCCGTTGACGCCAATCAGTGCGATCAGCGCCGCGACATCGCTGATACCGACCAGCATGGCGATCAGAACGATCATGATGGACGCGCTCAGCGAGTACTCGATCCAGCGGAACGGGTTGCGCTGCAGGCGAAGCTGCGTCTGGTAGCTCCCCCAAGCGGGACCGACCACAGTGAAGTGAGCCAGGGCCGAGAGACCGAAGAACGCGGCGATCGCGCCGGCAAAACCCAGGTGGAACAGGACGTGCGGTTGCTGCCCCACGCCCGGTCCCGGCGGGCCGGTCAGGTAGGTGGCCCGCACCGGCAGAGCGAAGCCGTTCGCGACTATGACGATGACCAGCGCCTGGACCAGGTGCAGGCAACCCGCGGCCAGGTTGTACGGCCGCAATGACGCCAGCCTGCCGGCCGCGGAGTCCGGCTCATCCTCAGTTATCGCCATTTCCGGAGCAGCGTAGCGAGGATGGCTGCTTTAGCGCTCGTCCGCATCGGGGCGCTACGTCACCCGCAGTGGCACTCCCGGGCTGACCAGCTGGCCGGGTGCGGCAGGACCGTACAACGGCACGGCGACCACGACGTGGTAGTCACCGGGCGGGGTGGCGTAATGCTCTCCACTTCCTGCAGTGCCGCCGGTGAAGCGGATCCGACGTTCTTGACCGGGGAGCAGCCAGTGGGGACCGGGACAGCCAGCACGAGTGAGGGAGCTGGCGCCGGCTCAGCGGATGACGTACGCATCCGGATCGAGATGGCGGGTCAGCTCCCAGTAATGGTCGACGGCCCACGGCGAGAGCGTGTAGACCTTGCCCGCCGGATTCTTGTAGTGGCTGTGCTTGATCGACGGATGTGCCCAGACGAGCTGGCTGATCTCGGACTGGTGCCACACCGCGTACTTGTCGTGGGCGTCTGCCCGGACCTCGATCTCGCGGGCTCGCGCCGAAAGCACCGCGTGAATCGCGTCCATCGCGTGGCCGACCTGGTACTCGGAGTGGAAGAACAGGCTCGAGCTGTGGGCGAGGTTCGTCCCCGGCCCATAGACGGCGAAGAGGTTGGGAAAGTTCGGCATCGTGATTCCGAGGTATGCGGTCGGCTCATCGCCCCACTGCTCACGCAAGTCGGCGCCGCCGCGTCCGATCACCTTCATGGACGCGAGAAAGTCGTTGTGCTTGAAGCCCGTCGCGTAGCAGATGATGTCGGCCTCGCGCAGCTCGCCGTCAGTGGTGACGACCCCGGTCGCCGTGATGCGCTCGATGGACGTGCGAACGAGTTCCACGTTGGGTGCCTTGAGGGAACGCAGCCAGAAGCCGTCGTCCTGCAGGATCCGCTTTCCGACCGCCGGATAGTCGGGGATCGACTTCTCGACGAGGTCCGCCCTGCCGCCCAGCTGAGACCGGATCCAGCCTTCGAGCAGCTGCCGGCGCTCCGCGTTCGTCGCGTTGACCGCGTAGCCATCAAGGTGCGGATAGCTGGGGTCGAACCGGTACGTGGCGAGGTCGACCGACATGCCGGGATACGTCTGCAGGAAGCGAAACCATCGTGCATAGAAGGGCAGATGGCGTTGGGCCCAGCGATCTCCCGCGGGAACGGGCGATCGATACAGCGGATTGGGGATCATCCACTGCGCGGTGCGCTGATAGATGGTCAGCTGGTCGACGATCGGCGCAATCGTGGGCGCGATCTGAAATCCGCTGGCGCCGGCGCCGATGAGGGCGAAGCGAAGGCCGGACAGGTCGAGGCCATCCGGCCATCGGGTCGAGTGGAAGGACGTGCCCTTGAAGTCCTCCATGCCCGGGATCTCAGGAAGCTGGGGCAGGTTGAGCGAACCGACCGCGCTGATCACAAATCGCGCATCCAGGACCTCGGACCCGGCTGGGCCGCAGACCTCGACCTTCCAGCGTGCCGACTCCTCGTCCCACACGATGGACCGGGCTGTGGTGCCGAACCGGCAATGGGGCGCCAGGCCGTACTTGCCGACGACGTCAGCGAAATAGGCGCGCAGCTCGGGCTGGCGGCAGTAGTACTCGCTCCAGTGGAACGAGGGCTCGAACGAATAGCAGTACTGGTGACTGCCGACGTCGACGCGCGCTCCCGGGTAACGGTTCTCCCACCAGGTACCGCCCGGGCCGTCGTTCTTGTCGATGATGGTGAACGGCAGCCCGGCCTGCCGCAGCCGGATGCCGGCGAGGATCCCGGACTCCCCCGCCCCGATGACGACGACGGGCGCGTCAGCTTTGACGTCGGCGGGGATGTCGCCGCCCCAGGTGATCGCGCGGCTGTCAGCGCCGTCGTAGTGCAGATCTTCGAGCAGCATCGCCCCGAGCCGCACCCCGTCGAGCGGCGTCGTCGCGAGGAACGACATCATCTCGACCAGGTCGGCGCGGCTCAGCGGATACGGCTCGCAGCCCCCGTCGCGGTAGGCGGCAATGGCCGGAAGGGCGCGGGTACGAACCGCGTCCTGTACCTCCGGCGTCAGGCCGCACTGGTACTCCCCGGAGCCGGCCAGCTTGGGCAGCGTCAGCTCCCTCACCCACGACAGGTCTCCGGTCATGTGCACGAGGGAGCAGCACAGCGCAGGCACGCTCACATCGCGCAGCGCCGCAGCGATGACATCGTCGGCGTCGGAGAAGGGCATTCCGGCGTGCGGATTGCGGATCTCCGGTTCGGCGGTCGAGGACTCGAACATGGGCAGATCCTCGCAGATGGCCGCTGCGATGGGCCGTGCCCCACAAGCACCGGCGCGAGGTCAGGCGTGCAGCCGTTGACGCAGCCAGGCGTACGCCGCGTCGGACGCCTCAGCGGCCTCGGGGAGCACGTGGCCGAGGTTGAAGAAGCCGTGGAACATGCCGGCGTACTCCGCCGTGACGGTCGAAACTCCAGCGGCTGCAAGCCTTTCCGCGTAGGCGAGGCCCTCGTCGTGCAGCGGATCGCATTCGGGCAGCACCACGTGTGCCGGCGGCAGGCCGGTCAGGTCGGGGGTGAGCAGCGGTGAGACGTCGGGGTCGTCCGCCGAGGCACCGTTGAGGTAGGACTCCTCGAAGAATTCCATGGTCGCTTCGTGCAGGAAGTAGCCCGCGCCGGCGAACTCCTTACGCGATGCCGTCAGCGCGCGCATCTGCGTCCCCGGGTAGATGAGCAGGTGGGCGCGTAGCGCATGAGCCTCGTCGCGCGCGTGAACTGCCGTGACAGCGGCCAGTGTTCCCCCGGCGCTGTCGCCGGCCACGGCCATCCGCTTCGGGTCACCGCCCAGCTCGGCCACGTGCGCCGCGGTCCACCGGCGGGCAGCATCGGCATCGTCGACGGCCGCCGGGTAGGGGTGCTCGGGTGCCAGTCGATAGTCCACGGAGACGACGATCGCGTCTGCTCCTACGGCGAGAGCACGGCAGCCGCGGTCATACGTGTCGAGGTCGCCGATGACGAAGCCGCCGCCGTGGAAGTACACCACCACCGGAAGGCGCTCCGCGGCTCGCGGTCTGAAGACCCGCACGGGAAGGTCGCCCCCAGGTCCGGGGATCGTCCGGTCGAACACCTCGGCTACGGCGATGACGGGCAACGGCGGCCGAGGTGCCGTCGCCACCAGCCGGCGACCCTCGGCGGCGGGCAGCAATTCCAGCTGTGGGAAATTCGCCTCCATCGCTTCGACAACGGTCGCGGCGGCTGGCGTCAGCTTGCTCATGGATGAGTCATAACAAAACGGAGGGGCTCGGATGAAGTTCGCGATGGGTTTCGAGGTTCAGCTGGCCAATCCGACAGTCGAACGCGAGCACCAGCTGATCTTCGATTCGGTGGAGCAGGCCATCCTCGGCGAGCAGATGGGCTTCGACCGCATCTGGGCGCCGGAGCACCACTCGCTCAAGCGCTACGCCCACATGAGCGCACCGGAGATCTTCCTGACCTGGGTGGCGGCCAAGACCACGACCATCCGGGTCGGGCACGGCGTCGTCCTGATGCCCTTCAACTACAACCACCCCGTCCGCGTCGCCGAGCGCGCGGCGATGCTCGACACCCTCTCCGGCGGGCGGCTCGACCTCGGTGCCGGACGCGGGGCGACACTGCAGGAGATGTCGCTGTGCGGCGTCGACCCGGAGCGCACGTACCTCGAAGTCGAGGAGTCGCTGAACATGATCAGCCGGATGTGGGAGCAGGACGAGTTCTCCTGGGACGGTGAACTGAAGATCGCCCCGCATCCGATCCTCCCGCGTCCGGTCCAGATGCCGCACCCGCCGCTGTACATGGCCTGCAGCAAGAAGGCGACCGTGCAGCTCGCCGCGGAGTACGGGGTCGGCGCGATGGTGCTCGGCTTCGCCGGCATCGATGAGGTACGCGAGTACCACGACCTCTATCGCGAGACGTGCGAGAAGCGCACCGGCGAGCGCTTCGTCTCCAGCGTGCAGAACGACTTCTTCTCCGCGCTGCTGCCCACGATCGTCCTTGACGACGGTGAGGAGGCGTTCCGCATCGGAGCGCGGGGGCAGCGCTTCTTTGCCGAGAGCATCGCCCACTGGTACGCGGGCGCCCCCGAGCCGACCGAGGACACCGAGAACGACGACAACGTCGCGGCGATGGCACGCAACGCCGAACTCCTCGTGGCCCGGCTGCACGAGGCGAACATCCCGGTGACGCCGACCTCGACCAGCACGTACAACGTCGATCACGCGTACGGGACGGCGGACTACGCGATGGAGTTCGTCAAGCGGATGGAAGCCGTCGGGGTGGACGAGGTGCAGTGCATGATCCAGATGGGCACCGTGCCCCAGGAAGTGTGCATGGAAACCATCCGGCAGTGGGGTGAGAAAATCATCCCGCACTTTCGCTGAGGACACGGCAGTATCGGCAGCGTGAGCCTTGCCTTCCTGCTGACCTCGCTGGCCATCGTCGCCACGCCTGGCACCGGTGCAATCCTGACCATCGCCGCCGGCCTACGCGGCGGCGGGCGTCTTTCCGTGGTCACCGCCTTCGGGTGCACGCTCGGGATCGTGCCGCATCTGCTCGCAGCGATCACCGGAACGGCAGCGCTGCTGCGCGCCGGAGGCGTCGCGTTCGACGTTCTCAAGTTCGCAGGGGTCGCGTATCTGCTCTACATGGCCTGGAACACCTGGCGCGACACCGGAATCCTTACCGTGACAACGAGCGAGCCGACGGCGGCCTGGCGCACCATCGGCAACGCGATCCTGGCGAACCTCCTGAATCCCAAGCTGACGCTGTTCTTCTTCGCGTTCCTGCCGCAATTCGTCTCGCCCAGCCATGGCGGCGCAGTCGTGCAGATGTTGACTCTCAGCGCCGTGTTCATGGGAATGACGTTCGTCGTCTTCGCCGGCTATGGGCTGTTCGCCAGCGCCATGCGCAAGCACGTCGTCAGCAAGCCCCGCATCGTGCGGCGCATTCAACGCACCTTCTCCGCGAGCTACGTCGGCCTCGGCGTCAAGCTCGCTACGACTCACCGTTAGCGCGCGATCAAGCGTGACCTGACAACCTCACGTTCCGCGCGTCCCGGGCGTCTACCTCCAAGAATCGAGAGGAGGCGCAGATGAGCACACGACACGTCGTCGTCGACACCACGCTGGGCCCCATCACCATCGCCGCAACCGGTGAGGCGATCAGCGGGCTCTACTTCGCTGACCACGCTCGCCGGCCCACGAGCGAAACGTGCGCTGCTCGAGCTGGAAGCGCCAGCGGCCGTAGCTGCCGGCCGGCTCTTCTAGGCGGCGCATGAAAGCGCCCTTCGAAAGCGTGGTCGCCGAACACGGCGGCACCGTGCTGCGGGTATGCCGCGTCCTGCTTGGAACGCATGACGCGGACGACGCCTGGTCGGAGACGTTCATCTCCGCCCTGCGGGCCTATCCCGAGCTACCCGAGACGGCGAACGTCGAGGCGTGGCTGGTGACGATTGCCCATCGCAAAGCCATCGATCAGTTACGCGCAAGGAATCGCAGGCCGCTCCCGACTGCGGAGCTCCCCGAGACACCAACCGGACTCGGTGTGCCGGAAGCCACCGAATTCGATCTGTGGCAGCTGGTACGAGACCTTCCGGACAAGCAACGGCAGGCGGTCGCGTACCACTACGTCGCCGGGCTGCCGTACGCGGAGATCGCGCAGATAGTCGGAGGCACCTCGGATGCCGCGCGACGCGCCGCTTCCGACGGCATCAAGAAACTCCGGGACCACTACCCGGGCACAGAAACGAAAGGCGGCCCAGCATGAGTGGCGCCCAAAACACCAATGAAGTCATGGACATTCTCGCGGCGCCCGCGGACGCCGCGACACTGAGCCGATTGCACCGGCGGCTGGAATCGCAGGCGGAACGCGACGGCATCCTCGATGTCGCGTACACCGTCATCGACTCGCCGGTCGGACGGTTGATGCTCGCCGCGACCGCCCGCGGTCTCGTGCGCGTGGCTTACGCGACCGAGGACCACGACCGCGTCCTCGAGACTCTCGCGCAGAAGCTCTCCCCACGCGTGCTGCGGGCACCGCAGCGTCTCGATGCCGCAGCGCGCGAACTCGAGGAGTACTTCACCCGGCGCCGTCAGGCGTTCGACCTCCCCCTGGATCTGTCGCTATCGCGCGGATTCCGCCGGCTCGTGCAGCGGCAGCTGCCCGAGATCGGCTACGGGCAGACCCGTAGCTACCGGCAGATCGCCGAGCTGGTCGGTAATCCGGGGGCCGTGCGAGCGGTCGGAACGGCGTGCGCGACCAATCCCCTTCCGGTCGTCGTTCCGTGCCACCGGGTATTGCGTGCCGACGGATCTCTCGGCGGCTACATCGGCGGCGCCGAAGCCAAGACGGCGCTGCTGCAATTGGAGGCGGCGTGACCCGGCAGCAAACTTCGCATCCCTGGCGCACCCGTGTCGAGGCCGCCGACTGGACGGGGATCACGGGTGAGATCAACGAGTACGGCGGTGCGCTGCTGCCGCGGCTGTTGACGACGTCGGAAACCGTGCGCCTGCGGGAGATGTACGAGCAGGCCGACACGTTCCGCAGCACCGTCAAAATGGGGCAGTACCGCTTCGGGGAAGGCGAGTACCGGTACTTCCGCGCCCCCTACCCCGAACCGATCGAACGTCTCAAGCAGGCGCTCTACCCGCGGCTGCTGCCGATCGCCCGCGATTGGTGGTCGAAGCTGGGACGGCCGGCGCCGTGGCCCGACACCCTCGATGAATGGCTGCGCATGTGCCACGAGGCCGGTCAGACCAAGTCGACCGCGATCCTCTTGCGCTACGGCGAGAAGGATTGGAACGCGCTGCATCGCGACCTCTACGGCGACCTCATCTTTCCGCTGCAGGTCGTGATCAACCTGAACGAGCCTGGCGTGGACCACACCGGCGGAGAGTTCCTGCTGCTGGAGCAACGTCCACGTGCTCAGTCCCGCGGCACCGCAACGCTGATCCCGCATGGGCACGGCTACGTGTTCACCACCAGGGACCGTCCGGTTCGTGGCTCGCGCGGTTGGTCAGCGGCACCCGTACGGCACGGCGTATCGGCGATTCGTTCGGGACAGCGCCACGCGCTCGGCCTGGTGTTCCACGACGCGGCGTGAACCGATGAAGACCTACACGCTGATCGGGGCCGACGGCCGCCGTTGGCGCCTCAGCCGCCCGGATAATCGGGTGACGACAACCGAAGCCGCGCCTACCGTTCTCATGTGACCCGCGCAATCCCGCAGCGACCGCGACGGGCCGCCGGTGTTCCCGGCGGCGGTGTCAGCGGGCGCTAGCTCCAGCCCTGCTGACACCCATTCTCGACGGGGTGTAGCTCAGCAGGTAGAGCTCGCGGTTTGCCGGCCGCGCGGCCGGACGTTCGAGTCGTCCCACCCCGACCCGGGCGCGCAGCAAGCCCCCGAGCTAGCCTCAGCCGTGAGCGATTCGAAGCGCGACTGCGTCATCCGGATCCCGGATGAGGACATCGACGACCTCGTTCGCCGCCTCAAGGCGACGCGGTGGCCGCATCAGGTCGAGGGCGTGCGATGGGACGAGGGGACGGACGTCGGCTGGTTACGTGAGTTGTGCACGTACTGGGTCGACGAGTTCGACTGGCGCGCACAGGAGCGCTACCTCAACGGGTTCCTCCATCAGATCTGCCGTATCGACGGGCTCGACGTGCATTTCATCCACGCGCGCGGGCAAGGTCCCGCTCCGATCCCGCTGATCCTGACCCACGGCTGGCCCAGCACGTTCTACGAGTTCCATCGGTTGATCGGCCCGCTCACAGATCCCGCGGCCTACGGAGGCGACCCGCGCGACGCGTTCGACGTCGTTGTGCCGTCGCTGCCGGGGTACGGATTCTCCAGCGCCCCCACGCGCCCTGGCGTCAGCACCGCCCGCATCGCCGAGATCTGGGTGCGTCTCATGAGCGAGCTGGGTTACGACCGCTTCGCATCGCACGGCGGAGACTGGGGATCTGCGGTCACGGCCGCGCTCGGCATGAACCACGCGGACCGGATGCTGGCGTTGCATTTCACGATGGTCAGCCCGCCCATTGATCCCCCTGCACTGAGCGGGACGCATCGCGAATGGTGGGAACGGCTGCAGGTGTACCGGGACCAGGAGTGGGGCTACGTCCACCTGCAGCGCACCAAACCCCAGACACCCGCGTTCGCGCTCACTGACTCGCCTGCCGGCCTGGCCGCTTGGATTCTGGAGAAATGGTGGCGCTGGAGTGACCTTGCCGACGACTCCGGTACGCGCGAACTTCTCAGCGTGTACCCGGCCGACGATCTGCTGACCACCGTTGCCATCTACTGGTTCACCGCCAGCATCGGTCCGTCGATGCGGCTGTACCGCGAGACATTCCTGCCCGGATCGGCCTTCAAGTGGGAACGTCCCATCACGGTGCCCACCGGCGTCACGGCGTTCCGCGATCCGAACGCCCCGCCGCGCGAACTGATCGAACCGTGGCTGAACCTGCAGTACTACTCGACCGCGGACCGCGGTGGGCACTTCCCGGCTCTCGAGAACCCCGAGGGTCTGGTCGACGAGCTGCGCACGTTCTTCCGGGCGTACCGCTGACAAGCCATCCGGAGCGCCGAGGAAGATGACGGCGTGGATACGCACTACGACGACATCATCGTCGGCGCAGGCAGCGCGGGCGCAGTCATCGCGAGCCGGCTGACCGAATTCACCGACCGGCGCGTCTTGCTGCTGGAAGCCGGCCCCGACCACAGCGCACCGGATGACGCCGATCGGCTGACCAATCCGATGACGTTCGCCCAGGCGCTGACCGCCTGGGGCCTGTCCGCAACGTTGCGCGAAGGTCGCGACTTCCCGTACGCACAAGGAAAAGTTGTCGGCGGCGGGTCGGCGGTGAACGGCGCGCTCGCGCTGCGCGGCATGCCCGCCGACTACGACCGCTGGGCCGCCGAAGGATGCCCGGGCTGGGACTGGGACGGCCTGCTCCCGGCATTCCGCCGGCTGGAGACGGACCTCGACATCAAGAGCGACCTGCACGGCAGCGCCGGGCCGGTGACCATCCGGCGCTGGTCCGAGGCCGATCTCATCCCGATCCAGCAGGCATTTCGCGGGGCCGCGCGCGAGTGCGGCTTCGGCTGGACCGACGACCACAACGACCCGGCATCCACCGGCATCGGGCCGTTTCCGATGAACCGCGACGGCGACATCCGGCTGTCCACCGCGCTCACGTACGTGGCGCAGGCCCGGTCGCGGCCGAATCTGACAGTGCTCGGTGGTGTCAGAGTCGACCGGCTCAGCTTCGAGATCGGCGCGGGTGGAATGCGCGTGAGCGGGGTCGAGGTCACGCGGGAGGGCCGGCAGTCCGCCGTCTCCGCCGAGCGGGTCATCGTGACCGCCGGCGCGCTGTCCTCTCCTGCTCTCCTTACCCGATCGGGGATCGGCCCCGCTGCGGACCTCGGCCGGCTCGGCATCACGTGCCTGGTCGACAACCCTCACGTGGGCGCCAACCTGATGGACCATCCGGGCACGCTCATCTTCCTTGCCCCGACCGACCCGGCGTTCTGCGATCCCAGCGGCCCCGCATACCAGATCGGCATCCGCTGGACGTCTGGCTTGGGCACCGAGAACGACATGCTCACCGGGATGATGAACTACTGGGACACCCGGCACGATCCCGACTTGCATGCGGCGGCGGGCACCGACTTCATCTTCGCGTTGACCGTCGGCTGCCACGAGCCGCGTTCGCGCGGACGTCTGCGGCTCGTCGATGCCGATCCCGCGACCCCGCCGGCCATCGACTTCAACATGCTCAGCGCGAAGCCTGACGAAGACCGTCTCGTGCAGGGATTGCGTCTCCTGCACCGGCTGGCGCGCTCGCCGGCGATGCAGCCGGTCACGCGTGACATTCTGCTGCTGGGCGAGGCCACCTTCGAAGCCGATGGGCGCGGCGACGACTCGGCCTTGCGCGGCTACGCGCGGGCGACACTCGGCCCCTGGTACCACGCCAGCGGCACCTGCCGCATGGGTCCCAGCCCGGAGCGCGGCGCGGTCGTCGATCCGACGCTGAAGGTGCACGGTGTCGACGGTCTCTACGTGGCTGATGCGGCTGTGATTCCGGTGATTCCCCGCGCTGCAACGAACCTGACAGTCCTCGCGGTCGCCGAGAAGGCGGCCGACATCCTCGCCGGAGGCCGGCCATGAGCGGAACCGACACCTGCACCTTCGACCAGCTGCTGATCGGCAGCGCCTGGCGTGACCCGGCCACGGCCGAGCGGCTCGAAGTCCGCTCACCCGCGAATGGGGAAGTCGTCGGTTCGGCTCCGCACGCCGGCGCGCACGATGTCGACATCGCCGTCGCGGCTGCCCGTCGCGCGTTCGACAGCGGGCCGTGGCCGCGCCTGACGACGGCCGAGCGGATCGAGGCGCTCACACCCGTACGTGACCGGCTCGAGAAGCTCGCGCCCGAGCTCGACGTGCTCGCGACGCGGGAGAACGGCGTGCCGATCTCGGTGCAGCCGACCATGAGCGCCGTCGCCGTCTTCGGCTGGTATCTCGCGGAGGCGGCGCGCCGCGCGGAGAGCGAGCAGCGCACCGGATCCTTCGGCACCCGCGGCACGATCTACCGGGAGCCGGCCGGTGTGGTCGCAGGCATCGTGCCCTGGAACGGTCCGCTGCTGCAGGCGGTGGGCAAGCTGGCCCCCGCCCTGCTGTCGGGATGTACCGCCGTGCTCAAGCCGGCACCCGAGACGCCGCTGTCGAGCCTGATCCTGGCCGGCCTCTTCGCGAACGCAGGGCTACCCGAAGGCGTGGTGAGCATCCTGCCGGGCGACCGCGACACCGGCCGTCATCTGGTCAGCAACTCGGACGTCGACGTCGTCGCGTTCACCGGCAGCACAGCCGCAGGACGGCTCATCGCCGAAGAATGCGGGCGCTCGCTCAAGCGGACCACGCTCGAACTCGGTGGCAAGTCCGCGGCCGTGGTGCTCGACGACGCCGATCCGGCACAGGCGGCGACGCTCATCGCGCTGGGCTGCATGGTGTACAGCGGTCAGGCCTGCGCGGCCCTCACCCGTGCCCTCATTCCCATCTCCCGCTACGACGAGTTCGCCGAGGCGATCGACGCGGCCGTCGCCGCCCTCCCGGTCGGCGACCCGCTCGATCCCGCAACGGTCATCGGGCCACTCGTCGCCGAACGTCAGCTCACGCGCGTCCTGGACTACATCGAGTCGGGCGTGCAGGCCGGCGCGAAGGTGCTGCGCGGCGGTGGCCGGCTGGCTGAGCGCCCTCACGGCTGGTACGTCGAGCCGACGATCCTCACCGGCGTCGACAACGAGATGCGTATCGCGCAGGAGGAAATCTTCGGCCCGGTGCTCTGCCTGATCCCATACGACACCGAGGCAAATGCCGTCCGGCTGGCCAACGGCACGCCCTACGGCCTTTCGGGTGCGGTGTTCAGCAGCGACGACGACCGCGCCACCCGCGTCGCCCGCGGGCTGCGCACCGGCAGCGTCGGGATCAACGCGCTGGCCGGCGATGTCGGGCTGCCTTTCGGCGGTTTCAAGTGCTCGGGTATCGGCCGGGAGTTCAGCAGCGAGACGTTCGACCACTTCACGGAGCTGAAGACCGTCGCCCGGCTCGACAGCGCCAGCTTCGGACTGGTGTCGGTCTGAGCCAGCCGAGGAGGCTCGATGCGGCTGTACGGGCTCCAGGCACAGCGAATTCTTCCGCGGAAGAATCACCCTGCGGCACTCAACCGGCGCTAGGTGCGGCAGCAGGATGACTTGGTGTGCGTAAATACCGACCTCGGCACGGGGGAGCTATGCCAGGTTGGGGCGGCAGATGCGCAAACCTCGCGGCACAGCTGACGGAAAGAACGTGGCCGGCGCCGAACGGCAGCTGCCCGGTGGCTGCCCGGACCAGGCACACCCCGAACTGGAAGATGTCCACCGCCTGCCCATCCACCGCCAGCCCAGAAAAGGGATCCCCTACCTGGTCGGCGGCAGCCAGTTGCTCCGGGGCGAAGTAGCCCAGCTTGCCGAACAGGTCCCGGCTGACCGTCGACTCCAGCCCCATGCGGGCCGCACCCAAGTCGATGATCACCGCGCTACCCTGCTTCGGTAGCAGGATGTTGTCGCATGTCAGATCTCCGTGCGACAGCCTGGGGATTCCGTCACCGGTGGGCTGCATGAATGGCATCCAGGCCGCGGGCGACGTCAGCGAACGTCCCCGCCAGCTCCGCAAGTGACATCCCGGGCCAGCCTTCAGCCAGCGCCTACTCCAGCGTGACCCCGGGAATCACCTCGTAGGCGATGTACGGCGGGTCGCAACCCAAGTTGTAGTCCCAGACGCGGGCCACCTGCCGGCTGTCCACCCGCTGGGCTGCTGCCAGCTCACGCTGGAAACGGGTCAGCGCCCAACCATGCCTCCGACGCCGACCACCACCGCCCCCTGCCGGGCACCATTGCCGGGCCCACCACATCATTGCCCCCCGGCGGCGATCGGCGATCATGCTCGACCCGGCCGGTCCGCTGGCATTGCCGCTGGCACCTGAGCTCGGTACGCTCCGGCGGCTGCGCGCCCGGCCGCACCAACCGCGGCACCGGGTACAGCGTCGCAGTGGGCCGTACTTACGACAGACGGCCGAAGACGTCGGGGCACCCCCGCTGCTGGGCGGCAGCGGACCCGCCGGAACTTCCCGCTCCTTGACAGGGCAACGCACCTTCGACTTGATCCCGGACCCGGCTGCCGCGGCACTCCACCGCCAACCTCACCGGGGCGTGCCACGACGACAGTTCATGACCATCGGCCGGAGTGGCTGTCGCCGCTCCTCGAAAAGGGAGCCAGTGGCGCCAGTGGCCGCTATTTACGCACACCAAGTGCGTAAATAGCCATGCCGACCATGTCGTGTTTAGTGATGTTGGGCGACGGCGTAGCCCGGGTAACCGCGGCCGCTGGCTGGCCTGTTCTTCGAGAACGCCTCCGCCTCGGTGACCGGCTGGCCTCAGGAGTTGCAGCTGATGCTCGTCATACGCCGCGAGTTGTAGCCGGTCAGCGCCGTTTGGGTTCGCTGATCTCGGCGCCGGCGAGCAGGCGCTGGACGTTCCAACGCAGTTGCTCGCCGAGGCCGGGTGAGATGAGCTTCGGATGCTTGACGGTGTCGAGGGCACCCTCTATCGCGGCGAGGGTCTCGCCAATGATCGTCTCGGCCCGGGTCGCGGCGATGACACCCCATGAGGTCGCCTCGGCGCCGACGCGGTCGACCGACATGCGACGGTGGTCAAAGACGCCGTCGATGGCAAGGGCGAGGTCGTACTTGATCAGCCCTTCCTGAAACAGGTTCGGCAGCGCGTCGTAGATCGGCGCGAGTTCGGTGCCGGTGGACAGGTGCATCAGCGCGACGTTCTTGGCGTGGGCGTCGTTGTTGCCGATGGCGACGTGGAACGTCAGTTGCCGGAGCCACTGCGCGACGGTTGCGTCACCGCCGGGGATGGATCCGAGCAGTTGGCCGATGCGCCGGGCGGTTGCCCGGCGAGGGTCGGTCGGCCAGCCGGGTTCCTGGAACTTCACGTCGGTGTCTCGCCAGTCCAGTCCCATCGCCTGTGCAAGGTCTTCCTGGTGGCGCAGATGGACTCCTCCATCGACGATTTCGCGGTCGAAACGTTCGATCGCCAGGTAGGTGGTGCGGCCAGCTTTGCGGATCTCGCTTCGGTAGGCGGACAGGCCGATGTGCCGGGCGAGCAGGTGGCTGTAGTGCTCGTCGTAGAGCCGCTTCGGGCGAGTGGCGACCTGCGGCTTGAGGATCCAGGTCGAGTGCGCGCGGCCGTGGGGATAGGCCCACTGCCCCTCGACCTCGGCTACCAGCACCTTGGGCTGATAGCCGGGCAGCGTTAAGCGGCTGTCGTCGGGGATGCCCTGGTCCGACTCCTTGAGGGCCTGCCTCAGCTTGGCGGCCAGCGCCCGATCAGTGAGCGGCTCGTACTCCGGTCGGCTCGAGCCGCTCTCGCCCGGCCGGCGCAGAGTGACGGCGCCGGCGATCGAGCCGCCGAACTCGTTCAGCAGCGCAAACAGGTCGGCCGAGTCGATATGGCGCTTGGCGGCCATCTTCTCGCGGTGGTTGCCCTCCGGGACGTAGCCGCCGAGGAAGTCCGATACGGCATCGACCGGCGGGCGCCGGCCCGGCAGCGTCGCGAACGCCTCCGACAGCAGGATGGCGCCGCTGGAATAGCCGCGGTCCACGGCGAGCGTGACGCGGCTGCGGTCGCGGGCGTCCGACTCGACGGTGCCGACGAAGTCCTCGTGCAGGAACAAATCAAGAGCCGGCATGGTCCTCCGGGTAGGTCAGGGTGACGGTGATACCGAGTTCGTGCAGCACCCGGAACAATCGCGAGGTGTAGACGTTGCCCCTGCCGGACTCGAGATCGACCATGTAGTCGCGGGAGAACGCCAGGCGTTCGGCCAGGTCGGTCTGGCTGAGGCCGGCTTCCTCTCGGGCAGCCCTGATCACCGCGGCGACGTCCTGCTGCTTCCGCGCCTTGAGGGCCGGCATCTCGCACCTCCGGTGTGGGGATAACCCCACAATACACGAAGTGGGGATATTCCCACACTGTGCCATGTGGGGATATCCCCGCAATCAGCGAAGCTGGGGCAGCGAGAGCTCCATCCGGCTGACCGTTGCGGACGGAACGCGTGGCGGGCGGCGGAACCGCGAAGAGCTTCGCCGGCTGGTGTCGGATTTACGCACACCAAGTCATCCAGCTGCCGCACTCAACCGGCGCTGAGTACGGCTCCTGAGGTTGATGACATCGGGCCAAATGCGGGTTCTGTTCGCGACTGGGCAACGGCGGAGCCAGCGCGCCAACACGTCGGGTGCCCCGGCACGCGCCCGCTGCCCGCATGGACTGACGGCTGCCATCCGGTCTGCCAGCGCCCCTACGCCCGGCTAATCGCCGCCGCCGAAGCGCGCGGTATCCGGCTCGGACGCTCTCCACGGCGCGTGATGGCCAGCAGCAGCAAGGCAGCAGGCTGGTTGAGGTCGATCGCTGCGCTGTGTTGGCGGCCTGCGCTCAGGAGACCGTGATTCGCATGAGCGGGCACGCCTTTGGCGGCGGACCGTGCAGTACGAAGCACCACGGCCAGCCGCTCACCGTCACGAGCGTGCTGCCTGCGTGACGCGCAGCCAGGCGCAGACCGTCGATCGCGACGACACCTCCGCCATGTAGCGCGATGTGCGTCGGGCCGATCGCGTTGACAATCGTCACGACGTCGCCGGGACGCAGCCGCACCGACGGCAGCGGATTGACGTTTGCGATTCCAGCACAGCTGAGCAGCGGCCATGTCTGTTTGCCGCTGGTAGCACGCAGCCCAGAGCTGCCACAGGTCGTGGTCTCAGATGCGCGATTCGCACCTGGTGATTGGGCGGGCCGCGGATCGGTTGACGGGAAGCTGGACACTAACGCGGGAGACGGTGATGTGAAAGGGTCGGTCGGCAGATGCGGATTGCCGGCACTGGCATCCGGGTTGACGATCACTAGCGTGCCGACGGCGAGCAAGGCGATGACGGCCGCGGCCAAGAAGCTCAGTGCCTTGCGCGCACGGTGACTCATGCACCCATTCTGACCAGACGCATTCCGCCGTCGTAAGCAAGACACACAACCGGACTACTCCCGCGCCGGTGTAGATCAGGATGGCCTTGCTGACGATCGCGGGTCTCGCGGCGACGCCCGACGCGCTTAGTGCCGTTCCCGCGCGCTTCCGTCCGATCGAGATCCGGCACTACCGGACACCTGGGTTTCCGACAAGATAGGACCTGTGCCGGAGGTCGACATTGTCTATCCGCGCCCGTGGGCGGCTGAGTTCCCTGCCATTGCCAGCGCACTGGCGGAAGTACTCGGGTCCATTGCCCTGCGTATCGACCACATCGGATCCACCGCTGTTCCAGGGCTACCGGCGAAGGATGTCCTCGACGTGCAGGTGACCGTCGCTGACGAGCGCGCGCTGGGAGACGCAGTTGAGGCTCTTCGCTCCGCAGGTTGGCCAGTACGCGGCGGCCATCACGATCATGCGGTCGATTGGGGCGAGGAGAGCGTCGATGCAGCCGAGTGGACAAAGGGATTCACGCGTCAGCGACCTGACCTGCGCCGCACCAACGTGCATATTCGGATTGAAGGCCGCGCTAACTGGAGGTACGCGCTGTTATTCCGTGACTATCTGCGCGCCCATCCTGATGAAGCGGCAGCTTATGGGCGATTCAAGCAGCGTGCAGCCCAGCTCTTACAGGATGACCTGCATACGTACGCGGACCTTAAGGATCCAGTCTGTGACCTCATCTACCTGTCGGCACGCGGCTGGGCAGCCGGGTCATCGTGGCAGCCGTGACCGCGCGGCGGAGCGCGCATATGTGCCGATACAGGGCGCTTGGGGAAAGCCGGGTCTGTGGCCGATACCCCCTACGTGACCTTGTGGCGTCCCACTGGGCCGGAGGAACTGCGGCTTGTCGAGCAGTCGGGATGGCGTCGTTGGCCGCCGCGTCTTCCTGACCAGCCGATCTTCTATCCGGTCTTGAATGAGTGGTACGCGACGAAGATCGCACGCGAGTGGAACGTGCCCGCAAGCGGAGTCGGGTACGTCACCCGATTCGCTGTGCGGGCTGACTTTCTCGCGTTGTACGAGGTGCATCAGGTCGGCGGTCGCGATGTGCTGGAGTACTGGATTCCTGCTGAGGACCTCAATGCTCTCAACAACAACATCGTCGGTCAGATCGAAGTCGCCGCCGAGTACCGAACCTTGACCGACGACCGCGCGTAAGTGCCGCTACAGGGCGCTTCGCCGCCGCGCCGGAACCGGCCCTATGCGCGCTTCTTGTTTATCCCGCCGCTGGCACACTTGATCAGTGCCCATCGCTGTCGTGGTTCGCAACGAGCAAGGGACGAATTTGCTGAGCCTCCACGAGGTGGCCGCTTACGTACCGCCGCCCCTGCCGACACGCACTCATGCGTCGCTGGGACTTGTCCGGCGCATGGAGGGGCTGGCGTTAGCGACACTCGCTGTCTGTCTTGCAGCAAGTTGCGCCAGGCAGTCCGACAAGCCGAGATGCCATCCGCCCTACCCTGCCGTCGGAACCAAAGGCCGTGTGAGCCTCAGCGTGACGCCTTTGCACGAGGGGGGCTTGTCGACGCAGTTCGGCGGACGCGATTGGCTCATCTTCCTTCCGGCGGACCAGCAGATTGCCACCACGGGCGAGGCTCAAGTCGTCGCCGGGACACCCCTGCGCGACCTTCGCGTCACCACCGTTTCCGGCTCAGTGTTGATCCTCAAGCTGCAGCCAATCCTGTGCGGCTAAGCCCGGATCCACCGTGTAGTCGGGTGATCGCTTTTTATTGATCTTCGTTTGGCCTGGTTGCTGGCGGGGGCGTGGGTGGGCTGCCGATCTGCTCGGCGTTTCCACTTTGTGTTCGGTTCGGGCCTGGCGGCGTGGGCGGTTCAGGCCGCTGCTGGTGGTCCGGTCGCGGCGGTGAACAAGCGCTGCCATCCCTTCGCCCAGGGCCAATTGGTCGGTAGGTGCAAGGTGGTGCGCCGACCCGAGGTGGCCACTCTGGCGGGAACGTTGATCAGCTGTGCGCGCAGCGTCGCGGTGGTGGCTTTGGCGTGCATGGCGGTGGCGAGGCTGCCGGCGGCGCGCAGCAGGTTGAACGCCATCGCGGCGAGGATGAGCCATGCCGAGTTGGCGGCGAATGATGCGCAGGGCAGATGTGCCAGCGGCCCGTTCTTGAGGTCGGCGATGACCTGCTCGATGATCGCGTGGCGGCGGTGGTCGACCTCGGCGGTGAGCATCGGGCGGGGGGTGTCGGTGAAGACCGCATGGTGGCGCCAGACGCGAAACAACTCGCCTTGCGCGTTCACCGCAACGTGGTCGGGATTCTGGTCCCGGACGCGTCGCACGATCAGCCGGCCGGCGACCTGGTTCTTGGTGGCTCGGGAGGTGAAGGCGGTGAACGGTACTTCGGCGACTTCGGCGTCGCTGACCCACTGGCCCAGTTGTTCGTCGAACACCGCACGCGGGTAGCGGATCGTCGTCCACGCGTCGTCGGGTATCGCCCCGATCGCGGCGGTGACAGCCTTGTTCTTGCGGGCGGTGATGGAAAACCGCACGCCGTGGCGGCGGGCCGCAGCGATGACGTCATGGGTGTAGTAGGCGCTGTCACCGCGCAGCACCAGCAGCCCGGCCACGCCGCACGACCGGGTGGTCTTGATCGCGTCGGTGGCCAGCCGGGCCGCGCCGCGGGCCGAGTTCGCCGACCCTTTACGCAGCCTGGTCGCGACGATCACCGGCGCGGTCGTCGCGGTGCTGACCGTGGCGAGCAGCGCGTTGAGGCCTTTGACGCCGGAGTAGCCGTAGCCGGCGCCCTGCTTGGCGTAGCCGAACGTGGCCCGCACGGTGTCGTCAATGTCGAGGAAGCTCACCTCGGCCGCGGCAGCGACCAGCGGCGCGTGGCGGGCCAGCCCGGCGGTGAACCGGGCCGCGACGGCGTCGAGTTGCCGCACGTGACCGAAGGTGAACGCGCGCAGGAACGTGCCCAGCGTCGACGGCGCCCGGACCCCGCCGAATAGCCGGCTCATCCCGCCGTGGCGCAGCAGGTCCATGTCGTCGATCGAGTCCGCGCCCGCGACCATCCCCGCCACCAGCGCCGACACCTTCAACCCGGCCGCGCAGCCCGCCCCGCCCGGCACGCTCAGCTGCCCGCCTGCCAGATCGCCAAAGCCGGCACGGTGCGCCAACCCCAGCACCGGAACCAGTCCGGCGGCCGACACCAAATTCGGATCGTCGAACACCGCGCGGCGAACCGGAGCGACGTGAGATAGTTGCATCCTCGAGATGCCCTTCGTGACAGCCAGAATCGGTTCCTAGACAGCTCTGATTCTCTTGCTGCACAAGGGCATCTCGGCGTTACGGCACGCTCAACACCCCAAGATCCACGGTGGATCAGGGCTAAGCCCAGACGAGGAACTCATCTCGGTGATCACGCACGTACCTAATGCGGGCAGCGTCGCCCCATGGCACGCCGTTCCATGGGCTGCGATCCACTTCTGCGTTCAGCGCTTCCAGAGCCGCTGGCTCGTCGGCCAGGGCGAGCGCTCGCAGCATTAGCTCGACGGAGGCCTCGTCGCCGAGCAGTCGGTATCCGGCGGCCGCTTCCCTGAAGTACTCGGCTGCGCACTGCACCGCATGTTCAAAGCCGCCGTTGGCGACGTCCCACTCAACCGTGCGCGTCGCAAAGTACATCCGGACCCCGTCTGGCAACTTCTTGAGGTCGTCCACCGAACCCACCTGCCCGCACAGCGCGAGCCATAAGGCGTCGTCGAAGTCCGCATCCGACATCCGAAGCGCCGCGTCGCTGTCGATGACGTCACGAACTCCACGCAGCGTCGCCTCCCTGGTACGGCGAAGGAGCGCCGCGAAGCCATCTGAGTTTGCGGCCGCGTCCACATCGCTCATCGGCCCATCATGTCCACACGGCTGGTCGCTGAACAGCCACTTGCCCTGCAGATAGTTACTACGGGAAGGCACGAGTCGTCGCCAGGACGCCTCTGCGAGCTCTTCGCGTCACCACAGTTACCGGCTCGGTGTTGGCGCTGAAGCTGTTGCCAGCCGGGTGTCTAAGCCCTGAGGTGCTGTTCCAGCGGCATAAGTGATACAGGGCGCACCGCAACCGGCAATATGCGCGCTTGAGTAAGCCGCCGCCGATCGGGTATTCGGGAGCTGGTGAGGATGCTGCCAGGTACCCCGCTTCAGGCGGCGAAGTCGGCGCACGCCCAACATGGCCTGGCGTGGGGACCCCCTTTTTTGTCGGGCTCGTATCGCTATCGCGTTTCCTAGCGGACAGCGGACTCGCGCAAGCGGTCTGATTCACCCGCTCACCCGCTGCGCATCGCATTCGATCCGCCAACGCACCGGAGCCAGAGAGGGCGCTTAAACTTTGGCCGAAGGAGTGGAGATCGAAGTAGAGCCCGATCCAGGAGATGACGCATAGCCAGCCGTCGTTGGCACAGGCAGCGTTGCTAACTGTCGAATGGCGGGTCGCGGTAGAACTCGGGCTCGCCTTGAAGCGTCGGCAGCAGTTCAGCCACCGTCATGCTCCGCTCTTCGGCGAGCTGCTTCGCCAACACCGCGGTGTACTTGAGCACCTCGCCCATCAACTCGGATGGCTGCGTGTCGTGGATGTTCATTCCGACTGCGTGGGTGGTGAATGTCGGGTCCTGCACCGCATAGAGGATCACGTCCTCAGCGCTGCTTGAACGGCCGCGACCTAGCCAGCCGGTGAACTCGTCGGCTTCGGTCTGCAAGCTCCTGAAGGCAGCGTCCATGTCAAGCGAGTCCGCTTCCTCAGGGGGCTCGCCGCCTCGTTGCCAACTGGTCATGTATTTGAGGCTAAGGCACGACCACGCTGCATTGCTTGCATCCGGCTGCGCCCTCCCTGGCCTCGCTTTTCGACATCGTCGCGGCCCGGAGCCCTCGGATCTGTCGCTTGTCGAGCGCACAGATATGCCACTATCGGGCGCTGAGCCAGAGTGCAATCCCCGCCTATCGCTCACTTCTCCAAAGTGACGTGGTGGCGCTTGCGTAGCCGGTTGGCGGCTTTGCCCAGCACGATGACCACCGCCGACGTCAGCCAGATGAGCGTCATATCCCATCTGCCCTGCGGTACCGGCCAAAAGAGGGCGCTGGATAGCCAGAGCACCGTGAACATGACCGACAAGAAGAGTCCGCGGTTGGCGAACGACTCCCGGTGCCAACGGTCCCATCGCTGGTACCCGCGACTGATCCCCCGCCACACCCGCACCGAATGATCATCGCACCACTCTGACGAAACACCAGGCGATCTGGGCCCGTCAGGCGGCGACGCGGCTGCTGTCCATATCTGTCAAGCGTGGGCGGATCAGAATCCACGCATCAGTTGACGCTGCGTCGCTGGGATGATGCTGGCATGACCCGAGTGCCGGGTGCCGCTGCCGATGCCACCGAACCGTCGATGCCGGACGAGCTCTCCGATGCCATCGCTCGGCTCGGCGCGGTGTCAGCCGAGTGTGCGCGCGAGAACTGGGATCTCATCGGAGACGCCGGGCGCAAGCAGTACCGGGACTATCTGAACGCTGCTCGCACCGGCCGCGGGCGACGCCAGCGTTGCGGCCTCGCGGCTCTGCAGCTAGTTAACCCTTCCTCAGGTATGGAGTTACCACCCGTCTCGTTCGACGCCTGAGCCCTAAAGGCCAAACCAGGCTTGCCGCGGACGACGGGCGCATCGGTGCCATTCCAGCGCGCTTCTCATGCGCGAGCGCCGGCACTACCGGGCGTTCCGCAACGCCTAAGCTAAGCCCTGATCCACCGTGGATCTTGGGGTGTTGAGCGTGCCGTAACGCCGAGATGCCCTTGTGCAGCAAGAGAATCAGAGCTGTCTAGGAACCGATTCTGGCTGTCACGAAGGGCATCTCGAGGATGCAACTATCTCACGTCGCTCCGGTTCGCCGCGCGGTGTTCGACGATCCGAATTTGGTGTCGGCCGCCGGACTGGTTCCGGTGCTGGGGTTGGCGCACCGTGCCGGCTTTGGCGATCTGGCAGGCGGGCAGCTGAGCGTGCCGGGCGGGGCGGGCTGCGCGGCCGGGTTGAAGGTGTCGGCGCTGGTGGCGGGGATGGTCGCGGGCGCGGACTCGATCGACGACATGGACCTGCTGCGCCACGGCGGGATGAGCCGGCTATTCGGCGGGGTCCGGGCGCCGTCGACGCTGGGCACGTTCCTGCGCGCGTTCACCTTCGGTCACGTGCGGCAACTCGACGCCGTCGCGGCCCGGTTCACCGCCGGGCTGGCCCGCCACGCGCCGCTGGTCGCTGCCGCGGCCGAGGTGAGCTTCCTCGACATTGACGACACCGTGCGGGCCACGTTCGGCTACGCCAAGCAGGGCGCCGGCTACGGCTACTCCGGCGTCAAAGGCCTCAACGCGCTGCTCGCCACGGTCAGCACCGCGACGACCGCGCCGGTGATCGTCGCGACCAGGCTGCGTAAAGGGTCGGCGAACTCGGCCCGCGGCGCGGCCCGGCTGGCCACCGACGCGATCAAGACCACCCGGTCGTGCGGCGTGGCCGGGCTGCTGGTGCTGCGCGGTGACAGCGCCTACTACACCCATGACGTCATCGCTGCGGCCCGCCGCCACGGCGTGCGGTTTTCCATCACCGCCCGCAAGAACAAGGCTGTCACCGCCGCGATCGGGGCGATACCCGACGACGCGTGGACGACGATCCGCTACCCGCGTGCGGTGTTCGACGAACAACTGGGCCAGTGGGTCAGCGACGCCGAAGTCGCCGAAGTACCGTTCACCGCCTTCACCTCCCGAGCCACCAAGAACCAGGTCGCCGGCCGGCTGATCGTGCGACGCGTCCGGGACCAGAATCCCGACCACGTTGCGGTGAACGCGCAAGGCGAGTTGTTTCGCGTCTGGCGCCACCATGCGGTCTTCACCGACACCCCCCGCCCGATGCTCACCGCCGAGGTCGACCACCGCCGCCACGCGATCATCGAGCAGGTCATCGCCGACCTCAAGAACGGGCCGCTGGCACATCTGCCCTGCGCATCATTCGCCGCCAACTCGGCATGGCTCATCCTCGCCGCGATGGCGTTCAACCTGCTGCGCGCCGCCGGCAGCCTCGCCACCGCCATGCACGCCAAAGCCACCACCGCGACGCTGCGCGCACAGCTGATCAACGTTCCCGCCAGAGTGGCCACCTCGGGTCGGCGCACCACCTTGCACCTACCGACCAATTGGCCCTGGGCGAAGGGATGGCAGCGCTTGTTCACCGCCGCGACCGGACCACCAGCAGCGGCCTGAACCGCCCACGCCGCCAGGCCCGAACCGAACACAAAGTGGAAACGCCGAGCAGATCGGCAGCCCACCCACGCCCCCGCCAGCAACCAGGCCAAACGAAGATCAATAAAAAGCGATCACCCGACTACACGGTGGATCCGGGCTAAGTAGAGGTCATGCCCACGCGAGCGCCAGCGGTCCACCGCCCCAACCCGCCGAACCATGCAAATCCTCGGTGGCCGTGAGCCGGTTGATCATGCCGCAGCTCAACTCACGATGAACCCAGGTCCCGACAGTGACAGAAGCGCCGGCAGTGGTTCCCAGCAGGCGACAGCTCCAATGTGGATAGATCTACCCACCGCCGGCACCGCAGTTTCGCCCCTGCCCGACCCCCACGCGGCGATGGAAGCTGACATGGCAAAAGATCTCCAACCATGTGAGAAAGCGGGAGCCATGAAACACGAAAGGCAGCCTCGACACGCGTCAAGTACGGCGCCACGATCGCCTCACTCGCAGCGGCAGCAGTCGGATGCGGCTCATCGACGGCTAGCGGGAAGGCGTCGACTTCCACCCGCACCGTCGTCGGCTGCGTCCGGAGTAGGAGGTGGACTCGACCGCCGGTCCCGCTATCTCGGGCCGCTCGTGCTTCTCGCGCTCACTGTCACTGCCGCAGGGTGCTCATCGGGCAAGACCACAATCACACCATCCGCGACCGCGACCACATCCGGGGCCGCGCCGACGACAGCGACCGCTGCGCCGACAACTACCGGCGCAGCCGCAGCGACGGCCGCACTCCCGCATCCATGCTCACTCGTCACCCAGCAGGAGGCCATCGCGATCAGCAGCATGCAACAAGCAACGGTCTCCGACGACAGCAAGTTCGAATGCGTCTACGACGGGACTACGGCCGCAGGCGCGGCCGCGCGAGTCGCGGTGCAACTAAAGGCATTGAGCAGTCCGGCGGTATTCACGCAGGATGCCCAACAATCGCAGTGCGCCGGGACGAGCAACACGACCACGTCAGTGCCGGGCGTCGGTGATGAGGCCGTGCAGCACGCGGATTGCCTCTTCGTCCGCAAAGGAAGCATCGAAATGAACCTCTACATCGTGCCAGCACCCGCCGATCCGAACGCCCAGGCGCATCTCGCGAGGACGGCCGTCAGCCGCTTCTGATCGGACATACGACGCCGATGTGCGCTTCCGGTCGCTTCCCACCGGACCAGAGGCCAGTCCGGCGGCCGGGTGACTCGCACGCGTAAGTGCCGATACGGGCACCTCGATCACGGCCGAGAACCGCGGCAATATGCGCCGCTCGGACTGGTCAGCGTCAGCGACGTCCACCTACCTCGCGGTGCCAGTACCGCGCGTTCTCGCTCCCAACCCGCACGACCTCGTCCTCAGCCGCTGCGGCTGGCCACAGGTCGAGCAGATACTCGTCGACGACGCCCTCGGCGAACTCGCCCTGACTCCCGGCGTCTCGGCCATGAGCGCTGACGCGCAGCCGATAGGTGCCCGACTGCAGGCCGACCACCTCCCCGAAGTTGGTCCCGCCCCACGCCGCCCACTGGACCGTCGCGCCGGCGGGAACGGCTACGGAGACCTCCACGACGTCCTCGAAGTCCGGCGCGGGTAGCGGAGGTTCGGCATCGTGGACGGTGAGGCGAACTCGTGAACCTCCGCCGTATCTCGCCAGGTTGATGTAGACACCATCCGAATCCGCGGCCCCGACCAACCCGTTGATCTGTCCGGCAAAGAACCGGTCGAAGTCTCCATCGAACCCGAGGCCGTCGGCCCAGACGAGGTCGAACTGGCCGTACGAGGTATGAATCACCTCGTCGAGGAGTAGCCGCTGCATGCCGGGACTCTAGCGTCGCGTCGCCTAGCCACCCTCCGCTCCGCCATGCAAGGCCTCCGCGCTCTCAAACGACGTCTCGCACGGGTCGTGTTCAACCTCCTGCAACCCAACAGGACGGCCACCGCGCCCAGCCGCAGGCGGCTTCTCGGCGACCCGACCTCCGCGGCGCGGAAGTGCCGTTCCAGCGCGCTTCTCACGCTCCAGAGGCAATGCAGGGCGCTCTACGTAGCGAGGCGTGCGGCAGAGTTACATTTCGGTGATGAAGCGGGTCGCCCGAGTCTTCTGGAGAGCCATCACCGTCGTCGTCGCCGCCGTGGTCGGTGGGACGCCGACTTGGCTTGAAGACAAGATGGTCCGCGACGAGGAGCGAACTAAACCCATCTGAGAACGCGCAGATGTGCCGCTCTCGCGCGCTTCCGTGCGCGCTGGAACCGGCGGCAACACGCGCACGATTACAGCGATCACTGTGTCGGGCGGGATGGTGCCGCTCCGCAGTAGCTTGTTCTTTGTGAGGCGCGGAAGGGCGGCGCTCGTGAGACTTCCACGGCTAAGGCTCGGGCAGCGGCTGCCCAGAAACACCGACGAATGGTCGTCAGCCGCCACGGCAACGCAGACCAGGCTGCGAGCCGCTGCGATCGACTTGGCCGAGGAGATCGGCGCTGGCGATCTGGCTGAAGAAATGCGCCGCTGTCCCGAGGGCCGGTTCCCGGCTGCCGAGTACCTTTCGGAACTCAATCGCCGATCGAAAGGTGCGGGTAATCGCGCCCACAAGGTCGCCACGCGAGGTCGTTGACGTGATCGAGCGCCACCGTGGTCTCAGAATGTGCTTCGGACTTGGGCCAGGCGCGCATAAGTGCCACTCCAGGGCGCTTCTTGGGTGCGAGAGCCGGCACTCTGCGCGCCCTCGACTCTGACGGCGTCCGCAACCATGCGACTAGGCTTCGCGTCTAATGACTGTGCGAGTCGGATCGGTCCTCTCGTTGGCGATATGCGCTGCTGTCGCGCTGCCCTCGTGTAGTTCAGGAAGCCCAGCCGCCAGCAACCACAGCCCATCGAGCGGAGCTCGCTCGTCTACGGCGCATCGCGCATCGGAGACCACGACCTGTGGCAGCTCGGGGCTGCGTGCCACCAGCGGCAAACAGACATGGCCGCTGCTCAGCTGTGCTGGACTCGCGAACGTCAATCCGCTGCCGCTGGTGCGGCTGCGCCCCGGCGACGGCGTGACGATCGTCAACGCGATCGGCCCGAAGCAGATCGCGCTGCATGGCGGAGGTGTCGTCGCGATCGACGGTCTCCACGTGGCTGCGCGTCACGCAGGCAGCACGCTCGTGACGGTGAGCGGCTGGCCGTGGTGCTTCGTACTGCACGGGCCGCCGCCGAAGGCGTGCCCGCTCATGCGCATCACGGTCTCCTGAGCGCGGGCCGCCAACACAGCGCAGCGATCGACCTCAACCAGCCTGCTGCCTTGCTGCTGCTGCTCATCGCACGCAGTGGAGAGCACCCGCTATTGCCGGCTCTCGCGCACCCGAAGAGCCCTGGAACGGCCCGTAGGCGCTCAGCGCAAACCGGCGGCAGTAAATGCCGGGGTTCTGGCACCTGGATTTACTGCCACCGGCGGACACCTTCGCCGGTGCAGGCGCCTGAACCATCAGCGGCAGTAAATACCGGGCCTCTGGCACCCGCATTTACTGCCGCCGACCCAACTTCACTTCGCGGCTATGCGAACCGCCCGGTAGCCGGATACGGAGCGTCTCGACGGGGATCAAAATCCGCCGGATTTAGAAACCCAGGAACAACACTTCCTGCCGAGATCAACCGGCGCTGAGCTCGGCGATCCGTGCTTGCAGGTACACGTCGAGATCGGCGGCGCGCTCGATGAGTTCGGCGTCGAGCTCTGGTGAGGTGGTGACGAGGAAGCGCCCCGTCGTCACCGCGTCGGCGACCAGTTCGCCCACCGCCTCAGCCTCGGAGATGGCGTGCTGCGGCGCGCGCGGGGTACTGCCGGACTCCCCGTAAACGCTGATGTTCTCCACGATGTTGGTCATCACCCCGGACGGGCACAGGCAGGTGACGCCGATTCCCTTGGGTGCCAGGTAAAGCGCCAGCGCTTCGGTGATGCCGACGACCGCGTGCTTGCTCGCGACGTAGGGCAGCCGGTCGAAGCCGTACGCCAGGAGCCCTGAGGCCGATGCGGTGTTCACGACGTGACCGAAGCCCTGCTCGATCAGCAGCGGCAGGAAGACGCGGTTGCTGCGGGCGATGCTCATCACGTTGATGTCGAACGTCCGCTGCCACGCCTCGTCGGGCAGTGACTCCGGCGCTCCCATGGCTATCACGCCGACGTTGTTCATCACGACGTCCACGCGACCGAAGGCGGACAGGCACGCATCGCGCAGCGCCTCCAGGTCCGCCTCGTTGGCGACGTCGGCGCCGACCGCGACCGCGCCACCGCCTCCAGCGACGATCCCTGCCGCGACTTCCGCAGCCCGATCTGAGCGCAAATCGCCGATCACCAGCCGCGCGCCGCGCTGGGCGAACGAGACTGCGGCCGCCCGGCCGATGCCGCTGCCGCCGCCGGTGACAATGGCGGCCGCTCCCTGAAGATCGAAGGGTCGACTCATGAACGCACTGTCTATCAGTCCACCCCGCAGGCGCCTTATCGGACGGCCTCCGCCGCGGCGCGCACGGCTGCCAGGATGCCCTGATAACCCGTGCAACGACAGAGATTTCCGGACAGCCCCTCGCGGATCTGCTGATCGGTGGGCTGCGGGTTGTCGCGCAGCAGCGCTGTCGCGCTGACGACGAAGCCTGGCGTGCAGAAGCCGCACTGCAGCCCGTGGTGCTCGCGGAAGGCGGCCTGCACCCTTGACAGCGATCCGTCGGGAGCGGACATGCCTTCCACGGTCGTGACCTCGCGGCCGTCCGCCTGCACCGCGAACATCAGGCAGGCGCGCACCGCATCTGCATCGACCAGCACGGTGCAGGCCCCGCAGACCCCGTGCTCGCAGCCGAGGTGGGTGCCGGTCAGTCCGCAGCGTTCCCGCAGGAAGTCGGCGAGCGTGAGGCGGGGCTCGACGGTGTGGCGCGAAGCCATGCCGTTCACCGTCACGGCAATAGGGATCTCATCCATGGCGTGCCTCCCGCGCCGCACTCTGCAGCGCCTTCGCGACGACCGCCGCCCCGACCTGCCGCCGGTAAACGTCGGATCCGTGAACGTCCGATGGGATCGATTCGAGCCCGGTCATGGCGAGCCGGCCGATCTCGTCGGCATCGATCTCCTCGACCGGCTTCCCGCGCAGCGCCTCCTCAGCTTCAGTCGCTCGCTCCGGCGTCATGCCGAGACCCAGCAGCCCGATGTGGCACCGGCTGATCCGATCGTCGCCGCCCAGTTCCATGGCGACGGCGGCGCCGGCGATCGCGAAATCGCCGTGCCGGCGGGCGAATTCCTCGATGGCAAACCCGCACCGCCCTTCCCAGGGCGGGATCCTGATGGCGGTGAGCAGCTCGTCGTCCTCCAGGGCCGTGGTCCACAGCCCGGTGAAGAAGTCGGCGGCAGGAACGACGCGCGCCCCGGACGGTGACAGCACGTCGAACTCGGCGTCGAACGCGAGAGCGACGGCACCGTACTCGGCAGCCGGGTCGGCGTGGGCGAGCGAGCCGCCGATCGTTCCTCGATTGCGAATCTGGAAGTGACCGATGAACGGGGTCGCCCTGGTGAGCAACGGAACCGCTTCCGCGAGGAGATCGGATCGCTCGATCGCTGCCTGCGTTGTCGCGGCGCCGATGCGCACCGTCCCGTCGCGCCGTTCGATGCCTCTCAGATCGTCGATACGTCCGATGTCGACGAGGTGATCGAAGGCGGCCAGCCGCAAGGCGAGCATCGGGACCAGGCTCTGCCCACCTGCGAGCAGCTTCGCCGAATCACCGAGTTCGTTCAGCAGCGACACGGCTTCCGGCGCGCTCTCGGGACGGTGGTATTCGAAGGCGGCCGGTTTCACTGCCCCGCCTCCGCTGACTGCGCAGCCTCGATCAGCCCGCGGATGACGGCCGGCGAGAGCGGCAGCCGGGTGATCTCGACCCCCAGTGGAGCCAAGGCATCGGCGACGGCATTGACGACGGCCGGCGGCGCACCGATCGCGCCGCCCTCCCCTACGCCCTTGAACCCTCCCGGGCCCGGCGAAGGCGTCTCCACATGCCCGTACTCGATCACCGGCACATCGCACGTGGTGGGCAGCAGATAGTCCAGGAAGGTCGTCGCGAGCGGGTTGCCCTCCTCGTCGTAGGCGAGGTGCTCGAGCAGCACGCCACCGATCCCTTGCACCACTCCCCCGGCGATCTGCCCCTCCACGACGTTCGGGTTGATCATCGGACCGCAGTCCTCGCTGACGATGTAGCGCAGCAGTCTCACCCCTCCGGTGGTGACGTCGACCTCGCACGTGCACACGTGTGATGCGTTGGCCCAGACGACCGGGCTGCGCGCCTGGTAACGCGCGCTGGCTTCCAGCCCGGCGGGGATCCCCGCGGGCAGCTTGTGCGGCATGAAGTACGCGATCTCGGCGATCTTCGCCAGCGGTACCGCGTTCGTCGGCGAGCCCTTGACCCGCGCGAGACTCTCGGTGAGCTCCATGTCGCCGGGTGCTGCCTCGAGTTCTTCCGCGGCGATCGCGATAATGCGCTCACGCAGAATGGCAGCCGTCTCCTCAACGGCACCAGCAATCATCGATCCGCTGCGGCTGCCGCCGGTCCCGGCGCCGAAGGGCGTGACCGCCGTGTCGCCCTGGATGGTCCGGACGTCCTTGATATTCACCCCCAGCGCATCGGCGGTCAGCTGGACCACGGCCGTCTCGAGGCTGTTGCCGGTCGAGCCGCCGGCCACGTACACGTTGACGGCGCCGGAAGGCTCGACCCGGATCGTCGCGCCCTCGGTGCCGTAGAAGGACATGGCGGTGGACGTCGGCTCGACGTAGTTGCTCATGCCGACCCCGAGGTAGCGGCCGGCGTCGCGGGCCTCGGCCTGCTCGCGGCGGAAGCCCTCGTAGTCAAGGATTTCCAGCGCCTGCTCGAAGGTTTCGGCCGGCGTGACGTCGCTGTAGGGCATGCCGCACGGGTTGGTGTACGGCAGCTCCTCGCGCCGCAAAAGGTTGCGGCGGCGCAGCTCCACCGGGTCGATACCGATGCGCCGGGCGGCGATGTCGAGGCTCACCTCGCGGGCCAGTGACTCGAAGGCCCACGGTCCGCGATAGGCCGTCCGCCCGGAGGTGTTGGAGAAGACCGACGTCGTCCGGAAGCCGCCAGCGGGTACCCGGTAGGGCCCGGGGTAGAGCATGCCGACAGCCGCCGCGGTACCGACGGGCCACGGAGTCGGATACGCCCCGACGTCCTGCACGTGGTCGATATAGGCGCCGACGATCGCCCCTTCGGCATCGAAGGCAAAGTGCGTCTCGCCGTGCTCGTGGCGGGACATGCCCGCCGTCATCAGATTCTCCCGGCGGTCCTCGATCCACTTCAGCGGCGCCCGCAGCCTCATGGCAGCGAGCGCGACGCACATGTCCTCGCGCAGCGGCATGACCTTCTGCCCGAAGCCACCACCGGTGTCGCGCATGATGACGCGCACCTGATGCTCCCCGAGGCCGAGCAACCGGGCCAGAAACATCCGTATTTCATGGGGAGATTGGGTCGCCGCCCACACCGTCAGTTCGTCGCCGGACCATTCCGCGACCATCCCGCGGGTCTCCATCGGCACCGGGACGTACGCCTGCTGGTAGATGGTCAGGGCGACATGGTGGTCGGCACCGTCGAAGATCGCCGCAAGCCCGCCCGGAATCGGCGTGCCCAGGGATCCGGCGACGTTGTCCGGATAGGCGTCGTGGACAAGGTCCGGCGATTCGCGGGCCACCGTGTAATCCGCGACTGCCGGCAGCGGCTCGTAGTCCACGACGACGGCATCGACGGCGTCCTCCGCGAGATACCGATCACCGGCGACGACGAGGGCCACCGGATCGCCGACGAAGCGCACGAAGTCCTCCGCCAACGGCGGGCGCGGGGTATCCGGCCCCTGCTTGCCCATGGACGTGTACCACGCCTCGTGCACTCCCGGATTGAGGTCGGCGGCGGTGAAAACCGCATGCACACCGGGGATTTCCAGCGCCGCGCTGGCGTCGATGCCCCCGAGCCGGGCGCGCGCGAGTGGGCTGCGCACGAAGCAGGCGTGGAGCATGCGCGGGCGGACGATGTCGTCGACGAAGGTGCCGCGACCGGTGAGCAGCCGGACGTCCTCGACCCGGTGAATGCGGGCGCCGGTGTAGCGCGCCGCGGAGGAGTCGCTGGCATTCATCACTGAGGAGCCGGTCATGTGCGTCGCTTTCGCCGTCGTTCGAGGAGTCCAACCAGCCGGTCCATGGCGGCACGCGCCTGCTGGTGCGAAGTGTCATATCCGGCCGCCTCATCGGCGACGATGGCGAAGGCGATCCCCTGCATGGCTGCCGCGAGGAACGCCGGCGGGAAGTCCTCGGGGTCGATGCCGTACTCGGGCAGGATCGACATCAGGGTCTTCACCTGCATCCGGCGGACCTCGTGCGCGACCTTGCCGACTTCCGCTTTCAGCGCCGGGCGATGGTTCGCGGCGGCGATGAGCTCGAGCAGCAGCGCGGTCCCTCGCGGATCGGAGGCCAGCTCCCACCAGGACCGGAACGGCTCGGCGGATTCCAGTGCCGCCGCGATCCGGCCGACGTTGGGCTCGGCCCGGCGGCGCAGCACCGCGACGAACAGTTCGTCGATGGTCGGGAAGTAGTAGTGCAGCAACGGCGCCTGAATTCCGGCCCGCGCCGCGACGTTGCGCGAGCTCACGGCGGCATAGCCCTCTTCGAGGATGATCTCCTCGGTCGCGTCGAGCAGCCGGGTGAGCTTCTCCTCGGTGGCCGCCCGGCGACGGCGAGGCTCAGCCATGTCGGGTCCTTTCCTGGCGCTGCAGTCTCCGGCGGCCCTTGACAACGCCGCTCCCCCAAATTAGAACGTCCGTTAAAGTTTCGTCCAGGGGAGGTTTCGGGTGAGCGATGCCGGTGCGGTCTATTGGGATCCCTTCGACCAGCACATCGCACGCGATCCGTACCCGGTCTACCAGCGCCTCCGGGAGGAGGCACCGCTCTACTACAACGACAAGCACGACTTCTACGCGCTCAGCCGCCATGCCGAGATCGACGCGGCGCTGACGAACTGGAGGACGTTCTCCTCCGCCCGCGGCCCGATCCTCGAGCTCATCCAGGCCGGGATCGAGATCCCGCCGGGCACGCTGATCATGGAAGATCCGCCGGTCCACGACATCCATCGCGTCCTGCTGTCACGGGTCTTCACCCCGCGCCGGGTGGCCTCGATCGAGCCCCAGATCCGTCAGTTCTGCATCCGCTCGCTCGACCGCCTCGTCGGCCTCGACAGCTTCGAGGTGATGTCCGAGTTCGCGAACGAGGTGCCGATGCGCGTGATCGGCATGCTGCTCGGCATCCCGGAGGCCGACCAGGTGGCGGTTCGCGAGCGCGTCGACGCCAACCTGCGCACGGTTCCGGGGCAGCCGATGCAGGTGTCAGCCGAGGCGCTGATGGACGGCTCGCTGTTCTCCGACTACATCCACTGGCGCGCGGAGCACCCGTCCGACGACCTGATGACCGAGCTGCTGAATGCCGCGTTCGATGACGAGAACGGGGTCCGCCGCACCCTCACCCATGAGGAGATCCTCACCTACGTCTCAGTCGTGGCCGGCGCCGGCAACGAGACGACTGCACGCCTCCTGGGATGGATGATCGGCCTGCTCGACAAGTACCCGGATCAGCGCGCCGAGCTCGTCGCCGATCCAGCGCTCATCCCCGGCGCGATCGAGGAGACGCTGCGCTTCGAGCCCACCGGCCATGCCGTGGCTCGCTACGTCACGACCGATGTCGAGTACTACGGCCAGACGGTGCCGGAGGGCAGTGCCATCACCTTCATCGTGGCGTCAGCCAACCGCGACGAACGGCGCTGGGAAGACGGCGAAACTTTCAACATCCGCCGCCCGATCGCCCAGCACCTCACCTTCGGCATCGGCACCCATTACTGCCTGGGCGCTGCGCTGGCACGCCTCGAGGCGAAGGTCGCCATGGAGGAGTTCCTGAGCCGCTTCCCCACGTGGGAAGTCGACTGGGACAAAGCCAGCCTGTCTTCCACGTCAACCGTGCGCGGCTGGGGCACGTTGCCCCTTTCCGTCAGCTGAACCACCCAGCGCAAACCCGAGGAGAACCATGGGAAAGCTCGACGGCAAGGTCGCGTTCATCACCGGGGCCGCCCGCGGCCAGGGTCGCAGCCACGCGATCCGGCTGGCGCAGGAAGGCGCCGACATCATCGGGATCGACATCTGCTCGCAGCTCGAGTCGGTGGTGTATCCGATGTCCACCCAGGACGACCTGGACCAGACCGTCAAGGAGGTCGAGTCACTCGGCCGGCGCATCTTCGTCCAGCAGGCTGACGTTCGTGACGTCGACGCGCTGCGCAGCGCCTTCGAAGCCGGCGTCGGTGAGATCGGGCCGGTCGACATCGTGCTGGCCAACGCCGGCATCGGACCGAGCGGTCTGGCATCCGAGCAGACGCAGTGGGACGAGGTCATCGGCGTGAACCTCACCGGCGTGTGGAACACCGGCCGGGTCGCGATCCCGTCCATGGTCAAGCGCAACCAGGGCGGCGCCATCGTGCTGACCAGCTCCACCGGTGGCCTGTTCGGCGCGCCGGTGCCGGCCGCGGGCATGCTCGGCTATACGGCCGCCAAGCACGGCGTCATCGGGCTGATGCGCTCGTGGGCCAACTACCTTGCGCCGTACTACATCCGGTGCAACGTCGTCGCTCCCACCACGGTCAGGACGCCGATGGCCAACGACGGCAACGTTTCTTCGATCATCGAGATGGTCCCGGAGCTCGCGGGTTCGCTCACCAACGCGATTCCCGTCGAGGCCGTCGATCCGCTCGACGTGTCCAACGCGATCCTGTGGCTCGTTTCCGAGGAGGCCCGCTACATCACGGGCACCGTCGTGCCGGTCGACGCCGGCCAGATCAACCGCCGCTGACATGAGCGCGCATCCCAGCCCCCTGCGCGTCGTTCAGTGGACCAGCGGAAACGTCGCCCGCCAAGCGCTGCGCGCCATCGCGCGGCGATCGGACCTCGAGCTCGTCGGCGTCTACGCCTTCAGCGCCGACAAGGTCGGCAAGGATGCCGGTGAGCTCGCGAATTCGGGCGAGGTCACCGGGATCACCGCGACCGATGACGTCGACGAGCTGATCGCGCTCAAGCCCGACTGCGTGCTCTACATGCCGCTGCACCCGGACGTCGAGCAGCTCGCCATGCTGCTGAGCTCGGGCATCAACGTGCTCAGCACGGCAGCGTTCCTCACCGGCCGGGCCTACGGCGAAGCCGCCCGCAAGCAGCTGAACGACGCGGCGCTCGCCGGCGGCGTCAGCCTGTTCGGCAGCGGCGTCAATCCGGGATTCGCCGAGTATCTGACCGCGGCGGCCTCGGGCGTCAGCCGCGACGTCAGCTACGTCCGCGTACTGGAGTCGTTCAACATCGGGACGTGGGCCGGCGATGCGAATCAGGACGAGCTCGGCTGGGGGCGTCCGGCGGGCGACCCGGGCCACTCCGGCGACATCGTCGTCGCCACGGCGCCGTTCAGTGACGCCGTCGAACTGCTGGCCGACCTCTTCGGCGTGACCCTGGACGATATTCGCTGCGAAGTCGATTTCGCCCATGCGCTCAGTGACGTCGACACGATCCCGCGCAGGTCCATCAAGGCGGGGACCGTCGGGGGCATCGAGGCGAAGTGGATCGGCAGCGTGAACGGGACGGATGCGATCGAGGCCGGCGTGCGCTGGACGGTCGTGCCCGATCTCGAGCCGGCGTGGGACGTCGCGATGGCGTACCAGATCGAGATCCGCGGCTATCCGCAGGTCAACGTGCGGGCCGAAGTGCTGCCCGCCGACATGGAATCAATGAGCCTGGACGACATGCTGGCGATCGGATCGGTGATCACGGCGATGCCGGTCGTGAACGCGATCCCGGCCGTCGTTGCCGCGCGTCCGGGGATCGTGACATACCAGGATTTGCCGCCCCAGACATCGCCGCTGGTGGTCGGGTGAGGAGAGCGCGCATCATGCGAGATGATCACTCTTCGTAGGCGGATCCTTGGATCGGTCGGCGGTCGCACTCGGGCGGGACTAGTGATAAATGCCTAGTCAGCGGCGCTTCCCAGCCGTGGCACAGCCCTGCTTCTCTTACATCACAGTTGCAATAAGTGACGAACAGGCGCGCCGAAACAGGTTATCTTTTTACAAGATCACGTCGGTCAGCGGTTTTTCTTAAGGGGTCCGGGGTCTTGGCTCGTCACGCAGCACCGCGCACACATCAGCGGCGGTGGTACTCGTTAGCGACCATCCTGCTCATCGGGGTGGTCGCCGCGGTCGTCGTGATCGTCGTCTCACCGGGCGGGTCCAATTCCTCCAATCACACTGCGGCCACTTCGGCGTCGCCGGCCCCGAGCACGACCCCGCCCAGCAAGTGCAAGGCCCGCCCGACGCTCAACGTCGTCGCCGCTTCCGGTATCGCTGACGTGGTGCGCGAGGTCGCGAGCCACACCTGCGTCCAGGCCTCGGTGACGGTCACGGACGACTCCGCTTCCGCCTCGAAGATGCTCAAGCAGGGCAAGGCCGACGTCTGGATCCCCGACAGCCGGGTGCGGGCCATCCTGGCCGGCACGTCCGCCGCCACCGCGGCGCAGAGCATCGCCATCAGCCCGATCATCGTCGCCGCCGACACCGGGCTGGACACCAGCCGCTTCACCAAGACCCCGCTGAACTGGTCGAACATGCTGCACCGCGACACGCTGTCGCCGCTCAAGGTCGAGGTGCAGAACACCAGCACCTCGGCGACGGCGCTCGTGCTCGCTTCGGCCCTGAGCTCACTCGCGCTGAAGGAAACCGGCGACAGGTACCTCGGCCTCGCGTCGACGGCTGTGGCGTCGGAGACCATGCCGACGGCAACGTCGAACACGATCGGGGCCAACACGTTGCGCATCGAGGAGGCCAGGCTGGTCCAGCAGCAGCCCCACTCCAAGATCGTCAACGTCAGTGGCGGGTACCCGCAGCTCGACTACCCGTGGGTCGGCTCCCCCACCGCCAGTGCCACCGCGAAGGACGCGGGCAATCAACTGCTCACGGCCCTGCAGGGATCAGCGGGTGACGCCGCCCGCAAGCAGAGCGGTTTGCTCAACCCCGGGACGGTCGCCGTCGAGCCCGGCGACTACTCCGGCACCCAGGGCGGCGTGCTGATCGCTTCCCCGAGCGTGCCGTCCATCCCGGTGCTGTACGCCCTTGCCGAGGCAGGTGCCCAGCACGGAAACATCCTGAGCGTGCTTGACCTTTCGGGATCGATGGCCGAAGCGACCAGCCCCGGCGGTCCGACGAAGCTGAAGGCGGTGCAGAACTCCGCCAATATCGCGGCGTCGCTCCTGTCGCCACAAACGCAGCTCGGGCTCTGGGAGTTCACCTATCAGCTCGATCCGCCGCGGGACTACCAGCAGGTCGTGCCGATCGCGCCGCTGTCGACCAACCGCACCAAGGTGCTGGACGCGCTGAACGCCGCTCAGCCGATCCCCACGGGCGGCACCAGCCTGTACCGGACCGTCTACGACGCCTACCAGTACATGCAGGCCAACTGGAAGTCGGGCTACGCCAACAGCATCCTCGTCTTCACCGACGGCAGGGACGAGACCGACCCCGGCGCGCCCAGCCTGTCCGCCGTGCAGGCGCAACTGAAGGCCATTGCCGATCCGAAGCGTCCGATTCAGCTCATCATGCTGGGTTACGGGAACGCCGATATCGCCTCGATGGAGGGGCTCACCGGTACGGTCGGCGGCTCGGTCTACCACATCACCTCGGCCAATCAGATCGTCGGAGCGTTCGTCGACGCGATCTCGCACTCGGTCCTGCTCTCGCTGGGAGAAAGCACCGCTGTCGGTTCAGCGTCCTGACGCGGTCCCGGCTGCAATGCGAAGAGGGCGAGCGCTGCCGTCAGCAGTGTGAGTCCGGCGGCGACGACCATGGCGTGGGAGTAGCCGGCAGCAAAGGATTCGGCCGGCGGTCAGCTCGCGCCGTGCCCTGCGTGCCGGCCGAACGAGACGACCGCGCTCGTGAGAGCTACGCCGACGCAGCCACCGGTTTCCCTGGCAGTGTTGAAGATTCCGGACGCGACTCCGGCCTTTGCATGCGGTACGCCGGCCAGCGCGATGCCGTTCAGCGGGATCGTCAGCACCGCACCGGTCCCGCCGAGCACCATTCCCGGCACCAGCGCGAGATAGCTGCGCGTACCGGCTGGTGCGGAAGACATCGGTGATGATGGCGAGCGTCGGCGGTGTCAGCAGCGCGGCGCCGGCGCCTTGAAAGGCGCGGGAAGCAATCAGCACCGGGGCGTCGGCCGCTGACGCGGTCGCCAGCGAAGCAGCCGTGAACAGTGCGGTTCCGGCGAGAAAGACCCGGCGGCGGCCGAAGGTGTCGGCCAGCCGGCCGCCGGTCAGCAGCAGCGTCGCAAAGCTCAGCAGGTAGGCGTCGACGACCCAGGTGGATCCGGCGATACCGGTGTGAAACGCCCGGGAGATGGAGGGAAGCGCGACGTTGACCACCGTGTTGTCGAGGCTCGTCATGACCACGCCGAGCAACACCGCCGCCAAGGCCAGGCGCCGCCGAACCATCAACGGGCCCACCGTCTCGCTCATCCGATCGCTCCTGTAGTGCAACGTCAATCGATGAGCGCGACGTTAGGAAGCACCCCGTTCGGCCACCGTTCGGACGCAGGACCGAGACGGCCGAACGCCAAGAACGCCGCCGAACGCGCACCGGGTCAGGCTGCAGCGGTGGCTGGCTTTAGATTGGGCCGAGGGAGGTGGGCAGGTGTTTCGCCAAGCCATCTCAATCACCTGGGCCGTCGTCGTACAGCACAACTGGGAGCCGGGACCATGAATCGTGAGCAGCTACGGGAGATCCAGGCACCACTGAAGGAGCGCTACCGGGAGGAGCCGGCGGCCGGTGTCGTGACCCTTACCGCCGATGGTTCGCTCGCCGATGGCATCGCCTGCTCGGTGAACACGGGTCGTGCCCTCGCGCTCGCCGGACTGCACCCGGCTACAGGTGGCGACGGCACCATGCTCTGCTCCGGCGACATGTTGCTGGAGGCCCTCGTGGCCTGCGCCGGCGTCACGCTGAAATCGGTCGCCACCTCGCTCGAGATCGAGGTGCGCGCAGGCACCGTGCGCGCCGAAGGCGACCTCGACTTTCGCGGCACCCTGGCCGTCGACAAGCAGGCGCCGGTCGGCTTCACTGCCATCCGGCTCACGTTCGACCTGGACACCGATGCCAGCGACGAGCAACTGGCCACGCTCTTGCGCCTGACCGAGCGCTATTGCGTCGTCTACCAGACCCTGCGCTCCTCGCCCGCCTTGCATGCCGGGCTGACGTGAGCTGACCGGAGAGCTCGGGGCGCGCTCGTCAGTGGCCGGCGAGCGGTCGGCCTCAGACTCCGACGGCGGCCGTGACTCCCGGATCGACGAGCGTGGTGACCGACCCGGAGGTCGCGTGATAGATCCGCAGATGGCCCATGAGCACCAGCTCGATGTCCTCGCCGAGCGGTAACCAGTCCAGGGTCAGGTCCTGCCCGCGGCGCGCGGATGGACCGCCGGAAGCGCGCAGGATGAGACCTCGTACCCACGAGTTCTCGGTGGCCGGCGTGGCCACGACCTTCGGCGCCTGCCCGAAGCTCGCCTCGATCGCGTCCAGCCGCCCCGGAAGCGGCTCCCAGAGCACGAACTCCGGGGCGCCGAAGCCCTCGGGCAGCAGCCGGCGCATCGCGTCGAGTTGCAGCCGTGCGGGCTCGCCGATCTCGGCGAGGATCTCCAGGACGGCGGTGAGCTCCCGGCGGCGCGCTGCCGCGGCCCAGTCCCGCACCGCGGCGTCGGCGTCGAAGTCGGCCAACGCGTCGATGTCGAGCGGGTACCGGAAGTCGAAGCGGAGCTGGATGAAGTCATCGGTGGCGTCGGCGACGATCCGGTCGCGGGGAACGGACCCGGACAGGTCGGCAGGCCACGGCGGCAGGCTGACATGCGGGGAGCCGTAAGGACGGTCGCTGACCGGGAGGACGTCGGCGAGCGTCTGCTCCCTCTCGCCACCCAGGCCCGCGTCGGCCGCCGCCACAACCCTCTTCCAGCAGGCGTCCAGCAGCCGTTCGGCGAGCGATGGAGGCATCACTAACCCCTCCTCAGATGCTTGACGTACGAGGCGAATCGGGGATCGGCGCGCAGCTCGGCGAGGTCGACGTCCTGCTGTACCCATTCCGCGCTGAGTTGCTCGATACCGGGTTTGAGCAGTGCCTGCTCCAGCATCGCCAGGGCCTTGTCCCGCAGTGCCTCGCGGGACGCGGCGGCCGGCGAACCGGCGGCCGCCTGGGCGGGCAGGTGATAGGCCAAGCCGCAGGCGGCGTTGTAGCTCACCTGCCACCACCGGCGCGGCTTGCTGGCGTAGCCGACAAGCCGATCACTGCGAAATTGCGCACCCTCGGCGTAGGCCATGCAGACCGACTTCACCAGAGGATGGAAACGTGCTCCCGGCGTGCTCCAGTGGATGAGCTGAAGCGGCGCGATGGAGTCGCGCTCGGAGCGGCGGAAGGCTGAAACCAGCCGGTGCCAGAGCCGGGTGTCCACGTCGAGGTCATGGAGGAAGTGCCGCGCCAGGTCCATGAAGGTTTTCCGCTGAACCTGGGCGTCGGAGGAGCGCAGCGCCACGGGCGGAACGGGGATGTGCAACGCGATCGCGGCGCGCTCCAGGCAGCGCCCGAGTTGGGCACGCTCGCCCGTGCCGGCTTGCTGCCAGCTCACGTCGTCCCGCATCGCCGCGAGGGCGGCGCCCAGCCGGTAACGGGCGACGACGTACCGGGGATGTGCTGCGACAGCTTTCGCGTAAGCCTCGATCGCGTCGAGGCGTCGGCCGGCCCGCTCGTAGCGCTGGCCGAGCATGGCGAGCAGCAGCCCGCTCCCCGGCGCGTTTCGGGCCGCCGCTTCGATCTGCTCGATCGGCGGATCCTCCAGGAACGCCGTCGAAAGCGCCTCGGCGGTGTCCGCATTCCACGCGGCCCACGACGGGACGCGAGTGCTCATCTCCAGGATCTTCCCGGCCGCCCACAAGCCGGCGACGCGGACGGCGTGCTCGTCGGTGTCCCGGTCGATGCGCTGGGTCGCGAAGGTCTGGTCGCCGGCGATTGACTTCAGCTTGACGAGCACGGTCGTTCGCTGGGAGTCGGCGTCGGTACTGATGTCAGTCGAAACCTCGTAGCCGTAGCGGCGACCGACCACTTTGTAGACCACGTCGAGGATCTTGCCGACCGGGCCCAGCGGGCCCCCGACCGCCTCGATGAGGTCCGTCACCGGATTCGTCGGGCTCGCACCCGGGGCCGACCCCGGCTCGGTGAGGTTCTGCAGAACAGCCAGCCGCAGGACCGAATGGAGCCGGTCGTTCTTCGCGTCGTCCTGGATCGATACCGGACCGGCCGGCTGCTGAGCGTTTGTGCGAAGCAGCGCGCCCCAGATGCCCAGCGCCAGCGCGCCGAGCAGCACCCACCCCAGCGGACCGGGGACCAGCGGGCGCAGGTTCTGGTGCGTAGCGGCAACCCAGAGCGCCTGCGGACCATCCTGGACGGCATCGAGCAGTCCGACCCCCGAATCCGCCTGCGCCACCGGGGCGTTCACCGCCGCCTGATACGCGCTCTTGTCGGCGGCAGATCCAGTGACCGCCGCACGATAGGCCGCCAGCGCCACGCTCATCGCGTGCGCGTCGGCGGGCCAGCTCCGGGTATCGAGGTTTGCCTTTGCGGTGTCGATCGCCGTTTGGACGTTGCCGGCAAGAACGGCCGCGGGACTGCTGAAGCGGGCCGCCGCAGCGTCGACCGCGTCGACGAAGTCATGGACCCGGTGGCTCAGACCGATGACGACAACCGCCGAGTTCTGCGGCTGGTTGGCGGCCAGCTGATCGAAGTTGTCCACCAAGGCCTGGTTGACCGGCTGGTCGTAGCTGGTGGGGGTGTTCCGGTAGACGTCGACGGCAGCCTGACGCAGCGCCGCGGGGACACTCGTGGGCTGGACTTCGAAGATGACGGCGACCAGATCCTGGCGCGCCGACTTCGCATTGGCCTCGAGAGTCTGGGGATTGGTCGACACCCCCAGCTGGGTCTGCGCCATCGCCGCGGCGGTCACGGTGTCCAATCGCTTTAGGTGCTCACTGGTACGCAGGTCGTCGAAGCCGGCACGCGTGATGAAACCGCCGAGTGCCAGCACCGTCAGCACAGAAGCAACGATGAGGTTGCGTCGAACCCAGTCGAACGCGATGGCGGCCAAGGCGAGCAGCCAGAGCACGAGCAGGATGGCGAACCATCGGGCACCGGCCGCTCCGGAGAACCGGATCCAGGGCATGAGCGCTGTGAGGGTCGCGAACACGGCAAGCAATGTGACGGCAACGGTGGCGATACCGAAGACAAACTCGTAGTCCTTGAGGATGAAGGCGCCGGCGAGCGGGACCGCCGCCAGCACGCACAGCACGAGCAGGACGATGGAAGGGCCGTCCCACCGGCCTTTGATGACGACCTGCCAGAGTGGATGGTCGACGCTCCACGCCTCCGCGAACGCCAGGACCGGTACGACGGCGCTGAGCATCGCGAGCGTCGCTGAACTCCAGCGGGTGAACCACGCAAGCTGCGGCCGGGCCTCGCTGCTGAGGGAGGACAGGGACACGGCGGACGCGAAACCTCTCTGTTACCCGTGGGTTTGGAGCGCACGATTGCAGCAGATCAAAGCACCCCGACGATCAGCGGTACCCAGAGGGTCGCAGGTTGGTCAGCTGCCGCCTTGCGGTCGCCCGCCGGATGAGGCGCGGATGATGCCGGTGCTCAGTCGGGCGCGATGCGCACGACCCGCCGGCCGAGATACGACGTGCCTCGTTCGAATAGTGACGCCAGCGCGTCGGGCGCCCGTTCCAGGCCCTCGAATTCGCTGATCACCAGGCTGACGCTGCCGGCCTTGACCAACGCCGACAGCTGCTCGCGCATCGCGGCCAGCCGATGAGGGTAGAAGTCGCTGACGATGAACCCGCGTAGCGTGAGGCGCTTGAAGACGGCGGCACGCAAATCGCATAAGGCATCGGCGTTGTCGGCTGATGCGTAGCTGCCGACCGATCCGCAGAGCACGACGGTGGCGAAATCCTTCATGACATCGAGCGCCAGCGTGAGCTGGCGGCCGCCGACGTTGTCGTAGAACAGGTCAAACCCGTCACCGGCGGCTTCGGTCAGGCGGTCGGGGAACGCCGGATCCCGGTAGTCGACCGCGGCGTCGGCGCCCAGCACCTTGATCGCGTGCTCGATGCGATCCTTGCCGCCGGCGATCGCCACCACTCGCGCGCCCGCCGCCTTGGCCAGCTGGACGGCCACCCCGCCGACGGCGCCGCTCGCCGCGCTCACCAGAACGTGCTGGCCCGCCTTCACACGGCCGACCTCGTGCATGCCGACGTAGGCGGTCACGCCGGTCGTTCCGAGCACGCTGATCCATTCCTGCGGGCCACCGAGCGTGCGATCGGCCAGCTCGGACGGGTCGAGCCGGGTGGTCGCGTAGGACTGCCACCCGGTGTAGGTGGCGACTTGCGTCCCGACGGGGGCGCTCGCGTCCCGCGACGCGACCACGACGCCGACGCTGTTGGCGGCTACCGGATCGCCGACGTTGACGGGCACGATCTCGGTCGAGCCGCGCAGCATCCGCAGCTGGTAGGGATCGACGGTCGTCACGACGTTGCGGACGACGACCTCGCCGGCTTCCGGCGCCCGGATCGGCCGGCGTTCGAGCACCAAGTCTCCCGGCTGCAATTGAGGGCCGGGCCGGCGTGCCAGGACGATGACGTCGGCCTCGTCCGGCACCAGGGGGTCCGTTCGCGCCGCCTGACCGGTCATGCCAGAGCACCTTCGGCGGCGCTCCTGTCCCCGCCGTGGAACTTCGCGTAGCGCATCCGGCACCGCCTCTCATGGTGCGATCAGTGACGGTGTGAGGCTCTCGCGACTTTTGTGGCACTGGCAAGAGCAAAGCAAGATCGCTACGCTGCGCCTCATGTGGGCACAGCTGATCAGGGTTGCGGTCAAGCCGGGCAAAGATCTGAACGCGCTTGGTGAAGAACTTCGGGCCGCTGAGCAGCCGGGCTCCGGCCTCGTGCGGTCGACACTCATGCTCGACCAGAAGGACCCGAGCCAGGCGTACATCCTCGTCGTCTTCGAAAACGAGGAGAAGGCTCGGGCCCGCGAGCAGGACCCGCGACGCGCGGAGAGCCTGGAGAAGGCGCGGGCGATGATGGCCGACGTCTACGCCGGGCCGCCGGAATTCACCGATCTCATCGTCGCTCAGGAGTGGACCGGCTAGCTGCCGGAGGCGATCGCGTTCAACTCGGCCAGGTCGCCTTCGCTCAGCTCGAGCCCGGCGCCCCGCACGTTCTCGTGCAGGTGTGCCACCGACGACGTCCCCGGGATCAGCAGCACGTTCGGCGAACGCTGAAGCAGCCACGCGAGCGCCACGGCCATCGGCGAGGCGTCGCGACGTGACGCCACCGCCGAGAGAGTCTGCGACTGGAGCGGGCTGAAGCCGCCGAGCGGGAAGTACGGGACGTACGCAATGTCTCGCGCTGCAAGGGAATCCACCAGGTCGTCATCCTCGCGGTGAGCGATGTTGTAGTGGTTCTGCACGCACACCACGGGCGCGATGGCCTGCGCCTCGGTGATCTGCCGCGCTGTGACGGTGCTGAGCCCCAGGTGCTTGATCAGCCCCTGCTGGCGTAGTGCTGCGAGCGTTTCGAACATCTCACCGATCGGCTCGTCGTCGGGGCTGTCGAAGCCGCCCACGCGCAGGTTGACGACATCGAGCGCATCGACGCCGAGGTTGCGAAGGTTGTCATGCACCGCCGCGCGCAGCTCGTGGGGTTCGCGCGCGTGGGGCCAGCCGCCCTCGGCGTCACGGCGCGCGCCGACCTTGGTGACGATGTGCAGACCTTCCGGATACGGGTGCAGTGCCTCCCTGATGATCTGGTTGGTGACATGAGGGCCGTAGAAGTCGGAGGTGTCGATGTGCGTGACGCCGAGCGCGACGGCCTCGCGCAGCACGGCGATCGCGGCTTCGCGGTCGGCAGGCGGGCCGAAGACCCCCGGTCCGGCCAGCTGCATCGCGCCATATCCCATGCGCGTGACAGTGAAGTCGTCGGCCATGGTGAACGTTCCGCCGGGAAGTGTTTGAACGGCCAAGGGGATCCTCTCCTCATTCGCGGTCACGTCCACCGTGCCCGGCGAATGCGCGTTTAGGCAGAGAGCGTCGATCCCTGGATCAGGCGATCACGTAGTCGGCCGGATCGACCGAACGCGTCCACGACCAGTAGATGTCGAGCGGCCACGGGGAAAGGGTGTAGACCTTTCCCTGCCGGTTCTTGTAGTGGCTGTGGGCGATCGACGGGTGGGCCCACACCATCGCGCCGATTTCCTTCTGGTACCGCTCGACGTAGCCGTCGTGCGCCTCGGGGGTGACTTCGATCGTGCGCGCATCGGCCGCGAGGACGCGATGGATCGCGTCAAGCGCGTAATGGCTCTGGAATTCCGAGTGGTAGAACAGGCTCGCGCCGGCAGCGAGGTTGGTGCCGGGTCCGTACATGCAGAAAAGGTTCGGGAAGCTCGGCATGGTGATGCCGAGATACGCCGTCGCCGCATCGCCCCACTGTTCGCGAAGTGAGACGCCGCCGCGGCCGGTCACGTCCATGCTCGCGAGGAAGTCGCTGTGCAGGAATCCCGTGGCGAAACAGATGACGTCGGCCTCGTGCAGCTCGCCGTCGACGGTGACCACACCCTCGGGCACGATCCGCTCGATCCCGGTGCGGATCATCTCCACGTTGGGCTTCATCAGGCAGCGCAGCCAGGAACCGTTGTCCTGCAGCACCCGCTTACCGAGCGGCGGATAGTCCGGGGTCGACTTCTCGATCAGGTCAGGACGGTCGGCGAGGACCGAGTGCATCCAGGCCTGAAGCAGCTGGCCGCGCTGCTCGTTCGTGGCATTGACCGCCACGCCGAGCTCCGACTCGAATCCCGGGTCGACCCGGTAGGACTCCATGCCCACCGCGACCCCGGGGAAGGTCATGAGGAACCGAAACCACCTGGCGTAGAAGGGCAAATGGCGCTGCGCCCACTTCTCCCCCGGCGGCACGGCCGCGTGGTATTGCAGGTTCGGAATGATCCACTGCGCGGTGCGCTGGAAGATGGAAAGCGAAGCGACCCGGTCGGCGATGGTCGGAGCGATCTGGAATCCACTCGCTCCCGCGCCGATGAGTGCGAAGCGCTTACCCGTGACGTCGAGATCAGCGGGCCAGCGGGCCGAATGGAAGGCCGGTCCGGCGAAGCTCTCACGTCCCGCAATCTGCGGCAGATGCGGGAGATTCAGCGCTCCGACGGCGCTGATGACGAAGCGTGCTTCGAGCACCTCTTCGACCCCGTCCGGGGTGCGGACCGTCACCTTCCAGCGCGCGGACGGCTCGTCCCACCTCAGTGCGACGACGGTCGCGCCGAACCGGCAGTGCGGCGCCAGCCCGTACTTCTCGACGACGCCCTCGAAGTACGCGTGCAGCTCGGGCTGCTGGCAGTAGTACTCGCTCCAGTGGTCGATCGGCTCGAACGAGTAGCAGTACTGATGGCTACCGATGTCGACGCGGGCGCCCGGATAGCTGTTCTCCCACCAGGTGCCGCCGGGACCGGCGTTCTTGTCGATGATGGTGAAGGGCAATCCGGCTTGCGCCAGGCGGATACCCGCCAGGATGCCGGACTCGCCGCAGCCGATGACGATGACCGGTGAGGCGTCACGAGCCTGCTCGGGCACCGGCGGATCCCAGACGATTTCGCCGCTGTCGGCACCGTCGAACTGCAGGTCGTCGAAGAACATGCCCTCGAGCGTGTCGGTCAGGGTCCGGCAGCCGAGGAACTCCATCATCTCGAGCAGCAACTCGTGCGAGAGCCGATGCGGCACACAGCCACCGTCGCGATACGCGGCGACCACCGGCAGCGCCCGCCGCCGGATCTCAGCCTGCTCGGCCTCCGGGATGCCGCTCTGGAACTCGAGCGAGATCGCCACCCGCGGCTTGATGTCACCTCGGATCCAGGACGGATCGCCGGTCATGTGCACCAGCGAGCACAGCAAAGCCGGCACGCTGACGTCGTTCAGCGCGGCGGCGATGACCTCGTCGCCGTCGCTGAAGGGCTCCCCGGCATGCGGGTTGCGATCGGGCATCATCCAGACCCTAACCGGCCCCGAGCCCGGTGCCGGATCCGGGTGAGGCGCCGGCCATCTGCTCGATCGCCCAGGTGAGGGCGGCGACCGCGGCATCCGGGCTCATTCCCCAGGCCGAGACGAGCCGGTGGTAGGACGGCACCCCCCACAGCACGTCCAACGCGGCCGCCAGGCGGACCTGTTCGGCGGCGGACCAGCCGGGCTTCGCCCCGGCGACGGCCCGCACGAGTGCTTCCCGGCGGCTTTGATCGACGGCCACGAACGTCGGGTCGTCGGGAGGTGCGGTGACGTCGGCGACCGCGAATGAGCCGAGCGACCGGAACAGCCGGCTCGCCACCTCCGAAACCCCCGGCAGGGTCAGCGTTTCGTAGTCGACGCCCGCCTCTTCGCCGAGCCGGGCCATGATGGCGTCCCGCAGGCCGCGCTCATGGGGAAAGTGCCGGTAGACGGTGCGCTCCCCCACGCCCGCCCGCTGAGCGACGGCGCGAAAGGTGAGGCCACTCCAGTCCCAGCTGTCGAAACCGCGCACCAGTTCCACACCGGCGGCGATGATGCGCTCGCGGGTCTGGTCGGCCTGATGGCGCCGCACCTGGCTGACGTAGCGCCGCGGGCGAGCTGCCGCCTCAGGAGTGTCACCGGCGGCGGCGCCGTCGGCCTGGGCAGCGGTCATCCGCGCGATACCTCCCCTCGCATGTCGCCGGCGTCAAGCGTAATCCGCCGGAGGCAGGCGTCAGGCGTCGCGCCGCGTCAGCACGACGGCGCCGACCGCGAGGGCGGCAAGCGCATAGAGCGCCGTGACCCCCATACCGCCCCACGGGGATAGTTGGCTGCTGTCGTAGTTGCCGGTCATGAGGATCTGAGTGCCGGCGTTGAGCGGGAGGTACTTGCTGACGTCTGTCGAGTACGGGCTCGGCAACGCGTTCGCCAGCAGCGGCAGTACGAGCACGATCCCGAACACCGCGGCAATGGCGCCGGCGGTATTGCGGATGACGAAACCCAAGCCCACGGCGAGCAGGCCGATCAAGGTGAGGTAGAGCCCCGCGCCGATGATGGCCCGCACCGCGTTGGGAGTGCTCAAAGTCGCCTGCAAATGCGTGCTTTTCAGCGCCTGCTGACCGAGCAGGAAAGCGAGGAACGCGGCCAGCTCGGTGAGGACCAGCGCCGTCACGCCGAAAACCAGTGCCTTGGCCAGCAGCACCGGATAGCGGCGCGGCACCGCCGCCAGAGATGACCGGATCATGCCGGTGCTGTACTCGCCGGCGATGACGAGCACGCCCAAGACCCCAATAGCCAGTTGGGCAAGGAAGACCCCGCGCAGGCTGACGAGCGTCGGGTCGAGGATCCGGTCGAAACCGCCGCCCGGCCCGGGCCCGCGGAACTGAACGTTGCCGCTGTCCTGGTTGAACCGGTGGGCCCTCAGCGCGCTGAAGAGCACTCCGAGCCCGACGACGAAGACCACGGTCGCGAGCAGGCTGTACCAGGTGGAGCGCAATGACCGGAGTTTGATCCATTCGGCTCGGATCACGCCGAGCTGGGTCACCTTGCCCGAGCCGAGCGAAGCCGGATCAGCGGCAAGCAGCGTCGGCGCGGTCATCGCCCGCCCTCCCCGAGTGCCGCCGGATCAGCTTGTCCGCCGTGGAACTCCACGGCATCACGCGTGATTTCCATGAACGCCTCTTCCAGCGTTGCTTGTACGGGCGTCAGCTCGATGAGCGGAATGGCCTCGCGAGCGGCGACGAGCCCTACCGCCTCGCTGTCCATGCCGCTCACGTGCAACGTGCCCGGCCGTACCGCTTCGACGTGCCGCCCGCGGCCCTGCAGCAAGCGGGCCAGCCGGTCGGGATCTTTCGTCCGGACGACGACGGCGCCGCCGGACGCCCGGTCAATGAGTTCCGCGACGCTGCCTGCGGCGATCAGGCGCCCGCGCCCCACGACGATGAGTTCGGTTGCGGTCACGGCCATTTCGCTCATCAGATGCGATGAGACGAAAACGGTCCGGCCCTCCGCGGCGAGAGCCTTCAGTAGGTTGCGGATCCACAGGATCCCTTCCGGGTCCAGGCCGTTCACCGGTTCGTCGAGCAAAAGCGTGCCGGGATCTCCGAGCAGAGCCGACGCGATGCCGAGCCGCTGGCCCATGCCGAGCGAGAACCCACCGGCGCGCTTGCCGGCCACCTCGTCGAGCCCGACCAGGCCGAGCATCTCGTCCACCCGCGCCTTCTTGATGCCGTTGGTCGCGGCCATCGCGAGCAGGTGGTTTCGCGCCGAGCGTCCGGTGTGCACCGCGCGGGCTTCGAGCAGCGCCCCCACTTCTCGCATCGGCGCCGGAAACTCCACGTAGGTCTTGCCGTTGATACGGCACGCGCCGGTGTTGGGCCGGTCCAGCCCGAGCAGCAGCCGCATCGTCGTCGATTTCCCGGCGCCGTTGGGACCCAGAAAGCCCGTGACCACACCCGGACGCACCGCGAAGCTCAGCCCGTCAACGGCCGTTTTCCCGCCGTATCTCTTGGTCAGGCCCTCGGCTTCGATCATGCCGAGCACCGTAGCCAACCGACATGTAATCCGGGTTCAGTGGGCCTAACGGTCTAGCCGGTTCGCTGCCATTTCGCGCTACGCCGCCGCGTGGTCGCCGCCGAAATCCAAACGTGCGGGCGCTGCAGGGGGTTCCGGTGAAGGCGAGGGAGTCACGCTGGTTACGACTGCGCCCTGTCGTGGCCACCCCGATGACGATGTCGCTCGTCGCCGGCAGCTTCTATGTCAGCGGCGCATTTCTTGCGGCACTCACGACGCTTTGGCCCGGGCTCTCCGTCGATCATCGAGGGGGAATCCGGGCCATTGCCGCCGCAGCCGCGATCGCCGGCCTGGTGGAAATGACCATGCGGCGGCGGCGCCGAGCCTGGACCTACCACGCCTTCAACTTCCTCGGCACCACACTCGTCACGCTGATCATCGTGCTGACCGGTGGGGGCCCGGCGGCCGTCGGCCTGGCTGCGCTCTACCTCTACGTCCCACTGGACAGCTTCTTCTTCCTGCCCTGGCAGTCAGCGATCTTCTATCAGGCCTGGGGGCTGGGCGTGCTGGCGGCGGACTGCGCGCTCTTTCACGTGCTGCCTCCCCTGGTCGGCATCGGGCTCGGCATCGTCGAGCTGGTTACCGCTTTCGTGGTCGCCCTGCTGGTGAAAGCCGCGGGTGCGGCTGAGATCGACAGCACGACAGGACTGCGCAACCGCCGCGGCTATGACCGTGAGCTGGCCGTCGCCATTTCTGCAGTGCAGCCCGGCAGCGCGGCCCTGTCGGTCGCCTTCCTCGATCTCGACCATTTCAAAGTCATCAACGACACCGCGGGCCACGGCGCGGGCGACCGGCGCCTGCAAGCAGTCGCGCAGGCGTGGATCCCGCTGCTGCCCCACCGTGCGGTGCTGGCGAGGCTGTGACATCGGCCGTTTCGTCCTCGACGAGGCCTGCAAAGCCGCCGTCACATGGCTGCCCGAGCCTGCCTACATGGCGGTCAACGTCTCGGGCGGGGAACTGGGCGAGGCGGACTACGTCGACCACGTCATCGAGGCGCTTGCGACCTCCGGGCTCGCGGCTCATCGGCTGGTACTCGAGGTCACCGAAACCACACTCGGCGCCGATGCCGACATCGCCATCGAAACCCTGCAACAGCTGCGGGAATTGGGCATTCGCGTGGCGATCGACGACTTCGGGGTGGGCTACTCGTCGCTGAGCCGGCTGACGCGACTCCCCGTCGACATACTCAAGCTCGACCGTTCCTTCGTCGCGGAACTCACCCCGGCCGCCGGACCCGCTTCAGCCGGATACCGCGGTAGCGCACGGCTCGTCGCTGCGATCGCCAACGTCGCTGAGGCGGCGGGCTTGCACACCATCGCCGAGGGCATCGAGACCGCCGAACAGGCCGATCTGCTGGCCGGTTTCGGCATCGCCGAAGGCCAGGGTTACCTCTTCGGACGCGCGGTGCCGATCGAGGACCTGCCGATCGCCGGCCGTCAGCCGAGCAGCGCCGCTGCGTACCAGAGCTCGCCGGCCGGCGTGAGATGAACTCCGTCTGACAGGCGAACGGCCACCACATCTCCGTGGGGGTAAGCCGGCCGCATCGCCGTGTAGACGTGGCCGGGAGTGAGCCACTCGTCGGCATGCGTGTTGACCGTCATGCCCAGCTCGGTGCCCACCCGTTGGTACATCGCCACCAAAGCCGGGTTGCCGTTGTACGGGTACCAGCCACCGGGCACGCTGTTCATCGCCGGCGGGACGACGAGCGTGATCGGCACGTCTGCGTAGATGGACCGCATCTCGCGCAGCGACTGCTCGTACAGCGCCGTGGCCGCAGCCACCCCGCCGGTGCGAAAGGCAGCAGCGGCGCAGGACGCGGTATTTCCCGTGAAGGCAAGGACGATCCGCTGCGGATCAAGCGTTTCCCGGTCGAAGAACGCCTGATCGACCCAGTCGCACATCGCCGTTCCGCCACCGGCGCGGAACACCAGGCGCTCTTCGGTGCCATGGTGCAGCGATTGCACGGCGGACTCGGACTGCACCGTGAGGCTGTCTCCGTACACGACGACGACGGGCGTCGCCTTCGGTGCCAGGATCCACGAAAGCAGGACGACCAATGTCAGCGCCGCAAGCATCACGGAAGGCACAACCCGCGCACGGATGTCCGCGAGATCGACCCCTGACATCGGCCCGTCTCCTGCTCGCCGAGCGAAAGCTGCCCCCTGCGGCCGCTTTCGCCTATTCCATGATCGGCTATTGGTCCGGGCTAGATGACGAAGAAGGTCCTCGATTGCGGGGGACCTGCGACCCCGTCGATGACCGCCTGGACGGCAAACGTATGCGTGGACAGCAGCTTCAGCAGGCTCATCGGGCTGGTGCAGGAAGCCCAAGCACCGCCGTCGATGCTGCACAGGAAGGTCGCGCCGACAGTGTCACTGACGAAGCTGAAGCTCACCACCGGACCGAGGTTGGACGACCCATTCGCGGGGCCGGACGTGATCGTGACGTTCGGGGGCGGCAGGATCGTCCAGCTGTAGCTGGCACTGCCGTTCTTGCCACTGTTGGTGGCCAGCACCGTCAGGCTGTGCGTACCCACGCCGAGACCACTGGCCGTCCAGGGAGTCGTGCAGGCGCTCGCCAGGGCACCGTCGAGACTGCAGGTGATCGTTGCCGCCGAGTCGGAGACGTCGAAGGCCACACTCGCGCTCGTCTGGTAGGTCGAGCTGGCCGGCCCCGAGGTGATGGTGACCGCGGGTGCGTTGTTCTTCACCTGCCACGTGATCGACTCCGAGCCGGTACCCGAGGCATTCGTCGCGAGCACCAGCACGCTGTGCGTGCCCGGTGCGAGCCCAGTCGTCGACCAGGGCGTGGTGCACGCCGACGCGGCGCCCCCGTCCAGGCTGCAGGTGACGGTCGCGAGCGGATCGTCGACGGTGAAGGCGACGGTCGCCGTGGTCGCATTCGTCGAGGCCGGCGGCCCGCTGGTGATGGTCACGATCGGCGCTCCAACAGCCGGCGAGGCGACAGTCCAGCTGGCCGAAGCCGACCCGGAGCCACCTGCGCCCGAGACGCTGATGACGAGCGTGTGAGCGCCGGTGGTCAGGCCGCTCGTCGTCCACGGGGACGAGCAGGCCACCGCCGAGGCGCTGTCCAGGCTGCACGTCACGGTCGCCGCCGGATCCGACACCGTGAACGACACCGAGGCGTACGTCGCTGTCGTGGACGACGCCGGGGCGCCGGTCACGGTCACCACCGGGGCGGAGGGCAGGACTGTCCAGGTGTAGCCGGCCGAGTTCGAACCTTGCGCATTTGCAGCGGTGATCAGCAGAGCGTGCACGCCCGGCGCGAGCCCCGTCGCCGTCCACGGGGCTGAACACGGTGCCGCCGAGGTGCCGTCCAGGCTGCAGGTGACCGTGGAGAACGGATTCGAGACACTGAAGTCGATCGACGCCGACGTGGAGGCCGTGGCCGGCGGTGGCCCGCTGATGATGCTGACGGTCGGCGCCGGCGAGACGACCGTCCAGCTGTAGGACGCCGACCGGAAACCGGCGGCGTTGTAGGCGGAAACCGTCAGCGTGTGCGGACCGAGCGCGAGGCCGGAGCCCGACCACGGGCTTGTGCAGCCGGTGGGCGTGACACCGTCCAGGCCGCACATCACGGTTGCGGACGGGTCCGAAACGCTGAACGACACCAGCGCGTTCGTCGCCGACGTGGTCGCCGCGGGACCACCCATCATCAGCACGGTCGGCGCTGCCGGCGCCGGCGTGGGAGTTGGACTCGGCGTCGGAGTCGGTGCCGGCGTCGGGGCCGACGTGGGAGCGGCGGTCGGCAGCGCGGTCGCCGGGGCCGTCGGCCAAGCGACGGACAGCACGACCGATGCCGCGGGCGACGACACCCGCTTGGATGGCGTCGACGTAGGAGCAGGAGGTGCGGCGGGCGAAGGTGCCGGCGTACTCGTGTGAATCGGTCTGGGGGGCGTCGCGGCCAGCGTCGCGTGGGCGGGTGCGGACGCCGGGCCACCCGTGGCGACGACAACGGCTCCTGCCGCAGCAGCGACGGCCGGCCCTCCGGCACTGGCCACCGTCGTCGCGATGTCCCGCAGCGCTCCCAGGAAAGGCATCTGCGCCAGCAGGGAAAGCGGACCCGTTGCCCACAGCAGCCGCGGCAGCGAAATCGCCAGAAACGCGCGGACGATGTTCGGGTCGAAATGGGTGCCGGCGCACCGGGTCAGTTCCTCGCGCGCCTTGAGCGTCGACATCGGCCGCTTGTACGAGCGCGCTGCCGTCATCACCTCATAGGCGTCGACGAGGGCAATCATGCGACCCGCACGGGAGATCTGGTGACCCGCCAATCCCGCCGGGTATCCCGTGCCGTCGAAACGCTCGTGATGCTCCCCGATCGCGCGGCCCCACTCCCCCAGCCAGCCCATGAGCGCCGATGCGGTCGCCGCTCCCTTCTCCGGGTGGGTACGCAGGATCGCCCACTCCTCGTCGGTGGGCTTGCCCGCCTTGTTCAGGATGGCCGGGTCGACGCTGAGCTTGCCGATGTCGTGCAGCAGCGCTCCCCAGCGCAGCCGGTCCAGGTCGTCCCGGCTCGAGCCGCAGCTGCTGGCCGAGGAGGTCGGTGTAAACCCGAACACGTTCGGCATGGCCGCGGGTCCGCTTGTCGTGGCTCGAAAGCTTCGCGAGCAACGACAGGATGCTCGCCGCTGCGCCTGCCGCAGTGTCATCACGGGTTTTCGCGAGCTGGTCGAGCTTTTCCCGCGAGGTGGAGCGCCGGGAAATCTTGAACCGGGAGGGCGCCTGGTCGGGAAAGAGCAGGCTGAGCTTGAGCAGGGTCGACATCGGCAGCAGCCGGCGCGCGCCGCGTTCGGCGAGCATCGCCGCCGCGAGCGCAGCGGCGACCACGATCGCCCGGTAAAGCCAGCGCTTGCCCCCAGCCGATGGGGGAAGCAGGTCGCTGACGAGCCAGGCGACGACCAGCGAGCACAGGATCGGGATCGCAATAACGGCAAGCTTCACCAGCACGGCCAGTACCGGCCGTGCCTGCCACCGATTCTGCTCGTCCGAATCGTCGTGCTGCTGGCGCGACGCCAAAGCCCACCCCCAGGGAACGCAATGGAGATCATCGACGTGCTCCGCCGGGCCCTTTAACGGCAGATTTCGGGCGAAAGGCCGGCGGACGAGGAGTTAAGGAACCGGCGGGTCAGGCCGAATAAGCATTTCGAGATGGACGTCACCGACCGCAGCTCCTGGACGCGCTTTCGCTCCGGAACGGGCTGGACGCGCCGCGCTTGGGAGCTCGGGCAGCAGCTGCGCCCCGCGAGCGAGACGGCGGGCCAGCTCTACGTCGTCGGAACTCCCCAGCACGACGCGTGGCACGTCGCCGCCCATCTCGATGACGAGGCCCGGCTCACCGGGCTCACGTCGCTACGGCCGCGACTGCTGCGCTGGCATCCGCCGCTGGACGCGCCGGCGCACCTGCGCTTGGGGGTCGACGAACTGCGCGCCGCCGGGCGTGGGCGGGCGGTGCTCGTGGTCGCCCCGGATCCCCTCGCGGAGAACGAGCTCGAACGGCTGGCCGACGCCCGCCGCGCCGGCACCACGTTGATGGCGGTCACGGCCGCGGACGACGACCTCGCCGGCCTTGCCCACGAGTTCGCCGTCGTCGATTCATCGGCGCCGGCCGGGCTCGACGACGTCGGCTTCGCCAGCCATGTCGTGACGGTCAGCGCCGGCACCGCGGGACGCCCGCGGCGCCGGCTCGCCTTGCTCAGCCGCTGAGCCCGCGCAGCCGGACCACCTCACGGGCCACGTCGCGCAGCTTGGTGTGGCGGGACTGGCTGGCCCGGCGCAGCAGGTCGAATGCCGCCTTCGGCTCCACCCCACGCGTCATCATGACGATGCCGATGGCGGCCCCGATGTCGCGATTGCTTTCCAGGGCGGTGGTGAGATCGGCGAGTTCGCGCTGAGCAGCCTGCAGTTCGGCGTCCAGCCTGCGGATGTGCTCCTGGGCCGCGGCAAGCCGAGGAACGGACGTGTCGACAGTCACCACCACAAGCTCCGACCTCGAAAGCTCGCTGCAGCCGCGCCGGCCGCAGGCGAGGCTCTTACCCGAACGCGGGTTCACACGTTAGCGATAGTGACCCCCGTCACACAAGAGCCTCGCCGGGCGTGCCGGCGCAGAACCCGCCTCGATCAGCCGGAAGTGCCGGTCGAGGTCGGGGCGTGCGGGCCGTCACCGTCGTGGTCACCGGGACCGTGTCCCCCGGGGGTGCCGGTGTTGGGGTCGCCCTTGCCCATGCCGGTCTCGACGGCCGTCACATTGAGGCTCTTGTCGAACTTCACCGTCACCTCGGTGCCGTCGGACTTGGTCATGTGCGCCTCGTAAGCCGCATCACCGGAATCGGTCTCGACCCGGTAGACCGTGCCGCCGGGCACCTTGGCGAGCGCCTTCTGGGTCAGCTGAGCGGTCAGCGTCGACGACACGGGGGTCTCATCGCTGCGCACCGGCGTCGAGCTGTGCGCATTCGCCGGGGGCTGCCCGGCCGTGCCGGAGGAGCTGCTGGAGGTGCCTGATGACGTCGTGCCGCTGCTGCTGCTCGTCGCTGCTGTCGCGCCGATGGTGCCGGCGAGAACGCCGCCCGCCACGACGCCCGCGGCGACCAGGCCGATCGTCTTCGTCCGCCGCCGGCTCACCGGCCGCGCCGGGGCCGGCGGCGTGAGCCAGTCGTTGTTGTTCGGATCCTGGTTCATGGGGTGGTTCTCCTTCTCCCTTGGGCACGACACCGTGCTCGCATAAGGAGAAGGTCGCTTCGCCTGATCTGCCCGCGCTATGGCCGACCTATGAATGCGCTATCAAGGCCCGTGTCCGAGCGGCGTGCCCACCCATGAGCACCTCCCAGAACCCATCAATCCCGAACAAGATCGACGATCTGCCGCAACGATTGCGGGTCGCGTCCTCCACCAGGAAGCTCGTGATCGGGCTCTTGCGCCACAGTTCGAGCCGCTCCTTGATGCGGGCCGGCGGGCCGATCAGTGAGATCTCGTCGGCGAACGCGTCGGGTACCGCCTTGATGGCGCCCTCCCGGTCACCGGCGAAGAAGAGCTCCTGCACGCGCAGCGCTTCTTCCTCGTAGCCCATCCGCTGCATGAGCTTGGTGTGGTAATTCTGCCCCTTGGCTCCCATGCCACCGATGTAGAAGCCGAGCATGGCCTTGACCGGGAAAAGCCCGGCCGCGACGTCGTCGGTGACGTTGATGTTCACCAGCGCCGGGATCTCGAAGCCGGGCTTGGCCCCGGCCAGCTGGTCGGCGTAGACCTCGGGGCGGAACGGCGAGTAGTAGAGCGGCAGCCATCCGTCGGCGATCTCGGCGGTCTGGGTGACGTTCTTCGGACCTTCGGCGCCGAGGAAGATCGGCAGGTCGGCGCGCAGCGGATGGACCATGCAGTTCAAGGGCTTGCCGAGCATGGCACTGCCCGGCCCGGTGTACGGGAACTGGTAGAACTCGCCGTCGAAGGTGAGCTTCTCCTCGCGGCGCAGGATCCGCCGGATGATCTCGACGTACTCGCGGGTGCGGGCCAGCGGCCGCCGGCTCGGCTGGCCGTACCAGCCTTCGACGACCTGGGGGCCGGAGGCGCCGAGCCCGAGGATGAAACGGCCTCCGGACAGGTGATCGACCGTGATCGCGGCCATCGCGGTGGCCGTGGGTGTGCGGGCGGCCATCTGCACGATCCCGGTCCCGATACGCACGCGCTGGGTGTGCGCGGCGACCCACGCCGCGTACGTGAACGCGTCGTTGCCCCAGGACTCGGCGACCCAGACCGAGTCGAGGCCGAGGTCATCGACCGACGCCAGGGTCTGCGCAAGGTCTGCAGGTGGGGTACGGCCCCAATAGCCGAGCTGGATTCCGATTTTCACAACTTCGGATCCTGGCACAGGGGCACGGGCGCCCGGTCAGCGGGCGACTGCCCCCAGCGGCCCGGGAACCTTCGCGACCGCGGCGCGGATCACCTGGGTCATCGCGGCGACGCCCAGCGGGTTGGGATGCACGTGGTCGCCGGCGTCGTACGCCGCACCGATGACTCCGGTGGCAGGGTCGGTCAGGGCGGCGTCGATGTCCGCCACGATCGGGTACTGGCGCAGCCCGACGTTGAGCAGCTGGCGCTGCTGCTCCTGCTCGGCAGTGAGCCCGTCGCCGCGCCCGGGGACCGTCGCCACGATGAACGTCTCGTGCCGGGTCGCAACCTCGGCGGCGAGCAGGTGGATCTCGGCGAGGATCTGTACCGCGCTCGCCCCGGCCTTGATGTCGTTGCTACCCATCTCGACCAGGACCGCGGAGACCCCGACGGGGGCAAAGACGTCGCTCGCCACTCGCGGCGGGAGCTGGCCGGCCGGCGCCTGATCCGTGATGCGGTCTCCGGACACACCGAAGTTCAGTGCGACCAGACGACCGTCGGTCTGCGCCTGCAGCTGGTCGGTCCAACGGCCGATCGAGTCAACCGGCAGGAAGAGTCCGTCGGTGATCGAGTCGCCGTAGACCGCCAGTGTCGGCACCGGCGCCGCAGGAAGCACCTGGACCTCGGACAGCCAGCGGTCTTCGCTGCGCTGGTTGTAGGGCAGGCCCGAGGCGGATGCCGTGGTGTCGCCCGCCCCGGCCGGAGTGCATCCGGACGACTGGCCGCTCCAGTAATGCCATGGCGCGGACTCACCTTGGGCGACCGCGATGCTGAGGGCGATGTCCTGGCCACGCGTCACCGGAAGGCGCACCGGGTCGGTCGTGATGTCGCCATTGGCGGGCAGCGTGACCGACGCCGATCCGTGCACCGTGACCACGCGCTGGGTACTCGGGTCGACGTCCAGGCCGGCGGTCCGTACGGCTACCACCAGGTGGCTGAAGGTCACCGGCGCCGTCGACGGGTAGTTGATGAGCCGGAAACGCACCTGGCTGCCGCTCAGGCCGACGTGGGCGATGATCCGGCAGGACAGGTCGGTGCCGGCGGTCACGCCGGGGTGATCCAGGCTGAGCGCCCAGGCCGTGCGCCACGGGGAGCTGTCCGCGAGCACGGCCGTCGACGTCGGCTGCTGCTGCGGCGCTTTCGCGACCGGTACGTGCCTGGTGACGACGACCGCCGAGTGCGGCGCGGTCTTGCCGCCTGTGATCAGGCCACCGGCCCAGGCGCCGCCGCCGCCCACAGCGGCGACGACGAGGACGCTCGCGATGGCGACCCCGCGCAGCCGCGCGGGGCGAAGGCCAGGGGATCGCCGGTGCCGCGCCATGCTCACCTATTCGGCGCAATGACATCCGGTGTGAGTCACGAAATGGTTACATCAGAGCTGGGCTCCGGCTTCCGGTACCAGGTCCTCGAAGGGGACAGGACGTCCGAGCAGGTAACCCTGGCCCAGGTTGCAGCCGTAGTCGCGCAGGCAGCGCACCTGCTCGTCGTTCTCGACCCCCTCGGCGACGACCCGCACGCCCAGCCCCGAGGCGAGGTGGATGGTCGAGCGCACGATCGCGGCGTCTCCGGCGTCGGCCGCGATCCCGGCGACGAAGCGACGGTCGACCTTGATCTCGTTGACGGCGAAGCGCTGCAGGAAGGCCAGCGAGGAGAAACCGGTGCCGAAGTCGTCGACCGACAGCTGCACCCCACGGGCCCGCAGCCCGGACAGCACCTGCTCGACGACCTCGAGTTCGCTGACGATGACGGTTTCGGTGATCTCCAGGATCAGCCGCGACGGGGGCAGCCCGTGCCGCTCAAGGATGGCCATGACGTCGTCGATCAGCCGCGCGTCCATGAGGTTTCGGGCGGAGAGGTTCACCGCCATCGTCGGCGCCGTGAGCGGATCGGGGTCAGGCTGCCGGCGTTGCAGAGCGGCCGCCGCCGAGCAGGCCATGTCCAGCACGCGCAAGCTGAAGTCCCGAACCAGCGGCGACTGCTCGACGACGGGCACGATGTGCGACGGCCACAGCAGGCCGCGGCGCGGATGCTGCCAGCGCACGAGAGCCTCGTAGCCCACCGTCCGGCTGGTGTCGAGCGTGACCTTCGGCTGGAAGTAGAGGGTGAGCTGGCTTTCGTCGACCGCGCTCTGCAGCTCGGTGAGCACGATCAACCGGTCGGCGCTTCCCCGGTCGCGCTCCCCGCGGTAGCGGGCGGCCGAGCCGGGACGGGCCTTGGCCTCGTACATCGCCATGTCGGCGTTGCGCAGCAGCCCTTCGACGTGATCGGAGTCCACCGGGCAGACGGCCACGCCGATGCTGCATCCGACCGAAACACGCAGCCCCTCGAGCAGGAAGGGCTCGGACAGCGAGCCGAGCAGGGCGTCGGCGATCGCTTCGGCGTCGGCGGCGACTTCGATCCCGGTGAGCAGGATGCCGAACTCGTCACCGCCGAGCCGCGCGACCAGGTCTTCGCGCCGGACCTGATCGGACAGCCGCTCGGCGACCTGCTGCAGCAGCACATCGCCGACGGCGTGCCCGAGCGTGTCGTTGACCTGCTTGAACCGGTCGAGGTCGAGCAGCAGCAGGGCGACGACCTGGCCGGAGGCCCGCTGCTCCAAGGCCGCGGCGCAGCGGCGCAGCAGCAGCGTGCGGTTGGCCAGGCCGGTGAGCCCGTCATGGGTTGCCTCATGGACCTGACGCGACAGCAGCCGGGCGTTGACGAGGTGACTGCTCACCGCGTCGGCGAAAGCGGCAAAAAGGTGCCGCTCGCGCTCGGTCAGCGCACCGCCGGTGGGCAGGGCGATGTCGAGCATGCCGATCGTGCCCTCGCGGACCTTCAGCACCTCGCGGGCCCCGCTGACCAGCTGGGTGGGTGCCGACCGCTGGGCGTGGCTGACCTCGCCGAGCTCGCGGCGCCAGAGCGCCCACCCGTCGGCGTGATCGCCTTCGCCGGCCACCGATTCGTTGCGAAGCCACAGGGTGGCGCCCGGCGGTGCGGAACATGCGCTCCGCCCAGGCCAGGGCCGCGCGCACGACCTGCTCCTCGTCCCCGCGGTTGAGGTCGCCGTTGGCCGCGTCGAGCATCCGCCAGGCGTCACGGTCCTGCTGCACGCGCTGGTAGCCGGTGTAGATGATGTGCAAGCGCCACGATGACCGGTGGCAGCACGATGAGGCTGCGCGGGCTCCACCACGCCAGCCACACGACGGCCGAGGCGAAGACGACATTGCTGAGGGTCGTCAGCAGGCTGATGCCGTTGAAGCTGCGCATCGCCTGGCGCCAGTTGCCGCCGGTGGAGGCGCCCACGACCGTCGCCACCGCGACGGCGGTGATCAGGCTGAAGGCCAGCCCGGCGATGAACAGGAACGGCAGATGCCGGGGCTGCGCGAGCTCGCGCAGGTTACCGGACCAGGGCACGAGCAGGGCGACCACGCCGGCGGCGGCCGTGAAGTCCGCGACATTGAAGGTGGCCTTGATCAGCGGCTTGCGGACGATCGTCTGCGCCAGGATCTGGCCGGCACAGCTCGCAATCACCAGCCACGGCGCGTGCACCAGGCCGCAGCTGACCAGCACCGCCGCCTCGCCCCAGCCGATCGTCAGGCGCTCCCCGCGGTGCCAGATGGGCAGCCGGAGCAGCTCGCTCGCGGCCACGAGCAGCACAGCAACGATGAAGCGCCAGGCGGTGGGCGAGGCTCCGCGCTCGAGGACGGCGATGGTGAGGACCACCGCGCCGAGCGCGACAATGCATCCGACGGTGGCGAGCGTGTGGCGTCGAACGTTGACGCTGTCGGTCACACTCACCCGCGGCTGCATCCTGACTAGTCGACGACCCACTCGCTTGACGACTTATTGCAGCACAGGATCGCGGTTACACACAGTGTCCCCGGCGAACAATCGTTCGCGAGAGAGCACGGGGCGGCTCAGCCCCAAGAAACGTGACGCACGTCCGCTTCCCTTCTCAATTCTTGGGAACAGCGCGAAACAGCACGTGCGGACCAGGCACGAGGGCCTTCGAATGGTCGCGATGTGCGCAGCTGTCCCCGGCGTTCAGGCAGCGGCCGAAGATCAATCCCAGGACCAGTGGCTCACTTCATGCTCCCTACGGGCTCGCCAGAGTGCTTACTCTGCGTAGTCATTTGCTGGGCTAAGGTGATTCAACTCTCTCCTCACCGAGATAGCAAATGCCGTCACTGTGTGTTAGTGGCGCAGGCCACAGCGATTTTTCAAGAATTCGCTGACCTGCTGGACCCGACTCCACGGACTTCTGGGCCTGTCACTCTCCGTAGTGGAAGGCGACGCGGGCGGCGCGGCCGGAGTGGGAATCGCGCAAATGCGCGCCACACGCGGGTTGTTGCGGCACGCTTGCGGCAATCCGGCGTGCCGGGGACGAGAAACGACCGCGCGTGCCGCCGGTCGCACTTGAGCGAGGAGATCGGACTCGGATGTCTAACGACCCACCTTCGTATCCGCCCGCCGGGCCCCCGCCCGGCTACGGTGCCCCGCCGCCGGGCGGATACCAGCCGCCGCCCGGTGGATACCAGCCGCCGCCCGGTGGCTACCAGCCACCGCCTGGCGGATACCAGCCACCGCCGGGCGGATACCAGCAGCAGCCTGCCTACGGGACGCCCTACGGTGCGCCGGCCGGTTTCGGCGCTCCCCCGGCCAGACCCAGCAAGAAGTGGTATCAGCGCTGGTGGGTGTGGGTGGTCATCGTGGTCGCGATCGGGATCATCGTGGCCGTTGTGTACGGAACCAATCACGTCTCGAACTTCCAGCTGCAGAACAAGCTCAAGTCCACGTTGAAGGACGCCGGCCACACCGTGTCCAACGTGTCCTGCCCCGACAACATCAATACCGACAAGGGCCACAGCTACGACTGCACGGCCACGGTGGACGGGCAGTCCGTGACGCTTCACGTCGTCTTCGTGAGCGACCGGCACTTCGTCGTCACCGAGCAGTAGCAGTCGTGGGGTGGGGTCGCCGCTCCCGGCGACCCCACCCCACGCGAAGATGCCCTCGTGACGCAACCGACCCAGCCGATGCCCCCGCGCCCGCGACTGGCCATTGATGTCCAGCTCCCCTCGGACCGGACGGGTGGCCTGGACATCGCCGCCCGGCGCGCCCGCGAGATGGCGGCGACGGGCGTCGACGGCCTTTTCACCTTCGAAGGCCCGCACGACGTCTTCTTCCCGCTGGTCGCGGCCTGCGCCGGCGGGCCGCCGCTCGGTCTCGACCTCATGACGAACGTCGCGATGGCGTTTCCCCGCAGTCCCATGCACATGGCCAACGCGGCCTACGACCTGCAGCTGATGTCGCAGGGGCGCTTCCGGCTGGGGCTGGGCACGCAGATCCGTCCGCACATCGAGCGCCGTTACTCGAGCACGTGGTCACGCCCGGTCGCCCGGATGCGGGAGATCGTGCTGGCGATCAAGGCGATCTTCGACTGCTGGGAGGGGAAGGCGCCGCTGGACTTCCGCGGCGAGTTCTACACCCACACCCTGATGACTCCGACGTTCAACCCGGGCCCGCACCCGTTCGGGCCACCGAAGATCCACATCGGGGCGCTGGGGCCGAAGATGTGCGAGATGACGGCCGAGGTCGCCGACGGCATCCTCGTGATGCCGTTCAACAGCGGCCGCCACTTCCGCGAGCGCACCATGCCGGCCATCGAGCGAGGGCTCGCGACCGGCGGGCGATCCGGCGACGACTTCGAGATCGTGGTCGAAGCGATCATGGCCGTCGGCGAGACCGATGAGCAGCTCGAGGCGGCGAGCAAGGGCGTGCGGGGGCTGCTGTCGTTCTACGGCTCGACGCCGTCCTACAAGCCGGTGCTCGACGTCGAAGGCTGGGGCGATGTGCAACCGGAGCTGAACGCGATGTCCAAGCGGGGCGAGTGGGCCAAGATGCCGGAGCTCATCACCGACCGGATGGTCGAGACGATCGCCGTCTTCGGCCGTCCGGAGCAGGCCGCGAAGGAGCTGGTCCGGCGCTTCGGCGAGCACGCCGACCGCGCCTGCCTCTACTTTCCCGGCTACGAGATGACCGACGAGCGGCTCGCGCGATTGGTGGACGAGATCCGGCGCGCCGTGGGTTAATGGCACAAGCGGAACGCGGGTTCCGCTTGTGCTCGACCGTCTGGAGAACCGTCCGTCATGGCTCGGCCCGCCCGCACGCCCCATCAGGTCACGTTTGCCGTCCTGATCTCGGGGGTCATGGCGTACGCCCTGCTGCAGTCGCTCGTGATCCCCGCGCTGCCGACAATCCAGCACAGCCTGCACACCACGCAGACCGCGACCACCTGGCTGGTCACCGCGTACCTGCTCTCCGCCTCGGTTTTCACGCCCATCCTCGGCCGCATCGGTGACGTCTACGGCAAGGAGCGGATGTACGTCGTCACCTTGCTGGCGCTCGGGATCGGCGCCGGGCTCGGCGCCGTCGCGCACTCGATCGGCTTGCTGATCGTCGCCCGCCTGATCCAGGGCGCGGGCGGCGGCGTGCTGCCACTAGCGTTCGGGATCATCCGCGACGAGTTCCCGCGCGAGAAGGTGGCGGGGGCCATCGGTCTGTCGTCGGCGATGATCGCCGTCGGCAGCGGGTTCGGCATCACCATCGCCGGCCCGATCGTCGCCCACCTCGGCTACCACTGGCTGTTCATCATCCCGCTGTTCCTGATCGTGCCCGCGGCGATCGCCACGCACCTGCTGGTGCCCCGCTCGCGCGTGCAATCCACCGGTCGCGTCAGCATTCCGGGGGCGCTGCTGCTGTCGGGCTGGCTCGTGGCCCTGCTCCTCGGCATCAGCCAAGGTTCGAGCTGGGGCTGGCTCTCGCTCCGGACCGACGCGCTGTTCGTCGTCGCAGGCATCGTCGGCGTCATCTGGGTGTGGGCCGAGCTGCGCGCGGCCGTCCCGCTCATCGACATGCAGATGATGCGCCAGCCGGCGGTGTGGACCACCAATCTCACGGCGTTCCTGCTCGGTGTCTCGATGTACTCGGTGATGGCGTTCCTGCCGCAATTCATGCAGACCCCGAAGAGCGCCGGCTACGGGTACGGGCTGAGCATCATCGGCTCCGGTGTGCTGATGCTTCCCGGCAACGTTGCCATGTTCGTCATCGGCGTGCTGTCGGGGCGCATCGCCGCGAGGGTCGGCTCCAAGGTCCCGGTCATCGGGGGCGCCCTGCTCACCGCCCTGGCGTTCCTGCTCATGGCATACGCGCATGGCGCCGCCTGGCAGATGTCCGCTGATCAGGCGCTGATGGGTTTCGGCACCGGCGCCGCTTTCTCGGCGCTCTCGAACCTCGTCGTGGAATCGGTGCCCGACCACCAGACGGGCGTCGCCAGCGGGATGAACGCCAATATCCGCACCATCGGCGGATCCATCGGCAGCCAGGTGTGCGGGAGCCTCATCGCCGCCACCGTGGTCGGCACCGCGCTGCCGAAGGAGTCCGGCTTCGTCGTCGCTTTCCTTTTCCTGGCGGGCGTTTCGATCGTGGCCGCGGGCGCTGCGGCGCTCATTCCCAAGCCGCTGCGTTACGTGCCGCAGAGCGTTGTGGCCGGCGAAGAGGCGATTGCCGCCGTCGTGTCGGGCGCTGCTCCCTCGACTGGGCCTGCGGGCGTCCCGGCATGACCTCGCCCGCTGCCGCACCGGCAGCCCCGCCGCTGCGCCGCGATGCGGCGGCCAACCGCGAGCGCATCCTGACCGCCGCCGTCGAGGTCTTCTCCGCGTCGGGCGCCGAGGCCGGCATCGACGAGGTCGCGCGACGAGCAGGCGTCGGGGTCGGCACGGTTTACCGGCGCTTTCCCACCAAGGACGCGCTGCTGGCCGAGATCGTCGCGCAGCTGCTGCGCGACCTCGTGGCCGTCGCGCATGAGGCGCTCGGGGCGGCGCCGGAGCAGGCCCTCGCGGCGTTTCTCACCGGGGCCGGTGAGTTGCAGGCGCGCCATGCCGGATGCCTCTGGCAGCTGTGGTCGGGCGGCCCGGCGCGGGGCGATTCGCTGACCGAGCTCCGCGCGATCGGCCAGCAGCTGCTCAGCCGCGCTCAGGCGGCCGGCGCCGTTCGGGCCGAGATCGTCTACGAGGACATCGGGATGCTGCTGTGGTCCCTCGCCGGTGTCGTCGAGTCGGCCCACCGGGTCGATCCCGAGCTCTGGCGGCGCACGCTCGAGATCATGCTGGAAGGGATGCGGCCGGGGACGAAGCTGCTCGCCCATCCCCCGCTACCGCCCGGTGGCCTCGACGCGGTGGCGAAGCTGTCGGGCGAGCGGTGGCCTTGACGCCGGCGAGACGGTCACGACGCAACGCGCTCGAAGACGGCGCTCATCCCCTGGCCGCCGCCGATGCACATGGTCTCCAGGCCGTAGCGGGCGCCGCGGCGGTCCAGCTCGCGTAGCAGCGTGGCCAGGATGCGTCCGCCGGTCGCGCCGACGGGATGGCCGAGCGAGATGCCGGACCCGTTGACGTTCATGCGCTCGAAGTCGGCCGGGGTGAAGCCCCACTCGCGGGTGACGGCCAGCACCTGGGCGGCGAACGCCTCGTTCAGCTCGATGAGGTCCATGTCGGCGAGCTTGAGCCCGGCGCGGTCGAGGGCTTTGGCGGTCGACGGCACCGGGCCGATGCCCATGGTGCGCGGCGGGACGCCGGCGACCGCCCAGCTGACCAGGCGGGCGAGCGGGCGCAGGCCGTAGCGCTCGGCGTTCTCCGGAGTGGTCACGATGCACACCGCGGCGCCGTCGTTCTGACCGCTGGAATTGCCTGCGGTCACGGTGGATTCGGGGTCGATCCCGCGGCGGACCGGCTTCAGTTTCGCCAGCTGCTCGAGCGAGGTGTCGGCGCGGGGATGCTCGTCGCTGTCGACGACGACGTCACCCTTCCGCGAGCTGACCGTGACGGGAATGATCTCCTCCGCCATCCGGCCGTCCTGCTGCGCCGCCACCGCCCGCTGATGGGAGGCGAGCGCGAGCTCGTCCTGCTCCTCGCGGCTGATCGCGTACTCCTGCCGCAGGTTCTCGGCGGTCTCCATCATGCCGCCGGGCACCGGGTAGTTCTCTCCGCCGGCGGTGACGCGTCCGCGCGCGAGCCGGTCGGCCAGCGCGACGCTCTCCCCGCCGGGTCCCCAGCGCAGCAGGGCGTAGTACTCGACCTGCGACATGCTCTCCGCGCCGCCGGCGAGCACCAGGTCGTGCGCGCCGGTCTGCACGCACATCGCGGCAAACGTGATGGCCTGCAGCCCCGAACCGCAGCGGCGGTCGACCTGCAGCCCACCGACCTCGATCGGGAGCCCGGCGTCCAGCGCGGCGACCCGGCCGATCGCCGGCGCCTCGCCGTTGGGATAGCACTGGCCGAACAGCACGTCGTCGACCGCCTCGCCGGGCAGTCCGGTGCGCTCGAGCAGCCCTCGAATCACCGTCGCCGCCAGCGTCGCGGCGGGTACGTCACGGAACACTCCCCCGTACCGACCCACCGGTGTGCGGACCGGCTCGCAGATGACTGCCTCGCGCATGACAGGCTCCTTCCCAAGTGGTGCCAGCCTATGGGTTGAAGGAGCAGCAAATGGACGTCTACGAGGCGCTGTACACGACGCGCGCGATGCGGCGACTCAAGCCCGACCCGATCCCGCTGGACGTCCAGGCGAAGATCCTCGATGCCGCGATCCGCGCCCCAACGGGCGGCAACAGCCAGAACTGGCGCTTCCTGTTCGTCGACGACAAGGACCTGATCCGCCAGCTCGGGGAGATCTACCAGCGCTGCATCGGTCAGCTATGGGTGACGTTCTACAAGGAGCGGCTCGACAGGGCGCGGGCCAATCCGGAGCTGCCGGAGAGCAGCGCCGACCTGAAGATGCAACGTTCCGCGCAACACCTCGCCGACAACTTCGCCGACGTGCCGCTGCTGCTGTTCGGCTTCGCTGAAGGCGACGGGACGGGCGGGTCGATCTTCCCGGCGATCTGGAGCGCGCAGCTGGCCGCTCGCGCCGAGGGCATCGGGACGTCATTGACGCAGGCGATGGTCTTCGAACTGCCGGCCGTGCTCAAGCTGCTCGGCGTCCCGGAGGCCACCAACTGGAACATGTCGTGCTGCGTCACGTTCGGCTATCCGACCGGCCGCTGGGGAGTCGGCGCCCGCCGTCCCGCGCATGAAGTGGCGTTCCGCAACTCGTGGGACGGTCCGCTCGGGTTCGAGGTGCCGGAACCGCTGTGGCCCTAGCCGGCCTTGCGTCCGGCTCGCCGGGTACAAGCAAACCGGTGTTCTCCCCGGAAGGGTTGTTCGTTTCGGGAGTACACGCAATGAGTCGTAAGGATCGGTCCAACGCATCTCATCGCATGTACTGCTGAACCGAGTTTCCTCAGCCCGGGGAGGACACTGCTTTGCGGGTTTTTCGGCCGGCCCGCTATTGCGAGGCGCCCCACTTCGGGTGGTTGATGAAGACGCCGAGCGCGGAGACGGTCACGACCCCGTCGGCGTAGATCTCTCCGGTAGCGAAGTGCTTGCGTCCCTCGGAATGCGTGTATCGCGCACGCACCAGCAGCGGCACGTTGTACGGAGTCGCCGCCTTGTAACGCAGGTCGAGTCCGGCCGTCATGCCCGACTTGCCGACCGCCGCCGTCGCGAAGCCCACGACGTGGTCGAGCAGCGTCGCGACGGATCCGCCGTGCACGCGGCCGGGAGGGCCTACGTGCTGGCGCGTGAACATGCAGCGCGCCAGCACCTCACCGGTCTCGGGATGCGGGGTCGCGACGAAGGCGTCCTCGCCCTCGGGTGTGAGCCACATCCCCTGCAATGCTTGCGGATTCAGCCGGCCAGTGCCGGCTTGGGTCAGGTGCTCGAACTTGTCGCCGCCGTGGCTCATGAACCAGGCCGGATCGGGGCGCTCGCGAGCCTGCAGCCGCTTGGTCAGGTCGGCAACGAGCGCGGCCACCTCGCCGCGCTCGGCCGGGTCGACGTCGGTCATCACCGTCGCCTCGACGAGATCGCGCACGGCGTCGACCAACGTGAAGGCCTCGGGTGGGATCGAGCCGGCCGGAACGCGCTCGAACGGTGATCGTTGTGTGGTCACGAAACCTCGTCGGGTACGGAGAAACGGTTGCAGTAGGGGGCGAAGCGGGAGCGCTCGGCAGCGGCGTCGAGTCCGAGCTCGGCGAACGAGTACTCGTGGCTGCCGTGACGGCCGCGAGGACGCGCTTCGACGTATGCGCTCATTCTCTCCTGAGCAAGCGCGGTGAACGGTTGGTTCCAGCTGGCGTAGCACGCCTTAGCCGCCCCCACCGGATCGGCCACGAGCTCGTTGTAGTACCCGGAGTGCACCCGCCCGGGCAGCGCGAGCCGCGGGTCCGGATTCGTCGCCAGCGCGTTGAGCGAACGGGCATACAGCTCGGCGTGATACCGGCCGATGGCCGGCAGGTCGACGCGATCGCTGTGCGCCCAGCGCAGGTGCGCCACCAGACTGCTGACCGACCCGAGCACGGCGAGCGGGTCGCGATGGGTGAACGCGACCTTGGCGTCGGGATAGACGTCGAGGATGGTGCTCAGCGAGTGCAGGTGCACCGGAGACTTCAGCACCCATTGCCGGCGCGGGCTACGGCGTTGGAGGAGCGCGAGCACGAGCCGGTGGTAGTCGTAGGCGGGACGCATGTCGCACTGCGCGAGCCAGCGGGTGTAGGTCGGGACGTCGTAGCGCACGACGAATTCCTCGGAGCGGAAGGCGAACGACATCGCCGAGATGCACTCCTTGGGATTGCGCGCGCCGTACTCGTGGATGGCGTCGAGGCCCGGGTCGACATCGGCGAAGCTGCGCAGCTCCAACTCGGCCAGCTCGACCCGGACCTGCACGGCCGCCGCGTCACCCGGGATCGGCGGAGGGACGGGCAGCAGCAGCTCCCAGCCCAGTGGCGCGCGCAGCGCCGGATCGGCGGCAAGCAACGCGTGCAAGATCGTGGTGCCGGTGCGCGGCGCACTGGTGACGATGAGCGGGGTCTCGATCGGCTCGTCGACCACCCCCGGATCGGCTTCCAGGTAGCGGGCGATCTGGTGCCGCACCCGCAGCAGCCGCAAAAGGTGGCGCCGGGTGAGCCAGCGGCCGAGCAGCGTCAGATCCGCCTCGGCGTCCAACACGTCGAGCAGCACGCTCAGCGGCTCGCGGAAGTCGTCACCGCCGAAGTCGGCGTCGCCGCCGTCGTCGATCCCGGCGGACGTGCGCGCCTCGGCGAGCAGGCTCTCGATCGTGAGCGGCGCGCGGGCGACCGCCGCCATCTCCGGGATGGCTCCGGCGTTCATCAGCTTCGCCCACTCGGGGCGCTCCGGCGGTGTCCAGCTCACCGGCAGACACTAACCACCAGGGGGCAAGGGCCTGATAGCGCGTCATATAGCTTGCTGCGAGTGACGAATGCTCCAGCTCCGGCGTTCCCCGAGCTGCAGGCGTGGCGGGAGTTCTGCAGCGTGCTCGTCGAGCAGGGCGAGCGCCTGCTCGACCCGGGTTTTCCGCAGGGCAACCCTGATCCGGCGGAAGCGATCCGCCATCTGGCGACGCAAACGGTCTGCTGGCTCAGCCACGCCTTCGCGCGCGAACGCGATCTCGGCATCCACCGGCTGAACGATCTGCTGACCCCCTGGGGCGGCCCGAACGCCGACAACGTCTACCACTACGCGGCGATCGACGATCAGAGCACGTACCGGCTGCACGGCCGGATGGGCAGCTGCCAGCAGTGGCTGCTGGCGCTGCGCCGCGGGAACCTGCATCAGAAGGAGAACGGCACCCTCGGCGAGGGCAGCGCCAGCGACTTCGGCTTCGGCGAGGGCGATGCGGTCGACGTGATCCTGAGCCCGACCGGTGAAGGCGGCCTGAAGATCCCACCCGGCACGAAGATGATGTCGCTGCGCGAGTACTACTTCGACTGGCGGCCGCAGGAGCCGGCCATGCTGCTGCTCGACCGCATTGACGGGCCGGAGACGTCGGGCGGGGTCGTGCAAGCGCTGGAAGCGGCGGCCGAGCAGGTGACCAGTTCTCTGATCTACTGGGCCGACTACATGGTCGACGCGCGCAGCCGCGGGGTGGACAACACGTTCATCCCGCCGCGCAAGGAGCCGCGCGGCCTGCAGACGATGTCGTACGCCTTCTGCTTCTGGGCCCTCGCGCCCGACGAGGCGCTCGTGGTGACGTTCCCCGAACCCGACGCGGCGTACTGGAGCACCCAGCTCTATCAGCTCGGCTGGTTCGAAGCGCTCGACATGGGCCGCCAGACCAGCCTGAACCACAAGCAGACCAAGGTCGGTGCGGACGGTGTGGCGACGGTCGTCGTCAGTGCCGCCGATCCCGGCGTCGCGAACTGGCTCGACACCGAAGGGCGTCCGGAGGGGCTGCTGACGTTCCGCGGGGCCTGGCTGAACGCGGCCCCGCCGAAGGCGGAGACCCGCGTCGTCAAGCTGGCCGAGCTGGATGCGGCCGTCGGCCCGGAGGTGCCTCGCCTCGATGCCGCCACCCGCGCCACCGAGATCGCCGCCCGGCGCGAGCACCTGCGCTGGAGGTTCCGCACGTGAGCGTGCTGGGCCGCACGCTTCGCGAGGCAGCCGAGCGGTTCGGCGAGCGGGTCGCGCTCGTGCACGCCGGACGGCAGCTGACCTACGCCGAGACCGACCGGGTCACCGATGAGCTGGCCGCCGGATTCGCCTCGCACGGGATCGGGAAGAGCGACCTCGTCGCCCTGGCCCTCCCTGGCGGCATCGACTACGTCCTCGCCTTCTGCGCGCTGGCCCGCCTCGACGCCGTGACGACCGGACTCAATCCCCGCTACACCACGGTGGAGCGGGCCAAGGTCATCGCGCGGGCGGCACCCTCACTGGTCATCTCCACCGGCGATGTGGCCTCGGAGATTCCGGACGGGGTCTCCGTGCTGACCCACGAGGCCGACCCGGCGACACCGGCGCTCGAAATCTGGAGCGACGTGCGCATCGCGGGCGCCACCCCGCCTGCCGGCGCCGACAGTGCCGACCTCGACCTCGACGAAACGGTCGTCTTCACCTCCGGCACGACCGGGCTGCCGAAGGGCGCACTCTTCAAGGGCAAGCAGATCGCGGCGATCGCCGCGTTCGACACCGGCGGCTCCTGGGGCACCGGCGGGCCACAACTGGTCGCGACGGGGCTTCCGCACATCGGTTTCATGACCAAGCTCGCCGGCTACTTCCAGCTCGGCGCGACGCTGCACATCCTCGACCGCTGGCGCGCCGCCGACGCCTTGCGGGTGCTGGCGACCGAGCGCGTTCCCGTCGTCGGCGGCGTGGCCGCGCAGGTCTCCCTGCTCATGCATCACCCCGACTTTCCGACGTACGACTGGTCGGCGGTCAAGGCACTCATCGTCGGAGCCGGACCCAGTCCGGCCGCGCTCGTGCGTGAAGCCCGCGAACGCTTCGGCGGCGCCGGCTATTCGGTGCGTTACTCGCTCACCGAATCCGGCGGGGTCGGCACCCTGACGGCGCTGGACGCGCCGGAGTCGGAAACCCTCGGGTCAGTCGGGCGCCCGCGGCCGGGCAGCGAGATGGAGATCCGCGATCCGGAGACCGACGCGCCGCTCGGGCCGGACGAGATCGGCCGGGTGTGCCTGCGCTCCCCCGCCATCATGGCCGGCTACTGGCGTGATCCGGACGCGACGGCCCAGGCGCTCGATCCCGAGGGATGGCTGCGTACCGGCGACCTCGGCTATATCGGGTCGGACGGGCTGCTGCGCATCACCGGACGCATCGGGGAGATGTACATCCGCGGCGGTTACAACGTTTTCCCGCTCGAAGTGGAGTCGGTACTGCTCGAGCATCCGGCCGTCGCCTCGGTAGCCATCGCCCCGCAGGACAGCGCCGTCATGGGGCAGATCGGGGTGGCCATCGTCGTCCCCGATGCCGAGCGTCCGGCCCCGGACCTGGAAGCGCTGCGCGCCTTCGCCGCCGAGAAGCTCGCGGCCTACAAGCTGCCCGAGGCGCTGCTGCTCGTCGACGCCCTTCCGCTCACGAGCATGGACAAGCTCGACCGCACGGCTCTCGCCGAGATCGCCGCCACGGTCACCCCGGCGAGACCGTGAGACCGCCGGCGATCACGTCCACCATCTCCTTGGCTGCCCGCTTGCTGACGGCCGCGTGCATCGCGATCCCCGAGCCGTGGAAGGTCCCCGGGTAGGAGTGCAGCTCGACCGGAACCCCCGCTTCCATAAGGCGTTTCGCGTAGTCGATGCCCTCATCGCGCAGCGGGTCGAGTTCCATGGTCTGCACGTAGGCGGGCGGCAGCCCACTGAGATCGGCCGCCCGGTTCGGGGCCGCGTACGGCGACGTTTCGCGACCCTGGTAGCCCGCGCCGAGATAGTTCTCCCACATGTTCTCGGCACCCGGACGGTTGAACATCGGGGTGTCGGTGAAGTTGCGCGACGACCAGGTCTCGAGCCGGTCGTCGGTGACCGGAATCTGCAGCATCTGCAGGCAGATTTCCGGGCCGCCCCGATCGCGTGCCATGAGCGCGACAGCTGCCGCCAGCGCACCGCCGGCACTGCCTCCCATGACGGCGACGCGGCTGCGATCGACGCCGAGCTCCGCCGCGTTCGCGTGCACCCAGAGCAGTCCCGCGTAGCAATCCTCCACGCCCGCCGGGAAAGGATGCTCGGGCGCCAGCCGGTAGTCGACGGACACGACGACGACACCGGCCTCATTCGCGATGCGCACGTTCGCCGGGTGGTCCATCAGCGCGCTGCCCATGATGAACGCGCCGCCGTGGAAATCGACGACGCACGGCAGCGGGCCGGAGGCCGACTTCGGCCGGTAGATGATGACCGGCACCTCGGGCGCGCCTTCCGGGCCCGGGATCGTCCGGTGGGTGACGTTCAGCAGCTCCTCGCCCTCAGCGGGCGCCACGGCGCCGAGCATCTCCTCGAGGAACTTGCGGCCCTCGGCGATGGAAGCTCCGGCCGGCGCGTCCGGGAGGAATGGGATGACGCTCGCGATCTCCGGGTCGAGCCAGCGCTCCCCCGGCGTCACCGACCGACCCTTCGGCCCCTGGGAGACGACCGTGTTGAGGGCTCCGTAGCGACTTTCCCGCACGCGACGGGAAAGCGCGATATCCATGGCCACGCTGTCGAATGCGTGGATCGCGCCGGGCACGACGTGCAATTCCGTCGGCGCCCCCGCCTCCATGAGCCGCTGGGCGTACTCGATCGCCTCGTCGCGTAGCGGGTCGTACTCGGCCGTTGTGATGGCGGCGGGAGGCAGACCCGTGAGGTCGGTCGCCCGCGCCGGTGCTGCATAGGGCGAGGTGTCGTCGCGCTCGGCGGCGTCGCCGAGATAGTGCCGCCACATGTGGACGCTGCTGCGCCCGTTCCACAGCGGGGTGTCGATGTGCCTGCGCATCGACGGGGTCGTCATGCGGTCGTCGAGCACCGGATAGAGCAGGACCTGATACATCGGCGGGATGGCGCCCTCGTCCCGGGCGCGCTGCGCGACTGCCGCCGCGAGGCCGCCGCCCGCCGACACGCCCGTGACGATGACCTGTCCCGGGTCGACTGCAAGGCCGCTGCGACCGCCGGTGAGCCAGCGGAACACGGCGAAGCAATCGTTGATGGGGGCCGGGTGCGGGTGCTCGGGCGCGAGCCGATAGTCGACCGAGACGATCGGCAGGGACGTGGCGAGGGCCAGGCGCTCGGACGAGACGTCGTCCTGCACCGGACTTCCGATGACGAACGCGCCGCCGTGAATGTGCAGGATCACCGGTCCGTTCTCGGTGCCCCCCTCCGGCACGTAGATGCGCACCGGGACGTCGGGATCGCCATCCGCCCCCGGTACCGCGGCATCCCGGCGACTGACCCGCTCGTCCGGGACCGGTGCGAGACCTGCGTCCGCCATCGCCTGCGCGTTGGCGGCCAGCCGTACCCGCAGGGCCGGCGGGTCGGCAAAGGACGTCGCCGGGTCGGTGAATTCCGGCGGCAGGACGGCGATCAGCGCTTCGAGTTCGGGGTCCACTGTGCTCCTGGTGCTCCCTGGGACGAGCTGCTCCCGCCCGGCGCGGGGCCGATGCGAACGTACGCCGGGCTCGCGAAGCGCCCGTCAGGACCCCGCCGCTACGGGAATCGCGGGCTCCTCGGAGTGGCGGAAGGTGACGCTCATCCGCGGCCCGGCGGCAGCGACTTTGGGCACGCTGTGCTCCCAGTCGTGCTGCGCCATGCCGCCCATGACAAGGAGATCACCTCCGCCGAGAGCGAAGACCTCCGCGGTCGGACCGCCGCCGCGTGGGCGCAGGCGGAAGCGCCGTGGCTCGCCCAGCGAGACGATCGCGACCATTGGCTCGCGCAACACCTTCCGCACCGTGTCGCCGTGCCAGGCGACGCTGTCGGCACCGGTGCGGTAGAGGTTCACGTGCACCGAGTCGAACGTGACGGCGTACCGCGCGGAGAGGCTGGCCCGCAGCGCCTCGAGCGATCCCGGGAGGGTGCCCAGGTGCCAGCCGGTGACCAGCCGCGGCTCCAGCACCAAGGCGTCATACATGCGGCGCTCGCGCTGCGCCCACTCGGCCGTCGTTGCGAGTTCCTGCATCAGCTCATCGGCGCCGGGGAGCCATCCCGGGCAGTGGTCGACCCACGACCGGCGGTCCAGCTGGACCCGCGTCAGCCGCGAGTACGAGAGCGCAGGCGCCTCGTCCCAGCCGGGCAGAGTCGCCTGCCACGACAGCTGCACCACGCTTTCAAGGCTACGCAGGCACCGGTTCGGCGGTGGACGAAGTGCGATCTGCTTCGGGCGAATTGCGCGCCACGATGACGACGCCGATGACGACCGCCACCACCGACAGCACGATGAAGAAGAGCGAGAGCGGTTTGACGTCGAGATGCTCGTGGAGCAGGGTCACGCCGAGCGTCACCGCGACCATGGGCTCGCAGATGGTGATGCAGGCCAGCGGAGCCGGCAGCGAGCCGGCTTGGTACGCGTTCTGCGTGAGCAGGAAGCCCACGACCCCGCAGCCGGCGATGACCAGCAGCGGCCACTCGAAGAGGTGGTGCAGGTCGCGAACGATGACGGACAGCAGCGGCGAGCAGGTGGCGAAGAGCGTCCCCGCGCTGAGGGCCAGGACGACGGACCGGGAGACACCGTGCAACCGGGTGCTGGCGATCAGGAGCCCGGCCACCACCGGGCCCACCGACGCCAGCAGCAGCAGCCCGTCCTCGCCGGTGACCCGCTGGTTGCCCTCGGTCGGCTGCGCTGCGATCAGGAAGGTCGCGAGGCCCGCGCAGCACAGCAGGGCCCCGTACACCTCGGCGCGTTTCACCTTTCGGTGATCGACGGCCGCCGACAGCGGGATGGCCAGCAGCAGGCTGGTGACGAGCAGCGGCTGCACGAGTGCGACGGCGCCGATCCCGAGCGCCCATGCCTGAATGCCGAAGCCGAACAGATCGCCGAACGAGCCGGCCCACCACAGCGGACGCCGTGCCAGTTGCAGGAACAACCGGGGGTTCAGCGCGTGAACCTGCTCGGTCGCCGACGCTACGGAGTGCTGTGCCACCGAGGCGATCGCAAAGAAGAACGCGGCGATGAGGGCCACGACCGCTGCGAGAAGCACCTGTCCACTCTGCCCCACGCGACCGCGCCCACACCGTGCAGCGCGCTATCAGCCCGTACTCAGTTCCCGGATCGCGAGGCGACGCCCGTGGTAAGTTTTCCGTCGCGCGCCGTTAGCTCAATTGGCAGAGCAGCGGACTCTTAATCCGCGGGTTCGGGGTTCAAGTCCCTGACGGCGCACCCGACTGAAGTGGAAGTCCGTTGCCGGCGCACCCGGCTGCTCGACATCCCGGCCGACGACGTCAGCTGCGCGCTACGCGGCCGGTCTCGTCTCGGATCTCGCCGACCAGCTCCTCCAAGACGTCTTCCAGGGCGATGACGCCAAGGACAGCCCCGGCTTGATCGACCACGCGGGCCAAATGGGCGCCGGTTCGTTGCATCGTCGTCAGCACGCTCCGCAGCCTGTCGCCGGCGCCGATGTGCGGCAACGGCCGTATCCACTTGGGGTGGATCGGAGCAGCACGTCTCTCGCGGTCTGTTTCGAGTGCGTCGATGAGGTGCAGGTAACCGACGAACTCGCCGTCAGTGGTGACCGGGAAGCGCGAGAAGCCGGTTCGGGCGGCCAGCAGCTCGACGTCCTGTGGCGTCGCGTCTTCCGGCACGGTGACGACGCGATCAAGCGGGATGAGAACCCGCATGGCGTCCCGTTCCTCGAAATCCAGAGCGCCGATGAGCAACTCGTGCTCCCCGCGATCAAGCAGCCCGGCCCTGGTCGACTCCTCGACCAGAGCGGCCACCTCGTCGCGCGTAAATGCACTCGTCACCTCATCCTTCAGGTCGACGCGCAGCAGCCGTAACGCAAGGTTCGCCACGCCGTTGAGCGCAGTGATCGCCGGACGCAGGAGGCGGACGAGCAGCACCAGAGCAGGCACGAGCAGTAGGGCAGCGCGATCCGGCCCGACGAGGGTGAGATTCTTCGGCACCATCTCGCCGAGAACGACATGCAGGAACACCACCAGCGCCAGAGCGATGGCGAAGGCCACCGGGTCGACGAGGTCGGAACCGAGTCCGGACGCCTTCATGGGCTTCTCGAGCAAATGCCCGACGGCCGGCTCGGCGACTGCCCCGAGCCCGAGCGAGCAGGCCGTGATGCCCAGCTGAGCACCGGCCATCATGAGCGAGACCTGTTCCATGGCGCGCAGCGTGATGCGGGCGGCGCGCGACCCAGATGCGGCGCGCGGCTCGATCGCCGTACGACGGGTGGAAATGACCGCAAACTCGGCCCCGACGAAGAACGCGTTCGCCAGCAGCAAGGCAGCGGCGACCAGCAGCGCGACCCACTCGTTCATGGCGATTCGTCGCCGGGGCGGGCATCAGAGTCCCGGGCTTCGAGCCGAATCCGATCCACCCGGCGACCGTCCATGCGGTCCACGGTCAGCTGCCAACCAGGCAGGCTGACGCTGTCATGCTGCTCCGGCAGGCGCCCCAGACGTTCAGCAAACAACCCGCCCAACGTGTCGTAGTCGCCGGGCGGCAGAAGCAATCCGGTGATCTCGCCGAGCTCGTCGGGTCTGAGCAGTCCTGACAGCCGCCAGCTTCCGTCCGGCCACCGGCGGGCATGAACATCAACACGGTCGTGTTCGTCGAGGACCTCGCCGACCAGCTCTTCGATGAGATCCTCGACGGTCACGATCCCATCCGTGCCGCCGAACTCGTCGACAACCACAGCGATCTGCAATCCTTCACGCCGCAGCGTCTCCAGCAGGTCATCCAGCGCCATGGTGTTCGGCACCCGCACCGGTGGGACCATGACCGCCTCGACGCGCACTACGGCGCGTTGACCGGCCGGGACCGCCACCGCGTGCTTGATGTGGACCACCCCGACGATGTCGTCGATGGTTTGGCGCTGCACCGGAAACCGGGAGTGGCCTGTGCTGCGAGCCAGCGCGATCACCTGGTCCACGGACTGGTCGGTGTCGACGATGCGCATCCGCGTCCGGGGAGTACACACGTCCTCGGCGCGCTTGCGACCGAAGGTGAGCGACCGCTGCAGAAGCGCAGCTGTCTCAGCCGGCAAAGTGCCCTTCTCGCTGGAGCGGCGTACCAGCGAGACGAGCTCTTCGGGGCTGCGGGCAGAGGCGAGCTCCTCTTGCGGTGCGATTCCAAACCGGCGCAGCACCGCGTTCGCGGCGCCATTGAGCAACCGGAGGGCCGGCGCGGTCACGCGCGTGAAGCCGCGCTGAACACCCAGCACCGCCCGTGCGGTGGCCAACGGCTGCGCGATGGCGAGGTTCTTTGGCACCAGCTCGCCGAAAATCATCGTGACGGCAGTCGCTAGCACGAGGCCGATCACCACCGCGGTTGGCGGGACTGCAGCGTGGGGCAATCCTGCGGCTCGCAGTGGCCCCTCGATCAGCTTGGCGACCGCCGGCTCGGCCATGAAGCCGATGGCCAGGTTCGTGATGGTGATGCCGAGCTGCGCACCTGAAAGCTGCGTGGACAGCATCCGTAGCGCATCGGCCAAGGCGGCCGCCTTGCGGTCCCCTTGCGCCGCAGCCCGCTCGACGGTCGCCCGATCCACCGTGACAAGAGCAAACTCCGCCGCCACGAAGACGCCGCAGGCAGCAAGCAGGAGCACGCTCAGCCCCAGCAACATCAACTCGATCACGGCATGGCCACTCGGCGAGTGAACGTCGCCCTCGACGGTCGTTGCGCGACATCGCCGTTGGCGCTCATCAGCTCCACATTAGGAGCCAACGCTGCGATCTACTTCGGAGTGCCGTTTGAGGCCGGCTGCGCCCTGCGAGAGAGTTTCGCCGCGCGTCACGCGCGACGGCAGCGGGCCATCGGACCATGCGCCTTGAGCCGAACGGCCCCGAACTCGTGTGCCGATCGCCGATGCGAAGGCTGACGGCGCCGCGGGATGTCGTAATCAACCGGATGGTTGACAAACGGCAATGCACCCGCCTAGTGTTCAACCCATCGGTTGATAACGACAGACGGAGCACCTACCCATGGCGCCGACCGCGACGGACGACACGCTCAGCATCACGTTCGGCGCGCTCGCCGACGGAACTCGCCGGGCCATCCTCGCCCGCTTGGCCGAGGGCGACGCGACGGTGAACGAGCTTGCCGCCCTCTTCCCCGTCATCACGCTGCAGGCGGTGAGTAAGCACCTCAAGGTTCTGGAACGCGCCGGTCTGGTGACCCGTGGGCGCAGCGCTCAGCAACGGCCGGCGCACCTGCGCCCGGCACCTCTCGCCGACGCCACGACCTGGCTCGAGCACTACCGCACGTTCTACGAGGAATCGCTCGACCGCCTCGGTGAGCACCTCGCCCGGCTCCAACAGACCCGACCCGACACCGCTTCCGAAGGAACCTGACAATGGCAGAGCTCGAGTTCGTCCGCACCTACGCCGCACCGCGCCAGTTGGTCTGGGACGCGTGGACGGATCCCGATCAGATGGCCCAGTGGTGGGGTCCGCGCGGCATCAGCACTCCGCGTGAATCCATCGAGCTCGACCTGCGGCCCGGCGGCCGGATTCGCTTCGACATGGTCGACGACGCCACCGGTCAGCGCTATCCCAACAGCGGGACCGTGCTCGTGGTCGATCCGCCGGCCCGCATCGTCTTTGCCGACGACGGCTTCGCCGACGGCAGTGGCAAGGGCACCTCGACCGTCACCTTCACCGCGGTCGACGAGTCCACGACGACCCTGCGGGTGCACATCGTCGCCGACTTCAGCGACGAGATCCGAGCGGGCGCGGAGCAGGGCTGGGGTAGCCAGCTCGACAAGCTCGCCGAGTTCCTCGCGGGCTGACCTCGGTCAGCATCAATCGGGCAGCGGGATGCGGTACAGCTGCGCGGCATTGTCCTGCAGCACCTTGCGGCGCACAGCCGGATCCAAGCGGGCCAGGCCTCCCTCTGCCGCCGCCAGGCTGTCCGGGTAGAGGCACGTGGGGTGCGGGAAGTCGGTCTCGAACAGGATGTTGTCCGACCCGATGAGATCGAGGGTGTGGGTCACGTCCTGCTGCTCGAACCAGAAGCACGCATAGATCTGGCGACGGAAGTACTCGGCCGGCGAGAGCGTCATGTAGTCGAGCGCGCTCGCCGGCAGCTCGCCGCGCTGATGCGTCAAAGCCTCGAGCACGAACGGAATCCAACCGATCCCACTCTCGACGGAGACGAAACGCAGGGTCGGGTGGCGCTCCAGCAGTCCGGAGTAGATCAGGTTGGCGATCACCCGGGCGTTGGTCAGGTACATCATCGCCGAGCCGATCGCAAGCTTCTGCTCGTCGCCCTGCGAGGGCCACGGGGATGTGCCGAACCAGGCCAGGCTCGTCGCGCTGGCGCCGATGTGGAAGTTCACCGGCAGGCCGAGGTCGGCGCAGACCTCCCAGAGCGGATCCCAGGCCCGGTCGGCGAGATCGGGGGCGCCGCCCTGCTGCGGGTCGCTCGTCATGTTCACGCCGCGCAGACCCAGCGCGGCAGCGCGCTGCGCCTCGGCGACCGAGGCCTCGATGTCCCACCACGGCATGAGGGCCATCGGAAAGAGCCGGCCGCGGCCCTGCTCCTGCAGGTCGACCATGGCGTCGTTGTAGAGCGTCGCGCAGAGGTTCTTCAGCACCGGATCGTCGATCGCGCCGAAGCGCTGGCCTCCGAAGCCGGCCGCATTCGGGTACACGATCTGGGCGTAGATCCCGACCTCGTCCATCACCTGTAGCCGGCTGGGGACGTCGTAGGCCGCCGGATGCGCATCGTCGAACGTCCATCCGATGAAATCGACGCCAAGGGAGCGCGAACCATCTTTGTGAACCACCGACGACGCCGACGCGCGCTGCATCGGCACGTCATCGACGACCCACATCGGCTGACCCTCGATCTCGACGACGCGCGGCACGCGATCGGCGTACCGGCGCGGCGCGCGCTGCGTCCAGAGGTCATGAGGCTCGGTCAGGTGGGTATCGGCGTCAACGACGCGCAGCTGCACATCACTGGTCACGGCAGCCTCCTCGTAGCGCTCGCGCGTCCGAGCGTAGCCGCGCTCCCCTCGGCTGGTCGCAGGGCCCCGCTGCCTCCAAGTAGGTGAGCCGCTCACGCGTCCGCTGCGCACTCGCCCAACTCGCCGTAACGGCGTTACATGACAGATCAGGTTCCGCGCGTTCGTCCCAGCGGCCACCGCCGGCCGGCCGCATTGGATCGTCCGGCCAACAAATAAGGAGCGGTCGACCCACTCCCAGGTCAACGAGCGCGCGACCGTTGCGGCTTGCGTCCGACTTGTGCACTGACGTCCGCAAGTCCTTACGTGCCAGTAACTTTTGCGTCGGTAACGACTTCGGAACGATCTTTTGCGAAATCTGCCCGCCCCGGCAGCGAGTGCGGTACTGTCCGCCGCACCGTGCGACCCGTAACACACCCTGGAGGGCTCGTGAGAAACGCCCGTGCAATTGGTTTGGTCGGCCTGGCCACCGCGGCTGCGGTGTCGCTGGCGGCCTGCGGAAGCAGCGGACGCGGCTCCAACCCTCAAGCGTCGACGGCGCCGAACGGCGGGTCCTCCGCTTCGGCCTCGAGCTCATCAGCGGGCGGAGGCACGAAGTTCGGCACGCTCGACTCGCCGTGCGGCTCGGGCAGCGCCACCGGCGCCACCGACCGCGGCATCACCAACACCTCCATCGAGATCGGCTACGGCGATGACCGCGGCTTCGCCCAGTCGCCCGGCCTGAACAAGGAGATGGGCGACTCGGTCAAGGCGTTCATCAAGTGGTGCAACGATCAGGGCGGTATCAACGGCCGCAAGATCATCGGTGACTTCTACGACGCGAAGATCACGCTGGCTAACAACGTTATGACAACGGCGTGCACCAAGGACTTCATGCTGGTCGGCGAAGGCTTCGCCGCCGACGGCGCGGCCGAAGGCACCCGGGTGAAGTGCAACATGGTCACGGCCGAGGGCTATTCGGTGCTGGCCGCGTTTGCCAACGGGCCGATGCAGTACCAGGGCGTGCCGAACCCGGCCGACTTCCAGCCGGCCTCTTCCTACTTCCAGATGGCGAAGCTCTACCCGGACGCAGTGAAGAAGTTCGCCCTCATGGACTCGACGCTGGAGGCCGCGCACACCTCGCTGCTCAAGGACGAGGCCGCCATGAAGACGGCCGGCTTCGTGTCAGCGAATTGCGACGTGACCATCAACTACTTCGGCGAGTCGGACTACAAGCCGTTCGCGCAGAAGCTCAAGAACTGCGGTGTCAAGCTCCTGATGATCAACGTCAGCCCCGGGCCCGTGATCAACAACTTCCTGACCGCGATGCACCAGCTGGACTACAACCCGGTCCTGCTCATGGAGACCAACCTCTACAGCGCCCAGTTCTCGGCCGCCAACACCAACGGCTACGCCAACAACTCGCACATCCGCTCGGCCTACATCCCGCTCGAGGAGGCGAACGATGTGCCTGCGGTGAAGCAGTACATCGACATCGTCAAGGCTGATGGTGGCTCCTACAGCCAGCTCGGGGAGCAGGCGGTTTCCTCGTTCTTGTTGTGGGCGACCGAGGCGAAGGCTTGCGGCTCCACGCTCACCCGCCAGTGCATGGTGAACAAGCTGTCGCAGGTGCACAGCTGGACCGGTGGAGGGATGCACGCCCCCACGGACCCGGGCAACAACAAGCCTCCGTCCTGCGGCATGCTCACCAAGCTGACCGGCACCACGTTCTCGCGCGAGTACCCGACCAAGGTGGGCACGTTCGACTGCCAGAGCGACTACATTCAGCCCGTTCCCCAGTCCCTGTGGGGGGTCACGCTGAACTCCGATCGCATCGCGACCACGTTCCTGACACCGAACATCATCAAGCCCCAGGCCTAGTCCGCGACGACCTCGCCAGAGGCGGTTAAATGCTCTTCCTGCAGTACACGCTCCTTGGACTGATCCTCGGCGGCGTCTACGGCATAGCCGCCTCTGGCCTGGTGCTCACCTACACCACGTCCGGCATCTTCAACTTCGCGCACGGCGCGATCGCGATGTTGTCGGCCTACATGTACTGGCAGCTCCGGGTCGGATGGCACTATCCGGCCCCACTCGCCCTCTTCCTCGTGCTCGGCGTGATGGCCCCCCTCCTGGGGGCCATCCTCGATGTCGGGATCATGCGGGGGCTGCGCAACACCTCCGAGATCACCAAGATCACGGTGACGATCGCGTTGACGATCGGCGCGGTGCCACTGGCCAACTGGATCTGGAATCCGCTGACCCCGCGCCGGCTGGACTACTTCTTCGGCAGCGACAACTCGGTGTCCATCTTCGGCAGCAAGGTGACCTACCACGAGCTCATCGCGCTCGGCTGCGCCGTGGCGATCGCGCTCGGACTGCGCTTCCTCTTCACGCGCAGCTACATCGGCGTGGCGATGCGAGGCGTTGTCGATGACCCGGACCTGCTGCGGCTCAATGGCGGCAAGCCGCTGCGGCTGGCGACCTTCTCGTGGGCGCTCGGTGCGTTCCTGGCTGCGCTGGCCGGGATCCTCATCACGCCGATTCTGGGGGGGTCCCTCGACCCGAACCAGCTGACGCTGCTGGTCATCGATGCGTTCGCGGCAGCGGTCTTCGGACGCCTGCGCAGCGTCCCGCGCACCTTCGCCGGCGCCATCGTCATCGGCCTCGCGGACAACTACGTCGTCGGCTACCTGGGCAACACGCCGCTCGTCTCGCATTTCCGCGAATCGCTGTCGATGATCCTGCTGTTCATCGCGCTGCTGCTGCTGCCGTCGGATCGCCTGCGCGGTGCCAGCGTGATACGCGTCAGGGAACGGTTCCACGTGCCGTCGGTCCGGCAGGCTCTACTGTGGGCCGTCATCCTCATCGTCGGAATGTTCCTGCTCCGCAGGCTCATGGCGGCCACCGCGCTCAATGACATGAATATCGGGCTGGGCTTCGCGCTCATCGCGCTCTCGCTGGTTCCACTCACGGGGTACGCCGGCGAGTTGAACCTGGCACCGCTGGCCTTCGGGGCCATCGGTGCCATCATCGCCTTCCACGTCGGGACAGCCGGTTCGAACGTCAACAAGTACATGACGATCTGGGGTCTCATTGCGGCAGCTCTCGTCTGCGCGGTGGTCGGCGGCCTCGTCGCACTGCCGGCCTTGCGGTTACGAGGGTTGTACCTGGCGCTCGGGACGATGGCGTTCGGGGTCTTCGTCTCGCACATGATTCTCGAGGACAGCACCGACCACAACTGGTTCGGCCAGCACTTCACCATCTTCACCAACGGATCCCTGAACGTGCCGGCGCCGAAGATCGGGCCGATCGACGCGCGAAGGCCGGGAACGTTCCTGATGTTCCTGACCATCCTTTTCGCGGTGCTCGGCGTGCTCGTCGTGCTCCTGCGCCGCAGCGGGTTCGGGCAGCGCCTCATCGCGATGAAGGACAGCCCGGCCGCGTCGGCGACGCTGGGCCAGAACCCGATCCGCCTCAAGCTCGGCGTCTTCATGCTGTCGGCGGGCATTGCGGGCCTCGGCGGCGCCCTGCTTTCCGCGGCGCTGGTGACCGTCGACATCAACAGCTTCACCATCTTCAGCAGCCTGGCGATCGTGATGTCCGTCGTGATCGCCGGCATCGGTTACGTCAGCGGCGCATTCACCGGCGGCCTGCTCTTCGGTGTCGCCTACGTGGCGATCCAGAACTCGCTCGGCAAGATCGGTACCGACCACGGGAGCCTGCAGGGCTTGTTCAACTGGTTGGCCACCTTCACCACGATCCTGCCGGCCATCGTCGGTGTCGGGCTCGGCAAGAATCCGAGCGGGTTCGTCAGCGACATCATGAACGGCTTCCGGCCCATGACCAAAGCCAAGCCGATGATCGCTGTGGGTGTGGGGATCGAGATACTGCTGTACGTGCTCGCCGACACCGGCAACATCAGCAACTGGTGGTTCGTCGTCGGCACCATGTTGATGGTGTTCCTGTGGCCGACCATTTCCCGCATGGTCATGCCCGCGGCGTTCAAGACCGGGGCGGCAGAAGCCAGATCGCCGCTCGATGTTCCACTCGAGCAGGTGGGGATCGACCTGCCGATGACGCCCGAGATCCTGGCCGCGCTGGACGACGAGCTCGGAATCCCCGCCCCCACCGGTGAATACTCCGTGGCTGCCGCCACGATGGCGGGAGACTGACGTGGCCCTGCTGGAAACCAGCGACGTCACCGTGCGTTTCGGCGGCAATCTTGCGTTGCGCGATGTGTCCGTGGCGGTCGAGCCGGGAACGGTGACCGGCCTCATCGGACCCAACGGCGCAGGCAAGACGACGCTGTTCAACGTCATCACCGGGCTGCTGCGTCCGCAGGCCGGCCGGGTCCTGCTCGGCGACGACGACATCACCCGGCTCCCCCCGTACAAGCGGGCGCGTAAGGGGTTGTCACGCACCTTTCAGCGCCTCGAGCTCTTCACCTCACTCGACGTGCGCGACAACGTGCGCGTCGCGGGGCAGATCCGCAACGCAGCCAAATTCAGCGATCGGCTCGACGTCAACGGACGCGCCGACGAGGTCATCGAGATGGTCGGGTTGACCTCCGTGGCCCACCGCGACATCACCGAGCTTCCGACCGGTACCGCTCGGCGGGTCGAGCTCGCCCGCTGCTTGATGACCCGGCCGCGGGTCGTGCTGCTGGACGAACCGGCCTCGGGGCAGACCGAAAGCGAGACCGAGGAGTTCGGCGAGCTGCTGCGCCGGCTGACGGAAAGCGACGACCTCGCGATCTGCCTTGTCGAGCACGACATGTCGCTGGTGATGCAGGTGTGCTCGACCATCCACGTGCTGGATTACGGCAGCATCATTTCCGTCGGTACGCCGGAGCATGTGCGGAGCGACCCGGTGGTCATCGATGCCTACCTCGGCGCCGCAGAGGGCGCCGCGTGACCATCGACCTGGACGCGGCCCAGTCGGCGGCGCCCCTACTCGAACTCGTGGGCGTCCATGCCGCGTACGGACCGATCGAGGTGCTGCACGGGGTCAACTTCGCGGTGCCGGCCGGGACGACGGTCGCGCTGCTCGGACCGAACGGTGGCGGCAAGTCGACGACGCTCAAGGTCTGCGCCGGACTCATGACCCCCACGCGCGGCGAACTGCGGCTCGCGGGACGTGACGTCACCGGCGCGTCAGCCGAAGACCTCGCCCAGCTCGGGGTCTGCACCGTCCCGGAAGGGCGCGGCATCTTCCCGAACCTGACGGTGCGCGAGAACCTCTGGCTCGCAACCCGCTTGGGCGTTTCGCTGAATGCGCTGGAAGAGGCCGCCTACACCCGCTTCCCGAGGCTGGGTGAACGCCGCAAGCAACTGGCCGGAACGCTCTCCGGTGGCGAGCAGCAGATGCTTGCCCTGGCCCGCGCTCTCGGCACCTCACCGGCGATCCTGCTCATCGATGAGCTCTCCATGGGACTGGCTCCCCTCGTCGTCCAATCGCTCTATGACGTGGTGGCGCAGCTCGTGGAAGAGGGCATCTCCGTGCTGCTGGTCGAGCAGTTTGCCCGGGTGGTGCTGACGATCGCCGACATCGCGGCCATCATGCTGCAAGGACGCGTGACGGAAATCGGCAGCCCAGCTGTCATCGAATCGCAGTTGTCTGCCGCATACCTAGGGACGTGAGGGGACGTTGACCGATAATCGCATCGACCAGTTCAAGGCGGATGTCGCCGACTTGAAGGTCAAGACCAACCGCGGACGCCGCGACAGCGCGCTGCAGGGTGTCGGTCTCGTACTGATGATCGCCGGCGTCGTGGTGGCGTTCATCGTCTACCAGTCCTCCACCAACGAGAGCGATGCCCGCAACATCCAGTCCGAGATCATTCTCGCGATCACCATGCTGGCGGTGAGCGTCATCGGCGCGGCGGTGTTCATCTTCGCCTCGCTCGCCCGATTCCTGCGGTTGTGGCTGCTTCGCCAGGTCTACGAGGGCCAGGAGAATGTTGCTCGCGTACTGCTCGCCGTGCGTGAGGAGCAGAACGCCTCACGCTTGCCCTGACAAAGTGCGGGTGTGCCCGGGAAGCCGTTCGTCCGTGCGGCCCGGCTCCCGGCGGGTCAGCAACAGGCGGAGATCGGCTGGCCGGAGTCGCTCGACTGCGTCGACGGGGCACAGCACGCCGATTCACCCACGTTTTCAAGGGAAAGGCTGGTCGCCTGCGGCGAATCGGCCAAGACCGTGTACCACTCCCACGGCGCGCCGTCGGGGTCGTTCACCCAGACCTTGTCCTGCACCGCATAGCAGCAAGCGGTGTTCTGCTGCAGCAAGGTGTCGAGCGCCTCGCCGGACAGGCGGGCCTGGGCGGCGGTGACCTCGTCCGCGCTCTCGACCTCGACCCCGAGGTGGTTGAGCGCTCCCACAACGCCCTCACCGCGTTCCTTGTCCTCGATCAGGACGAGCTTCAGCGGCGGTTCGTCGATGGCGAAATTGGCGTAGCCCGGATGGCGCTTGGCCGGCTGGGCGGCGAACAGCTTGCTGTAGAAGTCAACGGCGGCGTCGATATCGGCGACGTTCGGCGCCAGTTGCACGCGAGACACGAGCACACCTCCACATAGATGGCACATAGATGGACGTCTATGCCAGGGACCACCCAACCGACGATTTCCCATCACCTCAAAGTCCTTGTCGACGCCGGTTTGCTCACCCGCGATCGGCGCGGTAGCTGGCGTACTTCCGCCTGGTTCGCGATCGCTTCGACCAGATCCGCACCCTGCTCGACGTGGCCTGAGGGGCGACGAGCCGTCTGAATTACGGCGTAATTTTGAACCGGTTCGGGAGGAATGGGCCGGTCTGAAATCGTCGATCTGATAACGGTTTTGCCTCGGCCCGGCACATCTAACGAGCCGTCAGATCGCGTGCCCTACTATGACGCGGACCACATTCCGCCCGATTGCGGTATGCGGCTTCTTCGTCCCATCACCTCGAGCGAAAGCGCAGGGCGCGCAGTGAGACGTGGCGTACATCGGAGTACCCGGCTGATCGCAGTGGCAATGGTCGCGGCGACCTTCACAGCCTTGGCCGCCTGCGGGCGGTCGAACTCGAACACCAACACGAACAAACCGGCGGGCGGCACCTCGACATCGGCGTCGGCGAGCGCCAGTGCCACTGCGGGACCCGGCGACTTCGGCACGCTGAAGAAGATCTGCGGGCCCGGTAACGCCACGGGCGGTAGCGGCCGCGGCATCTCCGCAACCGCTATCAAGGTCGGGACGATGTCCGACACCGGGTCGACGGTGGCGCCGGGCCTGGGCCAGGAGTTCTTCGACGTGGGCACCGCGTTCGTGAAGTGGTGCAACGACGCCGGCGGCATCAACGGCCGCAAGATCCAGCTGACCGAGTACGACGCCAAGCTCTTCAACGTCGCCCAGCAGATGATCCAGGCCTGCCAGACCGAGTTCATGCTCGTCGGTAACGGCAACGGCCTCGACTCGCCGGGCGCGGCACCGCGCGTCAAGTGCGGGCTCGGCCAGATCCCGTCCTACGTGGTTTCGCCGGAAGCGACCAGTGCCGGCCTGCAGGTCCAGGGAACCCCCAACCCGCCGACTCAGTTCCAGGTGGGCCCCTTCCGGCTGCTCGGCCTGAAGTACCCGCAGACCAAGACCAGCGGTATCGCCGTGGGCAGCAGCAACACCTCGTCGCTGCGCGCCCAGGGCCTGCGCACCCGTGACGCCGTCAAGGACATCGGCTTCAAGGTCGCCGACTACTCCGAGCGGCCGCCGCTGGTGACCAACTGGCGTCCGTACATGGAGGAGATCAAGGGATCCGGCGCGGGCGGCTACATGAACGCGACCGGCAGCGCCGCCTACATCGCGCCGGAGCTCACAGCCATCAAGGACGTCGGCCTCCGGCTGACGTGGATGCTGCTCGGCAACGCCTACTACGAGCCGCAGACCATCCAGGCGGTGAAGAGCGTCGGGATCCAGCAGCCGACGTACCAGTACTTCAGCCACCTGCCGTTCGAGATGACCGACAACCCGCTCGTGCAGCAGATCAAGAGCATCATGAGCACGGTCCCGAAGGCCACCTACACAGACTTCACTGCTCTCGCCTTCAACGCATGGACGCTGTGGGCGAAGTCGGCGACCGAGTGTGGCAACGACCTGACCCAGGCCTGCGTCCTGGACAAGGCTGCCAAGAACCCGAGCTGGACCGCCGGCGGGCTGTTCCCCGCACGCGACACCAATCCGGACAACAAGCAGCAGACGCAGTGCTACGTGATGATGGATGTCACCCCGAACGGCTTCGTCTACGACAAGGACGTCACGCAGCCGAACCAGGGCATCTACAACTGCGACAAGGCCAACGTGGTGACCGTCAAGAGTTACCTCACGGGAAGCTGAGCCACCGCGACCTAGCCACCGCGGCACAGTGCGGCCCGCCCGAGCAAAGGCGCTCGGGCGGGCCGCACTTATTTGTGGCTGCGATTCAGGCGGGCGGCACGATCACATGCTTGACGTCTGCCATATAGCGATCGGCGGCGGCCGATGCCTCGTCCGCGCCGCTCCCCTGCTGGCGCGCAGTCATGTAAGCCGCGTACCAGTCCCACCAGTCATGCGGCGGAGCGACGGCTTCGAAACGGCCGTGCCGCTCGGACGTTTCGTGCAGCAGTCCGGCGAGGTGCGCCGTAGCACCGTTATCCATCGCTGGCATCACCTGCCAGGCAGGCGCTCAGTGATCTGCTGCAGCAGGAAGGTGTTTCCGTCAGGATCACTGAACGACGCGAACGTGGTGTACGACGCACCCGCCGGATCCGGCCCGGGAAGGTGCCCCTGCGTGCCCAGTCCCTTGCCGTGCCAGACCTCGCTGACCTTCGCCCCGCGGCTCTTGAGTTCCGCCCGGGCGGCTTCGATGTCGTCGACAACGAGATACAGCCCGTCCGCCGACCCGGGGGTGCGACTGGTCAGTCCGGTCCCGAACTGGATCGAGGCAGCCGAGCCGGGCGGCGTGAACTGCAGGATGCGGTAGCCCGCGTCAAGGGTGAGGTCGGCGTCCTGCCGCCACCCGAGCCCCTCGTAGAAGGCCTTGGCCCGATCGGCGTCGGCAACGGGAAGGACCGCCGCCTCGAACTTCAGCGCGACAGCGGCTGGGGTGGATGACGCGGAGACGGAGACGCTGCTGGTCTGGGTGTCGCTCACGAACTCTCCTTGAGTCGGTTAACGGCTACGGCGTGACCGTGCCGGCGTCGTCGTTGCGTTCCGGCTTCTCGGCGTGACCGCCGAATCCCTTGCGCATGGCTGACAGCATCTGATTGGCGAAGTGGTCCAGGCCGCGCGAGTCGAAGCGCGAGAACAGCGCCGACGTCAGGGTGGGCGCCGGCACGCCCGATTCCACCGCCGCCACCGCGGTCCAGCGTCCTTCACCGGAGTCGGACACCCGACCGGAGAATTCCTCCAGATCGGGCGATTGGGCGAGGGCCGTCGCGGCGAGGTCGAGCAGCCACGACTGGACGACGCTGCCGCGGCGCCAGACTTCCGCGATGTCGTCCATCGCCAACGTGTACTGGTAGTACTCCGGGTGCTCCAGCGGGGCGGTCTCGGCATCGGCATCACGCACCTTCAGGCCTGCGTCCGCGTTCTTCAGGATGTTGAGGCCCTCGGCGTAGGAGGCCATCATCCCGTACTCGATGCCGTTGTGAACCATCTTCACGTAGTGGCCCGCGCCGGTCGGCCCGCAGTGCAGAAAGCCGTTCTCGGAGTCGGTGGGCTCCCCCGTGCGGCCCGGCGTGCGCTCGGCCGCCGCGACCCCCGGCGCGATGGAGGAGAAGATCGGTCGGAGCCGGTCGAAGACGGGCGCCTCGCCGCCGATCATCAGGCAGTAGCCACGCTCCAGCCCCCACACACCGCCGCTCGTCCCGACGTCCATGAAGTGGATCCCGCGGCTCGACAGCGCCTGCGCACGGGCGATGTCGTCACGGTAGTAGGAGTTGCCGCCGTCAATGATGACGTCGTCACTCTCGAGCACCTCGGAGAGTTGCTCGATCGACCGTGCGGTGATGTCACCCGCGGGCACCATGACCCATACAGCGCGGGGCTTGGCCAACTTGCCGGCGAGATCAGCCAGTGAGTCCGACCCCACCGCGCCTTCTTTGGCGAGCTGGGCTACGACGTCGGGGTTGACGTCGTAGACAACACATTCGTGTCCGTCTTTGAGCAGCCTGCGTACCAGGTTGGCGCCCATCCGGCCCAACCCCACCATCCCGAGCTGCATATGAAGCGTTCCTTTCCTTTCACTGCTGGCTGAAGACGATGCCTACCTTCCTCCCACTCGCCCCGCTCCGCCAGTGGCTGACACGGCGAGCCAAAGCGCACCGGTGGGCCAAACATCACACGATTGCCACAGGCCAATTTGTCATTTCCGGCAAACGCTCTTCCCAACTGAGGGATGCTCGATTCAGCCTCCGGGACCCAGCACCCGGCAGGCGTGAGTCCGCCGCAACGAGGAGAGCAAACGGGTATGGAACGGTCACGCCGGCGCGCCGGCGTCAGCCTTGGCGCGGCAGTGATTGCCTTGCTTGCAGCCTCGTGCACCCCCACCTCACCGGCACCGCCGGCGCCACCGGCAGCGCCGCCACCTCCCGTCGTTGCGAGCACCGTGCCGTTGGCGAATACGCCGAACTTCACCGGTCCCGCAGGCGCCGGAACCACGGTGGACGCAATCACCCAAGTGGGTGACCGACTGGTTGTCGGCGGCAACTTCACTGCCGTTAATTCAAAGCCACATAAGTATTTGGCGACCTTCGTCGCCCCCACCGGTCCCGTCGACGGGTTCGCGCCCGCGCTCAACGGTGACGTCCAGGCGGTCACCCCCAACGCCGCCGGCAACGGCTATTACGCAGCCGGCCACTTCTCCTCCGTCGGTGGATTCGGCACCCGCGTGGCGCTCTTCACGACCTCCGGCCAGCTCGTCACGTCGTTCAAGGTCTCGGCGAACGGGGTCATCCGCTCGCTGGCCGTGGTCGGCGGCCATCTGCTGATCGGCGGCGAATTCACCAATGTCGGCGGCGCCTCCCGCGGCGGTCTCGCCTCGGTCAACGCGGCGACCGGGGCGGTCGACAGCTACCTGACCGTGTCAGTGAGCGGGCACCACAACTTCGGTCGCGTTCCGGACGCCGCTGAGGCCGGAGTCGGCGTGTACGACATCGCGGTGTCACCGGACAAGACGCGCGCGATCGTGGACGGCAACTTCATCAACGCCGGGGGGGCCGCGCGAGACCAGATCCTGAGCCTCAAGCTTTCCGGGTCCTCGGCAACGCTGGACACGAACTGGGCGACGAACGCCTACACCCGCCCCTGCCAGTTCAAGGCGTACGACTCCTACGTCAGGCACATCTCCTGGGCCCCGGATGGCAGCTACTTCGTGGTCGTGGCGACCGGCGGCTACAAGGCCGGAAGCCTGGAGGACTGCGACTCGGCGTCGCGGTTCAACGCGTCGTCGGCCGGCACCAACGTGACGCCCGCATGGATCGACTGGACGGGTACCGACTCGCTCTACTCGGTCGCGGTGACGGCCGGTGCGGTGTACGTCGGTGGTCACAACCGCTGGCTGAACAACCCCTACGGCCAGGACAGCCCGCACCAGGGAGCGGTCCCGCGGCCGGGCCTCGCCGCGCTCGAACCCGCCAATGGCGTTCCCCTGGCGTGGAACCCGGGCCGCAACCCGCGGGGCCATGGAGCTGAGGTCGTCTTCGCGTCCTCGGCCGGCGTCTGGGTCGGCAGCGACACCGACTACATCGGCAACTTCCAGTACAAGCGCCAGGAACTGGCGTTCTTCCCCTTCGCCGGCGGCACGCCCGTCGCGGGTGACAACACCGGCAGCGCGACGAAGATCTTCGTCGGCGGCCGCCCGGGCAGCGCCTCGAACACGCTGACGGCCAACACCCTCAACCCGGCGACGGGTGCCGGTGGCCCGACCACGGCCCCGAGCTCCGGCGGGATCGCCTGGAGCACGGTCCGCGGCGCGTTCACGCTCAACGGCCGCATCTACTACGGCACCAGCAGCGGAAAGTTCTACACCCGGAGCTGGAACGGGACCACGTTCGGCCCGGCGCAGCTGATCGACCCGTACAACGATCCGTACTGGTCGAACGCGGTCAACGGTTCACCCCCGACCGGCTCGACCTACCGGGGCTCGGCGACCAGCTTCTACGCCGAACTACCCAAGGTCACGGCCATGTTCTACGCGAACCGGTCGATCTACTACACGCTCGCCGGTAACCCGCGGCTCTTCCGCCGGGCGTTCTCCCCCGGCGTCGCCTCGTCTTCCGCGTCCGGAGTGGTGACCGGTGGGGTGATCAGCCCGCAAGAAGTGGTGGTCGTCAGCCCCGGCGCGCCGGTGAGCTTCAGCAACTGCGGCGGACTGTGGCTCGCGAACGGCAAGCTGTGGCTGGCCGGCGCCAGCAACGGCCGGCTCTACACGATTCCCTGGAACGGCTCCAGCATCACCGGGCCACTACACCTGCTGACGACGGGCGGCAGCTGGGCCGGCCGGGGGGTCTTCACCGCCCCGTGACGTACCCCGGGCGGCTGCACTCAGCGTTCGTCCGGGTGGTTCACGATCAGGACGGGGCAGGGCGCGTGGCGGGCGCACGCCTCGCTCACGGAGCCGAGCGTAAGGCCGGGCCACGACGAGGTGCCGCGCCTGCCCACGACGAGGAGCAGCGCATCCCTCGCGGCGTCCACCAGGACGGCGCGCGGGTGCCCCTCGACGACGGAGATGTCGACGGGCACGTCAGTGGCGTCGGCAAGGGCGGCGCGTACTTCTGCCTCGGCGGCGGCGTGGGCCACCGCAGCCGGAGCGAATCCCGTCGGCAGCGGCAAGGGCGCCCCGACCGCCGTGGGAATTTCCCACGCGGTGACGACGTGCAGCAGCGCACCGCGGCGGCGGGCCTCGTCGACAGCCCACTCGAGCGCCGCCGACGATCCCCGGGAGCTGTCGAACCCGACGACGATTCGGGGTCTGGTCGCACTGGTCGGACCGGCGTCCGTCATTGCGCTCACCACCTTCCGTCACCGTCATGATCCAAGGTGCCGAGGCTGCTGCGCAGAGCCAAAGGTCCTCTTCTGCCCGCCACGCACATTCGGCCCTCGGCCGATTCCCATTTCAGAAATGCGTCCGGCATGTCGGAATTCAGCGGCGCTTCTCCATCCATTTGTTCGCGACGGCAGAATCAGGTGCCCACGTGGCGGACGCGTCGCACGATCGGTCTTGCGGCCTGAGTTACCGGGAGTATCGTCCGCATGAGCAGATCATCGGGCTCGGCTAATACACCTGGCGATCGCGGCTCACGAGAGCAATGCCGGCCGTCCCAGACGGCCTCTGCGCTCTTGGTGAAGGGGGTCGCATGGGGCACGCCGGACGGCCAGTCGTGCGCATTGTGAGCGAAAAACCTCGCTTTCCCGGGATTGCCGACGGCCGCGCCAAAAATGGAACCCGGGTGGCGTTCCGATGACCAAGCCGCTCGAACGATTCGCCGGCATGAGCGTCCTGATCGTCGACGACAACCCGAGCAACGTCGCGCTCCTGCAGGCGCTACTGGACGAGCAGGGCCTGTTTCGCATCTACACCGAGACCGATGCCCGGCAGGTCCCGCGCCAGCTGGCGCGCAACGATCCGGACCTCGTACTGCTCGATCTGCACATGCCCAACGTCGACGGCCACGAGGTGCTGACCCAGATCAAGCTGTATGCCGCCGGCAGCTTCCTTCCGGTGCTGGTGCTCACTGCTGACACGACGTCCGCCGCCCGCGACCGCGCGCTCAGCCAGGGCGCCCAGGATTTCCTCACCAAACCCATCGACGGCGCCGAAACGACGTTGCGCATTGCCAACCTGCTGCGCACGCGGCAACTGTTCACCACGCTGCGGCAGGCCCGCCTTGCTTCGCCGCCGGGAGGCGACACCGCGGACGGCGGAGTTCCGCAGACCCGCGAGCGCATTCTTTCCGTGCTGCGAGCCAGAGCCGTCACGCCCGTCTATCAACCCGTCATCGACATTCGCAGCATGATGGCGGTCGGCTATGAGGGCCTCACCCGCTTCCCGAGCACCGATCACGGAGCACCCGATCGGTGGTTCGGTGACGCCTTCGAGGTCGGGCTGGGTGTGGAGCTCGAGTGGCTCGCCGCCGGCAAGCTGCTGAACTTCCTGCAGCCGCCTGCGGCCGGCGAGCCCGAGCCCTTTCTTGCCGTGAACATGTCACCCGCCTCGGTGCTGCACCTGCTCACCCATCAGCTGTGCGATCCCGCGTTGTATCCGCGGATCGTGGTCGAGCTGACCGAGCACGTGCCGGTCGAGGACTACGCCGCCGTGCACGCCTCGCTGGCGCCCATGCGGGAGGGCGGGAGCCGGCTCGCGGCGGACGATCTGGGTTCGGGCTACGCCGGCTTTCGTCACCTGATCCGCCTGCAGCCCGACATCATCAAGCTCGACATATCGCTTGTACGGGGCATCCATCGCAGCAAGGGACAGCGGGCGCTGGCGAGCGCTCTCGTCGCCTTCGCCGGCGACGTCGGAGCGCGGGTCATCGCCGAAGGGGTCGAGGAACGGGGCGAGCTCGAGGTTCTGCAGGACATCGGAGTTCCTTGGGCCCAGGGCTACTTCCTGGGAAAGCCTGTACCGCTGCCGGACAACCCGGCGTGGGCGGTCGTCGGCGACGGCTGAAAGCCATGTCTGCCGGACACCACGACACCGCGCCTTCCCCTCTTAACTCATGTGGGTTACTGTCGTCGTCGTGAACGGCGACACCGCCAGCCGGCTGATCGAGACGGCCGAGCGCCTTTTCGCCGAGCGCGGCGTGCATGGTGTTTCGCTTCGGGAGATCGGGGCGGCTGCAGGTCAGCGCAACACGGGCGCGGTGCGCTATCACTTCGGAACGAAGGCGCAGTTGCTCGACGCCGTCTTCGAGTACCGCATGGTGTCGATCAACGCGCGTCGTCTGGCGCTGCTCGAGGAGCTTGATCGCTGCGGCCGTGGACACGAACTGCGGGCGCTCGCCGAGGCCTTCCTCTATCCGCTGGCCGAGATGCTCGGCGAGCCCGGACACCCGAGCTGGTATCTGCGGTTCTGCATTCACGCCGCCTATGTCGAGGGCACGGCACCCGGCGACCTCGACGCGCAGGACTGGACGCGGGGGGTCGCCGTCATCGCCGCGCGATACCAGCAATTGCAGGCTGACAGGGGCGTTCCCGAGCAGCTGCGGCAGGAGCGCTGGTCGCTGCTGTCCGGCCACATGACGCACGCCCTCGCCGACCGGGAGCTCCTGGTCCAGCACTGGCCGCGGCGCATCACCACACCGCGCGCCGCCTTCCTGGCCAACGTCCTCGACACCGCCGTCGCTCTCGCCGACGCCCCCGTTTCCGACCAGACAGCGCGACAGATCACCGACCGGAGAACCGCATGACGACGACCGCATCCCGTACCCAGCTCGACATCCGCCCGCTCTCCGGATACATCGGCGCCGAGATCCTCGGCGTGGACCTGCGAGCGGACCTCGACCCCGCGACGCTGGCCGAGGTCCGCTCGGCACTCCTGCAGTGGAAGGTCGTCTTCTTCCGCGATCAGGACCTCACCCAGGAGCAGCACATCGCGTTCGGACGCCAGTTCGGCGAAATCACCCCTGCTCACCCCACTCTTCCAGCGGCATTCCCCGACCACCCGGAGATCCTGCTGCTCGACAACCAGACCTTCGGGAAGGCTGAAGCGAAGGGTGCGGGCGGCAAAGCCAAGACGATGGCCCCGACGATCGAGAGTCGCTGGCACACCGACGTGACCTTCGTGCCGAATCCACCGATGGGGTCCATCCTGCGCGGGGTCGTCGTCCCGCCTTACGGCGGCGACACGCAGTGGACCAATCTCGTCGTGGCCTATGAGCAGCTCTCGCCGCAGCTTCAGCACCTGTGCGACGAGCTGCACGCCGTGCATCACAACGCGCTGCCCATTTCGCGGGGCGACCTGCCGGGCGCGCTGAAGAAGCAGTTCCAGTCCTCGGGTATGCGCTCGGTGCATCCCGTGGTGCGGGTGCATCCGGAAACCGGCGAGAAGGCGCTCTTCGTCAACCCCACCTTCACGAGCCACATCGTCGAGCTCAGTCGCGCCGAGGGCGCCCACGTGCTCGCGATGCTGTACGAGCACCTCACCCAGTCGCAGTTCACCTGCCGATTCCGCTGGCAGCCCGGAAGCATCGCGTTCTGGGACAACCGCGCGACCTGCCATCTGGTACCGACAGACATCCCGCTCGGCATGCACCGCTCGATGCAACGCATCACGATCGCGGGAGACCTGCCCAAAGGCCCCGACGGCAAGGAGTCCTACCCGCTGGAGGGCGACACGTTCAGCTGACCGGGCCCCGCTGACCGCCGAACGGTTTATTGGGAAATCGAACTACTGAATCGGCGAGCGCATTTGCGCCCGGCTGGGCTAACCAGATCGTGCGTTTCCGCGTCGACCATGGCGTAGTGGACAGTGACCTGCACAAAGTGGGCCGCGACGACGATGCGCCACAGGAAGCCATGTGGGCGCCGCGGGTACGGCTGTCCCGGGGGCTGCGCGCCATCACCTACCTGGCGCCTATGGCGGCATCGGCAATAGCCATCTTTCTCGCCGTCCGGTGGGTGCCCGAACCGGACTCGCTCGGCAGCCGGCGATCGGCTGGCGAGCGCGCTCCTGGAGTGGCTCGCGCCGATGGACCGGGTGATCATCGAGCACCACGAGCGCTGGGACGGTACCGGCTACCCCGCGGGGAAGTCCGGCCGCGAGGTCAGTGAGGGTTCCCGCATCGTGCAGGTCGCAGACGCCTTCGAGGTGATGACCGCGGCGCGCGCCTACACACGACCGGTGCGCAGGGACGCGGCGCTGCGCGAGCTGGTGCGGTGTGCCGGCACCCAGTTCGACCCCAATATCGTGCGGGCACTGGTCGCCGTCCCGAAGCGGTGGGTGCTCTGGGCCGCCGGACCCGCTGCCTGGCTTGCCGAGGTGCCGCTGCTCGGGCAGAACACCGCGAGCCTGCTCGGTGCTGCAGCGAACCAGATCACCACTGCAGCGGTCAGCGCCGCCGCCGGCGCAACGATCGTCACGGCCTCCGCGCTCAACCCGGCATCCGCTGCGATCCGGTCGCCGGCGCCGGTCCCGGCACGGGTTGTCGCTGCGAGCGTCTCGGTCAGTGACGCCGCGACGCCTGCGCCCTCGGCGGGAACGCAGGCGGCGGTCGCGGCCCCCCGCGTTCCAGCGCCGCGCTCGCCCCACAGATCAGCACCGTCCCCGCAACCAACCCCGGGCAGCGGGACGAGGGCTGCACCCGTGCCCTCCCCCACCATCGTCCCGGCACCACGCGCCGCAGCGCCGACGAGCGGCAACAGCGGCAACAGCGGCAAGGCGAACGGGAACGGGAACAACAAAGGCGGCGGCGGAAAGGGCAACGGCGGCAACTCCGCAGCCGGGCAGCCAAGCATTCCACGTTCGGCTTCCCCTCCGAGCGGCGCACCTGCCTCGCCCAAGAAGCCGCCGGCGCCCTGACCCGTCGCTACTCCGGCCCAGCGGGCCGGCCGATCCCAGGTGGCCGGGTCATGACCTGGGTCGCGTTCGACGGCGCGACCAGCGGGGCCGGCACCGGGTACCACGGGGGCGGGATCACCTCGCCGACATCGCTCGGTGGCCGCGAACCCGCCTTGCGCCACAGGGGCACGCGCACACCGGTCAGGAAGTTCAGCGCCCATCCGGCAGCGGCGATGAGCGCGACGGACGCGCCCATCATCACCAGCTGCTTGTTCGTGGTCAGTAACCCAAGGCTGACGATCAGCGTGCTCGCACCGGCCGGAGCGTGCGGACTGCGGATGAGACGCAGCACGGTGGCCGTCACCGCGACCGACAGGGCCGCGGCGATGACCCGTTTCGCATCGAGGCCGTGGGTGACCGCTGACGGCAGTGCCCGCAGCCCGAAGACCTCGAGCATCACGAGGCCGACCACGATGCCGACCCAGTGCCCCACGATCACGTTGCGCACGGTGCACTCGGGCGGCAGCGGCCGGGCGAAGAACAGCATGGCCGTCGGCCCGAGGCTTGGAAAAAGCAGCGTCTGCTTGGCGCCGAGTGCAACCACGCCCGCCACCGCCATGAGGGCGAGCGCCCCGACGAACAGGGTCGCTGCCGACGGGACGGCGCGCACCCCGGACGAAACGGGAGGACGGACGGGGGCGTCAGGCCCGAAAGGCACGATCACGGGCCACACGGTGACACAAACCGCCGGAATCGTCCCTGATATCCGGGAAGGACGCGGTCTAGTCCGCGAGCGCCAGCCGGCGGGCGAGCGCCGATAGCCGGGCGAGCCGCAGGTCACCGAGGGCGGAGAGCCGGTTTCCGAGGTGGTTGCTGATGAAGGCGATCGACAGGTCGGCGTCAGGGTCGGCGAAGGCACCGCTGCCGCCGAGGCCGAAGTGGCCGAAGGCGCGGGGGGTCCGTACCCGGTCGGCGACGAAAGCCTGGTGATAGCCGAGCCGCCAGTTCGGCCGGAAGCCGAGGACGTAGTCGCGGGCCCGGGTCTGGACCTCGCTGATCTCCGCGATCGTCTCGGGCTTGAGGAACGGAACGCCGTCGACCGTTCCGTCACCGGCGAGCGGTGCATACATGCGCGCCAATGCCCGGGCGGTGAACACACCGTTCCAGCCGGGCATGACCGCGCTGTGCACTTCCGGCAATCGCACGAGGGTGTCGAACTTCTCCGGCATCAACGCCTCGCTGAACCCGCGGGTGGCCGGGATCGCGGCCAGCCGGGCCGAGACGAACGGCCAGGACAGACGCAGCGGAAGCAGCTGCGGGAAGAAGCCGGCGATCCGGTGCTGCTCCTCCGCCGGCACGTGGAACCAGAGTTCCGGCGCCCCGAGTGGTTCGGCGACCTCGGCCCGCAGCAGGTCGGTGAACGGCCTCCCGGCGGCGCGGGCCGCCAACTCGGCCACCAGCCAGCCGTAGGTCACGCCGTGGTAGCCCGGCCCGGAAAAGCGCCTGGGATCCGCAGGATTGGCCGCGAGACGGGCGACCACCTTGTCGTAGTCGAGCAGTCCGACGCCGTCCGGGGCGATGCCCTGGACCTTGTGCAATCCGGCGCGGTGACTCATCAGCTCGCGCACGGTAATGGCTTCTTTGCCGGCCGCGGCGAACTCCGGCCAGTAGGTCGCGACCGGGGCGTCGTAATCGATCAGGCCCTGCTCGGCCAGCCGGTGGACGAGCGTGCTGGCGACACCCTTGCCGGTGGAGAACGAGAGCGCCACCGTGTCGCGTTGCCAGCGCTGCTTGCGGTGGGCGTAGCCCGCCCAGATGTCGAGCACCAGATCGCCGTGGTGGTAGACAGCGAGCGCACCGCCGCCATCGCTCGGGTGACGGAAGAGCTTCGAGAACTTCAGCGCCAGCGGGGCGAAACGGGGCTCGATGTGCCAGCCGTCCATAGCGCGAGCGTATCCACGCAACCGGGCCGGGAAACGCTGAAACGCCCGGCGCAGGATCAGGTGCGAAAAGCGGTACCAGGGGGCAGGCTCATCCCATGGATTACGTGCGCCTCGGAGCCACCGGACTCGAAGTCTCCCGCATCTGCCTCGGCTGCATGAGCTACGGCGACCCGAAGCGGGGTAATCACGAGTGGTCGCTGGGCGAGGAGGACGCGCGTCCGTACTTTCGCCGGGCTCTCGAGGCAGGGATCAACTTCTTCGACACGGCCAACGCCTATTCGGCGGGTAGCAGCGAAGAGATCACCGGGCGCGCGCTGCGTGATTTCGCGCGCCGCGACGAATACGTGCTGGCGACGAAGGTCTACATGCCACAGCGGCCCGGCCCCAACGGGCGCGGGCTTTCCCGCAAGGCGATCATGCACGAGATCGACGCGAGCCTGACCCGGCTCGGCCTGGATTACGTCGACCTCTACCAGATCCACCGCTGGGACGACAGCACGCCGATCGAGGAGACGCTCGAGGCGCTCCACGACGTCGTCAAGGCCGGCAAGGCGCGCTACATCGGGGCATCGTCGATGTACGCCTGGCAGTTCAGCAAGGCGCTCTACACCGCTGATGCGCACGGCTGGACCCGCTTCGTCAGCATGCAGGACCACTACAACCTGCTCAACCGCGAGGAGGAGCGCGAGATGCTCCCGCTGTGCGCGGATCAGGGCATCGGCGTGATCCCTTGGAGCCCGCTCGCGCGCGGGCGGCTGACCCGTGACCTCGATGCCACCACGGCACGCAGCGAAACCGACGCGTTCGGACGCACGCTCTACAGCGACGAGGACGCGCCCATCATCGACGAGGTGCGCTCGATCGCCGAAGCCCGCGGCATTCCCCGCGCCCAGGTGGCGCTGGCGTGGCTCCTCTCCAAACCCTCCATCACCGCGCCGATCATCGGCGCCACCAAGAGCCACCATCTCGACGACGCGATCGCCGCGGTCGACGTGCACCTCACCGCCGACGAGATCGCCGCCCTGGAGAAGCCGTACACGCCGCGGCCCCTGGCCGGCTTCTAGCTTGCCCACGACCGATGACCGCACCCCAGCTCGTCCTCGGCCCGCTGCTGCGCTACCTGGACTCGGAATCCGCGACGATCTGGGTCGAGACCGATGCGGGGTGCCGGGTCTCGGTGACGACGCCCGGCGCGCCGGCAGCGCACGCGCAAACCTTCAATGTTTGCGGGCATCATTACGCGGTCGTTCCGGTCCGCGGTCTGCGGCCGGGCGTCACCGTGCCGTACTCCGTCGCGCTCGATGAGGTGACGGTCTGGCCGCTCCCAGGCAGCGAGTGGCCCGACAGCGTGCTACGACCGTATGCGCCGGGGGCGGCGCTGCGCATCGCCTTCGGATCCTGCCGCGCGGCGGGACCGCTCGATGATCTGGAGTGGGGCGTGGACGCGCTGCACGCGCTGGCCGAGCAGATGCGCACGACCCCGCCGGACAGCTGGCCGGACCTGCTGGCACTGGTAGGCGACCAGGTGTACGCCGACGACAACCTTTCCCCGGAGACGCTGCAGTACGTCCAGTCCCACCGCGGGCCGGACGAGGGCCCGGGCCACGAGGTGGCCAACGTCGACGAATACACCTTCCTGTACCGCGAATCCTGGTCACCGGAGCCGATCCGCTGGCTGCTGTCGACGCTGCCGAGCGCGATGATTTTCGATGACCACGACATCCGCGACGACTGGAACACCTCCGAGCCGTGGCGCCGCCAGATCGAGGCGACGGGCTGGTGGCAGGAGCGCATCACGAGCGGCCTGCTCGCGTACTGGCTTTACCAGCACCTGGGCAACCTCTCCCCCGCCGAACTCGACGCCGATCCGGTGCTCGCCGCGCTCACCGCCTCAGGCCGTGATGGGGAGAAGGTGCTGCGCCGGCACGCCGAGCAGGCCGACGCGACCGCCGACGGCGGACCGGCCGTGCAGTGGTCGTTCCGGCGTGACTTCGGCTCAGCGCGGCTCATCGTGCTCGACTCCAGGGCCAACCGGGTCGTCGACGGCCGGCAGCGGCTCATGGTCGGCGACGAGGAGTGGGCCTGGTTCGACCGCCAGTGCCGCGACGTTGACCCGGTCGACCAGCTGCTCATCGTCACGTCACTGCCGTTCCTGCTTCCCCCCGCTCTGCACGGGCTGGAAGCGTTCGACGAGGCGCTGGCCGAAGGCCGGTGGGGACGGCGGCTTGCCCGGCTGGGTGAAAAGAGCCGTCAGCGCGCGGATTTGGAGCATTGGGCGGCGTTCGAGACCTCGCTGCGCCGCATGCTGCAGGTCGTTACGGAGGTGGCGAACGGGACCCGGGGGAAGCCGCCGGCGACCATCACCTTCCTGTCCGGCGACGTGCACTTCTCCTATCTCGCCGAGGCCCAGAACACCCGTGCCCCGCAGGCCGCGGATGGTTCGCGCGTGCTGCAGGTGGTGTGCTCGCCGCTGCGTAACTCGCTCGGCCACACGATCCGCGTCGTCGAACGCTTCGCAGCCTCGAGCATCGGCCGCCTGATCGGCAAGCTCCTCGTCCGAGGGGCGCACGCCTCGACCCTCGGCTGGCGCTGGGACACCACGCAAGGACCGATGTTCGGCAATGCGCTGGGCGAGCTGACAGTGCAGGGCCGAACGATCCGGATCCGGATGAACGAGGCACAGCCGGGCCCGCGGCTTGTTCAGTCGTGGGAGGCGAGTTTCGTCCCGTAACGCAGCAGCAGGACCCCGTCGGACTCGCACAACGAAAGCAGCTCGAGGCCGAGCCCGGGATGCGGCTCGTCCCAGCCGCTCACCCGCGGGCCGCGGCCGCCGACGAGCACCGGAGAGACCGTCAAGCACAACTCGTCGACCACGCCAGCCGACAGCAGCTGCCCGTTGATACGCGGGCCCCCTTCGCACAGCACGAGCCCCGCCCCCCGCGCTTCGAGCTGGCCGAGCGCGGAACGGAAATCGACGTCGTCGACACCTGCTTTGAGCAGCTCGGCGATGCCGTCGGCCGGCGCGCACAGCGCGGGCGGGGTGTTCTCGGGACAGACGACCAGGGGCAGCCCGGCCGGGGACGCCGGCTCGGAGAACAGGCGGCTGCTCCAGTCGATACGCATCGAGCGGGTGACGACCGCGATCCGCGGCAACTCGGCCTGACCGCGGGCGATCCGCTGAGCGCGGAGCTCGTCCGTCAGCCGCGGCTGGCCATAGTTCTCCTCACGCGCTGTGGAGGCGCCCACCAGGATGACGTCGGCGATGCTGCGCAGGTAGAAGAAGACTTCCTTGTCGGCCGAACCGGAGAGCCCGCCCGACAAGCCGTCGAGCGAGATCGCGCCGTCGGCCGAGCTCACCATGTTCATCACGACATGGGGCCGAGCCCCGCCGCCCTGTGCGGCGAACATCGCCCGCTCGACGATGTCGCCGTAGGCCGCATGGACTGTGGTCTCAGCGCCGTCCGGGGGCGGGAAAAGGTGCCTCACCGGCACTTGCCTATCAGCTGCGCCTAGGCTGCGCACGTGCAGCAGGTCATGGCCGGAGTAGACCTCACCGATCTCGACGCGTTCGCTGAGGGCTTTCCCCATCGGCTCTTTGCCCGTCACCGGCGCGAGGCCCCGGTCTACTGGCACGAGCCGACTCCGCACACCCCGGACGGTGAGGGCTTCTGGTCGGTCGCGACCTACACCGAGACCCGTGCGGTCCTTCGCGACCCGGACACCTACTCGTCGGAACGCGGCGGGCATCGCCCCTATGGCGGAACGCTGCTCGCCGACCTGCCGATCGCCGGGATCGTGCTGAACATGATGGACGACCCGCGGCACGCGCGCTTCCGTCGGCTGGTGAGCACGGGGCTCACCCGGCGGATGGTCGAGCGGCTCGAGGTCGAGCTCCGGCGCCGCACCCGCCTGCTGCTCGACGCCGTCGATGACGACGCCGCCTTCGACGTCGTCCATGACGTCGCCGGCGAGGTGCCGCTGCAGACGATTTGCATCCTGCTCGGTATTCCGGAGACCGATCGGCATGCGCTGCTTGCCCAGGTGGAGCACACTTTCGACATCCGGGAGGGGGACGCTCCCGATGCCGCCGGGACCCGTGACGACGCCGTCCGGGGCGCGCAAGGGCGGATGCTCGACTACGGCACCAGGCTGATCGCCGAGAAGCGCGCCGCCCCGACCGACGACATGCTCTCGATCGTGATCCACGCGAGGCTGGAGGACGAGGACCCGCCGCAGCTGACCGACAGCGAGCTCTACAGCTTCTTCTCGCTGCTCTTTTCGGCCGGGGCGGAGACGACCCGAAGTGCCGTCTCCGCCGGGCTGCTCGCGCTGCTCGAGCGTCCGGATCAACTCGTGGCGCTCCGCGCGGACCGGAGCCTGCTGCCCATGGCCGTCGAGGAAATCGTGCGGTGGACGAGCCCGTCGCCGTCCAAGCGGCGCACCGCGACCGTAGACACCGTCCTGGCCGGGCATCCCGTCAAGGCCGGTGACAAGGTGCTCGTCTGGGAAGGCTCGGCCAACCGCGACGAATCCGCGTTCGCCGGTGCCGACCAGTTCGAGATCCGGCGCAATCCCAATCCACACCTGGGATTCGGCAGCGGCACCCACTTCTGCCTCGGCGCCAATCTCGCCCGGCTCGAGATCCGGCTGCTGCTCGACGAAATCCTCAGCCGTTTCGGCACTCTCGAGCCGGCCGGCCCGGTCGAGTGGAACCGTTCGAACCGGCACACCGGCCTGCGCCGGCTGCCGCTACGAGGCCGGCGCTGAGCCGGTAGCCACGGCCTTCGCCCACGGATAATCCGGCTTGCCGGAAGGCGAGCGCACCACGTTGGACACGACGTGCAACTCGCGCGGGACCTTGTAGCCGGAAACCTTTGCCCGGCAGTGTCCTTGCACCGACTCGAGCAGCAGCTCCACCGGCGCCGAGACCCCATCGCGCAACTCGACGACCACCGCGACCCGCTGCCCCCACTTCTCGTCAGGCACCCCGACGACGACCGCGTCGTAGACGTCGGGGTGCGACTTCACCGCCGCCTCGACCTCTTCGGGATAGATCTTCTCGCCGCCCGAGTTGATCGACTGCGAGCCGCGGCCGAGCAGGGTGATCGAACCGTCGGCCTCGACGGTCGCGTAGTCGCCGGGAATCACATAGCGGATGCCGCCGAACTCCACGAACGTCTCGGCAGTTTTCGCCGGATCGTTGTAATAGCCCTTGGGGATCCAGCCCGCCCGCGCGACCTTGCCGACGACGCCCGAGCCGGGTTCGACGAGCTCGCCGTCGTCGGTCAGCACGACAGTGCCTGATGTCGGCGAGACCGTGGGCCCGCTCTTCATGGCCGTCGCACCCGTTCTTACTTGCGTGATTCCGGTCGCGCCCGACTCCGACGCCCCCATCGAATCGGTCAGCATCAGATCGGGGAACCGCTCGAGGAACTGGTCCTTCACCGATGGCGAGAAGACCGCCGCGGTCGAGGACAGCGAGTACAACGACGACAGGTCGTACGAGCGGCTCGGCTCCTGCTCCAGAGCTTCGATGAGCGGGCGACCCATCGCGTCACCGGTGATCATCAGGGCGTTGACCTTCTCGTCCTGGACGAGCCGCCAGACCTCGTGCGGCTCGAAGCGGGGCACCAGCACGACGCGGTTGCCGGTGAAGCTCTGACCCATCACGGCCCACTGGGTCGCGCCGTGCATGAGCGGCGCGATCGGCAGGAAGGTCAGCTGCATCCCGCCCATCGAATGGCCTTTGGCTGCAAGGTCTTCCGGCCGGTCGATCGGGATTCCGGTCAGGATGTCCAGCCCGCCGCCGAGGGCGAAGAGCACGTCCTCGTGACGCCATACGACACCCTTCGGCATCCCGGTGGTGCCGCCGGTGAACAGGACGTAGGTGTCGTCCGACGACCGCGGGCCGAAGTCGCGCTCCGGTGACTGGGCAGCCAGCGCCGCCTCGTACTCCGGGCCGTAGATCAGCCGATGGGTGAGCTGCGGCAGCTTGTCGAGCACGCCGTCGACGCGGGAGGTGTACTCCGGATCGTGCAGCAGCACCTTGAGGTCGGCGTTGTCGAAAAGGTACGCGAGCTCGTCCTCGACGTACCGATAATTGATGTTGATCCACACCGCGCGCAGCTTGAAGGTCGCCCAGACGGTCTCGACCCACTCGATGGAATTGAGCCCGTAGATGCCGACGTGGTCATCGGGCCCGACCCCTTGCGCTGCAAGGTGATGGGCAAGCCGGTTGGCACGCTCCTCCAGCTCGCGATAGGTGCGCCGGCGCCCGCCGACCACCAGGTACTCGCGATCGGCGAACTCGTCTACGGCGTACTCGAAGAGGTCGGCGAGATTGAACTCCACCGTGCTGTCCCGCTCCCTCAGACCTTCGCGCTGACCGGCAAATGCTTGATGCCGTTGATGAAACTCGACCGCAGCCGCTGGACCTCACCGTCGAGCTGGATGTCACTGGTGCGCGCCAGCAGCTCCTCGAAGAGCAGCCGGATCTCCAGCCGCGCGAGATGCGAGCCGAGGCAGAAGTGCACTCCCCCGCCGCCGAAGGCGACATGCGGGTTGGGCGTGCGGGCGATGTCGAACCGGTGCGGATCGGCGAAGACGGTCTCGTCGTAGTTGGCCGAAGCGTAGGAGAGCACCACCGGGTCGCCCTTGGGGATGTGCACGCCGTGCAGCTCAACGTCTCGCGTGGCCGTGCGGCGGAAGTTCGACACCGGGGTGGCCCAGCGCAGGATCTCGTCCACCGCCACCTCCGACACCTGCGGGCCGCTGTCCCGCAGCGCCTGCATCTGCTCGGGGTTGTTCATCAGCGCGAGCAGGCCGTGCGACATGGCGTTGCGAGTGGTCTCGCTGCCCGCGACAGCGAGCGTGAGAACGAACAGGTCGAACTCGTGGTCGTCGAGCTTGTCATCATCCCCGTCGACGGCCGTGATGAGCTTGGTGATGATGTCGTCCCGCGGCGCCGTACGGCGTTCGGTGGCGAGCTCCTGGGCGTACTGATACAGCTCGAAAGCCGCGCCGACGCGGGCTTCCTGACCACGGTCGTACTCCGGGTCGGTGCCGCCGACCAGACGGTTGGCCCATTCGAAGACCTTGTGCCGGTCCTCATACGGGATGCCGAGCAATTCCGTGATGGCGACCAGCGGCAGCTCGGCGGCGACGTCGACGACGAAGTCGAACCGCCCGCGCGGCAGCGCCCGGTCGAAGATCTCGGCGGTGACGTCGCGCAAATGCGCCTCGTACGAGGCGATCGTGCGGGGCAGGAACCCCCGATTCACCAGCTTGCGCAGCCTGGTGTGGGTCGGCGGGTCGGTGTCGATGATGGTCTTGAAGTCGTTCGACACATCCTCGGGTGGGTTGTTCAGCAAGCTGCCGGGAAGCGCCGAGGAGTAGGTCTCCCAGTCGCGGTTGGCCGCTTGCACGTCGTCATGGCGGGTGAGCACCCAGAAGTGCGGGGGCATGTCGAACTCGGTGCCCTTGTGCTTGAAGACCGGGGCCTCGTGCCGGAGCAGGGCAAGCTGCTCGTGCGGCACCCTGTCGACCCAGACCTGGTGGCTGAAGACGTCGATGCTGTCGAGGCTGATGCGCTCAGTGGCGTTGGCGGTCATGGTGTCCTCACTCCGCGCCGAGAGCGTTCAGACGCTCGACGGAATCGGCGTACTCGGTCACCAGATCGTTGATGAGCTCGCGGGCGCTGCGCACCTTGGTCATCGATCCGACGATCTGCCCCACGGGGTTGAACATGACCTCGAGCGACTGCTCCGGATAGCGCGACCCGCGGGCCACGCACTCGCCACTCACCATGTATTGCAAGGGCATTCCGAGCGGCTTGGGGTTCTCCGGCGCTTCCCACGCCTCGGTCCACGCGCTCTTGAGCATGCGTGCCGGCTTGCCGGTGAACGAGCGCGAGCGCACGGTGTCGTTGCTCTTGGCGTCGAGCAGCTGCTGCTTCTGCGCCGGCGACGCACTGGCTTCGGCCACCGTCAGCCAGATCGAGCCGGTCCACACACCTTGCGCGCCCATGGCGAGCGCCGAGGCCAGCTGACGCCCGCTTCCGATGCCGCCGGCCGCGAGGACGGGGATGGGAGCGACCGCGTCGATGACCTCGGGCCAGAGCACGATGCTGCCGATCTCGCCGGTGTGGCCGCCCGCCTCGCTGCCCTGGGCGATGATGATGTCGATCCCGGCGTCCGCGTGCTTACGCGCCTGCCTGGCCGACCCGCACAGCGCCGCCACGAGCCGGCCGCTCTCGTGGACCTGAGCAACGACGTCCTCCGGAGGCGTGCCCAGCGCGTTGGCGATCAGCCGGACCTTGTCGTGCTTGAGCGCGCACTCCACCTGCGGTGCCGCCGTCGCCGCGGTCCATCCGAGCAGCTGGCCGGTGGCCGTCTCCCCGTCGGGAAGCTCCGGAACCCCATGATCTGCAAGGATTTTCTTGGCGAAGTCGATGTGGCCCTGCGGCACCATCTCGCGCAGCGACTGGGTGAGCTTGTCGGTGTCCATCTCACCGATTCCCTCGTATTTGCCGGGGATGACGATGTCGACGCCGTAGGGATGGTCACCGACGTTGTCGTCGATCCAGTCCAGCTCGATCGCGAGCTGCTCGGCGCTGAAGCCGACGGCCCCGAGCACGCCGAACCCGCCGGCCCGGCTCACCGCCGCCACCACGTCACGGCAGTGCGTGAAGGCGAAGATGGGGAATTCGATTCCCAGCTGGTCACACAGCTTCGTGTGCATGGAGGTTCCTCTCGGGAGCGTGCGGGTGATGGTCGGTCACAGTGCTTCGGCGCTTTCGAGCGCAGCGTTGTAGAGGGCGTTCAGCCCGGCAAGCGCGGTCTTGTCGCTGACCGCGCCGGGATCGAGCCGGCGTTGCATGTCGAGCCCGATCAGCAATGCAAAGACCTGCGAGGCGAGCTCGGCGCCGAGCTGGGGCGCCACGCCGCGCTGGCCGAAGCCGGCGGCCATCGAGGCGCGTACCTCGGCGTAGCGATTGCGCAGGCCGATGCCGACCTCGGGGTCGCGGACCGCGCGCAGCCAGAGCTCGTGCTCGAGCAGCAGCCAATGGTCTCCGAGCTCGTCGGGTGGATGAGAGACATTGCGCCAGATCGCCGCCATGCGTGAGGCGGGGTCGGGCGCTACCGCGAACTCGGCTTGGACCACCGTCGCGGTGGTCTCCTTCCACGAATCCAGCAGCGCCCGCAGCAGCCCCTGCTTGCTGCCGAAGTGCGCATAGAGCGCGCCGGAGCTGCGGTCTGCTGCCGCCGCCACCTCGTCGACGGAGACGGCGTCATATCCCTGGCTAGCGAAGAGCTCCGCCGCCGCGCGCAGCAGACGCTCGCGGGTGTCAGCCCGCCGATCCGCCTGGGTACGCCGCGGCACGCCACCTCCGATTGCGAACGACCGTAACTTTTATAACGCACGTTCGACAAGTTGGCAACGGGCGATCGCAACCGCTGTCGACAAACGGCAGGTTGAGAGCGGATCAGCGCACGAGCCGGAAGAACGTGCGCACCTCGTTCACGAAGGTCTCGGGCTGCTCGAGCGCGGCGAAGTGCCCACCGCGTTCGAGCTCGTTCCAGTAGCGGATGTCGGTGAAGCGCTTGGACGCCCAGCGCCGGGACATCCGGATGATCTCCTTCGGAAAGATCGAGGCGCCCATCGGCACCGCGATCTCGGCCATGTTGCCGCCGGTGAAGCTCTCCCAGTACAGGCGCGCGGAACTCGTCGCCGAGTTGGTCAGCCAGTAGACGAGCACGTTGTCGAGCAGCGCGTCGCGCGGCACCGCGTTCTCCGGATGGCCGTCGCAATCGGTCCACTCGTGGAACTTCTCGACGATCCACGCGCACTGGCCGGCCGGCGAGTCCGCGAGGCCGTACCCGAGCGTCTGCGGCCTGGTCGACTGCTGCTTGGAGTAGCCGGTGCCGTCCTTGCGATGGCGATCGAGATCGGCGAGCGCCTGCTGCTCGACCGGCGTCAGGTCGCCGAAGGTCTCCGGATCGGGCGCGGCGACGGGCATGTTCAGGTGGATCCCGGCGACGTGCTCCGGATCCTGCCGGCCGATGCCGGCGGTGACCATGGCGCCCCAGTCGCCGCCCTGGGCGCCGTAACGCTCGTAGCCGAGCCGGGCCATGAGCTCGCTCCAGGCCAGCGCGGTGTGGTCGACGCCCCAGCCGACCGTGGTGGGCTTGCCGCTCCAGCCGTAGCCGGGCAGCGACGGGCAGACGACATGAAACGCATCCGCCGGGTCGCCGCCGTGAGCGGCCGGATCGGTCAAGGGGCCGAGAACGTTGAGGAATTCGACCACCGAGCCGGGCCACCCGTGGGTGAGCACGAGCGGCAGCGCCCCCGGCTCCGGCGAGCGGGCGTGCAGGAAGTGCACGTCGAGCCCGTCGATCTCGGTGATGAACTGCGGGAAGGAGTTCAGCCGGGCCGCCGCCGCCTCGAAGTCGTACTCGCTCTGCCAGTAGTGACAGAGCTCCTTGGTGTACGCGAGCGGGATCCCCTGGCTCCAGTCGTCGACCGGCTCGGGGTTGGGCCAGCGCGTGCGGCTGAGCCGGTCGCGCAGGTCGGCGATGGTGTCAGCTGGGATCTCGACGGTGAAGGGCCTGATCTGATCGCTCACATCAGGGACAGTGCCACACGGTGCCCTAGCGGCCTTGCCAGACCGCCTTCGCACCGGAGTCACCGGTCTTGTAGCAGTAGTACGCAACGACCACCGCGAGAACGACCGACACGACGCTCAGCACCGGCTGGGCGCGGCGCAGGAGCTGCACCTGGTCGCGTAACCCGGATGGGATCACCCGTCCCACACCCCGTTCGAAGCGGGTCGTCTGCCCCGCCGGAGCTTCGGCGAGTGACGCCTGCACCGGCCCGAGGCGGCGTGCCAGGTCAAGCACGACCATCACGATGAGCACGACGACGAACGCGAAGGTCCAGTAGAGCAGCTTGTGCGCGAAAGCCTGATGCGTGCGTACCAGCTGCGCCGCCCCCAGCCGGGCACGGAAGTCCGACCCGCTGGCCATCGCCACCGGCACCGCGAGGCCCCCGACGATGCCGACCACCAGCACGGTCAGGGCGAAGTGCCGGCGCATGGCCGGCCACAGCGCGATGCCGATGGTGCCGACCACCGCCAGCGGGACCAGCACGACCACGGCGTGCACCGCCAGCGGGTGGAACGCCACCCCGTTCACCGTTTTCGGGATGAACGGGTACGCCCCCACTGTCCCCCCGGCTGCCATCAGGCCAATACCACCTGTCCCGCTACGACCTTCACGCTGACCGCCTGAAGCGCGGCAGGCGCCGGGCCCTGAAGTACCGAGCCGGTCAGCGAGTACTGCGACCCGTGGCACGGGCACTGCAAGATCTTTCCATCCGGGGCGACCGTGCACTGCATATGTGTGCAGGTCGCGTCGAGGGCCGTGAGCTTGCCCCCGTTCTGGGTGATGAGCAGGGTGCGCCCGGTCGAGTCCTTGACCGAGACCGAACTGTCCGTCGGCACCGAGGAAAGCGCGATGATGCCCTTCGCCGCAGCCGAGGAACCACTACCGCTTCCGGTATTCGTACTCGAGCTGCCGCTGCCCGAGCCGCCGCTGCTCGAGCTGCCGCACGCGGCCAGCACCGCGATCCCACCTGCTGCCCCGGCCCCCATGAGGAGCTGCCGGCGCGGGCAGGTGAAGGTCGAGCGCGCTGCTGAGGTATCGGACAAGTCAGACCTCCGGATGTCTACGATCTCTTCGCCAAAGCCAAGCAGAAGAAGCTGTGGAACACGTGCTTTCAATGCGCGAATCCCTACCCGGCTGATGATCCAAGTCTCGCCGATGGTCGTACGACCACAAGACGTCTCTTGGTCGTACGACCTGGTGGAATGGTCGTACGACCTGATAGGCATGGCGCGCCGGGCCGCCACGGTTCATCCTGGATACACCTTGCCAGGCGGGCCGCGTCCCAAAGCGAAAGCGCCTGCGCCTTCTCACTCGGAGCTTTCCCTGACTGACCTGCTGCCCCGCACCGGGAAGTCGCCCGCGCCCGCGGGCAGCCGGCGCAGTCGATACAGCCCCCAGGGCAGACGCGGGCGCGCTGACGGCCAGCGAGGGCTCTGGCGCGGGCGGCCGATCGTGCAGTTCATCACGTTGGCCAGCCTGGTGCTGATCGCTCTGGTGCTGACCACCTGCTGGCTGGCCAGCCGCGCGGCGAGCAACGAGGCCGTGAGTGACGCCCGTAGCCGCACCCAGCTCTTCGAGCGCGCCGTCGTCGCGCCCGAGATGCCCCGCGGGCTGGTGACGTCACAGCCGGAAGCGGTGGCCGCGTTCAACACCGTCGTGCACAAGCAGGTGCTCGGCGGCTGGCTCGTCCGGGTCAAGATGTGGGACGCGTCGAGCCGCATCGTCTACTCCGACGAGCCCCGCCTCATCGGTCAGCGCTTCACCGTTGAACCCGATGCTCTGGCGCTCCTGCGCACCGGCACGCGCGGCAGCGTCGTCGGCAGACTCTCCGATCTGACCGAGCCCGAGAACCGGTTCGAGCGCTCCTTCGGCAAGCTCTACGAGACGTACGCGCTCACCCGCTCACCCGAGGGTCAGCCGCTGCTTTTCGAGGCCTATTACCGGTACTCCGACGTCTCGCACCGCAGCGACCAGATCCTGGGTCAGTTCCTGCCCATCAGCATCGGCGCCTTGCTGATTTTCGTGGCGCTGACGATCCCGCTCGTGTGGCGCCTTGCCCGGCGGGTGCACCGCGCGCGTGAGGAGCGCGAGCGGTTGCTGCGGCGGGCTGTCGAAGCTTCGGACGCCGAACGCCGCCGGATCGCTGCTGACCTTCACGACGGCGTCGTCCAAGAGCTTGCAGGCGCGTCGTTCGCGCTTGCGGCTGCCGCCAAACGCCTACCGGAGGCGCCGGCGGTGTCGGCATCGCTCGACCGGGTCGCCGCCGGGGTGCGCCAGAGCATGCGTTCGCTGCGCTCGCTGCTGGTCGAGATCTATCCGCCCAACCTGCACACCGAAGGCCTCGCGGCCGCGCTCGGCGATCTGCTCGCCCCCCTGCCGGGCAGCGGCCTGTCCACGTCGCTCAATGTCCCCGCCAGCCTTGACCTGCCCCGTGACGCGGCGACGCTGCTGTTCCGCGTCGCCCAGGAAGCGGTGCGCAACACCCAGCGCCACGCCGAAGCCACCGTGCTTGCAGTGCGCGTGGAATTGCGCGAGCAGTCCGTCGTGCTCGTCGTCGAGGACGACGGCCGCGGTTTCGACCGCACGGCCAAGGCGGCCGAGGGGCACGTGGGTCTGCGCCTGATCGCCGACCTCGCTGCCGAAGCGGGTGGCGCGTTTCAGGTCGTCTCTCGGCCGGGGTCGGGCACCACCGTGCGTCTCGAGGTACCGCTCGAGGCGACCGGATGATCCGGGTCCTGCTCGCCGATGACCATCAGCTGGTCCGCTCGGGGCTGTCAGCGCTGCTGGCCGGAAGCGACGACATCGAGGTCGTGGGAACCGCGTCCAACGGCGCCGAGGCCGTCGAGATGGCGCTGGAATTCTCTCCCGACGTCGTCCTGATGGACCTGGTCATGCCAGGCATGGACGGGGTCGAAGCCACCCGGCGTTTGCTGGCCGATCTGCCGTCAGTGCAGGTTGTCGTCCTCACCTCGTTCTCTGATCAGGAACGCATCATCGCGGCCCTGGACGCCGGTGCCATCGGCTACCTGCTGAAGGACGTCGATCCCGCGGAGCTGGTTCGCGGCGTGCGCGCGGCCGCGCGCGGCGAGTCGCCGCTGCACCCGAAAGCCGCCCGCTCGCTGCTCTCGTCGCGCACCGAGAACCGCCCGGCGGAACGCACGAACGTCGAGCTGACTCCCCGCGAAGCCGAGGTGCTCAGCCTGCTGCGCCAGGGCCTGGCGAACAAGCAGATCGCCCGGGCGCTCGGCATCAGCCAGGCCACCGTCAAGGCCCATCTGACATCGGTCTTCCAGCGCATCGGCGTGACCGACCGGGTCCAGGCCGCCGTGTGGGCCGAGCGCCGCGCCGCCGAGTAGCCCTCCCGGAAGGCAGGATGAGCAGCGGAGCGGCAGGATGGTGGCGACAGCGAAGGAGAGACGGCGGCCCATGACGATCGACGCCAAGCATTTCCGCCGGGTCCTCGGCCATTTCCCGACCGGAGTCGCGGTCATCAGCGGCATGGATCCGGACGGCAAACCGGCCGGCATGGCGATCGGGTCGTTCACGTCGGTGTCGCTGGACCCGCCGCTGGTCGCGTTCCTTCCGGACAAGTCGTCGACGAGCTGGCCGAAGATCGCGCCGTCGGGCAAGTTCTGCGTGAACATCCTGGCGTCCGAGCAGGAGTCGGTGTGCCGCACGTTCGCGGTGAAGGGCGGCGACAAGTTCGCCGAGCTGCAGTGGTCTCCTACCGCGATCACCGGATCGCCTCGGCTCGACGACGTCGTCGCGTGGATCGACTGCGAGGTGACGTCCGTCGCGGAGGCCGGGGACCACTACATCGTCATCGGCCGGGTGCTCGAGCTCGACGTCGCCAACCCGTCGCTGCCACTGCTTTTCTTCCAGGGGGGCTACGGGCGCTTCACGGCGCTTTCGCTCGCGGTGTGGGAAGGCGACCTGCAGCTGCAGCTGCAATCCGCGGACGCGGCCCGCCCGCAGATGGAAGCGCTCGCTGAGGAGCTCGACGTCGAATGCGTCGCCAGTGCCGTCGCCGGTGAGGACATGGTGCTGATCGCCAACGCCGGCGACCCGAGCTCGCAGCGCCTTCCCACCCGCGTCGGCCAGCGCATCCCGTTCCTGCCTCCGCTCGGCACTGCGTTCGTGGCGTGGGCCAGCCCGCCCGCTCGCGAGGCCTGGCTCGCGCGGGCCAAACCCGAGGATCGCGAGGGTCTCGAGCGCACCCTCGAGGAGGTGCGGCGGGCCGGCTTCTCGGTCGGGACGGGGCGCCTCGTGGCATCGCGAGGTCGGCACGGTGCTGGCGCGCTCGCGAGGCTCGCAGACGCCGGAGACGACGGCGAGCATCTCGCGGCTGATCGGCTCGCTGCCCGCCGACTACGAGTCACCCGCCGCCGTCGGCGACGACCGCACCGACGTGCAGTCGGTATCGGTCCCGGTGATCGGGCCCGACGGCAATGCCGTCCTCGTGCTGACGCTGATGGTGACGTCCAAGCGCGCTCTGGAGGCCGCCGCGCACGACCACGCGGCACGCCTGACCCAAGCCGCCGAGGCGGTCGCCAAGGCGATCGCCCACTGACCCGGATCAGACAGACGAACGGAGCACCATGCCAAGTCAGGTTCAGGGCGTCATCTCGCGTGCCAAGGGTGAGCCGGTCGAGCTGACGACGATCGTCGTCCCCGACCCGGGCCCGGGCGAAGCGACCGTCACCATCAAGGCCTGCGGGGTCTGCCACACCGATCTGCATTACCGCGAGGGCGGAATCAACGACGAGTTCCCCTTCCTGTTGGGACACGAGGCTGCCGGGATCGTCGACGCCGTCGGCGAGGGTGTCACGGAGGTCAGCCCCGGCGACTTCGTCGTGCTCAACTGGCGCGCGGTGTGCGGCGAGTGCCGGGCGTGCCGGCGCGGGCGCCCCTGGTACTGCTTCGCGACGCACAACGCCAAGCAGAAAATGACGCTCACCGATGGCACGGAACTGTCGCCGGCACTCGGGATCGGCGCATTCGTCGAGAAGACGCTCGTGGCGGCGGGCCAGTGCACCAAGGTCGATCCGAAGGCGCCGGCGGAGACGGTCGGGCTGCTCGGCTGCGGTGTGATGGCCGGCCTCGGCGCGGCGATGAACACCGGCGCGGTCGGCCGCGGTGACACCGTCGCGGTGATCGGCTGCGGCGGTGTGGGCTGTGCGGCCATCGCGGGCGCGAAGCTCGCCGGAGCGCGCACGATCGTGGGCGTCGACATCGACGACCGCAAGCTGGAGTGGGCCCGCCGGCTCGGCGCGACGCACACCGTCAACAGCAGCAAGCAGAATCCGGTCGACGCGATCACCGAGATCTGCGGCGGGGTCGGCGCCGATGTCGTCGTCGAGGCCGTCGGCCGCCCGGAAACGTATGAGCAGGCGTTCTATGCCCGCGACCTCGCCGGCACCGTCGTGCTCGTCGGCGTCCCCACCCCGGACATGCGAATCGACCTGCCATTGCTGGACGTTTTCGGCCGCGGCGGCGCGCTGAAGTCCTCCTGGTACGGCGACTGCCTGCCCTCGCGCGACTTCCCCATGCTGGTCGACCTGTACCTGCAGGGCCGGCTCGACCTCGACGCGTTCGTCAGCGAGAAGATCGGGCTCGGCGACATCGAGGCCGCCTTCGAGAAGATGCACCGCGGCGAGGTGCTGCGGTCCGTGGTCATGCTGTGAGCCTGCAGATCGAGCACCTGCAGACCTCCGGAACCTTCAGCCTCGACGGCGGCACCTGGGACGTCGACAACAACGTCTGGCTGATCGGCGACGGCGACGAGGTCGTCGTGATCGACGCGGCCCACGACGCCGACGCGATCGTGCGTGCGGTGAACGGTCGGCGGGTCGTGGCCATCATCGCCACCCATGCGCACGACGACCACATCAACGTCGCTCCCGAACTGGCGGACGCCACGGGCGGCCCGGTGCTGCTCCATCCCGCCGACCACGACCTGTGGCGGATGACCCACCCCGACCGCGAGCCCGACGGCGACCTGTCGGACCACCAGCGCATCGAGGTCGCCGGAATCCCGTTGGAAATGCTGCACACTCCCGGCCACGCGCCGGGGTCGGTGTGCATCTACGCACCGGACCTGACAACGGTGTTTTCCGGCGACACCCTTTTCTCCGGAGGGCCGGGGGCGACAGGACGCAGCTTCAGCGACTTCCCGACAATCATCGAATCGATCCGCACCCGGCTGCTGGTGCTGCCACCCGGCACCGTCGTTCGCACCGGGCACGGCCCCACCACGACCGTGGGCGAGGAGGCTCCGGACCTCCCGGAGTGGATCGCCCGTGGCCACTGAAGGAAGATGACGGCGTGACCACGATCCAGGACATTCCCCTGACGACGCTCGACGGCAAGGCCACCACCTTCGGAGAGCTCACCGGCGGCAGGACGACCCTCGTCGTCAACGTCGCCTCCCGCTGCGGCCTCACCCCGCAATACGAGGGTCTGGAGAAGCTGCACGAGGAGCTGACCGGCCGCGGCTTCACCGTGCTCGGTGTCCCGTGCAACCAGTTCATGGGCCAGGAGCCCGGCACCTCGGAGGAAATCGCCGAGTTCTGCTCGACGACGTACGGGGTCACCTTCCCGATGACCAGCAAGGTCGACGTCAACGGCAGCGAGCGCCACCCGCTCTACGACGTGCTCACCGGCAAGACCGACGCCAAGGGCGAGGCCGGCGACATCACCTGGAACTTCGAGAAGTTCCTCGTCGACTCGAGCGGCACCGTCGTCGGCCGTTTCCGGCCGCAGGTCGAGCCCTACGACCCCGATCTCGTCGCCGCCATCAACGGGGTTCTCCCGAGCTGACCGCAGCCGCGGGCCAGGTGTGCACGGCGCCCGCGACCCGGACGAAGAGTTCGGCTCCCGGGATGAAGCCGGGCTGCGGGCGGGCACGGGCTAGCAACGTCGTTGCTGCGCCGCCGTTCGCGACCGCTAGCGAGAGCAGCGCCTCGTGTCCGTGGTACTCGACCGCGTCGATGGTGGCGGCCACCATGTCGGGCGCCGGGTCGAACTGCACGAGGACCTGCTCGGGTCGGATGAGCACCATCGCGGACTTCTCGGCGGCTTCCACCGCCGAGGCCGGCGTCAGCATGCCGAGCGCACACCGTAGAGCCGGCCCCTCGACCGAGGCTGCAAGCAGGTTCGCCTCGCCGAGGAACTGCGCGAGCTCCGGATCGCACGGATGCTGGTAGATCTGCGCCGGGGAGCCGGCCTGGGCGATCAACCCGGCGCGAAGCACGGCGACCTGACCCGCCATCGACAGCGCCTCGTCCTGGTCGTGCGTCACGAGCACCGTCGTGGTACGCGTCTCGTCGAGGATGCGGGTGATATCGCGCCGCACGTCGGCGCGCAGGGAGGCGTCGAGCGCGGCGAACGGCTCGTCGAGCAAGATCAGCGGAGGCCGGCCGGCGAGCGCCCGAGCGAGCGCGACGCGCTGCTGCTGGCCGCCCGACAGCTCATGCGGATAGCGGCCCGCGAAGTCCGAAAGACCAACAAGAGCAAGCAGTTCCGCGACCCGCTTGTCGCGACCGGGCCCGCGGTTCAGCCCGAATGCAACGTTGCGCGCCACCGACAGGTGCGGGAAGAGCGCTCCGTCCTGCGCCACGTACCCCACCCGGCGACGCTCCGGCGGCACGTGCCGCTTCGGGCTTTCCACGACCTGCTCGGCGATCGACACCGTCCCTGACTGCGCCCGTTCAAAGCCCGCAATCACCCGCAACAGCGTGGTTTTTCCGCTGCCGGACGGCCCGAGGATTGCCGTCATCGACCCGCTCGGAACGTCCAGGTCGATGCCGTGCAGCACTTGGGTCGACCCGTACGCGGCGGTCAGGCCGCGGACTTCGAGCACGCTCACGACAGCCCAGCCCCCGCGGTACCGGTGCGTCGCGCGAACCAGAAGCTGATGACGACGCTCGGTATTGCCGCGATCGCCACGATCATCGCCGCATACGGAGCGGCTGCCCCGTACGACGTGTTGGTCTGGAACGCCCAGAACTGTGTCGACAGCGTCTGCGTTCCGGTCGGTACGAGCACCAGCGTGGCGGTCAGCTCGGTGACCGCGGACAGGAACACCAGGCTGAACGCCGACACCAGGCCGGGCGCGATGAGCGGTACGGTCACGCGCAGCAGGACCCACAGCGGCCGCCGCCCCAGCGAGCGGCCCATCTCGGCCAGCCGCGGGGGTGCCTGCGCCGCGGAACCGCGGATGCAGACCAGCGCCAACGGGAAGAAGAGCAGCGCGTAAGCGAGCACCAGCAGCGTGGACGTCTGGTACAGGCTGAAGGCGTAGCGCACGGAGAAGAACACCAGCGTCAAAGCGACGACGACGCCCGGGATCGACTGGATCAGCAAGGTGCTGCGTTCGAGCACCTTCAACGGCCGGCCGCGCCGGAGGTTGGACAGCAGCCCGACCGGCAGCGCGGCGACGGTGGCCACGGCTGCGGCGGCCGCCGCGTACTTCACGGTGGCGAACGTCGCCGACAGCAGCGTCGCGGCCGCCGGAAGGGTCGAGTGCTGGCTGGCGGCGAGCCAGTAGATGAGCGTGCCGATCGGCACCCCGAGCGATAGCCCGACGAGGGCGGTGAACCCGAGCAGTGTCGGGATCAGCGACCTGCCGAGCCGGCGGCGCCCCGCGGGCCGGGCTGCCGCCGGGCCGCTGCGGCTGACCCGCCCTCTGCCGGCGACGAATCCTTCACCGGTCAGCACGACGATCCCCAGCGCGACGAGCACCAGCGCCAGCGCCGCGGCCGCCGACTGGTCGACCCGGAACTCGGTGAAGACCACCGTCGTGAACGTCTGGAAATGCAGGATCTCGAACGCGCCGTACTCGGCCAGCAGGGCGAGCATCACGACCAGGCCGCCGCCCAGCAGCGCGGGGCGGATCTGGGGCAGCGTGACGCGGCGGAACGTCGTCCACGGCCCGCATCCCAGCGAGCGCGCCGTCTCTTCCAGCGCCGGGTCGACCCGGCGCAGCGCCGCCGCGACGGGCAGGTACACCAGCGGGTAGAGCGCCAGGCTCATGACGATCGCGGCGCCTTTGAGTCCCGTGAAGCTAGGGGCGATCGAGTGCCAGGCGTAGCCCACGATGAAGTCGGGCACGGCGGCCGGGAGCACGATCAGCACGCCCCAGATCCGCCGGAACGGGAGCATCGTGCGCTCGATGCACCACGCCGCACCGACGCCGATGACGGCGGTGGCGAGCGTGACCACCACGGCCAGCTCCACCGTGTTGCGCAGCAGATCCAGGGTCAGCCGGCGGAAGAGGATGCGCTTGATCTCGGCGCCGCCGACGAGCCGGGCTTGCATGACGAGAAACACCAACGGCAGCAGCAGCGCCGCAGCGACGACGATGCTGAGCGCGACGGTCCAGCGCGGGCGGCGCAGCAAGCGGCGAACTGCGGGCCGACCTGAGCCGAGCACAGTGCTGGAGTCGGCTTCCACCCCCAGCATCCCGGCCATGCTCAGTGCAGGCTACAGAAGTCCCGCCTGCTGCAGCAGGCTGACCGCCTTCTTGCCGTCACCGATCTGATCGAGATCGAACGCATTGGGCTGCAACGACGACAGCGCCGGCAGCTCGGTGTCGGCCGGAGCGCTCGAGCCGAGTGGGTACTCGAAGCTGTCGCTCTTCGCGAGCACGGTCTCGCCCTGCTTGCTGACCAGAAACGCCAGCAACGCCTGCGCGGCCTTCTGACGCTTGGACGACGCGAGCACCGCCGCGCCGGAAACGTCGAGCAGGTAGCCGTCGTCGCGCGGGGCGAAGTAGGCGAGCGCCGAATGCATCTTCGACTTCCCGATCTCGTGCTGAAGCCGGTACCAGTAGTAGCTGTTGATCACACCGAGCTGGATGATGCCCTTGTTGATGTCGGACACCAGCGTCTCGTTGTCGGCCTCGTTGTGGCCCTTGGCGTTGCTCTTGAGGCCTTCGAGCCAGGCGAGCGCAGCAGCGTCTCCATGGCTGGCCGCGATCGAGGTGACCAGCGGCGCGAAGTCGGTCTCGCCCGGCGCGATGCCGAGCTTGCCCTTCCATTGCGAGTCGGCGAGATCGAGGATCGCCTTGGGCAGCTGCGACGGCGTGAGCTTGTCGGTGTTGTAGACGATGACGCTCACCCGCGCGGAGACGCCCACCCAGCTGTGGTCGCTGGCGCTGTAGGCGGCGGGCACCGCAGCGAGCGTCGACGCGTCGACCGGGGACAGCAACTTGGCCTCGTCGAGCCGTGCCAGCGGCGGGCTGTTCTCGGCGTAGTAGACGTCGGCCGGCGAGTGCGACCCTTCCTGCTGGATCTGCTGGGCGAGGACATCCTCGTCATCGCTGCGGACCTTGACCTTGACGCCGGTCTGCTTGGTGAATGCGGCCACCAGCGCGTTGGTGGTCTGCTCGTGCTGCCCGTTGTAGAGCGTGATCGTCTGCCCGGAGATGGGCGCGTTGGGTGCCGGCGCTTTCGCTGAGCTACCGCAGGAGGCGAGCCCGGTGGCGACCATCGCCAGGCCCGCGATCAACGGGACGCTGCGCGCTCGCTTCACCGGAACTCCTTCACCTCACCACTGTTGCTTAGGGGAACTTAACCTAATACAGCGCGTGGGGTCACGTACCCGGCTTCTCGCCTAACCCTTGGGATCCTGGAACAGCCGCGCGACCTGAAGATCGTCGAGCGCCGTCCAGCGATCCGAGGCGCGCAAGGCGCCGGCGCCGGCCGCGTCGGCGAGAAGGTCAGGCCGGGCGTGAGCGGGGCTCTTACCGAGCACTCTGCGCAGGCAGGAGCCCGCCAGGTACGCGATCAGGCCGACGCAGCAGATGTCGACGAGCAGGGTCAGGGTCAAGAACGCGTACGACATCAATCCATCTCCATCGGCCGAGTGCCCGATGTTGGACCCGACGCCTTGCTATCCCCCGCCTATGGTCGCAGCAGGAGGTGCGGCCGCTGCGCCGGGGTCGAACCGGTCGCCGGCTGGAAGGGAGCCGCGAGCGTGCTGGCGCTGCTCGCCGCCGGCACCGGCTGCGGCAGCGGCGCGCAGTAGGCGTCCGCCCTGTTGCTGCCGGCCCTGCGATGCGGCAGGGTGCCGTTGGCAAGGTAGCGCGCGATGGTGTTGTCCTCGCAGGCGTTGCCGAACAGCGAGTTGGCGTGCGAGGTGCCACCCGGCAGCGCGAGCAGCGCGGAGTGCGGGAAGAGCCGCCGCACCTCGAGACTGCCGGTGTACGGGGTGGCCGCGTCCAGCGTCTCGTCGATCAGCAGCGCGCTGCTGACCTTGCTGCCGTCGACCCGCACCGGCGTGCCGGGCTTGGCCGGCCAGTTGAGGCACGGCGCGTTGTACCAGGCGTTCGACCAGGTCTCGAACGGTGCCTTCCGGTAGACCGCCCAGTTGTCGTGCTGCCACTTCGCCCAGCTCTGCGGCCACTGCACGTCGCTGCACTGGACGGCGGCGTACATCGCGTAGCCGTTGTCGTCGCCGGGGCCGTCGGCGTCCTTGAACGCAGCGATCACGGCATTCAGGTCGTGGTGATGGATCCAGGCGGCGAACGTGTCACCGAGGCCGGTCCAGGTGCTCTGGTAGTAGCCGGCGTAGAGGAACGCGTCCGTCCACTCGTCCGGCCCGATGATCCCGCCGGCGGGCTTCTTCGTGAGCGCGGCGAGCTGGGAGTACCAGAGGTCGTGGACGGCCTTCTGCGTCGCGCCCAGGTGATAGACGCTGTTGTACTTCGCGAGCCAGCCGAACCAGATGTTGATGTTCCGGTCGAACGCCGTGTCCTGGTCGAGGTTGGCGGCGTACCAGACCCGCCGCGGATCGACGTTGGAGTCCAGCACCATCCGCCGCACGTGGCTCGGGTAGAGCGTGCTGTACACCTGTCCGAGATACGTGCCGTAGGAGAACCCGTAGTAGTTGATCTCGGGTGCGCTCAGGGCCAGCCTGATGCTCTCCATGTCCTTGGCGCTGTCGATCGTCTTGACGTGCTGCAGCAACGCGGGCTGCGCCTGGCCGCAGGCGGCCGCGTAGTTCTTCGCCATCGTCAGCCAGGTGTTGACCAGCGCCGACGACGTCGGGATGTAGTTGGGCCGGTCGGGGTGGAAGTAATGCGGCTTGCAGCTCAGCGACGGGATGCTGGACCCGACGCCGCGAGGGTCGAAGCCGATCCAGTCGTAGGCATCTCCGGCGTGGTTGGGGACGAACTGTCCAAGGATGGACAGCCCGAGCCCGGAGCCACCGGGACCACCGGGGTTGACGAGCATGACGCCCTGGTACTTGTTGGATGCCACGGTGTGCGGGATCCGGGAGACCGCCAGCTTGATCTTCGCCCCGGAGGGGTGGCTGTAGTCGAGCGGGACCGTCAGCAAGCCGCATTGCGCGGTGGGTGCGATGTCCGTGCACGCCGACCACGTGATGGGCGGCGGTGTGGGCACCGCGGCCGCGCTAGATGTCGCTGTGGAGGTCGCAGGTGAGTTCACCGCCTGCGCGCCGCTCGGCGCGGCCGATGCCGCGGTCGGCGCCAGGGCGACGGCCCCGCCGAGAACGACCGCCACCCCCGTGGTGCTTGCGAAGATCTTCCGCCTACTCACGCATTTCCTCCTGGCACCCGCGTCGCAACGGGCGAGTTTTGCACTATTTGTGCTCTTTGCCGGGGAATATTGCTTGGCGCCTGCGCGCAGGTCAATACCTGCGGACGAACAGGGATGGGGCTTACTGTGCCAGCAGCCGGCGCAGCTCGTCTTTGCGGACCTTGCCCGATGCGGTTCGGGGAAGCTCGTCGACAAAAGCGAACCGGCGCGGCGTCTTGAAGCCGGCCAGCCGCTCGCGGCAGCCGGCCGTGAGCGCGTCCGGCGATGGCGCAGCGCCGGAATCGGCAACGATGGCAGCGCAAATCCGCTCCCCCCAGCGCTCGTCGGCCACGCCGACAACGGCCGCTTCGCGCACCCCGGGGAGCTCGCGCAGCACGTCCTCCACCTCACGGCTGGCGACATTCTCGCCGCCGGTCACGATGATGTCCTTGATCCGGTCGACGACCCGCAGCCGGCCGCGGGCATCGAGCACTCCGAGGTCGCCGGTGTGGAACCAGCCGCCGGCCATGGCCGCTGCCGTCGCCTCCGGGTCGTCGTGGTACCCGCCGCATACCTGCTCGCCGCGCACGACGATCTCGCCGGGCTCGCCCGCGGGCAGCAGCTCGCCGCCGGGGCTCATGATGGCGAGCCTTGCCAGCGGGCCGATCTGCCCGGCCGACGTGAGCAGCTCGCTGTGACCGGAGATCGCCGCGCGATGGTCGGCCGGCCCGAGAGCGGTGACGTTGCCGGCGAGCTCGGTCATCCCGTAGCCCTGATTGAGGTCGCAGCCCAGGATGTCGGTGACCCGCTGGATCAGCGCCGGCGGCATCGGCGCCGACCCGTAGCCGATCACCCGCAGCCGCTCGCGTACGACCGCCAACCCGGCGGGATCGGACTGCAGATGCTCGAGCAGCAGATCCATCATCGTGGGTGCGAGCGAGCACGTCGATACGCCGAAATCCCTTACGGCGCCGACGAATTCGCCGGCGTCGAAACGTGCCAGGACTAGCGCCGGACGCAGCTTCGAGTGGGCGGTGATCACCTGATAGCCGGCGACGTGGCAGAGCGGGAACGCTGTCAGGAAGACGTCGTCGGCAAGGATCGGGCGCAGCAACGCCGAGTGCCGCACACCGGCCAGCAGTGCCCGATGCGTGAGCCGTACACCTTTCGGGCGACCGGTCGTGCCGCTGGTGTACATGAGCCACGCAGCGTCGGTTGCCCGCAGGTCCGCGATCGTCCCTCCCCCACCGCCGGAGCACAGCTGGGCGAAGGTGAGGTCGCTGCGAGCGGAGGCGTGGTCATCGAGGGAAACGACGGTGCGCACCCCGGCCGGAAGCCCGGCGCCGGCGCGCAGGCTCGCCAGGAGCTCACCATCGGCGATGAGCACGCTCGCTCGCGAGCGTTCCAGCTGACTCGCCCACTCGCGCGGGTGCAGCCGCTGATTGAGCGGCAGCAGCACCCGGCCGGCGCGGGGAACCGCGTAGTACGCGAGTGGGTACGCGTAGCCATTGGGCGCCAACAGCGCGACGGTGTCGCCGGGCTTGCTCACTGCGGCGATGCCGTCGGCGAGCGCCCTGACGTCCCTTGCCACGTCGCCGAACGTGTGGGTGACGCCGTCGACGATCAGCGCCGCCGCGCCCGGGTTTTGCGCCTCCGCCGCGTCGATGACCTCGTGCAGCAGCATCAGATCATCTTGCCGTGTCGCGCTGCGGTGGCCGCGCGAACCGGTGTGACCCGGCAAGATGAGCCGATGACCTCACCTTCGCCTGACGATGCGGCGTTCGCCTCGGACATCGCCACCCGCGCCGGCGCGCTGCTGCTGACCCTGCGCGAGGACATGGCGGCCGGCGATCCGCGGGAGCTGCGCAACGCGGGCGATAGCCGCTCGCAGGCGCTGCTCGCCGAGCTGCTCGGCGACGGACGCCCGGATGACGCCGTGCTGTCGGAAGAGGCGGAGGACGATCGCGTGCGGCTCTCGGCCGACCGGGTCTGGATCATCGACCCGCTGGACGGCACCCGCGAGTACGGCGAGCCGCCCCGCGACGACTGGGCGGTGCACGTCGCTCTGTGGGAACGCGGCCAGGGCCTTTCGACCGGTGCTGTGGCCTTGCCGGCGCAGGGGGTGACGCTTGCCACCGGCGCGCGGCTGCCGACGCGAGACCCGGCCCCGAGCCGTCCACGGCTCGTCGTGAGCCGCACGCGCGCACCCGAGTTCGTGACGGCGGTGGCCGACCGGCTGGGCGGCGAGCTGGTCCCGATGGGCTCGGCCGGCGCGAAGGCGATGGCGATCGTGCAGGGCCGGGCCGACGTCTACGTCCACGCGGGCGCGATGCACGAGTGGGACACGGCAGCCCCCGCAGCGGTGGCCGCCGCGGCCGGTTTGCACGTGTGCCGGTTCGACGGCAGCGCGCTGGAGTTCAACACCGCCGAGGCGCTGACGACCGAGCTGGTGATCTGCCTGCCCGAGCTGGTCGACCGCGTCCTGGAGGCGGTCAGGGCCCAGCTGTAGCCGGCGTCACCGGGGCAGCTGCAGCGAGAGCGTCGAGCATCTGCCGGGTGAACGTGGTGAAGCGCTCGACGCTCCAGACCTCCGGCTCGTCGAGCACCATGCGCGCCGCGCCCTCGGCGAGGCCGACGAGCATGCGCGCGAAGAGCTCGACGTCGACCGGCGGCCCTGCGGCGCTGGCGGGACGCCCGCCGCCGGATCCCGCGGCGATCCCCCACGCCAGCAGCCGGCGAATCTGGTCCAGCGCCTCTTCCCGTGACGTGGCGACCGCCGCCTGCAGCTCCGGCGGAGCACCCTCGGCGGGGAAGAGCACGAGACGCCAGGTATCCGGCGCCTCGCTCGCCGCCCGCAGGTAGGCGCCCAACCCCGTCACCAGCAGCTCCGTCGGATCGACGACGTCGCCCGGTGACGGCACCGGCGGCAATGCGGGAGCCAGCGCGGCCCGCGCGCGCTTGGTCTCGCGCTCGAGCAGCGCGGAAAGCAGCGCGGCACGATCGGGAAACAGCCCGTAGACGACCGGCCGGGTGACCCCCGCGGCCCGCGCGATCCGGTCCATGGTCACGGCGGCGAAGCCGTCATCGACCGCCGTGCGCAGCGCGGCGTCGAGCAGCTGCTCGCGACGTTCCTCGGCAGGCATCCGGGGGGCGTACGGGCGTCGAACAGGCTCTGCGGCGGAAGCCTCTCGCCTGCTCGACACCGTCACAGCGAATATGCTACAACGGTGTTGCTTCACTCGTGTAGCAATTACGCGGGTCGTCCCGAACGGCGAATCGGAGAGACGTATGGCCGGCATGGAAGGCAAGGTCGTCGCAGTCACAGGTGCGGCGCGAGGCCTCGGCGCCTCCTTGGCACGCCAGCTCAGCGAGCGGGGAGCCCGGGTCGCTCTGCTCGGGCTGGAGCCCGAGGAGCTCGACTCGGTCGGCGCGCGCTGCCCCGGATCGCGCTGGTGGGAGGTCGACGTCACCAACGCCGCCGCGCTGGACAACGTCGCCCAGGAGCTGCAGGAGCACTTCGGCCGGCTCGACGCGCTCGTCATCAATGCCGGGGTCGCGAGCGCCGGCCCGTTCCTGCACGCCGACCCGGCCGCCTACGACCGGACGATCGAGATCAACCTGCTGGGCAGCGTCCGCACCCTGCGGGCGTTCGCGCCGGGGCTGGTCGCGAGCAAGGGTTACGCGCTGCAGATCGCCTCACTGGCCGCGCTCGCTCCGGCTCCGATGCTTTCGGCGTACTGCGCGAGCAAGTCGGGGGTCGAGGCCTTCGCCGAGACGGTGCGCACCGAACTCGCCCATCACGGCGTGGGCGTGGGCGTCGCCTACCTGTCCTGGACCGACACCGATCTGGTACGCGGCGCCGACGAGCAGCCCGACATCGCCAAGGCACGCTCGGAGTTACCCGGCGTGCTCGGCAAGACCTACCCGGTGGAACCGTCGGTGGCAGCGCTGTGCGACGGCATCGAGCGCCGGGCGGCACACGTCTACGGGCAGTCCTGGCTGCGCGGCGTCCGGCCGGTCCGCGGGCTGATCGTCGGCCTGCTGCACGCCGCGGGCAAGCGGCGGGTCGCCAAGGCCGAGAAGCTGTACCTCGCCGCCGGACCCGGCGCGGGCGGCCTGGTCGGCGCCGGCGGCCGCGCCGACACCGAGCGGCGCGCCTCGAAGGCGGTCTCATGACCGACGTGCGCGTCGCGATCATCGGCGCCGGCTTCGGAGGGCTCGGCGCCGCCATCAAGCTCAAGCAGGCGGGCATCCAGGACTTCACAGTCCTGGAACGTGCCGGGGATCTCGGCGGCACCTGGCGCGACAATTCCTACCCCGGCTGTGCCTGCGACGTCCCGAGCCATCTGTACTCGTACTCGTTCGCGCCGAATCCCGACTGGAGCCGGGCGTTCTCAGCGCAGCCGGAGATCCAGGCCTATTTGCAGCGGTGCGCCGACCGGTTCGGCATCCGCCCGCACCTGCAGTTCGGTGCCGCGGTCAACGAGGCGCGATGGGACGACGGCATCAAGCGCTGGCGGGTGAGCACCGCCCGCGGCGAGCTCACCGCCCAGGTGCTCATCGCCGCCCAAGGCCCACTCTCGGACCCATCTTTGCCTGCCATTGCTGGACTTTCGACGTTCGCCGGCACCACGTTCCACTCGGCGACGTGGCGGCACGACTTCGACCTGACCGGCAAGCGCGTGGCCGTGATCGGCACCGGGGCGTCGGCCATACAGTTCATCCCGTACGTCCAGGAGCGCGCGGAGGCCTTGACCGTCTTCCAGCGCACCGCGCCATGGGTCATGCCCCGCCGTGACCGGGCGATCAAGGAGTGGGAGAGGAAGCTCTACCGCTACGCGCCGCCGGCGCAGCGCGCGCTGCGGGCCGGGATCTACTGGACACGCGAGCTGATGGTGCCCGCGCTGACCGGCAACGACCGGATGCTGTCACTCGGCGAGAAGCTCGGCCGCAAGTACCTGCACGAGCAGGTGCGCGACCCGGTCTTGCGCCAGAAGCTCACCCCGCACTTCCGGCTGGGCTGCAAGCGCGTCCTGCTCAGCAACGACTACTACCCGGCGCTGACGCAGCCGAATGTCGACGTGGTCACCGACTCCATCGCCGAGGTGGTGCCGGACGGGATCGTCACCCGCAGCAGCGACGGCGAGCGCACCGTGCACCCGGTCGACGCGATCATCTTCGGCACCGGCTTCCACGTCACCGACGTTCCGCTGGCCGCCAAGCTCGTCGGCAAGGACGGCCGCACCCTGCGCGAGCATTGGGATGAGCACGGCATGTCGGCGCTGCACGGCGCGACGGTCGCCGGCTTCCCGAACCTTTTCCTGCTGGTCGGGCCCAACACCGGCCTCGGGCACAACTCGATCATCTTCATGATCGAGTCGCAGCTGAAGTACGTCCTCGGTGCCCTGCGCGCCATGGAGCACACCGGTGCGGCCACCCTCGAACCGCGGCCGGACGTCCAGGAGCGTTACAACGCGCAGATCCAGCAGCAGCTGCGCAAGACCGTCTGGAACACCGGCGGATGCTCCAGCTGGTACCTCGACGACCGGGGCCGCAACACCACGCTCTGGCCGACCTTCACGTTCCGCTTCCGGGGGCTCGTGCGCCGCTTCAGCCGGGCCGACTACGCGTTCGGTCCTGCGCAAGGCGGGCCCGAACGCAACGGCGAGCAGCTAGGCTCGGCGGAGGAAAATCAGCCGGACAAGGTGCCGGCCCGCAGCTCCTGACCGAGCCGACCGAACGGAGGACGGCGTGCCCGTCGATCCCCAAATTCAGGGCATGCTCGATCTTCTCGCGGGCCTCAACGCGCCTCCGCTGTCGACCCAGGGACCGCAGGCCGCCCGCGCGGGCTTCGAGCAGATGACCGTCGGGATGCGCGTGCCGGAGATGCTGACGCCCGTGGCCGGCACGGAGGACCTCACCATTCCCGGGCCGGCCGAGCCGCTGCAGGTGCGGGTTTACCGGCCGCAGGCAGGCGCCGGGAGCGCGCTGCCGACCGTACTTTTCATCCACGGCGGCGGCTTCGTGATCGGCAGCATCGAGACGCACGACAACCAGGCGCGGTCCATCTGCAGCGCCACGCAGTCGGTCGTCGTCTCGCTGGACTACCGGCTCGCGCCGGAGACCAAATGGCCCGGCGCGGTTGATGATTCCTACGCGGCGCTGCAGTGGGCCGCCGAGCACATCGGCGATCTCGGGGGCGACCCTGACCGGCTCGCCGTCGCCGGCGACAGCGCCGGTGGCAACCTCGCCGCGGTGACGGCGCTGCTCGCCCGTGACAGTGGACCGTCGCTGTGCGCCCAGTTGCTGATCTACCCCGCCGTCGACTTCGATTCCGGGCACCCGTACCCGTCGCGCGTCGACAACGCCGAGGGCTACTTCCTCACCGCCGACGACATGGAGTGGTTCTCCGGCAACTACATGCCGGACGACGTCGACCCGCACGACCCTCGCCTCTCGCCGCTGCGGGCGCCGAGCCTTTCCGGGCTTCCGCCGGCGGTCGTCCTCACCGCCGAGTTCGACCCGCTGCGCGACGAGGGCGAGGCGTACGCCGCCGCCTTGGCTGCCGCCGGCGTCGAGGTGCGCCGGCACCGTTTCGACGGTCTCATCCACGGGTTCTTCGACCTCGGCCTGCTTTGCGCCGCCGCCGCCGAGGCGGTACAGGTCGGCTGCGCCGACTTCGCCGCGCTGCTGCACCAGGATCAGGGCAGCCGGGCGATCGCCTAGCCCGCGCTCCGGTCAGGCCGCTTGGTTGGCCCGGAACGACGCGATGACCTCACGCGGCGGGCCGACCAGGAGCAGCTGCTCGCCTGCGGCCAGCCGGGTGTAGCGCGTCGGCCGGGGAACGATCTCGCCATCGGACACCAGCGCCACGACGCGCACCTGCGGTGTCAGCTCCGAGAGCAGCAGCCCCTCCAGCGCCGCGCCCGGCGCGACCACCAGCCGCGCGACGAGGAACGGCTGGCGCTCGCTGTAGAAGGTGCTCAGCACGTCGTAGCCGAGCGCCGCACCGACGAACCAGGGCGCCGCCAGCGCCGAGGTGCTGCGCACGGCGTGGATCGAGAAGCGCCGCTCGACCTGGTCGGCCAGCGCCGTGTCGAACACCCGGACCACGACCCGAAGGGGCGCGGCGCGCTCCTCGTGTTCGGCCGACATCGACCGGGCCACCAGCGCTGTCTCCACGTTCGCCAGATCGCTACTGGTCATTGCCGCCAGCGCGGTCGCGTGCGCGAGCCCTGCCTGGTTCAGCACGGTGCGGGTGGTCGCGTCCCCCACGACGACCGGCACGCCGAGCGAGCGGGCCCGGGCCAGGTACCGGTTCGAGGAATCCCGCTCGACGATCACCACATCCCGCCCGACCGCGAGCAGCCCCTCGACCACGCGGATGCCCATGGCGCCGAGACCGACCACGATGATGTGGTCGCGCGCCCGCGTCGCCCGCTGCTGACCGAATGCCTGCTCGAGCCGGCTGGTGACGATGAAGTTCGTGACGAGCGCGTAAAGCGACGCGACCGCCGCGGCTCCCACGAAAATCAGGAAGATGCCGTACGCGGTCACCCAGGCCGGTTCCTGGGCGAAGCTGTAGTCGCCGAAGCCGACGGTCGCCACGATCGTCGCGGTGAAGTAGAACGCCTGCAGCCAGCCGAATTCGGCAGCATGGCCGTTCGCCGTGACGACGCTGTGGTTGTGATAGGCAAGGCGCAGCAAGACCGTGCTGAAGACGATGATGCCGAGCACCAGGGCCGCCATGATGCGCACCGGCCGGTCCGCGGCCGCCGCGAAGGCGGTGAGCCAGTTGCGCACGCTGCGTAAGCGGGAGCGCTGCGGCGCCGACACGGCAGCGTCGAGATCGCCGGCGCTGAGCGCGATGAGGGCCTCCGCTTCCATCTCGTCGCGGTTGAGCCGGCCCACCGCCTCGTAGTCGGCCGGCCGCCCGATCAGCGTGACGCGATCGCCCGCAGCAAGCTCGTAGTCCCGCGGTGGGCAGACGACAAGCGGGCCGCCGGCTGCCGGGCGCAGCGCCAACGGAGTGAGGTCACCGAAGGCACTGCGCAGCGTGGCGTGCGCGCCCGACGCTTGCACGTCGACGATCTCCAAGCGCTCGTCGGCGAACGCGAACGCATGCAGCAAGGACGACTGGATGCAGCCCTCGACGAAACTCGATCCGGCCTTCTCCGGCAGCGACAAGACGACCGCCGCCGGCAACGCGGCGTTCAGCTGCCGGGCCAGCCGCGGATTGGCCAGCCGCACGACAAGCCGCGGCACCGCGTCACCATGACCGTCACCGGCCGTCAGGTCAGCGACGAGCAGCGCGGTCTCCAGGTTCGACAGGTCGGCGTCGTGAGCGGCGATAACGGCTGCTGCTTGGGAGATTCCGGCCTGTGCGAGGCTCGCCATCGACAGGCTCGACTCGCGCACCACCGGCACGCTCCAGCGATGCAGCTGGCGCCACGCCGCCGCCTCGCCGCCGTCGTCGACGACCACGACCGGCACCCGGGCATCGTGTAACTGCTCGGCGATGCGCAACCCCAGGTTCGACAACCCGCAGACGATGACGTGACCGGTGCCCGTGCTCGGGTTGAACGGCGCCGGGGACACAGCACGCGCGTGCGGCGACTCGACGTCCGTCATGACCCAGAAGTCTGCCCGACGTGTATTACCAGCATGTGGCGTTACGGCAGATCGGCGGACCCGTCAGGCGTTCAGGGAGCGCACCACGGCGGGACCGTCGGGATACCAGTCGATGCTGGTGATCGAGCACAACTCGAGGTGCATCCGGTACAGCGCGCTCATGGGTGCTTCCAGCGCGCGCCGCACCAGCAGCTTGATGGGCGTCACGTGAGACACGATCAGCAGCCGGGCATCGGGATAGCGCTCTGCGAGTGAGGCCAGGGCCGCGCCGACCCGCCGGTCGGTAGCCACGAACGACTCCCCACCCGGAGGGCCCACGTTCGGGTCGGCGAGCCAGGCCGCGAGCTCGTCCGGGGTCTTCGCGTGCACCTCAGCGAACGTGAGCCCCTCGAAAGCGCCGAAGTCCGTCTCCCGGAAGCCCTCCTCGAACACGATCTCGCGCCCCGGGGCGACGATCCGCGCGGTCTCGGCCGCTCGCCGCAGCGGGCTGCTGATGATCGCGTCGAACTGCTGCCCGGCGAGCCGCTCCCCCGCTTCGCGAGCCTGTGCGCGTCCGGCGTCGGTGAGCTCCGGGTCGCTGCCGATACCGCTGAAGCGCGCCTCGATCGACAGCGGGGTCTGGCCGTGGCGCAGCAGCACGGTCGTCGTCGGGGCACCCGACGGCCTCCCCCACCCGGAGCCGAGCGGCCGGTTCGATCCGGCCGGCGACGAGCGTGCCGGGATCGGGGCCGGCTCGGGTAGCGCGGTGTCCGACGCCGACCACGTCCGCCCTTCGGCCGCCGCGTCCATCGCCGCGTTCGCGAGCGCATCGGCTGCGGCGTTCTGCGCGCGCGGGATCCAGGTGAAGGTCACCTTCGGGAAACCGGCGACGAGTCCTGCCGCCTGCCGCGCGAGCGCCCGCATGCCCTCGTGCTTGACCTTCCAGCGCCCGCTCATCTGCTCGACGACGAGCTTGGAATCCATCCGCACGTCGATCTCGGCGTGCGGGGCGATCTCGCGTGCGGCCTCCAGGCCGGCGATCAACCCGCGGTACTCGGCCACGTTGTTGGTGGCGGTGCCGATCGCGGCAGCGCGCTCGGCGAGGACGAGATCCCCTTCCCGCACGAGCGCGCCGAAGCCTGCCGGACCGGGGTTTCCGCGTGAGCCTCCGTCGGCTTCGACGATCAGCCTCACCGGTTGGCTCACAGGCCGCTTTCTTCCGTGCGTATCAGAATGCGGCGGCACTCTTCGTGGCGCAGCACGCGCTCCGGCGGCGCCTCCTGGACCTCGCCCAGGTCGCCTCCGGACAGCTCCATGTGACAGCCCTCGCAGCGGCGCCGGTACAGCCGCGCGGCGCCGATGCCGCCCGACGATGCCCGGATCCGCTCGTACAGCGTCGCCAGCTCGGTGGGCAGCTGCGGTGCCAGCTCGGCCCGCGCGGACTGCTGCTGCGCCGAATCCTCATCAATCGCAGCCCATTGCTCATCTCGCCGCTCGAGCGCGGCGGCGCGTTCGGCTTCGAGTCTTCCGCGCTCGGTGCCCAGCTCATCCGCGGCCGTCGCCGCGTTCTCCGCGGCTTCCATCAGTTCGAGCAGCTCGTCTTCGAGAGCATCGCGGCGCCGGTTCAGCGAGACGATCTCCGACTGCAGGTTCTCCAGCTCCCGCGGCGACGAGATCGCCCCCGAGTCGAGCCGACCCTGGTCGCGTGCGGCCCGCGCCCGGACGTTGTCGACATCGGCTTCCAGCCGGCTCTGCGCCCGGGACGTCTCGTTCTTGCGCGCCTCGGCCGCCTCCAGCTCCCCGGCGAGCTCGCGCAGCCGGGCGGTGAGCCGCGCGATCTCAGCGAGCTCGGGAAGGCTGCGGCGGCGCACGGCCAAGCGGTCGATCCCGCTGTCGAGCTCCTGCAGGTCGAGCAGCCGGAGCTGAACCTGCGGGTCGGCGTCCACGTGTTCCCCACCAGCGTGCTCAGCAGCTGTGCAGCCGCCACGGATCGGTCACCAGATCCGATACGTAAATGGTCAGGCTCCCCACCGTAGCGGGCAGCCGAGCCGAAAGAAGCGCCGCCGCGGAGTGCAGCCACGGGTGCTCGGTCGCCCAGTGGGCCGCGTCGACGATCGCGATGCCGGTCGCGGCCACGCTGTCGAGGGTGTAGTGGTGGCGCGCGTCGGACGTGACGAGAACGTCGGCCCCGAGCGCAGCGGCGTGACCCGCCAGCTCGCCGCCCGATCCCCCGCAGACGGCGACGCGCCGAATCTGCCGGGCCGGGTCACCGGTGGACCGCACCCCCCAGGCTGTGGCCGGCAGCGCGGCGGCGACCCGCGCGACGAAGGCGCCCAGCCGGATGGGCTCGGCAAGGTCTCCCACGCGGCCCAGTCCACCCGCCTCCGGGCCGGGAACCGGCGCGGCCGCCAGCTCGACCAGGTCGAAGGCCGGCTCCTCGTAGGGATGGGTGGCTCGAAGCGCCGCCACCACCGCCGGGCGCAGCCGGCGGGCGTAGACCATCTCCAGCCGGTCCTCGCTCCACCTGTTCCACCGCGCCGACGGAACCGATCGCGGGCGTCGCACCTGCCAGCGGGCGGAACGTTCCGGTGCCGGGCGCCCACCAGGCGCAGCGGTCGTAGTCGCCGATCTGGCCGGCGCCGGCCGCGGCGAGCGCGTCGAGCAGCGCCACCCGGTTCGCGGTGGGGACGAAGACGACGAGCTTGTCGAGCAGTTCACCACTGCCCGTCGCGAGCGGACGGACGGGCCGCGTCTCCTGCAGCCCGAGCACGTCGGCCAGCGCGTCACTCACTCCCGGCCGGGCGAGGTCGGCGTTGGTGTGCGCGGTGAAGAGCGCGCAACCGGCCCGTACCAGCGTCGTGACGACGCGCCCCGCTGCCGACGTTTCGGCGATCCCGTGGACGCCGCGCAGGAAGAGCGGGTGATGCGTCACGAGCAACGACGCCCCGGCGGCGACGGCCTCGTCGGCCACCTCCTGCGTCGGGTCGACCGCGAAGTGCACCCGGCGGACCGGGTCGGACGGTGCGCCGGCGGTCAGCCCGACCGCGTCCCAGTCCTCCGCCCACGACGGGTCATAGGCGGCGTCGAATACCGCGATGCAGTCGGCGACCGTGCAGCTTCCGGTATCACTCACCCCCGCATTCTCGCCCGCAGGCGGCCCCGCCACGGTCACGGCTAGCCTTCGGGTCATGGATCTGCGCATCTTCACCGAGCCCCAGTTCGGTGCCACGTACGAGCAGCAGCTACGCCTCGCGCGCGCCAGCGAGGACGCCGGCTTCGACGCCTACTTCCGCAGCGACCACCTGCTCAGTTTCATGGGCTCGGGAGAGCCGGGCCCCACCGACACCTGGACGACGATGGCCGGCCTCGCCCGCGAGACGAGCCGCATCCGGCTCGGCACGCTCGTCACCTCGGCGACGTTTCGGCACCCGGGCATGCTCGCGCTGTCCGTCACGCAGGTCGACGAGATGAGCGGCGGCCGGATCGAGCTCGGCCTCGGTGCCGGATGGTTCGACGGTGAGCACGAGGCCTTCGGGATCCCGTTCCCGCCGATGCGCGAGCGCTTCGAGCGCCTCGAGGAGCAGCTGGCGATCCTGACCGGGCTCTGGACGACCGCGCCCGGAACGAATTTCGATTTCGCCGGCAAGCACTATCAGCTGTCGGGCAACCCGGCGCTCCCGCGCCCGACCCAGCAGCCGCATCCCCCGGTGATCGTCGGCGGTCTCGGGGCGAAGACGACCCCGCGGCTCGCCGCCCGTTTCGCGTCCGAGTTCAACGTGCCGTTCGCACCGCTGGATGACGTCCGCAATGTCAACGCCCGCGTCGACGAGGCCTGCGCAGCAGCCGGACGCGACTCGGCGACGCTGCTGCGGTCGATGGCGCTGACGGTCTGCGTCGGCCGCGACGACGCCGAAGTCGCCCGCCGGGCCGAGGCAATCGGACGTCCGCTGGCGCACCTGCGCGACCAGCTCGCCGGCACGGTCAACGAGGTCGTCGAGCGGCTCGGCGCGATCGCCGAGCTCGGCCTGACCCGCGTCTACTGCCAAACCCTCGACATCGACGACGTCGATCAGGTCGAGCTCATCGCGTCCGAGGTGATGCCTCAGGTGCGCTGACCCGTTCGCTGTCGAGGAAGAGCGCCCGGCGCGGGCAACCGGCGACGGCGCGCTTCGCTTCCCGCCTTTCCCGAGAATCGAGCGGATGCTCCGGCAGCAGCGGGTAGCCCCACGTGTCCAAGCTGACCAGCGAGGGCGCCAGGTGCGCGCACATACCGACCCCGTCGCAGGCCACCGGATCGATGCGCAGCCGGGTCTGCTGGCCGGAGTGCTGATCCCGCCGGAGGAACAGGCCCATGTCAGCGCACCCCCGCGAGCGCCGCACGCGCGGCCTGGCAGGGCATTCCGCCGGCATGCCCGGCGGCATCGTCGGCAAAGGTTCGGAGCGCGGTCGTGATCAGCCGGGCCGCGCCATCGGGATGGTGGCAGCCGCCCCGTCCGTCCACGAGAGCGGTGAGCTCCTGCAGCCGCTCGACCTCATGCCGGCGCGCTCGTCCCGCCGCCAGGGCCGTCATGCCGTCGGCGAGCGCCGGCAGCCCGAAGCGGCACGGCCCGCACTGCTGCGCACCGGCCGCCGCCAGGAACCCGGAAATGCTTGCAGTACGGGCGATTCCGCACTCCGACTCCGCCAACGGGATCAGCACGCCGGCTCCGAGACCCGCGCCGGTCGCTTGCAGCTCCCCATGCCGCAGGGACGTGTTCGCGGCGAGCGACCACGGCAGCCAGCTGCCTCCGTAACCGCCGACGAGCACGGCTTGCGGCGACGGACCCGACCAGCCGCCGGCACGCACCGCCTCGCCGATCGTCGCATCGGCGTCCAGTTCGAGGACGGTGCGGATCTCCCGGCAGCTCACGGTCACCAGCGCGCTCGGCCGGTATCCGGTCAGGCCGGTGCGGGCCAGCAGCCCGATCCGGGCGAGCGTCTCGACGTTCTGCACCAGGGCGGGACGGCCCCGGTATCCCGCGGCCGCAGCAGGCTGACGGGCGAACGCGGGAAGGGTCGGGCCGCCGGACAGTGCCCGCAGGATCGCGCTGGACTCGCCGCTCAGATAGCTCGGGGGCGTCAGCACGCGTCGAATCGGTACCTCGGGAAGCAGGTGGACCTCCCGTTCAGCGATGGCCGCGGCGACGGCTCGTGCGGCGTCAGGCGTGTCGTCGTGCATCCAGATCACCGCGGCACGGGCGCCGACGGCTTCGGCTGCCAGGGCCAGCCCGTCGAGCACCAGGTGCGGAACCGTCGCCAGCAAGGCGCGGTCCTTCGCACTCGCCGGTTCGCTCTCCGCGCCGTTGGCGACGACGATCCCGCCGCCGCCATGCCGTTGCGCCGTGCGCCACTTGCGGGCCACCGGGAAGTGCCCGCCCCCGTGCCCGGCGAGCCCGGCCGCTTCCAGCAGCTCGACCAGCGTGTCCCCGGCGGCACCGGTGGCCGCCGGTCGCGCTCCGAAGACCTCGAGGTGCGCGGCGAGATCCAGGCTCCCGGTCAGGCCGGCGGTTTGCGCGGCATGCCGTTCGTTCATCGGGTAGGCGTACCGGCCGGGCGGCAGCAGGGGTCGACCGCCGGCGCCCTGGTCCGGCTGCTGCCGTTGGTAGGCGAGGTGCAGCGCCCGCGTCATCGGTTCTCCCCCGGCCGCGGCACGGCGCGTACCCGGGCGTTGACGATGTCCTTGCCGCTGCGGGCCGTATAGCGGCTGGCGGCGAGCGCGACGACGAACGCTCCGCTCGCCACGTACATCACGAACAGCGCGCTGCTGTCGCTACCGGCCTGTATGCCATGCACCCAGACCAGTCCCAGCGTGACGACGGCGACCTTGTGGATCGGCCACCAGACCCGGGCGGCGATCCGTCCGGCAGCTGCCGCCGTGAGCCCGGCGAGCAGGCCGGCGTACAGCGCGATCACTCCCAGCGAGACGGCTAGCGGCCGGTAGCTGGCGGCGCCGGGCACGAAGGCACCGCGCCAGCCGACGCCCGCGTAGGAGTCGGTGGCCAGCACGACGATGTGCAGCGCCGTGAACGCCAACGTGAAGACGGCGAGGCTGACGTGGATGCGCAGCCGCACCGGACGGCTCGGCCGGGACCAGTGGGCGGCTGCCGGATGGCTGAGGATCAAGCCGAAGCAGACCAGTCCGACGATCAGCAGGTACGCGCTGATGCCCGCGGCACGGCCGAGCAGCCACGGCGCCTTCTGGTCGCCGGCGACGGACGAGATACCCGCACCGACCAGCGCTGCCGTCGCGGCGGTACTCGCGCCGAGCCCGACCGTCCAGACCAGGCCGCCCAACCAGCCGCGCAGGAACCGGCGTTCGGCCCGGACCGGCCCGGCCCCGCCCGGGCGGAGCATCGAAAGCTCAGCAGCCACCGGGCACCTGCCACAGCAGGAACGGCGCCATGGCCGGGCTGGTCGAGACCCGGCCGGCGTCGTCGATCCACAGCGCAGCGATGCCCCGCGCCTCGGCGGCGTGGCCGATGCCGGCGGCACCGTACAGGAACAGCGTCTTGCTCCAGACCTCCGCGGCGGCAGGATCCGGTCCGAGCACGGTGACCGACAGCAGCCCTTCGCCGCCGGGCTCGCCCGTCACCGGATCGAGGATGTGGTGCACCAGCCGGCCGTCAACCCGCCACGAACGCAGCCGGATCGACGAGGTCGCGCATCCCTGGTCCGTCACGTCGAGCACGGCAAGCGGAGCGTCGCCGCCACGCGGATCCTCGACCCCGGCATGCCAGCCGTCGCCGGTCGGGCCGGGGCCGCCGGTGACGAGGTCGCCGCCCGCCTCGACCAGGAACGCCTCGGCGTGACCCCGCAGCTCATCGGCGGCCCACCGCACCGCGAGGCCCTTGCCGATGCCGCCGAGATCGACCGGGATCGAGCCGATCCGCACGGCGCTGCGGGCCGGATCGAAGCTGGGCGACCACGGTGCTCTCAGCCGCAGCGTCGTCCGCCTCGCGGTACCCGCACCGGCCCCGAGGTCGATCGGGCCGGAGCCGAACGGCAGCGAGCGGTCGTAGCCGAGCGTCTGCAGGTCGCGCAGCACGCGGGGATCGAAGCGGCCCGCGGTCAGGCGATGAGCGACGGCTGCTTCCGAGAGCGCGCGGTAGCAGAACTCGGGCACCTCGTACCAGTCGTCACCGGCCGCGTTCGCCCGCATCAGCGCACTGGCCGGGTCGAAGCGGGTGCACGACTTCTCGATCTGCCGGAAGACGTCTTCCGCCCGCTCCGCGAGCGCGTCGGGATCCGTGCGCGGGTTGACGATTTCGATCGTCACGTCGACGGCCATGCACCGGAACTCGTGCGTGAGCGCCGCCTTTTCGGTCGTCGCCATGCTCACTTCTTGACCGCCGAAGCACCGGTCGTCGTGTTCGTCGGCGGCGGAGCCGGCGCCGGCTGCTGCACCACGGGGGCAGGTGCAGGAGCCGGCGCCGGAGTCACTGGCTGCGCCGGCGCCACGGTCGTCGCCGGCGGCGTGTAGGCCTGGGCCGGCTGGGCGGGAGCCGCCTGGCCGGTGGTCGTCGCCGCCGTCTGAACGGGTGCGCTGCCTCCGCCCGCGGCAGCCGTTCCCGTGCCGGTGCCCGTCGGCGCGACCGCCGTGCCGGTGCCGGCCGCGGCCGCCGCGGCGGCAGGAGTGGCCTTGCTCGCCTGCTTCAGCGCCGCGAGGTACTTCTGCAGTTGGGCGGCTTTCGCGGCGTCCAGCTTGACCTTGCTGCGCAGCTTCGCCACGTCAGCGGTCGCCGATGACCCCGCCGCCGGTGCCGCCGTAGCCGCCGTTGCCGCAGACGCGGTTGCGGCACCCGACGCGGAGGCCTTCGACGCCGCCGTCGGCGAGTGGTGCAACGTCCAAGCGGTGGTGCCGGTGAAGACCGCGGCGGCCGTCGGGGCGAGCAGCACCGCAGCACCCCAGCGGGCCTGCGATCCGCGAACGTCAGTCATCGTCTCCTCCGTCATTGGTCGGTCGGCCGGTGGTTGTGCTGCCACTGGCGCCGGTCGTGGTCTGCACCGGCGGGGGCGTCGTCGCCACAGCGACGGGAGCGGCGGTGGTCGGGGCGGGCTGGGGAGCGTTGGCCGGGGCCACCGCGCGGATGGGAGCGGGCGCCGCCGGGGTGTATTGCCGAGCGGCGTAGGTCGGACCCGACACCGGCTGTGGCTGGGAGACCGGCACCACGACCGACTGTGGCGCTGCGGCCGGCGCCGCGGACGCGGGTGCCGTGCCGTGCCGCGCCGCGGCGATCTGTTTGGTGAGCAGGGTCAGCTGCGACTGCAAAAGCAGCGACTGGCGCTGCAGTTCCGCCTTCTCAGCGGACGGGTTGGCCTTCGTGATCGTCGCGGGGGCAGCAGCACTGGTTGTGGTGCTGCTGGCCGCGGTGGCGATGGATCCGATCGTGACGGCAGCGCCGGTGCAGGCGCCCGTTGTGGCCATGCAGGTGAGCACGATCCGTGTGGCACGTTTCATCGGGGACACCCTGGGGTCGGGGGGTAGCGAACGCCTGTACATCGTTGGGCCGGCGGCAGGCGTTAGCAGCAGCCGCACGGAGCACTCGATCGGCCCAAGCGGCCCAAGCGGCCCAAGCGGCCCAAGCGGCCCAAGCGGCCCAAGCGGCCCAAGCGGCCCAAGCGGCCCAAGCGGCCCAAGCGGCCCAAGCGGCCCAAGCGGCCCAAGCGGCCCAAGTCTGATGAAATTGGGGGCCGGTGTTCACACCGGAGTCCCGGTTTTCGATAGAAGGTGGATGGACGTCCCCAGCGAGGAACTCGCCGCGCTCGCCCTCGCCGCACAACGCGGTGACACGCGCAGCCGCGATGCCCTCATCCGGGTGATTCGTCCAGCTGTGTTGCGCTATGTGCTGGCGCGCGGCCTCAGCGATCATGATGCGGACGACGTCACCCAGGAGGTATGCGTGGCGGTTCTGGGGGCGGTGGACCGGTGGCGCGACGAGGGGCGTCCGGTCTGGGCGGTCGTCTTCGCCATCGTCCGCAACAAAATGGCCGATCTCGGACGTCAACAGGTGCGGCAGCGGGAGGCGCTGTTCGACGACATGACCGTCCACGACGCCCCGCGCCATGAGACTCCGGCGGACCTCGTCGAGCGCGACGAGGCGGCCGCCGACGTCACGTCATTGCTGGGAAGCCTTCCGCCGACCCAGCGCGACGTGCTGATGCTGCGCGTCATCGCCGGGCTGAGCTGCGCCGAGACGGCCGAAGCGCTCGGCTTGACCGCAGGAAGCGTCCGCGTGATCCAGTACCGCGGCATGACCGCGCTGCGCAAGCGGCTCGGAAGCGAGAAGGCGGTGGCATCATGACCACGCCGCGTATGCCCGAGGGCGAAATGGTCGACATCATGGATCTCGACCGGGAGATCGAAGCGCTGCGGCTGAGCGTCGTCCACACCGCCCGTCCGGACGATGACGCGCTCGCGTTGCTGCTCGAATTGCGCGATGACGTCGACGACCGCGCGGTGGCCCTGCTCGAGTCGCACGACGACGAACCCGCCGGGCTGCTGGTGCCGATTCCCGCGACCCGCCCCCGCCGGCGCCACTACCGGTGGGCCGTCGTTCCTGCCGCGGGCGCGCTCGTGCTCGCGTCGACGGGAGTTGCTGCCGCGCTTTCCGGCTCGCCCACGGCGCCGCTGTATCCGCTGCACCGGCTGATCTTCGGGAACGGGACCTCGAATGACCCCGCTACGATCACCGCGGATCTGGATGCGGCGCAGAAGCTGCTGAACCGCGCCGCCGGTCAGCGGTATGCCGATCGCGCCGACGCGTTGAGCCAGGCCCGCACGCTCCTGGTCGACGCGCGCCGGCGGCTTCCCATGGCCGGCCCGCAGGGTCCCGCGCTGTCGATGCGGCTGTCAGCAGAGCTCGCCCTGCTGAAGCGACTCGAAACCCCGCCCATCGCTCGCGGGACGGAGCCGACGCAAGCGCCGACTTCCGGCGGCGCCTCGGTCTCCCCGGAGCCGGAAAGCAGCGAGGGAACGGCCGGCGACGTCGAAGGCAGCAGTGCCGGAGGCGGCTCCGATCAGGAAGGGGTCACCGCCGCTGCCGCCCGAACCGGCGGTGATTCCGAGGGCACGGAGACGGGCAGTGCCCCGGTGGCGAACCATTCGCCCGAGAGCGAGCCCTCCGAGTCGCCGGCACCCACCCCCGTAGCGACGCGCTCGGGCTGGCGGGAAAGCGACGACCCGGCGGGCAGCGAGTCGCAAGCGCCGGAGCCGCGAGTCTCATCCGGCGTCGACGACTGACATGGCGACGTTTGTCTGCCTTCACGGCGGCTACCACGGCGGCTGGTGCTTCGAAAAGCTTGCCGCTGAACTCGCCGCGCTCGGCCACCGCGCCATCGCTCCGGACCTGCCGATCGACGACCCCGACGCGGGCTACGCGGAGTACACCCGAGCGGCGCTTGACGCCATGCAGCACCTGCCGGGCGACGAAGACGTGGTCGTCGTCGGCCACTCCCTGGGCTGCTACGTGGCACCACTGGTGGCGGAACGGCGGCCGGTACGCCATCTGGTCTTCCTGTGCGCGGTGCCCGCCGGGCTCGGGGAACCGCTGTCGATGGGTTCGACGTCGATCCTCACCGACGATCTGGTCAACACGACCTACTTCGCCGACGCCCAGGGCCGCACCCTGCAGACCGCCGCGTCGTTTCGCACGCTCTTCTGGGCCGACGTGCCGGAGGTCGAGGCCGGGCTGGCGCTCCTGCGGCTGCGTCCGCAGGGCTCGCGGCCGATGACCGATGCCTGGCCTCTGCTGGCGTGGCCCGACGTCCCGCGCACGATCGTGCTCGCCGAAAGCGACAATGTCGTCCGGCTCGACGCCGCCGTCGTCGCGGCGAAAGAGCTCACCGGTGAGGACCCCATCATCGTGCCCGGCGGCCACTCGGTCTTCCTCACCGATCCCGCGGGCCTTGCCGCGATCCTGACCGAACGGGCCGGGGTCTGAGCCCGCCCTGGGCGTGCGCTAGTACCAGCCGAACGCATTCGAGTGGGCCAGCGCCGCGCAGGGCGTGCCGTAGTTGGCCTTGATGTAGTCCTCGCCCCAGGCGATCTGCGTCGCCGCATTGGTGCGCCAGTCCGGTCCGGCGGCCGCCATCTTGTCCGCTGGCAGCGCCTGCGGGATGCCGTAGGCGCCGGAGTACGGGTTCGTCGCGTAGACGTTCCAGCCGGACTCGCGGTCCCACAACGTGAACAGGCAGGCGTTCTCGCTGGCGGGCCAGCCCCGCTCGAACACCTTGTTCATCGCGATCGTGTGCGGCGTGCTCGGCGGGAGCGACGTCGGAGAGCAAGCGGTGGCAACGGCGCACGTCGTCACGAACAGGACAACGACGGCGGCGGCTGGGGAGCGCGTCACATCCGGGGGAACGATCGTTCGCGAGAAGAGTGACGGGCGGTATGTCGCGCTCTGACCGGCTCGACCCGTGGCTCGCCCGAGGCGTCATTCGCCCTTGGGCGCCACCTTCAGGGCGAGGTCTTGCAGTGCCTCGAGGCCAGTCACCCTGCGGTTCCGCGCGTATTCGCTGAGCAGGTATCCGCTGACGAACAACAGGCCAATGGCAAGATCGTTGAACGCCTCCGGCCCCTCATCCAGCGTCCGGTTCATCACCTCGCTCGCCGGCTCCGCACTTGTGCTGCTGCCCACGTAGGCCGTGAGGACCTCGATGGCTCGCCGCATTTGGGCATATTCACTCTCGCGCACTCGGCGAAGTTAACGGCTGTCCGAACCTTGTGCGCGCCACCGCCTCGAACCTGCTGCGCCATCGCCACAGGTCAGCGCCGCACGGTGGGCGTGGCAGGTGTCGAACCTCCGGCCCCTCGCTTGTAAGTCTAAAACCGCGTGTGTTCTGACCTGCACGTTCAGTCACATGTGCAGGTCAACACCATGATCACTATCTCATGTTGTCCCATGTTGTCTCAGAATCTGTCGCATCTGACGCATCGCATCTGACGCATCTGACGCATCTGACGCATCGCTCTGAGCTGCACTTCGACCCTCCCAGATGCACCTCCCAGGCGAACACCTCCCGCCTCTCCGGCAGGGGGTGTTCAGACTTGGTCGGTCGCGTCAGCCCTTGCGGGGTCGGCGAACTTGGGTGGCCGGGATTAGGGGCGCCGTTCACCCCGCTCTCACTACCTAGCCCCTGGGCCATGGCGCTACCACCGCCACGCGCCTTGCGTGCTCAGCAGGTTGGCGGTAGTGGCCAGCGCGATCCCGCCGCCCAGGAGAACAACGGCGCCCAAGCGCCGCATCGAGTTGCCGAGCACCGCCTTGGCGATCACGGAATGAAGACGTTCCAGGTCGCCCCAGGCCGTCGTCTATCCACTGCGGCAGCGAACTCGGCACGGAGATCGCGGTACTCCAAGCAGGCCAATACGGCGCCGGCCACCTCGGCGGCGGCCGCGACGATGTAGAACCAGCGAATCGCGCTCACATCTCTCCTTGACGTGCTGTAATACAAGAGCTACCCTCATCGTATGACAGAATCTGCCGGGGTCAACGAGGCGGGCGAATCAACGCCGCAGGCCGTAGAGGGCTTCAAGGCGCTAGGTTTCTTCACCGCCGACCATGCGGTGGTTGAGAATGGCAAGATCTACGCCAATGGGGCGTACTGGCAGAACCTCAACTTCCCGGCTTTTCCGGCCACGCTTCCCGCTGCCGCAGTCGTTGCCGTCATCCAGGTTCCCTGGCACGCCAACAACCACGATCACACGTTCGGCGTGGAGTTGATCGACTCAGATGGCAGGCGAGTGCCGTCGTTTGACGTGAAGGGACAGTTCCGAGGTTCGCCGGCGCCGATGATGAACTTTGGAGAGCCGGGAATCATGCCGGTCGCGCTCCCGATCTTCGGCCTCCTGATAGAGCGGCCTGGTGACTACTCGTTTGTACTGAAAGTCGACACGCGAGAACTAGCGCGCTACACCGTGAATGTTCGACAAGTCGCTTTCCCAGGCGCGATGAACGCCGCGCCACCGGGCGGTCCACCGCGGCCAACCGATTGGTGATCTCTCGGGAGCGTGAATGGCTCACCTGGACTTGAGCCGCGTCGAAGGCATTGACTGGGATGACGAGGACGATGAAGACGGCAACCTCAATCACTGTCGCCAGGCCGCGCATTTGGGGCCAAACCCGGAGCGCGTGGTCGATGAGCTCCTGAGCGAGCAACCGGTGGAGATCAAGTTGCAGCTGCAGAGTGCCGAACACGCACTCGTCGGCCCAGACAGGTCTCGATCGACGCTGTGGCTCGTGCTGTTTGATATCTCCTACAAGCGCGGCGACTGGCTCCGGCCTGTGACAGGCTGGCGGGCTGAGCTATCAGAACGGCGCAAGTGGGAGCAGCGATGTGGGGAATTGAGGCGCTGAAATGCCGGACGACCTAACCGAGAGCGAGCGCCGTGCGCTTGCCTACGAGCATCGGGGTGAAGTCACCGACGATCCAGCAGAAATAGTGGAGCCGCGGCGCGTTCCTCAGATGGTCTCACTGCGCATGGACGGTGATGTGCTCGCCACCCTTCGGGACATCGCAAACGAGCGTGGGCTCTCACTCAGCGACTTGCTACGAGAAGGGGCTGATTGCGTGATCAACGGATGGGTTGGCCATCAGCGTCTTGCCCACGTCAGGTACGTCTCCTCAATGACAGGACGATCTTTCTCGGGCGCTTATGACGTCGTGGTGCATGCCGCCGTTGGAACCATGCACTCAGCCTCCGAGGCTCAAAACTCAAGGGACAACTACGAGATCCCCGCCTAATTCACCAACGCGAGGAGTCTGTAGAGAGACGGGCTCCCCCCTTCCTTATGGACGGGGCGCGGCGCTCATGTAACTCGGATGCGCAACACCGGACATGACTCGGTAAACGACGTACAGACCGGGTTGGTCTTACGAGCGGCACATGTGCTCGAAGTTCCGCAAGAGCGCCAACTCTGTGGCGGTGTCACCTACCTCGGTGGCGAGCACCTCCTCGACCTGCTGCGCGGAATCTTCGGACAGCTGCCAAGCTGCCTCGACCGCAGAATCGTTCAGGTTTTTGACCGACGCCTGATGCACCTTCAACACGGCGTTGATCGCGGGTACGCCTTCGTCGCACAGCCACTGCAGGGCGAGCGCGTGTTGCATGACCGTGCGGGTGATCGGCGTGGGGTCTCTGGCGTATCCGTTTCTCGCCAGCAGTGAGCAGGCGCTGGCGCCCCGCACGGACAACGCCCACCACCCGTACGCAATCGGAAAGATTTCCGCGAGGTCAGCCTCTGCCGCGGCTGGGGGCGCCTCTTCAAGTCGACGCTGTAAGCGTGCGACGACCTCGTGAGCCCGGCCAAGCGTTTGATCATCGTCAGCGAACTCGTCTGCAGCCACGAGGACTTCTTAGCATCCCCAAAAGCTGTGACCCTCGCTTGCAAAGCGAGGGGTCACTCCTGCATTCGCCCAGGTCAGACGGCATGTCAGGGTCCCCGCGCATCGGCGTCCGCGAATATGCGTCAGATATGCGGAGCACCAAACTGCCGTCTAAGCCTCGCACTGGTATTCGTTTATGCAGGTCAGAGACCTACGCAGGTGGGCGTGGAAGGTGTCGAACCTCCGGCCCCTCGCTTGTAAGGCGAGTGCTCTCCCGCTGAGCTACACGCCCGCGCGCAGCGAGCCTACTGGTCGCACTCACCGCCGCGCAGGACACGATCGAGCGCCGCCTGCACCTCGGCGGCGAATCGGTCGTCCCCGGAGCCGACCGCCGAATCCGCCTGCGGTGATGCGGCGAGCTCTCCGGACCAGCCGCAGGCCGAGCACCGGACCAGCCCCAGCGCCTTGGACAGCCGCACCCCGTCACAGTCCGGGCAGCGATCCAGCCCTGACGGCCACCCCGGCTCGCGCTGGCATTGCGGGCACACCAGAACCTGCTCGCCGCCGAGCACCCCGCGCTTCCACGGGCTCGGGCCGCGAGCAGGATCGTCCTGCCGGGCGCCGCATCGAAAGCACGCCATCGCTCCCCCGCCTGCGGTCTAGAGTCTCGCCAGCGCTGTGGCGTAGTCGGCATGGTCACGGGCGTCGGGGATCGCGTTCACGACCTTCCAGCGCACGATGCCTTCCTGGTCGATGACGAAAGTGCCACGCAGCGCGCGGCCCACGACGTCGTTGAACACCCCGTAGGCCTGTGCGACCGCGCCGTGCGGCCAGAAGTCGGACAGGATCGGAAAGCTGAAGCCCTGCTGCTCGGCCCAGACCTTGTTGGCGAAAGGCGAATCGACCGCGACGGCCATCACCTGCACGTCGTCGTTCTGCAGTCGGGCGAGATCGTCCTGCACGGCCGTCAGCTCGTCCTGGCAGATGCCGGTGAACGTCGCCGGATAGAAGATCAGCACCACCGCTTGGTGTCCGCGAAACGACGCCAGGCTGACTTCGCCGTTGTGCTGATCCTTCAGCGTGAAATCCGGAGCAGGATCGCCGATCTCAACGGCCACCAGAAGGGTCCTTTCAAGCGCCGGCGTGGTAAGCCCAAGAGCATGCCACCGCTTTCCGGTTTCGTGCAGTTCGGCGCGATCGCGTACGGACGAGCGGTCATCCGCGAGCGCGTGGTGCAGGCCTGGGACGATTTCCTGAGCGTTGCCGACGGGGTCGACATGCAGGCGCGGAGCCGGCTGCCCGGCTGGCGTGCCCAGGAGATCTGCGTCCACCTCGGCGCGTGGCCCGAGCATCAGCCGGTGAACGGGGTACTCGCCGCCGCCCGCGAGGTGCTGCGCGGCAACGTTCCCGCCGCCCCGCCCGATCCCGACGACGTCAATGCCGGCGTCATCACGACGCACCGGAATGCGAGCCGCGCCGAGGTGCTGCAGGCCCTGCTCCTGGCGCGCGAGCAAGCCGCCGACTACCTCGCCGGCGACGAGCCCCACGAGCTCGACCAGGTGCCCGTGGTGTCCACCGTCGGGCCGCTACCGGCGCTGACGATCCTGCACGCGCAGATCTATGAGCTCGCTGTGCATGCGCTGGACCTTGCGGCCCTCGGCGGACCGGCCCCGAGCCCGCGCCTGCTCGACGGTGGCCTGGCCGCGCTGACCGATGCCACCGGCGCGCTGGCCGCCCGCGTCGGCATCGCCAGCACCGCCGGAATTCACAGCGAAGTCGGCTCGTGGGCGTTCCGGTCCGGACACGAGGGATGGCACATCGGCCGCTGGAGCGAGCGACAGCGGACCGAGAGTCCCGAATTCTCGGGGAAACTGCCGGTACGCGTGCAGGCGCCGGCAACGACACTGCTCGAGGCCAGCGCGGCGCGCATCAACCCGCTGAAGGCGGTCGTCACGCGCAAGCTGAAAGTGCACGGGCTACCCGGCCTGCTGGGCCTGGCACCCATCGTGGAGACCGTGCCCGGGATTCCGGGTGGGGCGGCACTGCGGATGGCCGCCAAGGGTCTTGCCGGCGCCGGTGGCGCCCTGTCGCACCTGACCCGGCGCTAGCGCACCTTGGCTTGCCCCCGTCGCCCGGCGAGCCGGATTCCGGTCCACTCCGACGCCAGGCTTGTCGTGCTGGTCTGCACCAGGCCCGCGGTCGGAACGGCCTCCAGCACGTCGCTCGGCTCGACGTGACCGTCGCGCCCCGCCTTGGGCGTCAGGAGCCACAGCACCCCGTCGTCGGAAAGTTGCCGGCGGGCGTCGACGAGCGCGTCGACGAGGTCGCCGTCGTCCTCGCGCCACCAGAGCAGGACGATGTCGACGACGTCGTCGGACTCCTCGGGAACGAGCTCCGTTCCGGATAATTCGGCGATCTCGTCGAGCAGGTCGGCGGCGACGTCGTCGTCTTCATTGAGGGACTGGACGAGGCATCCTGCGCTGATGCCCATCCGAGCCGCACGCCCTTGAGGGCCACCGGGTGTCCTGGGGCCGCCCCCCGCGTTGGCCGCGGTCGGACTCAACGTTCACTCCTTACTTGCAAAGCGGGTAGGTGGCCGGGTTGGCCACGTGATCGACTGCTGCTGTCCGGTAGTCCACCCGAGCCAACCGTTCAGTGCAAGCAGAACGGCCGAGAATCTCCCTTCGATGATCGTCTGCCCCCGTGAGTCGGGCCGCTCAGCCTTCCAGGAACGTCAACCGGATCGAGCGGGACGGGTTGTCGACGTTGAGGTCGACCAGCGTCAGCGACTGCCAGGTGCCGAGCGTCAGCCGCCCGCCGATGACCGGAACCACGACCGAGGGAGCGAGAAACGCGGGCATGAGATGCGAGCGACCGTGGCCCGCACTGCCGTGCCGGTGCTGGTAGTGCCCGTCGACCGGAAGCAGCCGGCCGAGGACGTCCAGCAGGTCAGCGTCACTGCCGGAGCCGAGCTCGAGGATCGCCAAGCCGGCGGTGGCATGGGGAACGAAGGCGGTGAGCAGCCCGTCGCCCAGCTCGGCGACGAAGTCCGCGGCGTGCCCCGTCAGGTCGACGACGCATTCCCGGTCACCGGTGTGGATGGAGAATTCGGTGCTTCGCATGCGCCCCCTTCCCGGGCCCGGGTCTTCCCGGGCCGACTGACGGCCCTACCCGTACCAGCGTTTCGCTCACGTGAATTTCTCGAGCCTCCCACCCGCCTCCGCTGAAAGCAGAGCCCTCGTGACGGCCCTCACCCGGCGTGGGGTGGCAGCATGGGACAAGTCGGTACGAAGAGCGGAGCGAGCCGGTTCGATCCCCGTGGCGACCGGACGCAGCAAACCGCCGCAGCGAAGGTCGAGGAAGCCCGTGCCCCAACAAGACGGTCGATCCAGTCGTTACTCGGTCATCACCGACGGCCTGCCGAGCCAGCTTCCCGACATCGATCCCGGTGAGACCCGGGAGTGGATCGAGAGCCTCGACGCCGTCATCGACGCCGAGGGCCGCGGGCGAGCGCGGTTCCTGCTGCTGAAACTGCTCGAACGCGCCCGTGAGATGTCTGTCGGCGTTCCGGCGCTGCGCAGCACGGACTACATCAACTCGATCCCACCCGAGCGCGAGCCCTGGTTCCCCGGCGACGAGCACATCGAGCGCCGCATCAGGGCCTACGTACGCTGGAACGCCGCGATCATGGTCAGCCGGGCCAACCGTGAGGGCCTGGGCGTCGGCGGTCATATCGCGACGTACGCCAGCGCCGCCAGCCTCTACGAGGTGGGCTTCAACCACTTCTTCCGCGGCAAGGACCATGGCGAGAGCGGCGACCAGGTCTTCTTCCAGGGCCACGCCTCCCCTGGCATCTACGCGCGGGCCTACCTCGAGGGCCGCCTCGCCGAGCGCCAGCTCGACGGCTTCCGCCAGGAGATCAGCGCCCGCGGGCTCCCGTCGTACCCGCATCCGCGCCTGATGCCGGACTTCTGGGAGTTCCCCACCGTCTCCATGGGCCTCGGCCCGATCAACGCGATCTACCAGGCCCGCTTCAACCGCTACCTGCTCAACCGCGAGCTGCGCGACACCAGCCGCAGCCGGGTCTGGGCGTTCCTCGGCGACGGCGAGATGGACGAGCCCGAAGCCCTCGGCGCCATCGGGGTGGCCGCCCGCGAGGAGCTCGACAACCTGATCTTCGTCGTGAACTGCAACCTGCAGCGCCTCGACGGTCCGGTACGCGGCAACGGAAAGATCATGCAGGAGCTCGAGTCGTATTTCCTCGGAGCCGGCTGGAACGTCATCAAGGTGGTCTGGGGCCGCGATTGGGATCCCCTGCTCGCCCAGGACGTCGACGGGGTGCTGCTGAACCAGATGAACACCACGCCGGACGGCCAGTTCCAGACCTACAGCACCTCGACCGGCGAATACATCCGCGAGCACTTCTTCGGCGGCGACCCGCGCCTTCGCCGGATGGTCAAGGGCCTGTCCGACGACGACCTGCGCCGCCTCTCGCGCGGCGGACACGACTACCGCAAGCTCTACGCGGCCTACAAGTCCGCCACCACGCACGAGGGCCAGCCGACGGTCATCCTCGCCCACACCATCAAGGGCTGGACGCTCGGCGCCGACTTCGAGGCGCGCAACGCCACCCACCAGATGAAGAAGCTGACCAAGGCCGAGCTGAAGGACTTCCGTGACCGGCTCTACCTGCCGATCCGCGACGCTGACCTCGAAGGCGACATCCCGCCGTACTACCACCCGGGCCCTGACTCGGATGAGATCGAATACATGCGCGAGCGCCGGGCTGCCCTCGGGGGTTCGCTGCCCAGCCGGGTCGTGCGTTCCAAGCCGCTGAAGCAGCCACCCGACAAGACCTTCGACGTGCTCAAGGGCGGCTCCGGCAAGCAGGCCGTCGCCACCACGATGGCCTTCGTGCGGCTGCTCAAGGAGCTGATGAAGGACCCGGAGCTGGGCAAGCGGTTCGTGCCGATCGTCCCGGACGAGGCCCGCACGTTCGGCATGGACTCGCTTTTCCCGACCGCCAAGATCTACTCGCCGTACGGCCAGCGGTACGAGGCCGTCGACCGCGACCTGCTGCTCTCCTACCAGGAGTCCACCACCGGCGTGATCCTGCACGAGGGCATCAGCGAGGCCGGTGCCATGGGAAGCGTGATCGCGGCCGGCACGTCGTACGCCACCCACGGCGTCCCGATGATCCCGGTCTACGTCTTCTACTCGATGTTCGGCTTCCAGCGCACCGGCGACCAGATGTGGGCGTTCGGCGATCAGCTGGGCCGCGGCTTCCTGCTCGGCGCGACCGCCGGGCGCACCACCCTGAACGGCGAGGGGCTGCAGCACCAGGACGGCCATTCGCTGCTGCTGGCCGCCACGAACCCGGCGTGCGTCGTCCTACGACCCGGCCTTCGCCTACGAGCTGCGGCTACATCGTGCGCGAGGCGCCTCGACCGCATGTACGGCGAGCGCGACGAGCCGGTCTTCTACTACCTGACGCTCTACAACGAGCCGTTCCCGCAGCCGGCCGAGCCCGAAGGCCTCGACGTCGCGGGCTGCTGCGCGGCATCTACCGGTTCCGGCGCCCGGCGCCGTCGACGGTGCCGTCGACAGTGCCGGCGACGTCGGCCGCGGTTCAGCGCCCCGCGGTCAACCTGCTGGCCAGCGGCACGGCGATGCTGGCGGCCCAGCGCGCACAGGAGCTGCTCGCCGCAGGATTGGGGCGTGGCCGCCGAGCTGTGGTCGGTGACGTCGTGGAACGAGCTGCACCGTGACGGGATCGCGTGCGAGCAGCACAACCTGATCCATCCCGACGAGCCCGCCCAGGTTCCGTACGTGAGCGCAACGCTGGCGCCGGGAGTTCCCATCGTCGCGGTCAGCGACTTCCAGCGGGCCGTCCCGGATCTCATCTCGCGGTGGGTGCCCGGCCCGTGGAGCTCGCTGGGCACCGACGGCTACGGCCGCTCGGACACCCGCGCGGCCCTGCGCCGCTGGTACCGGGTGGATGCCCCCTCGATCGCGATCGCGGCGCTCGAGCAGCTGGCCCATGCCGGACAGCTCGCGGCCGAGACCGTCAAGGAGGCCATCGACCGGTACGGATTCGACAGCGGACGTACCGCGACGGAGCCCGCCATCGAGTCCGACGCGGCGCCGGTCAGCGACTGATTCCGTAGGGCAGGGAAACGCTCGAGTTCCTTACGGGTTGAACGTCATCAGGTCCGGCCGGATCGGGTAGCCGTGCATGGTCCCGCCGTCACCGACCCACTCCCAGTGCCAGGCCTCGTTGACCCCGCCGGGGTGGTTCCAGCCGTACTGACCGGCGTGGGCGACCATCCACTTGTAGCCGACCGAGTTGAAGGTCAGGCTGCCGTTCTGATCGCGCAGGTCGACGGCCTTGCCCCACCCGTGGTTGCTGTAGCCGGGCACCGCGGCGTTGGCGCAGATGCCGAGCTTGCACCAGTAATTGCGCTCGTAGACCTGGCCGGCGTAGTCGCGGTAGCACTCGGCGGCCGAGAGGTTGACGCCGGAAGCGCGGGCCGCGGCGATCATGGCCTCGTAGCTGCCGACTGCCGGACGGTAGAGCGTGCAGGTGCTGTTGACCACGTAGAGCTGCGATGCCGGCAGCTTGCCGTTGGTGTAGCCGGTGATCGTCGTGGGCCGGTTGGCCGGATTGATGGGGTTGACGCTGCTGCTCGATCCGACCGTGCAACCGGTCATGGCGAGGACGCCGGCGAACAGCGCGATCAGGAGCAGACCGAGCGTGGACAAACGGCTCCGCTTCGGCGCGACAGCGCGCCTCAAGACGGCGACGGACATGAGGGCCTCCGCGACGCCTACGGCGAAGCGAACCTGACCCGCGATGCCACGCTGCGAGCCGGCTCACCAGCACCCGTCCGGAAGTTCACGTCCAGGCCGCTCACCGTCATCGGCGCCCTGGCTGAGCGACCGTTCCGGGTGTGGATCCACCGTCCCTGCCCAGGGTTAAGGTCGAGGCGCACCGGAAGCGGGCAGGATTCGGCTGATCCCGGCGCGGCCCCCTTTCAGGGGCACCCCAGTTACATCGGATGGCCTAATGGGCACCTGAACCCCGAATTTCCTCTGCTTTCAATGTGTCGCTGGTGTGGCGCATCGGTGCAGCTCAGCGGGGCAGGTAGGGCCTATGAGCGACACTGGCGAGCAGGGCATGACGGCGCAGGACCCGGCAGACCAGGCCGGCGTCGGTGGGGGGATAATTCCGGACGATCAGGGTGAAGGGTACGAGCAGGCCGCCGAGGCGACCCGCCGAACGGGTGACGAGAAAAGCGGTGAGCACAGCGAGGGTGACAGGGACGACGGATCAGGCGAATCGCGCTGAGCCGGCTGCCCCGGCTGCACCGGCTGCACCGGCTGCCCCGGCTGCACCGGCTGCGCCGCAGGCACCGGAGCGCCTGTGGCTGGACCGCACGTCCTGGGTCGACCTGTGGCGCGGCTGGCACCGCGACGAAGGCGCCACCTTCCGCGAGCTCGCCTCGACACTGAACTGGCGAGCCTCCAAGCTCTGGCGCTACGACCACTACGTCACCGAGCCGCGGCTCGGAGCAAGCATCGGGCGGGGCACCCATCCGGTGCTCAAAGCTGCGCTGCTGCAGCTGCGCGAGCGGTACCGCGTCGATTTCGACGGGCCGGCGCTCGCGTACTACCGGGACGGCCGCGACGCGCTCGGCCCGCACCGTGACCGCGAACTGCGCTACACCACCGACACGCTGATCGCGATCCTCACGTTCGGCACCCGCCGGCCCTGGCAGCTCACCCCGCTGCGACCGGGGTCAGGTCCGCGCAGCCGGATCCGCGGTGAGCAGCCCGGCGGCGTCGACCTGCAGCCCGGCGACGGGGACCTGTTCGTGCTCGGTGGCCGGGCTCAAGCCGATTGGCTGCACGGCGTGCCACCGGTCCCCGGCTTGCACACCGGCCGGATCTCGGTGCAGTGGCGCTGGACGTCACGCACCGGGCCTCCCGAGCGGGGCCCCGGCTACCGGGCACCCCGCAACTACTCGGGGCGTTAGCGGGCTCGACCCGCCCAGGCGAGCAGGTCGTCGGCGGACCAGGTGTTGACGATCGTCTCCTCGGGAACGCCGCAGGCTGCCGCCCGGTCGCAGCCCCGGTACTGCCACTCGAGCTGGCCGGGCGCATGGGCGTCGGTGTCGATGCTGACGTAACAGCCGGCCTCGACCGCGAGCCGCAGCAGCCGCTTGGGAGGGTCGAGGCGCTCGGGGCGGGAGTTGATCTCCACCGCGACACCGAACCTGGCGCAGGCCGCGAAGACGATCTCGGCGTCGAACTCCGACTCCTGGCGGCCACGCTTGCCCACGACGATGCGGCCGGTGCAGTGCCCGAGCACGTCGACGTTGGGGTTGGCGATGGCGCGGACCATCCGCGGGGTCATCGCCTCGCCCGGCATCCGCAGCTTGGAGTGCACCGAGGCGACGACGATGTCCAGCTCGGCCAGCAACTCGGGGTCCTGATCGAGAGTGCCGTCCTCGAGGATGTCGACCTCGATCCCGGTCAGCAGCCGGAAGGGGGCGAGGTCCTCATTGACCTTGGCGACCACGTCGAGCTGCTGGCGCAGCCGCTCCGCCGACAGCCCGTTGGCGACCGTGAGCCGCGGCGAATGGTCGGTCAGCACCAGGTATTGGTGGCCGAGCTCGGCGGCGGCCCGAGCCATCTCCTCGATCGGCGATCCGCCGTCGGACCAGTCGCTGTGACTGTGCAGGTCGCCCTTCAGCAGCGTGCGCAGCGCGGCGCCGGCCTCGCTGACCGGGATCCCACCCGTCGCCTCCAGCCGGCGCAGGTAGACCGGCACCTCGCCGGCCAACGACTCGTCGATGGTGCGGGCGGTGACCTCGCCGATGCCGGGCAGCTCCCGCAAGGTGCCGGCGTTCGAGCGCGCCGCGAGCTCGTCGCTGCTCAGCGATTCGACGGCCTCGGCGGCGCGGCGGAAGGCGCGAACGCGATAGCTGGGTTCGTGGGCCCGCTCGAGCAGGTACGCGATACGGCGCAGATCCTCGGCAGGGTCGTGGCTCACAACCTTTAGATTGCCGCAGCCGGCCGGGAGTTGCCGGAGCGGCGGCCGATCAAGCGACGGTCAGCCGACTGTAAGCCGACTGTCAGTTGTCGAGGTCGCCCATCAGCACCGCGAGCTCGCTGTCGAGGTCGAGGTAGTCGGACTCGCCGCCGAGCGGGATGCGCGCGTAGGTGCGCAGCAGGAACTCCGTGGTGCCGGCCAGCGGGAGGACGAAGGTCGCCGAGCCATGGGGGCTGCTGGTGCGCAGGTAAAGCACGGCGGCTCCGTCACGCTCACCGGGCCAGAGCTGGACGTCACCGTCGCCGGACGGGGCGTTGAGGCCCTCCTCGAGCAGGCTGCGAGCGAAGGTCCAGGTGACCCATTCGCCGCCTTCGACGAGAAAGTTGAGGGTGATCGCGAAGGGGTCCTCGGTGTGGAAGCCGAAGCGTGCGGTCACGGGAACGGGGGCGTCGCCGGGCATCAGGAGGTCCAGGACCAACTCGGTGCTGACGTAGGTCGTCGCATCCATCAAAACCGCGCTCCTGCCTGGCCGCGGAGAGTGTCCGCGTGTCCTCCCTGACGATCCCTAGAACCAGTTTTCTACCGGAGTTGTGACGCCCTTTGTAAGGCAGGTAGTGGAAGTCACCCGGTCGGAGGGCAAGTTGTTTTGCGCTGCCTAACGGTTCGGGTGATTCGTCCGCTTTTGTAGGGGCACGAAAAGCCGTAACGCGCGTCACACCTACCTCGTTGGACCTGCCATGCCCACCCCGCTCGTCGCCGTCGCGAGCGCGGCGGTGGTCGCGCTCGGCGGCGTCGGGGTCGGCAGCATGATGCTGCACAGCGGCGGATCTTCCCCTGCTGCGGCCTCGAAGGTGCCGCTTCTCGCGCCGGACCCCACGGGCCGGCCGGCGCACTCGCACTTCGTCTACACCCCACCCCCAGCGCAGCGATCACTGCCGGCCACCGGCCCGATCCAGGGCCAGGCACCTGTCGCCGGCCCAGCGCCGGGCGGCGGCTCGGCCTACGTTCCGCACGGGCAGCCGGCGGCGCCGCTCGGGCACCTGCCCCCGGCTCAGCCCGCTCCGCAGGCCACGACCTGGAAGGTCTACCTGTCCAGCGGCGACCTGCTGCAACCGGACCCCGGGGTCGCGGTGCAGACCCACCAGAGCGTCGGGCCGGCTTTGGGCGGGCCCTGCGCGCCCGGGCTGGAAGGCCGCTGGCAGTCTCCGGCCCCCGGGCCGGTTCCCCTCCACGGCCCGGCACCGGGGTTGCTCCATGTGCAGGCGTCGGGAAGCGTTCCGCTGACACTCAGCCTGATCGTCTCAAAGTTCGGTGGCAGCTGCTCGGTGCTGAGTTCGACCTCGGCAACGGCGACCGGCACGCAGGCCGTCGCGTTCACGCTTCCGCGCATCGACGCCATCCTTCCGGCCGGCGTCAACATCGGCTTCGTGGTGTCGGCCGCAGGATCGGCGACCATCACGAGCACGCCGTCGGCGCCGAGCTACCTGATCCTTCCGACGCCGCCGCAGTAGGTGGTGCCGGGCGCCTCAGGCCGCCGGCCACAGCCCGGCGCGGCGGTAGATCCAGCGCGCCGGGGCGGCGTCCAGCAGCCCGAGCTCCTCGAAGTCGGCCATGACCTTGCGGGACGCGAACGCCAGCGTGGCACGCCAGTGCGGGTTTGCCGCAGCGGCCGCCTTGGCCTCGGCGATGTCGAGGCCGACGGCGCCGTACGCGCGCGGATGCACGAGGCGCCCGGCGGCAGTCAGGCACGAGACGGCGAGCCGGATGGAGCTGACGAATCGGCGCAGGCCGTGCACGTTCTCCCACTGCCTGGCGAGCTCCTCCGCCGCGTACCGCATGTGACGCGCCTCTTCGACGACGTGGATACGCATGACGTCACGCACGAGCGGCTGGACGTCCTCGTCCTTGCTCGCCTCCCGCTGGAGCGCGTCGAGCACCTCTTCCACGAAGAGTGCCGCCGCGAAGATCTCGACGGGATTGGCCGTCGCCCGGAAGAACTTGCCGAGCGCCTTGCCCTTGCTGCCCGGGCCATAGGCCGGGCAGCCGAGCTTTTCCGACATCTTGCCGAACATCACCGAGTGCCGGCACTCATCGGCGATCTCGGTGAGCGCGTACTGGACGTGCTTGGTCTGCGGGTCACGGTCGTAGACGTGACGGGTGAGCATCGAGATCAGGATCAGCTCGAACCAGATCCCGACGCTGGAGATGCTGGAGGCTTCGTGGCGGGTGAGGTCGGCGCGCTGGCGCTCGCTCATGCGGTCCCACAGCGGCGTGCCGTACAGCGAGCTGCGGTGCCAGGGAACGCTCGGACGGTCCAGGTCGAGCGGCGCGTCCCAGTCGATCTCGACGAGCGGATCGAAACTTGCCTTCTGCGAGGAACGGATCAGGCGGGCGGCGATCTCTTCACGGCCGACTTGCTGCCTTCGCTCGCGCTCACCCTTGCCCGGCGCGCGGTCGGTACCTGCCGCCTGCAGGTCGGTGGCTGTCATGCATCGAGAATGTGACATTCTCAATGTCACGTCAAGGGTGTCGAATCACTCGTTTAGCGGCTGCGCTTGCGGGAAGACGGTCGGGACGATCTCGTCCACACGGTCACGCATGGCGGCCCGGAAGGTGGCGAGCAGCGACTGCCCGGCGATCGGGACGAGCGTCGCGACGACGTCACGGATGTGCGCCCACTCCTCCTCGGGCATGCCGCGTTCGACGAAGTCCCGCCACACCGTGGTGGCGATGAGCTCGACGAAGACGTTGGCAACGGCTTTCGCGTGCTCGGAGACCTTCCGCTGCGCCGCCACCACCGCAGAAGCGGGCACGCCCAGGGCGATGACCTGCTGCCCGGCCTCGATGAGGTCCGGCTGCAGCAGCCGCAAGCGGCCGCCCGGCAGCACCTTGATGATCCCGTCCTCGGCCAGTTGCTGGACCAGCTTCGGGTCGGGCGGCACCCCGGCACGCTTGGCCAGGGTGAGCGCGTCGATCTCCTCCTCGGCCTCCGGGCGCCAGGGATCGCGCACCGTCCGGAGCACGGCCAGGGCCAGGCTCGCGGTCTGCCGCGACTCGGACGCGAGCACGCGCTCGACCGCCGCGAGGGTCAGCCCCTCGGCGAGCAGGTCGCGTACCAGCATGAGCTGCTCGATGTGCTCGGCGCCGTAGTAGCCGGTACGGCCGGCCAGACGCGGCGGAGCGAGCAGGCCGCGGCCGGCGTAGGCGCGCACGTTGCGCACCGTCATGCCGACCTTGCGGGCCAGCTCATCGATCGTCAGCTCGTCCGGACCCCTGGACATCCGCTGCAGGCTATCGCCGCAGACCGCGGCCCGGCCGGATGCTGCCGGGCGCGGCGACGACCCGCAGGGCCGGACCTTTCCTGTCATGCCGTGCCACACCGGTGTCGAAAAGCCGACTTTTGCTCACGCGAACGAGATCGGCGTCACATTATTAGCGGCATGGCGAATGCGATGCGCATCAAGCAATCGGGCTCCGATGCTCTCCTGCCGCCTGCCGGGGACTGGTTCGTCGACACCGGACGCTCGAAGGTGTCGTTCTGCGGCCGCGCCTCGCGGATTGCCCCGACGGTGCGTGCCGAGTTCGGCGCGGTCCACGGCGGGCTGCATCTCGCGGACGACCCCAACGGATCGCGCGTCGGCGTCTGCGTTGACGTGCGGACCGTGACCACGGGTAACCCGGTGTGGGACGAGCTGCTGCGCGCCGCCGACCCCTTCCGCGCCGGCCGCCACCCGCTGGCGCACTACGCGAGCCGTGCGGTCTGCTGGACGGGTACGGGTTTTGCGGTCGCAGGCGCGCTCGAGATCGCCGGCGCGAGCACCCCGCTCACCCTCAGGGCGACCGTCCGCGCCAACGCCGACGGCACGGTCACGCTCAGCGCGCAGGGCACCATCGATCCCCGGGCCGCGCGCATCCGTCTCGACGTACCGGGTGCCCGCCTGCTCATGCCCCGTGAGCTGCGACTTTCGATCGCCGTGATCGCCAGCCAGGTGCAGCCTGCGGTGGTGGCGAAGCGGCGCTTCGCGCTCGCTTCCTGACGGTCGAACGCAGACCCGGACCTCGTGCTCCGCGTCACCCGAACGCGTGATTTCGCGCTTTCAACATCACGGGCGGCCCGGGCGCAACGTTTAACGATCAGCTTCGGGCGGTCTATCGACTTGGCGGACGGGGACCGCCCGAGGCCCCTAATCCGCAGAAACTTTGCAATAGAAACTTGCTTACAGCGTGTAGCAAGAGTTATCTCTGTGTGAGCCGGGCTCGACGGGGATTCCGCCAAGTACCCTCCGTCGGCCCGGCGCTCTCACTATAAGTCAGCACCTGTTACGGCGAAAGCCGAATGCTGACTTTCCGTTACCGCAGATGGCGGGAAACCCGCTGCCGCCTCGCACTTCGCAGCCATTTAACTACGCTGCGTTATGGCGGGTGCGCTACGCCTCAAGAAGCCTTCGCGGGTCCGCTCTGCGCGACGATGTCGACGACGACCGCTGCCCCGGCGGTCTTGCCGGAGGAGTCCTGCACCGGCGTGGTGATGAGCACCCGGCTGCCGATCGGCAGCCCGACGATCCCGTCGAAGGCGGTCGACTGGCCCGCAACGCCCACCGTGGCGCCGGCCGGCTGGCCGCGCTGGAAGGTCGAATCGGCCAGCGTGTTGGTGTAGTACTCGGCCTCGTACTGCAAGATCACGAAGCCGGCCTTGACCGGAGCGCCCGTGGACTTGGCGAGCACGACCGTCTTCGCGGCCTTGGGAATCGCCGCGCCCTTGGCGACCGAGATCTTGGGTTCGGCGCCGAGCGCGCCCGTCACCGTCACCGGCGCCGTGGCCACCTTCTGGGGCACCGCATGCACGTCTCCGATGGCCGACTTCGAGTAGACCGAGACGATGTCGATCACGAACGCGAGGGTGTCGGTGCCTTTGATGCCCGCGGAGGACTGGCCCGCGGAGCCGTATCCGTCAGCTGGAGGGACGACCAGCAGCACCCGGCTGCCGACACGCTTGCCGACCAGGCCCGTGTCCCAGCCCTTGATGACCTGCCCGACACCGATCGCGGCCCCGATCGGCTCCTTGCGGTCATAGGAGTTGTCGAAGACCTTGCCCTTCCAGATCTGGCCCAGGTAGTCGGCGACGAGCAGCTCACCGTTGGCGACAACCGGCCCCTTGCCCGCGGAGAGCACCTTGACCTGCAGCGACGTACTCGGTGTGGCGCTCGGGAACGTCAGGGTGGGCTTGGTTCCGTAGCTGCCCTTGACGGTCGGCAGCGGGGCGGACGCCTGCTTGTTCGGCGAACTCGAGCTGCTGCACGCGCTCACCGCCACAAGCAGGGCGGCCCCGATCGCGATAGCCGCCCGGCCGTGCCGGGTGAATGCGGAAAAGCGCACTGTTCTTCCCTTACCTTGACCGCGCCGTGGCGCCCGGGTGGACCCGTGATGTGGCGGAGGTAGCGCCCGAGTGTGTTCGGCACCGAGGCACAACGTTCACCAGAGCCTAGGTGCCCCGACTGGGAATGGGCTGCGCACCCGGTGGGAAGATCGGCGCGCGCCGGTCAGGCCGCCCGGCTCAGCTCGCCGACCTCATCGTCGGAAAGCTCGAGGGTCGCGGCTTTCATGTTCTCTTCCAGATGCGCGACCTTGCTGGTCCCCGGAATGGGCAGCATCACCGGCGACCGGCGCAGCACCCAGGCCAGCGCGAGCTGCGCCGGGGTGGCTCCGTGGCGCTTGGCAGCGCCGTCGAGCACGCTGCCCGGGGCGGCCAGCTTTCCGGTGGCGAGCGGGAACCACGGGATGAAGGCGATCCCGGCCTGCTCGCAGTAGTCGAGGACGTCCTCGTGCTCCCGATCGGCAACGTTGTAGCGGTTCTGCACCGACACCACGTCCACGGCGCGGCGGCACTGCTCGAGCTCGTCGACGTTGACCTCGGAGACACCGATGAACCGGATCTTGCCCTCGTCGCGCATCGCCGCCAGCTCGCCCAGCGAGTCCTCCACCGGCACCTGCGGATCGATGCGGTGCAGCTGGTACAGGTCGATGCGCTCGAGCTTGAGCCGCCGCAGGCTCAGCTCCACTTCCTGGCGCAGGTACTCGGGCCGGCCGACGGGCGGCCAGACGTCGGGACCGGTGCGCACCAGGCCGCCCTTCGTCGCGATCACGAGGTCCTCCGGGTACGGGTGCAGCGCCTCGGCGATCAGCTCCTCGCTGAAGTACGGCCCGTAGGAGTCGGCGGTGTCGATGAAGGTGACGCCCAGCTCGACCGCGCGGCGCAGCACGCGCACGCACTCCTGCGGGTCGTCCGGCGGGCCCCAGATGCCCTTTCCCGTCAGTTGCATCGCCCCGTAACCCAGCTGGGCCACGGTCAGCTCGCCGCCCAATGTCACCGTTCCGGTGTTGCCCGCGTCCGCGCTGTTTTTCGCCATGCCGGAATCCTTACCGAGCCCGGCCTTGCTAACCCCGGGCCTTCCCGAGAAGCCCGTCTCAATCCGCTTTCGTCGGCGGGCGCCGGCTGCCCGCCAGTTCGCCGCCATCGATGACGAACTCGCCTCCGGTGATGTAACCGCTGGCGTCGGACGCGAGGAAACCGACGAGCGCTGCCACGTCACCCGGGTGCCCGATGCGCGGGACCGGCAGGCCGCTGAAGTACGCGCTGCGGTCGATGGACGCGAAGTCCGGCCCGTTGACCATCTCGGTGTCGATGGTGCCGGGGTGTACCGAATTGACCCGGATGCCGTACTCCCCGAGTTCGAGGGCCGCAGATTTGGTCATGCCGCGGATCGCCCACTTGGAGGCGACGTAGCCGATCACGCCCGGGGACGCCTTTCAGCCCGGCCACCGACGAGATGTTGACGATCGAGCCGCCGCCCGACTCGCGCATCGGTCGCGTGACGGCCTGCATCCCGAGGAAGCAGCCGACCTGGTTGACGCCGACGACCGCCTGATAGTCCGCGAGCGACATCGTCTCCAGCGGGGCGGCGCGGATGATCCCCGCGTTGTTCACCAGCACGTCCAACCCGCCCATGCGTTCGGCAGCCGATTGCACGGCCGCGTTCCACGCCGCCGGGTCGCTCACGTCCAGCCGCGTGTACGCGGCCGCCGCGCCGAGCTCATCGGCCAGCGCCGCACCTGCGTCGTCGAGCACATCGGTGATGACCACCGCGGCTCCCAGGCCGACAAAAAGCCGCGCCGCCGCCGCGCCCTGCCCGCGCGAAGCTCCCGTGATCAGCGCGCGCTTGCCCGCCAGCGTGTATCCAGAGGTCACGTTTCCACCCTGCTCGTCGTCTGCTACGTATGACCCACCACCGCCGCCCGCGTGCCTCACTGGGGCGAATTTTCCGGTGTCGGGAATGGATCACGGCCCACCGGGGTCGAGGTTTATGCACTTGCTGGCTTTTCCCGGCCCCGTTTTATCGGGGCATCGAGCCCTTTGACGAAAGACACACCCTTGAGCGAGCAGCAACTCACCCAGCCCGAGCAGGCGGCGATCGCCGCCGGCCCGGCGCAGCACTCACATCGCGCGACACGCACGCAGCGGCCGAAGGCGTCCAGCGGCCTGATCCTGGCGATCGTCTGCCTCGGCCAGTTCATGGTCGTGCTCGACGTCTCCATCGTGAATGTCGCGCTCCCGGCCATCGGCCGTGACCTGCACTACAGCTCGACCGGCCTGCAGTGGGTGGTCAACGGCTACGTCCTCACCTTCGCCGGCTTCCTCTTGCTCGGCGGGCGCCTCGCCGATCTGTTCGGCCAGCGCCGCATCTTCCTCGCCGGGCTCGGCCTTTTCTCCCTCGCCAGCCTGCTCGGCGGCCTCGCCCAGAATTCGGGCGAGCTCACCGCGGCGCGGGCGTTGCAGGGCCTCGGCGGCGCGGTGCTCTCCCCCGCGACCCTCACCATCATCACGACCACGTTCAGCGACCCGCGGGAGCGCACCCGCGCCATCGGAATCTGGAGTTCGGTCGCGGGCGCCGGCGGCGCGTTCGGCGCGATCGCGGGAGGCATCCTGACGACGTACCTGTCCTGGCGCTGGGTGCTGTTCGTCAACGTGCCGATCGGTGCCCTCGTGGCGTTCGGCGCGCTTGCGCTGCTGCATGAGGCCCGGCGTCCCGACGCCTCGCACAGCCTGGACATCGCCGGGTCCATCACCGGCACGGGCGGTCTCGCGGTGCTGGTTTACGGCATCGTCAGCACCGACACCCATGGGTGGGGGTCGGCCCGCACGCTGATCACGCTCGCCATCGGGCTCGCGCTGCTGGCCGTCTTCCTGCTGATCCAGGCCCGCTTCGCGAAGACGCCGCTGATGCCGCTGGCACTGTTCCGCTCCCGGTCGCTGTCGGGCGCGAACATCGTCATGCTGCTTGCCGGCGTCATCTTCTTCGCCATGTGGTACTTCCAGTCACTCTGGATGCAGGACGTCCTGGGTTACGGCCCGCTGCGCACCGGCCTGCTCTTCCTGCCGATGACCGGATCGATCATCATCGCGAGCCAGCTCAGCTCCCGACTGGTCAGCCGGATCGGACCCCGCCCGGTGCTGATGGTCGGGATGGTCTTCACCACCGTCGGCTTCCTCTGGATGTCCCAGCTGGACGCCACGAGCACCTACGCGAACGGCCTGCTCGGCGGAGCGGTCTTCGCCACGTTCGGGATGGGGCTCTCGTTCACCCCGCTGGCGATGGCGGCCACCACCGGGGTTCCGCCCCATCAGGCAGGGCTCGCGTCCGGGGTGCTGAACACCTCGCGTCAGGTCGGAGGCTCGATCGGGCTGGCCGCACTGGCGACGCTGGCCACCGCGCGCACCCAGCACCTGACCCGGGCGGGATCCTCACATGGGGTCGCACTAACGTCGGGTTTCGACCGGGCGTTCCTGGTCAGCTCTGTCATCGCGCTGGTAGCAGTCCTGGTATCGGCCCTGTCCATCCCGTCCATCGCACGCACTTCGCGTCTCGCACCGGCAGGCGCGAGAACGGAGTAGGCGCACATGCAGGCCACCATGCAAGCCGGCAACGAGATGCTCGCGGGCCACGGTGGTGACCAGATCGAGGCGTACGTCGCCGTGCCGGTGGTGGCAGCGGGGACGCCGGTGCCGGGCGTCGTCGTCATCCACCACATGCCGGGCTTCGACGCCGCGACCAAGGAGATCACCCGCCGGTTCGCCGCGAACGGCTACGCGGCAATCATGCCGAACCTGCACTACCGCGAGGCTCCGGGCGCCGACCCGGACGACGCCGCTGCGGCCAACCGGGCAGCCGGTGGGGTGCCGGACGAGCGGCTGACGGGTGACGTGATCGCGGCGGCCGCGTACCTGCGGGCCCTTCCCGGCGCCAACGGCAAGGTGGGCACGATCGGCTATTGCTCGGGCGGCCGGCAGTCGTTCCTCGCCGGCTGCACGGCCGGGGTGGATGCCGCGGTGGACTGCTACGGGGCCTTTGTCTCGGGCACCCCGCCGAAGGAGTTCCCCATCCCGATCACTCCCCTGCTGCACCTGACCCCGCAGCTCGGCTGCCCGCTGCTCGGCCTGTTCGGCAACGAAGACAGGTTCCCCTCGCCGGAGCATGTCGACGAGCTGGAAGCGGCCCTCAAGGAGAACGGCAAGTTGTACGAGTTCCACCGCTACGACGAGGCGGGCCACGGCTTCTTCGCCGTCGACCGGCCGAGCTACCGGCAGGCTGCCGCGACCGACGGCTGGGTCAAGGTGTTCGACTTCTTCGGCCGGACGCTGGCGGGCTGAGCACGATGTGCACCTACATCACCGAGCAGATCCCGCTGACGGGAGCGGGTAAGGGACGTAAGGGCTGGTTCGAGCTCACCGACGCGAGCGTCTACGTCGACCATCCCGTCGCCGCGCAGGCCGAGCACACCCTCAACATCGACTTCCGCAATCCGGCCCTCGGACCGGATGCGCGCGTCGCCGTCGAGCTCACCGCCGAGTCGGCGACGGCGCTCATCGGCGCGATCCAGGCGGCGCTCGCCGCGGTGCCGCCGGGCGTGCTCGCGGGCTGAGGCCCTCAGTCCCCGACCATCATCTCCGGGTTGCGTGCCTGGACCATCCGCTTGATGCCGACCTTCCACGTGACCTGGGTCGGCTCGCCGACGATCGAGGTCAGCTTGGTGACGTCAGCCGGTGTGCCCTCGATCGCTGTCGGATCGACCGTGAATTCAGGGGTTTTGCCGGTGAGCTCGCCGATGTAGCGAACCCACTCTTCGATGGTCACGCGCTCCGAACCGGCCCAGTTCACCGTCACGGCCGGGACGGACGCCGCATCGAGCAGCGCGGGCAGGGTCCGGACGATGTCGTCCTCGTGGATCAGGTGGTACGCCCCGCCGTCGGGCGGTACCGGGATGGCCATGCCGCCCGCCATCATCAGCAGCTGGTACCAGGGCCAGCCGCCGTTGTCGCCGTAAGGAACGTTGAGCCGGGTGATGATCGTCGGCAGGTTGAGCGTGCGAGCGTAGCTGCGGGCCACGGCCTCGGCGGCGACCTTGGACAGCACGTAGTTCGGCATCATCTGGGTGTGGTTGTTGTCGCCGAGGGGGCTGTCCTCGGTGAGCCCCACTCCCCCTTGCGGCGCGTAGACCGCGGTGGACGAGCAGTGCAGGAACGCCTTCGCTGACGCGTAGCGCGTCATCAGCAGCCCGACCGACTCCGCGTTGGCGGTGAGGTCGGCGTCGCTGTCCTTGGTCTTGGCGACGGCGAAGTTCAGCACGTAGTCGGCCTTGGCCGGGAGGTCGTCGTAGCCTTCGCCGCTGCCGAGATCGGCGACGACGCAATGCACTCCGGCTTCCTCCAGCGCCGTGCGCGCCTTGGGATCGGAGAACCGGGCCGGAGCCCAGACGGTGTTGTTCTTGGCGAGCTGGCGGGCGACGGGGAGTCCGACCTGACCGGTCGCGCCGGTCACGATGATGGTGGCGTTTTCGAGCACGGGGTCAGCTTGCTACATCGTGATCCGCCGCCCGCCAGCGGGTGCCTCAAGCCGGCGGCGGGCCGCCGGCACCGGTGGGCGGCGCACCCACGGCGAGCAGGCCCACCGCGCCCGCGATCACGCGCGGTCGCCGGGTGCCCGGCAGGCCGCTGCCTTCCGCGGGCGGCTCGCTCGCGGGTCGGCTTGGTGCCAGCCACGCGTCAAGGCTGCTGCCCGCCGTCATCGGGTCGGTTTGCGTTTCCATCGTTGTCTCTCTCAGCTCTGCCGTCGGGTCGTGTTCAGGAGTCGATCAGGAGGTGGCTTGGGTCAGGTCGTAGACGGTGGTGCCGCCGACGGTGATGGCCTTGAAATGGGACGTGACCCAGGTGGTGATCTGGCTGGCGACACCGCTGCCGCCCATACCGCCGCCACCGCCCGTGCCGCCACCGGCGATGAAGTAGTGGATCTCCCCCGCCTTCACGTAGGCCTCGAACTGCGCCAGGGTCGGCGACGGGTCGCTGCCGGAGAAGCCGCCGATCGCCATGACGGACGCGCCGGTCGACAGTTCGAGCAGAGCCGCGGTCTGCGAGCCGATCGTCGCTGCGGCCCACCGCTGCGTGCTCTGCTTCAGCAGCGTCTCGAGAGCGGTCGAACTCGTCGCCTGGCCGATCCCGGCCTGTGCGCTGGAGCCGGTGCCTCTCGGCGCGGTGCCGCCGCTTTGCCCGGTCGGGGCGCCGCCCGGTCCTGCGCTGCCACCGGCGCTCGCCGGGCCGACGGTCGGGATGGAGCCCGTGTGCGGGTGAGCCGCCGTCGCCGCCGCATATGCCGTGGTGCCCGCTCTGTGAGACTGGTCAGGTGCGCCCAAGGCGCACCTCTCGGCGCCAGAGCAGGCGACCGTGATCTAGCTGCTTTGGATGCCGGCTGCTTCGCCTGCGAGTTCGTCCGCCGGCGACCGCTGCGAGGCGGCTCGCTGCTCCTGGCGCGGCTGGCGTGCAACAGCTGAGTCGCCACCCACGCCGACGATCTCAGACACATCGAGGTCGCGTCTTGGCCGGTCGAGCATCTTGGCGGCAGCAACGAAGAAGGCAAGCAGGAGCGGGCCAAGAACGAGCCCGCCGATGATGTCGGTCAGCCAATGCTTGCCGAGGTACAGCCGCGAGTAGGCCTCGGTGTAGGTCGCGGCGGCGAGCAGTGTCCAGAGCACGACGGCGAGCTTGGTGCGGGTCTTGCCCAGGCGGCGCAGCACCAGGTAGACGATGAGGCCGTAAATACTGACCAGCCTGGCAACGCCGCCTGAGGGGAATGCTCCGAGATCGTGCGGCACCGGCCCATGCCGGGCAGCCAGCAACTTGAGGGTGTGCTGCAGCTGGTGCTCAATTTCGTACGCGGCCAGGATGAGTACCGCAGGAGCGAAAATGACCAGCCCGCGGCGGTGGAAGAACCAGACGATCGTCAACGCGAGCATGAAGGCCGCAGCGACGACCTGAGTCTGCCGGTTGTTGCTCATCTCCGTCAGCAGCCGCATCACCGAATGCAGCCAGTGCGTCTGATGCTCGGCAACCCACGTGTAGACCCGGTGGTCGGAGGGATTGGAGTGACGTGCCCAGTACCCGAAGGGCCAGACGATCGCGATGGTCACCCCAGCACCGGCAGCCAGCACGAGGATGGCGCCGTAGATCCGGCCGAACGCCGGGAGGAGCCGTGGGGTCAGCCCCCACTGTCGACCCGGCGCATCGGCAGCGGGCGCATACCGAGCGGTCGAGATCGCACCGACAATGAAGATCAGCACCATCGGCGCGATCCACAGCCAGGCCAACACGTCCACCACAGCGTTCCCCCAAACATCCGCGCAGCCGACCACGCAAAATCGGCCTGCTCCGAGGAGAGTGACGACCCGCCATCCCGATGGCTGCCGCTATCACCCGTTGTGAGCCGTCTGCGACGGGTCTGGAGTGCATTGTTCCATGATCGACATGTCGGATCTGTGTGCCGCCCAGGACGTCGTCAGCGCGGCAGCAGCTTCAGCGCTCGCTTGGGGCAGGCGGCCACCGCGTCCTGCGCCGCGTCGAGCAGGTCCAGCGGCACCGGAGCGCCGCGCTCGGCGACGACCGGATAGCCCCAGTCGTCGGTCTCCAGCAGTTCGGGCAGCAGTTCCATACACAGGCCGCGGCCGTCGCACGCGGTCCAGTCGATGTGCAGCCTGACGTCGGTTGCGACGCCGCGGTCCGCGACGCGGGCGCTCATCGTCCGGCCTTCGCGATGCAGCTGCCTGCCCGGTGCGCCAGCACGTCCTGGGAGAACGTCTCCAGTGCGCTGCGGACCAGCCGGACCGTTCCGTCCGGGTGGTGGCAGGCGCCGCGTCCCTCGACGAGCCCGGCCAGTCGGCGAACTTCGGCCAGCGCGGCTGCGGGCGCGGGCCGCCCGGCCGATGCCACCAGCTGGTCGAAGGCCTCCGCCAGCCGCGGCAAACCGTTCAGGCACGGCCCGCACTGACCGGCGCTCTGCTCGGCCAGGTAGCTGACGATGCGGCCGGTCTGCACCAGGCCGCACGTCGCCGCGGGCAGGGCCGCGATGACCCCCGCCCCCGGCGACGCGCCGTAGGGGCGCAGTCCCGCGCGCGACACCGGCGCAGCCGACGCCGATGGCTCTCCGGACAACGGGACCCACGTCCCGTGATAGCCGCCGACCAGGACGGCCTGCAGCCGTGCCGTCGGTCCTCCGGCGGCGGCCAGCAGGTCCTCGAGGGCGATTCCGTACTCGAATTCGTACACGCCCGGGCTGGCGACGGCACCGCTGACCGTCGACAGGAAGGTGCCGGGCTCGTCGGCGGTTCCCGCCTCGCGGAACCATTCCGGTCCCCGCCGGGCTGCGAGAGCGAGATGGGCGAGCGTCTCGACGTTGTGCACGAGCGTCGGGCGCCCGCGCACTCCCGCCGTCACGACCATCCGTGTCTTGTCCCGGGGGATGGCCAGGCCCCCCGAAAGTCGCGACGCCGCAGCGGTTTCTTCGCCGGAGATGAACGTGTCAGGCGCGGGGACGACCGCCACCGGAACGCGGTCCAGGCCATGACGCTCGACAAGGGCCGACGTGATGTGCGCGCACAGGTCTTCCGGGACGTACGCGTACGCCTCCGCGGCGCTCGTCGCTTCCGCGACCAGCTGCAGCCCGTCGAGCACGAGGTGCGGCGACCGCGTCAGCAGCACGCGGTCCTTGGAGGAGAGCGGCTCGCCCTCGGCCCCGTTGGCGACCACGACGGCGCGCTTGCCCGCCGCGACCGCAGCCAGCTTGCGCGCCGACGGAAAGCCGGCCCCGCCGCGGCCGGTCAGGCCGGCCGCCTCGACCAGCCGGATCAGCCGGTCCGCGCTACCGGCCCACGGAATCGGGCCGACCTGCGCCACATGCGTGCGAAGGTCGCGAGCCGCGGCGGCGAGCAGGCGGCCGCCGCCCGATCGCGGGACATGGAGCTCCTCGGTGTGGCCGCCGTCGTAGTTCAGGCCGGGCTCGAGCGTTGCGGCGTTCATCGGGTCCTTCCCAGGGCCGGGGCCGGGTGCCGGCTCAGCGGCCGGCGCAGCTTGCTGTGTTCGGCGAAGTGCGGAGCGAGACGCCACCCGACGGCAGCGCCGACCGCCAGCACCGAGCCGGCGGCGATGGCACGCATCCAGGCGGTACCGGCGTCGGTCCCGTTGCCGATCGCGTGGAAGAACGCGACAGGCCAGGCGGCGTACGCGAGCCAGTGCACGCCGCGCCAGATGCGCTCCGGCAGCCGGGTGCGCAGCAGGCTCGTCACGACCAGCGCAGCGATCAGTTCCAGCCCGACCGTGCCGAGCCCTTGCCAGAACGGCCGGTGCGAGCCGACGAACGGCACGAGCAGGTCGGTGACGCGGACCTTCGCGTAGGCGTCGAGCATCAACGTCGTCACGTGGATGACCAGCGTGACGACGGCCAGCAGGGCCGCGTTGCGATGCACCAGTGCAACGGCGAATCGCGGCAGACCGAACGCGCTGCGCCCGGAGCGGCTGGCTATTCCGAGCGCGACGACGATCGTCAGCAGAACGAGCGAGACGACTCCGGTCGCACGGGCCGTGTACCAAAGCGCCATGCTGCTCACGGCTTCCTCGATTCTTCAGGCAGGTGTGGGGATTGCGGGAAACCGGCGACCGTGACGATCTCGCCGGACGACGAGACCAGCCGGGCTGCGCAGCCGTGGCGCTGCAGCCAGCTCGGGGCATCGAGGCCGACAATCAGCGCCGCCGTGCTGAGGGCATTGGCCTGCACGCAGGTGGGCGCGGCGACGGTGGCGGTGCGCCAGACGACCTCCGCCGGAGTGCAACTGCGCGGGTCGATGATGTGGTGGAGCTGATGGCCGCCCGCCTTCCACCGCCGGCCCTGCGTGCTGCTGGTGGCGATGGCGCTCTGCGGGGCGAGCCGCACGGTGACGGACGGATCGCCCGGCCGGTCCTGCACCAGGACGTTCCAGCCGTCCACCGGTTCCGGTCCGGCGGTGGCGATGTCCCCGCCCAGGGCGACGAGCGTCCCGACGGGAAGTTCGGCGGTGATCTGCGCGGCGATCAGGTCGGCCGTGAAGGCCTTGCCGGTAGCGCCGAGGTCGAGTTGCACCCCGGACGGCACCGTCAGCTGCCGGCCATCGAGACGCACCTGGCGCCAGTCCGGAAGCTGCCGGACCCGCACCGGGTTCGCGGGTCGATCAGCGGGCATCTCGGCCCAGTCGCGGTCGTAGCCGAGGCCGGCCAGGATGCCCCCGATCGTCGGGTCGACCAGCCCGTCCGTGGCCTCCGCAGCCTCCAGCGCGGCACGCACCAGGTCGGCCAGCTGCTCGCTGACACCGGCAGGCCGCCCGGTGGGAAGGGTCATCAGCTCCGAGTCGGCGCGAAAGCGGCTGCAGGCCGCATCGACCAGGGCGAGGCGTCGGGTGGCGATCTCGCGGGCGGCCGCCAGGTGCGCCGGGTCGGTCAGGACGATCCGCGCCGTGGTGCTCCACACCGACCACTGCGCCGTGGCGGGGGTGAGCGGAAGGGTCTCTTCGAGCGGCATGGGTCACGACCCGCCCGAGGTTGCCGCCGACGTGCTGCCCGCGCTGGATGACGTCGGGGTGCTGCTTGTGCTGCTGGTGCTCGAGTTGTTCGAGGCCGTGCTGCCGGTGCTCGTGCTGGACGAGCCGGTGGTACCGCTGGTCGCAACCCCGGCCTGCGACGCCGTCGAGGTGTGGCTCGCCAGAATGGCGACGGTCCCGGTGCCGACTCCGGTGACCGCCAGCAGCCCCATGGTTGCCATCGCGACCCGGCGCTTGCCGAGCTCCCTGGTGCTCACTGCGTCTGTCCCGTCGTCGGTGGCTGCCTGCGGCATCCGCTGCTACTGAGAGAAGCCTCGGCCCGAACCCTATGGACCGGCTGTGCCGTCACCGAGGAGTTCCTAGGCAAGCGGGAACCCTCGTTAAGAACTCGTAAAGGGCTACATTGCCCTCACGCCCCAGAGGAGAGGCCCACAGATCACTCACAGGTAGCGCACAGTCGAGCGTGAGGGATCGCGCCGATTCTGGACAGCATGATGAGGACCGAATCAGCCGCAGCAGCACCTACCGCGTCACACACCGCCATGAACCAACCTGAGCTCACCCGACCCGGCGGAGGGCCGGTTCGCGCCCTCGTCGTCGACGACGAGGCGACCCTCGCTGAGCTGCTGTCGATGGCGCTGCGCTACGAGAACTGGGACGTGCGCACCGCCGGCGACGGCTACACCGCGCTGCGGGTCGCCCGGGAGTTCAAGCCCGACGTGGTGGTCCTCGATGTCATGCTTCCCGATCTCGATGGGCTCGAGGTGCTGCGCCGGCTGCACGCCGACTTCCCCTCCTTGCCGGTCCTGTTCCTGACCGCAAAGGACGCGGTGGAAGACCGCATCGCGGGCCTCACCGCCGGCGGGGACGATTACGTCACCAAGCCGTTCAGCCTCGAAGAGGTCGTGGCCCGGGTACGCGGCCTGCTGCGCCGCGCTGCCGTCGCGGCCAAGCCCGAATCCCGCCTCGTCGTCGGCGACCTCGTCATGGACGAGGACAGCCGCGAGGTCGAGCGCGGCGGTGACCTCATCACCCTGACCACCACCGAGTTCGAGCTGCTGCGCTTCTTCATGCGCAACCCGCGCCGCGTGCTGTCCAAAGCCCAGATCCTCGACCGGGTGTGGCAGTACGACTTCGGCGGCCAGGCCAACGTCGTCGAGCTCTACGTGTCGTACCTGCGCAAGAAGCTCGACGCGGGACGCGAGCCGATGATCCACACGGTGCGCGGCGCCGGCTACGTCCTGAAACCCGCTCGTTGAGCCGTCGTTGACCAGCCGGTTCGCGCTCTCACCCCGGAGATGGACGCTCCGGGCGAGGTTGATCGCGGCGCTGGTCGCGCTGCTTGCCGTGGTCTGCGCGGTGATCGGCGTCATCAGCGTGACGACCGTGCGCAACCAGGTCATCAAGCAGGTGGATCGCCAGCTGCAGGCGGCATCCGATCGCTCCGGGGCGTTCCCGCCCAACGGCGGCCGGGGCCCCGACGGCGGGGACGACGACAACGGGCCGCCGAACTTCCTCAGCGGCCAGGGGTTCGCCGCCGGAACCGTCGGCGCCGTCCGCCGGGGGGACACGATCGTCCAGTCCGGCATCGTGCAGAGCTTGCAGGGGCCCACCGCGCTTCCCGAAGCCGACCTGGCCGCGTTGCTGAAGGTCTCCGCCGACGGCAACCCGCACAGCGTCACCCTTCCTGAGCTCGGCCGCTACCGCGTGCTCGCGACGGCTGACCCCGACCACGACGGCAGCGTCATCATCACCGGCCTTCCGCTGAAGGACGCCGACTCGACGCTGACCAACCTGACCATCGTCATCTCGCTGGTGACCCTCGTCGGGTTGGTCGGCGCAGCGATCCTGGGCACGATCATCGTGCGGCTTTCCCTGCGGCCATTACGCCGGGTCGCGGAGACCGCCACCCGCGTTTCCAAGCTGCAGCTCGACCGCGGCGAGGTGGCCCTCAGCGAGCGCGTGCCCGACAAGGACACCGACACGCGCACGGAGGTCGGGCAGATGGGTTCGGCGCTCAACAGCCTGCTCGGGCACGTCTCGACCGCCCTTTCCGCCCGCCAGCGCAGCGAGATGCGGGTACGCCAGTTCGTCGCGGACGCGAGCCACGAGTTGCGCACGCCGCTCGCCTCGATCCGCGGCTATGCCGAGCTCACCCGGCGCACCGGCGACGACCTGCCCGATGACATCCAGTACGCGATGGCCCGGGTCGAGTCGGAAGCCACCCGGATGACCGGCCTGGTCGAGGACCTGCTGCTGCTCGCCCGCCTCGATGCCGGGCGCCCGATCGAGCAGGAAATCGTCGATCTGACCGCACTCGTCATCGACGCCGTGAGCGATGCCCACGCCGCCGGCCCTGACCACCCGGTGAACCTGGTGCTTCCGGACGAACCCATCGAGGTCCTCGGCGACCGGGCGCGGCTGCACCAGGTGCTGACCAACCTGCTCACGAACGCCCGGACGCACACTGCAGCAGGAACCCGTATCGAGGTCAGCCTGCATGCGGCTGCCGGGGAAACCGTCGTGCAGGTCGCCGACAGCGGCCCGGGAATCGCCCCCGAACTCCTGCCGTACATCTTCGAGCGGTTCGCCCGGGCTGACACTTCGCGATCCCGGAAGGCGGGCAGCACCGGGCTGGGGCTCGCCATCGTCTCCGCCGTCGTCGCCGCACACGGAGGCACGGTCGACGTGGACACCAGGCCGGGACGCACCGTGTTCTCCGTGCATCTGCCGATGAAGGCGGTCGCTGCGCCGCGGGCGTCGCCGATCCCGCCGCGACGAGAATCACCGCAGCTGCACTGAGCGTTATCTTTGCCGGATTCCTGCAAGCAGAGCTCCAGAAAGCGGCCAAGATTCACTCTTTGCGTTCGTCGAACTGCCGGAAATACTCGTGTGGACGGGTCGGTGAGCATGCCCTACCCGTCGCCAAACTTTCTGTTCCACCGCAACAAACCCGAGAGACCGCAACAAACCCGAGAGACGAGGCGTCATGCTCAAGCTCCACCACCGCACCCCGGCCGACGAGGAGCCTCACTCTGGTGATCGATCCAGCGCCCCCGGTGCCACCCGGTACCGCCGGCCGCGGATCACCTTCCGGCCCATTGCGGCGCTCGGATGGCTGTTCGTCACCTTCGTGCTCGCCACCGGGCCGCTGCAGCTCGCCGTTCCGGACCAGAGCGGCTCGGCGTACTTCTCGGCTGCCGGCCTCGGAGGCCTCGCCGTGCTCGGCGCGGTCCTCGCCTCAGACCTGCGCCGGGCACGCTCGATGAGCCTCGCCGGTCAGACCGTCGAGCGCATCGAGGTGGGACTGCTGCGCGGTCGCGTGGTGGCGACGGGCGAGGTCGGCACCCCGCAGGGCCTGCGCCGGATCAGCTGGGCGGGCCCGGCCGTACTGGTGGCCAGCGCCCTCGCGCTGGCCGCCGTCGGTGGCCTGTTCCTGCTCGCCACCTCCAAGGGTTTCGACCTGCTGGGTGCGACTGCTCTGATCACGGCCGGGGGCATCGGAGCGCTCGGCCTCGCCGAGCTCTTGCCGGCCCCCGGTTCCCCGGGAAGCCAGCTGGTCTTCGCCCGGGAATGGCGGCGCACCGGCCGGCGCGACACCGCCGTCGTCAAGGCAGCGCGCGCGGGTATCGGCAGCGGGTGGGCGATGGTTGCCGCCGGCATTGCGCTCCTGCTGTTCGTCAGCTTTGCGGGCATCTGGTTCATCCTGGTCGGCGGCATGGCGATCGCCGGATCCCGGCTCACCCTGGCCGGCGCGCAGACCCGCCAGCGCCTCGCCGGCCTGCGGGCCAGCGATGTCATGTCCGCTCCCCCGCCCGAGGTCTCTGCGTTCTCGTCGGTAGGAGCCGCCTTCACCGAGGTGGCGCTGCCGAGCCGGGCCGATCTGCTCGTCGTGCGCGACACCGACGGCAGCTTCGGCGGCATCGTCGCCGCGCAGGCACTCGCGGCCGTACCCGGGGATGATCGCGAGAGCGTGCGCGTGCGCCGGGTGGCCATCCCAGCCGGCGCCATCGCCACCGTGAGCCCGGCGCAGCCGGTCGAGCAAGTGCTCGACGCGATCGCGGCTCATCCGGGCCTCGGCCTGGCGGTCGTCATCGCGGAGGACGACGGGCTGGGCCACGGCGCTGCCGTGGTCGGGATCGTCACGCCGGCCGATCTCACGCGTACCGTCTCACTGCTCGAGGCTGCCAACCCGCAGGCACGGAAGAGGCTCTGACCATCTCTGGCGCTCCTGGGTCGATCGCGGCGGACGCCGCGGCGGACGCGGGTGGGCTCGATCCGACGCTGCTCGCCAACTACCTCGAGGTGATTGCCGACGTCGCCGGCACCCAGCGGCGGGTCACCCGTACGGAACTGAACCGCTTCCGGTTCCAGGGCCGGCGAGCGGCGCTGGACGGCGTCCCCCTGCGGGCACTCGTCGAGCTGTACCTGACCGCGGCGTGGCGGCTGTGGCGCCACCTGCCGGCCGTGCGGTCGGCGGGTCATCAGCCCGACGAGCTGGTGAACGCCGGCGAGGCGGTGCTGCGGGCGGTCGACGAGGTCGTCGGGGCCGGGGTCGAGGGCCACCAGTTGGCCCGGCGCGAGATGACCCGGCGCGAGGAAGCCGCGCGGCGGGAGCTGTTCGACGACCTCATCTCCGGTCGTCCCGACAGCACCGGGGTCGCGGCGCGAGCTGCGGATTTCGGGCTCGACCTGGCCGGGCCACACGCCGTTGCGCTCATCACGGCGAGCGCACCCTTCGTCGACGGCACCTCTCTCGCCAGCCGGCTCGAGTCGTCCGTGCTCGGCGCCAAAGGCGATGCCAACGCCCTGGTCGCCAGCAAGGAGGGTTCCCTGGTCGTGATCTTCGCGGCTCCCGACGACGCCGCCGTCGACTTCGTCGTGGGCCGCCTGTCACACGAGCTCGGGGCCCCCTCCGAGGAGGCCGGGCCTTCGTCGCGCCCGGGCGCCTCCGCACCCGTTCAGCTCAGACGCCCGGCCATCGTCGGCCGCTGGCAGATCACGCTCGGCCGGGCCCGCGCCGGCGTGGCCGGGGTGTTCGCGTCGTACGAGGAGGCTCTCGATGCCCGCGAGCTCACCGCTCGCCTGCGGCTCGACCAGCCCGTCGTCGCGGCCAACGACCTGCTGGTCTACCGCATGCTGCTGCGCGACCGGACCGCCATCGCCGACCTGGTGAGCGCCACCCTGCGGCCGCTGACCCAAGCGCGGGGCGGCGCCGCTCCGCTGCTGGAGACCCTCGCCGCGTATTACGAGACCGGCGGGAACACGACCGAGACGGCACGGCGGCTCCACCTGTCGGTACGTGCGGTGACGTATCGGCTGGAGCGCGTCACGGCGCTGACCGGCCGGGATCCGGCCAACCCGGCCGATCGCTTCACGCTGAACACGGCGGTGCTCGGCGCCAAACTGCTGGATTGGCCGCGCCAGCCCCTGGAGGCCTGAGCGGCGGGTTGCGGAGGCCGGCCGCTAGAGCCCGTCGGCGAAGTCGCTGGCCGGACCGGTGGCAACCGTCGCCCCCGACGCGGGCCGCGGCGGCGCGCCCTCGAGCGTCGGTGCCTCCGGATGCAGCTCGTGCGGCCAGCCCGACTTCTGCGCCTTGCTCTCCGCCTTGATGACGTGCATGACCGCGTTGATCAACGCGAGGTGGGTGAAGGCCTGCGGGAAGTTGCCCAGGTGGCGCCCGCTGCGCGGGTCGATCTCCTCGGCGTAGAGGTCGAGCGGGCTCGCCAGCGAGAGCAACTTCTCGCACAGCTCGCGGGCCCGGTTCAGCTCACCGATCTCGACCAGCGCCGACACCAGCCAGAACGAGCAGATCGTGAACGTGCCCTCCTCGCCGGTCAGCCCGTCGTCGGTTACCTCCACGCGATAGCGCTGCACCAGCCCGTCGACGGTGAGCTCGTCGGCGATGGCGAGCACCGTGGCGCGCAGCCGGGGATCGTCCGGCGGCAGGAAGCGCAGCAGCGGCATCAGCAGCAGGGAGGCGTCCAGCGCGTCGGTGTCGTAGTGCTGGGTGAAGACGCCCCGCTCCGACAGGCCGTTGGCCAGGATGTCGGCCTGGATCTCGTCGGCCACCCCCTGCCAGCGTTCGGCCAGTTCGGGCTCCTCGCGGATGCGGGCCAGCCGCGCGCCGCGGTCGCAGGCGACCCAGCACATCATCTTGGACGAGGTGAAGTGCTTCGGCTCCCCGCGCACCTCCCAGATGCCGCGGTCCGGCTCCTGCCAGTACTTGATCGCGCATTCGACCTGCCGGAAGAGGATCGGCCAGAGCCGCTCGTCGAGCCGGTCACGTGAGCGGGTGTGGATGTAGACCGAGTCGAGCACGGCTCCCCACACGTCATGCTGCTGCTGGTCGAAGGCCCCGTTGCCGATACGGACCGGCTTGGCGCCCTCGTAGCCCGACAGGTGGTGCAGGATGTGCTCGTCCAGGGTGCGCTCACCATCGATCCCGTACATGATCTGCAGCTCGTGATCACGGTCGGCGATGTCGGCGATGAAGTAGAAGAAGTCGTCGGCCTCCCAGTCGAAGCCGAGCGAGTACAGCCCCCAGAGCGTGAAAGTGGAGTCGCGCACCCAGCTGTAGCGGTAGTCCCAGTTGCGCTCGCCGCCGGGGGTCTCCGGCAGCGACGTGGTCGCAGCGGCTACGAGCGCGCCGCTCGGCGCGAAGGTCAGGCCCTTCAACGTGAGGGCGGAACGCTGCAGGTAGCGCCGCCACGGATGATCGGGGAAGCGGCCGCGGGCCAGCCAGTGCTGCCAGTGGTGGGCGGTCCAGACCTGGCGGCGGTACGCCTCCTCGTAGTCGTACGGCGGCGGATGCTCGGTCCAGGTCAGCGCAACGAACCGAAAGTCGCCCTCTTTCAGCAGCGTGCGCGCCACGGCCTTCGGGCCTTCGAAGCCGATGCGCAGGTCTGACGTGAGCCGCAAGGTGAGGTCGACGCCCGGAGCGGACGCCTCGCCCTGGTGGTAGCCGTAGTCCGTGTAGTGCCACCGCGCCGGCTCGCGGCCGTAGTCGAACAGCGGCTCGCAATCCATCGTGACCTGGACCTCGCCGTTGACGCAGCGGATCGTGCGGAGCAGCACGTGCTCGGCGTCGTAGTCGGTGGGCGCCCGGCGATGGGTGTGCGACAGCTCGCCCTCGTGGTGCCACGGGCCGATGAGCAGCGCATCGCGGACGATGATCCAGCCGGTCGGGGTGCCCCAACTCGTCTCCAGAATCATCGTTCCCGGCAGGTAGCGGCGGGCGACCGGAACGGCCATGTCGGCTGGGCCGAGCCGGAACCCACCGGCACCCCGGTCGAGAATCGCCCCGAAGACGCTCGGCGAGTCCATCCGCGGCAGGCACATCCACTCGACGTTGCCGCCGGGCGAGACGAGCGCCGTCGACTCGCAATCGGACAGGAATCCGTAATCGGCGATCGGAGGAAAAGGTGAATGCCCGACCAGAGCATCGGCAGCCTGCTCGCTCGTCATTTCGCTCATACGGCTCATTCCTGCAGTCGATCGGCACGGACTCTCGCCCCATCGGCGCGTTATCGATAAGCCTTACATGATCTCGCGTTCGTACTGCATAGGCGGGCAAATGCCGTATCAAGTCAACCGGTGCGGGCAGGACCTCGCAGGGCCGAGACAAAAGTCCGACCGGCCGGTAGCGTAATCGTTTGATAACCGTGCGTTATTGCGGGTGTTGGGGGGCAGGAGTGGTGGAGGAACGCTGGGCTGCGACCGGTGTCGCTTCGGCCGGCGAGGATGCGCCGGCGCCGGGTTCGGTGGTCGGGCTGATGCTGGCTCAGGCCGCGGGCCGTCCCGCGGCGGGTGGCGGCGGCGACGCGTATGCCGCGACGCTCGAGGAGTGGGAAAGCGAGCCGGGCGGGCTGACGGTCGTCGCCGAGGTCAGTGCCGACCCGCTGACGGTCCGCGCCGTTGCCGGGCAGAACGTCTGGGGCAGCTTCTCCACCCCGGCGGATGCGCTCATCGTGATGGCCGCGCTGGCTCGGGAACGCATCGCCGCGGGCGGCGACCGCCTGGAGCTGACCGGTGTCCGGATGGTCGCCTATGAACCGCGCCGGCGCAGCCTGCGCGCCGGGCTCCATCGGCCGGTGCGGCTGTACTCCGGCGGCGAGGCACACCGGGCGACCACGCTCGACCTGTCCCGCGGCGGCTGCCGCGTGCTGACCGAGGACCCGGGCGACCCGCTCGACCCCGGTGCGCCCGGCAACCTGTCCGAGGGCTACGCGCTCGCCGTATCCGTCGAACTCGACGACGGGCTCGTCCTCGAGACCGACGCCCTGGTCGTGCGCGCCGACGGGCCGGAACTCGCGCTGCAGTTCACCGGACTGGCGGCGACGGAGGCGGCCGAGGTGGATGCGGCCGTCTTCCGTGAGCTGGTCCGTACCGAGAGCTGACCTCCGGGCCGGTCGCGGACCGCCTCCCGGGCGCGCACGACGTTCTCGTGCGCTCGCTCGGGAGCGACGAGGAGCATGTGCGCGATCATGGCGGTCAGCGCAGCACGGAGCGCGGCAGTGACCTCGACGGGGTCGCTACCCGACGAGGGACGCAGGGGCGCGCCGAACTCGATATGGATCTCGGCGTGCCGGGCCCGGCGCCAGCGCAGCGGGATGCCCTTGCTGATCACCTGCTGACCACCCCAGACCAGCACCGGGATGAGCGGCACGCCCGTCTCGGCGGCCAGCGCGGCCGCGCCTTTCTTCAGCGGGAGCAGTTCGGTCGTGGTGCTGACCGCCGACTCCGGGAAGATGCCGACCAGTTCCCCGCGCCGCACGGCCCGGCGTGCGGTGCGGTAGGCACCGGCTCCAGCCGCGCGGTGCACCGGGATGTGCCGCATCGCCCGCAGCATCGGGCCGGCAAACCGGTGGTCGAACGCGGCGTCGGTGACCAGGAACCGGGTCAGCCTGCGGCGGCGGCGCCAGACGGCGTGCTGGACCAGAGCGAAGTCCAGGTAGCCGAAGTGGGTGATCGCCAGGATCGCGGCACCGCCGCTGGGCACGTTCTCCACGCCGTGAATGTCACGGCGCAGATCCAGCAGCCGGAACAGGCCGCCGCCGAGACCCACCGCCACCCGGTACACCCGGTTCGAGGCGGCCGTGCCGCCGAGCCGCAACTGCATGCTTCATCTTCGCGGGGCGGCCGCGAGGAGTTTCACCGGCCCCCGAAGTCAGCCGGCGAGCGCCGCCTTCCGCCCTGGATCCCCTGGATCCAGGGTCCAGGAGGTGTCGGCCGGCTCCTGCTCGTAGATCCACGAGCTGTCCGGCCCGTCCTCGTCCAGCAGGTCCGAGACCAGCGAGAGGGGGATGCCGTCCTTCAAGCACGCCATGGGGTCAAGCACGCCGAGCCTCCTTTTCAGGCTGTCCCGGAGGCCCCATTGCTTCCGGACTAGTTACTTCGGACTAGTCCGCGTTCGACTTGAGCGGTGTCCGCTCGCCTGGACCACACGTAAGCGAGCACGCCGGCGGTCTCCACGACGGTGACCAGAGCCCCCCAGCCGCCGCCGACCGAAACCTTCAGCAAGACCGAGACCCCGACGATCACCAGCACCGCGATCGCCGCCGTCACGGCCACCGGGCGGACCGCCCGCACCGCCGCGTATGCCCTGGTCAGTGCATTGTCGCTGGAGGACGGCTGACGCCAGGCCCGCACGCCCGCGATGACCGCGATCACCCCGATGCCACCGAGGCCCAGCACGTAACCGATCGCGGTGTGCACCTGAGTGGTGGCGTGCGGGGCTGCTGCCGCCCAGCTGGCGAGGCTCAGCACGACGAACGGCCACACCGAACGGGTCGCGACCAGCAGCGGAGCTGCCAGCAGCAGGTAGTAGTGGTGCCAGACGATGGGCGATGCGAACAGCGCCGCCACCACCGCCGCCCCGAAGACGAGTATCTCGCGGCCGACATCCCCCGCTTGGCGGGAGTATCGGAATTGTTGGGCGCCGCGCCGGTACTGGTAGCCCGCCGCGGCGAGCAGCAGCATCGCGATAGCGGTGGCGATGACGGTGGCCAGCGCAAGCGACGCGTGCCAGTGGATGAGCAGGCCAGAAAGGCCCGCGGCGTGCGGCGCCTCGAGGCCGCTGAGCACGTGCAGCATCGACGCGTAGCCGCTGCTCCCGAGCGGCCCGAAGGTGAATCCCCCCACCAGCGTCACGGCGGTCACCACCATGGCGATGGCGGCGGCGCGATAGCGACGTGAGAGCAGCAACCATCCGAGGACAGGCCACAGGAAGAGCTTGCAGATGACGAGCGCCGCCACCGCGAGCCCGCTGACCACGGGCCGGTCGCGCCAGCGCCAGGCCGCGATCAGGCCGAGCAGCAGCCAGGGGTTCACCGACCCGTCCTGCAGCCCGATGACCGCTGCGGAGGACAGCATCACCAGGGCGGCGATCAGGGGCTGGCCGGGACGCGCCCACCAGCACGCGAGTCCGATGGCGAGCAGCGAGGCGATCGCGTAGACCACATGGCTGGCACCGATGGTCGACAGCGGGGCAAACCACCAGGCCACGGCGAGCGGATAGACGAACGCGGCGTTGGTGCGAATCGTCTCACTGTGGGTGCTGGAATACGGGTCGTGGCCGTGCAGCACGGCCTGTCCGGCGCGCAGGAAGACGTCGAGGTCGACCTGCCGGATCGGGGCCACGAAAGCCGCGTAGATCGCCGCTCCGAGCAGCACAAGGGCCACCGTCGCGAGGAGACGGCGCTGCGGAGGGGCGGCGACCCAGGACGACCGCGGCCGGCTCAGAATGGTGGCAGACATCCGCCATCCGAAGAACTCGAGACGCTGCCGCCGCCAAGCGAGAACCGGCTGACGACCGTGACGTCACCCGTCCCCGAACTGGTCACCGAGGTCCATCCCTCGGACGTCGAGTTGATGCACGCCGACGCGTCACCGGCGACGGTCCAGTACGGGTTGCTGTGGATGCGAACCAGCGCGTTACCGGGCTCGTTGAAGTGCAGGGTGAACGAGTCGGCAGTGAGCTTGTTCATGGTGGCCGGGCCGCTCGTCAGTCCGTCCGAGCCGCTCACGGTCCACAGCTGCCAGTTCGCGTCGTGCCAGACCTCGTGGAGGTACGACGGCCGGCTGCGAATGATCTTCAGTTCACCGTCGCTGGAGGAGTCCAGCGGCTCGCTGGGCAGCGCCACCCAGCGCACACCGTTCTCCACGAGCCACTCGTGGTAGGTCGCCTGGTTGAGGTCCTTGGAGTAGAGGATCGCGTTGTAGCGCAGGTCGAGCTGCCGCTCCCAGCCACGCGCGAGCGGCATTGCCGGGGCGACGTAACGCGCCTCCCAGTGGCTTCGCGTGAAGGGAATCTCGAGCCGGCCGAACGGCTGGTCGTGACCCTTCAGGTAATCGATGAGCCCGGTGTAATAGGACTGCTTCGCCGCCGGATCACCCCTGCTGGCCAGGGCCGGCACGATCGGCTCGAAGTGCCAGACCAGCAGCGGCACGAGGACCAGACCAGCCCAGATCCGGCGATCGCGGAGCGCGATCATCGCGACCGGCACCGCCAGCAGGCTTCCCGGTCGGGCGAGATTTCCCCCGATGGGATTGGGGACGATGAACAGCGGGATCGCGATCGCGGCATAGATCACGAGCGCCCGGCGGATCACCACCGACTCGCGCGGGACAATCACCAGCCCGATGGCCGATACGAGGAGCACCGCGATCAGCGTCGACGACGGGAACGGGAAAGTGCCCTGCTCGGGGAACATGAGGACGGCGGCCGCACCGATCAGCGCGCCGCCGAACGGGAGCAACGTGCGCACCGGCTTCGAACGCAGCCAGGCGAGCGCGGCCAGCACCAGGAAGAAACCGGCCAGCGGGCTCGCCAACGAGGTCAGCGTTGCCGACAGCAGCGCCCGGCGCGGGCGCTGGAGCGACACCTGCAGCAGGGCCAGAACGGCAAACGCCAGCCCGACCGCGAAGGCCATCCGGCCGACCACGAGGTTTTCCACCACAGCGGCGGAAAAAGCCAGCAGAGCCAACCGGTGCTGACGTCCGGTTTCGCGCCTGACCAGCAGCGTCGCCCAGAAGGCCGTGAGCGTGCAGGCGCCCAGCCCCACCGTTCCGGAACCAAGAATTCCGGCCAGCGGCGGAAAAAGGACGCTGTAGCCCAGCACGGTGTGACCGCCGTACCACTGCGTATTCCATATCGTGAAGCCGAAATGGTGGAACAGCCACACCCGGTAGGCCTCGGCGGGAGTGTCCGAGCCGGTGAGGTGAAGCGCCAGCGGTAGGCAACAAACCAACGGGGCGACAAGCCAGGGATACTTCCCAAAACCACGCACGACGCGGAGGAGGATCGACATCAGCGTCGACTTCAGCCACGTCAGCGGCGTCACCGGGACGGTGACGGCTGCCGGTGCGGCCGCCGCGGTCACCACTGAGTCATCAGCGACATCAGAGTCATCAGCGACATCAGAGTCATCAGCGACATCAGAGTCATCAGCGACATCAGGCTTGGTGGCATCGGCCTCCGACAGGTCGAGGACGGTCACCAGTGCACTGTCCTCTCTGGCGGGTGTCGGTCGGCGTTACCCGGTTCGGCGTGGCGAGACATTCGCGTTCGCCTGCTTGGGTCTGCTGCTCGGATTTGCGGTCGTGGTGTCGTGGGGCCGGCTCGGACCCGAACCGGGTTCGCGGAATCCGACGAGCTGGCTCGGGATGCTTGCCGTCGTCGCCCCCAATCATGCCAGGACCGCCGATTACCTGCTCGTGCTCGTTCCCGCCCTGTTCCTGCTCACGCTCATGTGGTGGCTCCTGCTGCGCCTCGCGGCGTCGGCGCGGCTGCAAGCGCGGGCTGCGGCGCTGGTCGCGGCGGCGTGGGGATTGCCGTTCGCGATCGGTCCGGTCATCGGCAGTCGCGACGCGTACGCGTACGTCGCCCAGGGTGAGCTCGCCCGGCGCGGCCTCGACCCGGCCAAGGCCGTCGTCAGCCAGCTCGGGCCCGGAGCGCTGCTGTCCGCCGTCGACCCGCGCTGGCGCGGAACGCGGCCGCCCTACGGCGGGTTCGCCGTCGCCATCCAGCGAGCCGCCGCCTCGGCGGGCCGGCCGGTGCTGTCGCTGCTGATCCTGCGGGTGGTAGCGCTCATCGCGGTCGTGCTCCTGGTGGTGGTCGCCGCGCGGATGGCCGCCCCGTCACGGCGCGCCGTCGTGGTCATCGCCATTGCGGCCAACCCGCTCGTGCTGGTGCACCTGGTGGCCGGCGCTCACCTGGATGCCGTGGCGACGGCGCTGCTCATCAGCGCCTTGGCACTGGCCCGATCAGGCACCGGCACGAGCGCGCGGCGACGCTGGCTGGCGATCGTGCTGTGCACGCTGGGCGCGATGGTGAAGCTGCCGGTGGCGCTCGGGGTGGCGTACCTGTCGCTCTGCGCCGTGCTGGCAGCCGGGCCGACCGTGCGGGCGCGGCTGCGCAGCCTGGCAACGGATGTGAGTGCGGTCGCGTTCGCAGTCGTACTGTCCATGCTGCTCAGCGGCGGCGGTCTGGGCTGGCTGCACAACTTCGGCACCCCGGGGCATTTGCGCACCGGGATCGCGCCGCCCGACATCATCACCAACACCATCCGGGGCATGGCCTGGCTGGTGGGAGCTCATCCGAGCGACTCAGGTCTGCTCTCGGCGGCTCGGGCCGTGGCGGCCGCTGTCGGCGTCGCGCTGGCAGCGCTGCTGCTGCGTCCCCGGCGTAGCCCCACGACGGGCGGTTGGCAGCCGCCCACGCGCGACTGTCTCGGACTCGGCCTGCTGGCCCTCGGTCTGCTCGGCCCGGTGCTCTACGGCTGGTACCTCGCTCCGGCCCTGCCGCTGCTCGCGCTCGCGGCGGCGCGGCCCGCGGCCACCCGTGACCTCCGCGTCGGCGAGATCTCGCCGACGGTCGCCGTGTGGACCATCGTCGGGCTGTCCACGGTGCTGAACTTCGCGACCATCCCGAGCCTCGGCCCGATCTGGTCGATGCTCGGCGCGCATCCCCTCGCGATGGCGGCGGCCGCCGTCGCGTCGGCCGTGCTCGCGGCCGCGCTCGCCGTCATCCTGGGCAAGGTCCTCGGCCGGCTGAAGGCGGCACGCGTCGAGCAGCACGCCCGGCTGACGCAACCGGCACCGTCGGTCTGATCCGCCGAGCGCAAGCGCGGGTCTGCGACCGGCGAATCGGCTGCATGCGATGCTGGCAGGCGTGCCAGGAACGACCCTGACGCCCGTCCCGAGGAGGCTGCGCTGAGCGTCAGCACCGAAGAGCCGCTTTCCCCTGAGGCGACGAGCGAACTGCAGCGCTGGCTGACCTCGCGGCTGCCGGGCGGCGACCGCCTCGCGATCAGCAGCATCTCGAAACCGAGCAGTGGCTTCTCTGCCGTGACGCTCATCGTCGACCTCGAGGAATCCGGCGGAGCCGAAGCCGCGCGCCGCGTCGTCGCCCGCATCGAGACACCCGACCCGCCGGTCTATCCGCGGCAGGCCCCCGATCATCCGGACAACCCCGGTGACATCGAGGTGGCGATCCAGTACCGGGTGATGGAGGCGCTGCACAAAGCGGGCGGGGTCCCGCTCGCCCCGCTGCTCGGATACGAGCCCGACACGAGCCTGCTCGGGCAGCCGTTCTTCGTGATGGAGTACGTCGGCGGCGACGTTCCGACCGAGAGCCCGCCGTATCCGACCGAGGGTTTCTGGACCCGGATCGACGCGGCGACCCGCACGACGATGCTGCGCAACGGGCTCAGCACGCTCGCGACCCTGCACACCGTTCCGTGGCGCGAGCTCGGACTGGATTGGCTTGTCCCGCCCGGCACCGAGCCCGGCACCGCGGCCCAGATGGCGCTCTGGCGTACCTACGCCAACGACGAACTGGCCGGCCGCGAGCACCCGCTGCTCGAATCGGCCTGGAAGTGGCTCGAGGAGCGCATGCCGGCCAAGCGTGAGGTGGGCCTGGCCTGGGGAGACCCCCGGCCCGGGAACATCATCTGGCGCGGCGGCGAGCCGGCAGCCATCACCGACTTCGAGGCGGCGTCGATCGCGGAGCCGCTGCAGGACCTCGGCTGGTGGCTGATGTTCGACCGCACGATGCACGAGGTCGTCGGGGGCGAGCGGCTGCCCGGCGATCTCACCCGTGACGAGCAGTGCGAGCACTACGCCAGAGTCAGCGGCCGCGACGTCAGCGACATCCACTGGTACGAGGTTTTCGCCGCTGCGCGCTATTGCGGGATCGTGGTGCGGGTCATGAACCGGGCCGTGGCGCGCGGGATGCTGCCGCCCGACCAGACGATCTGGCTGAACAACCCGGCGGCCGACGCCCTGGCAGCCCTGCTGGACGGCTGACGAACCGCGTGGCAAATGCAGGAATTCGCGGCCGGAGAAGTTAGTCCGTCCGGACGTATGCGGACGCGAGCTCGCGGCCCGATGATTCTCCTGTCGGCGGTGCTGGTGGACCGGGACTTCGGTGGCGATCCTCGGGGGGTCAGCCAACGAGGCGATGGGCCGCCAGACCGCCGCGGGGGACATGACGGAGCGCGAGGATCCTCGCGCAACGGCAAATACCGGCGGCACAACGCACGAACAGGCGTTCCAACGCCGCCCTTGATCAGCCCGATGGCTCAGCTCAAAAGCGGCCACCGGGCTGATCCCTATGCTGGCGGCTGCTGCTCACCGGGACCGAGCTGCGGGGGGCCGCCCGGTGGATTGGCGTCGTCGTCGGCGGCGTCGTACGACGAGCCGTTCCCGAGGCCATCGGTCACCGCCCGGAGGATGGCCATGCCCTGCGACGCCAGCGCCGCGACGGTGCCGTTGAGCCCTTCGGCGCCGTTCAGAACGGTGAGGTTGGCGTTGGACAGCCCGTCAGCCGCGGCCGTGATCATCTGCGGCAGCTGGGAAATGATCAGCTGGTCGAGCGCGATACGCCCCTCGGCGGACGCTGCTTCCGCCGACATGCGGGTGCGGTCGGCGTCTGCTTTGGCCAATGTCCGGATCCGTTCCGCCTCGGCCTGCGCCGGCTTGACGACCTCCGCCACCAACTGGGCCTCGCGCAGCTCGGCGTTCTTGGCGGCGACCTTCGCCTGCTCGACGAGCACGTCCTGCTGTGCCTGCGCGGCGGCGAGCGGGCCGGCCTGCGCGGCGCGGGCCTGCGCCTGGTCGATCTCCGACTGGTACTGCGCCCGGGCGACGGCGGTCTCGCGCTCGTACTCCGCCTGCTTGGTCAGCGACAGCTGGCGTGCCTCGGCGGCGGCCTGATCCGCCCGGGCCTGGGCGATCTGCGCGGCCTGGTTCACGGTCGCCTGGTGGGGCGCAGCCAGCGCCTTGATATATCCCGAACCCTGGTCGTCGATGGACTGGATCTGCAACGAGTCGACGGCCAGCCCGATCTTCGCCATCTCGGTCTTGGACCCGTCCAGTACCTGCTCCGCCAGGGTCTGACGCTCGCGGATGATGTCTTCCACCGTCATCGAACCGACGATCGAGCGCAGGTGGCCGGAGAAGATCTGGCCGGTCAGCGTCGACATCTGGTCCTGATCGGCCAGGAACCGGCGCGCGGCGTTGGAAATGGACTCCTGGTCGTCGCCCACCTTGAAGGCGATCACCGCCCGCACCAGCAACGTGATCCCCTGCTGGGTGACGCACTCCTCGGTGACCAGCGCCTCCTGCATCGCAAGCGTCAGGAACGACACCCGCGACCGGATCGGCACGACGAACGAGCCGTGACCGGTGACGATCTTGACGGGCAACGGATTGTTGCCCTTCTGCCGGCCACCCGAGATCAGCATCGCCTGGTTGGGCGCCGGAACGTGCCACCCGAACATCGGTTCTCCTTCGCCTCTTACAACTCGCAGATCGGGTCGGGTGTGACCAGCTCTTGCGGCCATGGCCAGGGGACCACATCCACCGCACGCTCGCCACGGGAAGACACGACGAGCACATCCGTATCCCGCTCGATCTCGGTGTCGGAGTAGGCGATGAAAGCCTCGCTACCGCCCCGAACCCGCACCATGACTTCGCCCGGCCCCTTGCTGCCGCGCACTCGAACGATGACCCGGCCCACCTTGCCGGTCACCTCGAGGTCGGCCACCCCCGCCACGTTAGCCGCAGCAGATGCGCTGCGCAGACGGTCCTGTGGACAGCTGCGCCGTCAGGCTGAGAGCGCCTCGCGCGCTTCGACCGCGCCGACGAGCAGCCCCAGCGCCGCACCGGCCGCCGCGCGATCGTCGGGCTGCAAAGGCAGGCTCTGCTCCCACGCATGGAGCTCACGGTTGACCACCTCGGCGAGCCGCAGGCCCTCGTCGGTGAGCGAGACGACGATCCGCCTCCGGTCGTCGCGGTCGGCGGACCGGCGTACCCATCCAGCCGCTTCGAGCCGGTCGAGGGTGAGGGTCATCCCTCCGGTGGTGCGCCCGAGCACGGCACACATCTCGGTCGGCCGGCCTCGGCCGCCGGGCGAACGGCGCACCACGCCGAGCACGAGGTAGTCCGCGTACGCGATCCCGTGCGCCGCGACGATCCGCTCGAGCTCGGCGTCGACCAGCAGCGTCAGCCGGGTCAGCGGGCTGAGCAGCCCCAGCTCCGGCGGCAGCGCGAGGGCGTCGCGCAGTCCCCCCGGACCGGAGACCGCGGCTTGGGGTCGCAGCGGTCACTCAGTGATCCCGAAGCGTTCGAGCCCGTAGGCCTTGATCGCGTTGCCGCGCAGGAACTGCCAGCACTCATGGGCGTTCAGGCCCGGCACCCTCGCAGAGCCGGTGCGCAACCTCGCGCGAGCGCGGGAACGTGCCGTCGCTGTGCGGATAGTCGGTCTCGAACAGGATCGACTCCATCCCGACGGCGTCCCGCGCGACGAGCCCGTGCTGGTCGTCGAAGATGCAGCCCCAGATCCGGCCGCGGGCGTAGCTGCTCGGCGCGTTCGGCAGGTCGAGGTCGCCGACGCCTTCCTTCCAGACCAGATCCATCCGCTCCAGCAGGTACGGCAGCCAGCCGATCTGGCTCTCCGCCCAGGCGACCTTGAGCTTCGGGTAGCGGGCGAGGGTGCCGGAGAAGACCCAGTCGACGACCGAGCCCTGCGCGTTCTGCGACGAGAGCGCCATCGACGTGGACAGCGGCGCGTCCGGGCTCGTGGTCGGCATGGTCGAGGACGAGCCGATGTGCATGGAGATCGTCGACTCCGTCTCCTCGCAAGCCGCGAGGAACGGGTCCCACTTTCCGGAGTAGAGGCTGGGCAGGCCGAGCTTGGTCGGGTTCTCGGAGAACGCGACGGCGTGCGCGCCCTTGCCGGCGCAGCGGCGCACCTCGGCGGCGGCGAGGTGCGGGTCCCACATCGGGATCAGCGTCAGCGGGATCAGGCGGCCACGACCATCACCGCCGCACCATTCATCGATCATCCAGTCGTTGTAGATCTGCAGGCACAGCAGCGCGAAGTCCTTGTCCTCGCGCTCGGCGAAGCCCTGCCCGGCGAAGCGCGGGAAGATGTTCGGGTAGTTCAGCGCCGCTTCGACGTGGTTGATGTCCATGTCGGCCAGCCGGTCTTTCTGGTTGTACGTACCCGGCCGGAAGTCCTCGTAGGTGGCGCCGACGTTGCTGATCTCCGACCGCTTGTAGCCGGCGGGCCCGTGCAGCAGTCCGGTGGGGACGACCATGTCGTCGAAGAGCCAGACGTCCGTCCAGTGACCGTCCGGCGCGTCGCGGACGAACCCGTAGTGCCCGCCGCTGAACTCCAGGCGCACCCGCTCCTTGACCGTGCGCGGACCGCGGTCCCGCAGGCTCGGCGGCAGCTCGCGCTGCCACAGGTCACGCGGCTCCATGACGTGGTCGTCGACCGAGATGATCAGCGGGAGATCTTCGACGCGAGGGGTCGTCATGGGGCGGCACCTTTCGGGCGGGAAACTGCAGGCGACTTCGGCTAGCCGACGAATTAGCTTTGTGCAAAGCTACGCGGAGCAAAGCCATCGAGCAAGTAGAGGAGCACGCGTGACGACACCACCAGCCGCGACACCGCCGACCGACTCCCCGCGCATCCCCGGCAAGGAGCCGATCTTCCGGTCGCTCGACGACCCGGACATGAACTGGCAGCAGGTCAAACGCCAGCGCAACGCGGACGGCTCGGAGTCGTGCGTCTGGGAGAAGTGGTTCGCCTTCTCCCCCGACCCGCAGTACCTGTCGCTGTACGCGCGCTACGACCCGGGGATGATCGTGCGCCGGCACGGGCACTTCAGCCCGCACGTCGTCTTCATCATCAGCGGCGAGGCCTGGTTCGGCGATCAGCATTGCCCGGCCGGCACGCACATCGAGCTGCCCCTGGGTGCCGCGTTCGGGCCGGTGCGGGCGGGCGACGAGGGCTGCGTGATGTTCGAGGTCATGCTCGGCGACCCGCGCTCGTGGGGTGACCAGCCGGAGACGCTGGAGAAGGTGCGCGCCGAGTACGGCGTCGAGGCACTCCCCGACGTCGAGCTCGAGTTCCCGTCCTGGCTCGCGGACCTGCGCAGCCACTGGACCCCGGACGCGCCCACGTCCTGACAGCTGGTCCAACCGCCGCGAGAGACCAGAGGGCAGAAGCGACACAGGCCACACGCCAAGGACGTCGTCGAGAAGCTTAGGCTCCCGTATGTTGGGAGGCAAAGCATTCTGGGGGCGGTAGACGCGTGGCAGTTCTGAGCCGGACGGGTGTGGGCGACAGCGGCCTGCATCGATCCGGGCCGCCGCGTATCCCGTTCCGCCGGCCCGACCGGCCGCGCCTCGATCCGTACGTGCGCCGCGTCGGCCTGGTGACGGTGCTCGGCTCCGTCATGTCGGTGCTGGACACGACGATCGTCAACGTCGCGCTGGACTCGCTCGGCCACAAGCTGCACGCCAGCATTTCCACGATCCAGTGGGTGGTGACCGGCTACCTGCTGGCGCTCGCCGCGACCGTGCCGGTCAGCGCCTGGGCAGCCCGCCGCATCGGGATCAAGCGGCTTTACCTGCTCTCCTTGCTGGTCTTCACCGCCGGGTCCGCGCTGTGCGGGCTCGCCTGGTCCTCCGGCTCGCTGATCGGCTTCCGGGTGCTGCAGGGCATCGGCGGCGGCATGATCATGCCGGTCGGCCAGATGATCCTCGTCAAGACGGCCGGCAAGGAGAACCTGGGCCGGGTGATGGGCGTGCTGTCCACCCCCACCGTCCTCGCGCCGGTGCTCGGCCCGACGCTCGGCGGCGTGCTGCTGCAGTCCTTCGGCTGGCAGTGGATCTTCCTCATCAACGTGCCGATCGGCATCGTCGCACTCATCTACGGCATCCGCGTGCTGCCCGGCCGACGAGCCGGAAGAGGCCGGCAAGCTCGACGTCGTCAGCCTGGCGCTCGCGGCGGGCGGGACGGTCTCGCTGATCTACGGCCTCTCCGACGCGGCCCGGCTCGGCAGCCTCTCGACGGTCGGCTCCGGCGGTGCGATCGCGCTCGGGCTGCTGCTGCTGGCGACGTTCATCTGGTGGTCGCTGCGCTCCGACGTCCCCGGTGCTCGACCTGCGGCTCTTCCGCCACCGCGGCTACGCAGCCGTCTGCATGGCCTCGCTCGCCACCGGCGCCGCGATGTTCGCTTCCATGGTCATCGCGCCGCTGTACTTCCAGGTCGTGCGCGGTGAGGACGCGACCCACACCGGCTTGCTGCTCGCCCCGACCTCGCTCGGGGTCGCGGCCGTCATCAGCACCGCCGGGCGCATGACCGACCGGTTCGGCGGCGGCCGGGTCGCCGTGTGCGGGCTGCTGATCGGCTGCGCCAGCCTGCTGCCGTACACCGCCTTCACCGAGCACACGCCGTACGCGCTGATCATCAGCATCGCCACCCTCCGCGGCGTCGGTTTCGGGGCCATCGGGCTGCCGCTGTTCGCCGTCGCGTTCTCGATGCTCGAAGAGGATCAGATACGCGACGGCAGCGCGCAGCTCAACATCGTGCAGCGCATCGGCGGCTCGGTCGGCACCGCCGTCGCGACGGTGATCCTGCAGCAGGCGCTCACGCACCACGCCCACACCCCGGGCGGCGAGGCGGCCGCATTCCGGCACACGTACTGGTGGCTGTTCTTCGTCGGCGCTTTCGCGCTGATCCCCGCCGTCTGGCTGATGCTCGTCGAGCGCCGGTCGAAAGAGTTCGCGTCAGATCCGTACGTCCGGTCCAATGCCGCGCTCGAATCGGCTCTGGAGGTGCTTTAGATGCCTGCTGCCGCTCCCGGCGACCCCGGCTCATGCTGCCCGGGTTCAGGACGAGCCCGTGCCCGAGCCGGACCCGAGAGCGCAAGCCATCGCCACGATCCGTGGCGCACTGGGCGAGCTGCTCGGTGCGGAACGCCGGCTGCGGGCCCGCGATCAGCAGCGGCGCGACCGGATGACCTACGCCCAGACCCGGGCCCTCACCGCCCTCGCCGACAGCGGCGGCACCGCGGCCGAGGTGAGCGCCGGTCAGCTGGCCAAGGCGGCGGATCTGCATCCGGCGACAGTCACGGCGATGCTCGACCTGCTCGAGGACGAGGGTCTGGTCGTGCGCCGCCGCTCTGACGCCGACCGGCGCTGCGTGCTCGTCGCACTCACGGCGGAAGGTCAGGCGCTGCTCGAGCGCAAGCGGGCCGAGTGGCGCGACCAGTGGGAGGAGATGCTTGCCGACGTCGACGCCGCAGACATCGAGACCGCAGCCCGCGTCATCCGCCGGCTAACGACGATCTTCTCCGGCCTGTGAGCTGACGGCCGGCTCGCTGAGGATTGCCTCCGCCTCGGAGAGGGTGGGGACGGGATCCGGCGGCTTGTGCCGAAGGTTCCACTCGAGCCGGGCGTAGGAGGCGAAGCCGATCGGGATCGGCAGCCAGAAGCTGATCAGGCGGAAGGCGATCACGCCCAGCAGCGCGACGGCCTTGGTCGTGCTGAACGCCACGAGGGTCGGCACCAGGATGCCCTCGACGATCCCGAGCCCGCCCGGGGTGATCGGGATGGCAGCAGCCACGTTGGCCAGCCCGTAGGCGACCAGCAGCCCGACCGGGCCGAGCGTGTGACCGAAGGCGCGCACGCACGCCCATAGCGCGAAGGCCTCGAAAAGCCAGTTGAGCGCCGCCCAGAAGACGATGCGGCTCAGGAAGCGACGATCGCCCACCAGGCGGCGAACGGTGCCCGCCAGCGACGCGATGAGCCGGGCGCCGCTCTCCGCGTCGACCTTGGGCAGCCGCTCCAGGGTGCGTACGACGGTGCGGGTGAGCCACCCTTCGGAGCGGGCCACCAGCACCGCGCCGATCGTCGCGGCCAGGATCAGCGCGAGGCCTACCGCCGCGATCGGCGCGTACAGCGGGTTGTTGCCGTGGGTGACCAGGGCCGCGACGAGCGCCCCGCCCAGCATCAGGTTCAGCACGACCGCTGAACCGACGGTCTGCAACGCCTTGCCCGTGACTGCGCGATCCGACGGGACACCCGATCGCGTCAGCAGCCGATAGCCGAGCCCGATGCCCACCGCCGACCCGGCCGGCACGACGTGGCTCACGGCGAGACGTCGCGAGGTCGACGCGCAGCAGCTGGCCGTAGCTCACGCCCGGCGCATCGAGCGCGACCTGGCTGAGCCGGGCATAGGCCAGCAGCGAGAGCGTCTGTGCGATCAGACGCGCAGGCCAACCAGAACGGCGAGATCCCGCTGAGCTGGTGAAAGGCCGCGCGCGCACCCGCGACCTGCGGGCAGCAGCGCGAACTCCACGACCGCCGCGACGATCATCAGGCGGATCGCCGGAGAGCCGATCCGGCGCAGCACGGTCCACCAAGGGTGCCGCGGCCCCTCGGTGGATTCCTGCGAGGCTAGGCTCGCCCGTTCTCGTGACATTGGTTTCCACCGTAAGGGCACCCTGTACGCCGAGCTGGGCACATTTATGCGTTCCCGGCCCGGCGCCACGGCCGGTCTGACGATCTCCGGAGGCCTCCCGAGCGTAGGTTTTTCCGGTGACGGCGCCGGAGGTCGACAGCCGCGACTGCGATCGGTAGGCGGGGCTTCCTCGGACTGCTCGGCATCGGCGCGCTGGCCGCCTGCTCGAGCTCGGGCTCCGGCTCGAACCCCTCGACGCCGACCCGCGTGCCCACGAGCGCGCCGCCCACGTCGGCGTCGCCGGTACCGCCGAATTGGGCCACGCTTCGTAGCAAGCTTTCCGGAACGCTGGTGCTTCCCAGCGACCCGGCCTATGCCGTGTCACGCCAGCTCTACGACTTCCGGTACGACTCGATCCAGCCGCAGGCCATCGCCTACTGCGAGTCGCCGAGCGACGTGCAGAACTGCCTGGAGGTCGCGCGGGCGTCGGCCATCACCCCGCGTCCCCGCTGCGGCGGCCATTCGTACGGCGGCTGGTCGACCGGCACGGGGCTGGTGATCGACGTGACCCGGATGGCCGGCGTCAACGCCTCGAGCGGCACGGTGACGATCGGGGCGGGCACGCGCCTGGTCGACGTGTACGCCGGGCTGGCCGCCGCCGGAGTCGCGATCCCGGCCGGCTCCTGCCCCACCGTCGGCATCAGCGGCTTGACGCTGGGAGGCGGACAGGGAGTCGTCGGCCGCTCGTTCGGGCTCACCTGTGACCGGCTCACGTCGGTCGACCTCATCACCGCCGATGGCACGCTGCATCACTGCACGGCCGGGAGCAGCGGCCTGGAGGGCGATCTTTTCTGGGCGAGCCAGGGCGGCGGTGGCGGCAACTTCGGGATCGCGACCGCGTTCACATTCACGACGGTGCAGGCCCCCTCACTCGTCTCGTTCGCCCTGAGCTGGCCGTGGTCCGCAGCGGCCGACGTGATCGCCGGATGGCTGTCCTGGGCGCCGCACGCGCCGGACGAGATCTGGTCGACGCTGCTGCTGATCGCGCATCCGGGCGGCACCGGAGCGCCGGGGCCGAACATCCGGATCAGCGGCGTCTACAACGGCAGCGCCTCGGCCGCCGCCGGCCTGGTGAACGGTCTGATCAGCGCAGTCGGAAGCCAGCCGGCGAGCAACTCGAGCTACACACCGCCGAACTACCTGTCGGCAATGCTCTACGAGGGCGGCTGCTCCGGGCTCACCGTCGAGCAGTGCCACCTGCCGACGCAGACGGCGGGTGGCCAGCTTCCCCGCAAGCCCGCGATCGGGGCGTCGGACTACGTGACGAGCCCGCTGTCGTCGGCCGGCATCGGCGTCCTCGTCGACTTCGTCAACCAACGCCAGGCCGACCCGAGCGTCGGCGAGGGCGGCGCCCAATTCGACGCCTACGGCGGGGCGATCAACCGGGTGGCGCCGACGGCGACGGCGTTCCCGCACCGCAACGCGCTCGCCGGGATCCAGCGCAGCTCGTCGTTCTCGATGACCGACTCCGCGGCGACGATCCAGCGCGGGCGGACCTGGCTCGACCAATTCACCACGGCGCTGCGGCCGTACGTGAGCGGCGGCTCGTACGTCAACTACCAGGATCCGGACCTGGCGAACTTCGCCGAGGCGTACTACGGGCCGAACCTCTCGCGCCTGCAGGGCATCAAGAAACAGGCCGATCCGGACCGGCTCTTCGACTTCCCGCAGGTGATCTGAGCGCGGCCAGCCGGCCGGCGAGATAGCTGCGCTCGACGTCGTTGTCGGTCAGCAGCAGGGCTTCCTGGTAGGCGTCGCGGGCTTGCTCGTCACGTCCCGAGCCGGCGCAGCGCATCGGCCCGGGCCGCCGGCAGATAGGCGTAGCCGGCGAGCTGTTCGAGTTCGCCGAGCTTGTCGAGTTCGGCGAGGCCGGCGGCCGGGCCGGTTGCGAAGCTGACGGCGACGGCCCGGTTCAGCGCGACGACGGGCGAGGGCCAGCGGGCGAGCAACGCGCCGTACAGGCCGACGATCTGCGGCCAGTCGGTCGCGTCCCAGGTGTCGGCCTCGGCGTGGACGGCGGCGATCGCGGCTTCGAGCGCGAAGCGTCCGCGCGCGGGCGACCGCAGCGCCTCTTTGGCCAGCGTGCAGCCCTCGACGATGGCGGCGCGATCCCATCGGGCGCGGTCCTGATCGGCGAGCAGCACCAGGTTGCCCCCGGCATCCATGCGGGTCGCCCGCCGGCTGTCGGTCAGCAGGAGGAGCGCGAGCAGCCCGGTGACGTCGGCGTCGTCCGGGAGCAAGTCGTGCAGCATCCGGGCGACATCGAGGCCGCGCTCCACCAGATCCGCGCGTACCAGCGAATCGCCTGACGGTGCGGTGTGCCCGGTGGTGAACAGCAGGTGCACAACCGTCAGCACGGCACCGATCCGGGCCGGGAGCTCCTCCGCCGGAGGGACGCGGTACGGGATCCGCGCCGCGGCGATCTTCTTCTTGGCGCGGGTGAGCCGGGCTCCCATCGTCGGCTCGCTGACGAGGAACGCATGGGCCACCTCAGCGGTCGTGAGGCCGCAGACGAGCCGCAGCGTCAGCGCCACTTGAGCGGCGGGCGCCAGCGCCGGGTGGCAGCAGGTGAAGATCAGCCGTAGCCGGTCGTCAGGAAAGGTTGCGACCGGATCGCGGCGGCTCGTCGCCCGGCTCGATGAGCAACGGCAGCTTGCGGGCGAGGGTGGCCTGCCGGCGGATCGCGTCGAGCGCCCTGCGCCGTGCCGTCGTGGTGAGCCAGGCCCCGGGACGGGCCGGGATCCCGCTCCACGTCCACGTCGTCAGCGCCTGGGCGTAGGCCTCCTGCACGCATTCTTCGGCGAGGTCGATGTCACGCGCGACGCGCACCGTCGCAGCGAGCACGAAGGCCCACTCACGACGGTGCGCGTCGGCGACGGCGGCACTGACCTGCTCGCTCGCGCGGGGCACGGCCGGCACCAGAGACCTCAGGGTCTAGGAGAAGGTCATGATCGGGCGGACCTCGACGCCGCCGTACGGCGCCGGCACCTGCTTGGCGATCGCGATGGCCTCGTCGAGATCGGCGGCCTCGATGAGGTAGTAGCCGCCGAGGGCTTCCTTCGTTTCCGCGAACGGGCCGTCGGTGACCGTGAAGTCGTCGCCCTTCGCGCGGATGCTCGTGGCGGTCGAGGTGGGCTGCAAAGCGTTGCCGCCGCGCAGGACCGCCGTGTTGTTCTCGCCGAACTTCTGGTGGCCGTCCATCAGCTGAGCCCACCCCGGGTCATCCGGGCTGGGGTAGTTGCTCTCGTTTTCGTAGATGAGGACCAGGTACTCGGACATTGCTGCTCCTTCGGATCAGACGCGGGCGCCTCCTGCACCCGGATACTCGTCCGTCGAATGCGACCGCGTCGGATCGACAGTGGATACGCGAGTTTTTCAGCTGTTACGACAGCGTTCGCTGTCAGGCAGATCTTCCGACGAGGGCGAGCGCGTTGTCGTGCAGGATCCCGCGCTGCTGCTCGGCCGGCAGCGTCTCGATGAGATGCACGAAATCCGCCGGCTCGGCGAACCCTTCGCCGTGCGGGTAGTCCGACCCCATCACGATCGAGTCGGACTGCCCGAGGTCGGTGACGATCTTGACCACGTCGTCCTCGGGGTAGGGCACCACCCGCACGTGGCGGCGGAAGATCGCGCTCGGCCGCTCCTTGAGCGCTCCGCCCGGCCAGGGACCGCGCCGGCCCATTCCCCTGCTCTTGTCCATCTGCCGGACGAACAGCGGCGCCCACTCCGCGCCGAATTCGGAGACGACGACGTGAATATTCGGGAACCGGCCGAACAGGTTGCCGAAGATCAAGGCGGAAAGGGTTTCTTCGATCGGCCGGCGGCCCCAGCAGTTCTGCCACTGCCAGGCCGACATCTCGAAGAACACCGGCTCCGGGTCGTATCCCCAGGCGGGCGCGACGTTTTCGTTGTACCAGAACTCACCGATGTGGTAGGCCACGCTGGCGCCGGCCTCGTTGATGCGCGCCCAGAACGGATCGAAATAGCTGTCGGCAGGCGAGCGCCCGTAGGCCGGGCCGGCATTCAGCATGATGAATTTCGCGCCACGCGCCAGGACGAACTCCAGCTCACGCACCGCCGAATCCAGGTCCCGCAGCGAAAGCAGGGCCGGCGTGTAGATCCGCGACTGGTAGTCAAAACCCCAGTCGTCGTAGAGGAATTGGTTGTACGCATGCACGTTGTCGTAAAGCGGCTTGATCCCGCGGACGTAGTGCTCGGCCATCGTGCCCATCGTGGCCGGATACAGGATGGCGCTTTCGATGCCCTGGGCGTCCATGACCGCAAGGCGAGGCTCGCGCTCCAGATACTCCGGCCGCAGCGGCTCGAGCGCGTATCCCGCAACAGATTGCCCCGACTGCTGGCCGGTTTTCAGCTGGCGCAGCATCTCTTTCAGCGCGCCCGGCCGGTGGGCCATGTCGATGGGATGGTCGAGCCCGGTGACCAGCCGGCCGCCGGCCAGCAGCCCCTGCTCGCCGTTGGCCAGCGTCACCGGGGTGATCGCGCGCCCGAGGGCTTCCTCGGGCAGGTAGCGCGTAACCGCATCGGCGGGCTCGTAGATGTGGTTGTCGCAGTCGAAGAGCCTTACCGGAAGGTCTGCCACGGAAAGAGCGTAGTCCTCAGGGCAGTTTCAGGACTTCGCGCGCGTTGTCACGCAGGAAGCGCGGCCAGGTCTCGTCGCGCAATGGGAGCTCGGCGAGCTCGCGGAAGATGCGCTCGAGGGAGAGGCCCGAGGGGTAGTACCCGGCATAGATGACCTTGCCGGCGCCGCGCGAGGAGTTGGCGTAATCGATGATCTCCTTCGGGTAGTACTTCGGGGCGAAGGCGCTGGTCGAGTAGTACAGGTTCGGGTACTTGACCATCAGCTTGACGGCGAGGTCGACCCACGGCTCTCCCCCGTGGCGCAGCACGATCCGCAGCTCCGGGAAGAACCAGCAGACCTTGTCGACGAGCGCGACCTCCTGGGCATCCATGGGCACCCGCGGGCCGGGCACTCCGGCGTTGACGAAGATGGGGATGTCGAGTTCGACGCACTTGGCGTAGACGGGATAGACCATGCGGTCGTCGATCGGCACCTGCGGGACGCAGCCGCAGGGGAAGAACGCCGCCGCTTTGACACCGAGGTTGTGGACCGCGCTCTCGAGCGCCCGCACCGTTTCCATGCCGCGGACGGGGTCGACCATGAAGCTGCCGAGCAGCCGGTCGGGGTGTTGCTGCAGCGCTCGCATGCTGACCGGATCATCCGGCGTCACGGGCAGGAGCGCCTGCGCGACGCCGTTGGCATCCATCTCGCGGATGAGGACGGCGACCGGGTCCTCCCCCATGTCGGGCTCGGCCGGCAGGTCCTTGTACATGTAGCTGGCCGCGTGCTGAAACGTCGCGCTCTGGCTGTCGGCGTCGAGCAGCATGGGCGCCATCGAGCGCGCCCACCAGCGCCGGTCTCCCGACGGCATCCCGATCATCGTGTCGATCACGCCGATGCCTTGCGGCATTGCCATGGGTCGGTTCCCTTCCGCGGGGCCGGTTGGACAAGGATGGACGGGTGGACCTCGACTTCCCCGCGTCCTGCGACGAGATACGGGCGAAGGCGGCCCACTGGGCTCGCACGACGCTAACGCGGCTGCGCGAAGCGGACCGCGCCGAGGGTCTGCCGAACACGTTTCCGGTGCGCTGGCGGCGCGCGTTGTACGACGGCGGCTGGGCGGTGCCGACGTGGCCGGTCGAGTACGGCGGCATGGGCCTGTCGGTACTCGAAGCGGCTGCGGCTGCTGAGGAATTCGCAGCAGCCGGAGCTCCGCTCACCCGCGCGACGGGGGGCGAGCTACTCGTCGGGCCGACGCTGCTGCACTTCGGTACCCCGGAGCAGAAGGTCCGCTTCCTGCCGCCGATCGCGGCCGGCACCGAAACGTGGTGCCAGGGCTTCTCCGAGCCGCAGGCCGGTAGTGATCTGGCGGGCATCACGACGACGGCGGTTCGAGACGGCTCGGATGGCAGTGAGTTCGTGGTCAACGGTCACAAGATCTGGACGAGCGAGGCCGACGAGGCCGACATGATGTTCATGCTGGCGATCACCGACCCGTCGGCCCGCCCGCATGCGGGGATGTCGTACCTGCTGCTGCCGATGCACCAGCCCGGCGTCGAGGTCCGTCCGCTCGTGCAACCCGACGGGCGCGTCGGCTTCACCGAAGTTCTCTTGCGCGACACGCGCTGCCCGGCCGCAAACGTGGTCGGCGGGGTCGGAGCCGGATGGTCCGTCGCGATGGGCACCCTCGGCCTCGAGCGCGGGGTCTCCTCGTCGGCCAGCCACCTCCGCTTCCGCGCCGAACTCGACGACGTGATCGCGGCAGCCCGCTCCAACGGCCGGCTCGCCGACCCGCTCATCCGCGATCGGATCGTCAGCGCCTGGTGTGACGTGGAGTCGCTGCGGCTGGCGTCGTACCGGCTGCTGACGGTCGCCGTGCACGGTGACGTCGACCCTGGTGCGGCCGTGGTGGGGACGACGTACAAGTTCGCCTACACCGAATTCCATCAGCGCCTCACGGCATTGGCGCTCGACGTCGCCGGTCCCGCCGGGGTGCTGCTGACCGGTCCTGCCGACGCTCCCCCGCCGCCCGGGGTGGGCATGGGCAGCCGGCGCCACGTCCACGACTTCCCCGTCACCGATACGCAGGCGAACTGGCTCTTCGCGCGCTCCGGCACCATCTACGGCGGCACCTCGCAGGTGCAGCGCAACATCGTCGCCGAGCGGGCGCTGGGCCTTCCGCGCGATCCCCGGCCCCCTGCCTAGACCGCCTAGACCGCCTAGACCAGGTCCAGGAGTGCGGCGATGCGCTCCCGTTCGAGCGCCGGATCACCGAAGAGCAGCTGGCTCGCCTTGGCCCGCTTGAGGTACAGGTGCGCAACGTTGTCCCAGCGAAACCCTTGCCCGCCTTGTACTTGGACGCACCACTCGCTCGCTTCGAGCGCCGCCTGGGTCGAGACGATCCGGGCGTGCGAGACGGTGGCCTGCGCTCCTGCAGATGCTGGCTCCGGCTCCATAGCCAAGAGCGCGTGGTAGGCCGCCGCCCGCGCCTGCTCGATGAGCAGTGCCAGCTCGGCGAACCGGTGTTTGACCGCCTGGTACGAGCCGATCACGCGGCCGAACTGGCGGCGCTCGCGCGCAGACGCGAGCGCGACGTCGAAGGCGCCCTGGGCGCAGCCGACCTGCTCGGCCGCCACCGCCGCCTGCATCACCCGGCGCAGGTCGTCGAGCGCTGCCGCCGCGTCCAGGCTGAGCAGCCGGCCTGGAGCATCTGCCAGCTCGACGCGTGCCAGTTTTCGGGTCTGGTCCAGCGACGGCAGCGCGGTGCGCGAGACGCCAGGCCCTGCCGGGTCGACCTCGACGACACAAGGCTCGCCGCTGCGCAGGCCCGACACCAGGACCCGGTCGGCGGTCATCCCATCGAGGACGAACGACCGCGACCCGGTCACCCGGCCGTCGCCGCTCACCGCAACGCCTTGCGGATTCGGCTCACCACCATCGTCGGCAAAGCCGACCGTCACCCGACGCCGGCCGTCCTGGATCTCGCCGAGGGCATCCAGCTCCCCGGCTTGCGCCAGCAGCATCGACCCCATCACGGCGCACGACAGATACGGCCCTACGTAGAGCCGCTCGCCCAGCACTTCGAGTGCCGCGCCGACCTCTGCCGGATCGTTCGCGGCACCGATACGCGCGACCTCCGGCCAGAGCATCGGATCGTCACCGGCCGGGTCGGCCATCAGCCGGCGTACCTCGGACTCCGGCATGCGCTCGTCGAGCAGCGCCCGCAGCTCCCGCTGCCGCTGCCGCTGCTCGGGGGTCAGCGCGAAGTACACGGAAACCTCCGGTCGTTGCTGCCTATTTGAACTATCCCGCATTCGCGCTTCAGCATGCTTGCAGCCCTGAAATCAAAGGGTGTCTTCGGGCTGGGATTGTGATGCGGCCGTCGGGTGATCGGAAGTGCAGTCCGGGTGATCTGGCGTTGCCGATGACGTGCCAGCCGTCGTCGTGGACCAGCCGATGGTGCCGGCGGCAGAGCAAGATCAGGTTAGCCTGGTCGGTCGGGCCGCCGTTGGTCCACCAGATGATGTGGTGGGCTTGGCAGGCTCCTGGTGGGGCTTGGCATCCGTCGAACACGCAGCCGCCGTCGCGGGTGATCAGGTAGGTGCGTTGCGCGGTGGAGGGATTGCGGGTTTTGCGTCCGAGGTCGAGGATTTCGCCGTCTTTGATGGTGGCGTAGATGATGGCCGCGTCGCAGGCCAGCCGCTGCGCTGCCGTGCCGGAGATGATGGTGCCGTCGTCGAGGTGTGCCACTCCCTGACCGTCGGTCAGGGTTTGCTGTTCGACGCCGACGATGATGGTGGGCCGGCCACCGGACTTGGCGGGGTCGCAGTGTTCGGCGTGGCCGGCGACTTGGGTGGCGAGATCGACCAGCGCGAGGGCTCGGCGCAGCCCGGGGGTGGGCTGCGGGATCCCGTCGGCCGGCTTTTCGGCCTTGGGGGTGAAGGAGTCGAGGATTGCCGTGACGAGCGCCCCGTTTTCGGCGGTGAGCCGGCCGCGCAGGTCGTACTGGCCGTCCATGGTCTTGGCCACTGTCAGGTACTGGCGGTCGAAGTGTTTGCGGTCACGTTCGGCGGTGTCGTCGGGGGCGGTTTGCTGGCGGATCAGCTCGGCCAGTGCCGACAGGTCGGCCAGCGGGATGTCGGGGGCGGCGTCAGCGAGGGTCGTTTCGATTTCGGCGGCGAGCTCGTCATCGAGGGCTTTGATGGCGCTGCGGATGACATCGGCGTGGACGCCGCCGAGCTTCCCGTCGATCCAGGCCTGCCGGGTGGCGGGCATCCGGTCAGCCAGCTCCCGGCCGACCCGGACCTGCCTGGTGGCCCAGCCGTCGGATTCGCCGCACGCCTTGCGCAGGAACGCTTTGGTGGATTTCGATCCGTCGTCGGCGAACGCTCCGGACCGGTCGATGCGCTCGGTGGCCAGCACCGTCAACAGCTCGACGTGGCGACGTATCTCATCGATCTGGGCGAGGACGTCGATCGCGGCAGGCCCGGGCAGCGCCTCGGCCGCCACCAGGCGGGCCGCTTGGGCCATCGCCTGGCGGGCGGTGACGAGCGCCGCCTGCACACTGTCGGGATCGAACATGCGTTCTACTTTACCGGTAAGGCGGCACACCCGTCCACCCGAAAAGTGCCTGTAGATAAAGGGGCTTTATCTACAGGGGGCCGATGACCCGACCGGGGCCAGCTGCCGGGCAAGGAACCCGTCATCGACCCCGACCCAGCGAATGTTGCGATGATCCCCGGGATTGGCGTGCAACGTCTTTTCCTTGGACGCGAAAGCGTCGAACAACGCGAGCGCGCTGTACCTGTCGACGAACTCGTCGTCCCACGGCAGCAGGAACTGGATGGGAATGGTGATCCGGCGCGCCGCCTCCAGCTGCGACGGATACACGAAGAACCCGCCTCCGAAGATGGCTGCGGCGATGCGAGGTTCGGCCGCCGCCAGGGGCACCCCGATCGCGGTGCCCAACGAGATGCCACCTCCGTACCCGACCGGTGCTTCGGTGCCGATCTCGGGCAGTTCCTGGAGAGCGTCCAAAGTGGCCTGCCATTCCGGAACGGCGCGCTCGGCCAGCGACACGGCATAGCCGACACTCACCGACTCGAAGCGCTTCTTCTCGCCCGCCGCCATCGCCTGCCGCATCTCGGTTCGGGCCTCGTCGTCGTCCGCCGTACGGGGACGATCGCCGTGCCCCGGCGCGTCGATGGCGACGACGCGCAAGCCCCGGGTGGTGACGTTGTCGACGGCGCGTCCCCGGAGTGCGGGCGTCTTCTTGTGGAGGCCGCCCCCGTGCCCCATCAGCACCAGAGGCGCGCGATCGGCAGCGTGCTCGGGCGACCAGAGGACACCGGGAACGTCATCCAGAACAAAGTCGCGTTCAACGACACCGTTCGTGGTTGTCTCAGCGGTGAAACGCAAAGGGCTCATAGGTAGGGACCTTTCGGGAGTGCCGGCGATTCCAGGCGCTCCCGCGACCCCTACTTCGGCCGCCCGACCATGACGGCGGGTGGGAGCACCCCGGTGCGGAAAGCGGTCATGGGTCTCACCCCCTCGCAGCTGTCACGGTCGCGAAGGCACGTTAACCCCGCGAACCTCCGGTGCCCAAGGCATTTTCCGGCTTGCGTCCGACGAGCAGCAGATGCGAACTCAAACCGGCAAGAGTCGGCTCGGTTTCGATCTGTTCGGCGGCCCAGACGATGGCGTCGCGACGCTCGGGAACGTCCCACTCTTCGTCGAGGCTCGGGAGATAGTCCGCGATGCCCTCGACGCCGAAGACCGCAGCGACCGCAAGACCGGCTTGCTCAGCTTCCGCCCGCAGTCCATCGGGATGGTGCAGATAAGCCGTGGTGAACCACCCCGGATGGTTGGTGGGATTGCGGTGCCGTCCGTCGCGAAGGTCGCCTTCGACGATGGGCCGGAAATCCGGCTCGAAGAGCATCTTGCGGGCGAGTCCGTCGAAGAGCGACGCGAAGCGGGAGATGGCCGCAACGAAGAGCGGTGCACCTGGCCGGGCAACCCGTAATGCCTCGCGCAGCGCGGCCACTCGGTCTGCCGTCTCGGTCAGGTGGTACAGCGGCCCGAGCAGCAGCACCGCATCCATCGTGGCGTCATCGAAAGGCAGCGCTGCGGCCACCCCCAGCGCCGCTTCGATGGATCCCGCGGACGGCTGCAACGCACGTGCGGCCTCGACGTGGCCCGGCACCGGGTCGACGAGATGGACGCGATGCCCGGCCTCGGCCAGCCACAAAGCATGCACCCCCGTGGCGCCGCCGATATCGGCAATGTCCAGCGACCCTTGCGGCAGGAACTGGCGGATGAGCTGCTGGGTACGGACGAGCTCGAGCTGCCGCAGGCCGCTGATGATCCTGGCGCCCTCATCGACCTCGGCATAGTGCTGCAGCACTTCTTCGGGAACCTCTGGAACGCCTGCCATGTCGGCAACTGTGTTGGCACCGGCCGAGCGGCGCAACCGATATTGAGCGCAGCTGCGCCGTCAGATGATGCGTGACCGCAGCTGCTCCACCGACACGGCGTCCACGGCACTACGGATCCCGAGCACGCGACTGGTCAGCCGAAAAGCGAGTTCGCCGCCTTCGGGCAGCGGCGCGAACCTCATCTCCTGAATCCACTGACCCGCTCTGACGAAGCTCCTCGTCATGCCGAGCGTGGGCTCCACGGGCTCTCCGGGCCGGTGGGCGACAAGCCGTGCGACCGACGCGTTCGGCGGCGGGATCTGCAGATGCGCCTGGCTCGTTCGCCCTCCGTCCCACGACACCTCCAGGACCGCGTCAGCCGCCTCTTCAGGCCGCGGCCGGCTGCCGAGCGCTGCCGTGGGGTCGTCGAGCACTTCCGACGACAACGGCAGTTCGAGGGTGAACGTCACGCTATCGCCGTCGAGCCGCCAATCGCGCAGCACGGCTTCCAGTTGCCCGTCGCAGGACAGCGCCAGCGTGCCGGCGATGCGGAGACGAGCCACCGGATGCCTGCCCTACCAGCCTTGGTATCGGGTGGGGCGGCGCTCGACGTAGCTCGCCAGACCTTCCTGACCGTCGGCCGTATGCATGTTCAGATCCTGCGCGATCGCCTCGTCCTCGAACGAAGCCGCGCGCCCGCCATCCAACGAGCGGTTCACCAGCCACTTCGTCAACGCGTGAACGCGGGTAGGCCCTGACGCCAGCCGCTCCGCCAGCGCCATCGCCTCGATCCGCCAGAGACTCGTCGGGGACGACACGGCTCACCAGCCCGATCGACAGCGCCTGTTCCGCGCTCACGTCGTCGCCGAGCATCAAGAGCTCTTTGGCCTTGTGCACTCCGATCAGACGCGGCAGCAGGTACGCCGCGCCCGCATCCGGCACCAGCGCCCGCCGCACGTAAACCTCAATGAAACGAGCACTTTCGGCGGCGAGAACGAAATCGCAGGCGAGCGCCACCTGCACGCCCATCCCGGCCGCTGTCCCGTTTACCGCTGCAACCACGGGCTTTTCGCAATCGAGGATGGCTGGCGATGAGCCGCTGGGCGCTCATCCTGATGCCGCGGGCGATGTCACCGGCGATGCGCTCGGGAACGCCTTCCGGCCGTGGCGCCCCCTGCTGCGCCCGCAGATCCGCTCCGGTGCAGAAATGCCGATTCCCCACGGCGGTGAGCACGACGGCGCGCACGGTCGGATCTCCGCTTGCCGCCTCGAACTCGGCGATGAGCATCGCTCGCGTATCGACGCTGATCGCGTTGCCGGCCTGCGGCCGGTTGATGGTCAGGAGGCGTACCGCACCCTGGTCCGCGCGCAGCACCTCCGGCTCGTCAGCCATGACGGTCTTTCGGCGGCGCTAGAAGGACTCGGGATCGTCGATGATGCTCTGCGGCACGGGGTGGCGGTAGAGCGTCGCCGCGTTCTCCCACGTGACCTTCCGGATGTCATCGGACGGCAGCCAGCCCGACGGCGTCGCCGATGACCTTCTGCGTGCGAGGCCACAGCGAATCGCTGTGCGGGTAGTCCTCCTCGAGCAGGATGTGGTCGACGCCGATGCGCTCACGCAACGCGAATGCGGTCGGATCCTCGACGGCGCAGAAGTAGAAGTTGCGTCGCAGCACTTCGGCCGGCGTGAGGTCGATGCCGTCCCACGTGCCGTACATCGAGGCATACGTCTGCATGTGGTCGAGCCGGTCGAGCAGCGCGGGCACCCAGCCGATGCCGCCCTCGCTCATCACGATCTTGATGTCGGGGAAGCGCACCGGGATGCGAGAGAAGAGCCAGTCGACAGCGGAAAACATGGCGTAGCCGAAGAACAGCACGCCGACGACATCAGCCGGGGCGTCGTCTGCGGTGCCCGGGGACGTGCCGGACGAGCCGATGTGCAGATTGACGACCGTGCCGGTCTCGGCGCAGGCCCGCATGATCGGATCCCAATGCCCGGTGTGCATGCTCGGCAGCCCGAGCAGATGCGGACCTTCGGAGAAGGTGATGGCCTTGTAGCCGCGCTCGGCATTGCGGTACACCTCCTGCGCGCCGATCTCCGGGTCGAGGAAGTACGGGATCTGGCACGGGATCATGCGGTCCGGGTAGGCGCCCGACCAGTCCTCGATGTTCCAGTCGTTCCAGGCGCGAACGGCCGCGAGCGCCAGCTCAGGATCCTTCGTCGACAGCTGCAGACGCTGGCCCGCAAAGCCCGGAAGGAACGACGGGAAGCACAGCGAGGCGTAGACGCCCGACAGATCCATGTCGGCGACCCGGCGGTGAATATCCCAGGAGCCACGGCGCATATCCACAAAACGCGTCGGTTCGAATCCCCATTCGTCCACGGGGCGGCCGACCACAGCATTGAAACCGACGTTCGGGAACTCCTGACCGTCGTAGACCCAGACGTCGGCACCATCCTTTTCGATGACGCGCGGCGCCTGCTCGGCGAACTTCGCGGGCATGCGTCCCTCGAACGCCTCCCTCGGCTCGACGATGTGGTCGTCGACGGAGATGACGAGGTATTCCCGTCTCGCGCGCGCAGGTTCGGGCAGGAACGTCACCTTGCCCTTCACCTGCTTGGTGAAGTCGGTGTTGCGGGTGAGTTCTTCGATGCTGGCCATGAGAGGTGCGGTCCTTGCGTTGGCGTGGAAGACGGCGAGAGGCGACGGGAGTCAGCTGGTCCAGGACTAGTTCAGGACATCGGGCTCGGCACGGAGCAGCTGACGCACCGCGCCGTTCCAGAACACCTCGCTCCCCCGCTCGATCAACGACTTCTTCATGCCTTCACGTAGCCCCTTGCCCAGCGGGATGGGCGCCCGGCCGGACAGCATGACGTCGTACGCGAGCTTGCACATCCGGTCGATGCTGGCCGACCGGTAGGTGGCCTCTTCGATGGTGGAAGCGGTGACGATGATCCCGTGCGACACCAGAATGGCGTTGCTGGCACCGCCGATCTTCTCGGCGAGCTGCGCGCCGAGCGCGGCGTCATCGACCTCGCCGGTGTACTCCTCCACGAGCACCAGATCGTCGTCGAACATGCTGCCCTGCTGATGAACGATCTCGGGAAGCATGCCGATCGCGGCCAGCAGGACGACGTGGTACGGGTGGTTGTGCACGACGACCCGGGCGTCGGGGCGGCGGCGGTGCAGCTCGGTGTGGATGTGAAAGGCGGGGGTCACGTCCCACTTGCCGGCCACCACGTTGCCGTCGTAGTCGACCCGGCAGACGTCGGACGCGGTCATCTCGTCCCACCACAGGCCCCACGGGTTGATCATCAGACTGCCGTCGTCCTGAGCCCACGTGATGTGGCCGGCGATGTCCTCGCTGAAGCCGCCGCGGGCAAGGATCCGGAAGGCGCAGGCCAGCTCCTGCTCGGGCGTGAGGTCACGGCCGATCGGCGGGGTCACCTTCGGCGACCAGACGGCGGTGCCGCCCGCTCGAGCCTGGTCGACTCCGACCCCGGCAGGCGCTGCTGATCGGGCTTCCGTGGAGATACTCATCGGTCAAGGTCCCTTCCGGGCAAGAGGCACTCACGCAGCTCGTGAGGCCCCTCACCATGGTGCAACACGCGCCTGCCCCGTCTGTCGTTGGGTGGCAGATACGGTCCATTCATGGCTGGCCCGCTGCACACCGCTTCTTTCCGGCTCACGTACGGGGATTGCGACCCCGCCGGGATCGTGTACTACGCCCAATACTTCCGCTGGATGGAACACCTGCACACCACCTGGTGGCTCGCCGTGGGCGAACGCATCGACCAGATGAAGGAGCGCCACGGCGTCGAGCTCGTCACCCGCCATACGGGATGCGAGTTCACCGCGCCCGCCCATCCTTTCGACGTGGTGGTCGCAGAGCTTTCGGCCGAAGCCGTCGGGACGCACCTCGTACCGGATGCGGATCGATTTCGGCCTGGAGGGCGGTGGCCCGGTGGCGACGGGAGACCTCACCCTCGTCACAATCGACGCGAACGGCCGTCCTGCCCCCGTCCCGGCCGCCTTGCGAGAACATCTCGTCATCTAGCCGTACTGACATCGGCCGGCCCCAAGGAGCGACCCATGACCAGCCCCAGCGTCTCGATCAACCATGTCGCCCTATCCGTCACCGACAACGAGCGGGCGACCCGCTTCTACGTCGATGTGCTCGGCTGCCAGCAGCTGCCACGGCCCGACTTCGGCATCCCCGGGGCGTGGCTTTCCGCGGGCGTCGCGATGATCCACCTCATCGAGGTGCCGGAGACGCCGGAGCGCGATCCCTTCGCGCACTTCGCACTGTCGGTGGCACCCGGTCAGGTGGACGCCATGGTCGAAGCGGTACGCAACGGCGGTGGTCAGGTGTTCGGCGAGCCCAAGGCCAGCGATCAGCTCGGGCGGACCGGTGACCCAGGCGTTCTGCGCCGACACCGAAGGAAACCGGTTCGAGCTGACCGACGCCAGCTGACCCCTAGCTCGTCAGGGAGGCCAGCGGCCATCCCGCCGCCGCGAGCCTGCCGGCGACCCGAGCGACATCGGACTGCAGCGGCGGCTCGTTCGTCACGGCGGTGATGGCCCGGTCGATCGACTCGACGTCGGGGTCACCCTCGCTCAGGCACGTGGTCACCACCAGGCGCACTTCCTCGTCGCTGAGCTGGCGGCGCAGCAGCGCGAGCAGCGGGATGTAGTCCTGCTGCGGCACCCCTTCCGGGTAACCGATGCGCAGGAAATCGACGATGGCGCTCAGCACGGACATCCGTCAGGCCCCGTCCACGATGATGTAGATCCCGTAGCCGATCGCGGCGAGGACGACCGCGAAGCACAAGGCTCCTACAGCGAGCAGCACCGGACCGGCGGGAATCGGGCGAGTGCGCGTCGCGGTGTTGCCGGCGAGCACGATCTCGTCCTTACCGCGCGGGCTCACCAGGCGCAACCCGACGGCGAACAGCGCGGGCAGACCGGCGCCGACGAGCAGCCCGATGCCGACGATCTTGCCGAGCGCCGTCCAGTTGATCCAGCTCATGCCGGTACCGCCGTCCGCTCCGCAACGCGAGGAGCGGGGACGCCCCCAAGCTTGTCGTGCCACTCCTCGTTGACATTGTGGTGGCTGACTTTGGTCTTGCGCGAGGCGAGGAACAAGCCGCCGAGCATGACGACCATGACTGCGGCCACCACGATCACGCCGAAGGTGCCCGCCCCCCGGGCCAGCGCCTCGGACCCGGCGCCCACAAAGCGCGGCCGACGGCAGCGTGACGAGCCAGGCGATCGCCATCCGCCCGGCGACGCTCCAGCGAACCTCGGCGCCCTTGCGCCCGAGACCCGTCCCCAGGATCGAGCCGGTGGCGACATGCGTCGTCGAAAGCGAATAACCGAAGTGCGACGACAGCAGGATCGTCGCCGCCGACGAGCTTTCCGCAGCCATCCCCTGCCGGGAGTCGATCTCGACCAGGCCCTTGCCCAGAGTGCGGATCACCCGCCAGCCACCGATGTAGGTGCCGAGGCTGATGGCCAGTGCGCAGGACACGATCACCCACGTCGGCGCCTTGGCCCCGGGGCGAGCGTGCCGTGGGCGATCAGGGCGAGGGTGATGACGCCCATCGTCTTCTGCGCGTCGTTGGTGCCGTGGGCCAGCGACACCATGGACGCGGAGCCGATCTGCCCGATCCGGAAACCGCGGTCGCGGTCGCGCGCGCCGGATCGATCGGCTCAGCCGGAAAAGGCTTGCCGTACCGATCGCTGCGATGAAGATCGCGATGACCGGCGAGAGCAGCGCAGGCAAGATCACCTTGCTGACGATGCCGTGCCATTTCACGGCGGAGAAGCCGGCCGCGGCGATGGTCGAGCCGATCACGCCGCCGATGAGCGCGTGCGACGAGCTCGACGGGATTCCCAGGTACCAGGTGGCGACGTTCCAGGTGATCCCGCCCACCAACCCGGCGAAGACCACCGTGAGCGTGACGTCACCCGTCGACACCAGCCCGCTCGCGATCGTGGCGGCGACGCTGAAGGACAGGAACGCGCCGACCAGGTTCAGCACCCCGGACAGGGCGACCGCGATCCGCGGCGGCAGAGCTCCGGTCGCGATGGATGTCGCCATTGCGTTACCGGTGTCGTGAAAGCCGTTCGTGAAGTCGAATGCCAATGCTGTGATGACCACGAGTGCCAGCAAAGCGTTGTTGTTCACTGTTTCAGCTTGCGTGAAAGGCGTTCTCGCGGCGGCAGTTCGGGACTAATTGCCGTGGCCTGTTTGCCATTTGTTCACCTGCCACGACAAAGCGGGCATTAGCGTGGCAGCGGCGAGGAATCCGTGAGCCGGGATGCGGCGCGATGTCGGCCGAAGGGTCAGGCGTCCAGCGAGCCCGCCTCGGTCAGCAAGTGACGGCCGTATTCGGAGAAGGTGTTGTCGTCGACGAAGATGTGCTGGGTGCTCACGTGGGTGTCGCGATAGAGCCGCTGGATGATGCCGGGCCGGATCCCGTCGGCGCCTGACCAGTGATAGGCGAGATCGACGACCTCGGCACTCACCTGAGCGACGTGAGTGGTCGCCTGGCGGATCCCGAGGAGCAGACCGGGCTCGAGCCGTCCCTCGGATTCGATCTGCTGCTGGGCCTCACCGAACGACTGGAAAAGCAGCGCACGAGCGGCCTTGAGCTTGGCGGTGACGCGGCCCAGCTCGTATCGGAAACGCTCGATTCCGGCGACCGGGGTCGGATGGCCCATGCGCTGCTTGCGTCCCGCCAGCGTGAGCAATTCGTCGACCGCCCGGCGGCTCACCCCGAGCGCGAAACCGGCGTGGCCGATCGAGGTCATGCCCATCACGCCGAGCCCGTAGAGCGAGCCGCCGCGGTGCTGCACCGGATTGGTGATCTCGAAGGTGAAACCGGCAGGAACCACCCGCTCGGAGATCGCGTAGTCGAACGAGCCGGTGCCGACCAGCCCCAGCACGTCCCAGTTGCCGAGGAACTCCACCTCGCTGCGCGGCACGAAAAACGCCCGGATGATCGGCCTTCCGTCGACCATCCGGGGCTGCTGGCCGTCCATCTCGACGGTGCCGCCGCCGACCCAGTCGGCGTGCGCGCTCCCCGAGCCGAACTGGTACCGGCCTTGCACCTGATAGCCGCCGTCCACAGGAACGGACGGCCCCTTCGGCGAGAACTGCCCGGCCATGATGGCCGGTTGGTCGCCGAAGATGGCCTCGACGGCATCGTCGCCGAGGTAGGCGCTGAACGCCGAGGTGGACGCGTTGGCCATGAACGACCATCCGATCGACGCGTCTGCCGCGGTGAGCTCCTCGAAGACGGCCAGTGCCGTGACAGCGCTGACCTCACTGCCGCCGAGCCCGCGCGGCACCATGAGGGAGAACAGGCTGCTGTCACGCAGCGCGTCGACGATCCCCTCGGGCATGGTGCCGAGCCGTTCGCACGCTTCGCCCTCGGTCGCGATCGCCGGGGCGAGCTTGCGCGCCTGCTCGAGCACGGCCGGATCGGGCGTTCCGAGGTCTGGGTTGGTGGCGAACGTCATAGCGGAGACCTCCACGGTTGATGCGAGAGAATGTGCTGATGCCAGCCGCTACGCCACGACTCGCGCTGTCCTCTGTCCTGCTCGGAACTGTCCTGCTCGGCGCGCTCACGGCATGCAGCGGTTCCAGCGGCTCCGGCTCCACGAACCCGAATAGCGCGGGCAGGGCGACGGTCGTACCGGGAAACGTGCCGACGCAGGGCGAGGGCAGCGCCGGCGGCATCACGGTGACCGGTGTCAGCATCGTGCGCAGCGGCAGCAAGCTGACCGTCAGCGGCCAGATCCACAACGACGAGTCGGCTGCCGATGAGTTGGTCAGCGTGGGAAGCGAGGTGACGGCGACGCTCACGCTGAACCCGGCGTTGCGAATCCCAGCTGGGGACACGGTGTCGCTCGGCGGTGCGCATCAGCTCGTGCTGCAGCAGAATGCCCGCCTCGAGCCGGGCGGCACGGTCGTGCTGTCGCTGCAATTCACCCATGCCGGCCCGGTTCAGGTCTTCTCAAGCTTTCTGGAAGCCTCATAGCCCTCACCCGCTCAGGCCAGCACCAGGCTGCCGTCGCCGATCGGCGCTGATGGCGTGAACGTGACCTCCATGCGCTCGATGCCGCTGATGAAGTTGTTGCGGCGGCGTACGAGCGGTTCGTCGCTGGCGAGCGTGACGTCCGGAAGCCGGTCGAGCAGCCGGTCGAGCAGGACGCGCAATTCGAGCCGGGCGAGGTTGGAGCCCAGGCAGAAATGGGCGCCGACGCCGAACGCGAGATGGTCGTTCGGTTCGCGGTCCGGGTTGAAGTCCGTTGGCCGTTCGAAGTGGTCGGCGTCGTAGTTCGCCGACTCATACAGCAGCAGCGCCTGATCGCCCGCAGCGAGCTCTGCCCCGCCGAATTCGTAGTCACGGGTGAGGGTGCGGCACATGTTCTTGATGGGCGAGACCCAGCGCAGCATCTCCTCCACGGTCTGCGGGATCCGGCTGCGCTCTTTCAGCATCGCCTGCCAATGCTGGGGATTGCGCATCAGCGCTTCCATGCCACCGGCGATCACGTGACGCGTCGTCTCGTCACCGCCGATGAGGATCAGCAGGGTCTCGCCGAGCACGTCCTCGTCCGTCAGCCGCTCCCCCTCGATCTCGGCGTTGAGCAGGATCGTGACGAGATCGTCCGCGGGGTTGGCCTTGCGGTCGGCGATGACTCCGGTGGCGTACTCGTGCCAGGCGACGGACGCCGCGATCTGCCTGGCGATGACGTCCTCGTCGCCGACACCTTGCGTGCCGAGCAGATCCTCGCTCCAGCGCAGCACATCCCGCCGATCCTCGGGGAGTACCCCGAGCATGTCCCCGATGACGATCATCGGCAGCTGGGCGGCGATCTCGCGAACCAGGTCGCAGGACCCGCGCTCGCAGACGGTGTCGATGATGTCGTCGCAGATCTGGCGCAGCCGCGGCTCGTGCTCGGCGATGCGGCGCGGAGTGAAGCCCTTGCTCACCAGGCCCCGGCGCTTGATGTGCGCCGGGTTGTCCATGTCGATCATGTGGTTGTTCGCGCCGTTGAACGGCCGGGAACCGGTGGCACTGCTGAAGATTGCCGGGTGCGTGCTCGCGTACTCGACCAGGTCGTAGGTCGCAATGCCCCACAGCCCGCTCTCCGGATCGCGGTGCACCGGAGCCTCCCGGCGCAGTGCGTCGTACACCGGGAACGGGTTGGTGGCGTAGAAGTCGCCGTCGGCGAAACGGGCCCGGCTGATCAGTTCGTCCTCGCTGCCGCTCACGGAGCTACACCATCACGTAGTCGTCGAGGTTCGGACGGCGGGTCCACCCCCAGTAGTCCACGAGCGGCCACGGGCTCAGCGAGTGGATCTTGCCTTCCGGGTTCTTGAAGTGGGAGTGCTTGATCGACGGCTGGGCCCAGACGAGCGTGCTGAGCTCCTTCTGCACCCGCTCGTAGTACTCGTCGTGCACATCCTGGCGCGGCTCCATCGCCTTCTTGCCGCTCAGCAGAGCGTCCAGACAGCCGGTGATGTAACGCATCTGGCACTCGGAGTGGAAGATCAGGCTGCCGCCGTGGGCGAGGTTGGTGCCCGGCCCGTACATGCAGAACAGGTTGGGAAAGCCGGGGATGGTGATGCCGAGATACGCCGCCGGGCTCTCGCCCCAGAGCTGGCCGAGGTTCTTGCCACGGCTGGTGATCTGTATGGGCCACAGGGCGCGGTTGGTGTAGAAGCCGGTCGCGTACACGATGATGTCGGCCTCGTAACGCTCCCCGGTGACGGTGACGATGCCCCCCTCGTCGATGTGGTCGATCTCGTCGCGGACCAGTGCGACGTTGTCCCGCTTGAGCGCCGTGAGCCAGCTGCCGTTGTCCTGCAGCGTGCGCTTACCGGTGGCCGGATAGTCCGGGATCACCTTCGCGAGCAGCTCGGGGTCGTCTCCGACCTGGCTTTCGATCCATTGCGTGAACATCTGCCGGGTGATGTCGTTGGTGGCGTTGACGGCGCGCTGCTGATCGGGCCAGTCCGGGTCGACGCGCGAGCCTTCGAGGCTGCGGCCGCTGGCCGGCCAGAAGATGAGGAAGCGGAACCAGCGCCCGTAGTAGGGCAGGTGGCGAAGCGCCCAGCGGAAGCCGTCGCCGACGGGCGCGTGATAGTTCGGATTCGGGAACATCCATTGGGCCGTGCGCTGAAAGATGGTCAGCTGCTCGACGTCCGGAGCGATGGTCGGGGCGATCTGGAACCCGCTGGCGCCGGCGCCGATCATGGCGACCTTCTTGCCGCGGTGGTCGACCGAGTGATCCCAGTTGGACGAGTGGAACCACGGCCCCTTGAAGTCGTGCATGCCCTTGATGTCAGGGGTGTGTGCACGGTTCAGCTGTCCGACCGCAGAGATGATCGCCCGGGCCGGCAGCGTGCTCTCGTTGCCGCCGGAGTCACGCACGCGGACCGTCCACCGGCCCGTGTCGTCCGACCAGTCCGCGCCGATCACCTCGGTGCTCCACCGCACGTTCGGCTCGATGCCATGGCGGTTCATCACGTCGCGGAAGTACGCGGCGAGCTCGGGCTGCTGGGCGAAGAACTCGGTCCAGTGGTCGCTCGGCTCGAACGAGTAGCAGTAGAAGTGGTTTCCGACGTCGACCCGGGCGCCGGGGTAGCTGTTCTCGTACCAGGTGCCGCCCGGCCCGGCGTTCTTCTCGACGATGGTGAAGGGGATGCCGGCTTCCTTGAGACGTATCCCGGCCAGCAGCCCGGACTCACCGCATCCGATGACGACGACCGGGAACTCGGCGCGTACCTGGGGCGGCGCCGAAAGCTCGACCTTGCGGGAGTCGATGTCGTCGAGTTCGAGCTCCTCGAGCAGCAGCGGCAGGTAGTTCTCCGGGACCTCTTCGCAGACCAGCCAGCTCATCATTTCGTGAATGAGCTCGCGGCTCGGCGGCGGTGGCAGCGTGCATCCCCGGTCGCGGTACTCGCGGATGATGTCGAGGGCGATCTTGCGGACCTCGGCCTTGTCCTCCTCGGACATGTACCCCTGGTACTCGTTGAGGAAGATGCCCTGCGGGCGCAACCGGCCACGGATCAGTTCGGCGTCCCCCGACATGTGGACCAGGGAGAGCATCAGCGTCGGGATGCTCACGTCTTCGAGCGCCTTGGCGATCGTCTCATCGTCGTCGGTGAACGGAACGCCGGCGTGAAGGCTGCGCGTGGGGCTCGGCATGATCACCTGATCTCTGACGTCTTCGGCAGGCCCGACGCAAGCTCTGCGCTCAGGCAGTAGACAGATTCCACGAAATGTCTACCGTGGCATCTTGTGGGCGAAGCCGTGATCACGTCAAGCGCGCGCGACCGGCTGCTCGACGCCGCCGAGCGCTGCCTTCGCACGACCGGGATCCGGCGCACCACAGTCGGGCAGATCGCCGAAGACGCGGGCGTCTCCCGCGCCTGGCTGTACCGCCTCTTTCCCGACAAGATCTCGCTGATCGGCGCCGCGCTGATGCGGGGCGACGAGGAGTTCTGGGCTCAGGCGCGCGCGCAGGTCGAGGCGGCTGACGGGCTGGCGGCGCAGGTTGCTGCCGCGGTCGGGTTCAGCCGCACCCACCGGCCCGCCGCGCTGGCGCTGCAACTGCAGGAGGCCGAGCCGGAGGCATTCGCTGCGGTCGTCGGCAGCGGGCTACGGCATCTGCTGCCCGGCATGTCCAGCTTCTGGCACCCGTACCTGGAGCAGGCACGGGCCCGCGGCGAGGTACGCGCCGACCTCGACATCGCCCGCGCCGCCGAATGGGTGCTGCGGATGGTCATCTCGCTCGTCACGACCCCTGGCGATGCCGTGGACACCGATGACCCGGCAGAGATACGTGCATTCCTCACCGAATTTCTGGTAGCCGGCCTCGCCTGACGAAAAGGCCCCCGCCGCGATGGGCGCAGCGGGGGCTGTCCATTTCGTGCTCTCTTCTCGCTGGCCGCAAACGTGCGCGTACTTGCCTACGAGTTGTGAGCCGCCGGCCGGATGAACCGGCCGGCGGCTCCACACGCGACTCCAGGTTCAGCCCAGCACGCTGAGCGGAACGTTCTTGAAGCAGGTGAGCGGCACCTTCGGCTCGTACTTGCCGTTGTTGATCTGCACCAGCGAGCCACAGGGCACGGAGGCCGTGTGGTCGGCCGGGAACGAGACCGCGCCGATACCGCCGGGGACCTGGTACGTCGAGCCGTCGTTGGCCACCGACAGGAAGCCGTCGCGGCTCAGGTTCTTCCCGGCCTTCTGCAGATCGTGCAGGAAGATGTCGGCCGAGTAGTAGCCGATCGCGATGTCCTGGACGAACACGTACTCGTTGTCGAGGTCGGCCGCACCCGAGCCGCTGAGGAACGCCGGGTTGTAAGTCTCCGCGTTCACCTGAACGCCCTTGTACCCCGAGTTGGTCAGCGCTTCGACAGGCCCTCGGCGTTCGGCACCGTCGTGACGGGGAACATGACGTCAGGAGCCTTGCCACCGTTCGAGGTGAGGATGGCCTGCGAATACGGCGAGAAGTCCGTTGTCGGGCACGAACGCGGCCTGGATGACCCGGCTGCCTCGTTCCTTCTGACGCGAGGAAATAAGCACATGCGCTCTGCGGGCGCGCTTTCAGGCGTCGACGCTCACAGCGGTGGCGCCGGCCCTCACGCGATCGGTGATCAACGAGCACCGAGTCGCATGAACCCTCCAGGTTTCGGGGCCAAATGGCGGCATCGCAGCGCAGAACGTATCCCGGGCAGGCAGCCAGCTACTGGTGAATACAGCGGCGGCAGTAAATGCCGGTGTTCTGGCGCCCGGATTTACTGCCGCCGACCCCCATTCGACGCGTCCCTCATCGGGGGCAGCGCTACCAGTCGGAGGGACCCCTCCCGGGGTTGCGCGGCAGGTCGCCGGATCGACGCGCGAGCTCGTCAGCCGTCACGGCCTGACCGCCGCACTGCCGGCACCGGAGCTCATCGAAGAGCACCTCGCGTCCGCAGCTCACGCACCACAGCGGATCCCGGTCCGCTTCGTTGGGATCTTCGCGGATTACCCCGGGTGAGTCGTGCTTTTTGACCAGGCGCCGGATTCCGGGGGCGCGGCCCATCCGCGTGATGATGCCCATGACTCCAGTGTCACCGCGGTTGTGCGGAAAACGCTGAGCCGCGCCGGGTCAGCCGGTCAGCCGGCCACCGTCGCGGAGTCCCCCGTGATCTTCAACCGCTGGCGCACGCCTTGAAGCACGTCGCGCTGCTCACGCAGGCGATGACGAAACCCTGGGTTGTCGGTGTGTGAGATCTCGGCCGTCAGCTCGCGGAAGTAGGCCTCGAGCAGATCGCTGAGCGCGGCAACCTCTTCATCGGTAAGACGAATCTCCATGGCGCCAGTATCCGCACGGGCGAGCTGATGATCCAGGGAAAGAAGTCCTCCCCGGACCGCAGTGCTAAGCCTCGACCTGCCGGATCGGGGATCCGTCGAGCCAGGCGGCGATGTCCTCCACGACGTCGCCGTAGAACGCCGAGTACGCCACCGTGGAGACGTAGCCGATGTGCGGGGTGAGCACCGTGTTCGGCGCGGTCAGAAGCGGATGGCCTGCGGGCAGCGGCTCGACGTCGTACACGTCCAGCCCGGCGCCCGCGATCGTCCCGGCGTGGAGCGCGGCGACGAGTGCGGACTCGTCGACGATGGGCCCGCGCGAGGTGTTGACGAGATAGCCGCGCGGACCGAGGGCAGCCAGCTCGGCCGCGCCGACGAGGCCCGCCGTGCGCTCGCTCAGCTTCAGGTGCACGGTGACGATGTCGCTGCGCTCGAAGAGTTCGTGCTTGGTGACGAGTTCGGCGCCGCACTCGGCGGCTCGTTCCGCGGTCATGTGCTGGCTCCAGGCGAGCACCTTCATGTCGAAGGCGTTGGCGTAGCGCGCGACACGCGGGCCGGTGCGCCCGAGACCGAGCACACCGAGCGTCGAACCCATCAGCTCCGGTCCGATGCCGAGCTGCCAGCGGCCGGAGCGCACCCCGGCGTCCTCTGCTGCGATCCCCCGCGTGACGGCGAGGATGAGTGCCCACGTGAGCTCCGGCGTCGCCGCGCCGGCACCCCCGGTGCCGGACACCGTGATCCCCAGCCGGCCGGCAGCCGCCACGTCGATGACCGCGTTGAACGGGCCGGTGGTCACCAGCAGCTTGAGGTGGGGCAGCTTGGCGAGCACCGATTCGGGAAAAGCCGTTCGCTCACGCATGGCGACGATGACCTCGAACGGCTCCAGCCGCGCCACCAACGCCGGCTCCTCGCGGAGGTGATCGGGGAACACCGTGATGTCGACCCGCCCGTCCAACGTCCAGTCGGCGGACGCAAGGGCGACGCCCTGGTAGTCGTCGAGAATCGCGACGCGTGGTTTGGCCATGCTCTTGGTCTACAGGTTGGCTGCCCCGCCGCGCCATCGGACCCGCGTGGCCGCCACCGCAGTGAGCAGGAACAGCGAAGTGGCAACCACGCCGGCATGGCTCCAGTCTTCGTGCCCGAAATTTCGGCGGTCACCGAAATGGTTCAGGGCTAACTTGTCCGGCATGAGCACTGCCACCCAGAGCGCCGGAGGCGACGCGAACGTCGCGGCCGTGGCGGCTCTGATCGGTGATCCCACCCGGGCCAGGGTGCTGATGGCATTGCTGGATGGCCGCAGCCTGGCGGCGAGCGTCCTGGCCGCCGAGGCCGGCGTGGCTGCATCGACCATCAGCGAACACCTGAGCCGGCTGGTCGACGCCGGATTGCTCACGGCATCGCGCGAGGGACGGTCGCGCTTCTTCCGGATCTCCGGGCCGGACGTCGCCGATGCGCTGGAAGCCATCGCGCGCATCGCGCCACCGGAGCCGATCCGCTCGCTTCGTCAGGGCACGCATGCTCATGCGCTGCGCCAGGCGCGCACCTGCTACAACCATCTCGCCGGCCGGCTGGGCGTCGCCGTCATGCGCGGATTGCTCGACCGTGGCCTGCTCTGCGGCGGTGACGGTCTGCACCATCCGGAGTCGGCGACGGGCGATCGGCTCTCGGCGCCCGGCAAGGCGCTGGACTACGGCTTGACCGCGCAGGGTTGCCGCCTGCTCACCGACCTCGGGATCGACGTCGCCGACGTGGCACGCCGCAAGCCCGCGATCCGCTACTGCCTCGATTGGTCGGAGCAGCGGCACCATCTCGCGGGCCCGCTCGGCACCGCCGTGACCGACCGGCTCTTCGAATTGCAGTGGATACGCCGAGGCCGCGGCCGGGTGGTGACGCTCACCGAAGCCGGCGAGCGCGGGATGCGGGACGTCTTCGGGGTGCAGCTAGCCGTCTGAGGGTGCTGGCGTGCGCAGCGTACGCGGCAGGTAGACCGCTCCGGGACCGCCTCCGGCCGCAACGTCGCCGGGATTGCTGAGCCGGCAGCGCTGCAGCGACAGGCAACCGCAGCCGATGCAGGAGTCCAGCCCGTCGCGCAGCTGGACCAGTGCCTCGATCTGCTCATCGAGCCTCGTCCGCCACGCGCGGGACATCTTCGTCCAGTCCGCCCGGTTGGGCGTGCGTCCCTCCGGAAGCCGATCCATCGCCACCCGCACCTCCTCGAGGCCCAGCCCGATGTTGCGCGCCGCCCGGATGAAGGCGAGCCGCCGCAGCACCGAACGCTCGTAGCGGCGCTGCTGGCCGCTCGTGCGGGTGGAATGAATGAGGCCCGCGCTCTCGTAGTAGCGCAACGCTGAGGTGGCGAAGCCGCTGCGTTCGGCGACCTCACCGATGGTCAGCAGATCGTGCGTGTCCATGGCCGCGGCCTCGATCCCAGAAAGTCACTTGACTTAGAGTTCACTTGAAGTTGAAGCATATCCCCAACGCCGACACGCGGCGCTTGGAGGATGACATGAGCACAGCAATCGTTACCGGGGGTTCCCAGGGTTTCGGGCAGGCCCTGACCGCCGGACTGGCCCGCGACGGGTGGACAGTGATAGCCACCGGCCGTGACGCCGATCGGCTGGAAGCGACCCGGGCCATGGACCCGTCGCGGGTGATCGTGATCCGGGGAGATGTTCGTAGCCCGCAGCACCAGCGGCAGCTCGTTGCCGCAGCGGAAGGGAGCGGCGGGCTGGACCTGCTGGTGCACAACGCGAGCGCACTCGGCCCGAGCCCGCTTCCGTTCGTCGAGGAGCTGGCGCCCCAGGAGCTGACCCGCATCTTCGACGTGAACGTCGTCGCCCCGCTTGCACTGACCCAATTGGCACTGCCGCTGCTGAGGAAATCGGTCTCACCGGCAGTCGTCGCATTGAGCTCCGACGCGGCCGTCGAGGCCTACGAGGGATGGTCCGGCTACGGCTCCTCCAAGGCGGCGCTCGACCACTTGATGGCCGTCCTTGGCCAGGAAGAGCCCGCCCTGGCGGTGTATGCCTTTGACCCCGGTGACATGCGCACAGCCATGCACCAGCTGGCCTTTCCGGGTGAGGACATCAGCGATCGCCCGGAGCCGGAGACCGTCGTCCCGGCACTGCTCGACGTGCTCCGTGAACGGCCGGCGAGTGGCCGCTACCGCGCCGCGGACCGCGTGGGGGTGGCGGCGTGAGCGTCACCTCAACCCGTGCGGAGCGGGTGCAGCCGGCCACCCGGTTCACGCTTCCCGCCGACGCGGCAGCCGCCGAACCACCGGAGGCCCGCGGGATCGCCCGTGACGAGGTACGCCTCATGGTGGCACGCGGCCCGGCGCCGGGCCGGATCACGCACACCCGCTTCCGGTCGATCGCGGAGCATCTGCGGCCGGGTGACCTCATCGTGGTCAACACTTCGGCGACGGTGGCGGCCGCGATCGACGGGCGCCGTGGCAGCGGTGGTGAGCAGGTGACCGTGCACTTCTCCGGGCCGGCAAGCGCGGACCGCTGGATCGTCGAGCTCCGGAACCAGCGGCTCGGCCGGGTGGGTGACGGCATTGCCGGTGAGCGCATCACGCTGCCCCGCGGCGTCACACTGACGCTGGCGCGTGCCTGGCCCAACTCGCTGCAACGCAGCGGAAGCCGGCTCTGGGAGGCAGAAATTGCCGTGGAATCGGGAGTTTCGAGCTATCTGAGCCACGAAGGACGACCGATCACCTACGACCACGTCCACGGGCGCTGGCCGCTCTCGGACTACCAGACGATCTTCGCCGAGCATCCCGGAAGCGCGGAGATGGCGAGCGCTTCCAGGCCTTTCTCGCTGCGGGTGGTCGCCGACCTGTGGAGGGCCGGCATCGGGATCGCCCCACTTCTGCTGCACACCGGCGTCTCATCACTCGAGGCCGACGAGCTTCCACTGCCCGAGCGCTACCAGGTGCCGGTCGAGACGGCCCGCCGGGTCAACGCCACCAGCGCCGCGGGCGGGCGCACCATCGCCGCCGGAACGACCGTCACGCGAGCGCTGGAAACCGTTGCGGAGCCGGACGGTTCGGTGCACGAGGGCGCCGGCATCACGGATGTCGTCATCGGGCCGGATCGGCCGCCGCGGGTTGTTGGCGGGCTCCTCACCGGATGGCACGAGCCGGAAGCTTCGCACCTGCTGATGCTCGAGGCCGTGGCGGGACGCGACCTCGTCGGACACGCGTACGCCGAGGCGCTCGATCCGCGTAACGGCGGCTACCGCTGGCACGAGTTCGGCGACTCCTGCCTGCTGCTCCCCTGAGGGCGGTCTACTGGTCTGGGCGTGCGCTGGCCGACCGGATGTTGCTGCGCACGCAAATGCCGGTGACGCTGGAGGATTCGTCGGACGCCAGCCACAGCACGATCTCGGCGACCTCCTCCGGCAGCGTAAGGCGTTGCAGATCAAGGCCTTTCACGTGTTCCGCCACTCCCCCGGGCTGGGTCTGCATGTACGCGAGCAGCGGCGCCGTCGCCGTCGGGCCCGGCGTGACGGCGTTAGCTCGTATCCCGTACGGGCCGTACTCGAGCGCCACGGTTTCCATCAGGTTGATGACGCCGGCCTTCGCGGCGCCGTAGCCGCCGAGCGCGTACTGGCCACCGATGCCCGCCCCCGACGACATGCTCACGATCGTCCCCGATCGCTGGGCCACGAAATGCCGCAGCACCGCGCGGGTCGCGAAGAAGCACGTGTCGAGGGTCAGCCGCTGCTGGAAGCGCCAGTCCTCATCGGAGAGATCCCCGATCAGGCCCGTGCGGGAGACCCCGACGTTGTTGTAGAGCACGTCGATCCGGCCGTGTTCGGCAGCCGCCGCATCGACCCAGCCTGTGACGTATCCAGGATCCGAGGCGTCGCCGATCGAGTGCCGCACGCGCATGCCCGCCTGGGCCAGGGCGGCAGCAGTGGTCACGATCTCATCGGAGATGTCGTTGAGGCAGAGGATCGCGCCCTCTTGGCCCATCCGCTTCGCCGACGCCGCTCCGATACCGCGCGCTGCGCCACTGACCAGAACGACCTTGTCCTGCAGCCTGCCTGTCATCCTCGGAACCCCCTACGTCCGCATGAGGCCGCCACCGTCGACCATCAAGGTCTGTCCGGTGACGTAGGAGCAGCCGTCCGACAGCAGGTAACCGACCGCGGCACCGATGTCGGTCACCAGATCGCCGTCCCGTCCGAGCGGATGGTCGGCATACATCGCCTGGTACACCTCGGCGCGGGCGGGGTCGTCGGTCGGGGGCATCCGGTGACCCACGGACGCCGGGCATACGCAGTTGACGATGACGCCGTACCTCCCCCACTCCCGCGCCGCCGTGCGCGTCAGCGAGCGGATCGCCTCGTTGGACGCCGAGTAGGGGCCGTAACCCGCGCCGCCCGTCATCCCGACCGCCGAGCCCATCGTGACGATGCGGCCGCGGCCCTGCTGCTTCATCGCGGGGAGCACCGATTGCATCGACCAGAGCGTGCCGGCCGGGCCGGTGTTGAACACGACGTCCAGATCGTGCTGGGACACCTCTTCGAGCGGGGTCACCGGCCGGAACGTCTGCGCGTTGGCCACCAGACCGTCGATACGCCCGAAGCGTTCCAGGGCCGTTTCGGCGAGCGCGAAGGCCCCGTCGCGATCCGCCGTGTTCACCGTCGTGGCGATGACATCCGACGCGGGAAGACCGAGTGAGGCGACGGCGGCCTCGAGGCGCTCGGGCTTGCGCCCGGTCAGGACGAGCTTGGCTCCCTGACCGGCCAGGAACTGCGCGCAGCCGTAGCCGATTCCGCGGCTGGCGCCCGTGATGACGATGACCTGTCCCTCCAGGCCGTACGACAGCGCTGTCATCCGGAGTGCACCAGCTGGAAGTGCTCGACGACGGGAGCCGGGTCGTAGAAATGGTGCAGCAGCGCACGCCATTCCTCGTAACCGGCCGACTGCCGGAAGCCCACCATGTGGTCGTCCAGCTCGTGCCACTGCACGAGCAGCAGGTAGACGTTAGGACGCTCGAGGCAGCGCGACAGCGCGAGGCTTTCGCAGCCCGGCGAACTCAGGATGATCGTCTTGGCGACGGAGAACGCTTCTTCGAATTCGGTTTCCTGGCCTGGGCGTACCGGCAGGACGGCATGCTCGGTGATCACCCGCTGACGATAGCGACCGGCCGAATGAGCCCGCCGGGCGTGCTACTAATGGGTGATCGCCGGCAGCCGCGCCGAGTAGATCGAGTAGCCGTCGAGCCAACGGGCGATGGCGGTCGCGATGACGGTCGCGGCGATCATCGGGATCGCCAGTCCCGGCCCGCTGTCGGTCAGCTCGAAGACGAGCACCAGTCCGGCGAGGGGCGCCTGCATCGACGCGCCGATCATCGCTGCGGCCCCGACCATGGCGAACGCCCCCAGTGGGGTGCCGTGCCACAGATGTGTCCAGGCGATTCCGAGGAAACCTCCGAACAGGGCGCCCATGCTCATCACCGGCGTGAACAGACCACCGGAAGCACCCACGCCGAGGCACATAGCGGTCACCAGTGGCTTCAACAGGAAGAGTGCCAGCAGCAGGGTCAGCCCGCTGCCGCCGACGAACGTCTCCCCGACGATGCCCTTACCGTTGCCGAACAGCTCCGGATAAGCGATCCCGAGCAGGCCGAGAAGAGCAAAGCCGACCGGCATCGCGACGAGCATCGCGCCGCCCTCGGCCCGGTGGTGCGAGATCCATCCGATCAGCCGGATGTAGCCGGCGGCGAAGAGCCCCACCAGGGGGCCGAGCAGGAGAGCCCACACCACGATGCTCGCGCTGGACTGGTAGTGCGGGATGCCGAAGTATGTGGCGTGGTCGGGCAGGTACCAGCGCGCGGTCTGTGTCGCGATCGCCGAACACGCCAACGCGGGCAGGATGACCGGCAGGCTGATGCTGCCGACCAGCACCTCCGCCGTGAAGAGCGCCCCGCCGATCGGCACGTTGTACACCGCAGCCAGGCCCGAGCCCGCGCCACACGACACGAGCAGCCTTCGCTGCTCCGGTGAAAGTCGGGCCCACTGCGCAATGACGCTGCCGGAGGCGCCGCCCATGAGCTTGGGCGCGGCCTCCCGGCCGATCGACGCGCCGAGGCCGATGACCACCTCCGAGATCGCCGAGGTGCCGAGGCTGCGCCAGAAGGACAGCTCCCCCGTACCCCGCCACAGGGCGTCGTCGACCTCGGAGGAGCCTTTCCAGAAGCGGCGCAACAGATACCAGGCGACTGCTCCGAACACCCCGCCGATGAGCAGCGGCACCACCCGCCGGGTGTTCGAGGCATGCCGGACGCCGGCGAGCAGGCTTCCCGAGTGGTAGCCGAAGGCCAGCCGCTCGACATGGAACAGCAGCGCCATCAGCAGGTCACCGAACAGCCCCGTCGCGACCCCGGTGACGATGATCGCCAGCCAGAAGACGGGGGTCAGGGCGGCCGGCCCGTCGTGTCCGGCATTCGGCTGCTCGATGGCGCCACGGCCGGACGGCAGCCGCTTGCGCACCAAAGGCGGGGGAACGCGCACGCGATCGCTGTGGGTCAACCGCCTCGGCATGGGTCCACTATGGCGCGGGCAGGCGACCGCAGGGTAAACGGCCGGCCGGGCCGCATTCCCAGCTAAACCGATTCAGTCGGTGGCCAATGCCATCATCGCCGGAGCGGGCGGGCGGCGCAGCGAACGTACCCAGGACCGCAGCCCCGTCGGACCGGCGTGCAGTCCCTCCTGACGCGCCACCCGCAGCGACCACAGGACGGTGACGGCAACCGCGCTCCAGGTCACGGCCATGGCCGAGAGCGGTTTGATGGCGACGAAGACGGACACCGACTGGGTGAGCAGCAGCCAGCACGTGACAGCGGCGTTGAGCAGGTTCACCGCGGCCCACAAGATCGTGAGGCGCCGGAACAGCCGCTTGACGCCGCGCCGGCCGACGATGTCGTCGGTCAGCGGGCAGAAGTCCTTGGCGAGCCGGTCGACCATCGGGCTCGCGGTGAGGGCCGATGCCAGGAAGGTCAGGCCGACGATCGCCGTCGCGGCGATCGGCTGCACGAAGTAGATGAACGCGCTCCCGCTGGCGACGACGACCACCGTGCGCACCGTCAGCCCGAGACAGGTGAGCAGCAGCAGGCCGGGAACCCGGATGCGCATGATCAGGCGACGGGCGAGCATGGCGTAGGACCAGCCCAGGGCGGCGAGCGACGCGGCGACGAGGCCGGACACGTGCAGCACCACCGAGAAGATGAGCGTCGGGACGAGCGTGCACTCCACCAGGTTCGGCACAGCGTGGCGGGCAATCGCGCGCAGCTTCGGCAGCGGCAGCTGGGTCGCGCAGGTGCCAGCCACGGTTTCGGGCCGGTTCACCATAGCTTTTTCATCGGTCGCCACGCTGGATGCTGTAGGGCCAAACGGCCTGCGGACGGCACGAAAGCGGGGAGACGGGTACGTCAGGTCGCTCATCGTCATCTCGCCGGGTCAGGGGGAAGCTGTAGCGGCGAGGGACACAGTTGATGTCACAGGGTCCGAACACGTCCAAGCTCGCTTGATGGCCAAGCTACGGGGGGTTCCTGTGACCGGGCTTTGGATTGGTCGAGCGGTGGGGAGTCGCACGTACTGACCAACGGCTCGCAGGCGCAGAGGTTGCGGCCAAGCGAGCATCAGCGCGCGCCGGAAGCCAGGGCACGGCCCGGCCCGGCCGGCGCTCGACGCCGGCTTTCGATGCGCGTCTGGCTCGGCCACTGCACCCGGGTGGCCCAGCCGAGGCGCTCGCACAGCCGGATGAACCCGGCGGCGAGATCTAACTGGCCGCGGTCGACCCCGTGCCGCGCGCACGACGGATCGGCGTGATGCCAGTTGTGGAAGCTGTCGCCGAACGACAGGAGGGCAAGCGGCCACAGGTTCGTCGCCCGGTCATCGCGATGCGTGCGGAACGGACGCGGGCCGACAAGGTGGCACAGCGAATTGACGCTCCAGGTCACGTGGTGCAGCAGGAAAACGCGGATCAAACCACCCCATAGCAGCCCGCCCAGCGCCCCGTGCCAGGTGCCGGTCAGCAGCCAGCCGGCCAGCGTCGGCAACGCCAGGGAGACCAGGCACAGCAGCGGAAAGGCGCGATCAAGGCGGCGCAGCAGCGGATCGGCACGCAGGTCCGGCGCGTAATGCCCCTCGGGCGTCGTCTCCGGCACGAAAAGCCAGCCGAGGTGGGCATGGCCCAGTCCGCGAAGCTGGCCCCACGTCGTCCCGTGGCCGTAGCGGTACGGGGAATGCGGATCGCCCGACCGGTCGGAGAACGCGTGATGGCGCCGATGCGTCGCCACCCAACTGACGACCCCGCCCTCGAAAGCCATGCCTCCGGCGACGGCGAGCCCCACCTTCAGCAGCCGGTTGGGCGCGAAGCTGCGATGGGTGAACAGCCGGTGGTAGCCGGCGGTGATACCCAGGCCGGTGATCACGTAAAAGCCGCCCAGCAGGGCCAGATCGACGGCAGTGACCCCGCCGACCAGCGTGAGGGCGACGACGACGACGGCTGCGACCGGCAGCAGCACGATCAGCACCGTGACGGCGAGCTGCAGCCACTGGGTCGGGGAGCGGGCGACTTTCGGCTCATCCCAGCGCGGTATCGCTACCCGCGGAGGCCGCTCGTCGGTACGCGCGCGAGCCACATCAACCGATGGCATGGCCACCCCCACACTCCGCCCCGAAGGATGCAGACCGGGGATGCAGGGACTCGACAAGCCGGGCCTTACGCTATGGCACCTGTATACACGCTCCCTCTGTGCGCGCACCGAAACCAGAACCGCGCCGGCCGGACGGTGGCGGGCTTTGCGGCGGCCTTGGTGATCAGCTCACCTGGGCCCCGATGAGATGTCCGACCAGGTAGGTGACCGCCGCGGCCAGCGCCCCCAGCGCGAGCTGACGCAGGCCGCTGAACAGCGTGGACCGGTTTGTGAAACGCGCCGTCACCGCTCCTGCGACGAACAGTGACACGCCCGCAACGGCGAGCGCCGGGGCCAGGCTCGTCAGGCCGGCGAGGTAGGTCAGCAGCGGCAGGATTGCCCCGATCGCGAAGAAGACCAAGCTGCTCGCGGCGGCCGTCCACGGGTTCGGCAGCCGAGCAGGGTTCACTCCCAGCTCGATCTGCGAGTGCGTCGCCAGCGCCTGCTCGGGGTCCGCCGACAGCTGGCGCGCCACGCGCATGGCGGTCTGCGGGTCCACCCCCTGCTGCTCGTAGCTGGACGCGAGCTCGGCGACCTCGTCTTCGGGATGGCGCCGCAGCTCGAGCGCCTCTACCTCGACTTCCGCGCTGATGGACTCGTTCTGGCTCTGGACGCTGGTGTACTCCCCCGTCGCCATGCTGAAGGCCCCGGCGACCAGCCCGGCCATCCCGGTCAGGATGATCGTGTGCGGCTTCGCGCCGCTACCGCCGACGCCCGCGATCAGGCTCACGTTGCTCACCAGGCCGTCCATGGCGCCGAAGACCGCCGGACGCAGCCATCCTCCGGACACGTCCCGATGCGTATGCCCGCGGCGTGGGTTACCCCGCTTCGGCGGTGACGAGTCGTGCCTGCTGAGGCTCTTGCTGTCCACGTCGCTCACCGCCCGTGCATACCCCAGGCGAACGGCACGAGAACTGGAACACCTATGATTCGCGCACCGGTCAGATCCGGCGGCAGGGGGTGCCAGATGTCGGCCACCGATTCCGCTGCAGTGCCCGCGCAGGTCACGGCCGGCGACGTGGACCGCCTGGATCCCGCTCCGGTCGAGGTGTTACGCGTCGAGCCGTCCACGCTGGCGTGCCCGTACTGCGCATCCCCGATCGACCGGCGGAACTTCACGGTGTGGCGCTCCGAACCGCGGCTCATCACCGGAACGTGCGATGGCTGCAGCCGCGAGGTCACGCTCCCGAGCCGGTGGTTGACCACCCCGGCGCCGATCCGGCAGCACTAGCCGCAGGCGCCGTCAGCTTGGTGGAAGGTGGAGCCGCTCGCCGTCGAAAGGCAGTTCGGCGATGAACGTGAGGCTTCCGGTGCCTTCGCTGACGCTGCCGTCTCCGCGTAGCCCGTCGCGCTGAGTGACCCGCACGGGTTGGATCCGGTGCACGGGACGGCCGATCGATCCGTCCGGGTAGCCGACCCGGGCCGGATGCGAGACATCCCAGACGTCACTTTCCTGGAACTGGTCTCCTCGCCAGACGCCGAGCCCGAGCCCGTCGTTGTAGCCGCCGTAGCCCAGGCCTTGCATGGCGACGGGCGATCCCACGGCCTGCGCGTCGATGTGCACCACCCGACCGCCGGAGAGATGTACATCGAAGCCGGCGCTCGCCATGCGGCGCGGGCGGTCGGCATCGACGAACGTAGCTTCGATCCCGACCCGCTCCCCCAGCGCTGAGACTCCCGTGTCCCGATCGACGATCTCCACCGTCGAGTGGTGCAGCCCCTCGGCGCGGCGGGTCACTTGTACGTGACCGGAGTACTCCGGGGTCGAGTAGAACAGGAACGCGAACAGCCCACCGCTCTGTGCTGCGGCAGCGGGCGGCCCGGTCACCGGCTCGGTGATGCCGACCCGTTCGCGCACTCCCCAGGAGTGATCGCGGCACGACCACCACGAATCGACCTCGTGCCGCTCGCCGTCGAGCGCGAACCAGCCGTGGCAGGTACCGATCTGGTCATAGCGGCTGTAATCCTCGAGCACGCGCCCGGAAATCCGCGCGAAATGCGGCCGTTCCTCCTGCGGCGGGTCGCTGGCGACCCATTCCAGCTCGGCGGACACCCCGCTGTCGTTCGGCGCGATCGACAGGCCGATCCGGGCCATCGGCTCGCGCACGTCGATGGCCAATGGCCCGCAATCGTGGATGTAGCGCGGGCGCAGCGTGCGCGAGACGCGCAGGTTGTGCTGGCGTCCACCGGTGATGAAGACCGCCCCGCCGTCGACGACGTTCATGTTCTGGTAGACGCCCATGGTGAACTGCAGCGCACCGCTGCCTTCCCGATCGGATGCTGCGAACCACAGCCGGTCGAAAAAGCGCGGATCGCTCGTCCCCACATGGTCGAACGTCGTCGGCAGCTGGTGCCAGGGCGAATCGTCGAGCGTGGTCAACATGAAGGCACCGCCTACTTCGGGGCGCCGGCCGGGCGCCACACGGACTTGAGGGGATAGCGGTCGGCGCGCTCGCGCAGATGAGCGGCCACATACGTGCGTAGCTCACGTAATTCGTCGGCGTCCATGATGACCGGAACGGCGTCCGCCAGCGCCTGACGCGCCTGGATGTGCCGAGCTTCCAGCGCCGCGAGGTCGGCAGCGTCGGGAGGATCGGCGAAGACGAGCTCGCGCAGCTGCGTGTCCAGCGCATCGTCCAGCTCCACGTCGGCGGCGAGGACCTGCCGCAGCAGCGCGGCCGACATCTCAGCATCCCATTGCAGGAAGCCGGGGACCTTGCGCCAGCCCGAGCTCAGCGTCTCCAAGGTGGCGCACACGCCGGCCAGAATGTCTGCTGGATAAGGGTCTTTCAGCTCCGGGGCGACGCTCCGTTCGAGGATCGTGCGCAGCCCGTCGAGCTGCTCACTCACGTCGGGGCGCACGTCAGGCTCCGATCATGTCGAGCATGAGCCGGTAGATGCCGATCGGCGCCTGATGGACACGGTCGAGCCGGCCATCGATGAACGCATGGGCTCCGGACAGCACGATCGCCGAGAGCTTGAGATTCGCGAGGACGCTCCACCAGTGCACCGCCTCCGGTTCCGCGGACAGGCCGGTGCGCTCGCTCCACCGGGCGATCAGATCGGCGGGCTCCCAGCTACCGGGGACGCGATGCTCCCGCGCCCGCAGCGGGTTGGTCACCCAGCCGAGATCCTCGCGCGGATCACCCAGGTGAACCGTCTCCCAGTCCAGCACCGCAGAAACGACGGCCGAGCCGACGTCGCTGCGCAGGTCTCCGACGAGCAGCACGTTTCCCGCTTTGAAGTCGCCGTGCACGATCGTCGTAACGGCGTTACGAGGCGCGTACCGGCGTAGCCAGTGCATGACGAGCTCGAGCTCCGGCTCGGGCTCGAGCTGCACCCGGCGCAGCTCGGATTCCCAGTGCGCCAGCGCGACCACGGCCGCTTCTTCGCCCGGATCTTTCAGTACGTCGCCCAACCCCAGCGCGCGCCAGTCCAGCAAGTGGATGTCGGCGAGGCGGTCGTAGAGCTCGTGCGCGAGCCGCAGCCGGTCTTCAGCCGGGGTGTCGCCGGCGAGCACGAAGCCGTCGCACACCCCGTCGGCCACGTCCATGACGATGGCGGGACGACCGAGCCGCCGGCCCTCGAGATCGACCCAGCGCAGCCGCGGGCTGGGCACCGCCGTGTTCTCGAGCGCTGCCAGGACACGCGTCTCGACGCGGCGATCGGTGTCGAGCACGCTGCCTTCGGGGTCGCGCCGGGCAATGAGTGCTGCGCTGCGCGGCTGTCCACCTTCCGTCCAGGAAGCGTCGAAAACCCAGTTTTCGCGGGAGAATCCCGCCGACGTGCGGCGCACTCTGCTGATCGACGCCGCTGGATCACCGACCTCGTCGGCAACCCAAAGGCGCAGTGCCTCGGTCAGATCGGTCGCGACTGTCAAAGACCGCTCACGCAGCCAACGTGACGCCATACAGCGCCGCCGCATTGTCGGTGAGCACCTTCTGCAGCACGTCGTCCGGTAACGAGCCGAGGGCTTCGCTCGCGTACTTCTCCGGGCCGACAGCGGGCGTCCGGGGTCCGGGATGCTGGCAGGTGGGATGCGGAAAGTCGGTCTCGAAAAGCATGTTGTCGGGATAAGCCAGCAGCGGGGTGGCGATCGTCTCCCGCTCGTACCAGAAGCAGCCGTAGATCTGGCGCCGGAAGTACTCCGAGGGCAGCAGGTCGTACTCGGGATGCTCCTCGACCACGCCCCCGTTTCGCCATTGCCAGTCGAAGGATTCCAGGGCTCCGGGCAGCATCGAGACGCCACTTTCCACCGATACGAATTTCACGTCCGGGAAGCGGTGGCACACCCCGCCGTGGATCAGGTCGGCGATGCACCGCAGGTTGTCGACAAACAGAAGCGCCGATGCCCGCGAGAAGTTCGCCCGCCAGCCCATCTCCGAGCCTTTCGACAGCTGCTCACCGATACGGCCGCCGCCGATGTGGAAGTTGACCGGGACGCCGGTGTCGCGGGCCGCAGACCAGATCGGGTCCCAGTGCCGATCCCACAGCGGCGGCTGGTCGAACGCCTCGGGCTGGTTGCAGAAGTTGATGCCGCGATGGCCTCGAGCCACGCAACGCTCGATCTCCGTCACCGCGGCAACGACGTCCCAGAACGGCAGCGAGACGATCGGCAGCAACCGATCAGGTGCCACGGACGCGAAGTCGACCTGGAAGTCGTTGTAGGCCTGGACACATTCGAGTGCGAACGCGGGATCGCCGTAGCCGAGCCAGGAGCCCCCACCGAAGCCGCCGATGTTCGGGTAGAGCACCTGGGCGTAGATGCGCTGGAAGTCCATGAAGGCGATCCGTGCCTTCGGGTCATAGGCCGCCGGATGCATGTCCTCGTAGGTCGCCGGGCCGTCGGGAAGCACGCCGTCGAAGCCGGCCATGGCGGTGTTGCCGGGCTTGGACCAGGGCTTGCCGGCGATCACCCAGACGTCGGCGCCGTCGATGCGCTCGATGTGCGGGATGGCATCGCCCCAGCGCGAAGCGACGCGCGCGGTCCACGTATCCGGTGGTTCCGTGACGTGCGTGTCGGCGTCGATGACGCTGAAGCGTTCGAACATGGGCCTGCTCCTCACGGCCGGCCCGGGCGTTGGGCCGTCCTGTGAAACAGCATTCTCACCCACGACGGGGGACGCATCGTCACCGGCGCTGCGCGGCCCCCTTGTGGGGAACAACGCTGGTCTCCCCGCGCCCGCCGGTGACGATGCGGAAGAAGCCGGTCGAGCAACTCGGGGGTTAGCTGACCGACCGGCCGATCAGGGTGGCGAAAGGCAGCCAGGGCGGGGCACTGCGGCGGCCCAGCTCGACCCGGTGTGTTTCGGCACAGTTACAGCAAGCCGGATTCCAGGCGCGAGCAACAGCTGGCCAAAGGGATTACGACCAACGGCTAAGCGGATGAAAGCCGCAGTGCGGCAGCTTCCGTCGCGAGCTTGTGTGGTGTGGATCACAACTGGCTGGTGGAGCGCCCCCGGTCGTGTCAGGCTGCGGCGGTTGCGCCCAGCAGGGCGAGCCCACGCCCAGCCGCCGAATCCCGTCCCTGGCCGTGGCCATCGAGGACTTCCGGACGGGAGCGGGGGACCCACGTTTCGCCGGACGCAGCGCCAGCTGCCTCCTCGGGGTGAAGCCGGGTCACCAGCACGACACGGTGACCGGCCGGGCCGCTCAGCCCGAACCCGACAGCTCACTTCGCAGGCGTCAGAGAAGGCGACTGATGATCCTTGCCGCCCCGCGCCGGCTGATGGCGCGCGTCCGACCACGACTCGTGCGTCGCTCTGCGATGAGCACCCTGGGTGTCGCAGCCCTCGGGGCAGCCGTGATCGCGAGCTGCTCTCCGCTCCCGTCGACGACCTTCTTCTTCCCCCTCCTGCGGTCCCAGTCCGCGCCGCCCGGCACCTGGAGTCAGGACCAGGGCGTCGACATCAACGCGCCGTGCGGCGCCAACCTCAGCGCACCGGCGAACGGCATCATCATCGCCGAGGGCATCGGCGGATTCGGGCCCTACGCTCCCGAGCTGCTGGTGACCGACGGGCCGCTGAAGGGCCGCATGATCTATCTCGGTCACGTCGAGTACGACTACGTCCCAGTCGGGGCGCACGTGAAAGCCGGGCAGTGGATCTCCAAGGTGGGCAGCCTCGGCATCAGCTACGCCTGCCACGTCGAGATCGGGATCAGCCCGCCGGGCTCGCGCTCCCTGCCCGGCTGGAATGCCACCTCGGCCGAGATGCTGAACCTTTTGTCGCGGAGCTTCTTCGCGTGACGCGAGGCTCGGCGCCCGAGCAGTCGAGGTTGTGGTTGATCACATCGCCCGCCGGCGGCTACTTCCTCAACCAATTGCGCTGAGGAGCGCCCGAGCCCCGCCCAGCAGCGCACAGCCCCATTTCTGCGATCCATTGGATCCACATAATTATGGGTCATTACCGAAAAACTATTGTCCGCTCGGGTGGCGGATGGGTTAGCCGTAGCCGCTATTTGCTGGCGCTCGCGCCCGATGATTTTCCTATGTTCTGCAGGGTGTTTGGAGGTGGACGGTGGGTTCGGGGTGGAGACGCTTGGTGAGGTCTTGCCCGAGGAGGGGGCGGCGTTTGCCGATGAGTGGGGGTCCGCCGCCGGGTGGGTAGAAGTGCAGTGTTTGGTCGTCGATGAGCTGGTAGGTCCAGCCGCCTTCGTGCACACAATGATGATGGAACGGGCAGAAAAGTTCGAGGTTGTGTTCGGCGGTCGGCCCGCCGTCGATGTGGTGGACCCGATGGTGGGCGTCGCAGTAGCCGGGGGGCCGGTCGCAGCCGGGCCACAGGCAGCCGCCGTCACGTAGGGCGAGGTTGAACCGCTGCCGGGGGGTGGCGAGCCGGTTCGGGACGCCCATGTCGAGGATGTCGGACTCGGTACCGAGGACGGCGGGGATGATGCCGTAGTCGCAGGCGAGGCGGCGGGCGGCGGCGGCGGTGATCGGGCCGTGGCCTTGGATGTCGGCCGATCCGATGCCGGTGGCGAGCGCCTGGTAGGTGGTGACGACGATCAGGCTGTGCCGCGGCCGGGCATCACCGTGGCAGCTTTCGGCATGGGCCATGGCGTGGCGGGCCATCTGACGGAGGGCTTCGGCGCGGCGGCGGGCGATCGGGTCGTCGACGATGGAAAGGTTCGGGTCTTTCTTGCGGGTGAACGCGGCCAGGGCGGCGGCGACTTCGGCGCCGGCTTCGGTGTCGAGCCAGCCGTCGATGCGATACATCCCGTCAAACGTGCGGGAGATGTTCAGCTTCTGATTCGCCCGGTTCTTCGCCGCCGCCGCCTCGGCGTCTTCGGGGGCGGCGGCGGCTTTGACGACCGCGGCCAGATCGGCGAGCTGGCCGGGGGTGATGTGCGGCGCCGCTTCGGCCAACGCGGCTTCGATCTCCGCCGCGAGATCGTCTTCCAACGTGCAGGTGGCTTTGCGGATGATCGCCGCGTGCGCCAGGCCGAGATCCCCAGCCTGCCAGCCGGCAGCGGTGACAGGCATCCGATCGGCCAGCGCCCGGCCGAGCTGGACCCGCTCGGATGCCCACGGGCTGGACTCACCCGACACATTCCGCAGCCACGCCACCATCGACGCAGCACCATCGCCGGCGAACTCGCCGCTGCGATCCACCCGCTCCAACAGCCGGCACGTCGCCAGCTCACCCTGGCGGACCGCGGCCAGCACGTCGGGCAGGATTTCGGTGGCGAGAACACCCGAGGTTTCCACCGTGACGGCGGCGGCGATCTCGGCGGCGAGCGTCTGCAGCCTGCGCTGCCTTCGCCGCGAGTTCGCCTTCGCCCATGTGTTCGATTCTAGCAGTTCGGGGTCAACGTTGGTGATCCCAAATAGCCTGCGAATAGAAGACTTTTCGGCCGGGCGGGTCCAGTAGCGGCACCCCTCCGAACCAGCTTGCTGCGGTGCGCCCGCACCGATGAGGATGGACGAGTGGAACTCAGGCAGCTGGAGTACTTCGTCGCCGTTGCCGAGCATCTGCTTTTGGGCCGTGCGGCGGAGGCGCTCAGCATCGGCCAGCCGGTGGTGAGCCAGCAGGTCGCCCGGCTCGAGCGGGAGCTCGGGGTGACGCTGTTCGACCGTTCCACCCGCACCGTCAGCCTGACATCGGCCGGGGCACGGGTGCTTCCGTACGCCAGGGCTGCGCTGGTGGCCGCCGGGCGAGTGCGCGCGGCCTCCTGTCCGCCGGCCGAGGGCGGCCCGGCACGCACGCTCCGGCTCGGAGGCAGCACGGGACTCGGTGAGCGGCTCGGCGCGGTACTCGCCGCGATGGCTCGTCGCGAGCGGCCAGCTCGATACCGCCTCCGTCCGCGGGGTCGCGTCAGCACCGGGTGTCGAGCTCATCGAGGTGTACCGCGATCGGCTGCTCGCGGTCCTTCCCGCGACGCACGAGCTTGCCGAGCACGATGTCGTCGACCTCGCCGATCTGGCGCCGTTGCCGTTTGCACATCGTCGCGTGCGAGCTCAACCCGCCGCTGGTCGATCTCGTTCAGGGAGCGTGCGCCGACGGAGCTGGCCGTCCCGCAGGAGGCAACCTTGCGTTCGCTGGCTCCGCTGCTTCGCGCCTGCAGTGCTGCCGAGCAGCTCGATCAGCAATCGGGATCGCTGCGAGTAGCGATCACGCATCGATCGGGCTCGGACCTTCGCGTTGCATGAAGGAGGCGGCAGCGGGCCGCCGAAACCTCAATCATTGGAGGGCTTCATGCCTACCGTCACCGTCTTGCAAGGAGCTCGTCCGGTCGAGCTCGAACGCGCGCTGGTCAAGGGCATCACCGACGCTTTCGTCGACACCCTGGGAGTGCCGCCAAATCCGTGCAGGTTTGGCACCAAGCGTCGCCAAGCCCACGGTCAGCGAGCCCGGCGCGCCTTCCGTTCCCGCCGGATGAGCACGTCGATCCCGTCGAGGATGCGCTCGAGGCCGAAGTCGAACTCGATATCGATGTCGTCCTCGTCGTCAAGCGCTCCCGACGCGACCGCCGCGTGCAGCGCCGGGAAGTGCTGCGGATCGGCGAGCCGCGCAACCATCGCGCCGTAGCCCGGCATCACGTCCTTCCCGCCGGAGCCGGCGGCGAGGTCGGCGGTCAGCGTGGCCTCGTTACGCACGAAGCCGCTCAGCAGCAGCACGGACGAGAGCTTCTGCTGCTCCGACAGCCCGGTGGCGGCCATGCTTCGCAGCGCCGCTTCGAGATAGGCGACGTTGTTGGGGCCGAGCGGTGGGCCGCTGATCGGCACCCGCAGCGCCCAGGGATGGCGGCGATAGGCGGCGCGCACCGCGACGGCCCATGCAGTCAGGCCGGCCCGCCAATCCCGCGTATCCACAGGCGTTTCCGGCGGGCTCCCGAGCGCCGCATCGGACATCAGCAGCAGCAGATCGTCTTTGGCGGAGACGTAGCGGTACAGCGACATCGTCGCCACCCCGAGCTCCGCCGCGACGCGCCCCATCGACAGGGCACCGATGCCGTCGGTCAGCGCCACCTTGATCCCGGCCTGCACGATGCGCTCCAGCGTGAGACCGCGCTTCGGCCCGCGCGTGCCCGGATCGCGCAGGCCCCAAGCCAGCTCGATGCTCGGCGGCAGCGCAGGGCCTTCCGCCGGTGTCCTCGGCTTGCTCGTGCTCACCCCGCCCCCCTTTTCGCGTTGACGCCATCTTAGAACTGCGTATAGCGTACGCGGTACTGCGTAACAGATACGCAGTTCATCCGTCGAGGAGGCGTCCATGAGTACGACCCCGCCGCGGCACGCGATCCGGGCCGCCGGGCTGACCAAGTCCTACGGCACGACCCAAGTGCTCGAAGGCATCGATCTCGGGATCGAGCGCGGCTCGGTCTTCGCACTGCTCGGCCCGAACGGCGCCGGTAAGACCACGACCATCCGCATCCTCTCCACGCTCGCTGCCCCGACCGCAGGCAGCGCGCACGTCGCCGGCTTCGACGTGGTGACGCAACGCGGCGAGGTACGCCGGCGCATCAGCCTGACCGGCCAGTACGCGGCGATCGACGAGCTGCAGACGGGGCGGGAGAACTTGCAGATGATGTGCCGGCTGCGGCGCCTGCCCCGGCGCGCCGCGCGGCTGCGCACCGACCACTTGCTGGAGACGTTCGACCTCGCCGCAGCCGCAGACCGACGAGTCGCCACCTACTCCGGAGGTATGCGCAGGCGGCTCGACATCGCCGCCGGCCTCGTCACCGATCCCGAAGTCATCTTCCTGGACGAGCCGACCACCGGCCTCGATCCCCGTAGCCGGCAAGGGATGTGGGACGTCGTCGCGAATCTCGCCGCCTCCGGCGTGACGGTCTTTCTCACCACGCAGTACCTCGAGGAGGCCGACCGGCTCGCGGGCCACATCGCCGTGCTCGACGGTGGCCGGATCGTCGCCCAGGGAACGGCACGCGAGCTGAAGCAGCAGGTCTCAGGCCAGCGGCTCGACATCCGGCTCGAGCCGACCCACTGAGCTTCGCGGGTGCCCAGGCCCAGCTCGGACCTCGGGCCATCCACCTCGACCGGGCCGCGCTGACCATCGGCGTCGCGACCGACGGTGCGGCGGCTGACGTCAGAGCGCTACTCGACGAGCTGGATCCCGACCCGGCGCCGTGTCGCCGGCTTCGCGCGTGCACGCCGCAAGCCTCGACGACGTCTTCCTGTCCCTCACCAGCACCCCGCACGGCGCCAAGGAGCCCGCCCATGTCTGACTACGCCCTCGCTCGCCCGATCCCCCGCATCCCCGTCATCGCAGCTGCCAGCACCCTGGTGACCCGCGCATTTCGGCTGTCGCTGCGCAACGTCGACGGGCTCATCACCGCCCTGGCGCTACCCGTGCTGCTGATGCTGATGTTCGTCTACCTGTTCGGCGGCGCCATCAACGTCAGCGGCCGGTACGTCGACTACGTCGTGCCCGGGCGTCCTGCTGGTCTGCGTCGGCTTCGGCGCCGCGACCACGGCGGTCAGCGTCGCGCACGATCTCACCAGCGGCATCATCGACCGCTTCCGCGCGATGGACGTGCGCGGTGAGGTCCTCATCAACAGTCACGTCGTCGCGAGCGTGGCACGAAACCTGCTGTCGTCATTGCTGGTTTTCGGCGTCGCGTTCGCGATCGGCTTCCGCACCGGAGCCGGGTTCGGCCGGCTGGCTCGGGGCGGCCGGGGTGCTCGCGCTCTTCGTGCTGGCGCTGTCCTGGTTCGCCGCGACCGTCGGCATCCTCGCCCGGTCGCCGGAGGCCGCCAACGGCATGACGTTTCTGGTCAGCTTCCTGCCCTACGCGAGCAGCGCGTTCGTCCCGATCCGCACCATGCCCGGCTGGCTTCAGGGATTCGCCCGCAACCAGCCCGTGACGGCCGTCGTCGACGCGCTGCGGGCGTTCCTTTCCGGACATCCGGCGGCCGGCAGCGCCTGGCATGCCGTCGCCTGGAGCGTCGCCATCATCGCCGTATCCGTCACGGTTTCGGGTGTGCTCTTCCGGGTCCGCGCCCGCTGACGAACAATGAGCGCATGTCGGCACGCGAGCTCGAAGACCTTCCCTTCGCCCCGTTCCTGGAACCGTGGGACGGCACGCTCGCGCCGGACACCCGTTACGACACCGTGCATCTCGACGGCGCCGAGGTCGAAGGAGCCAAAGCCACCGGGGCGCGTTTCATCGAATCGGCGCTCACGTCGATGACGTTCGACGAGGGCAGCCTCCGGCTGTCCCGGTGGAGCGACGTCTGGATGAAATCGGTGCGCTGGATCGGCACCGACCTGTCCGGCACCGACTGGACGGACGTCGAGATCACCGGCAGCGTCTTCGCCGGCACCGTCGCCTACGACGCACACCTGCGGCGGGTGCAGATGCACGATTCCAAAGCCGACTCGGTCAACCTGCGGGGCGCTCAGCTGCAGGACGTGTCCTTCGTCAATTGCCAGCTGAGCCATGTCGATTTCGCTGGTGCGACCCTGATCGATGTCTCATTCCCGGGCAGCGACCTGCACGGGGCCGGCTTCGAGAACGCTCACCTGAAGAACGTCGATTTCCGGCACGCGCACGAGCTGCAGATCACCAGCGGGTGGGACGCCCTGAAAGGCGCCACGATCACGACGAGCCAGCTCGTGTCGCTCGCCCCCGCGCTGGCTCAGGTGCTGGGTATCGCCGTCGTCGACGGCTGAAAACCCAACCCGAACCGGCGATCAGGCGAGAGCGTTCTTGTTGGCCAGGATCTCGGCGAAGTCCGCCTCGTCGTCGTAGTCCAGGTCCGAGTCGTCGAGGTGGTGAATGCGGTCGATCAACTTGTCACGGTCGCCACGGGTGAGGTGGGCTGCTTCGTCCGTGAGCTGTTCGAGGCCCAGGTGACCTTCGGAGTCGCTAGCGATCGCCATCGTGTCCCTCTCTTTCGGGGTCGTCACCTATGACGTCGGCCCCAGATCTACACAAACGACGCTATGAGGAGCAGAGTCCCCTCGGAAGTGCCTTAGGTCCCAGGGCTCTCGGGTCATGCAGCGAGTGCCCGAAACGTCCGCAGGCGCCTCGGTATTTCCCGCTGACAGCTAGCCGACGAAAGGGGGACTCGCCCTTCACCGGCATGTGACGATCGCGCCGGCGATCCCGCAGTCCATCCGTCTTGGAGGCAGCCGTGACTTCCTGGCACCTGACGGGCTTTACCGAGCAGCGCGAGCTGGGCTCCGGTGGTAGTGGCCGGGTCGTTCTTGCCCGGCACGATGCGACCGGCAACGAGGTCGCCATCAAGTACCTGGCCGGGTGGCTCGCGGCCGACGCCGCCCACCTCGCGAGCTTCCGCACCGAGGCGCAGCTCATGGCCGGACTGGTCGATCCGCACCTGGTCACGCTGTACGAGTACGTCGAGACGACGGCCGGTGCCGCGATCGTGATGGATCTGCTCAACGGGGTCGCGCTGCGCGCGATGCTCGACGAGGGTGGCCCGCTCAGTCCCGAAGCCGCCCTCACCTTGATGAAAGGCTCGCTGCTCGGCCTCGCCGCGCTGCACGCCCAGGGCGTCGTGCACCGCGACTACAAGCCCGAGAACGTGATGGTCGACGCGGCCGGCTATACGAAGCTGGTGGATTACGGCATTGCCGCCCCGGTCGGTGAGATCGCCGGCGTCTCCGGCACGCCGCTCTACATGGCGCCCGAGCAGTGGCGCGGCGAGCCGAGCAACGCCGCCACCGACGTCTACGCGGCAACGGCGACGTTCGTCGAGTGCCTGACGGGCCACCCGATGTTTCCCGGCACGACCGTCGGCGCGCTGCTGCACCAGCACCTCACGGCGGCGCCGCCGCTGGAAGAACTACCCGAGACCGTGCGCCCGATCGCCGTCGCCGGTCTGGCGAAGGACCCTGCGCAGCGGATCGGGGATGCGACCGCCCTGCTCGCGCAGCTCGACGTGCTGGCACCAGCCGCGTACGGACCCGATTGGGAACGCCACGGCCGGGCCCACCTGGCCGCGCGCGCAGGGCTGCTCGCGCTGCTCTTCGCCCACCCCGAGCGGGTGGCTCACGAGCAGGCATTCGCCCAGACCAGCCTGGGAGGCGGAGCCGCGGCCGGTGCGACGCGGCGCCATCGGGTGCGGCCGCTGAGCCTGGCACTCGGAATGCTCGTCATCGCCGCCGCCGCGCTCGCACTGGTGCGCCACTCCGCCGAACCGCCGAAATCGTCGAACGCTGCCTTCCAGCAGCGCCAGGCAACGCTCGGCGGCCAAAACGCCGCCGCCACGCCCACCCCCACACCGAGCGCGAGCCCCACACCGACGCCCACGCCGAGCCCGAGCGCGGCGCCGGCACCCGCGCCCACGTTCAGCGTCTCGCCGCAGATCACCCCCACCCCGCTGGTGAGTCCCACGTCGCTCGTGCCGACGACCGCGGCGCCCACCTCGGTGGCGCCGACCAAGGGCGAGCCCACGACCACGCCGCCGACGACGACCACGCCGCCAATTCTGACCAATCGGGTGCCGGTGACCTCGCTGCTACCGTCGCCGTCCCCGCCTCCCCTACCGCCGCCAGCGCTCTACCAGTGCCCGCCGATCGCGGGATCCTGCGGAGGGGTGAACTGACCATGACCACTCCGGACGAGCGGCCGACGATCGACCTTCGCGTCACCCGCCCCAGCTCAGCCGGCGCCGACACGACCCCGCACCGGATCATCGACCTGCGCGAGACAGCGCTGGTGCCGCCCCAGGCCGGACCGCCCGTCCCGCCGGAGCAGCCGGTCGACCTGCTGCGGTTCGGCCCCGGCGTCCCCGCAGTCATCACGACGGCACCCGTCGCCCTCGCCGAACCCGCCCCACCTCCCCGGCGGCTACAGCGCGGACGCGCGCTCAACATGACCCTGACGCTCGCGCTGGCCGCGGTCGTGGTCTGGCTGCTCTGGCCGGCCGGGTCGCTGCACGTACGCAGCGTCAGCGTGCGTGCCACGCCCGGCATGGTCGCCTGCGAGAAGACGGCCGACGTCGTCGCCACCGTCCGTACGAACGGCAATGCCGGTCGCTTCAGCTACCGCTGGACCCGCAACGACGGCGTCGGGAGCGGCACGCTCGCGCAGTCGGTGGCGCGGGGTCAGCACAGCGTCGACCTGCACCTGACGTGGGCTTTCCACGGCCCCGGAACGTACGACGCGCGCGCCACCGTGCAGCTGCTGACGCCGGGCGACCCCAGCGCGACGGTGAACTTCCGGTACGCCTGCTGAACCTCAGACCAGCTGGCGGCGGAAGAGCGCGAGCGTCTTGCCCCACGCGTCAGCCGCTGCCTCAGGCGCGTGATCGGGGCTGCCCTCGCGCATGAAACCGTGCCCCGCCTCGGGATAGACCGTGGTGTCAGCGTGATGGGCGGCGACCTTCTCGATGTCGGCCGCCGGTATCCAGGGGTCGTTGCCGCCGAAGAACAGCAGCGTCGGGCACTGCGGCTCACCCAGCCCGTTCGCGATGTACGCGCCGTAGAAGCCGACGGCCGCGTCGAAGCCACCGGTCAGGGCCGCCTGGTAGGTGAGGCTGCCGCCCATGCAGAACCCGGTGACGCCGAGCTTGTTCGCCCCATGTCCGCGAGCGATGCGGGCGGCCTCCTGGATGTCGCGGCCGGCCTGCGCGAAGTCGAGCCCGCGAATCAGCGCCATCGCATCGTCGGATTCGGTGCCCCCGACACGGAAGAACAGATCCGGGGCCACGACGACGTATCCCTCTGCCGCCAGCCGCTGGCAAAACCGCAGCAGCTGCGGGGAGATTCCGTTGCCTTCATGGATGACGACGACCCCCGGCCCACCCGGCTGGGGCTGCTGCGGGGCGGCGAGGAAGTACGGCAGCGCGAGGTCAGGCACGCGGGCACGGTAGCAGTGCCGATGACGCCCGCTGCCACGCGGGCAAGATGGACAAAGCAACCACCTCCTCGACTCGCGGCGGACAACCATGACACGACACGCAGCCACCCCTCCCACCAGGGACAAGGGTGCGCCGAGCGCCCCTCCCCCGCCGCCCACCTGGAGGCATTGGCTGTGGCCGGTCGCCATCGCCATCTTCCTGGTGCTGCTCTTCTTCGTCCCGTTGACCCAGGGCAACAAGCAGGTGACGCTCAACTACACGCAGTTCCTGAAGGACGTCCAGGGCAAGCAGGTCAAGACCGTCAGCATCTCCCCGAGCGGCACCGCGACCGGCACCCTGACCAACGGCAAGAGCTACACCACCGTCATCCCGACGCAGGCCGGCGAGGACTTCCTCAACCAGCTGCAGAAGTCGAGCGTTCAGGTCACCGCCAAGACCAGCGGCACCTCCTTCGGCGCCACGGTGCTCTCCTGGATCATCCTGCTGCTGCCGTTCATCGTCCTGGGCTTCCTGTGGTGGCGGCTGTCCAAGGGAGCCGGCGGCCGGATGGCCGGAGCGTTCGGCGCCGGGCGCTCGAAGGCCAAGGTGTTCGACGAGGAGCGTCCGAGCACGACGTTCAACGACGTCGCCGGGTACGAGGGCGCCAAGCTCGAGATCCGCGAGGTCGTCGACTTCCTTGCGCATCCTGAGCGTTACGCGAAGGCCGGGGCGACGGCACCCCGAGGCGTGCTCATGGTCGGCCCTCCCGGGACCGGTAAGACCCTGCTGGCCCGGGCGGTGGCGGGTGAGGCAGCAGTGCCGTTCTTCTCCGTGACCGGATCGAGCTTCGTGGAGATGTTCGTCGGCGTCGGGGCGGCGCGGGTGCGCGACCTGTTCGAGGAGGCCCGCAAGCGCGCGCCGGCCATCATTTTCGTCGACGAGATCGACGCGATCGGCGGCAGGCGCTCCGGCACCGGCGCGGTGGTCTCGAACGACGAGCGCGAGCAGACCCTCAACCAGTTGCTCGCCGAGATGGACGGCTTCGACCCGGCGTCGGGGATCGTCGTACTCGCGGCGACCAACCGTCCCGAGGTGCTCGACCCGGCGCTGCTGCGACCGGGACGCTTCGACCGTCAAGTGACGATCCCGCTCCCGACGCTGCCCGAGCGGCTGGCGATCCTGCAGGTGCACTCTCGTGGCAAGCAGCTCGATCCGTCCGTCGATCTCGAGGTCGTCGCTCGCGGCACACCGGGATTTTCGGGGGCCGATCTGGCGAACCTCACGAACGAAGCCGCCATCACTGCGGTACGGACCGGCCGTGACGTGCTGACAGCTGACGACTTCTCCGAGGCCCGGGACCGCATCATTCTCGGCCGTCGGGAAGGCTCGAACGTCCTGCTGCCGGAGGAAAAGCACGCGGTGGCCGTGCACGAGTCGGGGCATGCGCTTGTCGCCGCCTACTCCGAGACGGCGGATCCGGTGGAGAAGGTGACGATTTTGCCTGCCGGGCAAAGCCTCGGCGTGACCCAGCAGCTTCCCCTGGTGGAGCGTCATCTCTACGGCGAGGACCACTTGTACGACATGCTCGCGGTCTTCCTCGGCGGGAGGGCGAGCGAGCTCGTCGTCCTCGGGCAGGGCTCGACCGGTGCCGCGAACGACCTCGCCCGGGCCACCGATCTGGCGACGAAGATGGTGCGCGAATTCGGCCTCACCTCGGCGCTGGGGCCGGTCGGCTATCCGTCCGGCGGCTCGGCGTTCCTCGGCGCGGGAGGCAGCGAGTTCTCGACCCGGCCGTTCGCCGACGAGACCCAGGCGACGATCGACGCGGAGGTCGCCCGGCTGCTGCGCGACGCCGAGCAGCGCGCCGTCGGCATCCTGCGCGAGCACCGCGACGTGCTCGACAATCTCGTCGAGTTGCTGGTCGCGCGCGAGACCGTCGACGGGGCGCAGGTCTACGCGCTTGCCGGGCGCACGGCACCGACGGGATCCGGCATGACGATGGCGCCCAGCCGGACGGTGTCCGTCGGCAAGGACAACCAGGAGCCGGTGTCGGTGTCGGTGGACCAGCCTTCGGTCACCACTGCCCCGGCGACTCCGGAAAGCTAGCTCGTCACCGACCACGAGGTGATCAGCGCCAGGCAGGCGGCGATCAGGATGACCAGGAGGGCGACCGCGCCCCAGCCACCGATGCTGGCGGCCCCGAGACCGGCTGCACCCGCCACGACGAGCAACGCGGCGATCGCCGGAAAGCTGATCCGACCCGTGCGCCAGCCCTGGGCGGGCGGCGGCGATGTCGGCGTCAAGTCGGCGTCGGCTTCGACGTCCAAGCCTTCACTCATGCCTCCACTGTGACAGGCCATTCTGTGTGGTTGCCGTAAGACGCATGTCGGCCTGCCGCTACGCTCTCCCGCCGTGACCAAGCGCGAAGCTCCGAGACCCGACTGGGCCCGCCGGCTGATTGCCATGGGCCCGAACGTCGGCGGCCCCCAGCACCTCATCCCGCTCGACCCGGACGAGCTGATAGCGACCGCTCAGAAGGCGACCGGCCTCGCTGACTTCGGCCCTTCCACCTGGGAGGAACCGTTCCGCCGGCTGGTCGCCGCGCTCGACACCGAGGCGCATCTGCATGCACTCGGGCGGCTGATGGCCCGGGACGACCTCCTGCGCCACCTGAGCACGCGACTGCTGGTCATCGACGCCGCCTCCCGCGATCCATCGATCACCCAAGAGCAGGTCACCGCGCCGGTTTTCATCACCGGCCCGGCCCGTTCCGGCACGAGCATCCTGCACGAACTGCTCGCCGAAGATCCGGCGCTGCGTGCCCCGCTGGCCTGGGAGATGGCCCACCCGTTCCCGCCGCCCGAGGGCACGCCGGACGAGCGCGCCGCCTGGGCCGAGCCGGAGTTCGACTTGTGGGCCGACGTGAACCCTGCCTTCGGCGCCGTTCACGAGCTCAAGGCCACCCTTCCGGAAGAATGCCTGTGGCTGCTCGCGCCCGAATTCGACAGCGGATTCTGGGCGACGAACAGCAACACTCCCAGCTTCCTGGCGTGGCGCGCGGCCAGCGATCCGCTGCCGGCCTACCGCATGCACAAGCTCATGCTTCAGGTGCTGCAGCACCAGGCGCCCAAGCCCGCGCGGCCGTGGGTGCTGAAGTCGCCGATGCATCTCATGCGGCTACCGGCGCTCTTCGCCACCTACCCCGATGCCCGCGTGATCCTGACCCATCGCGACCCGGTCAAGACCGTCGCATCGTCGGTGAGCACGCTGGCCGCCGGACGGTGGGTGCGCTCTGATGACGTCGACACCGACAAGATCACAGCAACGTCCGGCTTCGCCCTGAGCTTCACGCTCAACGCCCTCGCCGAGCAGCGCTCGCAACTGCCGGCCGGGCAGGTGGCCGACCTGCACTACCTCGATCTGATCCGCGATCCCGTCGGCGCGATCGAAGCCGCCTACCGGTCGCTCGGCCTGCCGTTCGATCCGGAGCTTCCGGCCAAGGTCCGCGCTTACCTCGCCGGCCGGCCGCAGCACAAGCACGGCGAGCACCGCTACTCGGCCGCCGACTTCGGCCTCGATCCGGCCGAGATTCGGGCGGCGTTCAAGCCCTACACCGACGCGTTCGACGTGCAAACCGAATAGCGCCGCCGTCCGGGCGTACTCCGGTTGCAGTACCGGCTGATTGCGGCGTTCGGCGCTATAACGCCGGTGACCAAAGCCCTAACGTGAGATGAACCGCAGGCGAGGGCCAGCGGCTTCACCGTCCGCCACGACGTTTCACAAAGGATCGCGGTCATGCGCATCGATCTCACCGAAGTACGCAATGTGCTGTCGACCGTCGATCAGATCCTCAGCCGCCACCACGGCCAGGACGTGCACAACTCGAGCGTGATCCCCAAGCAGGCGACGATCCGTCTGACCGGTGCCGGCGCCACCAAGCTCGCTGACGACCTCCGCGTCGTCCAGGACTACCTGCGCCTCGCCGACGCCGAGATCTCCACGCTCTACTGGATGAGCCAGGGCCACGAGGACCCGCGCCGGCCGGCGATCGCTGGACGGCCGGGCGTCTCACGGTCGCGGGAGTCCAACGGCATCTGCGGAACGTCGCCCAGCTACCGGCCGATCAACCTGACCCGCTGACTTCGCCGGCGCCTCTCCGCTCGCACACTTCGCGGTGAGCGTTCTACGCTCCCCCCATGCTCCTCGACGGCTTCAACCACGTGGCGATCCTCACCAATGACACCGACCGGCTGCATGCGTTCTACCGCGAAGTCTTCGAAGCCGAGGTGATGCGCGACGGCGCCGAGCCGGGCGCCGGTAACCCTCCGGGCACCCGGGCCGCGCGCTACCCGGCAGCCTGAACCGCCCGATGAGGATTGGATTCGCCGCACCCGTAAGCGGTTCCTGGGCTACCCCGGACATCATCACCGAGGTGGCCGTCCGCGCCGACGAGCTGGGATACGCCAGCTTGTGGACCTTCCAGCGGATGCTCTATCCCGAGGGCACCGCGCTGTCCGAGACCTACCACAGCGTGCTGGATCCGCTCATCGCGCTCGGCTTCCTGGCCTCGTGCACGGAGCGCGCCAAGCTCGGCGTTGCGGTCGTCAATTTCCCGTTCACCTCTCCAATCCTGCTCGCGAAACAGGCTGCAGCCATTGATGTTTTGAGTGACGGCCGGCTCCTGCTCGGCATCGGGCTCGGCTGGGAGGAAGAGGAGTTCGTCGCCAGCGGCGCGACTACGGAGCGCCGGGGTGCCCGCATCGAGGAGTACCTGAGCTGCCTGGATGCGATCTTCTCCGGAGATCCGGACTTCGCCGGCGAGCACTACCGGATCCCGAAGTCGGAGGCGCTCCCCCGGCCGGTCCAGCGGCCGCGCCCGCCGGTCATCCTGGGTGGTGTCGTTCCGGCTGCACTCAAGCGCGCCGGCCGCATCGCCGACGGCTGGGTCAGCAGCAGCCGCGCCGACCTTCGCACGATCGGTGAGTCGGCGACACTCGTCCGCTCCGCCGCGCAGGAAGCCGGACGCGATCCGGCCGCGTTGCAGATCATCGTCCGCGGGCTCGTCCAGCTGACCGGCGAGCAGGACGGCGACCGTACCCCGTTGGCCGGCTCGGCCGAGCAGATCCGCAGCGACCTTGTCGATCTCGCGGCGCAGGGCGTCGACGAGGTCTTCGTCGATCTGAATTTCGACCCGACGATCGGCGCGCCAGGTGCCGATCCCGCCGCCTCGCTCGCCCGGGCGCACGAGGTGCTCGAAAGCCTCGCCCCCGAGGGTTGAAAAGAATCTGGCCGAGAACGCCGGATCCATGTCGAGGACCGCGGCTCGGCGCCGTCCTTGCTGTGACGGCGCCGCAGCGGTGCCGCAGACCATGACAAGGAGCGCACGATGGCGACTTTCCTGCTGCTGAAGCACTACTCCGGCGACGGCGCCCCGATGCCCGAATGGACACCGGAGGAGATCAAAGACCACATCCGCTTCCAGCAAGACCTGGTACGCGAGCTGGCCGAAGCCGGTGAGCTGGTCCGCGCCGACGGCCTGGCCGGCCCGGAGGTGGCGAAGGTGGTGCGCTACGGCGGTGCGGACGCCCCTCCCGTCGTGACCGATGGGCCTTTCCCGGAGGCCAAGGAATTCCTCGCCGGCTACTACCTGGTCGACGTGGAAACCGCGCAGCGGGCGTACGAGATCGCCGCGAAGGCCTCGTCCGCGCCGGGCCCGAACGGTGAGCCGATCTACGAGCGGATCGAGGTGCGCCAGATCATGGGCGCCCCCGACCCGGACGCCTGATCCGGCCCGTCGGATGAGCGGTCCGGACCCGGACACCCGCACCGAGGACCTGCTGCGCGAGCTTGCGCCGCAGGTTCTCGGTGTGCTCGCGCGGCGTTCGGGTGACTTCGCCGGCTCCGAGGATGCGGTCCAGGAGGCGCTGCTGGCGGCGGCCGCACACTGGCCGGCCGAGGGCCGACCGGACAACCCGCGCGGATGGCTCATCCAGGTGGCCTGGCGCCGGCTGACCGACCAGGTGCGCAGCGAGCAAGCCCGCCGCCGCCGCGAGGACGCCGCCGCGCTGCTCGAGCCGTCTCCTGCTCAGGCCAGCGGGCAGGACGACACGCTGATGCTGCTCTTCCTGTGCTGCCATCCGGACCTCACGTCGGCGTCGGCGATCGCGCTGACGCTGCGGGCGGTTGGCGGCCTGTCCACGGCGGAGATCGCATCGGCCTTCCTGGTGCCGGAAGCGACCATCGCCCAGCGAATCAGCCGCGCCAAAGCCCGTATCAAAGCCTCCGGCGCGCACTTCACGATGCCGACGACGATCGAATGGGAGCCCCGGCTGCGCTCCGTGCTCCGTGTGCTCTACCTGATCTTCAACGAGGGTTACGCCCGCAGCGCCGGCGAAGGCGTGTACCGCGGCGAGCTGTCCGCCGAGGCGATCCGGCTCGCTCGGATGCTTCACGCGCTCGTACCCAAAGACGCCGAAGTGACCGGCCTGCTCGCCCTGATGCTGCTGACCGACGCGCGCCGCCCGGCCCGCACCGGACCCGACGGTGAGCTCGTACCGCTGTCCACCCAGCGCCGCGAATTGTGGAACCGGGCGCAGATCAGCGAAGGGGTCCGGCTCGTCACCGCAGCCTTGCGCGAAGACGCGATCGGCGAGTACCAGGCGCAAGCCGCCATTGCCGCGATCCACGACGACGCGCAGGACGCGGCAGAGACGGATTGGCCGCAAATCCTTTACTGGTACAGGGAATTGGAGCGCCTGACCGGCAATCCGATGGTCACCCTCAACCGTGCGGTGGCGCTGGCGATGGTCGACGGTCCCGCGGCGGGACTGGATCTGCTCGAGACGGTGGAAGAGCGGCTGCCGGGGCACTACCGGCTCGATGCGGTGCGCGGGCACCTGCACGAGATGGCCGGCGACGAATCGCAGGCGCTCACGCACTTTCGCGCCGCAGCGGCCCGCACGACGAGCACGGCCGAGCAGCAGTACCTGCTGACGCAGGCCGCCCGGCTCACCCGCAGAAGCTAGTCCACGTGCCGGACGGCGCCCTGGTCGGCCGACAGGGCGAACTGGGCGTATGCGCGAAGCGCCGCCGAGATCGGCCGTTCACGATTGACGGGACGCCAGCCCTCGCGCTCGTGCACCTCGCGCCGGCGCTGCAGCTCGTCGTCGTCGACCAGCAAGGTGATGGAGCGGCCCGGCACGTCGATGTCGATGAGGTCGCCGTCCTGGACGAGCCCGATCATCCCACCGGCGGCGGCTTCCGGTGAGATGTGGCCGATCGAGAGCCCGCTGGTGCCGCCCGAGAAGCGTCCGTCGGTGATCAGCGCGCAGCTCTGGCCGAGGCCGCGGCCCTTCAGAAAGCTTGTGGGGTAAAGCATTTCCTGCATCCCGGGACCGCCGCGCGGCCCCTCGTAGCGAATGACGACGACGTCGCCGGCCACGATCCGCTTGTTGAGGATGGCGTCGACGGCCTCATCCTGACTCTCGGAAACGCGAGCCGGCCCGCGGAAGCGCAACTGGCTTTCGGGGACACCGGCGGTCTTCACCACGCAACCGTCGACCGAAAGGTTGCCGCGCAGCACGGCAAGGCCGCCGTCGGCGCTGTAGGGCGCCTGCACCGAACGGATGCAGCCGGTCTCGGCGTCAAGGTCGGGAGAGGCCCAGGTGGCCGACTGCGAGAAGGCTTCCGTCGTACGCACGCCGCCCGGAGCCGCGGCGAACAGCGCGACCGCCTCCGGGGCCGGATGGGCGCCCCGGATGTCCCACTCCCCCAGCCACTGCTCGAGATCCGGAGAGTGGACGGAGTGCACACCGCGGTCCAGCAGGCCCGCACGGTCGAGCTCACCCATGATGGCCGGGATTCCACCCGCCCGATGGACGTCTTCCATGTGGTAGTCCGAGCTCGGGGAAACCTTGCAAATGCAGGGAGTTGTGCGGCTCAGGGCGTCGATGTCATCGAGGCCGAAATCGACCTCGGCCTCACGAGCGGCCGCGAGCAAATGCAGCACCGTATTGGTCGAGCCGCCCATGGCGATGTCCACGGTCATCGCATTGCTGAACGCTGGCTTGCCGGCGATCGAGCGCGGCAGGACGGTGTCGTCGTCCTTGTCGTAGTAGCGCTTGGCCAGATCCACGACGAGCTCACCGGCTTTGACGAAAAGATCGCGCCGGACCGCACTCGTCGCGAGGGTGGAGCCGTTGCCCGGCAACGACAGGCCGAGCACCTCGGTGAGGCAGTTCATCGAGTTCGCGGTGAACATGCCCGAGCAGGAGCCGCACGTCGGGCAGGCCGACCGTTCGATGGACGTGAGGTCCTCTTCGCTCACGGACTCGTCTGCGGACGCGGTGATCGCCGTGATGAGGTCCAGCCCGGTGCGCGCGACGCCGCCTTCCACCACCGCCTTGCCGGCTTCCATGGCCCCGCCGCTGACGAACACGGTGGGGATGTTCAGCCGCATGGCCGCGAGCAGCATCCCGGGGGTGATCTTGTCGCAGTTGCTGATGCAGACGAGCGCGTCAGCCCGGTGGGCCTCGACCATGTACTCGACCGAGTCGGCGATCAGCTCGCGGCTGGGCAGGCTGTACAGCATGCCGCTGTGACCCATGGCGATGCCGTCGTCGACCGCGATGGTGTTGAACTCGCGCCCGACGCCGCCCGCCTCAGCGACGGCGTCGGCCACCACGCGGCCGAGGTCCCGGAGGTGAACGTGGCCCGGGACGAATTGCGTGAAGCTGTTCGCGATCGCCACGATCGGCTTGCCGAAGTCGCCATCGGTCATGCCGGTGGCTCGCCACAGGGCCCGCGCTCCGGCCATGTTGCGCCCGTGGGTCGTCGTGCGGGATCGCAGAGCTGGCAAGGTGGGCTCCTCGGACGGTTACGGCGCGGGAAATGCCCCAGCCATGTTATTCGCTCGTCGCGGGTGCCGATCGGGCCAGGTACTCGGCGAAGGTCTCCGTGCCGCGCGGACCCTCGCCTTCCGGCAGCAGCCCACCTCCGGCCATCTGCCGCCCCACCGCGCCGGGGAGGCGCATCGGGACCGCGAGCCGGCGCTGCGAACGCGCCCGCAGCACCTCGCGCACCAGGTCGATGAGCAACTCCTCGCGGGGACCGGCCATGTCCGGCGAACGGCCGATCGGATCGCCGACCGCGATCTCCGCCAGTTTCTCGCCCACCTCGCGTGCCGCGACGGGCTGGATCCGCATACCCGGCACGAAGACCACCGGCCCGCGCATCCGGTCGAGCAGCTGAGCCGCGAACTCCAGGAACTGCGTCGCCCGCAACACGCTCGAGGGCCGGTCGTCGGCAAGCAGCAGCTCTTCCTGCACCCGCTTGCCGCGGTAGTAGCCGAAGTCGACCCGGTCGATGCCGACGATGGACAGCCCCACGAAATGGCGAACCCCCGCTGCCCTTCCCGACGTGAGCAGGTTGCGCGTGACAGCGCCGAAGAACAGCTCCGACGCGCTCGCTCGCATCGTCGTCACGTTGCTGCAGTCGACCACCGCACTGACCCCGTCGAGGGCTTCCATGAGCCCTTGGCCGGTCTCGACATTGACACCGCGGGAACGGGCGAGCACGACCGTCTCATGACCCGCCGCCTCCAGGCTGTCGACAACGTGCCGGCCGACGACCCCGGTGCCTCCCGCTACCGCGACGCGCATCACTGATCCTCTCCTCGGGCGCCCTCACCCTAGGACATGACGGTCAGCTGATCCGAAGGGTTTTCGTGGTGGCCACCAGTTCGGTCGTCCCGGTGTCCAGGTCCGCGGACGTCTTCTTGAGCAGGTCGGGCTTGTTCTCGTCGATGCCGGCCAGGCACGCTCCGGCGGCGGCCTTGAAGGCGCCGAGCGCGGCTGCCCAGTGCTGCTGCGCCTGCGTTTGCGGGATCGGGCGGTAGAGCTCCCCAGCGGTGGCCGATGCTTCGAGTTCGGCGCAGGCGTCGCGGACCTTGGAGGCATCCGAGCCGGCCGCGTGAATGGCGGCGATGTCGGTCGTCACCGCGTCGATCTTGTCCAGTCCGCCGCCGCGGGCCCAGCTGGTGATGGCGTCGGCGGAGCCACTCGGTGACGGGGTCGCCGAGTGGGTAGCGGAGGGCGCCGTCGTCGGTGTCGGAGCCGGCGCAGCGGCGGGATGCGCCGAACTGCAAGCGGCGAGCAGGACAAGCACGGCCGGCGCCAGCCCACCTTTCGCCGTCATCTCGCGCAGCTTAAGGGGTGAGACCCCGAGGCACCTGAGCCTCACGCTCAGCCTTCAAGGTAGCGGGCGATGCCGTCGGCGATTCCCGCGGCGGCTTGCTGCCGCCAGGTGGGGTCCTGGACGTGTACGGCATCCGACGCGTTGCGCATGTTGGCGCACTCGATGAAGATCTTGGGCACGCGGGAGAGGTTGAGCCCGGCGAGATCGCTGCGCGCGATGAGCCCTTGCTGGGCGATGTAGTCCGCGTACGGCTCGCCGGTCGCTTGCCGGAACGCTGCCCGCACGTCGAGGGCGAGCCGGCCCGACGGCACCAGGATCGCGGCATTTCCGCTGTCGGGGGCGAGCGACGGCTCGATGACGTGGAAGCCGGACCCGGTCACCGGTCCGCCGTCGGCATGGATGGAGATGGCGGCGTCCGCACGCGCGTCGTTGCCGGCTGCCGCCCGCACGTTGACGCACGGCCCGACCCCGGTGGAGGTGGTGCGGGTCAGGATCACCCGCGCCCCTTCGCCACGCAGGAGCGCGGCCGCGCGGTCGGCCACGTCGAGCGTGAACGCGTACTCCGGATAGCCGTTGCCGGTCTCGGTCCCGGCCGTGTCGCACGCCTTGTCGAAGCCGCCCGCCGGAACCAGCTGGTTGATGGATGTGGCATGGGAGGCGTTTGCACCGTTGTGTCCGGGATCGATGACGACCGTGCGGCCGGCGAGCGGTCGTGCGGCGCTGGGCGGCGCCGGCGCAGGTGTCGACGGTGCCGACGGTGCCGACGGTGCCGACGGGCCGAGGTGTCGACGGTGCCGCGGTTGACGCCGGGACAGCCGCCGAGTGCACAGGTGGGTGCGATGCCGAGCAACCCACCACTACTGTGAGGCCGACCAGCGCAATCGCTGACGCCTGGCGGCTCACGGCTTCCCTCCGATCCCGCTCACCCGACAGCGGCGGCCCGCTTCATTCAGTCACAGCTGAGGCTCATTTTCCGCGCCGGAGCTTCCGCACCACGCGCGAGCGGCGATACTCGGCTGCAGCTACGTGAGGGAGCCGGCTCGACCGCCAACCGGAAGGCACGCCCGTGGCACTTGCTCCGCTTCGCCCCACCGACCCCAAGAGCTGCGGTCCGTATCAGCTGCAGGGCCGGCTCGGAGCCGGCGGGATGGGCGTCGTCTACCTGGCCTTCGGGCCCGACAGCATGCCCGTGGCGCTCAAGGTGCTGCAGCCGGCGCTGGCACAGGACGAGGAATACCGGGTCCGCTTCATCCGGGAAGTGAACGCGGCGCGCCTGGTCGACAGCCGCCACGTCGCGACGGTCAAGGCCGCGCAGACCGAGTCCGAGCCGCTGTGGATGGCCACCGAATACGTCGAGGGCGCGACATTGGCGCACGCCGTCGAGGCCAACGGGCCGGTGCCGGCCGATCGGCTTCGCGGTCTCGCGTCCGACCTGGCCAGCGCGCTGCTGGCGCTGCACGACGCCGGTCTGCTGCATCGTGACCTCAAGCCGGCCAACGTCGTGCTGGCCTGGAGCGGACCGAAGCTCATCGACTTCGGGATCGCCAAGCACGAAGGCGCCACGGATCTGACCCAGAGCGGCGTCACCGTGGGCTCGCTGCAATGGATGAGCCCGGAGGTGCTGAACGGCGAAGCCGCCTCACGCGCAAGCGATGTCTTCGCCTGGGGGCTCTGCGTCGCATTCGCCGGCACCGGTCGGGCGCCCTTCGGCGCCGGGAACCCGACGGCGGTCGCGTACCGGATCGCGAGCGAGCAGCCCGACCTGCGCGGGCTGCCCCCGGATCTCGCCCGGCTCGTTGCCCACAGTCTCGGCAAGAACCCGGCGGTGCGGCCCACGGCGAGGGACCTCACCAACCTGCTGGGAGATCGCGGTCCCGCCGCCACCGCCGTCGCCATGCCACGGCCCGAGGGAGGCTGGACCGGTCCCAAGGCGTATGACGCCATCCCGCCGCCGGTTCCGCCCGCCTCGTACTCGCCGCCGACCCGGCCCGCCTCCTACCCGCCACCGCCCGGGCCCAGGCGCAGCAAGCGGCCCGGGTGGCTGCTGCCCGTCGCCGTCATGGGAGCACTGCTCGTGGCGGCCGGCGTGGCGATCGCGATCCTCGTCGGCTCCCGCAATGGGTCGACGCCCGCCGCGCACCAGTCCACGAGTCCGGGCGCGAGTACGCATCCCAGCGCGAGTTCCTCGCCGACTCCGAGCGCGACGTCGTCAGGGAATGCGCAGCTGCAAGCAGCTACTGCGCTCGACGCGCTGCTGACCGACTCCTCGGCCAACCGGGCAAACGTCGTCGCTGCCGTCTCGTCCGTCCAGTCGTGCCAAGACCCGGCAGGCGCCGCGCCAACGTTGACACAGGCCGCCACTGACCGGCAGGCGGAGCTCAATCGCCTGCAGGGATTGAAACTTTCCGTCCTCGCCGGGAGCGACCAGCTCGTCAGCACCCTCACCAGCGCGCTGGTGCACTCGCAGGCAGCGGACCAGGCGTTCGCCGCCTGGGCCACGGCGTCGGAAGGGTGCAGCGGCTCCGCCCCGCAGGACAGCAACTACGCGGCCGCGAGCGATGCGTCGGCTGCAGCGACCACATCCAAGCAAGAGTTCGTCAATCTGTGGAACCCCGTCGCGCGCAAGTACGGCCTCAACCTGCGGCAGCCCTCGGACATCTAGCCGATCTCAGGGGACGTAGCAGGGTAGGTCGTGGGTGACGCTCTCCCCCGCGTGCACGGTCACCGACACCGGCCCCGAACATCCCGCCGAGATCGTGTAGGTCCCCGCCGGCAATTGCACCCGATAGCGTCCCGACGAATCGGTGCTGGAATGCAAGGCGATGCGGTCCCCCTGCCTCACGACGAGCGGGGCCACGGTCGCGGCGGGATTTCCGGTGAATCCCATCTTGCCGGTCCTGGTATTGATGGGCCCGCCGTAGACGCGCACTGTCCCGCTGACAGTTGCCAGCGCAGGCGATGAGATCACGTCCTGGATGACGTGACTCGTCGACGGCGAGCTCGAGCACCCACCGGCGACCGATGCCGTAGCCACGGCTACGAGGACAGCGGCCGCGGCATCGCACGCAACATGCTTCATGCCCGTTGGACGCGCACTACCGCTCTAGGGTTGCGGGCTGAGGTCGAGCTTGAGCAGATCGACGGTGCCGCCACCGTCGACGGCGATGACCTGACCGGTGATGAACCGAGCCGCCTCGGTGCAGAAGAAGAGCACCTGATAGGCGATGTCGGCGCCGGCGGCAATGAAACCGACGGGGTTGGGCCGTTTGGGGTTCCGGTCCGGGACGGCCTCGGAGAAGCGCCGCACGCCTTCGGTGTTGGCGATGGCACCCGGCGCTACTGCGTTCACGCGGATGCCGTACGGCCCCCACTCGACGGCAGCGGTACGAGTGAACGAGTCGACCCCGGCCTTCGCCGCGGCGACATGGGCCTGCAGCTGAGCGCCTTTGAGCTCAAAGGGTGCCGTGATGTTCACGATGTTGCCGCCGTGCTCGCCGAGCCACGTGTCGAACGCGGCCTTCGACACGTTGTAGGTGCCGAGCAGATCGATGTCCACGACCGCCTTGAAGCCATTCGGCGAGATCTTCGTGATCGGTGCCGGGAAGTTGCCCGCGGCGTTGTTCACGACGATGTCGAGCCTTCCGTAATGCTCGACGATGCCGGCGACAACGCGAGCGACGGCAGCGGCATCACGCACGTCGCAGGTGTCGATGTGAACCTCCAGGCCTTCAGCCGAGAGCTCCTGCGCTGCCGCGTCGAGCGCCTCCTGCTTGCGGCTGGCGATGGCGATCCGGGCCCCGTGACGGCCGAGCACGCGGCAGATCTCCTTGCCGATACCGGTTGCGCCGCCGGTGACGAACGCGACTTGGCCCGCGAGCAGATCAGAGCGGAACGGCGATTGCGGCACCGGCGGCGGCTCGCTCACGACTCGACCACCGCCTTGATGCGCTCGAGCGTGGTCTGCATGCCCTTGACGTTCGTCCGGCCCCGCAGCCTGCCCATGACCATCCAATAGAGCCGCAGCGCCAGCATGTTCTGCAGCTGGAACGATTCGGTGACGTCAGCGCCATCGCCACTCGACGCGATGTCGTAACGCCACACGTTCACCGGCTTGCCGCCCGGTCCGTCGACCCCGAAAGCGAAAGCCTTGCCGGGCTCGCACTCGGTGACCCGGCATTTGGTCCAGTAGATCGGGCCGATGCCGTTGCGCTTCACGTGCCCGCGGAAGCGCGCGCCCGTTGCCGGGCCGGTTGCGCCGTCGATCCACTCGGCTTCGAACGTCTCCGGGCTGAACTCGCCGATCCTGGTGACGTCGCTCACCAGCTCCCAGACGGCTTGCGGTGACGCGGACATGTGGACGGTGACGGAATCATGCACGCCCGGGATCTTAGGCCGAGCTACGCGTGCGCCGCGGGGCTGGTGCCGACGACGACGGTGGCGCCGAGGTCGGGATCGCTGACCGTTTCAGGTGTCAGGCCGTGGCGGGTGAGCCATCGCGCGAGAGCGGGTGCCTGCTGCTCGCTGCACTCGACGAGCACCTGACCCCCGGGAGCCAGCCATCGCGGAGCCTCGGCGGTGATCCGGCGCAGGATGCCCAGACCGTCCGACCCGCCTTCGAGCGCCAGCGAAGGCTCGTACTGACGGGCCTCCCGCGGGAGCAGATCCAGCTCATCGGTCGGCACGTAGGGAGCGTTGGCGACCACGACGCCGACCCGCCCGCGCAGCCCATCGGGCAGCGGCTGATAGAGGTCGCCTTCGTAGACGTGGGCCGCGGGCTCGAGGTGGCGTCGCGCGCAGGCGACCGCGGCGGGGTCGAGGTCGGCGGCATGGATGTCGAGCCGTTCCCGGGCGGCGGAAAGGGCCGCGCTGATCGCCCCCGATCCGCAGCACAGTTCGACGACGACGGATCCCGGCCGGGTCCTCGTAATCGCCTGCCGGGCAAGGAGTTCGGTGCGCCGGCGTGGGACGAAAACTCCTTCAGCAACGGGGATGCGCAGGCCGCAGAACTGCGCCCAGCCCACGACGACTTCGAGCGGCACCCCGCTCTCCCGGCGGGCCACCATGGACTCGCGCACGTCAGCGTCCGGCGCTTCGTCCGCGAGCAGCCGCGCCTCGTCCTCGGCGAAGACGCACCCCGCGTTGCGCAGCCGGGCGACGATCCGGGCCAGCTCCGGCGGTGGGGATGGCGAGGCCATGGCTTCTTCCTACCTCGCCGCGCCTCGGGCTGCGGCGTAGGTAGGCCACATGTCGAGATCAATGGCGTCGCCGGCGATGGCGGCAAGCCGCAGCAGCTCATCGGAATACATCTCCGGAAGGGCGGCGAGCAGCTGCGGATCGACGGGTTCGGGCTCACGCAGGTTGGCGTTGCGCGGCTCGCTGAGCCGAATGGACGACGGGTAGCGCGCGGGATCGAGGCCCAGGAATTCGAGCGTCCGGCGAAGCAGGCGTGCCGGATCGGACCGGCAGCGCTCGAATTGCAGCACGAGAACCCGCTCAGGCGGGAAGTGCTCGTACAACCGGCTGAGCTGAGTGCTGTAGAACCCACGGGCGATAGCCGTGTCGACCACGTCGGAGGTGACCCGTCCACCGTGGGTGGCGGCATGGGTCAGACCGGAGCGGAAGCGTGCGACCGGATCCCGCAGCAGCACCAGCAGCTTGGCGTCCGGTGCTGCGCGACGCAGCAGCGGTGGCGTCCACGGATCGAAGATGTAGCGCGGGGTCCATTCCCCGCCCACCAGGCCTTCCGGCCGGAGGAAGAGCTGGTGGTAGGCGCGCTCGTGCGACTGCCGGAAATCCCCGCGCCAGAAGTCGTCGAAGAAGTGCAGCTCCTTGGCCCCCAGCCCGAGCGGCGCCACGTCAGGGTGCCCTTCGAGGAGCCGGTGCCACCAGGAACTGCCGGCGCGTTGCACGCCCACACCGATGAAGTCCGGTGGCCGGACGGTCTTGCCGAGCGCCAGCAAGGGCAGTCTGGCCTGGGCCTGGCGGACACCGGAGCGGACGGTGCCGCGGACCACGGTCTTGACCGGGCCGCGGACGGCCGAACGGAGAACGCTGCGCTGTGGTTGCGGCTTGCTCACCACCACGCGTCGGACACCAGCCTCATCGGACCCCCGCGGTCATCGGGCCGGCGTCATCGGGGCCCACTACGCTTAATGACGAGTTGCTCTCCCAGCGTAAACGCCGCCGGCACCTGACGCGGCCATGTTCTGTCGGGCTTCGGCAGAATGCCGACTGTCGTTCACCCGCTCGTTGCGTTGGCCGCCGGGGCAGGGGCGCGGGCCCGGGTGGTTCACTGCTCGTCGTGCAAGTGGTCATCCGCGGGCACCGGCTGCCGGGCCGGACCTTCAGCGGCGACCAGACCTGGGACAACGTCCACGTCGCTCTTCAGGTCGGCCGCGGCCCCGCCGGCCTCGTCCCTGGTGACGCCGAGGCGGCCACCTGGCGGGCCGAGGTGACCGTCGTCGAACGCGATGGACTACGCGACTTCCGCGGTCCTGCCGTGCAGGGCAGGAAGGGCGAGCGTTTCCTGTACCTGACGTGGGGCCAGGTCGACAGCGGCGCCGACGGCGACACGTTCACGATGTTTCGCCGGGCGAAACTCATGCTCGACGACGTCCCAGCGCTGGATGCCGGTCCTTTCACCGTGATCGCATCGGTCGACCTCACCGACACTCGCGGCGGACCACGCTGCGGGCGCCTCAAGCCGCCGGCTTTGACCTGGGAGGCTCAGGCGTCGCCGGATCGGTAGCCGTCGTAGTGGATCGCGTGCGCCAGCGGGCGACGCCGGCGCCAGCCGTTGCGCTCCAGGTCCGGAGCCGGCTCCAGGTGGGTGACCGGCCCAAGACACAGCCACGCCACGGGACGCAGCCGCGCGGGGATCGAAAGCAGTTCGCGCAGAAAGTCCTCGCGGTAGAAGGACACCCAGCCGACCCCGAGATCTTCCTCGGTCGCCGCGAGCCACAGGTTCTGTATGGCGAGGCAGGTGGAGTACAGCCCGGCGTCGGCGATGGTGTGCCGGCCGAGGACACCGGGGGCGCCGCGGTCGGGATCGTAGGTGACGACGATCCCCAACGACGATTCCAGGATTCCTTCGATCTTGATGGCGCTGAACGCCGCGGCGCGGGAGACGTCGAGTGACGCTGCGAAGGCGGCTCGTTCGTCCATGACGTGAGCCCGAAAGTCGGCCCGGATGACCGGATCACGAACGACGATGAAGTCCCACGGCTGGCTGAGACCGACACTCGGCGCGGCGTGCGCGGCCGCCAGGACGCGATGCAGCACCTCGCTCGTGACGTCGGCGCCGGTGAACTGGCCGCGGACGTCCCGGCGGCGGTTGATGACGTCGTACAGGGTCGACGGCGGGGATAACGATGGTGTCAAAGGCTGATGCAGCGACATGGCAGGCTCCCGCAGCTCGGCCGCTCGCGCGGCGTACGTTGCGAGGCCGGTCTTCGGACTTCCGGGTCGACGTCAGCCGGCCGCCTTCCCAGACCGCGAGGTCCAGTGGCTGCGCTTGCGCGCCTGGCCGGTGACTCACCGGTCACCGCAGCGGGCCCTGTGCCGGAGTCGCACCGGCTTCCCGATTCTCCCCTCGCGGGGCACCTCGCAGGCTTTGCCGAGGCGAACTGTAGCCGTTACGGCGCTTCCAGGGCGAACAACCCGGTGGGGCTGACGGCGATCAGCTCGTGGCCCGTCCATGTCAGCGACTCCGGCTCGGGCTTGAAGTGGCGGGCGCTCGGCAGCGCTACCCAGCGCCTGCTGGTCAGGTCGAACGCCGCGGCGTCGCCGGGCTGCTCATCTCGGCCTGCGCCGGTGAGCTGCGATCCGCTCATCGCGACGTAACTTTCGCCGACCACCGTCTCGGCACGCAGTTGGATCGGCGGGGCCGGCACCCGGCTGAGTTGCTGGCCCCTCGCGTCCACGACGGAAAACGCTGACAGCGAGAACGGGCACGAAGCGCCCGGCGGGCACGCCGAGCCTCCGCCGATCGCCAGTGAGGAACCCAGCGGGCGTAGGTCGGCGCCGACAAGTGCGTCCGTCGACACTGTGAAGGGCGACCACTGACCCCTGGCGGGATCAAGCAGGTAAAGGTCGACGCCGCCGCTGCCCTCGATGCTCCCCGGCCCGGTCGGGACGATGTGTTGCCACGTCTCGGCGACGAGCACTCGTTCCCCCCACGCAACGGCGTTGACGCCGACGAGGTCGTGATTGCCGATCGCGGGCAGCGACGGAAGCCGGCGCCACGTTGCAGTGGCCGGGTCATAGCTCGCGATCAGGCGGCTCATCAGCTGGGTCCCGCCGCTGGCCGTCGCCGGCTCCTGCGGTGTGCCTCCCAGGATGATCACCCGGTCCGCGGCGTCGGTGACGGCCGCCGGCCCGGTCAGCGCCGGAAGCGGCCCGGCCGGCATGAGGTGCCATTGGCCTTTCGCGACGTCGAGGACCGCGCCGTCGCCGAGGCGGTGAGTCGATGCGCTCCTCGCTGCTCCCGGGTTGGACTCGCCGCCCCAGACCAGTAAGCCGTATCCCGTCCACGCGCTCGCCGGTGAGCTACGCGCCGCCAGCGGGAAGCTCGGAAGGACCCGCCAGGTTCGCGTACGCGGGTCGTACGCGTCGGCTCCGGTGAGCCCCGGACCATTGCCGCTCACCGGGGCACCGCCGACGACGAGGAATTCGCTTCCGGTCCACGCGGTCACTGCCAGCTGGCGTCGCCCGAGTGGCTCGGCGGGCAGGGCGGTCCAGTGCATGCGCTGCAGTACCGGAAGGGCGAGGCCGGCCGGCGGCGTGGGCGACGGCGTGGATGAGGCCGAAGCCGGTCCGGGCCCGAGCCCGGCACCGCCGCCCGTCGCGCTCCCCGAACACCCCGCGATGGAGCCGGCGATGGCGAGAAACGAGGCCGCTACCGCGAACGGCCGGAGCCGCTTGATCAGACGCATGCCCGTGAGACGCCCGTGGTCGGCGACAGGTTGCCTCACCCTGCACATTTAGCCCGTCACGCTGCGTCAATTCCGGCCCCCTGGACATGCGCCGCGGCCGGCCCGCCGCTAGTCTCGCGGGCATGGCGGAAACAGTTGATCAGGTAACGGGAAGCCTTCGTAATCTTGCGGTTGAGCTCGTGCGGGGTGGGCGCACCTCCGAGGCTGCGGCGGTCCTCGCCGGGATCGGGGCGGTGGAGATGCTGAGCATGTTCTCCGAGGCGGCAAAGCCGACTCAGAACGGCCACCAGCCGGCGCAGGAGCACCAGCACGAGCCGTTCGGATAACCCGACGGGGCGGCGCGCTCAGGAGTTTTCGCGCCCGCGCCCCATCAGTGGTTTGTGAGGCACGCCCGCCACCCTAGGCGAGCGTGCGCGGACGACTTACCGTGGCGGGTGATCACGTCGTCGGCGCCGGCCGGCGCCCGGTGAGGAGGCGGTACCAGCACATGCCTACGTACCGCCGGGATTCCGTCGTCATCGGGCTGTCCGTGCTGAACCTGGCGCTGTTGATCGCGCTCGTCGTGGCGATCTTCGTGGCGTGAGCCGCTCGAGCCGTGCTCGCCGAGCGAGCCGGGGTCAGCGCTGAGGGCCGCCGTAGTCGTGACCGGCGAACACCAGCAGCAGTAGGAAGATCAGCATCAGCCCGGCGGCACCGGCGATCAGCATCCGCGACGGCGCCGCCATGAGCAGCGCCTTGCCGTCCGCCAGCCACGCCTTCACATCAGGCTCTTTGGCCTTCGCCGGCGGAAGGGTCGGGAGGTCAGCGGCCAGCGGCCGAAGATCAGCGGCGGTCCGCGCCTCCCAGGCCCTGGCGACGCGCTCGTCGAGCTCGTCGAAATTGATCCGGCCTTCGGCACAGTGCCGGGTCAGCTGGTCGACGAACTCCTGGCGCTCCTGGTCGGAGATCCGAAGCAGGGCCGGATCGGGTTTGACCGGATCGGGCTTGCTGCGTTCGACCGCGACCGCTCGGGCAGCACCCGCAGCCGGCCCGGACGGAGGTATTCCCGTGTCTCCTGTCATCAGCATCCTCCACGGCCATCGCGCCGGAGCGGCGGCACTACGGCGTCCTCATCGAGCATGACACGCCCCAGGACGGCACCACCCTCCCCACCGCCGTTTCACAGCAACTTGCCGGGCAGCAGGCAAGCCCTCCGACCAGGCCTTACGACGCTGACACGGTCACACCTTTCAACTCTTTCCCGCAAACCGGATCTGCACCCGGAACGAGCGTGAAATCGTTCCCCTCGAGCCTGGTGATCCAGATGCAGTTGCCGGCGCCGCCCACGCCATTGACCCGGTCATTGAGGTCGAGCGTGCGGCCACCGAACAGGCCGAGCGCATCCCAGTCGTGGATCTTGGACATGGCGGCGATGAGCGCCGACGCCTTGTCGCTGCCGCCCGTTGCTTTGAGCGCCCGCACCAGCAGACCGATGGAGACGTACCCGTTGTACTGGGCGTAGGTGGGCTTGCCCTGCACCCCGGCTGCCGCCAGATCGGCCTCGAATTGCTTGGTCGCCTGACTGTGGACCTCAACGGGCTCGTACTCCAGCGAGAAGTACACGTTCTGCGCCGCGTTGAGCGCGCCCGGCCCCGCCTGCACGAGATCGCCGCCGTAGCCGGTGGCGAAGATCGCGACCTTGACGTCGACACCGGCTTGACGCATCCCGGTGACCAAGGCGAAGGCGGTGTTGGGGTCGGTCGTGGCCGTGAACCCATCGACCCCGGCCGCCTTCATGGCCAGCACCTCGGGCTGCACGTCGGTGCTGCCGAAGGGGAACTTCGCGTTCAGATAGCCGACCTTGATCCCCTGCGACTTCGCCGACTCGGCATCGCTTTTCGCCGCCGCCGACGAAGTGGGAGAAACGCTGTAGCCGATCGCTCCGAAATTCGTCACTCCTTGCGCCTTCAGGAACTTGCCGAGCCCGTCGGCGACCTTGTCGGGATGGACCACTCCGTAGACGGAGAACATGTTCTTGGCGTGACCCCATTCCGGACCGTCCTCGCCCGGACCGATCACCGCGACGCCATGCGCGGTCAGGTAGTTCGTGGCGGCGAAGAGGATCGCCGAGTGGGCGATGACGACACTGACGTGGTCCCGGGTCACGAGCTTCTGGGCCGCCGAGAGCGCCGTCGCCGGATTGGTCGCCGTGTCCGCCACGACGTACTTGATCGTGTAGCCCTGCCGCTTGGCGTAGATCACCCCCGCGTTGATCCCCTGAAGTGCGGTCTTGCTGCTGGAGGCGGCGAGCCCCGTGACGTCCGCGATGACCCCGACCGTGATGGTCTTTCCGGCGCCGCCGCCCGATCCGCCGGCGGCGCCCGGTGCGCTCGCGCCGGGCTCCGTCGGGCTCCCCTCGACGCCGGCGTTGCTCTTCCCCGAGCCCGAGCTGCAACCGGCAGCGACCAGGGACAGCACGATGACGACAGCGCCGCCCCTGACGCGCCTCGCCCGGCCCCGATCCACGCGCCTCGCCATCCCCCGACCGCCTTTTCCCGAGCCTGGGGAGGGACAGTAAGGATGGCACCCCGCCAAAGCAATAGGGTCGACGGTCAGTCCCGGCAGGAGGTGCGCGTGTCTTCATCCGAGGACGACCCCGCGCGGCCGGTTGACCTCAGCAAGTCAGACAAGTCAGGGCAGCCTCCTGGTGGCCCACCACCGGCCGCAGCACCGGTCCCCACCTACGTGCCCTATGGCCCGCGGGCCGGCCACATCCAGTCAGGACTTGGCATCGGCCGGATCATCGGACTCGTCCTGGCGGCACTGCTGGCGCTCTTCAGCGTCGGGATCATGTCCGCAGGCGCGGTACTGGCATGGGTGCACGAGAGCCGGGGCTCCGACGGCTTCTTGAGCACGAGCACCGAGCGGCTGGCCACGCCCACGGCGGCACTCAGCTCGGCGAAGGTGGACATCAACGTCGGCGGCATCCACTGGTTCGCCGGCCACCTCGGAACGATTCGCATCACAGCCGCCTCTACCAACGGCAAGCCGATCTTCATCGGGATCGCACCCCGATCAGACGTGACCGCGTGGGTCGGATCCACCGGCATCGACCAGATCACGGAGCTGCAATTCGCGCAGTTCTCGGCAACCGTCCAGCGAACACCCGGAGACATCACCGGGCTGCGCCCGCCAGGCACGCAGCCGTTCTGGACGGTCCGCAGCACGGGAACGGCGACCACACAAACCCTGGAATGGCAGGTCACGAGCGGCGACTGGGCCGTCATCGTCGCCAACGCTGATGGGAGTCCCGGCGTGGCGATCGCGGCCCGCTTCGGAGCAAGGTTCTCCTGGCTCGGACCATTGAGCCTCGGCGTGATCATCACCGGAGTCGTGCTCTTCATCGCTGCCGTTCTCATCACGATCCTCCTTCTGCGCGGCCGGGGGCGACGGCAGTGGGTGCTGGCGGACTCCGAGCGGAGCACGTGATGTGGCGTGGGTGGAACCGGGTGGGCCTTCGGCGTTCCGTCGAAGCCTCCGCCGGCACCTGCTTTGAATCGAACATGCGTGCGAGCTTAGGCACGCGAAGCCCGCACGCCAACCCCTCTTTGGAGCCTGTGGACGAGGCCGCTCGATCTACAGCCGAGCCCTCAGTCAGGCAACGGATCGACTGCCCCAGCCGCCACCAGGTCGGCGATCGCCGCGTCGTCCAGACCGAGTAGCTCACGGCAGATATCCGAGGTGTGCTGACCGGGCATGGGCGCCGGGTCACAGCGCGGCCGGCCCATCGACGACGTGACGAACGCCGGCCCTTCCATCAGCAGCGGACCGCAACCGGGCTGTTCCATGGGCAGTGGATAGCCCCGGCCGACAAAGTGGATGTGTTCCGAGTGCCCTTTCATGCTGAGCAACTGACCCGCCGGGACACCAGCAGACTGAAAACGCTGCTCCATCGCCGCAGGATCCGCCGTCCGCAGCCATCTCGACAGCGCGGCATCCAGAGCGTCAACGCCGGCGAGCCGACCCTCCTGCGACTTCCACTCCGGCTGGTCGAACTCGCCCGGTGCCAGGGACAGAAATGCCTGCCACACCGCGTCGTCGGGGACGCACACGGCGAGCCAGCGTTCAACCCCGCCGTCGTCGTCCGCGCACCGGTACACATTCCACGGAGCAGCCTCACCTGACCGGTTGCCGGCGGGCTGTGCGGCACCGGGTACGACGCTTTCGGCAGCGAAGAGGTCGCCGAGCAGCGCGACGACGGTCTCGAACTGCGCGATGTCGATCCGGGTGCCGCGCCCGGTGCGTTCGCGAGCGTGCAAACCCGCCAAAGCGCCGAGCGCGACGAGGCGACCGGCCAGGTGGTCAGGGTGAATCGTCATCACGCCACGGGGAGAGTCGGGTCCATGCGCCCACAGCCACGTCAGGCCACCGATGGCGCGAGCACTTGGCCCGTAACCCTTCTTCGTCGCCCACGGGCCGCGATCGCCGTACAGCTGGGTGTCGACCATGACGATGCGCGGGTTGATTTCTGAAACGGTCTGCCAGCCGAGGCCGAGCCGATCGATGACGCCGGTGGCGTTGTTCTCGAGGATGATGTCGACGCTCGGGAGCATCCGCCGCACGAGTTCGCGTCCCGCCTCGGTGGCAAGATCCGCTGCGAGCAAACGCTTGTTACGGTTCGGGCTGGCGAACGCGGGATTCATGTTGCTGCCCATGACCCATCGCTGAAAGTCCGGACGCTTGGCGGACTCCACCTTGATGACGTCTGCGCCCCACTCGCTCAGGAAACGGCCGGCTTCCGGCGCCGCCACACCGCTGCCGATCTCCAGCACGCGAATGCCGGCCAGCGGTCGCTCATCCGTCGTACCGACGGAATCAGCCGGCAACGAGCGGGCGGGCCATTCGGGCGCCTTGCCGACGCGAGCAGCAGGCGTCACCGACCCGGCGCGTACGCCGTTGACGCTGAAAATCCCCGCCGTCACGGCGATTCGGGGCAGCGCCTCCCCCGCCGAGGTCTCGGCGAAGGTTCCGCGCGCAACCGAATGCTCGTTGCCCAGCACCTCTGCAGCGGTCAGCACCGGCGTGATGCGCACATTCAGCGCATCGCCATCGGCGGCCAGCTCCGCACGCGTACCCGCAGCGAATTTCTCCGGCAGACGCGCGACGATCTGGGCCCGTTCCTCCGGACCCAGCATCGGCTTTTCCCATGCTTCACCGGTCCATTCCGGCGGCGATCCGAGCCATGCGATGAGGTTGCGCCACTCGGCGGGTGACATCGGAAGCACCAGGCGCGCCAAACCATCCGAACACTCGAACAGCGGATACAACCCGGCGCCGATACGCGCTGCCGGCATGTGCAACTGGCTCCAGAGCGGCAAGGACATGTCGGTCGCATGCGCGAGGGCCAAAATCGCCGACAGGTCGATCAATTGCCCACGCCCCTGCCGGCGTGCGTCCCACAACGCCAGCACGCCCGCCAAGGCGCCCACAGCGGCACCGAAGTCCTCGCTGTACGAGCCCGGCGCGGAGACCGGCGGCAGCTCCGGGACGCCGCTGCGATACACGACGCCGGCGAGCGACTGGGCCACCAACTCGGTCGATACCCACTGCGAGGTGGGTCCGGTGAGGCCGAACGGGGTGAGCGAGACGACCACGAGCTTCGGGTGCCGACGGGCTAATTCCTCAGCATTACCAGCTATTTCGGCGTCGGAGCAGAATGCGAGGTCTGCACCCTCGAGCAGTCCATGAACGTCGGCGTCGGCCAGGTCGATCACCGACTTGCCGAGGTTGCGCTGAAGATGATGCAAGCTGGTGCCGGACATGCGCGGCGCTCGCTGCCGCCCATCGGCCCCATCGCGTTCAAGGCGGACGACCTCGGCGCCGAGATCGGCGAGCAATTTTGCAGCGAAACTGCCGTAGGCGCCCGTGAGGTCGACGACGCATACATCATTGAGGAGATCAGCAGCCGGCACCACGGCATCTTTGCACGCGCGCGGAAGCGGCCCGCAACGATGCGGTGGCGAGCCGTTCGGCCCCTCCCGCTACGGTGACGGCGACCGATCGGGAGGATCGCATGGGCATCAAGGTGTTCGAGTTCCTGCGCCGCGCCAAGGGCAGGACGCCGGAGGAGTTCCACGCGGACTGGCGCGACGTCCACGGGCCGATGCTGGCGAACGACCCGGATTTGCGCCGCCACCTCACGCGCTATGAGCTCAACCACCGCCTCCCGGATGATCTGGGCGGCGCCTCACTCGCGGATGACGTGAGCGACGACGGGTGGGACGGCGTTGCCGTGCTGTGGTTCGAGTCCATGGAGAAACTTCGGGCGCTCAGCGCAGAGCCAGGCATGGCATCCATCCGTGAGCGCGCTCCCAGCCTGCACCAGGAAGAGCGCCTCATCGTCGTCACGGAAGATCCCGACGTCATCGTCTCGACCCCGCGGCGTGATGAGGCCGGGGCGAAGCTGCTGTGCATTCTGCGGCGCAACGCTGCACTCGATCTCGAAACGTTCCACCGCCACTGGCTCACCCATCACGGAGGGCTTTTCCAGAACGTCCCGGAGTTACGGGAACCGCTCCTGGGCTACGACCAGAACCACGGACTTCGCGACCCCGACGCCGCCTTCGACGGCGTCACCGAGCAGTGGTTCGAGAGCATGGACACGTTCGTGAAGTCGCTATCGGTGCCGGCCGTCGGCGAGCAGGTGAACCCCGACGTGGCCTCCATGCTCGATCCGGCGAGTATCCACTTCATCATGGCTGGAAAGCCGACGGTGCTCGTCGGGTAGCGAGCGGCTCAGAAATCCGGCGAACAACGAAGCAGTAACCGAGCGCGAGCCGGGAATGGCGCTCATAGCGGGTAGGAGCCCCTCGCCGAAAGCCCGCTGCCCGGGCGAGACGGGGTTCCGCCCCACCCAACTGCCCCGAGCTCAGGGCCGGCCGACAGCAGCTGACTGCTTGGCACGTGTGGCTTCGGCGCGCTCCTTGATGCCGCGCAGCATCTTCTGAGTCATCAGGAAGCTGACGAGCCCGAATGGCGCCATCAGCAGCTGCGTGACCTCGCCGGCGAAGGCGACGCGCTCACGGGCGAGCAAGCGGGTGGTCCCCGATCCGGCATTCTCGAGGACGAATGTCCACAGGAACTCCCATCGCAACTGACCGTCGCGCCTCGCCGGTCGCCCTGCGGGGACGTCTGCCATCTTCAGCACGAGCGCCTCGTTGGGCACTGCATGAACGACGTACCAGCCGCTGGTGCCGGCCGCATTGGCGTAGACGAGGTCGCCGACAGAGCGTTGCTGCCACTCGGAGACCACGCGATCCGAGCTGTGGATGTCAAGCCCGACCAGATTCTCCAGCCAGTCATAGCTGTAGAAGCCGGCGCGGTCGGCTCCGAGCTGAACCACCCAGGGCCACACCGCGTCCGGCGGCGCGTCGATCGCAATAGCCCGGGTGATCTGCCTGGCCGGTTCGGCCACGAGTTCATCGCCGGGCAGGCTCGCTCGCACCTCGTCGTTGGTGGCACCCCACTGCTCGTGCCACGGTCGCAGGAGCACCCGATACGCCAGGACCGCACCGGCCGCCGACGTCACCGCGGCCGGCCAGCCGCGCCTCACTCCCACCAATCCCCTTCAGGCGTTGGCGGCGGCGCCGAGACGGTCAGGGTTCCCGCTGGTTCGTGCTCACCCATATCGAGCCGGAAGGGCGGGTACTTGTCGGTCATCAAGCCGGCGTAGGCGGCTACCCTGAGCGCCCAGCGGTTCATCCCGAGCACGAAGTCGAAGATCTGCCGCGGATAGCGGCCGGTGAACAACATGATGATCGCCGCAACGACGACGAGTACCCCGATCAGTCCCAGCCCGCCTCCGTCGTGCCAAACCGCCCACGTCCCACCGCCGACGAAGATTCCAACCACCACATAGTGCGGGATCGCCAGCAGCCACCACTTGACGAGCACGAGACCGCGGGAAAGGTGGGCCGGGTAGTCGACCTCGAGGTGAGCGGGATACTCCGGCACCTCAGCCAGCGTGAAGGGCGGGTACTTGTCGGTGCCGAGCGCCCCGTAGCTGTAGTAGGTGACCCTCCAACTCCAGCGCATGACACCCACGTTGAACTCGAACAGGCCCTTGGGATAGCGACCGGTGAACAGGATCGCGAAAAACGCGATGATGCTGACCACGACGAACGCGATCCAGAGGAAAAACAGCACGATGTAATGCGGGATCACCAGCAACCACTTGACGAGCCATAGCCAGCGGCTCATACCCGATTCAAGGGTGACGTCCACGTGCACCGGGTAGGTGGAGACCGCCATCAGGACACACCTCCTCCATTGTTACGAGGCCACTCTTCTGCGGCGAGGGGCCATCGGGTAGAGGCGAAAGGCCCGTCACCGCTGAGGCCGTCCCACCGAAGAACGGGGGTGACCTTCGACCCTGGTCCGAGTAAGGGTCGCGGGTCAGGATGCCGTTGTGGTCCGGTCTCAAAGCGGTCGGGCACCATCGGTGGGCAGTCGCCGGCAGTCGCTACCGCCGCGGTGGTTCGTCGTGCTGTTCTGGCACGGCCATCGTGCGCTGGTTCGCAGTACCCGCGGTCGCGTTGGCTTGTGGCGTTCGAAACCGGGAGGCTGGGGAGCGCTCTGGCTGACCACCGAGGGGCGGCATAGCGGCCGCCCGCGCAGGGTGCTCGTCGGTTACTTCGAGGACGGCGCCAATCTCGTCACGATGGCAATGAACGGTTGGGGCGCGGGTGAGCCCGCATGGTGGCTGAACCTGCAGGCGCATCCCGAAGCCATTGCCCAGACCCGCGATGGCGCCCGTCGCATCCATGGCCGCCGCGCCGAGGGAGCCGAGCGAGAAAGACTCTGGGCGCGCTGGGCCACGATCGACAAGAACCTCGAGGGCTACGCCGCGCGCAGGCCGCAGGAAACTGCAGTGGTGATTCTCGAGCCACGCGACCCGGCAGAGGTCTAGCGCGATCCGCCTCCGAGCGCGTCATCGAGAAACCCGATGACCCGCGTCTCCCACTGCGCCGGAGATGTCGCGAGGCCGTGCGTGTGTGAAGCGCCGGTCACGACCCAGAGCTGGACGCGATCGGGTGCCGCGGCGCGCAGATGCGCGGCTGCTTCCGGTTCGTCGGCGCCATTGGTGGCGGCGATGAGCAGGTACTGGGTGGTGCGGCTGTGCGCGATCGCGCTGTGCAGGGTCCCCGGCTTATGGGCAGGGCTCAGCAGAGCGGCGGTGCCGAACGTCAGCCAGTCAAGCCCGCGCTGGACAATCCCCGCGGCGCCTCCCGGCAGGTAGCCCGCCTTGTCCGCGGCAGTGCGGTGGGTGGCCCCTTCCGCGACGACGGCACGGATTGCCGGATCGACCCCCGAAGCGCCGATCGCCTCCTCGCCGCCCATGGACAGCCCGAGCACACCGACGCTGCCGGGATCGACGCCCACCTGGTGCTGCAGGAACGTAACCGCTGCGGTGACGTCCCGCTCGCCGTACCACCCGGCATCCATCGCATGACCGCCGCTGCGGCCCTGCCCGCGCGGATCCATCATCAGGACGCCATAGCCATGTCGAGCCAGGACCACGGCCTGTCCCAGCGTCGCCATCCGGTTCGATCCGGAGCCGGGGACCGTGACGATCGCGGCATGGTTCGCGGAGGGCAGATACCAGGCCGACAGGCGGACTCCGTCACCGGTTCGAAAGGTGACGTCGGTATACGCCAGACCCCGGCTCGCCGGAGTCATCGCTCCTAGCGGCGTCCTGGGGGCGAGCGCAAGCATCGCTCCCAGAGACACGGACCACATCACCATCAGCGCGACCACCGCGACGGGAATGAACCAGAGTCGTTGTCGCCGTTGGGATCTGCGCCAGAACACGACCGCAGCAAACGCGAGCAACGACAGGCCCGCCATCAGCACGAGAAGGCTCACGAACGCGGTCCAGCTCAGCCCGACTTTCGTGAGATGCCGGACGCTGACACCGCCGCCGGTCGCCGTGAGGAATAACCCGAACACGGCCGCGGCCGCCGCGACGATCCTCGGATGACCCAGACTGCGCCGGTTCGATCGATGCAGCAGGGATTTCCGTGCCGGTGGCGGCGCGATGGTCGTCAACACGTTCCTCCCGTTTTGTTGCCGCCGGGCGTTTGCAGACTCGGCCGCTCAGTCCGACACCACAGCGCGCAGCACGTCGAGCTTGGCCGCGCGCCGCCCGGGCAGCACGGCTGCCACCACCCCCGCGACGGCCGCCAGCACCACCACCACGACCAGGCTGGTGACCGGGACGCGGAAGACGTCGATGCCCTGGTCTTTGAGTGCGCGCACCAGTGCCCAGCCGAAAAACACCCCGATGAGCAGGCCCAGCAAGGTGCCCTGCAGCGCAATGATGACGGACTCCCAGCGAATGGTCGACCTGAGCTGCCGACGGGTCATTCCCACGGCTCGCAGCAAGCCCAGCTCACGGGTCCGCTCGAAGACTGACAGCGCAAGCGTGTTGGCGATGCCCAGCAGGGCGATGAGGATGGCCAGCGCGAGAAGCGCGTAGACGAGCGCCAGCATCTGGTTGAGGGGCTTGGCGGCATCCGCCTTGAATTCGGACTGGTCCTGCACTTTGGTGCCTGGGTAGTCGCGCGCGACGGCTTTGACCGCCGCCATGGTCTGTGCTGTGGTCGCTCCCGACGCCTTCTTCACGTAGACGCCGAAGTCCAGCCGATTGGCGAAATTGGCGTTGTAGGCGGCGATTCCGAGGAAGTAGTCGCCGGCCGGCTGGTGCTCGCCGTAGATGAGCGAGACCCGCATCATGCGCTTCCCGGTGTCCTTGAACACCACCGGAACCTGGTCGCCGATGCTCAGATGCTTGTCCTTCGCGACGTCTTTGTAGACCGCGATGGCGTCGACCCCGAGCGATTGCGCAGAACCCTGCATGGGTTTGACGTCCATGATGTCGAACGCCGTCTTGGGGTCTGCTCCGAGGAGCACCACCGACTTCCCGTTCACCTGAGCAAGTCCAAGCCGTACCGCGCTGGAGACACCCACCTCGGGAAGCTTCGCGATCCGCTGCCCCATCGACGGATCGACCCCACCGGTGACGCCCCCGCCGGACTGCACGATGACGTCTCCGGTGAACGCACGATCGACCGCCGCGTTAATCGACGCTTTGCTCGAGGCCACGAAGATGGTGATGAACCCGACCAGGCCGACCCCGATCATCAGAGCGGACGCGCTCGCTGCTGTGCGCTTCGGATTGCGCATGGCGTTCTCGCGCGCCAGCTCACCGGTCAGGCCGCGCAGGCGCGGCAAGGGCCAGCCGATGACGCGGCTGAGCGGAAGCGAGATCGTGCGTCCCAGGATCGACACCCCGAAGAAGACGAGCCCGACACCGAGCCCGACGATCTGCACGCGATGCGAAACGGAGCTGAAAAGACCCAGCATCAGCGAGACGACACCTGCGGCGAGCACAAAGGCCCCGACGAAGATGCGCTGCTTGGATCCGTAGCCGGTGCTTCCTGCCATACCTTGCTGCATCGCCGCAATGGGCGAGACCTTGCCCGCCTTGCGCGCAGGTGACAGCGCAGAGACCAGCGTGACGGCAGTACCGGCGGTCAGGCAGATGACGGCTGTCGTCGCGGTGAAAACCACGCCGCTGGTGGGAATGTCGAAGCCCACCGCACCCAGGAGTGCCTTCAGGCCGATCGCGACCGCGACACCTGTGCCGAGACCAACGATGGAAGCGAGGAGCCCGACGGCAACCGCTTCGAAGAGCACCGATCGCAGCACCTGACTACGGGTGGCCCCGAGCGCCCGTAGCAGCCCGTTCTCCCTGGTGCGCTGGGCGATCGTGATCGAGAAGGTGTTGAAGATGATGAACCCGCCGACGAGCAGCGCCACCAGAGCAAAGACCAGCATGAAGGTGCTGAAGAAGCTCATCGCCTTTCGCATGGCGCTCTGGCTTTCCTTTGTCACCGTTGCGCCGGTGACGGCCTCGACATGAGTCGGCAGGACTGGCCGCACGTTGCTCACCAGCTGCGCCTGGGACACGCCTTTGTCGCCGGCTACAACGATCGCATCGAACTTGCCAGGCTCCGCGATGAGCTTTTGCGCGGTGGGCAACGTGAACAGGGCAACGCTCGCGCCGCCGGGACTGTCCGCGGAGCCAAGCTTGACGATTCCCGTGATGCGCATGTGCTCGACGCCCTTTTGGACGAGCACGGTCGCGGTATCGCCGATGTTGAGGTCACCGTCCTTGGAGCTCTTCCGGTCGATCACCATCTCGTCGTCGGCCTGGGGCGCACGCCCGGCAACGATGGTCCACGGGTTCAGCTCCTTGACCGTGCCGTAGCTACCGCCCAGGGTTGGGGCGCCCGACTGCGGGTTCCCCAGTGCGTTGCCGTCCTTGCCGACGAGCCGGGCGTAGCCCATGACATCGCCCTCGGCCGCACGAACACCGGCCGCGTCTCGCACCGTCGGCAGGAGCGCGGCGTCGATCCGGCCGCGCTGATCACTCGTGTCGACGTCGGCCGGACCCTTGAACGACGCCTCCGCCCGTACGACGGCATCGGTTCCCTTGTAGACGTTGGCGAACAGGTTGTCGAAGGTCCGGGTCACCGTGTCGGTCAGCACGAGAGTGCCACCCATGAAGGCAACGCCGAGCGCGACGGCCAGGGCGGTGGTGAGCAGGCGCAGCTTATGCGCGATCAGTCCGCGCCAGGCAACGTGCAGCATCGCTGATCACTCCCCGAACCTCTTCATGCGCTCAAGGACCCGGTCAGGCGTCGGCTTCTGCATCTCGTCGACGACCCGACCGTCGGCCAGGAAGACGATGCGGTCGGCCGTGCTCGCCGCCTTCGGGTCATGGGTGACCATCACGATCGTCTGCTCCATCTGGTCGACCGCAAGCCGCATGAACTGCAGCACTTCTGCGCTGGAATGTGAGTCCAGGTTTCCGGTGGGCTCGTCGGCAAAGGTGATCTGAGGTCTCGTGACCAATGCCCTCGCCACCGCGACCCGCTGCTGCTGACCGCCCGACAGCTCAGCCGGGTGGTGCCCCAGGCGATCGCCGATCCCCATGGTCGTGACAACCTCGTCCAGCCAGGCCCTGTCGGGTTTGCGACCGGCGAGGCGCAGCGGAAGGACGATGTTCTCAAGCGCGGTCAGGGTGGGGACAAGGTTGAACGCCTGGAAGACGAAGCCGACACGATCCCGGCGCAGGAGCGTCAGATCGTGGTCGCTCAGGCTGCTCAACTCGGCGTCCCCGATGTATGCCTGGCCGCTGGTCAAGGAGTCGAGCCCAGCCGTGCAATGCAGCAGCGTGGACTTTCCTGACCCGGAGGGCCCCATGATGGCCGTGAAGACGCCTTTGGGGAACGTGACAGTCACGTGATCGAGCGCCGTGACGAGCGTCTGATCCTTGCCGTACACCTTCGTCGCGTCGACGGTGTGAGCTGCGCTCGTTGCCGCAGCAGCAACCGGATGTTCTTGCAGCAGAGTCATGGTGGGCCCCCACGTCGACGCCGCCGCGCTCGCGGCGCTCTTTGCACTCGTCGCCTTGGCTGAAGAGTCTGCAGACCTCTGGCCGCGCGTAGTAGGACCAAAGGTCCTTCTGTGATCCACCGATCGTCCTGCACCCTTGGACGAGGAAGAGATCGGTGGCGACATGGGCGATGGTGTCCGGAAGGCCGGCATCACTCGCGGTCTCTCACGCCTCGCGTTCGGCGCGGCGGCCGTGCTTCTCGCTGCGCTCGGTGCGTGCCGCGGGGCGGAGCAATCGACGCAGCCCGCGCTGAACGGGCAGCACTTACACGTCCTCGCTGATTGGAAAGGCACGGAGAGTCAACGCTTTTCGGCCGTCTTGCGACGATTCGAGACCAAGACGGGTGCGATCGTGTCGTACCAGGCGCCCTCGGACGGGGTGCCTGATGAGCTGAGCGCGCTGGGCCGGACCGGCCTGCTTCCCGATGTCGCCATCCTGCCGCAGCCGGCGCTGCTGCAGCAGTACGCCAAAGCAGGTGCGCTCCTGCCGCTCGACACGGCCACGGTCGCGCTCATCGATCAGAACTACTCGAAGGTGTGGCGCGGTCTCGGTTCCTTCGACGGAGTGCTGTACGGCGTCTGGTTCAAGGCCGCGGACAAGTCGCTCGTCTGGTACAACGCCACGGCGTTCGAGCGAGCCGGCGTCGTGCCTCCTGCGTCGATCGACGAGCTCCTCGCAGCCGAATCAACCCTGGCTCGCTACGGAATTCCCGCGTTCGCCGTCGGCGGCGCTGACGGCTGGACCCTCACCGACCTGTTCGAGAATGTCTTCCTGCGCAGCGCCGGCGCCGATCGGTATGACGAGCTCGCTCAGCACCGGCTGCCGTGGACGGATTCCACCGTTGTCGACGCGCTACAGACCTTCCAGCGCATCCTGCAGCCTCGCTACGTCGCGGGCGGAGTGCAGGCTGCGGCCGTGACGACGTTCGAGAGCGCGGTCGGCTTGCTGACGTCGTCGCCTCCCCGAGCAGCCATGATCAGTGAGGGCGACTTCGTCGTCGGAGCGCTGAGCGGCCCCTCAAGCCGCCTCGGCGTGAACATCGGAGTCTTCCCGTTCCCAGCAGTTCGTCCGCCGCAACCGGGGGTCGTGGCCGGCGGCGACGTGGCAGTCGAGTTTCACAAGGGCCCGGCAGCAGATGCGTTCATGCGCTTTCTGGCCACTGCCGAAGCGGCGGCGCTGTGGGCGGCCAAGGGTGGATTCCTCTCCCCCAATTCCTCCCTCGATCTGGCCGTCTATCCCGACGCGCTGACTCGCTCGTTCGCCCGCAGCCTGTTGGAGGCCGGCGATCAGTTGCGCTTCGATCTTTCCGATCAGCTACCCGCCGCCTTCGGAAGCAACGAGAACGCAGGTTTGGAGCCGGCACTTCGTGCGCTGCTACACGGGGAGCGGGCAACGACTGTCGCCCAGCGACTGGAAGCCGCCGCGAGCGAAGCCTTCGCGCAGGATTCGTCATGAACCATCGGCAGATCGGCGACGAATCAGGCTCAGCCGGCGGGATATTCGCGGGCAAGCCACGCCGAGGCTTCTGCGCGGATCGGATTGCCGGCCACGTCCACGCGCCAGTTGAGGAACCGCAGCGTGTTGTCGGTCAGCTTGGCGGATACGGCATTCACCACATCGGTCAAACGCGTTCCGTAGCGCTGGACGACGCGCTCGCTGACGAGCGGCACGATGTTCTCCACCGGTTGCAGGTGACGGTCGTCCGCGAGCACGGTGAGATTGCTGGACGCGAGCCGCCCATCGGTACTGAACATGACCGCGGCGTCAACCACCCCTTGCGCGAGCGCACTCGCTCTTTGCCCTTCTGTGGCGAAGGTGAGCAGGCGCGTGCCCCGCAAGCCATACACCCGCTCCAGGCCCGGGAGGCAATATTCACGCGTCGCGCATTCGGCTGGTGCACCGAGAATCAGCCCTGCCCGTCGGGCCAGATCGCTGATCGCGTGCACGTTCTCGCTTCGCGCTCGCGCCCGGGTCACGACCACGACGTTCTGGTCCTGTGCGGGCGCCGGGTCGAGCACCTCGAAATGCCACGACGAAAGCTTGCGCGCCAGCACGGCCCGCATCTGATCGGGGCGTTGTGGATTGACGCCGCGAGGCAGCGGGCCAGAGCCGTAGAGCGAGGTGAGGGCGGATCCGAGGTACTCGGGGACGATGTCGACCAGCCCTTGACGCAGCGCCGGCTGCACCAGCTCCCTGGATCCCAAGGCCAGTTCACGCTTCACGGGTACGCCGACGCGCTCGAGAGCCTGGGCGTAAATCTCCGCTACCAGCTGACTTTCGCTGAAGTCGAACGAAGCGACGACCACCTTCTGCGCGCCTGTCGGCTTTCCCGCATCGCCCGCCCGCTCAGCGGATCCACACGCGGCGAGCAGGGCAATCAGCAGGCAGAGCACGACCCCGTGGATCGGAGTTGAGCCGTGCCGACCGTTTCTCTTGCCGCCGCCGACTCCACCGGTCGCCGCCGCCGCCCGTCGGGAGAGCCGCCCCCGCTGCCGCGTCCGGTCGACCGCATCGTCGTGTGGTACGCGGCGGCCCTGGTGATGCTGGCCGGGTTGGAAGTGGCCGTCGCCAACCGCGCCTCGCTCGCGGCGCTCACCGCGTTCGACGCGACGACCGCCCGAGGCCTTTCCGCGATCCGCACCGCCTGGGTCACACGTATCGCCGCGGATATCGATTCCGCCCTCACGGGGCCGGTTCTCCTCGCCGTCGCGTGGGCGACGATCGCGCTCCTCGCGCTCGCTCGACGACCCCGTCATCTGGTCGCATATCTCGTGATATGGCTGGGCGTCTCGTCGCTCGCTGCGGCGCTCGCGAGCGCGCTGGGGCGACCACGCCCGACGGGGGTCGTCATCCTCGCGCCTTGGCATGGTTACGCCCACCCATCACGGCCCGTCACCGCCCTGGCGATGGTGCTTGCCGGGCTCCTTTACACGCTAGTCCCGGCGGGGTCCCGGCGGCGGCGGTATCGCTGGTTCGCGGGCGCCCTGCTCCTTCTCGTGTGTTTCGCGCGGCTGTATCTGGGCGTTGATGGGCTCACCGACACGGTGGCCGGGCTCGCGCTCGGATGGGCGGCGCCCGTCGTGGCTTATCGGCTGACGGTTCCGGACCGCCTTTTCCCGGTGCGTTACCGGCCACGGCGCGGGGCACACCTCGACATCACCGGCGAGCGCGAGCATGCCATCAAACGTGCTCTTGCCGATCAGCTCGGGCTGGACGTCGAGCACCTCGAGCCCTTCGGCCTGACGGGGTCGGCTGGATCAACTCCGCTGCGCCTGCATTGCCGGTCGTCCGACGGTCATTCCTACTTCCTGTTCGGGAAGCTCTACGCGCTGACGCATTTGCGCGCCGACCGTTGGTACAAACTCGCCCGCACCGTGCTGTACGGCCGCCTGGAAGATGAGAAGCCCTTCTCCACGGTGCGGCGGTTGGTGATGTACGAGGATCACCTCCTGCGGCTCCTGCGCGACGCCGGGCTTCCCACGCCGGCCCCGCACGGCGTGGTGGAGATCACGCCCGAGCGCGAGTACGTCGTCGTCATGGAGTTCTTCGCCGGCGCCGGCGAGCTCGGATCTGCCGTCTTGAGCGACGCGCAAATCGACGACGGGCTGCGCATCATCAGGCGGCTCTGGAACGCCGGCGTCGCCCACCGCGACATCAAGCCCTCGAACCTGCTCGTTCGCAGCGATCAGGTACTGCTCATCGACGTGGCCTTCGCGAGCTTGCGCCCGACGCCGTGGAGGCAAGCTGTCGACCTCGCCGACATGATGCTCACGCTCGCGCTCGCCAGCGATCCCGACCGGGTGTATTCCCGGGCACTCGTTCAGTTCGCGCCCGAGGACGTCGCGGAAGCTTTCGCCGCGACGCGCAGCATCGCGCTGCCGATGCAACTGCGCGGCAAGCTTCGCAGCTGCAAGGTCGATCTCATCGCCCGCTTCAGGGAGTTGGCACCCGCGCGCAAGCCGGTACGGATTCAGCTCTGGAGCCTGCGTCGGGTCGCAGCCACGACGGGCTTGGTCATCCTCGCCGCCGTTGTCCTGATGTCAGCGGGCCTCTACGTCCAGCTCGCCGGCCTCGCCGGTGCTGCCGGCACCACGGACCGAGCGACCGCGCCCCGATGCACCGACGCGCAACGTCTTGCACTCGTCGCGCAATCGGTTCCGGCAGCGTCCTACCTGCCATGCCTGGTGGCGCTTCCGCAGGGATGGACAGCGGGAGACGCGACGATTCGCCGTGGGATCACGCAGTTCCGCTTGTACTCGGACCGATCACCGGGGCACCCCGTCCTGGTGACGCTTTCCACGGGGCGCCCTGCTCATCCCGGTACGCCGACCACACCACGCGCCATCGGGGTGGAAACCTACGTGCGGCTCGCAGCCATCAGCCCGCGCTACGCCGGCAGCATGGTCGACACGTTTCCGGGCGGCTCGGTGACCTACCGCTTCGATTTCGAGCGGGGTCCTCACATCGCCCTCATGGAGGAGCTCTCCTCCGCGGTGAGCCTTCGCTACCGACCCGATCTCGAGCGCACCTTCCACCAGCAATTGCGTGTGGAGCTCGACCCATGACCGCCAGGGGCGATCGCGCACACTCACCCCCGTACGACATGCTTCGGCTGACACTGGGAATCGCCGGGCTGGCGGCAACGGCGGCGCTGGCCCGCCGGCCAACGGTGGGAGGCATCGAACGGGCCGCCTTCCGAACGGTCAACGGTCTGCCCGAGGATCCGACCCACCTCGTCTGGGCGGTCATGCAATGCGGGTCGCTCGGCGCTGCGCCGGCTGCCGGTGCCATCGGCTGGGGCGCGGGAGATCGTGCACTTGCTCGGCGGCTCCTGTGCGCCGGCGGCGGGGCCTGGCTGGCGGCGAAACTCGTCAAGCGGGCGGTACGTCGCCCGCGCCCGGCGGAGCTCGTGCCGGCTGTCACGTGCCGTGGAAGCGCTGCCACCGGCCTCGGCTACCTGTCGGGCCATGCCGCCGTCGTCACGGCACTCGCCGCCGTCGCTGCACCGAAGCTGCCTCGGCAATTACGGCCAGCCGTAGGCGCGATCGTCCCGATCGTTGCCGCCGCTCGTGTCTACGTGGGTGCGCACCTTCCGCTCGACGTCGTCGGCGGCGCCTCGCTCGGACTGGCGCTCGGCGCGCTTGCCAACCTGGCGTCTGGCCGGGGTCGCAACGGCGCCAGGCCTGACGCCATCACGAGATGAGTTCGATGAGGTGCTTCTGCTCGATGAGTCCAAGGTCGAGCGTTCGATAGCCGGCGTCGTCGAAGAGCACGACGAGATGACCATCCTCGTAGTCGGTGACGATTCCGATGCCCAACGTGGCATGGCGCACCCGCTGGTTGATCGCGTACGGCCACGCATCCGGCTCCGGTTGCGCGCTCGAGAGCCCGGCGTCGCAGTTGTCGCAGTACCCGCAAGGTTTCTCGAGCACCTCACCGAAGTAGCCGAGCAGATGCTGGCGGCGGCAGCCGACGGCTTCGGCGTATCCGCGCATCATCTCCACCCGAGATTCCTCGATGCGCCGGCGGTTTTCGGCCGTCTCCAACACCCGGTCGATGACCGACGCCGGGTCGGCGAAATTCGCGGGGACGATGTGCCCGCTGTCGTCGAACGCGATCGCGCCCGCCTCTTCGACGAGGTTGAGCAGAGCGGTGATCCGGCGCTCGGGCATCGACAGGTCGTCGCACAGCGCCTTCGGGTCGACCGGGCTCCCGTGCGATACCAGCGCGTCGACCAGTCGTTGCAGCGTCGGCCGCTGCGGTTTGGCCCCGCCGGCGAAAAAGTGCCGCAGTCCCAGATCTTCTGACCGGTAGAGCAGCATCACGGACGCGGGCGCACCGTCGCGGCCGGCCCGGCCGATCTCCTGGTAGTAGGAGTCGACGGAATCCGGAACGGCCGCGTGCACGACGAAGCGCACGTTGGGCTTGTCGATACCCATGCCGAAGGCCGTCGTGGCGACCATGATGTCGAGCTCGTCGGACATGAACGCATCTTGCATCTGCTGCCGATCCCTGCTCGTTCGCCCGGCGTGATAGGCATCGGCTCGCAGGCCGAACTCCGTCAGCTCAAGGGCATAGCGCTCGGTGTCCTTGCGGGTAGCCGCATAGACGATGCCGGGCTTGGGTTCGGTGATCGCACGCGTGACAACGGCCTGGCGCTTGTTCTCATCAGCTGCGAAACGTTCGACGCCGAGCCACAGATTGGGCCGGTCGAAACCCGTCACGACGAGAGCCGGCTCCCGCATGCCCAAGCGCGCGACGATCTCATCGCGGACCGGCGGCGCTGCCGTCGCGGTCAGCGCCAGTACAGGCGGATGATCCAGTTGCTCGATCACCGATCCCAGGCGCAGATAGTCCGGGCGGAAGTCATGGCCCCACGACGACACGCAATGGGCCTCGTCGACGACGAAAAGCTTCGGCCGCGCCGCTGCAACGGCGGCAAGGACGTCAGGGCGCGCCAGCTGCTCCGGCGACAGGAACAAGAACTCGAGCCGTCCGCCTGCGAGCGACTCGAAGACTTCGGCCCGGAAGCGCTCGGACTCCCCCGAATGGAGGGCAATCGCTTGCCGATGGGTGCGCAGCGAACGCAGCGCCTCGACCTGGTCCTGCTGAAGCGCGATCAGTGGAGAGACGACGACCGTGACGCCCCCGAGCATCACGCCCGGCACCTGGTAACACGCCGACTTGCCCGAGCCGGTCGGCATGACCACGAGCGCATCGCCACCCTGCACGACCGTCGTCATGGCCTCGGCCTGACCCGGGCGAAGGCGCTCCCAACCGAAGACATCGCGCGCCACACGCGCGATCTCGTCAGCGAACGTCAATGAGCACCTTGCCGACCGCTCCCTGCTCGAGAGCGGCGTGTGCCTTCGCGGCCTGTTCCAGCGGGTAGTGATGCACGGGCAGTCCCGCCTCGGGACCGACCCGGATCTCCCCCTCGTCAAGGGCGCGGCTGATGTCCTCGACGGCATGGTGCTTCGCGTCGGTCGCCACCGTATAGACGAGAACGAACTGCACCCGGGCATTGGTTGTCATGAGCGCGCGGATGGGCAGCGTCAGATCGTCACCGGCGTCGGTCGCGTACACCGCCACGGTGCCGTTCGGAGCGAGCAGCTGCGCAATCATGGGCGCATTGGTGGCAGCGGCGACATCGACGATCAGGTCGACGCCGTGCGGCACGATTTTCCGGGTCTCCGCCACGACATCCTGCTGCTTGTAATTGATGACATCGTCGGCACCCGCAGCTGCGGCCAGTTGCGCCTTCTCGGCCGTGCTGACGGTCGCCAGGACCCGGGCATCCGACCAGCGGGCCAGCTGGATAGCAGCGTTGCCGACGGCGCCCGCGCCTCCGGTGACGAGCACCGTATGCCCCTGCAGCGTGCCGGGACCGAGCCGGCGCGGGCCGTGCTCGCTAACGGTCAGGCAGCGGTGCGCCGTGATGAACGGGATGCCGAGACTGGCGCCGAGATCGAACGATGCGCCGTCAGGCAGCACCACCGCCTGACGCACCGGCACGGTGGTGTAGTCGGCAGCCGTACCGGTTCGGCGTTGCCAGGCCGCCTCCCAGACCCACACGTGCGCGCCGATCAGACCGGCGTCGACGCCCTGCCCGACAGCTTCGACGACACCGGAGCCGTCCTGCCCGGGCACCTGCGGTGGGTCGACCGCCGTGCCGGGCTCGCTGCCGGCCCGCGACTTCAGATCTGTGGGATTCACGCCGGCCCGGTGGATGGCGACGAGGACCTCGCCGTTGTCCGGTTCCGGAACGGCCCGGTCGGTCAGGCGAAGGACTTCGGGTCCCCCGGTGGTGTTGTAGGTGATGGCCTTCATTGCGCTCCCGTCCTCGAGGTGCAAACGGCGGTCAGTCCAGCACGCGAAGCGCCAGCCGCCCGTGTTTTGGCCCGTGCCTGCTACCCGCTCGGCGTGAAGCGAATCCGGATGCGGTCGTACGAACGCGCGAAGGTGGCGGGGACGATCTGCGGCTCCGCGGGATCGACCAGCGCCCAGTCCGGCATCCGGCGCAGCATCTCCTCGAACACCACGCGGATCTCCAAGCGCGCAAGGTGGGCGCCGAGGCACAGATGGGTGCCGAAACCGAACGCCACATGCTGGTTGTGCTCGCGGGTGACATCGAAGACGTCGGGGTTCTCGAAGGCCGCTGGGTCACGGTTGGCCGCCCCGTAGAGCAGCAGGATCTCATCACCCTTGCGGATCTGCTGGCCGTGCAGCTCGTGGTCGACGGTGGCGGTACGGCGCATGTTGGAGATCGGTGAGACCCAGCGGATGAACTCCTCGACGGCCGTTGTCGACAGCAGCTCCGGCCGGTCGATAAGCAGCTGACGCGAGGCAGGGTCGAGCGCGAGCTCACGGATGATCGAGCCGATGACCGTGCGGGTGGTCTCGGCCCCGCCGTCGAGGACCAGGATGACCTCGTTCATCACGTGTTCGAGATCCCAACCCTGCCTGGTCCACACGGAGATGAGGTCGTCCTTCGGATTCGCCTGCCGCTCGGCGATGAGCTTCATGGTGACGTCGGCCCAGTCCATGATGACCGGCGACATCGTGTCGGACGTGAAGTGCGGCGGGCCGTTCGGAGACGTCTGGCCGCCGACGAGCATGGTCTGCTCCGACCAGTAGCGCACCTTCTCCCAGTCCTCGGGTGTGTAGCCGAGCATCTCCCCGATCATCATGGCGGGCAGTCGCGACGCGATGGCGTCGATCGCTTCGCACTCGCCGAGCGGCAGCACTTCGTCGAGGATCTGCGTGGTCAGCTCGCGCACGCGCTCCTCGTGGCTGCGCACCCCGCGCGGGGTGAACCGGCCGATGACCAGTCCGCGCTGCTGCTGATGCGCCGGGTTGTCCAGGTTGATCATCGACCGGTCGTCGTCCTGAACCGTGTGGGGGCGCGAGCCGTGAAACGAGGTGTACGTCTCGGCCTCACGCTCAACGGCCCGCAGATCCTCGTAACGCGAGATGACCCAGAGTCGCTGTACCGGGTCCCAGAACACCGGCGCCTCATCGCGCAGCCAGCGGTACGCGTCCCACGGATCGACGTAGAACTGGGGATCCAGGACGTTGACGCGGGGCTGGGCCGCGATGCTCGCCATCGCTACTCCTTCGACTCATCAAGCGGAGGTCCCGCTCGGCTGCACCCGTCACACGGTAGAGCTTCCCATATAGTGGGAGGCTCTTCCCACATTTCTGGATTCGCGCTAGCGTGCATCCATGGGCACTTCCCATCGCTACACCCACGGCCATGCCGCTCCGGTGCTGCGCTCGCACCGCACGCGGACGGCTGAGAACTCTGCCGCCTACCTGCTTGCGGAGCTGCGACCAGGTCAGCGTCTGCTGGACGTAGGAAGCGGGCCGGGCACCATCACCGTCGACCTCGCCGAGCGCATCGCCCCCGGCCGCGTCACGGCTCTGGAGATGTCCGAGGACGCGCTGGCACTCACCCGTGCCGAGGCTGAACGCCGCGGCTGCAGCACGATCGATTACGCGGTCGGTGATGTCCACGCGCTCGACTTCCCGCCGGGCAGCTTCGACGTGGTGCACGCGCACCAGGTGCTGCAGCATGTCGCGGATCCGGTGGTCGCGCTGCGGGAAATGATGCGGGTCTGCGGTCCTGGTGGCGCAGTCGCTGCCCGCGACGGTGACTACAGCGGCTTCACCTGGTATCCCGAGCTCGCCGGTCTGGAACGCTGGCGCGAGCTCTATCAGGCCGCGGCACGGGCGAACGGCGGCGAGCCGGACGCGGGCCGTCGCCTGCTGGCCTGGGCTCATGCGGCCGGGGCTAATTCGGTCACCGCGTCGGCGTCGGTGTGGTGCTACGCGACACCAGAATCGCGCGCGGAATGGGGCGGCATGTGGGCCGACCGCATCGTCAGCTCGGCCATCGCGGAGCAGATCGTCTCCGCCGGTCTCGCCAATCCCGAGCAATTGCAGGAGCTTTCGGCTGCTTGGCGGGAGTGGGCGGCCCATCCTGACGGCTGGATCACCATACTGCACGGCGAGATCCTCATCAGGGTCTGACTCGCATCGAACGCCGAGAAGAACTTCCGGATGGCCGCCGCGTCCACCTCATCTTCGACGACGTCAGTCGTCATAGCGCCCAGGCCAGAAGCACGACAACTCCCACTATGGCTCCGACCGCGAGAATGCCCATGGCAATCCGCCACTCCCGCAGGGTCGGCTCGTAGCCGGCACGCTTCAGGACGGCGATCAGCCACATCTGCACCCGCTCTCACCCCCCATCCCAGCTCCCGGATCACCCCTGAACTCAAGCCTCGCGAGCCCTTCGCAGCGCGCGCGCTCCCAGCCGGATTCCGGCCCCGAAGCTGGCCGTCATGAGCACTATCCCGAAGACGACGATCCACCATTGGTCGAGCCCGGCGGCGACCGAGCCGAGCGCCGCACCGAAGATCAGCCAATTCACCATGAAGACCCGGCGACGTGACTCTGCCCCCGCGCGACGCTCGGGAATCGCCTCTGGCAGACGCGCGTATGCCGCCATGAGCAGATGTTGGGCGACGGCCCCCAGCACCCCGAAACCGAAGGCCACAAAGAAGATCGGCCATGCCCATCGCCCGCGGCTGACGATCCCGACCACCAGCGCGAGTGCCAGGATCCAGAGGGCGCTACCGATGATGAGCCACCGCTGCCGTTCCCACGGCCACGTCGCCATCGAGCGAAACCAACGAACCACGAAGGGCCTCTACCCAACTTTGGGACGCCCGATCACGCGGACGCGCCGAACTCGGGTGGCCGTGGCAAATATCGCCATGCCAGCTGGCCAAAGGTATGGACCATGATTCACGTCAGGCAGACGCGACCGATTCGCGCTCGTCCGCGGTTGTAGTTTGGCGCCGAGGAGGGCCGCCGCATGCCCAGCAAGGAACACGACGCACTCGTCCAGGCGATCACGGCGAGCGGACACCCGCCGACGCCCGAGGTGAAGCCTTCCCCGGAGCACCTTGAAGCCGCCATCCAGAACATGAACGACACGGCGCTGCCCATCGACCCCGACATCGAAACGGCCGACGGCGAACTCGGCGGCGTGTCCGGTCTCTGGTTTCGGCCCACGGATGCCGTCGACAGCCGCGTGATCCTCTATTTCCACGGCGGCGGCTACATGTTCGGCACGCCCCGCAACACCGGACACGTGACCGCGCGGCTCGCCCGCGCGGCGCGTAGCCATGCCTTCAGCGTCGACTATCGGCTCTCATGGAAAGCGCCCTTCCCGGCACCGGTTGAGGACGCGCTCGTCGCGTATCGGGCTTTGCTCGCACGCGGATACGCGCCGTCCTCCATCGCGCTGGCCGGCGACTCGGCCGGCGGCGGCCTCGTCATCGCGACGCTCGCCGCCCTTCGCGATGCGGGCGACCCGCTGCCCGCCGCCGGCTTCGCCTCTTCCGCGTTCACCGATTGCACCGTCTCGGGAGACAGCGCGTTCACGGTCGACGACCCGATCGCGACCCGGGCCGGGCTGTGCATGCTCGCCGAGGGCTACCTCAACGGTGCCGACCCGGCGACGCCACTCGCGTCACCACTGTTCGCCGATCTGCGTGGCCTTCCCCCGCTGCTGCTGCAAGTGGGGTCTCGCGAGGCGCTGCTCGACGACACGACGCGCCTCGCCGAGCGCGCCCGCGCCGCTGGAGTCGACGTCACCCTCGAAGTGCTGGAGGGCGTGATCCACATCTGGCAGTACTTCGGACCGGACCTGCCCGAAACCCGCGCCTCCGAGGCCAGCGCCGGCACGTTCCTGCGGAGCCACCTGGCAGGCTCACCGGCGGACCGGAAGAAGTGACAGACCAGGCCAAGACCGACGAACCACCTGCCCATCCCCCGGCGCTACCCTCGCCAACGTCGAGCTGGGATACACACGCGTTCCGGACATCATGTAGGCGGTGGCCCGAAGGAGCGTGGACATGCCGATCCAGACCGACTACGGCGCGCTGTTCGACCGCGTCCCGGTCGGATGGTCCGAGGTGGTCTACGAGGGTCGCCGTTACGGTCTCACCCGATCCGAAGCGGCTCAGGGACGCGCCGTGACGGTCTACGCGGAGGAGTTGGGCGGGCGGGACGTCGTCAGCGCCAACCTCTACCTGACCTCGAGCGGCGCGCAGCTGAGGGCGTGTGAGATGCCCGATGCGAAGGTCGTCGACTTCCTGGCCGGATTCGAGCCGATCGACCCGGGCCGGCAGCGCGACCCTCGCGGCTCGCGATGAACCTGACGTGGACGGCAGTACAAGCCGATCTGTCTACGATCCGCTCTCGTAGGGGGAGTTCTATGAACTCCATGAGCGCGACCCAGAGCAGCCCCACGCCAATCCCTGCCAGCCATCTCGCGATGCTCGACGATCGGCCGAACGCCTACCTCGCGACGATCACGCCTTCGGGCGCCCTTGCGGTGAACCCGCTCGCGGTGCTGTGGGACGGCTCGTACCTGCGAGTCAGTACGCTCAAGGCGCGTCAGAAGTACAAGAACCTGCTTGCCGACGACCGCGTTGCACTCTGCGTTGTCGATCGACACAACCCCAACCGTTACGTCGAGGTTCGCGGGCATGCCGAACTCTCCGACGATCTCGACCGCTCCGTCATCAATCGCATCGCGAAGCAGTACATGGACGCCGATGTCTACCCGTTCGACAAACCGGGAGACGAAAGGGTGACCATCACCGTTATCCCCGACAAGGTGTTGGCCCCGCGCATTCCACTCGTCACCACGCTCGACCGTCAGGCGCAAACCGGCGCCACGTAGGCGCTCATCCGGCGAATTGCTCGCGCAGGCGCGCCTTCTCCACCTTGCCCGCCGCGTTCTTCGGAAGGACGTCGACGATCTCCAGCTGCTCGGGGATCTTCTGGCGCATGATCTGCGCATCCTCGCAGTAGCGGGTCATGCCGGCCATCGTGAGCGGCGCATCCGCATCAGCCGGGACGACGACGGCGCAGACACGTTCGCCGCGCTCCGCATCGGGAAGCCCGATCACCGCCACCTCGCGGACCGAGGGGCACTGGTAGAGCAGGTCCTCGACTTCCTTTGCGCTGATGTTCTCGCCCTTACGGATGATGAGGTCTTTGAGACGTCCGGTGATGCGCAGATAGCCTTCCGCGTCGAGGGTCGCGAGGTCGCCGGTGCGAAACCATCCTTCGTCGTCGAAGGCATCGTCATCCAGCGACGCATCGACATAGCCGGAGAACACCGCGGTGCCGCGGATCCACACCTCGCCCGCTTCGCCGGCGCCGGCGATGCGACCATCCGGCGCTACGAGGCGCAGCTCGACGCCGGTCACCGGGCGGCCCACCGTGTGGGCCAGCCGGTCATCGGGGTCCTGCGGATCGTTCATCGCGACCAGGCAGCACTCCGTCATCCCGTAGCCGTGCGCGCAGCCCCGCCCGCCGATCTCGCGGCGAACCTGGAAGTGCTGCTCGGGCGGCATCGATGCGCCGCCGCCGGTCATGAGACGAAGGTCGGGAAGGATGGGCTCACCTGGCCGGGCACGCTGGTCGGCAAGGAAGGCCTGGTAGAACGCCGGGCCTCCGCCGGCGACGGTTGCGCGATGCCGCTGGTACACGTCAGTGGTGGCGGGTGGCACGAAGGCCTCGCAAAGGATCGCAGCGAAGCCGGTACTCATCGCGGCACAGACGTTCGTGATTCCACCGACGTGGGTGAACGGAAATGCGATGCCGTAACGGTCGCCCTCCCCCATGCGGAGCCGCTCAGCCATCGCCGCGCCGGAGCAGATAACGTTGTTATCAGTGAGCCGGATGCCTTTCGGGCGCCCGGTCGTTCCGGACGAGTAGTAGATCCAGCGGTCCTCGGCCCCCGACTCCGGCGCCGCGAATAGTGTCGACGGATCACCGTCCGGCAAGGTGCGGTCGCAGACCAGCACCGACAGTCCGGGCACCCGGTCGGCGACGCGTGCCGCGAGCGCGCCGTAGTCATAGCCGCGCCACTGCCCGGGAACGATGAAAACCGAGCTCGAACTCTCGCGCACGCAGAACTCGAGCTCTGACTCCCGGAGAATGGGCAGCAGCGGAACCTGCCGCGCGCCGATACGCGCCAGAGCCCCCATCAGGATCACGGTCTCGAGCCACGTCGGCATCTGCCAGGCGACCGTGCTGCCGGGCTGGACACCCCAGCCGATGAGCCCTGCCGCGGCGCGTTCCACAGCACGCGCGTACTCGCCGAAGCCGAGCGACTTGTCGCGTTCGTCTACGAGGAAAAGCGCGTCAGGAGCAACCGCAGCCCGAGCCTCGATCAATCGCCAGACAGTCGGCGCGGTGACCGTCCCCATGGTCAGCGGCTGTCAGCGGCGACGACCGTCACGGGCAACGCGTCAAAGCCCTTGAGGAACTCACCCCGACGGCGATGCACGCGGCTTCGATCGACCGCAAAATCGCTTACTGCAGCGAGGAATTCCCCGAGCAGCGCGCTGCCCATCTGCATCGCGACATGCTCGCCGATGCACCTGTGCTGGCCGCGGCCGAACAGCAGCGTTCTCGCGGGCCGGCGATCTGAGTCGAACTCATCGGCCCGCTCGAATTCGAGCTCGTCGCGGTTCGCGGAGGCCCAGAGCAGCAGCACGCCCTGACCCACCTGCAACCGCTGACCGCCGATTTGGGTCTCCCGGGACACCACCCGGCACAGGTTGTCCGTTGGATGATCGAACCGCACCGCCTCGGCAAAGATCCACGGTGCGAGCTCCGGATGCGCAATGGCGCGATACTTCTGCTCGGGATGTAGCTCGAGCTGGTGAAGCGCGGAGACGGTGGCGAGCTCCACCGTCTCCGAGCCGGTGACGAGCAGCGTGTGCAACTCGGCGGCGATCTGCCCGTCGTCGAGTGGCTTGCCGTCCACTCGCGCCTCGAGCAACTCGCGCAAAAGCCCCGTCGCGAGAGCCGGATCGCTGCGACACTTCGCCGTCAGCTGATGCAGGTAACCGAAGACCTCGCCCATGGCAGCGGCGTTGGCTTCCGAGGTGCCGCGCTGACCGGGCTCGCGCGCGATGGCCGAGTGCAGGAGCCTACGGATCATGTCGATGTCGTCGGCGGGAATGCCGGCTCGGCGACCGGCGAAGCGTGCGCTCACCGTGCTCGCGTAGGCGTCGAAGGCATCAAATTCCCCTTGCGCCACAAGGGGTTCGAGCACCCCACGAGCCAGCGCGCGCAAAGCCGGGACGTCTGCCGCTGCGGCCTCGCTGGTGTATGCGTGGCTCAATACGCGACGCCGGACCCGATGCTCAGGAGGATCCAGCTCCGGAAAAGTGAGGTTGGCTGCGGGCTCTCCGAGCAGCACCTGGTTAGGCGTCTGGCCACGCCGGACCGAGAAGGCGGCGGAATCGGAGCCCGCCTGCCACACGTCCTCGAAGCGGGCCAGCGCCCAGGCGTCGTACTCGGGGAGATAGTGCACGGGATCGTCGGCGCGCAGACGCGCGTAGACGGCGTGCGGATCGAGCATCGCCTCTTCCGAGTACGGGTCGTAATCCACAGTCATCAGTAGCCCTCCTGCACGTTCACCACACCCTCGAGCGGCCGGCCCTGCTGCCAACGTTCGAGGTTGTCGATCAATCGCCTGATGGAGGCGTCCCAAAGACCGGGCCCGCTCCACGACACGTGGGGGCTGAAACGCACGCGGGGATGCGAGTAGAACCAGTGCGCGGCGGGCAGCGGTTCGGGTTCGCTGACGTCGATCGACGCGGCGGACACGATGCCGCGGTCGAGCGCATCGCGCAGCGCGGTCTCGTCGACGAGAGTGGCCCGCGCGACGTTGACGAAATGCACGCCCGGCTTCATCGAGGCGAAGAACGCCGCGTCCGCAAACCCGCGGGTTTGCGGGGTGGCCGGCGCGGCGAGTACCACGTGGTCGGCATCCGCGACGAGCGCACCGATGTCGCCGACGATGTCAACGCCGGGGACCTCGCTCGGGGCGTCGCTGCGGCGGGTGGCACGTACCGTCATTCCGAACGCAAGGGCACGCGTCGCGACCGCCTGCCCGATCGTTCCGAACCCGGCAAGTGCGAGGCTCTTGCCGTCCAGGCCCCCGAGATTGACGGTGCCCCATCGGGCGGGCGGCTCGTGCACCCACTGCTGGGGAAGTTGCTTTTCGAAGGCGAGCAGCATCGCCATGGTCCATTCAGCGACGTTCACCGCGTTCACACCTCGACTGCAGGTGAGTAGGCGATTCCCGAGCAATTGCAGCGGAAATTGATCGACCCCGGTTCCGATGGCGTGCACCCAACGCACCCCCGGTCAAGCACGGAGGCAAGGCCCGGCGAGCCTCGCATGAGAGTGACCAGGATGTCTCCCTCGACGTCAGCTTCGAGGGGTTCTGCTGGATCGATACAGCGAATCGAGATGCCGGCCACCGAGTCCGCGACCTCGGCGAGGGGGCCGACGTGGCTGAGCACCCGCACCTGGCTGCTCGAGCTCACTGGGTGGCGACCGACTCGGCGAGCGCTTCTCCGGTGAGGCCGTGGTGGCCCCACTCGTCGCCGCCGGTGAAGTGGTTGACGACCCAGGTGCGCTCGTCGATCAGGCGCGCCCCGCAGCCGATTTCGACTTCGAACCCGGCGGGGCTGCGCATGTAGAAGGAGAGCATCCGGTCGTTGCGATGGCGGCCCAACGTGGCGGTGATGGCGTGGCCGGCCCGGGTCGCGCGCTCGAGCGCGTAGCCGACCTGGTCGATGTCCTCGACCTCGAAAGCGATGTGGTGCAGTCCTTGCATGGGCCCCACTGCGGTGAGCGCCACGGAGTGATGGCGCGGCGTGCAGCGCAGGAACTGCACCGACATGCCCTCGCCGATGATCACGTAGTCGGTGAGGCGAAACCCGAGCGAGGTGTAGAAGTCCATGGACGCGGCCAGGTCCGGCGTGAGGACGACGTAGTGCCCGAGCCCGAGCACTCCCGTCACGAAGCGGGGCACCCCGGCTGGTGAGACGAACCCCCCGTCAACGGTCGGACCCCAGCAGACCTCCACCCGCGCCCCAGACGGATCCATCGCCCACAGCAGATCGCGCACCCCGCGGGCGTCGCACTCGGCCGTGGACCCGCGCGTCCACGTGACGGCGGAGGCCGCGAGCTCGGCGGCCGCAGTTTCGAACGCTTCGGCCGAGCCGACCTCGAAGCCCACATGCCGGATTCCCGGCCGCTCCGCCGGGTGCAGCGCGACCCGCCACTGCCGGTCATCGGCTTTCAGGTGGACAACACCCGCGTCGGCGGGAGGAGGCGCCGGCGCGGGCATCAAGCCCACCACCGAGGTGGCGAATGTCGACCACGCGTCGACGTCGGGCACGTCCAGCGCCAGGTAGGCGATGCCGAGCAGTTCCATGCCATTTCCTCCGTGCTCAGTCCAGGACGTCAGGATCGCCGGCGACGATCTCCGCATACGCCGACTGGAAGCCCAGCCATGCCGCGTACTCCGAACCGACCTGCACCGCCGTTGCGGACGCGGTCTCGTCGTCGAGCACCAGATACGGGCGGCCGGTGGCCTCGAGCCGCATCTGCGACTGGCACATCTGCTCGAACAGGACGAAGCGGAAGACAGCTGCATCGACCGTTTCGCCGACCGTGATGTGCCCGTGGTTCGCATGGACCGCCACCGTGATCCCGGCAGGGGCGGAACTTTCAGCCGCGAACGCCGCACCTATGCGGTCCCCGACGTCGAGGCCCAGCACCACCCCGGAGAAACCGGTGACGATGGCCTGGGCACCGTAGAACGCGCAGGCATCTTGACTGGTCGGCTCGATGAGCCTGCCGGTGGCCGACCACGGCCGGCCCCACGGCGCATGCGAGTGGCAGGCAGACACGACATCCGGATTAGCAGCATGGATCCGCGAGTGAATGGCGAAAGCCGCCGCGTTCACCAGCTGATCGCCGTCGACCACCGAGCCATCAGCGTCGACGAGGACGAGATCGCGCGCTCGCATCGCGGAGAACGGGGTCGCCAACGGATTGACCCAGAAACGGTCGGGGTGGTCGGGATCCCGGGCCGAGATGTGCCCCGCGACGCCCGTCGTGAGGCCGAGGCGCGCCAGCAAGCGGAATCCCACCGCCAGCCGCTCCTTGCGGTGGCGACGTTCGGCTATCGGGTCGTCGAGAGTCGGAGGGGCAAGCCGGCGCATGGTCCGCGCCACCGAGTCCTCAGCGTCGTCAGCACCGTCAGCACCGTCAGCACCGTCCCGGTTCATCATGTCCGCCTTTCTAAACGGAACGTACCGTATTGTAATGTGGGCGGCATGGCAACCGCGGGACGGGCGATCGCGAGAGGTAGCCGCGGGACGGGTCCCGTCCCCCAGCGCCCGCGCGGCCGCCCGCGCAGCGAGCAGCGAAGCGCTGCGGTGCTCGCCGCCGCGTTGGACGAGATCGCCGAGCACGGCATCGCGGGCATGACCATCGAGTCCGTCGCCGCACGGGCCGGCGTGAGCAAGGTGACGATCTACCGGCGCTGGCCCGACAAGATCGCGCTTGCCCTCGCCGCCCTCGATTCGCTCCGGGAACTGACGCTGCCCGACACCGGCAACCTCATCGACGACCTGCGTGAGATCCGGCGCGATCTGCTGGAGCTCGTCTCCAGCTCGAGCCTTGCCGACGTGCTGCCGGCGCTCATGGCCGAGCGCCGCAGATCCGAGCACAGTGACGCGATCCGCCAGTACGTGGAGAGCCGGTCACGCCCGTTCGTCGTCGTCATCGAGCGGGCCATCGCGCGTGGGGAACTGCGCACGTCCATGCCTTCCGACCTGATCGCGCACGCGATCTCCAGCCCGCTTGCGATGTCGCTGCTCAATCGCGACGCGCCGCTGACGGACAGGGAGTGGATCGACGTCGTCCGGGCCTTTATCCGTGGCCTTTCGACCAGCACAGAAACGGGGGTGAAGCGGGGATGAAGATTGCCGCTGTCGACGTCGGGCTCGTCAGCGCCAGCGAGGCGCTCGTGGAGTTCTACCAGCGGGCGTTGTCGCTGCAACGCCTCGAACCACGGGTCTTTCCGTTCGCCACGGTGCATCGCCTCGCTTGCGGTCCGGTCACCCTGAAGGTGATGGTCCCCGCGGAACCCCCTGAGCTCGCGCAGGCTCCCGCGCCGTTCTGGACCCGAACCGGCCACCGGTACCTGACACTTTGGGTGGACGACCTCGAGGCGCTTACCGCGTCATGGGAAGCAAACGGCGGCCTCGTGACCATGGCACCGACCGAGGTGCGTCCCGATGTCCATACCGCTCTGCTGGCAGACCCGGACGGCAACGTGGTCGAGGCGATGCAGGACTCGGGCGGGTGAAACAAGTACGGACCAATAGCGACTCTTGGCCTCTACCTGGTCGAGAACATCGCCCAAGCAGACCCTAAGGCTAGGCGCGGAGGTTGCGGCGTTCGAAGCCGTAGGCACCGAGGGCGAGAGCAATGATGCAGACGCTGCCGAGTGCGGTGATCTCCGCGGCACCGGCACCGGCGCTGAGCGGGTCGTTGGACAGGTACCAGCGCCAGAGCGTGAGGGGCCGCAGGTTGACGAGCCAGTGCACGCTGGCGCTGACCCCGTAGATGACGTAGGAGACGACCGCGTACGCCACGGTGATCGCGACCCCGACCGTCCGTCGCCCGGCTGTCGAGGCGATCGCTTGAGCGCACAGCCCGAGCGCCGCGCAGAACAGCCCCATCTGCACGCACATGGCGGTCAGATGCGTTGCCGGCAACCTGAACCCGACTGCACTGTCCAGCGCGATGAGCGGGATCCAGGTCGCGACGGTGAGTAGTGCGACGCCGGTCAGGAGGCTGGCCGCCTTCTGCAGGTAAGCCGAGCGCCGTCTGATCGGCTGAGCAAGGAGCAGATCGAGGGTGTGGTGCTCTTCCTCGCCGGCGAGCGCACCGGCTCCGCGGCCGATCGCGAACACCAGCAGCACCGCCGGGAGGAAGAACGCGAACAGTTGGGTGCTCAGGTAGCCGGTGGCCGAGGTGAGGTCCGATCCGCCGAGCAGCCTCTGCACGGCCGGTGACAGATCGCCGTAGATGGAGTTCAGCGACGACTGGTCCCGGATAGCGGGGTAGACCGCCACCACCAGCACGACGAGAGCGGCGATCGACAGCAGCCAGAGCAGCAACGAGCGCCGAGCGAGCCGCAGCTCGCTGCGCAGCAGGCTCAGGCGGCGGCCGTGGTTCATGGTGCTCGTTCCTCCTGCCCTGCTGGGTCGTCGTAGGCGGAGAAGAACGCGTCTTCAAGGTCGGCGTGCGCGATGTCGAGGGCCGCGATGCGGAAGCCGGCCAGCGTCTTCAGCACCGCGTCCATCTCCCCCGTGCAGGCGAACGCCACCGCCTCGCCGTCAAGGGCGACGTCGGACACGCGCGGCACGCGGGTCAACGCGTCGGCAAGCGCGGGGACATCCGCGCGATCCACCGGGCGCGCCCGTCCCCGCCGGCGGGACTGCGCCCGCACCACGGACAGCGCATCCACAGCGCGGACGGAACCTTCACGCAGCAGGGCCACCCTGGAGGCGATCTGTTCCACCTCTGCCATGACATGGCTGGACAGCAAGATCGAGGTGCCGGCGGACTGTCGCTCGGCCACCAGCGCCGCGAACTCCCGCTGCAACAACGGGTCCAGCCCGCTCGTCGGCTCATCCAGCACGAGCAAGTCGACATCCGGTGCGAACACCAGCACCAGCCCGAGCTTCTGCTTGTTGCCCTTCGACAGCTCCTGGACCCGGCGAGACATGTCCAGCTCGAACCGATCGGCCAGCTCCCGCACTCGAACCGGATCCAACGGTGGTCGCGCAGCTGAGTAGCGATGCAGCACGTCGTCGCCGCGCAGCCGCGGCGGAAACACGATCTCGCCCGGCAGGTACGCCGACCGCCGCCGCACCTCCACCGACTGCTTCACGCTGTCGAAACCGAAGACGGACACTGCTCCTGAACTCGGCCGGACGAAGTCGAGAATGGTGCGCATCAAGGTCGTCTTGCCGGCACCGTTGGCACCCACCAACCCCACGACCTCGCCGGCTTCGACCCGCAGGTCGACGTGGACGATGCCGCGGTGCGCGCCATAGGACTTCGTGAGCGCACGCGCCTCCACCGCGAGACCTGCTGTGCCCGGCACGCGGTCACCGTACCGGCTCTTGTCGGCGCCCTACGGGGGTGAGCCTCGCGCTTTGAAATGCGCTTGCGATCTCGTCAATTGCACGGCCAGTAGCGGGACGTTGGTCCCTGACCTGTGTGACTGGCGCTGCCTTTGGTCCGGGCTCGCGGGCGCATAGAGCTTGAGGGGGTGCATCAGGACAAGCGAGAGCCGAGGAGCCGATGACTTCAGCGTCGGACCTGTCTGCCCTGCCGCTGCCGCGGCTGGAGGCGGAGTTGGGTTGCGACCGCGACGGGTTGTCTAGCAGCGACGCGGCGACGCGGCTCGCCCGGTACGGGCCGAATGAGGTCACCGAGCAGCATCGCAATCCGGTGTTGGTGTTCCTGGGCTACTTCTGGGCGCCGATCCCGTGGATGATCGAGGCGGCCCTGCTGCTTTCCCTGTTGGCGCGGCACTGGTCGGACGGCGCGATCATCGCAGTGCTGCTTGGCATGAACGGGGTGGTGGCTTACACGGAGGAGCATCAGGCTGCCAACGCGATCGCCGCGCTCAAGCGGCGGCTGGCTCCGACCGCCCGGGTGCTGCGCGGCGGAGCCTGGACGCAGGTGCCGACGGAAGAGCTCGTTCCTGGCGACGTGGCGCGGTTGCGGCTGGGTGATGTCGTGCCCGCCGACGCGCGGCTGCTGGACGACGTTTCGCTGCAGGTGGATCAGTCGGCTCTGACTGGGGAATCCCTGCCGGTCTCCCGCAGCTTGGGGGACGCGCTGTTGTCCGGGGCGGCTATTACCCGCGGCGAAAGTGACGTCCTTGTCTACGCCACCGGCGCGGACAGCTTCTTCGGGCGGACCACCAGCCTGGTCGCAACGGCCGGCACGGTGAGCCACTTTCAGCGTGCGGTGCTGCGCATCGGCAACTATCTGATTCTTCTGGCGGTGGCGCTGGTATCGCTAACGCTCGCGGTGTCGCTGGCACGTGGAAATCCGGCGCTGCAGACACTGCAGTTCGCATTGGTGGTGACGATCGCTTCGGTGCCCGTCGCGCTGCCGGCCGTGCTGTCGGTCACGATGGCGGTCGGCGCTCGGCAACTCGCCCGCCGTCAGGCCGTGGTCAGCCACCTGCCCGCGATAGAGGAGCTGGGCGGCATGGACGTGTTGTGCTCGGACAAGACCGGCACCCTCACCCAGAACCGGCTGACGGTCGGTGAGCCCGTGGCACCCAAGCGATATTTACCCGGACCAACTCCTGCAGGCCGCCGCGCTTGCCTCCCGCGCCGAGGACCGCGACCCGATCGACCTGGCGATCCTGACCAGGTCAGGACCCCTGCCGGACGACGGCAGCCGAGTGACGGCCTACCTACCGTTCGACCCGGTCGCCAAACGCACCGAGGCCACCGTCCAGCGGGCCGATGGCAGCCAGCTAAGGGTCAGCAAGGGTGCGCCGCAGGTGATCGCGACCCTGTGTGACAACGATCCCGCCCGCGGTGCGGCGCAAGAGCAGGTAAACCATTTCGCGGCCCGTGGGTTCCGCTCGCTGGCCGTTGCCCAAACCGACGGAACCGGTCGCTGGCGACTGCTCGGCGTGCTGCCCCTGTCGGACCCGCCCCGGGAGGACTCCGCGGACACTCTCGCCGCCGCTGCTCGGCTCGGCGTCAAGGTGAAGATGGTCACCGGCGACCAGGCCGCGATCGGTGCGGAAATCGCTCGCGAGGTGGGCCTCGGCGACACCATCCTGGACGCGGACCGCCTCAGCACCGACGGGCAGGACGACCTGGACGGCTTGCTCGTAGAGGACGCCGACGGCTTCGCGCAGGTGTTCCCCGAGCACAAGTACCGGATCGTGCGGTTGTTGCAGCAGCGCGGACACATCGTCGGCATGACCGGCGACGGCGTCAACGATGCCCCGGCGCTCAAGCAAGCGGACGCGGGGATCGCGGTGGCGGGCGCCACCGACGCCGCCCGTGCAGCCGCCGATGTCGTCCTGCTCGCTCCCGGCCTATCCGTAATCATCGATGCGATCCGACTGGCCCGAGAGATCTTCGCTCGAATGACCAGCTACGCCACCTACCGCATCGCCGAGACCATCCGGGTGCTGCTGCTGGTCGTGCTCACCGTCGTCGCGGTCAACTTCTTCCCCGTCACCGCCACCATGATCGTGCTGTTGGCCATCCTCAATGACGGCGCCATCCTGGCTATCGCGTACGACCACGTCCGCGGCTCAGATCGTCCCGCGGCCTGGGACATGCGCACCGTCCTGACCGTCGCTACGACCATCGGCCTGATGGGCGTGCTGGAAACGTTCCTGCTCTTCGCGCTTGCCGACCACGTCTTCGGTCTTGATCGGGACATCATCCGCACCCTGATCTACCTGAAGCTGTCCGTCTCCGGGCACCTCACCATTTTCGTGACCCGCGCCCGTGGACCGTTCTGGAGCCGCCCCGCCCCCTCCCCGATGTTGCTTGGCGCCGTACTGGGCACCCAGGCCCTCGCAACACTCATCGCCGCGTTCGGAATGTTCGATGACTCCCTTGGGCTGGGGTTGGGCCGCGGCCGTCTGGGGCTACGCCCTGTTCTGGTTTCTCATCGAAGACCGGGTCAAGCTCGCCGCCCGAGCCTGGCTCGATCACCACCCGCAATCGACCGCGCCCCGTGCAGTCACATACACGTGAGGCCCCTTCGCGTTCTGCGGTGTCCATGTGACATGGGGCAGGCACCTGACCGTGTCGTGAGCGTCGTCATGCCGATGCATCGGACGACGGGTCCGGGCGCCGCGGGATTGGTCGCGACCCCGAAGGTCACGTGGGCACGCGTCATCGGCAATCACAACCCGGGGGTGGGGCGCATGTCCGAGCATCCGAATGTCGCTCGTATCAAAGGTGGATACGCCGCCTTCGCCAGCGGTGACTTCGTCGCGCTCAATGACGTCTTCGCCGAGGACCTGCTCTGGCACGAGAAAGGGCACAATCAGCTTTCTGGGGACTGCAAGGGGCGCGATGCTGTCTACGCGCACTTCGGCAAGCTCGCCGAGCTCCTGCAGGGTCATGTCAGATGGAGCTGGAGGCGGTCTTTGCCGACGATGGACGCGGTGTCGCGTTGGTGCACACGACGGCCAGCTACGGCGGCCGCGGCCTGGCGGGCTACGGCGCGCAGATCTTCCGTCTGCAGGACGGCAAAGTGGTGGAGTTCTGGGCCGCCCCGACCGACCCGTATGCGTTCGACGAGCTCATCGGCTGACCCGCCAAGAGCTGTTCGAGCCGTGCGGGTCGCTGACGCTACGGGGCGGCGGGCGGGTGCGCCGCAAACGGCTAGAGGTATCTGAACCGGTCGCCGGATTCGTCGGGCTGGTGCGACCGCCGACCGTAACGGTGATATCCCCGGCGCCCATACGCGAAAACGCTCACGGCCACGAAGACGGCCGTGTGGGAATTGTTTAATGGCGGCCGCGGCGTAATTTAGCCGGGCCGATGTGCGGCTCGATGGTGGTGACGACGGTATCCACGCAGGCCGAGCTCGCTGAGGACCGCGGTGGCGATCATGGCTGCAAGGACCAGGAGTTGAGCGGGTATGGCTTGCGCTGCATACCAGATCAGCCCTGTGGGGCAGCCATGAACGATGCACCTGCCGAACAGCCCACTAGCGCGTCCGTTGCAGTTCAGGCCGACGCGGACATCTGGCTGACCATGTGATCCAGCACGGCCCCGTGCTCGGCCTGCGGGCTGAACAGGATCACTTCGGCGTCGTCGACCACGCGGACGCTGTGTCCCGGTGGCCAGTAGAACAGGTCTTGGCCGCCGACGTTCTCCGCGGTGCCGTCGACGTAGGACACGTGAAGCTCGCCGGAGATCAGGAAGCCCCAGTGAGGTGCCTGGCAGGCGTCGTCTTGCAGCCCTTTCAGCAGCGGGGCGATGTCGGTACCGGCTGCGAGGGAGAAGTATTCCGCGCCGAGCGCGGCGTAACCGTCAGCGTTGCCGAAGTCGGTCTGCTGGCGGACCGTCGCTCCTGGTACGTCGAACCGGGTCGGGACGTCGTTCTTGGTGATCCGCATGGGTGGTTCCTCCCTTCGTGGGGCAACGGCGCCTATAGGCCGTTCCCCGGTGGAGTGCACAGTCAAGCCCGGCAGCTCTAGGAGGGGTAGTTCCAATACTGAACCGGAGATACCGTCCGCCGATGGGTTTCTACGGTCAGTACTGCCCGATCTCCCGGTCGGCCGAGATCCTCGGAGATCGGTGGACGATCCACATCGTTCGTGACCTGCTCACCGGAGCGAATCATTTCAACGAGTTGATCCGCGGCAACCCCGGACTGTCCCGGGCGCTGCTGAGCCGGCGTCTCAGGCAGCTGATGGCGGCAGGTGTTGTCCTGTCGGCAGCTGATGGTTCATACCAGCTGACCGACGCCGGGCGCGACCTCGAGCCGGTCGTGTTCGGCCTCGCGACATGGGGTGCGCGATGGGCCTTCGGCGAACCCAAACCCGATGAGCTGGACCCGGACCTGCTGATGTGGTGGCTGCACCGACAGATTGACGCGTCAGCATTGCCCAAGCCGCGTTTCACGGTGTACGTCCCCTTCAACGATCAGACCAAGCGCTATTGGATCGTCGTCGAGGATTCCCCATCGCTGTGCTTAGCCGACCCCGGGTTCGACATCGACCTCACGCTGCGCACCGATGTTTCGACCCTCTACCGCACCTACCTGGGCCGCAACACCCTGGTCAACGCGCAGCGAACGGGAGCACTCGAGCTCACCGGCTCCCAGACGGCTGTCAGATCGTTCATGAAGGCCTTCCGCCACTCACCCGTGGGAGCCATCGTGGCCGCGGCCACCGGTTGACAGACGGCTCCTCCACGCTGGTCCGGTCTTCGTGAACCAGAGTCCCCCGCCCGCCAATCCGGGGCGTTCGACGGCGGACCGACAGTTGAACTGCGCTTCGTCGGCGTCCTTGACCACCTTGAGCGTGGCGAGTACTCAACGAGAGATTCGCGGAAATTGTTCCGCCAACTCTCGGAAGCATCAGTGGGCCACCACCCCGAACCCGAGGACCGCGTGACCGCCACCGAACAACCCCGCGACGTCTGTGTGCGCCGTGCTGCCCGGATCACACCCGCGCCGGGGGCGAATGGCACACAGTTGGGGGGCCGATGGCAGTCGCGCACTCGACCGGTCTGATCGCAGGATGAGCTGGAGGGGCAGCACACTCGCGGTCCTGGACCGCAGCGAACCTGATGCTCTCCTTGTCTGATGCCTGCTCCGGGTGGGAGGGATACGACGGTGACGGAAACGGCGTCGCGGCCTCGTCGGATCTCTTCGCGCAACATCCTGCGGCGGCTCGCGCGGCGGATCCCCGCGCCCCTCGACGGTCTGGCCGAGTTCGGCGCAGGGGCGGCCTCGGATGCCCGCGGGATCCTCGACACTCTGCACGGTGTCGGCGTCGAGGGCCGCGATCCTGAATACATCCGCCGCACGCTTCCGCTGCTGAGGACGCTGGTGACAGCGTATTTCCGCCCCGAGGTGCGCGGACTGGACAACATCCCAGCCGAGGGGCCCGTACTGCTCGTCGGGAACCACTCCGGCGGGCTCTACATCGCGGACACGTTCGTCTTCGCCTGCGCTTTCTACGAGCACTTTGGTCCCGACCGACGCTTCCACCAGCTGGCTCACGACGTGGCGGTGCGCGTTCCGTGGCTCGGCAGTCTTCGGCGCTACGGCACCATGGTGGCCTCACACGAGAACGCGAAGGCGGCCTTTGCCGCGGATGCCGCCGTGCTCGTCTATCCCGGTGGCGACTACGAGACGTTCCGGCCGAGCTGGCAATCCGCCGACATCGCCTTCGGCAAGAGGGAGGGTTTCCTGCGCCTCGCGCTAGACACCAAAGTGCCGATCGTGCCGGTGGTTTCTGTCGGCGGGCAAGAGACGGCGCTGTTCTTGACCCGCGGGGAAAGGCTGGCCCGGCTTCTGCATTTCGACAAACTGACAAGGATCAAAGTGCTGCCGATTTCCTTCGGCCCGCCATTCGGCCTGAACGTGTTGGATCTACCCGGCCGCCTCCCGCTGCCAGCGAAGATCACGATCTCAATCCTGCCGCTGATCGATCTCGCTGCCACGTTCGGGGACGATCCCGACCTCGACGAAGCGTATGACTACGTCACCGGCGAGATGCAACGGGAACTCACCGCGTTGCAGCAAGCACGCGCGTTGCCGATCCTTGGCTGAGGCGGGTCTGCCGAACCAGGTCACCGGTCGCGGTATGACGCTCAGCTGCCTGCGCAGTAGCTGCGCCCCAGCTTCCTGCTCCGCTGACTACTCACGAGCCGAAACGAACACGGACAACCGTGACTTCCCGCGTGTGCCCGACGGGGGCGCCCTCCTGCGATGTGGTGTAGAGCACCAGAGCCCCGTACTTCTGCGTGGGCATGGTGAACGCGAGCGTCCCGTCAAACGGAGCCGGGCCGGTGCTCCCGCCGGTGACGAATCCCTGGCCCAGCGGACGGTCACTCCCGTCCTCCCGCACCTGCGTCTCCACAGTGCCCTCGAAGGCCGAGCTGATTCCCTTCAACGTCACGGGCGACGAGATCGGGGCGGCCCAGGTAGGGCTTTGCAGGGTGATGGATGCCGTACTCGCGCCCAGCACCCACCAGCGCCCTTCGGAGCCGAGCTGGCGTACGAAGACCGTCGTCACGGGGCCACTAGCCGCGGGACGGATCGCAACCTCGCCCGATCGCGAGTCGCCGCGCTCGAAGGGTCCGACGACGGGGTGGACGAAGCCTGCGTAGTCGGTGGCGAAAGCGGTGGCCACCGCCACCGGATCGGCGAAGCCGACGGCACCGGAACCGGTGGGAAACACCGCTGTCCACACGTCGGCGTTCGACGTAGGTGTCGGGGTGGCAGTAGATGTCGGTGCGGCCGTCGCAGCAGGCGTGGGAGCGGGCGCTGATGAAGGCGCAGACGTCGTGGTGGTGGAACTGCCGCAGGCTGCACAGACGCACGCCAGCGCCCCGAACTTGAGTAGTGCCAAACGCAGGCTCATGGTCGTCACCTCGTCGGGCTTGAACAACAGCCAACGCTAGCCGGACACGACGGCGCCCTCTAGGGCCCTTTGTCCCGGCCCGGACGCGCGCGAAACCGATGAGGTCGAAGTCGCCGGGAGCTGGCAGATAGCCGGGAGCAGCTGGCCGGAAGGCAGGACAAGCCGTTATGGGACGACGAGGGCGACGCCGGCAGCTCTGCACGCGGTGGCGAGCTTGTCGCCAACAGTTGCGAGTGGGATGCCGAGTCGTTCGGCCAGAGTCAGGTAGGCGGCGTCGTAGGCGCTCAGGCGATGGTGACGTCCGGCCGCGAGTATCGCTGTGAGGTCGGTGGGTGCCGGGTCCACTCGGATGGGGAGCCGGGTCAACACATCGATGAATCGCGCTGCTTGCGCTTCGCGGATTCGGCTCCGCCGCTCGGCGACGAGCAGCACGTTGGTGACTTCCAGCTCCCACAACGACGGCACGATCGCCTCGTCGTGAAGGAGAGATTCCAGGACGGCTTCGGTGGCATCAGTCGCGTCGTCTTCGAAGCACCATGCCATCGTGACCGACGTGTCGATCACCAGCGGCATCAACGGCGCCCTTCGTCGATCATCTTCCTGACCGAGGTCCGCCCTCGGCGGACTCCGCTGCGAGCTCGGCGGAGTTCGGCGATGGCCTCAGCCGCGGTGGTCGGAGCCGGACCGGCGGGTACGAGCCGGGCTACGGCATGACTAGTCTGAGACTGGCCTAAGAGCGAGAGGCTTGGGCTCTACGCCTTCGACCACATCGAGCAAGTCCGCACCCTGAACGCCGCCGCGCGGTACGGCAAGGACGCAGAAGGGGCGGCTCGGTTGCGGAGACTCGTGACCGCCGGCATTGCCCACAAGCGCCAGCTCACGGGGCCACGCAGCACTCGGTACACGTCTCACGGCCGACGTCGCGCGCCTCCCCGGGCGCGACTTCGATCACCTGCTACCGAACGTCTCCTGCAGGGCATCGAGTCCGGACTGAATGGTCGAGAGCGCGCCGCGTATCCGCGGGTCAACTGAAGCCTGCCCATCAGCGGCCAACCCCGCGACGGAAGTGTCGGCAAGTTGCGCGGCGATGAATTCGGGTGAACGTGGACCGTCTGCTTCGAACCACCAGGCCAGTGATCGCGTGGATCCGACGATCGTGTGGGCCGCGACTCCTTCGTCCACCGTGCGCAGTTCGCCCGCCTCGATGCCTTGCCTGATGAGCGCTTGCAGGTCCCGGAAGAAGGCCCGGTTTCGTCGACGCGCCTCGGCAGCCGCGTGCGGCGGGATGCCGGTGACCGTATCGAGCAGCCGAACCTGTTGTGGTCGGCGCATGGCAAAGATCGCCAGTGCGCGGACGGCCTCTCGCAGCCGTTCGGCCGGGCTGCGGTTTTCATCGAAGGCGAGCCATTCGCGCAGCACCTGGTGGGCCTGCTGGGCGGATTCGCGCATCAGGGCGATGAAGAGATCGTCCTTGTTCGCGTAGTAGTGGTACAGGGCGGTACGGCCGGTGCCCAACGCGTCTGCAATGTCACCGAGCGAGGTGTTGGCGTAGCCGTTGGCCGCGAAGACGGCAGCCGCTTTCTGTCGAACCTGTTCCTCGACCAAGGCCCGGCGAGGCGACGGCGACTTCGGCTTCCGTGCCGCACGAGCCGGCGACTCCGCCAACGCATCCCCTCATTCCAGCCGCTCCAACTATTGACGAGTCTGTCGACTTTTTGACAGGCTTGTCAAGCCGACAGTTCGGGCGGTTGCGGAGGGACGGATGTTCAAGCTTTTCAGCGTCGATGACCACATCGTGGAGCCTCCGGGCGTCTGGGTGGACCGGGTTCCGAGGGCCCTCAAGGAGCGTGTCCCCCACGTTGTGGAGCGTGATGGTGGGCAGGCGTGGGTCTGGGACGGCGGCATGGAGCTCACGATGGGCCTGAACGCCGTGGCTGGTAAACCGCGCCAGCAGTGGGGCGCCGAACCGACCAGATTCGAGGACATGATTCCCGGATGCTTCGATCCGTATGAGCGTAAGAAGGATTTCCTGTCCAACGGCATCTTTGCCAGCGTCAGCTTCCCGACGCTTCCCGGGTTCGCGGGCCGGAAATTCGGGCTGTTCGACGACAAGGACCTCGCGTTGACGTGTGTCAAGGCGTGGAACGACTTCATCCTCGACGAATGGTGTCCCGCCGCTCCTGAGATGTATGTGCCCATGACGATCGCTCCGGTGTGGGATGCGGCGCTCGCCGCGCAGGAGACCGAGCGGTGCATCGCGAAAGGCGCGAAAGCGCTGTGCTGGCTGGAAGACCCGGCGAACATCGGCTATCCCGGCTATCACACGGACTACTGGGACCCGCTCTTCGCTGTCTGCCAGGACGCCGGCATCCCGGTCTGCATGCACATCGGCGGGGCGCTGCCAGTCGTGACCTTGGAGGGCAAGGTCCCGATGGTGGAGATCGCCGCCGCTTTCGCGAACGCTGCCCGCTCGGCGACCAACATGATGGTCAGTCCGATCCCGCGCAAGTTCCCGGACATCAAGCTGGTGTGGTCGGAGGGTGGTATCGGCTGGATCACCGCGGCTATCGAACGTGCTGATCGCCAGTGGGAACGCCACCAGTATTGGACGCACGTGCCCTACGCGGACGTGCTCCCGTCCGAGGTTGCCAAGCGCAACATGTGGTTCTGCATGATCGAGGAGCCGATCGGCCTGAAATACCGGTACGACTTCGCCGTCGATCACATCGTCGCCGAATGCGACTACCCGCATTCCGACACCACGTTCCCGCATACGCAGGCCGCACTCAAAGCGTTGTTCCAGGGCGTCCCTCAGGACGAGGTCGACCTGATCACCCACAAGACCGCTGAGGGGCTGTTCGACTTTCCCCTTGCCGTGCCGAACGAAGCCCTCGTCCCATGAGCTATCAGCCGCTGCGCGGGGTCCGCGTTTTGGACCTGGGCATTCTCATTCCCGCAGCCTTGACCTCAGGCAAGCTCGCCGCTCTCGGTGCTGACGTGGTCAAGGTGGAGCAGCCCCCGGGCGGCGACCGCATCCGGTACGTACCGCCGTTCGGGACTGACGCCGAAAGCCCTCAGCACATGGCACAGAACTGGGGCAAGCGATCCATCGCGCTCGATGTCCGCGAGCCGAAAGACCGCGAGCTCATCGTCCAACTCGCGGGCCAAGCCGACGTGATCATCGAGAATCAGCTGCCCGGCTTCTGGGCCAGACACGGTGTCGATTTCGCCGAAATGCGCCGCCAGCGGCCGCATCTGGTGATCTGTTCCGTCACCGGTTTCGGTCAGACCGGGCCTTGGGCCAACCTGCCATCCCATGGCCTGAACATGGACGCTTTAGGCGACACCCTCAACCTGCACTGGGAGGACGGCCAGCCCCACCGCGGCTGGACGTTCACCAGTTGGGGTAACGAACTCGGAACCGCGTTCGCGGCCATCGGCATCCTCGCCGCGCTCGTATCGGTGCGCACCACGGGGCAGGGCGCGTGGATCGACCTCTCGTGCTGGGACGCGCTCGTGGAAAGCCACCGCACCGAGATCGCCATGACCAAGCAGACCAACGTGCCGTTCTCGATGCATGAGCCGGTGCGCCAGGCGCTCTACGACACCTACCTCTCCAGCGACGGAGTGCCGGTCTTGTTAGGTGCACTGGAGGCGAAATTCTGGCACCGGTTCTGCACCAACATCGGGCGGCCCGACCTCACCGGGCAGCACGCGGGCGGCGAACTCGAATTCGGGGACGACAACCAGCTGCTGCGCAAGGAACTCGAGCACGAGTTCTCGAAAGCGACGGCCGCGCAGTGGCTCGAGCGCTTCATCGCCTGGGACGTTCCAGGCGGTCCAGTACTCGATGTCCCGAAGATCATGCAGACCGACCATTACCAGGCGCGTGAGATTGCTGTCGGCAGCGACGGCGAGTGGCCGAACGTAGCTACCGCCATTCGCTGGCATCACACCGGCGAGCGCGCCGGATCCGAGCTCGCTGCACCGCCCCGGCTCGGCCAGCATCGACAGGAGATCCTTGATGACTGGCTTGCTTGATCCAGCGACCTTTCCGTTGCCGCTCACAGTCGACGACATCAGCGCGCAGTGGCTCACTGCCGCGCTACGACAGTCGTGGCCGGGCGTCACCGTCACCGATTTCCGCGAAGTCGACCGCGTCGAGGGCACGGCCACGAAGGTTCTTGTCGAGCTGGACTACCAGTTCGAGGGCCCGCCCACCGACCTTCCCAGCCGGATCTGGGTCAAGGGTGGTTTCGCCGCCCACCGTGAATACGCCGGAGCGCTCGGCGTCTACACCGGAGAGGTCCGCTTCTACGCGGAGGCTGCGCCCTTGTACAGCCTGCACATTCCGCGCAGCTACTTCGCTGTCGCGCAGGACGATCCCGTGCAAGGGATCGTCGGCCTGGAGGATCTGCGGCCATACGACGTTGAGTTCGCTCGCAGCACCCGCCCCATGACCGCCCAGCAAGCGAGCGCCGGGCTGGAATTCATCGCCCGGCTCCACGGCCAGACGTGGGGAGACACGCGGCCCGCCGCCGCCGGCATCGACGTCGTCATGGGACGGCAGAGTGACTCGATCTGGCAAGAGTGGTTCAACGACCTGCCGAGCTACTTCAGCGCGCCCAGGGCATTTGCGGCTCCGGTTGCTCTTCACGATCCGGACCGCCTGATCCCTGCATTTCTGGCGTACCGCAAGTGGGTGCAGGCCGACCCGAGCTGCCTGTTGCACGGCGATTGTCACGTCGGCAATGCCTACATTGAGAAGGATGGCACGGTCGGCTTCGTCGACTGGCAAACCGTGGCCGTCGGCCGATGGGTCCACGACGTCAACTACTTTCTGGTGTCGGCACTGGACCCACCGGATCGGCGCAGACATGAGCGCGACCTTCTCGGCGTCTACCTGAAGGTGCTCGCCGCGCACGGCGGCCCCTGCCCCACGCCCGACGAGGCCTGGGAGGACTACCGCAAAGCCACGGTCTACGGCTTCCTGTGCTTCCTGTGCAATCCCGACGTCTGGCAGCCCGAGGACGTCAACACGGCGACTTTCGCGAAGTTCGCCGCGGCCATGCTGGACCACGACACGTACGGCCTCTACGGCGTATGACCACGACGTTCCGGCCGTATCGGGTCAGCGTGAGCGAGGCCGACCTCGAAGACCTGCGCGAGCGCCTCCGGCGCACCAGATGGCCCGACACCATCCCCGATTCGGGCTGGGAATACGGGGCATCGCTCGAGTACGTTCGTGAGCTCTGCCGGTACTGGGAGAAGGAGTTCGACTGGCGTCATGCCGAGAATCGCTTCAACGGCTTTGAACAGCAGGTAGCCACCATCGGCGGGGTCGACGTTCACTTCCTGCACGTTCGATCGCCGGATCCAGACGCGCTTCCGCTCATCGTCACGCATGGCTGGCCCGGCTCGGTGGCCGAATTCCTCGACGTGATAGGCCCGTTGACCGATCCGGCCGCTCATGGTGGAAACCCGGCTGACGCATTTCACCTCGTGCTGCCCTCGCTGCCGGGCTTCGGCTTTTCCGGGCCGACCCGGCGACGCGGCATCACCGGCCGGGTCATTGCGGAAACATTCAGCACCCTTATGGCAGAACTGGGCTACGAGCGGTTCGTTGCCCAAGGCGGCGACATAGGAGCGCTGATCTCCACCTGGCTGGCCGCCCTCAATCCTGAGCGCGTGCCCGCCTTCCACCTCAACTTGCTGCCGGTCGGTCCTGCTGATCCGCAGAACCCCTTTGCCGGGCTGCGCGGTGACGACCTGCTGACCGCTCAGCACACCTTCGGCTTCCTGGCCTCCGACGCGGGCTATTGGCGCATCCAAGAGACCAGGCCGCAGACGGTCAGCTTCGGCCTCGTCGACTCACCGGCTGGTCAAGCGGCCTGGATCGTCGACAAATTCCAGGCCTGGACCGACTGCGACGGCGACGTGGAGCGCGCGTTCAGCAAAGACCAGTTACTGACGAACATCGCGGTCTACTGGCTCACCGGCACGGCGGGCTCGTCAGCGCGGTTCTACTTCGAGAACACCGGTCCTGGCCGCATGCAAGAGCTGCCGACCACGGACGTGCCTTGCGGGTATGCAGAATTCCCCGGCGAGCACTACAAGATGCCGGCTGCCTACGCCGAAGGCCGGCTCAATCTCGTTTCCTGGCAGCAGATGCCGAGAGGCGGGCACTTTGCCGCGATGCAGGTGCCCGACTTGTATGTCGGGGAACTTCGCCGGTTCTTCCGTGACTACCGATGAAATCGGCGTGCCCGTGAGGGTCGGAGTCATGCTCACCGGTGAGCAACGAGATATCCCGGCGGAAGCTCGCTGGGCCGAGCGACGCGGATTCGACCAGGTGGCTTGCGGTGAACATCTCTTCTTCCACACCGCCACCCCGAACGCGTTCGTCGCCCTGGGCGCGGCAGCCGGTGCCACCGAACGCATCCGATTGCTCACCTCGCTGGCGATCACGCCGCTGTATCCGGCGGTCCTGCTCACGAAGCTCGCCACGACACTCGACCGGGTGTCAGGCGGCCGGCTGGACCTCGGCCTGGGCGTCGGTGGCGAATTTCCCGCCGAATTCGAAGCCGCCGGAGTCGATGTCCGGGAGCGGGGAGCGCGTACCGACGAGACCCTGACGGTCATGACCGCACTCTGGACCGGCGGACCGGTGACCTACACCGGCCGCTCAGTTCATGTGCCTGGTTTGCGGCTTGATCCACAGCCTGTCCAGGCACCCAGGCCGCCGCTTTGGATGGGCGGCAGGCGCGGGGCCGCCATCCGCCGAGCCGGCCGATACGCCGAGGTCTGGATGCCGTACCTGTACACCCCGGATCAGCTTCAGGACAGTCTCGTCCAGGTGCGTGCGGAGGCGGAACGTTGCGGCCGGGACCCATCCGACGTGCGCGGGGCGATCTTCTGTTGGGGAGGCGTGGATGCCGACGGCGAGCGCGCCCGGCAGACCGCGATCGCCGAAATCAGCGCGGTATACCAGCAAGACTTCACCAGCCTGGCCGACCGGTACCTCGTCGCAGGCGACCCCGACAGCGTCCTTGCGCGGCTTCGTGAGTACCGCGGGGCTGGGGCCGAAACGGTGGTGTTCTGCCCCGGCGGGCGAGGTGAGCCACGAGCCCGGCAGCTCGGCCTCTTCGCCGATGAGGTACTGCCCGCCCTGCACGCGATGGACACCGAGCCGGTATCGATAGTCCCCAAGTCCTGAAGGTCAACGTCCAATCCCGGCGAACTGCTTGAGGACGGCGCGGGCGATGACGAGCTGCTGGATCTGGCTGGTGCCCTCGTAGATACGGAACAGGCGCACGTCGCGGTAGAAGCGCTCGGCCGCGACGCCGTGCATGTAGCCGGAGCCGCCGTGCACCTGCACCGCCCGGTCGGCGATGCGGCCGACGGCCTCGCTGGCGAAGTACTTCGCGCAGGCCGGCCCGAGCTTGGTGTCCTCGCCGCTGTCGTACGCCCGGGCGGACTCGAGCACGAGCGCGCGCGATGCCATCAGGTCGGTCTGCGAATCGGCGATGAGGGCCTGGATCAGCTGATGCTGGGCGATGGGTTTGCCGCCCTGCACCCGCTCGGAGGCGAAGCCCACCGTCTCGTCCACCAGCCGCTGCGCGAGCCCCACGCACAGCGCGGCGATGTGCAGCCGGCCGTGCGCCAGGCACGCCATCGCCGTCGCGTAGCCGGTGCCCTCGGCGCCGATCAGTGTTTCCGGCCCGACCCGGACCTCGTCGAAGTAGACGTCAGCGGTCCAGGCCCCAGCCTGGCCCATCTTCTTGTCCTTGGCGCTGACCGAGACGCCGGCCGCCCCCGACGGCACCAGGAAGCAGGAAATCCCTTTGGTGGCAGGCGCATCCGGGTTGGTGCGCGCGAAGACCATGAAGACGTCGGCGACCGGCGCGTTGGTGATGTAACGCTTCGCGCCGGAGATGACCCAGCCGTCGCCGTCGCGCACCGCACGCGTCTTCAGGCCGGCCGGATCGGAGCCGGCGTCGGTCTCGGTCAGCGCGAACGACGCCGTCCACTCCCCCGACGCCACCTTCGGCAGATACGCAGCCTTCTGCTCGTCGTTCGCCGACAGCATCAGCACGTGGCCGGCGATGCCGTTGTTGGTGCCGAACATCGAGCGGAACGACGGGGTCGTGTAGCCCAGCTCGAAGACCAGCCGCGCTTCCTGCTCCATCGACAGGCCGAGACCGCCGTACTCCTCGGGCAACGCGAACCCGAAAAGTCCCATCTCTGCAGCGGTTTTGCGCACCCGCTCCGGAATCTCGTCGCGTTCCTCGATCTCGGCCTCCAGCGGCACGACCTCGTCACGCACGTAGCGGCGCACCGCGATCCGGATGTCGTCGAACTCGGCAGCGTCCACCGTTCACCATCTCTTGGGATGCAGCCGGACGATGTCCCGATCCGGCCTGGGGTTCTCACACCTTCCGGAGTATAAGGATAGATAATTGTTCTGATCCAGGAGCGGCCGAGCCGCCGAGATGCGAATGCGGCCTCAAGGATTGGCTCGGGAGGGCCCGTGGAGTTAGCAGGAAGACTCGCCGTAGTCACCGGCGGCGGAAGCGGTCTGGGCGAGGCCCTTTGTCGCGCGTTGCGCCAGCAGGGTGCTCGCATCGTTGTCGTCGATCTCAACACCGCGAACGCACAACGCATCGCCGCCGAGCTCGACGGCCTGGCGGTGACGGCCGACGTCACGCGTGAAGCCGAAGTCCAGGGCGCCGTCGCCGCCGCTCGAGAGTGGGGCGGCGAGGTCGACGTGATGATTTCCAACGCGGGGATCGGCGGCCCTTCCGACATCTTCACCGCCGACGAGCACTGGGCGTACGAGTGGCACGTTCACGTCATGTCGAACGTCTACGCGGCGCGCGCGGTGTTGCCGTCGATGCTGGAGCGCGGCAGCGGCTGGATCGTCTCGACCGCCTCGGCGGTGGGCCTGACCAATCAGCCAGGCACCGCGGCATACGTGGTGACCAAGCATGCCCAACTCGCACTGGCTGAGCATCTGGCGCTGCAGTACGGCGGCCGGGGAGTCCAGTTCTCCTGCATCTGCCCGCTGGGTATGCGTACGGGGATGACCGCTCAGATCGAGGAAGACGAAGCAAGCCGATTCGGCGCGACGACACTCATCGACGCCGAGCTGGCCGCCGAACGTGCCCTGGCGCAACTGAAGGAGGGCCGGTTCCTCGTTCTCACGCATCCTGAGGTGGCGACCTACGCGCAGCGTAGAGCAAGCGACCACGAGCGCTGGCTTTCCGGCATGCAGCGCCTTTACGCCCGGCAGGTCGGGTGAGCGCGTTCCCGACGCCTGCTCCGTTCACGGTTGAAAGGTGCTGCCCCGGCGCGCACCAGGCGTAAACGTCGCCGGCATGGTCGCCCAGCCGTTGACGATCCCGATGCTCTCGTAGCGCTCGCTCCCGCTGGGATCCACCACGAAGTCCGGAAGCCGCTCGAGCACTTCCTCGAGCACCACGCGGAACTCCATCCGGGTGAAGTTCGAACCCAGGCAGCGATGCAAGCCGAGGCCGAACGCCTGGTGCCGGTTGGGGAAACGGTCGAGAATGATCTCGTCCGGGCGATCGAACTCCTCGGGGTCCAGGTTGGCTGACGCGAAGCTCAGCAGCACCCGATCACCCGGCAGCAACTCGTAGCCGCCGATCTCGACCGGCTGGCGGATCGTACGGGCCAGCGCCTGGGTCGGCGTGAAGTAGCGCAGGAACTCCTCGCACGCGCCCTTGATCCTGGTGGGGTCTTCGCGAAGCCAGTCGCGTTGGGCGGGATGCTCGGACAGCCAGCTGAAAGACTGCGCCAGCAAGCTGGTCGTGGTGTCGTTCCCGCCGCCGATGATCAGCGAGCAGAACTCGGTGATCCGCTGCTCTGAGAGGAATTCCCCGCTGGCGTCCCGGTACGTCGCGATCGCGCTCAGCAGATCGTCTTTGGGGTCCTCCCGGCGCTGCAGACCCACCTCGGTCGACCGCTGGTGGATCTCGCCCAATCGCTGGACGACCTCGAGGAACCTCGGATCGGCGGGCGGCGTGTAGACGATGGCGTGGGCCACGTCGGAGTACATCCGCCAGTCTTCCAGCGGAAGGCCGAGCAGCGCCGCCGTCAGCAGCGCAGGCACGGGACTCGCCAGCTGATCCACGAGATCCGTTTGCCCCGACTCGATGACCTGATCGATCAGGCCGGTGGTGACGTCGCGGGTGAAGGGCTCCCACTCGTCTGCCTTGCCCGGGGAGAAATACGGATTGAGCAGCTTGCGCAGCGGGGTGAACTCCGGCGGATCCATCTCGATCGGCGTCGAGACATTCGGCGACGGAGGTATCAATATCCCGCCGAAACGCGAATCCTCGGCTACCGAGTGATGGCTCGCAAACGTGTCATCGTCCTTCAGCGCCCGCTCGACGTCCTTGTACCGGGTGAGGATGTAGTACCCGCCGTAGGCCTCGGTGTGCGCGACGGGACACCGCCGGCGAAGGTCGCCGTAGATCTCGCGCCAGTGCTGCGCGTACTGCGGTGAATTGTGGTCGAAGTCGACAGTCTGTGGTCGAGCGACGGTCGCGCTCATCGGCTCATCCTCTGGTAGCTGCCAGTAATACGGCAGATGATATAGACGTTGCCGATACAGGTCTATGCAAACGGACGGAGGTGCGCGGGCGCCTGCGAGTAAGCGGCGAACCAGACCTTGCCGGGAGTCAATAGGTTAACCTATTGTCCGGTTCATGGCCTGGGATTTCCGCACGGACGACGCTTTCGAGGAGCAGCTCGCCTGGATGCGCGAGTTCGTCCGCGAGGAAGTGGCACCGCTGGAGATCCTGTGGCCGAATCACCATCACCGCGTGCCGCCGCCGTGGCTGAAGAAGGTCATCGGTCCGCTCAAGCAACGGGTCAAGGACCGTGGTCTATGGGCCTGCCATCTGGGCCCCGAGCTCGGTGGCAACGGTTTCGGGCAAGTCAAGCTTTCGCTGATGAACGAGATCCTCGCGCCCTATCAATGGGGGCCGACAATCTTCGGCGTGCAGGGGCCCGACACCGGGAATGCCGAGATCATCGCGCACTACGGCACCCCCGGGCAGAAGGAGCGCTACCTGCGTCCGCTGCTGGAAGGTGAGCTCTTCTCGGCGTTCTCCATGACCGAACCGCACGCCGGCGCCGACCCCACCCAGTTCATCTGCCGAGCTACCCGAGATGGCGACGAGTGGGTGCTGTCCGGTGACAAGTTCTTCACTTCCAACGCGCTGTACGCGGCGTTCTTCGTCGTGCTGGCCGTGACCGACCCCGATGCCGAGCCCCATCGTCGGATGTCGATGTTCCTGCTGCCCAGCGGCACGCCTGGTATCGAAATCGTTCGTCCTACCCGCTATATGGGTGAGGACGAGGACGGCATGGACCATCCACATGTGCGCTACCACGACGTGCGGATGCCGGCCGAAGGGCTGCTCGGTGAGGTCGGAGACGGCTTCCTCATCGCGCAAACGCGGCTTTCGGGCGGGCGCATCCACCACGCCATGCGCGCCGTGGGGCAGGCCCAATTCGCCTTCGACATGATGTGCGAGCGAGCGCTGTCACGGACCAGCGGAGGCCGCCCGGTCGCCGAAAAGCAGATGGTGCAGGAGGCAATCGCCGAGTCCTACGCGCAGATCGAGCAGTTCCGGCTCTTCGTACTGCGCACCGCCTGGAAGATCGACCAGGGTGCGGGCTACTCATCAGAGGTCCGCCGCGAGATCGCCATCGCGAAGGTGCTGTCCGCCAAGGTGATGCGCGACGTCCTCGAGCGGGCCGTCCACCTGCACGGTGCCCTCGGCACGTCGAACGAGACGCCGCTGGCCAACCTGTGGATGCTCGTGCCCGGCTACGGGATCTGGGACGGGCCGACGGAAAGCCACGTCACCACCGCCGCGCGGCTCGTGCTGCGTGATTACTCGCCCTCGCCTGACCTGTGGCCGACCCAGTGGCTCCCCGCTCGCCGCGACGAGGCGCGCAAGCGTTTCGCCCAGGCACTGGGAGAGCAGGCTGAATGGGAGGCGCGCAGCCGTGAATCACAATCGGTGACGTGAGGAGGCCGCTGCCGATCGCCGATCCCATGACGTTGATGGCGGGCAGCTTTGCTCCCACGCCGTTCCGCCTCAACGGTCGACGCGATCTCGCGAGTGGGATGAGCCTTAACGCAGCGGGCGACCCCAGTCGGTCTCCGTGCGTATCAAGGGTTTGACGACCTTGCCTCCGGCATTGCGCGGCAACGGCTCCGCTGTAACCACGACGTACTGCGGCACCTTGAAGTCGGCCAGCCGCTCGCCGGCGAAGTCAAGCACATCAGCGACGTCGATGCTCATTCCAGGACGGCTGACGAGCACGGCGCCCACCTTCTCCCCCATCATGGGATCCGGCACGCCCACCACCGCGACCTCTGCGACAGCGGGGTGCGCCGCCAACGCGTGTTCCACCTCGACGCAATAGACGTTCTCCCCACCGCGGTTCACGGTGTCCTTGATGCGGTCGATGATGCTCAGGAATCCGTCGTCGTCGATCCGGACGACGTCGCCCGTGCGCAACCAGCCAGCGTCGAAAGTCGTCGCCGTAGCAGGCTCATTGCGCCAGTAGCCGGCCGCGACGGTCGGGGCTCGTACCAGGAGCTCGCCGGCTCCGTCGACGTCCTCGTCCAGGAGTCGGAACTCCGCTCCGGGCGCCGCGAGGCCGACCGAATTCGCGTGGCTGATGGCGTACTCGTGTGGCAGGCAGCAGACGCTGCCGCCGGATTCGGTGAGTCCGTAGCCGGGTCCCATCCGCGCGGTCGGAAAGGCAGCGACGATCTCACGCACCTGCTCGGGAGGTGTGGGCGCGCCCCCGTAGCCGACCCATCTCACGGCAGAGGTATCCAAGGTGGGAAACGCGGGATGCCGCAAGGTTTGCCAGAAGATCGCTGGAACGGCGGTGAGCAGGCTGATGCGTTCGGCGGCAATCGCCGCGAGCCAGGTATTCACGTCGAAGGCCGGCATGATGACCGCGGCGCCGCCCGCCCACAGCGCGGGCAGCAGCTGGTTGATCGAACCCATGACGTGAAAGAGCGGAACGGCCAGCAGGCTGCGCACCTCTCCGAAGGGGAGGTCCAGTTCACGCACCACGACCTCGGCGGCACTGACAACGTTGCCGTGCGTCAGCATGGCGCCCTTCGGAGCCCCGGTCGTGCCGCTGGTGTAGATCAGGCAAGCCAGATCGGAGGGCTCGAGCCTCTCGTCGACGTAGGGGGCGCCGTCGGGGAGCGCATCGCCCGGCGCGATCGTCGTCCGGACGTCAGCATCACGCAGGACATGGTCGATCTCCGGCGCCGCGAAACGCGTGTTGACCGGCACCGGCACGGCACCCGCGAGCATCGCCCCGAGGAAGGCACGACACCAGTCGACGCCGTTGCCGAGCAGCAGGCCCACGCGGTCTCCGCGGCGCACCCCGGATGCCCGCAGCCCTCCCGCGACCCGCGCCGACGCATCCTGCAATTGCCGGTAGGTCAAGGAGGAACCCCCGACTTCTGCGACCGCCTGCAGGTGCGGGGCCCGGCCGGCCACGACGTCGAGCATCGCCGGCACCGATGGCGGCAGTCCCGTGAAGCGCAGCACACCCGACCCGTCGCGGGCAAGCCCGGTCTCGTCGAAGGGATGCAGGCGAGCGGTGGGCGGGCTCATCGCCCGACGAAGTTCGCCTTGCCGGGCCCGTTCTCCCGGAAAGAGCTCATGCCGATTCCCTTGTCCTCAGTACCGAAAAGTGCAAGGAAATGAGAGCGTTCCAGCGCGAGGCCGGACTCCAGTGGCAGATCCAGCCCCTCGTCGACCGTCAGCTTGGCTGCCCGCAACGCCAGCGCCGGACCTGAAGCCAGCGTGCGGGCCAGCTCCCTGGCGCGCTCCAGCGTCCGATCAGCGGGCGCTACCTCGTCTGCCAATCCGATTCGGGCGGCCTCCTGGGCATCCACCTGACGACCGGTGTACAGCAGGTTCTTCGCGATGGCCGGGCCGACCAGGCGCGCCAGCCGCTGCGTACCGCCACCACCCGGAATGACTCCGAGCTGAATCTCGGGCAGCCCGACCTTCGCCGTCTCCGACATGATGCGGAAGTCGCAAGCCAACGCGATCTCGAGACCGCCGCCAAGGGCATAACCGTTGATGGCCGCGATCGTCGGCTTGGCGATGCCGGCCACGGCACCGAGACTGGACTGCAGCCGTTGCACCGATGCGGCCATGTCGGCCAGGCTCATGTTCTCGAGCTCAGTGATGTCGGCGCCGGCGGCGAAGTGCTTGCCCGCGCCCGCCACGATGACGGCCCTGACGTCGTCGCGCTGCTGAGCCTCCAGGCAACGGGCCACGAGCTGATCGCGGAGCTGCTCGTTCAAGGCATTCACCGGCGGGCGGTTGAGCAGCAAGACCGCTACCCCGTCGGTGACGTCCACGGTGGCAAGCGAATCCGTCATGCCATGCTCCCGGTCCCGGTGAGGTAGCGATCCCGCAGCAGCCGCTTGTAGAGCTTGCCCGCGTCGGTGCGGGGCAGCTGCCGTTCGAAGTCAATCGCTGCAGGGCATTTGAAGGCCGCGAGCCGGGACAGGCAGAGCTCCCGTAGAGCATCTGCCAGTTGCCGTTGGTCCGCCGGCCATTGATCCGGCTGGACCACCGCGTGCACGCGCTCGCCGAACTCCTCGTCCGGTATCCCGAAGACGGCCACATCCAACACCTGAGGATGCTGCAGGAGAACGTCCTCGATCTCCTGCGGATAGATGTTCACGCCGCCGCGGATGATGGTGAAAGCCCGACGGTCGGTCAGGTACAGAAACCCGTCCTCGTCCAGCCGGCCCATATCGCCGACGGTGCGCCACCCCTGCGGACTGGTCGTCTCAGCGGTCTTGCCCGGATCACCGAGATAGTCGAATTCGACCGCCCCCTCGAACCACACCTGGCCTGACTCTCCCGGCGGCAGCTCGCGCCCATCGTCACCCACGATGTGCGGGACGCCGAGGATGGGCCGGCCGACCGACCCGGGGTGTTCCAGCCAGTCAGGCGCGGTGATGAACGTTCCACCGGCGCCCTCGCTGGAGCTGTAGTACTCGCTGATGATCGGGCCCCACCACTCGATCATCCGCCGCTTGACGTCCACCGGGCACGGTGCCGCCGCATGAATGACCGCCTTCAGGCTCGACAGGTCGTACCGGAGACGCGCACTGTCGGGAAGCTTGAGCAGCCGCACGAACATGGTCGGCACCAGCTGCATATGCGTCACTCGGTAGCGTGCGACGGCGGAGAGCATCTGCTCGGCGTCGAAACGTTCCATGACGACGACGGTCCCGCCCAGCCGGTGCACGCCCATGGTCCAGAAGATGGGGGCGGAGTGATACAGCGGCGCCGGCGAAAGGTACACGTCCCCCTCGGTCAAGCCGAAGGCAGCCAGGAAATTCAGGACGGCGCCGCCGCCTTCCCCCATTCGTGCACCGTTGAGCGGACGGCGAATGCCCTTCGGGCGGCCCGTCGTCCCGGACGAGTACTGCAGGACGTCACCCTCGGTCTCGCCAGGGATCGGCTCCACCGACATCCCTTGCAGGACAGCATCAATCGGCTCGAAGTCCTCAACTGAACCGTCGAGCGACCACCACCGCTGCACTGCAGGCAGTCCCTCCTTCCGGAGGCCGGCAGCCAAGCCCGACAGGCCTGGACTGGCAATGACCAGCCGAGCGGCCGAATCGGCCACGACATACGCGACTTCTTCCGGCTGCAGGTGTGTATTCACCGGCAACAGATACATGCCGCTACGCAGCACCGCCCACGCCACCTCGTGGTAGCGCGGACCGTTCTCCATCACCAGCGCCACCACATCGCCCGGGCCAAGGCCGGCGCCGGCGAGCGCATGCGCCAACCGATTGGAGCGCTCATCCAGTTCGCGGTAGGTCACGACCGATCCCGAACCGGCCATGATGACGGCAGGACGCTGCGGATGGGTGGCGCTCCAGACAGCGGGATACATGATCTACAGCCCTCCGGACATCAGCTGCGCAGCAGCCGTCCGGCACGCGCGCCAAAGACATCCTTGCCGTCGGTGCGCGTGGGGACGCCGTTGACCCAGACGGCTTCGACACCCGTGCTGGCGGCCACCAATCGATCGGCACCCGCGGGCAGGTCGAACACCCGCTCCATAGGCTCCACCGCGATCGTCTCGGGGTCGAACGCCACGAGGTCAGCGTAATTGCCTGGCCGAACGGTGCCTCGCCCGGACAACCCGAAGATCGAGGCGGGGTGACCCGTCAACCGCCACACCGCTTTCTCCAAGCTGAGGACGCCCGTCTCACGCACCCAGTGCTGCAAAAGGTAGGTCGAGAACACGGCATCGCAGAGCTGACTCGCGTGAGCTCCCGCATCCGACAGTCCGAGCAGGAGGCGATCGTCACGAAGCATCTCAGCGAGCTCGTCGTAGTCGGCGTTCGCCAGTACGACCCGGAAGCGGGTACGCAGGTTGTCCGCCAGCGCCAGATCGCACATCACGTCGAGCGGGTGCTCACCGCGCTGCTTGGCCAGCTCCGCCAGCGTCGGCCCATCACGCAGCTCGGCGTGCGCTTCCGTCTCCTGCACGGTGATCCGCTCGAACGGCGGCCAGCCGACGACATCGGAGTCGGCGCGGGCGCGCTCGCGCCAGGCCGGATCGGACAGGATGCCCGCGCGCTGCCCGTGCGGAACCATGACGATCTCGTTGAACGCCGGCACCCTCGCGAGCGGGCCGGGATCAGCCATCGTGAGCTGCATGACGATGGGACGGCAGGCAAGCTGCGGCCAGACCTGGCCGCCGAGGCTGGAAATCCGCTCGACCACGTCGCGCCATCCCTGACCGGTCCCGAGTGCGGTGTAGGTGACCGGACGGCCGATCGCTTGCGAAAGCTCGCAGAAGGCGCTCACGCCGAACTCGTCGCCCTTCGTGATGGCGACGACGCCCTTGTTCCGCTCCTTGAGAGCGGTGCAGATGTCGAAGATCTCGGAGCGCTCGGCAAGCCGGCTCGGAACCGGCTTTCCCCACGCCCCGGCATGCGCGTTGGCTTTGGACGTCGCGAAACCGACCGCTCCCGCATCCAGCGCTTCCCCGACCAGCCGGCGCATCTGGGCCACCTCATCGGCGGTCGCGGCGCGTTCGGTGGCGTCGCTGCCCAGCACGTACGTGCGCAACGGCGTGTGACCGATCATCACGGCCACGTTCAGCCGGGTCCGCTGCTGCTCGACCGCGTCGAGGTACTCCGGGAACGTCTCGAAATTCCAGGGGATTCCAGCGGCGAGTGCGTCCACCGACATGCCTTCGACGTTTTCGAGGGTGCGGGCGATCGTCTCGCGATGCTCTGGCTTGGTGGGCGCGATGCCGAAACCGCAATTGCCCATCACGACGGTCGTGACGCCGTGCCAGGACGACGGGGTCAGATCGGGATCCCACAGCACCTGCGCGTCGTAGTGGGTGTGACAGTCGATGAAACCGGGAGCGAGTACGAGCCCCTCGAGGTCGACGACGGCATCGCCCTCAGCCGTTCCGGGGGCCGCGACCTCGACGATCCGATCACCGTTGATGACGACGTCGGCCGGCCGCCGCCGGGCACCGGTGCCGTCGACGAGCTCGGCGTTACGCAGCACCAGCCGGGGATCGCTCATGAATCTTCTCCGCAGGTCGGGAACACCGGACTTTGCTTAGTGAGGTGGATGATATAACTACTTCTTCGAGCTGCCTAGGGTGGCTGCGGTCGAGGAGGCGAGCGTGGCTGAAGGCACTGAAAACCCCGTGGATTGGGCGTTTTTCAGCGTGCTCGACTACGTGAACCGCGCGGACGAGGAAATGCGTCCACCGGATGCCTCGGTCTGGGACTACTTCCAGGATCGGCTGCGCGAGGCCATCACCCGGGTCGTCGAGTCCCCGACGACGGTAGGGGCAGCCGACCGGGCGAGCGCCTTTCGGGGACTGCTGCAGAACGTTCACTTCATCCTCGAGCGGATGCTCGGATCATCGGACCCCTACCGGCCCTTGCTCTCGCGACCGTGGTGGGTACACGCTTTCGACTGGGGAGCAGGCAACCCCGACGCCGTCTACCACACCGCGGCGCTTCGCGATGACGTGACGTATCGCATCAGCGGCAACGTCGGAAACGCCGACTTCATGAGTTTCGAACTCTTCTCCGGAGCCCGCCAGGCGGGATCGATCGCGGCGGTGGACCTGGACGCCGACGCCAGCGGCGACTTCGAGATCCTGTTCGGCCCGCAGGAGCGCGTGGGAAACTGGCTGGAAGTCGTCCCCGGCACCAGTTCCCTGCTGTCCCGAGAGTTCTTCTCCGATTGGGAGACGGCGCGGCCGGGACGCTTTCGCCTCGAATGCCTTGACCCGGCCCCCGGAGGGTGGCCGCCCCTGTCCGGCGATCGCGTCGAGCGGGAGGTCCGGGCCGCCGGTGACTGGCTGGTCGCCGCCGTCGACATCTTCCTCGGTGCGCACGAGCGGGGGCTCACCGACTACCGGAACGCATTCGATCCCCGGGGAAGTCGACCAGGCAGCGGCCTACCCGAGATCTATCACGGCTTCTGGGATCTCGCGCCGGACGAGTGCCTGATCATCCACGCCGAGCCCCCGCCCGGAAGCTACTGGGGCCTGCAAATGGCCAACGCGTTGTGGAACAGCTTCGACTTCGCCCACCGCCAGACGAGTCTCAACATCGCCCAGCTCGACCGCGAGGCCGACGGGTCCGTCGACATCGTCGTGGCGCATCAGGATCCCGGGGTGGCCAACTGGCTCGACGCGATGGATGTCAAGCAGGGAATGCTGACCCTGCGCTTCACCTACGCGGACATCGGCCTCACCAAGCGCCCGCAACGCACGCTCGCTTCCAGCCGCAGCGACTGGATGACCCTGTGGCAGGACAAGCCGGCCCCGCCGGCGGATGCGCCGGTCTACCCCGTGCCGACGACCCGCGTCATCACGCTGGACCGGATCGGCGAGGAACTGCCTACCGCCCGCCTCGTCACGGCCGAGCAGCGCAGGCTCACGATCGACCGGCGCCACGAGCTGGCGCTGCGGCTCGTCAGCGGCTGCTAGCTCAAGCGCAGACCTCAGACCAGCTCAGCTGCTCGCGCCCATGAGGCCCGCGGTCGTCATGTGCACCATCGCCGAACTGGTGAAGCCCGCGGTCATGGCCCGATCGACCGCGATCGTCGCACCGGTGAGCAGCCGCGCCTGATCGTCGCAGAACAGCGCGAGCATTCCGGCAACTTCATCGGGGTTCTGGAGGACGTGCTCCGCCAACGGGTCATCCTCTTGCGGCCGCACATAGTCCTCGCCGCGCAGCAGTCTCGCAATGCCATCCTGCGTTCGGATGCCCGTCTCGCCTCCGCGTATGCCGCCAAGGATGAAGGCGTTCGATCGGATGCCGTCGAAGAGGTACTCCACGGCAAGACTGCGCGACAGCTGAACCAGGCCGGCCTTGGTGGTGTTGTAGGCAATCATGTGCCCGAGTGCTTCGATGGCGTTGATGGACGCGATGTGCAGGAGCGCGCCGCCGCCGCCTTGCGCCTTCATCGCCCGGATCGCGTGCTTGGAGCAGTAGAAGGCACCGTTCAGGTTGATGCCGACGACCTCGTCCCAGTCGTCCTCCGATAGGTCGTGAGCGTCGACGATCGGCCCCTCGATGCCGGCGTTGTTGACCAGGATGTCGAGCCGCCCGTAGCTGTCCAGCACCGCCTGGACGGCCTGGCGGCATTCGTCGCGCTGACTGACGTCGAGGCGGAGAAAGGACAGCTCGCCGCCCGCGCCGCGCACCTCCTTCTCGAGCGACTCTCCGAGCTCGGCTCTCCGGCCCGTCGCGATCACCCGGGCTCCTTGCGCCGCCCAGACTCGTGCGATCGACCGGCCGAGCCCGCTCGTCGTCCCCGTGACCAGGACAGCCTTACCCGCTAGCGACACATCGCCTCCTGAGATAGATCCGCGCCACCTCTAGTGCAGTCAGGCCGTGACCAGAACCGTGGTATGGCCCTCAGGGCAGGTGCCGTCGGCGCCGATCGGCTGGCCGCAGGCGCGAAACATGTTGTTGTCCTGCACGGTGTGCCTGCAGGGGTCGCCAGCGCGGGCATGGATGGGCGCGGCGTGCTCGACACCTGCGACGTCGTGCCGCCGTTCCATAGCGGCGTAGGGGTTGTCGGCGAGTATGGCGCTCCACGAGGCGACGTCGGGCGACGTCACATGCGCCGGATCGGCCATCGTCCAGTTGAACAACCGCTCGGCGTTGCCATGGGTGATCGCAGCGACCTCGTCGGGCGGCAGGCCGGCGAACAGTTCTTCAGCCGACTTCTGCGCGTGCGGCCAAGGGGTGTCGGCGTGCGGGTAGTCGCACTCCCAGAGAATCTTGTCGACGCCGACGTGATGCCGGAACGAGAGACCGACCGGCTCCTCGATCATGCACACCCACATGTTGCGGTGGAAGATCTCCGACGGCTTGAGGTCGCCGGTCTTCGCCCAGTAGCCGTGCCGCTCGAATTGCCGGTCCGCCCGCTCGAGAGCCGCCGGTATCCAGCCGATGCCGCCCTCCGACCACACCATCTTGAGGTTCGGAAACTTGTACGCCGGCGGCGCCAGCATCAGGTTGATCGAGCCCATCAGCGCGCCGATCATCCCGATGGCGATCGGCTCCAGGAAGTTGGAATCGCCCGATTGGATCGGCGTGTAGCCGCTCGATCCGACGTGCATGCAGACCGGCAGGTCGGCCTCCTCGGCGACTCTCCAGATCGGGTCCCAGAAGTCTGTCCAGAACGAGGGCAGTCCCATCGGACTCGGGTTCTCCACGAAGCACAGCGCTTTTGCGCCCTTGGCGACGCAGCGGCGAATCTCTGCCTCGGCCAGAGCGGGGTCCCACAGCTGGCAGATCACCATCGGGACGAACATCCCCGGCGGCCCACCCGGCACCCACTCGTCCAGCATGAAGTCGTTCCACGCCCGGACGCACGCGTCGGCTAGCTCCTTGTCCTTGAACTGGGCGAACAGCCGCCCGCCAAACCCCGGCAGTGACGGGAAGTTGACGCTTGCGAGCACGCCGTTGGCCAGCAGGTCGCGGGCCCGCTCCTTGGGGTCGTAGGAGCCGGGGATCATGTCCGAGAACCGCGCCGGCTCGAGTCCCCATTGCTCGCGGGGCTTGCCGGCGACAGAGTTCAGACCCATCGTGAGGCTGCGCTGGTCCTCGTAGACCCAGAACTCCCGCCCGTCCTCTTCTATGACGTGGGGGGCGCCGTCCCTGAACTTGGCGGGCACCCGCGAGGACCAGACATCGGCGGGCTCAACCACGTGGTCATCGACGCTGAAGAGCTCGAGCACGGCGCACATCCAATCGTCTATCTTATTTGACGGGATGGACGGTACGACCGAGACCGAGGTCACGCAAGCTGTCCCCGGTTCCGTGCAGTCACGGTGCGGCGACGCTCGTCCAACCCTCCCCAATCCGGAGGTAGCTGTGCGGTGATGCGCTTTTCGGCCGCTAGCGCCGGGTCGATGACTGCTGCGGCCCCCTCGGCGTAGATGCACTTCAGCCCGGACATGGTTCGCTGTGGCACCTCGGCGATGGCCTGCGCGAGCTCTCCCACACGGATGAGAAGCGACTCGTGCGCAACCACTTCCGTGACGAGGCCGACCCGGAGCGCCTCGGCGGCATCGACGACGTTTCCGGTGAAAGACATGCGCCGGGCATAGGCGGAACCGACGACGCGGGGCAGCCTGGCCGTCATCCCTCCGCCCGGCAGGACGCCCACGCGGGCATGCGTGTCGGCAAAGATGGCGCGCTCGGACGCCACGAGGAAGTCGCAGCCGAGGGCGATCTCCAGCCCGCCGGTGAAGGCCGCTCCGTTCACGGCGCCGATCACCGGCTTGCTGACGCGCCCGACCTGCGAGATGCAATCCTTGGCGGCGAACTGCCGCGAGTAGGCCGTCGCGTCGCGGGCGGCCTCCTTCAGGTCGAGCCCGGCGCAGAAGGCCGGGTCGGCGCCGGTGAGAACGATGACCCGGACCTCGTCATCCTCGTCGGCCGCGAGCAACGCGTCGTACAGCGCGCCATTGAGTCCGTCGCCGAGAGCGTTTCGCGACGCCGGCCGGTTCAGCGTGAGCGTGCGCACGCCCGCGTCCGTCTCCTGCACAAGCACGTCCGACATGTCCCTCACCCCTCTGTCCACCCCGGCTCGACAGACCCTAGCCTTCTCGCACTATTAGGTATATGAATGTTCTATTAAGCGGCTCGCCGTTCACGTCCGAGTTGTGCGAGGGCAACATGAGGTCTTACGACTTTCACGTCGACATCACAGGTGCCACGGACCTGCCGGGGAGACTGGAGACCGCGGTCAGCCTGCACCTGCCGGACCGCGTCGACGGACCGATCACCGTGCTCTTCGGCTTCCCGGGAGGCGGGTTCGGGCGGCGCTACTACGACGTCCAGAAATTGCCCGGCTACAGCCAGGCACTGCACCACACGCGGCAGGGATTCGCCTTCGTCGGCTGCGACCATCTGGGCGTCGGCGACAGCGACCAGCCGGACACGTTCAGCCTCACGTACGAGAACCTGGCGCAGGCGAATCACGCCACGGCGGAGGCCGTCGTGACCGGACTGCGCAAGGGCAATCTCGTTCCCGACGTCGAGCCGATCGAGGTATCCGCAACGGTCGGCATGGGCCAGTCCATGGGCGGGTGCCTGCTCACCGTGCAGCAGGCCAACCACGCGACGTTCGACGGCGTGGCGTTCCTCGGCTGGAGCGGCATCAGCACCAACTTCCCGGCGCCGGACGGTAGCCGCATCAGCTATCCGATGCCTCCTCGAGGCACCGATCTGCGGCCGATCGCGGAGCAGGTGCTCGGCGTCGTCGCGCCGGACGACTCGCACTACCGGTTCTGCTTCCACTGGCCGGACGAGGAGCCCGAGCTGATGGAGGCGGATCTTTCCAGCTATCGGCCCTACACCGACGTCGTCCGCGGCGACGAATCGACGCCTTGGGGCAGCGCCGCGGTGCCGGCGTGCGCGGTGACGATGATGACGCCGGGAGCCGTGACCGAAGAGGCCGCCACCATCAGCGTTCCGGTTCTCGTCGGCAGCGGTGAACGCGACACCGTACCCGACCCCTGGGCCGAGCCGACCGCGTATCGCGGTAGCTCGAACGTCGCAGTGGCAGTGATTCCGCGCATGGCGCACATGCACAACTTCGCGCACACGCGGGTCCTGTTATGGGATGCCATCGCCCACTTCGCCCGCGGCGTCGAGCCCCGCCTCGACCCGCGATAGCCCTCCAATCCGACCGAAACGGAGCCATCGATGGGAAGTCACAATCCGATGAAGGATTTTGCGGATTGTCTTGTATCCTGCATCACACCCGCCTACCGTTACACCCGCTTCGGACTGCGGCACCAGCCGCCGGTTAACCGAGCGAACCGACGCGAAAGGGGCCCAATCCCAGTGAGGACTACAACCGGCCGATGGGCGGTCCGGGCGACAGCGATGGCGGCCGTCACGGCCACGCTCGTCACGGCATGCGGCAGCAGCAGCAAGGGGGGCAGCACGAACTCGAGTTCCTCGACTTCTCCCAGCACCAGCGCCGCCCCGACGAGTCCCGCACCTACGGGCTCGCTGATCAAGATCGGCGTCATCGGATCAAACTCCGGCTCGCAGGCCTCCAGCTGCGACCAGGGCAACACCGTCGGCCCGGCCTGGGCGGATTGGGTCAACGCGAACGGCGGCCTCAACGGCCACAAGGTTCAGGTCATCTCGGTCGACGACGCGGGCGACCCGGCGAAAGCACAGTCCGCCGAGAAGCAGCTTGTGGACTCGGATCAGGTGGTTGCGATCGTCGTGGCCTGTGACAACCTCCTGTCGGCCTACTCTGCGGACGCGCTGTCCAAGGGCGTGCCGCTGGTGTCCGGAGTCGCAAACGACACGACGTGGTACTCCAAGCCCGGCACCTTCGTCACGCCGACTGACGTGGCAAGTGGCTTGGTCGACCAGATGATCGTCGCCAAGCAGTTCGGTAAGGCGAAGAAGTTCGGGAACCTGTACTGCGCTGAGGTCGCGGCCTGCGCCCAGGCGATCGGTCTGCAAAAGCCGGACGCGGCGAAGATCGGTATCGGCTACACGTCGCTCTCGGTCAGCTCGACGGCAACCTCGTACACCGCACAGTGCCTGCAGTTGCAGCAGCAGGGTGTCGACTATGCGCAGCTGAACTTCACGACCTCGGCAGCCGCCAAGTTCGTCCAGGACTGCCAGGCGCAGAACTACAACCCGATCTGGGGCACCTCGGAGCAGGCCGCCGGCGCGGATCTGTTGAAGCTGACGGACTTCCACGCCTTCGGCCCGGCCTACGCGTTCCCGTCGACGAAGGATGGCGCCGTCTTCCAGACGTTCCGTGACGCCATGGGCAAGTACGCCAAGGGCAGTGACTGGAAAGAAGGAAGCGGCAGCTTCGCCTGGGCCGGCTTCGAGGCACTGCACAAGGCACTGGCGAACGCGGGAGCGAGCGTGACCCGGCAAGACGTCCTGACCGCTTTGGGAACGATTCAAAGCGACGACTTGGGCGGCCTGCTGCCGAACAAGGTGTCGTTCGATCCGAAGAAGCCAGCCGGGTACTTCTCGCTGCCCTGCTCCTTCGTGCTGGAAATCAAGGATGGGAAGCTCACTTCGCCCGCCGGGACCGCTTGCGCCCCCAAGGCCTGAAACATCCCTTGGGGGCCGGTCCGAAATGACCGGCCCCCAAGGGCCTCACCCTGCTGACCGCCAGAACCCCGTCAGGAGAAGCGACACCGGTGAATAGCTACCTGCCGTTCGTGGTCAGCGGTATCGCGACCGGGTCCATCTACGGCCTTGCGGCCACCGGCCTGGTCCTGACCTACAAGACCTCCGGCATCTTCAACTTCGGCCACGGTGCGATCGCCACCGCGGCCGCTTACTTCTTCTATTACCTCCACATCGAGCACGGGTGGGACTGGGTTCCCGCTTTGGTCGTCGCCGTCGCGGTCGCCGGACCAGTGCTCGGTTTCGTCATGGAGCCGATCGCGCGCCGGCTGTCGCAGCAGCGAACGGCCGCCAAGATCGTGGGCACGGTCGGCCTGATCCTGCTCGTTCAGGGCCTCGGGACGATCAAATACGGCCCGGACACCATTCGCGTATCGCAGTTCCTTCCGAAGGGGCTGGAGCACTTCCGCCTGCTCGGAGTCAACATCTCCTATGCGCAACTGACCGTGACACTGGTCGGTCTGGTCGCCGCGATCCTGCTCTACGTGCTGTTCCGTTTCGCCAAGACCGGGCTGGCGATGCGAGCGGTCGTCGACGACCCGGACCTCGTCGCGATGCAGGCACGCAGCCCGCGCAGGATCCGCCGCACTTCTTGGGTCATCGGCTGCACGTTCGCTGCCGTCTCCGGGATTCTGGTGCTGCCCTTCATCGGCCTGAACGCGATCGCACTGACTTTCCTGGTGGTTCAAGCGTTCGGCGCCGCGGCGCTCGGTGGATTCTCCAGCATCCCGCTGACCTTCGTCGGTGGCCTCGCCATCGGGGTCCTGGCGAACCTCGCGCAGAAGTGGTCGATCGGCCACGAGGCTATTTCCGGTCTGCCGAACAGCGTCCCGTTCCTGATCCTGTTCCTGATCCTGCTCGTTCTGCCGCGGCGAAAGCTCGTGCCGCCTGCGGCGGTGGAGCAGCGGCCACAGCTGCAATATCGGGCGCCGGGGATCGTCCGTGCGACCACCGGTGTCATCGTGCTGATCCCACTGGCGCTGGTGCCGCAGATCGTCGGGGAGACGAAGCTCGGCTTCTTCACGATCGGCCTGACCCAAGTGGCAATCATTCTCTCGCTGGGCCTGCTCGTTCGCACCTCCGGTCAGGTGTCCCTGTGCCACGCCGCCTTCGCCGCAATCGGCGCCACGACGTTTTCGCAGTTCGCGGTCCAGCATCACCTCCCCTGGTTCGCGGCGCTCGTCCTCGGCGCACTGGTGGTCGTGCCGGTCGGAGCGATCGTTGCCATCCCGGCCATTCGGCTGTCGGGACTCTTTCTGGCCCTGGCAACCTTCGGTTTCGGCGTGCTGATCGAGCAACTCTTCTACTCGCAAGGGTTCATGTTCACCACGCTGCAAAGCGGCCGCCCGATGCCGCGTCCGTCCTTCGCCCGGACCGACCGCGCCTACTACTACCTCGTGCTCGCGGCCGTGGTCATCGTCAGCCTGATCATCGTCGGCATCATCCGGTCCAGGCTGGGCCGAGTCCTGCGCGGGCTTTCGGAATCACCCGTAGCGGTCTCGACCATGGGCCTTTCGACCAACACCACGCGGGTCATGGTGTTCTGCATCTCGGCGTTCCTGGCCGGAGTCGGCGGCATCCTTTACGGGGGGGCCGTCAATTTTGCGACCACGAGCGACTCTCACTTCTCGTCGTTCCAATCCTTGGTGCTGCTCGCCGTCCTCGCGTTGGCTCCCTTTGCGGAGCCGTGGTACGCGCTCTTCATGGGAATCGCCTCGGTCATCCCGGCGTACTGGACGAGCGCTGACGCCACCTACTGGCTCAACGTGATCTTCGGCTTCTTCGCCATCCAGGTGTCACTGCAGGGCGGCCAGCCGCAGATGCCAGAGGCGCTTCGCAACGTGCTCGAACGCTTCCGGCGGGCTCCACAACCGATGGCGGAAGACCTTCGGGAGCGGGCATTCGTCGACGAGAAGCCCGCTACGTCGCGGCCGGGCCTGCAAGTCGAGTCGCTCAGCGTCCGCTTCGGCGGGCTGCATGCCGTCGACAATCTCTCGTTCTCCGCACCGCTCGGCCGGATCACCGGACTCATCGGCCCTAACGGCGCCGGCAAGACGACCACGTTCGACGCCTGCAGCGGCCTCAACCGTCGCGTCAGCGGCAGAATCCGCCTGCACGAGAACGACGTCACCCGGTTGGGGCCGGCGGCGCGCGGCCGGCATGGCCTCGGACGTACGTTCCAGCGCATGCAGCTCGGCGATTCCCTGACGGTCGCCGAAAACGTCGCGCTCGGACGCGAAGCCAGCCTTGCCGGGAGCAATCCGCTCAGCCAGTTGGTCGCATCGCCAGTGCAGCGTCACAAGATTGCTCGCGCGACCGCCGAGGCCCTTGAACTGTGCGGGATCGCCGATCTGGCCGAGACTCAAGCCGGCGCCCTGTCCACCGGTCAGCGCCGGCTGGTCGAGCTCGCTCGTTGCCTTGCCGGACCGTTCGACGTCCTCATGCTCGACGAGCCGTCGAGCGGCCTGGACCGGGATGAAACCACCACGTTCGATGAGGTTTTGCGCCATGTGGTGCGCGAGCGCGGTTGCGGGATTCTGCTCGTTGAGCACGACGTGTCACTTGTCATGAGCGTCTGCAGCTACATCTACGTCATGGACTTCGGCAGGCTCATCTTCGAAGGCACTCCCAGGGAGGTCGCCACCAGCCCGATCGTGCAGGCCGCGTATCTGGGTTCGACTGAGGCCGTTGCCGAGTTGGCCCAGGAGGAGGCAACGCTGTGAGCTCCGGACCAGCGATCAACGCCCCGGGGGCCACTCCCCCAGCACCGGCGACGGCGTCCATGAACGGTACGGCAACGCTTCCCGCGCCCACGCCGGCGCTTGAGATCACCGGACTGCGCACCGGCTACGGGCGCACCGTCATCCTGCGCGACCTGTCCATCACCGTCCCGGCCGGCCAGGTCACCGCTCTGCTCGGCCCGAACGGCGCCGGCAAGACGACTCTGCTGCGGGCAGCGTGTGGATTCCTTCCCGCAACCTCAGGGACCATCAGCCTTTTCGGTGAAGACGTCACCCGGGTGACCCCGCACCGGCGATTCTCCCGCGGGCTGTGCCATATCCCCGAGGGGCGGGGCATCTTCCGGTCGCTGACAGTCCGGGAGAACCTTGCGATGCAATCGCCGAAAGGCAATCACAAGGAGGCGCTGGACCGGGCCGCCGAGGCGTTCCCGATCCTGACCGAGCGTCTCCACCAGGTCGCCGGGACGCTGTCGGGCGGGCAGCAACAGATGCTCGCGATGGCCGCCGCGTACGTGCGTAATCCGCGTCTCGTCCTCGTGGATGAGGCCTCGCTCGGGCTGGCTCCGCTGGTCGTCGACGCGATTTTCGCCTTTATGCAGCGCCTCACCAGCGAGGGAAGCTCGCTGCTGATCGTCGACCAGTTCGCCACCCGCGCGCTCGAAATGGCCGAGACGGCGTACGTCCTGCGGCGCGGCGAAACGGTCTACCAGGGCCCGGCCGGAGACTTGCTGAATGGCGACCTGTTCAGCCAGTACATGGGTGCCGGTGACAGTGAGAGCTGAGACGAGCCTCGAGCAGCGCTTGGCCGAGGTCGAGGCGCGGCTTGCGATCGGGCAGCTACCGATCCGCTACGCGATCGCGGTCGACTCGCGCGATCTCGACGCCTGGGTCGCCACTTTCGTGGAGGACGTCGACTGCGGACGGCACGGCCGGGGACGGCAAGCGCTCAAGCGCTACATCGAGCCGCAGCTTCGCGGCTTCTACCGATCAATCCATTTCATCTGCGGCCATCTGATCGAGCTGGTGGACGAGGACCACGCGACGGGACGGGTGTACTGCCGCGCCGAACATGAAGACGGCGGCAAGTGGATCGTGATGGGGATCTGCTACTTCGACACCTATGAGCGCCGCGACGGGGAGTGGTTCTTCGAACGCAGAGACGAGGAGCACTGGTACTCCGCAGACGTCCTCGAGCGACCCCACGCGCCTGATTTCCAGCACTGGCCGCGGCACGAGAAGCAGAAGCCGCGGCTGCCGGGAATCTTGCCGGCCTGGCAAGGCTTCTGGACCGGTGATCCGGCCGTTTCCGCTCTCACCGATGCGCCGTGACCGTCACCGAACCTCCACTCCCCCACGCGGTCGCACCGGAGGACTTCGCGGGACGAGTCGTACTGGTCACGGCAGCAGCCGGCGCGGGCATCGGCCAGGCGAGCGCGCGACGTTTCGCCGCTTCCGGAGCAACGGTCGTCGTCACCGACATTCATGAACGCCGGACGGCAGCGGTCACCGCGGCCATTGCAGCCGATCACCCGGGCACGACCGTCGTCGGACACCCGATGGATGCGGGTGATCCGGTCGCGATCGACCGGGTCGTCGACGCGGTCGCCGGCGAGTTCGGCGGCATCGACGTGCTCGTCAACAATGCGGCCATCAACGTGCTGGCGAGCCACTTCGAGTACGAACCCACCATGTGGGACTGGGTCGTGCGCGTCAATCTGACCGGACCCTGGTACCTCTGCCGGCGCATCCTGCCGATGATGCGGGACCGTGGTCGCGGCGGCGTCATCGTGAACGTGTCGTCGTACGCGCCGGATGTCGGAGGCCAGGGACTGGAGAGCCCGTACGCCATCACCAAGGGCGGTCTCAACGTTTTGACGCGGTCGGTTGCGCACGAAGGCGGCCCGTACGGAATCCGCGCTGTGACCGTGTCGATGGGTGTCGTACGCGGCACGAAGTTCATCGATGACCACCCTGAAATCCTTGCCGGACCCGACGCCCGGGGCGTGCTTCCCTGGGTACCGGGCGCCGCGGATATTGCCGAAACGATTGCCTTTCTGGCCAGCGACCGCGCGCGGTGCATCACGGGCGAGGCGATCAATGTCTCTTCGGGCAGCTACATGCGAACGTGACAATGACTGGACCGGACACGATTGCGCTCACGCGACTCGCGGGCCCGTTTGGTGCCGTCGTCGAGAATTTCGATGCCGCGGTGGAAGTCGACCAGGCAACCAGCCGAGCGCTCGTGGACGCCCTGTTCGAGCACCACATCCTGCTGCTGCGCGGCCAGCAGCTGTCTGAAGCGCAATACGCCCGCTTCGGCCGGACGTGGGGCGACCCCCTCCTGTTCTTCGTACCGCAGCATCGCCATGGGGAATTCCCGGAAATCATCAAGATTCGCAACTCTGCCACCACCCCGCGGGAAAGCAGGAACGGTGCCATGCACTGGCATTCCGACAGCTCCTACGAAGCGGTGCCGGCCTGCGTCACAATGCTTTACGGGATCGAGGCCCCCGAGACCGGCAACGACACGCTCTTCGCCGATCTCGCGGCCGCCTATGACGCTCTGCCGCTGACCACCAGGCAAACCATCGAGCCATTGCAGGTCATCCACGACCCGAGTGGCGGAAAGGTCAGCTTGCCGGGCGAGGTCCGCGGCAGCGGATCCACCGAACCGCTCCCCGTCGTTACCCATCCGCTGGTGATGCGCCACCCGGTGACCGCGAGACCGGCGTTGTTCGGCATCTCGGGGACGGCAAGCGGCATCGTCGGATGGGAAGAGGGCCCGGCGATCGACCTGTTACTCGAGCTGAAACGGCACGCACTCCAGTCGCGGTTTCGCCAGCGCGCCCGGGTCGGCGCGGGCACGATTCTCCTCTGGGACAACTTCGCGGTGATGCACAGCGCCACCGCGACCGACTACAGCGACGAAGCCGGCCGGCGAAGGCTCCTGCACCGCATCAGCACCAAAGGCCTCCCCCCGGCCTACCGCCGATGACGGCACACATCGAGCCGGTCCTCATCGACGCCGAAAGATGCTGCCTTTCAGGCCTCAGCGAGCTGGCTTTCAGGCTCTTCTGGGGAAGCCGCGCGCTGTATCCGCCGGACACGTTCCGCCACGTACGCCAGGTGGTCGAGCCGGTTCCGGAAGCCGAGAACTGCGAGGCGCCAACGTGGCCCGACACGTTCGACCGGGTTGCTGCCCGGGTGCGCATTCCGGTGCGAGTGACGATGGCTGAGCACGAGCCCTGGTGGGTCACTGGCGAGGGCGAGCTGCGAGCTATCGCAGCCGCGTTCACGGCGGCCCCGGTCGTCGAGACGGCAGTGCAGGCAGCCGCTGGGCACAACATCAGCCTTGGTTGGGCCGCTCGGTCCTATCACCTTGCGGTGCTGTCGTTCGCCGGGCGCTGCCGGCTACGCAGGGGCGCCGAATGACGTCCCGGCCTCAACCGGCCTGGAAGTCGCGACCGCGGATGAGGCGTACCGGCGTATAGGTCACCACGGTTTCGCCGCGCTGGTTGACCACCGTATTGCGCGTTGTGACGACCCCCCGGCCGCCCGACTTCGACGGACGCGCCTCGGTCACCTCGACCACGACCGAGATGGTGTCACCGACATACACCGGGGCGACCAGATCAAGGTCGCTGTGTATGAACGCGATGCCGGTGCCGTGCAGCACGTTCGTCTGCAGGACGAGCCCCTCGGCGTAGGCGAACGTCATCATGCCGGGCACCAGAGTCCCCGTATAACCGGACTCCGCGGCGTGCCGGTTGTCCATGAACAGCGGCTCGGTGATGCCGACCAGCTGACGGAACATGACCATGTCGGCCTCGGTGATCGTGCGCCAACCGGTTCGGAACGACGACCCGACGGTCATCTCCTCGAAGGTCTGCCCGCTGACGAAAGGCTCGGCATCTCGCAAAACCGCACTCACGATCGCTCCTCTTCAGGCGGGGGCCACTTGCTGCGAACCGCTCCCACAGCCTACGCTAATCCGTTAGCGGATAGAACCACTTATCATCACCTTCAGGTTCATCCCCGTAATGGAAGAAAGCCTGCGACAGAAGCTGGAGTCGAAGCATGAGTGGTCTGTGCGAGGGACGCGTGGTCGTCGTCACCGGAGCCGGCAACGGCATCGGACGGGCGCATGCGCACCTGTTCGCCGCTGAGGGAGCGAAGGTCGTCGTCAACGACCTCGGCGGTTCGCGGGACGGCAGCGGCGGCACCTCAGTCGGCCCGGCTCAAACAGTCGTCGACGAGATCACCGCCACCGGTGGAACGGCCGTCGCCAACACCGACGACATCTCCTCCTGGGAGGGTGCGCAGCGGTTGATCGCCCAGGCCGTCGACACCTATGGCCGTCTCGACGTGCTGGTCAACAACGCGGGGATCCTGCGCGACCGCATGATGGTGAACATGTCTGAGGCCGAATGGGATGCCGTCGTGCAAGTGCATCTCAAGGGCACGTTCGCACCGGCTCATTTCGCCGCGGAACATTTCAGGGACCGCAGCAAGTCGGGTGAGGAGGTGCAGGGTCGCATCATCAACACCACGTCGCCGTCGGGCCTGTTCGGCAACGTGGGGCAGACGAACTACGGCGCAGCCAAGGCCGGCATCGCGGCGTTCACGGTCATCGCCGCCATGGAGCTGGGCCGGTACGGCGTGACCGTCAACGCGATCGCGCCCACGGCGCTGACCCGTATGACGGCTGACCTCGGAGACATGCAGGAAGCCGACGAGGAAACGAAGAAGGCCCTGGCCCCAGAGCACATTGCGCCCGTAGCAGTCTGGCTGGGGAGCACCGCCTCATCCGAGGTCACCGGTCGCATCTTCGGCGTGTGGGGGCCCCGGATCTCGATTGCCGAGGGCTGGGCCTACGGTCCGGTCGTGGAGGGCGATGGCGTCTGGGAAGCGGGCGCTCTGTCGGAGGTCCTGCCGGGTCTGGTCGCCCAGGCAGCCGCGAATGCGACGATGTTCGGCACCCGCGATTGACCGCCTGCCTCAGGCGGTGATACCGAACCGATCCAAGCCGTAGCACCTGATGGCGTTACCGCGCACGAGCAGGTAGAGCTCCTGCTCGGTCAGCTGCGCTTCATGGGCGATCTTCTCGACGACCATTCGGGTGTTCGGCCACGTCGAGTCTCCATGCGGATAGTCGACCTCGAACATGATCTGTCCCATGCCGATGGTGTCGCGCAGCCGCAAGCCGGCGACGTCGTCGTACACGCAGCCGAACATCTGCTCGCGGAAGTAGGCGCTCGGCGCCTTGGTGAGCCTTTCGAGGTTGCCGTACACCGGCCTTTCGTTGAAGACCTGGTCGAGCCGCTCGAGAAGGTAGGGAATCCAGCCCACCTGTCCTTCCGACAAGGCCACCACAAGCCGGGGAAAGCGATCGAGCACGCCGCAGGTGAGCCAATCGGACAAGGCGTGCGCCGCGCCCTGGTAGGTCAACGCGAGCGACACCGCACGTGGTGCGTCCGAACTCGTGACCGGAAACGTCGAGGAGGACCCGATGTGGACGTTGACCACCGTGCCGGTGTCCTGGCAGGCGGCGAAGAGCGGATCCCAGTGCGGCGTGTGGATACTCGGCAATTTCAGGTTGGGCACGGGGTTTTCGGAGAAGCACATCGCGTACGAGCCCTTCTCAGCACACCGGCGCACCTCGGCAGCCGCCAGCTCCGGGCCCCAGAGCGGGATCAGCGTCAAAGGAATCAGCCGGCCGCGGCCGGGCCCACCGCACCACTCCTCGATCATCCAGTCGTTGTAAGCCTGCACGCAGGCAAGCCCCAGCTCGCGGGAGCCGTACTCGAGGAACGTCTGACCGCAGAAACGGGGAAACGTCGGGAACGACAGCGACGCGTCGGTGTGGTTGCTGTCCATGTCTGCAAGACGCGCCGACTGCTCGTAGCAACCTGGGCGCATGTCGTCGTAGATCATGGGATCCCAGTGCGCGCCAAGCCAATTCTGGTCTTTGCCCGCGGCCGCGAAGCCGGGAATGATGGCCATCTCGAAGCCTTGGTAGTGCCAGACGTCGGCCCAGCCGCCCTCGTCGGTCTCTTGCCAGCGCCCGGCCTGCCGACCGGCGAAGCGACCCTTGGAGCGCACGAGCTTGGGACCCTCGTCGCGCAAACGTGCGGGAAGCCAGCGCTGCCACAGATCGGGCGGTTCGAGCACGTGGTCGTCCACCGAAATGATGCGAGGCACGTCCATCGCGCCGTCCCCTCTCCCTCGACAGGGTTCCATGTTATTCGTAAGATGATTTAACGTTCCAGTCCCCACGCCAAGGAGGGCCGCCGTGGTCCAGCCGTCCGATCGCGTCGCATTCGTCACGGGCGCGGCCCGTGGCATCGGCGAGGCCATCAGCGCCGCGTTGGCCGCCGACGGCTATGCCGTCGCGGTCGGAGACCTCGATGAGACCGGCGCCAAGTCGGTCGCCACGCGGCTGGGCGAGCAGACCGCGGCGCGCACGCTCGGCGTTTGCCTCGATGTCGGCGACAGCGCCAGCGTGCGCGAGGCCGTCCAGCGGATCGAACGAGAGCTCGGACCCATTGACGTCCTGGTCAACAATGCCGGGATCGACGTCATCCAGCCCTTCGTCGACTCGACAGAAGACACGTGGGAGCGGCTGGTCCAGATCAACCTGCTGGGCACGGTGCGTTGCACGCGAGCGGTATTGGACGGCATGCGCGAGCGCGGCCGTGGCCGCATCATCAGTCTCGGCTCGGATGCCGGGAGAGTCGGGTCTTCCGGCGAGGTGGTCTACTCCGCCACCAAGGGCGGGGTTATCGCGTTCAGCAAGGCGCTGGCCCGCGAGGTCGCGCGCGACAGCATCACCGTCAACTGCGTGTGTCCGGGACCCACGGACACCGCGCTGCTCGACCAGGTGGCCACCGCGAGCCAGAAGCTCTACGACGGTCTCGCCCGCGCCGTTCCGATGCGGCGCATCGGCCAGCCGACCGACATCGCGCCTGCGGTTGTGTTCCTTGCATCCGAGGGCGCCGGCTACATCACCGGCCAGACGCTGTCCGTCAGCGGTGGCCTGACAATGGCGTGACGGACCGCTGACACCAGGAGCAGGCACGTGAATTTCGCGTTCAGCACGGAACAGGAAGAGCTGCGGTCGTTGGTCCGCGAATTCCTCGCCGACCGCTCGGCGGAGCCGCAGGTGCGCCAGCTGATGGAGACCGAAGCGGGGTTCGACCCGGCCGTCTGGGGCCAGTTGGGCGACGAGCTCGGCCTGCTGGGGCTGGCGATCCCGGAGGAATTCGGCGGTGCCGGCTGCGGCTTCGTCGAGCTGGGAGTCGTGCTGGAGGAAGCCGGGCGGGCCCTCTTGTGCGCCCCTTACTTCTCGAGCATCATCCTCGCCGCGACCACAGTGCTGCACGCCGGCGACGACGCCGCCTGCAAGGACTACCTGCCTGGCCTTGCCTCCGGCCAGCTGCGCGGCACGCTGGCACTCACCGAAGACAGCGGACGCTGGGACGAGGACGGCATCACCCTCGCTGCCAGCCTGACGGCAGACGGTTGGATCCTCGACGGGCACAAGAGCTTTGTCCTCGACGGCCACACCGCATCACTGATCCTCGTCGCGGCGAGAACTGCCGGTGGGATCAGCTTGTTCGCCGTCGATGCGGATACCCCCGGCCTGACCCGCACGCCACTGCCCGCGATGGACATGACCCGCAAACTGGCCCGGCTTGCTTTCGCCGGGATCCCGGCGCGGCTGCTGGGCCAGGAAGGCCAGGCCTGGCCGGTGCTCAGGCGGGTGCTCGATCTGGCGGCGGTCGGGATGGCCGCCGAGCAGGTCGGGGGCGCTGCCCGCACGCTCGAGATGGCCGTCGATTACGCCAAGCTGCGCCACCAGTTCGGGCGTCCCATCGGTTCCTTCCAAGCGATCAAACACAAGTGTGCCGACATGCTCGTCCAGGTCGAGTCCGCCAAATCCGCGGCCTACTACGGCCTGTGGGCCGCCGCGGAACTCAACGACGAACTGCCTGCCGTGGCCAGCCTCGCCAAGGCCTATTGCTCGGACGCCTACTTCCACTGCGCTGCCGAAAACATCCAGATCCACGGGGGTATCGGCTTCACCTGGGAGCATCCCGCTCACCTGTACTTCAAACGCGCCAAGACCTCGCAGCTGATGTTCGGCGACCCCGCCTATCACCGCGAGCTGCTGGCCCAGCGGATCGGGATCTGACATGAGCGATCGCTACGCCGATTTCCCCTCACTTCGCCTGGAGCGGCCAGAGCCGGGAATCCTCGAGATCGTCTTCGACGGCCCCGGCCTGAACGCCGTATCGCCCCGGATGCACCGCGACATCGCGGAAGTCTGGCGGGCGATCGACCGCGACGACGACACCGACGTGGTCCTGGTTCGCGGTGAGGGAAAGGCGTTTTCCTCGGGCGGCAGTTTCGAGCTGCTCGGCGCCATGACCGACGACTACGCGTCCCGCACGCGCGTCATGCGCGAGGCGCGCGACCTCGTCTACAACATCATCAACTGCTCGAAGCCGATCGTCTCAGCAATGCACGGCGTGGCCGTGGGCGCCGGGCTCGTCGTCGGGATTCTGGCTGACGTGTCCATCGCCGCGAAGACCGCGCGGATCCTCGACGGCCACACTCGTCTGGGCGTGGCGGCCGGCGACAACGCGGTGCTCAGCTGGCCGATCATGGCTGGTATGGCCAAGGCCAAGTACTACCTGCTGACGTGTGAGGAGTTGCGGGGCGAGGAGGCCGAACGCATCGGCCTGATCTCGCTCGCCGTCGACGAGGCGGACCTGTACGAGACGGCACTGGGGGTCTGCCGCAAATTGCAGGCGGTCTCCCCCAGCGCGTTGCGCTGGACCAAGCTCGCGCTCAATAACTGGTTCCGTGCGATGGGTCCGGCCTTCGATGCCTCGCTTGCCTACGAGTTCTACGGTTTCGGCGGTCCTGACCCGCGTGAGGGCTTCACGGCGATCCGCGAGAAGCGGCCGGCCAGCTTTACGGGCGCGACCGGCGACGAAAGCACTCCGCCCGGCTGAGTGCCCTCGTGACACAGCGAGCAGAGCAGGAGCGGCCCGGGCTTTTGCGGGACGGGCGTTCGATCGTGCTCCGCCCGTTGGAGCCGCCCGATCTCGAGGCCCTCGTGGCCTTTCACGGATCGCTGTCCCGTCAGACGATTGCCATGCGCCTTCTCGGGCCAGTCGTGCACCTGTCGCCAGCATTCTTGCGTCGGGAAGTCGAGGCTGACGACGAGCGCGTCACCATGGGGGCATTCCTCAGTCACGACCTCATTGGCATCGGCGGATTGTCCTTGCTCAGCGACGATTCGGGGCACGCCGAGGTCACGTTCACCGTCGCGGATCGTTTTCAAGGCCTCGGTCTCGGCGGGCTGCTCTTGGAGCGGATCGCGGCGGCAGCCCGCGCGATGGGAATTCGAGCACTCGAGGCAGACGTGCTCCCGGAGAACGTGCGAATGCTGCGCACATTCGCCGGCTCGGGCTACCGCATGGCACAGCAGCGCGAATCGTCCGTCGTCCACGTCACGCTTTCACTCGATGCGACCTCACGTGTGGCGGCGCGGGCAGATCGGCGTGAACACGTTGCGGCCCGCTCGTCATTGGAGAGGTTGATGCGGCCGCGGTCGGTCGCGGTCGTCGGTGCGAGCCGGACCCCGCGCAGCATCGGGCACGCGGTCGTCGACAACCTGCTCCGTCACCGATTCCAGGGCCCGGTTTTCCCGGTCAATCCCCACGCCAAGCAGATTGCCGGACTCGACTCCTACCCTTCGGTGACGGCCATAGGGCAGCCCGTCGATCTGGTGATGGTGGCCGTTCCGGCTGCCGCGGTCCCCGGCGTTCTCGACGACTCTGCAGCCGCAGGTGCGGCAGCCGCGGTCGTCCTGTCCGCCGGCTTCGCGGACGCGGGGCAGGACGGACGCGAACTGCAGGAGCGGATAGTCGCCGCGGCGCGGGCCAATGGCATGCGGGTTCTCGGTCCGAACTGTATGGGCTTGGTCAACCCTGATCCTGCGACGTCAATGGTGGCGACGTTCGCGCCCATCGCGGTCACCTCCGGACGTGTCGCGATGTCCAGCCAATCGGGACCGTTGGGCCTCGCCGTCCTCGATCACGCCGCACGGCTCGGCCTGGGGGTTTCCGGCTTCGTCTCGGTGGGGAACTCCGCCGATGTCACCACGACGGATCTGCTGCAGTGGTGGGAGGACGACCCGCGTACGGCCGCTGTCCTGGTCCACGTCGAACAGTTCGGCGACCCGCGAACGTTCGCCAGGACGGCGCGGCGCATTTCAGCGCGCAAGCCCCTGGTGGCGGTGCATCCCGCACCTGCCAACGAGAGCGGAGTCGGCGCGGACAGCATGGTGCAAGCGCTCTTCCGCCAAGCCGGCATCATTCGCACGTCGACGCTGGAGGAACAGTTCGATCTGGCGCTCCTGCTGGCAACGCAGCCGCTGCCGCCGGGAAATGGGCTGGCGATCGTCACGAATGCCGGAGGTCCGGCGGCCCTGGCGGCTGCAGCAGCGCGCGTGCACGGCCTTCGCCTTGCTGCGCTTGCTGACGTCACCACCGCCGCGATCCGAGCCGGCGCTCCGGCCGGCGTGAAGGTCGACAACCCGATCGATCTCACCCCGCACGCCCAAGCCCAGCACTACCGCAAGGTCCTCGATGCGGTGCTCGCCGACGACGGCGTCGATGCGCTCCTCGTGCTCTTCGTTCCGCCGCTGGTCGAACACGCTGCTGAGGTCGCGGAAGCGATTGTGACCGCCGCGGGGGCAGCACCGGCGAAGCCCGTTGTCGCGAGTTACCTGTCCAAGGGCGGGGTTGACGAAGCCCTGACGGGGGGCGACCGGACCGTTCCCACCTACGCCTGGCCCGAGTCCGCCGCAGCTGCCCTGGGCCGGCTCGCCGAATACGCTCGCTGGCGCGCGGCCCCCGCCGGCGTCGTCCGCGAGTTCGCTGACGTCGACAACGACCGCGCACAGTCGCTGATCCGCTCCCGTCCCCCGGGATGGCTTGACCCGGTCGACGTCAGGACGCTGCTCGGCTCGTTCGGGATTCCCGTCTCGCGAGAGGGGGCAGACGTGGGCTCGGGCCGGGACACCGTCCTCACCGTCACGCACGACGAGCTCTTCGGACCGGTCATCTCTTTCGGTGTCGCCGGGGACTACATCGAGCTGTTCGGGGATGTTGCCCGGCGCATCACACCGCTGTCGGATCGGGATGCCGCGGACCTCGTGCGCTCTGTGCGCGCCTACCCCCTGCTTTCCGGGGAGGCAGGCAGCCACGCCTACGACGTAGCAGCGCTGGAGGAGGTATCGCTGAGGGTGTCGGCGCTGGTGGAATCGCAGCAGCGCATCGAGGAGCTGTACTTGCGTCCGCTGCGCCTGCTCGAATCCGGAGGTTGCATCGCAGTCGATGCACGGGTGCTCCTACGCGAGTAGCACGGCCGCATCCCGGCCTTACGGACTCGAGGCAGCCTCCATTGCGGCGATGAGGCGGGCCGGAGTGAACGGCTGCTCGGTGAGGTAGGCGCCGAGCGGGGCGAGCGCATCGTTGATGGCGTTGAGGATGGCAGGAGGTGAGGCGATGGCGCCACCTTCGCCCATCCCCTTTGCGCCACCGGGCAACGGGGACGGCGTGACCACGTGGCCATATTCGATCTGCGGCGCGTCAGCCGCCGTGGGCAGCAGGTAGTCGAGGAACGTCGTCGTCAGCGGGTTCCCGTCGGGGTCGTAGACGAAATGCTCGTAGAGCGTGCCGCCGATGCCTTGCACGACGCCACCCGCGATCTGCCCCTCGACGACCATCGGATTGATCATCACTCCGCAGTCCTCGCTCACGACGTACCGCAGGATCTGGACCTCACCTGTGCGCGGGTTCACCTCGACGGTGCAGGCGTGGCAGGCGTTGGAAAACGTGAACGGCGGCGCGGTAAAGCGAGCGGTGACCTCCAGTCCCTGCTGCGCTTCCGGCGGCAGGGCCGCGTGGCCGAACAGTGCCAGATCGGCGACCTGCGCGAAGGTCATGGCGATCGACGGCACACCCTTGACGAATACCCGCCCGGCCTCGATCTCCAGATCGAAGGAGGCGGCCTCCAGCGCTGCGCCCGCGACGTCGAGGACCCGCTCGCGCAGCTGCCCGGCCGCCACCCGCGCGGCGCCGGCGGCGACGACTGCGCTGCGGCTACCGCCCGTTCCGGCGCCGTACGGCACGAAGGCGGTATCTCCTTGAACGAAGGTGATGTCGTCGACGTCGCAGCCGAGTTCATCGGCGACGACCTGTGCCATCGTGGTTTCCAGGCTCTGGCCATGGCTGCCGGTGCCCATGACGAGAGCGATCGTGCCTCCGGGGAGCAGCCGCAGCGTGGCTCCTTCGGTGCCGAGCGGCCCGAAAGACTGCGACGGTTCGACGTAGAGGCCGAGCCCGATTCCGAGGTAGCGCCCGTCGCTGCGGGCCGCCGCCTGCTCCCGCCGGAAGGCGTCGTAGGAGATGAGTTCGGCTGCCTGCTCGAGGGTTTCAGCCGGGCTGATGCTGTCGTAGACGAACCCGCCGGAGCTCTGGTAGGGAAGCTCGGCTTGCTGGATCACGTTGCGCCGCCGCAGCTCCAGCGGATCGACGCCGAGCCGGCGAGCGGCAAGGTCGACCGCCTGCTCGCGAGCGACGGTCTCCATCATCCACGGGCCGCGGTAGGCACACCGGCCACAGGTGTTGGTGTAGGCCGCATGAGCGACGTAGTCCATCCGCGGGATGCGGTACGGCCCAGGGAAAATCATCATCCCCGCGCCCGCGGTACTGCCGTTGCCCGGGAACGGATAGGCGCCCACGTTCTCCGTCTGCTCGGCGGTGATCGCGGTGAAGTGGCCCCCGGCGTCGATGGCCAGCGAGACCTTCATCTGCTCTTCCCGCGCGTGCCCGCCGGCGAGCAGGTTCTCGTTGCGATCCTCGATCCACTTGACCGGGCGGCCGAGCAGCCGGGCTGCGGCGGCGATCGCAAAGTCCTCCCGCATCGGGAACATCTTCTGCCCGAAGGCGCCGCCGACGTCGCCCATGACAACCCGGATCCGATCCTCGGGAATCTGCAGCAGCCGCGACATGTTGGCGCGCACCTCGTGCGGGCCTTGCGTACTCGCGTAAATCGTCATCGACTGCTGCGCGGGGTCCCAGGAGACGATCAACCCGCGCGGCTCCATCGGCACGCAGTTGTAGCGGTGTTGGTGGAAGGTTTCCGTGACCACCGAAGCGGCTTCTGCGAACGCCTGCTCCACGCGCGGATCCTGGCGGCTCACCACCTGGCCTGCCAGGTTCGATCCGAGCTCGGGATGCACCACCGGCGCACCGTCGGCCAACGCGGCTGCCGCGTCGACGACGACGCCGAGCGGATCGACCTCCAGCTCGACGAGTTCCGCGCCGTCCTCGGCCGCATATCGGGTTTCGGCGACGACGACGGCCACCGGATCGCCGACGAAGCGCACGTCCGATTCGGCCAGCGGCCGGACCGGGGGCATCGGCGCATCCGGGCCGATCATCGTGTGCCAGAGCTTGCCCAGTCCCGCGTTGAGCTCACGCGCGGTGAAGACCGCGACGATGCCGGGCACTTGCCGCGCCGCATCCACGGAGATCCGCGTGATCTGCCCGTGGGCAAGCGGGCTGCGCACGAAGGCCGCATGCAGCAGGCCGGGCAGCACGACGTCGTCGATGTAGCGGCCGCGCCCGGTCAGCAGGCGCGGATCCTCGGCTCGCTTGACCGACTGGCCGACGAATCGGTTGCCGGCTACTTGCGGGACCGCTTCCGTGCTGACCATCACGCGCTCCCGGCTACTGCTGCCGACCGCACGGCCCGAACAATGCCCTGATATCCCGTACAGCGGCACAGGTTGCCGGACAACCCCTCGATGACCTGCTCGTCGGTCGGGTCGGGATTCTCCCGCAGGAATGCCGTCACCGAGACCACGAAACCCGGTGTGCAGAAGCCGCACTGCAATCCGTGCTCGTCGCGGAAAGCCTGCTGTACAGGCGAAAGCCCGCCTTCCGGCGGCGTCAGACCTTCGATCGTGACGACGTCACGACCCTGCGCCTGCACGGCGAAAAGCAGGCAGGCACGCACCGACTCGCCGTCGAGCAGCACCGTGCAGGCGCCGCAGACACCGTGCTCGCAGCCGACGTGGGTGCCGGTGAGGCCCAGATCTTCACGAAGAGCGTCGGCGAGCGTCTTGCGGGGCTCCACGACCGCGCGCCGCTGCTCGCCGTTGACAGTCAGGCGAACCATCACCGGATCAGTCACGATGTGCCTCCCGGGCAGCTTGTGCAAGCGCTTGCTCGACGATGACGGCGCCCACCCTGCGGCGGAACGCGGCGTCCCCGTGAATGTCGCCGGATGGCTCGCAATCGGCGACCGCGATCCGGGCCAGTTCGGCGACATCGAGCTCCCGCAGGTCTGCTCCGGCGGCCGCCGCCTCCGCCGCGGCGGCCCGCTGCGGCGTCGGCCCGAGTCCCATCAGGCCGATCGCCAGCCGGCTCACCCGGTCCGAAGCGTCGAGCTGCACGGCCACGGCTGCCCCCGCGACGGCGAAATCACCGTGCCGGCGAGCGAATTCGGCGACCGCGAAGCCCGATCGCTCCGGCCACACCGGCAGCGTCAACGACAGCAGGAGCTCGTCGGCTTCCAGCGCGGTCATGAAGGTGGAGACGAAGAAGTCCTGAGCGGCAATGGTCCGACGCCCACCGGGACCTTGCACGTCGAGTTGGGCATCCAGGGCGACCGCGACTGCCGGCCACTCCGCCGCGGGATCGGCGTGCACGCAGGAGCCGCCGAGCGTGCCACGGTTGCGTATCTGCGCATGCCCGATGTACGGAGCGACCATCGCAAGCAGTGGCACTTGCTCCCCCACTCCCCGCTCGAGAGCGCGGTGTGTGGTCATCGCACCGACCGACAGGCCGCCGTTTCGCCTTTGTACGGTGCGCAGTTCGTCGATCCTTCCGAGATCGACGAGGTGATCGAAGCGAGCCAAGCGCAGGGCCATCATCGGCACCAGGCTCTGGCCGCCGGCGATGGCTTTGGCCTCGTCACCGAATTCACCGAAGACGGCGACGGCCTCATCGACCGACTCGGGCGCGTGGTAGGTGAACGACGCTGCCTTCACGACATACCAGCCGCCGCTTCGGCCCGCGTCACCGTGCTCGTCACGTGCGTCTCCCAGCCGGTCTCGAATTCGATAGCGACGCGAGACAAAGTGCCGCCGTCGCAGCTGGGCAGGCATACGCCCGACATGTACATCGACTCGTCCGACGCCAGGAACAGGGCGACATTGGCATTGTCCCGAAGCCCCGGCGGGCGTGCCGCTTTGAACGGAATCGGCGACGCGGCCGGATCCCACGGGCCGGCAACCTCCTCGTACGACTGCCCGACCACCGGAGCGTCGGGCTCGAGCAGCAGATTCGGCGACATGCCATGCGTCGGGCAGAGCGCATTGACCCGTATGCCATAGCTGCCGAGCGCCCACGCCATATGACGGACGAGCGAGTTGATCCCGCCCTTCGAGGCGCCGTAGGCGAACCAGCCCGGATACGCCGAAAGCGCCCCGGCCGACGACGTGACGACGATAGTTCCTTGCCTTTGCGGCTTCATGGCGCGGACGGCGTACTTGGACGGCAGGAAGATGCCCGTCAGGTTGACGGCCAGCACCCGGTTCCAATCGGCGACGGTGACGTCTTCGAACGGCGTCTGGCCAAGCCCTGGCTCAGCGATCGCGGCGTTGGCGAACAGGACATCGAGGCGCCCGAAGCGGTCAACCGCGGCCTGCACTCCTGCCTCGACGGCCTTCTCGTCGCTCACGTCCATCGCGACGCCGATCGCCTCACCGCCGCTGCCGGTGACCAGAGCGGCGGTCGCCTCGGTCCGTGATGGCGAGACATCCGTCAGCACGAGCTGCGCCCCTTGCTCCGCGAAGAGCACGGCGCTTTCACGCCCGAGCCCCGACCCGGCGCCGGTGATGAGGACGACCTTTCCAGCCAGCCGCATTGCTGCCTCCTGCAGAGTTCCCTTATTTCGCAATAACTTCGGCGCTACCAGACGGACTGTGGGCCGCCGGGGCGAGTACCGACAACGCCCTCACGTTGCAGGCGCTCGACGTCGGCATCCGTCATCCCGGCAAGCCGGGTGAGGATCTCGTGGTTGTGCTGACCCAGCAGGGGTGCGGCCGTCCGGTTGAACACCGCCGGCCCTGACCCCAACCGGGCCGGGTAGCCGACCTGCGTGTACGAGCCGACGAGCGGATGGTCGACCGATTCCAGAAACCCGCGGGCCGCAAGTTGCGGCACCCCGGCCGGTTCGTCTTGGCGAAGCACCACGGATGCCGGAACCCCAGCAGCGACAAGCTGTTCCACGATCTCCGACGACTCGCGGACCGCGCACCAGTGCGCGAGTTCAGCATCGAGCGCGTCATGCGCGGCCCGGCGTCCAGCAAGGCTCGCGTACGCCGGGTCGCGCGCCCATTCCGGGTCCCCCAGCGCCGCCCGCAACCCAGCCCACTGCCCGTCGGTGGCGATCGAGATCATCACCCAGCGATCAGGCTGAGCGTCCGGAAGCGGGTCCTTGCAGCGGTAGGCCCCTTGCGGCGCGGCACGCCAGGACCGGTTGCCGATTCTCCCGAGCAGGCTGCCGTAGGCCGAGTACTCGATAACCTGCTGGGCCGCGAGATTCAGCGCACCGCCGATCATCGGCGCCTCGACGAGTCCGCCTTCACCCGTACGCCGGCGGTGTTCGAGCGCCAACATGAGGGCGATGAATCCGTGATTGCCGGCAATGGGATCCATCGGCCCGTTCGGGATCTCCGGGGCGGCGTCCGGCCATCCGGTCATCCAGGCCAGGCCGGCGCCCATTTCCATCGTCTGCGCGTATCCGGTGCGATCCCGCCACGGTCCGCTGGTGCCCCAGGCCGGCGCGCGAAGCATGATGAGCCCCGGATTCACCGCGGCGAGCACGCCGTAGTCCATGCCCCAGGACTCCACGACCCGGGGGCTGTAGTTCTCCAGGAAGACATCTGCCTGTCGCGACCAGCCGGAGCATGAGGTCGCGGCCCTCTTGCGAGGACAGGTCCAGGGCAAGGCCCCGCTTGTTCGCGTTGGGACCGTGATACAGCGGCGACCATTCCCACCACTGGTCTTCCGACATGTCCTTGATGGTGTTGAAGCGGATCGGGTCCGGACGTTTCTGTGACTCGACATGGATGACCTCGGCGCCGAACAGTCCCAGAATGCGGCCGATTTCCGGCCCCGCCCAGTTGTTCGTCACGTCCAGCACGCGAAGCCCTGCGAAGGGCAGCCCGGCATCGCCGTCAGCACTCGACGCTTCGCGGGGTTCGGGCAGGGCTGCCCGGATCTGTGCCGTGTGCTCACCGAGCCGCGGGGCAGGCCCAGCCGGACGGCGGTCGCCGGCCGACAGCGTGTAGGGAACGTCGGGTTGCAGGAAACCACTGCGCGGGTTTCGGACGTACCAGTCGCGGGCGTCGAGCTGCGCGAAATGCGGAATCGTTGCGCCGGTGCCGACCTCGGCCGCTGGGATGCGCAACGCGTCCGCGAGTTCCAGCACCTCGGCGGTCGAACGCTCGGCCATCCACGAGTCGATCACTGCAAGCAGCTCCGGTCGCCGCTGCGCCCTCGTCTGAAACCGGATGAGGGACTCGTCGTCGAGCCACTGCGCCTGATCGACCAGCACGCAGAAGTCGAGCCACTGCTGGCCGGTGACCACCATGAAGCCGACGAAGCCATCTTTCGTGGCATGAATGGCCGGCAGGTTCGTCAGCCGGTTCGCGCGCATCGGGCTGCCCGCGATCGATGCATAGGTGACCGAATACATCGTCATGGTGGCAACCAACGACTCGTAGACCGAAACGTCGACCAGGTCTCCGGTACCGCTGCGCAGGCTTCGCCACCGCGCCGTGAGCAGGCCGACCGCCGCGCACATGCCAGCCGTCCACTCGCCGATGTCCCCGCCTTCGAGAACGGGTGGCCGCTGCGGATCCCCGCGGGTCATGAGCCCCCCTGCCATCGCCTGCAGGGTCGCTTCGGTGGCGGGCCGATCCGCCCAAGGTCCGTGCAGACCGAAGGGGGTAATCGCGCACACCACCGCGTGGGGCGCTGCTGTCCGAAGCGCGGCGGGGCGGAAACTGTCGTGTTCGGCTATAGCGCTGCCCGCAGACCAGACGATCGCGTCGGCACCCCGCACCAGCCGCGCTACGAGCTCGCGGTCATCGTCCACGGATACGTCGACGGCCACCGACCGTTTCGAACCGGCCAGGAACTGAAAGAGCGCCGCGTCGTCAAGGTCGGCCACTTCGTGCCCGCAGGCAGTCCACCGGCGCAGCCAATCCCCGGCGGGATCTTCCACCTTGATGACGTCAGCGCCGCCGTCGGCCAGCACCTTCGTGCAGTAGCCGCCGCTGATTCCCATGGAGAGATCGACGACGACATACCCCTCGAGCGGCGCGTGTCCCATCGGTTCTCCTCGTCGCCCGTTGCGCTGGCCTAACAGGTGAGTAATCTAACTGTTTCGATGGCTCTGCGTAAGGCCGTTAGGTGGGAACTCCCCCATCCACCGGAAAAACGGCGCCCGTCGTGTAGCTGGCGGCATCGCTGGCGAGATACAGCGCGGCTCCGACGATTTCATGCGGCTCGCCGATGCGGCGCAACGCGAAAGTCTTCGCGCTCTCATCGAAGGCGTCCCAGTCCCAGGCCTTGGTGATGTCGGTGCGGAACCCGCCGGGCATGATGCAGTTGACCCGCACGGCGGGTCCGAAGGCGTGCGCGAACGCGATCGTCATGGCGTTGAGACCGGCTTTGGACGCCGAGTAAGGGATGATGTCGGCGGCCGGATGGATCGCGCCAATGGTGGAGATGTTGATGATCGACCCGCGCCCAGCCGCCGCCATCCGCGTTCCGACGAGCGACGTCAGGCGAAAAGGTCCTTTGAGATTGACCCCGACGGTCGCGTCCCAGAGCCGTTCGGTCACGTCGCCGACGCGCTCGTAGCGCGGTGACATGCCGGCGTTGTTCACCAGAATGTCGACGTGCCCGAATCGCTGGTACGCCGCATCGACAAGTCCGTCCAGCTCGTCCCAGTGGGCGACATGACAGCGGTAAGGCATGGCCTGCCGGCCGGTGGCGTGGGCTACTTCTTCGGCAGCGGCAGCGCAATCGTCGAACTTGCGGGAGGCGATGACGACATCGGCCCCCGCCTCAGCGAAGGCCTGCACCATCGCGCGCCCCAGGCCGCGGCTGCCTCCGGTCACCAGGGCGACCCGGCCGTCGAGCCGGAAGAGCTCCTGCACCTGCCGCGGCCTCCTCGACTTGCTGACTGGTGCTGTCTAACCGAGATCAGCTGTACTAGTCAAATGTATGTACTCGATACGTCGCTGTGATGGGATGACGGCGTGACATGGGGCGTCGTGCTGCCGGAGGATCTCCCGCTGCCGGAGCTGCCTGCCTGGATCGCGGCGGTGCGGCACCTCGGCTGGTCCGCGATCTGGGCCGGTGAGGTCGCCGGGCGCGACGCGTTCGCCCAACTCAGCGCGTGCGCCGCGATGTGCCCGGAGCTCGACCTCGGGGCCATCGTCGCCGCGACCACGCGCGGGCCCGGCCTGCTGGCAATGGGAATCAGCTCGCTCGCCGGTCTTGCGCCTGGCCGGGTGCGCATCGCCATCGGATCGTCCAGCCCGCAGGTACTGACCGGCTGGAACGACCGTCCAGCCAGCCTTCCGCTCACCCGATTGCGGGCGGTCTTGGAGTTCCTGCGCGAGGCCCTGCGCGGCGAGCGGGTCTCACAGGACTTCGGCCCCTTCGCGATCGATGCGTTTCGCCTTGCGAGCCCGCCCGTGGAGCAGCCACCGCTGCTGGTTGCCGGGCTTGGCCCGCGCGCGCTCGCGCTCGCCGCCGAGGAGGCCGATGGCGCGCTGCTCAACTGGATTTCGGTAGGCGACGTGGCGGCATTCAGGAAGAACATGCCTGCGCAGGGATGGCTGGGCTCGGTCGTCTACTACGCGCCGGGTGAAGAAGGTCGCGAAAGAGCGCGGCGCCTGCTGGTGGCATACGCGAACGTCCCCGCGTACGCGCAGCACCACCGCCGGCTGGGTCGCAGTCAAGCGCTCGAGCCGGTGTGGGCCGCGTGGCAGGCGGGTGATCGACGAAAAGCCCTGGCCGCGTTGCCTGACAGCGTCCTCGACGAGCTCGTGGTGAGCGGCACGCCCGCGCAGTGCCGCGCACACATTCAGGCCTATCTGGACGCCGGGCTGGACGGCGTCGCTGTGCACGTACTCGCGCCCGGCACCGAAAACTCGGCCGCGCTCGAGCGTTTCGGTCACGTCGGCTGAGCTCGGCTAGCCGGCCTCGTTCCAAGGAGCCCCAGAGCGCTCTCCCGCGATCGACACGGAGACCTGGGCCCGGGCCAGTTCCTTGCCGGACGTCGCCCCCGTGGCCACGGCCTCGGCGAAGTGGACGCTGCTGCCGCGCCGGGTGCATCGGCCGATGGCCAGCAGGTCCTCGCCGGGCGCCACCGACAGGTACTGCACCGACATCGTGATCGTGGTGAGCCGGCTGCCGCGCTCGAAGTTGTGACCGGCCATCACCGATCCGGTCGAGCAGGTATCGAGCAACGCGGCGACGACGCCGCCGTGGAAGATGCCGTTGTGTGCCGAGAGGTGGTCGGCGTACGGCAGGAAGAACTCGACGCCTTCCGGATCCCAGCGCTCGATGCGGATCCCGACGTGCTTGTTGAAGGCCACGCCCTCCTGCCAATGCCGGCGAAACCAGTCCCGGCGGAATTGCTGTTCCTCATCCGTCAGCGCCACGCGACAAGGCTATACCGGTAGTTCTTTTGACGATATGGTGCGGCGGGAAGTCGGCGGACAGAGGAGGCGATATGGGCCGGGTCGAGGGCAAGGTTGCATTCATCACCGGCGCCGCGCGGGGCCAGGGCAGGTCGCATGCCGTACGGCTGGCCGAGGAAGGCGCCGACATCATCGCGGTCGACATGCTCTCCCCCGATGCCTACCCGTGGATGACCTACCAGCAATCCGAGACCGAGCAGCTCGACGAGACGGTCGCTCTGGTGGAGAAGACCGGCCGGCGCATCGTCGCCCGGCAAGCCGACGTGCGCGACCGATCAAGCCTGCAGGCCGCCCTCGACTCCGGCCTTTCCGAGTTCGGGCACGTCGACATCGTCAGCGCCAACGCGGGCATCAGCCCGTTCGGCCCGGAGAGCTGGAAGATTTCCCAGCAGCAATGGGAGGACGTCATCGCGACGAACCTCACCGGCGTCTGGAACACCACATCCGTCTGCGTCCCCTCGATGATCGACGCCGGGCAGGGAGGTTCCATCATCCTGACCAGTTCCGGCGCAGGCACCAAAGGCGTGCCCAATCTCGCCGACTACTGCTCGTCGAAATTCGGCGTCATCGGTTTCATGAAGAGCCTGGCGAACGAGGTCGGCCGCTTCAGCATCCGGGTGAACGCCATCACGCCGGGAACCGTCGCCACCGACATGGTGCTCAACGAGGGCCTTTACCAGCTGTTTCGGCCGGACCTCGAGCACCCCACCGCCGACGACGCGGCGGAGATCTTCCAGAACGTCATCAACATCATGCCCAAGCCGTGGGTGGAATCGATAGACATCTCCAACGCCTTGCTCTACCTCGCATCGGACGAATCCCGTTACGTCACAGGGCAAGTTCTCGGCGTCGACCTCGGTTCAGGCATCAAGTAAGTGGCTGAAGCCTCTGAGGAGCCGGTGCTCGTCTCCTGGCCGTCCCCGGAGATCGGCGTCATCACGCTGAACCGTCCGGAGCGGCTCAACGCGCTCACGCACGACGTCGTCGACGCGCTCGTGGCCCGCCTCACAGATGCCGGCGCACGACCCGGCTGCCGGGTGCTGGTGCTCACCGGCGCGGGGCGCGGCTTCTGCGCCGGCCTCGACATCGTGGCAAACGTCGACGCGGATGCCGATCCCGACGCCGATGCCATGCGCAGCCTGCCCCTTCGGATGGCCGGGCAGGAGAAGTTCGCGTCGATGGTTCGCACGATCCGCTCACTTCGGCAGCCGGTCGTCGCAGCGGTCAACGGTGCCGCCGCCGGTGCCGGCATGGGTCTGGCTCTGGCCTGTGACGTCCGCGTGGCCGCCGCATCGGCGACGTTTCACGTGGCAGCCGTGAAGATCGGACTGTCGGCCGGCGAGTGCGGCATCAGCTATCACCTGCCGCGGCACATCGGCACCTCGCGCGCCTTCGAGCACATGCTCACCGGGCGGCCCATCGACGCGGCTGCCGCCGAACGCTACGGCCTGGTCAGCAGCGTCACCGCCGATGGTGAGGCACTCGAGGCGGCGCTGGGCATCGCGAGTGAGATCGCCCGCAACAGCCCCTTCGCGATCTGGCAGACCAAGCAAGTCATGTGGGCAAACATCGACGCCGGCTTCGAGGGCGCGCTCGCCGTCGAGAATCGGGCGCAGATCCTCGCCGTCCACACCGACGATGCCCGGGAGGCGATGCGGGCATTCGTCGAGAAGCGCCCGCCGGATTTCACCGGCTCGTGACGGTGGGTCAGTCAGAATGATCGCCGTGACGCTGAGCCGCCGGGCGAACAGCCCGCGAGCAAACCTGTCGGAGGGCGACGTCGTCGCCGCGGCGCTTCGGCTGACCCGGCGGGCAGGTCTCGCCGGGGTGTCGATGCGCGCGCTCGCCGAGGAGCTCGGGGTCACCACGATGGCGGCATACCACCATGTCCCCAGCAAGGAAGCCCTTCTTGACCTGGTGGCCGACGCGGTGCTGGACTCCGTGCGCTTGCCGGCGAGCGGCGACTGGTCGAAACGCCTCACCGAGCAGAACCGCCGGCTGCGCCGAGCGCTGCTCGAACATCCTGGATTGTCGACGTACCTGCAGGAGCGACCCCTCACCGACGCCGGACGGCGGATGAGCGACCACACGCTCCAGATGCTGGAGAGTGCCGGTTTCAGCCACGAGGAGGCTCGGCTCGCTTCGGCGACGACGCAGGCGTTCTTGCTCGGCAGGCTGTCGATCGAGATGGCGACCGGTGGGGGCCGGCGAGCCGAAGAAGTCTTCGACTACGGCATGGAAACGATCGTGGCGGGGCTGCGCCAGATGCTGACGACGCGAGGTAGCGGTCATGGCCGAAAGCGCTGAGCAGCCGTGGGTAGGCGCGGACTTCCAGCTCCCTCCTACCGGTGGTCCGGTCGCCCTGTGCGGCGCATGTCGCCGGCTCGGACGCTGCCGACTCGGGCTCGGACGCGAGGACATGCAGGACGATGGCACCGTCATCACCCGGCTGGTGTGCGACGAATCCAACGAGGGTGGCCCTGACGTAGCGCATGGCGGTTGGACCGCGGGAGTGTTCGACGAGGTGCTCGGGCACGTTCCGCTGCTTTCCGGGCAGCTTGCCGTCACCGGCCAGTTGACAGTCGTCTACGTGAAGCCGGTTCCGATCGGCCGAGCGCTCGTCGCCAAAGCCTGGACCGAAGGTCGTGAAGGGCGCCGCTGGCATGTTGCCGGTGAGCTGCGGCTGGAAAGCACGGGTGCCGTCTTGGCAACAGGAAGCGCCATCATGGTGGTGCGGTCAGGCGATCATTTCACCCGCCACCGTGCGTGGCTTTCCGAGCAGGACGCGGCCGCTCCCTGAGGCTTGTGCCGGGCGACGCGTCGTCGTACGGTAGGTAACTCATTGAACTGTACGGCGTACAGGAGTCTGCGTGATGTCGAAAATCCTGGTGAACTCGGCCGATTCGCACGTGCTCGAGCCGCTTGACCTGTGGGAGAAAGCGCTTCCGGCGCGGCTGGCGCAACGCGCACCGCGGGTCGAGCGCAAGGACGGTAAAGAAACCGTGTACGTCGACGGGCAGGTGCTTCGTCGCGATCCCATCGCCTTCCAGGAAGCGATGCGGCCCCCTGGCGCGGAAGACGTCCAGATCCGCTTGCAGGATCTCGATGACCAGGGCATCCAGTCCGAGGCGGTGTTCCCGTCCCGTGGCTTGTGGATCGCCCACATGCACGACCGTGAGCTGGCAGCAGCCTCTGCGGCGGCGTACAACGACTGGTGCGCGAGCGAGATCAACGGCGTTTCTCCCCGGCTGATCGGCTCCGCCGTGCTCTCCGTCGTCGACACCGGCGATGCGGTGCACGAGCTGGAGCGGGCCGTCGGCATGGGTTTTCGGGCGATCTTCATGCCGTGCGAGCCGCCGAAAGACCGGCCGTACAACTCTGATATCTGGGAGCCGCTGTGGGCGGCGATGGCGGAGGCCGGCACCGTCCCCTGCTTTCACATCGGCACCGGCGGTGAACTCATCCTGGCGCGCGGTCCCGGCGGCGCGATCATCAACTACGTCGAGACCGCCTTTCCCGGCCAGCGCGTCGTCGCGCACCTGGTCGCCTCTGGCGTGCTCGACCGGCACCCGACACTGAAGATCGCCATCGCCGAAGGCGGTGTCGGCTGGGTACCCGCGCTCGGTGACCGGATGGACGAGGCGTACCGCCAGCACGGAATGTTCGTGCGTCCGACGCTGTCAGCCCTGCCCAGCGAGATCATCTACCGGCAGGTCTACACGTCGTTCCAGCACGACCGCAGCGCCCTGCCGACCGTGACCGCATTGGGCTACGACAAGGTCATGTGGGGCAGCGACTACCCGCACCTCGAGGGCACTTTCCCCAACACGCAGAAGGTGCTCCACGAGCTCTTCGACAACGCCGATCCTGCCGTCACCGCACGCGTCACCGTCGGGGCCTTCAACGAGCTGTTCGGCCTGGCCGCGTAGCCTGCCTACGCGCCCCTTTCCGCTGAATCATCTGTCTGATAGCGTCACGGCGTGGAGCCGCCGATCAGCGTGGGGCTACGCGTTCCCGCTCCGGTCTTCCCGCGCGGCGCTACGGCCGTCGCGGGCTTTGTGGCGGCCGCTGAGGACGCCGGACTCGACCGGCTCTGCGTCGGCGACCACGTCGCATTCAATGGCGGCCAGGGATTCGACGCGCTCGTCAACGCCACCGCCTTGGCGGTGCTCTCCCGGCGCGTTCACATCGAGACCGCGGTCTACCTGCTGCCGTTGCGCCATCCCGTCCCGGTCGCACGCCAAGTGGCGTCCGTAGCCGAGCTCGCACCGGGCCGGTTTCGCTTCGGCGTCGGCATCGGCGGCGAGGATCCCCGCGAGGTGCTCGCCTGCGGCGTGGACCCGACGACGCGCGGCCGGCGCATGGACGAGGCGCTGCCGCTGCTGCGCGGACTCTTGCGGGGCGAGCTGGTCTCGGGCGCCGGTCCGCATTTCCCGCTCGCGCCGGTCTCATTCAGTTCCGCGGCCGCCTCGGACGTCCCGGTACTCATCGGTGGCCGGTCGGCCGCGGCCTTGAACCGCGCCGGACGGTACGGCGATGGCTGGCTCGGTCTCTGGGTTTCACCGGAACGCTTCGCGCAATCCTGCGCGGACATCGAGAAGTCGGCGGCCGAGGCCGGCCGTGGGCAGGTGCGCTGGCAGCACGCCATGCACGTCTGGTGCGGTTTCGATGACGACAAGCGCGCGGCGCGTGACCGGTTGGCCGAAGCGATGGAAAAGCTCTACCGGACGCCGTATGAGAGGTTCGCCCGCTACAGTCCAGCCGGCACCCCGGCTGACGTTGCGAGCTTTCTGCGCGGTTACGTGACCGCCGGGTGCCGATCGTTCAACCTGCTTGCGGTCGCGGCGGACGACCAGGCGGCCATCGACGGCGCACGGGCGGTGCGCGAGCTCTTGGGGGTCGAGGAATGAAGGATCGCGTTGCCATCGTCACCGGGGGCACCCGGGGCATCGGCGCGGCTGTCACGGAGCTGCTGAGCGCCGACGGCGCGCACGTGGCCGCGGTGTACGCCGGCAACCACGACGCCGCGCACGCGCTGCAGGAGCGGCTGGCCGGCCGCGGCTCGTCGGTCAGCGTGCATTGCGGTGACATCGGCGATCCGGGCTTCTGCCGCGGGCTGGTCGGCGAACTCTTGCAACGCCATGGCCGCATCGACCACCTGGTCAACAACGCCGGCCTGCTGGTCGAGAACAGCGCCTTCCGGATGAGCGACGAGCAGTGGAGCGACGCGTTGCGCATCAACCTCAGCGCACCGTGGTTTCTCGCCCAAGCGGTACTGAAGCCCATGGCCGACGCCGGATTCGGGCGGATCGTCAATGTCGGTTCGGTGACTGCGGCGATGGGCAGCCCCGTCGAGGTCGGCTACGGAGCGGCAAAGGCAGGACTGGTCGGGCTCACCCGCTCGCTCGCCAGAGCCGTGGCCCGCAAGGGAATCACCGTGAACCTCGTGGTGCCCGGCATCTTCGAAACCGACATGACACTTTCCATGCGCGCGGAGGCGCAAGAGGCCATCAAGGCGATGATCCCGATGGGCCGGCGAGGGGATCCCGCGGAGCTCGCCTGGGCCGTTCGCTTCCTGCTCGATGACCGTGCGAGCTACGTCACCGGCTCCGTCGTCACCGTCGACGGCGGCATCTCCATGGGCGACTGACGCTGAGATTGCGCCCTAGGCAAAGAGCTTTTCGGCGTTGCCGCGCAGGATCTTGCGCTGCTGCTGCTCCGTGAGACCGTCCAGCAGCTTGGCGAAGTCAGCTGGATCGGCCAGGCCCTCCGCGTGCGGGAAGTCAGAACCCATCACCAGGCAATCCACGTCGGGCAGATCGCGAGCAATCTTCGTGACGTCGTCCTCCGGATACGGCGCGACCCGCACGTGCCGCTGGAAAATCTGGCTGGGCCGCTCGTCGAGCTTCCCGCCGATCCACGGGCCGTTGCGACCCATCCCCCGGCTCTTGTCCATGTGCGTGATGAAGTGCGGCACCCACGAGGCGCCGAACTCGGCGACGAGCACGTTGATGTTCGGGAACCGGCCGAAAAGGTTGTCGAAGATGAGCGCCGACAAGGTGTCCTCGATCGGGCGCTCACCGTAGAGGTTGTTCCACGCCCAGGCCGACATGTGCCAGGACCCCGGTGCCGGATTGTGCCCCCAAGACGCGGCGATGGCCTCGTTGTACCAGTTCTCCATGATGTGGAAGGCGACGGTCACGCCGGCCTCGTTGATGCGCGACCAGATCGGGTCGAAGTAGGGGTCGCCGGGCGAACGGCCGTTCGCCGGACCGGTCGGCAACAGGATGATGCGGGCACCACGCGCCAGAACGAACTCGAGTTCCTCGACGGCGAGATCCCGATCCCGCAGCGAGAGCATTGCGGGGGCGAACAGCTTGCCATCCCGGTTGAAGCCCCAGTCGTCGTCGAACCACTGATTCAACGCGTGGACATTCGCGAAAGCCGCGGGCGTGTCCTTGACGTAGTTCTCGATCGACAAGGCCATGGCGGACGGAAAGATGACGGCCTTCTCCACGCCTTGCTGCTCGAGCAGCTCGATGCGGGCCTCGCGATTCTGGTACTCGGGCCGCATCGGCTCCGGCTGGTAGGTCTCATCCGGATTGCCGGAGCTCATCTGTTTGAGCATCTCCTTGAGCGACCCCGGCCGGTAGGCCTGGTCGAAGCCGAGGCCCTGCTCGGAGTTGAACACCGCGATGCGGTCGGCAGCCAGGATCGTTTCCCTGCCGTCGGGCAACCGGATCGGCCGCACTGCCTGGTCGAGCAGATGTTTCGGCATGTAGCGGGTGATGGCGTCGCGGGGCTCATAGCAGTGCGTGTCGCAGTCGAACACACCGGACGGCAGACCGGACATCTCAGCTCCTCGCGTAGACGGCTAAATCATACAACCGATTCTCAGCGCGGCAACCCATCAGTTCTCGAACTGACACCGGCCGGTGGCGATCGGATGGCGGACTGGTCCAGCTGTGGGGCTGGTGCAATAAACCGTTGTCTCTTTATACTGTTTCCATGGTGACCATCCCGCCGATCATCTCCGTCGACGACCATGTGATCGAGCCGCCTCACCTTTGGCAGGAATGGCTTCCCGAGAAGTTCCGGGAGCGCGGGCCTCGCGTGGTTCGAGCGCCGTACGAGATGCTCGCGAATCCCGCCGGGGGCTGGCCCTTCCGGCCGGCGACGACCGGGCCACTGACCGACTGGTGGATCTACGAGGATCTGCAATACGCCGTAGTGGCGGGCATGGCTTCCGCGGGAAAGGCACCGCAGGAGATCGGAAAGGAGCCCGTGTCGTACGACGAGATGCGGCCGGGCTTCTACGAGCTCAAGGCGCGCCTGGACGACATGACGGCCAACCACGTCGAGCGCTCGATGTGTTTCCCGACGTTCCCGCGGTTTTGCGGGCAGACCTTCCACGAGGCGAAGGACAAGGAGCTCGCCCTCGCGTGCGTCCACGCCTACAACGACTGGATGGTCGAGGAGTGGTGCGGCGACAGCGGCGGCCGGCTCATCCCGCTGTGCCTGATTCCCCTTTGGGACATCGACCTTGCGGCGACTGAAATCCGGCGCAACGCCGCGCGCGGCGTGCGTGCGGTTGCCTTCAGCGAGCTGCCTTACCGGCTCGGCCTTCCGAGCGTGCACGACAAGCAGCGCAGGCTCGATCCGCTGCTTGCCGCGTGCGAGGAGACCGGCACGGTGTTGTGCATGCACATCGGCTCGTCGTCGCAGTTCCTCAACACCAGTGACGACGCGCCATCCAGCGTCCGGATGGCGATCACCACCACGAACGCGCAGATGTCTTTTGCGGACTGGCTGCTGTCCGGAGTCCTGGCGCGATTTCCCCGGTTGAAGCTCGCGTTCTCCGAGAGCCAGATCGGCTGGATGCCATTCCTGTTCGAGCGCATGGACCGGATCTGGCACGAGGGTCACGCGATGTCCGGCATCCCGCCGGAGATGACCGAGCCGCCCAGCAGCTACGTGAAGGGCCGGGTCTTCGGCTGCTTCTTCGCCGACGATTTCGGCCTCGAAGCGCGCCATCACATCGGCGTCGACCAGATCACGTTCGAGAGCGACTACCCCCACCAGGACACCACCTGGCCGGACACCAAGGGATACGCCGAGAACGCCATGAAGGACCTGCCGCAAGCGGAGGTCGACAAGATCGTGCGAGAAAACGCGATCCGGATGCTCGAGCTGCCGGAAACGCTCCCTCTTCCGTAACTTCTCGAGAGGCCCGGATCAGCCGTCAAGGCGGAGCAAGCCGCCCGGTGTGGCCTGGCCACGCACGCCGGTGCGAGAACCACTCGCCCGATGGGCTCGTGGCCCCACCGTGGTGACCAGCAGCTCGCCCTCCCGGCCGTCGATCCGCCATTCCCGATCGTCGTAGCTCGGCAACGTGCCGCCGGAGCGCGTGACCGCCGTCGCCGGGCCTACAAACGCGAAGACGCCTGCCTCGATCCCGGCCGCCGCGAGTTCGGTCGCCGCCTCGGGCCGGGCGAGGATGTGCGGGACCGGACGGAGGTTGTCGAGCTGGCCCGCATCGGCCAGACCCGTGACGACGTCAACCGGCAGCCCGAGGACAACGTGCGGGGTGAGGCGGCGAAGGAACAGATCGGTCCGACGAGCGTCGAAGCCGAAGATGTCCGCACACGTGTACGTCCCACCAAGCCGCCTCACCGCCGCGTAGAACGGCGCGTACCACGGCGACTCCCAGCCTCCGGAGACGACGTGGACACGCTTGCCGCGGCGCACTCCGTACTCGGCGAGCACATCGGTCGCCCAAGCGGTGTCGCGCTCCAGATCGGCCCGGTCGACCGGGAACTGCACGGTGGCGTCCCCGACCACATACCGACCGATCCCCCACAAGGCCGGCAGCTCGAGAGTGGCGGCAGCGGCAACGGAGCCGGTGAGCGTCATGACTTCGCAATCCTCGGGATCTTGGCGGCGCTGCCTCGGGCCAGCAACGCTTCTTCGGGTTCGAGCTCGATGAGTGGCTCGACTCCTACGGCATCGAGTACGACGGCGCGCAGCCGGTCGTCGAGCTCGCGGACGTCCCGGGTCCGGGACGCGTCGTAGCCGACCCGCAGCCGCAACTCGTCCAGCTCCCGTTGGGGGCGGATGATCTGGAAGAGCCCGGTCTCGGTCTCGGGCTGGGTCTCGACCGCAGCCCAGATCTCACCGGGCAGGATCGCGCGCCCGCGCACCACGGTCTCGTCCCCTTTGCGGCCGAGAACCCAGATGCGTGCGTGGGTCCGGCCGCAGCCGCAGGTCTCGCGGGACAGGCGTACGAGGTCGTCCGTGCGATACCGGATCAGCGGTGCAGCGGGATTGTCGATGGAGGTCGACACCAGTTCTCCCACCTCGCCGAGGGGCACCGGATCGGAGCCCAAGGGATCGACCACCTCAGGGAACAGTTCGTCCTCCCACAGGTGATACCCGTCGTGCTCGTCGCATTCCCAGGCCGTTCCAGTGTCGCCGGCGCTGGCGTAGACGAAGAGGTTGAGACCCCACTCCTCAGTGGCTTTTCGGCGCATCGCTGCGCCGAGCGGCTCGCCCGCGAACGACGCCGCCTTCATGCCGGCAAAGACCTCGCGCAAGTCGTACTTGAGCGAAAGGTGGTCGAGTTCGACGAAGTTCGGGGACAGCAGCGGGACGTACGCCGGCTGGTGCTCACGGATGGCCTCGATCACCTCGGTCCAGTTGCCGAACCAGGTGTTGACGTAGATGGTGACGAGCCCGAGCAGGGAGTTCTGCAAGTCCTGCTGCCCGCGAAACGTGGTCGGCGGCATGATCGTGCGATCTCCCGGACGCATGCCCATCATCCACAGCGGCCGCAGGTAGCTGCCCGGCAGCGGGGCGATCGGGGTTCCCTGCCAGACCTCGGCGAAGAAGGTGGCGTCGCCCGTCGTCCCCGAACTTGCGGTCACCGAGTGCAAATCGTCCGGCTGGACGCAGAGCAGGCCACCGAAGGGATCACCCGTGCTGTCGCGAAAGTCGCGCACCATGTCCTTGCTGATGAACGGAACCCGGTGCTGGAAGTCGGCCACGCTGCTGATGTCGCGGGGATGCACACCCTTCGAGTCCCACAGCTGCCGATAGAGCGCGGAACGCTCGTAGGCATAAGTCATGAGATCAAGCAGCTTCTCCGCCTGCAGGGCATCAAGCTGCTCCCGAGGCAGGGTCTCTGCCTCCGGCTCGAGATAGCGATCGTCGGGCATCAACGACCCTCCTTCGTGGGACCTCAGTAGGAGCGCAGACCCATGCTGCGCGCAATGGCGTTGCGCTGGATCTGGCTGGTACCTCCGGAGATTGTCGCCACGATGCTCTCGCGCCAGCGAAAGCTCATCACACTCTCCGTCGAGAAGCCGTGCCCAGCCATGATCTGCATGCCCCAGCGTGCCGCCTCGACATAGGTCTCCGACCCCTTCAGCTTGGCCATGGCCCCCTCGCGAGTGCAGCTTTGTCCGTTGGCGAGTAACCAGGCGGCCCGGTAGGACAGCAGGCGAGCGGAGTCGATCTCGGTTTGCAGATCGGCCAGGGCGTGCGCGATGGCCTGGAAGTTGCCGATCGGGCGGCCGAAAGCAGTGCGCAGCTTGGCGTACTCGAGCGCTTCGTCGATCGTCGCCTGTGCGGTGCCCACGTAGGCGGCGCTCATGAGGATCTTCTCGACGTCGAGGCCCGACAGCAGCACCTGCCAGCCGCCGTTCACCGGGCCGACGAGGTTCTCCTTCGGCACCCGCACGTCATGCAGGAAGACCTCGTTCGTGCCGAGGATGTGCCGGGCAAGCGTCGGCGTCCGGCGGATCTCGATCCCTGCGGTGCCAGGATCCACCAGCAGGAGGGAGAGCCCCTCGTGTTTGGGCGCATCCGGCTGGGTTCGGACGTACATCGCAATCACCGTGCCGGGCAGGCCCGCCCCGGTGCACCAGGCCTTCTGGCCGTTCACCACGAAATGGTCGCCGGCATCGACCGCGCTCGTGCGAAGTGCGGCCACATCAGAACCTGCGTCGGGCTCGCTCATCGCGATGGCCAAGCGGTTGGTTCCCGTCATCATCCCGGACAGGTAACGCTCGTGCTGCTGAGGACTTCCCCACTTGTAGAGCGTCAGCCCGGGAATGAAGGTGCCCGCGTAGCACATCGCAACGTCGAGGCTCGCGCGGCCGAGCTCCTCAGCGATCAAGCAGAGTTCGACGATGCTGCCGTCGGCACCGCCCACCGACTCGGGGAAGGGAAGGCTGAACCAGCCTTGCTCCGCCATCCCCTTGAACAGCTCGGTGGGATACGTGCCGGCGTCGTCCCACTCCTTCGCGACGGAGGGAGGGCAGGTGCGCGCGACGAACTCCCGCGCCGTCTTCTGCAGCAGACGCTGCTCGTCGGTCAGTCCGAAGTCCACTCGACCTCCGCTCGGGATTCGTTAGATAATCACACGGATAACGCCTTGGAGCAACCTCGGAGCCGCGGAGCGCCAGCATGCCTCCGCTTGCTTCCGATGGTGCAATCATCTTACTATTGCCTCGTCGTTACTCCTTGTCGAGGGAACCCATGCGCGTTCTGGTGGACGAATCCAAGTGTCAGGGTCACACCCTGTGCGCCATGAACGCGCCGGCGCTGTTCGGCCTGCGGGACGAGGACGGACATTCCTTCGCGCTCGTAGCCGAAGTGCCGCCCGCTGAGGAGGCGGCCGCACGCCGGGCCCTCGAGAGCTGCCCGGAGCGGGCCATCAGCATCGTCGACTGAGCCGGCATGGGAAAGCGGCTCATCGACAGCGACGAAGCCACCCACCCCGTGGGGGCCGCGAGCAACTGGAACGAAAGCCGCTACGTCGATGTATGGGACGCCCGGCAACGCGTGGGCGCCTGGCTACGAATGGGGATGCGACCCAACGAGGGCCGCGCCGAGATGTCGGTCTGCGTCTACCTTCCGGACGGCCGGGTCGCGTTCCTCTTCGAGCGGCCCGGCATCAGTGGCAACGGGCTCGCCGCCGGAGGCCAGCGCTGGAGCGTCGAGCGTCCCTACCGTCGCAGCGCGGTGCGTTACGAGGGGGAACTCCTGCTCATGGACGACCCGTGGATGCTGACCGAGCCCGGCCGCGCCTACCGCGAATCGTCCCGCGTACCGGGCTCGATCGATCTCGTGTCGACATCTCCGGGCCTCGACACCGTCATGGGCCAGGACCAGGCGCACATCGACCGCATCTTCCTGCCGGGACAGGCGGATTTCCACTATCAGCACCTGGTCCACACGAGCGGTCGCGTCAACGTCGACGGTCATGCCTGGGACATTGCCGGCGGCGGCGGGCGAGATCACTCGTGGGGGCCCCGCAACTGGCACGCCAAGATCTACCTGCGCTGGCTCATCTGTGCGATCGACGAGCGCAACGGCTTCATGCTCGTGCGGGCGGTCGGGCCCACGAAGACGACCCGCAGCGGGCACGTGCTGATCGACGGGACATTCCATCTCGTCGACGATTTCCGGATGCGCAATGCGTACGCTCCTCCCCCGCACCATGAACTTCGCCGCGTGGAGGTGAACATCAGCGCCGGGGACCTTCGCTGGACGGCTGTCGGGCAGCCGCAGGCATGGCTGCCGCTGCGCCACCGGCAACCCGGACGCGACGGTGCCGAGGCGACGCTGCGGATCGTGAAATCCCCGACGCATTGGCAGTTCGGTGACGGCCGGACGGGATCCGGGCATTGCGAATACCACGACCTGATGGAGTCAGGACGTCCCGTTGGACTCGCCGACTGACGTGGTTATCCCGCCCGAGCTTGATCTAGCGGCGCTCGAACGCTGGTTCGCGGCTTCCGGAACGGATATCACGAGCCCGCTCGCGGCACAACGCATCAGCGGTGGGCACTCGAACATCACGTACCGGATCGCGGACGCTGCCGGACGGGCGTACGCATTGCGCAGGCCACCCTTCGGAGACCTCGCTCCAGGTGCCCATGACGTCCTGCGGGAAGCGCAAATCATGCGGGGCCTGGTGTCCAGCCGGGTACCCGTTCCCGGAATCGTCGCAGCGTGCACTGATCCCGCGGTACTGGGTGCGCCTTTCTACGTCATGGAGTGGGCCTTTGGCGAGGTGGTAGCCACGCCGGCCGACGTGCTTCGCGTTCTGCCAGACCGTTCATCACGAGCGGCGGCGGCGTACAACCTGGTCGACGCGCTTGCCGAGCTGCACGCCGTTGACGTCACTGCGGCGGGTCTGGGCGAGCTTGCTCGCACGGGCCACCACCTCGAGCGGCAGCTCGGCCGGACGTGGCAGGTCTGGGAGCGCACCCGCACCCGGGACCTTCCCGAGATGGCGCAGCTGCACGACAGGCTGCTGCGAGCTCGTCCGGATCAGCTCCATACCGGTCTCGTGCACGGCGACTACCGGCTCGGCAACCTGATGGTCGATCAGCAGGGCTCCATCATCGCCGTTCTCGACTGGGAACTCGCTGCTGTCGGTGATGTCCTTTGTGACCTTGCCTTTCTCGTCAACAACTGGGAGTCGGGAGACGAGGCTGCCGAGAAGGTGTGGATGCAGGAGCCACCCACGCGCGCCGGCGGGTTCCCGGATCGGGAAGCACTCATCGCCCGGTACGCGACGAGGACCGGACGCGATGTCTCGACGCTGGACTACTACCGCGCCTTCGTGCACTGGCGCATGGCCGTCATAGCGGAGGGAATGAAGCGCCGATACGAATCCGGTGCCATGGTGGGGCGGTCCCGGCCGGCGGAAGAAGACTCAGCAGACACAGTCGATTTCGAGCACCTCGAGCGACGGGTGCGCGTCCTCGCCGACTTGGCCGACCGCCATCTGCAAGCGGCCGGGAGCTGATTCACGTCAGAACGGGGGTCCTGGTGTCGCGTCCCGAGCGCAGCACCCGCCCGGGGAGGGCGCCCGTGAAACGGCCCTCGGCGGCAATCTCACTTCCCGCGACAAGCACCCGGTCGATGCCATCAGCCTCGGCGTACAGCCGCACCGCACCTCCCGGCAGATCCGCCCGAGTTTCCGTGGGACGGCTTGCGATAGTCGCCTCGTCGAAGACCACCACATCAGCGATCGCGCCGCGGACAAGACGGCCGCGGTCGGCCAACCCGTAAAGGTCGGCCGGCACCGACGTCAGCAATCGCACGCCCTCCTCGAGCGTCAGCACCTGCTGGCGACGAACGCCGTGCTCGAGCAGGACGGTCGTGAAGTTGAAGGTGTCGAGCATGTCGAGATGGGCGCCCGCGTCGGAAGCGCCGACGACGGCACGCGGATCCGTCCACACCCGCGCCCGCGCCTGCCAGTCCTCAACGGTCGGTTCGAAGGGCACGTTCGTGAACGACGTCAGGAGGTCGTCCGCGCAGACGATGTCCACGAGGGCGTCGAACGGTCCCACGCCACGCTCGGCTGCGATGGCTGCGACCGTGCGTCCCTCGTAGCGCTTGTTGTCCGGATGGAACGTCTCGACGATGACCTTGGACCCCCAATTCGCCATGTGGGCCATGGGATTGGGTTGCGCCGCCAGTTCTGCCAGCCGGCGCCGCTGGTCGGGATCGGAGAGCAGGGCCAGCTTGGCCTCCGGCGCAAGTGCCATGGGTTCGCGCCATCCCGGCAGCGCATCGAGGACGAATCCCGATCGGAAGGTGAACCGTGCCGCTGGGCTATTCGGGATGACCAGCCCGATGATCTTGCCGCCGCGTTCGCGGGCTCGATCGCTCAGTGCCAGCTTCTCCAGCCAGCCGGGCAGGTTCTTGGCGGTCACCGACATGATGTTCCAGTTCAGCGGCCGCTGCGCGGCGACCGTCATCCGGATCATCAGTTCGCTGGCCTCGTCATCGAACGGGCCGCCGGCCACCGGAAGGAACTCGAGCGACGTTCCCGCGAACTCTCGGCAGACGCCGGCGAGGGCGACGATCTCGTCGGCGCCGGCATGCCGTGACGGCACCGGTCGCCCTTCGGCGTCGTTGTGGGTCGTCGCCCAGGTGGATGAGAACCCGAGGCCACCCGCTGCCAGACCGTCGCGCAAGAGTGCCTGCATCGCGGCGAGCTCGTCTTCGGTGCACGTCCGGTCCGTCGCCGCCTCACCCATGACGGCACGCCGCAAGGCGGAATGCCCCACCATGAAGGCCGTATTGATGGCCAGGCCGCCGTCGAGCCGATCGAGATACTCCGCTGTCGATCGCCAGTCCCACGGAACGCCCCGCTCCAGTGCATCCAGCGGCATGCCCTCGACGCGAGCGAGCATCCGCATGAGATAGCCACCGGAGTCCGCCGACAAGGGCGCCACCGTGAACCCGCAGTTGCCGCCCAGCGCCGTCGTCACCCCGTGCAATGGTGAGGGTGACAGCGTTGGATCCCAGAATCCCTGGACGTCGAGATGCGTGTGGACGTCGATGAAACCGGGAGCCACCACGCGCCCGCTCGCATCGATCTCGCGACGGCCTTGATCGGCGACCTTGCCTATCTCGACGACGCGGCCGCCGGCAATCGCGACATCCGCCGTCACGCGGGGCGATCCGCTGCCGTCGACGACATCCCCACCCCGGATGACCACGTCGTACACGCTGTGTCTCCTTGCCTTTGAGAGCTACGTCAGCTGCTGCGGCCGGCCCGCAGCAGCTTGCCGGGGCGGGCGCCGGTGAGCACTCCCGCTTCCTGAACGACGGTGCCGGCCACGATGGTCTGCCGGAATCCGCCTGGCGGTCGGCGCAACCTTGACGCACCGAGCGGCAAGTCGTCCACGAAAACGTCGGCCTGCCAGTCGAGTTCGTCGAGCGCGAAGACGGTGACGTCACCGTGGTAGCCCTCGGCGAGCACACCGCGTCCGCTGAAACCGAAGACCTCGGCCAGCTCGCTGGTCATCCGTTGCACGGCGCGCTCGACCGTCATGTCGCCCCGATCGCGCACGTGCCGGGTCAGGGTAAGGGTCGTGTCTCCGATGGCGCACATCATCGTCAGATGCGCCCCCGCGTCACTGTTGGCGATGACGGACGCGGGATGCACCAGCGTCTCGGCGACGCCATCGGGGTCCGCGTTCGACACTCCGACGCCGACGATCCCCGGATTCAGATCGTTGTCCAGCAGCCAGTCGGCGAGCACGTCGGACGGATGGCCGCCGCGTGCAGCAACGAGATCGGCGAGAGTCGACCCGACCCACTTGGCGTTCTCCGCGCGGGTCACCGTCACCAGCCGGATGCGCTCGGGATGCCGGTGAGGAATCATCGTCCGGGGGACGCGGTCCCACTCCTCACGCGCGATCGTGCGCCACTGCGGGCTGCGCAGCAGCGCCTCCTTCTCGGCGACCGGCGCCTGCACCATGCGGTGCCAGCCCTGCTCCAGGGTGAACCAGGACATCCCGCCGTTCCAGTTCACGTGAATATCCAGCGTGCGCGGGCTGATTTGGGGGTAGGTGCGCACTCCTGCCGCCCGCAGCTCCGCGGCGAAGTCGAGCATCCCGCGTGCCCAGTCCGGCCGGTCCTGATTGTGGAAGATGCCGATCCAGGCGTGCAGGACGTCACGTGGTGCGCAAAGGTCAGCCATGCGCTGCACGTCCTTGCGCATCTGCTTGCCGCTGGGGTCCGGAATGAACGTGAGGTAGCGACCTTCATCGGCGATGACATCCACCAGAGACGTGAACTCCGCGTCGTCAGCCAGCCGGCTGGGGACCGGACGCTTATGACGATCCTCGTCGAAGCCCAGTGACGTGGACATGCCGAAGGCACCGGCGCGCAGCGATTCCCGCAGCAGCGCCGCGATCTGCGATCGCTCGCCTTCCGTCGCCGCTCTCTCCCACGCCTGCGAGCCCATCACGTACTGCCGGAGCATGGTGTGGCCCACCATGCCGGCCACGTTCAGCCCGAATCCCCCGCGGGATTCGGTGACATCGAGATAGTCGCCGTACGACTCCCACCCCCAGGGCAAGGACTCATCGAGGACGGGGCTCGGCAGATCCTCGACGTAGCAGAACAGTTCTTGCAAGAGCCGCTGATCGTGCGCGCGTACCGGCGCGAGAGACAGCGAGCAATTGCCGAACAGAGCGCTGGTCACGCCGTGCTGGGGGGTCGGGTCGCACAGCTGGTCCCAGAAGACGGTCGGGTCGAAGTGGGTGTGAGCATCGATGAAGCCCGGAGTCACGTACGCACCCGCGGCGTCGATCTCCTTCTCGCCGTCCGGCCGCAGACCCGGCCCGACTTCGGCGACCAGGCCGTCGCGGATGCGGACATCGGCGCGACGGGCGGGCGCTCCAGTGCCGTCTACGACCATGCCGCCGCGCACGAGCAGATCAGCCATGCGACCGTCTCCTAGGGTCAAATCATCTACCGGTTAGGTTCCCACCTGCAGGTAGCCGTGTCCAGCAGTCGCCCCACCGGTTCAGTCATCCGATTCAGCTATCGCCAGGCGCCCAGAATACGCTATATGATTGCGCGAGTTAACAGACGTCAATCCTGCTCGGGAGGACGCATGCCCGGTGTTCTGGCGTACGGCGCATACGTGCCGTACCACCGGCTCGAACGTGCAGACATCGGGAGATCTCTGGGCAGCGGCGGAGGGAAGGGCGCCCGTGCTGTGGCGTCGTACGACGAGGACTCGACCTCGCTCGGCGTCGAGGCCGCCCGGATCGCGCTGCGTGAGCTTCCCGAACAAGCCGGAGTCGAGCAGCTGTACTTCGCAACGGCCACGCCGGCGTACCTCGACAAGACCAACGCCACCGTGCTTCACGCCGCGCTTCAGCTCGACCCACGCGTGCTCGCCGTGGACATGCTCGGATCGGTGCGCTCGGGTGTCGGCGCCTTCCTCGCCGGTGCGGGGAGCCCGATGCCAACGCTCGTCGTACTTTCCGATGTTCGCACCGGCCTTCCGGGGGGAGCCGATGAGCGCGACGGCGGCGATGGTGCGGCCGCATTCGTCGTCGGCCCCGGTGACTCGAAGCTTCCGGTCCTCGCCGACGTCATCGCCAGTGCATCGGCGACCGAGGAGTTCCTGGACCGCTGGCGGATACCAGGCGATGCGGCCTCGCGGACGTGGGAGGAACGCTTCGGCGAGGAGGTGTACCTGCCACTGGCTGCCGCCGCCTTCGCCGACGCCGTCAAGAAAGCCGACGTCACCCCTGACGCCGTCGATCACCTGATCGTCGCCGGGCTCGCAAGCCGCGCGGTGAAAGCGGCGGGCAAGGCCACGGGCGTGCGGCCTGAGGCGCTCGTCGACGATCTCTCCGCAACGGTCGGGAACACCGGAACGGCACACCCCGGATTGCTGCTGGCCGACGTGCTCGACCGGGCTGAGCCCGACCAGACCATCGTCGTCCTCACGCTTGCCGATGGCGCAACGGCGACGGTGCTGCGCACCACCGAGGCGTTGCCCGCCCACCGGTCCGCCAATCCGGTGCGAGAACAGATCGCCTCGGGCCGTCCGGGGCTGCCTTACCCGACGTACCTCACCTGGCGCGGGCTCCTCAACCGGGAACCGCCGCGCCGGCCCGATCCCGAACATCCCTACGCCGCCCCGGCCTACCGGCGACGCGGCTGGAAGTTCGGCCTGGTCGCGTCGAAGTGCGGCGCCTGCGGCACCCGGCACTTGCCACCGGGCCGGGTGTGCCTGAGCTGCCACGCGGTGGACGAGATGACCCCCGAACCCATGGCCGACGTGCCAGGCACGCTTGCCACGTACACGATTGACCGGCTTGCCTACTCGCTGAACCCGCCGCTGCTGTTCGTCGCCGTCGACTACGACGGCGGGGGCCGGTTTCGCTGCGAACTGACCGACGCGACGCCTGACGAGGCGGCGATCGGGCTGCGGGTCGAGATGACCTTCCGCAGGCTCGTCACCTCAGGCGGTATCCACAACTACTTCTGGAAGGCGAAGCCGGTGCGGGTGAACGGGACGTCCGGCGACGCAGGAGGCAATTGATGGCTTCACACGGAATCCGCGACCGGGTCGCGATCATCGGAATGGGCTGCACAACCTTCGGTGAGCACTGGAGCAAGTCGACCGACGACCTCCTCGTCGACTCCACCACCGCCGCTCTCGCTTCGGCTGGATTGAGCTTCGACGACATCGACGCCTACTGGCTCGGCACGATGGGATCGGGTACGTCGGGGATGACCCTGTCGCGACCGCTGCGGCTGGCCTACAAGCCCGTCACCCGGCTCGAGAACATGTGCGCTACAGGCTCGGAGTCGCTGCGCAACGCGTGCTACGCGGTGGCCAGCGGCGCGTATGACGTCGCCATGGCCGTCGGCGTGGAAAAGCTCAAGGATTCGGGGTTCTCCGGCCTGGTCGCCTCCTCCATCCCCGGTGCCGGCGATGACGGCCGCGGCGACGCGACGGCGCCGGGCAACTTCAGCCTGCTCGCGCCTGCGTACGCGCTGAAGTACGGCGTCGACCAGGACGAGTTGAAAGACGTCATCAGCCGCATCGCCTGGAAGAACCACCAGAACGGGGCGCGCAACTCGCGAGCCCAATTCCGCAAGCCGGTGCCCCTCGAGACCATCCGCAATGCGGCCGCGATCGCCGGAATGCTCGGTGTCTTCGACTGTTCCGGCGTTTCCGACGGTTCGGCCGCGGCGATCGTGGTGCGCGCCGAAGATGCGCATCGCTACACCGACAAGCCGCTGTACGTGAAAGGTCTGGCGTTCGCGGCGGGCCCGGCGGAGGGCGTTGCCAATCCTGCATACGACTTCACCACGTTTCCCGAAGTGGTTGCCTCAGCGCGGGATGCCTATCAGCAGGCCGGCATCACGAATCCACGCGAAGAGCTGGCTATGGCCGAAGTACACGACTGCTTCACGCCGACGGAGCTCGTGCTGATGGAAGATCTCGGCTTCTCCGAGCGGGGGCAGGGATGGAAAGACGTGCTGTCGGGCAGTTTCGACCTCGACGGCGACCTGCCGGTCAACCCTGACGGCGGTTTGAAGGCGTTCGGCCATCCCATCGGCGCTTCCGGGCTGCGGATGATGTTCGAGGCATGGTTGCAGCTTCGCGGGGAAGCTCCACAAGAACGGCGCATCGCCAGCGTCGAACAGGGCCGCAAGCTCGCGCTGACGCACAACCTCGGCGGCGGGCCAGGCGAGTGCGTCAGTTTCGTCTCCGTGGTCGGAAGCGAGCCGAGCGCCTGATGGCCGGCACCCCGGCAGCTGAAATCGAGCTGGTTGACGCGGGCCTCGACCGCCTGCTCCGCGAGCATCCTCCAGCGATTACTGGAGAAACCGAGTTCCTCGGAGCGCAGTTCGACCTCGGGCTCGCCTGGGTGTCCTTTCCGGTCGGTCTCGGCGGTCTCGGAGTCTCCGTCGCGTTGCAGAAGCACGCCAACGAACGCCTTGCTGAAGCCGGTGCGCCCAACGCCTTCATGGGTAACCCGCTCGGCTACGGCATGGGCGGCCCGACGCTGCTGGAGCACGGGACACCGGAACAGCACCGCCGCTACCTTCGGCCGCTGTTCACGCACGAAGAAGTCTGGTGCCAGCTCTTCAGCGAGCCCGGCGCAGGATCGGATCTTGCCGGGCTCGCCACCCGAGCCGAGCGCGACGGCGACGACTGGGTCATCAACGGGCAGAAGGTGTGGACCTCGTGGGGTCACGTCGCGCGCTGGGGAATGCTCGTCGCCCGAACCGATCCGCACGCGGTGAAGCACCGCGGGTTGACGTACTTCCTGTGTGACATGCACGCTCCCGGCGTCGAGGTACGACCGCTGAGGCAGCTGACCGGCAACGCCGAGTTCAACGAGGTCTACTTCACCGACGTTCGGCTGCCGGACGCGTTGCGCATCGGCGAGGTCGGCGGAGGCTGGGGCGTCGCGCTGACCACCTTGAACAACGAGCGGTACATGCTCAGCGAGGGCCTGTCGGCAGTGCCGGCCCTGCATCAGGCAATCGATTTGTGGAACATCCGGGCCGACAAGACGTCCCCGGGAGCCAAGGCGTTACGCGACGCGCTGATGGAGCTCTACGTCGAGATCGAGGTCAATCGCCTCACCACGATGCGCGCCGACGTGGCCCGCTCGCACGGGGCGACCGGACCCGAAGGATCGGTGGCGAAACTGTCCACCGCGCAGCTGAACAAGCGGATCACGTCGCTCGCTGTTGACCTGATGGGCGCCGACGGCATGCTGCACGGCGCGTACGACATCCGCGACATCAACGCAGACGGGAGCCGGGAAGCCGACGCCCCCGTGCGGGCGTTCCTGCGCGCACGCGCCAACACGATCGAGGGCGGCACGTCGGAGATCCTCCGCAATATCCTCGGCGAACGGGTACTCGGTCTGCCCGGTGACATCCGCGTCGACAAGAACATGCCGTGGATCGATAGCCGCCGCTCGTAACGTAGCGCCACGACGGCGCAGGCTACGTACCGAGATCGAGCAGCTTCGTGGGGCCCAAGGTGTCGAGCAGCACCGCGTTGCTGTCGCGAATGTGCTTGCGCCAGAAGGCCTCGGCGCGTTCGGCATCGCGGGCCTCGATGTAGCTGAGGAACTTACGATGCGCCCGAACGGTGCTCTCGTCCTCGGAGAGCCGCTGATCACCCGGAAGGCCGACCCGGTGTTCCTGCCACGCGGTATTGATCAGGTGGTGGAGCATCCGCGTCAGCATGGCGAGTGTGTGGTTGCCGGCGAGCTCCGCCATCAACTCGTGGAAATCGGTGTGTTCCACGACGTGATCGCCGGGAACGCGCAGGCTCTCGGCCGTGCGCTCGAGGTTGGCGGACAGAGCGGCGACGTCTTGAGCGTGGCCCCGCCGGGCCAGGATCGCGGCTGCCGGGGGTTCGATCAGCGCCCGCGCTTCCAGCACATCTGCCACGGTCGCACCGCGGTGCTGGAGCACCAACCCGGTGAAGCGGGCCGCGACGTCGGAGTCGGGAACGTGCACCCGTGCCCCTCCGTGGGCGCCTCGCCTCACCCGGATCAGACCCTCGGACTCGAGGACGCGGAAGGCCTCGCGCAGCGTCGGCCGGGACACGGCGAAACGGGTCATGAGCACGGACTCGTGCGGGAGGGCGTCGCCCTCCTTCAGCTGACCTCGCACGATCTGGCGCCGAAGTGCCGCCGCGACCAGCTCAGCAGCTTTCGGCACGTGCACCCGGTCAAGAGGCACCGCGGGTTCGGCCATCACCGAATCGTAGCAATAATCTAGAGAGGATGCCGCATGGTTATGGATCGACGCGAGCTGTCGCGTAGCCCGAAATCACTGGCACACCCTCGGTGTTGCGCGTCACCACATCGAGTTCGACGACGTCCACATCGCCGTCCCGGCGCATGTCCTTGACGGTCAACCGGGCAACGAGTCGCTCGCCCGGCCAGACCTGAGCGGTGAACCGAACGCCGTAGGCCATCAGCCGGCCATCGCCCACCCAATCGGTCACCGCGCGGCCGGTCATGCCCATCGTGAGCATCCCGTGGGCGAACACGCCGGGATACCCGGCGACCTCCTGGGCATACGTGGCATCGGTGTGCAACGGGTTGTAGTCGCCGGAGGCGCCCGCGTATTGCACGATCTGCGTTCGAGTGAGGTCTTCGGTGAGGATCACTTCGCGCGTGTCACCGACGCTTGTGGTCGTTTTCGAAAGGGGCATCAGGCGGACCCTCCGGACGCGGGCTTCTCCGGGATGACGCCCACCCCGCGGGACGTCACGACCAGCTCGCCGCGCTCGTCACGGAACTCGGTGATCGTCTCGACGAACCGGAGCCGGCCGCCGCGGCGACCGGTCTTCTCCCACGACTCCCCCGGCCGGCTCGACACAGTGAGCTGGTCACCCGGTCGCAGCGGCCGGTGGTAGGTGAAGTGCTGTTCGGCGTGCAGGCCACCGCCGCCGGAGGGCGGGGTCGCGATGCCGGTCGGCCGCTTCCCGGAACCGAACCAGGGCTCGCCGAGACGCGGCCTGAGCGGGTAGTCGGGGTCGTATTGCGCCGCCGACTGCACGAACGTCGGTGGCGCGACAATCCCGCCGACCTCGCTGCCTCCAGCCGCCTCAGCGTCGTTGTAGACCGGATTGGGGTCGCCGATCGCGCGCGCGAACAGCATGATCTGCCCCGCCTCGACGGGAAACCGAAACGTCGCCATGCCCGAACCTCCTTCGATCGACGCGAACATATCACTGAATGAATAGCCTTATTGGAAGGGCCTCGAGGCGAGCTGGACGGCGGACGCAACGCGCCGAAATGGGCACATGTACGCACCCAATGCCCGGCACCCGTACGATTCGAACGGCGGTAGAGGCCCTTCGGAGGTGCCAGTGGTGTCGGTAATGGATCGCGTGCGCGTGCCCAAGGCGGGTGAACTCGTGGCCGGCCAGCTGCGCCGGCAGATCATCCGGGGGGATTTGCGCGAGGGTGACGCCCTGCCTTCCGAGGCCGTGCTCATGGAGCGCTTCGGGGTGTCGCGCCCGACGCTGAGGGAAGCTTTCCGGATTCTCGAGGCGGAAAATCTCATCAGCGTTCGCCGTGGCGCCCACGGCGGAGCCCGCGTCCACGTGCCGGATGTCTCGGCGGCGGCCCGCTACGCGGGTGCCATCTTGCAGTTCAAGCAAGCCACGCTCAGCGACGTGTTCGATACCCGGACGGTGCTCGAGTCGCAGGCAGCCGCGCTGCTTTCCCAGCGCCGTGGGCGAGCTCACCTCAGTAAACTTGATGAACTGCTCGCCGCGGAGGAAGCGTCGCTCGATGGCGACGAGGCGAGCTTCCTCGCGGCCGACGAAGCGTTTCATCTCGGCGTCGTCGAGCTCGCCGGCAATCTGACCTTGGATCTGCTGGTGCGGATGCTCTACGCCATCATCGAGAAGGCGACGACGTCCTCGACGATCCGGCACAAGGAGTCGGGTGACCAGGTGACCCTGCGTGCCCGGACCCACCGGAGCCACCAGAAGCTCGTCGAGGTGCTTCGCTCCGGTGCCGCGGGAGAGGCGGAGGCCTACTGGCGCAAGCACCTGGAGTCGGCTGCTCGCATCATGCTGGAGGACGAGCCCGCGCAGACCGTTCTCGACCTCATGTCCTAGTGGCCCCGGCGGACTTTTCGTTCAGCTCCGCCAGCAGCGGCGCCGAGTAGGCGACCCGGCCGGTGATGTCGCCGGACACGAGCGCCAGCGCCGCTTCCGCCATCAGCGACTCGTCCTCGAGCGCGAAGTCGTCGACGAGGTCATGACCGCCCGCACCGGGGGTCGCGACGTTGTCCCACGGGGCGAGCGCGTTCACTCGGACGCCATGCGGATAGCCCTCCGCAGCCAGCCCGGTCGAGAAGCGCTCCAGCGCCGCCTTGCACATCCCGTAAACGGTGAAGCCCCGCTCCTGGATCGGCTCGAACGGCGGACCCTCCGGGTAGATCGCCGACTTCGACGAGATGTTCAGGATCCAGCCGCGCCGCCGTTCGCACATCCCCGGCAGCACCAGCTGAGCCAGCTCGAACGGCGCCCGGACCTGCACCTCGAACATGAGGCGAAACCGTTTCTCCGAGAAGTCGACGACGTGGCCCAGGTAGGTGACGGCCGCGTTGTTGACCAGGATGTCGATCGGGCCGAGCAGCCGCTCGGTGTCAGCGACCATGCGGGCCCGGTCGCCCGGGTCGGACAGATTCCCTTGGATCGGCACCGCCCGCCCACCGCTGTCTGAAATCTCGCGCACCGTCTGGGAAAGCGAGCCCGGGTAGCGGGGATCGGGCTCCAGGGTGCGCGCCACGGCGGCCACGGCAGCGCCCTCGCCGGCCAGCCGCCCGGCGATGGCCGCACCAAGACCCCGGCTGGCGCCCGTCACCAGTGCGACCCGCCCCTCCAGCAAGCTCATCTCGCCCTTTCAGCCCGTCGTTTCAAGGTTCATCGAACGGCCCACGAGCTCTTTGAGCACCTCGTTGGAACCGGCGTAAATCCGCTGCACACGGCTGTCGCGCCAGAGCCGAGCGATCTCGTACTCGTTCATGTAGCCGTAACCGCCGAACAGTTGCAGGCAACGGTCGACGACTTCGCACTGGCGGTCGGTCACCCATTGCTTGACCGACGCCGCGTCATCCGATGACAACTCACCCGAGACGTGCAACGAGATCGCGCGGTCGACGTAGGACTCGATCGCATCGACCGTCGCCTTGACGTCAGCGAGCTCGAAACGGGTGTTCTGGAAGGCCCCGATCGGCTGGCCGAACGCCTGCCGCGTACGCACGTGGTCGACAGTGACCTCGAGCGCCTTCTTCACCACCGCCATGCCGGTGACGGCCGTCCCGAGACGCTCCTGCGCGAGGCCCCGCATGAGGTAGTAGAAGCCCCGGCCCTCGTCGCCGAGCCGGTTGGCGACTGGCACGCGCACGTCGCTGAAGAACAGCTCGGAGGTGTCCTGCGCATGCATGCCGATCTTGTCGAGCTTTCGGCCACGGGCGAAGCCGTCCATGCCCTCCTCGACCACGAGCAATGAGATGCCCTTGTGCCCGGCGTCGGGGTCGGTCTTGGCGACGACGATGACCGCGTCGGCCAGCAGCCCGTTGGTGATGAAGGTCTTGGACCCGTTGAGGACGTAGTGCACGCCCTCGCGGCGCGCTGTCGTGCGGATCGCTTTGAGGTCGGAGCCCGCTGCTGGCTCGCTCATGGCCAAGGCCCAGATGATGTCGCCGGACACCGATCCCGGCAGCCAGCGGGCCTTCTGCTCGTCGTCGGTGAGGTCGAGCAGGTAGGGCGGCATGACGTCGTTCTGCATGGCGAGCCCGAAGCCCGTCGTGCCCGTGGCGTAATACTCCTCAGCGAGCGCGACGCTGTAGCGGTAGTCCTTGACGCCGGCGCCGCCGTACTGCTCGGGCGCTTCCCAGAGCAAGAGTCCGGCCGCACCGGCCTTTCTCCAGACCTCGCGGTCGACGTGGCCCTGCCTCTCCCACTCGGAGCCGAAGGGGGCGCACTCCTTCTCGAAGAAGGTCCGGCAGAGCTGACGGAACGCCTGGTGTTCCTCGGTGAAGAGGGTGCGCAGCACTGATCAAGCCTTTCTGTTCACCGGATCGGGCCCCGGCAACGGCGTCTGCAACTCCTCGGGAAGCGGCGCGAAAGCCGGCGGCCGCTTTTCCAGAAAACTGAGGACACCCTCGCGGTAGTCGCTGTACCGCTTCGCCTCGGCAAGCAGTTCCACCGAGCGAAGCCGGGCTTCTTCCAGGGTCGATTCAGCGTCGAGCAGCAGCTGACGCTTGACGAGGGCGAGCGAGACCGGCGAGCAGTTGCGCGCCAGCTCGGAGGCGTATGCCAAGGCGGCATCGACGAGGCTGCCGGGCTCGGCCAGTTCTGTTGCGAGTCCGATGCGGACCGCCTCCGTCCCGAGCACGACCCGGGAGGACAGCAGCAGATCGGTCGCACGCGCCAGGCCGACGATGCGCGGCAGCAGCCAGGCAATCGCGTCCTCGGCGTTGAGTCCGCGGCGCGAGAGCGCCGGCGTCCATTTCGCGGCGGGAACGGTGAAACGGACGTCGCACATCAGCGCCTGGATATAGCCGATCCCGGCGCAGGCACCGTTGACGGCGGCGATGAGCGGCTTGGGGAAGTACAGCGCCGCCGTCTGCGGACGCCGGATTCCTTCCATGTACGTGCCGACGGCGCCGGATGAGGCCGCGTCGAGACGTTGCATGTCCATGCCGGGGCAGAAGGATTTTCCGTGCCCGGTAAGGACGACGGCTCGTACATCCGGGTCGGCTGCGGCGTCGTCGAGCGCAGCGAAATACGCCGTCTCCATGTCGGCATTCCAGGCGTTGTTGCGCTCCGGCCGATGCAGCGTGAGAAGCAGGACCCCGTCCTTCTGGTGGTCGCGCAGCAGCTCGTCAGTCACCGCGCCCTCCACACCCTTCCCAGCGACGTTCGGACACCCTATTCTCAGGGTCGCAATTAGACAGATGATTTACCCAGAACGAGTTGATGTCAACGTGCCCAGCCAGCTTCGGAGCGCCACCGGGACACCCGCATGAGCGGACGATTCCTCGCCGGCCAGGTCGCCGTCGTCACCGGTTCGGGGGGCGCCATGGGCGGAGTTGAGGCAGTCCGGCTGGCGCCAACGCCGTCGTGACGGCAGCCATAGAGGCCTGGGGACGCCTGGACGTCCTCGTCAATGTCGTCGGCGGGAGGGTTCAATCCCTCGCTCTAGGAGTCAGCTAAGGCTAACAGCTAGAGTAGTCAGCTAATTATCCTTTCTCGGCTCGGAGGCTGCCCACCGTGGACTTCCGCTATCCGCCGCAGCTGGACGACTTCCGTGCCGAGGTTCGCGGCGTGCTCGACGAGGAGCTTCCCGAGGGCTTCGTCGGGGTGGGCGCCATCTCCGACCGCGCCGAAGCCGAGCAGTTCGTCCGAGATTTTCGGGCGACGCTCGTGCGCCGCGGGCTGTTCGCCGTCACCTGGCCGGTCGAGTACGGGGGGCGCGGACTCTCGCGGCTGCACCAGGTGGCACTGGTCGACGAGCTTGCGCGGGCGGGCCTTCCGTACGGAGTTGCCACCGACACCTACAGCGTGAAGATGCTGGCGAACACGTTGCTCGTCTGGGGGACGGACGAGCAGAAGCAGCAGTTCCTGCCGCGCATTCGCTCGCTGGACCACGTCTGGTGCCAGGGCTACTCCGAACCTGGCTCCGGCTCCGATCTGGCCTCCCTTTCCACGCGCGCCCGATTGCAGGGCTCGGAGTGGGTGATCGACGGGCAGAAGGTCTGGACGTCATCCGCCGACCGCGCCAACTGGATCTTCGTGCTGGCCCGCACCGATCCACAGGCGCCGCGCCACGGCGGCATCAGCTTCCTGCTGGTTCCGCTCGATCAGCCCGGCATCGAGGTGCGGCCGATTCGCATGTTGAATGGCGACGCCGAGTTCGCCGAGGTTTTCTTCACCGGCGCGCGCACCGCATCCGAGAACGTGGTCGGTCCGGTGAACGCGGGCTGGAAGGTGGCGCAGACGCTGCTCGGCTTCGAGCGTGGTGACGAGGCCGCGACGCTGCCCCTGCTCTTCCGGGCCGAGCTCGACCGGCTGATCACGCTCGTCCGCGACAAAGGCATGCAGGACGATCCCTTGGTGCGCCAGGGAATTGCGCGCTGCCTGTCGTCGGTGGAAATCATGCGCTTTCTGGGCTACCGCGTGCTGACGGGTCTGGTGGCGGAGAAGGCGCCCGGGCCCGAAGCGTCCGTATTCAAGCTCATCTGGAGCGAATACCACCAGCAGGTGACCGACCTCGCCATGAACGTGCTCGGGCTTGCCGGCGTGGTGCCGGAAGGCCGGGGACCGCTGCGCGTCTACCGCACCGACGACCCGGGCGCTCCGAACTCGACCGGCTCCTGGTCGCAGGTGTTCCTCAACGCGCGCGGCGGCACCATCTACGCCGGCACCTCCCAGGTGCAGCGCAACATCCTCGCCGACGGCGTGCTTGGACTGCCTCGCGAACCACGGCCGGCGGTGGCCGACCGCGGCTGAGCTGAGCGCGGAGGTCAGTCGCCCGGGCGGGGAAGTGGCTGCGCCGTCACGCCGAGAACCTCGCCCGCATCGAAAGCGCCGTCCAGTGCAGCGAATCGCGGTGGCCGCTTGTCGAGGAAACTGGCGACGCCCTCGGCGAAATCAGTCGAGGCATTGAGATGGGCCATCGAACGAAGTGAGCGCCGCAGCGCTTCCCGAAAGTCAAGATCCAGGCCGTCATAGATCTCGCGGCGCACGAACGCCATGGCCTCCGGCGAGCAGTTGCGCGCAAGGTCGGTCGCGTACTCCTGCGCGGCCGGCAGCACGTCGTCCGGCGGCAGCAGGCGATTGATGAGCCCCAGTTCCTTGGCCTCCTCGGCGCCGAACGTGCGGGCTGACAGCAACAGGTCGGTCGCATTGGCGACGCCGACGAGCCGGGGCAGCACCCAGGCCATCGCGTACTCGGGGCCGAGACCGCGACGGGTGAAGGCCGTCGAGAAGCGCGCGCCGGTCCCGGCGAAACGCACGTCGGTCATCAAGGCTTGCACCAGGCCGATTCCCGCGCACGGGCCATTGATCGCTGCGACGAGCGGCTTGTGGCAACGCCGAGGCGTGTACTGGGGCCGCCGATCTGCGATCGACAGCTTGCCCTCAGCCGAAATCGTCGCCAACCGTTGCATGTCCAGACCCGGGCAGAACGCGTTTGCGCTGCCCGTCACGACGATGGCCCGAACCTCGGGGTCCGCCTGCGCGCGATCCAGAGCAGCGAAGTAGGCGAATTCCAGGTCCGGTGTCCACGCGTTCTTGCGGTCCGGGCGGTTCCATGTCAGCGTCAGCACGCCATCCGGGGACAGGTCCCACAGGACGAGCGCAGGCTCTGGGTCGGGATTCAAGCGGCACCGCTTTCGATACTCGAGGGCCGTGATCCTGCGGATCCTCGTGACTATTACCTTATGTAGCTCTATAATCTAGCGGATTAGAGGAGATGACGCCACGCGATGACCCCGACCTGGTCGCAGCTGGTGACCGCTACGGTCGCCAGCGATCGGGCCACCGTCATCTCCCCAACGAGCCGCTGGAGCGGCACCGATCTGCTTGGTATCGCTGCGGGGCTTGCCGGCTGGGTTCGGCGGGTGGCGCCGAGCGGCACCTTCGCCGTGCCCGCGCTACTGTCCGACACGGGACCGTCCATGGCGCTGCTCCTCGGCGCCGCCGAGGCGATACGTCCGATCGCACCGCTTGGGCCACGCCTGACGGTGTCCGAGCTGGCGACGGCCGTTCGCGGATTGCAGGCCGACGTGTTGATCGCCGAACCGGCCCATGCGGAGCTCGGTGGTGAGGTCGCCTGGGCCAGCGGCACGCAACTGGCCGTCATCCCGGATCCACTTCCACGATCCGATCCGGGCGAGCCTCCTACGGACCCTGATGCCCCGGCATGGGTCCTGCACACGTCGGGTACCACCGGGGCCCCGAAACCAGTGGCCTACCGCCAGGGCGCCCTCGCCGCGAGGACCCGGGTCTACACGCAGTGCGCTCAGCTCGCTCCCGGAGACGTGTTCGTGGCCGGCGGAGGCTTTCACCACATCGCCGGCTCCGGCAATCTCGCCGTCGCGCTGGCGGCTGGCGCGACCGTGGCCCAGTTTCCGTCCTTCAGCGTCGATGCCTGGCGCGCGCTGGCCCCACTCGACGTGACCCATGCGCTGTTGGTCCCCTCGATGATCGAGATGCTGCTGCGCGCGAACGCGCTCGCCCTGCCGAGGCTGCGCAGCGTCCAGTACGGCGCCGCCCCGATCCATCCGGAAACGCTCCGTGCGATGCTCGATGCCCTTCCGGGGGTGGAGGTCTGGCAGTTCTTCGGGCAGACCGAGGGATCGCCGATCTGCGCTCTTTCCCCCGATGACCATCGCCAGGCTCTCGCAGGAAAGCCGGACCTATTGCGCTCGGTCGGCCGTGCCGCCCCGGAGGTGGAGCTCCGACTCGAGGAGGTGGGCGCTGACGGCATCGGCGAGATCTGCGCTCGCGGGCCGCACCTCTTCCTGCCGGGCGACGACGGCTGGTTACGAACCGGCGACCTCGGCCACATCGACGGAAACGGCTACGTCTTCCTGGTCGGGCGCAAAGGCGACACCATCAACCGCGGCGGCGAGAACGTCCGGCCCCTGGAGGTCGAGACTGTGCTGCGCTCACACCCTGCCGTGCGCGATGCCGCCGTCATCGGAGTGCCGGATCGCCGGCTCGGCGAGGAGATCGGGGCCTACGTCGTCGCGGCCGATCCCGCCGCGCCACCCGAGCCGGACGACCTCGCCCGCCATGCTCGGTACAGCCTCGCCGGCTTCAAGGTGCCGCGGCACTGGACGTTCGTCACCGACCTTCCGCGCAACAGTCAGGGAAAGGTGCTCCGGCGCGTGCTGCGCGCTCAAGCCGAAAGCGAGCCTGCACGGTCAGAGGCGTGACGCTATATTCAGCTATCTCATCTAACGGTTAGTGGGAGAGTGCCATGGCCGATGACGCCATCCTGGTCGATCGATCGGGCCCGGTGTGGACCGTCACGCTGAACCGACCCGACGCGCTCAATTCCTTCGATGCCGCGCTGCACCGCGCCTTCAACGACACCTGGCGTGACGTGGAGCAGGACATGGACGTGCGCGCCGTTGTGCTCACCGGCGCCGGAAAAGCCTTTTGCGCGGGAGGCAATATCGAGGACTTCCCGGTGCTTCACAGCGACTTTGCCTTGCGCCGCCGCACGCTTCGAGACGCCCGGCGGGTGGTTGCCGAAATGCTCGATGTCCACGTGCCGGTGGTCGCAGCCGTTCACGGGCCGGCGGTCGGGCTCGGGTGCACGCTGGCGATGCTCTGCGACGTCGTCGTCATTGCCGAGGACACCTACCTCGCCGACCCGCACGTTGCGGTGGCGCTCGTGGCCGGCGATGGAGGCGCGGTGACGTGGCCGCACTACACCAGCCTGCTGACGGCCAAGCGCTACCTGCTCACCGGCGACCGGATCCCTGCACAGGAGGCGGTACGACTCGGTCTGGCGACGTTCGCCGTTCCGAAAGATCGCGTGCTCGACGAAGCGAGGGCCTTCGCCGAACGCCTCGCCGCTCTGCCGTCTCAATCCGTGCAAGAAACGAAGGCGGTCCTGAATCAGCATCTGCGGGCGTCAGCCGTTGCGACGCTCGGGTACGGGCTGGCCGCCGAGAGCCAATCCCACGACACTGTGGAATATCAAGCGGTTCCCGATCAATTTGCACGCCGCAAGGGCTGATGGTGGATCTCGGCCGCGTCGGCGTCTGGACCCGCGAACTCGACGCCTTGCCGACGGCAGAAGCCCAAGCCGTCGCAGGACGACTTGACGCTTGGGGCTGGCCGACCCTTTGGCTGCCCGAAGCGATCGACCGCGACGTGCTCACTCACGCGACGCTTCAGCTGGCTGCGACCGAGCGCATCATCGTGGCAACGGGCATCGCGCGGATCCACGCCCATGGGGCATGGGCCACGGCGCTGACGCAGGTGCAGCTCCAGGAGCGCTTTCCAGGCCGTTTCCTGCTCGGCCTCGGCGTCAGCCATCCAGCCGTCGTCGAGCGGCTGCTCGGCGGGTCCTATGCCAACACCGTGGAGCAGATGGAGGGCTTCCTCGACACGCTCGAGAGCGTGCAGGAACAGTCGCGTCATCGCCGCGATGCCGCACTCCCCCGGGTGCTGGCAGCCCTCGGTCCCAGAATGCTCGGATTGGCAGGCACTCGAGCATGGGGAGCGCACACGTACCTTGCCCCCGTCAGCCACACGGAGTGGGCGAGAAAGACACTGGGAGCTGGGCCCCTCCTCGCGCCCGCGATCAAGGCCGTGCTGACGAACGATGCCGCCTTCGGTCGCGAGGTCGCCCGCGCTGCACTCGTGCCGACGACGAAGGTCCCGGCGTACCGAAAGATGCTGCTGCGCCACGGGTTTGCAGAAGAAGACCTGGCACCTCCGCTGTCGGACCGGCTGGTCGGAGCGCTGGTCGCCATCGGCGACGAAGCTGCAGTGGCCGGCCGCGTGCAAGAACACCTTGCCGCCGGCGCAGACCACGTTCCGGTCGAGGTTCTCCCCACCGACCCCGGGCACCCACCGCTCGCGGAATGGGAGCGGCTCGCCGCCGCCCTGGTGCCGCGATGACCTCAGCGCAGCTGACGGACGAAGACCTCCACGAGTTCCGGGCGGTCGTGGCCGAACAGGCAGCGACCCGAATCGCCCCGCTGGCCGCAGAGGTCGACCGCAGTCAGCGATTCTCTCCGGAGCTCTGGACTGCCGTCCGCGACCTCGGGCTCTTTTCCTTACCCTTCGCGCAACAGCACGGTGGCGCAGGTGGCACCGTCAGCGCCTACGTCGCCGCCACCGAAGAAGTCGCCCGCCATTGCGCGGTGGCCGCCCTGTACCCGGGCACGACGATCCAAGTCGCCATGACGTTGCTCGCGCACGGAACGCCAGAGCAGGTGGCGGCACACGTTCCGGCGGGCATCGGGCGTGCCGCGGTCGACGAGGCGGCGGATTATGCGATAACCCGTGAGCATCGGGGCGAACCGATCGGCGAACGGTTCCCGACCATTCAAGCGCTACTCGGTGCCGCGGCTGCCCGAGTCTTCGGCGCGGCCGCCCTCGTCAGCGAATGTGCCCGGCTGCTTGACGCCAACGGTGACGTGACCACCGCGGCCGCCGCCGCGCGCCTGGTCTCGGCACGGGCAGCACGAGAGGCCGCACTCGCGGCATTGCATGTTTGCGGCGCTTATGGATTGACCCGAGATCTTCCGGTCGAGCGGTTGTATCGCGAGGCCGTCTTCTTCGACGTCGCCCAAGGCGTCGCCGAGATCCAGCAGTTGATCGTAGCTCGCGCCGTTCTCGCACGAGCACGGCAACGCACGTACCGAACAGGAGTGCAGCGATGACGGTCTCGTTGAAAGTCGACGCGAGCCTGGCGAAAGACATCGACCTGACGAAGGCCGGCGCCCGCGCCATCGAGGAGTCCGGCTATGACGGGCTCTGGATCGGCGAGACCAAGCACGAGCCGTTCCTGCAGTGCCTGCACGCAGCCGACGTCACCGGGCGCATCACCGTCGGCACGTCCATCGCGATTGCCTTCGCGCGTACACCAATGACCGTCGCGAATTCCGGCTACGACCTCGCGCGCTACAGCAAAGGCCGGTTCGTCCTCGGCCTCGGGTCACAGGTGAGGCCGCACATCGAGCGCCGCTTCTCGATGCCCTGGTCGCACCCAGCGCCCCGGATGCGGGAATTCGTGCTGGCGCTCAAAGCCATTTGGGCCGCCTGGCAGGACGGGACCAAGCTCGACTTCCGCGGTGACTTCTACACCCACACACTGATGACACCGTTTTTCTCCCCGCCCGCGCACGAGTACGGGCCTCCGCCGGTCTTCGTGGCGGGTGTCGGCGAACTCATGACGGAAGTTGCCGGCGAAGTTGGTGACGGTTTCTTCGTCCACCCGTTCGGGACGGCGCGCTACTTCGACGAGGTGACCCGACCGGCGCTCGAACGCGGCCGCGCGAAGTCGGGCGCCACCCTCGACGGGTTCGAGATCTGCGGCCCGTCGTTCGTCACGGTCGGTCGGAACGAGCGGGAGATGGCAGCCGCAGTGAAGGGCACCAAGGACCAGATCGCGTTCTACGCCTCGACACCGGCCTACCGCGGAGTGCTCGACCTGCACGGCTGGGGCGAGCTGCAGCCGGAGCTCACCCGGTTGTCCAAGGAGGGCCGCTGGTCGGACATGGGCGACCTCGTCACCGACGAGATGCTCCACGAATTCTCCGTCGTGGGGGCGCCCGCCGAGGTGGGCAAGGGGCTGCGCGAGAAGCTGTCGGGCCGGGCCACGCGGACGACGTTCTACGCCACCTACGACGCCGACCCCGCCATCTGGCCCGACGTCATGGAGGCGTTCCGGTGACGAAGGTTTCGGCGCCACCGACGGCTTCCCCGACCGGCCATCCGCTGGATCTCACGGGTCGGGCGGTACTCGTGACCGGTGGAAATTCGGGCATCGGCCTCGGGATGGCGATGGGACTCGCGGCCGCCGGGGCAGACATCTGCATCTGGGGCCGGAACGCTGAGAAGAACGCGGCCGCGCAGCAACAGCTTGCGGCGGTCGGGCGAAAGGCGCTCGTCGACACCGTCGACGTTGCCGATGAAGCGTCCGTTGTCGCCGGAATGGCCCGCTGCGCCGATGCTTTCGGGCGCCTGGACGCCTGTTTCGCGAACGCCGCAGTCACGGGACAGATGCGTAACCCCCGGTTCCTCGACTCGACCATCGACGACTGGAGAAAAGTCCTTCGCGTCGACCTGGACGGCACCTACCTGACGCTGCGCGAGGCAGCCCGCCACATGGCTTCCTCTGGGGAAGGCGGAAGTCTCGTGGCAACGTCGAGCCTTGCCGGCCAGGTTTTCGGAGCGCCGCGCGAGCACGCGTATGCAGCCGCCAAGGCTGGGATCGTGGCGCTCGTGCGGTCCATCGCCGTCGAACTCGGGCCGTCGGGTATTCGGGCAAACGCCTTGCTGCCCGGGTGGACGCGGTCACCGCAGTTCGACGCGTGGCTCGACAACCCGATCGTGGGCGAGCGCATCCTGCCCCGAATCCCGTTGCGCCGCTGGGGCGATCCGGGCGACTGGGCCGGAATCGCTGTCTACCTGGCCAGCCCGGCCAGCTCGTTCCACACCGGCGACGTCTTTCGCATCGACGGTGGCTACGGGATCTTCTGATCCCACTCGGAAGGGAATGCATGGCCGGCCCGCTTGACGGGGTCCGAGTCCTCGAGATGGCCGGGCTCGGCGCCACGCCTTTCGGTGTGATGCTGCTCGCCGACCTCGGAGCTGACGTCGTCCGCGTCGACCGGCCCGCGAAAGCGGCCGCGACGGCGTACGAACAGGCGCGCGCGGGCGCCGATCCGCGCAAATCAGTGCTCGACCGGGGACGGCGGTCCGTCGTGGTCGACCTGAAGCAGCCGAGCGGTATCGAGTTCGTGCTCAACCTCATCGAGTCGGCCGACGTCCTCGTCGAGGGCTACCGACCGGGCGTCATGGAGCGGCTCGGGCTCGGCCCGCAAACCTGCCTGGCCCGCAATCCACGCCTCGTCTATGGACGTTTGACCGGATGGGGGCAGGCCGGCCCGCTCGCTCAGCGGGCCGGCCACGACATCACCTACATTGCCGTCGCCGGGGCGCTGCGCAATGTCGCGCGCCGCGGGCAGGCGCCGATCCCTCCGCTCAGCCTGGTCGGCGATATGGGCGGCGGAGGCATGCTGCTGGCTCTCGGTGTGGTGGCAGCGCTGTTCGAGTCGCGGTCGTCCGGTTTGGGGCAGGTGGTCGATGCCGCCATGGTCGACGGCGCTTCGACGCTGCTCGCCATGTATTACGGGCTGCTAGCCCAGGGGCGGTGGCGCGACGAGCCCGGCGCGAACTTCGGTGACACCGGCGCGCCTTACTACGACGTTTACGAGACGGCCGACGGCGGCTATCTCGCCGTGGGCCCGCTGGAAGGCGACTTCTACCGGGAGATGCTGGAGCGAATGGGCATCGACCCGGTCACCGTGCCATCGCGCGACGACGAGTCGCAGTGGCCGGAGTTGCGCGCCCTGCTGACGGCGCGATTCGCCGAGCACACGCGTGACGAGTGGGAGAAGATTTTCGACGGCAGCGACGCCTGTGTGGCGCCGGCGCTGTCGTTCACCGAAGCCCCGCAGCATCCGCACCTTCGGGCTCGGTCGACGTACGTCGAGCGCGACGGATTGGTGCAGCCGGCTCCCGCGCCGCGTTTCAGCCGGACGGCTTCGCAGTTGCCGCAGCCGGCACCGAAACGGGGTGAACACGCCGACACGGCCTTACGCGACTGGGGCGTATCCGCCGAGCAGGCGGCCCAATGGCGTGAGTCCGGCGCCCTTCGCTGACGCTCAGACCTGCGCGGGCGAGGCGAGCCACCGGTCATCCACGAGATCGCCGTGTTCACCGAGCAACGGCGGCCTGGCGTAATCCGCCTGGCCCACGGAGTGCAAGCGGAACGGCGCGCCAACGAGGGTGATGTCCCCGAGCCGCGGGTGATCGACGGTTCGGAACGTCCCCCGCGCCTGCAGATGCGGGTCGCCCAGCAGATCGCTCGCTGCGGCGGAGAGCCCGACCGGGACCCGGCAAGCAGCGACCCCGGCAATCACGTCATTCGCCGGCCTGGCGCCGACGTACGCAGCGACGAGAGCGTCGACTTCGTCACGGCGAGCCACCCGCCGCCGCCACCCGGCAAGCGCCGCAGCACCCGCCCGCGGATCAAGCAGGGGGACCAGTCGCGCCCATTCCTCGTCGGTACGCACGCCGACGGCAACCCAGCGCCCGTCGGCCGCGCGGAAACAGTCGTACGGCGCGGCGAAATCAAGTCGATTGCCGTCGCGAAGCGGTCGCGCGCCGCGCTCGGCCGCGAGCACCAGATGCCCCTGCAGGACCACCAAAGCGTCCCGGGTCGCGGCGTCGACCACGAGGCCTCCCCCGCCGTGCGCGACATGCCATAGCGCGGCCAGCGTGGCGAGGCAGGCGTTCGTGCCGCCACGTAGGTCGTTGGTGTCACGGATGTCGGACGGCGGAGCGTCCGGGTAACCCGTCATCGCGCCGAGACCGCCCTCGGCGTTGAAGACCGACGCGTAGCCGGGACGATCGGCGTCGAGCGCCGCCGTCCCGAACCCGGACAGTGCCACGATCACGAGCGCCGGGTTGCGGGCGAGCAGCGTTTCGTCGGACAAGCCGAGCCGGTCGCGGACGCCGGGCCGGTAGTTCTCGATGAGCACGTCGGCCGACTGCACCATGCGCAGCACCCGTTCGCGACCCTCGTCGCTCTTGAGATCGGCGACGACGGACTCCTTCGCCTGGTTCAGGTCCATGAAGCGGATGGACGAGTCGAGATCCGCCGATGCGTCGGACATGTTGCGCCGGAAGAGATCCGGGGTCGCGGGCGATTCGACGCGAACCACCTCGGCGCCGAGGAAGGCCAGCAGTTCCGTGGCGTACGGTCCGGCCGCCACCCAGGTCAGGTCCACTACCCGGATGCCGGTGAGCGGCAGCACGCCGGGGCTGATCGGCTCGGGGGGCCGCGCCATCGGCTGCGCTCGACGGCCCACCTGAAAGGAGCGGACTGGTGCCCGGCCTCCGCCGCCCACCGGGCCGAGCAGCCCGCGGGAGGCGATCGCCGGGTCATCTGCCAGCTCGGCCGGCTCGAGGAACGGGCCGCCTGGGCAGCCGGCCGCCAGCAATGCCCGGCGCACCTCTTCCCGCGGACGCGTCGCGGTATAGCGCTCGAGCTCCAGGGTCAGCGCGTCGGCATTGTCATAGCGCAGCCCGCGATCGGCGAAGAGCGGATGGTCGGCGAGATCCGCGCGGCCGATCTGGCGGCAGAACGATTGCCAGTGCCGCTCCTCGACCGGTCGGATGGCAACCCAGCCGTCGGCGCAGCGCAGCGCCCCGGCGTAGTCGTAACCCCGGTAGGTGCGGTCATAGTCGTGATGCTCGAAGAAGGCCCGGGACAGCGTCGTGCGGTTCAGCCCGCACGCCACCTCGTCGGCCGCGACTTCCACCAGCTCCCCCGAACCGGACCGCGCGCGGCCGAAGAGCGCGCCTAGCGCCGCCACCGCCGCCGTCAGCCCCGTGTCGTGGTCGGCAAGAAAGCGCCCGGCACGCACGGGTGGCCGGTCGGGAAAGAGCCGGTACACGTTCTCCGAGGGCAGGGTCGCTCCCTCACCACCGGAGTGGTATGCCGTGAGCTCGCACGCCGCCCGGTCTGCGGACGGGCCCGACAACCCGTGACCGGTGACGGACACGATGACGAGGCCAGGACAGGTCGATCGCAGCCGCGCCAGATCCAGCCCGAGCTCGGCCTGCTCCGCCGGCGTGTGATCGTCGATCAGCACATCGGCGACGGCCACCTGCTCCTCGATGGTCGCCAGGTATGACCGCACGTCGGAGGGATGCAGGACCTGCTTGCCACGGTTGGCCTCGTCATAGAGGCATTGAGCCGTCGACGACGGGCCGTGTGCGAGGCCGAGCAGCGGGTCTGCGCCGGGCGGTTCGATCCGGACGACGCGCGCCCCGAGCCAGGACAGCGTTTGCGCGGTCCACGGCGCCGCGACCCACCGGCCGGTGTCGACGACGTGAACGCCGGTCAGCGGGCGGAACGGCGCGTTCGCTGTGGTGCTGATACTCGTCACCCTTCCTGGCTCGACTCGGCAATCGGTATGATGATATGCCTGTTGCGAGACTAAGGGAGAATGCCGTGCGCGAAGCCTGGATCATCGACGGGGTACGCACGCCGCGGGGGCGCGGCAAGGCGACCGGTGCGCTGCACGGCATCCATCCGCAGGAGCTGCTCGCTCAGGTGCTCAACGCCCTGGCAGACCGGACGGGCATCGATCCTCGAGACGTCGAGGATGTGGCCGTCGGCAACGGCATTCAATGGGGCGACCACGGCGACAGCATCGGGCGGCTCAGCGTGCTCGCCGCCGGGTGGCCGGTGGAGGTCCCGGCGGTGACCCTCAACCGGTTCTGCGGATCCGGCCAGCAGGCGGTCACTTACGCGGCGCACGGCATCCTGTCCGGCCATCAAGACCTGGTTGTCGGCGCCGGCGTCGAGTCGATGTCACGCTGGCCGGGCGGGGAAGGGTCCCCCACGATCGACGGCCGCAACCCGAAGCTGCGCGAGCGCTACCCCACCGTGCCGCAAGGGATCTCGGCCGACCTCATCGCCACGCTCGAGGGTTTCAGCCGGGCTGACGTGGACGCCTACGCGGTGCAGAGTCAGGAGCGGTGTGAGAAGGCGCTTGCCGAGGGGCGGTTCGACTCCTCGCTGATTGCGGTACGCGGCGATGACGGTGCCGTCGCGCTCGACCACGAGGAATTCCCGCGTCCCGGTACGACGATCGAGAGCCTGGCGAAGTTGCGGCCCTCGTTCGAGGCGATGGGCGGCGCGGTGCTCGACGGCTACGACCGAACCTTTGACGACATGTGCCGCGAGGTCTATCCGCAGATCGCGGACGTGCAGCACGTACACCATGCAGGCAACTCGTCCGGGGTTGTCGACGGGGCAGGCGCGATCCTGGTGGCCTCGTCGGAGTGGGCCCAGGCGCACGGCTTGCGCGGCCGGGCGCGGATCCGGATGACCGCGGTGGCCGGAGCGGAACCGGTCATCATGCTGACGGCTCCGGGGCCGGCCTCGCAGCGATGCCTTGAAAAGGCCGGCATGAGCGTGGCCGACATCGACCTGTGGGAGATCAACGAGGCGTTTGCCGCCGTACCGCTGAAGACCATCCGGGACCTCGATATCGACCCCGAGAAGGTCAACGTCAACGGCGGCGCGATCGCGCTCGGGCACCCCATCGGCGCGTCCGGCCCCATCCTGCTCCAGACCGTCCTCGATGAACTCGAGCGGCGCGACCTGTCCACCGGGCTCGTCACCATGTGTACGGGCGGTGGCATGGGCACCGCCACCATCATCGAGCGCATCTGATCGCCCCGGCATGGACGGGATCGCCCCGACCGGTCGCGTCGCCGTAGCCGCCGTACGGCTGCTGCTGGCGACCCCTGCAAGCCTCACCGGGCGGCTCGTGTATCACCACGATGTGCTGTTCCCCGGACACCCGCCACGCGGCTGGATCGGCTGATGGCCATGAACGAACACTTCGCGACGGTCTGGGAAGGCGTTGCAGACGCGTTCGGTGACCAGACGGCACTCATTCATGGAGATCTGCGGCGTAGCTGGTCGGACTTCGACGCGCGCGCGGCTCGGCTGGCAAGCGCGTTCCTGGACGCCGGCGTCAAGCCGGGCGACACCATCGCCATCGACCTTTACAACTGCAGCGAATACCTCGAAGTCTTCTTTGCCGCACTGAAGATTCGCGCGGTGCCGGCCAACGTCAACTACCGGTACCTCGACCAGGAGATGCGCGACCTGCTGCAGCAGGCCGACGCACGGGTACTGGTGCACCACGCCAGCTTGGCGGAGCGGGTCGGGCTCGCTCGTCAGGGATTGGAGCTACGCCTCGTCGTCGAGGTCGACGACGGCAACGCTGACGCTCGCAACCACGCGGCGGCGCACGGCACGGCCGGCTACGAGGCGCTGCTCGACTCCTTTGCGCCGGCGGCGCGGATCGACCGTCCCGGAAGCGATGTCTTCCTGTCGTTCACCGGAGGGACGACGGGATTGCCCAAGGGCGTCGAGTACGTGATCGAGCGGGCGGTGAACAACACCGCGGTGCTCGGCCGGCTCAATCTGGGGCTCGACGATCTCGACTGGAACGCGCCGGCGTTCGAGCGGGCGTTGGCGCTGCGTCGCACCCGGCGTTCTCCGACCGCGGTTCCCGCGTCGCCGATGATGCACAGCACCGGTCTCATCATGGCGTCGCTCCCGGTGCTCGCGCTCGGAGGCGCCGTCGCGACGTTGACCGCCCGCAGTTTTGACCCGGACGAGCTGTTCCGGACGGTGGAGCGGCATCGCCCGACGACGGTCTCGATCGTCGGCGACGCCTTCGCCCGCCCGATGCTGCGCGCGCTGGAGACAAGGGCGGCGACCTCGAGTGCGTACGACACCTCCAGTCTCGTGACGATCACGTCGGCCGGTGTGGCCTGGAGCGGAGCCGTCAAAGACGCGCTATTGCAGCACATTCCGCAGGTGACCCTGGTCGACTCCTGCGGGTCGACGGAGGGTGCCACGATCGGATCGCAAGTGGTGCGCAGCGGTGATCCCGCGAGCACTGATGCCTTCGTGCCGGCACAGGGTTTGCTGCTGATCCGTCCCGAGGACGAGAGCGTGATCCCGCAAGACAGCGCCGAACTCGGCCAGTTCCTGCTGCCGACCGTCGGCCGCGGCTACCGCAACGATCCGGCGCGCACGGCAGCCGTCTTTCGCACGGTAGGCGGCCAGCGTTACGTCCTGCCGGGTGACTGGGGACGCTGGAACCCTGACGGGACAGTGACGCTGGTCGGACGCGGCACGTCGACCATCAACACCGGCGGCGAAAAGGTTTTCCCGGAGGAAGTCCAGAAAGTCGCCCTCCTGCATCCGGGTGTCGAGGACTGCCTCGTCATCGGCATCCCCGATGAGCGCTTCGGTTCGCGCGTGGTCGCACTCGTGCAACCGATCGCGGGTCGCGACCTCGACCTGCCGCACCTGCTGACTTTTCTCCGCGCGCGGCTAGCCGGGTACAAAGTGCCGCGCGAGGCGATCGTCGCATCGATACCGCGCGCGCCGAACGGCAAGGTGCTGTTCGACGAAGCGCGAGCTCTCTTCGCCGCCCACGTCTCCGGCGAGGCCGCGAGCCCCTAGTCGACGTGCGGCTGTTGGAGCGCTGCGGTGGCGCCGCCGTCCACCGGCAGCGCGATGCCGGTGATGTACGAGGCTTCGTCGGATGCCAGCCACGCGACCGCATCAGCAATGTCCTCGGGCCGTGCCATCCGTCCCATCGGGATCTGGCTGGCGTATCGGGCCAGCCGCTCCTCGCTGCCGATCCACTCCAGAAACGCCGGCGTCTGAACAGATCCGGGCACCACGGCATTCACCCTCACACCGCTGGATCCGTACTCGACGGCGGCCGATCGCACCAGCGCCAGGATGCCGGCCTTGGCCGACCCGTAAGGACCGGTGCCAGGCACCGCTCCGACACCGGCCGCTGACGAGGTGCACACGATCGAACCCCGTCCCTCCGGCACCATCACGCGTAGCGCCTCGCGGACGCAGAAGAACATCGCATTGAGGTTCAGGGTGATGTCGGCGCGCCATCCGTCGTCGGCGATGGAAAGCAATGGCCCTTGGGCGAGACCCGCTCCCGCGTTGCTGTGGAAGACATCGAGACGGCCCCGGTCGGCCACGGTCTGGTCGACGAGCGCACCGACGAAGGCGGGATCGGTCACGTCGCCGGCCCGAGCTTGAGCGCTTCCACCCGATTCCGTGATCAGCGCAACCGTCTCCTCGGCCCGCTCAGGCACCAGGTCGTTCACGACGACGTGGGCCCCTTCCATGGCAAGCTTGCGGGCCGTCGCCCGGCCGATACCGGATCCGGAGCCGGTCACCACCGCGGTACGGCCGGCCAGACGTTCGGTCATGTCAGCGCTCTCCCATCGGGTCGGTTTCGCTCAGCAGCGGGGCGAGCCGGGTGCAGACCGTGGTCACGTGCTGGGCGATGAGATCTTCCGCCATTCCGCCGACCGACGCCCACAGATACACCGTCTCGACCGGCGCGTCACCGACATAGGCCCGGATGCGCTGGGCGATGTCCTCCGGTGTCCCGTACCAGAAGTAGCCGAGCGGACCGCGGGCCTCCCGGCGGATGAGCTTGTCCGGATCCAGCGGCGGAGGCACCGGCTGGCCGGTGCCTTCCACCATGTGCCGGCGATACGAGTCCTGCTGGTAGGCAAGGTGGCCGCGCACGCGGGGCCAATCGCGCTCAGGATCGTCGGTCACCCAGGCCTGAATCCCGCCGGCCATCCGGGCCGTCGCGGGATCGTGACCGGCTTCGAGCAGCGCCTCGCGGTAGGGCACCCACGAGGACGCGCTGGCCGTCAGGAGCGGCGCCCCGAGCAGGCCCGCCCGGCGGGCGCCTTTCGGGCCCATGTAACCGAGCCAGATCGGCAGCGGATCCTGAACCGGGCCGGGCGTGACTCCGCCCTTGCGGTGCAGCCGCCTCACCTCGCGCACCATCGCATCGGTGGCTGCGTAGCGGCCTTCTGGGGAGACCCCGTACAGCTGGTATTCGGGCACCCGGTACCCGGCGCCGAGACCGAGGTCGAGCCGTCCGCCACTTACGACGTCGACGAGAGCCGACTGCTCTGCGACTTCCACCGGCGAATGCAGCGGCGCGATGACGATGGCGGTACCGATCCGTACCCGCCGGGTCCGGGCAGCGATCGCCGCGGCAAACACCAATGGTTGCGCGATGTAATCGTCGTCGAAGAGGTGATGCTCTGTCAGCCATACCGAATGGGCGCCGAGCCGCTCGGCCTCCTCGCACATCTCCAGGGTGAAACCGTGGAGCCGGGTGGGGTCAACCCGTGACCCCGGCGGATTGCGCAGGTCGAAGTACAGCCCCACGTTGGTCATGTGGGCTCCTTGGCGAGACCGAGAACGCGCTCACCGACGATGGTCCGCTGGATCTCGAGCGCTCCTCCGTAAATCGTCTCGGCGCGACTGTTGAGGAAGCTCTTCTGGAAGTCGTCGAGTTCGTAGTCCTCGCCGACGACGTCGCCGGCGAGCCCGAGCAGCTGCATCTCCAGCTCGCCCAGATCGCGGTGCCATTGCGCCCATTGCAGCTTGCTCACCGACGATTCCGGCCCGAGCGTGCCGGTTTGCATGAGGCCGGTAATCAGCCGAAGGTTGGTGAAGCGGATGATCTCCAACCCGGCCCAGGCATCGGCCAGCCGCTGGCGTACCAGTGGATCCTGGGTCCGCCCCCGGTCCCGCAGCACGCGAATCAACGCGCGCAACTCCCGCTCGAAGGCGTAGGCGTAGGGCAGCGTCGTCAGGACACGTTCCGCGCCGACGGTGCCCATGGCAACGCCCCACCCGCCGTGCACCGGCCCGACGACCAGATCGGCCTTGGTGCGCGCGCCGGTGAGAAACACTTCGCAGAATTCACGGCTACCGGCGATGTTGCGAATCGGCCGGATGTCGACGCCAGGCTGTCGCGCCGGCACGAGCAGCAAGGAGATCCCCTTGTGTTTCGGGGCATCTGAGTCCGTGCGGCACAGCAGGTAGAGCCAGTCCGCGTATGCGCCGAAGGTCATCCAGATCTTCTGGCCATCGATCACCCACTCGTCACCATCGAGCACCGCCCGGGTGCGCAGGCTCGCGAGATCCGATCCCGCGCCGGGCTCGGAGAAGCCTTGCCCCCAGAATTCCGCCACGCCGGTGATGGCGGGCAGGAAGCGGCTCTTCTGCTCTGCGGTGCCGTGGTGCAGCAGCGTGGGGCCGAACAGATCCCGACCGTGCACGCCGACCCAGTAAGGTGCGGCAGCGGCGGCGTGTTCTTGATGGAAGATGATCTCCTGGCTCAGGGTGCCGCCGCGGCCGCCGTACTGCTCGGGCCAGGTGATGTTGAGCAGCCGCGCCTGCGCAAGCAGCTTTTCCCACTCGAGCCGCAGCTCCCAATGGCCGTCGTCCGAGACCCCACCGACGCCGGGGTGGGCCGCGAACTCGCCAACAAGGTGATCGGCGAGCCAGTCGCGAACTTCGGCCCGGAAGGCCGCCTCGCCGACGTCATCACGCAGTTCCATCACAGGCGCCTTTCGGTCGACGACGTCGGGGAACCCTGTGTCGCCGTCATCGCGGAGCGACGGCGACCCGCCCGCTGGGCAGTGTCCCGTACAACTCAGCGAGACCGTCGACGAGTTCCTCCGGCTCGAACGCTCCCCCGCTACGGCTGCTGTACTCGCCGACTGCGGCCCATCCCTGCATTCGCTGGACGCGGTTGCCGTCGATGCGAAAGACCTGACCCGTCAGCCACGACGCGGCGTCCGAGGCAAGGTAGACAACGACCCTGGAGGCGTTGGCCGGATCGCGCGGGTCGAAGTCGGCAGCCAACTGGCCGGGCGCCAGCGTGAGATCGGCCGTCATCCGTGTCGCAGCAATAGGAGAGATCGCATTGGCCGTCACGCCATAGCGCCGCATCTCCAACGCAGTGACGACGGTCAGTGACAGGATTCCCGCTTTGGCCGCGCCATAGTTGGCCTGTCCCACGTTGCCGAAAAGGCCGGTGCCGGACGTGGTGTTGATGACGCGGCCGGCCACCGTCTCACCGCGTTTGGACGCGGCCCGCCAGTAAGCGCACGCGTGACGGGTGATGGCGAAGGTGCCCTTGAGGTGGACGGCGATGACGGCGTCGAACTCCGCCTCGGACATGGAGAAAAGCATCTTGTCGCGGATGATCCCGGCATTGTTGACGACGATGTCGAGCCGGCCGTGCTCCTTCACCGTGCGCTCCACTAACGCCTCGCTCGCGTCCCAGTCGGTCACCGAGCTGTGGTCGGCGACCGCTTGCCCACCGGCGGCCGTTATCTCCGCGGCGACGGCCTCAGCCGGCGATTCTTCGGTCTGCTCGCCGTGCAGGCCTGACCCGAGGTCGTTGACCACGACCGTCGCGCCGGCGGACGCAAACGCTAAGCAGTGCGTGCGACCGAGGCCGCGGCCTCCGCCGGTCACGATCGCGACCTTGCCGTCGAGCATGCCCATCCTCACACCACCCGCTCGGAATGCATACGTTCGATGTCTGCTGCCAGGTAACCGAGTTCGCCAAGCACCTCGTCGGTGTGCTGGCCGAGATCCGGCGCCGGGCGTCGCACCTCGAACGGGTCCCCGCTGACGAGGGCCGGCAAGCCGATGTACGTGTACGGCGCGCCTTCCGGATCCACCCCGTCGACGAACAGCCCGCGCGAGCGCAGGTGCTCATCCGCCGGCAGCTCCGCCATTTCCTGATAGGCCGGGCCCATTGCGATGTCGTGCTTGGCTGCCATCGCGACCCAGTCGGTGAGATCGCGGCCGTGGAAGATGCTCTGCAATTCGCCGCGCAGTTCGACGTCGTTCGCCCACTCGACGGGCGCTTCGGTCTCCTCGCCGATGAGATCCCGCCGCTCGATGGCCTCGCAGAAACTCCGCCAGAACTTGGGCTCGATGCAGCAGAAGAGGACGACCTTGCCGTCTCGGGTCTCGTAGAACTGGTATTTGGCTCCGACGTTCTCCCCGTCCGAGCGGGCCGGCATCGTGCTGCGATCGGTGATGCGGTGGTCGTTGAGCGCGTACGTCAACGCGACCCAGGAGTTCGCCACGACACCGTCGGCTCCGGCCGCATCGATGAAGCAGCCGTTACCCGTGCGATCGCGCTGCACCAAAGCCGCCGCGACGTGCATGGCTGCGTACGCCGCGCCCGTTGCCGTTCCCTCGCCGCCATTGGCCGTGGATCCCATGCGGTCGGACGGGATACGCGGATGCAGGAAGCCCTCGTCGTCCTTCGCGGTCGGCGTGCCGGCGACGAGCGAGTTCATCATCTGCCCGTGCGTCGGGATCACGGCGTACGGGCCCGCGGCGCCGAAGCCCGAGTAGTGGCAGAAGACGATGTCCGGCTTGCGCGACTGCACGGCGTCGTATCCCACACCCAGCGCGTCCATCGTCCCGGCGACGTTGCCATCGACGATCACGTCGGCCGTTTCGAGTAGTCGCCAGAAGACCGCGCGTCCCTCGTCGGCGCGCAGGTTGAGCGTGACGCTGCGCTTGTTTTTGTTGACCTCGACGTGCGCCGGGCTGTGGTGCGGCGTGATCTGCCCGAGAAAGTCCCGCAGATAGTCGCCGCGGCCGGGACTTTCCACCTTGATGACGTCTGCTCCGAGGTCGGCGAGCAACCCGCCGAGGCGGTCACCATTGAAGAGCTGCGCCGATTCGAGCACTCGGATTCCCTCGAGCAATCTCGTCATCGCGCCGCCTTAGTAGTCAGATGATTTGACTGAACGGTACCAGCGTGCCACGGTGCCGTCATGCCCGAAGTTGACGTCGTTCTCTGCAGCAATCCGGAGCCCGGCATCAGCGTCATCACCCTCAATCGGCCGGACCGGCTGAACGCCCTGACCGATGAGCTCATCGACATGCTCACTGCCGCTCTCGACTCCGCAGACACCGATCCCGAGTGCCGAGTCGTCGTCCTCACCGGCGCGGGCCGGGGATTCTGTGCCGGATTCGATCTGTCCAGCGACACCGCCGGCGAGCTGGCAGCCGGTGACCGCGAATCGCCGCGATCACGGCTGCGCGGCCAGCAGCGCTGGGCGGCAATTCCAGAACGGATACGTGCCCTGCGCCCGCCCGTCGTCGCGGCCGTGAACGGCGCGGCCGCAGGAGGCGGCCTGGCCATCGCGCTGGCCGCGGACCTGCGGGTGTGTGCGAGCTCGGCGAAATTCGTGGTGGCGAACGTGAAGCTGGGCCTGTCCGGTGGCGAGATGGGGATTTCCTACCTGCTGCCGCGATTGGTCGGAACCGCACGGGCGGCAGAGCTCATGCTGACCGGACGGCCGTTGCTCGCGGCGGATGCCCTGCAGTGGGGGGTCGTCAACGGCATCAGTGACCCCGCCCTCGACGGGGCCTTGCGCCTTGCACGCGAGGTGGCGGCGAACCCGCGCTTCGGAGTCGAGCAAACGAAAGAGCTTCTGCAGCTCGCGATCGACGCGCCGAGCTTCGCCGCAACGACGGCGCTCGAGAACCGTACCCAGGTGCTGGCAAGCACCGGCAGCGAAATGGCCGAGGCCATCGGTTCAGTGAGAGCGCGCCACCTCGCATGACCACGGCGGGCGGTGCAAGGGCCGAAGGCGGCGGGCTTTTCGGCGTCGCAGGCCGGGTCGTCATGGTCACGGGTGCGAGCGCCGGAATCGGGGCGCACCTGGTCCGTGGACTGGCCGGCGCGGACGCTCTGGTGGTGGCGGCCGCACGCAGGCTCGACCGTCTGGAAGCGATCGCTGCCGACATCGGCGGGAACGTGTTGCCCGTAGCGTGCGACGTTGCGGACGATGACGATCGGGCGCGGCTCGTCGACCACGCGTTGTCGGTCTTCGGCGGCGTCGATGGGCTCGTCAACAACGCTGGGATCAGCGGCAGCGGGGTCCCGGCGGGCCGGCAAAGCACCGAGGAGTTCCGCGCGGTGCTCGAGGTGGATCTGGTGGCACCCTTCGACCTTGCCAAGCGGGTGATGCCTGCGATGCGCGAGCGGGGCGGCGGGTCCATCGTCAATGTCACCTCGACCGCAGCCATCGTCACGACGGGCGCGACCATCCCGCAGGCGGCGTACTGCGCGGCCAAAGGCGGTCTGGCGCACCTGACCCGAGAACTCGCCATGCAGTGGGGACGCTATGGGATCCGGGTCAACGCCTTCGCGCCTGGATTCTTCGCGACAGAGATGACGGCGCCGATGACGTCGGCCGCAGGACAGCCGCCGCAGTGGCTCGCCTCCAGGCAGGCGATCCGCAGCGCTGGGACGGCGGATGATGCGCTCGGCATCGTTACGTACCTGCTGTCGAACGCATCGCGATTCGTCACGGGCCAACACATCGCCGTCGACGGCGGCTACACCATCAGCTGAGCAACGAAAAGGAATACAGATGAGCGACCATCGGCGCTTCGGCCCGCATCGCCCGCCGCCGCCGGACATGAGCGGTGTCGAACGGCTGCTGGCGTACGAAGAAATCCGTCAGCTTGCCGCGCGCTACGCGCTCGCTGTGGACTCCCGTGATCTCGACGCGCTGGTGGAGCTCTTCGTGGAAGACGTCAAGGCTGCTCCCGGACGCACGGGACGCACAGCACTGAGGGAAACGTTCGAGCCGATGCTGGGCCTGGAACACGTGAGTTTCCTCAACATCGGCACCCATGTCATCAACATCACGGATCGTAACCAGGCGGCCGGCACGGTCTACTGTTTCGCCGAGATGGGGAGCCCGGGCAGGTGGGATCGGCAGGCCATCGCGTATGAGGACGACTACGAGCGCCGCGACGGCCACTGGTTCTTCACCCGACGCCGCCACCAGCTCTTTTACGGAGTCGACGCCATGGTGCGGCCCCTCGACCAACCAGCGGCGTTGTGGCCGGCGCGTCAGGTGGGCCGGGGCAACCTGCCCGAGGATTGGCCGAGCTGGCAGGCTTTCCAGAGCACGACCAGAGAGCGGTGAGGCACATGGGTAGCGCGCTGGCGGGACGGCGGGCACTGGTGACCGGCGGCGGTCAGGGAATCGGCTTGGGCATCGCGCAGGCACTCGTCGCCGAGGGCGCGAGTGTGGCGCTGATGGGGCGCACCGAGACCAAGGTCCGTGCCGCCTCCGACGCGCTGACGAGCGATGGCGCGACGGCGATCGCTCTCGGCGGCGACGTGACGAAACCCGCGGACATCGCACGGTGCGTCGCGGCCACGGTCGAGGCCCTCGGTGGACTCGACATCTTGGTGAACAACGCGCAGCAGAATGCGCCCGGCTCCCTGCTCGACATCTCTGAGGAAGCCCTACAGGCGTGCTGGGAATCGGGAACGCTGGCCACATTCCGCTTGATGCGCGCGTGCCATCCCCACCTTCGCGGTCACGGCGTGGTCATCAACCTGGGCAGCCCGACGAGCGTGAATCCGCAACCGATTGGCCGCGGCGTCTACTCGGCGGTGAAGGCCGCCACTGCGACCCTCAGCAGGGTCGCTGGGGTCGAGTGGGGGGCCGACGGCATTCGTGTCATCACCGTCCTGCCGGCCTCGATGACGCCCGCCGCCAGGGACTTCGCAGACAACAATCCGCAGGAGTACGAGCGCAGTATGGCTTCGATTCCCTTGCACCGGCTGGGTGATCCGCTCGAGGACATCGGCCGCGCTGTCGCCTTCCTGTGCAGCGATGCCGCCTCCTACCTGACCGCGACCACGATCGCGCTCGACGGGGGCCAGGCCTACCTGCGCTAGACCGGCGGCCCGGCGTCAGTCACGTTTGAGGGCGCGTGGAGCTTTGAAGCAGACGAGCTGGACGAGCAGGCCTCCCAGCGCGGCTCCGGAGAAGAAGACGAAATCGACTGCGGGCGAGGACCATTCGGAAACCCTTGTCAGGCCGGCCGCTTCCGCGCTCTCGACTGCGGCAGCGAGATCGTCAACCGAGAAGGCAATGTGCGAGAGACCTTCCCGGTCGCCCAGCACGAGATGGTCCGCCGTCCGGCCTTCGAGGACCTGCACCATCTCGATCTCGGTGCCGTCGCTGGTCCATCCGTGACTGACGAGAGTGCGGCTGGGGATCACCTCGCCTTCGAGCAGCGCATCGGGCAGCGCGTGTTCGGAAACCGGCTCCCACGACATCCCGAAGAGCTCGCCGTACAGGCGCTGCGACCGCTCGATGTCGTCGACCTTCATCCCTACATGGAGAAACTTCACGGCAGACCTCAGATCCCGAAATGATCGCTGTAGGCCCGGAACCGATCCCGCACCTCGTCCTCGGTGACGCCGAACGTCGCCAGGTCGTAGCTCCACTTCCCGTGTCGATCCGGCCGGTTTGCCGGGTCGGCCAGCCACGAGCGCACCGCAGGCTCGATGCCCTCCGGGTCGAGTTGGAAGTGCCGATAGATCCGGCCGATCGTGCCGACCTGGTCGCGGACGAAATCGGGATAGCGAATGTGGCAGACCCGCTCACTGAGCGCGATGGGATCCTTCATCGCCGTTTCCGCCCGGTCCGCATAGTCGGAGAGCATGCGCTCGCTGAAAGCGCGCGGATCCGAGATGTCAGCGCCGCTGAAGCGCAGCACCTCGAACGTGACCGCCAAGAGGGAGCCGAAGACCTCCACGGGGTCGCGATGCGGCCACACGAGCATGGCGTCCGGATACTGATTGAGCAACGCGCCCAGGCGGTATTGGTGCTCCACGCCTTTGAGGACCCAGCGCCCGGGCGGTCCTCCGTACTGCAGGTGCTGCAGCAGTGCGTGATGCGTGCGGTAGGAGGCGACCGGATCGGAGTTGTCCGCCCAGGGGGTGAAGAACGGGACCTTGGAAAAGAGCATCGGATAGGCATTGCGCAAGTCGTGGACCATCAGCGCTTCGCACTCCATCGACGACCCGCCGCCCCCATCGTGGTAGGGGTGCTGCGTCAGGAAGCCGGGGTACTCGGCGAGCCACCGCTCCATGTCGCGGGTCGCCGCCCCCACCCGAGGATCCCCGGGCAACGCCAGGGATGGCGGGGGTGATGGGCGCGCCAGCTCCCACCAGAGCGGAGCGCGGTTGCCGGGGCATTCGGTCAACAGGGCGTGCAGCAGCGTGGTCCCACACCGCGGAAAACCCACGACGATCAGTGGCGCGACGATGCGCTCCTCGGCGATGGCCGGGTATCGCTCCCGGTCGGCAATCATTCGAAGCCGCCACGACAGGACGTTGACCATCTGGCCGTATGCCGCGACCTTGTCAGGGGGTGACTGGCCGGAATCGGCGAGCACGGCGACGAATCGGTCGAGCGATGACCGGAACCCATCGCCTCCGAAGTCGGACAGCGCCGTCTCGTCTGCCGCCTGCTGCAACAACGCGTCAGCGTCGACGAGACCGGCAAAGGTAACACTGGCCTTACTGGGCATTGCGCCCGCCTCCGAGCATCAACGTGCCGCCGGTGAGGTACTGCATGTCGTCACTCACGAGTGCGGCGATGGCCCGGCCGATGTCCGACTCGCAGTCGCCGAGGCGCCCCAGCGGCGTGTGCTGGACATGCGCGGCGAATGTCTCGGGATGGCGGTCCCGCCACTCCTGCGCGGCGGGAGACATCGCGCTCGGGACGACGGTGTTGACCCGGATCCCGTACCGGCCCCACTCGGTCGCGGCTACCCGGGTAAGCCCTCGGATCGCTTCCTTCGCCATCGCGTACGACCCGAAGCTCGCGTCACCAGTGATCGCGGTGGAGGAGCCGAAGTTGACGATGCATCCGCCGCGCTCCTTCAGGTGCGGAAAGGCGGACTGCATCGTGTAGAGGGTCCCCATCGCCCCGCTGCGGAAGGCGAGCATGACGTCTTCGTCCGTGGTGTCGGCGAGGAACCTCTGCACTGATGACTGGGCGTTGTTCACGAGTGCGTCCAGCCGTCCGTAAGCGCCCACCGTTTCAGCGACCATGCGCTCGGCGTCGGCCCGTTCGCCGACGTCGCCGACGGTCGCGCGGGCAGTGCCTCCCCGCGCGTCGATCTCCTTGAGCACCTGGTCGAGAGGCTCAGCGCGACGCCCGGTAATGGTCACGCTGGCACCGTCCGCCGCCAAGGCCAGCGCGACCCCACGGCCGATTCCCTGACCGCCACCGGTCACGAGAGCTACCCGGCCGGCAAGCCGGCCCAAGGAGGCAGAAGTCATTGGATAATTATGCTATTTTCCGGGCGTGCCGTCGAGCCACGCCGAGTATGACGAGTTCGGCCTGTTCCGCGACAACGCGGAGGAGGCCGGTCTGTCGTGGAACGGTCCGCCGAATGTGCGCCGCGACAGCGTCGCGCTGCCCGGCGGGCAGCGGGTGAGCAGCCTGGTGTGGGGCAGCGGAGATCCCGACGTCGTCCTGCTGCACGGAGGCGCCCAGAACGCACACACCTGGGACACCGTGTGCCTTGCGCTGAACCGGCCGCTGCTGGCCATCGACCTCCCCGGGCACGGCCACTCCGACTGGCGTGACGACCGCGACTACTGGCCGCTGCAAAATGCCGACGCGGTTGCCGAAGTCGTTCGGCAGCGGGCGCCACATGCGAAAGGGATCGTCGGGATGTCGCTCGGCGGCCTGACGGCGATTCGACTCGGCGCGCAGTATCCGGAGTTGGTACGGCGCCTCGTCATCGTCGATGTCACGCCCGGCGTCGACCTGCAGAAGTCCGCGCCTATAGCAGAGTTCGTTCAAGGTCCGGAGACGTTTCCCTCGTTCGACGAGCTGCTGGAACGGACGATGCGCTACAACCCGACGCGCTCGGAGAGCTCACTGCGCCGCGGAATCCTGCACAATGCACGCCCTTTGGACGACGGCACGTGGGCGTGGCGCTACGACCGGCTGCGACCTCCCGGCGGCGAATTGCACTTCGAGTCGCTCTGGGAGGATGTGGCCCGCTTGTCGTCACCGACGATGCTGCTGCTGGGTTCACTGTCCGGCGTGGTGGTCGCCGACGACGTCGAGGAGTTCCGGCGTCGCAAGCCCGACGTTCGCGTCGAGGTCGTCGTCGGGGCCGGTCATTCGGTGCAAGGCGACCGACCCCTCGAACTTGCTCGACTGCTCACCGGTTTCCTTTCGTGACGTCGGCTGCGGAGTGGCGCGCCCAGGGGTATCTCGTCCAGCGCGGCCGCGGACGAGCGCCGTGGGCGCATCATGGCGCCGTCCTGCCTCCCGCCATCGGACTCCAGCAAGTATGTGGAGCGTTCGCCGGGCGGCCTGCTCCGACCCCGCTGGATCCCGCCCTAGACCTTCGTCCGGCCGCGGTGCTGGTCGCCCTCTTCGAGGAAGCAGCGCAGGCCCGGGTGGTCTTCATCCGACGTTCGCATCGGGTCGGCACCCACCGGGGTGACGTCGCGTTTCCCGGCGGGGTGCTCGATCCTGGCGAAGCGCCCGTCGCCGCTGCGCTTCGGGAGGCTCACGAGGAGGTGGGCATCCGGTCTGACGCGGTACAGATCCTGGGGCAGCTTCCGGAGTTCGCGGCCACCGGGAGCGGCTTTCACATCACGCCGGTCGTCGGCGTCCTGGCCGACCGGCCCGAGTATGCCGTCAACGACGAGGAGATCGACGGCGTCTTCGACGCACCACTGGTCGAGATCCTCGATCCGGCGCGCTACCGGGAGGAAACGTGGCGCTCGCCGCACGGGCCGCCCGTCGACATCCCGTTCTTCGATCTCGAAGGTGGGACCGTGTGGGGCGCCACCGCCGCCATGCTGCTGGAACTCCTGGCCGTCATCGTCGGCGGGGATTGGCTTTAGCTACCTTCCGGCTCCGAGGTTCGCCCCGCCGGGATAGCCGCCCCCGCCGAACTGCTCGTCGAGCGCGTCGTAGTCCTTACTGCCGGCCGCGGTCCGCGGGATCGCGGCGATGAACTCGATGGTCTTCGGCTTCTTGTACGAGGCGAGATTGTCCTTGCAGTGTCCGATGAGTTCCGCGACAGTCTCCTCGTCAGGCCTCGTGCCCTCCTCGAGCACCACGACAGCCTTGACGTCCTGCAACATCTTGGGATTCGGCACTCCGATCACGGCTGCCTCGCGCACCATCGGGTGCGACTGCAAGCAATTCTCGACCTCAGCCGGAAAGACGTTCTCGGCGCCGGTCTTGAGCATTCGCGTCATCGTTCCGACGAAGGTGAGCGAGCCGTCCACCTCCCGCCGTCCCAGATCGGTGGTGTGCCACCATCCGCCGCGGAACCGTTCCTCGTTGATCTGCGGCCGGTTCCAGTACCCGCGATGCACGAGGTCCCCCCGGGCGCAGATCTCACCCACCTCTCCGATCGCGCACTCGCGGTCATCGGCGGGGTCGAGAATCCTGACCGCGAGGCCGGGTGTGGGTCGGCCCGCGTTGCCCAAGGCGCCGCGGCCGAATTCCTTGCGTACCGGCATCCCGGTCACCTCGGTCTGGCCATATCCCGAGCCGGTCGGACCGGTGAACTGTCCGAAGCGGCTGGTGTCCTCCTGGACGAGACCGGCCCAGGCCTGCGGCGCAAACGTCGCCCGCATCGCCGAAAGGTCATGCCCCGCCGCCTGATTGAGCTCGACGATCTGATGGATGGTCACCGGCATCAGGTAGGCGCGCGTACAGCGCTCGGTCACCAGCAGGTCGAGGACTTCGGCGGGCTCGACCCGGCTGATCACGACGTTCGTTCCGGCGTGCAGGAAGGTGGCGATGCCGAAGAACTGAAAGTTGCCGATGTGGAACATCGGGCCGGCGTTCAGGAACACCGTCTCGTCGTCGATCTCCCCCGACCACGCCACCGAACGGCCCATGGCGATCAGGTTGGTGTGCGACAGCATCGAGCCGGACTGGCGCCCGGTATACGCGGCGGTGTAGATGACGAGAAGCGGCGACTGCGGGTCGACGTCGAGCTCCCTGTCCTCGTCCGAGCCGCCGGCGAGGAAGTCTTCGTACCCGCCTTCCCCACTGGCATCGTGCTGCAGCCACAGCGCCTTCTGCCGGTCGCCGACCAGATCACGGGCCTCACGTACCGTCGCGCCGATTTCCTCGTCCTGCCAGATGACGACCTTGGGGCTGAAGTCCTCGATGGCGAACGCCATCTCGGGCGGGGCCCAGCGCCAGTAACCAGGGCAGACCATCGCGCCGATCTTCGCGGCGGCGCCGAGCAGTTCGTACACCCGGAACGAGTTCTGCCCGAGCCACAGGATCCTGTCGCCGGCGCCGACACCGGCGTCGGCCAGTGCGTTCGCCAGCCGGGTGCATCGCTCGTCGGTCTCTGCCCAGCTCGCGCGGTGGTCACCGTCGACCAGCGCAAGGCGCTCGGCGTAGGAGCGGCGGTGGTCGCGCAGGACGTCACCGAGTGTGGTGCAGCTGACCGTCACGAGCTGTCTCCCGTTCGTTGTCCGGCATTCGCGGCAGGGCCATCCTCGCCGCGCATGCGAAGGAGCCGGCGGCGGGTGCCCGCCAGCCACTGGTCATAGTCGGTGGCCTTGCGCAGGAAGGACTCCCCGACCCGAGGATGCGGGAGAATCAGGAACTGCTCGTTATCCATGGCCTCGACGACCATCCGTGCGACCTCCTCGGGCAGCAGGATGTCACCGATGGGCGTCCCTTCGGGCGGCAGTGACGTCGTGTCACCGAGCGGGCGGCCGAACATGCCGGTGTAGACCGCATTCGGGCACAGGCAGGAGACGCGGATCCCGCGGTGGCCGTAGCTCAAGGCGAGCCACTCGGCGAACCCCAACGCCCCGTGCTTGGAGAGGGTGTATCCAGGGCCCGAGGGACCGGTGATAAGTGCTGCGGAGGAGATGGTCTGCAGCAGGTAGCCTTCCCCTCGCTCCACCATGGACGGCACGACCTGCTGTGCCGCCCAGACGTGAGCGAGCAGGTTGACATCCACGATCTTGCGGAACGCGGCAGGTGACGCGGAAAGGTCGCCCGGTGCGGGATCGGTGTAGCCGGCGTTGGAACAGAACACATCAACGGGTCCGAACTCGCTGGATGCGGCAGCGACCAGCCGAGCGATGGCATCGGGGTCGCCGACGTCGCAGCCGACGCCTAGCGCGGGCACGCCGTCCGTCGCGATGGTGGTCGCGACCTTGCCGGCCCATTCTTCGTTGAGGTCGGCCACGACGACTGCGCGAGCCCCCTCCGCGGCAAACCGCTCCGCGAGCGCCCGGCCGATCCCGCTGGCAGCACCCGTGACGACGACGTGTCGGCCAGCTACTCGCACACCAACATCCTGGCGGATATAGGTGACTTGTCAATATGATTACGCTGGTGATACGACCAGAGGAAAGCCGGGAGGCGACATGACCAGCACCGCGACGGATCGGGTCAACTCCGCAGACTCACATGTTCTCGAGCCTGCGGACCTCTGGCAGCGCGAGCTGCCCACTGCGATGCGCGACCGTGGGCCGGTGACCGAAGTGGTCGACGAGCGCGAGGTCGTCTACATCGACGGCAAGGTGGTACGCCGCGATCCGGTCGCGTTCATGGAAGCGATCCGCCCGCCGGGCGCTCACGACCCGGCGATGCGGCTGGCCGACCTCGACGAGCAGGGCATCTGGGCCGAACTCATCTTTCCTTCCCGGGCACTCTGGGTGCACCTTTCCGACGATCCCGCACTGCAGCTCGCCTGCAGCCGGATCTACAACGACTGGCTGCACGACGAGATCATGAGCCGCTCCCCCAGGTTCATCGGCGCCGCGATGCTGCCGACGCTCGACACCGCTGATGCCGTTGCCGAGCTCCAGCGCAACGTCGCTCGCGGCTTTCAGACCGTCTTTCTGCCGACCTCCACGCCACCCGGACGCGATTACAACTCCGAGGACTGGCTGCCGTTGTGGGCCGCCGCCGCGGAAGCGGGAATCAGCCTGTCGTTCCACATCGGCACCGGCGCCGATCCGAAGGTGGTTCGCGGACTCGGCGGCGCGATCACCAACCACGTGGCGTCGTTCTATCCGGCGCAGACGACGCTGTGCCACCTCGTTGCATCGGGCGTGCTCGATGCCCACCCCAGCTTGCATGTGTCCTTCGTGGAGTCCGGTGGTTCCTGGCTTCCGGCGGTCATGGAGCGCATGGACGAAGCCCAACGCCAATACGGCACCTGGTTCCTGCGGCCGCGGCTGCCGCTCCTGCCGAGCGAGTACGTCAAGCGCCAGGTTCATGTGAGCTTCCAGCACGGCAGGGCCGCACTCGCCGTGAAGGACATCTGCGGCGTGGATGCCCTCATGTGGGGCAGCGACTACCCCCACCTCGAAGGGACTTACCCGCATACCCGCAAGGTGCTGGAAGGGATCTTCGAGGGCGTCCCCGACGATGTGCGGAAGGCGATCACTGGTGGCAATTTCGCCAAGTTGTTCTCCCTGCCCGAGCCTCAGGCAGCCTGAGGCAGCGGGCCGTGCCATCCGTCGACCTCACTGACGAGGACGTGCTGCAGGCCTTTCCGGAGGTTCGGCTCGATCACCGCAACAAGGACTTCTACCGGGCGTTGCTGAAGCGGGAACTCGTGGCAGCGCGATGTGGCGCTTGCGGAAGCTGGCACACCCCGCTTCGCTCGATCTGCCCGGAGTGCTGGTCCACGGACGTCACGGTTACCCCGGTCAGCGGACGCGGCCGCATACACCTGCTGATCCTGCTGCATCAGGGCCCACCGGCCCGCGACGTCAGCTACGCCACGCCCTGGCCCTTGGCCGCGGTCGAGCTCGACGAGCAGCCCGGGCTGCGCTTCGTCAGCACCGTGATCGATTGCCCGCCCGAGCGTTTGCGCGTGGGCCTTCCGGTCGAGCTCATCTGGATCGAGCGCGACGGGGCACCCTGGTACGCGTTCCGACCGAAGGAGGCCTGAGCGCATGGCCGGCCGATATTCGGCGAAGGACCGCACCGCGATCGTCGGCGTGGGGCTGTCGCCGTACTCGCGCGATCGCGGCCAAACCACCGAGCTGTCCATGGTTCTGGAGGCATCGGTCGCGGCCATCCGGGATGCCGGGCTGACCAAGCGCGACATCGACGGCGTCGTCGGAGGTGGGCTGCTGACCGGGGGCGTCGACCCGTTGACCGTCATCGCCGGGCTCGGGCTCGATGTCACCTATTGGGCACCCGCGAAGCCGCCCATCATGAACCATCTGACGGCTGCGGTGAACGCGGTGCATGCCGGCTCCGCCGAGGCGGTGCTCGTCTACCACGCGATGTATCGCATCGGCGGAAACTCACGCAGCGCGGGCGGCGACCCGTTCCGTAGCAGGGCACAGCTCGGCTTGCCCGACGGGCGCGCGCAGCTCGGCGAGGGGCAGACCGACCAGGAGCCCTGGAGCCTGTTCGGAGGGGCCGGCTACGCCGCCTGGGCTTCCCGTTATTTGTTCGAGTTTCCTCACACCAGCCGGGAAGACTTCGGTCTCATCGCCATCAACGACCGTAGCAACGCAGGCCAGAACGGCAACGCGGTCTTCCGTGACCCGCTGACCATGGAGCAGTATCTCTCCGCCCGCATGATCCGAGAGCCGCTCTGCCTGCTGGACATGGACGTTCCCATCGACGGCGCAGACGCGTTCGTCGTCACAACGGCGGAACGCGCCAAAGACCTTCCGCACCGGCCCGCGCTCGTCCACGCCGCGACCATGGGAATGGCGCATCATCCCGAGGAGCATCTCACCGTCGATTTGGCCCACACCGGCCAGGCGATCGCCGCCTCTGACCTTCGCGCGAAGTCGGACCTGTGGTGGGAGGACGCCGATGTGCTGTTCCCCTACGACGGCTTCAGTTTCATCAGCCTGCGCTGCTTCGAGAGCTACGGCTTCTGCGGCCCCGGCGAGGCGGGTGACTACCTGCGATCGCACTGGGACAAGGAATCCGAGCGCATCCTCATCGGCGGGCGAGTTCCGGTCAATCCCCACGGCGGCAGCCTGTCAGAAGGGGGCTCGCAGGGAGCCGGGCATATCCGGGAGGCAGTAGTACAACTGCGCGGCGACGCGGGCCGGCGACAGGTCCCCGATGCGGACGTCGCCTTCCTCATGCCCGGCGGGTTGTTCTTCAACGCCCAGGGCCTCGTCCTGCGTGGAGGCTGAACGAACATGGTGGAACTGGGCGACGTGCTGGCCCGCCTCGAACGCCTCGAGGCGCTCGACGAGATTCGCCAATTGCCTGCGAAATATGCACTCTGCGTCGATCAGCGAGATCTGGACAGCTTGGTCAATCTGTTCGTCGACGATGTCGGGGTCCCGGGGAAGCAACGTGGGCGACAGGCCCTCAAACGCTGGTACGACAACCAGCTGAGATCCGTACTCGGCACCGGCCACGGCGTGCTCGGCCATGTCATCGACATCGAGAGCGCTGACCTGGCGAGCGGCGTCGTCTACTCCCGCAACGATCTGGAGACCCCCAGCGAATGGCTGATCGAGATGATGGCGTATCTCGACCGCTATGAGCGGCGCGGCGGGCACTGGTACTTCCAGCGCCGGACCCCGCTGTTCTGGTACGAGTGCGACATCACCCACCCGCCGTTGGGGTCGAAGAAGATCCGCTGGCCGGATCGTGAGCCGGTCGACGGCGCCTTCCATGACGCGTTTCCGACGTGGGCACGGTTCTGGGACGCGGTCGACGGCGCAGGTGATGCCCCGGTGCCGGCGCCCGCTGCTGTCGGCGAATTCCTGACGTCGATGCGGCGTGGGCAGGGCGTTCCGCGGGTGAATCCCGGCGGCGGGGCGGCCCTACCCGCAGTGAAGGCGCCCGCCCGCTGACCTTCGTCAGCCGATCGACCTCAGCCGGTCGCGTAGCTCGGTCTTGCGCACCTTCATGCTCGCGTTGCGAGGCAGCTGCCCAACGACATGGACGGCGCGCGGCACCTTGACGTTGGCGATCCGGTCGCGAACCGTAGCGATGACGGCCTCAGCGTCCACCGTGCGCCCCGCAGCTGGGAACGACGAAGGCGACCGGAACTTCGCCCATGCGCGCGTCCGGCGCAGCCACCACGGCCGCTTCGGCGATTTCGGGAAGCTGCCGGAGCACCCGCTCGACTTCGGCGGGATACACGTTGAAGCCGCCGACGATGATCAGGTCCTTCTTGCGATCCGTGATCGACAGGAATCCCCGTTCATCCATCATGCCGATGTCACCGGTGTGCAGCCAGCCGTCATGGTCGAAGGTCTCGGCGGTGGCGTCAGGGTCGCGCCAATAGCCCGCCGACACGACGTATCCACGCACCAGGATCTCGCCCGCCATCCCGGGCGGCAACTGCGCGCCTCGGTCGTCCACGATCCTGATGTCGACCCCGTCGATCGGGCGCCCTACGGAGCGAGCGATGTCGGCGGGGTCGTCTCCTGGTCTGCACGTGCTCACGAGGGAGTGCGCTTCGGTGAGGCCGTAGGACGTCAGGACGACCTCGAAGCCGGGATCTGTACGCAGCCGTTCGACGAGCTCGACCGGGACCACTGCGGCTGAGGGAACGGCAACGCGCAGGGACGAGAGATCGTATTGATCCCGGTCGGGATGGTTCAGCAGATCGGTGTAGACCGTCGGCGGGCCGAGCAGAATCGACACCCGTTCGTTCTGGACGGTGCGGAGCACGGTCTCGACATCGAAGAGTCGCTGCGGCAGCACAGTGACCCCGCTCGCGAAGCTCTGCATCCACCCGGCCTTGTAGCCGAACGTGTGGAAAAACGGCGGAATGACGAGATGCCGGTCCCCCGGTCGAAACGTCCATGCGGCGGCCAGCCCGCTGAACGCCCGGATGGATGGCCCGTGCTTGAGGATCACGCCTTTGGGCCGGCCGGTCGTGCCTGAAGTGAACATGATGTCGGCGATATCGTCGCCGCCCACAGCCGCTATGCGTTTCTCCGCCCGCTCGGGGTCCACCGAATCCCCAGCTGCCAGGTAGTCGGCCCATGGCGTTGCCGAAACGTCCGTCCCCTCCAGCGTCACCAGGCGGCGCAGCGCGGCCAACTCCGGTGCGGCCGCGCGCAGGCTCCCGATCTGGTCGGCGGCGAGGAAACCCTGCGCCACGAAAAGCCCTGAGGCCTCGGACTTTTGCAGCGCGTAAGCGACCTCCTCGCCCTTCCAGCGGGTGTTCAGCGGTACCAGGATGCCCCCTGCGCCGAGAACTCCGAGGGCGGCGAGAATCCACTCTGCGCTATTGGGTGCCCAGAGGGCGATGCGCTCGGATGGTTTGATGCCGGCTGCGATAGCAGCGCGCACGGCCGACAGCACCGCGCTGTCGAGTTGATCAAAGGTCCACCGCCGGCCGCCGTCGACAAGCGCCTCCTCGCCGGCGTACCGCAGGCAGCTTTCCCTTACGAGCGCGGGAATGCTGGCGCTGACGGATGGGATCACAGCCGCTGGCCGCGCGCGAACTCCGCCGCCCCCCTCATGAGCTGTGGCACGAGGAAGGCCATCTCGTTTTCCGACTCCGGGACGCCGGCCGCACTTTGCCTGGCGTAGGTGCCCTCGAGGATGACGCCGAGCTTGAACAGGGCCAGCGCCTCGTAGTACGGGAGCGCGCTCAGGTCGCGTCCGGTCTGTTCGGCATATCGCTTCGCCATCTCGGCCCGCGTCGGATATCCCTCAACCCCTCCAGCCGGCGGCTGAAGAATGGGCTCCTCGCCGCGTTCGGTCCAGCGCGCGAGGAGATGGCCTATGTCTAGCAGCGGATCGCCGATCGTTCCGGTGTCCCAGTCGACGACGGCGGCGAGGCGAGCCGGTGGCTGCGGCGCGACCATGACGTTGAACGGGCTGTAGTCGCCGTGGATGATGCCGGCCGGGCTCATGTCGGGACGGTTCGTTTCGAGCCACCCGCAAAGGAAGTCGATCTCGGGAAGGTCGCGCGTGCGGTAGCGATCGAGCTGAGCGAGCCAGCGCGATACCTGTCGTTCCAGGAAACCTTCCGGTTTCCCGAGCCCGTCGAGATCGCGCGCCTGCCAGTCGACCTTCGAAAGCTCGGCGCATCCATCGACGTACGCCATCGCGAGGTCGTGGCGAAGGTTGTCCTTCGACGCGAAAGGCTCCGGGAGTTCGAAACCCGGCGTGAAACCCTCGACGACCTGCATCAGCATGAAAGGAGCGCCGATGACGCTCGCGTCCTGGCACAGAGCGACCGGACTCGGGTGCGGCACCGGAGTGCCTTCCAGCGCAGTCAGGATGCGCCACTCGCGCAACGTGTCCGAGGCGCTTGGGTCGTTCTTCACCGCCGGGGGTCGCCTGAGCACCCAGCGATCGCTGCCACGGCGCACCAGGAACAGAGCGTTGGCAATGCCGACACCGGCGCCGATGCGTTCAGCGTTGAGCGAGCCGCTGCCGTCGGGTAGCGCTGCGTTCAGCCAGGACTCGAGGGCCCCGATGTCCAGCAGCTCATTGGCCTCGACCACGATCAGGCGCCGGCGCCGGCCGGAGCGGTAACGGTCACCTTGCGCTCCTCCTCGTAGACCCAGCATTCGCAAACCGTCGGATCAACCACGGCGGCGCCTCATCCCGGTGCTTGGTTCTCCGACGAGCAATATCTAATCTATCTACCTACTTCGCAAGCCGCTGGATAGGAAACCCCGCCAGGTGAAGGAGATGTTGAACATGCCCGGCCCATTGTCGGGAGTCCGGGTACTCGAGATGGCGGGACTCGGCGGAAACACCTGAACAGCGGCGCTCCGCACAGAGCTCACGAGGACATGTCCCCGTCGGGCAGGATCAGCGAACGGCCGCCGTCGGTCTCCACAACCTCGGGCTCGACGCAGACGATCTTGCGACGTTCCGCGGCTTCAATCACCGATCCGTCCCTGAGGTGCGCGAGCTGCGCGAGCGTCTGTCGCGTCGGCGGCAACATCTCGATTTCGCCCGCCTCGGCTGCGCGCGAAGCCTCGCGCACCGGCATCCAAGATCCGGTTTCAGCTTCCGAGCTCAACCGGCCCACCGATTGTCCAGGCGGCATCAATGCCACGAAGAAGCGCGTGTCAAAGCGGCGAGGCTCGAACTTCGGGGTGACCCAGTGCGCCCACGCGCCGAGCAGATCCGCCCGAAGGCTCAGCCGGCGCTCGCGCAGGAAATCCGCGAGGGACATCTCGCGTTTCTCCAGCGCGCTCCGCGCCTGCATCCACGCTGCGGCATCGACCTCGCCGACGACTGACCTATCGTCGCGGCCCGCAAAGAGAATGCCGGTCTCCTCGAAGGCCTCGCGAACGGCCGCAGCCACAAGCGCCCCGGCGAGCTTCGCGTCGCAATTGAAGCGCTCCGCCCAGATCCGCGGCGACGGACCGATCCATGGTGTGGCGTCATAGTCGCTCTCTTGGACGCTGCCGCCCGGGTAGACGTACATGCCGGCGGCGAAGCCCATGCTTGCTTGCCGGCGCATCAAGAAGGCTTCGATCCCGCCAGGCGCCGACCGGAGAACGATGACCGTCGCTGCGTGCCTGGGCTCGGCGACGGTGCCATCCCATGCTTGCAAAGTCTCGATCATCCGGGGAGGCAAGGGCTGCATGAGACCCCTCCGCGAAGTGAAGTGGCTGTGGCGGTCGCCTACCCAGCCTCGACGAGCACGAAGATACAACTCGACCGCCCAGGCTTGACAACAAACTATACAGGTAGATTATTAAGCGCAAGGTAGCACGATGGTTCTTTTGAAGGAGCGCCATGACTCCAGTGAGCTCCGGGCGAGCGAGTGCCCTTCTCCCCCGTCGGGTCATGACCGGTCGGCCACCCGTCACCGGGGCCACGCCCGGCTACGAGTGGGCCGCGCAGCTGACGGCCGCCGGTGAGCGAGGGGTTGTGTATGGCGACCGGATGACTCCACGGCGCCTCGCGCTGGATGCTGCGCGACTGTTGCTGCAGCAGGATCTGTGGGGACGGGCGACCTCGAGCCGCGGGGAACTGGGCAAGCTGACTGTGCTGGGATCGCTATGCGTCGCGGCTGGAGGCAACTACACCGAAGAAGGCGTACCCGCGCCGCCCGACGAGCCGCACGCTGCAACTGTGCTGTCCAGAACGTGCGAGTTGCTGGCCAGGAATCTGATCGGCGGATCGGTTGAGGGTCTCGCACCTGCGGAGGACCTTCTCGACGCGATTTGCCCGGCGACCCTGGAGGACAGTTCAGAGGTCCAGAAGCTACTGGCCACGGTGCACGGGGTTTCCCGCTTCAGCACCTGATCGGTAATGCGGTCGCTTCCCAGAACGGGATGTGGACACACCGCCACGGTCGGCGATGCGGAGCCAGCAGGCCAGACAGGATCGGAGATCCCGAGCTCTTCGCTACCCGCGCTCGCGTCTGGTCACCCTTGCGGATCTCCGCGATCAGGTCTCGGCGGAAATTCCTGCGGATACCGGGTAGGCACGAGGCTGATCCTTGCCTTACGCCCGGTTCATACCGGGCACCCTCGTCGTCGACGGCGCCAGCGACCCGCAAGCAGTCAACCTCGCGACGGATAGTTGTGCTCATCCGAGTCAGAAAAGGCTCTTGGTGTACCCGCCGTCGATCCTGATCGTTTCGCCTGTCAGAAAGGCGGCTTTGGGTGAGCACAGGAAGGCAACGAGGTAGCCCATCTCCGCGGGCCTTCCCCACCGCCCGACCGGGAGCATGGCGTCATACCATTCCGTCGTCTTGACCCCGGTGCCCGAGCTCCGGTAGGCGCGGCTGAGCTCTGTGTCGAACGGTCCGGTGGCGATCGTGTTGGCGGTAATGCCGTAGGCACCGTTCTCCTGGGAGAAGGTCTTCATCAGGGCTGCGGCGGCGACGCGGATATTCGTCGCCGGCATCGGGTCTTCGAGGTGCGGCGTCTTCATCGCGATTGAGCCGATGTTCACCAGCCGGCCCCATTTGCGTTCGCGCATCGCCGGCAGCACCTCACGGGTGAGGAACACCACGCTCATGACGAACATCCGGTAGCTCTCGAGGAAGTCGTCGTCGGAGCAGTTGTCGAAGCCGCGCCAGCGGTTGCTCGCCGGGTCCGGGACAGCGCCGGGTGAGTTGATGACCAGGATGTCGGGGGCGCCGTACGCCTGCCTCGCCGCAGCGATGATGCGCCTGGCACCGGACTTGTCGGCCATGTCGGCGACCACGCCCTGCGCGGCGCCGCCCGCGGCACGGATCGCCTCGACAGCTTCGTATACGGCCGCCTGCTGCCGGCCGCTCAGCACGACCCGGGCACCCTCGGCCGCCAGCACCTCGGCGATGCCCCGCCCGCATCCCCGGCTCCCGCCGGCGACCACCGCTACCTTGCCGACGAGCTCGAGGTCCATATCGACTCCTTCCCGCCCGGCGCCATCCCGCATCAGATTTTGGGCAGATCATCTACCCATTAGGACGACGATCCCCCATAGTGGCACGAGAAGGAAGCGCGATGCGCGTTCAGGTCGTGGAGGGTCGGCAGCATGCTGAGTAAGACCGCGGGCGACGAAGCCAACGGCCACGGGCAGGAGCAGTGGTCCGCGCCGGCGCCTCCCTCACGAGGCGACTTTGGGGGCGCCACGCTCGCCGGGGCACGGTCCGTCCGGGCCTCCCAGTTCGCCGACGACAGCGCGATTCTCGGGCTCTGTCGGGAGGGGACGTATGTCTGGGGCACCCTGCGGGACGACCGCAATGACCTGGTGAGCCACATGCGGCGGATCCCGCCCGCAGGGAGCCTGACGGGGGCGACCGATGCGACCTCACTTGGGCCGCGCCTGGTCGTGCTCTCCAGCGCCGAAGCGGACACGCTCACTGTGCGTCGCGAGGCACGGTCAGCGGCCTCCAGCGACGACGTCGTGCGATCGTTCGACGGCGAGACCGTGTGCTTCGAAGCTCAGACGCCTGGCTGCGCAGGAATGCGGCTGCGTACGGACGGCGAACAGCTGGGCTATCGGGAGGACGGAATCCTCGAGCTGACCGGGACTCGCGTGGGCCCGGGGCTGCAGTGGTACCTGCCCGGCGCCAGCGGAGCCTTGTTCTATCCGACCCAGACATGGCTGGTCGAAGGAACCGCTCTGGGGCGGCAGGTACGCGGGTTTCTGTTTGTCGAAGAGGCCTACATGCGCCCCGGCGGTCGGCTCTACGTCGACCTCGATCCGCTGCACGACGTCCGTTACTTGACCTGGTACAGCTGGGCTACCCGCTGGGACGACGGTGACCTCGAGTTCGGTCACTTCCTGTACGGGAATGGCCGGTTCCACGTCGGCCTGGTGGCGGACTCCGCCGGCGACGTGCGCGTCGCGACGTCGATGGATGTCACCGTGCGGCGCGCCGCTGGTGGCTATTGGCACGAGGGCATCGAGCTCACGATGGACGGCGAGCATTGGGAGCTTCTGCCTGACCCGCGTGGACACATGCAGCTGGGACCGATTCCCAACCCCCAGCAGGAGGGATTGATGCGCAGGGTCGGTGACACGCGAGTGCCCGACGTGTGGATGGCCTGGGGAGAGACGGTGCCGCGCAACGGCGATGGCCGGCCACGATGAGCATTCATCCGTCCAAGGGCAGCTTGGACCTCGCCCGTTGATCCGGCAAGCCTAGGGCACCGGTCAGTGCGCGACATGTGCCAGGTAGCTTGAAATTACGGCTCCTAGCCCATTGCACGAAACCGCCGCAGGCCCCCCTTATCTTTCGCACGAGGGCGGGGACCGGCGCCGGGGCCCAACCCGATAGCGCCAGTCCCCGCGGCTCGCCGCCGCACCCTGCGGCCCGAGCGGTGTCAGCTCGTGGGCCGCACGCAAACCGGCGTCAGTCCGTTGGGGGCGACAGTCTTGCCGTTCTTGATTCCGACCAAGAAGTAGCAGGGTTGCGATCCGAAGGCGATAGGCCGCGTGCGGCTAAAGGTCAGCCCGTTGGCAAGTAACCCGCCCAGGTTCTCACTCTTGAGCGCGTACAGGCCGTCGAAGACACCGGTGCGGCTGGGGCTGACCCCGGGCTGTGACAGCGCCGTACGGATGATCTCCAGACCCTGCCAGGTGTAGGAGGCCGCGCCCTCGTGCCAGTCACTGCCGGTCGCGTATTTCGTCATCGCTTCCCTGAAGGTCGCGACGGGCTTGGCGTCGGCAACAGATGGGAATGCGAACGCCGGCCCGTAGGCGGTGACCCCGGGAACGCTCAGCAGATCCTTTCCGATCGCCTGCTCGGATGTTCCCCAGATCGGGTTGTAGCTCTGCGCCTGGCAATCGGAGATCAGCTTCGCCGCGACCGCGCTGGAAATGTTGAGCTGTGCGTAGTCGACCTTGCTCTGCCGCAGTTGCAGACACTGGGCGGTGTAGGAAGTGCTCGTGGCGCTGACTGACAGGGGAACGAACTTCATTCCCAGCTTCGTCGTCTCCGCCTGGATGATCGGATTTGCCTGCGCGCACTGAGCGATCTCCGCGCAGTACACCTGCGCGAACACCGAGCTCTTGGCAAACTGCTTGGCCACGTCCACCTGAGCCCGGACCCCGCTCACGGTGTCAGTCGTCGTGGGGAACAAACCGGTGTCCGAGTACCAGGGCGCGGTGTTGCCCGTTCCGCTGACCACCGCGATCTTCGCAGCGCGCAAGTCATCGACGTAGGCAGGAAGCACGGTGTCGGCGCCGATCACAATGGCAACATCGCCCGGGTCGGATGCCAGATTCTTCGCCGCTGCTTGCGCCTTGGCCGGATCGCCGCCGTCGTCCTTGACGACGACCTTCACCGGGTGCCCGTTGATGCCGCCCAGCTGGTCGTTGACGTACTTCGCCCAGGCCGGTGCGACAGTCGCACCCTGGCTATTGCTCGAGGCCTGTGGCCCGGTTTCCGACGCGATGACACCGATGGTGATCGGCGTGCCGGACAGCTTCGCGGCAGACCCGGCGCCCGTCTTGGACGTTGTGCTCGCGGAACTCCCGCAGGCGCACAGCGCAACGAGCGCGGCGAGCGGCAACGCCGCCCTTCCTGCTAACCCGAACGTGCGTTTCATGGCCACGGCCTCGCTTCTTCGTCGATGGATGCTGGCTGTTCGGCACGGCCGACAGCGGTTGAAAACCTGGATGAACGCCAACGGCCGAACACGCGATACGTCCCGGCGAACGCGCCGCACTTGGATGGGCGCGGCTGTAACTAGACGAACTCGGCGAGTTCTCTGAGCAGGGCCGCCTTGGGCTTGCTTCCCGCCACCGTGCGTACGGGTTGGCCGGCGACGAACACCATGAGCGTGGGAACCGACATCACGCCGTAGGCTTCAGCGATCTCAGGATTCTCATCGATGTTGACCTTGGCGACCGCCAGCGAACCAGCACATTCAGCGGCTATGTCCTCGACTATCGGGCCGATCATGCGGCAGGGCCCACACCAGGGAGCCCAGAAGTCGACCAGCACCGGCAGCCGACTCTCCAGCACCTGTGCCGAGAACGTCGAGGCGCTCGCGGGCCGCACAACACCCACGTCAGTCACCGTCCGCCGCACCGAATGCCTGGCCGCTGCCGTACATCTGCAGCACGTCTGACATGTAGGGCATGTGGCAGAGCATGCCGCCGTCGACATCGATGCTGGTGCCGTTGATGAAGGCGGCATCGTCCGACGCCAGGAAGGCGACGCAGGCCGCGATATCTTCGGGAAGCCCAAGACGCGCGGCCAGTGTGTTGCGTTGCATGATCTCAACGAGGGGGCCGTAAACGTTGCGCTTGCCGCCCTCGGTGCGGATGAGACCGGGGTTGATCGCGTTGCAACGGATGCCCTGCTTGCCGTAGATGGTGGCGACGTACTTGGTGAAGGTCAGCAACGCGCCTTTGGAGGCCCCGTAGGCGATGTTCGACATGTCGCCGAGCAGTCCCGATCCGGAGGCCGTAAAGATGATCGAGCCGCCGCCCGCCGCGATCATGTGCGGCACCGCGTACTTGACTCCCGCCAGGTATCCCCGGACGTTGACGTCAAATGTGCTGTCCCACACGTCGAATTCGATATCGACGGGGTTGGTGTCGCGGGCGATGTGGTCCGGGGCCATGATGGCAGCGTTGTTATGGAGGATGTCGAGGCGGCCGGTCCATGCGACGGCGGTGTCCACGAGCCGGGCAACGGAATCGACGTTGCCGGCATCAAATTCGCAGGCTTGGGCGTTGTCCCCGAGCTCCTTCGCGAAGGCTGCGGCCGCAGCTCCGTTGAGATCCCCGATGGTGACGTGGGCTCCCTCGTCGACGAGTCGCCTTGCGGTTGCAGCGCCGATGCCCGACGCGCCTCCGGTAACGATGGCGGACTTGCCGTCGAGCCGTCGGCAGACAGCCGAAACAGACGTTGCCATCGCTTACGCTCCTGCGGTTTGACGGATGGCGTGTTCGGCGCCGATCGGTATGGCTTCATCGGACGGGGCTTGCACGACAACCCCTTGCCGTCTGAGCTCCTCGATGGCCTCCAGCAGTTCTGGCGAGGTGCCGTAGACATCCTCTGTCGGGAAGAACAGCCGGGAGCTGGCATCCTTTCCGGGGTCGAGGCCGAGCGTGATGGTCACCTTGCTCGCAGTCGTGTGCACTGACAGCAGCACGATGTCGACGAGCTCAGCCTCCGTGAAGTGGCGGGCGGCGTCCTCCCACAGCTCATCCGTGATCAGGCCGGGGTTGCTGGAGATCGCCGCTGTCAGGCGCAGTGCGGCCTTGATGTTTTCCGGCAGAGCGCTGGACTCGAAGTTGCTCAGCGCCGAGACCATGTCTTCGCGGAGCCCTGCCTGCACGGCTACAGCCTGACGTGCGTTCTGGCAGTACTGGCAGTCCATCACCTTTGCGTTGTAGAGCCGGATCAGCTCGTGCAGTACCGGGTCAAGCTGAAAGGAGGCACGGGTGCGCACCGGGATGCCGGCCAGCCGACTGAGCTCGATCGGTATGGAGATCTGGGCGACCGGATTGTCCACCCCTTCCTCACGCTCCATCTGGATGAAGTAGCCCTCTAGCAGGTCAGCGGGAATGCGTGGCGTGGTGGCCATGTCAGGACTCCTCAGTGAGTCTTCGTCGGGGCGACGGTGAACGAGGGCATGCGCTCGGGAACCGTCCGTGCGGGTCCCAGGCGGAGGGCGGAGTTGGCTCGGCTGAATTGGTCGGCCGTACCGAGCGCCTTCGTCAGGTAGATGAACTCCGTCGGGCTCAGGTGCTGCTGCAGCCGGGCGCAATCCTCGTCGGTAATGCTGCTGGACTGCATGGCGAACTGTTCCGTGAACTCGAGCACGGCGCGCTCGCGCTCGGTGAACAGGACCGACGTCGGGTAGTCGCGGATCGCACTGATTCGCTCCTCGCTCAAGCCCGCCTTCCGGGCTGGCTCGTAGCGAATTGTCTGGTCGAACTCGGACTCGACAAGCTGAGCAAGCCGAATGCGCGCCAGCTCCACCAGGACCGGGTCCGCCCGCTCCAGCGAAGCGAGGTAGTCGTCCATGAAGATCTTGAAGTACGCAGGCCGATGGCCCCAGACGCCTTCCAACTCGGTCGCCGTTTCTGCTGCCGGCGTCACTCGACTCATGTGTCTCCTTCGTGCCATGCGGGGTTCCACAGACAGGCTTTCCAGCACCGCGCGGCTCAATAAATAACAGGTGTATCCGCTAACTGATTCGCCAGCATGGACCTACTACTTAACACTGTCAAGTAGCCGCCCTGGGAAGGTGCTGTCTCCGCCCGGCTGGAGTCGTGCTGGGCGTAAGGTCTGGTCATGCCTGGCGGTGATAGACGTGCCGTGCGAACCCGCCCGCGGGGGGCGCAGCCAACCGGCGAAGCTGATGCTCAACGGCCTGCGGTTGGCCCGGCAGGACTGAGCCGGGAGGAGCTCGTCGCGGCCACGAGCGAGCTCGTGCGGCAGCAGGGTGTGCGCGGGATATCCATGCGCGTACTTGCCGGAAGACTCGGCGTCACAGCGACGGCGATCTACTACCACGTACACAACAAGCAACAACTGCTGGAGCTAACCGCCGACGCGATCGTGGCGGAGATCAGTCTCGACGGGCCCGTCACAGACTGGCGCGAGGAACTTCGATGCCTGCTGCTAAAGCAGCAGAGCGTGCTACGCCAGTACCCGGGAATCGGACGGTTTCTGTTCGACTACCGGGGCTCTTCCGCCTCAGTCCGATGGATGAACACCTTCCTGGAAGTGCTCCTTCGGGCGGGCTTCAACGAAGCCGCCGCGGTCGAAGCATTCGGACGCATCTCCTCCCACATCAATCCCCTTTTCCTGGTCGGCGATCTCGTCGAAGTCCATGAAGCCGGACCGGCGCAGCAAGGGGTCGCTCGGCTCGTCGAGCAAAACCCGGACAGCTATCCAGCGGTAGCAAGGCTGCTCCCGTACCTGGCTCCGATGTCGTTCGACGACGTCTACGCCGCCGGGGTGGACTCGCTCGTGGCAAGCCTCGCCGTCTATCTCCGGGCTGAGCGACGGCGCCAGAAGCGAACCTAGCCTAGTCATCTCCCGCGCCGTCATCAGACAATTCGCCGGCGTCGCCCGCTGGTGCCAAGACATTGCATCCGGACAGGCTGACAATCGCTGAGCTCACGCGCACCGTCGCACGAGCCGAAGCCGACACCGCCGCGGTCGGCCTGCTGCTGGGTCACGTCGACCTCCTGTCGCTCGACGAGCCCGCGCTGTGGCGAGCGCGGGTTCACCGTAGTCACTCCAGCCCGACCCACCGGCTGGTACCTGTCCAGCTGACCCACCCGACCACGCTTTCTTCGGCCAGAGTCAGGTAGGCGGCGTGGTAGGCGCTCAGGCGATGGTGACGTCCGGCCGCGAGAGCCGGTTATGTCCTCCTTGCAAACCGCTGGTAGACGCCGAGATGCGAGGCCGATGGCACCCATCGCGACAGAAATTGCGACGCGGGACTGGTGACAGCCGGAGGGGCTAAGAAGCGTTTCGCCGCTAACAGTTCCACCGGCTATTCGGCGACGGACGCGGTGGTCACCCCGGGGCGACGGTTCGGTTACCCGCACATCAGCGGGTTTACCGAACCGCTTGTCAGGTGGCCCCCATGTTTCCAGCGCAATTCTCCCCCAGCCCCACGCGTTGCCTGCTGGCCGGCGTCAGCCTGCTACTGATCGCGGCTTGCATGCCCGGCGCAGGTAGCAGCCCAGCCACCGCGCCGACGCCGCAAGTCCACGTCGCGGTGCGCTCAACGCCGGCTCCGAAGCCAGCTCCACGACCCGCTACGTCCAAGCCGACACTGCTGATTTACGGCGACAGCCTGACCGTCTTGTCGGAAGGTGAGGTCCAGCTGTTCTATAGCGGTCGCTACCGGATTGTCTTTCGAGCGCAAGGTGGTACATCGATCTGCGACTGGACCGCGCATGCGGCCCAGGACCGCGCGGACTACCACCCGAGCCGGGTAGTCATCGCCTTCACGGGGAATGCCGCTTCCTGTTCGGTCGGCGACCTGCTCGGCGGCGGCGTCAGCGCCTGGATCGCCAACTATCAGCGGTCATTGTTGAGCATGCGCAACACATTCGACGGGTTGCCCATATCGGTGGTTGGCTCACCCGCCGCGCTCCAGCCGCAGCCAGCGGGGACGTGGTACCCGGAGAACGGCAACCCGCTGTTGAACCAGATGTACCGGCAGATGTGCGCCCGCTACGGCATGCACTACAACGCCAGCGCCGACGAGGGGCTCAGCCCCGGACACGTCTTTCAATGGCAGCGCCCGGCGTTTCCCGGCAACGGCCCGCTCGTCACCGTCCGCGCCCCAGACGGGGTTCACGTCCTTCCGGCTGGTGCGCTCTACTACGGTGCTGCGTTGGGCGGCCAGTGACGTGCAACGCCGGTAGCGAGCGGATCGTTCGCGCAACCGCGACCGGCGGCAATCCGCGAAATCGTCGGCCTCGGCGTACCGAACGTGTAATAGAGCGACGTGGCTTGAACGCTGTTCCACGAGGTGCCTGCCGAACACGTCCGCATACGACGAAGGCCCGACCCCGAAGCGGGGCCGAGCCTCAGTCGTTGCGTGGACTCAGATCATCCTGAGGCTGTTAGCCTTCCGGGCCGACGCGCGACGGGCCTTGGCGGTGGTCTTGCGCTCGGCGGTCTTGTCCTGCGAGCCCTTGTTCTCGGGCACAACGGCCGGCGCGGTGGGCTTGATCTTCTTGTCGGTCATGACGCTCTCCCTTGGGTAGATGGTGCCTCCTGTGCGACTTATGCTCACCGGCGCGCGCCCGCGGGTCCGTAAAGCCGCTGACACTACGAGCGTGCCGCTGACCACTTTCACGAGTCGGTGGCCGGTAGGTGAGGTGAAGCCTGCGGGGCGCTTTTCGAGCAGTGACAGCACGAAGTGAATAGCCGACCACCCGAGGCTGGCACTCTGACACGAGTTGGGTATTTCCGAAACCGAGCTCTCGGTTCGAAGGGATGAGCCCGAACTTTGGAGTCGCTCACTGACGGCGTCAGTCCGAATCTCCGACGGCGCGGGACACGCCAGCGCCTGGGACCCGCGCGCCCGGCGTGCGATGGCCACGGAAATCGCTGTCCCCGCCGGCATCACCGCCATGGCGTCCGATCCTGCCGGCAAAGCGCTCGCGGCAATCGTCACACACAGCGAGGGCGCCTCGGCGTCATCTACCGTAGAACCGCATGCGCCGTTCACGGTCACCGCCCGCCTGGCAGTGGCCGGCACCCCGGGTGCAGTCGCCTTTTCCCCGTCCGGCAGCCGGCTCGCGGTCGTTTCCACCGTTCCTGCCGGACCGCCGAAGGTGCCGGGCGTTCCCGCCGACCCCGGCAAGGCATACCTGACCGTGTTTGACCTGACGACGCCCCACCGTCGGAAAGTGCTCACCGCCGACCTGCCACTTGGCGGCGGCGCGACCTTCGACGGCAACGAACAGCTGGTCACGTACGGAGCGGACGGCAACGTCAACCTCATCGACCTCAGCCCCGCGGCACTGGTCAACAGCGCCTGTGCGATCGCCGCCCGCAACCTCACCCGGCAGGAGTTCGCCGACTACCTGAACGGACCTGCGGTCGGTCGACGAGCCCACGCTGTGGCGAGCGGGACGGCTGCCTTCGCCGCCGGGAACGTTCCCGCCCACCGCCGACGCGATCCATCTGGTGGCCGCGATGGAGCTCGGCGAGACACAGTTCCTGACCTACGACCGGCGCCAGGCCCAGGCTGCTGCCGAGCGCGGGTTCACCGTCGTCACCCCAGCCCGACCCACCGGTTGGTACCTGTCCAGCTGAACCAGGGTGTCAATGAGCCGACGGCCGCGTGGGATGAGGACCTGCACTGCCTTGCGGAGAACCGCCCGACAGTCCAGCAGAACTCCATCACAGGCCCCTGGCCTGCGGAAACACCCGTAGGGCGGGTCGGACTCGAACCGACGACCCAGGGATTATGAGTCCCCTGCTCTAACCAGCTGAGCTACCGCCCCCAAGCGGACCAGCCTAGCGTTGCCTGCGTCGGAAACGCTGAGCAGGGAAAGGCACCGCCATGACCTACGTTGCCGCAGCCGATCGCTACGAGCGCATGACCTACCGCCGGTGCGGGCGCAGCGGGATCAAGCTACCGCTGATTTCCCTTGGTTTGTGGCACAACTTCGGCAGTGACCGTCCCTTGGAGACGCAGCGCGCGATCCTGCGCCGAGCGTTCGATCTGGGCGTCTGCCACTTCGATCTGGCCAACAACTACGGGCCGCCCTACGGCAGCGCCGAGTCGAACTTCGGGCAGTTGCTCGCTCAGGATTTCAAGCGCTACCGCGAGGAACTGTTCATCTCCACGAAGGCCGGCTGGGACATGTGGCCCGGCCCGTACGGCGAGTTCGGCTCACGCAAGTACCTGCTCTCCAGCCTCGACCAGTCGCTCCAACGCATGGGGCTGGATTACGTCGACGTCTTCTATTCGCACCGCTTCGATCCCGACACCCCGCTCGAGGAGACGATGGGAGCGCTCGACACCGCGGTGCGTTCAGGGCGTGCGCTGTACGCCGGCATCTCGTCCTACTCGGCCGAGCGCACCGTGCAAGCCGCCCGGATCCTCGATGAACTGGGCACTCCCCTGCTGATCCACCAGCCGTCGTACTCGATGCTCAACCGCTGGATCGAAACCGAACTGCTCGACACCTTGGAGTCGCTCGGCGCCGGCTGCATCGCGTTCTCCCCCTTGGCCCAGGGCATGCTCACCGATCGCTACCTCGACGGCGTTCCGGCCGACTCACGAATGGCCGAGAACTCCTCGCTGTCACCGGACTTTCTCACCGAGGCGAACCTCGCCAACATCCGAGCGCTCAACGACATCGCCCGCGCCCGTGGGCAATCGCTGGCGCAGCTCGCTCTCGCCTGGGCTGCTCGCGACCCGCGGGTCACGTCGGTGCTCATCGGCGCCTCGTCGGTGAAGCAGCTGGAGCAGAACCTCGCCGCGCTGGAGCACCAGGGATTCACCGACGAGGAACTCGCCGCCATCGACCGTCACGCCGTCGAAGGCGGAATCGACCTTTGGCGCGGTACCGGCAACAAGCTGACGGACGCGTGCGCAGTCAGAACCACCAAGGCGTCAGGAGCAACACGCTGGGTAGAAGGACGATGTGACCCTGGCCATTGTGATCATCATTGTGGTCGCTCTCGTTCTGCTGCTCATCGGTTTCGCCGTCTGGCGGAGTAGGCGCCGGGGCGGTGGAGTCGTGGCGACGTCGCGCAGGAGCCGCCTCAACGGGAGACGCCGGTGACCGACCTTCTGATGCGCGCCACGGCCTTGGTCGGCCTTCCGGTCGTCACGACGAGCACCGGCGAAGACGTTGCCGAAACGCGCGACGTCATCTACATCCCCGATCAGGGACGCGTAGCGGGCTTCACCTTGAACAAGCGTGGCCGGTTCGCCGGGCGGCTGAAGAACGTGCTGGCGTTCGAGCAGCTGCATGCGGTGGGACGCGACGCTGTGATGGTCACCGATGCCGCAGTGCTGGACACCCCCGAGGGACGAGGCCGCGGCCCAGGACGCCAGAGGTCGCAACGTCATCGGCAATCAGGTGCTCACCGACACCGGCAAGGAACTCGGGGTAGTACGCGATCTCATCGTCGAACTCAACCGCGGCGAGGTGATCGGCTACGAGCTCGAAGGTGAGGCCGCGCTGCAGCGCGCGGATGGCGCTCCGCTTCTGCTGCCCCTGCCCGCGACCCTGGCCGTCTCCAGCGACACCCTGATGGTCCCCGCCGAAGTCGAGTCCTTCATCCGTGATGATCTGGCCGGATTCGGCAGCGCGGTCGCCGATTTCCGCGCCCGCATTGCAGGAGGCTCAGATGCATCTGTCTGAGCTACGCGGTCGACGCGTGGTGAGCCGAACGAGCGCCGAAACGCTCGGCGACGTCAACGATCTGCTGCTGTCACCCAACCCCTGGAGCGTCTGCGCTCTGGTGCTCGGCAAGGGACGTAAGGCGCACACGGTCGACTGGTCGCGCATCGTCGGTATCGGCCCGGACGCCGTCGTCGTCACCGATGACGACGCCGCGGGCGATCGGCCGCAAGCGCGCTCCCCCGTCGGCCGCCTCGCGCTCAGCGAGCTGGGAAACGCGGCCGGCACCGTCACCGACGTCGAGTTCGACGAGACCAACGGCGCGCTCATCGCGCTCGCCACCGACAGCGTGCTGATCGAGGGCGATCGCCTCATGGCCGACGGCCCGTACGCGCTGATCGTGGCCGCCCGGGAGGGCGGTGAATTTCCGGGTTGACCTGCTGGACCGTCCCTTTGCGGGGCACCCGCAAGAGCTCCCGCGACGGGACTCGAACCTGTAACCTGCCGGTTAACAGCCGGCTGCTCTGCCAATTGAGCTACGCGGGATAGAACGCCTTGAGCGCGTCTGTCATGCTAGCGCACCAAAGCCGGCCGGGGACCTGGCCGCAGCCGCATCCGGAGGTTTGATCATGGCGATACGTGCAGCATTCGGAATCGGCTTGGCCGCCGGATACGTGCTGGGGGCACGCGCCGGCCGGGAGCGATACGAGGCGCTGGTACGCGCCTTCCGCGCGGTCAAGGAGCGTCCGGAGGTGCAGGGGGCAGCCGGCATCGTGGCAGCTCAGGCGGGCACTCTTGCGCACCGCGCGAAGTCGGTGATCAGCCGCCCGTCGGATGAGACGCTGGAGTTCTCCGCCGCGACGAGCGCCAACGGCCACGGGTCGCAGGCCAGCTAGCCGGAAAGCCTCGGCCGCCGGCGAGGACGGGGCGGTACACCTCCCGCTCCGATATCGCCATTCACCGTGACGGGATACATCCGGCCGTTTCCTCACGCACGTCGAGGGCACGTCTCTCATGGCTCGAAAGACGCTATTGAGGGAGAGAATCATGGGTTCCGTTGCACATTACGTCGAGGTCAATGCGACGCCGGAGAAGGTTTATGGATGGTGGCGCGGGCTGACCAACCTGCCGTCGATCCTCCCGGACGTGAAGAAGGTCGAGCCCCGCGGTAGCGACGACACGCTGACGCACTGGGTCGTCAGCGGGCCACTCGGCAAGGACATCGAGTGGGACGCGAAAATCGTTGAAGACGTTACGAATCAGCGGCTCGCCTGGCGCAGTGTCGATGGCCATGTCGACAACTCCGGTGCGGTGCGCTTCGACGACCACGGCCAGACCACCGGCGTTGAGGTGAGCCTGCAATACGACCCGCCCGCGGGCGTGGTCGGCGACGTTGTGGCAAAACTCTTCAGCGACCCGCAGGAGAAGGTGGAGCGCGCGCTCGCCGTTTTCAAAGAGCAGATCGAGGCGAAGACGCCGGGCAGCAGCACCTCTTCGACCGTGAAGGTGACCGAGTAGCAAAAGGGCCGGTAAGCCAAATGCGACTTCGCCGGTCAGACCTCGCCGCCGCCGGAATTACCCGGCGGCGGCGCGGTAAGGGCTGGAATTACCTGGACGGCCAGGGCTTGCCGGTCACCGATCCGGACACCATTGCCAGGATCGACGCGCTCGTCATCCCGCCGGCGTGGAAAGACGTCTGGATCGCTCCGTACGCGAACGGCCACATCCAAGCGGTGGGCACGGATGCCGCCGGACGCCGCCAATACCGCTACCACGATGAGTGGCGCCGCAAGCGGGACCTCGAGAAGTTCGACCGCATTCTCGACTTCGCCGACATGCTTCCGCAGCTGCGGCAGCGGGTTCTCGCTGATCTCAGGCTTCCCGGCCTGACCCAGCGCAGGGTGCTCGCCTGCGCCGCCCGCATGCTCGACATCGGCTTCTTCCGGGTGGGCGGGGAGGAGTACGCCGAGCAGAACAACACCTTCGGGCTCGCCACCATCCGACGCGAGCACACCTCGGTCGACCGCAGCGGCACCGTGATTTTCGACTACCGGGCCAAGAGCGGCAAACAGCGCTACGCCGCGGTCCCCGACCCTGAGGTCTGCGAGGTGGTCGCTGCCCTGCTGACGCGAGTGGACGACGACGATCCGGAGTTGCTGGCGTACCGGGACGAGGACGGGCGCTGGGTGGACGTGACGTCGCGGATGATCAACGAATACCTCGCTGACGTGACCGACGGCGCGGCCGTCTCCGCCAAAGATTTCCGCACCTGGTCGGCCACAGTGCTGTGTGCCGTCGCGCTCGCCGTGTCGGAGAAGGCCGCCACGTCACCCTCGGCCATCAAGCGTGCCGTCAGCCGGGCGGTCAAGGAAACCGCTGAGTATCTCGGCAACACCCCTGCCGTGTGCCGCGCGTCGTACATCCACCCCCGCGTCATCGACCTCTTCCACGGCGGTGTGACGATCAACGAGGAGCTGCAAGCCATCGGCGAGGGCTCGGACTATGGTGCCCTTGCGTTCCAGGGAGATGTGGAGGCCGCCGTGGTCGCGTTGCTCCGAGACCCGCAAGCGGCGAGAGCCGCCGGGCGGCGCATCAGGATGCTCGAAGCGACGCAGCAGCGGGCCGCGCGCAAGGCTGCCTCTGCCGCCCGCGCGGCGCAGCCGTCGGCCGGCCGTGCCGCCTGAGCCGAATGCCCCCGGCGGGGCACCCGATGCCCTCGCGCAATTACTGGAGTTGCTGGCGCGCCGGCACGCGCTCGGCGCGGTGTGGGAGCTGCGCGGCCCGGCGCAGCCCTTCCGCACGTTGACCAAGCGCCTCGGCGCCGCGGACGACCGGCTCTCCCAGCGCCTTCGTGAGCTACGCGAAAGCGGCCTCCTCGAGGTCGACGAGGGCGGCGATTACCGCCTCTCGCGCGAAGGGCGCCGCCTGCTCGACGTGCTCGAGCGCCTGTCGGACTTCGCCGACGGCTGGGTCGCCATGACTGCACGCCAGCGTGTCCCCCGAGGTTCGCGGACCTGGGGACGCGGGGAAAACGGCTGGGACGATGAGCCGCGGCTACCCACCTGACGGGCCTCTGCGGGTGAGGATGTGAGCGTGGCCCGGAGGTCGAAAAGGCGAGATACGACGGCCAGGATCGCGGCAGTGCTGGCGATCCTGCTGGCCGGCGTCATCGCTGGGCTCAGCGCTCCGGCCGCGGCGGTCACCGGCAGCTGGTCGGACAAGCTGGCTGACCTGGCCGGAGCCGCTTCCCTGGCAGGCAACGGGCACGGCGTGACGGTTGCCGTGCTCGACACCTGGGTCGACGTCACCCACCCGGACTTCGGCGGCCGGGTGTCCCGCGGCGTCACCTGCACCGGGAGCAGCTGCGTGCCGGGAGCCGACCAGCCTGATGCCTGCGACCCGCACGGCACCCACGTCACCGGCATCGTCGCCTCATCGCGCTACGGCGTGGCGCCGCAGGTGAATGTCGTCCCGATCCGCGTGCTCACCAGCGCCTCCGGCGTGTGCGCCGCGAACGCCGCCGACGTCGCGCTCGGTATCCGCTACGCCGTCGAGCACCACATCCGGCTCATCAACGTTTCGCTCGGGAGCACTTTCCCGCTGGCCGACCCGCAGCGCGTCCTGCCGGCCGCGGTCACCGCCGCCAAGCAGGCGGGCGACCTCGTGATCGTCGCGGCCGGCAACGGCAAGGCAGCGGCCGCCACGACCTATGGTCCCGACGCCCTCACCGTCGCCGCGCTCGCCCCCAACGGGTCAATCGCGTCCTACAGCCAGCGCGGAGCGGGAGTCGACATCGCGGCCCCCGGCGGCGATGCCCAGGGCGGGGCCTGCAACCCGGTCGACTGCGTGGTCTCGACGTGGGAGGACGGCGGCTACGCCTCCGACGCCGGCACGTCGATGGCGGCGCCATTCGTCAGTGGCACGGCCGCGCTGCTGCTTTCCCAGGACCCGCAACGCACCGTCGCCCAAGTGCGGCAGATCCTGCTGTCGACGGCCCATCCCCTCGCCGACGCCGGGGCGGGACGGCTCGACGTCCTCGCGGCCGTACGGTCGCACGCCCCGGCGGGCAGCCAATCGCTCGCGGCGACGAGCGCCCCCGGCACAGCGGCAGGCACGAACACCCCGAGCATCACCGCGGCGCCCGGTGCGGGAACCGCGCGCTCACCGTCACCTACTACGGGGCTACCGGTCGCGGATGCGCCAGCAGCCCATTCGTCGGACAAGAACAAGTTCGGAGGAGTCCAGCTGCTCGCAATCCTGATCGTCGGCGGGGTCGGCGGTGCCTTCTACTCGGTGACCCGCCGCACCCGCCGCGAATAGCGTCGCCCTACTCCAGGTAGTCCCGGAGCTTCTGCGAACGGGATGGATGGCGCAGCTTCGACAAGGTCTTCGACTCGATCTGGCGGATCCGCTCGCGGGTGACGCCGAACTCCCGGCCGACCTCCTCCAGCGTGCGGGGATGGCCGTCGGTCAGGCCGAACCGCAGCTGGATGACCTTCTTCTCGCGCTCGGAAAGGGTGTGCAGCACCGAGTCGAGCTGCTCCTGCAAAAGGATGAAGCTCGCCGCATCGATCGGGACGACCGCGTCGGAGTCTTCGATGAAGTCGCCGAGGTGGGAATCCTCTTCCTCACCGATCGGCGTCTCGAGCGACACCGGCTCCTGCGACACCTTCAGGATCTCGCGCACCTTGTCGGGCGTGAGGTCCATCTCGTGGGCGATCTCTTCTGGGGTCGGCTCGCGGCCGAGGTCCTGCAGCAGCTGGCGCTGGATGCGGATCAGCTTGTTGATGGTCTCGACCATGTGCACCGGGATGCGGATGGTGCGTGCCTGGTCGGCGATGGCCCGGGTGATGGCCTGGCGGATCCACCACGTGGCGTACGTGGAGAACTTGTAGCCCTTGGTGTAGTCGAACTTCTCCACGGCCCTGATGAGGCCGAGGTTGCCCTCCTGGATCAGGTCGAGGAAGAGCATGCCGCGTCCGACGTAACGCTTGGCGATCGAGACGACGAGCCGGAGGTTCGCTTCGACGAGCTTGCGCTTGGCGATCTGCCCGTCGCGCTCGATGGCTTCGAGCTCGCGGCGCAGCTTGTCGGCGACCTTCTTGGTGGTGGTCGCCAGCTTCTCGGAAGCGAACAGGCCCGCCTCGATGCGCTTGGCGAGGTCGACTTCTTCCTCGGCCGTGAGAAGCGGGACCTTCCCGATCTCCTTCAGGTACATCCGTACTGGGTCGGAGGTCGGGGTCTTGAGGGCGAGCTCCTCCTCCTGCTTGCGACGGGCGTCGTCCTCGGCTTCGTCGTCGCCCTCCGAGGTGGTGTCGAGAATCTCGACGCCCTCCTCCGCGAGCACCTGAAGGATGCTGTCCATCTGCTCCGGCGGCAGCTCAGCGGCTTGCATGGCGGCACTGACGTCCTCGGACGTCACCAAGCCGGCCTCTTTGCCCTTGGTGATGAGATCTTTGATCTCGTCGACCTGGGCTTCACGCGGCAAGACGGTAGGGGTCATGACTGGCGTCTCGTCATCTCCTCGGGCAGCGCCGGTCTCGCGGCAGGCGAACGGATGTGACATAGAGCATGTCCACGCCAGAGTACGGCGTGATTTGAGCTAAGCACCGGTGCGCAGCTGCCTCTTTAACGCCTCGAGAGCCATAAGTTCACCGAATACGCGCCGGTAGCCTTCCTCATCGACAGGATTGGTGCGCTGCAGTTGGGCTTTTTGGCGCACGATGCGGCGGGTGACGTCGAACTCCCGCAGCCGCGAGACGACCTGGCCGGCGTAACCGGCCGCGTCGTCGCCCGCGAAATGCATCGGCTCGACGGCAAGCTCGAGCACCAGCTGCCGCACCGAATCGTCGGCGCAGGACTCCCCCACAGCGGCGACCCACCCGGCTGGGCTCGTGGCAGCTTGCGTGCCGCCGGCCGCGATGATCGCCGCGAACACCGCCCGGGTGCCGGGGAAGGTGAAGTGCCCCGGGTCGAGGCTGTCGAACACCGGGCCGCAGTAGGCCGGGGTCTGCAGGGCAGCTTTGAGCGCTTCGCGCTCGGCGGCGAGCGCCCGATGGTCGGGCCCACCCTGCTGCGGGGGACGCCGCGGCGGCGTGCTGCCGCGCGAACCCCGGGTGGGACTGGTGGGATCGCCGGCGAGCTTGCGAACCTCCTGCAGCACGGGATCAGGCGTCGGCATGCCGATCCAGCCGGACAGCCGGCGGGCGTATTCGTCGCGCAGCGCCCAGTCCTTGATCTTCGCGACGAGCGGGACGGTGCTGCGCAGCGCGGCGACCTGACCCTCGGCGCTCGCGAGGTCGTACTCGGCGAGCGAGCTGCGAATGGCGAACTCGACCAGCGGCACCCGGTTGGCCACCAGATCGCGCACCGCCGCATCGCCCTCCTGCTGGCGCAGCTCGCACGGGTCACGCCCGCCGGCTTCGATGGCGACGAACGTCTGCGCCACGAAATGCTGGTCGAACGCGAGCGCCTTGCGGGCGGCTGCCTGGCCCGCCGCGTCACCGTCGAACGTGAAGATGACCTCGGAACGATGGGCATCCTGGTCGTGCAGCAGCCGGCGCAGGAGCTTCACGTGCTCCTCACCGAACGCGGTGCCGCAACTCGCCACCGCCGTCTCGACTCCGGCCAGATGGCAGGCCATCACGTCGGTGTAGCCCTCCACGATGACAGCCTGGTAGCGCTGGGCGATGGCCTTACGAGCGAGATCGGCGCCGTAGAGCACCGTGGACTTCTTGAACAGCAGGGTCTCGGCGGTGTTCATGTACTTGGCCGTCACCGGGTCGTCGTCGTGGATACGCCGCGCCCCGAAGCCCACCACGTCACCGGCGGGATCCTTGATCGGCCACATCAGCCGGCGGTGGAAGCGATCGATCGGCGAGCCGCGGCTCCCCGTCTTGGCCAGGCCACACTCGATGAGCTCCTCGACCCGGAACCCCTTGGCACGCAGATGAGTGGTGAGGGTGTCCCAGCCGCCCGGCGAGTAACCGACCCCGAAGTGCTTGGCGGCCGCTTCGTCGAAGCCGCGCTGCGCAAGGAACTCGCGCGCCAGGCGGGCCTCCGGTGTGCGCAGCTGCTCCTCGTAGAACGCCGCAGCCTCCTGGTTGGCCTCGAGCAGGCGCATGCGCTTGCCGGTCTCGCGGCCCGCCGCCGACGAGCCGCCCTCATAGGTCAGCGTGACGCCCAGCTGGCGCGCCAGGCGTTCGATCGCCTCCGGGAAGGACAGCCCTTCCACCTTGCGCACGAAGCCGATGGCATCGCCGCTCTCGCCGCAGCCAAAGCAGTGGTAGAAGCCGTTGGTCGAGTTGACGTAGAACGACGGGGTCTTCTCGTCGTGGAAGGGGCACAGCCCCCGCAGCCGTCCGCTCCCGGACGGCTTGAGTGCCACGTGGGCACCGACGATCTCCTCGATCGACACGCGCTCCCGGACCGCGTTGATGCTCGCGTCGCTGATGCGACCGGCCACAGCAGCTCCCCTCGGGGCCGCCCGGGAAGACACGCGATCCATAGCGTTGGCGGTGCCGTCAGTCTAAGCGGCGGGTACGACAGGATGCGGCTGCCGCTACAGAGTTGTGGGTAATGCGGGCGAACCACCGCCCACCAGCCGGGCATGCCAGCGCACCGCCGACAGATCCGTCAGGCGAGCCACCTGGTCGACGATCACCCGCCTCCGCGCCCCGGCGCCGCCCGCGAGCTGCCACGCTTCGGCCAGCAGCGGCTCCAGCGTCTCCGGCGCGCCGGCGGCTACCGCCTCGATCAGCTCGGTGAGCAGGTCACGCTGGCGAACCTGCAGGAGTTCGGCTCCGGAGCGCCCCATGACCCACTTGGCCGTCATCGCCTTGAGCACCGCGCACTCGGCACGCGTCTCCACCGGCACGACGAGCGCCGCGGCGTAGCGCGAGAGCGGGCCGTCGCCGTACTCGGCGCGGGTCGCGGTCAGCGCGGCCCGGGCGAGTCGAGCGATGAGCTCGCTGGTCAGCGTCTTCATCGCGGCCATGTGGGCCGCGGTGCGCGGTGTACCCGACACTCGGGGCCACCAGGGCGCTGAGCGCAGCCGCTCGAGGGCCTCCTCGTCACCGGCGCCGTAGATCTCACGCGCGTACGCGACCAGCTCGGCCCGCTCACCGCGATCGGCGAGTCGACGCAGCTCCACCAGCCCGGCGCGTACCCCGTCCTCCAGGTCGTGCACCGAGTATGCGACGTCGTCCGCCCAGTCCATGATCTGCGCCTCGAGGCTGCGAGCGCGGTCCGGAGCGCCGGCGCGTATCCAGGCGAAGACGGGGAGGTCGTCGTCGTAGACGCCGTACTTCACCGGATCGCGGTCACTGCGTGGCCACGGGTACTTGCAGGCCGCGTCGAGCGTGGCACGGGTGAGGTTCAGCCCCGCCCCGACGACCTTCGTCTCGAGGCGGGTGAGCTCACGCAGGCTCTGCGCATTGCCCTCGAAGCCGCCGCACTCGACGGCCGCGGCATCCAGCGCCGTTTCTCCGTTGTGCCCGAAAGGCGGATGGCCGAGATCGTGCGCCAGGCAGGCGGCATCGACCATGTCCGGATCGGCCCCGAGCCGGCCGGCGAGCTCGCGGCCGATCTGGGCGCATTCCAGCGAATGCGTGAGCCGGGTGCGCGGCACCCCGTCCTCGGGCTCTTCCTCGACCCCGACGACCTGCGTTTTGGCAGCTAGCCGGCGCAGCGCCGCCGAGTGCAGCACCCTCGCCCGGTCACGCTCGTACGGGCTGCGCGCCGCTGGAGTCGCCTTCGACGGCTCCGGTACCCAGCGTTCGCTGGGATCAGCGGGTGTCACTGCCCGCTGAACGCTCCAGCACGGTGGCGCGGCCCGCCTCCAGCCGGGCGACCGGCACCCGGAACGGCGAGCAGGACACGTAGTCGAGCCCGACCTGGTGGAAGAACTGGATGCTGTCCGGGTCTCCGCCGTGCTCGCCGCAGACACCGAGGTGGATGTCGGGCCGGGTGGCCCGCCCCTTCTCCACAGCGATGCGCACGAGCGCGCCGACACCTTCGACGTCGAGCGACTCGAACGGCGAGACCCCGAAAACGCCCTTCTCCAGATAGTTGGAGAAGAAGCCGCCCTCGACGTCGTCACGGCTGAAGCCCCACGTGGTCTGGGTGAGGTCGTTGGTGCCGAAGGAGAAGAACTCGGCGGACTCGGCAATCGCGTCAGCGGTGAGCGCGGCGCGGGGCAGCTCGATCATCGTTCCGAAGGGGAACTCGAGGGTGCAGCCGTGGTCATCGGCCACCGACTTGAGCACCCCGGCCGCCTCGTCGCGGATGAGCTCGAGCTCCTGGATGCTGCCCACGAGCGGGATCATGATCTCGGCCTGCGGATCGCCCTTCATCCGCTGCCGGAAGCACGCGGCTTCGGCGATGGCGCGCACCTGCAACGCGAACAGCCCAGGAATGACGAGGCCGAGGCGCACGCCGCGAAGGCCCAGCATCGGATTCTGCTCGTGCAACCGGTTGACGGCCTGCAGCAGCCGCAGGTCGTTCTCGTCGGTCTCGCCGCGGGCCTCCGCAAGTGCGACGCGCACGGCCAGCTCGGTGCGGTCGGGAAGGAACTCGTGCAGCGGCGGGTCGAGCAGCCGGATGGTGACCGGCAGGCCGTCCATCGATTCGAGGATGCGCTCAAAGTCCTTGCGCTGCAGCGGAAGCAGCGCATCAAGGGCTTCCTTCTTCTCCTCGTCGCTCTCGGCCAGGATGAGCCGTTCCACGTGCTGCTTGCGCTCACCGAGGAACATGTGCTCGGTCCGGCACAGGCCGATGCCCTCCGCGCCCATGCGCCGGGCGCGGTCGGCATCCTCGGACGTATCGGCGTTGGCCCGCACCCGCATCCGCCGGGTCGTGTCGGCGTGCTGCATGAGCCGGTGCACGGCGCGCACGAGGTCGCCGGCGTCAGCCGACTCGGGATCGAGATCGCCCTCGAAGTACTGCACCACAGGCGACGGAACGACCGCGACCTCACCGAGGTAGACGTCACCGCTCGTGCCGTCGATCGAGATGACGTCGCCCTCCTCGACGACCACTCCGCCGGGCGCGGTCATCTTCCGGGCCTTGGTGTCGACGTCGAGCTCCTCGGCGCCGCAGACGCAGGTCTTGCCCATGCCACGGGCGACCACGGCGGCGTGGGAGGTCTTGCCGCCGCGGGAGGTGAGGATGCCCTGCGCCGCGATCATGCCGGCGAGGTCGTCAGGGTTGGTCTCGCGGCGGATCAGGATGACGTGCTCGCCGCTCAAGGCCCACTTGGTGGCGGTGTAGGTGTCGAACACCGCCTTGCCGACGGCAGCGCCGGGCGAGGCGTTCATGCCCTTCGCCAGCTTCTGCTTGGTCGAGCCGTCCTCGAACCGCGGGAACATCAGCTGCGCCAGCTGCGCGCCGGTGACCCGGGTGAGCGCCTCGTCCATGTCGATGAGGCCCTCGTCGACGAGCTGCGTGGCGATGCGGAACGCGGCTCCCGCGGTGCGCTTGCCCACCCGGGTCTGCAGCATCCAGAGCTTGCCGCGCTCGATCGTGAACTCGATGTCGCACAGGTCCTTGTAATGGTTTTCCAGCGTGGCCATATTCGCCATCAGCTGGTCGTAGGACTTCTTGTCCAGGTTTTCGAGGTCGGCGAGCGGCAGCGTGTTGCGGATGCCGGCGACGACGTCCTCGCCCTGCGCGTTCTGCAGGTAGTCGCCGTAGACACCCCGGTCGCCGCTGCCCGGGTCACGGGTGAAGGCGACGCCGGTACCGGAGGTCATCCCGATGTTGCCGAAGACCATCGCCACGATGTTCACGGCCGTACCGAGGTCGGCCGGGATGCGCTCCTGGCGGCGGTAGAGCCGGGCCCGGTCGCCGTTCCACGAGTCGAAGACGGCGGTGACGGCGAGGTCCATCTGTTCGCGCGGGTCCTGCGGGAAGTCGCGGCCGGTGTGGTCGCGGACGATCTGCTTGAACGTGGTGACGAGGCCGCGGATGTCTTCCTCGTCGAGGTCGAGGTCGTTGGTGGTGCCCTTGGCATCCTTCGCCGCATCGATCGCGTGCTCGAACAGCTCGCCGTCGACGCCCAGCACGGTCTTGCCGAACATCTGGATCAGCCGGCGGTAGGAGTCCCACGCGAAGCGCGCGTTGTCGGCCTGCTTGGCCAGGCCCTGCACCGACTCGTCGTTCAGCCCGATGTTCAGGACCGTGTCCATCATCCCGGGCATCGAGAACTTCGCGCCCGAACGCACCGAGACGAGCAGCGGGTCAGCAGCGTCTCCGAGCGCCTTGCCCATGGCCTTTTCCAGCACGGCCAGGTGCTCGGTCACCTCAGCCGCAAGGCTCGCGGGGGAACTGCCCTGGTGCAGATACTCCCGGCAGGCCTCGGTCGTGATGACGAACCCGGGCGGCACCGGCAGGCCGATGTTGGTCATCTCCGCCAGATTGGCGCCCTTGCCGCCGAGCAAATCCTTCAGATCCCTGTTGCCCTCGGCGAAGTCGTAGACGTACTTCGTGTCAGACACCATGCGATCCTCCGGAAAGCTGCGCGGCCGGCCCACGAGCCGGCCAGTGACGTTCTCGAGCCGTACAAATTCGTACCCGGCCAAGGCTACGTCGGGGTGGTTGTCAACGTGATGAACGGCAGCGTCGGTGACAGCGGTTAGGGTCGCCTACACGATGAACAAGCTGTCCCGCGCGCGTGCGCTGGTGGTCGCCATAGCGCTCGGCGCGCTGGCCGCCGCCTGTTCCAGCGGCTCCGGCTCGAAGAGCGGTGCCGCGCCGCCCGGCCCGGCCGCCGGCTCGTTGGCGGCTGCCAGCGCCAGCCCGACACCGAGCCCGACACCGAGCCCGACACCCAGCCCGACACCCACGGCCCCCCCGCCGACCGGCGCCCCGGGTGCGTGGACCACGGTGGTCGCGCATCTCGGCCGGCCGGAGATCCAGACGCAGACGCTTGCGGTCAACGGCTCGACCGTCGTCGTCATGCGGGCCGACACCTACACCACCCGGCTCGTCCTGCACGCCGGATACCAGGACCCGGGCGGCACCGGATGGATCGCCGGCGCGGCGATCTCGGCGGCTGAACGCCAGGACCTGCTCGCCGCGTTCAACGGCGGCTTCCGGCTCAATCTCGGGCTCGGCGGCTTCCAGGTCCTCGGCCGCACCGTCGGTGCGATCCAGCCGGGCCTGGCGTCCGTCGTGACCTATGCCGACGGCACGTCCGGCCTCGGCGCCTGGGGACGCGACGTCCCCGCCCCCGGCAAGCGCGTCATCAGCGTCCGGCAGAACCTTGGCCTACTCGTCGACGCCGGTCAGCCGGCCGCCGACATCGACCAATACGGGCCATGGGGAGCGACGCTCGGAGGCGGCTTCGCGGTCGCCCGCTCGGGTCTGGGCATCGACCGCTACGGCAACCTCATGTGGGCGGGCAGCTCGTTCGCGACCCCGCGCTCGATTGCCATGGCCCTCATCCAGTCCGGCGCCGTTCGGGCGATGCAGCTCGACATCAATCCGATGTGGGTCGGCGCGTTCGCGTTCCCGACCCTGGCGACACAGCAGGTCCTGCTGCCGGGTCAGTACAACGGACTGGGTACGTACCTGAACGCCTACAGCCGGGACTTCTTCACCGTCACGCTGCGCGCGCCGACCGGCTGACGGCTACGGCTCAGGGCTCGAGCCGCTCGGCGAGGTAGCCGCGCAAGGCGTCCAGGCCGATCCGCTCCTGCCGCATCGAGTCGCGCTCCCGCACCGTGACGGCCTGGTCGTCGAGCGAGTCGAAATCGACCGTCACCGAAAAGGGCGTGCCGATCTCGTCCTGCCGGCGATAGCGCCGCCCGATCGCACCCGCGTCGTCGAATTCGACGTTCCAGCGCTTGCGCAGCTCACTGGCGACGCTCTTGGCGATCGGCGAGAGCTCGCTTCCCCGCGAGAGCGGGAGCACGGCGGCCTTCACCGGAGCCAGGCGCGGGTCGAGCCGCAGCACGGTCCGCTTGTCGACCCCACCCTTGGTGTTGGGCGCCTCGTCGACCGCGTAGGCGTCGAGCAGGAACGCCAAGGTGGTGCGGTCGACCCCGGCTGCCGGCTCGATCACGTAGGGCACCCATCGCTCGCCCGTCGCCTGGTCGAAATACGACAGGTCAACTCCGCTCTGCTTGCTGTGCACCGTCAGGTCGTAATCGGTGCGGTTGGCCACGCCTTCCAGCTCGCCCCATTCGCTGCCGGCGAACTGGAAGCGGTACTCGACGTCGACCGTGCGCTTCGAGTAATGCGAGAGCTTCTCCTGCGGATGCTCGAAGAGCCGCAGGTTGTCAGCGGCGATGCCGAGGTCGGTGTACCACTTCTTGCGCTCGTCGATCCAGTACTGGTGCCACTCCTCATCGGTGCCCGGCGGGACGAAGAACTCCATCTCCATCTGCTCGAACTCGCGCGTGCGGAAGATGAAGTTCCCCGGCGTGATCTCGTTGCGGAAGCTCTTGCCGATCTGGCCGATGCCGAACGGCGGCTTGCGCCGGGCGGACGACATCACGTTGGCGAAGTTGATGAAGATGCCCTGCGCCGTCTCGGGCCGTAGATAGGCAAGCCCGGACTCGTCCTCGACCGGCCCCAGGAAGGTGCGCAGCAATCCGTTGAACTGCTTCGGCTCCGTCCAGGCCCCCCGGGTTCCGCAATTGGGGCAAGCGATTTCGGCGAGCGGCTTGCCCTTCTCCTCTTCGAGGTGGTCGGCACGGAAGCGCTTGTGGCAGGCCTGGCATTCGACGAGCGGATCGACGAAAGCCTCGACGTGGCCGGACGTTTCCCAGACCTCGCGGGCAAGGATGACGCTGGAATCCAGACCCACGACGTCATCGCGCCCCTGCACCATCGAGCGCCACCACTCGCGCTTGACGTTGTTCTTCAGCTCGACGCCAAGCGGCCCGTAATCCCACGAGGCACGCAGCCCGCCATAGATCTCGCTCGACGGATAGACGATCCCGCGCCTTTTGCTGAGGCTGACAATGGCGTCGAGACGATCGGGGCTGGCCACGTGGTGCTCCATCCGGCTGGCGGTCGGCGGTTCAGTGTTCGAGGCTACTCGTCAGAAACCATCGGGGTTTTCGTAGACAGCCGGCTCGTTCTCGGCGTGGGCCATGAGGGGCATCACTTCTACCCGGACGTCATACGCCGACAACGCCCGCCGCCAATCGCCCACGCCCTCCCATTCGCTCACCAGGACCCAGTGCGTCGCATCCTCCAGGCTGCGGGCAAGGGTGGTGCGGATGTGACCGGGGCGCGACTGGAAGGCGGCGCGCAGCCGAGCGCCGTTGGCAGCGAACTCGGCAGCGCGTTCCGGCGTCTCGTCGGGCACGATGAAGCGGGTCACGACTGTGATCACATGAGCTCCTCCGAGTTCAATGACTCCACCGACACGTTGGGCCATGGGAGAACAGTGTCACCGAAAAAGCGGGCGCAAAGACCGCCGCAGCGGCCTGCCAAGCGACCGGCGAGCGGCTCACCCGCGCCGCGCAAGGGCGCGCCTGCGAGTCGGTCGGGGCAGTCGGGGCAGTCGGGTCAGCCGTTCTACACGCCGGACGGCTCGGCGTTGCGCCACTCGGTCGAGCGCGCGAGCGCTCCTGCCCTGGTGCTGCTGACCCAACTGCCCCGGGCGGTCATGATGTTCGCGCCGCTCGCGCTACTGCTGCTCGGCTTCTTCCTGCCGCTGGCGATCGGGCTCGTCTTCCTGGCGATCTTCCTGCTGTTCACCGGCTGGCTGGCCTACCTGTCGTGGCCGCGTACCGACGCCCGGGCGCGGCTGATCCGCATCGCGGTCCTCGCCCTCGTGATCGCGCTGGCGGCGATCAGGATCGCGCGGAACTAGCCGCGGGTCGGGCTAGCGCAGGATGCGGCGAGCGGCCCGGGGTCGCCAGAGACTGACGTTGAACGTGCCCGCGGAATTCTTCAGGTTCGTCTCGCAGAGCATCCGGGCGCCGGGAATCGCGGTCTGCAGGGCGCTGCCCTGCACGACCACCGGGGTGTCGAGCTTGGCCAGCCCGGCCAGCAACGTGCGCACGCCGCAGCCGACGGCCACGACGATGTCGGCGAAGGCGTCAGCGATATCGCCCGCTGCCGCTTCGCCGTCCCGCAGATCCAGCAACTCGACGGCGACCGCAGCGGCAGCGTCCGCAGACGCCCGCACCACGACGACGGTGGAGTCCATTCCCGCCAGTTGAAGCTGCGCGCTGACCGCAAACGTCTGCGCCGGAACGAGGCCGGCGGGGCGGAGGGAACCTCCGAGCAGGCGGCTCCAGGCCAGGTTCACCACGTCGGTGAGTGCGGCTTCCGTGAGGTGCTCACTCAGCTGGCGCGGTATCGCGCGCCCGATGGTCGCGGTGTCTGTCACCGCGGACCCCCTTTGCTCCGTCCTTCACCATTTGAAGGGCGTCTGTTGCACCCCACAGGCCCTGATTGTCGACGGCCCCGGCAGTGATCTGTACGGGCTTTAGCCCTCACTATCGGGTGAACCATCGGCCGAGCCGAAGCGGCGCTCCCGCCGCGCGTATGCGAGGCAAGCTTCCCAAAGTTGCACACGGTCAAACTCTGGCCACCGTGTGTCAGTAAACATGAGCTCGGCGTAAGCGGATTGCCAGAGCAGAAAGTTGGATATCCGTTGTTCTCCGCTGGTACGGATAAATAAGTCCACATCCGGCATTTCGGGCTCATCGAGATAGCGCGCCAGGAGTTTCTCGGACACATTCTTTGGCGCAATCCGGCCCTGCGCGACATCTTCCGCCAGCGCCCGGGCGGCGTCGGCGATCTCCGCGCGGCCGCCGTAATTGACACACATGCAGAGGGTCAGGCGGTCGTTCTTGGCGGTCCGGCGCTCGGCCTCCTCGAGGCGTTTGATCACGGCACGCCAGAGCCGGGGACGCCGGCCGGCCCACCGCACCCGCACGCCGAGGGCATCCATGTCGTCCAGCCGGCGGCGCATCACTCCCTCGGTGAAGCGCATCAGGAAGGCGACTTCTTCGGGTGACCGCTTCCAGTTCTCGGTGGAGAACGCATACGCGGATATCCAGTTGATTCCGAGCTCAATGGCCCCTTCGACGCAGTCGAAAAGCGCGTCCTCCCCGGCCTCGTGACCCCGCGTGCGGGGCAGGCCCCGTTCGGTGGCCCATCGCCCGTTGCCGTCCATGACGAGAGCGACGTGCCTGGGCACCAGATCAGCGGGGATCGCAGGCGGCTTGGCACCGGAGGGATGCGGCTTGGGCGGCCGGTAGGTGTGGCTGCTCACCGGCCCTCGACCAGCGCCAGCGAACGCAATCCCCGCTCGAGTTGCCACTGCAGGTGCGCGGCGACGACCCCGCTGGCCTCGCGCCGCACCCGCCCGTCACTCGCGTCGGCGTACTCCCAATCCCCCTCGGCGAGCGCGGTGAGCAAGCGCACCGCGGATTCGGACATGACCACGGCACCGGGGCCTCGGCATTCGCTGCACACGACGCCGCCGGCGGGGACGAGCAGCGCGCGATGCACTCCGTTCGCGGGCACCTGACCGCACCGGGCGCAAGCCGCGAGCGCCATCTCGTAACCACTTGCGGCCAGCGCGCGGAGCAGGAACGCGTCGAGCACCAGCGGCGCGTCGTGCGTCGCCTCCGCCAGCGTGCGCATCGCCCCCACCAGCAGCAGGTAGAGCCGCAGCGCCGGCTCACGCTCTTCGGCGGAGAGCCGCTCGGCCGTTTCGAGCACCGCCGAACTCGCCGTGTGACGTCCGTAGTCAGCGGCGACGGTGGCGCCATAGGGAGCCAGCGTCTCCGCCTGGGTCACGACGTCGAGCGAGCGGCCTTCGTAGAGCTGGAGGTCGACGTGCGTGCCGGGCTCGAGACGGGCGCCGAACTTCGACTTGGTACGCCGCACGCCTTTCGCGACGGCGCGCACCCTGCCGTGGCGGCGGGTCAGCAGGCTGACGATGCGATCGGCTTCCCCGAGCCGCTGGGTACGAAGCACCACCGCCTCGTCCCGGTACACCGCCATCCGTCCATCCTGCCCCGCGCGGCCACCGCCGGCCTCGCGGGTCGGCCGGTGACACGCCGGTTCAGCCGCCGGACCCGGCTGCGTGAGGCAAAGAGGGCAGCGGCTCAGCCAAGCCGGCAGACCCCCAGCTGGACGTTGCTGAGGCGACGTTCACTCCGGCTGATCGAGGAGGTGTTGCGTCCAGGCGCCTTCGACAAAGCCTTGGCCGTCGAGCCGGACCCCCCAATCAACGATTCGACCGGCCGGCACGACTGCGGGCCGGCCCACCCGGATGGTCGGATCCGATACGGCGTCGTTCGCCCATGCACCCAAGATCGTTTCCGGCGCCGGCCACGACGTCACGTACAGCCAGACGTACTCCGAGCCGCTTCCACTCTGGATCTCGTACTTGATCATGAGCCGGGCATTCAGGTCGAAATCATCGGAGTTGATCCGTTGCCTTGCCTGAGGCAGCAGATCTCGCGCGGTCTGTATCGCCGCCTGCATAGCGTCGGAACGCCTAACACGACGGACATCAGGCGCAGACGAACCGAAGAGTGCCCCCACCACTGACGCCATGAACTCCCCGGCGGAAGCTGAATAGTCGTCCGGCGGCAGCACGGTAAGGAAAGAGTCGCCGTGATCGTCGGTCGCCGGGTCGAACACCAACTTCAGCGCCGCCGTGCCCCCGCCAGCGGAATCGTGGCCGTAGGCACGCGCGACGTCCTGTTCACCCACATCGACGCGCTCGGAGATTTCGACGAACGCGGGCGGGTCGGAGCTTGAGACCTGGTCTGTCCACGTACGCAAGAGGGTGCTTCCCAACCCGCTGAGCACGTTCGACCAGGCCGACGCGAGCTGGGGCGGCACGTTCATCGTCTGCAGCTCAGGTAGACCGAATCTCCCGAGGCCACGAGTCGTCATCCATAACCCGAGCAATCCGGAAGATTGCGGCACGAACACCCAGCGGGTGAGTTGCATCCGACCGTTGGCGTCGGGGAGGCCGGCTATTGCTTCTTCAGCCGACAAGAGCTTCGGCAGGAATATGTCGACGACCGGGCGATCGGCATTCGCAGCGATGACGGCGGCCACCGCGCGCCCGGCCCACTCGTGTAGCGGGGGCCACCCCGGTCGGTCGATCGCTCGAATGAGCGTGAGGCGCTCCGCTCGTGCAACGACCTCCAGTTGATCCTGCGCCGCGCCCATGTGGCCAAGCATGGGGAGCGAAAGTGGCGGCAGCTGCGAGACCTGTCGCGTCTCGATCGTGAGCAGCGGGCTCTCCAGGAACCGGGTGACCAACTCCCTCAGCGGCTCAGCAAACAGGCCTGGAGCGTCACGCCCAGCGATCTCGCGAGCTGCGGCTGGTGATATGTCGCTGGGGACAAGGTAAACCGCATCCAGCATCGGCGGGACCGACAGGATGATCGTCTCGTTCATGTAGCTGACCTCGGGCGTCCGCTGGCGCCAGGCAACGACATACCCACAGTGTCGTTGAAAGCAACGATCACAGGGTCAGGCGCCGCGAGCTCAGGCCACGAAGCGTTCGCCCGGGCCGGACCAACTGCTTGGCGACCGCCTGCGGCCGGCGCCAGTGCCTGAGCGTCATATTTGGCGCCGAGACAGTGGCGCCGCCTGCCACCTGCCACCTGCCACCTGCCACCTGCCACGAAACTCGCGACTTCCGTGGCGCGCGCAAACCGCTCAGAAGCCCAGCCGGCGCAGCTGCTTCGGGTCGCGCTGCCATTCCTTGGCGATCTTCACGTGCAGGTCCAGGTACACCGGGCTGCCCAGCAGCCGCGAGATCGCCGCGCGCGACCGCGTCCCGATGTCCTTCATCCGCGCGCCCCCGCGGCCCAGCACGATCGGCTTCTGGCTGGCGCGCTCGACGTAGATCGTCGCGTAGATGTCGACGAGCCCGTCCCCGCGCCCCTCCCGCGGGATCATCTCGTCGACCACGACGGCAATGCTGTGCGGCAGCTCATCGCGCACGCCTTCGAGCGCGGCCTCGCGGATGAGCTCGGCGACGAGCGTCTCCTCCGGCTCGTCGGTGAGCTCGCCGTCCGGGTAGAGGTTCGGGCCTTCCGGTAGCCGCTGCACCAGCAGGTCGGTGAGCAGCTCGACCTGGAATCCGGTGACCGCACTGACCGGCAGCACCTCGGCCCACTCGCCGAGCCGGCTGACCGCCAGCAGCTGCTCTCCGAGACGTTGGCGGTCGACCGTGTCGGACTTGGTGACCACGGCGAACACCGGGCTCTTGAGGCGCGAGAGCTCGGCCGCCAGGAAACGGTCGCCCGGGCCCACCGGCTGGTCGGCGGGAACGCAGAAGCCGACCACGTCGACCTCGGCGAGTGTCTCGCGGACGATCCCGTTCAGCCGCTCCCCCAGCAGGGTGCGCGGCTTGTGTAGTCCGGGCGTATCGACGATCACCAGCTGCGCGTCGGGACGGTGCACCAGGCCACGGATGGCGTGCCGGGTGGTCTGCGGCTTGCTGCTGGTGATCGCGACCTTGCTGCCGACGATCGCGTTGGTGAGCGTCGACTTGCCGGCGTTGGGCCGGCCCACGAGGCTCGCGAAGCCGGAGCGATGCTCGCCGGCCATCAGCCGCTCCGGCGGGGTTCACCCGACGCGTCCGCCACCACGAGAGCGGGGTCACCGATCGCCGCCAGCACGTCGAGCCCGGCCGGCTCCCGCTCGGCCGTGACGATGGCGGCCGCCTCGAACGACCGGGCGCCGCTGGCCAGCGCCGAGGCGACGGCAAGGTGCAGCGCGGGCAATCGCAAGGGTCCGCGGACCACGGTGGCAGCCACATACGTACGCCCGGTTTCGTCGCGTACCGCGGCCCCCTCGGCAGCCAGCCCGTCGCCCGCGACGGAGCGCACCCGCGCCGAACGGGCCAGCGTCACGAGCTTGGCGTCTTCGGGATCGAGCGCTGATGTGGTCACAACCGGCCATTCTTCCAGCACCGGGGCCCGCTCACTGATGTCAGCCGGTCTCGGCGACGGCCTCCTCGGCAGGAGCCTCGCGGGTGACGAGCACGGTCTCGATCCGGTTGCGCCGCCCGGCGGTGCCTTCGGCTACCAACTCCAGGCCGGCGACATGAGCGACCGCGTCGGGAATCGGCACCCGGCCGAGCAGGCTGGCCAGCAGGCCGCCGACGGTCTCGACCTCGTTCTCGTTCGGCAGCTCGATGTCGAACAGCTCGGCCAGGTCCTCGACGGGAAGCCGCGCGGTCACCCGTACGCGGTCGTCGTCCAGCCGCACGATCGGCGGCGTTTCCTGGTCGTACTCGTCGGTGATCTCACCGACGATCTCCTCGAGGACGTCCTCGATCGTGACCAGGCCGGCAGTGCCGCCGTACTCGTCGATGACGATGGCCAGGTGCTGGCGCCGGGCCTGCATCTCGCGCAGCAGCTCGTCGGCCGGCTTGGATTCCGGCACGAAGTAGGCCGGCCTCATGGCCGACTCGATCGGACGCTCCTCCCACCCCTCGTGCTCGCGGCGGACCATGTCCTTGAGGAAGGCGATGCCGACGATGTCGTCCACCGAGTCACCGACGACCGGGATCCGCGAGAAGCCGCTGCGCAGCCCGAGCGCGACGCCCTGCGCGATGGTCTTGGTCTGCTCGATCCAGACCATGTCGGTGCGCGGCACCATGACCTCGCGGGCGAGCGTGTCGCCGAGCTCGAACACCGACGCGATCATGTCGCGCTCTTCGCGCTGCACGACTCCGCGTTCCTCGGCGAGATCGACGAGGTCGCGTAGCTCGGCCTCGGTCGAGAACGGTCCCTCGCGGTAGCCGCGGCCGGGGGTGATCGCGTTTCCGAAGAGGATGAGCAGCTGCGGCAGCGGCCCGAAGATCCGGGTGAGCGCGAGCGTGAGGCCCGAGGTGGCCAGCGCCACCCGGGGCGCGTGCTGGCGGCCCAGGGTGCGGAACGCGACACCGAGGATGATGTACGAGATGAGCCCCATGATCAGGGTCGCGACGCCCACCGCCGCGAGCCCGGCTCCGAACTCGTGGACCATCGCCACGGTCACCAGCGCAACCGCCGCCATCTCGGCGAAAACCCGCAGCAGCAGAAGCAGGTTCATGTAACGAGCCGGGTCGCCGATGATCTTGGCGAGGCGCTCGCCGCCACGGCGGCCTTCCCGCACGAACTCGTCGACCGCCACGCGCGACACGCGGGTCAACGCCGCGTCCATCATCACGAGCAGGGCGGCCAGCAGGACGAGGAAGAACGCTCCGACGAGCAGCCCCGCGTCCGATCCGGTCATGGCCGTCCCACCAGCCGGTCCAGCACCGTCACGTGGCGGCTTTTCGGCGGGCCTGCCAGGCTTCCATCAGCCGGGTCTGCACCGCGACCATTTCCTGCTCTTCTTCGGGATCGGCATGGTCGTATCCGAGCAGATGCAAGATCCCGTGCGTGCACAGCAGGTGCAGCTCTTGAGCCGGCGAATGACCGGCCGCCAGCGCCTGGCGCTCGGCGACCTGCGGACAGAGCACGACGTCGCCGAGTAGCGCTTCGGGGACGTCGTCCGATCCGGTGACCGGTGCCCCGCTGTCGAGGTCGTCCTGCGGGAAAGCGAGCACATCGGTCGGGCCGGGCTCACCCATGTAGACCTCGTGCAGCCGCTCCATGTGCTTGACGTCGACGATCATCACCGAGAGCTCGGCCAACGGCGAAACACCTTGCGATGAAAGGACATGGCGGGCCAGCGCGACCAGCTCGACCTCGTCGACATCGACGCCCGAGTCATTGGCGACGAAGACGCTCATCGGACGATCATCTGATGCTCACCTGCGCTTGCGCTGCGGCATCGGCCGGGGCCCGGTGGCCTCGTGCGCGGCGTCCCATCGGTCATAGGCGTCGACGATGTCGCTGACCAGCTTGTGGCGCACCACGTCGCCGCTGGTGAGCATCGAGAAGTGCACGTCCTCCACACCCTCGAGGATCTCGCGGACCACGCGCAGGCCACTACGCGTGCCGTTGGGCAGGTCGACCTGCGTGATGTCGCCGGTGACGACGATCTTGCTGCCGAACCCGAGCCGGGTGAGGAACATCTTCATCTGCTCGAGCGAGGTGTTCTGCGCCTCGTCGAGGATGATGAACGCGTCGTTGAGGGTGCGGCCGCGCATGTACGCCAGCGGGGCCACTTCGATGACCCCGCTCTGCATGAGCCGCGGGATCGAATCCGGATCGACCATGTCATGCAGCGCGTCGTAGAGCGGCCTCAGGTAGGGGTCGATCTTCTCGTACAGCGTGCCGGGCAGGAAGCCGAGCCGCTCGCCCGCCTCGACTGCCGGGCGGGTGAGCAGGATCCGGTTGACGCGCTTGGCCTGCAACGCCTGCACGGCCTTGGCCATGGCGAGGTACGTCTTTCCGGTACCGGCCGGCCCGATCCCGAAGACGATCGTGTGCTGATCGATCGCGTCGACGTAACGCTTCTGGTTCAGCGTCTTCGGACGGATCGTGCGGCCGCGACTGGACAGGATGTTCAGTGTCAGCACGTCGGCCGGACGGTCGTCCCCGCCGCCGCGCAGCATCGCCAGGCTGCGCTCCACCTTGGGCGCGTCGAGCACGTCACCGCGGTCGAGCAGCGCCACCAGCTCCTCGAAGAGCCGGGCAGCCAACTCGTTCTCCGCCTCGTCTCCGGTGATGGTGATCTCGTTGCCACGGACGTGGATGTCGGAGGACAGCGCCTTTTCGATGACGCGCAAGAGCTCATCGCGCTGGCCGAGCAGGCTCACCATGTCGTGCGCGCCGGGCACGACAACTTTGGTGACGCTGTCTCTGCGGAGACGGGGCTGGTCAGCTGCCATATCTGCCTTTCATGTTACGCACGACTGTTTCTTCGCTCGCGCCATTTCTGCTGTTAGCTCCATCGGCCCGTCGCTGACAGGACCACACCCGCCGCCGCGCAACCGGCGGTGCTGGCCCGCAGCACGCTCGGGCCGAGCCGCACGGTGCGCGCTCCGGCTGCCTCGAAGCCTGCCAGCTCGTCGTCGGTGATTCCGCCTTCGGGGCCGACCACGATGAGCACCTCGCCGGTCTGCGGCACTTGCTTGGCCAGGACCGCGGCGAGTGGCTCTGCAGCCGTTTCGTGCAGCACGAGGGCCAGGGATGCGGCGTGCACCCGGGCCTGCAGCGCGGCTGAGTCGTGCACGTCGGTGATCATCGGCCAGCGGGCCCGGCGTGCCTGCTTGGCGGCGCTCGCCGCGGCCTGCTCCCAGCGGCGGCCGGACCGATCCGGCACCCACGCGGCGACGCAGCGCCCCGCTGCCCACGGGACGATCTCGTCGACCCCCACCTCGGTGAGCAACTCGACGGCCAGCTCCGACCGCTCGCCCTTGACCAGCGCCTGAACGACGGTGACGCGCGGCTGCGGTTCGGCGACGAAGGTGCGTGCCACGACCTCGAGTTCGAGCCGACCCCGCTCCGCGCTCACCACGAGGCACTCGGCCAGCCGGCCTTCGCCGTCGGTGACGTCGACCCTCTCCCCTACGCGCAGCCGCCGCACGGTGGCCGCGTGCCGTCCCTCGGCTCCGTCGAGAGTCAGCCGGTCCGTTTCCGGGAGCGGGCGCAACGTGAAGACCGGGGCCGTCATGCGCCGCCTCGGTTGCTGCCGGCCATCACATGCCGCGTGAGCAGGGTCAGCGCTCGCTCATCGGCCGCGGCCGCCGCGGCGCTTGCCGAACAACCGCTCGCGCGCACCGTTGGAGCTGCCATGGCCGTTCGTGGCCACCGCGTCCGTGCTGTCCTCACCGCGCAGGCTGGCCAGCTCGCGGATGAGCCTCTCCTGCTCGGAGTCGATCCGCGTCGGGATCTCGACCTCGACATGGACGAACAGATCGCCGCGGCCGCCCCGGCGCAGATGCGGCACCCCCCGAGCGTGGAGCGTGATCGTGGCGCCGGGCTGCGTTCCCGCCTTGATCGCGATCTTCTCTTCGCTGTCGAGCGTCTGCAGGGTGACGGTCGAGCCGAGCACCGCCGTCGTCATCGGGATCTTCAGGCTGCAGTGCAGGTCGTCGCCGTCGCGCTCGAACTGGGGGTGCTCACGCTCGTGGACCTCGATGTAGAGGTCGCCGGGCGGGCCGCCGGACGGTCCGATCTCGCCTTCGCCGTTGAGCCGGATCCGCATGCCGTCCTCGACCCCGGCAGGCACCTTCACCGTCAGGGTCCGCCGCCCGCGAACACGACCCTCACCGCCGCACTCGCGGCACGGGCTCTCGATGACCGTGCCGTAGCCGCCGCAGCGGGGGCAGGCGCGCGCCGTCACCATCTGGCCGAGGAATGACCGGGTCACCTGCTGGATCTCGCCGGAACCGCGGCACTGCTTGCACGTCTCGGGATGGGTGCCCGGGGCGGTGCCCTCGCCCTCACACGTCTGGCAGAGCACGGCGGTGTCGACCGTGATCTCCCGCTTCACCCCGAAAGCGGTCTCGGAAAGGTCGAGGTCCATGCGCAGCAGCGCGTCGGCGCCGGGCCGAACCCGGGTCCGCGGGCCCCGCGCCGCACCCCCTCCGCCGAAGAACGCATCCATGATGTCGCCGAGCCCGCCGAAGCCCGCCCCGAACGGACCGCCGGCAGCCCCGCCGCCCGGCGCCAGCGGATCACCACCGAGGTCGACGATCTGGCGCTTGTCGGGATCGGACAAAACCTCATAGGCGCGCGTGACCTCTTTGAAGCGCTCCTCCTCCGCCGGATTGACGTCGGGGTGCAACTCGCGCGCCAACTTGCGATACGCCTTCTTGATCTCCTCAGGAGAGGCGTCCTTACGCACCCCGAGGATGGCGTAGTAGTCGGTGCTCACAAACCTGCCGATCGATAGGAAGAACGCGTCACAATCACGTGCCGAGCAGCTCGCCGACGTAGCGGGCGACCGCCCGCACCGCCGCCATGTTGGCCGGGTAGTCCATGCGGGTGGGACCGAGGACGCCAACCCCACCGAAGCCGTAGTCCGCGGACACCACCGAAGTGGTCTTCAAGCCCTCCACGTCGTTCTCCGCGCCGATGCGGACGGTGATGAGGTCGGGCTCGCTACCCGAGCTCAACAGCCGAAGCAGCACCACCTGTTCCTCGAGGGCTTCGAGCACCGGACGCAGCGTGTGCGGGAAGTCGAGCGTCGACCGGGTGAGGTTGGCGGTGCCGGCAAGAAGCACCCGCTCCTCCGGACGCTCGACGAGGCTCTCGAGAATCACGGCGACGAGCCCGGAGAGGGTGTTGCGCAGGCTCGGCGGGCACGAGTCGGGCAACTCCGAAACCGCCGCCGGGACGTCGACCAAACGGCTGCCGTGCAACGCCATCCCGAGGATGCGGCGCAGGTCGGCGACGTCGTCCTCCTCCAACGGCTCCGAAAGGTCGACCACCCGCTGCTCGACGCGGCCGCGGTCGGTGATCAGCACCAGCAGCAGCCGGGTGGACGTCATCGCCACGACCTCGATGTGGCGGACCACGGCTCGCGACAGCGTCGGGTACTGGACGACGGCCACCTGCCGGGTCAGCTGGGCCAGGAGCCGCACGCTGCGCCGGACCACGTCGTCGAGATCGATAGCGCCCTCGAGGAAGGTCTCGATGGCGCGCCGCTCGGCGACCGACATGGGCTTGACGCTCGACAGCCGATCCACGAACAGCCGGTAGCCCTTGTCGGTGGGGATCCGGCCGGCGCTGGTGTGCGGCTGGACGATGTAGCCCTCCTCCTCGAGGGCCGCCATGTCGTTGCGCACCGTGGCTGGTGAGACGCCGAGATTGCCGCGCTCGGCAACGGCCTTCGACCCCACCGGCTCGTTCGTCAGCACGAACCCCTCGACGATCGCCCGGAGCACGTCGAGCCGTCGTTCCTCCAGCAAGGGCGCACCTCCACAACGATCGCTCCGGCCGGGGCTTGGCACTCTTTGACCCCGAGTGCCAAGTGTAGAGCGGGCACGCGGCCTGAGCCACCGGCGCCACACCACCTACGCTCGTTCGGTGTCCGGCGCTCGCCTCATCCGTCCGCTCGTCGCCGTGGTCGTGTCTGGACTGGTGGTCGCCGGCTGTGGGAGCTCGCCGAGCAAGGACGCGTATGTCAGCAAGGGCGACGCGATCTGCACACAGACCGCCGCCGCTCAAGCCAAGCTGAAAGCGCCCGCGAAGGGCGACCTCTCGGCGACCGCCGCCTACCTGCGCCGGTCCGCCGGCCTGATCGACGACGAGCTGGCCAAGCTGCGCAAACTTGCGAAACCGAAAGCTGATCGCGGACGCCTGGGTGACCTGCTGTCACGCGAGGGCGACGCCATCGCGATCCTGCGGCGCGCCGCCACCGCCGCCGACGCAGGCCAGCAGAACACCGCCGACACCCTGTTCACGCAGGCGCAGGGCGAGCTGTCCGATGTCGGAGCCGGCCTGCACGACTACGGCTTCACGGTCTGCGGCACCTAGCCGTTCTGACCTAGCGCCGCATCAGGCCAGGCGCCGCACGACGAGGTCGGCGAGCAGCCGCCCTTGACGCGTCAGGACGAACCGCCCGTGCATGCGCGAGAGCAGGCCTTCCTTGGCCAGCTCCAGCGCCCGCCGGCGGGTGGCGTCGTCCAGGTCGGCATCGGCCAGCCCGGAGCGCAGCCGAACTTCCAGCATGAGCCGCTCGAAGCGCCGCTCGTCCGGCCCCAGCAGCTCGCGGGCAGCGGCAGGGCTCTGACCCGACGACAGCCGGGCGGCATAGGCGGCGGGCTGGCGAACGTTCCACCACCGCACCCCGCTGTCACGGTCACCGGCGAAGCTGTGGGCTCCCGGGCCGATGCCCCACCAGCTTCCGTCGCGCCAGTAGCCCAGGTTGTGCCGGCATTCCGCGTCGGGACGTGCCCAGTTGCTCACCTCGTACCAGCGGTAGCCGGCGTCGGCGAGCAGCTGATCCGCGACCTCGTAGCGGGCGGCCAGCACATCGTCGTCCGGCGTCTCGACCTCGCCCCCGCGAACCTGCCGCGCGAGCCGCGTCCCTTCCTCGACGACGAGGGCGTATGCGCTCACGTGATCGGGCTCGAGCGCGATGGCCGCCTCGACACTGCGCTTCCAGTCGGCGTCGCTCTCCCCGGGCGCCCCGTAGATCAGGTCGACGCTGACCTCGGCGAAGCCTGCCGCTCGGGCCCATCCGACGGCTTCCGCGACCCGACCGGGCGTGTGCCTGCGGTCGAGCGCCGCGAGCACGTGCGGCACGGCGCTCTGCATGCCGAACGAGATGCGGTTGATGCCGCCGCCTCGCAGCTCCTGCAAGCCCTCCGGGGTGACGCTTTCGGGATTGGCTTCGGTGGTCACCTCCGCCCCCTCCCGCAGCCCGAAGGCGTCGCGGGCTGCCTCCACCAGCGCGACGAGCGTGCCCGGCGCCATCAGCGTCGGGGTCCCGCCGCCGAAGAAGACCGTGTCGAGCAGCGGCGCCTGCGGGCCCAGCACGCGACGGGCCAGCGTGATCTCGGCGAGCGCCGCGTCCAGCCAGCTCTGCGGGTCTCCCCCGCTGCCGACCTCGCTCGGCAAGTAGGTGTTGAAGTCGCAGTAGCCGCAGCGGACTGCGCAATAAGGCACGTGGATGTAGAGCCCGAACGGGCCGGTGCCCACGCCCGCTACCGCGCTTTCGGGCAGGGTGCCGTCGGCGGGCGCCGGCTCGCCGTCGGGGGGCGCGGACGGCACTAGCTCCTCCGGTGAACGGTCAGCTCTGCGGGGAGGTCTGCAACGCGGCGATGAACGCCTCCTGCGGTACCTCGACGCGGCCGACCATCTTCATCCGCTTCTTGCCTTCCTTCTGCTTCTCGAGCAGCTTGCGCTTGCGGCTGATATCTCCGCCGTAGCACTTGGCGAGCACGTCCTTGCGGATGGCTCGGATGTTCTCGCGGGCGATGACCCGGCTGCCGATCGCAGCCTGGATCGGCACCTCGAACTGCTGGCGTGGGATGAGCTCGCGCAGCTTGGACGCCATGGAGGTGCCGTACGCGTAGGCCTTGTCCTTGTGGACGATCGCGCTGAACGCGTCGACCGCCTGCCCCTGCAGGAGAATGTCGACCTTCACCAGATCGGCCACCTGCTCGCCGGCCGGGTCGTAGTCGAGGCTCGCGTAGCCACGCGTGCGGGACTTCAGCTGGTCGAAGAAGTCGAAGATGATCTCCCCCAGCGGGAGCGTGTACTTCAGCTCGACCCGGTCCTCCGAGAGGTACTCCATCCCGCGCAGGGTGCCGCGCCGGCCCTGGCAGAGCTCCATCACGGTGCCGATGTAGTCGCTCGGCAGCAGCACCATGGCGTCGACGATCGGCTCGTAGACCTCGGCGATCTTGCCGTCCACCCAATCAGCGGGATTGGTCACGATGACCTCGGAGGCGTCTTCCATGACCACGCGGTAGACGACGTTCGGGGCCGTGGAGATCAGCGAGAGGTCGAACTCGCGCTCGAGCCGTTCGCGGACGATCTCCAGGTGCAGCAGGCCGAGGAAACCGCAGCGGAAGCCGAAGCCGAGTGCGGCCGAGGTCTCCGGTTCGTACGTGAGTGATGCGTCGTTCAACTGCAGCCGGTCGAGCGCGTCACGCAGGTCGGGGTACTGGTCGCCGTCGATCGGATAGAGGCCGCTGTAGACCATCGGCCGCGGATCGCGATAGCCGCCGAGCGATTGCGCCGCCGGTCGGGCTGCGCTGGTCATGGTGTCGCCGACGCGGGCTTCGCGGACGTTCTTCACGCCTGGGATGACGTAGCCCACCTCGCCTGCTGAAAGCCGGCTGGTCTTCTTGGGTTCCGGGCTGATCACCCCGACCTCGAGCACGTCGTGGGCCGCGCCGGTCGACATCATCAGGCACTTCTCGTGGGTGGTGAGGGTCCCGTCGACGACCCGGACGTAGGTGATCACTCCGCGGTAGATGTCGTAGACGCTGTCGAACACGAGGGCGCGCGGCGGCGCATCCAGATGGCCGGTGGGGTGCGGCACCTCGTGAACGATCTTTTCCAGCAGCTCCGGTACGCCTTCGCCGGTCTTCGCACTGATACGCAGCACATCCAGCGGGTCGCAGCCGATGATCGAGGCGATCTCCAAGGCGAACTTCTCCGGCTGCGCCGCCGGCAGGTCGATCTTGTTCAGGACGGGGATGACGTGCAGCCCCGCTTCGACCGCGAGGTAGAGGTTCGCCAGCGTCTGCGCCTCGATGCCTTGCGCCGCGTCGACCAGCAATACGGCGCCTTCGCAGGCGGCCAGGCTGCGGCTGACCTCGTAGGTGAAATCAACGTGGCCGGGGGTGTCGATCAGGTTGAGCGTGTACGTCGTTCCGTCGGCGGCGGTCCACGGCAGTCGCACGGCCTGCGCCTTGATCGTGATGCCACGCTCGCGCTCGATGTCCATCCGGTCGAGGTACTGCGCACGCATGTCGCGCTTCTCGATGACGCCCGTGACCTCGAGCATCCGATCAGCAAGGGTCGACTTGCCGTGATCGATGTGCGCGATGATGCAGAAGTTGCGAATCATCGCTTGATCGGTGACCGGCACGCCTCACTCGTCTTTCTTGCTGTCTCGGGGTTCGTCTCCATGGTGTCACGGCAGGTCGCGGGCAGCGCTGCACAAGACGCGGGGCGCGCGTGACGTGTAACCTGTCCCGTCGGCGCACATGCTGGAGCGTGCGCGATCCCTCATACCTCTCGTTCGGAGTCGTCGCAGCGTGGCCAACATCAAGTCGCAGATCAAGCGCATTCGCACCAACGAGAAGGCGCGCCTGCGCAACAAGTCGGTGAAGTCCTCTCTGAAGACGGCCGTGCGCAGCTTCCGTGAGGCCGCCGACACCGGTGACCGCGAGACCGCCGAGACCCACTTGCGGTCCGCGTCGCGCGCACTCGACAAGGCCGTCAGCAAGGGCGTCATCCACGCCAACCAGGCGGCGAACAAGAAGTCGGCGATGGCCAAGCGGGCTGCCACGCTGTAGTTGTCCCGCGCCTGCTGCGGCGCGGTGAAGGCCGTCATCCCTGGGGATGGCGGCCTTTTTGCCTGCCCGATGCGCGGACGGGTCAGCGCCGGTCAGCGCCGGTCAGCGGCCTTCGCGGGCTCCGACGATCGCGAAGACAGCCCGCTCCAGGGCATAGGCAGCGTCTGCGGCGCCGCCCTTCACGCCCTCGTCGGCCTCGGCGACGGCAACGAACGCCTTGCGCAGGGCCGAATCCGGCCAGCTCAGCGCCAGCTTTTGGGCCCTTTCGAGCTTCCAGTCGGGCATCTGCAGCGCCTTGGCGAGCTCGGCTCGGGACTGGCCACGACGCTCGGAGGCTGCGCTGACCTTGGCGATCTCACGCAGACCGCCCGCCAGCGCCGACGGGATGAAGACCGGTGGGGTGCCGACCTCGAGCGACTGGCGCAGCAGGGCGAGCCCCCGCTCGAGCTCACCGTTGAGCACGGCGTCAGCGATGTTGAACCCGGTGGTTTCGGCGCGCCCGCGGAAGAGCTGGGCCACCGTCTCGTCGTTGATCAGCCCCCGCGGTCCGATGCCGGCCATGAGCTGCTCGACCGCTCCCGCAATGGCCCCGAGATCACTGCCGACGGCTTCAACGAGCATCCTCGCCGCGTCGTCGGTGATCCGGCCGCCGTGCCGGCGGGTCTCCTCGGCCGCGAACTGGGCCCGTTTGTAGGGGCTCGTGATCGGGGCGGCCTTCACCTCGGTGACCTTCATCTTGCGCAGCGCGTTCACCAGCGCGGACGGCCGGCCCGATGCCGTGAGCACGAGAGCCACCTCGGGTGCCGGCGTCTGGGCATAGCCGTTGAGCGCCGTCGCCACCTCTTCTGCCAGGTCCTGCACACCCCGCACGACGACCACTCGCCAGCCCCCGAACAGGCTGGGATTGTTCAGCGTGAGGACTTCGTCGGCGGTGAACTGGCCCGGCCCGTAGTCGTTGACCTCCGCCATCGGGTCAGCCGCCCGCGCCGCGGCGACGACGGCGGAGATCGCCCGGCTCACCAGCAGGTCGTCGGATCCGGTCACCAGCGTGATCAGGCGGGGCGGGGCGGAAGCAGGCATCGTGCTCATGCTTTCACGAAGCCCGGACAGCGCGGCCCACGACGGAGGTCACCGGCGGCCGGCAAGCCGCGCTCCCGCCAGGATCACCGCTGCGAAAATCATGGTGCGGCGCCCGGCCCTGGTACGCACGGCCGCCAGGAGCACGATCGACACCACGGTCACGCTGACCAATCCGGCGGTCCCGGATGGCACCGCGACTGTGGCCAGCGGCAGGTGCGCGGCGGTATGGGCCACGAGAACCAGCCAATGGCAGCCGAGTCCGGCGGCGGTGCACAGCGCGCCCGCAATGCCCGGCGACACCGGCGAGACGACCGCCGCCAGCAATCCGAGCACGGTGGTGACGGGCACTGCGGGAAGCGCGAGCAGGTTCGCCGGGACCGCAGCCACGCTGACGCTCCCGCTGATCGCCGCGATGACGGGCAGGCAGGCGAGCTGCGCCGCCAGCGGGGTGGTGAGCGCGGGCGCCAGCCGGGCGACGGTGGGAGGGAGCCGCTGCCGGAGCGCTGTCGTCCACCCTGGCGCGAGGACCAGCAGCGCCAGCGTCGCCAGTACCGACAGGGCGAATCCGGCGCTCGTCGCGAGCGACGGCGAGAACAGTACGAGCACGGTCGTCGTCGCCAGCAGCGCCGGCAGCAGTGCCCGCGGCCGGCCGAGGGCGATCGCCGCCAACGCCAGCAGTCCCATCCCGGCGGCGCGCAGCACACTCGGGGTCGGCCTCGCCAGCAGGACGAAGCCAACCAGCGCGCAGGCCGTCACCAGCGCTCGCCCGCGAATGCTGAGCGGCGTCCACCGCAGGACCCAGAAGACGGCCGCCACCACGACCGCCAGGTTGGCCCCGCTCACCGCCGTCAGGTGGGTGAGCCCGGAGCGTTGGAAATCCTCCGTCTCCGCCGCCGGCATGGCACTGGTGTCTCCGACGACCAAGCCCGGCAGCAGCCCCCGTTCGGATCGCGGAAGCCGAGCCGCGGCCCGGCGCAGCCCGCCACGGATTCCGCCGGCCCAGCGCTGCAGAGCCGAGGGCCCGCGAACCATGACGGGTCCGCGCCGCACCACCAGCAGCGCCGCCACATCATGGCCGCGAGGCAGCTCCACGTCGGCACTGGCCGCCACTCGGGTACTCGGCAAAAGAGACTGCCACGAGGCTGCCGGAGCGATGAGCACCACCGGCAGGTTCAGAATCCAGCGGCGCTCGCCGGTCTCGATCTCCCGTAGCCGGGCCCGGAGTACGACCGCGGCGGGCAGGTGTGGTTTGGGTGGCAGTGCTTGCGGGTCACTCGACACGGTGATCTCGACATGAGCGGAGGCGCCGCGACGCGCCAGCTCGGCCACCGGACCGTGCGTGAGCGAGGCGTGTCCAACGGCCGCGACGAAAATGCCTGCTGCAAGCAGGACGAGTCCGGCAACGAGCGTCGAGGACCGGTGCGCCAGGGCGGCGAGCACGATCAGGCTTGTCACGACCGCCCAGCTGATCGCCTGTGGCAGCAGCGCTCCGGCGATGACGCCGACCCAGGCGCCAAAGGCGGCCGCACCCAGCCGCAGATCGGGCGGCGCCTTGGGGGCTCCCGTGTCGCGGCGGCCCGCAGCTGTGCTCATACCCGCACCAGCGATGCGAGCGCGTCGAACTTCTTGCCGCCGAGGCCCGATATCTGGCGCAGCTGGTCAACCGACGTGAAACCGCCGTGCGCGGTACGCCAGTCGATGACCCGCTGCGCGAGCACGGGTCCGATCCCGGGAAGCGCGTCGAGATCGCCGGCGCTGGCAGTGTTGAGATCGACCGGCCCCGACGAAGCCGCCGAGCTCGCCGGAGCAGCCGAAGCCGCTGGTTGAGGCTCACCGACCACGAGCTGCTCGCCGTCGATCAGCCTGCGCGCCAAGGACATTCCGACCGTAGACGCCTGCGGAAGCGCTCCCCCGGCAGCGGCGATCGCATCGGCCACGCGCGACCCGGCGGCGAGCTTCACGAGGCCGGGACGACGTACCTTTCCCGCGACGTCGACCACGAGCTCTGGCGGCTCGCTGGACGCTGCGGGCGTCGATGTCGCACCAGGCAGCTTGGGGACCGCGACCGCTGGAACCACGACGGCCGGCTTGGCCGCCGGACGGGCCGACGACGACCACGCGACGACGACGGCGACGACCGCCGCCAGCAGCGCAAGACCCGCGAGCGCCAAGGCCCCCCGCACGCCCGGGTCGAGCCGAGCACCGCGCAGAGCAGGAGGCAGCCGCTCGCGCAAGAAGTCGCGAAGCGGTCCCCAGCGGTCGGCCGGTTCGGCATCGGTCGGCCCCGGGTCCAGCCCCGGCCGGCTCTCAGTGCCGCCCGGAGTCCATCCACCGGACGGCGGCACGTCGATAGACATGCCGGAAAGCTAGGAGCCTCCGGCCGGGCGACGCGCGCCGAAACCGGTGCCTGTAGACGAAGCGGCTTCGTCTACAGATTCATCCCGGAACGACGTTGACGAGCTTCGGAGCCCGCACGATCACCTTGTGAATCGGACGACCATCCAGCGATCGCTGCACCGCCTCGCTGGCCAGCGCCAGCGCCTGCAGCTCTTCCTCGCCGATCGATGGCGGCACATCCAGCCGCTCGCGCACCTTGCCCGCGACCTGCACCACGCAGGTGACCGTCTCCTGAACGAGCAGCTCCTGCTCAGCCTCTGGCCATGTCGCTGCATGCACGCTGTCGCCCGCAGCGACGTCATGCCCGAGCAGCGACCAGCACTCCTCGGCCGTGAACGGCGCATAGGGCGCCAGCAGAATCGCCAGCGTTTCCAGGCCTTTTCGCACCGGCTGTCCCTCGCGCGCCGCCTTGCCGAGCGCACGCGTCAGCTCGTGCAGCCGGCTGATCGCCACGTTGAACCGGAAGGCCTCGACCAGACGCGTCGAGTCGTCCACCGTCTTCGCCACGGCACGTGCCAGCTCAGGCTGCAGGTCGCCGTCGGGCAACTGGGCCCCGTCGCGCACGGTGCGCCAGACCCGATTCAGGAAGTCGACGTGCTTGCCCGGAGAGACCGTCGCCCAGTCGATGTCATCCTCCGGCGGGCTCGCGAAAAGCATCGCCAGCCGCACGGCGTCGACCCCGTACTCGGCCAATTCGAGACCGAGGTCCACGCCATTACCGAGCGACTTCGACATCGCCTTGCCATGGTTGATGACCGAGCCCTGATTCATCATCGCCTCGAACGGCTCGGTGAAATCCACCAGGCCCATGTCGAAGAGCACCTTGATGAAAAAGCGCGAGTAGAGCAGGTGCAGGATCGCGTGTTCGATGCCGCCGATGTACTGCGCGACGGGCATCCACTTGCGGACTTCTTCGGGGTCGAACGGCTGCTCCTCATCCCCCGGCGAGCAGTAACGCAGGAAGTACCAGGACGAGTCGACGAAGGTGTCCATCGTGTCGGTGTCACGCTCGGCGGGGCCGCCGCACGACGGGCAGGTCGTCTCCACCCACGCACGATTCGCCGCCAGCGGCGAGACGCCCTTGGGGTGCAGCTCCTCGCCGCGCATGTCCGGCAGCTTCACCGGCAGCTGATCATCCGGCACGCCGACGATCCCGCAAGTCGGGCAATGCACCACCGGGATCGGGCAGCCCCAGTACCGCTGGCGCGAGAGCAGCCAGTCCCGCAGCCGGTAGTTGACGGCGCCGCGCCCGAGCCCGCGCTCCTCGAGATCCGCTGTGACCGCAGCGATCGCCGCACCCTTCGACAGCCCGTCGAACTTTCCGGAGTTCACCAGCACGCCGTCGCCGGCCGTCGGGATCCCGGTCTCGGCGGGATCAGGCAGCCCGGTGTCGACGACCACCCTCACCGGCAGCCCGAATGCCCGCGCGAACTCCAGGTCGCGCTGATCGTGCGCCGGCACCGCCATGATCGCGCCGGTGCCGTAATCGGCCAGGACGTAGTCCGCGGCAAATACCGGCAGCGCCTCGCCGTTGACCGGATTGATGGCGACAACCCCCAGGTTCACGCCGGTCTTCGGCCGGTCGCCGGTCTGGCGGTCGATGTCCGAGAGTTTGCGCACCTGGTCGACGTAGGCGTCCAGTTCGGCCCGCTGCTCGGGCGCGCAGAGCTCGGCCGCCAGCGGCGCGTCCGCGGCTACGACGAAGAACGTGGCGCCGAAAAGCGTGTCAGGGCGGGTCGTGAACACCGTGACCGTACGGTCGCCGCTGTCGCTGGCGGCCGGGCTGGTCGCACTGCGAACAACGAAGTCGACGTGGGCGCCGGGCGACCGGCCGATCCAGTTGCGCTGCATCGTCAGGACGCGGTCGGACCACTTGCCTTCCAGCGGCACCATGTCGTCCAGCAGCCGGTCGGCGTACTCAGTGATCTTGAAGTACCACTGGGTCAGCTCGCGTTTGGTGACCTCGTGCCCGCAACGCTCGCATCGGCCGTTGACGACCTGTTCGTTCGCCAGCACCGTCTGGTCGTTCGGGCACCAGTTGACCGCCGAGGACTTGCGGTAGGCAAGCCCCCGCTCCATGAAGCGCAGAAAGAGCCACTGGGTCCAGCGGTAGTACTCGGGGTCGCTGGTATGCAGGCGCCGGCTCCAGTCGAAGCTGATCGCGAAGCGCTTGAACGAGGCCGCCTGCGTCTCGATGTTCTTGTAGGTCCATTCCGCCGGATGCTCGTTGCGCTGAATCGCAGCGTTCTCCGCAGGCAGCCCGAAGGAATCCCAGCCGATCGGGTGCAGGACGTCGTATCCGCGCAGCATCCAGAACCGGGCGACGACGTCGCCGATCGAGAACGCCTCCGCGTGCCCCATATGCAGGTCGCCAGACGGATACGGGAACATGTCCAGCACGTACTTGCGTGGGCGGCCGGCCATCCGCTGCCCCTCGGCGCGGTAGAGGTCCAGCGCATCCCATACGGCAAGCCAGCGCTCCTGACTGGCCGGGATGTCGTAGGAGTCAGCCCGCTCCATCGGCGCTGCTTTGGGGCTGGTCACGTTCTCGCCTTTCACCTGGTGCCGGCTGCGAACACGAAAAAACCCTCCGCGTACGGAGGGTCACCACGCTGGCTGGGTGCAGTTAGCGCGGCTCGCGAAGAAGTCGGGTTCGCACGCAGGTCATCCTACGTCGCGGAACATCTCGCGGAGGCGGGCGATTACTCTCACCCCGGTGCGGCTCGCCACCTGGAACGTGAACTCAGCCAAAGCCCGGCAGTTCCGGCTGATCGACTGGCTCGATCGGGCCCAGCCGGACATCGCCTTCCTGCAAGAGACCAAGCTCGGCAATGCGGACTTCGACGCGCTCTTCGCCGACGACCTGTTCCGCCGGGATTACCGGTACGCCCACGCCGGCCAGGGGCGCTGGAACGGGGTGGCGATCCTGTCGCGGGTCGGCCTGGACGACGTCTCTGTCGGGCTCGGCCCGAACGCCGGCCCACTGGCCGAAGAGGCCCGAGCAGTGGGGGCCACCTGTGGCGGGGTCCGGGCCTGGTCCATCTACGTTCCCAACGGCCGCACCATCGACGATCCGATGTACGAAGCCAAGCTGACCTGGCTCGGCGCCCTGGCCGAGGAGGTCGCGACCGCCGCACCCAAGGGGCCGTTCGTCGTCGCGGGCGACTTCAACATCGCGCCGACCGATGTCGACGTCTGGGATCCGGAGGTCTTCATCGGCGCCACCCACGTAACAGCCCCGGAACGCTCGGCGCTGGACCGGCTGAAGGAGCTGGGCCTGGTCGATCTGGTACGCGAGCGGTGGCCGGCCGAGGTGCCGGTCTTCAGTTACTGGGACTACCGCGCCGGAGCGTTCCACCAGGACCTGGGCATGCGGATCGATCTGCTCTACGGCACGCCGGACCTGGCCACGCGCCTCGCAGCCGCCTACACCGACCGTGCTGCGCGCAAAGGCAAGGATCCGAGCGACCACGCCCCGGTGATCGTCGATCTCGACGAAGCCCCCGATGGCGACATCGGCCCGGTGGTGCCGCCACCGTCGCTGAAAGGATCGTCGACGAAGGGCCCGCGCCCGACCAGGCGAAGCTCGGCCGCGAGCGGCTGATCCGCGCGGAGGTTCAGCCGAACTGCGGGGGCGCCGCCTGAGCCGCCGCCGGGGAGCCGTCGTAGAGCGGCCGGGCGCCCCCGGCGAAGCGCACACAGTCCCGGGTGTCCATCACGCGCTCCGGCACGGCGCCCTGACGAGCCCGCTCGCCCAGAGCCTGCAGCGGCAACTCCCGCTGGCCGGCGACGAACACGACGTTCCCGGTGCGGCGGCCGCGCAGCACTCCCGGCTCCGCGATCGCCGCCAATTCGCTGAAGGCGAGCCGCAACGTGCTGATCTGAGCACGCGCGTAGGTCAGCGGAGGAGAGTCGATGACGTTGAGCACGTAGAGGCCAGCCGGCCGAAGCACGCGGGCGATGTCCCGGGCCGCCTCGGCGCTGCCCAGCGATCCCGGCACCCTGGTGCCCTCGAAGGCATCGCCGACCACCAGATCCTGGCTCCCGTCAGCCAGTCCGAGCAGCCCGAGCCGGGCATCCTGCCGGTGCACCCGCAGGCCGGCACCCGAGCGCAGTCCGAGCTGCTCGCGGCTGAGGGTGAGAACGTCGGCGCTGATCTCGAAGACGACCTGCCGCGACCGCGGGCGGGTGGCCCTGACGTAGCGCGGAAGCGTCGCCCCGGCGCCGCCCAGGTGCACGGCGGCGATGGGCTTCCCATCGGGCCAGCCGACGTCGATCACGTCGCCGATGCGGCGGACGTATCCGAAGTCGAGAAAGGTGGGGTCGGCCAGGTCGACGTAGGAGGCATCGATGCCGTCGATCAGCATCAGCCGGCCGTCGGGGTTGTCAGGGTCGGTGCGGATCTGGACGCCGCCGAGCTCGGCGATCACCTCCGAGCGCCGGCGCGCCACGACTGACGGGCCTCGGGGCCTAGCCGCGCAGGCACTCGGTCGAGACGGGCGACGAGGTCGGCGGGTCGGGCTTGCACACCCAGCCGCCCGCACCAGGACGCCAGTCCGGTCCGAGATGCACCACATACCACTGGCCACGCCAGGAGATCATCGAGTCGATCGCGAACGACTTCTGCTGGCCGCCGACTTCGTAGCGCACCCGGGCGTACATGACGTTCCAGTAGCCGATCGAGTTGTACTCGCTGCCCGGGGGCACCCAGTGCACCCCGGCGGCGGGCACGTCGACGCCGAGCACCTTGGCGCCGGCGCCGGCGCTCGTGACCAGCTGGTGGTCGGCGATCACGTCGTTGCGGTAGTCGTGGTAGAGCCGGGTGTCGAAGTCGCCGCCCGCGTTGCTGAGCGTCTTGAGCTGCAGGTAGGCCGTGCGCGGAAAGAAGAAGTTGTTGCCGAGGCCGATATTCCCGGACAGCACGTGGGTCCAGTAGCCCTGCAGGCGAGCCATGAAGTCGGCGTCGATCACGGGCTGGGTCATCGTCTGCGGCAGGGTGCCCGGGTCGATGGTGGGGGTCGGCGACGGGGTGGGTGACGGCGTGGGTGACGGGGTCGGCGAGGGGGTCGGCGACGGCGAAGGTGACGCAGACGTGCCGACCGTTGGCGTCGGCGAGTTGAAGTCCCTGATGACGTTGCTACCACTCGACCCGCAGCCGACGGCAGCGAACGCCACGAGCGCCAAGACGGCCGCCGTTGAAGCAGAGCGGACGCGACGCACGGTCTGGACTCTAAAGGGCGGAGCGGGTGAACAGCCCGCAGCGGTGGATGGTGAGTTCAGGCGTTCGACGACTTCTTGGTGTGACCGAAGTAGGACTGCCAGGTCTCGCCGATCCAGTGCCCGGCCTTGCCCATCCAGTGACCCAGCCAGTGCACGAAGCCGTACAGGTCATCGCCCAACTTGTGGACGGACGCGTCGCCGCCGAAGATCCCGACGAAAAGCACGAGCGCCAGCAGCGCACCCACGGCCCAACCCGCTTTGGCTGCCAAGTGCGACGCTCCTCCCACAGTGAGTAACGGTCGCCAGGCTAGTCCGCGGGTGCGCAATGAGGGGTATTCCGCGGCGGCGTGTCGGCGTGTGCTGGTCAGAAAAGCTGTGCAGACGCGCTAGTTTTCGGTGTTCCCTGTCCACCAGTCCATTTCGGCGGTGACATCGCGGTAATGGGTCGTATTCGCGATTGGCTGCATCGCCTCGACACCATCCCGCTGCGTCATCTCGGTGACGAGGAAGACATCGTGATCTGCGCCCGCCAGCATCCGGCGGTGCTGATCCCGAAGGTGATCCGTACCGGCAGCGGTGTCGGGATGATGGTGTCGCGCCCGACCATCGGTCTGGTCGTGATCTTCGCCGTATCCATCCTGGTCGAGACCATCCGCTCGCCCGCATACTTCCGCCGTCGAACCGTGTTGTTGCTGGTCGTCGCGCTATCGGTGGCCGTGCTGCTGCTCGGGCACGGCAACGCGCTGACCCGCGCCCTCACCGCCCTTGCGATCCTGATCTGGCTCGCGGCCGACCTGCTGACCTGGCTGTACGACCGGCTCGTGGTGACGAACCGGCGGCTCTACCGCGTCCACGGCTTCGTCACGACGCACCGTCCGTCCGTCGCACTGCTCGCCATCACGGTCGTCGATCTCGAACTCGGCCCGGCCGGACGCTGGTTCGGCACGCTGATCTTCGACACCCCGGCGCAGCGCGACGGGCCGCTGCATCGCTTCACGTTCGTTCGCGATGCCAGCGACGTGCACAAGACAATCCTGCGGCTGCGAGCGTTCGCGGCCTCGCAGAGCCCGCCGCCGCCGTTCTGATCGGGCGCATGCCCTCCAGCTAGTCGGTCTTGGTCAGCCGCGAGTCATCTTCGTGACGCGGCGGGGCGTAGCCGGCATCGTCCTCATCGTCCTCATCGTCCTCATCGCCCTCGTCATCCAGCTCGTCGTAGTCGTCATCGTCGGCCAACTCCGGGCGCACCGTGCCGCTGACGGTCGCCGCCGTGACCACGAGGAAGAGCAGCAGCGCCAGGCCGTGCACGACCGAGCAGTACAGGCAGATCGCGTTGATGATGAACAGCTCGGCATACACCAGCCAGAGCACCATCGCCACGCCGCCGAGAGCCGCGGCCAGCCGCGCGTAGCGCACGATGGGCTCAGGGCGCCGCCACAGCCAGGGCAGGCAGAGCAGGGCCATCCCGACGAAGTACGCCAGCCCCAGCACGGCGACGGGCATGCCGAGGAAGTGCGACTGCGCCGACGTGGTGACCTTGGCGCAGTTGATGACACCCTTGTCGGAGCAGGCCAGGTTGCGCACGTCGGTGTAGTGCACGTAGGTCAGGTAGCTGGCGACTCCGATGCCGCACAGGATGATGAACAGGCTGACCGGCCACGCCCAGCGGGGCGTGTTCCAGCGAGTCCCGGCCGAATCCTCAGCGGGGGTTGTCTCAGCTCTTGTTGGCATTGATGGTGCTCCGCAGCTTGGTGATGGTTGGATCGTCGCAGACCGAGCCCGGTTTACCACCCGTCACGTTGCAGATGGCGGCCGTGAAGACGTTGGCCGTCCCCAGGACGCTCTTGCCCACATCCGTCGACGGGTTCGCCACGGCAGCAGCGATCTCGTCGAAGGACTTCCCGACCAGCGGATCGGAGCTGTAGCTCCCACCTTCGATCGTGTACCGATTGCCGAAGTCCAGGAACGGGATGTGTCCTGAACCGTACTTGGCGACGATCGCCTGCTGCGCCGCCGTCGGCGTCTGCAGCGTCGTGTACTTGCCGTTCTTCAGCTGGTTGGTCTCGGTCTCTACGGCCTGAAAGGCCAGGTAGGAACTGGTGTACGAGGCGCCGACGAAGCTGAAGGTCGGCGTCTGCGGATAGGGCTCGGGAGCCGGCCCCGACACCGTCTGGTTCAGATTCGACCAGGTACCGAAACGCGAGAGCGCGACGACGAGAGGCCAGCGCTGGGCCGCGCAGAAGGGGCAGTACTCGGCACCGACATAGAAGACGCCCGGCTTGCCCTCGAACGTGAGCGCCGAACCGGTGACCTTGGTCGGGCCGAGGATCACCTTGCTCGTGTCGACTTCGGCAAAGGTCGAGGCCGGGATCGTGGTGACGGCCTTGACGGCGGCTGCCGGAGCAGGGCTCGAGGTCGCGACCTTCTTGTCGCCCTTGGTGGCGTAGAGGACGAGCATCACGACCACGACGGCGACGAGCACGGCGCTGATGCCGCCGATGATCAGGATCCGGCGCCGGGCATCGCGCTTTCGCTGCTGCTCGCGGGCGGCAGCAGCGCGTTCGCGCGCCATCGATTGCCTGCGCGAGGGCTGCGGTGAGTCGGCGGAATGAGCGGTCATCACGTCTCCTGGCTCCGGCGGCGTACCGCCGCCGTTTCCTGCTCTGGGGCGGGACCTTCCCGTCGAACGATCCTGCTGGTGCCGGCCGTTCCCTTCAGTGCTTGTATCGACCCGACACCCGTGCCCGGAAGGGGACAAAGTCACGGCGATCCGGGACCAGACTTGCGGCACGTGTGATCAGTACGTTGCGCTCCTCAGCAAGGGGTGACGCCGAGGGAGTCGGCGCCTGACCCGGCACTGACGAATCCCGACGCCGCTCGGGCTCGACGTGGTATGCCTCACATTTGACGAACTTAATGGGGCTGCCCAGCGAACTTGCTGTGAAGACATCGCTCGTCACGGAGGCGACCGAGGTGTCGGGGGAGGCTGGCGGTGGCGTCCGGAGGTCGTGAAGCGGTCGCGGTGCCGGACGTGAGCGCGCCGCACCGGAGCCCCCGTCGCCGCATCGCCGTCGTCGGGAGCGGCATCGCCGGGCTCACCGCCGCCTACGTGCTGCAACGCACTGCCGATGTCACCCTGTACGAGGCTGATGCTCGCCTCGGGGGCCATTCGCACACGCACGACGTTGTCGATGGTGAGGTGACGCCCGAGCCGAGCGACGCTCAGCGGGCTTCCCGCGACGCAATCGGGCCGAGCCTTGCCGTTGACAGTGGCTTCATCGTCCACAACTCAGCCACCTATCCCACCCTCCTGCGGCTGTTCGACGAACTCGGTGTGCAGACGCAGGAGGCCGAGATGAGCATGTCGGTCTCCTGCGCGGGCTGCGGCCTCGAGTACGCCGGGGCGAGCGGGGTCGCCGGGCTGTTCGCCCAGTCGCGATCACTCACTCGGGGGCGCTATCTGCGCATGCTGACGGAGGTACCGCGGTTTCACCGGGCGGCCCGCAGGTTGCTGGCTGCCAGCGAGCAGCAGGCCCCCGAAGGCGACCAGACGCTCACCGCATTCCTGGCCGAAGGTCGCTACTCGCACTACTTCGTCCAGCACTTCATCACGCCGCTGGTGGCCGCGGTCTGGTCGTGCGCGCCGTCCGAGGCGGGCCGCTACCCGGCTCGCTACCTGTTCGCGTTCCTGCAGAACCACGGCGCGCTGACCATCAGCGGCTCCCCGACCTGGCGCACCATCGTCGGTGGGTCCCGCACCTACGTCGACAAGATGGCGAAGGAGCTCTCGGCCGTCTTGACCGCCACCCCGATACGGGCGCTGCGCCGTCTGGCGGGCGGCGGCATTCAGCTCGTCGACGACTCCGACACGGCGCTGCGCTACGACGCGGTCGTGGTAGCGACCCACCCGGATCAGGCGCTCGCCATGCTGGCCGATCCGACCCCGGCCGAGCGCGAGATCCTCGGTACGTTTCGGTATTCCGCGAACCACACGCTGCTGCACACCGACGCGAGCATCCTTCCGACGGCGAGGGGAGCGATGGCCTCCTGGAACTACCGCATGTCGTCCTGCCGTGAGGCGGCGGAAAACGTCACGGTCAGCTACGACATGACCCGGCTGCAGCAGCTGTCGACGAAGACGCGGTACATCGTCTCCCTGAATGCCGGCGATCGGATCGACCCGCGCACGATCGTCGACGAGATGGTGTACGAGCATCCGATGTACAACCCCGAGTCGCTGGCGGCGCAGCGAAGGCTGCCCGAGTTGACGACACCGAGCTTCACCCTCGCCGGAGCCTGGCACGGCTGGGGTTTCCACGAGGACGGCGCCCGCTCAGGATTGGAAGCCGCGCGCGCACTCGGCGGGTCGTGGTAGGTCCGATGAGCGCAGTGATCACGGGGCATGCGTGCCGCCAGGAACAGCGTTCCGATCGCGACACCGCCGCCGCGACCCCTGCGATCTATGACGTCGAGATCCATCACGTGCGGTCCGCTCCGATCCGCAACGAGTTCCGCTACCGCAGCTACCAGTGGTTCGTCGACCTGGACGCCCTCCCCCGCCTGCCGCTGCTGCTACGCCCCCTCGCCCGCTTCGAAGCGCGTGACCACATGGGGGATCCGGCTCGGTCGCTGCGCGAGAACGTCGACACCTTCCTCGGCGAGCGCGGCATCGACCTGGCCGGCGGCCAGATCCGCATGCTGGCGAACGCCCGCGTTCTCGGCTACGTCTTCAATCCGCTGACCGTGTACTGGTGTCACGATCCGGACGGGTCACTGCGCTGCGTCGTCGCTGAGGTCCACAACACCTACGGTGGGCGCCACCGCTACCTGCTCCAGACCGACGCGCGGGGCCGGGCCGTGACCGGCAAGCAGTTCTACGTCTCTCCGTTCTACGAGGTCGCCGGCCGGTACACGATGAGCCTTCCGGAGCCCGATGATCGGCTCGCGCTCTCGATCACCCTGCACCCGCCGCAGGGCGCGACGTTCGTCGCCGGGATGAAGGGATGGCGCCGCCCCGCCTCCGGGCTGCCCCTCGCCCGGATGCTGCTCACCCGCCCCTGGACGACCGCGGCCGTGTCGGCGCGGATTCGTTGGCAAGGCATCAAGCTGTACCTGCGCAGGCTGCCCGTCATCCCGCGCGAGCCTGTACGCCGCTCCTCCTCCCCCGCAAAGGAGCACTGATGACCACGACCTCACAGCGATCGGCCGGTGCCTCCCCGCCCGCAGCCGTCCAGCGTTGCGCTGCCCTGCCGGCTGAGCCGGCGCCGGTGGACGCGACGCGCTGGCCGGATGTGGCCGCGGTTCCGGAAGGCCGGCTGCGCGCGTCCGTCGCCCGGCAGCTCTTCGCGGGTGTCGCCCAGCGGCTGGCCCTGCAAGTCTCCATGCCGGACGGGGCCGTCTTCGGCGGAGGGCGAGCCGGTGACCCGGTGATGCGACTGGTGCGTCCCGACGCGTTTTACCGGCGGCTCGGCGCCGGTGGCCTCATCGGCTTCGGCGAGGCCTACATGGCGGGGGATTGGGACGCCGACGATCTCACCGGCCTGCTGACCATTTTCGCTCGCGAGATGGCCACGCTGATCCCGCCGCGGCTGCAACGGCTCCGCGATCTGGCCGTCCAGCACCAGCCGCGGCTGCACCGGGCGACGACCACGGCGAGCAAGCGCAACATTGCCCACCACTACGACCTTTCCAACGACCTGTTCGCGCATTTCCTCGATCCGTCGATGACGTACTCGTCGGCCCTCTTCGAGGAGCAGGCCGGCGAGAATCGCATCCCGCCTCATGCCACTCGGGAACTGCTGCAGCAGGCCCAGCAGCGCAAGATCGACCGGCTTCTCACCGGAACGCATGTCGGCCCCGGCACGACCCTGCTCGAAATCGGGACCGGGTGGGGAGAGCTCGCGCTGCGGGCCGCCCAGCGCGGCGCTCTGGTCACCTCCATCACGCTGTCCGAGCAGCAGCGCGATTTCGCGCTGCAGCGGGTTTTCGACGGGGGTGTCGCCGAGCGGGTCGACATCCAGCTCTGCGACTACCGCAACGCCAAGGGCACCTACGACGCCGTGGTCAGCGTCGAGATGATCGAAGCTGTCGGCTACGAGTTCTGGCCGATCTACTTCCGCACCCTCGACGAGCGGGTACGCACCGGCGGGCGCGTCGGGCTGCAAGCGATCACCATGCCGCACCACCGGATGTGGGCAGCCCGGGACACCTACACGTGGATCCTGAAGTACATCTTTCCGGGCGGACTCATCCCTTCGGTCGAGGCCATCGAGGACACCGTCGCCCGCGACACCAGGCTCACGGTGCTCGACCGCCGCGCGTTCGGACTGCACTACGCGCAGACCCTGCGGCTGTGGCGGGAGGCCTTCGAAGCCGACCCGGACGCCATCGAGACGCTGGGCTTCGACGAGACTTTCCGGCGCATGTGGAGCCTCTACCTGGCCTATTCCGAAGCCGGCTTCCGGTCCGACTACCTGGACGTCTACCAGTACGTCTTCACCAAGTAAGGAATCCATGACGCAGCTGCGCGAACGGCCGCCACACGTCGCTGACCCGGCCCCTGCGGCCCCAGGGATCGCCGCCCAGCTCGAGGAGCTGGCACGGCCCGCCTTCGGAGGCGACCTGCCGTTCCGGCTGCGGGCCTGGGACGGCAGCGAGGCCGGCCCGGCCGGCGCTCCCGTCGCGATCCTGCGTTCCCCAGCGGCGCTGCGTCGGCTGCTGTGGGCGCCCGGCGAACTCGGCCTGGCACAGGCGTACGTCACCGGTGAGCTCGACGTCGAGGGCGATCTGCAGGCGGCGTTGCAAAGCGTGTGGGCGACGGTGCGCGACCGCGGTCTCATCGGGCGGCGCGTGACGGCGGGACTGATCGCCAAGGCAGCGCGGACGGCGCTGACCCTCGGGATCGTCGGCCGGCCGCTACCGGCTCCGGCCTCGCAGGCGAAGCTGCGCGGACGGCTGCACAGCAAGCTGCGTGACCGGTCGGCGATCTCGCATCACTACGACCTGTCCAACGACTTCTACGCGCTGGTGCTCGACTCACGGATGGCCTACTCCTGCGCCTACTGGACCAGCGACGCACCGGACTACACGCTGGCTGACGCCCAGCGCGACAAGTTCGACCTGGTCTGTCGCAAGCTGGATCTGCGGCCCGGTCAGCGGCTGCTCGACGTCGGCTGCGGCTGGGGTTCGCTGTCGTTGCACGCAGCCAAGCACTACGGCGTGCGCGTCACAGGCATCACGCTTTCGCGCGAGCAGCAAGCGTTCGCCTCCCAGCGCGCGTCCGTAGAAGATCTCGCCGACCGGGTCGACATCCGCCTGCAGGATTACCGCGACATCGCTGACGGCCCCTTCGACGCGGTCGTCTCCCTCGAGATGGGCGAACACGTCGGCCAGGCGAACTACTCCGCCTACGCGGCCCAGCTCTTCCGGCAGCTGAAGCCGCAAGGACGGCTGGTGCTGCAGCAGATGTCCCGCCGCGGCGCGCATCCCGGCGGCGGCGCGTTCATCGAGTCCTACATCGCCCCGGACATGCACATGCGCCCCGTCGGCGCGACCGTGGATCTGCTGGAATCCGCGGGCTTCGAGGTGCGCGACGTCCATGCGATGCGCGAGCACTACGTGCGCACCGTAGCTGCCTGGTACGCGACGTTCGAGCAGCGCTGGGACGACCTGGTCGCGCTCGTGGGCGAGGAAGTCGCCCGCGTGTGGCGGCTGTACCTGGTCGGCGGCGGCCTGGCGTTCGTCGAAGGACGCATGGGCGTCGACCAGATCCTCGCCGTCAGGCCGGGGCGGGCCGGCGCGAGCGGCATGCCCGCCACCCGCGACGCGTACGTCTAGTGCACGGTTTCGCCACCACGTCCTTCCTGGAGGGCCTGCCGGTCACGCTGGCGGCGATCGCCGTCCTCATGGCGATCACGTTCGCCGTAGCGATCTGGCGCGGGCATCACAGCGTCATCGATGTGACCTGGGGGCTCGGTTTCGCCGTCGTCGCGGCGAGCTCGGTACTCGTCTCGAGCGGCCACGGGGACGTGACGCGACGCGTGCTGATCGCGGCCCTGACCGCCGTCTGGGGGCTGCGGCTGGCGATTCACATCGGCCGGCGCAATTGGGGCAAGGGCGAGGATCCGCGCTACGCCGAGCTGCTGGCCAAGTCACCCGGCAAGCCGAACGCGTACGCGATCCGCAAGATCTATCTGACCCAGGCCCTCGTGATGTGGTTCGTATCGCTGCCGGTCCAGGTGGCCATGTACGAAGGCTCCCGCCCGGGCGTCCTGACCTGGATGGGAACGGCCGTCTTCGCGGTCGGCTTCTTCTTCGAGTCCGTCGGCGACTGGCAGCTCACCCGCTTCCGCAATGACCCTGATTCCCAAGGGAAAGTCATGGACCGGGGCCTGTGGCGGTACACCCGGCATCCGAACTACTTCGGCGACGCCTGCGTCTGGTGGGGGCTCTATCTGATCGCCGCCCAGCAATGGCAGGGTGCGCTCACCGTCCTGTCCGCCGCGGCGATGACGTACACGCTCGCGAACGGCACCGGTAAGCCGACGCTCGAGAAGGGCATGGCCGACCGGCGCCCCGGCTACGCCGACTATGTCCGGCGCACCAGCGGCTTCATCCCGCTGCCGCCGCGGAAGGCGGGCTGATCAGGTGCTGATGAGCACGACGTCCGTCGGCTGGGCCGGCGCTGTGCGGCCCGGCTCCAGCGATATCGCCATCTCGCTGATCTGGGCCGGGCTGTAGGGCAGCTTCGCGGCGGTGAGCTGGACCGGTGCACTGCCGTGGACGTCGAACGTGGTGACGGCGCGCAGCTGCCGCGCTGCGTTCGCGGCCCAGAGCACGTAGATCGTGTCCGACTGCTTGTTGACCCGCAGTCCGTCGGCCAGCAGGTAAGCCCCCTGATCAGTGACGACGACCTTCGCGAGAGCGGCACCGGTGGTGGGCTTCAGCGTCATCTCCCGGGCGTTGTCCTTCAGCAGCCATTGCGCGAGCGCGGTGTTACCGGTGGACGCCGCGTGGTGCGAGGCGGCCAGGGTCACCGGGACGGCGAGACCCACTCCGATCGCGGCGGCCAGGACAGCGATGGCGGCCCGCTCGCGCAGCAGCCGCCGGCGGGGCGGTACGACGCGGGGTGCGGGCGGGCCGGGGGCCACTGAGCTGGTGACGGCTGCCGGCTCGCTCGCCGCGACGGCCGGCTCGCCTACCCTCCCGCGCGATGGCCGCGGCTCGGCGGTCGCGGCAGCAAGGATGCGCTCGCGGAGACCTGGTGGCGGCGGCTCGGCGTCGAGCAGTTCCGCTATCGCGGCGCCCAGCGAGGCGGTATCCGCCACGATCCGCGCGCACTCCGGGCAGGTCATCAGGTGTGCCGACAGCCGCTGCTCATCCTCGGGTTCCAGGGAGTGCAGGGCATAGCCGGCCGCGAGCGCCTCGAAGTCGGCGTGCTCGTCCGGGCCGAGCGGACCCCTGCGGTCGGCCATCACGACTCCCCGAAGCCGTAGCGGGAGGCCAGCGCGGCGCGCAACGCCCGCACTCCCGCGAGCATCCGCGTCTTCACGGTGCCGAGCGGTGCACCGGTCAACGCGGAGATCTCGCGCTGCGTGTAGCCCTGGAAGTACGCCAGCAGGAGGGCTTCCCGCTGCGGGGCCGGAAGGTCTTTGAGCGCCTGCCGGACGTCGGCGCCCGCGAGTTGGGCCTCGGCCTGCTCCGCCGTTCCCGCGGCGTCCGAGGCGAGGTCGATCAGTCCCTCGTCGGAGGCGACCCGGCCACGCCGCTGCAAGGCCTCGCGCCGCAGCAGATCCACGGCCCGGCGATGGGTCAGCGTGAGCAGGAACGTCGCCAGGCTGGCTCGTGACGCGTCGAACCGCTCGGGGGTGCGCCAGAGCCCGAGAAAGGCCTCCTGAACCGCGTCCTCGGCCAGGCTCGCATCACCCAGAAGCCGGCGGGCAAGCGCGTAGCAGCGGCTCCCGTACACGTCATAGATCTCGGCAAGCGCACCCGAGTCACCGGCGACGAGCTTGCGAATCAGTTCTTGCTGACGGGCCACATGCCGATCGCCCGACCCGGTCGTGGGCGGAGAGGGCACGGTGACAGTCTGCGCGAAGCAAGACACACTCGTTATTCGCCGCAGCAGCGAATCCGGTTCATTTCGGGTATGTGGGACGCCGGAAATTCAGCCCGGGCTCCCGACCGGCAATGGCTCCTCATCGGGCGGGTCGACAGCGGTGCCGGATGCCACGGCCGAACCGCGAACCAGCAAGATGGCGGCGATGGCGCAAAGTCCGGTGATCAGACCGGCTCCGACGCCGATGAGGACCGAGCCGGCCGCCAGCCCGACCCCCGCGCCCATCAGGACGTACAGCGCAACAACCACCAGAGCGCCCTCCGCCATGGCGATCGAGTTCCGCGGCCGCAAACCGGATTCAAGAGCGGCTTGCCGACTAATTCGCCACGAGAAGGACTTTTCGAAGTCGTTTTCTTTCAGCGACTGGAACGGCTGCCGAGCCGCCGGAATGGCGAAAGCCCCGGCCGGACCCGAAGCCGGAGACGAGCTTCCTCGCAGGTCCACAAAGGCCTCCTACCCGGCTGTGACCCATCTCTCCCACGAAGAATGCAGGAATTCTCGATCAGAGCGCGACAGGGGCCCCCGTTTGACGGTCGTGTCGCAGCTTGGTAGAGACGACATATGCCCAGCCAGATACCGCTGGTCGACTACCTCGTGCTGGGCGACAGTCCGCATCTCGTCGCGAACGAGTGCACCAGCTGCGGCGCCAGGTACTTCGACCGACGCAACGCCTGCGCCTCCTGTGGAGGCATCCACTTCACCACCGCTGACGTCGCCACAGAAGGCGAAGTTCGCGCGTTCACCATCGTCTCGATGGCGGCGCCAGGCATTCCGGTGCCTTTCGTCGCCGCGGTGATCGACTGCAAGGGCACGAGTGTGTCCGGCAACATCGTCAACTGCCCCCCGGATCCCGAGCACGTCACGCTCGGGATGCAGGTCACGCTCGCCACCTTCCCCATCGGGACGGATGAGGCCGGCACGGAGGCAGTGGGCTTCGGATTCGAACCCGCCTGATACTTGCCTCGTCAGTCGGATCACGCGCGAAAGGGTCAGCCATGAGTGAAGACGTCTGGATCCTCGGGATCCACATGACGAAGTTCGGCAAGCACACCGACAGGGACACGGTCGACCTGGCGTCCGAGGCGGTCCTCGGAGCGCTCGCCGACGGCGGCGTCACCATGAAGGACATCGGTGTGATCGGCGCCGGCAACCTCATGGGCGCTGCAGCGGGGATCGGCCAGCAGCTGCAGAAGCAGGTCGGCCAGACCGGCATCCCGGTCTACAACGTCGCCAATGCCTGCGCGACGGGCGCCACAGCCCTGCGCGTGGCGATCATGGCGGTCAAGGCCGGCGAAACCGACATGGGCCTGGCCTTCGGCGTCGAGAAGCTCTCGGGCGCCGGCCTGCTCGCCGGTGGATCGCGCGGCAAGGAAAACCCGAACTGGACCCCGTCCGGCCGCACGGGCGCCGTCGCCCCGACCGACGGGCGCATCGGCACCCAGACCATGCCGGGCGTGTTCGCCCAGATCGGCATGGAGTACGGCCACAAGTACGGCGGCACCAGCTTCGAGCTCTTCGCGAAGATCTCGGAGAAGAACCACGCGCATTCGACGCTGAACCCGCTGGCGGCCTACCAGAAGCGCTTCACGCTCGACCAGATCATGGGCGACATCATGATCGCCTACCCCAACACCCGCCCGATGTGCTCGGCCAACTGCGACGGAGCGGCGGCTGCGGTCGTCGTCAGCGACGCGAAGCGCAAGACGCTCTCCAAGGAGCAGCAGCGCCGCGCGGTCAAGGTCTCGGCGTCCATCCTCACCACCGACCCGTGGGAAGAGGCCTGCCAGGTGCTGCCGAACGTCAACACACTCACCCGGCAGGCCGCCACCCAGGCGTACGAGCAGGCCGGCATCTCCCCCAGCGACCTCGACCTCGTCGAGCTGCACGACTGCTTCGCGACGGCCGAGCTGGTGCACTACGACAACCTGATGCTCTGCGAGCAGGGCGGCGCGGTGGACTTCTTCAACTCCGGCGCCACCTGGCGTGACGGCAAGACCCCGGTCAACGTCTCCGGTGGGCTCGAGTCCAAGGGCCACCCGATCGCCGCCACCGGCATCGCCAACATCTGGGAGGTCTGCCACCACCTGCGCGGGGAGGCCGGCGACCGCCAGATCGAGGGCGCCAAGACGGGCCTCGCGCACGTCATCGGGCTCGGATCGGCCTGCGGCGTCCATGTCCTGGAGAAGTCCGCGCTCTAACCCGCTCTCGACCACGCAGAAATGGTCGCTCCCAGTGTCTGGGGGCGACCATTTCTGCGTTGCCGGGGAGATTGCCCTACGCGTTGGCGAGCGAGGCTTCCCTGCGCTTGGCGTTGCGCTCGTCGATCTGGGCCTTGCCCGGGCCGGTGCGGAAGTACGGGATCACGTGCTCGCCGATGTTGCGGATGGTGTCCATCATCGCGTCCTGCGGGATGGTGCCCATCTGGTTGAGGAAGAGGATCTCGTCAGCGCCGGCGTCGATCAGCCGACCCACGTAGCCGATGCAGTCCTCGACCGTGCCGTAGGCGTGGTTGGGGTTCAGCAGCGCCATCGAGGAGTCGGAGAAGTCGACGGTCACCCGCTCGGAGCCGATGGAGGTGGAGATGATCTGGGTGCCGTCGCCGGTCGTGGTGGTGACGTCGTCGGGCCACTCGTCGGGAGTCGGCAGCGGGGTCTTGCCACCGCTCGACCAGTGGGCGATCGACTCCATGAAGAAGCGCTGGCCCTTGATGCCGAGCTGGCGGGCGCGCTGGCCGTCCTCGAGCACGACCGCCGGGCAGAGAGCGGCAAAGTGCTCGTTGGGGAAGGCGCCGACCTGCTCGTCCGGATCGCGGTTGGCGAAAGCCTCGCGGTAGATGCGGTTTTTCTCGGCGACGGCGTCCGGTCCGCCGAACCCGAGCACCAGCGCGCCGATCCCCCGGCCCGCTGCCTCCCCGAGGCTCTCCTGGTGGGTGCAGGCCATGTACAGCCGCGGATGCGGGTCCTGCAGCGGCTTGGGGTGCACCGGTCGCGGCGGCACGTCGACGTACTCGCCGTGGTGCTCGACGATGTCCTCGAGCCAGAAGCGCGGGATGAGCCGCATCGACTCGGCGATCATCGGCCGGATCTCGTCGATCTGGTAGCCGAAGGTGCCGGACTCCTGCTGGGTGCCGCCCTTGCCGAAGCCGACCTCCAGCCGGCCATTGGACAGGATGTCGAGCGTTGCGCAGCGCTCGGCGACCTTGACCGGATGGTTCATCTGCACCGGCAGGCAGATGACGCCGTGGCCGATGCGAATGCGCTTGGTCGCGCCGGCCACGAAGGCCAGGAAGGTCTCGGGCGCGCTCATGTGCGCGTACATCGTCAAACAGGTGTGCTCGACGGCCCAGATGACGTCGAAGCCCACTTCTTCGGCGAGCAACGCCTGCTCGAGCACCTCGCGGAAGACCTGGTGGTCCCCCTCGCGGCTCGGATTCGCCGTCTGGGCTTCGTAGATCAGGGAGAATCGCACCTGCTCGGCTCCTTCAGTGAGACTGGTGGGGCTATCGTGTAGCCATTGGCTACACCTGTCAAGGAGGTCGCGCGCGATGTCCGCTCCCTCGGTGTCCGCTGATCCTCCGGTGCGCCCGACGGGCCGTGACGCGATCACCGACGCGGTGCTCGATGCCGCCGAGCGGCTCTTCGCCGCGGCCGGACCCAACGAGGTCTCACTGCGAGCGATCGCGCAGGAGGCCGGGGTGACGTACGGGCTCGTGTACCGCCACTTCGGCACCAAGGACGAGCTCCTCGAACGCCTTCTCGCCCGCTACGCCGAACGCTGGCGCGAGCATCTCGGCGACGAGCCCGACTATGCGCGGGCGCTCGATGACCTGCTGGGCCCTGACTTCGACACCGGCCCGTACCTGCGGCTACTGGCGTGGAGCCTGCTGACCGGGGCGAGCGACCGCGAGGCCGAGAGCTACCGGCGGCACACCACGCTGGACGAGCTTCCGGCTCTGGCGCCAGGAGCGGGCCCGGACGACGAACGTGCCGCACGATTACGCACGGCCGGGGCCCTGGCCTTCGTCTTCGGCTGGCGTTTCTTCAACCCTTTCATCCGCGCGGCCTTGCACTTCGACGACGAGGATCCGGACGCGCTGCAGGCGGCCGTCCGCGAGCAGCTGCGCGATCTGGTCAGGTGAAGGCGCCGACGCCGGTGATGTCGCGCCCGACCAACAGCGTCTGGATGGCTTCGGTGCCCTCGTAGGTGTGGATCGCCTCGACATCCATCATGTGGCGGATCACGTGGTTCTCCAGCAGGATCCCGTTGCCTCCCAGCAGATCGCGGGCGTCGCTCACGATGTGCCGGGCCTTGGTGGTGTTGTTCAGCTTGGCCAGGGACGCGATCGTGTCGGTCATCCGTCCGGTCATCTCCAGCTGGGCCAGGCGCATGCAGTACAGCTGCATCCCGACGAGCTCCTGCAGCATGGCGACGAGCCGGTGCTGGATCAGCTGGAACTCGATGAGTTCCTTGCCGAACTGGACGCGCTGGCGGGCGTAGCTGAGCGCGGCGTCGTAGGCGGCGACCGCATGGCCGAGCGCGCTGTAGGCGACCTGGCTGCGCGTTCCCGCGAGGACGTGGGCGGTGTCCTTGAAACTCTTCGCACCGGGCAGCTTGGCGCTCACCGGAACGCGGGCCCCCGAAAGTTCGATGTCTGCCTGCCAGATGGCGCGCAGCGATCCTTTGCCGGTGATGACCGTCGCCTCGTAGCCCGGCGTGCCTTTCTCCACGAGGTAGCCGCCGACCTCACCGTCCTCTCCGCGCGCCCAGAGCACGCTTACATCGGCGATCGTCCCGTTGCCGATCCAGCGCTTCTGCCCGTTGAGGACGAATTCGTCTCCGTCGCGTACGGCGGTGGTTTCCAGTAACAGCGAGTCGGAGCCGTGGTCGGGTTCGGTGAGCGCGAAAGCGCCGATGGCATCGACCTTTGCCAGCGCCGACAGCCATTTCGCCTGCTGCTCCTCGGAGCCGAAGAGCTCGATCGATCGCATGACCAAGCCCGCCTGCACCCCCGCGAAGGTGGCGATACTGCCGTCACCGCGCGAGAGTTCCATCGCGATCAGGCCCGCCGACGCGGGGCTCATTTTCTCGTTGTCGGTGCCGTGGCCGATCAGGCCCAGTTCGCCCATCCGCCGGGCGAGCTGGAAGGGGAACTCCGCGCGTTCCCAGTAGCCGGCGATCACCGGCAGCACCTCGTCACGCACGAAGGCGCGGGTGCGGTCGAGATACTCGCGCTCCTGCTCGCCGAACTCGTCGCTGATGCGGACGAAGTCGGTCTCGAGCGCGTCACCAAGCAGATCCACGCCAGCGTCATTCCCCCGCGGCGGGACGCTTACCCGCCGCGGGGAGACGACGGCTCCTCCGAAACCGCCGTCCTGTCAGGAGACGCTCGTGGTCTGGACGGCCCAGAAGTCGGACGCGAGCTTGGTGTTGGTGGCGTACGGGTACGGCATCTCGAAGTAGCCTTCCTGACCCCACGAGGTGCCCCAGGAGTTGCGCACCTTGAAGCGGTCGTGGGCGTCGTCGTAACCGACCATCAGAACGGCATGCCCACCGACGACGGCCTCGCTCGGCGAGGGCATCGGCATGATGCCGGTCTTGGCCACCTGCTCTCCTTCGAACGATTCGTAGACGGTGAATCCGAAGACGACGGGCAGGCCGCTCGCGAGCACGCTCTTGAGCCCGAAAAGCTCTTGTGGCGCGGACTCGTAGGTGACCACCCGGTCCTTGAGCGCGTCCTTGTAGTCCTTGCGCGGCGGCTTGTCGGCGAAGGTGGCGATGTCGTACGGCCAGTCCGTTTCGGGGCAGACGCCGAGTTTGGCGACAGCCTTCATGCCGTCACGGATCTGAGCGCCGGAGTCCTGCGACACCGTGCCTTCGATGACCCGCTCCTGGTAGTAGATCCAGAGCCGGCTCGGGGTCAGCCACTTCTGGTCCTGGCGGTGGTTCTGGAAGTCGACGGCCGCGCCGATGGCGTTGGCGGTGCAGCTGCCGAGCTGTCCCTGGTCGTACACCGGCGGCATGTCCGGCAACGTCGACAGATCGACCGAGGCGGGGAGCGAGCGGACGGCCGGCAGAGCCAGCCGCGCGTCGCGGATGTCGGGGAGTTGCGGAAGCCAGCCGTAGCCGGCGACCTTGCGGGGGGCGCTCATGCGGGCGAGGCTAGACCTGGCTGTAGCCGCGCGGTAGCCCTCTGTCAAACGTGCGACAGTGGCGAGTGATCCGCGTCGCGACAGGAGGCGCCCTTCAAGCGCGCCCGCTGCAGCACATTTGTAGGGATTTGACCTGGCTCGCCGCGCCTCGGGCGCTCTCGCCGCTGGCATAAGGGTGGCGTGGGGCACGCCGAACCGCAATCGCCGCTGTTACACGCGCGCAATGTGTTTCCCTTGATGCTTCACACGCAGACGGGGGACGACATGAAGCCGCTTACTCGACGTGGGCTCATGGCCGGAGCAGCCGGATCCGCGGCGCTGCTGGCCATGGAGGCGTGCGGTTCGAGCAGTTCCGGCTCGAACGCGTCCCCATCGGCGACGCCGTCGGCGTCCAAGACCCCGAAAGCGGCGGGGATCGGGGGCATCTCCGACCCCTCCAAGGCTCCGTTCGACACCGTCGTCGTGCTGATGATGGAGAACCGCTCGTTCGACCATCTGCTCGGCTGGTTCCCCGGCGCCAACGGCAAGCAGGCCGGGCTGAGCTTCCCGGGCTACAAGGGCGGCACGGTCCCCACGACGGCGCTCGGTTCCAACACCCAGGCCTGCGGCGACAAGGACCCCGACCACACCTGGCAAGGCATGGTCAAGCACTTCAACAACGGCAAGTGCGACGGCTGGCTGACGACCCAGTTCACGGGTGATGCGTTTCCGATCGGCTATTACGAGGAGGCGCAGCTGCCGGTGCTCGGCGCGTTGGCCCACAATTACACGCTTTTCGACGCCTATCACTGCTCGCTGATGGACGCGACGTGGCCCAACCGCTTCTACCAACTGAGCGCGGCCACGGACGTCGACGCGACGGGGCTCTTCCCGGCGAAGGGCGGCAAGCGTCCCTGCAATCTGGAAGTGGCGATTTTCGACCGCCTCCAGGAGGCGAAGCTCACCTCCGGCTACTACACGTGGGGCGAGCCGATGACGGAGCTCTACGCCTCGAAGAAGTACGACGCCCTGACGCATCCGAAGGACGACTTCTTCGCCGCCGCCGAGAAGGGCACACTGCCGAACGTCACGTTCATCGACCCGGACTACACGACGCGGTCGGAGTACCTCGGCACCTCGAACGACATGCACCCGCACGGCGATCTGCAGGCCGGTGACAGCTACATCGGCGAGGTCTACAACGCGCTCAGCAAGAGCCCGCAGTGGGAGCGCATGGTCTTCATCCTGAATTTCGATGAGAACGGCGGCTTCTACGACCACGTCCCGCCGCCCACGGTCATCGACGACAACGTCAACCCCAACCCCGGCCCGCATCCGGACTACAAGCGGCTCGGCTTCCGGGTTCCGGCCATCGCAATGGGCCCGTACGCGCCGCAGAAGATCGAGACGGCGGGTCCGTACGAGCACTGCTCGATCCTGCGGATGATCGAGTGGCGTTGGGGCCTCAAGCCGATGAGCGCCCGTGACGCGAACGCCCGCAACTTCGCCGAGGCGCTGGACTTCACCAAGAAGCGGGACACGTTCACCCTGCCCGCGTTCAAGCCGGCCACCTCCCCCGCCTGCCCGAACCCACAGCTGGCCCTCGCGTAGTTCCTCGCGCGCGCCACAAGGGACGCTCGGCGGGAGGATCCGCGCCGGGCGCAGAACCGTCGCCGTACCCACCTCGAGGCACAGCCGAACCTGTGAACTCCACGTTTCACGCGCCGGAAACGTGATTGGCACATCGCGCACTTAATTTGGCAACGACCGGCCGGGGCTTGACCCTCCCGAGCCGCCCCAGACAAGCGCGCGAATTCGAGGAGATAGCTATGCGTGGAAGTAGTGCTCGGCAGGAGGCGATCGCCGCCGTCAAGGCGCACCAGCCCCCCGCGGCCAGCTTCACGCCGGCGGAGACACCCGGCGAGATCTTCGGGGAGAACGTCTTCAGCAAGTCGGTCATGCAGCGGCGGCTGCCGAAGGCCATTTTCAAGTCGGTCATGGCGACGATCGATCACTCGAAGCCGCTCGACCCGAGCGTGGCCGACGCCGTCGCCGTGGCGATGAAGGACTGGGCGATGGAGAAGGGCGCGACGCACTACGCCCACGTCTTCTACCCGCTCACCGGGCTGACCGCAGAAAAGCACGACAGCTTCCTCGAGCCCAGCGGCGAAGGCTCCTCGATCGCCGAATTCTCCGGCAAGCTCCTGATCCAGGGCGAGCCTGACGCATCGAGCTTCCCGAACGGCGGGCCTGCGCGCCACGTTCGAAGCCCGCGGATACACCGGCTGGGATGTCACGAGCCCGGCCTACGTGCTCGAGAACCCGAACGGCAATACCCTCTGCATTCCCACGGTTTTCGTCTCGATGACCGGTGACGCGCTGGACTTCAAGACGCCGCTGCTACGCTCGCAGCAGGCGATGGCGGCCCAGGCCGAGCGCGTGCTGAAGCTCTTCGGTCACGAAAACCCTGACGCCGTCGTGTCTTTCGCCGGGCCGGAGCAGGAGTACTTCCTGGTCGACAAGAGCTTCTTCTACAGCCGGCCGGACCTGTTGAACTCCGGACGCACGCTCTTCGGTGCGAAACCCCCGAAGGGCCAGGAGTTCGACGACCACTACTTCGGCGCGATCCCTGACCGCGTGCTCGCGTACATGCTCGATTGCGAGCGCGAACTCTTCAAGCTCGGCATCCCCGCCAAGACGCGGCACAACGAGGTCGCGCCGGGACAGTTCGAGATCGCACCGATCTTCGAACGTTCCAATGTGGCGGCGGATCACCAGCAGCTGCTGATGGTGACGCTGCGGCGCATCGCCCACAAGCACGGCATGGAAGTGCTTTTCCACGAGAAGCCTTTCGAGGGCATCAACGGGTCGGGCAAGCACGTCAATTTCTCGCTCGGCAACGCGAGCGAGGGCAACCTCCTCCTGCCCGGCGACAACCCGCATGACAACGCCCAGTTCCTGGTGTTCTGCGCGGCGGTGATTCGCGCTGTGCACAAGTTCGGCGGCCTGCTGCGGGCGTCGGTCGCGTCGGCGACCAACGACCATCGGCTCGGTGCCAACGAGGCTCCCCCCGCGATCATCTCGATCTTCCTCGGCGATCAGCTGACCGACGTCTTCGACCAGGTGGCCAAGGGTGGTGCCACTTCTTCGAAGGAGAAGGGCACGCTGATGATCGGTGTCGACACCCTTCCGCTGCTGCCCACCGACCCCGGAGATCGCAACCGCACCAGCCCGTTTGCCTTTACCGGCAACCGTTTCGAGTTCCGTGCGCCGGGCTCCCTGCAGACCATCGCCGGTCCGATGGTCACGATCAACACGATCCTCGCCGAGGCGCTGGACTTCATCGCGGGTGAGATCGAAGGCCACCTGTCAGACGGCACCGAGTTCAACGCCGCCGTGCAGAAGGTGCTCGAAGACATCATCACGATGCACGGCAGTGTCGTCTTCAACGGCGATGGCTACTCCGAGGAGTGGCAGATCGAAGCCGCCGCGCGGGGACTGCCGAACCTGCGCACGACCCTCGACGCGCTGCCGGTGCTGATGGAGGAGGAGTCGCTCGAACTCTTCAGTCGCTACGGGGTTTTCAACCATCGCGAGCAGCACAGCCGGTACGAGATCGCCCTGGAGCACTACGCGCTGACCGTCGGCGTGGAAGCCAAGACCACTCTCGAGATGGGTTCGACTGTCGTGCTCCCGGCAGCCATCCGCTACCAGACCGAACTGGCCACGAACGCGGGTGCACTCAAGGCCGTCGGAATCGATCCGGACCTCGGCCCGCTCGACCGTTTGACGGCCCTCGTCACCGCGCTGCGCGAAGGCCTGGCGGAGCTGGGTTCGGCGCTTGCCCACTCGGCGTCCAGCTCTCTTGCCGAGGCCGAGCACGCCCGCGACGCGCTGCTGCCCGCAATGAACGCGGTGCGGGCTGCCTCCGACAGTCTCGAGGGAATCGTCGCCGACGACCTCTGGCCCCTTCCGACCTACCAGGAGATGCTCTACATCCTGTAGCCCTATTGTCCGCCAAAACCCGAGGAATGGCCGCCCGGTCGGGGGTTTGGGGCGGCCATTCCTCGGCGCCTGGTCTATCTACTGGCTGAATTGGTCGCAGACCCGCGCTCGGCTTCGCTGCGCTCAGCAGAGTCGCGATCTACTCCTACAACGTACGACCGGGTATGCACGTTCCATGAACGCGACGATGCCGCCCCGCACGATCCTCGTCACCGGCGCCACCGATGGACTGGGACGCGCGCTGGCCACGCAGCTAGCCTCTCCCGCCAACCAGCTGATCCTGCACGGACGGGACCAGCAGCGGCTGGCATCAGTCGCCGGCGACATCGAGCGCAGCAGCGGGGTGGCCCCCCTCACGGTGCTGGCCGACCTCGCTGACTTGCGTCAGGTCCGTCGCCTCAGCGAGCAGGTGGCTGAGCTCACCGATCGGCTGGACGTCTTCGTGAGTAACGCGGGAGTCGGCTCCGGCGCACCCGACGGGCACGAGCGTCGGGTCAGCGTCGACGGATACGAATTGCGCTTTGCCGTCAACTATCTCGCCGGATTCGACCTCGCCCTTCGGCTGATGCCGCTGCTGCGAACCGCCGGCTCGGCGCGCATCGTCAACGTCGCGTCCCTCGGGCAGGCACCGATCGACTGGGATGATGTGATGCTCGAGCGCGATTACGACGGATACCGCGCCTACTGCCAGAGCAAGCTCGCTCAAATCACTGCCGGCTTCACGATGGCCGAGCGGCTCGACCCGGACGTCGTGACGGTCAACAGCCTTCACCCCTCGACGCTGATGCCGACCAAGATGGTGGTCGCCGAATACGGGCGCAGCGTCGACACCCTCGAAGCCGGCGAGATCGCCACCCGCCGGCTCGTCGACGACCCGGAACTCTCCGGCGTCACCGGGATGTTCTTCGATCGGCTCCGCGAGGCGCGGGCTCACGAATCCGCGTACGACCCGCAGGTTCGCCAACGGCTCTGGCAGCTGAGCGTGGAGCTCACCGGAGCACCCGACCTTACGTCGTCACCCGGTCGCAAAGTGCCGTAGCAGCTCAGCGGTGTGGCCATGTTCGGGCCCGACGGTGCCGTCCTGCAGCCGAGCGAGGCGCTGCGCAAGCACGCCATCCTGGTCGAGCGCGGCAGCTTTCGCCCGCCGACGGTCGTCAACATCGACATGCTCGCATCCGCATTGGCGAAGTTCGAGAAGGACCCGGCCGTCGAGGGGCAAGCCGGTGCTCGCGCTCACCGAGCTGACCATGCGCAACCTGCTGGCCGGCGGGGCCGACGTCGACCGTCGCGATTTCCTTGCCAGAGCCGATCTGCTCGCAGCCTGCGGGATGACCGTACCGATCTCCGACTACTACGAGTACAACCGGCTTGCCGCCCCTGGAGAGCTTCGGCAGGCTCTTCAAGAACGACCTCAAGCTCTTCGTCTACCCCATGCAGAGGTCTCCTGACGCCGAGCTGATCAGCGTCGACGACGTGAAGGTCGAGCCGGTGCTGCAGCCATTGTTCGACTACCTCGCCGGGCGCGGCAGCTTCGTCAATCTGGACAACTACCACCCCGAATACTTGCCGATCTACAGCCGAGATGTCCTGCGTACGGATCGCCGCCGGTGACACCGAGTGGGAGAGCATGGTCCCGCCGGAAGTCGCCGAGCTCATCATTCGCCGGTCGTTCTTCGGCCATCAGAAGGTGCCGGTCGCCGCTGGCGACTAGCCCTTTGGCTGGGCAGATGTGCGCCTCGAATCCGGTCGAAAGTCCCTACCGCGCAGGCATGTCGGGGACAAGGATTACGGCGTGCGGCCGGCGTCCGCCAGCCGGACCGGTGCGGCGGGAAAGAGACGCGAGCCATGAGCCTGAACCTTGCCTGCATTCTTCGTGAAGCCGCCAAGACGCATCCCGACAAGCCCGCCATCCTCTTCGACGGCGTCTCGATCAGTTACGCGGAACTGGACCTGCTGTCCGACCGGTTCGCCGTCGGCCTCCGCAAGCGAGGTCTGGCCCCGCACGACGCCATCGGCCTGCAGCTGCCGAACATTCCCCAATTCGTCATCGCCTACTTCGGCATCCTGAAGGCCGGATGCGTCGTCGTGCCACTCAACGTTCTGCTGAAGGCCCCGGAAACCGCCTACCAGCTCGGCAATTCTCGAGCCAAGGCACTGATCACGTGGGCCGGCATCGCCGAGGAGGGCGCGAAGGCCACCGCTGCCGTAGGCATCGACGAGCTGTATGTCGTCAACACGCCCGGCACTCCCCCGGCGACGGTCGGCGTGGTGGCCGAGTCATTGCTGGCGGGCGATCCCTCCGAGCCGGCTCCGTTCGAGCAACTCGAGCCGGGCGACACCGCGATCATCGTCTACACCTCGGGAACCACCGGCACGCCCAAAGGCGCCGAGCTCACCCACTTCCAGTTGTTGATGAACGCCGAGATTCCCGGCCGCCTGTTCGGCATACGTGAGGACGATGTCGTCGTCGTGGCCCTGCCGCTCTTCCACGTCTTCGGCCTGTCCAGCCAGCTCAATGTGTGCGTTCGCTTTGCCGCCACCATGTCGCTGGTGGTGCGGTTCGACCCGGCGAAGATCATCGAGGTCATCAGGCGCGATCGGGTGACCATCTTCGAGGGCGTGCCGACGATGTACTTCGCGCTGCTGAACCATCCCGCAGTCGCCGACGACGACGTGGCGTCGCTGCGCATCGGCATCTCCGGAGGCGCGGCTATCCCGGCGGAGGTTCTCGACGACTTCGAGAAGAAGTTCGGCGTGCTCATCCTCGAGGGCTACGGGCTCACCGAGACGGCGTCCACCACGACGTTCAACGTCAGCGTCGAGGACCGCAAGGTCTATAGCGTCGGCAAGCCGATCTGGGGCGTCGAGATCGAGATCTGGGGCGACGACGAGAAACCGCTCCCGCCGGGCGACGCCAACATAGGCGAGGTCATGGTCCGCGGCGTCAACGTGATGCGCGGCTACTACGACGATCCCGAGGCGACCGCGGCCGCGTTCACCCGCGGCTGGCTGCACACCGGCGATCTCGGCTACATCGACAAGGAGGGCTTCCTTTTCATCGTCGACCGCAAGAAGGACCTCATCATCCGCGGCGGCTACAACGTCTACCCGCGTGAGGTCGAGGAAGTGCTCTACACCCACCCGCACGTCGCTGAAGCTGCCGTCGTCGGCATTCCCGACCCCCGGCTGGGCGAAGAGGTGAAGGCGTTCGTCATCACCAAGCCCGGGGCGACCGTCAGCGAGCGGGAGCTGATCGATTACGTGAAGGAACGCGTCGCACCGTACAAGTACCCGCGGCACGTCGAGTTCCGCTCCCAGCTGACCCACGGGCCGACCGGCAAGATCCTCAAGAACGAGCTGCGCTAGTGGGTCAGGGCTTGGCGCTCAAAGCTTGGAGTGCAACTCGCTGACGATCTGCTTGCCTTGATCCGTGGTCACTTCGGTCAGCCCGGAGATCTTGATCAGAACATCGCCGTAGACCACCTCGAGGTGGGCTTCGAGGCCGCCTCCGTAGGCCTTGTCCCCGATGCCGCTCACCGGCGTGAGGTTGGTGAGCTTGTTGTTGACCTGCTTGGCCGCGTCGACATCGGCTGACAAGGCGATGGCCCCATTCTTTCCGACGATGTCGAGGGTCAGCTGCTGCGGGGTGGCCCCGCCGGCAACCGTTGGATCCGTCGTGTAGTCGCAGCTGAAGAGCTTGTAGGAGGGCGTGTCGTCCTCCTTCGTCATCGTGAACGTCTTCCCGGTGATCTCGGAGATCCGCGAAGCGGGCATCAGCGCACAGATGTTCACCGCACCCTTCAGGCCACCGCTGCTTCCGGAGGCGGCATTGGTCGCGGCCTTGCTGGACGAGCCGCCGGCCGGCTGAGCGGCAGCGGACGTCGCCGCTTTGGATGAGCCGCCGCATCCGACGAGCGAAACCGCGGCGGCACTGCACGCGACAAGCGCCACGACGGAGCGACGCGAACCTGGGGATCGAAACACCGCAACCTCCTCGTTGTCCGGCCTGCCTGGCCAAGTGAAGGAGGTGCCTGTAATGGATGTGTAACGCCTGAAACTAGACTCCGGGAGTTGTGCAGGTCGACCTGCTTGGCACGCTCGCCGTGACCCACGACGGGACCGCCTCCGGGCGCCGTCTCGGCGGCCGCCGCGCGCAGCTCGCGCTGGCTCTGCTCGCGCTCACTCCCGGTGCCGTGCCGGCTGAGCAGCTGGCCGAGGCGCTCTGGGGGGACGACCCTCCACCGACCTGGCGAGCAGCGCTGCGCGGCACCATTCGAGGGCTACGAGACGCGCTCGCACCGGTCGGTCTCGGCGGCGAAGCCCTCATCGTCACGGTGCCGGGCGGCTACGCGCTCCACGAAGCGGCAAAGGTCGACGTCGCCGTTGCCGCCGAAGCGCGCCGCCTCGGCGAGTCGCTGCTGCTCGCCGGGCAGCTGAGCGAGGCCGCGGAAGCCGTTGAGATCGCCAGTCGGCTCCATGGCGCGGGGCTGCTGGCCGGTGAGGACCAGCCGTGGATCGCTACCCACCGCAGGCTGATCGACCAGGCCCGGTTCGATCTGGTACGCATCCTCGCCCAGGCCGCCAGCGGGTTGAACCAGCACGCACGGGCCATCGATGCAGCCCGTCTGGCCGTCGAGCTCGACCCGCTCGACGAGCGCGCACATCAGGTCCTTATCTCCGCATTGGACCGAGCTGGAGACAGAGCAGGCGCGGTAAGGGCGTACGAGCACTGCCGGACCGTCCTCGGAGACGAGCTCGGCATCGACCCGAGCCGGGAGACTGTCGAGCTTTATTTGTCTGCACTCCGCGACCGGACCCTGCTCGGCGCCGGGAGGCTGCCGATGCCCACGGCTGCCATGGTGGGACGCACGGCTGAACTCGCCGAGTTGCGCACGTCGCTGGAGTCCGCAGCGGTGATGACGGTGACCGGCAAGGGCGGTATCGGCAAATCCCGCTTGGCACTGCAAGCCGCGATCTCCGCGACGGAGTTTGCGGGCGGGCGGCGCTGGGTGTCACTCGCCGCCGTCGCGGAGAACGAGCTCGTGGCCGCGACCGCAGCGCTCGAGCTCGGAATCGCCGTCGGCACCGACGATCCTGAGGCCGCGATCGCCGGCGAGCTCGCGCCGCTCGGGCGGGTGCTGCTCGTGCTCGACGGCTGTGAGGCGACCCGTGACGGGGTGGCGTCCTTGGTCGGCTCGCTGCTGGAGACTTGCCACCAGCTCTCGGTCCTCGTCACCAGCCGCTCCCCCATCGGGCTCGATGGCGAAAAGGTCCTGATGCTGCAGCCATTTTCCAGTCCCGTACCGACCGACCTGCTCGCGCTGACCGCTAGCGATTCCGTGCAGCTGCTCGTCCATCGCGTCACGACCGCAGGAGGGCTGCTCGACGTCGACGCCGGCAACGCGGCTCTAGTAGCCGCGCTCTGTGCGCGGTGCGGCGGGCTGCCGCTAGCACTCGAACTTGCCGCGGCACAGCTGACGGTGATGTCCCTTCCCGATCTGCTCGACCATCTCGCCGGCGGCGGTGACGACGACCAGGTGCGCGCGGTGCTCGAACGCAGTTACGCGCTGCTCGACGCGGATGAAGCTGAGGTCTTCCGCACGCTAGCCATCCTCGATGGTGCCGTCGGCCTTCCGCTCGTCCGCAGCGTCGTGTCCGAGGAGCGGGTGCCGCCGATGCGGGTCATCAGGGTGCTGCGCGAGCTGACGGCGGCCGGGCTCATGTGGATCGACCGCTCGGGTGCCCGCTGGCGGTATCAGATGGACGACGACGTGCGCCGGTTTGCTTCCGACGAGCTCGTTGCGGCAGGCGACGAGAGCCAGGCGTTCGGGCGCCTCGCCGATGCGATCCGCAACGTGCTGCCCAGTGACGCGAGAACCCCACCCAGCGGTTTCCAGGATGAGGTGCTCGAGATGATCGGCTCCGTCCGGTCGCTCCTCGGTGCGGCGATTGACGGGCGGGCCGATCGGGACATCGGGCTCGAGATCGGGTTTCGCCTGCATCGCTTCTGGGCCGCGACGAACGTCGCCGAAGGCCGTTTCTGGCTGTCCCGGCTGCTGTCTGTGGATGCCACCGTGGCCGCCGGAAAGTGGGACGGGTACGCCACGTTCGCGCTGGGATACCTGACGTACTGGGCCGGCGACGCGGAGGTCGCCATCATCCAGCTGGAATCGGCAGCGGAGGCGCTGCGCGACCTCGACGTCACCTACACCGCCCACTCGCTCATCTATCTCGCCGGGCTGCTCGACGACCTCGACCGCGTCTCCGAGGCCCTCAGCTGCGTCGACCGCGCCATCGAGGCAGCCTCCCGGGTGGAGTCGATCGATCTGCAAGTCGCAGCGCTCTCCGGGGTCGGCTGCGTGCTGGCCGAACGCGCCGATCCGACCGCCGCGACGCATGTGGTGCATGCCGCCGACTTGTGCCGCGAGGGCGGTACCCCGGCGCAGCTGGCCGCGGTGGTGTCGACGGCGGCGATGGTCTGCTGGCAGGCCGGCGCATACGAGCAGGCGCGGGTGTTCGTCGCCGAAGCTGAACCCCTGCACCGCGACAACCGACGGATCGCCCGGGTGGTCTGGCTGTCGGTCGCCGCCGCGTTGGAACTCGAACGCGGCGAAATCGTGGGGGCCCTCGAGCTCGCGGGCCGCGCGGATGAGGAGGGCACGGCCCTCGGGGTGGAGCGTGAGCTTCCGCTGCTGCGCTGCGTGCGCGCGCTGGCCTGTCTCGCAGCCGGCGAAGTCGGTGAAGCCGGGACCCACGCCCGGACGGCATTGCAAGCGGCGCAGGCGCTGACGTACACCTTCCCGACGGCACTGTGCCTGGAGACCACGGCGGCCGTGCTCCACGCCCGGCTGGTCGCGGGCGAGTCAGCGGTGGAGACGAGCGGCCTCGCGACGTTGTTCGCCGCCTCCGACGCGATCCGCGCGCGCGGTGACCGGCCCATCCCACCTTCGCTGCGGCCAGAACTCGCGGCAATCCATGACCTTTACGCGAGCGCGACTGATTCGACGGCAGCCGTGCTCGACGGCACCGAAGCCGCCCGCTTCGCGCTGGCGCTGCTCGAAGGCGACCAGCTCGCCGCCGCAGCCAGTGGCATGGTCTAACGATGGACGCCCCGATCGGCCCGCCGGACGGGGTTGGCGACGAACTCGTCACCGCGGCCGCAGCGCTGGTCGCCGACTGGGTGAAGGCAGGCGAGGCCGCGCTGACCCCGCGCCAGCGCCGTGAACGCCGCCGCTTCCAGTTGCTCACCGGCGACGAACGGTCGCTGGCGTTCACCATGGCCTTCTGCGATCGCGTCCTGCGTCCGGAAAGCAACGCGGTGGCCGCCGGCCAGCTCAGCGCGGTCGCGCAGGGCACGACCCCGCCTTTCTTGGGCGTCGTCGACCGCGTCCTGCTCCGGGCCGGGCAGCGACTCGCGGCCACCGCCCCCTCGCTGGTGATGCCCGCGACCCGGCGCCGCCTCCGGCAGATCGTCGGCGCGCTCGTCGTTGATCGTTCCGATCCTCCGCTGGCGCGGCATCTGCAGGCGCTGCGGGCCTCGGGCTTCGGGGTGAACGTCAACCTGCTCGGGGAGTACGTCCTGGGAGAGCAGGAAGCCGGGCGCCGGCTGGCGGCCATCGAGCAGCTGATGAACCGCCGGGACGTCGACTACGTCTCGGTCAAGGCGTCGGCCGTCGCGAGCCAGCTCAACCTCTGGGGCTACGAGCAGACCCTGCAACGAGTCATGGCCGGACTGGGCCGGTTGTTCCGGGCGGCCGCCACCTCGCCCGGTGGTCCGACATTTCTCAACCTCGACATGGAGGAGTATCCGGATCTGCGGCTCACCGTCGACGCGTTCACCCGCCTGCTCGACGAGCCCGATCTGCACCAGCTCGACGCGGGCATCGTCCTGCAGGCCTACTTACCCGACTCCTTTGACGTGCTGCGCGAGCTGACGGATTGGGCGACGGCACGAGGCGCCTCCTCCGGCGGCACCGTGAAGGTGCGCCTCGTCAAGGGCGCAAACCTGGCGATGGAATCGGTCGAAGCGGCCATGCACGGCTGGCGTCGGGCGCCGTACGAGACCAAGGCCGAGACCGACGCGAACTTTGCCCGCATGCTCGACTGGGTCCTGTCGCCGGAGCGGCTCACCCACCTGCGCGTCGGTATCGCCAGCCACAACCTCTTCGACGTCGCCTGGGGGCTGCTGCTCGCCGGCCGGCGCGGGGTCAAGGACCGGGTCGAAGTCGAGATGCTCTCGGGGATGTCACCCGGCATCGATGCGGCGGTCCGCGACGCCGCCGGCAGCCTGCGGCTCTACACCCCGGTCGTGGCGGCAGCCGACTTCGACACCGCGCTCGCCTACCTCTTCCGGCGGTTGGAGGAAAACAGCCGCGGGGAGAACTTCCTGCGGCACTCCTTCGATCTGGGTCACGACCGCGACGAGTTCGCCCGTCAGCAGGAGGGTTTCGCCCGCTCGGTCGCGAGCCGCTGGCGGGTCTCGTCCCAGCCGCGCCGGCGTCAGCCGCTCGAGCATCCGCCGGGCTTTTCGAACTGCCCGGAGACCGACCCGACCGACGCCGTGGCCCGAGAGCGGATTCACGCCGCAGTCGCGCAGTGGACGCCGGCGGTGCTCCCGCAACCGATCACCGACGTCGCCGGCATCGATCGCATCGTCGACGCCGCCCGAAGTGCCGCGGCGGGATGGTCACGCGCCACCCCGGAGGATCGCCGGTCGTTGCTTCGCGCCGTGGCGCGCGAGCTCGCCGACAGTCGCCCGGAGCTGATGGCCGTCATGGCCCACGAGGCGTGCAAGGTGCTCGCCGAAGGCGATGGCGAAGTGTGCGAAGCCGTCGACATGGCGGCGTATTACGCCGAGCAGATCCCGGGCCTCCGCGCGACGGACGAGGCCGAGGCTTCGTTCGGGCCGCTCGGGGTCGTCCTCGTCACGCCCCCGTGGAACTTCCCGCTCGCTATCCCCGCCGGCGGCGTCCTGGCCGCCCTCGGTGCGGGCAACGCCGTCGTGCTGAAGGCTCCCCCGCAGACGCCGCAATGCTCGTACGCGGTCGCCGAGGCCGTGTGGGCCGCGTGCCGGTCGTGCGAGGTACCGCCGGAGATCCTGCAGTACGTCCGATGTCCGGAGGAGGTGGTCGGCGAGCATCTGGTCGGCCATCCGGGGGTGAACGGCATCGTACTGACCGGCGCCCGGGAGACCGCCGATCTGTTTCGCACGCTGGCGCCGCGCACGTCGCTGTTCGCCGAGACGTCGGGCAAGAACGCGATCGTCGTCATGCCGGATGCCGACCTCGATCTGGCCGCCCGCGACCTCGTGCACTCCGCGTTCAGTCACGCCGGACAGAAGTGCTCGGCGGCGAGCCTGGCCGTCTGCGTCGGCGAGGTCTACACCTCGACCCGGTTCCGCCGCCAGCTCGCTGATGCTGCGTCGAGCCTCGTGCTCGGCCCGGCCACCCTCCCGGACACCACCCTCGCACCGCTGATCGGGCCGCCAGGGGCCGACCTGCACCGGGCCCTGACCACACTTGATCCGGGCGAGCGGTGGCTGCTCGAGCCCCGGCTGATCGATCCTGACCGGCACCTGTGGTCGCCCGGCATCAAAGACGGCGTGCGTCCCGGCTCGTGGTTTCACCAGACCGAGTGCTTCGGCCCCGTGCTCGGGATGATGCACGCGGCGGACCTCGATGCGGCTATCGCAATGGCCAACGCGACGCCGTTCGGCCTCACCGGCGGCATCCACACGCTCGATCCGCGTGCGGCTGCGCAGTGGCTGGAGGGCGTGCAGGTGGGCAACGCCTACATCAACCGGGTCATCACCGGGGCGATCGTTGCGCGCCAGCCTTTCGGCGGTTGGAAGGGTTCGGTGGTGGGACCGGGCGCCAAAGCGGGTGGGCCGCATTACGTCGCTCAGCTCGGCCGGTGGCAGGAGGACCGGCTGCCGCGGCGCGGCGACGAGCCCGCTGCTGCCCTGGCGTCGTGGCTAGGAAAGTCAGCCGACGCACTGGATCCAGTGGATCGCGCCTGGCTGACGGCAGCGGTCCGCGGCGACGCCTGGTGGCAGCGCACGTATTTCGGGGTCGAGCACGACCCGACGGGCCTTTTCTGCGAGTCGAACGTGTTGCGTTTCAGCCGCCGGCAACGCGTGGTCGGCTGGGTCTCGGCGGACGGCCGCCCGGCGCATGTGTTGCGCATCTACGCCGCCGCGGCCGCGGCCGGCTGCGATATCGAGTTCGTCGCCGCGCCCGGCAGCGCCCCGCAGCTGCCGGGAATCGTGGTGGGTACGGCATCGCCGCAGCAGCTCGCTGACCGGCTGCGGGCAGCCGCACCAGATGCCCTACGCGTCGTCGGCACCCGCCCACCGGAATTCGACGACCTCGAGAGCGTGTGCTTCGTCGACGACCGCGAACCGCTCGCCGACGGACTGCTGGAAGGCCTGCGCTACCGGCGCGAGCAGGCCGTGAGCCGCACGCTCCATCGCTTCGGCAACGTCATCGCGGCGCCCTCTCGAGCGCCGGGTCAGACCCCGTAGCTGCGCGTGGGTGTGATGAAGACCGCGGTGCGGGCTTGTTCACGCATGACACGGTCGTACTCGTCCCAGTCGTCGTGCGTCCCGCCGGCAGCTTGAAAAACCTCGCGTAGCAGCAGGCGTAGCCGTTCATCGTCGACGCCGGGATGGGCATCGTCGGGTCCGATCAGCTCGGCACGGCCCTCGACACTCGCCCAGCGCCAACCGCTGCGGAACGACGCGGTGATCTGCGGGCGAGCGCGCACGTTGGCGAGCTTGACCGGGCCGTACGTCACGAAGCCCACCACGGGTGTCCCGGCCTTGAACGGATGGTCCATGACACCCGCATTCACCAGCGACGACTGGATCGTGCCGTCGGCCCGCAACGTCGAGATGACCGCGAGACCGTGGTCCTCCCGCGCCAGCGCCGCCACCGCCTCGAGATTCGTCATAAACACCTCATATCTCGGCAACCGCCGCCGTCGACATGTCGACCGGCAACGCTGTCGCCAGGCCGACATTACGAGATTGGCAACGCGCAGCCGGGCGGCGTGTTGGTATGGGGCATGTGGGTGAGATGTGCGCGCCGCAAGATTGACCCAGCGGAGGGGAAGTGACTCTCAAACCGGGGGACCGATTCGCCGGCTACACCATCGAGCGGCTGCTCGGTGTCGGCGGTATGGGCGAGGTCTACCTCGCGCAACATCCGAACCTGCCCAAGCAGGACGCGCTGAAGGTGCTGGCCGGCCCGCTGTGCAGCAATGACGCCTATCGCCAGCGTTTCCTCGTCGAGGCCAATCTCGCCTGCCGGCTGCGCCACCCCAATATCGTCGGAGTTCTCGACCGGGGCGAATTCGAAAGCCGGCTCTGGATCGCGATGGATTACATCGAGGGTCGCAATCTCGAGGATGTTCTGAAAGAAGATGGGCCGTTCGTATACGGCCGGGCGCTGCGACTCATGGCGGGCATCTCCTCCGCGGTGCAGGACCTGCACGACAGCAATCTGCTGCATCGCGACATCAAGCCGGCGAACATCATGGTCGCCAGCAAGCGCGGTGACGAGAAGGCGTACCTGACCGACTTCGGGATCGCCCGGGACGCCGCCGACACGCTCGGCCTGACGGCGACGACGCAGGCGGTGCTCACGCTCGCCTATGCGGCCCCGGAGCGGCTTTCGCTGCCGAGCGGGCAGCTCGACCGCCGGGTCGACGTCTTCTCCCTCGGATGCGTGTTCTACGAGATGCTCACCGGTCGCCGCGCCTTTCCGGGCAGCGACTCCCGGCAGATCCTGCACCAGCTCATGGACGAGTACCCGCCTCCGGTCTCCCGGCTCGTCCCCGGGCTTCCGGAGACCGTCGACCAGGCGATCTACCGAGCGATCGCCAAGAACCGGGAGGACCGGTTCAGCAGCTGCATCGACTTCCAGAACGCGCTCGAGTCGGCGATTCGGGACACGGCGCCGATCGCCCGCCCGGAGCCGCCGCTGACGGTGTGGTATCGCGGCGAGGACATGGCGCCGATCGAGGTGCACAGCGAGCAGCTCACCGCGTTCGACCGCGACCGGCTGCTGCGTGGGCTATGGGAATGCTCGTTCTTCCACCTCGATCCCGTGCTGCCGTCCTCGAGCTGGCAGGGTGGCCGTCGCGAGATCGCGCTGCAAGCCAGCAACGGCACCAAGACCGTCGGATGGCAGGGACAGCCTCCGCTGGCCGTGCAGGCGCTGGCGCGCACCGTCGAGGAGATCGCCGCGGGCCGCGGCGGTGGAGGTGGCGGGGGCGTCGTCACAGGCGGCGGGGGTGGTGTCGGCGGCACCGCTGAGAAGCGTCAGCGCAGCAAGAAGCCCTGGGTCATCGGCGGCGTCGCTGCCGCCGTCGTTGCCGCTGCGGTTGTCATCGTGGTCGCGGTGACCGGCAAGCCGGCCAACCCCCCGATCCCAGGGGTCCCGCAGAACGTCACCGCCGCGGCGGAGCCGGGCGCCATCAAGGTGACCTGGCTACCGTCCGAGAACGCGGATCACTACACCCTCTTCCGCGACAACTCGCAGTTCAAAACCGACCTGCGGACCACCAGCTTCACCGACTCCTTCCCGAACGACATGTCCACCCACAGCTACTCGGTCGTCGCCGTGTCGATCAAAGGCAGGGAGTCTGCGCAGAGCGGGGTGGCCAAGGCTGCGGCGAAGCTGCGCAACCTCAATGCGGCAGAGACGAAGCTGATGGGCCGGCTGCCGGTAGGCCTGGTCGACACCTCCAGCTGCACTCCGCGCATCGCTGTCGAGAACGCGGTGGTCGACGCGGCAATCGACTGCAATCCCAAGGATTTCACCGGTGTGGCATCACCCAGCCAGCGCGTGCTGATCTACCACAACGTCAGCAAGGCAGCGTTCGACACTGACGTGAAGAACGGTGAGAGCGGGCTGCCCGACGGCAAGACCAACGCTGACTGCGCGGTGGGGCTTCCCTCGGCGTACACCTGGACGCACGACAACGTGACCACGGGCGCGTACTACTGCTTCATCACGAACGATGCCAGCCAGAACGCGGCCGTCGCGTGGACGACCAACAAGAACTGGGACACGATCGTCATCTACAACCGGGCCCGCTCCGGGAAGGCCGGGATCATCGCCCTCGACAAGTACTGGGACAAGGCGCCCAACCACGCCACGACCTAGCGGCACAAGCGAACGTTCCCACCACGCGTATCCACCGATCGGTGGATACGCGCATCAGCCGAAGCGGCCGGCGATGGTGACCGGGCGGCCGATTCGCGGCGGCTTGCGCCGGCGAATGCTCGAGAGGCACGCCGGAAGTGCCGGCCTCCCCCGAGGGGAACATCATGGGTACCGCCACCGAACGATTCGTCAGCCTCACTGCCGACGACCCCGCCGCCCAGCCCGCGTCGGCTGACCCCGTCGCGACGTTCCGCCCCATCAGGCGTCTGGTCGGCGGGTACGTGGCAATGAGCGTCCTGACGCTCGCGGCGATCGCCATCCTGCGTAACCACACCGGGCTCGTGAACTCCGCCGTCTGGACACGCGCCGTCATCGTCGTGCTCTCGTCGCTGCTGATGCTGCGATTCACGCGGCGGGCCGCGGCCGGCGCCGGCCGGGCGTTCCTGCGCCTTCGGCTGGTGTCCGCCGTGATGGTGGTGGCCATTGCCGTCATCGTCGCGCTGCCCGGCACGTTCCCGGCGTGGATGAAGATCGAGCAGAGCGCCTGCGGCGTGTTGCTGGCCTGGGTCGTCACGCTCGTCAACCGGCGGAGCACCCGCGCGATGTTCGCCTCCCGCTGACGCGAAACCCCTCGGCGGACATTTCGGGCGGATGAGTGACACGATCGAGACCGTGAGCATGGCTGGAAGCATCACGGCGACCGTCGCCGACCCCTGGCTGGCCCGGATCGACCGGCTACGCCGGCTCCTTCCGCTTCCCTTGCTGGGGCTGTCGGCGGCGGTCGCGCTCGCCGCTCCGGGGAGCACCTCGCACGCGTGGGCACGCTTCACGGTCGGGCTGCCGCTGGTAGCTGCCGCCGCCGTCTGGTGGGCTGTCGTGACCTGGCGGCTGCGCGGCGATGCCTCGACGCGCTGGCGGCTTCCCGTCTTCGGAGCGCACACCGCCCTCGCCGGCCTGCTGGTCTGGGTCAGCCCGCTGTTCGGCATCTTCGCCTACATCGGCTTCCTTTTCGCCTACGGGCTCGGCCCGCGATGGCGCCTGGCGGGATTCGCGGCAACGGCGCTCGTGGTCTCGGCGGCCATGTCGGGTGGCTACCCGTCGACGGATGCCGGGCAGACGCTCACCTACCTGCTCGTCGCAGCGGTCCTGCTTTCGCTCGTGCTCATGACCGCGAGCATCACCAATCGCGCGCTGGATCAGAACCAGGAGCGTGGACGCATGATCGACGAGCTGGCCGAGGCCAATCGGCGCCTTGCAGCGTCGATGGATGAGAACGCCGAGCTGCACGCGCAGCTCGTGGCGCAGGCCCGGGAAGCCGGCGTGATCGAGGAACGGCAGCGCCTGGCCGGGGAAATCCATGACACCCTCGCGCAAGGCCTGACCGGGATCATCACCCAGCTGGAAGCCGCTGAGCACACTCGTCACCGGCCGGGCGAATCCTCGCGTCACCTCGACCAGGCCCGGACCCTCGCGCGGTCGAGCCTGACCGAGGCACGCCGTTCGGTTCAGGCCTTGCGCCCCGAACAGCTCGAGGACGCGAGCCTGCCCGCGGCTCTCAACACGTTGGCCATCACCTGGGAGCAGCAGTCGACGGTGGCCGCCGAGGTGCATGTGACCGGCGGCTATCTTCGCTCCGATGCCGACGTCGAAGCAGCGCTCTTTCGCGTCACCCAGGAGGCACTGGCCAACGTCGCCAAGCACGCACACGCCGGCAAGGTGCGTGTCACGCTCACGTATCTCGATGACACCGTGCTCCTCGATGTCGTCGACGACGGGATCGGCATCCCAACGGGCGCGACCGAGCACAGCCCCGAAAACCCCTGTGGCTACGGGCTGATCGGCATGCGGCAGCGGCTGGCTCGTATCGGCGGGACGTTGACGGTCGAGTCGTCACCCGGCACCGGGACGACCGTCAACGCGACGGTCCCGCTCCCCCAGCGCGAGAGCGGCGGCGGGCAGTGAATCCCATCCGGCTGCTGATCGTCGACGACCACCCCATCATGCGCGACGGCCTGCGCGGCGTCTTCAGTGACGATCCGGATTTCGATGTCGTCGGCGAAGCCGGCAACGGCGCTGAGGCAGTGGCGCTCGTCCCGCGGCTTACTCCGGATGTGATCCTGATGGACTTGCGGATGCCTGTCATGGGTGGGGTCGAGGCCATCACCCGGCTGCGCGCAGCGGGGCACCCGGCCCGGGTGCTGATCCTCACCACGTACGACACCGACCGGGATGTGCTGCCGGCGATCGAAGCCGGGGCCACCGGCTACCTGCTCAAGGACGCCCCGCGCGATGAGCTGCTCCGCGCGGTGCGCGCAGCCCATGCGGGTCAGCCGGTGCTCGCCCCCTCCGTCGCCGGAGCCCTGATGAGCCGCGCCGGCGGTCGGACGCAGGACGCGCTCAGCCCTCGCGAGGTCGAAGTTCTCCGGCTGGTGGCGGAAGGGGAGACCAACCAGTCCGCCGCGCGCCGGCTCATGGTGAGCGAAACGACCGTCAAGACGCACCTGCTGCACATCTACGCCAAGCTCGAGGTTCGCGATCGGGCCTCCGCCGTCGCCGCCGCATATCAGCGAGGGCTCCTCGGCTGAGCGGCGGCAGGCCCTTCGATCACAGTGGGTTTTATCCGCTACGAAGACGTGGGCGTTTGGGCAGGACATGCGTGTGCTGCCAAAACGGCCGCGCTCCAGGCAGGAAAGTGGCGCCGAGGAAGTCAGCACGATGACGGCGCCCGGCGCGCCCATGCCGCATGGGCCGGTGCCTAACGATCCCGGTCTGCTGGCAGTCCCCTGCGCCCAGCCATCACCAACCTCGACCACCCGGTATCCGGCACTATGCGCGCTTCGCAGTTCACGCGGTCGGTGTCAACCGGGCCAATTGGGGGTAGTCACCGCTCGTGCGACGCCTGTTGCTTTGGCTAGACGACACGAACTCTCCTTCTCGCGGCAAGGTGGTCGCCCTCGTCGTCGCCGTTTTGGGGGGTGTGGTCGGCGCCGTCATCGGCGTGGCGGTAGCCGGAACTGCCCGAATGGGCCTCATCGTCGGGGTACTTGCGGCGTGTGGATTCGGCGTCTTCTTCGGCGTGGCAGCCTTCATCTCCGGGGCGAGAGCAGCGGGCGATACGGCGTGGCAGCACCTGAAACGATCGTGGGCATTCAGTAGCTACGGCAAGGAGCCCATGCAGTAAGCGCCCCCGCGCATAAGTGCCAATAGCGCGCGCTTCGACGCGCAGAGAGCATGATCCACAGGCGACGGTGGCGTAGCGCTTCAGGGGTGGGGCGGGGTAGTCGATATGGCGAGGGTGAGCCAGGAGGATGCGGCTGATCCATGGAGGTATGAGCCGGACCCCACGGCGGGTGTGAGCCGGCGGACGAAGTTGGTGGACCCCGCAGCCCTGAAGTTCATGTTTCTCCTACTGGCGATATGGGCCGTGCTTACGGCCGCTGTGTTCGCGCTGATAGCTGCACTCGACGGGTCAAACCAGCAGCGTTACGAAGCACTGATCCATCACGGATCGACGACCAAGGCAATCGTGATCGGCACTGACCCGTCCAACCACGACACGGTGTCGTACTCCTTTTCGGTCGCCGGTCAGCGGTACTCCTCGTCCGACCGGTCAGATCCGCCGAACCCTCCGGCAGGGTTATTGCGCGTCGGCCAGGCGATCACAGTCGTGTTTGACGTGCGCGACCCCAATGTGTCGTGCGCCTGCAATCCACGCGACGGCGCAGCGGGCGGCAGATGGTGGACGCGACTGTTCGCCGGAGCCTTTGTCAGTTCGGTTGTAGCAGTGCTACTCACGCTTCGGCTCCACCGACGTTGGACGAGCCGTTCGCCCCGAAGCACCCAATGAGCAGATCGCCGGGGTATCGGCGTGAGTCCACGCCCAGAAGTGCCACTCGCGGGCGCTTCGGACTCGCGATGTACCCGGCACTACCGGGCGCTCGCCAGGGTGGTCGGAGTCGCCAGACGCGGAGACGGGGGTGGCGCTATCCGCCCGAACCCGCAGATGAAGGGCTGGCTGTTGGCGGCAGGCCAGCGAGGGCGTCCGAAGGTAGACCCAGCACCCGGAGCGCGTCGGCAAGCAGATTGCCGCTGTCTTCTAGTGCGGGAAGGTCGCCGCTGGGTCCTCGCGCCAGCCACAACGGCGCGCAACCCGACTGCGACGCCGTGATCGTCGGCGAGGTTTCGGCGGGCTTCGTGAAGGAGATCGAGAGCGTCCGGTCGGCGGCCGTACAGTTCCTTCCCCCACCCCGACGAGGGGTCGCCCGAAGGAGGCCGTTGAACTCCGTCGCCAGCCGGTGAACTACTGCCAGGTCGGTCACCTTGCGGGTCGGCCCTGACGTGATGCTGATGGCGACGGTGCCCGTGGTGGGAGCGGTCTCGTCGGGCGGTCGGGGCGGATACCAGATCGACCAGCCGTCGACCCGGACCCATGAAGCGTGGGGTCCGCCCGCAGTAATCGTGTACTGCAGGGCCGGGTTACCGGCCAACGGCTGGGCCCCATCAAACTCCAGCTCCCACTGGAACGGCTGATTGAAGCCGGACACGCCGCTGCCCGTCACGCGTAAGACCAGGCCTTTCAACGGGTGGGCTCGCAAGTAGGTGAGCAGATCCTTGGTACTGAGATCGGCCTTCCACCAGGCGTTATGGTCGAGGAAATTGTCATCCCCGATAGTGGTAGAAGGCTTGTCGAGGACGGATAGAGGGCTCTTCGCAAGCCGCTGCGATCCTGGTGGCAGCGGCGCAGCACTCACCAGATCTCGTGCGACCTGGTCCCCAGCCGCCTTGCCAGGCGGCTGGTTCAGCCAACTAGCCGAGGCGCGCGCCGCCACCGCAGTCGGCGACGCAGAGAGATGCGGCGAACCCGAGGATCCGCCGCACGATCCGAGCGCCCAACCGCCCACGAGGGCTGCGCATACAGCCGCAACTGCGCTTCTTATCGCCACACTTCATTAGACGCCGCAACGGCAGCACACGTTGCGCGAAAGGCCAACCCACTCGCTGTCGCGGTCACGTCCAATCGGAGCGCGGATGTGCCAATACCGCGCTTGTGGCATCCCCTGCTTCACCGTCGGTTGGTCGGCCTGGTGCGAACATGTCCGGACAAGGCCCAGGTTCACCGTCTCGGGGTTATGAGCGGGGTGGGACGGGGTGCATGCGCAGCGTGTAGACGCGGCTGCCGTCGGGGAGTTCGACGACCGGGTCGGCCTGCCGGGGGTTTTTGGTCCGCCAGCGGCGGAAGTCGGGTTTGCCGTCCTCGCCGACGGGGTCGAGCCGGGGCTCCTGCCGGACCTGGTCGGCGATGAGCCGGGCCCAGTCCTCAGGGTTGTCGCGCCGGTTGACCCGTAGCCGCATCAAGGCGAGCAGTCCATTCATCCGGGTCAGGTTCCGGAACGTCCAGCGGCGACGCTGCAGGTGTTGGCGGATGTCGCCGAGCTTCGGGTCGAGCGCGCCGGTCGAGTAATGCGCCGGCACGGCGTCACGCCACTGCGTCTGCGAGCACATCTGCTCATCCCATAACTTCACCCACCTGCTGGTCGCGGGCAGCCCGGCGTCGAGTACGGCGTCCCGGAAGGCGGCCCACTGCTCTGGGCTGCGGGCCGCGTCGTTGAGCAGGGTGCGGAACGGGTTGCCCATCCCGCGTTCGCCGTCCTTACGCAGGCTCGCCGCCGCGTTGGTGTACAGGTGGTGCTCGCACAGGTGCAGCGGCACGCCGGGCCAGGTTTCCCGCACGGCCGGTCCGATGGCTTTGTCCGCGTCGTAGATGACCAGCGACGGCCGCCCGGGCAGCTGGGCCAGGAACTTCTTCCAGGCGACCTTGTCGTCCGACGGGGAGGCCGCCAGCGCCCACAGCCGCCCTTTCCGGGCTCCCTTCGGGTAGCCCCAGGCGGCCAGCACCGCGAACAGCTGCTCAGTCCCGCTGCCCGGGTTCGTCCAGTCGAACTCGGTCGAGTCGAGCACCAGCGTGTCGGCCCAGGCGGTCTCGGCCTGCTCGGCCGCGATCGCCGGACCGAACCGGTCGAGCCAGTCCGCAACGGTCTGGCCGTTCCCGACGGTGCCGGCCTGCCGGTTCCCCTCATGTTCCGCGCCCCAGTACCGCAGCTGGGTGCGACGGGCGGCCTCGGTGTACGTCGCGCCGCGGCTCAGCTCACACAGCGCGGACGCGACCTCGGCGACCGTGTACAAGCCGCCAGGCAGCACCGGGGAACCGTGGAAGTCGGGGACGACGTGATCGCACTCCGGGCACTTGTGTGCCGGCTGCCGCTGCCGCGGGACCAGCGGCGTGAACCCGTGCTTGTGCGGCTCACCGGCGGCGTCGGTGTAGAAGCAGCGGTAGCGGGGCCGTTGCCGTTTCCCGTACGTCCCCTCCCGGCGCACCTTCGAGCCGGGTGCACAGGGCACCTTGGGGACTCCGTGTTCGGCCGCCTCGTCACACCTCACGGTAGCACTCCGTAGCGACAATAAAACCCACTGTGATCGAAGGGGGGGCCGGCATGCCATCGCGCGACTCGGCGGCTGCGGCGGGGATCATGCGAGCATGCCGAGCCTTGTCGTCGCCGTCGTCGCCGTCGTCGGTCCCGGAGCGGACGTGTCCGACCAGATCGCCGCGCTGGCGTACGAGACCGGTGCGCTGCTGGCGCGCCGCGGCATTGTCGTGGTGAACGGCGGCCTGGGTGGAGTGATGGAGGCGGCAGCCCGCGGAGCCAGGGAGAGCGGCGGCTTCGTCATCGGACTGCTGCCCGGCGGCGACAGATCGGAGGGCAACCCGCACCTGACCCTCGCCATCCCTACCGGGCTCGGGCAGGCGCGCAACGCGCTCGTGATCGCGGCGGCCGACGCTGTCATCGCCGTCGGGGGAAGCTGGGGCACGCTCAGCGAGATCGCGCTCGCCCGCCGCACCGGGAAACGCCTGGTGTGTCTGGGCGGTTGGCAGATCAGCGACGCGGACGGTCATGCCGTCGCGCTGGACGTGGCCGCCACGCCGGAGGAGGCCGTCGCGTTCGTCGCGGGTGCCGGCTAAAGGCCGAGGTGAGCGTTGATGTCATGGCGACTGGTGATGCCCAGCTTGACGTAAACCCGCGCCAGATGCGTCTGCACGGTTCGCGCCGAGATCCCGAGACGGCGAGCGATCGCTGCGTCGGAGTTCCCCATTCCTGCCAGCGCAGCGATCTGCCGCTCCCGCCCGGTCAACGCGACCGATAGTGCAGCGCCCGCCAACCACGGCGTGACGGCCCCCTCGCATCGTGCCCAGAGGCCGGCAGCCCTGGATGCGCTCGCCCGAGCGGGTCGTGGAAGCTCGGCGGCGGTATAGGCGAGGGCTGCTTCCGACGAGGCCTCGGCTGCCAGCAGGATGGCGCCGTGCACCTCGAACCTACGCGCGACCTCATCCAGCGCCGCAGGATCCTGCGCGGCGAGAGCCGTCGCGTGATCGATCAGGCACCAGGCGAATTGCCCGTCCACATGGGGAGCGGCGCCACGGAGTTGGACGAGAATCGTCCGGGCAGCCCCGTAGCGCGCAGCATCGTGATAGCCGGCGAGGGCGACGTTCCACTGGGCATGGTCGGCCGCAACCCCGGCTGCCCAGGCGGCCCGCTCGGCCGCTTCCTCCATCCGCAGCTCGGCGGCAAATAACGCTGCTACGGCCAGCTCGAACTCTGGCTCGTAGGGCTTCACCCGCGGCGCTTCGGAGCAGGCGTCGAGGATCTGGCGAGCGGATGCCGCGTCGCCCAGAGCGGCCGCTGCGCGCGCCAGCATCGAGCTGATGTGTCGCACGAAGGACCCGTCGAACGGGCTCAGGGCGGCAAGGCACCGCTGGAACCCGCGCAGCGCCGTCGCCGGTTGGCCACGAACCAGCTGAACCCGGGCCAGGCAGTACTCACCTCGCGGACGGGTAAAGGGGTTGTTGTCCGCCGCGGCTTGCGCCTGCATGGTTAGCGCACGCTCAGATGCCTGATCGAGCGCGCCGAGCTCGATCAGAGCACAGATCGCGATCAGCTCGATGGAGCCTGCGCCAAAGGGCAAAGCATCGCGAACGGATATGGCAATGGGCGAGACGGCGTCAGCCAGCTGCACGGCACGGCGGTTTCGGCCCAGCCAGTACTGCGCGCCGATCACTCCTGTGGCGGCGAAGGTCCGGGCCACCGCGTCCACCGCGGGGCTCTCAACCAACGGCTCGCCGACCTCGAGTGCTGCGGCCGAACGCCCGTCGAAGGCCAGCAGAAAGGCGTGTAGGCCGCGCAACTGGTCGCTGGCAACGGGGTCGCCGGCCAGTACGCCGGCGACGATGTCCGCTCCGCCTGCGGAATCTCCCGCCACCACGCCCTGACCCACGGCGGCGCAGTAGACGAGGGCTTCACGGTCAGCCGCCGTGAGCGACTCGGGTGGCAGCGCGGCGGTGAGTTGCACCGCCTCGGCATTGCGCCCGCTGTGCATCAGGATCTCGGCCAGCAAGAGCGTGGCCTGCAACGAGCCACTCAGTTCGTGCGCGTGACGGGCCAGTCGCTCGGCCGTCTCGAGACTCAAGCTCCGGGCCGCCCTTGCAGCAGCGAGCAGCCGCTCCGGCTCGTCGGCCTGGCCACTCTCCAGCCGCCACAGCGCGGCTCGCACGAGATCGTGCGGCGACGGACGAGCTGAAGCGTCGAGCCGGCTGGCGAGCGAAAGCCGAAGCCGGCGTAGCCGCAACGGGGGCATCTCCGATCGGAGCAATTCGCCGTGGAGCGGATGGGCGGTACTCACCTCGGGCCCGGCGAGCCCGGTGCGCACACTGATGAGCCGGTCCCGATCGAGCTCCTCGAGCACGGCCTCGCCAATCAATTCGTCGGCGACGGAAAGCGCCAACGGCTCCCCGGCTGCGACCGTCTCGATCGCTGCCCGTTGTGCTTCGGGTAGCCCGATCAGCCGTGAACTGAGCAGCTCGCGGATGCCGCTGCTGATGGGCGGTTGACCGGCAAGCGCCCATCCGGAGCCGCGACGTACCAGCGTCGCGCTGGCCAGGGCGGCGCTGACCAATTCGCGCAACAGCAGCGGATTGCCTTCCGCTCGGACGGCAAACGCCCGCGCTGCCGCGGGATCGATCGGTGCGCCCAAGACCGCCTCGATGACGGCCACGACGTCGTTGTCGGGCAGGCCGCCGAGTCTGACTTCTCGGCACCAGCCTTCTCGCCACAACCTTTTCACCGGGTCCGGCAGCTCGAGATCGGGGGCCGTCGCCAGTACGGCAGCCGTGCCGTCGGCGGCGAGCTGCAGCAACACCTGCGCCGATCGCTCATCGAGCAATTGCGCGTCATCGACCACGAGCAGCAGCTTCGTACCAGGTGACCGCACGCAGGCGTCAGAAACCCGTCGCGCCACTTCGACAGGACGCAGCAGAGACGTGTCAGCCGCGTCCAAGACTCCAGCGAAAGCTTCGAACGGCGTGCCGTTGGAGACGGCGTGCCCGACGACACGTGCGATCGGCATTGCACCGCCGACAGCCTGTTCTGCACACCGGGCCAAGGCCGTCTTGCCGACGCCGGGGTCGCCGAGTATCAGCACCCCGACACCCGACTGCAACAGGGACTCGACCCGGGTCAGCTCTTCCGCACGGCCGACAAACGGCCAGCGTCCGGCCATGGCTCGCACCGTACCGCGGTGCAGCCGCCGACCCCTCGCCCGCCCCTCCCTATGAGGTAGTACTCGCGACACCGGCCAGCATCGCGGCCGTGCCGCTCGCGCGCATCGGTAGGCACTACGCAACTGCCTGCAAGGAACACGCATACGTAGTCGCTACGGATGTCATCCGTCACGCGCGGCGCTTTCGTGATGGTCACAACACGAGACAACAAGGAACAGACGATGCCAAACGTCAAACCGGGCTCACATCATCGCGTCCACGCGACGACGATCGTTGTTGCCTGCACTGCAACCGTAGTGGCGTTGCTGGCCGGATGCGGCAGCAGCAAGCCCAAGGCGACTTCGACCAACGTGGCTTCCGGGGGCAATGCCAAGGCGGCGACCACCAAGGTCGACCTGTCGGGAAAGTGGAAAGGAACCTACGGCGGGGCGTTCTCGGGGACGTTCGAGCTGAACTGGACGCAGTCCGGCAACAAGCTCACCGGCACGATCACGCTGTCAGCGCCGGCAAGCACGCTGAACCTTGACGGGACCGTGAACGGCCTGTCCATCAACTTCGGAACCGTCGGCTCGGCAGCGATCACGTATACGGGTTCGGTCACGTCGACCGGGCTGGTGATGTCAGGCAGCTACACCGTCGCCGGTAAGGACGGCGGGAACTGGGGCGCCGGCAAGGAGTCCTGAATCAGCGGTACAGCCGGGTCACCGAGGCGATGTCGGCACTGTCGAAGCGGGCAGCCGCCTGTTCGTAGAGGCCTTGCACGCCGGCGGTCACGGGCAGATCCACACCCCCCGATCTCGCGACCTCGACGGCGAGATGCGCGTCCTTGGCTCCGAGACGAGCCGTCCACAAGGTGTCTTGCTCCCCTGTCAGGACTCCCTCGAAGCGGCTCTTGATCCCGGGAGCGACCATCGGGCTGTCGCCGAGGAGCTCCCTGAGCTGATCGTCGGAAAGGCCGCCGGCCCGGCCGGTGGCAACTGCTTCGGCCAGCGCCGCGATCGCGTCGAGCAGAAGCAGGTTGACGGTGAGTTTGGCCACCGCCGCGGCCGAGGGCCGCTCGTACGCGATCGTCTTCTCGGCCAGGGCCGGAAAGAGCTGCTCGACGACCGCCCGGGATGCATCCGAGGCGCCGATCAAGAAGACGGCCTTTCCCGATGCGACCTGGGGCGGAGGACCGAGAACGGGCATGGCGGCGAAGCGCTCGAAGCCCTGCGCGAGCTCCTCGCTGGTGGTCGGCGCGACTGTCGACGCGTCTACGTAGACGGCGCCTTCGGGAAGGGCTGAGCGAATCCCGTCTTCCCCCAACGCGACCGTCTTCACCGCGTCGTCATTGGCGAGCACGGTGATAGCCATGTCCGCAGCGGAGACGGCTTCGGCGATGGACGTGGCTTCCTTCGCTCCGCGCTCCACCAGCGCAGGCGCCTTGCCCGCGGTTCGGTTCCAGATCGTAACGTCGTTACCTGCATCGAGCAGTCGGCCGGCGAGCGCTTGGCCCATACGACCCATGCCGAGTACGGCAAGCCTCATCAAAGCTCCTCAGGTAGGTCAGCGTTCCGCGCCGACGAGCGCGTTGCTCGGCACTCCTCATGGCTCTTGGACGGGATCCCAACCCGCGTCCCGCGCGTATCGCTGAGCCTCCGCTCGCTCGTGGGCGGCGTGCCGGCCAGCGCGCTCGGCCTGTTCCTCGAGCGCGACAGCCCGTGCCGGTGCCCATCGGATCCGCTCCCGGAGAGTTTTGGCCAGCGCGTCCTCGATGTACGCCACTGACAGGGCGACCCGCGCGATCTCGCGGCGAATCTCGGCAGCTCTCAGCCGAAGCTGCTGCCAATCCTGCGGCGAGGGTGAGACCTCGGGCACGCCTCGAAACTGCCCGATGACCGCCCGATGAAACTAGGCGGTCGTCGAATCAGCCACCACCGAGATCCTCGTCATCGCCCGACAGCCGGCACGAGCCAGGAAGTCCCGCCAGCTGAGAATCGACCTCCCGTTGGTCGGCCATCCGGTCACGATCGTCAGCGAGCCGGTCACGTTCCTCGGCGGTACGGTCACGCGCCTCGGCGGTACGGTCACGCTCATCGGCGACCTCGTCGCGCGTCACGGCCAAGGCGCCGGCTTCGCGGTCGCATTCGGCTTGCCGGGAGTCCCTCGCGTCCTGCGCGAGATCGCGCGCATCGGCGCGAGCGTCCCGCATCTCCTGCTGGATCTCCCGCTCGTCGGCCAGCCGGTCACGCTCGTCCGCCTCGCGCGCGCGCAGATCCGCGCCGAGGTGCGGAGCAGATGCAGAAGCCACGTTCCTACTTTGCCACCTGAGCGCCTCTGACTCAGTAGACCCGAAGCTGGACTGCTCGCGTCTTTCTGCCGAGTCCACGCAAGAAAGGGGCCGAACTAGATCCGAATCTCCCCTTTACCTGCCGAGACCTCGCCAGGCACCCTGGAAGGGTCCATCAGCAACCCATGGCGCAGGGAGTCGATCCGTCGTGTTCAGCCAAGTCGTTCTGCTCGTCATTCCAGGCGCGGGCCAATCATGAACGTTCCGCTGTGGGCGTGGCTCGCGTTCGCCGCAACCGTGGCCATCATGCTCACGATCGACCTGCTGGCCCACCGGAGCGCGCGCACCATCGGGGTGCGCGAGGCAGCAACATGGAGCGCGGTGTGGGTGGGCGTCTCGCTCGTATTCGCGCTCGTTCTCGGCCTGACGGCAGGGCGTACGGCGGGGGTTGATTTCACCACCGCGTGGCTGCTCGAGAAGAGCCTGTCGGTGGACAACCTCTTCGTGTTCGCGCTCATCTTCGGCTACTTCAAGGTGCCCCGCGCCCACCAGCATCGGGTGCTGTTCTTCGGTGTCGTCGGCGCTCTCGTCCTGCGCGGGATCCTGCTCAGCGCCGGAGTCGCCATCGTGAGCCGGTTCGCCGCGGTGCTCTTCGTGTTCGGCGCGATCCTGGTGTGGAGCGCACTCAAAATCCTCCGCGACGAGGACGACGCCGTGGACCCGGGCCAGAGCCTGGCGGTGCGGGCGCTGCGAAGGATCATCCCGATTTCCGAGGGCTACCACGGGACGAAATTCTTTGTGCAGCAGGCCGGAAAGCGCATCGGCACGCCGCTCCTGGCTGTCGTCGTCGCCGTCGAGGCAGCGGACCTGCTCTTCGCTGTCGACAGCGTTCCCGCGGTGCTGGCTGTCAGCAATGAGCCGTTCATCGTCTTCACGTCCAATGCCTTCGCCATCCTCGGCCTGCGGGCCTTGTACTTCCTGCTGGCCGGGGCGCTCGACCGATTCCACTACCTCGGAAAGGGGCTTGCGTTCATTCTCGGGTTCATCGGGATCAAGCTGTTCCTGCAGGCCGGCCACAAGACCATCAGCCATGCCGTCCCCGAGATCCCATCGCTGCTCAGCCTCGCCGTGATCGTCATCGCGCTCACGGTTGCGGTGGCCGCCAGCCTCCGTTTCCCGCGCCCCGCCGAGGCGGAGGTTCCTGCCATCGCTGACGAGCGGCGGCCACGGGAAGCGGTGAAAAGCAGCGGATAACGCTCCGGTCAATCAGCGAAGCCGCGTAAGCGGCGAGCAGGCGAACCCGTCAAGTGGAGCTGAGGGGATTCGAACCCCTGACCCCTTCCATGCCATGGAAGTGCGCTACCAGCTGCGCCACAGCCCCGTGCGGCATCCACCATACCGTCAGCTCGTGCACGAGGTTGTTCCAGCGTCCGCCGGCCCTGCCCTTAGCCGACGCCTGACGAGGCCGGCGCCACCGGATACGCGCCATATATGGCCCGCAGGCACTGGCGCCGACGCAGGCTTAGGGCCTGACGGGGCCATTACGGGACGGGTGGCAGCCCCAGCTCGACGGTGACCGCGTGCTCGGCGAGGCGCCAGCCGAAGCGGCCCTCTTCCAGGCGCGACCAGCCCGCGTTCGGCAGCCCGCCGAGGACGTGCCGGTGGCGCACGGGGATGCCGAGCAGGAGGTCGATGAGCGAGCGGGCGGTTCCCCCGTGCGTGACGACCACCACCAGCTCGTCGCCCGGCCCCTCCAGCAGCGGCCACACGGCCAGAAACGCCCGGGCCCCCACCTCGCCGTAGGTCTCGCCGCCGCCGCGGCGCAACTGCTCGCGGTTGCCGTTGATCCAGTCGGCGTGCTCCTGCGGGAACGCCTCCTTGACCTCGTCGAGGGTGAGCCCGGCCCAGCCGCCGACGTCGATCTCGCGCAGCCGCTCGTCCACCAGCACCTGTTGGCCGGTGAGCTCGGCGACCGCGACGGCCGTTTCGAGGGCCCGCGACGAATCCGAGGAGACGATGGTCACCGGCCGGCGAGCCGCGATGAGCGGCGCGACCTGGGCAGCCTGCGCGCGTCCCAACTCATCCAGCGGCACGTCGACCTGGCCTTGGAAACGCCCGGACGCGTTGTGCGCGGTACGCCCGTGGCGAAGCAGCAGCAGCTGCCGGCTCACTCGCCCGTGGCGGCGGCCACCGGCACCGCCACTTTCCGAGCGGCCCGGGCCGCATCGGCGTCCACGAACGGAAGCTGCGGGCAGTCCTTCCACAGCCGCTCCAGAGCGTAGTACTCGCGCTCCTCAGCGTGCTGGACGTGCACGATGACGTCGCCGAAGTCGAGCAGCACCCAGCGCGCCTCGCGCTCACCCTCGCGCCGGACAGGCTTGACCCCTGCTTCGCGCATCCGCAGCTCGATCTCGTCGACGATGGCGCTGACCTGCCGCTCATTGGGCGCGCTGGCCAGGACGAACGTGTCGGTGATGGCGAGGCGGTCAGCGACGTCGAGAACGATGACGTCGGTGGCGAGCTTGTCGGCAGCGGCCTGCGCCGCGACCATTGCGAGTTCGACGGCGGCGGGGGCAGCTGGCACAGGCGACTCCATCTGTTCGTGGGGGTTGGGAACGTGGGTGGACCCTGAGTACAGGGTGGCATATTTCGGCGGGTTAAGAGCAGATCGTGACTCGGATGAGCGCAGCGAATTCGAGCACGGGTCTGCGACCAGAGGGCGCGGAGCAGATCGTGACTCGGATGAGCGCAGCGAATTCGAGCACGGGTCTGCGACCAGAGGGCGCGGAGCAGATCGTGACTCGGATGAGCGCAGCGAATTCGAGCACGGGTCTGCGACCATTGGAGCAGTTAGTCGCGGTAGAGGTGCCGCTTGTCGATGTATCGGACGACCGGATCCGGCACGAGGTACCAGATCGGAGCGCCGCGGGCCACGCGCGACCGGCAGTCCGACGACGAGATCGTCAGCGCCGGCACCTCCACGAGGCTGACCGAACCTTCCGGGAAGCGCTCGTCCAGCTTCAACTCATACCCCGGGCGTGACACCCCGACGAAGTGGGCCAGCGCGAAAAGCTCGGGCGCCGAGTGCCAATCCAGGATCTGCTCCAGCGCGTCGGCACCGGTGATGAAGAACAGTTCCGCGCCGGGACTCGCCTGGCGCAGTTCGTGCAGCGTATCGATGGTGTACGTGAGTCCGGGACGGTCGATGTCGACCCGGCTCACCGAGAACATCGGGTTGGTCGCGGTGGCGAGCACCGTCATCAGGTAGCGGTCTTCCGCCCTGGAGACCTCGCGATCGGTCTTCTGCCACGGCTGGCCGGTCGGCACGAAGACAACCTCGGCCAGGTCGAACAGCGACGCGACCTCGCTGGCAGCGACGAGGTGACCGTGGTGGATGGGGTCGAACGTGCCGCCCATGACCCCGATGCGCTCGCCCACTGGCCCGCTACTCAGGTCGGGAGCAGGCGTTGCACGAACTCGGCGAGCTGCTCGACGTTGCGGCACTCGACCATCTCGTCGAAGAGCGGTTCGTACGTCTTCGTCGCGGAGTCTCCGGAGCCCCAGTACGTGCGCGGCTCGGGGTTCAGCCAGTACGAGTGACGGGCTTCCTTGACGAGCCGGCGGACGGTGGGCGCGGCGGCGGAGCGGTGGTTGTTACGCGCGTCGCCCAGCACCAGCAGCGACGTCTTCGGGGTGATCGCATCGGGATAGCGCTCGGCGAAGACCTCGAACGCGTGGCCGTAATCGCTGTGACCGTCGAACCAGACCAGGTCGGCGTTCTGCGCGATGCGGGCCATGGCGTCACCGATGTCGACCGAGCGCAGATAGTCGGTGACCTCGTCGCAGGTGTCGATGAACGCGAACGCCCGCACCTTCGAGAACTGCTCGCGCAGCGCGTGCGTCAGCATCAGCGTGAAGTGGGCGAACGAACTCACCGAGCCCGAGACGTCGCAGAACACGACGAGCTCGGGCTTGTGGGGCTTGTGCGGCTTGTGCTTGGTCTCCAGCGGCACGCCGCCGGTCGCCAGCGAGGCCCGTACCGTGCGCCGGAAGTCGAGCTTGCCGGCTCGGCCGAGGCGGCGCTTGGCCGTGAGCCGGGTGGCGAGGCGGCGGGCCAGCGGCTGCACCTGGCGGCGCAGCTCGATCAGGTCGTTACGCGAGGCGCGCAGGAAGTCCACCTGGTCGGTGAGCGGCTTGACCGCCGTCCGGGTGACCGACTCGACGCCCTTGGTCTCGGCCAGCCGCCGCCGGACCTCGCTCTCGACGGCCTCCTCGAAGGCCTTGATGCGATCGGCGATCGTCTGCCGGGCCACCTTCTCGGCGAGCCCGCCGCGCTCCTGATCGCCCATCATGGCCGCCAGCAGTGACGCGATCAGCGTCTCCGGCGACAGCGCCCGCAGCACGCGGTAGGCGAAGTAGGACTGGCGCCCGGCCGGGGAATCGGTACGGCCGAGACTGCTGACCGCGGCTCGGGCGAAGCGCCGGATCGCGTCCTCGTCGCCGTCGAGCAGCAGGTCACGCAGCTGCTCGCGCATCGCCTTCGCGAGGTCGGCGGCATCCATCGGCTCACCCTCGCCGGCTCCATCACCGGTGCCGTCGAACTCCCCTTCGCCGACCCCGTCGCCGAACTTCGGCGGGAACCACAGGTCGAAGAGGGTGTCGAAGGTCGGGCGGTGCGCCGCCCGCTTGCATGCCGTCGCGGCAAAGGCGGCGCGGAGGTGCTCGCGCTGGATGATGTCGATCTTGCCGAGCGCCTTCATGGCGTCGACGGTCTCGGCCGTGCTCACCGGGATACCCGCCTGGCGCAGCGCGCCCGCGAAATCGACGGTGCGGTCGAGCAGGCTCATGACAGCTTGAGCTGGCTGGTCGCGCGGGCCTGGTCGCTGGCGTGCTTGAGCACGACGCCGAGGGTGCTGCTGACGGCCTCCTCGTCAAGCGTATTGAGACCCAGGGCGAGCAGGGTGTGGGCCCAGTCGATTGATTCGGCCACGGACGGGGCCTTCTTCAGCTCCATCGCGCGCAGCGCCCGGATCGTGCGCACCAGCTGCTCGGCAAGCTCCTCGGGGAGTTCGGGCACTCGCGCCTTGACGATGGCCTTCTCGCGCTCGGCACCCGGGTAGTCGATGTAGAGGTAGAGGCAGCGCCGCTTGAGCGCCTCGGAGAGCTCGCGAGTCGCGTTGGAGGTGAGGACGACGAAGGGACGCCGCTCAGCCTCGATCGTGCCGAGCTCGGGGATCGTCACCTGGAAGTCGGAGAGCACCTCCAGCAGCAGGCCCTCGACCTCGACGTCGGCCTTGTCGGTCTCGTCGATCAGCAGCACGGTCGGCTCGGTGCGGCGAATGGCCGTCAGCAGCGGGCGCGAGAGCAGGAATTCCTCGCTGAAGATGTCGTCGTGCGTATCGCCCCAGTCGGCGTCGCCGCCGGAAGCCTGGATGCGCAGCAGCTGCTTCTTGTAATTCCACTCGTACAGCGCGCGCGCCTCGTCCAGACCCTCATAGCACTGCAGGCGGACCAGATCCGACTGCGTCGCCGTCGCTACGGCCTTCGCCAGCTCGGTCTTTCCGGTGCCCGCCGGGCCCTCGACCAGGAGCGGCTTACCCAGCCGGTCCGCGAGAAACACGGTGGTGGCGATGGCGTCGTCAGCGAGATAGCCGGCTGCTGCCAGCCGGTCGCGTACGTCGGCCACGTCGCCGAACACGGGGAATTGCTGCACGGGCTGCTCCGGGGGAATTGCGCGGGATGCGGTGATCCGAATACGCCAGTCTTTCATGCGACCGGCCAGAGCTGTCACCGACTGCCAAATCCGACGCGCGCTCAGCCCGGGCCGTCAGGCGCCGAGGATTGCTGATGGTGGCCCGAAAGCAGGTGCGTTGCCAGCAATTGCTGCGCCTGCTCGGCGAGCCGGTGTTCGGCGCGCTCGACGACCTTGTCGACGTTGCGGGCGATCCAGAACGCGATCGCAGCGATCGGCAATTCGAGCAGGAACGCGAAAAGCAGCGCCTGCGTCAAGGCCCCGGCGCCGTCGGAGGTCAGGATGTCGAACCAGGCGTCGACCAGGAGCAGCGTGCAGGTGGCAGCTGCCGGAAGCTGGACCTGGCGGCGACCCTTCCAGGCCAGCAGCGCGGTGCGGGCCATGGCGAACACCAGCAGCAGATCGAAGCCGACCCAGGCGAGGTTGTAATGCTGGTCGGTCGAGCGCTCGGGCAGCTCGAAGCCGAGGAAGACGACCCACGGCACGAGGACGAGCGCGCCGGCAGCGAAGACCGGGGCGACCCAGCGCGGGGCGATGCGGCGCACCCCGAGCGGCACCGCGGAGATGAACGAGACGACTTCCTCGACCTCTTCGGGCGTGGAATCGCTGTCCAGCAGTCCGGCGACGGCACCGGCAGCAGCGTCGGAGTCGACGCTGCGCGGCAGCGGTGGGATCTCGGCGGGCGGGATCTCGGCAGGCGGGGTCTCGGCAGGCGACGGCTCGATCGGCTCCGGCTCGCCCGGATCGAGATCGTTCGCCGACATCAGCTTTCCTACTCGCGGATGTGCCCGTCCCCAGTGACGATCCACTTGGTCGAAGTCAGCTCCGGCAGGCCCATCGGACCCCGAGCGTGCAGCTTCTGGGTGCTGATACCCACCTCGGCGCCCATTCCGAACTGCTCGCCGTCGGTGAACCGGGTGGAGGCGTTGACCATCACGGCAGCGCTGTCACAGCCGGCGACGAACGCCCGGGACGCCTCCAGCGAGCGGGTGATGATCGCTTCGGTATGAGCGCTCCCCCACGTGCGGATGTGCTCGAGCGCCTCGTCCAGGCTGCTGACGATCGCGACGGCGATGTCGAGCGAGAGGTACTCCTCAGCCCAATCGACGTCCTTTGCCGGGACGACGGACGTATCGAACGCCTGCACCGCCGGATCGCCGTGGACGGTGACCCGGGCCGCGCTGAGGGCCGGCAGCAGCACGGACATGAAGTCGGGGGCGACGGCGCGGTGGACGAGCACCGTCTCGGCGGCGTTGCAGACGCTGGGCCGGGAGGTCTTCGCGTTGAGCACGATGCGCAGGGCCATCTCGAGGTCCGCGTCGGCGTGGACATAAATATGGCAATTGCCGACGCCGGTTTCGATGACCGGGACGGTCGACTCCTCGACGACGGTGCGGATGAGTCCGGCGCCGCCCCGCGGGATGATCAGGTCGACGATGCCGCGCAGCCGCAGCAGTGCTTTGACCGAGTCGTGATCGACCCCGGGCACCAGGTTCACCACATCGGCCGGGAGCCCCACGCTTTCGGCGGCGCCGCGCAGGACGGCGACCAGTGCGGTGTTGCTGTGGTAGGCCGATCCGCTACCGCGCAGCAGCGCGACGTTGCCGCTCTTGAGGCACAGCCCGGCCGCATCGACGGTGACATTGGGACGGGCCTCGTACACGATCCCGACGACTCCGAACGGCACCCGGGTCTGGCGGATCTCGAGCCCGTTGGCGAGCGTGCGGCCTTGGACCACCTCACCCACCGGGTCAGGGAGACCGGCGACCTGGCGCAGCCCGTCGGCCATGGCCTCGATCCGCGCGGGAGTGAGCGTGAGCCGGTCGATCATGGCAGTCGACGTGCCGTTGCCGGCGGCCGTCTCGACGTCGCGCCGGTTGGCTTCGACGAGCTCGGCTGAGGACGCGAGCAGCGCGTCAGCCATCGCCTCGAGCGCCGCGTCCTTGACCGTGCGGGTGGCATTGGCCAGCGCGATCGACGCGGCCTTGGCCCGCAGCGCGACCTGGCGCACAGCAGTGTCCGGGTCGCCGGCGAGCCCGTCGGGCTGCTCGACCTGGACGCTCTCCGGCTGCAACGACATGAGGAGAGTTTACGGTCGGCCGCCCGCGCGGTCGCTGGACTTTCCGCTCGCGCTGAGCAGGGCCGGGGCGGCTAGGAGGGGAAGATCACCAGGTCGTCGCGGTGCACGACCTCGCGGGAGTAGCCCGGGCCGAGCTCGGACGTCGAGCGTCCGAGCATGGCCGGCAGCTCGCCGGCCTCGTATCCGACGAGCCCGCGTCCGAACGCGACACCCGTCGGCCCGACGAGCTCGACCGGGTCGCCGGACTCGAAGTCACCCTCGACGCTCGTGATCCCGGCGGCCAGCAGTGAACTCCCGCGTTTGACCAGCGCCTCGACCGCACCCGCGTCCAGGTGCAGCCGACCTCCCGGCGACGATGCGTGTGCCAGCCAGAACAGCCGGGACGGCAGGCGCTTGCCGGAGGGATGGAAGAGCGTGCCGCGGTCCTCGCCGGCGAGCAGCGCACCCAGGTCCGAAGCCGCACCGATCACGGCCGCGCACCCCTCGGAGGCCGCCAGCAGCGCCGCGTCGACTTTCGTCTGCATGCCGCCCCGGCCGACGGCAGCACTCCCGACCCCGCGGTAGGCGGCGGCGGCCAGATCGTCGGGCGAGCGCACGTCGGCGACGCGAGGCGCCCCGGGATTCGCCCGGGGGTTGCGCTCGTAGACCGCGTCGACGTCGGTCAGCAGGATCAGCAGGTCGGCAGCGACGAGATGGGCGACGAGTGCGGCCAGCCGGTCGTTGCCGCTGAAGCGGATCTCGTCGGTGGCGATCGCGTCGTTCTCGTTGAGCACGGGGACCACGCCGAGCGCGAGCAGCCGGGCGAGGGTGCGGCGGGCGTTGCGATAGTGCGCTCGGCGGATCATGTCTTCGCTGGTCAGCAGCACCTGGCCGACCGACCGGGAGTAGCGGCTGAAGCTCGCGGCGTAGCGCTCGGCGAGCAGCAACTGCCCGACGCTGGCACATGCCTGCAGCGTCGCGAGGTCACGTGGACGGCGACGCAGGCCGAGCGGTGCGATGCCGGCCGAGATCGCGCCGCTCGACACCAGGACGACCTGCCGCTCCTCGGTGGCGAGCACGTCGACGAGCGCGTCGACGCGGGCGGCGTCGAGGCCACCCTGGGCGGTGGTGAGCGAGGACGATCCGACCTTCACCACGACCCGGCGCGCCTGCACGACGAGCGGGCGGCTCATGACGATTCGAGGTCTGTCGCCTCGCGCTCCTCATAGGGGGTGTGCCGCTCGATGAACTCCGCATGGCGCTGCTCGCGGCTCTTGCGGCCGGAGGCGGCGACCCGGCTGTCGGTGCCGCGCGGACCGGCCGCGGCCTCGGTCAGCGTCGGTTCCCAGTCGAAGGTGACGTCGCCGATGCTCACCTCCGCGCCGGCCTCGGCCCCGAGCTTGGCGAGCTCCTCCTCGACGCCGAGCTTGGCGAGGCGATCGGCGAGGAAACCGATGGCCTCCTCGTTGGTGAAGTCGGTCTGCCGGACCCAGCGCAGCGGCTTGCGCCCCGCGACCCGGAACTCCTGCGGCCCGACCGGCGTCACGCTGAACTCCACCCCGCCGACCGGCGTCGGTCGCAGCACGATCCGGGTGGGTTCGGAGGGGACGTTGTCGCTGCGGTAGCGCTCGACGAGCTCGGCGAGCCGCAGCGTCAGGCCACGCAGCCCCTCGTGGCTGGCCGCGCTGATCTCGTGAACCTCCAGGCCGCGCGCCTCGAGGTCGGGTCGCACCAGATCGGCCAGCTCCCGCGCCTCGGGGACGTCGATCTTGTTCAACGCGACCAGCCGGGGACGGCCGGTGAGGCCGCCACCGCCGTAGGCGGCAAGCTCGGCTTCGAGGATGTCGAGGTCGCTGATCGGATCGCGGCCGGGCTCGAGGGTGGCGCAGTCGAGCACGTGGACGAGCACGCTGCAGCGCTCGACGTGGCGCAGGAACTCCAGGCCCAGCCCCTTGCCCTCGCTCGCGCCGGGAATCAATCCGGGCACGTCGGCCACGGTGAACGAGGCGTGATCACCGCCTTGCACCACGCCGAGGTTCGGCACGAGCGTCGTGAACGGGTATTCGGCGATCTTGGGCCGCGCCGCCGAGATGGCCGCGATGAGCGACGACTTGCCCGCGCTCGGGAAGCCGACCAGGGCGACGTCGGCCACGCTCTTGAGCTCGAGGACCACATCCTTGGCCTCGCCCGGCTCACCGAGCAGCGCAAAGCCCGGCGCCCTCCGGCGTGGAGACGCGAGGGCTGCGTTGCCGAGGCCGCCCGCCCCGCCTGCGGCCAGCACGAAACGGGTGCCGTTGCCGACCAGGTCGGCGAGCTGCTCGCCGGTATCCGCGTCGACGACGACCGTGCCGTTCGGCACGTGAAGCACCAGGTCGGAGCCTTCGGCGCCGGAGCGGTTGCTGCCCTGACCGGGCTTGCCCGAAGTGGCGCGCTGATGCGGATGGAAGTGGAAGTCGAGCAGGGTGGCGACGGCGGGATCGACAACGAGGATCACGTCACCGCCGCGACCGCCGTTACCTCCGTCCGGACCGCCGAGCGGCACGAACTTCTCGCGGTGCACGCTGGCGCAGCCGTGGCCGCCGTTTCCGGCAGCGACGTGCAGAACGACATGATCAACAAAGCTCGGCACTGAGGTGGACCTGTCGTGATGCCCGCGAAACGGCTCGGGCGGTGAACGCCCCGAGCCTTTCCGCTAGGCGCTGGCCCCGACGGGGGCTTCGGCAGCCTGCTCGGTCACGATGTTGACGACGCGGCGGCCGCGCTTGGTGCCGAATTGGACGTAACCGGCGGAGAGGGCGAACAGGGTGTCGTCCTTGCCGCGGCCGACCAGGTCGCCCGGGTGGAAGTGGGTGCCACGCTGGCGGACGATGATCTCGCCGGCGTTGACCAGCTGGCCGCCGAAACGCTTCACCCCGAGCCGCTGAGCGTTCGAGTCACGGCCGTTGCGCGAGGAGCTGGCGCCCTTCTTGTGAGCCATCTCGTCAGCCCTTCTTGCTGTCGATGCCGGTGACGCGCAACCGCGTGTACTTCTGGCGGTGGCCCTGGCGGGTGTGCTGCCCGGACTTGTTCTTGAACTTGTGGATGCGGATCTTCGGGCCCTTCTCCAGGCCGAGGATCTCCGCGGTCACCGAGACGCCGGCGAGCGCCGCCGCGTCGGTGGTGACCTCGGTGCCGTCCACCAGCAGGATGGCGGGCAGCGTCACTGAATCGCCGGTCGCGCCGGGCACCAGCTCGACGTCGAGCTCGTCGCCGACGGCCACCCTGTGCTGCTTACCTCCGGTGCGCACGACCGCGTACACCGTTCACCTACCTCGCTGGACTAGCGCTGGACGGAAACTCGAAAATTCTCGGCTGCCCGGAGCGGGCGCTTTCATGCCCGCGGGCACGACTGCCCATCGTATCGGACTACTCGACCAGCACATCCGCTGAATGTGCCTCGGCCTGCTCCTGCGCCGTATCGGCAGCCCTATCGGCATTCACGGTCTCGACCTCAGCGACTGCCGGCTCGCCATCCGCCTCCGGCTCCGGCTCCGCCGCCTCGAAGGCCTCGACCTCTTCTTCGACCTCGCTCGGGACGGCGACGTCCGTACCGTTCTCGCCGTTCTCGCCGTTCTCGTCAACCGGTCGGGCGACCGGTGGCCGCGGGAACGGCTTCGGCCGGGGCTTGACGCCGCCCAGGCCCGGCAGCTCGATGGTGTGACCCCGGCCGCCGCACGTCGGGCACGGTTCGCTGTAGGCCTCGAGCAGGCCTTGCCCGACGCGCTTGCGCGTCATCTGCACCAGACCCAGGCTCGTCACCTCAGCCACCTGGTGCTTGGTGCGGTCACGGCCGAGACACTCGGTGAGCCGGCGTAGGACCAGCTCACGGTTGCTTTCCAGAACCATGTCGATGAAGTCGACGACGATGATGCCGCCGACGTCGCGCAGCCGCAGCTGGCGCACCAGCTCTTCGGCCGCCTCCAGGTTGTTCTTGGTGACGGTCTCCTCGAGGTTGCCGCCCTTGCCGGTGAAACGGCCCGTGTTGACGTCAACAACGGTCATCGCCTCGGTGCGGTCGAAGACCAGCGAACCACCCGACGGCAGATACACCTTGCGGTCGAGCGCCTTGAGCAGCTGCTCGTCGATACGCGCTTCGGCGAACACGTCGCCGGTGGCTTCCTGGCGCAGCCGAGGCAGCAGATCGGGAGCGACACCACCGACGTAGTCGTGGATGAGCTCCCACTCGTGCTCCCCCTGCACGATCAGCTCGTTGAAGTCTTCGTTGAAGATGTCGCGGATGACCCGGATGACCAGGTCAGGCTCGCCGTAGAGCAGGCTCGGCGGCGAGGCCTTCGTCGCCTTCTTCTGGATGTCCTCCCACTGGCCGGACAGGCGCGTGATGTCCTTGGCGAGCTCGTCCTCGCTGGCGCCCTCGGCCGCGGTGCGGACGATGACGCCCGCGTCCTCGGGAGTGATCTTCTTCAGGATGCTGCGCAGCCTGGTGCGCTCGGCGTCCGGCAACTTGCGGCTGATCCCCGCGCTGCCGCCGTCCGGGACGTAGACCATGTACCGGCCAGGGAGGCTGATCTGGCTGGTGAGGCGGGCTCCCTTGTGACCGATGGGGTCCTTCGTGACCTGCACGACGACGGCCTGGCCGGCCTTGAGGGCCTGCTCGATCTTGCGCGGCTTGCCTTCCAGGCCGCTCGCGTCGTAGTTGACCTCGCCGGCGTAGAGCACGCCGTTGCGGCCCTTGCCGATGTCGACGAACGCTGCCTCCATGCTGGGCAGCACGTTCTGCACCCGGCCGAGATAGACGTTGCCCGCGTACGAGGTCGAGCTGGCGCGGGTGACGTAATGCTCGACCAGCACGTCGTCCTCGAGCACGGCGATCTGGGTGCGCTCGCCGGCATTGCGCACGACCATGACCCGGTTGACCGACTCGCGCCGGGCAAGGAACTCCGCCTCGGTGACGACGGGCGCCCGTCGGCGGCTGGTGTCACGACTCTCCCGGCGGCGCTGGCGCTTGGCCTCCAGCCGGGTGGAGCCGGCGACCCCGCGAATCTCATCGTCCGAGGAGCGAGCGGGTGTCGAACTTTCGTCGTCCTCGCCCGCGGCAGCCCGCTTGGGACGGCGCTGTCGCGTTCGGCGGCGACGCACCGAACCGGGCTCGCCGGACTCACCGGCTGCGCCTTCGTTCGTCTCCTCGCTGTCCGCGCCTTCGGAAGCCCCAGCCTCGGCAGCCACGGGCTCGCCGGACTCGTCCTCCGCGCCCGGCTCCTCACTGCCGTCTTCGGCTCCCTCGGCGCCGTCCTCACGGATCCGGCCGCGGCCACGGCGGCCTCGACGGCGCCGCCGGCGCGGGGCACCGGTGTCGTCCTCGGCTGACTCCGCCCCCTCGTCCTCTTCCGCACCGGCCTCTTCGGCTTCGTCCCCGAGGTCGCTCGGGGGCGCTTCCGGCGGCTCGACGCTCGGCGGCGCGAAGGTGACGGCGAGCGTCTCGGGAGCCTGGAAGGTCACGACCGGGGCAGCGCGGCGGCGCGAACGGCGAGCCGGGGCCCGCTCGGGTTCGGCGGCCTGCTCGGCTACCGCGAGGGCCTCGTCGATCCCGGGCTCGGCAGCTTCCTCCGCTGCCTCTTCCTCGGCGACGAACGCGTCGGCGGCCTCGGCGATGGCCTCCTGCTCGGCCTGCTCGGCCGCCAATTCTTCGGCGACCACCTCGGCCACTGCGTCTTCGGCCGGCTCGACCTCAGCCTCGGCAACCTCCGGCTCGGGGGTCGGCTCGACGACCGGCTCCGGTGCCGGCGCGCCGACCGGCCTGCTGGCAGCACGCCGGCGGCGGGGACGCGCAGCCGGGGCGTCAGCTGGCGGGGTGGCGGCCGGCTCTGTCGTGGCCGCGGGCCCCTCGTTGGACTTGTTGTTGTCGTAGTTCTCGTCGATCAAGTTATTAAGCCTTTCGGCCCCCGGGCGCGTGTACTCGCGTCCGCGCAGGGTCCGTTTAGGCGCTCACGGGTTCGTCAGCGCTCCTGCGACGCCACTGGCGGGCTCACAACACTGCGGGCCGCTCTATCCGCTGTGAGTGGATCAACAATCGACCCGTCCTCCAACAGTCGGCCCTGCGCCATTCTCGTCACGAGGGACGAGCTCGGCGCCGGCAGACCATCCACAGCGATCAGGGCAGCCACAACGTCATCGGGTCGTACAACGGGCGTCGTCTGCTGCACAACCACCCTGAGTATCGCACATGGCGCCGGCTCAGCCGCGGAAGCGTCCACGACCAGAGCGCTGACCAGCGCAGCTCGAACGTCGATCTGCTTGCGTCCCTCCTTCATGACCCGCTCGACCTGCGCCGTTTCGGCGGCGAGCAACGCGTCGGTGGCCGCCCGCAATTGCCCGTCGCCGACCCCGTACAGGACGAGCTCCCACATCGAGGCGTCGATCCGCTCGGCGAGCTTGCCGGCCCCAGCACCGGCACCGGCTTCCAGCACGTCGATTCCGGGCGGAAGGGCAGCGTCCAGGTCGCGCGCCAGCTGATCGGCGTCGCGGTGCTCGGCCAGCCCGAGCTCGACGTATTCGGCTTCACTGGCCGCGCCGGTCGGCGCCGCTCCTGCCCACGAGATGCGCGGGTGAGGGGTGAAACCCGACGAGTACGCCATCGGTATGCCCGCCCGCCGGATCGCCCGCTCGAACGCGCGCGCCACGTCGCGATGGGACGTGAAGCGCAGCCGGCCTCGTTTGGCGAAGCGCAGCCGTACCCGGGCGACCACCTCGGTCGGCCGGCCGGTGGTGTCGGGCTGGCGCCGGCTCGGGCTCAGCTCGGGCTCGGCGTCGGTGTCGGCGTCAGGGGCAGCAGGGTGCGTCCGGTCGGGCCGATCTCGATCGACGTGCCCATCGTCGGGCACACCCCGCAGTCGAAGCAGGGTGACCAGCGGCAGTCGTCGATCTCGCGCTCATCGAGCGCTTCCTGCCAGTCCGACCAGAGCCATTCCTCGTCGAGGCCGGAGTCGAGGTGATCCCAGGGCAGCACCTCGGAGCGGGTGCGCTCCCGGGTGGTGTACCAGTCGACGTCGATGCCCACCGCTTCGGCGGCGTCCATCCAGCGCTCGTACGAGAAGTACTCGCTCCACCCGTCGAACCGGCCGCCCCGGCGCACCACTTCGGCGATGACGGCCGAGACCCGCCGGTCGCCGCGGGAGAGCAGCCCCTCGACGATCCCGGGCTTGCCGTCGTGATAGCGGTAGCCGATCGAGCGGTCGCGTCCGATCGCGTCACGCAGCAGAGCCAGCCGGCGATCGGTCTCGTCCGCGGCCAGCTGGGCGGCCCACTGGAATGGCGTGTGCGGCTTGGGAACGAACCCGCCGATCGAGACCGTGCAGCGGATGTCGCGCCGCCCGGTCGCCTCACGCCCGGCCCGTATGACGGACTTGGCCAGCTGGGCGATCTGCAGCACATCGTCATCGGTCTCGGTCGGCAGACCGCACATGAAGTACAGCTTCACAGAGGTCCAACCAGCCTCGTAGGCGGTCGTGACGGTCTTGATGAGGTCGTCCTCGGTGACCGTCTTGTTGATCACCTTGCGCAGCCGCTCCGAGCCGCCTTCCGGCGCGAACGTCAGGCCCGACCGGCGCCCGCCGCGCGAGAACTCCTCGGCAAGCGTGATGTTGAACGCGTCGACCCGGGTGGACGGCAGCGAGAGCGACGTCTGCGTGCCCTCGTAGCGGTCGGCCAGCCCCTTGGCGATCTCGCCGATCTCCGAGTGGTCGGCGGACGACAGGCTCAGCAGGCCGACCTCTTCGTAGCCGGTAGCGGCCAGGCCCGCGGCGACCATCTCCCCGATCCCGGTGATGCTGCGTTCGCGAACCGGCCGGGTGATCATGCCGGCCTGGCAGAAGCGGCAGCCGCGCGTGCAACCCCGGAAGATCTCGACACTCATCCGCTCGTGGACGCTCTCGGCCAGCGGCACGAGTGGCTGCTTCGGGTACGGCCACGCGTCGAGGTTGGTGACGGTGTGCTTGGCGGGACGGCGCGGCACCTCCGGGCGGGTCGGGGTGATGCGGGCGATGCGGCCGTCGGCGGCGTAGTCGACGTCGTAGAAGCGGGGTACGTACGCGAGCCCGCGCCGCGCCATCTCGAAGAGGGTCTGCTCGCGGTCCCAGCCGCCGGACTTCGCGGTGCGGAGCAGCTCGGTGATGCCGATGACTGCCTGCTCGCCGTCACCGAGCACGACCGCGTCGAGGAAGTCGGCGATCGGCTCCGGGTTGAACGCCGCATGACCACCGGCGATGACGATCGGATGCTCCTCGGTGCGGTCGCACGACTGCAGTGGGATTCCGGCAAGGTCGAGCGCGACGAGGAAGTTGGTGTAGCCGAGCTCGGTCGAGAAGCTGATCCCGAAGACGTCGAACGCGCCCACCGGGCGGTGACCCTCGACCGTGAACTGCGAGATGCCGTGCTCCCGCATGAGGGCTTCGAGGTCCGGCCAGACGCTGTAGGTCCGCTCGGCCAGCACGCCGGGCAGCTCGTTCAGCACCTCGTACAGGATCATCACGCCCTGATTGGGGAGGCCGACCTCATACGCGTCCGGATACATCAGGCACCACCGCACGTCGGCGGCGTCCCAATCCGAGAGCTGCGCGTTCAGTTCACCGCCGACGTACTGCACCGGCTTGCGCACCTTGGGCAGCAGCGGCTCAAGGCGCGGCCAGAGCGATTCGACCGGCATGCCACCGAGGGTAGCCAACGCGGGTCGGGCGACCCCGGGTTCAGTCGTGGTGCCCGGTGGCCGCGACGCCCACGCCCACGCCCACGCCGATCGCGGCCAGCCGTTCAGCGCCGCCGGCGGCAGTAAATGCCGGGGCTCCAGCACCTGGATTTGCTGCCACCGACGACACCTTCGCCTGTGCAGGGTGCCCGAACCATCAGCGGCAGTAAATACCGGGCCTCTGACCCCCGGATTTACTGCCACCGGCCCAGACTCCGCGGCCTGGCGAAGCGCCCGGTAGTAGCCGGATACCGCGCGCTCTACGGCGGCCAAGGCCAGGATTTGGTCGCTATCCGACCGCCTTAACGACCAGGGCCGGGCCTTGGCCGCAAGCCTGAGCTCAGCCCGCGTCAAGCCCGAGCTCAGCCCGAGGTCAGCCCGAACTCAGCCGGAAGTCAGCCGGAGGTCAGCTCGAGCAACCGCCGGCGAAGGCCGCGGGTTTTTCGGTCAGGCCGAGCTGCCATGAGAGGAAGGGCAGGGACTCGCGAAATGCCCGCTCCCACAAGGTGAAGTCGTGGCCCTCGCCGGGCACTTCCACGGCGCAGGTGAGGATCCCGGCGTTCCTCGCGAGTGGCACCAGCGTGCGCTGGGCCGCGAGCGGCGCGCTGTCGGCGGTGCCGACCTCGAACCAGCCGGCGGTCTTCGGGAACTTCTGGTGGCGCAGCAGGTACACCGGATCGTGCTGGTTGTACGCCGCCTGGGATCCGGCGAAGAGCTCGCGGATCGCCACCGGCGGGTCCACGGCCTCCGTCACGGTCGGGCTGGTCAGTCCGGAGTAGTCGGCGAACGCCACGTACTCGGTCGGGTGGCGCAGCGTCAGCATGGCCGAGCACATCCCGCCTTCGGACAGCCCGGCGATGGCCAGCGAGTCGCTGCCCTGCTGCGCGTTGAAGTGCGTTCGCATGAATTCCGGCACGTCCACGGTGATGTACGTTTCGGCGTTTCCTCGCGTGCTGTCGACGCATTCGGTGTCACCGCTGAAGGAGCCGTTCTCGTCCGGCATCACGATGATGGGCGCCCTGCCGTGGTGCGTGTCGGCGAAGTTGCGCGCGGTGATGTCGGCCATCGCCGCGCGGGTCCAGTCGGACGGGGTGCCCGGAGTGCCGATGAGCAACTCGATGACGGGCAGCTTGACCTTCTCGTCAGCCACCCAGACCGGCGGCACCCACACGAACGCGGCGCGAGCGGTGAAGTGTGACTGCTTGCCGGGAATGGGGATCTCGATCGTGAAGCCGTGCGTCGGTAGCGCCCCGCCGTTCTCGCCACGCGCGCGGTCCCGGATGGCCTGCAATTGCTTGAGACTGACCTGGTCCTGGGCGTTGACGCCGAGCAGCGAACCGAGCGTCGGGTAGTACTGGTACTCCTTGTTGATCAGCGTCCAGGCCATCGCGGCCGACAGCACCACGGACAGCACCGAGACCACCCGGCGCCAGTTCCGGAAGCGCCGCCAGCCGATGATCCCGACGACGAGCGCGAGCACCACCAGCCCGACCCAGAGGTAGTACGAATTCGGGAACTGGTACGGGATGAGCGCGAGCCCGTCCACCAGAAGCGCAATCAGACCGACCAGCGCGAGCGTGATCGGCAGCCCGTAAAGCAGCTGCTTCTCCCACACCCCGTCTTTGATGCGAAAGGAAAGCAGCGTGGCGCCGAGGCCGAGCGCCACGATGATGATCGGCGTCGGGCCGCTGATGAGCGAGATCGAATCGATGGACATGTTGGGTGCCGCTCACCCGCCCGATCGGCAAGCAAGCTCCCCAACGGCAGGGGTCATGCAGCCGCGTCCTCGTGAGCATGCTGCGCGTTGTGCTCCGACGGAACCCCGCCGACGGCCTTGGGGACGAAGAGGTCGCCGATGCCGGGAAGTGCGAGGAATCCCTCCGCGCCCGCGTACAGCAAGCCCACGCGCGGCAGGTCGGTCAGCTCCTGATAGACGAGCACCCGCGAAAGCCAGACCGGTGAGAACTTCGCGTTGAAGTCGTGCAGCGACTTGATCTGGAAGAACGGGTTGAGGACGTCGACGGCGCGCTTGGCCATCCGCTGCCCGAGGCTGTACTGCACGCCCTCCTCGTACAGCCGGCCCCACATCGCGAAGTTCATCGACAGGCGCACGATGCCTTCCTGGCCGAGCGCCAGTGCGGACTGCGCGATCAGGAACTCGGTCATGCCGTTCGGCGCGTCGGGCAGGTGGCGCATCAGGTCGAGCGTGTAGCCGAAATCCTCGCCGTACGCCGGGACGAGGCGAAGGAACCCGCCGGGACGGTCGTGCTCGTCCAGCGCGACGCACAGCAGGAACTCCGGGTTCTTGCCGTGCCCTTCGATGTCCTGGCTGAGCGACATGGTGAAGCCCCGCTCGGGCGCCTTTCCCCGCCATTGCTCGCTGATGGCGTTGAGCTGTTTGACGAGTGAGTCCGACGCCTCCGACTCGCGGATCGCTTTGAACCGGTAGGTACGGGCGACGCGGCGGACGGCCGCGCGCACGCTCTTCATGCCGGCGCCGTCGAGCGTGAAATCGTCGCACTCGATGATGGCTTCGTCGCCGAGATAGAAGCCATGCAGTCCGCGTGCGGCGTAGCGCGGCATATCGGATTCGCGGGCAGCCAGGAACGCGACCCGCCACGAGCGCTGCTCGCAGTAGTCGATGAACTCGTCGAGCACGGCGTCGATAGAGCCTGGTGCGCCGATCGCATCGCCCGACGCGAGCGCGAAGCCGCCGAGGTAGGTGTAGGCGATGAAAGCCTCGCCGTCGGCGCTGAAGAAGAAGCTCTTGTCGTCGCGCAGCGCGAAGTAGGCGAGAGTGTCGTCGCCGTACAGCTGAACCAGCCTGCGGGCCTGCGCCCAGTTGTCCTCGGTGTGCGGGGAGCGGGACCGCAACGGACGGAAGAGCAGATACGCCAGGCCGACGAAGCCGATGACCCCCAGCATCAGCATGGCGTCGGGAAAGTACTCGTTGAAGAACGAGCGCCGGTAGCTGTACGGGCCGCCCACGCCGACCAGGCCCTTCACGATGGTTTCCAACCCGCCGGAGAACGTGAGTTGTGCACCCAAGTGGTCGCGCTCGACCGTCAGGCTGGTGAAGCCGACGGCAAGCACCGCGGCGACATAGAGCGGTACCAGGCGGATCAGGCGGAGCAGCGACGGCGGATCCGAGCGTGCCTGGAAGTCTCGCCGGTAGTAGATGAGCGCTGCGGCCAGCACAGCGCAATAGCCTGCCGAGATCGGGTGCGGCCCCTTCAGAATGTTCGTGACGACACCCAGCAAGAAGAACGCCGTGCAGATCTGCCACGCCCGGCGCTTTCCGCGGGCCACCTGACCGGCGAGGAAGAGCAGCACCAGCCCGGCCACCATCGTCACCAGATGACCGGTGACGCGAAACCACAGCGGCCCGATCGGGGCACCTCCGCGCTGGAAACGCGAGTGAAAGAAAGGGATGAGGGTCAGCAGCAAAATGACGCCGCCGAAGGCGACGAAACCTCCGAGGACGCGGACGGTGCGCTTGATGCGCAGACGTTCTCGTTGACGCTCCTCGATGGTGAGCGCCTTGGCCGTTGGCGGATGCTGCGGTGCGGCCGCAAGAGCAACGGGCGCGGAGGCTGCTGCAGGCGCGGCTACTGCGGAGACGGCAGCAGCGGTGACTGCGGGCGGAGGGTGCAGGCGCCCGAGCCCGCCGCCGATGCTCGAGCCGCGCGGCGGTCCGCTCGGGCCGGTGCCCTTCTCCGGCCGCATGGTCGGGAAGAGGATGACCTCGCGGATGTTGTCGGCTTCCGACAGCAGCATCACGAGCCGGTCGATCCCGATACCCAGACCGCCGGTGCAGGGCATGCCGTATTCCAGGGCGCGCACGTAGTCGTAGTCGACATCGCCGGCCTCAGGATCGCCTTCGGCCTTCGCCCGCGCCTCCATCTCGAACGCGGCCAGCTGCTGCTTGGCGTCGTTCTGCTCGCTGTAGGCGTTGCACAGCTCGAAGCCGGCGACCATCAGCTCGAAACGCTCGACGTAGCCGGGACGCGAGCGATGCACCCGGGCGAGCGGGGAGACCTCTTCCGGATAGTCGATGCAGAAGATGGGGTCGACGATGTCGTGCTGGATCTTCTCGTCGACCACCTGCTTCATCAGCTTGCCGGAGCCCCAGCCGTTCTCCCACTCGATGCTCAGGCCGTCGAGAATCGCCCGCGCCTCGTCCACCGGCATCGTGGGATCCATCCGGACTCCGAGCTTCTGCTCGATGAGGTCGGACATGGTGACGCGAGGCCAGGGCGGTGTGAGGTCGACGGTGTGATCGCCGACCTTGACGACGAAATTGCCGTCCAACGCGTCACGGATAGCGGCGACGACCATGCCCTCGACCAGATCCATCATGTCGACGTAGTCCGCAAAGGCCTGATACGCCTCGAGCATCGTGAATTCGGGGTTGTGCCGCACGTCGATGCCCTCGTTGCGGAAGACCCGCCCGATCTCGAAGACGCGCTCCATGCCTCCGACGACGAGCCGCTTGAGATGCAGCTCCAGCGCGATGCGCAGGTACATGTCGATGTCGAGCGCGTTGTGATGGCTGATGAACGGCCGGGCCGTCGCGCCGCCTTGAATGCTGCCGAGCATCGGGCCTTCGACTTCCCAGAAGCCGCGATCGTCCAGGTGCCCGCGGATAGCGCGGATGACCCGTCGCCGGATCTCGAAGATGCGACGCGTGCGCTCGTTGGTCATCAGGTCGACATAGCGCTGGCGGTAGCGCACCTCGACGTCGACGAGCCCCTTGTCCTTGTCCGGGGGCGGCCGCAGCGCCTTGCCGAGCATCTCGACGTCCTCGAGCGCGACGGAGAGCTCACCCTTGTCGGTGCGCATCACGGTGCCGGTGACGCCGATCCAGTCGCCGCGATCAAGCTCCCGGAAACGCTGGAAGGTCCGCTCCCCCACGGCGGCACGATCGACGAAGATCTGCATGGCCCCGGTGCGATCGCGGATGACCCCGAACGTCAGGCCGCCGTGACGGCGAATCAGGTTCAACCGCCCGGCAACCCTCACCCGATCGTCAGTACGGGCACCGGCCGCTAATTCGCCGTAGGAACCGGCCAGATCCGCCGCCGAGTGGTCGGCGTCGAACCGGTACTGCAGCGGATGATCAGGGTCGGCGTGCAGGGCGTCGAGCTTGGCGCGACGGCGGTCGAGCTGGCTTCCGACATTGCGCGGGGAATCGGACTCCTCCGCGGGGACACTTACGGCGGAACTGGTCGAAATAGGTTCTCCGGCTTCAGCTTGCGCCATTTCGTGACTCTAGCGTCGGATAAATGCTCTTCACAGTTCGCCATGCAGGCGCGATACGTTCCTTGCGCTCGCACCTCAACCCGTTCCCGCCGCCAGGATGAATGGATCCGCATGTCGCTGCTGATCGCGGTGCCGTGCGGGGTGGCGTCGGCTATTGCCTACGGCGTCTCCACCGCCGTCGAGCATTCCGCAGCGCAGGACGTCTCGAAGAATTCGGCCGCCGACGCACCCGCCGGCGGCTTGCTCAGCCTGCTTTCGAACCGGCGATGGCTGATGGGTGTCGCCGGGGACACGCTCGGCTTCGTCCTGCAGGCCATCGCGCTGTCGACCGGACCGGTCGTGCTGATCCAGCCGCTGCTGGTGCTGGCGCTGCCGGTCTCCCTGCCGGTGGCGCGCTGGCTCGGTGGGCCACGTCCCGGCCGCGCTCAGTTCATCTCCTGCGGCTGGATCATCCTCGGGCTCGGGGCGTTCTTCGCGATCGTCGGCAATCCCGGTGATGCTGACCCGCTGGACACCCGCGCTGCCGTCACCGTCGTCGTCATTGCCTCGGTGGGGGCGATCGCGGCGCTCGCGCCCTTCCGGGCCCGATCCGGCACGGTCAAGACGGCGGTGTACGGGACCGTCTCAGGTGCGCTGTTCGGTGTCGTTGCCGTGCTGGTGGACGCTGCGGCAGGCACCTGGAAGCTGCACGGGATCGCCGCGTTCGGCCGGGCGGAAGGGCTGGTGCCGCTCGTATCGCTGCTGGTGCTGGGGGCGGCGAGCCTGGCGCTCACGCAGGTGTCGTATGCGTCCGGAGCACTCGCCGCGTCATTCCCGGGCAATCTCACCGCCGACCCGTTGATCGCAGTTCTGCTCGGGGCGATCCTGCTGAACGAGCGCATACCCGAGTCGCCACTGGCTGTACTCGGCTACGCGGCCTGTTTCGCAGCAGTGCTGTACGGGGCCATCCGCCTCGCGGTCCACCCGGCCGACGAACCCGCGGCGACCAGCACGGTGCCGGCATGACCACGGCCGCTCCCCCGCCTATGCCGACACAGCCTACCCGGCCCCCCGCATCGCCGGAACCCGCCCGGCCGTGGCTCGTCTTCGGCACGATCGCGGTTGCCCTTGCCATCGTCGCGGGCATTGCCGTCCTGCTCGCCGGGGTCGGGCGCGACCACTTCACCAAAGGCTCGGTCGGGCAGCTGGAAACCGCCCTGCGCGCCAAGGGTTTGGAGATCTGCTCGGCCGGGGCGCCGGACTCCGGTCACGGCAAGGGCGGCTCGCTCTCGACGCAGGTGCTGCGCGCCAGCCGGCCCGGCGATTGCGGCAACGCGATCGATGTGCAGCTCGACGCCTACCGGGACGCCGCCCATCGCGACGCCGCGGCACGCAACGCGGAAATGCAGGAACGGCAGCGCAATTACGGCGTCGTCTACACCTGGCACCAGTTCACGGTCTACCTGCAGGCCGATGACGCGAGCACCAGCACGGCGGTTCGCGACCGGGTCGTCGCCGCCCTTGATGCGGTAGGAGCGAACTGATGGCCCGCGCCAAGCAGATCGGCCTCGGCGTCGGCGCGCTGGCCATGATCAACGTCGCGGCGATCGTCAGCGTGCGCAACCTGCCGGTGATGGCCGAGTACGGCTGGTCGATGTTCGCGCTCTTCGCCATCTCCATCGTCGTGTTCCTCATCCCCATCGCGATGGTCGCCGCAGAACTCGGCACCGGATGGCCGCGCGACGGCGGGGTTTTCGCCTGGGTCAAGGAGGCTTTCGGCAGCCGCACCGGGTTTCTCGCCGTCTGGTGCGACTACTCGGAAAACCTGGCCTGGTTTCCCACCGTGCTCTCCTTCATGGCTGCGACGCTGGCGTACGCGTTCAACCCGGACCTGGCGAGCAACTCGACCTATCTCGTCACGGTCATGCTCGTGTTCTTCTGGCTGACGACGCTGCTCAACCTGCGGGGCGTGCGCGCCTCATCGCTGCTCGGCTCGCTCGGCACGATCGCCGGTTCGATCCTGCCGGCCATCCTGGTCGTCGCCCTCGGCATCGCCTTCCTGGGGCGCGGCGACCACTCGCAGATCCCGTTCAGCGCCCACGCCCTCGCACCCGATCTGCAGCTGAACAATCTCGCCTTCCTCGGCGGCATCATCCTGCTGTTCACCGGCATGGAGATGGCGGGCTTTCACGCCCGGGACACGCGTGACCCCGGCCGCGACATCCCCCGCTCCATCGCCCTCGCGGTCCTCATCATCGTCGTGTTCTCGGTGCTCGGGTCGTTCTTCCTCGCCGTCGTGCTGCCGCAGAAGCAGATCGGCCTCGTCTCGGGCACCATGCAGCTTTTCCAGCTGGTGCTCGGCACTTTCCACGCCCAGTGGCTGATACGGCCGCTGGCGATCCTCATCGCCGCCGGAGGCATCGCCCACCTGTCACCGTGGATCCTCGGGCCGGCCAAGGGCATGGCGGAGGTGGCCCGGCAGGGTCACGCGCCGGCCGCACTCGGGCGCGAGAACGCGGCCGGAGTGCCGGTGCTGTCGCTCATTTTCCAGGGCATCGGCGGCACCATCTTCTCGCTGCTCTTCCTGCTGGTGCCGAACGTCTCGACGTCGTACTGGATGCTCTCGGCCGTCACCGCGCAGATCGTCATCATCATGTACGCGCTGATGTTCGCGGCCGTGATCCGGCTGCGTTACAGCCAGCCCGACACCCCGCGGCCGTACCGGATACCGGGCGGCAAGGCCGGAGTCTGGCTGGTCTGCGGCATCGGGATCCTCGGCTGCGTCGTCTCGTTCATCCTCGGGTTCATCCCACCGAGCCAGCTCAAGACCGGCAACCACGTCACCTACGTCGCACTGCTCATCCTGGCCGTGGCGGTGCTGACCGCGCCGCCGTTCGTCATCCAGCTTTTCGGCCGGCGGTCACGGCGGCAGCTGCAACGTGCTGCCACCGTGCCCGCGGAAGCCTGACCCGCGGTCGGGGCTGCGCAGCCGGACGTTTTCCACCAGGCCGACGGCCGCGAGATTGGCGAACATGGCTGACCCGCCGTAGGAAATGAACGGCAGCGGCAGCCCGGTGACCGGCATGATCCCGAGGGTCATGCCGATGTTGACGAGGATCTGGAAGGCGAACCAGATCACGACGCCGACGCAGACCAGCGTGCCGAAACGGTCCTGGGCGCGCTGGGCGATGGAAAGCGAACGCCACAGCACGATGCCGAGCAACGCGATGATGACGGCACATCCGATGAAGCCGAGCTCTTCACCGGCGACCGTGAAGACGAAGTCGGTCTTCTGCTCGGGCACGAACTGGCCCTGGGTCTGCGAGCCGGTGAACAGGCCACGACCGAGCAAGCCGCCGTGGGCATTGGCGATGAGCGCCTGCTGCACGTTGTAGCCGATGCTCGAGGTGTGCACCGAGCTGTGCTTCAGGAACTCGGTGAGCCGCGCTTCCTGATAGGGCTTGAGCAAATGGAACTTCAGGATCGCCGCGCCGAACCCCACGCCGGAGGCGACCAGCAAGCCGACCCAGCGGGCCGGCGCCCCCGACACCGCGAGGACGCCCACGACGACGACGATGAAGACCATGGTCGTTCCGAAGTCGGGCTGCAGCAGCACGAGGAGGAGTGGCACGGCCGCAAGTGCCAGCGCCTGCATGAGCTCGCGGCCTCCCGGCGTGGCCAGCGCTCCCGTCGCTCCCCTGTCGCGTTGCTCTCCGAGGATCAGCGCGAGGCCGACGACGAGCGCCAGCTTGGCAAACTCGGACGGCTGCAGCTGAAGGCCCGCCGGGAGCACGATCCACGACCGCGCGCCGTTGATCGTCGAGCCGACCGCGAGCACGGCGAGCAGCCCGGCCAGCGAGCCGAGATACACCACGGGCGTGTAGGCGCGCACCAGCCGGAAGTCGCTGCGGGCGACCAGCACCGCCAGCACCGCCCCGATTCCCACTGTCAGCAGGTGCTTTTTCAGGTAGGCGTACCGGTCGAGATGGTGATCGATCTGGTACTGGCGCGTGGCCGACGCGATCAGCAGCGATCCGATGACGCACAGCGCGAGCACCGCAAGTACGAGAACCCAGTCGACATTGCGCCAGGAGAAGGTGCTGCGTTCGCGGGCTCGCGAGGTGGCCGCACCCGGACCCGCGAGCGGCTCGAGGGTCACCGGCCCGCGGCTTTGCCGCTTCGGCGGTTTGGTGCCGGGCAGGAGGCTGGTCATTGGGCCGCCACCTTGGGCAGCGCAGCCGGCGGCGTCGGTAGCAGCGCCGGCCGCCCGATCCCGTACAGGCCCTCGTAGACCTTGCGGGCGACAGGCGCCGCGTAGTTCGCGCCCTGGCCGGTGTCGGGGATCGAGACGACGACCACGTACTGGTCGCTGAACGATGCGAACCACGACGTGTCGTTGTGACCCTGGACCTCGGCGGTACCCGTCTTGCCGCCGATCGGGATCTGGTCGAGGGGGAAGCCCGCAAAGGCACCCGACGCGGTGCCGCGACGGGTGACGTCGCGCATCGCGTCACGGAGGTAGGAAAGGACGTCGGCGCTCACCGGCAGGTGACCGGCGACCGACGGCGCGATGTTCTGCACCAGCGAGCCGTCGGGCCCGACGATCGCCTTCGCGACCCGAGGGTGATAAACCGTGCCGCCGTTGGCGACCGCCGCGTAGCCGACGGCCAGCTGCAGCGGGCTGACCGACAGGTACTGGCCCTGACCGATGCCGAACATCGTTGCGGCGCCGCCGTTGTAGAGATAGCCCGACGTGCAGCCTTCCTGGGCGTACTCGCGCAGCAGCTCGGCTTCAGTCGGGTTGGGATCGTCGGGATAGCCGGTCTGGGCACGCTTGCAGTAGGTGGCCTTCATCTGGTTCCAGATCTTCACCTCGTCGGCCCGGTTGATGACCCAGCCGCTGCTCTCGTTGGGAAGATCGATCCCGGAGTCGCGACCGAAGCCGTAGGCCTTCGCCATGTTGGTGAAGTACTCCTTGGGCGGCGCGTACGGCCCGCTGCCGTTGCGCAGCCCGCCGTCGGCCAGCCAAGCGTTGTACGCGAACTGGTCGAAGATGGTGTCGCAGGACATGACGATGGCCTCGTGCAGGCTGATGTAGCCACCCGCTTCGCCTTCAAAGTTGTGGAAGTTCTGGCCGCCGATGTCGATCGACGACGGGCAGGCATAGGTGCCGTTCAGATCGTTGCCGGCGGAGACGGCGGCTGGCAACGACACCGCCTTGAACGTCGAGCCAGGAGCGGCCGTGCTCTGGAAAGCCCGTGAAATAAGGGGATCTCCGGAAGCCGGGCTGGTCAGCGCCTGGTAGTCCTTCTCGCTGATGCCGTTGGCGAAGACCGACGGGTTGTACGTGGGCAGCGAGGCCATGGCGATGACCTGGCCGGTGTGCCAGTCCAGCACGACGCCGCTGCCCGTCGTCGCCGGCTTGCCCTGCTGCTGCGCCAGCGTCAGCTCGTTCGCGAGTGACTGCTCGAGCAGGCTCTGCACACCGGAATCGAGCCCGAGCACCACGGTGTCGCCGGCCTTCGCCGCGTCGGCGGAAATGGTGCCCGACACTCGCCCGTAGCGGTCGACCGCAAGCTTCTTCACGCCGGCGGTGCCGCGCAAGTACTTGTCGTAGCTGCTCTCGATGCCGGCCTGGCCGACGATGTCCTGTGCGGCGTACCCGGCGCTCTTGTCGGCGAGCTGCGCCTGGCTGGCGGGCCCGGTGTAGCCGATCTCGTGAGCGGCGAGCGAGCCCTGCGGGTAGACGCGCACGGCCTTGGTGTCGGCCGATACCCCGGGGAAGAGGTCAGGATGCTCGATGATCGAGAGCGCAACTTGGGGAGTGACGTTCGAGGCGACTGGAATCGGCTGGTACGGCGAACCGTTCCAGCACGGCTTGCCGACCGTTGCGGTGCAGATCCGGGTCTGCTCGTTCAATACCGCCGACGTGGTGTGCAGCACCGAGGCGAGGCGGGCGATGACGGTTCGTCCGGAATCGCTTTGCCGGTCGAGCACGCTGCGGTCGATCGTGATGACGAGCTCGGTCTGGTTGGCGGCGAGCAGCCGGCCTTTGTCGTCGACGATCGTCCCGCGCGGGGCTTCGGTCACGACCGCGCGCACCCGGTTGCCCTCGGCGGTCACCTGATAGCGGTTGTGCTGGAAGACCTGCAACGACCACAGCCGGGCGAGCAGCACCGCCAGGCCGACAAAGACGATGGCGCGCAGCACGTTCAGCCGCAGCCGCGGATGCGAGCGCGGCGAGGCGACCATCCTCATGAGGTGGTCCGGCGAATCCGACGCTTGCGGCGGCTGCGCTGCCCGGTGACCACCGAGCAGCCAGCGGGTGAGTGGGTAGACGATCGGGGCGAGGATGAGTCCGTAGGCCAGGCCGGCCACGCAGCGCGTCACGAGCAGGCTTCCCGCCGCCCGGGTGTCTCCCACGAACGCACCGGTGAGCGCGAACAGTAGCGGGGTGGCGACGCAGGCGACGCCGGCGCTCACCCACACGATCGCGACCCGGTACGCACGGGTGGCCGGAACCATGCCGCACAGGTAGCCGACCAGACAGAGCACGGCGGCCAGACGTCCGAGTGCATGGTCGGAGAGCGCGTCGGCGGCTAAGCCGATCCCGAAGCCGCTGACGCATCCGGCGACCGGACCGGCGTAGAGGCCGAGGACGGCCACGAGCACGGTCACCAGATCAGCCGGACCCCATGGCAGCAAAGGCAAAACGGTGCGCTGGAGCAGCAGGGCGAGCACCAGGAGGAGGGCGGCTCCGAGCCGGGCAGAACCGCTGAGCCGACCGCCGGGGGCCGACGGCAGCGTCTCGGTATGTGGTGCCAGGGCCAGGCCGATGAGCGGCGGTTTCCCGGTCGGAGCGGGCCGTACCTGCGGACGGCCTTGGGGTTCGGTCCGACGCCCACCCGGCGCGATGAGCGTCACTTCGCCGCCTTGCCCACGATCACGCCGACGAGGTCGAGCGTGCCGAAGGTGACGTACGGCTTCACGTGCACCTGCTGGGTGAGGCTGCCCGCCTTCGGCGAGGTTCCGAGGTCACCCGCGCCGACCGTCACGCCGATCTGGACGCCGCCCGCGTAGGCCGAGCTGCCATAGGTGACGACCTTCTCCCCCGCTTTCACCGGAAGCGACGGGTCATAGAGCGTGAACTCCAGCTGCCCGGTGGAATCCGAACCGCTGATCGTGCCGAGCACGCGGGAGGTTTCGAGGCGGGCACCGATGACGGTGCGCGGATCGTCGGCCAGCCGCACCGTCGAAACGGTCGAGCTGACCCGCACCAGCACCCCGACCAGCCCGTCGGAGTTGACGACGAGCTGGCCCACCTTGAGGCCGGACCTGCTGCCCGCGCCGATGTCGACCGTGCGCTCGGTACCGGTGGTGTCGCCCACGGCGATCACCCGCGCCGGCACGAGCTTGAGCTGAGCTGCCGAGGCGAGCAGCCCCAGCTTCGTCAGCGCTGCCGCCTGCCGGCTCGCCTCCGCATCAGCGGCCAGCGTGCGCTGCAGGTCGGCGAGCTCGTTCGAGAGCGCGTCGGCCCGGCGCTTCTGCTTGTCGGCGTCACCGATGGAGCTGACGGCGTTACGGACCGGGCGTACGGCTGCCGCCGCGGCCTTCTCGACCGGATTGGCGACGGCGTCGGCGGCGCGGCGCAGGCCTCCGCCACCCTTCCCGCTGCCGACATCGATCGTGATGAGGACCAGGGCGACGACGAGCAGTCCGATCAGGAGCAACCGAGTACGGCGGGTATCACGGCCCATACGCGTCAGGTGATTCGGGGCGAGGTACGGACCGGCATCATCGCGGCTCCGGGCTGAGCACCTGCTGCAACGTGTCGAATTCCTCGATGCAGCGACCGGAGCCGAGGGCCACCGAGCTCAGCGGGTTCTCGGCGATCGACACCGCCATGCCCGTCTCGGCCCGCAGGAGATCGTCGAAACCGCGCAGCAGCGCACCGCCGCCGGTGATGACGATGCCCCGATCCATGACGTCGGCTGCGAGCTCGGGCGGCGTGCGGTCGAGCGTCGCCTTGACCGCATCGACGATGTCAGCGAGCGGCACCTCCATCGCCTTACGGATCTCGGGCGCGTCCATGACGATCGTCTTGGGCAGCCCGGACACCAGGTCACGCCCGCGCAGCTCCGCCGACGGCTCGTCCTCGAGCGGAAATGCCGACCCGATCGACAGCTTGATCTGCTCGGCCGTGCGCTCGCCGAGCATCAGCGAGTACTCCTTCTTGACGTACTCGATGATCGCCTGGTCCAGCTCGTCACCGGCGGTGCGCACGGACTGGCCGGCGACGATCCCGCCGAGCGAGATGACGGCGACCTCGGTGGTGCCGCCGCCGATGTCGACGATCATGTTGCCGGTCGGCTCGTGCACCGGAAGGCCGGCTCCGAGCGCGGCCGCCATCGGCTCGTCGATGATGTAGCACCGGCGCGCGCCCGCCGCGTAGGCAGCTTCCTTCACGGCCCGCCGCTCGACCGCGGTGATCCCCGACGGGACGCAGATGATGATGCGGGGCTGGGCGAACCGGCGCCGGCGGTGCACCTGCTGGATGAAGTAGCGCAGCATCCGCTCGGTGGTGTCGAAGTCGGCGATGACCCCGTCGCGGAGCGGACGGATGGCGACGATGTTTTCCGGCGTGCGCCCGATCATCCGCTTGGCGTGGCTGCCGACCGCGACGATGCCCTGTGTGTTCGTGTTGACCGCGACGACGCTCGGCTCGTTGAGCACGATGCCTCGGCCGCGCACGTAGACCAGGGTGTTTGCGGTCCCCAGGTCCACGGCCATGTCGCGGCCGATCAACGACAGTGCACGAGCCATCGGCAGTCTTCCCCCCAGGAGTCGAGGGGAGACTAAATCGGGGGGCGAGCCGGACGGGCGCGACGCGCCCGAGGTACAACCTGGATTTTGGCTGGTAGCAGCTACGTGAGGCCGGGGAAGAAGATCCCGACTTCGCGCGCGGCGGACTCGGGCGAGTCGGAGCCGTGGACGAGGTTCTCGCCGATCTCGAGCGCGAAGTCGCCGCGCAGGCTTCCGGGCACCGCCTTGACCGGGTCGGTGGCGCCGATCAGCCCGCGTGCGGCCTCGACGGCACGGGGTCCCTCGGCGACGAGCGCGACCAGCGGTCCGCCGGTGATGAAGTCGACCAGCTCGCCGAAGAACGGCTTCTCGGTGTGCTCGGCGTAGTGCTGCTCGGCGGTGGCGCGGTCGAGCGTGCGCAGCTCGAGCGCGACAAGGCCGAGCCCCTTGCGCTCCAGCCTGGCGACGACCTCGCCCACCAGCCCCCGGCGTACACCATCGGGCTTGACCAGGATCAGGGTGCGCTCGGCGGCCACGCCAGAGCTCCTTTCACGAGACGGGAGGCGGCGGCTGCCGCGGATGCGAGGCTACCGGGACGCAGCAGCAGCGGGGCGACGTGTCGCCTCCCGCTGGGCCGGCCGGCGCCCATCACCAGCCGGACCAGCGTGAAGGCCGTCAGACTAGAGCTGCATACGGCTTCCTACGACCTCGACCAGAGCTTCGTCGCCAATTCGTTACCGACGTGCACGGCTACGAGCGGCGGAGCAGGCGGCGGGCCTCGCCGACGGTCACCAGCGACCCGGTGACGATGACCCCGCTGCCGCCGATGGGGCCCTCTTCCTCGGCGATGCGGACGGCGGCGTCGAGCGCGTCGTCCAGCCGGGGCTCGACGTCGACCCGGTGACCGCCGAAGACCTCCACCGCTTCGGCGGCCAGCTCGTCAGCCGGCATGGCGCGCGGCGAGGAGTTCTGCGTGATGACGACCGCGGACAGGACGGGCTCGAGCGCGGAAAGAATCGCGTCGACATCCTTGTCCCGCAAGATGCCGACCACGCCGACGAGCCGGTCGAAGGCGAACTCCTCGATCAGCGCCTCGGCGAGCGCCTTGGCCCCGGCGGCGTTGTGCGCGCCGTCGAGCACGATGGTCGGCGAGCTGCGCACCGTCTCCAGGCGGCCCGGCGATTCGGCGGCGGCGAAGCCGGCCCGCACCGTGTCGATGTCGAGCGCACCGCCCTGCCCGGCACCGAAGAACGCCTCGACCGCTGCCAGTGCGCACGCGGCGTTGTGGGCCTGGTGGACGCCGTGCAGCGGCAGGAAGATCTCGTCGTAGTGGCCACCGAGTCCCTGCAGGGTGAGCAGCTGCCCCCCGAGCGCGACCGCCCGCTCGGCGACCCCGAATTCCAGCCCCTCACGCCCGATCGTCGTACCGAGCTGAGCAGCCTTGCGCAGCAGCACGGCGGCCGCTTCGGCGGACTGGCTCGCCAACACCGCGACAGAGTCGGCCCGTAGGATCCCGGCCTTCTCCAGGGCCACCTGGGCGACGGTGTCGCCGAGCTCGCGATGGTCCAGCGAGACGGGGGTGATGACCTGCACGACGCCATCGATGACGTTGGTGGCGTCCCAGCTGCCGCCCATACCGACCTCGATGACGCCGGCCTCGATCGGGGTGTCGGCGAACGCACTGAAGCCCATCGCCGTCAGCAGCTCGAAGAAGGTGACCCGCTCCGCCGACTGCGCGTCGACGAGCTCGACGTACGGGATGACGTCGTCATACACCGCCGTGAAGACCTCGGGGGTCACCGGAAGGCCGTCGATGCTGATCCGCTCGGTCACCGACTCCAGGTGCGGCGAGGTGTAGCGCCCGGTGCGCAAGCCGAAGGCCTGCAGCAGGGTGTCGATCATCCGGGCGGTCGAGGTCTTGCCGTTGGTGCCGGTCAGGTGGATCGACGGGTACGCCCGCTCGGGGTGGCCGAGCAGATCGACCAGCTGCCGCATCCGGTCGAGGTCCGGGATCATCCGGTGCGGGAAACGACCCGCCAGCGCCTTCTCGACCCGGGCGAGTTCGGCGCGCACGGCACCGGCGGCTGCGGGTCCGGTGTCAGCCAAGGCGATCCAGCCGCGATTGAAGCAGCGCCTGCTCGGCGAGAGCAGCCTCGTGACGCTGCCGGATCTCCGCCACGACGGCCTCCGGTGCCTTGGCAAGGAAGCCGTCGTTGCTGAGCTTCCCGCCGGTCTGCTTGATTTCCTTTGCCTGAGCGTCCAGCGCCTTGGTCAGGCGCGCCCGCTCAGCCTCAACGTCGATCGAGCCGAGCAGGTCGAGCGCGACGGACATGCCGCCGGCCGTCAACGTTTCCCAACCCTCGGGAGCGCCGGACCCGATGTCGATGGTGAGATCGGCCAGCGAAGCCAATTGCGCCGACCAGGTCTCGGCGAAGGTCCTGCCATCCGCGTCAGCAGCCAGCAGCACCGCGCCGAGCTTGCGCCGCGACGGGATCCCTTGCTGGGTACGGAACCGCCGTAGCTCGGCGACCAGCTCCTGCAGCCGCCCGAGCTCGGCGACGGCCGCAGCGTCACGCCGTCCGGCCTCGGCCGGCCAGTCGGCCAGCGCGACCGTCTCCCCCGTCTCGGCCAGCCCCGACAGGGCTCGCCAGAGCTCGTCGGTGACGAACGGGATCACCGGATGAAGCAGCCGCAGCACGGTGTCCAGGCAGCGGCCGAGCACCGCCCTCGTACGGTCGGCATCGGCAGCCTCACCCCGCAGCGGCACCTTGGCGAGCTCGACGTACCAGTCGAAGAGCTCGTCCCAGGCGAAGTGGAAGAGCGCGTCGCAGGCGCGGCCGAACTCGAACGCGTCGTAGTACGCGACGACGTCAGCGGTCACTTCATCGAGGCGGGTGAGGATCCAGCGGTCGGCGGTCGTCAGCTGCGCCTCATCCAGCGGCAGCGCCGGGTCGGCCCCGTTCATCAGCGCGAAGCGGGTGCCGTTCCAGAGCTTGTTGACGAAGCGGCGGCTGCCCTCGACCCATTCCTCGGACAGCGGGACGTCGCCGCCCGGGTTAGCGGCACGGGCCAGCGTCCAGCGCAGCGCGTCGGCGCCGTACCTGTCGATGAGCAGGAGCGGATCGACGACGTTGCCCGCCGACTTGCTCATCTTCTTGCCGCGCGCGTCGCGCACCAGACCGTGAACCATCACTTCACGGAAAGGCACCTCGGGTGCGATGAACGTGCAGAACATCATCATCCGGGCGACCCAGAAGAAGATGATGTCGTAACCGGTGATCAGCACGCTCGTCGGGTAGTAGCGAGCGAAATCCGCTGTGTTATCGGGCCATCCGAGGGTCGATGCCGGCCAGAGCGCCGACGAGAACCACGTGTCGAGGACGTCCTCGTCCTGGGTCCAGCCCTCGCCTGACGGAGGGTCCTCGTCCGGGCCGGGCACGACCGTCTCGCCGTTGGGCCCGTACCAGACCGGGATCCGGTGCCCCCACCACAGCTGGCGGCTCACGCACCAGTCGTGCATGTTGTCGACCCACGAGAAGAAGCGCGCGGCCATCTCCGGCGGGAAGAAGCGCGTCTCGTCGCCCCGCACCGCATCGCCGGCCCGCTTGGCCAAGGGGCCGACGCGCACGAACCACTGCAGCGACAGCCGCGGTTCCACGACCGTGCCGCAGCGCGAGCAGTGCCCGACCGAGTGCACGTACGGACGCTTCTCGGCGACGATCAGGCCCTCTTCGCGCAGCGACTGGGTGACGGCCGGCCGCGCTTCGAAGCGGTCCAGCCCCTCGAACGGGCCGGGGACCGTGATGTTGCCGCCCTCGTCCATGATCGTGAGCGACGGGAGGTTGTGCCGCTGGCCGATCTCGAAGTCGTTCGGATCGTGCGCCGGGGTCACCTTCACCGCACCGGATCCGAAGCTCGGGTCGACGTGCTCGTCGGCCACCACGGGAATCATCCGTCCGGTCAGCGGCAGCTCGACCATCGTCCCGACGAGGTGCTTGTAGCGCTCGTCATCGGGATGCACCGCGACGGCCGTATCACCGAGCATCGTCTCGACCCGTGTGGTCGCGACGGTCAGCGGCCCGTACTGGATCGTGATCAGCTCACCGTCGACCTCGCGGTGGTCCACCTCGATGTCCGACAGCGCCGTGTGGCAGCGCGGGCACCAGTTGATGATCCGCTCGGCGCGGTAGATCAGGTCCTGGTCGTAGAGCCGCTTGAAGACGGTGCGGACCGCGCGCGAGAGGCCCTCGTCCATGGTGAAGCGCTCGCGGCTCCAGTCGACGCCGTCGCCGAGGCGGCGCATCTGGCCGAGGATGCGGCCGCCGTACTCCGCCTTCCATGCCCAGACCCGCTCGACGAACTTCTCGCGGCCGAGGTCGTGCCGGCTCAGCCCCTCCTTGGCAAGCTCGCGCTCGACCACGTTCTGCGTGGCGATGCCCGCGTGGTCCATGCCCGGGAGCCAGAGCACGTCGAAGCCCTGCATCCGCTTCATCCGGGTGAGCGCGTCCATGAGCGCGTGCTCGAACGCGTGGCCCATGTGCAGCTGCCCCGTCACGTTCGGCGGCGGGATGACCAGCGAGAACATCGGCCGGTCCGACCGCTCGGGCCGTCCCGCGGTGAAGACGTCGGCGTCGAGCCAGCGCTGATAGCCCGGGACCTCCACGACGGTGGGGTCGTACTGCGGAGGCAGTTCGATGGGCATGGACCCGAGTCTAGAGATCAGTGACGGTAGGGCCCTTCGAGTTTTCTAGCCGCGTGAGCAGGGCTTGCCGCGCCTCGCGATCACCCGGCGCATCGCGCGCTGCCAGCCGCTCGGCGACGGCGAGCCGGTGGGCCGCATCGACGTTGCCGCCGAACTTGAACTTCGCCGCGACGCTTTGCGGGTGCAGCCGGGCAGCTCTGATCCCGGGAAGCTTGGACGCGTGCTCCTGCGGGTCGACGAGATCGGCGGCGATCTCGAACGCGTCGACGGTGCGGCGCAGGACCTCCGTCGCCTCGCCGGGTGTCTCGAGCAGCTCGACTCGCGCTGTCAGCTGCACAGCCCCGTAGTACTGCGTCGGGATCCCGCGGGCCGGATCCTCGTCACCGATCGCCTTCCACGGCCCCGGGATGTGGGCGACGTCGCCGGTGACGGCCAGCACGACGAGGGGGTTCTCGGCGATGGCGGCCCAGATCGGGTTGGGCGTCGCGAGGTGCAGGAGCACGGTGTCGTCGGGCTCGAGGACGAACGGGGTAGGCGCGATGACCGGGACGTCACGTCCGCGGCCGGCCGCCACCAGCTGACCGAAAGGATGCCGGCGCAGGAAGGTGCGCCACTCCTCGTCGCTGCGCGCCTGATCGGGGCGCGGGAGGTACATCAGGTCGGCGCGAGGGCGCGCAGCATCGCGGGCAGCTCGTAGTCGGCGGGGATCAGGGCCATCACCGGCGTCTTGATCCCGGCGGCGACGTAGCGCTCGAGGTGCTCGCGGCATTCCTTGGGCGAGCCGTGCACGATCAGGGCGTCGACCAGCTCGTCGGGAATCGTCTCGAGGGCGCCCTTGCGATCGCCGGCCGCCCACTTCTCGAGCAGCGGTGCGATCATCTCGCCGCGGCCGAGCCACTGGTGGAAGGCGGTGTAGACGGGGACGGTCAGGTACGACGCGATCATGCGGCGGCCGACCTCGCGGACGTAGGTCTCGTCCTCGGACGGCAGCACGAAGATCCGGGCGACCACATCCTTCTCGCCGCCGCCGGCCGCCGCAGCGGCGTCCGTCACATGGCTGATCACTGTGGGGACGTCCTCCACCGACAGCCAGTTCAGGATCACACCGTCGCCCTCGCGTCCGGCGAGGCGCAGCATCCCGGGGCGCAGCGCTGCGACCAGCAGCGGGGGGATCTGGGCAGGCGGGCGCGACAGCCGGAAGCCCCTGACCGCGAAGGTCTCGTATTCGGCCGTCACCTTCTCGCCGGTCAGGGCGGTGCGCAGGAAGCGGAGGGTGTCGCGGACGCGCGCGTAGGGCTTGTCGAACGGGATGCCGTTCCAGCGCTCCACGATGACGTTGCTGCTGGTGCCGAGGCCGAGCGAGAACCGGCCGGGAGCCGTCTCGGCCATCGCGGCGACCGTTGACGCGAGCAGCGCCGGGCCCCGTAGATACGCCGGGATGATCGCGTTGCCGAGGTGCAGGTCGGGCGACCAGGCGGCGGCGAGCACGAGCGGCGTGAAGCCGTCGGCGCCGTCCACCTCGCTGGACCAGACGTCGGTGTAGCCGAGGTCAGCCAACTCCCGGAAGAGGTCGGCGTGCTCGGCGAGCGGGACGTTGTTGAACGGGACGGTCATGCCCCAGCGCTTGGCAGCCACCGGCCCAGTCTGTCAGGGCCCCAGCGAAGACGGTTGCCGCCCGATCGCGATCCATCCGGCTCAAGGGTTCAGCCATCCAGCCCAATTGCCGATGGCTTGCGAGAGGAAAGGTCGCCGGCGCGCGCCGGCACGCCCGAGGAGGTCCCCGTGGAGCAGCAGTCCGGCGCATCTGGCGCGGCCCAGGCCGCCCGCACCATCCTGCCGGGTGAGCCGTTCGAGCCACCGGCCGCATCGGCCGTCCCCGCTCCGCGCGACGAGGCCCCGCATTTCGCTGGTCCCGAGCCCTCGGCGTTCGGCACTCCCGAGGTTCCGGCGTTCGCACCTACCGAGACGCCGCTGGCGCCTCCGGCCTGGGGCGATCAGCTCTACCAGCCGATGCCGGCCCCCCAGGGCGCTCCGCTCTACCAGGCCGCTCCGGCCACGTACGTCGAGCCGCAGCCGGCCGGCGGCGACTTCGAGAGCCTGCACGACTTCGCGAGCCTGCCCCTCGCCCCGCAGTTCGGCGCTCCCGCTCCCGCGACGGAGTCCTTCTCCCCCGGCGTCTACCCGCCCCCGCCGGCTGAGCCCCCGGCGTTCGCTCCTACCCAGCCCACGGCCGCTTTCGCCCCCGCGCAGCCCGCCGCGTTCCCGCCCCCGGTCTTCGCGCCGGCCGAGGACGCGCTGCCTCCGCTGCCCCCGGCGCAGGAGGACGAGGGCCTGTTCGCCGAGCCCGAGAAGAAGGCCAAGAAGGACCGCAAGCCCGTCGACAAGCGCCTGCTCGCCGGGGCCCTGGTCGTCGTCCTCGCCGGCGGTGGCTACTTCGGCTACACGCAGCTGAGCAAGAAGTCGTCGACGGACAACGCCACCGGTCCGGTCGCTCCGGTGACCGCGCCCGTCGCGAAATACAACTTCCCGTCCAACGTGGCCGGCTTCAAGCTGCAGCCGGCGGCCAGCTCCGCGGCGATGCGGGCGAGCATCCTTGCCGACGCCAAGAAGTGGAACCCGACGGTCGCCAAGACCATGAGCTTCGCCAGCTACAGCGCGGGCAGCCCGGCGATCGTCTCCTTCGCCTTCCACCCGCCGGCGTCCCAGCTCACGGCTGATTTCGCATCGCTGGTGAAGTTCAGCATGACGCCGGACCCCGGCAATGTGGAGTCCGGTGTGCACCTCGCTATCCCGGGTGCCGCCGGCGGCCAGATGACCTGCGGTGGGCAGCAGGGTTCGAACCCGCAGTCCTGGTGCGTCTGGCGCGGTACCTCCACCATCGGCGTGTTCGTTGTCGACGGCACGCCCAAGACCCAGATCAACGAGATCATCACCCGCGAGCTGCGGGCGTACGCCGAGCACTAGATCTGGCGCGCATCGCCAACCTCACGTCCAGGCGGCCCCGGGCTTCGGCCCGGGGCCGCATAACGTCACAGGGGTGACGGGCACGACAGTCGACCTTGATCCGTCCTGGTCGATCGGCGACAAGATCCACGGCGGCTACCTGCTCTCGCAGGTCGTCGCGGCTGCCCTGGAGGGCGGCGACTACCCACACCCGCTGGGCGTGAGCGCGCACTTCGCGTCCGCACCAGATCCGGGGCCCGCCGACGTGGAGATCGAGCAGCTGCGTTCGGGCCGGCGCGTCGGCTTCCTGCGCGCCTCGCTGCGCCAGGAGGGCCTGGTACGCGCCGAGGTGCTGATCACCGCCGGCACCCTGCCCGACGAGGCGCCGCGCTTCACCGCAGCGACGGCGGCCGCACCGGTCCTTCCGCCGCCCGATGAATGCATGCGCTCGGCGACCACGACCCCGACCGGCGGGCGCCTGGGCGTCGCCGCGCATCTGGACATGCGCCTCGATCCCGCCACCACCGGCTGGATCCGCCACGAACCCTCAGGTCAGGGGGTCGTCAGGGCCTGGATTCGGCGGGCCGACGGCGGCCCGATCGACCCGTTCTGGATGCTGATCATCGGCGACGCTCCCCCACCGGTGACGTTCGACCTCGGCCTGCGCGGCTGGGTGCCGACCGTGACCCTCGATGCGCACCTTCGCGCGCTGCCCGCCGCCGGCTGGCTCATCGCGGAGCAGAAGGCGCAGGTCGTGGGCGGCGGCTGGCTCGACGAGACGTGCACGCTCTGGGACGAGACCGGGCGCCTCGTCGCGTCGCTACGCCAGCTGGCGGGCTACCGGGAGGCTTGACCCAAGGGCGCTCCAGCCCGTCGTCCGGCAGCCGCGCTCAGGCGGACTTCTCGCGCCGCTCGCGCTTGGCGGCGACCTCGCGCGGCACGATCGTCGGGTTCACGTGCTCGAGCACGGTCTCGCGGGTCACGACGACCTTGGCGACGTCCTTGCGGCTCGGGATGTCGTACATCACCGAGAGCAGCACCTCTTCCATGATCGCCCGCAGTCCACGGGCGCCGGTGCCGCGCAGGATCGCCTGGTCAGCGATGGCTTCCATGGCGTCATCGGAGAAGTCGAGGTCGACGCCGTCGAGCTCGAACAGGCGCCGGTACTGGCGCACCAGCGCGTTCTTCGGCTCGGTGAGGATCTGGATCAGCGCGTCACGGTCGAGGCTGTTGACGCTGGTGATCACCGGCAGCCGGCCGATGAACTCCGGGATCATGCCGAACTTCAGCAGGTCTTCGGGCATGACGTCGGTGAAGATGTCGGAGCGGTCCTCGTCGAACTTGCTGGCCAGCACCGCGCGGAAGCCGAGCTGCTTTTTGCCGATGCGATTTTCGATGACCTTGTCCAGTCCGGCGAACGCACCGCCGCAGATGAACAGCACGTTGGTGGTGTCGATCTGGATGAACTCCTGGTGCGGATGCTTGCGGCCGCCCTGCGGCGGGACGCTCGCGGTGGTGCCTTCGAGGATCTTCAGCAGCGCCTGCTGGACGCCCTCGCCGGACACATCGCGGGTGATCGACGGGTTCTCCGACTTGCGGGCGATCTTGTCGACCTCGTCGATGTAGATGATCCCGGTCTCGGCCTTCTTGACGTCGTAGTCGGCCGCCTGGATCAGCTTGAGCAGGATGTTCTCGACGTCCTCGCCGACGTAGCCGGCCTCGGTGAGAGCCGTGGCATCAGCGATCGCGAACGGGACGTTGAGCATCCGGGCGAGGGTCTGGGCGAGCAGCGTCTTGCCACAGCCGGTCGGGCCCAGCAGCAGGATGTTGCTCTTGGCCAGCTCGACCTCGGACTTTCCGTCGGTCGCGCCCGCCTGCACCCGCTTGTAGTGGTTGTAGACCGCCACCGAGAGGGTCTTCTTCGCGGTGTCCTGCCCGACGACGTACGAGTCGAGGAACTCGTAGATCTCCTTCGGCTTGGGCAGGTCGTCCCACTTGAGCTCCGAGGACTCGGAGAGCTCCTCTTCGATGATCTCGTTGCAAAGATCGATGCACTCGTCGCAGATGTAGACGCCGGGGCCGGCAATGAGCTTCTTGACCTGCTTCTGCGACTTGCCGCAGAAAGAACACTTCAGCAGGTCGCCGCCGTCACCGATGCGGGCCACCGACCACTCCCCTGACTGTCCTGCGGGCTAGGGCTGCTGCCCGGCTGCTGGTCTGTGCTGGTCTATCAATGGTGCGACGAACCGTGCTTCGTTGGTAGAGCTTTTGTGCCCGATCTGGCACGTGACGCTACCCCGAGCATCGCCCGATGTTTGAGTTATCGGCGGCTCAACCCGCCGCACGTAGTGCAGATGTCTTCCGCGACTTCAGCACTTCGTCGATGAGGCCGTAGTCGACGGCCTCCGCTGCGGTGAGGATCTTGTCGCGGTTGATGTCCTTGCGGACCTGCTCCGCGGTGCGCCCGGTGTGCTCGGCAAGCATGCGCTCCAGCAGCGCGCGCATCCGCATGATCTCGTTCGCCTGGATCTCGATGTCCGACGACTGCCCCTCGCCGGAGCCGGACGGCTGGTGGATGAGGATGCGGGCGTTGGGGACGGCGAAGCGCTTGCCCTTGGTGCCGGCGGCGAGCAGGACGGCTGCGGCGCTGGCGGCCTGGCCGAGGCAGACCGTCGAGATGTCGGGCCGGATGTACTGCATCGTGTCGTAGATGGCGGTGAGCGCCGTGAACGAGCCGCCGGGCGAATTGATGTAGATGTTGATGTCGCGGTCGGGGTCCTCGGACTCCAGGTAGAGCAGCTGTGCCATCACGTCGTTCGCCGAGACGTCGTCGATCTGGACGCCGAGGAAGACGATGCGCTCCTTGAGCAGCTTGGAGTACGGGTCCATGCCGTACTCGCCGCGGCTGGTGCGCTCGATGATGTTGGGCAGGACGTACCTGGCGGTTTGGGCCCGCACGGCCTCGGCGGCCGTCATCGGGAGCTTGAGCTCACTCATCTGCGTCTCCTCTTAACTGACCGGGCCGGCGCTCGGCACCTGAGCGGCCTTCGCCACGACGCGGTCGATGAAGCCATACTCCGCCGCTTCGTCTGCTGTGAACCAGCGGTCGCGGTCGGAATCCTCTTCGATGCGCTCGATGGTCTGCCCGGTGTGGAAGGCGATGCGGTCCTGCAGGACCCGCCGGGTGTGGATCATCTGCTCGGCCTGGATCGCGATGTCGGCCGCGGTACCGCCGATGCCGCCGGACGGCTGGTGCATCATGATCCGCGCGTGCGGGGTGGCGTAACGCTTGCCCTTGGTGCCGGCGCAGAGCAGGAACTGGCCCATGCTCGCAGCGAGCCCGATGGCGACCGTCGACACATCGTTCGGGATGAACTCCATCGTGTCGTAGATCGCCATGCCGGCGGTGACGGAGCCGCCGGGCGAGTTGATGTACAGCGAGATGTCGCGCTTGTCATCCTCGGCCGCGAGCAGCAGCAGCTGGGCGCAGATCGCGTTGGCGATGGTGTCTTCGACGACGCTGCCGAGGAAGATGATCCGCTCGCGCAGGAGACGGTCGTAGACGCGGTCATCCAGGGTCGGTGCGCCGGGACCGGGGCCGCGCAGCGTCGGGACGATGAGGTCGCTCATGCCGCTCCTTGTCGTTGGGGCCGGACGGGGTGCGCCCCGCTAGGCGTCTCGTTGTCGACTTGTTCCGACTCAACCACGTGGTCGTCACCTGAAGCGGCGCTCGTGTGACGGTTTCGCCGTAGGCGGATGATTTGGTATTGCGCCGTAGGCGTGACGCGAGTGCTCAGCTCTCAGCTGACTTCGCCGCGTCCGCCGCTCCGGCCTCCGGCTCGAACTGCTCCTCCCGCGGGTGCTCGTGCGGGTGCTCCGGGTCCTCGAGGTCCTCGTCCTCGTCGAGGTCGTCATCGAGGTCGTCATCGAGGTCGTCATCGCCGGGGTCGGCATTGAGCTCGGCCTGATACGCCGCTTCCTCGTCGTCGATCGCGCCGGCATCGTCGTCGTCGTCCACTTCGAGCGTCGACAGGTCGACGGCGTTGCCCGACTCGTCGGTGATCGTGATGCGCTCGAGCAGCTGGGCGAGCGCCTTGCCGCGCCGCACCTCCGCGAAAAGGGCGCCGATCTGGCCGCTCTGAACCACCTGGTTGACGAAGTCCTGCGGCGCTATGCCGGACTGCTGGGCGCGGCGCACCAGGTGCTCGGTGAGCTCGTCCTGCTCGACGCCGATCTCCTCCTTCTCGGCGAGCGCGTCGAGGATGAGCTGCGACTTGACCGCCTTCTCCGAGGACTCGCGCAGCTCGGCGGTGAACTCCTCGTCGGTCTTGCCCTCGGTCTCGAGGTAGACGGCGCGGCTGACGCCGAGGCGCTCGAGCTGGTGCTCCATGTTGTGCTCGCGGGCGTCGACCTCGGCCTTCACCGCGGACTCGGGCAGCGGCACCTCGACGATCTCGTCCAGCTTGTCGATGAGCCGGTCGCGGGCCTGCGCGCCCTGCTCGAAGCGGCGTACCCGGGTGAGGCGCTCGCGCAGGTCGGCCTTCAGCTCGTCGAGGGTGTCGAACTCGCTCGCCGTGGTGGCGAACTCGTCGTCGAGCTCGGGGAGCTCCTTCTCCTTGACGCTGATGATCTTGACCTGCACGTCGGCCGTCTGACCGGCGTAGTCGCCCATCTTCAGCTCGGTCGGGAACGTGCGCTCGTCACCCTCGCCCGCCCCGCGGATGGCGTCGTCGAGGCCTTCGATCAGGTTGGCTGATCCGACCAGGTACGACATCCCCTTCGACTCCGAGTCGGGCACGAGGTCGCCGTCGATCGTGGCCGACAGGTCGATCGTGAGGTAATCGCCGTCGGCGACCGGACGCTCGACCGGCTGCAGCGTGGCGAACCGGTCACGCAGGCCCTCGATCTGCTGGTCGACGTCCTCGTCGGTCACCTTGATGTCGTCGACCGTGAGCGCGATGGAGTCCAGCTCGGGAAGCGTGACCTCGGGACGGATGTCGACCTCGGCCGTGAAGACGAGCTGCTCGCCGTCGTTGAACTCCTTGACGTCGACGTCCTCGGGTGAGGAGATCGCCGCGATCTGCTCCTGCTCGAGCGCCTGGCCGTAGAAGCGGTCGAGGGCGCCGGGCAATGCCTCGTTGAGCACGTAACCGCGACCGATCCGCTGGTCGACGATGCGGGCCGGGACCTTGCCCGGACGGAAGCCCGGAACCCGGATCTGGCTGGCGATCCGCTTGTACGCCGACGCCAGGTCATCGGACAGTTCCTCGAACGGAACCTCGATCGTGACCTTGATTCGAGTGGGGCTCAGGGCTTCTTTGGTGGCCTTCACGTCGGCGCAGCTCTCCAGGGCATTGGGACGGGGAATTGGTATGGCATCGGGCAGTCGGGGCGGGGAGATTCGAACTCCCGATCTCCTGCTCCCAAAGCAGGCGCGCTAGCCACTACGCTACGCCCCGCGGCGTGCCCCCGATCTTATGGTGCTGCACGCATACCCACTGCTGCCAGCACGAACGCAGCCAATGCGGCAAAAGCGCGGCGCAGCGGGATCCGCCGTAGAGAATCGGGCCGGGGAGGTCCGATGAAGTTCCTGGTGCTGGGCCCGCTGGCGGCCTTGGGGGCATCAGGGCCGCTCGAGCTGGGCGGCCCGCGCCAGCGTTCAGTGCTGGCCCGGCTGCTGGTCGCGGGCGGTGAGGTCGTCTCGGTCGACCGGCTGCTCGATGACCTGTGGAGCGGTGAGCCGCCGCCCCGGGCGGTGGGTTCGCTGCAGGCTTTCGTCTCCAATCTGCGGCGCACGCTCGAGCCCGACCGCCCGCCTCGCACCCATGCCCGCCGGCTCGTGTCGTCCTCCCCCGGCTACGCGCTGCGCGTCGAGGAGGGTGACGAGGTCGACGCGGTCACCTTCGAGCGGATGGTCGGCGAGGGAAGCCGGCTGCTGGCTGAGGGACGCCCGGGCAAGGCCGGCGAGACGTTCGACGCCGCGCTGGCGTTGTGGCGGGGGTCGGCGTACGCGGATTTCGCCGACGAGGCCTGGGCGGAGGCGGAGGTGGCCCGGCTCGCCGAGTGGCGGCTGGTGGCTCGCGAGCACCGGATGGCGGCGGCGCTGGCCGCTGGGCAAGCCGCCGAAGCCGTTCCGGCGATCGAGGCGCTGGCCCGGGAGCATCCGCTGCGCGAGGGGCTGTGGCGCCTGCTCGCGCTCGCGCTGTACCGGACCGGCCGGCAGGCCGAGGCGCTCGAGGTGCTGCGGCAGGCGCGGGAGCTGCTCGCCGACGAGCTGGGCATCGATCCGACGCCGGCCGCCCGGCAACTCGAAAGCCAGCTGCTCGCCCAGGCCCCGGAACTCGACTGGACGGCGCCCAGGGAGAGTGCGCCGCTGTCGCGTGCGGCGAGCGTGGTGCCCGCGGTTCCCGCGCAGCGCACGCCCGAGCTCGCGGCGGCACCGGCCGCCGAACGCAGCCCCATCGGGCGAGCCGCTCCCCTTTCGGCGTTGTTGACCGCAGCGAGTGAGGCGCTCACGGGTGGGATACGAACGGCAGTCATCTCGGGCGAGTCCGGGATCGGCAAGACGTTCCTCGCCGAGGCCGTCTGCGAGCGGCTGCGGGCGGGCGGCTGGCAGATCGCGTGGGGACGCTGCCCGGAAGCTGAAGGCGTTCCGGCGCTGTGGCCCTGGCAGCAGGTGCTGACGCCGTTGGTGCATGCTTTCCCACCCGGACCCGAAGTCGCCGACCGGCTCTCCGCCCTGCTCGGGCAGGACGCGCCGCCCCACGCCGCCAGATCCGACGGCGCCGAGGCGCGGTTTCGCCAGCACGACGCGGTCGCGCGTCACCTTGCTGTGGCGTCCGCCAAGGAGCCGCTGCTCATCGTGCTGGACGACCTGCACTGGGCCGACTCCGCGTCGCTGCGGCTGCTGCTCGACCTGATCGCACTCCGGCGGGGAGGCCGGGTGATGGTCGTCGCGACCCTGCGATCTGGCGAGGGCGGCCCACTGCTCGACGACGCGCTGGGCCGGCTGGGCCGCGAAGGCGCGCTACACGTCTCGCTCGACGGCCTGGATTCGGCTGCTATTGCTGAGGTTTCGGCCTCCCTCGGGCTTGCCTTGGATGCGTCACAGGTTTCCCAGCTGTCGACCCGGACCGCCGGCAATCCGTTCCTGCTGGCGGAAAGCGTCAAGCTGGCGGCCTCTGAAGGGACGGACGCGCTCTTTGCCGGCGTGCCGCCGACCGTTCGCGATGTGCTGCGCCGTCGCCTGGGACGGCTGCCCGAGACGACGCGCGAGTTGCTGTCGACCGCCGCGGTGCTCGGCCGCGAGATCGACCCTGATCTGCTGGCGGCGGTGACATTCGAAGCCGAGGAGCAGCTGCTCGACGCGCTCGACCTCGCCACCGTCCACGGGGTGCTCGTCGAGAGCGGGCAGGGCCGGCTGCGGTTCATTCACGATCTCGTGCGCGAGACGCTCGAGTCGGACCTTCGGCCGATGCGACGCACCCGGGTGCACGCGCAGGCTGCCGCTGCGCTCGAGGTCCGGGGCGGCGATGCGGCGGCCATCGCCTTCCACGCCATCGCAGCCGGGCCGTCCGAGAGCGCGCGAGCTGCGCAATTCGCCCACGCTGCAGGGGTTTCCGCGCGTCAGCGGCTCGCGTTCGACGAGGCCGCCTCGTGGTTCAGCAAGGCCGTCGAGCTCGCGAAGGCGCAGCCGGATCCGGACTGGCAGGTGGTCGTCGGACTGCAGCTGACTTTGGTGCGGGTACAGCTCGACGCCGGCGACTGGGTCGCTGCCCGGGAGACGCGAGCGGCGGCCATCCGCACGGCTGACCTCACAGACGACCCGGAGCTGCCGCTTCTCGCGCTCGTCGCACTCGACGCGCCATCCGTCTGGACGCTGCACAGCTACGCCGAAGTCGACCTCGACATCGTCGGCCGCACCGAACGGGCGCTCGCAAGCCTGCCCGAGGCCGATTCCGCTCTGCGGTGCCGGCTGCTGGGGGCGTTGGCGGCCGAGTTGTACGACGGATCGGACGATCCGCGCTGCGACGAGTTCAGCGCTGCGGCGGTGGAGATGGCCCGGCGGCTGCAGGACCCGCGGCTGCTCGCCGTCGCCTTGAGCTACCGGTGCCAGTCGGTCAACCAGCCGCGCTTTGCCGCCGAGTTGGTCGCCGTCGGGCAGGAGCTGGTGGAGCTCGGCGCGCAGGAGGGCATGCCCGGGATTCGAGCTGCTGGGCCGTGAGGTGTCGGCCATGCTCCGGATGCAGCTGTTCGACGTCAGCGGAGCTGATGCCGATGCCGCTGCCTGCGAACCGCTCCTGCGGCGGCTCTCGCTTCGCCCGGCCACCACGATCCACGACATGTGGGTGGCGCTGCGGCTGCTCGCCGACGGGCGCCTGATCGAAGCCGAGGAGGCGTACGAGCAGGCCTTGGCAGCGCAGCGGCAGCTGGGATTCTTCGCCACCGACGCGCTGACCGACGTCATCCGCGCGATGCTGAACACCGTCAACGAACGCTGGGCCGCCGTCGCCGAGCAGCTGGATTCGCTTTCCGGAGTGGCCCCGCTCTTCGCGCAATCGTTACGGGTGTGGACGCTCGCCGAAGCGGGCCGCCTCGATGAGGCACGCGCGCTGCTCGACGCCGACTCCCCCGTCGTGCTCAAGGACTGGTCCGAGATCTCGCTGCTGGCGGTGGCTGCGCAGGCAGCTGTGGCAGCTGGTCACGTGGCGCGCATGCACTGGTGCTACGAGCAATTGCTGCCGTACTCGGGGTGGTTCGCGGTCGGAGGCAACACCGTCGTCTTCGGGCCCGTCGACTACTACCTGGCCCGGCTGGCAGCGGCGCTCGGCGACGGGGAAGCGAGCGCCGAGCATCGGGTACGCGCCGAGTCGGACTGCCGCGAGACGGGCCTGACCTGGTGGGCCGAACGCTGCGCCGCCCTCGCCACAAGAGCACCCACTAGTCACCCACAAGCCGTTCGCTGACGCGCTGCCCGACGGTGCGGATGTCCCACCCACCGCTCCCGTCAGGAGACCGCGATGTACACCGCAGCACCCACCACCACCCACGGGATCACGATCCCGCCCGAGCTGCTCACCGATGCGACCCGCGAGCCGGACCTGAGCATCTTCATGCTGGCCCACCAGACCTTCCGCCGCGAGTTCGCCCGCCTCGCCGAGGCCGCGGCCGAGGCACCGGGGTACGGGCCGCGTGCCGAGGCGATCGAGGAGCAGATCGGCACCATGGTCCGCAGCCTGCACAACCATCACCACGGCGAGGACACCCGCATCTGGCCGCACCTGCGCCGGCGTGACCCGGCCGCCGCCGTCGTGCTCGACACCCTCGAGGTCGAGCATCAGGAGATCGACCCGCTGCTGGCGATCATCAGTGAACGCGGCACGCTGCTGAAGGTCCGCGCCATGGCGCTGGAGCAGCTGTCGGTCCTCATCAACCGCCACCTCGACCGCGAGGAGGAGTCCGCGCTCCCGCTGATCCGTCGCCACTTCGGCGCCGCCGAGTGGCAGGCCGACGGCAAGCGGCACATGAAGGAGACGCGCGCCGATCTGCCGATGTTCGCCTGCATCATGTTCGACCACATGACGGAGCAAGAGGTCGCCGGCGTGATCGCGGCCGCTCCGAAGATCCTGGGCTGGCTGTACAAGCTCTCGTGGCGACGCGCGTACGCCAAACGTCGCCGGCTGGTCTACGGATACTGAGGTTTCAGTGGACGGAGGAAGGCCCCGCCATCGTCGAGTTCTCGGCCCGCCAATCGGTCGACACGAAACGATGGCGGATCAGCCACTCCTCCCCCACCGGGACGAACGTGTCGCGGTAGCGGCCGTAATGGTCCAGCCCGATCTCGGTGAAAACCGTGAAGTAGCAGGAGACTTTCGCCTGCTCCGGCGTCAGCTCGAGGAAGCGGATGTTGGCGATGTTGTGCCGGACGATCTTCTTGATGCCCGACGCCTCGGCGGCCGCTTTCAAGGCCGCTCTCGCGTCTTCACCACCGCCGGTTCCCCTTATCCCGCCGAGGTATTCGAGGATCGCGCTGCGCCCCTTGCGGGGTGCTTCTCCCCGGACCTCGAGCTCACCGTCCTCGCAGAAGGCACGCGTCAGGTCTTCGAGCCGGAACGCGTCGCCGGACCAGTTGTAGAGCGCGATCGAGTCACGGATCCGCTCGCGGGCCACCAGCTCCCAGAGCTCCACTAGGACACGACCCGGAAGGTGTACGACCCGGTGCTGATGGCGCGCCCGCCGGCGCCCTCGTCGATCAGGACGAGCCGCGCTCCGACGGTGCCCTCCGTCCCCTGGAACGCTTCCCCTTCGGCACGGAACGGTCCCTCCTTGCCGCGGGCCAGGAACATGACGTGCGACGAGACGCCCTGCAGCCGAGCGGTGCCCGCGACGGTCGACGCGAGGTCGAGCGCAGCCGTCTCGAGGACGACGAACTGCGGCCCGATGTGCAGGGCGGCATCGGGCGAGGCGAGCTCGACGGCCAGCTCCGGAAGCGCCCAGTGGCCGTCGTCGCGCCGGGTCGCCCCGAACACCTGATAGAGCGGCGGGAGGTCGGGCGAGTCGACGACGTCGATGGACTGGGTGTCCATCAGCCCGAGCCCTTCCGGCGGCGTGCCGATCGCGACGCCCTGGCCTTCGGTGAGCGCGAGAGTTCGGCTGTGGTCGTCGGCATCGACGATTCGCGAACGGCTGTAACTCATCTGCCGGCCTTGGCGCAGGGTTTCGGAGAGCACCTCGATGCGCGTGACCCCATGCCCCGGATCGAGGATCTGCGTCGAGTGGATGACCGGGTTCGGCACGGCGGTGAGGTCGGTCATGCCGCCGCCCTCCGGCGAGGAGATACCCAGCACGGCGAGCAGGATCCCGCCGGTTGCGTTGCGCATATCGTGGCGGAGGGTCACGGTGTCGTCGGAGTTCTTGTCCATCGACTTGAACATGCGGCCGATGTAGCGGTAGCTCAGCAGCCCGCCCCACCGGCGCCGCAACTCTTCCGCATACGCCGCCTGGTCGGCGGTGAGCTCCCGGATGTCTCGCAGCACTGCTCCTCCTCGGTTCTCCCTCTGTCTACACCCCGCACTAACCTGGTCTGCCGTGGCCAACGGCGATGACGTTCGACGTCTCGCGCTGTCACTGGCCGATGTCGTCGAGATCCCCAGCGACGGCTTCGACTTCCGCGTCGGCGGACGGGGCTTCGTCTGGTCGTACCCCGAGCGTGTCCCGGGCCGCGGCCGCACGATCCGCACCGACATCGCCGTGCTCTACGTCGGTGACGAGGCCGAGAAGCAGGCGCTCTTACTCGGGGAGCCGGAGCTGTTCTTCACCGCGCCCGGCTACGGCGGCTTCCCTTTGGTCATGGTGCGCCTCGAGCGGGTGGGCAAGCGCCGGCTCCGCGAGCTCATCACCGACGCGTGGCGCCTGCGAGCCGGGGACGGCTTTTACTGAGCGTGTCCCTATTCGGGAGACACCGGCTTCCCTTGACCACTTCTGGTGGTTGGTTGCCGTCCGGCTTGCGCCGGTTCCGATCCAAAGCCCCGGTGGTTCTGGTGGTGCAGGGTGGCGATCGGCTCTTTCCCGCTTCAGGCGGGTGCAGACGCGAGGTGCCCGCGTCAGGCGGCTTGCGGTGGTGCGGAGGAACATGTGTCGGGCCAGCGGGCGAGGTTGATCGCCGCGTTGACGTCCCGGTCGAGGCCGAGCCCGCAGTCGGTGCAGCGGTAGTCCGCTGGCCGAGGGTGAGCTCGTCGTCGAGTTGACCGCAGCCGGAGCACCTCTTCGACGACGGGTACCACCGGTCGGCCTCGACCAGCGCACAGCCGTACCAGCCGGCCTTGTAGGCCAGCAGCCGGCCGAGGTCGCCGAGCCCGGCGTCGGACAGCGCTTTCGCAAGCGAGTGGTTGCGCAGCATGCCGGCGAGGTTGAGATCTTCGACGGCACAACCGGGTCAGGCTGGTCGCGAGCATTTTCGAGCATCTCGTGCGCCGTCTGAGCGCGTAGCGATGCGATGCGCCCGTGCAGTTTCGTGAGCCGTTCGCGGGCTTTGCGGCGACCGTGCGACCCGGGTTTGGTTCTTGCCTGAGCCTGGTTGGCGCGCCGCAGCCTGTGCTGCGCGTGCTGAAGCGCTTCCACCCCCTTGATCTGGTGCAGCACCACACCGGCCGTGTCCGCGACGACCGCGAGCGATTTGACTCCGACGTCCATCCCCGCCGGCGAGTTCATGACGGCCGGCGGTCGACCGTCGCGCCGGGTGGAACACGGCGGCGATGCCCTGCAGGGACACCCACCAGCGTCCCCGCTCGAACCGGAAGCTGGCTCCGTGCAGGTGCAGCCGACCGGCCTCGAGCATCCGCCGGACCCGTTTCGTGCAGCCGTGTACCCGCAGCAGGCAGAGGTTGGGAAACCGCAGTGTTTTCGGTCCGGCGACCCGCACCGGCGCCGTTTCGCCGGGCTTGGCTCTTGGAGCGCAGCTTGAACGCCGGAATGTTCTTCTTGCGGGACTTGAACTTCGGGAAGCCTGCCTTTCTGCCCTTCCGGGCGCCGGCGACCGAATGGGAGAAGTTGGCCAGCGCCTGCGCGGCGTTCGGCGCTGGCACACTCGAACACGTCCTGGGACACCTCAGCCCGCCAGGCCAGTCCACGGCTGCCGTCGTCGTTGGCCGGGCTGTCGGCTGTGCGGCCGGTCTTCCACGCGTTGAACTCGTTGATGAAACTGACCTTCGACCACGACAGCGCCGGAGTCTGCTGCCCGGCCGGAATGCCGTAGGAGGCTTCCGCGCTGCGCTGATCCAGATTCGCTTTCACCCGGGCCAGGTGATGGTTGAACGCGAACCGGGCCGCTCCCGCATGCCGCATCAACACCTCGTGCTGGTCACGGTTGACATCGAGGGCGAACTTGAACGCGACCGGGCGGACCAGCCGCGCGCCAGTGTGCGACACCAACGCTCCACCGTCCGCTTCCGCGCCATCTTTGCGCCAGCCCGCCATGCCGCTGATCGTGCCGGAAGCCTCCGACAAAACAGCAAGCCGAGCTGGGCATCGTCAACAGGAGTGAGTACGGCGGCAAGCCCAGCGGACCGTGGCCAAGCCGGTTCACGCGCGCGTTGCTGTGGCCACCCCTGGCGCGCGTCGATGCCCGCTGCACCCGACGTTTCTCGGGCGCTTCCGCAGTCGGCGCGCGGGGCCCTGACGGTGTTCGAGCCAGCGCACCGGCGCTTCATCGAACGGTCTTGCGAGCGAAGCCGATCATGCCGCGCTTGGTGAGCGTCAGTGGCGTCGGCGTCGTGCCGGCGGCGCTGCGGGCGCGATGTTCGCTCAAGCCTCGACCGCGAAGGTAAAGTCCGAGCGCTTCCCGGTCCGGTAGGTGAACCAGGGGCGCATCCCAGTGCTGGATCTCGCAGTCGTCGAAGACCTGGCGAAGGAGACCTGGGCCATTCTCGGCGTCGAAGCTGAGCGGCTGACCCCAATGCGGTAGCTGTGCTGCCAGTTCCGGATCGTTGTGGCGGCTGGGTGCACATACGGCGAGTAGCCCACCGGCACGCAGGACCCGTCGCGCCTCGCGAAGTGCGACCAGTGGGTCGGAGAGGTGGTAGAGCATGTACAACGCCGCGGCGGCGTCGAAGCTGTTGTCAGCGAATGGCAGATGACAGGCGTCGGCCAGCACGACCGGCCGAGGGGCCAGGGCGACATAGTGCGCGCGATCGACCACGACCACCCCGAGGCCCCGCTGGACCAGGAGCCGGGCCACTACGCCGTTACCGCCACCAATGTCAGCGACGCGGCGTAGCTGCTCATCGACGAAGCGCTCGGCCACGTCCAGATGGACGTCGTGACCCGCCAAAAAGCGACGCGTGGCCAGCTGGTTGGACGCGAACCGGTCCGGGTCACCGTCGTAGTCACTCGGGAGCGCTCTACCCGCTGGCTGGACCGGAACGTGCGTGCCCACTGCCGGAGTGTCCCGCATCGCATGCGAGCTTGACACCGATTTCCCTCTGGCTTCTCGTGCCTCGTGACGTTCGAATCTCCAGGTCGCAGCAGTCGCTGCCGGAGGAGCCCGCGCCAGGGGGCCGGGGTTAGCTGGCGCGCTGTCGACGCCGCCACGGCGGTGACGGGCTGAAGATGGCGTCCAGGGCCGCGGCCAGGCAGGCCACCTGCAGCCAGCCGGTGGCCGAGGCGACGGTGTTCTCGAACGAGCGGGCCAAACGGCGATGGCGCAGCAGCCGGCCGTGCGCGACCTCCACCCGCCAGGCCAGCGGGAGCGGAACGAACGTGCCCCGCTTCTTTTCAAGTCCCACCCGGCGGACCTCGAGTTGGTGTTCGCGGCCGAGCTTGTCGGCCGCCCGCGTGGTGACGCCCCGGTCGACCAGCACCAGCTCCAACCGCTCGTGTTGCCGCCGGCCGGCGAGGTCGGCGAGCAGCGCGGCGGTGCTCTCGTTCTCGTGCGTAGACGCTGCCAGCACGCGTGCCGCCAGCGGCAGCCCGGTCACGTCCACGGCAATCGCGCGTTTGGCGCCCTTCGTCGCGCCGTACGGGCCGCCGCGGTCATGAAAACTGCGGCCGCCGGTGGAAGCGCCGCGAGCCAGATTGCCCGCGCTCGTGAAGGCCGGCAAGGTGTCTGCCGCCACGATCGACGCCCGGGTCACGACCGTGGTCCGGCTGGAGCTGCAGCTCGGCAAGCTGGGCCCGCGACCGACCCCCAAGGTGAATATGGCCGCCGATGCCGCCTTCGCCCGTAGCGCAGCTGCCGAGTCCACCGTGCTGCTGAAGAACTCGAACGGGCTGCTCCCGCTCGACAGCTCCGGGCTGCACCGGATTGCTGTCATCGGCCCGTACGCCACCACCCTGTTCCCCGGGGCTTCCGGCTCCAGCCGGGTGATTCCGGCGGCGTCGGTCACGCCCGCGGCCGGCATCGCCGCGCGCGCTCCCGGGGTGCAGGTGCTCACCGACGATGGGAGTGACCCGGCAGCGGCCGCGGCGCTAGCCGCCAGCGCAGATGTGGCCGTCGTCATCGCCACCGACAACTCCGGGGAGAACGCGGACCGGCCGGGCCTGGCCCTGCCGGGTAACCAGGACGCGCTCATCTCCCAAGTCACTGCCGCCCAGCCGCGCACCGTCGTCGCGCTGCACACCGCCGGCGCGGTCACGATGCCGTGGCTGGACCAGACCGGCGCGGTGCTGGAGCAGTGGTACCCGGGTGAGGCGGACGGGGCGGCGCTCGCCGCCGTGCTGTTCGGCGACTCCAACCCATCCGGGCACCTGCCGGTCACCTTCCCGACCAGCGCCGCGCAGGATCCCGTGATGCAGCCGGGCCAGTACCCGGCAGGCCCGACCGGCTACGACTACACCGAAGCGTTGAACGTCGGCTACCGGGGCTTCGACGCGGCGAACCTGACCCCGCTCTTCCCGTTCGGATTCGGGCTGTCGTACACGAGCTTCCAGTACAGCGGCCTGTCGGTTGGCGCCCCGGACGTCAACGGCAGGGTCACCGCCCAGTTCACCGTCACCAACACCGGCTCCCGAGCCGGCGTGGCAGTCCCCCAGCTGTACCTGGCGTTCCCGGCCGCCGCCGGGGAGCCGCCTTGGGAGCTGAAAGGCTTCACCCGGGTGAGCCTGGTGGCCGGTGCCAGCAGCACGGCGACCTTGAGCCTGCCGCGCAGCGCTTTTCAGGTCTGGGCCACCAGCGGGTGGAAGGTCGCTACCGGACAGTTCACGGTCGCCGTGGGGCCCGACTCCCGTTCGCTGGGGATGAGCGCACCTGTGGCGATCGCGGGGTAGCCCTACAGGGTGTCGCCGGGCGTGCCTCCCGCGGTCTGCAGGTATCTTCGTAGCCGGTAGCGAGCGAGAACGACCTTGGTTGCGGAGTCCGACCCACATCGCGGTCGGGGCCCGTGACACGTTCTCTCTCACAACCCGCGGGCGTAGCTCAATGGCAGAGCCCCAGCCTTCCAAGCTGGCCATGCCGGTTCGATCCCGGTCGCCCGCTCCGGTAAATGCCCAGGTCAGAGGCATCGTTACCGCTCCATCAGGTTCCAGCCAGCGCTCTTTGCGCCGCACGTTGGGTGCAGGTCCGTCGTCTGCCTTAAGGCATCAACATGTGCCACGGACGGCCGACTTGCACTCATAACCCGGCGCCGGCGACGCTATCCGGACGGGAACATTGACCGGGTTCAACACGACCGGAAGTTCCGCGCCGCCCTGCATAGCCAGCTGCCAAACCGCTTCTCCTGGAGCCCTGGCCGGGGTGAGTCGCCTCCAGCCACGGTCGGCCCTGCCGCGCACCTTGCTGCTCGGCGGCACAATTCACCCCACAACTGCTCTCAGGGTCGGGATTCGCTCAGAGCAGTTGGACCGAAAAGGGGCCTTCACAGCCTGCACAGCGGGTCAGGGAACTAAGAATCGGCACGTGCTAGACGCGGGATCTCGACAAGACCGGGTTGGAGGGGCATTCTGCGTTGGTGGTGGATCGTCGCGTCCCAGGGTTAAGCAAGCAAGAACGTTGCTGCCCCGACTGTGACTACGGGACTGACAACCAACAAATCCGGTTTTGCCCAACGCATAGCAAGAAGCTGGTACCGAGGACATCCAAGGCCCCTGGACCGCCGGCCTAAGCCGGCGCGCTCGCCGCCCACTCGGCAATACCAACGAGCAAAGACCCGTAGTAGCGAGCACTTGCGATCGCCGCCCGGTAAGCAACTATCGAACTGAGCATTGCTACCCCAGCGAATGACACGGCGTAAGGCCATGCCCACCACCCGAATCGAGCTAGCGCGGCGAGGGTACTGAACCAAAGCACGAAGACCATCGAGCAATAGAGGTCGAGACGGGCACGTTGTTCGTCGTGAGAGAGCTGCATCGAAAACGGCAGCGAGTGATACACCCGCTCAACGAGGCGCTCAACGTCGTCCGCACCTGCCTCCGCCTCGGCGCGGCGCATAACGTTCCCCAGTCGTGTCGCCATGATCCGGCTGGCATCGCGCGGATACTCGGCCATGGCCTTCTCGACGTTACGTAGCTGCCTGAGCACGTCGGCCTGGACAAGGGCCTCCCAGTCGACGGCAGCGACAACCGACTTCTGCTCGTCGGTCAAGGGGCGTCGAGCTGGCTTCCCGGTGACCCGCTCCTGAAGCTTGTCGCGCATGGGCTTGGTGAGGCGAGGCGATTGGTTGTGCACTGCAGACTCAACGTCGCGCCAGGCGACAGCAATAAGTTGCTCATACCGGGCTACCAGAGTGGCCTGGTGCTTCCGATGCCGGCGAGCCCATCTCGCGGCCAACTTGTCAGTACCGGAGTTGGTTCCCCAGTAGCCCTCGAGAAACCGGATGGCTTCAAAAGAGAACGCCTGCGTGATCATGGTCGCAACGACGATGACGACAATCAAGAGCGTGATCGCGCCGAAGCTCGCGTGGCCGATCTGCGAAAAAGTTCGACTGACGACGTCAGATACCCCCCATTTCGTCGAGCCATGAGTTGGGGCTGTGACGGAGTTCGCCAGCGACGAAGGCATTGTCGGCGGCGTCAAATTTGAGCCAATTTCCACAATGAACGCGACCAGCAGGACCAAGGCGGCAGAAGGCAGCCAGGCGCTCAGCGAGAGCTGATTGAGGATCTTGGCCAAGAGCTGGGAGATGCTTTCTGCCGCGCCACTAGCAGTGCCGTTGAGTCCAGCGACGTCCTCGCCTGCCACGCCTGCATTCTCACGGATGGCTGGCCCCACGCTTTGCTCATCCTGCCGTGTCGACAATTACGGCCCGCTGGGCCGCTTTCGCTCCGGCACCTGCGCATCGTCGCTGGCGATCGGCAAGGCCTCATCTCCATACGGTCGCCGCTGGACCGGAATCCTTGTTTGGCTACTGCCGCGAAAGGACGGCCTCGATGCGTGCTTGGACCGCCTCGGACAAGACCTCTTGCGGGTGGTAGTTCTCGTACATCTGCTGGGCTTGTTCGACCGTTTTGACTTTGCACACCGCGAGCAGCCGGGCGATGTCGTCGGCGTCGCGCCGGCCGCGGTTGGCTTTGAGTTTCATCGCCAGCAGCATCTTGGCTGGGGCGGTCGACACGGTCACCTTGCCGTCTCGGAACAGCTGCCGCCAGTGCTCCGTCGTGACGAAGGGGATGTAGGCCTTGGCGTCGCTGTTGAGCCAATCCGGGGGGAGGTTTCGTTCGGTAGCAATCTCCGCCGCCACATCCAAGACTGCCGCTTCTGGTTGGCAGATGGCGTCGATGTCGAACGTCGTCGTCGTCCGGTACTCCCGGGCCACCAGGGCTGCTCCCCCAACCAGGCGGATCGTGGCAGACTCCCCGCGCTCGTTCAGCCGGCGTGCAAGTTCGTGCAGCAGTTCGTCGATGTCCTCGAAAGACATGCCGGCGGCCATTAGACGCTGGCCAACTCCGACGCCGCAAGAAACACCCCATGCCGTACAAAAGCTTTCGGCGTCTGGGCCTTTGTCGTCTCGTGCAATTCGGGCACGTCATCGACGAACCACACCTCGTCCAGGAACCGGCCAGGTTCGTTGACCCATGCCGGCACCGGCAGGCGGCCGTCGGACAGGTGATGCTCGGCAAGTGCGGCGAGTAGAGCGTCGTAGCGACTGTCGATCGGAGCCGGTGCCAGCGCCGTCAGGGCGGCGCGCAACGGCCCGGTTTCGCGGGCGAGATCATCCGAGAGCTGGATGAACTCTCTATACGCCGCCGACTCATCTCCCCGCCGCAAGGCAGCCGCAATGTCTGCGGCGGCCTCGTACAACGGCCGGGCCGTCGTCGGCAACGCCACCAGCCGATGCCCGGTGGCGGCGAGCAGCCGGGTCAGATGCGCCAACCCTGGATCGTGATCGCCGTTCTCCAGAGCGGAGATCGTCGGCTGATGCTCCCCCGCCCGCGCCGCGAGGGCGCGCTGCGACAACCCGCGGCTACGCCGGGCCGCCAACAGAACCGCCGCCGACACGTCCACCTCCTGATAGCAGATCTACTATCATTAGTGTCAGTCCGGATCTTCCACCTGTCAATCCGGCCCTTCCAACACAGACCTCAGGCACCGATCGCAGGGACTGTGGAGTGCGCGACGCCGCAGCACAGTTCCTCCAGCAGTACTCCATCACTGGCCCCGCGTGCCCGATCGCGCACACCCGACATGCCGGAAACGCCTGCGGCTAAAGGGCACCCGCCTCTAGCCGAGCTGGGCTGATGGAGTCATGATTGTGATGTCAACGCCAATCAGCGACGGGATGCCAGGACCTTCCAAGCTGGCCATGCCGGTTCGATCCCGGTCGCCCGCTCCGGTGAATGCCCAGTTCAGGGGCACCTTTTCTGCTACCCAAACGTCACCGTCGGGGAAGACGGAGTCATGCCAAACCGGGTGAGCGCCAACCACCGTTAGTCGGACAGTCTCCACCTAGTCGTGAACATTTAGCGCCTGGCGGATCTGCGTGCTGAGCGCCTCTCTGGCCGTAGCCATCGACGGCCCGTACCAGGTGAGGTGTCGTCCGCTGACGAGGGCGACGGCGCTGCCGGGAAAGGATTCGGGGCCGTCGTCGGTCGTGAATTGGTAGGGCTCGTCGGGTAGCAGAACCAGGTCGGGCGGCTGTGCCTGCAGTTCGCTCAGGTCGACGTGAGGGTAGCGGTCGGAGTGATCGGCGTAGATGTTGTCGAGGCCGAGGTGGGCGACGAGGTCGCCAGTGAAGGTGGCGCTTCCTACGACCATCCAGGGATCGCGCCAGATCGGGACCACGACGCGGGTAGCAGCTGCCGGCGCTGGCGTGCTCCACACCCGGGCGGCCTCTACGAGCCAGACTGGGATAGGACGCTGCAGGGCTTGGGTGAAAAGCCGGGTGAGCGACGCGATCGCCTCGTCGACGGTCTCGATCACCGTGACCCACACCGGGATTCCGGCAGCGCGCAGGGCGTTGACGTCGACCTCACGGTTCTCTTCCTTGTTCGCCAGCACCAGATCGGGATTAAGACTGGCGATGGTGACCCGGTCGGGATTCTTGGTGCCGCGGACCCGGGTGACGTCCAACCCGGTGGGATGGGTGCACCAGTCGGTTGCTCCGACGAGGATCTCCGGTGCGCTGACCGCCACGCTTTCGGTAAGGGAAGGCACCAGCGACACCACTCGCCGCGGTGGACCGAGCAGCGGCACGGGTTCGCCGAGGTCGTCAAGAAGCTGTTGACGGTGTGGCAACCGTTACCCCTTCCCCGCCGCTGCTGACAGCCCATTCGACTTGGCCTAGATTATAGGAAGTCCTACTATTATCGCTCGCTCTCAAAGGGTGTGACTCGCGTGGGTGCGCTGCATGTGCCGGTTCATCCGGTTCGTTTCGTGACGGCGGCGAGCTTGTTCGACGGTCACGACGCGGCGATCAACATCATGCGGCGGGTGCTGCAGAGCCCGAGCCCTCGCCATCCAGATGATCATCGACCAGGAATGGGGCCTGTCCGCCAACGAGAACCCCCTACAGGGCGCCTACATCATCGACGAACTCACCGATCTCGTCGAAGCAGCGGTGCTCGCCGAATTCGACCGGCTCACCGAACGCGGCGGCGTCCTCGGCGCCATGGAAACCAGCTACCAGCGCGGCAAGATCCAGGACGAGTCACTGCTCTACGAGCACCGCAAACACGACGGCTCCCTACCCCTCATCGGCGTCAACACCTTCCGCAACCCGAATGACGAATCCGGCCAACAGACCCGCGTGGAGCTGGCACGAGCGACCGAGGCCGAGAAACAAATCACGACTCGACCGCCTCGCCAAATTCCACCTGCTCCACCGCGACGCCAGCGCCCCCGCCCTGGCCCGGCTACGCGAGGCTGCCGCCGGCAACGGCAACACATTCGCTGCGCTCATGGAGGCCGTCCGCAGTTGCTCGCTCGGACAGATAATGCAGGCGCTTTTCGAAGTCGGTGGGCAGTACCGGCGCAACGTGTGACCACGGAACCGACATAGTCCCGCCTCTGCAACGGGCAGCCGTGCGTGCAGGGGGACTACCAAGGCAGCTCTGCCCTCGATCGCGCCGGCATGCTGAGCGGCTGCGTGGTCGTCCATCGATGGCTGAACGCATGGAGCCGGAGCTTCTTCCGTCCGACCCTTACGTCACGTGGTGTCGCGCACATCCGAACCCCGCATTCGGTGTTGACGCACACATTGCCGGCTCTTATCCACTTCCGGTGTGCTACGAGGATCACCCGTTATGAGCGGCGGCCGCCGACGACGGCCGAGCCATTGAGGTTCGCGAGGGACGCATGGGGAAGTCATTGGTGCTGCCTTCGGACGAGCACGCGACGGGAGCGCAGGGCAGCGGTGCCGTTGTCGCCCCCGTAGGCTCCGTTGGGCCTTCGCCGTTCGCGGCGATCGAGGATGCCCTTGCTGCGATCGCCCGGGGCGAGCCGGTGGTCGTGGTGGACGACGCCGACCGTGAGAACGAGGGCGACGTCATCATGGCGGCCGAGCTCGTCACCGCCGAGCAGATGGCGTTCATCGTCCGCTGCGGCGGCCTGGTGTGCGTCGCGCTCGAGGGCGAGCGGCTCGACGACCTCGCTCTTCCGCTGATGGTCCCGCCGGATGAGAACTCCGATTCCCAGGGGACGTCCTTCACCGTCTCCGTCGACGCGATCGGTACCACCACCGGCATCTCAGCCGCTGACCGGGCGCTGACCGTCAAGACCCTGATCGATCCCGCCACCGTGCCGAGCGACCTGCGCCGTCCCGGCCACATCTTCCCGCTCCGCGCCCGTCGCGGCGGCGTGCTCAAGCGGGCCGGCCACACCGAGGCTGCGGTCGACCTCGCCCGGATGGCGGGCTTGCGTCCGGCCGGCGTGCTGTGCGAGATCGTCAAGGCCGACGGCACCATGGCCCGCGTTCCCGACCTGGTCGAGTTCTGCGCCCAGCACGGCCTGCTGCTGATCTCGATCGACGACATCGTCCGCTACCGGCATCGCACCGAGCGGCTGGTCAAGCGGGTCAGCTCGGCGACCATCCCCACCGAGTGGGGACCGTTCGAAGCGGTCGCTTTCGAGTCGGTGCTCGACGGCGAGCAGCACCTCGCGTTCGTCGCCGGCGACCCGACCGGCACCGAGCCGGTCCTGGTCCGCGTCCACAGCGAGTGCCTGACCGGCGACGTGTTCGGTTCGCGCCGCTGCGATTGCGGCACCCAGCTGGCGCAGGCCATGGATGCGATCGCCCGCGAGGGTCGGGGTGTGTGCGTCTACCTGCGCGGGCAGGAAGGGCGGGGCATCGGGATCGCCCACAAGCTGCGGGCGTACGGCCTGCAGGATCTCGGCCACGACACCGTCGACGCCAACCTCGCGCTCGGCCTTCCGGTCGATGACCGCGAGTACGGCATCGGCGCGCAGATCCTCGCCGAGCTCGGCGTCGGCCCGATGCGGCTGATGACCAACAACCCGGCGAAGTACACCGGTCTCGAGGGCTTCGGTCTGACGATCAGCGAGCGCGTCCCGCTCGCCCCGACCGTCACCGCCGAAAACCTGCGCTACCTGAAGACCAAGCGCGAGCGCATGGGCCACCAGCTCGACGGGCTCGACGCCTTCTCCGCCCCGCCGGCGAACGAGGGCCTGGGCGCCGGCTAGGGGCTGACCGCTTTCGCGGCGGGTCGGCGACTATGGGACTAGTTCGCTTTCTGCCTCAGGATGGCTTCGTGCCAACTCACCCGCCTTGCCAGTCGCGCTCGCCAGCGCATGACGAGGGCCGGACGGTTCACGCCCACAACGCCCGTCACTTCACCGGCACGGCCGCAGACGGCGACGAAACGCCTGTCGGCGATGGCACCGTCAACGACAAGGACGTCGTCGTGGGGTGCGATCTGCCCGACGAGATGGAGCTTGTGACCGTACTGATCCGACCACACGTAAGGCACCGGATCGAAGGCGCTGGTAGGCGATTCGAGAAGTAGCCTCCGTGCCGCGTATTCGGCCTGTTCCGCGGCGTGCGTCCAGTGTTCGACACGCAGATGCCGCCCGTAACGTCGGCTCTTCCAGCGAGCCACATCGCCAGCGACGACGACACCAGGTGCCGCGAGACACGTCTGGTCGCAGACGACACCGTCCATCAACATGAGCCCCGAGTCCGCCAGCCATTCGACGTTGGGCGTCACACCCAGTCCAAGCACAACGATGTTTGCCGGCACTCGGGTGCCGTCGTCGAGCAGCACCGCTACAACCCGTCCCGCGGCGTCGGTTTCGATCGTGCCGACCGCGGTACCCATCGAGAGCTGGACGCCCTGCTCGCGGTGCATGCCGGCCACGACGTCGGCTAACACCGGCGGCAGCACACGGCCCAGCGGAGAGGGCAAGGGGTCAACGAGCGTTACGCCGCAGCCGCGGGCTCGGCACGCGGCCGCCACCTCCGTACCAATGAAACCGGCTCCGACAACGACAACGTCGCGAGAAACTCCAGCGAGCTCTGCCTGCAGCACTGCTGAGTCGTTAAGCGTACGGACCACGTGGACGCCGGCGACGCCGCGAGCTTTTGGCAACCAGCGCGGGCGAGCACCGGTCGCGATGACGAGTCCATCGAACCCCACAACTTCGCCGTCAGCCAGGTGGACGCACCGATTCGGCAGATCGAGATGGCTCGCGGCAACACCCAGAAGCCATTGCGCATCAAGCTCATCGCGGGTATGCCCGATCATTAAGTCCGTTCGGTCGGCTGCCCATTGGCCGAGGAGCACCTGCTTGGTCAGCGGCGGACGGTCATAGGGAGCCGCAGCCTCGTCGCCGATCACCGCAATTGCCCCGTCGAATCCTGCCCGCCGCAACGCGGCTACGGCACGCACCCCGGCCAACGACGCGCCAATGACGGCGATCGACTTCATTCCGCTCACGGCGCCGTGTCGGCATCGCCGTCCAGCAGGAATTCGGCATCGCCGCCCAGCAGGAATACTGCCTGCCCGATACCGAGAGGGCAGAGGGCCTCGCCGTGATCGATGGGATCCTCAGCGCGGATGGCATCGTTCTCCTGCGCTGTCCCTGCAAGCCGAGACACCGGCTCAACGACCCAAGAGTTCGCGCAGGCGCGAGGTGTCGATGATGTCGCCCTGTCGCGGGAAGACCTTCTTCATGAGCAGGGCGTGGACTTCCGGGTCTGGATCTGCGCAGAGGTCTTCGGCGACGAACAAGCGGTAGTCGCGATCGGCAGCGTCGCGCATCGAGGACAGCACCACCCCGCTGGTGTAGGTGCCCCCGAACACGAGCGTAGTAATGCCCCGCGCCCGAAGTTGATCGTCGAGATCGGCCGTGGAAAAGGCACCGACACGACGCTTGCGTACCGAGACGTCTCCAGGCTGCGGCGCGAGCTTGTCGTGCACCGCTGCCTCAGGCGCATCTTTATCGAAGAGTTTCGTTCCCACGATGGGAAAGAAGGCCTTGTTCGTAGGGGGAATCGACGCGCGCTCGGGATCGTCGAGTGCGACCCGCACGTATCCGATATGGAGCGCCTTGGACCGAGCGAACGCGATGGTCTCGGCCGCCCGATCCAAGAGCTCCTGCCCGTTGGGCAGGCCGTCTAGCACCAGAGGCTGATAGTCCATGATCATCAGAATGGACGCGCTGGGATCGATCAGGCCGCTCATGAGCCCCCCGCATCGAGCCGTGGGTGCGCGATGTTGCGCTGGCGCACCGCCGTCATGGTTGGGCGGGGATCTCGTCGACCGAGATCACTCGCTCGGGACAGTTGCTCACGGCAGTACGGAGCGCCTCAACCTCGACGGCATCGTCGGCATGCGGCTCGCGCAGCTGTTCGACCACGTCGTCGTCGCCGATGCGGAAGATCGCCGGCGCGAACAATTCGCACTGTCCATGACCCATGCACCGATCGATGTCGAGATTGATCTTCATTCTGGCCTCCGGGAGTTCATGGAGAACGGGCGCGTCAGGCCGGGATCAGCCGGCGCATAAGGACCGAAACATCATCGAGTTCTTCGAGACGGGCGACCAGCGAGACAATCTCGTCTGCCGCGGAGTCAGGGATCAGGCCACTCACGACGTTGCGGAACTTCACAGCGAGTTCGTCGTAAGTCATCGCCGAGGTCGCTGGCCAGATGTCGACGTAACGCTCGTAGGTTTCGCCGCCGAGCATCTCCACGGTCACTTGCGCTGCGAAGCGTTGCGGCGTCGCCACTTCAAAGTCGTGGTCGATCTGCGCGTCGGCCTCGAGGTCCACATCAGCAGCCAGCGCGATCACGCGCGGGTCCGTGAATCGGTCTGGCGTGAGGCAACGGATGAAGTGCGGGTCAGCCAGGAAATCCGCCTGGTGAACGAACGCGAACGCGGCAAGGAACGGCGCGCTGGTGATCGCCGCCAGCATCGATTCGGGGCGGCGACTGCCGCCGATCAGGATGCGGCGCCCACCGCGCAGTTTGATGTGCGCGATCTTGTCGGCGTCGATGTCGTAGCTGCGGATCAACTCCTCGCAGGCCTCCAGCACTGGCTGCCCGACGGCCATCACGGCGCGCTGCTTGTAGTGCAGACCGCCCGACTCGATGCGCCAATCTGTCCCGAGACCGGCGACGAGTTGCTCTCGGTCGGAAGTCCGCGGGACGGCGCGATACCAATGCTCATCCCAGTCCCTCACGCCGCTGATGCCTGCGGTCACGAGATCGACGGCTTGCACGCCGATTCCAGCCGCGGTCCCCTCGAAGAGCTCCTTGATCGTCGCGCCGCGCATGGCCGCGTTCAGCGCGCTCGGTACGTAGCAGGCCGCGATGCCCAAAGCGTCGGCAGCGGCTGCCGCATCGAGACCGACGAGATTGGCGCAGCCGGCCGCGGCCCCGAAGCCGCCGAGCGCGCCCGGGGTGTGAAACCCCTGTTCGAGCAGCAGCGGATTGCCAACGGACAGCCCAACCCGAGCGAGTAGCTCGAAGCCCACGGCGGTTGCCGCCAGCACGGCTCGGCCCGAGATCCGATCGCGTTCGGCGACGGCCAAAACAGCCGGGATCACAACGTTGCCCGGATGCACCATCGCGCGCGTGAACGACTCGAACAGTTCGGTCGCATGGGCGAAGGTGGCGTTAAGCAGTGCGGCGTCATAGGCGCCGTACCGCGTGGAGGTGCCGAACACAGTGCACCGCGCCGCCGAACCGTGACCCGCGACGTAATCGCGGTAAGCGTGGGCACTCTCCGACCGCGAGCCGAGGAGCCCGATGCCCAGGGTGTCCAGGATGCTGCGCTTGGCTCGTTCGAGCGTGGCCACCGGAAGATCACCGGCGCTAGTTTCGGCGACGAACCTGGCGAGCCGGTCGGTGGTAGCGGTGCAACCCGGAACGAGGGCCGTGGTCGTCATACGGCGTCCAATCTGGAGTCGGGTCAATCGGATGAGAAAGTGACGGTCGTGGCGTCGTCGACCGCCAGCAGGCGCGCGAGCTCGTCCACCGAATCGAGTTCAGCGAGCCGGGCGCAGGCGTTCGCGACCGCGGTGCGGCGTTCAGTGCCGACCACCGCGCTCGTCACGGTCATGAACTTGCGGTGCACCTCATCGGCGCTGGGAGGACGATCGTCACCCAGCCGGGCTCGACCGGTCGCGCTCAACCTCCGACCGTCCCGGAGCCGGACCACCACTGTCGCCGCTCCGGTCAGACCCGCGGTCGACTGGTCGTCGTCGGTATCGGCCCGGACGTCGATGCGCGCGATGAAGTCACGCATCGGCACCGCGTTGAGGACGGTGTCGGCAAACTGGGCGATCGACACGTCGCCGTGGATCGCGAGCGCCGCCAGGCAGTAGCGCAGGTTCAATTGCGCAGCAGCCGCCGAGGGTTTTTCGTACGGCTGACCCACGACGTCGACGGCCACCGCCGGCAGCGTGACCTCGATGCCCTCGACGTCGCCCGAGGCAAAGGGCGTGCCACGCGACAACGAGGCGAAGGCCTCGAGTGCACCGTGGATCGGGACGCGGCACGCCCACAATTTGATCGACACGCCCAGTGCCCGCTGCTCAGTGCCGAGCCCGGCGGTGAGCCGCTCGAGGTCGAACGTTTCCTCGCCGCCACTGACCGCAGTGAAGAAACCGCCCGGCCCCGCCGAAAGCACCTCGGGGGCAGCCTCGAAGCCGTGGCCAGCGAGTTGCGCCGCGCGAAGTCCCGCTGCAGCGGCCAGCCCCGCCGCGAGCCGCTTGCCCATGCCACCGTGTTGCGTCGCGAGCAGTCCCGCCGCCGACTGGGCTGCAGTGGCGAGCGCGTTGGTGCATTGCGGCGCCGTAAGGCCGAGCACGACGGCGGCCGTCGCCGTCGCCGAGAAAGTCCCCACCAGGCTCGGCAGATGGAAGCCACAACGCGCCTGCGGGGTCAGGCCAAGGCAGTCGGCGATCCGGGCACCGACCTCGACGCCGACGCCGACGGCGCGAATCAGCTGCGTGCCGGACAGCGGCACGCCGCTCTCGGCGAGGGCCAGCGCAACGGTCGCAGTCGTCGAGCCGTGGTGTCCGCCGGCACCGACGTCATCGAACTCGCAGGCGTGCACACTCGCGCCGTTGACAAGCACAGCCTGCGACGCGCTCGCCCGGACGCCTGTCCCCCACACCGTCGCCGCGCCGGCCGGCTCGTCGCCGGCGACGGTCGCGATGACCGGCGCCGTCCAGGGCATCGTGGCGCCGAGAAGTCCGCACCCCAATGTGTCGAGCACGAGCAGCCGGATCCGTTGCTCTACTCCGGGTGGCAGCGCGGCCCGGGCGCTGCCAGCAACGAAGTTGCCGAGGCAGCGCGCGGGCTCGAGCGTTCGCGCGGCCGTCATCGGCGGTCGACGCCGGCGGTGAGCGTAGCGAGCACCTGCCGGCTGTCAGCCCCGAGCAGCGGGGCCCGATCCGGCAGCGGCGGCACGTAGCCGCGCAGGACGAGCGGGAAGCCTTTGATGCGTCGCGGGCCGTCTGTGAGGAAGACCCGGCGGCGCATGAAGCGCGGCTCGCTGGCCCGCGTCTGGGCGTCGGCCACGGGGGCTGACGGGACACCCGCCGCGGTCAGTTCCGCTACGCACACGGAGAGCGGGCGGGCTGCGGTCCACGCTCCCACTGCGACCTGCAGCACATCGTGGTCCGCCGATCGAGCTCCGACAAGGCTCGCCAGAGCAGCGCGCTGCTCGTCGGCATGGCAGCTGATCGCGACCCAGCTGTCGGGAGCAGCGCACCGGAACACGTCGTGCGGAGAGCGGCCCCGCCGGTGGTTGCCGGTCGGCACCGGTACGCGGCCAGACGTCAGTGCGTCCCGCAGCTGGTCAGCCAAGGTCCAGGTCACGAGCTCGCGCTGGGCGAGATCCAGATGCACGCCTGCCGCTCCGACGGTCACGCAGTATGTCGCCATCGCCGCGCCGAACAGCGACGCGAGCTGGTCGGGGTAGTTGACGGCGACCGAGCTCCAGAGGGGATGCTCGGCGTCGTAGCCAGTAACCGAGGCGAGGCCGGACAGCAGGTCGAGCGTCGAGCCGTACGAACGCGAGGCCGCTTCCGGACCTTCCTGCCCCTGGCTCGACAGAGACACGTAGACGAGGCGTGGGTTCACCTCGCGTAGCGCCGCGGCGTCGATCCCCAACCGGCTGGTCACGCCGACACCGAAATTCTCGATGAGCACATCGGCGCCGCGCACCACCTCCCGAAAGGCCGCGAGGCCATCGGGCGTCTTGAGGTCGAGGGCCAGTCCGAGTTTGCCGGCGTTGTTGGAGTCGAACATCGGCGCGATCACGGTCGGGTCGTCGGACGGACTCTCGGTGTCGACGATCCACTTCCGGAAAGCATCGGGGCGGTCGGGCGATTCGACCTTGATCACGGTCGCGCCGTAGTCGGCCAGCATCCGGCCCGCAGCAGCACCGGCGGTGATTGTGCCGAGATCCACCACGACCAGTCCGGCCAGCGGGGCCTCGTCCGGCAGACCGACCGGCGCCCCGGCAGGAAGAACTGCCCACGGCGTTGCCAAGTCTTGCTGATGTTCGCCGAGCGGCGGCGTCGGCGGCGAGGACCACGGCAGCCCGCCCGGCCCGAACGGCGCGCCGAGTAGCGAGCGGCCGTCCGCGCTCTCGTCGGTGACGAAGCCGCGGGACCGGTACTGGGCGAGCTCGGGGACCTCGGGCAGCGTGACGACGTGTCCGAACGGCAACCCCCGGCGCTGAGCCTGCTCGTAGATCTCGACCTTGCTTCGTCCGACCGCCCACTCCTCGAGAACCGGCCACCACAACTGCGGGTGCTCGCGTCGTCCCGCGTCGTCGGCCAACCAAGCATCGGCCAATCGCGGGTCGCCGACGAGATCGACGACAGCGGGCCATTGCGTTGGCTCGAAGATCACACCGACCCAGCCGTCACGCGCGGGAATCATCCGCCAACGACCGGCCGAGGCACCTGAGCGGGCCGGTACTTCACCGGTGTCGTGGTGGCGAGTGTCGGACTTCCAGTCCGAGTACGCCACCACGTCCGCAGCCGACACGTCAACGAGCTCGCCGCATCCGGTCCGGTCGCGACGTCGCAACGCCAGCATGGCTCCGAAAAAAGCGACGATGCCGGCGGCGTAGGCAGCTTGCTCGCCGCCGAGGGACAGCGGGGGACGGTCGGGCTCGCCGATCATGCGTGCGAGTCCGCCGGCCGCCTCGGCCAGCAGGCTGTCGCCGGCCGTGAGATCCGGCCCGGCGCCGAGACCGGCGTGACTGACCGCGACGACGACGAGAGCCGGATAGCGCTCGTGCAACTGCTCGGCAGCCAGCGCACCGAGCATCGGGTTTGCGTCAGTGATCACGACGTCGGCACCAGCGACATGTTCGAGCAATGCCGCTAGCGCGCCGGGAGCACTTACGACGCTTCGCTTACCCGAGTTGAGTTCGGCGAACAGCGCGGAAGCCCCGTCCGGGCCAGGCGCGCCGAGCCGCCGGAGGATGTCCCCCTGCGCCGGCTCCACCTTGAGCACGTCGTGGCCCAGGCCCGCGAGGAGCCGGCCGCACACCGCCCCGGGCGCGCCTTGCGCGACTTCGAGGACGCGCAGGCGCCGATGAGGACTGCTCACCGCAGCACGAACTACCTGTTGTTCTTCGCGACGGAGTCCGGCATCGCGACCTGATCGATGCCCTTGCGCGACCGGATCTCGGCGTTGACAGCGAAGCCGTACTGCATGGCGGCCGTGTAGTCGTCGATGTGCATGGGCACCTGCCACAGCGCCTTCTTGCACCACTCGAGGGTGATCGCGTCGTACTGCGCGATCCTGCGGGCGAGCGCGACAGACTCGTCCTCTAGCTGCGCGAGTGGCACCGCCTTGTTGACCAGACCCCACGTCTCGGCGGTGCGGCCGGAGATCCGCTCGGCGGTCAGCACCATATACGCCGCGTGCTTGGGCTGGATCTTCAGCTGCGTCGACGGTCCGGCCAAGCCGGGGTACACCCCAAAACCGGCCTCGGGCATCCCCAACTCCGCCTCTTCGGCGGCGATCGCCAGATCGGAGCTGTTCACGAGCGTTACGCCGCCGCCGAGAGCAAGACCATTCACGGCAGCGATGATGATCGCAGGGTGGGTCCGGATCTCCTCCTGCACACCGGCCCACACGGTCCGGCGATTTTCGATGGTGTCCGGCGGGACGTAGCCGGCCGGACGCGAGAGCTCTTCCTTGAGATCGATGCCCGAGCAGAACGCCGTCCCGGAACCGGTCAGGATGATCACGCGAGCCGAGCCGCGAAGCGCGTCGAGCCCGTCGACGATTCCGCTGCGGGCGGCCTGGTTCATCGCGTTACGTTTGGCCGCCCTATTGAAAGTGATCCGGGCGACACCGTCGCCCAAGTCGTCGACCAGGACAGGCGTCTGCTCGATGGTCTGTGTCGTCACGATTGCTCCACGCGAAAGACAGGAGCCGAACGCTGCTCGTCCAGCTCGACAAATTCGACCTGGACTGGCAGGTCGCACTGCAGCTGCACCGGTGGGTCGACCAGCGTGCTGATGAGGAAGTGGCCCTCGTCCAGCTCGATGAACGCCACCAGGTAGGGGATCTGGTCGAGGTAGGACGGAAACGCCTTCTGGTGCATGACGATCCACGACCACAGCCGGCCCCGGCCGCTCACCGGCCGCCATGCCGCGTCCTGCGAGAGGCAGTTCGGGCACAGCGGGCTCTCCGGGAATCGCGCGGTCGCGCACTCGGCGCACGTCAGCACGCGCAGCTCGCCCTGCTTGGTGCCATCCCAGAAACCCTCGTTGACCGCCGTCACCTCAGGCGCCAGGGGCAGGATTGCTTCGGCTTTCATCTGACTTCGGCTCCTAATCGAGGGCTAGTCGCGAACGAGGATGTGCGACGAGACGACCGGCGACGCGCACATGTACTGGACGGTGTTGCAGTTGGCGACCTGGCGATCGGTGGCTTCACCGCGCAGCTGGCGGACTGCCTCGACGTGCAGCGCCCAGCCCTGCATGTAGCTCTCGCCCGTGTGGCCACCCGAGGTGTTCGTCGGGCGCTCACCGTCGAAGGCCAGCCGGCCATCCTGAGCGAACTCCCAGGCCTGCCCCTGCTTGACGTGGCCGAATCCTTCGAGTGAGAACAGCAGCACCGGCGTGAAGTTGTCGTAGATCTGCAGGCAGTCGACGTCCTCGGGCTGGATGCCGGCTTGCTGGTACAGCCGGCCGGCGACGTCCTGGCACGCGCCATAGAAGAAATCGGTGCTGGTGTAGTAGTTGGTCAGATTCGCCGAACCGGCCGACGCCGCGATCCGGACCGGCGGCTTGCGGAGCGACTTTGCGCGCTCCATCGAGGTCATGATGATGGCGACTCCACCGTCGTTGACGATGCAGTAGTCGAACAGCCGCAGCGGGTCTGCGATGAAGCGAGCAGCCAGGTAGTCCTCGGCGGTGATCTGCTTCTTCATGACGGCGACGGGGTTGCGGGCCGCGTGGTGGCGGTTGTTGATCGCGACGGGCGCCAGCGCCCCGTCGGGAGCGCCGTACAGGTGCTGATAGCGGCGCCACATCATGCCGACGTAGGCGCCGGCTGAGGTCATGCCGAACATCTCGTCGTACTTGGCAGTCGGGCTCGCGCCCTCACCGCCCGCGTACTTGAATGCCGCAGAACGGCCGTTGTTCCCGTAGACGAGCGCGATGACGTCGGCCTGGCCGTCGGCGATCAACGCCGCGGCAGTCTGGACGGCGAGCCCGCTCATGCGACCCGTGCCCTCGTAACCGTTGATCACGCGCGGCTGGTGCAGGCCCATCACGTCGGCCATCCGGCCGTAGTCGATGCGCGAGGTGATCAGGCCGTCGATGTCGCTGCGGTCGAGCCCGGCATCGTCGAGCGCAGCCCGCAGCGCTTCACCGGCGAGCGCATAAGCGTCACGGGGACCTTGGGTGCTCGCGTACAAGTCGGCGAAGTTCGTCTGACCGACCCCGACGATGGCAGCATCGTGCTTGCCAGTGGCCATGGCTGTTCGTCGATCCTTTCCTTGCGAGACAAAGGGCATGTTGCATACAACTTGCGTTCGATAGGAGTCTGCCGTGCCGAACTCAGGACGTCAACAGTTCCCAGACAGATGTCTCGCCGCCCGTTAGCGCAGCCTCGGCAAGGACAGCCGCCCACTCCCGTTCGGTCTGGTCGGCATCCCGGTCGGACCACAGCCGACGGGTGAAACGCTGCAGCGGG
>CAVQCZ010000008.1:0-436547 GCA_963711135.1 uncultured Actinomycetota bacterium
CAGCTTCCCAAGCTGAGAACGCGGGTTCGATTCCCGTCACCCGCTCTCTCGATGGCGGCCCACGCGACTCGCGGGGCTACGGGCCCTCGCCGGCCGATAGCGGCCCGGCCCATCGCGTGGGCGGGTGACCGGCGCTCTGGCGGCGCACCTCGCCGAACCACCAGGCGCTGAAGTCCCGGATCACCTGCGAGCGGGGCATGGTCAGCATCAGCCCTTGCTCGCAGAGCCGGTCCGCCGCATCCATCAAACGCTCGAAGTCCTCCGCCCCCCGGGAGGCGCTGGCCGGCATCGGGTAGGTCAGGTCCAGCGTCGCCTTCCCGGCCTGCAAGGCCGCCTCGAATTCGTCACCGGGACGGGCACTGGCCACCGCATAGTGCACGCCGAACTCGCGAACGAGCGCGCGCAGTTCGTCAGGCTCGCGCGTGCTTTCTTCGTTGCGGTCGAGCGCCATCACGGCGAACTCGCGAAGGAGAGCGTCGTGGTGCTCACGAGCCGCGAGGAAGACCCGCACCGGCACGCCGAGCAACCGGATCTCGCAGGTCACGTCCGCGCCATCCCCGGCGCCGACCAGAGCCTCGTAACGCCCGAGTGGGGACGGTGCCTGCTCTGCCATCGGGCCTCAGGTCCACCGCGGCGCCGCGCGCCAGTCGGAAGGCCGGGGAAGTTCCAGCGTGAAGCTGACGGTCTTGCCGCCGGACTGGTGCACCACGCGCCATGAACTGGCCAGCACGTCGAGGATGCCCAGGCCCCGGCCCGTCGCGGAATCCGGCGAGTGGCGCTGGATACGCGGGTCGTTGTGCGAGCCGTCGGACACGGCGATGGTCACGGTGTTGGGATCTTCCCGGGTGATCGTCACGGTGACGTCGGTCTGGGCGTGGACGATCGCGTTCGTGACCACCTCGCTGGTGAGCAGCACGGCGGCGTCGCACAACGACTCCAACTGCCAGCGGGCGAGCGCGCCTGCGATGAACCGGCGACTGCGCGAGGACGAGCGCGCCTCCGGCGGCAGCAGCAGCGTTTCGCTCGATGTGCGGCTCATCACGACCTGCCCCGCCTATCGCCGCGACAGCGGGGCGGTTACGGCGACGGATGTCTCGCTGTCCGGCGCCTCCTGATCGGCGAGCGCGGGCGTCGCCGAACCGGCAACCCGTTCCGCCGGGACCGGACGCAGCCGGAGGGCGAGCAAGGCGATGTCGTCTCGCTGGTTCTGGTTGGGACGGGCGGCGAGCACCCGCTCGCAGAGCGCCTCGCAGCCCGCGTCCGGAGAGTGGGCAGCGACGACCTCGGCCAGCGCAGGGATGGTCTCCGACAGCGACAGCGTGGGACCTTCGAGCAGCCCATCGGTGAACAGCAGCAGCGTCGAGCCCGGTGTCACCACTCGCTGGGTTTGGGCGCGGGTCTCCGCGACGGGGACGCCGATCACGACCGACGATCCCTCGGAGATCTCGGTGACCGAGCCGTCCGGGTGCTGCAGCAGCGGCGGCAGGTGACCGGCGTTGGCCAACGCGAGCGTGCGGCTGCCGTCCGGCTGCATCGGGCCGAGAACTCCGTACACGACGCTCACCAACTGGGTGAGCTCGAACGTCGTCACCAGCCGGTCCAGCCGGGTGAGCACACTCGCCGGTTCGTCGCCCTCATAGGCGTACGCCCGCAGTGCCGCCCGAACCTGCGACATTGCCGCCGCGGCCTCGAGGTCATGGCCGATGACGTCGCCGATGACAAAACCGGCCCCGCCACCCGCTAGCGGGAACGCATCGAACCAGTCGCCACCGACCTTCTGGCTCGCTCCACCCGCTTGGTAACGCGCCGCTAGCTCGAGGTCCGGCAGCTGTGGAAGCGTCGGCAGCAGGCTGCGCTGCAGCGTCTCCGCCTGTTGGTTCTCGGCCTCGTACAGCGCGAGCGCCGCATCGCGGCGGCGGACGGCGAACTCGATGAGGGATGCCAGCAGCAGCGCTGCAACGATCCCGGCCAGCAGCACGATCCACCAGGCGCTGGACGACAGTCCGCCGACGAGTGAACCCTTGGGGCGCACGCCGAGCACCCACGTCGAGGCACCGACCGGCTGCTTGTTGAAGACCGAGCCCTTCGCCGCGAGCGCGCCGCCGGTGGTGCTGATGATGAGCTGATCGGGCGCCATCGAGTTGTTGGCATAGAGCACGACGCTGACCTCATGGAACGGCGCGCTGCCCGCCTGCCGGCCGGCGGACAACTTGCCGAGCGAGGTCTCCTCGTAGAGCACGTCATTATCGATGCCACCAACGTCCGCCGAGGCGTTCAAGGCGAAACCGATGCGGCGCGAGCTGCCGCTGCCGACGACGGGTGTCGAGACCAGCAGGTGCGTCTTGCGGGTCTTGTCGAACGTGGCGGCACGGTCGCCCGCGAGCAGCTGGCCGCCCTTGAGCAGCGGCCCCACCGCGGTGATGACCCGGTAGCCGCCGGGCACCGGAGCCAGCAGGGCGAGCGTCGTCTTGTTGGCCGCCGCGGCGGCAACCTGCTGATCCACCGCCCGCTCGAAGGCGCTCGCGGAACCATTGGTTGCCCGCAGCACACCGCGCGTTGCGGTCAGGGAACTGGTGATCCCGCTGACGGCGCTGGTGAAGAGCAGGCCGACTTCCGCGGCGCGCTCCCGGACCAGCCGCCGCTGCTGGTCCGCCACCACGGAATGGGTGCCCCAGGCACCGAAAGCGCCCGCACCCACGGTGATGATCAACGCTGCGACCGTCGCGACGCTGAGGCGCCGCATGGATCGGCTCGCAACCGGGGGACGGCGGCGCCCACGCACGGCCATCGATTTCCCCCGGATCCATCCGAAGCGCACGGCATCATCGCTGGAGAACCGTCTCGCCGCGGGCTATTGGCCAACGATGAAGAAGTACGGGCATTTATACCCGCATGACCTGCCCACCGGCGAGATCTGTCCCCCGGACGGCCCTCTCAGCCTTGAGCGGTGAGGTAAGCCTCGCGCAACTCCCGGCTGACCCGGCCCCGGGTGGAGACGGCGTAACCGTTCTCGTTGGCCCAGGCACGCACGGTCGCCGGCTCCAGACCGTCATGGCTGCCGTTGAGCGCAGACCGGCGCACCCGACCCAGAGCGCCGCGCACGGGGCGCCCGGCGCGGATGTAGGGCGCCAGGATCTGGCGCAGCTGGGACGCATTCTTCTCGCTGAGATCGATCTCGAACAGCCTCCCGTCCAAGGCAAAGCGCACCGACTCATGGGCGGCGCCGCCGGACAGGTCATCTTCGAGGTGAACGATCGTTCGTCTCGCCATTGGTGGAGCGTAAACGGAAAACCCGGTGAACCTCGGGAATCGCCGCGCCGCAGTGCCCGGTTGGTTACCGAGAGATTTTCTCGGCCTGTTTCTGCAATGCCTTGCCGAAAATCTCCGCCTCGAGCGGAGGCGCAAAGAAAAAGCCCTGGGCTTTGGCGCAGTGATGGGCGCGCAGCTGCGCGAGCTGCTCCGCGGTCTCCACACCTTCGGCCACCACGTCGAGATCGAGCGCCTGCGCGAGTGCCACGATCGAGGCGACGATCGCCGTATCGGTCGTGGTGACGCCCACTCCGGTGACGAAGCTGCGGTCGATTTTGAGCGTGGACACCGGAAAGCGCTGCAGGTAACTCAGCGACGCGTAACCGGTGCCGAAGTCGTCGAGCGCGATTTGCACGCCCTTTGCCGTGAGCGCGCGCAGGTCTTTGACCACGGATTCATCAGCATCGATCAACACCCGCTCGGTCATCTCGAGACACAGTCGTCGCGGATCCACCCCGAAGGTCTTGACGACCTCCAGCGCCCGGCCGGTCAGCGTGCTGTCCGACGCCTGGCGGCCGGACACATTGACCGCCATCGAGAAGTCCGCCAGACCCGGGATTTGCAGCCATTGCTGCAGTTGCCGACATGCTTCCTCCAGCACCCAATCGCCGATCGGCAGGATCAGGTCGCTGTCCTCGACGATGTCGATGAAGGCGCCGGGCTTGAGCAGGCCGCGCTCGGGATGCTCGATGCGCAGCAGCGCCTCCGCTCCCCGAGCCGCCCGGTCGTGAGGTCGATGACCGGCTGGTAGTACAGCCGCAGCCAGCCGTTGGCGACCGCGTCGCGCACTTCCTGCTCCACCTTGAGGCGCTCCGGCGCGGTATGGGACAGCCCCTGGCGGAAGAGCTCGTAGCGGTGCCGGCCCCGCCGCTTGGCCTCGAACATCGCGCGATCCGCCTGCAGCAGCAGCTGCTCCGGCTCGGAGTCCGGCGACGTGGTGACCGCGATGCCGATACTGACTCCCAGCTGGACCGTCACGTCGTCGTTCTCCGGGAGCGCGATTGCCTCTCCGAGCACTTCCGAGACCTCTTCGGCAAGCCGGGTGGCGGCACCCGTCACCGCTGCCGTGCTGCGTCGGCGGGCAGCCGTCACGATGACGAACTCGTCGCCGGCGAGGCGGGCAGCCGTGTCAGGACTGTCGACCAGCCCGTCGAGCCGCCGCCCCACCTCCGCCAGCACGTGATCGCCGACGCTGTGGCCGTAGGTGTCGTTGACGTCCTTGAACCGATCGAGGTCGATGTGCAGGACGACGATCGCCCCGGGATGGCGGTCGAGGTTGTCGACGGCCAGCCGGAACCGGTCGAGTAGGAGGTGCCGATTCGCCAGCCCCGTCAAGGGATCGTGCAGATGCCGGTCGGCGAGTTCCTGCTCGATCTGACGACGGCTGGTGACGTCCTCGACGTGGATCACCGAATACGCCGGGCGGTCGGGCGCGCCGCTGGGGCGCCCCGTGAGGCGGGGCGCCACTTCCCCACTGGTGAGCCGGACCCACACGCTGGACCCATCGTCCCGGCGCAGGCGGATGGGCTCACCCGGACGCTCCAGCAGATCCCGCGGTGAAGCTGCGGTGATGAGATCCTCCGGGTGCAACAGCCGGCGCAGCGGCATGCCCAGCAGCTCGTGCTGGCGGTAACCGACCAGCGCCGCGAACGCCCGGTTCACCTTCAGGAGCCGGCAGCCGTCGGCACCATCGACACCGTCGGCACCCTCAGCACCGTCGAGCGACACCAGCAACGCCCCGACGGGAGCGTCGTCGAACGCTCCACGCAACAGCGCCTCGCTGTCGGCCAGCGCCGTTTCCGCTCTGATGCGGTCCGTGACATCCCGCCAGGTCGCGATGATCTCGTTGTCGTCGAGCCGCGACGCGCGAAGGTCGAGGTACCGATCGCCTCCGTCGATACCGGGCAGCCGGAAGGCATCGAAGACGAGTTCCCGGCCTTCCTCGAGCAGCCGGCGATAGGTCGCGAGCAGACGCTTGTGGTCCCGCCTCGGCCAGATGCTCGACAGCAGGGTGCCGACCCGCGGGGTGCCCGGCCGATCGTTCACATAGGTGACGACGAAATCGACGACCTCGCCGCGCTTTCGGCCCCTGCCCGCCGTGACCCCCGAGACGATCGCGACAGGATCCACCATGCCGGCGAGCGCGGTCCGGAAACGGCGCTCGGTCGCGTGCAGCACGACATCACCCGCATCACCCGCATCACCCGATGCGTCAGCGTCGCTGTCCGGCATTCAGCCCCCGACTCGCCCGTGGAACGTGTCCGCGCACGAGCAGAAGGCGCGTACGGCGGACCCGAGTATGTCGTCGCCCGCTATCGAAACCCCGCACATTCTTACGTGTCCGGAGGAAGCTCACCACAGCGTTACGCAGTGCGTTCGTACCGCCACGGGGCATCGCCCATGCGCAGCCGATGGCGGGCGCCGGGGGCGGTGGGATCGCGGGATCCGTAGCCCGCATCGCCTTCCCACATCGACACCACGTCCTTGTTCTCCGGGTCGTCCTCGCGAGCCAGAAATGCGATGTGCGTTTCGAAGAAGGTCGGTTCTTCCGCCGCCGCAGCAGCGAGCGCTTCCGCCACGCTGGCGCGCCGGCCGAGCTCCCACAGCGTCACCCAGGTCGGCGGCAGCAGGGTGATCCGGCCCTCGTCGCGGGCGGCGATCGCGTCGGCCGGGCGCACCCACTCGTGCTCGGTGATCTCGGCGCCGTCGACCGTCACTTCCTCCGCCTTGGAGGCCGCGGCTACGAAGAACCACGTGAGGAACCGCTTGGGGCTTTCCGGTGGCGGGCACCACTGCGAGTACGGAACGAGCGCGTGCGGATCCACGACGACGCCGGCCTCCTCCAACGTCTCGCGCGCGGCGCCCTGGCGAGCCGCCTCCATCGATCCGGGATCGACGCCGTCGCCCGGATCGATCCGCCCGCCCGGAAAGACCCACGCGTCCGCAGCGAACGAGGCCTTAGCCGTCCGCCGCAGCATCAGGACCTCGAGCCCCCGCTCGCCATCGCGTAGCAGGACGACGCTGGCCGCCGGAACGACTTCCGTGCCTCCCGCCGGGGCAGCCGATCGCGGGCCGGATCCTGATGACTTCTCGGCAGGCACATCGGCAGGCCGATCGGCGGGGACAGACACGCGACGGATCGTAGGCCCCGCTCTCGTGGCACCGTGAGGCGGTGATCCTCGTCGTCTGTACGGGCAACGTCTGCCGCTCGCCCATGGCCGAAGCGTTGCTGCGCCACCACCTGGAAGCAGCCGACTTCGCGATGCCCGTCAGCTCCGCCGGCACCATCGGCTGGAACTCGAGCGGGCCCACCGACCACACGCTGACCGCGCTGGCCGAGCGCGGCGTGGTTCTCGAGGGTCATGTCAGCCGCCGCATGAGCGCCGCCCTGATCGCGCCGGCGGCGATAGTACTGGCGATGACGAACGACCACGCCGATGCCGTGGCCAATCATCACCCCGAAGCGGCGCCGCAGACGTTCGTCCTCGGCCAGCTGGTGCGGCTCGGTGAGCGCGTCGGTGCGAGAGGCGAGCGCCCGCTGGACGAGTGGGTGACGGCCGTCGACGGGTTGCGCAATCCGCGGCGACGGCGGGCGCTGCCATCGGATGAGATCCGTGACCCGCTCGGCGAACCGCTGGAGGCTTATCAGGAGCTCGCGGTGCGATTGGACGACCTCACCGCACGCCTCGCCGCACTCATCGCCGGCGGCAATGGCGATCCCGGTCTGACAGCGCACGCGAGCATCAGCCAAGATGGCGGCAGTTAGAACCGCATTGCAAACGCCGGAAGCAGATCGCTCGCGCGGGTCTGCGAGAAGTGATCGTGGGAGTGCTTGTGGACGCGAACGTCTCTAACGTCACTGACGTCACTGTGCAGGACGTCATCGACTTCCAGTTCGTCGGTCAGGACATCCCCTGGCTGGTCAGCCACTGGGCGAAGGAAAAGCCAGACCATCCCTTCCTGATCTGGGAGCCGAAGGACAGCCAGAGCCGTACCTGGACCTATGCCGAGTTCGCCGTCGACGTTCACCGCCTGGCGGCAGGCCTCGCTGCGCGCGGAATCGCCAAGGGCGACAAGGTGCTGATCCACTGCGAGAACTGTCCGGAGATGGTGCTCGCCTGGTACGCCTGCGCGACCGTCGGCGCCGTAGGGGTCACGACGAACACCAAGAGCGTCGGCCCGGAGATGACCTACCTAGCCAGCCACGCTCAGTGTGTCGCTGCCATCACGCAGCCGCAGTTCGCTTCGCTGGTGAGCGACCACGCCCCGGATCTGAAATGGATCGCCGTCACCGAGGACAACAGTGGGGAGGCCGCCACAGAGCCACTTCCCTCCGGCGTCGAAACATTTGCCGACCTGTACGCCGCCGAGAGCTACCCCGGCCGGCCCGCCGAGCCGATGCTGCCGGTCGGGATCATGTACACCTCCGGCACCACGTCGCGACCTAAAGCGGTCGTCCACACCCACGCCAACGCCATCTGGGCGAGCCGGGTCGGCCCCCACAACATCGACATGACCGGCGACGACATCTACCTGATCTACCTGCCGTTCTTCCACGTGAACGCGCAGAGCTGGTCGACCTGGAGCACCCTCGGCGTGGGCGGGACCATCGTGCTGATGCCGAAGTGGTCGGTGAGCCGCTTCTGGGAGGTGGCCATCCGCCGCGAGGTCACGCACATCTCGCTGCTGCCGTTCGTCTTCACCGCGCTGATGGCGCCGGACAAGCCGGCGAACTCGCTGCGCGTGGGCGTCTTCGGGCTCGTCGTTCCTGAGCTGGAGGCCGCGTTCGGCTTCCGGGTGCTGGCCGCGTACGGAATGACGGAAACCGTCACCCACTGCATCCACAGCGAGGTCGGGGGCGAGCACAACCCGGCCCGCTCGATGGGTAAGCCGACTCCGGGCTACCAGATCCTCATCGTCGATCCGGAAACGGGAGCGCTGTGCGCGAACGGCGAGGTCGGTGAGCTCTGGGTTCGCGGGGTGCGCGGGCAGCAGCTGTTCCTCGAGTACTTCGACAACGACGAGGCCAACGCCAAGGCGTTCACCTCCGACGGCTGGTTCCGCACCGGCGACATGGTGCACCTCGGCGAGGCCGGGAACGTCGTCTACAACGAGCGCGACAAGGACGTGCTCAAGGTCGGTGGCGAGAACGTCTCCGCGCGCGAGGTCGAGGACATGTGCCGCCAGGTCCCGGGTATTGCCGACATTGCGGTCGTCGGGCAGTCGCACGACTTCCTGAGCATGGTGCCGGTCGCCTTCGTGATCAAAGGCCCGGGCGCCCAGCCGGACGACAAGGCGATGGAAAAGGCAATCATCGAGGTATGCGCCAAGAACCTGTCCGACTTCAAGGTTCCCCGGGCGGTGTACTTCGTCGAGGAGTTCCCGCGGGCCACTCTTGAGAAGGTGGCGAAGAACAAGCTCCGAGAGTGGGCAGATGCACAGCTGACAGTCAGCTAAAAGGGAGCCGAACTGGGCATGGTCAGGGGTGATGGCCACCCACCTGCTGACCCGCCCAACCCAGGCGCACACCTCCCCCGGCGCCGCACCGCCCCGGTCGGGCACCCCCGACCGCCCGCAGGCCAGCGGGCTGGAGTGGATGGACCTGCTGCGTATCGCCGCAATCCTGGCGGTAGTCGTCATCCACGCGGTCGGCTCCGCGACGCGTCAGTCCGGCACCGGATGGCACAGCGCCTGGTGGTGGGGTGCGAACCTGCTGAATTCCGCCTGCCTGTGGTGCGTGCCGGTGTTCGTCATGGTGAGCGGTGCATTGCTGCTCGACCCGACCCGGCGCATCGCCGGCGCTGAGTTCCTGAAACGCCGGGCACTGCGGATCGGCCTCCCGCTGGCCTTCTGGATCGCGGTCTACCTCATCTTCCAGCGGCAGTTCTACGGCGTGGACCTCACCACGGGCGCAGCGGTGAAGGCCGTCGCCTCGGGCGACCCGTACCTGCAGCTGTACTTCCTGTTCATCGCTGCCGGCCTGACCGTGCTCACCCCGGTTCTGCGCAAGCTCATCGAGCATTCGAGCCGGCGAGAGCTCACCATCATCACCTCAGCGGCGCTCACCTTCGGGGCTCTCGAGCATGCGGTGCGCGAGCTCGGTGGCGGGGGTGGATTCAACGCTGTCACCCGCTTCCTGCCCTACGTCGGCTACTACCTGGCCGGTTACCTGATCACGACGTTCCCGGTGACGGAACGCACCCGGCGGATCGCGCGCCGGCTCGCCGTCGCCGGCTGGCTCCTGACTACCGTCGGCAGCGGCGCGCTGTCCGCCCGGTACGGATGGACCTCCGACGGCAACTTCCTCTACGACTACCTGAGCCCGACGGTCATGCTCATGTCGCTCGCGGTCTTCGCCGCTGCGCGCAGCTGGACCCCGAAACGCCTGTCCACGCACCGGATGCGCCAGCTCGGCGGGGCCACGTTCGGCGTCTTCCTGATTCACCCGCTGCTGCTCTTCCCGATCCAGCGCGCGCTGTCGTTGCCCGACACCGGGCAGATCGGCCGCACCGTCGCGTGGGCCGTTCCGATCGCCTGCCTGGTCTTTGCCGTCACGACCGTCATCGCCCTGGTCGCGTCTCGCATCCCCGGAGTGCGCCGGCTCATCTCCTAGCCCGGTGCCGCTGGCCGCACACGCCTCGGCTCAGAGGACGGCGCCGGCTTCCTTGAGCGCGACGATGTCGTCCCAGCCGTAGCCGAGCTCGAGCAGCAGCTGCTCGGTGTGCTCTCCCGCCTCCGGGGCGCGACCGACCCGCGCAGGCCGGTGACCGCCGAAATCCACGGGAGTGGCGACGGTCCGCCCCCAGGCGCAGTCGCTTTCCGGGAACGCGCCGGATTCGATCGCGAGCGGATCCGCGGCCGCGCCGGCGAAATCCTGCACCGGGTCCCACCAGACGTCCTCGCGTTCGAAATCGGCTTCCAGCTGCTGCATGGTCCGGGTCGCGAACACCTCGTCGAGCAGCGCCATCAGCTCGTCGCGGTTGCCGATGAGCCCGGCATGGGTGTCGAAGCGGGGATCGGTGGCGAGCTCCGGACGGTCGACGGCCCGCGCCAGCTTCGGCCACATCCGCTGGCTCTGCACGCCGAGCAGCCAGAACCACTGGCCGTCGCTGCTGCGGTAGCAGCCGAGCATGGGGTTGTAGAGCGCGCGCTGCAGACCCGCCGTGGGCTGGATTCCGGCCAGCTGTCCGATCAGGTCCGAGCTGATCGCATAGAGCCCGGTACGCAGCAGCGACGTCTGGACGAGGGTGCCCTGGCCGGTGCGTTCCCGGGCGTACAGCGCCGCGGCGATGCCGGCTGCGGTGGCCAGCCCCGTCGGATGGTCACCGAGCCCCGGCCGGGAGACCGGCGGCGCCTGGCCGGGCGCCGTGAGCGCGTTCGCCAGCCCGGAACGCGACCAGTAGGCGCCGATGTCGTAGCCCGGACGATCGTCCGCAGCGCCGCCGTAGCCGCTGACCGACGCGTACACGAGCCGCGGCAGTCTCGGTGACAAACAGTCGTAGTCCAGCTCCAGCCGGCGCAGCGCCGAGGGCCGCAGGTTGGTGACGAACACGTCGGCCTGCTCGAGCAGTTGCAGCATGATCTGCTTGCCCTGCGGTGTTTTCAGATCGAGGCCGATGCTGCGCTTGTCCCGGTTGTCCAGCTCGAAGTAGGACGGCTGGGTGTGGCTGCGGTGCGGGTCGCCGTCGAGCGGCTCGACCTTGACGACGTCGGCGCCCCAGTCACCCAGCATCACCGCGGCGGCGGGGCCGGCGATGACGACTGCCAGCTCGACGACCCGGACACCGGCCAGCGGCCTTTGATCAGTGGGCATGAGCGAGTCTGTCCCAGCGCGGTCCGGCCCATCGACACGGGGGTGACGACGTCAGCGGACGTGCCGGCGCAGCTGTGCCGGGGTGGAGCCGGTCTCCGCCCGTACGACGCGCGTGAGGTGTGGCTGATCGGCGAAACCGAGCTCGGCCGCCAGCGTCGCCAGGTCTGGCTCGCCCGCAGCCAGCCGCTCGAGGGCTGCTCGCACGCGAAGCCGCATCCGGTAGCGAGAGACGGTGCTACCGCTGAGCGCGTGGAAGTGCCTGCTGAGGTGGTGCGGCGAGGTTGCCAGCTGCTGTGCCAGCGCGGACAGGGAAAGCCCCGGCTGGTGCGCGAGCGCCTCGCGAGCCGCCTCGACCAATTCACGCCGAGCCTTCACCGCGCGGCGCGTTCCAGGCTGGGCAAGCGGCGGGCGCTCCCGCGCGAGCGTCACCGCCGCAACGTGTAAGGCGGCTTCGAATGTGGCGTCGCCGCTCTCGTCCCGCCGGGCGAGCGCGAGCAGCTTTCGCTGCCCCAGGTCCACCTTCCCGGTCGTGGCGACCGGCTCCGGCAGGAAGGATTGCCCGCCGCCGGTGAGGTGGTCCACGAGCGCTGGGCTGAATGTGACGAAGGTGCAGTCGTCGCCGGCCGAATGCGGGTGGTCGAAGCGTTGCTCATCGCCGGGATTCATGGTGTACGCGGTGGTCGAGTCGAGCACGGTGCTGACTCCATTGACCGTCCGCGTGAAGCACCCGCGTCGAACGAAGACGAGAGCGGCCAGGCTGGCGTGCTCGCTCAGCTGCCCACGGCGGGGCTCATGACTGCACGCCACGTCGCAGACGGCGACGCCATCCTGCTCGAAGAGCGGCCGGATGTGCAGCACGCGAAGCATCATCGCATCGCACAAGAATCTTCAAGCGCGGGCCGAAACGACAGTGATGTCGTGATCGGCATGGCATCCATACGTGAAACGTTCGTCATCAAGGCCACCCCGGGACGCGTCTGGGCGGCGGTCCGAAAGATCGGGGACGAGCAGCAGCTCTTCCGCGGCGTCGTTGCCGAGTCCCGCCGGGACGACGAGCACCGCATCGTGACCTTCGCCAACGGTTCGGTCGTCCGCGAACGCATCGTCGACATCGATGAGGGCGAACGCCGGCTCGCCTATGCCGTCGTGGAGAGCCCGCTCGGAATGAGCCATCACCATGCGATCCTGCAGGTCCTGCCCCATGGCGATGGTCGGGCTCGCGTCGTGTGGACGGCCGACCTCGTGCCGCACGACGTGGCCGGCCCGGTGTCAGCCCTCATGCGCCAGGGCGCCGCGGCTATGACGGCGACACTCGAGTCAGGCTTGGACCCCGATCAGCAGGACCCGGACCAGCGGGAATAGCCACATCCGCCGCTGCGTGCGGGGCCATTCGGGTCACCCGGATGGCCCATTGTGATCTGGGCCATAGCACCGAGAACGTGTAAAGGGGAGTTACCCGTGGGTAGATTTCGTTATGTTACTAGCGAGTACAAGACGGTGCTCGGTCTCGCCCACCGAAAGGTGCGCCACTCATGGGTCACTACAAGAGCAACCTTCGAGATCTCGAATTCAACCTTTTCGAGGTCTTCGGCGCCGATAAAGCACTGGGCCGCGGGCCCTTCACGCACATGGACGCCGACACCGCGCGCGACGTGCTGCGCGAGATGGAGCGCCTGTGCAGCAACGATCTGGCGGAGTCCTTCGTCGACGCCGACCGCCACCCCCCGGTCTTTGACCCCGAGACGAACTCGGTGACCCTTCCCGAGTCGTTCAAGAAGAGCTACCAGGCCGTCATCGACGGCGAGTGGCACCGGCTGTCGCTCCCGGAGAGCCTCGGCGGTCTCGGAGCCTCTCCGTCGGTCGTCTGGGCCGCCAACGAGATGATGCTCGGAGCCAACCCGGCCATCTTCATGTACATGGCCGGTGGCAACTTCGCGGCCATCATCGAGCGGCTCGGCACGCCCGAGCAGAAGGTCTTCGCCCAGACCATGGTCGACCGGCACTGGGGCGCGACCATGGTGCTCACCGAGCCTGACGCCGGATCCGACGTCGGCGCCGGCCGCACCACCGCCACGCAGCAGCCCGACGGCACCTGGCACATCGACGGCGTCAAGCGCTTCATCACCAGTGGCGACTGGGACATCCCCGAAAACATCGTCCATCTGGTGCTCGCGCGTCCCGAAGGCGCCGGGCCGGGCACCAAGGGCCTGAGCCTTTTCATCGTCCCGAAGTTCCTTGTCACCGACTGGGCCACCGGCGAGCTGGGTGAGCGTAACGGCGTCTACGCCACCAACGTCGAGAAGAAGATGGGCCTGAAGGTCTCGGCCACGTGCGAGATGACCTTCGGCCACACCGACGTTCCCGCCGTCGGCTACCTGGTCGGCGAGGTCCACGACGGCATCGCGCAGATGTTCCAGGTCATCGAGTACGCCCGGATGATGGTCGGCACGAAGGCGATCTCGACCCTCTCGACCGGCTACCTGAACGCTCTCGAGTACGCCACGCACCGCGTCCAGGGTCCCGACCTGACGCAGATGACCGACAAGACGGCGCCGCGCGTGACCATCACGCACCACCCCGACGTCCGCCTGATGCTGATGCGCCAGAAGGCGTGGGCCGAGGGCATGCGCGCGCTGGTGCTCTACACCGCGCACATCCAGGACGAGATCGCGCTGGCCGCCGCCGAAGGCACTGACGCTGACGTGCTGATCCGGCTGAACGACCTGCTGCTCCCGATCGTCAAGGGCTACGGGTCGGAGAAGGGATACGAGCTCCTCGCCACGTCCCTGCAGATCTTCGGTGGATCGGGCTACCTGCAGGACTACCCGATCGAGCAGTACATCCGTGACGCCAAGATCGACACCTTGTACGAGGGCACTACGTCGATCCAGGGGATCGACTACTTCTTCCGCAAGATCGTGCGTGACAAGGGCACCGCCCTGGGCTACCTCGTCGAGCAGATCCAGGAGACGGTCAAGGGCGACCCGGGCGGCGGCGAGCTCGCTGCCGAGCGGGAGCTGCTGGGCCAGGCCGCGGAGGACCTGCAGGCGATCGTCGCCACGATGGTCGGGCAGCTGACATCAGCTGCCGAGGAGCGCGCCAACGTCTACAAGGTCGGCCTCAACGGCACCCGGCTGCTGATGGCCAGCGGCGACGTCGTCACCGGTTGGCTGCTGCTGCGCCAGGCAGAGGTCGCCGGCGAGGCGCTGAAGCGGTCCGAACTTTCAGGCCGTGACCAGGCGTTCTACCAGGGCAAGGTGGCGGCGGCGAAGTGGTTCGCGCGCAACGTGCTCACCGGAGTCGCGGCGCAGCGGGCGCTGGCGGAGAGCGTCGACCTCAGCCTGATGGAGCTGGCCGAAGAGGCCTTCTGAGTCGGGTGCCGCGGCTGGCTGATCAGCCGCAGCAGCCCCCACCGCAGCAGCCCCCACCGGCCGATGGCGCCGGCATGGGGGCGGCGGCGGGTGAGGTGCCGCCATTGCCGGCGCGACCACCGACGGCAACCGCGGTGAAGACCCGTGTGGTGTCGTCGTGCCCCTCGGGGCAGCGCGCCGGAGCGGTGGTCGATTCCGACATCGCGCGCTGGACCACGAACCCGTCACCGCAGGTCCGGCAGCGGAACTGGTACGAAGGCATGCGTTGAGCGTACGGCTGCCCGGGATCAACCGGTCAGGAGCAACCGCGGATCGGTCACCATCGCTCCCACATCCGCCAGGAACTGCGAGGCGATCTGGCCGTCGACGATCCGATGGTCGAAGGACATCGACAGGCTGACCACGTGGCGGACCGCCAGCTCACCTTCGTGCACCCAGGACCGGGGCGCGATCGTGCCCAGGCAGACGATCGCGCTCTCCCCCGGGTTGAGGATGGGCGTACCGCCGTCTACCCCGAAGACGCCGACGTTCGTGATGCTCAGCGTGCCGCCGGCCAGGTCCGCCGGGCGGGTGCGCCCTGCGCGCGCCGTCGAGATGAGGGTGCCCAGGGCCGCGGCGAGCTGAGGCAGCGAAAGGCTCCCGGCGTCCTTGATGTTCGGCACGATGAGCCCGCGCGGGGTGGCTACCGCGAACCCCAGATTCAGCTGCTGATGGACGACGATCTCACCGGCAGCCTCATCGAGGCTGGAGTTGATGAGCGGGGCACGGCCGGCAGCCACGCAGACCGCACGAGCGACGAGGACCAGTGGTGAGAGCGGCACCTGCGCAAACTCCGGGCGCGCGGCGAGCACGTCGCGCAGCTCCATGGTCTGCGTCGCGTCGACCGTCAGGTTGACGCTCGCGTGCGGGGCGGTGAAAGCGCTTCGGGTCATCGCCTCGGACATGGCCTTGCGCACGCCGTGCAGGGCGATGCGCTCACCCGGCGTCGGTGAGACAGCAGCCGAAACCCCATTGGTTGCAGGCGTTTTCGCCGGTGCGGAGGCGAGCGCGCCGACGTCTTCGCGGGTGATGCTGCCGGCCGGGCCGGTCCCGCGGACCGATCTGAGATCCACTCCCAGATCGCGGGCAAGTTTGCGCACCGGTGGCTTGGCGAGCACGGTGACATCGGCCGGGGCAACAACGTCAGCCGGGACAGCAACGTCAGCCGGAGCGCTGGAAGCCGGAGCGGCCGATCCCCGAGCCGCGGCGATACGCCGGCGGCGGCGCGACGGTGCTTGCGCCGGCCCGTACCCGACCAGGATCGACTCGCGCGGCTCGGTCGCCGCCTTTTCCGGCTCCGCGCCTGCCACATCGATGGTGATCAGCGGTGAGCCGACCAGCACCGTTTCGCCCTGGGGCGCATGGAGCTCGCGTACGGTCCCTGCCCACGGCGACGGAACTTCGACGGCTGCCTTCGCCGTCTCGACCTCGACGATGGGCTGGTTGAGCGTGATCTCGTCGCCCTCCTTGACGAGCCAGCCCAACACATCGGCTTCGGTCAGCCCCTCACCGAGGTCAGGGAGCATGAACTGGCGCAACGTCATCTAGAAGGCCCGGGAACGGTCGACGGCGTCGAGGATGCGATCGATGTCGGGCAGGTAGTACGCCTCGCTCTTCGATGCGGGGTAAGGCGTGTCGAACCCGCACACCCGAAGCACTGGCGCCTCCAACGAGTAGAAGGCCTGCTCAGTGATCTGCGCGGCGACGTCGCCGGAAATCGAGGCCGAGGGCGGTGCCTCGGAGACGACGACCACGTGCCCGGTGCGCCTGGCGGCGGCGAACACCGGAGCGAGATCGAGCGGCGACAGGCTGCGCAGATCGATCACCCCGATGTCGAGTCCGTCGGCGACCCCGACCTCGGCAGCGGCAAGGCAGGTGTGCACTGTCGACCCGTACGTGACCAAGGTGGCGTCGCTGCCCTCCCGCACCACCGCCGACGTGTGCAGCGGCGGTAGTGGCGCCGCCGGAGTCAGGTCTACTTCCGCCTTCTCCCAGTACCGCCGCTTGGGCTCGAAGAAGATGACCGGGTCGTCGCTCGCGATGGCTTGCTGGATCATGGCGAAGGCGTTCGCCGGGTCGCTGCACGCCACGACTTTCAGGCCGGCAGTGTGCGCGAAGTAGGCCTCGGGACTCTCGCTGTGGTGCTCGACCGCACCGATGCCCCCGCCGAACGGAATCCGAATGGTGACGGGCATTTTCACCGTGCCGCCGCTGCGGTAGTGCAGCTTGGCCAGCTGGCTGACGATCTGGTTGAACGCCGGGTAGACGAAGCCGTCGAACTGGATTTCGCACACCGGCCGGTAGCCCCGCATCGCCAGTCCGATGGCCGTGCCGATGATGCCGGACTCGGCCAGCGGGGTGTCGATCACCCGCTCCTCGCCGAAGTCCTTCTGCAGCCCGTCGGTGACCCGGAAGACACCGCCGAGCTTGCCGACGTCCTCGCCCATCACCAGCACCCGCTGGTCGCGTTCCATCGCGCGGCGCAGGCCCGCGTTGATCGCTCCGGAGAGCGTCAGGTTCGCCCGGCTCATGAGGCCTCGAAGCTCGTCAGGTAGTCGGCATACGAGCGTTGCTCGGCCAGCAGCGGCTCGGTCTGCTCCGCGTACACGTTCTCGAACATGTCGAGCGGGGCGGGATCGGGCAGGTTCAGGCAGGCTTCACGCAAGCCCAGGGCGAGCGCGTCCGACTCTTCGGTGAGTGTTTCGAACCAGCTGCGGTCGGCGATCTGCTGCCGGTAAAGGAACGCCTTCAGCCGCTCCAGCGGGTCCTTGAGCTTCCAGGATTCCAGCTCCGCCTCCAGCCGGTAGCGCGTCGGATCGTCCGATGTCGTGTGAGCGCCCATGCGGTAGGTGACCGCTTCGACCAGCGTCGGTCCCTGGCCATTGCGGGCCGCGTCGAGCGCGTGCTCCGCGACCGCGTAGCAGGCCAGCACATCATTGCCGTCGACCCGGATCCCGGGGAAGCCGAAGCCGGCCGCGCGCTCGGAGATCGGCCCGCGGGTCTGGCGGTCACTCGGCTCGGAGATGGCCCAGCCGTTGTTCTGGCAGAAGAACACCACCGGCGCCTGGAAAACGCTGGCGAAGTTGAAGCTCTCGTTGACGTCGCCCTCGCTCGTGGCACCGTCGCCGAAGTACGCGATCGCGGCCTCGCCGTCGTCGCCGAGCGCGCCGTCCTTGCTGATGCCCATCGCGTAGCCGGTGGCGTGCAGCGTCTGGCTGCCGATGACGATCGAGTACAGCGCGCAGCCGTACTCCTGGGGATCCCAGCCGCCGAGCTGCACCCCGCGAAACAGGCCGAGCAGCATGGTCGGGTCGACCCCGCGACACCAGGTGACCCCGTGGTCGCGATAGGTCGGGAAGGCGAAATCCCGGGGGCGCATGGCGCGCGCGCTGCCGACCTGAGCGGCTTCCTGACCGAGACAACTGGCCCACAAGCCGAGCTCTCCCTGCCGCTGCAGGGCTGTGGCTTCGATGTCGATGCGCCGCACCAGCGCCATGTCGCGGTACAGATCGCGAAGCTGCTCATCACGAAAGCTGACGTCGAAATCAGGATGAGCGACTCGTTCGCCCTCAGGAGTGAGCAGCTGGACGGCCGCAGCGCCGGACTCTCTTGAGCGCTGGGGCGGTGAGACGGTCATGCCGCACCTCCTACCGACCAACAATAGAGCCACGGGTTCGCCGCAGACCCACATTGGCCTTCGCGCCGGGCGGGGTGTCCCCGGCTGGTCGATCGAGCGTATCCGGACTTCGTGAGTCGCTTGCCCGCCGCCGGTACCGTGGAGAGCACGGGAGCCCGGAAGGCGGGCTGAGAGGGAGGCCAGGGCCTCCGACCGTCACCACCTGATCCGGGTCATGCCGGCGAAGGGAACGGAGTGCGCGACATGAGGCGAGACGGTCCGGCCGAGGTCGGCCCGATCGACGTGGCCGTCGTCGGCGGCGGGGTGATCGGACTGGCGATCGCCTGGCGCGCCGCGCAGGCCGGCCTCGGCCGGATCGCCGTGTACGACCCGCAGCTCGCCAGCCGCACGCCGGCGCAAAGCAGCTGGGCCGCTGCGGGCATGCTGGCCCCGGTCACCGAGCTGCATTACGGCGAGCAGGCGCTGCTGACCTTGACGCTCGCCGCCCGTGATCGCTGGTCCGGCTTCGCCGCCGAGCTCGAGCAGTCCAGCGGCATCTCCCCCGGATATCGCACCGAAGGCACGATCAGCGTCGCGCGTGACGCGGATGACCTCGCGCGCTTCGAGGAGCTGGCGATCTTCCAGGCCAAGCTCGGGCTCGAGGTCGAGCGCCTGCGCGCCCGCGAGGCCCGGGCGCTCGAGCCGGCGCTGTCTCCTCGGGTGCGCGGCGCGTTCATCGTCTCCGGGGATTTCAGCGTCGACAACCGGGCAATGGTGCTGGCCCTGCGCGAAGCCTGTCGCCGCGCCGGGGTCGAGTTGCGAGCCGAGCCGGTGCACGATCTCGGCGAGCTCGCCGCCGGCGCGGTGATCCTCGCCGCGGGCGCCGCCAGTACGAGGTTGGTGCCCGAGCTCGGCGTGCGTCCGGTCAAGGGTCAGCTGCTGCATCTGCGCGGTGGGCCGTTGCTGACGCGCACGATCCGCGGGGTCGACGCCTACCTCGTGCCCCGCGGCGACGGCCGGCTGGTCGTGGGCGCGACGGTCGAGGAGAAGGGTGATGACGTGGTGGCCACCGCAGGCGGCGTCTACGAGCTGCTGCGCGCCGCCTACGAGCTGGTACCCGGCGTCACCGAGCTGGCGTTCACCGAGGCGGTGGTGGGCCTGCGCCCGGCGACCCCGGACAACGCCCCCGTGATCGGCCGCTGGGACGATCGCGTCATCGTCGCGACGGGCCATTACCGCAACGGGATCCTGCTCTGCCCCGTGACGGCCGACCTCGTCGTCGACCTCATGACCTCCGGTCAACTGCCCGAGCTGGGGCAGCCGTTCGCGCCGGGACGGTTCGCGTGATCATCACAGTGAACGGTGACCCGGCGGAGGTCCCCGAGGGAACGTCGCTTGAAGGACTACTGGTGCGCAGTGGGCATGACAACAGGCGGGGGATGGCGATCGCCATGAACGGGGAGGTCGTCCCGCGCGGCCGCTGGTCGCAGCAGCGGATCAGCCCGGGCGACGTCGTCGAACTGCTCGCTGCGACTCAGGGAGGGTGACGTGGACGATCCGCTCGTGCTCGCCGGCGAGACGTTCGCCAGCCGGCTGATCCTCGGAACCGGCGGCGCCTCCAGCATGGGAGCGCTCGAGGCCGCCGTGAAGGCGTCGGGTGCCGAGATCGTCACGGTGGCGCTGCGCCGGCTCGATCCGAACGCCCGCGGCAGCGTGCTCGATGTCGTCGACCGGTGTGGGGCACGCGTGCTTCCCAACACCGCCGGCTGCTACACCGCCCGGGATGCGGTGCTCACCGCTCAGCTCGCGCGCGAGGCCTTCGCGACGAACTGGGTGAAGCTCGAGGTCATCGGGGACGACCGCACGCTGCTTCCGGACGCGGTCGAATTGCTCGATGCCGCTGAGCAACTGGTGGACGAGGGCTTCGAGGTCTTCGTCTACACCACCGACGATCCGATCCTGGCGCGGCGGCTCGCCGACGCCGGGGTGGCTGCGGTCATGCCCCTGGGCTCGCCGATCGGCAGCGGCGCAGGCATCCGCAACCCCTACAACATCGCGATCATGCGGGAGGCGATCGAGCTGCCGCTGGTGCTCGACGCAGGCATCGGCACCGCGTCGGATGCGGCGCTGGCGATGGAGCTCGGATGCGACGCGGTCCTGCTGGCGACGGCGGTCACGCGGGCGCAGGAGCCGGCGCTGATGGCCGAAGCGATGCGCCGCGCCGTCGAAGGTGGCCGGCTCGCTCGCCGGGCCGGGCGCATCCCGCAGCGGCTCTACGCCCAAGCGTCGACACCCACCGTCGGTGTCGCTGACCTGTCCGGCGCCCGCTCGGCAGCGCGCCGGACCGGGGAGGCCGGCCCGGTTGGCTGATCAGGCGCCGACCTTGCGCAACGTTCCACTGGCGGAGCTGACCACGATCGGAGTCGGCGGACCGGCGGACCGGCTGGTCGCCGTGCATTCCGCGCCCGAGCTGATCGCCCGCGTGCGCGAAGCCGACGCGGGCGGCATACCGGTGCTGATCCTCGGCGGCGGCAGCAACGTCGTCGTCAGCGACAAGGGCTTTCCGGGGCTGGTGCTGCTGGTCCGCTCGCAGGGAGTCGTGCTGGACGGTGAGCGGCTCCGGGTCGCGGCGGGCGAATCGTGGGACGCGGTGGTGGCGTACGCGGTCGACCGGCAGCTAGCCGGCATCGAATGCCTGTCGGGGATACCCGGACTCGTCGGCGCGACGCCGATCCAGAACGTCGGGGCGTACGGCCAGGAGGTCGCCGATGTCATCACCCGGGTGACGGCCTACGACCGAAGCGCCGGCACAACACGTGACCTGGAGCCGAGCGAGTGCGGCTTCGGCTATCGCACGAGCCGGTTCAAGGCCGAGGTCGACCGCTGGGTGGTGACCGAAGTGGAGTTCGCCCTGCATGCGGGCGGCGAGAGCTATCCGCGCTACGGCGAGCTGACCCGAACCCTCGGGCTGGATCCCGGCGGCTCCGCGCCGCTCGAGTCGGTCCGCGAGGCCGTCCTGGCCTTGCGCCGCAGCAAGGGCATGGTGCTCGATCCCTCGGATCCCGACACCGCGAGCTGCGGCTCCTTCTTCACCAATCCGATCCTCGCCGAGGACGCGTCTCGCGAGCTGTCCGATCGGACAGCGGGTGAGGTTCCTGTCTTCCCCGAGTCGGGCGGCCGGTTCAAAGTCCCGGCCGCCTGGCTGATCGACCGGGCCGGCTTCACGAAGGGGTACGGCGCAGGTCGTGCCCGGCTGTCCACCAAGCACGTCCTGGCGCTCACCAATCGCGGCGGCGCGACCGCCGGCGAGGTCGTCGCCCTTGCCCGCGAAGTGCGCGATGGCGTACGCGATCGGCTCGGGGTCACGTTGCTGAACGAGCCGATCCTGATCGGGCTCGGGCTTTGAAGCTACCGCGGCAGCAGGAAGATCATCATCGTCGACCAGACGACGTGCGTGATCGCAGAGGCGAGGATGCCGCGCGTGGCGCGGCGCTCCAGCGCGAAAACGGTACCCATCAAGGCAGCGGCGAACACGAGCATCGCGTTGCCTGAGGCGGCGGTCGCGACGACGTACACCACCGTCGTCCACAGTGCCGGGCGCCGCGGACCGAACGCGCTGTAGAGCGAGCCGCGAAAGAACACTTCCTCGCCGATGCCGTTCACGACCGTGATGGCGACGATGAGGCCGCGGGAACCGGCGTCGGCGCGCCTGATGATGTCGTCGACGGCGTGGTGCAGCGACGGGATCCAGCTGACCGCCTCGGCGCCGATCGCGAAGACCCCGAACGCGATCGCGCCGGCGAGCAGCGGGCCGACGATCGGCCGTCGCCCGGATCGGCCGCGACCGAGATGTACCGGACCGGAGATCAGCCCTCCGAGCAACCACACGCCAGCGAGCACCGCGGCCAGGACGTCGAACGCCGTGCTGCCCTGGGGCCGGGTCAGCGCGAAGCCGAGCAACGTCGTGCCGACGACGAGCGTGACGACCGCGACGATGCGGCGCCGCCGGATGACCGGCGGCGCCTCCTGGTGGTACGGACTGCTGGCCGGCGCGAGAAGTTGAGTGAGGCGGTCGGGCAATCGGCTACTGAGCACCCTGGCCCTCGCGCTCATCGAGCGCCTGGCGCACGGCTTCGTCGAACGGTGTCGGAGTCAGTCCCACCAGCAGGCGCAGGGCGTCGTCGCGGACGATCACCTCGTTGCTCATCGATTCGACGAGGTTCGTGGCGGTCTGCACGTTGACGTCGGTGACCAGGGCAAGCCAGCGGGAAGACAGCTTCGGGGTGAGCAGCGGAACCGGACCGATGATCAAGGGCCGGTGCTGCATGCGAGCGATCCGGTGAAGTGCGGTCTCATACGTCATGATCTCCGGTCCGCCGATCTCGTACACCTGACCGGTCGTTTCCGGCAGTTCGAGCACCGCGCTCAGATACCGCACCACGTCGGCGATCCCCACCGGCTGCGCCTTGGTGCGCACCCAGCGCGGGGTGACCATGACAGGCAGATGCGCGACGAGCTGGCGCATCAGCTCCCAGGACAGGCCGCCGTGACCGATGATGATGCCGGCGCGGATGGTCGTCACCGGCACACCGGCCTCGGCCAGCAGGTGCTCCACCTCCTGCCGGCTGCGCAGATGCGGCGAAAGGCCTTCGCCTTCCTCACCCAGCCCGCCGAGATAGATGATCCGGTGCACGCCCGCCGACCGGGCGGCCCGGCCGAATATCCGGGCTCCGGCGGCGTCACGATCGGCGAAGTCGGCACTGTCCAGCGAATGCACCAGGTAGTACGCGGCTTCGCAGCCGGTGAAGGCCCTGTCGAGAGCATCCTGATCGCTGACGTCGCCGCCTACCGGAGTGCCCGGCCCTTCGTACTGTTCGGGGCGCCGGGTGAGCGCGCGGACCTCGTGGCCGGCCGCTGTGAGCGCCCGCACCAGTCGGCTACCGACAAATCCCGTGGCTCCTGCAACGAGCACCTTCATAAGCGGGTGATACCCGACCTGCCAAGCACTGCGCCACTCCGTCGGATCCGGCCCCGCGCAGCAGGTGTTTCGCCCCTCCGCTTTCAGGACGAGTAGTGCAGGCGGAACGTGTTGCTCGTCCGGCGGCTCAGGATCGTCGCGGCCCGGAAGGCGCCGGCGACCTCGGCCACCCACAGGCCGTAGTGGTCGCTGACCACCGGCACCACCCGTCGGGCGCGCAGGCTCGCGAAGCGGACCTCGAGCGACTCGTGTGAACCCCCCGCGCCGAAGGCCAGCGCCCAGGACGTGCCGCAGGGACCACCGCGGCCGAACCAGCCGCTGACCACCGGTTCGAGCTCGCAGCGAGCCTCCGCCAGCCGGCTGCCTTCGGCATTCACCAGCCTCCCCAACCGGGAGCCGTCGGGAAGGTCGAGCACGGTCAGCCGGCAGCCGGAAAGCGGCAAGACATGTTCGATGCCCCCGAGCGGGCTGGGCGAGGCCGGCGCTGGGATGCGAACGGTCCGGCGCTGCCCCGTCCGGGCGGAAAGCGCCGGCGGAGGGTCGAAGGCGATAGTTGCCATATCTCGTTCTCGCCTCCGGGCCTGGGGTGCGCCTGCACCCAACCTGAGCGGTGCCCGTGAACGCGCCGAAGTTTTTTTGTCCACAGCGGTGCACATCTGGTGTGGACAGCGCCCGAGCCGGCGCCGGGCAGGTCACCTGCGGCGTGCCGGCGTGCTGTGCAACCCCTCCCGGGCAGGGACGCCCGCCTTTCCGCCGGGTGTCCACCGCGTCTCCACCGGCCGTCCACACCTCCGCCCCGCGTTGCCCACACCTCGTCCCCAGATCGATCAACAGCCCGTCGCGAAACCCGTCGGCGCGTCGCCCTTTCTGTCGGACGGGAGGCGTACACCTGAGTCCAGGTTGGTTCCGGGGCGGCTGCGGCTAGCGATAGGTGGTGTTCACGTGTCGGTGACGACCATCGATCTGCGCACGCGCACAGGTGGTCCGGGCGAGGGTTCGGGGCAGGGCACCGCGCCCGAGTTCGACCGCACGCCACCGCAAGACATCGCCGCCGAGCAAGGCGTGCTCGGAGGCATGCTGCTGTCGAAAGACGCGATTGCTGACGTGGTGGAGGTGCTTCGCGTCGGCGATTTCTACCGGCCCATCCACGCCACGATCTACGAGGTCACCACCGAGCTCTACAGCAAGGGCGAGCCGGCCGACACGGTGAGCGTCGCCGCCGAGTTGCACCGGCGGGGGCTGCTCGAGCGCATCGGCGGAGCCCCGTATCTGCACACGCTCATCGAGTCGGTGCCCACCGCCGCGAATGCCGGCTATTACGCGCAGATCGTCGCGGAGAAAGCGGTCCGCCGCCGGCTCGTCGAGGCCGGCATGCGCGTGACCCAGCTCGGCTACAACGAGTCGTCCGAAGTCGAAGACGCTGTCGACCGCGCGCAGGCTGAGGTCTTCGCCGTGACCGAGCGCCGCGCCAGCGAGGACTACCTGGTGCTCGAGCAGCTCATCAATCCGACGCTCGAGGAAATGGAGTCGATCGCCAATCGCGACGGAAGCCTCACCGGCGTCCCGACCGGCTTCTCCGATCTCGACCAGATCACCAACGGCTTGCATCCTGGGCAGCTCATCGTCGTCGCGGCCCGTCCCGCCATGGGCAAGAGCACGCTGGCCCTCGACTTCGCGCGCGCCGCCAGCATCAAACACGGCCGCGCTTCCGTCGTCTTCTCGCTGGAGATGAGCCGCACCGAAATCGTCATGCGGCTGCTGTCCGCTGAGTCGCGGGTTCACCTGCAAAACATGAGATCCGGCAGGATGGGCGACGACGACTGGGCCCGTCTCGCGCAGCGCATCGGCGAGGTCACGGGCGCGCCATTGTTCATCGACGACTCGCCGCACGTCACGATGATGGAGCTGCGCGCGAAGTGCCGCCGGCTCAAGCAGCGCCACGAGCTTTCCCTCGTCGTGGTCGACTATCTGCAGCTGATGACCCCTAGCAAGCGGCTCGACTCGCGCCAGCAGGAGGTCAGCGAGATGAGCCGATCGCTGAAGCTGCTCGCCAAGGAGCTCGAGGTGCCGGTCGTGGCGCTCTCGCAGCTCAACCGCGCCGCCGAAAACCGTGCCGACAAAAAGCCGCAGCTGTCCGACCTTCGTGAGTCAGGCGCCATCGAGCAGGACGCTGACGTGGTCGTGCTGCTGCACCGCGAAGACGTCTACGAGCCGGAGTCGGCACGGGCGGGCGAGGCCGACTTCATCGTGGCCAAGCAGCGCAATGGCCCCACCGGCACCGTCACCTGCCTGTTCCAGGGCCACTACAGCCGCTTCGTCGACATGCGCCGCGACGGCTGAAAAGGCCCCTACCGCCGCATGGGCTCGCTCTTGGCCGGCACCCGCCGGCCGGTGACGGCGTTCGGATGGATGACGATCCAGTCGTTCTTCGGCACTGCCGAAGCCCAAGGGGTCAGGCCCGAACGCTCCAGCCGGGCGATGAGCGACTCGTCGGACACGACCTCCGCGCGGCCTTTGATGACCACGCTCCATCCGGTGTGCTCTTGCAGGTCATAGGCGTCGACCTCGAACGCGACGACCGAGCGCTCCACCGCTGCTTCGAGCTTGGTGCCGGGCGCGGTACGAAAAGCCACCCGGGCACCCTCGATCGTGTAGTTCACGGGCAGAACTTCGATCTCAGCGTCGGCGACGAAGGCGACCCGTCCCACGCCGATATGCGCCATCAGGTTGAGGCACTCTTCGAAGGAGAGCACCACCAGGCCCGCATGATCAGTTGCTGCTGCTGCCATGGCCGACCCCACTTTCACAGGAACCGCACGCATGCGACTGTTTTGACGCTACGGCCGACCTTGCCCGCGCGGCAGGGCCGAATGGCCCGAAAGGGCGGTACGTGACCGGGATTTCAGTCACAAACCCGGCGCCGGACGGCGAGCTTCTCGCAGCCAAGAAATGTCAGAGGGTCCCCGGACAATCGCGGGTGTGTTCGGTTACAGCGTCGTCGGTTTGCGGATCCTGCGCGCCGACGGAAGCGGCGGCCCGCTGCAGGTCGACAATGTCGACGGGCGCGGGCTTGACCTGGGCGCGCAGTGGCAATCGTTCTTTCGCCGCGAGCGTTCTGATCACGTGGTGCGGAGCCGGCGCTACTGGCGCAGCATCAGTGCCCAGCCGGGTACGCAGCCGGGCGGGGCGTACTGCTGGATCCGCCTCGATGTCGAGTACGGGCCCAACGGGGTTCCCGGGCGGGTGCTCGACACGTCCGGCGGGCGGCAGACGGCTCGGGTGCGCGCGCAGGACGCGACGGTTCACCGCTACCGCCACGTGCTCGTGGTACCGAAGGGAGCGTCCGCCGCCCTGCTCGCCGCGGAGGTGATCGGGCGCAGCCACGCTTTCCGCGGCCCGCTCGCCGCCTTCGTTGCCGACCTGGAGTCCAGCGCTCCGGATGTCCGGATCGAGTGCGAATACCTGGCGGATGGCGAGTACTGGGAGGAGTTTCTCGCGCAGGCTGCGTTCGTGTCCGCGACGCTCAGCCGCCAAACGGCCATGCCCGCCTACGCCAGCGGCGGCCTCAGTGGCCAATCCGTCGCGGCCACGATCGAGACCACCATCAAGGCGTCCGGTCGCGGAGCACGGCTGCCGAAAGCCTTGCTGCGGCCGTTACTGGACCGCTCGATCAGTCCCCGCGATGCATTCGGTGTCGGCTTCGATCCCGAGCGCACGAGCCTGCTGCTCGAATGCCGCGGCCAGCGGCGGCAGGTCTACCTCGAGGCCGCCGAGCCGGTTCGTCTGGTCTACCCGCTCGGTGATCCCGACCGCGCTGATCAGCCGTCGGACGCAGAGTTCATCAGCAGCGCGTCGGCCGCGATGAGCCGGCTGCTCAAGGCATTCCCGCGATGAGCCGGCCGCGCGACGAGGTCGCGTTGCAGGTGTCGGGCTGGATCCTGGCAATCGCGGCTGGGCTGCTGTGCATCGGGCGCGACCTGCGGATGACCCGCGCGGCTGATGTGCTTTCCGGCGCATCGATCCTGACCGGCTTCCTGTTCGGCACCCTGGTGTTCGCCTTCCAGTTGCGGCTGCGGGTCACCGATGACCCGCACGTGCCGAGCTTCGGCCGGTTGCGCCGGCTGATCGACCGCAGCTACGGGCGCCTGACCGCTGCGGTGGTCGCGGCGCTGCTGACGACTGTCGCGGCGGTCCTTGCTGATGTCACGGCACACACCGGCGCAGCGGGGGATCCGAGCGTGAGCCGTTGGTGGACGGCATTGATCGCCGTCTTCGGGGTGCGGCTGCTGACCTTGATGCCCCAGCTGGTGTGGGACCTGACCAGGGCCTACCGGGAGGTGCCGGGATGAGGCGCGTCAGCCGGCGAGCGCGACCCCGATCACCAGCGCGCCCACCGCCGTGACGGCCGTCAGCGCACCGAAGACGGCGAGGCCTGCCCGGCTCGTCGCGCGCTGGTGCAGGTAGGCGGTGAGTCCCGAAAGGATGACCACCGTGATCTTCACCATCAGGACGGCGTTCCAGGCGTCCGTCTTGTGGTGCACCTCGGAGATGTTCCAGATGCCGGTGGCGACGAGCACCACGAACGCGGGCCAGGCCACCTGGCCGAACCGGCGGGCAACGGTGCGCGGCACGTCAGCACCGGCGGCCCGCAGCGTCGGTACGAGGGCGCCGAGCGTGATCTGACCGCCCACCCAGATCGTGGCGGCGAGCACGTGCAGCGTGAGCCGCACGATGTCGACCGCCGGTGCCAGCGACTGCACCTGATCAGCTGCCGCTAGCATCCGCAGCTCCGCACGGGCGTTATCGCAAATCGCTGAAGTCTTTTCACGCGCCCGACTCTAGGGCCGCTGCCTGAGCTTGCTCGCGAAGCTGCTCGTACTCGCGCAGAATCCGGCGGCGTTGCTTGGCCGGAAGCCGGTCGACGTAGAGGTATCCGGCGAGGTGGTCGGTCTCGTGCTGCAGGCAGCGTGCCGCCCGGCCGTTTCCTTCGAGCCGCACCGGATTCCCCTCCGAGTCGAAGCCGGTGACCACCACGTGGTTGAGCCGCGGGACGTCGGTGTACGGGCCAGGAATCGACAGGCAGCCTTCGTCGTCGATCTCGAGTTCGCGATCCTCGCCGGACGCTTCGATACGCGGGTTGACGACGTGGCCGACGAGGCTGCCGGTCACCGAGTCCGGGCAGTCGATCACGAAGACCTGCAGATCCACCCCGATCTGGTTGGCCGCCAGGCCGACGCCGGGCGCGGCATACATGGTCGCGAACATGTCGGCGACGAGCGTGCGCAGTTCGTCGTCGAACGCGGTCACCTCGCGGCACGGCGTCGCCAGTACGGGATCGCCGATGGTCACGATCGGACGGATGCGGCCGGTTTCAGGCATGTGGCCATCTTGCCAAGCGCCGCAGCAGACCTCAGCTCGCGAGGCGCTTGAGGATTTGCGCTGTCCCCGGCTCCGCGGGATAGAACGCTTCGATCGCGAGCTCGGCGACGGTGACATCGAGCGGGGTCCCGAAAACGGTCGTCGTGCTGAAGAACGAGAGCTCGCCGTGGGGAGTGCGGTAGCGCAGCGGAACCACGATCGCGGTGGGCTGACCGTCGTGTCCGTCACCCTGACCTTCTCGCGGATACGCGGCGAGCTCGTCGTGCAACTCCCGCAGCCACTCATCGCCCGTCGTCTGCGCCTGGTGGGCCAGCCGATGGAGGATGTGCGCGCGCCACTGGGCGAGGTTCACGATGCGCGGGGCCATGCCCTCCGGATGCAGCGAGAGTCGCAGCACGTTGACCGGCGGTTCGAGCAGGTGCGCTGCGGATCCTTCGGTGAGCACAGCGATTGCCGCATTGCCGGCCACCAGCTCCCAGTGGCGATCCACCACGACCGCGGGATAGGGCAAATGTCCTTCCAGCACCGAATTGATCGCATCATTCACGACGGACATCGGCGGCGAATTCATGTCGTGCTCCGGATAGGCAGGGGCATAACCGCCGGCGAGCAGGAGCGCGTTGCGCTCCCGAAGCGGGATCTCGAGCTGATCCGAAAGGTGCAGGATCATCGCGCTGGTCGGCTTGGAGCGGCCGTTCTCGACGTAGCTGATGTGGCGCGTCGACACGTCAGCGGCAAGCGCCAGATCCAGCTGCGAGAGCCGGCGCCGTTCCCGCCATGAGCGCAGCAACGCGCCCACTTGCGCGGGGCGCGACCCGCCGGGCGCGAGGGCCCGAGAAGCCCGTTCGAATGTCGTCACGAGGCCAACCGTAAGTCGCGATATGCGGCCCGCCCATGACCTCGGACGTCATCGACGGGGCGGAAGTACGGCGGCAGATTCGTCACGTGGCGACGCAACGGGCGCCGCCGGCCTGACGAGAAGGACCGGAAAATGACTTCCTCTGCTGCTCCCACCGCCTCCCCCGCATCGACCGACTTCGAGCGGATCGCCGCCGGCTACATCGCGATGTGGAACGCCCAAGACCCGGCCGAACGGCGCGAGTTGGTCGACGCGTTCTGCGCGGCAGACGTCCGCTACACCGACCCGCTGGTCGACGTGAGCGGACGGGACGGACTCGCCGCAACCATCGGCGCGGTGCAGGACCAGTTCCCCGGCTTCGCGTTCACGCTCCTCGGCGCCGTGGACGCCCATCACGAGCAGGCGCGCTTCGGATGGGAACTCGGACCTGCCGGGATCCCCGCGCCCGTCGCGGGATTCGATGTCGTGACCGCGGACGAGACCGGCAAGGTGACGCGCGTGCTGGGCTTCCTGGACCGGGTGCCCTCATGAGCGTCGTCGAAGCGGCCGAAACCCCTGCCGTTATTGAGGTTTCGGGCCCACCTCAGCCCGCCGTCGCCAGCGATACCGTCAACTGGCCGACTCTCCTGGTCGTCCTGACCGGGATCTTCATGTCCACCCTCGACATCTTCATCGTGAACGTCGCGATTCCGTCGACGCAGCGCGATCTGCACGCGAGTGACAGCGCCGTGCAGTGGATCGTCGCCGGATTCGGGCTCGCCGTCGCCGCCGGCGTCATCACCGCCGGCCGCCTCGGCGACATGTTCGGGCGGCGGCGGATGTTCAACCTTGGCCTCGGGCTGTTCACCGCGGCCTCGGCAGCCTGCGGGTTCGCCCCGAGCGTGTCGACCCTGATCGGCGCTCGGGTGCTGCAGGGCCTCGCCGCAGCGCTACTCACCCCGCAGGTGCTGGCCATTCTCGGCACTGCATTCACCGGCCGCGCGCTGACGAAAGCGATCACGGCGTACGGCCTCGCCATGGGCTTGGCCGCGATCTTCGGCCAGCTGATCGGCGGCGCGCTGATCCAGGCGAACATCGCAGGCGCCGGCTGGCGCTGGTGCTTCCTCATCAACGTCCCGGTGGGGATCGTCGCGCTGGTGCTCTCGCCGCGAGTCGTCCCCGAGTCGTCTCTGCCGCGCACCAGCCGGCTCGACTGGACCGGCACCGGGCTGCTCACCGGCGCGCTCGTGGCCGTCGTGCTGCCACTGATCCAGGGACGCCAGCAGGGTTGGCCGCTGTGGACGGTCCTGAGCTTCGCGTTCGGCGCCCTGCTGATGACCGAATTCGCCTGGTACGAAAGGCGAATCACGCGGTCCGGACGCGAGCCGCTGATCAACCTGTCGCTGTTCGGCGATCGCGCGTTCAGCACGGGCGTGCTCGTCCAGCTCATCGCCTTCACCGGTCAGCTGTCGTTCTTCCTGGTGCTGGCGGTGTACGTGCAGAACGGTGTCGGGCTGACGCCACTGCGGTCCGGCGTGCTCTTCATCGCGATCGGAGCCGGCTACGTCGTGACGGCGACCGCGTCGGGCGCGCTTGCGGAGCGGCTCGGCCGCCAGACCGTCGCCCTCGGTGCTGTCACGATGATCGCCGGGTTGCTGCTGATCGACTTCGGCGTCGACCGCATCGACTCGAGCCACGGAACGGGCTCGGTGCTCTGGCTGATCCCCGGCCTGATCATCGACGGCGCCGGAATGGGCCTGATCATCGCCCCGATGACCAGCCTGGTGCTCGCCCGGGTCGCCCCCGCGAACGTCGGCACCGCCTCCGGAGTGCTGTCGACCGTCACCCAGCTGGGCGGAGCGCTCGGAGTAGCGCTGATCGGGATCATCTTCTACGGCGCGATCGGCCACCCCCGCGGGAGCGCAGCACACACCATCGGACACGGCTTCACCAGCAGTTCCTACCTGCTGATCGCCATCGCGGCCGCGGTCCTCGTGGGCATCCAGCTGCTGCCTCGCCGGGCGGCGACCTGAAGAGAGCCGGGCGGACAAAGAGTGGCGAATGCGTGCTGACGTCCTCGCGTGCTGTCACACTGCGCAGACCGCGCCGAACCCGCGGCCATCCCACCGACGCGAGGATCACCGCATGAGCTACCCGAATCCGCCGCAGGAGGGCCACGACCCCTTCCAGAAGCCCTCCGGCGGCCAGGGATATGGCCCGCCGCCTGGCCAGCCGCCCAACTACGGCCCGCCGCCTGGTCAGCCGCAATACGGGCAGCCGCAATACGGGCAGCAGCCGCCGCAATATGGCCAGCAGCCTCAGTACGGTCAGCAGCCCCAATACGGAGGGCAGCCCGGGTTCGGCCAACCGCCGGCGCCGTACGCCCAGGTGCCGCCCGGCTACTACCCGGTGTTCAACTCCCAGAATCAGCAGGTGCTGGCGCCCCTCGCGACGCCGGGCAAGCGGTTCGGTACGTACCTGCTGGAGATCGTGCTGGCGATCGTCACGCTCGGCATCGGCTACCTGGTCTGGCTGCTCTTCGCCTGGCGGGACGGGCAGACCCCGGGCAAGAAGGTCACGAACCTCAAGTACGTGAACGTCGACACGGGCCGGGTCGCCGACTGGGGCAAGAGCGCCTTCCGGGATTTCGTCATCCGCGGGCTGGTCTTCGGCATCCTCAGCGCGGTGACCTTCGACATCGCGTTCCTGATCGGAGCCTTCATGATCTTCGACCAGGACAAGAACTACCGGGCCGGCTGGGACCGCTGGGGCGGCACCGTGGTGGTGGACGTTTCCAACGTGCAGCTCTGACCCGCGAACCCGCGACGAACGCGAGAGGGGCCCGGCCGATTCGGCCGGGCCCCTGCTCGCTGGTGGATGCGGTCAGCTCGCGGCGACGACGTCCACCGTGATCGCCGCGCTGACCTCGGGGTGCAGGCGCACCGCGACCGAGTGCTGGCCGATCGACTTGATCGGCTCGGTCAGCTCGATGCGGCGACGGTCGAGCTTCGGGCCGCCGGCAGACGTGACCGCGGCGACGACATCCGCCGCCGTGACGGAGCCGAACAGCCGGCCGCCGGCGCCGGCCCGCACCGACAGGCGCACCGGCAGCGCCGCCAGGTTGGCCGCGACCTCCCGTGCCTGACCGAGATCGCGGATGTCGCGGACCTCGCGGGCCCGGCGGATCTGCGCCACCTGCTTCTCGGCGCCACGGGTGGCGAGGATGGCGAGACCCCGCGGCACGAGGTAATTGCGCCCGTAACCGTCCTTGACCTCAACGAGGTCTCCGGGACCACCCAGGCTTGCGACTTCTTGAGTGAGGATCAGCTTCATAGTGACGTCACTGACCTCAGCGCGCCGTGCTCGAGTACGGCAGCAAGGCCATCTCGCGGCTGTTCTTGACCGCCACCGCGATGTCGCGCTGGTGCTGGCTGCAATTGCCGGAGACGCGGCGCGCCCGGATCTTCCCGCGGTCGGACACGTAACGCCGTAGCAACGCCGTGTCCTTGTAGTCGATGTATGCGGTCTTGGCCTTGCAGAACTCGCAAACCTTCTTCTTCGGCTTCCGAAGCGGAGCCTTGGACATTGTTTTCTCCTACTAGTCACTGGTCGCAGACCCGCGCTCCATCTCGCTTCGCTCAATGGAGTCACGATCTGCTCCTAGAAAGGGGGCTCTTCGCTGAAATTGCCCGCCGGAGTGCTCCAGGGGTCGTCGCTCGGACCCGGGGCGCCGCCCCCGGACGAGCCGCCACCCGAGTAGCCGCCGCCGCCACCGCCGCCACCACCACCGCCGCCGCCGCCGCCGCCGCCGCCGCCGCCGAACGATCCGTTTCCGCCGCCGCGGTTGGCCTTGTTCACCTTGGCCGTCGCGCTGCGCAGCGAAGCGCCGACTTCGTCGGCCTCGAGCTCCACCACGGTGCGCTTCTCGCCCTCGCGGGTTTCGAAGCTGCGCTGCTTGAGGCGTCCCTGCACGATCACGCGAGTGCCCTTGTGGAGCGACTCGGCGACGTTCTCCGCCGCCTGCCGCCAGACGGTGCAGCGCAGGAAGAGCGTGTCACCGTCTTTCCACTCGTTGCTCTGCCGGTCGAATGTGCGCGGGGTCGACGCGACGGTGAAGCTCGCGACGGCCGCGCCGTTCGGTGTGAAACGCAGCTCGGGATCGTTGGTGAGGTTGCCAATCACCGTGATGACGGTCTCGCCTGCCATGGTCTCCCCGGATCTTTGAGGTATCGGTGGTTATCAGGGGTTATCGCAGAACGCCGAAGCGCCGCGACATTGGGGGTACTGACCGGGTTGGCGGTGGGCCGGGTCAGGCGGCCGGGGCGGGCACTGCTGCCCGCGCTGGCTTCTCAGGAAGGCGAAGGACCTTGGTGCGCAGCACCGACTCGTTCAGGTTGAGCTGCCGGTCGAGTTCTGCGGTGGCTTCGGGCTCGGCAAGGAGCTCGATGATCGCGTAGATGCCTTCGAAGTGTTTTCTGATCTCGTACGCGAGCCGGCGTCGGCCCCACACGTCCATCTTCTCCACCGTGCCTCCGGAATTGCGGATGACGGTGAGAAACTGCTCGAGGGACGGAGTGATGGTCCGCTCCTCGAGGTCGGGCGCGAGGATGATCATCAGCTCGTAATGGCGCGCGGCCAAAGAGGACCTCCCACGGTCTCAAGCGGCCACGGACGGTCCGTGGCAGGAGGATGCGGCGAAGCGACGGGCAGCTGCCAGACGCAAGCGCCGGGATCGACGGTACCAAGCGGCGCGGTCACCCGAGGTCGCCGACCGCGTGGTTGTGGAAAACGCGCGCCGGCTCAATCCACCCAGGAGCCCTGCGTGAAGGCGATGACGAACACCGCCATGACCGGTGCGGAGAGCAGGGCGTACACGTAGCCCGTGCGCAGATGCCGTGACAGCCACAGGTACAGCGGGAAGGCGACCAGGATGGCGCGCACTCCACTCGCCCAGTACGAGGAGCTGGCCATGATCACCGTTGTCAGGCCGACGTAGGTGGCCTCCCCCCACCGGTGTTCGAGCAGCACCGCGGCCGTCAGCAGCACGCCCACCACCACTGCGCCGATCTCGGCCCACCAGAAGACCTGAAACGCACTGTTCTGGGCGCCGTCGAGGGCCGAGTGCCAGGTCGTGGTGAATCCGTGCCATGGCCAGTCGGTGGTGCGATGCCAGTAGTCGTGCATCGCCCGGGTGTAGGCGTTCCAATGGCCGGTGCGCACCCGCAGGTACGTGAGGTAGCCGATGATCGGCAGGAACGGCACCACGAGCCAGGTCGCGCTCACCCGCACCCGGCGCTCGATCGTCAGGTACTGCACGATCAGCGCGACCGCCACCGCGATCCCGAGGATCCGGCTGGAGGTGGCCAGGCACGCGCACAGCGCCGCCAGCCACCATCGCTGCTGGCGCGCTGCCAGCCACGCGCAGGTGACGCCGGCGAAGAACAGGCCCTCCGAGTAGCCGGCGAACAGGAAGACCGCATACGGAAAGAGCACCACCGCCAGCACTGCCCGCGTGCCGGCGAGCCGGTCACCGGGCGATTCACCGGCAGCCAGGCTCCACAGCGCCGCGCTCGCGGCAGCTCCCGCGACCAGCGAGACCAGCAGACCGGCCGCGACCCAGTTCGGGATGAACAGGTGCACGGCCCGCAGGATCAGCGGCAGCCCGGGGAAATCGACCTCGGTGCGCTCCGGATACTTCGGCGACAGGTATCCGTAGCGCGCCACCTTGGTGAAAAGGCCGACGTCCCAGCGGTCCCAGATGCGGATGAAGTTCGGAACGTCTCGCCCCGCTGAGGCGCCGAGCACGTGCGACGACGCGAACGACAGCAGCGCCACCACGACCCGGCTGGCGATCCAGATCGGCAGGCTGGCCCGGAAACCGGCCGCGAACCCGGGGCGGCCGTCGTTCAACCGTTCCCGGGACGCCTCAGCAGCCGCCGGCGGCTCCTGAGCAGCCGAATCGACGTCGGCGAGATCGGTCACGCGAAAACGCGCCGGTCGGGCACGCCGTCAAGCACGCCGCCCGCCGGGTCGTCGACGGTGATGACCGGCGACCGGCGAACGACGTCGCGCTCCGGGTGGTAGATGTCGCGAACGATGAGTGCGGCCAGCGCGAGCACGGCCAGGTGCCGCAGTACGACCGCGAAGACGAACCACCCTTCGGGAACTCCAGCCTTGCCGAACGCGGCGCTGTCGTCGTACACGAACCACAGGTAGCGCATGAGGACTTCGTAGATCTCAACGAGCTGCCAGGCGAGGAGCACGCGCCACCGCGGATAGGCGAGCACGGCCACCGGCAGGAGCCACAACGAGTACTGCGGCGAATCAACCTTGTTCGACAGCAGGAACGCCACCAGGACGAGGAACACGACCTGCGGGACCCGCGGGCGCCTGGGCGCGGTCAGCACGATGTAGCCGATGACGGCCACGAGGAAGACGAAGCCCACGGTGCCGGCCGTGTTCAGCACCGAATACGGGATGGTCCCGCGGGCATGGGCGTAGGCCACGGTCTGGCTGATCCCGATCGTCACCAGCGCGGTCACACCGGCGGCGATGAGGGCTGCTTTCGTGCTGCGTCGAAAAAAGAATGCGACGGCGAGCAGCCCGGCGACGATGGGATACCAGGCGACCTCGCCGGCACCCTGGGTGCGGCCCAGGTACTGCGCGACGTACGCCAGCGAATCCCAGTCGGCAGTACGGCCGTTGTTGAGCTCCACGAAACGCCAGAGGTTGTTGTGGCGATGGCCCGCACTGTCGACGTAGCTACCCGCGAAGGGCCAGATCACGGCGTACACCGCGACCAGCGTTCCGACGGCCCACAGCGTGCAGCGGCGCCAGGCTCCGAGACGCCCGGCGCGATAGGCCAGCAACCCGAGCGCCACGAGCAGCAGCAACGGATACGCCTTCGTCGCCGCCCCTAACCCGATCAGGATCCCGGCGATGGCCGGGGCTCGCTTGGACCAGGCGAGCAGGCCGCCGGCGGCGAAGGCAACGGCCAGCAGATCCCAGTTGGTGAACGCGTGAAACGCCAGCAGCGGCGCGGCGGCGAGCAGCATGACGTCCATCCGGCGCGGGCCCGCGGTGAGGGCCGTGCACATCACCGTGATGATGGCGGCGATCGTCAGCAGGATGGCCGTCGCGTCGAAGAAGAGTGCGTTACGGGCGACGAAATCGTTCTTCGGTGCCGCCTTCGACACGACCGACCCGGCCTCCATTGCCGCGCCGATCAGGACCGGGTACTCCACCGGCTGATCGAGGTAGGGGACCTTGCCCTCGCTGAGCTTTTCTGTCGAGTAGAGCGGGAGGATGTCGCTGTAGCAGACCCGGGTGTACTGGTAGTTGTGGGTCCAGTTGCCGACGTTGCGGCACGGGAACTTCTGCCCGTAGCCGACCAGGCACGTAACGATCGTGACCAGGACGAGTGCCGACAGCAGCGTCCAGCGAACCCCGCGGCGGGCATGCCGCCCGATCGGGCCCCCGACCAGATCGCCGGCGACATACGTCGCTGGTGAGCTGGCCGGCGGATGGGGAGCGCTCTCGGGCTGGGTCTCCGGCGGCACGTCCGAGGTGACCGTCATGACCGCAGTCTGAACCATCGCAGGCCACGACAAGCTCTATGGCAGGCGCATCGGTCGTGGATCGGGCCCTAGCCCGCCGGTCCCGTCCCCCCACCGGCTCCGCCCTGCCGGTTTGGCGTGTTCCCGTTCCCGCCTCCTCCGCCGAGAATGCCGCCGAGCAAGCCGCCCGAGGGCGACTGCGGTGTCGGGGTCACCGGCGGGAGGGGCGACGGGGTCTGGCTGGGCTGGTTGGAAGGCGTCGGTGCGGGACTTTTCGGCGACTTCTTCGGCTTCGGCGCCTTGGTCGACGGTGGCGGGGGCGGGGGTGGGGGCGCGTGACCGAGCGGCGTCTTGCCCCCGAAAGCCGGAGCCGGGAACGGCACGATCGGCTGGCCCGCAAGGGCTTGCGTCATGAACGCCTGCCAGGTGCGCCCAGCGGTCGATGCGCCGGTCGCCTCGGTGGCGGTGTTGAAGATGCCGTTCAGCGATTGCCGGTGATTCGCTCGCGAAACGGCGACGCAGGAGGCCAGCTGCGGCGAGTACCCGCACAGCCACGTCGACACGTTGCCATCAGTGGTTCCGGTCTTTCCGGCCACGGGCCGGCCGGGTGACAGGCCGGCCGCCGTGCCGTACTGGAACGGCTGCTGCAGCGCATAGGTCTCGTCCGCGGCGACGGTTGGGCTGAGCACCCGGGTGGGCTTGACCTTGGCCCGGTAGATGACGTTGCCCTGGCTGTCGGTCGCCTGCGCCACGAGATGGGCCGGGGCCTGAACGCCTTGGGCGGCGAAAGTGGCGTAGACGTCGGTCATGTTGAGCGGGCTCGTCGCCGCGACACCGAGCGGCAGCGAGTCGACGGCGGGCAGCTTCTCCGAGTCCGGGATGCCGAGCTTGTGCGCCAGGTCGATGACAGTCTGGGTGCCCGCATCGCGGGCCAGAGGGACGAAGACGCTGTTGATCGATTGTGCCGTCGCTTGCAGCAAGTTGATCTGCCCGACACTTTCGCCGCCGTAGTTCGGCACCCCCTGCGGGTAGCCGGGAGTGATCACCTGCCGGTCGTTGCCGTTGTAATAGCTGTTGAGGCTGATGCCCTTCGTCAGCGCCGCCGCAAGGGCGATCGGCTTGAACGACGAGCCGGGCTGGATCGGGTCGGTCACGTTGTCGACGTAGTCGCTGAAGGAGCTGTTCGGGGCCTTGCCGTAGAAGCGGCCGCCGTACCACGCGCGCACCTCACCGGTCCCCGGCTGGATGGCGACGACCGCCGGCTGCACATCGACCGGGGAGTAGGCGAAGCTTCCGGTCACCGCATCGACCGCGGCTTTCTGTGCCACCGGGTCGAGCGTCGTCGTGATGTGCAAGCCGCCGCGGGTGATCTGGTCCTCGCTGATCCCGTGCGATCGGAGCTCGTTGATGACCGCATCGCGGATGTACGCGTCCTGCGCGGTCTGCGGCTGGTTGGGACCCTTGGTGGAGAGCGGGATGGTTGGCGGCAGGCGCAGTGCATCAGCCTGCTGCTGGGACAGCCAGTTTTCGCCGGCCATCGCATCGACGACCTGACGGAAACGGGTCTGGGCGGCGCCCGGATTGATCCGCGGGTCCAGTACCGACGGCGCGCGAATGAGCCCGGCGAGTACCGCGCCCTGCGCCGCCGTCAGCTTCGATGCCGGCTCGGCGAAGTAGTTCTCCGCGGCGGCCTGGATGCCGTAGGCGCCGCGGCCGAAGTAGATGGTGTTCAGGTAGTACTCGAGGATCTGATCCTTGCTGTAGCGCTTCGAGAGTTTGATCGCGATCGCGATTTCCTTCAGCTTGCGCGTGAAGGTTCGCGCCTGCGACAGGTACGCGTTCTTCACGTACTGCTGCGTGATGGTCGAGCCGCCCTGGATGTCATGACCGCGCACGTCGGCCCACAACGCACGCATGATGCCGGTCACCGAGATACCCGACTCGGAGTAGAAGTTCTTGTCCTCGGCGGCAAGAACGGCGTGCTGGGCGTCGAGCGAGACGGCGGACAGCGGCACGTTGGTCCGGTCGACCGAGCCGACCTTCAGCAGCACTGTCTTTCCGTCCCGGTAGGTGATGGTGCTGACCTGGGCGGTCTTGATGCTCTGCGGGGTCGGCACCTTGGTCATCGCGTAGATGAGCCCGGCCGCCGCGATCACCATGAGAAGCGGCACCACGAGCCCGGCCACCAGGAAGATGCGCATCCTCCGCGACCGGCGCATCCACCATGCCCAGGGCGTTCGCCGGCGAGACGGCCCTTCGCCTCCGTTGTCGGTCCCGTCGTCACCGCCGTCGAGTTGTTGGCGTGCGTCAGTACCCGAGGTCGTCGTCATCGTTGGGTAAACCTGCCCGCTATCGGCGAGCGGTACGCCGCTGGCCCGGCTGGGTCTCGCGTCGAGTGACCGGAACCACGTCCGGCACGCTGGCAGCCGCCTGTGCCCCGGTGGCATCGGTCGGCACGTCGGTGCCGATCACGTACGAGAGGCTGAGGTGATTCCATCCGCAGGACCGGCACACCTCCACCACGTAGATCCGCAGCTGCGCGAATCGCGCGGCCAGGCCATCGAGCGAGCGTGACGACCGCGCCCGGCCCGATGCGTGCTGTAACTCATCTCCATAGGCGTAGGTAACGCGGGTCAGCTGTTCCTTTCGGCAAACCGGGCATCGCGAGTCGGTGGCCTCGCCGTGGTAGCGCGCCGCCCGCAGCAGGTCAGGATGCGCGTCGCAGGCATCCGCGCGGCTGAGCCGACCCTGCGCCAGGTCGACCAGGGTCGCTCTCCGCGCAAGCGCGTAGTCGATGACCTGCCGCTGACGGGGCATGCGCGCGAGCGTAGTCGCAGATCGCGACTTGGCTGAGCGCGGAGCAGATCGTGACTTGGCTGAGCGCAGCGAAGCCGAGCGCGGGTCTGCGACCATGAAGCAGCGAAGCCGAGCGCGGGTCTGCGACCATGAAGCAGCGAAGCCGAGCGCGGGTCTGCGACCATGAAGCAGCGAAGCCGAGCGCGGGTCTGCGACCATGAAGCAGCGAAGCCGAGCGCGGGTCTGCGACCATGAAGCAGCGAAGCCGAGCGCGGGTCTGCGACCAGTGACGAGTCACGCGGACTGTGACTCGGGGTACTTCTTCGAGAAGGTTCCAGAACCTTGCAGAACCTTGCATTTCAGACGGTGTATCCCGGAGTGGAGCGTGCCTTTCGGCACTTCCGCGACACGCGGGCGACACCCTGGCGTCAGGGTATTTGCACATAGCGTTGGCCAGGACGTATCTTGGCCGATGTATCGCGCCGATACATAGCGCAGATGTAGCAAGCGCAGTAGCCGGCGCACACCAGGCGGATCTGTCTGGTCACTTTTTGCTAGCGCTGAGGGGACGACGATGCTCGAGTTCGCCGTGTTGGGGCTCCTCGCCGAGTCCCCGCTGCACGGCTACGAGCTGCGCAAACGTCTCAACGCGCTGCTCGGCACGTTCCGGGCGTTCTCCTACGGGTCGCTCTACCCGACGCTGCGGCGCATGCAGGCCGCAGGCTGGGTCACCGCTGATTCGGCGGGACGCGGCGGCCGGAGCAAGGTCGTCTACTCGCTGACCGCGGACGGCAAGGAACGGTTCGCCGAGCTGCTCGGCGAGGCGGGCCCGTCGGCGTGGGAGGACGAGGCCTTCGGCGTGCACTTCGCGTTCTTCTCCAAGACGTCCCCCGAAGCGCGGATGCGCATCCTGGAGGGCCGGCGGATCCGGCTGGAGGAGAAGCGCGAGCGCTTCCGCGGAACCATGGGACGCGCCCGCGAGCGGGTTGACCGCTACACGATCGAGATGCACCGCCATGGTCTGGAGTCGGTGGAGCGTGAAGTGCGCTGGCTCACCGAATTGATCGAGACCGAACGCACCATCAGCCATGAGAACGCGCAGAGCAGCCCGCCGGAGCCGCGTTCGCCAGATTCCGAACCCGCCGCGGAGAGTGCTCCGTCGGGCTCCTCCACCAAACCCACAGCCAAAACCGACTAGCACCACCGTAAGACCGCACAACATCTTCACCCCCCGGTAGTAAGTCCGCTGCCGGGACATCACCCGGCCGCCTTGGGCGGCCGGCAAGGCAAGGAGCGCACCCCATGGGATCTGTTCGCGTCGCCATCGTCGGCGTGGGCAACTGCGCCGCGTCCCTGGTCCAGGGAGTCGAGTACTACCGCGACGCGGACCCGGAGTCGCGGGTGCCCGGCCTCATGCACGTCCAGCTCGGCGAGTACCACATCCGCGACATCGAGTTCGTTGCCGCGTTCGACGTTGATGGCAAGAAGGTCGGCACCGACCTCTCCGAGGCCATCGGCGCCAGCCAGAACAACACGATCAAGATCGCGGACGTGCCTCCCACGGGAGTCACCGTGCAGCGCGGCCACACCTACGACGGTCTGGGCAAGTACTACCGCCAGACCATCGAAGAGTCCACGGAAGAGCCGGTCGACGTGGTCGCCGCGCTGCGTGAGGCCCGCGCCGATGTCCTGATCTGCTATTTGCCCGTTGGTTCCGAGGTGGCGGCGAAGTTCTACGCGCAGTGCGCGATCGACGCCAAGGTCGCCTTCGTGAACGCGCTGCCCGTGTTCATCGCCGGCACCCCGGAGTGGGCGGAAAAGTTCCGCGCCGCCGGCGTACCGATCATCGGAGACGACATCAAGAGCCAGGTGGGAGCGACCATCACCCACCGGGTACTGGCCCGATTGTTCGAGGACCGCGGAGTCGTTCTCGACCGCACGATGCAGCTGAACGTCGGCGGCAACATGGACTTCATGAACATGCTCGAGCGCGAGCGGCTCGAGTCCAAGAAGATCTCCAAGACCCAGTCGGTCACCAGCAACATGGACCACGACATGGGCAAGAGCAACGTGCACATCGGCCCGTCCGACTACGTCGCGTGGCTCGATGACCGCAAGTGGGCGTACGTCCGGCTCGAGGGCCGGGCGTTCGGCGACGTCCCGCTGAACCTGGAGTACAAGCTCGAGGTCTGGGACTCCCCCAACTCGGCCGGCGTCATCATCGACGCCCTGCGTTGCGCCAAGATCGCCAAGGACCGCGGCGTCGGCGGCCCGATTCTCGGCCCCAGCTCGTACTTCATGAAGAGCCCGCCGGTGCAGTACCGCGACGACATCGCCCGCGGTCTCGTCGAGTCCTTCATCGCCGACGAGTAAGCACCCGCTCATAGGTCCCTCGAGACGGCCGTCGCCCTTCGGGTGGCGGCCGTTTTCGTGTGCCCGAGCGGTCAGAGCAGGGTGGGCTCGACCAGTTCGAGTTCGCCGGCCTCCTGGGCGGCGCGTTGCAGGCCGCTGGTGCTGCGCAGCTTGACCTCGCGCAGCACGATCGCCAGCAGGATGCAGATGGCGGTCAGCGGGACAGCCGCGAGGAACACGTCGCCGAGCGCACTGCTGTAGGCGATCCCGATGGCGTGACGCACCGTCGTCGGCAGCGCCTTGACCGCCTCAGGACTGGTGACGAGCTTGTCTGCCGAGCGACCCACCGAGCGCGCGACGTCGGGCGGCAACTGTTGGGTGAGGCCGACGGCCAGCCGGTTGGTGAGCAGCGCGCCGAAGGCCGAGGCGCAGACCGCCCCGCCCATCGTCCGGAAGAACATGACCGAGGAGGTGGCGATGCCGAGGTCGCGCGTTTCCACTGCGCTCTGCGTCGCCATGACGAGGGTCTGCATGAGCAAGCCCATGCCGGATCCGGTGATGAACATCCAGCTGCCGAGCACCACGAGCGATGTGTGCGGCCCGAGCTGAGCGAGCAACACCAGCCCGAAGGTGGCGATGATCGTCCCGGCCACCACAAAACCCTTGTAGCGGCCGAAGCGCGAGATCAGGCGCCCCGAGACGATCGAGGTGAGCAGCACGCCGGACAGTACGGGCAGCATCATCAGACCGCTCGCGGTCGCCGACGTTCCCCGTACCACCTGCAGGTACTGCGGCAGGAAGATGATCACACCGAACATCACGCCGCCGGTGAGGAAGCCGATGAGCGACGTACCCCGGAACGTGTCGTTGTGCAGCAACCGCAGTGGCAGGATCGGCTCGGCCGCCACCCGCTCCCGCAGCACGAAAGCGACGATCAGCAGTACCCCGGCACCGAACATGGCGATCAACTGTGGTGAGGTCCAGCCGAAGTCGCGACCGCCGGTTTGGGTGCCGACGAGGATCGCGCTGACGCCTGCCACCAGCAGCGTCGCGCCCGCCCAGTCGATCTTCACCTGGCGGGACGTGAAGGGCAGGTGCAGCACCCGGTTGATCACCACGAGCGCGAGCAGACCCAGCGGCAGGTTCACGTAGAACACCCACCGCCACGACGCGCTGTCGACCAGGAAGCCGCCGAGCAGCGGCCCGATGATGCTCGAGGAAACGAAGACGACGCTGAAGTAGCCCTGGTAGCGGCCCCGCTCGCGGGGCGGGATGATGTCGGCGATCACGGCGAGCGCGAGGGACATCAGGCCACCGGCGCCGATGCCCTGCAGGGCCCGGAAACCGATCAGCTGGGTCATGTTCTGCGCCACCCCGCAGAGCGCGCTGCCCAGCAGGAAGATGCAGATCGACAGCTGCAGGATGCGCTTGCGTCCGTACAGGTCGCTCGCCTTGCCGTAGAGCGGGGTGCTGACGGTCGAGGTCAGCAGGTAGACCGTCACGACCCAGGACAGCAGGTCCTGGCGGTGGAACTCGCCGACGATCGTGGGCAGGGCGGTGCTGACGATGGTCTGGTCGAGCGTGGCCAGGAACATGCCGAGCATCAGCCCGGACATGATGATCAGGATCTGCCGGTGCGAGAACGTGGTCTGGACCTCGTCGGCCGCGACGGTGTCAGAGGGTGCGGGATCCGGTGCGTCGATCGAGGGCCGGCGCGAAGGCCGGAACGACAGCGTCGTCACGAGGTCACCAAGCTCCGGGTGGCGGGCCCCTCGGCGCGGTCGCCCTCGGCGACAAGGCGCTCGAGCAACTCCACCAGCAGGGTGCGCTCAGCTTCGGGCCAGCCCGCCATCGCGTCAGCGAGAGCCTGCAACCGGAGTCGGCGCGAGGCCTCCAGCGCCTCACGACCGGCGTCGGTGGGCGTGAGCAGCGCGGCCCGGCGGTCTCCCGGGTCGCTCTCCCGGCCGACCAGGCCGGCGTGCCACAGGGTCTTGACGTGGCGGCTCACTGTCGACGGATCGAGCTCCAGCGCCGCCGAAAGATCGGACAGCCGGATCGGCGCCAGGCTGGCGAGCTTGGCCAGCACCCAGTAGCCGCCGCGGTCGAGCCCCTTCGGGGCCTCGCCGCCGGCTTTGGCGAGCCGGCGGGCGGCCGCGAACAGCGCGACCTCCAGGCGCAGCTCTTCATCCACCTCGCCAGTATCGGTCAAGTTGCTTGTGACCTACAACTATGTTCCGAGTGGTTCAGTTCACTCTTGCGAAGGAGCGGTGCCGTCGATCTCGTGCTCGCGTGCCCACTCGACGAGGCGTCTGGCCGCCTCTTCGGGTCCGAGTGGCCCCTCGTTCATCCGGACCTCGAGCAGGAACTTCCAGGCCTGCCCGACGAGTGGGCCGGGTGGAATGCCGAGGAGGCGCTGGATCTCGTTGCCGTCGAGGTCAGGGCGGATGCGATCGAGCTCCTCCTGCTCCCGCAGGTCGGCGATGCGCTGCTCGAGCCGGTCATAGTTTTCCGCCAGCACCGCAGCCTTTCGCCGGTTGCGGGTGGTGCAGTCGGAGCGGACCAGCACGTGCAGCCGCTCCAGCAGCGGACCGGCGTCGGTGGCGTAGCGCCGGACAGCCGCGTCCGTCCACTCCCCCCGCCCGAAGCCATGAAAGCGCAGATGCAGCTCGACGAGCTTGGCGACCTCATCGACGAAGGTCTTGGGGTAGCGCAGGGCCGCCAGCCGGCGGCGGGTCATCGACGCCCCGACGACCTCGTGGTGGTGGAAGGTCACCGCGCCGGGACGCGGGGTCTTGCGGGTCAGCGGCTTGCCGATGTCATGCAGCAGCGCGGCCATCCGCGTCACGAGATCGGGTCCGCCGAGGCGGCCTTCGAGGGCCCGCACGTTGTTCAGCACGGTGAGGGTGTGGACGTAAACGTCCTTGTGCTGGTGGTGCTCGTCGATCTCCATCCGCAGCGCCGGAAGCTCCGGCAGCACGATGTCGGCGATCCCGGTGTCGGTCATCAACGCCAGACCGGCGCCCGGGTCGGGAGTCAGCACGAGTTTGCTGAACTCGTCACGGATCCGCTCGACGGCGACGATCGACAGCCGTTCCACCCGGCTGCGCATAGCCGCGACAAGCGCGGGATCAGGCGCGACGCCGAGCGCAGCGACGAACCGCGCGGCCCGCAGGATCCGCAGCGGGTCGTCGTCGAAGGAATCCTCCGGCGATCCCGGGGTGCGCAGCACCTTCGCGCCGAGGTCGGCCAGGCCACCGAAGAGGTCGACGAACACGTGCTGGGGCACCGAGACGGCCATCGCGTTGATCGTGAAGTCGCGCCGGGAGAGATCGTCGTCCAGCGACTCCCCGTACGACACCTCGGGATTGCGGCTCGTCCGGTCGTAGGCCTCGCTGCGATACGTCGTGATCTCGAAGCGCACGCCCCGGCGCTGCAGCCCCACCGTGCCGAACGCGATCCCGATGTCCCACGTCGCGTCCGCCCAGCCGCGAACGATGTCCTGCACCTGCTCAGGCCGCGCGTCGGTGGCGAAATCCAGGTCGGACTCGGCGGCGGAGACGCCGAGCAGGGCGTCGCGCACCGAGCCGCCGACGAGATGCAGCTCATGGCCGGCGGCTGCGAAAAGGGCGCCCAGCTCATCGGCGGCCGCAGGCACGCTCAGCAGGCTGCTGATGGCCCGCGCTGAGGGGTCCTGGGGGTCGTCGAGCGCAAAGCGGGGCACGAGTTCACGAGCCTAGCCTGCGCAGCATGATCGCGGTGAGCCGTCACCCGGCTGTGAGCATCGACTCGTACGATCCGCACATGCCTCGTAAGTCGCCCAAGACCGGGCGGCGCCGGATGAGTCGGGTCGAGGAGACGTCCGCGGGCGGTCTCGTCGTCGACCGGCGCGCTCCGGGGGCGCAGGCTGCCCTCATCGGGCGGCTCGACCGGCGGGGGCGGCTGCTCTGGTCGCTGCCGAAGGGCCATGTCGAGGAAGGCGAGACCCCGGCCGACACGGCGGTCCGGGAGGTATCCGAGGAAACCGGGATCCTCGGCCGCGTCATCGCCCCGCTCGGAACGATCGATTTCTGGTTCGTGGCGGGCGGCAAGCGCGTCCACAAGACGGTTCACCACTACCTTCTGCTGGCCGAAGGCGGCGAGCTGTCCGACGCCGACGTCGAGGTCACCGAAGTGGCCTGGGTGCCCCTCGCGGAACTCGAAGCCAAGCTCGCCTACGAGGATGAGCGCCGGCTGATCGAGGATGTGCCCGCGCTGCTGGCAGACATTGCGTAGCGGCCGGCCGATTGCGCTTCGGGTCGTACGGCGGACGATTCCCTTCCTGGCGGGGCTGCTGGTACTGGTCACGACCGCGCTGACCGGGCCCGCGACGAGCGCGGCCGCCGGGCAACCGGCGCAGGAGGTCGCCGCGGCCGCTCCCGACGTGAGCGTCCTCATCGACACGCTCACCCCCCTCTCCCCCGGCCCCAGGGACACGCTGCGCATCACCGGTCGGGTGGTGGATCGCAGCGCCGGCGACCTGACGAGCGTCAGCGTCGCGCTTCACATGGGCAGCGCGATCTCCAGCCGCACCGATCTCCACGCCCTGCGGGCGGCTCCCGTCGCTCAGCTGCTGGCCCAGCCTGAGCCGACGCAGATCGGCAGCGGCGAACTGGCAACCGGCCACGCGCTCCGGTTCTCGATGTCGTTCAAGATCAGCGATTTACGCAGCAAAGGCCTGCTCCCGGATCCCGGCGTCTATCCGACGCAGGTGACCGCTACCGGGATCAGGAACGGCGACTTCCGCCCCAGCGATCTCGCGACAGCAAGCACGTTTGTGCCGTTCATCCCGACCACCGCGGCGGACCCTGCGACGCCGCTGGCCTGGCTGGTCCCGCTCACCGACGATCCGACGCTCCTCGCGGACGGCCAGTTCACCAGCACGGGGCTCACCGAATCCGTGACGGACAAAGGACGTTTGAAGAAGCTGCTGGACGCCCTGCAGTCCGCCGCCTCCGCATCCGTGACCCTTGACCCCGCCGTCATCCGCACGCTCAGCTTGGCCGCCAACGGCAAGTACGTGGTCGCCGTTCCCGGCACGCTCAACGGCCGGGTCGAGCCAGCGAGTACCGCGGCAAAGAACTGGCTGACCAAGCTCCTCGCAAGCTCGAACGTGGACGTGATCCCGCTGCCTTACGACAACGTCGACGTCGAGGCGCTCTTGCACAACGGTGGCCGCACTCTCGCCGAGGAGGCGAGCGGGCGCGGCAAGGACGTCCTCACGCTCGGTCTTGCTCACACCACCACCACCGTGACCACGGATATCGCGGTGCCGCCCGGCGGCCTCGTCGATGCGGTCGGGGCGCAGTACTACCGCACGGCGGCAAAGGCGAAAGCGCTCGTGCTGGCGCCCGACGCGGTTCCGTCGACCGGCGACAACCCTGGCGCTTCCGCGAAATCGTCGAGCACGCCGGCACAACTGCTGCTCTCCGACGATGTGCTGAACCGGCTCGTGACAGCCGGGGTCCCGGCCGGGGACACGCCCCGCCTGGCGGAGCAGGAAGTGATCGCCGAACTCGCGGAAGCGCACATCGAGGACAGGGTCGCGACCTCGTCAGGCAAGAGCGGCTCGCCGCGGCCGCTGCTGATCGAGCCGCCGGATGGCTGGAATCCGAACGCCGCCTGGTTCACCCAGCTGCTGACCGACACCGCTCGTCTGCCATGGCTGACCCAGACATCCGTCAGCGCGTTGCTGGACTCGCCCACCGAGTCGCGCGCCGAGCTGCAGTACCCGACAGGTGCCCGAGCTGCCGAGGTGCCCGCGCCGCTGGTGCAGTCCAGCCTGACCATCACCGCGAACACCTCCGGCCTGTTCACCGACCCGAAGGCGGTCGGGCAGGCGCAACCCCAATCGCCGGACAGCATCGTTCAGCCGATCCGTGACGCCGCGCTCGCGGCCGTATCCAGCAGCTGGCGCGACGACCCGAACCGGGCCTACCCCTTCCGCAACAGCGCCGAGGTCGCGCTGACCAGCCTGGCGCAGCAGGTCAAGGTCGTCGCCAGCCCCCAGGTCACGCTGACCAGCCGCTCCGGAAAGGTCCCGGTGACGCTCGAGAACGACCTCGGGGCCGCCGTCGACGTCTCGCTGGTACTCACCTCGCTGGACAAGTCCCGGGTCAGCTCCGACACCGTGGTCCGGCGCACCGTCCGGGCCGGCCAGAAGGTTCAGGTCGAAGTCGAGGTCAAAGCGGCGAGCGCCGGGACGTTCCCGGTCCGGTTGACGCTCTACACCGCGGACGGCAGGCAGCTCGGAACATCCGTGCAAGTGCTCGTGCGGTCGACAAGGTACGGCGTCGTCGCCACCATCTTCACCATCGTCGCCCTTTCCCTCCTCGGCCTCGCGGTGCTGTTCCGCGCCGTCCGCCGGCTGATACGACGGAGCCGGACCCCTCAGCCGGCTGAGGGTCCCCAGCCCCGTCCGGCGAGCAACCCATGACGCGACCAGTCAGCACCGCCCGCCTCGGACGGGCCACCGGTGTCATGGCGCTCGGCACCGTCGCATCCCGCGGCACCGGCTTCCTGCGCACGATCGCGATCACGGCCGCGATCGGCACCCACTCGGTTGGCGATGCCTACAACGTCGCCAACACCACGCCCAACATCATTTACGACCTGCTGCTCGGCGGAGTGCTCACGAGCGTCGTCGTCCCGGTGCTCGTGCGAGCGAGCAAGGAGGACGAGGACGGCGGCGAGAGCTTCGCCAATTCGCTGCTGACGGTTGTCGGCTTGGGCCTCGCGATCTTCACCGTCATCGGCGTTCTCATCGCGCCGCTCATCGCGCGGATCTACCTCGCCAATGCGCACGAGGTTTCCCTCGCGACCACGTTCATGCGCTGGTTCCTGCCGCAAATCGTCTTCTACGGGATCGGGGCGACGATCGGGGCAATCCTCAATATCCGCGGGCGTTTTGGGCCTCCGATGGTGACACCCGTGCTGAACAACCTCGTCGTCATCGCCATTGCCGTCATCTTCATTTTCCTGCCCGGGCCACGGCCACCGACGGTCGGCGGGATGACGACGACCCAGATCTGGGTGCTCGGCGCCGGCACGACGCTGGGCGTCATCGCGATGACCGTGGCACTGCTGCCTTACTTACGCGCCAGCGGTTTTCGCTACCGCCCACGCCTCGACCTTCGCCACCCGGGCCTGCGTCACGCCATCCGCCTCGGCGGTTGGGTGCTGGTCTACGTCGCGGCCAGCCAGGTCAGCTACTTCGTGGTCACGCGGCTCGCGACCGGTCCCGTCGCGTTCACCACGTATTCCAACGCGTACCAGCTTTTCCAGCTACCGCACGCCATCGTTGCGGTCTCCCTGATCACCGCCCTGCTTCCGCGGATGAGTTCGCACGCGGCTGATGAACGGCTCGACCTCGTGCGCAGCGACCTGTCCCTCGGCCTGCGCATGTCGGCGGTGGTCCTCGTCCCGGCGGCGCTCGGCCTGCTCGCGCTGTCCGAACCACTGGCGGTGTCGCTGTTCGCGCACCACGCGACGACGGTTTCGGATGCCACGCGGATAGGTGCGGCCCTCGCTGCTTTCGCTGCGGCGGTGCTTCCGTTCAGTGCGTTTCAGCTGCAACTGCGGGCCTTTTACGCCATGGCCGACAGCCGGACTCCGGCGTTCGTCATGTGCGCGGTCGCCGCCGTGAACATCGTGAGCGGTCTGGTACTCGCCAACGTCTTGCCGAGCCGTGACCGAGCGGTCGCTCTTGCGCTGTCCTTCGCCGTTGCCTACGCCGTCGGCGCCGCCATCTGCTTCCGGCTGCTGAGCCGGCGGTTGGGCGGCGTGGACGGTCCGCGCATCGGCCGCACAGTCGTGCGGGCAGCGGTGGGAGGCGGACTCGCGGCGGCCATCGCGTACGCCATCTCGACCGCACTGCGCGGAGCGCTGGGTCACGGAGTCGGCGGGAGCCTCCTCGGAGTGCTGGCCGGCGCCCTGGTCGGCGGCGGTTTCTATCTGCTGGCGGCCTGGCGGATGACGGAGGAGCTGCGCTCTGTCGCGTCTGTCATGGGCTCACGGGTTCGACGCTGACCTCGCCAAACCCGATTCGCATCCGGTCCACACTCGGATGATCACGCTCAATCTGCGCAGCGATTGTGCCGATGCCTTGCTCTGCAGTCGGCACCCGGCCGACCGGAATTTGGCAGGTGTCGCAATGGTCACGAGCTGGTTTGCTCGCCTGGCCGTGATCTTTGCGGTGCTCGCCGTCTTCGCGTTCGACGGCATCTCCGTCGTCGCCACGCACTTTTCCGTCAGCGAGGATGCCCAGACCGCCGCCGCGGCCGCCGCGCAGGCGTACAAGAGCTCAGGCCTTGCGCAGTCCGCCGTCGCCGCCGCCGCCGCGACCCTGCCCAAGGGCGACAAGCTGGTCCCACGTTCGGTGCACATCGACCACACCGGTGGGGTGAGCCTCGAGGTGCGCAAGACGGCGCGGTCGCTGCTGCTGCGCCTGACCTCAGCGACGAAGGGCTGGGCGGTCGTCACCGAATCGGGCTCCGCCTCCTCACCCTCCTGAACGGCCGAGTCGCGGCCCGCTTTCGATCAGAACCCTTCGTACACTCGGCTGTTGACAGCAGCAGACCGAAGCGGCCGTGACGCAGGCAGGGCGGAGGGACGGTGCCAGACAGCAGGCCGGCTGGTGTTCGCACCGAACCGTCGCCTGAGCCCTCGAACGCCGCCGAACAGCGCCCCGACCGCGAGCCCGGCCCGACGGATCCCAGCCTGACGCCCGTTTCCGCCACCGACGAGCTGACGGCGGTGCCCCGCTCGGCGCCGGTACGCACCACCCTGCATCCGGGCGTCCTGCTCGACGGCCGCTACCAGCTGCGGCGGCACATCAGTGCCCGCGGCGACGTGCAGCTCTGGCAGGGCGAGGACCAGGTGCTCGCCCGTCCAGTGGCCATCCGCCTGATCATCGACACCGGTCTGCCGACCGCGCTGGAGGCGATCGACCAGCTCCTCGCCGCTGCCCGGCGGTCCGGCCAGCTGGTGCACAACAGCGCCGCCTCCACGTATGACGCGACGACCACGGACGCCGACGGCATGCAGCTCGCCTATGTGGTGAGTGAGTGGGTGCTCGGGATCTCGCTGCTCGACCTGCTCCGCGACGGCCCCCTGCTGCCGGAGCGGGCCGCGGTGGTGCTGCTTTCGGTGGCGAAGGTGATCGCCGCGGCCCACGCGGTCGGCGTCACGCATGGCGACCTGCACCCGGGCGACGTCGTCATCACGTCGCACGGCCTGGTGAAGGTGCTCGACCTGGAGATGCGCGCGGCACTCGGCGAGCGCTCGGCGGCCGAGCGGGAGACCCGGGACGTCATCGGGCTCGGTGCCCTGCTCTACGCGAGCCTGACCGCCCGCTGGCCGCTGGGTGCCGGCCGTGGCCTTCCGGCGGCAGAGCGGGACAGCAACGGCGCCTGCCGCTCTCCCCGCCAGCTGCGGGCGGGTGTCCCGCGCGAGCTCGACACGCTGGCCATGGCGGCGCTCGGGACGGCGGGCGACCGGCGCCCCGAGTCGGCATCGACCGGCGACTGGCGCCCGCGAACGCTGGAAAGAGCTCGGCCGACCGCTGCGGAGATGACGGATGAGCTGCAGACGATCGCCGCCACGCTGCCGACGGGCTCCCAGCCTGCCCTCGACGACGACCCGGAGTCCTACACCCCGGCCGGGCAGACGGCCAAGGCAGCGCGCGCCGAACGGCTGGCGCGGGAAACCGAGGCTCACCAGCGCAAGGTCCGGCGGCGGGTGCTCCCGGTCGCGCTGCTGGTCGTCCTGGCCCTCGCTGCGTGGCTGATCGGCGTCGCCGTCGGCAAGCTGCCGGGCCACTCCAAAGGCGCTCCGGCGACGGGTTCACATGCCTCAGCCACGCCGTCGGGAGCGGTGCTTCACCTGGCCTCGGTCGTCAGTTTCGATCCGCAAGGCGACGGGGTCGAGGACCCCACCGGTGTCCCGAGCGCGTACGACAACAACATCGGTACCGCCTGGTCGACGGAGATCTACTACGGAAAGCCGTGGGGCGGCATCGGTAAATCCGGTGTCGGGCTGAAGGTCGACCTCGGCAAGCCGGTATCGGTCTCGCAGGTGAAACTGCTCTTCCAGCAGGCGGGCGTGCACGTCGAGTTGCGCTACTCCACGGTGGACGGGACCTCACCGGATGCCTACACGGTCGCGGCGACGTCCGGATCCAACCCGGGCCTGTCGCAGGTGCTCACCCCGCGTGCCGGCGCCTACCGCTACTGGCTGATCTGGCTCACCGAGCTGCCTCGCCAGAGCACCGCGAAAGGGCCGGTCTACTCGGCGGCGCTGACCGAGATGCGCTTCTACGGCTGATCCGGGCCTTGTGGCCGCCGCAGCGCTCTTCGGGAATGCCGACCTCCTACCATCCGTTCTAGACACCGGCTGATCGGGAACCATCCGCAACCGACCGCCAAGATTCGGAGACGACGTGAGCGACACGGCCATCAAGCCTGGTGCAGGCAGCAACGAGCAGGGCGACGTCCGTGACGTCGTGATCATCGGCTCGGGGCCCGCGGGTTACACCGCGGCGGTCTACACCGCGCGCGCCAACCTGCGTCCTCTCATCTTCGAGGGCGCGGTGACCGCCGGCGGAGCACTGATGCAGACCACCGAGGTCGAGAACTTCCCCGGCTTCGCCGACGGCGTTCAGGGTCCTGAGCTCATGGAAGCGATGCGCCAGCAGGCGGAACGCTTCGGCGCCGAGCTCGTGGCCGACGACGTCATCGAGGTCGACCTCAAGGCCGATCCCAAGGTCGTACGCACCCACGAGCGCACGGTCCTGGCCCGCTCGGTGATCATCGCGACCGGCTCCCAGTGGCGGCACCTCAACGTGCCGGGTGAGGCGCGGCTGCTCGCGCACGGTGTGTCCGCCTGTGCCACCTGCGACGGCTTCTTCTTCCGTGACCAGGACATCGCCGTCGTCGGCGGCGGTGACTCGGCGATGGAGGAGGCCACGTTCCTCACCCGCTTCGCCCGCAGCGTCACGATCGTCCATCGCCGGGAGGCGCTTCGCGCGAGCGCGATCATGCAGGAGCGCGCCTTCTCGAACGAGAAGATCAAGTTCGTCTGGAACGCGGCGATCGAGGAGGTTCTCGGCGAGACGTCGATGACCGGCCTCCGGGTGCGTGATCTCAAGACCGGTGAGGTCACCGACCTTGCGCTGACCGGCCTGTTCGTGGCGATCGGCCACGACCCGCGCTCCGAGCTTTTTGCCGGACAGCTCCACCGTGACGACGAGGGCTACGTCCTCGTCGACGCGCCGACCACCCTCACCAACGTCCCTGGCGTGTTCGCCGCCGGTGACGTCGTCGACCACACCTACCGCCAGGCCATCACGGCCGCCGGCACCGGCTGCGCCGCGGCGCTGGACGCCGAGCGTTACATCGCTGATCTGGAAGACCGCCACGGCGAGGCGCCGGAGGGTCCTGCGCCGCCGGCGCCGCCGGTGAGTGAGACCGTCGAGAGCCTCGCCTCGAGTCGCTGAGCCAAGCAGCGTCCCACCTTGCAGCAACCGACCACCTGCACCCAACAACCAGGAGGAGCCCCAATGGGCAGCACCCAGCCCGTGACGGACGACACGTTCAGCGCCGAGGTATTGAAGAGCGACAAGCCCGTGCTCGTCGACTTCTGGGCCGAGTGGTGCGGGCCGTGCAAGATGGTCGGTCCGGTGCTCGAGGAGATCGCCGCCGAGCACGCCGACAAGCTGCGCGTCGTCAAGCTCAACATCGACGAGAACCCCGAGGTCGCTCGCAAGTACGGCATCATGTCGATCCCGACGATGTCCGTCTTCGTCGGTGGCGAGGTCGCCAAGAGCATCGTCGGCGCCAAGCCGAAGGCCGCGTTGCTCCGGGATCTCGAGGGATTTGTTTAATCCGCTCCGCGCCGCGCATTAATCCACAAGCCGAACCGCCACCTGCGGGTGGCGGTTTTGCTTGCATCGCACCCGCGGGGGCGGGTATCGGTGGCTTAAGCTGACATCGGACGGTGACGCCCGTCGCCACCGTTCGCTGACCGTTCGCCGCACTGGCGCTGACATGGGCGGGACGTCGCCGACACCGTGCCACTCTTTCGTCGTGGGTCCACCGGGCCCGCTGTTCAGCACTTACGCATGCAGCTGACCGACCTCGGGCTGCTCGACGCCGATGCTCCGGGTGCTCCTGACCAGTTCAACGAAGACGTCGACCAGGCCGTCCGGCGCTTGCAGCAGTCCCGCGGCTTGCTGGTGGACGGCATCGTCGGTCCCTCGACCATGGAGTCGCTGCAGGACGCCGGCCAGCAGCTCGGCAAGCGGTGGCTCTACCGGAGCGTGAGCCACCCCTTCACCGGTGACGACGTGGAGGAGCTGCAGAAGCGCCTCGCCGACATGGGGTTCGACGTGGGCCGCTGCGACGGGATCTTCGGGGAGCGCACCGAAACGGCGCTGCGCGAGTTCCAGCACAACTGGGGCCTGGTCAACGACGGCTGCTGCGGCCCGATAACGCTGCGCGAGCTCGAGCGGCTGAAACGCACGGTCGTCGGTGGGCGGCCGTACGAGCTGCGCGAATCGGAGAAGCTTCGCGGCGCAGGCCCCTCCCTTGCCGGCAAGACGGTCGTTCTCGACCCTGGCCATGGCGGGAACGACACCGGCTGGGCCATCGGCGGCCTCAACGAGCGCGACATCGTCGCCGACCTCGCGGGACAGCTCGAAGGCCGGCTGCAGGCCGTCGGGGTCAATGCGTTCCTGACGCATCTCCAGCACGAGAACCCCGACGAGATCCAGCGCGCCAAATTCGCCAACACCGTCAACGCCGATTTGCTGGTCAGCCTGCATTGCGACGGGCACGAGTCGCCGGTGCCGCACGGGGTGGCGAGCTACTACTTCGGCACCTGGCGCACCGCATCGGTGGTCGGTGAGCGGTTCGCCGACCTGATCCAGCGCGAGATCGTTGCCCGCACCGATCTGCTGGACTGCCGCACCCACGGCAAGAGCTGGCCGCTACTGCGCGCCACCCGCATGCCTGCCGTCCGGCTCGAACTCGGCTATCTGACCAACCCGCATGACGCGTCAGCGCTCGCCTCTCGCGAGTTCCGCGCCGCCGTCGCCGAGGGGGTGCTGGCCGCCGTCCAGCGGATCTTCCTGCCCGCCGAGCTCGACCCGCCCACCGGCACCTTCCGGCTGCCCGACGCGTTGCTGCAGCCGCGGCGAGCCCCGCTCGGCTATGCCCGCTAAGGCGCTGACCTCGCGACCACGTATCAGACCCGCTGCCCGGCCGGGCGCAGGATCTCCGGCGTCATCGATCCGAGCAGCCGCTCGAGCGCGACTTCGACGTCCTCGCGCCAGGTCACGACGCTCTTCAGTTCGAGCCGTAGCCGCGGCCAGCGGTGATGCGCGCGAACGGTCTTGAAGCCGACCGCGCGCAGGTAATCGGCGGGAAGCAGGCAATGCCCGGTCTTGCCCTGGGCATCCCCGAAGGCCTCGACCGCGCGCACCCCGCGGCGCAGCAGATCCTTGGCCACGCTCTGCACCAGGACGCGCCCCAGCCCCTGGCCGGCGAAGTCCTCCAGGATCTGGCCGGTCATCAGCAGGACCGCATCCGGGCTGACCGGACTGGTGGGAAACGCGACGGCCCGCGGGATGTACGCCGGCGGTGCGAAGAGCGCGAAACCCGCCGGCACCCCGTCGACGTAGACGACCTTCCCGCACGAGCCCCAGTCCAGCAGGGTCGCCGAGACCCAGGCCTCCTTCTCGAACGCCGAATCGCCGGACTCCTCGGCACGCGCGCGCGACACCGGGTCCAGCTCCCAGAACACGCACTTGCGGCAGCGCACCGGCAGGTCGTCGAGGTTGTCGAGGGTGACATTCGCGACGCGGCGACTCATCGCGTCACCCGTCCCACCCGCACCGGCGACAGCAGAGCAGCCGCCATGCCAGCCACGAACCCGCATACGAAGAATGCCGCCGCGCGTGCCGGCGCCGACCGGCCGGACTCACGAGGTGCGCCCACGGAAGGTCAGGATAGCCACCACCCGGCCGTTAATTGCCGCAGGTCGAATGGCCGACCGGTTACCGTGGAAAGTATGTCGGCGACTTCGCTCGACCCGTATACCGGTCGATACGCGCTCCGCACCCGGGGCATGACCGCATCGGAGATTCGAGCTCTCTTCGCCGTCGCGAGCCGCCCCGAGGTGGTGAGTCTCGCCGGCGGCTCGCCCTACACGGCCGCTTTGCCGCTCGATGCGGTCGGCGCGCTGCTCGAGCAGCTGGTGGCCGACCAGGGCGCTGTCGCGCTGAACTACAGCACTGGCCAGGGCGATCCACGGCTGCGCGAGCAGATCTGCGACGTGATGTCGCTGGTAGGCATCTCCGGCTCACCCGACGACGTAGTGGTGACGGTCGGCAGCCAGCAGGCACTCGACCTCATCGCGCGCGTGTTCCTCGACCCGGGCGATGTCGTGCTGGCGGAGGCGCCGAGCTACGTGGGAGCGCTCGGCACGTTCGCGTCCGCGCAGGCCGAAGTGCTGCACGTGGCGATGGACGACGACGGGATGATTCCCGAGGCCTTGCGTGAGGCCATCAGTTACTGCACTAAGTCCGGCAAGAAAGTCAAGTTCCTCTACGTCATCCCGAACTACCAGAACCCGGCCGGGGTCTCACTGAGCCCGGCCCGCCGGCGCGAAATCCTGACCATCGCCGAGGAAGCGGATGTGCTGGTCGTCGAGGACGACCCCTACGGACTGCTGGGCTTCGACGACGAGCCGTTCCGGGCGATCCGGGCCGACGGTGCTGATCATGTGCTCTACCTGGGCACGTTCAGCAAAACGATTGCGCCCGGGCTGCGGGTGGGATGGGTGCTGGCTCCGCATGGGGTGCGCGAGAAGCTGGTGCTGGCCAGCGAGGCGCAGATCCTGTGCCCGCCCACGTTCAACCAGCTCGCCGTCTCGCGTTACCTGTCCACCCAGCCCTGGCTGGAGCAGGTCAAGGCGTTCCGCGAGATCTACCGCGAGCGGCGCGACGCGCTGCTCGACGCCCTGCAAGTCTCCTTGCCGGACAGCTGCTCGTGGACCGTTCCCTCAGGCGGCTTCTACGTCTGGCTCACCCTCCCCGAGGGATTGGACGCCAAGGCGATGCAGGCCCGCGCCGTCGCCGCCCGGGTCGCGTACGTGCCGGGCATCGCGTTCTACGCCGACGGCAACGGCCGGCGCAACATGCGCCTGTCGTACTGCTTCCCGCCACCGGAGCGCATCCGCGAGGGCGTGCGCCGGCTGTCCGCCGTGCTCGCCGAGGAGCTCGAGCTGCTCGAGACGTTCGGCCCCGTCCGTCCGCGGGGGACTGCGGGCCCGGCCGATGGGCCCACCCCGGAGCTGGCATGACCGAGCTGGAGAGGGCCTTCGTGCTGGCGGGGGGCCTGTCCGTCGAGCGTGACGTGTCACTGCGCAGCGGGCGCCGGGTGGCGGATGCCCTGAGGGGTGTCGGGGTCGAGACCGTCCTGCTCGACGCCGACGCGCAATTGCTGCCGCGGCTGCGCGCGGAGACCCCCGACGCGGTGTTCATCGCCTTGCACGGCGGTCCCGGAGAGGACGGCGCGCTACGCGGTGTGCTCGACCTGATGGGCGTGGCCTACGCCGGATCGTCGGCGCACGCCTGCCGGCTCGCGTTCGACAAGCCCACCGCCAAGTCGCTCATCGCCGGCGCGGGCATGAAGACCCCTCCCTGGCTGGCGCTGCCCCACGCCACCTTCCGGGAACTCGGCGCGTCGACGGTGATCACCCAGATCGTGGAACGGCTCGGGCTCCCGCTCATGGTGAAGCCTGCAGCAGGCGGGTCGGCGCTCGGCGCCACGATCGTTCGCGAGCCCGGCGACCTGCCCAGCGCGCTGGTGGCCAGCTTCGGCTATGCCGACACCGCCCTCATCGAGAAGTTCATCGAGGGCACCGAGCTGACGGTCGCCGTCATCGACACCGGCGACGGTCCCTTGGCGCTGCCGGCGGTGGAGATCCACGCGCTCAGTGGCCCGTACGACTACGCCGCCCGGTATACCGCCGGCTCGACCGAGTTCTACGTTCCGGCTCGGGTCAGCGAGGAGGCTGCGACGGAGGCGGCCCGCTTGGGCGTCGTGGCGCATCAGGTGCTGGGGCTCGCCGACCTCAGCCGTACCGACTGCATCGTCGACGCGCAGGGCGGAGTGCACTTCCTCGAGGTCAACGTCTCACCGGGGATGACCGAAACCAGTCTCTTCCCGCTTGCAGTGCAGGCCGCGGGCATGGACCTCGGAGTGATCTGCCGGGATCTGCTGCAGGCGGCGATGGGCCGCCCGCCGCATCCCGGCAACTAGCAGCGTCCGGAGAAACGGGTCCTCAGGCCCAGCTCGGCGGCGCGGGCGCCATCGCAGTGACGATCCGCTCGAGGTCGTCGAACGAGGCGAACTCCACGGTGATCCGGCCTTTGCTCCGGCCCATCTCGACCTTCACCCGGGTCTCGAAGCGGTCGGACAACCGGTTCGCCACCTCTTCCAGGCCGGGCGTTGCCGACCGCGGGGTGCGGCGCCGCTTGGGCTTGTCCGGCTCGGCGAGCGCCGCGAGCTCCTCGACCGCTCGGACCGACAGACCTTCGGCCACGATCCGGGCCGCCACCTGCTCCTGCTGCGACTCGGTCGGAAAGCCGAGCAGCGCCCGGGCGTGACCCGCCGTCAGGACCCCGGCGGCGACCCGGCGCTGGACGCTCGGCGGCAGGCTGAGCAGCCGGATGGTGTTCGTGATGTGCGAGCGGGAGCGGCCCACCCGGCTGGCCAGCTCGTCGTGGGTACAGCCGAAGTCGTTCAGCAGCTGGGTGTACGCGGCGGCCTCTTCCAGCGCGTGCAGCTGCTCGCGGTGCAGATTCTCCAGCAGCGCGTCGCGCAGCATGGCGTCGTCGGTCGTCTCGCGGACGATGGCCGGGATTTCGGCGAGCTCGGCGAGCTGGACAGCGCGCCATCGCCGCTCGCCCATCACGAGCTCGTAATCCTCCCCGCCCAGCGAGCGGACCACGATCGGCTGCAGGAGCCCGACTTCACGGATGCTGGCCGCCAGCTCCTCAAGGGCCTCTTCGTCGAAGTCCTGCCGCGGCTGCCGGCCGTTCGGCGCGATCCGGCTCACAGCGATCATGCGCAGCTGCCCGACGACGGTGCCTTCGGTGCCGTCCGTTTCACCCTGCTCGGCGGCAACCGCCGGGTTCGCGACCTGCGGAGCGGGCGGCGGCGCGTCTAGATCGATGACCTCGGGGGATTGTCCCTCGGCCGGTGCCGGTGGCAGCGTGATACCAGCCGGATCGGGGGCCTGCCGGGATGTCGTCGGCGCGATCAGCGCACCCAATCCCCTGCCCAAGCCGCGGGTGCGCGTCGTCATGCCAGTCCTCCAATGGGTTCGGTGATGTGGGCGTTGGCCTCGTCATTGTCGTCGGTATCGCTGCCCCCGCCGGTATCGCCGGCGTCAGCCTGTGGATCGGTGAGGTCGATCTCCGCCGGAGGGCTCACTTGGGCTCCCAGCTCGCGGGCCAGGGCAAGGTAGGCCTGCGCCCCCCGCGACACCGGGTCGTAGGTCACCACGGTGCTGGCGTAGCTCGGCGCCTCGGCCACCCGGACGCTGCGGGGGACCGGCGTCTCCAGCACCGCCTCTTTGAAGTGCGCCCGCACCTCGTCGACGACCTGGTCGGCGAGGCGCAGCCGGCTGTCGTACATCGTGAGCACGATCGCGCTGACGCGCAGACCCGGATTGAGATGTTCAGCGACCAGCTCGACGTTGCTGAGCAGCTGGCCGAGCCCCTCCAGCGCGTAGTACTCGCACTGGATCGGGATCATGACCTCGCGCGCTGCGGTCAGGCCGTTGATCGTGAGCAGGCCGAGGGCCGGCGGGCAGTCGATGAGGATGTAGTCGAACTCGCGCTCGCTCGCGTCCAGGGCCCGCCGGAGGCGGAATTCGCGCCCTTCCTCGTTGACCAGTTCCACCTCGGCGCCTGCCAGGTCCACCGACGCCGGCGCCACCATGAGGTTCGGCACGCGCGGGCAGGGGGCCAGCACGGAGTCCAGCGTCGCCTCGCCGATGATGACCTCGTACATCCCCGGGGTGCGATCCGGCGGGTCGATCCCGAGCGCGGTACTGGCGTTGCCCTGCGGATCCAGGTCGATACACAGCACCGCGCATGCCGTACAGCGCCAGGGCGGCGGCCAGGTTGACCGCCGTGGTGGTCTTGCCGACGCCACCCTTCTGGTTGGCGATGGCGATCACCCGGGTTTCAGCCGGTGGGTTCACCCCCAGCGGCTGCGTTTCACGTGAAACATCGACGGGCCGTTCGCTGGCGACCGTTTCACGTGAAACGTCGTCCTTAACCTTCTGGCCGTCCTCTGTGCCTGGCACGAGACTTGCCCTTCCGTTGCGGCTGCTGCGTGTGCGGGATCCGCACCACCCTCACCGGAACTCCCAGCAGGTGCTCTCCGAGCTCGACCACCGTGGGGGTCCCGCCGCCATGGCGGGCGATTCCCGGTCCGGCCTCGTGCAGCTCCCGCTCGACGCTTTCCCCGCGCATCGCCAGCAACTGACCGTTCAACCGAACCAAAGGCATCGTCCACGACGTAAGCCGCTCCAACGGTGCGACAGCCCGAGCGATCGCGTAATCCGCGAAAAAAGGAAGCTCCCCCGTGAGAGCCACGTCCGGTGCACGCCCTCGAAGTACCGCTACGCGGCTTCCGAGCCCCAGTTCGGCGACGACTTCGCTGAGGAAGACGCAGCGTCGGGCGAGCGGTTCGAGCAGCACGACCCGGCACGACGGGCGCACGAGCGCAACCGGAATGCCCGGCAGCCCGGCCCCGCTTCCGACGTCGATGACGTCGGACCCATCCGGGATGAGTTCCGCGACGACCGCGCTGTTGAGCACGTGCCGATCCCAGATACGCGCGGCTTCGCGCGGGCCGAGCAGCCCGCGGGTGATGCCGTCCGTGATCAGCAGTTCGGTGTAGCGCACTGCCACCGGCAGCTGCTCACCGAAGAGGGCTGCTGCCGCCTCCCGCCACTGCGGAGGAGGTTCGGGCGTAAGGGGGGAGTCGCCGTTCAGTCCGGGAACACCACGACGCGACGCTGCGGCTCCTCGCCTTCGCTTTCGCTGTGGACGCCGTCAACCTTGGCCACCGCGTCGTGCACCACCTTGCGCTCGAACGGGCTCATCGGCCGTAGCCGCTCGATCTCGCCGCTGGCGGCAACGCGCGCCGCTACCTCGGCGCCGAGGTCTGCCAGCTCAGCGCGCCGCTTTGCGCGGTAGCCGCCGATATCGAGCATCAGCCGGCTGCGCACACCCATCTCGCGCTGGACGGCCAGCCGGGTCAGTTCCTGCAGCGCTTCGAGAGTCTCGCCCTTGTCACCGATGAGTGCGCCGAGGCCCTTGCCGACGATGGCCACGACCGCACGCTCGCCCTCGACATCCATGTCGAGATCTCCGTCGAGATCGAGGATGTCCAGCAGTGGCTCGAGGTAGTCCGCAGCGACGTCCCCTTCCTGCACGAGGTCAGTCGCCGTGCGCGACTTCGGGGGAGATGAACCGTTTTCTGGTGAAACCTCCGCATTCGAATCCGGCTCGGAGGCCAGGTCTGTGCTGCTCATCGCCGTCCGCCCTTTCGTGGTCCCTTGCCCTTGGGCTTCGCCGCCGGCCGGTTGTTGCGCCGCGGCCGCTGGCCCTGGCCGCCTCCGCTGCTGACAGTGCGTCCCGGGGTGCCGCCGGTCCCGCCGCCCTTGCCCGCGGCGGACCCGTTGGAGTCCGCCTTCGCCGAAGGTTCGGGGCCTCCCGCATCCGCATCGCCGGCGTCGTCCGAAGCCGCCGGCGGTTCGTCCGCGGCGGTCTTACGCCGCTGAGTGAGCCGCGGTGGAGGCGCCGGCGGCTCGGGAGGACCGCCCTTACGCAGGCTGGGGCCGCCCTTCCCGCCTTTACCGGCAGGTCCGGTCACCCGGCCCGAGCTGGCCGTGCCGGCCGACGTCGTCGCCAGCACCGGCGGCATCTTGCGCAGGATGAAGACCTGCTGAGCCATGCTCCAGGTGTTCGTGACCAGCCAGTAGACCAGCACGGCGATCGGGAACCGCAGACCGAAGATCGCCAGCATGATCGGCGATCCGTAGAGCATGATCCGCTGGATCTTCTGCTGCTGCGGGTCGACCGGGCCGCCGCGCGACATGATCTGGTGCTGCGTGATGTAGACCGTCACGGCCATGAAGACGATCATGATCGCAGCGATGATCTTGACCGTGGTGCCGTCGGCGCCGAACAGATCAAGCGTCTTCTTCGAAGACGTCAGCGCCGAGCTGAGCGTGATGCCGCCGAACTTGGCGGTGGCCAGTCCCGCCACCTCGGCACCCTTGCTGCTGGCGTGAAAAACGCCCTGCGCATCGACGACACCGAGCGTGTGGTGCGCCTTGTCATAGACGCCACCGGTCAGGCCGCTGGTGCCTTTGAACAGCAGCATGCCCTGACTGGGGCCCGATGCAATGACCGTCGGGGTCCGCGCGACCGCGTTGAACACGTGATACAGCGCGATGAACAGCGGGATCTGCAGCAGCAGCGGCAAGCAGCCGAGCAGCGGGTTCCCGTGCTCCTTCTGCAGCTTCATGACCTCTTGGTTCATGCGCTGCTTGTCGTTCTTGTACTTCTCGCGGATCTCCTTGATCCGGGGCTGCAGCATCTGCATGGTGCGCTGCGCCCGCACCGACCTCACGAAGAGCGGGAAGATCACGATCCGGACGATGATCACGATGAGCGCGATGGCGATCGCGTACGAGAAGAAGCCGTGCTTGCCGAAGATCGGCGACAGCAGATTGTGGAAGACGATGACCCCGCGCGCCACGAGGTTGTAGAGCGGGTCTAACACGGAAACTCGCCTGCTTCCTTGCTGGGCAACGCGGGAACGAGAGCGGGCTCAGGGTCGGCGACAGCGGGCCCCGAGGCCGCGTCACCTGCTGCATCCCGAGCGGTGCCGTGCTTCAAAGGCCGGCGCGACGGAGGCACCGGGTCATACCCCCCGGCGCAGAACGGGTGGCAGCGCAACAGCCGGCGAAGCGCGAGCCAGCTTCCTCGTAACGCTCCGTGTTCAACCAATGACTCATAGGCGTATTCGCTGCAGCTCGGTGCAAAACGGCAACTCGGCCGCAGCAGCGGGCTTATCGCCAGTTGGTAGCCCCGGACGAGCGCAGCCAGCAGTCGAGCAACTCCGCGCGCACGAGGCGCCGCGACCGCCTCAGACATCGACCAGATCCGCTCGCGACCGGGTGAGGCAATGGCGCAACCCGGCATCGATCCAGCCCCCGAGCTGGGCATAACTCGCGCGCTCCGCTCCGGGCAAGGCGCGGACCACCACAAGAGAGCCGGCGGGCAGCGTGGAAAGGCGCTCGCGCAACAGCTCGCGGACCCGCCGCTTCACGCGATTACGCGTCACCGCCGCGCCGACACGCCGACCCGCAATGGCTGCACCGCGTGGCTGACCTGCAGCAATGCCGCCAGACGCGGAGGCGCGCTGGGAAGCAGCGGCCAGCGACAGCACCAGTGAGCCGCGCCGCACTCGGCACCCGGTCTGGGCGACCAGCTTGTGGTCTGACCGGGTGCGAACGCGGGCTGCGGCGGGCAGCACGGTCGTCAGGCGGAAAGCTCGCGGCGGCCCTTGCGCCGACGAGCCGTCAGGATGGCTCGCCCGGCCCGGGTGCGCATGCGCAAGCGGAACCCGTGCGTCTTCGCCCGCCGGCGATTGTTGGGCTGAAACGTGCGCTTGCTCAAGGTCAACTCCGGGTGTGGATCATGATGGCGCGCGGCCTGGAAACATGGGCAGCAGCCGCGACACGGCCGACCCTCGACGGTACGGGGCGTCGCCTAGCCGGTCAAACGTCAGAGCTGGTGTAATGGCCGCTTCACCATCCTGTGACAGAAGCCGGAAATCACGCTCCGTGAGCAACGAAAATGAGTCGCTTTCGGCTGTGAACAACCCGTCGACGGGAGCGGTCAACCGCTGCTAGCGTCGGCCCCTCACCAACGTAGACATCCGCCGTTCATGACTTGACTCGCGCTGGCCCGGCCGTGCCGTGCACAGCCTGTGGACAAAGCTGTGGAGTGGGGCGGCTCGATCGGGGCTGGGCGTTTCCGCGCCCGGGGGGGAATGTTCATTGGCTTACCGGTCTGACCCGTCTGGAAGGTCCGCCGTGACGTATGCCGAGGAGTTGCAGCTAGTGGCGGATGCAGATACGGGTCCGGAGGACGCGGAAGTCATCGCGGCATGGGATGTCGCCCGGCACGAATTCTGCGAGCAGGAAGGGCTTTCCGCGCACGACCGGGCGTGGATCCGCGGCATCCGCGCGATGGGCATGGTCGACCAGACGGTGCTCTTCTCGGCGCCCAACGAGATCGTCCGGGAGCTGTTGGACGGCCGCTTCCGCCCGCTGGTGATCACCCGGATGTCCGCGGCACTCGGTCGCACGATCAACTTCGCGGTCGTCGTGCGCCCCGCTCCCGATCCGGACGTGGTTCCGGACGATCCGCCGGACGTGCACACCGAGAGCGCACGGCGGCTGGCCGCGGTGAGCGGGCGGTCGGAGCCGGCGCCCCCGCCGAAGCTCAACGAGCGATACACCTTCGAAACGTTCGTGATCGGCGACGGCAATCGCTTCCCGCACGCCGCCGCAGTCGCCGTCGCCGAAGCGCCCGGCCGGTCGTACAACCCGCTTTTCGTCTACGGCGACTCAGGTCTCGGCAAGACGCACCTGCTGCACGCCATCGCTCATGACGTCGCCAAGATGCATCCCGAGCACCGGGTCTGCTACGTGAACTCGGAGGAGTTCACCAACGAGTTCATCAACGCGATCCGCGACGACAAGCAGCAGCAGTTCCGCAAGCGCTACCGGGATGTCGACATCCTGCTGATCGACGACATCCAGTTCCTCGAGAACAAAGAGCGCACGCAAGAGGAGTTCTTCCACACCTTCAACGAGCTGCACGGCAGCTCGAAGCAGATCGTCATCACGTCCGACCGGCCTCCCAAGCAGCTCTCGACCCTGGAAGACCGGCTGCGCAGCCGGTTCGAATGGGGGCTGATCACCGACGTCAGCGCTCCCGACCTGGAGACCCGCATCGCGATCCTGCTGAAGAAGGCCTCGGCGGCCGGGGTCGATGCCGACCTCGACACGCTCACCTACATCGCCACGCACATCGAGCGCAACATCCGTGAGTTGGAGGGAGCGCTCATCCGTGTGGCGGCCTTCGCGAGCCTGCAAAGCGTCCAGATGGACCAGAAGCTCGCCGAGGCGGTGCTGCGCGATCTGATCCCCGATGCCAGCGATCCCGACATCACGCCGGCGCTCGTCATGAGCGAGACCGCCGCGTTCTTCGGTGTCTCCATGGACGACCTGTGCGGCTCGTCGCGCAGCCGCAGCCTGGTGATGGCCCGCCAGATCGCGATGTACCTCTGCCGCGAGCTGACCGACCTGTCCCTGCCGAAGATCGGCACCCACTTCGGCGGCCGCGACCACACGACCGTCATCCACGCCAACCGCAAGATCGAAGCACTGATGGCCGAGAAGCGGCAGGTCTACAACCAGGTGAGCGAGCTCCACGCTCGAATCCGTTCCAAGGGCCGTTGAGTGGCCGACGCCGTCGCCAGCACCCGGCCCGTCGAGCCGGCTCCAAACCTCTTTGTGGGCCAGCTCACGAAAGATGATCTGCGTACACAGGCTGTGGATACGACTGTGGACGAGTGGTGGACCGGCCGGGGACGACAGGGGCATGACCTCGCCCGTCCACAGCGCCCCCGCGTTTCTCGCACCGCTGATACACAGCTGACCCACCGCCGCTCAACCCGCCTGAGCTGCGAAGAGGCCGGTTTTCCACACTTTCCACCCCGCCTAATACGGCGTCCAACTTTGAAATTCATCAACGACAACAACCCTGCATCAGAGGGTTGGGGACAAGCTCTGGAGGTCCTGTCATGAAGTTTCGCGTCGAACGCGACGAGCTGACCGATGCGGTGTCGTGGGTAGCGCGCACGCTGCCGAACCGGCCGACCACCCAGCTCCAGGTGCTGGCCGGCTTGTTGCTCGAGACCAGCGAGTCGGGTCTGCGGCTCTCGGCGTTCGACTACGAGGTCGCCGCCTGGGGTGAGATCAACGCTTCCGTGGTGGACGAGGGCCGTGCGCTCGTCAGCGGCCGGCTGCTCGCCGAGATCGTCCGGGCCCTCCCGGCAGCTCCCGTCGAGTTCGACATCGAGCCCACCCGCGCCGTGCTCACCTGTGGCAGCAGCCGCTTCACGCTGCCGACGCTGCCGGTCGAGGATTACCCGACGCTGCCGGGTTTGCCGACGGTCACCGGACGCCTGGGCAGCAGTGCCTTCGCGTCCGCCGTGTCGCAGGTCGCGATCGCCGCGGGACGGGATGACACGCTGCCCGTGCTCACCGGCGTCCGGATCGAGATCGCCGGCGAGAAGCTCACGCTCGCGTCGACCGACCGTTACCGGCTGGCCGTTCGCGAGCTCGTCTGGCGGCCCGAAGACCCGGAGGTCACCGGCACGGCGCTGGTGCCGGCTCGCACGCTCGCGGATGCCGCGAAGGCGTTGGCGGCCGCCGGAGCGGAGACGAGCGTCGCGATCGGCAGCGGCCCCTCCGGGGAGGCGTTGGCCGGATTCACCTGCGGCGCCCGCCACACCACCACCCGGCTCATCGACGGTCAGTTCCCGGACTATCGCCGCTTGCTCCCGCCGACGTCACCGCTGTCCGCCGAGGTCGAAGTGAGCCCGCTGGTGGATGCGGCCCGGCGCGTATCGCTGGTGGCCGCGCGCACCGCGCCGATCATGCTGACGTTCGCGGGCGGGGAGGTCATTCTCGAGGCGGGCTCCGGCGGTGAAGCCCAAGCGCGGGAGGCGCTGGCCGCCAGCTACGACGGACCCAGCCTGTCGATCGCGTTCAACCCCGGCTACCTGCTCGACGGTCTCGGCGCGCTCGATTCCGATTCGGTTCACGTCGGCTTTGCCACCGACGACCCGGTGGAAGCGCCCCGCAAGCCGGCCGTCTTCACCGGAAAGTCAGCCGATTCCGGGCCGGACTATCGCTACCTGCTGATGCCGGTGCGCCTTTCCGGCTGAGCTTCCTGGCCGGTCGCCCGGCGATCCGTTCAAGCCCATCGGTGTGGCGCTCCGCATTCTCGGAACACTGACACCAGAACCTGCAGTCGAATCCAAGGAGCTCCGGTGGCGACGATCGGAATCATCGGCTTGGGCCGCATGGGCGCCAACATGGCCAACCGCATGAGGAAGGCCGGCCACACGGTCGTCGGGTACGACCGCGACGCCGGGCAGCGTGACGTCTCCTCACTCGAAGAGCTGGTGAACGCGCTGCCCACCCCGCGGGTGGTCTGGGTCATGGTGCCGGCCGGCGGTCCTACCCAGCAGACCATCGGCGATCTTGCGGGCCTGCTCGAGACCGGCGATGTGATCGTCGACGGCGGTAACTCGAAGTACACCGACGACGTGCGTCACGCGGCCGAGCTGGCCCAGAACGGCCTCGGCTTCGTCGACTGCGGCGTCTCCGGTGGCGTGTGGGGTCTGGAGAACGGCTACGCGCTCATGGCCGGCGGCAGCGACGAGAACATTGCGAAGGTGCAGCCGTTCTTCGATGCGTTGAAACCCGAGGGCGACGCGGGTTTCGTGCACGCGGGCGACGTCGGTGCCGGGCACTTCGCCAAGATGGTCCACAACGGCATCGAGTACGGGATGATGCAGGCCTATGCCGAGGGCTATGAGCTGCTGTCGGCAGCCGGCCTGCTCAAGGACGTCACCGGGGTCATCAAGAGCTGGACGCAGGGCACGGTCATCCGGTCGTGGCTGCTGGATCTGCTGGTCGAGGCGCTCGAAACCGACCCGGGTTTGTCGAAGCTGAGCGGCTACGCCGACGACTCGGGCGAAGGCCGCTGGACCGTCGAAGCGGCGATAGACCATGCGGTCCCGATGCCCGTCATCTCGTCCGCGCTCTTCGCGCGCTTCGCCAGCCGCCAGGAAGATTCGCCGGCGATGAAGGTGGTGGCTGCGTTGCGCAACCAGTTCGGTGGTCACGCCGTGACCGCGTCCGGTGCCAAGCCGGACGGCTCGTCCGCGGCGGACTCGTTCCCTGCCGTCGCGCGCTAGCCGCCTCCTCGCCAGATCCCGGTGTATCTCTCCGCCCTGTCGCTGACGGACTTCCGCAGCTATCAGCAGGTCGACATCCGGCTTACTTCGGGATGCACCACCTTCCTCGGGTCAAACGGGCAGGGAAAGACGAATCTGCTTGAAGCCATTGGGTATTTGGCGACACTCGGCAGCCACCGCGTCGCGGCCGACGCCCCTCTGGTGCGCATGGGCGCCGAGCGGGCCATCGTCCGCGGAGCCGTCGTGCGCGACGACCGCACGGTGACGATCGAGCTCGAACTGGTGCCGGGACGGGCCAACCGGGCGCGGGTGAACCGGGCTCCCGTTCCCCGTCCGCGCGAGGTGCTGGGGCTGCTGCGCGCCGTGCTCTTCGCACCCGAGGATCTCGCGATCGTCAAGGGCGATCCGGGTGGCCGGCGGACGTTTCTCGACGACCTGCTCGTCGCGCGTGCACCGCGGTATGCCGGGGTGAGAGCGGACTACGAGCGGGTCAACAAGCAGCGCACGACCCTGCTGAAGACGGCGGGCCAGGCCCGGCGCGGACGCAGTGGGTCCGGGTCCGGCGGCGACCTCTCGACCTTGGATGTCTGGGACGACCATCTGGCCCGCGTCGGCGGCGAACTGCTCGCCGGACGGCTCCGGGTCGTCGAGGCGATCGCACCTCTCGTCGACGACGCGTACGCCAAGGTCAGCGACAGCCGCGGTCCGATCACGATGGAGTACCGCTCCAGCGTCCCTGACCTCGGCGAATCGGGACGGGATCCGGCGGCGCTGGCGGCGGCGCTGGCGGCCGAGCTCGTCCGGCTGCGGCCGCAGGAGATCGAGCGCGGCGTCTCGCTGGCCGGGCCCCATCGCGACGATCTCCTGCTGTCGGTCGGGGATTTGCCGGCGCGGGGCTACGCGAGTCAGGGCGAGTCGTGGTCGCTTGCCTTGGCGCTGCGGCTCGCGTCGTACGAGCTGCTCCGGGAGGGGGAGCACGGGGGCGGTGAGCCGGTGCTGCTGCTCGACGACGTCTTCGCCGAGTTGGACGCGAGCCGCCGTGAGCGGCTCGCCGAATTGCTGGCCCCCGCGGAACAGGTGCTCATCACGGCGGCCGTCGCGGGGGATGTCCCGCAAGCACTGAGCGGGCGGATTTTGTCGGTGGCATCCGGCACAGTCGCGGAAATCGCTGAGGCAGGAGGCGAGGGCTGATGACCGAGGGCGAGCAGCCGGCGAAGGGCGCCGATCTGGTCCGCGAGGCACTGGCGCAAGCGCGTGCTGACGCTCGGGCTCGGGCGGCGAGCGCCGAGCGGGGGGTTCGGCGCACGAGCCGCGCGTCGGCGCGGGAGGCCAGTCGTGCCGCCCGCTCCACCGGGGAGCCGATGGCGTTCGGTTCCGCGCTGAGCGAGCTGATCTCCGAGCGCGGCTGGCAGGCCCAGGCCGCGGGAGCGAGCGTGCTGTCGCGCTGGAGTTCGCTGGTCGGCGAGCAGGTCGCGGCGCACTGCCGGCCCACCCGGCTGCGTGATGGTGAGCTGACCATCGAGGCGGAGAGCACGGCGTGGGCCACGCAGCTGCGGCTGCTGTCGCGCACGCTCACGAGCCGGCTGCGCGAGCAGTTGGGTGTCGATGTCGTGCGCACGCTGGTGATCCGTGGTCCGAGCGGCCCGGACTGGCGCCACGGAGCGTTGCGTGTCACTGGTGGGCGGGGTCCGCGCGACACGTACGGTTAGCGCGCGCCGCCGGTCCGGCTGACTGTTCGTGATGTCGCTGAAAGGCGGCCAGATCCCCCGTCAGGTCATTCCACGTAGGGGGGATCTTCCGGCGGGGGTATTTCGTCCTCCGTACGAAATAGGCCGCGTGGCGGCGATCCGCACACGTCATCGGGCAGTAAAGTGGAGAGGCTTGGCGTAGCCCAGGTCGGGCTCGTTCCGCCGGGCGCCAAGAGTTGCGATGACACCGATTGGAAGTCTGCTGCGTGGCGAAAGACGACTACAACACTGGTTCGATCAAGGTCCTCGAGGGCCTGGAAGCCGTCCGCAAGCGCCCCGGCATGTACATCGGCTCCACCGGTGAGCGCGGCCTGCACCACCTGGTCTACGAGGTGGTGGACAACGCGGTCGACGAGGCGCTGGCCGGCTACTGCGACCTGATCGACGTCACCCTGCTTGCGGACGGCGGCGTACGCGTCATCGACAACGGGCGCGGTATCCCGGTCGGGATGCACCCGGTCGAGAAGCGCGAGACGGTCGAGGTCGTCCTCACCACCCTGCACGCCGGCGGCAAGTTCGAGGCCGGCTCCTACGCCGTCTCCGGCGGCCTCCACGGCGTCGGCGTCAGCGTCGTCAACGCGCTGTCCAAGCGGCTCGAGGTGGAGATCCAGCGCGACGGCTTCGAGTACTTCCAGCCCTACGTAGGCAGCAAGCCGGCCGCGCCGCTGCAGAAGCGGGGCCCGTCGAGCAAGACCGGCACGACCATCACGTTCTGGGCCGACGACACGATCTTCGAGACCACCACGTACTCGTTCGAGACGCTCTCGCGGCGCTTCCAGGAGATGGCCTTCCTGAACAAGGGGCTGACCATCGTCCTGCGCGACGAGCGGATCGACAGCCTCGCCGAAGATGCCGGTGGGGTCACCGAGGTCACGTACATGTACGAGCGTGGCCTGGTCGACTTCGTCGAGTACATCAATGCCACCAAGGAGCCGATCCACAAGACCGTCATCCTGTTCGAGGCCAAGGGTGAGGGCATCGAGGCCGAGGTCGCGATGCAGTGGAAGGGCGGTAACAACTACGCCGAGTCGGTGTACACGTTCGCCAACACGATCAACACCCATGAGGGCGGCACCCACGAAGAGGGTTTCCGTGACGCGCTGACCCGCGCAGTGAATGCGTACGCGAAGGACGCCAACCTGCTGAAGGCGGCCAAGCCCGGAAGCAAGGCGGGTGACGAGCGGCTGTCCGGTGACGACGCCCGCGAGGCCTTGACGGCCATCGTCTCGGTGAAGATCGCCCAGCCGCAGTTCGAAGGGCAGACCAAGACCAAGCTCGGCAACACCGAAGCGAAGTCGTTCGTCTCCTCGATGGTTTATTCGGGTTTCAAGGACTGGCTCGAGTCGCACCCGACCGACGCCAAGCTGATCGTCAACCGGGCGATCGACGCGCAGCGGGCCCGTATCGCCGCTCGCGCCGCGCGTGACCTCACGCGTCGTAAGAGCCTGCTCGACTCCACCTCGCTGCCGGGAAAGCTGGCTGACTGCCAATCCAATGACCCGGCCCTGTGCGAGGTCTACGTCGTGGAGGGCGACAGCGCCGGCGGCAGTGCCAAGGGTGGGCGTAACCCGCAGTTCCAGGCGATCCTGCCGCTGCGGGGCAAGATCCTCAACGTCGAGAAGGCGCGCATCGACCGGGTCCTGAAGAACAACGAGGTCCAAGCGATGATCACCGCGCTGGGCACCGGGATCCATGACGACTTCGACATCGACAAGCTGCGATACCACAAGATCGTGCTGATGGCTGACGCCGATGTCGACGGCCAGCACATCCGCACCCTGCTGCTCACGCTCCTGTTCCGGTTCATGCGCCCGCTGATCGAGGCCGGTCACGTGTTCCTCGCGCAGCCGCCGCTCTACAAGATCAAGTGGCTGCGTGAAGACCCGGCGTACGCCTACTCGGACCGCGAGCGTGATGGCCTGATCGAGGCCGGCCTGGCCGCCGGCAAGAAGCTCAGCAAGGACGATCCGGTCCAGCGCTTCAAGGGCCTCGGCGAGATGAACGCGACCGAGCTGTGGGACACCACGATGGATCCCGACCACCGGGTGCTGCTGCAGGTGACCCTGGACGACGCGGCCGTGGCCGACGAGCTCTTCAGCGTGCTCATGGGTGAAGACGTCGAAGGCCGGCGCTCCTTCATCCAGCGCAATGCGAAGGACGTTCGCTTCCTCGACATCTGACGCGGCCGCGCACCTCACGAAACTTCTCCGGCTTTCCGTTACCTGACAGAAAGAGGCCGACCCCGTGGTCGACGTTCTACCCCCGCCGCCGGGCGATCGCATCGAGCCGATCGGGCTCGAAGTCGAGATGCAGCGCTCGTACCTCGACTACGCGATGTCGGTCATCGTCGGGCGCGCGCTGCCTGACGTGCGTGACGGTCTGAAGCCCGTCCACCAGCGGATCCTCTACGCGATGTACGACGGCGGCTTCCGGCCTGACCGCGGGTACTTCAAATGCGCTCGCGTCGTCGGCGAGGTCATGGGGTCCTACCACCCGCACGGCGACACCGCGATCTATGACGCCCTGGTGCGCCTCGCGCAGCCGTGGTCGCTGCGCTACCCGCTGGTCGACGGAAACGGCAACTTCGGCTCGCCGGGCAACGACCCCGCGGCTGCGCAGCGCTACACCGAGTGCCGGCTGCAAGCGCTTGCGATGGAGATGCTGCGCGACATCGACCAGGAAACGGTCGACTTCCGGGCGAATTACGACGGCCGCCAGGAGGAGCCGACCGTCCTGCCGAGCCGCTTCCCGAACCTGCTGGTCAACGGCAGCGGCGGCATCGCGGTCGGCATGGCCACCAACATCCCGCCGCACAACCTCACCGAGGTTTGCTCGGGCATCCAGTGGTTCCTCGAGCACCCGGAGGCCACCGACGACGATCTGCTCGAGGCCCTGATCGAGCGGATTCCCGGCCCTGACTTTCCCACCGGTGCGCTGATCGTCGGCCGCGACGGCATCAGCGATGCCTATCGCACCGGCCGGGGCAGCATCAGGATGCGGGCGGTCGTCGAGATCGAGGAAGTCAAGGGGCGTACCCAGCTCGTCGTCACGGAGCTGCCCTACCAGGTCAACCCCGACGCCCTGGCCGAGAAGATCGCTGAGCTGGTCAAGGACGGCCGGGTCGGCGGGATCTCCGACATCGCCGACGAGTCGAGCCAGCGCACCGGTCAGCGGCTGGTCATCACGCTGCGCCGCGACGCCGTCGCCAAGGTCGTGCTGAACAACCTCTACAAGCACACGCAGCTGCAGGACACCTTCGGCGCCAACATGCTGGCGATCGTCGACGGCGTACCGCGCACGCTGCGGCTCGACGAGATGGTCCGCTACTACGTCGCCCACCAGGTCGACGTCATCGTCCGGCGCACCCGCTTCCAGCTGCGCAAGAAGCGCGAGCGGCTTGCACGTGCTCGAAGGCCTGCTCATCGCGCTCGACCACCTCGACGAGGTCATCAGCCTGATTCGCAATAGCGAGTCAGCCGACCACGCCCGCGGCGAGTTGATGAGCCGCTATGAGCTGTCGGAGATCCAGGCCACGGCCATCCTCGACATGCAGCTGAGGCGGCTCGCTGCTCTCGAGCGCCAGCGGATCATCGACGAGGCAGCTCAGCTGCGTACCGAGATCGCCGACCTGGAAGATCTGCTGGCCAGCCCGCAGCGCCAGCGTGAGGTGGTCGCCGAGGAACTCGGCGAGATCGTGCGGCGCTTCGGAGACGCCCGCAAGACCCGCCTCATCCCGTACGAGGGCGACATGAGTGCCGAGGACCTCATCGCCCGCGAGGACGTCGTCGTCACGGTCACCCGCGGCGGCTACGCCAAGCGCACGAAGACCGACCTGTACCGCTCGCAGAAGCGCGGCGGCCGCGGCGTGCAGGGTGCGGCGCTGCGCGAGGACGACATCGTCGAGCACTTCTTCGTCACGACGACCCATCACTGGCTGCTGTTCTTCACCAACCGCGGGCGGGTCTACCGCGCCAAGGCGCACGAGCTGCCGGAGCAGGCACGCACAGCCCGCGGGCAGCACGTCGCCAACATCCTGGCGTTCCAGCCGGACGAGAAGATCGCCCAGGTGATGGCGATCCCCGACTACGCCGTGGCTCCCTACCTCGTCGTTGCCACCAAGGAAGGCTTGGTCAAGAAGACCGAGCTCGGGGCTTACGACTCCAACCGCAGCGGCGGTCTGGCCGCGGTCAATCTGCGCGACGGCGACGAGCTCATCGCCGCCCAGCTGTGCAGCGACACCGACGACCTGCTACTGGTGAGCAAGGGCGCGATGTCGATCCGCTTCCACGCCGACGACGCCCAGCTGCGCCCGATGGGCCGGCAGACCTCGGGTGTGATCGGCATGAGATTCGATCGTGACGACGAGTTGCTGGCCATGGAAGTTGTCCGCAGCGACGACGTCAGCGGAGATTTGTTGGTCGCGACCGAGGGCGGCTTCGCCAAGCGCACCTCACTGGGCGAGTACAGCGCTCAAAACCGAGGTGGGAAGGGGGTTCTCACCGCTCGGATCGTCTCCACGAGAGGCGGATTGGTCGGCGCGCTCGTTGTTCAGCCTGACGACGAGCTGTACGCGATCACGAGTAATGGCGGCATATTGCGTACGGTGGCACGTGACGTCCGTCGCGCCCAGCGGCAGACCATGGGCGTCCGGCTGATCAATCTGGCTGATGGAGTCCAGGTCGTTGCTGTCGCGCGAAACGCTGATGAGGAGCCTCCGGTGGACGGGGAGACCGGCGGGTCCGGGAAGGACGGCGGGTGACGTCGAGCGACGCCGCGGCGTCATGGGGTAGCCGGCGAGAGGGTACGAGCGCCGTTTCCCGGGCTGCCGATGACGACACGAAGCCGCACCGCTTGCCAGCGGAACGAGGCCGCGGAGCACACCGTGCACCTGGCGAAGACCGATTCCTCGGGACCGGCGGAACGACCGTCGGCCTGGGCCGAGCCTCACGAGTCCAGCGAGCCCGGCTGAGAGCGCGCCGACGAACGCCTACGCGGCCGCGCCGGCGAAGCGTCGGGCTACGCCCTCGGCACCTCGGGCGTCGCCGGCAGCTTCGCCGCCCCCGCTCCTCCCCAGCCGCAAACCGTGCACACCCCGCCGCCCAGCCCACCCCCCGCCGCGGCGGCATGGCGCGGCGTGCGCGGCTGAAGATCTCCCATCTCGGCCCGCTGTCGGTCATGCGCATCTCGCTGACGTTCGCGCTGTGCATGTTCATCGTGCTGCTGGTCGCGGTCGCCGCCCTGTGGGCGGTGCTGGACACGTCGGGCGTCTTCAAGTCGATCGCCGACGCCGCCAACACGCTCACCGACAAGAGCAACGCCGGCATCAATCACTGGCTGACCTTCAGCCGGGTCATGCTCATCACGGTGATCGTCGGCGCTGCCAACGTCATCGCGTTCACCCTGCTCTCGACGATCGGGGCGCTGCTCTACAACCTGTGCTCCGACTTCGTCGGCGGCGTCGAGGTCACCCTCGTCGAGCGCTAGCTCCAGCTGCGGCTGCCAGCATTTCCGGTCGCTGGAACGCCCGCATTTGCTGGCGGTGGGCCGATCCGGCGGTCGGCGATCCTTGTAGACTCACAAGGCCAGCTAGGACCTATAGCTCAGCCGGTTAGAGCGCTTCCCTGATAAGGAAGAGGCCGGTGGTTCAAGTCCACCTAGGTCCACTCGACGGTTGCTGGTCGACCTGCGGTTCACTCCGGCAGGTTCGCCAGAATCCCTCTGAGGGACGCCCCCCAGACCCCGCCCCAGGGCCGCCTCGTCAGTGCGCTCGGACGCGGCGCACGCCAAGTGCGACCGCCGCGACGACGATGGCCAGCAGGCTGAGCAGGAAACCGAACCAGCCGATGCCGCTGAGAACGGCTCCCGCGCCGTGGTCTGCGTCGCGCCAAGGGTAGGAGAGGGCGAGCAGGCACGGGGCGGCGATCAGTGCAGCGATGAGGAAGCGTTTCATGGTCGGCTCCTTTCAGGACATGTTGGGAAGCTGGCAGGTGCTCGCGTCGTGGACCTGCGGGGTCTGGTTCGCGCGGACGTGCAGGCGGAAGCGCACGACGCCCACGACTGCGTGGCGGCCGACGACGTTGAAGGTGAAGGCCTCGTCTTCGCGCTCGATGGCGCCGGCGACGTTGCTGGTGCGGTAGAGGACGGCGTCATAGCCGGCGCCGATCAAGCGGTAGCGCGCGCCGTTCTTACCGGTCAGCACAACGCGGTGGGCGGCGATCGTGAACAGCACATGTGCCCGGCCCAGCCGATCCAGGCGGGTGGACTCGCGTTGGCTGAGATAGCCGCTGAGGCCGGTGAGGGTGCCAACCGACTGGCACGTGACAGGTGCGCCGGCGGCAGGAACGTGGGTGGTCGCTTTCGAGCCGGCTGCCGACGCTGGGGCTCCGGTGACCGTGAGCATGCCGAGGGTGACCCCGGCGCCGGCGACGGCTAGGCCGATGCCTCGAGGGGGGATGGGTACGCGGTGTGTCGTCATGGTGGGGACGCTAGGTGCCGCTCAGCAGGGGTCGCCTCGGCCGCGAGGCACTGACCCGGGTCGCTGGAGGTCGGATTGCTGGGGCGGCTGGTTCCGACTTTCGGATGAGTGGTTTCCGCCGTGAAGTGGGGGCGGCGGGGACGGCCACTGCCTACGCTGTGTGACGTGGTTGGCTGGTCAAGCCCCTGGAATGGGCTGCAGCGGCTGGGGGTGTGGCCCGACGTTGTGCTCGCGGCCGCCCTTACGCTCGGCGGCCAGCTGGAGCTTGCGTTCTCCGGCACGGCGGGCTGGCACGGGCTGGCGCACGGGATGCTGCTGTTGGCGCAGACGGCTCCCGTCGCGGTTCGACGGTTGACGCCGGCACTTGCCGCGGGGGTTGGCGCTACGGCGCTGGCGCTGGAAGCCGTTGCGACGACGCCGACCAACACGCTGTCCGGGCTGCTCGCCGGGCTGGTGCTGATCTACAGCGTCGGGCGCTTGGCGTCCGGGAGGCCCTTGGGCATCGTGACCGTCGCCATGGCGATCGCAGCTGGGGCTGCATATGTGGCGGTTGCCGGGCCGCGGGGTCGGCGACCTCGCGTTTGCGGTCATCTTCTCGGCTGCCGCGTGGCTGGTGGGTCGGAGCATGCGACGTCGCGAAGCGGAGCGTCAGCGGGCCGAGGCCGATGCGTTGGCGCAGCAGGTGGCTGCGGAGGCGGCCTTGAAGAGCGCCGTGGCCGAGGAACGCACGCGCATCGCCCGGGAGCTGCATGATGTGGTCGCGCACGGTATGGGCGCGATGGTGGTGCAGGCCGCCGCCGCCGAGCAGATGCTGGAGGTCGATCCGGCGGCCGCGCGCCAACCCCTGAGCACGGTGCGCGAGACCGGGCAGGGCGCGCTTGCCGAGATGCGCCGGCTGCTCGGTTTGCTGCGCACCGGCGATACCAGGGACACCGACGAGCCGCAGCCCAAGCTGGACCAACTTCCGGCACTGGTCGACCGCCTGCGGCAGGGCGGCATGCCGGTGACGCTCACGATCACGGGAGAACCCTCGGTGTTGCCCGTCGGGCTGCAGCTATGCGCGTACCGGATCGTGCAGGAGGCGCTCACCAACAGCTTCAAACACGCAGCCGGCGGCCACACGACGATCCGAGTGACATACGAGTCGAGCTCCCTCGACCTGCGCGTGCACAACTCGACCGGCGAGCCGACGGCGGCGGGGCTGAAAGGGCTTGGACACGGCCTGCTCGGGATGCAGGAGCGGGTTCGCCTCTACGGAGGGAAGCTCAGCGCCGGGTCTGATGCCGACGGAGGCTTTCTCGTTCACGCCGTCATCCCCGTTGCGCCATGACCGTGCCTGCTCCGATGCCGATCAGGCTCGTGATTGCCGACGACCAGGCGCTCGTGCGTTCCGGCTTTCGGCTGATCCTGGACAGCCAACCCGACTTCGAGGTCGTCGGTGAGGCGGGAGACGGCAAGGCCGCCCTGGAGATGGGCCGCAGGGAGCGGCCCGACGTGTTGCTGATGGACGTACGGATGCCGGAGATGGACGGCCTCACCGCAACGCGGTTCTTGCTGGCCGATCCGGCTGTGCGAACCCGCGTATTGGTGCTGACCACCTTTGATGGTGACAGTTTCGTGTACGACGCTGTCTGCGCCGGGGCCAGCGGCTTCCTGCTGAAGACAGTGAGTCCCGGGCAGCTCATCGAGGCGGTACGCACGGTCGCGGCCGGTGACGCGATCCTTGACCCGGCCGTGACCAAGCGGCTGCTGGCAGATTTCGTCATCCGCCCGCATCCAGGCCAGGAAGTCCCCGACGAGTTCGCCAGGCTGTCGGCTCGCGAACTCGACACCGCCCGCTACATCGCTCACGGCCTGTCCAACGCGGAGATCGCCGGCCGCATGTACGTCTCCGAGCCCACTGTGAAGTCGCACGTCACCGCCGTCCTGGCCAAGCTTGGGAGTCCGCGACCGGGTGCAGGTCGTCGTCCGCTGCTACGAAACCGGCTTCGTCCGGCCCGGCGACCAGACCGGCCGGCCCATGGAGTGACAAGCCGCCTTCCTACGACGCGGCGATGGCCGCGGCGTACCAGGCCCCCCCGTCCGGTGTGAGGTGCAGGCCGTCGGACAGCCGCAGGCGTACGAGTGGGCCGCTGCGGAACCGAGGACCGTCGAACCGGAAGACGTGCCCCGGCGTCAGGTAGTCATCGGCCTTCAGCGAGTAGGTCATGCCCAGGCCGGCGCAGACCCGCCGGTACATCGCGATCAAGGCGGGATTGCTGTTGTACGGGAACCAGGCCGGGTAGTCGGGGCTGGTGCTGTTCACGGCAGGCGGGGAGATCACCGTTATCGGCAGCCCCGGGAAGGCACGCCGGAACGCGCCGAGCGCGCTCTCGTAGTTCGCGACCACGCCTGCAAGGCGCCCGGTTTGGAACGCGGCGAGCGAGCACTGCGAGATGTTGCCGGTGAAGGCGAGCACCACCCGCGACGGGCGGTAGCGCACGCGATCGGCCGCGGCGGCCGGAGCGTAGTTGCACGGGCCGGCGCCGCCTTCGGCGCGGAAGACGAAGCGCTCGGTGGGAAAGAGGGAGCGCGCGGCCGCTTCGGACTCCACCGTCAGGCTGTCGCCGTAGACGAGCACGGTCGGCGGCGGCGCAGGGGTGGGCGCGGCTGTCGGCGTACGGGGCGGGTTCGCGCTCGGGAGCGATCGCGGCTGGGGCGAGCCGGAGGAGCAGGCCGCGAAAAGTGTCACCGGGACCACAAGTCCGAAAAGGAGCCGGCGGAGCATCCTTTTCACAGCGGTTTCCCCCATCTCCGAGCTCCATTCGAGCCCCTGCTGCCGCGGCCGTGACCGGCGTGTGTCCAGAGTTTGGGGTCCCACTGCTTGGTACTGTGCACGCGCCGCGCCCGTCCACCAGCGCTAGGACCCTGCATGCAGTTGTCGCTGTCCAAACGCCCGCTTCATCGCGGGGGCGTCCAGCAGCCGCTGTATCTCCTGGAGATTTTCGCCGTCAGCTTTGCTGTACTGCTGCTGGAAATCGCCTACACCCGAATCATCTCCTTCAAGCTGTACTACTACTTCACCTATCTCGTCATCGGCTTGTCGTTGCTCGGTCTCGGGGCCGGCGGCGTGCTGGTTGCGGTGTCGCGCCGGGTGCGCGAGGCGTCGACGGAATCCGTGCTGAGCCGGTGCGCCGCGTTGGGAGCGGTAGCGGTCGGGGTCAGCTACGCGGTCATCGCCAAGCTGCCGACGAACGCGATCACCGTCTGGGACTACAACAGCAAGGGCCTGAAGAACGCGTTCCTGCTGCTGATCCTGTGCCTCGCGCTGTTCGCGGCGTTCCTGCCGGCCGGGATCATCCTGTCCACCCTGCTCGGCCGCCGACCGGAATCCATCGGCCGGATGTATGTGGCCGACCTGCTCGGCGCCGGTCTCGCCTGCATCATCGTGGTGCCGTTCATCAGCGGGCAGGGGGCACCCGCCGCGGTCGCGCTCGCCGGGCTGCTGTTCGCGCTCGCCAGCCTGCGCACCGCCTGGCTCAAACGCTCACGGGTCGTGGCGCCCCTGGCCGGAGTCCTGGCGATCCTCGCGATCATTGGTCTCGCCGCACCCAGCGTCATCCCCGACGTGAGGCTGGACGACGGGAAGAACGCCGGCCCGGTGTCGGCCGCCCCGCTGGTCTACTCCTCGTGGAGTCCCGACTTCCGGATCGACGTCCGCGAGGGTGTCAACGGCCGGATCCTCTTCCATGACGGGCTCATCGGCTCCGGCATGCTGCACTGGGACGGCAAGCAAGCGTCACTCAAGCAGTTCAAGTTCGACGAAGACATCAGGGCGCTGCCGTTCGCGGCCCTGGGGTCGGCACCGGCGAACCAGGTCATCATCGGCGCCGCAGCGGGCCATGAGGTCGTGGCCTCGCTGTACTTCCAGGCCAAGCACATCGACGCCGTCGAGCTGAACCCGGTCACGGTCGATCTCGTCGAACACAAGATGGCCGATTACGACGGCCACCTGGCGCAGAATCCGCACGTCAACTACGTGACCGGCGACGGCCGTTCGTACCTGGCGCGCAGCGACAAGAAGTACAACCTGGTGTGGTTCCCGGCGCCGGACAGCTACTCCGCGACCAACGCGTCGACCTCCAGCGCCTTCGTGCTGTCGGAGTCGTACCTGTACACCACCGGCGCGGTGACCGACAGCCTCAAGCACCTCGCTCCGGGCGGCATCATCGCGACGCAATTCGGTGAGATCGACGATTCCCACCCCAACCGCACCATGCGCTACCTGGCGACCGTGCGCTCGGCACTCGCGAAGATCGGGATCAAGAACCCCGACAGTCACATCCTGGTCGCGAGCTCAGCGAACCAGCCGTTCGCCGAGACCGGCACCCGGCTGCCGGGGTCCAGCTCGACGATCCTGGTGAAGGCGACCCCGTTCACTGCGACGGAGATCAGCAACTTCCGCGCTCAGGTGGCGAAGATCTCGGACTCGGTCGTGCGATACGCGCCCGGGGTGGGCAAGGCGTCGGACCCCATCGTCTGGTCGGTCACCGCATCGGGCTCGCAGCTCGCCTCGCTGCGGTCGCACTACCCGTATTCGGTCGGGGCGGTCAGCGACGACAAGCCGTTCTTCTGGCACTTCACGCCGTACTCGTCCGTGCTCAGCAATTTCAGCCAGCCGCACAACGGCCTCAACCTCGAGATCTACGTCGGCGAGCGCGTGCTGCTGGTCCTGCTGGGATTCTCGTTGCTGCTGTCGATCATTTTCCTGCTCCTGCCGTTCCTGAGCGTCAGGCAAACCTGGCGGGCCCTGCCGCACAAGGGGAAATCGGCCGGCTTCTTTGCCGCGCTCGGCATGGGCTTCATCCTGTTCGAGATCACCCTCATCCAGAAGCTCGTGCTCTTCCTCGGCTACCCGACCTACTCGCTGACCATCAGCCTGAGCTCGCTGCTGATCTTCGTCGGAATCGGTGCGTACTTCAGCGGTAGATGGGTTAACAAGACCGACCGGTTGATCGCCTGGCTCACCGGCGCCTTGACGATCCTCACGGCGTACTACCTGTTCGGGCTGCAACCCACGACCGACGCCCTGCAGCAGCTGCCGCTCGGCGCGCGCATGGCCATCGCGTTCGTCGTCATCGCGCCACTCGGCTTCTGCCTGGGCATGTTCCTGCCCATCGGGCTCGGGCGAGTGGGGCGGCTGTCGACGCACCCGAGGGAGTACGTCGCCTGGTGCTGGGCGGTGAACGGCTTCGCCTCGGTCGTGGGTTCGACGCTGGCCACCATCCTCGCCATGACCTATGGCTTCCGGATCGTCTTCGTGATCGCGTGGGCCCTGTACCTGGTCGCGCTCGTCGCACTGCGGTCTTTGACCCGGGCGATCCGGCTGCCCGCTGACGGCGACGACAACGACAGCGACGAGCACATCCCGGCTCCGGCGGCGCCCGCTCCTCTGCCCGCCGAATCCGCGACCTAGCCAGACCTAGCCATCGTCTCGTAGGCGGGCCGCTCGCCGATATGCTGCCTGGTGTCAACCAGTCGCGATTGCGGGAGCCGAAGTTATGCGCAAGCTGATCGTGCTGGCCGCGGCGGCTGCCGTCGCGCTGCGTCTGCGCGGCCGGCGGGGCGACGAGGACGTGTGGCACAAGGCCACCCGGCCCATCGACCTGCGCTGATCGGGCAGCCGCTGGCAACACGCGTTGTTCAAGGGGCCGTAGCTCAGTAGGCAGAGCGCCTGCTTTGCAAGCAGGAAGTCAGGGGTTCGATTCCCCTCGGCTCCACCAGCCATCTCCAAGAAATGTGCCCTGAACCGGCGGTCCAGCGATGTGGACCGGGGCCACGGTCTTTGAGCATTCCGTTTCCGCCGGTCCGTTGCTAGCATTGCTAGCAGGAGGTGGTTGCGGTGGCTGCGCTGAGCGTCAGGGACCTCGATGAATCGGTGCGTGAACGGCTGCGTGTCCGTGCAGCCCAGCACGGCCGTTCGATGGAGGCCGAGATCCGCGCGATTCTCACCGAGGCTGTCACCCGGCCTGCAGACTCCAGCGGTCTTGCTCAGACACTCTTGGCTCGGTTCGGCGACCTCGGCGGAGTCGAACTTGAGCTGCCGGCTCGTATCGACGCTCCACGGGCTGCCGACCTATCCAGGTGACGGCGATTGCCCCGGCGCCGCCGCCCGTCGTCGTCCTGGACACCAATGTCATCTCCGAACTCATGCGGGCGGCGCCGGACGTGCGGGTCCAAGAGTGGGTGCGCCAGGTGCCGCCCGACGCCGTCCACACAACCTCGGTGACGTTGGCCGAGGTTCGATTCGGTATCGCACGTCTCCCGGCCGGTCGCCGAAGGAGCCTCTTGGACGCGGCCGCTGACGATGTCTTCGGCGCCTTCGCAGAGCGCGTCCTACCCTTCGACGTCTCCGCCGCCAATGTTTACGCCGACATCGTCGTGGGGCGTGAGCAGGCTGGTGCTCCGATCGCCGGCTTCGATGCCCAGATCGCTGCTATCTGCACGGTTCACCGTGCGGCTCTCGCGACCCGCAACACCAGCGACTTCGCTCGCCTGAGCCTTGAGCTCGTCGATCCCTGGCTCAACCCAGCGCCATAGGTTGGATGCTCCGTCGCAGCAGCCGAGGCCTCCTTCGCTACCGGTGCGCCCTACTTCGCCTTCGCCCAGGCGGTCTTGCTCGCGCCGCTGACGTTGCCGGCCGCGTCGATAGCGGTCAGGTGGTAGCTGTACGACGTCCCGGACTTCAGGCCGGTGTTGGTGTACGTCAGCGCCGGGCTCGCCACGGTCGCAATGAGCGTGCTGAATCGGTAGACGCGGTAGGCCTTCACGCCGACGTTGTCGCTCGAAGCGGCCCACTTCAGCGCGATGCTTGCCTTACCCGGCGTCAAGGTCAGCTGGGTCGGAGCCGAGGGCTTGGCGGTGTCCGGGAAGACGATCGTCCTGGCCGCAGAGGGCGCGCTGACGTTGCCCGCTGCGTCGAGCGCGATGACCTGGTAGGTGTACGAGGTTCCCTGGGTGACGGCGGTGTCGGTGTAGGACTTGGCCGTCGTCGTCACCAGGGCAGCTCCGTTGCGGGAGATCCGGTAGCCGGTCACCCCGACGTTGTCGGTCGACGCCGTCCAGCTCACCGTGATGCTCTTGGCGCCACGCGTGGTTTTCAGGGCGGTGGGCGCGGACGGCGGCTGGCTGTCCGGGACTTTGGCGACCAGCGGCCCGCTGGGCGGACCGACGTTGCCGGCGGTGTCGACGGCGTCGACGACGTAGGTGTGCGTGCTGCCGGCGCCGAACGAGTCGGGGAAAGCCGTCCCGGCCGTCGTGGCGATCCGCACCCCGTCGCGGTAGACGTCATACGCCGCGACTGCGCCGTCCGGATCCGCCGCGGTCGCCCAGCTGAGCTTCACCTGTCCCGTCCCGTATGTCGCCGAAAGCCCGCTGGGCGCCGCCGGCGGCAAGCCGCCGTTCGCGGCCGGAGCGTCGACCACGGCGGTGGGGAACGTGGCCATGTAGTCCTGCAGAAAGTCCTGGCCGCTTCCGGGGTGGGTGCCACCGCACTGCGTGGGCGTCAGGTTCCCGTCGGAGATGAGCCCTCCGCTGTAGTCGTCCAGCGCATGACCCAGGACTCCCACCTTGCTGGCGCGCAGGTAGCTCAGCAGCTGCGGCGCCATGTGCTGCTTGGCGGTGGAGCACCCGCTCGAGGTGTAGCTCCACTCGGTGGCGATGACCGCGTTGGCCGCCGTGAGATAGCCCCATCGCGTATCCCAGCCGGACGGGCCGTCCGTGAAGACATAAGGATGCACGGCGTAAGCGACCTGGTTCGATCCGCCCGGGTCCTGCAGCAGCGGAATGCCCTGTAGGTAGCCGGCTTTACTCGCGCCATCGGCAATGAGGACATTGGGAACATTCAGCGTATTGCGCAGGTAATTCACCAAATCCTGATGGCCGATGGGGATATAGGCGGCCCACCCCGTTCCGGGCCCGATCTGGCGGCCGCCGCTCAGCCAATCAACCCACGTCGACGACTTCGGATTGGTGGTGGCGGCGGAGACCGGTGTGCTCGCCGGTTCGTTGAACAACTCGAACATGACCCCGGGGTCATTCTCCAGCGCGGTGTTCGCGATGAGCGTCGACCACGCGGCTTGCGTCTGCGGGCCGGGCAGCGGCTCGCCGGGACCGCAGGCGCGCGACTGATCCTGCATCGAGACGTCGACCACGAAGCCACTGCTCAGTGCCGCGTTCACCGCGGTCTCGATCTGCTGGGCGTAGGCAACGCCGTTGGCACCGGCGAGCACCGGCTGGCTGACCTGGAAGCGCAGTGTGTTGGCGTTCCACGCCGTCTTTGCCAGCTGCAGCTCAGCGGGGGAGAACGCCGCAGCCGCGGTAGCGGTGGCGCCGGTTGTGCACCACGGAGAATTCAGCAAGGCGATCGAATTGAATCCGCGCGGCGTGAAAGGCTGCCCGTTCAGCACAAACGCATTGCCCGAGAGCCTGACGCCGGTCGGCTGAGCGCCCGCCGGCGAGGCGCTCCCGAGCGCGCCGGTGATGACGGGCATGGCTGCGAGAGCGCAGACGCCGACAAAGGCGCGATATCGGCTGGACATTCTCCCGCGACCCCCTTGGCGGGGGACGCTACCGGCGAAGGTCGCCGCTGTTCACGCGTTTCACATTTTGGCCCAGGGGCGCAGCATCACGCTGTCGTGGGAGGATCCGTATTCGCCGCGTTCGGGGTGTCGCCGGAGTGCGTCTGCGCGGGACCGGCGACCTCGGTGCGGGATGGCGTCGCAAAACCTTCCGGGGATTCCGCCTGGCTCGCGGCGCGACGGCTGCGAAGCTGCTGGAAGGCGACGGCGCCACCGGCGTTGGCGATCAGCAGCAGCATCAGCTTCTTGCGGCGGCGCTTGCGAGCGGTCAGTTTGGACTTCAGCGCCGCTCCCGCTGACGTGTCGGCAAGCCGCTTGCCCGGTTCGGTGTCGAGGGCCGACAGTAAGGCGTCGGCTCCACGCTCGCGGGCGGACTGCAGGACATCAGCTCCGTGCTCACGGGTCGCGTCCATGGCGCGCTCGAGGACCTGCTCACCCTTTTTGGCGCCCTTTTTGGCGCCCTTCTTGACGAGGGCCTTGCCACGGGTACCGGCCTCGGCGCCGAGCTCAGCACTGCGCGCCGCGGCGGCCTCCTGGGCCTTCTTCGCGGTCGCGACGGCGCGTTTGCGGACGTGACTCGCGGCCTTCTCGGCGGCCTCCGAGAACTCCTTGCCAGTTGCTTCTACCTGCTCATTCACAGCTGAACGCTCCTCTGTCGCCGCAGTCGCATACCACCGGGATGCCCACAGACGGTCACAATGAAAACCCAACCGGCGGCACCCATGGAGCTCGAAGCTCACAGTGGGGGGCCACACGTAGGCTCATTCCCGCGTCGGAATCCGCTCCGGCGGGGTGGGACGGGCGCCCACCGACATGCCTGCTGACGAGGATCTGTGATGGCTGAAGAGCTCTACGCAACGCTGCAGACGAGCAAGGGTGACATCCGCATTCACCTGTTTCCCAACCACGCGCCGAAAACGGTGGCCAACTTCGTCGGCCTGGCCGACGGCAGCCAGGTGTGGACCGATCCACAGACCCGGCAGAAGGTCGAAGGCCGGCCGCTGTACGCGGGAACGGTCTTCCATCGGGTGATCCCGAACTTCATGATCCAGGGCGGCGATCCGCTCGGTAACGGTCGCGGGGGTCCGGGCTACGAGTTCAAGGACGAGTTCCACCCCGAGCTGTCCTTCGACCGTCCGTACCTGCTGGCGATGGCGAACGCCGGTCCGGGCACGAACGGCTCGCAGTTCTTCATCACGGTCGCGCAGACCCCGCACCTGAACCGCCGCCACACCATCTTCGGAGAGGTCGTCTCAGGGCAGGAGATCGTCGACGCCATCGCGGGCACCCCGACCGACCGGTCTGACCGGCCCCGCGAAGACGTCGTCATCAACGGCATCTCCATCGAACGCACCGCCGCCTGAGCCGAGCGGTGTCCACGTCCGGACCACCAGACGGTTCCTCGGGGGGCTCTCCCGGAACGTCGGGCCAGGCTGCGAATCCGCCCCCGCGGGCCTGCTACCGGCATCCCGATCGCCCCACGTACGTCAGCTGCGTGCGCTGCGATCGCCCGATCTGCGCCGAGTGCATGCGTCCGGCGTCGGTCGGGTTCCAATGCCCCGACGACGTGGCAGGCGCGCGCCGGGAACAGCGGCCGCTGCGGACCGTCTTCGGCGGCCGGCAGACCGGTGGCCGACCCTACGTCACGCTGATCTTCCTCGGGCTGAACATCCTGGCGTTCATCGCCCAGGGTTTCCCGCTCTCGACGAACAAGGCACTGAACCAGTTCAGCGTCGACTACTACGACTACAACTTCGACATCGCCTCGCTGCACCAGTACTACCGGCTGCTCACAGGCGCCTTCCTGCACGTGGCGATCTGGCACATCGCCGTCAACATGCTGGTCCTGGTGCTGGTCGGGCCCGCCCTCGAGGCGATGCTCGGCCGGCTTCGCTACACCGCGCTCTACCTGCTCTCGGCTATCGGCGGCGGCGTGCTGGTCTACCTGGTGAAAGACCCCCAGTACTCGGCGGTGGGTGCCTCGGGGGCGATCTTCGGGCTGTTCGCCGCCTACTGGGTGCTCGCGCGGCGGGTGCGCGCCGACACGTCCGCGATGACCGGCACCATCATCCTGAACCTCGTCATCTCGGTGACGTTCCCGGGCATCAGCCTGTGGGGCCATCTGGGCGGCCTCATCACCGGTGCGGTGGTGGGTGCGGTCTACGCGTTCACCCCTGCTCGCCGCTGGCCGCTGCAGCTCGCGGGCGTCGTGGCCGTCGCTGCGATCCTGGTGGTGGCGACGCTGGTCAGGACGTCTGCGCTGACCTGAGCGCCTCCTGCCAGTGCTCGTCGACGATTGCCGCCACGTCATCCGGGTCGGCGCCCAGTTGCGCCCCGGACAGCACGACCAGCGTCTCGTCGTCCAGGTCGATCTCCAGGGTGCGGCCGAATGACAGCCAATGGCGCTCCTGCCGCACGCGAACATCGACGACGCTGAGCCACGCGGCGTACCCGCGCCGCAAACCCGCGACGTAGTGGAAGCCGTCGTCGGCCAGCTCGAGCGTCCGGCGAAACCGCAGATCGCGTACGGCGACGACGCCGAGCACGGCCGCGAGCGCCCAGAACTCCGGGATGATGAATGCGGCGGCAATGCTGGCCAGCGCACCTGCCAGCAGGCTCAGCGCCCGGGCCCGGGGTGGACCGAAGGTCACCTTCGTCACGCTAGCCGGACCGTTTGGAATCTGCTGCTATCAGGGCACGGTTGTAGCAACCAGACGCCAGCTTTTCCACGCGGCGTACCTATTAGGAGGCACAGCACCATGGCTCGTGACGCGGTCATCGCTCTCGCGGTTCGCACTCCCATCGGTAAGCGCGGCGGGGCGCTGGCGGGCTGGCATCCGGCGGACCTTTCCGGTCACGTGCTGGAGGCGCTGGCTGACCGCAGCGGCATCAATCCGGCGCTGGTCGACGACGTCATCTGGGGGTGTGTGAACCAGGCCGGCGAGCAGGCGCTCAACATCGGCCGGAGCGCGGTCCTGGCCGCCGGGTGGCCGGAGTCGGTGCCGGCGACGACCGTCGACCGGCAGTGCGGTTCGAGCCAGCAGGCCATCCACTTCGCTGCCGCGGGCGTGATCTCCGGGCAGTACGACATCGCCGTGGCCGGCGGTGTCGAGTCGATGACCCGCGTTCCCATGGGATCCAACACCGCCCACGGCCCGGGGATCCCCTTCGGGCCCAAGACGCTCGCCCGTTACGACAACGTGCTCTTCAACCAGGGCGTCGGCGCCGAGATGATCGCCAAGAAGTGGGGCCTGTCACGCGCCCAGCTCGACGAGTTCAGCGCCGGCTCGCACGAGAAGGCCGCAGCGGCCATCGCCGGCGGCCTCTTCGCCGGGCAGGTCATCGCCGTTCCGGTCACCGCCGAGGACGGCACCGTTTCCCCGTTCGACACCGACCAGGGGGTGCGCCCGGGCAGCTCGGTGGAGACGCTGGCAAAGCTGAAGCCCGCCTTCGACGCTGAGGGCGTCATCACCGCCGGGAACGCGTCGCAGATCTCCGATGGTGCTGCTGCGCTGCTCGTGACGACGTCGGAGCGGGCCCGCGAGCTCGGCCTCAAGCCGCTGGTTCGCATCCACACCGCCGTGCTCGCGGGAGACGACCCGGTGATGATGCTCACGGGTCCGATCCCGGCGACCGCCAAGGCCCTCACCCGTTCCGGGCTGACCTTGGACGAGATCGGTGCGTTCGAGGTCAACGAGGCGTTCGCGCCGGTTCCGCTGGCCTGGCTCGCCGAGACCGGCGCCGACATCAAGGCGCTGAACCCGCTGGGCGGCGCCATCGCACTCGGTCACCCGCTGGGCGGCTCCGGAGCGCAGCTGGCCACCCGGCTCGTGCACCACATGGCCGACAACGGCATCCGCTACGGCCTGCAGACCATGTGCGAGGGCGGCGGGCTCGCGAACGCAACGATCTTCGAGCTGCTGTAGCACGCTCGCGTCAGAGGACGCGCTCGGCTCGCGCGGCGATGAGCGCGTGGAGCCGAGCGTCGACCTCGGCGGTGTGGTGGTCATCGGTGAAGACGTACGGCCGGCTGGGATCATTGCGGCGTATGGCGTCGACGACGTTCGCCGCCACCGTTTCGGCCGCCACCGTGCCGATGGGGTTCATCCCGGTCTTGATCATCCCGGGCATCACGACGCTCACGCCGACCGGCGCCCCGAGGGAGGCCAGTTCGGCTCGCAGCACATCCGACACGGCAAGCACACCGTGCTTGGAGACGGCGTAGGGGCCGAGGCGCGCCGGCGCGTACACCGCCGCCATCGACGCCGTGTTGACGACGTGGCCCTCCTCGCCTGACGCCAGGATCAGCGGGACGAACGCACGCACGCCGTGGATGACGCCCCACAGGTTCACCTCGATCACCCGGCGCCATTCCGACAGCGGCAGCTCCCAGGACATCCCAGTGGCGACGATGCCGGCATTGTTCATCGCGACGTGAAGCGCCCCGAACTCCTCGAGGGCGGCCTGCCCGGCTCGTTCGAGAGCTTCCGGATCCCGAACATCAGCCGCCATCGCCCGGACCTGGGCGCCCGCTTCCGTGAGGCGACGGGCGTGCTCGGTGAGCGCGGCTTCGTCCACATCGGTCATGACGACGCGCATGCCTTCGGCCACGAACGCCCGGGCGGCCGCCAGCCCGATCCCGCTCGCAGCACCGGTGACCACGGCCGTCCGTCCTGCCAGCACCTTCATTCGCGGATGCTAGCGCTGCGCTGCCAGGAGCCGAACCGCTGGTTGTCCACAGTGTGGATAACCGCTGGGGATGAATGACACCGGTGGAGTTTCATAGCTGCCATCCGTCCCGAGTCGTACGGACCAAGGTCCGCTCAACCGCCGGCTATTTCCACGCCGGTAGGCCGGCTATTTCCACGCCGGCGGGCCGGCTATTTCCACGCCGGCGGGCCGGCTATTTCCACTGCGTTGCCATTCCGAGGCCGACGATGATGAAGCCGAAGCCGACGGCCAGGTTCCAGCCGCCGAGGTGCTCCATCCCCAGCACGCCGCCGTTGGAGAAGTAGTACGTGAGCAGCCACGCGATACCCACGAGGAAGAATCCGAGCAGCAGTCCCCCGAACCAGCGCGGCGAGGTCGCGGCCTTGCGGCTCGGCTGCGTGGCTGTCCGGATCGGGGCCACGGGTCGGGCATCCTTCTTCTTGCGACGCCGGGACTCGGGCACGCCGGGCTCCTCTCGCAGTTCTTGTCATCGGGTCAAAGCAGCGTAACGGCGCAGGCTGGGGGTGCGGTGATCCAACAGGCCCAACCCGCTCCCACGAAGGGGTCGACCGGGCGCGCCTTCCGGGTCCTGGTCCCCGTGGTGTGCGCGGTCGCGGGGCTGCTGGCGGCGACGTCGGTGGCGACCTCGCACGGACATCAGCTCGCCGGCCAGCGCGATGACCTACCGGGTCTGGTATCCGATCGCCAGTCCGCCGTCGCCGCGTTGGATCGGCGGGCCACCGCACTGCGCAAGCGGGTCGATGCGGAAGCCGCCGCCGCGTCGTCGGGGGATGCGCAGCTGCAGCAGGCGAGGCGGGAGGAGGCCCAGGCCGGCAGCGCGGCGGGGCTTCCCGCCGTGTCCGGAGGCGGGCTCACGGTCTCCCTCGACGACGCGCCGCGCTCGGCCCGGGGACGGCCGCTGCCGGCAGGGGTGCCGGAGCCGACGCCGAACGACCTCGTCGTCCATCAGCAGGACGTGCAGGCCGCCCTGAACGGTCTTCGCGCCGGCGGCGCGCGGGCGCTCAGCGTGATGGGCCAGCGGGTGATCGCCACCACCGCGGTGAAGTGCGTCGGAAACACGCTGCTGCTGGGCGGCCGGGTCTACTCACCTCCGTTCGTCCTCTCGGCCATCGGCGACCCCGACCAGCTGCGCGCCGGTCTCGACGCCGAACCGGGCGTGGAGATCTACCGCCAGTACGTCGCCGCGTACGGCCTGCGGCTGACCGTGACGTCGAGCGATGCGCTGCACCTGCCGGCGTACACGGGTGCGATCGGGCTGGTTAATGCCCGCGCTCTTACCCGCTGAGGCAGGCACACTCGACGGGGTGAGCCGCGTTCTCGTCGTCGACAATTACGACTCGTTCGTCTACAACCTCGTGCAGTACCTCGGCCAGCTCGGCGTGGAGACGGTGGTCCGGCGTCACGACGAGATCGAGCCGCGCGAGGTCCGTGACCTCGGTGTCAGCGGGGTCCTGCTCTCGCCCGGCCCGAAGGGGCCCTGGGAGGCGGGGGTCAGCGTCGACATGGTGCGCTACTGCGCCGCAGAGCGCCTGCCGTTGCTCGGGGTTTGCCTCGGACACCAGGCGATCGGGGTGGCCTTCGGCGGCCGCTGCGTCCGGGCGCCCGAGCTGCTACACGGCAAGACCAGCATGGTCACCCACACCGGCGAAGGCGTGCTCGCCGACCTGCCGAACCCCTTCATCGCCACGCGCTATCACTCGTTCGCGATCGACGAGGTGGGGCTGCCGGCCGAGCTGGTCGTGACGGCCACTACCGCGAGCGGCGTGATCATGGCGCTCCGCCATCGCGAGCTGCCGATCGAAGGGCGTCCAGTTCCACCCGGAGTCGGTGCTGACGTACGGGGGGCACCTCATGCTCGCCCGCTGGCTCGCGGTGTGCGGTGACCTGGAGCCGCTGGCGCTGGCACCGGCGCTGACCGCCGAGGTCGAGGGGCTACGGGCGGCCGCGTTCAGCTGAGCCGTGGCATCAGTGCTTCGGTGAGGTCTTCGCCGTCGGCGAGGCCGATGGCGTCTTGGTCGGCGACGGTTTCGGCTTGGGCGTCGGCGTAGCGGAGTCGGCTTCACGTTGTGGCTGACGACGATCGTGATGACGCTCGTTGCGGGTGACCGTCGACTGCGGCAGGCACGCTTTGTTCGAGCACGACGCCGTCGGGCACCGTCTTCGAGTCCTGCGCGACGACGTTCGCCTGCAGATCGGCGGCGGTGAGCAGGCTTTGCGCGACCGCTTGGCTGACGCTGGTCAGGGTGGGCACGGTGGTCTGATTGCTCACGACGTCGATGGTCACCACGACTGCCGGGGGTGACCTCCACCGGAGTTCCCTGGTTCGGGTGAGGTGCCGCTGACCGTGCCGATCGGCTGCTGCGGGGACTGCACGGACCGCGAACCGGGTCGTGAAGCCCAAGCCCTGCAGGACCTTTGCCGCGTCCGCGGCCTTGGCGCCCACCACGGCCGGGATGACGACGGTGCCGGGTCCGGAACTGTAGGTCAGCGCCACTGCGGACTCGGCGATTGAGCTTGGTTCCCGGAGCGGGCTCGACCGAGAGTACGGTGTTGGGCTTGGCCGGATCGCGCCGTGCCGTCGTTCTGCCGACGCTCAGCCCGTTCTGCGTGATGGTGCGCTCCGCGGCAGAAAGGGTCATCCCCTGGACCGGGGGAACCTGCACCTGGGTGTCGGCTGCGTGCGGACTCCGGGCCAGCAGCAAGCCACCGGTCACGGCTCCCGCCGCGAGGAGCAGCAGGACGATCGACAGCAGGATCGTGCGCCGGGAGAGCCCGCGCCGCTGGCGGTGCCGCCGGGGCGCCGGTGCCGGCCGCGGAGCGGGTTCGCGCAGCAACGGCGTTGCCAGCACCCGCCGACCGGAGAGCAGGCGACCGAGATCGTCGGCCATCTCGCCGGCGGACTGGTAGCGGTTGGCAGGGTTTTTCGCCAGCGCCTTCATGACGACGGCATCGACATCGGGTGAAAGATCCTGCTCGATGTCGGACGGTGGGATCGCGTCTTCGCCCACGTGCTGGTAGGCGACGGCGAGGGGGGAGTCGCCCTGGAACGGCGGCTGACCGGTGAGCAGCTCGTAGAGGACGACACCGGTGGAGTACAGGTCGGAGCGGACGTCGACCTTTTCTCCGCGCGCCTGCTCCGGGGACAGGTATTGCGCGGTGCCCATGACGGCAGCGGTCTGGGTCACGGTCGCGGTGGACTGGGCGACCGCGCGCGCGATGCCGAAGTCCATCACCTTGACCGAACCGTCCCGGGTGATCATCACGTTGCCGGGCTTGATGTCGCGGTGCACGATGTGCTGGCGGTGGCTGTTGTCGAGCGCGGCGCACACGTCGACGGTGATCTCGAGCGCCCGGCGCTGGGTCAGCCGGCCTTCGTGCATGAGGACCTCGCGCAAGGTCCGCCCGTCGACGTACTCCATGACGATGTAGGGCAGCGGCGGGCTGTGCCGGTCGTCGGTGCCGGTGTCGTAAACCGCCACAATCATCGGATGATTCAGCGCGGCAGCAGCCTGCGCCTCGCGACGGAAGCGGTTCTGGAACGACGGGTCGCGGGCCAGATCCTCGCGCAGCACCTTGATGGCGACGTCGCGATCGAGCCGGACGTCACGGGCGCGATAGACCTCGGCCATGCCGCCGTACCCGAGCACTTCACCGAGCCGGTAACGGCCGGCGAGCAGGCGCACACCGGGTGCCGCTGTTCCTTGAGCGGGCAGGCCGGAAGTCGGCTCAGGCTCATTGCCTGAGTCTTCCGGCACCGGGACCTGCGCACCCGGATCCACTCGCTCGGTCACCCTCCTCGCCCGGTCCCCTTCCCTTGCCCGCTTGAACTCTGCAACCCGACGGCGGGAGCGGCCGGGCCGTTGCCCTGGCTGCCGAGCGCGGAGGCGCTGGCGGTCGGCGAGGCGGGAGGCGTGGTCGGGGGCGGTGTGGTCGGCGCCTGGGTGGTCAGGGTGATGATCGCGCCTTTCTGCACCACACCGCTCGGACTGATGCCGGTGACGATCGCCGAGGGGTCGGAGGATCCCTGCACCTGCACCAGCAACCCCTTGTTGTTCAGCGACGAACGCGCCGAGGCCAGTGTGCGACCGAGGTAGTCATTGGCATTGATGTTGACGGTGCTCGGGGTCGGGGTCGTCGTGGGTGTGGGAGTCGATGTGGGGGTCGGGCTCGGCGTCGGGCTGGGCGTCGGGCTCGGCGTCGGCGATGGGGAGGTGCTCGTGGGCGGGGCGGTCGTCGGGCTGCTGGTCGGCGTGCCGTTACCGGCCTTCTTGTCGTTGCGCAGCAGCAGGATCGTGAGCAGCACGGCCAGCAGCACCAGCAGCCCGATCAGCGGCACCGACAGGGGGATCCTGCGCTTGCGCGGCGGAGGCGGAGGCGGCTGGCGCACCGGAACCGGAACCGGAAGGGGGGCGACGACGCCGGTGCGGGTGCCGAGGCGTTCGGTCGCCGAGGTCGGCGGAGACATCGCGCCGGTAGCGCCCGGATCGGCCAGCGCCAGTGCTCGGCGCCCGAGCTCTCCGGCGGTCGGCGGACGGTCGCGAGGATCCTTCGCCAGCGCCGTATAGACCAGCTGCGCGATGGGCGCCGGGACCGAGGACGGAAGGGGCGGCGGAGGCTGCGTCTGATGCGCGAGCGCGACGGCCACCGGATTGGTGTCCTGGAAAGGCCGCTTACCGGCCAGGCATTCGTACGCCACGATCCCGAGGGAGTAGACGTCGCTCGCGGCCGTGACCTCACGCCCGGCGGCCTGCTCCGGCGCGAGGTAGTACGACGTGCCGAGCACCGTGCCGGTCTGGGTGAGCGGCACCTCGTCGGTGGCGCGGGAGATGCCGAAGTCGGTGACCTTCACCCGCCCGTCGGGTGTGATCATCAGGTTGCCTGGCTTGATGTCGCGGTGAATGACGCCGCGTTCGTGGGCGGCCTGCAGGGCGAGTGCCGTCTGCCCGACGATGGACATGGTCTCGCTCGGCGTGAGCTGGCCCCGCTCATGCAGGATCGCCGACAACGGCTTGCCGGGCACGAGTTCCATGACGAGATACGCGCTGCTGCCCTGGGCGCCGTCGACCGGAACCTCGCCGTAGTCGTAGACCGTCGCGATCCCGGCGTGGGCGAGCCGGGCGGTGTTGCGCGCCTCGGCCCGGAAACGCTCGACGAACGTGGGGTCCTCGGCGTACTCGGGCTTGAGGACTTTGACCGCAACGGTGCGCCCGAGCGTCTCATCCTGGGCGCTCCACACCTCACCCATGCCGCCGATGGCGATCCGGGTGTCGAGGCGGTAGCGCTCACCGAGGACGGTGCCGGCGCTGATCACGCGTGCGGTCCTTTCACGAGGTGCTGGGCTGCTGCTGACCTGGGATTCACGAGATACCCAGCGCGGTTTGCATGACGATGCGGGCGATCGGTGCGGCGGTGACCCCGCCCTGCCCGTTGGGATCGCCGCCACTGTTTTCGACGAACACGCAAACGGCAACGCGCGGATCGTCGACCGGAGCGAAGCTTACGAACCACGAGTGCGGCGCCTGACCGACGGCGTTCTGCGCGGTGCCGGTCTTACCCGCTACGCGGACACCGGGAATCTGCGCGAGCGTACCCGTGCCGTTGTTCACGACGCTTTCCATCATGGTGGTGAGTTCGGCTGCGACGTTACCGTCAATCGGCTGGGCCAACTGCTCGGGCGAGGTCGTCTCCAGCGGGGACAGGTCGGGTGCGAGCGTCTGCTTGACGACATACGGCTTCATTTCCTTGCCGCCGTTGGCGATCGCGGCCGTGACCATGGCCATCTGCAGCGGCGTGGATCGGACGTTGAACTGGCCGATGGCGGACAACGCCGTCTGAGGCAGATCGAGCTTGTCCGGGAAGACGCTGGCAGCCTGGCGTAACGGGAACCCGGGCACGGTGGTGTTGAAGCCGAATTTCTCGGCCTGGTCGCGAAGCGCGTTCTGCCCGAGGGTCAGCCCCAGCTGAGCGAAGGCGGTGTTGCACGACGTGGTGAGCGCTTGCAGCAGCGACTCCTGCTGAGTGGGTGAGCACGTCTCACCGGCGAAGTTGTGCAGGATTGACGAGCTCTGCGGCAGCTGGAGCTGATTGGGTGCCGGGATCTGGGTGTCGGGCGTGTATTTGCCGGAGGAGAGCGCCGCCGCAGCGGTGATCAGTTTGAACGTCGACCCCGGGGGATAGGTCAGCTCGGTGCCGCGGTCGAGCAACGGCTGGTTCGGGTCGGTGGCCAGCCGGCGGTCGTTGTTGTTCAGCGTGGTGCCGTCGTGCACGGCGAGCAGGTTGGGATCGAACGACGGTGTGGTGACGAGGGCGAGGATGGCCCCGGTCTTGGGATCGATGGCGACGACTGCACCCTTGCGGCCGGCTAGCGCGGTCGCCGCGGCTTGCTGGGTCGCGGCATCGAGCGTCAGGACGACCGCGCCTCCCTTCGGCTGCCGGCCGGTGAAGTAGTCCGACAGCCGGCGGACGAACAGCCGGCTGTCGGTGCCCGACAACACGCCGTTCTCGGAACGCTCGACCTGCGTGGCGGAGACGATCGAGAAGTAGCCGGTGACCGGTGCGTACAGGCTGCCGCCGGGATACTTGCGCTGGTACTTGTAGACGTCGTTGCTGGGCACCGATTGCGCCACGGCCTTGCCGTCGACGACGATCGGGCCGCGCGGGCGGCCGAGCTCGATCTGGCGCTGGCGGCTGTTCTGCGGCTTGTTGCGCAGCGACCGGGCCTCGACGAGCTGGATGAGGTTGTCGGCGATCAGCAGCGAGAGCATCAGGACCAGGCAGGCGATCGAGAGGCGGCGGATGGGCCGGTTCACAGCTTGACCACTTGGGTCGGGCTGTCGACGACCGCCTGCGGGTCATAGAGCGGGACGGCGTCGCTCGGCGCCGGCGGGGGACGGCGCCCGGCGTCACTGATGCGCAGCAGCAGGGCGATCAGGATGGCGTTGGCGAGCAGACTGCTCCCCCCGTACGCCAGGAACGGCAAGCGTCAGGCCGGTCAGCGGGATGACCCGCAACACGCCGCCGGCGACGACGAAGACCTGGAGCGCGAAAGCCGTCCCGATGCCTGCCGCCAGCAGCTTGCCAAAGCCGTCGCGGACACCGAGCGCCGCGCGCAGCCCGCGGGCGACCAGCAGGAAGTACAGCACCAGGATCGCCATCACTCCGACGGCGCCCATCTCCTCGCCGAGGCTGGAGAGGATGAAGTCGTTCCACGCCGAGGGCACGACGTCCGGCCGCCCGCGGCCGAGCCCGGTGCCGAGCAGCCCCCCGTTGGCCAGCCCGAACAGCCCCTGCACCAGCTGGTAGGCGTTGCCGCTGATCTGGGACGGCGCGAAGGGGTGCAGCCAGATGTTCACTCGCACCCGCACGTGGCCGAACGCGTAGTAGCTGAGCACGGCGCTCGCCGCGAACAGCATCAGCCCGATGACGACCCATGACGCGCGTTCGGTGGCCACATACAGCAGAGCCAGGAAGATCCCGAAGAACAGCAGCGAGGTGCCGAGGTCTTTGATGACGACGAGGATCAGCAGGCTGGCGATCCAGGCGAGCAGCAGCGGACCCATGTCGCGCGCGCGGGGGAGCGGCAGCCCCAGGAACGAGCGCGTGACGACGGAGAGCACCTCACGCTTTCGCACCAGATAGCCGGCGAAGAAGATCATCAACAGGATCTTGGAGAACTCACCCGGCTGGATATTGAGCACCGGCAGCGCGATCCTGGCGCCGTTCTGGGTCGGCGCGAAGACCAGCGTGGCGAGCAGGGCGAGCCCGACGAACGCCGCGGTGTACGTGTAGCGCGACAGCGTGCGGTGATCACGAATGATCCACAGCACCGCGATCAGTAGCAGGACGGCGACGAACGAGTACGCGAGCTGGTACTCCGCGCGTCCCGCGGGGATGGGCTTGCCGAGCTGGCGCGCGCGGTCGGCGTAGCCGAGGTCGAGCCGGTAGATCTCGGCCAGCCCCAGTCCGTTGAGCAGCGCCATGATCGGCAGCAGCAGGGGATCCGCGGCCGGCGCGAGCTTGCGCACCGCGAAATGTGCCAGCAGGTAGACCGCCAGGAACCCGCCGGCCAGGTAGCCGACTCTCGAGGTCAGCCGGTTGTCGTGGGCAAGGACCACCGCCGACAGCGCCCCCGTCGCCACCACGATGGCGAAGAGCAGCAAAAACAGCTCCGTTCCCCGGCGGTTGGGCCGGGCGGGAGCGAAGGTTGCGGTGGTCACTGCTGACAGGACGGCGGCAGCGGTGTCGGCGGCGGCACGCTGACCGTCGGCGTCGGGCTCGCGGCGGCCTTCGGCTGTCCCGTCGCCGCGACCGGGTGGGCCAAGGCCGGTCCCGAAAGGTGCGTTGAGGTGTGGGTGGCCGAGGCGGTCGATTTCGACGGGGTCGGGCTGGGGGTCGGCGTCGGCTTGACCTTCGCGGCGTCCGCTGCCTTCTGATGGGCGGCGCTCTCGACGTCGTACTGCAGCCGGAGGAGGACGCAGTGGCCGGCCGCGTGGCTGCTCGCGTCGATGCCGCCATTGACTCGTCCGAGGTCGATCTGGTCGAGCTTGCTCAACTCGATGCCGCGCTCGGACACGCTCGACAACGAGATGCCCAGCGGGCGGCTCTGCAGGCCATGGAACAGCGTTGCGCGTCCCTGGGAGGCAGCGACGTACCAGGAGTTGGCGGCCACAGCCCACGTGATGAGCACGCCGGCGGCAACGACGACGACGACGCCGGAGAACGCGAGGGGAACCGGTCGGCGAAACCAGCGTCTGCGCGTCGGCTCCGAACGCCGGTGGCGGCGCGGGAGCGGCTCATCGACGACGGGCGGCAGCCCGGCCGGCGGGGTGGTCGCCATCTGCTCGGCGGGGCTCGCCGGCGGGCCCTGGATGTCCTGCAGGCGGAAGACGCCGGTGTCGACCGGACGCTCGGGCTCGAAGACCGGGTGGCTGGAGTACTCGACGCCGGGGCCGGCGGCGCTTCCGACGTCACCGCCGGCGGGCCCGTATTCAGTTGCGGGGGGCGGTGGTGGCGGCGCTGACCGGCGAGTGCGGCGGGCTTCGCGCTGCGCCGCGCGCTCCTCGGGCGTGAGGGAGGCGCCGCCCGGGATGACGGTGGCCTTTGTCGCACTGGGGACCGCGTCCTGCTCCGCGGCCGCCCCGCCGACGACCGGGGTGTCGGGCATGCCCGGCCCGTCGTCGACGACGTCGGCGATGACCACGGTCACGTTGTCGGGGGCGCCGGCTTCCAAGGCGAGCTCGATCAGTCGCTCGGCCGCCTCTTCCGCGTTGGGCAAGGCCAGCGTTTCCGCGATGGAGCCGACCGGCACGTAGCCGGAGAGCCCATCGCTGCACAGCAGGTATCGATCGCCGCGGCGTGCCTCGCGGACCGAGAGATCAGGCTGCACTCCCGCGCGCCCATCCAGCGCCTGGGTGAGCAACGACCGCTGCGGATGCGTCTCCGCCTGCTCGAGCGTGATGCGGCCCTCGTCCACCATGCGCTGCACGAGCGTCTGGTCGTGCGTGATCTGGCTGAACTCCCCTTCACGCAGCAGGTAGGCCCGGCTGTCGCCGACGTGGGCCAGCCCCAGCCGGGTGCCCGACGAGAGCATCGCCGTCAGCGTGGTGCCCATGCCGTCCAGCGACGAGTCGGCATCGACCATGGCGCGCAGGTGATCGTTCGCGGCCTGCACGGCTTGCGCCAGCACCTCGAGCAGGTCGAGACCGGCTTCGTCGTCGTCCAGCTGAGACAGCGCGGCGACCACCGCAGAGCTGGCGACCTCACCCGCGGCGTGGCCGCCCATGCCGTCGGCCACCAGGGCCAGGCGCGAACCCGCGTACGCGGAGTCTTCGTTGCCCTCCCGCACCCTGCCCACGTGAGAGCGCACGGCGTACCGAAGTCGCAAGGTCACTCCGATCGTCCTGCGCATCGGCGGGGCTGGGCTCGCGTCATCGTCTCAGCTCCAGGACCGTCTTTCCGATACGAACGGGCACGCCGATCGGCACCGGGGTCGGCCGGACCACCTTCGTGCGGTCGAGGTAGGTGCCGTTCGTCGAACCCAGATCTTCCACGAACCACTGCCCATCTCGGGGGACCAGACGCGCGTGGTGTGCCGAGGCGAAGTCGTCGTCGAGGACCAAGCTCGAATCTCCAGCCCGCCCGAGAGTGACCGGACTCTGACCGAGCGGCACCGTCAAGCCGCGCGCGCGACCGCTCACGACCAGCAGCTTCGTGGCTTCACGACCACGCCGCGGCCGCGGCGGCGGGGGCGGGGCGAAGACCGGCTGCGGGGCGACATCGCGGCGCAGCTGACGCTTGCTCGGCCCGAACAGGTCGGACCGGACGGCTCGTACCGCCGCCAACACGAAGATCCAGAGCAGTGCGAGGAACGTGAGACGGATGACCAGGTACGCGGCGTCGGTCACGGGCTACGCCTCGGCGGGGTGGCCGGAGCGCTGGCCACCGGTACGGTCCCCGCCGGGGCGCGGGGGAACGGGGTGGCGGTAGATCAGCACGCTGCGGCCGACCTCGATGCGGTCGCCGTCCTGCAGGGTCGCCTGAAGCACCTTGCGGCCGTTGACCCGGCTTCCGTTGGTGGAGTTCAGGTCGCGGTAGACGTGATGCCCCGACGGCTGCAGCAGGAGCTCGCCATGACGGCGTGAGACTCCCGTGTCGGGAAGCTGAACGTCGACGTCGGAGCCGCGGCCGACCACGGTGAGCTCGCGCCGCAGCTCGACCTCTCTCTCCTGGCCGGCGGCGGCCGGGCTGCCGCTCTCGGCCGATCCCCCGACCGTGACGACCAGGCGCGCAAGCTCGGGCCCTTGATGGGTGGGGTTCGTCGGGCGACTGGCAGGGCTCTGGCCGCCGACAGCCATCGGCACCGCCGGCTGGAACGGTGGCAGCTCGCCACCCACCTGGGTGGGGCGCTGCGCGAGCGGCGGAGGGGCTGCCGTCGCCCGGGGACCCTCGACGACGTCGCTGCTGACGACGTACCGGCCGACCGAGAGCTCCGCGCCGAGCTCGAGATGCACGACGACCGGCGCAACGAACGTGTACCGCTGCGCCGCCGCGTGCTCGCGCACCAGGGTCGCAAGCTCGTCGCTGAGCGCCTGCCGGTACGGAGCGAGCCGCTCGAAATCGGGCTCGGAGAGGTGGATCGTGAAGTCGTTGGGTACGAGCGTGCGCTTCGCACCGCGGGCTCGGCGCTCGTCGCACTCGCGGGTAAGCGCGCCGGCGAGCTCGACGGGCTCCACCCCGCCTTTGAACACGCGGGCGAAGGCGCCTTCGACGATGCCGCCGAGGCGACTTTCGAAGCGCTGCAGCACCCCCACGAACGTCTCCTTCCAAATAGTGGGGTGATCGTAACGGGGAGGCCTGTCAAAATCGGGTCTTCTACCCGAGAACGACCTGCTGGCGACCGGCGTTCCTGCAGCTACGGGCACCTGAACGGCTCGGCGCTGCGTGATAGCGTCATACGGTCGCTCGGGCGAGTGGCGGAATGGCAGACGCGCACGGTTCAGGTCCGTGTGTCCGTAAGGACGTGGGGGTTCAACTCCCCCCTCGCCCACTCATGATTTGCCTCTTCTGACCAGGTGGGGTGGCCTGCGCTAGGCGCCGAGAAGTAGCGATTGGCTGTCCGTGGTCACCGACTGGTCACGCGCGGGGTCGGGGTCGTGTGGATGGTCGTCTTCGGCTTTGCGGCGGCTTTGTGGTTCGCAGGGACCGTGAGCACTGCGATCAATGCAAATATCAGGTTGGCTGGGTGCGATCCAGCGCCTGGCATCGGGTTTTCTCGTCGTAGCTGAACACCACAGCCCGCGTCGGCGGATTGAGATAGAGCCCGACGACATCGACGATTTTCTCCTTGAACCGAGGATCATTGCTGACCTTGAACGGTTCGACTTTCCCACGGTTTGAGGCCGTGGTCGGCCCAGATCCGCGCGACGGCGTCCTTGCCGATCCCGACCCGGCGTGCCATCGAGCGGGTCGTCCAGTGCGTCGACCCGTCTGCCGGATTCTCTTGCTGGGTCAGACGGATCACCTCGGCCACCGTCCCCGGCGGCAACGAGGGTTTACGGCCCCGACCCTTCGAAATCACCCCGACGCCCTCAGTGCCCTGCTCAGTGAACCGGCTCCTCCAGCGCCGCACGGTGTCGGAGTCAACTCCGAAGCGGCGGGCGATCTCCTCATTCGCGACCCCGTCAGCGGCCAGCAGCAACGCCTGCGCCTGCACGACCCGGCGATGCGCCAACACCGACGACCTCGCCATCCGAGTCAGTTCCGCACGCTGGACAGCACTCACCGGCAACGCCGGCGCCATCGCAATCGGCATACATCAGCCTACCGCACTATTTCGCGGACAGACCACTAGTTACCGGCCGTCCTCATCGACATCTAGGTCAGGCTGCTCCACCCGGTGCGCGACCCGCCTGAGCACTGACCCAGGATCCGCGTCGCCTGATCTCCGGATGCGCGCCGGGCTCTCCACGAGCTACGCGGGGACGGTCACCTGGGGCAAGCCCCTGGCCCATGAGGCTTCGCACTATCCGCGGATCGTCATCGAAAACGACACCACCTCGTCGTCGTGGCCGATCGCGCAGGCGGTGACAAGCTGGCAGGTCCCGGTCACTTTCGGCCGGTGCGTCGCCAACGTCAACTGTGTCCGTTTCACCGAGGTGGCTTCCCTCGGCGGCAATCGAGTAGGCCTCACCTGGCGTCCGGTGTCCAGCCAGCCTGAGACGGTGACCATCCAGCTCGCCGCCAACCCACGCATGAACGCCCTGGAGGCGCCGCAAGATGTGACGCACGAGTTCGGTCACGCCCTCGGTCTGGGTCACAACGACGTGGGCGTCATGCATGCGGCGATCAGCGGCGCCTATTTGGCGCCCAACGCCGCGGAACTCGCGCGCGTCCGGTCGATCTATCTGGGCTGAGCGCACCCGTTCCCGGTGCCCACACACAATGCAAGCCGGCGACGACTTCAGGGCGTGGAGGTGCGCTGCCGATACAACGGTTATTGGTGTACCTACCGTGTAGCCGGTCCATCCGTCGGTTGCGCTTCGCCCGTGCCCGGTCGCCCAGTTGGGGCTTGACGCATCAGTCAGACAGGCCGTGGCTCCATGAGCACACTCACCACCGTCCCCCCAACCGTGTCTAGCCGGTTCCCCGGCTGGCGTCCGATCCTGGTCATCATGGGGGCGTTGCTCATCGCGTTCTCGATGATGGGGATCCTGGCTCCCTCCTCCGCGCAGGCCGCGGTGGTCTCCGTCGGACAGTGCAACGCCCAGGGCCCCGGCCCGGGCGGCGCTACCACCCTCATGAACTGTGACATCACTGTCGTCAACACGATCAACGGCCCGGTCAGAAATTCCGTCGTGACCGTCTCCCGGGTTTGCGCCAACGACCCATGTGGCGGAACCTCCTCGCAGAGCTACTCCGACGTCGTGACGGCCATCGACCAGTGCAACGGTTCCGACAACGACGCAGCGCACCCGATCAACTGCAACGTGAGCGTCACGAACTACATCAGCGCGGACACGCCGGGCGCCGAGCCGCTGTCAGCCGCGACGTCCAATGAGTGCGTCGGCTCCGGAACCGGCGGCGGTGGAATCATAAACTGCGTGCCCTTCCCGGCGACAACCACCGGAGCGACGGTCACCCAGTGCAACGGCTCCGGTAACGGCGGGGGTGGAACCGTCCACTGCACCGTCCCAGGCTCGACGATCAGCGCAGCCATCCCGATCCAGATCAACCAGTGCAACGGCACCGGGAATCCTGGCGGCAGTGTCGTGACCTGCTCGGCTAACCTCTCCACCGTCATCACTCCGGCGGTCGGCCCGTCGACCAGTCCCACCAGTGCTCCCGCGTCGGTCACTCCCACCACGGCGACTCCCACCGCACCGGGAACGCTCGGGGTGCTCACCCCGACCTCGCCCGGAACGCTCGTGGGGGCCACCCCGTCGGCAAGTGCTCAGGTGCAGGTCGTCCCGGTCGGCGGTGTGCAAACCGGTGGCGGTAGCACCTCCGGTCTGCAGCATGCAGGGCTCCTGCTCGTGGGAGTGACCATGTTCCTGGGCGCCGGCTTCAGCGCCAGCCTTCGTCGGCGGTTCACCCGCCGCGGCTGACAACCGTCACATGCCACTTCATCGCCGGCCAAACATCGGTAGCCACCGCGGCATCATCGCCGCGGTGGCCACCGGCATTTTCGCGCTCGGCGGAGCAGCAGCCATCGGGGTGGTGCTGCTGAATCAGCACCACGCCCCGGAGCCCGCCTTGTCCGCACCGCCATCGTCGTCGGCGACCACCGTCCGGCCCACCACCTCGGCGGCTCCAACGTCGAAGGTCGTCGGCCCGGTCTTGGCAGCATCCATTCCGCTGGCGATCACGATCCCGGCCATCAACGTGCAATCCCCGCTCCTGCAGCTCGGTCGAACCGGTACGGGCGCTCTCGCCGTACCGCCACCGGGTCCGACCTACGACACGGCGGGCTGGTACAAGTACTCCCCCACCCCGGGTGCCCTCGGCCCATCCGTGATCGCGGGACACGTCGATTCTGCGGCGGACGGCCCATCGGTCTTCTACCGGCTGGGTGGACTGCACCGGGGCGACACCGTTCGCATCTCACGCAGCGACGGCGGCGTCGCCATCTTCACGATCTCGGACGTTCGCCGCTACCACAAGGTGGCGTTTCCCACGGAGCTGGTCTACGGCAATACCGACCGCGCAGCCCTACGCCTGATCACCTGCGGAGGACCGTTCGACAGCGCTACCGGCCACTACACCGACAACATCGTCGTGCTCGCATCGTTGACGTCGTCACAGCCGAAAGGTCAGAGGCTCCCTTAGGGGCCCCGCACAGCGTCAGCTCCGCGCGCGTTCCTGCTTGATCTTGTCCGGGACGCGCACCAATCGAAGGAACGTGACCAGCCCGACGCCGCCGATCACGTTGCCCAGCACCGACCACCAGAGCGCGCGGAACCAGTCGAAGTCCCCTTCAGATCGGGGCGTGCGGTCACGATGAGCCACGCCATTGCCCAGCAGCCGATGAGATTCATCGCAAGGGTGGTCAGCCAAAGCCGTGCGAGCATCAGCGACGAGGAGCGCCCCGCAACGACCGCGGTTACCGGCACCAGGAAGTTCTCCGTGAACAGCTCGCCGCTGGCCAGCAGCAGTGCGACGAAGCCGACCGCGAAGGCCAATCCGGCCAGCAGCTTCGAGCCGGTCTGCTCCAGGACCACGAGGTAGGCAAGGACGCCGGTGCCGACATCGATTCCGCCGACGAGCCCTGTGGTGATGAGCGGTGCCCAGGACCGGCCGAGCCGGGTGTGCCCCTCGCTCACGAGCCGATCGAAGGCATCCTGGATTTCTGGATCGGAGCCAGCTTGGTCGCGTTCCGCGCTGTCGCTCACAAGATCAGAGGCTGCCCAGCTCAGCTCACCGCAAGCGCGCGCCGGGATATTGCGTCACCGATCTGGCGTAAGGACGGGTTTGATGTCCAGGATCGGGGTGCCGTCGAGCGCTTCGAGGCTGCGGACATGGACGCGCGTGCCCTCGATCGCGAGTACGTGAACGTCATGCAGCCCAAGGGGATTTGGCCGGTCAGGAGAGCGGGTGGCGAATACACCGGTGAGCGGTCGGTCGACGTCGCCGCGCGGATGGGTAGTGAGCGCGTCGCGGTCGGCGAGATGCAGCCAGGTGAGCAGCAGGACGTCGCTGCCGCTAGTCAGGCCGTCCAGCGCGGCCGCATAACGCTCGTCGAAGACCAGCCAGGCGTCCGGGGCTCCCTCGTCCGGCTGGCGCGGCGCCTCGCTCGTGACGGTCAGTGTCGATTCCACGTGCCCCACCACCCGCAGTGTGAATGACGTCAAGAATCGGTCCCTTCCTCCGCCGGCTGCGGCGAACGCCGGGCATCCATCGCTTCGCGGAAAACCGCCCAACTGTCGGCTACCGGACCGACGTGCTTGAGCTTGTCCGGATTCAGTATCGATCGGATCGTCTGAATCTGGCCATCCGAGATGTCGAGCACCCAGGTGGCCAGCACCTTGCCCCCCGGTCCCGGAAGATCGCGCCTGGCTGGCCGTTCACTTCGTGCGGCTCCACCAGGCCGCCTACCTGCACCAGCGACGGCGCGAGCACGCCGAGCACGCGGGCCACGTTGTCGCCGCCGAGGATCCCGCGCTTCCACTGCGGAGCCTTGCCGCCGCCGTCGCCAACCAGGTGCACGTCGGCGGCCAGCAACTCGCGTAGCGCTTCGACATCGCCTTCCTTGAAGGCCCCGAAGAACCGTTGGGAGAGTTCCTCGCGCTCGCGCCGGTAGGCCTCGAACCGCGGGCGGCCGGCGTCCATGTGCCGGCGCGCCCGGGTCGCCAGGTAGCGACAGGCGACCTCCGAACGTCCGACAGTGGCAGCGATTTCAGGGAACCCGAACGCGAAGACCTCACGCAGCACGAAGACTGCCCGCTCGCTCTTCGAACTCCTCGAATTTTTCCATTCGGATCAGGCCAGCGCTTCCTTGAATCCTTCCCGCCACGACGGGTAGCGCAGCTGCCAGCCGAGCTCCCGCTTGGCCTTGGCGTTGGAGAAACCGCGACCCTCCGTCATCATGACCACGGCCAGATCGCCGGCCAGGAGCCGGGCCAGCCAGACCGGGACCCGGAAGGGCCGCTTCGCTCCGGCACACGCCGCCAGGTGGGGCAGCCACTCGCTCGCGGGCGCCGGCTCATCGTCGACGATGTTGTACACGCCCCGAGCCTTCTGCTCCACCGCGAGGACGGTCGCGCTCGCCGCGTCGTCCAGGTGCACGAACGAGGTGTAGCCGGTGCCTCGTCCGACCATCGGGTACTGGCGCTTTCGCAGCAGCTCGACCTGGTCGTCGATCGCGTCGGGTCCGTAGAACGATCCGTAGCGCAGGACCGCGCCGTCGGCGTCGCGAACCGCGTCCTCCACATGGCGCATGGCCTCCATCTGCGCGCTTGCCGCCGATCCCTCGAGCGGGTCAAGCGGATCCTCCTCGGTCTTCACCCATCCGTCCTGGCGGATTCCGTTCCAGCTGCCGTAGCCCTGGGCGACGAAATGCGGAACGCCCACCGCGTCGGCCGCGGAGAGCAGGTGGTCGGTGCCCTCGGTGCGCAGCCGGTTGGTTTTGGCAAACCAGCGGTCAGGGTGCTTGATGTCGGGCTTGCCGGCATGTGCCACGTTGATCGCCGTCATCTGATGCACGATCACGTCGGGCCGGGCTGAGGCCACCGCCTCACCGACAGACGCCGCGTCCAACCCGTCCATGACCACGGCGTCGGCGCCGAGCCGCGTCAGCATGTCCAGCTTGGCCTTGCTCGTCGTCGTTGCCGTCACCTGGTGACCGTGGGCCACGAGCTGCGGTATCAGCCGCCGCCCCAGTACCCCGCTTCCACCTGCTACGAATACCTGCATCGTCTCCACCTCCAGATCGCGAAACTCTGTCTGACTACTGAGACGAGACAGCGCCGCCGTTGGTGACATGACGGGAGGGTCGCGACATCGAAACTTCCGGACGGGGAAGGGTTGATGGAAAGCATCGAAATCTGAGGAGTACTAGTGGTTCACGTACAGCGCACCTTCACCGTCGACCCGCCGGTCGATCTCGTCGTCGACTACCTGAAGGATTTCGCTCACGCCGAAGCCTGGGATCCGGGCACGGAGCGATGCGAGCGCGACGGATCAATTGCCGACCCCGTCGTGGTCGGCACGAAGTGGCACAACGTCTCGAGAGTGCGGGGCAAGCAGACCAAGCTGAGCTACCGCCTCGACCGCCTCACGCTGGTGGCGATGTAGCCGCAGGGGCCGACCCTCCGGGATGCTGAAGATCTGAGAGCAGCGCGCGTCAAGCAGGCCCTCGCCGACCAATTCGTCGACGCTGCCGCCGGACTCGAACCCCGGATTGAGGGACACGTAGGCATCTGGCCACAACAGCCCCGTGTCTATCTCCGCGCGGATATGCGCCTCTATTCGCGGGTCCGCGACGCTAAGAAAACCCTCAACGAACTCGCGGTAATCGGTGACGACTCTGTCGCGAACGCGGAAAACATCCACCAGGTCAGGCCCGCCTCTGACGCCGAAGCGTGACCTTACCGACATCGACTTCCGCTGCGGCGCACCCGGCCGAAGAGCCAGGTCACGCGAGGGAACCTGAGCACCGGCCTCCGACTCTGAAAGCACGGGACGTGATCGCAACCTTGGTCATGCATCGGGAACTGTCCATCAACCTGCTGCGGCAATCCAAAGCGCCCAAAGCTCGCCAAAATCTGCCTACGCCCCCCGGGGAGCGGGGTCGACTGGTCACGATTCTGGTCACGGACCTGGCCGGACAGCACATTCTCTGTCGGGACGCATCGGGTCCGATGTCATTGCTGAGCTGCCCGTACAGACATGCAGACGGATGCAACGGGACGGGTCCTGACGCTGCCAAGGTAAGTTCAACTCCCCCTCGCCCACACATGGTTGGGTATCCCTCAGGCCGCTCTAGGCCAGCTCTAGGCCACCCTTCTCCCACGGGGCGTGACGCGCACGCCGCCGAGCGGTGCCGTTCGCGGGGAAGTCGCTGTCGGTGTCTGCGGCGGGGCGAATCGGCGAACGCCACAGAGTCGGGGCGCATGCCGCGCGCGAGCGCTGCTGCCGAGAGTGACCGTGACTGATCGCCGCTCAGGAATATCGAAGGACGGCCGCTACGGCGCCTGGCACGTCGTCGTCCGACAAGACGATGACGTCGCCACCGGTGTCGAGCACGCGCCGGGCCAGCTCGTCGAGGAGGTCGATGTCGCCGGGTGCACGTGGGTCGCGGATCGTTGTGGTTTCGGTGTGGTCGTGAGGGACCCAGCGGTGGCCATGACGAGCCAACAGGAGGGTCTCGACTCGGCCGTCGTTGGCGGCGGCGGCCACTTCCGAGAGCCCTTCGACTGCGCGGCTAGCCGCGCGGCTCTGCCCGTAGCGGTCGAGGACGGCTGCACGGCGAGCGGAGGCATGCTGCTGAACAAGTGGCCATGCCTTCGCGTGGAGGTCGATGGCACTGAGGTCTTCGGCGTTGCCGGCGACCACTTCCTCGACGATACGGGGATACCTGCTGACGCTGCGGTAGATAGGCCCGTAGTACGACACACCGGCCAGGACCAGCGGTGCGGCCGTGCCGGCCAGGATGTCGGCGATGCCACGGTCCACCGCTCGGAAGTATCGCTCGAGGGCCGCCTTGTCCTCCTCGCCACCACCGCCATGTCCGTGGAACTGACTCGTGCCGGTCGGTCCTAACGTCCTCACCTGCAACTGCGGTTCCAGATCCTCGGAGGCGAGAGCTTCCGCCATGCTGGTGGGCGTCTCTCCGATGTCGACCTCTGTGATGGCCTGGCGGCTGCCGCGAAAGAGCCTCACCGCGTTCTGGCTGAGTGCCAATACCCAGAACTGTTCGTCACCGGTGAGGAACGGGAGCAACGGCCGGAGATGGAAGTTCGGCGCGACGACCGCCAGGTCCTCGAAGGCAATCGGAGCGCGAAACGCCCGAAAGACCCCCGAAGTGATGAACATCGCCAGACCGGCGGCCTGGTGACTCCACCATTCCCGGTCCCCGAGCAGCTGGTTCGCTGGTCCGAGCAGCTCCTTGATGTCTCCCCGGCGCCAGCCGAGCTCGGACAACTCCCGTTCCGTCGCCGCGAGAAGGTTGCGAAGGCGGATCGGGTCCTGCTCGACCTCGGAGCCGGTCCGGTGGGTCGACAGGTACAGCGACACACACGTCGACCCCTGGAACTGCGCGAGCTCGTCGTATTCCCGGCGAGCGAACTGATCGGACTCATCGACGCGAGCCCCCTCGGTGGTCATGCCTCGCTCCCTCTCCCGGCATCCCTACCCGACCTTGCGTCCTCACTGGATGAGCAGCTCTTCACTCCGAGCGCAGCCACCTCGACGCCAGCGGCTACGACACGTCTCCTCGGTGTGCGCCCGACGCGGCGACCGGTCACAGGGTCTCTCGGTAAGTGCGGTTGTTGCGCGGCTCAGTGCGGTTCTTGGCGTCGGTCAACTGACGGACAAGGTCGTCGCGCACCTCGGCGAGCGCGCCGTCGAAGTCAGTGCGGCTCGATGTCGCGACGACCCGCTGCTGGCCGGCGATCCATACCTCAAGGGTGGTCCGCTGGCTAGGCGTACCGCGCTCCTTGACGCTCAGCTGAAGCTCCACGGTCCCTGCGGGGTAGGAGCGGAAACGCTCGTCAAGTCGCCCTAAGGCGGCGACAACCCGATCGAACTCGGCCGGAGCAACCCCATTCGAGAGGCGAAGAGTGCCAGCAACAGTCGGTGCGCTCACGGGGCAGCTCCCAAGCTCGAGCGGCAGTGCTACCGGAAACCCGGCCGGATCCTGACCGGACTTCCTACCAACAAGCTACCCGGGCCGACCAGGAGAAGCAGACCCCCGCGTTCGGGCTGGCCTGCTTGTCGCCTTCGGCGCGTTTCGTCGTCGGGATATCCACAGCGCCCTCACCAGGCCGGAAACTGTCGGTGGGTCCTGGCAGTTTCCTGGCATGACCGAACCACAGCTGCTGGCCTTTCGCGACCAGCTCGACGCCCGAGTTGCCCACGCCGTGCGCGAGCACGGCCAGTACATCCAATACGTGGGCGGCTACGCCTGGTCCACTCCAGCCTCATTTGCCTACACGGTCGGCCTCTACGGGGCCCGGCAGGGTGGTCTTCGCAGCGAATCGGTACTACGGCCGCAGACCGAAGACGTCGGTCCCGGCTTACCAGCTCACCTACGACGACCTCGGTGGACGCTTTCCGTGGGATGAGGGTTACGCGAACGCCCCCAATCTTCAGCCGAGGCCGGGCACATGGCGAGCATGAGTCGCAGCGCGCCGAAGCCAATGACTTCGACATGCGCACGCCTGCGTGCTCGCCGATGGCGTCCCAGCGGTCGACCGCGAACCCGGGGACGGCTCGCGGGCAATCGACGCCGTGGAGGTAGCCGGGCATGCGCGTGTCGGATCCGGACAAAGCACCCCCGGCTTGGGGAAGATGGCGACAGTTATGCCCGGCAACGTCCGTGACTCGGCCCGCCGCCGCCCGACAGCACCGTCGGCGGCGCGGTGACCTCGAATCTCGAGACACGGACGCCGCAGCACGCATCCGGATCGGAGGCGCAGCACCGCGGTTCCGGCCCGAGCCGGGCAGCCGGCTGGCGGCACCTGCCGGCGCTCGACGGGGTGCGCGGGCTCGCGGTGCTCGCGGTCCTGCTCTACCACGGCGGCGTGGGGTGGCTGCCCGGCGGATTGCTCGGTGTCGACGCGTTCTTCGTGCTCTCAGGATTTCTGATCACCGGGCTGCTGCTGAACGAATGGCGGTCGACGGGGCGGCTCGACCTTTCCGGCTTCTGGGCCCGCCGCGCCCGTCGGCTCCTTCCGGCTCTGCTGCTGCTGCTCATCCTGGTGAGCATCGACGTCGCGGTCACCGGGACCGGGGCGTCGCGCATTGAGCTTTCGCTGGGACGCGCTCTCGGCGCTCGGTTACGTCGCCAACTGGCGCTTCGCCTTCAGCCATCAGGGCTACTTCGGCGCGACGTCGCCGTCACCGCTGCTGCACCTGTGGTCACTCGGAGTCGAGGAGCAGTTCTACCTGCTGTGGCCGCTGATCGCTGCCGGTGTCCTGTGGGCGGGGCGGCGGGCGCGGGGCCACGACCGGGAGGCCCTCGCCGACGTGAGCGTCCTGCTCGCCCTGGCGTCGACCGCGTGGATGGCGCTGCTCGCGGATCGGTTCCATTCCTCCACCGACCGGCTGTACTACGGCACGGACACCCGAGCCGCCGCGCTGCTCGTCGGTGCAGCGCTGGCGGCTTTGACGGCGAAGCCGGATCAGGCGCGAAGCCCAGACCGGCTCGCCGGACGGCTGCGCGTGCCGCCGCTGGCGGGAGCCGCCGGCCTGGCAGGCCTGTTCACCATCTGGGCGACCACATCGGGAAAAGCCGGCTGGCTGTACCGCGGCGGCTTCCTGCTGACCGCGCTCACGGTCGCGCTCGTGATCGGAGCCGTCGCCGCAGCGCCGGAGGGCCTGCTCTCCCGCTCCCTGGCGTGGCGCCCGCTCGCCTGGGTCGGGCGCATCTCCTATGGCGTCTACCTGTTCCACTGGCCGCTCTTCCTGCTGCTCACCCATCGGCGCACCGGCCTCAGCGGTACGGCGCTGCTGATGCTGCGGCTCGGCGTGAGCATCGCGCTCGCGGCCGCCAGCTTCTACGCGCTCGAGCGGCCGATCCGGCGGCGGACCTGGCGGCTGCCGAAGGTCAGGGTGCTCACCCCGGCGGCGATTGCCCTGACGGTAACGGCGGTTCTTCTCACGAGCGTGTCGGATTCCGGGGCGGCGCCAACGGCGAACCTGGACGCGCAAGCCGCGAAAGTCGCCCAGCAGACGCAGCGCCGCCTCGCCGCCCTACCCGCCCACCCGGCCTCTCGCCCGAGCACATCGGGTCCCGCCGCTCCAGCAGAGCCGGTGCGGGTGTTCGTCGTCGGCGACAGCATCGCCTTCTCCGCGGCTTGGGCGCTGGCTGCCGACCTCAAGCCGTATCGCATCGACGTGCTCAGCGATGCGATCATCGGCTGCGGGATCGTCCCCGAGCCGTATGCCTACGCGAGTGAGACATCGCCCATTCCCCTTGCGAACTGCACGCCCTGGCATGCCCAGTGGCAAGAGGCGGTGCAGCGCTTCCAACCCGCGGTCACCGCCGTCTTCCTGGGCCGCTGGGAGATCACCGACCGCATCGAGAACGGCGAGGTGGTCCACATCGGTCAGCCGGCGTTCGATCACGAGTTGAGCTCGTTGCTCGATGAGGCGATCGCGATCCTGTCGGCACGGTCGGGCAAGGTCGCGCTGATCGCCCTGCCGTGCTTCACGATTCCCGAGCAGCCGGACGGAAGCGTTGTCCCTGCCGACGCGGTCGTCCGGGCAGCGCGGTACAACGCCTTGCTGCGCCAAGCGGCGGCTCGCCATCCCGGGGTGGCGAGCGTCGTCGACCTGAATGCACAGATCTGCCCGGGCGGGCGGGTCGTCAGCAGCTGGCATGGAATCCCGCTGCGCCAGTCCGACGGGATTCACTTCGATCCCCGTTCCGGCCCGGCGCTCGGGCCGCTGCTCGTCGAGCCGTTGCGCCGCCTCGCGGGGGCGCCTGCCACCCCCACGACGTAGCGCGCTCCTAGACCCCGGCCGGCACCCGTTCCTGCTGCCGGGCAGCGAGCATCGATCCCGGCCGCTCGCCGGTGGCAGCGCCGTCCAGCCAGGTCGGCACGCCGCCGACGATGGTGGCCCGGTAGCCGCCCGGGGTACGGCTGTATCTCCAAGCGCCACCGGGCAGGTCGCGCCGCGGCACCTCGGTGCCGTTGGTGAGGTCTGCGAGCGCGAAGACCGCGAGGTCGGCTGCCGCGCCGGGGCGGATCACCCCGCGGTCCGGGATGCCGAAGAAGCCGGCGAGCCGTTGGGTGACGGCGTGGACCGCTTCCTCGACGCGTAGCAGCCCGGTGTCGCGAACCAGATGCGCCAAGAAGTACGTGCCGTCCCCGGCTCCGCTGAACATCTGCACATGCGCGCCGGCATCACTTGCCCCCGGTAACGCATGCGGCGAGCGCGCCATCTCGGCCGCGGCCGCCAGGTCGATCGGCCGCTCCCGGGTGCGGATGTTGCCTTGCACATCCGTGGCGATCAGCCAGTCCGCCATCACGTCCGACGGGTGCTGACCGGTCCGCGCGATCGCGTCGGCCATTGACTCCCCGCTGTGCTCGCCACCGATCAGCAGCATGCGGTCGGGAATGCGAATCGGCGCGAGCGTGTACGTGCACGCGTCCCAGTCGGCCCGTGCCGCCGCCCGCCACGCCGGATCGCGGAGCAGGCTGCGCTTGGCCTCGTCGCCCGCGTGCACGTACGAATGCCAGCTCGGTACGCCGCTCCACATGATGGAACGCTCGAAGTGCATGTTGACGTGCGACGGCCGCGGGCTGAAGTTCGGCCACAGGTCGGTGCCCTCGGCACGCAACCGGGCGATCAGCTCCTCCAACCGCGATCGGCCTTCCGACGCCGTCTCCTCCAGCGCGTAACCCGCGAAGATCATGCGCACCCCGGTACCGGCCACAAGACGCGACATCCGCTGCAGGTCCTCGTGGAAGTACTCGGGCTGCAGAAAACGCGGTACGTATTGAAGAATTGCGCCGTGCCGGGCGAGCACGGCGATGAGCGTCGAGAGCTCCGCGTCGTCGGCGAGCCGGCTCGGCACCGGACGGTTCGCCTTGTCGGTGTCCATCTCCGAGGTCGACAACCCGATGGCGCCTGCGCTGAGCGCCTCATCGAGCGCGGCCGCGAGGCGGTCCCGCTCGTCGGCGGTGGCGGCCCTCTCCCAGGCGTCGGGGCCCATGATCCAGGTGCGGAGCATCTGGTAGGGCATGAAACCCACGTAGTTGACGGCCGTTCGGTGTTTTTGCGCAGCGGCCAAATATTGCGGCCAGGTGTCCCAGGTCCAGGGCACTGCGAGGTTGAACGCTTCCGCGGGAATGTCCTCGATGAACGCGAAAAGGTCGACCAGATCGGTGGATTCGGCCGGACGCAGCGGTGCGAGCCCGAGCCCGCAGTTCGCCAGCACCAGGGTGGTGCAGCCGTGCGCGGGCATCGGATCGCAGTCGGCGTCCCACCACACCGCGGCGTCGAAGTGGGTGTGCGATTCGATGAGCCCGGGGGTCACGTAAGCCTCGGCGGCGTCGACCTCTCGCTCGCCGCCGGAGTCGAGTCCGGGCCCGACCTCCACGATCATGCCGCCGCGCACCCGGATGTCGGCAGCCACCGGAGGTGCTCCGGTGCCGTCGACGACTGTTCCCGCGCGGACGAGCAGATCGCCTGTCGCTGGAGCCTGCGGTGCACTCATACGGCGCCTCACCTTGTGAGCCGTGACACGCGGCCGGCCGCCGACGCGTCGCCCATCGGGCAGCATCCTCGCAGGACGCGCCGCGCTGCCCCGCAGGCACCCGTCGCTCTCCACGGTGCTGCGCGCCTGGGGGCGCAGCGGAACCCTGATCGCCGGTCCCAGTCGGACCGTTGCCGTAGCGAGCGCTCAGACCAGCCCGTCGACGACGTTGCGGCAGACCGGGCATTCCTCGTCGTCCTCTTGGGGCGCGAAGTTGCGGCCCGGCCAGGTGAGGGTTCGTTGCCCGCAAACCGCCACGCTTTCATAGGCATTCGCGAGCGTCACGGCGTGATGCACGCCCATCGGCGACATTCCGCCGTTGCCGCCGCGGCCGTCACTGCCAAGGCAATACCTCTGTCGGCCTCATGTCGCCATCCCGTGGTTTGGGTCTAACGTCCCAGCAGAGATCGGCACAGGATGCGGAAGCTTGAAGGAAATCTGACTTCGCGGACAGGAAAAACTGACCAAATGGTCAAATAGCCACCTGGTGCTGGCGCGAATTCGTGGGTGGGCCGAAGGGGCGGAGGGTTTTGCCGCCGGGCCGGAAGTCCCTGGCTGATCGGGTAGGCGGCATCTGGCAGCCGAGCGCGCGGAGGCCTTGTCTTAGATCATGAGCGTCGGCGCGTGGGCGGCCGTGGCGGTGGTCGGCGTGCTTGCCGCCATCACGGTCTTCGATGTGCTCCAGCGCCGGCACGCGATCCTGCGGACCTTCCCGCTGATCGGCCATCTGCGTTTTATCCTCGAGTCGTTCGGGCCGGAGCTGCGCCAGTACATCGTGACGGGCGACGACGAGGAGCGGCCCTTCACCCGAAACCAGCGGGACTGGGTGTACTCGTCGGCGAAGGGCATGGACAACCACGTCGGCTTCGGTACCGACAACGATCTCGAGCGCGACCCGGGGTACCTGATCATCAAACACGCGGCCTTCCCGCTTCCGCGTCCGGCGGCCGGTGAGAACGCGGTGCCCGCCGCGAAGGTCATGGGCGCCGCACGGGGCCGGCGTCACGCGTTCCGGCCCGCCTCGATCGTGAACATTTCTGCGATGAGCTTCGGCGCCCTTTCCGGCCGGGCGATCGAATCCCTGAACCGCGGGGCGCGGGAGGCCGGTGCCTTGCACAACACGGGAGAAGGCGGAATCTCGCCGCATCATCTGCACGGCGGCGAGCTCATCTTCCAGATCGGCACCGGGTACTTCGGATGTCGCGACGCGGGTGGCCGGTTCGATCTCGATCGGCTCACCGAGACCGTGTCTGCGGCGCCCGTCCGAGCCATCGAAATCAAGCTCAGCCAAGGCGCCAAGCCCGGGATCGGAGGAATGCTTCCGGCGGCGAAGGTGTCGGCCCAGATCGCTGCCGCGCGCGGGGTGCCCGTCGGGCGGGACTGCATCAGCCCCGCTGTTCATTCGGCGTTCGGCGACGTGGACGAGTTGCTCGACGTCGTCGAAAGAATCGGCGACGCGACCGGCTTGCCAGTGGGGATCAAATCCGCCGTCGGCGACATGGGCTTCTGGAGAGATCTCACCGCGGCGATGGCCACGTCGTCACGCGGCGTCGACTTCGTCACCATCGACGGCGGCGAGGGCGGCACGGGTGCTGCACCGCTGGTCTTCACCGATCACGTCGCGCTGCCGTTCCTGCCGGCGATGTCACGGGTGTATCCGCTGTTCGTCGAGTTGGGGTTGAGCGACGATGTCGTCTTCATCGGCTCGGCCAAGCTGGGCTTCCCCGAATCGGCGTTGCTGGCGTTCGCGCTGGGTTGCGACATGGTCAACGTGGGACGCGAAGCGATGCTGGCGATCGGCTGCATTCAAGCCCAGCGGTGCCACACGGGGCGCTGCCCTTCCGGAATCGCGACGCAGTCGACCTGGCTGGCGAGAGGCGTCGATCCGGACCTGAAATCGGCGCGGGCGGCACGGTATCTGGTGAGCCTGCGCAGCGAGATCCTGACGCTGGCGCGGGCGTGCGGCGTCGAACACCCGGCGCTCGTGACCACCGAGATGTTCGAGCTCTTCTCAGGCCGCTTCGAGACCGAGACCGTGCAACTGCGCGCTGGGTACGAGGACGGCTGGGGCCAGCCGTCCAAGGCCGACTGTGACGCGGTCACAGCGCTGATGAAGGCGGCCCGGGAGGCTGCCTGAGCTACGCAAAGGCCTGGAAGCTCAGATCTTCTTGTAGTTGGCCTTCAGGGTGATCGCCGCCGTCGGTGCGGTGATGGTGTGGGTCGCCGCCTTCTTGTCCGACCACGAGGTGAAGACGAACTTGTGGCCATAGAGGTATTCGGGCGACGGAGCGGTCACCGACGCCAGGTGGCCCATCACCATCGTCACGGTGAACGGGGTGTACTTCGAGACCCCGTCCACGGCGAGATGCAGGCTCTGTGCCTGGTTGGTCGTGAACTTCACGGCCACCGTTTGCGGCTGGACCGTCAGCGATCTGCCGAGCGTGTTCGTCGATCCCGGCACCGTCACGGTCAGCTCGATCGTGAGGAAGTACGGGTATTCATGGTCCGGCGCCACGAACCGTCCGCTCTTGATGCCGGCCAGGGAACCGCCGTCATGGACGTGACAGTTGGCCGAGGTGATGCAGTGGTGAATCGACAGATGCCACGAGAAGCCGGACGCCGGGATCGGAGCTCCACTGGCATCGACAGCGCTTGCCGCGAAGTTGAGCCGGTCACCGACGCGATACTTCCCCCGCGCGACGCCGCTGGGACTCTTGATGCCGACGGTCATACTGGTGATCTTCGTTGCCCCGGCGAAGACCGGAACCGTCGCCGACCCCGTGAGGCCCTGCGTGTCCATCACGGTGAGCTTTGCGGTATAGCTGCCCGGGTTCGAGTAGGTGTGCGTTCCGGTTGCCGACGTTGAGGTTGTGCCGTCACCGAAGCTCCAGCTGTAGGCCAGCGTTTCGGCTTGCGGGTCGGTGGATGCGGTGCCGTCGTAGGAGACCGTGAGCGGGGTCGGCCCACTCGTGGGAGTCACCTTCGCGACGGCGGTCGGCGGCTGGCTGCCGGGGACGTAGGAGAGCTGATGGATGTTTCCGCCATCCATGTCCACGTAGAAGAGGTCGTTGTTGAACGCTGCGGGGCCCTGCACCAGCTCCACGGGGTTGGCGATGTGCCCGAGGCTCAGGATGTTCGCCGGGTCAGGATCGCCGCTCGCGTTCGGGAACATCGCCCACAGGCACTGGCGGGTGTGGTCAGCGAAGAACAGCGCGTTGTGGAACGTCGACGGGTAGCTCGTGCCCTCGTAGAACGAGATCCCTGAGATGGACGATCCACCCGTGGGGCAGGTATCGGTCGTGGTCAGCCTCTTGGCGTGGTCGTAGGCGTAGTACGGCGCGGTGACGGAGCCCGCAGTGTTGTAGAGGTTGTTGCACTGGGTCAGGCCGATGCCCTTGTAGCCGCCGTTCTGCCCGGCGCCCTCGTAGCACGGCCAGCCGAAGTTCGGCGCGGCCGTCTCACTGGTCGGATCCGGAATGCGGTTGATCTCTTCCCAGCTGCCCGCGCCGACGTCGCCGATCCACACCTCGTTCGTGCCGGGACGGGTGGTGAACCGGAAGGGATTGCGCAGGCCGAAGGCGACGATCCGGGCTTTGATCGCGTCGGTGCTGCTGGCGTAGGGGTTGCCGGGTGCGGCGAGCCCGGTCTGCGGATCGACCCGGATGACGCTGCCGTTGAGTACCGCCGGTCCGTCCGTGCGCAGCACCGACTGCGAGCGCAGCGAGCCGCCCTCGGCGGTGGGAGGGGTGAGCGCCACGCCGGCGCTGCCGGGCGGATCCCCGCAGGGGTTGGCTTGATCCCCGGCGTTCGTGCTGCCGAACTGCCCGTAGTCGGCGGCGTTGAAGCTCGCGCCCTCACCACCGCCGGCGTAGAGGTAGCCGTCCGCGCCGAAGACGACCGTGCCGATCGAGTGGCTGGGGAACTGCTGGCACCAGCCGTCGACAAGCGGCGTCTCATCCGACGGGGAAGCCAGTACGCCATTGGTCAGGTTCAGGCGCGCCAGGCGGCCGCTCACCGTGCAGCCGTCGGTGTTCGGTCCCGGTGGGGTGGGGCACTGGTCGTTCCAGACCGGGGGAGTCTGGCCGAGCGCCGCATCGCGGGCGTAGAGCACGTACAGGTGCTGATCGGCCGGATAGGTGGGGGGGACGGCGAGACCCAGAAGACCGCGGTCCCAGTAGTCGTCGACCTCGCTGCTCAGATCGGCGACGAGGGTCGGGCTCTTGTCCGCGAAGTTCTTGAACGAGAAGATCTTCCCGTTCTTCTGTGCGATGAGGATCGAACCGTCGGAGGCGAATTCCAACTGTGTGGGGTTCGTCAAACCCGACATCACGACGGCGTCGGAGAACCCCGATGGGAGGGCGGCCTTTGCCGACTGGGCGCCCTCGACGAGGCCGACGAGGATCGCCGCGGCGAGGACGAGAAGTGCCGCCGCGCCGCTGATGAAGCGCCGCGGATTCGACGCCAATCGGTATGTCATGCCAGACCCCCAAGTCGGGCTGACTCTAGGGGCCGCTAACGCTGCGTGTTTCGAGTTCAGAAATAGTTTTCAAATATCGCGCTGATTGGTCACGGAATGTGAGGCGGCCGGCTCTGGGGGGCCGATCGCGTGGTGCAGACCAGAGATGTGGGAGATGGGGCCATTCGTCCCTACCGGAGCACCCGCCCGCAGCCCTAGCGTCGAGGAGCACCGGGATCAGTGATGGGGGCGCCAACGTGGCCAGCAAGGCGGTCGCCATTGAGCCGCACATGCGTGCATCCGATGCCTTCAGTTGGTACATGGAACGCGATCCGCTGCTGCGATCCACGGTCGTAGCCGTCGGTTTTCTCGACCGGGCTCCGGACCACGAAGCGCTGCGGGTATTGGTCGAGCGCGCGAGCCGGATGATTCCCGGGCATGCACCACGTGGTGCAGGTTCCTCCGCTGCGTATCGCCACTCCCCGCTGGACCCGCTGCGAAGAGGTCGACCTGGATTGGCACCTGCGGTGGGTTACAGCGCCCCCACCCGGCGATGCCAATGCGGTCATCAACATCGCGCGCGTCAAGGCCACGACCGCCTTCGATCCCGCGCGACCGCTCTGGGAAATCACTGTGGTTGAAGGGCTTCGCGGGGGAGCCGCCGCGTTCATCTGGAAGTTCCACCACGCCATCACCGACGGCATCGGCGGCATGCAGCTGGCGTTCGAGCTGTTCGACACCGACCGCGCCGGAGGCCCGCGTCCTGACGCGCCCGACCTCCCCGCGGAGCATCTGGACGGCACGCGGCTGGCATGGGACGCCGTGGCGTACGACATCCGCCGGCTCGTCTCGACGGCGCGCGCGATGCCGGCGGCGAGCGTTCGCACCGCCGTGCACACCGTGCGCCACCCTCGGGCAATGACGGCGAGCCTGCTGCGGGCGACGCGGTCGATCGCCAAGACCGTGGAGCCGTACATCGACACGATGTCCCCACTCATGCGCGAGCGGCACCTGGGCCGCGAGCTCGACGTCCTCGAGGTGCCGTTGAGCGGGATGCGCAAGGCGGCTGCGGTGGCGGGTGGCCACGTGAACGATGCGTTCCTGGCCGCCGTTACTGGTGGTTTGCGGATCTATCACCAGCGCCATGGCGCGCAGATCGACCGGCTGCGGGTGACTATGCCGATCAACGTGCGTACGGCCGCGGACCGGCCGGGCGGCAATCGCATCACGCTGGCGCGCTTCCCGGTGCCCGCCGGAATGCCGGATCCCATCGAACGGATGCGCGCCATGCGCGACATCACGGACGCCTGGCGGGCTGAGCCCTCGCTCGGCATGACCCAGGGCATCGCGACCGGACTCAACCTGCTGCCCACCGCGTTCCTCGGCGGCATGCTCAAGCACGTCGACTTCCTCGCGAGCAACGTTCCCGGCTTTCCGATGCCGGTGTATCTGGGAGGCGGCCGGCTGCTCGCCTACTACCCGTTCGGGCCGACGATCGGCTCGGCCGTCAACGTGACGCTCATGTCGTACGTGGACACCTGCTGCATCGGCATCAACGCGGACAATGGCGCCATCCCCGATACGGGAGAGTTCATGGTGTGCCTTCGTGAGGGCTTTCGTGAGGTGCTCGCGGTCGGTGGAGTGAAGGCCAGCGAGATCAGGCTGCCGTTGCACGACGAACCCCGGCCCGCCAAACGCCAGCCGAAAGCGTCCGTGCCAGGGCCGCGGCGCAACGCCCGCGCGGCGCCGTCAGCGGAGGGAGGGGAAGCGCCGTGGAGGTGATGAGCCCGCTCGATTCGGCCTTCCTGCGCATGGAAACGCCCAACACGTCGTTGCACATCGCCTCGCTGGCAATCTTCGAGGGACCGGCGCCGACGTACGACGAGCTCTTCGCGCTCTTTGCGCGAAAGCTCGCCGACCTCCCGCGATACCGGCAGCGGATCCGCGAGGTGCCCCTGTGGCTCGGTCGGCCGGTGTGGGTCGAGGACCCGAATCTCGACTTGCACTACCACCTGCGTCACACCGTGATCCCGCGTCCCGGCGGCGACGACGAGTTGCGCACCCTGATGGGAAGGCTGATGTCGACGCAGCTCGACCGCTCGCGCCCGCTCTGGGAGGAATGGCTGATCGAGGGCCTCGCCGGGGGGCGCTGGGCACTCGTCGGCAAGGTGCACCACTGCATGGTGGACGGGGTCGCGGGCACCGACATCCTGAGCAAACTCCTCGACGTCGAGCCGGCACCGAAACGGGAGCCGTGCTTCGGCCAGCCCATCCCTTACGCCGATTCCGAGCCGGGCCAGCTGCGTTTGCTCGGTTCCGCGCTTACCGGCCTTCCCCACCGGCCGGTGCGCGGAGTTCGCTCCGCCGTCCGGGCGATCTCCCATCCCGAAAACGCCTGGGAAAGCGCTGGGCTGCTGGCGCGCGGCGCGCTCACCTGGGGCCGGCTGGCCAAGCCCGCCGAATCCTCCTCCCTCACCGGCCCGCTCGGCCGGGCCCGCGCCTGGGATTTCACCCGCACGACGTTCGACGACATCAAAGCCGTCCGCGCCGCCTATGGCGGGTCTTTCAACGACGTCGTCGTCGCCGCCATCACCCGCGGCTTCCGCGATCTGCTGATCGAGCGCGGTGAGCGCCCGGGCGGGCATGCCGTACGCACCCTCATCCCGGTGTCGGTGCGCGGCGGCCGCGAAGGTGTCGCCAACGAGGTTTCGGCAATGATTGCGGACCTTCCGGTCGATGCCGCCGACCCGGTAGCGCGCTATCAGGCCGTCTGCGAGCAGATGGCGCGGCTCAAGGACTCCGGGGAGATCGAGATCGGCGAAGTGCTCGCCGGGGCCGGCGGATGGACGTCACCGCTGCTGCTCTCGATCGGGCTGAAGAGTGTTTTTCGCCTGCCCCATCGGCACTTGGTGACGGTCGCGACGAACGTTCCGGGCCCGCGCCGGCAGCTGTACGCCGCCGGCCGGCCGCTGGTCGAGCTCTACCCGTACGTACCCATCGCCGACCGCATCCGGATCGGTGTGGCCATGACCTCCTACAACCGGGTGCTGACCTTCGGCATCACCGCCGATGCGGCCAGTACGCCCGACCTGCCGGTGCTGACGGCCGGGATCGCAGCCGGCATGCGGGAACTCACCCGGGCGGCGCACGGCGTCAACGCGCTGAGCAAGCCCAAGCCGGTCAGGGCTCAAACGGCCTGAGGTTCGGCGGCGGGCACCGGGGCGCTGGTGCCCCGCGCGCCGGTGACCCGCACCGCCACCAAGGCGACGTCGTCCTCCTCGGCGGGGGGCCGCACCGCCTTGAGCAGCCGGGCACACAAGTCGGGAAGCGGTAGGTCCGCGACGGGAGCGGCCGCCTGGATCAGACGCTGCAGCCCAACCTCGAGCGGCTGCGTGCGCCCCTCGACGAGACCGTCGGTGTAGAGCACCACGGTTGCGCCCAGTGCCAGGGCCACCTCGTGATCGGCGCGCGGCGTACTGGTGCCGAATCCGAGGAGCAGGTCCGAGGGCGTCTCGAGCAGGCGCACCCGACCGTCGGGTTCGATGAGCAGCGGCGGCGGATGGCCGGCGTTCGACCAGCGCAGCCGGCGGCCGCCACCAGGCTCACCGTCGAGCACCTGAGCGACGACGGCCGTCGCCGTGGTGTTCACGCCGAGCGTTTCGGCCGCGTGGTCGACCCGGCTCAGCACGGCTCCTGGCGATTCGCCGCGGTCGACCGCGATGGCCCGAACCATCGTCCGCAGCTGTCCCATCAGCGCCGCGGCCTCGGTGTCGTGACCCATGACGTCGCCGATGACCAGCGTGGTGACTCCGTCGATCGTCTCGAAGGCGTCGTACCAGTCGCCGCCCACGCTGGCGCCTTGCAGCGCGACTTCGTAGTCCTGGTGCACCTCCAGCCCCGGCGGCTGCGGGATGGCGGAGGGGAGCAGGCTGCGCTGAAAGGTCTCGACCATGGACTTCGAAAGTCCATAGAGGCGGGCGTTTTCGAGCACCAGCCCGGCGCGGCGCGCCACCTCCCGGGAGAAGGTCATCTCCGCTGTGGTCGGGTATCCGCGGCCGGGGGAGTTGTAGAAGCTGATGACACCCAGGGTGTGCTGAAGGCCGAGAATGGGCAGCGCCGTGACGACGCCGAAGTCCAGCTCGGCGAGTGCCTCCAGCGACGGTTCGTCGGCCAGGCGCGTGCGGAAGTTGTCGTTCTCGAGCTGGAAGAGCGGACGCCCCGGCGTGACCACCTCGCGCACGAGCGTCGGATCGGCGATGAGCGCGCTGCGGCGCGCCTCGGTGTACCGGTCGAGCGGCTCCTGGAACGCGGGGTCGCGATGGACGCTGGCGATGTCGCGGACCCGCCCGTCGTCGTCCAGCAGGGTCACCATGACCCAGTCGGCGAGGTAGGGGACCAGGAGCCTGGCCAGCTCCCTGGCTGCCGCCTCGACCTCCATCGTCGGACCGAGCTTCTCGGCCACCGTGGCCAGGAACGCTTGCTGGTTGGCGGCGCGCTCGACGCGGTCGAGACTTTGCGCGCTGTCGATGGCCGACGCGATCCGCGAGGCGATGTCCTCGATCAGCACCAGATCCGGGTCTGAGGGCGTCTTGCCGTCGAGACCGACCAGCCCGATGAAGCCGAGTACCTCACCGTGGGCGTTGAGCGGCACGGCGACGACGCCGGTGGTCCTGGTGGCCAGGAGCCGCGCCCGCATCTCCGGATCCGATGTGACCCGGTTGACCACGGCTTCGTTGATGTCACCGATGATCTGGATCTTGCCGCTGGCCACCGCGCGACCAACGCCCGTTGTCGGGTCGTCGCCCAGTGGCAACGCCTGGAACAGCCGACGCACGTCTTCTTGGCGCTGCGGATCGGCGTGCATCAGGTCCACCAGCCGTAGCGGCGCGTCAGCCGGTTCGCGCAGGTAGATCATCGCGGCGCTGGCGAGGTCCGGGACCAGCAGCCCGAGCCCCTCTTGCACCGTCTCCGCCACGCGCCGGCGCTGCATCAGCGTCTTCCCGGCGCTGGCCAGCAGCTCGAGCCGGTTCTGCGCCTCGCGGCGGGCGGTCACGTCGGAAACGAGGACCGCGATGCCGTTCGCGACCGGTTGGACCGAGACCTCGAGCCACCCTCCGATCCGTTCGGCGCGCAATTCGAGCCGGGCCGGGCCCTCGCCCGCCATCGCGCCGCGGAGCAGGCCGGCCACGGACGGGTTCGCCAGGCCGGGCACGAGATCCCAGATCGGGGTTCCGACCGGTTCCCGGTTGCGTGCCACGAGAGCACGTGCCGCCTGGTTGACGTAGCGCACGTTCCAGTCGGTGTCGACGAGGGCGTACGCGGTCGCCATGGTGTCGAGGGCACGGGCGGCCTGCTCGCGATCGTCGTGAACGCGGGAGGAGTCGAACACCACGCCGACCATCCGCACCGGCCGGTCGCTCGCGTCGGCCAGCACCCTCCCGCGCGTGGTCACCCAGCGGGTGGCGCCGGCCTGATCGATGATCCGGAAGTCCACCCGCAGGTCGCCGCAGGACGCGATCGCGCGTTCGGTCGCCCGCCGCACGTTCGGACGGTCCGCCGGAAGGATGCCGCGGATGAAGCTGTCGACGCTCGGCCCGATCGCCGATTCGACCGCCATGAGATGGCGCATCCGCTCATCCCACACCAGCTCATTCGGTGACGAGGTCCCAGTCGAAGGCGCCGATCGCGGCCGCGTCGACGGCCAGTTCCAGGCGCAGCAGGGCGGTTTGCGCGTCGTCGAGCGGGCCAACCGGGCGAGTCGGGCTCGGGAGCTGCCCTGGTCGGGGGCACGGGACGGCGTGATGAGGGCCGTGATGAGGGCCGTGATGAGGGCATCGTGAACGCCTCCATCTGTCCCAGGTCGGCACCCGCCGGTCAGACCAGCACTCTTCCACAATGCAGCACATTGCGGACGTTCGCTGTCGCCCGAAAGGGTCTACTCCGAGCGCGGACATGAACGCGGACATGAACGCGGAAATGAACTCAGTCGCCCTGGCGGTTAGCTTGATTTGCAATGAGCAACGTTTCTGCTGGCGCGCCGCCGCGAGGATGGCTGCGCCGCCTGGCCGCCTATTGCTGGCGGTACCGCGGCTCGGTGCTGCTCGCTTTCGGCGCGGCGCTGGCCGGCATGGCGGTGCAGGCGGGCGTGCCTCTCGTCGAGCGGCTGGTCGTCGACCAGGCCGTCCTCAAGCGCACGCAACCGCTGCTCCCGTGGGTGCTGGTGCTGGTGGGTGCCGGCTTCGCCCGCTTCGCCTTCAGCTTCATCCGGCGGTACGTCGGCGGCCGGCTGTCCCTCGACGTGCAGCACGACCTGCGCACAGCGGTCTTCGGGGCGCTCCACCGTCTCGACGGCGCGAGCCAGGACGAGCTCAACACCGGCCAGGTGGTCAGCCGCTCCATTTCCGACATCACGCTGGTGCAGGGGCTGCTGTCGTTCCTGCCGATGATGAGTGGCAACTTCCTGCTGTTCATCATCTCGCTGGCCATCATGCTGGTGCTCTCGCCGCTGCTGACCCTGGTCGCCATCGCCGTCGGCCCGGCGCTCTGGTTCATCGCGATCCGCAGCCGGCGCCGGCTGTTTCCCGCCACGTGGGCGGCCCAGCAGCAGGCCGGTGACCTGGCGGGCGTCGTCGAGGCCGCGGTCACGGGCGTGCGCGTCGTCAAAGGGTTCGGCCAGGAGGACCGCGAGCTCGGCCGGCTCGAGGGCGCCGCCAGGAAGCTCTTCGCCCTGCGGCTGAGGGCGGTGCGGTTTACCGCCCGCTACAACCCCGCGCTGCAGGCGGTGCCCGCTATCGGGCAGGTCGGCGTGCTGCTCTTCGGTGGCTGGCTCGCGGCCAACGGCAAGATCACGCTCGGTACCTTCCTCGCCTTCTCGACCTACGTCGGCCAGCTCGTCGGCCCGGTCCGGATGCTCGCCGCCCTGCTCACCGTGGGGCAGCAGGCCCGGGCCAGCGTCGAGCGCGTCTTCGAGGTCATCGACTCCACCCCCAAGGTCGTCGATGCTCCCGGCGCCGTGGACCTGGCACCTGGCGCCGGCCGGGTCGAGTTCGAGGATGTGTCCTTCGGCTATGCGGCGTCGCATCCCGTGCTGCAGGGGCTCGATCTGACCGTCGAGCCCGGGGAGACGCTGGCCCTCGTCGGCGGGGCCGGCTCGGGCAAGTCGACGATCTCGCTGCTGCTACCGCGCTTCTATGACGTGCAGGCCGGCGCGGTCCGGGTCGACGGCACCGACGTCCGCGATACGACGATGGCTTCGCTGCGGTCGCGGATCGGCGTCGTCTTCGAAGAGAGCTTCCTGTTCAGCGACACCGTCGCGGCCAATATCGCGTACGGACGTCCCGATGCGACCGAGGCGCAGATTCGCGCCGCTGCCAGCGCTGCCGAGGCGGACGGCTTCATCCGCGCGCTCCCCAACGGCTATGAGACCGTTGTCGGCGAGCAAGGCCTGACACTGTCGGGTGGCCAGCGCCAGCGGGTGGCGCTCGCCCGGGCGCTGCTGTCGGACCCGCAGATCCTGCTGCTCGACGACGCCACGAGTGCGGTCGATGCGCGGATCGAGGCGGAGATCCACGACACCCTCCGCAAGATCATGCGAGGGCGTACCACGCTGCTGGTCGCGCACCGTCGTTCCACCCTGGCGCTCGCAAGCCGCATCGCGGTGCTCGACGGCGGCCGGGTGGTCGACGCCGGCACGGCGGAGGAGCTGCAGGAGCGCTGCGCGCTCTTCCGGCAGCTGCTTTCCGGCCCGGGCGACGACGCCGAGGGAGTCGATGCCGAGCTTGAGGCCGCGCTCGCTGACGAGCCACAGGTGAACGGCGTGACGCCGGCGCTCTGGGACCGCGCCGGCGCTCCGGAGCCGACGGCGGAGCAGCGCAGCAACGCCGCCGCCAACCTCGGTGGTGGAATGGGCCCGGGCGCCGGCGGGGGCTTCATGGCGGGCCTGCCACCGTCGCCGGAGCTGCTCGCGAAGGTCGACGCGCTTCGGCCCGCGACCGACGTGCCCAAGGTCGACGACGCCGCCGCTCGGCGCGCCGACCCCGCGTTCGGTTTCGGCACCGTGCTGCGCGGCGTCCGGCGCGGTTTGCTCATCGGGCTCGGGCTGGTGGCGCTTGGATGCGCTGGCGCAGATCGCGCTGCCCGCGCTGGTGCGGCTCGGGGTCGACAAGGGTGTGTCGGATCACCGGCTGCACGATCTGTACCTGCTCTCATTGGTGGCTCTGCTTGTCGTGCTGGCCGATTGGGTGGCTACGGCCGCCCAGACGCTGGTCACCGGCCGCACCGGCGAACGGCTGCTCTACACACTGCGGGTGAAGACGTTCGCCCAGCTGCAGCGCCTCGGCTTGGACTACTACGAGCGTGAACTCTCCGGCCGGATCATGACCCGGATGACCACCGACGTCGACGCGCTCTCGACGTTCTTCCAGACCGGACTCGCGACCGCCGTCGTCAGCATCCTGTCCTTCATCGGCGTGCTGATCGCCATCCTGGTGCTGGACTGGCAGCTGGGTCTGATCATCGTTGCGCTGCTGCCGATTCTCGCCGTCGCGACGGTGATGTTCCGGCGGCGCTCGTCGGTCGCCTACACCGAGGCCCGGGAGAGGGTCAGCACGGTGAACGCCGACTTCCAGGAGAAGGTCGCCGGCGTGCGGGTCTCGCAGGCGTTCGGACGCGAAGGCGACGACGCCACCCGGTTCGGCGGGCTCTCCCTGGAATACCGGCGCACCCGGCTCCGCGCGCAGCGCTACATCGCGACCTACTTCCCCTTCGTGGAGATGCTGTCCGAGGTCGCGGCCGCGCTGGTGCTGGGCTTCGGCGCAGCGCGGGTGCACAACGGAAGCCTCACCGCCGGCGGGCTGATCGCGTACCTGCTCTACCTCGACCTGCTCTTCACTCCGGTGCAGCAGCTCTCGCAGGTCTTCGACGGGTACCAGCAGGCTGAGGTCGGGCTGCGACGCATCCGCGATCTCTTGCGTACGCCGACTTCCGTGCCTCCGGCGGAGCACCCGGTCGCCCTCCCCGCACACCTGGCCTCGCTCGAGATCGACGACGTCGTCTTCAGCTACGCGGGGACGAATGTCCCTGCAATTGCTGGGGTTTCGTTGACCATCCCGGCAGGGCAGACCGTCGCTCTGGTCGGTGAGACCGGCGCCGGCAAGTCGACCTTGGTCAAGCTGGTCGCACGCTATTACGACCCGACGTCAGGGACCGTGCGGGTCGGGTGGCACCGATCTGCGCACCGTCGCGGCCTCGGACTACCGCCATCGGCTGGGCGTCGTTCCGCAGGAGGCCTACCTCTTCCCCGGCACGATCCGGGACGCCATCGCCTATGCGAAGCCGGCGGCTGACCGACGCCGAGGTGGAGGCGGCCGCGCGGGCGGTGGGAGCGCACTCGATGATCGCCCGCTTGCCCGGGGGTTACCTGCATCCCGTCGGCGAGCGCGGGCGTGGCCTGTCGGCGGGCCAGCGGCAGCTCGTCGCATCTGGCGCGGGCTCAACTCGTCGAGCCCGAGATGCTGCTCCTGGACGAGGCGACGGCGGCGCTCGACCTGAACACCGAGGCCGAGGTGGCTCGCGCGACGGAGTTGCTCGCCGCGCCGCGGACGACGCTGGTGGTCGCGCACCGCCTGACGACCGCCGCGTCCGCCGACCGCGTGCTCGTGATGGACCAGGGCCGGGTCGTCGAGGACGGCACCCACGCCGAGCTGCTCGCGCTCGACGGCTATTACAGCCGTATGTGGGAGGCCTTCAGCCACACTCAAGCGACGAGCGAGCCGGGCTTCCCCGAAGTCCCCGGACGACGTGCTCTCGTCGGCCGGTTGATCGCAGATTCATCGCCTGACGCCGACGTCGGCCCCAGCAAACGATGGGGTGCCCGCCGGACGGACGCTTCCTCAAACTCGAGCAAACGAACCGGCGCTTTAGCCCCGAAAGGCACCGCATCGTCTGCTCGACCGCACACCTGATTTGCCTCGCCGAGCGCACGACATCGTTTGCCGGATCAGGTCGGGCGCTCCGGCCGCCAACGTTCCAGAGTGGTACCAGCGCGGTACCATGCTGTCATGGCGATGAACTTGCGGCTGTCGGAGGCCGAGACGGAGGCGCTTCGGCGTAAGGCTGCTGCAGGAAGGACGCTCCATGCAGGAGGTCGCCAGGGAGGCGATCGCGCAGTACGTGTCCGAGCGTCCGGAGCCGGCTGACGGCGGCGATCCGGCGGGTGCGCGAAGAGGACGCGGAGTTGTTGGAGCGGCTTGCTCAGTGAGCTCGACGCCTGAGCGGCTCGACTATCTGAGCCTCGAGGACCTGTTGGAGATCGCCGCCGGCGTGATCGGCCCGGTGCAGGTTCGCGATCCGGGGCTGCTTGCCTCGGCCGCCGCGCGCCCGCAAGCGTCAGCTTTTGGCGAGCCCGCCTATTCGACGTTCGCCGAAAAGGCTGCTGCGCTTATGCATTCGCTCGTCGCAACCATGCCCTGGTCGACGGAAACAAGCGGCTGGCTTGGTCCGCTGCGCGCGTGTTCTGCCTACTCAACGGACGGGATTTCGTTCACGGTCGATGAAGCGGAGCCGATGGTTGTCGCCGTCTCAGCAGGGCGGCTGGATGTTCCGGAGCTCGCGGGGCGCTGGCTGAGCGCTTCGCTGACCTACCCGGGCCCAGCTGGTCGAAACCGCCGGGTGAAACGCCACTCGTTGGCGTGAGCCGTAGCCGAAGGCATGCTCAGCGCTGAAGAACCGTTGTGGCTGCTCGGCCGGCGGTCCACCGTGCATGGCATTCGGGTCCCACGGACCCTGCGTCGCCGTGGTCGCGTGAAAGGTCTCAGGTCCGGTCGGCAGGAAGAACGCCGTGGGATGGGCCGAAGGCTCCACGCTCCGGACCTCCTCGTCGTAGATCGGCGACCAAGCGCTGCATCTGCTCGGCCAGTGCGGCGAGCGACTCGTCATCCCAACCGGCGAGCGCTTTGTCGAGCAAAGCATGATTTGCGGCGTCGAACCGGCGCAGCGCATCGCGTCCGGCTGCGGTGATCGCCAGCAGGCTCGCCCGGGCGTCGGTGCCGTCCTCGGCGCGTCGACGAAGCCGCTGCCCTCGAGCGTGCGCACCTGGCGTGACAGCGGCGGCAGCGCGACCGAGAGCCGGCGGGAGAGCTCCGACAGGCGAAGCGATTCGCCCCCGTCGAGCTGGCGCAGCAGGGCAACCGCCGACAGCGGCAGGTCGACCCCGGAGACGGCACTGTGCACCGCGGCCAGATGGCGGCTGTTGGCGAAGCGGGCGACGACCGTGATGGCGTCGTTCACCTGCTCGTGAACGGCGGGGTCGAGCACCGCTAGCCGCGCTCCAACTCGGCCTCGGCCGCGACCGCGAGGTCGTGCACCATGCGCGTCGAGCGGGAGCGGCGCTCCTCGTTCGCCGGGTCCAGCCGGTTCAATGCTCCGGCGACGATCACAGCAAGTTTGGTGACGGCGAAGGTCACGTACCAGGTGATGTGCGCTACCCCTTCATCGCCGCTGCGCTCGGCGTAGCGCTCGATGAGCTCCGGCACCGCCGGCAGGGCGGGCAGCAGATCCCGATGGCACACCGGGTCGGGGCGACCGGAGTTCATGAGCCGGCCGGCCTGCGACTGGTACGCGATGAGCGAGCCGAGATCCGACAGCGCGTCGCCGACGGCGGTGAGCTCCCAGTCGAGGATCGCCTGCACCCGCGTCACGTCGTCCGGGTGGAACATGACGTTGGCGAAGCCGTAGTCGCCATGGACGACACGCGGCGCCGGGACCGGCGGGCGGTTGCCGGTGAGCCAGGCGAAGACCCGGTCGAGCGCCGGCTCCCCGCCCAAACCCGTTGCGGCGCGGGCTCTTTCCCACTGGCCGGTCCAGCGGCGAAGCTGGCGTTCCGCGTAGGGCTCGGGCCGCAAGAACTCGGCCATGGCTGAAACCTCGGCCGGGTCGATCGCGTGCAACTCGGCGAGGGCGTCGACCAGTGCGAGACCCACGGAATGCACGGTGGGGTCGGGAAGCGGGGTCAGCGACTCGACGGTGTGAACCCGGCCGGTGAGCCGGTCCATCAGGTAGAACGGCGCCCCGATGACGGACGGGTCGTCGCAGGCGGCGACCATCGTCGCGAGCGGGAGGCCGGTGCCGGCGCTCGCGAGGGCGGCCTGGATGCGGTACTCGCGGAGCATGTCGTGTGCGTTGGGCAGGCCGCCGCGCACGGGAGGGCGGCGCAGCACCCAGTCGTGCGACCCCGAGCGGACGCTCGCCGTGATGTTCGACGAGCCGCCGGCCAGCTGGGTCACGACCGTCGGCGGGTCGTCCGGGGTCAGCAGACTGCGCTGACGCAGCCACCGGTCCAGTGGTTCGGTTGCTACGCCGGGCGCTCCCTCGATCGTCCCGTCAACGGCGTCGGTGCTCATGCCGGCGCCGGAACATCGAGGAACGCGGCGTACTTGCGCTCGGCCTCGGCCCGCCGGGTGGGGATGTGCTCGCTCGGATAGCCGTCGACCGGCGTGTACCGCTTCAGGATCATCTTCGCCACCTGCTCGATGTGGACCTCGTCGGCGCCGTCCGAGATGCGGAAGTTGCGGGCCGTCCGGTACATCTCCTCGAGCGGCAGGTCAGCGCTGTAGCCGAGCGCCCCGTGGATCTGGATGGCGCGGTCGATCACGTCGTGCAGGATCTGCGCGCCCCAGTACTTGATCTCCGAGACGGCCTGGCGCGCCGCCTTCGGGCCCTCGTTGTCCCAGGTCCAGGCCGCCCGCAGGGTCAGCAGCCGGAAGGCCTCGATCTCGATGGACGACTTGGTGATCATCTGCTGGATGAGCTGGCGGTCGCCGAGCGGAGCGCCCTTGAGCTGACGCGAGACGGCCCGCTCGCAGAGCATGTCGAACGCGCGCCGGCACTGCCCGACCCAGCGCATCGCGTGGTGGATGCGGCCGCCGTTCAGCCGGCGCTGGGCGAGCAGGAAGGCGTCACCGGGCTCGCCGATCAGATTCTCGCCGGGCACCCGGCAGTCCTCGAAGAGCACCTCGGCGTGGCCGCCGCCGGGAAAGTGGACCGCCGGCTCGTAGGGATGGTGCATGGTCGGGACGTCGCGCACGATGGAAAGGCCGGGCGTGCCGCGCTCGACGACGAACATCGACGCCCGCCGGTGGCGCTGCGCCTCCGGGTCGGTGACGGCGAAGACCAGCAGGAAGTCAGCGGAGCTCGCGTTCGAGGCGAACCACTTGTGGCCGTTGATGACCCAGTCGTCGCCGTCGCGCCGGGCGGCGGTGGTGATCGCGGTCGGATCACTGCTCGCCACGTGCGGCTCGGTCAGTGCGAAGCAGCTCGTCACCTGACCCTCGAGCAGCGGCTCCAGCCAGCGCTTGCGCTGCTCCGGATTGGCGCCGACGGCGAGCAGCTCGCTGTTGCCCGAGTCCGGTGCCTGGTTGCCGAAGATGGCGGGAGCGGAGGTCGTCCGGCCGAGCACCTCGTGCATCAGCGCGAGCCGGAGCTGGCCGAAGCCGCCGCCGCCGAGGTCGGGATCGAGATGCGCCGCCCACAGACCGCGGGCCTTGACGGCGTCCTTCAGCGGCTGCGTCGCGGCTCGCCACTGCTCCTTGCTCATGCGCAGGCGTACCAGGTCGAGCAGCTCGATCTCCGCGACCAGCTCGCGGATCCATTCGAGCTCGCGCTCGGTTTCGGGGTCGGTGCGAAAGTCCCATGCCATGGCGGGCACGATACTTACCCGGGTCAACTACCCGACGCGCGGGGTCGCGCGTTTGGACGGAGACAACGCGTCCACAACGTTGTCCACAGCGGTGGACATCTCCCTCGAGCTGCGATTTTGCGCGTGGCAAACCCGTTCAAAACTGGACAGGGCTCCCGCCGTCGGGGGGGTGTCGGCGGGAGCCCTGGGCTCAGCGGTGCAGCGCGGATCAGACCAGTGGGGTGTTCCCGGTTGAGGTGCTAGCCAACCCGTCCCACGTAATACTGGCTGGTCCAGATCGGGATGATCGAGACGACCTGGCCAGGCACCGGGGCGTGCTCGATCAGGCCGTTGCCGACGTAGATGCCGACGTGGTAGATCGCGCCCGGGGTGCCGAAGAAGATCAGGTCACCCTTCTGTATCCACGACCGCGGGATCTTCTGCACGTACTCGAACTGCTGCTCGGCGCTGCGCGGAAGGTACTTGCCGAGTTGGGCGTAGACGTACGACGTGAGACCGGAGCAGTCGAAGCCGGCCGGGGAGGCGCCGCCATAGACGTACGGCACTCCGAGATAGGCGTGAGCGATGTTGACGGCGTGGTTGCCCTGCCCTTCCTGAGCAGGGGAGCAGGCGCCGAGGGTGGCGGCGCCGGCGATCGCACAGGTGGCGATGATCAGTTTGCTGCGGCGGACGGTGCGGGCTCCACGCGAGAACCGGAGGCGGCTGATGAAGCGGTGAGAGCGCTGTCGCGCAGGGGCATGCGGAACCCGCAGGGCGTGCTCGGGCACGAGCGTTCCTTCCCATTCGCCTGCGAGGTGAGCTGTCGGGTTCGGGCTGGGCTGCCCGGCCGCTACGCGCTGGATCGCTCCAGTGGTAGCCGGCTTCACCCCAAGATCCGCTGACTTCACGGATCGCGGTTGGGTCCCCCGCTCCTGTCCAGTCACGTGTTCGAAGGGTGTACGCGGCCGGGGACAGGACTCGGCGTTCGGCCGCGCACGTATGGACGTGATGCGGAACGTACCGAACCCCCAATGGGTTACGCGCATGGGGTGGCGATGAACTCACAATTTTTTTCGGTCAGGATGGGGACGTGCCGGAACTGCCCGAAGTCGAAGCGCTTGCGGCCTTTCTGACGGAACGCGCCGTCGGCAGGACGGTGGCCACCGTGTGGCCGGTCGCGCTGAACGCCCTGAAGACCTACGATCCTGCGCCCTCGGCGCTGGCCGGTCTCGAGATCTCGGGAGTGCGGCGTTACGGCAAGTTCCTCGACCTCGACGTGAGCGGCCTGCACCTGGTGACGCACCTCGCGCGGGCCGGTTGGCTGCAGTGGAAAGACAAGCAGCCCACAGCGCCGCCCCGGCCCGGGAAGGGACCGCTCGCGCTTCGCGTCATCCTCGACGACGGAAGCGGCTTCGATCTCACCGAGGCCGGCACCCAGAAGCGGCTCGCGGTCTACGTCGTCCGCGATCCGCTCGAGGTTTCGGGCATCACCCGGCTCGGTATCGACCCGCTCGATCCCGAGTTCACCCCGGCGACGCTCGCCGGCCTGCTCGGCACCCGGCAGCAGGTCAAGGGCGTGCTGACCGATCAGTCGGTGCTCGCCGGGGTCGGCAACGCCTACTCCGACGAGGTGCTATGGCACGCCCGGATGTCGCCGTTCAAGCCGGCCTCGAACCTCACGCCCGATGAGGTTCAAGTGCTCTACGACGCCCTCGTGTCGACGCTGCGCGAGGCGGCCGAGCGTTCTCGCGGCCTCGCTGCCGGAAACCTGAAGGCGGAGAAGAAGCAGGGGCTTGCCGTCCACGGGCGTACCGGGCAGGCCTGCCCCCGCTGCGGTGACACGGTTCGGGAGGTCGCCTTCGCGACGAAGAGCCTGCAGTACTGCGCCACCTGCCAGACGGGGGGCAAGCCGCTCGCCGACCGAAGGCTCTCGCGCCTGCTGAAGTGAGTGCGGGTCTGCGTAGATGACGGGCGCGCAATAGTCTGGTGCGCGTACCGCGGGAGCCCGGGCCGTCCGGGCTGAGAGAGCGGCTGGCTGTGCCGGATCAACGTCATCACCGGCTCGGCAGGCGCCGCTGACCGCTCGAACCTGTCCGGGTCATGCCGGCGTAGGGAGTGTCGCCTGATGAGCACTTTGGCCGAGCCAAGAAGTCGGGACCGGGCCGCCGAGGCCGCGCTGACCTTGCACGAATCAGCGCCCAAAGCGCTGGGTTTCGCCGATCAGCTCGGGCTCTGGGGCAGCCTGGGCATCACGCTCACGCTGCCCATCGCAGCGGCGTTCCTGCCGAAGATGTCATTGCTGGCGACGCTGGTGGCGGTGGTGGTCGGCAGCGTCGCGGGGTCGGTGCTGCTGGGATTCGCGGCGCGGGCCGGTGCCGAGACGGGCGCCCCCGCGATGGTGCTGATGCGCGGCTTGTTCGGCCTTCGCGGCTCCTACCTACCGACGGCGTTGAACATCGCGCAGTGCATCGGCTGGACCACCGTCGAGGTGCTCGTCATCGCGCAGTTCGGGTCGGCGCTGACGACTCATTCGCTGCGCTGGGTCTTCCTCGTCGGTGCCGGGATCCTGGCGACCGTGCTGGCCCTGCGGCCGCTCGGCTTCGTCCGGCTGCTGCGTAAGTACGCGGTCTGGGTGGCGCTCGCCGCGACCCTGTACCTGTTCATCCAGGTGCTGCGCCGCCCGTTGCCCGCCTTCACGCGCGGCGGCTGGTCCGGCTTCGGGACGGCGGTGGACCTCGTCATCGCCATCCCGGTCTCGTGGATCCCGCTCGCTGCCGACTACTCGCGGCACTCGAAGACGCCGCGGGCAGCTTTCTTCGGCTCCGTGGGCGGGTTCGCGACGACATGCACGATCTACTTCTCGCTCGGTGTGCTGGCGCTCGCGGCCGCCCTTCCGGGAAGCGATCCGGCGTCCGCGCTGCTGGCCGTTCCGGTCGCCGGCATCGCCGTACTCGTGCTGGTGCTCGACGAGACCAAGGAAGCGTTCGCGAACCTGTACTCGACCGCGATCTCGGCGCAGAACCTCGTCCCGGGGCTCGATCGCCGGATCGTGGCGGGGGTCGTCGGCGCGGGTGCGACGGCGGTCGGGCTGCTCATCGACCTGACCCAGTACGAGAGCTACCTGTACCTGATCGGATCGGTCTTCGTCCCGCTGTTCGGCGTCTTTGCGGTCAACTACTACATGCTGCAGCGGGGATTGTGGGACGTTTCGGAATCGGCCCGTGGCCGCTGGGTGATGACCCTTCCGTGGCTGGCCGGCTTCGTTTCCTACCAGCTGGTGAACCCCGGCGCGGTGGCGTGGTGGAAGGGCTTGTGGCCGGCCTGGACCCCGCCGTCGTGGCTTTCCGCCACGGTCGTGTCGCTGCTCGTCTCCGCTACCGGAGCGGTGCTCGTCGGCCTGATCAGCCGCCGGCGGGCGGCCAGGCGACTCCGATCAGCGTCGGCGCCAGCAGCGGGACATTGAGCAGCAGCGTCCGGTCGGCGAGGCCGGTGGTGTCGTAGCCGGCGGCGTGGAAGGCCTGCCGGGTACGCCGGTGCGGTTCGCATCCTCCGGCGATGCGTGACCACGGGTGCGCGAGCCCGTCCTGCAGGCGCGCGAACCGGCTCCCCTCGCGGGCCCGGACATGCTCGAACACGCAGACCTTGCCGCCGGGCCGCAGGACGCGGGTGACCTCACGCAGCACCGCGACCGGGTCCTCGACGGTGCACAGGACCAGCGTCAGCAGGACGGTGTCCACGCTCGCAGCGGGCAGCGGCAGGTACTCGCCGACGCCCGCGATCAGCCGAACCGGCGTCGAGCCGACGCGGCGCGCGGAGATGCGCCGCATGGACGCCGCCGGTTCCACGGCGATGACCTCGGTGACGGCTGGTGGCACGTGGGCGAGGTCGTGGCCCGGCCCGAGGCCGATGATGAGCAGCCGTCCCGACGCGGTGCGCAGGGCTTCGGTGCGCCATCGCCCGACGGTCGTGAGCTCTCCCGCCCAGGTCAGCCAGTTGTAGAGGCGGGCGAAGACCGGGTGGTCGTGCGGATCAGCCTTCACGACGAGGCCATCTATGACAGCTCCGCGGCGATTCGCCGGCCCAGTGCCCGGCCCGAAAGCCAGGCGGTCTCCACCCGCGGCGAACCCCATCCGTCGCCCGCCAGCCCGATCCGTTCGGCACCGAAGAAATGGGACTCGTGCCGGGGATCCGCGGGCCGGGCGAAGCTCCAGCGCTGGATGTGCACCGAGCGTGGACGTCCGCAGCCGAGAAGGCGATCGAGCGCGTCCGCCATGTCGGGCCCCGCAGCCGCCGGGGCCGCCAGGAAGCCGGAGGCGAAGCCGGGCGTCGAATGCGCGACGAGGACCGCCGCGTCGTCGCCCCTTCGCCGGCCGTCGTCGGCGACCCAGCGCAAGGTCGGGTGGTCGTTGATGAACGCCCCGTCGAAGGGGTCCCAGGTCCGGCGGCTGAAGCTGGCGGCGAGCGCGATGACCGGCTCCCATCGGCGGTTGACCACGTGTGACCGGGTCTCGGGCAGCGCGGGTGACAGGATCCGCTCTGCCTGCGGATCAGGCATGGCCAGCACGACGGCATCGGCGGGATCGTCGTCGACCAGCGGGCCGGGCCGGACCTCGGCGACGACCTCACCGAGCCGCACCGGGTCCGGGGCGAGGTCGGCGACGAGGCTGCGCAGCCCGCCCGGCGTCGCATACCGCCACGGGCCGGGAGCCAGCTCAGCCAGCCCGGCCTCGGTGAGCTGCGGGAAACGATCGGTCCAGCGGCGAGCCAGCCCGCGCGAGCACCAGTCCTCGACCTGCTGCACGAAGGCCGGATCAGAAGCGGTGAAGTACGAGGCGCCGACGTCGACGCGGCGCCCTTCGATCTGCGGCGCGGCCATCCGCCCGCCGACCACCGTCGCCCGCTCCCGGATCTCGACGTCGAGTCCTGCCCGGATGAGTTCGCGTGCACAGGTCACTCCGGCAATCCCGGCTCCGACGACGATGACCTTGGCCACGAGTGTCAGTGTGCCCCGAACGCCGGTGCGACCGCTGGAACCGCATCTAGAAGCGGGGCGCCTGGTAATAAGGGCCGTGTGGGCCCCTATGACGTCGTTGTCGTCGGGGCGGGTCCCGCGGGTGCGAGCGCGGCCCGGGCGGCAGCGCGTGAGGGTGCCCGGACCCTGCTGCTCGAGCGTGCCGAGCTGCCGCGCTACAAGACCTGCGGCGGCGGGCTGATCGGAGTGTCGGGGGACGTCGCCGAGCTGGACCTGGCCCCGCTGGTTCGCGCGACGGCGAGTCGGCTCGAACTCTCCCGTGACGGGCGATGGGTGGCACATCGTCAGGCGGCTGCCGACCAGCCGATGTTTCGCCTCATCAACCGGGCCGATTTCGACGCGGCGCTCACCGACGCCGCGGTGACGGCCGGCGCCGAATTGCGCACGGGGGCCGTCGTTACGGGGATCGACGACGACTGCGGCCCGGCGGCTCCGGGCGTGACGCTCACGATCCGGGGAGCGAGCGCGGTGCGGGCCCGACGCGTCATCGCGGCGGACGGTTCCGCGAGCCGGCTCGGCGGATATGTCGGCGTCGAGATGGGACAGGTCGACCTGGGGCTCGAAGGCGAGTACCCGGCGCCGGACCGCCGGCGGGAGCGCACGGTCCTGCTGGATTGGGGTCCGGTGCCGGGCTCGTACGGATGGGTCTTCCCGAAGGGAGACGTGCTGACCGTCGGGGTGATCGGCTCGCGTGAGCACTCCGCCGCCTTGCGCGCCTACTACGCCCATTTCGTCGAGCGGCTCGGCCTTTCTGGCATCACCCCGCTGGTGCAGACCGGGCACCTGACCCGGGTACGCGCTCCGGGCTCACCGTTACGGCGTGGCGCGGTGGTGGTCGCCGGTGATGCCGCGGGGTTGCTCGAACCGTGGACCCGCGAGGGGATCTCTTTCGCGTTGCGCTCCGGACGGCTCGCCGGGGAGCTCGCCGCCAGGGGCCGGCTGGAGGCGTATCCCGCGGCGGTCGAGCGCACGCTGGAGCCGGAGATCGCGGCGGGCCGGATCCTGCTGCCGGCTTTCGCGGGATCTCCGGCGCTGTTCCACGCCCTGCTGGCCGGACCCGGCTTCGGGCTCTTCCGCCGCCTGGTTGACGGCCGCAGCACGTTCGGCCGGCAGATCCGCCGGCCGGGCGCCGCGTGGGTGCTGCGCCACCTCGCCGCCTAGTACCTGCCGCAGGAGAGGGAGTTCAGGGCTGCTCCCGGGCGACCGGGCAGGACATGCAGCGCGGGCCGCCGCGGCCAGAGCCGAGCTCCGATCCGGGGATGCGGACGACCTCGATGCCGGCGTCCTCGAGGCGGGCGTTGGTCTCGACGTTGCGCTCGTACGCCACCACGAGCCGCGGAGCGATCGCGAGCGTGTTGTTGCCGTCATCCCATTGCTCGCGTTCGGCGGTCACCGGGTCGAGACCGGTCTCGATGACGCGCAGCCGCTCGATGCCCATCGCTTCGGCGGCTGCGGTCAAGAAGGGCCGCGGGCCCGAGGCGCCGTCGGCGGTCACCGGAAATGCCTGCAACGTATGGGCAATCGGCGGGTACATGACGACCGCGTCGGTGTCGACCATCGTGCACACCGTGTCGAGATGCATGGTCGCCCGGCGCTGCTCGACGGGCACGGCGAGCACGACGCGTACCACGCCGGCCTCCAAGGCGCGGGCGGCGAGCGTTTCGGCGCCGGCCGGGGTGGTGCGCTCGCCGACGCCGATCGCCGCGACGCCCGGCGCCAGCAGCAGCACGTCACCGCCTTCGAGGTAGGCCTCGGGGTGCTCGGGGGAGATATCCCCGTAAAGCAAGGGTGTTTCGGCGAAGCGCGGCGCGTAGCGATAGATCGCCCGGGCCAGCGACGCTTCGCGAGTGCGAGCGGGCATGTACGGGCTCGTCACGGCGACATACCGATCGAGCCAGACCGAGCTGTCGCGGGTGAAGAGCAGGTTGGGCAGCGGCGCGATGATGAAGCTGTGAGGTGGCGCGAGCCGGGCCACCACACCACTGCGCAAAGCGCCGGATTCGCGGGCTCCGGTGACCTCCTCGTAGTACAGACCCGCGGTGAGCACCTCCGCCAACTGGTCGCTGGACAGGCCCAGCAGGTGCTCCCGCAGTACGGGTGCCAGCGCCGGGCCGACCTGAGCCGGCGCGACAGTAGCGGCCACGACCTCCGCTCGCGCCTGGGGTATCTCGAGCGCGGCCGTCAACAGGTCGAAGAAGTACAGCACGTCGACCCCGCGGTCGCGCAGCGCCGCCGCGAACGCGTCGTGCTCCTCCTGCGCCCGTTCGAGCCATGGGATCCCATCGAAAAGGAGCTCCACGTTGTTGCGCGGGGTGAGCCGCTTCAGCTCGTCGCCGGGCCGATGAAGCAGGACGGTGCGCAGCCTCCCGACCTCCGAGGTGACGCCATCTCCGGCTACCAATGCACGCCTTTCAGCAGATGCGCGATCATCAGGGCCTCGTTGGAAGCACTGTCGCCCTGGCCCCCGGGAGAGGTCGATTTCCCTTTGGCTGCACCGGATTCCGGGAACACCCGGTACGCCAGATGCAGCACCTGGTCGACGGCTTTCGGAGCGATCGCCTTCAGCACCGAGCCGAACGTCCCGAGCCGGGTGTTGATCTCCTTGGGCTTGGCCCGCAGCGCATCGCAGATCATCGCGCCGGCTTCCTCGGGGGTGATGGTCGGGAAGGCGTCGTAAATCTTGGTCGGCGCGATCATCGGAGTGCGCACCAGCGGCATGTGGATGGTGGTGAACGTGATGCCGAGGTTCACCACCTCACTTGCCACGCATGACGTCCAGCCGTCCAGCGCCGACTTCGACGCCACGTACGCGGCGAACCGCGGCGGGTTCGTCTGCACGCCGATGCTGCTGACGTTCACGATGTGCGCGCCGCCGGTCGCCTTCCAGTGCGGCAGCAGCGCCATGATGAGCTTGATGGTGCCGAAGTAGTTGAGCGTCATCGTGCGCTCGAAGTCGTGGAAGCGGTCGAGGCTTTGCAGCACGCCGCGGCGGATCGAGCGGCCGGCATTGTTCACCAGCATGTCGATGCGGGGATGATCGGCCAGCAGTTGCTGCACGAATTCCTCGATGGCGTCAACACTCGACAGGTCGACCGAGTACGCGTAGGCCGTGCCGCCGGCCTCCTCGATCTCGGCGCGTGCCTCCTCGAGCTTGTCGGCGCTGCGGGCCACCAGGATCGGAATCCCCCCGGCGGCGGCGAGCTGCAGCGCGGCCGCCTTGCCGATGCCGCTCGAGCCGCCGGTGATGACGATCCTGCGGCCACGCACCGCGCCGGACAGCGTGCGATCGCGGTGCAGATCGGGATCGAGATGCCGCTCCCAGTAATCCCAGAGGGCGGGTGCGTAGTCGGCGAGCTCGGGCACCGAGATGCCGCTGCCGGCCAGCGCGCGCTCGGTGTCCCGCGTGTCGAAGCGGGGGATCAACGCGATGTGACCGAGCACCTCTTCCGGGATCCCGAGATCGCTGAGCACCTGGCGCCGGATCTGCCGTAACGCAGGCAGTTTCAGTGCCGCCGAGAGCACACCTTTGGGTAGCAGGTCGAGCAGCGGCTTGTCGATCCGCAGCGCCAGCCTGGGGGCGTGCCCGGCGCCGGCGAAGGTGTTGATGACGTCACCCGAGCTCATCCGCCGCGGGTTGGTGAGGTGGAACGCCTGACCGTTCAGCCCGGGCTGGTGGGCGATGTGATCCATGGCTGCGACGACGTAATCGACCGGGACGATGTTCGTGTCACCGAGCTCGGGCCCGGCGAGCGGCACCCACTCCGGCAGCAGGTGACGCACCTTCTGGATCGGCTTGAAGAAGTAATACGGACCGTCGATCTTGTCCATCTCGCCGGTCTTGCTGTGCCCGACGACGATCGCCGGCCGGTAGACCCGCCATGGCACCTTGGCGTGGATTCGCACCAGACGTTCGGATTCGAACTTCGTCCGGTGATACGAGGATGGCAGCGGCTGGCCCTCGTCGAACATGTCCTCCCGGAAGTAGCCGTCGTACGCCCCGGCTACCGCGATGGAACTGACGTGGTGCAGGCATCCGACGGACAGCGCGTTCGCGAGGTCTACCGCATTGCGGGTGCCCTCGACGTTGGCCGCCTGGTTGTGCTCGTCGGCGGCGGTCATGTCGTAGACGGCGGCCAGGTGGAAGAAGTGCTCGACGGCGCCGCGCAACCGGTCGACGTCGGCATCGCCGAGCCCGAGCCTCGGCTGGGTGAGGTCGCCCTCGTAGAGGGTGACCCGCTCGCCGCCGCCGAGGTCACGCACCAACTCCTCGAGCCGCCCGCGGGAGGAGGCTCGCACCAGCAATGCGATGGGAGCCTGGGGGTCGCGCGCCAGCAGTGTCTGGAGCAGGAACCGGCCGAGGAACCCGGTCGATCCGGTCACGAAGTACGTCACAGCCATCCCCCACGTCTCGTCGCTGGGCGGCGTCATTCTCACACCTGGACGCCGCCAAACCGACAGGCGCGTCTAATGGGGCAGGACAGCGCCTTCCTGGACCGGCTCGCCGCGGCGAATCAGCGGGGTGAGGGCAGCCCCGATGAGGGTGATGACGGCGGCGACCAGCATGGAGACGTGCAAGCCGCTCATGAACGCGGCGTGGCTGCCGTGGGTGATGGCTGACGCGACGGGTTGGGCGGCTCCCGGGGGGATGGGAGCGACGCCCTGGCTGACGATCTCCTTCTGGGCGAGGATCTGGTTCGCCACGTCCGGCGCGACCCCGGCGTTGCTGAGCTTGCCGAACAGCACGCTGCCGACCCGGCCCGCCAGCACCGAGCCGAGCACTGCCGTGCCGAGCACACCGCCGAGCTGGATCGAGGTCGCTTGCAGGCCGCCCGCGACGCCCGCGTGGTCGATGTCGACGTTGCCGACGATCGCCTCGGTCGACGCCGAGATGACCATGCCGATGCCCAGGCCCAGCAGGATGAATTCGGGCCACAGATGCCAGTAGGCCGAGTCGGGCTCGAGGCTCGTCAGGAGCAGCAGCGCCAGCGCGACCGACAGCAGCCCGAAGCCGATGGGGACGCGGGGGCCGAAACGCGTCGTGACGCGTGCGCCGAGCGGGCTGCTGAGCGAGAAGACGGCCGTCAGCGGCAGCGTCCTCAGCCCGGCGCTGAGCGCCGAGTAGCCCGAGACGCTCTGCAGGTACAGCGACACGAAGAAGAGCACGCCGAAGAGCGCGAAGAAGTTCAGCAGCACGATGAGCGAGCCCATCGAGACCGAGCGATCCTTGAACAGCCACAGCGGAAGCAGTGGTGCGGTCGCGCGTGATTCCGCGATGACGAAGGCCGCCAGCAGCACCACCGCCGCGCCCAGCACCGCGAGCGTCCGGCCGGCGACCCAGCCCCACTCCTGACCCTTGACGAGCCCGTAGATCAGCGCTGACAGGCCGCCGGCGAGGGTGACCACGCCCGGCCAGTCGATGGGGTCGCGGTGGCTCTCGCGGCTCTCCACCAGGTACCGGGTGCCGAGGGCTACGGTGGCGATCGCGACGGGGACGTTGAGGTAGAAGACGCTCTGCCAGGACACGTTGTCGACGAGCAGCCCGCCGAGGATCGGTCCGGCGGCCGTGGCGGCACCCGCCGCCGAACTCCAGGTGCCGACGGCGCGGGTGAGCTCGTCCTCGGAATAGGCGCTGCGCAGCAAGGCCAGCGTGTTGGGCATCAGGATCGCCCCGAACGCGCCTTGCAGCACGCGGAAGGCGATCACGCCGCTGATCGACCCGATGAGGCCGATGGCCACGGAGGAGAGGGCAAAGCCGACGACGCCGGTGAGGAACATGACCTTCCGGCCGTACCGGTCACCGAGCTTGCCTCCCACGATCAGGAGGACGGCGAGGGCGAGCAGGTAAGCGTTGGTGACCCACTGCAGGTCGGCGAGCGAGGCATGCAGGCTGCGAGCGATGAAGGGGTTGGCGATCGAGACGACCGACCCGTCGATCCCGACCATCATGACGCCGAGCGAGACGACGACCAGGGTGAGCCGGGCGCGGACCGGATCGGGCGTTTCCACCTGGAGGTCGAGCCGCTCCTGCTCGCGGGCGCCCACCAGTTCCATGAATGTCAAACTACCGGTTGTGTCAGCGGCTGCCACCTGGCGGATGCCGCCCTTTCCGTAGGGTGAACGGCAGGTTGTGCATGTCAGACTGTGATCGTTCCGCGGAGGGAGGGTGCTGGTGAGTGCTGCGACGACCGTACGGTCGGAGGCGCCGGCTCCGACGCGCCGCCCGCTGACCGAGCGCCGCATGGCCCGCACCCGCCGCGAACTGGCCGACGCGGCCGCGCGGCTGTTCATCGAGCGCGGCTACGACCAGACGACCGTCGAGGACATCGTGGCCGAGGTGGAGATCTCGGCCCGCACGTTCTTCCGCTACTTCGGCAGCAAGGAGGAGGTCGTCGCCTCCCTCTGGCGCTGGGGCGTCGAGGAGCTCGTGGACGCCCTGCGCGCGGTGCCGCCCGAGCTCCCGCTGCAGGAGGCGCTTCGCATGGCGGTGGCGGAGACCTGCCAGCACGCCGCGGAGAACCCGGCGCAGACCCGGTCGTTCCTGGTGATGGTTCGCGATACACCCGCGCTGCGGGCCCGCCGCCTGCAGGTGGCGTACGGGCAGCAGCAGGATCTGGCGGCCTGCCTGGCCGAGCGGCTCGGAAGGCCCGCCACCGATCTGCGGGTCACCCTCACCTCGGGCGCGGTGGTCATGGCGATCAACACCGCGTTCGAGCGCTGGGCGGGACTGGCCCCCACCACCGGCGACCCGGGTCCGGGTCCGCTGGTCAACAAGGCGCTCGCCGAGCTGACCACCCCGCTGCTACCGAACTAGCTATAGCTAGTCGTCCCGGGTCTGTTCGAAGGCCGCGAGTGCCCGCGCGAGCACGCGCTTGACCGGTTGACCGAGCGCGGTGGCGGCTCGCGCCACGTCCTCCCACTCCGGCATGGCGTTCAGCATGGCGCCGTCGGCGCTGCGGCCGATCTTGACGGCGATGGGCTGACCGTCGACCGCGACGGTCCGGAACTCGCGGGTCAGCGCCGTCTTGGCGGCGGGGGTCTCGCGGACGCCCAGAGTGCTGGTGTCGCGAAACATCGCGGCCCGGACGGCGGCGGCCGCGGTCCGGCTGGTGAGCGCGCTGACGAGATGGGCCGGGCGCCCCTTCTTCATGAGGATCGGGGTGAGCCAGGCGTCGTCGGCACCGGCGGCGAGCAGCGCGTCGAGGACGACGGGCCAGACCCGTGGGTCGAGGTCATCGACGTTGGCCTCGATGACGATCGCGTCGGTGGACGCAATCGCCGGCGAGACGGGCTCGCCGCAGATCAGACGCGCGACATTGGGACGGCCGGCCGTGTCGCGACTTCCCGCGCCGCTGCCGACGCGGGTAACGGTCAGCGGCGGCAGGGGCCCGAAGGCGGTGGCGTGAGCGGCCACGAGCGCCGCGCCGGTCGGAGTGCACAACTCGACGTCACCACCGCCGTGCCCGGGAACGCCCGTCGCGCGCAGGATCTCCAGCACCGCAGGCCCCGGAACCGGAAGGATCCCGTGCGCGGTCGTCACCGCGCCGCCGCCGAGCGCGATCGGGCTCGCGATGAGCTCCGAGAGCCCGAGGGACAGCAGGCCGGCGCACGCTCCCGTGACGTCAGCGAGCGCGTCGAGCGCGCCGACCTCGTGGAAGTGGACCTCGTCACGGTGAATGCCGTGCACGTGGGATTCGGCGTCGGCAAGCAGTTCGAAGGTGCGGATCGCGCCTGCAGCGACGGGAGGGCTGAGGCCCTTCAGCAGCTCGCGGACCTCCGGCAGGGTGCGCCGCGGCGGATGATGCTCGGGCGCGTTCACGTGAACGCGGGTGGCGGCGAGTCCGGCTCGGCTGACCTTCTCGGTGTCGAGCGTGATGTCCAGGCCCAGGCGGGAGATCTCGGCTTGCAGCAGACCGACCGGGACACCCGCGTCGACGAGAGCGCCGAGCATCATGTCGCCACTCACCCCGCTCGACAGGTCCAGCCAGCCGATCATCAGGGCTTCCCGGCGCGGCGGGCGATGCGGGCCGCGAGCACGCCGGCGCCGAAGCCGTTGTCGATGTTGCAGACGGCGACGCCCGGCGCGCACGAGTTCAGCATGCCGAGCAGCGCAGCCAGGCCGCCGAAGCTGGCTCCGTAGCCGACGCTCGTCGGGACGGCGATGAGCGGCAGGCCGGTGAGGCCGCCGACGACGCTCGGCAGCGCTCCTTCCATCCCCGCAACGACGACGAGGCAGTCCGCATCGGCGAACTCCTCGCGCGCCGCCATCACCCGGTGCAAGCCGGCGACGCCGACATCCGAGATGCGGACCGCGGCGCTGCCGAAGACCTGAACCGTCAGCGCAGCCTCGGCGGCGACGGCGGCGTCCGAGGTCCCCGCGGAAAGCACCGCCACCCGCCCGCACGGAGGGGGCAGCGAGCCGACCACCACCGTGCTGCCGTCGATCAACGCGTCGGGCCACCGCGCCTCGAGCGTGGCAACCGCTCCCGGTCCGGCTCGGGTGACGAGGGTGGGCCGCGTACTCCCGGAGGCCTGCAGCGCGGTGACGATCTCCACGATCTGAGACGGGCTCTTCCCCGCCCCGTAGACCACCTCCGGGTCGCCCGTGCGCAGCGCCCGATGCGTATCGACGCGCGCGAAGCCGAGGTCGCCCACGCCCGAGAGCGGCCCCGTGGCCAGCCGGCTGGTCGCCTCATCCGGGTCGACCGACCCCGCCGCCACCTGCTGCAGCAGCGCCTGCACCTCGGAGCGATCCACGGGGACATGCAATCAGTTCCCTAAGCTTGGTGAGTGCTGATCACTTACCTCGGGCCCGCGGGGACGTTCACCGAGGCTGCGCTGCGCACGACCCCGGAAGCGCAGCAGCCGGATGCTGAACTGCGGCCCGAGCCGACGGTGATCGCGGCGCTCGACGCGGTGCGCAGCGGCGAAGCGGCGGCCGGCTTCGTCCCGTTCGAGAATTCCGTCGAAGGAGCCGTCACCAGCACGCTTGACGAGTTGGGGACGGGCAGCCTGCTCCAGATCCGCCGCGAGGTCCTGCTGCCGATCCGATTCGCGCTGCTGGTGCGGCCGGGCACACCCCTCGCCCAGATCGCGACGGTCTCCGGCCATGCGCACGCGCAGCCGCAGTGCCGGCATTGGCTGAAGGCCAACCTGCCGCAGGCCACCTGGCGGGCCTCGGCGTCGAACTCCGACGCGGCGCGTGAGGTCGCGGCCGGCACGACGGACGCCGCCCTCGCCGGAGCGTTCGCCGCGTCGATGTACGGGCTGGAGGTGCTGGTCGACGGGGTCCAGGACCGTGACGACGCCGTGACCCGGTTCGTCCTGGTGACGGCGGCCGGGATGAGCGCGCCCTACACCGGCGCCGACCGCACCACCATCGTCGCCTTCGAGCTGGAAGATCACCCCGGCGCGCTGCTGGAGATGCTGACGGAGTTCGCGGTCCGCGGGGTCAACCTGACCCGGCTCGAGTCGCGGCCGACGGGGGAGGGCCTCGGGCGCTACTGCTTCCACATCGACTGCGAGGGCCACGTGGACGAGGAACGCGTCGGCGACGTCCTCAAGGCTTTGCACCGGCTGTGCGCCGAGGTGCGGTTCCTCGGCTCCTACCCGCGAGCGGACGGGACGCCGCCGACCGTGCGCCGCGGCACCGGCGACGCCGACTTCACCGGCGCCGACGGGTGGCTCAGCCAGTTGCGCAAGGGCGACATCGGCGAGTGACCCGCCGGTAATCTGGTCGCGTGATCGACATCCGGCTCCTGCGGGAGGACCCGCAGCGAGGCCGGGAGAGCCAGCTGGCCCGTGGCGAGGACCCGGCCGTCGTCGATCGGCTGCTGGAGGCGGACGCTGCGCGCCGGGCCGCGGTCACCCATGCCGACGCCCTGCGTGCCGAGTCCAATGCTGCCAGCAAGGCCATCGGCAGCGCCGGCAAGGACGAGCGGCCCGCGCTGATAGCGCAGGCGCAGCAGACCAAGCAGCTGGTCGCGCAGGCAGAGGCGGCCCAGGCGGCAGCCGAGCAGGCGCTCACCGACGCGCAGCGGGCGATGCCCAACCTGATCGAGGGCGCCCCGCCCGGCGGCGAGACCGACTATGTCGTGCTGCGCGAGGTGGGGGACAAGCCGACCCTCGCCGACCCGCTCGACCACGTCGAGCTCGGTGCGCGGCTGGCGGCGATCGATGTCGAGCGCGGGGCCAAGGTCAGCGGTGCCCGGTTCTACTTCCTGACCGGGGTCGGCGCGCTGCTGGAGCTGGCGCTGCAGCAGCTGGCCGTGGCGCAGGGCGTCGCCGCCGGTCTCACGCCGATGATCACGCCGGCGCTGGTGCTGCCGTCAGCGATGGAGGGCACCGGCTTCCTCGGCGCCCATGCGGCCGAGGTCTATCAGGTCGACGAGTACTACCTGGTCGGCACGAGCGAGGTGCCGCTGGCGGCCTACCACACCGGCGAGATCCTCGACGGCGCCTCGCTGCCGCGCCGCTACCTCGGGATCTCGCCGTGCTTCCGGCGCGAAGCCGGCTCGTACGGCAAGGACACCCGCGGCATCATTCGTGTTCATCAGTTCGACAAGGTCGAGATGTTCAGCTTCGTGGCGCCCGACGACGCGGCCGCCGAGCACGAGCGGCTGCTCGCGGAGGAAGAGCGGATGCTGGCCGCTCTCGAGCTGCCGTACCGGGTGATCGACGTCGCCGCCGGTGACCTCGGCTCCAGCGCGGCACGCAAGTTCGACTGCGAGGCGTGGCTTCCGTCGCAGGACCGCTGGCTCGAGCTCACCTCGACCTCGAACTGCACGACCTTCCAGTCGCGCCGGCTGAACATCCGGAGCCGTTCCAGCGAGGGGGCCGTCGCTGCGGTGGCGACCCTGAACGGCACGCTGGTCGCGATGGCCCGCACGATCGTCGCGATCCTGGAAAACCATCAGCAGCCCGACGGGTCGGTGCGCGTGCCGGCGGCGCTGGTGCCGTATCTCGGGCGTGAGGTGCTCACACCGCAGTGAGCACGGCGAGCATGCAGACCCCGGCGAGTACGAGCCGTCCCCGCGAGCCCAAGGTCATCGCATCCGACCTCGACGGCACGCTCGTCGATTCCGGCGGCCGGATCTCCGCGCGCACCCGCCAGGCGCTGGATCATGTCCGTGAGGCAGGTGCGCTGCTGATCTTCGTGACGGGCCGGCCGCCGCGGTGGATGAGCCAGGTGGTCGCGGAGACCGGCGCGTCAGGTCTCGCGGTGTGCGCCAACGGCGCGCTGGTCTACGACCTCGGCAGCGGTGAGGTGATCCGCCAGCACGCACTGGACAAGGTGGACGCCGCCCGGCTGGTCGACGAGATCCGCGCCCGGCTGCCCGGGGTGACGTTCGCCGTCGAGTCGGGGCAGCGCTTCGCTCACGAGCCGGGATACGTGCCGACCTGGCCGGCGCCCGACACGGCGGTCGCCGAGGTGGACGTGCTGCTGCAGGATCCGGTGGCGAAGCTGCTGGTCAAGCACCCCGAGCGGGGGCCGGACGAGATCCACGAGATCGTCGCCGGGATCGCCGGCGACACCGCCAACGTCACCTACTCCGGCAATGTGCTGCTCGAGGTCAGCGGCGCAGGCATCAGCAAGGCGTCGACGCTCGAAGCGCTGTGCCTCGAGTACGGCATCGAACCCGCCGACGTCATCGCCTTCGGCGACATGCCGAACGACGTGCCGATGCTGGCCTGGGCCGGGTACGCCGTCGCCGTCGCGAACGCCCATCCGGCCGTCCTGGCCGTGGCCGACGAGGTCACCGGCTCCAACGACGACGACGGGGTCGCCCAGGTGCTGGAGCAGCTCTACAGATCAGGGGCCCGCCCGAATTCTGCCCGCGCGGATCCTGCATCATCGGCCCGGGCAGTGCCCGCCCGCGCATCTGCTCGAGCTGGCTGCGCGCGGCCATCTGCTGCGCGACGAGTGCGGCCTGCAGGCCGTGGAAGAGTCCCTCGAGCCAGCCGACCAGCTGGGCCTGGGCGATTCGCAGCTCGGCATCGCTGGGGATCTCGGTCTCGGAAAGCGGCAGCGAGATGCGGTTGAGCTCATCGCGGAGGTCAGGGGCGAGCCCGTCGGCCAGTTCGCGGATCGAGCTGGCGTGGATGTCGCGCAGCCGGCTGCGGCTGCGGTCGTCCAGCGGCGCCGCTCGCACCTCCTCGAGCAGCTGCTTGATCATGGTGCCGATGCGCATCACCTTGTCGGGCTGCGACACCATCTCGGCTATCGGATTGCGCTGGCCGTCGGCGTCGCCCTCGGCTTCCGGCGCCGCTTCGCCTGGCGCGGCGTCAAGCGGCGAGCCATCGGGTCCAATAACGACAACGCGGGGATCCTGCTCGGTCATGTGCTCCATCGTGCCCGTCTCCCGCGAAAGGGGAACAGGTGGCTGACCAACCGCGGCAAAGCGCCATGATTTATGACCCGGCGCTGGCGCCGCCACCCGACCCGCGAGGCGACCGGCGGATCATGTCGGTCATCGCGGTATTGACCGTGTTGCTGGTCGCGGGGATGGGGCTCGCGCTCTACCTGCAGAGGGCATTCGGCGACGGCGCAGAAGAACGCGGCCGGCCGTTCCTGAGCGATGTCCGCAGAATCGCCACTTCACCGCCGCCTATGGCCGGCTCTGCCCCAGCGCCCAGACCGCCACGGCGGCGAGCGCGTTCACCGCTGCGTTGCAGCGCGGCCGCCGGGCGCGGGCACGGGGTCAGCTCGTTCGACAAGGTCTCGGCAAACAGCGCGCAGCTCCTGCCGGGCGGCGGCACTGCAGACGTCGCCCAGGCCGCCGTGCGGTTCGCCGACGGCGCGAGCACCGTCGCGACCATCCTGCTGGGCAGATCCGGCGGCCGACGAGTGCGTGCTGGACGCCGGTAAGGACCTCTTCTGATGGCGACCGACGACCCGTGGCGCAAGCCCGACCCGAATACCCAGCCCGACCCGAACGCCCAGCCCGACCCGAACGCCCAGCCCGACCCGAACGCCCAGCCCAACCCGTACGCGCCGCCGCCGCCCTACGTACCGCCGGCGTACGCACCGCCCCCTCAAGGTGTTCCCCCGGCGTACGCGCCCCCGCAGGGATACGTACCGGCCCCGACCTATGGCCAGCCGCCCTACGGGCCTCCGGGATCCCAGCCGTACAACCCCTACCACGCGCCGCTTCCCAAACGCGGTGGCTATCGGAGGCTGTTCTGGATCCTGGGCACGGTCGGCCTGCTCGTTCTCGGCGGCTGCGGGATCGGGATCTACTTCCTCGCCAGCTCGGTGACCAAGAACGTGGACGAGGTCAACGCGTTCCTGCGCAACGTCCGTGACCAGCAGTTCAGCTCCGCCTACCAGCACCTGTGCCCGTCAGTGCGGTCCGGCTTGTCGCTTGCCGGCTTCACCTCCGCGGCGCAAGGTGCGGCTGCCCGTGGCCACGGGCTGGCCTCGTTCGACATCACCTCGTCGGACACGAGCACCGTTGCCGGCTCCGGCACGCTGCGCACCGCCGGCGGCCGTGTGACGTTCCGCGACGGGACGAGCGACACGGTAATCTTCAGCCTGGGCAAGCCGTCCGGCCACCTGTGCGTCGCGACGGGATACACGGCCGTGTTCTAGCCGCCATCAGATCGTGAGGACGATCTTGCCGGCGTGGCCGGTCGCGTCCATCGCCGCGTGCGCCTCGCCGGCCCGCTCGAGGGGCAGGACTTGCTCGATGATGGGACAGATGCCGCCTCCCGTGACGGCCGGCCAGACCTCGCGAGCCACCCCGGTGCACACCCGGGCCTTCTGCTCCGCAGGGCGACCGCGCAGGCTCGTCGCGATGATGCTGCCGCGCTTGTAGAGCAGTGCGCCGAGGTTGAGCTCAGCCTTGGCCCCGCCCTGCATCCCGATCACGACGAGGCGCCCGTCCAGGGCCAGCACGTCGAGGTTGCGCGCGAGGTACTTCGCGCCCATGTTGTCGAGCACGACGTCGGCTCCCCGGCCGCCGGTCTGTTCCCGGAGCACCTCGACGAAGTCCTCGTCGCGGTAGTTGATGGCGAGGTCGGCGCCGAGTTCGCGGCAGCTGCTGCAGCTTGTCCGGGCTGCCGGCGGTGACCGCGATCCGGCAGGCGGGACGTAGCGCGCGGACGAGCTGGATCGCCATCGTGCCGATACCGGACGCGCCGCCGTGGACCAGGAGCGTTTCGCCATCGGCGAGCCGCGCGCTGGCCCCGATGGCGTCGGACGGTGCCGCGAGCAGGTTCGACCAGACGGTGCTGGCGACCTCGGGGAGGGCTGCCGCCTCGATGAGGCTGACGCCGGCGGGCACCGGCATGACCTGGCCCGCCGGGACCAGCACCTGGCCGGCATAGCCGCCGCCGGCGAGCAGGGCGCACACCTGCTGGCCGGGCCGCAGGCCGACGCCTTCGCCGACCTGCGCGACCTGTCCGCTGCACTCGAGCCCGAGGATGTCCGATGCGCCGGGCGGCGGGTTGTAGAACCCCATGCGTTGCAGGAGATCTGCCCGGTTCACGGCGGTCGCGGCAACGTCGAGGAGAACCTCGCCGGGGCCCGGCGCTGGCGGGTCGGGAACCTCGTCGACGCGAAGCACGGACGGGTCGCCGGGGTGGTCGAAGGTGACGGCGCGCATGACCCGACGCTACGGGGTAGCGGTTCTGCTGGGCACGGTCAGGCTGCGCACGGCCGCGGCGAGCGTGCCCGGCTCCTCGAGCGAAAGCATGTGTCCCGCCCGCACGTCGACCAGCCGGGCGTTGGGCAGCGCCGCCGCCAGGTCGACCCCGGCGCGCGGGGGGAGCGTGATGTCACGGGTCCCTTGCACAACCACGCAGGGAACGTCGGCGTGCGGCACCATGGCGCGCAGCAGCTCGTCGTCGCGTATCAGGTAGCGCTGCTCCAACGCGGCTGCCGTCCAGACCCGTCGCTCGCGCCAGATCTCGATGGAGAGCCGGGCCTCGCGTAGCGCCTCCTCATCGAGCCTGCTGCCGCTGGCCCGCGACAGCGGAGCGGCGAGGCTGACCGTCGCGTGCTGTGCCAGGCGGGCGCCGACGGCGAGCAGCGGGCGCAACGCGGCCAGCCGGTCGAACAGGGTGATGGCCCCGCCGCCGCCGACGGATGCGGCGAACACGATGCCGAGCAGCCGCTGGCGCGCCCGAGCCGCCACGTCAATGGCGATGCCGCCCGCCCACGAGGCCGCGACCAGCGCGCACCGGTCGATCCCCAGGTCATCGAGCATGTGAAGGAGCGCATCGGCGTTGCCCGCCCAGTCGCGGGCCAGCGCCGGGTCGCCCGTGTAGCCGGGACGGTCGACCGCGATGACGCGGTGGTCGGTGGACAGCAGCGGCACGACCCGGTACCAGTCGCCGGCCGTGCCGGGTTGGCCGTGCAGCAGGACGACGACGGGCGCGGCTTCGCCACCCGCCCGCGGGGGCCGGCGGGGTCCCTCGTCGACGCTGGGATACACCGACCGAACGTACGGTGTCTGCCGGCAAGCGCTCCAATCCCGGCCTTGCGAGCGCGCTCGGGCGAGGATGGCCGCATGGAGGACGAGTTCGGACGCCCGCTGTCCGATGACGGTCAGTGGGTGTGGGACGGGACGGCGTGGCGGCCGACCGCTGCGCCGGCCGGGCCGGCAGGCCCTGGCACCGGCGGTCTGGACCCGACCATGGTGGCCCCGCGCGACTATCAGCCGACCGGCGGCCAGCCCCCGCAGGGCGATTACTACCAGCCCGCGTATCCGCCCGGTGGTCGGCTATGGGCCCGGTGGGCCCGGTGGACCCGGCGGCCCCCAGCCGCCGCCGTGGTACCGCCGGCAGGCCGTGATGGTGTCCATCATCGGGGCCTTGCTGGTGCTGTCGGCTGTGCTGGTGACCGTGCTGCTGCTGACCCGTGGCGACGGCAACGGCACCGCGGCGCCTCCGTCGGCATCGGCGACGACGGCAGCCCCGACCACGCCACCGGAGACGACCGCGCCTCCCACCACTGAACCGCCGACGACACCGCGACGCGCCGCCGACGACCGAGCCACCGACCAGCCCGCCGCCGACGAGCGTGGCCCCGGACAACACCGTCGTTCCCGGCGTCTACGACTGCACGAACAGCGGCAGCCCCGCCGGGTTCATCGTCTTCTCGGGCCTCAGTTACCGCACCAACAGCAACGGCACCGGTACCTACGACCTCGACCCGGCCACGGGCGACATGACGTTCACGGGTGCCGACCTCAGCGACTTCACCGGCACCTACGACGACACCGGACCGAGCCTCGACCTGACCTCGACCAGCGGCCTGCAGCTGCACTGCGCGCAATGACCCGCGCTAGGGCAGCGCGGAGGTCGCGTCAACGTCGATCGTGCGGTCCAGCCCCTCGCGCAGGCTCATCGGTGTGAGGCCGGTCAACGAACGCAGCCGGCTGATGTCGAGCACGTTGCGTTCGACATCGAAGGGCCGGCCCGAAAGCCGGCGCACCGACGCCTTGGTCCCCATGATCTCTTCCATCGTCGCCAGCAGTTCCGCGACGCTCACGCCTATTCCTGAACCGACGTTGACGATCGCAGTGCTGCCATTGGCAGGCGTCGGGCGAAGCCGGGTGGCCGCGGCGGCGACGTCGTCGACGTGAACGAAGTCGCGAACCATGTGGCCGCCGCCGTACAGCGAGACGGTCCCGTGGGAACGTAGCGCCGACAGGAACGTGCCGACCACGCCTTGCCCCCGGTCGGTGCGCTGTCCCTCGCCATAGACGTTGGCGCAGCGCAGGATGCGCATCGACGTCCCGCTCTGCCGGGCGTAGAGCCCGGTGAATTTCTCGCCGGCGAGCTTCAGCACGCCGTATGCCGTGATCGGGTCGGTCGGATGGTCCTCGCGGATCCGGCCGGCGACGCTGGGGCCGTAGACCGTTCCGCCCGAGGACAGATACGTGAAGCCGGTGACGGCTGACTGCGCCATGGCGTCGAGCACGGTGAGCAAGGGCCGGAGCGCCAGCGAGATGTCCGGGATCGGATGTGCCTGCGAGGCCGCCGGCACCAGGCCGCCGGCACCGAAGATGACCCAGTCGATTCCCCTCAGGGCAGCGGTCACCGTAGCGAGATCCGTCGCGTCGCCGATGCGCACCTCGGCACCGTCGAGCAAGCGCGCGTGAGCGGCATACGGGAGCGATCGGGTGAGGATTCGCACGTCGAACGCCTCGCTCAGCAACTGCCGGCAGATGTGCGATCCGATGAATCCCGCGCCGACCACGAGCACGGCGGTGCGTCCCGGCTCAGCCACCTTCGTCAACGTGAGCTCGCCAGCGCCTCGTCCGAGCCGGCATACAACAGGTTCTTGATGTGGTCGGCATAGCCGGAGGAGTCGTATTCGTCGAAGACGTGCCGCTGCCCCGCTGCGGCGATCTCGTTCAGCCCCGCGGGGCTCATCGTGAGCAGCCGCTCCAGCCCGGCGATCGCCGCCCCGACCTCCGCCGGCTCAAAGAGCAGGCCCGTCCGGCCGTCGTCGATGAGCTCGGGAAGCCCGAAGACGCTCGTCGCCGCAACAGGTAAGCCGAAGGCCATGGCCTCCAGGACGGTGCGGGGCATGCTCTCGAGATCAGACGCGCACACCAGAGCATCGGCAGCGCGATACCAGGGATGGGCATCGGAGACCACAGGCTCCACACGCACCTGCTGATTCAAGCCGACCACGGCGAGATATTCGATGAGGCCGGCGGCGTACGGGGTGTCGCCGGAGCCGACGAAGACCAGCGCCGTGTCGGGATGCCGCTGCGCGATCTGCTGGAAGGCCAGGGCGAGCATGGTCTGGCCCTTGCGCGGCTCCACGGTCCCCATCACCAGCAGGGTGCGGCGAAAACCGGTGAGGCCCAACTCCTTGCGGGCAGCGCTGCGATCGACGGCCGCGCAGTAGTCCCGGATGGCCCGGGTGCGTACGCCGTACCGGACGACCATGGCGGCTGCGGGCCGCGTGTAGTCGGCGTACAGGGCGCGGGTGGCGTCGGCCTCGAAAATCACCGCGCGCGCCGATGCGAGTGCACGCAACGCGGCGTGCCGGACAGGCCGGTCGATGCCCCCCGACGGGTAGGCCACGGACCAGAAGACCTCCGGCGGCCAGCTCTCGTGAATTCCCCAGATACACGGAAGGCCGAGGCGGGTCGCCAGATCTGCACCGGGAAAGGAGAGGAAGGTGTTGACCAGAACGTGGGTGAAGCCCTGCGGCGCAGCCCATGCCGCAAGCTCCGCCAGGCGTCCCTCGTACGCGTCTGCTCGATCGGTCGGCACAACGCCGTTCACGTGAACCGCTATCCCGAGCCGGCGCACCGCCGCGGCCAGCGGTCCCGATCCGGGCGACACGACAGTCGCGGGGAAGTCCCGGCCCGCACCCATCCGATCGAGCAGCTCCAGCAGCCAGAGCTGGGCCCCTCCGTAGCCCAGATCATGCGTGACCACCAGGAGATGCGGCGTCTTGGCCGGATGAGTGCGACTGGTCGCGCTGACCTGAGTACCGGCCTCGGTGTCGATATCGATCGCGCGATCCATGGCCCCAGCAACCCACACCTGACGGGAGGCAATGAGGCTTCGCTGGCCGTCCAGCGTCTGCGCCACGACATCGACGTTCACGAACCTGCGGCCGCGAGTCAGGGTGGGGTCGAGCCGGAAGTCGAACCCGCTCAGCAGGGCGTGTGGAAACTGGTACCGCGCGTGAACGTCGGCTCGGACGTGGCCTAGCCGTGCCCGTCCGGCGGGCTCGCCGTCGACGCGCACCTCCACCCGGCTCACCGGTGCTTGCGCGGTCAAGGCCCAACCGGCCAGCAGGAGCGTTTCTCCCTCGAGCACGACGGCGGGTGCCTCCGGCACGTCAAGGCGGGCGAGTACTGTCCTGTCGCCGTCCGCACCGGCCGGGACCGGCGGCCACCCGGTGCGGGCCGATTCTCCCGCAATTGCCGGCACATTCGTCACCTCCCGCCGGGTGCGAGCGGGCAGGCGAAGTGTGTCCAGGATCCGGCTGTTGATTCTGCGCTGAACGGCGTAGACCTGGCTCTGGATGCCGGCGAGGCGCTCCTGGCCGGCCCGCAGCCGAACGGTCAGCTCGTCCAGTTCTGGCTGCAAGGCCTGGGCCGAGGTGAGATCCGGTGTGACGCGTCCGAGTTCTGCCCGGGCTCGCTCGACGGTTTCGGACCTCGCCGGGTCGTCGGCACATTGCCGCGCGACTGCGGCGAGCAGCTCGCGGGTTTCGATGACGGCGACGGCAATGGGTGGCTGAGGTGGCTGCACTGGCGAAGCGCTGGACTCCGGCGGGGCTGGCTGTTCACCGCGCGGCCCGGGACGGCCGATGCGTCGTGCGAGCGTGTCGAGCAAGCGGTATCCGGGGCGTTCGGTGAGGGCGTGCAGGTGCTGCCAGTGGCCGGCGGTGACCGCCTCCAGCGACTCGATCGAGCGGCGGGTGCGCTCGACGGTTTCCGTCATCGCCCGGCCATCGGACAGCGCCGCGTCGATGGCGTCGACGTGCTCACGCGTGCGCTCGAGAGCCGATGCCGAGATGTTCAGCGGGACCGATGTGGCCGCTCGCAACAGCTCCCGCAGCGCCGGCAGCATTGTGGGCTCGGGCACGCGGCTCCCGGGATCGTAGCTGGGGTTCAGCGCGGTCCATCGCCGGCGCGTCTCAACAGTAGCGGGCGGTGCTGCGAGACCGACCCCGGAGCTGCGTTCCTGACTTACGGGTCAGTCAGCCGGGCGGCCTCTTCGACTGCTTGGTCAGAAAGTGAACACAACACAGAGCCAATTCTCCACGAGATTTCTGCAGGCCGAGAGTGCTTTGTCACCCGAAAGGGTGCAAGGGCAATTCGGTTACTTAAGCAGTCGAAAGTAACCGTCGAGGAGGACGTTGGTCACTTTTCGACCGCGGTATTCCCGTGGCGTGCCGGTGGCTGGACGGACGCGCGCACCTGTTGATGCGTGCGTGGCTTAGGCGCCGAGAGGCGAGCTCAGCTGGAGCTGAGCTCTCCCGCCGGCAGATGCGGGGTGTAGGGGAATGCAGGGAATGCGCCTTTCGGCCAGCCGGGTGACGGCCATCCTCGTGGCTTCGGTTCTGGTGCTCGTCGCGGTCATCGTGGGTCCGACCAAGGCTGTCGCCTCGGGGCCGAGCACGGTCACCAACACGTTCAGCTACACCGGGTCGACGACGACGTTCACCGTGCCCGCCGGGATCACCTCGCTGAACCTGACTGTCGTGGGCGCCGAGGGCGGTCTCGGTGGACGTGACTCCGCCGGGTTCCCGCCTCCCGGCGGCTATCAGGGCGTGGTGAGCGGCACCATCGCCGTCACCCCGGGCCAGGTGCTGACGATCGGCGTCGGCTCCGGTGGTGCCAATGGTGCGAACGGCGCCGGCAGCAACAGCCCGGCGAGCTACTACGTCGGTGAGGCCGGCGGAGGTAGCAACCCGCTTGGCTACAACGGCGGCGACGGCGGCGTCGCCGGTCCCCAGGGCTCGTCCGGTTACGGCGGCGGCGGCGGCGCGGCGAGCGTCGTCAAGGTCGGCACGGCGACGATCGTCGCCGGTGGGGCCGGCGGCACGGGTGGTAGCGGTCAGTACGCGCCGACCCTCGGCCGGCTGCCGTACTCGACGTTCTCCTCTCGCACCGACGCCACCTCGAAAGTGGGCCAGAACGGCATCACCGTTGCGACGGTCTGCAACAACGCGCCCGCGCCCGGCTGTGACGGCGGCGCTTCTGGCGCCGGTGGTGGTGGCGCCCAGGGCGGCGCCCAGGGCGGCGTCGAGTTCGGCTCCGGTACCTCCGACGAGTGGTTCGGCTACGGCGGTTACCCGGGCCAGAACGACACCGCCGGCGTTTCCGGGCTGAGCGCGCTGTACCAGTGGTACGCGAACAACGCGGCAAGCGGTTCGGTCACCATCTCCTACGTCACCGGTGCCCCCGGTGCGCCCACGAATGTCACTGGCGTTGCTCAGGACGGGGCCGTGGCGCTCTCCTGGAACGCCCCGGTCGACACCGGCGGGGCTGACATCACCGACTACGTGGTGCAGTACGCCCCGGCGAGCTCGCCGACCAGTTGGACCACCTTCGCTGACGGTACGGGCACCGGCACGTCGACGGTCGTCACCGGCCTGACCGACGGCACCGCTTACGTCTTCCAGGTCTCCGCGGTGAACTCGTTCGGCACCGGCGATCCGTCGACCGCTTCGGCGTCGGTCTCGCCGAGCGCCCCGCCGTCGGCACCGGTGATCTCCACCGTCACGCCTGGCGACGGCACGCTCGTCGTCGGGTTCCCGGCGCCGGCCTCGGGTAGCCCGATTCTCAACTACCAGTACCAGGTCAACGGCGACGGCAACTGGATCTCGGCCGGCACGGCGACCTCCCCGGTCACGGTCACCGGTCTGGTGAACGGCCAGACGTACTCCGTGCAGGTGCGGGCGGTCAGCGCGATCGGCGCCGGTGACGCGTCCGCTCCTGCCACCGGCAGTCCCGTGGCGCCGCCTGGAGCCCCGACCATCACGTCGGTGTCCACCGGCATCGGCAGCGCCACCGTCTCCTTCACGCCGGGTTACCTCGGCGGCGGTACCGCGACCGACTACCAGTACCAGCTCAATGGCGGCAGCTGGGTCTCCGCCGGAACCACCTCCAGCCCGATCACCATCAACGGCCTTGACAACGGCACCCAGTACACGATCAAGCTGCGCGCGGTCTCGCCGAGCGGCACGGGCGCGGCGTCACAGGGCTCGACCGTCACGACCCCGGATGTGCCTGGTGCGCCGAGTGTTTCGACCATCGCCACGGGCGACGGCACCCTTGCCATCAACTTCTCGGCCGGCAGCTCGGGAGGTGCGACCGTCACCAAGTACCAGTACCAGCTGACGACCAGCGGCCCGTGGGTCGACGCCCCGTCCCTGTCGAGCCCGATCCTGGTGAGCGGCCTGGACAACGGCACGACCTACAACGTCAGCGTTCGTGCGGTCAACGCCATCGGTGCGGGTGCCGCCTCTGCTCCGCAGGCCGCGACTCCGGCTACCGTGCCGGGTGCTCCGGCGATTGTCGGTGACACCGTTGCCGGCTCGGACTCGCAGCTGTCGGCCGTGTTCACCCCTCCCGCGAGCGACGGTGGCGCACCGATCACCACCTACCAGTACTCCACCGACGGCGGTGCCACCTGGCGCACGCGTGATGCCGGTACCAACGGCAGCCCGCTCGTCATCTCGACCCTGTCCAGCGACGGCACCACCCCGCTGGAGAACGGCACCACCTACTACGTCGAGCTCCGTGCGGTGAACAGCGTCGGCGCAGGCCAGGCCTCGGCCGTCGCCACGGGTATCGCGGCCACAACGCCTGCTGCGCCGACCATCAGCGCCGTGACCCCGGCGGCGGGCTCGCTGCAGGTGTCGTTCGTGCCGGCTTCCAACGGCGGTGCAGCCATCACCCGCTACGAGTACCAGCTGAACGGTGGCTCGTGGACCGACACCGGAACGCTCAGCAGCGACTTCGTCATCGCCGGTCTGACCAACGGAACTCCTTACGACGTAAGCGTTCGTGCGGTCAACGATCAGGGCAACGGTGCGGCCTCGACGCCGGTCACGGCGATCCCGGCCACCGTCCCGGCGCAGCCGACGATCTCTGAGGTGACGCGTGCCGACCAGACCCTGATCGCCACCGTCGCCGACGCGTCGGACGGCGGCGCTGCGATCCTGTCGTGGGAGTACAGCACCGACGGCGGAACGACGTGGGCGACCGCGGACGTCTCGGGTAGCACGCTCACCATCACCTCGCTGTCGAGCAACCCGGGCACTCGCATCGCGAACGGCACCAGCTACCCGATCACCGTGCGCGCAGTGAACTCGGCCGGCGCGAGCGTCCCGTCACTGGTGACGACCGTGGGCCCGAGCGCGACGCCCAGTGCGCCGGTGGTCTCCCTGGCCTCCGGGGACAGGACGATTCAGGTCGGCTACACCGTTGCCAGCAATGGTGGCTCGCCGATCACGGCAGTTGAGTACCGGCTGAACGGAGGCACCTGGTTCGACGCGGGAACGCTGTCGAGCCCGTTCACCATCGGTGGGCTGGTCGACGGCATGCACTACGTCGTCGAGGTCCGCGCTGACAACGCCATCGGTGCTGGCGCGTCGTCCATTCCGGCGACCGCGACGCCGGCCGGGCTGCCGAGTGCGCCGACCGGGGTTGCGGCCGTGTCCGACACCGGATCGGCCGACGTCAGCTGGACGGCGCCGACCGACGACGGCGGCGTGCCGCTGACCGGCTACACCGCCACCGCGTACGCGTCTGCGGCGTCGACGACTCCGCTCGGGACGTGCACGACCACGTCCACGGCGTGCTCGATCGCGGGGCTCACCAACAACACCGCGTACTACGTCTCCGTCGTGGCGACCAACTCCACCGGCTCCAGCCAGGAGTCGAGTCCCCGCGTCCTGGTGACCCCGCTCACCCGGCCTTCGGCCCCCACGATCAACACGCTGACGGCCGGAAACAGCTACCTGACAATGGCCTTTACGGCGGGCAGCGCGGGCGACAAGGCGATCACCGGCTACCAGTACCAGCTGAATGGCGGTAGCTGGGTGAGCGTGGCGTCGACCTTGAGCCCGATCACCGTCAACGGCCTGACCAACGGGACGAGCTACGCCGTCGCCCTGCGGGCGGTGTCCGCTGCGGGTGTCGGTGCCACGTCGGCAACCAAGACCGCAACGCCGTACACCTTCCCGGACGCTCCTGACCCGTTGCACATCACCGCGAACGGGACGAATGGCAGCGCCGTCATCACCTGGCAGGCACCGAACAACAACGGCTCTGCCATCACCAGCTATACCGCGACCGCGTTCTCCGCGGCCACGGCTGGTAGCCAGGTGACCACGTGCAGCACGAGCGGGCTCACCTGCACGCTCTCCGGCTTGACGAACGGCACGAAGTACTACGTTTCCGTGCAGGCGCAGAACGCCGCAGGGCTGAGCGTGCGGTCCGACCCGCGCGTCGCGGTGACCCCGTCGCTGCTTCCGGGCGCCGTGGCAAACGTGAGCGCGGTGGCCGGCAACGGGCAGGCAACGGTCAGCTGGACAGCCGGCAGCACCGGCGCCAGCTCCATCAGTGACTACCAGATCTGGTACTCCAGCGGTGGTGCGTACACCCAGTTCAACGACGGCACGTCGACGAACACCAGCGCCACCGTCACCGGCCTGACCAACGGAACCGCTTACACCTTCGAGGTTTACGCGGTGAACGGCAGCGGCACCGGTCCGGTGAGCGCACCGTCCAACTCCGTCACGCCGCTCGCGCCGGGCACCCTCCCGACGACGACGGCGCCGGTCAGCACCACGGACGGGTTCACGTTCGACATCTCGAACTACGACGCGGGGACGACCTACACGGTGACCGCCACGAATGGCGCCACCGTGACCCGCAGCGGGTCGACCGTGACCGTCAGTGGCCTCGGTGCCGGGCAGACGTCGACCGTGACGGTCACGGCGGCCAAGGCCGCCTTCACCACCACGTCCACCGAGCTTGTCGGGTCCTCGCTGGCGGCGGGTATCGCTCCGACGTTCTCCGCGGTGACGCGGACGCCGAGCGGCTACTCCTTCCAGATCACCAACTACGTTCCCTCCGCGCTCTACACGTTCGACGCCACCAACGGTGCGGTGGTGAACGTGTACGGCGGCTCGAACGTCGTGGTCTCCGGCCTGGCTGCGGATCAGAGCGCTGACGTGACCGTCGGTGTCTCGCGCACCGGTTACACGGATGCGTCGGCGACCGAGACCGGTGCAGCTCTTTCGGTTGGAACGGCTCCGGTGCTGTCGAACGTGACCCCGACGAACGACGGGTTCAGCTTCGACATCGCCAACTACCTGCCGGGCCTGGTCTACACCTTCAGCGCCACCAACGGGGGGCAGATCACCCAGGTCGGTTCGACCGTTGTGGTCTGGAATCTGGTGCCGGGAGAGTCTTCGGACGTCACCGTCACGGCCACCGATCCCGGTGTCTCGATCGCTTCGGCGGACGTGTCTGGGACGGCGCTGCTGAGCGGCACCGTGCCGACGTTGACGGCACCCGTGTCGGTTGCCGGCGGCTTCGCTTTCGCCATCTCCAACTACTCGCCTGACGTCCACTACACGGCGACCACGACCCATGGCGTCGTGACCGTCAACGGCTCGGATATCTCGGTGAGTGGGCTCGACGCCGGCGAATCGGCGACCGTCACCGTGCTGGCGACGCAGGATGGCTACGCCGCCACGTCTGCCGACCAGACCGGTTCGGCGCTGAACACCGGTGTCACCCCCGCGTTCTCCGCCCCGGTGAGCACGGCGGACGGGTTCACGTTCGACATCACGAACTACCAGCCCGGCGCGCTCTACACGTTCAGCACGACCGGCGGCGTGGCCACCGTCGACTCGACCGGCCACGTCACCGTGACCGGGGTGGCCGGGGGCGCCTCGTCGACGGTGTCGGTGACGGTGACCCTGAGCGGCTCGACCGATGCGGCGGATTCCCTTACCGGGCAGGCACTTCCCACCCCGGTCGTGACGCCGACACCGTCTCCGTCGGCCAGCGCGTCGAACAACGCGCTCGGTCTGCTGGGCGGAAACCTGATCGGCTCGAACAGCCAGCTGTCCTCGGGCTCGCCGGCGGACTCGGCTTCTCCCAGTCCGTCAGCGACGGACGGCACGGGTGAGGGCGCGCCGAACGTGGCCGACGTCGTCAAGCCGGGCGACGGGGCCGTGACGCTGGACGGCGCCGGGGCGGCCTCGACGCTGAGCCGGACGCACTCGCGCCTGGTCCTCACCTCCGGCGGCCTCGTCCTCGAGCTGGCGGCGATCGTCAACGGCCACGAGGTCATGCTGCCGGCCGGGTCCGTCTTCACCGCCGTGCAAGGTGGTCACCTGCACGTGTGGCTGAAGGGCTTCAAGGCCGGAACCCCAGCAACCGTATGGGGTTTCTCGACTCCGGTCCTGCTGACCAAGCTGACGATCGGTGCCGACAAGACCGGTGGAGCCGAGTTCACCCTGCCGATGTCGATGAAGGCGGGCAACCACATGCTGGTGGTCTCGGGCATTGCCGCCAACGGCAAGCGGGCGGCGATGACGGTGGGTCTCGTCATCACGGCCGCTGCGGCTGCGCCGGCGACGCCGGTGACACATCCCGCCGCGGCGAAGGGCTCCGGCTCCGACGCGACGTGGCTGTGGTGGCTGCTCGGTGGCCTGCTTGCCGTGGCCGGCTTCATCTTCTTCCTCATCTGGCGTCGCCGGCGTGAGGGCGAGGAAGACCGGACACCGACCGCCGTCCGGCCCGCCATGCCCTCGGCGGCGGCGATGCCTCAGCAGCGGACGGCGGACGAGAGCAAGCCTGGTCTGCCCAGGCACTCCGGTGTGAAGCCGCGGCAGCCCGAGGCCGACCGGGACCGCGACCGCCTGTCGTAGCCTCTCCCCGATACCCGGCGCCACTGGCGGCGCGTCAGCTACGACGCCTTGCCAGTGGCGCTGGCGTTTTCGCGGCGATCAGTAGTAGAGCGAGACGGGCATCCCGACGTAGATGAAGGGCCAGAGCCGGTCCATGCTCGGGACGGTCACGCGTACGCAACCATGGCTCGCCGGAACTGGTGGCACCGACGGCGAACCGTGGACGGCGAAGCCCCCGGTGAAGTAGGCGGGCCGGTAGAGGGGGCCCAATGTTCCGTACTGCCAGCCGTTGTAGGTGCTGTAGACGTGGAAGTTCCCCACCGGTGTGACGGCGCGCTGCCAGCCGCCGGACCAGTACAGCTGACCGTTTCCACTTGACGCATCGATGATGCGAACGACGGTGCTGAGGTACGTCCAGTACACGACCTGACGGCTCAGGTCGACCTCGAGCGCTGAGGGGATCTTGGGCTGGCGGGGCCGGGGGACGTAAGGCTGGTCGAGCTTGGCCCAGGTGCCCGGCCCGACGATCCCGTCCCGGCTGAGGCTGTTGACTTTCTGGAACGCGACGACGGCGTGCTGGGTGTCGTAGTCGAAGACCCCGCTGATGCGTCCGAGGTCGTAGTGCAAGGAGATGAGGCGCTGCTGGAGCGTCGTCACGTAGCTGCCGCTGGCGCCCATCGCGAGGGTTGGCCGGGTTTCACAGCCGGTGGTGCCGGCCATGACGAGAACGAGAACCACAGGCAGCGCGATGGCGGTGAGCGAGGGAACCCGCACCCGGCTCGCGAAGCGCGCACACCGCTTTTGCAGTGCCAGCAACGACCGCATCATGACGGCCTCCTCGGGCGCGACATGGACGCGCAAGTGCCGTCCATACCTAGTGCAGTCCGGCGCCGGCAAGGGCGCCAGAGGCAAAGGTCCCTGGAGGTTGCTCGTCAGGCCAATGCGTGCGCCAGCGGCGTCAGCTGACTTACGGCTGTCGACGTCCAGAGACCGGGGTCGTGGCCGCCGGGTGGGAACTCGGCCGCTACGAGATCCGGCACGCCCGGCACGAAGGCCCGCGTCGCGGGCGCGAAGGGGTCCGCCTTCCCGCACACCACGCGCACCGGGATTCCGGCGAGCTTGCTCCGGCCGGCGAAGACGTCGTTGCGAAGGAAGTCCTCGCGATCGTCAAATGCCCCTGGCGCCGAGTCGCCCGGGTTCAGCCACAGTGCGGGGCTGTCCACGGCGACGAACGCGATGCGTGCCTTGCCGAGTGTTTCGGCGAGGAGTAGCGAGCCGTAGCCGCCCATCGACCAGCCGAACAGGGCGATCCGCGAGGTCCGCATCCCGGCCGTCGTCAAGCGGGGCAACAACTCATCGGTCAGCATGCGCTGGGGATCATCGCCGTCGGCCCGGCGATGCCAGTAGGAGTGGTCGCCTCCGTCCATCGCCACCAGTGCCATCGGCGGCGCGCCCGCAGACGTGATGGTGGCCAGCGCGCGGTCGAGGTGGGCCACCCGGATCGCCGCCCGATGGTCGTCACCGCGGCCGTGCAGGACGAGGCAGACCGGAAGGCCGGCGGGACTTCTCGCTCCCGGCGGCAGGATCACCTGAAACGTCTCCGACTGCCCTCGCCGGGCAGCTGATCGGAACGTGGTCGTGGAGGCGGTGACGCCGGGGGCCGGCTTGGGCGCCGACGAACCGCATGCAGCCAGCGCTGCCCCGCCAGCGGCAGCGCCGGCCAATTGCAGGAACGTACGGCGGTCCATGACGGTTCCGACTGTTTGCGACATCTGTCACGACCTCACGCGGGCGATTGGTGAGTCCGGTAACCCTACGGTGAACAAACGGAACAAATGGTTGGCGTCGCTGCGAGTCCCGCGATTGGATGTCAACGAGATTGTTAAGGCCGCTCGTCCGGGCCCGCCGGCCACCAGCCATCTCGGGCGAGGCGCGCGGCTTGGCCACAACTGCAACCGGCGCACATCCGGCCCGTGCCCAGACACCTCAGGAGCTCACCTTGGGATCACTCGCCCGCCTGGCGATCCGTCGTCGATGGCTGGTCGTCGTCAGCTGGATTCTGCTGATCGTGGTTGCCCAGGGCGTTGCCAGCGCCATGGGCGGGGCGGCCTACAAGGACACGTTCAGCCTGCCGCACACCGAGACGGCGACGGTCGCGAAGCTGCTCAAGAGCGCCGGCCTGAACAATCAGAACGGGGTCACCGGCACGGTCGTCCTCAAGGACAGGACCGGGGCCTTCAAGGCGTCGCCGGCAGGCTTGCAGACCGCTCTCGGCGCGCTGTGCAGCTCGGGGAATTCGGTGGCGCTCGTTGCCGATCCCTGGCAATCGATCGACTGCTCGAAGCCCTCGGCCGTCACCAGCGGCAACCCGAAGCTGCTGAACGCTGAAAATGGTTCGACCACGGCGCTGGTGAACATCACGTGGCAGAACGACCACTACACGCCCAGCTATTTCAAGAACGTCTACGACCGGATCAAGCAGCTGCGCACCTCGACACTTCAGATCGAGTTCACCGGCGATGCCTTCAGCGGGGTCGGCCAGAGCGGCGGCTCGGGGAGCTCGGTGTTCATCGGCTTCCTGGCGGCTCTGATCATCCTGGCTATCGTCTTCCGCACCGTGGCAGCGACGGTGTTGCCGCTGGCCTGCGCCGCGGTCTCGCTCGTCGGCGGACTCGGCGTGATCTACATCCTGAGCCACGGCATCAACGTCTCGAACATCACGCCCTACCTCACCGAACTGATGGTGATCGGCGTGGGCGTCGACTACGCGCTCTTCATCGTGACGCGACATCGCCGCAACCTGCGCCGCGGCCTGTCGATCGAGGAATCGATCACCACGGCCATCAACACCTCGGGTCGCGCGGTGCTGTTCGCCGGAACGACCGTGTGCATCGCCATCCTGGGCCTCATCGCGCTCGGCGTGAGCTTCTTCAATGGGATGGCACTGGCTACGGCGCTCGCCGTTGGTTTCACCATGGCGGCGTCGCTGACGTTGCTTCCGGCCATGCTGAGCCTGTTCGGGCTGAAGGTGCTGCCCCGCAGGCAACGCGCCGCCGTGCGCGCCGGAGAGTTCATTCCCGACGCCCCCATCGGACGCTGGGCTCGCTGGTCGCAGTTCATCGCCCGCCGCCCGGGCGTGATCGCCCTCGGATCAGGCGCGCTGATCGTCGTGCTGGCGATCCCGTTCTTCTCGCTGCAACTCGGCGCCAGCGACCAGGGCACCGATCCGAAGGGCTCGACGACGCGGACCGGCTACGACCTCATCAGCTCCGAGTTCGGCGTGGGCTACAACTCGGCGGTCGAGGCCGTCGTCAGCGGGCCTGGCGCATCGCAGGACGCCTACCTGCAGCGGGTGTCCCAGGTGCTCAAGACCGTGCCGGGCGTCGACCCGAACAGCATCGGCACGACGAAGTTGGAGTCGAAGATCGCCTTCGTGACGTTCAAGTCCACCACGTCACCCCAGTCGGAGAAGACCTACCAGCTGGTGCGTCAGCTGCGCTCGAACGTGCTGCCTCCGCTGTACAACGGCACGCCGAACCACATCTACACGTACGGATCCACGGCCATCAACGTCGACTTCGCCAAGGTCCTGAGTCGCAAGATGCCGTTGTTCATCGCGGTCGTGGTCGGCCTGTCATTCATCCTGCTGGCTCTCGCGTTCCGCAGCCTGATGGTGCCGCTGACCGCCGCGATCATGAACCTGCTCGCGGCCGGAGGCTCCTTCGGTATCGGCGTCGCCATCTTCCAGTGGGGCTGGGGATCGGACGCTCTGGGCGCCGGGCCAGGCGCCCCGCTGGATGCCTGGATACCGGTGATGTTGTTCGCGATCCTCTTCGGGCTGTCGATGGACTACCAGGTGTTCCTGGTCAGCCGCATTCACGAGGAGTGGGTGCGCTCCAAGGACAATGAGCGGGCGGTCACCTTCGGCCAGGCCGAGACCGGCGGCATCATCACGGCTGCGGCCCTCATCATGATCGCTGTCTTCTTCGGCTTCCTGCTGACGCCGGGGCGCACGATCAAGATCTTCGGCACCGGTCTCGCCACCGCCGTGTTCCTGGACGCGTTCCTCCTGCGGACGATGCTGGTCCCGTCGCTGATGCACCTGTTCGGCAAGCGCAATTGGTTCTTCCCGCGCTGGCTCGACCGCGTCACGCCGCACCTGTCGGTCGAACCGCCGGAGGCGCGGGACAAGGCCGAAACCCATCCGGACGAGTACGTGGGGGCCGGTCGCTAGGCAGTCAGGCCTGCGCGGTCGCCGGTGCGTCTGAAGCTCGCCCGGCTACTGCGGCCCAGACCGCCGGCAGCATCCCGATCAGCAGGATGCCGAGCACTCCGGCGGCGACGAACGGCAGCCACACGCGCACCGAAAACAGCGAGCCGCTGATCCCGGCGGCGAGTGCGGTCGCTGAGGTCTCGGCGGTGGCGAACAGGCCCTGCGCGCGTCCCAGCCGGGTGACGGGGGTGCCCTGGCTGAGCAACGACTGCACCGAGGGGATGGCGATCGCTGTCGCGGCCGCCTCGACGACACCGAGCAGCATCAGCGTGACGAGGTTGTGCAGGAACGGGTAAACGGCGCAGCACGCCAGCGCCACCGTGAGCGCAAGGACGACGAGATGGCGCCGGTCGACCGTGTCGGCGAGCCGTCCGGCGGGCCGCGAGAAGACCACGAACGGGATGCAGAACAGCGTCCAGGACAGCCCGACCTGCCAAGCGTGCGCGCCGCGGCTGGTCAGCAGCAGCGTCCAGCAGGTCTCGTAAACACCGACGGTCAGGCCGAAAGCGGCCGCGCTGAGCAAGGCGCCGATGAGGACCCGGCGGGCCATGCTCGGGGCGGCCTTGACCCGCTCGGTGTCGGTCGCCGCCGGCTCGGGTACCTCCAGCGCGCCCGGCTGAGGCCGCAGCGCGAGGCTTTGGGCGCGACCGCGCAACAGGACGAGGGGGATCCAGGCGAGCAGTGAGATCAGACCACCGGCGACGAAGACCGCGGTCACCGAAAACGCGCCGATGAGGCTGCCGACCATCGGGCCGATCGCCATACCGCCGAGCTGGCTGCCGTAGATCGAGGCGAACGCCCGCCCGCGCTGAGTGCCGGGCACGACGACGCCCACGGCCGCGAGCGCCGCGACTTCGGCTGCTCCCGCTCCCGCGCCTTGCAGCACCCGCGACACCGCGTACATGCCGGGCATCAACGGCAGCGCCAGGGTCAGCCCGCCGATCGCGAAGACGACGAGCCCGGCACGCAGCACCGGCGCCGGGCCCACCTTGTCGACCAGCCGGCCGACGACGTACTGAAGCAGCACGCCCGTCACGAAGTAGGCCGCTACGACGAACCCGACGGTGACGCTCGACGCACCGCGGTCCTCGAGATACACGGGAAGCAGCGGCAGCCCGACGCTGGCCCCGGACCACTGCAGGAACGTGACCGCGGAAAGCGCTCGGACGACGGCTCGGGGCTGGTCGTCGGCCACCGGCGCGACGGGCGGCGATGGTGTCGCGTCCTCGAGATGGACCGCGGCACCCAGGGGCGACTCGCTCATCCGCTGAGCACCTCTGCACGATGCCAGTCGATGAGCACGTCGTCCATTCGTTCCTGACCACGCGTTCCTGTCAAACGAGTTCGGTCCGTCGGCCAGACTATTCACCCGGTGTATACACGGGGTGTACGGTGTCGCCATGACGGTTCCGATCGCGCTGCTCGGGCTGCTCGAGCGCGAGCCCAGCCACGGCTACGACCTGAAGCGGGAGTACGACGCCTACTTCGGTCGTGACAAGCCACTGCCGTTCGGGCAGGTGTATTCGACGCTCGCCCGGCTCACCCGGGACGGCAAGGTGATCGCGGCCGATGCCGAGCCCGGCGCCGGGCCGGACCGCAAGCGCTACGTCATCACCGAGCGGGGCGTCTCCGAATTGGAGACGTGGCTCGCTGAGCCGGTGACGCCGGAGCCGCACCTGCAGACGGTGCTCTTCGCCAAGGTCGTGCTGGCGCTGATGTCGGGGCGTCCGGCGGAGCAATATCTCGACGCTCAGCGAGCGGCGCATCTCGAGCGCATGCGGGAGCTGACAAAGCGCAAGCGGGAGGGTGATGTGGCCGACGCGCTGCTCGCCGACTACGGCCTCTTTCATCTTGAAGCCGACCTGCGCTGGCTGGACACCACCGTCGCCCGGCTGGGCGCGCTGGCCACGGAGGTGGCCGCCAATGCCTGAAACGCCGTTGCTGCAGGGGATCGATCTGCGACTGTCCTTCGGCCAGACCCCCGCGCTGCAGGGGGCGAGCGTAACGGTGGCTCAGGGCGAAGTCCTTGCCGTCATGGGGCCGAGCGGCAGCGGCAAGTCGACGCTGCTGCATTGCTTGGCCGGGATCCTTGTCCCCGATCAGGGAGAGGTCGTCTTCGACGGATCCCGGATCGACACGCTGAACGAGAACCGCCGAACCGGGCTGCGCCGCGCCGCCTTCGGGTTCGTCTTTCAGTTCGGGCAGCTCGTGCCGGAGCTGTCCGCGGCCGAAAACGTGGCGCTTCCCCTGCTGCTGTCGGGAATGTCGCGGCCGGATGCCATGACGCAAGCCGTGGATTGGTTCGCGCGTCTCGACATCGCCGGCCTTGAAGAGCGCCGCTCCGGAGAGCTCTCCGGAGGGCAGGCACAACGGGTCGCACTCGCCCGCGCATTGGTGACCCGGCCGCGGGTGCTCTTTGCGGATGAGCCGACGGGAGCGCTGGACTCGCTGACCGGCGAGATGGTGATGAACCTGCTCATCGACAGCGTCCGGGAGCTCGGGACGACGGTCGTGCTGGTGACGCACGAGCCTCGGGTGGCGGCCTATGCTGATCGAGAAGTCGTCGTGCGCGACGGCCGGGTCAGCGCCCTGATCACAGAAGCCTTCAGCCGGTGATCCGGCTCGGCCTGCACCTGACCCTGCGGGGCGGCCGTGAAGCACTGGTCAGGTTCATCGGCATCACCGTTGCGGTCACGATCGGAGCGGCGATGCTGCTCACCGTGCTGAGCGGGGTCAACGGGGTGAACAACCAGAACGCCCGCTACGCCTGGCTCGCCACGGGATCGAGCATCGACCGCGATCCGCAGGCCGCTCCTGGTGTCGACCCGCTCTGGGGCCATCTCACCGATGACATCTTCCGCGGTCGCACCGTGGTGAGGGCCGATGTCGCCGCGACCGGCGCGAAATCCCCTGTGATTCCTGGACTTTGGAGATTTCCTGCGCCCGGAGAGTATTTCGCTTCGCCCGCGCTGGCCCAGCTGATCCGCTCGACGCCGCCAGACCAGCTCGCCGATCGGTATCCGGGGCGCCTCGTCGGAACCATCGGCAACGCCGGCCTTCCGTCGCCCGACTCCCTCATTGCTGTCGTGGGAAGAACGGTGGCCCAGGTGCGTGCCATCCCCGGTGCCGCGGAGGTGTGGAGGCTCAACACGCGTCCGCCCAGCGATTGCGGTGACTGTCCGAGCGGGGTCGGCATCAACGAGAACGGCATCGATCTGATCCTCGCCGTCGTGGGGCTGGGGATGCTCTTTCCCGTCGCCATCTTCATCAGCTCCGCCACGCGCCTCGCGGCGGCACGGCGGGAGCAACGTTTCGCGGCCATGCGTCTCGTGGGTGCCACACCGCGGCAGATCTCCATCCTGTCTGCCGTCGAATCCAGCGTCGCGGTCGTCGCCGGGACGGCGTTGGGCTTCGGCCTGTTCATCGCGCTACGGCCGCTGGTGGCAGGCATTCCGTTCACCGGCGACCGGTTCTTCGTCAGCGACCTCACCTTGTCAGTGGCCGACATCGTCGCTGTCGCGGTGGGCGTTCCGCTCGTGGCCGCGCTGGCGGCACGCCTCGCACTGCGGCGCGTCGTGATCTCGCCGCTCGGCGTGAGCCGGCGCACGACCCCGAAACCGCCGACGGCGTGGCGGCTGTGGCCATTGTTTGCAGGCCTTTTCGAGCTCGCCTACTTCCTGGCGGGCGATCGGCCGCGCACCGGCCCGGGGCAGGTCGTGGCCTACCTCCTCGGCTTCCTCCTGGTGATGAGCGGGCTGGTGAGCGGCGGTCCGTGGCTGACGATGGTGAGCGCACGCTGGCTGAGTCGCCGAACCAATCGTCCAGCTGCGCTCATTGCGGGACGTCGCCTCGCGGACGATCCCCGCGGGGGTTTTCGCGCGATCAGCGGCTTGGTGCTCGCGTTGTTCATCGGCACCGTTGCAGTCGCCGTGCTCACTCCGTTCATCGCGCACCAGGGGGCGTCCAAAGGCAATGCGACCGATGCATCCACGATCGTGCAGATCTACGGCGACCAGTTCCTGAACCCCCATTCGCCAGATCCGTCGACGGTTCTGCCGGCTGCGCTCCTGTCCGATCTGCAGACCACGCCGGGCGTCACGGGCACGGCGGTCATGCATGCGACGACGCTGACACCGCCACCCGCCCCACCGCCGCCCTCGCCGCGCAGCGCCCCCGTCCGTGTCGCGTCGCCGACCGGAGTGGTGCTCTGCAGTGAGCTTGCTCGAACTGCGGTGTGGGGTCGGTGCGCGCCCGGCGCGACGACCGCCGCCGTCTCGTTCGACGCGATCTTCGGTACACCGCCCGGTGCCCGCTGGCCGGCATCGCCGATCACGGCCGCACAGCTTTCGGCGCTGCCACCCATCGCGCTTCAGGTGGACACGAACGGCGCTGCCGCGTCGATCGAACGAGCCCGCACCGTCATCGAGCGGCTCGCCCCCGGCATCCGCGGGCCGTCCACGATCGTTGAGAATGACGAGAACGCTGCCCGGCAGGCCCGGCAGTACCAGCAACTGGCCGAGGTCGTGATCCTTGCCAGCCTCCCGGTCGCCGGCTGCAGCCTGGCCGTCAGTGTCGGTGGTGGCCTCTCCGAGCGCCGCCGCCCCTTCAGCCTGCTGCGGCTCTCCGGGGTTCCGCTGGCCGCCCTGCGCAAGGTCGTGCTGTGGGAGAGCGTAGTGCCGCTGCTGGCGGCGGCCGCCGTGGCGGTCGCCGCCGGCTTCGGCGCGGCAGAGCTCTTCCTGCGCTCGCAGTTGGGTTACGCGCTGCAGGCTCCGAGCCTGGAGTACTACGTCGTCCTCATCGGCGGCCTGCTGGCGGCGCTGGCCATTCTGGCGTCGACCATGCCTCTCCTGCGCCGGCTCACCGGGCCCGAAATGGCCCGCAACGGCTGAGGTTTTGGCTCAGGCGTACATCAGCGACCCGGGAGTCGTCAGGTCCTCACCGGTCTCGAGCCAGGTCTTCAGTCCGGAAAGGATCATCGGCCAGCCGCCGTAGATCTCAGGATTGCAATCCTCGCGCAGCTGGTCGTGCGTCAGCGTCAGGTGGCAGGAATCGCCGACCTCCTCGATCTCGTAGGTGAGCCTCGTGGTCCCTTCGGCTTTCACCTCATCGCTCCACAGCGCGTTCATCGTGGTGACCAGCCGCCGGGGCGGGTCGGCCTCGAGCACCTCACCGTCGCCGAGCAGGAAGCCGGCTTTCGGGTTGGACATCTCGACGCGAGCACCGACACTCCAGTCGGAGCTGACGGTGTTGCCGAACTGGAAATGCGGGCGGTCTTCGGGGCTCGTGAGGGCCTGCCAGAGGCGCTCGGGCGTGGTGCGGATGTAGATCTCGTAGATCTTTTCCATGGTCTTCTCCAGTTCGCTCTTGAGGCCGCTGAGCGCGGCGACGATGGGTTCGGAATACTTGCTGACCCAGCGGTCGTGGACGAGACGAATCGGCACCGGATTGAGGAAGTGCAGCTTCTCCCGGCCTCGTTTGCGGGTCACCACAAGGCCCGCTTCTTCCAGCAATCGCAGGTGTTTCATCACGCCGTAGCGCGACATCGGGAAGCGGGCTTCCAGGTCACGCAGTGGCTGACCGTCCTTGCGGAAGAGCTCGTCCAGGAGCGCGCGCCGGGTCGGATCGGCGAGCGCTTTGAAGATCTCGTCCACGCGATTCAAGATAGGTGACCGTATGGTCACATGTCAACCCGTGAAGGGAGGCCGCCTCACGAGTCGCCTCGGTCAGAGGCGAGGGTCGACGGGCTCCGATTCCAGTGCCAGCACCGCGAACACGCACTCGTGGACGCGCCACAGGGGTTCGTTCCGCGCGACGCGGTCGAGTGCTTCGAGGCCGAGCGCGTACTCGCGAGCCGCCATCGAGCGCTTGTGCCCGAGCCCGCGATCGCGTAGCCGCTCGAGGTTCGCGGGCTCGGTGTAGTCCGGGCCGTAGATGATGCGCAGGTACTCGCGCCCGCGGACCTTCAAGCCCGGCTGGATGAGACCACGGCGTCCTCGGGTGAGGTTGCCGGCCGGCTTGACGACCATGCCTTCCCCGCCGGCAGCCGTGAGCTTCTCCCACCAGGTCGTGCCCGCAGCAACGGACGTCGGGTCGGTGGTGTCGACCTCGATGCGCCGGGTCGTGGTCATCACATCAGGGGCTGCCTGCACGAGGCGGTCTGTGAGCGTCAGATGCCACGCATGGGGCTGCTCGGCGAACGAGTGGCCCTCGGCGGCCAGCACCTGGAACGGTGCGAGCCGAACACCGTCGAGGCCGTCGACTTCCCAGCAATAGCGGCGGTAGGCGGCGGTGAATGCCTCAGCGCTGGCTGATCGTGCGCGGGTGCGCGCCAGGAGTTCCGCGACGTCCAGGCCTGTCGAGGCTGCCTGCTCGAGCGCGTGGACCGCTGCAGGCAGCGCCGAGCGGGCGGCCGCCCCGACCGCGGCGTATTGCGTCCGCAGCAGGTCTTCGGCTTTCGCACTCCAAGGCATGAGTTCGGCGTCGAGCAGCACCCAGTCGCTGTCGAGCTCGGCGAACAGACCGGCGGCGTCGATCGCGGTGCGCAGTCGCGCGAGGAGTTCCGCGTTGAGCGCGGGCGCGAAGAAAGGCCTTCCGGTGCGCGTCCAGATGGCGCCCAGCGCGGCGGCGGTTGCACCGAATCGCTGGGCAGCGGCTTCCGGCGAGCGGCAAACGAGCGCGACCGCCCGCGAGCCCATGTGCTTCTCCTCGCAGACAACGGCGTCCACGCCATCCGCCCGGTACGCGTCGAAGGCTTGGTCAGGGTGCTCGAGGAGGTCCGGCCGGCTTGAGGTGGCCACCGGGCTCATCGTCGGCGGCAGGTAGATCAGCCACCGCGGATCCAGCGCGAAGCGGCTCATCACCTCGAGCGCGGCAGCCGCGTTCTCCTCCCGAACGGTGATGCGGCCGTGGTGACCGGTCTCGACGATGTGGTTGCCCAGAACGTCGCCGAGGTCGAGTACCTCGGGGTCGCGGCGTGCTGCGGTGTCCGCTGTCGTGGAGGCTGTCTCGGCCACAGCCGGGAACGGCCTGGCCGGTTCGTAGTAGACGCGCTGCGCCGGCACGCTGACGACGGTGCGCTCCGGGTAGCGCAGGGCAGTGAGCCGCCCGCCGAAGACGGCGCCGGTGTCGAGGCAGAGGGTGTTGTTGACCCACTCGGCGGCCGGAACGGGCGTGTGGCCGTAAAGAACCGTCGCGGTGCCTCGGTAGTCCTCGGCCCACGGGTAGCGCACCGGGAGGCCGAATTCGTCCGTCTCACCGGTGGTTTGGCCGTAGAGGCAGAACTCCCTGACCCGGCCGGAAGCACGGCCGTGGAACCGTTCGGTCAAGCCGGCATGAGCGACGACGAGCTTTCCCGCGTCGAGGACGTAGTGCGAGACGAGACCTTCGATGAAGGCTTCCACCGCGCTGCGGAACTCGTCCGGTTCCGCCTTGAGCTGCTCCAGCGATTCCGCAAGGCCATGCGTGATCTGAACGTTGCGCCCGCGCAAGGCCCGAAGCAGCTTGTTCTCGTGGTTTCCCGGGATGCACAGCGCGCTGCCGTCGACAGCCATGCCCATGACCAGTCGCAGTACGCCGGGCGTATCGGGACCGCGGTCGACGAGGTCACCGAGAAAGATGACCCGGCGCCCCTGCGGATGCGACGCGCCGGCGGGCCGGCCCTGCTCGTCACGTGCCAGCGCGTAGCCCAGCTCCGCCAGCAGTGCCTCGAGCTCGGCCCGGCAGCCGTGCACGTCGCCGATGACGTCGAAAGGTCCGTGCTGGTCGCGCAGGTCGTTGAACAGCCGGGTACGTGTGATGCTCGCGGCCGCGACGTCCTCCTCGCTGCGCAACACATGGATGTGTCGAAAGCCTTCTCGGGAAAGGCTTTTGAGGCTGCGGCGGAGCTGGTCACGTTGCCGCCGCAGCACGTGTGGGCCGAACTGGCGATCCGCCCGATCGGCGTTGCGCGCGCGGCAGACCTGCTCGGGGAGGTCGAGCACGATGGCGACCGGCAGTACATCGTGCTCGCGGGCAAGCGCCACCAGCTTCTTGCGTGCCTCGGGCTGAACGTTCGTCGCGTCGATCACGGTCAACCGTCCGCGCGCCAGTCGCTTGCCGGCGATGTAGTTGAGGACGTCGAACGCGTCGCCAGTGGCCCCTTGGTCGTTCTCGTCGTCGGCGACCAGCGCCCGGCAGGTGTCGCTGGACAGCACCTCGGTCGCAGCGAAATGCGCTCTGGCGAAAGAGGATTTGCCCGATCCGGTAGCGCCGATGAGGACGACGAGGCTCAGCGCCGGGATGGCGAGCTCCTGGCTCGCACTAGCAGTGTCTACGGGCGTACTCATGCGACAGCCTCGCGGGGTGACCGGACGACACGGGTGAACACGGCCAGCTGCGTCGGCGGGCCGACTTCGGGATCTTCGGGCCCGACGGGAAGGTGTCGAACGTCGTAAGGAAATCGCGCCGCCACCCGCGACGACCATGACTGGAATTCGGCGCGCGACCATTCGAAGCGATGGTCACGGTGACGGAATCGGCCAGGGGCGAGACCCTCGTACCGCACGTTGAATTCGGCGTTTGGCGTCGTGACGATGACCGTCTTCGGCGCAGCTTCGCCGAAAACGCAGCGTTCGAGCGCGGCAAGCCGAGGCGGGTCGACATGCTCGATGACTTCCATGAGGACAGCCGCATCCAGCCCGGCGATCCGGGCATCCCGATACGTCAGCGACGACTGGAAGATGTCCAATCGCTGCCGCTGCACGTCGGGCATCCTGTCGAGGCGAAGCTTGCGGGCGGCGAGCTCGAGGGCTCGGGCTGACACGTCGGCAGCGACGACGCGTGCGAAGGCCCGGTCGGCCAGCAACGCCGCCACCAAGGCGCCCTCGCCGCAGCCCAGATCCGCCACCGAGCTCGCACCCGCAGAGCGCAGCGCAGCAAGCACCGCACCGCGGCGCTGCTCGGCGAGCGGAACCGGGCGATCCGGCTCGTCACCGACCTCGACCGCAGCAACGGCGTCGTCGAACCGTTCCGGGTCGAGATCGTCGACTTCGGCGAGCCGGGCGAGTGCCGAGCGGGTCAGGGATCCCTGATGCGCCAGGTAGCGACGCGTGATCAGCTCGCGGCTCGGATGTGCGGCGAGCCATCCCGCGCCGGACCGGATGAGCTTGTCCACCTCGTCGGGGCTGACCCAGTAGTGCTTGGCGTCATCGAGCACGGGCAGCAGCACGTACAGCTGGCTCAGCGACTCGGCCAGCGTGAGCGTGCCTGACAACCTGAGCTGCAGGTAGCGGGAGTCGCCCCACGACGGCCGGGTTTCGTCCAGCGGCACTGGACGCGCGTCGACGTGCCAGCCCAGTGGTTCGAAGATCGCGGTCGCCAGGTCGACCCCACCCCGGCAAGGCAGCGCCGGGATGTTGATTTCCAGCGGCAGCCGGGTGCCGGGCAGCTCGGGTCGGGCATCGCAGCGGCCGGCCATCGCGGTCTTGAACACCCGAGCCATGGCGACTGCCAGCATGCTCGAGGCGGCGTAGGGCCTGTCGTTCACGTACTGCCCGAGGGCGAACCCTTCGGACGCCGGCCCCTTTCGCCCTCGTACCAGTGCGATGGGGTCGACCTCGAGCAGTAACGCGACGGTGCATCGCGAGCCCGTGACCTCGGGATAGAAGACGTGAGCCGTCCCGACCGAGACATCGAATTGCTGGACCCGCGCCGGGTGCTTGTGCAGCAGGTAGCCCAGATCAGACGCGTTTTCAGCCGAGGACGTCAGGGTGAGGAGCACGAGCCGCCATCCTTCCCGACAACACCCGCAGGGGCCTCCCATTTTCTGCCCGAGTCTGGGCTGCGCAGGAGGAGCTGCCGACGGGCGGGTCTGCGATCCTCGGTAACCTGGCTGCGCCAGGAGGGCTCGCCTAGTGGCCGATGGCGGCGGTCTTGAAAACCGCTATGGGGTTTGCGCCTCATCGTGGGTTCGAATCCCACGCCCTCCGCAACGTTGTAACTAACAACAAGCTCTGCGAACAAATCATGGCGACTCGTCACCATGCCCCAGCCGGGCCGTTCGGCCACACAATCCGGTTGCGTCTCAGTCCAAGGACAACCGAGTAATGCGTGACACGTGCACTGCGTAGATGAACGGTCCAGCGTCGACGCACGCCTCCGTAATTGCTTGCAAGTTGTCAATGAAGCGGGCGGCCATGCCAGCAGCTGGCAGACTTCCGGCGGAAAGGCAGAATGCGCGGACTGCGTGGGACTTCACGGCTGCTCGTTCCGCACAAGTTCCAGCCAGGTGACATCCTCGACGTCTTCATCTGCTGGGATGCCGTAGTGCTCGGCCAAGGTGATCAACCTAAGACCCGCTGCGCGCAGGAGGCCAGGGACCTGGATTCGGCCGAGGCTTCGATCGACGAAGAGGTCAGGCAGCCCGTCGGGATGCAACGCGCACCGCATCCTCGAGTTCGATCTGGGGGACGCCGAATTCTTCTGAGAGCGTTGTCAAGTCGTCGCCCGCCCAGAACCGCTCGAGGACGTCCGTAACCCGGGCGCGGCCGTGAAGAAAGGAAGGTTGACCGAAACCAAAGTTCGGGTCAGCAATCACGGCTGCACGCTCGTACTGGGGCAGCTGGATGCGTTGCGCCCAACCATCGGGAGCGAAAGTGATGCGGCGGAGATAGGCGTCGATCACGTCGTTGAAAACGCGCTGCCCGTGGCGCACAACTACCAGCTCACGCGAGGACTCGTCGTTCGAGCGGTGGGCATAGTCGAAGATCAGCTCCGCCCCATCTGTGTAAAGCCGTTCGGATGCGAGCGCATGCTGTAGTCCCAGCTCCTTCTGAAGCACAGCTAGTGCCGGGCGAATCCGTTGTAGAGGCACCCCTTGTTTCCGGATCGCAGCCAGGACGTATCCCTCCGCGAGGCCGACGAAAGGCACGGTTGCGTCGCGGCCGTTCGCCGGGAGAGCCGTCACGATCGGTTCACCTATGACCGATGCACGGCCGGGCGGCCTGCGGACGTACCCACGTACCCAGGTCTGAAATGACGCCGCCGGGACGTCAAGGGTTCGAGCCGCCTCGGCCAACGTGTAGAGGGGAGTTGTGAAGCGGACATCCTCCACGGTTACCTCCTCGGCCAGCGGCTACCTATCGTGCCCGATCCTCCCACCTGGCCCTGACACTTCCCGATCGCCGCGCGTCAGCGGTGTGAAAGCCGTCCCATAAGCTCCGCAAGGGTCCGGTCGATGTACCACTCGCTTGACTGTCACGCGCCAGACGTCTCGGAGCGGTCGCCCGCAACGGGTGACCGGCCCGGCTGCTGACGAGATATACCGACTGGCAGGTCGTATATACTGCCGGTGTGGCGAAGCACTTGATCGACGTCGATGAGCCAGCTCTCGGTGCCGCTCGCGCCGAGCTCGGCACGAGCACGATTCGCGACACGGTCAACGAAGCTTTGCGACGGGCTGCACTCAGCTGGCGAGCCAAAGTGACTGAGGCTCTGGACACACTGTCAAGCGTCGAGTTCGAAGATCGTGAAGACGCGTGGCGGTGAGGTACCTCGTCGACACGAGCGTGATCAAGAGGCTCGGTACATCAAGCATTCGCAGTGAAATCGAACCGATGGCAGCAGCCGGCGAGTTGGCCAGGCCGACGATCTGCGACCTCGAGATCGGTTACTCGGCTCGTAATGCTGACGAGTGGGAAGCACTCATGGATGCCCTGGATGCATTCGAAAGGGTCGAGACCAACTCGGCCCACGTGCGCCGGGCGCTTCAGGTTCAACACTTGCTCGCGGCAAGAAGCCAGCGCGGACGGAAGATCCCCGACCTCCTGGTGGCAGCGGCGGCGGAAGGCATGAACGTTGCGGTCCTGCACTACGACGCTGACTTTGAGCTCATCTCCGCGGTGACAGGACAACCATCTCAGTGGGTTGTTCCCGCCGGGAGCGTCGACTAGCAGTAGCAGCTGCTCAAAGGATGCGAAAGACATCCCTCAGCCTCGCTCGGAACGGCCCCGGGAGATGCCGTGGGACAGCCATCAAGGCGGGGCTTTCGCGCACGACGAACCGAGGCCGAAAGCCTATTCAACGAGGCTGCGGATGTCGCTGGCGGTGAGCCGGCCTGTAGTCGCCCCCCCGGCATCCATCACGCTGTCGAACAGCGCCGCCTTGCCGGCTTTCAGTGCCATGACTTTCTCCTCGATGGTCTCGCGGGCGACGAGCCGGTACACCATCACTTTGCGGGTCTGTCCAATGCGGTGGAGGCGATCGACGGCTTGCGCCTCGGTTGCCGGGTTCCACCACGGATCCAGCAGGAAGCAGTAGTCGGCCTCGGTGAGGTTCAAGCCGAAGCCCCCGGCCTTGAGGCTGATGAGGAAGACGGGCGCCGTCCCATCCTTGAACGCCTTGATTGCATCCGACCGGCGTCTCGTGCGTCCATCGAGGTAGCCGTATGGGACGCCTGCCGATTCCAGCCGGGTTTTCGCCAGGCCCAGGAAGCGGGTGAACTGGCTGAAAACAACGGCTCGATGCCCCTCTGCGGTTACTTGCGCGAGCTGGTCGAGGAGAGCGTCCAGTTTGGTGGACGGGACCTTGGCTTGAGCGGGGTCGATCAGCCCGACGTCCAGACTGGCCTGACGCAGGAGGGTGAGCGAGCGGAAGATCTCGAACCGATTCTTCTCGAGGTCGCCGAGCAGGCCGAGCACCTTTCGCCGCTCACGCTGCAGGTGAGCCTGGTAGATCCTGCTGTGGCGCGGGTTGAGGTCAAGCTCCAGCACCTGCTCTTGCTTGTCCGGCAGGTCGGTGACGACCTGTGCTTTGGTGCGACGCAACATCAGCGGACGGATACGCCGGCGCAATCGGTCCAGCCGGTCGGCGTCGCCCTCCTTCTCCACTGGCCGGCGGTAGTAGTCGGTGAACTTCTGCGGCTTCGGCAACAGCCCCGGCGCGGTGATCGACAGCAGCGACCACAACTCCATGAGGTTGTTTTCAAGTGGTGTTCCGGTAACGGCGACCTTGAAGGGGGTCTCGAGTTTCTTCGCGCACTGGTAGTTCAGCGACTGGTGGTTCTTGATGAACTGCGCCTCGTCCAAGAAGAGACCGGCCCACTCGATACCTGCGTACTGCTCGTACTCAAGGCGGAACAAGGTGTATGACGTCACCACAATCGCGGCATCCGCGGAGAGGTCGGCGAGGTCGACTCCGCGGCGCTTGCGGGTCTCGGTGATCGTGCGCACAGGGAGATCCGGGGCGAAACGGTGGCACTCGCTCGCCCAGTTGTGGACGACGCTGGTCGGAGCGACGACCAGGAAAGGCGCATCGCTGTGCCCCTTTTCCCGGACATGGCAGACGAGAGCGAGCGCCTGCAGGGTCTTGCCCAGGCCCATCTCGTCCGCAAGCACCCCACCGAGACCGTGCTCGAAAAGGAACGCCAGCCAGTTGAACCCGTCAATCTGGTAGCCACGCAGCGTGGCGCGTAGGCCGCTTGGCAGCGGCTGCTCCGCGATGCTCGACACGGCAGACAGGGCACGGGCCGCATCTCGCCATGCCTCGGCCTGGGCATTGATGACGCCGATCCGGTCGATTTCGTCCCACATGCCTGCATGCAGCCGGCCCAGGCGGACCGTACCCGGCTCCGGGTCGAACAGCGCCCGGGACTCCTCGATGAGCGCCGCGAGCGCCGCGAACTCGGGTCGGTCGAGCGCGAAATACGTTCCGCTGGGAAGGATGAGGTACGGCTCACCCTGTGCCAGGGCGGTGAACAGGCTGACGAACGGGACGGTTTCGCCCTCTACAGACACGCTGACGGACAGGTCAAACCAATCGCGTTCCGAGCTGTCCGCCGGGTCGAACGAGATCACCGGCGCAGACCGCGCCTCCTGGTAGTCGAGCGCCTCGCCAAGGGCGGTGATCTCGACGCTGTCCAGAGCACGGATCACCGGAAGCACGTCGTCGAGGAATCCGACCGTGACCATGCCCGAAAGCACGCGCTCGGGCGCGAGCCCCCGCGCCTCGAAAAGCTCAGGCAGCGCCAGGGCCGCTGCGGTCACGTCGGCTAGCACCTGAGCCTCGGTGTCGATGTCGCGGTAGCCGGCATCGCCGGGCGTGGACGGCCACAGTGGCACGCTGAGCGTGGCGTCTCCCACGTCGTAACTCCAGCTCCAGGCCAGGCGTACCTGGTGCTGCTCCAGATGCTCGACGACCAGGCGTAAACGAGGTGGTTGCGGCACGGGCAGTTCGACGGAGCCGTCCGTGGAGACAATGCTTGTCATCTGACGCAAGCGAGGCAGGTAATCGCAGAAAAAGCGGGACCGGTCGGCGTCAGGGACCAGCAGGGGTGCTTGGGTCAGCAGACTCCCCACGTCGTGCCCTGCCGAGAGTGGGGCGAGGTGCAATGCGCCGGAGTCCGGCTGCCGCCACGCCACCCCGTGAGCGGGTTGGCCGAGCAGGCCCAGCGTCCGAGCGTCGACCGCATTGCCGGCGACCAGCAGCCTCGGAGCGATCAGGATGCCAGTGTCGGCTCCGCGCACATCTAGCACGACGTCGGCTGTGTCGTGCAGGACGACCGGCAGAGGCGGGCGACCGGCTCGAACGAAGGGCATGCCCACCGACTGCAGCTCGGCGAGCACGTCCCATACCCGCCGGGAGGTGAACGAGCCGATCATGAAAGACGATTCGCGGTAGGCCGAGTAGTAGTAGTAGTGCTGCGATTGGCCGGCCGCATGTAGCGCGACCAATTCGGAGAGCAGTCGGTAGAGGCGCTTCACGCTGGGAGCGCGGTGGTACTGGAGCGAACCCAGATTCGTCCAGGAGATGCCGGTTCGGATCCAGCCTGCCTTGCCCCGCAGCACGGGCCGAATCGATACGGCGCCGGCCAGGCCATCGCGGTCGGTCGATTCGAACTGCAGGGCGACATCCGGTCCAGCGTCAGCCTTGTCGACCTGGACGATGATCGGGTCCAGGGTGAGCTGCCATGCCGACCGAGCGGGCGTCACGTCTGCAGGCGGCGTGGTTGCTTGCTGGGGAAGCGCGGCCAACAGCACGGCTACGGTGTGCTTGCAGTTGACGGCGACCGGGCACGTGCAAGTGCCGGCGAATGACACGAGAGCCCCGTGGGAGTCCCTCGATACGGCTGCTCGCGCGACGTATGCCCCAGGGCGGCTGCCCAGCACGTTTCCGGACGCCACCCGCCCGTCATCGTTCCAGCGGATGTCTCGTACGGCGCCGCCGCGGGCGTAAGCGCGCCCCCGCGAGAAGGCCTGCGCACCGACCACCTCGTGGACCGCGATTTCGTCAGGAACGAGCGCGACCTGCATTACCTGTCCCCTCGTCGATCGGTTGGCCCGACGCTAACGGCCGGGTGCGACAGTTTCGGCGAGGCGCGCGATCCGGGCGGCAAGCGGGAACCGCCTCAGGGGGTGAAAGCCGTCCCATGCCCTCCGCATCGGTGTGCGTGCAACGACAGTTGGGAGACGGCGGTCTCGCGCGGCGTCCCCGTCCGATCCGGAGGCTCGGTTCACCCTGAGGACGCAGCCAGGACCGCCCTGGCGCAGCTGGGGACGCTGCTGACCATCGCCGACTACGCGGCCCTACCGAGGATCTTCCGCGACTTTGCACCTTCGATCCGGCTGAAGCGCGGTCTTACCACTGCGGAATTGCTTGATCGTGATGGCGATCGGTGACGACGGTCTACACCGATACCAGCGCGCTGCTGAAAAGAGTCGTCATCGAGCCCGAGTCAGCTGCGGTGCGGGCATTGCTGCAAAGCCTGGTAGCTGACGGAGCGCTCCTCGTATCGTCATCGTTTGCGTGGCTTGAACTTTGGCGGGCCCTCCGCCGCGCCGGCGTGGCGGATATCGAGGCGGTCGCCGAGTCGGCGCTTTCCGGCGTCGCAGAGTTTCCGCTCGACGAGGCCGTTCTCCTGCGCGCCCGTCGGGTGGGCGAAGACCAGCTGAGGTCGCGGGACGCCATTCACCTCGCCGCCGCGCTCGCCGTGGGTGCGGATTCGCTACTGACCTACGACGAGCGGCTGGCGAGGTCTGCCAGTGCTGTCGGGCTGAAGGTGCTCCAGCCACCCGATCGCTGAGATCTCCGGCGGTGGGCACACTCGTGGGCGTGCTGCACGTTCGGGTCGTTTGCCCACCCACGCTGACCCCCACGGTCCTGGAGATCATCCGCGCGCAGGCCGGGGTCACCAACGTGACCTTGCACCGTGCGGTCGTCCTGGAGCCGGTCGGCGACATCGTCACCGGTGACATCGCCCGCGAGGCGACCAGTGAACTGCTCGGCAAGCTTCGCGCGGCAGGCACCGAGGAGCACGGTTCGGTGATCCTGGCCGACCTGGATACCGCCCTGGGTACGCACGTCGAGTCCGCCCTGCTCGCTTCGCCGCGCGTCGAGGACGACGCGCTCATCTGGGAGCAACTCGAGGCGGAGACGGGAGAGGAGAGCAGCCGGTCCATCACCTACCTGGCGTTCCTCACCATCGCGATTCTCATCGCCGGGGTCGGCCTCCTCACCGACAGTCCCATCCTCATCGTGGGCGCGATGGTGCTGGGTCCGGAGTTCGGACCCCTGGCCGGGCTGGCCGTCGCCATCAAGCGCCGCAACATGCGGCGGGCGCTGCAGTCGCTGCGCGCCGTGGCCGCCGGCTTCGTGCTGGGGATCTTGGTGACCGCGGCGGCTGTGGCGCTGCTCCGCGCGGCTGGGGAAGTGCCGAGCGCCTACCTACGTGGCGATGATCCGCTGACGTCGTTCGTGTCCCATCCCAACGTCTACAGCGTGATCGTGGCTTTGCTTGCCGGCGTCGCCGGGACGCTCTCACTGACCGCAGCGAAGTCCACTGCCCTCGTCGGGGTTTTCATCAGCGTGACGACGGTGCCTGCGGCGGCGGGGATCGCTGCGGCCGCCGTCACCGGTCGCTATTCGGACGCCCGGGGAGCGTGCGTCCAGCTGGTCGTCAACCTGCTGTGCGTCATCGCGGCCGCTTTCGTGACCCTCTCTGTCGGCGAGCGCCTGACACATTCGGAGCCGCAGCGGGACTAGCCGTCGGCGCGATCAAGCAGTCAGACGTTTGTGCCGATATTGCTGCAATGTCCTCGGCGCCCGAAGCCCCTGGCTCGGGCATGGACTACTTCGCGGCTCCGGTGACCGCCGCGACGCCGGTGCCGAACGGGTTGACGAGTGGCCGGCGGGTGCGCGGTCCGCTGGGCTGGATGATGGCTCGGCGCCGCAACGTCCTGATCGTCTACGCGTTCGGCTTCGTGCTGATGATGGTCTCGTTCTTCTGGCCGACGCTGCCCGAGCACACCTACCTCCAGGTTCCCCAGCGAGTCGTCGGACTCGATGCAGTGCCGGTCAACGCGTTCTACGGCGTCGGGCAGACGCTGCAAACTGCAATCCCCGCAGGCAGGCAGCTCGCTGCCGAGTACGACACCACCGCCGGGCAGCCCGGCGCCTACTCCTACGCCGAGCAGAGCTCACGTCCCGCCTCGGCGATCCCCGCGGGAGTGCAGGCCTTCGAGAGGGTGCTGCAACGCGACCTTCCCGGCAGCCCCTTCACCACCGCGTCGCCGGGCAGCCTCGGCGGGCGGATGGACTGCGCGACCGCCACGATCTTCAGCCAGCCGGCGATCGAATGCGCCTTCGCCGACACCCATGTCGCCGGTGTGGTTGTGCTCCTGGCGGACAAGAGCAGCCACTCGAACGTGATCAAGATCCGGCAGGCTGTCGAGCAGCGCACCACCTCGGACCCGCCGGGCACCAAAACCTCCAGGACGGGCCGGCTGCTCGGCGGCTGTTTCATGACAGTCTTCGCGCTGCTGTTCGCGCTTTTCGGTCCCCGCTATCTGCAGTTCATCAACGACCACCCGGAGCTGCAGCTCATCCCGATGCGCTCGTACAGCAACCTCGCGCCGACCAAAATGATCTTCCGCATCGCCGGCGTCGGCTTCGTCATCGCGGGCTTGGCGTTCATCTTCACAGCGCTCTGAGATCGCGGCGAATTTCTGCCGGGTCCGCCTGTCTTCGAAGAGGGGCGATTGAGCGTCGGCCCTCTCGTCGGGACCTTGGTCCCGTTATCCGGGCCTTAGGCCCCGCGCCGCCGCGCTGAAGCGGGAACGATGCTTGCAGTCGGCAGGTCCGGGTCGGGTAAACAGACTCCCCACCCGGACCAACCTCGGCGAGAAACCGGCAGGCGTTACGCCTGAGCTGCGATCGGCGCCGTCCGCTGCCAGGGTGTGGCTTGCTCGAGCTGCCCGGCCAGCCGGAAGAGCACGTCCTCCCGGCCGGCAGCGGCGACGAATTGCACGCCCACGGGAAGCCCGGTCTCGTCCGTGGCCAAGGGCATCGACATGGCCGGCTGGCCGGTGACGTTGAAGGTGCTCGTGAATGTGGCGTAGCGCGCGGCGTGCTCGAACATGCTCTCCGGCCGGCTCGTGTCCAGCAGGCCGAGCGGCGGGACGGTCGCCGCGATCGTCGGCGTGATCAGCACGTCGTACTGCGCGAAGAACGGCGCGACGGCGCGCCCGGTGAGTTCGATGGTCCGGAGGGCCTCGACGAATGCATCAGCGGGCATTGCGGTCGAGCGTTCGTAGAGGAATCGCGTGAACGGCTCGACGTCACCGTCCTCGAGATCGCGCCCCAACTCCGCGAGCCGGCGTCGAATGCCCGCCAGGCTGACCCCGGCCATCACGGCCGCCGAGGCTTGGCTCGCCGCGGCGGCGTCATACGTCGGCGCCGCTTCGGTGATGTGGTGGCCGAGCGACTCGCAGAGCTTGGCGGCGTCCTGCGCTGCCGCAGCGCAGGACGCGTCGGTCGCGTGGCCGAACGGCGTCGTCGTGCAGACGGCGATACGCAACGAGCCGGGTGGCGTCATCACCTCGGCGGCGTAGGAGCCGCTTGCCGGCGGCGCGAAATACGGCTCACCCGCCATCGGAGCGCAGACCGCGTCGAGCATCGCCGCGCTGTCGCGGACGGACGTGGCGAGGACGTGTTGAACCGAGAGGGGGTAGGCGAATCCGTCGCCGATCGAGGCGCCCGGCACCCGTCCGCGCGACGGCTTGAAACCGAACAGGCCGCACATCGATGACGGGATGCGGATGGAGCCGCCGCCGTCGTTGCCATGCGCGAAAGGGACCATTCCCGAGGCCACCGCTGATGCCGATCCGCCGCTCGATCCGCCGGGTGAATGCGTCGTGCGCCAAGGGTTGCGCGTCGGGCCGTACATGAGCGGCTCGGTGCTCGCGTTCTTGCCGAATTCGGGGGTGTTGGTGGTGCCGAGCACGACGAGTCCCGCCTTGCGGTAGCGCGCGACAAGCGGGCTGTCCTCTGCGGCGACCGCGTCGGCGAAAAGCCGGCTGCCGCGGGTGGCCGGAAGCCCGGCGACCTCGACTCCGAGATCCTTCACCAGGAAGGGCACCCCGGCAAACGGGCCATCCGGCAGGCCCCGCTCCGCTTCGGCGATCGCCTCGTCGAAACGGGTGTTGATCACCGCGTTCAGCTCCGGGTTGAGCCGCTCGATGCGGTGAATCGCCTCCTGAACCGCCTCGCGGGCGCTCACCTCGCGGCGCCGGATCTTCTCGGCCAAAGCTGTCGCGTCATCCATCCCGCGACCCTGACATGCCTACCCAGGCGCGCACAACGGCAACGAGGCGGACGAGACGAAGCGCCGGAGACTTCGGTCGCCCTTTGCCTGCACGGGACCTACGACTCTTTACCGACTCCGCGCAGCAGCGTGCAATGGGCTTCGGTCGTGCGCTCCCACTGGAGGTGTGCCGCGATGACTACTGAAATCCATCTCACCAGTGCGTCTGCTGCCGCTATTGCCGACACTGCTCATGACAAGGTCGATGCGGCGCTGCAGCACGTGGCGGAGCTCGCCGGTGACGAGCCTTTGGACGATTACCTCCGCAGGGTCGGCGCCGGGTACGGGGGTTCCCACCAGGACTTGCTGCAGACGTATGACCTGGTGCTGGCGGAGCTCTCGAGTCACTTGCTGGGGATGGAAGTGGCCGTCTTCCCGGCCGTCATCAATCGGTGCGACGGAGGTCGCCTCACCGTCCGTCGCCACTTGGCTCGGGCACGCGTCATGGAGGCGACCGCTCGCGGGATCGATCAGCTGCTCTGGGGCGATGCGCAGGCGCGCAGCCTTCGCCTGGACCTGCTTCATCGCCAGCTGCTGGAATTGATGGCGGCTCACCGTGTCGAGGAAGCGGCGATGCTGGCTGCCCTGGAGGCAGAGCTGAGCCCGCAGGAGCGTGCGGCTCTCGCGGTTCGCCTCGAGCGCGTCACCCACCGGGCGCCGACGAGGCCGCACCCGCACGCGCCGCGCCGGCCGGGCCTGTCAAAGCTCCTTTACCGGCCGGCGGCCGTGTGGGATGCGTTCCTCGATTTGCTCGATTCGCGTAGCCGCCCGGAGCGCCCGAAAAGGGCCACGCGTGAGCCCGGCTTGTGGACCAGCTATCTGCTGGGCCGACCCCTTCCGCCGAAGCGGTGACCTCCCGCCCGGGGTCCTGTGGCCGCGAGCTGTTCCTGGGTTGACCGATGAGTTTCGCCCTTCGATGCTGTCTACCTGAGCGACCGATCGACGGCTTCGAACCGGGAGGCATCCATGGCCCGCGTCAGCACATACCTGAGCTTCGACGGCAACGCCGAAGAGGCTTTCGAGTACTACCGCAAGGTTTTCGGCACCGACTACATCGCACCCCCGATGCGCATGGGCGACGTTCCGGCGGATCCGAACGGGCCTACGTTCACCGACGCCGAAAAGAAGCTCGTGATGCACTCCGAGCTGCCGATCCTGGCCGGGCATGTGCTGATGGCGACCGACGTGGTGGAGTCCATGGGGCAGCAGTTGAACGTCGGCAACAACGCGACGATCAACCTCGAGCCCGACACTCTCGACGAGACGCAGCGGCTCTACGACATGCTGTCCGACGGGGGGTCGGACTGCGCGCCGCCCACCGCGATGTTCTGGGGTGCCACCTGGGGAACCTGCCTCGACCGCTTCGGCGTCCGGTGGATGTTCAACTACTACCACCAGACGGCATAACGCCCGACGTCGCGGTCGGACCCATCGGGAACGGTCGGGTCGAACCACTCCTCGGTCCGCCGGCCCAGCAGGAGTGCCCGGATGCTCAGGTTCGAGCACACCACGGCGGACGATGTCGCGCACTTTCGCCCCCGTCGCCCCTGCGTCATCGCCGCGACATTGCTCGCTGTCGAACTCGCCCAGAGCGGCGTCGATCAGCGCCGGGTCAGACAGAGATCAACTCCACATGGCGTCCGGTCGCCGCAACCAACGCTGACAGATCTGAAGCCCGCTGCGGCCGCCTTCGGAAATTGCGCTTTCAGGCGTCTGGCTCGGGCGGCGAGCTCGTCCACTCGGCGAGCTCGAAGACCGTCCCGGCTGGACCGTCGAGAAACACCAGCCGCCGGTCGTGGAACGCCATGATGGTGTTGCGCGGCCTGTAGCCGGCGGCTGCGAAGCGCTCGAGGGTGCCGTCGAGATCATCCGTCTTGAAGCAGACGTGGTTGAAGCCGGCGCGCGCCAGGTCCGGCGATCCGTCCTCGAACTGGAGCGTCGGGTGGTGGAAGCGCAGAAGCTGGATCTCCTGGCGCGGGGAAATCCCTTCCAGCACGAGAGTCACGTGGTCGGACACCCAGCCCGGGATGCCCATGTAGTCGGCGATCGTCTCGCCCGAGGCCACCACGGTTTTCTCGGGCCGAAAGCCCAGCACCGCAAGGAAACGCTCAGCCTCGTCGACGTCCGGGACAGCGATGGTCAGGTGATCGAAGCCGAGGGACATGCGCCCGCCTCCTAGCGAAGAATTCCACCCGGACGAGGGACCCCCGCTGCTTCGCAACTTTCGAGGTAGCCGCGAAGCGCCGCCGCCGCATCGGAGAATCCCACGACATGCCCTTCGGCGTCGAGATACTCGGTCGTGCCGTAGATGACCGAGAACGTTTCGGTCAGTTCGGTGTTGGTGGCCGGGACCTCGAGGGTGTGCACCGAGCCGGGCGGCTCGTACAGGTAGGAGCCGGCGGTGTTCAGGAAGCCGTGCTCGAGATACCGCCACGATCCGCTGAGCGTGAACATGTGCACCGCGCCGTGGTGCCGATGTGTGCCGACGGCGAGGCCGGCTCCCATCCGCCCGTGCATGGTGTAAAGCCCGGCGGACAGATCGGCCTGCAGCAGCCGGAACCAGGTGCCGGGATACGCGACGTTCTCCACCCAGGGAACGTCGACGGTTCCGACGTGCATCGCCTGCGGGATCACGCGGCGCTCACCTCATCCTGGTCGTAGACGACGACGCCGCGGATGTTGCGTCCCGAGCGCAGGTCTTCGAAGCCGTCGTTGATGTGGTCCAACGAGTAGCGGGTCGTGATGAGCTCATCGAGCTTGAGCCGTCCCAGCCGATGCAGTTCCAGCAGTGCGGGGATGTCCTTCGTCGGTGAGCACGATCCGAAAAGCGCACCCTGAATGCGCTTTTGGTAGAGCACCACGTGACGCACAGGCACCGGAATGCTGGTGTCGTCTTCGAAGCGACCCATCCCGACGAGCACGCAGGTGCCGGCCTTGCGGATGCTCTCGACCGCTTGGGTGACATGCTCGCCGGCGGTGATTCCGACACAGACGATGGCGGCGTCGGCGCCCTGGCCGTTGCTGTGGTCTTTGGCGATGACGGTGGCCTCGTCCATCGAAGCGACGGCGTGGGTGGCCCCAAAGTCCAATGCGCGCAGTCGTTTCCACTCGACCGGATCGACCGCGATGAGGATCGAAGCGCCCGCATCCGCAGCGCCCTGGACGGCGTTCATCCCGATACCGCCGACCCCGCACACGACGACGACATCTCCCGGCCGGACCTCCGCCGAGTGGACGGCCGCTCCCCAGCCCGTCGGCACCCCGCAGCTGGTGAGGCACGCCGCGACCAGATCGGTGTCAGGGGCAACCTTCACCGCCGACATCACCGAGACCGTCGATCGCTCGCTGAATGTGGACAGTCCCGCCATCTGCCCCACCGGCTTTCCGTTCAGGGAGAGCCGATTCGTGCCGTCTCCCCGCACGCCCGAGAGCACGCGGGCCCCGCTGTCGCACAGGTTCTGCAAGCCGGACGCGCACCATTTGCAGACGCCGCAGGCGGGCAGGAACGACAGCACGACCCGGTCTCCGACCTCCCAGCCGGGCGTGTGCGGGCCGACCTCCTCGACGATTCCCGCGCCCTCATGACCGCCCGCTGCGGGAAGCGCGCCGGCGAAGGGCAGATCCCCGGTGGCCACGTGATCGTCGGAGTGGCACAGGCCCGCCGCGACCATGCGCACCACGAGCTCGTCCTGCCGCGGCGGCTCGACGTCGATCTCGGTGACTTCCCACTTGCCCGGCTGCTCGAAGAGCAGGGCGGATCTGGTCTTCATGCCGTCGAGCTTCCCACCGTCGGCCGGGCGCCGTGCGGGCGAGGGAGCTAGAGCTGGGACTTTGACCAGTCGACAGGCTGGAACGGGACGGGGGTGCCGACGTCGATCTGGACGTCCTCACGGGAGCCGAGCTTGATGCTGGCGGGATCGCCCGTGAAGGGCTTCCCGTCGACGAAGACCGTGAGCTTCCCGGTGGCCGGCCCGACGCTCGTCCTGGTGAGCGGCTGGCCCCAGATGGCGAAGAACTGGCCGAGCGTGTACGCCTGCGTGGTCGGCGACTCGACATGGATCACGCCGTCCTGGGTGTGGACGTGAAGCCAGTAGTAGCAGACGGTCGCGCCGTAGAAGGGAGGGTTGGCGCCTTGCTGCGATTGCGGTTCGACGACGCCGACGCCGGCGGTGATGGGGCGTAGGACGCCGTTCACGTACACCGCGAGGTGGGTGTGGATGTGGTACGCGGGCTGCTCGCTGCTCTGGCATTGCACGCCCTGGACGGTGGCGCCTTTCGCGGCGGTCGTAAGGGGAGCGAGCGGCGTTCCTTGCTGGATCGCAACGCCCTCCGGGCCAGGGGCGGTGCTGGGCGCAGCCGAAGGACCGGGCTTCTTGCCACCGGACGATGAGGTGGTGACAGCGGCGATGATTCCGCCCACCGCGAGGACGACGATGACGATGGCCGCCCAGACGATCCGCCGGCGCCGCCGTGCGGCATTCGCCTGGGTGGCTTGCAGCGCTGCGGCGCGCTCCCTTCGGGCGCTTCCGGTATCACTTCGGGGCGTGGACATGGGCGGGACTGACCTCCGGTTGGGCGGCGGGAGGACTGGTCTACCCGTCGGCGCGACGGTCATCCTCGCATCCGAAGCTGAGAGCGCAGTGGCCGTCCTCCACGGACTGGGAGCCTGCTGCCTGCCCGCCTTCAGCGCAGGTGCAGGAATCGACCGTAGCGGCACCCGGCCCGTCACCGGCTCTCCGGCAGTCTTGCCGATCGGCTGCCCGGAGGGGCCCTCCAACCTAGAATCGCCGGAAGAGGCGGTGTGGATCCGCACTGCGGTTCGGCGGGAGGGTTGATGGCCCAAACCCGCCCGAGGTACAGGCGTTTTGGCCGTACGTCGCGCCGGCGGGTGGGCGCGGCAATGCTCAGTCTGGCCTGCGCGTCGGCGGCCGTGGCCGCGTGTGGCAAGAGCACACCCACTCACGGCGCGGTAGTGCTCGTTCCCCATGCGTCGGCTAAAGGTCAGAGCTGGGAATGGACGGCCGCCTGCCAGTTCGCCCCCACGACTGCGGGAGGTTGTGCGCCCTCCGGACCGCTGCTGGGGACGGGCCAGCTGGCGGGCGACGAGTGGAACCTCGGTGCCGGTAGCAGCGGGTCCGTCCGGATGTCGGTGGATCCGTCCGGAGAGCTCAACGTCAAGGGCGCCTTGGCCAGCGCGCCCGCGTGTACGACCGCTGCCACCTGCCTGACCCGCGAAGGCAATACCTGGGTGCGCGGATACCCCAGCGTCCTGTACGGAACCGATCAGTGCCACGCGGATACGTCTCCGCCGCCCTCCGCTGATTTCCGGCTTCCGGTACGGGTCGATGCGATCGCCGGTGACCTGATCGGCCGGGCCGAGTACAACGCGCAGGGCGCGAACGTCACCTACGACGTCGCGTATGACATGTGGCTCAACGCATCCGGTACGGCGACGCCGTGCCGGACGAACGGCACGGTCGAGGTGATGGTCTGGACCGACTACGCCGCGCAGGCGCTACTGCCCGAGGCCTTGAAGGTGGGAACGACCACCATCCCGTATTCCATCGACGGGAAGTTCGAGTCCGGCACGCAGGCTTGGTCGGTGTACGTCAACAACATCTTCGGGTCCGGGCAGACAGTCCCGTGGGGCGGAACGGTCTGGCTCGTGCTGGACGCAGCGGACATCACGAAGCAGGGTGCGGTGAACGTGGATCTCAGCGCCGCCCTTGCTGACGTCGGGTCGCTGCTGGCGAGCAAGTACGGGTGGGCTCCGTTTGCGAGCACCTACTGGCTCGACACGATCGCCTTCGGAATGGAATTCGGCCCCCACGACGCCAATCCGTACGGGAAGGGACCGGCCGAGTTCTCCATGAATCTCAGCAAGTATTGCCTGCAGGCCGCTGCGACGGTTGCCACCGCGACCTGCTGAGCGCGGCGATGGCGCGTCAGTGGCCCGGCGTGAACCCGGATTGCGAAACGGGAGCAATGCTGCCGACCCCGCCGTCGGTCACGGCGTGTACCGGGGCGAGCTTGCCGGGCGAGGAGAACGCCGCGATTGCCAATCCGCCGGAAAGCGCGAGCACGATCGCGCCCATGAAACCAACGGTGAGGAAGTTCGGTGCCAGGCGACGGGACCGGCGCAGCCGCCGGGTGGCGTAGCGGGTCCGGTACTCGTATCCCGGAACGCGCTGCGCGCGGGTGTTCCACAGCGCTGCGACGGGAGCGCAGGCGAAAACGCTGGCCTGGACTGACGATGATGATCGACGAGGATGTACGGCGGGTGCTGGCGGTCGAGCAGCAGACCGAAACAGGCGTACAGCGAAATCGCGAGCAGCGTCTCCACCCGGGTCAGTCGAAGTGCCGTGCGGATCGGCCGCTTGTCGGCGCCTTTCTTCTTGGTCCGCAGGAAGACACCTTCGCGGTGGGTCAGCCCCTGGACGCACGCCAGCGCGGTGATCCAGGCGGCCGAGAGACTGATGACGAGGGCCATCCCGGCTCTGCGCCACGAGATGGTGGTCCAGTGGCGCTGGGTCCACGTCATGCACACGGTGGCGACGATGATGAGTGACATCGGCAGCAGCGGTGAGTTGCCGCCGAGCGGCATCAGGACGAAGTTGGAGCCCGTCACCACCAAGGCCGTGACGATGAGCAGCAGGATCGAGAACCCGAGCATCAGGAGGTCTCGGAGCCAGCTCAGGCAGGCCATCAGGTAGTCGCGGCGTTGCGCGATGGTGAGGTGGTTGTCCGGCGAGCGGTCCCAGGGCATCAGGCTGCGCCAGTGCAGCCGCAGGATCTGCATGCCGCCGAAACACCAGCGGTGGCGCTGGGTATTCAGCCCGGCGAAGGTCGGCGGCACGACCCCGCGGCCGAACGTGCGCGGGATGTACAGGCCCGACCAGCCGGCCTTCAAAACCCGCAACGACGCCTCGGTGTCCTCGCTGATGCACCACTCGTTCCAGCCTCCGACGCCGACGAGTGGCGCTGCGGCGGAACATGCCCATCGTGCCGACGAAGGGCACGGTGTCGCGCTCCTGCCGGGAGGACATCATCGCGAGGTAGAAGCCTTCGTAGGAGTCGACGCACGCGGTGTAGTAGGCGCTGCCCTCGTAGTCGCGGTTGCCCTCGCACGTCTGGACGAAGCCGATGCGCTCGTCGCAGAAGTACGAGACGGTTTCGCTGAGGTAGTAGGGCTTGACGATGTCGTCCGCGTCGACCATCGCGATGATCTCGGCGTCCGGATCGGTGTACATGCGAAGGGCCGGTTGCACGCGCCGGCCTTGTAGCCGGCCAGCGGCGCCACATGGAAGAACTTCAGCCGCGGGCGGTTGCGGCAGTACTCCTCGACCGGTTCCCAGGTGGCGGGATCGGGAGTGTTGTTGTCGAGGATGATGACTTCGAAGTTCGGGTAGTCCTGCGCCTCGACGGATTTGATGGTGGCCAGCAGGATGTCGGGGGCTCGTTGTAGGCCATGATGTGGACCGAAACCATCGGCTGGTACGTCGGATCCGGGATCGGGAACGGCCGTGTGCGGCGGGTGCGGCACATGACGTCACTGACGTAGCTGATGTTGGAGTTCCACACCATGAACGCGCCGAGGTCGAGCACGATGAGCAGCAGCGCCGTGAGGGTTTCGCCGACGGAGCGGGCGGAATTCGAGGCCACGTAGGCGGCGAACCCGAGGAAGCTGAAGCCGGCAGCCAGGTACGAGCGTAGAAGATCTTGCCGATAACGCTGTTATCCGGACGGGCGACGATGACGACCGTCGTGAAGAGCCACAGCAGGAACGCGGCCATTTCCACGCCCTTCAGCGGCTCACCCGAAATCACGACCGTCAGGAAGCAGGAGACGGCAGCGATGACGGCTGCTCCGACGGCCCCGAGGGCGACTTCGGTGAAGCGCGAGCCGGTCCAGCGCAGCCGCGTGTCGAGGCTCCGGATCGGGGTCAGCACCAGCACCGAGGAGACCATCAGCTGCGCGAAGCTGAGGGTGAACAGGTGATAGAGCCGGAAGGCGTGCAGCATCGGGAGGCTCTCCGTTAGAAGAAGTGCACGGACGGGTGGCCGTTACGGGTCGTGGTCGCCACGACCTTGCCGACCAGCGACGAGCCGGCGATCGGTCCGAACGCCCGGGAGTCACACGGGTCGGTGCGGTTGTCGCCGAGGACGAAGTAGCTCCCGGCCGGAATGACCGTTCGAGCGATCGGGGTGGGGCCGAGCTCTCCGAACGCCTGGTTGTACCAGCGCCGCTCGTTGAGCACTCGGCCGTCGACATAGATCCGATCGCCTGCTGACCAGATCGTCTGACCGCCGACGCCGATCACCCGCTTGAGGTAGTCCTTCGACGCGTCGGCGGTGCCGCTACAGGTGAAGCCGTTCGGCCGGTGGAAGACGACGAGGTCGCCGGCTTTCTCAGGTCCGGTCAGCGCTTTGGGGCGCAGGACCAGAACGTTGGTGCCGGGCGTGAGCGTCGGAACCATCGATGTCGACCGCACCGCATAGGGACGTACCACCGACACCCGCAGCAGCACGGCCGTTGCCGCGAGCAGACCCAGCACGACGAGCCACTGCATCACGAGCCGGCGGCGGCGGCGCCGGCGACTCGGATGCGACTTGCGGATGATGCGCGGCTTGGCCTCGACAAGCGCAGGAGCGTCGAGGTCGAGCCCGCGCAGCCGGTAGTCGGGCTTGCGGGCCCGGGTAGGCGCAGTGGGGGCCCGTTGGGGGGGCGTCGTGTCGATCCAGCGGGGTCGCGATCCGGCGTAAGGGGTCACCGTGGGGATGAGTTCATCCTCCTGCGGCTCCTTGATGGTCATGCGAGGTCAGCCGATCCGACGGTTGCGGTCGCCGGCTCGGTCAGATCGATGAGGAGCGTCTGATCCTGCGGCGTAAGGGCATTCTGGTGACGTCGGGTAGGTGGGTCCAGCGCTGGGACGGAAGCCGCCCGCCGGCGGAACCAGCGGCCTCGCCGCGTCTTGGCAGCGGACGCGTCCTGGCGAGCTGCCTCGGTCGCGGCGGCGGCGCGCTGCGCTATGGCGGCCTGCTGCACGGCGGCAGCGTCGGCAGCCGCGAGAGCTTGCCTGGCCGACTTGTCGATTTCGATCGACCAGGCTCTGCGCTCAGCGGTGGAAAGGTTCGACCAGTTCGACGGCATCCGGCGAATCAGCGTCGGGGCCGAGCTCCGGCTCGCCGTCCTCCGCGGGATCTCGGGCTCCCCAATCCTCGGCGATGGCGGCCGCCGTTTCGTAGGAGATGTGGACGCTGGCTGGGGCGTAGGGCAGGTCGAAGAGCCCGGGATCGTCCTGCCAATCGGGTCGAACCGGGCTGATGGCTTGATAGATGTCCGGCCAGCGAACGCGAGCCAGCAGAAAGGGGTTCTCGGCGTTCGGCAGCACGACGTAGCGCACGGGACGCACCTGGCGGCTCTCGGGGGCGGATGGACGTGACGGACTCATCGCGGTGCGGCCGTCCGATCTCCGTCGCCATCGCCGCCTCGCTGTCCTGGGTCACTCGCCGCTTCGACCCGTTCTCCACACGCGCCCCCCGGTGCCTGTTCACTGAACGTATTGGGGAGCGCGTTGGCCCGCAGAAGAACGCAAAAATTTTCTCCGAATCTGCCCGGACGGACGGCCACCGATGCGAGATTTAACGGCCGCGACACCGCCGCGTCATGGAGCGTTATCGCAGGTCGGAGCTAGGGCGCCCGCGATTTCGCGACGACTAAATGTGGCAAAACGCCAGACCAGCCCGTTATGCCATCGAACCTCGTGAAGCCCGGTCATCTACCACTAAGTCGGGCGAAGCGCCGACTCATCGCATACGTACGAATTGCCGGGATGGCCGGTAGCCGGCGCGGTAGCGCTACGTGGCGCCGCCGGAGTGCGCCGCGGAGGTGTTGCGGGGGCTGAATGCCGGCCAGCGGGTGACGTCGGCGTAGGGCTCCACCGTGTCGCCGAGCACCGTCACCCGGTTCAGCACCCGGGTGCCCGAGAAGTCGTTGACGACGTAGTGCTGGGTGATCCGGTTGTCCCAGATGGCAATGGTTCCCGGGGTCCACGAGTAGCGGCACGCGAAGTACGGCTGCTCGCTGAATGAGTAGAGGAACTGCAGCAGCGCGGCGCTTTCCGGCCGGCTCAGCTGGGTGATGTGCGACGTGAATTGGCGGTTGACGAAAAGCGACGGCTCGCCCGTCTCGGGATGGCGGCGCACCACCGGATGCTCGGCGCGCTGCTCCGGATGGCCGAAGACCGCAGCCGTGTGCACCGCGGTCAGCCCCAGGAGCAGCTGCTTGACCGGTTCGGACAATGAGGCGTAGACGAGCGCTTGGTTGGTCCACATGGTGTCGCCGCCCGTGGCCGGAACCTCCCGCATGGAAAGGATCGAGAACTGCGGCGGTGACGCGGCGAACGTGACGTCCGTGTGCCAGACGTCGGCGATGAAGCCGTGATCGCTGTTGAGCACGCAGATTTCGGGGTGCGCGTCATCGAGCTTGCTGATGTACGGATGAACCTCGAGTTCCCCGAAGCGGTGCCCCAAGTCACGATGGGCGTCAGGAGTCAGGTTCTGACCGGGAAGGAAGACGACGTGATGCTCCCGCAGCGCCGCGCGAAGCGATGCGTAGCCGGCGTCATCGAGCCGCTCGAGGTCCAGGCCGAGAAGCTCAGCGCCCAGGGCTCCGGCAATTCGACGCACGCGCAGGCCTGACTGTGACTGCAGGACGGTCATGGCACCGAGTTAATGCCTGCCATTAGAATCTGTCAACATGGGTGATGCGAAGCTGGCGCTGATACGCGCCGGGGAGGAGCTCTTCGCACGCGCGGGCATTCACGGCACGCGCATCAACGAGCTCACCGAGCGCGCCGGTCAGCGCAACCAGTCCGCCCTGCATTACCACTTCGGCTCCCGCGACGGCCTGCTGCAAGCAATCGTCGAGCGTCACGTGAGCGTGGTCGACGGGGAGCGCGCGGATCTGCTGAACGTTGTCGGGGCGCAGGCGACCCTGCGCCAGCTCGTTGCCGTGGTGGTAACCCCGCTGGCCGGTGAGCTGCGCACGCCGAGTGGCCGGGACTACCTTCGCATCGTCCCGCAGCTGCTGACGTCTGACGTCAATCCGCCGGCCTTGATGCAGACGCTCGCGCACGCCGAGGAGCGCCTGTCCGACCTGGAGCCGCCGCTGCGCAGCGAGCGGCTGCGTTCGATGATTCAGCTTGCTACTACGCTGCTCGCCGTACGTGCGATTGCCATCGAGGACGGTGACGAGATGCAGCTGGACGAGCCGGACTTCGTCACCAACCTGATCGAGATGTGCACGGCGATCCTGCAAGCGCCGTGGGGGGAGTCGCGTTGAGCCCCACCGTGGTGCTCGGCTTTCCCGGCGAGGTCACACCGGCGATCGTCGACCGGGTGCGGGCAGTGGCGCCCGATCTGACCGTGCTCACGGCCGCTTACCAGGACACCGCCGAGTCCCGAAGCGCTCGCGGTCGCGGCGATATGGAGGCCGCCGCACGCGTCAGCCGGACCGCGAGCGACGAGCAGTCGGCGGCGCTCGCGCAAGCCGACGTCATGCTGGCGTTCGAGCTGCCTGTCGGAATCGGCGAGAGAGCGCAGCAGTTGAAGTGGGTTCAGGGGATCGGCGCCGGCTTGGACCACTGGCGCGGTGCGGCGCTCGCTCCTGGAGTCATCACCACCTCGGCCGCGGGAATTGCCGCCGCCCCGATCGCGGAGTTCGTGATGGCGCGGGTGCTTCAGGTCGTCAAGCGCCTCCCCGAGCTGGATGCATCGCAATCGCAGCATGTTTGGCAGCCCGCGTATGGACGCCGCCTCGCCGGCCTCACGATCGGGATCGTCGGCTTCGGCGCGATCGGAAGCCGGGTGGCGCACCTCGCGCACGCGTTCGGCATGCGCGTGCTGGCCGTGCGCAGGAGCCCTCGTCCGGACGAGGTGGCGACCGTTTACGGTCTCGACGGGCTCCCCGAAGTACTGGCCGACAGCGACGTCATCGTGCTCGCCGCACCGGCGTCCGAGGAGACCTTTCGTTTGATCGACGCGGCGGCTCTGGAGCGGATGCGGCCCGGCGCCATCTTCTGCAATGTCGCTCGTGGCAGCCTCGTCGACGAGGACGCGCTGCTCGACGCTTTGCACTCGGGCCGGCTCGCCGCTGCGATCCTCGACGTGACCGCGCAAGAGCCGCTGCCCGAAGCCAGCCCGCTGTGGGACGCGCCGAACCTCCTGCTGTCACCGCACAGTTCGGCCTCCATCGACGGCTACGTCGACGCCGTCTACGACCTGTTCTGCGAGAACCTGCAGCGGTTTCTTTCCGGGCAGGAGTTACGCAACGAGGTCCACATCCCGGCAGCCCACGCGCCGTGATGTACTGCCGCACACATCCGAGGAAGAGCTGAGGCTGCGTCATGCTTGATCTCTGTATCCGAGGCGCCCACATCGTCGATGGCAGCGGTAGCCCGGCCGCGGTCGGGGACATCGGCATCCGGGACGGGCGCATCGTCGCCGTCGGGCGGGTCGACGAGCCGGCCGCCGAGACCCTCGACGCGCGGGGGCTCACCGCGTGTCCCGGATTCATCGACCCACACACGCATTACGACGCCCAGCTGTTCTGGGATCCGGCGGCTTCGCCGTCCAACGTGCACGGCGTCACCACCGTCATCGGCGGCAACTGCAGCCTGAGCCTGGCGCCGCTTGCGCCGGACAACGCCGACTACAACCGCAAGCTGCTCGCCAAGGTCGAAGGCATGCCGCTGGCCGCCCTGGAGCAAGGCGTTCCATGGAGTTGGAAGGACTTCAGCGGTTACCTGGGCGCGCTCGATGGCCGGCTGGGGGTGAATGCCGGGTTCCTTCAGGGTCATTCGGCGCTGCGACGCCATGTGATGGGCGATGAGTCCAACAAGCGGGCTGCCACGCAAGAAGAGTTGAGGCTCCTGCGCGCGGCGCTGTCCGAGTCGCTGGAGCAGGGAGCACTGGGCCTTTCGTTCGACGTTTCCGACCTTCACAGCGACGGCAACAACGAACGCGTTCCGGCTCGGGCGGCACCGGTCGCTGAACTGCTCGATCTCTGCGCGGTCGTCGGCGAGCATCCCGGCACGACGCTGGAGGGCATTTTTACCGGTGGCGACAACGGTTTCGACGAGCAGGAAGCCGACATGGTGGCTCGCCTGTCGGCGACCGCCAACCGGCCGCTGAACTGGAATCTGCTCGTGGTCGACGCGAAAGACCCGGACCGGCGCTGGCGGCAGCTCACCGCCTCACGTCGGGCGCGCGAGATCGGCGGCCGGGTGGTGGCATTGACGATGCCGACCATCGTCCCGATGAACATGAGCTTCCTGAACTACTGCGCGCTCAATCTGATGCCGGGATGGGCGGCCGTGCTGAACCTGCCCGTCGACGAGCGCATCGCAAAGCTGCAGGAGCCGTCAACTCAGCAGTGGATGCAGGCCCGCGCGGGCAGCGACGAGGCCGGCATGTTCCGGCGCCTGGCCGACTTCGGCGGTTATGTCATCGGCGACACCTACAGCCCGGAGAACGAGGGTCGGAAGGGCCGGGTGGTCCGCGACATCGCCGCGGAGCGCGGCGCCGATCCGTTTGCCACGCTCATCGACATCGTCGTGAACGATCGGCTTGCGACGGTGCTGTGGCCGTCGGCGCCGGATGACGACGATGCCCATTGGGCGCTGCGCAAAGAGATCTGGAGTGACCCCGATGTCCTGCTCGGCGGCAGCGACGCCGGTGCGCATCTCGACCGGATGGTCGGGGCGTCCTACCCCACGCAACTGCTGGCCGATTGCCTTCGCGGGCGCCGGCTGCTGTCTGTCGAGCACGCCGTCAAGGCGATGACCGACGATCCCGCCCGCCTTTTCGGGCTTTCCGGCCGGGGCCGCCTCGAGCCCGGATTCTGCGCAGACATCGTGCTTTTCGACCCCGAGACGGTCGGGGCGACCGATGCCGAACTCGTCAACGACCTTCCGTCCGGTGCGGTGCGTCTGACAGCGGGATCGACGGGCGTGGCACGGGTGCTCGTGAACGGGGTGACGACGGTCGTCGATGGGGTCGGAACGGGGGCGCTTCCCGGTGTGGCGCTGCGATCCGGCCGCGACACCGAAACCGTGACGTGCCACTGACCCCGAATCGCAGCCCTGTTCACGTCAGCGATGAGGCGCTCGACGAGCTTGCCCGCAGGCTCGATGGAGTGCGTTGGCCCGACGCGGTCGGGCAGCCGTGGCAGCTCGGAGCCGACCTCGAATACGTTCGGGAACTGACGCACTACTGGCGTCACGGCTTCGACTGGCGGGCGCAGGAAGCGAGGCTCGAGCACCTGCTGCCGAGCTGGTCGGTCGCGCTCGACGGGCAGCCGCTGCATTTCGCCCGCGTGAGAGGTCGCGGGCCGGATCCGTTGCCGCTGCTGCTGATGCATGGATGGCCGGGAAGCTTCGCCGAGTTCCACAAGCTGGCGCCGATGCTCGCTGACCCGGCTGCATCCGGCGGCGACCCCGCCGACGCGTTCGAGGTCATCGTCCCCTCGCTGCCGGGCCACGGTTTCTCCTTCATTCCCAGCACGATCGGCTTCGGCGCCGACGAGTGCGCCGGGCTCATGCGCCGTCTCATGGAGGACGCGCTGGGTTTCACTCGCTACGGCGCGCAAGGCGGCGACCGCGGCGCGTTCGTCTGCGCGTCCATGGGATGGCAATCCAGCGAGGCGCTGGTCGGCATCCACGTGAACTTCCCGGCCGGCATCGCGGGGGAGGGCGACGAGCGCACTCCCGAAGAGACCCAGTGGCTTTCCGATACCGCCGCCTTCATGGCTGATGGCGGCGGATACATCGCGATACAGGGCACCAGGCCCCAGACGCTCGCCTTCGCGCTGCACGACTCGCCTGTCGGCCAGCTGGCCTGGATCGTCGAGAAGTGGCGCGCATGGAGTGACTGCGGCGGGAACATCGAGTCGGTCTTCACGAAGGACGAGCTCCTCGTCAACGCCACCATCTACTGGGTGACGGCGACCATGCGTTCGTCCACCCAGTGGTACTGGGAGCATGCCCACCGCCCACCCGCAGCAGTGCGCCCGGTGCGCATCGAGTGCCCTACCGGGGTTGCCCGCTTCCCGCACGACGTCATGCGCGTGCCGCGCAGCGCCGCCGCGCGCAAGTACGACCTGCGCCGCTGGACCGAGCTGGACCGCGGCGGCCACTTCGCCGCCTTGGAGCAGCCGGAGCTCCTGGCGAAGGACATCCGCGCCTTCTTCCGGCCACTGCGCTGACCCGGTCAGGTCACGCGATCAGCTCCACACCGAGGCCACCGTGCGGGTGTAGCGCCGCCCGCCGAGGCGCGAGATCACGAAAAGCACCGGAGGCGGGATCTCGCGGCGGAGCCCCCGGACGTCATCGGCATCCGCGCCATCGAGCAGCCAGGCGAAGAACGTCCCCGCGTTGCCCTTGTGCGCCTTGCGGACGCTCTTCACGGCGGCCTTCATGGGTGGTGCTTCACGTTGCGCCGCGAGGAGCGGCTCCAGATCGCGTTCTTCGTGGGCCAGGTGGTCGGCTACCACACCATCGAGGTGAGTGACGGCGGTGCGGGCGGCTGCGGCTCGGTCCGCGGTCGGTTCTGCGGCGAGCCCCGTGATCGCCTCGCCGGCGGAGTCCAGCGCCGTGAGCATCTCGGCGTGCTCACCTTCCAGGCTCGCGAGCATGGGTGCGTCGGCGCCGAGCGAGCGCGCGGCGGGCCAGAAGATCGTCTCCTCGTCGCTGTGGTGCTGGTGCAGCTGGAGAGCGAAGTTCTGCCAGGCAGCCAGCAGCTGATCGGCCCGTGGCCTCGATCCGGCCGGAAATTGCCCCAGAGCCTGGTCGAACCGGCGCAGATCGCGGCGCACGGCGGCATGGATGACGGTGTTCATCGTCTGGTGCTCGGTCATCGCAGTCCCACTTCCCGGCGAGTGCTACGGCCCCACCTGCTGGCAAGCATCCTGCACGAGTGAGGGCGCTCAGCCCATCGAGTTCGTCGAATCCCACCCGAGCGGGCCACCAGCGCGCGTAGCTTGATCCGCGATTGCTGATCAAGGGAGCCGGGCGATGGCGCTGAAGGTCGTGGGTGCGGGTGTCGGGCGTACCGGCACCAACTCGCTGAAGATTGCGCTGGAAACGTTGCTCGGCGGGCGGTGTCACCACATGTTCGAGATCATCGCCAATCCCGATCAGGTCCCGGGCTGGATGGCAGCGATCCATGGCCAGGAGACCGACTGGCACGGCCTGCTCGACGGTTACGTGGCGCAGGTCGACTGGCCGGGTGCGTCATTCTGGCCGGAGCTCACCGCGGCAAATCCGGAGGCGCTGGTCATCCTGTCGGTACGCGATCCCGACCTGTGGTACCAGAGCGCGTCGAACACGATCTTCCAGGTGTTCGACAAGATGCCACCCGAGATGTCGCCCTGGTTCGACAGCATGGCGAAGCTGATGGGCGAGCGCTTCTCGGCGCAGCTGGACGACCCGACGGCGATGTTGGACGCCTACGAGCGGCACAACGCGGCGGTACGCGACGCGGTGCCGGCGGACCGGCTGCTGGAGTGGACCCCGACCGATGGTTGGGAACCGCTCTGCGAGCGACTCGACGTGCCGGTGCCGGACCAGCCCTTCCCGGTCACGAACCAGACCACCGAGTGGCGTGCGAACCTCGGGCTGCCTCCGCTATAGCCGCTAGGGCCGCTACGGGCGCAGCTCCGCTTCAGTCGGTAAGGGACCCCCGTCAGGGACCGATCACGATCGTCCACGACGCCCACGCGCCGCCGCTGCCATTGGCGCTGGTGGTCAGCCCACCGGTCGGTCCGGCCGAGGCCGAGCCGCCGTCGGTGGCGATCGAATCGATGTGGCCGCCGCTCGCGCCAACCGCAGTCGACCGGACGGTCTGGCCGGCGGGCGTCGTGAACGTCCACGGGGGCGAGGTCTGAGAATCCTTCGCCGCCCAGTAGGAGATGACCACGTCGCCCGAAGCCGGGACGGTGCTGGTCGGCGAGACGAACTGGGTCGCAGCGGCCTGGGCCGCCACCGTCGCGTTGTTGACTACCGGCGTCGTGCCGTTGGTGCCCGAGTAGGCGACCAGCTGCACGGTCCCGCGAACGGAGCTGGGGAAGGTCACGGGAACAGAGGAGCCGATGTCGCCCGCGGTCGCGACCTTCGACCAGGCTGCCGTGGTGAGGACCGATCCACCATGCGTGCTGCCGAGCAGGGTCCAGCCCGCCGGTGCCGCCAGCGCACCCGAGGTTGCCCCACTGGCGATGAGGATGAGGGCGTTGCCGGCCGTAACGGTGTTAGGCACGGTCACCGACAGGGTGGCCGCGGCACCAGCCGCATTGGCCTGCGCCACGAAACCCACAGCCGGAGCGACGTTCGTGACCGTCACCGGCACGGTCTTGGTGCCGGTGTGGCTCGCGGCGTCCGTCACGGTGAGCTTGACCTGGTACGTACCGGGCGCCCCGAACGAGTGGTCAACAGTGACGCCGGTGCCGGCATCGGGCGACGGGTCGGCGAAGTCCCAGTCGTAATTGGTGATCGCACCGCCGTTGCCCGGCGCCGACGAAGAACCGTCAAAGTGGCACGACAGCAGGTTGCAGTTCACGGTGAAGTTGGCTGTCGGGTTCGTCGGCGGCGGCGGGCCACCACCGGTGCCGTCGAGCACGATCGTCCACGCGGTGAAGGCACCGGCCGAGCCGCTCGTCGTTGCGGTCAGACCACCGGCGGAACCGGCAGGCGCGAGGCCGCCGTCAGTGGCGACGGAGTCGATCTTGCCGGTGCCGGAAGCAACGGCCGTGGAGCGCACGGTCTGGCCTCCCGGCGTGGTGAACGAGAAGCCGGCGGCCGAGTTCTTCGCACCCCAGTAGGAGACGACGACGTCACCTGCTGCGGGCACGTTGGCGGTCGGCGTCGTGAACGACGTGCCGCCGGACTGTGCCGCGCTGGACGCCGAAGTGACGACCGGTGCGCTGCCATTGGTGCCCGAGTACGCCAGCAGCTGCACGCTGCCCTTGGCGCCGGCCGGGAAGCCGACGCTCACCGACGAATTCGCATCGCCGGCCGTGGCCACCTTCTCCCACGCGGTGGTGATGACGGCCTTGCCGCCGGTCTTGGTGCCGAGCAGCGTCCAGCCCGACGGTCCGGTCAGCGTGGTCGTGGTCGCGCCCGTGGCGATGAGGACGAGTCCCGTGCCGGCGGTGACCGTCGACGGAACGGTCACCGACGTGCTGCCGCCACCGCCGACGGCATTGGCCTGCGCGACGAAGTTGATCCCGGTGCTCGTCAGCGTCGTGACGTGCGCGGTGTGGGTCACGCTGTTCGTGAGGTTCTGCGCGCTGGTGACCGTCAGCTTGACCGTGTAGTCACCGACCGCGCTGTAGGTGTGGCTCGGCTTGACGCCGGTGCCGGTGTTGCCGTCACCGAAGTCCCAGGCATACGACGTGATGGTCGAGCCCGGAGCCGTCGAGGCCGAGGCGTCGAAGAAGCACGTCGCTGCCGGGCATGACACCGTGTAGCTCGCCACCGGTGTGACCGGCGGAGCCACCGGCGAGACGAAGACGGCCTTACCGGCCCAGTTGCCGGTTGCCGAACCGTCGACGCTGCTCGGGCCGGAGTACGTCGTGCCGTTCCAGGCGGTCTTGTGCAGGCTGCCGTCAGTGGTGGCGTACCAGAGGAAGCCGTTGGCGACGAACATGCCCTTGGCCGTTGAGAAGTCGACCGTGCCGCTGGACGGGGCCACGGTCACCTTGGCCGGGCTGATGATGCCGCCGGTCACCTGGTTGGCCACCGAAGACGTTGCTGTGTCAGGCGAGAATGCCCGGCTGAACAGGTTCTTGTTGCCCGACAGCGTGTAGTAGATCGTGCGGTTTGCATAGAACATGCCGGTGACGCTGGGCAGTTCGGCATAGAAGTCCGTGGCCTTGCCGGTGTATGTCGTGCCGCTCGGGGGCGACCCGTTGACCACCGGGTCCCAGTACGGATCGTTGTACGGGTCGACGTTCTGCGGGGTGCCGAAGCCGTTCGCGCCGTCCCACGTCATGGAGTAGAACTTGCCGCCCTGCCCGAACCAGATCCGGCCGTTGAGGACGAACGCGCCCTGGACGGTGTTCCAGTTGATGCTTCCGCCCGTGCTGGGCTGGGTGCCGGAAACCGAGCCCGCCCCGGTCGTCGGGTCGAACGTGTTCGCGGTGAAGTTGTTGGCATTGTTGGCTCCGGCCACGAACACCGTCCGCGGGTCGCCGGCGTTGTTACCCGTCGCCGGAGCGCCGCCCGCGAAGGGGAAGAAGTCGATCTTCTGGCGCTTGTAGGCGTAATTGCCGATGTAGTCGGTGTCGCTGCCGACCCAGATTCCGGCGCTGGTGGCATAGACCACCTCGGCGCCGTGGCCGCGCGGGTGCCGGCCCGGGTTCCACGAGAGCGGCACGCCGTTGGCCGGGTCGAGCGCTGCGAGACCGGGACGGGGAACAGCACCCTTCTGCGCGCTGTCGGCGCCGTAGGGGTTGTCCAGCCAGCGCTGGTGACCACCGACGTACACCGCGTCATTGGTGACGGCCACCGAGTACAGCGAATCGCGGCCGGTGAAGTCGGACCAGGTCGGGGTGACGTTCTGGCCCGAGGCCGAGGCTTCGAAGCGGCTCGCAGCGTCGCAGGCGATGAAGCTGTTGCTCGGGTAACCGCCCGTCGTAGCAACCACGAAGTACGAGCCGTCCGGGGACCAGCCGATGCTGCGCACGTACGAGTCGAACGCCGACGCGGAGCAGGCGGCGGTGTAGGAGTTGCTCTTCCAGTTGGCGTCGACGGTCGCCTGTGACGAGCCCAGGTTGATGCTGACGATCTGGTCACGCGAGTAGCCGGTCGGGTTCACCGGGTCGGCGGCGTTGATGAAGTTGCCGTCGACGATCATTCGCGACCCGTCGGGCGACACGGCCATGTCGGTCGCGCCGACACGAGCGCAGGCCGCTCCGGCCACGCGGCCACAGTTGTGGTTGCCCGTGAGGTTGACCGACAGGTACGGGTCGAGAGCCCCGGTGCTCGGGTTGATCGACGTCAGGCCGTCGTGCGTGACGCCCTTGACGGTGGTGAACGTGCCGGCCACGAACAGCCGGCTACCCGCCAGGGCCATCGCATTGATCTGGCCGTTCAGTGACGGGCTGAAGGTGGTGACGCGCGCGCCGGTGCTGAGGTTGAACTCGGCGAGCCGGGTCGACACGCCTCCTGCCGACGTGAAGGCACCGCCGACGTAGACGCCGGTGCCGTCAGCCGTGGCCTGGATCGCGTCGACCTCACCGTTGACCACGGGCGCGAACGACGTGGAGAGCGCCCCCGTCGAGGCGTTGAACGCGAAGAGGTAATTGCGGGTGACGTTCGTTCCGGCTCCCGCGCCCGCTGTCGGGGTCACGTGGGTGAAGGTGCCCCCGACAACCATCAGGTTGCCGACCTGGGCCAGCGCCTTGACCGCGCCGTCGGCGATGTTCGGGGTGAACTTGGCGGGCACCGTGCTGGCGTACACCCCGCCGTCGCTGACCGGGGGGCTCGCTGCGGATGCCGAGAGTGCGGGCACCACCAGCGACGCCGAGACGAGCGTGGCCATGATGGCCCCAGCAGTCACTCTGCGTGACCAACCCATGACGTACTACTCCCCGATTGGCTCTTCTATTTGACGCTGAGTAATCAGTTAACCTGCTGCACCGGGTTTGTGTTGGGGTTTGGTCAAAAACCATCACATTGGGCTAGATGGGTGATCAAGGACCGGTCGCGCTGGTCCTTATAGGCCATCCGGCCTAACGCCGGTGGGCGCTGTGATCAGCGCAACAACGCCGGTTGCGACCGATCCGCCGGTGGCGGATTCCGGCAATGAGAAGGCGAGGCGGCTGGCTATCCCGGTGGAATTCCGGAGAGCCCGCCCGGATTCTTTTTAGGCGCGCTCCGCGACATTGAATTCACCCGCGCCGAGAATTGGATGGGCGGACGAGCTGCTTCCCGGCGCAGTCCCGCGGTCGCCGCTGGGATCCAGCGAGCGCCCGCGTGCCGGCCGACCGGTGGCACAGGCGCGCCCGGACGTCCGCTGGCGTTTGCCGTAGTGACCGCTCAATGGGCACGCTATTCAGCTTGAAGGTGCCAGATTCTGCGCGTCACAACGGTCCCTAAACCGGATGCAGGGGCGGTTCACATCCGAATAGGTTCCACGCGGAGCAGACCGGCCTGGGAGCTTGCTGGGTTTGGCCTGCGAATTGGGGGCGGCTTCGGTTGCCCAGGCCCGAGTGAAGCGGAGTACGCATGTCCCGATGGATTTCCCGCGGCTTGGTCGCGGGGGCGATGGTCGCTGCCCCATGCCTCGCGGCGTTGCCGGCTCAGGCCGCGGCGTCCACGATCTACGTCGCGCCGAGCGGGTCGTCGGCGCACCACAACAGCTCGTGCGCTGATGCCAGGTACACGTCGATCCAGGCCGCCGCCAACGCGGTGGCGTGGCACGGCACCGTCATCGTCTGCGCCGGTACCTACCACGAGACCGTCACGATCGCCAAGTCGCTGACGCTCGCCGGCCGCACTGGCGCTGTGATCAATGCCAAGGGCTTCCCGTACGGCGTCGGCATGACCGCTTCCTACGTGACCGTCAAGGGCCTGACCGTGGAAAACGCCGGCTCGGGTCCGGACGATCCGAACGACGGCATCATCACCGCCGGCTTCGGGCCGCACGGGCCGGTGCCCGGTAACCACGAGACGATCATCGGCAACAACCTGAGGAACAACCTCGGTGCCGGCATCGACCTGAACTCGACCTCGTGGTCAGTGGCGAAGAACAATGTCGCCAACAACAACGGGATCGGGATCAACTCCTCCGACGACCTCGGCAAGCCGGCCAGCCACAACTCGATCTTGAGCAACATCGCCAACAACAACGCCGGCGGCTGCGGCATCGTGCTGGCTGACCACACCGGGGTCGGGATCTTCTCGAACCGGGTCGACGGCAACACCGCGAACTACAACGGCCTGGGCACGCCTTCGGCTCCCAACGCCTCGTCGGGAAGCGGCATCATCCTCGCCGGCGGCTCAGGTGGCGTCTACAACAACGTCATCTCGCACAACTTCTTCACCGGCAACGGGCATGGCGGGGTCGCCCTGCACGCTCACGCGCCGGGCCTGAACTTCTCCGGGAACCAGATCCTCGGGAACACGTTCGGCCCGAACAACCTGCGGACCGACTACGCGGACCTGAAGACCACCGGGATCTACCTCGGTGACGTCAGCAAGCTGAGCATCAAGATCTCCGGCAACACGTTCCGCAACAGCTTCTACGGGATCTTCGTCGCCGGACCGGTCACGGTGAACGGCTTCTTCAACAACGGCTACTTCAACGTGACGCACCCGGGCGGTTCCGTCCCCCATTACGCGGGCTGAAGCAGCTGAAGTAGCTCAGAGCTCGGCGCAAGCCGGGTGCAGGTCATCGGTGGCGGGCGTCGCTTCTGCGGCGCCCGCCACCGCTCTGTGGCCCTCTAGACGGCCCGCGCGCCGCGCAGCTTCGCCCGCGTCGCGACGACGTCAATGGCGACGATGCGGTCGCCGACCACGGTGAAGGCGCCGACGCCGTCCGGATCCTGCGGGTCGCCGGCGCGGGTGCCGGGGGCACCGTTCACCGTCACGAGCCGGCTCCTCGGCAGGAAGCGCGGCGCCGTCGCGATCGTGTGGCGGGCCACCGCTTCCGCCCCGTGGATCGGCTCCCCGGTTCCGGGCAGACCGCCGGTGTCCAGCCGGAAGGTGACACTCGGATCGAGCAGGTCGATGAGCGCATCGAAGTTCCCGTTGCGAGCAGCATCGAGGAAGGCCTCGACAACCCGGCGCTGCCGCGGCAGGTCACCGTCCGGCGCGGGGGCCTGGCGAACCCGCCGGCGCGCCCGGCTCGCCAGCTGGCGGGTGGCATCGGGGGTGCGGTCCAGCACCGGGCTGATCTGATCGAACGGCACCGCGAAAATGTCGTGCAGCACGAACGCGAGCCGCTCGGCAGGTGACAGCGTCTCCAACACGATCAGCAGAGCCGTGCCCAGAGTGTCCGCGACGAGGGCCTGTTGCTCGGGGCCTGCGGAGTCGTCGGTGACGATGGGCTCCGGAAGCCAGGTGCCGGGGTAGTCCTCGCGGCGCGCCTTTCGGGAGCGCAGCATGTCCAGGCTGATCCGGGCCACGACGGTCGTCAGCCAGCGGCGCAGATCCTCGATCGCGTCGACGTCGCTGCGACTGAGCCGAAACCATGCCTCCTGCACCGCGTCCTCGGCTTCGGCGTACGAGCCGAGCATTCCGTACGCGACGTTTCGCAGGTGCGGCCGCGCGGCTTCGAACCGCTCGGCCAGCCCGTCACCCGGGTACGTCGCCACTGCCGTCGCCGCTGCCGTCGCCAATGTCACTGTCACTGTCGAAGGTGCTTCCATCTCTGCCAGTCCAACTCCCGCAATCCCCATGCCCCGATGACGGATTGCAGCGCCCAAACGTGACAGCGGGCTACTTCTTTTCTCGCTTGGCCGCCATCTGCTTGAGCATGTCGTCGTGGATGATGTCGATCCGGGTCCGCGCCTCGGCGGCGACCAGTGGATCGCGGATGACGGTCAGCTGGTTGTCCTGGCGGCTCTCCCCGCCGGCTGACCAGTTGGTACTGCCGGTGACGACGTCCAGACCGTCGACGAGCACCATCTTCAAATGCATGATCGCGTGCTTCTCGCTGTGCCCGATCGCGATGCTGTTACCGATCTTGTCGTTGTGCCATGACGCGAGGATCGCCGCCTCTGCTTTGCCCGCAGCCTGCGTGCTGTCCAGGCTGAGCTGCACGAAGATCTGCTCGGCCAGCAGCTTCTGCTGCAGGATCGAGTTCAGCTGCTCGTCGTCGTAGCCGTACATCGCGACGACCAGGCTCTTGGTCGCCGAGGTGAGCAGGTCGATGAGCGCGTCCTGCACCGCGTCGACCGGGCTGTAGAAGGTTCGGGCGTTGTCCGGATAGCCTGGCGAGAACGGCTCGGCCTTGTGCTTGTCGAGCGCGGACAGGCTGGTCAGGGCCATGAGGGTCTCCGATCGGCGAGTATTTCGGGAAGCCGGGCCGAATTTTCCCAGCTGGCAAACAGGTGCCTCGAGATTCCGTGCGTCACAATGGGCAGCGGACCATCGTCCAGTGCCAACGGCGGTCTCCGACCGCAGGGCTCGATCGTCAGGAGAAGGATGGCCACCGACACCACCAAGGGCGGTGGGAAGGGCGGCGGGCAGCGCAACAAGCCCAATGCCCGCGCCCGCGCCGCGGCCCTGCGCGAGCAGCAGCGCAAGCGCGAGGCCCGCCGCAAGATGCTGACCATCGGAGGCATCACCGTCGCCGTCATTGCGGTGGTCCTCGCAATCGTGCTCCCCTACGCCTTGAAGGATAAGAAGAACAACAAGGCGAGTTCCTCGCTGCGCAGCGCGGCTTCACCGGCCGTCGTGCAGCAACTGACCACCATCCCGTCCGCGACGTATGAGGCGGTCGGCGCCGGAAACACCGTCAGCAGCCCGAAAAAGGTGAGCGGCACCCCGCTGACATCGGGCGGCAAACCCGAGTTCTTCTACTACGGCGCCGAGTACTGCCCGTACTGTGCGACCGAGCGATGGGCGGTCGTGACCGCGCTGTCCCGGTTCGGCACCTGGTCCAACCTGCAGCAGACCACCTCGGCGAGCCAGGACTCGCCGCCGAGCATCCCGACCTTCAGCTTCTACGGCGCCAAGTTCACCAGCCAGTACCTGACCTTCCAGTCCCTGGAGACCTACACCAACCAGCAGTCCGGCAACTTCTACTCGACCCTGCAGAAGCCGAGCAAGGAGCAGCAGGCACTGGTCGAGAAGTACGACGGCTCGAACGGCAGTATCCCGTTCCTCGATTTCGGCAACAAGTACACATCCGCTGGCGCCACGTACGAATACCAGGTGCTGCAGGGCAAGTCGTGGGACGAGATCGCGAGCCAGGTGCGGGACCCCAGCACCGACACCAGCAAGGGCGTTCTGGGCGCGGCGAACTCGATCACCGCGGCGCTGTGCAACATGACCAACGGCCAGCCGGGGTCGGTGTGCAACCTGCCGGAGATCAGCAAGCTGCGCACCGCGCTGAACAAGTAGGCGTGGGCTGAACAAGTAGGCGTGGGCTGAACAAGTAACGAAGGGTCGTCAGACCTCGAAGTAGCGCCGCGGGTTGGCGACGAGCATGGCTTCCAGCTGCTCGTCGCTGACCCCGTGCTCGCGCAGGTACGGCAGCACGTCCTGCTGCAGGTGCAGGTAGTTCCACGCCGGGAGCAGCGCGAGGGCGTTCGGGTCGATCCAGTCGATGTAGCAGGCCGCGTCGTGGGAGAGCACCAGCTGCTCGGCGAATCCGCGGCGGCACAGCTCGACCACGATGTCGGCGCGCTCCTGCGTGGGGAGGATGACGTCCAGCCCGAAGCGGTCCATGCCCAGCGTGAAGCCGGCTTCGGCGAGCTCGGCGAGGTGGTCGGCATCGGTCGAGTCGCCGCTGTGTCCGAGCACGATGCGGCGCGGGTCCACGCCCTCCTCGTCGCACATGACCCGTTTCACGACGAGCCCGCTCTGTGACCGCGGATGGGTGTGAACGGTGATCGGCACACCTGTCCGGTGATGCGTCTTCGCGACCGCCCGCATCACGCGCTCGACACCGCTGGTCAGGCCGGGCTCGTCGATAGCGCACTTCAGGAAGGCGGCGCGAACTCCGGTGCCGGCGATGCCCTCCGTGATGTCGCCGACGAACAGGTCGACCATCGGGTCCGGCAGGTCCGGGCCGAGCGCGGGACCGCGGTGGTGGAAGAAGAACGGCACGTTCTCGTAGATGTAACAGCCGGTGGCTACGACGATGTTCAGCTCGGGCACCCGGTCGGCGACCCGCTGGATGCGGGGGATGTAGCGCCCGAGCCCGATCACCGTGGGATCGACGATGGTCCCTATCCCGGTGTCCGCGCAGGCCTTCAGCTTGCCTACCGCATCGTCCACCCGGGCGTCCTCATCACCCCACTCGTCCGGGTAGTTCTGCTGCACGTCCGGGGTCAGCACGAAGACGTGCTCGTGCATGAGCGTGCGCCCCAGGGCAGCGGTGTCGATCGGGCCACGGACGGTCTGCACGTGCGGCATGTCGCGCAGTGTCCCTCAGCCGCTCACCCTGCAACAGATCAGGCGCGCCGCCAGATCAGCTTGTGCACCCCGAGGTGTTTGGGCAGCGAGCGCAAGCCCGGGATGAACGGCAGGAAGACGAACGCGAGGCTGAGCACCGCCATGAGACCCCAGACGAGCGCGTCGGCGTTGCCCGATGTCGAGAACGGCTTGACCTGGTACCAGAACGTGTAGAGCCACATCCACGGCTGGCCGGGATAGCTCGCCGTCTCGTTCATCATTCCCCATTGATCGCCGCCGAGGTGTTCGGCGCGGGCCTGGTCCTCCAGGTAGGCGCCGTCGGCCAGCAGGAGGAGGGGTCTGGTCTCGTCGCCGCCGTAGAAGGTCGACCTGGTGGTGAGCAGGCCTTCCAGCCCGCCGGTGCCTGCGAGGGTCAGGAAGCTGGCACCGAGCTGCGGAACCGGGCCGTAGTCGCCGGGCTTGACCTTCGCCACCGCGCCGTCGGGTGCTGCGGCGATGGCGTCCGAGTACGCGGTCGCCCACGTCGTCCGTTGGTCTGCCGACGCCTGGTCCCAGGTCTTGAGGGCCGGCGCGAGCTTCGCGTCGTTTGGCACGGTACGGAGTGGATCGATCACCAGCGCATTCGCGCTGTTGACGGGGATCCGGACACCGCCCCACTTCTGGGTCGAGAGACCGAGCAGCTTCTGGCCGACGTCGGCGTGGTTGTACGGCGGCCCGTAGCTGGCGCTGGTGCTGGTGCCGGCGAGCTCGGCGGTTGCCGTCGCCACCACGTCGTCCGGCGCGGCTTGGGCCCAGTTCGCCAGGGTGATCGCCTTGCGGTCCGGGGAGGAGAGCGCCGCGGCCAGTGCCCCGGTGAGCAGCCCGACCACGACGAGTGCGATGACGAATTCCTTGACCAGGTCGTAGGGCCGGGTGGGAAAAAGGTGGGAGTCGGGCGTCTGGTCGCGCCGCCGGATACGGCTCATCGCAGGCTCCCCGCGCTCGTCTCGTCAGCCGCCGTGCCGGGCTGCGGGTCCGGCTCGGGACGCTCTTGATGCGGGAGGTTCGTCGCGGTCTGTGCGCCGGTGGATTCCGGGGGAACGGCGTCGAACGGCGGGACGACGCCGTGACGGCGGACCAGGACGATGTGGAGCACGATGAGCACGCCGATGACCAGCGGCAGCAGCATCACATGCCACAGCAGCATCTGGCCCGTGTTGAGCACGTTGAACTCTGCTCCGATGCCGACGGAGTTGAGTCCGTCCTTGGCCTGGGTCGAGATCCACTGCGAGTCGAAGTTGGACTGCGACAGGTAGCCCGTGAACGCCGTTCCGATCGAGCCGAGGAACGCCAGGGCCCCGGTGATCCAGGTCAGCGCGCGCCGTCCGCGCCAGGCGGCCATGAAGAATTTCCCCCACAGGTGGACCACCATGAACAGGAAGAAGAGCTCCACGCTCCACAGGTGAGTCGAGTTGAAGAAGTGTCCGACCGACGACGAGTGCCACCACTGCGCACCCTTGAGCGCCAGCACCAGCCCGGAGATCAGCACCCAGACGAGTGCCGCGAGCGTCAGGACGCCGAAGACATAGATCCACGAGTTCACGTACGCCGGCTGCCGGTCCGGCAATACCTGGCCGGGAGGGACGGTGCGGCTGAGGCGGTCACGAAGCCGGACGGTCCAGCTGGGCGACGCCGCCGGCTCACGCCCGCTCATCGTCATCCCTCCGCTCCTCGACATCGCGACGACCGTGGGGGAAGGGGATGATGAGCGCCAGCACGAAAATCACGATCATGGCGACGATCACCAGGAAATTGGCGAGCGAGATTTGGACGACGCCCCAGTGCAAGAAGTACGCCGGCTTCGACAGCAGGCCGCTTGCGGCATCCATGAGGCTGGCCCTCCGATCTTGTAGTGGTCCCCTTGCGGTTTCTGGTGTCGTTAGAAAAGCCCGAGCGCGCGGGTGGAAAGGGAGGGCTTAGGTCCCGGAGGCGGCCGTATTGGTCCCCCCGGGGAGCCTGCATGTCAATGACGTGTCAAAAAGGCCGGAAAGCGGAATGAACGCCGCCGCGGTGTCATTTGTTCACTCATCGACCGAAGGGCGCGGATACACGTCGTGATCGTCGAGGTGTTCCGTCGTGGGAGCGGGGGCGCGTCCGTTGCGGTGAATCAGACGGGCTGGCCGCCGGTGGTCCCTCCGGTGGCCTCCGGCCCAGTCTGCGGCGCAGGAACCGCCGGCGCCTTTTCCACCGCCTGCCTCAGCTGACGGGCCTGGGTCAAGCTTGCCTCGGCAGTGCCCTGTACCAGGGTCATGCCGAACGTCGTCGCATCGGCGAACATGCACATCGTCCCCGGCCCCGATGCGATGAACGCGCACTCCATCTCGCCCCCGTAGCCGCCGGTGCTGACGGGCTGCCAGTTGAGGTTGGGGAAATCGGCAGACATCCCGGCTTCGGCGCCGGCGACCGCGGCCCTACTGCGCGATGGGGTGAGCGGCAGGCTCGCAACGGCGACCATTGCGGTGAAATCGCCGCCGGTCTGCGGGCCATAGATGCCCAGCAGGCGGTTTCCGGCGACGGGCCAGGTTTGGGCCATCTCCGACTCGTACTTCGACGCCCGTGCGTCGGTGATGCGCGGCAGCCCCTCGAACTCTGCCGGCAGCTGGAGCTGGCTGCCTCCCGTGGCGGGAGCGCTGCTCTGCTGCGGAAGAGGGCTGTACGTCGCCGGCGGCTGCTGCGGGATTGCGTTGGTGCTGGAATGCTTGTCGCCGCTGCTCATCAGCGGCCATATGGCGAAAGCGGCAGCGACCACGATGGCCACGCCACCGGCGAGCAAGCCGTAGAACATCGTGTTGCGCGCGCGGGGAATGCCGTAGTTGGGCGTGTTGGGCACCCGCCCGGCGAGTGAGCCCGGCAGCGCACGGGGGGCCGAGAATCCTTCAGCTGCGGGCGGAAATGCCTGCCGCGGGATGGGCGGCGGCGCGAGCAGCGCCGGTCCGGCGGGCGGCGATGGCGGTGCTGGCAGCGGGAGGGCCGAGGTCTGCCGGGTCCAGGTCTGACCGTCCCAGTAGCGCAGGTCGGCCGTTCCGGCCGGATCCGGATACCACCCCGATGTAGGAGCCATATGTCGGGTTTCGGCGGGATGGGGTGCAGGCTCAAGCGCCCAAAGGCGTTGACCTGGCTGGGCGATCTGGGCTACTTGCTGCGATGTTCGATCGCGCCCCGCAGCGTGATGGCGTCAGGGCCCGGGGCGGCCGCGGTTCCGACGCTGAACGTCAGGCCGATCACGTCGGTGTCTTCGAACATGCACACCGTGGCGCTTTGCGCGTTCTGCGTGACGGCGGTGCAGCGCATCTGCCCTCCGAGCGGCCCGGCATCGGCGGTCTGCCAGAAAACGACGTTGCCGACGCTCGCGTCCAGCGCGCGCAGCGACGTGCTCAGGTTGTGCTGAACCTGGTCCTCGGTCTGCGGATACTTGGCGACCATCATGAACGCGGTCGGTGAGTTCGGCGAGGTGCCGTAGAACCCGACGAGATACGGCTTGGGCATCGCCGATCCGGACATGATCCGGTTCAGTTCGTCGACTTGCGACGTGTGGATCTGCGGGAGACCGGCGACCGAAGACGGCATCTGGATGGTCGTGTTCGCCGAGACCCGGGTCGGGCCGCCGTGGTGGCGGCCGAGTACGAGCACGGCGCCCACGGCCAAGGCCACGGCTCCTACCGCCGCTGCCACCATGGGCCCGGTGATGCTGCGCTTCGGACTCGGTGGAGCGTCGAACCTCCCCGGGAGCGAGACCGCGTACGCCCCTCCCCGGGGCGACGGAATCCCGCCGGAGTTGGGCGTGCGGGCCCACGAGGGAGTGCCGTCCTGAACCGCGGTGGCCGCCTGATGGGGCTGGACCGGCTGTGCAGCCTGGAAGTAGCCGTCCAGCGACGACGACGCAGCCGGGGCGCTCGGTTCCGGGGCCTGCGCAGCGGCAACCGCGGCGTGTGGGGCGGGCGCCGTTGCCGCGGTCCACACCTGGCCGTCCCAGTACCGCAGATCCGGCGATCCTGCCGGATCCGGATACCAGCCGGGGATCGTAGACACGTGCGCTGCATCGGCGCCGCATGATCGATTCTTGAGATCAGCTTCCGAAGTCGGGCCGCGGGCGCCCGCGTGCCGCGAGCCGTCCGCGACGAAAGGTTGCGCGGCTCGGCTACTTTGCGGTCAGTCCAGGGAAGGAGGGCGATCATGGCCGATGATGTGCAGCGCGATGCCAGGGCGGTGATCGGTCAGCTGCTACGGCTGCCGGTTGCGCTGACCCGGTCAGCCCTGCTGGTGCCCGATCTGGTGACGCGCTCGGCACGCCTCCTCGAGGACATCGCTGGGATCGTGGCCGCAGCGGAGGAGCTGCTCGCAGTGGTCAACGCGACCGTCACCCGGATCGCGAAGACGGCAGACGCTGCCGCGGCGCTGCCGGAGCGGGTGGTTCACGTCATCAAGCAGACCGAGCAGCTGCCGCACCGCATCGGCAAGGTCATCGAGGAGACCGAGCACCTCCCGCTGCGCGTGGCCCGGGTGATCGAGCAGAGCGAGCACCTGCCCGGTCAAGCCGTCGTCGTGATCGAGCGCGCGGGCAAGGTCTTCGAGAATGCGACGCACCTGGTCACCGAGATCGACGGAATGCCCGAGCGGTTGCGCCCGCTCGTCGAAGCGCTGGCCGATCTCGACCCCGGTGTCGCCACCCAGCTCGGTCACCTCATCCCGACGATCGGGCCGCTGCTCACCCGGCTCGAGGACGAGGTCATCCCGAGCGTCGCCTCGCTGCAGAGCCTGGTGCCCGTGGTCGAGCTCCTGCATCTGAACGTGGGTGAGCTCCAGACGGTGGTGGCCGAGGTCGGCAAGCTCATCGGCAGCATGCCCGGAGCATCGATCCTGCGGCGGCGGGCGGAGCGCGAGCCCTGACGGCCGTCATTGCGGCAACGCCTGACCCGGACACCCCTGCAGGACCCGCGCGATCGCGTCGCGCTCGGCCGCCGTCACCCAGAGCCGGTAGCGCAGCTTCACCGCGACCTGCCGGCTGACGTAGGCACAGCGGAAGGACTTGTGCGGCGGCAACCACGTCGCAGCGTCACCGTCGCCCTTGTCCTCGTTGGCCTGACCGTCAACGGCCAGCAGCTCGAGCGGATCGTTGGCAAAGGCGAGCCGCGTGGCCGCCGGCCAGCCTTGGGCTCCGGTCTGCCACGCGTCGCTCAGCGCCACGACGTGATCGATCTGCACCTTCGCCGCTGCGGCCTTGCTGAACTCGATGCGCCTTCCGGTGTACGGGTCGGCGAGGACGCCGGCGACAACGACGCAGCCATGAGTTGACGCCCGAACCTGGATCGCGGTGAGGTCACGGCGGAGGATGTCATCGCGCGTGTCACAGCCGTTGCGATCCACATCAGCCCACGCCTGCCCGAACTGCGCCCGCGAGTAGCCGGTCTTGGGTGCGCGGCCCCGTACCGCAACCTCGCGAAGTGCCGCGAGCGCCGTGCCACTGGGCGCCGAAGCGATCGCCCGGGCCGGGCTGGTGCTGCCGGACCCGCTGTCGGCGAGCAACCCGATACCGAGCGCACCGGCGACGAGCAGGAGCACCGCGGCCGCGGCAGCCGACACCGTCAGCCGCCGCCGGGAGCCGCTGCGCCGCCGGCGCCGGGCTTGGCGGGCAAAGCCGACCAGGCCGCTCGCCGCCACGGCCAGCACGACCGCGCCCGCCACGATCCGCTGACTGATGACTCCTGCCCCCATCCCGGGCGGGAAAGTTCGCCCGATGCAGGGAACCTAAGCCGAGCCACCGACGAAACGGCGGTTGTCCACAGGCTCGACCGACGAAGGCCGTCACCGAATGCGCCGTCAGGGAATGCGAATGCGTCCCGACGCGACGAGCGCCGTGAAGCCGGACACGCGAACCTGCTGGATCTGGCCGCCGGACACGGTCACGTCACAGGCCAGCACTGACGGCCGGCCCATCTCGACGCCTTGGCTGATGGTGTAGGCGGTCTCACCGTCAGCGGCCGCCAGCCCCGAGGCGACGAGCCAGCCGGCGAATCCCAGCGACGCCGACCCGGTCGCCGGATCCTCGCCGCCGATGTCAGCGGCGAACATCCGGGCCCGCACCGCAATCGGCTGGTCGGAAGCGGCCGGGCTCTCCGGTAGGGCGAAGACGTGCAGCCCGGTCACCGGGGAGGCGAGCGCGGCGATCGCGGCGAGATCCGGGCGCACCTTGTCCAGCGCCGGTGGCTGCACGTTCAGAAAGGCGAAGGGGATGCCCGAGCCGCCCAGCCGGGGCAGATGCGGGCCGAGGTCGGACTCGTCGAGGCGCGCGGCGGCGAGCAGGGGAGAGGGGTCGATCGGATCCGACATCGTCGGCAGCGGACCGGTGAGCGTGACGCGGCCGGCGTCCTCAGGAATCTGCAGCCGGACCAGACCTGCGCCGCACTCCTGGACCACCTCACCGGCGGGCAGCCGACCGAGGTGGTGCAGGGTCCACGCCACGCCGACCGACGGATGACCGGCGAATGGCAGCTCCGACGACGGGGTGAAGATCCGCGCGCGGTAGTCGGCCTCCGGCACCGTCGGCGCGATGGGGAACACCGTCTCCGAAAGGTTGAACTCCACCGCCAGCGCCTGGCACTGGGCCGTCGACAGCGCATCGGCGCCGAGCACGACGGCCAGCGGGTTGCCGGCATACGGCTGCTGCGCATCCGGCGTGAAGACGTCGACGATGACGAAGTCGAGCGCCGGTGCGGTCAGCGGGCCGGAGTCAGTTGGGGTCACTTCCACCCTCGCCAGTCCCGGGTGTCAGCGCCCCACTTGGGGGCCGCGAACGCCAGGAACACCAGGATTCCTACGATCACCAATCCGATCATGATTCCAGATTGGACTGCTCCTGGCTTGCCATAAAGTGCCAATTGCAAGAAACTGGCCTGCATGACGACAGCCATTGGGGGCCGACAACTGCGTCGCACGTTAAGTGGCTGGCAAGAAAAGGGCCACGGCCCGGCGTATCAGCGGCTCGCTGATGTGGTGGCCAGCCACCTCGTCGACGGGCAGCTCCCGGTGCGCGTGCGGCTTCCGAGCGAGCGTGATCTGGCGGCTGAGCTGGGAGTCAGCCGCACCACCGTCACCTCGGCCTACGAGCGGCTGCGCGCCGAGGGCTTCCTCGTCAGCCGCCAGGGCTCGGGTAGCTGGACGACGCTTCCGCAGCGGCGGGCGGCCGGGATGGAGCCGCTCACCCCGGGCGCGTCACCGTCGGAAACGCTCGACCTGGCCGTGGCCGCTCCGGGTCCACCGCCCGCGATCTTGGAGGCCGCCACCGAGGCCGCCGCCCTGCGCCTGCCGGGCGAGTTGCGGGAGCTGCGGGGCATCGCGAATCACGGCTACCACCCGGCCGGGCTGCCCGAGCTGCGGTCGCGGATCGCCGAGCGGTTCTCCGCGCGCGGAGCCGCCACGTCGGCGGAGCAGATCATGGTGACGACCGGCGGCCAGGGTGCGCTGCACCTGCTGGCGGCCCGCTTGCTCGGCCCGGGAGACGTCGTGCTCGTCGAGCAGCCGACCTATCCCAACGCGCTCGAGGCGTTCCGCCGCACGGGTGCTCGGCTCGTGCCTTTCCCGGTCACCGGCGACGGCTGGGATCTCGACCTGCTCGCCGAGACGTTCGCGTCGGTCCGTCCCCGGCTCGCCTACCTGCAGCCGGATTTTCAGAACCCCACCGGGGCGCTCCTCGATCTGCGCGGCCGGGAGCTGATCGTCGCCGCAGCGCGGCGCAGCGGCACGCTTCTGCTGATCGACGAGACCCACGCCGAGCTCGCCCTGTCGGGGCAGCAGATGCCGGCGCCGACGGCGGCCCTGGAGCGTGACGGCCAGGTGGTGACGGTCGGCTCGCTGTCGAAGGTGGTGTGGGGAGGCCTGCGCATCGGCTGGATCCGCAGCGCCCCGAGAATGATCGCCGACCTCGTCGGCGAGCGCAGCGGGGTCGACCTCGGGGGCCCGGTGCTCGACCACCTCATCGGCGCCGAGGTGCTGGAGCGCATGCCGGGCATCCTCGATGCCCGGCGGCTGTCGCTCGCCGCCGCCCGCGACCTGATGATCGATGCGCTCGGTCGCCACCTTCCGGAGTGGACCTGCCCACCTGCCGGTGGGGGGCTGTCGATCTGGGCGCGGCTCGACGGCCCCTATTCGAGCGATCTCGAGGCGGCGGCGGAGCGTCATCGGGTACGGCTGGCGGCGGGTCCGCGTTTCGGGGTCGACGGCACCCTCGAACGCTTCCTGCGGCTGCCGTACACGCTCCCTGCCGACCAGCTGGAAGAAGCCGTGATCCGGGTGGCGGCCGCGTACTCGGGCCTGCAGCTCAGCCGTCGCCCACTCGCCTACGCGCCGGTCATCGCCTGACGCGCGCGCCGCAGTTCCGGCGCGACGGTCACACCCCACACGTGGCCGTCCCAGCGCAGCGTGCGGCTGGGTGCGAGACGGTCCGCTGTGCCGTGGGGGGTCACCAGCCGATGACGGCGGTCCCGTTCGTCGAGTTCAGGTCAGAGACCGTGAGCATGTCGGACGCCTCGCTCAGCGAAAGTGCCATGTGGCGCCGCGACACCTGGTCGGAAGGTTCGGCAAGGAAGCCGCCAGGCTCGTGGCGTCCGAACTCGACCGGCTGGCCGGGGATGAGCCGCCAGGATCCGGTCTCTCCCGGAGCCGCACCGGGCTGGGTAGCCCACCATTCGCCGTCCCGCAGCGCCACGAGCACCTGCAGGTCGGCGGCTGAGACGAGGTACTGCTTGCTCGGCGGCGCGACGGACAGGCTCACCGCGCCTCCCGGCGGAAGGCGGTAGGTGCCGGTGCTGGTGGCCGATGCGTCGAGGGCGAGCACGTCGAGCACCAGGATGGTCATGTCGTCCGGCTTGGCCCTGCCGAGCTCCTCGGTCTCCTCCTCGCTGCGGCTCCAGGCTCGCGCAACGACGCGCTCCGCGGCTTCGGGCGCGCTGGCTGACTCCGAGAGCGCTGCCTCGAGTTCGACGGAGGTCAGGTTGTCGTGAATGCCGTCCGAATCCAGCACCAGCCGATCGCCGGGCATGAGGTCCACGAGGTAGTGCCGGACGTCCTGCAGGCCCGCCCCGGTGATCGCGTTGGCGAGCAGGTGGCGGTGGGCGAAGGCGGCGCGGTCCATCGGGTCGTCGAGGTCGGTGAGCAGCCCGGCGGCGTCCAGCCGGTCCTGGCGCGCCATGGCGACCATCGGGTCGGGCTCGCTGAGGTAGGAATGGTCGAGCGTCACCGTCTGCAGCCGGCCCGCGTGCATCAGCTGCACCCGGCTGTCGCCGAGGTTGGCGATCACGGCGATCAGGCGCGCACCGTCCGCGGGGCGACGGCAGATGAGCGCCACGGTCGCGGTGGTGGCGCTGGGGGAGGTGGACGAGTTCTCCCGCCCCGCGTCGAGTGCAGCGACCGCGGCATCAGCGTCGCGGAGCGCCCGGTCGAGTAGCGCCTGAATGGACTCGAGGTCACGGCAGGCGGGCAGTTCCGCCCGCACCCGGCGATTGACCGCCTCGGCAGCTACCGACGCTGCGGCGGCGCCGTCCCCGTGGCCGCCCGCGCCGTCGAAGACGCCGTACAGGGCGGCTGAGGGATCGACCAGCAACCGGTCTTCATCACGATGGGACCGCCAGCTCATACCGACGCTCAACTCGTCGGCGGCGGGCTCGATCATCCGGAGCGGGAGCTCCAGAGAGACCGTACTCATCGCGTCCTCCGACGCCGAAGGCTCTTGCCTCGACACGTTCTTTCTACCTCGCTTGGCTTGCCCGTAAGCAGAAAGTCACCTGTCTGGCTGCTGAGAGTTCACTGTTCGTCCCATGTGCGCCACCCTGCCGATGCCGAAATGCCTTCGTCCAGTGTCCTTTCAACACGAATCGGCGCAAGGCGGTTGCCCGGAAGCCGACACCGAAATCGCCAGGCGACTCACAGGTGCTTGCTCCAGCAAACGCTGGATGAGGGGCGTATCGTCGACGGAGACGATCGCGTTCGGGATCACGATCCTGCGCCCAGCTGCATCGGCTCGCGGCCATCAGGATGGGCCGCATGGGGACGCCAGTCGCGCCGTCGAGCGGCGCCGCGTCCACCGTTCGAGCGCAAGCACGACAAAGCACCGGTTAGCGCCGCAAAAGCTGTCAGTACAGGAGGAATTCCGCCCCGATCATGGCGTCATCAGTTCCCGGACCCCCACCGCCACAGGCGCCACAGGCGCCACAGGCGCCACAGGCGCCACAGGCGCCACAGCGTCAGCATCCCAGCCTCACTCAGGTGGCCGCGAGCGCCCTCGCCGCGGTCTCGGCGGCCCTGGTCTCCTCCAAGTTCGGTGTCGCCGGAACCCTCATCGGCACCGCCGTCGCGAGCGTCGTGGCCTCCGTCGGGTCGACGCTCTATCTGGCCTCGCTGCGACGAACGAATGAGCGGCTGCGACGAGTGGCCGTCGCTGCCCGGCGCACCGACTGGTCGAGCCCGCTCGCCACCCGGCCCGGTCGCCAGGCGACCGCGCCACCCCCGCTCGCCGAACCGGCCGAGCCGGAGCCGGCCGACACCCCCTCCGGCTGGAGCCGGCTGCGGTGGAGCAACCTGCGCGCGGGACTGCCCACCGTCCGTCGCCGGTGGGTAGCGGTCGCCGGTCTGTGCGTGCTGATCTTCATCATCGCCATCGCGGCGCTGACCGCGATCCAGGCGGGCACGAGCCAGCGCCTGACGGCATTTCCGCCGAGTTCGAGCTCGGGAACGAAGCCGTCCCCCTCGCCGTCGCCGTCGGTGACCCCGACCACCGCCCCGTCGGCAACTCCGACGCCGGGACCGTCCGCGACGGCCACCCCGAGCCCGAGCGCGTCAGCGAGCGCGACCCCGATACCGGCGCAGACGGGTCCGCCCGGGGCCACCCCGCCGGCCAGTCCCAGCCCCTCCGTCGGGAGCGGCGTTTCGCCGTCTGCCGGTCCCAGTGCCGAAACAGTGCCGTAACACTTTCTCCGTACCGTCGCTTGATGGCAGCGGACCTGGGCGCCGCCTTCTCCCCAGCTCCATCCCAGCGCATCGAGGTGGAGACGAACGCGGCGCAGCTCAGCCTCGGGGTCGAGGAGGAGTTCCACGTCGTCGATCTGCAGACGCGCCGGAGCGCACCTGCGGGTCCGCGCGTCCTCGCGGGCCTGCCGGACAACTTCGGCGCCGAGCTGCAGCGATCCGTCGTCGAGACCAACTCCTCGGTCGTCCACACGCTTGACGATCTGCGCCGTGATCTGGTGTCGGTCCGGCGCCAGCTCAGCGGTGCGGCCGAGCGCGTCGGGGTCGGCGTGGTGGCTGCCGGCAGCGTGCCTCTGGTCGACACGGCCGAGCTGGGCGTGACGGCCAACGCCAGATATACCCGGATGCTCGCCGATTACCAGCTGCTCGTGCGCGAGCAGGTCATCTGCGGAACTCAGGTGCACGTCGGCGTACCCGATCGCGATCGTGCGGTGGCCGTCGCGCGGCGCGTTTCACCGGACCTGCCGGTCTTGCTCGCGCTGTCGGCGAGCTCGCCCTACTGGCTGGGAGAGGACACCGGCTACGCGAGCTACCGCACCTTCGTCTGGTCACGGTGGCCGACCAGCGGTCCCTTTCCGGAGGTCGCCGACGCGGCGGAGTACGACGAGCTGGTCCGGCAGCTGATCGCGACGTCGGTCATCAGCGACGTCGGGATGATCTACTTCGACGTCCGCCCCTCGGCGCACGTGCCGACCATCGAGCTGCGGCTCTGCGACGCGACCCCGCGGGTCGATGACGTGCTCCTGCTCGCCGGACTGTTCCGGGCGCTCGTGCTGCGCGCGGGCCGGGAGGAGGACGCCGGCATCCCGCACCGTCCGGTGGCGCCGGAGCTGATCCGGGCGGCCACGTGGCGAGCGGCCCGGGCCGGGCTGGAGGGCGATCTGGTCGACGTTCGGGAGTTCCGGCCGCTGCCGGTGCAGCAGCTGGTCCGCCGGCTGGTCGACGACCTGCGCCCGCAACTCGAGGAGGTTGGGGACTGGGAGCTGGTACGCCACCTCACCGACGAAGCCTTGCGCGCCGGAAGCAGCGCGTCGCGTCAGCGCACCGCTTTTCGGGTGCGTGAAGAACTCACCGACGTCGTCGACCTTTTGCTTTTGGAAACCAGCGGCGCCGACCTCGAGCCGCCTCCGGTGCCGAAAGCCCGGCGGACGCTCGCTTCCCGGTACGAGCTGCGCAAGGGCGACGAGGCGTTCGGCGCAAACCGGCGGCCGCACAAGGCGTTTGCTCCCGTCCTCGCGGCGTTCGAAGGTCTCGGTACGCCCGTACTCGAAGCGCGGGAGCGCGACCGTGATCGGCATCAGACCGAGCGGGAAGTCACGTTCACGGTCGACGGGGAGACCCGCCCGTTCCCCATCGACCTCGTGCCGCGGCTGATCGAGCAGCCGCTCTGGCATCGGCTGGAACGCGGGCTCAAACAGCGGGCGCTGGCCCTCGAGGCGTTCCTGCACGACGTCTACGGGCCGCGCAGCTGCGTGCGGGCGGGCCTGCTCCCGGCGTCCATGCTGGATGCCGCACCGGGCCTGCGGCCCAGCGGCGCGCTCGTTCCCTCCAACGCGGTGCGCGCCAACGTGATCGGTACCGATCTGGTCCGCGACAGCGCCGGGCACTGGCGGGTGCTGGAGGACAACCTGCGGGTGCCGTCCGGGCTCGCCTACGCGATGCACGCGCGCGACCTGCTGGCGACCGTCATGCCCGAGCTGCATCCGCCCGCCGGCACGCTGCCATGCGACGAGGCGGCAGCGGAGCTGGCGTATGCCCTGCGCTCCGCCGCCGGGCGTCCGGCTCTGGGGGTACACCTCGCCGTGCTCACCAGTGGCACCGCGGACTCGGCATGGTGGGAGCACAAGACGCTCGCCGCGCGGATGAACGCCGACCTCGTCCAGCCCAAGGACCTCGTTGTCACCGACGGGGGCGTCTACCGGCTCGAGCACGGCCGGCGCTACCCGATCGACGTGCTGTATCGCCGGCTTGACGAGGACCTGCTCGACCACGTGCCCGGTGCGGACGGCCGACCGCTCGGACGCCGGCTGCTCGCCGCCGTGCGCTCGGGGGGCGTTGCGCTCGCCAACGCGCCCGGCAACGGGGTCGGTGACGACAAGGCCATCTACGCGCTGGTCCCGGAGTTCATCCGCTTCTACCTCGGTGAGGAGCCGCTGCTCGAGGGCGTTCCCACCTACCTTTGCGCGGATCCGGTGGCGTTGGAAGAGGTGCTGGACCGGCTGGGTGAGCTGGTGCTGAAGCCGGTCGATGGTTACGGCGGTGCGGGCGTCACCATCGGGCCGGACGCGACTGCCGCGGAGCTCGACGCGCTCCGGCAGCAGGTGCTGCTCGCTCCGGCCCGGTGGGTGGCGCAGGACCTGGTCAAGCTGTCGACACATCCGACCCTCGCGGGCGGCGAACTGGTGCCGAGGAACGTCGACCTGCGGGCGTTCGTCGTGCTCAGCCGCGACCCGGAGCCGGGCGGGGCTCCGCGGGCCGAGGTGCTGCCCGCGCCGCTCACCCGCGTCGCTCCGGCCGGAAGCATGATCGTCAACTCGTCGCGCGGCGGCGGGGCGAAGGACACCTGGCTGGTGCCTTCGGGCCGGTAGAGGTGGCGGTGCCGCGGTGAACGGCGATCGGGAGGAGCGGGCAGGTGTGCGGGCTTTGCGGTGAATTCCGCTGGGACGGACAGGCGGCGGATACGGCTGCGGTCGGCAAGATGCGCGATCCGCTCGCCCCGCGCGGCCCCAACGGTTCGGGGCTCTGGGCGCAGGGCCCGGCTGCGCTCGGTCACCGCCGGCTCGCCATCATCGACCTTTCCGAGGCGGGCGCTCAGCCCATGGTCGATTCCGATCTCGGGCTGACGGTCGCCTTCAACGGCTGCATCTACAACTACCCGGCGTTGCGGGCGGAACTGATCGCCGCCGGCTACCGCTTCTTCTCCACGTCCGACACCGAAGTCGTGTTGAAGGCCTACCACCACTGGGGAACGAAGTGCGTCGAGCACTTCGCCGGCATGTTCGCCTTCGCCATCGTCGAACGAAAGACCGGGCGGCTGATCCTCGCCCGCGACCGGCTGGGCATCAAGCCGCTGTACCTGGCTGAGTCGCCAGGCCGGCTGCGCTTCGCGTCGACGCTTCCGGCGCTCGTCGCGGCGGGCGGGATCGACACCTCGCTCGACCCCGTCGCCCTGCACCACTACATGAGCTTCCACTCGGTGGTGCCCGCGCCGCGCACCATCCTTTCCGGCGTCCGCAAGCTGCCGCCGGCGACCGTGCGCGTCGTGGAGGCCGACGGTCGCATGACGGACGAGACGTACTGGTCGCCGTCGCACAGCCGCGATCCGGAACGGCTGTCGATGACGGCGAGCGAATGGCAGGAGGAGGTGCTCGAGCGGCTCCGGATTGCCGTGGCACGGCGCATGGTTGCCGATGTCCCGGTGGGGGTGCTGCTGTCCGGTGGCATCGACTCGAGCCTCGTCGTCGCGCTGCTTGCCGGTGAAGGGCAAACCGACCTGACGACGTTCAGCATCGGCTTCGAAGCCGCCGGCGGTGAGTCGGGCGATGAGTTCTTCTACTCCGATCTGATCGCGCACCACTTCGGCACCCGTCATCACCAGATCCTTATCCCGACCAGTGACGTGCTGCCCGCCGTCGAGCAGGCGATCGCAGCGATGAGCGAACCCATGGTGAGCCACGACTGCGTCGCGTTTTTCCTGCTGTCGCGGGAGGTTTCGAAGACGGTACGGGTCGTGCAGTCCGGTCAGGGGGCTGACGAGATCTTCGCGGGGTACGACTGGTACCCGCCCCTGGGCGGGGTCGCACGTGCCGGCGCCCCAACCGCGTACGCAGAGGTCTTCGTCGACCGTTCGGACGCGTCTTTGCGGGCGCTGCTCAAGCCGCAGTGGCACGTGGACGGCGACCCCTCGCGCGGCTTCATCGCCGATCACTTCGCGGCGCCCGGCGCCCAAACCGCACTCGACGCCGCGCTGCGGATCGACAGCCAGATCATGCTGGTCGACGATCCGGTCAAGCGGGTCGACAACATGACCATGGCGTGGGGACTGGAAGCGCGGGTCCCGTTCCTCGACCACGAGGTCGTCGAGCTTGCGGCGCTGTGCCCGCCGGAGCTCAAACTCGCCGGGGGCGGCAAGGGCGTCCTCAAGGAAGCCAGCCGCAAGGTGCTGCCCGCAGAGGTGATCGACCGGCCCAAGGGCTACTTCCCGGTGCCGGCGATCCGCCACCTGTCGGGTGCGCTGCTCGATCGCGTGAACGATGCACTCAACAGCCGGGCTGCGCGCGATCGCGCCTTGTATCAGCCGGAGCCGATCCGCCGGCTGCTCGCCGACCCGAATTCGACGCGAACGACGCTGGGCTCCAATGCGCTCTGGCAGGTGGCGCTGCTCGAGATGTGGCTGCAAGAGCAAGGCGTGGGCTGAGCGTGAGCACGGCCGCCGACCGGGCCGATGAAACGGTTCAGCCCGAGGCCGATCTGATGGTGGTGCAGCCCGGCTGGAAGGCGTGGATGGGCGCTCCGGGAAGCTGGGGAGCGGAGCCGTCGCCGGACGGCTCACGGGTCGCTTTCATCAGTGATTGCAGCGGTCTTCCGCGAGCGTGGGTGAGCCGGCTCGATGGCTCGGGGATGACACCGCTGCAGACCGGCCGGGATCACGTGGAGGCCGTGTCCTGGTCGCCGGACGGTGACTGGATCGCCGTGCTGGGTGCGCCCGGCGGGGAAACGACCCGTACCCGGGTCTGGGTCGTGCATCCCGACGGCCGCAGTGCTCGGCGGGTGGCCGGTGTGCGCACGGGCACCGCAGCCTTCGGACCCTGGCTGCGCACCGGTGCGGTGCTGCCGCTGTCGACCAGCGGACGCCGACCGGAGGAGACGTCGTCGACGCTGCTGGACGTCGCCAGTGGACAGCGCCGGCCGCTCGGCTACGGCGATGTATTCACCGTTCTCGACGTGAGCCATGACGCCGCCTCCGCCCTCGTGCGCGTCGGTGGCCGTGGCCGGCGCACCCTGCTAGCCGTCAGCCTGCGCAGCGGAAAGGTGCGAAACCTCATTGCCTCCGGCCGATCGGGGCCGGCCGAGGGTGTCACCGATCAGGGGTACTTCCTGCCGGACGGCACGATCCTGGTACGCAGCAATCTGCGCCGCGACCGTTACGTGCTGATGCGGCTCGGTGCCGAAAAGCGCAGTCATGCCGGTGTGATTCCCGAGGTGGTCGCCGTCCACCCGGGCGGTGAACTCGACTCGTTCGCGGTCACCAACGACGGCGAATGGGCTGCACTGCTCTGGAACGTGCGCGCCATGTCCGTGCTGGAGGTGATGCACCTGCCCTCCGGTCGCCGGCGAAGCGTGGCGGGGTGCCCGGAACTCATCGACCGCGTGCGCTTCAGCGCTGACGGTAGCCGCCTCGTCGTCTCCGGTCAGGGACCGCGTACTCCGCGCGGCCTGTGGCACTGCGATCCCGGCGGGAGCACCCTGATGCTCGAGCGGATCCCGGTGCCGGGTGGTGCGCCCGCGCCCGGTGCGACGGTGATGCCGACGCGGGAGCACATCATCACCGATGACGGTCTCACGATCGAGGGCTGGTTGTACCGGCCCGAGGGCAGTAGCGGGCCGGTACCGACAGTCATCCATCTTCATGGCGGCCCCGAGGCGCAGGAACGGGTGGGCTTTGCCCCGCTGTTCCAGGCAATTGCAGCCAGCGGTATTGCGGTCTTCGCGCCGAACGTGCGCGGCTCCACCGGCTATGGCCGGACCTTCGAGCATGCCGACGACGGGGAGCTGCGCTTCGCCGCGATCAGGGATGTGGCCGCCTGCGCCTTGCACCTGCTTCGCTCGGGCATCGCCAGCCATGGGCGGCTGGCCTGCATGGGCCGCTCGTACGGCGGGTATCTCACGCTGGCCGCTCTGACGTTCCACCCCGAGTTTTTCGCTGCGGGCGTTGACGTCTGCGGGATGTCAGACCTGCTCACCTTCTACGCGGACACCGAGCCGTGGGTCGCTGCCGTCGCCACCACGAAGTACGGCGATCCCGTGACGGACGCTGAGCTGCTGGCCGAGCTGTCGCCGCTGCGCCGCTTCCACCGGCTGCAGGCTCCCTTGCTCGTCGTGCATGGGGTGAACGACCGCAACGTCCCTGTCGGCGAATCGCGGCAGGCCGCGGCGGCCGCGCGCGAACGCGGGGTCGAGACGCAGCTGCTGCTCTTCCCTGACGAGGGCCACGAGATCGCGCGGATCTCGGGCAAGGTGCGCTTCGCGTCGGCAGTCGTGGATTTCCTGACGCGCCACCTTTCCGCGTGCGCAACTGCGTCCGAAGCGCTGCGGGCCGGCTGACCCGCGCGCATTCCGTGCGCCACCTAGGCTGGGCTGGTGCGGGCTCTGGAAGGCATCACCGTCGTTGCCGTCGAGCAGGCGGTGGCCGCGCCGCTGGCGACCCGTCATCTGGCCGATCTCGGGGCTCGCGTCATCAAGGTCGAGCGGGTCGACGGGGGTGACTTCGCCCGGCACTACGATCATGCGGTCAGAGGGCAGGCGGCGCACTTCGTCTGGTTGAACCGGTCGAAGGAGTCGATCGCCCTTGATCTGTCGAGCGAATCCGGTGGCCGCATCGTCCGGGAGCTCGTCGCTGCCGCTGACGTCTTCCTGCAGAACCTCGCCCCGGGCGCGGCGGCGCGGCTCGGGCTCGGCTCACAAGAGCTTCGGGCCACCCGGCCCCGGCTGGTGACCGTCGACATGTCGGGCTACGGTCCGGGCGGCCCCTACGCGCACAAGAAGGCGTACGACATGCTCGTGCAGAGCGAGGCCGGGCTCATCGCCATGACGGGGACACCGGACTTCCCGGCAAAGACCGGCGTAGCAGCTGCCGACATCGCTGCCGGCATGTATGCGTTCTCCGGTGTGCTGGCGGCGTTGCTGCGCAGAGTGCAGACCGGCGAGGGCGGTCACGTCGACGTGAGCATGTTCGACGCGGTCGTCGAGTGGATGGGGTATCCGCTGTACACGACCATGTACACCGGTGCCGCGCCGCCCCGGTCGGGCCTCGGGCATGCGGCGATCGTCCCCTACGACGGCTATCCGACGCGCGAGGGCGGCCGGCTGCTGATCGGCGTGCAGAACGATCGGCAGTGGGGGGCATTCGTCCGTGACGTACTCGAAAAGCCAGAGCTGGCGGATGATCCGCGGTACGCGACGAACGTGGCGCGGGTGGCTCGCCGGGCCGAGGTCGATGGCATGATCGGCGAGGTGACGCGGACGCTCCCGGCGGCCGATCTGGTCGCTCGCTTGGACGCCGCGGGCATTCCGAATGCGGCGCTGAACGAGGTGGACGACGTCGCGAATCATCCTCAGCTCGAGGCGCGCAACCGCTGGCGGGAGGTCGAGACGCCGGGCGGTCCGATTCGCGCGGTGCTCCCGCCGATCACTCTCGACGGCGAGACGCCTCGCATGGATCCGATCCCAGAGCTCGGCGAGCACACCGACGCGATCCTTCGCGAGCTCGGTTACTCGGCCGAGGTCATCGCCGAGTTGCGCGCCGCCGGGGCGGTGGGCTGACACACAGCTGCGCTACGGCGTCCGTCCGGGGAGGGCTAAGTTGCTACCACCGCAGCCGGTTCCACGGGAGTTCTGACGTGGTCCATACCTCGGCCCCGCCGCTAGTCCTTCGCGACTTCATCGACGACGTCAGCGAGGTCGAGCGACTGCTCGAGCGTCAGGCGCCGTATACGCCCCTTGGTGGCTGGTTCAGCCCGGGGAACGACCCGCATGCCGCGACGCGTCCGCTGTGGTTTCAGAACGACTGGGTGCACGACACGTTCTTCGCGCCTGGCGCGGACCTGTTCCTGCAGCACCCTGCTTACATCGAGGGAGCGAAGCGGTACGCGGACGTCGAGGTCGTCGAACCCCAGAGCGTTTACGTGAATCTGTTCGGCCCCGCCGACGGCAGCAAGGCGCACACCGACAATCCGCGCTTCCACGGGCGCGACCGCACGAACACCCCGTTGTGGCTGCTGCGGGCGATGTACTGGTCGGAGCTTATCGGCGACCACGAGATCGTGCAGGCCACCGCGATCTGGTGGATGGACGATGTCGTCGGCGGCGCGTTGCGATTCTGGCCCGACGGCCCGGGCCGCGCTCCGCAGGAGTACGGGGGCGCGATGGCCAACACAGCCCTGCTCGGGGACAACCATGGGATGTTCCATCAGGTGCTCCCAGTGGGGCCTTTCGATGGCGACCCGGTGCTCGTCACGCCTGGTGCCGAGCTGGGACCCGCGACCGATGGAAGCGACGACTGGGTCGTGTGCGATCGAGGTGAGGAGAGGTGGCGCGCGCCGTTGCACAGCTACCGGATCAGCGTGCTGTGGAAGGCCGATCTCTACCGCACCGCCGAAGAAGCGCAACAGCGCAAGGCGTGTGCGCTGTCGCTTGCCGATGTCGAGGCCCGCTTTAACGACGACCTCATCCAGCGCGGCAGCCCGGTGCGCTTCACCGCCGATCGGGTGGACGACCTCACCATGAAGGCGGAACTCGCGACGGTCTACCCCGAGGCCGTGCCTATTGGAGCCGCGGCGTAACTGCACGAGTGCAGCGGCTTGCCGGGTCCTCTCGAAACCGGCTGTCTCGACGCTCCGGTCAGGTCCGCCGGGGGACGTCGGTAGCGGGTCGGAAGAGGGGTCGGCGTTGGCCTTTGAGTGGGGGCCGTCCGTCGGGTGGGTGAAACCAGGGGGTGCGGTCTTTGTCGGTGCCGATGGTGATGGTCCAGCCGCCTTCATGGCACTTGTGATGATGGTGAAGGCAAAGCAGAAGGAGCTTGTCGGCGTTGGTGGGTCCGAGGTGCACCCAGTGGTCTTTGTGGTGGACTTCGCTCCAGGACGCGGGCCGGTCGCAGGCGGTGGAAGGTGCAGCCGCCGTCTCTTGCGACGATGAACCTGCGGAGCCCGGGTGGGGTGCTGCGGGTGGAGCGGCCGTAGTCGAGGATCTGGGACTGGCTGTTGTAGACGGCGGGGATGATGTTGGCATCGCAGGCCATCCGCCGGATCGCGCGCGGCGGGCAGGCGTTGGCCTTCCGGGGTGCCGCCGACCCCGATCCCGTCTGCAGGCGACTCGTGCGACATTCCGAAGATGAGGGTGTGCCGGCCCGGACTCTGACCGTTGCACTCCTCGGCATGAGCAGTCGCGTGCCGGGCCAACTGCACGAGGGCTTCGGCGCGGCGGTGGCCGGGGGATTCGGTCATCACGTCACTGTCGGGATCGGGTTTGCGGGTGAACGCGGCCAGCGCGGTCGAGACGATCAGCCCGGCTTCCGGGTCGAGCCAGCCGTCCAGGCGCCACATCCCGCCGATCGTTTCGGACAGGTTCAGATGCTGCGCCGCCCGTTTACGGGCGGCTTCTTCGTCGGAGGATTCGGGGGCGGCGGCGGCGAGCAGTTCCGCGGCCAACGTTTTGAGCTGTTCGACCGTCAGCCCGGCGGCATGGTCGGCCAGGAACCCTTCCAGGTCCAATGCCAGGTCGTAGCCCAGGCCGCGGATCGTATTCGCGATGACCTGCGCATGATCCATCCCGAGCTGCCCGGCCTGCCAGACCTTCCCGGTCATCGGCATGGTGTCCGAAAGCGCCCGGCCGAGCCGGACCCGCCTGCCCGCCCAGGCGCCGGATTCCCCGGACAGGTTCTTCACGTACTGCGACGTGGACGCGGCGCCGTCGGCGGTGAAGGCGCCGGTGCGGTCGACCCGTTCGATCAGCCGGCACGTCAAAAGCTCACCCTGACGGACCGCACCCAGGATCTCCGGCAGCACTTCGGCTGCCAACACCCCGGAGGTGTCGGCGGTGACCGCGGCGGTGAGCTCGCCCGCGAGGGTGTGCAGCTGGGCTGCTTTCGCGGCGAACTCTGACTCGAACATGTGTTTGATCCTATCAGGGATCGAGCAGGTCAGCGAGTTATCCACAGCGGCAGTTGCAGGACTGTTGCCGAGGTGGGCAACCCCCACGGACCGACGCGCGTCGTAGTGCGTATGGGAGTCGTAGTGCGTATGGGAATGGTGAATCGCATCGGCGGGATACTCATCGCCGTAGCGGCCGCCTCGAACCTCTACGTCGCGGGTTGCGGGAACGACGCACCGACCCCCACGGTCCCGGCACACCTGCCTTCCCCGTCACCGTCGCACCAGACCTGCTATCCCTCGCGGCTGCATGTGACCGCGCTCCGGTTGCGTGCCGGCGCCTCGGTGACCCTTTCGAGCCCGCCGTTCGAGTGCAACTCGAGCTATCCCGCAGGAAAGACATACAGCGTCCAGCTGGCGCAGGAGGGCCGTGCACCGCTCGCGCAAGTGGCTGTCGTGCCGGTACACCAGGACGGGTCCTTCACAGCGAGTGTGCGTATCCCTGCCGATGCGTCTCCGGGAGAGTCCGCTATCCGAATCCAGGGCAGCGTATTCGACCAGCCATGCCAAGACACCGTGCCGGTGCCTTCGAGCTGTGCGGCCTATGCGATCGTTGTGACGGTGCTACCCGCTGCACATTAGGCGGCCGACTCGGGCTGTGATCCGGTGCGCCGGGGGTGGAAGACCCACGAGCGCAGCAGGACGAAGCGCACGACGGTCGCGAGCAGGTTGGCCAGCACGAGCACGCTGACCTCCACGGCGCGGCGCGGATGTGCCGACAGTGCATGGACAATCGCCAGGGCACCGCTCGTCAAGCCGAGACCGATCCCGAAGACGACGAGGCCCTCGAGTTGGCTACGGGCCCGCTTGCCCGGGCCGCGCAGCCCGAAGGTGAGCCGGCGATTGGCGGCGGTGTTGGCGATCGCCGTCAGCAGCAGCGCGAGCAGGTTGGCCGCCTGGGCGCCCATCGAAGAGCGGAACAGGAGATAGAGCACGAGGTACGCGAGGGTGCTCGCGATGCCGATGGCCGCGAAGCGAACGGCCTGACGCGACAGGGTGATCGGGACCCCCGGGACCGGCGCAGGATGCGGCGCGCGTCCGAGCTGAGACCGCAGATCCGCGAGCGGCAGCTTGCCGGTGGCGAGGGCGCGACCGAGGCGGGCCACGCCGCGAATGTCGGCCACTGCAGTGGAAACGATGTCGACCCGGCTGTCGGGGTCATCCACCCAGTCGACCGGCACCTCGTGGATACGCATGCCGGAGCGTTCGGCGAGCACCAGCAGTTCGGTGTCGAAGAACCACGCCGTGTCCTGGACGAGGGGAAGCAGCTTGCGGGCGGCGTCTGCCCGGATTGCCTTGAAACCGCATTGGGCATCGGAGAATCGGGCCCGCAGGGTTGTGCGCAGGATCAGGTTGTAGCAGCGGGATATCACCTCGCGCTTGGCACCGCGCACGACCCGCGACGACGCGGTCAGTCGCGAGCCGATCGCCATGTCGCTGTGTCCCGTCAGCAACGGAGCGACGAGCGGCAGCAACGCCGCGAGATCTGTCGACAGGTCAACGTCCATGTACGCGAGGACGGTCGCGTCACTCACCGACCACACCTCATGCAGCGCCCGTCCGCGCCCCTTCTGATCCAGGTGGTGCGCCCGCACGTGCGAAAAGCGGCGCGATAACTCCTGGGCGATCTCCCACGTGCCGTCGGTGCTTGCATTGTCGGCGATGGTGATCTGGAACGTGAACGGGAAGTCTCCGTCGAGATAGGCGTACAGCCGCTCGACCGAAGCACCGAGCCCGGCAGCCTCGTTATAGACGGGGACCACGATTTCAACTGCAACGCTTGGCTTTTCGACGTGCTCGCCGGCCGGCGCCAATGCCTCATCGACGACCGACGGCGCGGCCGGGCTGGTGGGCAGCCCGGCCGTCTCGCCGCTGCGGTCGCCATTGATCGGGTCGTCGAGCGCGCGACCGACAGGCGTGTCGATGTGCGTCAAGGACATGCCATCACGTTCGGCCGCGGCGCTATCACTGGACTATGGCCGGCCTGGGAGTTGACTGGAGGAGTTGCGCAACTGCTGCACGCACGTCTCGAACGCCTGCCGCAACTGGGGATCGGCCTGCCGTAGCCGCAGCTGATCCGCTGTACCTGCGAAGCCTTTCTTATGCAGACACGTCAGCAGGTCCTGCGCGATCGCATCGCGGTCGAAGCGGCCGCCCGCTTGCGGTCCTGCCCCATTGGTGGTGCCGCCGTTGGTCCCGCCCGGGAGCTGTCCGTTACCCGGACCGCCTCCCGGGAACTGGCCGTTGCCCGTGCCTCCGCCGGGGAATTGACCGCCGCCGGGGAGTTGGCCGAAGCGGCCGTTGGTCGTGCCGTTCCCGGCGCTTGCTGACGACGATCCCTCGGTGACGCCGATGAGGACGCCGCCGATCGCGAGCCCGGCGAGAACTGCGCCGGCGGCGACGAGGCGGGAGCGCGTGCGCGAGGGGCGGCCCCCGGCTGCCGCCGGTGCCAGTGCTGCCACATCCAGCGGCGCCGTGGCCGATGGGCCGGCGGCGGCATGACTGATGGCGGACGCCAGCTCGGACATCGACGAGGCGGGGCTGAGCGCATCCGGCGGCCGGCCGACCGGAGGAGACGGCAGGTAGCTGGGGCTATCCGGTGGACCGACGACGAGCAGCCGCACTCCCTCGGGTCGCAGCGCCAGTTGGTTGCGCAGCTCCGTCTCGAAGACTGTGGCCACGCACAGGCTGCCGACAGCCAGTGCATCGATCGCGGCGGGATCGTCGAAGGACGGCATCGAGAAGAGCGCGAAGTCGGAAGGGAGCGAAGCCGCCAGCTCGGTGCGGTCGGCGGGCAGCCCAGGGCTCAGCCAGACGAGTGTCACGCGGTCAGCATCGACCGGATGGCTGCGGCGCGACTTCGAGTGAGCTGTGGACAGCCTGTGAGCAGAGTGTGCCTGCCCCACAGCAAACTCACAGCTGCGTTCCAGGAACGCCGGAGCGCGCGAACCGAGCCTATGTCGTATGAGTTCGAACGATCCGCGGGACGAGCCGCTGCACTGGACCTACCCGCCGCCGGCGGCGAGCGGCACCGAGGTCGTCCCTGAAGCGGGCCGCTCGGATGCCCAGCCGCCTCTTCCGCGGCTGCTCGGCCGAGCCGAACCGGCGCAGTCCGTCTGGGGGCAGGAGACGTATCCGGGCCAGGCCGGCCCGTCCTACGGCGCCCCGCAGTACGGCGCCCCCCAGCACAACGCCCCCCAGACGGGGCCCCCCAGTACGGCGGGTACGGCGACCCTTACGGTGCCCCTGCTGCTCCCGGTTACGAACCACCCACGTATCCCACCGAACCGCTCCCGCCGCTCGGCCCACCGCCGGCGCAGCCTCCGACCGGCGACGGCTCACCGCGTCGCCCCAACCCGCCGGGGCCGCCGTGGGGACGCCGGGCCGCGGCCGGCGTCATCCTCGTCGCCGTCGCGATCGGCAGCGGGGTCACGGGTGCCGTCATCGCCGGCGGCAACACCACCAAGACGGTCGTGTCGTCGCAGCCGCCGGTCAACATCAGCGGTTCCAACGCGCCGACCGAGACGCTGGCCAAGGTGGCAGCAGCCGTGTCGCCGAGCGTCGTCTCCATCAACGTCGAGACCGGCAACGGCGGCGACACCGGCTCGGGCGTCATCCTGCGCTCGGACGGCACCATCGTCACCAACAACCACGTGGTCGCTGCGGCCGCCGACGGGACGGGCACCATCAGCGTCAAGTTCAACGACGGCTCGACCGCGTCGGCCACCATCCTCGGACGCGACCCCGACACCGACCTTGCCGTCATCAAGGCGGCTGATGTCTCGGGCAAGACCCCGGCCACTCTGGGCAGCACGAGCACGGTTCACGTCGGTGACACGGTGCTCGCCCTCGGCAGCCCGCTCGGCCTCGACGGGTCGGTCACCTCGGGCATCGTCTCGGCGCTGCACCGCACGGTCCTGCTCGGAAGTGAGAACGGCAGCGGATCGGGTGCCTCGGTGAGCGACGCGATCCAGACCGACGCCGCGATCAACCCCGGTAACTCCGGCGGCCCGCTCGTCGACGATCACGGCCGGGTCATCGGCATCAACAGCGCCATCGCCAGCCTCGGGCAGAGCGCCGGCGGCGGCCAGTCCGGCAGCATCGGCGTCGGGTTCGCGATCCCGGTCGAGGAAGTGAAGTCGGTCGCCGATCAGCTCATCAAGGGCCAGACGCCCAAGCACGCGCTGCTCGGGGTCAACATCAGCGACGATCCGAACGGCGGAGCGCTCATCACGAGCGTGGTGTCGGGCAGCGCCGCCGCCAAGGCCGGCCTTCGTGCCGGTGACGTGATCACCGAGGTCGACCAGGCCACCATCAACGACGGCAGCTCGCTGTCCGAGGTCATCCGCGCGCACAGCCCGGGGGACAAGGTCACCGTGCACTACACCCGGGGCGGCGCGGCGCGCAGCACGACGTTGACCCTCGGGTCCGGCTGAGCGCATCCTCGCGCCTCGCTGCTCTACCGTCGGCTGCGTGCCACTCGTCTTGCGCCGGCTGTTCTCCACCGCCGGAGTCGGGCTGGCCGTGGTCGTCACGGCCGTCGGGTGCTCGAGCTCAGCGCCAGGGCCCTCCGTTCCGGAGGGGGTTAGCGTCAAGGCGTCCGACACCGCGTGTGTGGCTGAGTCGACGACATTCAAGGCCGGCAGCCAGACGTTTTCGATTTCCAACGTCGGCAGCCAGGTCACGGACTTCTACGTGTACGCGCCGGGTGACCGGGTCGTCGGTGAGGTCGGGCACATCGGCCCCAGCACCGGCAAGAAGCTGACGGTAGCTCTCAAGCCGGGCGTCTATCAGCTGGCCTGCAAACCGGGCCTGGCCGGCAAGGGCATCCGTACCCCGATCGTCGTCAAGGCCCCGTCGGGAGTGCAACCGTCGACCAGTCCCGAGCTCGATGCAGCCGTGGCGACCTACCGCTCGTACATCGTCGCCCAGGCACGCCTGCTGCAGAGCCGGTCGAAGCCTTTCATCGCCGCCGTCGAGGCGGGTGACGTCGAGAAGGCCAAGTCCTTGTACGCAGCAGCGCGGGTGCCCTATGACGCGATCGAGCCGGTGGCGGCGTCCCTGGGCGATCTCGATCCGCGCATCGACGCACGCATCGACGACGTGGAGGTCGGCCAGCAGTGGACCGGCTTCCATCGGCTGGAGCACGACCTTTGGAAGACCGGTGACATCTCCCAGGACAGGCCGGTCGCCCTGCAATTACAGGCGGATATCGCCCGGCTGGTCGATCAGGTGCAACGTGTCGACTTGAGCGCAGACGAGATCGCCACCGGCGCCCAGAGCCTGCTCCAGCAGGTCGCCACGGTGAAGCTGGCGGGTGCGGAGGAGCGCTACAGCCAGCTCGATCTGGTCGACGCCAGCGCCAACATCGAGGGGGCGCATCAGGCGTACGACGCGCTGCGCTCCATCGTCGCGACGAACAACCTCGAGCTGGTCCTGAAAGTCGATGCCCGCTTCGCCACGCTCGAGCAGGACCTCGTCCAGCCCCAGTACTTCAACGGTGACTCCTACGCGCTCTACGACACTCTCAGCAAATCCGACATCCGTGCGCTCACGTCGGACGTCGACGCCCTCGTCGGCCCCATGGCCCAGGTGGCGGCCATCATCCAGAAGGCGTGAGTCAGGCGGCGCGGTGCGAAGCGACGAGCGCGGCCTGCTCGTCGAGGATCGGCAGCACCACGTCGCGAGAGGCGGAGGGCAGCCGGAAGACGCATTCGGTGACGCCGATGCTTGCGAAATAGTCGAGCTTGCCGAGATCGGGATGCGAGCCGAACGGCACGATCTCGAGCTCGTTCGGATCGCGCCCGGCAGCCGCTGCCGTTTCGCGTAGCACCGGCAGTGCCTTGCCCAGACCCGCGCCTCCGATCGGGATCCAGCCCTGCGCGTACTCGACGATGTGTGAGAAGAGCTTCGGTCCGGCGCCGCCGCCGATGAGGATCGGCAGCGGCTGCTGCACGGGCTTCGGCCAAGACCAGCTCGGTGAGAAGTTCACGAACTTGCCGCTGAAGCTGGCCTCCTCCTCTTCCCACAGCGCCCGCATGGCCAGGACCACCTCCCGGGCGTGCTCGCGGCGGGTCGCGTAGTCCACTCCGTGGTGCGCCATTTCGTCGACGTTCCAGCCGAATCCGGTGCCGAGCACGAAGCGCCCGCCGGAGAGCCGATCGAGCGTGGCCAGCGCCTTGGCGGTGACGATCGGCTCGCGCTGGGCGGGGAGCGCGACGCCGGTGCCGAGACGCAGTCGCGTGGTCACGGCTGCTGCCGCCGCCAGGCTGATGAACGGGTCGACGCTGCGCAGGTATTCCTCGGCCAGCACCTCGTCGCCGGTCGGCGGGGGAGTCAGCCGGCTGGTCGGGATGTGGGTGTGCTCGGGCAGCCACACCGAATCCAGACCGCGTTCCTCGACGGCCCTGGCGAGCTCGACGATGCCGATCGCCTTGTCGGTGAGCATTACGGTGACGCCGTAGCGCATGAGGTCAGCTCCAGTAGGTGCCGGTGAGCATGCGCTCGAGCGGCTCGCGGTTGAACAACAACTCGTCCGGATCGTCCGGCATCGGCATCTCACCGAAATGGACAGAACGCGAACCTGTGCGGAGAAAAACGATTGCATACTGCAACGCCGCATACGCCGTGTAGAAATCCAGATCCCGCGGCGTATGCCCGGTGCGCGATTCGTAGTAGGCCGCGACGTCATCGCGGCGCAGGAAATCAGGTACGCCGGGTAGCCCGTAGCCCGTAGCCATGTCCTGGAAGATGTAATGGGCGTAGATCAGCCAACCGAGATCGACCTCGCACGGGCAGACGGCCGCCATCTCCCAGTCGAGCACGGCAACCGGCCGGAAATCGCGGAAAAGTACGTTGCCCACACGGGAATCGCCCCAGGAAAGCACCGTGGGGCCGGGGTCCTTCGGCCAGTGGTCCTCGAGCCAGCCGAAGCCGCGCTCAACCAGCGGGGAACGCACGCCCGAGGCGACGGTCCAGTCGTACCAAGCTCGAGTGCGCGCAAATCTGCGGTGCAGCGCGGTCGGTCCGGCGGCCATCTCGGACGGCGTGAACAGGAAGCCGAAACGCTCCTCTGCCCCGGAAATGTCGTGCAGCTCCGCCAGGACGTCGATGACCGACTGCTGCATCGTGAGCCGCTGCTCGGCGCTCCCGTCGGCGACCCAGTTGCCGCCGAACGTGTAAGGCGGATTGTCCGGTGCAGCTGACCCGGCGACGCGATCCATCAGGAAGAACGGGGTGCCGAGCAGCGCGGTGTCCTCCTCGAGCCAGCGCACGTTCGGCACCGGTACCGACGTGAGTTCGCCGACGAGCCGGAGGGTTTCGAACTGCCCCCGCATGTCGTATCTCGGGAACACCGGGACATCCCCGGGATTCGGTGCGATCCGGCAAACCAGGTCTTCGGTGTGGACGTGCTTGGCCGTGTCGTCCCAGATCACCGGGAAGATCACCGTTTCGCTCGACATCCCGGTAGCCGCTGAGGTCGTCACCTCCGGGATCTGCAAGTGCGCCGCTTCCGGAAGCTGGCGCAGGAGCCAGCTCTGCAACGTGAATCGCAGCTGCTCGAGATCGCGGCTGGTGCGTTTGAGGTCAGCTCCGCTCGGCGGGCTCCCCACTCGTTCTCCCTTCGCTACGGGCGTTGGCTCCAGCGCTCACGGGGCCACCGCGAAGAAATCGGCGAAGCCGTAGGGGGTGTAGCGCCCGATGAGCCCGTGCTCGAACAAGCCGTAGCCCTCGTCGCCATTGCAGCGCGCCCGGGCCACGTGATCGAGCAGGCTGTACGGTACGCGCCCGGCTACCTCCGGGTCGTTGTAGTCGAGGCTCGAGCCGTTGACCCAGCCGCGGCCCTTCCAGGTGCCGTGCTGCCACTCGGGATCCGCGCCGTATCCGGGCCCGCAGTTCAGCGAGATCCACCCGAGCGAGTCGACCTCGATGTCCAGTGGCTTGCCGTCCGGTTCGGTCAGGTGGATGACGGCCGTCTGCGGGATTCGGGTGCCGGAGCGGTACTGGATCTCGGTGCGGGGCCAGCCGAGCTGCTCGGCCTTGCGGCCCGACGACGCCGGCCAGATCCGGCTCGCCTCATTGAGCGTCCGGTGTCCGTCGGCGTCCTCCTGGACGATGATCACGATGGCGTAGTCCTCGAACCGCAGCGGCACGTACAGCCAGTACAGCCCGTAGTCCCCGCCCTGCTCGGCGGCGAAGCGCCCGGGCGCCTCGGCCTCCCCTACGGGCCGGATGCCCCACGAACGGTCGCGGCTGCCGACCCAGACGTCGGGGGTGACCACGAGCTCGCGGCCGTCGACCCGGATGACGCCTTCCCACGTGCCGACCTGGGCGAATCGCTGCGCGTCGACGATGGGCCGCGTACCGCCCGAGAGGATGACGTGCCGGGGCTCGTCGACGGCGGGAAACGAGCCCCGCCACGTCAGGTCGAAGTCGACTCCCAGCTCGGCCAGGTTTCCGGTGTCGCCGGTCAGCCGCAGCGTGCTCAGCGGATCCACGACCTCCTGGCGGAAGAAACCGACCTCCTGCACGAGCCGGTCGCCGTCCAACGCGTCGGATGCCCTCACAGTGAAGGAACGATCGCCGATGCGAATGGTGAAGTACGCGTCCTTGACCCCAAGATTCGGGTACGCGCCATAGCCGGTAATGAAGAAGACCTCACCAGTGCGGTCATGGCCGTTGAAGTAGCTGCGGTCGTAGAAGTTGCGGTCGCTGGTGCCGACCTGGGAGAACGACACGGGGTGCTGGTGCAGCGGAAACTCGTCCATCGGGACGGGCATCAGGGGCCTCCGAGCCGGCGGGCGGGTGACCGGCAGAGCTGGGACATTGGCGCTGCTCCGCGCGCGCCCGGAGAGGATTCCCGCCACGGCGGAGACTTCCTGCAATCTGACGGGCCGTCAAGTCGCGCAAGTACCACCGCCGACACACACACTGTTGAGGGGGACAGCAGCCGGACCTGCAGCGCAGGGTGGATCGGAGCGTTTGTGCGAGCACACCGTCGAGCCTGTCGACCGCGGCGGCGCCTCACGTCAGGGATGATCAAGCCGTGGTGATCTCGCTGGCGGAGCGTGAGCGCCCGCGCGATCGCCCGCCGAAGCCCGAGCTCCAGCTGAACCTGCTCGGAACCCTCGCCGCCACCTCGCTGGCGCTGCTGGCCTACCTCGGGGCGCTGCTCGCCCACCTCTCGCTGCCGCACGGTTTCGCGATCGTGCTCCTCGCGTTGGCGCCGGCCTGCGCCATCCCGGCGACCGTGCTCATGGCGATTCGTGCCCGGGCGGAGCAGGACGAGGCGCTTCGTGCCGTGACCGCCGGGCTGGTGATCGCCGACGTCGGGATGGTGTTGCAGCTCATCGCTTTCCGCGGGCTCAGCCCCGGAGGAGGGGTCTTCGCCACCGACTCGACCGGAAGCGGGCTGCTCAGCTTGACGTGGCATCTCGCACTGCCGTCCGGTGCGCTCGCCGCGACCCTCGGACGACCCCGATCGGTCCGCCGGCGGCTCGGCCTGGTCATCGGGGTGGCGATCCTGGTCCTTTTCGCGGTCGCGGCACCGTCGTCGCTGGTGATCGTCAATGCCGACGGCACGTACTCGGTCGCCTACATCGTGGCGCTGGTCGCCGTGATCCTGTTCACGATCGGAGTCGTCGGGCGCTGGATCGTGCGCAACGGACTGCGTCCCACCGCTACGCGCGGATGGATCACGATCGCGATGGTGCTGTCGGTCTACGACCTCGTCCTGAACGTCCTCGGACACCAGCGCTACAGCAGCATCTGGTGGGCCAGTCTGGGCATTCGCGCCGCGACGTTCGCCGTCCTGCTCGGCGGGCTCCTGGTACACACCGCGATCCAGCTTCAGCGCCTCGAGCGCTATGCCACGACCGAGCTCGACCGGGCCGAGGGGGAGGTCAGCAGCTGGGCCGAGGTGACCGAACGGCTGCTGGCCGCGACGTCGGCGCTGTCGGCCGCGGTGACCGCCGATGACGTCGCGGTGTTGCTGACGGCGGCCGCTGCCAGCGCCGTCGAGGTGGACGATGCCTCGATCTACCTGCTCGAGCCCGAGGGGCCGCAGCGGTTCCGGCTGATCGGCGGCCTGCGTGACGGCGGCCCGGAGGTGACGGCGGCGGACGAGCCGGGTCATCCGTCCACCGACGTGCTGGGCAGCGGCACCCCGATCTTCCTGGAGAACGCAGCTCAGCTCGCCCGGGCGTACCCGGACGGGTTCGGCCAGTCGCCCGGCCGCCCGGTCCAGTGCCTGGCGGCGCTTCCGCTCATCGCCGGTGAGACCCCGGTTGGGGCGCTCGTGCTGACCGGTACCCGGCCGCGTGAGTTCCGCCGGCTCGACCAGGAACTGCTCGGTGCTCTGGTGCGAGTCGGGGCACAGTCGCTGCACCGGGCGTTGCTGTACGAGGAGCAGTCCTCGCTGTCGACCACCCTGCAGTCGGCCCTGCTGCCACAGAGCCTGCCCCGGCGCGGAGACGTCGATCTGGTGGGCCGGTACCTGCCCGCGACCAAGGGCGTCGACGTCGGCGGCGACTGGTACGACGTGCTCGAGCTCGGCGGCTCCAAGCTGCTGCTCGTCGTGGGCGACGTCATGGGCAAGGGAGTGCCGGCCGCCACCCTCATGGGACAGATGCGCAGCGCCGTTCGCACACTGGCCGCCGTCGACCCTGACCCGGCGGCCATCCTTTCCGGGCTCGATCAGCTCGCCAGGGGCTTCGCCCCCGACGACATCGTCACGCTGGTGATCGTCTCGCTCGATGTGGACACCGGCGCAGCCGTGATCGCCAATGCCGGCCATCTGTCACCGCTGGTCTTCGCCCCTGGCGCGCAAGGCGAGCTGGCCACCCCGGAGATCCGCACGTCGCCGCCTATCGGAGTGCCGGTCAGCGGCCCGCGGGCGGGTGCTCAGCTGCGGTTGCCCCCGGGCTCGGGCCTGCTGCTGCTGACCGACGGCCTGGTCGAGGAGCGTGACAACGACCTCGATGCGGCGCTCGAGATGCTCACCGAGCGGGCTTCGGAGCTGCTCGACGATCCCGCGGCGGATCTGGAGACCGTGGCCGACGCGCTCGTGCAATCCCGGGTACATCGCGATGACGACGTCACGGTGCTGCTCGCTCGACTGCCCACCGCGATGGTCGGGCACGCGCCGGTCACTCCGGTCACCCAGTGCCTGCTGAGTGTCCAGCTCGACGAGGACCTCGGTGGCGTGGCGACGGCACGGCGGCTGGTGCGCGCCGCGGTGAGCGACGGCGGTGAACTCCCGGCCGAGCTGCTGGATTCGATCCTGCTCGTGACCAGCGAACTCGTGACGAACGGGCTGCGTCACGGGGAGCCGCCGGTGCTCCTTACCGTCGACCGCATCGGCTCTCGCCTGCGACTGACCGTGACCGACGGCGGCTCGAAGATCCCCCGGCCCCGGATGGCGAGCCCGGAATCGACCGGTGGTCGCGGATTGTTCCTCGTATCGGTGCTCTCCACCGCATGGAAAATCGAACCGCACGGCAAAGAGCGGCTCGGAGCGGGACAGGGCACGTCCGTCTGGGCCGAGTTCGCGATCTAGCGAGGGCGAGTGGCGTTCGGCCGCCAACTCTCACGGGCACTCTGTCAACTCTCACGGGCACACTAGGGAAGCTGCCGGCTTCGAACCACCGAGAAAGGTCTGGGGTGCTCGCTTCCGTCGCGTCGTGGTTTTCCCGTCGCACCACTGCAGCGTCGAGCTACTCACCAGCCGTGCTGGTGGCGCTCAAGGCCGCGCAGAACCTGCGGGTCAGCGTCGTGCTGCCGGCCCGCAACGAGGCTGCGACCGTCGGGCCGATCGTGACCGAGCTCCAGCGGCTCGCCGACATCGAGCTGGTCGACCAGATCCTCGTCGTCGACTCCGGCTCCACCGATGCGACGGCTGCTGAGGCTGCGCGGGCGGGCGCCGAGGTCGTGCGCCAGAACGAGGTCCTCCCGCAACTCGGCGATCGTCCCGGCAAGGGCGAGGCGCTGTGGAAGTCGATGTGCGTGGCAACGGGGGATCTGATCGTCTTCATCGACGCCGATCTCGTCGGATTCAGCGCGGATTACGTCACCGGTCTCCTCGGCCCGCTGCTCACCGATCCAGAGATCGCGTTCGTCAAGGGCACGTACGACCGGCCGCTCGCGATCGGGGACACCGTCACGCCCACCGGCGGAGGACGCGTGACCGAGCTGGTCGCCCGGCCGTTGCTGAACCAGTTCTGGCCAGAGCTCGCCGGTTTCGTGCAGCCGCTCGGCGGCGAGTACGCGGCTCGCCGTCACGTGCTGGAGCGGGTCCCGTTCGCCGGTGGCTACGGGGTCGAGCTCGGGCTGCTTGTCGACATCTTCGAGGCGGTCGGTCTCGACGCCATGGCCCAGGTGGATCTGGGACGCCGCCAGCACCGCCACCAGAGCGACGAGGCGCTGGCCACGATGGCCGGTCAGGTGATGCTGACCGCGTGGGGTCGCCTCGACCGCCAGGGCCGAATCGTCGAAAGCGCTCCACCTGCGACGACGCTGACGCAGTTCCGCCGCGACGAGTCCGGACTGCACTGGCAGACCTCCGAGACCGCTGCGCAGGATCGCCCGCCGCTCGTCGATGTCCTCGAATACGCCGACCGTCTCGTGCTCGGCAGTGACCTCGGCCGGAGCAGCTGCTGACCGGCCTGCCTGACCCGCCGAGCCCACCGGAGCGTGGTACACCCGAAGGCATGGCGGACGTGACCACCAGTGCTGCGGAACCCTCCCTGAGTTCGCAGCCGCCGACGTCCGAAACCGCTGTCCCTCCGGCGGCCTGGCACGGCGTCCCGCCCCGCGCCCCTCGGGGGCGGCCCACCCGCAAACGCCGGCGTCGGCCGCGATGGCAGTCCTGGCTACGGGTCGTCGCTCTGGTGATCCTGCTTCCGATCGTGGCATTCGCCATCGGGATGCTGATCGCGTGGATCGCCGATCAGATCCGCGGGAATCCGACGGCAGCACGCCCACCGGCAAGCCCGCAGCCGTCGAGCTCCGCCGTCCGGACCCCGCCGCCGTCTGCGACCCCGAAGCCGGTCGTGGTGCCGGCCGACTGGGTCGTCGAGTCCGACCCGCCGGCGGGCGTGACATTCCGCCATCCTCCGGGCTGGGTCCGGCGTACCGAGCTGCCGGAGATCCTGCGGTTCGCCCCGGCATCTGCGGGGTCGACGGCTCCCGGCGTCGAGGGAATCGGGGCCGGACTCGAGGCCACCGCAGATCCCTCACGGGCGCTGCAGCAGTTCGTCGCGAGGGCATATGGAGGCCAGCCCCAGGTCCAGGACGGACCCATCACCGCCGTCTCGGGTGCGCATCCCGGCGAGCAGCAGCAAGTCGTCACGTACCTGCGTGGTGGCGTGCCGGTCCGCGTGGTCGTGCACGCCTTCGTCGCGACCGGTGCATCCAGCGGACACAGCGTGATCGTCCTGGCCCGCGCGGCCAGTGCGCAGCCTTCGCGAGCCGCCGAACTCGAGGCCGCCGTGGAAGCCTCGTTGCAGCTCACTGGTTGATCGGCTCGACCGTTTCCAGCGAGATGCTGCGCAGGTCCGGAATCTGCTCGGAGGTGCCGGGAACGGCCGCGTTCGCGGTTTCGCGTACGCACGCGCTGTAGGCCGCGAAGGCCGTGGCGGCGGCCGACACCAGCTCCGTCACCCGATCGATCTCCCGGCTCACCCGCCGCTCGCCGGCGGGACCGGCGGCAAGCAGCTCCGAAAGGCAGATGTCCACGGCCCGCTGCGCCTTCAGCCAGGCGAGGAGCAGCCGAGCCCGCTCCAGCGAGACCGGCTCGGAAGCCTGCTCGGTCACGTCAACTCCTCGGGAACCGCGCAGCGGGAGACTGCGCTTCCAGCCTGCCCGTCCGAGCCGCCTCGCGCAGGCTTTCCGCCGGATCTGCCGCAACCGCGAAGAAGGTGCGCTAATCGCGGCCACCGCTCTAGCGTCGACGCGTGCCGGCGGTCCTGTGGTTTCGACGCGATCTGCGCCTGTCCGATCACCCGGCCCTGCTGGCCGCGCGCGATGATGCCGCGGACTCCTCCAACGGCGAATCTTCCGGCGTAGTAGGGCTTTTCGTGTTGGACGACGCGCTTCGTCGGCCATCCGGGGCGCCTCGGCTGGCGTTTCTCTACCGGTGCCTGCGGGATCTGGACCGCCGGCTCGACGGGAGACTCGTCGTGCGGCGCGGTGACCCGGTCAATGTCGTTCCCGCAGTGGCTCGCGAGTCCGGCGCACATGCGGTTCACATAACTGCCGACTTCGGCCCGTACGGAGCTGAGCGCGACCGGCGGGTGGAAGCCGCACTCGAGAAGGCGGGACGCCGTTTGGCCCGAACCGGCTCGCCCTACGCGGTGTCTCCGGGGCGCGTGCTGCGCGGCGACGGCTCGCCGTACCGGGTCTTCACGCCGTTCTCGCGAGCCTGGCGCGACGCCGGCTGGCGGGCACCCGCGGCCAGCCCTCGCGACGTGCCGTGGAGTGTCGTGGGCGGCAGCGGCGTCCCGAAGGATTCCGACCTGGGCGGCGCCGGACTGCCCGAGGCGGGAGAGGCGGCAGCGCACAAGCGCCTGGCGCGGTTCCTCGACTCCGTCAGCGGATACGGCGACGCGCGCAACCTGCCCGGAGCCGATGCGACATCGCGGCTGTCGCCGTACCTGAAATACGGGTGCATCCATCCCCGCACGATTCTCGCCGCGTTGCCGTCCGGCCGGGGCGCAGCGACGTTCCAGAACGAGATCGCCTGGCGGGAGTTCTACGCCGACGTGCTCTGGCACAACCCGCAATCGGCCCGTGCCGACTTCACCGACGGTCTTGCGGATCTGGACTACGTGGACCACACAACGGGCGCGGGGGCACAGCACTTCGAGGCCTGGAAGAACGGCCGGACGGGCTATCCGATCGTCGACGCGGGAATGCGCCAGCTGCTGGCGGAGGGCTGGATGCACAATCGCGTGCGCATGATCGCGGCGTCTTTCCTGGTGAAAGATCTACACATCTGGTGGCGACCCGGGGCGCGCTGGTTCCTCGAACGGCTCGTCGACGGAGACCTCGCATCCAACAACCACGGCTGGCAGTGGGTCGCCGGTACCGGGACCGACGCAGCTCCGTACTTCCGCGTCTTCAATCCGGTGCTGCAGGGCGAGAAGTTCGACCCGGACGGCGACTACGTGCGCCGGTACGTGCCCGAGCTGCGAGGCATCGAGGGCAAGGCCGTGCATTCGCCGTGGCAAGCCCGGGGCGGTCCTCCCGAGGGCTATCCGGCGCCGATCGTCGACCACTCCGCAGAGCGCAAGGAAACGCTCGCCCGCTACCACAACGCGCGTGCCGCCACCCGCTGAGGCGGCGCTGACCAAGCGGTAGCGCGTTGTTGTGGCCTTGAGAAATCCGGCTCTCAGGTTTTGGTCACGATCTGACGATTCATGGCGGGCAAGGTCGTTGGGGCAAACGCGCCCCGCCAACGGGGCACGACGCCCGGACTGCCGGAGGTACCGCGTTCATGACCACCGTCACGCGCGAACGCGCACAGGCGCGGCGGGCGCCGCTGCCGCAGACCGGTCGCGGCGACGCGATGCTCGCCGCGGTGGCTTTGCTGGTCTGTCTGCTGGCTCTCGTCCTCAAAGTGGCGGGTATCGCCTAGCGCCGGGTAGGCATGGGGGGTGTCCCCCGCGGCTGGTCCCTACCCCGGAGCGGCGCAATGGGTGGAAAAGGGGGCATCTCTCCAGGAGTTGGCGGCGGTCCTGCCCAGCTGCCGCGGATGTGATCTGGCTGACAACGGCTCGCGCCCGGTTTTCGGGGCCGGTCCGGACAGCGCCCGGGTTGTCATGGTCGGCGAGCAGCCCGGTGACATCGAGGAGCGCCGCGGACAGCCGTTTGTCGGGCCCGCGGGCAAGCTGCTCGACCGGGCGCTGGAAGCGGCCGAGCTCGACCGCAGCCAGGTCTGGGTGACCAACAGCGTGCTGCATTTCAAGTTCTCGCAGCGCGCGCCCGGCCAGCGTCGTATCCACCAAACACCCGACAGCTACCAGGTCGCGGCCTGCAAACCATGGCTGGAAGCCCAGCTCAACCGGCTGAGACCGGAGCTGGTCATCCTGCTTGGTGCCACCGCCGCCAAGGCGCTGCTCGGCCCGTCGTTCCGGGTCACCAAGCAGCGGGGGACCCTCATACCCGGACCGCCCGGAAGCGGGGCGCAACTGATCGCCACCATCCACCCGTCGGCAGTGCTCCGGGGCGACGACGAGCAGCGGGATGTGATGTTCGACGGGCTTGTGGCCGACTTGCGCGTGGCTGCATCCGCGCTGGGTAACCCGTCAAGGTGAAGGAAGTCACAGACCAAAGACCCGTGACGGATGGGTGTGGGCTCAGCTAGCCTTCTCCGGTCGGGCGCACCGGACACGGACGGAACATCGGCCGTCCAACGTCCGTTGTGCTTTGTGTCAACTGTGTCCAGCGCCGTCTAGCACTGATTGGCCCAACGTCCGCTCACGATACCGCCCGATACCAGAAATACTGGTTTACCCACTTGCCCCGAACTGTCTGAGAAGAGCCGCCACGTGACGCCCCCTACCTTGACTTCTTCTTCCCCGAAAGAGCCCGCCACCCGGTCGCGACGCTCCCGTTCCGCAGGTCATGCACGCGGGACGGCGACGACGCCGGCCGTAGCCACGGGTTCTTCCTCGTCGACCGCGGTCGACGAGATCGAGGAGCTGGAAGTCCCGCAAGTCGTTGACCTGGTCAACCGCGGACGAGAGTCCGGCGAGCTGACGCTTCGCGACCTTCGCGAAACGCTCGTTTCGGCCGACCTCGGGTCCGAGTTGCTGCCTGCCTTGGTCCGCCGGCTGGCTGACGCCAAGGTCGACATCGTCGAGGACGAGCGCGACCCGCGTCCGGCCGGGCCTGCCGATTCCGGCTCGGGCACCGGAGACCTGGTTCGCCTCTACCTGCGCGAGATCGGCAAGGTTCCGCTGCTGAACGCCGAGCAGGAGGTGGACCTGTCGAAGCGGGTCGAAGCGGGGCTTTTCGCCGAGCACAAGCTGGCCAACGGCGGGGAGATGACCCCGAGCCTGCGCCGCGATCTCAACGCGCTCGTCCGTGACGGCCGCGCCGCCAAGCAGCAGCTCATCAGCGCTAACCTGCGCCTCGTCGTCTCGGTGGCGAAGAAGTACACCGGTCGCGGGATGACCCTGCTCGACCTGGTGCAGGAGGGCAACCTCGGCCTGATCCGCGCTGTCGAGAAGTTCGACTACGCCAAGGGCTACAAGTTCTCCACCTACGCCACCTGGTGGATCCGCCAGGCGATCGGGCGTGCCATGGCCGACCAGGCCCGCACGATCCGCATCCCGGTCCACCTGGTGGAGCAGCTGAACCGGCTCACCCGCCAGCAGCGTCAGCTGGTCACCAGCCTGGGCCGCGAGCCCACGGATGAGGAGCTGGCCGAGGCTCTTGACATCTCCGTCGATCAGGTCGCTGACCTGCGCCGGATCAGCCAGGACACCGTCTCGCTCGAGACGGCGGTCGGCGACGACGGCGAGTCGGTGCTCGGTGACTTCATCGAGGACGCCGATGCGGTCGTTCCGTCCGACGCCGCCGCATTCGGCGCGATGCAGGACGAGCTGCACGGCGTGCTGCACTCGCTTCCCGAGCGCGAGCGTGAGGTCATCCGGCTGCGCTACGGCCTCGTCGACGGCCGCCAGCACACCCTCGCTGAGGTCGGGTTCCCGGCTGGGCCTCACCCGCGAGCGGATCCGCCAGATCGAGAAGGAGACCCTGCGCGAGCTGCGCTCGGGTACCACCTCGCGGCGCCTGCGGGAGTACCTCGACTGAGAGAGGTCCACACGCATGTGATGTGCCCCGCCGCCCAGCGCGGCGGGGCGCATTGCGTCACGGCCCCGGCTCGGGGACGACTTCGGTGTCCGCCTCGCGCGGCGGGAAGGTGTGCTCCTGGGTGTGCAGGCGGGGTTGGTAGCGCCGGAAGCTCGGCACCGCTGCCGCCAGCGCAGCGACGCCGACGAGCACCGCGACACCGCCGCTGACGACGGCGCCCTGAAGGCTCAACAGCGAGGCGGCAGCGCCCGACTCGAGATCGCCCAAGCGCGGGCCGCCGGCGACGACGGCGATGAACACGCCCTGCAGCCGTCCGCGCATGGCGTCCGGGGTCGCGGTCTGCAGGATGACGCCGCGGAAGACCGCGCTCACCCCGTCGGCCGCCCCTGAAACCACCAGCACGAGCAACGCCGGGATCAGCGCGTCGAGCAACCCGAAACCGACGACCGCGGCTCCCCACACGGCGACGGAGACCAGGACCGCCAGCCCCTGGCGTTTGATGCGGCTGAACCACCCGCCGAACGCCGTGCCGATGAAGCCGCCGGCGGCCAGGGCGGCGTACAGGTAGCCGACCGTTCGCGCGCCGCCGCCGAACCGATGTACCGCCAGCGCCGGGAAGAGCGCGCGTGGCATCCCGAAGATCATGGCGACCAGGTCGACGGCGAAGGTCATCGTCACGACCGGTTGGGTGGTCAGGAATCGCAGTCCCTCGAGCACGCTCGCCGAGCCCGCTTTCGTGCCGCCGCCTTCGGGTGGCAGCGCCGGCAAGCGGAAAACGGCCCAGAACGCGGCGGCGAAGCTCAACGTGTCGATCCCGTACGTGATGCCGAGCCCGGGCCCGGCGATCAGCAGGCCGGCGACGAGGGGGCCGACGGTCGTCGCCAGGGTCATGCTTGCGTAGCTGAGCGCGCCGGCGGCCGGCAGATCCGAAAGGGGCACCAGCCGCGGGATCATCGCGGATCGTGCCGGGCTGTCCACGCCTGCCAGCAGCGCCTGGACTCCGGCGAGGACGTACAGCACGGCGACGGAATGCAGGTGGGTGACCGCCTGGGCCACCAGCAGCCCGGACGTAGCGGCCAGCCCGATGGAGGTCAGCATGGCGAGCGTGCGCCGGTCCATCGAGTCGGCGATGGCGCCGCCGTAGAGACCTCCGATCAGCAGCGGGACGAACGACACCAGCCCCAGCAGGCCCACCGAGAACGAGCTCCCGGTGATCGCGAACACCTGGACCGGCAGGGCGACCATCGTCAGCTGGGTGCCCGACTGCGAGATGACCTGGCCGATCAAAAGTCGCCGGTAGGCCGGTGACCGTCGGGCGGGGCCGAGGTCGGTCAGGATCTTGGCGTACCAGGGGCGTTTGGAATGCTGCGGCGCTAAGGCTGTCAGGGGGCGAGCCTCTCCCTGATCCACCGCTGGGAGACGCCGAGGCTCGAGTGCTGCTCGGTGACGCGCAGGAAACGCACCCGATCGTGCAGCCGATCCGGCCGGCCCTGCCAGAACTCGACCCGTTCGGCAATCAGCCGGTAGCCGCCCCAGTTCGGCGGCCGGTGGATCGGGCTGTCCCCGAAGTGGGCGGTGACGTCAGCCACGCGCTTGTCGAGCTCCTCCCGGCCACCGGGAAGGGGCTGCGACTGAGGGCTCGCCCACGCCGCCAGCTGGGCGCCGCGCGGCCGCGCCGCGAAGATGGCGTCGGACTCCTCGCTCGACGTGCGGGTCACCGAGCCCTCGACGTGGACCTGACGTTCCAGTTCCACCCAGCTGAAGCAGAGCGCGGCGAAGGGGTTGGCGGCCAGGTCGTCGGCCTTGCGCGACTCGTAGTTCGTGGCCCATACGAAGCCCTCGTCGTCCCACGATTTGAGCAGCACCGTGCGCGCCCGGGGGCGGCCCCTTTCGTCCGCTGTGGCAAGGACGACGGCGTGCGGTTGATTGAGCGACTGCGCGGCGGAAAACCATCGATCGAATTGCTCGCGCCACGTCGCGGCGACCGCCGAGTCGTCCAAACGATCGGAGCCGTAATCTCGGCGAAGGTGAGCGGTATCGGGCACGGCTTCTAGTCTCGCCCATCATCCGCCACCGGGTTAGCCCACGAAGCTGACCAAGGCCGAACACAGCCGAACACAGCCGAACACAGCCGACCGCAGCCGACCACAGTCGACGCACACAGGGGACGACGGGAGTACCAGATATGCCGGAGACGGTTTTCAAGCCCGGGCTTGAAGGCGTTATCGCGTTCGAGTCGGAGATCGCCGAGCCCGATCGCGAGGGCGGGGCCCTGCGCTACCGCGGCGTCGACATCGAAGATCTCGTCGGCGCGTACTCCTTCGGCAACGTGTGGGGGCTGCTGGTCGACGGCACGTTCGCGCCCGGCCTGCCGCCGGCGGACCCGTATCCCGTACCGGTGCACTCCGGTGACATCCGGGTAGACGTCCAGAGCGCGATCGCGATGATGGCTCCGGCGTGGGGTATGCAGCAGCTCATCGACATCAGCGACGATCGGGCGCGGGACGACCTGGCGCGCATCTCGGTGACGGCGATGTCGTTCGTGGGCCAGGCGGCCCGCGGGCTGGGGCTGCCGATGGTGCCGCAGAGCGAGGTCGACAAGGCCGAGACGGTGGTCGAGCGCATGATGATCCGCTGGCGCGGCGAGCCCGACCCCAAGCACATCCAGGCGGTCGACGCCTACTTCGTCAGCGCCGCCGAGCACGGCATGAACGCGTCGACTTTCACCTCACGTGTCGTCGCCTCGACCGGGGCTGACGCCGCCGCCTGCATCTCCTCGGCCATCGGCGCGCTGTCCGGGCCGCTGCACGGTGGTGCGCCGTCCCGCGTGCTGAAGATGCTCGACGATGTCGAGCGTGAGGGCGACGCCAGCCGTTACGTGAAGAACCTGCTCGACTCGGGTCAGCGGCTGATGGGCTTCGGCCACCGTGTCTACCGCGCGGAGGATCCGCGCGCCCGGGTGCTCCGGCGCACCGCGCGTGAGCTCGGCTCGCACCGTTTCGAGGTTGCCGAGGCTTTGGAGAAGGCGGCGCTCGCGGAGTTGCACGAGCGCAAGCCCGACCGCGTGCTCGCCACCAACGTCGAGTTCTGGTCGGCCGTCGTACTCGACTTCGCCGAGGTGCCGGCGCACATGTTCACGTCGATGTTCACCTGCGCTCGCACCGCCGGTTGGAGCGCACACGTCCTCGAGCAGAAGCGCACCGGGCGGCTGATCCGCCCGTCGTCGCGCTACATCGGCCCGGGTCCGCGCAAGCCGTCGGAGGTTCCCGACCGGTGAGCGTGCGCCTGTACTCGGTCCTCATCGACAGCAACGATCCCAAGACGCTCGCCCGCTGGTGGGCTCAGGCGCTGGACTGGGAGGTGACGTTCGAGGACGGTGACGAGGTCGACGTCGCCGCCGGAAAGGACGCCGACGGCAAGGAGATCGAGCCGATCCTGACCTTCCTGGAGGTGCCGGAGAAGAAGTCGGGCAAGAACCGGCTGCACATCGATCTCGCGCCGGACGACCGTGACGCTGAGGTCGAGCGGCTGCTCGCGCTCGGCGCCACGCGTGCCGACGTGGGCCAGGGTGACGACGTCAGCTGGGTCGTCCTGGCCGATCCCGAAGGCAACGAGTTCTGCGTCCTGTCGTCACGCTGAGCGGCGCAAACTCGAAGGCTCGTCAGCGGCCGAGTACATACCCTGGAGCCATGCCCGCAACGATCCCCATTCCTGCCTCGCTCCTGCCCGAAGACGGTCGCTTCGGCTGCGGACCCTCCAAGGTCCGGCCGGCTCAGCTCGAGGCGCTGGCGGCGACGGGACGCTCGTTGCTCGGCACCTCGCACCGGCAGAAGACGGTGAAGTCGCTCGTCGGCCGGCTGCGCAGCGGCCTCGGCGAGCTGTTCACCCTCCCGGGCGGCTATGAGGTCGTGCTGGGCCTCGGCGGAGCCACCGCGTTCTGGGACATCGCGACGTTCGGTCTGGTGCGCGAGCGTTCGCAGCACGCCGTGATGGGCGAGTTCTCCTCCAAGTTCGCTGCGTCGACGCGGGGGGCGCCGTTCCTCGCCGAGCCGAGCATCGTCGAGGCCGCACCCGGCAGTGCCCCGCAGCTGTCGGCGGAGGCCGGTATCGATGTCTACGGCCAGCCGCACAACGAGACCTCCACCGGCGTCGCGATGCCCGTCCGTCGCGTTGCGGGGGCTGACCCGGGCGCCCTGCTGCTCGTCGACGCGACGAGCGGGGCCGGCGGCCTTCCGGTCGACATCGCCGAATGCGACACCTACTACTTCGCGCCGCAGAAGTGCTTCGCCTCCGACGGCGGTCTGTGGGTCGCGCTCATGTCACCCGCCGCGCTCGAGCGCGCTGCCGAAATCGCGGCGTCGGACCGCTGGATCCCGCCGTTCTTCGACCTGCCGACCGCGATCGACAACAGCCGGCTCGAGCAGACCTACAACACCCCGGCCCTGGCGACGATCTTCATGTTCGCCGAGCAGGTGGCGTGGATGCTCGATCAGGGCGGCCTCAAGTGGTGCGTCTCGCGCACGACGGAGTCCTCGGGAAAGCTCTACGACTGGGCGGAGCGGTCGCCGCACGCGCAGCCGTTCGTGAGCGATCCGCAGCTGCGCTCGCTCGTGGTCGGCACCATCGACTTCGACGACGCGATCGATGCAGCGGCGATCGCGGCCACCCTGCGGGCCAATGGCATCGTCGACACCGAGCCGTACCGCAAGCTGGGCCGCAACCAGCTGCGGATCGGGATGTTCCCGGCAGTCGAGCCGAGCGACATCGACGCGTTGACGGCCTGCATCGATTACGTCATCGAGCACCTCTAACTGCGAGCCGGGCGCGGCCGTTCGCAGCAGTGCGGCGCGCCGCTGATGCCGTTGGGATGACCGGATCCCGCCTGGCGTGCAACATGTGCTCATGCACGTGCCCGAGCTGCGTACGGCGAGCCGCCGGGCTGACCGCGCGGCGGCGGCCCAGTGGCGCGAGGAACGCCGGACACTTCGGGAGGAAGGCCGCGAGGACGGCTGGGTCCTGCCGCTGCAGCTGGCCCTCGTCACCGACGGCAGCGACCGGGGTCTCGCCGAGATGGTGCGGGCAGGCGGGGCCGATGTCGTCGGGCTGCTGGCGCCGGAGGCGCTGGAGTCCCTCGTCTGGGCCGCCGAAGCGCAAGCCGACCATGGCTACAGCGCGCTCGACGCGCTGGCCGCCGATGCGGTCGACGCGGCCTGCCTCGACCTTCCGCTGGCCGAGTCCTGCCGCGTCGCGAGCCTGCTGCTCGAGGACGGGGTCAGCGTCGTGCTGGCCCGGGCGGAAATCCCCGAGCGGGCGTTGGTGCGCACCTTGCTCGATGCGGCGGGTGTCGGTTCGTCGTCCGGGGTGATGGCGCTGCGCACCCGCGGATGGCGCTCGCTGGCGGACGCGGCCCGCCTGCTCCCGGAGATCGGTCCGCTTTCCCAGCTGACCGTCATGAGCTGGCCGGCCGGCCGGGCGGCCCGTGCCGAGCTGTGCGACGTCGTACGCCGGCTGTGCGGTGACGTCGTCGCGGTGTGTGCGAGCGCTGCGGCGATGCCCGCACACGAACTCTCGCCTACCGCTCCCGTGACCCTGTCGTTGCTGACCGGCGGTGGAGCCACGGTCGTGGCGAACGAGTCGCCGAAAGCCGCTTACTCCGACGCCTTGCTGACGCTCGTGGGCCGCTCCGGGCGGCTGGTCGTCGGGCAACGCTCGCTGCAGATCTCCGACCGCAAGGGCGTCCGCAACGTCGCCGTCGCCCCGCCGGCGGATCCGGTTCGTGTCGCCACGGAGGGGCTGCGCGACGACCTTGCCGGCAATCCGAGCTCCGCCGCCGGCCTCGGCGACATGCTCGCCGCGGCCCGGATCATGGAGCTCGCCGCGCTCTCCTACGACTCCGACACCTGGGTCGAGGCCTGACCGTTGCGGCCAAAGCCAGGCTTTGGTCGTTCTCAGGCCTCGTTGACGCGCACAGCCTGGCTTTGGCCGCGGGAATCAGGCGCCGGCGAGCCGGTCGAGTACGGGGATGACGCGCGAGAGGGCATCGAGGTCCTCGGCGGGTAGCTCGGTCAGCCGGGCGCTCAGCCACTCGTTGCGGCGGCGGCGGTCGTCGGCGAGCAGTTCGCGGCCCTGCTCGGTGATGCCCACCAGCACTTGCCGCTTGTCCCCGGGACGGCTGTTGCGATCGACGAGCTCGAGCTCGGTCAGCCGGGTGACGACCCGCGTCATCGAGGGTGGCGCCACCTTCTCCCGCGCAGCGAGCTCGCCGAGCGGCAGCGGACCGTGGCGCTCGAGGGTGGCCAGGGCCGCGACGTGGGTGGCTGACAGGCCGACGTTGTTGCGTTCCTGTCGCATGCGGCGGGACAGGCGCATGACGGAGATTCGCAGCGCCGCGGAAAGCCCGGGGTCGGGCGGCGTACTCACGGCAACAAGGTAGACGGCCGTCGGCGGATTATTGGGGCATTCTGGCCGGGTGACGAGTCCGCCCAGGACGCCCGGCGCCGCGACGCCGCCCACCATGGGCCCCGGGCGGCGCGGCGGCTACCGCCCGGTCTTTCGGGTACGCGAGTTCCAGGTGCTCTTCGCGGCACACTGCATCTCGATGCCGGGCAGCGTCGTCGCCGGACTCGCCGTCTCGGTATTGCTCTACCGGCGAACCGGATCAGCGTTCCTGGCGGCGTCGGCACTGGCGCTGGAATTCCTGCCCTACCTGGCGGGCGTTGCGCTCTCTGCGCTCGCCGACCGGCTACCCCCGCGCATCGGGATGGTCGGAGCGAGCCTCATCAGCGCCGCGTTCGCCGGCGTCATGGCCATCCCGCGGCTCCCGATTCCCCTGCTACTGCTGATGATTGTGGGCATCGGGACGGTGTCGCCGTTCTTCCTGGGCATCCGCAGCGCGGTGCTGGCTGAAGTGCTGGCAGGACCGTCGTACATGCTCGGCGCCAGCCTGATGGGGGTGGTCGCGCAGCTGTCACAGGTCGGTGGCTACGCGGTTGGCGGCCTGCTCCTGGTAGCGGTGACGCCGAGCCAGGCGCTGCTGTTCGACGCTGGGACGTTCGTCGTCGCGGCGCTACTCCTCCAACTGGGTTGCGTGAAGCGTCCTGCGCGCACGACTTCCCGGGAGCGCAGCGCTTTCCGGGATTCACTCGCCGTGATCCCGATGCTTCGCACCGAGCGACCGTTACGGAACGTGCTGCTGCTGACCACCCTGATACCGATGCTGGCGGTGATACCGGAAGCGGTCGCGAACCCGTACGTCGCGCAGCACGGAGGCTCGTCGGGTCACGGCGCGCTGGGGGTCGGGCTCTATCTGGCCGCGATCCCGGTCGGCACCGTGCTCGGGGACATCGCCGCGACCCAGTTGCTCACGCATGAAGGCCGGCTGCGGCTGGTCCGGCCGTCCGTCGTCGCGTGCTTCGTCCCCGGCTTGTTCTTCGCCTTGTCGCCCCGGCTGCCGTTCGCTCTGGTCCTGCTCGCGCTGACGGGCGTCGGCTCTGTCTGGGGCATGGGGCTGTCGCAGCTGCGTGTCGAGCTGTCCCCGCCGCTGATGCTCGGGCGCGTCATAACGCTGTCGACGTCACTGCAGATGGTGACGCAGGGCATCGGGTTCGCAGTCGGAGGTGCCGTTGCCGAGGCGCTGCCGGCTGCGGACGTCGTCGTCATCGGGTCCGCGCTGGGACTTGTTGTCAGCGCTGCTTTGGTACGTAGGCCGCTTTGGTACGGAGGCCGCTAACGTCGCAGCCATGACGCGCAAGCCGGATCCGGCGCCGTTGCCCTACGACGGCGTGCTGACCGTCACGATCGGCACCGGTGTCTGGCTCGTGGCGCTGGTCGTGCTGCTGCCGTTCTGGTCGCACCTGCGCCGCGACGGGCACTTGTGGTGGATTGCTACGGCCGCGTGCGGATTCGGCCTGGGATTGCTCGGGATCGTCTATTGCCGGCGCCGGGCGGTGCGGCTGCGGCGGCTGGGGCGCAACGTCGGCGAGTGATCCGGGTCAGGAGTGCCCGTAGGGCTCCTCTTCGGTACCGGCGACGGCTTCCGCGCGTTCGACGGCTCCCGGATCGTGGCCGGTCACGGGGGGTTGCGCTGCCGGCTCCGCGGTTTCGGCCGTGTCCGTGACGAGGCCGGCCTCGGACTCAGCCGCGGTCGCCTCGAGCTCGAGCGCGTCGTCATCGAAGGGCACCGGCTGCGGGTGCGCGGACGGCAGCACGAGAGCTTCCGAGTGCGCGCCGCAGCCATGGTCGTCGGCCACGACGGAGGCATCGTCAGGGGCGAACTCGTTCGAGCAGACGCCGAACAGGCGCCCGAGCCCGCCGACGAGCCGGACGTAGAACCCGCAGGTGCCGCACTGCGCCGGCGCGGAACGGCTGATCGCCGCAGACGGTCCGGGATCACTCTCGTACCAGCGCGTCGCCGCCAGCTCGCGCCCTTCCAGCGAGAGCACCCGCGCCCGACCGAGCCCGAGCTCGAAGAAGGGCAGGTCGTCGGACAGCTCTTCGACGTCGGAGACGCGAAGCGCCAGGCGCGGATCGTCCGCCGCCGTCGGAAGCAGATCGCCGACCCCGAGGTCGCCGGCCTGGATGCGGTCCGACCAGGGCACCCATTCGGGCGCCAGCATCGCCGCGTCGCCGGGCAGCAGCACGACCTCGTCAACCGTGACGATCTTCGAGCGCGGGGCGCGGCTCAGCACCACCGCCCAGTACCAGCCGCGGTAGGCCGGGAGCCGGCAGGCGAAGCGATGCATGACGACCCGGTCGTCCTCGCCGGTGATCCCGAGCGGCTCGCCGACGAACGCTGCGGCCCCGGCTTCCTCCACGGCAGCATCGAGCGCCAGTTCGGTGGCTTCGGCCAGCACCGAGTCCGCCGCTTTGGTGCGTACGGTCCGCACGCGTATCGCTGTCATGTCAATCAGCCCTCGAAGCCGTGAATCAGCTGTCGGATCGCTGCGCCCGCTCCAGTTTGGCGCATCCTTGAAGGGAGAATGCACTCGAGCAGGCCTTGGGAAATCGAGGTCACGTTCACCATGGTGCCCGATGGGGCTGTCCACAGATAGCGGAAAGTTGTCGTCCCCCTGGGACGGGCAGGAGAGACTACGTCAATGGGAGCGCGCGGCGCACTCGACGGCACCGTAGGGCGGATGCGCCGTGCCGCGCGCTCCGGCGGTGCTGACGAGTCGGGGCTGGCGCCGCTGCTCGAGCTCACGTTCTTCAGCTCGGGCGGCGATGCGCTGGTCACGGTGGCGCTGGCCGGTTCGCAGTTCCTGTCCGTGCAGCCCGGAGAGGCCCGCGGCAAGATCGCGCTCTACCTGCTGATCACCATGGCGCCCTTCGCGCTGCTCGCGCCCGTCATCGGACCGACGCTCGACCGCTTCCCCAACGGCCGGCGGGTCGCGCTGGGCCTGACCATGCTGGCCCGGGCGGCGCTCGCGATCACGCTCGCGCGCCACATCGACTCGCTGTATCTGTATCCGCTGGCCCTGGGCTCGCTGGTGCTCTCCCGGGCTTTCGGCGTCGCCCGGAGCGCGGTCATCCCGCGGGTGCTTCCCGAAGGCGCGACGCTGGTCAAGGTCAACAGCCGGGTCACGCTCACCGGCGTCGTCGCCGGGCTGTTCATCGCTCCGCTCGGCTACGGCATCGCCAAGGTGGTCGGCTATCCGTGGATGCTGCGCGTCGGTGCCGCGGTCTTCGTGGTGGGGCTGTTCCTGGCATGGGGGCTGCCGTCGCACGTCGACAGCCCCGCCGGGGAAAAGCGGGCGCCGTCGCTGGGGATGGCGGCCGTGCAGCCGAACACCCCCGGTGGCCGGGTGCACCGGATCCTGGGCGAGCTGCCCGCCGCGCTGCGCAGCGCGACGGCACTGCGCGCGCTCGTCGGGTTCCTCACCCTGTTCCTCGCCTTCCGCGCCCGCGAAGACGGGCTCGGCCTCGGCGGTGTCGCGCTGCTCGGTCTCGCCGCCGGCTTGGGGAGCGCGCTGGGCGTCTTCATCGGCGGCCGGCTGCGGCAGGTGAAGCCGGAGGTGCTGCTCGTCGTCGGCCTCATCTGCGCCATCGTGGCGTGCCTGGTCGGCGCCGTGCTCTACACCACCGCGACGGCGATCTTGGCCGCGCTTGTCGTCACGATGTCGGGGTCGATGAGCAAGCTCGGCCTTGACGCCGTCATCCAGCGTGACATCGCCGAAGACACTCGTAACTCGGCGTTTGCCCGCTCCGAGACGGCGCTGCAGCTGTCCTGGGTGGTCGGCGGTGCGTTCGGGCTGCTGCCGATGCCGGGCTGGCTCGGCTTCGTGTTCGGCACGGTGTTCATCGCCCTCGCGTTCATCGGTGAGTCGGCCTCGCTGCGCCGCGCCCGGCTCTACCGCCGGATGACGCGTGAACACCGGCGTGCTCCCGCAGCAGTACGACCACATGGAAGGGCTGGCCCCGTAGCCGGGCGTTACGGTGAGAGCGTGCGTCAGCTGCGTGGATGGAGCGGCCTCGCTGCGCTCCTCGCGGTGGGCGCGCTGGTCGGCTGCCAGAAACCGGCGCCCGGAGTGACCCTCCAGTCCGGCTCGCGGGTCGTGCGCGCGTCGGCCGCGGTCTTCGAACGGGGCGGCCAGCAGGTCACCGGCACCCGAGCCGTCAAGGTGCTGCGGGTCCACCCGGGGGCGCTGGTCAACATCGACGTCGACCGGTCACTGGCCACGCACGGCTGGTCGGTCCACATCACCACGGGGGCCTCGGGCAGCGACACCGTGAACTCGCCCGTCCTGCACCAGCAGCACTTCTCGTTCAACGTCGGGAGCGCCAACTCCGACGTCGTCGTCTCCCAGCAGGGAAGCGGGAGCACGCCGTCCGGACTGTGGGCGTTCACCCTGCAGCCGACCCTGCTGTGACGGCCGGCGCTGCTGCCCGCGGCTCCGGGGCGCTGCTGGTCGTGACCGCCGTCGACGCGGAGCGCGACGCGATCGCCGAGTCGCTTGCCGCGGCCGAGCGGCTGCAGGTCGGCCCCTACGACGCGCTGCGCGGGCCGGACGCGACGATCCTGGCCGGCGGGGTGGGCCCGGCCGCTGCTGCCGCGGCCACCGCGACGGCGTTGAGCCTGGAGCCCGGTGGGTACGCGCTCGTCGTGAGCGCCGGTATCGCGGGCGGCTTCCGGGGCCGGGCGGCTGTTGGTGACGTGGTCGAGGCGACCCGGATCATCGCGGCGGATCTGGGCGCCGAATCGCCGGATGGTTTCCTGAGTCTGGCGGCGCTGGGTTTCGGGAGTGGTGAGATCGTGGCCGCCCCGCTCGGGATCGCCGGTGCGCGTCGCGGGCCGGTGCTGACGGTGTCGACGGTCACCGGCAGCGAAGCGCGAGCCGCCGAACTGGCAGCGCGCGGGGGATTTGCGGAGGCGATGGAGGGTTTTGGAGTGGCTGAGGCAGCATCACGACATGGCGTCCCCGTCGGGGAGCTGCGCGCGATCTCGAACGAGGTCGGCCTGCGGGGCGCGGTGAGCTGGGATATCGGAGCAGCGCTGGCTGCGTTGCGCGCCGCCGCGCAGGAACTGCCGGGGGTGCTGTCGTGACCGACGCCGAACGTCCGCTGGAGCTGGCGTTCTCGCCCTGCCCGAACGACACTTTCGTCTTCCACGCGCTGGTCGCCGGACAGCTCGCCGGGGCACCGGCGGTCGAGCCGTTCTACGCCGACATCGACGTGTTGAACCAGTGGGCAGCGGCCGGGCTGCGGGACATCATCAAGGTCTCCTACGCCGCGCTGCCGCCGCTGCTCGCGGATTACGCGCTCCTGCCCTCGGGCGGGGCGCTGGGTCGCGGATGCGGCCCGCTCGTCGTCACGGCGGGACGCGACTCGCTGGCCGGTGCCACGGTGGCGATCCCCGGCCGCCAGACGACGGCCTACCTGCTCTTCCGGCTCTGGGCGCAGGAGCAGGGGGTTGCCTCGATCGAGGTGCTCCCGTTCGACAAGATCATGCCGGCGGTCGCCGAAGGCACCGTCGACGCCGGGCTGATCATCCACGAGTCGCGCTTCACGTACCCGTCGTACGGCCTTTCGGCTCTCGTCGATCTTGGCGACTGGTGGGAGAGCGACACCGGCCTGGCGATCCCGCTCGGCGCCATCCTCGCGCGGCGCAGCTTCGGACCGCAGCGGCTGGAGCGGCTGTCGGCCGCCATCCGGCAGAGCGTGGAGGCCGCGTGGGCCGATCCGGCGGCATCGCGCCATTACGTCCTCGAGTATTCGCAGGAAATGGCACCGGAGGTCGTCGACCAGCACATCGCGCTGTACGTCAACTCGTTCACGGCCGATCTCGGCGACGAGGGCTACGCAGCCGTCACCGGATTGCTGGACCGTGCCGTCGCAGCCGGGCTCACCGGCCCGCTGACCGGGCCGCTGACCGGGTCACTGCGGTGAGCGAGGCCTAGCGGGTGCCGGAGATCGCGGTACGCGAACTCACCGTCGGGGATGAGCTCGCGACGTCACTGAAGCTGACCAAGGTGGCCTTCGGGTACCAGACGGGGGATCCGAGCACGCTGCCCGAGCCGTCCGCTCCGCTCGAGGGCCGGATCGTCTACGGCGCGTTCGACAGCGCCGGGCGCCTGATCGGTGCGATGCACGATGTCTGCCACGACCAATGGTGGGGCGGGCGCCGGGTCAGCGCGGCCGACATCTCGGCGGTCGCCGTGCTACCCGAAGCGCGTGGCACCGGGACCGCCCGCGCGATGCTCAAGGCCGTACTCGAAGGCGCCTACGAACGGGGCGTGGCCGTCAGCGCGCTCTACCCGACGGCGTCGGGCGTCTACGGAGCCAGCGGCTGGGCTACGGCCGGGCACCTGCGGACGGTCGAGCTGCCGACCGCGTTGCTGGCGACGGTTCCGGCCGTCACGCGGGGCGGTCGCAACCTGACCGTGCGCCCGGCCGACCCCGGCGGTGCCGACCAGCCGGCGGTCTGTGATCTCTACAGTCGCGTGGCGCAGCTGCGCGAAGGCCTGCTGACCCGTAGCGGACCCGGGTTCGCCGAGGCGACCTGGCCGAAGGGCGTCGACGGCATGACCCTGGCGTTCGACGGGGACACGCTTGTCGGCTACGCGAGCTGGGTGCGGGGCAGCGGGTATCGATCGGAGGCCCTGCTTGACGTCCCCGACCTGCTGGTCGTCACGCCCGAAGCCGCGCGTGAGCTGCTGGCGGTGCTGGCGGGGTGGCGCAGCGTCGCGCCGACCGTGCGCCTGCGGCCGCTCGAGTTCGATCCCGTGAGCCTGCTCCTGCCCTGGGAAGCCGGCACCCGGTTCGACGTGCGGCCGTGGATGCACCGCCCGGTCGACGTCGCCCGCGCGCTGTCCGGTCGCGGCTGGCCGCTCAGCCGACGCGGTCGCGTCACGTTCCACCTGCACGATCCGGTGGCCGCGTGGAACGACGGCGCCTGGCAGTTCGACGTCGCCGACGGGCACGGCGAGCTCGTGCGTACCGGAAGCCACCCGGAGCTGCGGCTGCACGTCGCCGGCTTCGCGTCGCTCTACTGCGGCATCGCCACGCCGGCCATGATCGCGGAGGCGGGCCTGCTGCACGGGCCGGAAGGGTCGCTCAACGGCCTGGAGCTGATCCGCCCGAAGTCCGCCGCGCAGCTGCTCGATTACTTCTAGCGGCGGCGCGCCGGCTCAGGCCTCGAGCTCGCTGGCCACCGCATGCACGACCTTGGCGACCTTCTGCGCCACCCGCTTGTCGGGATGCTTGCCCCGGCGCAGATCGCGCTGCACGGTGTCGAGCAGCTGGATCATGTCTTCGATCATCCCGTGCAGCTCCTGCGGGTCGCGCCGGGTCGTCGTCGCGAGCCGCGGGGGAGCGCTCAGCACCTGCACCGAAAGTGCCTGCTCGCCGCGCCGGCCCTCAGCCACGCCGAACTCGACCTTCTCGCCCGGCTTGAGCGCAGTGGTGCCGGCCGGCAGCGCAGCCTTGTGGACGAAGACGTCTCCCCCGTCATCACGGCTGAGGAAGCCGAAGCCTCGTTCGGGATCGAACCACTTGACGCGACCGGTGGGCACCGTTGACCTAATTTCCTCGAGCGGCGAACGGCCGCGGGCGGAGCAGTTACTTCCTTCGAGGATATTCGCCGCGGGCAGGTCGTGCCCGGGTTAGTCGGCGCACCTGCCGGGGCAGGTGATCTATCACCAGCTATTCAGACGACAACTGATCTTGGGGTGACGTGTTGTGAGTGCGCAGGATCCGGACCTCGATTTTCGTTCGAAAGACGCCGAGAGCGAGGCGCACGGCGCCAGCGCGACAGCTGACGAGGGCGTGCAGCAGGGTCGTGCCGACGAGATCGATCCCGAGGACGAGAAGGCCGCCGAGGGGCTGACGGTCAGTGACAAGGACTCGGCCGCCTACCAGGAAAGCCTCGAGCGCGGCGCTGCCCAGCAGGGCGAGGGTGCTCCACAGGTGTAGGCATCAGGTGAGGAGTTCGTTCATCGACCCGCTGCGGAATCCACGCTGATCCACCTCGACCCGGTCGAACCCGGTGACGGCGGCGAGCAGGTCGGGCCGGGCCGAAAGGTCCGCTACCCGATCGGCGTCCACCTCGACCCGGGCGGCGTCACCGAGGTCGCGCACGCGTAGATCGCGTACCGGGAGACCGGCGGCGGCGAGAGCAGCACGCAGCCCCGTCTCGGCCGCTTCGACGCGGGCCAGCCGGTGAGGCGTGATCGCGATTCCGTACGCGATCCGGCTGGAAAGGCAGGCAGCAGCAGGCTTGTCGGCGGTCGTCAGGCCCCACTGCCGGCTCGCGGCGCGCACCTGCTCCTTGGTCAATCCGGCGTCCAGCAGCGGGGTGACCGCCCCGCGCTCCTGCGCCGCCCGGATGCCCGGACGGAAGCCGGCGACGGCGTCGTCGGCGTTCGTTCCGGTGGCCACATGGCGGAGGCCGAGCTGCTCCGCCACCGGGCCGACGACGTCCAGCAGTTCGGCCTTGCAGAAGTAGCAGCGGTCGCCCGCGTTGGCCGCATAGCCCGCCCGGTCCATCTCGTGGGTGCCGGCGAGGACGTGCCGGACCCTGAGACCGGACGTGAACTCTTGCGCTGCCTGCCGTTCGGCCTGCGGAAGTGACGGCGATACGGCCGTCGCCGCCGCTACCCGCTCCGGCCCCAGTGCCCGCGATGCGGCGGCTAGCAGGAACGCCGAGTCCGCGCCGCCGGAGAAGGCCACCAGGACCGAGCCGAGCTCGCGCAGTCGCCCGTCCAGTGCCGAGAGGCGCTCGGCGAGCACGGAATCGACAGCGTTCACAGGCTGAGCGTACGAGCAGGCAGGCTTTGCTCCAGAGCACTAGCCTTGACCGGATGAGCGAACCTGCGCGGGTCCAGGGGGATTCCCCCGCGCCGGCGTCGTTCGCCGACGCGCTCGCGGCCATGACCGATGACGATCTCGCCGGCCTGCTGCGCCGCCGCCCGGATGCGGCCGTGCCGCCGCCCGCCGACTTCGACGTCCTGGCCAGCCGCCTGTCGTCGCAGCACAGCGTCTCCCGGGCAGCCGAGACCGTCGACCAGTTCGTGCTCGACGTGCTGGAAGCGCTGGTGCTCGGGCGCGCCGACGAGGCCGAGCTGGCCTTCTTCTGCCGGGTGCCGGCTGCCGACATCCGGCGCGCCACCGGTATCGCGGTGACGCTGGGCCTGGCCTGGCGTGACGGTCAGGGACGGCTGAACGTCCCCAAGGGCGTGCGCTCGGCGGTCGGGGAGTACCCGCTGGGTCTGGGCCGGCCGTTCGCCAAGCTGATCGCGGAGGTGCCGCAGCACGTCCGGGTGCAGATGCGCCACGATCTCGGGCTGCCCGAGGACGGAACGCCGACCAGCACGCTCACGTCGCACTTCACCGACCAGGAAGCCGTCGCCGTGCTGCTGGATCAGGTGACCGAGGCGCAGCGCGCGATCCTCACGCAGCTTGCGGCGGGGCCGCCCGTCGGTGAGGTCGAGGGGCAGCTGCGGTACGTCAGCCTCGACGATGCCGAGACCGGCATCGAGCGCCTTCTTGCCCGGGGCCTGCTGATCGCCATCGCGTCGGACGCGGTTGAACTACCGCGCGAGGTCGGCCTGGCGATGCGCGGCGAATTTCCCGCCGGTGCGGTGTCACCGCACCCGCCTGATGTCGCGGGCCGGGCGGTGCCGGCGAAGGACGTGGACGCCGGCGGCGCGGCAGCTGCGTTGGACGCGTTGCGCCTGTTCGAGGCACTGGTCGAGCGATGGGACGACAGCCCGCCGGCGTTGACGCGCGCCGGGGGTCTGCCGGTGCGCGAGCTGCGGGCGGCCGCGAAAGCGCTGGGAGTCGAGCAGGCCGTCATCGCCCTGATCGTGCAGACGCTCAGCGCCGCGGCGCTGGTCGGCCGCACCGCCGGGGTGGATCCGGTGATGGTTCCGACGGAGCGCTTCGACCGGTGGCGCGACGCCCCCATGGCCGAGCGCTGGGCGCTGCTCGCCACCGCGTGGTGCGGGATGGATCAGCTCCCCGGCCTGGCCGTGCACGAGGACGGCACCAAGGCGGGCGCGCTTCTCACGTACGACGTGGTCCGGCCGGGAGCGGGCGAGTTGCGCCGCGACGTGCTCGGCGCGCTGGCCGCTGCGGGGAAGGGTCACGCACCGGATCTCGACCGGTTGCCCGCGTGGCTGCGCTGGAGGGTGCCGACCCGCAGCGGGCGTTACATCGAACAGGTCTGCGCCTGGACGCTCGACGAGGCCCAGTTCCTCGGCGTCACCGGACGGGGCGCCCTGACCACCGCCGGTCGCTACCTGCTGGACTCACCGGACGCGGCCGCGGCCCGTTCCGGCGACGACGCAGCGGCGAAGGCGTACCGCGACGCCGTCGCCGAGATCCTGGCGCCGGCACTGCCGGCGCCGATCGAGCACGTCCTGATCCAGGCTGACCTGACCGCTGTCGCGCCGGGACCGCTCCTGCCGCACATCGCCCGCGAGCTGACCCTGCTTGCCGACGTCGAATCCGCCGGGGCAGCGACGGTCTACCGGTTCTCCGAAGCGAGCCTGCGCCGGGCGTTCGACGCCGGACGGAGCGCAACGGAGCTGCACCAGCTCATCGACGGCCTGGCCCGGGGGCCGGTTCCGCAGGCGCTCACGTACCTGATCGACGACATCGCCCGCCGCCACGGTCGGCTGCGGGCCGGATCAGCGGCGGGCTACCTGCGCTCGGACGATCCGGCACTGCTGGCCGAAGTGGTGGCCAATCGCCGCACCGCCTCCGCGGCTCTCGTGCTGGTCGCACCGACGGTGGCGGTGAGCCCGCTCGAGCCGGCCCAGATCCTGGCGGTGCTGCGCGCCGCCGGATATGCCCCGGCAGGCGACCCCGCGGCGCGGGGCGGGGGGATCACTCTCGAGCAGGCGGCGCGCCGCCGGGTGCCGGTCGCTGCCTCCCGCAACACCGCCGTCGGCTGGTCGGCGGGCGCCACCCTTCCGGACAGCCATGTGACCCAGACGATCGCCATGCTGCGCCGGGTTGCGGCGCTGCGCCGGCCGGGACGCGCCCGCGCCATCGCCGAGCCGGACGCCGGCCAGGCGGTGGGCACCCCGGAGGCGATCTCCAACCTGCTGCGCGAAGCGGCCGCGGAATCCACGGCGGTGTGGATCTCGTACGTGAACGCGGAGGGCCGGCACAGCCGCCGGACCGTCTATCCGACGCTGGTCAGCGGGGGATTCGTGATAGGGCTGGACGACGAGAGCGGCGAGCGCCGGACGTTCGCGATCAGCCGGATCCAGGAGGCAGCGCCGGCCTGACGGTCAGTCAGCCGGCTCGCTTGGCGTAATCGCCGGGTAACGCATCCGCGTTACCTTGAAACCGTGCGGGTCCAGGAAACGTTGGTCGTCGTCCATGGGCACCGCCGCGCGTTCAGCATCGCCGGTGACGGCCCCCCGCTGCTGCTGCTGCACGGCATCGGGTCGAATCGGACCACCTGGCGGCCCGTGCTGCCGGTCCTCGCCCGCCATTTCACGGTGGTCGCGCCCGACCTGCTCGGTCATGGGGATTCCGCCAAGCCGCGGGCGGACTACAGCATCGGCGGTTTCGCGAACGGCATGCGCGACCTGCTCGGCGTGCTGGGCATGGAACGCGCCACGGTCGTCGGGCACAGCTTCGGCGGCGGGGTCGCGATGCAATTCGCCTACCAGTTCCCGGAGCGCACCGAACGCGTCGTGCTGGAAGCGAGTGGCGGGCTCGGCCGTGAGGTCACCCCGCTGCTGCGCGCGCTGACCCTGCCCGGAGCCCGGCAGTTCCTCACCGCGCTCGACTCGTTTCCCGGCCGGATGTCGGTCCGGATGGTGGAAGAGTTCACGCGGCTGCTGCCCGCCGGGCCGTTCGCATCCGACATCGGTGAGGCGGCGAAGGTCGTCGAGGGCTTCCGTGGTCGGGCCGCGCGGACGGCCTTCCTGCACGTGCTCAGTCATGTCATCGACTGGCGGGGGCAGATCATCACGATGCGCGACCGCGCCTACCTCGCCCAGGGGATGCCGATCCTGGTCATCTGGGGCGACGGGGACACCGTGCTCCCGTTCGCGCACGCCACCGCAGCGGTCGAATCCATGCCCCATTCGCAGCTCGTGACGATGGCCGGCGTCGGGCACTTCGTCCACAACGAGCGTCCCGCCGAATTCAGCCGGGCCGTCGTGAATTTCGTGAAGACGACCGCCCCCAGCTCCTATGACCCTCAGCAGTGGAGAACGCTGCTCAAACGCGGGGCCCACCGGCGGCTCTCGGTGCCGCAGGACGTGGCATCGGCAGTGGTGGGCTGACGTCGCCGGTAAACCTGACGTGACCTCGCGCGCGCCAGCTTGACCCTGCCGCCGGCGCCTGCCTACCGTTGAACCGACGCTGCGGGAGAGATCCCGGAACCGGTGGGCAACCAGCGGGGTCGGGGCGCCGAAGGGGCAACCTCCCCGGAAACTCTCAGGCAAACGGACCGCGGCATCCGGTGCAACCTCTGGAGGCGGGCGGCCGCCGCACAGAGGGGGACGGTGGGCGCCCGCTGCGTCACAGATCCGCTCCGGAGGCGTCATGACCCGCCCGTTCAGTGATCGTCACGTGGGTCCTGACGGGACCGAAGCCGCTGCCATGCTCGAGCGGCTCGGTTTCGCCGACACCGAAAGCCTGCTCGCCGCAGTGCTTCCGGCAGGCATCGCCAGCGAGCGCCTTCCACAGCTGCCCGGCGCCGTTTCCGAAGCCGCCGTGCTGTCGGAATTGTGGGAGCTGGCGAGCCGCAACGAGGTGGTGCGCCCGCTCATCGGCACCGGCTACTCGCCGGCGCTCACCCCCAGCGTCCTGCTGCGCAATGTGCTGGAGAACCCCGCCTGGTACACCGCGTACACGCCCTATCAGCCGGAGATCAGCCAGGGCCGCCTCGAGGCCCTCCTGACCTTCCAGACCATGATCACGGACCTGACCGCGCTGGACGTCGCCAACGCCAGCCTGCTGGACGAGGGCACGGCTGCGGCCGAAGCGATGGCGTTCGCCCGCCGCGTGGTACGCGGGACCGCCGAGACGTTCGTCATCGACGCCGACTGCCACCCCCAGACCATCGACGTCGTCTCCACCCGCGCGGCCGCTGCCGGCGTCAAAGCGGTGGTCAGCGATCTCGGCGATCCCAACCTCGATCTGGCCGGCGTCTTCGGCGTCCTCGCGCAATATCCCGGCACGTCGGGGCAGATCGCCGAACTCGCGCCGCTCGCGGAGAAGGTGCACGCTGCCGGCGGCCTGCTCGTCGTGGCGGCTGACCTGCTCGCGCTGACGTTGCTGACGCCTCCGGGCGAGGCCGGGGCCGACGTGGCCGTCGGGAGCACGCAGCGTTTCGGCCTTCCGCTGTGGTTCGGCGGCCCGCACGCCGCATACCTGGCGGTGCGCGGTGACCAGCAGCGCCAGCTTCCCGGCCGGCTGGTCGGCACCAGCATCGACAGCGCCGGCCGTCCCGCGCTGCGGCTCGCGTTGCAGACCCGTGAGCAGCACATCCGGCGCGAGAAGGCGACCAGCAACATCTGCACGGCGCAGGTGCTGCCCGCCGTCGTCGCCGCGTTCTACGCGCAGTGGCACGGGCCCGACGGGCTTCGGGCGATCGCGTCGCGGATCGCCGAGCTCACCGCACGCCTCGCCGCGGGCCTCGCGACCTCGCCGCACCAGGTCCTTGGCGAGACCGCCTTCGACACGCTGCGCATTCGCACCGCCGGCCCGGCCGCTGACGTCCTCGCGGCCGCCGCTGAGCGTGGCTACGACCTGCTGCTCGCCGACGCGCGCACGCTCGGGATCAGCCTCGACGAGACGTGTGACGAGGCGGTCGTACGCGACCTGCTGGGCGTGCTCGGCGGGGACCAGGAGGCGGCGGATCGGACGGCCCCCAGCCTGCTTCCCGCCGCGCTGCGCCGCGCCTCCGGATACCTGGCGCACGAGCGCTTCCACGCCTATCGCTCCGAGACGGAGATGATGCGCTACCTGCGCCGCCTCGCCGATCGCGACCTGGCGCTGGACCGCACGATGATCCCGCTGGGCTCCTGCACGATGAAGCTCAACGCGGCGACCGAGATGGCGCCGATCTCGTGGCGCGAATTCACCGACGTCCACCCGTTCGCCCCCGCTGAGCGGTCGGTCGGCTACCGGCAGCTGATCGCCGATCTCGAGTCGTGGCTGGCCGAACTGTCCGGCTACGACGCGGTCAGCGTGCAGCCGAACTCCGGCGCGCAGGGCGAGTTCGCCGGGCTGCTGGCCATCCGCCGCTACCACGAGTCGCACGGGGAGAACGCCCGCGACGTCGTGCTCGTGCCGGCCAGTGCGCACGGCACCAACGCCGCGTCGGCGAGCCTCGCCGGGCTGCGCGTCGCCGTCGTCAAGACGGCCGGCGACGGGTCGATCGATCTCGATGACCTGCGTGCGGTGCTGGCCAAGCACGAGGGCACGGTCGCCGGGGTGATGATCACCTACCCGTCGACGCACGGGGTGTACGAGCCGACGGTGCGCGAGGTCTGCGCGCTGGTGCACCAGGCGGGCGGCCAGGTCTACCTGGACGGCGCCAACCTCAACGCGCTCGTGGGCGTTTCCCGCCCGGGTGATCTCGGTGCCGATGTCTCGCACTTCAACCTGCACAAGACGTTCTGCATCCCGCACGGCGGGGGCGGGCCGGGGGTCGGCCCGATCGGCGTCAAGGCGCATCTGGCACCGTTCCTGCCGGCGTCCGCCGTGGTCCCCGGCGCGGGGCCGCAGACCTCGCCCGGTGCGGTTGCCGCCGCCCCCTGGGGATCGGCCGGGGTGCTGCCGATCTCGTGGACCTACATCCGGCTGATGGGCGCGGATGGGCTGCGCCGCGCCACCGCGATGGCCGTGCTTTCCGCGAACTACGTGGCGGCCCGGCTGCGTGAGGCCTACCCCGTGCTGTACGCGGACGCCCGTGGGCTGGTCGCCCATGAGTGCATCCTCGACCTGCGCGCCCTCACCGCCGGGAGCGGGATCACCGTCGACGACGTCGCGAAGCGGCTGATCGACTACGGCTTCCATGCGCCGACGATGTCGTTCCCGGTCGCGGGAACGCTGATGGTCGAGCCGACCGAGTCCGAGTCGCTCGCCGAACTCGACCGGTTCTGCGATGCGATGCTCGGCATCCGCGAGGAGATCGCGGCCGTCGAGCGCGGCGAGGTCGCGTCGGCGGACAGCGTGCTGCGCGGTGCCCCGCACGACGCCCACACCGTCACCGCCGACGAGTGGGACCGCGCCTACCCTCGCTCGCTCGCCGCGTGGCCGGGTCACGCGGTGGCCGGCGGACCGCGAATCGACAAGTACTGGCCGCCGGTCGGGCGCATCGACAACGCCTACGGCGACCGCAACCTGGTCTGCACCTGCCCGCCCGTCGAGGCCTACGAGGACGAGTAACCGAAAATTCGAAGTTTCCTGCGCTTTCGGCTCCGAAATCGTATGTTTCCCCCGAACTTTTGGGCCAGTTCCCGGCTCGGCGCCGGATAAGTACCCGTCTGGGTTAACGACGCTGGCGGCGATGCGGTCGATCTGAAAGGTATGCGCCTTCCGGCCCTGCTCCGCCGACCTCCCAGGTGGACGGTGCTCGTCGCCCTCTTTCTGGGCCTGGCGACGGCGTGCCAGTCCGCCGCAGCCGTCGTGCGGGGCAACGCCGTCGACTTCGCGGTCAACGTCACCAGCGGCTGGGTCCAGCGGTGGAACCCGTGCGCGCCGGTGCACTACCGGGTCAACCTGACGCTCGAGCCGAACGCGCTGCACTCCGTCCAGAGCGCCGTCGCCGCACTCGGGAAAGCCACCGGGATCACGTTCGTCTACGACGGGACGACGACCTTCATCCCGACGTCCGGCAAGTGGAGCCAGCCGGCGCCGCTCGTCGTCGCGTTCGCCCACGCCGGCGGGCAGACCTACGGCAGCAGCTACCTCGCCGGCGGCAACCAGATCGGCGAGGGCGGCTTCGAGTCGCAGTACTCGAGCGTCGCCGGGAAGATCACCTCGTACAAGATCATCAAGGGCTACGCGGTGATCGACGCCAGCGGCTACAACCGCGCGGACGCGCACGTGCGCACGGCCGTGATGCTGCACGAGCTCGGCCACGCCGTCGGGCTGAACCACGCGCACCTCATCAGCGAGGTGATGTACTCGTCGGTCTCCGACGCCGGGCCGAACTACTACAGCGCCGGAGACCTCGCGGGCCTTGCGAAGGTGGGTCGCGCGGCCGGCTGCCTCAGCTGAGCGTGGTGCTGCTTCGCGCGATCAGAAGATGATCGCGCCGCGCAGGATCTTGCCGGCCTCGAGGTCGGCATAGCCTTCGTTGACCCCGTCCAGCGTGTACGTCTTCGTGATCAGCTCGTCGATCTTGATGATGCCGTCGCGGTACATGTCGAGCAGCTGCGGGATGGCCACCCGCGGGTTGGCCGAACCGTAGAGGCTGCCGCTGATCTGCTTGTTCATCATCGCGAGCATGAAGAGGTTCAGGTCGGCCTGCGACTGCATCATCGGGGCGACCGACGTCACGACGCAGTTGCCGCCCTTGGCGGTCAGGGTCAGCGCGGGCTCGAGCAGCTCGCCGCGCATGACGCCGAAGGTGCAGATGACCGAGTCGCACATCTCGCCCCAGGTCAGCTCGCCGACCCCGGCGACCGCCTCTTCGAGCGATGCGAACGTGTGGGTGGCGCCGAAGCGCTTGGCCTGCTCAAGCTTGAAGGGGACGGTGTCGACGGCGATGATCCGGCGCGCCCCGGCGACGCGGGCGCCCTGGATGGCGTTGATGCCGATGCCGCCGACGCCGAGCACGGCGACGGTGTCGCCGGGACGCACGTTTGCCCGGTTCACCGCCGAGCCGAAGCCGGTCGCCACGCCGCAGGAGGTGAGGGCGACGGCCTGCCACGGGATGTCGGAGTCGACTTTGACGACCGACGCCTCGGACAGCAGCTGGATCTCGCTGAAGGCGCCGAGCTGCGCGTAGCGCGCGACCGTCTCGTCGCCCTTCTTGTGGGCGATGCGCCCGTCCGGCATGCCGATGTTGAAGAGGGTGGCGCCGAGGTCGCAGAGGTACGCCTTGTTGCGCCGGCACGACTTGCACTGCCCGCAGGACGGGACGAACGACATCGCGACGTGGTCGCCGGGCGCGACGCTGGTGACGCCCTCGCCGACCTCGAGCACCTCACCGGCACCCTCGTGGCCACAGATGATCGGGTAGTGCGGCATCGGCATGTCACCGGTGCGGGCGTGCTCGTCCGAGTGACACAGCCCGGTGGCCTTCATCTGGATCAGCACCTCGCCGGCGGCCGGGCCTTCGATGTCGATCGTTTCGATCTTGTAGTCCTGGCCGGGGCCGTAGAGCAGCGCTGCTCGGGTGCTGACCATGCTGGGTAGTCCTCCTGGCTGAGTGCCTTGCGACTGATCGTCTCGTCTTGGGTCGACGCTACGACCTGCCTGTTCGCAAGTCGAGCGTGACCAGGGGTGGTTGCCGTGGTCCAATCAACAGAGTAAATGGCAGTCGCTGACAGATTTCCAATGACACAAGTGGAGGCCCTGGTGCTCGACGCGAAGATTGTCGGTGGACTTGTCGTCGACGGCACCGGAGCCGAGCCCTATCGCGCCGACATCGGCGTCAAGGACGGCACGATCGTCGAGATCCGGCGTACCGATGGCGGAATCGAGTCTGCGCTCCAGACAGAAGCCGTCGAGACGATCGACGCCACCGGCCGCATCGTCATACCGGGCTTCGTGGACGTCCACACCCACTACGACGGCCAGGTCACCTGGGATCCGCTGCTCGAGCCGTCCAGCCTGCACGGGGTGACCACGATCGTCTCGGGCAACTGCGGCGTGGGCTTCGCTCCCGTCCACCCGGGCACCGAGGAGTGGCTCATCGCCCTGATGGAGGGCGTGGAAGACATCCCCGGCACGGCGCTCACCGAGGGCATGACCTGGGGTTGGGAGTCCTTCCCCGAATACCTCGACGCCGTCGGGCAGCGCGAGCTGGCCATCGACTTCGGCGTGCAGATCGCGCACGGCTCGGTGCGCGCGTACGCGATGGGCGAGCGCGGAGCGAGGAACCAGCCGGCGGCCCCCGAGGACATCGAGGTGATGTCGCGGATGGTGCAGGAGGCGATCGAGGCCGGGGCGCTCGGCTTCTCGACCTCGCGCACGCTCGGCCACCGCGCGATGGACGGCGAGCCGGTGCCGGGCACCTTCGCCGCCGAGGACGAGCTCTTCGGTCTCGGCCGCGCCATGGCGCGCGGGGGGCGTTCGGTGTTCGAGCTCGCTCCGGCCGGCGCGAGCGGCGAGGACCTCGTCGCGCCCAAGCGCGAGCTGGAGTGGATGGAGCGGCTGGCCGCGGAGACCGGCATGCCGGTGTCGTTCGCCCTGCTGCAGGTCGACGCTGCCCCGAACCTCTGGCGCGAGTTGATGGAGATCTCGGCGGACGCCTTCGAGAAAGGCGCCCCGCTCTACCCGCAGATCGCGGCGCGCCCGTTCGGCATGCTGACCGGCTTTGCCGGCAATCATGCGTTCACCCACCGGCCGACGTACCGGTCGCTTGCCCACCTCTCGCCGCAGGAGCGGGCTCTCGAGCTGGCCAAGCCGGCGGTGCGGGCGGCGATCCTCGCCGAGACCGACCTTCCCGTCGACCCCAACAAGCACTTCGACGGGCTCAAGGACATGTACCAGAACATGACCGACCGGATCTACGCGATCGGTGACCCGCCGGACTACGAGCCGACGCGGGAGCGGACGGTCTCGGCGATCGCGGAGGAGCGGGGTGTGAGCGTCCTCGAGGCGCTGTACGACCTCATGCTCGAGAGCGCCGGGGACGCCGGCCCGGCGACCCAGATGCTGATGCTGCCGTTCTTCAACTACGCCGAGGCGAACCACGACGCCATCCGCGAGATGCTCACCCATCCGGCGGGCGTGTCCGGGCTGTCCGACGGCGGCGCGCATTGCGGGATGATCTGCGACGCGTCGTACCCGACCTTCCTGCTGACGCACTGGGCGCGCGACCGCTACCGGGGCAAGGGCTTGCCGCTGGAGTATGTCGTGAAGAAGCAATCCGCCGATACGGCAGCGCTTTTCGGTCTGTCCGACCGCGGGGTACTCGCCGTGGGCAAGAAGGCCGACCTCAACGTCATCGACTTCGAGGGTCTGACGCTGCACACCCCGCGGATGGCCTACGACCTGCCCGCCGGTGGTCGCCGGCTGGTGCAGGACGCCTCGGGCTACGTCGCGACGATGGTGAGCGGGGTCGTGACCCGACGCGGCGGGGTCGACACCGGCGCCCGTCCGGGCCGGCTGGTCAGGGGAGCGCGCTAGTCCCGGAGCCGGCCGGGTGCTACAGCGCCTGGTACGGCGCGGCCTCCGGCTCGCACGCCGGGTCGTAGGCGGTGTGCGCCGGGGAGCTCGGCGGTCGCGTGGCGAATTCCAGGGTCAGTGCTGACAGCAGCACGAAAAGGACCTGGGCCGGCCTGAGCATCACGTAGCGACCCTTGCCGAACGCGTTGAACTTGCGCAAGAAGCGGTACAGCGACTCGAGCCGGATCCAGCGGTCGAGCTCGTGGACCGCGCGCAAGCCGAGGCGCTGCCCGAAGTTGCGCTCCTTGGCGGCGTACAGCTCAGGGAACGCGGCGAACGCCAGTGACAGTCGAACGGCGTTGTGCTCCCGCGCCCAGCTGAGTACGTCAGCGATCAGCCGCTCGTCGACCCCGTTCGGCGCGTCCGGCGAGCGGTACGGCACGTCGAGCGAGAGTTCGCGGCCTTGGTCAGCGGTGGCGTAGCGCTGGAAGCCGACGATGCGGCCTTCGGCGTTACGCGCGTAGACGATCATGGTGTTGCCGTGGGTGCCGTCGAGCAGGTGATCGAGGATCATCGAGAACCCGCGCTCGGAGCCGCCGCCCTTGTGCGCGCCGCGGGCGACGTCTCGCAGCTCGGCCCGGGTGAGCGGATCGAGGCTGCGCTCGGCGATGATGGTCGTGGTGACGCCCGCGTTGGTGGCCCGGGCGACCGCTTGCCGAAGGTTGCGGAACTGGCGACCCTTCATGTCGAAGGTCGCGACGTCGAGCACGACGTCACGCCCGATGCACAGCCCGCGCAGGCCGCGGGCGCGCCACAGCTCGGCCAGGTCTTCGCCGGCGCCGAGCACGGTGGTGCGCCACCCGTTGCGCTCGCTCTCGGCCAGGAACGCGTCCATCGCCGCTTCGCGGGCCTGCGGTGAGCCCACCGGGTCACCGGACGCCACGGCCGTACCGAAGCGCACCTTGTACGCGAGTGCCGCGGTGCGGTCGGGTGAGAAGACGTACGACTTGTCGGTGCGCAGTGCGAAAGGCGCCAGCGTGTCACCCGACGTGGAGTCGACCATCGCCCGCACGCGCAGCCGGTCCTCGTCGGTGGCAGGGCCGGGGGTACGGCGGGGGAGCCCGACGACGGCCCCCGCGGCGATTTCCGCCTCGGCGGTCATCGTCTGGTGGTTGCTGTACGCGGCGCCAAAGCCCAGGAACAGCAAGAATCCCGAGGCCAGAATTCGCCCTATGGTGATGGGCCTTCCGAGCCAGACTGCTCGCGCCGCGATCAGCAGGCCGACCGCCAGGCCGAGATGGTGATTGTGGCGCCAGCCGTAGACGGCCACCATCGCGGCAAGAATGACGAGGACGCGGACTGCCATGGTGCGCTCGAGGCTGCGTCTCGACGCAGTGGACGCAGTGGACGCAGTGGACGCCGTGGACGCAGTGGACGCAGTGGACGCAGTGGACGCAGTGGACGCAGTGGACGCAGTGGACGCAGTGGACGCAGTGGACGCAGTGGACGCAGTGGACGAATCGGAAGCCACGGGTGCGCTGCGGCGAAACAGCCCGCTCACCCGGCGCTCCGCGCCCCTCATCCCCGCCGCCTCTCTGCAACGCTGCCGTGAAGCTGCATAGAAGGTAGCCCCACGCCTGCTTGCGAGTCCTTCGATTTATCAGACACGCCGTGCTGTCGCCGGTTGCTTCAGCAGGGACGAACCCTGGGAGTCAACCGAAAGTGCGCCGGGAATCTTCCCATTTGCAGCTCATTGTTCGTCGAGGGTTCCTCGGGTCTTGAGCGCTCTACGGCCTACCCGGCGGCGCGGCGTTCGGCCAGCTTCTCGTCGGCCGCTGCCACGCGCTCGAGCAAGTCGGCAAGCTGGTGCTGCTCCTGCGCCGACAGCACGCCGACAGCTGCCGGTGGCTCGCTGAGCAGCTCGAGCACGCTCGCAGCGACCCGCTGGCCTTCATCGGTCAGCAGGACCGTACGTACCCGCCGATCGGTGGGATGCGGCTCGCGACGGGCGAGGCCGCGCTCCTCCAGCGCATCGACGACGGCCGTGATGTACGAGGCGTCGCAGGCGAACGCGGCAGCCAGCTCCCGCATCGCGGTGGGCCGGGTGCCCGACAGCCGAAGCAGCGCCTTGACGCTGGAGGGGGCGAGATCGTGCTGCTCGCAGACCCGCGCCAGCCGGTTTTGACCTTCGCCGTGCAGGTGGATCTCCTGAACGGCGCGCCAGGCGCGCCTGGCGTCCGGGCCGACCTGGCGGGACTCGCCACCGACGGTGGCCTCGCGAATGGCGCTACCGGCCGCGGTAACTGTCACACCGGCATGGTACGCCGATAGTGGCGAAAACAACACTATGAAGTTGACTCAAATAAATCCTTGACTGATGTGAAGATTTCTCGGCACCATAGGTCTCGCTGGGAACGGGGAAGGGGTACGGGTGGCGCTGGGGGGCCCGACGGGCGGCTCGGCTCGACGACGCGCGCGGTTCGAGGGCCGCGAGCGGGTCATCGACGGCGAGCTACGTGCGCTCGCGATCGTGGTCGTGCTGGGCACGATCATGTCGATCTTCGACACCACGATCGTCAACGTCGCGATCGACACCCTCGGCCGCAAGTTCCACTCGACGCTGTCGACCACGCAGTGGGTCAGCACCGCCTACCTGCTCGCGCTCGCTCTCGTCATCCCACTCAGCGGCTGGAGCATCGAGCGGTTCGGGGCGAAGCGGATGTACTTGATCTCGCTCACCCTGTTCATCGGCGGCTCGGCGTTGTGCGGTGCGGCGTGGTCCATCGGCAGCCTCATCTTCTTCCGGGCGCTGCAGGGCCTGGGCGGCGGCATGATCCTGCCGATCGGCCAGACGATCCTGGCCCGCGCTGCCGGCCCGCAGCGCATGGGCCGCGTGATGAGCATCGTCGGAATCCCGATGCTGCTCGGCCCTGTGCTGGGTCCCGCGATCGGCGGCATCCTGGTCGACAACTTCGACTGGCGCTGGATCTTTTACGTCAACGTCCCGATCGGGCTGCTCGCCCTCGCGCTGAGCGCCCGCACGCTGAAGTCCGACGCGACCGGAACGGCCGGCAAGCTCGACGTCTACGGGCTCGCCCTGCTTTCCCCGGCGCTGGCGTTCATCGTCTACGGCCTGTCGGAGGCAGGTAGCAGCGGCGGCTTCGGTAGCCGGTCGGTCATCATGGGCCTGGTCGTCGGGTTCGCCCTGCTGGCGGCGTTCGTCTGGCACGCGCTTCGGGCCAAGGCGCCGCTGGTCGATCTGCGGCTGTTCCGCAACCGCGGATTCACGTCGGCGAGCCTTACCGGGTTCCTGCTGAGCGGCACCGTCTTCGGGGCCATGTTCCTGCTCCCGCTCTACTACCAGATCGTGCGCGGGCAGAGCGCCCTGTCGGCGGGCCTGCTGATGGCTCCGCAGGGCATCGGCGCCATGATCGCCATGCCGATCTCGGGGCGGATCACCGACCGGGTCGGCGCCTACCGCGTTGCTCCCCTGGGTGTCGCCGTCGTGACCCTCGGCACGATCGCCTACACGCAGGTCACCCCAGGTACGTCCGAGGTCCTGCTCGCGGGAGCGCTCTTCGTCCGCGGGCTCGGGCTGGGCATGTCGATGATGCCGTCGATGAGTGCCGGCTACCAGACGCTCCAGCAGTCCGAGGTGCCCCGGGCGACCACGACCATCAACATCGTGCGTCAGGTCGGCGCCTCGCTCGGCACGGCTGTGCTTGCCGTCATCCTGCAGCGCCAGATCGCCTCGTCGATCGGTGGAGGCCACGGCGGCGGCGCCGTGCTGGGCGGCTCGGCTGCCATTCCGGCTGCGGTCCGCGGACCGATCGCCACCGCGTTCGGCCACTCCTTCTGGTGGGCGGTCGGGCTGTCGCTGCTGTGCATCCCGTCGGCGCTCATGCTCCCGCGCGTGCGACCGCAGAAGGACGCGGCGACGTCGGAGCCCGAGGACATCGAAGCGGCCGCCGCGCCGGTTGTCGCCGAGCCTGTCTAGGGGGCCTTCGGGCCGGGGGAGCACGTCCGGCGAAAACGGGTTTGCCGAAAGATGCGATCCTGACCGCATGGAAGTGGTGGTCGGGCTCGACAATGGCGGCAACGCCAACAAGCCGACCGTTCTCGATTCGTCGGGCCGATTCCTGGTCGAGGAGCTCGTCGAGCTGCCGAGTCTGGTGCTCGAAGGTCCAGCGATCGCCGTCGAGGCTCTGGCCGAGGCTTTCACCAGCGTCCTGTCACTGACCGGGGTCCCGCTGTCGGCGGTACGCGGAGTCGGCCTCGACACCCCCGGCCCGGCGAGTGCCGACGGCGTCATCTCCTCGAAGGGTTCGACGAACTTCTCGATGCCGGCGTGGCGCGGGTTCGACATCCGCGGCGCGCTCGAGGCGCGGCTGGGCCTGCCTGTCATCTACAGCAACGACGGCAATGCCGCTGCCCTCTACGCCCATCACGTCCACTTCGGCCCGCAGGCGTTCCACCGTTCGTCGGTGTCGGTCGTCGTCGGCACCGGGCTCGGCGCCGGGCTCGTGGAATCCGGGCACGTGGTGCGCGGCGCGGCGGGGATGGCCGGCGAGCTCGGTCACGTCTCCATCCCGCTGGACGGCATTCTCGAGGAGGGCCAGCCGTCTCCGGAGTGCAACTGCGGCAACGTGGGGGACGCCGAAAGCGTCGCGTCGCTGTCCGGGATCACGCGCAATCTGCTGCCGTACTGGCTGACCCGCTACCCCGATCACGAACTGGCGCGCATCCATCCCACCGCAGCAGCGAAGCTGGTGCGAAGTCATGCCGAACGCGGGGATCCGATGGCGCGCGCGATCTTCACCCAGCAGGCGATGGCGCTGGGTCGGCTGTTCACCATCATCTCGAACGTCACCGATCCGGACGCGTATCTCATCGGCGGCGGGGTCGTGGAGACGACGCCTGAAATGCGCACCTGGTTCGTCGGGCTCACGACCCGGCACACGAAGCTGCGCGAGGAGCAGCGGCGGGTCGCGAGCTTCGCCGAGGTTCCGGATCTCGACATGGCCGGCTCCCGGGGTGCGGCGCTGGCGGCCTGGGATTACCTGCACACCCGGTAAGGGATGCTGGCGTCATGCGCCTCGACGTGGAGTTCCCCGGCTTCGGCGGCGTCACCCTGCGCGGGTGGCTCTATCAGGCGGAAGGTGCTGCCGATCCGGCGCCGGCTCTGGTGATGGCTCACGGCTTCTCGGCGACGCGGCACATGGGATTGGCTGCTTTTGCTGAGGTTTTCCGCGCTGCGGGGATCGCCGTCCTGGTCTACGACCATCGGTGCCTGGGCGACAGCGACGGTGAGCCGCGCCAGGAGATCAACCCGTGGGCCCAGTCGCGCGACTACCGCTATGCGCTGACGTGGCTGGCTGAGCAGCCGGGCATCGATCCGGAGCGGCTGGCGATCTGGGGATCGAGCTTCAGCGGTGGGGAGGTGATGGTCGTCGGCGCGGTCGATCCCCGGGTCAAGGCCGTCATCGCCAACGTCCCCTTCGCCGGTTACCTGGAGGACCCAGCGGCTGCGCTGCCGGAGCGGTTCGAGGCGATGCGTGCCGCGCTCGAGGACGAGAGCGGTTCGGGGCCGGCCGACAGCACCGCCGCGCCGATCGGCCCGATGCCGGTGATCATCCCGGCGGGCGGTGACCCGGACGCCCGGGTGTTCCTGCCGCAGCCGGAATCGACGGCGTGGTTCGAGGCCGAGGGTGGCCCGGGCTCGGCGTGGCAGAACACGTTCACGCTGCGCGGCATGGGCGGCGGGTTCGACTTCGTGCCCGCCGTCGCGGTGCCGTTCATCGCGCCCCGGCCGCTGCTGATGGTCGTCGCCACCGGTGACCGGGTGGCGCCCGTGGACATGGCGCTCGCCGCGTTCGAACTCGCCGGTGAACCCAAGCAGCTCGAGCTGATCGATGGCGATCACTTCGTGCCCTACTCCGGCACCGCTCTGGAGCGCGTCGCCGCCGTCATGCGCGACTTCCTGCTCAAGTACTTGTAGGTCAGGGTGCGGTGAGGTCGTGCAGCTTGACGACCGTGTTCCAGTTGCGGGCGGTGGCGCCCATCTTGAGGTGCTTCTCCCAGAAGCTGCCGACGAGCTTGGTCTTGGCCTGGCCGTTGGCGTACCAGATGAACAGCTCGCGCCCGATGAGCTTCCAGCACTCAGGTGCGTAGGTCTCGGGGTCGACGGCGGTGAGCGCGTTCTTCGGCGGCGCCTCGCGCAGGAACGCGACCGCGTAGTGGGACGGATTCGTGACGAGCTTGCCGAGGGGGTCGGCCTTGACGACGGCAGCCAGCTCTTGATGGGTACGCGCCATCACCTGGATCTTCAGGCCGAGTTCGGCGGCGATCGCCGTCTCGGTCCGCGACTCGGCCTTCGCCGCGGCGTCGGAGGTGGTGACGACGGCATTGCCACTGTTGAGGATCGTGGTGACGTTCTCGTACCCGAGGTCGCCGAGCAGAGCCTTCAGATCCTTCATCGCGATCTTGTTATTGCCGCCGACGTTGATGCCGCGAAGCAGGAGTGCCAGCTTCAAGCTGCCTGCCATTCACCGCGCGGCGCGGGCCCGGCGGCTTCGAGCGCTTCGGTCTCCTCATCGGTGAAAAGGCGTGAGCGGGTGAGGAAGCGAAAGCCTTCCGGCGCTTCGAGGCTGAAGCCTGCTCCGCGGCCCGGGACGACGTCGATCGTCAGATGCGTGTGCGCCCAGTACTCGAACTGCTGGCCGCCGATGTAGACCGGCACGGGCGCGCCGGGAGGTCCTACGAGGCCGAGGAACACGTCCCGGTCGCCCACGATGAACTCGTCGCGCGGGTAGCACATCGGCGACGAGCCATCGCAGCATCCGCCGGACTGGTGGAGGAGCAGCGGGCCATGCCGTTCGGTCAGCGTCGCCAGCAGCGAGGTGGCTGCTGGAGTGGCGGCGACCCGCGCGATGGCTGCGCCCACTGCTCCTCCTTCTGGTGGCCTGCTGCTGAGCCTTCGCGAACTCTAGAAGAAGCCCATCGGCTTGGGCGAGTAGCTCACCAAGAGGTTCTTGGTCTGCTGGTAATGGTCGAGCATCATCTTGTGGTTCTCGCGTCCGACACCGGACTGCTTGTACCCGCCGAACGCGGCGTGCGCCGGGTAGAGGTGGTAGCAGTTCGTCCAGACCCGGCCTGCCTTGATGTCGCGACCCGCCCGGTAGGCGGTGCTGCCGTCGCGGCTCCAGACGCCGGCGCCGAGGCCGTAGAGGGTGTCGTTGGCCTTGGCGATGCCGTCGTCGTAGCCGTCGAAGCTGGTGACGGCGACGACCGGGCCGAAGATCTCCTCCTGGAAGACCCGCATGTTGTTCTGGCCTTCGAAGATCGTCGGGTGGATGTAGTAGCCGCCCGACAGGTCGCCGCCGAGGTCGGCGCGCTCGCCGCCGGTGATGACCTTGGCGCCTTCCTTACGGCCGATGTCGAAGTAGGACAGGATCTTTTCGAGCTGGTCGTTGCTCGCCTGGGCGCCGATCATGGTGTCGGTGTCGAGCGGGTCGCCCTGCTTGACGGCCTTGGTGCGGATGACCGCCTGGGACAGGAAGTCGTCGTAGATCGAGCGGTCGATCAGCGAGCGGCTCGGGCAGGTACAGACCTCGCCCTGGTTCAGCGCGAACATCGTGAAACCTTCGAGGCACTTGTCCTGGAAGTCGTCGTTCGCGTCCATGATGTCTTTGAAGAAGATGTTGGGGCTCTTGCCGCCGAGCTCCAGCGTGACCGGGATGAGGTTCTGGCTCGCGTACTGCATGATCAGCCGGCCGGTGGTGGTCTCGCCGGTGAAGGCGATCTTGGCGATACGGGCGGAACTGGCGAGCGGCTTGCCCGCCTCGGCGCCGAAGCCCTGCACGATGTTCAGCACGCCCGGCGGCAGCAGGTCCTTGACCAGGTCGTACCAGATGCAGATCGACGCCGGCGTCTGCTCGGCGGGTTTGAGGACGATCGCGTTGCCCGCGGCGAGGGCGGGGGCGAGCTTCCAGACCGCCATCAGGATCGGGAAGTTCCACGGGATGATCTGCCCGACCACGCCGAGCGGCTCGTGGTAGTGGTAGGCGACCGTGTCCTCGTCGATCTCCGAGAGCGACCCCTCCTGGGCGCGGATGGCGCCGGCGAAGTAGCGGAAGTGGTCGATCGCCAGCGGGATGTCGGCGGCCATGGTCTCGCGGACCGGCTTGCCGTTGTCCCACGTCTCGGCGACCGCGAGGAGTTCGAGGTTCTCCTCCATGCGGTCGGCGATCTTGTTGAGGATCACCGCTCGGTCGGCGGTGCTCGTCTTGCCCCAGGCCGGAGCCGCCTTGTGTGCCGCGTCGAGGGCGAGCTCGATGTCTTCCGCCGTCGAGCGCGCGACCTCGCAGAAGACCTGGCCGGTGACCGGCGAGGGATTCTCGAAGTACTGGCCTTTGACCGGGGCGACGTACTCGCCGCCGATGATGTTGTCGTAGCGGCTGGCGTAGGTCATGACGGAACCTGGCTGACCAGGACGGGCGAAGACTGGCACGTGGTGCTCCTTTGCGACTCGCGGGTATGCGGACGCTAGGAGGGCGAGGGTTGCAACGGCGTTGCAGCGCAGGTCAGCGCCAGGTCAGCCCAGGCAGTGCGGGGTCACATGCCGAGCTGATGGTCGAGGGTCCGCGCACGGGCACCTGCCCGGCGTCCGCGACCGGAGCCCGCCGGCAGCGTTGCCTGCAACATGCGCCACGCGTCGACGTCATCACGGCCGGCCCGCGATTCGACCCAGGACGACAGCAGCTGCGGATCGGGGTGGCGCAGCAGCGCGTCGCGAACCTCGGCGTGCAGCTGCTCGCGCAGGCGTCGCACGGCCGGGGCCAGGGAGCGCGGCATGACCGGGCCTTCATACGCCTGGAGTGCGGCGCGGTGCGCCCCGCGGTCGAGCAGCCGCCGTACCTGGGACACGTCCGAGGTGATCTGCCCACGCAGCCGGTACGGCCGCGAGGAGATCCGGTCGGCGCCCACGATGCGGCGCAGCCGGGAGACCTCGGCGCGAATGGTCACCGGGTCCAGCGGCCGCTCGTCGAGGCCGAGCGCGAGATCGTCCGAGGACAGGCCGCCGGGGCTGTCCGCGAGCAGCAGCAGCAGCTCGCCGTGCCGGGGGCTGAGCGGGAGCGGGTGCCCGCCGATCAGCGCGCAGGGCTCGTCGCGGCCGAGCACCTGAAGGTGCAATGTCATGGTCGGCGGCGCGCCGAGCATTCCCTCCGTCACCAGCGGCAGGTGCAGCCGCAATTCCGCTTCGACGGCGGCTGCGGTCGCCTGTACGAGCGCCAGCATCGTCGACTGCGCCGCCCGGTCGTCCCCGGTGACGTCGATGACGCCGAGTTGCTCGCCGGTAGGGCCGTGCACCGGCACGGCGGAGCAGCTCCACCGCTGCACCGCTTGCTGGAAGTGCTCGGCGGCGGCGATCCGTGCCGCCCTGCTGGTCGCAAGCGCGACACCCGGGGCGTTCGTGCCGGCATGCGCCTCGTCCCACTGCGCGCCCTCGACGAAGTGCATGCGCTCGGCTTCACGGCGCAACTTCGCCTGTCCCTCGACCCAGAGCAGGCGCCCGTGCGCGTCGCCGACGGCGACGAGCAGATCGTCGTCGAGGGCATGCGCGACGAGCAGCCGGCGGATGACGGGCATCGCCATCGCGAGCGGGTGGCTCTCGCGGTAGCTGTGCAGCGAGTCATCGGTCAGCGCGACCGGCGCCATGGCGCGGTCGACGACGCCGAGCGCCGTCGAGCGCTGCCAGGACTGGGCCACCTCGGGGCGGACGGCCGGCGGCACCCGGCCGGTGGCGAGGAACAGCTCGCGTGCGGCAGCGACCGTATGAGCGGCTCGGCCTGCCATCGGCGTTCCCCACTGCCGTTGTTGTGGTGACCCGTCACGGTAGGCCGCTGGGCGAGATAGCGAAAGTCGATCCGCTTCCTGTCCGTCATCGCGTTCGGGCGTGCGCCGCCGCGAGCCCTGATCGCCAAAGGCTCGGTGAGCGTTCGCACTCCATCTCGCGCGAGATCGTCGCGGCCAATTCGGTGCCAAGCTCGCGCTCGACCATCCACAGCGCGAGGTCGAGACCCGAGGTGACGCCGCCGCACGTGATGAGATCGCCGTCGTCGACCACCCGCGCCTCGATCAGTTCAGCACCGCTCTCGCGCAGGTCGTCGAGGGCGGTGTGATGCGTGGTCGCCGGGCGGCCCTCGGTGAGGCCAGCGGCGGCGAGCACCATCGCGCCGGTGCAGACCGAGCTGACCCACTCGCAGTCCGGTGCGAGGTCGCGTAGGCGCTGGGGAAGCGCGCCATCCTGGACCTGCTGGCGGGTGCCCCGCGCGGCGCGATCGTTCCAGCCGCCGCCCGGCACCAGGACCGCGTCCGGACGGCCGAGCCCGGCATCGACCCGAAGCCGCATTCCATGGGACGCGACGATCTCGCCCGGTCCTGCCGCCCCGACCAGGTGCACGTCCCAGTCGGAGGCCCGGGCGGCGTTGCGGAACACCTCGAACGGAACCACCGCGTCAAGCTCGTCGAACCCGTCGAACACCACGATCTCGATACGCATGCTGCCAGCGTGCGGGGCTGCGGCTCGTGGCGCCAGTGGCAGGTCTGCCCATGTTCAACAGAAATCGGCCACACTGATCGCGTGGCTGTCCACCGGGTCGTCGCCGTTGCCGTTCCTGAGGTGGTCGCGTTCGACCTCACCATCCCCGCCCAGGTTTTCGGTCACCGCGACGAGCGGGAGCGCTACGGCTTCGCGGTGTGCTCCCTGCAGGCCGGCACCGTCGCAACGACGACCCCCGGCTTCTCGGTCAACGCATCGGTCTCCCTCGCGGCCTTGCGGAGGGCCGACACGGTGATCGTCCCCGGTTTCGTGGCTGCTGGTCCGTTCCCGGCCAAGCTCAGCTCCGGGCTGCGCGCGGCCGCCCGCCGCGGGGCGCGGATGGTCTCCATCTGCACGGGCGCGTTCGCGCTGGCTGAGGCAGGCCTGCTCGACGGCCGCCCGGCAGCGACGCACTGGCGTGATGCGAGCCGGCTCGCGCGTGAATTCCCCGCGATCGACGTGCGGCCCGATGTGCTCTATGTCGACGACGGTCAGGTGCTCACGAGCGCTGGTGTGGCGGCCGGTATCGATCTGTGCCTGCACATCGTCCGCTCCGATCACGGCGCTGAGGCGGCCACCCGCATCGCCCGTCGGATGGTAGTGGCCGCCCATCGCGACGGCGGCCAGGCGCAGTTCATCGATCGCCCGATCCCCGCTGGTAGTCAGACCGAGCTCGCCGAGACCTGCGCCTGGGCGCTCGGGCATCTCACGGAGGAGCTCACCGTGCCTCGACTGGCCCGCCTGGCAGGCCTCTCCGAACGCACCTTCCGCCGCCGGTTCGCGTCCGAGCTCGGCACGACTCCGCTGCGCTGGCTGAATGCGCAACGCGTCCACGAGGCGCGCCGGCTGCTCGAGACCACGAGCCTGGCGATCGACGACGTGGCGGCCCGTTCGGGGCTCGGGTCGGCGGCGAACCTGCGGGCGCATTTGGCGCGCGGGGTCGCCACGACACCCACCTCGTACCGCCGAGCCTTTCGCTGATCCCCGCTCCGTCGGAGCGGGGATCAGAGCTACTTCTTGCGAGGCGGAATGGTCAGGTGCTCATTGGTGGTCGTGGTCTGCCTCTTTGCGGCGCGCTTTTCCTTGAGCGACTTACCGGATTTCTTGCTGCTGCTCTGGCGCGGGGATTTGTCGGCCATGGCCGGCTCCGTTCGGTCTCGTGGCGGTGCCACACTCCGTTGCGCGCCCTGATGGCGCGAGCCGAGCCGGCCAACGAGGCCGTCACTGGCAACTATGCTCGCCGCTCAGGCAACCGACAAGCACCGGGCAGCGGAGGCGCTCGCGGCGGTCGGTGGATGGCAGCTTCCTGAGCAAGGAGGGCTTATGCGGATGGACAACGTCGCCATCGTCGTGGACGACCTCGCCGCAGCCGAGGCATTCTTCGCCGAGCTGGGGATGGAGCTGGAGGGCGAGGCGACGCTGGAGGGCAGCGTGGTGGACCGCCTCATCAGGCTCGACGGAGTTCGCACGGATGTCGCGATGATGCGCGACCCGAACGGCTCCGGACGGATCGAGCTGACCAAATACCACGCGCCGGTGAGCCCAGCCGGCGACCAGCCCGCCCCGGTGCACGCGCTGGGCGCACACCGCATCATGTTCGCGGTCCACGAGATCGACGACGTCATCGACCGACTCGAGCAGCACGGCGCCGAACTCGTCGGCGAGGTGGTGCAGTACGAGGACAGCTACCGGCTCGCCTACCTGCGTGGGCCCGCCGGCATCTTCGTCGCGCTAGCCGAGCAGCTCGGCTGACCGGAGCCTGAGGCGGCCGTTCCCGGATGGCATGTCTGCTGGCAGCGAGCGCTTACGTCGCCGAGTAGACGTCCCGGCCGAAGTGGGGCAGGCCTTGCCGGCCGGCATAACCCAGCAGCGGCAGGTGCATCAGGTCTTCGATGGAGGCGAGCAACGAATAGTGGTTGTACGGCCGGGTCGTGGTCGACCCCGGCTTGATCCAGCGAGAGATCAGCACGGCGCCGACCCGCCCACCACCGAGGCCGGTGATGCCGGGCAGCGGGGTGTTCGGGCCCGCCGTCTCGCCGCAGCAGGCAGACGCGTCCGACTGCGGACCGTCGGACTCGTCGAACGTGATGACGAGCAGCCCGTCCTTCTTGAAGGCGGGGGATTTGAGGATGCGCGGCACCCACGTCTTCAGCCATGCATCGGCTGCCACCAGACCGCCAGGTTTGCCGTTGGCGCAAGGAGAATCGTGGCCGTCGTTGCACAGATCGGGGGTGAGGTAGGAGAGGTTGCGCGTCGTGGAGATCGAGGACAAGTCGGTGGTGAGCGCGCTCAGCGGGACGTCGTTCTTCGCGCACGCCCCGGAGTCGAGCAGCGAGTGGAAGTAGACGAACGGGTTGTGCCGCGCGGCGTACTGGTCGGCGGTCGTGGCCGATTGGGTGTTGTCCTGGCCGCCGATCGCCGGATGGCCGCAGGTTCGGGATTCGCGCGACGGCGTGTTCCCCATGTCCTCCATGTAGCCCCGCCACGTCTTGTGGGCAGAGGTGAGCTGATCGGCGACGGTCTTGACCGAACGCGGGTAGACGCAGCCCTGGCCGATCGCCTGGCCGTTCGGGCCGGGGACGGGTAGCTCGAGGAAGTCGGTGAAGAGCTGGCAGTCGGCCTGCGTCTGCGGGTTCGGGCCTTGACCGCTGATCTGCGCCTGGTAGTTGTCGAGGCTGTTGTGGCCGATGCCGTAGTAATTGGTGAGCAGGTTTCCCTTTGCCCGCAGGGTTTTCGACAGGTACGGAGCGGGCGAGCCCGCGCCGAACGTCGTCGCGTAACCCTTGTTCTCGAGGTTGATGACGAAGACATGGCCGACCGGTGGCGGCTTCCACGCGGTCGCGGCTGTGGCGGTGCTCGTGACAGCCGGTACGGCAGCAGCACCGAGGCCTGCCGCGAGGACGATCGTGCCGAGCTTGGTTCGCACGCCGATGCGCCGTGGTCTCATCGGACCGCCAGCATTCCGGCGTTGGCCGCCAGCTGCTTGAGCGGCGCCCATTCCTGCGTGCGCGACAGGGCTGTGGGCAAGCACGGATTCGGTGTCACCCGCGGCACGTTCCAGCGCGGCGCCGACAGGTTGGGCCTCGACTCGAAGTCCAGGACTTCCGCGAGGTTGCGCGCGGCGGCGTCGCGCGGGGTCAGTGGCTCGAGGCCCCAGCGCCACTCGATCATCTTGAGCACCGACGTGTGGTCGTACGTCCCATGCGCTACATAACGACGCCGGGCCCGCGGGGAAATGACCAAAGCGGGAACGCGAAATCCCCGGCGCCGGTTGGCCGGGTTCACGTCCGGTGCGGTGCCCGGCGGGACATGGTCGAAGAAGCCGCCCCATTCGTCGAAGTTGATGACGAACACCGTCTTGGGCCACGCGGGGCTGCTGGTGATCGCCTCGTAGACGTCGGCCAGGAAACGCTCGCCGGCCCTGATGTCGCCGAGCGGATGGTCGTCGCCGCTCGTGCCGGAGCCTTCGTCCTCGAAGCGGGGGTCGACGAAGCTCACGGCGGGAAGCGTGCCGTTGGCGCAGTCGAGCAGGAACGCGCAGTACGGCCGCGTGATGTCGAGGTGCTTCGCGCCCCACAGCGCGGTGAAGGGGACGTCGGAGAAGTAGTACCTGCCGCTCACGCCGGCCGCCGCCAGCCGGTCCCAGATCGTCGGCAACGTCGAGACCGTCATCGTGTTGTCCTCACGGTCGGTCTGGGCCGCGTGCTGGTAGATGCGGTTGGGGTAGGTGGGCCCGAGCAGCGCGGCGAAGTAGTGGTCACACGTGGTGAAGGTCCGGGCGGCGTTGGCGATGAACGGCAGATCCGCAGCGGTGTAGTAGCCGATGGGAAAAGTGTCGAAGACACCGGGGGTTTTGAGCCATCCGTCGCAGCGACCGTGGTCGAACTGGCGCTGGCCGCCGGCGACGGAATGGTCGGGGTCAGCGAAGCCGCAGCCTTGAAAGCTCGTCAGGTGATGGGTTCGCTGCCACTTGCCGTTGAGGTCCTGATACCTCAGACCGGCCTGGCGTCCCCTCGCACCGGGCAGCCAGCCGAGGAAATGGTCGAACGACCGGTTCTCCATCATCAGCACGACGATGTGCTCGATGCCGGAGTGGGCCGGCGGGGGCAGCGCGGGAGTCGTCGCCGTCGCGGCGCCGGCCGGCGCCTCGAGCCAGCGGCTTCCGGCGATGGTCAGCCCGGTGAGCCCGGCGCCTTGGAGGATGCGCCGGCGGGTCGGGCGATACGGCGGAAGCGCGTGGAGGGGGCGAGCCCCGGCAGAGGTCACGCCGGATGCTGTACCCGGACCGGCGGGGCGGCCGGTGAACCGGTGGTGAACATCGCACGGCATCTCCGGCGCCAGGCAAGATCGATGGATGAGCGCGCCGGTGACCATCCGACCGGCCCGGACGGGCGACGTCTGGGCGATCCGCTCGTTCGTCGACTACTACTCCGACGACCGCATCCTGCTGTCGAAGGCGACCGTCACGCTCTTCGAGGACGTCCCGGACTTCGTGGTGGCCGAGTCGGAAGCCGGCGAGGTGGTCGGCTGCGCAGCGGTTCACGTCCTGTGGGAGGACCTGGCCGAGGTGCGCACGCTGGCCGTCTCGCCGACGGTGCGCGGGCTCGGCATCGGGCGGATGCTGCTCGACGAGGTCATCGAGCGAGCCCGGCGGCTCGGCGTCAAGCGGCTGTTCTGCCTGACGTTCGCGGTCGACTTCTTCGCACAGGCGGGCTTCGAGCCCATCGCGGAGGACGCGGGGGTCACGCCGGAGGTCTACGCAGAGTTGTTGCAGTCCTACGACGAAGGCGTGGCCGAGTTCCTGGATCTTGATCGGGTGAAGCCCAACACCCTCGGCAATACCCGCATGATGCGACATTTGTAGATACCGGCTGTGACGCAGTCAACGCAAACTGTTCCTGTGGATAACCCTCCGGATGGCTACCCGCAGTTACCGTCGTGGGGATGTGGCGGCGGTGTGTCGGAGCTGTGGGCCTGCTTGGCGTGATCACCGGCGGGTTGGTGGGTTGTGCCTCGTCGCCGACCCGATCCGCAGCCGTGCCCTCATCGACCCCGGTGGCCCGGGTGACCGTGGCGCCTGCTGCGACCCCCTCCGTCGCGCCGACCCCCACGCCCACCCCGGCGGTCAGCGCGACCCCCTTCGTGTCCTCCGCCGACGAGGCCGGTGCCCATGACTTCGTGGTCGCCTACTTCGCCGAGCTCAACCGGGCTTACGCCACTGGCGACGTGTCCCGGCTCAAGCCGTACAGGTTGGACACGTGCATCTGCGTCAAGAAGGAAGAGCACATCGTTCAGGTGTACAAGGCTGGCGGCCGGATATCGGGAGTCTCCTACACCATCTTGGGTTGGGCGTTCGGTGATCATGGGCCTGCGTTCGCCCGGACAGCCGTCCACTTTCACTCCGCGGCTATCCGCCACGAGTGGCCGCGATAAGCCAACAGAGACAGATCCTGCGGTCAGCGGCTATTACGCCATCGACCTTCGCAGGGTCGCGACGCATTGGGCTATCTCAGACATCCGATACAAGCAGGCGAGCTACGTGCGCCGGCTGCTACTGGTGTGCGCCTTCTTAGCCGCCGCCATCGGCGCTCAGCCTGCCGCCGCCTCAACGAGCCCCGGCAAATGCGATGAAAATTGTTGGGGCACGGGGTCCGTCGGCAGGTATGACGGCGGACTCTTCGCACACCTCGGCGTTCGGTCGCCGGAGAGGGAGACCCCCGGAGGCCAGCTCACGGTCTCGGCCACGGGCCCACTGATCGAGTACCGCTACGTGCCCTTGTGCGACGGGAAGTGCCAGACGCCGGAGGTTCAGAAGTTCGTGGATGCGCTTGGCTGCCAGCCGAACCAGACGGCGGTGGAGATCGACCAGCGCACGGTGAATTCGTCCGGGCAATGGGTGCTGCAGGGAACGCCCGAGTGCCTCACCGCGGCCCAGCAGCTGGGATACGACCCGGCCCAACTGCAGGCCTACGTCGACAATTATTTCCAGCGCATTCCGCTGCCGGCTCCGCAGCTGCGGGTGGCGCCGGCGGACAACGCCGTCGTCAACCTGCCCGAGATCGTGTCGGCTGACGCGCCGGCGACGACCACGTTCACGGTCAATGTGGCGCCCTTCCCGGCCGTCGCGATCAACGCCGGCGTGAGCTGGGAGTGGGCCTTCGGTGATGGGACGACGCTGGTCACGTCCAGCCCGGGCCGCCCGTACGACGTCAACGATCCTGACGCCACCGACTACATCCGCCACACCTACACGCGGGCGAGCGCCGGCTGGCCGCTGTCGGTGACGTCGGTGTGGACCGCGACCTACACGGTGGACGGCGTGCCCGGCCAGCTCGACGTCAACGGCACGGTGCGGCGGACCACGACCCGCACGCTCGCCGCAGCCGACTACGGCAGCGTCCTCACCGGCAACTGACGCTGTCGGCAGCACGACGATCGCTGGCGCCTGAAGTCCGGCGACTCGAGACTGGTCCCATGCGCAAGTAAACGATCACAGCACGCTTTACGAGCTCGAACCGTTTGATGAGTGCCGGCCTGACCTCCGGCGCATGGCCCCGTCCGTGACCCCGGCGCGGCCGTCAAACAGCCCCCGGCCGCTACGCCGCGCCCGCCAAAATGGCGTCCATCGTCTGCATGATCTGCACCGATTCGTCAAGCGGCATCACGGGACTTTCGGGCAAGCCGCCTGCGATGCAGCGCGCGACTTCGGCTGCCTCGTAGTAGAGCCCGTGCACGGGTTCGGGGGCCTCGAATCGACTGGGCGCTCCCTGCCGCGGCGTGAACGTGAAGCCGACGTTGGCATAGAACGGGCCGTCGACGTCGATGCGGCCTTCGGTGCCGACGATGCTCGCCCGCGTCGGGCTCACGGCCGCCGACGTGCAATTGAGTACGGCCTGCGCGCCGCCGGTGTGACCGAGCAGCATGGACACCTGCAGATCGACGCCGGTCGCGGCGGGTACGACGATGGCCTCGATGCGCGTGGGCGTTCCCAGCACCATCGACGCGAACGACACCGGATAGACGCCGAGATCGAGCAGCGCGCCGCCGCCGAGCTCGGGCGCGAAAAGCCGCGACGCCGGGTCGAATGCGAACCACTGGCCGTGGTCGGCCATCACCGTCACGACGCGTCCGAGCGCTTCCTCGGCGAGCAACCGGCGGATCTCGAGCACATGGGGCAGGAAGCGCGTCCACATCGCTTCCATCAGAAATAACCCGCGGGCGCGAGCAGCCTCGACGAGCTCGACGGCCTGGGCGGCGTTCATGGTGAACGCCTTCTCGACCAGGACGTGCTTGCCGGCGGTGAGCGCGAGCAGGGTGTGCTCGTGATGGAACGAGTGCGGGGTCGCCACGTAGATCACGTCGACGTCGGGATCGGAGACGAGCGCCTCGTAGCTCGCGTGGCGCCGCTCGACGCCGTGCCGATCGGCAAAGCCGTCGGCCGATCCTTGGCTACGCGACCCCACAGCAACGGCCTCGCCTGAGTCCGTGTGCACGAGGTCCGCGACGAAGGCGTTGGCGATGGCACCCGTCCCGAGGATCCCCCAGCGAAGCGGTGTCATGGCACCCCAGCATGCCCTGCCGCAGCGGTCAGCGAAAACCCGCCCCCGCGCCTCTGGGGTAGGCACGGGGGCGGGTGGCTGGGGCTTGGGGCCGCCGTCTCCCGCCAGGTGAGGCGGCGGCTGCTTGGGTGATTGCCGAGCCGGCCCCCTAGGGCGGAACCGCCGCGTCCCAGCTCAGCCCCCCGTGCGGGGGCGTGTTGTGCAGCAAGGCCAGCGGGATGAAGCGGCGGATCAGGGGCTCGTCGGCCCAGACGGCGAAATGCCGGGCGGCGCTACGCCGGCGCCGGGACAGCACTTGGCGGAGCGCATCTCCCGCCCCGAACTCGACCTCGCGCGAGGTGATCCGTATCAGCACGGGTTCGGCACCGTCTTGGGAGAGCCCGGCGAGCGCGTCATCGATCCGGCGGACCGCATCATGACCGAAGCGTCCCGAGACGAAGATGCGCGTGAGCGACGGCGTGTGCGACACCTTCAGGCCGCCATCGCCGGATGGGCGCACAGGAACAGCCACGTTCGTCCTTCGCAGTGAGTTTGGTCGGCTGGGACTGTGGCTGCTTCTTCAACCCGGCCCCCTCGTACCCCTGAAATTCGTGAGTTATCCCACGCGACGAAGATGTTGTGAAGATTTCTTCCGGCGTTGTGCAGCCCCACCTCCCTCCAGCGGCGGGAAGGCCGCGGCGTAGCTTGACGGCCGTGGGATGGGCCATGCTGAGCGCCGCCGCGATCTGCGCCTCCGGGGTCGCTGGGATAGTGACGCCGGACGACGTCGGCGGCGCGCTGGACCTGCGACCGACGACCCCGCGCGGCCGGACGGAGATTCGCGCCGGGCTGGGCGGCACGTATGCAGCGCTCGGTGCGTGGGCGGTCGCGGAGCGCTCGCCGGCGGCCAACCGAGCCGTCGGCTTCACCTGGCTCGGCGCCGGCGTCACGCGGCTGTGGTCGCTGGCGACCGACCGCCCGCGTACCGACCCAGCATTCTGGGCGTACCTGGCGATCGAGCTCGGTCTCGGGGCGGCTGCCCTTCGTGAAGCGGGTCTGGTAGCCGGCCGTGGCTGAAGGCTCACCTGCGCAGCTGGCAGTCGAGCGGCATTGCCGGTACTGGAACGCGCGGGATCAGCAGGCATGGTCGGCACTTTTCGCCGACGAGGTCGTCTTCGAGGATCCGGTCGGAGCGCCACCCAAGCCTGGCCCCGAAGCGGTACGGGCCAGCTGGGAACGTTCGCTGACTCCCGGTCGTGAATGGCGGCTCGTTCCCGCCCGCATCATCGCCTGCGGGAGCGAGGCGGCCGTTCTCATGCGCAACGAGGGCAACCTTCACGGCCGCTCGGTCGTGGTGGAAAGCGTGGAGATCTGGCGGGTGCGCGGCGACGGTCTGGTGACGTCGGTGCGCGCCTTCTTCGAGCCGGACCCCGCGGTGCAGACCGGCTATTTCCAGCACTCGCGGGCTGAATAGATGGCGGGCTCTCCCAAGATCCGGTTCGGCACCGGTACGACGGTGCGCGACTTCGCGGTCTACCAGGAGTGGTTACGCGTCGCCGAGGGCTGCGGCTACGAGCTGCTGACGACGGGGGATTCGCAGTCGCTGTGGGCGGACCCGTTCGTCTCGATGACGGTCGCGGCGGTGCGGACGACACGGCCGCGGCTCGCCATCACCGTCTCCAATCCGATGACTCGCCATCCGGCGGTGGTCGCGTCGTCAGCGACCGCCCTGCAGCAGATCTCCGGCGGCCGTTTCGTTTACGGCATCAGCTCCGGGGACTCGGCGTTGCGCAACATCGGAATGCCGCCGTCCACCGTCGCCGAGCTGGAGGAGTACGTCAGCTGCGTGCAGGCGATGTGCGACGGGCGGCCGGCGACCTACCGTGGGCAGGTCCAGCAGCTGCGCTGGGATCACCGGCCCACTCCGGTGTGGATGGCGGCCGAGGGGCCGCGGACGCTTCAGCTGGCCGGGCGCATCGCGCAGGGCGTGGTGCTGTCGAACAGCCTGACCGCAGAGGCGATGCAGCGAAATCTGGGCCACATCGGCATAGGCGCCGCGCAGGCCGGCCGCTCCGTGGAGGACCTCGAGATCTGGTGCATGGCCAATGTCGTGCCGGCGGAGAGCGAAGCCGAGGCATCGACCAGGTGCGCTCCGTGCTTGCCGGGACGGCGAATCACGTCTTCCGCTTCACCCTCGACGGCAAGGGATTGCCGGCGGAGCTGATCCCGAAGGTGCAGGAGCTCAAGCGGCGCTACGACTCCAGCCACCACGCCTCGCCCGAGACGGCGGCGCACAATGCGGCGCTCGTCGACGAGCTCGGCCTCACGTCGTGGCTGGCGCGGCAGTCGACCATCGCCGGTCCGATCGAGCACTGCGTCGAACGGCTTCACGAGGTGGCGGCAGCGGGTGTCCGAGGCATCATCGTGGCCCAGTTCGTGCCGGACCAGCTGAACTTCATGCGCACCTTCGCCGAGAAGGTGCTGCCCGAGTTCAGCTAGCTAGCGCGACGCGGTGGACATAGGAGAGATGCAATGACTGCAGGCGGTTTCCGGATCCTGGACGTGCACCATCACGTCGGTGATCCGGTGCAGGCGCTGGCCATGCCCGGCGCCGAGGGCGCGGCCCCGCCTCCCGCGCTCGACCACGACCTTTCGGTACGGCTGGAGACGATGGACCGTGACGGCGTCGACTGCGCGCTGCTCATCCCAGGCCACAGCTACCTGCGCCCGGAGGGGCTCGCCGACACCAGGCGCGTCAACGACGGCATCGCGGCCTATCGCGACCGGACGCCGGACCGCTTTCCCGCGGCGCTCGGCATCGTCGAGCCGCTCTACGGCCGGGCCGGCGACGACGAACTGCGCCGTATCAAGGACGAGCTCGGCCTGGTCGGCGTCAGCTTCCACACCCGCTTCCAAGGGTGCACGACCGACAGCCCGCTGGTGCTCGCGCAGATCGAGCTGATGGGCGAGCTCGGCCTGGTGCCCTTCCTGCACTCCGTCGCCGAATCGCCGGAGGAGTCGCTCTGGCGAATCCACCGCGTGGCAAAGGCTTTCCCGGATCTGACGATGATCGTGCTGGACGTCCTGTCCTCGCACGAGCAGTCGAGCCACGCGATGCTCGTCGCCGAACTCGCGCCCAACCTCGTCTTCGACAGCAGCCTTGCCTACGTCATCGATCCGGCCCTGCAGATCATCGAGCGGTTCGGCCACCACCGCGTCGTCTACGGGACGGACCTGTACTCCTACCCTCTCGGCTACCACCGCAGCACGATCCTCGCCCACTGGCTTCGATCGGGGCTGCAACCCCCGGTGTTGCAGGATGTTCTGGCCGGCAACGCCGAACGCATCCTTGGACTCGCGCCCCCGACATGAGACCGGAAGACCCGGCTTTCACCCGGCATCGCCGACGGCTCTACTTCGCCATCATGGTGCCGTGCATCACCCTGATCGTCGTGGCCTGGGCGATCGTGTCGTTCTTCTCGACGACGGCGGCCATCGTGATGAGCGTCATCGCGATGGTGCTTCCGCCGGCCGCTGCGATCATGGCCAACGCCGGGCAGGAGTGAGCCCGAAGCCGCTCGCGCGTCAGATCGGCCGCAGCGCGTCAGCGAGTTTGACCTTCGCGCCCGTCCGCGTGACCGCGTTGCCGTAGATGCGGCCCGCCAGCCACACCAGTATGGAGATGAACACCAGCATCAGCGCGATGGCGACGGCGGTCTCCCACGCAGGAACTCCGGCGGCGATCCGCATCGGCATCAGCGTGGGGCTGAAGAGCGGGATGAGCGAGAGGACGGCGAGCAGCTTGCTGCCGGGGTTGCTCGGCAGGGTGGAGATCCCCAGCACGTACGGGACGACGATGAACATCGTCAGCGGGGCGACTGCTCCGGCGACGTCCTCCTGGCGCGAGACCAGCGCGCCGATGGCGGCAAACATCAGCGCATACGCGAGATACCCCAGCAGGAACCAGACGATCGCCCCGGCGAGCGCGCTCGCGGCCACGGAGCCGGGCAGCGTCAGTGCATGCGCTGCGCAGACCGGTCACGACACCGGCCGCGCCCACGAGTGCGAGCTGCCCGAGGCCGAGGATGCCGATGCCGGCGACTTTCCCGAGCAGCAGCTGCCAGGGGCGGATCGCGGTCAGCAGGAGTTCGACGATGCGGCTCGTCTTCTCCTCGACGACGCCCTGCGCCACCGCCTGCCCGTAGAGCGTGAGCGCGACGTACACGAGGATGCCGGCGATGACGCCGACGGCGAGTCGCTGACTGCGATGGGGATCAGGCGGCTCGAGGGCATGCACCTGGACGCCCGATGCCGCGACGGCGCGGCTTACCGGCTCGGGATCGACGTTGAGCTCACGCAGTTTCATGTCGAGCGCCGCGGATCGCGCGAGGAAGGTGAACGCGCTGCGCAGCGTGGGATTGATCTCGTGCTTGACCTCGACCTGGATGCCGAGCGCGTTGCCGACGACGAGCGCGTCGAGCTTGCCGCTTCGCAGCCGTCGCTCGCCGTCAGCCAGATCGGTGACCGTCGTCGTCGTCGAGTCCAGATGAATCGCTGAGGCGAGAGATCGGAACGGCGCTTCGACCGCCTGCTGAGCCGGCAGGAAACCGATGTGGTCGACGGACTTCTTGCCGCTCGCTGCCTTGGCGATGGCCACCGTCGCGATGATGCCGACGAGCAGGAGCACCGTGCTGACCCGAAACGCGCGCGACCGGGCACGCGTGACGATCTCGCGGGTGGCGACGAGGGAGACGGCCTGTCGGGTGTCGACATCCATCCCCGTGTCGGGCGGCGCCGTCATGCCGCCCTCGACTTCGGATCGCCCGCTTCGGCGGTGCGGTCGGTGGCCGGGTCCTTGACGACGTGACGGAACAGCTCGGTCAGCGACGGACGCTGCCGCGCGAATTCGTGTACCGGACCGGTGGCGAGTGCCGCCTGCAGCACGGTCTGGTCGTCGACGCCTTCGTTCAGCCGCAGGGTTGTGCGCGGCCCTTCCCGGCCCAGTACCGTCACGCCGGCCAGGCCGTCGGCCCAATCCGGCGGCGCGTCAGGCGCGTCGATGACGAGTGAGGTCGGGCTTCCGGCGCTGAGCTCGTCGACGGTGCCGCAGGCCACCATGGCGCCGCCGCGCACGATGCCGACGCGGTCGCAGATGCGTTCGACGAGTTCGAGCTGGTGACTGGAGAAGATCACCGGGACGCCCTCATTGCAGCGTTCGCGCAGCGCCTCGCTCATCACGTCGACCGCTACCGGGTCGAGCCCCGAGAAGGGCTCGTCGAGGACCAGCAGTTCCGGCTCGTGCAGCAGCGCAGCGGCGAGCTGGACGCGCTGCTGGTTGCCGAGGCTGAGCTTCTGCACCTCGTCGTTACGGCGGGTAGCGACCCCCAGCCGCTCGGTCCAGGTGTCGGTGGCCCGCCGGGCAGCCGGCGCACTCATGCCGTGCAGCCGACCCAGATACGTGAGCTGCTCACCTACGCGCATCTTCGGGTAGAGCCCACGCTCCTCCGGCATGTACCCGATGTGGCGGCGTCGTTTCAACGTCAGCGGCTTGCCCTGCCAGCGGACCGCGCCGGCGTCCGCGGCCAGCACGCCCATGACGATGCGCATCGTGGTCGTCTTTCCGGCGCCGTTGCTGCCGACGAAGCCGAACAGTTCGCCGCGTCCCACGGTGAACGTCATCTGCGACAGCGCGACGACCTCGCCGTAGCGCTTGTCGAGGTGGTCGATCTCCAGGGTGCCGTTCGCCGGACCAGTCATGCGAGACGGCCTCCCGTGGTGGCTGCGCGTGATCGTTCAGGGACGGACCATTGTCGCCCGCCTTTTTGTCGGTGCCCCCTGCTACACCATTCGCATGGCGAGTTGGCACACCATCGAAGAGCAGTCACCGGAGTTCGCGGCGAAGGTCAGGGGGCGGTTCGAGGCGGGGACGAATAAGACGTTGGCGAGCCTACGGGCTGATGGGTCGCCGCGTATCAGCGCGACGGAGTGCAAGTTCGACGACGGCGAGCTGAGGCTCGGCATGATGGGTGGGTCGCGCAAGCTCGCTGACGTGCGGCGCGATCCGCGGGTGGCGATCCACAGCCCGACTCTCGAGCCGCCGCCGGAGCCGTCGACGCAGTGGCCCGGCGAGGCGAAGATGTCGGGCGCGCTGGTGGCGATCCCGACGCCGGAAGACTGGGCGGAGCACGATGTCGACGGTGCCGGCTTCTTCCGCCTCGACATCACCGAAGCGTCGATCAGCTATCTGGGCGGCGAGCCGCCTGACCATCTCGTGATCGAGTCATGGAATCCGAAAGCGGGGTGGCGCCGGAGAACCCGAACGTAGGCCGCATGTCCGGCGCCCGCAGCCCCAGCCCCTGAAGCGCGGCAGCGACGGTCCATAGTCACCGAATGGCCCTGCACACCGGTTCGTCATCGAGTCCCGCACACACTCACGACAGCAATCCCTTCATGGGTTTGGCCAATCCGGCGCTCGCGGCCGAGGTAAGCCCTCCTCGGATCCGGCTGAGCGACGATCCGGTGCCGGCCGACGTCGCCTACCAGCTCGTGCACGACGAGCTGCTGCTCGACGGGAGTGCCCGGCTCAACCTCGCCACGTTCGTCACGACCTGGATGGAGCCGCAGGCCGGTGTGCTGATGGCCGAGTGCGTCGACAAGAACATGATCGACAAGGACGAGTACCCGAAGACGGCCGAGCTCGAGCAGCGGTGCGTCTGCATCCTGGCCGATCTCTGGCATGCCCCGGCGGGCGATGCGACGGGGTGCTCCACGACCGGTTCGAGCGAGGCCTGCATGCTGGCCGGGATGGCGCTCAAGCGCCGGTGGGCGGCGCGGACCGGCAACGACCCGTCCCGCAAGCCCAACCTCGTCATGGGTGCGAACGTGCAGGTCTGCTGGGAGAAGTTCTGCCGTTACTGGGATGTCGAGCCGCGCATCGTGCCCATGGAGGGCGACCGCTTCCACCTCGACGCTGCCACGGCTGCGGCCGCGGTCGATCAGGATTCCATCGGGGTGGTGGCGATTCTGGGGTCGACGTTCGACGGTTCGTACGAGCCGGTCGACGAGATCTGTGACGCGCTCGACGCGCTGGCGGCGAAGGGCGGTCCTGACGTGCCGGTCCACGTCGACGGCGCGTCCGGCGCGATGATCGCTCCGTTCCTCGACCCCCACCTGGAGTGGGATTTCCGGCTGCCGCGGGTGGTCTCGATCAACACGTCGGGCCACAAGTACGGGCTGGTCTATCCGGGTGTCGGCTGGGTGCTCTGGCGCGACAAGGAGCACCTGCCGTCAGAGCTGGTGTTCAACGTGAACTACCTCGGCGGCAACATGCCGACCTTCGCGCTGAACTTCTCGCGTCCGGGGGCTGAAGTCGTCGCCCAGTACTACACGTTCTTTCGGCTCGGTCGCTCCGGCTTCCGGGCCGTGCAGCAGGCCAGCCGCAACGTCGCGTCGCAGCTTTCCGCGTCGATCGAGGAGCTCGGCCCGTTCAACCTGATCTCGCGCGGCCACCAGCTGCCGGTCTTCGCCTTCACGACGAAGCCCGAGGTGAAGGGCTGGGACGTCTTCGGGGTTTCGCGGCTGCTGCGCGAGCGGGGCTGGCAGGTGCCGGCGTATACGTTCCCGGCCAACCGTGAGGACCTCGCCGTCCTGCGCGTCGTCTGCCGGAACGGCTTCTCGCAGGATCTGGCGGACGACTTTCTGTCCGACCTCGAGCGCTGCCTCGACGAGCTACAGGGCGCCGATCACGTGACGATCTCCGGGCCTTCCGGCTTCCACCACTAGCCGGCGCTGACGGGCGAGCGGACCACTTCCACCCGGATCCAGTGGTGGTGGCAGCGCAGGCAGCTCAGCACGGCGCGGTCGACGTAGGGCCAGGCGCCGGCCGGCTGCGGGGGTACGGGACGCTCGCTGACCTCGACGTCGACCGAGCCACAGCGCGCGCACGCGATCCGGTCGTCAGCCACGGCGTTCTCCTCGGGGTTCGGGCCTTATCCATCGGTCATCGGCAGGCGAGCGAAGACCATGGTTAACCCGGACGCAGTATTTTCTCGGGATTGAATCGGCATTGAAGTCCGTTTCAGGCGTTTACTTCCTCGCGTGAGGGCCACTTTCGAGTCTCGGGAAGCGCCGCTGCTCGCCTTGGGGGAGTCGGCCGAGGCGCTCGCGCTGGCGTGCCGGGAAATGGCCGGCCACTTCCTGGCGGGCGGGCGCCTGCTGGTGTTCGGCAGCGGTGCGGGGGCGACCGACGCTGCCCATGTCGCGGTGGAGTTCGTGCATCCGGTCACCGTCGGCAAGCGGGCATTGCCGGCGCTCGCACTGTCCGGAGATTTCGCGCACCAGGTGCGCACGCTCGGGCGTCCGTCCGATATCGCTGTGGGCTTCACGGGGACGGGCTCCGAGGGCGTTGCCGCAGGGCTGGTCGCCGCCCGGGACGCGGGCCTGCTGACCGTCGCCCTCGCCGGCGCCGGGGGAGCTTGCAAGGCCGATCACTGCCTGACGATCGATTCCGGCGATCCTCTGGTGGTCAAGGAAGCCCATGTCACCGCCTACCACCTGCTGTGGGAGCTGGTGCACGTCTTCTTGGACTCGCCGGGCCCATCGGATCAGCCTGCTTCGGGCGTCGAGCAGCTGTATCCGTTCTTGTACGGCGGGGGGACCTCCGAGTCCGCGGTGCTCGCCGCGGCTGCCGAGTCGGCGCGTCAAAAGGTGGCGGAGGTCGTGACGCTGCGGCGGGAAGTCGGGGCGTCGCTGGGTGCGGCCTTGTCGGCTTGCGCGGCCGAGCTCGCCCCCGCGTTCGCCACCGGCGCGACGCTGTACGCGTTCGGCAACGGCGGCAGCAGCACCGACGCGCACGCCGTGGTGCACGCGTTCATGAACCCCCGGCCGCCTGCCGCGCCGTTGCCCGCGCTGTGCCTCGCTGACGACGTCGCCGTCCTCACCGCGCTGTCGAACGACGTCGGCTTCGACGTGATATTCGCCCGCCAGCTCAGGGCCTTTGGACGGCCTGGCGACATCGCGCTGGGCATCTCGACGAGCGGTGGCTCGCCGAACGTCCTCGCCGGCCTCGAGGAAGCCAAGCGCATCGGGATGGTGACCGTCGGCCTGTCGGGCTACGGCGGCGGCCCCATGGCGGAGCTCGCGGCGTTGGACCACCTCTTCGCGGTGCCGTCGTCATCGGTCCATCGCGTACAGGAGGTGCAGACGACGCTCTACCACGTGCTCTGGGAGGCGACTGCAGAGCTCATGGAGCCGCCTCGGACTCCGCCAGGATGAGCCCCAGCTCCTGAACCATCTCGCCCCCCGGCTGACGTTCTAGGCTCGCCCCGTGACGCTCGACAAGATGAAGCTGCTCTTCGGTCGAAACCTCCCGCCGGATCTCGATCTTGACGACGACGAACAGTTCCGCGCCGCCCTTGCGAAGGCGGCGCCGTTTCAGCCGGATGACATTGAGCTGGCACTCTTCGATATCGTCGCCCACCAGATTCTGGAGGAGGACCCGCCGGCCGTCTGGGAGACCGCTCAACGCCTGCATGCGCGCGGCCTGGGTCGGCGGCAGGTGATGCTCGAGCTGGCGCTGGCGGCCGCGCCCGCGGTCAGCGCAGCCATCGGCGGTGACCCTGACGCTTTCGACCGGCGATACGCGACGAGCCTTCGGGCGCTACCGGTGGCGACCGAACGCGACATCCAAGACACCGTGAGAGCGCTGCTTTCGTCGCGCGAGCGAATGACGCTCGATGAACTTCACGAACGGGTGCTGGCCGGCCTCGATATCACCGAGCTGATCGACGAGGTCACCGACCTTATCGATTCCGTCACCGATCAGATGCTCCTGGCCGATGAGCTCGAGCTGGTGGCGGGCGACATCGTGGTCGACCCGGAGCGGCTGTGCCAAGGCATCGTGCTCACCACTCGCGTCACACCTGATTGGCCTGCGCTGGACACCGATCTCGCCGGTCTGAGCTATCTCACCGACGAGGTCGCCGATCCGCCGGCTGATGCCGCGCCGGGCCAGCTGGTCCTGGGCCGCCTGCACGACGGCGAGGTGGTGGTCGAACCCATCCCGGAGCCGCCGCTCGATGAAGGCTTCGTCGACGCGATCAGGCAGGCGTACGCCCTGGAAAGCGAGGAGAGCGGGCTCCCTCAGACGTTCCGCGAGCTGACCATGCATCTGCTCGCCGACGACCCGACCGCCTTCGACCAGCCACGGCAGCCGCTCACGGAGCTGGTCGCCGCAGCCGGCCTGGAGATCCGCGGCGATCTCGTCGCCGACGGCCGGACCGCCTGGAGAGCTCAGGCGCACATGATGGCGGCCTTCCGCATTGTCGACCGTGCGGAGAACGACGACGAGCGACGTGATGTCCTTGACGCGTACGGGCTTTTCGAGCGCATGGACGTGGGCGAGCCCGAGGTCACGGCACCCGAACTGCGTCATGTGCTCGACGTCATGGCCGACGAAAGCGTCCTGGCGATCGTCACCGATCAGCTCTTCGGCTACGACGAGGATCCTGATTCCCTCGGCGCAGCAGAGGTTTTCGCGCGTCGTCTTGCTGCTGCGGCGTCCAAGCCCCTGCAGCGCGCCGTCGCCGGGGTCATCACGGCGATGGTCGCCGAGCGGCGCTGCGATCCGCTGGCTGCTGCCGAGGCCCTGGCAGACGCGGTTCGCCAATCCCCCGACTTCTTCCCGGCGGTGGATCGACTGGCCTGGACGCGATCGGATCAGGGACGCGCGGCGGAGGCAAAAACCCTGTGGCTGCAGGTGTTTTCGCCTGTTGCCCCCGATCTCGCGGCGATCGAGAGCGCGACCGGTGGGCAGCCGGATCGGGGCGCGGGGATGCGTCGCAACGAGCCGTGCTGGTGTGGCTCGGGCCGCAAGTACAAGGTGTGTCACCTCCGCGCGAACGAGCTTGCGCCGCTGCCCGACCGTTTCGCCTGGCTGCGGCACAAGACCGTGGCGTATGCCGAACGGCGGGGTGCTCCCCTCGACCGGGTGGTGATGGAGACGGCCTGGAAGCTCGCCGACGAGGATCCGGACCGGCTCGGCGAGGCCATGCAGGATCCCCTGGTGCTGGACGTGGTGCTGCATGAGCTCGGCTGGTTCGACCGGTTTCTCGCCGAGCGTGGTGCCTTGCTCCCCGAGGACGAGCAGCTCTTGTACGTCTCGTGGCAGCTGATCCCGCGGACCGTCTACGAGATCGTGGACGTCAGACCCGGTGAGGGGCTGCGGCTTCGCGATGTGCGCACCGGCGAGCTCACCGAGATTCAAGAGCGGTTGGGCAGCCGGGAGGTGTCGGCGGGTCAGCTGATCTGTGCCCGAGCGGTGCCGGATGGCCGCGGGCACCGGCTCGCGGGCACTGTGATTGCGGTGCCGCCTGGCCGCGAGGACGCCTTTCTGGACATCGTCGACGATCCCGATCCCACGTCGCTGGCGGATCGGCTGCTGAGCCTCATGGCGGCGGCGTCACGGCCGCCGGAGCTGACGACGACGACCGGTGAGCCGATGGCGTTCTGCACCTCGGTGTGGAGCGTGAAGGATCCCGAGTGGGTGCGGCTGGTACTCGATCGCAACTACGTCGCTTCCGGTACCGACCGCTGGCATCAGGAACGGCCGGGTGGGGCGGGAAATCTCGTGCTGGCGACGCTCACACTCGACGGTTCGGCGCTCACCGTCGAGACCATGAGCGAGGACCGCTTCGACGAAATCGCGGCCGACATCATGGAGCTGCTGCCGGACGCGACTGTCATCTCCGAGACCATCGAACCCTTCGAGGTAGCAGCTGCTCGGACCCCACGCGAATCCCTCGCCCGTGAGCCTGTCCCTGCCGACGCGAGGGCTGCGCTGGTGGAGTGGCTCAGCAAGCAGGAGGAGCAGTGGTGCGCGGAGCCGGTGCCGGCCCTCGGCGGGCTGACCCCGCGCGAGGCCGCCGAGGATCCCACCCAGCGTGAACGCGTCATCCGGCTGATCGACAGCTTCCCGCCCGGTGGTGGCGTGACCGATGAGGGATCCGCGACCATGCGTCCGGATCGGTTACGGGAGTTGCTGGGGATCTAGGCGTTGGACGGCGAGGCACCGGAATCCGGGCGATACAGTCCGCGAGGTGATGGTGGCCGATCTGCGTCACTTCCTGGATCTCGCGCCGGACGTCCCCGGCCCTGCGCAACGAATAGCCGGGCACCTGACCCGTCTGGTGCGTGCCGCAACCGCAGGCGACGCAGGCGCTCCCTGGGAGACCGCGCTGCCGTGCCGGCGCCGGCCGGCGAACCGCGCCTGCCCCGGTCATGGCAACCGACGACGATCTGGAGGCGCTGATCGGATTCGTGGCGGCGGAAGCCAATCACGAACCCAACCGCCGCCGCCGACGGCGGCTCGACGCCGCATTTGAAGCGCTGAGCGACGCTGCTCCTGCCGGCTGGTAAGTCGGATGCCAATGCCCGAGCTCGCAACGGGTCGACGACCTGCTTGCCGAGATCGATCGCGACCCGACCGGCATCTTCTGGGGATAGCCGCGAACCTCGGGCCTGCGGCCCCGGCGCCCGTAGGACCTGTCAAGACGACACGCCGACGCCGGGCCAATTTTGTCGGAGCGCTGTGCCAGTCTCTCGTCCGGAGGGGGTTGCAGTGTCTACATGGTCCGGATCGGCGCTCGTGCTCACGAGCCGTCAGTTGCTGATTTCTCAATTGGCGGTGGCGATGTGCAGCGCCGTGATGGAGCTGGGTCTCGGCGACTGGGAGGACTACCGGATCGCCCTCGGCGGCGAGCAGGATGACCTCGCTCGCCGACTGCGCGCGGCCCAGCTGCTCGATGACGACGCAGCGGCCCGGGTGGTCGACTTCCTGGGCGCGTGTGGACGGCCGGTCGTCGCGGTGGCCGTTGAGCTTTCCGACGATGACGTCTGGGTGCTGCAGGTGGCGCTCGAGCGGCTGCGCGGGATTCTCGCGCGCACCGGGGAATTCGGTGGCGCCCTCGACGACGATCTGGACGAGATCGTTATGGCGCTGCTGGATACCGCGACGCCCGCTTAGGCCGGCGCGCCCGCGGAGGTGTTTGGCGGGTCATGGGGGTCGTACGTAGCCAGCCCCAGCTCGATCCAGGCGTGCAGCAGTCGTCGATCGCCGGTGGCAGCGACCACATCGTGGTCGTCCAGCTGTTGCGCGCTAGCGCAATGCACAGCGTCGTACCCTCGGAGTTCGAACCGGACGGCTAGCCCAGCGGCGCTCTCGACCAAGGCCTGGTCGATCTCGGCAACACCCATCTGTGACCACAGCTCATCCAACCTTTGTCGTGCCGTTCGATGGGCTCGGACAGTCAGTCGCTCGAGCCGCCTGGCGTGTGCCAGCGCCGCTGCCGCTTCGACGAACAGGAGTCGACTCGTCACCACTTCATCGGCCTCATCCCAGAGCCGTCGGCATCCGGCGCTCGTTGGTTCAGCAACAAGGAGTGGCACGAAAGCCGAGGTGTCGAGGTAGACAATCACCGCCGCTGCTCGGCCACCAGGTCGCTTACCGAACCACGACCTCGGACCGGCGCAGGAGCTGCACTCTTTCGCGTGTGCGCTGCACGCACCCTGCCTTCGGCAACGAGTTGCTCCAGCGGGCTCGGACTGTCCACCGGGACGATCCGCGCGATTGGCCGGCCGTGATCGGTCACGGTCACCGTACGACCGGACCGGACGGCCGCCAGATGGCGGCTCAATCCATCTCGAAGTTCGCGCACGCCGACGTCCACCACGACACCTCCATCGCCACATTCAAGCTACCAATTGTAGCCACAAGTGGCTAACGGCCAGCTGGCTGCAGCTCTGTTCCGGCCACGGCCGCGAGGCAAGCGTCCGATCGGTTGGTAGGGGCTACGCGCTCAAATGGCCTACCGTCGGGCATCCCGAAATGCCGATACAGAGCCGGAATGGAGGCCACCATGTGGATATCGCCTGAGAACTTGGCGCTCGTGGTCGAAGAGATCATCCCTGACATCGTCGTCCAAGATGCAGATGATTTTGACAATCTTGGTCAGTGCGCCGAATGTGGAGCTGACTTGATGATCGAAGGCTGCCCGTCTTGCGAATTTCCTAGCGACTACTGAGAGTGCAACGGATGCGGGTTGACGAATTCGTAGCGCTGCTGGAGAGCGCCTCGCGGGAACTGTATGAGGACAACCCCGAGCGCATGGTGAACCCGGGGTTGATTCCCACTCCGAATGTGATCGACGCGGAGGACGTTCGCTGGTTCGGCCGCGCGATCGATGCCGGACTGATCACGCTGCTTCGCGGTGGTCGCTTCAATACCCTCGACCGGCCCGCACCACAAGGCCGTTGGGGTCTGCTGTCGCGTTCCAGGGAGGGCGGCTGGTACAACGCCGAGTACCTGCCACAGATCGCCGCGTACGCCCGCGCAGTACTCGAATTCTCGTTCCCGGCGGAACGTGTCCTCTTCGAGCTTCCGTCGTCTGCGCTGCAGCTCGATCTCGCGGTGCTCGATGATGAACGGCGCGTTGTCGTCCTGGGCGAGGCAAAGCGTGACGTGGGCATGCTCGGGCTGCTGCTTGCCGACGTGCTGGCCCGGTTCAGCGAAGAGGCTCCTGATGAGGACAGCAAGCGTCGCGGTGATGAGGCCAGGCAGCTGGCCTGGCGGCTGTGGACCGTCCAGCCAGACCGGCTATGGCTGATCGGACCCGGAGTCATCCGGAGCTTCCGATGCTCGTTCTCACCGTTGGAGCTCGAGCCGGAGTCTGCCCTCGCCGACGCCGCCGCGCTCGGTCTCGCAACCCCACCTGCGGCCATGCTGGCTCCGCCACAGTTGATGGGACCGAACCTGGATGTTGAGTTGCGAGTTGAGCCCGGAACAAGGCCGAGTAGCAGATCCATGACGATGCTGGCTGATGCACTGGGCTACCCGCCGGACGATGTCATGGCTGCCATGGGGGATTCGTGGGACGAGCTGGATGGCGTCGAACCCGGTGCGGTGTGCTTCGTGTCGGGCGAACCCTCCCAGGTGCTGATCGTCGTGAATCCCGATGAGCGCTCAGTGGCCATTGCGGAGCCTGCGGTCGACTGGGAGGGCGCGATGATGCCCGTTATGAAGGTGGGCGCGATACATCTGCGCTGGGAGTTCCCGTCTGAGCCGGAGCTGGACGACATCGTCGAGGCCGTACGCCTGGCGGCGAAGGCTCGACGGCGTCGGTTTCGGTGGTGTGAGTACTGCCGCCAGATCCAGGCGCCCGAGTACATGAACGAGCCGGGGGTGTGTCAGGGGTGCGCGCAGGAGTTCCTCGGAGTCGTTTACTAGGACAGAGCTACGCCTGCTCCGCGCGCTGCAGCCGCCGCTTCACGCGCTCGCCGCCAACCTTCGCAACGAGCTCAAGGTCGCCGCAGACGACGAGCTGCGTTCGCGCTCGCGAGAGGCCGACGTAGAGCATCTCTTTGGCGCGTTCCAGGTCACGGAAACCGTTGACTGCCAGGACGACTACGGGTCTTTCGAGACCCTTGAATCCGAGGACGTGGCCGTAGAAGACGTCGCGCTCCTCGAAGAAGTCGTCCCAGTATCGCTTGTGGCCGCCGAGTTCGATCTCGTTGACCTGCTCCCCGTGGCGCCTCCCGGTGGTGAGCAAGGCGATCTGCCCGGGCTCCCACTCCTCGAGCAGAAGTTCGACCTGATCGTCCGCTGACGGCAGCGCGTCGTCCGTGGCGCATTGGACGAAGCGGACCCGCGGGCCGGCCAGCCCGCGGAAGCGCAGCTGCTCACCCGAAAGGCTGGCGAAGGTCTGCGCGACATTCTTGGTGTTGCGGATGTTCTCGTCGAGTTCAAGCGGTGCCAGACGGATCGGCAGCTGGCCTTGCCTGGCGAAGACCCGTTGTGCTTCGTCGAGGAAGACGAACAGGCCGCCTTCGTCCGGATCCCGCAGGCACGAGAGCAGCGGCGGCCACCAGAGCTCGCCGAAGTCCTGCGCCTCGTCGACAACGATGCTGTCGTAGCGATCAGCCTCCGGTCTCGCGAGAGCCAGCTCCCCGAGCATCAGCGGAAGGCGGCGCTCCCAGAAATCGCTGTCATCGTCGTCACCGGTCGGCGCACCCCACTCGATCGGCAAGTCGTGGAAAAGTCCAACGAACGCAGGGACTTCTGTCGCAGGCCACGTGTCGGCGAGCCGTTGCAGGAACCGGGCCAGACCCCGCGAGTAACAGAGCAGCGCGACGCGCTCGCCGGCCTTCGTGAGCCGGTGGGCCTGCTCGACGGCGAGCCACGTCTTGCCCGTACCGGCGCCGCCGATGACGGCAGCCCGGCGGTGATGGCGCAACATGTTCAGCAACTTCAGCTGATCTCGCGTCATCTGGTCGACCCGGTGTTCGTGCTCCTCGGCGACGCTCAGGAGGCTGGCCTGGCCCGGCAGCATCCCTTCGAGCGCCGCCTCCAAAGCGATGCATCCGTTGGCGTCGAGTGGCTGGAATCCCTTGCCCCCGTCGTCGATGGCCCGCAGTACGGTGGCCGCCGCCGACTTCAGCTCGCCCCGTCCGATGGCCATCTCGCGCGGGCAATCCGCTGACAGCCAGTACTTGCCGACGCTCGTGTAGGGGAACGCGACCAGATGCGCCGCGCGCACCTTCGGCAGCACAGTGGACGATCGGCTGAGGAACGGCAGGAGCATGTGCTTCGCGTCCTGCGCCTGCGTGACCGGGCTCTGAATTCTGTGTTTTCTGGTCCCGGACGATTGCCACCACTGCCGTCGCTCGCAGCTGACCGTTCCTCCCTTGACCTCAATCACAGCGATGCCATGTCCAGGCCATCCAACGAGGACGTCGATCTCTCGCTCCTCGCCGCGTTCCGTCAGCCCCACGCTGGAAAAGAGCGCGCATTCCTCAGGCAGTTGGTCTCGCAGCGCCTCGAAGACCGCCCGTTCCCCATGACGGTCTGCCGGCCAGTCCGGGTCGGGCGGATAGCACCGTGGCATGGGGATGGTTTAGCAGATGGTGGGGGATCAATGGATTAGCGCGTAAGCGCTGACGGCGACAATCCCAAATCCAACGCCGGTCTGCCATGCAAGTGAGAAGTATTTACCGCGTTTCCAGCGTCGTCCCGGCAGAGCCAGCAAGGCGAGCGCAAGACATGCGGGTATCCCAAGTAGGAATGACTGGAGAAGTTTGAGCAGTTCAAGGCCCGCGAGGCAGCCCAGCCAACCGATGGCAATCAGGGCCGCTCCTGAACGGGCTACCTCGTAGAGAGAAGGAGGGAGTGGGCCATTGTCGTTTTCCTTCAGATCGCGGACCGTTGCCTGCTTCTCGAGCTCCTGCCACGCAGCGTCAATCTGGCCTGAGTCGAGGACGCCGGGGGCTAGCGATGCGTGCCATCGCTCAACCGCAGACCCAGCCACCACCGTGGTGCTCCCGATCCGTGTGATTGTGTTTTCCAGCTGCCCGGTCGCTTCTCCCCACAGGATCAGCACAGGCGTGATAACCGATGGCGCTACCGCCCGGTTGAACGCGGTCCAGAGCCGCAGATCCCTCGCGTTCCTTTCGACTTGGAGGCACGCAGCCCGGAGTCGGGAGTCCGTCGAGTCCATGATCCAAGGCGTTGCGCTCCATTTGGTCTCGATTGCAAAGGCTCCGCCGGGTCCAACGACTACGTGGTCAATGTCGAAGTTGCGCAGGCACATGTGGTTGACGACGCGCCAACCCTCGCGTCGGAGCTTGCGAAGCTCCTGGGCGGTCCACTGCTCGGCAAGGTCGCCCATCATCGTCGGTGCCGTGCCCGTCGCCTGCATGACCCAGACGGCCAACATGCCACCTAGCGAGGCAAGGCCTCCACCCAGAAGAAAGCCGCTCTCGAACGAACTCGGTGCGACCGCCGACGCTACTGAGACAACTGCGAGTACCACAGCGACGGGGAGGAGCATTCGACGCCAATGCTCGCGGAGATACGTCCGCTGTGCCCTCCTTGCCTTCTTGCGGGCCCAGATGCCGGCGCGGCGGTCGCCAGCGAGCTGGCGCCGTCGGTAGGCGGTGCGCGCTGAGTCAACGATCGTCATGGTGGCCTGGGATATCGGCGATGTGGGCTCGTGACTTCAGAGACGAATGTCCACTGGAAGCGAACGTCGATAGATGTGGAAGGCCCGGTGGACGGAACCGCATTCGAATCCGAGACCCCGCGCTCCGCGGTGAGTGCCCCCGGCCGGCGCTCAACTCTCCGTTGACGGCAGTCGACAATGATTGAGTGTCAGGGGGACGGCGATCCGTCGTGAGCCGGGCATGATGGCGCGCCGACGGGCGATCCGGCTGCTGGTCGGGGTGCCCGCGCTGGTTCTCGCCGTAGGGTGCACGAGCCCGTCGAAGCACCAGCTAGCGCATCCAACGGTGTCCCCTGCTTCCCAGCCGGCACCTTCTCCTGCGCTGCTATCAACACCGACACCTTCGGTATCGGTGGTGCCTCCAGCGGTACCCGTGACCAGCTCAGGGCTCGTCCGACCGGCAGACGCGAAGGGGCCGTATCCGATCACCGAGGTTGTCGACGGAGACACTGACAAGATCAACGTCGATGGTCGTACCGTGAAGCTCAGGCTGATCGGCATCGATACACCGGAGACGAAGCACCCGTCGAAGCCGGTCGAGTGCTTTGGCCCGCAAGCTTCGGCGCGCGCGGAGCAATTGCTGACCGGCCGAAGCGTCTGGATTCAATACGACGCAAGTCAGAGTCGGCGCGATGTCTACGGCCGCGACCTGGTCTACATCTGGCTCGATGCCCACGCCATGTTCAACGAGGTCATGGTCCAGACCGGATACGCGCACGAGTACACCTACGACAAGCCCTATCTGTATCAGAGCCAATTCAAGGCAGCCGAGGCGAAGGCCAAGGCGGCGGGGCTCGGCTTCTGGTCCGGCCGAACGTGTGCTGGCAACACGGAACAGTCGGCAGGCAGCGCGACCCAGCCCGCGTCACCGGCGTGCCTTCGCCCGTTCCCGCCGACTCGAGCGGGCAGGTCTACTACTCCAGCTGTAGCAAGGTGCGCGCCGCCGGGAAAGCACCGCTGCTGAAGGGCCAGCCCGGGTATCGGTCGGGCCTCGACGGTGATCACAACGGAATTGCCTGCCAGTAGAAGGAAACCCGAGGATCCCGCGGTGTTTCGCTAGATCCTGGGCCGGCTCGACGGTCAAGCTCTCGGTGTGACCGAACCGTTGGCTGCCGGGCTTTACGAGTCGCTGCTCACCACGCGCCTTCAACAGATCCTCGCGCAGCTTCCCGCTGAGCTGGTCTCGAGTCGGAGCGCCCTGAACAACGCGGAGTCCGAGGATCGCATCTCCCGCCACATCGCACGGTTGGTCGCCCAAACCATTCGTGCCTTTCCGGAGACCGAACGCGCCCGGCGCGCGGTGCAACTCGCAGCGGATGTGCTCGACCATTTGGAGACGCTGTCTGACCGCGACCTTGGCCTCATCGCTGAGAAGCCGCTGAAGCCGGGCGCCGTACTCCACTCGATCCTGCGGCGCCGCCCCGACGGCACGCCCGAAGTGATGGCCCGGCCATTGACTCCTCTGCTCGATACCACGGTCCTTACCAACGCTCCTGGCGAGCCGGTGCTGGTGCACGAGACCCGAGCGGAGATTCCGTCGTCGGACCGCGTCGACGTATTGATGGCGTTCATTCGGTGGAGTGGAGTTCGCACCCTGCTTGATCCCTTGCGACGGCACTGTCAGGCTGGCAAACCCTTGCGGGTGCTGACGACGACATACACCAACAGCACCGAGCAGAAGGCCCTCGACGAGCTAGTGGATCTCGGCGCGCAGGTCCGCGTCTCTTACGACACCACCCTCACGCGCTTGCACGCTAAGGCGTGGCTCTTCCATCGGACCTCGGGCTATTCGACGGCCTACGTGGGCTCGTCGAACCTCACACATTCGGCTCAGGTGACGGGGCTGGAGTGGAATGTGCGACTCGCCGAAGCCCGCAACCCGGACGCGCTCGCCAAGATCGCGGCCGTCTTCACGAGCTACTGGGCAAGCTCCGACTTCCTGCCGTATGACGCGGATGAGTTCCGGGAGAGAACGGAAACGGCGGTTTCAGAGCCGGCGCTTCTCCTTAGCCCCATCGAGGTTCGGCTGCGTCCGTTCCAAGAGCTGCTGCTCGACCAGATCACGCTTGCTCGTCAGCAAGGCCATCATCGCAACCTGCTCGTTGCTGCGACCGGTACCGGCAAGACCGTGATGGCCGCTGCTGACTACGCGCGCCTTCGCGGGACGACGCCGCGGGATCGGCTGCTCTTTGTCGCTCATCGCGAGGAGATCCTCGACCAGAGCCGCAACACTTTCCGCCATGTCATGCGCGATGCAGCGTTCGGCGAGAAGTGGGTCGGTGGCAGTCGTCCTGGCCGGTTCGAGCACGTCTTCGCGTCGATCCAGAGTCTGCACGCGAGTGGTCTCAGCCTGATCGATCCGGAGCACTTCGACGTCGTCATCGTTGACGAGTTTCACCACGCAGCAGCTCGGTCGTATGACGCGTTGCTTGACCGGTTGGCTCCTCGCGAGCTGCTCGGGTTGACCGCGACCCCCGAACGTGCCGACGGTCTCGATGTCTTAAGCCACTTCGAGGGTCGCATCGCAGCGGAACTTCGGCTGTGGGATGCGATTGATCAGCAGTTCCTGGTGCCGTTCGACTACTTCGGCATCTCCGATGAGCACCGACCTGTCAGAGATTCCTTGGCGGCGCGGTCGCGGGTATGACGCGGAAGCACTCACGAACGTGCTGACTGCCGATCATGCGTGGGCGCACCGCGTCATTGATCAGGTGCGGCAAAAGGTCACGGACGTTAGGAAGATGCGTGCGCTTGGCTTCTGCGTCAGCATTCAGCACGCGCGGTTCATGGCTGAGCGGTTCCGCCGGGCGGGACTGGCGGCGGTGGCGATCTGGGGAGACACCGCTTGGGGCGAACGGCAGGGCGCGCTACGTGACCTCGCCGCCGGGCGGGTGCAAGTGGTCTTCACGGTCGATCTCTTCAACGAGGGAGTCGACGTGCCAACCGTCGACACCCTGCTCCTGCTGCGTCCGACGGAGAGTCCGACCCTGTTCCTGCAACAGCTTGGTCGAGGGCTTCGAAAGGCGGACGACAAGCCACTGTGCACGGTGCTCGACTTCGTTGGCCATCATCGCAAGGAGTTTCGCTACGACCTCAGGTTCCGCGCGCTGCTCGGAGGGTCTCGGATCGAGGTTGAACATCAGGTCGAGCAAGGCTTCCCGTTCCTGCCCGCGGGCTGCAGCCTGCAACTCGATCCGGTCGCGCAAGACGTCGTCCTTCGGAGCATCCGCAACGCTGTCCCGAGTGACTGGCGAGAGAAGTGCAAAGAGCTGAGATCTCTCGGCGACGTCTCGCTTCGGACGTACCTGCAACAGACCGGGCTGGAGCTCGAGGACGTCTACGCGAGCAACCACAGCTGGACGGAAATGCGACGCGCGGTCGGCTTGCCAACTCAGCCGGCTGGCCGCGACGAGGTGACCCTGCTACGGGCGGTGGGTCGGCTCCTGCACGTGGATGACGATGATCGCATCGCGGCGTACCGCTCCTTCGCCGTCGACCTCCCGCAGGCGGTTGATGGCGTCCCACAACGCGATGCCCGACTGCTGAGGATGTTGGTGAGCTCCATCAGTTCGGTCGGCAAGTCAGCATCGATTCAAGCGGCGGTGGCGCAGCTCGATGCGCATCCCCAGGTCCTTGCGGAGCTCGTCGAATTGCTTGACGTGCTCTCACATCGGGTTGACCATTTGCATCCGACTCTGCGCCTGGATCCGGCGGTGCCGCTTCGGGCTCACGCGCGCTACACGAGGCAGGAAATCCTCGCCGCGTTCGGCGTTGGTGACTATGCGCAGATACCGACCTGGCGTGAGGGCGTCCGCTACGTCGAACCCGCGAAGGCCGATCTGTTTGTCTTCACGCTCGACAAGACCGGGGACCAAGGCTTCTCGCCCACGACGCGCTATCAGGACTACGCGATTAGCCGCTCGCTCATCCACTGGGAGAGCCAATCGACCACGTCCGTCGACAGCCCCACAGGACAGCGCTACATCAACCACGAGGCACTCGGCTCGAGCATCGTGCTTTTCGCACGTTTGCGTACCAGCGACCGCGCGTTTCGCTGCCTCGGTACCGCCCGCTATCAGAGCCACGAGAACGAGCGTCCTATCGCCTTCACCTGGCAGCTCGATGAACCGCTACCGCCGGACGTGTATACGGCCTTTGCTGCGGCGGTTGCCTAGTCGCCCGTCACTCCGGATGGAGTCTGTCCCAGGCTGATGCCGCCGTCGTTCGGGGGACGTGGCTGTGGGTTAGGACGGTGAAGCCGGCGGGTTCGAGGGCGGTCGAGGCAGCGGGTCAGCAGCAGCGAATTCTGGAAGACGCCTCCTGAGAGGGCTACCGTCGACAATGCGTGTCCGGCGCGGAAAGCTTCGCAAACGGTGAGGACGGCGTCGGCGAGGGAGTTGTGGAAGCGCGCGGCAAGTGTGGGAACGGGGACGCCGGTCAACAGATCGTCGGCGGCGTATTCGAGTTCGATGACGGCTTGGCCTACTTAGGCCACCGAGTCACGGATGCCCAGCAAAGCAGACACAGCGTTGAAGAGGCGAGCCGGAGGGAGGCGTCGTCATCGGTGAACGCGATGGGCTCGTCGGACACGTTGCCGGACGTCATCACGAGCGGCCCGCCGAATGCGTCGAGCACCAAGTGATGCAGCGGTGTACGCGGGCATCACCCCCAGCGTCGGACTGCCTGGCGCCACCGGCGAGGGATTCTTCCGCGGAAGAATCACGACCGGTCTCGCGGGCGACGTGAGCAAGTCGAGTTCGGCGGGGAGATCTCGCAGAGCGAGGCCGCCTCCGCGACAGACCCGACCATCAACGCGAAAGGCCGGTCCTCGCGATGCTTGCGGGAGCGCAACAGCGAGACGGTCGCTTCGGAGCAGGCGTCGACCGCCAGGTGGCGGCCGCCGAGGCCCTTGACCGCCAAGACCGAGCCGGCGCGTAGCAACGCGACAGCCCCCGCGATGGGGTCGCCGGCGTGCCCCACCAACGACAGCGTGGGCCGCACGACGGGCAGGCGACGGGCTCGGCGTGGAAGCGGCGGTTCGCCTCGCCGGTTCGGTACGGCACCGCGTCGCCGATCGTGTAGCGCGGGCCGCATGACGTGCAGTTAACGAACGGGTGCGGGTAGCGACGGTCGCCGGGGTCTTTCAACTCACGCAAACAATCGGCACACGTCGCTGTATCCGGTGACACCAATGCCCGCCGCGCTCGGGTCAGATCGTTGTCACGCCGCGAAGGCCGCGCGCGGTCGCCTCGCGCCAGACGAACGGCCGGAAGCCGACGCCTTGCACCAGCCCGACCACGTTTACCCGGGTGCGAATGGTCTTAATCCCGTGACTGCTTTCTTCTTCCAACTTTCTGGCGGTATGCCTACTTTCCTTGACACTCGCTTCCCCGCAGGTTTAAGACAGGCCTTGCGTCGCACAGACCGGCAAGGTCGGCCGTCTACGACGTGGCGGGGTCCCCAAAACGCGGACCCCAACGGGAGGCGCCTTATGCCATCCGCCGAGGCGATTGCGGCCGAGGACACCCTGGTCCATGTCTTGTGGATCAATGCCGGATTGAGCTGCGACGGTGACTCCGTCGCTCTGACCGGAGCGACGCAGCCGAGCATCGAAGAGATCGCGCTGGGCGCGCTGCCGGGGCTCCCCAAAGTCGCCGTCCACTGGCCGCTCATCGACTTCGAGTGCGGGCCGGCGGGAGGCGCGGACGACTTCCTGGAGTGGTTCTGGAAGGCAGATCGTGGCGAGCTGGACCCCTTCGTACTCGTCGTCGAGGGGTCGATCCCGAATGAGGCGCTCGCAGGTGAGGGCTACTGGAGCGGGTTCGGCAACAACCCGCTGACCGGCCAGCCGGTGACGACGAGCGAGTGGCTTGACCGCCTCGCACCCAAAGCCCTCGCCGTTCTCGCCGTTGGCACCTGCGCCACCTACGGCGGAATCCACGCCATGGCAGGCAATCCCACGGGAGCGATGGGCGTGCCGGACTACCTCGGGTGGGACTGGAAGAGCAAGGCCGGGCTGCCCATCGTGTGCGTGCCCGGCTGCCCGGTGCAGGGCGACAACCTCTCCGAGACGATCACGTACCTGCTCTACCAGGCCACCGGCCAGGCTCCGATGATCCCGCTGGACGACCAGCTACGCCCGACGTGGCTTTTCGGGATGACAGTGCACGAAGGTTGCGACCGGGCCGGCTACTACGAGCAGGGCGACTTCGCCACCGAGTACGACTCCCCGAAGTGCATCGTCAAGCTCGGCTGCTGGGGCCCCGTGGTCAAGTGCAACGTGCCCAAACGGGGCTGGATCAACGGGGTCGGCGGGTGCCCGAACGTCGGCGGCATCTGCATCGGCTGCACCATGCCGGGCTTCCCCGACAAGTTCATGCCGTTCATGGACGAGCCGCCCGGTGGGAAGTTCTCGACGGCAGTCGTCGGCACGTACGGCAAGACGATCCGCATGCTTCGCGCCCAGACTCTCAACACGCTCAACAAGGAGCCCAAGTGGCGCCGGCCCGGCCGGCAGCTGCTCAGCGGCGCCAAGCGCACCTGGTAATCGGCTTCTGCGCTGACGTGCGCCTTCCCCTACCGGAAAAACTCAACAGTCTCAGGACGGATCACCAATGACGTCGACCATTCCGAAGACCGACAAGCCGAGTGCAAAAGACCGCGGGCTTGTGGAGATGGCCTGGGACCCGATCACGCGCATCGTCGGCAGCCTCGGCATCTACACGAAGATCGACTTCGCGAACAACACCGTCGCCGAATGCCACAGCACGTCGTCGATCTTCCGTGGCTACAGCCTCTTCATGAAGGGCAAGGACCCGCGCGACGCGCATTTCATCACCAGCCGCATCTGCGGCATCTGCGGTGACAACCACGCCACGTGCTCGTGCTACGCGCAGAACATGGCTTACGGGGTGCAGCCCCCGCACCTCGGCGAGTGGGTGGTGAACCTCGGTGAGGCCGCCGAGTACATGTTCGACCACAACATCTTCCAGGAGAACCTGGTAGGGGTCGACTTCTGCGAGCGCATGGTCAAGGAGACCAACCCGGGCGTGCTCGCGAAGGCGGAAAACACGCCGTGCGCGGGTGAAGCAGCCCACGGCTACAAGCACATCGCCGACATCATGCGCGCGCTGAACCCGTTCAGCGGCGAGTTCTACCGCGAGGCTTTGCAAGTCAGCCGCTGGACGCGGGAGATGTTCTGCTTGATGGAAGGGCGCCACGTGCACCCGTCCACGCTCTACCCGGGCGGCACCGGCACGGTCGCGACGATCCAGCTGATGACGGACTACATCACGCGGCTCATGCGCTACGTCGAGTTCATGAAGAAGGTCGTGCCCATGCACGACGACCTCTTCGACTTCTTCTACGACGCGCTACCCGGCTACGAGAAGGTCGGCCTGCGACGCACGCTGCTCGGGTGCTGGGGTGCCTTCCAGGACCCCGAGGTGTGCAACTTCTCCTACCGCGACATGGAGCGCTGGGGACGCAAGATGTTCGTCACCCCGGGCGTCGTGGTCGACGGCAAGCTCGTGACCAACAGCCTCGTCGACATCAATCTCGGCATCCGGATCCTGCTCGGCAGCTCGTACTACGACGACTGGGCCGACCAGGAGATGTTCGTGCGCAACGACCCGCTCGGCAACCCGGTCGACCGGCGGCACCCGTGGAACCAGCACACGAATCCCAAGCCGCAGAAGCGCGATCTGGACGACAAGTACAGCTGGGTCATGTCGCCGCGCTGGTACGACGGCCAGGACCATCTCGCCCTCGACACCGGCGGTGGCCCGCTCGCCCGGCTGTGGTCTACGGCGCTCTCGGGCCTGGTCGACATCGACTACGTCAAGGCCACCGGTCACAGCGTGCAGATCGACCTGCCGAAGACCGCGACCAAGGGTCCGGTGTCGTTCGAATGGAAGATCCCGCAGTGGAGCAACACGCTCGAGCGCAACCGGGCGCGTACCTACTTCCAGGCCTACGCGGCAGCATCCGCCTTGCACTTCGCCGAGAAAGCACTCGCCGAGATCCGAGCCGGCCGCACCAGGACCTGGGAGAGCTTCGAGGTCCCCGACGAAGCGATCGGCTGCGGCTTCACCGAAGCTGTCCGCGGTGTGCTCTCGCACCACATGGTGATCCGCGAGGGAAAGATCGCGAACTATCACCCGTACCCGCCGACGCCGTGGAACGCCAACCCGCGTGACATCTACGGCACTCCCGGACCGTACGAGGACGCGGTGCAGGACCAGCCGCTCTTCGAGGAGAACTCGCGCGAGAACTTCAAGGGCATCGACATCATGCGGACCGTCCGCAGCTTCGACCCGTGCCTTCCGTGCGGCGTGCATATGTATCTGGGGGAGGGCAAGACGCTCAAGAAGGTGCACTCGCCCACAGCGGCGATCTCAGGAGAGGAGTGAGCACACCGGCCCTCGACCCCGCGTCCTGCGGCGAGCGCATCGAACTCCTTCTGGAGGCGAGCGCCGCCGCAGGACCGGTGGCTCGCGAACGCGCGGAGGAGCTGGTGCGCCTCGTCGTCGAGCTCTACGGTGCGGGGCTCGAACGCCTGATGGAGCTGGCCTACGACGCCGGCGCCCTGTCGGACGAACTCCTCGCCGCGATGGCCGGCGACCCGCTGGTGTCGAGCCTCCTCCTCGTGCACGGGTTGCATCCGTACGGGGTCGAGGAGCGGGTCGAGCGCGCACTCGATGAGGTGCGCCCCTACCTGGGCTCGCACGGGGGCGACATGCGCCTCCTCGAGGTGACCGACGAGGGCGTAGTCCGCCTGGAAATGCTGGGAAGTTGCGACGGCTGCGGATCCTCGGCGGCGACGCTCGAGAACTCGGTGGACGGGGCCATCCGGACGGCCGCACCGGAGATCGTGGCCATCGAGGTCGAGTCGGGCGAGGCTGCGAAGACGGGCGCCACGGTCATCGGCATCGATCAGCTGACCTCACGGATCCGGGCATGAGCATCAGCCCGGGCGCGCTCTCGGTGCTCTCGCGGATCCGCGCCGGACGGCCCGAGCAGCCCGCGTACGAACGCTGCGACATGTGCGGTGCCCCGCGCGCCGACGAGCACCCGCACGTGGTGAACATCAGCTCGCGCTCGCTCATGTGCACCTGCCGCCCGTGCTATCTCCTGTTCACCCATGACGACGCAGATCTCGCCTACCGAGCGGTTCCCGACCGCTACCTGTCCTTCGAGACGATCCCGGCGCCGATCTGGGACGAGCTCGAACTTCCCGTAGGCACGGCGTTCTTGTTCCTCAACTCGACCCTCGAGCGGGTCGTCGCGTTCTACCCGGGGCCGGCGGGAGCGACCGAGTCCGAGCTTTCCCTGGGCGCCTGGGGGCGGGTGGTGACGGCCGTTCCTGGCCTGTCGACACTCAAGCCGGACGTCGAGGCCTTGCTCGTCCACACCGGCGACCGAACCGAGGCCTTCCTCGTCCCGATCGACATCTGCTACGAGCTCGTCGGGCATCTGCGGATGCTGTGGCGCGGGTTCGACGGTGGGCAGGACGTCCGGAAGCGGTTGGACGATTTCTTCGCACAGCTACGGGACAAGAGCCGGCCGGCGGTGCCGTGGTGACCGATCTCGTCTTCGACGTCCTCGACGCGGTCCCGGAGAAGTTCGCTGCGGCCCCCCACTTGCTCTTCCGGATGCGGGTCAGCGAGACGAGCGGCGCCGTCGTTCACGCGATCGCGCTGCGCTGCCAGCTGCGGATCGAGCCGCAACGCCGGCCGTATGACCTGCGCGAGCAGGAGGCGCTCGCCGACCTCTTCGGCACCGCAGACCGCTACGGCAACACACTCAAGCCGTTCCTGTGGACCCACGCGACGGCGATGGTGCAGGGCTTCGAGGGTGCACGCGAGTTCGACCTTCCGGTGGCCTGTACCTACGACTTCGACATCAGCGCCACCAAGTACATCCATGGGTTGCAGGACGGCGACATCCCGGTCGTGTTGCTCTTCAGCGGAACCGTCTTCACCAAGGGCACGAGCGGCTTTGCCGTCGAGCAGCTCTCCTGGTCATTGGAGGCCGAGCACCGGCTGCCGGTGAGCGTGTGGCGCGAGCTGATGGACATCTACTTCCCCGGCAGCGGTTGGATCCGCCTCGACCGCGAAACCATCGACGCGCTGGCCCGATATCGAGCGGCCCGTGGCCTGACGTCATGGGAAGAGACCGTTGCCGCCCTGCTTCCCGCGGCCGTGGAGGCCGGCAGATGACCGGCCTCGTCCGCGCCCATCAGGTCGCCGATGCCGTGCTCTACGAGGGGTACCTGCTGTACCCGTACCGGGCCTCCTCGGCGAAGAACCAGGTGCGTTGGCAGTTCGGGGTGCTGGGCCCGCCCGGTGCCGCTGAGGCAGGTGCCGGCGAACCCCCGTCGATGGAGACCGAGATCGCGCTCCAGTCATGCACGGTCGGTTTCATCGACATCTACGTGCGTTTCCTGCAGGTGATGTCACGGGGTGTCGAACGCTGCGGCGCCGGCGGCTGGCAGCCGGTCGACGAGCTCACGGTCGGTGGCACCCGCTGGATTCCCTTCCACGAGGCGGTATCCCGCGAGGTCGCGCTCCGCAACATCCCGCTCGACGCGCTCGAGACCGGACGCGAGTTTGCGGTGAGCGCCCCGGCAGGAGAGCAAGCCGAAGAGCTGCGCGATGACGGCAGGGTCGTTGGCCGGCTGGTTCGCCGGCATGCGGCGCTGCACGGCACCGTCACGCTCACCTGCCGGCCGGGAGCGGACGAACGGCTGACGGTCCTGGACCTCGCGCTGCGCAACGACACCTGGTGGCCGAGGGAAGAGGTAGCAGGTTCGTCCCGTCGCGACGTGGCTGCGCGGTACTCCTTCGTCGGCACCCACGTCCTGCTGACGGCGCAGGGCACGCGCTTCCTGTCGCTGACGGACGGGCCGGAATGGGCCGACGCCGACCTGAAGACGTTCACCCAATCACGCTGCTGGCCGGTGCTGATCGAGACCGACGAAGGCGCGGATGCGGTCCTGGTTGCGCCCATCATCCTGGGAGACCATCCGTCGATTGCCCCTGAAAGCGCTGGGGATCTGTTCGACGCGACCGAGATCGACGAGATCCTCACCTTGCGCGTCATGACGATGACCGAGCAGGAGAAGGCCGAAGCGCGCGGCACCGATCCGAGGGCGGCGGCCATCCTCGCCCGCTGTGACTCGATGAGCCCCGAAGCGCTCGCCGGGTTGCACGGGGCGCAGCGACCCGCCGCGCCGCACACCATCGACCTGACAGACATTCCGGTCTTCGGAGACGGCACCGAGGACCCGTCCCGGGATTGCGTTGTGGTGCAAGGGATTCCGGTCGCCAAGGGCAGCCGGGTGCTGCTCCGTCCCTCGCGCCGCGCCGATGTCCAGGACCTCTTCCTCGCCGGGATGACCGCCGTCGTGCAGCGCGTCTACTTCGACGTGGACGGCGAGACCCACGTGGCGGTGGTGCTTGAGGATGACCCTGGCCGCGATCTGTACGACACGACGGGACGGTTCTACTACTTCGCGCCCGACGAGATCGAGCCGCTTCTTGTGAGCGACCAGTGAGCGATCAGGTTCTGGTGGCCGGCATCGGCAACGTCTTCCTCACCGACGACGGGTTCGGCAGCGAGGTCGCCCGCCGCCTCGCCATGCAGCCGCTCCCGGACCGCGTGCGGGTCGTCGACTACGGCATCCGGGGCATGCACCTCGCCTACGACTTGCTCGACGGCTACGCGGGTTTGGTGGTCATCGACGCACTTCCCGGCGAAGGACCGCCGGGCGAGCTCGCTGTAGTGGAGGTCGGGCCCGACGACCTCGGTGAAGGGGAACTCGACGCGCACGGGATGGCTCCGGTGGCCGTGCTGGCCAGTCTGGGGCAGCTCGGCGGGTCGCTCCCGCCGACCTACATCGTCGGCTGCCAGCCGGCCGACGTCGGCGAGGGGATGGGCCTCACGCCTGACGTCGCTGCCGCCGTCGAACCGGCGATCGAGCTGGTGTACGAGGTGCTCTCCGAACATCTCTCCGTTTCCCTCGACAGGAAGGACAGACCATGAGGGCCTTGGGCATTCTGACGTCCATCGTTGGGTTGGTGGTGATCGGTATCGGCGTCGTCCTCGGCAAGCAGGCCGTTCCCGACGTCCAGCGCTACATGAAGATGCGGTCGATGTAGGGCAGCTGGGAGTCCGGCATGCATGAGATGAGCTATTGCGAAGGTGTCCTGGAGGCGGTGACGCGCCGCGCGAAGGGCCGGCCGGTCGCCCGCGTCGGGGTGCGCATCGGCGCCGTACACCGCGTGGTCGCCGATGCGTTCCAGCAGTCGTTCGAGGTCGCTGCCGCCGGTGGCCCCGCCGCGGCCGCCGAGACGGAAGTCGTCGTCGTACCCGTGCACGGTCACTGCATGGACTGCCGGCATGACTTCGACGCGGCTGACCCCTCACCCGCCTGCCCGGCCTGCGGAAGCCTGGACGTAGCCACCGACGGCGGCGACGAGGTCATTCTCGAGTGGCTCGAATATGCCGGACCTGCAGCGGAATCCGACGACCATGCCGACAGTGCGGAGCTCATCCATTCCCATACCCACGCTGACGAGGGAGGCCGGTAAGCCGTGTGCCTAGCCATCCCCGGGCGGATCGTCGAGTTCCTACCTGGTCACGACGATCAGCTTGCTCTCGTCGATGTCGTCGGAGTCAAACGCAAGATCAACATCGGTTTGCTGGAAGACGAGAAACTCGAGATCGGCGACTACATCCTTATCCACGTGGGTTTCGCGATGTCGAAGATCAAGGAGAGCGAGGCGGCAGAAGCGCTGTCGATGCTGGAGATGATGGGCCAGTCGTTCGAGGACGAGCTGCAGGCCGTGGCCGAGTCGAGCATCGAGTGACGACCGAAAACAGTTGCTCGGCCGAGCCCGGCTGCGTCACGTGCGGGGACGTCGCCATCCCGCTGCGCGTGCTCAGCGTGTACGGCGCGGATGCCCGCTGTCAGGACGCGCAGGGCCGCGAAGAGACCGTGGCGGTGGAGCTCGTCGGAGCGGTGCGGCCGGGTGATCGCCTGCTAGTGCATGCGGGCGTCGCCCTCGAGCGGCTGGGAGAGGAGTGACTCGTGCGATTCGTCGACGAGTACCGCGATCCAGAGCTGGCCCAGATGCTCGGTCGCCAGATCACCGCGTTGTGCGAGCCCGGGCGGCACTACAAGCTCATGGAGGTGTGCGGCGGGCACACCCACACCATCTACCGCTACGGCGTGCAGGACCACCTGCCCGAGAGCATCGAACTCGTGCACGGCCCGGGCTGCCCGGTGTGCGTCATCCCGATGGGACGGGTCGACGACGGCATCGCGCTCGCCGAAAAGGACGGTGTCATCCTCACGTGCTTCGGCGACATGATGCGGGTGCCGGGCGGGCGCGGGTCGTTCCTGGACGCCAATGCTCGCGGTGCCGACATCCGGATGGTCTACTCACCGCTCGACGCGCTGCGCATCGCCCGGCAGAACCCCGACCGGCAAGTGGTGTTCTACGCCATCGGCTTCGAGACGACCGCGCCCTCGACTGCGCTGACGGTGCAGCGCGCGGCCGCCGAAGGCATCGACAACTTTTCGGTCTTCTGCAGCCACGTCACGATCGTCCCGGCCATCAAGGCGATTCTGGACTCGCCGGACCTGCGGCTCGATGCGTTCATCGGTCCCGGACACGTTTCGACTGTCATCGGTTGCCGGCCGTACGAGTGGATCACCAGAGACTTCGGAATGCCCCTGGTTTGCTCGGGTTTCGAGCCGCTCGACCTCTTGCAGTCGGTCTACATGATCATGAAGCAGCTCGCTGCCGGTAGCGCGACCGTCGAGAACCAGTACAGCCGGGTGGTGCCGTACGACGGCAATCCCGCTGCGCTCACGGTGCTTGCTGACGTCTTCACGCTGCGGCCCTTCTTCGAATGGCGCGGGCTGGGCTCGATCGCGCACTCGGCTCTCGCGCTTGCCCCGAAGTACGCCCACTTCGATGCTGAACGCCGCTACGACCTTCCCGGTGTGCGGGTCGCCGATCCCAAGGCCTGCCAGTGCGGAGAGGTGCTCAAAGGAGTGCTGAAGCCCTGGGAATGCAAGGTTTTCGGCACGGCTTGCACCCCCGAGACCCCCATCGGCACGTGCATGGTGTCGTCCGAAGGTGCGTGCGCCGCCTACTACAACTACGGCCAGTACGCCAAGCAGCGGCTGACGCTGGAGGTGCTGCGGTGACGTCTGCGATCACCGAGACCCAGGTCGGCGAGCGTATCGAAGCCATGCGCCGCCGGCCCCAGCGTTTCCGTGACGAGCGCATCACCATGACCCATGGCGCCGGCGGAAAGGCGAGCCGGGCCCTGGTCGAAGGACTCATCGTCCCCCTGCTGGCGAACCCCGCGCTCGAGCAACTGAGCGACGCCGGCCTGCTCACCGTGGGAACCGCACGGTTGGCTTTGACCACCGACGGTTTCGTAGTGCGCCCCTTGCGCTTCCCCGGCGGTTCCATCGGCGAGCTCGCCGTCAACGGAACCGTGAACGACCTTGCAGTCAGCGGTGCGCGGCCGCTGGCCGTGGCTGCTGCCCTGGTCCTGGAAGAGGGGCTCGCGGCCGACGTGCTGCGCGCCGAGATCGCCGCCATGGGTGAGGCGGCGGAGCGCGCGGGCGTTCCGGTCATCACCGGTGACACCAAGGTCGTCGAGCGGGGCAAGTGCGACTCGATGTACATCACCACCACCGGTGTCGGTCTGATCGACGACGCCACCACTCTTGCTCCCGCGCGCGTAAGGCCCGGCGACAAGGTGCTCGTGTCCGGAACGATCGGGGATCACGGTGTCGCGATCCTGCTGGCCCGCGGGGATCTCGACATCGAGGCTGACGTGAGCAGTGACACCTGCTCGCTGTGGCCACTCGCGTCCAGCCTGCTGGACAGCTGCGGGCAGGCGCTCAAGTGCATGCGCGACGCCACCCGGGGCGGCCTGGCGACCGTGCTCAACGAGATCGCCATGGCTGCACAGGTGGGCATCGTCCTGGAGGAGTCGCGGGTGCCACTGCGCGACGAGGTGAAGGGCGCCGGCGAGATCCTCGGCATCGACCCGCTCTACATGGCGAACGAGGGCAAGCTGGTGGCCTTCGTCGCGCCCGAGCGCGCCGATTCCGCGCTCGCTGCGATGCGGGCGCTGCCCGCAGGTGGCGAGGCCGCCGTCGTGGGCGAGGTGCGCGAGGATCCGCCCGGGCGGGTACTCGGACGCACTGCCTTCGGCGGTCACCGGCTGATCGACATGCTGGTCGGCGACCCGCTGCCGCGCATCTGCTGACCGTCCACCAAATGGCCGACTGTCGCAGGCGCGCGGTTGGGCAAGTCGGCCGCACCGGGAGTCGATACCCGAAACGTGACGGTGTGCTCGGACTCGCGGGGACGGCTGGCTGACGTCGTACCGATCCAGCACGACGTCGGCGTTCGCACCCATCCCAACGAGAAGGACCGGCTGGACTCGCTGTACTCGTACGCCATCCTCGACACCGAGCCGGAGCCGGCGTTCGATGCGCTCACCCGGCTGGCGGCGAGAGTCTGCCGGACCCCGCTGGCGGGGGTGAGCCTGCTCGACAGCGACCGGCAGTGGTTCAAGTCGTTCATCGGAGAGCAGCCGGCCAGCTTGGCCCGCGAACATTCGCTCTCGGCCGACGCCGTCGCCGATGGCCGGTTGGTCGTGATTGCCGACACGCTCGCTCATCCGCGGTACGCCGCCAACCCTCAAGTCACGAGCCACCCGCACGTCCGCAGCTTCGCCGGAGCCCCGCTGATGGGCCGCGACGGACTCCCCATCGGAGCGTTGAGCGTCGCCGATCACAAGCTCCGGCGCTTCTCGCCGGGTCAGCTACAGACGCTCACCGACCTGGCGGCCCAAGTCGTCACCCTGCTGGAGGAGCGTCGCCGTGACCAGGCCGCTGGGATGCTCGAAGCCGATGTCACCGCCGACGCACGGGATCCGGTGAGACTGCGCCAAGCTCTGGAGCGCGGTGAGCTGATCCCGTACTTCCAGCCCATCGTCGACGTCACTACCGGAACGCCCGACGCGCTGGAGGCGCTGATTCGCTGGGAGCACCCCGACCTCGGAACCTTGTCTCCCGCTGCGTTCCTGCCGGCCGTCGAGGGCAGCGCGCTCGTCGTCCCGATCGGACGTGAGCTGCTGGACCTGGCTCTGAAGACGCTGCGGCGCCTGCACCTGCAGCAGCTGAGCCTTCCCGGTGGGATGGCCGTCAACGTCTCCAGCGGTCAGCTCGCGCGACCCGGCTTGGCACGGGATGTGCTCGACGCATTGGATCGTAACCGGCTCGCTCCTGCCGACCTTGCCCTGGAGATCACCGAGACGACGGCCTTCCGGGATCCGCGGCTCGCGCTCACCGAGCTGACGGCGCTCGCCGACGCCGGGGTCCGCTTGGTGCTCGACGACTTCGGCGTCGGCTGGTCGAACATGTCTCGGCTGCTGGAACTGCCGGTGAGTGCCCTCAAGCTGGACCGCAGCCTGGTCTCTCGGGTGGCGGTCGACGACCGGGCCCGCTTCATCGTCGGCGCGACGGTCACCGCGGTGCTCGGACTCGACCTCGACGTCATCGCCGAGGGCATCGAGGACGAGGAGGTCCGCCGGCGCATCGCTGCAACCGGCTGTCGCTGGGCCCAGGGCTGGCTCTTCAGCCCCGCGGTGCCGGGGCAGACCCTTCCCCGATTGCTGCGCCGGTCGGGCCTGGCCAGCACCGGCTGACGCAGCCTTCCGGCGGCGGATGCGAAAATCCTCAGCGTCGCGTCCATTCGACAGGTGCTGGGGAGGGCGAATGCTGCAGAACGTCGTGACCAGCGACGCGGTGGCCGCCCGATACCGCGAGCAGGGACTGTGGACCCCCGAGACGCTGAGCTCGCGCGTCGGTGAGCTCGCGGCCGGCGCGGGCCACTCCGTAGCAGTCATCGATCGGCTCGGCCGGCGGCAGCGGACGTATGCCGAGCTCGCCCGCGACGCGGCGGGGCTTGCGGCTGAGCTCGCGCGGGAGGGAGTGGCAGCCGGCGACGTCGTCTCGATCCAGCTGCCGAACTGCTACGAGGCCGTCGTCGCTGCGGTCGCCGCCAACTCCCTTGGCGCCGTACTCAATCCGCTGCTGCCGAATTACCGGGCGCGCGAGCTCTCCCACGTCTTCTCGACGGCCGCGCCCAAGGCGGTCTTCCTCCCGGTGCGGTATCGCGGATTCGACCATGTCGCGCTGCTCGATGAAGTCAGCGCGAAGACCGGGATTTCGCCGTATCGCGTCGTCGTCGACGTCGATGCAGAGGAGCCCTTGCCACGCACCGGCGGCCGCGAAGAGCTCCACTGCGCAAGCAGTCCCGCAGCGATCTCGGAACTGATCTTCACCTCAGGGACGGAGGCCACCCCGAAGGCGATCATGCATACCGAGGAGACGGCGAATTTCGCGGTGCGTGCGACGTTTTCCGATCTCGGACTGGGCTCCGGCACGGTGGTCTGGATGCCATCGCCGGTAGGGCATTCGACGGGATTCAACTACGGGATTCGCGCCGCGCTGTATCACGGCGCGCTCCTCGTCCTTCAGGATCGCTGGGACGCCGCCGACGCGGCGGCGCTGATCGCCGCCCACGACTGCAACTACACCCTTGCCGCGACGACGTTCCTCGACGACCTCGTCGGCCATTGCGAGCGCACCGGTGCGACGCTGCCGAGCTTGACGCACTTCGGATGCGGCGGGGCACCGGTGCCGGGGCCGCTGGTCGTCCGCGCCGAGCGCGTCGGTATATGCGTGCTGCGGCTGTACGGCTCGACGGAGGTGCTGTGTGCGACATGGAACCGTCCGGATTCACCGCCCGGCAAGCGGGCCGGAACCGACGGCTACGCGCTGCGCCACACCGATGTCGAAGTGCGGGACGATCAGGGCGAAGCCCTGACGCCACCGGCCGAAGGTGAGTTGTACATCCGGGGTCCCAACACCAGTGTCGGGTTCGCCTACGACCCGGAGCGGACGGCGGCCACCTACGTCGACGGGGGCTGGGTGCGGTCGGGCGATCTGGTGCGTCTCGACGAGGAGGGTTACCTGACCGTCGTCGGGCGCAAGAAGGAGATCATCATCCGCGGGGGAGTGAACATCGCTCCGCGCGAGATCGAAGACCTGCTCAGCGAATTCCCGGAAGTGCGTCAGGTCGCCGTCGTCGCCTTGCCCGACGAGCGGCTCGGGGAACGGGGGTGCGCGTGTGTCGTGCTGCAGCCGGAGACGTCATTGGACTTCGAAACGATGGTGAGCCGGCTACGCGGCGCCGGGCTCGCCACCTACAAGCTGCCGGAGCGGCTGGTGGTGCTCGACGAGCTGCCGGTGACGGCGTCCGGCAAGGTGCAAAAACACGTGATCCTGCAGCACATTTCAGAGGGCGGCACATGATGATCGTCGAGTACGCGACGGCACCGATTCCGGATTCCGACGGCCTGGCGGCGACCATCACCCTGAACCGGCCGGCCGAGCTCAACGCCATGAGCTGGGAGATGATCGGCGCGTTCGACGACGCGGTATCCCAGGCGGCGTCGGACGATGCCGTGCGGATCGTCTTCGTCACCGGCAGCGGGCGGGCGTTCAGCGCGGGCGGTGATCTGAAGAGCTACGTCGAGCTGCAGCGTGATCCGGTGCGCTTTCCGCGATTCGTCAAGGACCTGCACGACGCTTTCGGTCGGCTGCGCAAGCTGCGCGTCCCGGTGGTCGCTCTCGTCAACGGCGTGACCGTGGCCGGCGGTCTCGAACTGCTGCTCAACTGCGACTTCGCCATCGCCGCGGAGTCGGCGCGCATCGGCGACGGTCATCTGAACTTCGGTCAGATGGGCGGAGGCGGGGTGCTCACCCTCCTGGCCCGGATGATCGGCATCGCTCGAGCGGCTGAACTGGTGATGACCGGCGTGCTCCTGGATGCAGCAACGGCCGCCGAGTGGGGATTGGTGAGCCGAGTCGTCGCCGATGATCAACTGCAGCCGGAGGGAATGAAGCTGGCTGCCCGAATCGCCGTGAAGAGCCCGCTCGCGGTGGCCAACGCCAAGGACGTCATGAATACCATCTGGGCCCAAAACCTCAGCGTCGACAGTGGTTTGCGGATCGAACTCGATCGCAACGCGCTGTACTGCCTGACCTCGCAGGATGCGCCGGAAGGCCTGCAAGCGTTCAGCGAGAAGCGCGCGCCGCGCTTCACCGGACGATGAGCATCCCGGATTCGCCCGGTCCCTCGGTGGACGAGGACAGCGCGCCGTTCTGGTCCGCGCTGCGTGAACACCGGATCGTGCTGCAGCGGTGCGCTCAGTGCGGCGAGGTGCGCTTCCCCCGGATGCCCGGTTGCCCTCGTTGCGGATCGAGTGCTTCGGACGACATCGCGGCCACCGGCCACGGGCGCATCTACTCCTGGATCGTGGTGCACCGTCCGCTCGGGTCGATTCCGGAAGAGGCATTGCCCAGCACGATCGCGACCGTCGAGCTCGCTGAAGGTTGCCGGGTGCTCGGCCGCTTGCTGAGGGGCGAGGCCGCGGTGGACTATCCCGTCACCGCCTGCTACGTCGACCATGATTCGTGGACCGAGCTCGCTTTCGCTCCAGCGGACGGGGGTTGAGCATGTTCCGGGCAGCGGTCGCCGGCGTGGGCTACACCGCCTTCAGCGCTGCCGCGCCGCAGTCGATCCTCGAGCTCGCCCGTGATGCGTGCCGGGCCGCGATCGACGACGCCGGGATCGAGCGCGATGTCGTCGACGGTATCGGCAGTTTCATGGTGATGCACGATTCCGTGCCGACGCAGGCGGTCGCCACTGTGCTCGGCCTGCCGCAGCTGCGCTACTCGCTGGACATCGATCTCGGTGGCCAGGCGCCGTGTCACCTCGTCGCGCAGGCGGCTGCGGCAGTGACCACCGGTCAAGCGGAAGCGGTGCTCGTCTTCCGCGCGCTCAAGGGGCGCTCCGGGGCGCGGGTCGGGGCGATGGAGTTCGCCGGCGGCGGCGGCCAGTACCGCTACCCCCTCGGCTACAGCGCGTACCTGATGTACGTGGCGATGTGGGCGCAGCGCTTCCTCGCCGAAACCGGGCAGGGCGCCGAGGATCTCGCCGCGGTCGCCCTGAGCCAGCGGGAGTACGCGATGGACAACCCGCGGGCGTTTCGCCGCCGGCCGCTGACCCGCCAGCAGTACTTCGAGTCTCCCTACGTGGTCGATCCCTTCCGTGGCCCGGACTGCACCATCGAGGTCGATGGCGCCTGCGCGGTGCTGGTCACCACGCTCGAGCGAGCGCGCGAGCTGCGCCATCCCCCGGCCGTCGTGGCGGCCGGCGGCTACCGCGCCGGACCGCGTCCCGGCCTCGACATCGGCGACCATCTCGCCTGGCGGGACTACACCCGCAACTACACCAGCTGGATCGCTGACGATCTCTACCGGCAGGCCGGAGTGGGACCGCAGGACGTGCAGTTCGCCGAGATCTACGACTGCTTCACCAGCACGGCTCTCATGGGCCTGGAGGGGCTGGGACTGTGCGGGCGGGGCGAGTCGGGCGCGTTCGTACGTGCGGGCGAGACGAGGCTCGCAGGACGCCTGCCGATGAACACCCACGGCGGCCTGCTCGCGGAGGGGTACCTGCACGGCATGAACACGGTCGCCGAGGCCGTGCTGCAGATCCAGGGCCGCGGAGGCGCGCGTCAGGTGCCGCGCCACGACGTCTGCGCCGTGACCTCCGGAGCGCTCATGGACGGCTCGGCCATGATCCTCACCTCCGACCGTTGACCGCCCGAAACGCCATCTTCTATAAAATTGATATGACAGCACCGGCTCCGGCCGTCGACCACGTGCTCAAGCCCTCGGGCGGGCGGCGCAGCCAGTACCGCCAGCCCCGGCTCGCCGAGGTCATTGCCGGCGAGCTCCGGAACGGGATCCTGTCCGGAATGTACGAGGACGGTGACAGCCTTCCCAAGCAGGAAGACCTCATCGAGCGCTTCGGGGTGAGCCCGCCGTCGGTCCGGGAGGCCCTGCGAGTGCTCGAGACCGAGGGCCTGGTCACGGTCCAGCGCGGCAACGTCGGCGGAGCCATCGTGCACGCCCCGCGGGCTGGGAAGGTCGCGTACATGCTGGGGCTCGTCCTGCAACACCAGGGCGTCGCGGTCCGCGACATCACCCAGACCCTCGTCCGCCTTGATCCGGCCTGTGCCGCCCTCTGCGCGGAACGCACCGACCGGCGGCGCAGTGTCGTGCCCTTGCTACGGGCCAATCTGCGCGAGAGCAAGCGCGTCATCGATGATCCCGAGAGATACGCGCCGATTGCTCGTGATTTCCATGAGATCATGGTCGACAACTGCGGCAGCCCGACGATGAGCCTCGTCGTCGGGGCGCTGGAATCGCTGTGGACCGGTCACGTCGCGCGGCTGTCCGGCGCGGCGCGGCAGACGCCGCCTCACACCACCACTCTTGCGGCCCGTGAGGCGAGTTGGACCGAGCACGCCGAGCTGGTCGAACTCATCGCGTCGGGTGACGCGGACGGTGTCCAGCAGCTTGCTCATCGCCACCTGACGACCCACGACGACCTCGCCTATCCCTTCTCCCTCGACGCTGCCATCACGGCAGACGCAGTACGCGAGATCGGCGGCTGAACGGTGCCGCCGTCGGGAGCGCTCGAGCCGCGCAAGGCCAGCACGTTCGTCATCAGCATCACGCCGTTCACCGCCGACGGCGGCTTCGACGAGGTCGGAATCCGCCGGCATCTGGGGCGCATGGCGGCCGCCGGAGTTGGCGTGTACCTCGGTGGAGGAGGAAGCGGCGAGGGCTATGTCCTCACCCCTGAGGAGGCACGCCGGCTGCTCGAGATCGGAGTCGAGGAACTGCGCGGCAGGGTGCCGGTGCGGGCGATGGGCTGCGAGCCGCGCACGGCCACCGACATGATCGATTACGTCGCCGTCGCCAAGCAGGCCGGGGTCGACGCGACCCAGATCTACTCCCTCGACCAGGGGCATGGCCACCGGCCGAATCACCTGGAAATACAGGCCTATTTCGACGACGTGCTGTCGGCCACCGACCTCCCGGCGGTGCTGTCGACCCATCAATCCGTCGGGTATCAGGTCCCGGTCGAGATGCTCGTCGGCTTCGCCGAGCGCTACGACCACCTGATCGGCATCAACTGCACCCACCAGGATCTGACCTATCTCGCCGCGATCGTTGACGCTCTGGGCGACCGGCTCGAGATCCACGTCGGGGGACCCCAGCAGGCGCTTTCGGCATGGTCGCTCGGAGCGACGGGCTTCCTCAGCTCGGAGGCCAACTTCTCCCCGGAACTGTGCATGGACGTGGTGCACGCGTACCGCAGCGGCGACGCCACCGCCTTGAGCACGAGCTATGGCAAGCTGCTGCGGCTGTTCGCCGCCATGTACGGCGCGGGCGGCATTCGCGCGACGAAAGGAGTGCTCGACCGGCTCGGCTTCGCCGGCGGGCCACCACGAAAGCCGCAGCTGCCGGTGTCCGAGCAGACCATCGATCGGTTGGTGGCGTTCACCCGCGAGTTGGGGGTCGTTCCCGTCTGACGTGTCGTCCGCCTCGTGCTGACCATTTCGCCGAGACGAGAGTGATCACGGTGTTAGCGTGCGGCGGTGCGCTTCAACCCTGCTCGCGGTGGCCGCCGGCTCCTGTGCGTGACGCTCGCCGCTGCCGTCGTGTCCGGCGCGCTCGGGGCCTGCAGCAGCTCGTCGAACAACGCGAAACCGGCCTCGTCGTCGGCGGCCGGCTCGGACCCGTCGCTCAGCTCGTCGGCCGCGATCACCGTCCTCGTGACCAATGACGATGGCGTGAAAGCACCAGGAATCGACGCGTTGGTGCAAGCGCTCCGGAAGGTCTCCGGTGTCACGGTCAAGGTGGTGGCCCCGGCGGAGAACCAGAGCCTCAGTAGCGGCAAGACGACGGCCGGCACGATGACCTTCACCAACTCGACGACGGCGTCCGGCTACCCGGCAGTCGCGGTCAACGGAACGCCTGCGGATTCGGTCAACGTCGCCTTCGCGCAGCTGCACGTGGTGCCGAACGTCGTGATCGCCGGCGTCAACGCGGGCCAGAATCTCGGCCCGGTGGTGGATATCTCGGGAACGGTGGGCGCCGCCCGCGTCGCCGCCCGCATCGGAGTGCCGGCCCTGGCCGTGAGCCAGGGCTATGCCAAGACCTACACCTTTGCCGCCGGGGCGCATTACGCCGTCCTGTGGCTGGCATCGGTACGCGCGTCGCTGCCGAAGGGCCCGTCGAGTACTGCGGCCGGCGTCGTCAGCTTGAACGTGCCCAGCTGCAGCAAGGGTCAGGTCCGCGGCGAACTCACGCTCACGCGGCAGACCAAACTCATGCCCCGCGAGTCCATCCTCGGCATCTCGAACTGCCTGTCGAAAGTGCGTCCGGCCACCGAGGTCGCGGCGTTCACCGATGGCTTCGCCACGCTCGTCGCCGTGCCGCTGAATCCCTCCTCGTGAGCGGGACGCCCAGCGCCGGCAGGCGCTGAATCAGGGGCGTCGCATACCTTGCAGGCGGAGGTGGTCGGGTGCCGCGGGTGACGCTCGGATATGCCCTGACCGCTGCCGTCTTCGCCCTCGTGGCCGGCTGCGGGTCGAGCGCAGCGAAGTCCCCTCCACCTGATCCCCACAGGTCGGCTCCGCCGTCATCGACGCCCACCGACGCGTCGCCGCCGGCGAGCGCCGGCAGCAGCGCGCTGTCCTCGTCGTCGTGGCTGAGCTATCACGCCGATCAGTCCCGCACGGGCGCTGTGCCGGCAGGCGCGAGCCTGACGAACGCCACCCGTGCCTGGTCGGCGGATCTCGGCGGTGCGGTGTACGGCCAGCCCTTGGTCGCCGCCGGAAAGATCATCGCTGCGACGGAGACCAACCGGGTGGTCGCGTTGCGCCCGACCGACGGCAAGGTGCTGTGGTCGGTCTCGCTCGGCAAGCCGCTGACCGACGTGGGCTCCGCCGCCGGCTGCGGCAACATCGATCCGCTCGGCATCACCAGCACGCCTGTCATCGACCCCGCCACCGGCATCGTGTACGTGGTCGGCGAGGTGGCGAGCGGCGCCACCGTGCACCACCAAATCGAAGGCATTCGCATCGCCAATGGCGCGGTCGCGCTGTCGCGCAATGTCGATCCACCGCTCCCGTCCGGGGAAAGCCCGGTGCACCTGCTGCAGCGCACGTCGCTGGCCCTGGCGAACGGCCGGGTCTACGTGAGCTATGGCGGCAATTACGGCGATTGCGACAGCTACCACGGCTGGGTTGTCGCCGTTCCCACGTCCGGCTCGGGCGCGAAGAGCTCGTTCGAAGTGGCCTCCGACGGCGAGGGCGGCGCCATCTGGCAGTCCGGAGGCGCCCCGGCGGTCGATGCCGCCGGCAACATCTACGTCACTACCGGCAACGCCAATCCCGATCCTCCGGAAGGTGGCCCCGACCCCAAGAAGTACACCGAGAGCGCCGTCAAGCTGACTCCCGAGCTGAAACCGGTCGCGTCGTTCAAGGACACGGTCGCCGGCGGCGATGAGGACCTCTCGACCGGCAATCCCGTGCTCCTTCCCGACGGGACGCTTTTCGTCGCCGGCAAGACCCAGATCGGCTACGTCCTGCGCCAGTCGGACCTTTCGCAAAAGGCGGCAATCAAAGGGCTGTGCGGGAGCGATCCCGACGGCGGCCCTGCCTACGACAAGGTGACCAACCGGCTCTTCGTCCCCTGCCGGCAAGGCGGCATCCAGGTCATCAACCTCTCCGGCAACACCCGCGGCCGGCTTCTTGCGGGCGCCAACAGCTCGCCGATCCTCATCGGGAGCAGCGTGTGGGCTGCTCAGTACAACGACGGCACGCTTACCGAGTACGACGCTGCGAGCGGGAAGACGCTCCAGAGCGTGTCGGTCGGGGCCTCTGTACCCAACTTCGCGAGCCCCAGCACGGGGCTCGGCCTGCTGCTGATCGGCACCACCAGCGGGGTGACAGCACTGCACGGCGGCTCGTCGTGAACCGCGCGTCCCGCACTGGCTGACTGCCCAATCGTCCGCTCGGCGGATAGCGTGGGCGCGTGCCGGGCGCTTTCCGCTATGACGGGTTCGACCTCCGTGATGCGTCGGTCAGCTGCCGGTACTCCCTGGCTGACCTGCAATTTGTCGAGCGGGTGACGCTCAGCGAGCCGCTCGATGCGTCGGATCCGGCAGTCCAGGCGGCGGCGCGGCTGATCTTTCTGCTGGCGGGCGTCTCGTACTACAAGACCTCGGCGCCGCCGGTCATCGACTTCGGCGAGCATGCCCTCACGCCTGCCGAGCGCTCCTTGCTGAATGACTTCTACCGGCAGGGACTCGGGGAGTTCGGCTACCGCAACGGACTCGAGCTCGACATCGAGCTTCGGGCACGTGACGCCGACCCCCGGCCGGCGGGCTACCAGCCATCCCACGGATGTCCGCTCGTTCCCTTCGGCGGGGGCATCGACTCGATCGTCTCCGTCGAGCAGGTGCGTTCCCGGTTCGATGATGTCGCGCTCTTCGTGTCGAGCCCGGGTGGAGCCCTGTTCGACGCGATCGAGGCGCCCGCAGCGCTGAGCGGCTTTCCCGTTGTCCGCGCCAGCCGGACCATCGATGCGAAGGTGCTCCGCTCCCGAGAGCTCGGCTTTCTCAACGGTCACGTCCCGGTCACGGGCATTCTCTCGGCTGTCGCCGTGCTGGCTGCGGTGAGCGCCGGACGGGACGCCGTCGTGATGTCGAACGAGAGATCGGCCTCCGCGCCGACGCTCGTGGTCGACGGGCGCAGTATCAACCATCAGTACTCCAAGAGCTGGGCGTTCGAGCAGGCGTTCAGCGCGGTGCTTGCCGAGTCCATCGGCGGAGACTTCAGCTGTTTCTCGCTGCTGCGGCCCTACTCCGAGCTCTGGGTCGGAGAGCGGTTCGCCAAGCTGCGCGCGTATCACCACGTCTTCCGCAGCTGCAACAGGGCATTTCACATCGATCCGGCCGCGCGCCTCGACCACTGGTGCGGTCATTGCGACAAGTGCTGCTTCATCGACCTGGTGCTCGCGCCGTTCCTCACCCCCGATGAGCTCGGCAGCATCTTCGGGACGACCGAACCACTGCGCAACCCGGAGCTGGCCGATCAGTTCCGAGCCTTGCTCGGGGTGCTGCCGGACCGCAAACCCTTCGAGTGCGTCGGTGATATCGACGAGTGCCGCGCTGCGATGACACTCACGGCGCAACGCAGCGATCGAGCGGGCGATGCCTTGGTGCAGCTGCTGGCCGCCGAGGTCCCGCCCACGAGTGCCCAAGATGTCGCACAACTGATGTCGGCCATTCCTCCGGACGCGATCCCCGATGCATACTCGCCCGAATCTGTCGTGGTCTGACCTCCGGGGCGCCCGGGTCGGGGTCTGGGGCCTGGGGGTCGAGGGGCACGCAAATTTGCGGCGGTTACAGGCGATTGGGGTGTCGCCGGTCCTCGTCGACGACGATCCTGCTGCGGACTCCGGAGCAATCAAGACCGATCACGGCGGCCTGGATGCATTGCTCTCCTGTGAGGTCGTCGTCAAGACGCCCGGGATCAGCCGCTATCGCGAGGAAGTGGAACAGCTCGAGGCAGCCGGCGTCCCGGTAGCGGGCGGGATCGGGCTCTGGATGCAGGAGGCCGACCGGGAGCGCGTCGCCTGCATCACGGGAACCAAGGGCAAGTCCACGACCACGTCCATTGCCGGACATCTGCTGCAACGGCTGGGTTTTCAGTGCTTCATCGGTGGCAACATCGGCAAGCCTCCGTGGGATCCACTCACCCCGCAGCAGGCGGACTTCTGGGTCATCGAGACGTCCAGCTACCAGGTGACCGACCTGCACGTCGCTCCCCGGGTCGTCGCCGTGACGTCGCTGCACCCCGACCATCTCAACTGGCACGGCGATCTCGGCACCTACTACCGCGACAAGCTCTCCCTCTGCACTCTCCCCGGCGCCGAAGTCACCGTGAGCAACGCGGAAGATGCCGTCGTCATCGACCACCGAAGCCAGCTCGGCACGCGCGTGTGCTGGGTTCCCGACGCCGACCTCCCGAGCCGCTGGACCGGCCGGCTTCCGCTGCTGGGCCGGCACAACACGCTCAATGCGCTCATGGCCCAGGCAATCCTCCGCGAACTCGGTGTCGAGCAGGCGACCGACGACGACGCCCTGGCGGCGGCCGCGGAAGGTTACGAACCCTTGGCGAGCCGGCTTGCGGTCATCGGCGAGATCGACGGAGTTACCTTCGTCGACGACAGCCTGTCGACGAACGTGCTGCCGACGCTTGCCGCGCTCGACGCTTTTCCCGACCGCCGCGTCGCGCTCATCGCCGGCGGCTTCGACCGGGGCGTCGACTACGCACCGCTCGCGGTAGGGGTCGCCGCCCGGCAGGCGCCGCTCCTCGTACTCGGGGTGCCGGCAAGCGGGCCACGCATCATCGAGGCGCTGCACGCCGCCGAACCCGGCCCGCTGGTCGAGACCCGCCTGACCGCCGGCGTCGAGGAGGCGACCAGGCTCGGATTCGACTGGGCCGCACCGGACGGCGTCGTCCTGCTCTCCCCAGCGGCGCCGAGCTTCGGCGTCTTCCGCGACTATCGGGAGCGCGCAGCGGCCTTCGCTGCCGCTATGAGAAAGATGGCAGTGTGAGCCAGTGACCACATCGCATGCCTCACGAGTGAGCGCGAAAGCGGAGACGTTCACCGAGTCGGTCATCCGCGAGATGACCCGGCTCGCCGCCGCTCACGGAGCCGTCAACCTCGCCCAGGGATTCCCGGACTTCGGCTGCCCCCGAGAGCTCAAAGAGGCGGCCAAGGCCGCGATCGATGCTGACGTGAACCAGTACGCGATCACGTGGGGTGCGCAGGAATTTCGCCACGCCATCGCCGAGAAGGTCGCGCGAACCTATCCGGGCTGGGACGTCGACCCGGAAACGTCGATCTGTGTCACGTGCGGCTCCACGGAGGCAATGATCGCCGCCATGCTTGCCCTCGTCGACCCGGGCGAGGAGGTCATCGTCTTCACCCCGTTCTACGAGAACTACGGCCCGGACGCGATCCTTTCCGGGGCCGTGCCGCGTTACGTCGAGCTGCACCGGCCTGACTGGAGCATCGACGAAGCGGAATTGCGTGCAGCGTTCACCGATCGCACCCGTGCGGTCATCGTCAACACCCCGCACAACCCCACCGGCAAGGTCTTTCGCCGCGAGGAACTCGAACTGATCGCCGAACTGTGCGAGCGGCACGACGCTCTCTGCTTCACCGACGAGATCTACGAGCACATCCACTATCTCGGCCCGGGCGGGCACGTACCGCCGGCGACCGTGCCCGGTCTCGAGAACCGCACGGTGACCATCAATGCACTGTCCAAGACGTACGCCGTGACCGGCTGGCGCGTCGGGTGGACCATCGCGCCGCCGGTCCTCACCGGGGCGATCCGCAAGGTCCACGACTTCTTGACCGTCGGCGCGGCGGCCCCGCTGCAAGCCGCGGGTGTCGCCGCCATGGCCCTGCCGCCGGACTACTACGCCGCGATGGCGGAGCAGTACCGCGAGCGCCGTGATCTGCTGTGCGACGTGCTCCGCAAGACCGGTTTCGAGTTCGTGGTGCCCGACGGCGCCTACTACGTGCTGTGCGACACCCACGCCGTCGACCCGCTCGGCGATGACGTCGCCCTGGCCCGCCGGCTGGTCGAGCAGGTCGGTGTCGCAGCGGTGCCGGGATCGTCGTTCTACCCCGACTTCGCCCAGGAGCACGGCCGCCGGACGATCCGCTTCGCGTTTCCCAAGCGCCTGGAAACGTTGCGCGCCGCGGCCGATCGTCTCGCGCTGCTCAACGCTTGACGCGCAGGCCCGCTCAGCTCGGGATCGCCGTGGGGTTGATGCCGCAGGTGGTCACCAGGTAGCTGTCGATCTGCTGGATGGCCTGCATCACCTGAGGCGAATCGAACGAACTCGTCACGGAGGTGCTGAGCTTGGTGACGTCGAAGTCGGCGGCCTTCAGAGCATCGAAGAACTGATTTTCGGCGTTGACCAGCGTCGTAATGGGACCCTTGATCTGGGACGGCGCCGCCTCGACCAGCTTGGAGAGCTCGGATTGCGCGTTCTCCTCGAGTTGCTTGAACGCATCCGGGCCGTCCGTCAGCTTGGTCGCCGCTGCTGCGGTGTCGGTCTCGGCTTTGCGCGCCTTGTCACAGAACGAACCACCGCCAAGGTTGACGCTCGATCCTGACCCGGAACTCGCCTTTGACGTCGCGGCCGCGGAGGGTGCCGTGGACACGGTGCCAAGCGGGGTGCTCGAGGAGGCACCCTTTGATGAGCCGCCGCACGCGGCGAGCAAGGCTCCCGCGGCTGCCAAGGCAAGAGCGGCCCGCACGCGGAAGAAGACGTTTGAGTGGCCGGTGATCGTCGCCATGTCGCTCCTGACCTCGGGTGGTGGAGATCATGAAAGCACGATGGGGATTTCCTTTTCAGGTAACTGTCAGGTTGCCGACGGACCCGTCCCGCCAAGCCGATTAACTACTCTCGACATATGGGCGTCGGGAACGTGAATGGCTGAGCCTGCCGAACCCGCCGTATCGGTCACCGGTCTGGTCAAGGCATATGGCGACTTCGAGGCGGTGCGCGGCATCGACCTGACGATCGAGGCCGGCGAAACATTTGGATTTCTGGGTCCGAACGGAGCCGGCAAGTCCACCACGATCAACATGCTGTGCACCCTGGTGACCCCGACCGCGGGCAGCGCGAAGGTTGGGGGCTTCGATGTGGTCCGCGAGCGCGACCAGGTACGGCGCAACATCGGGCTGGTCTTCCAGGACACCACCCTCGACGGGTATCTCACCGCGGAGCGCAATCTGCGCCTGCACGCCGAGCTGTACGGGATTCCCCGCCCGGCGGTGAACGGTCGCTTGCAGCAAGTGCTGGAGATGGTCGGTTTGTGGGACCGGCGGGCAAGCAAAGTGGCGACGTTCTCCGGCGGGATGAAGCGGCGGCTGGAGATCGCCCGCGGGCTGATGCATTCGCCGCGTGTGCTCTTCCTCGACGAGCCGACGGTCGGCCTCGACCCGCAGACCCGTAGCTCGATCTGGCGCTACATCCGCGAGTTGAAGCAGGCCGAAGACATCACGATCTTCCTGACGACGCACTACATGGACGAGGCCGAGTACTGCGACCGCATCGCCATCATGGACCACGGCAAGATCATCGCGCTGGACACGCCTGAGGCGCTGAAAGCCAGCGTCGGTAAGGATCGCGTTCAGATCCAGACCGACGACGATGAGGCTGCGATTGCCGCGCTGGAGGAGCAGTTTCAGCTCAGCGCGAGCGTCGCCGAAGGTGCGGTCACCTTCGCGGTCGAGCAGGGAGAAGCCTTCGTCCCACGGCTCTTCCGCGAATTCAAGATTCCGATCAGAGCGGTGAGCGTCGCCCGGCCCACGCTGGACGACGTGTTCATGTCCTACACGGGTAGCACGATCCGCGACGCCGAGGCATCGGCCGGTCAGCGTGGCCGCGACGCCATGGCGATGTTTCGAGGAGCCCACCGATGACCGCCACCGACACCACAAAGCCCCCCGGATCAAAGGCCCCCGGATCAAAGGCCCCCGGATCGCCCTCATCGCGCAGCATGCCGGTCGCCGCCGTGCGGGTTCCGGCGCGGTCGACCGTCAGCGAAATCCGGGCCATCAAGATTGTCTGGCAGCGCGAGCTGATCCGCTTCTCGGCTGACCGGTTGCGCATGGTGACGTCTCTGGTGCAGCCCTTCCTCTTTCTGTTCGTGCTCGGCAGCGGCCTGTCGCGGCTCACCCAAGGCAGCACCGGTGGCCTTTCGCTGCGGACGTTTCTCTACCCGGGCATCCTCGCGATGGCCGTCATGTTCACGGCCATGTTCTCGGCAGCCTCGATCGTCTGGGATCGCGAATTCGGCTTCCTGCGGGAGATGCTGGTGGCGCCGGTGCGGCGCAGTTCGATCGTCATCGGCAAGTGTCTCGGCGGCGCCACAGTGGCGAGTTTCCAAGGGATCGTGGTCATCGCGATCGCCGGACTGGTGGGCGTCCCGTACAACGCCGAGCTGATCCTCGCGGTATTCGGGATCGAGCTGCTGCTCGCGTTCACCATCACCGCGTTCGGGGTGATGGCGGCAGCGCGGGTGAGCCAGATGCAATCCTTCATGGCGCTCACCCAAATGCTGATCATGCCGCTCTTCTTCTTGTCGGGCGCCATGTTCCCGGCGTCGAACCTGCCGGGCTGGCTGACCGTGCTCAACCGGATCGATCCGCTGACGTACGCGGTGGATCCGATGCGGCGTGTCATCTTCCGTCACCTGCACCTCGCGCCCGGCGTGCAGTCCAACCTCAATTCCGGCGTCAGCTGGAACGGCTGGAGGGTGCCGACCTTGCTCGAGGTGGGGCTCATTGCCGTGATGGGTCTGGTCATGCTCGGCATCGCCATCGCCGAGTTCAATCACAGCGACTAAAGGCGCGGACCTACGGTTCCGCCGGCACTTTTGCCGACGCTTGCGCGTGCGATGGATCCGGCGGCGGGACATGCTGCAGAGCTCGGATGCTCGTATTCAGGAATGCCACCAGCGGCACCGCGATCAGGGCACCCGGGATGCCGCGCAGGGTCGTACCGGCGATGACCGAAAGCACCACGGCAAGCGGGTGGATGTCCACGCTGCGGCTCATGATGACCGGCTGCAGGAGATGCCCCTCGACCTGCACCAGCACGACGATCGCGATGGCGACGGCAATCGCTGCGGTCGCGCCGTGCTCGAGCAGCGCGATGGCTACTGCGAGCGCGCCGGTGACGACCAGACCCACCAGGGGAATGAACGACCCGATGAAGATGAGCACGCCGAGGGCCGCTGCCAGCGGCACTCGAAAGATCAGCAGCACGATGGTGATGGTCGTGCCGTGGAAGAGCGCGATGATCAGCTGGCCGCGCATGTATCCGCCGAACGTGTGCCATCCTGCCCGGCCGGCGTGGTCAAGGCGGGTCTGTGCGGCCGCGGGAAAGAGCCCGACAAAAAAGCCCCATACCCTGTCGCCGTCGCGTAGCAGATAGAACGTCGTCAGCAGCACCAGCAGCAGGCCGGCGAGGAACTCGGTGACGGCCTTCACGGTCGTGATCGCGCTGCTGATGAGCGTCCCGCCGTGCTGCTGGATGGTGTTCGACAGGTTCTTCGTGACCTTGTCGAGGTCGGCGGACTTGACGTGCAGCGGCCCGGTCTCGAGCCAGTGCTTGGCGTGGTCGACGACCGATGTCACCTGGTCGGCAAGCTGCTTGTCGTGCGAGCTGATCTGCCAGACGACGAAGTAGCCCAGCCCGGCGAGGACGATGATCCCGACCAGCAACGCCTCCAGCGCCGACAGCGACTTGCGGCCCGGCAGGCGCCGCAGGCGCACCTCGAGCGGGTGCAGGATCGCGGTCAGGAACAGCGCGATGATGAACGGGAAGACCACCAAGCCGACCCGGTCCAGCTCCTTCACCGCGAAGTAGACCGTGGCGGCCAGCAGCCCCAGCCGCCAGGCCCATGCCGCCGCGACGCGTACCGGCCAGGTCACCGCCTCGACGGCGCTGTGCCGGGTATCCGACAGCGGCCGCGTCAAGATGGGGGGCGGCGCTTCAGCGCTGTGGTCGGTAGGGACGTCCGAAGGGTCGTGAGTGCTGCTCTGCGCAGGCGGCTCGGTCACGGAGCGGCGTTCCTTCCTGCGCTAGCGGGCCTCGGCACGAACTATTTTTCACAGCGTTTTCAAACCCCGTCCAGCGTGGACCTATCCGCTACGAATCCGTTCAAGGCAGCGGGGTTGCGCAGCACCGACGGCGCGTCGCGCATGATGATCCTCGACGGAAGGAGGCGCACGGTGTTGCTTGGTGCCGTCTCCGATGTGCATTGCAACGCGGCGACCCTGGGTGCGGCGCTGTCCGAGCTTGACCGGCTCGGTGCGTCGACGGTGCTTGCCGGCGGTGACCTCGTGTTCGAGTACCGCTTCTCGTCCGAGGTCGTCCGCATGGTCCGGGAGCGTGAAATGCCCGCGGTGCAGGGCAATCACGAGATGGTGCTGCTCGGGCCCCAAGGGGTGCGGGCACGCGAGGCCGATCACGTCGATCCGGCAGAGCTGGCCTTCCTTCACGCGTTGCCGTTCGTGGTCCGCAGCGAGATCGGCGGCTGCCGCCTGCATCTCACCCACGCAAGCCCCTGGGCGCCTCACTTCGACTACCTCTATCCCGATTCCAAGCGCTGGGAAGATGCGGAGTCGCTCGATGCCGATCTGGTCGTCGTCGGGCACACTCACGTCCCGTTCGTGCGGCGGGTCGGGGGCACTCTGGTGGTCAATCCCGGCTCCATCGGCCAGTTGCGGGGGGCCAACGCGCGGTACACGTATGCGGTCATCGACACCGACAGCCTCGAAGCAGAGATCCGCGCGGTACCCGGCTGAGCCGGCTCAGGCGAGCCCCTCACGCTCGGCGAACCCGCGGGCCAGCGTCGGCGGGGCGCAGGCGAGCCAGCCGTCCACGATGGCTTCTTTCAAGACGGTGGCCGAGACGGCGTCGAGCCGGATCAGGATGGCGGAGAACCCGTTGAAATGCGGGATGGTGAAGAACGCCTCCGGATGTGCGGCGAGCACCGCCTCTTTCTCGGCGAGATCGGCAACTCTGACCGCGAGGATGGGACCGTCCGGCACCGGCGCGTCACCGAAGCGCTTGAGGTCGGCCTTGCTGAAAGGCCGCTCCCACGCGAACGCCTTGTCGCGTACCGACCAGGTGCGGTTGCCGTGGCGCTCGCGTTCCGACGTCTCATCGAGAGCCAGCGCCAGCCGCGCCGCATCGTCGAGAGTCGCCATGGCCCGACTGTAGGCGCGGGACCCCCGGCGCAACCGGCTGAGGGTGCTGTCGCGGCGCGTCAGCCCTTCGCGGAGTATGCCGCGAGCGCGCAATTGACGAGCGTCGCGCGGGCCGCTTCGTCCATCTCCACGACGGGCACGGCCATGGGCCGCAGGATCGCCCCGAGCGCGGCCGAGGTCCGCAACTTCAACGCCGTGTCGGGATCCGGACCTTCCAGCAGCGCCATCAGCCGTGACGTGATTGCCGGACCGGTCGCGGGGACGTCCAGCTGGGTGATGGAGCTGAGGTCACGCACCAGCAGGCGCATCGCGTACGGGTGTGTCGCCAGGATCTCGGCGTAACGGGACAGGAAGACCCGCCGCCGGCGTCCGGTAAGCGGCCTGGGCTGCTTCTCGAACTCGGTGAGCATCGCCTCGACGTCGGTCTGCAAGGGCTCGACGACCGCGAACAGCAGGGCGAGCTTGGTGTCGAAGTGAAAGAGCACCGTGCCCCGGGAGACCCCGAGCTGAGCGCCGATCTCTTCAAGGCTGGTGGCTGCGTAGCCCTTGGTCGAGAACAGTTTCCCAGCCTCGTCGATGATGGCAGCGCGCGTTCGCGGGCCTTTCAACGGCATCTCCTAGGGCGGTCCGAATTCGGAACGGTCTTCCCCTACCCAATCGGACGATATACGCGTGGTCCTAAGCGTCGTCTCCTAGCCGACAATGAGGTCGATTCTCTGCTGACCAACAGAACGGGACTTCGCGCGCCGGGTTGCCCGCCCCTCATCGTGCTGGCAATCCCCGCAACTGCAGCGGTTTCCGGGTGCCGGGTGCAGTCGATGTCGGCGTCCGCTACCGTTGCGCGCCATGCTGCGCTTCGACGACCGTGTTGTCATCGTGACCGGGGCGGGCCGTAACCTCGGCCGTGAATACGCCCTGCTGTTTGCTTCCCGCGGCGCCAAGGTCGTCGTCAACGACCTGGGCGTCACCATCAGCGACACCGACGACGTCGGTAGCGCCTCGGTGGGTGACCCCGGGGCCGACGTGGTCGCCGAGATCGAGGCTGCCGGCGGCGAGGCGGTCGTGAACCGTGACACCGTCGCGACCCCCGAAGGCGGTGAAGCCATCGTGCAGACGGCGCTCGACACGTGGGGACGGGTCGATGTCGTCGTCAACAACGCCGGCCAGGCCAGGATGGGCGCGTTCCCCGACTTCCCGGAAGCGCACCTGGAGACGTTGCTCGCGACACAGTTGCGCGGACACTTCAACGTCAGCCGCCCGGCTTGGCGAGCCATGGCGGCGAACGGAGGCGGCCGCTTCGTCAACGTCTCGTCGGGATCGGCATGGGGTCTGGCCGGCGGCGCCGGCTACGGCATGGTCAAGATGGGCATCATCGGGCTCACCCGCTCGATGGCGGCCGAGGGTGTCGACGTCGGCATCCGGGCCAACGTCATCACCCCCTATGCCAAGACCCGGCCGGGTACCGGGATGGGACCGTTCCCGTGGAGCGAGACGTTGGGGGAGTGGCTCTCGCCGCGCAAGGTCGCACCCGTGGTCGGTTGGCTCGCGCACGAGTCGTGCCCGGCGAACGGTGAGTGCTTCACCGTCGGTGCCGGCCATGTCGCGAGGGTGAGCATCGTGGCGACCGAGGGCTTCGTCGACCGTGAGCTCACCATCGATTCCGTCGCCGCACACGCCGACGCGATCATGAGTGGTCCCACCAGCGAAGTGACGCCGTTCCGGTCCAATGCGTTCGCCCGCATGTTCGAGGGTTATCCGGGCTAGCGGCACGGGCCGAAAGGCCCGGCCGCTTTCGATCGCGAAGGCGGATAACTTCGTCGTATAGACGGTCCGGCGTTCACGCGGCCCGGCTTGGACGTGTTGACCGCTGCGGGAAGGCCTCATGAAGATCATCTACACCTACACCGACGAAGCTCCGGCGCTGGCCACGCGGTCCTTGCTGCCGATCGTCGAAGCGTTTGCCCGTAAGGCCGGGGTTCCGGTCGAGACGCGCGACATATCGCTCGCGGGCCGCGTCCTGGCGCAGTTCCCCGAGCGGCTCGGGTCCAAAGCGGTGCCGGACGCCCTGGCTGAGCTGGGCGCGCTGGCCCAGACCCCCGAGGCGAACATCATCAAGCTGCCCAACGTCAGCGCGTCCGCGCCGCAGCTGAAGGCGGCGATCAAGGAGCTGCAGCAGGCCGGCTACGACATCCCGGACTACCCCGAGGCGCCGTCCACCGAGCAGGAGAAGGCCGACCGCGCCGCCTACGACGCGGTGAAGGGGAGTGCGGTCAACCCGGTGCTGCGCGCGGGCAACTCTGACCGGCGCGCGCCTGCGTCCGTCAAGAACTATGCGAAGTCACACCCGCACTCGATGGGTGCGTGGTCCACGCAGTCCAAGTCACATGTCTCGATGATGCCGGAAGGCGACTTCCGCCATTCGGAGCGTTCGGTCATTGTGGACGCCGCAGATGACTTGCGCGTCGAGCATGTCGCGGCCGACGGTACGGTGACCGTCCTCAAGCCGTCGATCAAGGTGCTGAAGGGCGAGATCATCGACGCCGCGGTGATGAGCAAGAAGGCACTTGTCGCATTCCTGACCCGGCAGGTCGCCGAGGCCAAGGAGCAGGGCGTCCTGTTCTCGGTGCATCTGAAAGCGACCATGATGAAGGTCTCCGACCCGATCATGTTCGGCCACGCCGTACGCACGTATTTCGCTGACGTCTTCGCCGATTACGCCGACGACCTGGCTTCGGTGGGCGCCGATCCCAACGACGGCCTCGCTGCCGTGCTCACGGCGATCGAGGGGCTACCGACCGAGCGCCGCGAGGCGATCGAAGCGGCCATCGACGCCGACTACGAGTCGGGTCCGAGCCTGGCTATGGTCGACTCCGACCGGGGTATCACCAACCTGCACGTGCCGAGCGACATCATCATCGACGCGTCCATGCCCGCAGCGATCCGCACCTCCGGGCAGATGTGGAACCGAGCGGGAGAGCTGCAGGACACCAAGTACGTCATCCCCGACTCGTGCTACGCGCCGCTCTACGCCGAGACCGTCAATTTCTGCCGTGAACACGGCGCTTTTGACCCATCGACCATGGGTACCACCCCCAACGTCGGCCTCATGGCGCTGAAGGCCGAGGAGTACGGCTCCCACGACAAGACTTTCCAGATCGCTGGCCCCGGAAAGGTTCGCGTCGTCGACTCCGCAGGCACCACGTTGCTCGAGCACGACGTGGAGGAGGGCGACATCTGGCGTGCCTGCCAGACCAAGGACGAGGCGGTGACCGACTGGGTGCGCCTCGCGGTCGAGCGAGCCCGTGCCACCGGTGCGCCGGCCGTCTTCTGGCTGGACGAGACCCGCGGCCACGACGCCGAGGTTCTCAAGAAGGTGCGGGCGTGCCTGCTCGAGCACGACACGACCGGACTGATCCTGGAGTTCATGCCGGTCGCCGAAGCCACTCGCTACACACTCCAGCGCGCCAAGAACGGCGAGGACACCATCGCCGTCACCGGCAACGTGCTCCGCGATTACCTCACCGACCTCTTCCCGATTCTCGAGCTCGGCACGTCAGCCAAGATGCTCTCGATCGTGCCGTTGCTGAAGGGTGGTGGCCTGTTCGAGACCGGTGCCGGCGGCTCGGCACCCAAGCACGTCCAGCAGTTCGTGAAGGAAGACCACCTTCGCTGGGATTCGCTCGGAGAATTCCTGGCGCTCGCGGTGTCCTTCGAATTCCTGGCCGACAAGGTCGGCAACAAGCACGCCGGGATCCTCGGCAGGACGCTGGACGACGCGACCGGCGGGGTGCTCGAGAACCGCAAGTCGCCCTCCCGGAAGGTCAGGGAGCTCGACAACCGGGGCAGCCACTTCTACCTCGCGCTGTACTGGGCGCGGGCGCTCGCTGAGCAGACCGATGACGCCGACCTTGCCGGGCTGTTCGCCCCGCTGGCCAAGCGGCTTGCCGACGAGGAGGAGACCATCGTGGGGGAACTTGCCGCGGTACAAGGCAATCCGGTCAATCTCGGTGGCTACTTCCTCGTCGACGACGAGAAGGCTGACGCGTCGATGCGGCCGAGCCCGACGTTGAACGCAGCTCTCGCGCAGTTCTAGGGAAGAAGCAGCAATGACCGATGACCGCACCGATCCCACCGATGAGGTTCCGGAAGCCGACGCGCTCGAGCAGCGCGTCACGGCGGCGGCGGACGGGGAAGAGGGCGAGGCCGTCGACTCGATGGCCGGCTCACAGGAAGCCGAAGCTGATCCTGCCGACCGGCAAGAGCAACTCACGCCGGTCGGGGAGGACGACGAGGACTACCCGCACGCGTGAGTTCCGCCCAGAGCCGGGCGTTGTCCTTCGGTGAAATCGCTGCCGACTACGACCGGCTGCGCCCGTCACCAGCGCCCGACGCGCTCACCTGGCTCATCCCCGAACGGTGTGAGCTCGGTGTCGACCTCGCTGCCGGCACGGGGTTGTTCACGCGGGCGCTCGCCGAACGGGTCCCGAACGTCATCGCCGTCGAGCCCGACGCGCGCATGCGCGAGGTCTTCACGCTCCGCTCGCCGCACCTCCAGGTGCGTGCGGGATCGGGTGAAGCCATCCCGGTGGAAGGCGCCGGCGCCGACCTCGTAACGGTGTCATCGGCCTGGCACTGGCTGGATCCGCAGCCCGCGTCGCGCGAGATCGCGCGGGTGCTCCGAGACGGCGGCCGGCTTGCTGTCGTCTGGACCCACATGACCCATGACGACGGCCTGCCCTCCATCGACTGGGATGCGCTCGGCGTCCAGCGGCACGACCGGGAGGGGGTGTCCCGGCAGCGTCAGTTCACGCTGCCCGACGGCGCTCCGTTCGGTGCGGTCGAGAGAGCCGAATTCCGCTACGTGCAACCGACCTCGAAGGCCGACATTGTGGCGACGCTGGCCACCTACAGCCCGGTCATCGCGCTCGACGACGATGCCCGGGCAAGAGCCCTCGAACTGGCCGCCGCGCGGCTTGACGAGCGCTTCTCCGGAGAAGGCTTGCTCGACGTGGCGATCGTGACGCGATGCGTGCGGGCCGACCGGTTGCCCCGCGGGTAGCAGCGATCGGCTCGGCGAGTGGGGAGCCGGTGCAGCCGAGGCGCTGGGACTTCCAGCTGCGTGGCCGGACGCTCATTGCCCACTCGGACTAGCGACGGATGGCTCCGGCGTAGACCTGGTACCCGCCAGAAGTGTCGAGTAGTTGCATACCTTCCGCGGGGGGTGGCGATCGCCCAGCGTCGAAGGCGATGACAACGAGCCAGCGTGCTTGGTCGACGTGGTTAGAGCTCGTGGGTCCGAATACCAATTCCGCGCTGCGTGGTACCTGGACATCCACACCGCCGCGGTCGAGCGCCAGGAACAGGCCATCACCGGCGACCGTGGTTCCCAAGAGCGACGGCTTGATGGTGTTGGCGAAATCTACTCTGACGGTGCCGCGGGGACGAGCGGCAAGCCAACGCTGCACCGCCGCTGACAGCTGCCGAACCGCTGGCATGTCACCTGGCATGACCTGCGCCGTTTTGACGCCGGTGATCGCGCCCACGATCACGAATGCACTAAGGGCTGCATAAGCAGTCCCGCGAGCTGCCTTGTTGGGAACGAGACGCGCGCGCATCGCTTCCACGAAAACAAACCCGACCGCTATCCAGAGCAAGACTCCGGCCGCCCAGGTCCATTCGACTAGATACGGATACAGCGGTCCGACGACCCGCCTTACCGCGGCGACGGCCGCGCCGATGACCACCGCTGCCAGTCCGAGCAGCTGCGCCTGCTGGACTTTCGGACGTGCAACCACTCTGCCAACGGCCAGCACCAACGCTCCGATAGCCAGATAACCGGTCCAGGTCGGCAACTGGCCGGGGGCCAGATATTGGCTCGTGGGGTGTTGTCCGCTGATCCAGGATGGGAGGCGCCCCGTGGACGTGAGCACTTCGCGCCAGCCTTGCGTGTAAGTCCAATCGGGACGGGTCTTTTGGAAGTAGTCGAGAATCTGAGTGAAATTGCCCGGATGGCCCCGCACCTCGTCATAAATTGGGGCCGCCCACATCAGTGCCGTAATTGCCAGCGCCGCGCCCGCTGGCCCGCGCCAGACACGCCAGGACACCTTCCACGCACCGATCCGGCGCCGGCGACAAATGGCCCTTGCCGCCAGAGCCACCGCCGTCGCCGAGAAAACGGCCCCCACTCCGAGCGCGTAGCTGACGTGACTTTGGACGCAGAACGAGCCGATCCCGACGACCAAGGGCAATGCCCACCGGTCGCCGTTCATCAGCGTCCAGCACAGCAGAACCAGGAGCGTGAACGGTAACAGCGGAACGTCCGGATTCCAGTCACTGCGCAGGAAACCTGGGTCCAGCCACCGCAGGTAGATCGCTATGACGACAAGGCCCCACAACATGATCGCCACCCCGGCGCGGCGATACAGCACGAGGACGATGCCGATGATGCAGCCAGCATTGAGCAGTAGCGCGGTCAACGGCAGCGCCGCACTCGAGCTACCCAATATTCGGTAAGGGCCAGCAAACAGGTAGAAGAGCGCCGGCCCGGGATGATGCCAGCCGAATCGTGAATAGACGCCGACCAATACTGATCGGCTACCCACCTGCCGGGTTACGTACTCAATTGCCGCGTTGTCGCTGCCTGGTACGTAGCCACCGCTGCGAAGCCTGCTAAGAGAGTCAATGATCGCCGCGGAGAAGACCAGGACGGTGGCTCCGATGGCAGCCCACATCCACCTACGATGTTTATCAGGATTGGAGTGCAGAGCAAACCGCGCAGCCCGTTGCGGCTTGATCGACTGCCCTACCACACTGCCGACAATAGGCGCCCGACAACAGGTTAGCGTCCGTGCGGAGCCGCCATTCTGCGAGGAAATGCACGCTCGTCACCCGAGCGCCCGGTAGGCACATTGGCGCTCGCCGCGAACCGGCGGCAGTAAATGCCGGGCCTCTGACCCCCGCATTTACTGCCACCGGCGGACATGCTCGCCGGTGCGGGGTGCCCGAGCCATCAGCGGCAGTAAATGCCGGGCCTCTGACCCCCGCATTTACTGCCACCGGCCCAATCTCGCGGCCACGCAAAGCGGTCGCCGGTTTTCCTATGTGCGGCGGCGACTTCGGCGCCGGGTTACGGCCGGCCGCATCATAAGGCCGTCGAGCACGCCGAAACGGTCGTCGATCGAAGCCGTCAACCGCCCCTTCGACGTCCCGGAGCCGATGCGGCCACAGACACCGAAACCGACTGTTCTGATGTCCGTTGCACGGCTGTCATGCCCGTTCGGCACCATGAAGGCATGGCAAAGCGTCCCCGTAGCCGATGCCCGGTGTGCCGTGACCTTCGAAGCGCCCGTTGGGACGGTGACGCCCTCGTCGTGGCCCGGCACCGTCGCTCGGGTGACCTGTGCCCGGGCTCGGGCTGCCAGGCCAAGGAAGAGGTCTCCGCCCGGGGCTGACTCCGCTCGCCCGCAATCGCATTCCGCGGGTTAACGTCGCCGGGGTAACGAAACCCCGAGACGAGCAGGAGTGCGCAGTGAACGAAATGGCGGGCCGGGCCGGCGTCGTGACCGGTGGTGCGCAGGGCATCGGGCTGGCTATTGCCACAACGCTCGTGCGCGAGGGTGCCTCCGTCGTGCTGGCCGACCTCGATGTCGACACCGCCACGAAGGCCGCCGAGTCGCTGTCGGCCACCGGGCCCGGCAAGGCCATCGCCAGCGCCTGCGACGTCACCAGCGAGGAGCACGTCGCCGCGGCCGTCACGGCGTGCACCGAGGCCTTCGGCAGCCTCGACTTCTGGGTCAACAACGCCGGGATCACCCGCGACAAGACGCTGCGCAACATGACGCTCGACGACTTCCGGCAGGTCATCGACATCCACCTCATCGGCGGGTGGCTGGGCACCCGCGCCGCCGCCGGCGTGATGCGCGAGCAGGGCCGCGGCGGCGCGATGGTGAACATCTCGTCCATCAGCGGCAAGGTCGGCAATCCGGGCCAGACGAACTACTCGGCGGCGAAGGCCGGCCTCGTCGGAATGACGAAGGCCGCAGCGAAAGAGCTCGGCCGCTACGGGATCCGGGTCAACGCCGTGCAGCCGGGCCTGATCAAGACCCGCATGACCGAGGCGATGAAGCAGGACGTCTTCCAGGCGCGCATCGCCGAGATCCCGCTGGGCCGGGCCGGCGAGACCGATGAGGTGGCCGAGGTCGTGCTCTTCCTGCTGTCCGACCGGTCGTCCTACATGACCGGTACGGTGCTGGAAATCGGCGGAGGCCGGCACATCTAGCCAGCGGGATCGGCGGAGCTGATGAGCGCCAACGTGCAGCCGGTGGACGAGCCGGAAGACGTCACCGCGGAATGGCTGACCGGCGCTCTGCACAGCGCCGGGCATGACGGGCTCGTACGCGGCGTGCAGCTGGAACGGATCGGCACCGGGCAGATCGGCCGCAGCTACCGGCTGCAGCTCGATGTCTCGCCGGTGGGTGCGCTCCCGGCGACGCTGGTGCTGAAGATCGCGGCGGGCGACGCGGAAGCGCGGGCGCGGGTCAGCCGGGGCTTCGAGAAGGAGGTCCGCTTCTATCAGGACCTCAAACCGCACACGTCCGTGGACACTCCCCATTGCTGGTTCGCCGCCATCACCGGCGATCTGAACTCGTTCGTGCTGCTGCTGGACGATCTGGCTCCGCGGGTGCCCGGGCGCCAGGCCGATGGCTGTACCAGCACCCAGGCGGCGGCTGCCGTCGTCAACCTGGCGGGGCTGCACGCGCCGCTGTGGGGCTCCCCGTTGCTGGAGGAACACGCGGCCTGGCTCTCGCCGATGGACGCCGCCAGCGCCGATTTCCTCGGCGCGATCATGGAGACGTCGACCGACCAGTTCATCGAGCTCTACCGCGAGCGGCTCTCTGCCGCAGACCGGGAGACCCTCCGCGCTGCTGCCGCGGCCACCGGTTCCTGGGCCGGCCTGAAACGTGAGCAGTTCACGCTCATTCACGGCGACTACCGGCTCGACAACCTCATGTTCGCCCCCGACGGGGCATCCGTCTCGGCGGTCGACTGGCAGACCACCACGTCGGGCTCACCGACGCTCGACGTGGCGTACTTCCTCGGCACCAGCCTGCTGCCGCCCGAGCGTCGCCGCCTCGAGCACGACCTGCTCGCCGCCTACGTGGAAGCACTCGCCGCATACGGGGTGGACTACCCGCTCGACGACGCCAAGGCCGACTACCGGCTCGACGTCCTGCACGGCCCACTCATCACAGTGCTCGGCCGGGTCTACGCCACCGCCGAACCGTCACCCGAGGCGGACGAGATGTTTCTCGCCATGGCGACGCGCAGCTGCGCAGCCATCCGTGATCTCGGCACGCTGGACGATTTCGCCGGCTGAGCGCTACTGCGAGGCGGCTGCCGCCATTCCCTGCAGGAGCGCGCCGTCCACGGCCACATCGATTCCCGAGACGAACGACGCAGCGTCCGAGAGCAGGAACGCCACGACCGACGCGACTTCCTCCGCATGGCCGAAGCGCTCGAGCGGAGTGTTGTCCAGCATCGGCTTCATCATCGGCTGCTGGGCAAATTCCGCTTGTCCCATCGGGGTATCGATCAGGCCGGGCGCCAGCGAGTTCACCCGCCCGCCGCGCTGCCCCCAGCGCACCGCCGCGCGGCCACAAGCCCGGATGACGCCCCGCTTGGCCAAGGAGTACGCCAGTCCCGAGTCGGTGTAGGCAGCCGCGGCTCGGTCCAGGAAGCCGGGCGCCAGCGGATCGTCGATCAGCCCGTCCATTTCGGCGTTGGCGTAAGGCGCGATCTGGTACGCCGCCACCGACGAGAAACACACGGCTGCCGAGCCGGGCATCACGTCGTCCTCGAACGCATCGAGCACGAGCTGGGTGCCGACGAGATCGACCTCGAACACGCGACGCGCGTCAGCCATGACCGGCGAGATCCCCGCGGCATGCGCAAGGGCGCGGAACGGTCCGAGCTCGCGTACGCGAGCGGCAAGCGCCGACACCGCCGCGGGATCCGAAACGTCGCACGCGACGGCGACGGTGCCGGCAATGTCCGGTGCCTTCAGATCGACGGCGACGATCACGTCGGCAAGGCCTTGGATGGCATCCACGCACGCCCGGCCCATGCCGCTGGCCGCACCGGTCACCACCGCGACGGTCATTGCTGCACTCCCATGGTCCGGGAAGATAGACCAACCCGAACACCTCGACTGCGGAGGCGGCACATGAACGGCAAGGTTGCACTCGTCACCGGAGCCAGCCGCGGCGTGGGCGCGGCCACCGCGCTCGCTCTCGCCGATGCCGGATATGCAGTCGCCTGCGCAGCCCGCTCCACCCGGGCGCAGCCGCAGCGCACCCCCGGCACGCTCGACGACGTCGTCGATCAGATACGGGCGCAGGGCGGAACGGCCATCAGCGTCGCGGTTGATCTGTCGGACCGGGCCCAAGTCGCAGCGATGGTCGAGCGCACGGTGGCCGACCTCGGGCGGCTCGACGTGCTGATCAACAATGCGGCTGTCACGTTCATCGGCGACCTCGACATCCCGCTGCGCCGCCACGACCTCGTCATGGCCATCGATCTGGATGCGCCGCTCGTGGCGAGCCGGGCTGCCGTGGCACACATGCGGGCCGCGGGCGAGGGTCGCATCCTCAACGTTTCCTCGTTTGCCGCGCTCTCCCCGTTTCCGGGCAACATGTCGTACGGCATCGCCAAGGTCGGTCTCGAGCGGCTCACGGTCGACCTCGCCCGCCAGCTCGCGCCCATGCGCATTGCGGCGAACGTGTTCCGCATCGACGTTCCTGTCGCGTCCGAGGGCTTCATCGCCAACACCCCTCTCATGGACCACAGCGACTGGGAGCCGTCTGCAGTGGCGGCCGAGGGAATCCTCTGGATGCTGCGCCAGCCGCTGGCCTACTCGGGCCGGCGCGAGAGCATGGCTCACCTGGCTCGCCGGGAGGGCATCATGCCGTCGGTGGCTGCCCGGCCCGGTCCGCTCCCACCCACCGAGCTCTTCACCGGCCTTCTCGAGGCTGAGCGGAACGTCTACGCCACCGAGGAGGAGTAGCGGGACTACGCCGTTTGCCGGTCTCATCAACCTCTTGCCCCACCACATGCCACCCGATCGGCTCACGCCATAGCTCCCGATTCGGGCGACATTGGACATGAGATGACCGTGGCATTGCAGACGAAGCAGATCCCGGCCCAGTGGGCCGAGGATCCCGTTCGCCTGGGCCCAGCCGACGAATGCCGTCGGGCACGGCTGGCGTGGGAGAAGGTCGCTCCGGAGGACGGGCAGCTACCGCCCGACGCGACGCCCCTGCAGTGCATGCTCTACGCCCGGATGACGACGTCCATCTTCATCTACGCCGCCGGGCGCATCCGCAACGGAGAGACGGCGACGGTCCTTCCCTAAACGGATCGCGGTCAGGAGGACATGTCGGCGAAGAGCGCATCGGCCGGCGCATCCCAATGATCGAGGAAGGTCACCTCGGTGACGGGCTTGCGGCGCACCGGCCCGTGCTTTCCGCGGGGCCATCCCACCACGACGTGACCCGCGAGCATCCACTCTTCCGGCACACCGACAGCGTCCCGCAGCAGTTGCTCGCCGCCGTAGGACGCCCAGCTGGTCATGCACGCCCCGAGACCCTGCGCCCGTGCGGCAAGCAGAAAGTTCTGCAGCGCTGGGAAGATCGAGCCACCGAGCAACAGATCGGATGCGGTCGGAAAGCTGCGCTGCACGAAGAGCACAGACGTGAGTTCGGCCGCCCGGTCGTGCAATTCGTACGTCGCGCGATTACTCCGGGCCCGGCGGCTGTCATCGTCGTCGGCCGGGCGCGCCATCCCGTAGACCGGCTCGATGATCTCCAGTGCCCGGCCCGCCGCTTGGGCGACGACCGCGCGCATCTCGGGTGAGCGCAGCACGACGAAGCGCCATTCCTGGGCATTGGCTCCCGACGGGGCCCACGTGGCGGCCTGCAGGCACCGGGCAAGAGTGGCGTCGTCGACCGGCTCGTCGGTGAAGCGGCGGATCGCACGCGCCGTCGACATCGCGGTCCAGACGTCGGCAGTGCCTTCCAGCATGGGTGCTCCTTCGGGTCAGGAACCGGACGGTAGCGGACCCAGCTCCCGGTGGCCGAGATGTGGAAGTACCTCTCGCTCGAACGTCCGCAGCATCGCCCACGCCTCGTCCGGATCGATGCCGGCGAGCAGCGGGTTGAGATGCAGCTCCCCGGCGGGCCCGAGGCCGGTCGCGAGCGCTATGGCCTCGTCCGGCGTGACGACCTGATAGGCGCCGCCCTGCCGCAGGCTTTCGGTGTCGTTCGTCGGGATGTACGGTCCGGTCGCCGTGCCGAGGCCGGTCTTCGTCCACTGGCCATAGGAGTCGATCTGGTGACGGATGTGCGGGGCCAACCGCGCCCAGGTCTCGTCCTTGTCCCGCGTCGTCACCCACAGGAAGATGGGTCCGCGGGGAGCCCACGAGCCTGGGTCGGGCTTGCCCAGTGCGGCACACGTTTTGCGATAGGCCTCCCACGGACGCTGCATCCCGGGCGCAAAGAAACCGTCGGCAAGCGTTGCGGCCCGCTCGATGCTGCGCCGCGAAGCCCCGCCGCCGAGGTAGATCGGCATCGGGTCCTGAAACGGTCGCGGGGTGACCCGGACGGTCGTGCCGTTGTGCTCGAACGGCTCGTCGGTCCAGGCTTGACGCAAGAATGCGACCAGCTCGTCGAGGTTCCTGCCGCGCTGGTGGTAGTCCCTGCCGAAGGCGGTGAAGTCGTCCTCGACGTAGCCGACCCCGAGTCCGAGATCGAGCCGGCCCCGGGTGCACAGGTCGGCGACCGCGACTTCTTCCGCCAGCCGAAGCGGGTCGTACAGCAATGCCAGCAGGATCGAGATGCGTATCCGCATACGCCGGGTACGGGCTCCGGCGGCAGCGGCGAAGACGAGCGGGCAGGGCAGGTATCCGTCGGGGGACTGGTGGTGCTCGCCGAACGCCACCCGCTCGAAGCCGATGTCGTCGGCCCAGCCGATGATGTCCAGCGCCGTCGCGTAGGTCGCCGGGCCGCTGGCCCCGACGTGCTCGGGATGGCGCAGATCGAAGTCGAGCGCGAGCAGCGGCCGAGTGGCCGTCGGTGGAGCCTCTGCCTGTGTCACCCTCGGGCCCTCCCTTGCGCTGAGTCGGATCGAGACCTGGGCGGCCGTGGCGGTAACGCCGTTACGAGGTGGTGACAGCGCTCCCGAGCTCGGCGCCGTTCAGCGCGCGGACGGGAAGGCCGGTCTCCGCGAGAAGGTCGAGGCTCACGGTGACCCGGCCGGTCACCTCAGGCTCGCACCGGCAGAGGTAAAGCGCGGCTTCCACCATCTGTTCCATGCTTTCGACCTGATCCGGCCGGAGCCGGTCTCCGACCAGCGCAGCCGCGCCTTCGCTGAGTACGGCAGATCGCGGTTCGACGGTGTTGACCCGCACTCCGGTGCCGAAGACCTCGGCGGCCAGACCGACGGTCAGACGATTCAGCGCGGCCTTCGAGGCGCCATAGACGGCCATCGTCGTCGCCGGAGGGTTGTCCGCCAGCCGATCCGGGATTCTCGCCGTGGCACTGCTGACGTTGAGAATCCAGCCTTCGCCGCGTTCGAGCATGCCGGGCAGGACGGCTTGCGCCAGGTCGAGCGGAGCCTCCACGTTGACCTGGAACGTGATGTGGCGACGCTTGGCGGGGTAGCCGCTCAGCGGTGCGTAGATGGCGGCCGCGGCATTGTTGACCAAGATGTCGATGGGTCCACCGAGCGCGTCCTCCGCCCGGGGGACGATCGTCGATCGCGAAGCCGGGTCGGACAGATCAGCAGCCACGGCTGCGGTGATCCGGCCGCTTGCCGACAGCCTCGCCAGCGTCGCGGACAGGCTCCCGGGCAGGTGGTCGTGCGCATCGACGGTTCGCGCGACGACGGCGACGTCGGCTCCCTCGTAGGCGAGCCGCTCGGCGATCGCCGCGCCGATCCCGCGGGAGGCCCCGGTGACGATGGCCCGGCGGCCGGCGACGAGACCGCTCGGTGATGAGGCCATGAAAACTCCCGTGCTCGGACCAGCCTGCGCTGTGCGGTGATTGCCGGGTGTTCACCCGTGTCGGGATCGTAGCCGGACGGCCACGGTCACCCGCCCGGTGGACTCGAGCGAATCTGCGGCTACCGTAACGCCGTTACACACACGCCTGAAACAGGCCTGCCGCAGCGGGCAAAACATCGTTATCATCCCCGGCATGCCAAGATCGCGCGCGCCGGTGCCTCGTCCGGCAACCACCACGCCCGAGTCGCGTACCACTCGCGAGCTTCTGGTGGAGCTGGCAGCGGAGGTCTTCGCCGAAGAAGGTTATGCCTCCGCTTCGGTCCGTGATCTCGGACGGCGCTTGGGTGTGACGAGCGGCGCCCTGTACGGCAACTTCCGCGGGAAGGCGGATCTGCTGGCGGAGGCGGTGGATGCGCGCCTGACCACCGACATGTGGACGCTGCCGGATGACGTGGCAGCGCAATCGCTCGTGGATGTCGTGACGTACCAGTTCGCGCACTACAAGAGCCGCGAGCAGCTGATGTCACTCGTCCTCGAGGGAGCGCTTGCCGCTCGGGTCGACGACGAGGTCAAGAGCCGGTTGCACGACACGCTCGGCGAACGGCTCAGCTCCTCGTCCAGGACGTTCCGCGCCCGTCGGGCTGCCGAAGGCTTCGACCCGGCCGTGAACCTCGACGCCGTCGTCAAGATCATCTGGAGCATCGAAATCGGACTCCGGGTGCTCTCGGTGCTCGGTTTCGCGACTCCTTCCCAGAAGGACTGCGGTGACGTCGTCAGGCACTTCATGACGGGATTGTTAGCGGCACCTCCGGCCATCCCCCCACGCAAGGCGGTCAAGGCGGCGCCGAAGAAGCGCGTCGCCACGCAGCCTGCCGCAGTCAAGAAGGCGGCGGCCCGGAAGCGCACCGTGACACGCGCGGATCGTCATGGGTAGCAGCCTGTTCAGCCTCGACGGCAAGGTCGCGATCGTGACCGGCTCCACCAAGGGCATCGGCAAGGCGATGGCGCGCGGGCTCGCTGCTGCGGGAGCGTCCGTCGTCGTCAGCAGTCGCAAGCAGGACCTGTGCGATGCCGTCGCTCGGGAACTGCGCGACGAGACCGGCGCGGAGGTCATCGGCCTCGCCTGCCACGTCGGAGACTGGGAAGCCATCCCCGGGTTCGTCGATCAGGTACGCGACCGGCTCGGATCGATCGACGTGCTCGTCAACAATGCGGGGATCAATCCGGCCCGGGTCACCGCCTCGGACATGACCCTGGAGTACTGGCGCAAGGTCTTCACGGTCAATCTCGAGGGTCCGCTGCGCATGAGCCAGTGTGTCGCGCCGATCATGCGTGAAGCCGGCGGCGGCAGCATCATCAACATTGCCACCATGGCCGGCTACTCGGGCGGCCCCAACGTCTGCGCCTACGGGGCCTCCAAGGCGGCGTTGATCAACCTGACCAAGAGCATGGCGCAGGAGTGGGCGCTCTGGAAGGTCCGGGTCAACGTGCTGTCGCCCGGCCCGTTCCTCACCGAGATGATGGAGGGCGGCGCTCGCACCGCGCCCGGCTTCCTCGACCTTGTCGCAGGCGGAACGATGATGAAGCGCATCGCTGCCGTGGACGAGATCGTCGGGCCGGTCGTCTATCTCGCCGGTGCCGCCTCGTCGTTCGTCACCGGCGACGACATCTCGGTTTCCGGCGGCATGCAGAAGTAGTCAGGGCCGCGGGCTGTTGACCCGGCCGAACGTGTAGGCGTCCGGCCAACCGCGCCCGGCGAGGTTCTCCTCCTGCCGCGCGATGACCGCGGGCAGATCCGCGGGCTGCCATTCGGCGACGAGCTGCTCACCACGCAGGTCGAGCACCGGCCGGCGTAGCTCCAGCAGAAGCTGCAGGCTGAACGCGATGCGGCCGGTGAGGACGGCGGGGTCACTCGAGCAGAGGGCGAGCGCTGCCTCGGCCATCGTCTCGAGCGGCTCGAACATGATCGGATCGATGTACCCGGCAGCGACGAGGTTCGGGGTGGAGATCGCGGCTTGGGGAGTGAGCGCGTTGACGGCGACGCCCTGCCCTTCGCATTCGCTCGCGGCGGCGACCGTCAGCCGGTTGAGAGCAGCCTTCGTCGCGCCGTACTGGAAGCCAGCCTTGCCCGGCAGATTCGTGGGAAACGGCGGGCCGGGCGGCAATTCCGCGGAGAACGATGTGAGGTTCAGGATCCAGCCTCGACCTCTTTCGCGCATGCCGGCGACGACGGCCTTCATGAGCTCCCACGGTGCCCACAGATTCACCTGCAGGCAGCGTTCCAGCGCTTTCGGTGTCGCCTGGTCGAAGGGCACGTACCCGCCCATGGCCGCGTTGTTCACCAGGATGTCGACCGGGCCGAGTTCGGCTTCGGTACGGGCGACCAGCTCACCCCGCCCGCCCGCGGGGTCGGCAAGGTCGGCCTGCAGGACCAGGCAGGTGCCGCCCACCTCCTCGATCCTGCGCCGGGTTTCCTCGAGCCCCGCCATGGTGCGCGCGGCGATCGCCACTGCCGCACCCTCTGCCGCCAGCCGGATCGCGATGGCCGTCCCGGTGCCGCCCTGGCTCGCGCCGGTGACGAGGGCGACCTGCCCTGCGCAGGCCCGCTGTGAAGTCATGCCGTCACCACCCGTGGGTCACCCTTGTCCAGCGCCGATCACACCGTCGCTAGGGTAACGACGTTACGAATTCACTCCAGCACCGGCATCGTTCCAGGAGACGACATGGATCGCGCGAAACTCAGCACCCTGCACGACCTGACGGGCCGAGTCGCGATCGTCACCGGTGGAACGCGGGGGATCGGCTACGCCATCGCCGAGGGTTTGGTGGCGGCCGGGGCAAAGGTCGTCGTTGCCAGCCGCAAGCCGGAGGCGTGCGCGGCCATGCAGGAGCACTTGCGGTCGCAGGGCGGTGAGGCCCTCGGCGTGCCCACCCACATGGGCGACATCGACGCCATCAACGCTCTGGTCGACCGGACCGTCGAGGAGTTCGGCCGGCTGGACATCGTCGTCAACAATGCGGCGAACGCCTTGACGCTGCCGTTCGGTCAGCTCACCGTCGACGCCTGGGAGAAATCGCTGGGCACCAACCTGCGCGGCCCGGTTTTCCTCGTCGAGCGGGCATTGCCTCATCTCGAAGCATCGGGGAACGCGGCCGTTCTCAACGTCGTCTCCGCCGGTGCGTTCCTCTTCTCGGCGAACACGGCGATGTACGCCGCGGCGAAGGCGGGCCTGATGGCGATGACGCGTTCGATGGCGGCTGTCTTTGCGGAGAAGGGCATCCGGGTCAACGCCCTCGCGCCCGGCACGGTGGACACCGACATGGTTCGCAACAACACGCCCGAGGCGGTCGCGTCGATGTCGAAGGCCGCGTTCATGCGCCGCGCTGCGCACATCGATGAGATGGTCGGCCCGGCCCTGCTGCTGTGTTCGGATGCCGGCAGCTTCATCACCGGCCAGGTGCTCATCGTCGATGGTGGCTTGACGCCGCACTGAGGAGGCGGCGATTACGAAAGCCCCCTCCCAGGCGGTGTCGCTGAAGGGCTGCTGGACCACCTCGTCGAGACCTGACCGCGGCCCCATTAGGCTGCGCTCGTGCAACGGCTCCGGCTGACCGAACACGTCTATGCCTGCGAGCAGCCGCGCTCCGACACTGGCTGGTCGAACTCCGGTCTGGTCGACGCCGGGAGCGGCCTGGTCGTCGACACGCTGTACGACGTGAAGCTGACCCGCGAGATGGCGTCGCTCTACGCCGAGGTCCGGCCGGAGCCGCCCGGGACGGTCGTCAACACGCACCACAACGGCGACCATTGCTGGGGAAACCAGGTCTTCGCCGGAGCCGAGATCATCGCCCATCGCGGGTGCGCCGAGCGCTTCGCCGCCTTCACGCCGGAAGCGGCGGAGGCGATACGCACGATGACCGACCCCCCGGAACATCTGGCCGATCTCGTCCACGAGTTCGCGCCCTTCGACTTCTCCGAGGTGGTCCTGACCCCGCCGACGAAGGTGATCGACGGGGACACCACACTCGACGTCGGTGGCGTCCGCGTCGACCTCTTGCACGTCGGTCCCGCTCACACCGAGGGGGACCTCGTAGTGCACGTGCCGGACGAGGGCGTGGTCCTCATGGGGGACGTGCTCTTCAGCCGCTGCACGCCGATCGGCTGGGAGGGGTCGACCGATCGCTGGATCCAGGCGCTGCAGCAGGTTGAGGCACTCGCCCCGGAGCATGTGGTCCCGGGGCATGGCCCGGTGGGCGGCGTCGACGATGTGCGCGGCGCCCGGGTCTATCTGCAGGATGTGCAGGCGCACGCGGTGGCCTGCTGGGCAGCGGGGACGAGCGTGCTCGACTGCTGCACGGGCCTGGACCTCGGCCCGTATGCCGAATGGGGCGAGCCATGGCGGCTGGCCGCCACCGTCCATCGGGTCTATCGGGAATGCGCCGGAGCCGATTGGGATACGCCGTTCGACACCACGGCCGTCATGCGTGACGTGCGCGCGCTGCGCCGGCGCTGGGAGGACTGACCCCCGTCGGCTTTGCGGCTATGGGACGTTCAGCGCTTCGGCCTCCACCGGCGCGGGACGGAGCACCGCCTTGCTGGAGATCAGTGCAAGGGCGAGGAAGCCCACCATGGCTGCCGCCGTAGCGCCGAACAGAGCCGTTCGGCCGAGATGCTCGTACGTATAGCCGGCGAGCAGCCCGGTGAGTCCCGCTGCGCCCAGCCCCGTCGCGCCGAGCAGCCCTTGCCCGGAGGACGCGTCCTGCCGCGGGGCGGCCATCGCTGCCGCGACCTGATTGGCCGGGAGAGTGAAGGAATCGGCGACGGCGTGGATCAGCGAGACGGCAAGCAGCAGCCACAGGCTCGGCAGCACGCCGTAGCTGAACGTGCAGGCGGTCGCGAGCGTGATGCTGACGGCGGCAACGCGCATCGGCCCGCGGCGCTGGGCGACGCGGCCGCCGAGCGGTGCGAGGAAAATCATCGGGACCGTGAACAGCGAGAGCGTCAGCCCGATGAGCCACGTCGACGCGCCGTGGTCGCGCAGCAGGATGGCCCAGACCGCCTCGAACATGCCGATGGTGATGTAGAACGCGACGCAGGCAGCGAGTGCTGCCCGCATCGCAGGGATGCCGAGCAGCCGGCGAATCACCTGGCGTTGCTCGCTGCGGGGCCCGGCGGCAAGGGGCAAGCGCGTCGAGCCGGCCAGCACCACGACGAAGAGCCCGGCCAGGAAGATGAACGGGGCGTGCAGTCCGAGCAATTGCGCTGCCACCGCAGCGATCAGCGGGCCGAGCACGAAGCCGGAGATTTCGAATGCCGCGAGCCGCCCGAGGTTAGCGCCGAGCCTGTCGGATGAGTCCTCGGCGGACGCGTTGACGATGATGCGGCGAATGGCCGGACTGACCGCGCCGCTGCCCAGCCCGAGCAGGAACCGTGACACGAGAAACGCCCAGAACTGCGTCGAAAGCGCGCTGCCGACCATCGCCACCGCGGCCGCGATGAGGCCTCCGCGCACCATGGCCGCCGACCAGCCGCGGTCAGCGAGTCTCGCCAGGAAGAGCTGGGCCAGCAAGCCGGCCAGGAAGCCGGCGCCCGCGATCAGACCCAGCTCGGTTTCCGAGAAGTGGTACTTGTCGCGCAGGTCGGCAAGCAGCGTGTAGATCGATCCGTAGCCCAGCGACACCGTTCCGGACAGGATGCAGTACATCCAGAGCGGATGCGACTTGTCGTTTTCGATGGGCACGGTCATGGCCCGGCTCGCTACGCGGCGGTTTCGAGCGCTTGGCGAACCGGCCCGCACCAGAGCTCCAGATGGCGCTCGGTGAGGTCGTCGGGCATGTCGGCCAGGCTCAGCCAGGCATACGCGTACTCGGCGGGTAATCCCGATACCCGATCGCGGAGTTCGGCGACGGTGCTCTCGACGTCCAGCACCTGCAGGCTTCCCAAACGCCCGGTCTGCGCGAGGCCCTCGCGCGCTCGGTCGAGCTGGATCGCAGACAGCGGTGAGCCGTCCGGCTTGCGGCGCAGCGCTCGATACGTGTTCTGCTGGTGCACCCAGTGTGGGAGCAGCCGCTCCGCGGCGCGCGGTGGGTCGTCGGCCACGATGATCTCGACCAGGCCGCCCATGCGAGCCTGCGACCAGTCACTGCCGCTTTCGGCGAGCCCCGCCCGGTACGGCTCGACGAGCGACCGGTCGAGGCTCAGCAAGCCCATACCGGCCCGGCCGGCTCGGGCGGCGCCTTTGGGTCCCTGGTAGCCCAGCCAGATCGGCAGCGGCTGCTGCGCCGGACCGGGCGTGATCTCGCCGCTGGCCAGCAGGCGCCGGACCTCGAGCGCCGTCGCGTCGGTGCGGTCGAAGCGGCGCGCCATGTCGACGCCGAACGCGTCGTACTCCGCCTGTGCGTATCCGGCGCCGAGCCCGAGTTCGAGGCGGCCGCCGGAGATCAGATCGACCATGGCCGCCTCTTCGGCCAGATGACGCGGGTGGCGAAGCCCGGCCAGAACCACGGCCGTGCCGAGCCGCATGTGCTGCGTGCGTGCGGCGACCGCGGCTGCCAACACGAGAGGCTGCGCGAGGTAGCCGTCGGTGAACCCGTGATGCTCGGTGAGCCAGACTGCTTCGCAGCCGAGGCTTTCGGCCCCGGTGAGCAGTTCCAGGGTGTGACTCACATGCGACGCCGGCGACCTCCCCGAGCTGTCAAGGTGTCGCAGGTCGACGAAAAGGCCCAGTGCCGTCACGCCCCACCGTCCTTTCGCCCCGACCCTAGCGTGACGACCTCGCCACTTCGGGCGGCCCCTGGCTTCGCGCTAGCCGCTCACGCAGCGTGATCGCGACCGCTGTTCGCTGTGTGTTAACCCGCAAATCAACCCATTAGCCTATTAAGAGCACAAATTCTCCGGCACCGTTCAGATGCGTTTTCCAGAAAACCGCAATGAAGGAAGGCGTTGACCGCTAGCGTTCACGCCCATGAACGGGGGTTTGATCTTTGACCTGGGCATGAACGATGGGTCAGACACCGCGTTCTACCTCGCGAAAGGCTTCTCGGTCGTCGGCGTGGATGCCGCCGAGGACATGTGCGGTCTGGTGCGCGACAAGTACCAGGCCGACATTGATGCCGGCCGGCTCGCCGTCGAAAACGTGGCGGTCACAGAAAGTGAAGGCCCGGTCACGTTTTACCCCAACGAGAAAAGCGTCTGGGGAACAACGCGAAAGGACTGGGCGGAGCGCAACGGCAAGCTGTCACACAACGCAACGGATACCCTCACCGTTCACGGGGTGCCGCTGTCGTACCTGCTGAGCAAGTACGGCGTCCCCTACTACCTCAAGATCGACATCGAGGGAGCGGACCTCGCGGCGCTCAGCGGGCTGTATGGCCAAAGCGAAATGCCGGCGTTCGTCTCCATCGAGTCCGAAAAGGTCTCCTGGGACGCCCTGGTCCGCGAATTCGACGCGCTGAGCGAACTGGGCTACACCCGGTTCAAAATCGTGCCGCAGCACCTCGTGAGCACCCACCGGCCGCCGAAGCCGGCGCGCGAGGGCAATTACGTTCCCTGGCGCTTCCATCTCGGCGACAGCGGGCTTTTCGGCGAAGAGGCGCCGGGCCGCTGGTTGACCCGCAAAGAAGCTCTGGACCGGTATCGAAGAATCTTCGCGCGCTACAGCTGGTTCGGTGATAACGGGCGATTTGTCCCGCCGTCCGTTCCCGGTGCCGTGGTTCGCAGGTATCTCGCCGGCTGGTACGACACGCACGCCGGTCAGTAGCACCGTTCTCATACGGGTCTCATCTCGGCGGGACTCCCGGTGTTGGTTCGACCCCCTTGGGTAAACCGATCACGACGGTCGGACGCGGCCCGCGCTGCTCCGGCCTCGCTTGGGAGCGAGCACAAGGGGCGGCGAACCACCGTCGCCCGGGCCCCGAATCGAGGAGCAGGTATGAGATCAAGACGTGGCAGTCGCACAGTTGTGGGTGATGGAGTCAGCCGAACCGCGACGCCCAGAAGTCGTGGGGCGATGACCGGATTCGGGTTGGTGCTGCTCGGCGCGTGGGGTGCCCTCATTCCGTTCTTGGGTCCCTACTTCGACTATGCGTACACCCCGGACAAGACCTGGACATGGACCGCCGCCCGGTTCTGGCTGCAGGTCCTCCCGGGCGCAGTCGCATTCTTCGCCGGGCTGATCCTGCTGATGACGGCCCATCGCGTCGTGGCATCGATGGCGGCGTGGCTCGGTATCGCGGCGGGCGCGTGGTTCGTCGTCGGGCCGCTGCTTGCGCCGGTCTGGCGGGCGAACTACCTGGGCTCCCCGGTGGGCGACCGCACCGACGTGGCCGTCGAGCAGATCGGCATGTTCTACGGTCTCGGGGCCGCGATCATCTTGCTGGCAGCGATGGCCGCCGGCCGGTTCAGCGTGATAGGCGTCCGCGACGTCGCACTGGCGCCTGCCCACACCGAGCGGGTCGAGCCGGCTTACGACGAGCGCGTCGAGCGCCCCGTCGAGACCCCCGTCGAGCGGCCGGCAGACCGCGCAAGCGTTGCGGATGGTGAGCGCGTCGGCACTGTCAACGACGGCGTCGACCTGCGCGACAACCCGCGCGACAACCCGCGCGACAACGAGGTCCCCGCGACGACGGAAACCCCGGCGGGCACGCACCGGCACCGCCGGTTCGTCTTCCGGTAAGCCCGGTTACCCGAGCCCACCTCGGGCTGACCGGATCAGCGATGGATAGGCCGCACGCCGGTGACCCGCCATTCGCGGGTGACCGGCGTGCGGGCCAGGTACCAGCCGAGCAGGCAGCACACGCCGGCAGCCGTGCCCGCTCCGGCGGCGATGCCCACCGTGAGCGCCAGGCCGGTGCCGACTCCCGCCGCGCAACAGCCAGCAAGCAGCACGTAGAGGGCACTCCTGCAGGGGCGGTCTCGGGTTGCCTTCCGTTTCGAGCGCAGGCAGGTGTGGAACTGCGCGACGAGCTCAGGATCGCTGCGCCGCATCCGACGCTCGAGGCTCGCCAACCGGCGACGCTCATGAAGACGCTTCATGTCCGCCCCTTTAGCCACTCACGTAGCCGAGAGGTTCCCTGACCTTCCGTTCTTATACCGCGCGCCGGGAAGTTCGTGCACGGGGTTTGAATGACCTTTACCTCCGGCGCGACAGGGCAGATCAGACGGGTCAGCGGGCTGCTGCCGGGCACACCGTTCCCATGACCTCGACACCGATCCCCGAGCGCATCACCGCGGTCCTGTTCGACATCGACGGAACCCTGGTCGATTCCAACTACGCCCATGTCGCGGCCTGGATGTACGCGTTCCACTCCGCCGGGTGCGGGGTCGAGGCGTGGCGCATCCACGAGTCGATCGGGATGGACTCCAGCAAGCTTCTCGAGCGCCTCGTGGGCGACCAGACCGAGGCCGTGCGCGATCAGGCCAAGCAGGAGCACAGCAAGCGCTACGCGGACATGGCTGATCTGCTGCGGGCTTTCGACGGCGCCCGGGAGCTGCTGCGGGCCCTTTCCGCCGGTGGGGTCAAGGTCGTCCTGGCGACCTCGGCTCCGCAGGAAGAGCTGGCGCGCCTACGCGATCTGCTCGATGTGGAGGACGCCATCGAGACCGTGACCAACGCAGAAGACGTCGAGACGGCCAAGCCGGCCCCGGACATCGTGCAGGTTGCACTCGAGAAATCCGGCGCTCAACCGTCCGAGGCCATCTTCATCGGCGACACCGTGTGGGACATCCGTGCGGCGACGGAAGCCGGGGTTGCCTGCGTCGCCGTCCAGACCGGAGGAATCCACGAGCAGGCGCTGCGGGACGCGGGCGCCGCGGCGGTCCAGCAGACCATCCGCGAGCTGCACGCCGACCTCCAGGCACGCGGATTGGCCCAGGTGCGTTAGCGTCCGCTCATGCCTGCACGTGAAGTGACCATCAGCACCGGTGACGGCGATTGCGCGGCAAGCCTGCACATCCCGTCCGGCTCCGGCCCCTGGCCCGGCGTCCTGATGTATCCGGACGCGGCGAGCCTGCGTGACGTCTTCCGGTCCATGGGGGAGCGGATGGCGGGGATGGGTTACGTGACCCTGGTGCCCGACATCTACTACCGCTCAGGCGATTACGCACCCTTGCGGATCGAGTCGCTGTTCAGCGATCCGGCTGAGCGGGAGCGTTTGGGGAAGCTGGTCAGCCTGCTCAGCAAGGACGCGGTCAGCACGGATGCGCGGGCTTTCATCGGCTACCTGACGGCGCTCGATGAGGTCACCGGATCAGCGGTCGGGACCACGGGATATTGCATGGGCGGATCGCTGTCGCTGCGTGCCGCGGGCCTGCAACCCGACGGCGTCGCGGCGGCCGCGTCGTTCCATGGCGGAAACCTTGCGGCCGAGGGCAATCCGGACAGCGCGCACCTGCTGGCACCATCGATCAAGGCTGAGGTCTACGTCGCGGTCGCGGAGAACGATCAGTCCTTTCCCGAAGACCAGTACCAGCGTCTCGAGCAAGCGCTGACGCAAGCCGGCGTTCGTCACACGATCGAGACCTATCCGGCTGGGCACGGCTTTGCCGTTCCGGACAACCCGACCTATGACGCCGCAGCCGAACAGCGGCACTGGAACGCGCTTGCCGCGCTCTATGCGAAGCTGCCGCGCTAGCTAGGTCGGGTCAGCACCGCCCGACGAGGCGTTGATGATGTGCTCGAGCCACCAGGCGGGCGCGTTGTCGGTGATGTTCGGGATGTTGGAGTAGTCGTGCCAGCGGAAGATCTTTCCGTCGCGTAGCTGGGTCACCGACACGAAAGAGTGGTCGATCACCTCACCCGTGTGGAAATGCCAGCGCTCGGTGTGCTCGGTCATCACCAGATCGCCCTCGGCGATCATGTGCGTGCCGGCGAGGTGCTCGTAGCCGGAGAGTGGCTCGAGCCCGATCTTCACGCGGTTCACGACGCCGTCCGGCCCGGTGCCGCCCGGTCCCGGAGTGCCGACATCCGTGTAGTGGGCGTCGTCGGTCAGGAGACGCTTCATGCCCTCCCAGTCGCGGGCGGCGAGCGCTTCCCAGAACTGGTTGACGATGCGCTTGTTCGCCTCCGCGGTCGCGCTCACAGGCCGGCCGCTTCGGCGAACTTGCGTAGCTCTCGTTTGATGTAGGGACCGCTGGGGGCGTAGATGATTTCGGTCGTGCCCGCAGCTTCGGCTTCGGCGATCTTGGCCTTGATGCCGTCGGCGTCGGCCACCCAACCCATCCCCACGATCCCTTCACCGGCGGCCTCGACGAGCAAACGGTCGAGGTCGGTGACGGTGGTGGCATGACCCTCGTGCACGGCGATGTGCCGCTCGCCTTCCGGACGGGTCGATTCGAGCTTGGCCCGCCACTCGGCGCCACCCGGAAATCCATCCACCGCTTGTGGATTCGATTCCCATGCGCCGTGGGCCATGATCGCGTACCACGGCCCGGCGGACTCTTGCACCCGCGGGGAGGTGACGGACTCGCCCCGCTCCAGCACGGTGCCGACGACGAGCTGCGCGCACCAGTCGAAGTCCGGCAGGCCGAAGCCGACCGTCATGATCCCGTCGGCCACTTCTCGCGTCAGCGCCTGCCCCTTCGGTCCCAGCGCGCTCAGCAGGATCGGCACGTCGATCGGCCGTGCGGGTCCATGAGTCTCGACCTGGGCCATCTGCACGCGCTCGCCGTCGATCTCGACGACCTCACCGCGTAGCAACCCGCGCAGCTGGCGTAGGTACAGGCCGGTCTCGGCGAGGGTCAGCGCATTCTTGCCGAGCGTCCACCGTGCCGTCGCGCCCGTACCGAATCCAGCCGCAAACCGGCCCGGTGCGGCTGCCTCGACGGTGGCGATCGCCGACGCCGTGGCTACCACGCTGCGCAAGCTCGGGACGAGCACGGCGGTGCCCAGGCCGATGCGGCTGGTGCGCTCCACGAGCCGACCGAGCGAGGTCCAAATGTCCAGATAAATGGCCGGCGAGTCGTAGAGCCAGGCGCGCTTGTAGCCGAGCTCTTCCGCCAGGCAGACCTGGTCGACGAGCTCGAGCGACGGCGCGAATCCGCACGAGATCTGCATGAGCGTTCCCCGTCTTGAGTCAGGCGCGGATCTGGCGCCTGAGCCAGTCCTGCGCGTCACGCGCGCTTTGCCGCGCGATCTCACTATCCACGGCCATCTGGTAGCCGTGGCAGGCCCCCGGGTATAGGTGGAGCTCGGTCGCTATCCCGGAATGGTTCAGCCGTAACGCGTAGTCGACGTCCTCGTCGAGGAAACCGTCGACGGTGCCGACCGAAACGTAGGCGGGCGGCAGGCCGCTCAGGTCCTGCGCCCGCGCCGCTGCCGCCGTATACGGGATGTCGTCGGTGCCGTAGAGCGCGCCGAGGTAAGAACGCCAGCCGTAGGTGTTCGACTCCCGGCTCCACACCGGCAGCCCGCTCTGCTGGCTCGAGATGGTGCGCTGGCGGTCGTCGAGCATCGGGCAGTCCAGCAGCTGGAACGCCAGCGGGATCTCGCCGCGATCGCGGGCCAGCAGGGCGAGCGCGGCGGCCAGCCCCCCTCCGGCGCTGATGCCCCGGATTCCGATGCGGTCGGTGTCGATGCCGAGTTCTGCGGCGTTCTCACGGGTCCAGGAAAGGCCGCGGTAGCAGTCCTCGAGGGGGCCCGGATAGGGCGTTTCGGGAGCCAGGCGGTATTCGACGGAAACGCCGATGAGCCCCAAGGCCGGGCTGAGGGCGTTGAAGAGCGCGTCGTCCATCGTGTAGCTGCCCAGGACGTATCCGCCGCCATGAATCGAGTACAGGCACGGCAGTGTCCCGGTAGCGCCCTTGGGGCGGTGCACCCGGACGCGTACTTCCGGCTCACCCGGCAGCGTGTGGTCCTCGGTCTCGACGTCAGGCGACTGCACCCGTGGCAGCTCGACGGAGCGGATCATCGCCACTTGCTCGTCGGTGAGCCCCTCGAACGGCAGGGCTGTCACAGCTTTGGCGATGTCGGGGTCGAGCAGGTCGGTCGGGTTCACGGGGGTCCCTTCGTCGGTCGCTGCGACGATTTCACCACCCGCCCAGTGGCGGCCCGTACGGACCCGTTCGCGAGGCGCTAAACGCCGGCGCGAGTGCCCCGCGATCCGCGGCGGTATCCGACGAACACCAGGTGGAGCACGAAGAGCACGGCAGCGATGACGAAGAGCCAGATCAGACCGTGCACGACGAAGCCGATGATGCCGAGCACGATGTACAGGATCAGTGCGGCCAGGAAAAAGGTGAGCACGCAAAACTCATACCGCTCTCACCGGGTTTCACACGCGAGCCGGCAAGCCGGGGAGCCGATCAGTCCTTCTTGCTGCTCTGGGTGAGGAACGTGCCCTGCAGCAGGTAATCGGGTGCCGAACGGGTGGCCTGCGACTGCGCGCGGGCGAGCGCGCCCTCCCCGGAACCCGGCTGGGAAATCCAGAAGACGTCGTTCTGCAAGCCCTCGAAGCACAGCTCGGCGACCTCCGAAAGCGGTGCGAATGTGATCTCCTGCCCCGCCGCTTCGGCCCGCTCCAGAAGCGCGGGTAGCCCGTCGCGGCCGGTCTCGGCAGGCGGTGCGCCCGGGCGGTCGTAGCGGGCCGGACGGTGCCAGCCGGGCTTCCAGATGCCGGTCTTCATCATTCCCGGCGTACGGGTCTGCGGGTACAGCAGGTGAGCTGTCACCTTCGCGTTCTGCTCGCGCAGCTGCCCCCACAGGCACTCGGTGAGCGTGGCGACGGCAGCCTTGGTGGTGGCGTAGATGGCGCTGTTGATCAGCGGGGTGAAGCCGCCGTTGCCGGACGTGGTGTTCACCACGGCGCCTTCGGTGTCCTGGGCGAGCATGGTCGGCACGAAAGCGTTGATGCCGTTCACGATGCCCATGACGTTGACGTCGAGCGACCACCGCCAGTCGTTGACGTGGTGCTCCCAGAAGCTGCCCTCAGCTCCCGATCCGATGCCGGCGTTGTTGCAGAGCACGTGCACGGCGCCGAAGGCTTTGAGCGTCTCATCGCGCAGGTGCTCCACCGACGCGAGGTCGGTGACGTCGGTGACCACGCCGAGCACCTCGCGGCCCTGGCCTTTGAGCTCAGCGGTCGTGTGCTGGACGAGTTCGGGATCGACGTCGGCGACCACCGCCTTCATGCCTTCGGCGGTGAACCGCTCGATGAGCGCGCGGCCGATACCGCCCCCGCCACCCGTGACAACTGCGACCTTGCCGGCGAAGTCCTTCATGACGCTGTGATAACAGACGGCGGTTTTCCGCTTTGCTCGGGGGCCGCGCGCGGCGCCGGCGCGATCTAATCATGGCTATGATGACCTATCTTGTAGGCTGAGCGCCTGTCTTTCGCACCCGACCCTGGGGAGTGCCTTCCGATGGCCGACCGATATGGCTTCTCGACCATCAGCACCGAGCTCGACGACGAGGGCGTCCTGACGGTCATGCTCAATCGGCCGGAGCAGCGCAACGCGCTCGACACGGTGATGCATGAAGAGCTCAGCCAGGTGTTCGCGCGCATCGTCGACGACCGCGAGATCCGTTGCATCCTGCTGACGGGGGCAGGCCGTGACTTCACCGTGGGCGCGGACTTCAACGTCATGCAGGACAACCTCGACGCCGGTGGCTATCCCGACGGTCATCCCGGGCTGCTGATCGAGTCCGCCGCGATCATCCGCAATCTCATGGCGATCCGGCCGCCTATCGTGGCCGCGGTCAACGGCAATGCGATCGGCATCGGCGCGACCCTCGCACTGTTCGCCGACATCGTCTACATGGCCGACAACGCGAGGATCGGTGACCCGCACGCGAAGGCCGGCATGGTCGCCGGTGATGGCGGGGCTGTCATCTGGCCGGCGCTCGTCGGCGTGCACCGGGCGAAGGAATTCCTGATGCTGGGCTCGCTCGTCACCGCCGGCGAGGCCGACCGCATCGGCCTGATCAATCGTGCGGTGCCTGCTGCTGAGTTGCTCGACGTGGCCCGCAAGACCGCGCAGGAGCTGGCGAACGGCCCCTCGATCGCGATCCAGTTCAACAAGCGGCTCATCAACAAGGAGCTGGAGATCCGCATCAGCCAGGTCATGGACCTGGCGCTCGCTCTCGAGGCCCTCACACTGGATACAGCCGACTACAACGAGGCGATCGCGTCGTTCCGGGAGAAGCGGGCGCCGAAGTACGGGCCGGTCTACGGCAGCGAGGGGACGCACAGATGACGGCCACGCTGACTGAGAAGGCCAAGCCGTACGAGGTCATCAAGCAGGCCGGCTCCTGCGGCGCCATCATCACGGGCTTGGACCTGCGCACACCGGTCAGCGCCGAGCTCTACGAGATGCTTCATGCCGAGCTACTGGAACATCTGGTGATCTGCATCCGCGGTCAATCCGACATGACGCCGGATGATCAGGTCGCCTTCGCGAGCCAATGGGGCGTCATCGAGCCGCATCCGTATGTCGATCCCGTCGAGGGCCACCCGGAGATGATCCGGATCTACGATCCGAATCCGCTCACCGAAACCTGGCACGCCGACTTCACCTACAGCAACAAGCCGCCGGCCATCAGCTTCCTGCTGGCCCGCACGATCCCGCCGTACGGCGGTGACACCTTGTTCTGCAACGCCTATCGGGTATTCGAGGGACTGAGCGACGGCCTCAAGGAGACGTTGCGCGGCCTGCGCGCCTTTCACGAAGGCACCGAACTGGCGATGTCCAAAGGGCTGACCCGTGAGCAGATCCAGGCGGTGCATCCGGTCGTCGGCCGCCATCCGGAGACCGGGCGGGAGCTACTCAACGTCAACGCCGTCTACGTCAAGCATCTCGATGGCTGGACCGTCGCCGAGAGCATGCCGCTGCTCAACTACCTGTACGAGCTCTTCGGGCATGCCGAGTACACCTACCGCCACCACTGGCAGGTGGGCGATCTGCTCATCTGGGACAACCGCTGCGCGCAGCACCGGGTCGTCGGCGACACCGATGGCCAGCCACGGGACCTGCACCGGGTCACCGTCGCCGTCCAGGCATAAACCGCGAGGGGGCGCTTGATGGCCAACGCAACCGACTGGCTGATCTCGGTCGACGACCACGTCATCGAGCCGCCGACCGTTTGGACCGACCGGCTGCCGGCCAGGTATCAGGACGTCGGCCCGCGGATGGTCGACAGCCCGAGCGGTGAGCTCTGGCTCTACGAGGACAAGCGCGTCGCGACCCTGGCGATGAGCGTCGCCGCCGGGCACGACACCGACTTCATCTCCCCTAATCCCGTGCATTTCAAGGACATGCGGCCCGGGGCCTACGACCCGATCGCGCGTATCGCCGACATGGACCGGGCGGGGATCCTCGCGTCGCTGTGCTTCCCGTCCTTTCCGCGCTTCTGCGGGCAGATCTTCTGGGAGGCGAAGGACAAGGAGCTCGCGCGGCTGTGCGTGCAGGCCTACAACGACTGGATGATCGACGAGTGGTGCGCGGCATCGCCCGGACGCTACATCCCGATGATCATCATCCCGTTGTGGGATCCGCCTGCGGCGGCGAAGGAAATGGAACGCTGTGCCGCGAAGGGCGCACGGGCGTTCGCCTTCTCGGAGAACCCGGAGCCGCTGGGACTGCCGACGATTCACGATCCTTCGCGATACTGGGATCCGGTCATGGCTGCAGCGCAGGACAACGAGCTCATCGTCTGCATGCACGTTGGATCGTCATCGACGATGCCGAAGATCTCCAGCAATTCTCCGCAGCTCGCTGACCTCACGTGGGGCGCGATGCGCACTTCCGGCACCATGCTCGCGTGGATTTTCAGCGACTACTTCGAGCGCATGCCCGGGCTGAAGATCTGCCTGTCGGAGGGCAACATCGGGTGGATGCCGTACTTCGTCGAGCGGGCGGAGCAGGTCGTCGCCAAGCAGAAGTACTGGGCGTCGGCAGCGGATGTGCAGCTCTACGCGGGCGATTCGGGGGTGGGGAAGGCCGAGGCCTTGCCGCAGGCCGACCTCTTCAAGCTCGACGTCCGTCAGACCGTGCACGACCACGTCTTCGGCTGCTTCATCGAAGAGACGGTAGGGCTGCGGTGCCTCGACATCATCGGTGAGGACAACGTGATGATCGAGACCGACTATCCGCACTCGGACACCAACTGGCCGAACTCCATCAAGGTCGCCCGCAAGCTCGTCGCCGGATTGCCCGAACGCCAGCAGTACAAGGTGTTGCGGGGGAATGCCGAGCGACTGTTCCGTTTCACCGCGGCCGAGGTCGATCCGTCCGCGCAGGACTCCTGACCGTAGCCAGTTCCCCGCGGGTCAGGCAGGCTCCCACAGCACCGGCACGGCCGTCGGCCCGCGCTCGTACATCCCCGTGATCTTCGGCGTCGGTGCCTCGGAATCCAGCCACAGCCCGGGCAGTCGCGTCAGAAGCGCGCCGATGGCTGCGGTGATCTCGGCTCGGGCCACATGCATGCCGAGGCAGACGTGGCGACCGCCGCCGAAGCCGAGATGCGTCTGCAGCGGCCGCGCGGGGTCGAAGACGTCAGGCTTCTCCCAGCGCGCCGGATCACGGTTGGCCGCCCCGAACACCGTGTGAATCACTGCGCCTGCGGGGATGTCGACGCCCGCAAGGGTCGTGTCGGAGACGACGTACCGGGCGAACGCCGGATCCGTCGGCTGCCAGCGCAAGGACTCCTCGATGACCGGGCGCAGCAGGGTCGGGTCAGCGGTGACCCGCGCCAGCCAGTCCGGATGCTCGAGCAGGGCGAGCATGGTGATGCCCATCTGCTTCCAGGTCGTACCCGATCCGGCGGCAAGCAAGATGAACGCGAAGCCGAGGATCTCCTCGTCGGTCAGCACGTGACGGGTGCCGTCCTCATCAGCCACCTCCGCCTGCACGAGGACGCTGATCAGATCGTCCTCGGGCGCCGCGCGTCGCGCTGGGACGAGCGGAGCGACGATCTCCATGAACGCGCTGGTTCCGAGACCGTCCGACGTGACGGCGGCGCGGATGTCGAGGGCTTGCGGGATCGTCACGCCCAAGCTGCCGCAGATGGTCAGCAGCGGGATGGGTGCGAAGACGTCGATGCTGAGGTCGCTTCGCCCTTGCTCGGCGATGTTGTCGATCAGCGCGTCGACGGTGACCTGAACCCAATTCTCCATCCACCATCGCGCTTGTTTCGGCACGAAGGACGGTTGGACGAGGGCGCGGTAGCGCTGGTGCTGCACGCCATCCATGTACAGGATGCTGGATTCGTTCAGCGCCGATGGGGAGCCTGGCTCGTGATTGGAGGAGATGAACCGCTCCTGATCGCGGACGACCAGGCTGCAGGTCTCGTAGTCGAACGCGCAGAAGTGCGGGCGGTCCGGCTCGGGAAGGCCTTGGAAGAAGGCCGGCCCGTCGTAGCCCACCAGCGGGCCGGGCGCCCCCTCGTGCACCGGACCGGATTTGCGAAGGGCGTGAAAAGCCGGGTAGATGTCGCCCTCGAAGCCGCCTCCGCGCGAGGCGTAGACGCTGCCCTGAAGGTTGAACAACTCCCGCAACCGCTCGGGCTCGAGATGACGGCGAAGCGTCTCACGCTGGGTGTCAGTCATCGCAGTCTCGCCTCTGGAGCTTGGGCTGCTAATATCCGAGCAGGTCTAACGGCATATTAGCGCACGCGCCGGGAGCTTCATGCCCATCAATCCTTCACCGGCCGTGCTGCGCGCCTGCGATGTGCTCGAGGTGCTCGCCGCTTCTCCCGGCCGGCGCTTCACGGTTTCGGAGTTGGCTCGCCTCGTGGACGTTCCACGGGCCACCTGCGACTCGGTCATGCTGGCGCTGCTCGAGCGGGGCTGGGTCAGCCGTGACGACGAGCTGCGGTACGCGTTGACCGGACACTGCATGCGGCTGGGGGATGCCGCGCGGCAGGCCAATCCCGTGCTCGGCCTGGCCGCGGCAGAGGCGCGCGAGCTGGCGCCTCGCCTTCAGGCCTGCGTGGCCGTTGCCGCCCGGGATGACGGTGACATCCGGATCACCGATGTGGTGGATTTCAGCCCGCCCTTCTCGCTCTCGGCGCGCGTCGGGCAATCCGTTCCCATCCGCGCCCCCTTCGCGGCAGTCTTTGTCGCCTGGGACGGTGACGCCTCGATCGAGCGGTGGCTGGACGAGCCTCGGCTCGACGCCGCGGCCCGGGAGCAGTACTCCGCCGCGCTCGTCGAAGTTCGCCGGCACGGCTTGAGCGTCACCGTGAACCGTGATCGGCAGCTGCTCGATCGCTTCGCCCGCCTGTCCGGCGCTGAACCATCGGCGGGCGAAAGTCTTTCGATGGACGCCGTTTTCCACGCTCTCGTCGAGACGCACCACCTGCCCGCCCACATCGGCGACGAGGCCATGCGCGTCACGCTGATGTCGGCGCCGATCTTCGACGCGAGCGGATCCGTCGTCGCCGCACTCATGGTCCTCGGCTCCGGCGAGCTGATGACAGCTTCCGACATGCGCTCGCTCGCCGCTGCGCTGCTGGAGAGCACCGCCGGGGTCAGCGAAGCGATCGGCGGCCGGCAGCCTCGGCGTGAAACGCGAATCATGGCAAGGATGGCTACGTAGACTTCGGCCATGGACACCTCGATCGAGCCTCCGCTGCGGGCGATGGGGCTCGACGATCGCCGGCGGGCGCGGCTCCCCCGGATGGCCGAGGTGGTCGCCGACAGTCTGCGGAGCCAGATCCTCGACGGTGCCATGACGGCCGTACCTCAGCTCGATGTGCTCATCCGGGACTACGACGTGGGGCCTCCGGCCGCGCGAGAAGCCCTGCGAATACTGGAAACCGAAGGCCTCATCACGGTTCGGCGCGGCAAGGTCGGTGGGGCTGATGTCCACATGCCGACCAACAATCGGGTCGCCTACACGCTCAGCCTCGTGCTGCAGTCGACCGGCACCTCGCTGGCCGACGTCGGCGCCGCGTTGCGCCAGCTCACCCCGCTGTGCGCTGCGATGTGCGCCCAGCGACCGGACCGGAAGCAAAGCCTGGTTCCCCGGCTGCGCCAGTTGAACGAGGCGCAAGCCAAGGCGATGGGGGACCGTCTCGGCACCATGCGGATCACCGACGAGTTCCATGCTCTGCTCATCGCGGAGTGCGGCAACCAGACGCTCGTGCAAGTGGTCGGCGCGCTCGAACACGTGTGGGCCAGTCTCGCGCTCGAAGTGCTGGACACCGACGACGTCGAACTCGCGCCGGACCATCTGTGGAAGGCGGCCCTACGGGAACACCAGAAGATCGTCGAGGCGATCGCAGCGGGTGATGCCGAGCGTGTCGCCGAACTGGCGCGTCGCCATCTGACCGGCACCCACGCCTATATGTCGCAGGTCGACGACCAGCGAAAGGTTTCAGCGTCCGTGGTGCACCGGCGGCTATAGCTGCGATGTGTGCGCGGCGACGAATTCGGCGATCTGGTCGAATGCCGTGACGGCTTCCGGCCGCTGCGGATAGTCGAGCTGCCAGACGTGCTGCACGTTGCTGAACACCTCGTGCCGGACGGATACGCCGTCGCCGCTCGCCGCCTTCGCCAGGTTGGCGGCATCGTCGGCGAGCACCTCGATCCCACTCACCTGGATCAGTAGCGGCGGCTGATCCGTCCACGGCGCGAGGACGGGTGAGACGAGCGGGTCCTCCGCCGAATGGCCGGCCAGGTACAAGGCTGCGCCGTCGTGAGCGCTTTGCCGGGAGAACAGCTGGTCGGTGCCGGCGCAGCGGTCGTAGCTGCCGGTGATCACCCGCAGATCGGCCCACGGCGACAGCAAGAAGGCGCACGCCGGACTCGGAATGCCGCGCTGCTTGAGATCCACCAGCAGGCTTGCCGCCAGCCCGCCGCCGGCCGAATCCCCGCCGATCGCGACCCGCTTCGGATCGACGCCGGAGTCGAGCAGCCACTGGTAGGCGGTCCGGGCATCCGAGAGTGCGGCAGGGAAGGGATCCTCGGGCGCGAGCCGGTAGTCCACCGACAACACGCGCGCCCCGCAGCGCGCCGCGAGGTGGCTGTTGAATGCGGCCCATCCGCGCGCCGAGCCCATCCGGAAGCCGCCCCCGTGCAGATACACGATGTCCGCGCCGGACGCGCCCGAGGGCGTCAGCGAAATCGCCCGTACTCCGGCGGCATCGACCTCCGCCATGGTCACCCCGTCCGCCAGCGGCTGTGCGCTCATGGCGGTCTCGATGGCACTACGGGTCTGCTTGAGCGCCTCGGGGGCCTCGCGCTGCGTCTCGCTGGTCATGAACGTCAACCTAGCGGGGGTGGGCAGGCCGCAGGTGAGCGGACCCGGTTGCTTTCCCCGCAGACTGGCTGAACGGTGCTCTGCCGCGGCGCCGTCAGACCGGGTGCGTGAGCAGGTGCAGGTGGAACGCGTCAGGCTCCCAGCACACCAGCCGACAGTGATCGCAGAACCAGACGCCGAGCGGAACGCGCAGGCCGGACGCGATCATGTCGTCACGCGCGCAGATGAGGTGGTACCGGCGCGATATCCGGTGCTTGATGCGGGCCCACGCTCTGGTCATCGGTGACACGCGGCATCTCCCCATTCCGCCTGCTCGGGTGTGACGCCTCATCAGCTGGAGCCGGTCGCCGCACTCTAATTCTGTCGGCCGGGCCCCCGCGGGGGATTAGCGAACCTTGGGCGCCGGTTGTGACAGCCCGGTTGAGGTGGCGCTTCACGGCCTTGCGTACCGTCGAAACTCATGACGACCGTGCTCGTCCTGATGGGCGTTTCCGGCTCCGGCAAGTCCACCGTGGCCGGCCTGCTGGCCGGGCGGCTGTCGTGGGACCTCGAAGAGGGCGACGACCTGCACCCCGCAGCCAACGTCGCCAAGATGGCGGCGGGTCATCCGCTGACGGACGACGATCGCTGGCCGTGGCTGGAGAGTGTCGCCGGCTGGATCCATCGTCAGCTGCAATCCGGCCGGTCCGGCGTCATCACGTGCTCGGCGCTCAAGCGCCGCTACCGTGACCGGCTGCGTGCGCCTGGCGTGACGTTCGTGTACCTCAAGGGACCGCGTGACGCCCTCGCCCAGCGCCTGACCAAGCGCCAGGGCCACTACATGCCGTCGAGCCTGCTCGATTCCCAGTTGGCCGACCTCGAGCCACCCGGTCCGGACGAGGACTCACTGGCTATCGACAGCGGAGCTTCGGCAGCTGACCAGGCTGATCGGATCATCGAGGCGCTCGGGCTGAGGTGATCGCCGCTCGCGGTTCGCGTGGGCGTTGCCATTCCTGGCGACTGAGTCGCCACGTCTGTCAGTAGCTCTGTACCACCCAGTCATATGAATCGCTCACTGTGCCGTCCTTGCTGGTGACCTGAACCGGCAAGGTGTAGATCCCCGTCGTGCTGGTGATCCGGTACCTGAAGGTCACCTTGGTGGAGTTCCTGATGCGCACTGAACTCACGCCGCTCGTCGATCCGTCGACAGTGACCCTCGGGGTGTCGCTGCCCGATGCCACGAACCCGGTACCGGTGATCGTTACCGTGACTCTGCTCCCGTGGGCGATCCAAGGGGGCGAGATGTCCGTGATCTGAGCGGTGCCGCCGGTCACCGTGAAGGTGCCGGTGTCCGAGCCTCCGTCGGGATTGGTCACGGTGAACACGTGCGTGCCCGCTGCAGGGTCGGACCCCAGTGCCACCGTGATGGTGCTCGAGTTGACCCACGTCCCGGCGACGTTCGAGGAGTCCAAGGTCACCTGAGCACCGCTGTTGAAGCCGTTACCGGTGATGGTGAAGCTGCTCGTGCTGCCGAAGGTCGACGTCGACGGGCTGACCGAGGTCACCGTGATCGACGCCTGCTGGATCGTGAAGTTGGCCGAGTCGCTGTTGCCGTCGGGGTTGGTGATGGTGACGGGCCAGGTGCCGGTTGCAGCGCCGCTGCTGCCGGCGGTGAAGGAGAAGGTGATGGAGTTCGACGTGATCGTCGGCGTACCGACGATGGTGCCGGCCGTAGCGGGTATCGAAACCACCGAACCGTTCTGGAAGCCTGATCCCGCAACGGTCATGGTGACCGTCGATCCGGTCGTGACCGGGGAGGGACTGACCCCGCTGACCTTGATGCGGGCCGTCGTGATCGTCAGCGTTCCGTAGGCGAACTTGCCGTTCGGGTTCGTCACCTTGATGGTGCGCGTGCCGAGGGCCGCCGCGGTGTTGTCCGTCGTCAGCGTGAACGTCAGCTGGGTGGTGCTGGTGATGTTCACATTGCTGACGGTTCCGCCGGTGTCGATCGATACGGTCGCCCCCGTGTCGAAGTTCGTTCCGCCGAGAGTGATCGTGGTGGACGTGTTGGTCGACACCGAGTTGGGGCTGATCGACGTGATCGTGGGCTGCGAGGTGGAGCACCCTGCGTAGGCCACCTGGACGTTGAAGCATGGCTCGGTCTTCCCGGCATCGCGCAGCGTGCTCGCGACGTAGTAGCACGCCTTGCCGTTCGCGCACGATCGCCCGCCCCCGAGCGCGTACGTCACGTCGACGGTGATGCGGTACAGCCATCCGTTCTGGGGCGTAAACATCGGGGCTGCGTTGGGATTCCTGCACTCCGCGCCCGACGGTGCTGTGGGGTAGCACCGGTCGATGAAGGTGGTGACGGTGTATTTCGTGCCGCCGACCGTGGTCGTCAAGTTGATCGGCACCGGACTCGTGGTCGCCGGCGGGTTCGCCGTGTCGAAATTCCCGGTGGAAGTGACGTCCTGGCTGAGATCGACGCCGGCCGGGGGATTCGCGATTGCCGCCGCGACGTCCGGCTGCGATCGCCCGCTGAGCAGTGCGTCCACGGGGACGCTGCGGGTGTAGTCGAGTTGCTGGTCGGCAAGGACGGCGGCTTCCTGCGCCTGCGTCTGCCCGTTGCTCTGCTTCAGGGAGGTGGTGAAGAAGCCTGCCGTTGTGGCCATGACTGTCATGAGGAGCCCAAGAGCGACGATGACCTCAATCAGCGAGAAGCCGCCGTCCGCTTCTTCCAGGCGGCGGCCGCGCCGCAATGACGTGAGGATGCGCCGCCCAACTGTCATCGCGGGGGCCTCCTCACCTGCAGTAGCGGCCAGATTCACGTTCCAACGGACCAGCGGCGTCTCGTGTGCGACTGCGCACGGAAACCAGCGCCCGGCGCGGACTTGTCTCTGAACCCTCGTCACGATCGGGCGACCCGGACATCACTCGAATGGGTGACGGTTGCGGCATGCGGCCCATTGCACAGACCAATGCAACGCGCAACGCAATGTCACGTGAAGTCCACCGCGAGTCCGGCAACGCCTGTGTCATGCCGGAAGCGTCAGTCAGTGGTGACGGCGGCGGCGAGTTCGGTTCGGCTGGCGATCTGAAGCTTGCGGAACACGTTGCCCAGATGCCACTCGACGGTCTTGCTGGTGACGTACAGATCGTGGGCGATCTGCGCATTGGCGCGGCCGGCAGCGGCGAGTTGGGCGATGCGGCGTTCTGTTGGGGTGAGAGCGTCGAGTCCCGTCAGCGCGGCGCGCCGGGGTCGCGCGCCGGTGGCAGCGAGTTCTTCGCGAAGCCGTTGCACGAGGGGCTCGGCGCCCGCACCCGCCGCTGTGTCGAGGGCCCGGCGCAGCGGAACGCGCGCGGCGGAGCGCTGGCCGCTGCTGCGCAGCGCCGCGCCCAGCTCCGCCTGCGACCGGGCGAGCTCGAGCCGGCTGGGGGAGGTATCGAGGGCGACGCACGATTCGTTCAGCAACTGCAGGCGTTTCTCCGGGTCGGCGGTCAGTGCAAGGGTGCGCAGGGCGATGCCGAGAGCGCGTCCCGTGCCGGTGCGCGCTGCGAGGTCGAGCTCCTGCTGAGCGAGCTCGCCGGCCAGTTTCAGCTCGCCCAGCGCAGCGGCCGCTTGCGCGGCACCGGAGTGCCAGCTGATGAACCCCGGGCTCGGCAAGCCCATGGCCTCGAGTGCCCGTCCCGCCGCGGTGAAGTGTTCCAGGGCAAGGGTCGGATCACCCGTTGCCAGGGCCAGCCGGCCGCGGGCTTCCAGCTGCAGGCAGCGACCGATCGGATCGGCACCCGGCGCCGCCACCGCCCCGAGTACCGCGCGTGCCCCCTCGGTATCGCCGAGTTCCAGGGCGATCAGCGCCAGGTTCGCGTCGATCCAAGGGCCGTAGAGATCCCAGTCCTCGGTCCCCATGCTCGCCAGCGCCCGCTGTCCCTGCGCTCGCGCATCGACGAGATCGCCACGACGGAAGTCCACGACCGACCGCCAGTGGTGCGCGACGGTCAGCAGGATCAGCGAGTTCTGCGCCCGGTCGGATGCCAGCGCGCGGTCGAGGGCCGCGGATGCAAGACCCAGCTCGTCGATCATCACCAGCGCCACGATGGGGAACGCGAGGACCACCCCGTGGGCCGATCCGTCCACCAGTGGATGGCGCGCAAACGCCGCCTCGGCTACTGGGCGGACCAGCTCTGCTGGATCACCCTGGATCGCCATCCGAGCGCAAAGATGCGCACAGATCAGGGGATCCGGCGGCAGTTGCCCGGCCCGAGCCGGCCCCAGGTAGGGGGCCAGCCGATCGGTGACTCCCGGCCGCAATTCGGTGTCGAAGGTCGACGCCGTGAGCTGGGCGGAAATCAGCTGGGTCGCCATCGGGTCGGCCGGGTCCAGCTCAGCGAGCCCGCGTTCGGCGGCCTCGGCGGATTGGGCGATCTCACCTTTGAAGAACAGCAGGCGGGCGAGCTGGTTGTAGGCGTCGGCGCGCTGCCGGGGATCCTGCACGCTCTCCAGCGCTTGGACCAGACGGCTCACCGCATGGGGCGAATTGTCTGCCGCCTCCGCCTGCGCGAGATCCACCAATGTTGCCGCGTGCAACTCCGGCGGAGGCGGCTCGTCCAAGGCACGCCGCAACAGCCGAACGGCGCTTCGCGTTTCGGAGTGGATGAGGCACTCGCGCCCGGCGGCCCGCAATGTCGCACTCGCCCAGGCGTCACCTGCCGGACGGGTGTTCAGCAAATGCACGGCGACGCGGCCGACGTCGGCTCCGGAGGCGGCGCGCAGCTGCGCCGCCCTGCGATGGGCGCGGGCGCGGGCACGGTCGGAAAGGTCGGCCAGGACGGCCGTGGCAATCAACGGATGAGTCAGCGACAGCGGCTCACCAGGATTGAGGAAGTGCGCGTCCGTCAACGCATCAGCGGCGTCTTCGGCCCGGCGGACGTCGAGTCCTGCGAGCTCCGCGGCAAGCGGCAACTCCGCCTCGTCCAGGATCGCCACCGCTGACGCGAGCTGCGCCGCCTCCTGCGGGAGCCGGCCGAGGCTGATGACGACGGCATCGAGCACCGAGTCGGGCACCAGCTCGTTGACCCGGTCGGCAGCATCGGCCGTCGCTGCGATGCCGTCGGCGTGCAGCACGGTGAGCAGTTCCTGCAGCAGGAAGGGATTGCCGCCGGTGACGTGAGCGCATGCCTGGCAGAACGCTGCTTCTGCGGACGGAAAGCCCTGCGCTCGTACGACTTCGGCCACCGCGTTCTCGCTCAGGGCGGCCGGTCGTAGCCGAACCGAACCCGGGTGCGAGCGCAGCCGTCCCAGCAGATCAACCGGCGTATCAGGCTCTCCGGTGCGCACTGCGACGAGCACTCCGAGCGCCACCTCCGCGAGCTGGCCCACGGCTTGGACCAGGAAGCGCAGCGATGAGCGGTCCGCCCAGTGCGCGTCGTCAACGATGAGGAGCAGGCCGGGCTGCCCCGACTCCGACGCATCCGGGTCGGCAGCGCGGGCGAGGTTCACGGCAAGCCAGTAGAGGCCTTCGACGAGCGCGCCGGCTTGGCCTTCGCCAATACCGGCGGCACCGGCAGCCGGGGCCTCCCCGAGCAGTGGCGCCGCCAGCGCTGCCGGCCCCGACAGCAGCCTTGCCCGCTCGTCCGGCTCGGCGGCGAGTAGCGCGGGCACGAAAAGCTGCCGCGCCAGCCCGAAAGGCACTCCGCGTTCGAGCTCCATGCCCCGAGCGGCCAGCGTCGTCAACCCGCGCTCGGCGGCGGCCCGCCGGGCCGATTGCAGCAGCTGTGACTTGCCCACCCCCGCTGGACCTTCGATCACGAGCAACCGCCCGGAACCGGCGCTGGTTGCGTCAAGCAACTCCTGCAATGCGGCAAGTTCGTGCTCCCGCTCCCAGAGGCCTTCGCGCATCGGGCGCTGCATCCCCCTTTCGCGGCTCGCTCGTCTCGACTACGAGCATCGTCGCAGTCTCGCCGACCCCCAGCGGGGCAAACCCCGGGGTCCGGGACCGCTAACCCCGGGGGTCGACTCCGGCGTTCGTGACCTGCCGCCGACCTGAACATACGGCTGTGACCAAGCGTCCTGTCGCCGTTCTGACGATCGAGTTCGAGCTCGGTGCCGCCCCGATTACGGGCCGGCTGCTTGATGAGCACCGAAAGGCGCATCCCTTCACGGGCTGGATCGGCCTCACGCATGCCGTGACCACCGCCCTCGCTGCGGCCTCCGAATCACCCCAGCACCCCGACCCATCAGGGAGAGCACGATGAAACTGCCCAGTACCCGGCGGCCGCTGGCTGCCACTGCCATCACAGCCGTCGCGGTCGCGGCCGCGGCCGTCGTCACTCCGGTGGTAGGCGCGACGCCTGCGTCAGCCGCCGTCACCCAGGCCTACTTCACCGCGACAGGCGGGGTCCAGCACTTCGTCGTTCCAGCCGCGGTGTCACAGATCTTCGTCACCGCCATCGGCGGGTCGGGCGGCCCGGGAGCATCGCGGGACAGCAACTCCGGCGGTGCCGGCGGTGCCGCCGGCTCGGTGTCAGCCGAACTTCCGGTCACCCCCGGGCAGACGCTGAGCATCTACCTCGGCAACGCCGGTGGCGCGGCCACGAGCGACTCTCCGGGGAACGGCGGTAGCAATAGCGGCTTGGTCGTGGGCGGGGCATTCGTCGGCAGCGGCAACGGCGGGACCGGCGATGCAGCCGTCCTCGCTCCCGGCGGTGGTGGCGGCGGCGTCACCGTCGTCACCGCAGGATCGACACCCCTCCTGGCCGCCGGTGGTGGCGGTGGTGGTGGCGGCGCGAATGCGATCGGGGCCGGCGGTGCCGGCGGTGTCGGTGGGAATCCTGCCGGCAACGGGCAGGACGGCGGCGGCCCGGTGCCGGGCCCAGGAGGCCTCGGTGCGAAGCCCGGCTTGGGCGTGAGCGGCCAGGGCGGCCAGAACCACTTCGACATCGCCGGCGGTGGTGGTGGCGGCGCCGCCGGATGGAACATCGCCGGCGGCCAGACCGGCGGCGGCGGAGGGGGAATCTCCTCGCTGGACCCGAACAAATATGGGGACGGCGGCGGTGGCGGCGGCGGCGCGGGCGCGTCCTCGGCCGAAGCCTCCGCAACCAACGTGCACTTCGCGACGGCCCGAGGGTTCGGCAACGGAACCGTGTTCATCACCTGGAGTCAGCCCGCCACCTTCATCCTGCTGAAGGGCACCGGCTTCTCGCGGGTGGGCGAGCCGGCAACATTCACCGCGAGTCTGTATCCGGGGAACCCGGTGGCCGGCGAGCCGGTCGCCACGGGCACTGTCGGCTTCTTCGACGGCAGCAAGCTGCTCGCTAACGTGCCGGTCACTCCCAACGCCGTCGTCACCTTCGCCACGTCGGCTCTCGCGCCCGGCCTGCACGACATCACCGCGTCGTACTACGGCGATGCCGTCTATGCCGGCAGCACCTCCGATCCGCTGAGCCAGGAAATCCTGGCGCCCAACGTTTTCACCAGCAAGGCCTCGGTCGCTGGTGTCGTCGGTGTCCCGCTGTCCTTCGCCGTGAGCACGACCGGCTTCCCGCCGCCCGGATTGCTGGCCAAGGGCAACCTCGACGGCCTGACGCTGACCGATCACGGCGACGGCACCGGCACGCTGGCCGGAACCCCGGTAGCCGCAGGCACTTTCCGCATCTCACTGTTCGCGGTGAGCATCGCCAACCCGGTGGTACCCCAGACGCTCACCCTGAAAGTCACGCTCAAGCCGCTGTCGGTCACGACCACTGCGCTTCCGGCGGCGTTCACGGGACAGGCGTTCTCGGCACCTCTCGCGTCGCAAGGCGGGACCCCACCGTTCACCTGGTCTCTCGCCAGCGGCCATCTCCCGAAGGGAATCGTCTTGAATACGAAAACGGGCGTGCTCAGCGGCACGCCGGCCGCGTCCGGGACGACCTACTTCAAGGTCAAGGTCACGGACTCCACCAAGCCGACCAAGCGCGTCGCCACCAAGGCATTGCACCTGACGGTCAAAGGGATCGTGCCTGCGGTGTACGTAGCCAATGGCGCCAACAACTCCGTCACGTCCTACCCGCTGGGCAACGGCAACCTGACGCCGTCCACCCGGCTCAACGGGATCCCGCAGGGGCTGAACGCTCCCGCTGGACTCGCCATCAACGAGGCGGGGCGGTTGTTCGTCGCCAACAGCGGGACGAACTCGATCGCGGAGTACGACCGCGGTGCCACCGGGCCCACCGCCACCATCGCCGGCCCGATCACGGGACTTTCGGGACCGGCGGGGCTGACGCTCGACGGCGCCGGCCGGCTGTACGTCGCGAATCGAACGGCCAACAGCATCACGGTTTTCGCCCCTGACGTCAGCGGAAATACCGGACCCCTGTTCGCGATTGCCGGTCCGGACACCGGGCTCTCCAGCCCGGCGGCGGTAGCGGTGGACTCGATGGGCCGGATATGGGTCGCGAATGCCAGTGGCAACAGCCTCACCGCCTACGCGCCCGGCGCTTCTGGTGATGCCAAGCCCGTCGCCCGGATCTTCGGAAGTGCCACTGGGCTCAACGAGCCGCAAGCTCTTGCTGAAGATGCGAGCGGCAACCTGTTGGTGGCGAACACCTTCGGCGAGTCGATCACCGCGTACGCGATTGCCTCGATCGGCCCGACCACAACGCAGAACGTTGCCCCGGTCCGCGTCATCTCGGGCTCCTCGACCGGGCTGAGCTTCCCGGACGGCATCGACGTCGACGGCAACGGCCGGATCTACGTCGCCAACCAGTTCGACAATGACATCACCACCTACCCCGCGACCGCCAACGGCAACGTCGCACCGCTGACCAAGATCGCCGGCGGTAACACCGGGCTTTCGTCGCCGGGCGCGATCGCGGTCACCCCGCCGCTCTCCGTGCTCACGTCGGGCCTTCCGCAGGCGCGCGCCGGTCACGGTTACCGCGTCGTGCTGCAGGCGGCTCAGGGCACCAGCCCCTACGTCTGGAAGCTCGCCCACGGCTGGATTCCCCCGGGGTTGTGGCTGAGCAAGAACGGCGTTGTCGCCGGAACCCCACACCACGGCGGCCGCTGGAGTTTCACCGTTCGCGTGACAGACTCCGCGCGCCCGCACTCCGTTGTCACCCGTTCCTTCACACTCACGGTTGCCGGGCGATGAGCGCGGCCAAGGAAATCGAGGAAATCGCCATGAACTCCACAACCACCACCTACTCGCTCGACTCCGGCTGGCACGCCGAGCGGGAGCGGCTCGCCAGCCTGACCCGGCTCTTCGACGAGACCACGATCGGCCTGTGCGAGCAGTTGCAGCTCGCGCCCGGAGCGCGCTGCCTCGAACTCGGAGCGGGTACCGGGAGCGTCGCGGAGGCGCTCAGCGAGCGGGTCTGGCCGGACGGGCAAGTCGTCGCCGTGGACACCGACACGCGCTTCCTCGAGCCGCTCGCATCCGACGTGCTGCGGGTCGAAAAGGCCGATGTGACAGCGGGTTTGCCACAGTCCGGCTTCGATCTCGTCCACGCCCGACTGCTGCTCGAGCACCTGCCGCAGCGCATGGAGGTAGTGCGTGCCATGGCCGCAGCGGCCGTGCCCGGCGGCTGGGTGCTGGTCGAGGACTTCGACTGGTCCACGGCCCTCATGGTGGACCCGCCGACGCCTCTCCTGGAGCGAGTAGCGACGGCCTGCCGCGGGTTCATGGCATCGCGAGGTTACGACCCGGAATTCGGCCGCCGGCTGCCGCGGGCGCTTGCCGGGGTCGGCCTGACGGACATCGGCATCCACGCCCGAGCGATGCCGGTGCACGCAGACCCGCAGAACGGCGTACCGCAGTGGGAACTGCTCGTCTCCCAGCTCGCGCCGGCGCTGCTCGCCGAGAACCGGCTGGACCGATCCGAACTGGAGGCCTTCGTCGACCTTTGCCACGACGGCACGACGCTGTTCTTCGCACCCGTCATGGTGAGCTGTTGGGGCCGTCGACCCGGTTGAGTACCCCGCAGCACAAACGAACTCGCCGCGCCGGAAGCCCGGGGCGGCGAGTTGCTGCCCTCACTCTTCTCCCCTCTTCTTCGCGGCTGGTGTCCCCTCCGGCGCCGGCCGTTCGTCTGGATGTCGAAAGATTGACCCGACGAAGGAGGCAACCCATGAAGTACGCGCTGCTCATCTTCCCGAAGCCCGGGAGCCACGAAGCGCTCCCACCCGAGGAGTACGGGCCGGTCAACGCCGAATATCTGGCGCTGCGCGACGACCCGCGCTGCCTGGGAGGCGCTCACCTGCAGCCAGCGGAGACGGCGACCACGGTTCGTTACGGCCCGGCGGACGTCTTGATCACCGATGGCCCGTTCGCCGACACCAAAGAAGTGCTCGGCGGGTACTACGTTCTCGAGGCCTCGGACCTGGACGAGGCGTTGGAGTTCGTCCAGCGGATCCCGGCGGTGCGGCTCGGCGGCGCGGTCGAGATCCGGCCCGTGGTGGAAATCCCGACGGAGGACGCCTTCTGATCGAGGAGACCTTCCGGCGCGAGTGGGGCCGGGTCCTGGCTTCCCTGCTCGGCTTCCTCGGCGATTTCGACCTCGCTGAGGAAGCCGCGCAGGAGGCTTTCGTGATCGCCGCCGAACGGTGGCCGCGGGAGGGAACGCCGAAGCATCCGGTCGCCTGGCTGGTGGCGACCGGACGTAACCGGGCCATTGATCGGCTGCGCCGCGAGCGGACCCTCGAGGACAAGCGCCGGCTGCTCCAGAACGATCGGCTGACTACGACGATGGACGAGATAGACCTCGACGACAGCACGATCAGCGACGAGCGGTTGAAACTGATTTTCACCTGCTGCCATCCCGCGCTGGCGGTGGAAGCTCAGGTGGCGCTGACGTTGCGCGCCCTGGGTGGCCTGACGACCGCAGAGATCGCGCGTGCGTTCCTGGTGCCCGACGAGACGATGAAGCGCCGGATCTCCCGGGCCAAAGCCAAGATCAAGGCGACGCGGATTCCTTTCGCGGTCCCGGCTGACCGCGTGCTGCCGGACCGCTTGTCCGCGGTGCTGGCCGTGATCTATCTGATCTTCAACGAGGGCTACACCGACCGCGGAGAGCTGGCCGCTGAAGCCATCCGGCTCGGGCAATTGCTCGTTGATCTGATGACGGACGAGCCTGAGGTCTTCGGTCTGCTCGCCCTGATGCTGCTGCACGAATCGCGCCGCGCCGCGCGGGTGGTGGGCGGCGAGCTGATCCCGTTGGCCGAGCAGGACCGATCACGACACGACCGGGCGAAGGTCGACGCCGGTCGTCGGGCGCTCGAGCAAGCGTTGGCACTCCGCCCGGCACCAGGGCCGTACGTGCTCCAGGCGGCAATAGCGGCGTTGCAGGCTGAGGACGACATCGACTGGAACGAGATCGTTTTGCTCTACGAGCATCTCGAACGGCTGACCGGCTCGCACGTCGTGGCACTGAACCGGGCGGTGGCCGTCGCCGAGGCGGGTGCGCCCGAGCGAGCGCTCGCACTCATCGAGTCACTCGATCTCGGCGAGTACCGCTATTTCCACTCCACCCGAGCAGAATTCCTGCGCCGACTCGGCCGCGCTGACGAAGCTCGGGACGCATTCGAGCGTGCCTTGCAGCTGGCCACCACGGACACTGAGCGTCACTTCCTCGCTCGTCGGCTGTCTGAGCTCTGAACGGTCGCGGTAAGGGCGACCCGCGCCGCAAAAAGTACTGCAATCCATGAAATCTCCCCCAATCGGGCGACCTAACACCCGCACTCGAAACGGGGCGTTCCCTGGCGCTGTATGACTTTCGCCTCTAACGCTCCGTGACAAAAGGAGGTGGACTTGGGTGGGTTGGTCAAGGAGGCGCATCATGAAGGTCACCGGTCGATGCCGGAAGTCAATGCGCGCAGCGGTGGGGCTGGCTGCGGCCGCATCCATGACGTTCTTTTCAAGTGGGGCGGCGCTCGCTCAAGCGCCTGCCGCACCCCAGGCGACGCCGGCTCAGCAGGCAGAAGCGATTGCCGAGCCGAGTGTCGTCTTCATTCAAACTGGGTGGACGGGCTGGCTGATGAACGGCCCGCTTTCCGAGTTGCTCTCCTCCGACGGTACGAGCGCTCCGAAGTTCACAGTGACGACAAGCTGCACCGGGTTCATCGCGAATCCTGACGGCTACATCCTCACCGCCGGTCACTGCGTCGACAACACATCGATGCAGTACGGGGGAAAGGGCCTGATCATCCAGGCGGCCGTGCTCGAGGCCGTCGATGAGGGATATGTGAGTTCCTCCAACGCTGCCGCCCTGATCACGTACGGCTACGCGAACTGGAGGGTCGAGGGCCATGAAAGCGGCTCGCTGCCCGACCGCATTGTTGGAGTCTTCCCGACCAAGGCCGCTTCAGGCATCGAGGTCTCGAAGGGCATCGAGGCCACGGTGACCGACTTCAAGGCTTTCAACGAGGGGGATGTGGCGCTGCTGAAGGTGCAGACCGACACACCGATGCCCGCCTTGGAGGTAGCGCCGACGAGTCCCGCCGATGGAACGCTTGTGGTGGCGCTGGGATACCCCGGATCAGTGTCCGACTCGGTGGACACGAACAACGACCCGTCCATGAAAGACGGCACGATCAGCGGATCCCGGACCGTGGGGGGTGTTCCGTTCACGGAGATCTCTGCCGCGACCAGTCCCGGCATGTCCGGCGGTCCGGTGGTGGACTCTGCAGGTCGCGTGGTCGGCACGGTGAGCTGGTCGCCTGGAGCGGAAACGCAGGCGTTCAACTTCGTCACGGCGACGAGTGCCGTTCACGAGATGCTGTCCAGCCACAGCGTGTCCAACACGCTGAGCGCGACGGACAGGACCTACCGCGCCGGGCTGGCCGACTACTTCGCCGGCCGGTACCACGCGTCGGCCAAGGATTTCAACCAGGTGCTGGCGCTCGAGCCGGATCACGCGATGGCGCAGCAGTATTTGCGCTTGGCGACGACGAACTTCCCCAATGAAAAGACCGGCGGTTCCGGTAACACGCTGATGTTCGTCCTCATCGGCGTCGGAGCGTTGGTGCTGCTCGGTGGCGGAGGGTGGTTCTTCCTGGCTCGCAAGCGTCGCGGTCGTGGGCCGGTTGGCGTGCCTCCGGCAGCGGCCCCGCCGTTCACCGGGCCGCCTGCGGTGCCGGCGACCTATGCCGGCCTGCCGCCGGTGACCACGCCGTACCCGGGTCCGCCGAACGTCTACCCGATCGCGTCCGGAGCTCCGGGCGAGCTCGTGGAGACGGGCGGGCCGTTCGACGCCGAACCGACCGTCACGATCGGCTCTGGGTCCAGCGCCCAGGTCGCGGATCAGTCCGCGGCCGAGCCGGTCTCGCACTACTGCCCGCTGTGTGGGACGCCGCACGAGGCGCAGGCACATTTCTGCGAATCCTGCGGATTCCACTTCCCCGCCCGGGTAGCGCATGGCGACGGGAGCGCGCGTTATTAGTGGTTGCTGTCGTCGAACCATCGATACAGAAGTTGCTGGGCCCGGGACACGAGTCCCGGGCCCAGCGGCGTGCAGACCGTCGTGAGGTTGGCCGCTGCGCACGCTTTTGGTTCAGTTGAGTGCACTATGACGTTTGAATCCGGGGCCACGCCAGGGCGCCGTAGCCGTGACTCGGCCCGCCGGATCCGCGACCTCATCCGGGCCGACATGCACCGGGGTGCCTACAAAGATGGCCGGTTGCCGTCCGAAGAGCAGCTCATGCGTCAGATGCACGTTCCGCGCTCGGTCATTCGAGGCGCATTCACGCTGCTGCGGGACGAGGGTCTGATCGACCGCATCCAGGGAATCGGCACGGTCGTCGCGGTCGAGCTCACCACGATGACCCTCGAGGAGTCGCAGGGTGTCACCCCGTTCGCGCCCGGCACTCCGTTCGGTCGCAGCCGCCCGCATGTCCTGTCGCACGTCGAGATCGAGCTGCCGCCACCCATCACCCGTCACTTGGGCGTTCCACTGCACGCCGTCGGCGCGCGTATCGACTACATCGCCATGTACCGCGAAGCGCCGGTTGCCGTCATCACCAACTACATGCGCCGCCCCGAAGCGCTGCGTCTCGCGTCCGCCGCATTCACGACGGACTACTACAGCTACCTGGCCGACGCGGGACTCGTGACCAGCGAGACCACGTACCTGATGGAAGCTGCCCTGGCCGACGAAATCGACGCCGAGCTGTTGGATGTCCCGACCGGCAGCCCGATGATGCTCGGCGAACAGGCGCTGCTGAATGAGGACGGAGAGCAGTTCAACTACGCCTTCGTCCGGTCGCGCGGCGACATGTCCGCCATCCTGTCCCGCGTCAGCCGCGGAAAGCCCGGCGCACCCCCGGGCGACGGCGGCGAACCGGCCGCAGATCGGCCCTGAAAACCGGCGTTGCATGTTGCAGGCATGAAAAATGCCCAGCTCACGCCCATCGCCTACCGGCCGGTCACAGGCGTAACTATGGCGTTACCCCGCGATCTGTTGGCCGAAATGCGGGCAGCTCATACATGGCTTCATGCCACAAACCGCCGCGAAGCTGATGCGCACCAGGCGCGATCACGACGCCCGGCGACTGCGTGACCTGCTCCGCTCGGAGGTGCTCGCCGGTCGCTACGTCGACGGCTTGCTGCCTCCCGAAGCCGCTCTCATGCTGGAGTACGGGGCCTCCCGGGCGACCGTGCGCAGCGCCCTGCAACTGTTGCGGGTAGGCGGCATTGTCGAGCGGGTCCAGGGGACCGGGACGTTCGCGCTCACCGCGCGGTATCAGCTGCGGTTGGTCGAGTTGCACGGAGTGGACCAGGAGCTGAGCGACGGGCCGTCGTTCACGGCCGACGTCCTGGACAAGTCGGTCGTGCCGATGCCGGCACCGGTCGCTGCCCAGCTCGAGGACACCCCCGGCGCGCCCTGCCTGCGGCTGGAGTACCGGGGGCTCAGCCGCGGCCGGGTCATCGCGCTGTGCACCAACTACTTGCGGTTCCCCGAGGCGGAAGCCGTGCTGAAGGTGCCGTTCGACAGCCACTGGTACGAGCTGATGGACCGGGCGAGGCTCGACGTCGCCGCGACCGACCTTTTGATCGAGGCGGTGCTCGCCGACGATCCGGATCTGGCCCAGCTGCTCGAAGTCGAATTGAAGTCCCCGCTGCTCGCCGCGCAGCAGGTCATTCGTGATGGCAACGGCCGCCCGTACGACTTCGCCATCCTGAGGTTGCGGGCCGACCGTGCCGCCCTGCTCGCCCGTGGTGTGGCGGCCAATGCCGGAGAGATCTCATGACCGGCTTCCTCAGCCGGCGGTTCGCGTATGCGATCCCCGTGCTGCTCGGTGTCTCGATCGTGGTCTTCCTGACCGTCAAGATCATCCCGGGTGACCCGGCTGCGCTCCTCGCGGGTCCCGGAGCGCAGCCGTCGGACATCGCCGCGCTGCGGGACCGGCTGGGTCTCGGCGGCTCGATCTTCACCCAGTACTGGCACTGGTTCACCCATGCGCTCACCGGTGATCTGGGCCTGTCCATCGCCAAGCAGCAGCCGGTGTCGCATCTGGTGATGAGTGCGTTCGGCAACACCCTCATCCTGGCGGCCTACGCCGCCGTCATCGCCATCGGCTTCGGCCTGGTCGTCGGCGGGCTCGGCGCGCTCTACCCGCGCGGCATCGTCGGCCGGGCGACGTCGGCCCTCAGCGCCGTGTCGATTTCGATTCCGCAGTACTCGCTCGCGGTCCTGCTGATCATCTACCTGGCCGTGAACACCGGGTGGTTCCCGGTTTCCGGGATGTACTCGACCGGGGGCGGAGGGTTCACCGACCTGCTCTGGCACGGCTTCCTTCCGGCGCTGACGGCGGGACTCGTGCCCGGCGGGGTGATAGCCCGCATCTTCCGCTCCGCATTGCTCGACGTCCTCGCCATGGACTTCGTGGAAGCGCTCAAGGCGCGGGGCTACGGCCGGGCGCGGATCCTCTCGCACGCCGTGCACAACGCCGTGCCGTCGCTGCTCACCATCGCCGGGCTGCAGGTCGGCTACCTGCTCGGCGGAGTGGTCTTCGTCGAAACGATCTTCACCTGGCCCGGGCTGGGGCTGCTGGTCTATCAGTCCATCAGCGCCCGCGATCTGCCCGTCATCCAAGCCGGAGTGCTGGTGTCGGCGGTCGCCTTCGTCCTGATCAACATCATCGTCGACTCGCTGCACGGGCTCATCGACTCCCGCGTACGAACGAGCTGAGGAAACCACCATGACTCTCGTCGGGGACCGACCATGACTCTCCTCGGAAGCGGCATCGGCGGCGGCGAGCTGTCGCTGTCCGGCGCGGCACTCCCCGGTTTGACCGACGCTGTCGCCGATCCGGTACGCCGGCGCCGCCGGATTCGCTGGGCGCTGTATCTCTCGGGAACGCTGGCGGCGGCTCTCATCCTGCTCGGCGTGATCGGCCCGTGGATCGCGGGAGACCCCACCGGTGGGTCGATCAGCCAGCGGTTGCTGGGCATCGGTCAGAACGGGCACCTGCTCGGCACCGATGGGCAGGGCCGCGACATCCTCGCCCGGCTCGTCGCCGGCGCTCGCCCCAGCATGATCGCCGGGGTGATCCCCGTCCTCATCGCCGGCCTGATCGGGACCGCCGCCGGCGTCGCCGCCGGCCTGTCCGGTCGGGTCGGCCATGCGGTGATCATGCGCACGCTCGACGTCTTCTACGCCTTCCCCGCAGTCCTGCTCGCCATCGCGATCGCGGCGGCGCTCGGCCCGGGCACCACCAACGCCGTCATCTCCCTGTCCGTCGTGCTGATCGCCCCGATCGCCCGCATCGCCGAGACCGAAACCGCCCGGCTGCGGGAGATGGACTTCATGGAAGCCGCTCGAGCCAGCGGTGCCCGCACGTCGGTCATCGCCCTGCGACAGGTGCTCCCCAACGTCGGCCCCGCGCTGATCGTGTACTGCACCGCGGCCATCGGCCTCTGCCTGGTGTACGCCGGCGGCCTGTCGTTCCTCGGTCTGGGTGTGGCTCCGCCCGCCCCGGAGTGGGGCTCGATGATCAACGATCTGCGGCAGTACATGTTCAACGATCCGGTCCTTGCCCTGGTCCCCGCGATCGTCATCGCGCTCGCCTCGATCGTGTTCAACGTGCTGGGCGACGCGCTGCGCGACGTGCTCGACGTCCGGCGGGAGGCCCGGTCATGAGCGTAACCACCGGGCTCGAGGTGATCGAGCTGCGCACGACGTTTCACACCGGAGCGGCGAACATCCCTGCGGTTCAAGGAGTTTCCTTCCGGCTGGCGCCCGGCGAGGTGCTCGTGCTGCTCGGCGAGAGCGGCAGCGGCAAGTCCGTGACCGCCCGCTCGATCATGCGGCTGTACGGCAAGCAAGCCGACATCAACGGGTCGGTCCGGCTGGGAGAGCGTGAGTTGCTCACGCTTCCGGAAGCGGAGATGCAACGAATCCGGGGCCGCGTGATCGGGCTGGTGCCCCAAGATCCCACCGGTGCGCTCGACCCGCTTCGCAGTATCGGCTCCCAGCTCGTCGAGATGCTGCGCGTGACCGGCACGGTGACCGATCGAAAGGCCGCCAAGACCAGAGCGCTGGAATTGCTCAGCCTCGTCGGAATTCCTGATCCGCCTCGCGTCGCCCGCAGCCGGCCACACCAGCTGTCCGGCGGCATGCGGCAACGCGCCGTGATCGCGATCGCGGTCTCGTGCGAGCCACAGATCCTCATCGCCGACGAACCGACCACCGCGCTCGACGTGACGGTGCAGGCGCAGGTGCTCGAGCTGTTCCTCGACCTGCGCCGCCGGCTCGACATGGCGATGATCCTGGTGACGCACGACGTCGGGGTCGCCGACGAGATCGGCGGCAGCATCGGCGTGATGTACGCCGGCCGACTGGTGGAAACCGGCCCGGCTCGGCAGGTGCTGCAAACCCCGCGGCATCCCTACACGCAAGGCCTGATGAATTCGCTGCCGACCCCCGGTGTCCCCCGGGGACAGCTGCCCGTCATCGCCGGGCGCCCCCCGATGACCGGTGAGCAGATATCCGGCTGCGCGTTCGCTCCCCGCTGTCAGGTCGCCGAGCCCGACTGCAGCCGTGAGCGCCCGCAGCTGACGTCGACCGGCCCGGGACGTGCCGCCGCGTGCCCCGTCGTGCTGCGCGCGCCTGCTCCCGTGGCTGAGCAGGAGACGGGGGTGCCGGTATGACCGCCCTCCTCGAAGCGCAAGGGCTGACGAAGACGTTCGGCAACGGCGTGCGTGCCGTCTCCGATGTCAATCTCACCGTGGCCGCGGGGGAAACCCTCGGCATCGTCGGCGAATCCGGCTGCGGGAAGTCCACGACGGCGAAGCTGCTGCTGCGCCTGCTCGTCCCGGACTCAGGCGGGGTCTACTTCGGCGAGCAGGACATCACCCGGGCCAAGGGCAAGCGCCTTCGCGAGCTTCGCCGCCGGCTGCAGGTCGTCCCGCAGAATCCGCAGACCAGCCTCAACCCGCGGCTGACGATCCAGGCGTCCATCGACTTCGTGATGCGGGCCCAGGGGTACGGCCGGGCCGCTCGCGCCGCGCGCATCCCTGAGCTGCTCGACCGGGTCGGGCTCGATCCTTCGTTCGGCACTCGCTACCCGCATCAGCTTTCCGGTGGCCAGCTGCAGCGCGTCGCCATCGCCCGGGCGCTTTCCACCGAGCCCGAGATCGTCATCTGCGACGAGGCGGTCAGCGCGCTGGACAAGAGCGTTCAGGCGCAGGTGCTGAACCTGCTTGCGGATCTCCAACGGGAACTCGGCGTCGCGTACGTCTTCATCAGCCACGACCTCGGCGTCGTCGAGCACATCGCCGACCGGGTCGCGGTCATGTATCTCGGGCGGATCGTCGAGGAAGGCCCCGCCGAAGCGCTGTGGGCGCAGCCGAAACACCCCTACACCCGTGCACTCATCTCCGCGACCCCCGGGTCGCAGACCCAACCGATCGTGCTCACCGGCGAGCTGCCGAACCCGGCGAACCCACCTACCGGCTGCGGGTTCCGTACCCGCTGCCCCGTCGCCGTCGAGCGTTGCACCGCGGAGTGGCCGACGCTCGCCGCGGTCGCACCCCGCCACTTCGTGTCCTGCGTCCACCACCGTGCGCTCGCCGAGAAGCCGCCTCCCGCCTGACACCCGCGGGCAGTGACCCCGCATCCGAGCCAGCTCACCAGTCACCCCGACGGGCCACGCCGACGTGCCCGCGGCCATTCCTGCCTGCACCCATTCCCCGAGAGGCCTTACCCAGTATGAGAAATCGTCAGAAGGCGGTCAGCGCGGCGATCGCCGGCGGCACCGTTCTAGCACTGACCCTGAGCGCCTGCGGACCCAAGGCCGGTTCTGCCAGCGCCACTTCCGGCCAGGCGGGCACGTTGACCATCGGCATGACGGCAGCCGATCTGCCGAGCGCCGACACCGTGCTCGCCTCCGGCCAGGGCTACGAGGGCTATCGCTTCGTCGGCAATTCGCTCTACGACGCACTCACCAAGTACGACCTGAAACAGAGCGGCCAGATCCCGAAGATCATCGGTGGGTTGGCGACGTCCTGGACGCACAACGCCACCGCCACCGCATGGACCTTCAAGCTGCGGCAAGGCGTCAGCTTCAGTGACGGCACATCGTTCAACGCCGACGCGGTCGTCTTCAACCTCGACCGGTACACCAACAAGAAATCGCCCTACTACTACGCCCCCGTTGCGGCGGCCGCAGCCCTTTCCGCGGGCGCGATCTCGTCGTACAAGAAGATCGACGAGTCGACCGTCGAAGTCGACACCGCCGTACCGGCCTCGCACCTCCCCAGCGACCTGGTCTTCGTGTACATGGCAAGCCCCACCGCCGTGAAGAAGTACGGCAACGTGGGCTACGCGAACCACCCGTCCGGCACCGGACCCTTCACGATGCAATCGCTGACCCGGGGCCAGCAGATGGTCCTTTCGGCGAACCCCAAGTACTGGGACGGCGCACCCAAGGTGTCCACCGTCATCCTCAAGCCGATTCCCGACAGCTCGACCCGCCTGGCCGCCCTCAAATCCGGCGAGGTCAACTGGATCGAGGCGCCCGATCCGGACACCATCGCCGAGCTCAAAAGCAGCGGCCTCCAGGTCTTCACCAACTCCTACGACCACGTCTGGCCGTGGATCTTCAATCTGAAGACCGGTCCGTTGAGCAAGCTCGCGGTGCGCCAGGCCCTGAACTACGGCATCGACCGCCAGACGATGGCGACCGATCTGCTGAAGGGCACTGCGGATCCGGCGTATCAGGTCGCGCCCAAGGCGAGCCTGGCCTACCAGCAGTCCAACGACGTCTACTCCTACAACCCGGCCAAGGCCAAGCAGCTGCTCGCCCAAGCCGGCTACCCCAACGGCTTCACCATGAGCGTGTCCTATCCGACCAGCGGGTCGGGCAATATGCAGCCCGGGCCGATGAATCAGGAGCTGCAGAGCGACCTGGCGAAGATCGGGGTGAAGGTTTCACTCAAGCCCATCGAGTGGGCCGCCATGCTGACCTCGTTCAGCAGCGGCAAGATCCCGGACAACGCCGACGCCATCAACATCTCGCTGACGTTCATCCAGGAGAGCTTCTGGAGCCTTGCCTTCAATTCGAAATCACCGCTGAACGTCGGGGGCTACCAGAACGCTCAGGTCGACGCCCTGCTCGCGAAGTCGGCGACGCAAGCCGACGACACCGCACGCAACGCCACCTACGCGCAGATCGCCGCGTTGATCACCAAGGATCCCCCGTGGCTGTTCGTGGTCAACGACCGCAACCCGCGGGCACTCGCCAGCAATGTGCACGGCTTCATCGAGCCGAAATCCTGGTTCGTCGACCTCACGACCATTTCCGTCAGCTGACCCGCAGCCGCCCGCCCGAACGTCAAGAAAGAAGGCAAGAAATGACCGACAAGATCTCCGATGAAACCACCGTGCGTGCGCTCCTGCAGATGGCCGGTGTCGCTCCTAGCGAGGACGAGGTGGCCGGCCTGGTCGCCGGCTTCGAAGGCACCCGGGCCATGGTTTCCGCGCTCTACGCCATGCCCGGCGTGCGCTACGAGGAGCCGGCCGTCATCTTCGACGCCCGTCCCTGAATTGCCACGGTAAGGAGAGCAGACGTGTCGACGTATCAGACCATCACCGAAGCCGCGGCCGCGCTGCGGTCCGGCGAGACCACCTCGGTCGCGCTGACCAAAGCCGCCAGCGCGGTTGCCGACCAGCACGACAGCGCGGTAGGTGCCTTCATCGCTCGCTACACCGAGCAGGCACTGATCGCCGCTCACGCGGCCGACGCCGACTTCGCGGCGGGCGTAGACAGAGGGCCGCTGCAGGGCATTCCCCTGGGAATCAAGGACATCATCACCACCGCCGAAGGGCCGACGACGGCCCAGAGCCTGGTGCTGGACCCGCAGTGGGGGCTCGACCTCGGCGACGCACCGGTGACCGCCCGGCTTCGCGCCGCCGGCGCAATCCTGATGGGCAAGCTGACCACGATGGAGTTCGCGATCGGCATGCCGGACTTGGACCGGCCGTTCCCCATCCCGCGAAACCCGTGGAATCTCGAGTACTGGCCGGGAGGCTCGAGCTCCGGATCGGGCAGCGCGGTCGCGTCGGGCATGGTGTTCGGTGCTCTCGGCACCGACACCGGGGGAAGCATCCGCATCCCGGCTGCTTTCTGCGGCGTGAACGGGCTCATGCCCACCTTCGGCCGGGTGCCGAAGTCAGGCTGTGCACCGCTCGGATACAGCCTCGATCACATCGGTCCGCTCACTCGCAGCGCGCGGGACGCGGCGCTCATGCTGCAGGTGCTCGCCGGGGCCGATGCCACGGACCCGTGCTCGGTCGACGTTGCCGTGCCCGACTACACCGCGGGCCTCACAGGTGACCTCTCCGGTTTGCGTATCGGCGTCACGCGCCTTGAAAGCTTCGCTGGCGCCGAAGATCCAGCAATGGCAGCCACTTTCGCTGCGGCAGTCGACGTGCTGGAGGCGGCCGGCGCCGCGGTCGTAGCTGTGGAGCTGCCCCATTACGCCGAGCTCACCGCCGCCGCGTTCGTCATGTTCGCAGCGGAAGCGCTCGCCTATCACATGCCCGACATGCAGACCCGCTGGGCGGATTTCGCGCCCGGAACGCGTTCTGCGATCGGCATCGGGTTTGCCGTATCCGGCGCCGATTACGTTCAGGCGCAGCGCGTCCGTCGCGTCGGGCAGAAGGCGGTGGCCGCGCTCTTCACCGGCCTCGACCTCGTCGTGACGCCGACCGCGTCCACCGTTGCTCGGCGCATGGACCAGCTCGACACCATGCTCGGCGAAGGTCTTTCCACCATCCACACGCCCTACTGGGATGTCATCGGCAACCCGGCGATGTCCATCCCGATGGGCTTCGGGGTCGACGCCATGCCGTTGGCGCTTCAGATCGCCGGGCGCCCGTTCGACGAGGCCACCACCCTGCGGGCGGCTGACGCGTTCCAGCAACGCACCGACTGGCACCTGCAGACGCCCACCTTGACGGCCGCTGCCGCGCAGCCGGCCATGGCAGGAGCGAACGCATGACCACGTACCGGACCATCAGCGATGCCGCCGCGGCCCTGCGAGCGGGCGAGACCACCAGCACCGAACTCGTCACCGAGGCGATCGCCGTTGCCGACCGGTGCGATGCCGAGGTCGGCTCTTTCATCGTCCGCTATCGCGAAAGCAGCCTTGCTGCCGCGGCTGCCGCCGACGAGAAGCTCGCCGCCGGCCAGCCCGTCGGGCCGCTGCATGGAATTCCCTTGGGAATCAAGGACATCATCAGTACCGCCGAAGGCACCAGCACCGCCCAGAGCCTCGTGCTTGATCCGCAGTGGGGCATCGACATCGGCGACGCCGTCGTCGTTTCCCGGCTGCGTGCCGCCGGCGGCATCGTCATGGGCAAGCTCAGCACGATGGAGTTCGCCTGCGGTATGCCGGACTTCGCCCGGCCGTTCCCCATCCCGCGCAATCCCTGGGATCTCACCCGCTGGGCGGGTGGCTCGAGCTCGGGCTCCGGCAGCTCGGTGTCGACCGGGATGGTGCTCGGCGCTCTCGGCACCGACACCGCCGGCAGCATCCGCATCCCGGCCGCGTTCTGCGGTGTCACGGGGGTCATGCCCACGTTCGGCCGGGTGCCGAAGTCGGGCTGCGTCCCGCTCGGCTACAGCCTCGACCACATCGGCCCGCTGGTACGCAGCGCCCGTGACGGTGCGCTGATGCTGGGCGTCCTCGCCGGGTACGACGCGAGCGACGCCACCGTCGTCGATCTGGCCGTCCCGGACTACGCGGCCGGGCTGACCGGAGATCTGAGCGGGCTACGGATAGGAGCCGCGCGGCTGGAGCAGTTCGGCGGGGCGCTGGAGGATCCGGAGCTGCCGGGCGCATTCGATGCAGCCGTGCAAGCGCTCGGCGCTCTCGGCGCCGACGTCGTCCCGATCGACTTGCCGTACTACGCCGAGATGATGGCGGCGAACATGGTGGTGATGGCCAGCGAGGCCGCCGCGTATCACATGCCCGATCTGCAGGGCCGCTGGTCGGATTACGCGCCGGGCACGCGCAGTCTGCTCTCGATGGCCTTCTCGATATCGTCCGCGGACTACGTGCAGGCGCAGCGGTCGCGCCGGGTGGCGCAGCAGGCGTTGGCCGACGTGTTCGCCGATGTCGATCTGATCGTCACGCCCACCACCGCCTGCGGCGCGCACGACTTTCCGCAATTGGAGACCCTGCTGGCCGAGGGTGGGTTCAGCGCCATCTACACCCAGTACTGGGACTGCACCGGCAACCCGGCGACCGCGCTGCCGATGGGAGCGACCGCGGACGGTCTCCCGCTCTCGTTGCAGATCGCGGCCCGGCCCTTCGACGAGGTCACCATGCTCCGCGCGGCCGATGCCTTCCAGCGCGTCACCGACTGGCATCTTCGCGTACCGCCCATCGCGGGCTTCGCGTCGCAACCGGCAGCACCGGCCGCGGTGGGAGAGGTGGGAGCGGCGCTATGACCGCGGCCGCCATCACCCGCAGCTTGACCATCGCCGACGCGGGCGCGGCACTACGAGACGGAGCCGTCACCAGCGTCGAGCTGACCCAGCAGGCGATCGACACGGCAGACCGGTTCGACGCCGAGCTCGGCACGTTCCTGCTGCGTTTCACGGAAGAATCGCTCATGGCAGCCGAGCGAGCCGACGCCGAACTCGCCGGCGGCCTCGATCGCGGACCGCTGCACGGCATACCCCTCGGGATCAAGGACATCATCACTACCTCCGAGGGGCCCACCACCGCCCAAAGCCTGGTGCACGATCCGCAGTGGAATCCCCATGACGCCGTCGTGGTTTCCCGCCTTCGCGAGGCCGGTGGGATCATCACGGGCAAGGTCACCACGATGGAGTTCGCCGCCGCCAACCCCGATCCCGAGAAGCCCTTTCCCATTCCCCGCAATCCCTGGGACGTGCGGACCTGGCCGGGCGGGTCGAGCTCAGGAACCGGCAGCGGAGTCGCTGCCGGATTCTTCCTCGGCGGCCTCGGCACCGATACCGGGGGCAGCATTCGCATTCCTTCAGCGTTCTGCGGGATCACCGGGCTCATGCCGACCTTCGGCCTGGTGCCGAAATCCGGCTGCGTCCCGCTCGGCTACAGCCTCGACCACGTCGGTCCGATGGCCCGGTCAGCCCACGATTGCGCGCTGATGCTCGCGGAGCTTGCGGGGCACGACCCCACCTGCGCCAGTTCGGTGGAGCTGGACGTGCCCGACTACCCGGCAGCGCTCACCGGTGACCTGACCGGGCTGCGCGTCGGCGTCGATCTGCTCGAGCGCGCAGCCGCCGACGGCGACGATCCGCAAGCGCGGCCGGTCGTGGAGGCGGTGGCGGCTCAGCTGGCGGCGCTCGGCGCCGACGTCGTGCCGGTCGAAGTGCCGCACTACACGATGGCCATGCCGGCGCTGCTGGCGATCTGCGGCGGGGAGATGTTCGCCTACCACGCCCCGGACGCGCGCAGCCGGTTGCACGACTACTTCGCCGGCAACCGGCGCCAGCTGGCGAGCGCAGCGCTCTGCACGGGCGCGGATTACGTGCAGGCGCAGCGGTTTCGGCGGGTGGTCATGAAGGACCTCGCCGCGCTCTACGCGGAGGTGGATCTTGTCCTCACGCCCACGCTCACAGTCGGTGCGATCGCGCTCGACGTGCTCGGCCCCGATCTCGGGGCCTGGTTCGCTCATCTGCACACCCCGTACTGGGATCTGACCGGCAACCCAGTGGTCTCGATGCCGGCCGGCTTTACCGGCACCGGTCTGCCACTCGGCGTGCAGCTCGCCGGCCGGCCCTTCGAGGAGGACGTCGTGCTGAAGGCCGCCGACGCGTACCAACGGCACACCGGCCATCACCTGAAGCTGCCGCCGCTGATCACCGGATAACTCGATCAGGCCATCCACTGACCGCCGTTGACGTCCAGCGTTTGGCCGGTGATCGAGCGCGCCCGATCGGATGCGAGGAAGACGATGGCGTCGGCGATGTCGTCCGGAACGGGCAGGCGCCGCAGCGCGGTCTGGTCGGCCATCCGCTGCATGACGGCCTCGGGGGTGGTTCCCTGTCGCTCGGCCATGCGCCCGAACATCGCCTCGGTGTTGGCGCCTGGGGTGAAGCCCGGCAGGACGACATTGACGCGGATTCCCTCGGCGCCGACTTCACGCGCCAGGGTCTGGGCCGCGATGGTCAGCGCGCCCTTGGTCGCGGCGTAGGCGCCCTGGCCCGGGTTGATGGCGCGGACGGCGAGGGTCGAGACCACGACGATCGCCCCGCCTCCGGCGGCTGCGAGATGCGGCACCGCGGTGCGGGCCAGCTCGAGCGGACCGAGGACGTTCACCTGCCACGCCGCCTGCCAGTCGGCGAGGTCGGCATTCATGATCGTGTGGTTGGGCGAGCCTTTGGCGGCGCTGCTCACGACGACGTCGAGTCGACCGAAGTGCTCGACCGTGCGCTCGACCAGGGCGCGGCACTGGGCGACGTCGCCGGTGTCGGTCGGCACGGCCAGCCCCCGCGCGCCCAGCTGCTCGAGCTCGGCCACCACCTCGTCGAGATACCCGGCCGTGCGGGCGGCGATGGCCACGTCGCATCCGTCTTGGGCAAGAGCCAGCGCCGTTGAACGGCCGATGCCCGCGCCGACACCGGTGACGACGGCGACTCGTCGGGGCGTACTCACGCGCTCGCCTCGAAGGCCGGCAGACATTGTGGGTGGATGGGTCGAACCTAGTTCATGGCTCGTGGTCTCACGCAAGGGTCTCGCGCGCTCGGCATACGCCCCACCGGCAGCCCGCCGACACGTCCGCTGACGTCCTGACGAAGAGTCCCGTCGCGTACGGGAGGGGGTGATCCCGCGAGATCCTCGGTACGAGCGGGTAGTCCAGACGCCGATAGCGTTCATGATCTACTCGTTACATGTAACATGAGGACATGGCGAGTACGCGCGAACGGGTTCGCGAACATCGCGAGCGGTTACGCGCCCAAGGGCTCAGGCCCATTCAGATCTGGGTGCCGGATGTCCGAGCACCAGAATTCGCTGCGGAAGCTCACCGCCAGTCGGCTGCCATCGCCGCCAGCGAACATGATGCGGACGACCAAGCATTCGTCGACGCGATCTCCGTTGACTGGTGCGACGAGGGGCAGCCCTCGAAGTGAGGCGAGGCGACATCCATACGGCTGCCGCACGAGGTGCCTATACCGGCAAGCCGAGACCCGTCGTCATCATTCAGGACGACCGGTTCGACGCCACTACCTCAGTCACGATCTGTCCACTGACCACGAATCCCGTCGAGGCGCCGTTGACCCGGATCGCCGTCGAACCGACGGCGGGCACCGGAATCGAGCTGCCTAGCCAGATCATGGTCGACAAGATCACCACGATGCCGCGCTCCAACGTAGGTGATCATCTCGGCCGTCTCGCCGACGAAGATCTCGTCCGGCTTGACCGTGCACTCCTGGTCTTTCTCGGCCTTGCGGAATAACGCGAGACGGCGACGCTTGCCTGCGAAAGCTACTGCCAGAGCCGTTGACCCACTTACCGACGTACGGATCTTGGCAGGTGCTGCCCTACGTGGTCTGCAGCCGAGCTTCGTGCGTGAAGGCTGACGAACTCTTGTGCATCGCCGGCACTGTCGTGGGTGGCCGACGCCGGCCGGTGATGGTTTGGACAGGCGCGGGGCGACCGAGGTGATATCACTCCCGTGACGGGGCGTTGTTGAGCGGCTTGAACGTCTTGCGGCGCGCGACGCGACGTCAGTTGCTGCTGTTGCCGTCAGAGAACTCGCCGAGGTCATCTGTGCGCCTACGACGCTTCCTACGTTGCCGTCGCAGAACTGTTGGAATGCAACCTGCTCACTGCGGACGCCAGGTTGAGTCGGGCACCAGGCATCCGCTGTCCCGTTACCGTCGTCCCGCGATAGTCGCGTGGACCGATGAGCTAGAAGTGGCCGTGTCCGGCTCGCCGAAGCTGAGGGTCGGGAAGGACGAGGACCTGGTCGGCCAGGTCGGTGAGGGCGAGTCGGTGTGTCACGGCGATCACGGTTCTGCCGAACCTCAGCCGGTCGATGGTGGTGATGATTTCCTTTTCGGTCCGGACGTCGAGTCCGGAGGTCGGTTCGTCCAACAGCAGGATGCTCGATGGGCGCAGTATCGCGCGGGCCAGGGTGAGCCGGCGGCGTTCGCCGCCGGACAGGCGTGTGCCGCCGTCGCCGAGTTCGGTCGCCAGGCCGCCCGGCAGCCGGTCGAACCATGGTCCGAGACCGCAGGTTCGCAGCGCCGCTTCGGCTTCGCGGTCGGTGGCTTGTGCTGCACCCCAGCGCAGGTTGTCGCCCAGCGATGCGTCCAGCAGCCAGCTGTCTTGGGGGACGAACGCGATCTCTTCCCGCAGCTGATGTGGGTCGAGTCGGCGCAGGTCGATGCCGTCGACCGCGATGCCCCCTTCGTGCGGGTCGTGGAGGCGAAGCAGCAGTGACAGCAGGGTGCTTTTGCCAGCGCCGCTGGGGCCGACGAGGCAGGTGAAGGATCCGGCTGGGATCCTCGCGGTCAGCTGCTGGACAGCGGGCCGGCCGGGCTGGTAGGCGAACGTGAGGTCGGCGAAGCTGACTTCACGGCCGGCGCTGGCGGCCGCTGGCAGTGGCCGGGGAGCCGGGGTTTGCGGCAGTGCTTGGGGGCTGTCGAGGATGTCTGTGAGCCGCTGGCGGCTGGCGTTGCCGCGGGCGAAGGTGCTGCCCAGTCGGGCGAGGGAGCGTATCGGCGTGTACATCATGGCGACGTAGGACAGCAGTACGACCATGGCGCCAAGGCTGATCCGGCCGGTGCGTACCTGGCTGGCGCCGACGAGCAGGACGGCGCCGGAGCCGAAGGCGAGGATGACGTCGGCGAGTGGGCTGAAGCGTGCCTCGAGAACGTCGGCGCCGGTGTGCGCGCGGCGCATGGCGGTGTTGACCTGTGCGAAGCGCCGGATGCTGGCGGCCTGTTCGTTGAACGCGGTCACGGCTCGTACGTTGCGCAGCACGTCGCCGGTGAACGCCGACATGCGGCCGGTGTGATCGCGGGCGCGCTGCTCGGCGCCCTGCACGCGTCGGCGCCGAATGATGGTGAGCGCCAGCAGCGGCGGGGCGACCAGCGCAGCTGCCGCGGCGAGTGCGGGGTTGACGAGGATCAGCACGGTGAGAATCCCGGCCAGGGTCAATCCTTGCGGGATCGCGATGTCCGCCCAGGCGGTGAGCGCCGTTTGTACCCGGTTGACGTCGCTGGTGAGCCGATTGACCAGTTCCGGGCTGCGGTGTTCGTCGTGAAAGGCCAGGTTCAGCGTCAGCAGCCGGTCGAAGACCTGCCCGCGCAACGTTTCGGCGATGCGCTGGCCGGCGACGCCGACCAGCCGCACCGCCAGGTACGTGCACACGCCGCTGGCAGCGGCGATCAGGAGGGTAGCCAGGGCGGCGACGACGGTGATGCGGACGGGCGAGCTGCCGGTCAGCGGCGTCAGCCAGCCGGCGACCTGGTGACGTCCCACGGCGTTGTCGACGACGAGTTTCAGCGGCCAGGGCACCAGCAGGTCGAAAGCAGTCTCGGCGACAGTGAGCAGCGAGGCTGCGGCCAGCGCCTTGCGGTGCGGGCGTAGATACGCTTGCCACCGTCCAGCCGCTCGCGCCCGTTCCTGATGCGAGCGAAGCCCGGTGAGGCTGGGACGGGTGACAGTGATGGTGGCCACGCCGTCAGGCTGCCCTCCTGCTACGTGCCCGGCGGTGAGCCGGGAATGAGAGGCCTCTCATGGCCCTGGGTTGCAGCGGCCGGCTACTCGTCGGCAGGCGAGGGCACCGGGTCGCGGGACCGCAGCCGGTAGCCGGCGCCCCGGACGGTTTCGATCCGATCGGCACCGATCTTCTTGCGCAGGTAGCGGATGTAGACATCGACGACGTTGCTGGCCGGGTCGAAGTCGTAACCCCAGACCCTGCTCAGCAGCTGTTCGCGGGTCAGGACCTGGCCGGGATGGCGCATCAGGTATTCGGCGAGGGTGAACTCACGGGCGCTCAGATCGTGACCATGGCCGTCGCGGGCGATGATCCGGGTCCGCAGGTCCAGCGAAATGTCGCCGACGCGCAGCACGTTGGTGTCGGGCACCCGGTCGGCCCGCAGCCGTAGCCGCACCCGGGCCAGCAGCTCTTCGAAGCGGAAGGGTTTGGCGAGATAGTCGTCGGCGCCGCCCTCGAGCCCGGCGACGGTGTCCTCGATGCCGGCACGGGCCGTCAGCACGATGACGGGTACCCCGATGCGGCGCCTTCGTAGTTCGCTGAGAACCGAGAACCCGTCCCGGCCCGGTAATCCCACATCGAGCAGCACGAGGTCGAACTCGCCGCTAGCAGCCAACTCCAGCCCCGAGTGGCCGTCGCCGGCGATGGTGGTGGCGAATCCGTTCGCGCGCAGGCCTTTGTCGAGGAAGCTGGCGATACGGGCTTCGTCTTCGACGATCAGCACATGGCTCATAGCGGGTCCTCCCGTTGCTCGGGGTCGACGGGGAGCACCAGCCGGAAGCAGGCGCCGTGCCCGGGCACGGAGTCGACGTCGGCGTGGCCGTGGTGCGCCTCGGCGATACTGCGCACGATCGCGAGCCCGAGACCGGCCCCTGAATCGGCACCGAGCGCTCGCTGATCGCCGTCGGCTGCTGATCCGCGATGGAATCGTTCAAAGATCGCCTCATGTTCGGCGACGGGAACTCCTGGCCCGGTGTCCGACACCGACAGGACAACGGTGCGTCGGTGCCAGTCCAGGTCGGCAGCAAACGTGATGGCATCGCCGGGACCGGTGTGTTGCGCGGCGTTCGTCGCCAACTGCATCAGCGCCTGCGTGAGGCGCTGACTGTCGGCGACCACGGTCGCACGCGGCGGTGGCTCGAGACGCCAGTCGCGAGAAGCGAGGGCCTGAGCTTTGGCGTGCACGGTGGTCAGCAGCTGATCGAGGTCGACGACCGCCAGCTTCAGGAAGCGGGGTTGTGCTGCTTTGGCGAGGGTGAGCAGATCGTCGACCAGCCGGCTCATCCGGTCCAGCTCTTCGCCGACGAGCGCGAGGGTTTCGGCGCGTTCATCCGGGTCGTCGCCCATCAGCTCCAGATGTCCGCGCACGATAGTGATCGGTGTGCGTAGCTCATGCCCGGCGTCGTCGAGCAGCTGCCGCTGGCTGGTGAATGCTGCTTCGAGCCGGTCCAGCATGCCGTTGAAGGTGCCCGCCAGCCGGCCAAGTTCATCGGTGCCGTGCACCGGCAGCCTACGGCGCAGGTCGCTGTCGGTGATGGATGTGGCCAGGTCGGTGAGCTGACCCACCGGGGCAAGCACTCGTCCGGCGACAATCCAGCCGACGAGCAGTGCCACCGCGAGAACGACTGCCGAGGTACGGACCAGCACTCCGGTCACGTCGCTGACGACCCCGCGTTCACGGCCGGCGAAGATCGCCGCGACGAACACTCCATGATGCGAGTCCCCGGCGGCGGTGACCGGGATGGCCACGTAACGCAGCGCTCCCGCCGGGGTGTTGGCGCTGCCGAGTGCGCTGGAGGTAGCCCTGCTCCAACGAGCCACCAGCGCCGGGTCGGTGTCGATGCGGTAGGGCACGGTGCCCGCGAGCCGCGCGAAGGCGCGACCGTCAAGCAAGGCGATCACCGTCGCGTTCTGCTCCGGTGCGGTGTGCGCCAGCCCTGCCCGCAGCAGGTCGGCGACGCCGGTGAGCTTCCGCCCGGTCGCCGGATCCACACCAGCCGCCGCAACACGTTGTAGGTCAGCGACGCGTTCGGAGAGCTCCGCGTCGATCCGGCGGTTGACATGCGCCAAGACTTCCCGCCTGCCCAGCAGGATCGCGAAGGCCAACCCGGCGGTCAGCAGCAGCACGTAGGCGGCGAAGATGCGCACCCGTGCGGACGAGGCCGGCGAGAACAACCGGCGCCAGCCCGACCGCGACCGGCGGTGATCAACCGGCGCTGGCACGGCTCGCACTTGGCGTCGGGGCCCGCGCCGGGCTGGGGGTCGCCGGATCTTCCGGGTCTGCCGTCGACTGCCTCGCCCGGGCTGGTGACGGAGCCGGCAGAGGTTTCGGCAACGGAATCGACGTGGCTGCCGCTGAGACCGACGGACGAGCGGCGACTGAGGGGGTGATCGTCACCAGCGCGAGACCGGGTATCGGTGTTGCCGGGTTGACCGAGGTGGGGGACCGCGGCTGCGGCACCGGGGGGTGGTGGGCCGCAGCCGCGGAAGTCGAAGTGGCCACGTCGGGCGCGGCAGAGTCACGAAGGCGCACCTCCGCCGGCAGCCTGAGTGCCGTCGGACGGGTGGCCAACGCCCCGACCAGCTCAACCGCCAGCGCGAACGTTGCCGCCAGAAGTACGACACCGGTCACTGCTGCCCGGCGCCGCATATACGCAGTTCTCGCAGACCCGCCTAAGCTGATCATGAGCCGCACATGAGAACTTTCTCATCGAATCCGTATCGGGTCGTACGCCGGGCGAGCCAGGACGGCAACGTGGCGCACCCAGCTTCCTGGGTGCGCCACGTTCTGCGTCGACGGCTCAGCGGTCCTTGCTGTCCTTCTCGGCCTTGTCCTTGCGGCTGTCCTCGTGACGGTCCCGGCTTGACGGAGCAGTAATCATCTGTGCACCTCCCTTCTGTTCTGACACCAGCCTGCGCCGCCGTCATGACCCCACCGTTAGCCGAACATGAGCGAACCGTCATGATCGGGCTCGCCCGTCTGGGCACCGAAGGGCGACGTGAAACGGCCACCCTGGCATCCGCCGCCCGCCCGCCGCTCCGCCAGTGCTTCACCGTTTTCCAGCGGGCTCGGCCCGCTGACTGAAGGTTCCACGAGTCGGGACCCTGGGTATGCGTAGCCTTTTCTGTCGTGGTCGTGAACGACCACCACCGGCACCTGCGCGTGTCGCGCCACCTTCTGGCTGACGGAACCCAGCAGTCCGGTGAGCAGCACAGCGGCGCCGTGCAGCCCCCCTTCGCCGCCGTGAGGACTGGAATCGCCTGCCGCGACGTGACTTTCGGCTCTGGCGGCGCATCGTATCCGGGGGTCTGATGGGGGGGCTCGTGTAGAGGAAGTGATCCGCATGGCGCTGGGAACGAAGGCCGGGCCTGGAGCTCCTGCGACGACGCCGCTGCCGGCTGCCGCCGCAGGCGGGGGCCGGTTGAGGCCGGAAGATCTGTTCCTGCCCCTGGCACTGCTGGGTCTGGTCGCCGGCGCGTGTGCCCACCTTGCCGGGGCAGTCGCTGCCGGGCATGGGATCTGGGCGGCTACCACGGTCGTCGGCATCGTCCCGGCGGCGTGGTGGGTCATCGAGGCGATCCGGTCCCACCGCCTCGGGGTCGATGTCATCGCGCTGCTGGCCCTCGCCGGGACGCTGGCCGTCGGTGAAACGCTCGCCGGCGCCGTGATCACCGTGATGCTGGCCAGCGGGCGCGCGCTGGAATCCTGGGCCGCCGGCAGAGCGCGTCGAGAGTTGCGCCTGCTGCTCGATCGCGCTCCCAGCACCGCTCACCGACTTGCCGAGGGCAGAGCCGACGATGTCGCGATCACCGAGGTCGTCATCGGCGATGTCCTGCTGGTCAAACCGGGTGAGGTCATCCCGGTGGACGGCCGCGTCGAACCGCACTCCTCAGCCGTTATCGACGAGTCAGCGCTGACCGGCGAATCGCAGCCGGTGGAACGCCCGGCAGGTGACCTCGTACGCTCCGGCACCGTCAATGCCGGCGGCCCATTCCAGCTGCGGGCGACCACCACGGCAGCGGAAAGCACCTACGCCGGAATCGTCCGCCTGGTTGCGACTGCTGAGGCATCGTCGTCCCCATCTGTGCGGCTCGCCGACCGGTACGCCGGGGTCTTCCTGGCCGTCAGCCTGGGCGTTGCCGCACTCGCCGGGTTGCTGGCCGGCAACCTCGGGCGCGCTGTCGCCGTACTTGTGGTGGCAACCCCCTGCCCGCTCATCCTCGCCGTCCCCGTGGCCTTGGTCTCGGGACTGTCGCGGGCCGCGCAGCGCGGTGTCGTCATCAAGGGCGGCGCAGTCCTCGAGCGACTGGCTACCGCGACCGTGCTGCTGTTCGACAAGACGGGCACCCTCACGTCGGGACGTCCGGTCGTCGCCGACATCATTCCTGTGTCGGGTCAGGACCCGTTTGAGCTGCTCCGGCTGGCCGCCTCTCTCGATCAGCTCTCACCGCACATTCTGGCCGCCGCAGTCGTGCGCGCCGCACAGGAACGCAAGCTGCCGCTGAGCACTCCCACAGGCACCGAAGAAGTTGCCGGCAGCGGCGTACGGGGCGTCGTAGAGCTAAACGATGTCGCGGTGGGCAAGGCGGGCTGGGTGGCACCTGACGCCGACCCCGTATGGACGCGCCCCATCCGCCGACGGGCCGATCGCGACGGCAAGCTCAGCATCTTCATCGCCATCGACGGCATCCCTGCCGGCGCGCTGCTGCTCGACGACCCGATCCGGCCAGATGCGGCACGCACCATCCGCCGCCTCCGCAAGGACGGCATTACCCGCGTCGTCATGGTCACCGGTGACCGGGTCGAGGCCGCCGAAGCGGTCGGCGCCATGATCGGCGTCGATGCCGTCCTGGCCGAACGCACCCCACAGGAAAAAGTCGACGCCGTCACGCTCGAGCGGCGAAGCGGCGTCACCATCATGGTCGGCGACGGCATCAACGACGCACCGGCGCTCGCCCTGGCCGATGTCGGGGTAGCGATCGGAGCCCGCGGGGCCACGGCAAGCTCGGAAGCAGCCGATGTGGTCCTGACCGTCGACCGGCTGGACCGCCTTGGCGAGGCTGCGGTCATTGCCCGCCGCGCCAAGTGGATCGCCACCCAGAGCGTGATCGCCGGCATCGGGCTTTCCGTTGCCGCCATGGCTGTCGCGGCCGTGGGATGGCTGCCCGCCACGTGGGGCGCCATCACCCAGGAAGTCATCGACGTCGCCGTCATCCTGAACGCCTTGCGTACGCTGCAGACCGGGGCTTCCAAGAGCACCCTGGCCGATGCCGACGCCGATCTGGCCCGCCGGTTCAGCGCCGAGCACGTGCTATTGCGGCCCGATGTTGAGGCCGTCCGGGCGGCGGCGGACGTGATCGGCGTGCAACCTCCGCTGGCGGCCGTCGAGGAAGCCCGCCGGGTGTACCTGCTGCTGCTCGAGGAAGTCGTTCCGCATGAACTGGAAGAGGACGCCGAGCTCTACCCGGTGCTCGCCCGGACCCTCGGCGGCACCGACCCGACCGGGATCATGAGCCGGGCGCACAGCGAGATCGTCCATCAAACGCGAAAACTCGGACGGCTGCTCGAACAGATCGGGCGCACCGACCCGGACCCCGAGGACCTCATCGAACTGCGGCAGTCCCTCTACAGCCTGCACGCCATCCTGCGACTGCACTTCGCCCAAGAGGAAGAAAGCTACCTGTCGCTGGCGGACCTGCCGGAAGACCTGACCTCTGGGGCAAGGGTCCCTCAGAACTCGTGACGGCGCAGTGCCATCTGAGCAGCACCGACGCCGCCGGAGGAGGGTGGAGCCACATGCGTCGGATGCTTTGGACGAGCGGGGTGACTATTTGCCCGACGACTGGCAGTCTGACGTGCCCAGACGGCGTGACATCGCAACGGTGTTCTCAGAACTCGTGGCGGCGACGCAGGTGACGTATCGCGAACAATCCGACCACCGCGGGAGCCCAGAAGGTGATGAGCCGGAAGAGCAGGACCGTGCTCAGCGCGCTGCCGGCCGGCACGTGGGCGGTGATGAGCACCGCCGCGAGCGCGGCTTCGGTGGATCCGACCGCCGCCGGCGCTGGCACAGCGGTCCCGACCGCGCCGCCGATCAGGTAGCCGATGAACAAGCTGCCGAAGCCCACGCTGGGAGCCGGTGACGCGGCCAGCGCGCTGACGGCAAATCCTGACGCGAGCAGCATTGTCGTCGCGGCCGAGGCGGTCAGCAGTGTCGCGAGTCGGATGGGTGAGGATGCCAGCTCCACCATCATTCGCCGCAGGCGGTGCAGCCGCGATGTGGAGCCGTCGGCGGCGGTGCGAGCGTTGCGGTGGGCGCGAGTCCGCCGCCAGATCAAGGCAATAGCGGTGAGGGCGACGATGCCCGCGATGGTGAGCAGGAGCGGCACCGGAAGGGTGCTGAGTGCCTGCAGGGGTGCCTTCAGCTTGGAACCCAGGGCGGTGAGTTCATGGCTGCCGCCGCTGATCCCGACCCACTTGCCGGCGACCACCAGGACGACGAAGACCAGGAAATCGGCGACCGCCCCGAGTCCGCCCAGGATCGCGACGGTGCCCACCGATTGCACCGTCGGTAGTCCGAGCCGGGTTAGGAAGCGGGCGTTGACCGCGGCACCGCCAATTCCTGCTGGGGTGAACCGATTGGCGGCTGCCGCAGCGAACTGGACCCACACCGACTCGCGAAACGGTAGAGGCTGTCCCGACGCTGCCCGCAGCGCAATGGCCGCCGCGGCGTAGTGCAGCAGTGAAACGACGACGAGTGCCGGGGTGATCTGCCACGGCATGCGCCCGAGGTTTCTGGCTGTCGCATCCAGCGAACGCCACAGGTCCGATGCCGTGTCACCATCAGCGATCGGCGTCCCGATGACGATGACGGCTGTCGCGGCTATGAAGCCGAGCAACCACCAGGACTGCCGCTTGGAGATCCGAAGTGCGCGGGGGGTGCGCAGCCGGTGACGCCATCCGCCGGCTCTCGGAACTCGGCCGACGCCGACCGGGGCGTCCGGTCGCGGGGCGTCCAGGGCGCTAACCCGCTTTTCCGGTTGCGTCTCGGCGTCGGTCATCACGGGTTCAGCTCTGCTGCAGGCCGCGCCGGGTCACGGTGTTCGGCGCGCGCGAGTCTGAAGACGGAGAGGGCAAGTACGACCAGTGCAAAGGCTTCCCCGTGGCCGCGAGGGCCGTTCCGTGCACGCGGCCGCCGCCACGGCAGCGAGGTGGGCCAGCATCAGGGCTTAATGCGTGGCTACTTGGAATCGATGGTGAAGAAGTCGCGCTGCCATGCGGTGAGGTAGGTACCGACGGGCCTTTCTTGCCCGGGGAGCAGGGGAGTCTGGCTCCCTGGTGTGAAGGAGAAGGCGCATACCCAGAAGGGATTTATGTCGAGTTCCATGGCTTGCTGCGCACCCGCTGCGATCAGAGCCTCAGCCAACACGCGTGGCGTTGCCGCCATGCTGCCGGCCCAGATCAGATCACCTTGCGTGTCGATGCCGAGCGCGCTGCGCGCCACGACGACGAGACCTTGGACGGTGGCGCCCCAATCGCCGATGACGTCGACATCCGCGGCAGGCTGGCCGTTGGACACCAACAGCCGCAGGTTCTGACGCACGTTCGCCACCGCACGTCCCGCCGCGGGCACCTGCAGTCCCCACTGTCCGATCTGAGAACTGCCGTCGGTGTAGGTGACCACCGACGCCAGCCCAGGTAGCAGCGCTCCGGCCCGCCGGGTGCCGACCGCCATCCCTCCTTCGCCCAGATTCAGCTTGAATCCGCCGTTGAAAGCGGCCAGCAGAACGGGCCGCTCGGCGGACTGCACGACGGAATGCGTGCTCCAGCCGTAGCCGCCAGGATCCTGGTAGCCGGGGTGCAGCACCAACCGCGTCGACGCAGCGTCGAAGCGCACCAGAGTGACGCTGGTTCCGTCGGCCGTAAGCGTGCGAGTGGACACCGAGACCCGTCCGCGGGTGCGGCTTAGCGCTTGCCATCCAACTGGGGGGCCCGCGGCCGTCGGCGGTGACGGTGACGGTGACGGTGACGGCCCGACTGTGCGCGAGGCCGGGAGCCGAGACCGGGACACCGAGTGACTTACGGCGTCCGACGGCAGCCCAGACGGTGGCGCGGATACCCGCGGTGAGGCAGAGACCGGCTTGTACTGAAAGGAATTGACACCCGCACCGCAGGCGGCCAGGGCCCAACACATCAAAGTCACGACGGCCGGCAGAGGACGTCGCGGCCGTTTGACTGAATGGGGATCCGGATTCGACAAGACCTGGTGCAGCACGAGCGCTCCTTAGGGTGCAAGCGCTCACAGAACACGCTGACGGTGAGACGAAGGTGGCCGTCCTCTTACCTCTCCGTGTGGAAGCCGTCCGGTGGCCGCCGGGCGCCCCTCGCGCCCGAGGCTCAGCCTGGGGAAAAGCAGGCGCACAACCCCGAGCCCGCGGTTTCGGGCTGGACCCAGCCGCACCTATCGCCGCCAGCTGCTCGCGCAAATAGTTACCCCCTGTTCCGCCACCGACTCGCCGTTTGCCTTTGACAGCCGCGGCGCGGGTTACTCGTCGGGGGGTCTGCCGTGGCGAGCGTCTGATCTCCGCGCCGGCGAGTGCAGGAGTGGCCGCCACCAGCCCAACCGTCTACGACATGCGATCGCTGGGTCACAAAATGAAGCGCGCTCGGCAGGATTCGAACATGTGCTCGACGGTTTGGACGTCCAGAAGTTACTGGCCACCGTGCATGGGGTGCTCCCGTCGGTCTCGGTCTAGCTCTCGACGGGTGCGATGCGCGTGCGTTCTCGCGCTGGACCGGAGGAACTTGCGCTGGCGCCCTGGGTATAGGCGTCCACACGCTCCTGTCCGGACAGGCTACGAATGGCACTCATTACCGTCTCGGTGGTGGCGCGAAGTTGCGTGCTGTCGTGAATGGACTTCCCCGGTTCCCGGACGAACCGGATCGGCTGCCCGATGCGCAGTTGCACTTGGTGAATCCTCGGTACGCGCCGCCCAGGCGGTAGTACGCGGCTGGTGCCGACGAGAGCCACCGGAAGAACCCGCGCGCCTGATTCGAGGGCTAGCCGCGCCACGCCCGTCCGGCCGCGGTACAGCCGGCCGTCAGTGGAGCGCCGTCCCTCGGGATACACGCCGAACACCCCGCCCGCCGCGAGAACCTGGAGTCCACGGTCAATGGCAGCCCTGCCCGCCGCCGGACTGGAGCGATCGACGGGGACGAAGCCGCATGCGGACATCAACCCCGACATGAGACGCCCGCGCAGCCCTGATCGGGTGAAGTACTCGGCCTTCGCGAGGAACGTGACCCGACGTCTTAGCAAGACAGAGAGAAAGAGAGTGTCGGCGGCCGACAGGTGGTTGCTGGCGACGATGACCGGTCCCTCGGCAGGGAGGCGCTCCAGACCCGTCACCAGTGGTCTGCACACCCCGACAACCGGTCGACAGGCTGCCTTCACGAATCGGTAGGACAGGCCGGCGCCTAACCGTCTCCGGCCCTTGCCCTTGGTCGCTCTCGTGGGATCGAGGGTCATGCCCAGCAGCCGCGGCCGGGCAGATAAAACTGAATCATTTAGCGATAATACCGCCTCTGACGGGGACGAAACATCGCCGCAGGCGCCGCATCCGCCACCGATGGGAACGCGAACGCAGGCCGGTAGGCCGTCACGTTCGGAACATCGAGCAAAATTCTTGCCTATGGCCTGCTCCGAGGTTTCCCAGGCGGGGTTGTAGCCCTCGGATGCGATAGGCTGACGGCATCCGATAGACAAGTTGACTATTTCTGCGCGTTCCTGTCGCGGACAGTGCAGAGCGCACAGCCGAACGACCATCGCCGTCGCAGCGCCGCAGCGGCCCCCCTGCCAGTCGCGTTTCCGGGCGTCGATCCGGCTTTCGGCCACGGAGCCCGTCCGGCGGGTGACCCTGCACCTTGAGCGGAGCGGTGATGAATGTGCAAGAGCGACCACCAGTCGTGGCCTGTCTCGGCGGCGGAGGCGCGTTCGGCATCGGAATGCACTTCGGGGTCGCCGACGCGTTGCAGGAGTTGGGAATCCCGCTCGTTGACCTCCCCGTGCTGGGCACGTCCGCGGGGGCGTGGGCAGGCGCAGCTTTGGCCGTAGGAGTCGAACTCGAAGCTGTTATGGGTCCCTGGCACCGGACGCCGGCCCGGCGGTTCGGTCATCGCTCGGTCGACACGGTTCGCGCCGTTTTCGGCGCTGCGACTGTCCCGAACGTCTTCGGGGTCGCCGCTCGCCTCTCCGGGCGCCGGGTGCTCTTGTCGGCGGCGCGTCACGGTGTTACGGCCGTTGTCGCCGCATCTTCATCGCCTCCTCCGTTCGCGGTCCCGCACGTGGTCGACGGCCACCGTTACATCGATGCCGGCCTGATCTCCATCTGCTCGGTCGATCTCGCCCCGCCTGCCGACCTGCTCGTAGTGGTCGCGCCCATCGCCGGTCCGTACATGGGGACGGTGGGGCGGCTCTCCGAGCGTCAGACGCTGCGGCACATGCGCCACTGGAAACGAACGTCAGGAGGTCGCGTGCTGTACCTGCGTCCAGATCGACACCTTGCGTCAGCTGCGGGCTCCGGCGTCCAGAATCTCTTCGATCCGGGCCGGGCCGAGCCGGCGCGCGCGGTGGCGCACGCCTTGGTGCAGCAGCGGATGCACGCGTTCGTTGAGCGAGATCCGCAATTTGTCGAGTCCTTGGTGGAACGCCTTCGCCATTCCGGTCCGAATGAGTCCGAATGAGTGAGGTGGCGGTGCAGCCGCCTTCGCCGCCGGCTGCGCCGTTCGCGGTAAGTGGCCGCGTCGTGCTCGTGACGGGCGCAAGCAGTGGGCTGGGAGCGTGGCTCGCATCCGGACTCGCGGCTGCCGGGGCTTCGGTCGTGGTGACGGCCCGCAGCACACAGGCGCTCACAGCCGTTGCGCGAGGGCTGCCGCGCGGGCTCGCGATACCGGGTGACATCACCGATGACCGGCACCGCGCGCGTCTCGTGCAGGCGGCCGTCGACCACTTCGGCCGGCTCGACGGTCTGGTGAACAATGCGGGCGGCCTGCGCATCCTCACCGCGTTCACCGAAGAAGCGCCGGCCTTCCAGGAGATGCTCGACCTGAACTTGGTTGCTCCGTTCGACCTCGCCCGCCGGTCAGCTTTGGCGATGCGCGAGAACGGTGGCGGCGCGATCGTCAACGTCACGTCCATGGCCGGGATCGTCGCCACCGGAGGCACCGGCGTGCCCAGCGCCGGATACTGCGCAGCCAAAGCCGGATTGGCACACCTGACTCGCGAACTCGCCACCCAGTGGGGACGTCACGGCGTGCGTGTCAACGCGGTCGCGCCCGGCATGTTCCCGACGAGAATGATCGACCACGTGCAGGAGCCACCGGAGTTCTTCAAGCAGCGGCTCGTGCTCAAACGTGCCGGCACTTCGACGGACATCCTCGGCGCGGTGCAATTCCTGCTCTCGGACGCCTCTGCCTACGTCACCGGCCAGCAGCTTGCCGTCGACGGGGGCAGAACGATCACCTGAGTGTCGCCACGACCTTCGCTCGCTTTCCCGGCCCGGGACGCGTTGAAGCCAGCAGGCAAGACATCGCGTCGTCAAGGCAATCCCCGAACAGTGCTGGATCATCCAGCATGACGCGGTCTCCCGTCACGGTGATGGACACCGATCCGCAGTAGCTGCCGATAATCGCCAGCAGTCCGGTGCCGTCAAGCACGGGACCGAGCCCGAATGCATCGACCACACGCGCCCCGGCCAGGTAAAGCGGCACCGGCGATCCCGGCACGTTGGTGATGGGCACGTTGAACAGCAGGTGCCGCCGCGCCACCGCCGATATCCGGTGCTGCTGGCGTTGGGCCAGGCCGACGAGTCGCCCGGGCAGCAACGCGCCGATGTCCGTCAGAGTCCGTGCACCCAGCGCCTTCTTGCGGGCCTTGGAAGCCTGGGTGTTGGTCGTGACCACCGCCAGCCGTTCCAGATCATCGGCGACGTCGGTCCCCATGGGAACCACCATCGTGGCGATCTGGTTGCCCTCCTCGCCCACTCCGCCTACCTGCTTCGCGCGTAGCGAGACCGGCACGGCACAGATGAGCGAATCTGCCGGTAGCTCCGCCCGTGCCAGCAGGTACCGCCTGATAGCTCCCGCCACGACCGTGATGGCGACGTCGTTGACAGTTGCCATCGGTACCGCAGCTTTCACCTCGCGGAAGCGGTCGAGCGGCCAGTAACGCGCCTCGATCGAGCGGTGGGGTGACACGGCACCGTTGAAACGCGTGCGGGGGACCGTGACCACCGGGCGCGGAAGCCGGCCGCGTCCCATCCCGAGAAGCACCTCCCCGAAGCGAGGCACCGAGCGACCGACCGCGTGCACTGCGCGCACCGGCCGAACCGCGATGCTCGCAGCGGAACGCGCAAGCAATTCCAGGGAAGACGGCGTCCGTCCAGGTTCCCAGGCCCCGTTCGGCGCATCGACGTCGTCGCCCAGCGGCGAGTGGTCGTGAATCACGTTCAGGATTTCTGCTCCGGTGACGCCGTCGATAGCCGCGTGGTGCACCCGCAAGAACAACGCGCACCCTCCCGGCCCGACCCGGTCGACCTCCTGAAGGCCGTCGATCAGGTAGATCTCCCATGGCGGACGCGCAAGATCGATGGGCCGGGCGTGCAGCCGCGCCACCTGCGTGCACAGCTGGTGCCAGGTGCCAGGCGCCGGTAGCGAGAGGTGGCGGATGTGGAACTCGAGGTCGAAGTTCGGCTCATCGACCCAATAGGGGTTGCCCAGGTCGAACGGCACCGTCACCAGGCGGCTGCGGAACGACTGCGCCAGATGTACGCGCTTGGCGAGGTGCTCGACCAGCCGCTCGTACGTGAGCGGCTCACGCAGAGTCGTCGTATCGAGCAGCTCGAGCGCTCCGATGGTGCTGGGCGCGTGTGCCGCGTCGGTGTAGTACATGAGGGCGTCCATGGCGCGCAGCTGCCGCATAGCTAAATGATATGACTCTTTATTCGCGACGGGAACTGTTGGTCTCAGGATTGGTCCCCGTCGATGTTGACAGCTAAAACTCAGGCTAGTCGCGGGCCAATAAACCGGCTAGTATCAAGCCATGAAAACCGTGCCTCTGGGTGAGGCCAAGGACAAGCTGTCCGGCTTGGTCGACGAGGCCGAGTTGACACACGAGATCATCACCATCACCAGGCACGGCCGGGCCGCCGCAGTGCTCATGTCCGCCGATGATCTGGAGTCGCTGCACGAGACGCTGTACTGGATGTCCAAGCCCCACATCCGTGAGTCGATCGCAGAAGCCGAGCGCGAATACGCCGCAGGCGAGACAACCAGCGGCCAGGACCTGCGTGCTGAATTGGGTCTGCCCGCGCAGTGACCGACTCGGGACCGTACAGCGTCGAGCTGGCCGGCGAAGCCCGCCGGGGCCTGAACCGGCTGCCCCGCAAGATCGCCGTCGCCGTCACCGAATTCATCACCGGCCCACTCGCCATCAACCCCGCCCGGTTGAGCAAGCCACTCACCAACGAGCTGAGTGAATACCGCAGCGCCCGCCGCGGTGACTACCGAGTGCTCATCCGCATCGACGAGGAAGCCCACGCCGTCCTGGTCGTTCGCATCGACCACCGCTCCGACGTGTACCGGCAGCGCTGACTCCGAGCATCTGCGGGGTGCAACTGCCGGCTTCGCGGCTGCGGCGCGACCCGGATAGCAAGTCCACGAGCAACTCCACAGCCTGTGTGGCAAGAGCCGGCGCAGCGATGTGAACGCCCGTCTTCACTTCGGCCACGGGCCAAGTCGTGTGCAGTCTGGCCCGTGCGCGAATCTCTCAGGGAGGCGCCCACCTACGTTCACGGAACTGAGTTCGCTTCGGGCGCACGCCCGGCGCCGCCGACACTGCCTATTGCCATTCCATTCATCATGATGAATGCTGGCACGCACCGATGGCCTCAGACGGAAGCGGGTGCGCTGCATGACGGATACGGTGAGCGATTCCACGGGCGTGGTCGACCGCGACTTGGGCGGCTGTCCAGTCGCGCACGTCGAGGTCTTTGCGCCGGCAGAGGCCGGCTCGTACTGGCGCACGGCGGACGAGCTGCGTCAGGCGGGTGACAGGTTCTACAACACGCTTGCGCAGGGCTTCTGGATGTTCACCCGCTACGAGCAGGTGCGCGAGATCTACACCAATCCGGAGACGTTCTCCAGCGAGTCATTCACCCCGTGGGAGCCCGAGCCGGTCTACCGGTTCGTCCCCACTCAGATCGACCCGCCGCAGCACCAGAAGTACCGGCAGGTGCTCGCGCGCTGGTTCTCGCCCGGCGCGGTCAACACGCTCGAGCCGCGCGCCCGGGAGATCTGCCGCCGGCTGATCGCCGACATCGCCGGGAAGGGCAGCTGCGACTTCGTTACCGACTTCGCGATCCGTTACCCGACCGAGGTCTTCCTGACAATGATCGGCGTACCGGCGCAAGAGGCCGACCACTTCGTGCCCTGGGTGGAAGACTTCTTCGGCGGTTTTGGCGGCGACCCGGACCCGGCCAAACAGCAGGCGATGGTCGAGGCGCTGACCTCGATCCGCGCGTACTGGGCCGCCGCCCTCGAGGAGCGCCTGGGTGAGGCCGAGCCTCGCGAGGGCGACCTTGCCTCGCACCTCATGCACGCCCAGATCGACGACCGGCCGCTGACCGAAATCGAACTGCTGGACATGCTGACGGTGCTCGTGCTGGCCGGGCTCGACACCACCCGCGGCCAGCTCGGCTATCTGTTCCGCCACCTGGCTCTCAATCCGGACGACCGGCGGCGGCTGGTGGCCGAGCCGGCTCTGATCCCGTCCGCGGTGGAGGAGGCGCTCCGCCTGTACACGATCATCTTCGGAGACGGTCGCAAGGTCACTCGCGACACCGAGTTCCACGGTTGCCCGCTACGCAAGGGCGACATGGTGTACGGCCTGGTCGCGTCCGCCAACCGGGACCCGGACGTGTACGACCGCGCCGGCGAGTTTGTCCTCGACCGCAAGGGCAACCCGCACCTCGGCTTCGCCGGCGGCCCGCACCGCTGCCTCGGTGCGCATCTGGCGCGCAAGGAGATGCAGATCGCGACCGAGGAGTGGCTGGCCGCGATTCCCGACTTCCGGGTCGGGACGGACGAGCCGCTGCGCGAGCGCGGTGCCGGCTCGATGCTCACCCTGCTGAGCCTGCCCCTGGCCTGGAGCGTCACCGGATGAAGCTCTCCGTGGATGCCGCCCGCTGCACAGGGCACGGCCGCTGCTACACGCTGGCGCCCGGCCTGCTCAGCTACGACGACGACGGGTACGTGACCGTGCGCGGCGAGGTGATCGACGTGCCGGCCGAGTACGCGGACGCGGCGCGCGCGGCCTCGCTCAACTGCCCGGAGCAGGCGATCAAGGTCGTTGACTAGATGCAGAGCCGCGAGTGGCACCTGGTACGGCGCCCGGCTGGCACGCCCGCCTTGTCGGACCTCGAATTGGTCGAGGTCGCCCTCGGCGCGCCCGCCGCCGGAGAGGTGCTGGTGCGCAACTCCGCCTTGTCGGTTGAGCCCTACATGTGGGGCCGCATGACTGGTGGCGCCGACTACGCAGCGCCCTACGACCTCGGTGCGGCCATGACGGGCCACGCCGTCGGGACCGTCGTGGCCTCGGCGGCGCCGGATGTCGCCGTCGGCGCGACAGTGTTGCACGAGTCAGGCTGGCGGGAGGCCGCGGTGCTGCCTGCCGCGCAGGTGCGCGCGCTCGACGGCCCCGACGTGCCGGCGAGCGCCTGGCTCGGCGCCCTGGGGCTGCCCGGGCTCACCTCCTACGTCGGGCTGCTGCTCATAGCCCAGTGCCGGCCCAGCGACACGGTCTTCGTCTCGGCCGCCGCGGGCAGTGTCGGCTCGACGGCCGCGCAGATCGCCAAGGCGATGGGCTGCACGGTGATCGGCAGCGCTGGCAGCGCGGCGAAAGTCGAGTTGATGACCGGAAAGCTCGGCCTCGACGCGGCGTTCAACTACCGCGACGGTGTCCGGGACGGGTTGGCGGGCGCGCTCGATCACGCCGGCCAGGACGGTATCGATGTCTACTTCGACAACGTCGGCGGGGAGCAGCTGGAGGCGGCCATCCGCCGCATGCGCGACGGCGGCCGGGTCGCGCTGTGCGGCGCGATCTCCACGTACGGCGCGCGAGTGCCCGGTCCAAGCAACCTATTACTCGCGATCTGGCGTCGGCTGCGCCTCGAAGGCTTCATCGCGACCGACCACATGTCGCGACGTCCGGAGTTCGAGCGGCTCATGGGCCGCTGGCTGCGCGATGGGCGAGTGGTCAACCTCGAGACCGTGCGAAGCGGCGGCGTCACCGAGGCATTCGACGCCTTTCTCGGCATGCTGTCCGGTCAGGACGTTGGGAAGACGGTTGTGACGCTGGCGTGAGGCGGCATCAGCGCCACTGCACGTATTCCTCGACCTTGTCGGGGAAGTGCTCCCGGTAGTAGCTGATCAGATGCTCGATGTGCTCGGACATCAGGCGCTGCGCCCGGGTGGCCCGCCCATCGACCATCGCCTGCGCGATCGCGACGTGGTCGTCGGAGATCTCCTGCCGCTCGGCGAGCGGGTCGAGGTCGCGGACGATGTGCTCGACGACGATGTGGCTCAACGCTTGCATGATCATCGTCAGCACCCGGTTGCCGGTCATCGTGCAGATCGCGGCATGGAACCCGTTCGACCGGCTCATGAACTGTTCGCGGTCGGCATCCGGCTCGAAATCGGGCAGGAACGGTGCGAAAACGCGCTTCTTCTCCGCCCGGTCGACGGTCTCGGTCACCTGCCGGACGACGGCTGGTTCGAATAGCAGCCACGTGTCGAACAGCTCGTTGTAATTGGCGCCCGCAAGGTGGAAGTACAGCGTGGAGGTGCGGGCGAGGTTGCGCGGGTCGACGCCGGTCACCACCGGTCCACCGCCGGGACCGCGTCGCAAGGTGAGGAGTCCCTGCATCTCGAGCAGCCGCAGGCCTTCGCGTACCGACTCGCGGCTTACCCCGTACTGCCGCACCATCTCGCTTTCCGGTGGCAGCCGGTCGCCGACCTGGAGGTTTTCGTCGACGATGTCGGCGACGGTCCGCTGCGCCACGATCTCCGACACCTTCAGCGGGCGCGGTCCGTCACCGGCGGACGTCGGCTCGAGCAGCGCCCCGTGCTCCTCCGAGACCAGGCTGAACCGGATTGGCAGGCCCGCCCGAGAACGGCGCGAAGACGTCTTTGCTCGGCGCGCCGCCATGCAACCTCCGCTCGTCTGCCCTGCGAACTGCCCGACTGTACGTGGGCTCGATCGAAAGGACCGCAAAGCCCTGCCACCCGATTCGTTACGAGGTAAGCCGCTGACGCACTCAGTCGGCGAAGAGCAGGGCCCGCACGTTCGCCGAGTAGAACGCGTCAAGGTCAGCGAGGGTGTACTTGCCAGCCGGGCGGTACCACGCCCAGACGCTCTGCAAAAGCCCGATGATCGAGTGCGCCAGCAGGCGCGGGTCGCGCTCTGGAAGCTTCTTGGCCGCCATGGCGGCGGTCAGGTAGTTGATCCACAGCGCCTCGATACGGCGCGAAACCCGGAGCGCCTCCGCCTGGACCTTCTGCTCTCGTCCGGAGGTCTTGAGCGTGGACAGCTTGCCTTGCTCGTTGACGAGCAGGCGGGCCTTGATGACCTCAGGCGCCGTGAAGCGGAACGTCGCGGAGACCGCTGCGGCAATCGCGGCTTCCGGGTCGTCCGTGCTGGTGAGGCACTCGCTCCAGGTGGCGTACCAGCCCGCATACGACTCGAGCATGAGCGTGAACAGGCAGTGCGTTTTCGACTCGAAGTAGTGGTAGAGCGCGGTGCCGCCGACGCCGGCGGACGCGGCGATCGTCGCCCATTTGGTGGCGTCGAAGCCTTTGCGGCCGAACTCCTCGGCAGCCAAACGCAGGATGAGCTCGCGCTTCGATCGGGCGCTTGTCGCTGCGGCCGGCTTCACCCGACCATCGAACCACAACCGAATCGAGTTCAGGTCGGACCTTGCCCAGCGCCCTCACGGGAAACTAAAGTAAACTCACTTCAGTTTCCCCGGAATGCCATTGCAGGAGGCACCGCATGTCCGATCACCGCGGTCTGCTGGCCGGCAAGGTCGCCCTTGTCACCGGCGGTAGTCGCGGCCTGGGCCGGGCGATCGCGCAGGCGTACGCCGAGGCCGGCGCTGACCTTGTCGTCGCCAGCCGCAAGCAGGACGCCGTGGAGCGGGCGGCTGCTGAGATCAGCGCTGCCACCGGGCAGCGCGTCGTCGGCATCGCCGCGCACGTCGGCGAGTGGGCGCAATGCGATGCACTCGTCGACGAGGTGATAGCCACGATGGGGCGCCTGGACGTGCTCGTGAACAACGCCGGCATCGCCCCGCTCTACCCGCGGCTGCACGAGGCGACCGAGGAACTCTTCGACAAGACGATCGCGGTGAACCTGAAGGGCCCGTTCCGGCTCTCGGCGCTCGCCGCCTCGCACATGGCCGAGGCGGGCGGCGGCTCGATCATCAACATCTCCAGCGTGGCCGCAATGCGGCCGACGGCTTCCGAGGTGCCATACGGTGCCGCCAAAGCCGGCGTGCACGTCGTCACCGCGGGCATCGCGCTGGAGTACGGCCCGGCGGTGCGCGCCAACACGATCATGGCGGGCCCGTTCCTCACCGACATCTCCGCCGCGTGGGACATGGCCGCGTTCGACGAGTTCGCCGCGACCATGCCGTCGCGCCGCGCGGGTCGGCCGGACGAGATCACCGGCGCCGCGCTGTACTTCGCCAGCGACCAATCCTGTTTCACCACCGGCGCGTTGCTGCGCGTCGACGGCGGCCAGGCTCTGGTGCGGCGATGAGCAGGTTCGGCGAGGCTGTCGCGGTGCGTCAGGGTGAGGACCTCGACTGGGACCGGTTGCGCGCGTACCTGGCCGATCATCTCGGACCGGTCGAGCAGATGCGCGTGCAGCAGTTCCCGAACGGCTCGGCGAACCTGACCTATCTGATCCATCTCGACGGCCGGCCCCTCGTCTTCCGCCGCCCGCCTTTCGGGGAGGTCGCGCCCGGCGCGCACGACATGGCACGCGAGTACCGCGTGCTGTCGCGCCTGTGGCAGGCGTACGACCGCGCTCCACGCGCGCTGCTCTTCTGCGCCGACCCGAGCGTCGTGGGCTCGGACTTCCTGGTGTCCGAGTACCGCACCGGGCAGATGGTCTGGTCCGACCTACCGGAGGCCTGGGCGGCGTTCCCCGATGCCGGGCGGCTCGTGGGCCTCGCCACGATCGATGCGCTCGCCGACCTCTCCCTCGTCGACCCGGCGTCGTGTGGCCTCGCCGATCTCGGCCGGCCGGCCGGCTTCCTGCGCCGGCAGGTCGAGGGCTGGACTGCGCGCTGGCGGCGGGTCGCGACCGGTGACGCCGACGGGCCGATGACCGCGGTGGCCGAGTCGCTGGCCCGGCGGCTGCCCGAGCCGCAGCGGATCTCCGTCCTGCACAACGACTTCAAGATTGACAACTGTCAGTTCGGGTTCACCGAACCGTCCCGGGTGACAGCCGTCTTCGACTGGGACATGGCCACCCTTGGCGACCCGCTCGTCGACCTCGGCATCCTGCTCAACTACTGGCCGGACCCGGCCGACCGTCCGGACGACCACGCGCTCACCTACCCGGGCCTCGAGTTGCTGGGTCTGCCGACGCGAGCGGAGGTCGCGCAGCGGTACGCGGCGCGCACCGGTCTGGCCATCTCGTCGATCGGCTGGTACGAGGCGTTCGCAAGTTGGAAGACCGCAACCGTCCGCGAGCAACTGCACGCGCGCTATCTGCGGGGCGAAACCAGTGACCCGCGCATGGCACGCCTGCACGAGAACGTCGTCATGCTGGCGTGCCGTGCCCTGCGCATGCTCGATCAGATGGATTAGCCGTCAGGGGTTGTGTCCTAGTTCGTCATGATGAATTATTGCCCGCATGACTGAGGCCCCGTCCCACCGCGATCGGTGCGCGGTCGCCGGGATCGGGGCTACGGACTTCTCCCGTAACTCCGGCCGCAGTGACCTGACGCTGGCCATTCAGGCCGCCCTGGCATCGCTTGCCGACGCCGGCCTCGAGCCGTCCGACATCGACGGCATCGTGCGCTGCGACATGGACACGGTGCGGCCCAATGACCTCGCCCAGGCACTGGGCATTCCGGAACTCACGTTCTGGGCCGAGACCGGCCCGGGCGGCACTGCACCGCCGGCAATGATCGGCCTCGCGGTCGCCGCCATCCTGTCGGGCCAGGCGACGACCGTGCTCTGCTTCCGCGAGCTCAACGGCCGGTCCGGCCAGCGGTACGGACAGGCGCGGGGCGGCGATACCCAGGTCGTCGGCGGCGGTGGAAGCTACGACGAGTTCTTTGCGCCCTACGGCCTCGTCACGCCCGGGCAGATCTTTGCGTTGATGGCGCAGCGCCATATGCACGAGTACGGCACCCGGCCCGAGCACCTGGGCAGCATTGCGCTCGCCTGCCGCGCCCGGGCCAATGCGAACCCCGCCGCCCAGATGTACGAGCGGTCGCTGACGATGGAGGACTACCTGGGCGCCCGGACGATCGCCGAACCGCTGCGGTTGTTCGACTTCTGCCTTGAGACTGACGGCGCCGTCGCGGTGATCGTCACGTCCACCGAGCGGGCGCGCGATCTGCGCAGGCCGCCGGTCCTCATCCGCGCCGTCGCACAGTCGAGCATTCCCGATCCGCAGCCGGGCGTGCAGTTCCCGGTACTGATGCGCGAGTCGATCACCACGCTGCCCGCCGAGGCCGTCGCTCGTACGCTGTACCGGCGTGCCGGCATCGGCCCTGAGGACATCGATGTCGCCCAGCTCTACGACTGCTTCACCATCACCGTGCTGATGCAGCTCGAGGACTGGGGCTTCTGCAAGAAGGGCGAGGGCGGGCCGTTCGCGGCCAGTGGTGCCCTGGACCTGGGTGGCGCGTTGCCGATCAACACAGGTGGCGGTCACTTGTCCGAGGGGTACATCCACGGGATGAACCATGTCCTGGAAGGCGTGCGGCAGATCCGCGGCGAGTCGATGTCGCAGGTGCCCGGCGCGGAGCACTGTCTCGTGACCGCTACGCCGCTGCCGCCGGGCAGCGCGCTGATTCTTGGGCGCGCCTGACATGCCCGTCCTACCCGTCGTCGACGATCTCGACACTGGCGGCTTCTTCCGCGCCGCGGCCGACGGGCAACTGGTAGTGCGCCGCTGCGCTCACTGCGACGCGGTGCTGCACATGCCGGTCGCCTACTGCCGGCACTGTGGCGGCCTCAAGGGCCGCTGGGTCGCTGTGGCGCCGCGCGGCCGGATCTACTCGTACACCGTGGTCGCGCACCAGGTACACCCCGACTTCCCAGTGCCCTACACGGTCTTGTTGATCGAGCTCGACGGCGTGCCGGAAGTCAGGCTCGTCGGCAGGCTCGACGGCCGACCGGAGGTATCCATCGGACAGCAGGTCGTCGCCGACTTCGTCCCCGTGGCTGAAGGTGCGGCACTGCCCAGCTGGCGACTGCAGGAGGTCAGCCGTGGCGACGCCGAGCATTGAGCCGGTACGCCATGTGGCGCGGCCGCCGGTGCCGCCCGCCCAGCTGAAGGCGTCGGAGGTCATCGCTCGCCGGGTGGTGGAGACCATCGCCGAGCGCGGGCTGATGGCCGGCGACAAGCTCCCGCGCGAGATCGACATGCTCGCCGAGTACGCCGTGAGCCGCGAGACGCTGCGTGAGGCGCTGCGCCTGCTCGAGGTCCAGGGGCTGATCACGCTGCGGCGAGGTCCGGGCGGGGGGCCGGTCGTCGGCGCAGCGCAGTCGGTGAACCTGGGCCGGGTGGCCACGCTGTACTTCCAGATGGCGGGCGCTACGTACAACGAGCTGTTCGAGGCGTGGGTGCTCGGCGAGGGCACGCTGGCCGAGCGCGCCGCCCGTAACGCGGACGCCGGACTGCGCACGTCGACCATGGCGCCGTACCTCGAAGCGGTGGACGAGGACGGCCACGAGAGCGTGGCCGCCTTCATGCAGGCGCATACGGGGTTCCATGACGCGGTCGGCGCGCTGGGTGGCAACCGCGTACTGGACCTCACGCTCGGCTCGTTCGGCAAGGTCGTCGCGTACCACGCCGGCGTCATCGAGGACCCGCGCATCTTGCGGACGCAGCTCTCCGTCGACCACATGGGCATCGCGCGGGCGATCGCCGCCGGGCACAATCGCGCCGCGCGCCGGCTGATGGAGGAGCACATCGACGCCGTGCTCGAGTACCTGCGCACGCACTTCGACGGCCGGCTGGATGAGCCGGTGGAGTGGCTCTGAGGAGGGACTGCCAACCTCTTGCTCGGCGCGCGGCGGCGCGTCTAAACTGAAGTCACTTCAGGTCATGTCGGAGGTACCAGACCCAACTCGGCAGTCCACCGAGTCCAATTCGAATATGTGACCCCGTCGCCGCGACCGCCGCCGACGGGGCCAATTCGTCTGTGTTCAGTGGGAGTTTCGCCGACGCCCGCGTGAGTGTCCCGTGGTGCGTCGTGTCGGATTGCGGCTGCGCATCATCCCCGCCCGCCCCACGCTCGCGTCTGCGCGCCGGCCAGCCCCGCGCTCGCAAGGTCTCGCTATTCATCCTGAGGAATTCGCTCCAGATGCTTGACACCCCATCACGCGGCGGATGTAATCGGTGTCACTTTCCGCCGGGCTCGCGATGTACCAGGAGCACCACAGCACACCGCACGAACGCATTCCTCAGCCGCGAGAGGTCTCCTCAGGCCCGCTGAAGTTCGCTCGACGCACTACGCCGGTTGCGATCCGGCCTGGAAGGACAGGTAGCCCCATGACGACACAGGCCATCCCGACCACGACGCAACTGCTGCCAGAGACCGAGGAGTTCCTACGGCGCGGTTTCGTTGGTCACCTGATCGACGGCAAGACCGTTGAGTCCGCCGGCGGAGCGACGTTCACGGTGGTCGACCCGTCGACCGGCGCTGTCGTTACGCACGCCGCCCGCGGTGACCAGACGGACGTCGAGCGCGCAGTCGCATCCGCCCGCGCCGCCTTCGACGACGGCCGCTGGCGCAACCTCCCACCGATGGAGCGCGAGCGACGGATGCGCAGGATGGCAGCATTGCTTGAAGAGCACGTGGAAGCGCTCGGGGAGCTGGACTCGGTCGACGCGGGCGTGCTGCTCAAGTGGTCGCGGTTCACCGCCGAGTTCGCGGTAAACGCCTGGTACTACTA
>CAVQCZ010000009.1:0-155339 GCA_963711135.1 uncultured Actinomycetota bacterium
GTGGCAGCATTCACGCATACCAGGTCGTCCTGCTGCCGCACCTACGCCGACCCGAGTGCGACGTTGGGGAGCAGGTGGTTGCGACAGGATGGATCCGTGGCAAAGGTCGACATCGTTCCACCGCGCCCGTGACCTCGGCGCCACCTGGATGCGGCGGCATCAGGCCGATCTGAGGCCCGGCTGCGGCGCCGGCGGCTTGAGCGCATGCGCCGACCAGAACGGCCGGACCGCCGAGGCGAACTCGTCGGGGCGCTCGTACGGGAAGAACAGCTTGGCTCCCGCGAACCTCGGTGATCGGCGGTCGCGCCGGGAATCGTGGCACGCAGCCATTCGGCCCACCGCAGCTTGAAGAACGGATCGCCGGTGCCCCACACCAGCAGGGTGGGCACCTGCAGCCGCTTCAGCTCCGGCTCGATCGCCACCAGCTCGCGGTCGTTCATCTTCGCGATCCAGTGCTGGAACGCGCGGGCGTTAGCGCGAGTGGCGAACACCGGCCCTGCCCACGCCTGCGTGACGTCGTCCGGAACGCTCTTCACGTCCTGCAGCGTGGTCGACAGCATCATGCGGCGGGCCCGGGCGCTCGTGCGCGCCCGCCGGCCCAGCGGCGCGAGCAGCTTCAGCCGGGCCATCCAGACGGTCGGCAAGAAGGCCTTGGGCGGCAGGTTGCCCTGCGTATCGCAGTTGGTGAGGGTGAACGTGCGCAGCCGCTTCGCCTCGCGCGCCGCAAACACCTGGCAGATGGCCCCGCCCGTGTCATTGCCGACCAGGTCGATCTCGTCGAGCCCGAGCGCGTCACAGAAATTCGCCAGGAAATCGGCCATGGCGCCGAGCGTGAACTCCTGATCTGCCGGCGCCGGCGTGCGCCCGTGCAGGGGCAGATCGACGGCGATGCAGCGCCGCTGATCGGCCAGCCGCGAGATCGCGTTGCCCCACAGGCTGCTGCCGGTGGCGACGCCGTGCACGAACAAAGCAACCGGAAGGTCGCCGCCCGAATCGAGATAGCCGACGGGCCCGGACGTGGTCTGGACCTGACGCTGGTACTGCTCGACGTTCCCGTCACGCGCGTCGGACATGATCTTTTCCCTTCGCGTTGCCAGAACGAATGCGGCAAGACCGACCGTCGGTCTAGCATGGTCGAGAAAACTAGACCGACGGTCGGTCTGTCAAAGGAATCAGGCATGAACCGCAACGCCGAGCGTGGACGCGCGACCCGCGAGCAGCTCCTCGACGTCGCCACCGCACTGTTCGCGGCGAACGGCTACGAGGACACCTCGATCGACGCCGTGCTCCGTGAGGCCGGGGTGAGCCGGGGTTCGCTGTATCACCATTTCCCCAGCAAGGACGCGCTCTTCTACGCCGTCCTCGAGCAGGTCGAGGAGCGCATCTTCGTCGAGATGATGGAGACGACGCGCGACGTTTCCGATCCCGTCGAGTTGCTCCGAGCCGGCGCGCTCAGCTGGATCAGGCTGGCGGCCGATCCGGTCGTGCGGCGCATCGTGCTGATCGAGGCGCCGTCGGTGCTGGGCTGGCATCGCTGGCGGCAGTTCGACGAGGACCACGCGCTCGGCACCATCAAGGAAGCCATGCACGCTGCGGCCGAGGCCGGCGCGCTCGACCCGGCGCACGCCGACGCGTTCTCCCACATCCTGATGGCCGCCGTGAACGAGATGGCGCTGGTGCTTTCACGCGCCGAGGATCAGAGCGCCGCCATCGCCGAAGCCGAAGGCGCCGTGGACGAATTCCTCAGCCGGCTTCTCGGGCGGCCCACGTAGGCCAGCCGAACGGGAGCGTGCCGGTGCCGGTGTCGGACTCGGGCCAGTTGGCCGGCGGCAGGTGGTTGGGACGCTGGTCGTATTCGGCGCCGTAGAACAGCTGGTGATCGCGCGAGAGGAAAAGCCACGAGCCGTCACGCTTGGCGTAACGGTCGAAGTAGCAGATGGCCTGGCGCATCCAGCGGCCGCCGTCCTTGATCTGCGCCAGCGTGTAGACGCTCCCGCGGGCCCGGTCGGGCCGCTCCGGGTCGAGGTCGATCACGTGGGTGCCCGGATGCAGCACGCTGATGGACAGCCTGTCCAGCGTCGCCCCGAAGTAGGCCTCGCGGAGTGCGTCACGGCCGGTGCGGCCGCCGCCGACGCGCACGTCGTCGACATAGAGCAGGCCGAGCGTTTCCCGGTCGTGGGTCACCATCGCCGCCGCATACCGCAACGCCAGGTCGCGGATCTGGGCGTACGCATCGAGCCTTTCGAGCCGCTGCTCGCGCGTGAGCACTGGCGGCACCGTCGTCATGGACGCGCCAGCACATCGGACGCGTACAGCCGCCGCAGGTCACGCGAGTGCAGGTACCAGGTGCCACCCACCCGCACGTAACGGTCGGCGTAGCGCACGCCCATGACCATCCACTGCTCGCCGGCCTCGGCTTCGGAGCGCCCGACCACGTCGCCGCGCGCCACGTCGGCGCTTTCGAAGGTGACCACCGGGCTGCCCGTCAGATGGAACGTGCGCCCCTTCGGCATGCGCTCGAGCAGCGTCTTCATCAGCTCCTCCCGGACGTCCGGGGCGTAGAGGCCGGCGATGGTGACGAGATCGCGGGCGTCGTACGCCATCGCGAAACGGGCCACCAGATTGCGGATCTGCTCGGCGGATTCGAGTTGGTCCAAGGGGTCCGGATCATCGCTCACGACCGTCACGCTAGCCTCGCCGGATGGCAGCAGACCTCTCAGCTCACGCGGTTCTTGTCACCGGCGGCGGCACCGGCATCGGGCGAGCCTGTGCGGCCCGGCTCGCAGCGGACGGCGCGCACGTCACCATCTGCGGGCGCACCGAATCCAAGCTCGAAGACGCGGTGAAGCGCATCGGCAGCGATCGGGTGCGCTACATCGTCGCCGACATCACCGAGGAGGCGTCGGTCGAGCAGGCCATCGCTTTCGCTTCGCAACCGACCGGCGGGCTGTCGGGTTGCATCGCCAATGCGGGCGGCGGCGGCGGGCTCGCCCCCACCAGCAAGCAGGACACCGCCGAGTTCACGCGCGTGCTGGAGCTCAACGCGCTCGGCACGTTTCTCTGCCTGAAGCACACGCTGCCCAAGCTCGTCGAGTCCGGGCACGGCTCGTTCGTCGGCATGTCGTCGATCGCGGGCAAGCTGGTCCACCCGTACTTCGGCGGCTACGGGCCGGGCAAGGCCGCCCTCGAGCAGCTGTGCCGGGTCGCCGCCGACGAGTACGGCCATCTCAACGTGCGCGTCAACGCCATCCGCCCGGGCTTCATCGCCACCGAGATCATGGAGGGCATCCCGCGCGACGGCGACATCTACGACAGCTACGTGCAGAACACGCCACTGCCCCGGCTCGGGGAGCCCGAGGACATCGCCGAGCTCGCCCGATTCCTGATCGGTCCCGAGTCGAGCTGGATCACCGGCCAGGTCATCGAGGTCGACGGCGGTCACAGCCTGCGCCGCGGGCCGAACTTCGGGTCTTTCGCCGTACCGCTGTAGAAACATCCGCGCTACCGACGGGTAACGCCTGCCAGTTGCCCGAGAAGGTGGCATCGGGTCTGACGACGTGTCAGAGTCTGACAAGAACCGCGTTACAAATCAGCGGCCTTGGAGGGCTCATGCACGACCTCATCGTCCGCGGCGGCACCCTGGTGGATGGCACCGGAGACGCCCCGCGCCCGGCAGACGTGGCGGTCGACAACGGCCTCATCACCGAGGTCGGTGACCTCAAGGGAGTCGCGGCCAGGCGCACCATCGATGCCGACGGCCTGGTGGTGACCCCAGGATTCGTCGACATCCACACCCATTACGACGGTCAGGTCAGCTGGGATCCGCTGCTCACACCGTCGTCCTGGCACGGGGTCACGACGGTCGTGATGGGCAACTGCGGGGTGGGCTTCGCGCCGGTGCGCCCGGGCTCCGAAGACTGGCTCATCCAGCTGATGGAGGGCGTCGAGGACATCCCCGGAAGCGCGCTGTCGGAAGGCATCACCTGGGGCTGGGAGACGTTCCCCGACTACCTCGACGCGATCGGGAAGCTGCCGCGCTCGGTGGACTTTGCGACGCAGGTGCCGCATGGTGCGGTGCGGGCGTACGTCATGGGCGAGCGGGGCGCGCACAACGAGCCGGCCACGGCGGAAGACATCGCAGCCATGGCCGAGGTCGTGCGCGCGGCGATCCGGGCCGGGGCGCTCGGCTTCTCCACGTCGCGCACCACCGTGCACACGGCGGTCGACGGCGAGCCGGTTCCCGGGACCTTCGCCGCGGAGGACGAGCTGTTCGGCATCGGCCGCGTCCTCGGCGAGCTCGGCACCGGGATCATCGAGCTGGCACCCGCCGGGATCATGGGCGAGGACCTGCTCGCTCCCGCCAGCGAGGTCGCGTGGATGCGCAAGCTGTCGGCCGAGACGGGACGGCCGATCAGCTTCGGGCTGACCCAGCACAACCACGCGCCCGAGGCGTGGCGCGAAATGCTGCGCCTGGTCGACGAGGCCAACGCGACGGGCTCCGACCTGCGTCCCCAGGTCGCGGGCCGCCCGACGAACCTGCTGGTCGGATGGCAGACCTTGCACCCGTTCAGCAGCCGCGAGACTTACATGAAGCTCGCTGACCTGCCGTTCGAGGAGCGCATAGCGCAGCTGCGCAAGCCCGAGATCCGCGAGGCGATCCTGTCGGAGCCGGCCCAGGACGCGGCCATCATGAAGTTCATCGGCAGCAGCCTCGACCGCATCTATCCGATGGGCGAGCCGCCTAACTACGAGCCGGACGCGACCGACAGCGTCGCCGCTATCGCCGCCCGGGCCAACCGGCCGGACGAGGAGGTCCTCTACGACCTCATGATGGCCCACGACGGCCGCGAGCTGCTGATGTTCGCGCTGCTCGGCTACACCCACGGCAACCTCGATGCCGTCCGCGAGATGATCATGCATCCGGCGACGGCGCTCGGGCTGTCCGACGGCGGCGCGCACGTCGGCGCCGTCTGCGACGCCAGCATCCCGACCTTCATGCTGACCCACTGGGCACGCGACCGGAAGTACGACCGGCTGCCCCTCGAGCTCGTCGTCCGCAAGTCCACGCATGACACCGCGAAGCTTTACGGGCTCGGCGACCGCGGCGTCGTCAAGCCGGGACTGCGCGGCGACCTCAACGTGCTCGACTTTGAGGCGCTCGCGCTGCAGCTGCCGAAGGTCGCCTACGACCTGCCGGGCGGTGCGCGGCGGCTGGTGCAGTCGGCCACCGGTTACGTGGCGACCGTGGTGGCCGGCGAGGTGACGCTGCGGGCCGGCGAGGACACTGGAGCTCGGCCCGGCCGTCTCGTGAGGGGATCTCGATGACAACTGTGGGGGACCCACGATGACCACCTTTGCCACCGGCTCGCGCACCGAATCGCTCGAGGCGGCGCGGGAAGCCGCCCGGGCGCTCCGCGCGCGTGACGACGACGACGCGATCGGCCCGGCGCCGGCCGGACCGACGAAGATCCCGGCCTCGCGCTACACCTCGCCCGAGTTCGCCAAGCTGGAGATCGAGCAGATGTGGCCGCGGGTGTGGCAGATGGCCGCGACCACCGACCACCTCGCCGAGCCCGGCGACTACTTCGAGTACCGGGTGGGCCCGTACTCGGTGCTGATCGTGCACGGCGACGACGGGGTGCTGCGGGCGTTCCAAAACACCTGCAGGCACAGGGGAAATGCGCTGTGCGTCGGCACCGGCGGCGGCCTTCGTGAACTCAAGTGCGGCTACCACGGCTGGACCTGGGACCTGCAAGGAATGCTCCGCCGGGTGCCGGCCCGTAAGGGCTTCGGATCGCTGCACCTGTCGGACTACCCGCTTTTCCCCGCGCTGGTGGACACGTGGGAGAACTTCGTCTTCATCAACATGGATGTGAACGCGATCCCGCTGGCGGAGTATCTCGAGGAGATGCCGGCTGACATCGCCTGGTGCGGGCTGTCGGACTTCCATTGCACGGCGACCCTGATAGTCGACGTCGACGCGAACTGGAAGACGATCGCCGACGGCTTCAGCGAGACCTACCACATCCAGGGCCTGCACCCCGAATTGCTGCGCTGCGTCGACGACATCCATGCCCCGCAGCAGATCTGGGGTCACGCCGGCAAGTCACACCAGCCGTACGGCGTGGCGAGCCCGCGCTTCAACGGCTCGCTTTCCGACCAGGAAGTGTGGGACTCCTACATCGAGACCCAGGGTGGCCGGATGGGGGTCACGGAATCGATCCCGCTTCCGCCGCTGGGCCCAGGTGAGACGGTGCAGGACGCCGTCGCCGCGCAGACCCGCGCGTTCTATGCGGAAAAGGGCGTCGACCTCAGCGCCTACACCACCGACGAGATCACCCGGCTGCACCAGTACAACGTCTTCCCGAACATGTCTACGCTCGCTGCCGCCGATCAGCTGACCGCGCTCATGGGACGCCCCGGGGCGACGCCCGACACCGGGCAGCTCGTCATGTTCTCGATGACCCGCTTCCCGCCCGGCTCACCCCGCACCCGCCCGATCGACCTGCACATGACCGCAGAGCAGGCGACGCTCGGCCAGGTGCTCGACCAGGACCTGCGGGTGCTCGACCAGATCCAGCGCGGCCTGCACTCGCCGGGCTTCACACACCTGGTGGTCTCGAACGAGGAGCGGCGGCTCATCAACACCCACCGCAACCTCGAGCGCTACCTCGACCTGCCCGAGTCGGAGCGCATGACCAGCGGCTAACCCAAGATCAGCTAGCCGGCGTGATCCGGACCGGCATGTGCTTGATGCCGTTGATGAAGTTCGAACGCAACCGGTTGATCGGGCCGGTCAGCTCGACCTTGTCGACCTTGCGCGCGAGTGACTCGAGCATGAGCTCGATCTCGAGCTTGGCGAGGTGGCGGCCGAGGCAGTAGTGCGGGCCGCCGCCGCCGAAGCCGATGTGCGGGTTGGGGTCACGACCGATGTCGAAGCTGTCAGCGTTCTCGAAGACCGACTCGTCGCGGTTCGCCGACGGGTAGTACATGACGATCTTGTCGCCCTGTTTCAGCTGCACACCGCCGAGGACGGTGTCTTGCATGACGGTGCGGCGGAAGTCCATCACCGGGCTGACCCAGCGGACGATCTCGTCAGCGGCGGTGCCCTTGAGCCCCTCGGGGTCGGCCTTGAGCCGCTCCCACTGCTCCGGGAACTCGGTGAACGCCTGCATCCCGCCGGAAATGGCGTTACGCGTCGTCTCGTTGCCGGCGACCATCAGCAGCAGGAAGAACAGGTCGAATTCGAACTCGTCCAGCACGTTGCCCTGCTCGTCCGGGCTGATGAGCTTGGTGACGATGTCGTCGCTCGGGCACGTGCGGCGTTCGGCGGCGAGCTGATTGGCGTAGGAGTACACCTCGATGGCTGCTGCCTCGCGCTCCTCCACCGACGCGACGACCTCGGGGTCGTCACCGGAGAGCATCGTGTTGGACCAGGCGAACAACTTGTGCCGGTCGGCGTACGGAACGCCGATCAGCTCCGCGATGACGACGAGCGGCAGTTCGGCCGCGACCGTGGTGACGAAGTCAACGTCACCAGCGGCGATCGCCTTGTCGACGATGTCGTCGCAAACGCCGGCGATCCGCTCCTCGAGCTTGCCGATGGTGCGCGGGGTGAAGCCGCGGTTGACCAGGCTGCGCTGACGCGTATGCACCGGGGGGTCCATGTTGACGAGCATCAGCTGCTGCTGAGCTTTCTGATCCTCGGGCATCTCGAAGAGAAAGCACGTCTCCTCATGCGAGGAGTAGATCTCCGGGTTACGTGAAATCGTCACGCAGTCGGCATGGCGGGTGACGGCCCAGTAACCGTTGGGCTGCTCGGGGTCGGGGTGCTTGTAGATCGGCGCCTGCGCCCGCAACACCTTGAACCGGTCGTGCGGTACCCCGGGGATGAAGACGTCCGGGTCGTAAATGTCGATGTTGAGAGCCGCGGTAATCGGAGCGGTCACGGATCCTCCAGAAGTCGCCAGCACGGTCACGCTCGGCTGCGGGGTTAGCTGGGGCAACGCCCGAAGACCCGTCAGAGACGGGGTACGACAACGATAGAACAGGTTCCGGTCGGGTCCAGCCTTCAGTACGTGGGCCGGCTCACTCCCGCGTGGGGTAGCGCCCTTTCTCCCGGCTTACAGCTGCGCGAGTTCGGTCGGCGGGGCGGCAGGCATGGGCCGCCACTGCACCCCGTCCCACCAGGCGGCGCCATCCGGACTTCTCGGAGCGGCGGGCGGCGCAGCGGCGACGCAGTCCACCCATTCGGCGCCATTCCACCAGTGGCTGCCGTCAGGAGACAGCGCCAAGGCGGGCCCTGCTGCCAACGGCTGCACGCCCTCGGCGTCGGCCGCGTTGACCTCCCGCACGAACGGCCCACCGGTCCACAGCGTTTCCGGACCGGCGCTGATCCGCCTGTTGATCGTGCCGGTCGCGGGACCGAGCCGGGTGGCTCGGGGCAGCATCCCGAGCACGCTCTTGGGCTTTGAGCTTCCGCGTCCGCAGTCGAGCACGTAGATGCCATCCGGCGTCACCACGAGCAGGCGATTGGTGATGGTCATGTTGTAGACGATCAGCAACAGGAAGCCTGGCAGCACACCGAGCAGGAAGAACGGCCAGATGAACGGGGGCATCGAACGCTTGGTTCCGGCCGGGATGACCTGCCGGACCTGCGCTCCCGGTGGGAGCAGCGGCTGCACCCGGTCGATCAGCCGCTGCTTGCCGCGCGACACCTTCACCGTTGGAACGGCCCACGGGGTTGCGTTGCCGTACGGTCCGCCCGCCGGCGCGCCCGGGTACGGGCCGCTCGAAGCAGGCTGCCCGTTGGGCATGGCCCGCTCTCCTATCGGTCGCGATCCTTGCTCCGATGGTTCCCTCGAGTCACGCATGGCGCGCCCTCTTCCAGACAGTCGCAGCCGTTTCTCCCGCGGTTGCAACTGTTAAGCGTGCGCCCCTGCAGCGGCGGGCGCTAGAGACCAAAGTCCGATTGAGGACGGTTCAGGTCATCGTCTCCCCGGCATTGACCATGATGGTCTGGCCGGTGACGCCCTTGGCACGGCTGCTGGCGAAGAAGCCGATGACCTCGGCGACATCGCCGTCCGTCGCGAAGAAGTCCATCGCCATCGGTGCGGTCAGGTGGGCGATGACGTCTTCCGGCGAGGACTTCTGCTGCTCGGCCGTGTAGTTGACGAAGAACTCGACCGGCGGCCCCCACATCCACCCGGGCGCGACGGTGTTGACGCGGACCCCGTGCGCTCCGACCTCGATCGCCAGATGGCGGCTCGCGCCGAGCAGCGCGCCTTTCGACGCGGCATACGCGATCTGCATCGACTCCGGCGGCGGCTTGAACATGGTCTGCGAGCCGACGAAGACGATCGCCCCGCGTGAAGCCTTCAGGTGCGGCAACGCTTCGCGGGTCAGGCCGAGGGTGGACAGCAGGTTGGTCTGGATGGCCTTTTCGAAATCACTCTCGGGAGTCGTCTCGAGGCCGCCGAACGTCGCTTCGAAGGCCGCGTTGTTCACCAGCGCGTCGATGCCTCCGAACGTGTCGACCGCGGCCGCGACGAGCGCCGCTCGGTCCTCCGGGACGCCGATGTCGGTACGCCGGTGGATCACCTTCGCTCCAGCCGCCTCGACGTCAGCGGCGACGGCAGCGAGCTTGTCCTCGCTACGCGCCGCGAGGACGACGTTCGCACCTTCGCGCGCGGCCACCAAAGCCGTCTCGCGTCCGAGTCCCGGGCCGACCCCGGAGATGATGACGGTCTTGCCTTCGAGCATTCCCTCGGCCATCTGCGTGCCTAACTCTTTCCCTCGCGCCAGAACCGGCGGATCGCCGGGTGGCTCCAGTTGTCGTGGTCCTCGCCCCAAGCGGTGACGCCGTCGAAGGTCCACTCGAAGAGGCAGTTCATGGTGAACATGTTGGGGTTGATGAAGAACGACAGGCCGTTGTGGCCGGTGCCGTGGGCGGTGAGGCTGCGGCCCTTCTCGTCGACGCCCTCGATGAGCACGCGGGTCGGGAACCCTTCAGCGTTGCGTTCGACGACGGTGCGCTCGGCGCTCGCGAGCTTGGCCCACTCGCCGTCACGGTTGAGGTAGCCGTGGATGCTCTTCATCCCTTCGCCCCAGTCCATCGTGATGGTGTGGAACCCATCGCGCTCGGAAGCCGTGGCGTAGCTGTAGCCGCCGTGCGGGCACGGGCCGCCGGTCAGTCCTTGGCCGTGCTGCGTGCGCGGACCCCATGACCTGTCACGGAAGCCGAACGAGTCCACCTTCATGGTCTCGCCGCGGATGACCAGGGTCCCCTGATAGCGGCCGGGCTGGTCGAGGTGGCTCTGCCCGAGGTAGTGCGGCTCGGCGACGGCGGTGAAGGTCAGCTCCGCGTGGATCTCGTTGCCCTCATCGGGATCGTCGTAGCCGATCTCCCATCTGTGCTGTGGTTCCAGGCATTTGTAGTGGATGCCATTGCCGATGGTGATGTCCGACAGCGGCTGGTCCGGGATCGGCAGATGCCAGAAGTTCTTGGAATACAGGCACGTTTCGGGGCGTGAGCCGCTCGGGTCCCAGAAGTACGCGCCCGCCGCCATCGTCCCCAGGTTCGCCCGGAAGAACGGGTAGAGCTGGCCGCTGATCTTGCGCTCGGGCACCGTGAACGTGAACCAGCACGTCTCCGACCAGTCCGTGGTGTCGGACGTGGGCTGGTGGAACTCGTCGTCGGGATGCATGCCCTCGCGCGGGCCGGCGAGCGCCATCAGCGCAGCTCGTCGACGTAGGCGTTCGTCCCCGGAATCGTCGGCTGGAAGGGCGCAACGAGTTCGCACTTGCCGGCGCCGAACTTCGCGGCCTGCTCCACCGCACCGGAGAAGCCGGCCTCCCACGAGTCGCGGACATCGCCCTCGGTGAACCACAGCGCGGTCACCCGGCGCCCGAGCGCGTCGGGCTGCTTGACGTAGCTCATCTTGTCCTCGGGCAACGGGAAGGGAGTGAACAGCGTGCCCAGCCCGACCCCGGCGCCGAAGACGACCGGCGCCCGCTCACTCTTGATGTAGTCGACCACCGCGTCGGTGTCGGATCCCTCCGGGGCGTCGACCACCTCGACCACAAGTCCCCTGAACGGGTAGTCGAAGGCATGGATGTCGCGCGGTCCCTCATCGCTCTTGTAGACCGGCCCGAGGTAGCGCTGGAATGCGGTGAAGATGTGGTCGCGGTCGAGAAAGACGCGCTTGTCGGCGAGCAGCCGCTGGTTCGTGCCGACCGACCAGCGCAGGTGGTCCTCGTAGCGTCCCTCGGTGATCCAGTACGTCGAGATGTACTTGCCGAGCTCGACCGGCTGAGCGATCGAGGAGTCCTTGGGGATGCGCAGCGCCTGCAGGTCGCGCGGGGCCACCCAGCGCCGGCCGCCGAACATCCACGGCATCGCCATCGCGCCGGCGTAGAAATGATCGTCCTCGTACCAGCGGTTGTACGCGTGCTCGTGGCCGACGTGCGGTTCGACCATGGTGATGAGCGACGAGCCGATCTTGACCTCGTACTCACCCTCGGCAGGCAGCAAGGAGTACTGACTGACTTCAGCCACAATGAATCCCTATCTCTACGGGTTTTCGCTAAACCTTGGAGAAGTCCGGCTCGCGCTTTTCCATGAACGCCGTCATCGCCTCGACGTTGGCCGGAGCGCCGAGCAGCTCCGCGAACGCGCCGTTCTCACGCAGCCGGGCTTGCTTGATCGCCTCGATGATCGGCGCCATCATCAGCTGCTTGGTCGCGATGAGCGAGCTGACCGGAGCGGCGGCAAGCACTTGTGCATGACTCATGGCGACGTCCATGAGTTCCTCGGGTGCGCACAGCTTGCGGGCGATGCCGAGCTCGACGCATTCCGCCGCATGCACCCACTCCGCCGACATGAGCGCCCAGGCCGCCGCCTGCCGGCCGATCATGATGGGCAACAGCACGCTGCTCGCCGCTTCCGGGGCCACCCCGAGACGCGTGAACGGATAACGCAACCGTCCCTCGGTCGAGATGACGACGTAGTCGGCGAAACCGAGGATGGTGGCCCCGATGCCGACGCCGAGCCCGTTCACCGCGCAGATAAAGGGCTTTCGGAACGAGGTCAGCTGGTCGACCAAGCCCGGGAAGCCGTGCTTACCGTTGGGGAAGCCCGCTGGGTCCGCGACCCTGGCGGCCATCTCTCGCACGTCCGTCCCCGCGCAGAAGGCCGATCCACCGCCGGTGAAGACGGCGACGGCGACATTCGGATCGGCATCGGCGGCGATGAGTGCCTCGGTCATGCCGTCGTAGTGCTCTTCGTTGAAAGCGTTTTTCGCCTCGGGGCGGTCGAGCGTGATGACGCGGACCCGTCCCTCGTCCTCGATGCGGATCACGCGGTCAGCCCTTCAGCTATGGCGCTCCCGATGGCGCTGTCGACGATCCGCCAGCGAACCGGATCCTTCGAGCCGGCGGGCGGTTCGTCGTAGGTGAGAATCCCGCGCTCGCGCAGCGCATGCAGATGCGCCAGCGCTTCTCCCACCGCGGCGCGTCGCATGAAGCCGTCGATCCGGTCCCAGGACCGCGACCAGCTCATGCGCGCGGCGATGGCGAAGGCGGTGTCATGACCGGCGCGGATGGCGGCGACGCACTCGGCGAAACGCTGATGGTGATGCGCTTTCAGCGCATCGACGCGCGAGCTCAGCCCGACGAAGCGGTGCTCGTGCGCGGGCAGCACCAGCTCGACGTCCTTGGCCGCAACCTTGTCCAGCGAGTCCAGGAATTCGCCCAGCGGGTTGGCGCCGGACTGCGGGTGATACGAGATGTTCGGCGTGATGCGCGGTAGGACGTGATCACCGGTCAACATCAGCCGCTGCTCGGCCAGGTAGAAGCACAGGTGGCCGGGCGAGTGGCCGGGCGTGTGGATGGCGAGCAGGTCCCACCCGGGAACGTCCGGATGGTCGCCGTCCTCGATCAGCACGTCGGGCAGCGTCGGTTGCACCAGCGGGCGCACCGGCATCGACGCGGCTCCGATGTCGGCGAGATCATCCTCGGACGCACCGGCCCGCGACAGCGACGTGCTCACCATCTTCAGCAGCTCGTCCGGGTCGATGTAGCGCGACTGGATCAGGCGGGCGTCGGCGGGGTGCAGCGAGATCCAGGCGCCCGACGCCTCGCGGATCCGGCCGGCGAGCCCGTAGTGATCGGGGTGGATGTGGGTGACCATCACGCCGCGCACGTCGGACATCCCGAAACCGGCCAGCTTCAACCCCTCGGCCAGCGCATCGAACGCTTCGTCGGTGTTCCATCCCGCATCGATGAGGTACGCGCCGCGCTCGGTGGCGAAGACGTACACCAGCACGTAGCGCAGTGAATTCATCGGGATGGGGACGGGCACCACCCACAGGCCGGGTCGGATCTGCTCGACCGGAGGGAGGGGTGCGAGCACAGGACTCGGATCGGTAGCCACGCTTCGGATCGTGCCACTTGGCTCAGGCAACGACACCGTCGGCCCGTAGCGCATCGATCTCCGAGGCGCTCAGGCCGAGCTCGGCGGCCAGCACCTCGTCGGTGTGCTCGCCCAGCCACGGCACGCGCGTCTCCGGTCCTTCGGCGCTGCCGGAAAGCTTGACCGGGTTACCCGGAATCAGCACCGGCTGCTCCACGCCGTCGGTGCGCGGCATCTCGACGAGCATGTGCCGCGCCTCGAGGTGAGGATCGACGACAACCTCCTCGTCGACGAAGCACGGGCCGGCCGCGATGCCCGCCGGGCCGAGCGCGTCGCAGGCCTCGACCCTGGTGAGCCCCGAAGCCCATTCCTCGACGGCCGGGCGCAGCACGCTGTCGAGGTTCTCGAGCCAGAGCGCGCGCGTCGCGAAGCGCGGATCGTCCTTCCACTCCGGATGACCGATGAGTGCGACCAGCTTGGCGAATTGCGCCTCGCGGCCGACCTGCATGACGAACCAGCCGTCCTTGGCTTTGAAGCCGTGATTGATCAGCTGCGGCGGGGTGCCGCTCTTAAGGCCCAGCGACCAGTAGTTCGTCACGATGTCGGTCATCGCGACCACCACGTCCAGCATGGCGACGTCGACGTACTGGCCGCGCCCGTCACGCTCGCGCTGCCGCAAGGCGGCGAGCACGCCGATGGTGGCGTAGAGGGCGGCGCCGATGTCGCCGAGCGCACCCACCGGCGAGACGACCGGCGGGTTGTCGCCCTCCCGCTTGAGCTCGTAGATGCCGCTCATCGCCTCGACGATGGGAGCGAACGCCGGCCAGCTCCCGTACGGCGTCGGCACGGTATTGCCGAACCCGGAGATCGAGACGTAGATGCAAGCCGGGTGCACGGCGGCGAGGTCCTCGTACCCGAGCCCGAGCCGGGCGAGGGAACCGGCCTTGGAGTTCTCAGCGATGACGTCGAAGTGCGGAGCCATGTCGAGCACGAGCTGCCGGCCGCGCGGGTTCTTCAAGTCGATCGTGACGCTGCGCTTGTTCAGGTTGTTGCGCAGGAACGTAGCGCCGATCTGACGGCCGTTCGGATCGGCCATCGCGGGCGTGGACCCGCGGCCCAGGTCACCGCTCGGAGGCTCGACCTTGACGACGTCGGCCCCGAGGCGGGCCAGCAGCTGCGTCGCGTACGGCAGGGCCTGCATTTGCTCGAGGGCCAGAATGCGAACGCCGTCCAGGGGCTTGCCCCGTCCGGCCGCGGCCGCGTTTGCGATCTCTCCTAGCTGCACGTCGCCCACCCTAACGAGGTACGAAACAAGCGGTTCACCCGAACAGGGCGCGGCCGCAGGCTTAGCATCGGGCGCATGAGCTCGCGCGCTCCCCGTCGGCTAGCCGCCGTGCGAGGCGTTACGCGCCTTCCAGGTCTCGCGCAGCCCGTCACGCCAACCCACGCGGCACGGCCCGGTGAAGGCGCGTCGTCGTGAAGCGTCGGCGATCGACCCGCGCAGCGTGCCCGGAGTCGATACGACCTCCAGCTTCACCGGGAGACCGGACAACTCGCCCAGGTAGGCGCTCCATTCTTGTACGGAGACCGCCTCGTCGCCCCCCCAGTTGACGATCGTCGCCGGCACTGAGGCGGCCTCGAGCAGCGCTTCCGTCTGCTCGTTGATGTCGTCCTGGTAGATCGGGCTGTACGGGCAGGGATCCCAGCGCGTCGTCACCGGCTGCCCCGCAGCGATCGCGTCGCCGTGGTAGGCGGGCAGGCCTCCGTTCGGCCCGTAGGACGCGTTCATCCGGGCGATCGTGACCGGAAGGTTGAACAGCCGTGCACACGTTCGCGCGACGGCTTCTTGCCCTATCTTCGAGGCGGAGTACGGCGGTGAGAGCGCCGAGTTCACATCGCCGAGCGGATCGGTCTCGACGAAGACGTGCAGCGGATCCTCCTGCGGCTTGTAGACCGAGTGCGTCGACATGACGAGCACCGCTTTGGCCTTGCGGCAATGCGCCATGAGCAGCCCGGTGGCTTCGGCGTTGCCGCGGATCGCTGAGTCGTAGTCGTATCCGGGCGACTGGTCGGCCGCGAGATGCAGCACGTACTCGAAGTCGGTCGGCAGCTCGTCGAGATCGCCCTGGGCGAGGTCGGCGGTCACCGCCCGGATCCCGGCGGCTTCGACGCGCTCGCGGCTGCCCTCGACGGTGAAGCGGGCTACGCCCCACACCTCATTGTCGCGGGCGAGCCATTCGGCGAGCGGGAAGGCGATCTGCCCGGCTGGACCGGTGACCAGGATTTTGCGGCCTGACAGCATGGTTCAACTTACCGAGGCCTACGGCGCGAGCGGATACCCGGCTGCCGTCGCGGCAATATGAAGGCCGAGAAGCTCGGTCGCCTCGACCACCTCGCTGGCGATGTCGCGGCTTCGCCCGCTGGTGGCGACGAGCACCCCGACCGTCGAGCCGTGGCTGCGTAACGGCACGACGAGCATCGCGCGGGCGGCGGCCTCGAAGCTCGCTCCGAGGAAGCTCGCGGCAAGGTCTCGCGGACCGCCGCCGGTATGGCACGACGTCACGCCGACGGCTGACGCGAAGAGCCTGTCGATCGACGCGCGATCGAGTTCGGCGAAGGTGGCGAGGGCGGGGCCGGCAGCGGCACCGAGCACGGCGCTGTCCGGCGCCTGCCACCAGAGAGCAGCACTGGTCAACGTGCTGACGTCGATGGCCGCCTTGACCGCCCGCTCGGCCAGCTCGTTACGCGACGTCGCCGTGCCCAGCATGGGCGCCCATCGGTTCAGCGCGCGCAGCGGACTGTCGCGTACGTGGCGCGGGCCGAGCGTCTCGAGGCGCCGCTCCATCAAGCGTGCCGCCTCCCGGGTGTCCTCCCGGGCCGCGCGACTGAGCTCGCTGAACGACTCGACGTTCAGCACCCCGAAGCGGTGGCCACCGGCGTGCAGCGGCACGCTCATCTCCGAGCGCACCCCGGGAATGGCCGCCCGGTACGAAGGCTCATCTCGCACGTCGGGAACCCAGACGTCCTCGTCGCGCGCGAAGGCCCGGCCGGTGATGCCGACCCCGGGCGCCAGGCCGTCGAGCACGATCCACTGGCCGCGACGCGACACGCAGCGCAGCACTCCCCCGCGCTCGACGTAGATGCTCGGCATCAGCCGGTGCTCGTCGTGCAGCCAGCCGGTGACGACGTCGGCGAGCGTCGGCACATCGCAGGCCCGTTCGATCCGTGCGGCCAGCGGCAGCAACGCCTGGTCCTGCTTGTCGACCCCGCCGAAATGGGTCCTCGCGGCTTGGGGCCAGCCGGATCCGGGGCGGGCGATGAGATAACCCTGCACCAGGTCGACCCCGAGATCACCGAGGACGTTCAGCTCCGCAGCTTCCTCGACGCCTTCCGCGACGGTCTGCGCGCCGCAGGCCACCGCGAACGCGACGAGGGCCGCGATCAGCGCCCGGCGATCGCGGTCGCGATGCAGGCCGCGGACGATGCTGCGGTCGATCTTGATGAAGTGCGGCGACAGCCGCAGGACGTGCGCCATGTTCGCGTAGCCGGCGCCGACGTCGTCGACCGCGATCAGCGTCCCGCGCCGGGCGAGCCCGACCAGCCGCTCGGAGAGCGCGCCGTAATCGTCGATCTGCTCGTGCTCGGTGATCTCGAGAACGTGCTCGGGAGCCGACGCCAGCAGATCGTCGATGCGCGGGTCGAGCAGCAGTCCGGCACTGGCGTTGAGAAAGAGCCGGGCGCCGCCCGGAGGAGCACCGAGCGCGAGTCCCGCCAGGAGGCAGGCAAGCTCGACGTCCACGCGGCAGCCGGCGGCTTCGGCGCGAGCGAGCCAGTGGTCAGGAGAGGTGAACGCGAAGCTCGCCGACCGCGCGAGCACCTCGAACCCGACCGTCTGACCGTCGGCGATGCGCACGACCGGTTGGGTGACGGCAGTGATGTCACCGGGGGTGAGCAGGGCCGCGACGTCGCCGGCACGCTGCAGCGAGACGGGCGCGTCACCATCCGGCGGTCCGCTGCGGGCTCGCGGGAGGCGTGCCGCCACCCGCGGCGGATTGCTCACCGGATGCCTGTCGGCAGGGACGGCGGGATACTTCATGACCAGCGGTCGAAAAATGCACCGTGTCACAAGAAATTCACCTGGGGTCAGCTTCCCGCTGCTCCCAGAAGCGGTGCACGATGTCCGAAAGGTAGGCATTTGAGACGGTCTCGGGGGCTGCTCGGGGCGTCCGCCGCCCTCGCGCTGGTGCTGGCCGTCTCGGCCTGTTCGTCGGGGGCTGCCGATCAGGGAGCCGCGGGTCCGACCCGCTCGGCGGGTTCGCCGGCGGCCTCGGCGAGCCCATCGGCGCTGCCCTCTCCCCCACCGGTGACACCGATCCCATGGCGCTCGTGCGGCGGCGGCTTCCAGTGCGGCACGCTCGCCGTCCCGGAGGACTACTCCCAGGCGGGCAGCCCGCTGATCCCCCTGGCGGTCGCGCGGCGGCCGGCCGGCAAGTCCGCCCAGCGGGCCGGGGTGCTCTTCGTCGACTTCGGCGGCCCGGCGATCAGCGGTGCGGCGACGCTGCGCGAAGCCGCCGGGCTGCTTCCGGCCGGCCTGCTCGATCGCTTCGACCTGGTCAGCTTCGATCCTCGCGGCAGCGGGCAGAGCCGGGCGCTGCGGTGTGGATCCGGATCGCAGCTGGTGAGCGCCGCCGTGGGAGCGCCGGTCACGGCGGCAGCCGGGCAGCCCCTGCCGGTCGCGGCCGTCTACCGGCGGGTGTACCAGGCATGCCAGGCGAATGACGCCGGGCTGCTGGCGACCATCACCTCCACGACGCAGGCCCGCGACCTCGACCGGCTGCGCGTCGCGCTGGGCGCCGCGCAGCTGCACTACCTGGGCCTGTCCTACGGCTCGGTGCTCGGGCTCGCGTATGCCGACCTCTTCCCGAGCCATCTCGCCGCCATGGTGCTCGACAGCCCGATCGATCCGACCGAGCCGATCGCCACGCTCGCCGACCAGCAAGCCGCCGCGGCCGAGCAGGCGCTGCAGGCGTACCTCTCAAGTGCGAGCGGCGCGGGCGTGGCCGCCAGGTTCATGACGCTCGCCGATCGATTGAAGCGCGCCCCGCTGCCCGCGCCCGGCCACGGCGACGCGGTACCGGTCTCGCTCAGCGATCTTCAGCTCGCGACCCTCACCTTCCTGCAGATGCCGAGCCTCACCCCGCAGTACCCGTCCGCACTCGCCGCCGCGCTCGCCGGCAACGGCCAGGCCCTGCGCACCCTCGCGGCCAGCCAGTACCAGGACGTCGACGGCACGCCCGTCATCGGCGCCTACTGGGCGACGCTGTGCGGCGACACGAGCGAGCGGCCGTCACCCGTCACGGCGAATACGCAAGCGCGGCAACTCGCGGCGCGCTATCCGCGGCTCGGCGGGGTCGCGTATGCCTTCGCGGGCGGCGGCTGCACCGTCTGGCCGGCGGCGACCCAGCCGGTCGTGCTGCCGACGGGCCGGCCGGCCGTCGCGCTCGTCGCCGGCACGCTGGACCCGATCGTTCCGTATGCCGCCGCGCAGGGCCTGGCGCGCAAGCTGCCCGGCTCCACTTTCATCACGCGGCTGGGTCGGGGCCACACGGCGCTGGCGAACGCGAGCGGGGACACCTGCCTGGCCGACGCGGAGACGCAGTTTCTCGTCAGCCCGCATTCGGTGGCCGGCCGGCTGACGTGCACCGACCCGGCGGCGGGCTGAATCAGCCCAGGACCGGCAGCCGGCGCTCGCGGGCGAGCTGGTTCAGCGCGCGCTGCATCACCGCACGGATGTGCTTGTCGACAGCAGCGAGCGCGGCGTCATCGGCGGCGGGCGGTGGCGGCTGGACCGGGTCGAGCACCTGGACCACGATCTTCGACGGCATCGGAAGGTTCAGCGGCGAGACCCCGAAAGGCATGCCCAGCGTCAGCGGGAAGACCCGCGTGCGCAGCCAGCGCGGGAAGCGCAAGAGGCTCGCGAGCCGGTCGCCGCTGGTGAGGAACAGCAGCGTCTCCTGACCGCCGATGGAGACGACCGGCACGATCGGCACACCCGTTTCGGCGGCGAGCCTGAGGTAGCCGGTGCGGCCGTGAAAGTCGATGACGGTGGAGTACGTGGTCGGCCGGTAGACGTCCTGATCGCCGCCGGGGAAGACGAGGACGGCACCTCCGTTCTCGAGGGCTGCGCGCGCCACTCCGGGCTGCGCCGGCACGATCCCCCAGCGCCGCATCAGGCCGCCGAGCGGCGTCTTGAACAGGGCATCGTGGGCGAGCAGGAACGCCGGTCGTTCCATACCGTGGTGCTCGGCGAACGCCTCGAACAGGATGGGGGCGTCCATCGACAGCATCCCGCCCGAATGGTTGGACACGATCAGGCAGGCGCCTTCGGGGATGCGTTCGATCCCGCGGACCTGGGGCCGGTGCCAGACCCGCTGCGCCTGACGCACGATCGGCCACCACTGGCTCATGAACGCCGGATCGCGCGCGGCCAGCTGCTGCTCGACCTCCGGGTCGAACTCCTCGCTCGGGTGGCTGCTCACGAGATCCTCCTTCCACGTACCCGGCGCAGTTACCTGCAGCGGGTGCGCTGAAACTAGTCGCATGACGTACCGCACGACCATCGACATCGACGCCCCGGTGGAGCGGGTGTGGAACGTGCTGGTCGACGTCGAGCGCTGGCCCGACTGGTCGCCGACCATGACGAGCGTCGAGCGACTCGAACCGGGGATGTTCCGACCGGGAAGCAGCGCGCGGATCAAGCAGCCTCGGCTACCGGAGGCGATCTGGCGGGTGACGGTGCTGGTGCCGCAGCGATCTTTCACCTGGAGTGCCCACGCCCGCGGCGTGACGACGGTGGCGCGGCACACCCTCACCGCGCGGGAGGAGGGCGGCACCCATGCCCTCGGCGAGATCGATCAGTTTGGCCCGCTCGCCCTGCTGGCAAGAGTCTTTTTCTCGCGGCTGACGAAGCGTTATCTCAATGAGGAAGCCCGTGGGCTCAAGCAACGCTGCGAGACGGGGTAGGGAGTCGCCATGACCGCACATCGCGTCGTCATCATCGGGGCCGGCTTCGGTGGGCTCTTCGCGGCGCGCGCGCTGAAGCACGCTCCCGTCTGCGTCACGGTGATCGACCGCACCAACCATCACCTGTTCCAGCCGCTGCTCTACCAGGTCGCGACCGGGATCCTCTCCGAAGGAGACATCGCCCCGCCGATCCGGGACGTGCTGCGTAAATACCCCAACACCGACGTGCTGATCGGAGACGTCACCTCCGTCGACCTCGATCGCCGCACCCTTTCGGTCGTCAATCTCGGCGAGACCCTCGAAGTCGGTTACGACAGTCTCATCGTCGCCGCGGGCGCGGGCCAGTCGTACTTCGGCCATCCGGACTTCAGCCGGTACGCACCCGGGATGAAGTCCATCGACGACGCGCTCGAGATCCGCGGCCGGATCTTCGGCGCGTTCGAGATGGCCGAGCGCGAGACCGACCCGGACAAGCGCCGCGAGTGGCTGACGTTCGTCATCGTCGGGGGCGGGCCGACCGGGGTCGAGATGGCCGGGCAGATCGCTGAGCTCTCACACCGGTCGTTGCACCGCAACTTCCGGCACTTCGATCCGGCGAGTGCCCGCGTCGTGCTGCTCGATGCCGGCGACGCGCTGATCCCGGCGTTCGGAAAAAGCCTTTCTGCCAAAGCACTTTCGGGGCTGCAGAAGCTCGGCGTCGAGGTGCACCTGAACACGTTGGTGACGAACGTCGACGCCGACGGGGTGGATGGGAAGGCCCCGGACGGCAGCACCATGCGCATCGATGCCCAGACGAAGATCTGGGCCGCCGGCGTCGAGGCGTCGACGCTCGGCAAGATGCTCGGAGACCAGAGCGGCGCCGAGTGCGACCGGACCGGCCGCGTCAAGATCAACCCCGACCTGACGCTGCCGGGCCATCCCGAGGTCTTCCTCGTCGGCGACATGATCAACCTGGACAAGCTGCCGGGCGTCGCCGAGGTGGCGATGCAGGGTGGGATCCATGCGGCGCGAGCCATCAAGCGTCGCGTGGAGACGGGTGATCCACAGACGCCGATCAAACCGTTCCACTACCGCGACCTCGGCGACATGGCGACCATCTCCCGGTTCCAGGCCGTGGCCAAGTTCGGGCCGTTCCGGGTGGGCGGGTTCGTCGGATGGCTCATGTGGCTGTTCGTGCACCTGGCGTTCCTGACCGGCTTCAAGAACCGGGTGGCGACGGTGTTCAACTGGTTCATCGCGTTCGTCGGTCGCGGCCGTCCGCAGCGGACCATCACGCGGCAGCAGGTGCTGGCACGGGCGGTGCTGCAGCAGCAAGAACGCGAATAGCGCCCTCCGCCGAACCCAGCGTTGGCCGCAAGCGTGCGACGCGCTTCAATCCCATGCATGGCCAGCGCGGGCTTTCGCATGTTCGATGCCGACAACCATTACTACGAGCCCATCGATGCGTTCACGCGTCATCTCCCGAAGGACATGACCAAGCGGACGATGCAATGGGTGAACCTGGACGGGCGGCAACGGCTGCTGGTCGCGGGCCGGCTGAGCCGGTTCATTCCCAACCCGACCTTCGATCCGATCGCCAAACCCGGCTCGCTGTACGCGTACTTCCGCGGGCAAGCGAGCCGGGACATCCGGGAAGCGTTCGGCGACCTGGACCGCATCGCCGACCATCCGGAGTATCGGGACAAGGAGGCCCGGCTCCGGGTGCTGGACGCGCAAGGCGTCGATGGCTGCTTCATGTTCCCGACGCTCGGGGTCGGCATGGAAGAGGCGCTGATCGGCGACCCTGAGGCGACGCAGGCGGCGTTCACTTCGTTCAACCGGTGGCTCGCCGAGGACTGGGGATTCTCCACAGAGGGACGGATCTTCGCTGCGCCGCTGATCTCGCTGTGCGACCCGGAGGCCGCCGTCGCCGAGCTCGAGCGGGTGCTTGCGGAAGGCGCCCGGATCGTGTGCCTGCGTCCGGCGCCGGCGCCGACGGCACAGGGCAACCTTCCGCCCTGGCATCCGCTGTTCGACCGCTTCTGGGCAACGGCGGCGGAGGCGGGCGTCGCCATCGCCTATCACTCGGGCGACTCGGGCCAGTCGTACATCTGCCAGCGCTGGGGCACCGACGACAGCCACAAGAGTTTCGGGCTGTCGACGTTCTACCTGCTGGCGACGGCCGATCGGGCGATCTACGAGACCGTCGTCGCGCTGCTCACCGGCGGCATTCTCACGCGTCACCCGCAGCTGCGCGTCGTCAGCATCGAATCGGGCTCGGAATGGGTGCCGGGGCTGTTCGACAAGACGGCCAAGGTCTACAAGCAGCAGCCCGACGCGTTCGCCGAGCATCCGCACGAGACGCTGCGCCGGCAGCTGTGGGTCTCGCCGCATTTCGAAGAGGACAAGCGCTTGGTCGCCGAGGTCCTCGGGCTGGACCACATCATCATGGGGTCGGACTGGCCGCACGCCGAAGGCTTGGTCGAGCCCGCGGACTATCGCGCCGAGCTCGAACGCGACGGATTCACCGCCGACGAGATCGAGCAGATCATGCGGCGCAACGGCGAGCAGCTCACCCGGCTGGTGCCTGCGGCCTGAGTCACGCCAGGCTGCGCCGCACGTCGTGCACGTGGTGATACGCGTCATGGGCGTTCGCGGAGGCTACGTCCACCAGCTGAAGCCGACCGCGATCAGGATGAAGCAGCACGACCTCGGCGGAGCGTGAGTCCTCGACCGCGGACAACCAGCCGCCGACCGACTGTTCGAGCGTCCACAAGGCGGCGCGGAGCGGGATAGCGCGGTAGCGACGAGCGGTGGCGAGCAGGTCGGCGTCGTAGGCCGCGACGGCGTGCTCAGCTACGTCGATCGCGGCGACCATACGCTCGGCCCAGATACGCAGGTTGTCAGCGACGTGGCAGACGTAGCTTCGGGCGTCCCAGCCGAGACCGGGCGCCCGGGCGGTGCCGTCGCACCCGTCGAGAGCCACCCGCATCATGTCCGGGGTTCGGCGCACGACGTCACGTGCAACGTCGAGGTCGTGAGACCAGTGATAGCCGCACTCCCGGCAGGGATCGCCATACGTGGCCAGGCCGTAGTGATCCACCCACGGATCTTTGCAGGACCCAGGGGCTTCGCACCTCAGAAGGGGCACGGTCCGAGCTCGCGCGGGTCGCTCAGAAGGGCGGGTCGGTTGGTGTGGTGGTGTTGCGGTGGTCGGTGGGGACGACCGCGTATTTCTTGCCGAGTGGGCTGGTCCAGGTGGTGTGGCCGGTGGTGGGGTCGGCGTGCGGGGTCCAGTGGGTTTTGTGTTTGAGGGTGTGGTCGATGTCGCAGTGTGCGGCGGCGCGGTTGCAGTCGGGCGAGTTCGGCGGTGGGCTGGTAGCTGGTGTGTCCGAGGTCGATGAGGGCGCCGGTTTGGGGTTCGAGGATCATGCGGCGCCAGCGGCCGTCGGCGGCGAGGGTGCGGGCGAGGGGGGCGGGGAGTGGGCCGTAGCCGGCGGCGAGGTGGATGAGGGCGTCGGCGCGGAGTGCGTCGATGGGCTGCCAGCCGTCGGTGCCGCGGGCCGGGCCGGCGGTTTTGAGTTGGCGGGCGATGGCGTCGGCGGCGTTGAACACGGACATGACTTCGGTCGCGGAGGCATACAGCCGGAGTTCGGCCATGCCGTCGTCGCGGGGCCACCATTGCAGGCTGCGGTCGGCGTGGGCTTTGCGGATCCGGTCGGTCGCGCCGTCGGGGTCGGCGGCGATGACCGCGCGGCGCAGGCAGCGGCGGAGCTGTCCGACGGTTTGATGACGCGCGCGGGGTAGTACGCGTCGGCGACCTGGCGGGCCTTGTCGGGTGGTAGGGGTCGGGTGGCGGCGATGTCCAGCCGGGTGGCGGCTTCGTGGTCGTCGAGGCGGAGCGCGGCGCCGATCTCGGCGTGGGCGGACCGCATGCCGAGTTCGGTGACTTCGGCCTCGTCGTTCCAGGGTTCGGCGGCGAGCCGGGCGGCGTGGCCGACGGCGGCCATCACCGGCTGGCCGCGGGCGATCACCCAGCAGCTTTGGCGTTCCCAGGCGACCATCAGATCGACCCGGGCTCCGGGATCCAAGGCCAGGGGGTCGACCTTTTCCAGGGCGGCGATCATGTCGGCTCCGGGTGGGGCGATGAGCGCGGCGGCGACGACAGCAGGAGGACTCAACCGTTCGAACATGTGGTCGAGTCTAACGCACCCCACCGACAAAAACACCTGTATTTACAGGCCGTTTGGCGACCCGTGCCAACGGGACAGCCCGGGAGCGGTGAAGTCGCGACGCGACCGCGCGGTAAGCAGGCCCACCATCAACCCCGCAAGCGCCAGCCAGCAGATCCCGAGCAACCACCCGCCGGCCACGTCCGTGGACCAGTGCACCGCGAGGTACACGCGCGACAGCCCTACGCCGATCGCGAGGATCCCCGCGCCGGCCAGAAAGACCCCTCGCCCGCGCGGAAAACTGAGCGACAGCAGGAGCGCGAGCAGCCCGTAGCCCAGCGTCGCGTTGGTGGTATGCCCCGAGGGGAAGGCGTAGCCACCTGCGCCGACGAGATGCAGCGCGGACGGCGGACGCGGGCGGGCAATCGTGCGGTTGATCGCGAGGCGTACTAATTGACCACTGATCAGGATGACGATGGCCAGCAGGCCCGCGAGCGACCGATTCGCCCGCAACGCGCACACCAGTGCACCCAGGAGTACCAGCGGATACACGACGTAGTCGGTACCGAAGGCAGTGAGGGCCTTGCCGAGGGTCGTGAGCGCACCGCTTCGCCAGTCGACGACGTCATGCAGCAGGCGAGCATCGGGACCGAGCGGCCCGTCGCGATGCGCGACGGCAACGGCCAACACTGTGAACGCGATCGCAGCGACGAGGAAGACTGTTCCTGCGCGGAGCGCCAGACGCCGGCCGATCACTCCAGCGGCCGGTAGACGACAAGACGTTTCGGATGCTTGGACAAGGTGAGCTCGGGAGGCTGCGTCCCGATCTCACCGTCGCGCGCGAGCTCGAGACAGCCGCCGCCCTCGCGCAGTCGCACCTGCAGACGCGGGGTGGGACGCTCCTCGTAGACGCGGCTCTGCCCCAGCCGGCCGGAGAGCAGAGCGAGCACGAGGCGGGTCCGCGCGAACGGTTGCGCGGCGTCGAGCAGCCGCACGTCGAGCAGTTGGTCGTCGAGCCGCGGCCGGTACGTCGGCGCGAAACCGGCAGGCCGGTATCCGCAGTTCCCAGCGAACAGCAGCCACAGCCGGCGGTGCTCCCCGTCGATCCCGAGCTCCAGCGGTTCGCTGCGCCGCAGCACGCGGGTGGTGCCGATCACCATGGCCGGCCACTTGCCGATGCGTTTCTCCAGGCGCTCCCGGGCGGCCACGAGTTCGGGATAGCTCCCGAGGCTCGACGTGTTCAAGAAAATCCGTCCCTGCGGGCGTTCGGGATCCCCTTCGACCCACGCGACATCGACCGCGGCCGCGTGCCCGCTCTCGACGGCTGCCACGGTGTCAGCGAGCTCGCTCAGGCCGGCGTCACGAGCGAAGTGGTCGAGGGTTCCCGCCGGGAAGACAGCAAGTGGCAGGTCCGCGGCCAGCGCGGTCGCCGCCGCGCAGTTGACGGTGCCGTCGCCGCCGGCCACCCCGAGCGCCTGAGCTCCACTCGCCGCCTTTGCCATGACTTCTTCGAGATCTTCGTCCTCGCCCGGCTGCACGATGCGCGCCTCGGGCAGCAGCTCCTGCAGTTCCTTGGCGACGTCGCTGCGGCTGGCCTTCCCCGCGCCGGCGTTCACGACGATGACGAGATCCCGGCCCTTGGGCAGCGCCGGCGCCTCGCTCGATGCCGGCTGAGCCCAGGCCGGCCCAGCGGGGCGCCGCGGCCAGGTCCGGGTCGTCAGCAGGGCGGAGCCGGCGCCGAGAGCGACGCCGGCGATGACGTCACCGGGATAGTGCACGCCCACATAGATGCGGGAGTACGCGACCGCACCGGCCACCAGCCCAACGCCGGCTCCGACCGCCGGGGATTCCAGCGCCACCCCCGTGGCGAAGGCAGCCGCCGACGCGGAATGGCCCGAAGGGAACGACGTGGTGGTCGGCTGGCGCCGCAGCTGCCGCGGCACGGGGACGCCGCTCAGCGAGGGACGGGCCCGCCGGGTCGACAGCTTGGCCGGCACGTTGGCGACCGCGCTCGCAAGTCCCAGGCTCAGCAGCCCACGCAGTGCCGCCCGGCGCCGCTGCCCTCCGCTGAGGCCCAGAGCTCCGGCGGCGGCCCACCACAGCAGCCCGTGATCGGCGGCGCGGGTGAGCCGCGGCAGGACGGTGTCCAACCCCGGGGTGCGAGCCGAGGCGACGCGATCGAAAAGCGCCTGGTCAAGCTGATGAGCGCGCACGCAAAGCTCCGGATCTGGTCTGGGGAGGGGCATCACCGGGCGTACCCCCAACAGCGGGCGAGCTAATCCGCCGGCGGGTCCGCTCACCCTAGAGGCCGAGCCATGATGCCAGCCATTGGCGCCGTTGTGAGCCAATAGACGTTGCATTGGTGCCATCAGTGTGCCAGAGTGGCACCATGGACCTGAGCACCTACGTCAACAACCTCGGCCATGAGTTCGCCACGCTCGCGGAAGCCGGCGGCGAGGAGTCGCGAGCGCTGGTCGAGCGCCTGACCGGGTCGCTCGAGTCGGCGATCCGGATGACGTTGCTGGACGCGCTTTCGGCCGCGGCTGACGAGATCACCCGCGATCTGGCTCCGGGTTCGGTGGAGCTTCGCCTGCGTGGCCGCGATCCGAGCTTTGTCGTGACCTCTCCGCCGGCAGAGGTGTACGAGCCCGCCGCCGAGCCGGCTGCGGCACCAGAAGAAGACGGCCCCGCGGCCCGGATCAACGTCCGGCTCCCCGAGCAACTGAAGGCCCGCGTCGAGGAGGCCGCGGCCCGAGAAGGCCGCTCGGTCAACGCCTGGCTGGTCCGAGCGGCGGCGTCCGCCCTGCAACGCTCGGAGCGCGAGCCGGGTTCCGAATCACGCAGCACGCCCATCCGCACCAAACAAGGCTTCACCGGCTGGGTTCGCTAGCCCGCCGCGACACGACGAAACCCATCACGAGGGGACAGCCATGCCTACTTTCCAGACGCCCGAACCGATCTCGCTCACGCTCGAACTCGGCGTCGGCCATGTGCACATCGTTGCGAGCGACCGCACCGACACCGTCGTCGAGATCCGACCGAGCAACGAAGCCGACGAGTCCGACGTGGCCGCCGCTGCCCAGACGCGCGTCGACTATTCGGGTGGCACGCTCGCGGTCACCGGGCCGAAGTCGCGCACGTTCGACTTCTCCCGCAAGACCCGCTCGGTCGACGTCTCGATCGGACTGCCGAGCGGCTCACGCGTATCCGGCGAGTTGCAGGTGGGCGACATCCGCGGCACGGGAAGGCTCGGGGACTGCCGGCTCAAGACCGCAGCCGGGAATGTCCGGCTCGAGCGCACCGGCACCCTGCGCCTGACCACATCGGCGGGTCACGTCACCGCCGGAGCCGTCGCCGGGAACGCCGAGATCTCCACCGGCACCGGGAAGGTCCAGCTCGGCGAGATCGACGGATCGGCGGTGGTCAAGAACTCCAACGGCAACACCGAGATCGATGCCGTCGCCGGTGACGTGCGGGTGCGTGCGGCCAACGGCGAGATCACCATCGACCGGGCGGGCGCGAGCGTGGACGCGAAATCCTCCAACGGCAGCATCCACCTCGGTGAGGTGGTCCGCGGTTCGGTCGTGCTCGCGACCGCGATGGGCGACCTGGACGTCGGCATCGCCGACGGCACCGCTGCCTGGCTGGAGGTGAACACCGCTTTCGGGCAGGTGCGCAACCAGCTGGATTCCGCCACCCGGCCGGGCGACGCCGACGACACCGTCGAGGTACGCGGCCGGACCTCCTACGGCGACATCACCATTCGCCGTGCCTGACAAATCCTTGGAGCGAAAGTCCATGAACACCAGCCATTTCCGGCCGGCCATCGCCGTCACCGGGCTACGGAAGTCCTTCGGAGACCACGTCGTGCTCGACGGCCTGGACCTCACCGTGCAGGCGGGAACGGTCCTTGCGCTACTGGGCGCGAACGGCGCCGGGAAGACCACGACCGTCAACATCCTCTCCACTCTGATCACAGCCGACGGCGGCGACGTCAGGGTCGCCGGGCACGACCTCGCCCGCGACCCTGACCGGGTCCGCGCGGCGATCGGTGTCACCGGTCAGTTCTCCGCCGTGGACAACCTGCTGACCGGCGAGGAGAACCTGCTGCTGATGGCGGACCTGCAGCACCTCGGCCGCACCGACCGGCGGCGGCGCACCGCCCAGCTGCTCGACCAGTTCGACCTGACCGAGGCGGCCCACAAGCCCGCGTCGACGTACTCGGGCGGCATGAGACGGCGGCTCGACCTGGCGATGACCCTCATCGGCGGCCCAGAGGTCATCTTCCTCGACGAGCCGACCACCGGTCTCGACCCTCGCGGCCGCCGCAAGATGTGGCAGATCGTCCGGGAGCTTGTCGCGGCCGGCGTCACCATCCTGCTGACGACGCAATACCTCGACGAAGCGGATGCGCTCGCTGACCGGATCGCGGTGCTCGACAACGGTCGGATCGTCGCGGAGGGAACTCCCGACGACCTGAAGCGCCGCGTCCCCAGCGGAGACCTCGACGACGTCTTCCTCGCGCTCACCGCGAGCCCCACCGACGAGAAGGTGACCATCCGATGAGTACGCACAGCCTCACCGGGCCCGCAGCAGCCTTGCGCTTCTATCCGATACGCGACTCGGCGACGATGCTGCGCCGCAACCTCAAGCGCATGCTGCGCTATCCCTCCATGACGGTGATGCTCGTCGGGATGCCGGTCGTCTTCCTGCTGCTGTTCGTCTACGTCTTCGGCGGCACGCTCGGGGCCGGGATCGCCGGGCCGGGTGGCGGTCGCGCCGCCTACGCCAACTACGTGGCGCCCGCGATCATCTTGATGACGGTCACGGCCACCGTGCAGGGGACCGCGATCTCGGTCGCCATGGACATGACCGAAGGCATCATCGCCCGGTTCCGCACCATGCACATCGCGCGCGTCTCGGTGCTGACCGGTCACGTGCTCGGCAGTCTGATCCAGGCGGTCGTCAGCCTCGCGATCGTGATCGGCGTCGCGCTCCTGGTCGGATTCCGTCCCGGCGCCGGGCCGGTGCAATGGCTGGCTGCCGCCGGCTTCCTGGTGGCGGTGACGTTCGCGCTCGTGTGGCTGTCAACCGCGCTGGGCCTCCTCAGCAAAACCGTCGAGACCGCAAGCAATCTGCCCATGCCGCTGACCCTGCTGCCGTTCCTCAGCAGCGGGTTCGTCCCGACCGACTCGATGCCAGCCGGGCTGCGCTGGTTCGCCGCGAACCAGCCGTTCACGCCCATCATCGAAACCCTGCGCGGCCTGCTGGTGGGCGGGCCGATCGGCAACCACGCGTGGATCGCGCTCGCCTGGTCCGCCGCCATCGCGCTCGGCGGCTACCTCTGGGCGAAGCGGCTGTTCAACCGCGAGCCCACCAGCTGACGGGCCGGGCCTACTGGATGGAGTAGCCGCCGTCGACGGTGAGCGCGTGACCGAGGACGAACGACGACTCGGACGAGCACAGCCACAGTGCGGCGGCGGCGATCTCCTCGGCTTCGGCGATGCGGCCGATCGGATGCAGATCGACGACCTGCTTCTCGAGCGCGGGATCATCGCCCATCCAGTCGTTGACCATCCGCGAGCGAGCAGTGCCGGGACAGATGGCGTTGACCCGAACGCCGGTGGTGGCCAGTTCCAGGGCTGCGGTGCGGGTGAGACCGATGACCCCGTGCTTGCTGGCGACGTAGTCGGCCATGCCGGGGAAGCCGATCAGGCCGGCTCCGGACGAGGTGTTGACGATCGCTCCGCCCGGACCCTGCGCGACGATGTGCGGGATCTCGTACTTCATGCACAGGAAGACACCGGTCAGCATCACCCCGATCCCGCGCTGCCAGACCGCCTCGTCCATCTCCGCGATCGTGGCGCCGGCGCCGACCACGCCGGCGTTGTTGTGCGCGTAGTCCAGCCGTCCGTATTGGGAGATGGCGGTATTGACCATCGCCTGGACGGATCCCGAGTCGGCGACGTCGGTTTCGGCGAAGCATGCCTGCCCGCCGGCGTCACCGATCAGCCGCACCGTTTCCCGGCCGCCGCCGGAATCGATGTCGGCGACGACGACCGACGCGCCTTCACGTGCGAAGCCGATGGCTGACGCCCGGCCGATGCCGGACGCGGCCCCGGTGACGACGGCGACCTTGCCTGCGAAACGAGTCACGCCTTCCCTTTCCCGTGATCTTCCAGATAGAGCCGAGTCAGCTGGGCACGGCGGCGCGCCCCGGTCTTGTCGCGTATGCGCTCCAGATGCGAGTAGACCGTGGCCGTCGCCAGGTGCAGCTGCTTGGCGATGTCACGGTCGGTCTCACCGGAAGCGACGAGGGCGAGGATCTCAAGCTCTCGCGGACTGAGCTGGTAGGTCTTGCTGGACTGGCGGTTGGCGGTGATGAGGAAGCCGGCCAGGGTCGGTGACACGTACGTCTGCCCGGATGCAACGGCAACGACAGCGCGCTGGATGTCCTCGTCGTCGGCGTCTTTGGTGAGATAGCCGACGGCACCGGCAGCAATCGCGTCGATGACGTCCTGCGCGCCGCCGGCAGCCGAGACCACGAGCACCCGATGGCCTTGATCCACGACGTGTTTCACGCCTTCAGCGCCTTCGATCCCCGGCAGATGAAGGTCGAGGAGAACCACGTCCGGCTTCGGCGCCGCCACATCGAACTCCTCGATCGAGGCCGCCTCGCAGATCACGGTCATGTCGGCGCTGCCGGCGACCGCTTGGGCAACGCCTCGCCGGTAGAGCGGGTGATCGTCGACGATGGCGACGTCGATCATGCCGGCCAGCTCACGATCACCGCGGTGCCCTGGCCGGGTGCGGAAACGATCTCCGCTCGACCGCCCGCGTCAGCCATCCTTTGCCGTATCGAGTGCACGGTGCCGAACCCCCCGAAGCTCGCTGCAGGATCGAAGCCCACGCCATTGTCGCGAACCTCCACGACAACCCGTGAACCCGCCACGCGTGCCTTCACGACAGCACGCGCCTGACCAGAGTGTTTCGCGACGTTGGTGAGGGCTTCACGGCAGGCCCCGCAAAGCGCGTTCACCGCCTCGAACGGGAGGGCCGGCGGAGCCGGCAGATCGACCTCGACCTGCAGGCCAAGGGCCCGCTGATCACGGGCCAGCTTCTGCAGCATCTCGTTCAGAGTCTGGGCACGCGCGCGGGTTCGGAGCAGCTCCCGTTCGAGCTCGTCGGCTTCGCGCGACGCTCGGACAACGATCCCGTCGAGGTCGGTGTACCTGCCGCTGGTGACCGCTTCCAACGTCTGCACCGCGTTGTCGTGCAGCAGCCTCAATTGCACCGCTCGCTCCTGAGCCTGCGCGAGCAGTTCGCCTTCACGCACGGCTGCGGCCCGGGCTGCATCCAGCCGCACGGCACCGGACCGGATCACGGCGGCAAATGCACTGGCAACGCTGAAGAACGCGGCGTGGGCGGCCCCGTTGGCGATGCGGTCACCGGTGCTCGGACCCTGCTGCAGGTGGGCGCTTGCGACGACCGCCGCGCCGGCCAGCCGGGCCGCAAGCGGGCGGTCTGTCATGGCCTGGCCACAGATGACGTTCTCGGCGAAACTCCACGGCACCCAGCTCAGCCAGGTCACTCGATAGGCGGGAGCGAGATTCCACTGGCTTGACACCAGGAGCGCCGTGCCGGTCGCCGCATCGACCGTGCTTGCGAAGGGATCCGACCAACGATCCAGCCTGGTTGCCCGCACCGCGAACCAGATCGATTCGGTTGCAGCGACGGCCAGCTCCGCGAACGCGATGGAGCGTCGGCGATGACGCGACCCGGCAGCCAGGAAGGCCGCGGCGCCGGTCAGCAGGCCGGTGGCACGCCAGGTCAGCACGGCGACGAGCAGCGTTCGGTCCGCCCGGCGGGTGTCGTCCGGATCCAGCCCTCGAAATTGGGTAGAAACACCCACGCGCGAAACGAGCCGGGGTGCCAGGCTGTTCAGATGCCTGGTGCTCCAACCGTTCGCGTCAGCGCTCCGCGGCCCTTGCTGCGCGCGGGACTGGAGCGCCTCGCCCGAGATGCCAGCACCGTCGTCACGGGCGCCGATGACGCCGACATCGTCCTGCGCGCCGAGCAGCCGCCGACCGGGGCCGACCTCGACGTGGTTATCGATGCCGGCGCCGTCGTCATCACCTGCCGGTCGCAGCCTGATCCGGCTGTCTGGGACGCCGTCCGTCGCCTCATCGCCGCCGCTGCGCGATGACGCGATCCGCAGATCAAGTCGCACGCCTTCGCCTGGCTCCGACCACACGGTGAGGTCCCCACCGATCGATTCGAGCAGTGCAGTGATGGCCTCGACCCGTTCGGAATAGGGCCCTGCGAGGCCCGGATCGAAGCCGGCCCCGTGGTCGCGGATGCTGATGCGGACGTCGCCGTCCTCGCTCCGCGCGCGCACGACAGCACGCCGCGCGCCGCCGATCTCGCGGGCCGCGGTCAGGGCTGACGCCAGCGCCGTTCGCACCGCCGAGACCGCTGCGGCGGCGAGATCCGCATCGAGCTCAGCGGTCACCAACTCCAACTGAAATCCGGCTTCGACCATTTCGTCGGCAACGTCCGCCAAGGCCTCGTCAAGCCCCTGAGGAAGACGTCCTTCGGCGCGCAAGGCGTAGCGCAGTCGCGACGCCTCGGCGCGCGCTATGGCTCGGGCCGCGGACATCTGCGTGCTGCGGGCAATCGCGCGCAACGCATCGATGGTGACCCGGTGCAGTGCCTCGTGCTGGCGACCGCGTTCGGCCTGCGCCGCCACTGCGGCGGAACGCTCGACGGCGAGCTCATCTGCCTCATCGCGCAGGAGCGCGTAGCGACGGTGCGCATTCAGGTAAACCCTTGACGCGGCGGACACGCCGGCCCAGCTGACGGCGTCGTTGAACGCCAGGGCGACGCCGGCGACCGGTGCGTCGCGTCCGCGCTTGCCTAAACCGGTGAGCAACCCGGCAACGCACAGCGTGGAAACGGCGGCAACGGCGTCGCGGCTGCGTGCGGCACTGCTGGCACCGATGGCGGCGCCGATCGCCACATTCTTCGTCCAGGGCGCCGCCCCGGCCGACAGCCCCCGCGACGAAACGAGCATGGCCGCGCCACTGGTGAGCGTGTCAGCCCACATGGCCGGCGCATCCTCGTAACGCCCCGCCCGCAGGATGCGCCGTGATAGCCAGACCGATTCCGCAGCCAGCGCCGTCCAGATCGCCGCCTGGGTGCGCAGCCGGGTGAAGCGACGCCGGTCGTTGGCGAGCATCAGTGCCGAGAACAGGAGCTCACCAGCACGCGCACCGACGAACACTCGGCCGGCAACGCGACCGGCATCGGCCAGTGCGCTGCCTCGACGCACGGCAGAGCCCACAGCGTCGCTCACAGCCGCAGCCTACGAGTGGCCCGCTTCGGGAGGGTGAAGGCGCCGTGCCGGAGGGCACGATCATCCCTGCTTCCGCGCATCGGGGTTGCCAGCTGACCGACAGATGCCACACCACCACTGGTCAGTGACGGTCGCCTGCGTCGACGGCTACCCTTCCCGGGTGGCCGTCGACGTTTCTACGCACGTGGAAATTGCCCGGCCGCGCGAGCGGGTCGCAGCCTTCGCCGCTGACCCCGACATGGCGACGCGCTGGTACGCCAACATCAAGTCGGTGGACTGGAAGACCGCGCCTCCGCTTGCTGCCGGATCAGAGGTGGCGTTCACCGCCCGGTTCCTCGGGCGACGCCTGGCCTACACGTACCAGGTACGCGAATGGGTACCCGGCACCCGATTCGTGATGAGCACGCAGGAAGGCCCGTTTCCCATGGAAACCACCTACGAGTGGGAAGACACCGCGAGCGGCGGCACGCGCATGAAGCTACGCAACCGCGGAAATCCCAGCGGATTTTCCAAGTGGGTGGCCCCCCTGATGTCGACCGCCATGCGCCGGGCGAATCGCAAGGACCTCGAGCGCCTCAAGCGCCTCTTGGAGTCCTCCGCCGACTAGAGCCGCCGGTCGGTCTGGATCGGCGTGTCCGGCGGCGATCCTGCCCCCATTTCTGACCGGGCATCCCGGCCGAGTATGACAAGAACGTGGAAATGCGCAATCTCGGCCGGACCGGGGTCAAAGTCAGCCCGCTCTGCCTCGGAGCCATGATGTTCGGCGAGTGGGGCAACCCCGATCACGAGGACTGCGTGCGCATCGTCCACCGCGCGCTCGACGCCGGGATCAACTTCATCGACACTGCCGACGTCTACTCCGCAGGTGAGTCGGAAGAGATCGTCGGCAAGGCGCTGCGCGGGCGGCGGGATTCGGTGGTGCTCGCCACCAAGGCGGTATCGCCGATGGGACGCGAGCCGGGCCGTTCCGGAGCGTCGCGGCGCTGGGTCACGATGGAGGTCGAGAACAGCCTGCGCCGGCTCGGCACCGACTGGATCGATCTGTACCAGATGCACCGTCCCGATCCCACGACAGACATCGACGAGACGCTCGGCGCACTCACCGATCTGGTGTCAGCGGGAAAGATTCGCTATCTCGGAAGCTCGACCTACCCCGCCTCGGACATCGTCGAAGCCCAATGGGTCGCGCAGCGGCGCGGGCGCCAGCGCTTCGTATGCGAGCAGCCGCCGTACTCGATCCTGGTACGCGCCATCGAGGCCGAGATCCTTCCGGTCTGCCAGCGCTACGGAATGGGCGTCATCCCCTGGAGCCCGCTCGCCGGCGGCTGGCTCACGGGGCTGTTCCGCAAAGGTAAGGACGTGCCGAAGACGAACCGCACGAGCCGGGCGCCGAAGCGCTACGACCTCTCCAATCCGGAGGTGCAGGCGCGCCTCGAAGCCGTCGAGCAGCTGGCCTTGCTGGCCGAAGAAGCCGGCATGTCGCTCATCACGATGTCGCTGGCGTTCCTGCTGGCGCACCCGGCGGTGACGGCACCGATCATCGGCCCCCGCACGATGCAGCAGCTCGAGGATCAGCTCGAAGCCGCGAACGTCTCGCTGTCCTGGGACGTGCTCGACCGGATCGATCAGATCGTCCCGCCGGGCACGACAGTCAGCCGCGACGACGCGGGCTGGACGCCACCGGTGCTGAAGGACCCGAGCCTGCGGCGGCGCGTCACGCAAACTCGTTGACGTTCGCCGTTGCCCGCGGGCGCGGCACGAACCGCGGCACCTGTCGCTGGTAGGCGGCATAGGCCGGGTACTTCTTGAGCTGGATGCTCTCGCTCATCCGTGAGCTGCCCTGGAAGAGACCGAGCAGCAAGAGGGCGCCGAGAGCGGTCCAGTCGAGCTGGTGCGTCGCGGTCACGGCAAACAGCAGGAAGACGATCCAGATCGACTGCTCCGCAAGGTAATTCGGGTGGCGGCTGTGCGCCCAGACGCCGTCGTGGATGAACCCGGCCGCGTAGCGATCCGTGAGCGGCTCACCTTCCCGCCGGCGCCGCTGCTTCTCGTTCTGAAAGGTCCACTGCAGCTGATCGGAGTAGGTCTCGAAGCCCACGAGCGCGATGAACAGCACCGCGAGCAGCACGTCCCAGGCCTCGAGCCCGCGTGACGTGCCCCGGACGCTCACGATCGGAAGGGTGAACCAGAGAATCAACGCCATCTGGTAGAAGCAGATGAAGAGCAGGCTGAACGCGGTCCACCCGGCTCGCGTGTTCAGCACCGGCCATTGCCGCAGATGCGCCCAGCGGTAGTCCTCATGGCCGCTCCAGAAGCGCCACGAATAGCCGCCCACCCGCGAGAAGTTGTACGTCAGGCGGGCGCCCCAGATGGTCACGAGGATGGCCATCAGCACCATGCGAGCCGGCATGTGACTGCGCGCGGCGACGATCCACACGTAGCCGATCGGCATGATGCTCCACAGCTTGTCGACCTGGCTGACGTTGCCGGTCACCGTTCCCACCACGAAGCACAAGGCGGCAACGCCGAGCATCAACCAGACGTTGCCCCACACCAGCGACCATTGCGCGTGGGTCATGGCAGCTCCCTCGTTCCACTGTGGCTGCGGGGCTTTCCAGCAACCGCAGTATGGCAGTTCTCGAGTCCACGCCGGCATCGTCTTCTGGGTGCAGGACTCCTGGCTTTCGCGAGCGTCCTCGCGGCGGGCCCGGACCTGGCTTGACGCCCACGGGCTGAGCTAACAGTAACGTCAGAGGCTGACCCCCGCAGAACCCGCTGCACCCCCTACGAACAGGAGCAGACGTGAGCACGTTGGACGGCAAGGTCGCCATCGTCACCGGAGCAGGCCGCGGCATCGGACGCGAAGAGGCCTTGGCACTCGCGGCTGAGGGAGCCCGGGTCGTCGTCAACGACCTCGGCGGCGACCGGCGGGGTGAGGGCAGCGACGCGACCCCCGCCCAGGAGACGGTGCAGCTGATCAAAGACATGGGCGGCGACGCGATCGTCAACGGAGATGACGTCTCCTCCTGGACCGGGGCCGAGCGGCTCGTCAAGCAGGCGATCGACACCTTCGGCGGGCTCGACGTGCTCGTGAACAACGCGGGCATCCTGCGCGATGTGATGAGCTTCAACACCACCGAGGAAGACTGGGACGCGGTCATCCGGGTTCACCTCAAGGGCCACTTCGCACCGACGAAATTCGCCGCCGCCTACTGGCGTGAGCAGAGCAAGGCCGGCACTCCCAGGTCTGCAGCCATCATCAACACCAGCAGTGACAGCGGCCTGTTCAGCAACCCGGGACAATCCGCGTATGACGCGGCGAAGGCGGGCATCGCGTCGCTCACGCTGTGCCTGGCCCGTGAGCTCGAACGCTACGGGGTGCGGGTGAACGCCATAGCCCCGCGGGCACGTACCCGGCTCACCGCGACGGTGGGCATGACCGAGGAGCCCGACCCCACCACGTTCGATGCAATGTCACCCGCCAATGTCGCGCCGGTGGTGGCGTGGCTCGCCGGCCCGGGCGCGTCCGCCGTGACCGGGCAGATCTTTGCGGTCGGCGGCGGCACCGTGGTGTGGCTGGCGGGCTGGCACCAGGCCGGCATCCTGCAGCAGGACAAGCAGTGGACGGTGGACGACCTCGCGGCAGCGCAGGACAAGCTCTTCGGCGGTGCCAGCAGCGGGGCGCCTCAGCTGACCCTTCCGGGGCTCTAGGCGCCGAGCGCGGCGGCGTACCAGAGTTCGCCTTCGGCCGTCAGGTGAACACCGTCGGCCGCACGCACGTCGACAAGCGGGCCGGTGACGAAGCGCGGGCGCTTCCACGCAAACACGTGTCCGGGAGACAGCGCGGTGTCCGCGTTCGGGTTGTAGGTCATGCCCAGGTGGCTGCACAGCGTCTCGTACAGCGCGTTCAACTCGGGGTTGCCATTTTCTGGGAACCAGTCGGCGGGCCAGAGGCTGTGCATGGCGGGTGAGCCGACGACGGAAATCGGCAGGCCGGCGAATGCCGTGTGGAACTGCGTGAGGGCGCGTGAGTAGTTCGCCAGAAACGCGGTGGTCCCGCCGGACTCATAGTCCTTCGTGACGCAGGTGTGGTCGTTCCCGGTGAACGCGATCACGACCCGGGCCGGGTGGTAGGCGACGCGGTCAGCGGCCGCCTTGCCGGAGAAGTCGCACATCGCGCTTCCGCCTTCGGCACGGAAAACGATGCGGTACTTGGTGGCGTAGAGGTAGTCCATCGCCTGCTCGGAGAGCACCGTCAGACTGTCGCCGTAGACCAGCACCATGGGCTTGGGCGGCGCGGGTGTGCAGGCGGCCATGGTGCTGAGCATCAGGCCGGCGATACCGAGAATGCCCACCGGCAGCCAACGCCGGACGCGCATGCGGCCTCCACCAGGTCAGGGTCGCGAGCGCGCCCCCGATGGCGCAGCCCGCAATGGCGGCTGCGCGCTCCGGCTGTTTCGGAAAACGCAACCAGTTCGGTTTCGTCCAATTTGCGCCGAGGCTGATTAACCCGGAGGTGTGAGCCGGGCCAGTACAGTAATTCCGATGCCGGAAAAACCGGTCACATTTGCTAAAGGTTCGAATCGCTAGCTAACTGGCTAGGCGGTCTTGTTCACCGACGCGGCGTAGATCGCCGAGACCGCCGAGTCCAGCTGGGCGTTGAACTCCGCGTCACTCTGCCCGTCGGACAGTCCCTGCAGGAGTGCGCGCGAGAAGCTCGCGATCATGCTCGGGTCGGCCGCGAGCCGCTGGCATGCCTCGTCTCGGCTATAACCGCCGGAGAGGGCCAGCACGCGTAGCACCCGCGGGTCTGCTGCGAGATCGGCAAACAGGCCCGGCTGGTTGGGGATCGTCAGCTTCAGCATGATGGCCGCGTCGTCCGGCAGCGCATTGACGTGCGACTGGATCGCGTCGACAAGGAGCGCTTCGGCCTCTTCCTTGTGCGGGCTCTTGATGCTCACCTCGGGCTCGAGGATCGGCACGAGGCCGGCGGCCTGTATCCGCGCGCCGATCTCGAACTGCTGGTCAACGATCGCGCCGATCCCGCCCTTGTCAGCGTCCTTGATCACCGAGCGCATCTTGGTGCCGAAGACGCGGTGGTCGGTCGCGCGGGCGAGCAACTCGTCAAGCCCGGGGATCGGCTTCATCACCTGGACGCCCGACTGCTCGTCGGCGAGGCCCTTGTCGACCTTCAGGAACGGCACGACCCGCTTCTGCTCCCACAGGTACCGCGCCGTCGGCTGGCCGGCGATCTCGCGATCCATCGTCTGCTCGAAAAGGATCGCCCCGATGATGCGCGAGCCGTCGAATGCCGGGCTGGTGATGACCCGGGTGCGCATCGGCATGCACCAGGTCGAACATCTCGGAGTCGGAGCTGTAGCGGCTCTCCGGAACGCCGTAATCGGCCAGGGCCTTCGGCGTGCTGCCGCCGCTCTGATCGAGGGCTGCGAAGAAGCCGTTGCCGGTGCTGACGATCTGCCGCTGCGTCGTATCCACGGCCACATTCTGTCAGCACATGCGGCTTGCGGGTAGGCCAAAAGTCCCTATTCGGGCGTGCTAGCGGCTCAGGTCGGTCAGCACGGCGCGACCGAGGTACTGCCCGGCGGCGAGCTCGTCGAAGATCGCCCCCAGCTCGGACATCGAGCCGACGCGCGAGACGTGGCTCGAGACCCGGCCCGCGGCGGCCAGGTCGACGAGCTCGCGCATGTCCTGCACCGTGCCGACCGCCGAGTAGATGATGGTCGGGTCCTTCATGAAGAGCTGGAAGGGGTTGAACTCGAAGTTGCCTTCGCTGGCGGCAGGGATGCCGACGGCGACGAACAGCGCGTGCCTGCCGAGCAGATCGAAGCCGAGCTTGAAGCCGGCCATCTTGGCGGAGAAGATCAGGCTCGCGTCGACCCCTCCGAATTCGCGCTGGACGAGTTCCACAGCGGCCGGCGCGTCTGCAGCGTCGAGCACCAGATCGGCCCCGAGCGACTTCACGAAGTCCAGCCGCTCCTGGCCGATGTCGACCCCGACCACCTGATAGCCAAAGGCTTTCGCCAGCTGCACCGCGTAGTGGCCGAGGCCGCCCGCCGCTCCGACGATGGCCACCGGGCGGCCGGGCAGCACGTGATGGTCGAGCAACTTCTTGACCGCGCCGTATGCGGTCAGCCCGCCGCATGCCAGCGGAGCCTCGCGGTCGCCGAGGCTATCCGGGATCTTCACCAGCGACCGGGCGTAGACCGGGAAGTATTCGGCGAAAGTGCCGATGATTCCTTTGCTTTCGGCACAGTGGCGCGGAAGGCCCGCCAGGCAGAACCGGCATGCGCCGCACCAGTAGCCGCCGCCCGTTCCACCGAGGCCGAGGATGACGCGATCGCCGACCTGCACGAAACGATCGGCGCCGGGGCCCAGCGCTTCGACGATGCCGATGGCCTCATGGCCGATGTTGACGATCGGCGGAAGGTTCATCCACTCGCCCCGCGCGAGGTGAAGGTCGGAGTGGCAGACGCCCGCCGCCGAGATGCGGATCAGCGCGTCGCCGTCTCCGGGCTCGGGGATCGGTACGTCGCGAATGGTCAGGACGCCGTCTTCAACCCGCGCAGCCTTCATTGGCTCACATCCCGTGCTCGACCGTGCCGGACGGCCAGCACACTAGACCCGGACGTCCAGCAGATCGTGCACGGCATCTCGGACGAGATCGGCGACCTCGTCGGGAGACGCGTCGCCGAACGATTCGCTCGCGCCCGCGAACGTTCCGAGCACCGCACCGATCGCGCACGCCATACGCACGCGGCGGGCCAGCGGAATCGACGAGTCAGCCAGGAGCCGGCGCATCTGCGCTTCGAGATCCTCGTGCTCGGCGGTGTGGTGCGCGCTGTGCTCGAGCTCTTCGAACGCATTGTGGTTGCGCTGGTGCAGCAGGAAGAGATCGCGGTTGGCGACGATCTGGTCGATGAACTGATCGAGCAGCTGTGCCCAGGCTTTCGCCTTGTCCTCGGCCGCATCGAGGTTGCCCATCCGGTCGAGCACCTCGCGCCCGAGCGCGTGCAGCCGCAGGTGCAGCTGCAGGAGGATGTCCTCCTTGCGCTCGAAGTGGTAGTACAGCGCGGCCTTCGTCACCTGCAGCTGCTCGGCGATCTCGCGCAGCGAGGTCTTGTCGTAGCCCTGCTCGTTGAACAGCTGCAGCGCGACGTCGAGGATGCGCTCGCGCGTCGAACCGCGAGGGCGCCCACCACGTGCCCGCTGCTCCTTCATGGTCGTCGAATCTTACTTGACAACCGGTTAGTTAGGAACCATCGTGAAGTTGTCCTAGCTTGCCGACCGGTAAGGAAACCCGGCGTGACGAACGCGTTGATGATCGAGGCTCACGGCCTCGTCAAGCGATACGGCCCGACGGTGGCCCTCAACGGACTCGACCTCGAGGTCCCGACGGGCGCCATCCTGGGCGTGCTCGGGCCCAACGGGGCCGGAAAGAGCACGGCGGTCCGCATCCTCACGACCCTCACGCATCCCGATGCCGGCCACGCCCGCGTCGCGGGGCACGACGTGGTCACCGAGACGGCGGCGGTGCAGCGCAGCATCGGGGTCACGGCCCAGGACGCCACCCTCGACGAGGTGCTGACCGGCCTGCAGAACCTCGTGATGATCGGGCGGCTGAGCGGTCTCGGTCGTTCGACCGCCAGGGCGCGGGCTGTCGAACTGCTCGACCGGTTCGAGCTTTCCGAGGCCGGCGGTCGCATCTTGAAGACGTACTCGGGCGGCATGCGGAGGCGGCTGGATCTGGCCGCAGGTCTGGTCACCCGGCCACCCGTCATCTTCCTGGACGAGCCCACGACCGGCCTCGACCCGACCAGCCGGGTGCGTATGTGGGGTGTCATCCGTGAGCTCGTCGCCGACGGCGCCACGCTGCTGCTGACCACGCAGTACCTCGACGAAGCCGATGAACTCGCCGACCGCATCGTGGTCATCGACCATGGGCACGCCATTGCGCTCGGCACTGCGGCCGAGCTCAAGGCTCAGGTCGGCGGGGCGCGCCTCGAGGTCACCTTGAGTGAGGCGAATCCCGCTGCCGCTGCTGCACTTTCGCCCTATGTGTCGGGCGAGGTCAGCGTGAGCCATGACGGTCGGCGGCTGCGCGCACCGGTCCCCAGCGGGGGCGGCCTGGCGACCACGGTGGTCAGAGCGCTCGACGCGGCCGGGGTGCTGGTCGACGACGTCGACGTTCATCAACCTTCGCTGGATGACGTGTTCTTCGCGCTCACCGGCCACCCGGTGAGCGACGCCGAACAAGACCATCCCGTATCGGACTTGGAGCCTGCACTGTCATGACTGCCGCCACTTTCGACCACGTCGCGGCCCTGCGGGGCCCGTCGGCGCGGTCCGGCATCGCCCGCCGCGTCAACGATGTCATGGTGCTCACCGGTCGCAACCTGGTGCACATCGCGCGCGAGCCCTTACAACTGTCCGACGTGACCATCCAGCCGGTGCTCTTCACGCTGCTTTTCGTCTACATCTTCGGGGCCGGGATCTCGGTCCCAGGCGGAGGCAGCTACAAGGACTTCGCCATCGCCGGCCTGCTCGCGCTGAACCTGACCACGTCCTCCATGGGCACCGCCGTCGGCTTGAGCAACGACTTGAACGGCGGCGTCATCGACCGCTTCCGCACCCTCCCGATGTGGCGGCAGGCCGTTCTCGTCGGGCGCTCGTTGGCCGATCTGCTGACGGCCGCGATCTGCGCCGCGATAGTGGCCCTCACCGGTCTCGCGATCGGGTGGCGACCGTCCGGCAGCGTGCTCGAGGCCGTCGGCGGGTTCGCCGTCTTCCTGCTCTTCAGCTACTCGCTCTCCTGGGGTTGCGCCTGCCTCGGCATCGTCAGCAAAGGCCCCGAGTCCGCTCAAGGCGTTGGTCTCGTCATCCTCTTTCCGCTGGCGTTCGTCTCCAATGCCATGGTGCCGACACTTCACATGCCAGTGGTGCTGCGCGCCATCGCCGAGTGGAATCCGGTCAGCGCCGTGACGGCGGCCGCGCGTCAGCTCTTCCACAACCCGAACCCGTCGACCTTGAGCCACGCCTGGCCGATGCAGCATCCGGTGCTCGCCTCAGTGCTCTGGTCGCTCGTGCTACTGGCGATTTTCGCGCCGCTGGCGAGCTGGCTTTACCGGCGTCGGACGACCGACTGACCCGCTGACCGAAAGGCAGCCATGTCGTAGGTACGGCTCGCGGTGTAGGCCGCCTCGACTTCCAAGGCTCCGGCGAGTGACAGATCCTCGCCGCGACCGTAGAGGTCGAGCATCTCCCCGACCGCCGGCTTGCCCGGGATCCGGCGAGCGAGCCCCAGAGCGAAGGTCAGCAACTGCTCGTGGGGCACGACGTGGTTGACGAGCCCGATTCGCAGCGCCTCCTCAGCCGACACGAAGTCGCCGGTGACCGACATTTCGCGGGCCTTGCGAACGCCGACGGCTCGTGGCAGGAGCGCCGTGAGACCCCACGTCGGCACCACACCAAGCAGGGCATGCGTATCGGCGAAGCGGGCGCGATCCGAGGCGACGATGAACGATGCGCTGAGCGCGATCTCCAAGGCTCCGGAGACGCAGGCGCCATTCACCGCGCAGATGACCGGCTTGCGCATCGTGCGCAGCACGCTGGCGGGATTGAAGCCGGTCTGGGCACCGGAGTCGGAGGATCCCGGCTCGACCTGCTTGAAGTCGACGCCGGCGCTGAAGACCGGATCGACGGCGGTCAGTACCACCACCTGCACCGCGTCCTGCACGTCGGCGGCGGCGAACTCGCTGCGCAGCCGCCGCATCAGCGGCCCGTTGAGCGCGTTCTTGGACTCGGGACGGTCGATCGTCAGCAGGCGGATCCCGTCGCGGTCCTCGATCTGGAGATGGTCGGGCATAGCACACCCTAGAACCGGCGCATCCATACCTGCCTTGCGGCCCAATTCTATAGATGTATAACCTGCCGTCCGTGACGTCCCCAGCAGCGGCCGCAATTGGTCGAGCCGGCCGCTGCGGAATGAACCGGGCGGCGCCTCGCACGCCGGGCACCCTCACCCGAATCCGGCCTCCCCCGGTGTTGCTAGTTTTGCGCGATGGCCGGGTCCACTGAGACGTTGGTGATCGGCGCGTCGGCAGCCGGTCTGGCGACGGCGGCGCAGCTTCGCCGAAGCGGTCGACCGTTCGAGATCCTCGAGGCGCAGGACGCCGTGGCGACCGCGTGGCGGGGCCACTACGACCGGCTTCATCTGCACACCCCCAAACGTTTCTCGGGCCTGCCGGGGCTGGCGATGCCGAAGGAGTGGCCGCGATATCCCGCGCGGGATCAGGTCGTCGAGTACCTGGAGAGCTACCGGCAGCACTTCGCGCTGCAGCCGCACTTCGGCGAGCGTGTGAGCCGGGTGGAGCGGATCGATGGCGGCTGGGAAACGGCGACGGACAAAGGCGTTTGGCGCTCGGACAACGTCGTCGTCGCCACCGGGCGCGCCCGCGTTCCCATTCGCCCGACCTGGCCCGGGATGGAGCTTTTCACCGCGGCCGGTGGCACCGTGTTGCACTCGAGTGAGTTCCGCAACGGCGATCCGTGGAAGGGCCGGCCGGTCCTCGTCGTCGGGTTCGGCAACTCGGCGTGCGAGGAGGCGCTGGACCTCGTCGAGCGTGGAGCGCAAGTGCATCTCGCCGTCCGCTCACCGGTCAACGTGCTGCCGCGTGACGTGTTCGGTCTGGTGCCGGTGCTCGGTCTCGGCATCGTCATGCAGCACCTGCCACCGCGCCTCGCGGATGTGCTGGCTCAGCCGCTGATCCGGATCAACATCGGCGACATCACCAAAGTGGGCCTGCGCAAGCTGCCTTATGGCCCCAACACCCAGATCGCCCGCCACAGCCAGGTGCCGCTGCTCGACATCGGAACGATCGGGCAGATCAAGCAGGGCCGCATCACGGTGCACGGCGACATCGAGCGGTTCGATGCCGACGGCGTCGTCTTTTCGGACGGCTCGGCACTCGCCTTCGATGCCGTCGTCCTCGCCACCGGTTATCGAGCCGCGGTCGAAGATTTCCTGGTCGGCTGGGAAACCGTGTGCGACGCTGCCGGCACGCCGAAGCAGTCCGGCGGCCCCACCGCCCTTCCCGGGCTGTATTTCTGCGGGATGTACGTCTCTCCCGCAGGCATGCTCCGCGAGATCGGCATCGAGGCGAGGCGGATCGCCGCAGAACTCAGCCGCTGACGTACTCGGCGAGGTGCCTGCCGGTGAGCGTGGACCGGGCGGCAACGAGGGCGGCGGGCGTTCCTTCGAAGACGACCCGGCCCCCGTCGTGGCCGGCACCCGGCCCGAGGTCGATGATCCAGTCGGCGTGCGCCATGACGGCCTGGTGATGGGCGATCACGATGACCGACTTGCCGGAGTCGACGAGCCGATCGAGCATCCCGAGCAGTTGCTCGACATCGGCGAGATGCAGACCGGTGGTGGGCTCGTCGAGGACGTAGATGCTGCCCTTGTCCGCCATGTGCGTGGCGAGTTTCAGCCGTTGCCGCTCGCCGCCGGAGAGCGTCGTCAGCGGCTGGCCCAGGCTGAGGTAGCCGAGCCCGACGTCGGCCAGTCGCCCGAGGATCGCCTGCGCGGCAGGGGTGGCGGCATCGCCCGTCCCGAAGAAGGTCTCGGCATCGGCCACCGACATGGCGAGGACCTCGCTGATGTCGCGGCCTCCGAAGCGGTATTCGAGCACCGACGCGTCGAACCGCTTGCCCTCGCATTCCTCGCACGTCGTCGCAACGCCCGCCATCATTGCGAGATCGGTGTAGATGACCCCGGCGCCGTTGCAGTTCGGGCAGGCTCCTTCGGAGTTCGCGCTGAAGAGCGCAGCCTTCACGCCATTGGCTTTCGCGAACGCCTTGCGGATCGGGTCGAGCAGCCCGGTGTACGTCGCGGGATTGCTGCGCCGAGAGCCGCGGATCGGCGTCTGGTCGACCGACAGCACGCCATCGCGTCCCGAGACCGAGCCGTGCAGCAATGAACTCTTTCCCGACCCGGCCACTCCGGTGACGACCACCAGGACGCCGAGCGGGATGTCGACATCGACGTCCTGCAGATTGTGGGCGTTGGCGCCGCGCACCTCGAGCACGCCCGACGGTTCGCGCACGGTTGTCTTGAGGGCGGCTCGATCGTCCAAGTGGCGACCGGTGATCGTGTCGCTGCGCCGCAGGCCGTCCACGCTGCCTTCGAAGCAGATGGTGCCGCCTGCGCTGCCGGCGCCGGGACCGAGATCGACGACGTGGTCGGCGATAGCGATCGACTCCGGCTTGTGCTCGACGACGAGCACCGTATTCCCCTTGTCCCGCAGCCGGATCAGCAGATCGTTCATCCGCCGGATGTCGTGCGGGTGCAGGCCGGTGGTCGGCTCGTCGAAGACGTAGGTGACGTCGGTGAGCGATGAACCGAGCTGGCGGATCATCTTGACGCGTTGCGCCTCGCCGCCGGACAGCGTGCCGGACGGGCGATCGAGCGACAGGTAGCCGAGGCCGATCTCGACGAACGAATCCAGCGTGTGATGCAAGGATTCCAGCAGCGGGGCCACCGACGGCTCCTTGAGCTTGCCCACCCACTCGGCAAGATCGCTGATCTGCATCGCGCACAGATCGGCGATGCTCTCGCCCTGGATCTTCGACGAGCGGGCGAGTTCGGACAGCCGGGTGCCGTCGCATTCGGGACAGACGCCGAAGGTGACCGCCCGCTGCACGAAGGCGCGGATGTGGGGCTGCACCGCGTCGATGTCCTTGGAAAGCATGGACTTCTGGATCCGCGGGATCAGCCCCTCGTAGGTGAGGTTGATCCCGTCGACCTTGATCTTCGTCGGCTCCTTGTAGAGCAGGTCGTTCAGCTCTCGCTTGGTGTACTTGCCGATGGGTTTGTCGGGATCGAAGAAGCCGGAACCCAGGAAGATGCGGCCGTACCAGCCGTCCATGCTGTAGCCGGGAATCGTGAGCGCACCGTCTCGCAACGACTTGCTCGCGTCGTAGATCGCGGTCAGGTCGAAGTCGCTCACCGATCCGCGACCTTCACAGCGCGGGCACATCCCGCCGACGACGCTGAAGGTCCGGCGCTCCTTGACGGTTCGGCCGGCCCGCTCGAAGGTCACCGCGCCGCCGCCGGAGATCGACCCGACGTTGTAGGAGAAAGCCTGCGCTGAACCGATGTGCGGCTTGCCGAGACGGCTGAACAGGATGCGCAGCATCGCATTGGCGTCGGTGGCCGTACCCACCGTGGAACGGGCGTCGGAGCCCATCCGCTGCTGGTCGACGATGATCGCCGTGGTCAGCCCTTCGAGCACGTCCACCTCGGGCCGGGCCAGCGTGGGCATGAACCCTTGGATGAAGGCGCTGTACGTCTCGTTGATCAACCGCTGCGATTCGGCCGCGACGGTGCCGAAGACCAGTGAGCTCTTGCCCGATCCCGAGACGCCGGTGAAGACGGTCAGCCGGCGCTTGGGGAGTTCGACGCTGACGTCCTTGAGGTTGTTCACGCGTGCGCCATGCACGCGGATCACGTCGTGGCTGTCGGCGAGATTCACTTTCGCGGGGTCCAGTTCAGGTCGTTGATACGCAGCAGGTTGCCCGCCGGATCCCGCACCGCGCAATCGCGCAGCCCGTACGGCTGCTCGGTCGGTTCCTGCACGATCTCGGCGCCGCTTGCTTCGAGCCGCTCGAACGTGCCGTCCAGATCCGTGCTGGCGAGCACGAGGATCGCGTAGGTCCCTTTGGCCATCATCTCGCTGATGGTGGTGCGCTCCTCGTCGGTGATGCCGGGATCGACGGCCGGTGGGTGCAGCACGATCGACGTGCCGGGCTGATCGGGCGGCCCGACGGTGATCCAGCGCATCTGGCCGCCTCCGACGTCGAGGCGGACCTCGAAGCCGAGCGCGTCGCGGTAGAAGCCGACCGAGGCTTCGGGGTCGGTGTGGGGGAGGAATGCGGAGTAGATCGAAATGCTCATGGCGGTCAGGCTAGATCCGCTGCCGGGCGCCGGGCTTCTTGATTCCTGATCGGTCTGGTGACCTGCTTCGAGACGCAGGGCGGCAGCCCGGCGGTGGCGCGCGATGCTTCCCGCCGGTAGGTGCTGGGCGGCATGCCGACGAGCTCGGTGAAGCGGGTGCTGAACGTTCCGAGCGATGAGCAGCCGACCTCGAAGCAGACCTCGGTGACGCTCAGGTCGCCGCGGCGCAGCAGCGCCATCGCCCGTTCGATCCGCCGGGTCATCAGGTAGCTGTACGGCGATTCCCCGAAGGCCCGCCGGAATTCGCGGCTGAGATGACCTGCCGACATGTGCGCGCCGCGGGCCAGCGCCTCCACGTCGAGCGGCTTGGCGTACTCGCGGTCGATGCGGTCGCGCACGCGACGCAGGATGGCGAGGTCACGCAGGCGCTGCGCTTCGGCGGTGGCCACCCGTGAAATCGTGCCAGACATGACCAAGCTGATCTACTCGGCCATCTGCTCGCTCGATGGGTTCATCGAGGACGTCGGCGGCCAGTTCGGCTGGGCCGCCCCGGACGAGGAGGTCCACTCGTACGTCAACGACCTCGAGCGGCCGATCGGCACCTACCTGTACGGGCGGCGCATGTACGAGACGATGCGGTTCTGGGAAACCCAGGGCTCCGGCGCCGATGACGGCGCGGTGAGCCAGGACTTCGCACAGCTCTGGCGGGCCGCGGACAAGGTCGTCTACTCCCGCACGCTGCAGACCGCCGAGACGGCACGGACGCGGATCGAACACGACTTCGAGCCGTCGGACATCCGCCGGCTGAAGGAGTCATCCGAGCAGGACGTCTCCATCGGCGGTCCCACGCTGGCGGGCGCGGCCTTCCGCGCCGGCTTGGTCGACGAGTGTCACCTCTTCCTGCACCCGGTCATCGTCGGGGGAGGCAAGAGCGCCTTCCCCGCCGACGTCCGGGTCCAGCTGAGCTTTATCGATGAACGACGGTTCCGCTCAGGCGTCGTCCATCTGCACTACCAGGTGCGCCGCTGATCTGACGGCTCAGCGACCGACGAGACCGGCGTCCACCTTCAGCTGCACGCCGGTGACGTACTTGGCCTCGTCACTCGCCAGGTAGGCCACCGCGTTGGAGATGTCCTCCGGCTCGACGAAGTCGATGGGCAGCGTGTTCATGAACGTTGGGCCGATCGTTGCCGCGCGCTCGTTGATCAGGTCCATGAGTCCGGGCGCGTCGCCCATGTCCGTGCGCACGCCGCAGGGGTGGATGCTGTTGGCGCGGATGCCGTAGTCGCCGTACTCGATCGCGATCGCATTGACGATGCCGACGATGCCGTGCTTGGCCGCCGTGTACGACAGCGTGAACGGCTGTCCCTTCAGACCCGCTGACGAGCTCGTCGCGATGATCGAACCGCCGGTGCCTTGCTTGAGCAGATGCGGCAGCGTCGCCTGGATCGTGTTCCACACGCCCGTCAGGTTGACGTCGATGACGTCCTGCCACTGCGCCTGGGTGAGCTCATGGGTCTTGGCGTAGTTCAGGATGCCGGCGTTGGCGACGACGACGTCGATGTGGCCGAGCTCCTGCGCGCCCCGGTCTGCCAGCGCGCGTAGTCCCTCGGGATCGCGCACGTCGACCTGGGCCCAGACGACCCGCCGGCCGGTGGCCTCGACGTCCTTGACGGTCTGCTCCAGATCGGACGGCGACGACGGCCGGACCATGCTCGTGCCGACGGGGCCGCAGATGTCGCTGATGATGACGTCGGCGCCCTCGCTGGCGAGGCGCAGCGCATGCGAGCGACCCTGGCCGCGAGCGGCTCCGGTGATGAACGCGACCTTGCCGTCGAGACGTCCCATGGCGTGTCCCCTACTGTCGTGGCGCCGGCGAGTCGGCGCGGCGCAGTGAGGCTACCGTCCGCATGCCAGGCGCCCACGGGAGACCGCCGAATTGATGGTTCGGCTCTGGCGCGAAAGGCACACCCGGCTGCGGGCAGACATCGACAGCAGCCCGGGACGGCCATCGGTAGTGCCAGCCTTCCAAGCTGGCCATCCCGGTTCGATTCCCGGTCGCCCGCTCCGGTAAATGCCCGGCTCAAAGGCTGCTTCTTGGCCCATCAGGAGTCCAGCAGTAGGTCCGAAATGTCGCTTTCCCTTGCCCCTCAGAGGGCACTTTCACCCGTTCGCCACAGCAAGCTGGCCATATTGACCGCCATTCAATAAATAGCGAAGTGGCCGGGTCCATCAGCCGCTGTGGAGCTTGGTGTTAGTAGCCGAGCATGCCCTTGAGAACGCGGCCGCGGCGTCGACAAGGGCTTCGTCCGGCGCCTGCGACCCCAAGCCGCGTATCAGCTGGCGAGTCCGCCCCTCGCGCTGCTCGAACTGCAGCCGGGCGTGCTCAGCAACATCCGCGCGCAGTTGGCTATCGACACGCTCAAAGTCATCGAGCGCATCAGGCGCTGTTTCCGGATCCGTGACGAGTCGCACGACACCAAGCAAATCGGTAGCGGCCTTGGAAGTACCCCGGTCGACTGATGCTTTGAGTTTCATGGCCACAAGTGGCCCGGGACATGCGACAAGCGCGACGGCCCGCACGGTATCTCCGTCGTCTGCGAGGGCGAAGGGGTCAGAGGTCGCCTGGATCTGGAGCTGTGTCGCGGTCTCGAGCGTCCACCGGTGGGCGGTTGCTTCGAGTCGGTCGGTGGCGTCGGTGAAGTCACGCTCGAGATCAGCAACCCGCAGCTCCAACACGTCGACACGGACCCTGCCCCGGCAAGACGACGCAGCAGAGTATCCAGATCCTCGGTGACGGTGGGCGTTGCCTAGCCGGCACATTACGGCCAGGCCACCGACGATCACGGGTTCGCCGAGCAGATCCTGGACGAGCGGAATCGCCCCGACGAGGCGGACCATCGCCGCTCCGACGAGGTGCACCGTGTCATTGCGCCCGTCACCAGACACGCTGACCATCCGTCGGAGTCCAGTCTCGGAGGATTTCTGCGCCGCGCGCAGCATCTCGCGCCAGGTCGAGCGCAACGAACAGCGGGCGCGTGATCAGCCAATGCTCGTTGGCGATATGGCTCACGTCGACGCGGTGGGCGCACGCGGCGGGAACGGGTGCCAGCGCTAGGCGGGCCGCCGGTCGAGCGTGCGGGCCTGCTGGTTCGAGGATCGAGACGGCAAGCCGATGTGCGTTGGCGGCCGGCAGATAGAAGTCGGCCGGTGCACCGCTAGGTACGCCGATGGGCGCGCCGAGGCTTGCTGCCGCAAGGTCTCCAGTAAGGGCCCAGCCCGGTCGTTGCGCATCGTCGAAGCCAAGCTGGACGGCAGGGTTGCGTAGGGCGCCTGCGGGATGCGGGAAGCGTTGCACTGGCACCCAGATTGGCTTCCATACTTGGGCGGTCGCCGCGAAAAGCGCTGGCAGATCAGGTGTTCCGCCGCGGGCGACTAGTCCGTCGTCGCGTAGCGCGGCCACGACGTCTGAGACGCTGCTTGCTGCCGCGTTGATGTGGCGGGCGACTTCGCGGATGGCAACGCGGCTTGGCTGGTTCAGCAAAATGTCGACGGCTGTTGCGATGCCGATCCGTCCCGAAAGAGGTTGAGAGCGGCTAGCACGCTCGACGAACCGAGTCGTTGCAGTGTCCAGCCGCAGCCCAGGCCCGGTCATGAATAAGTGGCCACGCAGGTCGAACCAGCTGATCTCAGCCCGCCGCAACTCCTCTCGGGCGAGTTGAACAATGCGATCACTGATCACGAGGAGCTGGACAGCCGCAGGCCGAGTTTGTTCCTGGCGGTGAGCAAGCTGAATCGCCCTTCCAACATCGACGAGTGAGTAGTACTTGACCTCGAAGAGCAATTCGCCGTGCCCTGTGTCGAGACTCAGATCAATTTGCTGATTGGGGGTCCTGCCAGCGGCGCCGATGAGCTGAGATCTCAGGTTGAGCTCGGCCAGGGCCGTTTCCAGGTATTCGATGGCTTGCTGGGCTAGCACCTCCCCAGTATCGTCCTCGTTCGCTGTTCGGTAAATACCGAACAGCGAACAGACAGCTCTGCCGAGACCGCCGGTGTTGTCGGGCGACGACAGCTGCCGTCAGACCAACGATCGCGCCATCTCAGCCACTGCCGTGGTCGCGAGTGTCGGTGAGGACCCGGGATACGCAGCGCCCCCCGCACGGGTCCGTTTCGGGTTGCCTAGCTTGCCCAGCAACTCTGCTCTTGCGCTCCCCTCATCCCGATCGAGAAGACTGATGTGGATGATCGGCGCCTGAAGCTTCGGCATGACGGCCGGCTTCACGATCACCGGGACGAACTTGCCGCTCTCGCCTCGAGGGTCTTGTGCGAACGCGGCCGCCCACGGACCGGACACCGTCTTCACTGGCGGCCCACCACGCCGCTGATCGCACAGCGCAACGGGGCCAACACCGACTGGTAAGGTAAAAGTATGACCGTGTCGAAGGTGACCGTAAGCCTTGATCCAGCGATCGCGGAGCGGGCTCGGCGGGACGTGGCCGACGGCAAGGCCAAGTCGGTGAGCGCGTGGCTCAATGACGCAGCTCGTGTGCGCATGCACGATGAAGACCTGGTGGCTGTGCTGAGCGATCTGTTCGAGGCGACCGGAGGGCCACTCAGCGAGCAAGAATTGGCACAGGCGCGCGAGCGTCTGGCGCTCGCAGACCACGCATGAGTCTGGTCCTCGACGCTGGTGCGTTGATCGCGGTCGAACGCGGTGACCGTGCCACAGCTGCCGTCATTTCTGCTGGCCTTCAAGCTGGCCGCGAGGTCATCGTGCCAGCCGGCGTCGTCGGCCAGGTGTGGCGCGATGGCGGCCGACAAGCACTGCTTGCGCGACTGCTCAATGCCCGCGACGTTCGAGTAGAGCCGCTCACCGACACCGACGCTCGCGCAGCCGGCGTGCTGTGCGGCGCAGCCCAAACAGTCGACGTCATCGATGCGTCTGTCGTGCTCACGACCCGCCGGCATCGCGCGACGGTCATCAGTTCCGATCGCAGCGACCTACGTCGCCTGGACCCGAACATCCGCATCGTCGACTGCTAGCACCGCTCACACGGCTATCCGTGGCGCTGTGAGATTCCAAACCCGCGACCACGTTAGGTCGGCAGAAGATGCGGCTAGATGGCCGTCGCTCTGCCTCGGAAACCGGTCGCCATTGATGCTGATGCTTCCAGCGATGACGATCCGCACAGGCATGAGTCAACCGAACCCTCGGCAGACCCGGCCGTCAAACCGTCAGTAGCTGCAGCTGTGGATCCAGCCCGCGTCCAGGGCGACGCCCCACCGCATGCTGGACGAATCCAGACACGCTCATCGCAGAGCCGGCGTCGACCAGCCCACGGATGCGGTCGAGTTGCGTTTCGTCGAGGGGAATGGTCACCTTCCGCGTCACCATACCAATTGTCATACCATCGGCGGCTGGAGGCTTGGCGCGCGAACAACTGCGCAACGCTAGCCCCCTCGTGCACACCCTATATGCCGGAAACGCCTGCAACCAAAGGGAAGTTGCGACTGGTCAAGCTGCGCTGATGAAGTCATGATTGTGACGTCCACATCAATCAACGACCGGATGCCAGGACCTGCCAAGCTGGCGCCGGATCCACGCGGATGGGGAGCCGGGTCAGCACGTCGACGAATCGCGCCGCCTGCGCCTCGTTGATCCGGTTCCTTCGCTCGGCTGCGAGCAGCACGTAGGCGACTTCCAGCTGCCACAGCGACGGGATGATCGCCTCGTTTGATCAGATGAGTCGCAGACCAGCCTGATCGTCAGCCGCATCCGCGTGCCATTGACTACGACTCCAACATCTCGCGCAGCTTCAGGGCATCGCGAATGGCTGCGCCGTCGGGGTCGTTATTGGCGTACGCGTATCCCTCGGGGAAGGATTCGCGAAGCTGCCCGGCCCATTTGCGGAGCGCCGCCGTCGAGTACGACCATTCCGAGCGGCCCTGATGAAGCCGCAGATAGCCCCAGCTCGTGGTCGCCCACAGCGGATTCAGCGCCTGCTCGCCGCGGTCAGCCCAGACCAGGGCGGCCTTGCGATGCGTGAGCACTGCCCGCACCTCCTCCGACCACCACGACTCGTGGCGCGGCTCGACGGCGACCCGCACCGTCCGCGGGAATTGCCTGAGCGTCTCGTCCAGCAGCTCCGGCGCTGCCCTGAGGGTCGGCGGCAGCTGGAGCAGGATCGGGCCGCGCTTGCGGCCGAGCCCGCGGCACCGGTCGAGGAGCCGGGCGACGGGCTCGGCCGGGTCCGAAAGGCGCTTGATGTGCGTCAGGTAGCGGCTGCCCTTGACGGCCACGACGAAGCCGGCCGGCGTGCGCTCCCTCCACCCCTCGAAGACCGAGCGTTCGGGCAGCCGGTAGAAGGCGTTGTTGACCTCGACCGTGTCGAAGGTCTCTGCGTAGTGCTCGAGCCAGAGTCGTTGGGCCAGCTTCTGCGGGTAGAAGTCCCCGCGCCAGTCGCGGTACTGCCATCCCGACGTGCCTACGCGCCATGACACGAGTCATGCCTACCCCGTCCGCCGCAGCGCACCCCTTTTGCGTATGAACGCTCGTTTACCTCCTTAATTTCACCCGAGCGGGTGCTTTTTCGGTAATTCGGCGAATTCTTGACGGTGAGGTCATCAAGCTGAGGACGTCCCAGGTCGATTTCTCTTTCAGCAGGCAAAGCCCCCGGACGGACGACGCGAGAAGGCCAGCACATGATCCGACGAAGCCGGGAGCTTTTCATCCTGACGGTTGTTCTTGCGCTATTGACTGCGAGCTTGACGGCCTGCAGCAAGAACGCCCCGCGCAAATACCTGTTGCACGCGCCGGCGTGTGCTGCGCCCTGCGCGGCACGTCCGCTGGTGCTCGTCCTGCACGGACTCGGGGAGACGGCCGCCCAAGCCGAAACGCTGACGGATTTCGATCAGTACGCCAACACCGACGGCTTCGTCGTCGCCTATCCGCAGGCGCTGGCGACGAACCTCGATGCCTCCGCTTGGGATGCCGGCACGGCCACGGGGCCGACGCAGTGCTGCGCCGCTGCCACCGCCGACGACACCACCTGGCTCGCCGGCCTGCCGAAGGCGATCAATACCCGGGTGCGGATCGACCTGAAACGGGTGTACGTCGCCGGCTTCTCCAACGGAGCCATGATGGCCTGGAAGGCCGCCTGCGAGCGGCCCGACGTGTTCGCCGCCGCGGAGGTCGTCAGCGGAGCGCTCCTGGTGCCCTGCCGCAAGACCGTTGTCCACGTGCTGCACGCGCACGACCCGGTGAATGACTGCATCGTGCCGTACCACGGCGGCTATACCTGCGGCGGCAAGCCCACCCCGATGCTGCCGACGAAGTTCCCCAACGGAGCCAACGAATCACGACTCGTCGCGCCCGGCTCCGTCGTGGAATTCGTGTCGTTGAAGACCAACCACACGTGGCCCAGGTTGGTGCTCGACACGATCATCAACCCCGCACCGCCGAGCCCACCCCCCAGCTATCCGGAGCATGCCGCGGAATTCGGCTGGAACTTCATGAAGCAGTACAGCTTGACTTGACGTCAGCCGTCGCTGAACGGCTTCGGTCCGGAATGCGGGAAGCGCGCGTTGCTGCCGCCGTCGACGATGAGGTTCTGGCCGGTCATGAACGCCGCCAGGTCGGAGAGCACGAAGACGAGCGGCCCGGCGATCTCCTCGGGCCGGCCCCAGCGGCCGAGCAGCGCTTCCTCGGCCACGATGGAATTCATGTCGTTCACGCCGCGGCCCTCGAATCCGGCTACCACGCGGGGGGTGGCGATGACGTCCGGGGCCACCGAATTCACCCGGATCCCGTAGGGCGCCCACTCGTTCGCCATCTGACCGGGCCAGGTTCGTCGCACCGGCCTTGGCAGCCCCGTAGGCCGCATGGTTCGGCGCTCCGTAGATCCCGCTGATCGACGTGACGATGGCCAGGGCACCGCGCACGCCGTCGTCCATCATGTGGCGGGCGGCAGCGCGGCCGACGAACAGATGCTGCGTGAGGTTGATGCGCAGATCGCCTTCCCAGGTGGCCAGGTCGACCGACATCAGATCTGCCCAGGCCGCCAGGCCGACGATGTTGGCCATCGCGTGCAGGCCGCCGAGCGCCTCATGCGCCTCGTCGACCACGCGCTGGGCACCGGCCGGATCGGTCACGTCGCCGGAGATCGCGACCCCGCCGACCTCTTTGGCAACCTCATCGGCTCGATCAGGGTCGAGGTCGGCGACCGCTACACGGGCACCGACGGCGGCCAGCAGCTTCGCCGTCTCGCGCCCGATGCCTGACCCGCCGCCGACAACCAGCGCGGGCTTTCCGTCCAGTCCGAACACATCGCTCATGGCGCGAGACTAGACGGCTGCCGAAGCCGCGCCGCGATGAGGTTGAGCGGCTACCGGCTACTGTCCGGTGGCGTGAGCCTGACGGGCGTGACGTACTCGCGCGAGAGCCTTCCGGTGTTGCACCTTTCCGCCACCGAAATCTGGCAGAACATCCACGCGCCGCTTCGCGAAGCGCGTGAGGCGGCCCCGTTCGGTATCTCCGGAGAAGGTGCGATCCACGTCTTGCGCGACGCCGAGGTCGAGGCGTGCTTACGCGACCCCCGCTTCCTCGCCGCCGACCTGATGGCGCTGAACGGCCTGACCGAGGGACCGCTCTGGGAGTGGTGGAACTCGGTCATGTTCAGCAAGAACCCGCCGGAGCACACCCGTTTGCGCAAGCTGGTGAGCCGCGCCTTCACCCCACGCTCGGTCGAGCGCCTCCGGCCCCGGATTGCCGAGCACGTACGGACGATCCTGACGCCGGCTTTCGAGGCCGGCCGCATCGATGCGCAGGGCGACCTCGGCCATCGCCTGCCACTGGCGGTGATCTCGGACCTGCTCGATGTACCCGAAGCGGACCGGCCGATCTTCGGCCAGTGGACCAAGCAGCTCGGGCTCGCGTTCAGCGCGATCCGTGATCCGGTCATCCATCGGCAGATCGAGGACGCGCTCGCTTCACTCGATGCCTACGTGCGCGGGCTCATTGATGACCGGCGACGCTCCCCCGGCGACGACCTGCTGTCAGCGCTCATCGCGGTCGAGGAGGGCGGTGATCGGCTCCGCACCGAGGAGATGGTGGCGCTCACCGAAAACCTGATGTTCGCCGGGCACGACACGACACGCGGCGCTCTCGCGGCGATGTCGGTGCTCTTCGCCCGGCATCCCGACCAGCTCGCCGCGGTCGCTGCCGATCCGGCGCTGATCCCGCGGGCAGCCGAAGAAGTCCTTCGCTACGAGCCGATCACGTTCGGCACCGCCCGGCTTGCCAGCGAGGAGCTGGACCTCGCGGGGCTGCGCATCAGCAAGGGCGAGCCGGTGGTGCTGTGCCTGGCTGCGGCATGCCGGGACCCGCGGCGCTACGCCGATGCCGACCGGTTCGATGTGCGCCGCGAGGACGTGAAGTCGACGACGTTCGGCGCCGGGATCCACTTCTGCCTCGGCGCCAGTCTGGCCCGCGTCGAAATCGAAGAAGCGATCCGCGCGCTGGCACAGCCCGGGATCGAACTCGGGCTCGAGACCGACCCGCGCTGGGTTCCGCTCGCCCAGATCCGCTGCTTCGAACCTCCGGTCTGGATGAGCCTCACGCGACCTTAGTCAGGCGGCCTGTTGCATGAGGACGTCGACGGCGTAGTGCAGGTCGAGCCTGTCGATGCCGTCGGGCGGCAGGACGGCAGCGTCGATGCGGCCATCCGGGTCGAGCTGCTCTGCCGGCAGCCACGGGAACGCCTGGCGGTGCGGGACGAGCTGGCCATTCGCGGTCGTAACGGTCAGCGCGCGGGTGACCGGATTCAGCGTGAGGCGGAAACCGCCGGCGTGCACGACGGTCTGATGGTGCCTCGAGCAGAAGAGCACCAGATTGGCCAGATCGGTGCGCCCGCCTTTGAGCCAGTCGGTGACGTGGTGGGCATGGAGCTTGCGGCGCCGGGTGCAGGACGGGAACCGGCAGCGTTCCCCATCGACCGCGCCGAGCAGATCACGCAGCGCCTGACTGGGTTGGCGCTGCGAACGGCCCAGATCGTGGGCGGTGAGGTCGGCGGGGTGGAGCGGACGCAGCACCATTCCGGCCGGCAGCGCTGCGGTCAGGCTGCCCGGTGGCAGGAACTCACCATCCGGTAGCCGGGCCCAGCCCGAGATCGGGTCGATCTGCGCGGTCAGCTGAAAACGATCTCGGCGGGCCCGGCGTGGATGGACGACGGCCCGATCAGACAGGTACGCCCGGCACAAGGCCATCAGCCCGTCGCCTCTGGTCGCTTTCTCCCCGCCCTCCGAACTTTCCGCGGAAAGTTCCGAGTCGGCTTTCTGGCCCGTGGCGTCGAGGTCGGTGCGGGCGGCCTCGACCGCGGCGAGCAGCACGGCACCGTCGGCGGCGCTCGCGCGGATCGTGATGCACAGGTCGCCGTCGGAGTCATAGCGGGTGAACACCCGAATCCGCTCCGGTTCCGGCTCGCGTCCATCGGCAGCGGCAGCCGCAGCTTCCTTGCGCTGCTTGTGGAGTTTGCGCGCCCGCCGCAGGCCGCTGACGAGCCGTTCGAGCTGCCCACCTGTGGCATGACGCGCGATGTCGATGTAGCCCTGCTCATCCTCGGCAGTCGCGACCCGGCTGATCGCCCGCACCTGCGTGAACGACAACCGGCCCGCGGCGAACGCGGCGGACGTGGCCGGCAGATGTCGCAGCGCGCGTGCCACCCGGACCCGTTCCCCGGCCGCGTTCTGCCCCATCCCGACCCGCCACGACAGCCAATGCGCGCATGACAGCACGCCCTGCACCGCCCACGCCCGCCGCTCATCGAACTCGCCGATATATGCCATCAGCCGCGCCTCACCCGCAGCTACCCGGCCCGCCCATGTCATCAGCCCGTCCCGTACCTCCTCATCCGAAAGGTCGGCCAGCTCGGCGGGAGTCAACAACCCTGAGGACGACGGATCGGACGGCGGGACAGGCAACGTGGAAAGAGGATTCATGGGAAAACGCTACCGACCACCACCGACAAAAACCGCTGGCAAATACGGCGATCAGACGCGAATTCGCTGCAGTAGCAGCGAATTCAACCATCTGATTTGAGCCTCCAGCGGATCAGGCGGTCGCGTCGCGCTCGAGGGCCCGCGCTTTCACCGCTCGGTTCACGTAGCTCATGATCTCGGGACTTATGCGATGCAGCCCCTTGCGGTCATACGCGATCGTGACGGCCGCGCCGGTGAGGAGCCAAAAGAGCAAGAAAGCGCCGGTGAACAAGAGCGCCCGGTGCAGACCAGCGTCGCCCATGGCGTCGAAGTAGAGGATCGACCGCACGCCACCGAGGATCTGACGCAGTGGCTCGAACTGGGCGACGAAGCGATAGAACGCGGAAAGTGCTTGAAGCGGAACGGTTCCTCCGGACGACGCCAGGCCGAGATAGATGAACACGATCAGCGCGACGAGTTGGCCGAACGTTCCGAGCGCGGCCAGCAGGGTGAGCGTGCCGACAGCGATGACGAACGCCCCGAAAATGCAGTAGAGCCACAGATCCGCGAGGTGCGGGGCGTTCATCCGCAGGACGAAGATCGCGAGTATCAGCATGATTGACGTGACGAACGGCACGACAGCGCAGCTCACGGCCCACTTCGTCAGGAGGGTCTGCCACCGGGTGATAAGCAACGGCATGCGCTGCGTCCACCACGGACCGACCTCGCTGGACGCGTAACCGAGCGATGAGTCCACGACATTGTGAACGATCGTCGCTCCCAGGAAGCCGCACATCATGGTGAGCAGCGATATGTAGAAGGCGCTGAGCCCAAGACCGGAGTGCGTCGGCAACGGCCGGTACTTCGTGATCGTCTCGGAGATCGGATCGGCCAGCGCAGCAGCGTTGATGGCGTTGCTTCGTGCCGCGCCGGTACTCAGCGGGGTGAGACGCATGCCGACCGCCAGGGAAACCTGAGCAACGGCAGGCTGGATCACGCCTGTAGCGAGGCCGACCGCAATGCTGCCAACTCGATCGTTCGTCAGGACCTGGAGGGTCGCCGTCGGCGACGAACGTGCGGTGCCCGACGCACCAGCCAGCGACAGCAACGATGCTGAGAAGTTCTGCGGGATCACGATCGCGGCGACGAGAGTCCCACGGTCCAGGCGTTTCTTGGCCTCGGTAAGCGTGACCGTTCGCAACGAGAGCCGACTGGTGACCGCAGGCGTACCGGTCAGCGAGGCGATGACTTGTTCACCGACGGCGATCTTGCCGGCGGACCCAACGGGCACCGTGGCACCGGCATCCTCATTGACGATGCCGACCGGCAGGCCGCGAAGGTGGCTCGCCGGGTTCACGATCGAACCGAAGTAGATCAGTGTCATGAGCGCAACCACGATGGAGGCGAGCACGATGGGTACGACCCAGATCGGCCGCGCCCGCAACAGTCCAGACGCCCGAACCACCGGCACGTCGGCAAGGATGTCCTCGGCGATCTCGTCGCTCGGGTTGCGCCTCTCGGCGTTCTTCGAATCCGCCTCATCGGCCATGCCGCTCGCTCCAGGGACGGGCGGCTGGGGCGGCTCCCCTGCCTGCCGGTCCTCCCATCCTCGCCGAGTGACGGGAGATGCTCTAGTGCGGTCCTGACCGGGATGCCGCCGCTGCCCATACGGCTGCTAGCACCGTGACCACGGCCCCGAAAAGAAACCGGAGAGTGCTGGAATCCTTCAGGCCGTTGACGGCGAAGGTGACTCCAACCGTCGCTACGACGGCGGCAAGGGCGAGCAGCATGAGCCGGTGGCCCATGGAACGCCCGAGCTCGTGCGGCTCTTCGCGCCGGTCGAGCGTCATCCGGCAGGCACCGCGCACGCTGTGCTGTACGTGCAGTCGTTGAACGCCATCTTGGCCCTGTTGGGGTTCGACGGGGTCGCCAGTACGTGGTTGCTGCTGTCGACGAGTTGCATGCGTTCGGCCGAGGTGAGGCCCGCCGGCGCGCCGTTGACGCTGGAGGCGGTGAAGTGCACCGCCGACAGCCGGGGAAGAGGGGAGATGCTGCTGCCGCCACTACCGATCAGCAGCGGGGTCTCCTCGATCCACTCAGCCGTCGCCATGGTCGACGGATACGGGGTCGACTTCGACCAGCGCTTACCGGTGGAGAGGTTACGGATGACGATCGACCACATGCCAGGCGTGGCCTGCTTGATGGCGACGGTCACCCGATTGCCGGGCGCGACCGGAAGGGACACCCGGGTCGACGGCGCCGGGATCAGCTCGTACCACGCGTAGTACGACCGCTTCCCCGCTGGCGGCGACATCCTGCTCGGTGCCCGCCTGGATCAGGCTGCTGTCCGTCACCGAGCAGCCGGTGTTCAGGCAGCCACCGCCGATACCGACCCAGGTGGCCGAGTACTCCGCCTCTCTTGCCTTGTGTGGCGACGCCGTCGGCACGGTCCAGGTGCCGGCCACCGAGCTGAACGTCTTGCCCTTTTCCAGCAGCCCCTGGTTGTACCCGGACCAGTTGTTGGACTGGGTCATGTTGAAGATCGCCGCCCGATGGGCCAGCCGAAGCACCCCGACGTGGCGCCCGGTGACCGGCGACGTGGGCGGGGTGCACGCCGCCGCCGTCACGCCGACCGCGGCCAGTACGGCACCGATCAGAGCCAGTCGGGACGATCGCACGACGCCTCCCCAGAGAACTGCGAATGCTTCCCTAACGATCCGAGTGCGTTTTCGGTAACGGCCGGGCCTCAGGAGCGATATCTCCAGGCAGCGTGGATAGCCCGCCGGCGGATCTGTGCTGACCGTTGATCGGCCCCGACCGGTCCGCTGATCTCCGCGACGGGTACGACCCGCGCCTGCACCGTAGGCGGGGCCGGCGCGTTCCACCAGCGAACCGTAGCGAGCACAGCCTCGCGACACTCGGTGTCCAGCCAATTCGGCGCGCCGGTATCTCGAGCGGCAATGACGACTCGAACCGTCCCGTCCGCTGCGCGTTCGGCCATGCGATGGTTCGTGCTCGTGCTCCGATAGGCGAAGTCCAGCGCCTCGTACCAGGGTCGGTTGTACAGCTGGACGTCCCAGAGCGGAGCGGCATCACCGTCGAGCTCGACGACGAGCGCCTCGTCCGGCCGTAGCGCGACTCCGGCATGCGCGTAGGTTATCGCCTGCACGCCCCCGGCCGATCCACCCGGAATGGTGAAGCTATTGGCTGCTTGAGCACCCAGCATCCGCTGCTGGTATCCCGACCAGAACGCGAAAGAATGCTCGATCTCGGCGGCGGCATCGGCCAGCATGGCGGCGACGCGCTTCGCGGTACGACTCGGCTTCGGCTCCCCGGGATCGTCAATGCGTTCGAGCACGAACGTGGCGGGCTCGCCGGGCTGCCAGTCGAAGTAGTAGTCGCGGATGTGGACGAAGGCCGTGTCCGGCGGCAGTTCCACCCAGGAGCCGCCGCGTCGCTCGGCGCTGAGCACGATGTCGATCGGGGCTCCCGGCCCGAGGCCGAGTGACGACGCCGAAACCTCGCGGGCGACGCCGGCTCCGCCGCTCTGTGCCGCCCCGGCCTTCAACTGCAGGACGAACTCCTCGCAGGTGCCCATGTTCCCGACGAGCCGGTAGCTGCCCCGCCCATCGATGGCCGCCCGCCGGGCCACCTGGTCGGCATTGGGACCGCCCCACTGGTAGACCGGATCGCTGCTGCGAAACAGCGCCGGATGAACGGGATCGGTGTGGCCGATGGCATAGGTCAGCCAGCAGGCCACCTGGTTGGCGAGATGGTGGAAGCCTTCAGCGGCGGCCTCCGGGGTCGGCGCCTCCGCCTCGACCTGGTCCCCGAGCGCGGCGATGCGCCGGCAGAAGTCCGCCCAGGCCGGCCCGGCCGTCTCAGCTCTTGGGTTCATGCACCGGCTCCAGATACGACCCACGGCCGCCGCTTGCGGTCGGCTGCTTGGAAGTGCGTGATCTGTTCGCGGCGGCGCAGCCCGAGGGCCAGGTCGTCGAGACCTTCGAGGAGCTGCATCCGTCGCGTGGGATTCACGCTCGAAGGCAATTGCCGAGCCTGCCGGCGTCGTGATCTGGCAGCTCTGCAGATTGACGTCGATCGCCTCCCCCGTCGCCGCTTCGCGTGCCAGGTCGCCGATCTGGTCCGGCTCGAGCACGATCGGGAGCACACCGTTCTGGAAGCAGTTGCCGTGGAAGATGTCCCCGAAACTCTCGGCGATCACGCAACGAATGCCGAGTGCCAGCAGCGACCACACCGCCGACTCCCGGGAGCTTCCGCAGCCGAAGTTGGCGCCGGTGAGCAGGATCGGTGCGCCGCAGGAAACGCTTCTGGTTCAGCACGAATTCGGGATTGTCACTGCCGTCCGGCAGATAGCGGAGCGGGGCGAACGCGTTGGCGGCCAGGCTGCCGCGGCCACCATGGGCGGGCGAGATGAGATCTGTGTTGATGTCCGGCAGCAGCAGCGCTGCGGCCGGACCATGCACGGCGACGAAAGGCTCCATCAGCAGGCCCGGCGCACGTCGGCGATGCACCCGTTGATCGCCGCGAACGCAGCCATCGCCGGCCCGGCGAGATGCGTCCGGACGCCGGCTCCCTGCCGGCCCATGAAGTTGCGGTTCGAGGTCGACACGCAGCGGTCTGCCGGCGCGAGATCGACCCCGCCCAGCCCGGGGCAGAGCCCGCACCCCGCCTCGCCCCATTCGAAGCCGGCGGAGGTGAAGACGCGGTCGAGCCCTTCCGCTTCGGCGGCACGACGCACCGCGGCAGAGCCGGGAACGACTAATGCGCGTACGTGCGGAGCCACCCGACGCCCGTTGACCACGGCCGCCGCGGCACGCAGATCGGAGAGCCGCCCGTTCGTGCACGACCCGATGAAGCACCACTGGATCGGCAGTCCCTCGAGCCGCTGCCCCGGCTGCAGCCCCATGTAGTCGATTGCCTGCTGCCATTGGTGTTTCGCGGCTTCACCGGAGGCGGCAGACGGATCCGGGACCCGGCCGTCAACGGCAGCCGTGTGCGCCGGACTCGTGCCCCAGGAGATCTGCGGTGCGACGCCGGCGGCGTCGATGTGCGCCTCGCGGTCGAACCGTGCCCCTTCGTCGCTGGCCAGGGCCCGCCAGTGGTCGACGGCCGCATCGAATACGGCGCCGCTCGGGGCGTAGCGGCGGGAGGCGACGTACTCGAACGTGATGTCGTCAGGCGCGACAAGCCCGATCTTGGCGCCGAGTTCGACCGCGAGATTGCAGATGGTCATGCGTTCCTCGGCGCCGAGCCTTTCGACCAGAGGCCCGGCGAATTCGATGGCGCAGCCGGTGCCGGCGTCGGCGCCCAATGCGGCGATCGTGTGCAGGATCAGATCCTTGGGTGACACGTGCGGGCGCGAGTGAGCCGGTGAAGCTGATCCGCATCATGGCCGGCCGGCGCTGCACCAGGCTCTGGGTCGCGAGCACGTGGGCCACTTCGCTGGTGCCGACGCCGAACCCGAGGGCGCCGAGGCCGCCATTGGTGCAGGTGTGGCTGTCTCCGCAGACCACGGTGGTTCCGGGCAGCGTCAATCCGAGCTCGGGCCCGATCACGTGCACGATGCCGTGGTCGGGTGAATCGATGTCGAACAGGGTCATGCCGCGCGCCGCGAAGTTCCTGCGCATCAGCGGAACGAACTGCCGGCTGAGCGGGTTGCTGGATTCGTCCCGCCCGGCAGGATCGTCACGCTGTGCTCAGGAGAGCCGAAGGTCAGCTCGGGCGCGAGGACGTCGACGTCGCGGTCGGCGAGCGTCTTGAAAGCCTGCGGCGACGTGACATCGTGCACGTAGTGCCGGTCGACATGAAGCAGGTCGAAGCCGTCGTCCAACTCGGTGATGACGTGCTCGTCCCAGATCTTGTCGACAAGCGTGCGCTCGCTCATGACCCGCTGCTGCGAACCAGCCGTCCTGCCGTCGCGCCGGTGTACTGCCCACGTTCGAACGTCACATCGCCGGCCACGATGGTGGCGACGTAGCCGGTTCCCTGACCGACCAGGCGCGAGCCGCCGCCGGGTAGGTCTGCGCGGATGCTCGGATACGTGGACCCGATCGCCTTCATGTCGATCAGGTTGAGGTCGGCCCGCTTGCCGGCGTGCGAGGACGCCACGATCGGAAAACCCAAGCAGCGCAGCGGTATCGGCGCATTGCTGCTTGATCGCGACCTCGACGGGCAGCCGCTCGTCCGCCGCCGCGTCCCGCGCCCAGTAGCTCAGCATGAATGTCGGATAGTCGAAGTCGGCGACCATCGTGCAATGGGCACCGCCGTCGGAGAGCCCGGGGACGGTGCGGTCGTGCATGAGCATCTCGTGCACGGCGTGCAGGTTCCCGTCGCCGTAGTTCGAGACCGGAACGTAGATGAAGCGTCCCGCCGCGAGCACGTCGTAGGCAAGCTCGGTGACGCTGACCCCGACGCCTTGGCGCGTGCTGTCAGGGTCTCGTCCGGCGAAAGGTCATAGCGCTTGGGGTTTTCCAGCTCGAACGCCATCCGGAAGCGGCTCATCAGGTTCGCGTCACCGGCCGCGTCGAGCTCGGCGATGATGCGCGCCCGCACCGCTGGATCGGCGAGCCGGACCTGCAGCCCGTCGAGTCCCTGGCGAGCCAGCTCCTGGTACGTCGGCGATGCGGCGAGCGGATTCACCCTGCCACGCAAGGACATCAGCAGTCCCGTCGGCCGGCAGGCGACCTGGGCCCACATGTCCAGCCCGTCCGCCGCGGCCTTGCTGAGCCCGTCGAGCACCCGCCGGTAGTTGTCGGCCGGCTGCCCGGCCCGCTGCAGCAGCGCCGCCGACAGCGGCCGTCCGCTCACCTCACACATCCGCCGCATCAGGGCCAGCTCGGCGTCGACGTCCCAGTTCTCGACGTTCAGCTCGAAGACGCCTTTGCCGGTGCGGCCGATCGCCTCCGCGATTCCCAGCAGCTCGGCCTCGCTCGCCGAGTACGACGGAGTGATGCGGCCGTCCGACGCCTTGTGGTTCTGCGAGCGGGAGGTGCTGAAGCCCACCGCCCCGGCCTCGATCGCCTCGGCGGCAAGGCGTCCCATCAAGGCGATCTCGGCTTCGGTGGGCTGCTCGGCATGATCGATGCCGCGCTCCCCCATCGCGAACACCCGCAGCGGTGCGTGCGGAACCTGAGCCGCGATGTCGATGGCGTGCGGCGCTGCGTCCAGCGCATCCAGGTACTGGGGAAAGGACTCCCACTGCCAGCCGAGCCCTTGCTCGAGCACCGCAGCCGGGATGTCCTCGACGCCTTCCATGAGCGCGATCGTCCACGCTTGCTGATCGCGGTGCACCGGGGCGAAGCCGACCCCGCAGTTGCCCATGACGACGGTGGTCACGCCATGTGCCGCCGAGGTTTCCAGGATCGGATCCCACAAGGCTTGCCCGTCGTAGTGGCTGTGAATGTCGACCCAGCCCGGCGTCACCAGCAGCCCGTCGGCGTCGAGCTCCCGCCGGCCACTGCCGACGTCGCGTCCGACCGCGACGATGCGCCCGCTCTCGACGGCCACGTCCGCCGTCGTGGGTGCGCCTCCGGTCCCGTCGACGACCGTTCCTGCCCGAATCACCAGGTCATGCATCGCCGATCTCCCTACTGCAGCTTTTGGACCGCGGATTCGACGCTAGTCCCTGCAAAGAACGATGGGTTCATCGAGGTCCAGAGCTTGGCCGGGTTGCTGAAGACGAAGTGCGCGAAGTCCTCCTCGCTGATCTGGCCGTGCTCGACGAGTTCGTACGCCTCGGGCAGCACCTCGCGCATGTCACGCACGTCCCAGTGGCCGATGTCCGAGGCGAACACGGCAGGCAGCGTCACGCCACCCGGGTTCAGGCCCGGTGAGAACGCCAGGACGTTCATCGAATCGTCGGCCTCACAGCCGAAGAAGTAGCGGTCGTGGAAGACGTCGATGATCTCCTGACCGCTCGTGAGGCCGGACTCGCCGAACATGTCGATGTCACGGGCGAGCTCGTCGGGGTCGGACAGCATGGCGAGGTCATCGAGGAGCTGCTCGCTGCGCTTGGCGGAAAGGCCTTTGGCATGACGCGCGAAGAGCTCCTCGAGCAGCGCCTTGTCCAGACGCGCCGGGTTGTTGTGCTGGATCGCGGTCGCATTGCGCTTCTCCCAGTGACCGAGCAGGTATCCGAGCAGCTCGGTCGCCCAGGCCACCCCACCTTCCTGGAAGGCGAACGTCAGCTGGGGGAAGCGTTTGGGAACCCCTCCGAAGATGAGTGACCGCGCTATCGCTTCATCGGCGGTAGCGAAGTTGCCCACCTGGTTGTAGGAGTTGTTGGTGGTCGACATCCGGCTGCCCCAGCCCTGCGCTCCGGCATGGAACGTGGGGGTGACGCCGAGTTCGACGCATCGACGCCAGACGGGGTCGTAGTCGTAGATCGAGTCGTGCGCCAGGGTGTCGACCCACTTGCCCCCGCCGGGTGCTTCCGGTCCGCCCAGCGGCCGCGGCACGGCGCCGCTCATCATGACGGCTTTCAGCCCGAGCTCGCCGACCGCGTAGTCCAGCTCGGCGATCGCCTCGTCGGGCGTGAAGGTCGGAATGGCGGCGACCGGCTCGAGACGATCCCGGTAACCGGCGTAGGCCTCGGCGTAATAGCGGTTCAGCCCGCGGGCCAGCGCCCGGCGCAGCTCGTCGTTCGGCAGCGCCGTGACGGTCAGGCCGTACGTCGGGTAGAGCACGGCGAAGTCGACGCCGAATTCGTCGAGCCGCTGGTACATCAGGTCGGGCAGCATGCCGGTCGCCCGGTCGAGCGTGTTTTCCGTGGGGATGCCCCATACGGCGGTGCTGAAGACGCCGTTACGCCGGCGATCTTCGGGATTCGGAAACGCGACCCGGCCGGCCGCGGAACGGGTCAGACGATCGAACGCGGCTGCCATGTCCTTGCCGAAGTCCTCGGCGATGAAGTCCCGCACGACAGGGATGTATTCGATCAAGTGGCCGTCACTGTCGATCACGGGGTGATCGATCTTGGAGCGGATCTCCCGAACCTCGTCACTCGGCACGTAGTTCATGGGGATGGATTATCAGACGAGGTCACGCCGGCCGCGACGGTGGTCGGAACACCCTGGTCAATGACACCCGGCCGGGTTGTGGCCTCCCGCGCGTGGATGGGCGCCTCCGGTGACACCGCCTGCTACGCGCCTGCCGAGGCTGGTGCGGCGGTGCCGTCAAAGCGGCTGCCGCAGAGGCGGTGGCCTCAGGCGTGCTGCTGCCCGAGGCGAACGTTCGCGACCTTTTGGATGCTGTATAAAGAATCCGAACGCGACGTGACCCAGGTCACGAGCGCTCGTCGACAGCACGCCATGGGCGGGGGGCAACGTCCGCCCACGACGGAGTGGAGACTCCCGTGAGCCGGTTGCACCAGCGGTCCAAGCTGCTCGGAGTGGTCACGGTCGCCGTGACGCTGGGCATCGTCGCGACGTCCTGCGGCCGGTCCAGCTCCTCGACTCCCAGCGGCGGGAGCAGCAGCAGCAGCACGTCCGCGCCGGCCTCGTCCAGCACCTCGAAGGCGGCCGCGGGCAGCTTTGGTTCGCTCACCAAGGTGTGCGCACCCGGTCCCGCGACGGGCGCGTCGGGCCGCGGGATCGTCGGCAAGACGATGCACATCGGCGTGATGGGCGATCCGGGCGCGGCCGCCGCACCGGGCCTCGAGCAGGAGTTCTTCGACGCCGCCGACGGCTTTGCGAAGTGGTGCAACTCCAATGGCGGGATCAACGGCTATCAGATCGTCGTCGACAAGCTCGACGCCAAGCTCTTCAACGGCGGCGCCGAGGTCACCCAGGCCTGCCAGCGGGACTTCATGCTCGTCGGCGGAGGCAACGCGCTGGACGCCGCCGACGTGAAGCCGCGCCTCGGCTGCAAGCTCGGCCAGGTTCCCGCCTACACCGTCTCGCCGCAGGCGACCAACGCCGGCCTGCAGGTCTCCCCTGCTGCGAGCGTCGCCACGAACTACCCGGTGGGCGTGCTGCGACTGCTGGGAGATGCTTTCCCGGACACCAAGCAGGCGCTGGGCATCGCCGGCAGCAACCTCGCTTCGCTGGCTCCGCAGGGCCTACGGGCCCAGGAGGCCTGGCAGAAGATCGGCGGCAAGGTGACGACCCTGCAGCCGCGGCCCGCGCTCGTCACGAACTACCGGCCGTACCTGGAGCAGATGAAGGCCGCCGGCTCGAAGGCCGACTTCGAGATCACCGCTCAAGATCCGTCACCCATCTTCCAGGGCATGGCCGACACCGGCTTCAAGCCGGAGTGGGTGCTCTTCGGCCAGACCTACTACTCACCGAAGTCCGTGCAGGCGGCCAAGGCGGCGAAGTACGTGCCGAACAGCTACGTGTACTTCTTCAACCTGCCCTTTGAGCTGGCGCACAAGTTCCCGGTCGTGCAGCAGGTGAAGGACATCATGGCCGCCGGCCCCGGCACCTCGAACCTTGACGCCTTCACCGCCGGTGCCTTCAACGCCTGGACCCTGTGGGCGCAGTCGGCCACAGCCTGTGGCAGCACCCTGACGCAGGACTGCATCCTGCAGAAGGCCGGCTCATTCGATGCCTGGACCGCGGGAGGCCTTTACGCCCCCGTCTCGACCCATCCGGGCCACGCCCCCACCAACTGCCTGCTCGTCATGCGGCTCACCACCAGCGGCTTCGTCTACGACCAGAAGGTCACGCAGCCGAACCAGTACCCCTACAACTGCGGCTCCGACAACCTCATCGCGACCAAGAGCTACGACACGACGTCGTAGCCGGGGAACCTAGCGAACCGGGCGGGAACGGCCGGCCTGTGCCATCAGCCGGTCAGTGTCGCTGGCATCAGGTGCGACCGGCGCGACGGCTTTGATCAGCCCGATCGCGCGGACATCGTCGGTGCAGGTGGCCTCGACGACGGTCGTGACGGCGGGGATCGCATCAGTGGGGAACTCGAGCGGACGGCCAAGGCTCGCCGACAGATCCCAGGCGTGGCAGAGGGCATCGATGATGGCGAAGTTGATGACGACGGATCCGGGTAGCTCACCGAACGGCGTGGCGTGGAGGGTGGTGAGTGCGTCCGGGGTCGCCCACATCGTCAGGCTCCGCTCGGCGACGTCGTCCGCATATGCCGCAAGGTCGCCGTCGTAGCCGACCGCACCCATGACGTCCTCGACGCTCACCGTGTCCACGCCTGCCACCAACCCCGCCCACAGCAGCTGGTTGTTCAACGCGTGGCTCGCCAGCCGCTGCACGGTCCATGGCTCGCAATTGCTGACGACGTCAAGGTCGGCGTTGCCGAGGGCTTTCACTTCCCGGCGCAGCTCGCCCAGCGCCAGTTCGAGAGTTGCCATCTGGTCCATCGCGACCTCCTGGGGTACGCCGATCGATGCGGCGGCGATGCAGCGCCGGCGGCCGATGGTGCCGGCGCCGGCGCTGCATCGCCACTGCTGCCCGTGTGGGCCGCGTCAGCGTAGCGGGACCTCGCATTCCTTGGGGTCGATATGGCCGAGGTTCTTCGCGACCTTGAAGGTTCCGTTCTCGGAGCGCGCGATGTACATGTTCATGCGCACGTGATGCTGGCCCGGCACCATCTCGGCGGGACCTCCCGGGCCCTGCGGGATGCGGGCATGGTCGAGCGCGGCGATGACGTCGTGCTGCGTGAGCGAGCCCGCCTCGTTCACGGCGGACTCCCACATCTTCAGCGCCCGATATGTGCCGGTGCAGGCCGAACCCGCTGTGAACAAGGCACTTCCGGGATAGCGCGCTTCGTACCGGTTCAGCAGGTCGATGCTGAACGGATCCTGCACCTCCCGGTAGTAGTCGAGGCAGCCGAAAAGGCCCTCGACGTGGTCGGCCGGCACGAGGTTCAGGAAGTTCTCGTCGAAGTACGTGCACACGACGCGCCCGCCGCGGGCGATGAAACCTGCCTCGTGCAGCTCCTCGAGGAAGGGCGTGAGCCCCGGCGGAACGATCGTGTTGAAGACGACCTCGGCTCCCGTCGCCATGATGTCGGCCACGACCGCCTTGTAGTCCATGTGATCGAGCGGGAAGTACTGCTCGCCGACGATCTCGCCGCCGCGCGCACCGACGACCTCGCGGACCTTCTTGTTCAGGGTGTGCGGCCAGATGTAGTCGGCTGAGGGCAAGTAGAACGTCTTCGCGCCGGTCTCCTCCATGAGCCAGGGGAAGAAGGGCTCGATCTGCTGGGCCGGCACCGGGCCGGTGCAGAAGATCAGCGGATGGCACTCCTGCCCCTCGTACTGCTCCGGGTACAGGTAGAGCTTCCCCGCTCCGTCGACGACCGGCACCTTGATGGCCTGCCGGGTCGAGCTGTAGATACCGCCGACGACGACATCCACATCGGCCTGGACGAGCCGGGCTGCTGCCGCCTGTGCCACGTCGTCGTCGGTGGCACTGTCCTCGATGAACAACTCCACGGGACGGCCTAGCAGGCCGCCTTTCGCGTTGATGTCGTCGATGACCATTCGTGCCACGTTGACGTTGGCGACGCCCATGAAGGAGAGGGCGCCGGTCTGGTCGGTGATGAGCCCGACGCGTGCGGGCCGATCGAGAGTGCTACTCATCGCCGGCCCCCTACGCCACGTACTGCGCGAGGAACGCGGCCGACTCGGGCTTACCGAGGTGGCCGGCTTCCTTCAGGATCGGCGGCACGTCAGGGTCGGACACGAACGCGGCCCAGCCCTGCGCGTCCCAGTCGAACAGGGCCCACACCCGATTCGTCTCGGTGGGGTCGCGGAAGACCGTCGAGCCCTTGGAGCCGTGCAGCGCCCGCTTGTCGGCGCCCTTGGTGCCGAAGATCTCGAGGAATCGGTCCACGTCCTCGACCATCGTCGTTGCCAGGATCATCTTGGTCCCCTTTTCGTCCGGATCGCTGTTGGATCCTTCGGGTTGCTCACCGGGCGGCGAGCCGGGGCTAATGCTCGACAAATGCGCAGGCTGCGGCATCGGCAGAACTACCCATTTCTGATGGGTAGCCGGCTGCGCTCAGCCGGAGACGACGTCGTTCTCGAGCGCCCAGCGGGTGGCGGAGGAGCGGTTGGAGACGCCGATCTTCGTGTAGATGTTCTGGATGTGGTGCTCGGCGGTGCGCGTCGAGATGAAGAGCTCGCCGGCGATATCGGTCGACGTCCTGCCACCGGCAAGAAGCCTGAGGACTTCGAGTTCACGCCGGCTGAGGCCACCGGGACGTGCCTGACGGGCGCGCGGCGTCGGATCGCGGCGGGCAAGGTCGATCTGGCGCCGGGCGTACGCGGCAGCGTCGTCGAGAGTGAAGGCCGCTCCTACCGAGATGGCTTCCGGTGCGCGCCGTACGCCGAGCCTGGTGGTGACCCGCTTCTCGATGTCGGTCAGCTCGGGGACGTGATGCACGCTCGACGGCTGCCGTGCCATGGCGCCGACGAGCGTCGCGGCTGCCTCGAAACGTTCGAGCCGCTCGAACAGTGCAGGCACGCTGGCGAGCGTGATGATCAGCTGCGGGATGTTTCCCGCCCGGTGGAAGGACGCGATGGCATCCCCGAACAGCACCAGAGCCGCCTCCGGCTCACCATCGGACGTGTGCAGCCGGGCCGCATCGCGGGCCAGGAAACCCTCGAAGAAGCGCACCCGATGCTCGCGTACGAAGGCGACGCCCTCGTCCCACGCGGCGAGTGCCCGGCGTGGATCGGACCGCGAGAACGCCATGCCCGCGATCCAGAGGGCATAGGCGACCCAGTACGGATTCGCGACTTTTCGCGCGACCGCCACCGATTGCTCGGTGAGTGCGAGAGCCTCCTCGACCCGGCCGGCCGACTGCAGCCCGTCGACGTAGGACGCGAGCGCGTACCCACGCTCGGTGCCGTAGCGCTCCGCCACCTCGCCGGTGAGTTCGATGTAACGGTCGAGGTTTCCGCAGTAGACCTGGCCGAGCGCTTCGATGAACGTTGAATAGCCCGGCTCGCACGGGTCGTACCGGCCCGTGGCCGCCAGTTCGGTGGCCCGGTGTGCGTTCTGCCGCGCCGCCTCCGGTCGCCCGACGAAGCAGGCGTAGCCCGCCGCCGTGTAGAGCCGGGGAAGCCGTGGCACGTCAGCGCTCGACGCTGCCTCGAGCAGCTCTTCCGCCCACGACAGGGTCTCGAACAGCTGTACAGAGAATCCCATGAGCGCCGAGTGGGCGGCGATGTCGGTGGCCACCTCGATCTGGCCACGGCCGCTGCTCCAGCGGAACCCGGAGCGCAGGTTGCCGAGTTCGAGCTCGACCCAGTCGACGGCGGCGCGCCATCCCGGGCCGTCCCAGCGTTGCCACTCCGCGACCGCGCGGCGGGCGAACTCGGCGGCATGAGCCTCACGCACGCGATCACGTGCGCCGGCATCCGCAAGCCGATCCTCGGCGAACTGGCGGATCGTCTCGAAGAGCGTGTAGCGCGTCGTCGCAGCGGAGTGGTCGGCCACGAGAAGCGACTTGCGCACGAGGGAATCCAGCCGATGCAGCACGTCGATGTCGTCGGCATTCGCGAGGACCGCGCAGATCGTCGCAAGGTCGAAGCCGCCGGCGAAAACCGAGGCCGCCCGCAGTAGCGACCGCTCGTCGTCGCTCAGCAAGTCATAGGACCACTCCACGGCATGGCGCAGGGTCAGCTGACGATCCGGGCCCGGAGCATGGCGCTGCAAGAGGCGGAACCGATCGGCAAGCCGGTCGCGGACTTCGATCGCACTCATGGCGGCCATCCGTGCAGCAGCCAATTCGATGCCGAGCGGCAGGCCGTCGACGGTCTCGCAGATCTCCATGACAGCCGACGCGGTCGGGGAATCGGAAAGGTCGAAGTCGGGCCGCGCCGCGCGGGCCCGCTCGACAAAAAGCGTTACGGCATCGGATGTTATGCCGGTATCGGTCGCCAAGGGCGGCACGGTGGCGACGCACTCGCCTGGGACGCCGATGGCCTCACGCGAGGTCGCGAGGAGCTTGGCCGGCCCGGACCGAGCGAGGATCGCGGCGATGGCGGCGGCGGCGGACTCTCTTACGTGCTCGCAGTTGTCGACGACCAGCAGCAAGTGCCGCCCAGCGATAGTGTCAGCGACGGTCTCGATCAGCGGCACCTCGCTCTGCGGCGCGATTCCCAGCGTCGTCGCGAGGGCGGCAGGCACGGCGTTCGCATCACCTACTCCGGCGAGCTCGACGATCCAGACCCCGTCCGCGAAATCCTCAGCAAGCTCGGCACCGACTTCGATGGCCAGGCGGGTCTTGCCGACCCCGCCGACGCCGGTGAGCGTCACCAGGCGCTCGCTGCGCAGCGACTCGGCGACCTGGCGAATCTCGGCTTCCCGTCCGACGAGCGAGCTGGCCTGCCTGGGCAGGTTTCCGGCGAGGTGATCCACGCTGCGCAGGACCGGGAAGTCCGCCTGAATTCCCTCGGCCATCACCTGGAACACCGAGAGCCTGCCGCGAAGGCCGCGCAGGCGCTGCTCGCCCAGCGGCCGCATGCTGACCCGGCCGCGGAGCAGGATGTCGGCCGTGTCCGACACGAGCACCTGCCCGCCGTGGGCGAGAGCCATCAACCGGGTGGCTCGGTTCAGATCTGCACCGCCGTAGCTGGGGTCGCGATCGCTGGCCTCGCCCGTGTGCAGTGCCATCCGGACGGCGAAGAAGATGACAACGTTGTCGCGCAGCGCTTGCTGCGACTCGACAGCGGCGGCGACGGCGTCCACTGGGGACGAGAAGGCAGCGCTGAAACCCTCGACCGACGTGGCGAACACGTACCCGCCGTGCCGCTCGATGGCGTTCCGCACGATGACGTCATGGGACGGCACCGCCGCGGCCATGTCCTCCGGCGCCTCTTCCCAGAGCCGGGTCGACTCCTCGATCCCGGTGACCAGGAAGGTCACCGTGCCCGAGGGCGGCTGCGCGGACACGGCGGGACTGTACCGCGCTAGACCGTGCGATAGGCAGCCTGCTGGCTGCGGTAGATCTCGGCGTAGCGTTCGCCGGCCGCGAGCAGCTCAGCATGGCTGCCGCGCTCGACGATCGCGCCGTCTTCGAGCATCAGGATCTGGTCGGCCAGCCGGGTTGTGGCGTAGCGATGCGAAACGAACACGACGGCGGAGCCGCAGGTTTCAGCGAGCGATCGAGCGTTTGTGACGCACCGCTCGAGCAGCCGCTGTTCGGTAACGGCGTCGATGGAAACCGTCGGCTCATCGAGAATGAGCAGTAGCGGCGCGGGCCGCATGAAGCCACGGGCAAGCGCGATGCGCTGCCATTCACCGCCGGACAGTTCGCGGCCGCCGAAGCGCTGCCCGAGAACGGTGTCGAGACCCTGGGGCAGCGCTTCGACGAGCACGTCAGCTTCGGCGCGAGCAAGGGCTCGGAAGGTCGCCTCGTCCTCGGCCAGCCTGCTGAGATCGCCACTGGCGACGGACTCTCGTGCGGTCAGCTCGAAACGCGTGAAGTCCTGGCAGACCACGGATGTCTGCGCAAACCAGTCGGCCGGGTCCATATCGGCCAGCGGCCGCTCGTCGATCAAGATCGAACCCTCGGTCGGCCGGCGCAGTCCGAGCAGCAGGTTGACGAGCGTGGTCTTGCCGGCACCATTCGGTCCGACGACGGCGGTCACCGAACCCGACGGCAGCTCAAGGTCGATCGGGCCGAGGGCGTCGGCGACTGCGCCGGGATAGCGGAAACGGACAGCCCTGAGGCTGATCCGTCGTTGCAGGGTTCGGGGAGCGCCGACCGGCTCCGCTGAAGTGCCGCCGCCGTGACGTGCGGTGGCGTCGACAATCCGGGCATAGTGTGCAGCGATCTGGAGTGCGTTGCCAAGGCCCGCGACGGTCGCCGCGCCGTTCGCCGCGAGGAAGGTGAGCTGGGTCGCCGCCATGGCGAGCAGGAAGAGCGAGGGGCCGGAGACGTGGTTGTCCGCGGTCGTGAGAACTATGACCAGTACCGCGGCGACCGCGGCGCAGTAGCCCGTCCACGACACCAGGCGGAGCTTCAGCGCGTACTGGTCAGCAGCAGTGAGCTCTGAGTCGACGGCGTCCCAGGTGGCGGCATAACGACGCAGCAGCGCGGCGGAATGCCCGAGAGCGCGAAGTTCCTTGCCCTCACCCGGTCCCGTGCCGACGTCGTAGAGATGCAGCGCGATTCGCCGATTCTCCGCAACGCGCTCCTCAGCCCGGCCGGAGGCGGCTTCGGTACGGGCGTATATGACGACGATGGGCAGGGCCACCAGTGGAAGGGCTGCGAGCCAGGGGTTCACCGCCGCGAAAAGCCCGGCGGCTACGAGAGTTCCGACCACCAAGCCGACAACGCCGCCAAGGAAGGCGAGCGCATTGGCCAGCGGCATGCGTCCTACCCGCAGGATTTCCAGGCGGTCGACCACCTTCGGATCGTCATAGATGTCGATGGTGTGGACGCCGGAAAGCTTTTCCAGCACGGCGAAATCGAGCTCAGCAGAGGTGACTTGAGCCAGCCGGAGCAGACCGTTCGCCGCTTGCCAGTAACCGACGACAGCAGCAGCCATCAGCGCGATTCCGCCCGCGACCGCGGGGAGGATGACATGGCTCGACTGCCCGGGCCGGACGGTGAGGATCGCCCTCCCGCTGATGGCGATGATGCCGGAGAGCAACGGAAACACCGGTACCAATGCCAGGCTCGCACGCCAGGGATCGCGGCGGAACGCCATCCCGGCGACGCTGAGCATCGCTCGCAGGCGGCTGCTCCCGGGCGGCACCGAAGCGGACTCAGCCATCGCTTGCCTCCGCGAAGGCCTCAGCCTGGCTTTCGAAGAGCGTGCGGTACGCGCCCGCGCTCTGCATGAGCTCGTCGTGGGTGCCGTCCTGGCTGATCCGGCCATCCTCGATGACGACGATGCGGTCGGCATGGCGGACTGTGGCAAACCGGTGCGAGATGAGAATGGTCGTCAGCGGCCGCCCAGGCGTCAGATCCTGATTGAGCACCGAGTCGAAGAAGCTCAGCTCCGCTCGGGGATCGAGGTTCGCCGTCGGCTCGTCGAGGATCAGCAGGCCTGCGCCGCTGCCGACGGCATGGAGCGCCCGGGCCAGAGCGAGACGCTGCCATTGCCCGCCGGACAGGTCGACCCCGCCGCGAGCAGCGGAGTGCAACGGCGTCTCCCATCCGAGCGGCAATGTCTCGATGAGATCGACGACACCGGCGCGGCGGGCAGCTTCCTCGACAGTCGCCGGAATCGGCTCGGCGCTGTCGTCGCGGGCGAACTCCGGCCGCAGATGGACGTTGTCGGTCGCGGAAAGGCGGAAATGGATGAAGTCCTGGAACAGCACACCGATGCGGGTACGCCATTCGGTGGGATCGAGATCTCTCAGGCAGACGCCGTCGACCTCGATCGTGCCGACGTCGCAGTCGTAGAGCCGGCAGAGCAGCTTCACCAAAGTCGTCTTGCCGGCGCCGTTGAGCCCTACGATCGCGAGCCGTTGCCCTGCAGGGATTTCCAGATTCAGATTCGACAGCACGGCCGTGTCCGTTCCGGGGTAGGAGAAGCTGACGTCCCGGAAGTGCACGCCCTTCTCGATGAGCGGAGCACCGCTGCGCGCGTTGACGGGAAAGTCGGGCCACATGGCCTTTTCTGCAGCCTCGACGGCATCGACGGCAAAGACCCCGAACATCACGGGCACGTCAGGCAGCAACCCCGGAACGAAAAAGACGTTGAGGGCAGCGAAGACGCAGATCGCCGTCGCTGCGCTCGACAAGTCGTGGTCGGCATAGCGCACGCCGACCCAGGCCAGGCTGCCCGCGAGGCCCACCCCGAGGACTGCTCCGCCGCGCAGGTACGACCAGTTGTGCCCGCGACGGCTGGCCAGCGAAGCCGCGATGCGCTCGGTGGTGCGCTCCCGAAAGCGGCCGACGAACCAGTGGGCCAACCCGAAGACCCGAACCTCCTTGGCTGCGTGTGGTTCCTGGACGAGATCGCGCAGGTAGATCAGCTCGGGGGGCGCCACCGAGGTCGCGGCGCCCATGACGAGCCGGATCGTCATGACAACGAACAGCAGCTGAGCCAACGCCCACACGATGACTGCGGCTATCGCGAGCCATGGCTCGAACCAGGCAAGTACCGCCGCAGCCAGCAACGGCTGGATCCGGATCATCAATCCCGCCGTCAGCTGAACGGCCGCATCGCCGGGGGTGAACGTGAAGGGGGAAAGGTTGCGCGCCGATCCGTAAAGTGCCAGCAGCTGCGGATCCTCCAGATGCGCGATCCCCGCCGGCGACGTGGACAGGTGGAGCACACGCCGCCGGAGATCGCCGTCGATCTTGCGTTTCAAGGCCTGACCCAGCGACATGCCGACGAGCTGACCCGCTTGCAGGACCAGGAGCAGGGCCGGGATCGCGAGGACCAGACCGAGCGTCACGCCCGAAATCGTCGGATCGGCAACGACGCGTCCGATGAGCAAGCCGGTCGTCACGCCGATCGCGACTTGGGCCGCGGCTGCCACCACGGCGCAGAGGAGCAACGCCGCCGTGCGGTCGCGGTCGACGCGAGGCATCGTGCGGGCGAGTACGCGAAACCCGTTCAGCAGCGGGCGCGTCTCACGAAGCAGCTTGCGCAACCGACACCACCAATTCCGCCGGTCGCATTGCCCGACTCGTTTCAAGCCAGTCGACAATCTAGAGCGGAACGGGGAGCGCTGCCACGCAAATAGTCCGGGTGAATTCGGGCGACGGACGCAACCGAATGTTGGTGATTCGCGTCTTTGTGAAAGCGGCAGTGGTCTACTGCTCATTGACGAAGGAGTCAGGATGCGCAGAGCGTGGGTACTCGGGGTGGCGATAGCCGCGACCGGAGTCCTCGCCGCGTGCGGCGGGACGGCGAATCACCAGGCGTCCGACAAGCTCGCAGCCGTCACGCCGGCACCGAGCGCGACAGCTCCGGCGGCGACGGCAAACGGGGTCTCGAACGGGTCGGTCGCGGCGGGCCCGAACATTCCGGCCGGCGCGGTCGGGTATCAGCAGCTGGTGACGGGCCCGCTGACGTCCGTGACCCGTCGAACCGCCGGACCGGTAACGCTGCGCCTGTTCACCGGAGCGAGCATTGCCGCCCCGAGCTGCGATCCCTATACGTCGCAGTGCGTTCCGGACTGGTGCCAATCCACCTCGCAATTGGCGCTGGAGATTTCCACCGACGCCATTGCCGTCCGCGAGGTCACGGCGGAGATCGGCGTCGGTCCGGGCAGCCACCTGTCGGTGCTGAACAGCGTCACCGACGGCACGGCCGAGGGCCACCCGGTCCAGGTGGTCCTGGCGAAGGTCGCAAGCGACGTCGACCACGTACAGCTGGCCATCGGATCCGGCAGCGACGTGATGTCACCGGTGAACGGCCTGGTCGCCCTCGCGCTCAGCGGTTCGCAGCCGGCCGGGACGCTCACCGCGTACGACGCGTCCGGCAAAGCTCTGCAGCAGCTGCCGGTACCCGCCGGCGTCACCCAGGCCTCCACCGAGTGCCAGGCGCAGCCGGTGAAGCTACCCAAGCCAGGGGTGCAGCCCGCCGACCGCCCCGCGGCCGTCGAGCAGGTACGCGCTGCCTTCGAGAACGCGTTCACCCATGCCCCGCCGGGCGGCGACATCTACCACGGGCTCGCGACGGTGCAGGACGGCGCGGCGCTGCACAGTGCCGTCGACCAGGTCCGCCAGAACTTCCCGGCCGCCTTCGACACCATCACCGTCACGACCGGCGACATCGTCTTCACCGACCCGGCGCATGCAGTCGTGCGCTTCACCCCGACGTACGCCCAGGGCGCTCCTTACGGCGAGCAGAACGGAACGGCCGTCCTCGCCGACGGGAAATGGCTGGTGACCCAGACGACCTACTGCAGCCTGCTCCGCTTCGGTGGGGCCACCTGCCCGTAGGTGCCATCACGTCTGCTCGATAGACCGACGGCGGCGACGACCGGCCCGCAACGCAGGGCCGCCCACCGGCGCCCGCGCCAGATCCAGTGGCCGGCGGTCCTGTCCAGCGTGTTCATCGCGCTGGGCGCCGTCGTACGGATCCGGCAATATGCCGCGAGGCGTTCGCTGTGGCTGGATGAAGCATCGATCGCCGACAACATCCTCAATCGCCACATGGCCGGTCTGCTGCGGCCACTGTCGCATCAGCAGGGCGCACCCCTGGGCTGGCTGATCAGCGAGAAGGCAGGCGTCCACCTGCTCGGCCCGAACGAGTACGGGCTGCGCCTGACGTCGATCGTCGCCGGCATCCTCACGCTGTTCGCGGTCTGGTGGCTAGCCCGCCGTACCCTGCCGCGGTGGCTCGCGCCCGTAGCGGTGGGTGCGGCGGCCGTGGCACCGCAGTTGATTCGCTACAGCAGCGAGACCAAGCAGTACGGCAGTGACGCCTTGGCGGTCACGGTGATCGTCGCCCTCGCGGTAAGCGTCGCGCAGCGGCGGCCCGCGGCTCTTGGCTGGACGTCGGCGGCGACGTGGGCGGCCGTCGGCTCCCTCGTCGTCTTCTGCTCCCATCCCGGGATCGTGGCCACGGCCGCTTGCTGCGCGGTGCTGCTTTTCCGCTTCTGGCGAGGGGGACATCGGGCGGCACTGCTGCGGTTCGCCGCGGCATCGGCGGTGATCACCGCCGTGCTCGCCGTCCACTACGAACTCGTCCTGAAAGACCTGTCCCACAACGGGGCGCTGAAGTCCTACTGGCAGTCGGGTAACCCGCCGAAACCGTTGTCGTTCAGTGGCGTCACGCGGTGGCTCGGGCGGAGCATCGTCGACTACGCCCACGACCCGCTGCACCTCGGCCCGACGCTGCTGGTCGGCATCCTCGTCGTGGCCGGGATCGTGAGCCTCGCGCGCCGCAATGGGGTCGTCTGCGTTCTCGTCGTCGCGCCGCTCGTCCTGCAAGTGCTGGTCTCGGCGCTCGGCATCTTCCCGCTGTCGGGACGGCTCGTGCTCGGCTACGTCCCGCTCGTCCTGGTGTTGATGGCGGGCGCTCCGGGGCTGCTCCGCGGATGGTCCGGCAGTGTCGCCAGCGTCGGCAGCGTCGTCATCGCCGGGCTCGTGCTCGTTCCCTTGGTACCCAACACCGTGGACGCCGCGAAGCTGGCCCGCAATCCCCTGCATTTCGAGGAGATTCGGCCCGTGCTGCAGGCGGTGCAGCGCGACTTCAAGCCGGGTCAGCTGCTCTACGTCCACTACCCCGCCACCGCAGCCTTCGACATCTATCACCGCATGGGGATCCACCTGCCCATGGACGGCAAGATGTTCATCGCCGACGCTCCCGTGTGCCACGACGACACTCTGCTGCGCCGCCTGGGGGCGATCGGCCAGCAGGTCTGGTTCATCACCGCCCACCAGCTCGGCGGCGCACCGCAGGAAGGCGCTCAGGTACGGGCCCGGCTACGCGCCGAGGGCACCGTCCTCCGCGACCTCAAAGCCCCCGGCGCCGAAGCCCTGCTGATCCAGATCCGCGGCAGCTACGACCAGCTGACCCCAGGCATTTCCGGGACCTGCCTCAACGCCGTCGGCAGGTCCTCGACATAGTTCACCGTGAGCTCACCGTGAGTTCAGTTGCGGCATGATCAGCCGGCTGACGGCCAGCGAATCATTGGCCAGTTCGCCCGGTGGGGGTGAGGGTCCGCTGGCGTTCACGGCAGGCACGACCGCTACTTGCAGGATCCTTCCGCCGGAGTAGGAGTAGAGCGGCGGTACGGAGTTCAGGAACAGGGCCGCGGTCCATGGCCCCGGCACGGTGCTCGGCTCGGGATAGTTCTGGTGCCAGTAGTTCGCGATGGTGGCGGGGCTGCCGCGGTAGACCGAATATTGCAGCACCAGCCGACCGTCGGTGGTGAGCGCCCGGGCGTTGGAAGCCTCAATGCCTGGGGCGTAGTCCACCCTGCCGCCGTTGGGCAGAGGCGCCAGGGTGGGGCGACCCATCGCCGTCGTCAGCTGTTGGGCGGTGGCGAAACTCGCCGCGTACTCGCCGCTCAAGATGTCGGTGATGGAGTTGAAAGAGACATCGTTGGGGTCAGCGGGCTGTGCTCGTTCGGGTCCGCTGCTCCACGCGATGGTGCCCTTCGTGGTGTGCCCATTCCGCATGGTGATGGTGTAGCGGCCGTCGGCATGCCGGCCCAGCCTGGTTCCTCTGACGCTGATGCTGACGATGTCGGGGTGGCCTGGCACGTTCACGCACAAGCCGGTCAGGGAGTCGCCGCCGTCAGCCGTGGCCGTGACATCACCGAGTTGCGGGGAATGCACCGTCCAGGTGGGGGCTGCCTTGTCGTAGGAGAGCAGGTCGACGTCATAGGTAACCGGCGCGAGCGGTGCGCCGCCGAGCATCGGGCCCGCAAAGACAACCGTCGCCTTCGCTTTCAGGGTGAGCGGGTTGATCGAAATCAGCACATCAGAGGTGCCGGACCCGCCGTTGGTGTCGCGCCAACCTCCTTGCCAGTGGCCGTTCGCCAGCGGTCCGAACCGCGCAACGTCGGTCTTGGTGATCTGCCCGGCAGCCCCGACATGCGGGCCTCCGAGCGCCACCGATGTGCCGGTGGGTACCGTCGCCGGGTTCATCGGCGAACTCGACGGTTTCGCCGATCTGGCTAGCGTAGGGCCCGGTTTCCCGGCGCCGGATGAGCAGCCGAACAGCAGGCCTGCGCCGCCGAGCCCGAGCAACAGACGACGCCTTGAGATGGGGCGACCGGATTCAGGCATGGGATCCGTTCCTCAGACGCGGAAGATGTGCTCTGGTGAGCTGGATGATGACTTCCCGGGCCGTTCTCAGAGCCGGGCGAGGGCGGCTTTGGTCAGCTGAGTCAGGAACGCGTTGTTGACTGGATCGGTGTACCACTCGACATGTATTTCAAGGGCGTTCGTGCCGAGCTTCACCGTGAGCGTGCTCTGGTTCACGGTGTTGCTGCCGTGGTTGTTGGTGCTTTGCAGGACGGCGGGGTAGCCGAGCCCGGGCACCGGCGTCGTTCCCTGGCTCGGGAAAACGTAGCTGGCGTCGTCGGGGAAGTCGGTGTGGGTCCTGACGCTGACAGTTTTGGCCTGAACTCCGACGCTGAGATTGAAGCTGCATGCCGCCACTCCCCGAACCGGTCCGGTGGTCGGTGTCGCTTGGAGTGCGGTCGTGCCGAACAGGGGCTCGACGTCGGCGACGGTCAGCAGCGTGCACGGCGCAGGAAGGGCGACCGTGCGGGTGGACGCGGGCGGTGACGTGGCGGGCACGCTCGAGCTGCTCGTTGTCGAAGCCGAGGAGCTTGCCGGGCCGCCCGACGCGGCCGCGACGGCAGGCGCCCTTGGTCGACGACCCGCAACCCACTGCTGCCGCTGCGAGTGCAGCGATCGCCGCTCCGTATCTGAACCGTGCCGAGACCGTTGTGACCTGTTTCATGGCTCCTGCTTTCGCGTCTGCGTGAGAATCGTTGCCCTGTCAGCTTCGATCTCGGCTCGCGCGCCGGGTAGGGGCGAAACTACCGGGCCGGCGGTGGGTAGATCTATCCACGGCATCGACCGGTGGGGAAGCCTTGCGGGTGCGGCACGGAGGTCGCGTAAGACTCTCCGCACGCTCGGGCGTTCGCTCAGCCTCACACGATGGTGTTGCAGCGCCAGCCAGTGGAGGTCCAGGGTCGTCCTACGGGCAGACGACGCCAGATGTGACGACATTGATCAGGAAACACCGAGCAGGCGAGTGGGGTGCTAACCGATGCCCTGACCAGCACGGACAGTGGCCAGCGGGGCGACTACTTAGACGTAACAGGCCGAGTACTTAGACGGCTTCAGTCGCGCCCGCGGAGCGCCCGCCAGGCCCAGCTGAGCATAAAACCAGCTGAGCATAAAAACGGTCGGTCTGATCTGCCTGCGTTGGCGCGGCCCGCGCGAGGTCACTTGTGGGGCTGCGACCAGAACGCCGTCATCCGCGCGACCGCCTCGTCCTTGGAAAGGGAGGCGATTTCCGCGTCACTTAGCCCCAGGGACATCTTGAGTTGGTGCACGAGGCTCGCCGGCAACCCTGCTGCGTGCTGTGCGAAGTCACGGCCCGGCCGGGGCGGGAGAACACGATGCTCGACGCACTCCCAGAAGGCGGCCTCGGTCACCTCCAGCTGGTCCCTGAGAATGGCGGCCCACAGGCTCGGGCCATAGCTGTCGCTGTTCGCGGGCCGGGAGATACGGGTACGGATCACCCGGCCATCGCTGAGCGCCAGTTCGTAGGTCAGGTGGTGACGGACTTGCTTGCCGCGCGCGTTCCGGACGGTGTCCCAGCCCTCGACCTCGCAGAACCTCTTGTGGTCGCGCCGGGAAGCGGGGCCGGCGCTCACTGGGAGGGAAGGTCGGCCGCCAACAGCCACTCTCGGAGCTGGTCGTCGCTGGCCAGCTGGACGAGCTCCACCACCGGCCAGTTCTCCTGATGGTTGGGGGCGTTCAGCAGCCGATCGTTCCAGTCGTCCGCGTACTCGCGCAGCGCCTCGAGCAGGTCGTCGACGGCCTCCTCGAATGTCGGGCCGTCACCGTGCACTGGTAGACCCGGCATGACGGCGGCCCAGCCGCCCCCCTCGGCGATGACGGTGGCGCCAGCCGGCCGCAGCCGCATCAACGTGCGCACTAGCCGGTCGGCGTCAACGACGGCGAACCGTTCGGCATCGCGCTGGACCGTCGTGACCCGGCCGGCGTGCGCGCTGTCCAGGACCGAACGCAGGTTCTTGCGGGTCTCGGTGAACGAGGCATAGTGCGAGGTCACGCCCGCGAGCTGGGTGAGGTCCATGCCTCCATGGTCCAGGCCAAGTGCGAGTACGTCAAGTACCTGAAGTACCTCGAAGTCTCTGGGGCGTTCTGTCGGACGCATCTACCTCTTCGTCGCCATCAGCGCCGGTCTGCTGCTTGCTGCGGCGCTGTTCAAGCGCCGGTCGCGCCACACGTGAGCGGGCTTTCAGACGCTGATGCGCCCTGGCTGGTCCGGACCGGGCCGGCCGGCGCCGGCAAGACCAGCGTCGGCCGCGAGTTGTCGGCACGCACCGCCAGGCCGTTCATCGACCTGGACGCCTGCGCCCACGACTACTACGTGGAGGTCGGCTGGAGCATGCTCTGTAATGGCACTTACGCGCGCGGCGGCGAGTCTGGGTTCCCGTTCCACTCACACGCTTTGAAATCGACCTCCGTGCCCGGCATTGGCTGCACCCACCCAGGCGCCAACAAACTGAAAGCGCGCATGAAGTCTGGGCCTTTGAGATGCGAGTAGAGCAATGCCTTGCGGGGGTCTGAGTCGCCAAGGTCCGTGGCCGCTCGGATGAGAGCTTGCTCGTCCGTCACGGTCACCTGGAGGGTAAGCGTGACCGTCCACTGCGGAGATGGCATGCGGACGAGTCCATCACAGGTTGAACCAGCGCGATATGGGCACTTCGCGGGCGTTAGGACAGCCGAACCTGCACTGCCCTCAGGAATGCCTGGGGCTCAGGGCTCGGCCCAGTCCCGAAGTTGCTGTGTCCCTTCTCGGTCCACTCGCACAAGACCGTCGATGGCTCGTCCGCAAGCGTCCAGCTGTGCTCCAAGACGAAGAAGCGCGGCGCCTGCCCTTCAAGCACGGTGATCGCAGCAAAATGAACCTCCGTGGTGTGCTCCGCATGCGGAAGGGTCACGAGGACGATCTGGCCGTTCTCCAGCGCGTGAACTGATGCCGCTAGTCCGGTGCCATCGAGGCGTTCGCTCTCCGGCAGTTGCTCGCCAACCGCTCTCCACGTCTGCGCCAGAGCTTCGTCCATCCGGGCCGCCTCAATCATCGCGGGCATCCTGTCGGCGAATCGACTGCTGATGAGGCGCAGTTCACGGTGATCGAATAGGTAGTGGTGCTGGCGGGGCTTGTCACTCCCAATCTTCGGCACGCGCTCCATCGTGCCGGAACTATGACAGCCCAAGAGTTCCTGGCTCCCATGCGCGCGAGACGGGCACTTGTGCGCTTCTGTCGGGCACGACGAGCCGACCACTTCTTGAAGTCGACGGTCACTACCGAAGCGGACGAGACCCTCCACAGGCGCATGGCGAACAGAGCGACAGCCCGAGGCGCCAGCGCCAGCCCGGGAGTTGCACAAAATCCCGCGCCATGCGTCCGCAGAACGCGAAACAAACCGCGAATAAAACGCCCGGCGCGCGCAATCCAGAGGGCCGCTCTATAACTCAGGAGGCGCTGTCTGTGAATCCGACCAGAAACTTGCCTGAATTTGGGTCCACCACTCCCACGGCATCAACCAGTTCACTCTCTGGCGACTGCGAGGCTGTGGAAGTGCCCGACGGCGCTGGCCCACCATGCGCAAATATTCGTACATCGGCGCAACGAACGATCCATTCCGGTCGCCGAACATAGTCCGGACTGCTAGTCGCTCCCTGTGCGGAGGCGTGGCTGAACTCGTTGTCTGAATATAGGCCGAAGACGACTGTAAGCTTGCTTCCGTCGCATTCCGGAAAAATGCCCGCCTTTTGATACGCCGACCACGCATCACTAGCCGTAACCGGGAAGTCGCTCGGCGATTCATTGGCGGCTGGCGGGTCTAAGGTACTTGCACCGTCTACCGAGATGACCGAATGACCGCTCGCCGTGCGAACCGTTGCTCCTGGCGGCAACGTCGTTGCTCCAACACTCACCTGACCAGCGACAGTAGCGGTGCCTGCACTGCTGCCGTGTGCTGACGCAGCGCACCCTGCCGTGGTAGACGAGACTGCGAGGACCATAAGGACTATCGGGCGAATCTGCATGCTCCACCTCAGGCTTATTAACAATTAAGGGTACTGCTGCCAGGAAGTAAAAGCGTTGCCCACGACTCCCGACTCTAACGCGCCTGGGTGATAAGGAGCGGGTGCGGTGAGAGCAGTTGGGTTGGCTATGTACGACGAACTTGGGTATGGCTGGACTGCAAGTGCCGAAAATGCTGCGGGCGCTGCAGGTGAACCCGGGACGTTCGTCTCATGCCAAATCGTCTCGGAACTCCAGACATTGTATAGGTTGTGCCACAACCCGAGCGGACTAAACGGCGTTGTCTGAATCGTAGCGAGAGCAGCTAGGCTCGCCTCGCATGCGCACCCTGATTGGTATTGCTCTGCGTAAGTAATCGCCTGGCCATACGTAAAACTTAGGTCACACCTATATCGAGGCACAAAAGGCATCCCGTAATTCTGGCCGTCCTGATCATACTCCGCGAAATAACATGGAAACAACGTGTCTCCGCCGTAAAAGTTCTCGGTCGTGTAGCCGACCTGCGTGTATGCAGGTACCCCCGAGACGTTGGCAGTCCCGGAGAGCATCACCCAACTCGTTGAAAAGTTCGAGCCGGCCCCAGCTGAGCCAGTACACGTGGTCGTGGGCGGGCGGCTCACCACGTTGGCGCGCGTTCCGTCATACGGCTGTCCAGCAGCGTTAAAATAGCCAGTGTAGGTGTTTTCAAAAATCGAACATGCTCCAGCCGCCTGCGCGCGCATGGGGGCGATGCCAGCCAGGCTTCCTGCCAGAAGCAAGACTAGGGCAAGTCGTGCAGCCCCGCGGTGACCTATTAAGAATGGCATTGCCGCTCCTGCGGGGATTGAGGGAAGTCGAAAGTAGTTCCGCAGCTCTTCAGCTGTCAACCGTTCTCCATCTAGACATTCCAGGGCTCCCGAGTTTCACGGTTAGACGTTGACGAGGCGTTAAAGGTTGCAAGGCCGATGAAACATTCTGGAGCAGCCCGAGCTGCGCAAGGCCGCTGCGGGATGAGCCGTGTCGCACCATGCATATGGCACGCGGCACCATCGAGCGATCCACCTTGACAGCGATTACACCGTCAGCACGGCAAGCGTTGCGCATACGGGGGACCGACACGAACGCCCATCCCGATCAGGAACCCGACCTACACCACCGCAGGGGACTCACCCCGCCGCCTCGCCAAGCGGAACTGCCCACAACCCTTCGCTGCTGACTGGACGCCAACCGTCGGCATTCGGTGGCAGGCTGAACCGCACTTTCACGTACTCGGAGGCTTCTGCCACACGTAGATCGTGCCTCAACGAACCGCCCGGTAATGCCGGATACCGAGCGGTTCGGCTGACGGAAAACTGATGGACTTTTGACGGGCTGATTCTGCTGTTGGAGCACGATCCGCCGCGGCTACGGCGCACCGATGACGGGCCTGACCGCCGGCCTATTTGTCTGGTCGACCTCGACGGGCGTGGCGCGCTCGGCTTGCTCGCGGCGCCCGTCGGGCCGACAAAGGACCTGACCATGCACGGGGCCGCTGTAAGACCTGGATGCCCAGGGCGGCGGCGGAAGAACTCCCTTGAATCAGTGCTCAGCCGGGTGATGGGGGCCGGCTGGGGCCGATCGCCGTTGCCGTCTCGCGGTGGCTCGTGTTGCAGAAAGTTTGGGCGGTCTGGCGTTAAACCGGTCGGCTGTGGGCATCGGGGTGCACGGCGCACCTGACCTCGGGCACTGCCCATGTCATTTTCGCTATTCCAAGGGCAACGAGCAACGGCAGGAACGTTCCGAGCGGTCGCTGCTGCGACGTCGCTGGCGGCGGCCAACAGGGTCAGGTCGGTGCGTCCAACTCCCCGGCAGCTGGCTGCAGCAACTGCAAGCAGAACTGGCGGCCGAAGTCGCCAGCCACCGGCAGCACGACCAACGCCAACGGCAACACCTCACCCGACAACTCGCCGACGCCGAAAACCAGCGCCGCAAAATCCTCGACGCCTACTACTCCAACGCCATCGACCTCATGACCCTCAAAGCCGAACAGCAACGCATCGCCCGGACCATCACCGCCACAAGCGACAGCCTCGCTGCCATCGACGCCGACACCACCCAATGGCAGCAAACCCTCACCCTCGCCGGCCAAATCGCCACCCGCTGCGGCATCGGCTACCAGCAAGCCGACAACCCCACCCGCCGCCTCTACAACAACGCCATCTTCAACAACATCACCATCAAAGACGGGCGCATCGCCACAACAGACCGGCGGCCACCGTTCGACCAACTACTCGCCGGCGGCGGTCGGTTCGAAAGCCAAACACTTGTGGAGGTGAGGGGACTCGAACCCCTGGCCTCCTCCGTGCGAGGGAGGCGCTCTACCAGGCTGAGCTACACCCCCAGGAAAGCCCAACGAACGTACCACGAGGGCTGACGGGAAGGCCCAACGGCGCAGGTCAGATGGCCAGCGGACCCCAAAGGCTCAGCTGGCCTGAGCGGCGATGAGCTCCTCGGTGTCGGCGTCGGTGAGGTCGATCAGGGCCGGCTGCTCGGTAGCGGTCAGGTCGATCTCGGGAGCGGTCTCGACGTCGTACACCTGCTCCTCGGCGTACTCGGCCTCACCCTCGGCGTACTCGCCCTCCGCGTACTCGTCCTGGACGTACTCGACCTCGGTGTATTCGGCCTCTTCGTACACCAACTCGTCGTCGACGTACGCGGCGGCGTAGGCCTCCGTGGCGACCGTCGCGGCGGGCGCGCTCCAGCCGTCGAGCCCGCTCGACCGCTCGGGGGCCGCAGCCTCCTCCCACGCCTGACGGGCCGCGCGGGCGCGCTTCTCGCGGGCGATCCGCGCGGTCTTGGCGCGGGCGGCGTTACGGAGATGGCGGATGTACAGGATCAGCGCGATGTCGAAGACGACGTTGATCGCGATCAGCAGGCCGCCGATCGCGATCGCGGCGATGAGCGTGCCGAGCGCGAGGGCAGCCAGGATCACCAGCCGGCGAGCGCGGCGGACAGGCAGCGGCGGCTTCTTGCGGCCGGAACCATCGGATCCGGTGCCGAAGCTGCTCCGCATGGCATTGCCGAGCCGGCCGGAACGTGGCGCGGCGGCTACTCGGGCGCGGGGCGCTGACACCGCATAGGCACGGTCTTCTGCTGGGGAATGCGCATCGTGCTCGGCCATGGCCTCCACCTCGATGGACAGATCCTTCCGGGAACGACGAATCAGACGCCGGCGGGAGCCCTTTTCCCGCTCGTCCCTGGAAGCTTTCTCGGTTGGGCCCTCGGCGACGACGGCGGTGCCAATCGGACCTCTGCGCCAATGAAGGTCTCCGCGCCGAACCCACGTGGGTATCAGCACGAAAACCCAGACAGCCACGATGCCGCACCAGATGACTGCGCTCATCGGCCCTCCGGCGGCTGCGGTCCGCCTCTTGACGGAACCTGCAACAAACGCTAAGTCGCAGGCCGCGATATCAGTCGCACGCGCTGCGGCGTGTCGCGATCAAGACTGCTGCTGGCGCACCCGGTGCCACCTGCGCAACACGCCTTCCGGAACGTCCTCGACGGTGATGGCGTAGCCGATGTGGTCGCGGTAGGCGCCGTCGATGGCGAGATAGCGAAGGTGCAAACCTTCATCCCGAAAGCCGAGCTTTTCGACAACCCTTTTACTGGCGACGTTTTCCGGCCGGATGTTCGCCTCGATGCGGTGCAGCCGGGCCGGGCCGAAACAATGGTCGACGACGAGCGCCAGGGCCGTCGGCATGACCCCGCGACCGGCGACGGCCTCGTCCACCCAGTAGCCCACGTAGGCACTGTTGAAGGCACCGCGCACCACGTTGCCGACGGTCAGCTGCCCGCAGAACCGGCCCTCATACGTGATGGCGAAAGGCAATGCGCTGCCTTCCCGCGCTTGCCGGCGGAGGCTGCGCAGCATCGCTGTGTAGATGCCGATGGACTGGCGGTCGTTCCATGACAGCCGCGGGTTGTCGAAGCCCGGCGGCGTTGCTTCCCAACGCACCAGCCAGTCTTCGTTGCGCGTCCGGACCTCGACCCACGCAGCACCGTCACGCAGCCGGAGTGGGCGCACCGCAACCGGCCCATCGGCGAGTTTGGCCGGCCAGCCCGGAGCGCTCAGCCGTGGTCACCCCCGCCGCGCACTTGCGCTATCGCGTGACCGATGACGGGAGCCAGCACCGTGACTCCATCCCGGACACCGCCCGTGGATCCGGGCAGGTTCACGATGACACTCGAGCCGGCGATCCCGGCGACGGCACGCGAGAGGATCGACGTCGGCACCCGGTCGCGATCGGCGGCGCGCAGCACCTCGACCAAACCGGGAGCCTCGCGCGTGATGATGCGACGGGTCGCTTCGGGGGTGACGTCGCGCGGGGAAAAGCCGGTGCCACCGGTCGTCACGACCAGGTCGATTCCCGTCGCGACGGCCTCGCGTAGCGCCTCGCTGACCAGGTCCGCTTCATCCGGTACGACCATCACTGCATCGACGAGGAAGCCGATGTCCGCGAGCAGCGACGCGAGCAAAGGCCCGGAGGCGTCGCTTCGCGTTCCGCGGTGGGCCCGATCGGAGACGGTCAGCACGCGAGCGAGCGCGCCGCTCGGCAAGCCCGGGCTCACTCCGGCGACGTGCGCGGCCGGTGTCGCGGTCGCGGCGGCGTGATGGTGCGGCGGGTACGCGGGCGCCTCACCGCGTTCCCAATCGCCCGACCGGCCCCCCGACTTGCTCAGCACCCGCACGTCGGTCAGCACCGCCGCGGGATCGACGGCTTTCACCATGTCGTGCAGCGTCAAACCGGCCACGGCAACGGACGTGAGCGCTTCCATCTCCACGCCGGTGCGCCCCTTCGTCTTCACCCGGGCGCGGATCTCGATCGCATCGGCGGCCAGCTCCAGCTCGACCTCGACGCCGGAGATCGGCAGCGGGTGGCAGAGCGGAACGAGATCCGGAGTGCGCTTGGCCGCCATGATCCCGGCCACCCTGGCGACACCGAGCGCATCGCCTTTCGGCACCCCGTCACCGCGCAGCAGCGCGATGACCTGAGCCGAAACCAGCAGCCGCCCAGCCGCCACGGCGACCCGGGTGGTGACCTCCTTGTCGCCCACGTCGACCATGCGCGCGGCGCCCCGCTCGTCTACGTGCGTGAGCCGATCCGCTCCTGCCTCGCTCAACGGCCTCTCCGCTCGAGCAGTAGAGCGAGCACCGAACCTCCTGGCTCCACGCGGGTCTGCTCCTCCGGAATCATCAGCAGGGCGTTGCACGCCGCCAGCGCGGCCATCTGGTGGGAACCCTGCTCGCCCGCCGAGCGAGCCGTCAACCGGCCGGTCGGATGCCGCTCGACGATCGCGCGCAGGAACGAGCGCTTGCCCTCCGGCGAGGTGAACGTCTCACCGGCCTGGACGGTGACCTGAGGCCGCAGCAGCACGCCCGCGCCGAGCATGCGCCGGATCGCCGGCCGCACGAACACCTCGAACGAGACCATCGCACTCACCGGATTGCCGGGCAGCGTGACGATCGGAATGTGGTCGGGACCGAGCGTTCCGAATCCCTGCGGCATCCCCGGCTGCATCGCCACCTTGTCGAAGGCGACGGTGCCGAGCCGGGTCAGCACCTCCTTCACCACGTCATACGCGCCGACGCTCACCCCGCCGGACGTCAGCAGCAGGTCCGCGCGGATCAGGTGGTCCTCCAGCGTCTGCAGCAGCAGCGCGGGATCATCGCGCACCAGCCCCACCCGATACGCGATCGCCCCGGCCTCACGGCAGGCCGCGGCCAGCATGTGGCTGTTGGAATCGGGCAGCTGGCCCGGCCCGAGTGGATCGCCGGTGTTCACCAGTTCGGTACCCGTGGAGACGATGACCACCCGGGGCCGGGGGCGGCACATCGCCGACGCCCGGTTCGCCGCGGCCAGCAGACCGATCTGCGCCGCACCGAGGTATGTACCGGCGGGCAGCACCAGCGCACCTTCGGCAAGGTCCTCCCCCGCGTGGCGGATGTGCTGACCCGGCCGCGGAGCTTGCGTGATCACGACCGATGTCTTGCCGCCGTCGGTCCACTCCAGCTGGACCACCGCATCGGCGCCGGGCGGGATGGGCGCGCCGGTCATGATGCGCGCGCAGAAACCGGGCTGGATCGAGATGCCGGTGTTGCTGCCCGCGGCGATATCCCCGACGACGGGAAGGGTGACCGGCGTCTCCGGGGTCGCCGACGCGACGTCCTCGAGCCGCACGGCGTAGCCGTCCATCGCCGAATTGTCGAAGCCCGGCAGCGGGCTTGCGGCGACGACGTCCTCGCCCAAGGTGCAGCCGTGGGCATCGACCAGCGGAAGCGGCAACGGCGGCAGCGGACGCACCGCGGCCAGCACGTCAGCCAGATGCTGATCGACCGACTTCATGAACTGCCCTTCGTCACCGAACTGTAGAACTGTTCACGATGCCGCCGCATCCGGTCCACCCGCGGCTACGTATTCCTGCAGCCATGACCAGAGCTCGGGACCGATGTCCGCTCGTTCGCACGCCAGACGCACGACGGCCTTGACGTAGTCGGCGCGGTCACCGGTGTCGTAGCGGCGGCCGTTGAAGACGACCCCGTGGACCGGCTCGTGCTTCGCCAACTCCTTGATGCCGTCGGTCAGCTGGATCTCGCCGCCGCGGCCGGGCTTGGTCTCCCGCAGGATGTCGAAGATCGTCGGCGAGAGCAGGTAGCGACCGATGATCGCCAGGTTGCTCGGCGCCTCCTCGAGCGGCGGCTTCTCCACCAGATCGCGGATGCGCACCAGGTCGTACCTCCCGGACGCCTGGGCCGGCTCGACGGTCGCGACGCCGTACAGGGAGACCATCTCCGGCGGCACTTCCATGAGCGCGATGACGCTGCCGCCGTGCTCGGCCTGCTCGGCCAGCATGGTCTCGAGCAGCGGATCGCGCTCGTCGACCACGTCGTCGCCGAGCATCACGACGAAAGGCTCGTGGCCGACATGCTCGGCAGCCATGAGCACGGCATGCCCGAGACCGGCCGCGACGCCCTGGCGTACGAAGTGGATCTGGGCCAGCTCCGACGAGGCGCGTACCCGCGCCAGCCGTTCGGAGTCGCCCTTCTTCTCGAGCGCAGCTTCGATCTCGGGGGCGCTGTCGAAGTGGTCTTCGATGGCACCCTTGCCGCGGGCAGTGATGATGAGCACGTCGTTGAGCCCGGCGCGAGCCGCCTCCTCGACGATGTATTCGAGGGCAGGCTTGTCGACAACGGGCAGCAATTCCTTCGGAATTGCCTTGGTAGCGGGGAGGAATCGGGTGCCGAGCCCCGCAGCGGGGATGACAGCCTTAGTGACGGGCATGTCGGCAGACTAATTGGCATGGGCGACCAGACGTCGAAGGCGGCTCTCCGGGCGAGGCTGCTGGCCGCACGAAGGGGGCGCGCAGGTGACGCCGATGACGCGTGCCGGGCGTTGCTCGCCGTCCCCGAAATCGTCGAAGCGCGAGTGGTCGCCGGCTACTCAGCGATTTCCGGTGAGCCGGATATGGGCCCAGCGCTGGACGCCCTGCGCCGGCGTGGAACGCGCGTGCTCCTGCCGACGGTCCTCCCGGATCGGGATCTGGAGTTCCGCGTCGATGGCGGCGATGTCCTGCTGCCGCTGTCGGACGCCGACGTCGTGGTGATCCCCGCGCTGGCGGCCGATCGGCGCGGCCACCGGCTCGGCAGGGGCGGCGGCTCCTATGACCGGGCACTCCCTCGGGTGCGGCCCGGGGCGCTCGTCATTGCCGTGGTCCACGCCGACGAGCTGCTGGCGTCCGTTCCGGTCGAGCCGCACGATGTCCGCGTCGGTGCCGTCCTCGCCGGGGCCGAGCTCGTACGGGAGGCGCCGTGAAGGTCCGGCGCGGCGCGACGGCAGACGCCGCGGCGATCACCGCCGTCTACAACGAGGGCATCGCCTCGCGCCAGGCCACGCTGGACACCGAGCTGCGCACAGTGGACGAGATGGAGCAGCGCATCGCGACCGCGCTCGAGCGCCACGCCTGGCTCGTCGTCGAGGACGCGGGCGCGGTCATCGCCTGGGCGGCGACCATGCCGTACTCCTCTCGTGCGGCGTACGACGGCGTCGCCGAGTTCTCCATCTACGTCGCCGGAGCGCACCAGGGCCGCGGCGCCGGCCGGCTCGTGCTGTCGGCATTGCTCGCCGAGGCCGAGAAGTCCGGCCTGCACAAGGTCACCAGCCGGATCTTCAGTGACAACGCGGCCTCCCGCGGCCTGTGCGCCGCCGTCGGCTTCCGCGAGGTCGGCACCCATCTGCGCCACGGGCAGCTCGACGGGAAGTGGCGCGACGTCGTCACCGTCGAGGTGCTGCTCGGCGCCGCTGCCACCGATTAGGACGGCGGGTCGTGGTGCTCGCGCAGGGCCGAGTGGGCACCTGACCCGAGGCCGAGGTGCTGGCTGATGCGCTCGAGCAAGCCGATGAGACGGTCGCGGTCGGTGTCCGACAGGCCCTCGCAGACCCACTTCTCGTGACCCATAGCGACCTCAAAAGCCTTACGCAGCAGGGTGTTTCCGGCCTCGGTGAGGTGCACGGCACGGCTGCGGCGGTCGTTGTCGCGAAACCGGCGCTCGAGCAGGCCCTTGGACTCCAGCGCGTCGAGGATGGCGACCATCCGGCTCGCCGGGATGGCGAGCGCCGACGCCAGGGCCTGCTGCGACTGCCCCGAGTTGAAGCTCACGGCGCGCAGCACCGAGAACCCGCGCGGATCGAGACCGAGCGGCTCGAGCTTGCGGTGAAAGGCGCGCGAGGTGGCGTAGCCGAGTGACGAGAGCAGGAAGCCGACGGCGCGAAACGGCGGGGTCGACGACGGGTCCTCGGACGGCACGGGAAAAGAGTAGACCCAGACGTAATGGTTCTGCTAGGAATACTTCCGAACGGAACTGATCCGAACGGAAGGCTGCGCCATGACCGAGACCCATTCGAGCGGCGCCATCCCGCGGCTCGGGCGCGCCGTGCTGCGCCACCGGCGGCGGGTGATGCTGCTGTGGCTCGTCGTCTTCATTGCCGGCATGGCCGGCGCGGGCTCGGTCTCCAGCCGGCTGAAGGTCGACTTCTCGCTCCCGGGCCAGCCCGGCTACGAGACGGCGGTCAAGGTGCAGAAGATCTACGGCGACGGCATGGGCCAGTCACCGACGATCGTCGTCGTCCGGGCGCCGGCCGGCCGGCAGGTCCGCAGCGACAGCGCCCAGGTCGCGAGCGCCTTCAACAGGCTCGCTGCGGCCCGGCCCGCACTGCGGATCGTCGATGCGAGCACCACCGGCGACACCGTGTTCTACGGCAACGACGGGCGCACGACGTTCGCCTACCTCTACGGCCCGCAGGGCAAGGGCTTCTCGAGCAACGCGGCGCTGAAGGACCCGGACAAGGCGCTCGAGCGCTTCCTGCCCGGCGGCTACACCGCCGGCGTCACGGGGCTCACCGAGCTGTCCCAGGACTCGTCCAGCAAGGGCGGCACGGGCGTCTTCGCCGAGACGTTGATCGGCGGCCTCGGCGCTCTCGCGGTGCTCGCGTTCGTCTTCGCGTCGGTGCTGGCCCTGATGCCGCTGCTGATCGCCGCGGTATCGATCCTGACGACGCTGCTGATCGTGCTCGGCCTGACCTACATCGCCGACGTGTCGTTCATCGTGGAGTTCCTGGTCTCGCTCATCGGTCTGGGAGTCGCGATCGACTACTCGCTGCTGGTCGTGACCCGCTGGCGGGAGGAACGGGCGTCAGGACGCGACAACCACGACAGCATCGTCGTGGCGATGGCCACCGCAGGCCGCGCCGTGCTGCTGTCCGGCCTCACCGTCGCGGTCGGCCTGCTCGCCCTCGTGGTCCTGCCGGTCCCCGGGCTGCGCAGCGTCGGCTACGGCGGCATCCTGATCCCGCTCATCTCCACCGCTGTCACGCTGACCCTGCTGCCGGCGCTGCTCGGCGGCATCGGCCCGCGTATGGAATGGCCGCACAAGTCACGCCCGGAACGCACCGGCCGGCTCTGGGCCGCGTGGGGCCGCGGCGTCGTGCGGCGCCCGAAGCTCGCCGCCGCCGCCGCCATCGTCATCCTCGCGGTGCTGATCATCCCGGTGTTCTCGCTGACCGTCGGGCAGACGAGCGCCGACGCGCTCTCCAAGGGGGGCCCGGCGCGCACCAGCTACGACCGGCTCATCTCCGCGGGAGTCCCCGAGGGGGTGCTCACCCCGATCGACGCTCTGGTGCGCTCCGGCGCCGCACCGGAGGTGGCGGCCAAGCTCAAGGCCGTCACCGGGGTCGACCGGGTCGTCATCCCGAGCGGCGCGCGCAACAACCGCGCGGGCACGACCGTCATCACGGCGATCCCGGACAAGGGGACGCTGAACGGCAAGACGCTCGCGCCGGTGAAGGCGGCCCGCAAAGCCGTGAAGGGCGACCCGGGCGTCATCGGCATCACCGGCGACGGCGCCGTGGCGCTGGACTACACGCACGCCGTCTTCGGCAGCTTCCCGCTCATGTTCGCGCTCATCGCGGTGCTGACGTTCATCCTGCTGGCGCGGGCGTTCCGCTCGATCGTGCTGGCCGCGAAGGCGTTGCTGCTGAACCTGGTGTCGCTGTCGGCCACCTTCGGCCTGATGACGTGGTTCTGGCAGCAGGGCCACGGCTCCGACGCGATCTTCGGCATACCGGCGACGGGTGCGATCACGTTCTGGCTGCCGCTGATGGTGTTCGCGTTCCTGTTCGGCCTGTCGATGGACTACGAGGTCTTCATCCTCGCGCGGATGCGGGAAGGCTACGACCGCACCGGCTCCACCTCGGAGGCCGTCGTCGAAGGGCTCGCGCGGACCGGGCGGCTGGTCACCAGCGCCGCGCTGATCCTGTTCCTGGCATTCGCCTCGCTGGCGAGCGCACCGAACACCGACCTCAAGGTGCTGGCCACCGGCCTCGGCGCGGGGATCCTGCTCGACGCGACGGTGGTACGGGCGCTGCTGCTGCCGGCCCTCGTCGAGCTGTTCGGCCGGTGGAACTGGTGGCTGCCGGCCTGGCTGGCCAAGGCGCTGCGGGTAGCGCCGAGCCCGGCGGTCGCGCTGCCATCGGCGCGGCAGATGACGGAGTGGACAGAGCCGGAGCCGGCGAGCGTGGGCAGCAGACGCTAGTTGGGGGCGGGTGTGACGAGCTGGCTCGGCCGCGGGGTCCGCGCGGCCGTCCGATAGGCCTCGACCCGGCGCTCCTCGAGGTGGTTCTCCCCCCGCCGGGCCCGGGTGAGCTCGTCCTCGATGTCGATCTCCGCGGTCGCGAGGCCCGCCTTCGGGCCGGTGCGCGCCAGCTGCTGTCCCGCCGGATCGACGACCTTGGCATGGCCGAGGAAGCGCAACTCCCCCATGCTGCCGGTCTGGTTCGCGGACACGACGAAGAGCTGGTTCTCGCAAGCCCGCGCCACGTCGTACAGATCGAACAGGCGTGTCTGCCGGTCCGAGGTGAGCTGGCTCGTGCGCTGGGTGACGCTGGCCGGCCACGCCGACAGCGACGCGATCACCGTCGCGCCGTCGAGGGCGAGGCTGCGCGCCGCCTCGGGGAACGTCTTGTCGTAGTCGATCAGCATTCCGAGGCGCCCGATCGGTGTATCGAAGGCGCTGAACTCCTCACCCGCCGAGTACCAGGCGGACTCGTGCTTGCGCAGGTGGACCTTTCGCTGCCGGCCAAGGACGCCCGCGCCGGTCAGGCACACCGCGGAGTGGAACCGGTGCGACCCCGCCCGCTCGGCGAACCCGAGGCACAGGATCAGATCGCCGGCCAGCGTGCGCAGCTCGTCGAAGATCGGCTCGTCCGGGCGGAAACTGCGCGGCAGATCATCCGGCGGGGAGTCGGACACGCTCCCGCCGAGCGTGCCGTGCGGGAGCACGATCAGCCGCACTCCCGCTCGCCGGGAATGGCGCACGATGGCTTCGATCCGGTGCATCGCCGCGTCGAGGTCGCGCCCGAAATGGGCCGCCGCACCCGCGACGCGGATCGCGCTCACGCCGCGGCTCGCATACAGGCAAGTGAAGGCACGGGCCGCGTCGACCTGGTTCCGGTTGGAACAAAGGCGCGTTAAATCGCCCGCCGGCAGCGAAACCCTGCCGATACATCTCTCGAAGTGTTGATCTTGAAGGGGATGGTTATGGCGGGCGCGGTAGTTACACCAAGGGAAGATTCGCGCCTGGCGGTGACCTGGCCCGGCTGACGAACTACACTTGGCAGTCGAGACTGCCGAGTGCTAACCGGTTCCCTGATTGTGGAGGACTACGTGCCGACCTACCAGTACGTCTGCACTGACTGCCAGAGCGATCTGGAAGCGGTGCAGACCTTCACCGAGCCGGCGCTGAGCACGTGCCCGAGTTGCGGTGGCAAGCTGCGCAAGCGCTTCGGGTCGGTAGGCGTGGTGTTCAAGGGTTCCGGCTTCTACCGCAACGACAGCCGCAGCGACGGCCGCGGCGCCGCCAGCAAGACGGCCGCCGACACGCCCGCCGCCGAGACCAAGTCCGAGACCAAGTCCGAGAGCAAGAGCGAGACCAAGTCCGAGAAGAAGTCCGAAGCCAAGTCCGACTCCTCCTCGAGCAGCTCGTCCAGCTCCGGCTCCGGGTCCGGTGCCAGCTCCTCGAGCAGCGCCTCGAAGGCGACGAGCGCCGCCTAGGCCCCCCGTCGTCCACAGGCCGCAGCCCGGTGCGGCCTGCTCCCCGCTAGCTTGGCCTCCTCATCCCAGGAGGCCCGTCGTATGTCGACCGCAGCGCGTGCTGCCCGTGAGTGGCGCGGCGGCTGGATTCCGGCGCATCTGCGCCGCCGGGTCCTCGCCGCAGTGCTGGCCGCTGCGGGCGTGCTCATCGGCTTCGCCTCGCTCACGCCCTCCCCGCAGGCACCGGCCCCGGCGCCGGCCGGATCGCCCGCAGCCGCTCTGCTGCGCAGCCTCGCGGTGGGGCAGGTCGCCGCGCCGGTACGGCTCGTCGATCCCGGCGTCGCGCCGCTGCTGCACGCCGGCGCGATCGTTGACGTCCTGGCCACTCCCGAAAGCCCGGCCGGCGCCGCCGACGCGGGGCCGTCGAGCGCGCGGGTCGTGGCACGGTCGGTTCGCGTGCTGGCGGTGACGCCGGCCGGCACGGCGGATTCGAGCCTGGGGACGCTTGTCGTCCTGGCGGTGAGCCGAGCCGACGCCCAGGCCCTCGCCGGAGCGGAAGCCGGCGGGCGGCTGTCGGTCACGCTCGACCCGGCGTAACGCGGCCTCGCGCGTCAGGGCTCGCGTTCCTCATGATGCGGGGGGCGTTCGGCACGCAGCCGATCGAGATCCTCCTCCTCGCGGTCGGGGTCGGCCTGCTCCCAGTCACGTCCGCCCCAGCCGACGTCGCGCTCGTCCGCACTCGGCCCGGATTCGCCGTCGGGTGAACGCGTGCTCATGTGTCCCATTGTCCCCGCAAGCCGCGCGTTCGGGCGATGTGATCAGCCGATCTCCTCCCGCCCCCACCGCTGCCCCGGTTCTCTGACAAACTCGAAGAACTGCAGCTACCGCTGACGCACGAATTCAAAAGGGGCCTTCACATGTCCGTCGAAACTTCCGCAGCAGACTTCACGCTGCAGAACGGCAACCGCACGCTCGCCCTGCCGACCACCGTCGGCACCGAAAGCCCCTCCGGAATCGGCATCAGCAAGCTCCTTTCGGATACCGGCTACGTCACCCTCGACCCCGGCTTCGTGAACACCGCAGCGTGCACGTCTGCGATCACGTTCATCGACGGCGACGCCGGGATCCTGCGCTATCGCGGGTATCCGATCGAAGAGCTCGCCGAGCGGCGCTCGTTCCTGCAGGTCGCGTATCTGCTGATCTATGGCGAGCTGCCCGACGCCGAGCAGGAGCGCACCTTCCAGTCGCGCATCCGCGAGCACACGATGCTGCACGAGGATCTGAAGGAGTTCTTCGCCGGCTTCCCGCGCGACGCGCATCCGATGGCGGTGCTCTCCTCGGCCGTCAGCGCGCTGTCGACCTTTTATCAGGACAGCCTCGACCCGTTCGACGAAGAGCACGTGGAGATCTCGACCGTCCGGCTGCTCGCGAAGCTGCCGACGATCGCCGCCTACGCGTACAAGAAGTCGATCGGCCAGCCCTTCCTCTATCCGGACAACACCCTTGGCTACGCGGAGAACTTCCTGCGGATGACGTTCGGCGTACCAGCGCAGCCGTACGAGGTCGAGCCCGTCACCGCTCAGGTGCTCGACATGCTCTTCCTGCTGCACGCCGACCACGAGCAGAACTGCTCGACCTCGACGGTGCGGATGGTGGGTTCGAGCCACGCCAATCTCTTCGCCTCCGTATCCGCCGGTGTCAACGCGCTCTTCGGCCCGCTGCACGGCGGCGCCAACCAGGCCGTACTGGAGATGCTCGAGTCGATCCGGCTGGAAGGCGGAGACGTCCACGGCTTCGTGGAGCGCGTCAAGCGCCGCGAGGCGGGTGTGAAGCTGATGGGCTTCGGCCATCGCGTCTACAAGAACTACGATCCGCGCGCCGCCATCGTGAAGAAGGCCACCCGCCAGGTCCTCGACCGTCTCGGCAAGCCCAACCCGCTGCTCGACATCGCCATGAAGCTCGAAGAGATCGCGCTCGCCGACGACTTTTTCACCGAGCGCAAGCTCTACCCGAACGTCGACTTCTACACCGGCGTCATCTACGAGGCCATGGGTTTCCCGCCGAAGATGTTCACTGTCCTTTTCGCGCTGGGCCGGCTGCCGGGCTGGATCGCCCAGTGGCGCGAGATGATGCAGGACCCGGCAACGAAGATCGGCCGTCCGCGCCAGGTGTACGTCGGCGAGCCGGAGCGTCACGTGCCGACGCAGGTCTACCTTGCCCCGACCGAGCGCTGAAGCCGGCGGGTCGACAGCGCCCGGCCCGTATCAGATGGGCTCGAGGTCGGAAACCATCCAGCGACCGTGAATCTTGGACATGGTGACCTGGACGCGGAACGGGTCGATGCGGGTGGTCGCCGACTTCTGACCCTTTAGCTGCTTGACCGATTCCTGGTCGACGAACATCAGCAACGTGACGCGGTCGGACTGGGCCCGGACGATGGACTGGTCGGCCACCGAAGCCGTCACGATCGCCTTGACCGACGGAGCCGACGCCAGCACTTTCTGTGCGGTGGTCGAGTAGTCGGTGAGGAACTGTCCGGTCGCCAGCGCCTTGGCGCCTGAGATGTCGGTACTGAGGTGCCGGTAGTCGTACCCGAGGATCTTCGGCACGTCCTGCGTCGCCGCAGCGACGGCGTCCTGCCGGGCCGACTCGAGCGACCGCAGCGCGCTGGTGTGGGAATTGGAGCGGTGCACGAAGAACGCCACGACCGCCGACGCAATCGTCACGGCGACGAGCGTCAGGAGCGCAACCATCCGCAGCATCGGGCGGCGCCTGGGGGTCTTGGACGCCCTGGATGACTTGGTCAGGTCGAGCGGCTTGGGCGCCGCGGGCGGCTTCGCGGGCTTGCCGGCGCGGTGGCGCCCGGTCTCCGGCGCCTTCGTGATCGTGCTCATGATCCCACCTGCGAGTACGAGGGAAGCCCGGCGAAGTTCAGCTGAGCCGACTTCCAGGCCCCGCCCACCTTCTGCATCTCGAAGACGAACCGGTAGTGCACCGAAACCTTGCTCGCCGGGTTGGTCTTGGTCTTGGGGAAGGCCACCGTCGCATCACCGACGACGAGCACCTCGGCCTTGGTGCCGGTGAACGACGACTTGCCCTTCGGATACGAGAGCCCGGCCGAGGTCACCGCTCCCGTCGACACCGACTTGGCGGTCGTCGCATTCGCCGCCGTGCCTTGCTCGCTCTGCGCGTACTGCGTCTTCATGGTCCCGGTCGAGCCATCGATGACGCGCTGCAGATCGGTCTTCGCCGTCTTGTAGCTCAGCGTCATGATGGCCAGCGCCTGCTTCTGAGCCGCGGCAACTGCTTGTTCGCCATCGCCCGCCGGCGAAGGTCCGCCGCGCTGCACCAGCTCGACGACGAGCCACGACAGGGATGCCAGGAGCAGGACCGAAAGCAGCAGGGTGGCCAAGGCCCCCCGCTTTCGCGTCTTCGGTGGTTGCGTCGTCGTCTCGACGTCCACGAGCTCAGTTGCCATACGGCTGCTCCTGCCGGCTGGGAGGTGGTGACACACCTCACCAACGGACGCGCGGCCAAAAGGTTGCGGGTGAACCCCGCGCGGCCGCGGTCAGTAAGCGCCATCCAGTTAGTTCCTGATTGGTCGTCACCTTCCGCGCCGCTGATCGTTCCGTGTGGCAGGCGCCACTTTGCACACCCCAGCTGGCGTAAATGTCTAAAGGAGGGCACGGGTGGCCAACGCGGGCAATGCCTTCCTGCGGGAGACGGGCAGCTTCGCGGCCATGTCCCTGGACACCCTCAGGGCGGCGTTCAAGGCGCCGTTCCAGTGGCGCGAATTCCTCCAGCAGTGCTGGTTCGTCGCCAGCGTCTCGATCCTGCCGACGACGCTCACGTCCATCCCGTTCGGCGCCATCATCGCCCTGCAGACCGGCGCGCTCATCCGCCAGCTCGGCGCGGTCTCGCTCAACGGCGGTGCGTCCGTCATCGCGGTCGTACGCGAGGCCGGGCCCATCGTGACGGCGCTCATCATTTCCGGAGCCGCGGGCTCGGCCATCTGTGCCGATCTCGGCGCCCGCAAGATTCGCGAAGAGATCGACGCGATGGAAGTGCTGGGCATCAGCCCGCTGCAGCGGCTGGTCGTCCCCCGGGTCGCCGCCATCACCCTCGTTTCGGTGCTGCTGAACGGGCTGGTCTCGGTGGTCGGTGTCGCCGGCGGTTACTTCTTCAGCGTCATCGTCGAGCAGGGCACACCGGGGCCGTATTTCGCGTCGTTCACCGAGCTGGCCCAGCTGCCCGACCTTTATCAGGCGGAAGCGAAAGCGCTCGTCTTCGGGCTCGTCGCCGGTCTTATGGCGTCGTACAAAGGCCTCACAGCGAAGGGCGGACCGAAGGGCGTCGGCGACGCCGTGAACCAGACGGTCGTCTTCACCTTCATGCTTCTTTTCGCCATCAATTTCGCGGCCAGCACGCTGTACAACCAGATCGTCCCGCAGAAGGCGCTCTAGATGGCCACGCACGCGCGGCCGCCGCGCACGCTGATCCCCTCCCCGCTGCGATCGCTGGGCAGGGCGGGCGGCCGCATCACCGGCAGCCTGGACGAGCTCGGCCGCTCGGGCTCGTTCTACGTGCGGACGATCGGATGGTCGTACAAGGTCGTCGTCCGCTACAAGAAGGAAGTCCTGCGCCTCCTCGCCGAAGTCGCCTTCGGTACGGGCGCGCTCGCCGTCATCGGCGGCACGGTCGTGATCGTCATCTTCATGACGTTCTTCACCGGGCTCGAGGTCGGCCAGCAGGGCTACACCTCGCTGAACTCGCTCGGCGCGGCCGTCTACACCGGCTTCATCTCCGCCTACTTCAACACCCGTGAGATCGCCCCGATCATCGCCGGAATCGCGCTGTCAGCCACGGTGGGATGCGGCTTCACCGCCCAGCTCGGAGCGATGCGTGTCAACGAGGAGATCGACGCGCTCGAGGCCATCGCGGTGCCGTCGGTGCCCTACCTCGTGACGACGCGGTTGATCGCCGGGGCCGTCGCCGTGATCCCGCTGTACGTGCTCGGTCTTTTGGCGTCGTACCTTTCCACCCGGCTCATCACGACCAAGCTCTTCGGCCAGTCGTCCGGCACGTACGACCACTACTTCAACCAGTTCCTGCCGCCGACCGACATCATGATCTCGTTCGGCAAGGTCATGGTCTTCGCGATGATCGTGATCCTGACCCACTGCTACTACGGCTACAAGGCAGCCGGCGGCCCCGCCGGCGTGGGCGTCGCGGTCGGCCGGGCAGTGCGGCTCGCCATCACCGCGGTCGTGGCCGTCGACCTGTTCCTCGACCTCGCGCTCTACGGCAGCGCCGTGAGCGTACGGATCGCGGGCTGATCGCATGTTCATGCCACGGCCGAGGCGCCAGCCGTACGTCCTGTACGGCGTGGCGATGCTGGCCACGGTCGCCGTGATTGCGACGTTCTGCATCCTGCTGTTCAACCAGGCTTTCACCACCACCGTGCCGGTCTCCATGCACATCCAGCGCGCCGGGTTGCAGCTGCTCAACGGCTCGGACGTGAAGATGCGCGGGCTCATCGTCGGCAGCGTCAAATCCATCAACAGCAACGGCAACGGCGCCGTCATCAAGCTGGCGCTGAACCCCAAGTACATCAAGGACATCCCGGCGAACGTCGACGCCGAGTTGCTTCCGAAGACGGTGTTCGGCGAGAAGTACGTCAACCTCGTCACGCCCGAACAGCCCTTCGGCGAAGCACATCGCGTCCGGCGCCGTCATCGGCCAGGACAGGACGACACCGGCGCTCGAGATCGATCAGGCGCTCAACGACCTCCTACCGCTGCTGCGCACGGTGCAGCCGCAGGAGCTCAACAGCACGCTCTCGGCGATGGCCTCACGCGCTCTCCGGCCGCGGCGAGAAGCTGGGCCAGACGACCGTCGAGCTCGACAATTACCTCAAGCAGCTGAACCCGCACATGCCGCAGATCGCAGCATGATTTCCAGGCACTGGCGAAGGTCGCGACGACCTACGACCAGGCCGCCCCCGCGCTGCTCGCCATGCTGCGCAACTTCACGATCACCGGCAACACCATCACGTCGAAGTCGCAGCAGTACGCCGCGTTGCTGAAGCAGCTCACCGGCACCGCGCAGACCACGCAGCAGTTCCTGGCCCAGGACGCGCAGAGCATCGTGCAGGTCAACGTCGTCAACAAGGACGCCCTCGCCATGCTGGCCGAGTACTCCCCCGAATACGAGTGCCTCTTCCACGGCATGTACAACCTGCTGCCGCGGATCAAGGCCTCGCGCGACACCCAGCACACCGCTTACGTCAAGCTCGAGTTCCACAGCCCGAAGCCGTCCTACATCTACCCGCTGGACGCCCCCGAGTACAGCGACACCCGCGGCCCGAACTGCTTCGGGCTGCCCAACCCCGGGCAGCTGCCGACGATCCAGTTCAAGGACGGCACGGAGGACGACCCGCGCTTCGCCAGCCGCAACGGCAGGACGGGCGACGCGCCGCTGATTCCGGCGTGACTGGACACCGTCATCCCGCCGAACCCCAACGGCACCAGCCCCATCGCTCCGCTCGAGGGCCCGCTGAGCAAGCTGCTCGGAGGGGCGAGTGCCGCCACTCCCGGCAGCCCTTCGATGGGTGACGCCGGCACCAAGGCCGAGCGCGACTGGATGAATCAGTTGCTCGCGCCGATCGTCGGGCGCCCGGCCGACAAGGTGCCCGCGATCGACAGCCTGCTGTGGGGGCCGATCGCCCGCGGGACGCAGGTGAACGTCGGATGATCTCCACCGGTCCTGCGGCGGTCAAGTTCGCCATCTTCACGGTCGTGACGCTGGTCGCGACCGCGTTGCTGGCGCTGACCATCGGCAACGTCACCTTCCGAACGACCAGCAGCTACAAGGCTATTTTCACCGATGCCGTGAACCTCAACAGCCGGGGACGAGGTGCGCTACGCCGGCGTTCAGGTCGGCAGCGTGACGGGCGTCAAGCTGGTGCACGGCACCCAGGCGCTGGTGTCGTTCAAGGTCGAACAAGAGCGTTCCGATGACGACCCAGACCACCGCCGCGATCCGCTACCGCAACCTCATCGGCCAGCGCTACCTCGCCATCGGCGCGCTCACGAGTTCGAGCTCGGACACGAACCAGAGCCCGGCGAAGAAGGCCGCCGTGCCGACGCAGCTCACCCAGGCCGCCGCGACGCAGCCGAGCATCGGCTCAGCCGCTGCCCCCCGGCTCCACCATCCCGCTGTCGCGCACGTCCCCGGCGCTGAATCTGAACGCGCTCTTCAACGGCTTCCGCCCGCTGCTGCAGGCGCTCAACCCGCAGGACGTCAACCAGCTGTCGTACGAGCTGATCTCGGTGCTGCAGGGCGAGGGCGGCACCCTCGACACGTTGCTGACCCAGGTGGGCAGCGCCACGACGACACTCGCCAGCAACGACCAGTTGATCGGTGACGTCATCAACAAGCTCAACGCCGTTCTCGGCCCGATCGACCAGCGCGACCAGCAGCTCGGCAAGCTGCTCGGAAACCTCCAGACGTTCATCAGCGGCCTTTCCCAGGACCGCGACGCCATCGGCAATTCGCTCACCAGCATCAACTCTCTCGCCGGCACGACCGCGGATCTGCTCACGCAGGCGCGCCCCGCGCTGAAGACCGATGTGGCGCAGCTCGGCCAGCTGGTCGGCAAGCTGGACACCGCAGGCGCCCGCCAGCTCATCAACAACTTCGTCGTGAACACGCCGGCGAAGCTGCGCAACATCGCACCCGCAGCGTCCTACGGCTCGATCTTCAACGAGTACATCTGCGCCGTGTCGTTCATCCTCCCGAACGGTTCGACGACGTCGAAGTACACGAACACCGCACCGAGGTGCAGCTGATGGCGCGCAGTAGCAGGCATGGGCCTCTTCCGCCTCAACATCCCGTCGTTCCGGTCGTTCAACCCGCTGCCGGTCGGCGCGCTCTTCATCGTCGGCACCCTCGTGATCCTGTACTTCGCCTTCGAGTTGCAGAACCTGCCGTTCATCCGGGGAAGGAGCTACACGGCGGCGTTCGCCGAGGCGGCCGGGCTGCGTAAGGGCGACAAGGTGCGCGTCGCCGGGCTCGACGTCGGGCAGGTGGATCAGGTGTCGCTGGAGGGATCGCATGTCCGGGTCCGCTTCAGCGTCCGCAACTCCTCGGTGCACCTCGGTGAGCAAACCTCGGCCAGCATTCAGATCTTCACGCTCCTCGGCAACAAGTACCTGGCCCTGCAGCCGGCCGGCGCCGGCAACTGGCCGACCAGCCGGGAGATCCCGCTGAACCACACCACCTCCCCCTACGACGTCAGCCCGGCGTTCCAGGATGTGGCGTCCACCGTCGGCAGCATCAACAAAAAGCAGCTCGCTCAAGCGTTCAGCACCATCGCCGAGACCTTCAAGAACTCTCCGGCGCCACTGAAGTCGACGCTTACCGGGCTCACCCAGCTGTCCAACACGATCGCCTCGCGCGACGACCAGATCAGCGAGCTGCTGCAGCACCTGGCAAACGTGACCGGGGTGCTCGCCCAGCGCCGCACCCAGTTCGTGCAGATCCTCACGGACGGCGACAAGCTGCTGCAGGAACTCGACGCCCGCCGCGAGGTCATCAACCAGCTGCTGACCAACACCTCCTCGCTCGCCCAGCAACTCGAGGGTCTCACCAAGGACAACCAGGCGACCTTGAAGCCGGCCCTTGACCATCTGCACAACGTCCTGCAGATCCTGAACAACAACCAGAAGTCGCTCGACGACACCATCACGCTGCTCTACCCGACGACCCGGAACCTGGTGAACATCGTCGGCTCGGGCGGCTGGTACGACGCGACGGCGATCAATGCGACGAACCCCGTCCAGATCCTCGGCGGAAAGGGCGCGCAAGGGCATCCCGCTCCCGACGAGCCTTGCTGATCTGCTCGGCATCAGCTCGCTTCCCGCGGCGGCCGGGGATAGCAACCATGCTCGGACAGCTGTCGACGCCTGAGGGCCTGCGCCGCATTGCGAAGGTGCTGGTGCCCGTACTCCTGCTCGCCATCATCGTCTTCGCCTGGCCCAGTCCACGCCGATGAAGACGGCGACCATCTACTTCTCCCGCACCGTGCACATCTACAAGGGCGGCGACGTCGACGTGCTCGGCGTCAAGGTCGGCAGCATCACCGGCGTCCACCCCGACGGTGACAAGGTCAAGGTCACCATCAAGTACAAGTCGAGCCAGCACATCCCGGCCAGCGCCTCGGCGGTCATCCTCACCCCGACACTGGTCGCCGACCGCGTGGTGCAGCTGACCCCGGCCTACACCGGCGGTCCCGTGCTGGCCGACAAAGCAGTGATCCCGCTGCAGAAGAGCGGCGTGCCACTCGAGCTGGACCAGGTCTTCGACAACCTGAACCAGCTGGCCAAAGACGTCGGCCCGAACGGGGCGAACAAGAACGGCGCGCTGTCCAACCTGATGAACGTCGCCGCCGACAACCTCTCCGGCAACGGCAACGACATCCACTCGATGATCACGTCGGTCTCGCAGTTCGCCGGCACGCTGGATGACAACAAGAGCGCGCTGTTCCAGACCATCAAGAACCTGCAGTCGTTCACCACCCTGCTGGCCCAGCACGACTCGGACACCAGGGCGTTCACGAACGATCTGGCCAAGGTCGGCGACGAGCTGAACGGCGACCGCACCGCACTCGGCGAGGCGCTGAGCAACCTCAACAGCGCCCTCGGTGACGTCACCAACTTCGTCCAGAGCAACAAGGCCAACCTGCAGAGCAACATCTCAGGCGCTGGCCAGCGTCACCAACGTGCTCGTCAAGGACAAGGACCTGCTCGGCAAGCTCATCGACGTCGGCGCGCTCGGTTCGACGAACTACACCCACCTGTACGACCCGGGCGCCAAGGCCTTCGACGGGCGCTTCGCGATGAACGACATCACCGACACCCCAGCGCTTTTCATCTGCTCGGTGCTGGGTTCGGTGAATGTCGCCTGCCGACCAGTGCAGCAGCCTGCTTGCGAGCTTCGGGCTGGACAAGGTGAAGCTTCCGACCGATGTGATCAGCGCATTCCAGTCGGCCGCCTCCCCGACGAGCGGGACACCTTCGCTCGGCAGCTTGCTGGGGGTAGGCAAGTGAATCCGTTGCAACGTACGAGAGTCCGGCGACTGGCCGCCGTCATCGGGCTCGTCGTCGTCGCGTCGACCGGCTGCAAGTTCAACGGCATCTACTCCTTCCCGCTGCCCGGCGCCGTGGCGAGCGGCAGTCACACGTACACGGTGAACATCCAGTTCGCGGATGTGCAGGACCTGGTGCCGTACTCGGCGGTCAAGGTCGATGACGCCACCGTCGGCCACGTGAAATCGGTATCGGTGCAGGGCACTCACGCGCTCGTCGTTGCGCAGCTGAAGGACTCGGTCGTGCTGCCGGCCAACACCACCGCGCTCGTTTCGGAGACCAGCCTGCTGGGCGAGAAGTTCGTGGCTCTGCAGCCTCCGCAGGACCATGCACTGTGGCGCGGGCGGCTCACGAAGGGCATGACGATCGCGCTACCCGAGACCGACTCGGATGCGACGGTCGAAGAGGTCCTCGGAGCGCTCTCGCTCGTGCTGAACGGTGGTGGCCTGCAGCAGATCCAGACCATCAGTCAGTCCATCAATCAGGCGCTGTCCGGCCGGGAGAGCAACACGCGCGATCTGTTCAACCAATTGAAGACGCTGGCCACCAGTCTCAACGGCCAGAAGTCCGACATCCTCACGGCGCTGCACGGAGTTGATCATCTCGCCGCGACGATCCAGTCGCAGGAATCGACCGTGACGACCGCGCTCGAGAAGTTGCCGACGGCGTTGCAGATCCTGGCCGACAACCGGGTCCAGCTGACCAAGATGCTGACCTCCCTGTCGCACCTCGGTGACGTGGCCACCCGCGTGATCAACGCCTCGCGCGACGACTTCCTGGCGAACCTCCGCAACCTCGAGCCGACGCTCACCCAGCTGGCGGCCGCGGGTCAATACATCCCGACGACGCTGCAGATCCTCTTCACGTTCCCGAACGCCGACGGCACCCAGGACGTCTACCGCGGCGACTACACGAACATCGACCTCCAGATCGACCTGTCGACGGCGTCGCTGATGAGGAACTTCGGGTTCACGACCCCCATCGCCGCCAGCGGCACGAGCAAGACGCCGACCGGGACCACCGGGGGTGGCACGAAGACTCCGACGCCGAAACTGCCGATCCCCCTGCCGTCGCTTCCCTCGCTGCCGCTGCCGAAGATCGGCGGCGGAAGCGGAAGCACGGGTACGAGCGGCGGGACGAGTGGCGGCGGCAACGGTGGTTCCAATGGCGGGCTGCTCGGAGGAATCTCCGGGTTGCTCGGACCGAACGGCGTCGCCGAACCCGAGCAGCTGAACGGAGCGCTACCGGTGTCCATCACGACCCGGCTGGACCAGATCATGTTGGAGCCGCTGCAATGATCGGGCGCTCGGTCATGCTCAAGGTGCTCACCTTCACCGTGATCACCATCGTCGGCGTGACGTACGTCCTGGTGCACTACATCGGCGTCGGCAAGGCGCTGTTCGGCAACGGCTACACCGTGTACGCCGACATGCGCGACTCCGGTGGGCTTTTCAGCACGGCGAGCGTGACCTACCGCGGCGTCGACGTCGGCCGCGTCGGCAAGATCTCGCTGACTCCCACCGGCATCCGCGTCGCGCTGAACATGAGCGGCAACATGCCGATTCCCACGGATCTCAAGGCCATCGTCGGCAACGGATCGGCGATCGGCGAGCAGTACATCGACCTGCAGCCGCAGCATCCGATCACGAAAGCGACCAGCTACCTGCACAACGGGATGACGATCGCGCAGCAGAATGTCTCGCTGCCGGTATCGACCCAGACCCTGCTGGTCAACCTCGACAAGCTGGTCAATTCGCTGCCCAAGTCCGCGCTGCAGACGACGATCAAGGAGCTCGGCGCGGCCTTCCGTGACACCGGACCCTCACTCAGCCGGCTGCTCGACGCGACGAACTCGCTGGTCTCGACCGCGACCACCAACCTGCCGCAGACCATCAGCCTCATCAACGACGGCGGCAAGGTCCTCGACACCCAGAACGACCTCAGCCAGCAGACGCTGAACTACACGAGCGCGTTCGCCTCGTTCTCCGACCAGTTGCGCAAGAGTGACGCGGATCTGCGCGGGGTGCTCGACAAGGGAACGCCGGCGGCCCAGCAGCTGACGGACCTCATCAACCGGCTCAACATCCCCGTCACGAACCTGCTCAACAACGGGGTCAGCCTGGGACAGGTCGTCCAGCCGCGACTCGAAGAGCTGCGGATGACGCTGATCCTCTACCCGTACGTCATCGCGACGGCCTTCGACGCCTTCTCCGACGGGAAGTCGAACTTCGGTGTGCCCGTGCCGCCGACCGAGCAGCCGTCGATCTGCACCCAGGGCTACAGCACGAGCTACGCCCGTCCGCCCGAGGCCTACACGACGACGAACGCCTTCCCGTACAACTACACCTGCACGGCGCCGACCGGCTCCAGCACGCTGCCGCGCGGCTCGCAGAACGCCCCGACGCCCAACGGTCTGCTGGGAAACCAGCCGGGTTACGGCAAGGACGCCCCGCTCGCACCGTAGTCTGCGGCCGTTTCGCAGCTCCCGCACTCGCCAGATGCAGCGCAAGCTCAGCTGGCCGAGGCATGATGGCGCGCGTGCCGTTCACCCGCCGTTCACTTCTGCAGGCCGGGCTCATCGTCCCGGCGGTCGCGATCGCCGATGCCTGCAGCAGCACGAAGCACTCACCCCTGCCGTCGCCCACGTCGTCGCCGGTGCCGTCCCCCAGCGCTTCGGTATCCGGGGGAACGGGCGCAGCGGCCCCTACGACGCTTGACCAGACCCTGCTCCGCGGGCCGGCGGGCACCAGCGGCTTCGTCCAGCTGATCACCGGCGCGGGAGAGCCCCACCTCACGCGTGCCGACCTCGGCGTAGCCGCCAAGTCCGGACGGGAGGGGCGCCGCTCAGCGCTGCTGACCTTCTCCCACCTGACCGACATCCATACGGTCGACGCCCAGTCGCCGGCCCGCGTGGAGTTCCTCGACCGTTACGACGACACCGTCCCGGACGGCCCGCTGATCGCCGCTTACCGGCCGCACGAGTTCCTCAGCGCTCACGTGGCCGACACCATGGCCTCGACCGTCCGATCGCTCGGGCCGGGTCCGGTGAGCAAGCAGCGCCCAGCCTTCGCCATCAGCACCGGCGATGCCGTCGACAACTGCCAGCAGAACGAGCTGCGCTGGATAATCGACCTGCTCGACGGCGGCGGGCAGGTGCGCGCCGATTCCGGCGATCTGTCGAAGTGGGAAGGGGTCGCCGACAGCGACCCGGCCTACTACGACACGCACTACTGGCATCCGGACGGGCCGCCTGCGGGCAAGGTGGCCGACCTCGCCATCACCAAGTACGGCTTCCCGCGCGTGCCCGGGCTGCTGGATGCGGTACGGCGCCCGTTCACCGCTACCGGGCTCGGGATGCCCTGGTACACCGCCTATGGCAACCACGACGGACTCATTCAGGGAAACGCCCCGCTGGACGGCCCGTTCTCGAAGATCTCCACCGGCACCACGAAGATCGTCGGGCTGCCGGCGAGCATCAGTGCGCTAGCCTTCGCCGGCAACCTGCTGGCCGGCAAGCCGCTGCCGGAAGGGCTCCCCGCGCGAACGGTCACCGCCGACGCCAAGCGCAAAGTGATCTCGCGCGCCGAGACGATCGCCGCCCACTTCACCACGACGGGAACGCCGGTCGGGCATGGCTTCACTGCCAAGAACCGCAGCGCCGGGACGGCGTACTACACGTTCGAGGCCTCCGATCAGATCCTCGGGATCGTGCTGGACACCGTGAACCCGGGAGGGCTGTCCAACGGCTCGCTGGATTCGGCGCAGCTCGCGTGGCTGAAGACCCAGCTGGCGGCCGCGGCCGGAAAGATCGTGGTCCTGTTCAGCCACCACACCATCGGCACGATGGACAACACCTCGCTCGCACCCGGCGAGAAGGGACCCCGGATCCTAGGGCCGCAGATGACGACGTTCCTGCTCGGCTATCCCCAGGTCGTGCTCTGGGTCAACGGCCACACGCACGTGAACGCCGTCGTCCCGCACAAGCGGACGTCGGGCACCGGGGGGTTCTGGGAGCTGAACACCGCGTCGCACATCGACTGGCCGCAGCAGAGCCGGCTGGTGGAAATCATGGACAACCACGACGGCACGCTCTCGGTCTTCGGGACCATCCTCGACTTCGTCGCGCCCCACCCCGACCCGGCGAAGCTGCAAACCCCGGCGCAGCTGGCCGCGCTCTCGCGCCTGCTGTCGGCCAACGACTGGCAGGAGCGCACCGGCCACAGCGCGACCGTCGACGGCCGGCGAGGTGAGACCTCCGACCGCAACGTCGAGCTGCTGGTGCCCGACCCCAGGCCCAGCGCCAACCCCGCCAACAACGTCTGACCCGCCCCTGGCTCGAAGGCACGAGCTGATGTCAGCGTACGATGTCATCACTTGTTGACTTAGCTCCGGGAGCCGCTGGTGGCCGCGACGGCGGTGGCGACGACGGACCTCACCGCGCCGCAGAAGCGGGCGCTCGTACCGACGCTGATCCTGGTCGGTCTCGTCGTGGCCGTGATGAGCAGCCTGGGCGCCCCGCTGATCCCGTCGATCTCAGCGGCCAGTCACGTCTCGCTCAGCGCGGGTGAGTGGCTGCTGACCATCACGCTGGCCACCGGCGCGCTCGCCACCCCGGTCATGGGGCGGCTCGCGGATGGCCCGCACCAGAAGCGCGTCATCCTGGTCGCGTTGAGCATCGTCCTTGTCGGGCTGGTCATGGCGGCGACGTCGAGCTCGTTCCCGGTGCTCGTCACCGCCCGGGGACTGCAAGGGGTCGGCGTCGGGCTGATGCCCGTGACGATGGCCGTCGCCCGCCGCCAGCTCGCACCGGCGAAGGCGGCGAGCACCATCGCCATCCTGTCCGTGACGGCAGCGGTCGGCGTGGGCCTCGGCTATCCGATCACGGGGTTACTCGCGGAGGTGTCGGACTATCACGCGTCGTTCTGGTTCGGTGCCATGGTCGTCGTCGCCGCATTCGTCATTTCGGTGATCGTGCTTCCCCGCAGCTCGACGGCGGTCGAGTCGCGCCCGTTCGACACCCTGGGCGCGGCCCTGCTCTGCGTGTCGCTCGCCATCTTCATCGTCGTGCTCAGCGAAGCCGAGACGTGGGGCTGGACCTCCGCTGTCGTCCTCGTCGGTCTTGCCCTCTCGGTCCTGCTCGCCGTCGCGTGGGCGCGCTACGAATTGCGCCGCCGCGAGCCGCTCGTCGACCTTCGCCAAGCGCGTCACCGCATGGTGCTGACCGCCGACATCGCCGGGCTCATCATCTCGTTGACGATGTACCTCTTCCTGCCGATCGTCGTGGAGTTCGTGCAGGTTCCCCGCAGCTTCGGGTTCGGCTTCGGGGCGTCGGTGCTCGTCGCCGGTTGCGTGCTGGTGCCGCTGTCAGTCGGCACGCTCGCCGCCAGCCGGCTCGCGCCGGCGTTCGAGCGCCGCTACGGCCGTCGCATCATGATTCCTCTGGGCTCAGTGCTTTTCGCACTGTCCATGTCGCTGTTCGCGCTCGAGCACAGCGGCCTGTGGGAGGCATTCCTCGTCATGGGGATCGCGGGTATCGGCATCGGTTTCACGTTCGCGGCCATGCCCGGCTTCATCGTCAAAGCCGTCGACGCGAAGGACACCGGCAGCGCGATGGGCTTCTACCAGGTGCTGCGCAGCATCGGCCTGGCGATCGGAAGCGCGATCAGCGGAGTCATCCTCGCCAGTTACACGCAGGCGCACGCGGCTTTCCCCAGCGTCGGCGGTTTCCGGACGACACTGCTGCTCGGGGGCGTGCTGTGCCTGCTGACGGCGGCACTCACCTACGTGCTGCCCGGACGATCCGTCGACGCCCAGCCGGAGGCGCTGGGCAACGACGAGCTGCTCGCCATGGAAGAGAACGCCGAGATCGCCGGCGCGGGGCTGATGCTCGCTGACGCCGGCGGCGAAGGGCAGGCCTCATGACGACGGCCGGCACGCCAGCCCGTACGACGCGCACACGCAACGCCGCAGCGAGTCGGGAGGCGTTGCTCGCATCGGCCCGAATCCTCTTCAGCGAAAGGGGTTTCGACAACACGACCGTCCGCGACATCGGCGACGAGGCCGGCGTCGACCCCGCTCTCATCGCCCGCTATTTCGGCAGCAAGGTCAACCTGTACCTCGCGACGGTGACGGCCGAGGACGCCGATTCAGGACGCCCCGAGGACCTGGAAACCCCGGCACAGCTGGTCGAATGGCTGGTCTCGCGGGTGGATGTGCGCGGCCCGGGCCCGGTGCTGCAGGCGCTGGTGCGATCGGATTCGACGCCCGAGATTCGCGAAGCGGCCCGCGACCACCTGAGCCGCCGGCTCGTCAGCCCGCTGCATTCCATGCTGGAGCGCCGCGGCGTCGCGCAGCCGCGAATGCGGGCGGAGCTGGCCGTCTCGGCGCTCATCGGGGTGCTGCTCGCGCGTGCTCTCGGGTCGTTCACGACGCTGGGCACGCTCGACCGCCGCGAGCTCGTCGACGCGCTCACGGCGATGGTGCCCGACCTCAGCTGATCTCGGGACCGTCCGCGTCGTCCGAGGCCGCGCGTTCGAAGGTGTGCCGCAGCTGCTCCGACAACTCCGGATCGGCGAACACGACGACCTCGTCGCCCGTGCGAAGCTGCGTTCCCTCGTGGACCTGTACGAGATGCCCATCCCGGACGACAGAGCTCACCCACACCTCGTCCGGAAGCTTGGCGACCGCTCGGCCCACCACCGCAGCACCCGGAGCAACCACCAACCGATGCACGCCTTCAGGCTGATGCTGCAGGCGCACACCGACCGTCCAGGGCTCGAGTTCCGAACTGCGCATGGGTAGCCGAAGGGCGTCTGCGAGCACCGGCACGAGGCTGCCCTGAACGAGAACCGAGAAAATGACGACCACGACGACGATGCCGTAGAGCCGGGTCGCACCGTCCACGTGCTCGGACAGCACTGTGACGCCGAGCAGGATCGGCACCGCCCCTTTCAAACCCGAAAACAGGACGAACCATTTCTCGTTGCGCGCCAACCGCGTCCCGATCAGGCACAGGTCCACCAGCAGCGGCCGGATGACGAACGCGAGCGAGACGCCCAGCACCAGCCCGGGCACCCACACATTGGCCCGCGACAGCACCGTGAGGTCGACGGTCAGTCCAAGGGCCACGAACGCCACGATCTCGCCGATGCTCGCGAGCGCCGAATGGAATCTTTCGATCTCGCGCTTGTAGGGCGCGCTGTGGTCACCGATGAGGATCCCCGCCACGAACACCGCAAGGAAGCCCGAGCCACGGGCCAGGGTCGCCAGCGCGAAGATCGCCAGCACGGACACCAGGGTCCGCAGCGGATACAGCGCCTCGCCCGACAGCGGCACCTTGCGCATGAGTGCCAGCAGACCCCAGCCGCCGACGACGCCGACCGCCGCGCCGACCCCCATCTGCAGCACGAACTCGCCGATCACGTGCAGCACCGCACCGCCGCTGAGGCTGCCTGCTGAAAGCAGGCTCGCCATGAGCGCGATGCCGACCGGGTCGTTCGCGCCGGACTCCCCCTCGAGGATCGTCCCTGCCCGGCTCGCGATCTCGCGGCGGCCCAGGACGGAGAAGACGACCGCAGGGTCGGTCGGGGCCACGGCGGTGGCCAGCAATGTCGCCGCGTACCAGGACAGGCTGAAGGCGTAGTGCGCGAGCACGGCACACCCGCCCACAGTCAGGAAGGTGCCCAGAACCCCGACCACGACGATCGGGCTCGCCGAGGTCCGGAACCTTCGCCAGCCGATATGCATCCCGCCGTCGAACAGGATGGCCAGCAAAGCGACCGTGACCAGCCGTTCGACGCCGCGCTCGGACGGCGCATGCAGGCTCGGAATGGCTTTCACCGCGATGGCCGCGGCGACCAGGAGGAGCACCGGAGCGGGAATCCGGAGCCACTCGGTGAGGCGGTGCGAGAAGACCGCGGCGATGCCGACCACGGAGATGACCAGCACGGCGGAGGCGAACGGCAGGGTGTCGCTCACGTGCGTGATCTCTCCAGGCGTCGTCGGGGTGGATGCGAGCATGACCTACCCGCAGCCGACCAGACTTCCCGGCGCACCGGGCTTCAGCGTACGGGAACGCCCGCGGCGGCCGGGGCTACGTTTGACGTATGTGCCGAAGCATCAAGACGTTGCGCCCGCCCTACGTCGAGGCGCCCACCGAGGAGGAGATGGCGGCCGCCGCCCTCCAGTACGTCCGCAAGATCAGCGGGATGCGGGCGCCGGCCAAGGTCAACGTCGAGGCGTTCGACCAGGCGGTCGCGGCCGTCACGGAGGCCACGCGGGAGCTGCTCGGCTCACTCGAGATCAAGCGGCGGCCGGCCGTTGCGGTGGATTGAACCCGAATGGAGTAGGCGTTTGACCCCCAAAACGGAGTCGAATCGCCCGTTTGGGTGAGCCGCTTAACCCGTTAGCAGGCCGATGTTTCCCAGCGTGAGCCCAAGCGCTGAAGGTCGAGGCGCCCGTGCGGGGAATGCGGAAACTGCCGGCCGGGACGCTTCAGACGAGATGTTCGTGCAGGTCTTGGCGTTGCTCGACGCGGCGCCGAGCGCGCGTGTGCTCGCGGGGGCGCAGGACTCGCGGCCGGTGACGGTGCCGGACGAGGTGCCGATCCCACGCGAACGTTGCCTGGCCCCGCAGGCGCTCGACTCGCTCGATCCGCGCGACATCGGCCTGCTGATCGAGGCGCTGGACGAATGCCGGCGCTCCGGATACGGCCGCGCCGACATCCGGTTTCTGGCGGCGGATCCGGAGCCGGTCGTCATCCACATCTTCGAGACCTGCGAGCGGTACCAGGTCCGGCTGTGCGTGCTCACGGTGCCGGACCCACAGTCGTCGTTCCTCGACCGCCTGACCGAACGTCAGGCCGCCATCCCGCGGCTGCGCATGACGCAGGACCGGTACGGCACGATCCTCAACATCGACGCGCCGCTGGAGCGCCTGCTCGGCTACCGGCCCCGCGAGATGGAAGGCCAGCGCTCCAGCGACTACATCCATCCCGAAGATCTGGCGGCCGGCTACAGCAACTGGGTCGAGCTGCTGAACGAGCCGGGACAGCCGCGCTTGCAGCGCGTGCGATACCGCGCGAGCAACGGCACGTACCACTGGCTCGACATCACGTTCACGAACCGGTTGGACGCCGACGGCGTCATCGTCTGCGCCTGTTTGGACGTTTCCGCCGAGGTCGAGGCGCAGCAGCGGGTCGCCGAGCGCGAGCGGCTGCTGCACCGGCTCACCGAGTCCTTGCCGCTGGGGGTCGTCCAGATCGATGCCGAGGGCCGGGTCTGTCATGTCAACGATCGCCTCGCTGTCGTCCTCGGATTCCACCTGGAAGCGGACATCGCCGAGCTCGCCGAGTGCGTCGACCCGGATCAGCGCGCCCTGCTCGAAAGCGCCGTCTCGGCCGTAGTCGCGGGCGAGGACGTCGACGTCCAAGTCCTCATCCATCCTCCGCGTAACCGGCCCCGGGTCTGCCAGGTGAACCTGCGCGGCCTCGCCGGTGAGGACGGTCCCGGCAGCGCCCTGATCTGCTTCACGGAGGTCACCGAAGCCGTCCGGCTGCAGCAGGAGCTCGAACATCAGGCGACGCACGATGCCCTGTCCGGCTGCCTGAACCGGACCGCGATCCTCACCTTCCTCGCCGAGCAACTGAAGGCCGACGCCCGGAAACCGGAAGGCCCGGCGGCCGTCTTCGTCGACCTCGACCGGTTCAAGGCCGCCAACGACCTCTACGGCCATGCCATCGGCGATGAGATTCTGGCTGCCGTCGGTGGCCGCTTGCGCAACATCCTGCGCCCCGGCGACGCGGCCGGCCGGCTGGGCGGCGACGAGTTCCTCGTGGTCTTCCGCCACGTCGGCTCGATCGTCGAGGCCAAGCGGCTGGGTGACCGGGTCGGCGCGGTGCTGACGAACGAGATCAAGCTCGCCGCCGGCACGATCTGGTGCAGTGGAAGCGTCGGCGTGAGCTGGGCCGACGACCCGGCCATCACCCCTGACGAGATGGTCGCCGCCGCCGACAGTGCGATGTACGCAGCCAAGCGCTCCAGGCGCCGTTCGCCCGTGCTGAACCGCAAGCAGACGTCCCGGCAGGTTCCCGCCTGATCAGCCCCGGAAATCGCGTCGTTGCGTGACGCGACGGGGCCGCTTCGGGCACCATTCCGCCATCCGAGCAGACGGAGGCGGCCATGGCGAGTGGTGGAAGCGACCCCATCATGGGGGTAGGCGTCGGCGGCGGGTTCAGCCCGCAGGCCCAGGTGCTGGTCCAGGAAGACGGCGGATCGCCGAACTGGATCGTCAAGGCGCCGTTCGCCTACGGCGGCAAGACGCAGGTCTTCGAGGTCTCCGTCGACGAGACGACCGACTTCGCCTCCGTCCCGCGGATCCTGGTCTGGTTTCTCCCGCGCTACGGCCACTACACGCTGCCGGCGATCCTGCATGACCACCTCTGGCGCATCGAGGCGCCGAACGGCCGGATCTCCTACCGGGACGCCGACGCCACGCTCCGTCGTGCGATGCGCGAGCGCGGGGTCCCCTTCGCCACACGCTGGATCATGTGGGCTGCCGTCCGCTGGGCGTCCGTCTTCACCCGCAAGGGCGGCCGCCACGGCGCCATCCGCGACATCCCGGCGATGCTGCTCGTGACGATCCCGACGCTCGCCATCCTCCTGCCGGCCATTGCTCTGGTCGGTGTCACGCTGCTCGTGATGGCGTTCCTGGAATGGATCCTCTTTCTCCTGCTGCTCGGGGGACGGACGCTTCGGCGGCTCTTCGGAAAGCAGCCGCGTAAAGACCTCAACGTTCCGACCCTGAGCTGGAAGCTCTAGCGCTCCGCTCGCTTCGGCGTCACTGATTGGCCTTCGTCGTGATGCGCTTGAAGAGCCCGGGCTGAATGCGGGTGCGAATCCCCTGCGCCCACGGCTCATCCACCTCGGAGACCTGCAGCGCCGCCCCGCTGTTGAGCAGCATGCCGAAAGCCAGGAACGCTTTGACGGTCACCGGTTCCAGCCCGGTCACACCGGCCACGGTCGACCACATCCGCTCGAAGCAGCCCCGCATGGCCTCGCGCACCTCCTCGTCGCCGCAGGCGGCCAGCCCCTGCAGTTGCAGCAGCAGCGACGTGCGGTCGACGAGCAGCTCGTTGTACTGCGCGCCCATGCGTGCCAGCGCGTCGAGCCCCTTCAGGTCCGCGGCCGCGTCGCGCATACCCTCGGTCATCCGGTCGAACGCCGTCGCGACAACCTCGAGAAACAAAGCCTTTTTGGTGCCGAACATGCGGAAGATGTACGCCTGCGTGATCTGCGCGCGACGGGCGATCTGCTCGGTGGATGCGCCGTGCAACCCGCCTTCGGCGAACTCCTCGGCCGCGATCGCCAGCACCTGCTGCCGCCGGTCAGCACCGCTCATCCGGGCACGTCGTTCCACGGCGCCAGGTTACCGGTAACTAACTGGTCAACAAGGGCCTCCGGTCCGGTGCCGGCACCACGATTACCGCAACCCTTCCGATTCCCCTGGAGCTGTCGTGAATTCCGAAGCCTCCGACGCAGCGACGCGCCTTCGCGTCGTGGTCGCCGATGACCACCCCGTTCTCGCAACTCACCGACCGCGAGCGCGAGGTGCTCGACCTCGTGGCCCGCGGCTGCGACAACGCCACGATCGCCCGCCGGCTCTTCCTGTCGGAAAAGACCGTGCGCAATCACGTTTCCGCCTGCCTGACCAAGCTGCAGGTCGCCTCCCGCGCCGAAGCGGTATCCGTCGCGAAGGACGCCGGGTTGGGCTAGCAGGGGGCTGGGTCGATCATTGAGGTCATGGCGAAGCTGATCTACGCGTCGAACATGTCCCTTGACGGCTGCACCGAGGACGAAAACGGCGCGCTCGACTGGGCTCCGCCGGACGACAACGTCTTCGTATTCATCACCGAGCTCATGGGGTCCGCGGGCACGTATCTCTACGGGCGCCGCATGTACGAGGCGCTGGCCGTGTGGGAGACCGACTCCGCCCTGGCCACGCGGTCAGACCTCACCGCCGACTACGCCCGCGCATGGCAGGCGGCGGAAAAGGTCGTCTACTCCTCGACCCTGGCCGCGCCGGCTACCGCGAAGACTCGGCTCGAACGCCACTTCGATCCCGGCGCGGTACGCGACCTGAAGGCCGCCGCCAGTAGGGATCTGTTGATCGGTGGCCCGAATCTCGCCGCACAGGCTCTCGCCGCCGGGATGGTCGACGAGCTCGCCCTCTTCGTCTGGCCAGTCATCCTCGGTGGTCGCAAACCCGCACTGCCAACCGACACCCGTGCCGATCTCGAGCTCATCGACGAGCACCGATTCAGCAGCGGCGTCGGATACCTCCGCTACCGCCTTCAGTGACGACGCAGGCAGGGTGAGCCACACACGGTGCCCCCGGTGCCCCCGGCAGGAATCGAACCTGCGGCCTTCCACTTAGGAGGCGGACGCTCTATCCGACTGAGCTACGAGGGCGCGCTGCCAGCGTACGCGGCAGACTGTTGTCATGAGCGTGGTGCGTATCAACGTGTTGACGGTTCCGGAATCACATCGGGAGGCTCTCGAGCAGCGGTTCGCCGGGCGAGCCGGGATGGTGGAGTCCGCCGAGGGTTTCGAGCATTTCGAGCTGCTGCGGCCGACCGAAGGCAGCGATAGTTACCTGGTCTATACGCGGTGGCGCAGCGAGGAGGACTTCGTGCGCTGGACCGAATCGCAGGCGTTCGGCGCCGGTCATCGGCAGGCCGAGGGGCAGCGGTCGGAGGGCGGTCCCGCGGCGATGGGCAGCGAGATCTGGGGATTCGAGGTCGTGCAGAGCGCGGACCCGGCTTAATTGCCGGCGAGGGCGGTGAGGAAGCGCGCCGCGATCGGGGCTGCCGTGTCACCGCCGAACTCTCCGCCCTGAACGAAGACCCCGAAGGCGATATCACCCTGCCAGCCGGTGAACCAGGCGTGGCTCGGCGGGTTGGGCCCGCTGCCGAACTCGGCGGTGCCGGTCTTGCCGAAGACCGGCTCGCCGGGCACGCCGAGCAGCGCCGTCCCGGTTCCTGACGTCACGACCTCCCGCATGAGCTGGCGCAGCGTGGCGATGGGACCGGCCGGCAGCGCCGGGCCGGCGCTCGGGCTGGCCGATCCGGTGCCGTCGGTCACGAGCCGAGGAGCGATGCGCGTCCCGTGCGCGACCGATGCGGTCGCCGTCGTGATCGCAATCGGGCTGGCCAGGATCCGGCCTTGCCCGAACATGCTGGCCGCCTTGTCGACCGGATCGGTGTTGACCGGGACACTGCCGGCGTACGCGGTGATGCCGAGCTTCATGGGCACGCCGATTCCCAGGCTGCTCGCGGCCTGCTGCAGGCTTTCCGCGGAAAGACGTGGCGCCAGCGAAGCGAACGCGGTGTTGCACGATGCCGCGAAGTCGGTGTGGAACGGGATCAGGCCGAACGACTCGTGCTCCGCGTTGTGGAACGTGCGCCCGTTCACGGTGATCGTCGGCTGGCACGCCACCGCCGTGTCAGGCTGCAGGCCGCCTTCGAGGAGGGCGAGCGTCGTGACGATTTTGAAGGTGCTGCCGGGCGGGGCCTGCCCGGTCAGCGCGAGGTCGTAGGCGCCGCCATTGGGTCCGTTGGCGACGGCTAGCACGTCGCCCGTGCTCACCCTGATGGCGACGAGCGCGCTCGGCTTGGGTTGGCCGGCGAGCGCGTTGTCAGCTGCCTGCTGGATGGTCGGATCCAGCCTCGTGTGAAGCGGCTGACCCGGCTTCGCGGCGACGGTGAGCAGCGTGGCGTCGGCGGCCGAACTGCCCGCGGCACGGCGCAGGACGACCTTCATGCCCTCCGTTCCCGCGAGCTGCTGGTCGTACTGCGCCTGCAGCCCGGTGAGCCCCACCTGCTGGCCGTCGTGATACCGGCCGGGATGCTGCTTGATCAGCTCCGCCGTGACAGGACCGACGGTGCCGAGCAGCGCCCGGGCGAAGTCGTGCGTGGGCGCCAGGGGAAGCTGACCGGTCTGGAAGACCGTGCCGGGCAGCGGCTGCAGCTGCGGCTTGAGCCGCTCGTAGTCGCCCTGCCGAAGCGTGATGACGTCGACGAACGCGTCCGGCTTCGCGGCCTTCACCCGGGCAGTGAACGCCGCCGGGTCGATCTGCAGCAGGCTTGCGAGTTGCTGGGCCAGCTGCGGCAGGTTCGTCACCCGCGACGGCTCCACGCCGACGATCACGACGGGTCGCTCGGTGACGAGCGGACGATCGCCCGCTCCGAGAATGGGCGCCCGGTCAGGGACCACGGTCTCGCTGACGAGCGCGTCGCCGGGCTGCAGCCCGGGGTGGATGATCGCCGGGCTCCATTTCACCTGCCAGTCATGGCCATTTGCCGCCGGGACCACATCGGCGGAGGTGTCGTACGCGAGCGCCGCGCCGCCGCCGAGGGCCCAGCGCACGTGCAGCCGGCCCACGCGCCGCTGCTTCGCACCCGCCGTGGACGACGTGAAGGCAGGATCAAGCACCGTCACGGTCGGATGGCCGGCAGCCAGGCCCTTCGTCGCGGCCGTGTACGCCGCTGCCACCCCACGGGAGTCGACGAGAGGACCGTCCTGCGGAAGTCCCGCCGACCAGTTCCGCGCGAACGTCTGCAGCGCTTCGAGGGCGGCGTCCTTCTTCGCCTTTGACGGCAGCACGAGAAGAGCGGCCGCACCCCCGCCGATCAGCAGAACGACGACGAGCGTGATCCAGGGCCACCGCTTGCGGTCCGGCAATGCTTATGACCGCCGCGGGGTCCAGCGGAACGTGCGCACCGCGAAGAAGGTGGCGACGATCCCCCAGATCGCCAGGCTTTCCAGCTGATGAGGTGCCCAGCCGCTGCCGTGGGCCGTCAGCGGATTGAAGGCGTGGTAGTACAGCGCGACGATGAACGGCCGCAGCGGAAGCCAGGCGGCCACCGTCGCCAATCCCCCGCTGATGGGGAAGTACGTGCCCGAGATGAACACCATGACGAAGAACGGCAGGTTGATGATCGCCGGTCCGGAATCGATGTTCGGGATCGCCGAGGAGACCGCCACACCCAGCGCGCAGAACACGAACGCGGCCAGCGCGATCGTCACGATGACCGGCAGGATGTGCGAGGCGGGCAGCGAAACCCCATACACCGCAACGGCAAACACGATCGTCAGTAATGACAGCAGGGCGGCGATCAGCACTGCGCTGCCGATGATCCCGCCGATCAACGCGTACGCCGGCAGTGGCGTTCCGCGCATGCGCTTGAGCACCCCGTCCTCGCGCTGGCGCACCAGGTTCATCGCGATGTTCAGGAAGCACGCGCTCATCACGGCGAACGACAGGATGCTCGGCGTGTAGTACTGCGCGAGCTTCACCCCGCCGAGGTCCTTGTCGTGCTGGGTTCCGGCGGTGGCGACCAGGATGAAGAAGAGCACGAGCGGAAAGGCGAACGTGAAGAACGCGGCCGCGGGATTGCGCCAGTAACTCTTCTGCTCGTAACGCAGCTGGGTGGCCACGAGCGCGACGTCACTCATCGGGAAGCTCCAACCGTTTCGGAGACCTCATCGCCGGCCGGCTTGTCGCCATCGCCGCGCACCAGCGCGAGATAGATGTCCTCGAGGCTCGGCCGCGACGCGACCAGCCCCTCGAGCGGGATGTCGTGATCGAGCGACCAGCCGGTGAGCGTGTGCAACACCCGCACGTCCTCGGTGGTGGTCAGTTCGCAGTAGCCGTGCTGATCCATGGTCACGTCGACCGGCAGCGAGCCAGGGTCAACGCCCGGTGGCAGCCGGAAGCGGATGTGCAACGCCGCCACATCACGGCCGCCCAGATCATCGGGAGTTCCCTGGCCGACGACCTTGCCCGCGCCGATGACAACGATGTTGTCGGCGAGCGCTTGCGCCTCGTCCATGTAGTGGGTGGTCAGCAGGATCGTCGTGCCCAGGCCGCGCAGGTCGTCCACCAGCTTCCAGGCCCCGCGCCGGGCCGATGGATCGAAGCCGGTGGTCGGCTCGTCCAGGAAGAGCATCTTGGGATTGCCGACGATGCCGTAGGCGACGTCGAGCCGGCGCTTCTGGCCGCCGGAGAGCTTGGCGATACGTGAGTTCGCCTTCTCGCTGAGGCCGACCAGCTCGATGACTTCATCGACGTCGCGCGGCGCCGAGTAGAAGCCGGCCGTACGGGTGAGCGTCTCGCGCACGGTCAGGTACGGGTCGGCTGCGGTGCCCTGCAAGACGATGCCGACGTGTTCGCGCCACGCCCGATCGCCATGCTCGGGATCGCGGCCGAGCACCTCGACGGTTCCGTCGTCCCGCTTGAGAAAACCCTCGAGGATCTCGAGGGTTGTGGTCTTGCCGGCGCCGTTGGGCCCGAGCAGGGCCAAGCACTCGCCTTCGGCAACACTGAAGCTCACGCTCTGGACAGCGTGGGTATTTCCATAACTCTTGCGCAGGCCATCGACGACGATCGCTGCCATGAAACGTTGCCTCCATACGGCTGTCTGGGCCAGAGGGGACTTTAGGCGGTTCTCCGGACAAACGCCCGTTTTTTTCGCGGCCGGCCGCCGTATCTAGCCAAGCCTGCGCCGACTGACCAAGATGACCGCATGAGTTCCTGGGAGTCGGCCGACCGCTACCTGATTCTTTCATCGGACGCGCATGCCGGCGCTCCGATGGCCGGCTACAAGGCGTACCTGGACCCGGCCTGGCACGCGGACTTCGACGCGTGGCTTGCGGGTGTGCGCAACCCGTGGGTCGACATCAACGACACCCGCAATTTCAACAGCCACGACCGGATCGTCGCCATGGACGCCGAGGGCGTCACCGGCGAAGTGCTCTTCCCGAACACCTTGCCGCCGTTCTACGACATCCTCGCCCACCTGTCGGGCGTGCCGCGTACCCGCGCCGACTTCGAGCCGCGCTGGGCCGGGCTGCGGGCACACAACCGCTGGCTGGTCGACTTCTGCAGCGAGGAGCCGCAGCGCCGCCGCGGGCTCATCCAGCTCATGCCCAACGACATCGACGCCGCCGTGGCCGAGATGCGCTGGGCCGCGGCGCACGACGTGATCGGCGGCGTGATGCTGCCGGCCGTTCCACCGAACCACCCCACCCCGCCGTACTTCCACCCGCGCTACGACCCGCTGTGGGAAGCGGCCGTCGAGCACGGCTTCGCGGTGCATCAGCACCAGGGTTCCGGCAGCCCGGATGCCGGCGCCGAACTCGAGGTCGGTCGCAGCATCCAGTACGTCAACCATGAGCTGTGGACGCGGCTGACGCTCAGCCACCTCATCGTCGGCGGCGTCTTCGAAAAGCACCCGCAGCTGCGCTTCGTCTGGACGGAGATGCCCGGCCTGCGCTGGGTGGTCGAGGACCTCGAACGGATCACCCGGCAGTTGAAGGTCATCCAGTCGCGCTACGCGGGCGACCCGCGGCAGCTGAACTTCGCCGGCTCCTTCGGCTCACCGACGACCGAGGCCCTGTCGCTGACCCCGCTCGAGTACTTCCGGCGCAACTGCTACATCGGCGCCAGCCTGCTGGCCCCCTACGATGTGCGCTACATCCACGTCCTGGGCACCGACCGGATCATGTGGGGCCACGACTTCCCGCACCCCGAAGGGTCGTCCGGGCGTACGACCGACGCGCTGCGGCTGCTGTTCGCCGACTTCGCAGACGCCGATTGCCGGCAGATGCTCGCCGGCACCGCCGCCGACGTCTACCGCTTCGATGCTCCGGCGCTGGCCCCGATTGCGGCACGGATCGGGCCACCCGTCGAACTCGTCCACACCCCGCTCACCGAGCTCCCGGTCTCGCGCGGCTCGGCCTTCGCTCCGCCTGAGGAACTCGCACTCGCGCTGGACGACGCCTCCTGGCGCTAGCCGAGGATCAGCCCAGGTCTTCGGCCATCGCGACGAGCTCCTTGCAGCGGGGGCAGACGGGGAAGCGGCTCGGGTCGCGCACCGGCTCGAATTCCCATCCGCACAGGGCCTTGATCTTCCCGCCGAACACGTTCGCCTTCATGATCTCTTCGCGACGCGCGTAGTGGGAGAAGTCGTCGCCCTCGTCGGTGCTGCCGGTACGCGTCTCAGGCAGGACTTCCGTATCGAGGCGAGTGATGGGCATGACTCGAGTGTAGAACCGCGCAACATGGGTCTGTCCCGGCGAGGCGGTGGGTAGCCTCAAGACGTGCGTGGCGGGACACGTGGACCGCAGGGGAGTGGATCGGTCATGCCCAGCCTCCGCGACACCCTGGTGCTCCGTGAGCGGGCGCTGCAAGCGACGACGGTCAGCATCGTCATCACCGACGCGCGCCTGTCGGACAATCCGATCGTCTGGGTGAACGAAGGGTTCACCCGCACCACGGGGTACCTCGCGTCGGAGGCCATCGGGCGCAATCCGCGTTTCCTGCAGGGCCCCGAGACGGATCCGGCCGAGATCGCCGAGATGCGCCAGTCGATCGCCGAGGCACGCCCGTCCATGGTGACGCTGATCAACTATCGGGCAGACGGCTCCACGTTCTGGAACTCGGTATCCACCGCACCCGTGTTCGATGACGACGGGCAGGTGCTCGGGTTCATCGGCATGCAGGTCGACGTGACCGATTCGGTGGTCGCCCAGCAGGAGCGCGAGGAGCGGCTCCGCGCCGAGCAGGCGGGTCGGGTGTCGGCCGAGAAAGCCCAGCGGACGCTGAGCCTGCTGGCCGAGGTGAACGACATCCTGGTCGCGACGTTCGACCTCGAGAAGGCCATGCACGCGCTCGCCCAGCTGCTGGTGCCGCGGTTCGCGGACGGATGCGCCGTCGACCTGGTGGGCGACATGGAGACCGAGCGGCTGCGCGTGGCGTCGGCTGCCGTCGACGCCGAGGCGGAGGTCGGTGATCCGGCCCTGCTCGGCCGGGTGCTGCGCACCTCGCGGCCGGTGACCGTCTCCGATCCGGAGGATCCGGACGGTCAGTGCCTTCTCGTCGTGCCGCTGCTCGGGCACGACGGGGTGGTCGGGGCGTTGACCCTGGTGATGTCCGGGGCCGCGACCGCGGATGACGAGCGTCTGCAGATCGCGCTCGACATCGGCCGGCGAGCGGGATTCGCCGTCGAATGGTGCCGCCTGTACGAGCGTGAACGGGCCGTATCGGCGCTTCTCAAGCGCCAAACCGAGCAGGCTGACTAAGCCGCGTAGTGCAAGGGTTGCGCCCTGACCTGCGCTTCTGCGCAGCCTCACCGCGTCTCAAACCACCCGTGAGCTGAATTCACGCGCAAGAAACAATCCCGTGACGCGCCCGGAATCACGACTGCGGATCCTCGCACTTGAACCGAGCGCCACTGTCGCCGCTCGCCCATGTCCATGTTCGGCGACTGGAGGAACCTTGCCGTTCGATTTCGCAAAGGCCCTGAACACGGGTGACACCGCCTGGGTGCTGGCCAGCGCCGCTCTGGTGCTGATCATGACACCGGGGCTGGCCTTCTTCTACGGCGGCATGGTCCGCGCGAAGAACGTGCTCGGCATGCTCATGCAGAACTTCGCCTGCATGGGCATCGTCAGCGTGCTTTGGGTCGGCTTCACCTACAGCATCGCGTTCGGCGGGAGCAACACCATCATCGGTGGGTTCCACTTCGCCGGGCTCAACCACATGAGCGAACAGGTGCCGGGCGGCATCGGAGCGACGATCCCACCGATCGTCTTCGTCGCCTTCCAGCTGATGTTCGCGATCATCACTCCGGCGCTGATCACCGGATCGACGGCGGACCGCTGGAAATTCGGTCCTTTCGTCCTCTTCGTCTCCCTGTGGGCGATTCTGGTCTACGCCCCCATCGCGCACTGGGTGTTCTCGCCGACCGGATGGCTCTTCCAGCGAGGTGCTGAGGACTTCGCCGGCGGAACGGTCGTCCACGCGAATGCGGGTGCGGCTGCCATCGCCGTCGCCATCGTCCTCGGCAAGCGCCGCGGCTGGCCTCGCGACAACTTCCGCCCGCACAACGTGCCGTTCGTCCTTCTCGGCGCCGGTCTCCTGTGGTTCGGCTGGTTCGGCTTCAACGCCGGTTCCGCGCTGGGCGCCAACAACATCGCGGGCTTCGCGTTCGTCAACACGAACACGGCGACCGCAGCGGCGCTGCTCGGCTGGATCCTCGTGGAGAAGATCCGGGACGGTCACCCGACCACGCTCGGCGCCGCCTCAGGTGCCGTCGCCGGTCTGGTCGCCATCACCCCGGCCGCCGGGTTCGTTTCACCGGTCGGCTCGATCATCCTCGGTGTCATCGCGGGCGCGGTGTGCTGCCTGTGCACCACGCTGAAGTTCAAGCTCGGCCTCGACGACTCGCTCGACGTCGGTGCCGTCCACCTGGTCGGCGGCGTGCTCGGTGCCGTTCTGATCGGCTTCCTCGGCACCAGTGACGTGGGAGGTGCCGACGGCATCTTCTACGGCGGCGGCGGCCACCTGCTGCTCACCCAGCTGGAGGCAGTGGGTTCCACAGTCGGTTACTCGTTCGTGGTGACGTTCATCATCGCCTACGGCATCAACCTCGTCTGGAAGATGAAGATGACCGAGGACCAGGAGCTCGAGGGTATGGACACCGTCCTGCACAACGAGACGGCGTACGAGTCCGGCGGGCTGTTCACCGGCGGCTCGCTCGGCGGCGTGTCGGGCGGCGGCAGCACCATCAGCGTTCCCCGCGAGGAGGTGAAGGCATGAGGCTCGTCACCGGAATCATCAAGCCGTTCAAGCTCGACGACGTGAAGGCTGCTCTGGAAAGTTTCGGAGTCGCGGGAATCACGGTCAGCGAGGTCCAGGGCTACGGCCGCCAGAAGGGCCACACGGAGGTCTACCGCGGGGCTGAGTACCGCGTGGACTTCGTGCCGAAGGTGCGTGTCGAGGTACTGGTGGACGATGACGACAGCGACGACGTCGTTGAGGTCATCGTGAAGTCAGCCGCGACTGGCAAGATCGGTGACGGCAAGGTCTGGGTCACGCCGATCGACAATGTGGTTCGCGTACGCACCGGAGAACGCGGGCGCGATGCTCTTTAGAGCCCTGTAGAGCGGAGAACATTCGATCAAGACACGTCTTGACGAGCTGAAGGGCCGGTCCGACCTCGTCGGGCCGGCCCTTCGGCGCGAACTCGTGGCTGCTGCCGACGAATGGCTGACCAGCCTGCTCGGCGACCCCGGGCCGGGCATCGCCTTGGTGGCAGTGGGGGCGTACGGACGCCAGGAGCCGGCTCTCGGCTCCGATCTCGACCTGGTGCTCGTGCACGATGGCAAGCAGAACGGCAAGGACATCGCGGCGCTCGCCGACCGGGTCTGGTATCCGGTGTGGGACAGCGGCGTCGGTCTCGACCACAGCGTCCGCACGGTTGCCGAAGCGCTCTCGGTCGCCGACTCCGACCTGAAGGCCGCGATGGGGCTGCTCGACGCCCGGTTCGTGGCCGGTGACGAGAAGCTTTCCGCCGAACTGATCACGCAGGTGCGGGCGCGGTGGCGGGCGAAGGCCGCGTCCCGGCTGCCCGAGCTCGCCGCCGCCGTCGCCGAGCGGGAGCGCAAGAACGGCGAAGTGGCCTTCCTGCTGGAGCCCGACCTGAAGGAGTCGCGAGGCGGGCTGCGTGACATCACTGCAGTGCGTGCGCTGGCTACCGCCTGGGTCGCCGATCCCCCGTCGGAGGAGGTGCTCGCGGCCGGAGCGCTGCTGCTCGACGTCCGGGGCGAACTACACCGGCGCACCGGCCGCGACAAGCTGCTTCTGCAGGAACAGCCGGCCATGGCCGAGGCGCTCGGCATCGCCGGCTTCGACGAGCTCGCCCGCAGCGTCGCCGACGCCGGCCGCACGGTCGCTTACGCCTGGAACACGGCGTGGTACCGGGCGTCACGAAGCATCAAGCCGCGGCGCTGGGGAGGCCGCAAGGTCGTCCGGCGCGGCCTTTCCGAAGGCGTCGTCGAGCACGACGGGGAGGTGACGCTGGCCGTCGCGGCTGACCCGGCCACCGACCCCGTGCTGGTGCTGCGCGCCGCGCGAGCGGCCGCGACCGCGGATCTGCCGCTCTCCCCACACACGCTTGCGCGCCTCGCCACCGAAAGCGCACCGATGCCCGTGCCGTGGCCCCGGGAGGCGCGCGAGGCGTTCGTCGGCCTGCTCGCGGCCGGCCCGCCCGCAGTCGCCGTCGTCGAAGCCCTCGACCACGCGGGCATCCTGATCAAGCTGCTGCCGGACTGGGGTCACGTGCGCAGCCGCCCGCAGCACAACCCCTACCACCGCTTCACCGTCGACCGGCACCTCATCGAGGCCGCGACGAACGCCGCCGCGCTCACCCGTACCGTTGCCCGGCCGGATCTGCTGCTTGTGGGCACGCTGGTGCACGACATCGGCAAGGGCCTGCCCGGCGACCACAGCGAGGTCGGCGCGCACATCGCCGAACGCATCGGTGCCGACATGGGCTTCGAGGGCGACGACATCGCCGCGCTGGCGACGATCGCGCGCCACCACCTGCTGCTACCGGACACGGCCACCCGGCGCGATCTGGAGGACCCGGCCACCGCCGCATTCGTCGCGTCCGTGGTCAGCGATCCCATGGTGATCGACCTGCTCGCTGCGGTCGCCGAGGCGGACGGGCGAGCGACCGGTCCCACCGCATGGTCACCGTGGAAGGCCCAGCTGATCACCGAGCTGGCCCGCCGGGTCAAGGCCGTCCTGGGCGGCGCGACCAACGGCCGCGAGCAGCCCAAGCAGCTCACGCCGGAGCAGGAGCTGAAGCTGAACCGCAGCGGCGACGAGCTGCTGGTGACCGTGGAGCCGGACGAGCACGGGGCATTGGTCGTGGCAAGTGGACGCGATCAGGTCGGGCTGCTGTCGGCCGTGACCGGGGCCGTAGCGCTGCACCGGCTCGACGTGCGGCGGGCGTCGGCGGCCGTCTCGAGCGCTCCGAACCGCCGAGCGCTGATCGAGCTCTGGGTGCAGCCCCGGCACGGCGACGGCCTGCCGTCACCGGGTCGGCTGACGGCCGACGTCGCGGCGGCCCTCACCGGGGAGGGACGGCCGCTGACGGAACGGCTGGCCGAGCGCGAACGCGCCTACCCGAGCCGCCGCGGCGGGCTGCCACCGGCGCCCCCCGAGGTGCGCTTCGAGGATCGTTCGGTCGACTCGACGGTGGTCGAGGTCCGGGCCCCCGACGGTCCCGGGGTGCTGCACCGGATCGTCGAGGCGCTCGTCGGATCCGGCCTCGACATCCGCACCGCGATCGTCTCGACGATTGGTGCCGACGTGGTCGACTCGTTCTACGTCCACACGCCCGAAGGTCCGCTCCCGGAAGGGGCGCCTCGGGTTGCCCTTCGGGAGGCCGTGCTGAAGGCACTCGGCGCTGCGTGACACAGGACGTTAGCCCTGCGTGCGGTAACCTCAGGCGGTCGCTTGGAGGCTTCGCCTAGTCTGGTCGATGGCGCCGCACTGCTAATGCGGTTGGGAGCTTCAACTCCCTCCCGGGTTCGAATCCCGGAGCCTCCGCTCTGTTCCGATGTCCCCTGTCGCACCGCCCGCGTTGGCGGCCAGATGCGTCAGCAGCGGGTAGTAGATGTCGCTCTGGATCCAGTGGTCGCCGGGGAACTCGCGAAACTCGAACGGGCCCGTCACATACCGGCTGCACAGCGACGCGGCGCGGCGCCCGATGTAGGCGTCGCGCCTCCCCCAGATGAACAGCGTCGGCACGCTCACCCGGGCCAGTGGCTTGTTGAAGGGCAGGGCGCGGTACCAGTTCAGCGCGCCGGTGAAGACGCCGGGCTGGGCGAGCGCGGCCGCATCGCGTTCGGCGGCGCCGCGCTCCTGGCCGGACGCGACGAGGGCCCGTACCAGCCGGCGCCGGGCACGGGGACGGCGCGGCCCGAGGATCACCTCCGGCAGCCACGGGAGCTGGAAGAACAGCATGTACCAGGACTTCAGCAGCTGCGTGCTGCTGGTGATGGCCTTGATCATCGCAGACGGGTGGGGAACCGAGACCGCCGTCAATGAGAGCAGGCGCTCCGGGTGAGCGGCGGCGACGGCCCAGGCGGCGGCCGCTCCCCAGTCGTGGCCCACGACGTGAGCCCGTTCCACACCGGCCGCATCGAGCAGCGCCACCACATCCCCGGCGAGCTCCGACATGCGGTAGGCACGGCGGCCGCGAGCCAGCGCGGTGGGCGCGTATCCACGCTGATCCGGCGCGAGTACCCGGTACCCGGCGCCGGTCAGCGATGGCGTCAGAACGTCCCACGACGAGCCGGCCTGCGGGAACCCGTGCAGCAGCACCACCGTCTCCCCGTCCGCCGGCCCACTGGGGGAGCTGTCGCGCACCGGAAACGTCAGCGGGCCGTTGCGGAACTGGTCCATGTCCCAGCCTTCATAGCATGCGCACAGGTAGCGTTCAGGGCCGTCACCGGCCGCCACCCGAAGCTAATCGACATGACGATCACATCACCAGCGCCCTCGCCGGGGCTGCCTTACGACCGCTTGGCCGCGCCGTCGAGCGCGCGGGCGGGCGCCGGTCGCCTCGGGCGTGTGTGGACCGGGAGCCCGCAGGACCCGAGGTGGGCACGTCCCGCGCTGCTGAGCCTGCTCGCAGCGACAGGCTTGCTGTACATCGTCAACCTCGCCGCCTCCGGCTACGCCAACGCCTTCTACGCGGCGGCTGCGCAGGCGGGATCGACCAGCTGGAAGGCCTTCTTCTTCGGCTCTTTCGACGGTGGCAACGCGATCACGGTCGACAAGCCGCCCGCATCGCTGTGGGTCACCGGCATCTCGGCGCGCATCTTCGGTGTCAACTCGTGGAGCCTGCTGGTTCCTGAGGCGCTGATGGGCGTCGCGGCCGTCGGCCTGCTCTACATGACGGTCAAGCGGCGTTTCGGGGCAGCGGCCGGCCTGCTGGCCGGCGCGGTCCTCGCGGTCACCCCCGTCGCGACGCTGATGTTCCGTTTCAACAACCCCGACGCGCTCATGGTGCTGCTCCTGGTCGCCAGCGCGTACACGCTGACGCGGGCCATGGAGAAGGCCGAGACGAAGTGGATGCTCTGGACCGGGGTGCTGATCGGCTTCGCATTCCTGTCCAAGATGCTGCAGGCGTTCCTGGTCGTGCCCGGCTTTGCGCTGGTGTACCTGATCGCCGCCCCCACCACCTTCTGGCACCGGGTGCGGCAAACGCTCTACGGCGGCATCGCCATGTTCGTGGCTGCCGGCTGGTGGGTGGCGATCGTGCAGCTCTGGCCCAAGAGCTCGCGCCCGTACATCGGCGGCTCGCAGGACAATTCGATCCTCAACCTGATCTTCGGCTACAACGGCTTCGGCCGCATCACCGGCAACGAGACCGGCAGCGTGGGCGGCGGAGGCGCTGGCGGCGCTGGTGGCGCTGGCGGCCGGAGCATGTGGGGCATCACCGGCGTCACCCGCATGTTCAACACCGAGATCGGTGGTCAGGTCTCCTGGCTGATCCCGAGCGCGCTGATCTTCCTCGTCGGGCTGCTCTGGCTGTCACGCCGGATGCCGCGCACCGACGGCCGGCGCGCCGCGCTGATCCTGTGGGGCTCCTGGCTCGTCGTCACCGGCCTGGTCTTCGACTTCATGTCCGGGATCTTCCACCCGTACTACACGGTGGCTCTCGCACCGGCGATCGGCGCACTCGTCGGCATCGGCGCGGTCTCGCTGTGGAAGGCGCGGCACATGTTCGCCGCCCGCGCGGTGCTCGCGTCGGGCATCGGCGCCGCCGCCATCTGGGGCTACCTGCTGCTGCACCGCACCGCTTCCTGGAACTCCTGGCTGCGCTTCTTCGTGCTGCTGGCGGGGCTCGCGGTCGCCGGCTACGTCCTCGCCATGCCGCGGATGTCCCGGGTCATCACGGTGGCGGTGGCGACGCTGGCGATCAGCGTCGGGCTGGCCGGACCGTTCGCGTACTCAGTGGCGACGGCGGCGTCCGCGAAAAGCGGCGCCATCCCGTCGGCCGGGCCTGCCGGGCAGGGCTTCGGGCCGGGTGGCCGCGGGCGGCGGGCCGGGCGGCAACTTCGGAGCCCTGCGTCAACAGTTCCAGCAGAACGGCACCGGCAACGGCGGCGGGTTCGGCGGTCCCAGGGGCGCGACGGGCGGCGGCGGTGCCGGCGGTGGCGGCGGCCTGCTGAACGCCGCGACCCCCTCCGCGGCGCTGAAGGCGGCGCTGCTGGACAACGCCAAGAACTACACCTGGGTAGCGGCCACCGTCGGCTCGAACAACGCGGCCGGGCTGCAGCTTGCGACCGGCAAGGCCGTGATGGCCATCGGCGGCTTCAACGGCACCGACCCGAGCCCGACCCTGGCGCAGTTCGAGCAGTGGGTCAGCGAAGGCAAGATCCACTACTTCATCGGTGGCGGGAGCCTTGGCAGGGTTCGGCGGGTTCGGCGGTGGCCAGGGCGGCTCATCCGGGACCGGCAGCGAGATCGCGTCGTGGGTCCAGTCGCACTTCACGGCGACCACCATCGGCGGCCAGACGGTCTATGACCTGACGACCTCCTCGGGGGCCTGAGGAGGGATCGGCGGCGGGTCGACGAGCCCGGCGGCACCTCCCTCGTCCTCCGGTCCTTCCACGGAGATGCTGGGGAGGATGCGGTCGAGCCACCGGGGCAGCCACCAGTTCGACGGGCCGAAAAGGTGCATGGCCGACGGCACGAGGACGGTTCGCACCAGCAAGGCGTCGATCGCGATGGCGGTCGCCAGGCCGACCCCGAACTCCTTGATGATGCGTTCGCCGCCGATCACGAACGACGCGAAGACCAGCACCATGATGATCGCCGCCGCCGTGATGACCTGCCCCGTTTCCGCCTGGCCCCGGGTCACCGCGTCGGAATTGTCGCCGCTTTGCAGCCAGTCCTCGTGCATGCGCGAGACGAGGAAAACCTCGTAGTCCATGGACAGGCCGAAGAGGATCGCGAACATCATGACCGGCAGGAACGGCTCGATCGGCCCGGCCTTCCCGATGCCGATCACCGAGCCGAACGTGCCCCATTGGAAGATCCCGGTCACGACGCCGAACGCCGCACCCGCGGCGAGCAGGTTGCAGACCGAGGCGGTGAGCGGGATCAGCAGGCTACGGAAAGCGACCGCGAGCAGCAGGAAAGCGACGCCGACCACGACACCGATGAACAGGGGAAGCTTGTCGTCGATGACCCTGGTGAAGTCGGCGAAAATGGCGGTCAGCCCGCCGACGTAGACCGTCAATCCCGAACCGGCTTTCGGGATCACGTCGCGTCTCAAGTGATGCAGCAGCGACGTGGTCTGCGCGTCTTGCGGGCTCGTCGTGGGGGTCACGGAAATGATGGCTGCGTGCCCGCTCGGCGCCAGTCGCGGCGCCTCGACGGCGGCTACGCCGCGAGTGGCGCGAATCGCCGACGCGAGCTTGTTCAGCGCCGGCAGGTCGCCGGAACCCTTCGTCGCGGCGACGACCGTGAACGGGCCGTTGAAGCCCGGCCCGAAGCCGGTCGCGAGCAGGTCGTACGCCTGGCGCGTCGTGGTCGAGGTGGGGTTGTTGCCTTCGTCCGAGGTCCCGAGCCGCAGTGACAGGAACGGAATCGCCAGCAGGATCAAGATGATGGCGGCGGCAACGAAAAGCACGATGGGCCGCCGCTCGACCGTCCGGCCCCAGGCCCACCACCGGGCGGAGAGCCGCTCTCCCGCCGGGCCGGAGGCGGCGAGTTGCCGCCGCGTTCGCCGGCTGAGCACTTTCATGCCGAAGAACCCGAGCAGCGCGGGCAGCAACGTGACCGACGTGGCCACCGTGAACGCCACGACGATGGCGGCCGAAACCGCCAGCCCGTACAGGAACGCGACCCCGACGGTGAACAGGCCCAGCAAGGCGATGCACACCGTCACCCCGGCGAAGATGACCGCCCGGCCGGAGGTGTTGATGGACAGCACGGTGGAGGTCTCGATGTCCATCCCGCGCCGCAGGTTGGCGCGGTGGCGGCTGACGATGAAAAGGGCGTAGTCGACCCCGACACCGAGGCCGATGAGCGTCGCCAGCGTTGGGCCGAAGATGGCGATGTGGAAGACGTGGGAGAGCAGGCTGACGAGCGAAAGCCCGATGCCGATGCCGGCCAACGCTGACAGCAGCGGCAGGAGCATGCCCAACAGCGAGCCGAAGGCCAAGAAAATGACGATGCCCGCGGCGATGATGCCGATGACTTCGGACAGGCCCGTGGCCGGCCGGCCGCCCGCATCCTGGATGTTCGGGCCGCCGAGTTCGACCTGGAGGCCCGGGGTGGCGACGGACTGGGCGGTGGAGATGACAGCTTTGGCCGCGCTTCCCGGGGTGGAGGGCCCGGTACCCACCCAGATCACGTCGGCGTAGGCGATTTTTCCGCCGGCCGATATCTGCCGGGCGCCTGCTGAGGTGTAGGGGCTGACCACCGATCTGATGTGCGGGAGTTCGGCGACTTTCGCCAGCATCGGGGAGATCCGGGCCTGCACCGCCGCATCGGTCACCCGGCCCTGCTCCACGCGCCAGACGATGGTGTCGATTTCCCCCGATGCGTCAGGGAATTCGTCCTTCAGCAGGGTCAGCGCGCGAGAGGAGTCGGTGGCCGGCAGCCGGAACGAATTGGCATACCGCGAGCCCACTCCGTTGCTGATGGCCCCCATGACGATGAACGCCGCGATCCACAGGATCAGGACGAGGCGCCGGTGCCGGAAGCACCAGTGAGCCATGGCGGACATGGCACGAGGCTATCGGGGCGCCCCAAGGCCCGCGATAACTCGATCAGGCGGCAGTGACGAGCTCCTTGTCGCGGCGATCGGAGCGCTTGGGAGCGACCGGGTCGAGGTCCTTGTTCCAGAGTTTGCCGTTTGGCGCGGACATCTTGCAGATGGTGCGAAACGTCTGCCAGTAGTGCGACGGGAGGCTTCCCAGGTTGTACGGGATCTTGTACTCGGCGCAGATCGCCTTGGTTTTCTTGGCGATTTGGGGATAGCGCCGGCTCGGCAGATCGGGGTAGAGATGATGCTCGATCTGGTAGCTGAGGTAGCCCGCCATGATGTGGGTGAGCTTGCGACCGCGGAAGTTGGCCGCGCCGAGGATCTGGCGCAGGTACCACTCCCCCTTGGTCTCGTCCTCGAGCTCGTCCTCGGTGAAGTACGTGCACCCGTCCGGGAAATGGTCGACGAAGATGACGAGGTATGCCCACAGGTTGCGCATCAGGTTGGCTGTCGCGTTGGCCGTCAGTGTCGTCAGGAAGAACGGGCCGGTGAGCAACGGGAAAAGCAGGTAATCCTTGCCCGCCTGCTTGCGCACCTTGCGCCCGATCGCCTTGAGCTGGCGAAGCAGCTCGTCCTTGTCCTTGTTGCCGGTACGGATCTTCTCGATGTCGAGATCGTGCAGCCCGACGCCCCATTGGAAGAGCGTGGCGAGCATGAGGTTCCACACCGGATTGCCGATGTGCGCGGGCCGCCATTTCTGGTCGCGGGTGACGCGCATGATGCCGTAGCCGATGTCGTTGTCGTAGCCCAGCACATTGGTGAAGGTGTGGTGGATGTAGTTGTGCGAGTGGCGCCACTGGTCGGCCGGTTGGATGGTGTCCCATTCCCAGGTCTGCGAATGGATTTCCGGATCATTCATCCAGTCCCACTGGCCGTGCATGACGTTGTGGCCGATCTCGATGTTCTCCAGGATCTTGGCGACGCCGAGCATCGCCGTCCCGGCGAACCAGGCGGGCGGGAACGCGCTCGCGAAGAGCGTCACGCGGGCGGCGACGACGAGCCGGCGTTGCAGCGTGATCATCTTCCGGATGTAGGCGGCGTCCTCCTCGCCCAGCGAGTCCTCGATCTCCTTGCGAATGGCGTCGAACTTGCGACCCAGTTCCTCGACTTGGGCCTCGGTCAGGTGGGCGTATTCCTTGACATCGGAAACGGCCATGGTGGATCAGACCTCCAGCACGCAGTCACCGGCCGCAGCCGTGACGCAGGTTTGGATGTTGGTGTTTTCCCCGGACGTTTCTTTCCCGTTCCGCAGATCCCGAACGGCCCCGGAGACCATGCGGACCGTGCAGCTGTGGCAAATGCCCATGCGGCAGCCGAAAGGCATCTGGATGCCCTCCTTCTCCCCCGCTTCGAGCAGGGTGGTGGCGCCGTCGATGTCGACCTCCTTGTCGGAGACGGCGTAGCGCACATGGCCTCCCTCGGCCCCAGCCTTGAAGACGGCCGTGAAGTGCTCGAGATGCAGGGCGCCTGAGAGTCCGGCCCCCTTCCAGTGCGACTCGGCGTCGCTGAGCAGGTTCTCGGGCCCGCACGCCCACACCTGCCGGTCGCGCCAGTCCGGGCAGATGGTGTCCAGGTCGGCGAAATTCAGCCGGCCGTCGCGGGAGGTCAGCCGCTCGATGAGGCGGAACTCGTCGTGCGACTTCTCCATCCGGTGCAGCTCGGCGCGGAAGAGGACTTCTTTCGCATCGGGTGCCGAATGCACCAACACGACATCGGGGATGGTGCGGCGGCGATCCAGCGTGCGGAGCATCGCCATGACGGGGGTGATCCCGCTGCCGGCCGTTATGAAGAGCATCTTGCGCGGCGGGGGGTTCGGGAGAACGAACTCGCCCTGGGGAAGCGCCAGCCGCACGATCGTCCCGGGCGCGACCCCGCGTACCAGATGACCGGACAGGAAGCCCTCCGGCATGGCTTTGACCGTGATGGCGATGTGCTTCTGCACGCGCTTGGGCGGCGAGGTCAGCGAGTACGAGCGCCAGTGCCAGCGGCCGTTGACGCTCAGCGCGATCCCGACGTACTGGCCCGGCTGGTAGGTGTACGACCAGCCCCACCCCGGCCGGATGATGACGGTGGCCGCGTCGTCGGTCTCGGGGATGACCCGCTCGATCCTTCCGCGCAACTCGCGGGCCGACCACAGCGGGTTGATCAGCTGCAGGTAGTCGTCCGGCAGCAGCGGGGTGGTGAACCGGGCGGCGGTTCCCATCAGCGGCTTGCCCGCCGGCGCGGTGCGGCGCGCCCGGCGGCCGGCTGTGATGGCGACTCCGGCAAGAGCTGCGGCCGCGCTGGCCGTGCCGGCCGCGAGGCGAGGACCACTGATCGTGAAGCCGGGAATGGCCCCCATGGCGACTCCTTCCGTTGTCGAACTAGCCGTTACCCCGGGTATCGGGTAAGTATGCGGGCCATGCCCGATCGGTCAACCCGCATGTGACGTCAACGACAAACCGGGCCGCGCGATGCGGCTGGTGAGAATCGGCCGCTGGTCCCCGTTAGTCCAGGCCACCGCGGGCGACGAGCTGGCGCACGATGACATTGCGCTGGATCTCGTTCGTCCCCTCGCCGACGATCATCAGCGGGGCATCCCGGAAGTAGCGCTCGATGTCGAACTCGGTCGAGTAGCCGTAGCCGCCATGAATGCGCATTGCCGAAAGCGCGATCTCCATTGCCGCTTCCGAGGCGAAGAGCTTCGCCATCCCGGCTTCGAGGTCGGCGCGCTCGCCGGAGTCGAGACGCGCAGCGGCGTGCAGCAGGAGGCGCCGGGCAGCGGTGAGGCGGGTCGCCATGTCGGCGAGCAGGTTGCCGACCGACTGGTGCTCCCAGATCGGGCGTCCGAAGCTCTCGCGCTGCTGGGCGTAGGCGAGCGCGTCATCGAACGCGGCCCGCGCCACCCCGGTAGCACGGGCGGCCACCTGGATACGCCCGATCTCCAGGCCGTGCATCATCTGGGCGAAGCCGCGGCCCTCCTCGGTGCCGAGCAGCGCGTCAGCCGGCATCCGGGCGTCGTCGAAATGGAGCTCGCAGCTCTCGACGCCTTTGTAGCCGAGCTTGGGCAGGTCGCGTGAGACCTCGAAACCGGCGACCTTCTCCACGAGCAGGACGCTGATCCCCCGGTGCGGCGGATCGGCCGCCGGATCGGTCTTGCACAGCAGGGCGACGAGCCCGGCCCGCCGGGCATTCGTGATCCACGTCTTGGAACCGTTGATGAGATAGCCGTCCGCGTGGCGGCGCGCGGTGGTGCGCATGTTCGCCAGGTCCGAGCCTCCCCCGGGTTCGGTCAGCGCCATCGTCGCCCGTAGCTCGCCCGTCGCGAGGCGCGGCAGGTAGCGCTCGCGCTGCTGCTCGGTGCCGTAGGTCGCGAGCAGCTTGCAGACGACGGTGTGACCGCCCATCGCTCCGGCGAGGCTCATCCATCCACGCGCGAGCTCTTCGGTGACGAGCGCGTAGCAGGGGGTGGAAACGCGCGTCTCGCCGTAGGGCTCCGGCACCGCCAGGCCGAAGATGCCGAGCTCCTTCATCGTCTCGATGAGCTGCTCGGGGTAGGTGTTGGCGTGTTCGAGCTCGTGCACGACGGGACGAACCTCGCGGTCGACGAATGCCCGGACCGTCGCGACGATCTCCCGTTCCGCGGGATCCGGAAGGTCGACGAGGTCGCTGGTAGCGCTCACCGTGCTTCCAGTGCCGCGCTGATGGCATCGAAGACGGCGGGATCGCAGCCGGGCAGATCCGCGCTCTCCGGCCGCGGCCAGTGGACGACGACGTCGGTGAATCCCATGGCGGCAATGCGGCCGCTGAATTCGTCCCAGCGCGCGGCCGTCCCGTCGGCCCATTCGGCTTCCAGCGCCACCAGCACCATGCGGCGGATGCTGGACGGCTCGCGCCCGCGCCGGCGGCACGCGTCGTCGAGCCTTTCGCACTGTTGCCGGACACCGGCGTACCAGGCCTCGCCGGTGTCCCCGGAATGCGCCGGCCCGAACGTCACCCAGCATTCGCCGTACTCGGCCGCGACGGCGAGCGCCCGGGGCCCGAATGCCGCGATCGTGAAGGGCACCCTCGGGCGCTGGACGCACCCCGGCAACGTCCGGTAGTCGGGCGCCGCGAACACCTCTCCGGCGTAGCTGCCCGACGGCACGCGCAGCATCTCGTCGAGTGCGGCGGTGAAGTCCCGGAAGCGGGTGGCCCGCTCGGGAAGTGTCGGCGGCGTACCACCCAAGGCCGTGGCGTCCCATCCGGGTCCGCCTGCGCCGATGCCGAGGTCGAACCGGCCGCCGCTGATCTGGTCGATGGTCATGACGTCCTTGGCCAGCAGCGCCGGGTGCCGGAAGTTAGGACTCGTCACGAGCGTGCCTAGGCGCAACGTCGTCGTCACTTCTGCGGCGGCGGCCAGCAGCGGGACCGCGCCGAGCCAAGGGCCGTCGCGCAGCGTGCGCCAGCTCAGATGGTCGTAGGTCCAGGCGGCGTGAAATCCCCGCTGCTCGGCTTCCCGCCACCGCTCGCGAGATCGCTCCCACGACAGGTCCGGAAGGATGACGACGCCGGTGCGCAGGCCCATGAGGGAAACGCTAGAGCAGTGGCGATCGATCGCGGGGTTCGTGCTCGCGAGATCTTGTACGAATACCCTCTTGACTTCCTAATAGCGTTAGGACAACCTCCTACCCATGGCAGTCGAGGTGGCAGCGGTAACCGATCGCCGGCACCGGCGCCGGGAGGAGACGATCCGCGAGATCGTCGACGTCGCCGTCGAGCTGATGGGCGAGCACGGCGCCGCGGGGCTCTCGCTCGGCGACGTCGCCCGGCGCATCGGCATCCGCACCCCGTCGCTCTACGGCTATTTCGAATCCAAAAACGCTTTGTACGACGCCGTTTTCGAGCGTGGCTGGCGCGAGCTCGGGGCGGATCTGACCGCGACCTGGACGCTGCTCGACCAGCAAGGGCGGCGCCCGTCGCGCGATGATCTGGCGGCCTTCGCGCTGGCCGCCGCGACCAGTTTTGCCCGCTGGGGCGTCGAGCATCCGGCCTACGCGCAGCTGATGTTCTGGCGTCCGGTGCCTGGCTACGAGCCATCGGCCCTCGCCTACGCGCCGGCCGTGGACGTGTTCGCCCGAGGCCGCACGGCGTTCGAGGATCTGCGCGAGCGTGGATTGCTCCGCAAGGACGTCGATATCGACGAGGCCTACCGGCAATGGACCGTGCTCATCTCCGGCGTCGTCAGCCAGCAGCTGTCGAACGCGCCTCACGAACCCTTCGACCGCGGCACGTTCACCTCGGGTCTGCCGTCGCTGGTGGCCATGTTCTTGCAGTTCTACGGACCCGCGCCGCGGGCTCGCCGCACTCGCTGAAGGAGAAAGTCATGGAAACACGCGTCGACGAGATCGCCGACCGGCTCTACCGGATCTCGACTTTCGTGCCGGAGGTCGGCCCGACGGGCTTCGCCTTCAACCAGTTCCTGCTCGACGGGCCTGAGCCGTTGCTTTTCCACACCGGGATGCGCGGCCTGTTTCCGCTGGTACGCGCGGGGATCGAGAAGGTCATGCCGGTCGAGCGGCTGCGCTGGATCTCCTTCGCGCACGTCGAAGCCGACGAGTGCGGGGCGATGAACGAGTTCCTGGCGGTCGCACCGCAGGCGCAGGTCACGCACAACGCCCTCGGCGTCATGGTTTCGGTCGGCGACCTCGCTGACCGGCCGCCGCTTCCGCTCGGCGACGGCGAGGTCCTCGAATTGGGTGAGGGACCGACCGGACGCCGCGTCCAGGAGATCGCCACTCCCCACGTGCCCCACAACTGGGAGTCGCACCTGCTGTTCGAGCAGCAGAGCCGAACGCTCTTCGCCGGCGACCTGTTCACGCAGCTCGGTGACGTCGCTGCCGTCACCGATGGCGACATCATCGAGGGATCGATCCAGGCAGAAGAGATCTTCCGGGCAACATCGCTCGGCCCCGCCGTACCGGCGACGCTGCGCAAGCTGGCCGACCTGGAGCCGAGCACCCTCGCCGTCATGCACGGGTCGTCGTTCCACGGCGACGGCGGCGCGCTGCTTCGTACCCTGGCCGACGTGTACGAGCAGAAGTTCGGCTGCTGAGGTGGCCGACGCGCGAAAGCCGGTGCTCGACCGTCCCGTGGCCATGCGCCTTGCGGCGACGGAGTACGACCGCGTGCACGCGCTGCTCGCGGGGCTTTCACCCGAGGAGTGGGCGCTGCCGACGAACTGCCCCGGGTGGGACGTTCGGGCGATGGCGTGCCACATCCTCGGCATGGCCGACATGTTCAGCATTCCGTGGGAAACGCGGCGGCAGCTGAAGGAAGCGGGCAAGCGCGGCGGCGATTTCGTCGACGCGCTCACCGCCCTTCAGGTCGAGGAGCGGTTGGAGCTGGAGCCGCACCACATCGTCGCCCAGCTGGCGAAAGCCGGGCCGAAGGCAGCCAAGGGACGCCGCCGGGTGCCGGCGCTGATCCGCCGGCGGCGATTGCCTCCCGCGCAGACCGACGGCATCGAGCCGTGGACCCTCGGCTTCCTGGTCGACGTCATCCTGACTCGCGATCCGTGGATGCATCGCATGGACATCGCTGCCGCCACCGGCCGCGAGCCGACGCTGACGGCCGACCATGACGGGGCGCTCGTGGCGGACGTCGTCAACGAATGGGCCGGCCGTCATGGCCGGCCCTGCACCCTCACCCTGACCGGGCCGGCCGGCGGCACGTGGTCGTTCGGCAGTGGCGGCCCGGCGCTCGAGTACGACGCCGTCGAGTTCTGCCGCGCCGTGAGCGGCCGCGGCGAGGCACAGGGTTGGCTGGCCACCGCCGTTCCGTTCTGAGCTAGCGCGTCGCGACCTCGAACGCGTCGCGAGCGACCGTCGAGGAGCGGTCCTTGAACGCGGTCATCGAGTACGGCCACTGCGTCACGATGCGACCGCTGGGCGAGCGGTAGTAGCTGCTGCAGCCGGCCTGCCAGACGGAGACGCCGGCCATGGCGCGCTGCACGTCATTGTTGTAGGACTGCATGACCTCCGGGCGGACGTCGACCCAGGCCAGCTCCTCGGTGGCGAGCAGGTCCAGCAGCCGCATCACGTAATCGACCTGGTACTCGATCATCGACACGATCGAGCCATTGTTGGTGTTCGGCCCGTACAGCATGAACATGTTCGGAAACCCTGCGGTGGTGATGCCGAGGTAGGCGATTGCCCCGTCGTTCCAGGCTTTGTCGATAGGCACGCCGTCGCGCCCGACCACGTCGATCGCCGACAGGTACCTGTTCGCGGCGAAACCCGTGGCGATGATGAGGGTGTCGATCTGCCGGGAGCGGCCGTCGACCGTGACGATCGCGTCGCTGGTGATGCGCTCGATGGGGTCGGTGACCAGCTCGAGGTTCGGCCGGTTGAAGGACTCGTAGTAGTTGTTGGAGTTGAGCGGGCGCTTGCAGCCGTAGGGATGCGTGGGTACGAGTTTTGCTCGTACTTCAGGGTCTTCGACGACCTGCATCGCGCCGAGCACCGCGGCTTCTCGCTCGGCATTCAGGTCGAGGTTGGAAAATGTCTGCCCGCTGTCGACGGCGTCGAAGATCTGCTTGCGGATGGCGAGGGCGAGGTTCACATCGCGGCGCCGGGCCTCGAGCTCCTCAGGAGTGAACGGCTCGTCGAGCTTGGGCAGCACCCAGTTCGCGGTGCGCTGGTAGAGGTGGACCTGCCCGGCCTGCTTGACGATCTCGGGCACGAATTGCACTGCACTTGCAGCACTTCCGATGACGCCGACGCGTTCGCCGGTGAGGTCGTGGTCCCAGCTCCACCGCGCCGAATGAAAGCTCGTCCCGGCGAAGGAATCCAGACCCTCGATGTCGGGCCAGGCGAGGTCGTTGAACATCCCGAGTGCACTGATCACGACCTCGGCCTCGAGCTGATCGCCCGATGCGAGCTCGACGGTCCACGATGCCGACGGCTCGTTCCAGGTGGCCCGCACGACCTCGCTGTTGAACCGGCAATGCGGCAGGATGCCGTACTTGGTGGCGCAAAACCTCATGTATTCCAGGATTTCCGGCTGCGTCGCGTACGGCCGCGACCAGTCCGGCTTGATCTCGAACGAGTACGAGTACAGGTGCGACTGGATGTCACACGCGCAGCCGGGATAGGTGTTGCGGTACCAGGTGCCGCCCACGGCATCACTGCGTTCGAGGATGACGAAGTCGTCATAGCCGGCCGCTTTGAGCTTGATGGCCATGCACATGCCACCGGGACCTGCTCCGATGATGGCTATCCGCGGCTTGCGCATCCGGTTCAGTCCTGCACGTATTGCAGAAGCTCGATGCTGTAGCCGTCGGGATCGTTGATGAAGCCGACGATGACCGGCCAGCGTTCGAGGCGCGCCGGCACCATCGTCGAGGTGTAGCCGGCGTCGACCGCCTTCTGGTGAACGGCAACGCAATCGTCGACGATCATGTAGTGCTTCCACAGCGCGAAGCCGTGATCGATCGGCTGGCCGCCGTTGTACCGCTCGGCCAGTTGGAGCCGCCCGCCTCCCTGATCGGCCGCCAGCACCGCCTCGTGCACGTCGTCGATCTCGGTGCGGCTCTGCACCTTCAGCCCGATGATGTCGGTATAGAAGCTGACGGACCGCTCCAGATCGCTGACGTAAATGCAGAACTGACCAACCGTCGTCGCCATTCGCGGACTCCCTCGTTAGCACAAGCAGCGCAACGGCTCACTATCTACCATGCTCGAACGAGCGCCGGAGGCGGCGGGGAGGGGCAGCACTTCCATGGAACGCATGACGGGCCTCGACGCCAGCATGCTCTACTCGGAGACCGCGACCGCTCACATGCACACGATGAAAGTCGCGGTGCTGGACGTCACCGGTGAAACCGGGGCGCTCAATCGCCGGCGGCTCGTGGACGAGTTCGAGCGGCGGATCCATCTGCTGCCGGGGCTGCAGCGCCGCGCCGTGCGCGTGCCCTTCGACCTGCACCATCCGGTCTGGGTCAACGACCCGGACTTCGTCGTCGCCGACCACATCCATGAGCTGCGCTTGCCCGCGCCGGGCGGCCGGGCCGAGTTCGACGCCGCGCTCGCCGAGATCCACAGCCGGCCGCTGCGCCTCGACCGGCCGCTGTGGGAGATGACGTTCATCACCGGCATGGAAGGCGGCCGGGTCGCCGTCGCCGTCAAGATCCACCATGCCGTCGCCGACGGGATGGCCGCCGCCGCCGGGCTGGTCGCCGTCGCCGCGCTCGGCCCCGATGAAGCGGTGCCGGGGGCCGGCGAGGAGTGGAGGCCCGAGCCACTTCCCAGCCGAGTGACGCTCGTGCGCGACGCGATCGCCGACCGGGTGCGCGACCTGCGCCTGCTACCCGGTTTGCTGATCCGCACCTTCACGGGTCTGTTTCGCATGCTGCGCGCGCGCCGGACGCTCGACCGCCGGCCGCCTCCGCCTCTCTCGGGGGCGAAGGCGCCCTGGAACGGCCGGCTCTCCGCGGGGCGGGCGGTCGCGACGGCGCAGCTCCCGCTGGGTGACTTCAAGCGCGTCAAGTCGGCGTTCGGATGCACGCTCAATGACGTGCTGCTGGCCGTGGCGGCAGGTGGCCTGCGCCGGGCAGCCGAGCGCGAGGGCTTCCAGCTGGACAAGCCGCTCGTGACGGCCATCCCCTCCGCGATCGATGCACCCGACGCGCCGCCGCGCCTGTCGGGCAATCACGTCACCCAGTTCTTCACGTCGCTGTGCACCGACATCGACGACCCGGTCAAGCGGCTGGCGGCGATCAGCGAGGTCACCCGCAACGCACGATCGCTGAACGCCGAGATCGGCCGCGAACTGATGCACGACTGGAACCGCTTCGCCTACCGCTGGCCTTATCAGCTGATGTGGAAGTACGTCATGCCGCGGATGCCGGCACCGGCGATCAACGTCGTCATCTCCAACGTTCCGGGTCCCAGCGAGCCGAGCTGGTTCGCCGGGGCGCGCATGGAGGAGCTGTACTCGCTCTCGGTCCTCACCGAGGGCGCCGGGCTGAACCTGACGGCCTGGACCTACGCCGGCTGCCTGTATGTGGGCCTGGTGAGCTGCCCCGAGCTGGCCAGCGACATTCACGCGATGGCCGACGATTTGGGCGCGGCGCTCGCCGAACTCGTTGACCGTGCGAGTGGCCGCTAGGCCAAGGACAGGAAGAGCTTCTGCATCTTCTGGGTGTCCACGTCATCGAGGTCGCCGGTGTCGGACAGGCACTGCTTGAGACCGGTGGCGATGATGGCGAATCCCGCACGATCGAGGGCCTTGCTCACTGCCGCAACCTGGGTCACGACGTCCTCGCAATCCCGGCCCTCTTCGATCAGGCGGATCACTCCGCCGATCTGACCCTGCGCGCGCCGCAGCCGCTTGAGGATGGGCTCCATCTCGTCGGCGGGAAGCTGCACGGCAATTCCTTTCCTCGACCCTGCGCCGAGGATACCCCGGCGGGTACGCGAGCCGGGGCCGGGCGGCGCCTCAGCCAACCGCCGCCGCATGGCCGTTGGCTGCCGGCTCCGGGTGCATGGCCGCGTAGAACTCCTGGAACGCCGCGAAGCCCCGCGGGCCGTACACCGTCGCCGGCCCACCGGCCATCAGGATGGCCACCCCGATCGCCTCCGCCGCCTCCTGCGCGGTCGCGCCGTGCCGCACGGCGGCATGCGCGTGGGCAGCGATGCAGCCGTCGCAGCATTCGCTCACCGCAATGGCGAATGCGATGAGCTCCTTGGTCTTCGTGTCGAGCGCCCCGGCTTGCAGGGCGCTGTCATGCAGTGCCCCGAAACCCTTGTAGACCTCGGGTATGGCCCGCCGCAGCTCGCGCGCCGGGACGCGCAACTCCTCCTGGACCGCGGCCCCGTATCCCGCGTGACCCGCGTGGTCTTCCATGGCTTCTCCTTCCGGCGCGCTCCGCTTCACGGTCGCGTAGGAATACCCCTTGGGGTAGAGGAGAAGGTCCTCGGACTCGGGATTCAGCCGGTGATGTCGATTTCCGGGTAGAGCGGGTGCGCGGCGGTGAGATCAGCGGCCCGGCTGCGAACGCGCTCCGCCACCGACGAGTCGAGCTGGTACTTCGCCTTGGATCCCGCGGGCTGGGTGGCCCGCAGGACCTCGTCGAGCAGCGCGGACACCTCGTCGAGGTCGTCCGGGCCAAAGCCCCGGGTAGTGAGAGCCGGCGTACCGAGGCGAATGCCGGACGTGTACCAGGCACCGTTGGGGTCCTGCGGGATCGCGTTGCGGTTGGTGACCAGCCCGGCGTCGAGCAGCGCGGCCTCTGCCTGCCGCCCGGTCAGCCCGTAGCCGGAAACGTCGAGCAGCACCAGGTGGTTGTCGGTGCCGCCGGTGACGAGGGTCGCCCCGCGCTTCAGCAGCCCATCGGCAAGCGCGTGAGCGTTGTCGACGATCCGCTGCGCGTAGTCCCGGAATGCGTCGGTGCGAGCCTCGGCAAGCGCGACGGCCTTGGCCGCCATGATGTTCCCCAGCGGGCCGCCGAGCACCAGGGGGCAGCCGCGGTCGACGAAGGGCGCGTACTCGTCGGTGCACAGCACCATGCCGCCGCGAGGGCCGCGCAGGGACTTGTGCGTGGTGGTCGTGGTGATGTCGGCGAACGGCACCGGGTTCTCGTCGCCGGTGAGCACCCCACCGGCGACGAGGCCGGCGAAGTGCGCCATGTCGACCATGAGCGTCGCACCGACCTCGTCGGCGATCTCCCGCATCGTGGCGAAGTTGATCAGCCGTGGGTAGGCCGAGTAGCCGGCCACGATGATCAGCGGCCGGAAGGCGCGCGCCTGCTCCCGCAGCGCCGCGTAATCCACCAGCCCGCTACCCGGCCGAGTGCCGTAGCTGGCCTGCTCGAACATCTTGCCGCTGACATTCGGACGGAAGCCGTGCGTCAGGTGACCGCCGGCGTCGAGCGACATGCCGAGCAGCCGCTGGTTGCCGAGCTCGCGCCGCAGCCGCTGCCAGTCCGCCTCGGCGAGGTCGTTGACGTTCTTGAGGCCGGCCTGCTGCAGCGCGGGGGCCTCGACGCGGGCCGCGAGGATGGCCCAGTAGGCGACGAGGTTGGCGTCGATACCGGAATGCGGCTGCACGTAGGCGTGCGGGGAGTTGAACACGGCCCGGGCGTGCTCCGCGGCGATCGATTCGACAGCGTCAACGTTCTGGCAGCCGGCGTAGAAGCGATGGCCGACCGTGCCCTCGGCGTACTTGTCCGACAACCAGTTGCCCATGGCCAGCAGCACGGCGGGCGACGCGTAGTTCTCGCTGGCGATCAGCTTGAGCGACTCGCGCTGGTCGGTGAGCTCCTGGGAGATCGCCGAGGCGATACGGGGCTCGACGGCGGCAACCGCGTCGAGCGCGGCGCGGAAGGCGGTGCTGGCGGTGCTGAGCGTCGGTGCGGACATCAGGGCTCCCGTATCGAAGGTGGCCCAGGCGCACGGCACGACGTCGGAAACCGCTCCCCGGTGGTGACCCACCTCAGCGCCAGTCACGGCCCGGCATCAGCGTACCGGTCGGCCGCCGGTTCAGGAGGGTCCGTACTGGTGGAAAGCCGGGACGTTCGCGGGCACTGGCGCCGGCGCGAGAGCGGTGCGGTACGAGACCGTGATACCGGCGGTGGACAACAACGAGGCGGGAACCTGGCTCAGCGCGCTGATGACGTGGTTGACCTCGACCGTCACACCCGTGAGGGGATGGCCACCGCAGTTGACGTTGCCCGAGATCAGCCCGGCCGGCGGGTCGGATTGGACCGAGTAGTTGCCCTCGTAGTCGATTGGACCTCCGCCGCACCCCCCGAACGAGAAGAAGGGCGAAGCCCCGGGCAGCAGGTGCGGCGCCAGTGGCACGTACAGCCCGCCCCACACCGCGTTCGACCGAATGCGCACGAACTGCGTCCCGTTGTCGGTGTAGATCGACCAGCTGGGGTGCACCTGATTCAGCACGACGTTGCCGGTGATCTGCTCGGCGTCCGCCATCGAGCTGCCCTCGATGCCGTTGCTGTAGATGCCGCCGCCGTCGATGAGCGTCTGCATGTGGTTGAAGATCAGGTTCTGGCTGATGACGTTTCCGCGCGAGTAGTTCGACAGCGGCCCGAGGTAGGCGAACCGTTCGCGCCAGCCGCCCCAGCCGATCGAGATGCCCGAGTACGGCACGTCGTCGATCTGGTTGTGCGCGATCGTCGTGTACTGGGCGTAGCCCACGAAAAGCGCGGCGCTGTCCTGGTATTCGGCCGCCACCGCGTGGAAGTAGTTGTCGTGCACCTGGTTGCCCGAGACCAGCCGGGCCCCGCTCGCGAGCGGCTCATCCACCCCGCCGAGGGTCAGCCCGCTTCCGGACGTGTCGGTGAAGACGTTGGCGGCCACGACGTCGTGCTGGCTGCCGTCGCCGAGCGCGAGGCCAGCCGCCCCGAGATGGGTGAACGTGTTGCCGTCGAAGGAGATGCGCTGATCGTTGTGGAAGGTGACGTTTCCGGGGATCTGGTCGTATGCGGCGTACGGGCAGCTGGCTTCGGCCGAGTCGCAGGCGCCTTGGTTGCGGTACGCGTCCTTACCGCTGAGGTACGTGCCCGCCTGGAACGCCGAGTAGCCGTTGCTGGTGCTCGGCTCGAGCCAGGTCGCGTAGGAGAACGTGAGTCCCCGGAAGGCGATGTCGTGGACCGGCGAGGCCTGCGTTCCAACCCCGTCGACCAGCGTCTGCAGCCGCGGCGCCATGACCGTCGCCATCCGCATGTCCTGTCCCGCCAGCGGGATGTAGTACAGCCGGTGCGCGGCCTGGTCGAGGTACCACTGGCCCGGTTTGGTGAGCAGCTCATAAGCGTTGGTGGCCAGATAGTCGGCGCCGAGCGACTGGCCGAACCCCGAGATCGCCAGGGCCGTGCCGGGCGTGGCGCGCTTGGTCGTGTTGTCCCAGCAGGGTTGGGCCATGGTTATGTCTCGGCCCGCAACGGCAGCGATGCGACAGCGGCTCTCGGTCCAATTGGACGGGCCGCTCGGGTAGACCAGCTCGATGCCGGACGGGTTTCTCCAGGAGGCCAGGGCCGACGAGCTCGCGCGATAGCCGGTCGCCGTCCGGTTGAGAGTCACGGGCAGCTTCCCTTGAGCGACCTGGGCGCGCCGTCCGTCGACGTAGAGCTGCCGCAGCTGCAGTCCATTCGGAACCGCCGCGCTCCATACGTTCCCACTACCCCGGCTCCACCCCGAGATCGGCACTCCCCCGCTGATGACCGGGTGGGCACCTGGGGCGGCCTCGTAGCTGACCGTGTGCCCGCCGGTTCCCGAATCCGCTGCAGTCAGGGTCAGCGGGGAGGTGAGCGTGTATGTGCCGTCCCCGAGCACCACGTGCGCATCCGCGCTCATCGAGGCGAGTCTCGGGCGCAGGGCGTCTCTGGCCACCGGCAGGCTCGTGTACGGATCGCTCTGCGTACCGGATCCGCTGCCGCTGCCGCCAGGTTTGACGTAGACCGTGAGATCAGCACCTGGCGCTGAAGTCGCTCCCCGTCCCGTCCCGCTGCCACAGGCGGTCAGCCCCACTACTGCGACCGACAGGACGATGGCGGATGTCGCCGCCCAGAGCGGTCGCCGAGGTCGCATAGTCGCAGTTATCGGGCGGAACCCCCGCTTCCTTGATCGGCAGGATTCAGCAGGAAGCCGGCGCGCCCGATTGTCCAGCTGATCAGCGGCCGGCTGCACCTGGTCGCCGGGCTAAAGAGGTACTGCTACGGCCGTCGCGGGTTCGATGCGTTGGAGGTTGGTCCACCCTGTCCAGCCGCGCTCTTGCAGGAGTTCGAGCAGCCTCGCCGCGAAGGGCACCGAGTTGAGGAAGACGGAGTCGAGCAGTTCAGCCAGATCGCCGTCGACCGCGAAGTCCGCCGCTTCGACGTCTTCCCAGCCTTCCATGGACTCCTCGATCAGCGATACCAACCGGTCGGCAAATTCCGGAAGGCGCGGATCATCGGCCGCCCAGTCTGCGGCCTTGACGAGATCGAGATAGATCGAGGCGACGGCCTCGGTCTCGATCTGGGCGAGCTTGTGCGTCATCAGCATTGGCATCTGCTCGGGTAGCTGGGCCGCCACCAGGATCCAGGCATCGCGCTCGAGCTCGATCGCCCGGTCAGGGACGCCGAGCCGGCGGAGCCGGTCCAGATAGGCCACCGCCTCCGGCGGCAGCGCCAGGCTGTCGCCGGCCGCAAGCTGGACGATGCGCTCGCGGTGGCGCTGCCGCTCGCGGATCTCGGCGCGCAGCCGGCGGTCGATGTCCTCGACCGCCGCGGCGAACTCCTCGTCGTCAGCCCCCAGCAGCTCGCGCACGCGGGAGAGTGGAACTCCGGCCTCGGCGAGCGTCCTGATCCGGATCAGCTCGACGACTGCTGCGGCGTCGTAGCGCCGGTAGCCCGAGTGGTCCCGCTCCGGCTCGGGCAGCAGCCCCTTGGCGTGGTAGTGGCGCACCGCTCGCACCGTGACACCGGCGTACGACGCGAGCTGGCTGATCGTCAGCATCAGGCTAGTTTGCGGTGGTAGGCGCGCATCGCGAAGACGTAGGCGACGACGAGGAGGCCGACACACCAGGCGAGAGCGGTCCAGATGTGGCTGCCGGCCGGCTGCTGGGCGTAAAGGTTGCGCAGGGTGTCCACGATCGAGGTCACCGGCTGGTGCTCGGCGAACCAACGCACCGGGCCGGGCATGCCGGAGGTGGGCACGAAAGCCGAGCTGATGAACGGAAGGAAGATCAGCGGGTAGGAGAACCCGCTCACCGCGTCGGCCGACTTCGCGGTCAGGCCGGGGATCACGGCCAGCCAGGTCAGGGTCAGTGTGAAGAGCGCGAGGATCGCGACAACGCCGAGCCAGGCGAGAATTCCGGCTCCGGAGCGGAAGCCGATCACCACCGCGACGAGTACGACGAGCGCGAGCGAGATCAGGTTCGCGACCAACGAGGTCAGCACGTGCGCCCACAGCACCGCCGAGCGGGCGATCGGCATGGACTGGAACCTTTCGAAGATGCCGCCGGAGACGTCGGTGAAGAGCCGGTAGGCCGTGTAGGCAATGCCGGATGCGATCGTGATGAGCAGGATGCCGGGCAGCAGGTAGTTCACGTACTTGGCGCCGCCGGTGTCGATCGCGCCGCCGAAGACGTATACGAACAGCAGCAGCATGGCGATCGGCGTGACGGCGGTGGTGATGATGGTGTCCGGACTGCGCAGGACGTGACGCAGTGACCGTCCCAGCAAGGTGGCGGTGTCGTCGAAGAAGCGCCTGTTCATGGTGATTCCTTAGTTGGCTGTGCCGGCCGGGGTGGCGGCTGCATCGTGCAGTGCGCTTTCAGCGCTGGTCTCGTCGCCGACGATCGCGAGGAAGATCTCCTCCAGCGTCGGCTGCTTCTCGACGTACTCGACCTTGACGGGCGGCATCAGAGCCTTGAGCTCGGCGAGGGTGCCGTTCACGATGATCCGGCCACCGTGCAGGATCCCTATCCGGTCGGCCAGCTGCTCGGCTTCCTCCAGGTGCTGCGTGGTGAGCAGCACGGTCGTGCCGGCTCGAGCGAGCTCCTTGACGGCCTGCCACACCGCGATGCGAGCCTGCGGGTCGAGCCCGCTGGTCGGCTCGTCGAGGAAGATGACCGGCGGGTCCCCGATCAGACTCATCGCGATGTCGAGCCGCCGGCGCATCCCGCCGGAGTACGTCGCCGCCCGCCGTGACCCCGCGTCGCTCAGCGAGAACCGGGCCAGCAGCTCGTCCGCGATACGGCCCGGATCCTCGACGTGCCGCAGCTTGGCGATGAGCACCAGGTTCTCCCGCCCGGTGAGGATCTCGTCGACGGCGGCGAACTGTCCGGTGAGGCTGATCGACTCCCGCACCTTCGTGGACCTCGTCACGACGTCGAAACCATCGACGGTGGCCGTCCCCGAATCCGCCTTGAGCAACGTCGCCAGGATCCGAACGATCGTGGTCTTGCCGGCTCCATTGGAGCCGAGCAGGGCGAAGATGCTGCCGTGCGCCACGTCGAAGTCGACCCCGCGCAGCACCGAATTGTCACCGTAGGACTTCGTGAGTCCGGCGATCTGAATAGCTTGTGTTGCGGTCATGGGAACAGCGTGGAACCCTGACCCAGCGTCAAGGTCAAGGACAATTTTCAGCGCGCCCCCCGATGCCATCGTTTTCGGGTTACGGCTGGCAAGCAGCACCAAAATGGTGGCCGCGACGCTCGACCGCGGGGGTGCGTTCGAGGGCTTGGTGGGCTCGAGTGCCGACCGGTCATGTCCCTGGTCAGGCTGACCCTGACCACCGCGAACGGTCGATTGCCTCGGCTATGGCTAGACTGTCCTGCGGCGTCCAAGCCGTAAGGACCGGACCCAG